>CP050848.1 GCA_014873095.1 Planctomycetales bacterium ZRK34
CGTGGCCTGCAAACACACGCACATCAGAGCCCCGACCGGCGACGACATGCATGGAAAACTCCGTCCCGAGATCGATCACCTTCAAACCCTCAGCCCCGTGGACGGTAAAACCGGCGGCTGCAGGTGGGACGGTCGCGTAAAGCTCGCCGCGCTGGAGGCGGGCGGTGTTCTGGTTGATCAGGTGGAGCGTGGCGGGCGCGTGCAGGTCGACGACGGCGCCGCGCTGGAACATGATTTGTGCAGAGCCGGCGGTGAGTGTGAGCTTGCCGGGCGTCAGCGCGCTGCCGAGGGCTGTGGGCACGGTCGACTCGCCGAAGACGGCGCCGTCGGTGTTGGTCAGCAGCGCGACGGTGGTGGATGACGGGTTGGGGGATTCAGATTGCGGGGCTGAGAAGAGGATGAACCAGGCGGTCAGGGCCAGGGCGATCAGCGCGGCGGCGGCGATGTACCAGACGCTTCGGCTGCGCCTCAGCGTCGGCGTGGGGGGTGTGGGAATCGCGGCGGCCTGGTGATGGTGATGATCGATGAGCCAGGAGTGGACCAGGGACTTTTCAGTCAGCAGGTCGGGGGCGGATGGGTCGGACATGAGCCAGACGGTGAAGTCGGCGAGGTCGGCGGGGTCGAGCGAGCCGTCGAGATAGGCGTCGATCTGGGTGAGTCGATCTGGTGATGATGGATGGGTCATGTCGCTTGCTCCCGCAGGGCGCGCTGGATGCACTGGCGGAGCACTTCACGGGCGCGGTGGAGCATTGATGAAACCGAGGCGGGCGTGGAGTTCAACTCGGCGGCGATGTCGGCCGGTGACATGTCATGGCGGTAGCGGAGATCGAGCAGCCGGCGGGCGCTGGGGGTCGCTTTTTGGATGCAGGACTCGAGGGCGAGTCGACCGCGTTCGAGATCGGGAAGACGAGCGGCGTAGGCGTCGGCGAGGCGGGCGATGGCGTCGGCGTCGAGCACAAGCGGGTCGCGCTGACGGCGACGGCGCCATTCGAGCACGACCAGGCGGGCAATACCGATCGCCCAGGCGACAAAGGGACGTGTCGGATCGTAATCATCGAAGCGCATCGCGGCGCGGTAGGCGACTTCCTGCAGCAGGTCGTCGACTTCGACGGGGTCGCGCACGAGGGTGCGCAGGAACGCCAGGATGCCCGGCTGGGCCTGGGTCCAGCGAACGGCGAGCTCGGCACGTTGTCGATCGGCCTGATTCATGGGCGCACACCTGCGTCAACAGGTATTGACGCGGGACGGATGAATCTAAGCGCAAAAAATGAAAAAAGATACTGACGGCCGGCGGGCGTGGGCGATCAGCGCTGGTAGATGGGCAGGAAGTAGTTGTCGACGCTGAGGGCGATCACGGCCAGCGAGGTCGAATACACGGCGCCGGCCTGGGACTCGTTGCCGCGGTTGTTGAGCCAGGAGCCGTCGTCACGCTGAAGATTCAGCAGGAGTTGCTGGGTTTCAGCGAGGGCGCGGTCGGCGTATTTGCCGCCGCGCAGGTGCATGCCGGTGGCGTAGTAGTAGGCCTGGTAGAAGAGGAAATTCATTTTGGATTCGGGGGGATGTTCCATGTGCCAGTCGGCGGAGCCGATGACCTCGGGGGCTTCGTAGAGACCGCAGACCTGCAGGGCGAGGAGCCCCGCGGCGGGCGCCTGGGCCTGGTGGTGGTTGCGTTCGTAGCCGAAGGGCGCGGCGGCTTTTTTCGGTTTGCCGTGCTCATCGCGATCGGAGCAGTACAGTCGCTTTAAGTATTCGACGGCGTCGTGGATCGCCGACTGCGGGACTTCGATGCCGGCGGACTCAGCCGAGCGCAAGGCCATGACCTGCCAGACGGTGACCGAGAGGTCTGAATCTTTGGAGTCGGGCATGTAGCGCCAGCCGCCCTGGTGGTTGTTGCCCTTGTGCACCCGCTGGGCGCGAACGATCAACTGGACGGCTTTGACGAGCTTGTTGCGGATGATCTTTTCCTGGGCGGGGTCCAGGCTCATGCCGAGCATTTCCGAGAGCATTAGGGTGATGATGCCGTGGCCGTACATGCGCGAGCCGTCTTTGCGACCGAAGTAACCTTCGTCGGTCTGGTTTTCATCGCGGAGGACGAACTCTAGGGCCAGGCGCATGGCGACGCCTTCGGGGGTTTTATCGGTGGGCTGATGACCGGCGGCGGCCAGCGCGAGCACTGCCAGCGAGCTCATGGCTGTTTGGGTTTTACGGTCGGTGATGGCGCCTTCGGAATCCTGCTGGGCGATGATGTAGGCGACGCCGCTTTGCACGGCGCGGAGGCGGCGCTGGCGGGCGGCCTCGGAGGTGGGGTCGGGTAGATCATCGGCGGCGAGCATCGACGAGACGGGGGTGATCGACAGGAGTGTTGCGATCAGCAGGAGGAGGAGACAGCGCCCCTTCGGGGCGGCCGCTAAGGGGATGTTTGGGGGGTGTGTCATTGGGATTCGGACTCCTGCGCGCGGGCCTGCTCGGCGATGGCACGGAAGTAGGATTCGACGTAGGCGCGGTAGACGCCGTCGACGGACTCGCGGCGGCCTTCGAAAAGATCACGGGCGACCGACGGCGGGAGGTTGGCGTTCCAGCGTTCATCGCCGGGGCGCGGTGTGGCGGTTTCGGGATCGAGCGGGCCGGAGGGACCGCCGAGTTGGAGGGGGCCGTCGTCGGAGGGCGAGCCCTGGCCGAAGGGAACGGGGGCATTTCGCTGGACGGCCATGGCGTCGGCTTCGGCGCGGGCGGCCTGAGCGAGCGCGGCCATGGCGGCGGCCTGTGCAGCGGAGCGCGAGGCGGACTGAGACTGGGACTGGCTCTGCTGCGACTGTGATGACTGGGTCTGTGATGATTGCGACTGCTGGGCGGCGGCGTTCTGCATGGACTGTGACGCGGACTGGGCATCGGCCAGGGCGCGGGCGAGTTCGGCGGCGGCCTGCGGGCTGAGCTGGCCCTGGGCCAGCGGCGAAGCGGACTGCGGGGCGGTGTTGTCAGCGGCGGCGAGTTGCTCGGCGGACGGCGGCGCGGAGAACGGCGGGCCGTCGAGGTCGGCGGTGGACGAGTCGATGGCATCGGCGGCCTGGTCGACGGACTGTGACGCCGCGGCCGGATCGGAAGTCTGAGCGAGCATCTGCTCGGCGGCGGGCACCTGTTTCTCCGCGGCGGCGGCGGCCTGCTCGGCGGCCTGCTGCAACGCCTGGGCACGCTCGGGCTGGGCGATGTGATTCAGCAACTCGCTGGCCTTGGCAAGCTCGGCGGCGGCTTCACGAACCCCCTGCTGAATGTCCGGCTGGGCGGCGCGGGCGAGTGTGGTCGCCAGACCGGCGGGCTGCTGCATGCGTGAAAGCTCATCGGCAACCTGCTGGGCATCACGCGCCAACTGGGCGACTTCCGGTCGGGTTTGATCCACAGCCTGGGCGGCTTCGGCAGCGGGCTTGGACTTGTCCGCGGCGGCCTTGGCTTGCTGATGTGCCTGGCCCGCTTCACCGGCAGCCTGATTAGCCTGCTGGGCGGCGGGGTTGCCGGGCGTCTGGTTGTTGGCATTTTGCGCGGCCTGGGCTGCGGTCATCGCGGCGCGGGCGGCATCTTCGGCATTTGCGGCAGCCTGGTTGGCGGCGGCGAGACCGGCCTCGGGTGTTGCGGGGGTGGCGGGGTCATCGGCGGCGGCATCGAGGGCCTGCTCGGCGGCGGCGATCGCTTGGCCGGCAGACTCGGCGGCCTGCTGCATGGCGGCGTTGGCAGCATCGGTGTCATTCGGCGGCGCGGCCTGAGCGCGATCGGCGGCATCTTGCGCCTGTTCGGCGGCAGCGGCAGCCTGCTGGGCGGCGCGCTGGGCGACCTCGGCGGCGGGCGCCTGGTTGGCCTTGGCGGTGTCGGCGGCCTTGTTCGCAGCATCGGCGGCCTGCTTGGCGGCACGGGCGAGTTCGTTGGCGCGAGCGGCGGCCTGTGGCACTTGCATCGGCGCGTCGGCACGTTCAGCGGCTTGCTGGGCTGCGATGCGGGCGGGCTCGGATTCATCCTTGGCCCCAGCGAGCTTGGCGGCTTCGGAGGCAGCGTCGGCAGCCTGGTTGGCATTGTCGGCAGCCTGGCGGGTCATCTGGGCGACCTGCTGGCGCGGCGCAGATTTGTCAGCCCCGGCCTGTGCTTCGGCGGCGGCCTGTGCGGTAGCTTGCGCCGCATCGAGCGCGGCATCGGCAGACTCGGCGGCAGCGAGTTCGGCCTGTTCTGCGGCCTCGGCGGATTCACGCTGCATGCGGTCGGTCGACTCGGCCAAACGCTTGGCGGAATCAGCGGTGCGTTCAGCTTGCTTACGGGCCTCCTGAGATGGGTCGTTCCACGGCGACTGTTCGGCGGCCTGTTTGGCGGCAGCGGCGGCGTCCGCTGCGTGAGCGGCGGCTTCAGCAGCTTCGTTGACCGCCTGCTCGGCGGCGCGGCGGTTTGCCACGGCGTCGGGTGTCGAGGTCTGCTTGGCCAGTTGCTGAGCGGCGTCGGCGGACTGGCGCGCCTCGGCGGCGGCCTGCTGAGCGGCCTGTGCTGAACGCTGGGCCTCGGGTGATGCGGCCTTGTCCGCGGCCGCGGCGGTCGCTTTCTCGGCGGCCTGCTCGGCAGCGGCGGCCAGGTCACGGGCCTGGTCGGCGGCCTGTCGTGCCTGATCACCGCGCGGCGACTTCTGGGCGGCGACTTCGGCGGCCTCGCGGGCTGATTCAGCGGACTGGGTTGCACGCTCGGCGGCGCGGCGGGCCTGCTGAGCATTTTCAGCGACCGCGGGATTGTCACTGGAAGGGGCGAGTTGCTCGGCGGCAGCGGCAGCCTGCTGCGCGGCGGCGGCGTTTTCAGCAGCTTCGGCGGCGGCCTGTTCAGCGGCCATCGCGCCGGGCTGCGGCTTGGCGGATTCAGCGGCAGCCTGTGCGGCATCCGCGGCCTGCTCGGCAGCCTGATTCATCTGGGCAAGCTGTTCTTCCGGCGGCGCGGCTTCAGCAAGCTGCATGGCCTGGTTGGCTTTTTCGACCGCCTGCTGTGCGGACTCGGCGGCGTCGGCGGCATGACGCTCGGCGACCGCAGCGTCGGGCTGCTGCTCGGTGATCTTGTCGGCGTTGCGGCGGGCTTCTTCGGTGGCCTGGCGCGTCTCGTTGGCAGCCTGGCGGGTTTCGTTGGCCGGGCGATGCGAGCGCCCATCACGTGAAGCAACCTGTGCGGCCTGTTCGGCGGCTTCGCGTGCCTGCTGGGCGCTGGCGGCTGCGGCATCGAGCTTGTCGGCGGCTTCGGCGGCGGCCTGCTGCACCTGCTGGTTCATGGCGTCGATGGACTGCTGCGCGTTGTCGGCGGCGGCGTCGGCTTTGTTGGCAGCGTCGGCGGTCGCATCACGCTCGGCCTGCATGTTGTTGTCAACCGGCTGATCGGCGTCGGGGGCAGACGATTCGGCGGCCTGCTTGGCGAGTTCGGCGGCGCGACGGGCGTAGCGGACGGCCTCGTCGGCCTGGCGCGCGGCGTTGGCGGTGTCGGCGGCCTGGTCGATCGCGTTCTGGTCGGGCTCGGCAGCCTTGGCGGCGGCCTGGCGTGACTCGGCGGCGTTCTTCTGCGCCGCCTCGGCGGACTTGCGTGCTTCATCCGCCTGCTTGCGGAGATTGTCCGCCTGGGGCGACTCGGCGGCTTTGGCTTTGTCAGCAAGCTGCTGGGCCTGCTCGGCGGCGCGCTGGGCGGCATCGGCGGCACGGGTCGCCTGATCAGCGATGGCGGCGGCCTTGTCGGGCGAACGCGCGGTCTGGGCCTGGGCGGCAGCTTCCTGCGCGTCGGCGGCCTGAGCCTGGGCGGCTTCGGCGGCGCGCGTGGCGCGATCGGCGGCGGCCTGCGCTTCGGGGGCCTGGGCGGGCTGATTGTGGGCCACGGCGGCGGCGGCGCGGTTGGCGTTGTCAGCCAGTTCGGCGGACTTTTCAGCAAGTTTTTCGGCGGACTTGCTGACGTTGTGAATCTCCCACGGGTTGGGCGCTTTGTCGGCCCAATCCTGTAAGGCCTGCTGGGCCTGATCGGCGTGGTGGGCAGCGGCATCGGCGGCGCGGGTCGCTTCGGCGGCGGCCTGCTGGGCTTCGGGGGCCTTGGGTTTGTTCTGCGCGGCGGCGGCTTCGGCGGCCTGGTTGGCCATCTCGGCGGCGCGCTGTGCGGCGGCGGCGAGGTCAGCGGCCTGCTGGGCCTGATCGGCCGGTGACTGGTGAGCTTCGGCGGGTTCGGGTTCTGCGGCGGCAGCCTGCTGAGCCTCGGCGGCGGCGCGACGCGCATCGGCGAGGGCCTGTCGCATACGACGCTCGGCGGCGGACTCGGTCGGCGCCTTTTCGGCGGCGCGCTGAGCGGACTCGGCGGCGGCGGCGGCCTGGTTGGCGGCGGTGTCAGCCTTGCGGGCGAGTTCGGCGGCGGCCTCGGCCTGCGGTGAGTTGTCAGCCTTGGCCTTATCGGCCGATCGCTTGGCGGACTCGGCGGCGCGGCGGGCGGCTTCGGCGGCCTGTTTGGCGGCGGCGGCGACTTCGGCGGTGTCGGCGGATTCCTTCGCGGCGAGGTCGGCGGCCTGATCAAGGTTGTTGGCGGCATCGTTCATCGCGACGGCGCGCTCGACACCCTGGGCCGCGCGATCGGCCTCGGCGGCGGCGGCCTTGGCAGCTTCAGCGGCGGCGGTGGCGATGTCGGCAGCTTCGTCGACCTTGGCGGCCTGATCAGTTTCGGCGGCCTTGCTGCGGGCGGTGTCGGCGGCGCTGGCGGCCATATCCGCAGCCTCGGCGGCGCGCTTGGCGGCTTCCTTAGCGGCAGTCGCCTGATCCATCGCCGCCTGCTGCTGGGTGGTTTCGGCACGTTCGGCGGCGGCGTCGATCGCCTGTTCGGCGCGGGCGGCCGCATCGGCGAGCTGGCGGGCCTGGTTCAACGGGTTGTTGGGATCCTGCGGCGCGTGGACCGCCTGATCGAGGGCGGCGCGGGACTCGTTGAGTTTGTCGGCGAGCTCGTGGTCGTTTGCTTTGTTGGCTTTGTCGATGGCCTGGGGCAGATCGCGGTTGACCAGTTCGCTGGCTTTTTTCTGCAACTCGGCGATCTTCTCACGGGCCGGGTCGGTGGCGGCGGAGTCCGGCGGCTGGGCCTGTCGAATGGCCTCGGCCATGTCGCGCTCGCGCTGGGCCAGGGCGCGGAGATCTTCGACGCCCTTGGTGGCGGCCTGCTCGGCGATGTCACGCACCTGCTGGGCGACGTCGGTATCCTGCTGGGCCAATTCGGCGAGCATCTCGGCCTGTTCTTCGGCCTGCTTTTCGGCCAGTTCGGCGAGGGCTTCGAGCTTCTTGTAACGCTCGTCGAGTTCCTGGGCGATGCCGAGTTCGGACTCAGCTTCGCGGTACTGGTCCACGAGATCGGAGGCGGACTGGTTTTTATCCCGGCGGTCGAAGAAGTCGGCAGCGCGGGCGAGTTCCTCGGCCAGGGCCTTGTCGCCGGCGGCGGCATCGTTCAGTCGCGCCACGACCGACTCGCTGGGCGCTTCATCCACAGCCCGATCATGCTCGACGCGGGCGCGATGCGCACGGTCGAAGATCAGCGGGCGCATCGTGTCGATCGTTCGCATCTGCTCGCGATCCTCGGCGGATAGCGGATCCAGCGTCGCGACGTGCTGGCGGATCGCCGCATCGGCCACGGCGATCTGTCGCTCGACCGCTCCGAGCTGTGACGACAGCGCGACCACGGCCGGCCGGGCTTCTTCAACCGCCAGCGCACGTACGGTTTCACCGAGTCGGTTCGCATCGCCACTGAGCGTCAGCGAATCTTTCGAAGCCTTGCGAAGCATCTGCGCGATCGTCGGCGAGGCGGAGGCCAACGTGCGACGCGCCGGCTTCACAGCAACCTGGGCGCGCTTCAGCAACTGATTCAATCGCTCGGCCAGACGCTGCAGCGGTTCATGAACATCCAGCGGACTGCGCACCGACGGACGATACGCCATCTCGCTGTGCACCGCCGCCGCGTCGGGTGAACCGATGATGTCGATCAGCTCGTTGACGATGGCGGGGTCGACTTTGGTCTCGCGTAGTGAATCGACGGCGTCGATCATGCGGTCCAGCGCGAAGTCCCACTGGCGTGGGTGCAGCGTGTGGGCTGCGGGGGTATGCGACTGCCACTTCTCGCGGGCGGCGAGGCGTGTGACGGTCGATGCCGCCTCGGCCAAGTTGTGCACAGCGGTGAGCGTCGCCAGCGGCTTGTCGATGCGCTCGCGCAGGCTTTCGGTGACATTGAGTGCAAGCTGATCGGCGCCGGGCTCGACGGCCAGGTAGGCGCGTTTGAGATGATCGACACCGCGCGCCGCCAGGCCAAGGTCGGCGGCGTAACGGTGGTCGGCATCGGGCCGAGCGGACTCGAGCGTGGCAGTCGCCTGAAGCTGATCGACCGCGGCCGGCCAGGCGACATCAAACAGGCCGGGCTTCATCTCGTCGATGTCTTCGAGGTACTTCCTGCGTTTGTCGTCGTTGTCCTGCTTGTCGGCTTTCTTGAGCAGCGACTGGTACCGGTTGATCTTGCTGACCAGGTCATCCAGGGCGCGGGCGGCGTTGTAGGTTTCACGGCCAAGCTCACGCCGCGTGTCCTGACGATCTTTGGCAGTGTCGACGGAAAAGCGCGTCACGGCGATCGATGCGTCGGCGATGTCGACCGGCGCATCAGCGGCCGCCTGGAGGTTGAAATGACCGAGCCCATACCCGTCGCCCCGCCGGAACTTGAACACGATGTCGAAGCTGGCCCCGGCTGGATCGATGATCGGCTCGGCGAGTGTGAACACTGCGCTGCGCAGGCGCGTCACATCACAGTCATAGCGCCAGTCGCTTCCTTCGTTGTTGTCACCGGCACGATCGACGCGGCCGTCGTCAGATGCGCGTGCCAAACGCACCTTGTCAACGCGCATTGTTTTGCCGTTCCGCTGAATCTGCATCTCGTGCAGGGCGAACGTGCCGTCACCGGCGAGCCCCGCCCCGCCTCGGTCGTGTGTCGACGCGGGCAGCGTGTCCAACCGAATCGCCGAGATGCGCGGCTGATCGCTTCGCACCGACAGGCGATACTCGTCCGACGTGCGCTCAGCATCGTGCACCTTGATTGAACCATCCGGCTCGACGCTGAGCGTCGCCCCGCTGGAAGCGGTCGCCTTGTCGATCGTCAGCGGCAGCCACGGGCTGCGGTACGGCGGCTGCTTGTTGACCTCGGCGAGCGCCGCCTCGGCGCGGTCGTCGAGTTTGGGTGCGACATCGGCGGCCTTGTCGTCTTTGTTCTTATCCTTGTCGACCATCTTCTCGAGCAGTTGCTTGGCCCGATCGGTCAGACGGCCGGCGTCCAGTTCGTGAGCTTCGGCGAGCAGGTCGGTGACGGAGGCAAGCTGCTGGGCGATGGCTGTGCGACGACGCTCAATGCGCAGGTCACCGCCGGGCCCCTTGGCGATGATGTCGTGCTGAACATCCATGCGGTGTCGATCCGAAGCCGCCACGCGCATGCCTTCGTCGGCCACATCCGCCAGTTCCGCGGTGAGCACACGCTTGTCGCGCGATCGCAAATCACGAATCAACCCGCGGGCTCGGTCCATCGTACTGCGCGGCTTGGCGAACAGCTTCTTCTGCCGCTCGGGGTCGGCCTCCGCAGCAGCCTCACGCTGCTCGACAATCATCTCGCGCCCCATCACCGCGCGCACGCGGGCCAGCGACTCACCGATCGTCCGCATGTTCTGCGCATCGCCGCCGGCCGCGACCGCCCCTTCCGCCGCCCGAACCTGCTCGATCGTTCGATCGATCTCGCTGAGCCACTGCCCGGTCAACTGATCCATCGACGCCCGGTACACATCGCGCTGTCGGCTATCCACCGGCGCCGCCCGGTAGCGGTCAGCCATTTCGTCGAATTCTTTTTCCATCGGAGCCAGTCGGTCGTGCAGACTCCGCAATCCCTGATACACCGTCCGCTGAGCTTCCAGCGCCCGCTGGCGATCGGCGGGTATACCCGTGCCCGCCACGCTGAGTTTCAGCGGCGCCGACTCGGCGGACAGTCCCTTAAGGTCGACGGCCACCAGCTTCGTCAACACGACGTCGCCGTTGCTGAGGTTCAGGTCCATCAGGTCCCACGGCTGATCGATGTCGACCTGCGCCCCGGTCGGCGTCGTCGACGACAGCTTCGCCCACTTGTGCTCGTTGACCTTGACCCACTGCTCGATCCGCCGCAGCCCGAACTCGTCTTCAGCCCGCCCGCGCACCGCCACCACATCCCGCGGCGCGACCATCGCCTCGTCGCCCGGCTCGGTCATCACCACCGTCGGCACCAGGTCCGGCTGGGCGTTGATCTCGTACTGCGGGCTCGGGTCGTTCACAAAGCCCGTGTCGGCGCCGACAATGTAAACCGAATACTCACCGCTCATGTCGATCGGCACCGTCGCATGAGCGCGCGTCGGCGAATCGACCGTCAACGGAATCGACTTCTCATCGTCGGTCGTCAGGCGCAGCTCGCCGTTGGCGATCGGCTGATCGGTTTCGATGACCAGGTCGACCTGCGTCTGCTCGACGGCGGTCAGGTGCCCGTCAGGGTCGCGGCTGACGCTCGACTCGGCGCCGGTGTATTCCGGGTAGCGATATGTTTTTTCGAACATCACGACATTGGGGCGCGGCCGGGTCGTGATCGTGTGATACGCCGTGACGGCATCGCCGGCCAGCACGCGGTATTTCAGCGCCGTTTCACCGGGGCGCAGCTCGGCGGTGTACTGGTTCGGATTCTCCACCGAACGGGTCATTTCAATATCGCGCCGCCGCTCGCCTTCGTAGGTCTCCAGCGTCGCCAGATCGATATCACCGATCACGTCGATCAACACCGGCACGCGATCGCCGCTGGGCACCATCCGGTCCGCCGGCGACGGCTTGACGATGCGCACCTGAACATTCGACACGCGATCGACATTGCTCATCGGCACCGCCGCGCGCCACACCAGCTTCGCATACGGCGAGCCCGGCATCACCATCAGCGTCAAAGAACCGACAAACACCACCCCCGCCGCGATGATCCAACCCACGATCAACCGCCACGGCAGCATCCGCTCCACCTGCACGCCGCTGATTCGATCCGCCACCGAGTCCTGCAGCAGCTTGCGGAAGATCGGCGAGTCGTAGCGGTGTTTCTCGTCGTCAGAAAGTTCAACCGCCGACAGCAGGTCTTCGTGAAACGTCTGGTCCGAGGATTCAATCAGGCTCGCCAGTTCGCAGTCGTTGGGGATGTGCACCATCAGGCGCAGGCAGGTGATCCACGTGACCGCGGCCACAGTGATGTACCCGCCGATGCTCAGCGCCCACCGCGCGCCGTCACTGAGGACGAACAGCCAGTCGATCATCGCCGCCAGCGCGAACACGCCCAGCAGGCTGACCACCGCCGCGCACAGACCGCGCAGCAGGATGAACCGGCGTCGACGATCACGGAAGTCGTGAAGCTTCTGTGCAATGGCGGGGTTCAGATGCGTGGTCATCGAATCGGCTCCTTACATGAGGCCGCGTCGCTGGCGAATCACCCACTCCAGGCTCAACAACCCGATCACGGGCAGGAACCACCAGTAGCTTTGGGCCAGCGCGGTTTGCGTTTGTATCGTGCGTGTCCGGTTCAGCGGGGCCATCATCTGCGGCAGGCGATCGACCTGCTCTTCGCGCAGGCAACGACCGCCCGCAGCGTCGGCGACCTGACGCATCAGTTCGGCGTCGGCGTTCAACTTCGCCAGCTCGCCCACTTCCGGCGGCTGGACATAAAACGCCGTCTTCGCCTTCATCTGATCGTCCGGCTGCCCGGTCACGCTCACGGTCACTTCATATTTGCCTGAGGCCAGCGCCGCGGTGCGCCCCTCGAAAAGTCCCGCGGCGTTCTGATCGGCGTCCAGCGCCACATCGCCAACGCGCTGCCCGTCGCGCCACAGCACGGCCATCACCGTCGCCGCCGGCACGGGCCGCCCCTCGGCATCGCTGAGTCGCACGCGCACCTGCGCGCTGTCGCCCGGGGCATAGGTGGTGTCGTCGACGCCGAGCCGCACGAACTGATCGCTCACGGCAAACGGCTGTTCCATCACCCAGCCGCTGACCTGGTTCCAGAATCGGCGGTGGTCGCGATCCTCAACGTGGTAGCGCCAGCGCCAGGTTTCATCCATGCCCAGGTAGAACACCTTGCCCGCACCGAATCGCCGCACCGCAATCACCGGGCTGGCCGCATCGGGGTCGCGCGATGAACGACGCTGCGACACGACCGCCTCGGCCAGCGCCTCGGCGCCGGGTTTCAGCTTCGTCGGGGCCACCCAGTGCGGCGGGGCCAGTTGACGCCAGCGTTCGATGTTTTCTTCCGACTTCTCAGACAGCACCAGCGCCGCCATGTGTTCACCAGCCTCGGTGAGCCGCAGCGAGGTCGCCCGCACGCCGTCAGCCGACTGCCACACCACCGGCATCAGCGGCGCCAGCACGCCCTGCCCCATCGTCCGCAGGTACCCGCGCCGGCCGTCGACCATGATCATGCCGCCGGCCCGCTGACCGACGAAGTCACGCAGCCATGAAATCTCTTCATCGCTGAGCACATCCGGCGCTACTTCGCCCAGCACGATCAGGTCATACGACAGCAGCGTCTGGCGGTCTTTCGGAAATTCACCTTTGCCCGTGCCGCGTTTGACCCATTTGTTGGGGGCTTCATCGGTCGGGTTGGCATACACGAGATTCAACTGCCACCGCTCATCGCGCTCGAACATCGACGCGATGTAGCGCGTTTCCCAGCGCGGTCGGCCGTCGATCACCAGCACGCGCGGCCGCTGAATGATCGCCCGCAGGCTCACCGGTGCTTCGTTGTTGTCTGTCCGCACTTCGTCCTTGACCGGGTCGATCTTCACACGCAGCGCCATCGGCAGCGAATCGATCTCGACCGCCTTGTCCTTGTCGGCATCGCCCTTGATTTTGGCGACGGCCTCGCGGATCGACAGGTCGTAGTCAATCGCCCGCTGGCCGGAGCCGATCGTGCGGAGCTTGCGTTCCCAGAGAGTTTCATCGCCGTGCTGAATGCGGATGGTGAATTCCTGATCGGCGGGCATGGTGTCGTTGAGCACGACCCGGCCGCGCATGCGGTCTTCGTGATAGACCGACTCGGGGGCTTCGACGTCGAGCACGGACAGGTCTTCGGCGGGTTTGGGCGAGCCGGCCAGCACGGTGTACACACCCACATCGCGCGCGCCCAGCGACTGGGCCAGCGACACCGGCGAGGGCCCGCGATTGTGTTGACCGTCGCTGATGATCACCGCCACGGTCGGGGCGGCATCGTCGCCATCACGCTTCTGCTCAGCGACCTGGCGATCGCCGGTCTCACCGCCGAGGCGGCTCTTGATGCCGGTCGTCAGATCGCTGACTGTCGACTCCGGCGGGCTTTTGCCGAACGCATCGAGGTCTTCGGGATCAGCCGAGGTCCATTTCACCTGCGGCTCTGCGGGGCCCAACTCGACAAGCTGCACGTCGTGCGACTCGGCCAGCTTCGACAGCACCGCCCCCTCGCCCGTCAGCGAATCATTCACACGCTGCCAGCGCGTCGACTGATCAAACTGCTCAATTGCCTGCTTGTAGGTTTCATCCTTCGAGGCGACGAGCCCGCGGCAGTACGACTCAAATGAATCCCGCAGCCAGCTTTCGAAGTACGCCGCCTCGGATTCGAGGATCGCCAGCCGGCGGTTGGTGTCGTTGCGGCGGGCGGCGTCATCGTCCTCATCGCTGAGTGACACATCCGCCAGCGCCGCGGCGGGCTTCTGCAGGCGCGCCGCCAGTTCGGCCCGCAATGTGTCGGCCGGCACGGGTTTGGTCTGATCGGGGTCCGGCTTCTTCTGCTCAGGTTTAACCGAGGCGATCGGATCGGCCATGCCGGTTGCCGACAGCGCGAAGCGCCCGATCATGTGATGCGACCAGTTGCACTGGTGTTCGAGGGTCACCTGCAGCTTCGAATCCGGCATCACGTCGATCGGCTTTTCGAATTTCACGACAGCGAAGTGCGGGTCTTTCTGACGATCGTTCGTGCCCCAGCCGCGATTGCGATCGTCGTTGAGCATGGCCTTGACGTCCATGTCGCCCTGGGTGTAGTCCGCGGCGGCTTCGGTGAGTTTGATCGGCGTGATGTTGCCCGAGGGATCGACCAGGGCGACATTCATGCGCGAGATGATGAAGTTGCCGTTGTCGGGGTTGCGACCGGCGGCCTGGTGCGGCAGCGAACGATCAGGGATCGCGTCCAGCCGCACGCCCGTGATGCGCCACAGGTCGGGCGCGGCGACGATGGTGTAGTTGTCCTTGTCCGGCAGCGGGCCGCTCATGAGGATTGAATCGTCGTCGAGATGTTGAGCGTCGGCCCCGGCGTCGGTTTTCACCGACAGAATCTTCATGCGGTTCCATCGTTCGTTCGGCGAGGCCGGCATGGCTGTCACTTCACCGGGCACATCCGCCAGCCGATCCGCCGCCTGATCCACCGCCTCGGCAAACTGCTCGACGCACGCGGTCAGCCGCTCGGCCGTCGGTTGATTCAGCCGGCGCAGCGGTTGCGCGGCGAGCCGCGCATCGGCGAGGTCTTCGGCCGCTTCGTGCAGGGCGGTCTGCAGCTTCGTCTTGTCGAGCCACCCGTGCTCGGCGGCCAGCAGCAGCTTGCGCGAGTCGGTCATCTGCTTATCGCCGAGGCCCATCGACAACGAGCCGTCGAGGAACACGTTGACCTGCGCCCGCAGCGCCCGCTCGTAGCGATGCACCAGCACCGGCCCGGTCAGCATCAACAACACCAGCGCCACCGCCGTGGCTCGTAAGATCGCCAGCAGCCAGCCTGACTTCTCGCGGCGATAAAAGCGCCACATCATCACGGCCGCGATGATCGCCAGTGCCGCGCCCGCCCAGAGCGGCAAGTCACCCATGAATCGCAACGTCGTCATCGGCGCCTCCCTGCGAACCATTGCTGCAGCGCCACCTCACCAACCAGCAGCGCCACCGACGCCCACAGCAACACGCGCCAGATCTCGCGCCCGTGCCGCCGCGTCGAATCGACCTCGGCATACTGTTCGGTGTCGCGCACCACCGCGGCGTGCATCGACTCGGCCAGTTCGTTCAGCGACGTGTCATCCAGCCGCTGCAGATTCGACTCTTCACGATCGGCCGCCACCACGAAATGCGTGATCTGCCCCGACTCGGCCATCAGCTTGTACACACCCGGCTTCTGCGTGTCGGCATATTCCATCACGGCCCAGCGGCCGCGATCCTCCGGCACGACCTCGTGGGTTTCTCCCAGCGGATCGACCAGCTTCTGCGGCTGATAAGCCTGCGAGCGATCCAGCAGCGCCACCAGCGCCTGGCCCGTGTGAACATTCCGCGACGGGTCGGCCCGGCTGGCCAGGTGAACCACCAACTGCTGCATCAGCGGAACATACACCGGCCGCACCGGCAGATTGGTCCAATCGGCATCGGCGGCCGTCGCGACCTGAATCACCTCGCCCTCGCCGTAGCGTCGCGAGATCATCAGCGGATCGCCGCCGCTGAGCCGCGCGATCACGCGCGGTTGGTCCGGGCCGAACAAACTCGAATCCGGATCGGCCAGGCGATACCACGCGCGGATGTCCGGCCGCGAGACATCGCCCTGCCGCGGGTCGTTGAACATTTCCAGCGCGGGGTGATCAAACCGCTGAGCGGCGATGCGGTTGAACTTGGCGCGTTCGGTGGTCGAGCCGGCCAGTTCGATCATGCGCGTGGGCATGAGCTGACCAGAGATGCTGCCGCCGAGGATGTTGTTGTACCAGTCGAGGTCGACCTCATCGCCGGGGAAGATCAGCAGCCCGCCGCCGGCTTCGACGAAGCCCCGCAGCAGTTGCACCTGCCCGGGGTTCAACCGCGGCACATTGGCCATCACCACCGCGCGGACTTTCTCCAGCGACGCCGCGTCAAACTTTTCGACCGGCACCACCGTCGGGGCCAGCAGGTCGGCGAGCTTGCGCTGCTGGCCGGGCTTCTTGATCGCCGACACCGGCGCCAGCGCCATGCGGAGAAAACCCGTTTCGCTGTAGAGCAGACGCGCATCAGGATCGCCGTCGATCAGCAGCACCGGGATCGAGTCGATCACGGGAACCGCCGCCGCCGCGTGGTTGTCCGCTTTCAGATCGTCGGCATCGGCTTCGATCTGCACAACGGTCGAGCCGGCCTTGTCGAAGGTGTGTGTGAACAGGGCCTGGGTTTTCTGATGCGGGTCCAGTCGCACACGGGACTGATCGATTTCTTCGCCGTCGACGAGGAACTTGAGTCGCAGATCGCGATAGGTGCGATCCCCGTGGTTGGTGATGTGCGCGGTGAGGCGAATCTTCTGGCCGACGCCGACGACCATGCGGTCCAGGTCGATCGCGTCGACGCTGATGTTCTGATCGGCCTGCTCGCCGACGGGGTAGAACGTGAGATTGGCCGCGGGATTCAGCGCCGCCATGACTTCGCTGACGCGCTGGCGGCCTTCGCCGGTGATTTTGTCCCAGTCACGCTGCTGGAAGTCGCTGACCACGATGACATCGCGTTTGGCGTGTGTCATTTTTTTGAGCGACTCGACCGCCCGCTTGAACCCGTCGTTGACTTCCGCGGAGCCGTATTCCCCCTTGATCGACTTCAGCGCATCGCGGGTGCGTTCCGGGTCCAGTGAGGCTGACGCGGTCACGGGGACCGCCCCGCCGCCGAGTTGGATGATCGACGTTTCAGAGCCGCGCTGCTGGAGATTGACCAGGTGGGTCGCGGCGTCGATGGCGTGCTGGAAGCTCGAACCCGTCGGGCTGGCGGCGTCCATGGAATAGCTGTTGTCGATGAGGATCACGGCGCTGGTGGGCTCGTCGCCCGTCAGCGACTTCCATCCGGTGATGACCGGCCGGGCCATGCACAGGGCGATGATCACCGGGATCGCACACCGCACCAGCAGCAGAATGAGCTGCTCGATCTTCACGCGGCGACGGTTGATGCGCACCACCGAATTCAACAGGTGCATCGCGCCCCACTCGACCACCTGAAAACGCGAACGATTCAACAGGTGAATGATCAGCGGGATGCTGAACGCGAGGGTTCCGCCGAGCAGTATCCAGTTTAAAAAAGTCATCGCTTGGCCCTCAATCGTGAGGCCAGGTAAGCGGCCAGCGCGTCGGCATACGGCTGGTCGGTCGTCATCGGCGCCAGGTCGATGCGGTGTCGCCCGCAGCCGTCTTTAAGCTCGGCGCGGAACTTGGCGAGATTATCCATGTAGGCGGCGCGCAGATGCGAGGGGTCGACCATCTGCCGATCGCTTGTATCTTCCAGCGAGTCGAAGCGCGTCCACTGGCGGAACGGAAAGTCCAGCTCATCGGGATCCCAGATCTGCATGAGGATCACTTCATGGCGGGCGTGACGCAGATGGGCGAGCGCCTTCATCAGCGATGTCACATCCCCGAAACAGTCGCTGAGCACGACCACAAGCCCGCGACGGTTAATCATCGGCACCAGGTCATGGAAGACCCTGCCGAGCTCGGTTTCACCGCCGGGCTTGGTGGCAGCCAACTCGTCGATGAGCACGCGCAGGTGGGCCGGCCTCGAGCGCGGCGGAATGTACTTGCGGATTTCCGTATCGAAGGTGACAAGCCCGACGCTGTCGGCCTGCTGGAGCATGAGGTAGGTCAAGGCGGCGGCGACGCGCTGGGCGTAGCGAAACTTCGATCCATCCGGCGTGCGCGATCCCCCGTAGGCCATCGACGCGGAAGCATCCAGCAGAATCGTGCAGCGGAGGTTGGTCTCTTCTTCGTACTCGCGGATGTAGAAGCGGTCGGACTTGCCGAAGACTTTCCAGTCGACGTGGCGGAGGTCATCGCCGGGCACGTATTGGCGGTGTTGCTTGAACTCGACGGAAAAGCCCTTGTGGGGCGAGCGGTGAAGACCGGTGGTGAAGCCCTCGACAACCTGTCGAGCCAGCACCTGCAGGCGGCTGACGCGGCCGATGTCTTCGCCGGTAAGAAAGTCACTGATGTGGGCCATGGGGTGCGTCCGTTTACCGTGTGTCGGAATCCCGCGCTTCGGCTTCGCCCCCAGGGCTCAGCCTCAGCATCGGGCTTGAATCAGTCAACCGGTTAACCAGTGACCGATCACATCACACGGGCCGCGGCGGCCTTGGGGGTTTCACGGACCAGGCGGTCGATGATCGCCTCGACGCTGATGCCCTCGGCCTCGGCGTTGAACGTCGGCACGATGCGGTGGCGCAGCACGGGTTTGATCACCGCCTCGATGTCTTCGGTGGTCACGTGGTACCGGCCGTGCAGCACGGCGCGAACCTTCGCGCTGAGCACGAGCATCTGACAGGCGCGCGGGCCCGGGCCCCAGTCGACCAGGTCCTTGACCCAGCCGGGCGCTTCGGGCTCATTGGGACGACTCTTGCGGACCAGGTCCAGCACGTAGTCCAGCACGTGATCCGGCACCGGCACGCGACGCACGGTTTCCTGGCAGGCGATGATCTGCTCGCCGGTGATCACCGGCTCGACCTCGGAGCTGAAGGTGCTGGTCGTGCGGGTGATGATCTCGCGTTCCTGGTCACGATCCGGATAGGCAACCTTGACATGGAACATGAAACGGTCGCGCTGAGCTTCGGGCAGCGGGTAGGTGCCTTCCTGCTCGATGGGGTTCTGCGTGGCGAGCACGAAGAACGGCGGGTCCAGCGGGAAGGTCTTGCCGCCGATGGTGACGTGGCGTTCCTGCATGGCTTCCAGCAGCGCGGCCTGCGTCTTGGGGGGCGTGCGGTTGATTTCGTCGGCAAGGATCATCTGGGCGAAGATCGGGCCCTTTTCGAAGATGAGCTGGCGGTGGCCGGTGGTGGGATCTTCCTGGATGATGTCGGTGCCGGTGATGTCGGCGGGCATGAGGTCGGGGGTGAACTGAATCCGTCGGAAGCTGAGGTCCATCGCCTGGGCGAGCGTGCTGACCATCAGCGTCTTGGCGAGGCCCGGCACGCCTTCGAGCAGGCAGTGGCCCTTGGCGAGGACGGCGATGAGCAGGTGTTCGATCACGTCGTTTTGTCCGACGATGATTTTGCCCATCTGGTCGGTGAGTTTTTCGTAGGCGTCAACCAGCAGTTGGGCGCGTGCGGCGTCGTCAGCCTGGTCGAGATTCGCGGCGGGATTCGAATCAGCCATGGGTGTCCTCACTAAGGGTTTGCGGCGAAGCGTTACGATTTTTAATAAAACGCACACCGTCAGCAGGCATTGCAGACGGTGTGACCACGTACGAAATAAGTTTTGTGCACGACGTCGGACGTTGATTCAGCATGGGCATCGACGTTCGGTGGAGGGATCCGGATCAAGGCCCCCGGATGGTGTGCGCCGCGATCGGGTATGAACCGGTCGCGTAAAAGGTTTATACACGATATGAAGTTTGCCAGCAAGAGAATTAAAATGCTCAACCGTTTTCAATGACCCGCCCCCGTGCGGCATGATTGTCTGCTAAAAAAGCCGTTATGATCTTTCGATTTTCCGCGTACGGGTTTTTGAAGAACCTGCGTCTGTTCGAGGCGTTTCTGATTCTGGCGCTGCGCGAACGGGGGCTGGACTTTCTGGCGATCGGCAGTCTGATCGCCGTGCGGGAGATTACCGTCAACGTATTTGAAGTGCCATCGGGCTCACTGGCTGACGCACTGGGGCGCAAGCGGTGCATGGTCGCTTCGATGGCGTGCTACATCGTGGCGTACCTGGTGCTGGGGCTGGCCGGGTCGTTCGGGCTGCTGGCCGGGGCGATGGTGTTCTACGGCATCGGCGACGCCTTCCGCACCGGCACGCACAAGGCGCTGATCTATGCGTGGCTCCGCTCGCAGGGACGCGCCAACGAACGCACGAAGGTGTACGGGTACACGCGATCGTGGTCGAAGATGGGCTCGGCGGTGTCGGCCCTGCTGGCGGGCTTGCTCGTGTTCTTCTCCGGTAGCTACACGAGCATTTTTTTATGGAGCGCAGCCCCGGCGGCGCTGAACCTCGTCAACCTGGCGACCTATCCCTCATGGCTTGACGACCACGGCCGCAACAAGGGCCGCGGACTCAAACACAGCGCGAAGATGCTCGGCGAAGCGATCGGGTTCACCACCCGTCAACCGGCGATGCGCCGGCTCGTCGCCGACAGCATGATCTTCGAAGGCAGCTACGCGGTGATCAAAGACTACCTGCAGCCGGTGATACAAAGTGCGGCCATCACGTTGCCGATCATGTTCGGGCTCAAAGATCAACAGCGCACGGCAGTGATGATCGGCGTGGTGTATGCGCTGCTGTACCTGCTGGCGAGCGTGGCGGCGCGGCGGGCGCATCAGTGGGAGGATCGATGCGGCGGCACGGAGCCGGGCATCCGCGGGTTGTATGTAGTCACGATCGTGGCGCTGGTGGGCATGGGCGCGAGCCTGGCGGCGGGCTGGGCCTGGCCGGCGATCGGGTTGTTTATCGTGCTGGGCGTGGCGCAGAATCTGTGGCGGCCGATTCACGTGGGACGGTTCGATCTGTACAGCCCGGAGCACCACGCGGCGACGACACTGAGCATCGAGTCGCAAGCAAAATCGGTGGCGACCGCGGTGATGGCGCCGCTGATCGGCTGGGCGATCGATCGGCTGTCGCATCATGCGACGCCGGCGCCGGTGTGGGCGCTTTGGCCGGTGGCGGTGTGTGCGGCGCCGATGCTGGTGCGGCTGCTGTTTGTGACGATGCCGAGCCTCCGCGAGCCCGAAGAACCCGAGCAGGCGGCGACGCCCCACTGACGTGCAACTTCTTTACATCCTGAAGCCTGCGAATAAACTATGCTCAGCGCCAGCGCGTGGGCGTGACGTGCCCCTGTAAACGCCCTGTTTTTGACTTAAACCATGATCAACATGACCGATGTGATGCGAAAGGTGCTGCTGGCGATCTGTCTGCTGGCGGCGGCCGCGCCGGCTCAATCCACTTCCAATGATGCCCTGCGTGACGAACTGGCCAAGCAGGTGCATGAAAAGCTCGAAGCCCTCGCGGCGATGCGGGCCGAGCGGCGGCGGGCTCAGCAGCTTCACGATGAGCAGGTGGCGGAACTGGATCGTCAGATCACCCGCCTCGATGCCGACATGCAGCAGGCTGCCGAGTCGCTGGAGCGTGAACAGGCGGCGCAGACCGAGCAGCAGAATCGACTCGAATTCGCCAGTCGGCGTGTCGAGTCCGCACGGCAGTGGGTGCAGCAGTTCAACACGCTCGCCGAGCCGCTGATGCGTCACGTGGCTGATCGCATTCAGCACGGCATTGCTTACGATCGACAGGCTCGCCTCGGTCCCGTTCAGCAAGCTGTCGATGAACTTGCCGATGCGTCCGCTTCACCCCGACAGGCGTCGACCATCACCACCGCCCTGCAGCGCGTCGCCGACGACCTGATCGCCGCACAGCGGATCGAACTGGCCAACCAGGCCATCATGCTCGACAACCCGACGCGCCGCGTCGACGTGTGGCGCCTGCGGCTCGGTCTCGCCGGCGAACTGTTCATCAGTGAAGACGGACAGATGCGCGGCCTCGGGTCCGGCCGAATCTGGCGCACCAGTCTGTCGCCCGCCACGGCCGAGCAGATCGACGATGTATTCAGCATCGTGCAGGAAAAACAGCCGCCGCAGTTGATCGGCGTTCCGCTTGAACCGTCGCCTGCAACCCGCGGGGGGCGCCAGCCATGATCGCCCGCCCTGCATACAAGTTGCTGCAGTACGCTGTCGTCGCATGTCTGTCGCTGAACGCGCCGGCATTTGCACAGTCGGATAAGACCGCGCCCACCATCGAATCGCTCCGTCAGCAGGTTGCTGAACTGGATCGTGAACTGACCGCTGAGCGTGAGTTGTCGCAGAAGCTGACCGCGGCGCATGAACACGAAATCAAAACACTGCGACAGCGCCGCGCCGATCAGGCCGCGAAGGCGCTGCAGACGCAGATCAAACTCGAGCAGACCCGCGCCGCCGTCGCCGACCTGCTGCCGCAGATCAACACGCTCGATCAGCAGGCCGACACGCTGACGCACACCGCCGATGAACTCCGCGCCTCACTTGCCGCCGTCGCCGAGCGCGTCCGCATCAGCCTCGAAGAATTGCCCGCCACCGAAGACATGACCGCCGCCCTCGCCCGCGCGGTCGACACGCTGCGCGACCCCGAGGCGCTCACCTCGAAAACTGCCGCAGACGCCATCAAAGTCATTACCGAGCAGCTTGATCTCGCACACGATCGCGCCACGCGCATCGCTGTCCGCAAAGTCGCGGTCTTCACCGCAGACGGCATCCAGCGCCCCGTGCGTCTGCTGTCGATTGGTCACGTGCGATTTGCTTACATCACCGATGAAGGCGATCGCGTCGGACTCGCCCTCGCCTCGCCGACCGACGCCAGCGGATATCGCTGGACCGAGTCGATCCCCGCGGCAGCCGCTGAGCAGGTGCGCCATGCCGTCGAAGCGGTCGAAGCCGGTCAGACCGACACGCTGTTGATGCCGATGGACCCGACCGGTCGCCTCGCCCCCGACACGCTGAATCAACACGTCACCTTGCAGCAGCGCTTCGTCGCCGGCGGGCCGGTGATGATTCCGATCGCCATCGTCGCAGCCCTTGCGTTGCTGTTGATCCTCGAACGCGTGATGGTGCTGTACGGCCTGAACCGTGGCAGCGGCATGCTTGCTCGACGTGTCGCCAACGAGTGCCACGCCATGCAGTACGACCAGGCGTCGACACGCTGCCAGCGCAGCGGCGGGGCTGTGGGGCGCGTGCTCGGGGCCTGCCTGCTGCGGCGCGATCGCGGGCAACGCGCCATGGAAGACAGCATTCAGGAACAACTGCTCCAGGAACTGCCGCGCCTCGGTCGATTCATGGGCGGCATCGCCATCCTCGCCGCCGTCGCCCCCCTGCTCGGCCTGCTCGGTACCGTCACCGGCATCATTCAAACCTTCGGCGTCATCCGCGCGTTCGGCAATGCCAACCCGTCGCTCATGGCCGGCGGCATCTCCGAGGCCCTGATCACCACCGCCGCGGGTCTGATCATCGCCATCCCCATCCTCATCGCCCACAGCCTGCTCCGCGGCCGCGCCGATCGCATCATCGCCGATGCCGAACGACACGCCGCTTCGCTGTTGACCCTGCTCGCGCATGATCAGCCGCAAGACAATTCCGCCGCCGCCGCTTCGCAGGAGACACCCGATGAGTAACGCCCTGCGATCGTTGATGGCCGACGGCGGGTGGGTGTTGATCGCGATCCTCATCGTGTCAATGTTCGCGTGGACCGTCATCGTCTGGGAATGGCTCCGCCTGCGTGATCAGCAGCGCGGCGGGTGGGCCTGGATTCAGCGGGCCATCGACGACATCGCCCATGATCGGCCATTCCGCGAAGATGAAGCCGCCGATGCCGACCCATCGATGATGCCGCTGGTCGGGCAGCTCGTGCGTGCCGGATTGCGTCGCCGGTCGCATGATCGCGCATCGTTTGAAGCGCAGATCATGCCGCTGCTGCGATCGCAGGCCGTGATGCTTCAGCGACCGCTGCATCTGATCGCTGTGCTGGCGGCGACGATGCCCCTGCTCGGGTTGCTCGGCACCGTACTGGGCATGATGCACACCTTCGATGCGCTGACCAACCGGGGCCTCGGCCGCGTCGACGCACTGGCCGAAGGCATCTCGCAGGCGCTGATCACCACGCAGGCCGGGTTGATCGTCGCCGTGCCCGTCGTGTTGATTCACAGCTACCTCGCCGCCCGCGTGCGCCGGCATGTCGAAACCTCCTCCGTCATGATCAAACGTATCGAAACCGTCGTCTGTCACGATTAACGCTTCGGGTTGACCGTCATGTTCACCTCCACGCAGAATCGCAACGCCCGTCAGGTCTCGGCCGTGGTCGACATCGCGCCGCTGATCGACATCGTGTTCATTCTGCTGATCTTCTTCCTGGTCACGACCACGTTCGTGCGCGACACCGGCGTTCGCGTCGAGCGCCCCCAGGCCACGACCTCCAGCGCCATGCAGCCCCAGGCGATGCGCATCGCCATCGCCGCCGGCGGAGCCGTCTACACCGCCGGCCAGTCCATCACACTCCAACAGCTCGATCAGCGCGTCCGTCGGTTCATCGCCGTCGAGCCCAACGCTGCCGTCATCGTCATCCCCGATCAGTCCGTCACCGCCGGCCGGCTGATTCAGGTGATGGACGTCGCACGTCAGGCCGGGGCGCTCGATGTCGCCGTCGCCACCAAACGTCCCTCGTAATCATCCAGCGCATCCCTCGATGAACACCGCGAATCTCAACATCGACCCACGCCCCGCCACGTCGCGATCGCTGCGCCGCGCCGGGGCGTCGATCGGCATCGCGGTGATCATTCACATCATCATCGTGTGGGGTCTGCTGGCGTTGAATACCCGCCCCGTGCCCGACCGCATGCCCGAACTACCGGTGCGCACAATCCTGCTCGCCGCCGACCGCGCCCCGACGCCGGCCCAGCCAAAACCGGAACCCGAGCAACCCGACCCGCCGCGCGAGCCGCTGACGATCAACCTCGACGCCCCGCCGCCGCCGGCGCTCGAGCCGATCGATGTGGCCCTCGATCTGCCGAGCCTCACACCGGCAATGATTAAAATCGCCGTCAGTCCGACGCCCACACCTGCCACGCCATCCAAGCCCCAACCGCGTCGGCCCGTCCCGCCTGCTCCGGCCCCGTCACCCGCCGGCCCCATGCAGGCCGACCACGTCGACCAGCCCCCGCGCGAAATGCCCGGCAACCCCGAACCGACTTACCCGATGCGCCAGCAGCGCATGGGGATTGAGGCCTCCGTCACCGTCCGCATCCTCATCGACACGGGCGGCCGCGTCGAAGACATACAGGCCGTCGACGGACCGCAGGCATTTGCAGACGCCGTCATGTCCGCCGTGCGACGCTGGCGATTCACCCCCGCCCAGGATCGCGGTCGGCCCGTGAAAGTCTGGGGCATCAAAACATTCCGCTTCGAACTCCGCGATTAGAGGCTCCCATGCAAGTACGCCTTCTCATCATGACGATCGTGCTCACTGGCAGCGTCTTCACGACCGGGTTCGCCGCCGACGTTCTGGTGACGCCATCCGCCGATTCGCCCGACGTCGCCAATGCCCTGCAGCAGGTTCAACAGGCTCAGCAGACCGGCAACCACGCCCGCGCCATCGAGCTGCTTGCGCCACTGCATCAGGCGCATCCGAATCAACCGGATGTGCCCCGACTGATGGCCCACAGCTACCTCGCTCAGCAGCAGTACGACAATGCTCGCGCCGCCGCCGTCGATGCGATCGCCCACGGTCGCCTGACCGTCGATCTTCTGGCCATCCTCATGCAGGTCGATCGCCAGCGTGGTGACCAAACCGCTCAATTGAATGACGTCGCCCTGCTGACCGTCCTCGATGTCGACAACGCCACGTGGCGTCAACTTTACGGTCAACTGCTGAACTCAAGCGGACAACCCGCCGCCGCCGAAGCAGTCTTTCGCCGGCTCACCGAGACATCGCCTGCCGACACCCGCCTGTGGACCCAACGCGCCAACGCCCTGCTGACGCTTGAACAGTACAGTGATGCCGCTACGGCTTATGAAACCGCCTGGAGACTCGGCGATCACTCGCCGATGATCGCCACCGTCCTCGCCGGTCTCTACCAGCGGCTCAACGACACGCAGGCCGCGTTGAACTGGTTGGACCGTGCGATGACCGCCCAGTCGCCACCCGATCCGAAGCTGCGCCTTCAGCAGGCGCAATGGCTGTACACCATCGGTGAGCCCGACGCCGCCGCAACCTCTGCCGCCCTGGTTCTGACCGCGGGCGACAAACCACTCATCGCCAGGGCCCATCGTCTGCTGGGCCGCCTGGCGATGGATCAAAAACGCATAGACGAGGCCCTCGATCATTGGCATAAGGCCCTCGACGCCGGCTCTACCGACCGCGCCATGCTGCTGGCGATGGGCAAACTGCACGACAGCCGCAACGAGTTCGACCTGGCCCACCGCTGCCTGTCTCGCTACATCGACACCGGCCCGGCCGATCGCGAAGCCCTGCTCCTGCACGCCCGCGCCGCCATGCACACCGACCACTCAAACAACCCCGCCCGCATCGCCGAAGCCCTGCAAATCTACGTCGAACGCTTCGGCCTCGACGACGACGCCCGCACCCTCCTGCACACCGCCTTGACCCTCAGCCGCCAATCTCCCGCCTCGCCTCACACAACAAACTGAATCCCCTCGCCGCCGTCCGACCGTCCGCCCGATCTGTTTTAGCCCCCCATCCACCCAGATCACCCTCGTCGTTCTCACATTCCCTCACCCTGCCCGAGCATTCGCACCAAGCTAAACACGCATCAACAAAAGATCACATATATGATATATTTAAAATGTCATATATCATATATGTGATCTTTTATTCTGCCACGCGGGATCATGGTGTGATCACAGCAGATTGTGTCGACGATCGTGGTGTACCTATACCTCGGCGTGTGCGCCGAGGTGGGTGCGGGTGCGGGTGCGGGTGCGGGTGCGGGTGCGGGTGCGGGGTGATCGTATACCTGTCAGATGCAGGCGCGTGGCTCGGTGCGGTTAGGGCGCCTGCCACTTGATCGACTGGTCGTCGCCCCACACGACGGTGGAGCCGTATCCATCGCGGTCGCCGACCAGCAGCAGGCCGGTCTTGAATTCACCTTGTTTTGAAAGTTGAATCGACCCGCCCCACTTGCCGGAAAAACACGATGCGATCGTCTTGTTGTCTTCGATGAGCTGCCACACGCCCTTACCCGACTGCTTGTCGGAACCGACCATGAACACGATCTCGTTGCGGTCGTTGTAGATCAGCAGTTTGCGTGCGCGCACCGTCGAAAGCACGCCGCCGACGTTCTGCCCCATCAGCAGCGTTCCGACAAACATCAGTCCGATCGCCATGATGAGCAAGCGCTGTCGGCGCACGCTGCGCTGGAGCTTCGCGATCTGATGCGAGACTTCGTCCATGATCGTTTCCTTGTGATGCCGTTTATTCGGATGAACTTTCGGGCTGCTGCAGCGCCAGGTCGCCGTCCGACCAACACAACGTGACCGACGCCCGGCCCTTGAGAAACTGCACGATGAAATCGCCCAGCAATTCGGCGCGCCACGACGAAGCCAGCCTCACTTCCGGCAGCTTGCCGTGCTTGGTCACTGAAAAATACGTCTTGCTGATCTCCGTGCGGCTGGTCACCAGCGAAGGATCGACCCGCCGGGCGGCGCAATAGCTCTGCACCGCCGCCCACAAGGCATCGACGCGTCCCTTGTCGGCCAATGACTCATCCGGCTGATCGTTGCGGGGCCACGTGTCGCGATCGCTCGCCGCGGCCCGCTGGACCGCATCCAGCAACCGCTGCCCATACTCCGCTGCCACCGGCCGGGGCATGCCACGCAAATCCGCCAGCGCCTCGCGTGTCTTCGGCGGGCGCCGCGCGATCTCCACCAACACCTCGTCGGCCAGAAACGACCGCGGCGGCAGGTCATGCTCCCGCGCCCCGGCGTCGCGTTCGATCAGCAATTCCATCAGCACACGCTTACGCTTGGGCGGCAGCGATCGCCCGCTGCGCACGCGGCCCAACTGGCGCAGCGGATCAAATCCGTACGCCGACTTGTCGCACAGCGTGTCGCATTCGGCCATCGCCCACTGCGTATGCCCCAGCGCCTCTAGCTGCTGATCCATCGCCTGCACCAGCGCCGGCAGGTAACGCACATCATCGCCGGCGTAGCGCAGGTGTCCCTTGGAGAGCGGGCGCTCATCCCAGCTTGTGAATGTCAACGACTTGCCGAGCCGAACGCCCAGCAGGTGCTCGACGAGTTTGCTCAGCGCCGCCGGGTATGGCAGGCCGAGAAACCCGGCCGCCACCTGCGTGTCCAGAACATTGGCCGGACTCTTACCCAGGTGACGGACGACCGGTTCGAGATCCTGCCCGCCGGCATGCACAAGCACGCGCACCGAAGGATCAGCAATCAACTGCCAAAGCGGATCAAAGTCCAAACCACACAGGCCATCGACCACCGCGACGCGCTGCGGCGTGGCGATCTGAATCAGGCAGAGCTTGGGGTAGTAGCTGAGTTCGCCGATGAACTCGGTGTCGTAGGCGAAGCACCCGACCTGGCGGGCGTGTTCCAGCAATGCCAGAAAATCATCCTGCGACTGAATCCACTCAGGCTCGCCGCCGGGGATCAACGGATGGTCGGGAATGTTCAGCGGCCCGTCGGCGGCGGTGGAGGCGGCATGGTGATGCTGGCGACGACGGTTGGATCGACGGTGGCCCCGCGCGTTGGAAGATGAAGAATTCGCGGGGCTCATTTAGTCCATCTGCTCGAGCAGGTCGTTAAGCATGTTTTCCTTGAGGCCGGCGAAATGGTCGAACAATTCACGGCGGCGGTCGAGGTCTTCGGTGTAGGCCTGGATCACAGCGGTGGCCAGGGCATTGGATTTGGCGTTGACGGCGGCAAGAATTTCCACCATGGCCCGGGGATTGTCCCCACGCTCAAACGCAGGCGAGGGCATGGCGTCGATGCCGACCGCTTCCTGCTCCAGGTCATACATACATCGGACCGTCAGACTGATTTCATCATGCTGCATAGTGGTCATCTCTTGCCCATCTTGTATCTGCCATCATGAAGTTTAACACAATTGTAGACATTGTGACACATCGAGAGTTGTTGTGTATACGTAATTTAACGTAGTTACTACAAAAAATGTGCCGGTCGACTATTGCATGATCCGGGCCTGCTGGTAAACTTAACCGGGAGCGTGGTGCACCTTGGGGGTATTTTCGCTCGACAATTGAATTGTTGACGGGATTGAAAGAGGAAGTCTGCCGTTTCGCGATGAGGAGTGGCCTACGTGTCGACCATGTTCAAGATTTTTATTGGCAATGTGAATTTCAAGACGACCGAAGATCAGCTACGGAAAGTCTTTGAACCTCACATGACGATCGAAGATCTGGTCATCGCGCGCGATCCGGAGACTGGCCAATCCAAAGGCTATGGCTTCGTGATGACCCGCGATGAGCAGCAGGGTCGCGAGGCGATGGAGAAAATCGGCAAATTCTTCATGGATAATCGCCTGGTTTACCTGCGCGAGGCCGGCGGTAAAAACCGCCCGCGTCGCAAGCCCAAGCGGCGCCCGAGCAATCGCCCGCAGAACAGCCGGCGCCGGCCCTATCCTCGCTCCGGCGGCAGCGGCCCCCGGCACGACCTGAATCCGACGATCATCAAGCCCAACGTCACCGGCTATACACGCGACTCGGACAACACTTCCAATACCGAAGCCAACCGCCCCCAGGGCGATTCTCGCTGATCAACACATCGATTACGACACCAAACCGCGGATGATACGCCGCGGTTTTTTCATGCGCCGATGAACCCATCGAAGGATCGCTCAGCGGCAATATGAGCGCAAAAAAGCCCCGATCAGCCGCCTGCACGCGATCTAATCGGGGACGAGATCGACCGGACCCAGGATTAATGAAGCGGGTTAATCGCTTCGAGCAACGGATCGGTCGAATCGTTGGGATTTTCAGCCTTGTTGACGGCCGGCACACCAGCCGTGGAAATCTCAGCCTGCTGCTGAGCCTGGTTGTAGAACGCAGCCTCCACCGGCGAGGTGAACGACACGATCTGCGACACCTGATACAGGCTGATCACGCCGGCCAGCACGCACGCGGCGACCAGGCCGTACTGCACCATGCGGTTGCGTCGCTCCATGCGGCGGAGCTGACGCTCGTGGCGGCGCTTGGAATGCCGACGATACGACGGCATGTACACGACCGGCCGGCCATACCCGTAGGTGCGGACCTTCCGGGGCGAGGGTGAAGGCGACGGCGCCGGCTGTTCGGTCGCCGGCTCGACGCGCTCGGTCGTGGCCTTGGGTCGCGCCGGGGACTCGGTACGCTCATGGCGCGGCTCGACAATGTCGGCCACGTCATTGATCAGACCGCGCTGTACGGCGACCTGATAGTCGTAGTCCAGTCGTTTTTGTGGATCGATCAGCGTCTCGTATGCACGCTGCACGCAGTAAAACTGCTGCAACGCATCCGACGCCTTGTTGACGTCAGGGTGCACGGAGCGAACACGTCGACGATAAGCTTTTTCAATGCGACGTGGTCCGGCTGCGCGCGACACACCTAACACGTCATAGTGCGAATCGTTCTGCGCCATTTCTTTTTTCCCAACACGGAAGCCTTTTTTTCTGTCCGACCACTGCAAACAATTGCGGTGAACGCGGCCTCTCTCCATGGGCTTCTGCGCTTGCCCAAAGGCCTTGTTCACCCCCCTGCCACGGGGAGTGTTCCGTTCGAACGACGCCCATCATGACCGATGGGCCCGAAAATGTCAAGTCCGATATTTTAATATTCACGCCAGCTCTGTGGTAACATGGGGTTAGCATGAGCCATGATTCAACCCGGAGGGTATCCCCTATGAGCATGATCGAGGTCGAAGTACTACGGGCGGCGTGCTGCATCGCCGGACTGGACAAAGAGATACACGAAAACGAGCTGAAGCTGCTTCGCAAACTGGCTTTCCAGGTTGGCGTCGGAGAAGTGTCGCTGAACGCCATGATCCGTCGAGCCCGGGAGGACCAGAACTTCTACCAGGAGCAGTTTGAATACCTGCATGCCGATCCCGAACAGGCGATGACCACATTGTTCGGTCTGGCTGTCGCCGACGGCCAACTCACCCTCGAAGAGCGCGTCATCCTCCGACACTTCGCCGAACGCCTGAAGCTCGACGAGGCCCAGTTTGAGAAGCTCCTCGCCGCCGCGGAGACGTACCTTGATACGCGGGATGATCAGGAAGAGAAGAGTTAACCGCAGAGGACGCAGAGAGCGCGGAGAAAAAACAAAGAGATGATCAGTAGTAAATGACTTATTACCCCTCTGTATTTCCTCCGCGCTCTCTGCGACCTCTGCGGTTCAAACCGAACTTCAAAAGCCTCAGATCATCGCAACTCGGCTGGGGGATGTTCGAGCTTGTTCATCAACTCGTCGGTCATCCACGGCAGACTTTCGAGTTGCGTGCGAAGACCTCGCGGCATGGGCTTGCCCTGCTTCTCGTGACGCGGGCGACTGCGCCAGCGGCGGTGGATCCACAGATATTGATCGGGGTGCGCCAGGATCATGCGCTCCATCGCGCGGTTGTAGCGAGCGGTCAGGTAGTACAGCGGGTCCGGCTGATCGGCCCAGTCGTCGGGGTAGATCACGTCCTCGACTTCGAAGATGTATTCGAAGCGGTTGCCCAGTCGGCGGGCGCCGCCGCAGACCACGGGCGTGTCGTAGCGGATCGCCAGCAGGCCGATTGATTTGTAGGTCGAAGCAAGCCGCCCCATGTACGGCACGAACATGCCCTTGTCGCCGGCGTTCTGGTCGGCGATGAACCCGAGCGTGCCGCCGCGTTCGAGCACGTCGGTCATCACCTCCGAGGCGCCCCACTTGGTGATGATCTTCATGCCCTTGCGCTCGCGGACGCCGAGCACGTAGTCGTTGACCAGCGGATTGTCGATGGGACGCGCCACGGCGGACAGGTCGACGCCGAGCATCGCCATGGCATAGCCGAGCACCTCCCAGTTGCCGTAGTGCGGCGTGGCCATGATGACGGGGCGATTGGAAAGCACCAGGTCCAGCGGCTCGGCGATATCACCGACGTGCAGGCGCTCAGCCCAGTTGTCGATCTGCAACAGGCGCGGCGTGTACAGCACCTCGACGCCGAGCTGCAGGAAGTGCTGCATCGACGCCTCGGCGATGCGGTGCACCTCGCGGCGATCCAATTCCGGCATCGCCAGCGCGATGTTGTGCACCGCCCGGTGGCGATGGCGTTTGTCCCAGCGATACATCAGCGAGCCCAGCCCGCGGGCGCTGGCGAGATTGCGATCGACGCTGAACATGTGCAACCCCGCCGCGGCGAAACGCAGCGCCAGGTATTGCGTCCAGTTGGTCAGCGCCGATTGATTGCGGGCCATGTTTCGACATCCAATCCGGGAAACGGCCAAGTCTACAGGATCAATGACCATTGACCAAGCATCAATCAGCAAGGCCATGCTTCAACAGCCGCGATCCAACGGATCGCGGTCCGCGACCTGTCAGGTCGCGGCTATTGGGTCTTGAATATTGCCTTGGGCATGGGCGATTGGTCATTCCAAAAAAACCGGCCGTTCGCGAAGAACGGCCGGTGTCAAAATCGCTTGTTTTTACGGGAATTACAGCTTGTTCTTGTAGTACCCGATCAGGGCCAGGAAGCGGTTCTGGCTGATGATCGGCACCGACAGGCTGTTGGCTTCGTTGCGAAGCTGGATGTAAGCGTCCCACTTCTGCTTGGCCTGGATGGCGGCCTTGATGACCTGCGGGTCGCGCGTGCCGGGCGGCACGGGCTGCGGCAGTTCGGGCTCTTCGCCGACGATCACGAAGTCGGTATCCAGCGGGAGGATGTTCTTGCCGGCCAGATCCTTGCCGAGCAGCGCGGTCAGACGACGCTCGCGGTCACGCGGGTCGATGACATCGCCGCCCCACTTGGTGATCAGGTTCTGCACCTGGTCGTGGTCAGCGAGGGTGGCCTTGCCGTCGCCGTCGAGGTCGAAATCGCCGAAGACGTAGAACTTGTACCGGCGATCCTTGTCGTAGACGATGTTGGCGATGAGGTCTTCGGCGAGCACCGGGCGGGAGTAGCTGGAGCGGGCGATGCGGCAGGTCGCCGTGACCGCGTCCATGTCGACGACTTCGATCGACGCCTTGCCGCGCAGATCGCCGAGCTCGTCGACCTGCACGCCGCGGTCGGCATCGAAGACTTCGAAGGTCATCCCGAGCACGAGGTGATCGGTCTGGCCGAGGTTGATGTAGACGAGGTTGTCATCCGGATTCACGGAGACGACCCGGCCGTCGGCCTGCTGGCTGGCGTCGGGCACCTTGGGCGTGTCCTTGGTGATCGTGCTGATCAGTTCCTTGATGCGGAGGCTGGCCTTGGTCAGCTCGTTCTCGAGGCGTTTGATCTCGTTGTCGCGCTGGCGAATCTCTGCCGCGGCGCGGCTCTGTGAATCTTCCAGACGCTTGGCGATGTCGGCACGCTGGGCGTCGACGTCTTTCTGATAAGCGTTGTAATCACCCTGGTATTTGTCGATGCGGGTGTTGAGCTCGGTGATCTTCTGCTCGCCTTCGGACTGAGCCTGCTCGTACTGATTCTTGAGCGTGGTCAACTCGTTCTTGCGAGCTTCGATCTGTCCTTCGAGCTGGGCGATGCGGTCGTTGGCCTTTTTCAGGTCGGCCAGCAAAGGCTTCATCGCTTCGGTGACAGGCTTGTCAACGATGCCGGACTCTTTCAGCGCCTGCCGGGCCTGCTCGATCGAGCCCTCGCCGCTGCCGGTGATCAGGCGGATGAGGTTTTCGCGTTCGGTCTGCAGATCGCGCAGCAGCGTGCGGCCGTTTTCCTTGGCCAGACCAAGCATGCGAACGGTCTCGGGTTCAACCAACTCGCGGCTCGTGGCGAACTGCTCGAGCTTCTGCTGAGCCTCGGTCGCCTTCTTGGCCGACTCTTCACGCTGGCTGTAGAACAGAATCGACAGCCCGAGTGTGGTCAGGAACAGGAAAACGAACACGATCAGGATGTAAACCAGGCCGCTGGGCCCCTGCCCGACTCGTCGAACCGCCATAGTGTGCCTCCGAATGCAACGGTGGTAAGCCGTTAGTGTCGCCTGTTTCTACGCTTGTGTCAAGGCCCGAGAGTGCCTGCAAATAAAAAAACCCGCCGGAATGGCGGGTCGGGGGTGATCTGTCAGTTTGCAAGCAGTTCAGGGGGAATTCGCAGGAAGAATCCGACGCTTCGCGGCGCTCAGCATTCGGCTTGGTTCCCAATTCACCAGTTAACCAATCAGCCTACTCGTCGGATTTCTCGATGAGCCAGTATTCCATTTCCACCGGGGTGGCGCGGCCGAAGATGGTCACGATCACGCGAACCTTGCCCTGCTCGGGCAGCAGTTTGTCGACGGTGCCTTCCATGTTTTCGAACGGGCCGTCGTTGATCTTGACGTTGTCGCCCGGAGCGAACTCCATCTTGACTTCGGGCTGCTCTTCGGCGGGCTTGGCGGCCTGAATCATCTTCTCGACTTCAGGGACCGACATCTTCGCCGGACGGCCGGCCGTGCCGATGAAGTCGCCGACGCCGGTGGTTTCCTTGATCAGGAAGAACACGTCCTGCGGGATGCGGCCGTCGTCTTCGAGCTTCATCTCGACGAACACGTACCCGGGATACAGCTTTCGCTCGGTGATCTTCTGCTTGCCGGCCTTGATGGTTTTGATCTTCTCGGTCGGCACGAGAATGCGGTTGACCCGATCGGTCAGACCTTCAATCTTGATCTTGCGAAGCAGCGTTTCCTTGACGGAGTCTTCCTTATTGGAAGCCACACGCAGCACGAACCAGTCCATGCCGGGCGTGAACATCGGCTCGTCTTCGGGCGCCACATCCGCAGCCGGCGCCTCGGGCGCTGCCGGGGCTTCGGGGGTCGTCTCCGCAGCTTCGGGAGCTTCAGCCGCTTCAGGCGCGGATGTCTGCTCAGGAGCCGGGGCCTCGGCGGCCTGGTCTTCGGTGGGGTTGTTGAATTGGTCTTGTTTGGACTCGGTCATAATTCGGTCCGGCTCCGATCGCGAAGCGCTCGTGAAATGCGGGTCGGCCTGGCTCAGCTCACATCGAGCACGTTGATCCATTTGAAGAATGTCGAGAAGAAGACGTCGGCCAGGAACAGCAGCGCCGACAGCAGGACCACGCACCAGATGACCACCAGCGTGGACCCGATGACTTCCTTACGGCTGGGCCATGCGACCTTCTTCATTTCGCCGTCGGTGGCGATCATGAAATCGCAGGTGCGCGGCTTGCTGCCGACCCAGCGATAAATCAGCGGTGCGAAGATGGCGATCACCGCCAGGGCCGCGCCCCACTGAACGAAGACGCCGTACTCCCACTGGAAGATTTCCAGCTTCTGCTTCAGCCACAGAGCACCGGCGACGACAAGAATGCCCCCGCCGATGGCGCTGAGCATCCGCGTCCAGTAACCTTGTCCGGGCTTGTAGATGTTGATCGCCATGACGAAGTCCCGCTTATCAAATCGGCCCCGGTGTGCCTCTGGTTTCGAGATCCCCGAAAAACATTCCGGGGCTGGGGGGTGGGGCCGGCTGTTGTCACACGCCAGGAGGGAGTCGAACCCCCAACCTGCCGCTTTGGAGGCGGCTGCTCTGCCAATTGAGCTACTGGCGTTCGTATAAGCAGCGCCCTTTCGGGGCAACCGCTCAGGCGAAGCGATTCACGGCATGAATCACTTGCGCTTGATCTTATGCTTGGTGTGCTTACGCAGGCGCGGGCAGTACTTGCTGAGGCCGGCCTTGAGCTTTTCCGGAATGCCGCCCTTGACGTTCACGGGCGTCCGGTAGTTCAGGTCACCGGTTTCGGTGCACTGCAGCCACACGTATTCGACTGCCTGGGCTTTCTTGGCCATCGGACCAATCCTTATCTAAATCGAGACGGGGGGACTTGAATCCCCCCGCCTCGCATGTGTCTTGACAGCGAACTACTCGAGGATCTTCGTGACCACGCCGGCGCCGACGGTGCGGCCGCCTTCGCGAACCGCGAAGCGAACCTGCTCTTCCATCGCGATCGGCTTCATCAGTTCGATCTCGCAGGTGATGTTGTCGCCGGGCATGCACATTTCGGCGCCGCCCAGAAGCTTGATCGAACCGGTCACGTCGGTCGTGCGGAAGTAGAACTGCGGCTTGTAGCCGGAGAAGAACGGGCTGTGACGACCGCCTTCCTCCTTGGTCAGCACGTAGATTTCCGCCTCGAACTTGGTGTGCGGGGTGATGGACTTGGGAGCGGCCAGCACCTGCCCACGCTCGATGTCGGTCTTTTCAACACCGCGGAGAAGACAGCCGCAGTTGTCGCCGGCCTGGCCTTCGTCCATGGTCTTGTTGAACATTTCCACACCGGTGACGGTGGTGTCCTTGGTGGTGCCGAGGCCGACGATCTCGACCTTGTCACCGACCTTGACCACGCCGCGCTCGATACGACCGGTGGCGACGGTGCCGCGGCCCTTGATCGAGAAGACGTCTTCGACGCTCATCAGGAAGGGCTTGTCGGTTTCGCGCTCGGGGATCGGGATCCAAGTGTCCAGGGCGTCCATCAGGTCCTGGATGCACTTGTTCTTGTCAGCGTCTTCGGGCGCCTGCAGAGCCGGGAAGGCCGCGCCGCGGATAATCGGGGTGTCGTCTTCGAAGTCGTACTTGGCCAGCAGCTCTTGGACTTCGAGTTCGACGAGGTCGAGGAGTTCTTCGTCGTCAACGAGGTCGACCTTGTTCAGGAAGACCACGAGCTTGGGCACGTTGACCTGACGGGCGAGCAGCACGTGCTCACGGGTCTGGGGCATCGGGCCGTCGGCAGCGCTGACGACGAGGATCGCGCCGTCCATCTGGGCAGCGCCGGTGATCATGTTCTTGACGAAGTCGGCGTGGCCGGGGCAGTCGACGTGAGCATAGTGACGATTGTCGGACTCGTACTCGACGTGCGAAGTGGCGATCGTCAGAATCTTGGTCGGGTCACGACGGCCGTCAGACTCAGACGCCTTGGCGACTTCGTCGTAGGCCTTGAACTTGGCCAGGCCTTTAGCGCCCTGGACGGCGGTGATCGCCGCGGTGAGAGTGGTCTTGCCATGGTCGACGTGGCCGATCGTGCCAACGTTCACGTGGGGTTTGGTCCGTTCGAATACACCCGTTGCCATCGGATGAACCTCCGTACAGTTCTTGGAATCTCTTGAATCCGTTAATTGTTTCGGGCCGTCCACCACGGACGAACCTGGGCTTCAACTCGAATCTTGTTCCGGTGAAAACCAAAGCCACCGACGGGACTTGAACCCGTGACCTCTCCCTTACCAAGGGAGTGCTCTACCACTGAGCTACGGTGGCGAGTCCCGCCAGCCGGGGCGTGGCCCAAGCAAGGGCCGCATACTCTACATCGAGTCTGTCTAACATACAAGGGCCGTGCACCCGTGTCGACACGGATATCACGCCCCTTTATGGTCAACAGCGCGATGAGCCCATAGATTAGGCAGGGGTTATGGGCATGTCAAACGGGGTCGTAAAACTCCAAACGCAATTTTCAAACCCCAAAAATCCAGCCCCACACGATGGTTGCAAACAAACACCCTGCCGCGCCCAATCCCCTCCAAGCCGCGGGCTGAGGCAAAGCCCCCACAGGGGCGAAGCCGAAGCCCCGGATGCCACTGCTCAACACTCACGTTTCTGCCTCCCGCCACACCCACGCCCCCTCGCTCGCATGTTCCAGAATATACGCAAATACCCGCCGATGATGCGATCTGTCGCGGATGCGAATCGGCTTGCCGCCACCGGCCCAGACTCGCCCGGGCAACACCTCGCGCACCGCGTGTGACGACGCCTGCTTGAGCCCGGCAGCAAACCGCCTGACCACCTCATAATCATCCGGCAACTGAACCAGCGCATGCACATGGGTAGCGTCCACGCTGATCGCCAGCACCCGCCGGTTTGACTTGTCGCATTTGTTTCGCACCGCACCGCCGACTGATGGATACAAATTCGGCGCGAGCTTCACCACCCGGCTGCGCCGACGGTGATATCGATGCAGCTTGTCGTGCTCACCAGACGGTGGTGGGTTTTTGTAATCACCGCTGGAGTGAATGCGATGGTCGCGCGATCGAAAGCCGCGCGGATCGCCATGCAGCCAACTGCCCAAGGTGTGAAAAATCAGATGCCACCACCATTGACCCGGATCCGGCATGGCAAGTCCCCCGGTGTAGAAGAATCCGGGGCTTCGGCTGCGCCTCAGCCCGCGGCTTGTCGCCGCACATCCTACCAAAAGCCGAGGGCTGAGGCGCAGCCGAAGCCCCGGATCAACACCCCCGAACATTCGCCGCAAGGTGGTCCAGGCTCAGTGTGCCGACGACCGCGCTGCACACGCCCGGATTGTCCAGCACGAAACGCAACGCGTCCGCCGGGGCGAGGCGACCGGAGGCCAACGCTTTTTTCACGACAACTCCAACACCGCGCTCGGCAGCCTCGGTGATGACCGGCTCATGAGAGCGATCTTCCGAGTGGTACTCGACCATGATCACATCGGCCCAGTCGAGCGCGGCACGGGCCCCTTCGACGGTTTTGCCGGACAGGCCGATCCGGCGGATCTTGCCGGCATCACGGAGTTGGCCGAGCGTGGTGACGATGTCGGTCTGCTGCATGATTTCCAGATCGCGGCCGTCGCTGTGAATCAACACGATGTCGAGTACATCCGTGCGCAGGCGGCGCAGCGACTGCTCGACGCTGGCGCGCACAGCGGGTGTTGAATAGTCGTAGCGCGACTCGCCGTCTTCGAAGATTTCACCAACCTTCGTGCCCAGCGTGTATTCACCGCGACGATGACTGATCGCTTTGCCGATGCGCTGTTCGCTGATGCCGTAGGCGGGCGCGGTGTCGATGTAGTTGACACCCAGATCGAGCGCGCCACCGAGCAGACTCGCGACTTCGTCATCGCTCGGCAGGTCATACGGCCGGGCGTATTTGATCTTCTGGTTGCGTCCGATCTTGAACGCCCCGAAGCCGATCACGCTGACGGATGGACCGTGTTTTCCTAGACGTCGCTGTTCCATGTCTGCGATGTTTCCCAGGGCGGAAGCGCCACGTCCGGGCGCGGTGCGTCGACGCCTTCGTACTCTTGATCGATGCCATACTCGCCGAGCAGGTCGACGATGAGGTCGCTCATGTGCGGCGCCAGCGCCAGCTTGGTCGGCCAGGCGGCGATGACCTTGCCGCGCTGAACGATCTGCACATCCTCGGGTCGCCCTCCGCCGATGACCGCTCGCTCGGCACGATCGACGCGATACGTCGACCATTCAACACCCTCAAAACTCACACCCGGCAGCACGGCCGCCAACTCATCCCGCGCATGAGGGATCAACGCCGCCGGCTCCATCGTCACGCCATCCTCAGCGATCTGTCCACCGACCTGCCAGACGGTGCGGCCGGCTGAGTCGGTCGCGCTGGTGATCGTGGCGCGGGTGTGGCCGCCGTCGACACAGTGACCGTTGAGCGCCGGCAGGTCGCCGCGCACCATGACCATGTGCAGCGGGCGGCGTTGCATGATCGGGTGATCGTTCACCAGGCCAAGCTGTTCGCATAATGCTTCGTTGCCCGCCCCGGCGGTGAGCACGATGCTCGCCGGTCGCAGGTCGAGGTCGCCGATGATGATCCGATCGGCGGAAAGTTCGATCGGCTCGCCACGGATGAGCAGCCGCTGATTCCGCTGGGCCATCGCATGCAAAAATTTCACCACGTCGATGACCGGCTCATCAAGGCGATACACCTCGCCGGGGCAGTCGGTGAGCACCGCCGGTCGCTGCGACGCATCGACACTGACGGGTTTGACGACCAGGCCCGCGCGGGCCCCGAGCATGCCGAGGCGACTCCGCATCGAAGCCGTCCGCCACAGCCAGCACCCATCAGCCCGCAGTTCGACGCCGGTCAGATCCGGCTCGCGCCGCCCGGCGTAGGCGTCCCGCCAGCGCGGCGGCATCGCCCGGATCGCCTGGGCCGAGGCGGATACGACCCCCTTGAGGCTGTATTTGACACCCCCGTGGATGATGCCCTGCGACGCGACCGTCTGGCCGGTTCCCAGGGCGTCGCGCTCGATGAGCACAGCGCGAGCCCCCCGCCGGCGCAGCTCATCCAGCAGCCACAGCCCGGCCCCGGCCCCGCCGAAAATCACCACGTCCAGTTCGATCGCCATGGCCCCAAGTGTAGCACGTCATGTTCAGCGACGCCGCTTGCGGCGTGTTCCCGTCCGTCGGCGTTAAAGCCCGCCGCATGCAGCGTCGATCAAGGGCTATTCAACTTGATGCTTTGTGGACCTTAAGGTATAAGTACGGGGCTTCCGGTCAGGGATGTACCATTATCCCCTGCAACAACAATCCACTACGAGGAGCCGACGTGGCTGCGACCAAGAACAACGATCGTTATCTGTTTACCAGTGAATCCGTCTCGATGGGCCACCCGGACAAGGTGTCTGACCAGATTTCCGACGCCGTGCTGGACTCCCTGCTGGCCGCCGATCCCAACGCCCGCGTGGCCTGCGAGACGCTCTGCACGACCGGCCTGGTCGTCATCAGCGGTGAAGTCACCGTCGACTCCCGCAAGGTCGAAGCCATCCGCGCCCTGGACAATGTTGAAGCCACCGCCCGCAAGGTCATCGCCGAGATCGGCTACACCGAGCCGGCCATGAAGTTCGACGCCGACAGCTGCGCCGTGATCCGCACGCTGCACGCCCAGTCGGCCGACATCGCCATGGGCGTCGACCGCGAAGGCGCCGGCGACCAGGGCATGATGTTCGGCTTCGCCTGCCGCGAAACGCCGCAACTGATGCCGCTGCCGATCCAACTTTCGCACAAGCTGATGGACCAACACGTCAAGGTCCGCCGCTCCGGCAAGATCAAGGGCCTGCGCCCCGACGCCAAGAGCCAGGTCACCGTCGCTTACGAAGGCCTCAAGCCCCAGTTCGTGCACACCATCGTGCTTTCGACGCAGCATCACCCGATGTGGAACGGCAAGGCCAAGCAGAAGAAGCTGCGTGAGGAAGTCATCAAGCACATCATCAAGCCGGTTATTCCGAAGAAGCTGTGGAACAAGAAGGTCGTCATCCACGTGAACCCGACCGGCCAGTTCGAAATCGGCGGCCCCCACGGCGACACCGGCCTGACCGGCCGCAAGATCATCGTCGACACCTACGGCGGTCGCGGTCGCCACGGCGGCGGCGCCTTCTCCGGCAAGGACCCGTCCAAGGTCGACCGCTCGGCCGCCTACATGGCCCGCTACGTCGCCAAGAACATCGTCGCCGCCAAGCTCGCGGATATCTGCGAACTGCAGCTCAGCTACGCGATCGGCGTCGCCGAGCCCACCAGCGTGCACGTCGACTGCTTCGGCACCAACAAAATCGCCCCGGAAAAGATCGTCGAGCTGATCCGGGCAAACTTCGACCTCACGCCCCGCGGCATCATCAAGACCCTCGACCTGCGCCGGCCGATCTACCGCCAGACCGCTTACCACGGTCACTTCGGCAATTCCTCTTTTTCGTGGGAAAAGACCGACAAGGCGGCAAAACTCGCCAAAGCGCTCAAGTAAGTGCAAGACGCCGTCCGTGGGACTCGTCTATACTCCAACAGTCGCGTTGTTGAAGTAAGTCGTTTCCTATCGTGGGTCACGCACGTCGAGTTCGAACATGGAAATTAAAAAGGGCATCGCGGTTTCACCAGGCGTGGCGATATGCCCCGCGATGGTGCTGGACGTTGAGGATCACAAGATCCCTCGGCGCACCGTGCCGCGCGCCGATCTGCCCTTGCAGCATGCCCGACTCGACGAAGCCCTCGGCCGCGCCCGGCAGGAAATCGACAAGCTCCGCAAGTCCGTCGAATCCGACCACGGCCGCGAGCTCGCCGCCATCTTCGGGTTCCACCTGGCGATGCTTTCAGACAAGGCGCTGCTGGACACCATCCACAAGATGATCGACGACGAGGCGGTCACCGCCGAGTACGCCCTGTCGATCGTCATGCGGAAATACGCTCAGACGTTCATGGCCCAGACCAATGAGGTCTTCCGTGAGCGCGTCGCCGACATCTACGATGTCGAAAAGCGCGTGCTGCACGAGTTGGTCGAGGACGTTCAGGCCGATCTGAAAACGCTGGACCGCGAAGCGATCATCGTCACCCATGATTTAACCCCCTCGCAGACCGCCTCGCTGGACAAGGTGCACATCCGCGGCCTGCTGACCAACGTGGGCGGGCGCACCAGCCATACCGCCATTGTCGCCCGCGCCATGGGCATCCCCGCCGTGGTCGGCCTCGAAGACATCACCAGCGTCGTGTCCAACACCGACCAGTTGATCGTCGACGGCAACCGCGGGCTGGTCATCATCAACCCCGACCCGGATCAGCTTGACGAGTATCGCGCCACGCTGGAGCGCATCCGCGTGCATCGGGCCGAGCTGATCGACCTGCGTGAACTGCCGGCCGAGACCTCCGACGGCGTCGTGGTCAAACTCCAGGCGAATATCGAATTCGCCGACGAGATCGCCCCGGCCCTGGAGCAGGGCGCCGAGGGCATCGGACTCTACCGCACCGAATATCTGTTTCTCTCCACGGAAACCGACCCCGACGAGCAGAGCCAGTACGAAGCGTTCAAGGCTGCAATCGAAGCGCTCGGCGGCAAGCCGATGACGATCCGCACGCTCGACCTCGGGGCGGACAAATACACTCAGCGTCAGGCGCGCGTGCCGGAGGCCAATCCGTTTCTGGGTTGTCGCTCGATCCGGTTCTGCCTGCAGAACCTGACGATGTTCAAGACGCATCTGAACGCCATCCTGCGGGCCAGCGCGCACGGCCCGATCCGCGTGATGTTTCCGCTGATCTCGAACATGCTCGAGCTGCGACAGGCGCGGATGATCCTCAACGATGTGATGGAGGATCTGGAAGAACGCAAGGTTCCGTTCGACCGCAACGTCCCGGTCGGCATGATGGTCGAGGTGCCCTCGGCGGCGCTGATGTCCAAAGCCTTCGCCACGGAAGTCGACTTCTTCTCGATCGGCACCAACGACCTGGTCCAGTACACGCTGGCGGTCGATCGGTCCAACGAGCACGTGGCCAATCTGTACAGCCCGGCGCACCCGGCGGTGCTGGCGCTGATCAAGGACGTGATCCGCTCGGCCAAGCGTCACGATGTGGACGTGAGCTGCTGCGGTGAAATGGCCGGCGAAATCGAATATGTGATGCTGCTGATCGGCATGGGGCTGCGAACCATCTCCATGACGCCGGCGGCGATTCCCGAGATCAAGCGTGTGATCCGGGCCGTCTCGATCAAGGACTGCGAGCGCGTGGCGCGACGCGTGGCCAGTTATGATTCCGAGCGGCAGGTGATCAACTATCTGCGGGAAGAGACCCGAAAAGTCGCACCCGAGGTTTTCGATGGTCGTGCCATCGTCTGAAGCGCGTCGCGCTTCGACCTGCGGGTGCAAACAACATCGCCGACGTCGATGCTGAACCGGATAGGCTCCGGATCAGCCGGCCGAGGCCCAGACAAAGGCCCCGTCGCCCCGGCGTGGCGTCCTCTACGGTGGACGCCCCGGAAGCGCGACGCGGCCGAAGGAACAGTTCGCCACATGGCCAAGCAAGACATGCTGATCAATTACGTCCCCGGCGAGGAGTGTCGCATCGCCATCACCGAGGACGGCCGGCTCGAAGAACTCTACACCGAACGCACCAGCGCCGACCTGCACGTCGGCAACATCTACCGTGGGCGCGTCACCAACGTCGAAGCGTCCATCCAGGCCGCCTTCGTCGACTTCGGTCTGGAGCGTTCGGGCTTCCTGCACATCACCGACCTGCACCCGCGCTACTTCCCCGGCAAGCACCAGGAAGACACCGAGCGCGTCGGTCACAAGACCCCCCGCCGCGAACGCCCGCCGATCCAGCAGTGCCTGCGCCGCGGGCAGGAGATCATTGTGCAGGTGCTCAAGGAAGGCATCGGCACCAAGGGCCCGACCGTCACCAGCTACCTGTCGATCCCCGGGCGCTTTCTGGTGATGATGCCGTGGATGGAGCGGCACGGGGTCAGCCGCAAAATCGATGATCCGGAAAAGCGCAAAGCGATGCGCAAGATTCTCGATGAGCTGGATCCCCCGGAGGATCTCGGATTCATCGTGCGCACCGCCGGCTTCGAGCGCACCAAGACTGAACTGAAGCGCGACCTCAACTACCTGCTGCGTTTGTGGAAAGACATCAACGCGCGGATGAAGGTCGGCAAGGGCCCGGCTGAGCTGTACACCGAGTCAGACCTGATCATCCGCACGCTGCGCGATGTGGTGACCTCGGATGTGAAGCGCATCGTCGTCGACGACCGCATCGCCGCGGTGCGCAGCAAGCAGTTTCTCCGCATCGCCATGCCGCGCACGACGACGAAGGTGATCCATCACACCGGGCCGGTGCCGCTGTTTGACGCCTTCGAGATCGAACCGCAGATTCAGATGATCAACGAGCGGCAGGTTCCGCTGAAGTGCGGCGGGTCGTTGGTGTTCGACCAGGCCGAGGCGCTGGTCGCCATCGATGTGAACTCCGGCAAGTTTCGCGACGCGAAAGATTCCGAAGACTCGGCCTACCGCACAAACCTCGAAGCCGTCGACGAGATCGCCCGCCAACTTCGCCTGCGCGACCTCGGCGGCCTGCTCGTGCTCGATCTGATCGATATGTACGTGCATCGCCACCGGCGTGAGGTCGAGCGCCGTTTCCGCGAAGCGATGAAGAAGGATCGCGCCCGCTCCAAGGTACTGAAGATCAGCGACCTGGGCATGCTCGAAATGACGCGTCAGCGGATGCGTCCGTCGCTGAAAAAGTCGATCTACAACGAGTGCCCGACCTGCATGGGCAGCGGGCAGGTGCTGTCGGCCGAGTCGGTCGTGTTGAAGGTGATGCGTGAGTTGGCGGTGGCGCTGAGTCACGACCGCGTCGCCCGGGCGCAACTGCTGGCCTCGGCGGATGTGATCACCGAGCTTTCCAACCGCAAGCGCGATGCGCTGGTGAACCTCGAGCAACGGTCGCGCAAGGACATCGTGGTCGACATCGATCTGGCCGCCGGCCCGGACACCGTGCGACTGGTGTGCTTCGACACCTCCGGCAACAAGGTCGACCTTGAAAAGCTGGCCAAACTGAAAAAGCCGAACTTCGTCAAGGCCGATGAGATCACGCTCGAAGATGTCAAGGAATTCGAGCGCACTCAGCCGACGCTGCTCAGCGATCCTGACGACGCGGACGAAAACGAAGACAAGGCGAAGGACAAATCCGACAGCAGCGCGGCCGACGTCCAGGCCGAGCCCGTCAAAGATGAGTCGGACGATAAGGATGACAGCGTTGAAGGCGGCAAGAAGAAGCGCCGTCGCCGGCGCCGACGCCGTCGCAAGTCAAGCGGTGAGGGTGAAGCGGAGAATACGACGCCATCAGACAATCAGCCCGAAGCCTCTGCGGATGATGCTCAGGCGTCCGGCTATGAGGGCGCTTCGGTCGCTCCGCCAACCGAGGGTGATGAGCCGGGCCCCTCTGACGCAACATCATCCACTGAAACCGACGGCGAGCAGCCGGTCAAGAAAAAGCGACGCCGACGCCGACGCGGCGGTCGACGCCATCGCAAGAACAAAAACAACGACGGCGAATCATCGGGACAAACCGATGAAGCCGCCGGCGATGAGTCATCTGACCAGCCCGCGCCCGAGTCGGCCGTCGAGTCCGCCCCCCCTGCCGATCCGCCCGCTGAGACACCCGAGCCGGCAGAGCCCGCGGCCGAAGATGAGCCCAAAACCCCACCGAAGAAAAAGACTCGCCGCCGCCGACGTAAGAAAACCGATGACGCCCCGGCCGCAGATGCCGGCGCAGAACCCGACGCCGACAAGTCCGGGTCCGAGTCCAAATCCGAACCTGAATCCACCCCCGCGACGGAATCCGAGTCATGACCGCTGATCGTTCACGCAGACTGATCCTGCTGGGCTCCACCGGGAGCATCGGCGTCAACACCCTGCGCGTCGTCGAGAATCTCGATGGCGCGTACGAAGTGGTCGGGCTTGCCGCCGGTCGCCGCGCCGATGAGTTGATCGAGCAGGCGCGCAAGTTCAACGTGAAGCGGCTGGCGGTCAGTGAAGCATGTGCGGCCGACAAGGTGCGCGCCGCCCTGCCGAATGCGACCATCTTCGCCGGACCGGACGCAGCCTTGAAACTCGTTGAATCCACCGAGGCGGAGATGCTCGCCGCGGCGATCGTCGGGTCCGCCGGACTGCCCGCCACGCTCGCCGGCATTGAGCGCGGCATGGACATCGCCCTGGCCAACAAGGAAACGCTTGTCGCCGCCGGCGAACTGGTCATGCCGCGCGTCAAGCAACACGGCGTCCACCTGCTGCCGGTCGACTCCGAGCACTCGGCGATCTTCCAATGCCTGCAGACTTCCGCCCCCGAACAGAACGGCCGCGCGATCAAACGCATCGTGTTGACCGCTTCGGGCGGACCTTTCCGCCAAACCCCGCTGGAACAGATCCGCAAAGCCACCGTTAAAGAAGCGCTGAACCACCCGACCTGGAGCATGGGTCCCAAGATCACCATCGACTCGGCCACGATGATGAACAAAGCGCTGGAGATCATCGAGGCCCATTGGCTTTTCAACCTCGGCGCTGACCAGATCGACGTGATCATTCATCCCCAGTCGATCGCCCACAGCTTCGTCGAGTTCACCGATCAGTCGGTGCTGGCCCAACTCGGCGCCCCGGACATGAAAACGCCAATCCAGTACGCCATGACCTGGCCGAGCCGGGCTTCGGGGTGCAGCCAGCCGATGGACTGGGCGGCCCTGAGCAAGCTGGAATTCGAGCCGCCGGACCATGAGCGTTTCCCCTCAATCCGCCTGGCGTATCGGGTCATCGAAACCGGCGGCACTTCCGGGGCGGTGCTCAACGCGGCCAACGAAGCGGCCGTGGAGGCCTTTCTGGGCGGTCAAATCCCGTTCGGCCGGATTGTCGAACTGAACGCCGAGGCCCTGGACGCCGTAGAGATACAACCGGCCCGCGATCTGGAGACGATTCTTGCGGCCGATCAGACCGCCCGAACTTTTGTCCGGCAGCGGATTGGCCGATAATGTACATCTAACACGCATGCCGCCGGCTCGCGGCTAGACTGTCTGCGGTGGGCCAAGGCAACGTTTGGAGCTTTCATGGATCTTACGACCAACATCAGCGGGGCTGCGGCGATCGCGCTGCTCGTCCTGGGCTTTGGTTTCATCATCTTCGTCCACGAACTGGGCCACTTCCTCGTGGCCAAGTGGGTGGGCGTCAAGGTCACGCAGTTCGCCATCGGGTTCGGCCACGCCCTGGTCTGCTGGCGCAAGGGCATCGGCTTTCGTGTCGGCACCACCGAGCCGGACTACAACCGCCGCGTCGCCCAGTTTCTCGGCGGTGAGATCGACCCGCAGACCGGCATGCTCACGCGCGACGGCCGCCTGGTCACACCCGCCGAGATCGACCGCGCCAACGCCGAACTCGGCCTCAGTGAAACCGAGTACCGGCTGAACTGGATGCCGCTGGGCGGCTACGTGAAGATGCTCGGCCAGGACGATCTGGACCCGACCGCCATCAGCGACGACCCGCGTGCGTTCAACCGCCGACCGATCTGGGCGCGCGTCTGCGTGGTCAGCGCGGGTGTGATCATGAACGCCATCTTTGCCGTGATCTTCTTTCAGATCGCTTTCCTCAACGGCGTGGCTTTCCCCCCGGCCGAGGTGGGTTATGTCGAAGCCGGCTCTCCCGCCGCCGAGGCCGTCGCCGTCGACCATCCCGAAATCAAGGGGTTGGAATCCGGTGACAAGATCGTGCAGGTCAATGGGGATGAACCAAGCGATTTTACGAGCGTTCGCATCGCCTCGGCGCTGGCCGGGCCGGGTGAATCCGTCCAACTCGTCGTCGAACGCCCGACCGATCAGACCGGTGACAAGACCCAGCAACTGACTTTCGATGTGCGCCCGGTCGCCAACGAAAAGTTCGAAGGGCTTAAGTACATCGGCATCTCCTCGCCGCTGTCGTTGCAGTTGATCTCCGGCAAGCTCAAAGAAGGCTCGGAACTCGCCAAGCTGTTTGATCGCTACGGCCTGGAACCGGGCATGACGCTGACCGCCGTCAACGGCCAGCCGATCAATGCTTACTGGCAGTTTGAAAACGCCATCGAGCAGGCCGGCGGCCAGCCCGTCCAGCTCACCTTCGAACTCGACGACAAGAAGCAGACCATTTCCATCACGCCGCGCACCGGGTTCTCCTTGACGGAAGTCCCCGGCCCGGGACCGGATGAAGGCGAACTCGTCGCAAACATCCTCGGCCTGGCGCCCGCGACCAAAATTCAGATGCTCGTCGATGGCAGCGCCGTCGAAGGCATAGTCGAACCCGGCGACATCGTCGCCTCGCTGGGCGACACCCCCTGGCCGAGTTCCCGTCAGATCATCGACATCGTCACCGCCACCGGCAGCAAGCCGCTGAAGATGACCGTGGTGCGCGACGGCCAGACCAAAGAGTTGACGGTGACACCGGGCGGCGGAGTCGTCGGAACGCCGAAGCTGGGCGTTGGGCTCGAAGAAGCCTACGACGCCCCGTACATCGCCCGCGTGCTGGAAGAATCACCGTTTGCCTCGCTGAATCTGAAACCGGGCACGCAGCTTCGCCGCATCGGCGATCATGAGATCGACAGCTTCACGGCGCTGCGCCTGGCCGTGGCGGAGTTGTCCCCCGGGCCGGTCGATGTCGCCTACACGCTGCCGATCTTCGGCGAGGAATCGCAGAAGCAGAAAGTTCAGCTCACCCAGGAAGACATCGACACCGTCAAGAACCTCGGCTGGGGTGTGGCCCTGCCGTCGTTCCAGATGCTGCGCGTGATGCAGCAGGCCGACGGGATGGTCGACGCGGTGCGCATCGGCTTCGACAAAACGAACCTGTTCATGTGGCAGACCTACGTGACGCTGGCCCGCCTGTTCCAGGGCGAGGTCAAGGTCAAGAACCTGCGCGGCCCGGTGGGCATTGCCGTCGAAGGCTCGCGCATTGCCGAGCAGGGCATACCGTATCTGCTGTTCTTCCTCGGACTGATCAGCATCAACCTGGCAGTCATCAACTTCCTGCCGCTGCCGATCGTCGATGGCGGGTTGTTTGTGCTGCTGATGATCGAAAAGGCGCGCGGCCGGCCGGTCTCGCCGCAGATTCAGTCCGCCATCACCGTCGCCGGACTGATCCTGCTGGGCACGATCTTCCTTGTCGTGACCTTCCACGACATCGGCCGCATCTTCAGTTGACCGGTTCGCCGTTTCGCGTTGTGGCCGGGTCTTGTGATATGCTGTAGGCCATGAAACCTGACGGCACCGGATTGATTGAACGTGACAGTTGGCTGGAACCTCACCGCGAGGTGCTGCGCCGGCGCTTTGAACACATCCAGAACGTGCGCCGGCAATTCGACGACGCCGGCGGACTGACCGGGCAAGTCTCCCAGGCCCACCACTACTTCGGTTTCAACCGGGGCGAAAAAGACGGCGCGCCCGGCGTGTGGTACCGCGAGTGGGCGCCCGGGGCGCAGATGCTGTCGCTGATCGGCGAGTTCAACAACTGGTCGCGCGATGCCAACCCGATGCGGCGCGACGCCTACGGCGTGTGGTCGTGCTTTTTGCCGGATGCCGAATACGCCGATCGCTTCACGCATGAAACGGCCGTGAAAGTCTTCGTCGCTTCGCAGGGCTCGGCCGGCGACAAAATCCCCGCATACATTAAGCGCGTGACGCAGGTGCCGAACAGCATCGAATTCGTCGGGCACTACTGGCAACCGCCCGAGCCCTACGTCTGGCAGCATGAATCACCGACTACCATCGACGGCGGCCTGCGCATCTACGAAGGTCACGTCGGCATGTCGCAGGAAGAAGGCAAGGTCGGCAGCTTCGATGAATTCCGTCTGAATGTGCTGCCGCGCATCGCCGACCTCGGGTACAACACGGTCCAGTTGATGGCCGTCCAGCAGCACCCGTATTACGGGTCGTTCGGGTATCACGTCAGCAATCTCTTCGCCGTGTCGTCGTTCTTCGGAACGCCCTACCAACTCAAGCAGCTCATCGACGCCGCTCACGGCCTGGGCCTGCGCGTCATCATGGACATCGTCCATTCGCACATGGTCAAAAACACCGCCGAAGGGCTCAACCGCTTCGACGGCACCGACCATCAATACTTCCACGGCCCGCCGCGCGGCGATCACGTGGCGTGGGATTCCAAGTGCTACGACTATTCCAAGTACGAAGTCCTCCGCCTGCTGCTGAGCAACTGCCGCTACTGGCTCGATGAGTATCGCTTCGACGGCTACCGCTTCGACGGTGTCACCAGCATGCTCTACCTCGACCACGGCCTCGGCAAGACCTTCTCCAGCTACGACGACTATTTCTCGCCGAACACCGACTGGGATGCCGTGGCTTATCTGACGCTGGCCAATGATGTGATTCATGCCGTGCGCCCCGATGCGGTGACGGTCGCCGAAGACATGTCCGGCATGCCCGGCACGGCTCGCCCGACCGACGAAGGCGGACTCGGCTTCGACTATCGCCTGGCCATGGGCGTGCCCGACTTCTGGATCAAAACACTCAAGGAACAGGCCGACGAGCAGTGGAACCTCGGCAGCATCTTCGGCACGCTGCTGAACCGCCGCCACGGAGAAAAACACATCGGCTACGCCGAGTCGCACGACCAGGCGCTCGTCGGCGACAAGACCCTCGCCTTCTGGCTCATGGATAAACACATGTACGAGGGCATGAGCATCTTCCAGCAGGACGTCGTCATCGCACGCGGCATCGCGCTGCACAAGATGATCCGCCTGATCACGTTCACGCTCGCCGGCGAAGCCTACCTCAACTTCATGGGCAACGAGTTCGGCCACCCCGAGTGGATCGACTTCCCCCGCGAAGGCAACAACTTCTCGTACCACCACGCCCGCCGCCAGTGGAGCCTCGTCGACGCCGACCATCTCCGCTACAAGGGCCTGAACAATTTCGACCGCGCCATGCAGCAGCTCGACAAACAGTACAACCTGCTGAATGATCCGCTGATCGAGCAGCTGGTCTGTCATGAAGACACCCGCCAGCTCGTCTACCGCCGCGGCCCGCTCGTGTTCGCCTTCAACTTCCACCCCAACGAGTCGTACTCCGACCTGCGCATCCCCGTGCCGGATCAGACCGATTACAAGCTCGTGATAAACACCGACGCCACGGACTTCGAAGGCCAGGGCCTCGTCGCTCCCGGGTGCAAATACGTCTGGCAGGACACCCCCATGTACGGCCGCGACCAGTCCCTGCAGATCTACCTGCCCGCCCGCAGCGCCCTGGTCTTGGCCCCCGCCTGATATCCCCCACGCCGACGCTGAGCGCAGCGAAGCGTCTGGTACTGGTTACTACTCCGCCGCCTGCTGAAGCGCCGCCAACATCGGCGCACACGTGTGCAGCGCGTCCGGGTGCGAAGCCCCCTGCTCGGCGTCAAGCCACAGCACCTCCGCGATCTCCATCGGCTCGGGTGTGACCACGCCGTCGACCCACTCGGCCAGCCAGGCGTACAGATACCACGGTGTATCCGGCCAGTCGTATTCCCACACGCAACGAATCGGCTTCACATCGATGCCGACTTCCTCCTTCGCCTCACGGATGACCGCCTGGGCCTGCGTTTCACCCGGCTCGATCTCCCCGCCGGGAAAGCCCACCGCCCCCGGCGCCCGCGCAACATGCATCGATCGGCGCACCATCAGCCACCGCCCGTCCTCACGGCGGCAAGCAATGACCACGCCTTCGCGTCGTGTTGATTCCGCAGCGCTCATCGCGGAAGTCTAACCGATATAGGAACACAAATCTGTGGCACAGCCGCCCTCGGCTGTGCGAGTGCTACCTTCAGCACAGCCGAGGGCGGCTGTGCCACAACTCACATATCGGGTGACTTCTTATCTACCTTCCACCTGAACGAATCCCAATACGCGCGATCGACCTTATACACATCAACCGGAGCATCCGCCGGAAGATCCTTGCGGATGAACCCGAACCGCTGCATCTCGCGGATGTAGTGCTCGTTGGGACGAAAGCCCGGCATGTCGAATCGCTTAATCTTCATCAACGATTCATGGGCATGACGGATCGACGTGAGAATCTGTTGATACAAGGGGTCTTTGGTGTCCTTGAAGACAATCTCCTTGCAGGCGCCCAGTCCGCCCGCCTCCTTGGCCAGCGGCCCCCGCAACACACGCGACATCTCGGGGCGCGACACGTTGACGACTGTCATCGGGTAGCCCACGCGACCGCCGGGGAAGCTGAGCTTCTTATCGTGCAGGTGGCAACTGCCGCAGCGTTTGGTCATCTCCTTGCCGGGCAGATGCGCATACGCATCGGGGTTGCCGAGCGATGCATACGTGCCGGGATAAGTCGCGCTGGTTTCGATCCACAGGCGAATCATCTTGCGCTGGTGATCGCTGACCTTCGCGCCGTAGTGCGAACCGTCGATCAGCTTCATCAACGGGCTGACCACCGAGCCGTAGGAATACGGCTCATAGTTGCTCGTCGGCTTGTTACGCGCATCGTTGATCAGACCACGATGAATGATCGTGCGGTAGCTCATGGTGTAGCGCTGCGTTTTGTCGCCGGTCAGATCGACGCGGCCTTCATACTTCTCAGCGCGGTGACACTTGACGCAGTGCTCGTCGAGAATCGGCTGGATGTCCCGCGGGAAGTCGATCACGCGCGGGATGTCCTTGATCGGCTGCACCTTCGCCGGCGACTTGCGCACCGCCTGCAGGTTGAGCACGCCGCCCGAACTCGGCGCCTGCGTGCGCTGTTCGTGACAACCCACGCAACTGGTCTTTTCACCGGGCTGGAGCACGAGGAAGCTGTGCATCCGCTTGACGGGGCGATCCTGCTTGTCGAGCGCGACGAAGAACAGCGACTGAAGAGCCGGTAGCTGCATGTAGGCTGAACCGTCGGGTTCGACCGGCACGGTGCCGACGATCTCCGCAAGCGTGAACGACCCGCCGATCGTCAGCGGCTCCATCCCGCCGGAGAAGTTCACCGGCTTGGGCAGTTGCTTGAGCACGAGCAGTTTGTCGATCGCACCGGGCTTGACGCCCTCCATGTTGCGACCTTCGTACACGTTCTGAAGAATCAGCGTGCCGGTGGGGTCTTTGAGGTCGACACGATCCGCCAGGGCCTGCTCGATCGGCCGCCCCCGTACCGGGCGCGGCTCGTGAAGCTGAAACGTCTTGCGTTCGGCTTCGGGCAGTTGATAGACCAACTCGGTCGCGCCCGAGCCGTCCATCACGTACAGCCCCTTGGGGTCAGCCACGAGGAAGCAGTCTTCACTCAGCGCGTACGGGTCTTTCCAGCTATTGCGTTTGTTGACGACCTTCACAGCCGCCGGATCATCCGGGCCGAGATTCGGATCGACCACGGCGATCGAACCCAGATGCTCAGGCCGACCATGCCCGGGGCTGAACACGGAGACGATTTTGTCGGTGCCGGGAATGGGCTTGGCATCGAGCATGGCGATGCCCGGCTTGAGATTGCCGTAGTAAACCATCTGGGCGGTGCCGTCGGGATTGGTCGTCCACAGGTGATGGTAATGCACCTGCGAGCGGTCGACGTATTCCCATCGCATGTAAAGAACGCGACCGTCGGGCAGCACCCAGGGGGTGTTGTCGTGGTCGTTGTTGGACGAAAGCATGCGGACGTTGGAACCATCGGCATCGCAACGGTAGAGCGTAGCGACGCGCGAGTACCAGCAGTTGACGAATCGCCGACAGCGCGACGAGCAGAACACGATCGACCCGTCGGGACAGTACGTCGGTTCGATGTCATCATCCGGGCCGTCGGTCAGTTGCTTGAGGCCCGAGCCGTCGACGTTGATTTCGTAGAGATGGAAGGTGTGGGTTCCACCGGGGCGATAGGAGAAGAGAATCTTCTTGCCGCTGTAGTGCATCTGCGGATCGCGCACGCCGCCTTTGGGATCGTCCAGCAGCGTGACGATCTTGCCGGTGCGGAGGTTCATTTTGCACAGGCGACCGCCTTCGCCGTAGCCCCAGAGCACGCCGTCCTGTTCTTTGAAGGCTCGCTCCTTGGGCGGGCCGTAGGTGCATGAATAATTGCCGAAGGTCACGTACCAGTGATCGCGGCCGGGCACGCGCACGGCGAACACGATCTCGTCGAAATGCTTCATCGGACCGTTGAGCATGCGCTGCAACATCGGGCCGGGTTTGTACGCGGGGGCTGGTTTCTTGGCGGGCGCCGGCTTGGGCGCTTCGGCGCACACGACACCGGCTGTCAGCGTCACGGCCAGCAGCAGCGAAAACATGCGTGTGAATTTCAAAGCCTGTGTCATGATCGAACCTCACAATCCGTGGCGTCGGCTCGCCGCGAATGGCGCAGCGACCGCGACAACCTCATCATATTCGGATATTTGCATTGACATACGCAAATATTCCACATGACGGGTCAACGTCATATCGCCGCGGGTATTGCGAGGCGATTACTGAGCGGCGGCGCCGGCCTTGTCTTTCTTCTTTTTGTGGGCGGGTTCCTGCGTCATGGGAGCCGGGGCGGGATAACCCTCATCGCGAATGTGGCGGCCGACGGTGCGCAGCGTGCCGATATCGATCGGGTGGATCGAGCCATCGGGCAGCGGGCCGGTGTTCATCAGCAGATTGCAGTTCATGTCGAACGCGGCGGCGAGTCGGCGGCGAACCTCGGGGGCGTCCAGATGCTTGTCGTCATCGGCGGCCTTGTAGCCCCACACGTGCGGCTGGAGCGTGTCGCAGATTTCGTTGTGCTTGGTCTTGTTGGAGGCCCAGGCGTGCGCGGCGATGGCGCCGGCCTTCTCGCCGTAGCGTTTGGAGATGATGTCTTCCAGCGAACGACCCGACCGCTCAGGGGCGGCGAAATCTTCGGTGCCGGTGATGCCCTGCTTGGCGCTGATCAGGCAATGCGGCTGGCGCTTGCGGATGCCGTCATAAATCTCCTGCATCGGGAACAGGTCCGGGCGGCCGTAAAAACCCATCAGTGGGTCAATCCAGATGCCGGCGACGGGGCCGTAGTTTGTCAGCAGCGTGTTGACGTGGCCCAGGGCGTCGTCGAGGTACTTCTGAAAGTCTTCGTCTTTTTCGTACTTGTACTGATCGGGCTGGGTCTTGTAATCCGGGCGCGCCATGAAGTTGTATTGGCGCGGGTAGAAATAAGGATGGTGCCAGTCGGCCAGCAGGGAGTAGTAGAAGAAGCACCCGAGGCCTTTCTTCTGACACTGCTCCGCCAGCTCGGCGCACAGATCGCGACCGGCGGTGGCGACGGAGTTCCACGACCCGCGCCCGGTATCGAAAAGACAGAAACCGTCGTGATGCTTGGCGGTCAGGTTGACGTACTTCATGCCGGCTTCGAGAGCGAGGTCGGTGATGAAATCGGCATCGAACTTGTCGGGCTTGAAAGTCGGAGCGAGCTTTTCGTATTCCTCGACGGGAATCTTCTCGCGGAACATGACCCATTCGCCGCGGCCAAGCTGGCTGTAGAGTCCGTAGTGCATGAACAGGCCGAACTTCGCCTGCTCGAACCACTTGAGTGCGGCGGCATGCGGATCAGTCGCGTAAATGCCGGCGAAGTCTTTCAGGTAGCCGGGCACACCGGCCACCGGGGCGGCACGCAGCGCGCCGGGGGCGATCAATGCTGCGGCGGCGGCTGAGCAGTTCTGCACGAATTGTCGACGGTTCAACATGGCCTGTTCCTTCGGTAAATCTATGTCGGTTTAATGCATGTCGAGCACGAGGCGATAGCGCGGGCTGCCGGAGCGCAGCTTCTCGAACGCGTCGTTGATCTTGTCGATCGGGTAGTGCTCGGTGATCGGCGCGATCTTGTGGCGGGCGCAGAACTCGACCATCTTGCGAACGGTGGCCGGCGGCCCGAGGGGACTGGCCGACAGCGATTTTTCCTGTATCAGCAGGTTGAAGCTGTTGGCCACGCCGAATGTATCGAGCACCGCGCCGACGGTGTGCAACACGCCGCCGGGCGCGAGGGTCTGGACATAAGCGTCCCAGTCGAGCCGCACATTGGTCGTGTTCACGATCAGATCGAACTTGCCGGTGAGCTTCGACAGTGCATCGGGTTCTTTGGTCGCAACGAACTCGTGAGCGCCCATGCGGCGGGCTTCTTCTTCCTTGTCGCGCGACGTTGAGAAAGCGGTGACCTCGCAGCCCCACTTGTTCAGAAACATCAGCGCCATGTGGCCGAGCCCGCCGATGCCGATGACGCCGACGCGCGCCGTCGGCCTGATCGCATGCTGCACGATCGGTTGAAACACGGTGATGCCGCCGCAGAACAGCGGCCCGCCTTCACGCAGATCAAACCCCTCCGGCAGCTTCGTCGTCCATGCCCAGTGACACCTGACCGCGTCGGCGAAACCACCGTAACGCCCGACGATCAATCCCTCGTTGGAAGCGCAACGGTTGTGATGCCCGCTCATGCATTGATCACAGTGCATGCACGATCGGCTCGTCCAGCCGACGCCGACGTGATCGCCAACTTGCAGATTCGGCACCAGTGGCCCGACCGCAATGATGCGCCCGACGACTTCGTGACCGCCGACGAACGGATACGTCGTCTGGCCCCAGTCGTTATCGAGCATGGAAAGATCGCTGTGGCAGATGCCGCAATGGTCGACGGCGATCTCGACTTCATCGGCAGCCAACTCGCCGGGGTTGTACTCAAACGGCTCGAAGGCGCCGCCCTGCTTGCGTGCAGCGTAGGCATGAATCATCGTGATCACTCCTTGAGATGAGTCTCGGCTTGCTGCTTAATACTACCACGCACGATTAAACGTCGCATCGTGTGTTTTATTCCAGCTCGACCGGCTCAAACAGCACGCCCTGCTCGGTGCGCCGGGCAAAGAAGGCGTCGATCGTGTCCATCTTCATCGCATGGCGGATCGCGTAGGCGGCCCGGACGAGGTCGGCCTTCTGCAACTGCTCCAGCGAGGTGGTGCCGGCGGCGAGGCGGCTGGTGTAGAAGGCGCAGTCTTCGTGCTGGATGAGCACGATGCGCTGCAGGCCGTGGGCGTCGACGAGGAATTTGAGTTCATCGATGACGCCAGCCTCTTCGAGCCGCGCCTGTGAATAGCCGGCCAGACACGCCGGTCCGCCGGGCAGCGCCACGCGGTCGTAGCGCGGCAGTTTCAGCCCGTGCTGCAGAAAGTCGTCGTACTGTTCACACACGCGGCCGTCAGAACAGTAGATCGCGGCGGCGTGCATGCGCTTGGTGTGGTACGGCAGTTTGGATTCGTATTGCATAGGGGTATTTTGACCGATATTGATCCAATATGCACGCCCGACACTAAGGCCTCCCGGACCCAGGCCCGCCCATGGTCAGGGAATCCCTGCTTTGTGAAACGGTGCGTTTACGGCCTTCCAACTGTCGCTATGCTGTGAAGATCATCACTTTGCGTCCTGTGTTTGCGGACGACGCGGAGGCGTTTTGTCATGTCCACCACCCCCACGCGACCGGCGTTCGACCCTGACGAACTGCAGACGCTGGCCTCGATCTTCGACACCCCCTTCGACCAGTTGCCCAGCACCCACCGCGTGCAGGCCTTCGGCGTCGACTATGCCCACATCCATACCCAGCGCGGCGGCGACCTCTACATGACGCGCTACGGCTGGCCCCATGCCCGCCAACTCATGCCCATCAACTGGTACGCCGACCAGTACTTCTGCCGCCACGGCCAGCGGCTGCCCGATTCGACCGGTCATGTCTACTACGTCAGCACCAAACCCATCGAGCATCATCGCAGTGTTGAAATCGTTGTGAAGTTTTCACGCGTCGGGCAGGAAGTGCCGCTCGAAATCGCCACGACATTCCCCGACGACGTCAAACCCGAAGAGATCGCCACGGCACGATTCAACAGTCCGATGGAAGAGTTCTCGATGATGATGGAGCTGCGTCAGCGCTCGCGCCAGCCGGGGCGCGTGCCGCTGTTGACACAGAAGCCGCTGGCGATTTATGTCCCCCCGCAGGAGTTTGAACTCTGGCGCACCGGCCGCACGCACAGCCGCTTCCGTTCACATCAGCGCCGCCTCAAGGAAGATCAACAGGAAAACGGCGCCGCCATCCAGCTCGACATCCGCCGCGACTACATGATGATCTTTCAGTGGATCAAAGGCATCAATGCCGTGCAGGCGATGAAGTCGGGGCAGATCAAGTCGGTCGACTTTCACGCCCTGCTGCCGCGCGCGATCGAGGAACTTCGCGCCGCCGGCTTCCGCGTGCTCGACAACAAGCCCACCCACCTGATTCTCCGCCAGCACCATCGCAAGCCCGGCATGGTTCAACGTCACGGGCATCTGACCTACGGCCTGGTCGACTTCGAGCTGCTTCAACACACCGAAGCTCACCACCAGGAATTCAAACACGCCCAGCGCGAGCGTTACTGGTCGATTCAATCCAAAGCGCCGGAACAGATCCCCGCGGAGATGCCGCCTGGGCTGACGCGCGTGAAGGTGCTGGGCGTCGACTACGTATTCGGCAAAGCGCCCAACGGCGGACTGATCTGGGCTGTGGGTAAAGACCCGGCGCTGTTCGACTTCTTTCTGACTGATCGCTGGCGCCGCACGCCACGTGTCAAACTCGCGCTGACCCACGAGGTGTACCGGACCCGCACGCGCGACAACATTCACGTGGTCTATCGGCAATCGCGCGTCGGCGAGCGGCCCCACATGGACCCGTTTTACGAAGCCGGCAAGCGCATCCGCGAGTATGGGTACAACAGCCCGTTTGAGGAAGTCGCCATTGCCGAGTCGCTCCGCAAAGCGGGGCTCACGTGTATCCACCCGCGCGCGATCTATCGCACCGGTCATGAATCCGTCAAGGCCGGCTACCTGCTGGACAATCGACGTTATCGATTTTTTAACGACCTGCACACCCCCGCCCCGGAAAACGCACCGATTCTCAGCCCCAATCATGATTACTACGTGATCTGGGGCCACTGGCGCGGCGTCGACCCGCAGGGCCCGGAGGTCCGCGCCGGCCGGCTCGGCTTCATCGACCTGCGCAAGGCGATGGACGACGGCCTGATCACCCGCGCCGATCACGATCGCACCTACGAAAACATTCAGAACCGCCTGCTCGCCGCCGGCTTCCTGGACACATCACGCGGTGACGATGAATACCTGCTCACTCTCGACCACAAACGCCAGATCCAACGCGACGCCCAAGGCGATTTCAAAATCACCCTGTCCGCCGACGCGCTGACGGTCTACGACTATGGCTTGATCGACGAGGCCGGCTACCGCGCGATGATCCAGCGAGCCGAGGATAAGATTCGCCACGCCGGATGTGAGCCGTTGAATCTGTCGGGCAATCACCTGCTGCTGAGTCTGAATCCCGACGGCGTGCTGCGCACCAACGAGATCGGCAAGCCGCTGATGTGCCTGTGCAACTTCGAGTTGATCCGCATGGACACCTGCCGACTCGACCATGAGTCGTTCACCACGTGAGACGGCGTGTTATTTGAGGAGCTTCCACATACGCTGATTGGCTGTGGGACTCCCATCAACCCAAGCTTCTGTTTTGCGGTAGTAAGCGCCGTGTCCGTCGAAGTGGATGATGTTGGCCCCTTCAAGATGGCGATACGCGACCATCTGCCAGGCTCCTGAGCCGAAGGCTTCATCGTAAAGATCCCACCACAACAGGTAGTTGGCGTGATTGATCTCGGTGTGCCAGTCAGATGCATCAACCAGTTGGGCCGTCCAGGCTGGTTGTTTGACATCCTGCCTCTTGTAACCCATGAAGTATTGCATCGGATCGTTGGACTTGATACCGGTGCGGTTGTAGGCGTAAACACGCCACATGTTCCAATCGGCTTCCTGGGTGTTGACCGGCTGATTCGGGCATAGCAGATTGCGGGGCCAGACCGAGAGCCCCCACCACACCGATGAATCATTGTGTGCCCCGAGCATCTTCTGGTACAGCCCGTTCTGCATCCAGCGCGTGCCCCAACCCACCGAATCCACGACCGGCGGCGTGCTCAGCGGAACATACCAGTCCCTCTGCTCATTGGCATACATGATGTTTGCCATGATGAGTTGACGCTGATTGGACTGACAGACGACGATCTTCGACGTCTCACGGGCCGCGGTCAGCGCCGGCAGAAGAATCGCTATCAGCAGCGCAATGATGGCCACGACCACCAACAACTCAATCAATGTGAAGGCCTTTTGGCGCATCATCGCATCTCGCAAAAACTCGCCACTTATCGACGCCGGCGCAACAACCCCATCGTTCCGATCAGCAACAGACTCATCGAAGCGGGCTCTGGAACCAGCATGGCCTGGTAATTGCCAAGCACTTGATCATCGCTCAACAACGTGCCGCTGTAGAAACGCACGACACCGATGAGTCCGTCGAAGGCACGGAAGCTGTCGAGGTCGGCGCCATCATCACCACCAATATCACTGGCTGAGTAAGCAGTACCCGAGCCCAGGGCGTCGTTGTTCCCGCCGCCCCATGACCCGATATTCCCCGCGGCCGTTCCGGCATTGGCAGTCGCGATGGCCCCGACAGACTCCCCGTTCACGAACAGTTCGATTAAATCATTCCCAAGATCGATCTCCGCAACGACCTGGATGAAGTCGGTGATATCGGCGGCAGTCAGGGTGTGAGCCACTTGCAGAAAATTGGCGCCGGCAAGGTCGCTGACCGAATCGTTGTCATAACGAAGCTTCAGTTGATCACCGTCCAGAAGAATGCTGAATCCGTTGGCATCACCGCCGGCTTCGAAGACGACCTCCTGACCGGTCAGATCAGTCGGCTTGATATACAGTTCGATCGAAACGTCATCACCGCGATTCGGCAGGGGGCTCGAAGACGTTGCAAACCCCGTGTTGCCGACGAATTGGTACGCCTTATCGATGCGGAACTCGGAGGGGCCGGACACATCGACAAGGGCCGGAGTGTCTGCGTCACCGCTGAGATTCCACGTGCGTGGCGTACCGTCATCGATATTTGATGCCCAGGATGAGGCGGTGGTCGAGGATGTGTCTTCCGCATCCCAGCCAATCGTGGGCATCACGGTCTGGGCGCCGAATCGGCGCACAAAATTGAGCTGATCATTGGTCAGGACCGAGCTGTAAAAAGCCAGGTCATCAATATGACCGTTGTACCCGTTGGAGGTTTCAACCGTACCGCTGGCGCCTTTGGACGCCACGGTCGTGTCCAATCCGGCTTCGTAGAGGATACCGTTGGTCTGGATACTGGCGGCAATGTTGGTGCCGCTGGTTCCATTATTGATGTTGGCTGCCGTCGGGGCGTCGACCTGATCCAGCACAGACAATTGCAATTGATCGGACGCCGCATCTTTATCGAAACGAACCGCCACAAAATACCATTGATTCGTGGACATATTCAGCGAATGCTGGATCGTGGCGCTCGCCCCAGTACCATCGCGAATCAGAACACGGGCGCTATCCCCCGGAGCGCCGCCGAGGTCGAGTCGAAGGCCCTGGTCCGTCGAAGCTGATCCACCCATCGACTCGATAATTCGGTCAAAAGAATCCAACGATGATGGGTTGATCCACATCGTGATCGTGAAGTCATCGTTGGGCTGAATGATTGAGGAATTACCGAGGTTGATACCCCCGCTGGCCGAATCGCTAACGAAGTTGTAAGCCGTGCCGAATACACCTCCAGTTCCCTGCGTGACGTTGGCCGGAGTGATCAACGAGCCATCGTTAGAGCCGACTGAATCCGTCACGATCGTGCCGGATAGCTCATCGAAAAGATATAACGCTGATGGAGCGGTGGCTGCATGCGATGCCGCCGCTTGAAAACCTATCGTGGCTACAAACACGAACAGTCCTTGTCTCACTCGTCTCATCATTTTGACTCCTTCAGAAGTGTGGCTCGTGCGCGAGGAACACGACGCATCGCCTGATAGTTGCTCTGAATCTGTTTCGGGGTCAGGCATTGATTCTGGTAGAACCGCACCGCAGTGATCCACCCGTCAAATGCAGTAAAGTCGCGGAGGTCATCTTGATCATCTCCACCGATGTTTTCATTACCGTAGGCATTGGCACTGCCAAGTGCATCGGTGTTGCCACCGCCCCAACCGCGCAGATTGCCGGCCGGCGTACCGTGATGGGGTGGCTGGGCTGCGGCAACGGATCGGCCGTTCACAAACAGCTCGATGCGATCATTGTCGAGATCGATGACTGCGGCGATCTGCATGTAATCGGCAATATCGCGATCGCTCAAACGATGCGTTGCCTCCAGGAAGCGATCATCTGCCAGATCAGCAACGTTGTCTTCATCCAAACGCAACTTGAGGTCGACGCCGTCCAGCAAGAGGCTGAAGCCATTGGCATCACCACCGGCTTCAAACAATATCTCGCGGCCAAGCAGGTCCGTGGGTTTGACCACGAGTTCCAACGTCATGTTTTCGTTGCGGCCAGGCAATGTGTGCTCGATGACAGCACTGGCAAACCCACCTGCAAACCGGCACGCGCGAGTGATGGGCAGGCTTGATGATCCGGTCACGTCAACGAAAGCCGGGGCAGTATCACGTTCCCCTGTGGGCAGCCCACGCAAATGCCAACTCAGCGGCCGGCCTGTCTGTGCAGAATGACTGCTCCATGTCGAAGGCTCGCCGCCGGCCAGTGAGGCATCCCAATTGAATGTCGGCATCGTCATTCCCATGCCGAAGTGATACTCAAAGTTCAGGCGGGCCGGAGATTGATCATCCACCACGAAACTGCTGATCTGTGACGGAGCCGACGTGTTTGCCCGGCTCCAAGCCTGCCCTCGCCGCAACGTCTGGCCTGATGAGCCGCCCGCGCGGTCTTCGACCATGACCATGCCTTCGAGCACATGCAGCGTGGCGCCATCTGCGGGGGTCGTCCACAAAATAAAGCGCGTCCCCATATCGATAAAACGCTGGCTGGCTGTTTCAATCGTGAAACCAGCCGCTCCAGACGGAACGAATACACTGACATACCCACTGGTCAGATGCCCGCGATTGGGACCAGTCAACTCAAACTCACACGGCCCAATCAGGTCGACCACAGCACCAGATTTGAACATCACCTGCGCCCCGCCGGACGCCAGACGAACCGGTCCCATGGACAACCCCTCGCCCAGATTCATCGGTTGAGATGTCCCGGTGAAGACCGCGTCTGCCGAATAGTCTGACAGCATGGCAACCGGCATGGCCAGTGAGTTCACCTGTGTCGGCTTTTCAGCGACCGGGTAGAACACGAACCAGACAGACACAGCCAACAAGATTGCAGCCGCGAGCGCCCCGGTGAACCAGATGCTTCGACGGCGACGCATCGTCGGCGTGTTGTGGGCTTCAATTGGATACACATCAGTGTTGTGAAGCACATCACGCAGACGCTGATGAATAAACGCCTCGCGCGCAAAGGTCTCAGCATGAACCGGATCGCGCAGCCACTCGGCAAGCGCCGCGGCCTGCTGGTCGTTCAGCGTGCCTTGCTGCCAGGCTTCGATGAGTTCCAGCGGATCGTTCATGGGTGGTCCGGCTTGTTGAGCTGTTGTCGGATGCACTCACGCAGCATGTGACGGGCACGATGCAGGGCGACATAGACGGCATTGGGTTTCATCTGAAGTCGATCCGCAATCTGCGGCAGATCCAGATCACCGGCATAACGAAGCTCTAACAATCGACGCGAGCGGCCGGTCACGTGCTGCATGCAATGGGCCAGCGCCTGCTTCATCGGGTCAAACTCTGATTCAATTGCGGCAAAGGCATCAGCGACTGTGGCGATGATGTGTTCGTCGAACACGTGGCGATCTCGAGCGGAGGCGCGGCGGTGGGCCAGCACCTCGTGTCGCGCCACGCCGATCGCCCATGCGGTGAATGATCGCTGAGCGTCATAGGTGTCATATTTGACGACAACGGCGGCGGCCGTTTTCTGAAGCAGGTCTTCGGTCTGATGGAAATCGCCGACCATAGACGAAATGAATGCAGCCACAGCCGGCTGGGCTTTTGTCCAGGCCATCGCCAGTTGCTGCATGCGCTTAGAGTCGTCCATGAGAGCACTACCTCGCCATCTGAACATAAAAAACCACCTCGGCATCATTACTCTGCCGAGGTGGGCGTATTCTTACAGGACAAACAATATTTTTTGAAAAAAGCCAGGCGAGTTTCGGGGCATCGCCAAGCCATGTTACGGCATGACAATACCGCCACCGCCGGCTTCGCCACCTGATGAAGGCGGCTGCTGGCCACCGGGCTGCGGCTGGGCTCCACCGGCTGCCTGGCGGGCCTGATGCGCCGCGACCTGCTTGGACAGTTCCACGAAGCTGGCGCGCAGCTCGACGATCGCCTGGGTCAGCAGCTGCTGCTCTTCGTCGGAGAGGTTGCCGGTGGTCTTGTCTTCGAGCACGCCGAGCATGTCGATGTTGTGACGGGCCAGGTCCAGGTGGAGAATCCGCTGGCCGCTGCTGGGCTCGGGGATCGCGCCCATGTACAGCAGGGCCTGCGACACCATGGTGGAAATCAGCGTTTTGATGTCCGCCGGGGGCAATTCACCGGGACCGCCCTGGGCGGCGCCCTGAGCTTCGGCTTCGGCGGCGAGTTTCTGCTTTTCCGCCTGGGCCTGGGCTTTCCAGTCGGAATCGATGTGCAGTTTCGGGGATTCGTTTTGCGGCTGATCGGACATGAGGGCTCCAGAATCGAATCGGGTTCAATCGAAGAATCAATCGTTGTGAATAAGCAGTATAGAGGACCGCCCACGACGATGCGAACGACGTTGGCGTCCGCAGGAACAAACGCCTAAACTGTCAGGCGCTAAGGGGGAATTTCGATTCCAGGGTATACCGGAGACGACGCTTGGGTTGCATGCACCAGAAGAACATCGTGAACGCCATCCTGACCGCGGCCATGCTCGCCGGCTTCTGCATCGGCTGCGCCAAGGAGCAGGCGACCCAAACCGATGAGAAGACCTCCGGCCACCTGTCGCCGCAAGACTTTCACACCGACACGCCTGCCCGACCGATGGCCGTCGCCGAGACCGCATCGACCAGCCAGTCGGATGCCTCCGCGACGACCTCAACCAGCCCCGCCCCGCTGCCGGCTCCCAATGACAAAACCAACGAGTGGACCGTCGACGCCATGGTCGGCCAGGTCAACGGCAAGCCGATCTACGCCAGCGCCATCTTCAAAGGCATCGGCGAAGAGCAGCTCGAACGTCTCGGCCAATCCCAGCCGCGACTGGTCTTTCGCTCCGAAGCCGAGCGACTGATCTACGCCGACCTGCGCAGCCGCGTAACCAACGCCATGATTCTCGCCGAAGCCGAGCGCGGTCTCAGCGAGCGTGAACAGCTCGGCCTGCTCGGCTATCTCAAGCAGGAACGCGAGAAGATTCTGGCGAACTTCGGCGCCGGTGTCGCCGCCAAGGCCGAAGATGAGTTGATGAAGGAAAAGGGTCACGGCATCGCCGATGAGCTCGAAGCCCGCCGCCAGCAGTTGCTGACCCAGAAATACCTGCGTGAAAGGCTCTACCCGAAAATCTACGTCACGCGGCAGGAAGTCGAACGCTACTACAACGATCATTACGATGAGTTCAACCCCAAACCGACCGTCACGCTGCGTGTGCTCATCGTTCGTGATGAGAAGACCGCCGACAAGGTCGATGCCGCGCTGGCTGCCGGTGATTCATTCGAGAAAGTCACCGACGAATATGGCATTTTCCGCGCTCCGCAGGCCGGCCTGATGGATCCGCAAAAGCTGGACGGCAAGCTGTCCGAAGCCAATCTGCTGTCGTGGCCCCAGCTCAACAAGAAAATTCAGAGCCTGTCCGTCGGTCAGCACACCGATCGCACGAAGATCGATCCCGGTTACGGCTGGGTCGCGCTCGAAAAGCTCGAGGGCGGCGAGAAGAAGTCGCTGCAGGACGTTTACCTGCGGGTCGAAGCCGGCCTCCGCGATCGCAAGTTCAACACGCTCAGCCGCAAGTACACCGAGAAACTGCTTGAAAATGGCAACTACACGCCGATCCAGCAGATGGGCAGCGCCCTGCTCGACGTGGCCATGACCCGTTACGCTCGCCCCCAATGATGTTGTCAACACGCATGTTCATCGACCACGCCCCACCACCCCTGGACCATGGCTGAAGATCAGATCGGAACCGCGCTGGCCCCGGCGCTGGTCTCGGCTTGCGAAAGTCGGATCAGCCCGATCCGCTGGTTTCGCACCGACTGGCAGGCCGGTGGAGCTGTCACGGGGTTCACCACCTACAAAACCGACGACGAGGTCGAGCGCCCCGCCGTCGTGAAGTTTCCCGTGCCGCCGCAGGAGTTGCAGTGGCTTCGTCGCCTGCAGCCGGATCAACACGAGCACGGCCAGATCGTGCCGCAGCTTTTCGCCAGCGGCGAAGCGCTGGCCGGTTATGACCTGGCCTGGGTCATCATGCAGCAGTTGGAGCACGGCCCGCTCGACGGGCAGTGGCACGGCGCTGAGTTTGATCTGCTGGTCAATGTCGCTGGGCGTTTCTACGCCGCCGCCGAGCTCCATCCCGCCACCGGCGAACCGCGCCGCGAGCCGTGGGCCGATTTTCTCAAACGCGCCCGGCAGGCTGTGCGTGACAACGGCTGGCCCGAAGCCCAACGTTGGAATGTCGCGCTCAAGGCATTTCAGAAGAAACTCAAAAAGCTCATGAAAGTCTGGGATGAGCGCGACACCGCCCACTGGTGCCACGGCGACCTGCACCTCGGCAACGCCATGACCTGCCATCCCGCGCCCGAAGGCCCCGCCTTCCTGTTCGACCTCGCCCGCATTCACATCGGCCACTGGATCGAGGATGCGGTCTACTTCGAGCATCTATTCTGGTCGCAGCCGCAACGACTCGGCGATCGCGACATCGTCAAGCTCATCTCCAACGAACGCAAGCAGCGAGGCCTCCGCGCCGAGCCCAACTGGCCGCGCCTGGCCAACATCCGCCGTGCCCTGGTCGCCGCCGTCGCCCCCGCCGATCCCATGCGTGCTGCTCATCCCCACCACCTGCACGCTTCGCTGGAAAAACTCGAGCACCTGCTGACCGCCGTCAATTGACCGCCCCCAGCATCACCTCAGCCAGCTTCACATATTCAACGCTGTGATGATGCAGGATCGACTGATAGAGCACCATCCTATCGACCGGCAGCACCGCCTCCGGTGTTTCGACCAGTCGCATATCCGGCGCATGCTTCGGTGCTCGCTTGAATCGCCCCAGTGTGACATGCGGGTGATACGCCCGACCTTCGCGGCGAAACCCGATCGCATCACAGGCGTCATCCAACTGCTGTTGCAACCGCATGACCGGCTCCGGCTCATCGAGCATCGCAGCCAGCACACGAATGCGCCGCGGATTCGGAAAGTACCGCACACCGATCAACTGCAATTCGAATGGCTCAACATCCTCCGCCGCCAACCGCATCGCCTCCAGCACATCCGGCATCTCCGGATCACCGACATCGCCCAGAAACTTCACCGTCACGTGAAGCTTCTCCGGCTCCGTGGCCCGCATGCCGTCGATCTCGATGCTACGCACCACGTCCCGCAGATCACACACCATCGCCTCGTCGACAGGCAACGCGATAAAACACCGTTTGACATGATAGTCCGGCATACTGATTGAACCGCCAAGGACACCAAGAGCGCCAAAGGAAGAAGAGTTAACCACAGATGAACATAGATCAACACAGATTAGAATTCAGCTTTTCATCTGTGTTCATCCGTGTTTATCTGTGGTTTCGCATTTTGGCGCTCCTGGCGGTTGATGTCTTTAATCAAATCGAATGATGTCCGCGTACTCGGCAAGGCGGCGATCGATGTCTTCGCGGGTGATCTCACGCAGGCGATCCAGCGTGAACGATTCGATGTTGTAGCTGGCGACGATCGTGCCGTAGGCCAAAGCTCGCTTGATCGCGCCCAGGTCAAGGTGATCGCTGACCTGGTCCGAGGCCAGGTATCCCATCATGCCGCCGGCGAAGCTGTCACCAGCCCCGGTCGGATCAACCACATTGCCCGACGGATATGCGTGCAGCACGGCGACGCCATCGGTGTGATTCAGCAGACAACCATGCTCACCCTTCTTGATCACCACGAACTTCGGCCCCATCTCGACAATCTTCTGCGAAGCGATCACCATGTTCGTCTCGCCGGTCAGCAGCAGCGCTTCGGAGTCGTTGAGCACGAGCCCGTCGATCTTCTTCAGCAGGGCTGCCAGTTCCTCGGCCGCGGTGTTGATCCACAGGTCCATCGTGTCGGCGACGACCAGTTCGGCGTTGGGAAACTGCTCCAGCAAGGCCAGCTGCGCCGACGGGTGAGTATTGGCCAGGAAGATAAACTTCGAATCCTTGAACGCCTCGGGCACCGGCGGAAGCTGCTCGCCGAGCACGTTCAGCTCGACGGCCAGGGTCTCGCGGTCATTCATGTTCTGTTGATACTCGCCGGTCCAGCGGAAGGTCTTGGCGCCGGCGCGGCGTTCGAGCCCGGCCGTGTCGATGTCAAAATGCTCAAACACCCCCATGTGCTCGTCCGGGAAGTCTTCCCCGACCGCCGCCACCAGACGAACCGGCGTGAAGAAACTCGCCGCCGCGGAGAAGTACACGCACGACCCGCCGAGCACATTCTCCGCGCGCCCCACCGGGGTGATGACGGTATCGATGCCGATGCTGCCGGTAACAATCAGACTCATAATCTTTGACTCGTTGGTTGGTGTTTTAGTTGGTTAGCTTGTTTTGCCCATCTGGCAGATTTTCTTGTACGCCGCGGCCGGCAGCGGCATCACCGACAGGCGTGACTGACGGATCAGCGCGATGTCCTGCAGCGACTTTTCCGCTTTGATCTCGGCCAGCGTCACCGGCTGCTTGAACGGCTTGACCGCCTTGATGTCGACCTGCCCGAAGCGCCCCGTCTCGTCCCGTTCGTCGAGGTAAAACGTCTTGACGACTTCCACGATGCCGACGACCGACTTGGCCGACACCGAGTGATAAAACAGGCAGCGGTCGCCTTTTTTCATCGCCTTGAGGTTGTTGGTCGCCTGCGCGTTGCGCACGCCGTCCCAGTTGGTCGTCTTCTTCGGTGAAGCCATCTGGTCGTCCCACGACCAGGCGCCCGGTTCGGATTTAATCAGCCAATAATTCATGTTGCCTGGTCTTCCTCGGCATCCGCGGGTCGCGCCCCGCCGCAGTTCCAGCATTGATCGAATACGCCTTCGACTTTCTCGCCGCACGAAACGCATGTCCAGTCTTCGCCGGGCTCCTGGTCCACAGCTTCTTGAACCCATGCGTCGAGCACCTGCATCGCATCGGTGTAATCTCGCTCAAAGACCCACACCTGCGGCAGTGTCTGCTGCGTCAGCGGAATATCCCCGCGCGCAAAGCTCAGTGTGCCACCCTGCGCCGATGCGGTGATCTCAAAACTCGCCAGATGATCCACGAGCATCTGCGCTTCGCCTTCGGTGGCAGCGGTGTACAACAGTTTGGTGCGGCTGTTGTCAGGCATCTGCGGCATAAACCTCCAGGCAACGGTCAACCCGCCCCAGCGTCGTGTCGCGCCCCAGCAGGTCCAGCGTCAGATCGATCGGCGGCGTGACGGCCGAACCGCTGACGGCAATCCGCAAAGGCTGGGCGACTTTGCCCATCCCAATGCCGGTCCGTTCGCAGAAGGATTTAATCAACTCGTGTGCCGCGGCGCCATCAAAGGGGTCAAGCGCCGCCAACTCATCGCGAAACTGCCGCAAGGCATTGAGGCCTTCGCCGTCGTTTTTCAGCAGGTTTTTCTTGACCGCCTTGTCATCGTACCCGTCGAAATCCTCGACGAAGAACTTCGCCATGTCGCACGCCTCGCTGAACACGCGCGTACGCTGGTGATATGCCTCGGCGAGCTTGACGAACGCCGCCTCGTCAAATTGATCATAGAAATCACGTCGATAATCCGCGCACCAGTTTCGCCATGCCGTCGCGAAATCACTCACGCTCATCTCGCGAATCGCATCACCGTTGAAGGCCAGCAGCTTCTCGCGATCGAACTTCGCGTTCTTCTTGCCGACACGATTAAAGTCGAACCGCTCGCATAAAAACGCATTATCAAATTTTTCGACGTCCCCGCCGGGGTTCCACCCGAGCAGGGCCAGGTAGTTGCACAAAACCGCGGGGAAATATCCGCTTTTCTGAAAGTCAGACACGTCGATTTCGGGCAGTTGAAGATTCAGTTCTGCGGCAATCGCCAGGGCGATGTCGAGATCGTCTGTTTTTTTATCGAGAAAATCGCCAAGGGCGTCGTTGAGCCCCGGGGACGGCAGTCCCCGGGCTTTGAGGTCGGATTGCAGCGCGGCGGCGCGGGCGGTTTTGGCCTTGTCGCGTTTGGACATCTTCGAGCCGTCGGGGTTGAAGATGAGGGGGATGTGGGCGTAGACCGGTGTGGGCAGGCCGAGGGCCTGTTGCAGGGCAACGTGCTTGGGGGCGTTGGACAGGTGCTCCTGGCCACGGATCACGTGGGTGACGCCCATGTCGGCATCGTCGACGACGACGGCGAAATGGTACGTCGGAAACCCGTCGCGCTTGCGGATGACGAAGTCCTCAGTCTGTCCGGCCGGCACGCGCACCTCGCCGAGCACCTGATCGACGACGACCACATCGTGATCAGGCATGCGAAAGCGCACCGCGCCGTCGTCCTCATATGCACGATCGGCTTCGAGCAAGCGGCGCATGTGATCGTTGTAGAGGTCCAGTCGCTGCGACTGACGGGGCTCATCGTCGGCGTTGTCCCAATCCAGCCCGAGCCATTTGAGATCGTCAAGTATCGCCCGCTCGGCGGCGGCGGTCGATCGCGTCTGATCGGTGTCTTCGATGCGCAGTAGAAATTTGCCGCCATGACCGCGGGCATAAGCCCAGTTCAACAACGCAGTGCGTGCCCCGCCCACATGCAAATGGCCGGTGGGCGAAGGGGCAAAACGGGTAACAATGATCGATTCGCTCATGGGCAGATTGTAGCGAATCGGATTTATTTTTCGATCATGTCCAGGCGCTTGAGGGCTTCGCGCTTGCCGAGATCGCGCACGGCGACCCACTGGGCAAGCTGCTTGGCGCGGGGCTTGGACTTGCCGTGTTCCCAGTTGTAGATCGTCAGGCCGGACACGCCCACGAGCTTGGAATAGTCAGCAGCGGACAGACCAAGCTTCTTGCGATGCGACGACAACCACTTGGGCGAGAAGCGGGCGTTTTCGGCAACACGTTCTGCAGCCTGCGGGGACGGGGTTTTGGTGATGCGACGTTTTTCCTGTCTCTCCAGAAAATCCAGACGACGTGTCAGATCAGCGACCTGTCGCTTCAGATCGGCGACATCACGACGATATTGAGCCGATTGCTTGCGAAGCGTGGAGTTGGCGGAAGTGATCTCACGACGCGCCAGACGACGGATTTCCTGCTTGAGTACAGTTGCCAATTGGGCCATAACAGCGGTTCCTCTTGCCCGGAGGGGTTTTTAAAATTCGATATATAGTTTGATCAAAGAGTCTTATCTTTGCATACACACAGGTGTGAGTCAAAAACGCGTATATCCGAAAATACCTGACGTTTGAGAGCCTCATTAAAAAACCCGCGGCGCTCGGAGCGTCGCGGGTCCGTGAGTTTTAAGTATACATGAAACGGCGGCATATTAAAACCGCCGATCCGGTTGTATTACTTGGCCTGCTCAAGACGCTGCTTCAAAGCGTCCAACTGCTTCTTGAGATCGGCCGGGAGTTTGTCGCCGAACTTGGCATAGTGATCTTCCACGCTGGGTATAACATCGAGCCACTCGGCGGGTCGGACCGCCAGCAGTTCGGCGAGGTCTTCAGCGGGGATGTCCAGGCCATCGAGGTCCAGCGCATCGGGCGTCGGCAGCAGGCCGATCGGTGACTCCACGGTCGTGGACGCACCGTCGCAACGCTCGCAGACCCACTTGAGCACGCGGGAGTTTTCACCGAAGCCGGGCCACAGCCACTTGCCGTTGTCGTCCTTGCGGAACCAGTTCACGTAGAAGACTTTCGGCATCTGCGCGCCGTCGGTGGCGCCGAGATTGAGCCAGTGCTGCCAGTAGTCGCCCATGTGGTAACCGCAGAACGGCAGCATGGCCATCGGGTCAAAGCGAAGCTGGCCGAGGCCGCCGGTCGCCGCGGCGGTCTTCTCCGAGGCCATGATGGACCCGAGGAAGGTGCCGTGTGTCCAGTCGAACGCTTCCATCACCAGCGGCTGGGTCGAAGCGCGACGCCCGCCGAAGAGGATCGCATCGATCGGCACACCGGCGGGGTCTTCCCATTCGGGGGCGACGACGGGGCACTGACCGGCCGGCGCGGTGAAGCGGGCGTTGGGGTGCGAGGACGGGGTGTCGGAATCCGGCGTCCAGTCGTTGCCCTTCCAGTCGATCAGGTGAGCCGGGGGCTCATCGGTCATTTCTTCCCACCAGACGTCGCCGTCGTCGGTCAGCGCGACGTTGGTGAAGATGCCATTGGCGTCGAAGGAACGCATGGCGTTGTAGTTGGTTTTGTCAGACGTGCCGGGGGCGACGCCGAAGAACCCGTACTCGGGATTGATCGCGTAGAGCTTGCCGTCTTTGCCGAACTTCATCCAGGCGATGTCGTCGCCGATGGTTTCGACCTTCCAGCCGGGGATCGTCGGCTGGAGCATGGCGAGGTTGGTCTTGCCGCAGGCCGATGGGAAAGCGGCGGCGACATACTTGACGACGCCTTCGGGGCTGGTGAGTTTGAGGATGAGCATGTGCTCAGCCATCCACCCCTGCTCGCGGGCCATGACCGAGGCGATGCGGAGGGCGAAGCACTTCTTGCCGAGCAGCGCGTTGCCGCCGTAGCCGGAACCGAAGGACCAGATTTCCTTGGTTTCGGGGAAGTGGCAGATGTACTTGTTGTCGGCATTGCAGGGCCAGGCGACGTCTTCGCGGCCGTCGCTGAGCGGGGAGCCGACGCTGTGCAGGCAGGGCACGAACTCGCCGGCATCGCCGAGCACGTCAAGCACGGGCTGGCCGATGCGGGCCATGATCCGCATGTTGCAAACGACGTACGCCGAGTCGGTGACTTCAACACCGATGTGGGCGATCGGCGAACCGATCGGTCCCATCGAGTACGGGATCACATACATGGTGCGACCGGCCATGCAGCCGTCGAACAGACCTTTGAGCTTGACCTTCATTTCGTCGGGGTCGGCCCAGTTGTTGGTCGGCCCGGCGTCTTCCTTGGACTTGGAGCAGATGAAGGTGCGGTCTTCGACGCGGGCCACGTCGGCCGGGTCTGAGCGGCACAGGTAGCTGTTGGGTCGCTTGGCTTCGTTGAGCTTCATGAAGGTGCCGGACTCAACCAATTCAGCGGCCAGCGCGTCGTATTCGGCCTCGGAGCCGTCGCACCAGTGCACCGAGGTCGGTTTGCACAGGGCGACCATCTCATCGACCCAATCAATCAGCTTCTGGTTGCGCGTAGGTACGGCGGCGGTCGTCATCGTGGAGCATCCTTTCAACGAGGGCTTTGTGGGAGCGAGGTATCAGCGTGCATGGGGCCCGCTGCGATCACCTGTTTATAGCTATCTCGGAACACAGGACAACTGCGCTCACAAAAAAGATACCCGCAGGTCCAGAAGCAGCCAGGCTTATATATTGGCAAATGCTGAAAAGACAAGAGCTAACAACACACAACCCCGACATCTGGGCGATCCCCCCACAGCGGATTCGGTGAACGTGCCGGGGTGGCCCCATGCGAAATCAATGTCCACCGACGGTCAGCGGCACCGGCTGCGGACGGACTTCGTGGGTCGGCTGAATGGCGATCTGAAGCGGACGACGCTGGCCCCCGCTCGGCGGCAGACCATCGCGGTCGACGATACGCTGCAGAGCCATGATGCCTTCCATCAGCGTCTCCGGCCGCGGCGGGCAGCCCGGCACATACACATCGACCGGGATGTACTGATCCACGCCCTGCACCACGGCATACGTGTCAAACTCACCACCGGTCGAAGCACAGGCGCCCATCGAAATCACCCACTTGGGCTCGGTCATCTGCTCGTAGATGCGCTGCAGCACCGGCATCATCTTCACGCTCACGCGGCCGGCGACCACCAGCATGTCCGCCTGACGCGGGCTGAATCGCGCCACTTCCGCCCCGAAACGGGCCAAGTCATAACGGGCGCAGGCCGTGGCCATGAACTCGATGCCGCAGCACGCGGTGGCGAACGGCAGCGGCCAGAGGCTCGATCGGCGAGCCCAGTTGACCACCTCGCGAAGGCGCGTCGTGATGATGTTTTCTGCGGCCAGTTCAATGCCCATGGTCGGTGCTCCAAAAACCTGCGTCAGGCGCCGCCCCGGCGACACCGCTTCCGTGCATGAAAGGCATTATAGCGACTGGGAAACACCCTGCTACCTGCCCCCATCCCGAGTCGGCCAGCGGGCGTCAAACAATTGCACCCGGTCCCACTGCGACCAGATTTCCAACCCGAAGCGGCGCACCTGAACCCAATATTCATCATCTTCCAACCCATACCGCTTCACCAGCGCACCAATGCGGCGGCGGATGATCTGCCGATACTCCGGCTTCAGCGAGAGCACCAGCCGGCGACCGTTACACACAAACTCGATCGCCACCTCGTCAGCAATCACATCACCCTGTTCGAACATCGCCCGACCGGGGGTCGCGCCCGTGGCGACGATGACGCCATCATTGATGCAACTTGTCGGCGGCCCAGGTTTGACATGCGTGATGACCCGTGCGTCGTGCGGGCCGGCGTTGAGCAATTCCATCGCTCGCAGCCCCATCTTCACGCCGATCACGGAATATGCCCCGAGGTGGTCGTGCAGTTCGTTCATGACCAGTTGGCGTGACCATTCATCGATACCGTGCTGTCGAACGATCTGATCGCGCAGCGCCGCCACGTCCGGCCGCAGCATCGCATCCGGCAGCGGTCGATCACTCAGCAACACGGGCACACGACGCTGTCGCCCTACCGTCAACATTTGCCGCACGCCCTGCGCGATCGCTTCACCATCTCGACCGCGCACGGCCTGCTCCCCCGCCACCTCGAATAAACTCGGCTCAGCGGCATACAACACCGCCAGTTCATCGAAGAACACCGTCAACCCGCCGAAGTAGTGTGCCCGTGTCACCTCATCACGCATCACGCGGCGCCAGAACATCTCGCCGACCGAAGCGCCCGCGCCGAGGCTCATCGCCTCGTGTTGCCATGCCGCCGGCTTGCCTGCCGTCCGCGGTGTCGGCTCGACATACACGATCGGCAACTGCGCCTCACGCACACTTCGCCACGCCGCCTCGTCCCGTCGCAGGTTCCAGTTTCGTGAAGCTTCACCCGGCCCCGCCACGATCACCCGCCCGATGCGCGACTTGATCGAAGGATCACGCCGCAGCGCCGCGGCCAGATTCGTCATCGGCCCGAGCAATACCACCTGCGTCAACGCATGCTCATCGGTGTAGGCCGACGGATCGAACGCACGCGCCTTCAGTGCCACCTCACCATCCAGCACGCGCCCCAGCGCCTGATTCACAAACGCGCGAAACGGCGGCGCCTCAGCCGTTGATGATTCACTGGCCGTGTACAACCGCACATCCGATCGGTTGAATTCATCGAGCATCCGTCCCAGTCGAATCGCCGCCTGCGTCGCCTCCGAAGCGCCGTCGGCCGCCACGATCGTGTGTACATCGATGCCCGCACGCTGCAGCGCCATCGTCAGCGCGACCGTGTCATCGAGCCCGAGGTCCGTGTCGATCACCCACGCCGGCCCATGATGGCCCTCATCCGCCCATGCCGATCCACACATCGCGATCAGCATCACCCAAACGACTCGTCGAAACCCTCGTGACATCGGCGTCCTTTCAATTGACATTACGGACTGGTGTAGATTCGTTCGCGCTGATCCTGGAAGTGCGTGATCCAACCCGGGTCGCTGAGGCCGGTGTACCACAGCCGCCGGAGCATCGGCCCGCGCCCGGGATTGATCAACAGCTTCGCCGCCTCGGGCTCCGGCCCCACGCTCCACGTCGCATAACGCGCCGGGCACTCAAAGGGATCGTTGTAGTACTGACCGCCCGATGATTCGCCGCGTGGAAAATCATCGGGCGCCCACAGCTTGGCCCCCTCGGCAAAAAATGACGTCTCGTTCAACCACAGCGGCCCCGGCGCACGGAAGTGATACACATCGCCATCCGGGCTGAACACGTCGATCAGATTCACATGCTCGACCAGTCCACCGGCCGTCGTCTGCCCGCGCAGCAGATACCCGCGCTGAGCCAGTTCCACCGGTAGCGGGTACTCGGTCTGCGTGGCACACGAGGCGCGGGACGGCGGCAGCGCCCCGCGCCAGTCCATCGCATACATGATCAACGCATGATCGATCTGCCGCAGGTCCGCATGCACGCGCACCACCTTCGCCGAGGTCCGCGCCCCGGCCAGCGCCGGCAGCAGCAGGCTGATCATCACCGCGATGATCGCCACCGAGACCAGAAGCTCCAGCAGTGTGAAACCACATCGGCCCATGAAGCATCTTCCAATCGCGCGTGTTAATGATTCGCCGGTCGCAGCGTGGCGCGTCTGCGTGACTTGCGCCCCATGCCACAGAACGCCAGCCCCAGCAGCCCCACCAGTGTCACCGTCGCCGGCTCGGGTATCGCCACCACCGCAAACTGCGACGCATCAGCGACCACCAGGTAATACCCGTCCGTCAATCCGCTCTGATTCAACACGCCCGTCAGGTCAAACCACCCTGTGGGCATTGTCTGAAGCGGATCAAAGCTGTCATCGTGACCCAGCCACAGCGCCAGACTGTTGCCGTCGATGTCCTCCACGTGCAGCAGCTTTTCGCTGTCCGCGGTCCAGCCGTCGAGCAGGGTCTGACCGGTTTCCACAAAGCGGACCTGCTCCAGTTCGATCCGCGTACCCTGGTAGTGCTCGCCCCCGGTGGCCCGGGTCGCATCGAAGGTGTTGATCTCGTCGATACCGACCACGCTTGCCTCCGGCAGGCCGTAGCCCCGCTCGACGATTTCGATGGTGAAGTCATGGTCGCCGCTGCCATCAGTCGGCACGCCTTGCTCCCAGTCGTTGTCATGACCTTCGTTGACGTTCATCGTGCCGTTGTAGAACAGACCCGTGTTGGCATGGACCTCGATCAGATCGCCCAACTGGAGCACCTGCCCGTCGGGGAGCGTCCCGCCGGCGGTTTCCAGCCGGGCCAGTTCCGCCGCCCAGTCATCGCTGCTGTAGTTGTAAGCGGTGTCTCCGTTCAGCGGGTGGTTGCCGTACAACTGCCCCATCCAGAGCTTGGTCCCGCCGAAGTCACCATCGTCCCAGTCGTACTTACCCGGGTCCGTCGGATCGATCGCCTGGATGAAGATCTCCCATTCGCCGCCCATGTTGAGCATGTCATATGGCAGGCTGGACACATCGCCCTGCACCGCCGTTGTGTCCAGGTAGTTGACCGCGACCACCACGCCGAGCATGCGGACCGGCACCGCCGGGTCGAAAGGGCCGGCCCGAAACGTGCTGCCGCCGCTGGCATTGATCGCCTGGTATTCGCGGTGCGTCGTATACGACATCGTGACCCGCAAATCCGCCGACGCCTGCGAGGCCAATATCAATCCGATCCCGCACAACACCGTATAAATACGCATGGCTTTCTGGGTCATTTGGATCACTCCTGTCTCAAGATGAAATTCGATCGCCTCGATACAACCAATCGCGGCGCAGTATGGACCGCCGAAGGCTGTCGAGTAAATCGGTCGCCAACCGCATTGCACGTAGGGATGAAACAGCCGACCTGACCGGCCTTTCAATCTGAAATCTCCCCTACTTTTTCTTGGAGCTGAAAACACATCACCCGCAAACAACCAATCAGCATGGCGGGGATGCCCTTACGGCCTGTTAATCAATTCCTCCGTATCCAGAAATCTATAAATAGAGGATGATTCTCAGTCGCAATACAAACCCCTGCCTGGAGATTCCCATGCTGTACACATCTTTCCGCCCTGCGATGCGGATGATCAGCACGTTGATCGTCGTGATCGCTTTGAACGCCGGTTCGGTGTCGATGGCCGACCACCAGGACGTCCACGAATGGTCCTTCGACGTGCCCCGCCGCATGCTGGCTGAAGACCACCACTTTGAATTTGAATTCGGCTACACCCTGATCTTTCAGGCTGCCACACACACCGTCGGTGACAACGCCGACACGCTGACCTCCGGCAGCTATGACCTGGCCGGCGTGTGGACCCCGTTGATGACCGACTATGGCAACGGGTCGATCGGCTTCCACGTCGAAGGCGGTCACATCCTCGATCACGACAACAATGAAGACCTCTCGGCTAACATCGGGTCCATTCTCGGCGTTCGCGATGACCTGGATAATCAGGAAGTCGCGCTGACGGAATTGTGGTGGGCCTGGGCGGTCAACGAAGACGCCCTGATTTTCACGATCGGCAAGATCGATCCCACGGCCTACTTCGACACCAACCGCATCGCCAACGACGAGACGACCCAGTTTCTGTCGACCCCGCTGGTCAACAACGTCGCGGTCCCCTTCCCCGACTATGGCCTGGGCGCCGTGGCCGAGATTCATTTCACGGACTGGCTCTACGTCAGCCTCGGCGCCACTGATGCGCTGGCCGATGGACGCGAAACCGGTTTCAACACCGTCGGTGATGACTGGTTTTACGCCGGCGAGGTGGGCCTGCTGGTCGACTGCGGCGGGCGCGAGGGCATCTACCGCCTGACCGTCTGGGGTGTCGACACCGAGGAGGAATCCGACGGAGCCGGTTTCTCGCTGAGTTTCGACCAGGAAGTGGCCGATCACGTGGTGCCGTTTTTCCGCTACGGACAGGGCGACAAGGACGTCACCGATTTTCGGCGATCTGTCAGCGGCGGCGTCGGCTTTGAGGGTCTTTTCGGTCGCGAGAACGACCTGCTGGCTGTCGGCGCGGTCTGGGCCGATCCGTCCGACCCGGGTCTGACCAATGAAACGCTGATCGAGATATTCTACCGCGTGGAAGTGACTGACTGGCTGCAGATCACGCCGGATGTTCAGTTCGTGATCGATCCGGCCGAGGGCGATGACGAGATGAGCGTGGTGTTTGGACTGCGACTGCAGGCGATTTACTGACCCAAGGATGAAACAGGATAGCCGGCGACTCCTTTCAGGCTGCGGCGCGTCAACAGACGTCCGCAGCCTGATCTTTTTGTGGGTGATTCAGTTTTGCCCCTGTTTACTCGTTTTGCATCCAATGGCCAGTTCACATCCTGCGGTCGTGGCCCTACAATACCGCCTTGTTCAAACTGCGACCCGATGTCGGCGCCGCGTGCGACCGATCCCCTGTAGAGCTTTGACCATGAGCGATCACCCGACGGACAAACCCGCGAACCCCGATGCCCAGCTTGAGAAGGAAATCGCCGATGCGCTCGGCGATCAGTCGCTGGAGCAAATCATGCAAGAGACCGAGGCCCCGCGGGCGCCCCGCCGCAAGACGTCTGACGACGCGGTCAACACCCGCATCGGCACCATCGCCGGCGTGCGCGGCAAAGAGGTGCTCGTGGAGTTCGGCGCCAAGCTTCAGGGCGTCTGCGACACCGAGCAGTTCGAGAAGGTGCCGCGCGTCGGCGAGCGTGTCGAGTTTGTCATTGACGGCCAGATCGAACCGGGCGTGATGCGTCTACTGGTGCCCGGTGGCGCCGGCAAGGCCGACTGGAAGACACTGCAGCAGGGTCAGATCATCGAGGCGGTCGTCAGCGGGATGAACACCGGCGGGCTTGAGCTCAAGGTCGCCGGGCAACGTGCGTTCATGCCGATCAGCCAGATCGAGCTGTCGCGCGTCGAGGATCTGACGCCGTACCTGAACAAGAAGCTGCGCTGCAAGGTGACCGAGCTCAACCGCAAGCGCAAGCGGATCGTTTTATCACGCCGCGACATTCTCGAAGAAGAGGAAAAGGCCAATCGCCAGAAGCTCGTCGAGACCCTGCAGGTCGGCGAGATGCGCGAGGGCAAGGTCACGCGCATCGCGGCGTTCGGCGCGTTTGTCGAGTTGCTGCCAGGCGTTGACGGGCTGGTTCATGTTTCGGACATGTCATGGTCGCGTGTGAACGATCCGTCGGAAGTGGTGCAGGTCGGCACGACGGTGCGCGTGAAGGTGATGAAGGTATCGGAATCCGGGGATCGGATTTCTCTGAGCATCAAGGAAGCCGGCCCCGATCCGTGGGATACCGTCGCCGGCCAGTTCGCCGAGGGCGCCGACGTCAAGGGCACTGTCACGCGGACGACCGACTTCGGCGCGTTCGTGGAACTGTCACCGGGCGTCGAAGGGTTGATTCACATTTCGCAACTCTCCGAGCAACGGGTCAACCGCGTCGAACAAGTGGTCAAGCCCGGGCAGGAGGTCACCGCCCGCATCACGCAGGTCGACCCCGGCAAGCGGCGCATCGGCCTTTCGATCCGCGCCCTGACCGCCAAGGATGACGACCAACCGCGCGGCAAGACATCCGCTGAGGATCTGCGCCGGTACGTCAAAGGCGAAAAATCCGCCCATGCCGGCGAAAGCCTCGGCGCCCTGCTGAACAAGTTCGGCGACGACGGCGGCCTCAAAGGCGGCATCGGCTGATCAGCAAACGCTCCCGTACTGCGAAAATCGAGGCCGGCCGGATCGCCGATGAAGACCAATCGACGCAACAGCCGATACATGCTTCATCATGATCATTCCGTTATCCTGTCGAACTAGGGTTCTGTCCGCCGCCGAGGCGCGTCGCGGACCTGTCTGGGCAATCACCACATGAGCACCGAAACCGCATCCCGTCATTTCATCCGTGACATCGTCGACGAGCACAATCGCACCGGCCGCTTCGGCGGCAAGGTCATCACACGCTTTCCCCCTGAGCCCAACGGGTTCCTGCACATCGGCCATGCCAAGTCCATCTGCCTGAACTTCGGACTCGCGGCCGACTACGGCGGTGTCTGCCATCTCCGCATGGACGACACCAACCCGACAAAGGAAGAGCAGAAGTACATCGACGCGATCCACACCGACGTCAAGTGGCTCGGCTTTGACTGGGGGCCGCACGAGTACTACGCCAGCGATTACTTCGAACAACTTTACGAATGGGCGATCACACTGATCGAAAAGGGTCTGGCCTATGTCGACGATCAGAACGCCGAGCAGATCCGCCAGACCCGCGGCACGCTGACGCGCCCCGGCACCGAGAGTCCCTACCGCAATCGCTCGGTCGAGGAAAACCTCGGCCTGTTTCAGCGCATGCGGGCCGGCGAGTTCGGCAACGGCGAAAAGGTGCTCCGCGCCAAAATCGACATGGCCTCGCCGAATGTGAATCTGCGCGACCCGGTGATGTACCGCATCCTCCACGCGCCGCACCCGCACACCGGCGACAAGTGGTGCATCTACCCGATGTATGACTACGCCCACGGCCAGTCGGACTCCATCGAAGGCATCACCCATTCGATCTGCACGCTCGAGTTTGAAGACCACCGCCCGCTGTACGACTGGTTCTGCGATGCGCTGGAGATTCATCACCCCCAGCAGATCGAATTCGCGCGGCTGAATCTGACCTACACCGTCATGAGCAAGCGCAAGCTGCTGACGCTGGTCAAGGACAACCACGTCGCCGACTGGAGCGACCCGCGGATGCCGACGATTTCAGGCATGCGCCGGCGCGGGTACACCCCCGCGGCGCTTCGCAACTTCTGCGCCCGCATCGGCATGACCAAGTTCAACTCGACGACCGAGTTCGCGCTGCTGGAACACTGCGTCCGCGAGGATTTGAACAAGGTCGCATCGCGTCGCATGGCGGTGCTGGATCCGCTGCGGGTTGTGATCACCAACTACCCGGAAGATCAGACCGAAACCATGAGCGCCGTGAACAACCCCGAAGACGAATCGGCGGGCCGGCGTGAAGTGCCCTTCTCAAAGGTCGTCTACATCGAGCGCGACGACTTCATGGAAGACCCGCCGCGGAAGTTTTTCCGACTGGCGCCGGGCAAGGAAGTTCGCCTGCGGTATGCGTACTGGATCACATGCACGGACGTGATCAAGGACGACGCAGGCAACATCGTCGAACTGCACGCGACCTACGACCCGGCGACGCGCGGCGGTGAAAGCCCCCCGCCGGATTCGGCCGGCAACGTCCGCAAGGTCAAGGGCACCATCCACTGGGTCAGCGCCGAGCACGCGCTGGATGCCGAAGTCCGCCTTTACGACCACCTGTTCACCAAGGAAAACCCAGACGAAGTCGAAGAAGGCCAGGACTTCACAGCCCATCTGAACCCCGACTCGCTGAAGATCGTCACCGGCGCCAAACTCGAACCGTCCCTGGCGGACTTCGAGCCGGGCGATCCGATTCAGTTCGAACGCATCGGTTATTTCACGCCGGACATCGACTCAACGAAAGACACGCCGATCTTCAATCGCTCGATCACGCTCAAAGACACCTGGGCGAAGATGCAGAAGAAGCAGTGATGCATCGGACATGATGATGAAATAAAAAGGCCCGGGGACGGCAGTCCCCGGGCTTTGGTTTGCGCGGTGGGTGGGAAGTGTTTGATGATCAGCTGCGCGGGTCGCCGAGCAGGCGGGTCTTCAGCAGGAGCAGCGCGGTGTCGAGCTGCGGGTCCAGACCGCGCGAGAGAATTTCGTCGGGTGACTTCACCGGCGGCAGCTTGTCGGCGTCGCCTTCGGCTTTCTTGTCGACGTCGTCACCATCCTCATCGTTGTTGCGGTTGCGAAGGATGGCATTGGGATCGAAATGATCGCCGTCGGCCCGGAGCACATCCAGCACCAGGCGGGCTTCGAGCAAATCGGCCACCTGCTGATCGGTCATATGCACCGGGACATCGGGGTGAACGCCCCAGTCCTTGGCGTCGGGCCGATGGTGAATGATCTGACCGTGCGGCAGCTTGTAGTACTGCGTGGTCAGCTTGAGGTAGGCATTGTCATCACCGAGGCGGAACAGGTTCTGCACGCTGCCCTTGCCGTAGCTGCGCTCACCGACGAGCAAGGCGCGCTTGTGATCCTGCAGGGCGCCGCTGACGATTTCGGACGCGGAGGCTGAGCCCTTGTTGATGAGCACGATGACGGGGAAGTCATCGAAGGTGTGCGTGGCGTCGGCCTGAGCGGACCACGGGCGACCGGTCAGAAGCTGCTGCGTGGTCGACACGATGGTGCCGGAGTTCAGGAAGCGGTTGGACACGCCGACGGCCGCGTCGAGTCGCCCGCCGGGGTTGAATCGCAGATCGAAGATCAGACCGTTGATGCCGTGATCGTCGATCATGCTCTGCACGGCCGCGTCGAGTTCGTCGGCGGTGTCAGGCCCGAAGGTGGTCATGCGGAGATAGCCGATCTTCAGGGCGGGATCGATGTAGTAATCCCACTTGCCGTTGTCGTCGGCTTTGCGTCGCCAGCCCTTGACGGAGGTGATGTGAATCGACTTGCGAATCAGCGGCACATCGCGGGCTTTGTCCTTGCCGGGTGTTTTAACACCGAGCGTGACCTTGGTGTCTTCGGGGCCGGTGATCTTGTCGACGGCGGATTCCAGATCGATGCCGACGGTGGACTTGCCATCGATGGTCACGATCTGGTCGCCGGGCTTGATTCCGGCCGCATGGGCGGGGGTGCCTTCCAGCGGCGTGACGACGGTAAGCTGGCGATCGATGAGCGTGATCTGAATGCCGACGCCGGTGAACTTGCCCTTGGTGGTGCGCTCGAAGCGCTCGACCTCGTGCGGCCAGATGAACACGGAAAACTGATCGAGCTGATCCATCGCCCCGTCACCGAGCTCGTGTACAAACACGGCTTCGGGGAGATTGACCGTCGCGAGATTCTGCTGCTGCAGACGAGCTAGAACATTGATCGCTTCGGAGCGGCCCATCGGGGTTTCGCGCTTGGCCAGGCTCAACCGCACCGTGTCCAGGTAGTCGACGAACTTCGTGGCTTTGTCCTTGTCGGCAAGCGTCGGGAAGGTCTTCTCGAGCCCGTCGGTTTCGAACAGATCTTTGACGGCGTCGATCCCGCCGATGATCAGATCCTCGAAGCTGTGGTTGCGTTCGACGTGGCGATGAGCGCCCAGCGCGAGCGCTTCGGTGAGCATCGGCATCTCGATGCCGCGGAGTTTGCGTTCCCAGCGATCGTCTTCGAAGTTCCACGGCTCGGGCTCGGGATCGCCAAGTTCGGCGGCTTCTTTCTTGTACTGCTCGAACAACTGCTCGGGGGCATACAGGCGAAGCAGCGCGACATGCCGACCGACCCGCTTGAGGTGGTCGGTGTACTTGCGCTGATTTTCGTAAAGCAATTCGAGCCCGCGATACAACGCCAGCGCTTTGAGCCACTGGGCGTTTTCCTCGTGCGCGGCGGCTTCGGCTTCGGCGCGGGTGACCAACTCGACAACCTTGGGGTCATTGAGCAACTTCTGGCGATCCAGCGCCAGGTCATGCGCCTCGACGGCGCTGGTCAGCGCGTCGCGGAGTTTGCCGTCGTCGATGTTCTTGTGCAACTCTTCGAGTTTTTTCTGGTACTCGGTGAGTTGACGCTGTTCCTGCTGCTGCTGGTTGGTCTGGTACTGTTCGATGTCGCGGCTGAGCGTGGCCAGACCCGGATTGGCATTGGGCGCTTCGCTGGCCAGTCCACGGACCTGCCGGAACACATCGCCGAGCCGCCCCTCGGCCGCCATCTGAAAAGCCATGCGGGACACATCACTGATGGCCGTCGACGCCGGCACCGGCGATACAGGCCCCAGCACCTGGGCATCGGCCGTGTTGATTGAAAATGTCGCAAGCGCCGTCGCGATCATCATCGCGATGCGCCGTGTTCGCAGACCACTGAATATCATGCTCAAAACCTCTCGACGGGAATGTTGTCGCTCAACGAATCTCAATCGCCCCATGCACTATCGGCAGAGCCGGACCGAGTGTGTAGAATAATGATATGCCCACGCCCATCGCCGAAACAATCGCCGCGCTGACCCCGATGGAATGGCGCATCATTCTGCTGGCGAGCCTGATCCTCATCGGGTTCTGGGTGGTTCTGGCGATCAACTCGTGGGCGCGCCGCCTGGCCCTGGGCGATCGCTCAGCCGGCGCTCGCCGCAAGACTGCCCCCGGGCCGGACGCCTGGACGGAATCCGGTCGGCGATTCCGGTTCGACGCGCCGTCCCAGGCGGATGATGATTCGGCAGATGCGGACGATGAAGAGCCCGACGATGAGGATGAAGACGATCCTGATCGCAATTAGACCGACGCGGCCGCCGGCGCCGCCTCGAAAGTCGCGCCCTCGTAAACGTCCAACCCGACCTTCGTGCCCTCGGCGATCTCCGACGCCTGCCAGCGATCCGGCAGGTCGGCCACGATCGGCTGATTCTGCACGTCGACGATGATGCTGTTGCCGGACTCCAGCGAACCGATGACATGCCCCTGCACGCGGCGCGGCCGGCCGTACACCGGTTCGATGTATGCCCCGCCGGCCGAAACGAAATCGACCTTCCACACCGAGCAGCGGATCACGCCCCGCACGCGCCCCTGCGGCGTCGGCTCGACGGTTCCCGTCGTCTTCAGATGAAGCTGATAATTCGTGCCGGGAATCTGCACGACGACCTTGTCGTCGCTGCGTGACTGAAAATAGAGACGGGCCACGGTGCGCTGGTCCATTGCGGTCATTCCTTTGAAAGCAACCGGCGACGTTGATTCTCTCAGCCGGGTCGCTACGCGACCCTGGTCTGACCGGGCCGCGTAGCCATCCGGCGGCCAAGTCTAATCATCGCCTTCCTTGCGGGGCTCGCGATACAGATCGAGATAGAACTCGAGCAGTTCCTTGCCGCCGACGCTGCGGGTGCGATTGTGCTGGAAGGCGAATCGCTCGAAGACCTCCAGGGCCGGGCCTTCGTGGAAGGCGGTGTCGAGGATCACCTTCAGGTAGCCGTGGTGATGGCAGAATGACAGGGCCGACTCCATCAATTTGTACGCGATGCCCTGGTTGCGATAGTCCGGGTGAACACGCAGGCGTCGCACTTCCGCCAGGTCCGGCTCGTCCTCGGCCACGCCCACCATGCCGACGACCTGGCCCTCGACCTCGGCTACCCAGAAGTGGGCCCGCTCATAAGCCTGGTAGGCGTCGACGATATTGTCGATGTCGGCCGCGGTGTCGTTGGGCTGCTCCTGCCCGGCGAGGCGGCCGTGCTCATACAGCCACGAGACAGCCGGCTGGTCCTCAGCCTGGTAGCTGCGAACATGGACTAAGTCGGCCTGATTGTGCGAATTAGAATCGCTCATCGTTCGCCTGCGTCGTACTGCATGAATCGTTGTGTGGTGAATCATATCAGCGCCCCTGTAAGGTGCAACCGCAGCAGGCGGGGACGCCGATCCGATGCCTACTGCGGCGGCACCTGCACAATCTCAAGGCGATCCGCCTGCGTATCCAATACGCCCACGGTGTAACGCGCTGCCCGGAAGAGCGCTCCGGGGTTGATCACGCGCGTTTTGTCGATCCGTTCGTCCCGCACCACGTGGGTGTGGCCGTGACACAGATAATCCACGCCCTCGGCCAGGGCGCTTCGCATCAGCCGTTCAATGTGGCCATGAGTAAATACGATCGTTTTGCCGTCGAGTTCGATCCGCCCCGCCGGATCGTCCACCTGTACGCCCAAATGTTCCGCGTAACGGGTCAATCCCTCGGTCCGAAAGTCGCAATTGCCATACACCATGTGAACCGTCGGCTTCGTGCGCCCCGCATCATCCAGCCCCACCACCATCGCCTCAACCACCTGCTCCCCGCACACATCGCCCAGGTGGATCAACACCTCCGCCCCCCGCTCGATCAACACCCCCACCGCCCGACGTGTCACATCCGCCCGACCATGCGAATCACTGAGCAAACCCACAATCGCCATCATCGGTCCCCATTCACGTTAAGCGGAAGATTCTGGAGAATGACCAATGTCCAAATCCCAACGACCAAGGTAATGCCGAATGTTCAAACACCAGCCAACGCGGACATTCGACATTTGAACATTGCCTTGGTCATTGGTGCTTGGTCATTGGTCATTTCAGTGACGCCAGCTTCGCTTCGACCGTCGCCAGTTCCGCCGCCTTGGCTTCCAGTTCGTCGCGCGTCTGCTGCACGAGATGGGCCGGGGCCTTGTCGACGTAGCCCTTGTTGTTCAGGCGGCCGTTCAGGGCGTTGATCGCCTTGGCCAGTTCATCGCGACGCTTGCTGAGCCGCTCGTGTTCAGCCTTCGGGTCGATCAGGCCGGCGATGTAGACTTCGATCGCGCCGAGCACGCTGGTCGCCGCATCGTCGCTGGCTGTCACATCCGCCCCGATCGCGGTCACTTCGCAACCGGCCAGCGTCGCCAGCAGCGACACGGCTTCATTCAGCGAAGCCGCCGCCTCGCCGTCCGCCTTGATCGACACCGTCACGGTCTGCTTCGGCGGCACGTTGTACTGATTGCGCACGTTACGAATCGCCACCACCACTTCCTGCACCCGATCGAATGCCGCCTCCACCCCGCCGTCGATCGCTTCGTCATCGACGACAGGCCACGCCGCGTTGATGCACATCGCGCTTTGACCCAGCGTCACGCCGGCCACGCCGCGCGTCGGCGCCACGCTGTTGAGCTGTTCCCACATCTTCTCGGTGATGTACGGCATCACCGGGTGAAGCAACCGCAGCACGGCATCCAGACACGCCGCCGCCGTCGCCCGGGCCGAACGCCCCGCGTCCGAGTCCTCCCGCGCCACCGGCTTGATCGCCTCCAAATACCAGTCGCAATAATCCCGCCAGAAAAAGTCGTACACCTGCTGGGCATACTGCGCAAACTGATATTCCCCAAGCGCCTTGTCGACCCCCTTCACCGTCGCCCCCAGCCGCGCCAGAATCCACCGATCCGCCACCCCCCCAAAGCCGAATGCTGAGCCCCCCGCCGGGGGCGAAGCGTCGGATGAAGCGTCGGATCCGGATTCTCCTTCGAGAATCCCCATCGCAAACCGCCCCGCGTTCCAAAGCTTGTTCGAAAAGTTCCGCCCATAATCAAACTTCGCCGACGTGTTCCGCGCCAGCGGCACGTCATCCGTCGGCATCGCTTCACCCGAGGCCGCGCCGAACGAGGTCGACATCGTCTTGGAGCAGTGCGGGCAGTCCTGCGTCGGGGCCGCCACGACATGTCCCGCCGCCGTGCGTTTGGTCTTGGGCTCGAACTCCTGCTCGCAGAACGGACACACCGGCTGCACCGGCATCTTCACATCCTGCGTCTGCGTCGTCATCGCCGCCAGCGTAAACCGCATCGCATCGGACCCGTGCGAATGGATAATGTCCAGCGGATCGACGCCGTTGCCGAGCGACTTGGACATCTTCTGCCCTTCGCCATCCTGGATCATCGCATGGATGAACACATCGCGGAAAGGCAGCTGCCCCCGGAAAAACAGATTGAACATCACCATGCGCGACACCCACAGCGTGATGATCTCCCGTGCCGTGCAAAGCGTCGACGACGGATTCCAACCCTTCAGTTCCTCCGTAAGTTCCGGCCACCCCAACGTCGAAATCGGCCAAAGCGCCGAAGAAAACCATGTATCCAACACGTCGGGGTCTTGTTCAAATCCGATACTTTCAAGGTACGCCTTTGCACCTAGCCCCATTGACGTGGCATCATCCTGATCTTCATTTATCGCGATCGAAATATTGGCCCCATTCGAATCATGGAACACCAAATCGCGAATAGCATCAATACTTGGAGAGACTGCAACAACACCCTCGTCAACCCAATCTGCAATCAGCTTAACCAGATTCTCTCGGCGATGCTCTTCCCATCCATCACCTTTATAAAGAAACTTGCCATCATATCGCCACACCGGTATCCGGTGGCCCCACCAGAGTTGGCGGCTGATGCACCAGTCGCGGATGTTTTCGTGCCAGTGTTGGAACGTCTTGGCGTAACGCGACGGGTAGAAGCGCAGGCCGGCTTCGGCGTCTTGCTTGTTAGCCGCGGGCGGAAGCCCGCGGTCGGCGTCCGCGACCTTCCGGTCGCGGCTATCAACAAAGCTGTCGCCGTCTTTCCACACCGCGCCGTCGCTTTCGCTGCGCTGATCGATCACCATCGCGCGGAGCGCGGCGCCGGCGAGGCGTTCGTCAGTCACCTTCACATACCACTGATCACTCAGGTACGGCTCCACCGGCACGTGCGAGCGGTAGCTGTGGCCCACGCTGTGCGAGTACGGGCGAACCTCGGCGAGCAAACCTTCCTTGCGGAACCAGTCGACGATCGCCTCGCGGGCTTCGTAGCGGTCGAGTGTCAGCAGTTCGTGACAGAACTCGTGCACGCCGGTCGATTCGAAGTCGGTCCAGCCGTGATCTTTCGAGATCGACCCGTCGGGTGCCATCACGTTGATGATCGGCAGGTTGTGACGCTGGCCGATCTCATAATCGTTCGGATCGTGGGCGGGCGTCACCTTCAGAAAGCCGCTGGCGTATTTCGCCTTGGCGTCGTCGGAGTCCGGGTCGGGGATGACCACGTAGTCGTCGCCCACGATCGGAATCTCGCGGTTGACGATCGGCAGGCGCACCATCTTGCCGATGTACTTGGCCCGCTCGGGGTCGTTGGGGTTCACAGCCACGGCGGTATCGCCGAGCATCGTCTCGGGGCGCGTCGTGGCGACGGTGACATATTCAGGGCGGGGAGAATTAATTCCCCCCGCCTCCACGAGCGGGTAGTTCATGTACCAGAAGTGGCCGTCGACATCGCGCATTTCGACTTCGTCGTCGGCGAGGGCCGTCTGCGTGACCGGGTCCCAGTTGACCAGCCGCTTGCCGCGGTAGATCAGCCCCGCCTTGAACAACTCGAAGAACGCCTCGCGCACGGCCCGGGCGCAGATGTCGTCCATCGTGAAGCGCTGACGGTCGAAATCACACGAGCAGCCCATCATCTTCAACTGATTGGTGATGCGGGCTTCGTACTCGTCTTTCCAGGCCTGAATCTTCGCGACGAACTCGTCCCGGGCGAAGTCGGTGCGGCGTTTGCCCTCTTCCTGCATGACGCGCTTTTCGACGACCGTCTGCGTGGCGATGCCGGCGTGATCGGTTCCGGGGATCCACACGGCGTTGTCACCGGCCATGCGGCGCCAGCGGATGAGAATGTCCTGGATGGTGTTGTTCAGCGCGTGGCCCATGTGCAGGGCGGCGGTGACGTTCGGCGGCGGGATCACGATGACATAGGGATCCTTGGCCGGGTCGACCTCGGCGTGAAAGGCCCGGGCTTTGGACCACGCCTCGGCGACTTCCCGCTCCACGGCGTGGGGCTCATACGTCTTGCTCAACGTCAGACTCATCGCGCATGCTCACTATCGGAAATAGGGACGAAACGGGCATTGTAACGACATTTAGCCGGGTCGCTACGCGACCCAGGTTTTGACTGTTTCGAGCGGAAAAAGACCTGGGCCGCGTAGCGGCCCGGCCAGGGGCGATCGAAAATCGGCGCAAGAAAAAACCCCAATCGGTTCTGCGCCAATTGGGGTCGGAGGAGGAGAATGAGATGCACAGAATGTACCTCAAACGCTGACGGGGTGTCAATCCCTAAACCAGTATTTTCTGAAAATTTTTCAGTAGCTTGCGATGTGTAAACACTTTACAGCTACACAATTTCATCGGTGCGAAATGCCGCTGATCTGATACAATCCGCTTTTTGGTTCTGAAACCGCCACCCCCATTGGGGTTCACCCGGAGCTTTGATCATGACCACGACCGCGTCTTTCCCGATCGACCTGGATGCCTACAAGCCGCTGGCCATTGACCCGGCCCAGCCCAAGCTCACCGATGAGCAGCGCAGCCAACTGCTCGACAACATCCAGCTCGCCCGTGACGCCATGGTGTTCTTCACCGCCTGCGCCGATGCCCGCGGGCTCGGCGGCCACACCGGCGGCCCGTTCGACGTCGTGCCGGAGACGCTGATCGCCGACGCCTTCATGCGCGGCTCCGACAGCGTGGTGCCGATCTACTTTGACGAGGCCGGCCACCGCGTGGCGATTCAGTATCTCATGAGCGTGCTCAACGGCCACATGCACGCCGAGCGCCTCATGCACTACCGTGAATACGACTCCAAGCTCCCGGGCCACCCCGAGCGCGACTTCACCCCCGGCGTGACGTTCTCCAGCGGGCGACTCGGTCACATGTGGGCCTACGTCAACGGCGTGGCCATGGCGAATCCCGGCAAGAGCGTGTTCATGCTCGGGTCCGACGGCTCGCAGATGGAAGGCAACGACGCTGAGGCGGCGCGACTGGCCGTCGCCCAGAACCTGAACGTCAAACTGCTCATCGACGACAACGATGTCACCATCGCCGGCCACCCCAGCGCCTACCTGCCGGGCTACTCCGTGGCCAAGACGATGGAAGGCCACGGGCTGAAAGTCGACATCGGCAACGGTGAAGACATCGACGAGCTTTACCAGCGCATGCACAAGTCGCTGATGACACCGGGCCCGGTGGCGCTGGTCAACCGCCGGAAGATGGCGGTCGGCATCGCCGGCATCGAGGGCACGCCGCACGGTCATGACGTGATCAAGGTCGCCACGGCGATCGACTACCTGACCGCCCGCGGGCATCACGATGCGGTGGCGGTGCTGCAGACGATCAAGCCGGTCAAGTGCCCGCTGAAGTTCCGCGGATCGTCGGAGAAGATGGCCAAAAACCGAGACCTGTTCGGGAAGATCGTCGTCGACATCCTCGGCAAGATGGATACACACGAACGCAACGCTCGCATTCGTGTGATCGACAGTGACCTGGAAGGCTCCTGCGGGCTGGTTCACATCCGCAAGGCCTACCCGGAGATTTACATCAGCAGTGGCGTGATGGAGCGCGGCAATCTCTCGGCCGCGGCGGGCTTCGGGTATGACGAAGACAAGATCGGCATCTTCGGCACGTTCGGGGCGTTCCTGGAAATGTGCATCAGCGAGATCACGATGGCGCGGCTCAACGAATCCAACGCCATCTGCCACTTCTCGCACTCCGGCGTCGACGACATGGCGGACAACACCTGCCACTTCGGCATCAACCACATGTTTGCCGCCAACGGGCTTGGCGAACACGACACGACCAAGCTGTACTTCCCGGCGGACCAGCACCAGATGCGGGCCTGCCTGGAGCACACGTTCACCGAGCACGGGCTGCGATTTGTCTTCTCGACGCGCTCGGGCGTGCCGGACATTCTGACCGAGGACGGCAAGACCTTCTTCGACGGCGATTACACATTCGCCCCCGGCAAGGACGATGTGATCCGCGAAGGCACCGCCGGCTACGTGATCAGCTACGGCGAACTGCTGTACCGGGCGCTGGACGCTGTGGAGCAGGCACGCGAAGGCGGGCTCGACGTCGGCCTGATCAACAAGTCGACGCTGAACATCATGGACGAAGACATGCTCAAGAAGGTGGGCACGTCGCCGTTTGTGCTGGTGGTTGAAGGTCAGAACCAGGCGACGGGCCTGGGCAGCAAGTTCGGCAGCGAACTGCTGAAGCGCGGCTACGCTCCGAAGTTCGACCACATGGGCACGACGAAGATCGGCAACGGCGGTCTGTGGGAACAGGTGCCCTACCAGGGCCTGGGCGCCGACGGCATCGTCGAGCGCATCAACGCGATCGTGAAGTCGCTGTAAGGCGGCGATACGATAACTCAAACGGCGGGCAAGCCCGCCGGCTAAACGAAAAAGCCGGGTCGCGTGAATGCGACCCGGCTTTTTATTTGGCGTTGTCTGCAGGAGCGGGTCACATCTGCCAGCTCTGGAGAATCTGCATGTAGTTGGCGCGTTCGAGGGCGCTGGGGTTGCCGCTGCGCTGCATGTTCATGCTGCCGCGCATCTGCTCGAGCGAGGTGTATTCATGGGACTCGAGCCACTGGGCGAACTGCTCGCGCATCGCCTTGAGGAACCCGGGGCCGTGATGCAGCAGGGATGAAACCAACTGCACGGTCGAAGCGCCGCACATGACGGCCTTGACCGCGTCGATCGGCGTGTGCACGCCGCCGGTGACGGCCAGCTTCGCCTTGACGTGCGGACTGAGAATCGCCAGCCAACGCAGACGCAGGCGCAGTTCCGACGAGTCAGACAACTGCAGCATGCGGGCGATTTCAAGCTCTTCGACATCGATGTCCGGCTGATAGAACCGGTTGAAAATCACCATCGCGTCGACCTTGGTTTCGTCGAGCTGCTGGGCGAAGTTCGCCATCGAGGTGTAGAACGGTGAAAGCTTGACGGCGACCGGAATCGTCAGCCGGGCCTTGACCTGCTCGACCATCGAGATGGTGCGCTGCTCGACCGTGGCGGCGTCCAGCGAAGGATCGGCCGCCACGTCGTAGATGTTCAGTTCCAGCGCGTTGGCGCCGGCGTCTTCGATGAGCTTGGCGTGTTCGAGCCAGCCGCCGGGCGTGGCGCCGTTCAGCGACCCGACGACGGGGATGTCGACCGCGTCGCGGACCTTGCGCACGTGCTCGAGGTATTCATACGGACCGAAGGCGAAGTCTTCGGGCTCCGGCAGGTAGCTGGTGGCTTCGGCGAACGACTCGGCCGGCTCGGCCGTGGCGTGGAAGTTCGCCATCTGCTCACCGACGATCTGCTCTTCGAACAGCGACCGAAGCGTGATCATCGGGGCGCCGGCGTCCTCGAGGCGGCGGACCATGTCCAGGTCGTCCGCCATCGGCGATGCGCCGGGTACAAACGGGTGAGGCAGGTCGAAACCGAGATATTGCGTTTTGGTATCGATCATGATCAGGCGTCCTTTCCATTGCCGTTGCCGGCGCCGTGGACCTGCAGCTGCGAAAGCTGCTGGTAGAGATTGACACGCCGCGCGGTGTGATCCGCGGAGGCTTCAGCCAGCTTCTTGAACCGCTGCGGGTTCATCTTCTCGATCATGCGGAAGCGGGCTTCGTTGGCCATGTAGTCATGCACCGAGCCCTTGATTTTCGTGGAGTCAAGCTGCAGCGGTGTTTCAAGCTGCTGCACACGACGCGGGTCGTAGCGGTACAGCGGCCAGACACCCGAGTCGACGGCGCGGGTCTGCTGATCCAGGCCGTACTTGAGGTCGTAGCCGTGAGCGATGCAGTGGCTGTAAGCGATGATCAGCGACGGGCCGGGGTAAGCCTCGGCTTCGAGCATGGCCTTGACGACCTGGTTGTCCTTGGCGCCCAGTGAAACCGAAGCGACGTAGACATGCCCGTAGCTCATGGCCATCAGGCCCAGATCCTTCTTGGCGATCTCCTTGCCGGCGATGGCGAACTTCGCCGCGGCGCCGACCGGAGTCGACTTCGAGGCCTGGCCGCCGGTGTTGGAGTAGACCTCGGTGTCCAGGACCATCACGTTGACATCGCGGCCGGAAGCCAGGACGTGGTCCAGACCGCCGTAGCCGATGTCGTAAGCCCAACCGTCGCCGCCGAAGATCCACACGCTCTTGCGGACCAGTGCATCAGCACAGGCATCGAGCAGGCGGGCTTCGGGGGAATCGATCGACTTGAGCTTGCTGCGCAGTTGCTCGACGCGCTCACGCTGAGCGGCGTAGTCGGCATCCGAATGCGACTCGTCATTGATCAACTCTTCGATCAATGCGCCATCGGCGATCGGCTCGGCGAGCTTCTGCAACAGGGCAACGGCCTTGTCACGATGCTGATCGACCGCCAGGCGGTAGCCGAGGCCGAATTCAGCGTTGTCTTCAAACAGCGAGTTCGACCACGACGGTCCGCGGCCTTCCGGGTTGACCAGGTACGGCGTCGTGGGCAGGTTGCCGCCGTAGATCGACGAGCAGCCGGTGGCGTTGGCGATGAGCATCCGGTCGCCGAACAACTGCGTCAGGATGCGGATGTAAGCCGTCTCGCCGCAGCCGGCACACGCGCCCGACGAGCCGAACAGCGGCAGCAGGAACTGGCTGCCCTTGGCGTCGAGACGTTTGATCTTCGTGCGATCGACCGGCGGAATATTCTCGAAGAATTCGTAGTTGTCGCGCTCACGATCGACATGCTCGATGTGCGGCGCCATGTTGATGGCCTTGCGGGACGGGTTGGACTTGTCCTTGGCCGGGCAGACGCCGACGCACAGGTTGCAGCCGGTGCAGTCTTCGGGCGCCACCTGGATGGTGAACTTGAGCCCGCGGAAGTCCGGGGCCTTGTAGTCGACGGACTTGAAGCTGCCGGGGGCATCGGCGAGCTTGTCTTCTTCGTAGACCATCGCGCGGATCGCGGTGTGCGGGCAGACCAGCGAGCACTTGTTGCACTGGATGCAGAGCTCGGGCTCCCAGATCGGAATATCCACGGCGATGTTGCGACGTTCCCAGCGGGCCGAGTCGGTCGGCCAGGTGCCGTCGGGCGTGAAGGCGGAGACCGGCAGCAGGTCGCCCTGCCCGGCCATCATCACGGCCGTGACACGCTGCAGGAAGTCCGGCGCTTCGGCGCTGATGATCGGCGGACGGCTTTCGGTCGATGTCGCCTCGGCAGGCACATCGATCTCATGCAGATGGCTCAGTGATTCGTCGACGGCGGCGATGTTCCGCTTGACGATCTCTTCGCCCTTGCGCATGTACGTCTTCTTGATCGCACCCTTGATCAGGTCCATCGCTTCGTCGATCGGCAGCACGTTCGACAGCTTGAAGAAACAGGCCTGCATAATCGTGTTGATGCGACGGCCCATGCCGACGTCCTGCGCGACGCGGTCGGCGTCGATCACGAACATCTTCAGCTTCTTCTCGATGATCTGCTGCTGGGCTTCCTTGTTCAGGTGGCCCCAGACCGCATCGGCTTCGTACGGGGCGTTCAGCAGAAGCGTCGCGCCTTCGTCGGCAAGCTCAAGCACATCGAACTGATTGATCTGCGAGAACTGGTGAACCGCCACGAAACTCGCCCGGTCGATCAAGTGCGAAGCACAGATCGGCTTCGGCCCGAAACGCAGGTGAGAGATCGTGCGGGCGCCGGACTTCTTCGAGTCGTAGACGAAGTAGCCCTGCACGTGGCGATCGGTGTTTTCGCCGATGATCTTGATCGAGTTCTTGTTGGCCCCGACCGTGCCGTCGGCGCCCAGGCCGAAGAACAGGGCCCGGACGGAGTTGTCGTCTTCGATGTCGAAGTTCGCATCGTAGTCGATCGACTTGCGGGTGACATCGTCGACGATGCCGACGGTGAAGTGGTTCATCGGCTTGTCCTGGCTCAGGTGGTCGAAGACACCCTTGACCATCGCCGGCGTGAACTGCTTGCTGGACAAACCGTAGCGCCCGCCGATGACCGTCGGCACCTCGCGCCCGGCCTCGCGGAGCGCGGTGATGACATCCAGGTACATCGGTTCGCCGATGGCGCCCGGTTCCTTGGTGCGGTCGAGTACGGCGATCGACTTGCAAGAATCGGGGATCGCCGCGACGAAGCTTTCGATGTCGAACGGACGATACAGCCGGACCTTGATCATGCCGATCTTCTCGCCCTTCTCGACGAGATAGTTGATCGTGTCTTCGGCGCTGGTGCAGCCGGAGCCCATGAGGATGATGACGCGCTCGGCGTCGGGCGCGCCGACGTAGTCATACAGCTTGTAAGACCGGCCGGTCATCTCGGCGAACTTATCCATCTGCGCCTGCACCATGCCGGGCACGACATCGTAATACGGATTGCACGCTTCACGCGCCTGGAAGAACACGTCGGGGTTCTGGGCGGTGCCGCGAAGCTTGGGGGCGTCCGGCGACAGGCCGCGAAGGCGGTGCGCTTCGACCAGATCGTCGTCGATCATGTGGCGCAGTTCGTCGTCGGAAAGGATGTTGATCTTGTTGACTTCGTGGCTTGTGCGGAAGCCGTCAAAGAAGTGCAGCACGGGAATGCGCGACTCGAGCGTGACCGCCTGAGAGATCAGCGCAAAGTCATGCGCTTCCTGCACGCTGTTGGAGCAGAGCATGGTGAACCCGGTGCCGCGGCAGGCCATCACATCGCTGTGATCGCAGAAGATCGACAGCGCGTGCGTGGCCACCGTGCGAGCGGCCACGTGCATCACGAACGAGTTCATCTCGCCGGCGATCTTGAACATGTTCGGGATCATCAGCAGCAGGCCCTGCGACGCGGTGAACGTCGTGGTCATGGCCCCGGCCTGCAGCGCGCCATGCACGGCGCCCACAGCCCCGCCTTCGGACTGCATTTCCTGAATCAGAGGAATCTGACCCCAGATGTTCGTCTTCTTGGCGACCGCCCACTCATCCGTGAACTCGCCCATCGGGCTCGACGGCGTGATCGGGTAGATCGCCATCACTTGGTTGGTTCGATACGCCACCGAGGCCGCGGCTTCGTTGCCGTCGACCGTCATCGTGGTCTTCTGCGACATGACGGACTCCTTTGGAGAAGATGCTTATCCAATCTCATATATAAGAGTCGCAAACGCCTGATCCATCTATCAGGTCTCGCCATCAATGTCCCCGACGATATGCCCTGAGATATCCGTCCCCGTGTCGGGGATTCCCGCAATGACAACCCCCGTGCGGGAAGCCACACGGGGGTCGTCAAAAATTGATCTGTCAGTCGAAAAACTTACGACTGGGCGCGGTTCTGAATGAGATCCTCAACGACCGTCGGATCGGCGAGCGTGGAGGTGTCGCCCACGGAACCGGGCTCGTTTTCAGCGATTTTGCGAAGAATGCGTCGCATGATCTTACCCGAGCGGGTCTTCGGCAGACCGGGCGCCCACTGGATCACATCCGGCGTGGCGATCGGGCCGATTTCCCCGCGAACGGTCTTGACCAGCTCCTTCTTCAGCTCGTCCGACGGCTCGACGTCGGCCTTAAGGGTGACGTAGGCGTAGATGCCCTGCCCCTTGATGTCGTGGGGATATCCCACTACAGCGGCCTCAGCGACTGCCGGGTGGATCACCAGTGCCGATTCGACCTCGGCGGTGCCCATGCGGTGGCCGGAAACGTTGATCACGTCGTCGACGCGACCGAGCAGCCAGTGGTCGCCATCGGCGTCGACCTTGCAGCCGTCGCCGGAGAAGTAATAGCCCTTGTAGGTCGTGAAGTAGGTCGACACGAAGCGGTCATGATCGCCCCATGTGGTGCGGAGCATGCCGGGCCAGGCGGCCTGGATGCAGAGCTTGCCGGACTCGCCGCGTTCGACGGGCTTGCCGTTGTCGTCGAGCACGATCGGGTCCACACCGAAGAACGGCCGGCTCGCCGACCCGGGCTTCAGCGTCATGGCGCCCGGCAGCGGGGTGATCATGATGCCGCCGGTCTCGGTCTGCCACCAGGTATCGACGATCGGGCAGCGGCCCTTGCCGATGCGATCGCGGTACCACATCCACACTTCGGGGTTGATCGGCTCGCCGACCGAACCCAGCAGCTTCAGGCTCGACAGGTCGCGCTGATTGATCGGCCCGTCGCCTTCACGCATCAGGGCGCGGATGGCCGTCGGGGCGGTGTAGAACTGCGTGACCTTGTACTTGTCGACGACATCCCAGAAGCGGCCGGCGTCCGGGTAGGTCGGCACGCCTTCGAACATCACCTGCGTCGCGCCGTTGAGCATCGGACCATAGACGATGTACGTATGGCCGGTGATCCAGCCGACGTCGGCGGTGCACCACCACACGTCGCCGGGATGGTAATCGAAGATGTACTTGAAGGTCGTCGCCGCCCAGATCATGTAACCACCGGTCGTGTGCAGCACGCCCTTGGGCTTGCCGGTCGAGCCGGAGGTGTACAGGATGAACAGCGGGTCTTCGGAATCCAGCCAGACCGGCTCGCACTGATCGGGCTGATCCACGACCAGGTCCTCGTACCACACATCGCGGCCGTCGGTCATCGGCACTTCGTGACCGGTCCGCTTGACGACGATCACCTTTTCAACGCTCGGGCACTGATCCAGCACCTTGTCGGCATTGGCCTTCATCGGGATGTCGCTCTTGGTGCCGCGCAGCGCCGTGTCCTGCGTGATGATGACCTTGGCTTCGCAGTCCTGCACGCGATCGCGCAGGCTGTCCGGCGCAAACGCGCCGAAGACGACCGAGTGCACCGCGCCGATGCGGGCGCAGGCCAGCAATGCCGCCGCCGCTTCGGGGATCATCTGCATGTAGACGCAGACGCGATCGCCTTTCTTGACGCCGAGTGATTGCAGACCGTTGGCCAGCTTGCACACGTCGGTGTAAAGCTGGCGGTAGGTGACCTTCTTGTCTTCGCCGGGGGTGTTGCCTTCCCACAGCAGCGCGACCTGATCGCCGATCGAATCCAGATGGCGGTCCAGGGCGTTGACGCAGAGGTTGGTCTTGCCGCCGAGGAACCACTTGATGTCGACGGGCTTTTCGAAGGTGAACTCGCGCACCTTCGACCACTTCTGATCCCACTCAAACTGCTCGGCGATCTCGCTCCAGAAGCCTTCTGGATCGTTGATCGAGCGGTCGTACATTTCCTGGTACTGCTCGAGGGATTTCACGTGGGCCTTGGCGGCGAAGTCGGCATCGGGTGCGACGGTCGTCGGTTGGGCCGCGATCTGTTCACTGGACATGATGGCCTCCTGAAATGGGACTAACCAGTATAAGGGAAAACAGTAATTTCATGTGTAAACCAAACGGATATTCCGGTCAACGGGCCTTTCAAGCACTCGGGGCGGCGGCGGCAAGTCCGGCCGGCTCCGAGGCTTTTGCCGGATGACGCAACAGCGATAAAAGCAGCGCCGCTACGACGAGGAACACCCCCGCCAGCGTGTAGGCCATGTTGTAGTTGCCGACCGCCTGCGCCGTCGCAGCAGTCTCAGCCATGCCGTCGGCGATCAACGACGCCTTGTGGGCCGCCCGCGTCGAGTCGTAAATCAACCCCGAAAGCTGCGCCAGCACCAGCCCGCCGACGCCCCACGCGGTGAACACCCACCCGTAGTTGACACCGAAGTTCTTCAGGCCGAAGTAGTCCTTGGTCACCGAGGGGAACAGCGTCAGGTTCGCGCCGTAGTTGGCCCCCAGCAGCATCGAGATGATCGCAAACACCGCAATCGAATTCACCATCGGCAGCACGAACATCAGCCCCGCCTGAAACAGGAAGAACACCAGCATCGTGGCGCGACGCCCGATCTTGTCAGACACCACGCCGGCGCAAACGCGCCCGCCGGCATTGCCGATCGCCAGCAGCGCCACAAACAGGAACCCGTAATTGCCCGCTTCGGCGCCGGCCTGAAGTTTGATGATCGGCGCCAGGTTCGCGATGATCATCAGCCCTGCCCCCGCCGCGAAGGCGTACATCAGCCACAGCAGATAAAACTGCGGCGTGCCCAGCATCTGTTGCCAGGTCCGATCCGTCGATTCATAGACCACGGGCTTCTTGCCCGTCGCAACCGGCGCCCCCTCCGGTTTCCACCCCGCCGGCGGCACGGCCAGCAACTGCGACAAACCACCCACGACCACTAAAAACGCCACGCCCAGAATCATCAACACCATCTGAACGCCCGGCCCGGTGTCGACCGCGCCCGAAGCGTCAGTCACCGAAAATGCCCCGACCATGTACTTGACCAGCGGCGCGATGTACACCGACGCCAATCCAAACCCCGCCACGACCAGCCCCGCGATCAGTCCCGTGCGGTGCGGCCCGAACCACTTGACCGCCGCCGGTGTCGCCGCCGCGTAGCCCATGCCGATGCCCGCACCGGTCAACACCCCGAAGCCCAGCACGAACATCGTCACATTCGACGTCAGCGAAGCCAGAATCATCCCCACGCCGACCGCCACGCCCCCGGCCAGCGCCACCCAGCGCGGCCCAAGACGATCCTGCGCCCGACCGGCGGGAATCATCGTCAACGCAAAGACCAGACACGCGATCGAGTACGGCAGGTTCTTCTGAAAGTCGCTCCACTCCCAGCTTGCCGGAATCGCTTTCTTGACCACGCTCCAGGCGTAAATCACCCCGAGCGCCAGATTGATCCCCACCCCCGCCATCGTGACGCGCCATCCGAGATTCTTGACATTGTCCAGGTTCATACCAGCGGCTCCTTCACGTGTGCGTTGGCTCTTAGAAGAGCAATTGGATCTGACTGCGAATCACGATCTGACCGTTTGCCTCGGGCGCGTCCTGCCGCCAACCCAGCGGGTTCGACGCCCAGGTCGCAGCCACAGCTCGAAAACCGTAGCCCACGTCGGTCGTGATCTTCAGACGATGTTTTGCGATGAAGTAGTTGAAACCAACCGTCATGACGCTCAGCGGATCTTCGCCGTCGACATCGCTGTCGCCCCACTCGTAGCGGGCGATCAGTTCCAGCGCTTCGGTCACGAAGCAGCCGCCCTGGATCATCCACGCCAGGCGGTCGGCCTGCGTCGCGCCGCTGAGGTTTTCACCGATGATCGCGCTGTAGATGTTCCACCCGCCCATTTCCAGCGAAGCGTCGACCGTCCAGCGTGCGTCTTCGGTTTCACGATCGGTCGTACCGTACTCGCCCTTCTGGTAATGCACCGCGCCGCCGATGACCATCATCGGTTCGTCATCGGTGAACGACTCCCATTCGTTGTAATTCGACCAGTCGCCGAACAGCTTGATCTCGGCGCGACCGGTGCCGGCGATGCCCTCGGCTGTGCGATCATGCCAGATGGTGTTGATCGCCGACGCGCCGTCGTTGGCAGAAGCAATCAGACGAACCATGTCATTGGTCCATGTCGCTTTGATGCCCTGCGTGTAGGTTCCGCAGAACTCACCGGCGATCAGCGAACGCTCGACAAACTGCAGCCGCGTTTCCGAAACCATGTACTCCTTGAGAAACGGCAGCTTGAATTGCCCGGCCGTGATCATCAGATGATCGTCGACCTGCTTGTTGATGTAGGCGTCCAGCAGCACGGCATTGCCCGTGCAGTCGTAACCGGCCCACAGCAGGAAAGACCACGAGGGATCGATCACGTGGCCCTTGAATCCGAAGCGCGTGCGGGTGATGCCGAAGCCGCCGCGATCGTTGTCATCGCTGGGCGAGACGACCGTCGGGGGCGCGGTGCTCGTGTCGAGAATGGTGGCGCTGGTCGCCTGATGGCTGTACGTGTAACGCGCCTGAATCTGGCCGAGAAAGCGAAGCAGGTAGTTGCCGTCTTCGCTGGCCAGGAAGAATCCGTTGTTCCATCCGCCGGTCATGCCGCCGTCAGCCAGCGACGCGCGGGTGTCTGCATCACTGAGCACTTCACGAACCAGTGCCTTGACTTCTTCAGCGCGTCGCGTGGTGAGCCACGACTGATCTTCGCGCGCCCGCATCTGCGAGAGTTCACCCTGTTGATCATCCAACCGCTTACGCAGTTGATCGTTGACGCGCTGCTGCTCAGCGAGGCGCTGATCCTGTTCGGCCAGGCGCTGCTGAAGCGCGCGCAGCTGCGACTGCCAGGTCGCTTCCTGCGCCTGAATCCCCGCTGAAGTCATCAGCAAAAACAGTATGGCGAACCATGTCACATCGGAAAGCCGACGATGAGAAACCCAGTACCTGCGCCCGGTGGCACGACCCGCCATGATGTCACTCCAGTCGTAAAGAAACGCTTGCCTCGATACCCGAGCGGGAGAAATGAAAAGTCCCGCTTCCGACTGACTGGAGCATTATGCGGGTAAACCCACATCCTTGGCTTTAGGGGCGCTGCACGAATTGGGCGTAGGTGTTACACCGCCTTACCCGACAACTTCTGGAGCATACGCCGATTGACAGTCGCCACAAAATTTCTGCGAGTCGGCTTAGGCCGCGCATGATGATGAGTAAATATCTCAATGACCCCCGTAGCGACTCGTAATATGAAGCAGCATATTGCGGGCCATTGCCCCACCTGACGCCATGGTTCAATCGCGTCGCGTGTGCGTGTTACTCCACCACTTCAAGCGTCGAACTTTTCTCCCGCAGACAGACCGACAGGCGTTCGAGATCGGCGGCGGAAACCACCAGCGTGACAGCCATGGGAACCTGCGGCGGGTCTGTTTCGGCGATGATCTGCAGATCATCGAAATACAACGGGCTGCCGAGCGTGGCTTGCTGCGGACGTATCTGTCGCCCGCGGGGATTGGACCTGAGCGTGTAGGACACCTTGTCGCTCTCGCCGCTGGCACGAAGCACGGGCGCCGAACAGATCACATGCGAGCCAAGATGCAGTGTGATCACTTGCCGACTTTTTGAATACTTCACAGTGAACGGCCCACGCACGATCATGTAGACCGCGTCTTTGTCATAGGCGTATCGACGGTAATCAGGATTCAACAGCGTGACTAGGCGATTGGGAATGTGGTACTTCTCAGCAACGACCGGGATCGAGTTTTCGACGGAGCCGACCGGTTCGTCTGCAAGCAGAGTCAGCGGCATGTCAAGACTGTGATTGGCCAGCAACGCAATGGACAGCATGCGTCGGCCGGCCGCGGGGTCAGACGGGTCGGCGGGGATGCGTGCAGGCAGATCACGCTTCAGCAGCGGGTCGCCAATCGTCATGGGTTTATCAAAACGGCGACCAAGCCAGGCAGGAAGATCGTCAGCCGTGATGAAGTCCGAAAGCGGTAATGTCTTGCCAGGCGCGTTCGCGAGTAAACGTTGGCCATCATGGTGGGCTTGGAGCATGCTCTCGGCCAGCGCCTCACCGGCCGCGACATTCCTCGCCATGAAATAGATCGTCACCGGATGCGCCGACGGACCCGGATCATCATCGCAACCGGTGACGACCATGCCGACAGCCAGCAGACAAGCGACGAACAACAGTTTGCGTAGACGAAGCATGACGCGAGACTCCCGGCCAGTCCGAGCTGGCCCCCGGGATCGGACAGCACATAATAAACCCGTCCTGAAACCTGCAAAAAATTATATCACATATACTTGCGCCATAAATAATAGATGAGTTTTCACTGAAAAATCATCATTATTCAGTGCGGCAAACAAGCGTTCTGGATGCGGAATGTTCACGGACGTTTTTCGGGTTCATCGTGACGGGCTGCGGCCATGTGTGGGCGCAGTCAAACGGGCCGAAATGGTGATTTCACACAGACGTGTCGCTTTCGGCGTGCCCAAACCCGGGCTTGGCGCGGGTGAAAACAGCGGTCGCGCACATAGCTGTCGCAGCGTGCCGCCGTGGTGCGCGCCAAACGGGTTCAAACCGGGCATATACGGCCTAAACACATCCGTTTTTGCCTCGCTGGTGCGCAAAAAGAAGTACGATTTGCTGCGTTGTGCGCAGACGTCTGTCGTCTATCGATGACCACCGGCGTTTGCGATGTGATAACGCCGATGGTCCTCCGCGAAACGTGCGGTGCGGTTTTCGTGTCTTTTGCCGCGCGCGTGCGCACGCTGCAAGTCGATCCCGGCGACTTAACCGGCAGCGCCTTCGGAGGCGCCGGCGCCGGCCGTTTCCGCGTCGAGTTCCTTGGTGATCTGCACCAGGTCTTCGGACCGCTTGATGTTGTAACCGGCCTGCTCGAACAGGTTGATCATGCGGTGATTGTCCGGCAGGGTGCACGCCTTGATGCGCTTGACGCCCCACTGCTGGGCGATTTCTTCGCAGTACTCGGTCACCGCGGTGCCGATCCACTTCTGCTGCCACGGGTCGGCGATGATGATCGCGTACTCGGCGTCTTCATGATTGGCGTCGGCGACCAGGCGGCCCACGCCGATGAGCTTGCGTTTATCGCCGTCCTGAATCTCCGCCACGATCGCCAGTTCGCGGTCGTAGTCGATGAAGCAGTAGCGTGTGGCCATCTTGTGCGTGGTCTGTTTGAACACGCCGAAGAAGCGATACCGGATCGACTCCATGGAGCACTCGCCGAGCATCTCGTGCCACATCGGTTCGTCTTCCGGCTTGATGGGCCGCAGCAACACGGACGTGCCGTCCGGCAGTTTGATGTTCTTCATGTACTGCTCGGGGTACGGGCGGATCGACAGGTGGCTGAACGGGCGCGACTTCTGCTCGACGGCTTCCTGATCAACCATCACACGCGCATCCAGCGCGATGACCTGCTCGTGACCGGCCAGCAGCGGGTTGATGTCGAGTTCAGAAATCTGCGGATAGTCCGCCACCAGGTACGACAAGCGGATGATCGTTTCGACCAGCTTGTCGATGTCGGCACCCTTCTGCCCGCGATAGCCCTTCAGCAGCGGCCAGATGCGCAACGATTTGAGCATGCGCATCGCCAGATGTTCATTCAGCGGCGGCAGGCCCAGGGCGCTGTCCCGCATGATCTCGGCTGTCACACCGCCGGCGCCGACCATCACGACCGCACCGAAGATCGGATCCTTGCGGGCGCCGAGAATGAGTTCCTGCCCGCCGGAGCGGTTGATCATGGGCTGAACGGTCACGCCGTGAATCGTCGCGTCGGGTCGCTTTTCAGCGGCGGTCCTGGTCATCTTCTCATACTCGTCGCGGACCGACTGAGCATTGCGGATATTCAGCGCCACGCCGCCGACGTCGGTTTTGTGCGTGATCTGCGGCGAGAGAATCTTCATCACGATCGGATAACCGATGCGATCGGCGATCGCCACGGCTTCGTCGGCGGACTCGGCCGGCTCGGGGAACGACACCGGAATGCCGTAGGCGTGGAGCAACTGCTTGGCGTCGGCTTCACTGAGCACATCGTCGCCCTGGCTGAGAATGTTCATGCAGTGCGTACGCTGCACATCGCGCTCAATTGGGAAGTCGATCGGCACCTCGCGCGGCGTTTCGTAGAGCATCTCGAGATTGCTGGCGTAGGAAACCAACTGCATCACCGCGCGAACCGCCTGCTCGGGCGTGTGATAATTCGGAATGCCGGCGCGGGAAAGCAACTGCTTGGCCTCGGCTACGATCGCCCCGCCCATCCAGGCGGCGATGACTGGTTTCTTCGCGTTGGTGGTGGCGCGGATCAGCGCTTCGGCGGTGCCGGTGGCATCGGTCATCGCCTGCGGGGTCAGAATGACCAGCACGGTATCGACATTGGGGCCGTCGAGAATGATTTCAACGGCTTTGGCGAAACGATCAGGGCCCGCATCACCGAGCACATCGACCGGGTTGCCGTGCGACCAGCAAGGCGGCAGCACCTGGTTGAGTTTTTCGATGGTCTGATCCGAGAGTTCGGCGAGCTTGCCGCCGTTGGCGATCAGCGTGTCAACCGCCATGACGCCGGGGCCGCCACCGTTGGTGACGATCGCCAGCGAGGGGCCCTTCGGGGGCGTGTGGTGCGAGAGCAGTTCGGCGCAGTCGAACATGTGCGCGATGTCGTACACGGGCACGATGCCGGCTCGTTCGAACCCGGCTTCGAAGACCTCGTGCGACCCGGCCAATGCGCCGGTGTGTGAACTGGCGGCGCCGGCGGACTCGGCGAAGCGACCGGCCTTGTAGGCGATGATCGGTTTGGTGCGTGTGCAGGCACGAGCCGCGGACATGAACGACCGCGCCTGATTCATCGATTCGATGTAGAGGATGATCGACTGGGTCTGATCGTCTTCAGCGAAGTAGTCGATCAGGTCGGCGAAGTTGACGTCGACCATGTTGCCGATCGATACGAAGTGCGAGAAGCCGACACCCTTCTGCATGGCCCAGTCCAGCACGCTGGTGCACAGGGCGCCGGACTGACTGATGAAGGCCACATGCCCGGGGCGCGGCATGCCGGCGGCGAAGCTGGCGTTCAGGTGAGCGCCGGGGCTGATCAGGCCGAGGCAGTTGGGGCCGATGATGCGCATGCCGTAGAAGTCGGCGACGGTGTTCATCAGCGTCTGCTGGAGCACCTTGCCCTCACCACCGACCTCGCCGAAGCCAGCCGACAGAATGATCACGCCGTCGACACCCGCCTCGCCACACTCGCGGATCGTGGCGGGCACCAGCGGAGCCGGGATGCAGATGACAGCCAGGTCCGGGGCCTTGGGCAGTGCGGCGATGTTGGTATACGCCGCGATGCCCTGGACGGACTCACGCTTGGGATTGACCGGGTAGACGACGCCTTCAAAGCCTGATCCGATCAGATTGCGCAACACGGTATATCCGACCGAGCCGACTTTGTCCGAGGCGCCGATGACGGCGATGCGTTTGGGATGGAAGATCGCGTCCAGGTTGCGAGTGCTCACGGCATTGTCCTTTTTGAGTTGCTCAAACCTTCGCGGAAACCCATCTCTCGGCCCCCGGGCCGGAGAACCTGTCGTCACGCGCCGCGTCGCAGTGTCGACCTACGTAGCATAAGGGTATTGAAGCCGAATGACGTTAAGATGCGGATCGGGGTTGGCCATCAATCTATCCTACTGTATACCCCGGCATACTCGTAGGTGCGTAGGGGATCAGCCCGGGTAAACCAAGCATGGGGTTAAAAAACGCAATCCCGAACCAGCCCACCAAGAATCCCCTACAACGTTACGGGGGGAGCACCCGATTGCCCGCCCCCGATGCCACTTACATAATACTTCACAACTCTGGAGGTTTGTCGCGTTGAAACAGCCCCACGACTCTAGCGCCGAAATCGATCGGCTGCGGCAATCAGAAGCGCACCTGAGTGCGATTCTGAAGACCGCCGCCGACGGCATCGTCACCATTGACGATCGTGGTATCGTTCTGTCGATGAACCCCGCGGTTGAAAAGATATTCGGGTATACCCCAGAGGAAGTCATCGGCCGCAACGTGTCCATGCTCATGCCGCCGCCGTACGAGCACGAACACGACGGCTATATTCAACGCTACCTGCACACCGGGCAGGCGCGCATCATCGGCATCGGTCGTGAAGTCGTCGGGCAGCGCAAGAACGGTGAGATCTTTCCGATCGACCTGGCTGTCAGCGAAGTGCTCGACGGCGACAACCGTTACTTCACCGGCATCATTCACGACATCACCAACCGCAAGAAACTCGAAAAGCAGTTGCTCGAAATTTCCACCGCCGAGCAGCAGCGCATCGGGCGCGACCTGCACGACGGGCTCGGCCAGGAACTGACCGGCATCGCGTTTTTGTGCGATGTGCTCAAGCAGAAGCTGGCGCGTCAGGAAGCTGCCGAGGCGCTGGACGCCGCTGAGATCACACGACTGGTCAACCAGGCGATCGATCACGCCCGCGCGCTGGTGCGCGGATTGTGTCCGGTCAGCCTTGATGGTGAAGACGGCCTGCAATCGGCGCTGAAAGAACTCGCTCGGGCCGTCAGCACACTGCACGAGTTGCGTTGTCGTTTCACCAGCGACACTGCTGTGCAGATCGGCGATCACAACACCGCCACTCAACTGTACTACATCGCACACGAAGCCGTGCACAACGCCGTCAAGCACGCCAATGCAACGAGCATCGATATTCGTCTTGCTGCCAGTGGTGATCGGGCACTGCTGACAGTCACCGACAATGGTTCCGGGATCGACACCGCGCGCAGCTCCGGCTCCGGTCGCGGCATGGAAATCATGCCCTACCGCGCCCGGATGATCGGCGGCATGCTCGACATGCGCAGCCGCGTCGGCGAAGGCACCACCGTATCGTGTCACTTCCCCTTACCCCAGGCCATGTCCCGGAAACTCGCCAGGAAGGACAAGTCATGAGTCCCACACGCACCAAACTCAACGCCGGTTCCGCATCACCCAAGACCATCGACGTGCTGATCGTCGACGACCACCCCATTGTGCGCAAGGGGCTGGCTCAACTGATCAGTCACGAGCCGGACATGAACGTCTGCGGGGATGCCGAAGACGTCGAACAGGCGTTGACGCAGGTCGCCAAGCTGCACCCGGACATCGTCATCGTCGACCTGACGCTCAAAAAGCTCAGCGGCCTGGACCTGATCCGTCAGCTTCAGAACATCCAGCCGGACCTGGCGACGCTCGTGCTTTCGATGCATGACGAATCGCTGTACGCCGAGCGTGCCCTCCGCGCCGGCGCCCGCGGTTACATCATGAAGCAGGAAGGCACCGACAAGCTGGTCACCGCGATCCGCACCGTGCTCGCCGGCGACATCTACGTCTCGGAGCGCATGGCGGCCCGCATGCTCGGCAAGCTCGTCGGCGGCCGGTCCAGCGAGGCCCCGGGCTCGGTGATGGACCGCCTGTCGGACCGCGAGTTGGAGGTTTTCGAGCTGCTGGGACGGGGGCTTTCGACCCGCCAGGTCGCCGAACGCCTCAACGTCAGCGTGAAGACCATCGAGTCCCACCGCGAGCACATCAAGCAGAAGCTGCAGCTCCGCAACGCCAACGAATTGATTCAGCACGCCACGCAGTGGGTGACCGCAATCGGCGCTGACTGATTCTTGAGGCCGGATACCAACAGAGCCCGCCTTTCCGCACGATTTGCGTGTATGATGTACGTCTACCCATGCGGAAGGCAGCTCCATCATGAACGAACCCTGGTACTGTGACATTACCCGAACCATCGGCAACACCCCGCTGGTGCAGGTCAATCGCCTCATGCCCGAGGGCGGGGCGACAGTGCTGGCCAAGTGCGAGTTTTTCAATCCGCTGTCCAGCGTCAAAGATCGCATCGGCCGGGCGATGATCGACGACGCCGAGCAACGCGGGTTGTTGAAACCGGGCCTGACCGGCACCCACATTATCGAGCCCACCAGCGGCAACACCGGCATCGCGTTGGCGTTTGTCTGCGCAGCCCGTGGGTATCGACTGACGCTGACGATGCCCGAGTCGATGAGCCTCGAGCGTCGCATGCTGCTGAAGGCGATGGGGGCGAACCTCGTGTTGACCCCCGCGGCCGACGGCATGAAAGGCGCCATCGACAAAGCGGCCGAACTCGTGGCCGCCGATACCAACGCCTGGATGCCTCAACAGTTCGACAACCCCGCCAACCCGGCGATCCACGAAGCGACCACCGGCCCGGAAATTTTCGACCGCACCATTGGCCGCGTCGACATCCTCGTCAGCGGCGTGGGCACCGGCGGTACGATCACCGGTGTGTCGCGCTACATCAAGTCACGCAAGCCGGACTTCAAGGCCGTCGCCGTCGAGCCCACCGAGAGCCCCGTGATCAGCGGCGGCGATCCGGCTCCGCATAAAATTCAGGGCATCGGCGCCGGGTTCATCCCCGGCAATCTCGACCTGGCCGTCGTCGATCGCGTCGAGCAGGTGACCAGCGAAGAGGCGGTCGAATGGGCCCGCCGAGCCGCCAAGGAAGAAGGCCTGCTCGTGGGCATCAGTTCCGGGGCCGCCCTGGCCGCCGCCGCTCGCATCGCCGCCGAGCCGGAAAATAAGGACAAACTCATCGTCGTCGTGCTGCCCAGCTTCGGCGAACGATACCTTTCGACCGTCCTTTTCGAAGGACTCAAGGACTGAGCACTCCCCTACCATCGTAATTATCGAGGCATTTGATCATGACCACTCCCGCTGACAGCTATCAACTCGGCACCCTCGCCCTGCACGCCGGGCAAGCGCCCGACCCGTCGACCGGCAGCCGCGCCGTGCCGATCCATCAGACCACCAGCTACGTGTTCAACTCCACCCAGCACGCGGCGGACCTTTTCGCTCTCAAGGAAATGGGCTGGATATACACCCGCCTGATGAATCCCACGACCGACGCTTTCGAGCAGCGCATGGCCGCCCTGGAAGGCGGCATCGGCGCCCTGGGCGTGGCCTCCGGCCAGATGGCCATCACCACCGCCCTGCTGAACCTCTGCCACACCGGTGGTCACATCGTCGCCGGGGCCGCCCTCTACGGTGGAACGCTCACGCTGCTGGGCCAGACCTTCAAGCGCCTCGGCATCGAGGTCAGCTTCGTCGACATGACCAACCCTGACAACATCGCCGCCGCCATCAAGCCCAACACGCGGGCGGTGTACTGCGAAACCGTCGCCAATCCGAAAAACGACGTGCTGGACTATCGCGCGATCGCCGACCTGGCCCACGCGCACGACCTGCCGGTCGTCTGCGACAATACGGTCATGACGCCGGTGCTTTTCCGCCCGTTTGATCACGGCATCGACATCACCGTCTACTCCGCCACGAAATTCATCGGCGGACACGGCACCAGCATCGGCGGTGTCATCGTCGACTCCGGCAATTTCGACTGGACCAAGAAGCCCGAGATGTGGCCGCAGTTCACCAAGCCCGATCCGTCGTACCACGGGGCAATTTTCCACGAAGCGATCGGTCAGCTCTGCTACATCATCACCTGCCGCACGCACTGGCTGCGCGACCTCGGCGGGGCGATGAGTCCGTTCAACGCGTTCCTGTTTCTTCAGGGCCTGGAAACGCTTCACCTGCGCATGCCGCGTCACAGTGAAAATGCGATGGCTGTGGCGTTGCATCTTGAAAAGCACCCGAACGTGAAGTGGGTCAACTACCCCGGCCTCGCGTCGCACCCCGGTCATGCCAACGCTGAAAAATACCTGTCGAAAGGCTGCGGCGCGATTCTCGGGTTCGGCATCGAGGGCGGACAGGAAGCTGCCAAGAAGTTCATCGAGTCGGTCAAGCTCGCCTCGCACCTGGCGAACATCGGCGACGCCAAAACACTCGTGATCCACCCCGCCTCGACGACACACAGCCAGCAGACCCCCGAAGAACTCGCCGCGGCCGGCATCACCGACGATTACATTCGCGTCAGCGTCGGCCTCGAAGACCTCGACGACATCCTCGTCGACCTCGACCAGGCGCTGGCCGCCTCGCAAGCATGATCGACGTATCGATCAGATGACCACAATTTGAAGTAGTGCCCCATGGAACCGCAAGCCCCATTCACCAGCAGCGATGACGCCCGCACCGCCCGGCCGTTGCGTCATCTGAAGTCCTACGAACTGTCGGCCCCGCTGTCGCTGGAGCGCGGCGGGGAGCTACCCGAAGTCACCGTCGCCTACGAAACCTACGGTCAGCTCAACGCCGCCCGTGACAACGCCATCCTGATCTGCCACGCCCTGTCCGGTGATTCGCACGTGGCCGCACACGATGCCGATGACGATCCCGGCTGGTGGGATCTGGTCGTCGGCCCGGGCAAGGCGATCGACACCGACCGTTACTTCGTGGTCTGCCCCAACGTGCTCGGCGGCTGCCGCGGCACGACCGGCCCCAACTTCCCCAACCCCGCCACCGGCAAACCCTACGGCGCCGACTTCCCCCTGATCACCGTCGGCGACATCGTCGAAACCCAGAAGCAGCTCGTCGACCACCTCGGCATCGATCGACTGCATGCCGTGATCGGCGGCTCGCTGGGCGGACACATGACGCTGACCTGGGCGCGGCGATTTCCCGAACGGGTTGACAACGCCGTGGCGCTGGCGACCTGCGCCCGGCTCAACAGCCAGTCGCTGGCGTTTGACGTGGTCGGCCGCAACGCCATTCTGCTGGACCCGAACTACCGCGGCGGGCAGTACTATCAGCACGATGAGCGTCCCTCGGTGGGCCTGGCCATCGCACGCATGCTCGGTCACATCACCTACCTGTCGCGCGAGGCGATGACCGACAAGTTCGACCCGGATCGCCACAGCCCCCGCCGCCTGCAGACCGCCTTCGAAACGCATTTTTCCGTCGGGTCGTACCTGGCGTATCAGTCCGACCGCTTTGTCGAGCGGTTCGATGCCAACTCGTATCTGACGCTGACGATGGCGATGGACCTGTTCGACCTCGGCGCCACGACCGACGCCATCGCCGCCTCGCTGGCGCCTTCGACCTGCCGCTGGCTGGTGCTCAGCTTCTCCAGCGACTGGCTTTTCCCACCGGCCGAGTCACGCGCCATCGTCGATGCGCTGATCGCGCTGCGGCGTTCGGTCAGCTACTGCGAGATTCAAACCAAGGCGGGTCATGACGCCTTCCTGCTGGAAGATGAGTTGGACCTGTACGGCGAGATGATCCGTGCGTTTCTAGACGTCTCGCCGCACGACGAGATCGAACACGCTGCCGAGCCCGACTCACCGAGCATCTTCAACCACCGCGTCGACTACGACTCGATCGTCGATCTGTTGGAGCCCGACGCCAGCGTGCTGGACCTGGGCTGCGGCAACGGCGAACTGCTCGCCAGGCTCCGCGCCCGCGGTCATGACCCGGTGCAGGGCATTGAACTGTCGCAGCGGGCGGTGCGATCGTGTCTGCAGCGCGGGCTCGACGTGGTTCGCCGCGACATCAACGACGGCCTGGCCCCCTTCGCCGATCAGCAGTTCGACTACGTGATCCTTTCACACACGATCCAGGCGATGACCAATGTGCAGGGCCTGCTTCGCGACATGCTGCGTGTCGGCCGGCGGTGCATCGTCAGCTTTCCGAATATCGCCTTCCGCAAGCTCCGCGAGCAGCTTCACCACGAAGGTCGCGCCCCGCGATCGAGCGCCTTGACCGGTCCCAACTGGTACGAGACGTCGAGCATCCGCTTCCTGAGTCTGCTCGATTTCGAAGACTACTGCCGCGATCAAAACATCGACATCATCGACCGCGTCGCGCTGGACACCGAGCAGAACCTACGCGTCGACAACGACCCGAACCTCAACGCCGACGTGGTCGTGCTCGTCATCGCGGCTCACTGATCGCAACACCCGCCCGCAGGCTCAACGCCCCCGTCGGACACGCCTCGGCACACTCCTGCGCCTTGACCCGCAATGCTTCATCGAGCCGCGCCCCGCTCGGGGCATCGATGTGCACGTTGAACCCTCGCCCGACGAAGGTCAGCCCCAGCGCCTCGCGATCCCGCTCGGCGATCTGCACACACAATCCGCATGCGATGCACTTGCCCGGCTCGTACAACACGAACGGGTGCTCGACGCGCAGCGAGACTGGTCGCCCGATGCCGCCGCTGAATCGTTTGGGGTTCGCCTGGTATTTCGCCGCCTGCTCGCGGAGCCGGCAATCCTCCTGCGCCCCGCATTCGCAGTGCAGACAACGCATCGCCTCTTCGCGTGCCGCCTCCGCATCGAGGCCCTGCACGGGGTTCTCCGGTTCGTGTCGCGCCTCGCGTGAGGCGGATTCAAACCAGCCGGTCAACTGCTCTGCCGTCAGCTTGCCCAGCCGCACGTTGAACCCGACCTCATCGGGGCGTTGAATATCTTTGCCTTCGAGATACTGCACCACGCAGCCCGCCACCGCTTTGCCCTCGGCGATGGAACGTATCGCCAGTTTGCTCGGCCGAACCGCCCCGCCCGCCGCGAAGACCCCTTCCAGATTTGTCCCGAAGCTTTCCGGGTTAATCCGCAAGCCCTGGCGGGTCGTTTCCAGCCCCATGTGGCCGAGCAGGTCCGTGTCCACACCGCCGGTGGCGATCACGACGGCGTCGTAGGCCAACTGCAATTGTTCGAGTGATATCTCCGCGCCCAACGCCTCATCCGCATGGAAGCGGGCGCCCATGCGGCGGATCACGTCGATCTCACCGTTGAGCACATCACGCGGCAACCGCTCGGGGGGAATTTCGTAACGCAGCGCGCCGCCGGGCAGCGTGTTGCGGTCGAACACATCGACGTCGACGCCCGCCCGCAGCAGGAAATACGCCGCAGATAAACCCGACGGCCCGGCCCCAACCACTGCGACGCTCTTGCCGCAATGCGGTTCGCACGTCGGCACATAGGCCGCATCCGTTTCGAGGTCCTGATCCGCCACGTACTGCTTGAGCTTGCAGATCGCCACCGACCCGCCCACCGCCGCACGGCGGCATGATGGTTCACACGGCGCCGGGCAGATGCGCCCCAGCGTCGCCGGCAGCGGGATATCCGCTTTCACGACTTCGATCGCACCGCGCAGATCGTCGGCCGCGATCAGGCGATTCATCGACGAGATGTCCATGTGGGCCGGACAACCGTTCACACACGGCGCCAGGCAGTCGCCCGAGTGGTCCGACAGCAGCAGTTCCAACGCCGTCCGCCGGGCTTCGTGAACCGCTTCAGTCTCGCTCTCGATCACCATGCCGTCGACCACCGGCGTGGCGCAGGATGGCGAAAGGTCAGCACGACCATTGATACGCACCACGCAGACCATGCACGAGGCGTTCGGCCGGCACCCATCCAGGTGACACAGCGTCGGTATCTCGATGCCCAACTGCTTTGCCGCATCGAGAATCGTCGCCCCTTCGGGGACTTCGACAGCCTGATTGTCGATCGTCACACGCGGCATTGCCGCCTCCTTCAATGCACCGAGATCGCCTCGGCCGGACAAACCTGCCGGCAGACGTCGCAACGGATGCAGGTCGCATCATCGATCACGTGTCGAAACAGCGGCGTCATGCCGATCGCGTCCGTCGGACAATGCTGAGCGCAGAGCGTGCACCCGATGCAGCGGTCGTTGACCTCGTACTTGATCAGCGATTGACACTTGCCCGACGGGCATCGGCCCTGCAGATGCGCCTCGTATTCGTGGCGGAAATATTTCAGCGTGGTCAACACCGGGTTCGGAGCCGTCCGACCGAGCCCGCAGATGCTGGCGGCGGCGACCTGCCGAGCCAGTGTTTCCAGTTCGTCGAGGTCGCGCCTCGACGCCTTGCCCTCGCAGAGGCGCGTGAGGATTTCCAACATGCGCCGCGTGCCGATCCGGCAGAAGGTGCACTTGCCGCACGATTCGGTCTGCGTGAACTGCAAAAAGTACCGGGCGATGTCGACCATGCAGTCGTCTTCATCCAGCACGATCAATCCACCAGAGCCCATGATCGCACCGATCTGTTTCAGCGCTTCGTAATCTACCGGCGTATCCGCCAGTGTCGCGGGGATGCACCCGCCCGAGGGCCCGCCGATCTGCACCGCCTTCAGCGCCTTGCCGCCCGGCACACCCCCGCCGAGTTCGTCGACGATCTGGCGCAGCGTCATGCCCAGCGGAATCTCGATCAGCCCGCTGCGTCGCACTTTGCCGGCCAGTGCGAACACCTTGGTGCCTTTGCTGGTTTCGGTCCCGATCGCGCTGTAAGCCTCGGCGCCATGTCGCACGATCCAAGGCACATTCGCCAGCGTTTCGACGTTGTTCACCAGCGTCGGCTGACCCCACAAACCCGACTGCGCCGGGTATGGCGGACGCAGCCGCGGCACGCCGCGCTGCCCTTCGATCGATGCGATCAGTGCTGTCTCTTCACCGCAGATGAACGCCCCGGCGCCTTCGACGAGTCGCGATTTGAAGCTGAACCCGCTGCCTTGAATGTTGTCACCAAGCCAACCGGCGTTTTCGCAGGTCTCGATCGCCCGCCGCAGCCTGCGCACCGCCAGCGGATATTCATGGCGCACGTAGAACACGCCTTCGTCAGCGCCAACCGCGTACGCTGCAATCATCATGCCTTCGAGCACACGATACGGAAACGACTCAGCCAGCGTACGGTCCATGAACGCGCCGGGGTCGCCTTCATCGCCGTTGCAGATCACGTACTTGCGGTCGCCGCTCGCTTCGTGAACGCGCCGCCACTTGATCCCACTGGGAAATCCACCGCCGCCACGGCCGCGCAGACCGCTCTGCTCGACGGTCGTGATGACCGCTTCGCTGTCATTGGATTCGAGCGCTTTGCGCAGGCCTTCGAAACCACCGGACGCGATGTACTCATCGAGATCCAGCGGGTCCAGTCGCCCGTAGTGCTCGCTGGCAATGCGAACCTGCCGGGGTTCGATGCCGACGGTGATCGGATCGCGCCGCGCGGCGCTGGCCGCGTGCAGCGGGTCTTCAACCGGGCCGATCAGCAGTCGATCCAGCCAGTGGGCCGCGGTGCGACGGACACGTTGCGTGAGATTGCGCGGCTGAAAATGACGCCACAGTACCTCGTCGACTGACTCATCGCCCAGGCCGACATAGGTCGCACGCTGCCCCTCGCCTGTGGTCACCGCGACGGTCGGCCCATGCTGGCATAGCCCCATGCAACCGACGCGCTTGACCCGAACCGGAAGGTGCAGCTTCTTCGTCGACTGGCGCAGCGCCCGATACACCCGATCCGCCCGCGAAGTCAGACAGCACGTATCGAGACTGACGTGCACCTCGCCCACGTGCGGCGTCTTGCCGTTGGCAGCCAGTTCCGCCTCGGCATGAATCGCATCGTCGATGTGAATACCGTGCTCGCCATGATGCCCGCCCACGAAATCGTCGACCGCCGCGGGCGCTTCGCGATAAGTCAGGTGGCCATACGTGGCATCGTCGACCTGCACCACCGGGGCCAGTGAACAACACCCCACGCAGGCGACGCGCTCGACCGTGAACTTCATCGACGGATCGGTGTCTTCATCGTCGGCAATATTCAGGTGGCGGCGGATGGCGTCTTCGACCTGTTGCGAGCCTTTAACGTGGCAGGCCGTGCCGTGACATACACGAATGCGGTGCTCACCGGCGGGCCGATGTCGAAACTGCTGGTAGAAGGTCGACACGCCGGTGATCGCCGCGGGGGTGATCGCCGTGACGTCGCTGAGGTGTGTCAGCACTTCGGCCGGCAGGTAGTGATAGCGATCCTGAATCGCCTGCAAAACGGGAATCAGCGCCTCGGGGCCGTGGCCGTGCTGTGTGACCAGTTCATCGACGAATTTCGCATCGATCGCAACACTCATGGCTGCCCCCCCGCCGCGCCGGCCGCATCAGTCGCGATGCAGTACAGCTTCTTCGGCGTGCGAATGAGCAATCGATCACCGGCCGCCCCCGTGATCGCCGGCGTCGACGTGAACGCCTCGCCCAATGGGTTGGCAGCCAGCAGTTGATACTTGTCGCCCGTGGCCAATACCCAGATCTTTCCCTGTCCATCCGGTACGTACCATCGCCCGCCGCCGAGCACCGCCGAGTTCATCCCCGCGCTGTACACCTCATCGCCTTCGGGCTCATGCATCCACACCTGCTTGCCCGTGGCCGCCTCGATGCACACGAACCCGTAGGCCCCGATCAGGTACACCCGCTGGCCGTCTGTGACCGGCGTCGCCAGCGAGGCGAATTCCGGTTCATACTCGTGTTTCCACACGACGCGCTGTGCATCGTCCACCGCCGGGTCGGGGTTGATCGCCATCAGCTCGTTCATGTACGGATCCATCGCGATGAGCTGCCCGCCGACGTAGATCGGCGCCGCCGCCACCGCGCCATCGGCATCACCGCCAATCCCCGGCACGCGCCACAACACCTTGCCGTCGGCCGCATCGACAGACACGACGCCGTCGATCGAGATTGTCACGATCTGCCGACCGGTCGGTGTGTCGATCACGGTCGGCGTTGACCATGACGCTTTGACCGGGCGATCCGTGCGCCAGGCTTCCTTGCCGGTGGCCGTGTCCAGCGCGATCAGGTCGTGCGCCTTTTCACCATCGAACTGCAACACGAGCAGGCCGTCTGTCAGCACCGGGGATGAGGCATGGCCGTAGGAGTTGACGGGCACACCAAGTTCGATGCTCCACACCGGCTTCCCGTCGTGTGTGAACGCTGCAGCGTCGCCACTGGCGTAGAGCACGTATACGCGATCGGTATCAACTGTCGGCGTCGGCGCTGCAAACACGCTTTCGTCGTAGGCCGTCACGTTCCGGGTTCCCGGCGCTTTGCCGACCGTCTGTTCCCACAGCAAATGCCCATCGCTCAACGACAGACACATCAACTTCTGCGCCTGCTTGCTGCCGCCGCTGACAAACACACGATCGCCCCACACGACCGGGCTGCTGTGGCCTGGCAATTCGAGCGGCACGACCCACGCGATGTTTGCCCCTGCTTTGCCGTCCCACTGGATGGGCGGATTACTCTCGCCCGAGATCGCCCCGTCGCCGGTCGGACCGTGATAGCGTGTCCACTGGCGGGCCGGGTCGACCGGAGCGGTCGGTTCTGATGAAGCGCCGGTCGACGGCGGCAGATTCGCCGTGATCCAACCACCGCACAGACCTGCCAGCAGCAGGCCTACCGCCGCGACCGACCAGCGCGCCGTCGCCATCTCTCGGGCGATGCGTTCGATCGGCCTCGCCCCCGGTGGTATCTCCGGCGGCATCGGCGCCTGTTGTCCCAACTTGCGCGCCAGTTTGATGGCGCCCACGCACACCGCCACGCTGATCAGCATCAACCACGCGCCGATGTGCATGCGCTGCTGATGAGCGAAAAACGCTGTGCGCACATCCAGGTCGATCTGACGGATCGTTTCAGAGATTTCGTCAGCCGCGTCCATCTCGCCGGCATCGAGTTTGTCGAGGTGAGTCTGACGCAACTCCGCGATGCGGGCATGATCCAACGGGGTGTAAACCGTCCGCTGGTAGTAGCTGTAGCTCATGACCAGCAGTGTGATCACGGCGATCAATCCCGCCGCGATCGCCACACCGATCGCCACGACCCGCCACGGGGCCCACTGCGGATACGACCTCGGCACGGCAGTGGTCATGACTTGGCCTCCGTGCTGGGGTACACCGGTAGCGGGACAACCGCATCATCGTCTTCGAGCGCCGGCTGCTTCGGACACGCCGGCACGCAACGCAGGCAACTGTAACACGCCGCCCGGTTGGCGTTGTACTCATCATGCGATCGCGGCATCGCCAGCCGAATCAGTCGCCCGCCGATCGCCAGTCCGACAAATCCGCCGACCAGCGTTCCGCCGAGGCCGAACCCGAGCCCGGCCCCGAGCAGCGCCGCCCCACCGACGATCACCGGCAGCATCACCACCAGCGCCACCGCTCGTCGGCGCGAACCAGCCGTCGGCATTGCCGGCGCTTCGACCGGCTCGTCGATCGCCCCGAACGGGCACGTGCTTTCACACAGTCGGCATTGAATGCACTTGCCCGGCGCGATGTTCATGTGTTGCGAAGACACCCGCGAAAGCTGGCGGAGTATCACACCATACGGGCAGAGGAATCGACAGTACGGCCGCCCGATGAACATACCGATCACCAGCAGCGACCCGCCGAAAATGATCATGCTCAGCTCGGCGCTGAAGCGGAAGAACCCGACAAACGGATCGTACTCACAGATGATGAACGCGCTGCCGCTCGCCGCCAGCGCCACCGCCGCGCCGAGGTACAGATACGGCAACACACCCAGCGCCTGCTCCACAGCCCCCGGCACCTTGATCGGTCGAATCAACACCAGGTCCTGAATCGCTCCCAGCGGGCAGACCCCCGCGCAGAATGCTCGCCCGAACAGTAGCGTGAACACCAGCGGCGCCAGAAAGAACAACAGTATCGTGATCGGAATCGCGTAGCTGACATCCGCCAGGGCCATCGACACATTCTGTATCGCCCCGATCGGGCAGACGCACCCTTCGCGGTAAAACCCGAAATACGCCACGCTGAACACCGTCATGGCAAACATCATGTTGCGCGACCGCCGCTTGAGCACGATCCACGAAGCGATCGACAAAGCGGCGATCAACACCGCCACGTCGACATACGACCACACCGCCCCGACCGGGTTCGGATTGCCCGGCGACGGCAGCTGGTGGCTGGTGAAGTCCGGCGGCGGGAAGCGCTCCTCCGCCGATGCGATCGAAGCGCAACACCACAGCGTCAGCATCATCGCCCCGGTGAACACACACATCATCCACGCACGACGATTCACGCTTGCGGCTCCTGGGGTTTGGTCGGCGGCAGCGACTGGACGCTCTTGATCAGGTACGGCTGACTGGCCGGTACGCGGCGGATCGCATCCTCGGGGCAGGCCACGGCAATGGCGCACTCGTTGCAGTTGACACACCGGTCATGGCGAATCTGCATGAACAGTGACCCATTGCCGAACTGCGTGCAGCCTTTGACGCACTTGGCGCAACCGATGCAGAGTTCCTCGTCGATGGTGTATTCAAAGTATGGGTCTTCGACGAAGGTGCGGCGGATCGCGTCGGTCGGACACTGGGCATTTTCTGCGGCTTCGACCAACTCGGGCGCGTCCGGCACGAAGTACCCGGTGCACAGGCGGCAGTAGCCACACATCGCATAAGCGTGTACGCACTTGGCGGCCGAGGGGTTGAGCACGCATTCGGTGGCGCACTTGTCGCAGGCGATGCACTTGGACGGATCGATCTGCCAGACCATGTCGTCAGCCTGCGTGCGCGAAGCCAGGTATCCACCGAGCGCGCCAAGACCCGCGAGGGCGGCGCCACGCACCATTCGGCGACGTGAAGGCGAATTGTCAGTCGGCTGGCTCATGCGGTTGCTTTCTCGGTCATGAAGTAGATTCGAGCCGCGGCGGGGTCGAGTATGTACACGTCGCCGGTCGGCGAGGTCGCTACAACCGTGGCTTTACCCGGGCTGCTGAGCGTGCGCCCGCCGGTGAGTTCACCGGACAGCAGGTTCGGCGGTGCGACGACAGCATCGAAGTGACCGTCGGCGTGATAACGCTTGACGCGGGCAATGCCCTTTTCCGCAGTGATGAATCGACCGTCAGGCAACAACGCGAAGCTGACGGGATTGCAGCAGCCGCAGAAGCTTGCGAGGGCGTTGCCCGTCTGCCCCCAGGGGCGCAGGAAGCGCCCCTCGGCATCGAAACATTCGATCTGATGACGACCGGGGTTGACCACGTGCAGGCGATCATCGGCATCGACATTCAGATCGAAATACGGGCTCGGCACGATATACCCCGCTTCGGGCCGGGCGATGTGGCGGACCAGCTTGCCCGCTCGATCGCACTGCATCACGAGGCGGTGATGCGCATCGGCGAGATAGACATGCTGCGGCGTGACGGCGATGGCGGTGATGATGCCTTTGTCATTGGGGATGGACCAGTCGGCGAGGCGTGCCCCGGTTGGGTCATACTGCGCGACCTGCGTCGGTGTCGCGGTCCATATCGAACCATCGGCGGCGCATGTGACGGCTCGACTGCGGCCGGGTACATCCAGCGTGGCGGTGATGGCTCCGTCGCGGTCGATGATCACCGTCTTCGCCCCGGCCAGCACGATGCGGCCATCGGGTAGAACCGCCATCGCATGCGCTTCGGGGATGTTCAGCGTGATCTGGCGTGACACCTCGTACCGGACCAGGGCCGGGTCGACCTCGTAGAGTTTGGCGTGTTCATCGCCGGGCGCCGGTGTGTTGGCATCATCAGAACCGGCGCGTCGTGCGATGATGTTGCCGCCGGCGATGCCGAGCGAGAGCACCACCGCCCCACCGATCAGATGACGACGGTCAGGCCCGCCCCCGGAAGTGGAAGCGGGCGTGTCCTTGCAGCCAGGGTCTTTGATGTGTTCGCTCATGACTGTTGCTCCGTCGCCTGCCGGAAGCTGAGCGCCTGCGGTAGACCGCACCCGGTCAACACACCACATCCACGACACACGTGATCGCGCGTGCACGGCGCCTGCGAGAGTTGCCCGCGTGCCGCCAGCGTGCCCGCCGCCCCGGCGATCGCCCCGAAGGCCGCCAGACGACCGGCGCGTAAGAACAGCCGCCGACGATCCATCGCGTTGTCCTGTTGCTGCTTATCACTCATGGCGTGGCTCCTACATCCAGGCATCGCAACGTGGTCAGATCACGCACCAGCAGGCGCGTCCCGGCCAGCGCCATCGGTCCCCAGGCTTCGTGTCCTTCGAGCACCTGCGCTTCACCCAGCGGTTGATACGCTGCCGGCGTGGCCTGTGCGAGCACGAGTTTGCCGTTTTCGTTGAGGGCGTAGATCAGGTCGCCGGCGATCAGCAACGGGCCGAGCCCGAAGATCGCGCCGCGCCCGCTGGCCCACAGCACCTTGCCGCCGAGATCGAGGCATGTCAGCTCGCCGCGCGGCGGGCGTATGCCGTAGAGATATCCATCACGCAGAATCGGCGTGTGCTGAGTCGCGCCGAACTCGCGCGATCGCAGTTGATACTCGATGGTCGGCTCCAGTGTGCCGTTGTCACCCGCCTTGAGCCGCAGCATCATCGCGCCGGCGTCGTATCCCCCGCTGAGGAATAGTCGCCCATCGTCGAGCACGACCGGCGATGGCACCGTCGCGATCGGAATCTTCCACTCGGTCGTCTTCCACAACAGCTTGCCATCAGCCAGGTCGATACCTGCCACGCCGCCGCTGCCGCAGTAGATCGCCATGCGGCGGCCGGCGAATTCCATCACCGCCAGCGAGGCGTGCGTCATCTGCCAACGCATCGGGTTCGGCGTCCGCCAGAGTTCCTTGCCGGTGTGCAGGTCGACGGCAACCATCAGCGCCTCGCGCCCCGACGGCGCGAGTATCACCCGCCCGTTGTCGATCAGCGGACACTGCCCGGCGTACCAGTCCGGCACGCGCGTGCCGAAGTCGCGTACCAGGTCCATCGACCACAGCAATTTTCCGCCTGTCGCATCGACGCAGATGACATGACACTTGGGCCCGATCGCCACAACGCATCCGTCGGCCACAGCCGGCGTCGTCCGCGACATCCCATGATTGCGCTTGATCACGACCGGGTAAGCGAACCGCCACATCTCCGTCCCGTCATCCAGCGACAGGCACCGCAGGGCGTCGGCCTGGGCCTCGCGGTCGTAGTCCATCAGGTAAACCCGCCCCGCTTCGACAATCGGCCCGGCATACCCATCGCCGACCTCGAGGCTCCACAACACCTTCGGCCCGGCGTCGGACCACGCCCGCGCCAGACCCGCCGCCTCGTTGACCATGCCCGTGCGGTCCGGTCCCCGGAATTGGGGCCAGCTTCCCGGCAGTTGCGAAGGCTTGCCAGACCCGGCGATCAGGCGCCCTTCAGCGGGTCCGCCGGTTCTTGTAGACCCTGTACCCAGCGGGTCTTCGCGTGGAATGCGAGCGGCGATCGCCTCGGCCGGTTCGAGGGTCAGCCACCACCCCATCGCCCCCGCGCCGCAAAGCAGAACCACCGCGCCCAGGCACACCGCCAGGACGACAACGCGACGCGCCGATCTCGTCGGGGAATCAACCATCGGTACATCAGTCTAACGACGGTAACCCGGTCTAAACGTTACGAGATTCCCCGCATGTTTGCGTGTCACATAGGTGTTCAAACACGCGATTCGGGGCCAGCCCGGCGGACGGGTCAATACACCAGATCGCGGAAATTCTTGACCACGTGGAAGGTGATGATGTTGCCATCGTGGGCGGACTTGGCCTGCTCATCGCCGGAGCGGGCCAGCACCAGCAGATCGTCGCCGTCGATCACCATCGTGGCGTAGTGTCGGGCCTGCTGCGGATCGTCGGTCATGGCAACGATCCCGGCGAAGCACCAGTCGACGGCATTCTTCGAAAAGAACAACTGCAGGCGGTGACGCTCGTCGTAGGGTTTGTTGAAGCGGCTTTTGGGCATGCGATCGCGGCGGACCATCCCGTCGACCGACTGTGAACTCAGCAGCCAGTACAGCTTGGTCTTTTCGTCGTACTGGATGTTGAACTTGATCTCGCCGCCGGGCATCGGCAGGTAGACCATTTCTTTGCCGGAGGGGGCCTGCTCGGTCGTCGTCTTCATCGCGCCGGTGCCGGGCTCATCGCCCTGCTCGACGACTTTGACCACCGCTCCATATCCGTTGCCGTTGGTGTGGGCTCGCAGGAACAGGTGAAACGTCCGCCCCGACGGATCGCACCAGATGTGATCCGGGTCGGCCAGTTGCACCACGTTGGGCTCGAGCCAGCCCGCTTTCATGCCCTGGTTGTAAAACGGCACCCCGATGTAGTTCAGCTTGTTGAGGTCGACCGCATCCTTGAAGCGGAGTTCGCTGGCGAAGGTCCAGTTTTCGCGCTTCGTCAGATCGTCGCCCACGTGCCCGCGCAACAACACCGGCGCCAGCGTCGACCAGTCGATGCGCCCGCTGGTGTAATGCTCCATCGGGACATACACGCAGCCGTTGGCGTAGACCACGTTGTGGGCGTGGCCCGTCCAGATCTGTCCCTCGGTCAGCGCGGCGGGTTTTGACCAGGTTTCACCGCCGTCTGTGGAACGCGTGATCTTCAGATCACCGGCGTGACCGAGGATGTAGACATCGTCGCCGACGACAAACGGCGTGCAGTGAAAGATCGTCAGGTCGGCGGTGTGTTTCCACGTCTTGCCGCGATCGTCGGAGATGAACACCTTGCCCTGATGATCCCAGCGATCGCGAGGCCGCCGGCCTTTGGGCCCAGGCAGCTTGTCGACGCCAATCCCGCCGAGATCGATCGTCGCGATCAACCGCCCGCTCGGCAGGCGAAGCAGACCCGGCGAATAGGTGTACACATCCTTCGGCGAGGGAGAACGATACACCACCACGAAATCCTGCGCCAGCGGCTTGACGCCCTGCGCCGAAACGTCGGCGCCCATCACAAACAACAGACCGATCGCACACAAAATAACGGCTGGGCGCCCAGGGAAGCTATACATCATGGTTGAATAAATCCTTTGCGCAAAGCATTGCTGTATCCGCTGACGTCGGGCTCGTACTTATCCTGTCCACCGATCAGCAGGCCGAACAGACCACTGGTGATCTCCGCCTGGGCCCGGTACTCGACATGCCCGTCGAGAAAGGCGAAGTTCTTGCCTTCGTGCGGTCCATCGGAAATCAGCAGGCCTGAGTCAAAACGCATCCATCCGCTGAACGCCGCATTGGCCTCGGTGGAATTCGCTGAGGTCACCATATGCGGGCGCAACACGCCCGAACTGTGATTCTGCACATCGCAGCCTAATGTTGCAACCATGGCAACCCGGCGGAAGCTACGACCACCGAAGTGGGTGACCACGCCGCTGGCGACGTAGCTGTATTCGTTGTCCTCGGTGGGAATAAATGTCGTTGAATCTTCATCGACACTGGGACATTGCCACAGGCGCGATCCGCCGGGCGCATCCGCCAGGTAAGGCTTGATGCTGTAGATCCAGTTGGGCCGACTGTTGATGTTGGTCGCCGGCTCTGCGGCGATCCAATGCAGATTGCCGGTGGGATAAGTTCCGCCGTCAGCCGGCTGGTAGGGAAAATGTTGTTGGTAGTCCATGCCGTACGCGATCGCTCCGAGGCTGATCTGGTGCTGCTGGGCTCCGCAGGCGACGCGCTTGGCGACTTCCCGGGCCTGTTGAAGCGAAGGCAGCAGGATCGCGATCAGCAGTGCAATGATGCTGACCACAACCAGCAGTTCGATCAGGGTGAAGGCATTTCGGCGCATGAAACGTTTTCCGATAGCCGCGAATCAACGATTCGCGGTCCGCGATGCGTTGCATCGCGGCTATTTATCCACGGCGGCGGCGCACCAGCACCATGGCGCCGAAGCTCAGAGCTACGATGGATGCCGGCTCAGGCACCACGGCCGTCGCCGCGGCGTAGTGTGCAGCCACGCGCGTGCTGCTGAGTTCACCGCCATACACAGCCAGTTCATCAATCAACCCGTTGTAGGCGTTGGTGAACCCGCTGGCGTTGTTCTGCTTGCCGATGCTGTCGATCAGCGATGTGGCGCCGCTGGGCGCGTAAGTCGACGAGCCGAAGCTGACACCGATCGTGCCGGCGGACGAGCCGTTGACATAGAGCTTGATCTGATCGTTGGCGAAATCGAGCACGCCGACGAAGTGCGTCCAGGTGTCAGTCGAGGCGTATGAGATCGGCCCGGTCGTGAACGAATCAGTGCCGGTGCTGCGTCCAGCCACGCGGAGGACGGTGTCGGCCGATCCACTGCCTGCTGAGTTCTGCAATGCGACCGAAAGCCCGGTGCCGGTCTCGTTGAGGAACGAGTTGAACAGCAACGCGACGCTGCCGTCGGCTGGCAACGACGAGGCGTTGAACCAGAGTTCTGCGGTGATCGCTGAGCTTCCGCTCAACGCGCTGCGCAGGGTGGTGCCCAACTCGACGCGTGCGTTGGAGCCGGTGAAGTCGCCAGAGGTTCCACCGATCGTGCCGGGCGTGTCAGACGACAGAGCGGTCGAGCCCTGGTAGGTTCCGTCGTTGGTCGCGGCGGTTGTGCCAGAGTTCAACGCGGTCGAGCCGTCGCTGCTGGATGCGTCTTCGAAACGCCAGTAGGCAACGGGGCTGTCGGCGAGCACCTGGTCCTGGTAGGCGGCCTGTGCCGTTGACGCGCCTGCTACAAACAGCAACAGCAGCGCGAGCTGACAAACCGTGCATTGATGACAATCAAAGTTCATGAATCATCTCCTTTTTCAGTTGCGATTGGATCGGCGGCCAAGCAGCAGAACACCGAACAGGCTGAGGCCCGCGGGCAAAGCGGCCGGCGTCGGAATCGTCACGATCAGCAGGTCAAGCGGGCGGCCAAGCGACTGAGCGGGCCCGAAGCTCGTTCCAGCATTGGAGTTTGACACGTCATACTTGTAAACGAGCTGATCCGTAAATCCCGCCAGGTACACATCGCCGTTATCAGCAACGGCGACACCGACGGAAAATTCATTGCCGGTGGAAAGTCCCGGGATATTGGCGACGAACGTGCCGTCAGTCTGACGCTCGCGGACCAGAAAGTTGGTGCCGCCCCCTTCCACGGAGTGGTAGAGATTGCCGTTGGAGCCGATCGTGATTCCCTGGGTGTTGGTCTGACCGGTGGCCAGCACGTCGATCAGATCGCCCGAACTGTCGAACTTCAGCACGCGGGTGTCGCCACGGTCGGCCAGGTAGAGATTGCCGCTGGAATCAAACACGATGCCGCGCGGGACGTTGAGTGTGTCATCACCGGCGTTGTTGCCCGGATCACTGAAGGTATTGGTGACAAATGTCGAGGCGGTGGTGGCGCCGGTGACCTTGTAGATCTGCTTCGTGCCGAAGGCATCGGAGAAATACACGCTGCCGTCCGGTGCGACCGCGAGCATGTCAACGCGGGTCGTGCTGGAACTGGTGAAATATGTGTCGACGAAGGAGCCGCCGAGCGTGTACCGATTGATGGCATTGTTGCCGCTGCTGCTGGTGGTGTCGGCAATGTAGACGTATCCGTCGGTCGGGTTGTACGCCAAGCCTCCGGGTTTGTAGCCGGTAGCGAACGTTCCGAGGAAGTTGCCGTCCAGATCGTAGCTGAGCACGCGTTCGTTGGTGGTGTCACCGACGAGCAACATTTGAGCAGCCATGAGCGGGCCGGCCGACAGCGTCAGCACGCATACGAGAATCATCAGACGAGTTGTACGAAACATGAGCATCTCCTTTATTAATCAGACTTAGAAATCGGATCCAGGCGAAGCAGGTGGGTCGGGCCTTCGAGGCCATGACCACCATGTGCAAAATCACTGATCTGTCCATTGGGGTCTATGCGTATCAGGCGTCGGCTGCGCCAATCGCTGATCACCGCGCTGCCGTCTATCAGCACGATGCCGTCGATCAGAAACGGTGATGAGGAACTATCCGTATACACAGCCGCCGGACGCACTGGTCCGGGCGAGATCAACCACAGACCGGTCTGCCGGCTCGGGTTGGCCGTGACCAACACGCGGTCGTGATCAACGACAAGACCTTGTGGTTTATTCAATCGAGCGACGATACCGACAAACCGCCCCGGTTGGGTGGATTGCGGGCCCTCGAACTTCAACACCATGCTGCGTTCACGATCGCTGACCAGCAGCGCCCCGGAAGCGTCGAACGCCAGCCCGCGAGGCAGTTCCAACTTTTGCGACGGCGCATAGGTTTTGGGGATAAACACACGCGCCGCGCCGTCTTCGACTCGATAAACCTGCTGCGAATCGAAGGCATCGGTGAAATACACCCGGTCGTCGGGGCCAATCGCCACGGCGTCGGGTTTGATCTGCGGGTCGCCCGCGCACACCACCTCGGCGACGCGCCCCTGTGAATTCAACAGCAGAATGCGGCCGTTTGATTCAGCTTCGGCCAGGTAGATCATGCCATCGGTGCGCTGGGCCATGCCGCCGGGCTTGCTGAGCGGACGACCGGCCAGATCGCCTTCGACGAACGCGCCGCAGTACATGCCATCTTCACCAAAAGCCATCACACGCCCGGTCTCCGAGTCGCTGACCAGCACGCGCGACAACGCCAGAATCTCAACCTGGCGGCTGTTCATCGACAGCCTCGCCAGTTGACCCGCTTTCACCTGCGGCAGGTTGATCGCTGATCGACCGGACGATTCCCGGTGCAGCGCCACGGCGCCTTCAACGACCCGTACCTCCGCGATTCCATCACCAGTCAGCACGATGGAAAAACGTGTGCCCAGGTCCACCACGCGCGACCCATCCGGCAGTTCGACGCTGAACCCGGCGGCTTCTTCACGCACGTAAGCTTCGAGCCTGCCGGCAAGCAGGCGGCCCTGATTGGGACCGATCAATTCAAACGAGCACGGGCCGATCAGGTCCACCACCGCCCCGGACTTGAACATGACCTGCGAAGTGCCGGCCGTCAGTTGGATCGGGCCGATCGGCAACTCCTGCCCCAGCCGAACCGTCGCGGATCGACCGGCGAAAACCGCGTCAGCCGAAGCGTCCGAGAGCATTGCCACGGCCGTGGTCGGTGCGGGTTTGACATTCGAGTCCTTCGACCCGGCATCCAGCAACAACCATGCGGTGACTGCGATGATCATCGCGGCGGCGATCGCGGCGGCTGAGTACCAGACGCTTCGGCTTCGCCTCAGCGTCGGCGTGGTATCCATATCGAGGTTCAACTTCGAGCGTTGAGCCGTCGCCGCGGCTGACAGCGATTCACGCAGCACGCGTCCTTCGATGCAGAATCTGACGAACTGATCGCGCGCCGCTGAATCATCATGCAGCATCGCATTGAGCTGATCGCGCTCCGCGGGTGTCGACTGCCCGTCGAGATGACGGTCAACCAGGTACTCCAGCGTCATGTTCACGGGTTCAGTCATGAGGTTGCATCACGGGAATGTTCACGGCGCAGGCAGTCCGACAGCGCCCGCCGCGCCCGGCTCAGCGCGATGTATGCTGCCTGGGGTTTACGATTGATCGCCGACGCCAGGGCCTCGCCGGTCAGCCCCTGGGCAAAACGCAGTTCGATCAGCTTCCGGGCGTATGGCGTCAGCTTGCTGAGGCAGTGCCGCAGCGTGTCGGCCCAGTCGACCGCCCGCTCGGCGTCGTAGCGTTTCCAGTGCGATTCCAGTGCGTCCAGCACCTGGGCATCCAGCATATGCGGCGAATTGCCCCGCTTGCGATGCTGAGCCAGCGCCTCGAATCGAGCCGCCCGACGCAGCCAAAGCAGCAGATGCTCGGCACTGTCGATCTCGTCGAGCTTCCGCACCGCCGCCAGGGATACTTCCTGCAGAATGTCCTCGGCCACATGTTCATCCGGCAGAATCGCCAGAATGTACGCCAGCAGCTTGGTGCGATCGCGCAATAGGGTTTGCACTAAAATATCGTGATCAATAGGCATAATTTGGCCTTCTTTCAGCTATCTGCGCCAAAGCACGCCACTTATACATCAGATGTGAATATTTTTTTTTGCTTATTCCGACGCCCGCCCGGCCTGCAGCAGACTCAGCGTGTCGGAGCGGGCTGCCCCGATCGCCGGTCGAAGGGCCGCCAACATCGCCACACCCAGCGTCAGCCCCACCCCCATCGCCAGCACGCCCCACGGTATCGTCAGCGGCACCACGTACCCGATGATCTCGATGCTCAGATGATTGGCGTCCAGGCTCAACAGAAGCCCCCCGCCGATACCCAACACACTCGCCACTGCCCCGATCATCACCGCCTCGGCGAGAATCAACCGCATCAGCGCTCCCCGGGTCAACCCGAGGCTCCGTAAAACACCCATCTGCCATCGCCGACTGCGCACCGACGCGATGATCGTATTGGTCACGCCCAGGGCCGCCACGCCGATCGCTGCCAGCGCGATCGTGCTGATCAGGTCGAGCAGCCCGCCCAGTGCCGTGTCGACGCCGCGTTTGATCTTGCGTGCGTCGGCCGCCAGCACACCCCATGTGCGCAGCTTGTCACGCAGCCTGCGTTCAAACTGCCGCTTGTTCACTGATGCGTCAACGTTGGCGCACATCAGGTAGATGCGCTGCGTGCCGAAGTCGCGCTGCACATCTTCGAGCGTCGTGATCGCCCCGGCCGCGGTGAAGCGGTCAAACTCGCGCCGCATCTCGAACAGCCGCACGACCATGTCGATACCGACCGACCGCACCACGCCGGCGATCGTGTACCCCACTTCGCCGCTTAGTGGCGTGTTCAGCTTGATCACATCACCGACACCCATCCCCTTCACGCGCGTGTAGTGCTCCGACACGATCACGTGATGACCCTGCTTCAGCAACTTCCGCGCGGTGGCCGGGTCGCCCTCGATGTATTGCAGTTCGATCATGGGTTCAGCATCTTCACTGCCGTCGCCGAACGCCCGATCCGTGTCCATCCCAAACAACATCGTGCCCTCGGGCATTTTCATCATGCCGCCAAGCCCGAAGATGTTCGTCGCGAACTGCGGCGTCACCATCGCCATGGCCAGCACACCCGGCGGCCGAATCTGTTCCAGCGTCTGCATCGTGTCGATCTGCTGCTGATCAAGCCCCATCGGCGCCACCATCAACATGTCCGGAAACTTGGCCGGCATCGACCAACCCGTCGCCATCGATCGCCCGTGTGTCTGCAACACCACCAGCGCCAGCAGGCCCACCATCAACCCCGCCGCCGTGCCCACTGTCCGCCAGAGTCCACCCGAAAGCTGCTGCCTCAGCAGCGTCGGCTCCAGTTTCATCACCCGCGCCACGGCCGATGAAAACAACCGATCCGCCGCGATCACCAGCAGCGGCGCGATGCCCACCAATCCGATCAGCAATGCAGGCAACCCGATAAACAGGTGCGCATCCATCCGCAATTCGCGCCCGATGCCGGGTGTGAACACGAGCAGCGGGTCCAGCGCGATCAACACGACGCCCGCGATGCCGCACCACATGGTCGAGCGCCCTTTGCGGGGGCGGCTGGTCACCGTTAAAGCATCCAGCACATCCGAACGGCTGGCCACCCACGCCGGCAGCAGTGAAGCCGCCAACGCCGCGGTGATCGTTCCCGCGGCGCCGTACACCGCCCCGCCGAAGCTGAACACCACGCCCGCCGAAAACAACCTCGGGTACATCCAGTTCAGCAGCATGACCCAGCCGACACCCAGCGGCACGCCCATCGCCGCCCCGATCACCGCCAGCGCCACACCCTCGCCGATAACCAATGTTGCGATCTGTCCGCGTGTGGCGCCGATCGCGCGCAGCATGCCCAGCGAGCGCGAGCGTTCGGTCACCCCCATCGTCAGCGCGGAAAACACGATGAACACCGCCGCGATCATCGACAACGTGCCGCCGAGATAGCTGAGCACGGTCAAGCCCGCGAAGTTGCGTTCGAAGTTGCGCTGCCGGCTCGCCGCGGTTTCGATCTGATACACGCCCGGCCCGACGCGCTGCTGAATCTCCGCCGCCATCGCGTCGGCATCGGCGCTGTCGACGAGGTCGAGTTTGACTTCGCTGTAAGTGTCGGCTTCACCGAGCCAGCGTTGCAGCGTTGCGATCGGCAGGTACACCGCCGGGGCCTCGAAGTGCAGCATGTCCGGCCGGCCCAACACACCCACGACTTTTAACCGCAGCGTGCCGGTCGGGCTCGGCAGCCCCAGCGAATCGCCGACGCCGATTTTGAGCTTCTCGGCGATCTTCTCTTCGATGACCGCCACCTCGCCGCCGCTCTGATCAAACCACTGCCCGCCGATCAGCGCGTCGACTGACGCCTGACTGATGTTTTCCGCTTCAATGCCGATGATCGACGACGGCCGCCAGTGCACCGCTTTATCGTCGGCATCCAGCAGCGATGAGGTCGCCACGCGGCGTGCATCGACATGGCGCACCCGATCATCCTTGCGCAGCGCGGCAACTGTCGCTTCGTCGATCATTGTGCCGCGCTGTTGATCGGGGCTGATCTGCAGATCGGTCGAACCGTACATCGTGCCCAGCACGTCGTAAGCGGCGCCGCGCAGTGAGGCGAACGACGTCGTCAGCGCCACCACCAGACTGACCGCCACCATGATCGCGGCAATCGTCAGCGCCGCGCGCGTGCGGTGATGTCGCAGGTGTCGATTCAGCAGATGTGCAACAGCCATCGCAACGACTCACTTCACCGGGTCTGCAGCATGGTTTGATATCGCTGGGCCAGCGCCGCCGCCGAGTCGACGACGCTCGAGTCGAAACGATCGACGATGTGTCCGTCGGCGATAAACACGCCGCGTTTGGCCCATGCCGCCACCGACGGCTCGTGCGTCACCATCAGAATCGTCGCCCCGTCGTGTTCGCACAGGTCACGCAGCAGTTGACACACGCTGACGCTTGCCGCCGAATCGAGGTTGCCCGTCGGCTCGTCGGCGAGAATCAGCGTCGGGTGGGTGATCAGCGCCCGGCCGATGGCGACGCGCTGCTGCTCACCACCGCTGAGGGCCTCGGGGCGATGGTCGGCTCGCTGGGCCAGCCCAAGTCGATCGAGCATGGCGTGCGCCTGCTCCATCACGTCGCCAGCAGCGCCCCCCGCCAGCCGCAACGGTAGCGCGACATTTTCCACGGCGGTCAATGTCGGAATCAGGTTGAAACTCTGAAAGATCAGTCCGATGTGCTGACGGCGAAACAACGTCAGGTCTTTGTCGTTCATCGCGCCCAGGTCCTGCCCGGCGACGACCACGCGCCCCGAGTCCGGCCGGGTCAGTCCCGCCGCCAGGTGCAACAGCGTGCTTTTACCCGAACCGCTGGCGCCCATGATCGAAACGAAATCCCCCGCCTCGACGACCAGGTCGACGCCCGCCAGCGCTTCCACGCGGCGGCCGCCCTGCTCGAAGCGGCGCACAAGTTGTTCAACGACCAGCGGCTGCATGTGCACATCCTACGTTCGGGCATTTGCCGAAGTTCAGCGATTATGGCCCATCCTCGCAATCTTTGCGAGCGTCCTACCGTTGAACTGTCGCCCGGTTGCAGACCGGTTTACAATGCCCATCCCGCCGCCTGATGGTTTTAACGAGGTTCGCCATATGCAATCGAATCGATTCTCGCGTCGCACCCTCATCCGTTCAACGGCCATGCTGGGTGCGGGTCTTGCCATGCCGCTGCCGCGTCTGGTCCGCGCCGCCTCGCCAAACGGCAAAATGCGCTTCGCCGGCATCGGCGTCAACGGCATGGGCTGGTCAGATGTCAGTTCAATCGGCGGGTATGACAAGGTCGAGGTCGTCGGGCTGTGCGACATCGACACCGCCCGCTTCGACAAGGCGGCGGAAAAGTGGCCGAATGCGCCCCGCTTCCAGGACTTCCGCCAGATGTTCGACAAGATCGGCAACCAGATCGACGCCGTGAACGTGTCGATCCCCGATCACATGCACGCCTTCGTCGCCATGCATGCGATGAATCTCGGCAAGCATGTCTACTGCGAAAAGCCGCTGACGCACACCGTCTGGGAAGCCCGCCAGATGACGAAGCTCGCCGCGAAGAACAAACTCGTGACACGCATGGGCAACCAGATTCATTCCCGCATCGAGTATCGCCTCGGTGTTCGCATGCTGCGCGACGGGCTCATCGGCAAGGTCAAAGAGATACACTCGTGGGTTGGCGCTTCGGGAGCGGCCACGTGTGACCTGCCCGCTCCGCCGGATCGCACCGACCCTGTGCCCGGCACGCTGGACTGGGACCTCTGGCTCGGCGTCGCGGCGGATCGCCCCTTTGTCAACGAGATTTACCACCCGTTCAAATGGCGCGCGTGGAAGGACTTCGGCGGCGGCGGGTTCGGTGATTTCGGTTGCCACATTCTCGACCCACCGTTCACCGCCCTGGAACTGACCGCCCCCAAGACGATCGTCGCCGAGCAGGACGGTCAGACCGCCACGCGCTGGCCGGCCGGTGTCAAGGCGACGTATATCTTCCCCGGCACGAAGTTCACCGCCGGCGAAACTGTCAAGGTCGTCTGGTACAACGGCAACATGAAGCCGGGTCGTGAACTGGTGCCCGACATGCCCGCTGATCAGGATCTGCCGCGCGCCGGATCGATCTTCATCGGTGAAAAGGGACAGATGGTGCTGCCGCACTGGAACGGGCCGCGCATCTACCCGCGCGATCTGCTGGCTTCGTATGACAAACCCGACCTCGGGTCACGTCACCACTGGCACGACTGGGTCGATGCCGTACTCACCGGCGATGTGAACATCAGCGACAATTTCGCCTACGCCGGCCCGCTGACGGAGACGGTCAACCTCGGCCTGATCGCTGTGCAGTGCGAAGGCCAGACACTCGCGTGGGACCCCGCCGCTTTGGAAATCACCAACAACGCCAAGGCCAACGGCCTGCTCACGCGTGAGTACCGCAAGGGTTTTGAAATCAAAGCGGTCGATTGAGCGTTGAACCCGAACGCCAGGCATTTGCCTGTTTCGACATTCCCCCAACCCCGCATGAAAGGTTTTGACCATGCAGACTCGTCGCACGTTTATCCGCCACCTCGGGGCCGCCGCTTCGCTTCCGCTGGTGATGCCGCCGCTGGCTCGGGCCGCTTCGCCCAATGGCAAGCTGCGTATCGCGGGTATCGGCGTCGGAGGCAAGGGTTGGGGCGACATCGAATTGACCAGCAAGGGCCAGATCGTCGTAGCCAATTGCGACATCGACCAACATCGGCTGGATAAGTCCGCCGCCCGCTTTGGCTCCGATGTCCGCAAGTACAACGATTGGCGCGAGCTGCTGGCCCATGCCGAGGACGTCGACGCCTGCACCGTGTCGACACCCGATCACATGCATGCTCCGATCGCGCTGTCAGCCATCCGCGCCGGCAAGCATGTCTACGTGCAGAAGCCTTTGACGTTCACCGTGCAGGAAGCCCGTGTGCTCGGCGAAGCGACCGCCAAGCATGGCATCATGACACAGATGGGCACGCAGGGGCATAGCTCCAGCGGGGTTCGCATGGCGGTTGCGCTGATGCGTCAGAAGGCGGTCGGACCGGTGCGTGAGGTGCACATCTGGACCAACCGCCCGATCTGGCCGCAGGGCATCGATCGCCCCGCCGGGTCTGATCCCGTGCCGGACTATATCCACTGGGACAACTGGCTCGGCGTCGCCCCGGCCCGTCCGTACAAGGCCGGCGTGTATCACCCGTTCAAGTGGCGCGGATGGCTCGACTTCGGCACCGGCGCCCTCGGCGATATCGGCTGCCATGCCTTCGATCAGTTCTGGGAAGGCCTGGCGCTGACCGCCCCGACCGAGATCTGGTCCGACGGCCCGGCGCCCAATGGTGAAACCTTCTCGAGCGCCTCGACGGTTCACTACCTCTTCCCCGGCACAGAATACACCGCTGAGTCGCTGCACCTGGTGTGGTACGACGGCGGCAACAAGCCGGCCCCCGAAACCCTCGGCCTGCCCGCCGGAACGAATCTCCCCGATGGCGGGCGCGTCGCCATCGGCTCAGAGGGCATCATCAACGGCCACCGACTCGGCCCCGATGACAAGTTCAAAGACTACAAATACCCCGAGGTCCAACCCGACGACCACTACCAGCAGTGGACTCGCGCGTGCCTGGGCCAGGGCAAGACCACGACGCCTTTCGACACGTTCGCCGCCCCGATGACCGAAGCCGTCCTGCTGGGCAACATCGCCCTGCGTTACCCCGGCACGCATCTGAAATGGGACGCCACCTCCATGCGCTTCACCAACCACAACCAAGCCAACGCATTCATCAAGCGCCCCTACCGCGACGGCTGGCAGGTCAAGGGCCTCGGCTGATCGCCCCCGAAAGTCTCTAAATACCAACTCCGCCCAACCCCCACCAAGCCGACGCTGAGGCCCCGCCGAAGCGTCTGGTATCGCTGGATCACGCTATTTTTTCCTTGATGCTTCAGCGTCAGGGTGTTACATTCAGGTATTCAGTTCGAAGTTTGGACGGTAAAAAATAGAGCCAGAACACGTGCCAAAAGGAAGGGAATCAGTCTCATGTCCAATTTGATCTGCCGCGCTATCACTGTCGCCGTGTTGGGGGTTGTTGCGACCTCAACCCAAGCCGCTATCAGCATCTCGGTCATCGACTCCGGCGACCTGGACCCGAGCACCACCTACGATCTGACCGCCCTGGGTCAAACCGACTGGGCACTTTTCGAATCCGCCTCCCTCCCCCTGACCCCCACCCAACGCAAAGCCGGCGGCTCGGGCATCGGCGCGCTGACCCTCTCATCCGGAACGGTCGGTTCAGCCGCGACCAGTTACTCGCCGTTTTTCAGTTGGACCGACGGCGACGCCTCGGGCCTGACCTCCGCCACAGGCTACGACCCGAACCACCTGACCTCAGATTCCAGCGACACCCTTGAAACATTCTCGCTGGTGCTTGACGCTGACACCAAGCTGCGACACGCCTACCTGTTCGTCGGACTCGGCCGCTCGCAAGGTCAACTCACCGCCACGCTCTCAGACGACGCGGGCAGCCCGGTCAGCGCGACCCCTTACACCGCGGGCACCACCGGCTTCGGCCACATCACCTACCTGATCAAATACACCGCAAGCAGCGGCAGCCAGACGATCACCCTCGATTGGGAAATGACCAACGCCTACACCAGCCCCGCGCTCCTCCGCCTCCAGGGCGCCGCGTTGTCCATCATCCCCGAACCCACCACCGCCGCGATGTTCACCCTAATCGCCGGCGCGGTCGGTCTTCGCCGCCGGCGTGTATGATGTCATCAGCATCACAGAATGCGACCCAGGTCAATTCGGTAGTATGCACTGATTGATAACCGTGTCTTCATCCCCTAGCCGGGCCGCTACGCGGCCCTGGTGATCGCATCAAACCAGGGTCGCGTAGCGGCCCGGCTAACAGCTCTTGAATGATGCGAAAGCTCAGCCCCTGCGCTGAGTGCGGAATCGGGCCAACACCAGCAAAGCGCCCACCAGCATCGAGGGAGCCGGAACATTTTCGGCTTCCCCGATCAGGTTCCACGTGAAGCTCATACCCGCCTGGCCGTAGTCAGCATTCACGTCTGTGAGCAGGTGAAACTGGGCATCGTTGAACACACCTTCAGCGGTAGGCTTGAAGGCGACCTGCAACGTCAGCGAATCACCGGCCATGATCACATCCAGCGGCGTCAGCAACTCGAACTGCGAAGCGTCGGTCCCGGTGAACGAGTAATCGAGCAGGCTCAGCGCGGTCAGCATGTCGTCACCGACGTTGCCGACGAAATTGTTGGAGATGACCAGTTCGATGATCGTCATCGCGCCGGGCGCCGACACGAGCCCCGCGTCGAGCGTCTGGCCGGCGGCCGTATCCGCCGCGAAGACAGGTCCGACACCGATGCCCTGCAGCGTGATGGTGTGGGTGCCGGCTGCGGTGTCGACGGTGATCGACTGCATGTCGAACCCAGCCCCGTCGGGGCTGTAGCTGAAGGTCTGATTCAGCGGGGCGTCGGCGCCGATGTTGAACGCTTCGCCAGGATCAGGCCCTGCGAACTCACCGCTCGCCGCGGAGGTGGAGCCGGCGAGGAAGGTTCCAATCGAACCGGCGTTGGCGATTTCGAGATCAAGCTGACTGGTCGAACCAATGCGGGTATAGCCGAAGTTGAGCTTGCCGCCGTCGCCAGGCGTGGTGGCCAGTTCGGGCTGGGCCAGGCCGGTGACGCCGATGGTGAAACCGTTCCAGTATTCATTGGTCAGGCTGGTCCATGACACGCTGTTGAATGCGCCGGTGAACTGGATGACACCGTGTGGTTCGCCGGAGCCGTTAAGCTGGTAGACGCCGGGCTCGGGGTTGGTCTTGGTCAATGTGCCGTTGCCCCAGTAGCCTCGACCGTAGCCGAGGATTTCGAAGTCCTGATTGAAGCTGTAACCGTTGCCGTTGAGACTGACCACGGCAAACAGCGGATTGGCGATCGGTCGGGAAAAAGTCAGCGTTTTTTCGGAGGCTCGCGACAGGGCGATGATGTCGGACGTCGGTGGCGGGTTGTCGACCAGATCGCTGGTGGTGGAATAGGCATCTGGGACGTAGTAGTTCGTCCCGCCGTTGGTCTGAATAAAAGCAATCTCACCGGTGTAGGTGACTTCGACGATCTCACCACCGATATCGAGAAAGCCGGTGGCGGAACCTTCGAGCCCGGAGGTGCCTTCGGTCCAGTCGGTCCAGATGATGGGAACAGCCGACGATCTCGCCGGCCGCGCCGCCAACACCGCCAAACACAGAACCATAAGCAATACACGTTGATGCATCGTTACCTTCTCCCAAGGCCCTTTCAAAGAACCTGTATGATCATGGCAAATCACCAACAGATGACCCCGGCCACGGAATAATATTACCCCATATTTGAGTGAATGGTCAATGATATCTTGTATTTAAAACGCGCTTGAATCAGGGGTGCCCGGGGCGCCTCAGTCCTTGGCAAACAACTGTTTGACCTCGGCTTCGGTCAGGACACGATTGTAAACACTGGTTCGGCGGATCCAACCGGTGAAAAAACCCTGCTGCCAGGCGTGGCGGCCGATGATCATCGCCGCATTGGATGGGTCCGCGGGACCGGCGACGGGGGTCGTGGTGATGAGTTTGCCGTCGACGTAAGCGCGAAGGGCCTGGCCGTCGTAGGTGGCGACCAGTTTGTACCACCGTCCGCCGACCAGCGGCCCAAACGAGGCGGCGTGCCACTTGTCACCCACACAGACCTGGGCTGCCCCGCGAAACTTGCCTTCAGAATGATCCCAGTTGATCGCCCAGTTCTTCTCGCGGGTGATCACACAGGCCGGCGTGCCTTTGCGCGGCTCGCGATCAGCCAGGACCAGCGCGGCCACGGTCCAATGATCGTAGTCGATCGAAAAATTGTTCAACGCAAAATGATCTTTTTTCGTGCGCAGCGCGAGCTTCTGATCCGGGGCTAGTTTGATGCTGGCGGCACTGCGCAGGAGCGTGTCGTAGTCGCTGGACGTCTGGTTTGTGACGACCTTCGGGTTCTCCGGCTTCACGGAAAAGTCATACGCAACCACAGGCCTCTGCAACGGCGCCTTAGGCGCGGGCGGATCAGGGATCTGATCAATCTTGCGGATGTGGATATTGCGGTAGTGCAACCGCGCAGCCCGGTGGCTGAACAACCCGCAAAGACCAACGTGCAGCGGAGACCCGGGCTCGTAAGGCAGATCGCTCAACGACAAACAACGCACCCCGTTGACCTCCAGTCGAAGCTCACGATCAAAGACGATCAACCGGAAGTGATTGCCGCGATGCACAGGGGCGGGAAACTTGGCGGAATCGTGATACAGCCAGCGCGTCTGAATGTAATCTTCGTTCAGATACATCGGCAATCGGAGCGGGTGCTGACCGCCGGCGAAGAATTGGCGTTGCTGAAGTCCATCTCGCCGGTCAATTCAAACCGCCAGCCAAAGTCGATATTGCAGGCGGTGTGCATCTTCGTGTTGACCCCGGCCCCAATGGTGTCGCCCAGACTGTCGTGATCCCAGCGACCATCGATGATGCGCCAGTGGTGGTAGTCGGCATCGGGTTGAATCGCGACGCGCCGGCCGACGTGAAAGTCGCTCAGTTTGGCGGCTTCGTCGGCTCGCAATGTCAGATAGCGGGCAAGCGGCTCGACGTCGGCGTGCTCGCGGGCCAGCTTTTGATAGGCCTCGCTCGCGCGGTCGTATTCGCCATCATCCAACAGGTCGTCAGCCTGCATGGTGGCTTCGGCGACATCACCACTGCGTGCAAAACACTCGCCGGGCGCCTCGGCGGGATCGCCCCCGAAGGCCTTGAACTCAACAAACTGGGCGCGATCGCCGAGTTGGCGGAGCATCTTGCCGGCCGCGTTGTACCGGCCGAAACGCCACGACAACGCCGCGCGGCGTGACTGGTTCATATCGCGCGCCCGCTGACTGAGCACCTCCGACTTCGCATACCCCTCAAACATGTGATCCAACGCGCCAAACAGCGTCGGTATCTTCGTAACCCGTTCATGCGAATCCCCGAGTTCCGACACCAGGTCGCGGTAAACTGCCAGCATCGTACCGGGCACATCCGTATCGAATCGCCCCGTCCCGACGCATTCCTGCCCCAGCGCAACCATCTGAGCGTATGACCCGCCCCATCGCGGACGCAGCGCCCATCGCAATGATTTGTACGCCGGGCGATAGTCAAACTGTGCCTTGACCGCGGCGTCAAACCAGTAACGCGGCGATTGATTCGGCGTGGCTCCGGCCATTGCAACCGGTATCAACCGCGCCGCCGCCTCGGGCCATTCGGGGTGAAGTCGATGCGCCGCGACCAGGTGCTGCCGCGCCACCTCCAGCGTCTCGCCGAACTTCTTCCACTGCTCCGGCGTCACCTTGTGAGCCCAGGCGCTCGTGCGGTACTTCCACGCCTGGTCGACGAGGAAGTGGCCGTGCAGATAGTGATACAACCAGGGATCGACATCGGCCTCTGCGGCCGTGAAGGCTTCATCGAATCGCTTGCGTTCATCAAAAGACCACGCCTCGATACACCGCAGGCCGATGTTGTGTGCGATCAGCTGTTGATCGTCGGCGTTGAAAAAATCCGAAGTAAATGCTTTGATCGATGCGGCGATCGCTTCATCGATCAACCGTTTGCGAACGTCTTTGCGCCATTTCAGATCCGGCAACTGCGCCAGGTACGACACCGTCCAGAGGTGAAGAATCGCCGGGTAGTCCCCCTTGCGGAAGACGTCCAGGCTTTTGCGCAACAGCGGCTCGGCAGCTTTGTAATCCTGAAGGTCATATTGCAACAGCCCCATCGCACCGAGCACGATCGGGTCGTCACACCCAGCATCGATCGCCTGCCGCAACGCAGCGGCGGCGTCTTCACGGCTCACCTTGATCGCCGGCGGCATCGCCACGTACATCCACGTCTGCGACATCTGGTCCAGCGCGTGCTCGGCCGCGGCATTCCATGCCGCATCGTGCGGGCCGTGTGCGTGATAGCTGTCGATGAAGATTCGGCGATTCTGCGCCTCATAACGCAGTGCCCGCTGCCATGACGTGACAACCTCCGGCCCGGCGGGTATCGCCCCGCTCACGCCGCTGCACGCCAACACAACCACCGCCAGTGTCAGCCAAGCCAATCGCCCCGTTCGCACCCGACCTTGCGCCACGCCCATGATCAGCTCCGGAATGAGATATGCATGTCCCAGAAATCGACGATCAATCTGAAACTACCCGCCCAAGCGGGCATGGTCAATGATTAACTATGCCGCGGATGTCGATGAGGTGGACCTGGCGGCCGACGCCGGTGTGAGGCGAGTCGATGGCGACGGTCAGGCCGTCGTTTGAGGCGCGGGGGTGGGTGTCGCAGCGCCATTCACCGCGGTAAACCTTGGGCAGGTGGAACTTGCCGAGCGTGATGGTCTGACGGGTCGGCAGGTGGAACAGGTGAACATGCTGGCGGCGGTCTTTGTCGGGGTAGGTGTCGTTGAGGATCCACTGATCGTCGTGGGCCGGCAGATAGGTGCAATGACCGTCGCGCGTGGAGATGCCTTCGATGAGTTGCGAATGGTCGGTCTTGTCTTCGAAGAGTTGACACCGCCACAATTTGTTGCCCGGGCCGTACCCGGCGTAAGCGAGGATGTGGGTCGGGTCGCGCCAGATAAAGTGCGACACCTTGCCTGAGGGGATCAGCAGGTGAAGGTCATTGCCGTCCGCCCCGCAGGTGAGCATGCGCGTCTTCCAGCTTCGCCCCTCGGCCTCGCCGCGCCAGCGATGCAGGAAGGTGAAACGCTTTCCGTCCGGCGCGACCAGCAAATGGTTGAACCAGTGCTTGGCCCCCTTGGAAAACCCACCGGGCTGGGGCACCTCGGTAAGGTCGGCCAGCGACAGCAGCAGTTTCGTATCGCCGGTCTTCAGGTCGACACGCCAGATGCCGACATCCTCGGGCGCAGCGACGTCGGCATTCGGATCAGGCAGACCGTCGTACCCGTAACCGGGTCGTGTGTCGTTCAGACGACGAAAGTCGGTGGCGATGGCCCAGCGACCATCCGGGCTCATCGCGTACACCGCATGCGGCAGCGTGCGTTTATCGCCGGTCTTTACATCCAGAATGTGAGACACGAACCGATCGCCCTGCCGGTCGTTCCAGATCACTTCGCCGGCCGTGCCGGGAACCCACTGCAGCATGCAGCCCTGCTGCCAGTTCCACGCATGGCTCTGGCCGAGTTCGATCCACTTGTCGCCCTCGGCGGTGTCAACCATGCCCACACGGATAACATCCTCGGCTGTCGGCGAGCGATGTTCGAAGTCGACCTCGTTGGACAGCACGAAGCGATTGGTCGGATCGAATTCAAGCTTGTCGTAATACCCGAACCAGTGATGCTTCGGGCCGCGCGTGATGGTGCGCACCGGCGGCAGAGATGAATCAGCTGCCAGCAGACGACGCGGCGCGGCGAAGGCCACAGCGGTCAACCCGGCGGCAGTGAATTGCTGAAGCAGGCGACGACGCGTGGGATTCGAATACTGATGCATGTAGACCTCCATTGATCAACACGTTCGTGCCGTGTTTTTTATTGCGGCCCGATCGGATCACCGTCTGACGGATGCACCTCGAACGTGGCGGGTTCCTGTTGACGAGCGTACTGACCGGTGATGTCCAGGTCGTCGCCATTCGGCTCTTTACCAAACTTCGCCAGCCACGCCTGACCTTCGTCGTACAACTCGCCGAAGGTGTCGTTGTCCATCTCCGTCGCCACGAAATCCGCCCGCTGCAGCGGCACAAGTCGACACAGCGGCTGCCCCGCTTCGATGGTGACTTCACCGATCGGCGATGTTTCAATGCGCGGCAGTTCGATCACGCAATGCCACGGGTGGGCTGGAAAATACCAGTCGGTTTCGACCACCGCATCCATGATGCGCCATGGTTTTTCATCACCGGCGCCAGGCATCGGGATATCGCGCATGCCCAGCATCCATCCCGGATCGGTGTGCAGGAACAGGTATGTCGACACCTTGCACTGATGGCGGATCGCCGCGTAGGTGTTGTCGGTGATCACATGCGGGCGCGTCTGACCTTTGTCCCAGAACCACGCATTGACCTGCGGGTGAGGACTGGTGCCGTCGCCGAAGTCGACATCCGACTCGACAGACACCGCTTCGGCGATATCCCAGTTGCCTTCATCATCACGCACGAAGCGCATGTCAAACGGGTTGATCACATCCCACCCGAAGGCGCTCGCGGCGCGGATCGGCGGGCAGTGTTCAGGCCATCCACTGCCGGGCGCGCGTCGCTGATACACCGGTCGCGCCGGTTGAGGATGCGGCAGGTCCGCGTGAAATCGAAAGTACTCGAGCATGCCCACCATTGTACCCGATCGCTCGTGATACAATTGCGCCACCAGAATATGGAGGCTCATCATGCTCTGGCGCCGCACCATGACGATCTGCATCGCCATCGCCTGCCTGGCGTTATGCCCTGCCAATGCTCAATCCGAAGAGTTTCATGTCGCTATCGACGGCGTCGACACACCCGATCGCGACGGCCGCTCACCCGCCGCCGCGTGGGCCTCACTCGCCTATGCCTGTCAGCAAGTGCCCGAGGGACCGCACACCATTCAGATCGGTCCCGGAACGTTCACCGCCGATCGCCCCGCCCGTCCGCACAGCGGCGTTACCATCGCCGGCTCCGGCGCCACCGGCAACCACGCCACCGTACTCCGCCCCGCTGCCGACTGGTCTGCCCCGCCGCCACGCGAGGATGATGATCACGGCGACGGCTATCTGATCTCGCTCTACGCGCCTCGCCAGAAGCTTGACGGCATCACGATCCGCGATCTTGCCCTGCACGGCGATCCTGCCCATCGCATCAATGGCGCGATCTTCCTCCGTGATGCCAACCACGTTGCATTGTTCAATCTCGATATCCGGCAGTTTCGCTGGGCCGGCATGCGCCTGATGTTCGCCCACCATCTGGATGTGCATCACAACACCCTCCATAACGCCTCGACCGACAAGTTCGGGTTTCACGGCGGACTGATTTATACCCGCTGGATCAAGCAGTCTCGCCTCCACCACAATCGCATCACATCCGACACCGGCGGCGGATACGGCTACAAGGGTGGTGGGCATGAAGACGTTCGCATCGATCACAACCGCTTCGATGTCGCCGGCGGGTTTTCCATCGAGTCTGCCCATGAAAACGAGTATGGCGTGCAGATCGACCACAACATTGCCACCGGCTGCTTTTCAATCCCCAAACCCGGCCAGTCAGACGACCCCAACAAACGCGGCTTCGAATACACGTTCTGGATTCATCACAATCTGCTGTCGGACAGCTACACGATCGAAGGCCCCCGCAATCATCTGATCTTCGAGCATAACTTCGTCAACATCGCAAAGCCCGGCGGGCGCGTCTACACCCATCACGGCGGAATCAACCACGGCCCGATCGAGATCCGCCATAACGTCATCGTCAACTGCGACCGCGCGTTTGTGTGGATGAACGAAGGCCTCGCTGAGAATATCCACGTGTACAACAACACGGTCTTCTGCGCCGATGCGGGTGATCGGGCCGGTAAACTTATCGGCGCCTACCGCGGCGACCGCCTGGCAGGGTGGATCGTGCGCAACAATGTCTTTGTGGCTCCCGCCTCCCAGCCGCGCCGGTTGTATCAACCCGAGCGCGGCGTCGCGGAGAAGATCACCCTCGATCACAACCTGCTGGTCAACGTCACCGGCGCGCCCGATGGCAACTTCACCGCCGAGTCGCCCGGGCTGAACATGAGTGGTGAAAAGCCCTGGCCGTATTACGCCCCCGCCGCGGCCGACAGCCCCGTCGTCGATCGTGGCGCCGACGGCTCCAGTTTTGCAGGCGATGCGCCCAATCTGGGCGCCTACGAATGGACTGTCTCAGAGCCATTCCCGCTCGTGGGCCCCGAGGCAACGGATTGACAGGGCGTGATCACTTGTCCGTGGCGGGCTTGGACTCGGACTCGGCATTTTCAGCCTGCTTCTTTTCCGCATCACTGAGTTCTGACTTGGGCACAAACTTCAGCGACACGCTGTTGATGCAGTAGCGCTGGCCGGTCGGGGTCTGCGGGGCGTCGTTGAAGATGTGACCCAGGTGCGAACCACAACGGGTACAGGTGACTTCGGTGCGCTTCATGCCGAACGAGTTGTCGGGCGTCAGCGTCACGCGGTCGCCGGCCTTGGCGGCATAAAACGCCGGCCAGCCGCAGCCCGAATTGAACTTCGTCTCGGAACTGAACAGCACCGCACTGCAGGCGGCGCACTCATACACGCCCGGTTCGAAGTGCTCATCATACTTGTTGGTGAACGGCCGCTCGGTGCCCTTTTCACGCAACACGTAATACTGATCCGGCGTCAGAATCTTCTTCCACTCAGCTTCGGTGCGGACGACCTTGTCGGTCGACGATGAGTCAGGTGTGTCGGCCATGGCGGTCTCCTTCGAAGTCTGCGGCGCAGCGGCGGGGGTCGATTCAGCAGGCGGTGCGGGCGCAGCGGCCGCTTGGGAAGTCGACGTCGGCGGAGCCGCGGTATCGTTGCATCCAACCAGTCCGATCGCAGTCCATACCACAGCCAGCATCACAAGTTTCATTGTCGACTCCGTGAAATTAAGTGTGCAGCGATGGATTGTAGGATGCTCAAAGCAGCGTGTCGGTTACCGCACCTTCACGGGCTGGCCGGATTTTGCCGACTCGTAGACCGCCTGAATGATGGCGATCGACTTGCGTGCCTCGCGGCCGCTGATCGGGGGCTGTTCACCGGTGTCGAGCGCCTTGACGAAGTCGCCGATGTTGGCGGTGTGCAGCCCGTAATCGATCGACATCGGGTCGGCCGCGCCGCCGCCGTGGGCCGTAGCCTTGCCGAACTTGTCGACCGCCTGCTGATCTTCGGGCTTCTCATCACGGAAAGCGAACTTGGTCAGTTCGTCTTCAAGAATCTCCGCGGTGCCGTCGCGCCCGCCGATCATGAACCGCTTCAGTGATCCCGGGAACAGACTCGTCGTCGCGAGCATCTGCCCCAGCGCCCCGCCGCGAAAGCGCATCGCCACGATGCATGTGTCTTCGACTTCGAGGCGGTTGGTGTCGTGGGCGCGGACGCCGGTGTAGGCGAACACCTCTTCGACGGGATTTTCATCGGTCACGCCGAGCGCTGCGCCGGCGATCCACTGCACGAGGTCGACGCTGTGAATCGATTGATTCATCAGGGCGCCGCCGCCGTCGAGTTTGAGTGTGCCCTGCCAACGGCCGGGGCCGTAATAAGCGTCGTCGCGCCACCATGGCACGTAAGCGTTGACCGTCGCCAGATCGCCGAAGCGCCCCGCCGCCGCGGCTTGTCGCACGACGTTGACGACCGGGTTGTAACGTTGCGGGAAGATGCCGCCGACGGTGACCTTGGCCTTTTCGGCCGCGTCGATCATGGCATCGATGCGCTCGAGCGTGATCTCCAGCGGCTTTTCGCACAGCACATGAATGCCGCGCCCAATGCATGCCGCGGCCGGTTCCAGGTGCGCGCCGCTGGGCGTGCAGATCGTGGCGAGGTCCGGCTTCTGCTCGTCGAGCATCTGCTCGTAATCGGTGTAGCCTTTGCAGTTGTTCGCCTCGGCGAAACTGCTGGCCGCCTCGGGGACGGTGTGAAAACCGCCGACGAGTTCGAGATTGTCCAGGTCGGCGATGGCCTTGGCATGAAGCTGGCCGATCGCACCGACGCCGATGATTGCTACGCGGTATTTATTGCTCATGGCGACGATTATGGACCGAACCGTTCATCGATGCCAGCCGCCGGGAAATATCGGGATATTGCAGATGGAAAACTGCGAACCATGCTCGCCGCGTGCCGGCAAACCACTCACTGGCACCCCGCCAGCAGCCACCCACATCCCATCAGTGTAATCAGGCAATCTGTTACATCATCCGCACACCACTGGCTGTATTCACACGCACCAGTTTCGATCAGCTCACCCATTGGCCGGAACCCCGCTTTAAGCGAGCCAGACGACGCCACCGCAATCAATGACATATCACATTGATTCACAACATGTTACCAGCGGCATCGCAATTCCTCACAATGACAACCATTGAAATTTTCAGCCATTGCCCGTCACTTGGCGAAATACAATCAGTCAGCCGCCCGTTACTGATATAAGCCTAGGGCATTCCATGATGAAGCGTACGACATCGATAGTTTGTGCTTGTATCCTGCTGGCTATCGCAGCGGCGAGCCGGGCGGTTGATACATCCAAGTTGATCGGCGTCGACCTGTGGTCGGTCAAACCCGTGCAACACGTCGAACCCCCCGCCGATGGCGAGGCGGCCAAGTGGTCATCCAACCCGATTGATCGCTTCGTGCGAGCCGCTCAACAGCAGCGTGGGCTGACGCCGGTCAAACCCGCCGATCGTCGCACGCTGATTCGCCGCGCTTATTTTGATCTGATCGGTCTGCCGCCGACGCCCGAGCAGGTTGCCGCGTTCGTCAATGACAAGCGCGACAACGCCTGGTCGAAAGTCATCGACGAGTTGCTGGCCTCACCGGCCTATGGCGAGCGATGGGGTCGCCACTGGCTCGATGTCGTGCGCTACGCCGACACCGCCGGCGACAACTCTGACTACCCCGTGCCGCAGCTTTACAAGTATCGCAACTACGTCATCGACGCCTTCAACGATGACAAGCCCTACGACCAGTTCATCCGCGAGCAGATCGCCGGCGACCTGATGCCCCATGCCGATGATGCCGAGCGGCGCGAGCACATCATCGCCACCGGCTACATCGCCCTGTCGCGCCGCTTCGGATCGCAGGTCAAAAACTACCCGCAGTACCTGACCATCGAAGACACCATCGACAACCTCGGCAAAAGCGTGCTCGGTCTGTCGATTAACTGTGCCCGCTGTCACGACCACAAGTACGACCCAATCTCCAACGACGATTACTACGCCCTGTACGGCTTCTTCGCCAGCACGCAGTATGCCTTCCCCGGTATCGAGTTGCTGCGGGCGCAGAAGGATTTCGTGCCGCTGATCCCGCAAGAGCAGGCCGACGCCAAGCTCGCACCCTTCCGTGAGAAAATCGCCGCCGAGCAGAAGAAACTCGACGATCTTTTAGGTCAGCGGAGCAAAGCCCAAAAAGAGCTCACCGCTGCGAAGAACGCACGAAGCAAAGTAAAAGACGATGCAGATAAACAGGATGTCGACAAGCAGGTCACAGAACTGACCCAGCGCGTCGATGCCCTGCGCAAGCAGTACAAAAAGCAGGAGCGTGTCATTTCCTCGGCTCGCCAGAATAAGCCGCATATCGAGGATGCATACGGCATCTGCGAAGGCAAGCCGATGGATGTACACATCCAGGTCAAGGGCAATCCGAAGGACAAAGGCCCGCTCGCCAAGCGTCACTTTCTGACCATTCTTGGCGGGCAGACGCTGCCCACGGAAGTCAAAGACTCCGGCCGGCTGCAACTAGCCCAATGGCTCACAGCCAAGTCGAACCCGCTGACCGCCCGCGTCATGGCCAACCGCATCTGGCAGCACCACTTCGGTGTCGGAATCGTCGCCACCCCCAACGACTTCGGCAACCGCGGCAAGCCGCCGACCCACCCGAAACTGCTGGACTACCTCGCCAAGCGATTCATGAGCGACGGTTGGTCCATCAAGAAGATGCACCGCCTGGTCATGACTTCGAAGACTTATCAACTGGCCAGCGATAATGACCCGGCCAACGCCCGGATCGATCCGACGAATGACTACCTCTGGCGCGCCCGCGTGCGGCGACTCGACGCTGAGGCGATCCGCGATACGATGCTGGCGATCAGCGGAAAACTCGATCGCCAGCCGCTTAACGAGCCGCACCCATTTCCGTCGCCGGATAAGTGGAACTTCACACAGCACCGTCCGTTCAAGGCGGTGTACGAATCCAACAAACGCAGCGTCTACCTGATGACGCAGCGTATTCAGAAGCACCCCTACCTCGCACTTTTCGACGGCGCTGACACCAACGCCAGCACCGGCCAGCGTGACGCCTCAACGACGACACTACAGGCGCTGTACATGCTCAACGATCCGTTCGTCCACGAACAGGCTGACGCCCTGGCCGCGAGATTGATCGATGGCGCCAAGCAAGACACGCAGCGTGTGCGGCAGGCCTTCGAGATGGTCTACTCCCGCGAACCCAGCGAGGGGGAAGTGAAGATGACGCTGGATTATCTGAATCAGATCCAGGCCCGCTACAAGGCGGTCGGGTCTGATCAGGCGGAGCCGCGCCGAGCGGCGTGGGCGAGCCTGTGCCGGGCGATGCTGCGGTCCAATGAGTTCCTGTTTGTGGAGTGACGTGATGAGCAGGTTTTTTCAACATGCAGGCTACTCACGCCGCGACATGCTGCGTTCGATGGTGGCCGGCTCGGCGGTGATGCCGGGCATTCTGGATCTGCTCATGGCCTCGGAATCGCGCGGCGCGACTGCGGCCGCAGCGGCTTCCGCCAACCCGCTGGCCCCGAAGCCGCCGCACTTTCCCGCCCGGGCCAAGCGCGTCATCTTCCTGTTCCAACCCGGCGGCGTGTCGCATGTCGACTCGTTCGACCCCAAGCCCAAGCTCAACGCCATGGACGGCAAAGACCGCCTGCTCGGCAGTCTGTGGAAGCCGCGCACCTGGGGCAGCCACGGCACGCAGGCCACGGACCTGTTTCCGCACATCGCGGCTTCGCTGGACGACATCTGTCTCATCCGCTCGATGCACACCGACCACAACGACCACTTCCAGTCCACCCTCGGCATCCACACCGGATCGGTCACCTTCGCCCGCCCGAGCATCGGTTCGTGGGTCAGCTACGGCCTGGGCACGATGAATCAGAATCTGCCATCGTTCATGGTCATCGCCCCACAGCTTCCCTACGCCGGCACGCAGGTCTACTCCAACGATTTTCTCCCGGCGTATCACCAGGGCACGCGCGTCATCCCCGGCCCGGACCCGATTCGCAATCTCCACCCGCGCACAAAGGTCGCCGACGTCCAGGCGATGGAACTCGGCCTCGTCGAAGCGTTCAACAAAAAGCACCTCGGTCATCACCCGACCTCGACCGATCTGGCCGCCCGCATCCGCAGTTACGAAACCGCCTTCCGCATGCAGACCGAAGCCCCCGCGGCGTTCGACCTTTCCGACGAGTCTGACGCCACGCTCGCCATGTACGGCCTGAAACGCGGGCAGACCGAAGGCTATGGGTGGCAGTGCCTGATCGCCCGCCGACTCGCCGAGCGCGGCGTCCGCTTCATCGAACTCATCGACGTCGGCGCCCACAACAACTGGGATGCTCACGCCAACATGGCCTCACACGGCCCCCTCGCCAAAAACATCGACAAACCCATCGCCGGTCTCATTGCCGACCTCAAACAGCGCGGCATGCTTGAAGAAACACTCATCGTGTGGACCACCGAGTTCGGCCGCACGCCCCATCATGACAGCCCCAAGGGCCGCAGCCATCACAACCGTTGCTTTACAAGCTGGCTCGCCGGAGGCGGAGTCAAACCCGGCTACGTTCACGGCGCCAGCGATGAACTCGGCCGCAACATCGCGTCCGACGGTGTGCACACCCACGACTTCCACGCCACGATTCTGTACCTGCTCGGTCTGCACCACGAAAAGCTGACGTACAAACATGCCGGCCGCGACTTCCGCCTGACCGATGTCGCCGGTCATGTTGTGCATGACGTCATCGCGTGATCACTCTTTATTTGACTTGCGCTTTTTCTTCCGCTCATTGGTGCTCGGCGCGGCGTTGATGGTCGGCAGGCTCGATGCGAGGCGGCGTTTGACCGAATCGTATTTCGACTGATCGGCGAGGTTGGTCCACTCGTTGGGGTCGGTGTCGTGATCGTACAGTTCTTCGGAGCCGTCGGCGTATCGGATGTATCGCCAGCGCTTGTCGCGAGCTGCATGATTGTTCTGGCCGAAGGTCGTGACACTGGGGCGATTCCAATCTGCTTGCGGGTTCTCGAGCAACGGTCGCAGACTCACGCCTTCGAGTTCTGACCGCGCCGCCAGTCCGCAAAGGTCAATCAGCGTCGGGTAGATGTCGAGCAGGTTCACCGGCTGATCGCAGCGCGAGCCGGGCTTGGTCACACCGGGCGCGACGATGGCGAACACGACGCGTGTAGAGCGCTCCCAGAGCGTGAATTTCCGCCAGTGTTCTTTCTCGCCGAGATGCCAGCCGTGGTCCGACCACAGCACGATGATCGTGTCGTCGGCATGCCCACTGGCGTCGAAGGCTTCCATGAGTCGGCCGACCTGGGCGTCGGTGAACGAAATCGAAGCCAGATACCCCTGCACGCCCGCCGCCCACTGATCGTGTTTCACGACGATCGCGTGATCGCCCTGCGGCTTGGCGAACTTCCGTCCCATCGCGGGCACGTCCGCCAGATCGTCGTCGATCACGACCGGCAGCTTCACCTGCCCCAGTGGGTGCGCCTCAAAATACGGCCGCGGCACATACCACGGCAGATGCGGCCGATACAACCCGCATCCCAGAAAGAACGGCTTGTCGAATTTCCGCGTCTTGAGTACATCGCCGACCCAGTCGACGACCTGGTGATCACCCATCGCCGAGTCCTCGACATCCAGCGGAGCCCAATCGAAGTGGGCTCGCTTCAGGCCGTTCTGATTGATGTGGTCCGGTTTTGGATCGGCGGGTTTGTTCGTCTTCTGACTCGGCCAGTACTCCTGCCAACTCGGCGGGTCGGGATAGGCGCCGTGATAGATTTTGCCGGAACCCAGGGCTGCATACCCGTTCTGCATGAAATGTTGCGGCAGCGTGACGGCATCCTTGAGCACGGGGCTGTCGCGCCAGGGTTGATTGTTTTGATACACGCCGGAGGTCGAGGGCCGAATGCCTGTCAACAGCGATGCACGTGAAGCGTTGCACAGCGGCGCCGCACAATGCGCATCGGTAAACAGCATGCCGCGCGCCACCAGCTTGTCGATATTCGGCGTTCGGCTCTGCGGGTGTCCGCCCAAGGCGCTGATCCAGTCGTTCAGATCATCCACCGCGATGAACAGCACATTCGGCCGCCCCGCCCCAACCGCCTGCCCACCGATGAGTATGACCGAGAGAAAACACGCACAGATCATCCGTCGCATCGACAACTCCTTCACATAGGGCCGACAACCGCTTGTGACTCCACGCAACAGGCTGCTATACTATGCGACGAACCCTGCGGGCGTAACTCAATTGGTAGAGTGTCAGCCTTCCAAGCTGAATGTTGCCGGTTCGACCCCGGTCGCCCGCTTTCCCCCCAGAAGTTCCCGCCCCCGGAATATAGTATGCCAATCCGGCTCAACGCCTTCGCGTGACACCCGTCGCCCGATGGCGTCTTTGTTTTACCCACGTCGCGAGTTACGCCCCAGCCGCATCACCGGGCCAACGCGCGCCCATCGCCAACACACAACAACGTGTGCCACCAGTGGCCTACCGTCCATGCAAGGATTCAGATCGCCGAACTGATTGCATATCCAAGGAAGTCTCGTGTTCGCGATGCGCGCACAACCGTGCGCATTCGATCGGAGAATTTTGAATATTTTAAGATTTCCCCTATCCCCTTTGTGGCTGCGAGTTAGCGCTGTGACTCCCTTGTGATGCGGCTGTTCTGCGCGCATACTCGTGTCGTTCCGCCCATATATGATGGCCCACTTTGGGGGGCACTGATTCTGGAGCGCTATTGCCATGAGCACACAGCCACATCGTATCTTTACCATCGGCTTCGCCGGCAAGTCGGCGGAACAGTTCTTCACGATCCTCAAGGACGCAGGTGTCCAGCGCGTGCTGGATGTGCGGCTGTACAACAGTTCTCAACTGGCCGGTTACACCAAAAGCAGCGACCTACCGTTCTTCTTGCGGACCATCGTCGGGGCGGCGTACATCCATCTGCCCGCATTTGCACCGACCAAACAGCTTCTCAATGGTTACAAGAAGGGCGAGTTCACTTGGCCCGAATACGAACGTGAATACGCAGCCATCCTTGATCGTCGCCAACCCCATCGTGATCTTAATCCTGATGACATCGAAAGTGGCTGCCTGCTCTGCGCCGAACCAACCGCCGATCAGTGCCATCGGCGGTTGGCTGCCGAACATCTGCAACGAATCTGGCCGAGTCTGGTGATTACACATCTCTAAATCACCATTGGGCTGTGTCAGTGATCTGACACGGTTGTTCTGAGAACCATCTGACGAAATACCGCTATTTGCAGCGGCGCTTGTTCTGCGCGCCGGTGTTCCGTGTCACAAATTAGGAAAAAACGATGGCCACTTCAGATATGTTGTGTTTGGCGAACTCGCCAAAGGAGATGCCCCATTAAAATGATACCGATGCCCTCGAACTCACTGCGGCTTCACCCGGCTTGGGAGCCGGGTCGTCCGTTTTCATTTCATTCATGTTGGCGTCAGCGAGTTGCACTCGGCGAGGAGAAGTTCTTTTTGAGGTAGGTCAGCACCTGCGTACGTGTCGGCTCGCCGACGTCGGGCATGCCCTGCTGCTGGATCATCCAGTCCCACAGTTCATCCCAGCGATGCTCGGGCAGATGTTGCTGAGTGACCATCTGAATGGAGTGGCACATGCTGCAGAGGCCGAGCGTGGTGATCTGCCCTTCGCCGGGCGGCAACCCGCCGAGTTTTTCGTCGCCGCTCGGTGCCGCGGGGTTGTTGATGCCGCTCAGCGCCGCCATGGGGTCGGCAGGATCCGCCGCGGAACGCTGGGTGTAATACGCCATCGGGTCGTAGTCGACATGTTCGTCGAGCTTCGGCAGGCGCTTCATCGGGTCGAACACGTTGGGCGGCTGCTGTCCGATGAGGGCCTGCATCGGATCGATGGACGCATCATCCGCCACCGCCACGGCGCCGATCACGCACGTCGCCGCGAACAACATCATCGTCAAAATGAGTAATCGTTTCATCGGGGTCCGATCAACTGGCAAACAGAGCGATGCGGTGCTGGATATTGTTGAGATAACCCTTGGGATTCCAGCCCGGGCTGACCGGCGGCTGGGCGACGCCGTTCGAATCCGTCGCGCGGGCCCACACCTCGTAATACCCGGCGACCGGCGGCACAATGTTCACCCGCCAATGCTGCCACGCATATGGATTGACCGGCTTGTCGAGTTCGGCGGCGATCCATGTCTGACCGAAGTCCATGCTCACATCCAGGTTGGTCACAACACGATCGCCGGCCCACGCATGACCGTGAATCTCCACGGGCTTGCCCGCGGCCAGTTTGATGCCGGTGCGCGGCGAGGTGATCAACGACTTGACCGGCATCGAGGTGATCGTGACGAAGTCGGTGTGGTCCACCTTCTCGCCCGGCGCGACCGGCCGATTCGGAATCGAATACGAAGGCGCTTCCATCTTGTGCCCGTCGTGCTTGACGTTGCGGACCCACACGCGAGTCAGCCACTTCTGAGAACACGAGCCCGGCCAGCCCGGCACGATCAGCCGCAAGGGGAACCCGTTGAGCGCGGGGATCGCTTCACCGTTCATCGCGAAGGCGATCAGCGTGTTTTCATCCATCGCCTTTTCGATCGGTACGCCGCGTGAAATGGCGACCTTGCCCGGCTGGCGCGACAGATGTTCATCGGCCCCATAGTGCCCGGTGTACACGGCGGTCTTCTTCACGCCCGCAGCATGAAGCACATCGCGTAGCCGCACGCCAGTCCATTTCGAGCAACCTACCGCGCCGAGGGTCCATTGCGTGCCGGAGGTGCCGGGGCTGTAGAACGCACGTCCATTGCCGCCGCATTCAACGACGATCTGACGTGTGATGACTTCGAAGTCCTTCTTGAGCTGATCGATGCTGAGTTTGAGCGGTTTGTCGACTTCACCGTCGATGGTCAGTGTCCAACCGGTGGCGTCACCCTTGATCACCGCCTCGGGCAGCAGGCCGTTGTTGCGAACGAAGTGGCGGTTGGTCGGGGTCACCGTGTCATCGAGCAGGTGCGGCGGCGTCTCGGCACAGACCGGCCGATCCGTCATCATCGTCAGTCCGTCCTTGGTCGATTTGAGCAACCCGACCTCCCCGCTTTGCGGCGCGACCGGCTCATCGGCGCCCAGCGCGACCGGCGCCAGTCCCTTGGGCCAGTTCGCCGCATACGGGATCGATGCACCGAGCATCGCCGCCAGCGACGACGTGCTCAAGCCCGCCAGAAAGGCCCGCCGATTCGGCGCAGCCTCGATTTGTTCGAATTGGTTCGATTCAGGCACTGCCGTGCGGTCACTGGTATGTGGGGCCATGCTCAACTCCGAAATGATGGGTTCAACGATGCCTGCGCATTGTAACACTTTAGTGACCCCGCCGAACGGGGTGAGGGCCACGTTCGTCACACACACATTTTAGTTGAGCCAGGTTTTCATGAAGGGGTTACATCACCAGGCCCGGGCATACTGAACCGGCGGTTGCAATGCGTCCGTCTGGTTCAACGCCTGCGCCGCACGCAGGGGCCAGTAGGGATCGCGCAGCATCTGGCGCGCCAGTAGCGCCAGGTCGGCGCGGCCCTGGCGAATGATTGCATCAGCCTGCGCCGGTTCGGTGATCATGCCGACGGCCGCGGTCGCGATGTCCGCCTCACGGCGGATGCGCTCAGCGAAGGTAACTTGATAGCCGGGCCCCACCGGAATCTTCACATGCGGCACTGCCCCGCCTGAGCTGCAGTCGATCAGGTCCACGCCCTCGGCCTTGAGCCGACGCGACAGTTCCACGCTCTGGTCGATATCCCATCCACCTGACGGCGCCCAGTCCGTGCAGGAAAGGCGCAGTGTCAGTGGCAGATGATCCGGCCAGACTTTCCGCACGGCGCGTGTGGTTTCCAGCAGGAAGCGAATCCGGTTGTCGAAATCGCCTCCGTACTCGTCCGTGCGGTGGTTGCTCAGCGGGGAGAGGAATTCATGGATGAGGTAGCCGTGCGCCGCGTGTAGTTCGAGCCACTGATACCCGGCGGTCAGCGCACGCTCGGCAGCGGCGACGAAATCGTTCCGCACACGGGCAATGTCCGCCACGGTCATGGCGCCGGGCACTTTATCGAGGCCACCACCGAAGGCCATCGCGCTGGGCGCGATCGTGGGCCATCCGCCGGCGTCATCAGCCATGTGTTTGTCGCCTTCCCACGGACGAGTTGCCGAAGCTTTGCGACCGGCGTGCCCGATCTGAATACCCGCCACCGCCCCGTGCGCCTTGATGAAATGATTGATGCGTGCGAGCGGTTCGATGTGCTGATCGGACCAGATGCCTGCATCACCGGGCGAGATGCGTCCTTCAGGCGACACAGCCGTCGCCTCGGCGATGACCAGCCCCGCCCCGCCGACGGCACGCGCCCCGAGGTGAACCATGTGCCAGTCTGTCGCCAGACCATCCTCTGAGCAGTACTGGCACATGGGCGACACGCCAATGCGATTGCGCAGCGTGATGGACTTGATGGTCAACGGGGCGAACAGATGCGGGGTATTGGACATGATGAATTCCTGCGCGGCGATGGTCGTGCTTTAACGATGGATGCCTATCAATGTGGCGAAGTTACATTGACGTGTGAGCGTTTGCCAGGGTGTCGATCGACGCAGGCGGCCACGCCAGGCCAGGGAACACAACACATTAAATACACGTCACTTAGGCTTCCATCTCGCGTGTGCTGTCGTATGCTGGAAAAAATATTTTCACAAAATGCGACAATCTTCGTCGCCTCGGCTGCTTCTACTAAAGGAAACCTATGCCATCATCAGATCGACATGACGACGCCATGCCCGCCGGTGATGATCGCCCGGCACGATTCATGAAGCTGTTTAATCGGCACAGCCGCCAGATCTATGCCTACATTCTCTGCCTGGTGGGTAACACGACCGACGTCGACGATTTGCACAGCGAAACCAATCTGGCGATGTGGCAGAGTTTCGACCAGTTTGATGAGTCTGATCCGCAATCCGATTTCGCCGCCTGGGGTCGCACCATCGCCCGGTATCGCGTGCTTCGATATTTCGACAGTCGCAAGACTGCCGCGCGTCAATTCAGTACGCAGACGATCGAAGCGCTGTCGCAAGAGGTCGAACATATGGCGCATACGGACCGGGTTCATGAGACGCTCGGCGAGTGTCTTCAAAAGCTGCCGCCTGAGCAGTACGAACTGATCCGCTGTCGCTATCTGCAGGCCATCCACGCGCGCAAGATTGCTGAGCAATTGGGGATTTCCGTATTCACGCTCTACAAGCGCCTGGCGCACATCCGTCAGCAGTTGCTCAACTGCATCCGCCGCACGTTGAACCTCGACGCGGAGGGCAGGCTGTGAGCCCCGACTCCACGACACCCCTGGCTGAGTGGATCACCGCCCAACGGGAAGACGCGTTGAGTCACGAAGATCATGCGGCGCTGGACGCCCTGCTTCGTGATGACGCCGAGGCGCGTCGACAGTACATCCTTCTGGCCATGATCGACACCTCGTGTCAGATGCGATTCGCATCGGATGTTGACTTGGATGTCGCAACAGCCCACGACTATTCGGCTGGGAACATCATCAATCGTCGCGATGAACGTTTCTGGAATGCCCCCGCGCTCAAGACGATCGCTGCGTTGGCGGCGGCGGTGTTGATCATCGCGACTGTTGGCTTCGTGGTGCTCAGCAAATCACCACCCACCCCCGGGACGGTGGATCCGCTGCCCATGGTCGCCACGATTGTTCGTTGCGAGGGCGCACGCTGGTCATCGACGCCTCTGCATGAAGGGCAGGATTTGCGACCGGGTTACATCGCCATCGATGCCGGCGAGGTCGAAGTGCTCTTTGCCGACGGCTCGATGGTCACGCTCAGCGGGCGCAGCGAGTTGGAACTGACCAGCACCAACACCGGCTACCTGAGCCTGGGCACCTTAACCGCCACGAGCTTGCCGGGTTTCACGATCACCGCGCCGCATGGTGTTCGCGTGGTGGATCTGGGGACGCGATTCAGCGTTCAGGTCGGCGCGACTGGTGAAGCGACGGTGGGCGTTTGGGACGGCTCGGTGCGAGTGTATCGCGATGCAACGGACAGCGGTGTCGTGCTGACGACCGGCGACATGGCGCGGCTCTACGGGGGCCGCGCCGAGTTGAGCCGCGCCGATCGATCCACCCCAGCGGCTTACGCTTCGGTTATTGAAGGATTCGATTATCGACTGGACACCACGCTGAGCGGCCAGGGCTTTCTGGGCAACGGGTTTACCGGCCCCTGGCGCGGCCCGACGGCGTTCAGCGTGACGGCCGAGGGCCAGCACAACATGGTCGGCGAGGTTCACGGAGCAGCCGGCAACGTGTACATCGATCGAACGCTGGTGTCGCCGATCGATTTTGATCATGACGGCGTGTACTACATGAGCTTTGTGATTCGCGATGAGGATGTCGATGCCCGGGACGAGTATTTCTGGGTGGGTCTGCAATCCTCCGGCGATGCCGACCCGACGTGGGGAATCAAGGCGGCATTCGGCCTCAGCAGCAACGAGCACGCGATGCTGGCGATCAACAGCACGCTCAACGGATACATAGTCGGCCCGGCGATAGCGACCGATCGCTGGCAGCGTTATCTGTGCCGGGTTCAAACACGCGCCGAGGGGGCTGATGAAATCTCGTTGCTCATCCTCGACGCTGAAGAAACCACGCCCCGCGATGAGCCGCTGGAATGGACCATGACGCTTTCGCGACCCATCACCGGAATCGCCGACGAGTTGCACATCCAGGCAGGCCCCAAAACGCGAACGCGTTTCGATGATATTCGAATCGGCGCGACGCTTGATTCGGCCCTGCCTTCACATCGATCCGAATCGCCCCGGAGTGAGAGTGACAACCATCCGCCATCCCAAAAGGAGATTTCAGAATGACACGGTTCAACCCTCAACGCCCGTTTGCCACGGCCTGCTTCGGCGCGCTGCTCGGCCTGACCCTGACCACCGGCGTCGCCCAGGCGGATGTGCTGACTTACTCACAGCTTGCCGCGCTGGATTCAAACATCATCGTGCAGTACTCCTTCGACGGGGCCACCACGACCGAGCGCCAGGAGGACAAAACCTCCGGCACGAACGATCTGATTATCAAGACGCAAGGCTCCGGCAGCGGGGCCGCCATCTCCTACGGCGCGGGTTTTGACGGGTCCAGCGACGCCGTCTCTCCCCAACGGATCAACGGCTCAAACGGGGCGGCGTTCTCGACGAGCGCCGCAATCAATACGACTGCAAACACCGCTTACTCCTACGAAGCCATTCTGCAGGTGCCGGATTTTAACGACAACGGCACAGGCTATATTTTTGCCACGCGATCAAGCACGGCCACCCGGGATTACTGGAGTGCGCACCAGCACGCTGGGAGCGGCGCAGATAGCGTCTTCACCACATCGGGCGACAACTTCACCAACTCCTCCAACATCATTCCAAGCGTCACGGGCGGCAGCTGGTATTACGTCGCGGTGACCAAGGAACTGGTCGCAGGCAACACGCAGGTCAACACATGGATGGCGAACCTGTCCAACGGCGACACCGCCCTCACCCAGGTCGCGACAAATCAGACCGTGTCGGGCAGTTTCCAGAACAACATCGCCATGGGCGTCGGGATGGTCAACAGCATCGGCAGCTATGTAGAGGCTTTTGGCGGTTCGATCGACGAAGTCTCGCTGTACAGCGGTCTTCGCACACAGAGCAACTTCCAGACCTCACTGGATCGCATCAACGCCTCGCCGACACTGGTCTATGAACCGTTTGACTACAGTGCCGGTGATCTGAACACCAACAACAGCAGCGCGCTCGGCCTGACCGGCGCCTGGAACGGGAACACATCGTTCGACGTCACCGCCGGAAGCCTGAACTACCCTGCCTCGTCCCCGTTGAGTTCCACCGCCAACAAAGCCGAGCTGTCCGGCAGCAATGGCACCAACCCGCGCATCGACCGCACGATGAGTACCCCGATCAGCTTCGATGAAGCGGGTGTCTACTACGTCAGCTTCCTGATGAATGACACGAATGCCGGCGGCAGCGAGTACTTCTACGTCGCGCTGCAGGACTCAACCGCCCCGGATCAGACCTGGGACATCACGGCCGCCTTCGGCATCAGCAGTTCCGAAACCATGCTGCTGACGACCGTCGACGGTCAGACCGGCTACACAGCGGGCGGAGCCATCCCGACGGGGCAGGACGTGCTGGTGATTGGCAAGATCATCACCACTGCAAGCGGCAACGACCAGGTCTTCATGTCGGTCTACGACTCATCGGAAACCGTTCCCCTTACTGAACCGATCAGTTGGGACCTGTCCAAGTCGGTTGAGATCACCGGCCTGGCCGATCAGTTGCTGCTGATGTCCGGGCCTGACACGCAGACCCGCGTTGATGAAATCCGCATCGGCACCACGTTCAACTCCGTCGCCGTCGCCGCCATCCCCACCCCCACGGCCCTGCCGGCGGGACTGGCCCTGCTAACGATGGCGGCGATGCGCCGTCGTAAATGACCACCGTCTGCACGCGACCGTTCGGCGAGAGCCGAACGATCGCTTTGGCCAACCGCTCATCACTCCGGAGCAATCGATGCAGGATCGACACGATCAAACAGGCTTCACGCTGATCGAACTGCTGGTGGTCGTTTCCATCATCGCCCTGCTGATCGCGATCCTGTTGCCATCGTTGTCGGCCGCCAGGGAACAGTCGCGCCGCGTGGCCTGCGGGGTGAACATCCGCCAACATCTGACGATCGCGCTGACCGAAGCGGTCGCCGACAAGGGCAAGCTCCCCGACTGGCACAACGACTCCGGCCGCTGGGGTACGGATTGGACCTACCCCGTCACTTCACCGGTCGATAAGAACTATCCGCACATCTTCGACCTTGATGCGCGCAACTATCTGCTTGAAAAACTCAAGACCACGCGCGACATGTACTACTGCCCTTCGAATCATGACGAATGGTGGAACCGCGACGACTTCTGGCAGGACAGCGCGTACACCTCCGGCTGGGGCTATGTCTACTTCGGCGCCGCCCCCAAGGGACACGCCAGATGGAATTACCTCGCCGGCACGAAAGAGCCTTTCGCCATCAACCTCCATGATCGGCCCATGTACGACATCCTCTGGACGGACCTGAACCGTCAGATCAACGGCGTCGGATGGTTTCGCTTCGACCCGGCCCGCGGGGCCAACCACTTCGATGACCTGACCGGCAACCCCGTCGGCGCCAACAACGGCTACCTTGACGGCCACGTCGAATGGGTCAACTTCGCCCGAATGAACGCCGAGATGACACGCCCGAATTGGAAGTTCTGGTGGTAATCCCCCCCCACGCATTCACCGCTGACAATCAAACGCAGGAGCTGTTTCATGTCCACAACCCGCAGGCGATTTGTTCAAGGTACGCTCGCCGCCTCCGCCGCACTGTCGACCATGCCGATCCGGGTCCGCGGCGCCAATGATCGCATCGGTGTTGCCGTCATCGGGATGCGGTCACGTGGCAAGATTCACGTCGACTACGTTTCCGACTGTCGCGAATCGCACAACGCCCATGTCGTCGCGCTCGCCGAAGTCGACAAGGGCATTCTCGACGATCGCGTGAAGTGGACCGAGAAGACGTACAACTTCAAATGCGATGGTGTGCAGGACTACCGCCGCCTCCTGGACCGCAAGGATATCGACGTGGTCAGCATTGCCGCGACCAACCACTGGCACGCACTGATGGCCATCGAAGCGATGCAGGCCGGTAAGGACGTGTATGTCGAGAAGCCGGTCAGTCACAATGTGTGGGAAGGCAGGCAGATCGTCAATGCCGCCCGCAAGTACAAGAAGATCGTACAAACCGGCACGCAGTCACGCTCGATGCACGGCATGCACAAGATGATCGACTTCGTCCACAGCGGCCAGCTTGGCAAGGTGCAGTACGCCATCGGCACCTGCTACAAGGCCCGCACATCGATCGGCCTGCGCGACAAGCCGCTGCACATTCCCGACAGCATCGACTACGACCTGTGGTGCGGGCCCGCCGCCAAGGTTGATCTTTATCGCAACCAGCTTCACTACGACTGGCACTGGGACTTCAACACCGGTTGCGGCGACGTCGGCAACCAGGGCATTCATCAGATGGACATTGCCCGCTGGTTCTGCCAGCACACCGCGCTGTCGCCGCGTGTGATGAGCATCGGCGGCCGTCTCGGGTACAAAGACGCCGGCGACACCGCCAACACGCAGATCGTGTTCCACGACTACCCCGAACGCCCGATCTTTTTCGAGGTGCGCGGCTTGCCCGCCGATAAGCAGAAGTTTTTGAAGCACAGTTGGGGCAACGCCGATATGGGCCCCGGCCCCAAGAATGTCGGCTCCATCGGCGTGCTCGTGCAGTGCGAACACGGCTACATGGCCTGCAACAGCTTCCACTCCGGCACCGCCTTCGACAGCGATGGCAAGAAGATCAAATCCTTCTCCGGCGGCGGCAACCACATGGGCAACTTCCTCGACGCCGTCCGCTCGCGCAAACACGAACAACTCAACGCCGACATCCTCGACGGTCACATCTCCTCGGCCCTGTGCCACACCGGCAACATCAGCTACCTGCTGGGCTCGAAGAAACCCGCCCCCGAGATCACCGCGCAGATCAAAAGCCATCCGATTCTGGCCGATTCGTTCGCCCGCATGAGTGACCACCTGGCCAAACTCGACATTGATATCGCCACCCCGACCCTCGCGATGGGCCCGCAGTTGGAAATGAATCCGCAGACTGAGCGTTTCACCAACAGTGATGAAGCCAACACAATGCTCAAGCGAGAATACCGCGATGGATTCGTGGTCCCCGAAGTGTCTTAACTCGTAAACCATCGCAGCCCCAGTGAGGATTCAACAGTGAACCAAGCCAGCCACACGCAAGGACACATCACCAGGCGACACATGCTCAGGACGGCGACGGCCGGCGCGGTTGGCGCGGCAGCAGCCAGCCTCGTGAGTCGCCCCGGCACAAGTCTTCACGCCGCCAACGAGGTCGCGGCGGACCCTCGAATTCTGGGCCCCTTCCTGATTCTCTCCACGCCGTTCACTGCATCCGGCGAGGTCGACTACGACTCACTGGCGCGCGAAGCCTGCTACTTGGACTGGTGCGGTTGTCCGGGCATGATCTGGCCCCAGTCGGGCGACAGCATTGACTTGCTCACCAACGAAGAAAAACTCAAGGGCATGGAAGTTCTGGCCGAGACCTCGCGCAAGTTGAAGACGACGGCGTTGTGCCTCGGCGTGCAGGGTAAAGACACCGACGAGATGCTCATGTTTGCCCGGCATGTCGAAAAGCTCAACCCGCCAGCCATGATCTCGCGGCCGCTGGATTCGGGGAAGACCGAAGACGATCTGCGTCAATACTGGAGCGCCCTGGCGGCGGTCGCCAAACGCCCCGTCTTCATCCAGACCACCGGTGGTGTGACCTACAAAGGGCCGATCCCTTCGGTGAAGCTGCTGGTTGAACTCGCCGAGAAATTTCCCCGGTTCGGCTATGTGAAGGAAGAGGCGGGTGATGTCTTCGGTCGAATGCGTCAAGAGATCGCCGCCAAGCCACCGATCCGGCGTGTCTTCAGCGCGCGGGGCGGATACCACTGGCTCAAAGAGTTGCAGATGGGCTCCGAAGGCCTGATCACCGAGCGCAACATCTACGCCGATGTCCTGACACACATCTGGCGCCTGCACCAAAGCGGATCAGATCCGGCCGCAATGAAAGACGCGTTCGGCAAATTCCTGCAGATGCTCAAGCTGAACAAGTCGCTACCCGGCAGCGATCTGCGCGGAATCCAGCTTTACCTTCTGAAAAAACGAGGCGTATTCCAGACGATGGTGTCACGCCATTACGGGCCGAACAAATCGATTCCCGAGTCGCCGATTTACTCAGACCTGAAACTCAGCCCGGAAGACATCGTCAAGATTGAACGCGGCTATGAAACGTTAACACCGTATCGAAAACCCGGTGAGCCCAGTTTCGCCGCGGCCGCCCGGTAGACTTCGATCAACTGACTCATCGCCTGCGTCGACTGAAACAAATCGCAGACCCCACGATCAACAAGCCGGCGACACCCGGCTCGGGGGTATTGACCAACGCCAGCAGTCCGTCGACAGTCTGACCGTAATGCTGACTCAGCAGCGTCAGGTCGGCGATGTCTATAAAGCCATCCTGGTTGAAGTCGCCGTCGGACCAGGCCACATCCGATGTTCGGCCGTAGTTCTGCGACAGCAGGACCAGGTCGGCAATGTCAACGAGGTTGTCGACATTGGCGTCGCCGAGGAGCGTGGCGCGGGCGAGGATCGACCCCTCAACGCCGCCGAAGTCATCATCGTAAAGCACCGCGAGCGTCAGATCGCCCAGCGGACCGACCGCCGATGTGTCGATCTCCGCAAAACGTCCGTTGCGCAGCCCGTCATAGTTGACCAGCTCAAACACTTCGCCGGCGACAGGCATGTATCCATCGAGCAGCGAGAGGTTGAGTGCGCCGTTGAGCGACACATCGTCGGTGATCACCAACTGGTCATACTCATCACCGGCTGTCGGGCCGGCGATCTGGAAATTGAATGTGCTGGTTTCAGACTGATCCACGCTGCCGAAGACCTGCAGGCGGCCGGGCGAATTGCCGATATCCAGGTCGCCGTCGCTGACCAGTTGCCCCGCGATGCGGCCGCTGCCGCTCAGCGTGGTGTCGGGCGTGATGTTGAGTTGGCCGGTTTCGACCACGCCGTCGACGTTGACCTGCCCGCCGCTGAGCGTGACGGAATCCGCGGAAAGATAGCTGTTTTCGTCGACGTGGAGCACGCCGCCGGAGGGGCTGTCGGGCTCGAACGTGTTGAAGAAATCCCCGTGGACAATGATCTGGCCGCCGTCGGTGATGTTCAGCGCGCCGTAGTTGTCGAAGCGGCCGGCGGTGTTGTCGATGTCGAGCTGATTACCGTTGGCGATAGTCAGTTCGCCGTAGTTTGTCCTCAGCGCGGCGCCGAGGCCGACAAAGGATGCTTCTTTGCCCGCGAGGGTGAGTTTGCCGGAGGGGTCGATGACGAAGTTGTCGGACAGCGCAACGTCGAGCGTTGTCGGGTGGGTGGTGTTGGTCTCCGCGTCGTAGTTGTCGTTGATGGTCAACGTACTGGCGAGTTCATTGCGGATGTTCGCACCGCCGATGCGGATATCGGATGAGGCGTCAGCGACCACGGAGCCAGCGTTGATCACGAGGTTGTAGACCTTCATCAAGGCGCTGTTGGTGAGCGTGGTGGCGCCGCCGTTGTTGGTGTAGTCGCCGCGGACATCAAGAATGGCATTGGTGTCGATGTTGATGGCGCCGGAGTTTGCCAGGCCGCCGGTGGTGATGAAGTTCTGACGACGGGCAAAATTGATCGTGCCGCGGTTTTCCTGGACGGTGTTGAAGTACCGGAACGAGGCGGCGCCGGAAAGGGTGACATTGGCTTCGTTGATGACAAGCTTGGTGTCGTAGGCGCTGATGTCGTAGACGTTGGAGAGGATGTTGTCGCCGTTGCTGATTTTGACGACGTCGACATTGAGCACGGCCAGATCCGGGTCAAGCGCCTCGTCGGGCGCGGGCGGCGCGGTGGTGTTGGTCCAGAATTGATCGGCGCCGATGAGGTTCCACGTGCCGCCGACGAGTTTGGCCCCGCCTTCGGCGTAGTCCTTGATCTCAACCTGGAAACCGAACTCGGCGCCGGCGTTGATCTGAATGGTGCCATCGTTGACGAGATTGATCGGAACGATGAACGGTTCGGGCACCACCGGGGGCGCGTCGGGGTCCAGCGAGCCAATCGGCTTGAGGAAGAGATTGTTGCGGCCGGAAGCGATGATCAGCGTGCCGTGGTTCTGAACATCGATGAAGCGCGAGGCGGCCTCGGTGTATATGTCTGAGTCGCTGAGCGAGACGCCGCCCTGCTCGGGAAAGATGATGCCGTTCAGCGTGAGCGTGCCGCCGGCATCGGTCACGAAGCGGGACTGTACATCAAATCGCTGCTGCAGCGCCTGGCTGAAAAGAATCTCGCCGCCGCCCGCCGCGTGGAACATCATTGCTTTCTGTACCGCCGCGCCGAAGTCCACGGTGCTCTGCAGGCCCACCTTCGGCGTTCCGGCAAAGACCACCATGCCGCCGTCAGACGCGGCGAATTCACCCGTGGTGGATGTAGTGGTGATGAACGGATTGCCGGTGATCATCAGCATCGAGCCGGCGCCATCGGCGCTGATCACGCCGTCCTGCGTAAAAGTTGGCGCGTTGATCGTCAACAGCCCGGCATTGCGGACCTGCATCTGCCCGGTAGTCTGGTTGGCGAGCTGATTGCTCAGCGTCAGCGCGACGCTGTTGCCGTCGATGATGATCGTGCCGGCATTGTCGAGTGTCTGCGAAATCGCAAACTGATGTGTGCTCACGTTGTAGGCGGTGGGGTAATCAACCTGGTAGCCCAGCCCGTCCACTGGTAGCGCACCGGCCCTGAAGAGCTGCGTCGAACGGACCAGGTTCTGATACTGCTGACTGTAAGTGATATCAATGATGGGATTGCCGGTGGAGATCGACGACGGCGGGTTGTGATCAAGGTACAGGTCGACGGTGTCATCACCGCCGGGCGTGGAGAAAGGCGTCGGCGCGTTGAGCACGATCGTGTGGCCTTCGCCGTTGACCAACAAGTCGGCCGTGAACTTCGCCGGGCCGTCGAATGTCATCTGGCCCGATCCGACGATGTTCAGCACGCTGCCGGTGGCGATGAATTCGGTATAGCCGCTGCCGTGATAATCGCCGTCGTTTTTCACCTCGTTGAGTTGCCACCGCCGCACACCAGACTGCTCATAGGTCGAGCCCGGTAGAATCTGAAGCCGATTCACCGACGTGATCGCGTCAGTATTCATAGCCTGGATGGTGGTCAGATCCAGATTCCAGTAGTCAACGATGTTCGAGTAGGTGGTGGTGATCGACGACTTGGCGGTGATGCTGTTGATCGTGGTGATTTCCGACATCGCCCCGTCATCGTGAAACACCATCGGCGTCAGTTCACCGACATGATCGACCGGGGCGGCGCTGTAACCGATCACCAGCGTCTTGCCCGCCAGCGAACTCGGCGCAACACCGCCGTCGAGCGTCCGCCATTTCGACAAATCATCCAGTGCGTCAGCCGCATCGTCCTGGGTGCGATACACACGCGTGCTGGCCTGTGCCTGCAGGGTGAACAACTGCTGCGCCAAATCCAGCGCGATCGGATCGATATCGACGGTCGTCGAAAAGATGTCCAACTCAATGTCGCCGAGCAAACTGCCCAGCAGCGAAGTCTTTTTCTCCACCAGGGCCGGCAGCGAAAGGCTGTATTCATCGAGCACGTTCAGTTCGGTCACCGTCAGCAGGCTCAGGTCCAGAAAGTCGGTCAGGTAGAACGAGCCGGTCTTGGTCTGCGTGCCGATCAGATTGTTGAAGTCGACCGCGACCTGCACCGATTCGTCACTGAGCAAAGAAATGTCAGGCAAATTGCTCCACTTGCCGCTGAAGCTGTCGACGAGACTGACAATGCCGTCGGCATCCTTCATGACAATGGTGTGATCAAAATGCAGCGTGACATCGAAATCGGTTTCGACATTGACGGTTTCGCGATACCCGATCTGCGGGCCGTATTTGATGTCGAACAGCTCAGCATCGATCGTTGCGACATCGCCGATTTCCGCCTGGATGTCGGGGCTGAATGACGGATTGCCACTGAGCACCGTAGCCACGCCGTCAAGGTCGAGTCCGAGTTGCAGCAGCGGCGTTTCGAAGGAGTAGTTCACGCCCGTTGAATCCGACGACGCGCTGACCTTGAGGTTCGGCCCGGTATCACCGAGAAACGAATCGCCGGAGCCGAATGGATTGACCAGCTTCACCGAGCCAACCTCGACCTGCTTGCCGAACACCAGTACGCTGATGTCTTTCTCGCCGATGTACTCCCCGCCGGGCGCCTCCCCGAGCGTCTGCTCGATCGCCGTGCCGGTGAACATGCTGAACGTCGGCGGCGTGGGATTGGCCGGGTCCAGATCAAATCCGAAATTCAACAGGTTCTGATTCACGTGCAGTGGGTCGGGGCTAAAGCTCGTCGAGCTGTAGGGAATGAACGGAAACAGGCCGGTTTCTACCGTGCTGTTCAGCGCCATGTCGAAGTAAAAGTCCATGCCCGCGTTGAACGAGGGCAGCGTGACATTGCTGTTGTCGAACGCAGCGTTGGACTGCATCCCGGTGGTCGTCTGCAGTTTGATAAATGAACCGACCTGAAACTCCGTCGGCGTGTCGACGGTCGGTTTGAAATCGAAATCGCTGCCGGTCTTGAGTTGGCTCGCTTGGAAATTCGCGTAAAAGTTCAGCCCGACGCCGCCGGAGATGCTGCCGCTGAATTTCGCGCCGGTGCGTGTGTCGGCCTTCACTTCGGGAATGACCGTCTTACCGGCGATGGTCACCTCCGGAATGATCGTCGCATTCTCCGAGCCGATGATGCCACCGAGCGAAAAGTTGGTGTCCCACGAGGTACCGAGGTTGTAGTTCCAATCGATACTGCCGATCGCATTGACCTCGCCGAGATCGATCGCGCTGCCAAGGTCCAGTTCGGCCGCTCGTGTCCATGCCCCCCCGCCGCACATCATCACCAGCGTGACAAATCCGACCACCCCACGGCGAGCGGTTTTGTACAATCCAGCCCACAATCCAAGTACCACATCATGCTTCCGCATGGCTACCCTCCACTGAACAACAAAACACAAACGCATGGAATGCCGCACGTTGATCTAACTACAACCCGACCCCAGGAAAAACCCCGACCCCGTGCGAACGCTAGTTTTAAATATGTCGCTGCGATGCTGAGCGGTCCCGTCTGCGGACCGTTGACTGACGATAACAGTCACCTAAGGTCGCCGCAAGCAAATATTCAACAATTCACGGCAGTTGCGTATATGCGCTGTGCGCGCGCCCACCCTGTAGACATGCCGGATTTCGTTGTGGTGGCGGAGACTGATGCGCCGCGGTTGCGATCGTTGATGATCAACCTTCGGGAACGGTCGACTCCGGCTCGCGCGGCGCGCGTTCGGCGTGAATGACAGCGAAACCGATGTGAGACACGGCACTGTTGATGCGCTTCAGGTGCGTCAGCAGGTCCAGGTGGATGGCGCTGGTTTCGTGGGCCTCGGCGAGACCGGCGTTCAACCGAGTGAAGTGGCGGTCGCGCAGTTCCTGGGCGTAGGTGTGCAGTCGCTGCTTATGACGGATCAACTGGTCGGCAAGCTGGTGATCGCGCGTGACGAAGGCGGTCTCGGCGATCTGCAAGTTTTCAAGCACCTTGTTGAAAAAGTCGTCGAGTTCAGCCCAGCCCTCGGGGGAGAACACGACGCCGAGTTCGATCTTCTTGTGGGCGAGTTCGCAGAGGTTTTTGTCGATGATGTCGCCGATGGTCTCCAGGTCGGCGGTGTAGCGAAGCTGAAGCATCTGCTCGGCGGCTTCATCGTTGTCGGTGTCCGAACCGATGACGCGCGTCAGGTAGCGTTTGAGCTCTTCGTCGAGTAGATCGACGTGATCATCGCGGTGGGCAACATCGCGGACGAGGCGTTCATCGTTGGCCTTGAGAGCGCGCCACATGTCGGCAAGCATGCCGCGCACGATTTCGGACATGTGCAGTATTTCCTGCCGTGACTGCCCGAGGGCCAGGGCGATCGAATCAACCGGCCCACGGGTGTTGATGTAGCGCGGCCCGAAGGCGGGCTTTTCGGTCTGCGGCGGTGCGGGAGACAGCAGTTCCGCAAGACGCGACATCCGCACCACCAGCGGCAAGCCGACCAGGGCGACGAGGATGTTGAAACCGGTATGCATGTTGGCGATCTGTCGGGTGACCGTGGCGGCGGACTCGGCAGCGAGATCAGCCACAGGCGAGGCGGCGGCGAGAATGATCAGGCCGACCGCGAGCTTGATCATGAGGTTGCCCAGCGCCAGGCGGCGTGATTCCAGATGCCCCCAGCCGATCAGCAGGGTCGTGATGACGATGCCGATGTTGGCGCCGACGACCCAGGCGACGCAGATCGACATCGGCAGCATGATCTGGCCGCCGGCGACCAGGCCGATCATCAGCGCGATCGTGGCGGTCGACGACTGCAGCGCGATGGCGGCCAGCGCGGCGAGCACCGCCATGAAGAACGGATAGCGCGAGGCGATGTCCAGCAGTTGGGTGACATCGCCGGAGGGCTCGATCAGTGACGCGGCGTTTTTAATCGTCAACACGCCGAGGAACATGAACCCCAGCGCCAGGATGACCTGCCCGATGCCGCGCGTGCGGGAGCGCTTGGTGAACTGAAACAACACGACGCCAATGAGGATGAGAATCGGCGCGTATTCGTGAAGATTCAGGGCGATGAGCTGGACGGTGACGGTCAGGCCGATGTCGGCGCCGAGGAGGATGGCGAGGGTCTGGCGTGCGGTCAGATGGCCGGCCTGCACAGTCTGCACGGCCAGCACACTCATCGTCGTCGACGACGGCGCCAGCACGCTGATCCCCAGCCCGGTGAAAAAGGCGCGGACCCGACTGCGGGCCAGGCGCTGCATGCCCGTGGCGAGCCGACTGCCGAAAAGCCGGTCCAGCCCCTTGCGCAGGTAGCGCACCCCAAACAGGATCAGAGCCACCCCGCCCGCAATGGTCAACAGTGTAAACATCTACATGAATACTATCGGCGTGCGACGACGTCTCGCATAGGATAAAATAGTTTGTGGACTGAAAGAAATCATACTCCCATGGAGGCTTCGCTATGAAAAAGATGATCAAGGTCGTGATCGGACTCGTGTTGGCGCTGGTGCTGCTGGTGCTGGCGGCGGTGGGTGTTGCGATCTGGAAGATGGACTCCATCGCCAAGCGCGGCCTGGAGGCCGGGGGCACTCACGCGCTGGGTGTGGACACGACGGTGGACTCGGTTTCGATCTCGCTGATGGGCGGAACCGTCGGCGTCTACGGGATGAAAGTCGACAACCCCGAAGGCTTCCACTCCGACAGCATCACCGACTTCAAGTCATTCGACATCGCGGTGGTCACCTCGTCGCTGTTTGAACCGGTGATCGAAGTGCCGTCGATCGACCTGTCTGACCTGACGATGAACATCGAAAAGGCCGGCGGCAAGACCAACGTCAACGTCATCGTCGAGAACCTGAAAAAACTCGGCGGCGAAACGGCGGACGCGCCCAAGGAAGAAGGCGGCTCCGGCAAGAAGGTGAAAGTCGGCCGCGTCACGATCAAAAACATCACGGCCAACGTGCAGTTGATGGAACTCGGCGGTCAGGCGTCGACCGTGCATGTCAATGTGCCGGAGCTGGTGCTGGATGATGTTTCCAGCGACGAGGGCGTGCCAATGGCGGAAGTGATCAAACGCATCTGGCCGGCGATTCTTGCGGCGATCGTTGAGAAAGGCGGCGACATCATTCCCGTCGACCTGCTGAATGATCTGCGCGGCGACGTGATGGGGCTGGCCACCAGTCTCGGCGGCGACGCGGCGAAGCTGATGAGCCAGGTCGGCGGCGACCTCGGCAAGCAGCTTGGCGACGTGGCGGGCCAACTCGGCGAGGGCGTCGGCAAGGCAGTGGAAGATGTCACCGGCAAGCTCGGCGAAGACGTCGGCAAATCCGTCGAGGAAGGCGTCGGCAAGATCCTCGGCGGCAAGAAGACCGGCGACGGTGAGAGCACCGAGGGCTCGAACGCTGTCGAAGAAGGCACTAAGAAACTGACCGAAGGCCTGGGCAATCTGCTCGGCGGCGACAAGAAGAAATGACCCGATCAGCGGATTGACTGGACGACTGACTCTGATGAACCTGACATACCCCGACGCTTCGCTGCGCTCAGCATCGGGCTTAGGTTGTTATTCCCATGAAGTACCAACTGTTGGCGATCGACATTGACGGCACATTGCTGAATTCACAGGGCTGCGTGCCGGAGGCGAATCGCGCCGCGGTGCAGCGTGCTCGCGATGCGGGGGTGATGGTGGCGCTGTGCACCGGGCGCGGGCTCGTTGAAACACGCCCCGCCATCGAGGCGCTGGACCATCATGGTCCGGTCGTGCTCGCCGGCGGCTCGCTGGTGACTGATCCGTCGTCCGGCTGCACGCTTCACCGCGCGATCATCGAGCCTGAACTCGCCGGCGCGTTGGCTGAGCATCTGTTGAGTTTCGACGAGGCGGTGCTCGTGTTGGTGGACCCCGAGCAGTCGGATGAAGATTACCTGATCGTCAACGCGGCGAAGCTGACGGATAACACCAAGTGGTGGTTTGGCCGCATCAATGCGAAAGTACGACACGTCGATGAGTTGAGCGATCGTGATCTACATCATGTATTGCGTGTGGGGATGGTCGGACCGGGATCGCGTATGGACCCGATCGAACAATCGCTGAAAGCGGCGTTCGGCCAGCGCATCTTCATGCAGCACTTCACGGCTCTGGCGTACGAAGGCCACGAGGCGGTTCACGTGATGGAGATCTTCGCGTCGGGCGTGAATAAATGGTCGGGGCTTAAATGGCTGGCCGCCGAGCACGGGATCGCCCCGGAGCACGTGGCGGCGGTCGGGGATGAAATCAACGACGTGGCGATGATAGCCGAAGCGGGATGCGGCATCGCCATGGGCAACGCCGTGGAGGCGGTTCGCCAGGTCGCCGACCAGATCACCGGCCCCTGTGATGAAGACGGCCTCGCCGCCGCCATCGACAACCTGCTCGCCGGACGCTGGTAAGGTCCACAAATACCACCCGCAACGGCCTGCCCAAGCCCGAAAGCCACCATTATCGGACGACCAAATCGCGTAAAAATAACTTGGCAAAGAGGTTGGTGGTAGGGTATACTCGCAGGGTCGATACGGCTCGACCAATCAGACCGCCGCAGCGGGCCAATCAGCCCTGCTGTCTGAAAGAAAGATGGATGCACGCATCATGAATGCCACTGGACGACTTTTCATCGCTGTTTGCATGGCGTTGGGCTTGACCGCAGTCAGCGCGCAGGCCGTGCTGGTCACCTTCGACGATCTGGACGCCACCACGACTCCGTCGGGTACGCCCAATGAGCCGAACCGACCCGGCGCTCTGACCGAATTGACCGGCGATCCCGGTGGCATCGACATCTCCATCACACGCCGCAGCGGCGGCCGCTTCGACATCATCGACAACGCCCAGCAGGGCAACACCAAGGCCCCGACCGATTCGGATGTGGTCAACGGCAAATGGGGCGCCCGTTCGCTGGACACCTTCATCAGCAACACCCAGACGCTCATCATCACCTTCGACACCGCCGTGCACACCTTCTCAGCACTGCTGGGCGATTACGGCGATGACGACGACGCGGTGATGATCAAGGCCTTCTCCAACTCGACCGCCAGCGGAGCCCCCCTGGCCATCGGCACCGGCGACATCTTCAAAGCACAAACCGTCCCCGGCGGCAACTTCACTGAAAAGCGCGTCACCGTTTACACCGGCGCCGCCAATATCCTCAGCGTCGAAATCTATGCCGGCGCCGGATCGGGCGGCGACGTGCTGAGCGTGTTCATCGATCGCCTGTTTTTCTCGGCGAATCCTGAGCCGATCGGCCTCGATGGTGAAGGCTTCGTCTTCGGCATTCCGGATACCAAGCCGGAAGTCGACTTCATGCTCACGTTCCTGGACATCGACAACGCGGCCGTCGGCGGCTCGGCATTCAACACGATTCCCGAACCGGCCAGCGTGGGCGCCATGCTGTTGAGCCTGATGCTGGTCCGTCCCCGCCGCCGGGTGTAAACACTCACAACATCATATTTTTACCCCGCTTGTCGCGCTTTTGGCGCGCCGCTTGCATCTACATTTTACGTTGCCCATATCTGACTGATTAATGGGCACTCACAAGACGCCCAGGCGTCCCATCTGGAACCCCGTTGTGCAAAGGGAGTATTGTTATGCTGCGCTGGTTCACACACGAGTTCGATACCTCTTCCAATCGTCAGGTTCTCGTCCGGATGGCGACGCTGGTTGACCACTACTTTGTGGAAGTCCGACGTGTCTTGGGCCCCGGTGTTTCGATTCCGATCCAGCCGCCGCGACTGGTGCCTCGGCGCGGCATCGCCCTGCTCAAACGGCTCGCACAGTTCGGCATCCGCGAGGCTGATGCCGTGGTCTGGCTGACCGAGCAACTGGGCTCGGACCTGCGCCTCGCCCCCACCGTGGAACCCGCTGCAGCCCCTGAAAACGCCGATCATCCGCCCCGCCGCATGGCGATGTGAAAGAAGACTCCGGGTTTGAAGTTTCAGGCTCGAAGGTGATGGGTTGTTACGCCCAAAACGAGGTTCACCTTCCACGTTCCCACTTCTTGTTCCCGTTGGTTTTCCGGGAAACTTGCTGATATACTCACTGCTCTTGGCCCAGGTCGGCGGATCGATCCGAAGTGGATCGACCGACTCAGGTCATCGTTTTTCCAGGACGTCGCACGCGGCGGCGTCGGCGGATGCGGCGCGACGGTCGTGCCCAACCGCAAAAGCACACCGCAAAGGACATATCACGTGGTTGACTACAATCTAATCAAAGATCTCGAAGATGACGCTTTGGCCAGCAGTGCCCTGCTGACCGAGGCGGAAGAAATTGGCGCCGAGATGGACCAGTTCCTCGGCGAAGATGTCAGCGAATTCACGCGCGGCACCATCCTCAAGGGCAAGGTCGTCGGATTCGCCGGCGACGACGTCGTGCTCGATGTCGGTTTCAAGAGCGAGGGCCTGGTCAACAAGGGCGAGTTCGACGATTTCGATCAGATCAAGCCCGGCGACGAATTCGAAGTGCTCCTCGAAGCCATCGAAGCTGAGAACGGCGAGATCGCCCTGTCCAAGCGCAAGGCCGACCGCATCCGCGGTTGGGAGCGCATCATCAGCGAGAACGAAGAAGGCGACGTCGTCGAAGGCAAGGTCATGCGCAAGATCAAGGGCGGCCTGCTCGTCGACATCGGCGTGCCGGTCTTCCTGCCCGCTTCGCAGGTCGACATCCGCCGCCCCGCCGACATCGGCGACTACATCGGCAAGAGCATTCAGGCCAAGATTCTGAAGATCGACACCGAGCGTCGCAACATCGTGATCTCACGCCGCAAGCTCGTCGAAGAAGACCGCGCCGAGAAGCGCGAGAAGCTGCTGTCGACGCTCAACGAAGGCGACCTGGTTCAGGGCGTCGTCAAGAACATCGCCGACTTCGGCGCGTTCGTCGACATCGGCGGTCTCGACGGCCTGCTGCACGTCACCGACATGTCGTGGGGCCGCGTGAATCACCCCTCCGAAATGCTCTCGATCAACGACAAGATCGAAGTCAAAGTCCTCAACATCGACCGCGAAAAAGAGAAGATCGCCCTCGGGCTCAAGCAGCGTGAAGTCAACCCGTGGGAAGAGATCGAATCCAAGTACCCGGTCGGCTCCCGCGTCAAGGGCGAAGTCGTCAACATCGTCAGCTACGGTTCCTTCGTCAAGCTCGAAGACGGCATCGAAGGCCTGGTCCACATCTCCGAAATGTCGTGGACGCGCCGCGTGAATCATCCGTCCGAAATCGTCGCGATGGGCGACGAGGTCGAAGTCGTCGTGCTCGACATCAACAAGGACAAGCAGGAAATCAGCCTGGGCATGAAGCAGGCCGAGGCCAATCCGTGGGACACCGTCGCCGAGAAGTACCCGCCCGGGACGGTCATCGAAGGCACGGTCCGCAATCTCACCAACTACGGCGCGTTCGTCGAGATCGAGCCCGGCATCGACGGCATGCTGCACGTGTCGGACCTGTCGTGGACCAAGAAGGTCGCCCATCCCAACGAAGTGCTCAAGAAGAGCGACAAGGTCAACTGCGTCGTGCTGGAAGTCGACCAGGACAAGCAGCGCGTCAGCCTCGGCGTCAAGCAGCTTTCCGAAGACCCGTGGATCGAGGCCATCCCGACCCACTACCAGCCCGGCATGGTCGTGCACGGCCAGGTCACCAAGATCACCAACTTCGGCGTCTTCGTCGAACTCGAAGATGATCTCGAAGGCCTGCTGCACATCTCCGAACTGTCCGAAGAGAAGATCGAAAACCCGCAGGACGTGGTCAAGGTCGGCCAGGACCTCGAGGTCAAGATCCTCCGCGTGGACATCGAAGAGCGCAAGATCGGCCTGTCGCTGAAGCGTGCCCAGGCCGGCGCCGACACCGCCGAAGCCCTGGAGCAGGCCAACCGCCCCGACCGTCCGCGCCCGGCGCGTGGCGGCATGGACGCCGACGCCTCCATCCTCGGCACCGACAAGATCAGCTTCGGCCCCGGCGGCGCCAAGGGCGCCGGCGGCGAGCGGGAAGAAGACTGATCCGTCTTGTCGACAACCTGATCCGTTACGGGACGCGCCCCGCGGCGCGTCCCTTTTTTTATTTGCGCCCCCGATATACCAATCCGGACATGCACGATGTGCCGTAAGCGCACCACGGCGCCACGACCGCACGTAAATAATTTTCCCACGCATTTCTAAGCGTTTTTTTGTTATTCCTTGGAAAACTTTTATTTACAAATATACCGGCAATTCGTGCGGCGCGACTGGCACGGCAGTTGCATTTGAAACCACGACTAGCGCATCACCGCCGCACCTCCATGTCGGGGGCATGCGCGTCGAGGTTCATCGTAAAACCCTCGAAATGGCCGGATTATCAACACATTTACAGGAGACGGTGACATGTTATTACATGGATTAAGATGCTCTCTGGTTATCGCATGTGCGATGGCGGCGCTGCTCGGCGGCACGCTTCGCGCGGACACGGTGTTCGAAACACTCAACGGCGGGTTTACACCCGGCAACTTTTTCTGGGCCGCCGACGACACGGGCTGGTACTGGACGCCGTCCATGAATGTCGACCTGGTCGGCATTCAGACCAAACTGGCCACCAACACCAACATCAACAACAACTTCACCTTCACCACGACGGTCTACACGGACCGCCCGGACAACGGCGGCATGGTGCTTGATTCATTCACGTGGAACGGCACCGCCTTCGTGGATGGTCCGTGGCTCGGCGGTAGTTTCAGTTCGCCGCTGAGCCTGACCGGCGGCACCACGTACTTCCTGGGGTTCAGCGGCTGGCTTGCCGCTGTCACTGGAAGCGGCGGAGCCGGCGTCATGATGGTCGGCCCGGCGGACTCCTCCGGCAACGCCACCGCGGGCACCACGCTGCTCGACGGCTGGATCAGCGGCTCCGGCAATCCTGGCAGTTTCGACACGCCGTATGCGACCGGCTCGTGGCCGAACACACCGATCCTCCGCTTCATCGCCGCCGATTCGAGCACCATTCCCGAGCCCGCCGCCGCCTCGTTGATCGGTCTGCCGGCGCTGGCGATGGCGATGCGTCGCCGCCGCAGGGGTTGAATACGCCCGGCGCTTCGCGGTTCAAATTCAATACACTTCCCCACGACGGAGCGCGCCCTTGGCGAACTCCGTCATTTTTCATCTACAATGATTCGAACGCCGCCCGTCCGCGTGCGTCATGTCTTGTGGGAATCGATCGCATGAATCATTGCAGGAGCCGCCCCATGTCCAGCATCACCCAACGTCTGATCTGCGTCCTCGCCGTCGTCTGCCTGCCGCTGATCGCCGGCGCCCAGGACAAACCGCAGGCCGATCTGCCCGTCACCCGGGCCGTCCTGTTTTCCAGCGGCGTGGGGTACTTCGAGCACACCGGAGCCGTCACCGGCAACACCTCGATGCCGCTGAACTTCAAGGCCGACCAGATCAACGACGTGCTCAAGTCGATGGTGCTCATGGACACCGGCGGCGGCAACGTCACCAGCGTGTCGTATCCCTCGCAGGAACCTGTCGAACGCGCCCTGCGCAGCTTCGGCGTCGACATTTCCGGTGATCCATCCCTGCCCGAGTTGCTCGATCAGCTGCGCGGGGCGAAGGTCGTCGTGCAGGCGCCGGACAACATCGCCGGCTCGATCCTCAGTGTCGAAACGCGCACCAAGATCGTGGGCGATCCGCCGACCAAGATCGAAGAACACCTGCTTACCCTCGTGACCGATCGCGGCATTCGCACTGTCGGGCTGGATTCGGTTCAGAGCCTGACGCTTGCGGACCCGAAGCTGCAACAGGAACTCAACCAGGCGTTGAGCCTTCTGGTGCAATCACGCGACAAGGACCGCAAGCCGGTAAACATCAAATTCGAAGGCGAAGGCAAGCGGAATGTCCGCATCGGTTACCTGGTCGAAACACCCGTGTGGAAGACGTCGTACCGGCTGGATCTGTCGCAGGAAAAACCGCTGATGCAGGGTTGGGCGATCGTCGAGAACACCTCCGACAGCGACTGGGAGGACGTCAGTCTGTCGCTGGTTTCGGGGCGGCCGATTTCGTTCGTGATGGACCTGTACACGCCGATGTTTGTTCCGCGGCCGGAGGTCAAGCCCGAACTGTACGCCTCACTGCAGCCGCGCCGCTATGAGGGCGGCATCGAGGCGGAAGAGAAGATCGCCGAACTGCGTCAGAGCAACCGCCGCAAGGGTGTGGCGATGGACAAGCCCGCCGCGCCGCGGGCCGCCATGGCCGATGCGATCACCGGCGGCGGGGCTCTGTTTGCCGGGCGCGGCATGGCCAAACAGCAGGCCGAAGCCCAGGATCTGGCGTTGGATCGTGGCGTGCAGTCGGTCGCATCGGCCGGCGATCTCGGCGAGCTCTTCGAGTACACACTGCAGCACCCGATCAGTCTCGCCCGCCGCCGCTCGGCCATGCTGCCGATCATCAATCAACCCATCGACGCGGAGAAAGTCAGCATCTACAACCAGTCCGTGCTCGACAAGCACCCGCTCAACGGCGTCTGGCTCACCAACGACACCGGCCTGAAAATGCTCTCCGGCCCGGTGACCGTCTTCGACGGCGGGGCCTACGCCGGCGACGCGCAGATCGGCCACCTCGCTCCCAACGACAAGCGGCTGCTCAGCTACGCGGTCGACCTGGCCGTAACGGTCGATCCGTCCGTCCGTTCCAACGATGAAATCACTGCCGCCAAAATTGTCCGCGGCGTCCTGCACATATCGCGCCGCCACACCTACGAACAGACCTACACCATCGCCTCCAAGGCCCCGGTCAAGCGCACCATCATCATCGAACATCCCTTCGTCAACGGTCGCAAGTTGCTCGAACCCGACAAGGCCGCGGAAAAGACCCCCCAGCTCTACCGCTTCCGCGTCCCGCTCGAAGCCAACCAGACCGGCAAATTCACCGTCAAGGAAGAACAGCCGATCTCGCAGACCATCGCCCTGCTCAGCTACAACGCCAACGCGCTGGGCGTCTACCTCAATCAGAAGCAGATCGATGCCGAAGTCCGCAACGCGCTGGCCAAGGCGATCCAGATGAAGCAGCAGATCAACGCGCTGGAGTCCAAGCGCAACGACCTGCAGCGCCAGCTCAACAATATTCAAAACGGCCAGGACCGCCTCCGCAAAAACATTCAGACCGTCGGGGCCGGGTCCACGCTCGGCCAGCGTTACCTGGCCAAGCTCTCGGCCGAGGAAGATCAGATCGAATCGCTCGACAAGCAGATCAAAAGCCTGAGCGATCAGATCGAAAAGCTCAACAACGAACTGGCCGACTACCTGAACAAACTCAACGTCGGATAAACCCGACGTGACCATTGGACCATAGCATCACGCCGCAGGCCCGGGCCCATTCCGCCCCCGGGTCTGTGGCCATCTGTCGCCGCAAATCGGTCAGATCGAACGCGATTTGTAAGCATTTCAAAATAATCGTTGACAAATCCACGCTCGGCGTTTTCAATAAGTCAGTCGGGTTCTTTAACGATCGCAGCAAGATTTGGACACACGGAGATCGATGATGGTTCATCGCACTTGGATGATCGGAGCGGCTGTTGCGCTGCTGGGGATGACTTGCACCGCGAACTCCGCGTTTGCCCTGCTGACGGGCGACTACGTCGGCGGTTGGCACAACATCACATTCGGCTCGACCGGCGATGCTTCGGCCAATGTGCAGATCACCGGCCCCACCGCCGTCACCGTCAGCCTCGACCTCGATGGCAATGTCTTCGGCGGATCGGATCCGACTCCGCTCGTGCTGATGGGCGCGATCCAGATGGACGGCAGCGTGCTCTTCGACGACGTGATGGGCCACCCGACCTACGGTGATGTCAGCGGCGCGTCGATCTCACCGACCGGTGATGTCTCCGCGATCGGCGTGAACGTCCCCGCAGTCTTCATCGACACCTTCGAACTCGGCGGCGGATTCACCACGGAAGAACACGCCGACCTGACCTACATCGTCACGTTCACCGACACCTCCACGGCCAACGGCACCATCACCCTCGACCGCGTCCCCGAGCCGGCCGCCCTCGCCGTGCTGTCAGTCGGCGCCGCCCTGCTGCCGACCCGCCGCCGCGCGACACGCTGAATCTTCAGCCAACTGTAATAACCACACTATGGCACAGCCGCCCCCGGCTGTGCTGTAGTTTGCACCCGCTACGGCTGAATCAAACGCCGTACACGCGGTTGAGGTAATCAATCGCCTCGCGGGCGATCGTCGGGGCGTCGGGGTCGTACTTGAAGACTTCGACACTGACGTAGCCTTCGTAGCCAACCTCACGCAGCACGGCGGCGATGGGTGTGTGATCGACATCGCCGGCGCCCGGGCCGCGCAGGTTCGGGTCGTTGGCGTGGAAGTGCGCCAGGTGCGGGGCTGACTCGCGGATGATGTCCGGAATCGGTTTGTCCTCGGCGCTCATGGCTTTGACGTCCAGGTGCAGGCGGCAGGCGGAACTGCCCACCGCTTCGATGAGTTTGACCGTTTCGGCGGCCGACGTCAGAAAGTTCGTCTCGGCCTCGCCCAGCGGTTCCAGGGCGATGGTCACATCCAGCGGCTCGGCGACCTCGCAAATCGCCTTCAGCGCGTCGGCCGCATGACCGAACGCCTCGTCGTAGCTCTGGCCGTCGGCGATGTTCCGCTGCTTGGGCGAACCCCAGACCATGATGTTGCCGCCCATCGCGGCGCAGAGTCGCGCCAGGTGCTGGGCGTATTCGACGGTGTGCTGGCGCACGGCCGCATCGGGTGTTGTCAGGTGAAGGGTCGGCCCCTTGGGTCGCACCAGCAACCAGTGCAGCCCGATCACATCGAGCCCGGCTTCGCGCGCGACCAATCCAGCCGCCTCCGCCTGCGACTCGTTGAGCGTCAGCGGGTCTTCATCGAGCGTGAACGGAGCAATTTCAATCCCGGTGTAACCGGCCGCGGCGATGTCCTCACACGCCTGTTGCAGCGGCCAGTTCTGATACGTCTCGTTGCAGATCGCAAACTTCATTGAATCTCCAGGCATTTGAGCGTCTTTTGATTACGAATCACCAGCAGGCCGTCCGACAGCGCCATCGGCGCCCAGATGTCGTTGCCGCGCTGCGAATCGAGTTCGAACACCTTGGCGCGCGACACTTCGTTGTACTTGGTCGAATCGGGCTTGATGAGATAAATGTCGCCGTTCTGTCCGTCGAGCACGATGAACCGATCACCGGCCAGCATCACCGCGCCGCGGTCCATGTTCGGGTCTTCACCGGTGCGCCAGATGATCTTGCCGGTGTTGGGGTCGATGCAGGCGAATCCGCCGTCCTTCATCGTCCGCCGGCGAAGCGTGGCGTTTTCGTTGATGTTGGCGTAGAGAAAACCGTCGTACTCGATGGCGGGGTGAATCTGAGCGCCGCTCTTGAGACGGAACAGCTCTTCGACTTTGAATGAATCACCCGCCGAGGTGACGCGGATCATCACGGAACCTGCGTCGTATCCACCGGTCACGAAGATGCGCTGCCCGTCGGACAGAACCGTCGGCGCGGGGATCGGCCAGTTGCAATCGGGGTAGCCTTCGTACTTCCACAGCGTCTTGCCCGTGTCCGGGTCGACGAAGGCGAGCACCTTATTGGCAAGTTGCATGATGCCCTGCTTGCCGGCGACGGTTCTAATAATCGGCGAAACGTAGTAATCCCCGCCGAAGGCTTCGGATTCCCACACGACCTTGCCGGTCTTCGCGTCGAAAGCGACCAGGCCCGGCGTCTCGGCTTTGGTCGGGGCGGCGATAACCATCCCCTTGTACAGCAGCGGCGACTGGGCGAAGCCCCACTTCAGGTCGCCGCGCGGATACTGCTCGGCGAGATTCACATGCCACAGCGGCTGATGCGTCTTGCGGCTGATGCAGTAGAGATTGCCGAACCCACCAACGGTGTACACCGCCTCGTCGTCGACCGTCGGCACGGAGCGCGATCCGTAATGCGAAAGTCGCCCCTTGGCATCGTAGCGGTACGACCAGAGTTCTTTGCCCGTGTTCAGATCGAGCACGCGAAGCACGTCGGCTTCGTCCATCACGCGATCGAGAATGAACACCTTGCCATCACGAATCGCTGCCCCACCGAAGCCCGGGCCCACGTCGATGGACCATTTGACCTTCGGCCCGCCGGCCGGCCACTTCGCAGCGACCTTCTCCGTCGACACCGCATCGCGATTGGGTCCGAGAAACTGCGGCCATTCGCCGGCAAAACCCACCCCTGTAAAAACCAACAGCATCACGAATCCGGTCACAATACGGTGCAGCGCATGGTGCATGGCAAGGCTCCTTTGCAGGGATTGTAACCACCGTCACGGCCTGCGTCACTGGTCAGCGAGAATTCACCCAATAAGCTCGCGGACCGACCAAACTCGCCGGTGTATCTACCCGATGTAAAAAGCGTGAGTCGCTCTACTTCTTCCACCACGCCCCTGGTTTCCGCCGACGCTGACGCGCCGAAGCATCGCCGCGCCGGTTGGGTCCACACTCCAACGCGAACCAAGCTGACGCTGATCATTCTGCTGGCGCTGGTCGGCGGTTGCCTGATCGGCATGGTGGAAACCCGCGAGGGTAATCAGGTCTGGCCCATGATGATCGGGTTGGGGCTGCTGGCCGCGGTGCTGATTTCGCTGGTCCACCGCAGCGTGTGCGAACCGCTGGAGGATGTGCTCGAAGCCGCCCGGCGCGCCCGGCGCACCCAACGCCCCGCCGAGGCCCGCCGCCTGCCGCTGCAACGCGATGACGAACTCGGCGACCTCTCCAAAATTCTCTGCGACCTGACCATGCAGGCCTATCGCCATTCCACGACCGTCAATCGCCTGCGGCGCACCCTCGACGCCCGCGTCGCCAAGGCCACCCACCGCGCCACCAGTCAACTACAGCAACTGGCCATGCGCGATCCGCTGACCAACCTCGGCAACCGCCGCTTCCTCGATACCCATCTGACTGAACTGGTCGACACCTGCCGCGCCACCGCCACCGACCTGATCTGCATCGTGATCGACATGGACAACTTCAAATCGATCAACGATCGCTTCGGCCATGCCGTCGGCGACAAGATGCTCAGCTTTCTGGCGCAGCTGATTCGCGCCAATGTGCGCGGCGACGACTACGCGGTTCGCCTGGGCGGTGATGAGTTTCTCGTGTTGATGCCCGGCGCCGGTGATGAACGCGCCCGACATTTCACCGAGCGCGTGCCTTCGTTGTTCGCTCACCAGATGCGGACGATGCTGCCGCGCGATGTGCGTACGGGGCTGTCGATGGGAGTCGCCTCACTGCAGCGTGATCACCTCGAAACCGGCGATGCTCTGATCGAACATGCCGACGACAATCTCTACCAGGCCAAGGATGCCGGCAAAGGCTGCACCTGCGGCATGTAAGTTCGCCGCCTCCGGCCAGCAACGTCACTTCAACTTCTTGAGTTCGATCTTGCGGATCGCAGCGGTCGTCCCGTAGGACGCAATGCCCAGCGGGCGCGACGGATCGACTTCAACACGAATGCCGATGCGGCGGTTTTCGATGTCCTGGTCGACGATCTGCTTGCCGTCGAGCCAGGCCTGAATGCGAGTCGGCTCGACACGCAGCTTGATCGTGTACCACTTGCCGGCCTGATAGTCCTGCCAGGTCGAGGTCTCGTTTTCCGAAGCGTCGTAACCATCCAGGCTCGACAGCCCGGTCACACCGCCGCCCCACCCGCCACAGATCAGCGAGCAGAATTTGTCGCCGACCGGGAAGGTCAACCCGCAGAAAAAGTCGTTGCCGTCGACGCGCTGAGCTTCGACGGTGATCTCGTAGTTCATCTTCACCGGGGGCTCGCCCTTCCAGGTGATGCCGGTCATCATCGAACCGAACGGCAGAATAAGGTTGCCGTCTTCGATATGCACTTCGCCTTCGCCGCCGAACTGCGTCGACTTCCAGTTGCCCATCGTCTTGCCGTCGAACAGCGCGATCGTTTCGCCGACGGCCGGTTGCTTGTCGGCTGGTCCCGCCACATCGCAGGATTCACACTGCGGCTCGGACGCGCACGCAGCAAGCAACATCATCATCGCGGTAATCATCAACAGGCAGGTGGTGTAACGGAGCATGAACAGACCTCCAGAACAGGCTTGAGGGTTGGGTTGAAAAATCGACTCCACTGTACCGCGTGGCGGCCGATGACGCCACGTGATCGAAAAATCCCCACGAAACGTTACACTACCCCGATGCGCATCACCACGTGGAACGTCAACGGCATGCGGGCCGCCCTGCGCAAGGGATTCGCCGACCATCTGAATCAGATCGCCCCCGACGTGCTGTTGCTGCAGGAAATTCGTGTCACGCCGGACAAACTGCCCGATGAGTGGGCCGCCCCCGACGGGTGGCATGTTCACTGGCACCCCGCCCAGCGCCCCGGCTATGCGGGCACGGCCGTGTGGTCACGCCACCCGATCGATGATGTGACAACGGGCCTTGAAGCCGATGACGACGATGCCGAGGGGCGCGTGTTGAGTGTGCGCGTCGCCGGCGTGCAACTGGTCAGCATCTATCTACCCTCCGGCTCGTCGGGTGATCACCGCCAGGCGGAAAAGGAAAAGTGGATGGCCCGGTTTCGGCCCTGGGCTGATGCGATGAAGCGCGCCCGGCGACCGATCGTGCTCGGCGGTGATCTGAACATCGCCCACACCGAGCAAGACATCTTCTACGCCAAGGGCAACGAAAAGAACTCGGGCTTTCTGCCGCACGAGCGGGCGTGGATGGGCGACCTGATCGACTCCGGCTGGCGCGACCTGGTGCGTGAGCACTACGGCGATCGCCACGGGCCATATACGTGGTGGTCTAACCGCGGGCAGGCTCGCAAGCTCGACCGCGGGTGGCGCATCGACTACCTGCTGGCCAACAAGCGCGCCGCCGGTACATTCACCGGCGCCGAGGTCCACCGCGAGGGCGGATTAACCGTCTCCGACCACGCCCCCGTCAGCATCGACCTCGATCTGTGACCACATGCAATGCCGATCGCGTTCGGCTCGTTACCGTATCAACCGCAGCAACGGATACGACATCATGAAGCCACACCAATCGTTCGCCATCGCTGTCATTGTCACATGCCTGGTCGCCGGCTCCGCCATCGCTGAACCGACCGGGGCTTTCGAACTGCGTGACGGCGACCGCGTGATCATGCTCGGCTCCGAGTTCATCGAGCAGGACATTCACCACAACTATCTCGAAGCCGCCCTGACCGCCCGCTGGCCCGACCGTCGCATCGTTTTCCGCAACATGGGTTGGTCCGGCGATACGCCCGCCGCCGACTCACGCGGGTATTTCAAAGGGGCCGATGAAGGCTACAAGCGACTGATCGCCGAGATCGACCGCATCCAGCCGACGGTCGTGTTCGTTTTCTATGGCTCGGTCGCCGCCTACGACGGTCCCGCCGGCATCGACCCGTTCATCAAAAACCTCGACCACCTGGTCACCGACCTCAAGCGGCACGCGCGACAGGTCGTGCTCGTGTCGCCCCCGCCGGCCGTGGCGATGCCTGCCCCGCTGCCGCCGGTCGATCAGATCAACGCCAATCGCCGCGCGATCACGCAGGCCATTGGGCAATACGCCGATCAGAACAAACTGCGCTTCGTCAACCTGTTCGAGCCGATGCTCGCCGCGATCGGCAGGCAGCCCGAGCCCGTGTCGTATGACACGATCCGTTTCAACGATCGCGGGTACCAACTCGCCGCGGGTGTCATCCTCGATCAGCTCGGCATCGACCCGCCGAAGCTGCCCGCCAACGAACATGCCGCGCTGCGTGATTTGATCGAAGCGAAAAACGACCTGTACTTTCACCAGTATCGCCCGCAGAACGAAACCTACCTGCGCGGCTTCCGCAAACATGAGCAGGGACAGAACGCCAAGGAGATCGCCGAATTCGATCCGCTGATCGAACTGGCCGAGGCCCGCATCGCCGCTTTCGTGCAGGGTAAATCATTACCCGAACCGCCACGTGCCAAGCCCGCCGCACCAAGAAAGGTCGACGCGCTGACGCCGGAAGAGGAACTGGCCGCGCTCAAGCCCGCCGAGGGTTTCGAGCTGAGTCTCTTCGCCAGCGAGCCGATGATCGCCAACCCGATCCATATGAACTTCGACGCCCGCGGTCGGCTCTGGGTCGCATCGAGCCCGATCTATCCGCACATCCGCCCGGGGGCCAAACCGTCCGACGAAATCATCATTCTCGAAGACACCGACGGCGACGGTCGCGCCGACAAGCGCACCGTCTTCGCCGACGACCTGCTGATTCCCACCGCGGTGATGCCCGATGATCGTGGCGGCGCATACGTAGCGGACTCGACCCGCCTGCTGCACCTGTCCGACACCGATGGCGACGGCCGCGCCGATCAGCGCCGCATCATCCTCGCCGGGTTCGGCACCGAAGACACCCACCACATCCTGCACACCTTCGGGTGGGGCCCCGACGGCTGGTTGTACTTCCACCAGTCGATCTACATCCATACCCACGCCGAGACGCCGCGCGGCATCGAGCGCCTCATGGGCTCGGGCATCTGGCGGTACCAACCCGAAACGCTTCAAACGCAAATTGTTTCACGCGGGTTGATCAATCCGTGGGGGCGGCAGTTCGACCGCTGGGGTCAGTGCTTCGCCACCGACGGCGCCGGCGGCGAGGGCATCAACTACGCTTTCCGCGGCTCGGCCTTCCCGACAGCCGTCGGATACCCGCGCATCATTCACGGATTGAACCCCGGCCAGCCCAAGCACTGCGGGCTGGCGCTTGTCACCGGCCGCCGCTTTCCCGGCGACTGGCAGAACACGCTGGTGACCAGCGACTTCCGCGGCAACCGCATCAACCACTTCCGCCTCGAGCCCGAAGCCTCCGGCTACATCAGCAAGCAACTGCCCGATGTCGTCACCACCACGCATCGCGCCTTCCGCCCGGTCGATCTGAAGATGGGCCCCGACGGCGCGCTGTACCTGGCCGACTGGTACAACCCGATTATCAACCACGGCGAAGTCGACTTCCGCGACCCGCGCCGTGACACGCAACACGGGCGCATCTGGCGACTGGTTGCAAAGAACACCCCGACCGTGAAGCGCCCCGACATCGAAGGCGCGACGATCAGACAGCTTGTCGAAATGTTGCGCGCCCCCGAGCGGTGGACTGTCGAAACAGCACGTCGCCAGCTTGCGTTGCGTGATCGCTCCGCCGTGGCCACTGCCGTGCGTCAGTGGGTCGGCAAGTTGAACACCAGCGATGCCGATTACGAACACGCGCGGCTCGAAGCCCTGTGGACCATGCAGACGATCCGCACGCCGGATTCGACCCTACTGCGTGCTGTGCTGAAATCACCCGATTATCGCGCCCGTGCAGCAGCTATTCGTGTGCTCGCCGACTGGCAGAATGCTGTGCCCGATGCCAACGATCTGCTTGCCGCGGCCGTTGCAGATCAGCACCCGCAGGTGCGCCTTGAAGCGGTGAACACCGCCCGCGATTTCGACAGCCTCGATGCGGTCAAACTCGCCGCCGGGGCGCTGGATCACGAGATGGATCAGAACATCGACTTCGCGCTGTGGGAGACGCTGCGCCGCACGCAGGATCGCTGGCTGCCCGCGGTGAAGTCAGGGAAGTTCAACTTCGGGGGTGACCCGACCAAACTCGCTTTCGCCGCCCGGGCCGTGGAAAATCCCGCCGCACTGGCTCCGCTGGTGACCATGCTTCGTGAAGGCAAACTCGACGAAGCGACCACACGTTCGATCACGCAGTTGATCGGACAACTCGGCGCGCCTGACGACCTGGCGGTGCTGTTTGACCTGGCCCGGAACAATCCCGCCCTGCGTACCCCGGCGCTGGCGGCGCTAATCGACGCCGGGGCGCGTCACAACAAACGCCCCTCCGGCGATCTCGATTCATTGAACAGCCTGCTGCCGGATGAACCTCGCGCTGCGCATCTGGCCGGCGTGTGGCGTTTGAAATCCGCTCACCAGACGATCACCAGACTCGCCACCGCCGCCGACACCCCTGCCGCACCGCGTCACGGGGCGATCATGGGGCTGGCCAGCTACGGTGACAAAGCGACGCTCAAAGCCGTCGCCACCAGTTCGCTGGATTTGAATGCTCGCCGCGATGCGCTGACCGCGTTGACGCGTCTGGACCCCAAAGTCGCCGCCCTCATTGCGGCGGACATGTTGACCAATCCCGCTGCCGAGTCGCAGACCGAGCCGATCGTCGACGCGTTCCTCGCCCACAAGCATGGCCCGTCCACCCTCGCCGCTGCCCTCGATGGCAAGTCACTGCCCACGCAGACCGCCACGCTCGCACTGCGTCGCGCCTCGACCGCCGGCGACAAGGCCAAGGCCCTTGCCGAGGTGCTCACACGCTCTGTCGCACAGGCGCAGATGCCTCAGCAGTTGACACCCGATCAGGTCACCCAACTCGTCAAGGATGTTCAATCACACGGCAACCCCGCCCGAGGCCAGTCGATCTATCGTCTGCCGCAACTGGCCTGCATGACCTGCCACGCCATCGCCGGCGGCGGCGGCAAGATCGGACCCGACCTGATCTCACTCGGCGCCAGCGCCCCCGTCGACTACATCATCGAATCGCTCCTGCAGCCCTCGGCCAAAATCAAGGAGGGCTACCACACCGTCAGTGTCATCACCACCGACGGCGGCGCCCTGTCGGGCACGCTGGTCCGCGAAGGCGGCGGCGTGGTCGTTCTTCGTGACGCCACCGGCAAGGAAATCGAAGTCCCCGAAGCCAAGGTGCAGCAGAAGATCATCGTGCCTGTGTCGATGATGCCGCCGATGTTGACCGCCTCGCTTCGCCGCGATCAGTTTGTCGACCTCGTCGCTTTCATGGCCGCACTGGGGCGCGAGGGTGATTTCAAAGCCCCAGCCAATGCCTACATCCGCCGGTACGAAGTCAACGATCTCCCGGTCTACAGCCGGGTCGATGGGTCCGTACCTGCTACGGAAGTTGCCGGCAAGTCAATGCGGTTCACGATCGAGGTGACCACCCCCGGCACGATCGCGCTGGAGTTGAACGATGCCTCAGCGGTCCGCATCAATCGCGTCGGCGACGAAGCGAACCTGCGAGCGGAAAGGATGCTGATCGACCTGCCACGTGGGCTGCACACGTTCAACATCGACGTCCGCCCCGGCCGCAAGGCGCCGATCCGTATCCAGGTCAGCGAAGTCGAGGGCTCACCCGGCCGGGCAGCGCCCGTGAATGATTGATGTCGTTGTTGGACCGCTGGGGGATCAACCGACGCTTCGACGGCGAAGCAGGCAACCCACCGCGCCGAGCAATCCGAACACCGCCGCTGAACTCGGGGACGGCACGGCACCCGAGATTTCGGTCACGCTCAGGTTGTCATAAATCACATAGTGCGGCCCGACAGATGTGAACGGATCGGTATACCCCAGGCTGATGAGGCCCGAACTGACTTCGGTTGTAGCCTGAATGATTGGGGTGCCGTCCAGTGAGTATGTGACGGTGGTCGGGGTCACATCGATGGTCAGCGTCGTCCAGACATTGCCCGGCGAGCCGGGAAAATCCGTCGATGGAAACAGCGACTGATACAGCGTGCCGGAGGCATTGGTGGTCTGAGCGGGATCGAGATAACTCGAATCACCGCTTGGCACAGCCGCAATGCTCGGAACAGAGTGGCGATAATCGGAACTGGAGCCGCCTTCGCCGGTGATTGAAATGAAGTGCCCGTTCGTGACGACTGGTGTAAAGATCGAGATGTAGTCGCTGCTGCTGCCGGCGACGCCGACATGGGCCATTTCGGTGCTTCCGCTTTGACCGATTTCGACGCGCATGTACATGTCGACCTGGAGACGGTAGTTCGTCGCCGTGATGGATGTGTTGTTGAAAGCGGCGATGTGATCGGCCTCGCCGGCTGAATCGTTGACCGTGAATAGCAGGCCGCCGGTATCGCCGGCCGTGGAGTTCGGCGCCAGCGGGATGCCGGCGGCGATGTAATCGAAAGCGAAGGTGGACGTGCTGTCGGCCGTGCCGTCGCCCGAGGCGGCGTTTGAATCGTCGACAATCGTGTAATTCGACGAGGTGTCGGCTTCAAAATCGTCTTCAATGAGCGCGCCCGGCGCGACCGCTGTCACCCCGAAAACTCCCAGCGCACAAATAACACACCACATTTTGGTTCGATTACTCATCATCCAACTCCTGTGTCCAAACTTAGTGAAGGATTCTCATTCTTCTGCGATATTGATTTCCCGCCGACGAATAAAAGTTAACAGCAATCCATCAGACAAGCTAGTCCTATTTATTCAATTCATCTGAAATTCACATCTGAGAGTACATCATCACACCGCATTTGATTTGGCACCTGCGTGCAATATCTGCCCATCAGTTCTCCGAGGGTGCGACATGAACGGTGAAACAGTAAAGACTGTTGGCCAGAGCATCGATTGTAAATGAATCCGCAGCAGTCATTTTCGTATGACTTGGCACACCTTCGCGCCGATTGTCCGGGCCCCAGTGCATCACCTGAATCGTCGCCTCGGTCAAGCGACGCCCCGGAAGGCGAACGGTCATGTCTTTCACATCCTTTGGAGAACTGTTCAGCACCCAGACGGTCAGCAGATCGCCCTTGATAAAGGCTGCGGTAGTCGTCAGATTGTCGGGGATGTTGGTGGGCAGGTAACGCCCCCCGCCGGAGGTGTTCACGAGTTGCTTGAAGATGTAGTAGGTGCGCATCACCTCGACTTCGCCGCGCACATTGCGAAACATCTTGTGGGTTTTCTTGCGGTTGCCAAGCGACAGCCAGTCGTTGATCCCTGAAAAGCCGGCGCGAATGTGCTGCCAGAGAATCTGCGTGTTGGCGACGGCCTCATCATCAGGCCCGTGAAAGCTATGCAACTCGGTGTTCCACACCGGTCGATTCAGCGAGCGGGCGAGCGAGACGAACTCTTCCGGACTGCCCTGGTTGCGCGTGTTATGCGAAGCGGCGATGTCGAAGAAGTCAGCGTTGCCCGTTTTGATCGCCTGCTCCATCCATTTGACCCCGTTTCGCCAACTGTAACTCGACGGCGCGATGACCTTGGGCATCTGATCGCCCAACTGTTGGCGCATCCGCAAGACCATCTGCTTGAGTTCAGGCGCGAAGTAGTAAACGTCATTTTCGTTTTTCACATCGACATACGCGATCGGAAATCCCTTGCGGTTGAAAAACTGAATCTGGCGCACGAGGTAGTCCGCAGCCTTGTCCCACTTGAACTGCTGAAACTTCCGCTTGTCGGAGTATGGATTCTCGAACACACCGATCCACAGCGGGAAGCACGTGTAAGGCGAGTTCTTCGCTTGCACACTGTTTTTGTCATACCTATCGTGAATCGCTTCATGAAACGGACGCGGGCTGGCGAAGAACTTCAGCTTCGGATTCGCCGCCTGCAGCCGGGTCATGCAATCAAGTTGTTTGTCGTACACGGACCAGTCGAATTGGCCCTCCTCAAACTCCGCACCGCCGTCGATGCCGACGCGGACATAGTCCACCTGACATTCACTGACCGCCAGGCGTGCGAGTTTGTCCGCCTGCTCCGGCTTCAGATTCCAATACCACAGTCGCTCGAAATCCATCCCGTACGTCATCGTCTGCTGAGCATCGCCGCTGACGACGATGTCACCCGGTTCCACACCCGCCGAGGCAAAACATGACATCCACGTCATCACAAACGCAGCCAACCACAGACCACCGACTAAACCACGATACGAACGTTGGGAACGATACGAATTGAGGCACATCAAAAATTCCTTCGTGCTGAAATCTCGGCTCGTACAGACACGGCATAACTCTACCAGCTTGGACTTGTTCATTCACCACGGGGAGTCCCCCGGCCGAAGAATGCACCATCTCACACGGCCAGACACGCAGAAAGCGTGATCATCGAGGGGGAAAAATGGGCGATACTGGACTTGAACCAGTGACCTCCTGCGTGTCGAGCAGGCGCTCTAGCCAACTGAGCTAATCGCCCCAATGGGGAAGCGTATTGTAGCCATCCGGCGGCCGGGTTCAAGCCGCGGCGGTGGATTCGTGCGGTCAACTTTCCGGGGGGTCTTCGACCAGATCCAGCCACGCTTCGGGCAGAACTTCCAACCACCAGCGGCCAGATCGCTTCTGGACAAACACCTTGCAGCCGAAGACTTCGGTCAGGCGTTCGGGGGTGATCACGGCATCGGGTCGGCCCACGGCGGCGAGGCGGCCGCTGCGGATGAGCACGACCTGGTCAGTCCGCGGGCTCAACTCCTCGACGTGGTGGGTCACCATGATGACCGTCAGCTCGGGGTGCAGGCGACGGAGGGTTTCAATGGTGGCAAGCACGCGCTCGCGGCCGGTGACGTCGAGCCCGGCCGTCGGCTCGTCGAGTATCAGCAATTCGGGCAGGTGGACCAGGGCGCGGGCCAGCAGGCAGCGTCGCTTTTCACCGGTCGAAAGCACCTCGTACCGCTGATCGCGCCGATGCGACAGGCCGACGGCGCGGAGCAACTGCTCGGCATGGGCGGTCTGCTCCTCGGTGACCGCATCGTAAAGATACAGCGTGCCGAAGAACCCGGTGCAGATCACCTGCAAGGCGGTCAGATCGCCGTCGACGCTGTAGAGTTCCGACGGATCGACCACCGCCACGCGCCGCCGCAGCATGCGCACATCCGTGCGACCGAGCCGCCCGCCGAGCACGTCGACGGTTCCGGTGGTCGGCCACATGAACCCGGTGATGACCCGCATGAGCGTGGTCTTGCCCGACCCGTTGGGCCCGAGCAGGGCGCAGTTGGCGCCGCGCGGCAGGGTCCAGTCGATGTCTTTGAGAATCGTCACGGGGCCCCGGCGGACGCTGACGTTCTGCATGCAGATGGCGGGCTGTTGAACTTCACGCGTGTTCATGCGGGCAGTGTAGCACACGGGACTCGCCTGCGTATGATGTGGCATGAAGTCACTGAAGGGACAATTGCTGATCGCCACGCCGGCGTTGACTGACCCGAATTTCAACCAGACGGTTCTGCTGATGGTCGAGCATGGTGAGGGCGGCGCGATGGGGTTGATCCTCAATCGGAAGACCGATGCGGTGCTGGCCGACGCGCTGGAGGCGCTGGATGATCCGTCGATCAACCTGGAAGTGCCGCTGTGCGTGGGCGGGCCGTGCCAGGGGCCGCTGATGGTGCTGCATACCGATGCGGGCGCGTCGGATGCCCACGTGATCGGCGATGTGCATTTTTCCACCGAGCGGGAGCACGTCGAATCCCTGCTGCGAAACGGCCACGAACCGGCGATGTACTTCGTCGGTTACGCCGGCTGGGCCCCCGGGCAACTCGAAGCTGAACTCAAGCAGAACGCCTGGCTGACGATGTCGGCCAAGGGCGTAAACATATTCGACATGGATCAAGAATCATGGGCGCAACTCGCCGAGCGGCTCAGCAACCCGGCGCGCCCCGCAGGTCTCGATCGAGCCATCCTGCCGGACGATCCGTCGGTCAACTAGCACATCATTTTGGGCACCCGTTTAGCAGCGACCCGAAGGGGAGCGCGTTGCCAGGGGGTCAAGCCAGCGACGCAAGCTGCGGGAAGTTGTCACGCAAGGCCGGGTACAGCGCATCATAAGCGGTGTGGGCCTGGGCGTAAAACTTCGCCGCTCCGGGGTCGGGTTTGAGGCGTTCGGTTTCATCGATGACGGCCCGGGTCGCCTGGGCGATGTTCTTCCACGCGCCCGTGCCGACGCCGGCCAGCAGCGCCACGCCGTAGGCCGCACCTTCGGTCGAGTTGGTCAGACCGACCGGCACGTTGTAGGCATCCGCCTGAAGCTGCCGCCAGAACGCGCTGCGCGAGCCACCGCCGGTGAGGTAGACGGTTTTGATGTTGATGCCCATGCCCTGCATGATGCGCAGGGCATCGGTCATGCCGAAGGTGATGCCTTCGATGACCGAGCGGATCATGTCGGCCCGCGTGTGACGGGCGGTCAACCCGATCCATCCGCCGCGCGCCATCGGGTCCGGGTGAGGGCACCGCTCGCCGGTCAGGTACGGTAAAAACATCAACCCCTCGCAACCAGCCTTCGCCCGCACCGCTTCGCTGAGCAGCAGATCGTACGCATCGACTTTCTTTCGCTTGGCCGCGGCGATCTCCGCCTTGGCCATGTGATTGCGGAACCACTGCAGCGACCCGCCGGCCGAGAGCATGCAGCCGAAAACACACCATTTGCCGTCGACCGCCGAGCACATCGTGTGCACGCGCCCCTGCGGATCGAGCACCGGTTCATCCGCATGAGCGAAGACCACCCCGCTGGTGCCCAGCGACGCCATCGCCACACCGCGTTTCACGATGCCGTTGCCGACCGCGCCGGCCGCGTTGTCACCCGCTCCGCCGACAACCGGCACGCCCTGAACGAGCCCCAGTTGCTTCGCGGCCCACGGGGTCAACTCCCCCGTCACCACGTGCGATTCAACACAGTCAGCAAACAAAGACGCATCGAGCCCGAGCTTGCGGATGAGCCCCTTGTGCCAGGCGCGTTTTTTGACATCCAGCAGCAGCGTGCCCGCCGCGTCGGAAACTTCCGTCGCATATTCACCGGTCATGCGGTAGCGGATGTAGTCTTTCGGCAGCAGCACGTGCTTGGTTTGTTCAAACACCTTCGGCTCGTGCTGCCGCACCCATAGAATCTTCGGCGCCTGAAAACCCGTCAGCGCCGGATTGCCCACCATGTTGATCAGCTTCTTGCGCCCGCCGGCGGTCTTTTCGATTTCGACGCATTGCGCCGCGGTGCGTTGATCGTTCCACAACAGCGCCGGCCGCAGAGGCTCGGCCGTCTCGTGTCCATCATCCGCGAGAAACACCGACCCGTGCATCTGGCCCGACAGGCCAATGCCCTTGCAGGCATTGGGCTTCACACCGGCTTTCTTGACCACGGCCTTGGTCGCTTTGCACACCGCGCTCCACCACTGCCGTGGGTCCTGCTCCGACCAACCCGGCTGGGGCGAACTGATGTCGTGCTCCGACGTCGCCGTCGCCAGCACCTTGCCTTTCAGATCGCAAATCAGCGCCTTGGTCCCCGACGTTCCGATGTCCACACCCAGCAGATAGGCCATGTTCGCACCTCATGAGTCGTTACGGATAGTTACAGCAATCATGAGAATACACGCAGAGCCTCGATGCGACAATCACCGTGGCGACAGGCGGGCGGAAAGCTTGTCGCCGATCTGATGAAACTTGCCGGACAGTTCGTACAGATAAGCAGTGCGCCGGGCATCGGGGTCGGCCTTGGCGATGGTGGATGTCAGATATTCAGCGTACTGAGTCGCCTTGATCTGCGTCAGCAGCAGATCGCGCTCGGCGTGATCGCCGGTGAGCAACAGCCCGGCGGTTGCCGCGGCGATGGCGGAGCGCGTGTCGGACTCGATCGAAGGCAAGCCGGTGTCGTCAAGCTGCAGGCTTTTGTCCTCGTCAGCAAATGTCTCGATCCTCTCGGCCGCATCGGCTGCGGTATCGGCCACCAACTCGATCAACGCCTGCGTCGGTTCCGACACATCGCGAATCAGCAACAGATCGCTGACCCCGCTTTCGCGCTTCATCAGGTCGTGGAGCTGCGCATAGCCGTAGCTCAGTTGCGGATCACCCGCCGGCATCTGCTTGACTGATTCACACCCTGCCACCAATACCAACACGAACAAAACCCGGAGTAAACGCATCGTCACATCCTTTCACTGATTGATTAAGCGTAGGACGCTCGGCGCAGCGATCACCACGTCCATTTTCATGAACGGGTGATCGGACATTTGCTGAGGCGTTTTAGATCAGTGCCCCTTGGCGGGTTCGCCCAGCAGGGGCTGAATCTCGGCGTAGACCTTGTCGACGGTGGCGCGGTCGCGGCCTTCGAGGTTCAGGCGGAGCATCGGTTCGGTGTTGGACTTGCGGACATTCAGCCACCAGCCCTCAGCCTCCCACGCATCGGCGCTGACGCCGTCGAGTTCATCGAACGTGGCGCGCCCGTCGAGCTTTTCACGCAGGGCGGCCAGCGCGGCGTCTTTGTCTTCGACGCGGAAGTTGATCTCGCCGGACTGCACATACGGATTCAGCGGCGCGATGAGCTGACTCATCGGCGTGTCGCCGGCCGAAAGAATGCTCAGGGCCGTGGCGAAGGTGATCGCGCCGGAGTCGGTGTAGAAATTATCGCGGTAGTACATGTGGCCGGACAGTTCGGCGCCGAAGACGCCGTTGTTCTCACGCATCAGCTGCTTGAGGAACACATGCCCGACGCGGCCCTTGATGGGTTTGCCCCCGAGCTTGCGGACGGTTTCTTCGAGCCCCTTGCTGGAACGCAGATCGTAAATGATCGCGCTGCCGGGTGACTGCTTGAGGAAGTGCGTTGAAAACAGCGCGCCCAGCAGGTCGCATCCGATGATGTTGCCCTTCTCATCGCAGAGGATGCAGCGGTCGGCATCGCCGTCGAAGCAGACGCCCAGGTCGGCTCCGTGCTCGGCGACGGCGTCGATGGTCGGCTGCATGTTTTCCGGCACCAACGGGTTCGGATCGTGCGTGAACTTACCGGTGATCTCGAAATTCAGCGGAATGATTTCGAGGCCTTCGATGTCGCCGAAGATGCGCGGCACGAACGCGCCGGCCATGCCGTTGGAAGCATCGGCGACGACCTTCAGAGGACGCTTGAGATCGAGGAACTTGCGGACGTGGGTGATGTAATCGTCCCACAGGTCGCGCTCTTCGACGCGGCCGGCGGGCTTGGAGCCGTCGTCCTCGAGCGTGGCGGCAATGCGCTGGATTTCAACCAGGCCGCTGTCGGACCCGATCGGGGTCGCATGCTGGCCGGAGATTTTGAAGCCGTTGTACTCAACGGGATTGTGCGAAGCGGTGGTCTGGATGCCGCCGCCGCAGCCCAGGTGATTGATCGCAAAATAGATGAAGCTGGTGTCGACCATGCCGACGTCGAAGACGTTCATACCGGCGGCGCGGAGCCCGTCGATCAGCGCCTTGGCCATCTTCGGCGAGTGTGGGCGCATGTCACGCCCCACGGCCACGTGACGCAACATCGGGTCCGACGCGTCGCGCCCCGACAGCCGCTGCAGCAGGAACTTACCCGTGGCGCAACCGACCTTCCACGCCACCTTTTCGTTCAGCGGGTCCGGGTAAACCCCGCGGATGTCGTACGCCTTGAAAACCTTGTTGAGCATGATGAAGTTTCCCTTAGTTTGACGGGTTTTCTCCGTCGCAGGTCGCACAGGATACCGCATCGGCGCAGACCGATCAAAACCCGTCGCGGCGATCTCGCACGACATTCACATTCACCGGCGGAAGCGCCTCGATGAACTTGCGCCCATACGGCTTGCTGATCAGCCGCTTATCGAGCACCACCACGCGCCCACGATCGGCATGCGAACGGATCAACCGCCCGAAGCCCTGCTTGAATTTGATGATCGCCTCGGGCAGCTGATATTCGACAAATGGATTGCCCCCGCGCTGGCGGATGCGGTCGATCCGAGCGGCCGTCAGCGGTCGATCCGGCACGGCGAACGGCAGCTTCGTGATGATCACGCTGCGCAGCGCCTCGCCCGGCACGTCGACACCCGCCCAGAAGCTGTCTGTGCCCAGCAGCACGGCGTGACCATCCGCTTTGAACTTCTTCAGCAGCAGCGAGCGCGGGCCGTCCTGCCCGTGCACCAGCATTGTGATCCCCCGACTGGTCAACGACGGCCGAAGATACTCCGCCATCTGATTAAGCAACGCATAACTGGTGAACAGCACAAACGCCCCGCCGCCGGTCTCGTCGATGTGGTCGACAAGGCGCGGACCCAGCTCACGGGCAAACTCGCGGGCGCCCGGGTCGGGCATATCCGCCTCGACGATCAACTCGACCGCCTCGGCATAGTCAAACGGCGAACCGAGCTGCTGCGTGTCAGCCCCCTCGCAGCCGAGGCGCTCGGCCATGTGGTCGAAACCGCCCTCGCCGCCGGTGGTGAGCGTCGCGCTGGTCAGCACCACGCCGACGGGTTCGCCCTCGCTGTTGGTCCGGTTGAAAAGATGCTCCGACAACACCGGCCCGACCTCGATCGGCGCACAACACAGCTTGATCCGCCGATGGCGGCGTTCGCTGATCTCCATCCAGTACACCGCCTGTTCGATGTTCTGCTGAAGCCAGGCTGTGATGCTCGCCACGTACCCTTCGCACCGCTGAAGATACCCGTTGCACTCGTACTGATCCGCCTCCGACTTCACCTTCCCAGCCAGCAGCCGCAGCATCACGACCAACTCACGCAGCCGATCTGTCAGTACATCCTCGACGATGTCCGGCTCGTCGACGCGCCCGTTGGATCGCCCGAAGCGATCCTGCCAGTCGCCCAGCGAACCGAAGAACTGATCCGTCGCGGTCGTCACGTCATGGACCAACTCGATCGCGCGATCGACCAGCGGCCGATCGGCCGGGTTCTTCATCGAAACCGACGTGAGAAACCCCTTGTGGTGGCGCGTGTGGTAGAGCGTGGAAAGCAGGTGATACACGCCTGAGTCAGCGATGCCCAGGCCGAAGTGCTCGCTGGCGACATCCTCGATCGTGTGGGCCTCGTCAAGGATCACGTGATCATACGGCGGCAGGATGCCCACCCCCGCGGCACGCAGGGCAAGGTCCGCAAAAAATAATGCGTGATTGACCACGAGCAGGTCGCCATTTTCCATCCGACGCCGGGCCGCCTGGTAAAAACACCGCTCATAGCTCGGACACTTGCGACCCATGCAGTTGCCTGTGTCCGACTGCACCTTGTCCCAGATGCTCATCCGCTCCAGCAGCGGCAGACTGCTCAGCGACCCGTCGGTCGTTTCGTAGGCCCAGTCCTCCACCGCGTGCAGGCTGCGTAGTTCCTCGGCCGTGTGAAACAGCTGACTCTGCCGACTCGATGCCAGTTCCAACCGCCGCAGCGAGACGTAATTGCCGCGCCCCTTGACCAGCACCGCGCTGAACTCCGCCCCGAGCACCGCCTGCAGCAGCGGGATGTCCTTGTCGATGAGCTGTTCCTGCAGGCTGATCGTGTGCGTCGACACGATGACGCGCTGGTTGTTCTCGACGATCCGTCGAATCGCCGGCAGCAGGTAGGCGAACGATTTACCCACCCCCGTGCCCGCTTCGACAGCCAGGTTACGTCCCCGCTCCAGCGCCGACTCAACTCCCGCCGCCATGTCCATCTGCTGCGGGCGCGCTTCGTAGTCGCCCCCGAATCGCCGCGCGATCGGTCCGTCCGGTCCCAGCACATGAGCCACATCCAACGTCATGCCCCGATTGTATCCATCTCGTGTCGCGCGCGCACCGGATGACAAAAAACCGCGAAATGACAAACCCACGGATACCATCATCTGACCCGCGATATCACGCCGTCACCGCGGGTTTTGACCCGCCGGTGCGCACAGCCGTGTCGCCTCGTCGCGCCGGTGCGCACCGGCGCGGCAAAAATCAGCCTGTTTAAAGTGCTTTTCGTCCGTTTTTTGCCATTCGGCGCGCACGCCCATGGCAAATGACGACACGTTCGTGCGCGCGCCCCCGCTGACGCCGCGCCACCCCCGGCCCGCGCACAAACACGTCGCACCCCAAACACCCGTTTTTCGACTTTCGCACCACCCCGCGACACTTCCGTGCGCACAACCGTTGCGTGTATGATCACACCCGGAGGTCACATCATGCCATGCCCGCACTGCGACAGCGATGGGTTCGCACAGAGGACACGGAGTACACAGAGGGCCACAGAGATGAATATATTTCATTTAAGCTCTGTGAGTCTCTGTGTACTCCGTGTTCTCTGTGAGAAATGATTGGTCAGAACCCGGGGACGGCGGTCCCCGGGCTTTGTGGGAGGTAACTCATGTGGCGGTTTATTTTGATTGTGGGTTTGTTTGCGGGGCAGGTGTTGGGGCAGCCGTTGCCGGAGGGGTTTGGGCTGGCGAAAGAACATGCGGGCGATCGGGGGATTGGGCACGATCCGGCGGTGCTGTTTGCTGAAGACTTCGAGACCGGGGATGTTCAGGCGATCGCGAAGCGCTGGGGGGAGATGTCGAACAAAGGCGGCGATGCGGTGTCGCTGGCGGATGATTCGGCGCCGGGCAGCGGGGGCAAACGCGCCATCGAGATGACCGCTTCACTTGATCACAACACGGGCGGGCATCTGTATACGACATTCGACGGTGTCGACCAGATGTTTGCACGGTTCTATGTGAAGTTTCCGGAGGACGCGGGGTACGTGCATCACTTCGTGCACCTGGGCGGGTATCGACCGGCGACGCGGTGGCCTCAGGGTGGCGCAGGCGAGCGACCGCGCGGCGATGAGCGCGTGACGGCGGGCATCGAGCCGTTCGGCAGGAATGGGAAGGTCGACGCGCCCGGCGACTGGAACTTTTATGCGTACTGGCACGAGATGAAAAAGTCGGCGGATGGGAAGTACTGGGGCAATTCGATCTGGCCGGTGCAGCGACAGGCGGCTCCGCGCGGGCGGTGGCAGTGTGTCGAGGTGATGATGAAGCTGAATGAACCGGGCCAGCGCGACGGGCGGATGGCGCTGTGGCTGGACGGCCAGCTGGTGATGGATGTGCACCAGGGGGTCAGGCGCGGCCGGTGGACGGGGATGGGCTTCGACCTGCTGGACGAGGCTGCCGGGGGCGGGGAAGCGTTCGAGGGATTCGACTTCCGCACCGACGAGCGGCTGAAGCTGAACTTTTTCTGGCTGCTGTACTACGTGACGGACCGGGCGGTTCAGCGGCATCATGAGCCGGCCGGGCGGCGACACGTGGTGTGGTTCGACAACGTGGTGGTGGCGAGGCGATACGTGGGGCCGATTTTTGGGCGGTGAGGCGGGTTAAGCACCCGGGGACGGCGGTCCCCGGGCTTTGGAATGGCGGAAAAATGTGTTGTAAGAATCCCGTCATATGAGGTAAAATCGGGGTCTAGGCAGTTGGATGAGGCGGCCGCCGGTTTGCGGGCCACATGGGCACGAACGAATAAGGAGCGTGAAATGACCGGACGATGGAGAATGCTCAAAGCTTGTGGCGCGATCGCTGTCGCATGGCTGGGGATCAACACCTCAATCCTTCCTGCGGCGGAAGTCATTCCGGTCGGCCTGACCGATGTGACCGCCAGCAGCCAGCAGCGACCCGCGGACAACACCATCGACGACAGCGGCCTGACCACCAACGGCAGCGGCGATGTCGTCCACGACAACGTCTCGGGCAACATGTGGAACACCAGCGGCAGCGATGTCGGCTACATCACCTTCGATCTCGGCTCCGTGCAGACGATCGACTTCATCCAGATCTGGAACTTCAACGAAGGCGGCGGCTGGTACGAGCGCGGCGCCAAGACGATCGACATCTACACCGCCACCACCGGCACGCTAGCCAGCCCCGACGTCGGCGCCAAGGTCGGCACGATCACCCTCGACATGGCCAACGGCGTCAGCGACTACGCCGGTCACAACTTCCGCTTCGGGCCCTTCGCCCCGACGACTCCCGCTGCGTACGACGGCGGTTCGATCACGCATACGAGCTTCAAACTTCCGGCGGCCCGCTTCGTGATGCTCGACGTCCAGGACACGTACAACACCGCCACGTACGAAGGCACGGGCTTGAGCGAAGTGCGCTTTTTGACGGTGCCGACGGTCGATCCCCTGCTGGCGTACAACTTCACCGACGCGGCGGGCTCCAGCGTCCCCAACCACGGCACGGTCGGCTCGGCCGGCAACGCGACCACCAGCGGCAGCGCCTCGGTCGGCGCCGGGTCGCAGCCCTTTGCCAACAGCGACTACGTCAGCGTCACCGCCGACGGCGGGCTGCTGTCGACGGCGGATGTTGATGCGGTCGACTCGCTGAACGACATGACGCTGGCGTTCTGGATCAAGCCCAACGAGTCGACGAGTCAGAACTGGCAGGACGTGATGGGCGACATCTCCGTGGCAGCGCCGAACAACGCCACGGGTTGGAACATTCAGATGATGAACGGCGGTGTGCTGCGATTCCGCCCGTGGAACAGCAGCAATATCGGCGAATTCAACTCGGCGGCGGGCACGGTCGTGCAGGGCGAGTGGGCGCACATCACGATGGTTGTCACCGGCCTGACCGAGGCCGGCACGCATGATGTCACCGTCACGTTTTACAAGGACGGTGATTTCCTCAACGAGGTCACGCTCAGCGTCAGCAACATCATGGCTGGCAATACCGCCGGGTTCAAAATCGGCAACGCCATGTGGGACGGCGAACTGCTGGCCGACTACGGCGATGTGCAGCTTTTCGGCGAAGCGCTGACCGCCGAGCAGGTGCAGAAGAATTACCTGATCTCGCTGATCCCCACGCCGGGCGCCCTGCCGGCGGGCCTGGCGCTGATGGCGGGCGTGCTGATGCGCCGGCGACGGCTAGCGTAAGCTTCACCGCCGCCGCGTGAAACCAATCCAGTCGCGATGCACCTGAATACACAGCGGCACACGCTGGAGGTGTTTCATGCGCTTTGCGATCAAACGAGTTTACGACGAAGCGGCGACTTCGGATGGGCTGCGCGTGCTGGTGGATCGGCTCTGGCCGCGCGGCATGCGCAAGGACGAGGCGCAACTCGATGCGTGGATGAAAGGACTGGCGCCGAGCTCCGAGCTGCGCAAGTGGTTCAAACACGAACCGGATCGGCTGGATGCGTTTGCCCGGCAGTATCGTGAGGAGCTTGATGAGGCGGGTGATGCGATGGCGGAACTGCGCGAGGCTGCGAAGGGACGCCGAAGGATCACGTTGCTTTATGCGGCGAAAGACCCGGCGTGCAATCATGCCAACGTGTTGGCCGAGTATCTGCGCCAGCGGTGGTGAATGTTGTGGGCTGTACCCGGGGACGGCGGTCCCCGGGCTTTAGGGGGTAGTCATCATGCGGGGGCGACGCCGCGGTGGAAGTCCTGGACGCGCTGGGACTGCTGCTTGCGCACGGTCGTCAGCGTCAGGCGGGGGATGCGCCAGATGGGTTCGTCCTGCGTGACGTTGGAGCAGTGCTCCTGAATCACGCGGTACAGAAACTTGAACGCATCGCGCGGCTGAAGCATCTGGTCCAGCGCATCGACGAGGTCGGCCCGGGTGGTCTGCTCATCGAAGAGATCGACGAGGCTGATCGGTTCGGCGCCGTCTTCCATGCAGGCGGACAGGCGACGCGAGCACAGGTCGTACAGCGTCGCGCCGGACCAGACCAGGCGATCGACCATGTGCTGTTTATCCAGGCGGGCGCGCTGGTAGAAATCCGAATCCTCGCGGGCCAGCAGGTGACGCAGCTCGACCGGCAGCAGCAGTTTGAACCCGACGTTGTCCTGCTGAAGAAACTTGTTGTTGAACATGGGCCAGATCAGGTACTGCATCTTTTTGGCGTCGCCGTTGATCATGGCCGGCTCATCGACGCGATCGACCAGCACGATGATCCCGCGGTAGCCGAAGGCCTCGAAGATCTGCAGCAGGTGGGTCGTGAGCTGGTAGCGTGAGTCCTGATCGCCAGGCGTGGGCAGGGGCTGAATGGCCAGATCGCGCGGAGGCAGATCGCCGAGCATGCTGCGGAGGATGCCGCTGGTGCGCCCGACGACGTGTATCTCTTTGCGGATGCGGCGTGACAGGCCCCACAGCTTCATCGATCGCCAGGCCCAGTAGCCCAGCAGCAGCAGCGACCCCGCCGCCGCCACGCCGGTGAGCACCGTCAGCAGCATGTCGTCGGTTTCACTGAACCGCCTGGCGATGACCATGCCCAACACGAGCACCGCCAGCAGGCCCCCGAGCCACTTGGCCGCCATCGCCCCGGGAAACATCCCGACGCGGAGTGTGCGTTTGATCCGTTGCCAGCGCTCGGTGAGATTACCCGTGACCGGCTGATCGTACAGGGCGGCGAGCACGGCGAGGTTGATCCGCCGATCGCGTCCCATCTTGCGAACGCGCTTGCGGGCGTCGGGGCCCAGCGGCTCGGCCTTGGCGTCACCCAGCAGCGAATCGACCAGGCGCGTCGTGGCCCGGCTGAGCATGGCGTCCTGATGGTCGGCCAGTCGGAATTTTTTGAGGACTTCGCCATCGGTGTGCGGCCCGCCGACGGCGCTGGCAAAGCGGTCCAGCACGGGATTCAGATCGTCGTAGCGGACGACCCACGCCTTGCGGTCGTCGTGGGCGGCGTTGTGCTCGGCGATGCGTTTTTCCAGCAGCAGGCGCAGGGCGGTTTTACCCGAACCCTTCTCGCCGAAAACCACGGCCGTGGCGGGCTGGTCGGGTTGACCGAAGACTTTGTCAAACTCGGGATGGGTGGTGTCCGAGTCGATCAGGCGGGCGAAAACGGGGTCGTTGCGGGCCTCTTCGGCACGGAACGGGTCTTCGCGGACCTGCCAGTTTTTCCAGAAAGCGTCCAAATGCATCCGTCCATTAGATGCGACGGCCGGGGCGGGGGCAAGTGGCAGGTGGTGATTTGGCGAAGTGGCGAGGTGGTGAGGTTCGAGCCCCCCGCCACTTCGCCAGATCGCCACATCACCACTTCGGCCGAACGCTCCGCCGCCGCATGCGTATGATCAATGGCCCAACGCGGGAGTAACCGATAGCATGAACGGCATGAAACAACAGTTATGGATGCTGATGGGCGTGGTGATCGCGGCAGCTGGATGTCTGGCCCCGCCTGCGGTACAGGCCGAGGACAAGGCGGTCGATACCGCCGTGACCCACTGGCTGGATAAGCTCGAAACACGCGGCAGGTCGCTGAAATCGTTCACCGCCAATGTCGTCTTCGACAAGGAAAACACGCTGCTGGGCGATCGGCAGGTCCGCATGGGCACGGTCGCCTATTCGGCCGCTTCCGGCGAGGGCAGCGACCCAGCCCGGTTCGTGATCGACTTCAACAAGATGGTCGTCAACGACGCCCTGCGCGATCGCCGGACGGTGTATGTTTTCGACGGCTCGTGGCTCGTGGAGAAAAACTTCGACCGCAAGATGTTTCAGAAGCGGCAGGTCGTCGCGCCCGGGCAGAGCTTCGACCCGCTGAGCCTGGACGGCCCCTTCCCGCTGCCGCTGGGTCAAAAGCGCGACAACGTGCTGGCCCGGTTCACCGTCAGCGTCATGGAAGATGAATCAGACGCCAAGTTCATCCACCTGCGCCTTGTCCCCCGCGAAGACGTCGGCCCGACCGAAGGGCAAAAAGAATTCGACCAGATCGACCTCTGGTTCAACCCCAACCCCGGGGCCGATCAATACCTGCCGACGAAGATCGTCGCACGCCAGGCCCCAGATAAGACCACCGTCGAGCTTCGCGACATCGTCACGGATAAGATGACCCATGCGGAGATGGACAAACGATTCGACACCACCCCGCCCGGCCCCGGCACGGGTTGGAACGTCGACATCAAACCCTTCAAGCCGTAGAGACCCGCTGATGAAATTCGCATCAGGGACGTGGATCGCGCGGATGTTGATCGTCGTGGCCGCAGCGTTAGCGCAGCCGGTTCACGCCCAAAAAGCGCCGCAGGTCGTACCCGATGCGGTGCCCGAGTCGAAGGTTGTCCGGGCAGCGGTCGATGACGATCTGCTCACCGACACCGAGCGCGACGCCCAGCGGATCTTCCACGGCCTGCTCGATGAAGTCAGCGATGACGCCCAACGCACCGCCGCCTTCGCCCTGGCCCGGTGGGAACTCGACAGCCCCTTACTTGCCCCCGATCACGAAGCGACCGCCCCGCTGATTCGCGCCGAGGCGGCGATGCGTCGCGGGGATTACCACCTGATCGGTGATCTGCTGGCCGGTGATGATTCACCGCGCGCCGTGTTGCTGCGCGGCCGGGCGCTGGCCGGGCTCGGTCAGTTCGACCAGGCGGTCGTTGTGCTCACGCCGCTGCGAGCCGCCGCCACCAATCACAAGTACCAGGCCGCCGCCGACATCACCGCCGCCGCCGAAGCGACCGCCGAGCTGGCCATCCTCGAAGGGCGCGGCGGCGATGAGTACCAGCTTGTGCTCAGCGAATACGACCGCGCCACCCAGCAGGCCGACCGCCTGTACTGGCCGGCCCACCTCGCCGCCGGCGAGCTGCTCATGAGCAAGGACAATCCGCAGCAGGCGCTCAAGTCCCTGCAGGCGGCGCTGCTGCTGAATCCCAGCGAATCGCGCATCTGGTTTGAGCTCGGCCGCATCGCCCTGCGCGGGTACAACTTCGCCGAGGCGAACAAGGCCGTGTGGAAACTGCGGCAGATTCAGCCGACCAGCGTGCTCGCCGACATCCTCGCCTCCGAGATGTACCTGCAGCAGCGCGATGCCGACCTCGCCCAGCGCACGCTGATCCCGGCGCTGATGCGTTACCCGAATCAGCGCGACCTGCTGGCCCTGTCCGCCGCCGCCGCCGCGCTGCAGTTCAAACCCGAGCAGACCGAAGCAGCACTGGCCGGGTTCGACGCCGTTTCGCCCGGTCATCCGCTGGCGTATTTCGTCACCGGCAAGTACCTCTCGCTGACCCGCCAGTACGACCGCGGCGCTGACATGCTCGCCATAGCCAGCAAGCGTCAGCCCAACTGGTCCGCCCCGCAGGTCGAACTTGGGCTGCTGCTGAACCAGGCCGGCCGCGAGGAGGAATCGCTCGCCATCCTGCGCGGCGTCACCCGCCTGGACCCGTTCAACATCCGTGCCGCCAACGTGCTGAAGATGCTCGAAGCCCTCGCCGGGTATCACACCATCGAGACCGACCACTTCATCATCAAGTACGGCGACGAGATCGACGGCGCCCTGGCGCGCGACATGCCCGAGCAGCTCGAACAGATTTACGATGAAGTCACCGCCGCCTTCTCCTCGAAGCCGCGTGTCAAAACACTCATCGAGATCATGCCCAACAAGCAGTACTTCGCCGTGCGCATCACGGGCATGCCCGACATCTGGACCATCGCCGCGTCGACCGGTTCCGTCGTCGCGCTGACCCCGCCGCGCATCGGCAAGAAGCAGTCCGGCCCCTTCGACTGGTACCGCGTGATCCGTCACGAGTTCGTTCACACCGTCACGCTCGATCAGACCGACAACCGCATCCCGCACTGGTTCACCGAAGCCTGCGCCGTGTCGCAGGAGCCCGGCCCGCGGGATTACAACACCTGCCAACTGCTGGCGACCACCCTGCTCAATGACGAGCTGTTCGACCTCGACGAAATCAACTGGGGTTTTGTCCGCCCGAAAAAACCCACCGATCGCGCCCTGGCCTACGCGCAGGCGCACTGGATGTTCCAATACATCACCCAGCGGTTCGGCCACCGCACGATTCTGAAAATGCTCGCGCTCAGCAGGCAAGGCGTGGCGGAAAACCGCATCGTGCCCGAAGCGACCGGGCAGACCGCCGACGCCTTCATGAGCGGGTTCAAACAGTGGGCCCATCAGCAGGTCGACGACTGGGGTCTGAACCCGACCCCGACGCGGCGCGAGGTGCTCACCAAGCTGCGCGAAGGCGATGACAACACCCAGCAGAATCTCGACGCCCTGCTCAAGCAGCACCCCGATCACCCCGACCTGCTGCGCATCGCCGCGGAAAACGCCATCGACCGCGGCGACGACAAGGCGGCATACTCCCTGCTGCTGCGTTACGCCTCGGTGCGGCCGGTCGATCCGTGGGCCGACGCCCGCATCGCGGAACTCGCCGTTAAGCTCGGCCGCCCCAACGAAGCCGTCAGCCACCTTGAGCAGCTCGACCGCCTCGATCAGCACACCGGCGCCCATGCCGAGTCGCTGATGGAAATCTACCGCCGCAGCGGTCAACTCGACCAGGCCCAGGTCGCCGCCCAGCGTGTGTTGATTCGTCAGCCGTACAACCCCGCCATGCGCGAAACCGCCGCCACGATCGCCCTGCAGCGCGGCGACCTCGAAACCGCCCTGCGCCACCTCCAGGCCCTGACCGTGATCGAGCCCGAGCAGTCGATCCACTTCACCCGCCTGGCGGCGCTGTATCACAAAATGAACCGCCCCGCCGAAGCCAAAGCCGCCGCGGAAAAAGCCAAGGCGCTGAATCCGAACGCCCCGGTCGATGCGTTTTTAAATTGAGCGATTCATAGCCCCCATGCCGTGTACAACGATGCAGTTGTTGGCGCGATGAGAGCGTTGGTTTATAGTCGATTTGTCATTGTCAACGTTCTGTTTTCAGGGGGTGCCTCGTGCATTCGACCGGACATTTTGAGTTGCGACTGCTCATTGCAGTGATCATTTTGGCGATCTGCCCGATGTTAAACGCGGCAGATGATCCGAAGGTGGTCTTTGAATCGCTGTATGGCGAGCAGGTTCGACAGGCCGCGTCAACGCACCAGACTGACGATGATGTGGCCCTGGCTCAGCAGCTGCACAAGGCTGCGATCACCGCCAAAGCGGATCCGGCCCTGATGGCGGTGTTGTGCGAGAACGCTTACGAATTCGGCCGCAAAGACCTCAAAGGCTATAACGCGGCGATCGCGGCGATGCAGTTGCTGGCCGAACAGCAGCCGGACCGGGTATCGGACTGCCGTGAAAAGATGACCGATCTCTACGAACGGCTGTACCGCAATCCCCGCCTGCTGCGCAACGTGAGAGTTCAAGCGGGCCAGCGATGGGTGCAGACGTTGATGCAGATGGCGGAAGATCACATTGCCGCCGATGAGTTTGCTCAGGCGCATGCGATGCTGCGCAAAGCCCAGCCCATCGCGTCCACCACGGCCCCAAAACAGGTTGATGCCATCCGCCGACGGTTGATTCAGGTCGCCGAGGCCATGCGCACATTCAAACAGATCGATCAGCTTAAAGGGCGCCTCAAAGCCAACCCTGACGATCATGCCACCGGCGACCAGCTCGTCCGGACCTATCTGGTTCAACTTGACGATCCAATGGAGGCACAGAAGTACACCTTTTTGACCAACGATGAATCGCTTAAACAATTCGTTTCGCTGGCCAATCAGTCGACCGATCTGAGTCACGAGCAATTGCTGACGCTCGGCGATGGCTACCGCGACCTGGCGGATCAGGCCGAAGGCAACAGCCAGTCGCGCATGTTCATGCGTGCGCAGCAGGCGTACGCACAGTATCTCAAAGCACACACCGAGGAAGATGCCGACCGGCTCAAAGCAACACTTGCGCAGCAGATGGTCGAATCGACATTAAAGAAGATCGGCCGCGCCCCGGCGCCGATCGGGTCGACACCACCAGATACTGAAAAGACGACCGCCACCAATGGTACAGGCGCTTCGGATGCCGACAACGCTGCACAAGTCCCCGATCCGATCGCCCAGATATACGACTCATTGCCCGAGGACGCCCGGCCGGACAACAATGGACGTTGGGGCCTCGTCGCCCAGTCCCGTGCTGATGCCTGGCTTCAAGAAAGCCTCAAAGGCAAGCCGTTCGAAGTGGTCGGTTATCTGCTGAACGTACAAGCTGCCACAAAAGATCGCGCCGGCAACTGGTACATCTATGTTCATTTCTATCGCCACACCGCGATTGGCAAAACCACCAAGCTGTCCATCATCAGTGTTCGTCTGCAGGACGGCAAGGAGCAGGACAAAACGCTTATGGCCATGCAGATGAAAAAGGGACAAGGCGCGAAGATCACCGGAACCATACACTCTGCCAAAACGAACGGCGACGAATTGCGTTTCACCATCAAACCCGCAAACATCACGCTGGTGCCCACACGCCCCGGAGAAGGCGGACAATCCCCAGGCGGGGCTATCATCATTATGGGGGGGTGATTCCAGACTTCGGCTGATGGCACTGGCGGCTTTGTCCGCCAGTGAATGGCTCAACACTGGCGGACAAGCCGCCAGTACCACTCAACCGCTATACACAAAATGCAATGTGAACGATCACGCGCGCCGGCGGCGCATCGCCAGGGCGAACATTCCCAGGCCCATCACGCTGAAGGTGGCCGGTTCGGGGACCAGCAGGTTCAGTTGGGCGTTGGTGAGGTTGTCGTCGGTGCTGAACAGCAGATAGTCGATCGAGATGCCCGACTCGCGCGGGGTCATGTAGAAGCTGAGCGTGTTGCCGAGGTCGCCGGGGTCGACGGTCAGGGCGACCTTGGTGCTTCGGAAGGCGCCGGACGAGTTACGAACGTAAACCTGATTCCAGCGGTAGGTGCCTTCCCAGGCGGAGTGACCGCTCGGATAGCCGCTTGTGCTGAAGTCCATGGTGTGAAGATTGTCCCCGGCGGGCACGTCGCCCCAGTCGGTGCTGACGAAGATGGAATCTTCGTTGCCGTAGTTGCCGGTGTTGGCGTTGTCCTCGAAAAAGCTGAAGCGCATGTAGGCGTAGTAGGTGCCGGGCGTGTCGAAGACGAAGTCGTAACGGGCGACGCCGCCGGAGCCGGAGAAGTTGTGAAGCAGGGCCGCTTCGCCGAGGGCGTTGGTGGTCGCCGGGAGAATCGTGGTGCCGTAGGCGGAGGTGAACGTTGACGTCGTGTCCACGATGATGAACCGCGTGCCGGTCAGGCTGTCGGGGCTCTCAGCCTGAACGCCGACCCGGTTGGAGCCGACCTCCTGCACGGTCGCCGCGTGAAGCGTTCCGCCGACGAGCATCGCCAGCATGCAACTGAACCATCCGTATCGTTTGAGCATGGATCCTTTTCCGTGATTCATCGTCATTCTCATGATTCTGCCTCAGCGTGTCACCAATCCCCACACGCGATGTGAACTCTTATTTTCAACACCAAAACCCGTTTTGTCAAGGTAAATTGTGTGACTTGCCCGCAGTCGGAGGGCTCGTCGAAAGCGGTGAATTCAGGGATGCGCCGCGGTCGGCGTGATGGAAAATCGCCCCGGCGGCGTCTATGTTGCCCCTCCGCCTTCAAGGGATACGCCCCCATGAACGACAACTGCCGATACGACGTGGTCGGCCTCGGCACCGTGCTGATCGATCACGTGGTGCGACTGGCTGAATACCCCGAGGTCGACTCGAAAAATGCTGCCGTGGGCGATCACTACCAGGTCGGCGGGCCCGTGCCGACAGCCCTGGCCGCCTTACGCCGGTTCGGCCGGTCGTGTTGTTTCATCGGCCGCTGGGGGCACGATCCGTACGGCCGCATGATCGACGACGACTTCGTCGCCGAGGGCATCGACGCCGCCGGATCCCACCGATGCGACCAGACGCGCACCGGGTTCGCCCATGTCTGGGTCTGCGGCCGCACCGCCCGGCGAACCATCGCCTACCAGCGCGCCACCGAGATCATCACCCCCGAGGCGATCGACCCCGATCTCATTGCCGCGTCCCGCGTGTTGCACCTGGACGGCTGGCCCGCTGACACCGCCCTCGCCGCCGCGCGCATCGCCCACCGCGCCGGCCGCACCGTCACCCTCGACGCCGGCTCGCCCAAACCCGGCATGACCGACCTGCTGGCCCACGTCGACGTCGTCAACGCCCCCGCCCGGTTCATCCGCCAGTTTCTCGACCACGACGACATCGACACCGGCATCAAGCGCCTGCTGACGATGGGCCCGCGGCTGGTCACGATCACTTCCGGTCATGAAGGCGCCGCCATCGGTGATGCCCACGGCATCGTCCACCTGCCCGCGCCGGCGATCGATCCCGTCGACACCACCGGCGCCGGCGATGTTTTCAGCGGCGCGCTGATACACGGCCTGCTCGAAGACTGGCCTCCCCAGCGCATGTTGCAGTTCGCCATCACCGCCGCCGCCCTGAAGTGCCGCAAGCTCGGCAACCGCGAGGCGATTCCTGATCGCCGTGAAATCGAGTCGCATGTCTGCCCCGCCTGAGGTTACCTGACCAACGCCCGCGAAGGTTCGTGCAATCGCATGCCGCGTCGCGACGTCAAACCGGTGACCCTCTAACCAAGGCGAATCATCCATGAAAAAGTTCGGCGTGTGGCTGTGTGTATTCATGGCGATGGCAAGCGGCACGATGCGCGGCGAATCCCCCGAAACGAAATTCGAGGCGATGACCCCGCAGCAGGTCCGGCAGTATGAACTCGACGTGATGCGCCGCATCGCCGATCTCGCGTTGATTCCGCCGACGCTGAACACCTCGCCGCTGCCGCAGTACGACTACGACAAACTCGACTACGGTATGACCATCGGCCTGACGCGCACACATGGTGGGCGATTGTGGGCCTGCTGGGTTGCCGGCGGTGACAGTCCGAAAGCCTTTTTCGTGCTGGCGACCAGCGATGACGACGGCGAGACGTGGTCCAAGCCCCGCCTGGTCGTCGACTCACATGCCAAGCGGCTGCCGATGGATCGCAGCGTGCTCGTGGGCAATGTGTGGACCGATCCGCGCGGGCGGGTGTGGTTGATCTTCGATCAGTCGATGGGCATGTTCGACGGGCGGGCCGGGGTCTGGGCGGCGGTGTGTGACAACCCCGACGATGATGAGCCGCACTGGTCCAAACCCCGCCGCATCTGGCACGGCGTCACGCTGAACAAACCCACCGTGCTGTCCAGCGGCGAATGGATGCTGCCGATCTCGCTGGATCAGCGCAAGGGGTTCGGCCCCTTCAAAGGCGCGTTCGACGATCTGGATCCCTACCGCGGAGCGAACGTGTTCGTGTCGACCGATGCCGGGGCGAGCTGGCAGCGCCGCGGGTGTGTGCAATATCCGAACCCGGACTGGCACGAGCACATGATCGTCGAGCGCCGCGACGGCAGTTTATGGATGCTCGCACGAACCGGCCGGGGCGTCATGCAAAGCACCTCGACCGATGGCGGGCGGACCTGGTCGCCCCCGACCGACGCCGCGCCGATCAAACACCCCGTGGCGCGATTCTTCATCCGCCGCCTGGCGTCCGGCCGCCTGCTGCTGATTAAACACGGCCAGCACATCGACGCCCACGAAGGCCGCTCCAAACTGACCGCGTGGCTCTCCGACGACGATGGCAAAACATGGCACGGCGGACTCATGCTCGACGAGCGCACCGGCGTGTCATACCCCGACGGCATACAGGCCCCCGACGGCACGCTCTACATCTCCTACGACCGCAACCGCGCCACCGATGGTGAAATTCTGATGGCAAGGTTCACCGAGGCCGACGTCCTCGCTGGCAAGCTCGTCAGCGACAGCTCAAAACTCAAAATGCTGATCAGCCGCCCGCGGGGCAAGCGATGATCACAACCGTTCACCGCTTCACTTCTGCGGGCCGATCTGATCGATCGGAATCGCCTCGAAGCCGATCTTCTTCAGCGCCGCCGGGTCGAGGGCTTTGACGGCAGCGAGCGGGTCGGCGGGGTCGTACTCGATCTCTAGGGCGTGCAGGTTGTCGGCGAGTTGGATGTCGGATTCCTTGGGGCCGTGCAGGGCGAGCCATTCCTTACAATCGATGAACACGTTGCGTTCGACGACGTTGCCCTCGGGCGCGGGGGGATTGCCCTCGAGGATTTTCGCCAGCGCCGGGTAGCGTGTGCTGTAGGGCGGCTGGTCGTAGTTGACCTGTTCGAGCTTTTTGTACATCTGCCATCCGCCGCCTTTTTCAGCGTGTTTTTTCGCCCAGCCCAGACCGCGTGCGTCGATCCACACGCCCATCTTGCAGCCGATGAAGATGTTGTTGACGGTGATGTTGTCGCGGCCGCCGCCGAGGAGCATCCCGCGGTCGCCGCCGTGAAGGATATTGCCGACGACGGTGATGCCGCTGGACGCGTCGTCGTGATAGACGATGTTGGCGCCGTGGCGGTGCATCGGTTCATACACGACGTGCGGCTCGGTGCGCATCGCCTCGGGCACCGGCGGCGCCCAGGCGGGACCGGAATGGTGGATGTAGTTGTAGCGGACGATGTGGCCGCGCGTGGTCCAGTTGCGGCCGATGTAGATGGCGCCGGAGTCGTCGGTTTCCAGAAGCACGTGGTGGATGTCGTTGTATTCGATGATGTGGTCGTTGCCGCCGTAGAGAATGCCGGCGTGGGGCATGTTGTGAATACTGTTGTGGGCGATGCGCTGGCCGACGCCGCCGATCGAGATACCGGGCGTGTAGGTCCGGCGCAGGCGGCCGACATGGTGGATGTCGTTGTTGACCGCTTCGTGGTTGGCGGGCGTGAGCGTCTTGCGATCGCCGGCGTGCATGCTGATGCCGTTGCCGGCGGTCTGAGTGACTTCGCAGCCGACCACGCGGTTGTCATGACCGCTGCTGACATTCACTCCGCTGTCGCCGAGGTTGCGAATGGTGCAGCCGGCGATTTCGACATGATCGCAATCCGTCAGGCGCACGCCGGACCCACGGGCCGCCTCGATGGTCAGCCCCTGCAGGCGGACGTGCGAGACGTTATTCATGTCGATCAGATTACCCATGACCTGCGACACGATCGCGCGCCCTGACTCGATCGGCGACGGCGGCCAGAAGTACAACTTGCCGGCGGCGCGGTCGATGTAGTACTCCCCGGGGCTGTCAAGTTCGCACAGCAGATTCAGCGCGAAGTAACGCGCCCCGGCGCGGAAGCCGTAACCGTGTTTGGCGGCGACAGTGATGGTCTTCTTGTCGGGCTCGATGGTTTTGATCGGCAGGAACTGATCCGCCCAACCGTGAAACCAGTAGCCGTACAGCCACGGGTCGGCTTCGTCGGCCCAGCGTGCGGCGCGATCGCCCTGGTAGGTGAAGGCCTCGTCGGTGTGATCCTTGACGGGCTTGTCGATGGTGAGCCAGCCGGCATTCGGATACTGGGCCAGCCGCATGGGTTCATCGTTGAAGAACAACTCCATCTGGGCCTGCCCGCCGCGGCTGAACCCGAACGGGATCAGCTTGCCGTAGTCGGTGATACCCGCCGCCTTGAGGTCGACGACGCGCACAGCCTGCTTCGCCGCCTCGCTCAACCGCTTGCCGGCGGGGTCATCGCCGAGCGGTACAAACCCGCTGACGATCGTGCCGCCGATGATGCGGGGCGTCTGTCCCCTGGCCGCACGATACGTGATAGGCGCCTCGGCCGAGCCGGAATCGGCCGCCTCGAATTTCAGCGGTTCGGTCTGGCGATACACACCGTCGTGCAGCACGACCGCGATCGGCTCGGGTTTCTCCGCGGTCTTCTGAATTTCCCGCACACGATCACGTGCCGCGGCGAGGGTCGCCAGCGGCGCGCCCTTCGTGCCCGCGGCCGCATCATCGCCGGCCGGTGAAACGTGAACGTGCAGACCGCTCGTGCAACCGGTCATCAATACACCGGCGCAAGCCAACATCATCAATTGTCGCAGCATGGGTTACTTCTCGATTCGATACAGGTGGGTTTTGGTACGCAGATAAAACGCTTTGCCGGCCACCGCGGGGCTGGCCATGAAGCCTTCGTCCAGATCGTTTTCAGCAAGCTGTTTGAACTCGCGACCGGGTGCGATCACGAATGTCTTGCCGATTTCGTTGAACAGGTAAATGCGGCCGTCGGCATACAGCGGCGAGGCGGAGAACGGCCCGCGCACGCGGTCCTTCCAAATCTCATCGCCCGTGGCCGCATCCAGGCATGACACGATCCCGCCGTCGTCGCACATGTACAGCAGGCCGTCGATCAGCAGCACGGACGGTTTGTTCGGCACGCCCCGCCGCACCTTCCACGCGACATGGGTGTCGTTGACGACGCCGCTGCCGCCGGGTTTGACCGCCCACATCTCGCCGCGCGACAGGCCCGTCGGAATGTAGATCAGCCCATCGCCGAACACGGGCGTCGAGCTGGCGGAAAAGTGCTTCTTGTCTTCGATGCGCCACAGTTCCTTGCCGGTGTACGGATCGTAAGCGTATGACGCCTTGGAACCGGAGCTGACCAGCAGCGGCTTGCCGTTGACCATGCCGATGTTGGCCGTGGCGAAGGCCTTGCGGAAGTCGCCATCGCGGCGCGGCTTGCCATCGGGCTCGATGTCTTCGTAGTCGACCGAGCGATCGGTCTTCCAGATGACCTTGCCGGTGTCGCGATCCATCGCCGCGACGAATTGCGCATCCGAACCGTCGTACGGCAGAATCAGCATGTTTTCGAAGAGGATCGGCGAAGCGCCCGCGCCGCGGTAGTGATTGCAGTTGAGGTCGCGCTGCGTCCAGAGAATTTTGCCGGTGCGCGTGTCCAGACATGCGGTGCCGGCGCTGCCGAAGGTGATGTACACGCGGGTCGGGTTGGCGGGATCGATCACCGGCGACGGCGAAGCGTACGTGTTGAACTCGTGAATGTCCTGCGGCTCGGCGACGTCGAACACCTTGATGTCGTACATGATCTTGCCTGTGTTGCGATCGACGCATACGGCGTAGCGCTCGCGGCCATCTTCCGGCGCAGTCGTCAGCCAGATCTGATCGCCGACGATCACGGGGCTCGACCAGGCGCGTCCGTGGATCGGGGTCTTCCACTTGACGTTTTCGGTTTCCGACCAGGTCAGCGGCAGGCCGGTCGCCTCGGCGATGCCTTCGAGGTTCGGCCCGCGAAACGTCGGCCAGCATTCCTCGGCATGTAACGCGGCGCCGGTCAGCGTGATCAGACAGACAGCAACGGGAATCGTGATGGTGAGCCTCATGCGGGAGCCTTTGTCATCAGGGAGCGTCGATGCGGTACAGGTGGGTTTTCGTGCGGAGAATCAGCGTGTCGCCCACGACGGCGGGGCTGGCCATGAATCCGCTTTCGAGCGTGTTGGTGTGTTCGACGTGCAGCCCGTCGACACCGGGTTCGATCACGGCGCAGTCGCCGGCCTCGTTGAAAAAGTATAGTCGACCGCCGGCATAAATGGGACAGGCGGTGTAGTTGCCGCCGAGGCGTTCGCGCCAGTGGACCTCGCCTGTTTGGGCATCGAGGCACTGCATCACGCCGCCGTCGGAAACCATGTACAGCGCGCCGTCGACAAGGATCGGCGAAGCGCGACGCGGCACCTGACGGCGGGGCAGTCGCCAGGCTTCGTGTGTTTTGGTGATGTTGCCCCGGCCGCCGAGTTTGATCGCGACCATGTCGGCGTTGTCGTAACCCGTCGACAGGTAAACCAGCCCGTCGCCCAGCACCAGGCGCGGTACATTCGAATAACCGTCGAAGTCGAATCGCCAGAGCTCGGCGCCATTCCGCGGGTCATAACCGTACAGCGCCTGAGCGGCCTGAATAATCAGCTGCGTTTTGCCGTCGACCTCGACGAAAATCGGCGTGCCGAAAGCCTTGCGCTGGTCGACGCGCACGTGGGAGAAATCCATCGAGCGGTCGACCTGCCAGACGGTGCGCCCCGTGGCGCGATCCATCGCCGTCATGAAGTCGTGATCAACCCCGTCGTACTGCAGGATCAACAGGTCGCCATAGAGCACCGGCGAAGAGCCCGGGCCGACCATGTGGTCGATGTGCAGATCGTTGCGTTTCCACAACACGCGCCCGTCGTCGGCATCGATGCAGGCTGTGGCGAAGGTGCCGAAGTGAACGTACACCCGCGCGGGGTCAGCCGGGTCGATGATCGGCGAAGGCGATGCGTAGCTGTTGAACCGATGGATCGGCTGCGGCTGGGCCACGCGCTCGATCAGTATCTTGCGGATGTTCTTCCCAGTCGCCAGATCGACTGACACGGCGTACAGCGATTGGGCCCCGTCGGGTTCTTCGATGGCGGTGGTCATCCAAATGAGCCCGCCGGCCACGATGGGTGACGACCACCCCTTGCCGTCGATCGCCGTCTTCCAGGTGACGTTCTGCGCTTCGCTCCACGTGCGCGCGACCCGGGCGCCGTCGGCGTGACCATTCTGCAGCGGCCCGCGGTAGTCAGGCCATGTGTCTGCCGCGCCAGCTGACATCGTCAGGGCGCACACGATCACCGCCGTCATCGTCCGCATGAACATGCTCAAGGTTGTCCTTTCAGATCGAAGCAGACCAGCCGCCCTTTGCTGCGCACATACATCAGCCCGTGTGACAACACCGGCGAGGCCCACGCGGGGTATTCGATCAGCCGCTCGCCGTCGGCATCGGTCGGCGCCGCCTGCGCGATGACGTCGAACTTCTCCGGCGTAGCACGGATCGAAATCAACTGCCCATATTCGCCAAGCACGATCAGCTTGCCATGCACACCCAGCAGCCGCGTCCGCCCCAGCCCGGGTTGCGACCACATCACCTTGCCGGTGGCCAGCTCGATGCATCGCACTTCCGCCCCGCCGCTGTTGCGACCCGTGCAGCCGTAGGCGTAACCGGTGATCACGATCGGCGTGGCCCAGTGGGCCATCATCGATTTGTGGCGCGTCCGCTTGTCGGCGTCCGACCAGACCACGTCGTACCCGCCGGGCTTCACCTTCAGCAGGCACGCGCCCAGTTCGTACGTCTCGCTGATCAATACATGATCGTCGACGACGACCGGGCTCGCCGCGTTGACGGACTCGGTCTTGCGCGAGCGCCAGGGAAACTCGAAATCGACCTGGCCCGTTTCGGGGTTGAACCCGACCAGCCCGCCGCGCGCCAGCACGAAACACCACGCCCGGCCGTCGACCTCCGCCAGCGTCGGGGCGGCGTAGCTGGCCAGTTCATCGGTGATCGAATACACGACCTTGCCGGTGCGTTTGTCGAAAGCGACGATGCCGGAGCCGTTGCCCTTGACACGCCCGCTGATCGTCGGCGGTGAGTCGGGCGGACTGCCGCCGACCTGCACGATCAGTTTGTCCTTGAAAATCACCGGCGCGGCGCCGACGCCGAAAAAGTTCTGCACCACGCCGAACTGCTTCGCCGTGTCGACCTTCCAGAGCACACTGCCGTCAATCGCGCTTAAACAGTGCAGCATCCCCTCGGGCCCGAAAGTGTACACCCGGTCCTCGTCGACGATCGGCATCGCCCGCGGCCCGCCGTCGTAGCCGTATTGATCCACAAAATCCGAGGGGTAGACAAACTGCCAGTTCACCTGCCCCGTGTCCGGTTTCAAACACCGCAGCCGGACGTTGCCCTCGACGCGATCGAAAACAAACATGCGCCCGTGTTCGATCGCCGGGGCGCAGTAGCCTTCGCCCAGTTCGATCTTCCATTTCAGCGGCGGGCCGGCTTCGGGCCAGTTCAAATCAACCCCGACTTCCGGCGATGTGAAATCCCCCTGCGGTCCGCCGAAGCGAGGCCAGTCCGCCCCGCCGTCGTGTTGAGCCTGCGCCATGGCTGCAGCACACAGCGTCAGCATCGCAGCGATCAACAAGCATGGGCCGAGTCGGGTTCTCACGTTACAATGTCTCCACGCGGCGTAAGCAATCATCTTATCAACTGAGGCGTTACTCAGCATGATCCAACGCACCGGCATACTCACCGTATTGCTGTCGGCCCTGCTTATTTCGCAGGGTTTTTCGCAGGAATGGACCCGCTTCCGCGGCCCCAACGGCTCCGGGCTCAGCGATGCGACCACGATCCCCGTCCAGTGGACCGATGCGGACTACCGCTGGACCATCGAACTACCCGGCGAAGGGCACGGCTCGCCCGTGCTGTGGGGCAAAAAACTTTTCGTGATGTGTGCCGACAAGCCCAGGGCGCAGCGCTCGGTCGTGTGCCTCGATGCCGACACCGGCAAGACGATCTGGCAACACGATTACCCCGTCCTGCCCCACCACCTGCATCAGTTCAACAGCTTCGCCGCGTCGACCCCCGCCGTCGACGCCGAGCGCGTCTACGTCACGTGGGCCAATCCCGAGCACAACCTCGTCACCGCGCTGGACCACACCGGCAAACAACTGTGGCAGACTGACCTGGGCCCCTTTGAAAGTCAGCACGGCAGCGGCGTGTCGCCCATGCTGTATCGCAACCTGGTGATCGTGCCCAATGAGCAGGACGGCGACTCCAGCGTCGTCGCCCTCGACCAGGCCACCGGCAAGATCGTCTGGCGCACGCCGCGTAAGGCGGTCCGCGCGGCCTATGCCACGCCGGCGATCTACTCCCGCCCCGGCTCGCCCGACATGCTCGTGCTCTGCTCACAAGCCCACGGCATCAGCGCCCTGGACCCGATGACCGGCAAAACCCTCTGGGAAACCCCGCAGATATTCAACAAGCGTTCGTTGCTGTCGCCCGTGATCGCCGGCGATGTCATCTTCGGCAGTTGCGGCAGCGGCGGCGGTGCGCGGAATTATTCCGTCGCCCTGCGTGTCAATCCCGACGACCCTGCCGGCGCGCCGAGCGAAGTCTACCGCATCGATCGCTCCTCGCCCTACGTGCCGACGCCCGTCGCCTACAAAGGCCTGATGTTTCTCGTGTCCGACGGCGGCATCGGCACCTGCATCGACGCAGCCACCGGTGATATCAAATGGCGCGAGCGCCTCGGCGGCGATTACTTCTCCTCGCCGATCTGTATCAACGGCGTGGTCTACTGCGTCAGTCGCGGCGGCGATGTCATCACCTTCCGCGCCTCCGACAAATACGAACCGCTCGGCCACATGAAACTCAACGAGCGAGCCCATGCGACCCCCGCCGTCGCCAACGGCCGCCTCTATATCCGCACCATGTCCCATCTGTACTGTCTTGGAGAGTAACCATGTCCGATTCGCTGTCCCGTCGCAGTCTATTCACCGCCGCTGCCGGTCTCGCCGCCGCCCCGATGCTGCCGCTTGCCGGCGCGATGCAGCCGATCAAACATCCCAGCCGCCAGCGCATGGTGCTCAGCCTCGCGGCTTACTCCATGCGGAAGTTCCTGGCCCCCAAGTATGACGGCGATGGCAAAATGGACATGAACGGGTTCGTCGACTGGGCTGCCGAGCTCGATCTCGACGGCGTCGAACTGACCAGCTACTGGTTGCCCGCATCGCCCGCCCCCGAATATCTTTTCAATCTCAAGCGTCAATGCCACTACGCGGGCCTCGCCATCACCGGCGGCGCGATCCGCAACAACTTCACCCTCCCGCCCGGCGAAAAGCTCGAAGCGTGGTTCACCCACGTTGAAAACTGGATCAACTGGTACGCCGACCTCGGCGCCCCGGCGATCCGCATCTTCGCCGGCGTTCCGCCCAAGGGCACTTCCGATGAGGAAGGCATCCGCCGCGCGATCCCGAATCTCGAGCGCGCCTGCGACATGGCTGCCAAGCGCGGCGTCATCCTCGCCCTGGAAAATCACGACTACCTGACGCGCATCGACCGCCTGCTGCCGATCCTCGAAGCGGTCAAGTCGCCCTGGTTCGGGTTCAACCTCGACACCGGCAATTTCTTTTCCGAAGATCCTTACGACGACATCGCCCGCACCGCCAAGTATGCCGTGAACGTTCAGGTGAAAGTTGAAATCCGCCCGACGGGCCGCCCCAAGGAGCCCACCGACTTCGACCGCCTCATGAAGATCATCAAAGACAGCGGCTACTGCGGCCCGATCGTCCTCGAGTACGAGTCCAGCGAAGACCCGTACAAAGCCGTCCCGCACTACCTGCACGAACTCCGCACCCGCATGTAAGTATTTGACAGGATGCACAGGATGAAAATGATTGGATTGCATTCGCGATCCAATGCATCCTGTTCATCCCGTCTACCTGTCTTCAGCGTCAATGGATAAACACTACTGGAACAACACCGCGGCGGACTACGACGCGGAGATACTCGATTCGATCAACACCGATCGCAAGCGGATCATTCAGCGGCGGCTTCGCAAGTTCTACAACCCCGAGCATCGGGCGGCCGACTTCGGGTGCGGCGTCGGCAAGTATCTGCCCGCCCTGTCGCGCGGGTTCAAATCCGTTTACGCGATCGATCACGCCGGGGCCCTGCTCGATCTGGCGCGCACCGAATGCGACAAGCGGAGCAACGTGAAATTCATCGAGGCCGACCTGGCCCGGCAGTCGCCGAAGATGCGGCCGGTTCACTTCGCGGTCTGCACCAACGTGCTGATCATGCCCGACGAAAAACAGCGGGCATTCATTCTGATGAACGTGTACCAGCATTTGGTGCGCGGCGGGCATCTGCTGCTGCTGGTCGCCTCAGCCGAGTCGGCCCTGTTCGCCAATCAACGTCTGCTGGAATGGAACCGGCGCTGCGGTGTCAGCCGGCGCGAAGCCCGGAAGGTGATGATCAAGCCGTCCTTCGACGCGCTGAACGGCGTGATCCAGCGCGAAGGCGTGCCTCACAAGCACTACCTGCGGGAAGAGGCGATCGTGATGCTCGATGCGGTCGGGCTGGACACGCTCGGCGTCGACCGCGTCGAATACCCCTGGACGACCGAGTTTGACGACCCGCCGAAATGGATGAAAGCCCCCCACCCCTGGGACTGGCTGATCACCTGCCGCAAAAGATAACCTCTCGCCAAGACGCCAAGGCGCGGAGTGAATCCAGTTTCGGACAGGATGACAGGATGATCCAGATAAAAACATCCTGTCCGATCCTGTCATCCCGTCAACGCTTCAACATGTTGCGCCTTGGGCCTTGGCGAGAGGCCCTTTCTTTTGGTCATCATGGCGGCATATGCTTAGGGCCTCATGGCTCTGCTGCTGAACTGTCAATCGATTGGTAAGTCGTTCGGGTCGCGCCCACTGTTCGCCAACGTCACGATGACGATCGACTCCGGCGAGCGGCTCGGGCTCATCGGCCCCAACGGGTCCGGCAAGTCGACGCTGCTGAAGATTCTCGCCGGCCTGGAAACCACCGACACCGGCGAAGTCGGCGCGCGCCGCAACCTGCACGCCGGTTATGTCGCCCAGCAGGATGTCTTCGCCGAAGGGGCGACCCCCCTGTCGGCCGTCGCCGAGGCGCTGGGCCCGATCGATCACGATCACCACGAGCGCGAGACCCACGCGGCGGTCGTGCTCGCCAAGGTGGGTTTTGACGAGATCGAACAACCGGTCGACACGCTCTCCGGCGGGTGGCGCAAGCGGTTGTCGATCGCGCGGCAGTTAGCCCGCGAGCCCGACCTGCTGCTGCTGGACGAGCCGACCAACCACCTGGACCTCGAAGGCATCGAGTGGCTCGAAACGCTGCTGGATGATGCGCCGTTCGGGGCGGTGATCGTCACGCACGACCGGTACTTTCTGGAAGAAGCGACCACGCGCATCGTCGAGTTAAGCCGAGCCTACCCCGACGGGACGCTCGACATCAACGGCCCGTACAGCGAGTTTCTCCGGCGACGTGAGGAGTTCATGGCCGCCCAGGCCCATCAGCAGCAGTCGCTCAGCTCGAAGGTCCGGCAGGACATCGCCTGGCTGTCGCGCGGCGCCAAGGCGCGTCGGACCAAGGCCAAGGGCCGCATCGACGACTCAGCCCAGCGCATGCAGCAACTGGCCGAACTCAAGCAGCGCAACGCCCCGCAACGCGCCGCCGGCATCGACTTCAACGCCACCGGCCGCCAGACCCGCAAGCTGCTGACCGCGACCGGCATCAGTAAATCGCTCGGCGACCGGACGCTGTTTCGCAACCTCGACATCATGTTGTCACCCGGCACGCGGCTCGGGTTGATCGGCGCCAACGGCAGCGGTAAGACGACGCTGATCCGTGTGCTCACCGGCGAACTGGCGCCCGACGCCGGCGAGATCAAACAGGCGGATAATCTTCGCGTGGTGACATTCACCCAGCAACGCGAGCAGCTTGACCGAACGGTGTCGCTGCGCGAGGCGCTGTGTCCGATCAGCGATGTGATCTACTACCACGACCGGGCCATTCACGTAGCGACGTGGGCGCAGAAGTTTCTGTTTCGCGCCGAGCAGCTCAACGTGCCGGTCAGCAGTCTGTCTGGCGGCGAGCAGGCTCGGATACTGATCGCCGCCCTGATGCGCGAGCCGGCGGATGTACTGGTGCTCGACGAACCGACCAACGACTTGGACATTCCCACGCTCGAAGTGCTCGAGCAGAGCCTCGATGAATTCCCCGGCGCGGTGGTGCTGGTGACGCACGACCGGTTCATGCTGGATCGACTGTCGACGGAGGTGCTGGCCCTGGACGGCGAAGGCGGGGCAAGACCGTTCGCCAGCTACAGCCAGTGGGTCGACGTCAAAGAACGCGAGCAGGCGGCGAACCAAGAACCGAAAAAGTCAAAACCCGCAGCCACCCCGGTGCCGGAACGTGACCAGCCGAAGGTCAAAAAGCTGACTTACGATGAGCAACGTGAACTCGGCAAGATGGAATCACGCATCGAGTCGGCCGAGGCAAAGGTGCAGACGCTGCAACAGAAGATGAACGACCCGGACACGCTGGCCGATCACGCCAAACTCACCGAGTTGTGTCACCAGATGGATGCCGCACAAGCGGAGGTCGCCGCCCTGTACGCCCGCTGGGAAGAACTCGAAGCCCGTCGCTAATTCGGCTTCGGGTTGGGCGCCAACTGTTACGTGCCACTGGCGGCTTGTTCGCCAGTGCAAGGCAAAAACACTGACAGCCAATCCGCAGCGGCCCTCGCGGCAACAGTGCCATCCACCACAAACCGAGCCATACAACTCCAATCCTCCAACTCACCGCCCAACAGCCCATCGCATCGGTTCATGTTCTTTCCACCCCAACACACCGCCTGATCACACCATCGCCCGAACACTCCCCCCAATACAACCCTGACGCCACCCGCTGCCACCGACAACTCACCCCGATCACATCTCGCACATTCACCACATCCACCAACGCCTCCCCCCATCAACATCGGCTAACACCCATCAACACCGGCCGATGTCCACCAACGCCAGCCCCCGCCACCAACGCCCAGCCACACCGGCCAATGCCCACCAGCACAGGCCGCCCCCCCCCAACACCCGCCGAGGTACGCCAACACCAGTCCATACCCGCCAAGCCACATCATCATGCCTGTTTTCACCCCACGCCGCCCGACGCAGATAGATCAAATATATGATATATGACATTTTAAATATAACATATATTTGATCTTTCAAGAGATGATATTTGATGCGACTTGGTGGACGCAGGGCGTGGGTCTATTTCCGAGGGTGCTTGCTAAGTAGGGTTTGCTAGCGGGTGTTTGTAAGGATGTGTTTGCGACGGGGGTGTTTGCGGGGGCTTTGGCGTGATTCGCGGACATATGATGCGAATTGCAGAACGGGGCTGGGCGCAAGTCGTTAACCTATGACGCAAGCCGCCCTCGGCGATGCTGAAAGTTGCACATGCACAGCCGGGGACGGCTGTGCCACAGGGCTGCAAAACGGTCATGATTGGAGGCTCGAGCGTTTGACCGAGGCGACGGGGCGTCGTGATACCGCACATCGCGGTTCGAGAAGCGTGGCTCAAATGGTCATGATGATGGCGGGTGCACATAACGTCCGCGGGCGCGTGGCGATGCTCAGGTTGTGCCGAGTAGATCGGTGCGTTTTTTCAGCAGGCGAGCGATGATCCAGGCGAGCGTGATCAGGCCCCAGATGATCAGCAGGAAAGTCAGCAGCGAATGCGAGGCTTCATAGCCACGTGAGGAAATCGCCTCCCAGGCCAGCAGGAGCAGCGCGCTGGTGGGGAAGGTGAACAGCGTGCCGTATTCCTTGCGGACCAGGCGGCCCCAGTCGTAGTGCATGCCTTGGAGCGACTTGGACAGGCCCGAGAATTTGAAGCCGAATCGCGGCACGCGACGGCAGTAGTCGGCATATTCCTCGCCGAACTTGTTTGCGAGGAAGTCCTCCTCCGCGGCGACGATGCTGATGTAGACCAGCAGCGTGAAGGCGACGTCGATGGCGATGAAGATGACATTGCCGTGCACGATGCCCAGGCCGATGAGCATGAGCATGTTGCCGACGTAGAGCGGGTTGCGGCAGTGGGCGAAGAAACCCGACTGCTGAAGCGTGTCGGCATAGACCTGCTTGTTCTTTCCGCCGCGTTTGATGTAGGCGTAACCGATGACGTAAGCCCGCAGGAGTTGCCCCGAGCACGCCACGAACAGACCGACGATGTCGAGCACCAGGTTCAGGTGATCATGACCGGGATAGACATCGGGCTTGATGAGGATGGCGCAGCCCACAAGCACCAGCGGCACCACGACATCACGATACTTGAAAAAGAACTGGCCGATTCGAACCATGGGGATGATTCCGTTGGTCACCCTGGCAGCCCCTTGCGGGGGTCAGAGTTTCATGGCGATGATGCCGCAGAAGTTGTACCACTTGAAGAACACGTCCACGTGTTCGAACCCGATGCGGCGAAGCAGGGTTTTGTTCTCTTCCAACCGATACGGGATCAGCACATTCTCGAGGGCTTCACGCTTCTGAGCGATCTCCAGATCGCTGTACCCGTTGCGTTTTTTCATTTCGTAGTAGTGCTTGATGAACAGCCGATTGAAGATCGAATGCTCACCGAGCACCTTTTCCACGAGGATGAGACAGCCGTTGGGATTCAGCCCGTCGTAGATGGACTTCAGCAGCGCATCGCGGTGCATGGGCCGCACGAACTGCAGCGTGAGCACGAGCAGCGCGACGTTGGCGTTGTTCACGGCAACGCCCTCGTTCAAATCGCTCTGACGGAAGTCACAGGTGTGACGAAAATTGATCTCGCGGAGCTTCTGCTGAGCCTTGTCGAGCATCTCGGGGGACGAGTCGATGCCGACGAACTGGGCGGTGAAGTCTTCGGGGAGATAGCGATCGATGGCGATGAAGCTGTTGGCGGTGGAGCAGCCGAAGTCGTAGATCACACCCTCGGGCGTGGCGAAATCGGCAGCGAGTTCGGCCACCATCCGCTGAATCTCGCCGTAGTACGGTACGGACCGATCGACCATATCGTCGAAAACGTCCACCACCTGCTTGTTGAACTCGAAATCATCGAGGCGCGGCTTAGGCTCGGCAAAAACACGATCAGCGGCTCCAGCCTTTGACAACGAGGCGGTGCGTACATTCATGATCGACTCTCTGCGTGCAGTGCTGCGACACGGCATGGCGCATCACCATGCCTTGAGCATGTAATGTACAGGGGGCCGAAGCCCCGCACGCAGAGTTTGCAGGTGTCGATTTTAGGTCAGTTTTTCTGCTGGGCGGCGTACTGCTGGTAACGCTGGTCGATTCCAGCGGTCTTGGCGTCGCCGGCGTGGAAGATCAGGCGGTAGGTGAAGGTGATCGAGTCGCCGGACTTGACGGTCATGTCGCCGGCTCCGCGGGGCTTGTTCTCGAAGAAGCTGATGCCGAACGGATTGGCCGAGCACAGCCCGTAAGCGCGGGCGTGCCACCAGGTGGGATGGCGGACATTGTTCGGGCTGTCAAAGAAGGCGACGCCGGCCATTTTGCCGTCGAGCTTGACCGAGTAGTCGACCCAGGTGGCGCGCTTGCCCCACATGTCCTTCCCGGTGACGCCTTCGGAATTGACCGCGTCGGCGCCACGGTCGATGCGCAGCTCGGGGCGGGTGCGAATGCCGAGCAGGCCGTCCTTCTGATCGCCGAAGCGGATATCGCCGGCCACGGCGTGCATGGTGACCGAATAGTCGATCACGCGATCGCCGTTGTCCAGGGCGCTGAAGGTGAGGGTTCTCGTGTCGGTGCAGACGAGTTTGCCATCGGGGCCGAGCCAGTTGTTTTCGGTGGTGATGACACCCTGGTCGCCGCCTTCGACTTTGACGAACTTCTGATGGACCTCGGTGCCGTGGCCTTTGTTCTCAGCCCAGAAGTCGATGTCGTTGACAAGCTGGTGTCCGAACCACAGCGACTTGTGGTGGGGGTGGTCCTGCTTCTCACCGGGGCCGGCGTCTTCGAGCGGCCAGCGGCGCGTCATCGGCGTCTGGTCGGGCCCGAGGATCGGGTAGCACACGGGCTTGGCATAGCCGGTGAAGATGTAGTTGGTAAAGAGCTTGCCGTCGATCTCGACTTTGACGCGGTCGTCGAGCTTGGTGAGCTTGACGTGGTTTTTATCGGCGGCGAAGGTGCAGCCGGCGGTGAGCATGAGTGTTAGTACGAACAGCAGCGTGAATTGTCGCATGGGATATCTCCGGGGTAACGACGGGCGATGACCAGTATACCCGATCGTAAAAACAAAACCGAGATTGACCAGAACATATTGCATCGGGCACAAAGGCCTGCTAAGCTGTGTCGTACACGGGATTCGCAGCATAAGTAATTTCGTTTAAAAAGTACTCCGACACACTTACGTTATTCAGTGGGGACAACCGTTGAAGGACATGATCTTCCGATCGGCAGCTTGCAGACTTTGCGCCCTGACGCTGGGTCTGATGCTGAGTAACAGTGCCGTGGCCCAGGTCAGTTTGGACCGCTTCGAGCGACAGCTTGAACAGATCCGCCGCGACACACGACTCCTGGTCGATGAAAACGTACCCGCCGAGCAGCGGGCGCTTTTCGATTACGGTGCTTACGCATCGTTCTACTTCTTTGCCATCGACCACCCGACCACCAACCGGACCCACATCCTCCGCCAGACCGACCTCAACGGCTGGGCACGGGTCAACATCGACGGCGTGCATCAGTTCTTCCTGCGCGGCCGCGTCGGTTACCAGGACTTCAACGCCGGCGACAGCTTCGACGGCGACGGCGACGACTGGGTCGACCCGACGATCGACCGCGGGGTCTACCGCTTCGATCTCCGCCGCGCGATGGAAGCCTACAACGGCGAATCGCCGGACTACAACTTCACCCTCCAGGCCGGGCGTCAGCTGGTGCACTGGGCCAACGGTCTGGTGCTCAGCACCGACATCGACGGCGGCGTACTCGGGTTTGAATACGGCCCGGCGACGCTGGAAGTGCTCGCCGGCCGCACACGCGAGGACCAGGTCGACATCGACAGCTCGCGTCCCAACTTCGACGACGAGATGCGGCGCAACTTCTACGGCGCCATGCTCAGCGTCAGCCTCGACGACAACAAGCACCGTCCGTTCATCTACGGCCTCGTGCAGGACGATGACAACGCCAATGAAGTCATCACCACCCTCGGCACGACCCGTTACGACTACAACAGCTACTACATCGGCCTCGGCTCCACCGGCCGCATCACCGAGTTCCTCGGCTACGGCGTCGAGTTCGCCTACGAAGGCGGCGACACCCTCTCCAGCGCGTTCAACTCCAATGCCGTCGTCGCGCCGCAGACCCGTGACGACATCGAAGCCTGGGCCCTGGACGCACGCCTGGATTACTACCTCCACGACGAAGCCGGCACGCAGTTCAGCGGCGAAGTGCTGCTGGCCTCCGGCGATGACGACCGCGTCACCCACACCACCAACACCTTCGGTGGCAACAGCCCCGGCACCACCGATGAAGCCTTCAACGCCTTCGGCCTCATCGACACCGGCCTCAGCTTCGCCCCCAACGCCTCGAACCTGTTCATGGTTCGACTCGGCGCCTCGACTTATCCCTTCCGCGGCAGCAGCTACTTCCGCCGCCTGCAGATCGGCACCAACGTCTACTTCTTCAGCAAACTCGACTCCAACGCCCCCATCGACGAAACCACCGGCAACGACAACTTCCTCGGTTTCGAAACTGACTTCTTCGCCAACTGGCAGGTCACCAGCGACCTCGCCCTGTCGCTCCGCTACGGCGTGTTCTTCCCCGGCGAAGCCATGCCCGCCGGACAGGACGCCCGCCACTTTCTGTTCACCGGCGTCACCGTCGCATTCTGATCACGAGCAAGATGAACGATCAAGGAAACCACACCATGTTTAACGACGGCAACTTTTCGTTTTCAAGTTTCGCCCCACGCCTGATGGCGACCGCGGTGCTGTGTTGTGTCGCAATGCTGGGCGCCGGCTGCCAGTCGGCCCATGTCGAAAGCAGCCTCACCGAAAACCTCGGCGGCGATGGCGTTGAGCAGCAGCTTGAGTTCTGGCACACCCTGGCCACGCGCAAGCTGACCAGCAACGACGACGCCTTCCACGCCCTGCTGCTGTACGTCGACCAGAAAGACGAAGCCAAATCCTACGACCAGCGCGTCGCGGCCCTGAAGTCGCGCAACATGCTGCCGGCGAATTTCAGCGAGCCGGCCGACGTGGCCGTCACCCGCGGCACGCTTTCGGTGGCGATCGTGAATATCCTCCAGCTTAAGGGCGGCGTGGTCATGCAGCTTTTCGGCCCGACCCCGCGCTACGCCACGCGTGAGCTGCAGTATGTCGGCCTGTACCCCGACTCCAGCCCGAATCAGACCTTCAGCGGCGACCAGTTCGTCAGCATCATCGGTCGAATTGAAGACTACCAGCGTGTCAATGCGTTCGAAGTGTCCGGCGGCAACGCCAACTCGCAGCCGAAGGTCAACACCGCCGGTTGATTTACCCCCTACACCGGGAGCTCACGATGACGTTCAAGCATTACATTTCATCACACACGCTGGCGGCTGCGGTCGTGCTGTTGTCACTGTGCGTCGCGACCTTCGCACAGGACGCTGAAAAACCTGCCAACGGCCAGGCGCTGGGGACGACGATCACCAGCGTCGAGGGCATCGTGCAGGTTCGCCAGGCTGAGGACCAGCCATGGCAGATGGCCAAGGCCGGGATGAACCTGGCCCAAGGCGCCGAGTTTCGCACCGGCCCGCGATCCAAGGTGCAGTTCAAGGTCGGCGATACGCAGACCATCACCCTCGACCGCCTCGGCGTGATCAAAGTCCTCGACGCGATCAAGTCCAACGGCAAGGTCACCACCGACCTGGGCATGAAGTACGGCCGCAGCGAACTGAAGGTCGAAGCCGGCGGCGTCGAGCACGAATCGCAGATTCACTCGACCAGTTCGACGCTGGCTGTCCGCGGGTCGTCCGGCGTCATGCAGAACGATGCGTTCGGCTCGACCGCCTGGTGTACGCAGCACTTCGCTTACGTGCAGATGTACGGCCGCGGCGGGCGACTGGTCAACATCGACCTGCCCCAGTCCGTGATCACCAACAGCCAGGACCTGAGTCCGATTCTCACAGCCCTGTTTGCGAATGCTTTCCGCCCGCTGCAGATGTCGACCACCTCGACCGAAGAGATGCTTTTCGCCCGGTTCCCCAACGGTCGCTTCCAGCAGCGTTTCCTCTGGGTGGACTCGCTACCCGCCTCGGACAAGGCCATGGACGGATTCTACGACTTTGATCACCATGACTCGTTTGAGATCATACCGCAGTGATGCATCGCTCCGCCTGTATTGACGTGGCCGGGATCATGAAGACATGGGTTTAAATTCGACTTCTTCCATAAGCGTGGAAACATGACGATGACAAACTACCAACACATGACCATCGGCCTGATGATGATCGCCGCCTTGGCGATGACAACCGTCGCGCTGCACGCCGCCGACGAACCGGCCGCCGCTGAACCCGCTGAAAAACCTGCCGAGGCCGCCGCAGCGCAGCCTGCAGCGCGGGGCGCAGAACTGGCGACCCGCATCACTGCGGTAGAGGGTATCGTGCAGGTCCGGCAGGCCGAAGATCAGCCGTGGCAGATGGCCAAAGCGGGTATGAAGCTCAATGCCGGCGCCGAGTTCCGCACCGGCCCGCGATCCAAGGTGCAGTTCAAAGTCGGCGACACGCAGACCATCACCCTCGACCGCCTCGGCGTGATCAAGGTCGTCGATGCGATCCGTGCCAACGGCAAGGTCACCACCGACCTGGGCATGAAGTACGGCCGCAGCGAGTTGAAGGTCGAGGCCGGCGGACTTGAACACGAGTCGCGCATTCACGCGCCCGGCTCGACGCTGGCCGTCCGCGGGTCCGCCGGCGTGCTGCAGTCGGATTCGTTCACCTCGACCGCCTACTGCACCGAGCATGAAGCCAGCGTCGAGATGCGCGATCGGCGCTTTGGCCGCGTCGTCTACATTGAAATGCCCGAACCGGTCATCACCACCGATGAGCACGGCGATCCGATCCGCACTGCCATGATGTCCGACGCCTACAACCCGCAGGCCTTCGGCTCCACGCCCAACGAGCAGGAACTGTTCGCCTCGAACCCCGACGGCAAGTTCCTCTTCGACAGCTTCCTCGGCAGCGGCGGGGTCGATCAGCACCGCGATGCCGCCTCGGCCATGGCCCAGATGAACAACATCTACGACATGGTCCACCAGGACAACGGCGGCGGCTCAATGATGGGCTCATTCACCAGCGGTGTGCTGAACGTGTCGGTCGCCTTCGAATCCCTGGCGATGGGCAGTCCCGCCAACGTGAATCTCATTCTGACCATCCCCGGGCAGGGCAATCTCGGCCCCGGCATGGTGGATCCCAACGGCGTGTTCGTCCATGGCGGCAACGCCACCTCAACCGGAAGCGGAGATATCGTCGGCGAAACAATTATGGGCTCGTCGATGACGAATCTGCCGACCGGGACATACACCGCCATCCTCCAGAACCTCGGCACGGCCGACGCCTCGATTCTCTCGGTCCAGGCCCAGGGCGCCACCGGCGGCGGGGCCAACCAGGTCTTCGCCCAGCAGGCTGGCTTCACGGTAAACTCCGGCTCCAGCACCAACATCAACTTCACCGTGCCTGAGATGACCCCACCAGGCGGCACTTAATTCTGCCGCTGATCATTCGTGCTATGATCGCTCCATCATGACCAGTGTTGAACGTCGACGCCTGTGGTACACCAGCTTGTTCGGGCTTGGACTGACGGCGCTGGTGCTTGCCGCATCGCTGGCCGGATGGCTCACGCCGATCGAACAGTGGCTTTATCATCGCCGCGCCCGCTATTGCCAGTTCTTCACCCCCCCGCCGGACGATTCGCTGGTCCACCTGGACATCGACGACAGCGCCCTGGACATCATCGGCTCGTGGCCCTGGCCGCGCAGCTACCTGGCGGAGATTCTCAACGAGCTGCACCGCGCCGATACTCGATCCGTCGCGCTCGACGTCATCTTCTCCGAGCCGCAGGAACCGCGCTACGAAATTGCCGATGACGGCACGCCCGGCCGACTCATCCACGACGACCAGGTCTTCGCTGAGGCCATTCGGCGATTCGAGCGTGTGTTGATTCCCTTCAGCACGGAGTTGATCCCGCGTGCCAAGGACGAAGTCACCGACGCGCTGGAACACGTGCTGCGCAACAACCTCGAAATGTCCATCCCCGAAGCGCTGGCGGAAATCCAACGCCTCGGCTACAGCCCGCAGCAGATCGGCGAAGACTTCGATTCACGCTTCGTGGCGGCCCGCCGCGAGGCGATGTTTGTGCGCATCAGCGCCGTGCTCAAACAGTCGCCGACCATGACCCGCGACGAACTGGTCGCCAAGCTGCTGCCGCATGCCGACTCGCAAGTGAGCACGCCGACGGCGCGCGTGTTGGATCGACAGTTGCGGCGTGTTCAATCGATGCTTGAATTGGAGGAGTACAGTCAACCGCTGCGTGCCGATCTGCCGGCCCTGATTCCGGGTCACGACGACCTGCCCCCGATCAAGGAGATTGCCGCCGCGGTGACCACCAGCGGTTATGTCAGCTACCTGCCGTTCAGCGACGGCGTGATGCGGGCGGTTCCGCTGTGGCTGGAAGATCGCGGGCGGGTGTATCCGCAGTTCGCCCTGTCGCTGGCCTGCCTGACGCTCGGGGTCGACATCCGCAACGTGATCATCACGCCGGACAGTGTGCACATCCCCCGCCCCGGGCGCGAGGATCTGATCATCCCCACGCGCCGGCATTACGTTTCGGCGCTGGGTAAAACATACGGCGGTTTCATCGAGGTGCCCTGGTTCGGACCGGTCGAGCACTGGGCCTACATGTACGACTGGCCGAACTATCAACAGCCGCGCCGTCACGTCCCGCTGGCAGTGGTCTGGACGGCCGTGGAATCACGCCGTCGCATCGAGAACAACAACCAGGCCATCGATCGGGGATTGTTACGCATTTACGCCCTGTTGAACCCCGCCGATGCGAAAAAACTGGCGGACAACCCACCTCCGCTCAATGACATCCAGACGCGCCGCGAGCTTGCAGAGTCTGCGCTCAAGGAAGCGAAGATCTGGAGCGATACATTCAAGCAGATGTCCGAGGCGGAATTCGAACAGTATCTGGCGGAGATCCCCGACCCGGTCGAACGCGAGAACTATCGCCTGTTCGTCAACGCGACGCGCACGCTGCCTGTGCTGGTCGAAGAATCTGAGCAACTTAGCAAAGACCTGGTTGCTCAGCGTGACAAAATCCGCGCCATCTTCGAAGACAAGGCGGCGCTGATCGGGTGGACCGCCACAGCCGCCATCGCCGACTTTGTGCCGACATCGCTGCACGCCAAGTGCCCCGGCGTCGTGGTGCACGGCGTGATCTACAACGGCATCATGACCGGCGACGTGTGGCAGCCCGTGTCGATGTGGTTCGACCCGCTGGCGCTGATTCTACTGGGGCTGTTGACGACGGTCGTCGTCAGCGGGCTGTCGCCGCTCTGGGGCACGATCGGGGCGATCGTCATCGCGGGTGGGTGGGGCGTGTTCAACGGCATCGTGCTGTTTGACTACGGCAACCTGATCTCCGAAGCCGGGGCGCCGCTGGTGACGGTCGCGCTGGTCTGGGCCGGCTGCACCATGCTCCGATTCATCAGCGAACGCGCCGAGCGCGCCCGCATCACGCGCCGCTTCCGCAGTTACGTCGATCCGATGCTGGTCAACTTCGTCATCGACCACCCCGAAAGCACCACGCTCAGCGGCGCCGAGCGCGAGTTGACGGTCGTGTTCACCGACCTGGCGGGTTTCACCAGCGTGTCGGAAAAGCTCGGCCGCGAAACGATCGGCATCATCAACGAATACATGGGCCTGATGGTGCCGCTGATCCGCCAGCACCACGGGTATGTCAACAAGTTTCTCGGCGACGGCATCATGTTCTTCTACGGCGCCCCGCGGGACAATCCCAAACACGCCATGGACGCGGTGCGCACGATCCTGCTGATGCAGCGCACGCTGGCTGATTTCAACAAGCGGTTGCTGTCGCGCGATCTGCCGGCCGTGAAGATGCGCGCCGGCGTGGCGACCGGGCACATGATCGTCGGCGACGCCGGCCCGCCCGACGCCAGTGACTACACCGTGCTCGGCGACACCGTCAACCTCGCCGCGCGACTCGAATCGGCCAACAAGGCCACCGGCACGTTGATGATGCTCAACGACCGCACCGTCGAGCAACTCGATGACCGCTACCTCGTCCGTCCGCTGGGCCGCCTGCAGGTCGTCGGCAAGACCGAAGGCGTCATGGTGTACGAACCGCTGGCCGAAAGCGCCGCCGCCACCGACGCTCAACACCGCTATGTCGAGCTGACCGAGGCTGTGTTCAAAGCGTATTGCGACGGCGACTTCGACGCCTGCCAACGCGCCGCCGACGCCCTCGACGAAGCCTTCGGCCCGTCGAAACTGACGACGCTTTACCGTGACAGTTGTCAGTTCTACGACGCCAACGATCGCGCCGACTTCGCCGGCCAGATCGTGCTGTCGAGCAAGTGATACCCGCGAAAGACTCATTCACGACGAACCCATAGCCGGGCCGCTACGCGGCCCTGGTCTTCTCTGTGCGATGGATGCTCGGACCAGGGCCGCGTAGCGGCCCGGCTATTATGGTCAATCTATTCGCTGGCCAAGTACAGTTCCCACGCCACGTCGGCCTGCTCGTTGTAAGGACCGACATGACCGTCGAGAAAGAGAATGTTCTTGTAGCCGTCGTGGCGAAAGTCAGGGATGTTGGTCAGCGTACCGAACCAGTTGCTGCCGTTGCGTATCGAGAAATGCACGTAGCCGTTGATGTCCATGCTGGCGATGGATGGGCCGAGTTCGCTGAAAAAGATGATGCGATCGAGGCCCACCTGGCGCGAGCGGCTGATCGGCTCGATCATGTAGGCATAGTTGTTGGGGTTATCGGCGGTCGAGGCATAGACCGCGTTGTTCATACTGACCTTGTTGTGCATCCACGCAAAGGTGTTTTCAGCGTAGGAGCGTGTGCTGACCCCCGTGCCGTAGCGGATCGTCGACGGGCACCACAGCACGCCCGACTGGGCCAATTCGTTGGCCTCGGCCCAGGTCTGCGGCGGGTCTGAACCCGGGAACACGTACCGCCGCAGCAGGTGGTTCCACCAGTGCTGATTGAACGACACGTAAACATCGCCGAGTCGGGCCGGGGCGTAGTAGCGGTAGTCGTTGGCGTAGAGCGTCTGGGCGATCATGATCTGACGCAGGTTCGACCCGCACACGATCCGCCGCCCCGACTCGCGCGCCTTGCTCAGCGACGGCAGCAGGATCGACACCAGCAGCGCGATGATCGCCACGACCACCAGCAACTCGATCAGTGTGAAAGCCCTGCGTTGCATGAAACCCATCCGTGCGAAGAAGCCCACGGATTCAATCCGTGGGCTTCGGGTATGCATCAGCGCCGACGGCGCACGAGCGCCAACCCGCCGAGACCGATCAGCATCGCCGAGGCCGGCTCGGGGATCACCTGCGTGACGGACACGTCATCGAACGTCGCTTGCGCGGTGGCGTTGGACGTGCTGTTGTTGCCGTAGCCGAGCAGGAGCAACAGGCGGAAATTCGTGGTCGTCGCGCCGGTGATCGTGAACGTTCTGGTCAACTGCGTCCAATCGGTATTGCCGATCGTGTACGAATGACCTTGCGCCCCGGTGCCGGTGTTCGTGGCATCCTGCTGGGCGATACGCAGAATGACCTGATCGTCGGCATCGAGGTTTTCCGTTTTGACCCAGAAGCTGATCTCAATTTCCTGGCCCTCCGTGACGGGAATCAACGAGGGATTGGTCAGGAACCAGCGATCGTTGCTCGTGGTCATCGGGTCCTGCAGGTAAACGGCTCGGCTGCCGGTATGGACATCCACGCCGGGCGTGCCGCTGGTGATGTACCCGGACGTCGCGCCGGAAGAGACATTGACACCCCAACCGGTCGGGTTGGTTCCGCCGCTTTCGAAGCCGGGGTTGGTCACGAGGTTCGCCCACGTGGGCGAGGTGACCGCCAGCATCAGCGCGGCCATCGTCAGCAGGATTGACAGACGTTTCATATCGTTACTCCTTCTCGAGGGTTCAAACAACGACCGGTCGGACCGGCCGCGTCGTGGAACGGTGTGGAAGTATCGCTCATTCATGTCGGGCTCCTGTCGCATCCGCGTCGGGCAACCTGATCACCAGGGCGTCGTCGATGGTCGCCCTGGCCTGGTCGTGGGCCGATTCGTTGTCGCCGTGATTGAACACGAACAACAGGCGGAACTGCGTCGTGGCGGGGCTTTCGATCGTCAGATCCAGTGACGCCAGAGTCCAATCGGTGTCGCCCTGGGCAATCACCTGCGTCTGGCTGCGTGTGCCGTTGCGCTGGGCGTCCATCTCGGCGATGCGAAGTTGGACCTTGTCATCAGGGTCCAGGTGTTCAGTCTTGATCCAGACTTCGAAGTGGAATGTCTGCCCGACCCGCGCGGGGATCAGGTTGGCATTGGTGGTGAACCAGCGATCGTTGTCGGAACCGGGGCCCTGCAGGTAAACGGCACGATGACCGCTGTGCACATCGACGCCGGGCCGGCCGCTGGTGATGTACCCGTAGGTGGCGCCGTCGGCGACATTGACATGCCAGGCGTTCGGCGAATTGTCGCCATCCTCGAAGCCGGGGTTGTTCACGAGATTGGCCAGGCGTGTGGTTTCAGCGAGTTTGCCGGTCGAGTCGATGCGGCAGGCCTGACCGGCGACGATCATGCGCGCCTGCGACTGGCTGGCCAATTGGACCTGTCCCTCGGTGACAAACAATTCAGCCGCGCCGTGATCATCGACGATCACGGTGAACCGCGTGCCCAGGTCGATGATGCGAACATCGTTGGGCAGATGGACCGTAAATCCGTGAGCGCTCGGCGGTACAAACGCGCTGAGGCGCCCGCGGGTGAGGTAGCCGCTGTTGTCATCGGTCATGCCGAATGCACAGGGCCCGCTCAGATCGATCACCGCCCCGCGTTTGAACATCATCTGCATCGAACCCGAGCGCAGATCGAGCGTGCCGGGCCGCAGCGCGCCACCCAGCGTCGGCGTCGAATCATCCGTCAATACCGCATCCTGCGCGTGCGTCACGATCGCCACACCGGACGAGGCGATTGCCTCCCCGCGCTTTGACGAAGCGCCGTCGATCCAAATCATCTGCCACGCGCCGATCGCCAGCACGATCATTGCCGCAAGAGCAAGCACCGCCCCCATGAGACGTCGGCGTGATGCGAAGCCAATCGGCTCGTCCGATGTCGTCACCTGCAACGGCTCGCGCTGCCACTGCAGATCGAACTGCAGCGTGGCGTGAAGTTCCATGTACTGAACATAAACCCGGCACAGCGCATCGTTGTCCGCCATGGCGTCAGCGATTCGCTGCATGCCGTCGTCATCGAGCCGCTGCTCGGCGAGCGCGGCGAGGTCAGCTTCGAATTGTGCAAGCAGATCACTCACGAGCGATCCTCCGCCACGATCGCCCGCTGTACACATGCCAGCAGGGCTTTACGGATGCGGTGCAGCGTCTGCGTGATCGATCCGACCGGGCGACCCAGCGATGCAGCCACATCCTGAATCGAACGCCCGTGTTCGTACCGGCGCGTCAGCAGGTCGCGCTGCTGGTCGGGCAGTTTGTCGATGCAGGTCCGCAGCGCCGACCGCCGCTGGTCATGACCCGGCGACAGTTCAGCCGCCACGCCCGCCAGCCGCTCGATCAGCCCATCGTCAAAAACCAGCCGCTGACTCTCACGTCCCACATCGCGGCGATGGGCCAGCACCTGAAAATACGCCACGCGGCACGCCCAGCCGACAAAATCCTGCTTCGTGTCGTATTCCGCCGCCCGCCGGCAGAGCACAACATTGGTCTCCTGAAGAATATCGTTGGCCGCCCCGCCGCGCGGTTCGAGCGTGGCGATATACGCATAAAGTCGACTCTGACAGCCGGTTAGCCTCGCCACAAAATCTTCTGTCAGTTGGTGCGTGCTCATGCGCGCTCGGTCCCTTCATCTACAGGTACCGCGCCGGCCCCAAACCTCAACACGAAAACAGCAAATCCCAAAATATGTTGTCCCGTATCCCCTGTTTCAACACGCCACATATATATTTGTTTTCAGTGAAAACTCATCTATTTTTACAGCCACAAGCTATTCATATTAAATGCTTTATTTCATATTATTCATGCGTTTTTGACTGAAACATATCCCGATCAGTCCATGGGCGGCGTTTTAGTTTCTTTGAAAGTCGGCGCCCTTCGGGTCTGCCACCGCCACGACCGCGAGATTTACCCGCCGGGCCCCCGCCGCTCGCAGCAGCCGGGTGCAAACACGGGCTGTCGACCCTGTGGTCTTTACATCGTCCACGAGCCACACCGTCACGCCCGTCAGGTCGACCGGGTGCATCGCAAAGGCCTGTCGCACATTCCGCCAGCGCTCGGCCTGATTATGCAGGTGCGATTGCTCGAGCGTCGGCCGCAGGTGTCGTAGCGTTCTCGCCAGCGGCAGGTTCATCGTCGCGGCAAAGGACCGGGCGATCAGTTCCGCCTGGTTGTACCCACGCCCCATGCGCCGCCGCCAGTGCAGCGGCACCGGCGTCACCACCGCCTCGCTCTGATCATCATCGAACTTCACCGCCCGCGCCGCATTCGCCAGTTGCTCCCCGAAAAACTCACCCCATCCCCACTGCCCGCGAAACTTGTACTGCCGTATCCACTCCGCCAGCGGCTCCCGGTATGCCCCGAGTCGCCACACACCGTCCCACGCCACGCGCTTACCTCGACAGTGCGGGCACCCCGTGATCGTCACACCTTCTTCAGCCGCACTCGCCCCGCACCGCGGGCAGTACGCACCCGCCCGGTCCGGCGTCCACCGTGCAACCATCGCCTGGCGCGGCCCGACCGCATCCCCCGGCAGCAACGTACTGACCCACGTCCCGATCAGCCCCATGTTTACTCTCGATTTAAGCTCAGAGTCCCGGGTCGCGGCGCTGGCGTTTGATCTCGCCGCGCTCTTTTTTGTGCTTGATGCGACGTTCCTGGCTGGCGCGGGTCGGCTTGGTCGGTCGGCGTTTGCGCGGTTTGACCAGGGCGCGTTCGATCAGGCTGCGGAGTTTTTCCACGCAGTCGCGGCGGTTGTCGATCTGCGAGCGTGAATACTCCGAGCTGATCAGCAGGCGGCCGTCGTTGGTCACGGCGCTGCCGGCCATGTTTCGTAAACGCTGCACCGCGGCGACGTTCATGTACATCGCCAGATCGTCGAGCTTGACGTCGAGCTGCACCTTGGTGTTGAGCTTGTTGACATTCTGACCGCCGGGGCCGCTGCTTCGCGCGAACGTGAAGTTGAACAAATGCGTCGGCAGGACGATCGGACCGGCCTGCATGGTCGCAGGCATCGTTTGCATGGGGTCTGTCGGTTTCATCATAAGATTTTTGCACAATCCCTTGAATCATGCGAGCGTTTGAATCACAATAGGCTCCGTTCACAAGGAGGTGAACCCATGACCGACATCAATCCCACGCTTCTGAACACCCCAAACCGCGAAACCCTCGCTTCAGATCGCGTGACCACCGAAAAAATTGCTCCCCGTCCGGCACAGGGTCCCACGCCCTTCCTCAGCTGCGAGCACATCCTCGAAGCCACCGAGGCCTGCTTCGCCGACAAGGGCTACGACGGCACGACCATCCGCGCCATCGCCACCCGCCTCGGCTGCTCGGTCGGCAGCATCTACCGCTACTTCACCGACAAGCGCGACCTGCTCCGCGCCTGCGCCGCCCGGGCGTTCGCCCCCGTGGCCCGGTACCTCGATGCCGAGGCGGTCAGCTTCGAAGAGTCGCTGCGGATGTACCTGCAGTTGGCCGCGAAGTTTCCGCAGATGTATCGGCTGATGTTCTGGCTCGAGTGCGTGGACGACCCGACCACCGCCGGCCCGCCCCGCGCGATCGCCGACCTGCTCGAAGGCTGGACGAAGCTGCTCGGCAGCCGGCCCGCCGCCGAAGACGCCTGGGCCACGACCCACGGTCTGATCATGATGGGCCTGAGCCCCGACCAGGTTGAGCAGCGCGTGCTAAGCAAAGCGGCGGATCAGCCCACGGCCGCCCCGGCCCCCGCGTCCGAATCTCCGACGCAACTGCCCAGCGAGCCGACGATTCACATCGCCGCCGAGGTCGAGCGTCTCACGCCGCGCGAAGATGTGACTTTGCTGTAGAATCCGCAGCATGGATCAACCGCAGCCCCCCCAAGAACCGGTCACAGACAACGAGCGCGCCGCCGCCGAGTCGGCCGTGGTCGTGTCGCGTTGGGCGATCCATCGTCATCTTTACGACTGGGTGTTGTCGTTTGCTCATCACAAGCATTCGACGACGGCGCTGGGCGTGTTGAGCTTTGCCGAGTCGAGCTTCTTTCCGATTCCGCCGGACGTGCTGCTGGGCCCGCTGTGTCTGGGCCATCGACGCAAGGCGATGTGGTTCGCGCTGATCTGCACCATCGCCAGCGTGGCCGGCGGTGTGGTCGGCTATGCGATCGGTCACTACGCCTGGGAAGCGCTCAGCGGCGTCATGTATCAGTACGTGCCGGGCTTCACCGAAGAGAAGTTCGAACTCGTCGAAAGATGGTACGACCAATGGGGTATCTGGGTGTTGTTCGCCGCGGCATTCACACCGATTCCGTTCAAGGTGTTCACCATCGCCGGGGGCGTGTTCGCTCAGCCGCTGTTGCCGTTCGTGATGGTTTCGTTTGTCGGGCGCGGGATGCGGTTCTTTCTGGTGGCGGGGATTTTCTGGTGGATCGGGCCCAAGGCGGTGCCGTTCATCGACAAGTATTTCAACTGGCTGTGTGTCGTGTTTGTCCTGCTGCTGATCGGCGGCTTTTTCGTCCTGCGCCTGATGCACTGATCGCGGATCGATCCTAACGGCGCGTACGATCGTTTCCTGCTTTTGGGATATTGTGGAAATCACTGATGCTGGGGACTCAAGTCGGTCGGGCGGCGCGGCCGATGATACTTGTGGAACCTGCGGGTTTCGAAGAAACGCGACGGGACAATTCAGCGGCGAGTGCCGACGGCCAGACTAATGTCACACCGAGGCTGATAGCGCTCATCCTTGAAAGAACCGCCGTCTCGAGCCGGATTCGTTGAATTGAATCTTCCCGGCGCGTTTCTTCGAACTTCGTGGGTTTTTTCATGCGCTGCTCAGTCGGATGTTGTGCGTGATCGACTGATGATGCGGCGCCAACGCACCATTTCGAAAGCGAGACCCATTCTCATGGTGTGGTTGTAGTACGGGGCTTTCAGCGAAATTCTGATGGGATGGATTGATGCCCGGACTTAGGCTGACGCATACGCATTTTTTCCGTTCACGGAGTGGCAAGCATCATGTCCATCACACGCCGTACCGTATTGACCTCCACGGCTGCAGCGGCACTGGCCGGGTCACCCTGGTTGGATCACAGGTGGCAGGCGCGCGCGGCAGCGGAAACTCTGCCCGAGGCCGGTCGGCAGTCGCAACTCGATGCGACGGCCGAAGGCGGCATCGACCTCGTACTCGAAAAGCAGGACATTCAAGTCGACGGCAAGGTCGGCCGGGCGATCACGATCAACGGCTCAATCCCCGGGCCGGTCATTCGCATGCAGCAGGGCCGCGATGTGTTGATCCGCGTGCACAACAAAATGAGTGAGTCGACGTCGATCCACTGGCACGGCATCCTGCTGCCGTTCACGATGGACGGCGTGCCGGGCATCAGCTTTCGAGGCATCGCGCCCGGTGAAACATTCACCTACCGCTACCCCGTCCGGCAAAGCGGCACCTACTGGTACCACAGCCACTCCGGCCTCCAGGAGCAGTTGGGCCACTACGGCATGCTGATCATTGATCCGGCCGAGGCGGACCCGGTTCAGTACGATGTCGAATACCCCGTCGTGCTCTCGGACTGGACCTTCGAGAATCCACACCACGTGTTGGAGAACCTGAAAAAGATCGAAGGTTATTACAACTTCCAACGCCCGACGCTCGCCAATCTCGACGAGCAGATGCGCGCCACCGGCAAGAGTCTGACCCAGGTGATCCAAAAACGACTGGCCTGGCAATGGATGCGGATGGACCCGACGGATCTGGCCGACGTGACCGGCGTCACCTACACCTACCTGATGAACGGCCGCAGCGCCGATCAGAATCCAACCTTCACCGCCAAGCCCGGCCAGCGCGTCCGTCTGCGTCTGCTCAACGCCTCGGCGCAGACGTATTACGATGTGCGCCTTGCCGGCCTGCCGATGACTGTGGTCAATGCCGACGGACAGAACATCAAGCCCGTCGAGACCGACGAGCTACGCATCGCCGTCGCTGAAACCTATGACGTGGTCGTCACGCTGCCCGATGACGGCGCATACACGATCATGGCTGAAACGATGGACCGCAGCGGGTATGCCCGCGGCACGCTTGCGACGCGCTCCGGCGCCTCGGCCCCGATCCCCCCGCGACGTCGCCGCCCGATGCTGAGCATGCAGGACATGGGCATGATGCGCGACGGCATGAAACACATGGCCGCCGCACAGTCATCGTCACACAAACCCGCCGCGTCCGACGAGCGGCCGAACACCGCGCGAGCCCCCCTGCCGACGCGCGGCCTGCCCGATCGAATCAAGCACGGCCCCGAAACACACGGCCCGGCGAGCATCACCATGGCCCGCACCGCCTATCGCCAGCTCGACGATCCCGGCGTCGGGCTCGGCAACGACGGGTGGCGCGTGCTGACCTACGGACAACTGAAAATTCTGAACACCCCCGATGATCGCTGCCCGCCGACGCGCGAGTTCGACCTGCACCTGACCGGCAACATGCACAAGTTCATCTGGGGCTTCGACGGCAAGAAGTGGTCCGACTCCAAGATGATCCGTTTCGTCTACGGCGAACGCCTGCGCATACACATGATCAACGACACCATGATGTCGCACCCGATCCACCTGCACGGCATGTGGATGGACCTGTACACCGGCGGCCCGTATTCGGACAACCCCCGCAAGCACACCGTTAATGTGCAGCCGGCGGAATGGCTCACCGTCGACATCACCGCCGATGCGCCCGGGCAGTGGGCCTTTCACTGCCATCTGCTGTACCACATGGAGCGCGGCATGTTCCGCACCGTCGCTGTCGTGCGTTCACTGGAAGGAGAGCCCATTGATGTTGGAGCGTAACCGTCGACGGATATCGCTGGCCGCCGCCTGCATCGGACTCGCCTTGATGATCACGAACGATGTCGGGGCGCAGCAGGGTTCGGCGATGCCGAACACGAAAAATCGACCGGATCATCTTCAATCCGAGCGGGGCCGCTTCAATGCGCCGCCGGAGATCGAGACGCCGCCGCTGCCGGAGGGGATGACGCTGGACGACGTGCTGGATCGCGCAGCCGCCACCCCGTCGAGCGACATTCCCAATCCGATTGTCGACGACAAGCCGTTCGCCATGACGCTGATCGATCAGCTTGAGTATCGCGTCCGGGAGGAAGGGAAAAATGCGCTGGGATGGGAGGCCCAGGGATGGATCGGATACGACTACGACAAGCTGTGGTGGAAGTCCGAAGGTGAAAGTGTATTCGATGGCCCCGATGAAGGTGAATCCGAAAACGACCTGCTGTATTCACGGCTGATCACGCCCTTCTGGAATGCACAGGTCGGCGTGCAATACGCCAACGCGTGGGAGTCGGCGGATTATGACGACCGCTGGTCCGGCGTGGTGGCCATTCAGGGTATGGCGCCGGGCATGTTTGAAGTCGACGCTTCGATGTATCTCTCCGAAGAGGCCGATGTGACTTTCGACATCGAGCTCGAATACGACATCCGCATCACCCAGCGACTCGTGCTGCAGCCGCGCACCGAATTGACCTTCGCAGCGCAGGATGTACCCGACCGCACACTGGGCGCCGGCATGACTGATGCGGTGTTCGATCTCCGCCTGCGCTACGAAATTCGGCGTGAGTTTGCCCCCTACATCGGGGTGCGCTATCACCGGTTCATCGGTGAAACCGCCGGGCTGATTCGCTCCGATGGCGACGATCCCGAGCGCCTGTTTCTCCTGGCCGGCGTGCGTATTCAATTCTGATGACAGGCTGACCGAGTCGAACTGATGAACACGCGTGAACATCTGCCCGTCCCTGCCTGCGGATCATCCGCCGGCAGTTTGTCATATTCGTGAACATTCACCGTAATATTTGCAATCCGAGGCGCTATACCTGTATGCGAGGTCAGCCCCCGGGGCTGCGCGAAGGTTTTGACGAGTGAATGCCCGAATATGCAAAACCAGCTCAATAAGCAATTTATCGCGGCACTGACCGGCAACCAACGCCGACTGTTCGCCTTTATTTTTTCGCTGGTTCCCGACCCGGTCGAAGCCGAGGAAATCCTCCAGCAGACCAATCTGAAAATCTGGGAGCGGGCCGATCAGTATGATCTTTCGCGTGAGTTCATGCCCTGGGCCAGCCAGATCGCCTACTACGAAATTCTCTACCATCAGCGCCACACAAGGCGGGCCGGCAGCCCATTCGATGCGAAGTTGATCGAGCAGTTGGCCGGTGAAGCCGCGGCCCCGATGCAATCCGACGAGGCGCGCCTCCAGGCGTTGGAACACTGCATCCGCGGTCTGCCGCCGAATCATCGTCAACTCATCGAACAGCGCTACGGCGGCAACCTCAGCGTCAAGCAACTCGCCCAGCAGCGCGGCGCCACGCCGGGCGGTCTTTCGCAGTTGCTGTTTCGCATTCGAGCCGCCCTGCTGACATGCATCCAGCGCCGTCTGACGGCGGAGGCGGACGTATGAATCAATCCGTCAATCAACTGATCGGAGCGGTCGTTGAAGGTGTCGCCGATGAGGCGCAGCGCCGTCAATTGACCGAGTTGCTGCAGCATGACCCCGAAGCGCGGCGTGCATATCTGAATCATGCGCAACTGCAAGCGGAGCTGCTGTGGCGCTACACGATCGCAGATGTGCAAAGCCCGATCACGCTTACCGACCAGCCGCAAGCCCGGGCGGTTGCTCCCCGCCGGCGGTTCATCCGCCCGCTCGCCGCATGCGCCGCCGCAGCCGCGGTGATCACCATCGCCGCCTTGCTGTGGTACGGCTTGCCCGAACACGCGGACGCGCCAAATGAGCAACCGCACAATCCGACGGTCGCCACGCTCACCAATACCGAACACGCCACCTTCGATGACTCATCCGACCCGATGCATCTGGGAAACAACCTGCCGTCGGGTCCGTTCCAACTGGCCGCCGGCTCGGCGCAGATCATGCTCAACTCAGGCGCCATGGTCGATCTGTCCGGCCCCTGCGATATTGATTTAACCGGGCCGAATCAGGCCTCGTTGCATCGCGGGATGTTCACCGCTTACGTCCCGCCGCGGGCGCAGGGGTTCACCGTCGACTTCCCCGGACCCGGCGGAACGTATCGCATCGTCGATCGCGGGACGGAGTTCACGCTGAATGTTCAGAGCGTGAACGGGTCTGATCTGTGGGTCCACCAGGGCTCTGTGGAATTGATCACACCGACGACGCAGATGACGCTGAAAGCAGGCGAAAGCGTGTCGATCCGCGGCGATGAAATCCGCCGGTACATCGAGCCCCAGACCAAGCGCGGCCGGCTGGTGCGATTCGACGCCGACGGGATTGAGCCATACCTCAGCGCCTTCCCACAAGACGGACACCGCGGCACGCCGACCGCGTTTCACGTGCTCGACAACGGGCTGACGCTGCACCTGGTCGGCAACGTGTGGAAGACATACAAGCTGCCGTACAACGTGACGCGCCGCACGGTCATCGAGTTTGAGTTCCGCACGGATCGGCCCGGTGAGATTCACGCCATCGGATTCGACACCGGCAAGATGCCCTACGGCGCCGTGCAATTTTTCGGCCCGGAGCAGCGAGACAATTTCCCGCACATCGCTTACCCCGAATCGGTCGGCGACTGGACCACCGTTCGCGTGCCGATCGGCGAACATTTTCGAGGCAAGTTTAAACGCCTGCTGCTGGTCAACGACGACGACGCTTCTGCCGTCGCCGAAAGCTGGTACCGCAACATCCGCATATATGAAGATGATTCCGAGAAGCCTGTTGTCCATACCAAGAAGGAGAACCCGTCATGATGCATCGCTTGACCATCAATCTGATCGCCGCAGGTTTCATGCTGCTGCAAGCCGGCGGCGTGCGTGCGGCATTTGTCCAGGTCGATGATTTCGAGCCGCCGACCTACGCCGCCGACGACCTGCTGAACGGCGTCAACGGCTGGACCGTAACGCCCGGCGATCAGCGCATCGTGACAGACCCCGCCGATGCAACGAATCTGACCCTTCGTGTCATCAACGCCAACAAGGACACCTACAAAGCCGTGCCCGGCATCGCCCCCGGCGACACAGGCACACTGTTTTTCCGGTTCTACGTGCCGGATGACGCGTCCGGCGACAATGACATCGGCATCGGCCTCACCGGGGAAGATGCGCCCAACAACGGCAGTCTTCTGCGCACGTACTTCCGCCTCAACGGCGAAAGCGGCAGAATTGATGTTCACGACAATGGCAGCTTCGAGCAGGTCGCCAGCCTCACCGCCGGCGCGTGGTACAACGTCTGGCTTGTGGTCAACAACGAAGGGACCGGCGACGATGTCGACAACATCAACAACGGCGCCTGGTCGGCCTACATTCAGGGCGGCGCCTTCGCCACGCAGACCCAACTGACGCACTCGGGCAGCGACGGCGTGTTCGACTTCCGCGACAACGGCGACGAAATCACCCTGGATCGTTTCTACATGCGATCCAACAGCAACAATGGCGAAGGCGACTACGCACTGGTGGATGACATCTACATCGACTCGACCGCATCAAACCTGGCCAACCCGCTGGCCGTGCCGGCGCCGATGGCGCTGCCTGCCGGCTTGGCGCTGCTGGCCACGATGACGACGCGCCGTCGCCTGTGAACACAACGCGAAGCCTGCGGATTCAACCCGCCGGCTTCATCGAGAACACATGATGCGCCGACATGGTTTCACACTCATCGAACTGCTGGTCGTGGTCAGCATCATCGCATTGCTGATCGCGATACTGTTGCCGTCGCTTGATCGGGCCCGGGAGTCGGCGCGGCGTGTTCAGTGCGGCAGCCATCTGCGACAACTCGGCGCGATGTGCGTCGTGTATTCCATTGATCATCACGGACAGCTCCCGCCGGCGTACCGATCCGGTTCAGCGTTCACAACGTACTGGCTGCGCAACAACGCCGACAGCCATGTCAATCTCGGCGTGTTCATCGAGTCGCCATACACGATAGCGCCGGAACTGTTTTACTGCCCGAGTCAGCAGATCGAAGACCGCTCCGTGCTGCGGTTGAACGGGCCGAACAATCCATGGAGCGGCCCCACGCTGCGCAGCTCGTTTCCCACCCGCATGCTGATCAAAGACGGCGTGCCCATGACCAACAACAAATACATTGATTGGAAACTGGCCGACTACGAAACGCGCGTGATCTACAGCGATTTCGTCGGCGTCGACGGATACACCGGCGGCGGTGTGATCGACGGCATGATCATTGCCCCGCATCAGCGCGAAGGTTTCAACCGCCTGTTCGGCGACGGCTCGGTGCGCTGGTCCGGCTACGGCCCGCTGACTTCACTGATCAACGATACCGCGGCGACCGCGCTGCAGCAGGTGGCCTTCTACGAAGAAATGGACCGCCTGCCGTGACCATGCCCGCATGTGCCTTCCCGCTGTTCCTCCCAAATGGTTTATGATGTCATGATGATGCGACAAGCCCTGTTGACGTTTGCTGTGATGTTGGTGTTCACCCCCTGTCTCACCGCCGCTGAACCCGTGCAGTACCCCACGCAGGCCGACGGCGTGCTGCCGACCGACACCGGCTTCCGCGGCATCTGGTATTTCATCAAGCAGCGCGGCGGCGGACCGTACAAGTACAAATACTCCGGCGGACTCGGCACCTACACCCAGCAACTCTCCCCCATCGCCGTCTACGCCCCCGCCGTCAACAAAACCTTTTTCGTTTACGGTGGACGCTACCCCGATCGCAACGTCCTCCTGCACGAAATCAGCTACTACGACCACGCCACCGGCAAACTCGCCCGCCCGCGCATCCTCCTCGACAAGCGCACCAACGATGCCCATGACAATCCCGTGCTCAGTATCGACAAGGAAGGCTACATCTGGGTCTTCTCCAATGCCCACGGCCGCCAGCGCCCCGCCTACATCCATCGCTCGAAAAAACCCTACGACATCACCGCTTTCGAGCATGTGTTGACCACCAATTTCTCCTACGCCCAGCCGTGGTATCTCGACAAGTTCGGCTTTGTCTTTCTGCACACCCGCTACAACAAGCACAACCATCGCCAGCTCTACGTCTCCACGAGCCCCGACGGTCGCAAGTGGTCGGACCCCACCCAACTCGCCGCCACGGCCAACGGTCACTACCAGACGTCCAACCCGTTCGGCGATCGTGTCGGCACCATCTTCAACTACCACCCGTCGCGCGGCAACGACTGGCGCACCAATCTCTACTATCTTCAATCATCCGACGGCGGCAAAACCTGGCAGAACGTCACCGGCCAGACCGTCGACCTGCCGCTGACAAAACCCGACAACCCCGCCCTCATCGCAGAGTACGATTCAAAGAACCTCAACGTCTACCTCAAAGACATCAATTACACACCCGACGGCCGGCCCGTCGCAATGTTTCTGACCAGCAAGGGTCACGCTTCGGGCCCGGAGAACGACCCGCGCATTTTGAAGATCACCGCGTGGAACGGTCACGACTGGGTCGAGCGTGAAGTCACCCGCGCCGCCGACAACAACTACGACTTCGCCTCGCTCTACATCGAGTCTGAAACCCACTGGCGGATCATTGCTTCGATCGGTCCCGCGCCGCAGGCTTACCACACCGGCGGTGAAATCATCATGTACACCTCCGATGACGCCGGCGTCACCTGGTCCGCCCGACCGCTGACGCAGCATTCGAAGTACAACCAGAACTACCCCCGCCGCCCACTGAATGCCGCGCCCGGGTTTTACGCCATGTGGGCCGACGGCGACGGCAGCAAACCCTCCGACTCCCACCTGTACTTCACCACGCGCGACGGCGATGTCTACCGCATGCCCGACACGATCCCCGACGGTGTCGACATGGTCGATCCCGAGCCGTACAACATCGCCCCTGAAAAACCCCGCGCATCCGATGCCCGCCCCGCCGGTCAAGCGCGTCACCTGACCGTGCTCATCAGCGAGTCTGAATACGAAACGCCCACCACGCTGCCGAAGTTCCTCGCCGAAGAGCTTGGCCCCAACATCACCACCACGATTCTTCAAGGCAGCGCTAAACGCTACGAAGACAAAACCGATTCATTCCCCGGCGTTGAAGCGGCGTTGAAAAATTCCGACGGCCTGATCATCAGCGTGCAGCGTCGCGCCCTGCCGCCGGAACAGATGGCCGCCATCAAAGCCTTCATCGCCGACGGCAAACCCGTGATCGGCATCCGCACCGCCTCGCATGCCTTTTCCCTGCGCGGCAAGCCGGCCCCCGAGGGATTCATCTCGTGGGAAAGCTTCGATCGCGATGTGCTCGGCGGAAATTACCAACTGCACTATGGCCATCAACATCTGCCGACGATCACCGTCATCGACGGCGCGGCGGACAATCCGCTGCTGAAAGGCGTGACACTACCCTGGGTTTCCGGCGGATCGCTATACCGCAACAACCCGCTACCGCCGGGCCCTAAACCGCTGCTCAAGGGCACACTCGAAGACGGTCGCACCCAACCCGTCGCCTGGACCTACATGCGATCAGACGGCGGCCGCACCTTCTACACCTCGCTGGGCCACCCCAAAGATTTCACGCAGCCCGGCTACCTCACCCTGCTGTGCAACGGCATCGCCTGGGCGCTGCGTCTGCCCGCGGCTCAATGAGGCTCATCACGGCTTCGGTAGAATCAGCGTGCGCCGGGCCTGCTCCACGAATAGGTCGGACATCCGCTTGACCATCTCGGGGCGCTCCTCAGCCAGGTTGTGCTGCTCGGTGGGATCATCAGCGATGTTGTAGAGTTCCCACGACACGCCGGGGCGCAGCCCTTCGCGCCCGACGATGTGTTGGGCCACGATTTTCCATGGCCCCTGTCGCAGCGCCGCGTTTCGCTCATGCTCGAAGATCAACAGCCGCGGTTGTTCCGGTTCATTTTCGAAAGCGAGTCTGAGGCTGCGGCCTTCCATCGGCAGGATGTCGTGGCCCTGGTGCGTGGTCGGATACGTCGCCCCGGTCAGGTCCACGAGCGTGGCCATGACATCCATCAGATGCCCGAGGTGCGAACGGATCGCGCCCCGATCGTGAATACCGGCCGGCCAGTGCGCGATCATCGGCGTGTGAATCCCGCCTTCATGGGCGTAGTGCTTGTAGAGCCACAGCGGTGTGTTGGACAGGTTGGCCCACGCGCTGCCGTAGCTGAACAAGCTGCCGGGGCCGCCCATGGTTTTCAGCGATTCGCCGGTGTGCAGGATGTTCGGCTTGCCCGGCGTGCCGCCGTTGATGCCGTGACCGGGCGGATTGTTGGCGTAGTCGGCCGGGTTCAGATCGAAACCGAAGGGTTCCCACTCGGCGCATGCCCCGTTGTCGCTGATAAACAGAATCAGCGTGTTGTCCAGTTCACCATGCTCGCGCAGCGAGTCGACGACCCGGCCGATGTTCGTGTCCATCGTCTGCACCATCGCCGCGTAGACCGCCATGCGATGGGCCAGATCTTCACGTCGATCCGCGTTCAGTGAATCCCACGGCGGATTGTGACCATCCGCAGTCATCGAGCCCAACCGCCTGGCGACCTGTACCAGATCGATCGGACTGCGCGGCGGAAGCGACACGCTGTCTGCAATCAGACCCAGTCGTTTCATTCGCTCCAAGCGTACAGCGCGCAGCACATCCCAGCCTTTGCGATACGTATCGAGGTAAGTGCGTGTCACTTCCGGCGGCGCCTGGACCGGGAAATGACCGGCCTGGTAAGCCATGTACATGAACCATGGTTTCTTTTGGCTGCGTGCTTCGTTCAGAAAGTCCAGCGCGTAATCGGTGATCGCATGTGTGGCGTAGTATTCACCCGGCTTGTACGTTCGCGTCGGGCGGCCCTCGGGCAAACGAACCATCATCTTCGGGTTCCACGAGTCGACCGCGTAGCCGTGCACGAATCCGTAGAACTCGTCGAACCCCTGCTGCGTCGGCGGCGGATTGTTCACGTGCCATTTACCGACGGCGTACGTGCTGTAACCCGCCGATTTGGCCACTTCCGCCAGCGTCACGCTGCGGTCCGCCAGCCGCCCCACGTAGCCGGGCTTCCCCGTGTCGCGCCCGACGAAATGTCCGATGCCCGCCTGCGTCGGGTACAACCCCGTCAACAGGCTGGCGCGAGACGGGCAGCAGCGACTGCTGTTGTAGAACTGCGTGAACCGAAGCCCCTCGGCCGCCAGTCGGTCCAGCGTCGGCGTGAGGATTTCACCACCGTAGCAACCCAAATCGGAGTAGCCGATGTCATCACCGAGGATCAACAGGATGTTGGGGCGTCCAGGTGACGGCCCAGCACTTTCGGCCACCGCCGGCAGCAGACTCATACCGAAGATCGATACGAGCACCAGAAGACGTGTCATGGGTTCAGACAACCTGTGGCTCCCTGCGCCAGATCGGCACGCATGCAGATACAACGCCAACGGTCACGGTTGTATTCCGCCCCCCACGATGCGAAATTCAAAACAATGCGTTGGTTTCATCGCTTAAATTCGGTGACGCGTTTTCTGCTCTGCTCGCTGGGCTTTCCGAAATCAAACAGCTTCTGCACATCCGTGATGTTGCCGTCTTTGTCATGCACAAATGAGATGATGCCGCAATAGGGATAAATCTGCGGCACATAGTATCGGCCGTCGATCTTTCGCATGTAGTACGGCGAACCTTTGAGCCCCAGCGCGCCATACACGTTTTCGTACTTGCCGGTATCCAGATCCTCGAAGCTTCTGAATCGCACCATTCTTCCCGGCGTCGAGTCCAGGTAATACCAACCCTCATCGGTGCGCAGGATGTCGTTGGTCGCCTTCATGTCGTCGGGGGTTTTGTACGTGGCGAGGACTTCGAAGCTACCGTCCTTGTAACGCGTCTTAGTGATCACGCCCGGCCCGCTCATGAAATACATGAACCCGTCCATGATGGTCATGGATCGCGTGTATTTACCGCCGAGGAATTTCAGGTTCTTTGTATAGACGACGTGGAGTTTGTCGCCATCGCGTTTGAGCTTGGTGATGTCTTGCGTGTTCGCTGAAATCACATACCAGCAGCCGGTGTCCGGATCGTAGCGCGTGCGATGGGTGCGTTTGCCCAGGCCGGAGACTTCATCAACCATTTCGTATTCGCCGTCGTCCGTCGGCTTGTAGAGACGTACGCCGCTGTAGCCGGTGTTTTCAGCGATGAGATACTCGCCGTCGGAATCGATCGAGTGCGGTCCGCCGAGCGTGTCGTCGAGCGTTTCCCATTTGCTCAAGTCGGTGGTGAGTTGATCGTTGTAGATCACACGATGTTGCCAGCAGTCGACGATGAAGTATCGGCCGTTGAGTTTGACGAGGTATGTCGGCACGAACAGGCGATCGCGCCAGTCGGCAGAATCAACGGTATCGGCGCCCAGGCAGAAGCAGGTCGCCAGCAGCAACACAATGATCGTGGATGTCTTCATGATGGCGATTGTAGGGACGCGATGTAACGGAATCTCCGCAGACAGGCGTTTTTCGGCCGCTAGACGGGGCAAATGTTAGAACTTCGTCAAAGATGGAATTCCGTGATCCAGAGAGTTTAGATATGACCGCGCGGATACGTATGGAGAGATAAAGGAACGGTTCGATGACGATCGACAGGGATGCAGCCATTCGTCGACTCGCTGGGCATCACAGCGACCTGGTGTCGTTTATCGTGATCCAGTGCCGCGATTTTCATCTCGCGGAGGACATCTATCAGGACGTGCTGGTGGAAGCAGTGCAATATGAGGGAACTTTCGAAAGCGAGCAGCACCTGATGCGGTGGGCTCGGAAGATCGCCCGCAATCGGGTGATCGACGCTTCACGCAAGGGTAATCAACGGCGCACCACGATCGATACATCCGTGCTCGATCTGATCGAAGCGGAGTGGGACAACACGCCCGCCCCGGCCGAGGGCGAACTGGTCGAAATGCTGCGTGCGTGTCTGTCGGAACTGGCCGATCCGGTGCGAAAGCTCATCGAACTGCGCTATCGCGAAAACCTGTCCGGCCAGGAACTGGCTCAGCGGCTGGATCGGCCACGGGCGTCGGTTTACACGACGGTCTGCCGCGCTCACCGGGCGCTAGCGGAATGCATTCGGCGACGCATGGCCAAACCGGCCGGCCAAGGCGGTGAACGATGACAGCCCATACCCGTGATGATCTGATCGTTCAGTTTCTGCTCGATCAGGGATGTGATACGACGGCAGGCGCGTTGTCGGATGCGCTGCGCCACGACCGTGATGCGCGCCGCTCGCTGATCCGTATGGCGCGCGTCGTTGGGGCATTGAGTGTTCATCGTGAAGTCTTCGACACGCTGAATTTCGGGGAGAAGACTGACGACACCGAACGCATGGCCAAGCGGACTTGGCCCCAGCGGGGCGCCTGGCTATCTGACCGCTCATGGAAGATGCTCGCCGCGGCATTCGTTCTTGTCGGCGCCCTGGTTGCGATGTATGCGTTGCTGCTGTCCGCCGGGTCAAAACCCGAAGCAGTCAAAACGAACTTGACTGCGCCCATGGCTGCCCGCGAAGCGCCGGTTGCAACCGTGATTGAATCAACCACCGCGCTGTATGTCGACGACCTGCTCGCTGATCCGGGTCGTGAATACGGCCCCGGCGCCTACGCGATCAAGTCCGGTTCGGCTGAGTTTCTACTCACCAGCGGCGCGACGATCGAACTGCGCGGCGAGACCCGGCTGACCGTTCACAGCGACCTGTCAGCCACGCTGACCGAAGGCGCAGCCCGATTCCGTTGTCCGCCCTCCGCTGCGGGATTCACCGTCAATCTGCCCGGCGGCGCGAAAGTCGTCGACATCGGGACGGAGTTTCTCGTTCAGATCGAATCTGACGGCCGCACGCTGGTCGATGTAATCGAAGGGACCATCGAGGCCCGGCCCACGACGGGTGTTGTCGATCAGGCCGATCAGAATACTGGGCCTCGCGTGGTCGGCACTGACAGCCAGATCGTGTTCGACTCGCACGGTATGTTCGTCGGCGTGCATCATCAGGTTGCGTCGATCGTGCCGCTGGTGAATGGCTCGATGGATGAACCGGCGCTGCCGTCCGGCGGACTGGCCGTGAACATTAATGCGGAGGTTCCGGGCTGGCGTGAATACGGCGGCTATTCCACGGGCGTCGGACTCGCCCATGCTGAGCATCCCGCGATCGGCGTGGCTCCGCCGACCGGGCATCAGTGGATGTTTCTCAACCACGGCGCGACGGCATACCAGTCACTTGGTCGCAGCATGGATGCGAAGAAATTTCGCGTGACGTTCACACTTGGCGCTCCGTCGGATGTTCGCGCGCGTGCCGAAACTTTCCGCGTGATTCTGGCCGCGGGGGCGGACAGTCCGAAAGGCTGGACCGTGCTCGACCAGGCCGATGCATCCACTTCGAAGATCCGCATTCCGATGCCGAGCGAGGTCATTCAGCAGACGATCACCCTGCGGCCGAGCCGCGCGATTCTGCCGGATCAACCGCTCTGGATCGCATTCAGCGTCGATCCATCACAACACTTTTCACGACTGCTGCTCGACGATGTCGAGGTCACAGCATTCAGCCTCACCCCACAGGCGCAAACCCCACACCCGTAAATCATGAACGCTCCTGTCAAAAGCGTTCACTCCCCCGAGAGAACTTTTTCAGAAAGAGATTGGTGATGAAAGTTACACACCTGAGTCTGATCGTCCTTTTCGCGATGTTTGCGAATACGGCCAACGCCGCTTTCCTTGGATGGACCGGCGACACCTTCGCGACCGACGGAACCGAAGACGGCACGGGCATCGTGCTCAACGCGTCAGGCGGCTGGACCTACGAGGTCGCCTGGAACGCAGGCAACGGCGTCGATGTGACGGTCAACGGCGTGCAGTTTCTGAATAATCCCAACGACGCGACGGATGTGAAAATCACACTGACAGGCGACAACGCCACCGGCAACGAAAATCTGACCGACGAGTTTCCTGATGGATCGGCTTTCGAAACACTCATGAGTTCGATCGAATACAACAACGCCGTCAGCAGCAACAGAAGCTGGACCATGCGCCTGGAGGGCCTGACCCCGGGCCAGGTCTACCGCGTGCAGTTTCTCGCTCACCAGGTGACATCGACCGCTGCATCGCGCGACATGCAGATCTATTTCGGTTCTGATACCAGCGGACCGACCACCGGGCTGTTCAATGCCGGCGAACTGCCTTCGAGCAACTCAAGCTATGTGCAGACGACGGGCGACTCTTGGACGGCGCTGTTCTCCGCCACCGGCTCTGCGCAGGACTTCTTCGTCGGCGGCGCCAACGGTGAAGTCCCGATCATCAACGCGGTCGCCGTCTTCTCAATCCCCACGCCCGGCGCGCTGATCGGCGGCGTGGTCCTGATGGGCATCACCGTGATGCGCCGTCGCACGTACTGAACTGACGAAGCCTACGGATTGAATCCGTGGGCTTCATGGAACACTACCCATGCGCCAACGGGCATTCACGCTGATCGAACTGCTGGTCGTCGTCTCGATCATCACGCTGCTGCTGGCGTTGCTGCTGCCTGCGATCAGTCAGGCACGGGCCACGGCCGTGCTCGTTGTCTGCGGGGCGAACACGCGCCAAGTCGGTCTGGCCACCACCTCGCACGTGATGGATCGCCGCAAGCTTCCGATCGCCGGCAACATCATCGGTAAGATCGCCAGCCCCAAATTCGATTCGCCCTGGATGCGGGGTTACAGTGACGGGTCGACCACGCGCGCCGTGCCCTGGCCGGCGGCGCTGGCTGAATATGTCGACATCACCATGCGGTTTGACAGCCGAATGAACATCGAGGCCGACCTCAACGACCTTGAGAAGATGAAATATTACCAGTGCCCGGCGGTGGAAACCCCGGTCGCATCGCGACTGATGAACAACGGCAGTTGGGTCGCCCCGCTCGGCATCACCGGGTATGCCTTCAACGAATCGGCGCTTGGCTACCAGCCGCCCTACCCCCGCGCATTCGGCGACCCCAACAAGATCGGCAATCACAGCCGCACGATCCTCTTCGCCGATGGACAGGCTCGCTCCGAATACACCCAGCCCTACGCCGCGTGGTACACCTACACCAACAACCGCACGCTCTTCGACGCCAAGTACCTGGCCAACGCCGGCTCGCCGTCGGTCTTCGACGAGATCCGTCATAACGAAAAAATGGCCGCCGTCTTCGTCGACGGCCACTGCGAAATCTTTTCGATGTCCAACGACGCCCTTGCCCGGGTCTACCTGACCTGCGACAACACCCAGCCGTGATCGCTCCCGCATCGGCGCGAACCGATCACAAATCGTCGATTGTCGCAGTTGAAAGGTCACGTAATAACGAAAAAACCCCGCAAAATGCGGGGTCTAGTCGTCGTGTGTCGCCGTCTGTCGCAACACGTCGAACTGGGGCGAAAAGTGGAGCCGGGGGGAATCGAACCCCCGTCCCGTGACAGTCAGCATGACGCTTCTACACGTGTATTCGCTGATTTAATCTCGATCGTTCAGTCTGCCAGCGACAGCATACCGGCGATCCAGTCGCAGTGTTTTTTAATCCGCGGGCGCTGTGACGCCGCCGTTGGACGATCCCGAATACCTTGCACGCTCAGCCGCGCTCGGGATGACTTGGCTGAGCATGTGACTGCTATTACGCAGCCAGGCGGGCCGGCGCGAAGCCGATCCGACCAGCGACAGAGTCGTTGGCATTTATGGTTTTGTACGCTGTTTTACGAGGCCTGCGTACACCTCGACGCGCCACGTCATACATCGCATGTCCGGTCGAAACCAGTCGGCCCCAGTTGTCAAAGATCAACGGCGTTTATTGTAGCCGGGTTACGCAGGGTTTCTACGTCAGGCCGAATATGAATGTTCGCCGGTCAACGGGCCATGGCCCGCAGGCGTCGGATCAGCACACCGGGGGATGTTTCGAGCGCCCCGCCGAACACGATGGCCGCCGGCTGCTCGGCATCGAGAGTTTTGCCGGCCGTCATGGGCAGATTCACCTCGCGGAAAGCGTCGGCATGCTGGCTGCCGTGTTCATTGAGCCAGAAGTAGGCGCGGAAGTCATCCGCATCAAATCCCGTGATGCCGTATTGCAAATTCACCTTTTCATCACACCAGATCGCCAATGGTTTGAGATAGTAATTGGTCGGCACACGCGGCTTGTCGCCGGCGGCGCTTCCGCCGAGTTTCGACGGCATGCGATGGTAATAGCTGACCAGCGTCCACGGGCGCTCGTCCGTGCTCGTGATCGAAACACATCGCGCGGTGAAGTACGGCTGGCCGGGTGAAATCACAAACTGCCAGACGCACTGAAACATGAACCCATGTCCCGACTGGCCGCGATCAAAGCTCATCGTCACGACCGCATCGTCGCCCTGGCGTTCGACCTTCACATCGGTGACGCGCTGCGGCATGACCCACTGATCGCCGGCGGCGGTCTGCTGATGCATCATCGGCCCGAATTCACCGAGCAGTTGATCGCCGATTGACACCCGCTGCCACGCGAGTCCGACCTCGCCCTGCCGCTGCAGTTTCAACACGCCGTTGTCGATCGTCAGATCAAGCCCCTGCTGTTGCACCTGCACGGAGGCATCGGCCTTGGTTGCAAGCGCCACATGCGCATCGCTCGCCGGCTCGGCAGGTGGCGTCCACGCGGGAGCGACACCGCTGGCGTGAATGTCGTACGCCTTGTGGTTGAGCTCGGTGAACATCTGCGTGATCGGGCCATAGGGCTCGTCGGACTCGCTGACCAGGCCGTAGTTGCTGTCTTCCGGGAAAGTCGACGAGATGCCGAGCGCCGGCTCATCGGCCCACATGAAATAGTTGAACCCGACCATGTACGGCAGTTTCATCATGAGCTGCGCCATGGCGCGCGTGGCGGCGGCACGTTGCACCTGATTATCGACGCGCATGCCCGCCCCGTGCACCGACGGCAACGGGCGGCCGGTGCTGTCAACAGCATCGAGCGCCGGGAAACTCCACTCGGTGATGACAATCGGCCGGCCGGTTCGCCTGTGAATCTCCGCCCACTGTTCTTCGACGCCTTCGACCTCGCCGGTCTGTAGATCGACGCGCGGGTAGTTGTTGATCGTGAACACATCGACGTACTGGCCGGCGATGTCGAGCACCGGGTCGGGCGTCTGACCGGCGAAGCGACAGCCGAAGATCATGTGGTTCGGATCGGCCTTGCGAATGGCGGCGAACGACACGGCAAAGTACCGCTCGGCACACATCCGCACATACGCATCGACATCGCGCTCGGCCGCCTCGGACATCGCTTTGGACAGTTCGATCGTCCCGCCAAGTTCATCGAGACTTTTCAGCGATGTGCCCCACGCCTGATTGAATGAATCGACACTCGCATGGTGCTCGCGGAGCATCTTCATCGCGGCGCTGCGAGCCGGATTGTCGGCCGGCAGCGACATCGCCCAGGCCAGCAGGCTCCAGCGGCCGTCCTTGCCGTACCACTGCAGTTCGTTGTCGATGAAGTAGCCGATCAGCCACGGGTCGTTTTTCTGCGGGGTGCAGTGCAGCTTGGCCTGCAAGTCGCACCATCGCTCCCATCGCGGATCGAACACATTTGGGAATCCGGTCCACGTGCCGCGCGGCACCAGCGGGTGGGACCACGCGAAGTTGGTGCCGAAGGCGAGAAAATCCATGTGGGCGACGGCCTTGTGCAGCACCGACTTGCTCGGATTGGCACCGACGGTGTTGAACCCCCACGCTTCGAGGCGCTCGAGCGTCGCCTGTGCCCAGGCGTCTTCATCGCCGGCATACTTCTTTTCGACAAAGCGGTGATACGGGGCGTAGCCGAGCTTCTCGCACCAGTGGGTTCGGTAGTTGGTGTGGTCGACACCGAGGTTGAAAAAGCGCTGGCCCTTGGGCGTGGTCAACCACCATTTGCCTTCGTGTTGTGCCACGCCGAAAAAGCCCGTCGCCGGCGCGATCGGCTCGCCCTGGCCCTGTACCGTACACGGGGGATATTCAGTCACGACCGCGTCGATCTGCACCGGCTGCTCGACTGTCGCGCTGGCATCGTCGAAAGCCGACCGCGTGCCGTTGGCCGCCAGCGCCGGACGACCGCTGGTGACCGCTTCGCCGTCGAAGCGATAGGCGATCTCCGCGCAGAGCGTACCGTCGAGTTCGCTGACCGTGCCGCGGATGCCCTGCTCGTCGACTGCGAGCACAAGGCGGTAGGGATGATCGTACTGCCAGTTGAAGCCACCGCCCTTGTGAGCGGTATTCGTGAGGCGGGTTTTGTTCTGAGTCTGAGCGAGCCAGACACCGTTGTGCATCTCGGCGAGTTCGACAAAATGCCGCTTGCCGTTTTTCTCGGGTGACTCGACGAGCGTGAGGTGCCAGTAGTTATCGTTGTCGAATCGCAAGGCGAGGCCGGCCATGGGCCAGTCGGTTTCGCCGACGCGCTTTTCAATGGTGACGGTGGCTTCAAAATGAACGCGGCGCCCGGCCGGTGCCGCCTGCCAGACGGCGTAGCTTTTCCAGTTGTCATCCACGACGTAGCGGCCGTCGTGGATGGCCCACTCGACACCGGTCGGCGACCAGATCGGCTCGCCGAAGCTATCGGCCGGATAAGCATCGAAGTTGTCCGTTCCCTGCCATGCGAAGGCGACGGACGCCATCGTCATCATCAGCATCATGGCCAGGAACGGAGCCTGCGGGCGGGTGCGGTGGCGCATGCCGAGTCTCCGTGACGGGGGGTATGGTCTATAGTATAGTTCACGACCCACGTGGCTGACACCGCAACCGATTCCGAGAACCCCCGGAAGAAACCCCGGATATCACCACCATGAAAATTGCCGTGATACTCCCCGCCGCCGGCCGGTCGCGCCGCTTCGCCTCGGCCGGCTCCAAGCTCGAAGCTTCGCTGTCCGGGCGGGCCGTGATGCTCCGGGCCGTCGAACTGTTCAGCGGGCGCGCCGCCGTCGAGCAGATCATCATCGCCGCCCCGCCGGATGAGATGGACACCTTCAAATTCAAATGGGGCGACAAGCTCGGCCTGCTCGGCGGAACCATCGTCGCCGGCGGCACCGTCGAACGCTGGGAAACCGTCCGCAACGCGCTGGCCGCCCTCAATGACGACATCACCCACGTCGCCGTTCACGACGCCGCCCGCCCGGTGACCGATCCGGCGATGATCGATCGCGTATTCGAAGCGGCCGAGAAACACGACGCGGTGATTCCCGCCGTGCAGGTTTCGTCGACGCTGAAGCGCATCGACGCCGAGCCGCTGCCGGATGAGCAGGAAGCCGACCCGCTGGACGCCATCCTCGGATCGGCCGGCAAGAAGACGCTCGACGCTTACCGCGTGGTCGAAACCGTGCCGCGTGACGGCTTGTGGATGGTGCAGACCCCGCAGATGTTCGATCGCAAACTGCTGCAGCGGGCCTACGACCAGATCGAGTCGGGCCAGGTCGACGCCTCAAACATCACCGACGACGCCGGCCTCATCGAGGCGCTCGGCGAACAAGTCGTCGCCGTCAACGGTGACGCCCTGAACGTGAAAATCACCGTGCCCGAAGACCTCAAATTCGCCGAGATGGTTCAGTCGCTGCGCACCGGCCAAGCCGCCTGCGACGCGCTCGGCCCCAAGCGCAAACACGCCACCTGGGCCGAGATGGACGACGATTGAATCTGAATTTCTAGAAGAGTTAACCACAGAGGGCACAGAGAACACAGAGTAAAACACAGAAATAGAGAGTTATTTTATTGTCTTTCTCTCTGTGTTCTCTGTGCCCTCTGTGGTTCATTTCTTTGTTTTCTTCGCGTCTTCGCGCCTTGGCGAGAGGCCCGCCGTCACGCCTTCGCCTTGGCGCTCGCCAGTGTGAATTCAGGCAGCTTCACGATCGCGCCGCCCTGCGTCGCTGACTCGTGGGCGCAGATGCCCACGCAGGTCCAGTTCGCCGCCTGTACCGCGTTCGGCCACGGGTCGCGATCTTCCAGCAATGCGCTGACCATCTCGTGAACCATGTGCGGGTGCGATCCGCCGTGCCCGCCGCCCTGCACGAATGAAAGGTGGCTCGCATCTTCGATCGATTGGGTGAACTTTCCGATGGGCTCCGGCAGCAGGTGGGCAAAGTCCGGCGTGTCGACCCGCTGCGGAATCTCCGGCTCCGGCTTCTTGGCGGTATGAATCACATGCGACTCGCCCTCGACCAGCGCCCACTCAAAACTCTTCTTCGTGCCGTACACATCGAAGCTCTCGCGGTACTGCCTCGCCGTGTCGTAAAGAAACCGCCAGATATGCGCCGCCACGTCCGATTCGGCGATCTGAATATGGCATGACTCAACAGCGAACCGGTTGCCCGACTTCTGCTGAATGTCGTCACGCACCGTGCCCGACCCGAAGCACGACACGTACTCCGCCCGGCCGTCGACGAGCCCGAGCACGGGGCTGACCACGTGCGTGGCATAGTGCATCGGAATCATCTTCTCCCAGTAGTCCGGCCAGCCGTCCATGTCCTGCGGATGCGAAGCGGCCATGTATTGAATCTTGCCGAGTTCGCCCTTCTGATACATGTCCTTGATGAACAGAAATTCGCGGCTGTACACGACCGTCTCGGCCATCATGTACTTGAGGCCGGTCTGCTCGACGAGCTGGCAGATCTGCTCGCATTCCTCGATCGTCGTCGCCATCGGCACGGTGCACATCACGTGTTTGCCGGCCAGCAGGGCCTGAATGCTCATCGACCCGTGATCGGGAATCGGCGAATTGATGTGAACGAAATCGACCTCCTCGTCGGCGAGTACATCCTCGTAGCTGGTGTATCGTTTGGCGATGCCGAAGTGGTCGCCGATCTTGTCCATCTTCTCGGCGTTGCGCTGACAGATGGCGACGATGTTCGCATTCGGGTGGGCCTGGTAGATCGGAATAAACTCGGCGCCGAATCCAAGCCCGACGATCGCGACGTTGACTTGCTGACTGGACATGATGTGACCTCTCGTGTGTTTCCCGTGGTTTTACTTGGCCGGCGAGAGCCGAAGATAATCGATGGCGAACATGTAAGCCTTGGCAGCCTGCTCGTTGGCCCCGACGATGCGAACGCCCAGCGTCGAATCGGGTTTCAACTCGTGAATGCCCAGCGAAATCGGGCCGGTGTTGACCACATCGCTGCGGTCGCCGGTGCGGGCGTTGAACAGGTCGATCGGCTTGCCGACCGCCTTGCCGTCGATGAGCAATTGGACGATACCGTAGTCGTGGGCACGCGTCAGAGCGACAATGACCTCGTACCGCCCTGACTTCTCAACGGGCAGCGCGAGCGTCAGTTGATCATTCGGCCGGGCGCCGGTCCACCATAGATGTACATCCCCCGACCAGTGGTCCCCGCTGAAACCGCCCATGTTCTGCGGGCGCACGTTGCCGGCCGTCGCTTTGACCACCTTCAACGCATCGCCTTCGATCGGTGGGGCCGCGCCAGGCAATGTCACCTGATGCGGGCTGGCCAGGTAAGCGACCAGGTCGCGCACATCCGAATCCTGCATCGTCGCCAGCAGCCCCTGCGGCATCATCGACATCGGCATCACCTGCTGCGAGGCGATCTCGTCACGCGGCACGACGACGCGCTCCGTCGCCGTCTGCAGCGTGATGCCCGTATCGGTTTGCCCACGAATCATGCCCGACACGGCTCGCCCGTCCTTCATGGCGATCACGACGAGCTGGTAATCACGGCCGATCGTGGCATTGGGGTCGACGACGTTTTCGAGCAGGTAGTCGAGGTCGGCGCGGTTGGAGCCGGTCAGGTCAGGGCCGATGCTGCCGCCTTCGCCGTAGAGCGTGTGACAGGCGGCGCAGAGGTTGTTGAACATGACGCGCCCGTGGTGAACATCGGCGGTTTTCATGTACGCCGAGTTGAGCGTCTGTTTCCACTTGGCGATCTGCTGGCGCGTGTCGGCGGAAAGATCACGAATCTTGCCCCAGTGCTTGTCGATGAGTGCGTTCAGCGAATCATCCTTGAACGCCAGCATCTGCCGCACAGCAAACAGCGGCACATCCGCCCGCTGAACCCTGCCCTCGCCGACCGCCCGCATCAGCGTCGCCGCGTAGCTCGGTCGTGTGCTGAGCGTTGCCACCGCAGCCTGCTTCTGCTCGTCGGTGAACTGCTTGTAATGTTTCAGTATCGCCGCCGGCGCATCGGCATATTCCGCCACGGCCAATCCCTGCAGCGCCTTATGCCGCAGTGCCGGCTCGTCGAGCACCGACACGAACGTCGACATCGCCTCAGCGTCCGCACCCGCGATCAGAATGTCCATCGCCGCCAGTCGCTGCTCCTTGGTCGCTTTGCCATCCGCAACGATCTTCCGCAACAACGGAAAAGCCCGCTGGTCGCCGAATCGCACCGCCAGAAATTGCGCATCATCACGAACCTGTGCATCCTCGCTGACGCTGAGCCGGGGGTACACCGTGTCCCATCCCGCGGGCATCGCCGCGCGCGGTCGATCCGCCATCGCTTTTCGCATCTCGGCGAGCATCCACTTCAGCGTCGCCTGATCCGAGGTCTTTTCCAACCGCTGAACCAGCGGCCCCATCGTCCGCTCCTGCGATGCGGCCCGACGCACGATGTACTGACGAACCGTCGGCAGCCTGCACCCATCGATCAACCCGATCGCCCGTGTGGGGTCCGCTTTCACCAGCGGCTCGACGCCATACCAAACCAGCAGCGGAATATTCGCATCGCCGGCATCTTCGCTGCGCGTTATCAGTCCCGATGCAAGTTCCCACCGCTGCTGGATCGGCAGACGCCCCATCACCGACGCCAGGTAACGCCGCACCACCACCGACGGGTCGCGCTGCGCCATCGCGACGATCTTCTGATGCTCCGTGGGTGACAACTCGCCGTCTTCTGCCGACAGTCCGATCGCCCAGGCGCGAACATATTCATCAGCATCGTCCAACAGCCGCAGCGTCAGTGCCTCGTCGAACCCCCCGGTCACGTGCAGCGCCCACATCGCACGCAGCCGCCGGCCGGTGTCTTTCTGCTCATCGAGCAGTTTGATCAAGGCGGGTCGCACCTCGCCGCTGAGTTGACCCGCCGCGAAGCGCTGCATCAGTATCCGCCGGGCGGTGCGCACATACCAATCGTTGGCGTGCGTTTGAAGTTTCACGAGCTCGGCATCGGCCAACGATTCGAGGTCGACTTTGACCGGATCGACCTTGCCGTAGGTAATTTTGTACACGCGGCCGTTGGTGCGATCATGCGGGCGCTGCTGGTGGCAGGCGCGAGGGTCATACCAGTCGCTGACAAAGACGCCGCCGTCCGGCCCGTATCGAAGGTAAAGCCCGCGATACCACTTGTCGTTGGCGAGCATGAAGTCGGCGCCGTGCGATGCGGTGAAGGTCGACCCGCTGGGGGTCAGTACATCCATGTTGATGCGGTTGCCGTGGATGTTGTTCATGAACAGCTTGCCGCGATACGCCTGCGGCCAGTTGTCGCCGAGGTAGATCATCGCGCCGGCGTGGGCGTGTCCGCCGCCGGCCTTGTCCATCGCATCGGTACCGAAGTCACGCATGCCGCCGGCGAAGTGGCTGTGGTCGGCGATCGTTTTGATGTCATCGTATGTGTACGGCTCGAAGTGCCGCCCCGCCTGCCGCTGATATCGCCCCCCGAGCGTGAGGTGATAACAATGCGGGATCACACACGCCGTGATGAAACACTGCCCGCGATCGTCGAAGTCGACGCCCCACGGGTTCGACGTGCCCTCGGCAAACACCTCGAAGCGATGCGTCACCGGGTGATAACGCCACACCCCCGCGTTCAGCGGTACACGCTGATCGTCCGCCGTGCCCGGCCGGCCCACGCGCGAATGGGTGAACACGCCGTGACAACCATACAGCCACCCGTCCGGCCCCCAGATGAAGCTGTTGAGCGTTTCGTGCGTGTCGTTATGGCCAAATCCGTCGAGCAGCACGGTCGGCTCGCCGTCGGGTTTGTCGTCGCCGTCACGATCGGGGATAAACAGCAGATTCGGCGGTGATCCGGCAAACACACCCCCGAAGCCGATCTCGATCCCGCTGACGAAGTTCAGCTTGTCGTAGAACATCGTCGACTTGTCGAAGTAACCATCGCCGTCGGTGTCTTCGTAGATCATGATGCGGTCATGACCCGTCGGGGCCCAGTCGGGGTACGAATAGTTTTCCGCTACCCACAACCGGCCGCGTGCATCGATCGTGAACGCGATCGGCTGATGCACATCCGGCTCGCCGACGGCCAGCGTCGCTTCAAACCCCTTCGGCACGGTCATCCCCGCTGCGGTCTGCTGCGGGTTCTTGCCGACCGCCTTCATCGCCGGGTGATTCGCCCAGAACCATTCGCCGCGGCTGACGTTTCGCCGGGTGTGGCGATGCACGAAGACACCCTTCTTGTTGGCCACCACGATGTCGGGCAGATCATCGCCGTTGACATCGCCGACGGTCACCTGCGTGCCGACGCCCGAGTCGTTGTCGATCGGTTGCGGGACGAATTCGACGCCGTCGTCGTGTCGCTGGAGGATGAACCCGTACACCACCGCGGGATCGGCCGTGCCGGGGTCGTGCCCGTTGTGTGCCCACCAGCGTTTGCCGGTGACGAAATCGGTAAGCCCATCGCCGTTGAGATCCACCGGCGCCAGGGCATGAAGCTGACTGAACGCCACGCCGAAGCGGTTGCCCGCCGGCGAGTCGGTCATGATGTCGTGACGCTGAAACGTGATTTGATCGCCGTCGCGTGTCTGTTCAAACCAGGCCAATCCGTAGGCATGTGCGTTCAGCGCGGTGACGACATCGTTGTCGCCGTCACCATCGACATCGAACACGAGCATCTGCGCCCCGCCGGCCCCGCTGAACTTGTATTCGTGATGCGCCCAGGGTGTTTTGCCATCCCAATCTGCCGGTTGGCGCCACCATCCGTTTTTTTCGAGCAGATCGGTGCGACCATCGCCGTCGATATCGCCATAACCCAACCCATGTGTGAACCGCTGATAAGGTCCTTTCGGCGTCACCGCAGTAAATGTCCACGGCTGTGTCGGATCTTTCCCGGGCGAGGCGTAGCCGATCTTCCCCTCATGCATGCACACGATCTCGGGCTGCCCGTCGCCGGTCACATCCGCAAAGGTCGGCGATTCATTGTCGACCCCGTTGATCGCCACATGCACGGGCCAGTGCTGATCCAGCGCCGCCGGCCCGGGGTTGCGATACCACCGCGCTGCCTTACCCGGGAATCCGAGCACGAGCACATCGACGCGCCCGTCGCCGTCGATGTCGTGAGTAAACGCGATGAAGTTGTCGCTGTACCCCTTGCGGCCGAACGCCTTGGGCGGATAAATTTCGTGCCGCTTTTCAAACTTCGGCCCGGCAAACCAGTACGGCCCGGCGATGATGTCCGCGTGGCCGTCGCCATCGATGTCTCCGACGGCGGCGCCTTCGGCATAAAACTGATCATCCAGCTTCTGCCGGTCAAACGCATCGAGCGTGTACTTCTGCGCCATCAGCGGACCGGCGGCCAGTAGACACCACGCCACGGCAACGATGATTGATCGAATCAAAATCCGTCTCCATTACTTGAGCGTGCTGAGGAAGGCAACCAGATCACGAATCTCGTCGTCGGAAATCAGCAACTGCATCGGGGGCATCGGCGAGATCGGCGACTGCTTGTACGACTCGGCGATCTTCGCGTTCGGGTCGATCAGGGATTCGAGGATGTAGGCCCGATCGGTGCGTTTGGCGATGTCGGAAAGATCGGGGCCGACGTCGCCGCCTTCGTTGGCGACCTTGTGACAACGAACGCAGCCGACCAGTTCGTTCTTGAAGAAGATGGCGCGTCCGCGTGCGGGATCGCCGCCTTGATCCAGCGGCTTGCCAGACCTCGCTGCGCCGGCGATCGCCCCGCTCTGACGAGCCTCGGCATCCGCGGCCACGCGCCGGATCACACGCTGCAGCGGTTCGGTCGGCAGTTCGTGAACCATCACCAGGCTCACGTCGTCATACCACACGGTCCCCGTCGACTTACCCCACCCGCCGAAGAGGCAGTTGATGCTGAAGCGGGTGCGGCTGTCGTTTCGGAACTCACGTTGCACGCGGGTCCAATCCTGCGAGCCGCTGATCGCGTCGGTCACGCCATCCTTCAGGCCGTGCACATTGAACAGCCCGCCGCGGGCGCCTTTGACGCTGTCGGTCTTCACCCACCCGCTGAGTCGGTACAGGGCGCCGGGTGTAACGGGCACATCGACAAACCAACTCGTATCCGACCCTACGCTCGACGATATTTTCAGGCAGTGGTCGCCTGTGCGGCCGGCCTCGACGATCGCGTGATCGGCCGGGCCGTTGTAGTTGCGGACTTTCCAAGCAACGGGCTGACCGTTTTGAATCTCTTCAAAGGATGCGTTCGGCATGAGGTTGGGCCCGACTTTGGGTTGATCGTCGTGCGGAGCCGCCTTGCGAGCAGAGTCGGCAGCGGCGAGGAAGCCGGCGCTGTGTCGCGCCCCGGCGATCGTGGCGGCATCGGGCAACCAGGCGTCCTGAAAATTCCGCGACTCGGCGATCATGCCGAAGATCGACGCCCCGGCGATAGTCGACGACGGACATTCCGACAGGGCCAACAGTGCGGCCAGGCGCACCTGCGCATCGTCGTCATTCAGCGAACCGGCTTTGAGAATTGCATCGACCGTGGCGGCAGACGATGGCAATACCTGCAGCGCGTTGCGGCGCACACCGGGAGACGGATGACGCAGCGCCCCGAAGGCGACGGCGAGCACCATCGGATGGGCCTCGTCGATCAGGTGCAGGCCGTGCAACGTCCACAGGGCGTGTATCGCCCCGGTGTTAAGGCCGACTTCGTCGACGCTGGTATCCTGCACCAGCGAAATCAGCGACGAGGCGACATCCGGCAAACCGCGCTGAACAAGCAAACGCTGAGCGTGCAGACGCCAGAGCATGTTCGTGTCGACCAGCGTGTTGACCAGTTGCTGCGGCGTGCTGCGTGTCAGGTCATGGGGCTTGTACTGCGGGGCATCCTTGTAAACAACGCGGTAGACGCGGCCGTGTCGCTTGTCACGAAGGTCATTGATGTAAGCGTTGCCGGGGCCGGTCTCGCGGCCCTTGGGGGTGGGGTTGTGCTGAACGATGTAGTTGTACCAGTCGAGAAACCACACGGCCCCATCGGGGCCAACCTCGGCGATGATCGGCGCGAACCACTCATCATCACCAACGACAAGATTGAACGGGTTGTGTGACGAGACCGCCGTGCCATGGCGCATCAGGCGAAAGACGCCGAGCAGGTGGCCGGTCGGACCATTCACGAAGGCGGTCGAGTTCCAATACGCGCGTGGATAGGCGCGGGCGGTATAGATCGAATGACTGGCGCCGGAGGTGTATCCCCCGTGCACGTCGACCTGGCGGACCTTGTCGGTGATCGGAAGAAAGCGGGATGAATCCGCGATCGGGCGCAGCGCCGCAGCTTTGAAGTCTGCGACGCGCTGGTAATAGCGATTGGCGATGGGCAGGTGATTTGAGGGATTGTTGTTGGCCGTGGAGGCGAAGATGAGTCCGTCTTCGCTCTGGCCGAGCCCCCAGGTGTTGTTGTTGGTCGCGCGGAGGTATTCGAGCTTTGAGCCGTCGGGCTTGAAGCGGTAGATGCCCATGGAGAATTTGTGATGCTCACCGCCGACGACGCCGTTGAACCCCGCGTAACCGACTGTACCGTAGATCCAGTTGTCCAGTCCGTAGCGGAGGTTGCTCGGGCCGGCGTGCGTGTCGTGTTTGGACCAGCCGGTAAAAAGCACCCGGCGGACATCGGCTACATCGTCGTTATCGATATCCTGAAAATACAGCGTGTCCGGCGCCTGCAACACGATGAGCCCGCCATTGGCGAAGCACATGCTGGTCGGAATGTTGAGCCCCTCGGCAAAGACGGTGAACTTGTCGGCTATGCCATCGTGATCAGTGTCTTCACAGATCGTGATGCGGTCGCGACCTTCATCGGGAGCGATGCGGTTGGGATAATCGATCGTCTCGGCAACCCAGAGTCGCCCGCGGTCGTCCCACGCCATGCACACGGGCTTTTTGATCTGCGGATCACAGGCGAACAGCTTCAGGTCAAAACCAGCCGGCGTGATCGCGTGTTTCATCGACTCGGCGGGGCTCAGCGGTTTGGGCATCAGGTTCCACACGCCCGTGCCGCTGCGGTCACCACCTGGCGGGTAGTACGGCACCTTGTCGGTCTTCACATATTCAAACGGCTCGAGCACGGGCCGCCTGGTGATCGTCGCCGCCGGGCTATCATCACCGCAGGCCCAGCGGATGCCGCGCTCCAGCAGTTCGCGGAAGCCGGGATTGGTGAACGTGCGCTGGTCATGCCCCCAGGCGGTGTAAAACACGCGTCCCTTGCCGTGTGTTCTGACCCACGTGTACGGCTCGCCGTCGCGCTCGCTGAGCACAGTCCGATGCTGGGGATTATGCAGCGTATGGATGTAGGTTTCATCCCAGCTTTCAAAACCGGCGAAGTCTCGCATGACCGGGTGATCGGGAGCGATGATTTTCGTGCGGAAGGTTCCGGTTTCGTGGCTCTTGAATTGGCCGCCGATCAGCGCGACAATTTTCGGATTGTTGCGGAAGCAGTACGAGGCGCAGTGAACCGGCACGAAGCCGCCCCCCCCGGCGACGTAATCCAACAGCGCCCGCGCGTGATCGTCACTGATTGTGTCGATGTTGGCGTAAAGCAGCAGTGCGTCGTAGCGCGCCAGACTGACGGCGTTCAGGTCGTCGATGTCATCGGTGTAAACCAGATCGATGCCGCGGTGCAGCAGGTACGGCGCGATGTCGACCAGTCGCTGGGCGGGGCGGTGATGACCACCGTCGCCGAGCATCAACACATGCAGGCGCCCCGAATCAGACCCGCCGGCTGCAAACGTGGCGGGTCCACCAACGCTCACAACGAGCGAGACGATCAGCATCGACCAGCAGCGTGACAACATGTGCGGGGGCCTCCAGCGGATGGGCAACTGATCGCATCATATCGCCGGGCCCCGGGGCGTCCATGATGATTTGCGCTGGTTATTTGCGATATTTCACCGACCTGAAAACACAGCAAAAACGCCCGTTGCCGCGTGAATCAGCGGCATGACGGGCGTTTCGCATTCAGGCATGATGAAATTTACTTGGCGGCCGGCTTCTTTTCAGCGGGCTTCTTCTCGGCCGGTTTGGCGTTGTCAGCTTTTTTCGCCTCGGGTTTGGCGTCGGCGGACTTCTTCGCTTCGGCGGGCTTTTCAGCCGGCTTTTCTTCGGGTTTGTCCGGCTTGGGCGGATTGTTGCCGTACATGGCGTAGAGCACGAGGTTGCTCATGATCTTGTGGGCCGAGGGGCTGTCGTAACCGAACACACCCCAGACGGGCTGATCGAGCATCGCCTCGGAGAGGTCTTCGCCGGAGATGATCACGCGGGGTTTGTCGTTGATGTTCAACGTGAGCAGGCGCGGCGTGTCGACCTGCCCCATGCGAAGCGTCGCATAGGCGCGGTAGTCGATGTTGGAGATGTCAAAGCCTTTGATGTTCTTGCCGGTGATCAGATTCGCGGCGGTCGAAACCGGGCGCACGCGCTCGTTGGGGAAGGCCTTGCCGAGCATCTGAATCACCGAGTCGGCGAAGTTGCCCGCGCCGCCGGCGTTTTCGAAGAAGAGCACGCCGCCGGCGTTGACGTAGTGCTTGACGGCTTCCTGCTGGGCATCGTTGAACTCGACCGCCGTGGTGCCGGCCACGTGAACGAACGGCGCCTCGGAAGGATCCGGCAGCTTGGCCAGTTCGACCGACTTGAGCTTCACGTTGGCCTTGCGGGCGTTGTACATGTAGTTGGACTGGATTTCCCACGCGAGGGGTTCGGGGTTCCAGTTGCCGTCGTAGCTGGCGCGGACGACGGTGACATCCGGCCCGCCGCGGTCTTTTTCACGGGCCAGGTAGTGCTGATCGAGGCGATTGCGGAGGCGGCCCTTTTCGGTGGCGTAGTAATACGCGTTGGTGAAGAACTGCCACGGCATCGGGTCGGTGTGGTTGGTCGAGTGCAGCGTCCATGACACATCACGCGGCAGGTGGACCGCGAGGTGGCGAATGCCGTTGTGAATGGACTTGGCGCCGAGTCGGTTGGACTCCAACCGGAAGACGACGTTCATGAGTTCATCGTCGGGTTTGATCAGTTCCTGATCATAGAGAGGATACAGCTTCTTCATCAGGTCGGTGACCGACTGTGTGAAGGCGGTCGACGAATCATCGGCGCTGGTGATCAGCATGCCGCCGAGATCGATGAAGCGTTTGATGCGCTGTTCCTGCTCTTCGGAGAGCGCGAGCGGCTCGTGCGAGGCGAGGTACAGAATCGGCGCGTCCAGCCAGTGCTCAGGGCTGACGCCGATGGGAATCACCTGCCAGTTCATCGACTGCTCGACCTCATCGCTGACCCACTCGGTCAGACGGGCCAGGTCGTAGGGGCGGTTGTTCCAGTCATAGCCGGGGATTTCAAGCTTGTTGATGAACACCGGCACGCGGCCGCGGACGAGAAACAGCAGGCTGAAGGCGGCGTTGGTGCCCGAGCCTTTATTGCTGAGAATCCACTCGGCGCCGGTGCGGTACCAGTCTTTATTGCCGAGGTACTTGCGGCCGGAGGCGATGCCGACACGCTCGATGCCGTACATGGTGTAGTGCGGGCTGCCGCCGTTGACGTTGACACCGGGTTTGTAGTTTTTATCCAGCCAGCCCAGGCCCTTGTCGATGACCGCCTGCAGGGGGTGCTTGGCGGCACGGCCGACGCCGCGGAAGTCCTGGCGGTGCAGATAGTCCTGCGTGATGAAGAGCATGACCAGGCCGGCCGTCGTCATCGAGGTGCGTGATTCACCCTGTGTGTAGGACCAGCCGCCGTCGTCGTTCTGCGTGGCGATGGCGTGTTTTTCGAAACCGGCCCAGAAATTTCCGCCGACCGGGAGATTCCGCTTGGCCGCTTCCCACATGCCGAGCACGCCGTACTGGGCGGTCGAGTTGTCCCAGTCTTTGGAGTCCTGCAGGTAGCGGAAGCTGACGCCGCCGGTGTTGACCGGGTGGGCGGCCTGCTGGAGCCAGTAGAGGTCTTCGCGGAGCTTGCCGTGGAACATATCCGGCAGGTGCGACCACACATGCGCCCGGCAGGCCACGGCATACAGCCCGACCATCTTCACTTCGTCGGACAAAAAGCGCACCGCCCGGTTGAGCTTGGGGCTCTGGTAGCTTTCGCCGGCCGTCAACAGCGCGTAGGTGATCAGCGCGGTGGGTCCGCCCCAGTTGCGGCCTTCTCCACCGGCGTCATCAGGCCCCTTGGGATTATCCCATAAGCCGGCCTTATTCTGCGATCTGTAGAGGATTTTTTTGATATCCTCGATGCCTTTGTCGATTTCGGCATCGGTGATCTCCGCCCGCAGTACCGGCGGCATCAAGGCAACAATAAAAACAATCGCAAGCCATACTTGACGCATCGATGGAGCCTCCAGGGTGCAACAGGCCTATTCAGACGCATCCCCTCACTCTAAGTTCCATGATAACATAAACCTCGCAAACAATCATGAGGCATTCACCCAAGTTCGCCCCACCGCCGGGGTGCGTGGACCGGCCGACCGTGATACAGTGATCGCAAATCCACCAGCCCCCCGCCATCGCCCCCAGTTGGCCCTTGCGCCCCGATATCGACCATGTACCGACAACTGCCCAACCTGCTGACGATCATGCGGCTTGTGCTGGCGGGTATCTTCTTCGTCGTGCTCAACCTCTACCGCTACGAAGGCCCCGGCGGTGATGTCCAGGCCCTGACGCTCTGGATCAGCGGCATCGTCTTCATTCTCGCCGCCATCACCGACATGCTCGACGGCCACCTCGCCCGCCGCTGGCAGGTCGAGTCCCGCTTCGGCCGCATCATGGACCCCTTCTGCGACAAGGTCCTCGTCATCGGAGCCTTCATCTACCTGGCCGGTCCGCGATTCATCATCCCCGAAGCCGTCGAAGAGGGCCGCTTTCTGACAATGGTCACCGGCATCTACCCCTGGATGGTCGTCGTCATCCTCGCCCGCGAGCTGTTCGTCACCAGCATCCGCGGCGAGCTCGAAGGCCAGGGCGCCGCCTTCGGGGCCAATCTCTTCGGCAAGCTCAAGATGATCCTCCAGTCGATCACCATCCCCACCGTCCTGTTCATCGTCTGGCTCGACCCCATCGAAAAACCCTGGACCGCCTGGGTCCGCGACGGCTTCGTCTATGCCACCGTCCTGGCCACCATCCTCAGCGGCCTGCCCTACCTCACCGGCGCCCGCCGCGCCATGAAGGCCGTCGAACCCATCGAACCCCAATCCTGACCCCTCCCCGGCTCCGCCCCCCAAGCCCGATGACGAGGCGAAGCCGAGTCGTCGGGGTCCGCCTTCTCCCCGCGCGCACAACCCACACAAAAACCCACAAACTCACCCTTCTCGTTCCCCCGCACTTCACCCCCCATTTCCACCCCAAAATCCCCGCCACCCACCGCCCCGCGACGCGCTGATGCGCACACCACGACAAATCAACCACCAACATGCGCACCAGCGAGGCAAAAATCGACCCGTTTTAAGCGTTTTCACCCCGTTTATTGCCATTCCGCGCGCACCACGGAGGTACGCCGCGACACCCCCGTGCGCGCCCCCGCCTTTCCACCCCCGCCAACGCCCCCGCGCGCACATTCCCGTCGCCCCCAAAAAGGCGAATTCATTGAAAACCAAATTCCCCGCGACACCCCCATGCGCACATTCACGTCACCCTCCGCCCCCATATAGCCGCCCCCTCCGGGGCCGATCTCCGCGATCAGGGTCGGTGCCCTGACCTCGATACCGAAACTCAACGCCGTCCAGAGGCCTGCTCATCAAATCACAAACCCCTTGCCCCATCCCTCCCAACATCGGACAATACCCCCGTGTCCAAACTCCGGCCCCCATTCCGTCATCGTCACCAAATGCTGCGCTTCAAAATTGAATCCGCTCGAGAGGCGAGGTGATATATGTGCTACTCCCCTATTCTTTATTATGTGAACCAGCCGCAGACGGGCGCGGAGTTGGAAGCCCTGCGTCGCAGCGTCAACCGCGGCAGCCCGTACGGGGGACCGTCATGGATTCAACGCACTGCGCAACAATTGAATCCCCAAAGCACCCTGCGACCCCGCGGACGCCCGAAAAAGAACGAAAAAGGTTCCTGACATGCCCTGTAGAAAAGCTCTGATGTTCGGCGCGTGTTCGGTTGCGCGGTTGGGTCCAAGGCGTTAGATGATGAACGATGAGCCTGACATCCAAGTCGCCACGGAGGGTGACGGCGATGGCCCTGGGGGTCGGCCGGCGGGTGCTGCCGCGCTACGGTCACCGGTTCTCGCGTCACGACTTCACGCTGCCGCAGTTGTTCGCCGTCCTCGTACTGCGGCAGTTCACACGCAACGACTATCGCGGCATCGTCGCCATGCTCATCGACTGGCCGACGCTGTGCAGCGACATGCAGCTTGCGAAGGTGCCGCACTTCACCACGCTGCAGAAGGCCGAGCGACGGCTTCTGCGCGACGCGCTGATCCGCCGCATGCTCGCGCAGACCGTGGCGCTGTTGCATCGTCATCCGGACACATCGCTGGAGACTTCGCCGCTGATCGCCGAAGCGATCGACACTGCCGCTGCCGACTCGACGGGCTTCGAACTCGACGGCGCCAGCCGATACTTTGTGCGAAGAAAAGCGCGATCGCCGGGTTTGTATCAAACCACGACCTATCGCCGATTCGCCAAACTCGGCGTCGTGGCCGATTGCGACAACCACCTGATCCTCGGCACCCACGCCACGATGGGCCCGCGCCCCGATGTCGATCAACTGCTGCCGCTGATGGGCGGCATGTGCGTCAACGCCGTGCCGCAACGGCTGATCGCCGACGCCGGCTACGACTCCGAACCCAACCACATCCTGCTGCGCGAATACCTGAACATCACCTCGCTGATCCCCGCCACCGCCGGTCGTCCGACGCTCAAACTGCCGACCGGCAAATGGCGTTACCTCATGGCCACCGCCTTCGACGACGAGACCTACGGCCAGCGCTGGCAGGTCGAGACCGTGATGTTCATGCTCAAGCGCCACTTTGGCTCCGCCCTGACATCACGAAAGTATCAAACCCGCCGCCGCGAAATGAACCTCCGCGCCGTCACCCACAACCTGATGATCCTCAGATTTGCAGAGCTTTTCTACAGGGCATTCCTGACACCTTTTCTTGCTTGACACCTTTTCTTGCTGCCTGACACCTTTTCTTTCCCACCTTTTCTTTCCTTCAACCCTACTCACCTGCCGCCCTGATTCAGAACCATTACGATGAATAATTCTGCCGCAACAACCTTTCCGAAGTGGGCATGTGTCGACGAAGCGAACCCGGGAACATGGAAGTTTCCAGCAGGAATCACGCAGGTTCGACTGAATTGTAGTGTGCCCCAAAATGCAAAGACTGAGAAGCTGATCGCACGGATGGCGCGGGATACGAGGTGGCATGAAGTCAAGAGCATTGTTGTCGAATACGATTCAATGTTCCAGACTATGAATTGGATGGCATACTTCCCGAAACTAGTTGATCTCCATCTACAGGGAAATAATCTCAGTGACTTTGAAGCTATGCCGGGTGCTAATCGTCTCACACATTTAGCAATTGATCTTAAAAAACCACCTCGTTCGTTGGCGACAATTCTTCCTAAATTGAATATTCAGAACCTCTGGGTATCTGTGGGAACCCGAAGTTGGTTGGCGGAAGCGGTGGGCCAGATAGCCGGTCTTGATGAGTTGGTGGTCTATCGCTGGCCCGATGATGATTTGAGCAGGTTCAAGCAGCCGATTGAGAGGCATTTGACCGTAGGCCAGAGCAGGATCACCACCACCGAAGGTCTCTCGGGAGACGGCATCAAAAGTCTGGACGTCGTCCACTGCAAGCGTTTCAGAGAATTTGCGCCCACCCAAGCAATCTTTTGCACCATCGCAAGTTGCCCGGATGTGGACTACACATCATTGGGTAAAATCATGGGCTTGCGCTCGTTGATGATCCAGAGTCAACCGCCGATTCATTCCGTCGCCAATCTTCTGGTGTGTAAGCGATTACATGAACTTTGTATTACTGCGACTCGCCTACAGGCGGATGACCTTGATCTACTTGCCCAGTTGCCGGAATTGGCTTTCTTTTGGGCTTCGCCGTCGCTGACTGTCGCTCAAGCTCAGCGTTTGTCTCAAGCTAAGCGGGATTTGATCGTGACAAATGGCGACGTATGTTACAAAGATGGAAATGTAGTTGACCTTCACCAAGTGTACTACAAGACTCCCCGAGCTGCGGACGTACGACTGTAGTCTGATCGCTATTGTAAAGAAATCCGCCAGAACAAAAAAGGTTCCTGGCAGCAAGAAAAGGTGTCAAGCAAGAAAAGGTGTCAGGAATGCCCTGTAGAAAAGCTCTGCAAATCTGAGGATCATCAGGTTGTGGGTGACGGCGCGGAGATTCATTTCGCGGCGGCGGGTTTGATACATTCTTGACGTGAGGGCGGAGCCAAAGTGGCGTTTGAGCATGAACATCACGGTCTCGACCTGCCAGCGCTGGCCGTAGGTTTCGTCGTCGAAGTCGGTTGCCATGAGGTAACGCCATTTGCCGGTTGGCAGTTTCAACGTCGGTCGACCGGCGGTGGCGGGGATCAGCGAGGTGATGTTCAGGTATTCGCGCAGCAGGATGTGGTTGGGTTCGGAGTCGTAACCGGCGTCGGCGATCAGCCGTTGCGGTACGGCGTTGACGCACATGCCATGCATCAGCGGCAGCAGTTGATCGACGTCGGGGCGCGGGCCCATCGTGACGTGGGTGCCGAGGATCAGGTGGTTGTCGCAGTCGGCCACGACGCCCAACTTGGCGAAGCGGCGATAGGTCGTGGTTTGATACAAACCCGGCGATCGCGCTTTTCTTCGCACAAAGTATCGGCTGGCGCCGTCGAGTTCGAAGCCGGTCGAGTCGGCGGCGGCAGTGTCGATCGCTTCGGCGATCAGCGGCGAAGTCTCCAGCGATGTGTCCGGATGACGATGCAGCAGCGCCACAGTCTGCGCGAGCATGCGGCGGATCAGCGCGTCGCGCAGCAACCGCCGCTCGGCTTTCTGCAGCGTGGTGAAGTGCGGCACCTTCGCAAACTGCATGTCGCCGCACAGCGTCGGCCAGTCGATGAGCATGGCGACGATGCCGCGATAGTCGTTGCGTGTGAACTGCCGCAGTACGAGGACGGCGAACAACTGCGGCAGCGTGAAGTCGTGACGCGAGAACCGGTGACCATAGCGCGGCAGCACCCGCCGGCCGACCCCCAGGGCCATCGCCGTCACCCTCCGTGGCGACTTGGATGTCAGGCTCATCGTTCATCATCTAACGCCTTGGGCCCAACCGCGCAACCGAACACGCGCCGAACATCAGAGCTTTTCTACAGGGCATGTCAGGAACCTTTTTATTGACATCTGGGCAGGTCTACGGTAGATGTGTGTTACATGGGACGGGTAAGAAAAAGGGATAAGCACGTATATTGACGAGGAAAGAAAAGGCCCCGGAACCACATCAAGGCGCGAGGTGATGATCCGCCCTGCTTACCGGTTGCGAGGGCGGCGGGTGATATATGTGCTACTTCCCTATTCTTGTCCAGTGAGGAATGCTCAGTTTTCAAGCTTCCCAATGCGTATAGCGCCGTTATCCGTGATCGCCAAAAACGTGCCCGCTTCGTTGTCAAATGTAAACCTTGTTGTCGCTCCATCTGGATTGACAGCGTGGGCGTGATAGGCGTCTACAGGCTTCCATCGACCGGGGCGCTTTTCTCCGCTTGGTTCAAGCATGTAATACACGCCACTCTTTTCAAACCTGACGCGTACCCGCGTATCACTCTCACCTTTTATCCATATCCATGTTTTGCCGATGATGGCGTCGAGTCCGGCGTCATTAGGCTTAGTTGAATGCTCGCCGTCAGCGGCAAGCTGCCGCATCGCACTGCGGATTCGCACAGCTTCGTCTAAATTTCCTGCTCGCGTAGCGTCGGTCTGTGCCTCCAGCAGATCAGCGCGTAGTTGTTGGGTCGCCTCTGCAACAGCGCGATCCCTGGACGCTTCTGCTTTCTCAATTGCGCGCTCATATTTCACCGCTGCGGCCTTGGCCTTCATCGTTTGGAATTCCCACCCATCAGCATCCCCAGCGAAAGCAAATACGGCCAGCAGCAACACGGTCGATGTGACAATGTACTTCATTAGTCGCCCCCTTGTGTAGAACTTCGATAATACTGTCGGGCCACATAAATGAAAACCCCGCCACCAGCTGTCGCCGGCAACATGGCGAAGAAAGAAAAGGCGTCGGTACCACATCAAGGCGCGGGTCGACGCCCCGCTCTGCTTACCGGTTGCGAGGGCGGCGGAGCAGGAGGGTGCTGAGGCCGAACAGGAAGCAGGTCGCGGGTTCGGGGATGGGGACGAAGGCCAGGCCGGTCGCGGAACTCACGCCGGTGGCGACGGTGGAGGCGGCGCCGGTGGTGGGGTCGATGGTGAGCAGTTCGCCGGCGCCCAGGTCCTGGGCGTAGAGCGTGTCGGTGGCGGCGTCGAAGGCGAGGCCGGCGACGAACGAGCTGCCCGTCGCGCCGACGCTGCTGGCGGCTCCGGTGCCCTTGTCGATCGTGACGAGGTTGCCGTTGGAGGTGTCGATGCTGTAGAGCGTGCCGTCGTGGTCAACGGTCAGGCTGCTGGAGCCGCCGAGTCCGGTCGCGCCGATCAGCGTACCGGCCCCGGTCATCGGGTCGATCGAAATCAGTTGGTTGCCCCCGACGACGGTCAGGCCGAACAGCGTGCCGGTCGTGGCGTCGTAGGCCAGACCCGAGACGCCGGAGTACCCGATCGCGCCGACGATGGAACCGGCCCCGGTGGCGGTGTCGATGGTGATCAGGTTGTCGCCGCCGGCAAGGCCGCTGACGCCGAACATCACCCCGTCGGTGGTGTCATAGGTCAGCGCGATGGGGAAGTCCTGGCCGAGCGGGCCGACGACGGTCCGAGCCCCGGTGGCGGTGTCGTAGGTCACGAGTTGGCTCTGCGGATTCTGCTGCAGGCCGTAGAGCGTGCCGGTCTGGGTCACGATCAGCGCCGAGGCCTGCGATGTGATCGCCGCCAGCGTCAACACCAGCACCGCCACCTTGCCACGAATGCCGCCGAACGCACAACTCAGCCCATGTGAAATCATCATCTTGCTCATGATCCTTTCTCACTGAAATCGATCAGTTACCCGACCCAGGCGGCCGCCCCGACGCGGACCATCCTGTAATATCCTAGTATACCACCTGCCTCGCCCCACGCGAATCTTTTTCTCGAACGGTGCGGCCGCCCGAACATGCCCCATGAACCAATGCGAGCTGGCCGTGATCAGCACCGCTTGACAAGTAAGCAATTGCTTACATATATTAACCCCATGGTCACAGCCAGTCGAAAGTCGGACGTGTTTATGGCGATCAGTCATCCGGCGCGCCGGCAGATGCTCGATCTGCTGACCGAGTCGGAGCGTCCCGTCAACGACATCGCCCGCCATTTCGGCGTCAGTCGCCCGGCGGTTTCGCAGCACCTGCGGATTCTGCTGGACGCCGGGCTCGTGAGCGAGCAGCGACATGGACGCCAGCGCCGCTACCGCATGGTGCCCGAGGCGCTGAGCCCGGTGCGTGACTGGATCGCGCACTACGAACGGTTCTGGGATGATCATCTTCAGCGTCTTGCCAGGACGCTTGCCAAGGGGTCCAGAAAGTGAGCAATACGATTCGCCGGGAGATTCACCTGCCGCATCCGCCTCAACAGGTGTGGCAGGCGATCACCGACTCCGACACGTTGGCCGAGTGGATGCATCCGAACGACTTCGAGCCGCGCATCGGGCATCGGTTCACCTTCCAGGTGCCGCCGAATCCCGCGGTGGGTTTCGAAGGTTTGACGGTGCGCTGTGAAGTGCTGGTGTGCGAGCCGCCCCGGCGGCTGGTGTTTTCGTGGTCGGTGGCCGGGCCGGTCGAGAACACGCAGGTGAGTTTTCGACTGGAGCCGGACGGCGACGGCACACGCATCTACTTCGAACATACAGGTTTCGACCTGGACCAGCCGCATGGCAAGCAGGCGTTCAAGGGGGCCGACTACGGCTGGGCAAGCATGTTCGATCAGCTTGCGGTTGTCCTGGCGGACACCGCGGGCGATGACCGCTGACCTTTACGACGATTCACTCGCAGCATTTAGGAACAACTTATGAAAGAAGCCACCAAGCGTTCGATTGTTCGCTGGATTCACCTCGTCTTCGCCCTGCCGATTCTCGGCTACATTTACGGGCCGCCCGAGGAAGTTCAGCAGTATGTCAACATGTTCCGGTTCGTCTTTCTGCCGGTGGTGATCGTGACGGGACTGTGGATGTGGAAAGGCCATCTGGTTCGACGGTTGGTTTCGAGGTAACCCACCTTATAAAGTGTGAACCCATGAACAAAACGAATCCCAGCGTGGACGGATATATCCGCAAAAACAAGCCGTGGTCACAGGAGTTGGAAGCCCTGCGGCGGATCGTGCTGGAATGCGGACTGACCGAGGAGGTCAAGTGGCGCGTGCCGTGCTACACGTTCGATGGGCACAACGTCGTGTTCCTCGGGTCGTTCAAGGACGCCTGCACGCTGAGTTTCGTCAAGGGGGCGCTGCTGAAAGACAGCAAGGGCATTCTCGAACTGCCCGGGCCGAACACGCAATCGGCTCGCGTGATCCGGTTCACCGAAGCCGGGCAGATCACGAAGCTCAAGCCTGCGCTCAAGGCGTACATTCGCGAGGCGATCGAAGCGGAGAAGGCCGGGTTGAAGGTGGCGTTCAAGAAGATCGACGAGCACGAGACACCCGAAGAGCTGCAGGCGAAGTTCGAGGAAGACCCTGCGTTTGAAAAGGCTTTCCGGGGATTGACGCCCGGCCGCCAGCGGGCCTACCTGATTCACTTCGCCGGCGCCAAGCAATCCAAAACACGCACCGCCCGCATCGAGAAACACGCTCAGCGCATTCTCGATGGCAAGGGGCTCAACGACTGAATCGCGTGGGGCGCCACGCATCGCAGCTCGGAGCGGTGCGTGTGACGCGCGAGACTCAAGCGCACACACCGCGAAGTGCGGTGTGTGGCACCCGGCATTGGATTTGATCTATTTCCCTCCGCGTTTCTCTGCGATCTCTGCGGTTTGTCTTCGTGAGTTTCGGCGCGGTGGATTTGTCATTACAATCCGCCGCATGACTACCGACACCGCATGGACGCGACATCTGGCCGGGGTTTTCATCGTCTTCGACGGGCCGGACGGCTCGGGCAAGAGCACGCAGTTTCGCCGCTTCTCGCGCTTCGTGCAGACCGCGGGCCTCGGCGTGGAGGAAGTCCGCGAGCCCGGGGGCACGGCCGTGGGCGAGTACATCCGCAATGTGCTGCTGGATCCCGAGATCGAGCGCGATCACCACATGGCGGTGCGCTGCGAGATGATGCTGTACATGGCCAGCCGCGCCCAGCTTGTCGAAGAGCGCATCCGCCCGGCGCTGAGCGCGGGCAAGTGCGTGCTGGCCGACCGGTTCGTCTCGTCGACGCTGGCGTACCAGGGTACCGCCGGGGGCATGTCGATCGACGCCATCCGGCAGGTCGCCGACGTGGCGATCGGCAAGGACTGGCCCGCCCTGACGGTGGTGTTTGATGTCGACGAGCAGACCGCGGCGCACCGTCTGAACCCGCTGCTGGACCGGATGGAACTCAAAGGCGCCGAGTATCACCGCAAGGTGCGGCAGGGTTACCTCGACCAGGCGGCCGCCGACCCGGATCACTACCTGGTCATCGATGCCCGCCCCGATGCCAACACCGTCTTCACCGCTCTGTGTGAAGGCGTTCAGAAGCACTTCATCGATTGATCAACTGCGAGCGTTTGATGGTCAGGGTATGAATCTTTTCGCCGTCGATATTCACGATGGTGTAGGTGACGGTCGGGTCTGCGGCGGCGGTGTCGAACTCGACGAGGCCGAATGAAGGCTTTTCGTTGTACCCGAACAGTGCGTGCGGCATGAGCTTGTGCACGTGCTGATTGGTCAGGCGTGAACTGCTGAATTCGTACAGGTCGTAGGCGCCGGGGCGATGGATTCTGTAAGCATCGCTGCGGTGGCGGTCGGCGGACAGCAGCACGACGCCTTCGATTTTCCGCTCGGCGATGTGGCGGAAGATCGCCTCGCGCTCCGCGTCGTAGCCGTCCCACGTGTCTTTGCTGCCGGGCTTGACGTCCTTCGCCCACGGCACGCTGGACACGATCACCTTGAATGTCGCATCCGACTCGGCCAGCGTCTTTTTCAGCCACGCCAGTTGATACGCCCCGAGCATCGACGGTTCATCATTACGCGGATTCTCCCGGTAGTAGCGACAGTCGAGCATGACGAAGTGAACATCCCCGAGGCGGAAGTCGAACCAGACGCCGGGGTGTTCATCCCCGCCGCCGTAGGACGGGTTGGCCCAGTTGTCCTTGAATATTTCCCAGACCTTGCGCTTCCAGGCGGGCTTGTCGATCTCGGGTCCGCCCCAACTGTCGTCGGTGGAAAAGTCGTGATCGTCCCAGATGGCGTAGACCGGCACCTTCGCTGCAAGCTTTCGCCACTCGGGGCGCGACTGGCGGCGGTAGTAGTGATAGCGCTGCAGTTCAGGCGTCAGCGGATCATCGATGTACACGTTGTCGCCCAGCAGCAACAGGGCTGTGGGGTCGAACGAACCGATCGTCGTCCACATCCGCTCGCGATCCGGCACGTACCCCGCCCCGCCGCCGAAGGCGATGGTGAAGCGTCCGCCGACATCCGCCGGGTTTTTCAGAATGTGCGGCAGGGTTCGTTCAAAAGGCCACGTCGCCGCGTCCAGTTTCCATGACGAACGCCCGTGGGCCACGTCCAGCAGCAACTGCGTCTGCGGATCGGACTTCACCGGCTCGGGCAGGTTGTTCAGAAACTTGATCGCCTGGTCGACGCGCCCCGTGACGATCAACTTCAGCGCATACGGATGAAACCGCTTGTATTCCTTGTCGACATTCGTCGGCTTGCGATCGCTGTACGGACGCGGCTCCGAGGCCCCGCGGTCTTCACCCGCGACAAACCCGGCATGCCCCAACAGCACGATGATAACCAGCAGGTGTTTCATGGCTGAATCAACGGGCAAGGTGTCATCACTTATGCTGCAGCTTGATCATCGCCTCGGCGTAGCGGTGTCCGAACTTCACCAGCGCCTCGCGATCGAAGTGGGTGGTGTCGCCTTTGTGGCCCAGCCCCTCGGCGCTGGCGCAGGCGGTGTGGGCGACGTGGTTGTGCAGGTCGTTTAATGCCTCGTTGACCTTCGCAGCGCCCTTGGACTTGTTCACAAAGAAATAGCCCAGTTCGCCGACGACGACGGGCAACTTCGGCGTGTGCAGATCATCCCGCAGAGAGGCGATCATGCCGGTGATGCGCGAGCCGTAGGTTTCATTCCGCGGACTGCCGCTGTCGGCTTCACCCTGGTGCCAGATCATACCCATGATGACGCCGTCCCTGGCGGCGATCTTCGCCCGGCGCACGGCATTTTCATACAAGTCACCGCCCTTGACCCATCGGCTCAGCGGCGTGCCCCCGAATGCACACGGCACCAGCGCGATCACCACGCCGTCGCCCGCCTGCTGTTTCATCTGTTTCGCAAAAGGCAGCGCCAGTCCGAACGCGGCGATCTTCGGCTTGTCAAAATGAATCGGGTGATGCGCCGGCGTCCAGTGATCGGACTTGTCGAGCATGATCACACCGTCGACGTCATCACGATCGCCCTCGATCAGCGGCCCGCGACCGGCCATGTTCGACTGGCCCATCAGCAGATACACATGCACCTTCGACTTGTCCGGCAGCGCGATCTCGTCAGCTTGCACCAGCCCGACGAAAAGCCCCGCCACGATCACCAAAGCAGCCAGCATATTCATCATGCATTCATTCTACCGCATCTGAACACAGCCGCTACAATGTCCACCATGCAACGGATCATCGGACAGACTCGCGCGATCGATGTGCTGGGCTCGGCCCTGACCAGTGGGCGCATGCACCACGCATGGATCTTTCACGGCCCGGCCGGCGTCGGTAAAGCCACCACGGCGGTGCGCATCGCCCGCATACTGTTGTGTCACGATCCGCAGACCACGCTGACCGGTCAGCCCGAAGCCTGCGGGGCCTGTGCCTCATGCAAACTGATCGATCAGCCCGACGCCGCCCACAACGATCTGCACATCGTCACCAAAGAGCTGGCCCTGTTCAGCGACAACGCCGCCGTCCGCGGCCGTAAGCTGATGAGCATCCCCGTCGAGGTCATCCGTGACCATGTGTTGACGCCGGCCTACCGCTCGGCCGCGATGAACCACAACAAGGTCATCATCATCGATGAGGCCGAGCTGCTGAACGACACCTCGCAGAACACGCTGCTCAAGTGCCTCGAAGAGCCCCCCGCCGGCACGTACCTGTTTCTGATCACCTCGCAGGAAGATCGCCTGCTGCCGACGATCCGCTCGCGCTGCCAGCGGGTGCCCTTCGCGCTGCTGACCGATGAGCAGGTTGAAACATGGCTGAGCGATCAGCCGTTCGCCGAATCGATGGGGGCGGACGAGCGGCAGTGGATCGCGCGTTTTGCCCGGGGTAGTCTCGGGCAGGCGATGCTGGCAGCCGAGTATGGACTCGATGAGTGGTATCGCACGCTGGAGCCGCTGATCAAGCAGGCCGGCGGCGGGCGACCGGTCATCGAGCTTGGGCCGATGATGGCGCAGCGCGTCGAGGCCTTCGCCAAGGCGTGGGTCGACAACCACAAAAACGCCTCGAAGGACGCTGCGAACAAGGCGGGCGTCCGTCACCTGTTCGGCGTGCTCGGTGAAATCTGCCGCACACAGCTTCGCGCCGCCCGCACGATCGACGACGAGGCGGCGGCCGAACCCTGGCTCGCGGGCGTCGACCTGCTGCAGGAAGCCGAGCGCGATCTGTACTCGAATGTGAACGTCGCTTTATTGCTGGACAATCTCGCCATACAATGGTCCGCTCGAACACCGCACCCCGCGGGTCGCTGATCGGCCCGCCCCTGATGTGCGTTTGAACCCGTCGTCGAGTGTCAGGCCTCGCGACGGAGCCATAAAAACCCCGCCTGACGACATGACGTGCCTGATCGCCCTCGTTCGGTGAGGGATCTGCCGCCTTCGTGCTCGTGCTCGTCATCGTTTCTCGTCATCGTAATCGATCGGTAGACTGCCTATCGGTGTCGATAACGAGTCACGATTACGATGACGAGCACGAGGTGTGACGAATTCTCCGCTGATTCCTTTGCGCAGAGGGCTGATGCATTTCGCCATATGAAGGTGTTCGAGACATGCCTATTGAACCGCTTCCCATCCTCTCCGAGGAAGAAGAAGCCGCCGCCATCGAAAAACTGCAACCGCCGAAGACGGTCGTCGTCCGCTACGGTTTCATGAAGCAGATCGCCGAGCTGACCTACGACGGCGATCAGGTTCTCGGCTGCGGCACCAAACTGATCATCCGCACCAGCCGCGGCGTCGAGCTCGCCGAAATGCTCACCACCACCTGCTCCAACAGCGGGTGCGGCTCGTCGGTCTCCCGCCAGAAAATGCTCGACTACATCGAGCAGTCCGGCGGCAAGCAGTACCCTTTCACCACCGAGGGCAAGGTGCTCCGCGTCGCGACCGTTGAAGACCTCAACGACCAGTCGCGCATCGACTCGGAAAAAACCCGCTACATCAAGGCCGCCCGTGATGTCATCCGCGAGCTCGATCTGCCGATGAAGCTGGTTGAAGTCGAGCAGTTGATCAGCCGCGACCGCATCGTGTTTTACTTCACCTCGGAAAACCGCATCGACTTCCGCGAGCTGGTGCGCCGCCTGGCCGGTGAGTTTCACGTGCGTGTGGAGATGCGGCAGGTCGGGGCGCGCGATGAGGCAAGGCTCGTGGCCGACTACGAACGCTGCGGCCAGCACTGTTGCTGCAAGCAGTTTCTCAAAGTGCTCAAGCCCGTGTCGATGCGATCGGCGAAGGTGCAGAAAGCGACGCTGGACCCGACGAAGATTTCCGGTCGCTGCGGGCGGCTGATGTGCTGCCTGCGTTACGAGGATGAAACCTACGAGGCCCTTCGCAAGAAGTTGCCCAAGCGCAACGCGCGGGTGATGACCGACGACGGGCCCGGCAGCGTGATCAACTCGCAGATTCTGACGCAGCTCGTGCTCGTCGAGCTCGACCAGGGCCGCAAACGGCAGGCGTATCCTGTCGAGCACATCGAACGCCTTCCCAACGACGGCCGCCAGCAACAGCAGCAGAAAAAGAAGGCCGACGATCAGTCCGAGCCGCGCGGCAAGCGATCCGAACCCAGCCGGCCCAAGCCCGGTCGTCCGCTGCGCGACGAGCAGGTCGAAAGCGCCGACGGCGCCCCCGCCGCCGAGGTCAATGACTCCAAACCCGACACCGACGCCCCGCAGGCCAATGCGTCACAACCGACCGGCGATCAGCCTGCCGAAGGCGGCCAGCGGAAAAAACGTCGTCGTCGGCGGCGTCGCAAGAAGCGCGGCGGAGGCGGCGGCGATGGCAACAACCCCTCGGGCGGCGACAATGCCAACCGCACGTCTGGCCCCCCGCCATCAGACAATTGATCATTCATCACACGGCCCGCCTACACTGAGCGGTCATGCACGGCTCGCCCAGTTCCAGATCGCGCTACGCCGAGTTTCGCGCCAAGCGGCGCGCCAATGTCCACATGGACGAGCGCGGCGACCGGGCGGCCGCTTCGCGGGGTGAGCGCCGCACCAAGCGCCGACGCTACATGCGGCAGTACGCCCGCTGGCTGCGGCCGTTCTTCGGGGCGCTGGCGGCGATCTTCACGCTGGCCGTCTTCGCCGCCCTGGTGAACATGGTCAAACCGATCCTCACGCAGCAGATCATCGATCGCGCGGTCCTCGCCGACGACCTGACCATGTCGCAAAAGCTCTGGCGGCTGAACATCATGGGCGGGTCGATGATCGCGGTGATCCTCGTGGTGCAGTTGCTGGATTCGTGGCGCAACTTCCGCCTGGTCGTGATGAACCTCAGCATCGTGCATCGCCTGCGCCAGCAGCTTTTCGACCACATGCTCAAGCTGCCGCTGAGTCGCCTGCAGGCGACCAAGCAAGGCGGCATCTCGTCGCGCCTTTCCGGTGATATCGATTCGGTCACGCGGATGTTGAACCTCGTGATCATCTCGCCGGGCGTGGCGATCGTGCAGGTGATGGTGGCGATGGGCATCATCTTCTACTGGAACTGGCGGCTGGCGCTGGCGGCGACGCTGTGCGTGCCTCCGCTGATGCTGTTGCACCTTTGGTGGGTGCGGCGGATTCGGCCGATCTACCGCTCGATGCGTAAAGACCGCGAGCAGATCGAGGGCCGCGTCGTCGAGTCGTTCGGGGGCATCCGCGTGGTGCGCGCTTTCCGGCGCGAAGCCCACGAGCGCCACGACTATGCGACCGGGCATCACACGGTGGTGCGCAAGCTGGTGCTCGCCCGCGGGCTGCAGACGCTCGTCGGCGCCGGCTGGGGCGTGATGATGCCGACGATCAGTATCGTCATCGTCTGGTACGGCGGATACCTGGTGATGCGCGACGCCGCAATGGGCGTGACCAACGGAACCACCATCGGGCAGATCTTCGCTTTTCAGTGGTACGCCTTTTTCCTGTTGGGGCCCGTGCTGAGAATCGTCGAATCGATGAGCGATACCCAGCAGTCGCTGGCCGCCCTGGAGCGCGTGTTCGACCTGCTCGGCGAGCCCGTCGACAAACCCGATGCCGACGACGCGATCGACGCCCCGCGTCAGGTGCAATCGCTGCATTTCGACCGGGTGACCTTCGCCTACGAAACCGATCGGCCGGTGATCAACGACTTCGATTTGAACGTGCCCGGCGGCAGCGTCGTGGCGCTGGTCGGCCCCAGCGGAGCCGGCAAAACGACGATCACGGACCTGGTCGCGCGTTTCCAGGATCCAACCGACGGCGCCATTCTGCTCAACGGCATCGACCTACGGCGGTTCAAACTCGAAAGCTTTCGCCAGTTGCTCGGCATCGTGCAGCAGGACGTGTTTCTCTTCGACGGCACGGTCGGTGACAACATCGCCTATGGCCGGCGCGATGCAGCCGCTGACGACATCGCCGACGCCGCGCGTCGCGCCAACGCCCACGACTTCATCGCCGACCTGCCCGATGGTTACGACACGCTCATCGGTGAGCGCGGCATCAAGCTCTCCGGCGGCCAGCGACAGCGTCTGTCCATCGCCCGCGCGTTTCTCGCCGATCCGCAGATCCTCATCCTCGATGAAGCGACCAGCAACCTCGACACCGAATCCGAGCAGCTCATTCAGTCGGCGATGAGCGACCTGCTGCGCGGCCGCACCACGTTCGTGATCGCCCATCGGCTTTCCACGATCACCGGCGCGGACATGATCATCGTGATGGAATCCGGCCGCATCGTCGAGCAAGGCACCCACGAACAACTCATGCGGCACGGCGGACTGTACACGCAGATGGTGCAGCGTCAGCGCGAGGCGTATGACATCGCGATGTATGACGTGCCTTGACGCGCTCGCCTTGGGCTCGCGGCTAAACGATTACTGTGACTTTTTCGTGGCGAACTGGGCGCCGACGGTTTTTTGCCAGGCGTGCAGTTTGTCGGTGAGCTGCTTCGCCTTGGCGGGGTTGGACTTGGCGAGGTTGTGCTTTTCGCCGATGTCGTCGGCGAGGTTGTACAGCTCGACGTGGTTGTCTTCGTAGAACTCGACCAGTCGCCAGTCGCGGGCGCGGATCGCGGCATAGGGTGACGCGCCGCCGGGGTGGTAGTGCGGGTAGTGCCAGTAGATCGCGTCGCGGTCGAACTGGGCATCGGGGTTTTTCAGCAGCGGCACGAGGCTGTGGCCGTCGACGCTGGCGTTGTGCTGCGCGTTGCCGGTGACGCCGGTGATTTCGAGCACCGTCGGGTAGTAATCGGTCGTGATCACGGGCTCGTCGCACACGCTGCCGGGCGGGGTCACACCGGGCCAGAAGATGACCGTCGGCACGCGGACGCCGCCTTCGTAGGCGCTGCCCTTGCCGGCGCGGAGCGGTGAGTTGTCGGTGGAGCGTCCCTGCAGGCCGCCGTTGTCGCCGGTGAGGATGATCACGGTGCGGTCGGCGATGCCCTGGGCTTCGAGCGTGTCGACGAGCCGGCCGAGCGCTTCGTCGACGGCGGTGACCATCGCAGCGTAATCGGCGTTGTTATGCTGCATGCCGGGTTTGATCTTCGGCTTGTATTCCTTGACGAGATCGGCGCGGCCCTGCAGCGGGGTGTGCACGGCGTAGGTCGCCCAGTACATAAAAAACGGCTCATCGCCCCACTGCTTGATGATCCGCAATGCGTGATCGGCGAGCATGTCCGTGAGGTAACGGCCTTCGGGAATGTCCGCCGGGAAGTTCACGGTGCGCGATTTGATGCCGGTCTGCTTGCCGCGCCGGTACGGGTAGTAATAGCTGCCGGGCGCGCCCCACTGGTTGCCGGCGATGTTGATTTCGAAGCCCTGGTTTTGCGGGTAATACGGCTCGAGCTCGGCGGAGTCATACGAACGCGGCGTCAGGTGCCATTTGCCCACGTGAGCGGTGTGATACCCACCGGCGCGCATCGCCTCGGCAAGCGTGGTGTGCTTGAGTTCAAGGCGCTGTGTCCAGTCCGGCACCTGCATGTCGTCTTTCGGTTTCACATGACCGGGAATCCAGTCGGTCACATGCGTGCGGCCGGGGTACATGCCCGTCATCATCGTGGCGCGCGTCGGCGAGCAGACGGTGCAGGCTGCGTACCCGTTGGTGAACTTCATGCCACGCGCCGCCAGGCGGTCGATGTTCGGCGTTTCATACAGATCGCTGCCGAAGCAGCCGGCGTCGCGCCAGCCCCAGTCATCGACCAGCATCACGATCACGTTCGTCCGCTCGGCCCGTGCCGTCGGAACCAACACGCACAAACCCATCATCGCCACGGCAAAGATCAATCGCTTCATGTGTACTTCCCTTCGCGCGAAGTTCTGTCACGCTTGTATTCCATTTGCTCCCACGCTTTCTGATCGTAGTTCGGATTCGGCGTGGGCATTTTCGCATCGACGCTCTTGAGCCAGGCTTCGAGCTTCGCCTTGAGTTTGGCGGCGAGCTGCGGCTTTGTCGCCGCCAGGTCGTGATGCTCGCCGGAATCGTCGGCGAGGTTGTACAGCTCGACGGTGTCGGTTTCGTAGTTCCAGATCAGCTTCCAGTCACCCTGGCGAATGGCGCTGGAGGGAAAGCCGCCCTGATTGCCGTAGTGCGGGTAGTGCCAGTAGATCGCTTCGCGGTCGAGTGCGGCGGCGGGGTTTTTCAGCAGCGGTTTGAGACTGACGCCGTCGACAGCCTGCTTCGGCTGCGCGGGAAGACCTGTCAGGTCCAGCAGCGTCGGGTAAAAGTCCGTCGAGATGATCGGCTCGTCGCAGGTGGAGCCGGCTTTGGTCAGACCGGGGGCGCGGATGATGCACGGCTCGCGGATGCCGCCTTCGTAGATCCAACCTTTGCCGCCACGCAGCGGGAGGTTTGATGTGGCGTGACTTTCTGAGGTGCTCAGACCGCCGTTGTCGGAGAAGAACACGACGACGGTGTCGTCGGCAAGGTCAAGCTCATCGAGCGCGGTGAGCACCTTGCCGATGGCCTGGTCCATGGCGTCGACCATGGCGGCGTAGACCGCGTGATCCTGCACCTGCCGTGCATGCCGGGTGTGATCCAGCAACCAGCGCGGCTCCACCTTCGGCAGGCCTTGGCGCTTCGTTTCGTATTTTTCCACGAGATCCTTGCGACCCATCAGCGGGGTATGCACGGAGTAGAACGAGAGGTAGGCGAGGAAGGGTTTGTCCTTGTTGGCCCGGATGAAGTTGACGGTCTCGCGGGCCAGGCGATCGGGCAGGTGTTCATGGCCGGGGTGGTCGACGATCTTCGGGTTCTTAAACGGCGAGAAATACTTGTTGCCCGTATACGGACCGCCGGCGTGCCACCCGCCGATGTTCACATCGAAGCCTTGCTCTTCGGGCCAGAAGCCTTCAGGCCCCAGGTGCCACTTGCCGGCGAAGAAGGTGGCGTAACCGGCCTGCTTGAAGGCTTCGGCGAGCGTGGTGTGTTCCAGCGGCATGCGATCGCGATACTCAGCCGGCAGCAGTTTCGACGGGCGATTCCATTCGGCGCCCATCTTGGCGCCGATGTAGTCGGTGACGCCGTAGCGGGCCGGGTATTGACCGGTCATGATCGACCCGCGCGTCGGGCTGCAGACTTGACAGGCGGCGTAGGCGTTGGTGAAGCGCATGGCGGAGTCGGCCAGGCGCTGGATGTTCGGCGTTTCGTAGAAGGTTTTGGGATTGTTCGGACTCACATCCGCCCAGCCCAGATCGTCCACGAGGATGAACACGACGTTCTTCGGCGTTGCCGCATGTGCGAACCCCACCCCGACCAGCAACGCCGCCAACAACCAAACTGCGCTTGTGATGCCTCGCATGCGTGTCATCCTTATATAGTGCGGACCAATCGGCCCGCGCATGACTGGGACGTTCACCATAACGCCGATATTGCAGCAACGCCAAATCCACCGCAACCTTGCAGCAACCCGTTCGCAACGCGACAATAACCAGACGCATCACCATCCCGCCACGCTGGAGCCGCCGCACCATGAAAACCAACCCGGCTGACCTGTTCATCGCCATCGACATCGGCGCCGGGCTCGGTGTGAAGATCGGTCTGTTCAAAGACCCCCACCACCAGATCGATCAGACCCTGCTGTCGGCCGATGAAGCCGGTGATGAGTTCACGATCTTCTCCACGCGGGTGCTGGAGACAACCGAATCCCTGCTCAAACAGCACGGCCGAAGCATGTCTGAGGCACGGTCGATCGGCATCGCCGCCCCGGGGCTTTTCCGTCATGACGGCGCCTTCCTGCTGGCGGCCAACCTGCCCTTCCTCAACGATCACAACCTCAAGCAGTGGATCGCCGAACAGACCGGACTGCCCACCGCCATCGAAAACGACGCCAACGTCGGCGGGCTGGCCGAGTGGTCCGTGATGCGGGTCGACCTGCTTTACTGGGTCTTCGGCGGCGGCTGGGGCGGGGCGTGGATCCATCACGACGGCGAGGTCATGTACCCCGCCCTGGACTGGAATCAGCAGGATGATTCCCTGCACTACACCAACGAGCCGGGCTATTCGATTCCGCTGAGCAAGCTGGCGCTGAAGCCGCTGTTTTATCAGTTCGGAGCGTCGTTCGATCGATTCGAACAGATCGTGGCTGATGACATGGATGTCGAAGGGGGGCAGTTGACCGGGCCGTCCGGCAATCCGGATACGGTCCGGGCGGAGGTGATTCTGTCGGGGCCGGGGCGCTGTCGGCTGTTTCGCGCGGTCGTCGGGGATGACGATTTTTACGAGCGCTTTCTCGACATCAAACAGACCAAAAGCATGTCCGATCCCTCGATCGCCGGGGCGTACATCTCGCAGCTTTCGGAGATGCGCGTCGAGTCGGCGTTGAACACCGACCGGCTGTTTGGCCATGTGCTGGCGATGGCGACGCAGACGATGTTCAAGGCCGCCCGCAAGGACGGGCTCCGCGACGGGCTGCCGATCTGTCTGGGCGGCAAGCCGAGTTACGCCCTGCCGTACTTCGGGCCGACGGCCCAGCGGCGGATGGGCGCGCTGGGGGTGATGAGCTACATGAGGCCGTCGGTCATCGACGAACGCGGGTTCAACGCCAACCTGGTCGGCGCGGCCGTACTGGCTCAGAAGGCGCTGGCCACCTCGATCAGCTGATCCGATCCCGGGCCAAACCCCAAAGTACCACGTTGGCATCCCTGTGGCGGGTGCCGCGTCACGTCAACACATTCGGCCGCCGCAGCGTGCCGCCAGACATCATCCGTCACAACCGGCACGACCGGCAGAAGCCAAAATTCGACGTTTTTGGCTCAATATCGCCATTTCGCAAGGGTCATCCCTGATCAACCCGCGTCATGACGCGCCGTCCGCGCCACCCCGGCTCAATGTTCCATTCTGGAACACGTTTTTGTAATCTTCTCGTATAAAACATCTTGCGTCATTCAAAGGCGCCCCCTCTGGCCGGATTGGTACAGTTTTTCCGTGGCGATTCGGCCTTTTGAAGAAACCGACACATAGCCATATCTGACTAAATATCAACAGCTTACAAATTTGCCTGAGCCACCTTAATGAATTGGCACGCGTCTCGCTTTAGGTGAGGGAGACAGCAAGGGGACAGAAAGCGATCACAGGCTCTCTCCCTTTAGCGAAAGGACTGCACCGTGCCAATCCCGATTCCTCTGACAGTCAAAGTTCTGGTCGTCCTCATGGACGAGTCGGCCGTGCCAGGACTCAACGAAGCCGTCAGCAACCACCGCTGGCCCGTGCTTCGTCAGCCCAGTGCCGGCAAGGCTCTGAAGAACATCCGACTGATCCGTCCGCAGGTTCTGATCGTTCAGGTCGACGGCTCGGTGATGATCCTCCAGGAAGCCACCCGCCTGATCCGTTTCCTCCGCACGTATCCCCCGCGTCCCGGTGTCGTGGCGATCGCCTCGAACCACACCGACCAGACCGAGCGTGCCATGCGGGCCGCCGGCGTCAGTTGCTACCTGCCCGAGGATGTCGACGCCGACCTGATCGAGCAATCCGTCAGCCAACTGCTGGCGAACTTCGCCGCTCAGGCCGCCGCTCCGGCGAAGACTCAGCGACAGATCGAACGTCGCGTGCCCGCCGGCGAGACCGCCCGCACCAGCAACGGCCGCCCGATCATCGTGCCAGTCGCCAAGACAGAAGAAGCCTAAACCTGCTCGCCGCACAGGCGGCGAAGGAGCTCGAAATGGTTCGTCAGGTATCGCGAAACATTCACCAGGCCAGCGGAGAGCAGCTTCTGCTGCAGGCGATCTTCGGATCGCAGGGTCAGCGCCGCACGGTCCGCCAGGAACTGGATCGTCGCAACCTGAACCTCACGGCCGCCGAGCCGATCACCGCGACGCAAACGCTGGACACGATGGTCCACGCCACCGCCGCCGCGTGAACAAGACAACACCGTCGCGCCGGTTGAAAAACCCGCACGACGCTTTGGGAAAGTTGAACTGATTTCCACAGCCATGTGGGGACTCAAACAGAAAGGAGCAAAGGTGAACGTCGGGGAACTGTGAAAGGTGGAAATCACCTCAGCATTCCAAAAGTACACGACTCAATCAATCGAGTCATGACGGGTTGAGAAAGATCGAAGGTCGGCCTTCTCCAGAAACAAACATTTTTGCGATTCGGAAAAACCGCAAAAACGCGATTTGGAAACCAAGCAAAGGATCGAAAGGAACTAAACCATGAAGTTTACCAAGACACTCAAGAGCATGGCCTTCGCGGCTGTCCTGTCCATGGGCCTCGGCGGCGTCGCCTCCGCGAACACCGTCATTTTTGACGATGCCATCGCCCCGGCGCTCCCGTCGACGATCACCCTGAAGTTCCGCAACTACGACATGGGCACCGTCTACAACTACTCCGGCGGCGCAACCCTCGAAGACACCGGCAACGCGGCCAACGCCAACGACATCAACAATCCCCTCAACATCACTCAGCAGGCCATCGGCGCCCAGGTCGGCTCCGGCGGTCTGGAAGACACTTGGGGCATCGCGGATGTCCGAGAGCTTTTCATGCCGTCCAACGCTGACGATCCTGTTTGGTCCAGCGGTGATCTGGATCGAGAACTGACAATTATGTTCTACAACGCCGTTGACTTCATCACGTCCACTGATGGCACCTCGCAGTACACCAGTTCCAAGGGCATGATCATCGACATCTACGAGTCCGACTCCGTGGTCGGTGCTTACGACTCCTCCGGTGGCAGCGCCAACCGCACTGGTCTGGACAGCTACAACACCGTCACTGATGGTACGCTGGTCCTGCGTCTTATGTCCGAAGCCGGCCACCTTGGCGCAAGCACCGTCAACCCCGGCGGCCTGGACAGCGAAGTGATCACCGCGTTCAACCCGACCGCCAGTGGCGAGGCCGGTGAAGGTCAGGGCTTCTTCTCCGTCGTCGGTGGTGCCTGGGCCAATGCCTTCGACTCCGACATCTTCGCTCCTGCGGCCCAGGGCTACAATGCCGCGGACATCAAGATTCAGTTCACCACCTTCAGCACCACGACTGCCGACTGGCTCGTCAGCTCTGAAGACCCGGCGACCGGCTACGTCGTCCCGCTGCCCGGCGCCGCTTCGATGGGCTTCGGCCTGATGGGCCTGGTTGGTCTGGCCCGCAAGCGTCGCTCCGCCTGAGACGCTACAAAAATAGCAGTCCACTGACTGCTCAAGATGACCCCAAAAGGCCGGACCTTGTGTCCGGCCTTTTTTTGCGCGCTGCCGGCGGCGTCCGCCGTTTAGCCGGCGAGCTTGCCCGCCGCGTGCGTAATCGAGTTTAACCCGCGACAATCCAAGCGTCGGGCAAGCCCGCCGGCTAAACAACGAGTCCCGCGATGCAACGTGCATTGATCGTGATCTGCCCACACACTAAAATGCTCCCGTAAACATGAAATGCGACCGTTGTGACAATCCGGCAACCGTCCACCTGATCGAAATGACCAAGGCGGGCCAGAAGGTGGAAAAGCATCTGTGCGAGGAGCACGCGATCGCTGAAGGTATCGCGGTGAAGGTCAATCACGCGCCGATCAACGAGCTGCTTGAAAAGTTCGTCCTCAAGCATGCCGGCACCACGATGGAACCCACCCCGCTGACCTGTCAGCAGTGCGGGCTCAACTACGAAGCGTTCCGAAAGACGGGCCTGCTGGGCTGTCCGGACTGTTACACCGCCTTCGAAGGCGCCCTGGCGAGCCTGCTGGAGCGCGCCCACGAAGGCGTCGCCCACCACCTGGGCAAGGTGCCCGCGCATGCCGGGGCCAACGAGATGCGACAGCAGCGGCTGCGCCAGTTGCGACAGGAACTGGATCAGGCGGTGGCCGCTGAGCAATACGAACGTGCTGCGACGCTGCGTGATCAGCTTTCGCAAGTGGAGGAAGAGAAGGCATGAGCCTTCCGGATTTAGCAGAGAACGCCAGTCCCTGGCTGCGAAAGGCCGGCCCCGAGGGCGATGTGGTGATTTCATCGCGCGTCCGTCTGGCCCGCAATCTCGCCGGCTATCCGTTTCTGACCCAGGCCTCCCCCACCCAGCGGCGCGACATCCTCCATATGTGTCGCCGGCGGATTCTCGATTCCAATCTCGCCCAGCGCATGCTGTGGGTCGATCTGTCTGAAAGCCCCCGATTGGATCGTGACATCCTCGTCGAGCGTCACCTGATCTCGCGCCAGCACAGCCGCGGCAAGAAGCCGCGCGGCGTGGCGCTGGCTGATGATGAAACCATCGCCATCATGGTCAACGAGGAAGACCACGTCCGCCTGCAGGTGCTCCGCAGCGGCATGCAGCTCGACGAAGCCTACGCCCAGGCCGACCACATCGACGACACACTCGAAGCACACCTCGACTTCGCTTATTCCCCCAAGCTCGGATATCTGACCGCCTGCCCGACCAACGTCGGCACGGGCATTCGCGTTTCGGTCATGTTGCACCTGCCGGCGTTGAAGCTGACCGGCGAGGTCGACAAGATGCGCCGGGCGGCCAAAGACATGCACCTGGCGGTTCGCGGGTTCTACGGCGAAGGCACCGAGGCGGCCGGCGACCTGTACCAGATTTCGAATCAGACCACGCTCGGCCGCAGCGAGCGGCAGATCCTCCGCGACTTCGCCGAGGTGGTGATCCCGCGCGTGGTCGAATACGAGCGACGGGCGCGAATCGCCTTGCTGGAAAAACGCCCCGTCGTCGTCGACGACAAGGTCCACCGGGCGTTGGGCGCCCTGCGGACCGCCCGCCTGCTGAGTTCTGAAGAGGCGTTGTACCTGCTCAGCGCGGTGCGGATGGGCGTGAGCATGGGCCGCCTGGATGGAGTTTCCATGGCGGGCATCAATGAGTTGCTGCTGTTGACTCAGCCGGGGCATCTTCAGCGTATGGCGGGAGTTGCGATGAGCGGCGCCGAGCGGCGCGAGTTCCGTGCCCGCTATATCCGCCGCCGCCTGGGCGGTTGAATCATCGCGGCCGGTTTCCGGCGGGCTTTACAAAAATATTTTGTTGCACGACTTCGGGATGTTGATGTACACTGTTAATGTCGTGTAGTTACAGAGTGATAGAGAAAATGCGTGAAATCGCCAGTCTGAATCACTCGACGGGCGAATGAGGCAAGTTGGTTAAGGAGCGAATTCCGATGAGACGAAATATGCTGATCCGTGGCGCGGTGGTTGTATTAGGCCTCGGGCTGAGTGTTCAGGTGCAGGCCGGCATCTACGACTCGGCGTGGGGCAACCGCCAGCGGCTTTCCGTGATCAACGCCGGCGGCGGGTCCACACTCACCGACGCCCCGGTCATGATCCGACTGACCAGCGACAACTTCGACTTCTCCGTCGGCAATGGCGACGGCTCCGACCTCCGCTTCAGCACCGCTGATGGCCTCTCCGCTCTGTCGTACGAAATCGAGAAGTGGGACGACGGCAACGAAGCCATCGTTTGGGTCAAGGCCCCGTCCATCGATGCCGCTTCCAACAACGGTTACATCCGCATGTACTCCGGCAACGTCGCCGCCAGCGATGCGCAGAACGTCAACGATGTCTGGTCCAACGGATACGCCGGCGTCTGGCACCTGAACAACACCGGCACCGGGGCCGTTGAAACCGACTCGACTTCCAATAGCTACACCGGCACCGTGACCGGGGCGGGCGTGACCAGCGCCGCCGGCATGATCGGCGACGGCCGCACGTTTGACAGCTCGACCGACCAGATCACCACCAGCGGCGCCAACCTCAACGTCGGCGGCGATCTGACGGTGTCCTTCTGGATGAAGGGCGACGTCGCCGACCAGCCGAATCTCTACACCCGCGTGCTTTCGAAGAACACCGTCAGCACGGGCCTGCCCGGCTTTGAATATCAGCGCCAGGGCTCCAATTCGGGTATGGACACCCGCCTGGACAGCGATGTCAGCGGCAATCAGCAGAAGTACGTCGGCAATGCCTACGACGATCAGTGGCACTATGTCGCCACCGCGCTGGGCACTGTCGCCGGCTCGGGCACGCCGGGCATGAACGCCTTTGACGGCTCGACCAGTTCATTCACCTACAACGCCGGCACCGTCGGCGTGGCCAACACCGAAAACCTCGTCATCGGCAATGGCGGCGGCAATCGCCAGTTCGTCGGACAGATCGACGAAGTGCGATTCTCCACCGTCCAGCGATCGGCCGACTGGCTCAATGCCCAGTATCGTTCGCAGTCGAATCAACTGCTCAGCTACGCGCCCGTGGTCAATCCCAACGCCGCCTTCCACTACTCACACGAACAGACCGACGCGACACTCGACGACACCGTCAACGGCTACGATGCCACCAACAACGGCGTCGACTTCATCGCCGCGCCCACCCCGAGCGCCAGCGGGTTCTACCTCGGCGACACGACCGGCTTTTACACCGACTCGCAGAGCGACTACCTCGATGTGGCGCCCGGCGCTTACACCGGCGGCGACTTCACCTTCATCGGCCTAGTCAATCGCGACACTGCCGATCTGGACTCCGGCCACGCCACGATCTTCGCCTCCGAACGATTCCGTCTGCAATGGCGCATCAGCAACGTGAACGACCCCAACACGCAGCAGTTGACCCTCGGCCTCAAAAGCGCCGGCGGAAGCACCGTCAACGCCAACGGCACGGCAGGCAACTTCCTGGCGGGCACCTGGTACTTCCTCGCCATGCGGTATGACGCATCGGCCAACAAGGTCGACGTGTTCCTCGAAGACGCCAACGGCCAGATCGTCAGCCCCGAACTGTCGGTCACGCTCGGCTTCACACTCACGGACATGACCAGCCTCCGCATCGGCTCCGACGGCCTGACTGGCATCGGCTTGTTCGACGGCTGGTGGGGCGAAATCGACAACGCCCAGTTCTACAACGCCGCCCTGTCCAGCACCGATCTGCAGGCGGCTTTTGACAGCGTCGCCGTCCCCGAGCCCGCCTCGCTGACCCTGCTCGGCGTCTGCCTGGCAGGCCTGGCCACCCGGCGCCGCCCGGCGGCCCGCCGCTGAGCATAAAAACACCCCGATGGGTGCTGAAAATATTTTGTTGCATGATTTCAGTGTGTTCAGTTAAACTGACGCTCTGTCGCAATGATGTACTGCGACAGAAAAAACACGTAATGCCGTCGGGTGTAGTTCGGCACTGGTGAATGAGGCAAGCTGGTTAAGGAGCGATCCGATGAGACGCAACGTACTGATCTGTGGTGCGGTAGCTGTTTTGAGCCTTGGGCTGAGTGTTCAGGTGCAGGCCGGCATCTACGACTCGGCTTGGGTCAACCGCCAGCGGCTTTCCGTGATCAACGCCGGCGGCGGGTCGACACTCACCGACGCGCCGGTCATGATTCGACTGACCAGCGACAACTTCGACTTCTCCGTCGGCAACGGCGACGGTTCCGACCTCCGCTTCAGCACCGCTGATGGCCTCTCCGCCCTGTCGTACGAAATCGAAAAGTGGGACGACGGCAACGAAGCCATCGTCTGGGTCAAAGCGCCCACCATCGACGCTGCTTCCAACAACGGTTACATCCGCATGTACTCCGGCAACGTCGCCGCCAGCGATGCGCAAAACGTCAACGATGTCTGGTCCAACGGCTACGCCGGCGTCTGGCACCTGAACAACACCGGCACCGGGGCCGTTGAAACCGACTCGACTTCCACCGGCATCACGGGCAACGTGACCGGGGCGGGCGTGACCAGCTCGACGGGCGTGATCGGTGACGGCCGCACATTTGACAGCTCCAGCGATCGCATCGAATTCAGCAACGCGGCACTCAATGGCGACCAGGACATCACCGTTGAGTTCTGGATGAAGGGCGACGCCGCCGCCCAGCCCAACACCTACACACGCCCCGTGTCCAAAAACCAGGGCGACCTGCAGCCCGGCTTCGAGTATCAGCGCAACAACAATACCGAGGACGCCGCACTGCGCATCGACTCGACCGGCACCAACAACCAGCTCAAAGGTATGCCCGCCCCCCTCTTCGACGATCAGTGGCACTACGTCGCCACCGCCTTCGGCTTCAACACCGGCACCAACGTCGTCGATGGTTCCAGCAACACGTTTTCTTTCAACCGCGACGCCGGGGTGCTCGGCAATACCAATCCGCTGACGCTCGGCCGCAAAGCCACCGGAGGCAACCAGTTCGCCGGTCAGATGGATGAAGTGCGCTTCTCCAACGTCCAGCGCTCCGCCGACTGGCTCAACGCCCAGTACCGCTCGCAGTCGAATCAGTTGCTCAGCTACGCGGCCGTGGTCAATCCCAATGCCGCGTTCCATCTCTCACACGAGCAGACCGACGCAACGCTCGACGACACCGTCAACGGCTACGATGCGACCAACACCGGCGTCGATTTCATTGCCGCGCCGACTCCGGCCGCCAGCGGGTTCTACCTCGGCGACACCACGGGTTTTTACGTTCGCAACCAGAACGACCATCTCGATGTCAGCGACGCAGCCTACACCGGCGGCGACTTCACCCTCATCGCCCTGGTCAACCGCGACACCGCTGATCTGAACCAGGGTCACGCCACCATTTTCGCCACCGATCGATTCCGCTTTCAGTGGCGCATCAACCGCCCCGGCGGCGTGCCCGAACTCGGCTCGCAGCAGTTGAACCTCGATGTCAAAAGCGCCGGCGGTTCCACCACCAACGCCACCGGGCCGCAGGGCAACTTCCTCGCCGGCACGTGGTACTTCGTCGCCCTGCGTTACGATGCGTCGGAAAACCTGATCGAAGCCTTCCTCGAAGACAGCAACGGCGCGATCGTCAACCCTGAACTGTCGATCAACCTCGGCTTCACCATCACCGATCTGTCCGGCATGCGCATCGGCGCCGACGGCCTGACCGGCATCGGCAGCTTCGACACCTGGTGGGGCCAGATCGACAACACCCAACTCTACAACGCCGCCCTGTCCGACGGCGAACTGCAGTCGATCTTCACCAGCGTCGCCATCCCCGAGCCCGCCTCGCTGACCCTGCTCGGCGTCTGCCTCGCAGCCCTGACCACCAAACGCGCACGCCGACGCTGACCGATCCGCCCGCCTGATTATTCACGCACGACACCTCGTCTGACCATTTCAACACGACGGCGGGCCACCCCCCTCCTTCATCAAGCTTGTTGTATCAAACCCGTTAAATTCTAATGTTATTAATAACATTAGAATATGGTATTTTCTCACAGCAATGCGATCGATGTGAGTCGAATCGCGATCTTGCGTGTGTGATTTTTGAGGGTTTTACACACCGGCTCCATCGCTGTATCAGAGCGGAGGCCGTGAATGGTTAGCGGGTTGATACAGAGGCGAGTGCTTACGACGCTCACGATGCGGTTTGTGCGACGAAAAGGGATTGCTGGAGGCGGTCGAGCAACTGGGCGTGCAGATCACACTTCGCCGGCGGGGTCTACACGATCCAACTCCAAAAGCATCTCCTGGGCATAACTGTCGCTTGGATCCAGCTTCAATGCCTTGTATGCGAATGCTCGCGCGGCCGAATCATTCTCTAATTGGAAATGGCAATATGAAAGTCCGCCAAAAATTTCTAATGGATTGGCAGCTTCAATGCCCGAAGAACCCGGTGCAAGTTCCAGGGCAATCTCATACTCAGCGATCGCATCTTCATATTCTTCCAGCAGCGACAACACTCTGCCAAGTTCAACATGAAGTGCGGCGCATCGGGGTCGGATCAGACTTGCCCGGGCATAGAATTCAAATGCTTTCTGTGGATCAACATCCTCCGCGTGATAACCCAGATGCCACAACGCTACCCAACTCCTGGGGTAATCACGCAACACTTCCTTCAAAATTTCGATGGCTTCGGCCTGTTCCTCCTCGTCACCCTCGACAAGGTGTGTCGCCAGCACGATCCGATTCCGATCATTCGGGTTGCGCGTGACCGCAGTTCGCATGAGTTCCAGGCCGCGGTCGCGCTGTCCCATCTTACAACAAAGACTCCCTTGGATATGATAAAGCACGTCATCATCAATCACCTGCTCAATGAGCGGGATGACCTGCTCGAGAATGTGAATGTCGCCGGCGCGCTCAGCTTCGATGGCCGCCTTGTAAAACGTCGCCCATCCCGGCTTCCTCTCGCTGGCTGCCTCTTTGCATAGCAAGGGATAAGCTCGTTCTGAATCACCATCTTCGTACAGACAAATGCCGCGTGGCATATGCGTCCCCCGTATGGAGTGGGTGTCATATCTGACTGTTTAAACACCATCACAATTATCGAAGTCTGGTGATTCCCGCAACACTTCACGACGCGGTTTGCGCGACGAAGGGGGATTGCTGGAGGCGGTCGAGCAGTGGGCAGAGCAGGCCGCCGAGGACCAGGGGGACGAAGGCCACGCCTTCGAGGGGGATGAACCATCGCACGGTCACGACGCCGGCGCCGATCAGCACGGCGTACCAGAACCGGCCGCGTGAGGTCCGCGGGGCGGTCAGCGGCATCATGATCAACACCACCAGCAGCAGCGGCGACGCCAGCAGCTGATAGCCCAGGTAGGCGATCGACACCATCCAGCCCACGTCGATCATGCCCTGCCACGACATGATGATGTGGCCCATCGTCATGTGTCCGTCCTGCGCGACCGGCAGCATCATCAACGTGACCATCGCCGCGCCGATCGCCGCCAGCGCAGACACCCATCGCCCGACCCGCCGATACATCAACCACAGCCCCAGCGCGATCAGCAACACCTGCGAAGTCGCCCCGACCGGCCCAGGCGTAGCGCCGATCATGACATCCTCGATGCGCTGCAGTTCACCACGGCGCAGCAGTTCGATCAATCGTGATCGCAGGCGGAGAATGTCATGTTGCTGCTGGCGCATCTGTCGTTGCGGATCCTGCAGGCGGATCGCATCGTACTGCTCCGGCACCGTCATGCTCATCCAGTTGGGCCCGACCGCCTTGCTGAACCGCCACACATCGCCTACCACCACGCGCGACGGCGCCAACACCGCGCCGACCTGCTGCTGCCCCACCAGCGGCAGTGACATCATCAGCACCAGGTAGGCCGCAGCCACCGGATGCACACGCACCCGATGCGTCGGCCCCGTGACATGGACCAGTACCCCGATCAGCGCCCCGGCGATCACCGCCAGCGATAGCTGCTGCATCAGCGGCATCACCAGCCCCATCAACAATCCCATGTTCAGCGCCTGCGACAACGACCCCTGCCACGCCCGCCCCCGAACCACGTGAATCGCCAGGGCCGTGAGCATGAACACAAGCAGCGACATCGCTGCCGTCAGACAGATCATGAATGCGGCGCGCCACCCGAAAAAGATCGTCGCCACCAGTCCCATGGACACGTAGATGCCCAGCCACAACCGATCGTATCGATACAGCGGAACCACCGGCCCGATCCACGGCGGGCCGGACACAACCGCCGCCTTGGGCGCCGGCTTTGTCAATGCAGCGCCCCCCGCGGGTTTCTTTTTGACCGTGCGGCTCATTCTCGCCCCCCCATCTCACGCTGCACGCGCGAGAACGTCTGCGTCAGCGGAATCGCCGACGGGCAAACATAACTGCACAAGCCGCAATCGATGCACCACGGCAACTGATCCCACAGCCAGGCGTCGTCGACGCGCCGCTCGGCCGCGCGCACCATCCGTACCGGGTCCAGCCGCGTCGGGCAGACATCCAGACACCACCCGCAGTTGATGCACGGCTCGACGGTTCTCGCCGGCGCTTCGCCCAACACCGTCACCAGCGATTGATCCACCGGCACGATCGCCGGGTCGCGGATCGGTCGGCCGGTCATCGGGTCGCCGGAAAGCACCCGCCCCGCGTCGATCATCGAGCTGGTCAGATCATCGGCGAGCGTGCTCAGCGGCGCCCCCGGCATGGCGTAATGACCGGTCAGCAGTTCCAGCCGATCCGGCCGCGCCAAAAACACCGGGCGCAGAAGGTCGAAGCGTCGCAGTGTGAACCACCGCCCGATGCGCACCGCCGTCCACGGGGTGATCATCATCACGCCCTGCTCGACGGGATTGTGCCCGTTGGGCAGATAGCGTGAGCCGCCGCGTGCGCTGCGCCCGCCGAAGGCGACCATCGTCGGATGGGCCGAGGGATAGCGATTGGCCTCGACCACCAGTTTCAACCGATACTTGCGGCAACTTGAACGCAGCCGACCGAGCATCGCCGGCACCCGCCCCGCGAGCATCACGACCTGCTTGACGTTGAGCATGTCCGCCAGAATCAGCGTGCCGAGCACCGCGTCGTCCGGAAAGCTCATCAGCAGGCTCGAACGATCCGGGTACGGCGGAAAGCGATCCAGACCCACGCAGACGAGCCGATCGACCGGGCGATTGCGCGCCGCATCAAGCTGACGAATCAGCCCGACACCGCCGTCGATCTCCGACCAGGGGCCGACCTGCCGAAGCACCGCGAACCAGTTTTCGAGTTTGCGTCCGCGCGGCGGGGTGACTTCCAGCGTCGTGACCACCGTCCCCGCCGGCGGCTCGATCATCACGCGATAGCCTTCATCACCCGACAGCGGCGTGACCGAACGCACCGTGCCGGTGATCGGGCTGACATGGCAGGCGTCGCTGGGACGAATCGGCTCGATGAGCATCTGCCCGCGCCGCACGGTCTGCCCGGTGATGACCTCCGGCCGCTGCGGGCAGAACACCTGCAACGGATGCGCCGGCAACTGCTCCGGCGGCGCCGGCAAACGCAACGGTTGCCCCTGCAGAAAATCTAAACCACCAGGCAGTTTAGCCACGCGTTATGCCCTGCTCATGTAAATCCATTGCAACGATCATACACCCGTACGACCTCTGACGTTTGTCTTGACTACGCACGTCCGCATGTTTCCTTATCGTCATCAGGCCCCGAACCCTCACAGATTGCCCTGCCGACATTTATCACGGCATTTACTTGCAGATGCATTATGCGCAGTTTATACTTATTTCGCACGTGAAGTTTTACGTGCTTCAACATTGCCCCCGGAAGGGCTCGGTTCACGTTTCTGTGGGCCGGGCCTTTTTTTCTGCCGTGACCTCACCGACAAACCGGCGCAAGGCCTGATCATACTCTTGCGGGTGGTCCGACGAAGCCTGCAAATGCCCCGCGCCTTCAAACTCGACAAACCGACCGCGCGGCGCCGCCTGCGCGATCCGTCGCGCCTCGTCGTGCGATGCGATGATGTCACCGGTGCCGTGCAGCACCAGCAGCGGTTGCTTCATCTGTGCGGCGCGCTCTGCGATCAATTCACCGGGCACGCGCGCCAGCCACGCCGCCGCCGGTGCGATCCCGCGCGCCGGTAGCGCGCTGGCTCGAAGTGTCGTCGCCAGCGCCTCGGTGAAGTTGCGATACGGCGAGTCGGCGATCACGGCGTCCACCACTTCGCCGCACTCGATCGCCGCGTCGATCCCGATCGCCGCGCCCATCGAATAGCCGAACAGCACCACCGCGCGATCCGGTTCACGTTGCTTCAACCACCGCGCCACGACCGCCGCATCGTCCGCTTCGCGCCGCCCTGCCGTGCAGCGCCGCTGAGCCGACTCGCCGTGGGCCCGCTGATCGTACAAAATGATTCGCCCCGCGATAGGCTTCAGCGTGTCGTACCAGGCCAGGGCGCCCAGCCGCGAGTCGCCCCAGCCGTGCAACACCACCACGCAAGGCCCTTCGGGGTCCGCCCCGCCCAGCGCCCACAATTCAAGCAGCTTTTTCGACGAATCTTCAATCTTGCACACTTCGTAATCAGCCTGCACGTCTTCTGGGCCGGTTGGCATACCGTTTGCCACAGCCCATCCAGTGGTGCGACGCGGTGGGTGCGTCACAACGTGCGCCACAGAGGCCAGCAATAAAATGATCGCCATCCCCAGCCCCGTACCCAGTAGAATCAACAGGCCGTACCACATGTCGGTACACGATACCGGCTTGCTGGGTCCGTGACGAACTGCCCGTCCAAGCGAAGGTGAGGCACATGAGTTTCAACGACTATCAGACCGAGGGCTTCTACGACGAACTGTTTGAATCGCCCGGCACGCCAAGGGGTTGCGCCGCGCCGCTCGTCAATCGCATCAACAGCCTCAGCTATGACGATCTGCTCCGCCGGCAGCAGTCCGCCGAATCGTCGCTCATGAATATGGGCATCACCTTCACCGTCTACGGACAGGAAGCCGGCACCGAGCGCATCTTTCCCTTCGACATCATCCCCCGTGTCGTGCCCGCTGCTGACTGGCAGCCGATCTCCGCCGGTCTCGCCCAGCGCATCACCGCCCTGAACCTCTTCATCGACGATCTCTACCACGATCAGAAGATCATCAACGACGGCGTCATCCCTGCCGACATGATCCATTCGGCCGTGACCTTCCGCCCTGAGTGCGTCGGACTCAACCCGCCGCGCGGCATATGGATCCACATCACCGGCTCCGACCTCGTCCGCGACACCGACGGCGCTTTCTACGTCCTCGAAGACAATCTCCGCTGCCCGTCCGGCGTCTCATACGTGTTGGAAAATCGCGAACTGCTCAAGCGCACCTATCCCGACATCTTCCAGCGCATGCATGTGCGGCCCGTATACGACTATCCCCATCGTCTGCTCGAAACGCTCTCTCGCCTCGCGCCCGACCACGTGAGCAAACCCACCGTCGTCGTGCTCACGCCCGGCCCGTACAACTCGGCCTATTTCGAACACGCCTACCTCGCCCAGCAGATGGGCGTCGAGCTGGTTGAAAACCGCGACCTGGTTGTCATCGATGATTACGTGATGATGCGCACCACCAGCGGGTTTCAGCGCGTCGATGTGATCTACCGCCGCATCGACGACGACTTCATCGACCCGCTGGTGTTCCGCCCCGATTCGATGCTCGGCGTGCCCGGCATCATGCAGTGCTACCGCAAGGGTAATGTCGCCCTCGCCAACGCGCCCGGCACCGGCATCGCCGATGACAAGGCCGTCTACGCCTACGTGCCGCGCATCATCAAGTACTACCTCGACGAAGACCCGATTATTCACAACGTGCCGACGTTCATCTGCGCCGAGAAGAAAGATCGCGATCACGTGCTGGCGAATCTCGACAAGCTTGTCGTCAAGGCTGTCGACCTGTCCGGCGGGTACGGCATGCTGATCGGCCCGCACTCGACGCAGCAAGAGCGCGATGAATTCGCCGCCGCCATTCAGGCCGAGCCCCGCAAGTACATCGCCCAGCCCACGCTCAGCCTCTCCCGCGCCCCGTGCATCGTCGATGGCACATTCGAAGGTCGCCATGTCGATCTGCGCCCCTTCGCGCTGTACGGCGAGAAGGTCGACGTGGTCCCCGGCGGACTCACCCGCGTGGCGTTGCGCAAGGGGTCGCTGGTGGTCAACTCCTCGCAGGGCGGCGGGTCCAAAGACACCTGGGTGCTCGCCGACGACAACCCGGACGCCACATTGCCAGTCACGGAGGTGGCCCATGCTTAGTCGTGTCGCTGATTCGATCTACTGGATGAACCGCTACATCGAGCGCGCCGAAAACGTCGCCCGGTTCATTCACGTCAACATCAACCTCATGCTCGACCTGCCGATCGATCAGGCCAACCAGTGGCTGCCGCTGGTGATCACCACCGGCGATCGCGCCGCTTTCGAATCGCGCTACAGTGAGGCGACCCAGGAAAACGTGATCCACTTTCTCACGTTCGACGAGCTGAACCCCAACTCGATCGTGTCGTGTCTGACCGCGGCGCGAGAAAACGCCCGCACCGTTCGCGAGGTGATTTCATCCGAGGCCTGGGAGCAGGTCAACCGCTTCTACCTCATGGTCAAAGCCGCCGCCAGGCAGACCACGCCTGAACACGTGCCCGATGTGTTTTACACGAGCGTGAAGATGGCCAGTCACCTCTACGTCGGCATCAGCGACAACACGATGAACCACGGCGAGGGCTGGCACTTCGCCCAGCTCGGCCGCCTGCTGGAGCGTGCGGACAAGACCGCCCGTATCCTCGACGTCAAGTACTTCATGCTGCTGCCGAGCGTCAACTATGTCGGCTCGCCGTATGACGCGATTCTCTGGTCGGCCCTGCTCAAATCCGCCAGCGCTTTCGAGATGTATCGCAAGCGTCATCACCACATCGATCCGACGCGCGTGGCGGAGTTTCTCATTCTCGACCGTCACTTCCCCCGCTCGATCAACTACTGCCTGGGGCACGCTGAACAGTCACTGCGGCAAATCACCGGCACGCCGATCGGCTCGTTCAACAATCTAGCCGAGCGACGCCTGGGGCGCTTGCGTTCGGACCTGGAATATGCGCCAATTGAGGACATCATCGCCAAAGGGCTGCACGAATTTCTCGACGGACTCGAGTCGCAGCTGAACATCGTCGGTCAGGCGATTTATTCGACATTTTTCGCGATGCGGTCGACCCCGCTGCCCGCGATCTGAAAACGGAGCGACACATGACATTCTGTCTGGCGATCAAGGTCAAGGATGGTCTTGTCGGTATTGCCGACACGCGCGTCACCAGCGGCAGCGAAATCATCACCGCCCGCAAAGTCAGCGTGTATCAACAGCACAACCAATCGATCTTTCTGATGACGTCGGGACTGCGCTCGGTGCGCGACAAGGCGCTGACGTATTTCGACGAACTGATGGAGGAGCGTGACGAGCCGTTCACCCGCCTGTTTCAAGCCGTCAACGCATGGGCCGATCAGATCCGCCGCGTGGCGACCGAAGACAAGAAAGCCATTGAAGAGTCCGGCCTGCAATTCAACATCTACGGCCTCATGGGCGGACAGCTCGCTCACGACAAGGAGCCGCGCCTGTACATGATCTATCCGCAGGCCAACTGGGTCGAGATCGGCGCCGGCTCGCCGTACTCGATCATCGGCGCGTCCGGGTACGGCAAACCCGTGCTCGATCGAACCCTCAAGTACGAGGACACGATGCGCTTTGCGATGAAGGTCGGCTGCCTGGCATTCGACTCGACGCGCATCAGCGCCGCCGATGTCGACTTCCCGCTGGACGTGGTGGTGTGTCCGCGGGATACCTACCAGATTTACGAGCACCGCTTCGAGAAGTCGGACCTGGAGCCCATTTCCAACTGGTGGCAGGATCGACTGCGCATGCTGGTGCGCGAGCTGCCTTCGGAATGGACGCAGACGATTCTCGACAAGCTGCCCGATCCGGCAATCGCTTCGCCGCCTGTGTGATCTCATGGACTTTGCGATCACCCACACCATCACGTACCGCTACAGTCGACCGGTTTTCCTCGAACCGAAGACGGTTCGACTGCGCCCGCGCTGCAATGCATATCAGAAACTCAAAGAATTCACGCTCGACATCGACCCCGCCCCCGCAGGTCGTTGCGACCACATTGACGCCGTGGGCAATGGTGCGACCCTGCTCTGGTTCAGCGATTTGCACGGTTCGATGACGATCACCGCCCGCTCGCAAGTTCGCACGCTGCTGATCAATCCTTTCGACTACCTGGTCACGCCGCCCGAGGCGCTTTCGCTGCCGATGGTGTATCCGTTGTCGTATGCCGGGGCGTTGTCGCCGTACCTGTTTCGCGCAGCTCCGTGTCAGGCTGTGAACACGATGGCCCGGCGGATTCTCGACGAAAACGACGACAACACACAAGCCTTCGTCAATGCGATGATGCTCGAACTCAACCGCGAATATGAACAGATCATCCGACACGAAGGCGACGCCTGGCCGGCGGCGAAGACGATCGAGCTGAAGCGCGGATCGTGTCGCGACCTGGCGGTGTTGTACATCGACGCCTGCCGCAGCGTGGGCCTGGCCGCCCGATTTGTCAGCGGGTACAAGCATTTCGTTGATTCCATCGACGCCGGCGAACTGCACGCCTGGGTGGAAGTGTACATTCCGGGGGCCGGCTGGCGCGGGTACGATCCGTCGGAAGGCGTCGTCGTAGCCGATCGCCACATCGCTTTGGCCGCCGACGCCGAGCCCGCCGGCGCCGCTCCGACCACGGGCACCTTCCGCGGCACCGGCGCCACCTCGCACATCGACTACCACATCCGCATCGACGCCTGAGCCCGAGCAACAACAGACAAACCCGCCCCATAAACAACACAAGCCCGCGAAGACACACATAGAAACAAGACAAATCTGACGCCGACAAAGAACATATTTAGCTTAAATATGTTCTTTGAGTCAGTCTGTTTCATTGTCGCGTGTTGTCCTTTTGTGCCTTCGTGTCTTCGTGTCTTCGTGTGCAGAATATGAAACTGGCCCACTCGCTGACGCTCGGGGCTCAGAGGCTTTGCGTATCCTCCGCAATTTTGGGGTGCAAAAAAAAACACCGCGACTTTTGCCGCGGTGTTTTCGGTTGCTTCATGAGGTTGTGGTGTTGATCACTTGACGGTGATCTTGCGGGGTTTGACCTCCTCGCGCTTGTTGAGCGTGACGTGGAGCACGCCGTCGGCAAGCGAAGCTTCGACCTTGGCTTCGTCGACGCTGCTGGGCAGCGAGAAGCTGCGCTGCACGCGGGTGAAGCGGCGCTCGGTCAGGTGTTTTTCGCCCTTGGTTTCTTCGAGCTTGCGCTGGCCGATGATCGTGAGCACACCCGCTTCGAGCGTGACGTCGACTTCGTCTTTCTTGAAGCCGGGCATCTCGGCCTCGACGTAGATGTGGTCTTCGTCCTCGCGGATGTCGACGGGGTAGGCGCCGATGAGCTCATCGGATTCACCGCCGTTGCTCCACAGGCGGTTGAGCATCGTGTCGAATTCACGGTGCATGGTTTCGTACGGATCGGACCAGATATTTCGCAGGCCAGAGCGTCGTCTGATGGTGGGTAGCATGACAAGGCTCCTTGTAACCGGCTGGACCAGCCCGGCTGCGAGAGCCGGTTTCTCGCAACCGCAGTGATCATGTGACAAACCCCGTGCCAGCGGGGCCACGGGGCTATCCAGCCGATTTTCAGACACTTAGAAACACCTTGTTTTCAAGTCGATTCTGCCATTTTGGCAATACGTCACCTGCAGTTGCAAAAACGACAGCATAGCGATCGCAGTCACTCCGCGAACAACCCCGGCTGCTGGTCATCTGTTTTCCGAGGTGTCTTTCGGTGCGATGATTTCTTCTTTGTCGGAGACGGCGACGGCGCTGGCGGCACCTGCTCGCCGGTGACCTGTGAGGTGATCGTACCGTCGGCGAGGCGGCTGGCGATCTGGTCACCGGGTCGGACCTGCTTCGTATCGCGCAGCACCTGGCCTGCGGCGTTGGTCGTGATGCTGTAGCCGCGCTGGAGCACGTTGTCGGGACCAATCGCGCGGAGTTGGCGTTCGAGGGCGTCGAGGCGCTGGCGGTGTTCGGTCAGACGATGTCGCAGGGCCTGGGCGAGTTGGCGCTGGTGGGTGTGAATCTGCTGATGGGCAACGCGAAGTTGCGACACGGGCTCGATGCGGGCCAGGGCGTGCTGGTGATCGGCCAGGTCGTGACGCCATGTATTCAGTCGCTGACGCATGGCGGCGATCAGGTGCTTGCGATCATCGGTGAGGCGCGATCGCCAGCGGTCGATGGTTTCAGTCGGACGTCGAAAGATCGGGTGGCGTGCCGCGGCGTCGAGGCGCGTGCGGGCATGCTCGGCGCGACGGCGCAGGGCGGTCGACAGACGATGCGCGAGTTGATCGAGGTGTTGCGACTCGGCGGCTGCATCGGGCACGATGCGTGCGGCGGCCTGGGTGGGCGTCGAGCAGCGCAGGTCGGCGACGAGTTCGGCGATGGTGGTGTCGGTTTCGTGACCAATCGCCGCGGCGATGGGGATCGGGCTGTTGTACACCGCGTCGGCGACGATGCGTTCGTTGAAGGCCCAAAGGTCTTCGAGGCTGCCGCCGCCGCGTGTGAGAATGATGGCATCGAGGCTGAGGGTTTCATGCTGACGGCCGAGCGCCTCGATCGCCCGGGCGATGTCCGGCGCCGCCGAGGCTCCCTGCACAAGCACATCGACGAGGCTGAGTCGGATGCCGCCCCATCGGCCGCGCGCGGTGTTGATGACATCCTGCAGAGCCGCCCCGGAGGCGCTGGTCACCACGGCGATGTGCTGCGGAAACGTCGGCATCGGCCGCTTGCGGTCATCGGCGAAATATCCGAGACCTCGCAGCTGCTCGCAAAGCTGACGAAACTTGATTTCGAGAGCCCCCTCGCCGACGGGCTCGAGGCGGTCGATGTACATCTGCAGTCGGCCCTGCGGTCCGTAATAATCCAGCCGCCCGCGGGCGACGACCTGCTGGCCCTGCCGCGGGGTAAAGCCCACCTTCGCCGCCGCCGAGGCCCACATCACGCAACTGATCACCGACTGCTCGTCTTTCAGCGAGAGGTACCAGTGCTTGCGGTCGGAAAAGTTGGACACCTCGCCGACGACCAACAGCGGGCTGGGCGTGCGATCGGACAGCACCCGCTTGATCAGGTCCGACACCTGCGTGACCGTCAGCGGCCGGGTCGCGTCGAACTGCCCATATCGGGCGGCCTCGCGGCGTGCCGGCCCCCCGGCGTCCGGCGGATTCACCTTTTTCGGGTCAAATGGCAGTCGTCCCATATTTCTTCGTCAACCCTCATCACGAATGCGCACCGATGTCTCATCGACAATCCACAATCGACTTTCCAACGGTTCGGTTTCTAACAGCAAAAGCAACCTCGCCAACACAGTCTTGATGGTGTTGACATCCTGCCGGGCCAATCGAAGCACGATCAGTCCTGGGCAAGACTCCGGTGGATAGGCACGAATATCCGCAAAATCCAAATCCAAAGTCACCAGCACCCGGCCCTCCTGCTGACAGACCTGCATGATCTGCTGATCCGGACGGCCGACCGTTTAGCCGCTGCTGATGCACCGTCATCACATCATGACCAGCGTCCCGCAGCACCGAGGCGGCGGCATCTGACATGTTTTCGTCAAACTTGAAGTTGGCCATAGGTCATGCGGCGCCGCTGTCCGGTAGATGCACCACCCGATCACGGGCCAGATCAGCGGCATAAGCGATGGCCGCGGCGATCGATTCTCGGGTCAGTGTCGGGTAGTCGGCCAGAATCTGCTCGGGGGTTCTGCCCGCCGCCAGATTATCCAGCACCACGCTGACCATGATGCGTGTGCCCTTGATACAGGGCTTACCGTGGCAGACCTGCAGGTCGGTGCTGATATGCTCTTGCCAGCCCATGAGATACTCCGATCGGATCACCTCATGATAGCCGCCCGGCCCAGCCCCGCAAACCATTGCCCGCCCCCACTTGAAACCGCCGGGGCAGACGCTACACTAATGGGCTCGATTTTCCCGCGACACCAAAGGCAGGCCAACCATGCCCAAATGCAAGAGCCATAAAGGCACCCTCAAGCGCATCAAAGTCACCGGCGGCAAGAAGCTCAAGCACAAGCGCATGGGCACAAGCCACCTGATGAGCAGCATGAACGGCAAAAAGGTCCGTCATCTGCGCCGTCCGCTGGTGGTCGCCAAGCCCATCGCCAAGATGATGGAGCGTGTGCTTCACACGCGCCTGGTCGGTCGCGACCCCGACTGATCGTCGACCGATCGCCGGTTGCAAGCCGGGCCTGTAAATCCCCGAAGGGTCGGGGTCCCGTACTTGTGCCTACTTCAGGAGTTTTCTCATGCCTCGTGCACGCAAAGGCGCCGCCCGGCGTCAATCCAAAGTTCGAGTATTCAAGGCCGCCAAGGGTTTCCGCGGCGCACGTTCGAAGACCTGGCGTCGCGTTCAGGAATCGGTGCTACGCGCCGGCGCCTCGTCGTATCGCGATCGCCGTCTCCGCAAGCGCGACATGCGTCGTCTGTGGATCACCCGCGTGACCGCTGCCGCTCGTCTGCGCGACATGCGCTACAGCCAGTTGATCGCCGGTCTCAAGGCGGCCGATATCCAGCTCAATCGCAAGATGCTCAGCGAAATCGCCATCGCCGACCCGGCGGCGTTCGACGCCATCGCCGAGCAGGCCAAGGCGGCCCTGTCCAGCAAAGCGGCGTAAATCGCCCCGCAGCCGGACCACGGACCTCGCCTGATCCAACCCGTCATTCTGTCACCCCATCCGGGGCGTGAGCTTGGTTGTGTCTGAAAAAGTCGTCTGGTTCAACGGTGAAATGACGCCGGCCGATAAGGCCAGTGTGTCGGTGTTCGATCACGGGCTGCTGTATGGCGACGGGGTCTTCGAAGGCATTCGCGCTTACAACGGCCGCATCCTCAAGCTGCGCTCCCACCTGAAGCGACTATTCAACGGCGCGTCGCGCATCGAGCTGAAGATCGCCTTCACGATCGAGCAGCTCGAGCAGGCCGTCCGCGCCACCTGCAATGCCAACCAGATTCGCAACGGGTATATCCGCCTCTGCGTGACGCGCGGCACCGGCTACCTGGGCCTGAACCCCAAGCTCTGCGAAAAGTCCAACACCTTCATCATCGCCGATTCGATCACGCTGTACCCGGCCGAGATGTACGAGACGGGCATGCCCATCATCACCGCCAAAACCATGCGGAACCACCCCGCCGCCATGGACCCCGCGGTCAAGAGCATGAACTACCTCAACAACATTCTCGCCAAGCTCGAAGCGGTCAAGGCCAATGTGCCTGAAGCGCTGATGCTCAACTGGAAGAACAACGTCTCCGAGTGCACCGGCGACAACATCTTCATGATCAGCGGCGGCAAGCTGACCACGCCTCCGCTGTCGGCCTGCCCCCTGCCCGGCATCACCCGCGCCCTGGTGATCGAACTCGCCCGCAAGGCCGATCTGCCCGTCGCCGAGGAAGACTTTACCCTCGATACGCTCTACGGCGCCGACGAGATATTCCTCACCGGCACCGCCGCCGAGGTCATCCCTGTGACCAAGATCGACGACAAAACCATCGCCGACGGCAAGCCCGGCCCCATCACCGGCCAGCTCATCGCCGCCTTCAAACAGCTCGTCGCCGACGCGCCGGAAGACTGATTCAACAAATTGTTGTGATCCCCCCCCAAGCCCGATGCTGAGCACCGCGAAGCGTCGGGGTTAATTGATGAAATCAACTGTTCACCGACTCGGCCACAACCACTTGCCCGGCCCCCGCGCTCTGACCGCCGATTTCCACCATCAGCGCGGTCAGATCATCGCGCTGGTGCAGCGAGCCGGACTGATGGTCAAGGCGTGCGTGAAGCTGCTGCAGCGCTTCGACGAGCGTGCCGTGACGCAGGCGGTGGAGCTCTTCGAGATAGCTGTCGTCGACGACTTTCTCGTTGGTGCCGAAGGCCAGCTCAAAACCATCGGAGTAGATCAGCAGCCGATCACCCGGCTCTAGCGTCATCTCCAGCAATTCAAATGGCTCGTCTTCGAAGATGCCCAGCAGCGGTCCTTCGGGCTCCAATGGCAGCACCTCACACTCACCCCGCAACAGCAACGGCGCCGGATGGCCCGCCCGGGCGAGCATCAGCTTGCGGTCACGGGTGTCGAGCACGCCGTAGCATGCTGTGGCAAACTGTACAGTCGACCCCGGTCGCTGCATCAGTTCGTGATTCAGACTCGCCAGCGCCTCGTCGGGACGCTGCACACCCTGCCCGCGGCGATTGATGTCGCGCCGGTTCAGCGAGTTTTTGATGAACATCGTCAGCAGCGCCGCCGGCACGCCGTGGCCCACCGCGTCGGCCACGTAAAACCCGACATGGTGCTGGTCGATCTGATGCACATCGTAGATGTCGCCGCTGACGTATCCCGCGGGACGGAAGAGCACTTCGAAATTCGCATCTCCGACGGTCGGCAGCTTGTGCGGTAGAAACTGTCGCTGAAGTCTCGCGGCCATGCGCAGCTCTTCATCGAGCTGATCGATCTGGCTGCGCAACCCCTGGTGGTGGCGCTGCGTGATGGTCAACTCGTGCTTGAGCGGCCCGATGAGCTGCCCGCAGCACAGCAGCGACTGCAACACGTTGACCAGCACCTGCGGCTCCGCGGTCGGCGGGCCGATCATCACGCCTTCGCGAATCGATTCAAATGCCGTCAGCGTTTCACCGTTGCGTGTGAGCATCGCCGGCATGTGCCAGTGTGTGAACACATCCAGCATTTCATACATCGTCGAGCGCGCGATGCCATCGCCGGTGTATATCCACGCGGCATCGACATTGGCGTAACGCTCATCCAGTTCGCCCAGATCATTGGGCTGAAGCCACCGCAGACTCGGCGGCGCTCCGTCGGGCCAGCGCGACACCACCGCATCGGCCAGCAGATTGGCTGCCTCAAAGTCCGCCTCGTTACAGATCATCAACAACTGGCCGGCATTCATTACTGGATCCATCCGGGCGCATGAAATGGTCGCGACACCCGAGTAAGATCGGCTCAATCCACCAGTTTCTTAAGCTGTTTCAAGGGCAATTCCAGCTGATCGCCGGCCTTGATATCAAGCTGTTCCGCCCGCCCGGCGCTGAGTTCGATAGCGAACTGTGCCGGCCATCGGCTCGAATAACTCGGCGGATTGTCGTTGTCCTTCGGCACTTCCATCCGCCGCACGGAAACCACCCGCCCCTGCCCATCCGCAAAAATCACATCCAGTGGGATCAGGCAGTTTTTCATCCAGAAATAACGTCCCGCCACGTCCGGAAACACGAAAATCATCCCCTCGTGATCGTCCAGCGACTCGCGCTGCATCAGGCCGTGTTGAATCTGCTCCGGCGTCAGCGCCAGTTCCAGCGTGAACGCCTCGCCGCCGAGCGTGACGTCGATGCTCTTGGGCGGCGCTTTGTCCTTGCAGCCGCCGAGTGTCAGCAGGGCTGACAGAAATATCGGTCGTATCAGTTTTGCAGCCATGCGTCGTCGTCGTCCGTGAAGGTAACCGGCCCATGCGGCAGTTTATTCAGATCGAATTCATCGGCAAATTCAACCGCTGACATCGGGCGGCGATGGCCCAACCCACACCACTCAGCCAGCAGGCCCACAATTTTTTCCGGCGGTACGCTGCGGCCACGATAATACCCGATTCGCGTGTCGCCGTGTCGTTTGGCCAGCCGTCGCCCGTCCGGGCCGAGCACCAGCGGCAGGTGGCAATACCGCGGCTCCGGCCCCAGCCCGAGCTTGCGATACAACATGATCTGGCGGGCTGTTGAGGTCAGCAGGTCGTCGCCGCGCACGATGTGTGTCACGCCCTGGGCAGCGTCATCGACGACGACCGCCAGTTGATACGCCGGAAGCCCCGCCTTGGAGGCCACGACGAAATCGCCGACGGTCTGCTGGACGTTATGTGACTGATCGCCGGCGAAATCATCCTGAAAGCGGATGGTCGCATCGTCGGCATGAACGCGCCATGCGATGTCGTTGTCATCGGCTTCGTATTTCGTGGTCGTGCCGCGCGGCGTGCGACATGTGCCGGGATAACGCAGTTCGTGGGCATCGGCGTGCGGCGCGGACTGGGCCGACTCGATCTGCGAGCGTGTGCAGGTGCAGCGGTAGATTTCACCGGCAGCGGCGAGTTGATCCAGCGCCGCGTGGTAGCGCGTCAGATCAGCCCGCTGGTAATACGGGCCATCATCCCAGTCGAGCCCGAGCCAGGCGAGCGTGTCCAGCGCCGCGCGATCGGCGTCGTGTTTGATCCGCGGGCCGTCCAGGTCTTCGAGGCGCATCACGATCCGCCACCCGGCGCGGCGGGCCATCGCCCAGTTGATCAGAAACGTCCGGGCGTTGCCCAGATGCAGCGCGCCGGTCGGTGAGGGAGCCAGTCGTGTACAGAATGCGTTCACGCCGTATGATATGTCCATCATGAGCGCATCGATCAAACCATTTCGTCTTGCCGTGCTGATTTCCGGTGGCGGCCGCACCCTGTTGAACCTCGCCGACTGCATCGATCGCGGCGAAGTCGACGCCGAGATCGCCCTGGTCATCAGTTCACGCCCCGATGTCGCCGGCGTCGAGCGGGCCCAGCAGCGCGGCCTGCCGGTGAAAATCGTCAACCGCAAGGAATTTCAGACCGCTGAAATTTTCTCCGATGTCGTCTGGTCCTACATCCGCGAAGCCGAGGCGGACCTGGTCTGCATGGCCGGCTTCCTCAGCCTGCTGATCATCCCCGACGATTTCGAAGGGCGCGTGATCAACATCCACCCCGCCCTGCTGCCGAAGTTCGGCGGGCAGGGCATGTACGGCCATCATGTCCACGAAGCCGTGCTCGCCGCCGATGAATCCGAGTCCGGCTGCACCGTGCACATCGCGACCAACGAGTACGACCGCGGCCCGATCATCCTGCAGCGCACCTGCCCCGTGCTGGCGGGTGACGACCCCGACGCGCTGGCCGATCGCGTGTTCGAACAGGAATGCGTCGCTTACCCCGAAGCCGTCCGCCAGATGATCAAACGCCTGCGCGATCAGGCGGATTCCGGGGCCACGGGGATTTGACGCAGCCGGTCATTTGGCCGATACCATCTGTATGCGCCCCATCGACGAAGTCTATCGTGAACTCGGGCAGACCTATCGGCCGGATAATATCTACGACCAGGTCATCTGCGAGATTCTTCACACCGCGCGCACCATCGACGTGCCGCACAAGCTGCAGTTGATCATGGCCCAGCCGAAGAACGAGCTGATGGTTCACTTCCCCGTGAAGATGGACGACGGCACGTTCAAGTTGTTCAAGGGCTACCGCGTGCAGCACAACAATGTGCTGGGCCCGTACAAGGGCGGCATCCGCTTCCACCCCGGCGTACACCTGGATCACATCAAGGCGCTGTCGGCGGTGATGACCCTCAAGTGCGCGCTGGTGCACTTGCCGTTGGGCGGGGGCAAGGGCGGCGTGCAGGTCGACCCGCATGCCTTGTCGCCCAAAGAGCTCGAACATCTCACGCGCCGTTTCACCAGCGCGCTGGGCACCAACATCGGGCCGGACTACGACATCCCCGCCCCCGATGTCGGCACCACCGCGCAGATCATGGCGTGGATGGCCGACACGTACATGAACATGACCGAGCCGCACCACCGCCGCTCGGGCCTGGCTGTTGTGACCGGCAAGCCGTATGAATTCGGTGGATCAGCCGGGCGCGAGAAAGCGACCGGCCAGGGGCTTGTGTATGTGCTCGATGAAATGCTGCCGGAGATGGGCTACACCGAACTCGATAAGCTGACGTTCAGCGTGATCGGATACGGCAATGTCGGATCATGGGCGGCCCGCCTGCTGGCGCTGCGCGGGTGCAAACTCAAGTGCGTGCTCGATCACACCGGCGCCGTGCGTCACGACACCGAACTGGACACCAAGGCCCTGGCCCAGCACGTGTGCGAACACGGCGGTGTGGCCGGGTTCAAAGGCGGCGAGGCGATCGGTCCCGATGACTTTTACACCACGCCGGTCGACCTGTTCATCCCCGCCGCGCTGGAGCAGATGGTTACCGAAGACATCGCCCGCAAGTTGCAATGCAAGGTCGTCGTCGAAGCGGCGAACATTCCGACCACGCCCGAAGGCGACCGCGTGCTGACCGACCGCGGCATCCAGGTGCTGCCGGCGATTCTGTGTAACGCCGGCGGCGTGACCGTCAGCTATTTCGAGTGGCTTCAGAATCGGCAGGCCGAGTCGTGGGACGGCGAAACCGTCGACCGCGAGTTGCGCAAGCACATGACGCTGGCCGGCCGACGGGTGAAACTGATGCGTCAGAAATACGAGTGCGATGTCCGAACCGCCGCCTACGCCGCCGCCCTCGAGTACATCTCCAAGGTCTACAACCTGCGGGGCATCTTCCCGTAAGCCATGATTGCTGAAAATCGCTTGACGGGGGTGTAACTTTTCGATATTTTGATTGATGTCACGTGACATTTATTCAATTCAGGCCACTTCAGGAGCTTGCGATGAAGCCGATCACCCGTCGAACATTCGTGTCTTGCGCCGGTCAATGCTCCGCAGCGCTGGCGACTGCAACGATGCTGGGGCCATCGCGGCTTGCCCGCGGGCAAAGCGCCAACGACCAGGTGCGCGTCGCCATTCTCGGCACCGGCGGCAAGGGCACACAGCATGTCGGCAACTTCTCCGCGGTGCCGGGTGTGAAAGTTGTGACGGTGTGTGATGCAGACCGTGATCGAGCCGCGGCCGCGGCGAAAAAACACGAGGCGCTGAAACTGGAAACCGAAACCGATCTGCGTCGCGTGCTCGATCGCAAAGACATCGATGCGGTGTGCATCGCCACGCCGAACCACTGGCACGCGCTGGCGACGGTATGGGCATGCGAGGCGGGCAAGGATGTGTATGTTGAAAAGCCTGTCGCGCATGACATCTGGCAGGGTCAGCAGATGATCGCCGCGGCGCGTCGGCATGATCGCATCGTGCAGGCGGGCACACAGCGTCGCAGCGACCCGGGTTGGAAGCAGGCGATTCAAACGATTCACAGCGGCGAGTTCGGCCGCATCCTGCGCGTGCGGCTGCCGTTTTACAGTCTGCGCCAAAGCATCGGGCATGTTGATGCGCCGCAGGCGCCGCCGAGTTCGGTGGATTACAACCTGTGGGCCGGGCCGGCGCCGATGTCGCCGATCATGCGCAAGCGGTTTCACTACGACTGGCACTGGTTCTGGGAAACCGGCAACGGCGAGCTCGGCAACAACGGCCCGCACATCCTCGATCTAGCGCGGTGGGCGATCGGGGCCGACGCCCTGCCGCGAAGCATCGTCAGCGCCGGCGGGCGTTACGTGTGGAACGACAACGGGCAGACGCCGAACACGCACGTGGTTTACTACGATTACGAGCCCGCCCCGATCATCATCGAAATCCGCAACCTGCCGAAGCAGACCGGCGTCCGCGCCAGCGATGTGATGCAGCAACTGCGAGCCGGCGTGATCATCGAATGCGAAGGCGCGACCTTCCGCGGCCTCAATGGCGGCGCGTTCTACGATGACAAAGGCGAGCGCATCCGCAAGGTCGACGGCGACAACGGCCGCGGCCACCCCGCCAACTTCATCGCCGCGGTCCGTTCACGCAAGCGCAGTGATCTGAACTGCGAAATCGCCGAGGGTTATCTTTCCACCGCGCTGTGCCTGGTCGGCAATATCAGCCACCGTGTCGGCGCTGCGGCTTCCACCGAAAAGCTGAACTCACCCGACAAACTTTTCAGCGATGCGGTCGACCGCATGGTCCAACACCTGCAGGCCAACGATGTCGACGTGACAAAACATCCGCTGACGCTCGGTGCGACATTGCAGATCGATCCCAAAGCCCAACGCTTCATCAACACGCCACAGGCTGAATCCGCCAACGCGCTGTTGCGCAAGTCCTGTCGTGCGCCGTTCGTTTTTCCCGAAACTGCGTGATGAAGACCTGGGCCGCGTAGCGGCCCGGCTGTTGAGTGAGCAAGCAAGCGATTAGTCCTTTCAAAAACAAAGCGGGAGGCTTCTTAAAGCCTCCCGCCTGTTTCGGGACACGTGCGATGTCTGGTTGAATTACTTGGTGGGTAGACGGTCAAAGACCGGGGCTTTTTCGCCGTTGGCCTTTTCCTCTTCCGCCTTTTTACGCAGTTCAGCCTTGCGCTGTTCGACCGCTTTGGTGTCTATCTCGTAAGCGCTGGCCGGCAGGCTGGCGTCCTTGCCGAAGGCGAAGACACCGATCTTGTGCTTGCCGAACTGGTTGACCACGAACACCAGGTATTCCGGCTTGAAGTTCTTGGCCAGGTACGGCTGGAACACGTCGAGGGTGGTTTTGTCGATGATGATGCCGGCGGGCAGGCCCAGCGAATAGGGGAACTTGCCGGGAGCGCCGAAGGTGGCCAGCAACTGTCCGCCGGGGTTGAAGATCTGCACAACGTCCCACTGGGCGTCGGTGACGTAGACGTCGCCCTTGGGATCGATGGCGATGCCCTTGGGCCGTGCGAACGACCCGATGTTCGAACCCGGCCCGCCGATGGTGCCGACGAAAGCGCCGCTGACCGGATCGAAGATTTTCACCGTCTGCAGGAAGGTGTCGACCACGTAGAGGCGACCGTCGGGGCCGACTTCGAGATTGGTCGGATTGGTCAACTGATCCACGCCGAGGCCCTTCTGCCCGATGGTGCGCAGATGCTGGCCCTGCTTGTTGTAGACCTCGACCTTGCCGCCGGAGGTGTCGGTGATGTACAACTCATTGCCGCGGATCGCACAGTCGATCGGAATCCAGCTTGTCGACTCACCGATTTCGCTGATCAGGCGATCGTTGGCATCGAACACGAGAATCTTGCGGACGGAGGTATCGCAGAGATACTTGGTTCCATCAGCGTCGATGGTCATGTTCACGGGATTGCGGATGCGGTCGGCCGGGCCGAGCACGCTGTAGGCCCGCGTGGCGAGGTCGACGAGGTGCACCTTGTTGAGCGAGACGTCGCAGATGTAGAGCTTTTTGTTGTAGATGGCGATGCCATAGGGACTGTCGAACGCAGTCGACGACTTGGCCTTGGCGTCTTCACCGACGACCCAGTCGGCGAATGAACTCTTGGCCTGGCTGACCCAGTGTTGACCATCGGAGAAACTGGTCAGAAACTGGATGCGCGGCGGGGCCGGCGGCTCGGGGTAGTAGATGTGCGAATCGGTTTCGGTGGTTTTGGGTTGCGACGAGCAGCCGACCACCAGCACAATCGATGCGGCGGCGAGTGCGGCCCGACGGGTGAGTGCGCCAAACGGAATCATGTTCGACCTCCATGCAACAGGCAGTGTAATAGATAACAGAATGCAAAGCCTGTTCCAGATATGCAAGCAGCTCAAAAGGACCGGATCCATGCGAATGATGGCGTTTAGCATAGCACATGGGAGCAACCCTGAGGGCTCTTCGTGGCGAAGGTTGGAAAGCTTGGCTGGTGAAATTCTCAGTAGTGGGAAACAACCTGCCGATGATTGGAGTGTCGGGTGGTCTAACTTGACCGTTTTACGGGATATAGCGATGCTCGGCCGTGTTTGAGCGCGGCATGGGGATTGCCATAGTTTTCCACCCTGCTGGGAGTGGGTATGCGCATTGAGTCCCAACAGCCTGAACCCTCCGCAGCCGACCGTCGCCCGAGACGCCCTCGGGCCCGGCGTTGGGTGCTGCGCTGCGTGCTGATCGGGTTGGCGCTGGCGACGATGACGCTGATACCGCCCGGCTGCGGCGATCCGCTGCAGAAGTACCGGGTGATGTCGACGTTCTTCGACGGGGTGCCGCCGCCGGAGGGCTATCGCCTGGCGAACATCCCCGACGAGTTCCGCGGCGAGGGGGCTGTGCGCCGGCCTGAAGACGGCCTCGTCCAGGCGCAGGACAAGATCAATTACCGGTATCACGCCCCGTATGTGAAGCGGCAGTGTTTTGAATGCCATGATGAACGGTCAGGCTATCAGGCGCAGGTGGCGGGCGTCGAGAGCTGCCAGAAGTGTCATGAACCATATTTTCAGATTGCCAAGAGCGACTGGGTGCACGGGCCGGCGGCGATGTTGGAATGTCGCCTTTGCCACCAAGCCCACCGCTCACCGTACGACGGCCTGCTGACCGAGCCTCAGCCGGACATCTGCTACAAGTGCCACGACTCGGCCTGGTTCAGTGACGACCCCTTCCACCGAACCATCAACGACCTGACCTGCTCGAACTGTCACGACCCCCACGCCGCCGGCAATCGTCTGCTGCTGGTTGATGCGCGCAGCTTCGAACGCCGCTCCAAGATCCGTCACCAGGCCGGGTCCGAACACCCGACCTGGAATCTGACCGAGTGCTCGCAGTGCCACATGACCGACGAGTCCAACCGCCTGATCGACAACATCGACAAAGCCTGCGCCACCTGTCACGAAGACCATCTCGTTGAAACCGACCAGCCGCTGCACAAGGCCGTCACCGAACTGCAGTGCACCGTCTGTCACACCGCCCACAAGTCGCCGCGTCCGAACCTGATCCGCCCCACCGCCGAGCGTGTCTGCTTCAAGTGCCACAAGCGCGAAGAGATTCAAACCCTGGCGCACCCCAACGTCACGCATGTCGACTGCCTGGCGTGCCACACCGGCCACCGCGAAGAGCGCCCGCACATGCTGCGCGAGGGCATCGGCGTGCCGGGCGAGCCGAGCGTTCGCCTGCCGTCGGCAGTCGATGAACTGGCCTCGAAGGTCATCCCGGAGGCGGCGCCATGATCCGATCCGCCGGCCGCGTGGTGATCGTGATGGGCGTCGTGTCGCTGCTGCTGGCAATGGCGCAGCCTGTTGCAGCGCAGAATATCTTCCCCGAATCCGTCGAAAACTTCCAGCTCACCGACTGGGGCGGCGAGTTCTTCGTCGACAGCTTCTACTACGCCGACAGCGAGCAACGCTCCGGCGTCAGCACCGAGCAGACTGAATTCTTCAGCCAGCAGGGCGTCGACCTCTGGTCCAAGGGCTTCATCTACCACCCCAATCTCGTGGACTGGACCGCCGGCGTCCGCGTCGGGGTCAGCTACGACGACATCGCCATCAACAACGACACCGGCACCAACGTCGGCGAACTGCTCGGCTACAACTTAAACGCCCTGATCCTCAAGGAAAAACCCGTCACCGGACGTGTCTTCGCTTCGCTGAATCACCAGTTTCTCGGGCGTTCATTCACGCGGCCGGTGCAGCTTGATACGCGCAGCGAAGGGTTCGAGATCGTCTACAAATCGCCGATTCTCGTGTCACTGCTGTTCGAACACCGCATCAGCCAAGAGGACTCGGAATTCCGCATCGACGATGAAGACACGCTGCTGACGACGCTGCACGTAACCGATCAGCGCGATCGCGACTGGCTGACCGAGCTGACCTACGAGCACGAAGAAGTCGACGAAACGCTGCAGTTTTCCGATCCGAACACCGGCCCGCTGTTCACGCAGGATCTCAGCGAGACGCGCGACGAAGCGGTGGTCAACAACCGCTGGCGCTTCGGCGAAGGACCGCTGAAGCATTCGATCACCGGCAGCAGCCGCCTGCTGCGCCGCGAAGGTTTTTTCAACAACGATCTGATCCTCACCAACCAGCGGCTGGACCTGGCCCACAGCGAAACGCTCACCAGCTACTACTCCGGGTCATTCGACCTGGACCAGACCGACCAGCAGACCGAGCGCACCATCCGCGGCGAGGCCGGCGTCATCAAACGCATCTACCAGAGCCTGGTTCTCGGCGCCAGTGTGGATGTGATGGACCGCGACTTCGAAACCGGCTCCGAGCAGGCCTTTGGTGTGAACTTCGACGCCGACTACACCAAGAAGACCCCCATCGGCCAGTACACCTCGAACCTCAGCGTCGGCCGCCGCTACGAGAAGGAGCGATCCGACACCGGCCAGCGCACCATTCTCGATGAAGCCGTCACGCTCAACGGCGTCACCCCCGTCGCCCTGAACTTCGCCCGTGTTGTGACCGGCACCGTCACCGTCACCGACACCACCAACACCATCACCTACTTCCAGGGCATCGACTACGAACTGCAGCAGATCGGCTCGTTCACCGAAATCCGCCGCCTCGTCGGCGGTACGATCGTCGACGGGCAGACCGTTTTCGTCGACTACCAGATCGACCTGTCGCGCAACGCAGACTACCACACGGACATGTTCAACTGGTCGCACCGCATCCGCTTCGACGACATCCCGCTGGCGATGTATGTCGAGTACCACCTGCGCGATGAAGTCTTCGATTCGGGCATCGATCCGATGAACCTCGAACATGATGAACGCTGGCTGGTCGGCAGTGAGGTGTACATCGACGACTTCACCATCGGCGCCGAGTACGAACAGCGTAAGCTGCGCCTGTCGCCGCCGTGGGACGCCTACCGCGGGCGCATCAACTACATGCACATGCTCTCACCGGAATCGTCATTGAACGCCAGCGCCCATTACGAAATGCTTCAATATGACCAGGCGCAGGAGTTCGGCCTCGAGCCCGGGCGTGATTTCCGTGAAAGCTACGGGCTCAACGCCAACTTCACCTCAAAGGTCCAGCGAAACCTGCTCGTCCGCCTCGAAGCCAGCTATACCAAGACCAGCGGGCGCAACAACGACGAGCTGATCCGCATCGGCCCCTCGGTCACGTGGTTCAAGGGGGCGATGGAGCTGACAGTAAGCGGTTATCAGGCCTTTTACCAACAGGAAGAAACCGAAGGCGATACCACGTATTTTTCGGTTAACTTCAAGCGGAAGTTCTAAGATAAATAAAGTACAGGTGAACTGATGCGAATGCGACGGGCGGCAGGCTGGATCATCATCGGCGTCGGAATGACGCTCGGGGGCTGTGCCTCGCAACAGGCTGCCGATGAAGGTCCGCACCCGGTCTGGCCCCCGCCGCCCGCCCAGGCGCGGATCCAGCACGAGCGAAGCTTCCGCGGCGGCGAGCACCTGGTCAAACCCTCGTTCTTCGATTCGCTGGGCACCATGTTGACCGGCACGCGCCAGCAGCCGCTGGGCGAGCCGAACTCGATCGCCGTCGAGGCGGGCCGACTGCTGGTCGTCAGCGATCAGATGTTGCAGGGCGTACACGTGTTCGACCTGGCCACGGGGCGCGCGAATTTCCTGGACCACATCGACCACACGTATTTCGTCTCACCGGTCGGCGTGGCGATCTGCGGGAAACTTCTGGCGGTCAGCGACAGCGCATTAAAGCGCGTCGACCTGATCACTCTCAAAGGCGAGCCGATCCGCCGCATCGAAAAGCCCGACGGGTTTGTCCGCCCCACCGGCCTGGCGTTTGATCCTCGCACGCAGCACCTGTACGTCGTCGACACCGGCGCCGCGGAAGTCTGCGTGTTTGACCTCGACGGCAATCTCATCCGCAAGATCGGCCAGCCCGGCGGCGACATCGGTCAGTTCAACTTCCCCACGCATGTCTTCGTCGACGATACGGGCCGGCTGTATGTGACCGATTCGATGAACTTCCGCGTGCAGGTTTTCGGCGCCAACGATCAATACCTCTTCGAACTCGGCCGCCACGGTGACGCCTCCGGTCACTTCGGCGTGCCCAAGGGCATTGCCGTCGATTCGCAGGGGCACATCTACGTCGTCGACTCGTATTTCTCCAACGTGCAGATTTTCGATGACCGCGGCCGCTTCCTGCTTCACTTCGGCCAGGCGGGCAAAATCAACGGGCAGTTCGACGTGCCCACCGGCCTGGCGATCGACGACGCCGACCGCATCTACGTCGGCGACAGCCAGAACCATCGCATCCAGATCTTCCAGTACCTGGGAGCCGAATCCAATGAACCGCAGACAAAACCATAGTGCCTCCTCTCCCTTAAGGGAGAGGCTGGGTGAGGGTGAATCGATGACCACAGGTTCACACCGAACAACTACACACCCCTTCGGCCGCCGAACCCTCACCCCACCCCTCTCCCTGAAAGGGAGAGGGAGTCTGCTCGCCGCCGCGATCGTGCTGTCGGCCGCAACCGCCCCGCTGCTCGCCCAACAGGGCCAGGGCTCCGAGGTCGAAATGACACGCCACAACCTGACCGCCAGCGGGCCCGGCCCCATCAAAACCACCTTCGCCGGCGAGTCGTGCATCTTCTGTCACACCCCCCATGCCGCCAACCCCGTCGCGCCCCTGTGGAACCGCGAAGACCCCGGCACCTTCTACCTCACCTACGAATCATCCACCCTCGTCGCCGACGTCGGCCAGCCCACCGGCTCCTCCCGCCTGTGCCTGAGTTGCCACGACGGCACCATCGCCCTCGGCCAGGTCTACAACTCCAAAAACATCTCAGGCGGATCGATCTACATCTCCTCGGCCGATCGTGGCTACATCGGCACCGACCTCCGCGACGACCACCCGATCTCGTTCACCTATGACTCGTCGCTGGCCGTCCGCAAAGGCGAGATGCGCGACCCGGCGACGCTGCCGTCCACGCTGCCTCTGGACCACAACCAGCAGATGCAGTGCACCACCTGTCACGATCCGCATGATGATTCGCTCGGTGATTTCCTCCGCATGAGCAATCTCGAATCGAATCTCTGCCGCACGTGTCATCAGCTCAGCGACTACCCCCTCTCGGCCCACGCCACCTCGACCGCCCCGCTGAGCAGCGCCACCAGCGAGCAGTGGGACAACCTGCTGGCGACCAGCGTTCGCTCCGCCGGCTGTGAAAGCTGCCACCGCCCCCATGCCGCCGGCGGCATGCAGCGACTGTTGCGACACGAAGCCGAAGAAGACAACTGCCTGAATTGTCACGACGGCGGCGTGGCGGATAAAAACCTGCTCGCCGCGTTCAACAAGATCTCCACCCACCCGGTCAACCTGTCGACCGGCCTGCACGATCCGACCGAAGACCCGCAGACCATGGCCAAACACGTCGAATGCGCCGATTGTCATGATCCGCACCGCACCGGGTCCGGTCCCGCCGCCAGCGCGCCGCTGGTTCGGCCTGCCATGTACGGCGTGTCCGGCCTCAGCTCGACGGGTGTGAAGATGGACCAGGCGGTCAACGAATTCCAGGTCTGCTACAAGTGTCACTCGGTCCGCAATTTCGCCCAGCCGGTGGTCAACCGCGTGCTCGGCGACAACAACATCTCCAACGAGTTCTCCCCGTCCAACGCGAGCTACCACCCCGTCGAAACCCAAGGCCGCAGCACCGATGTGCCGAGCCTGCTGCAGGATTACAACACCACCAGCGTGATCTACTGCACCGACTGCCACGGCTCCGATGACGCCACCGGCCCACAAGGCCCGCACGGTTCGCAGTACGACCCGCTGCTCGTGGCCAATTACGATACCCGTGACAACATCGGCGAAAGCCCGCAGGCGTTCGCCCTCTGCTACCAGTGCCACAGCCGCGCCAGCATCCTCGCCGACGAAAGCTTCAAGGGCCATCGCAAGCACATCGTCGAGTACAAGACCGCCTGCGCCACGTGTCACGACCCGCACGGCGTGCAGAGCAACTCCAACCTGATCAACTTCGATTCGCAGGTGGTCACCCCGCTGGCCGGCGTCGGCGGACCGACCTTCACCGACACCGGCTTCCGCAGCGGCTCATGCACCCTGAGCTGTCACGGCAAGCCACACAACAACCTCGCGTATCCGTAAAACCAATCTGAAAGAATCAACTGCAACAGCCGGGCCGCTACGCGGCCCTGGTTTCATGCAAAGACCAGGGCCGCGTAGCGGTCCGGCTGTTAGCGCGTGTTCAACAGAATGATGTCATCAAGGCTGCGGGGGTGTGGCGGTCGGAGCTTCGGTGGCGCGGCGGGATTCATACGCTGCACGGAAAGCTTCAGTCGCCTTCTCGAATTTCCCGTCATGCTGATACGCCCGGCCCAGGTCGTAGTAACACTCGGCCGGGGCGGGGTTCTGCTTGACGGATTCGACCAGCTCGGTGCGAGCCTTGTCCCATTCACCCATCGCAGCCAGGGCCCGGCCGCGCACGGCATGTATCTGCCACGCGGCGATATTGTCAGCCTTGATCTGGTCGAGCGTCTGCAGCGCGTCGGCGGGTTTGCCGGTCATCACCATGATCCGGCCGATGGCGAGCTTGACCCGCGGATCATCCGGCTGAATCTCCTGGGCGCGCTTCAGTTCATCCAGCGCCTGGGTGTACAACCCCTGCGCGATCAGCCGCTGGGCGACCGCGAGATGACGATCGGTGATGTGCTGCGGCGTGGCGGCGACGACGTCGTGTGAAGCCAGCCGCTTTTTCAACGTCGGCTCGTCGATGGCGCCCGAGGCGAAGTCGAGGTAGGCGTTGACATCCTTGATGTAGGTCGTGGTCAAACCGCCGATGTGGGCGACCCACTTGCCGTCGGACCCGACGATGAGCGTGGTCGGCCAGGCGCGGGCCTTGCCGGCGTCAGAGATCTTGTAGTCCGGATCGGCGAGGACGGGCCGATTCCATGCGGCCAGTTCACCGAGGCGGCGGGCGTCGATGGTGGCGTTGGTTCCGCTGACCACGGCCATGGCCTGCACCTTCGGCCGCTCGGCGAGAATCCGCTGCACGTTGGCCAGCGCTTCATGACTGCGCTGCTGACCAACCATGACGTACACGATCACCGTCACCGCATCGGACTTGGGCACGGTGATGGGCGTGTCCTTGATGTCCTGCGTTTTGAGCATGAATGTTTTGACATCGCCGGGCGCCGGGGCGGCGGGCTTATCGTCGGCGGCGATCACCGGCACAGCCAGCATGGCGGTCAAGGCGAGTGTGTGAATGATCTGGCGCATCATGGTAGAGCTCCTGGAATCTTCGCTGGCGCGGCGGGCGTCTGGCCCCCTCTCCCTTCCAGGGAGAGGGCCGGGGTGAGGGTCGGACGTTCGACGAGCGCCGACGTTGATGGCAACAAACGACCTGTGGACGATTCACCCTCACCCGACCTCTGCCTCAAGGGAGAGGAGGTTGCATCGACCTGCTGCTTGCCGGGTTCGGCTTCGGGCTTGGGCTCGGCGGCATCGTCGGCCTTGGGTTTGTCCGGCGATGAGTCGATGGGCTCGGGCTGAGGCAGATGATCGTTGACGGGATTGTCACGATCGTAGCGGAGGGTCTGATGGCAACCGGTCGAGCAGCTTCCGCCGGTCGGCGTGGGCTTGTAGTTGATCGGCAGTTCCCAGTCGCTGGAGCCGTAGGGCACGGCATCGCGGATGATGTGGGCGTGGTCGGAGGTGTGCGTGTCATGGCAGGCGCGACACGTGCGGCCGCGCTTGGTGCGATTCACATGCACATAGTGAAGATTGCGGTCGCCATCGCGGAAGTTGGTCAGGCGGTCGACCTTGGGTTCGAGCACCATGTTGCGGTCGTGACAATCGAAGCAGAGGTTGTAAGCCTCGACATTGAACGGCTGATAGAACTTGGTCGGGTAGTCGGCCGCGAGCAGGCGGGAGTGGTCAGAGCCGTGGACATTGTGACAACCGCCGCAGCTACCATCGCGCACCGGGCCGTGTTTGACGTTGCCCGGCTTGGTCAGATTCAACACGGCGGGAACGATGACCTTGCCTTCCTGCTCGATGGGCTTGTCGTGGCACTTGAGGCAGACGTTGACGGGCCGATCCTTCATGAGGCTGGCGAGTTCACCGCCGTGAGGCGTGTGACAGTTGGCGCAGCCGCCCTCTTCGGTCACGGCGGCATGTTTGTACTTGGCGTCGACGACCGACTGGCGGACATCTTCATGACATGTGCCGGCGCAGAGCTTCAGCGGCTCGGCCTTGGTGACCATGTGAAATTGCGAGGCATGGGGGTCGTGACAATCCAGGCAGCTTTTCTCGACGGGCTCGTGTTTGATCGGCATCAGGTCAAGCTGCTTGCTCATTTCCTTGTGACACCCGAGGCACAAGTCACGGCCGGTGCGGACGAGCAGCTTTTCGTTGCTGGAAGTATGAGCCTGGTGGCACCCGCCGCAATCGCCGGAAGCGACCGGGCCATGCACGGACTGATAGCCCTTGTTGTAGTTGCTCTTGTCGTGACACTTCACGCACATGGGCCCGAAGGTTTCGGACTGCAGGAAGCGAAGGTCGTTGCCGCCGTGCGGATTGTGGCAGCCCATGCAGTCGCCTTCGAGCAGGGGCTTGTGCACGACAGGGGCGTTGTTAGTTTCAACGATGTGGCAGAAGGTGCAAAGCTGCTTGGGCTCGCGTTTCAGTTCGAATTTGTGCTGCTTGACGTCGGAATACTTGTGGCAGGCATCGCAGGAGTCGACGTTGACGGGGCCGTGCAGAACGCGGTGCTGCTTGACGCCGGGGTGGCAGTCGGCGGTGACGCAGGTGTTCATGGGCACGGCCGTCATCGGGGCGTCGACCTTCGACGGGGCGACCAGCGGCGGATCGACGACCCGCGGGGCCGGCGGCGGCGTGGTCGGGGCCGTCGGGGCCGGGGTCGGCTTCGGGTCGGGCGGTGTTTGCGGTGGCGCGACAACCTGTGCCATCAGCGGCACGGTAAGCACCAGCAACATCCATGGTGCGCGACGAATCATGGGTCGCTCCTGAACACTGTAGCCGGCTCGTGATTGACCGGCTCGTTTCGGTTGTATTGCATCGGTTCATGACAGCCCGGCGAGCAGCTTCCGCCGCTGAGGCTGCGTACAAATCGGATCGGCAACGGCCAGTCGCTGCCTTCAAACGGCACAGCGTCGGCGATGTGCAGCGGGTGATCGGACCCGTGAATCGCATGGCACGCCTTGCAGGTGCGACCTTTTTCGTCGCGGTGTACATGCAGGTAGTGCAGATTCAGATCGCCGTCGCGGAAGTTGGTCAGACTGTCGGTGCGCTCGTAGCGGACGAGGTCGGCGGTGTGGCAGTCGAAGCACAGGCCGTAGTTTTCGATGTTGAACGTGGCGTAGAACCGATCGGGGAACGGCTCGCGGAGCAGATTGAGGTTGGTCGAGCCGTGCGTGTTGTGACAGCCGGAGCAGTCGCCGGATTCGACCGGGCCGTGCAGGTAGGGTTTGTTCAACACGGCGGTCATGTCGGGCACAACGCGACCGGACTTGGCTTCAATGCGCTGGTTGTGACAGTTCAGGCAGAGGTCGTTTTCTCGCCCGGCCAGCAGCTTGCGAACGCTTGAGCCGTGCGGGTCGTGACAGTTCACGCAACTGCGTTCATCGTCGAGCGCTTCGTGTTTGACCGACGCGACCTGAATCTGCTCGGTGGTTTTTTCATGACAGCTCAGGCAGTTTTCACGGACCGGCTGTTCGAGCATGCGGGGGTTGTCGGAGGTGTGAGCGTTGTGGCAGGTGGTGCACTGCTTGGTGGCCGGCTCATGTTTGAGCGTGACAAGCTGCAGGCGCTCGTCGATGCCGGTGTGACACGACAAGCAGTGCTGCGGCCCTTCGCCGCCGCGCAGGAGCGCTTTGGTGTTTGACTGATGCGGGAAGTGGCAGACCGTGCACTGCTGCTCGGCGAAGGGACTGTGTGCGAATTTTTTAACGGGGATGTCGTGACAGGAGCGGCATAGCTGGCCGACGGTGTCGTGGGTCAGCAGGAATTTATTGTCGGCAACGTGGGGCTTGTGGCATGACATGCAACCGTTTTCGGTCACGGCGACGTGTTGATGCTGCTGGGTGCCGGCGACGGTGTGACAGAAGGTGCACAGGTTGTTGGCCTGCCGTTTGAGCGGGAAGGTGTGATTGCCGGTGTCGGGCTCGTGGCAGGCTTCACAGGTGCCGGAGACCAGCGGGCCGTGCAGTCGCGGCGCGGCGGCGTAGTCGGCGTGACACCCGGAAGTGATGCACGTGGCGCCGGCCGGCATCGGGGCGGTCGGCTTGGGCTCGGGCACGGCGTCGGGTTTGATCGTCAACGCCAACGGGTTGAACAATGCCTGCTGCTCGTACTGCACGGAGGAGACGCCGGGGGTTGAGCCGCGCGGTTTTTTCGGCGCCGCCTGTTCTTCGTCATGACCGCACCCGCCCAGCGTCATCAACAACAGAATCAACATCACACCGATGTAGATGCTGCTTCGAATCGGGCTTTGCGAGGGCTGCTTCATACGGTTTAGCGGGTGCTGACCGCGGCGGGCGCGGTCGTGTTAGGTGTCTGTGAATCCGTGGTTTTGGTCGTGCTGTCAATCACACGCTGAGCGTTTTCGATCACGACATTGAGCAGGGCTGTGGAATAGGTCACGTTGTGAACCCCGCGGCCGGATTCAACAAGCTGCAGGTTGGTGTGAGCATCGTCCATCAGGCGCTGCAATTCAAGCTTCTTCGAGGCGGACAACGAAGACGCAGCAGCCAGCGCGGCGTCCGCCTGGCTGGAGGCCTTGCTGGCGCGGGCCAGGTGGTCATCCATGGTCGACTTCCACTCGGCGAGGCGGCCTTCGTAATCCTTCTCGTGACAATAGTCGCACGACTGCTGCGTGGTCAGGTAAGTCTTGCCGGAAAACTCGGCGACCAGCCCGGTGGTATCAACGCTGCGGTGGCAGGCGATACAGTCGACCTGGGCGCGGAACATGGGGCTGGGCATATTTTCAACGCCGCGCCCGCCGGTGCCGGAATACAGCAGTCGCGCCCCGCCGTGCAACCCGCCGTGGCACTGGGCGCAACCGCCGGCGTTCGCCAGCGCCGCGGCGCCGTTGATCGCGCCGTGATCCGTGTCAGGCACGGACGCTTGAAGGTTGTGCATGATGCGCGTGTGACAGTTGGTGCATTCGACCTTGTGTTCGGTCACGTGCTGCTGATGCAGGAAGTCGGTCTCACCATAGCGGGCGAGCTGCTCGGGCTGGTTGTGACACGACCAGCAATACTGGCGCGGCACCGATCCATCGCCGGCGATCGCATCCGAGTGGCAGTTTTCACACGACACCCCGCGATCGACGTATTTTTCATGAACGAAGTCGCCCGTCGACAGGCGCACGGTCAACTTCGGCGAATCGTGACACGCCCGGCACCCGCCGAGTGTTTCATCATGGCGGCCGTGCTCGAATCCCTTGAAGTGGCAAAGGAAGCAACTGTCGGTGGTGACGACGATGTGCTTGCCCTGCACCATCTGCGAGTGACACGACACGCAACGAAGCTGCTTGCCGCGCCGCAGTTCGGTCAGGTGCGGCGTGTGATCGAACTTGATCGTCACGTCGTGCCCGCTGGTCGATTTCACGGTCCAGTCGACCTTGCCTTCGAGCACGCGCGTTTCGTGACACCCGCTGCGCAGACATGATGAGTCATGCACCTCGGCGTGGGGCTTCGAGCCGTACGTGCCGGTGATGTATTTGGCGAGCTGACTGGACGCTTCGAACTTGCCCTTGACGGTATTGGCGAGCCCGGGCTCGAAGTGACATTCGGGACAGGCGACGTTTTTATGTGTCGACTCGTGCCAGGCGCGATAGTACGGCTCCATCAGGTGACACGACCGGCAGAAATCCGGCTGCATGGAGTATTCCATGAACGCCGCATTGCCCGCCAGAAACAACACGCCCAGCGCCACCCAGTGCCAGAACGTCGGCACCAGCTTGATGAAGCGCCCCTGCCGTCGGCGAAGGCCCATCCAACGCATCCACTTGGGCCGATCCTTCAGCGGGTCGAATCCGGATGACGGTTGCGATTGTTTTTCGTCGACCATGATCGACTCCTTAGAGCACCTTGAGTCCGGCGAGCACGATCAGCGCCACCATCGTGATGCCGATCGCCATGGCGATCACGCCCGCCACAATGGCGATGCGTCGTTTCCACGCAGGCGTCGGCGGCACGCGCAGGCTGTCAAGCTGACCCGCCTTGACGACCTCGGCGTATTCGTCGCCGCGCTCGTGGATGAACTCCTCTTCCGGCATGTGGCCGGTGAAAATGACCGTATCGACAGGGAACTTCTCCGGGCGGAGGTTCGCGTTGAAAAAGTGGATGGTGAAGATGAAACCGACCGCCAGCAGGGCTTCGTACCCGTGGACGACCGTGGCGATGTTGAACATCCACCCCGGCATGATCTGAGCGCAGAAGTTCGGGAACCAGAGCATGATGCCCGAGCCGCCGATCACGAACGTGCCGAAGATTTCCGCCCAGTAGTCGAACTTCTCCCAGTAGGTCCACCGGCTGAAGGTCGGCTGCTTGCCGCCGACGAAGAACCACTTGAGCATCGCGAGCATGTCGGTCAGATCACGCGGGCGCGGCAGCAGCGTGCTCGAACTGAACAGCGTCGACTTGATGCCGTACTTGCGGATGCGGGAGATGACGTTGTAGATATGGATCACAAAGTTGGCGATGAGCATGATGGCGAACACGCGGTGCAACACGCCCGCCGAATGCGCCCCGCCGAAAAGGTTCGCCATCGTCTGCGCCCACGGCTGGTCGGAGAAGAACAGCGGCATGCCCGTGAGGGTGAGCCCGAAGAAGCTGACGACCATCAGGGCGTGGTTGACGCGGTCGAGGGTCTGGAAGCGGCGGATGCCGGGCTTGGTGTCGTGGTCGTGTTTGTGCTTGCCGTGCTTGATGCGGATGATCGTCGAGCGGATCGCCCAGAACACCGAGTGCATCCCGAAGAAGGCGAATGTCGACGAGATCACGACCATGAAGTACAGCCAGACGTAGTGCAACAGGGGAAAACCGTCGGGCACGGTGTAATCGGCGTGCGGCATGAACTGTGCGAAGCTGGCGCTGGCGCCGGGGTGACAGGACCCGCAGGTTTCAGCACGCCGCTGCGGGCTGACGCGCGATGCGGGATTGGACTCCGGCAGAATGTCGTGGGCGCCGTGGCAGTCGCTGCACTTGGCCCCGCGGGTCGAGCCCAGGGCGGTGACCTGTCCGTGGTAGCTGTTGCGGTAGGTTTCGTAGAGGGAGAGGCCGCCTTCGTGAATGGGCTTGTCGTGGCAATCGCCGCACTCGTTGATGATGTCGAGCTTGAAGGCGGGCTCGGAGGCGCGGGTGATGCCGTGGGCGGTGTGGCAGCTTGTGCAGACGGGCGCTTTCTCGTCGCCGGCAGCGAGTTTCTGGCCGTGCACCGAGTCTTTGTAGATGTCTTCAATACCGACGTGACAACGCCCGCAGGTCAGCGGGACATTCATGCGGCTGACCGAGGATTCGGGATTCGCCGCCGGCAGCACATCGTGGGCGTGGTGACAGTCGACGCAGGTCGCCGCCACGATGAGTCCCGCCTCGGCGACCGCCTTGCCGTGTACGGATTCGAGATACGTGGCGATGAACTCGCCGGACTCGTGCCCGCTGGGGGTCGGGGCTTTGTGCTGCTGGTGACAATCGGCGCAGAGGTTGATGACGTTCAGCGGGTAGGTGCGTGCGGTGCGATCGGACTTGGGCTTGATGCTGTGGCCGCCGTGACAGGTCACGCACAAGGGAGCGCCGGCGTCGGGCTTCTCGGCGGCGACCTCGGCATGCGTGCTGAGGTTGTACTTGACGGCGACATCATCGTGACAACTGGCGGCACAACTCGGCGGCGCAAGCTTCGGGGCGTGCGGCAACTTCTCGGCCTCGGTGTGGCACTCCACGCAGGTCACGCCTTTGTGCACGCTCTCGCCGAGATGCTTGGCCGTGACGTAGAGCCCCTCGCGGGGGCCGACCTCGAGTTGATAATCCGGCGGCGCATCGAGCATCGTCCGCCGCTCTTCGATCGGCAGATCGATGATCTTGCGTTGGCCGTGACAATCGATGCACCGCTTGTTGGCGATGACCGCATCGGAGACAGGCGCGGCACGGAGGCTGCCGGCCCCCACCGCCAGCAGCGCCATCGCCGCCAACGGTAAAAGTCTCGGCGCCCTGCCTAACCCACTGAAACTCACTGATCCAAACATCGGTTAACCTGCCCATCGCAACAGGGTGCAAGCGACGGCCCACCTGACAGGGGCGGACTATCCCGTCGGAATACCGCATACGGCGTGCCAGTAAGAAGGCCCCTAAACGACCTGATAAACAGGGTTTGATGATACCGCTTCTCAGGGTTGAGAATAAAGCAAAAAATTGGATTCTCACACGTGATATCGCCGGTCGCCCACCCCGATCCACCATATTGCCCTTCGGGGCACATCCAATCTTCGCATCAATAGTTGCCCCACGACCCATCCCGGACGGACCGCCGCATGGCCCCAAGCTCCGGGCTCCGGCGGCCTACGGTGTGACGATCTGCGTCGCCTCGTCATCGTAAAGCGGCAGGTCGACCTGCACGGTGGCGCCCCGATCCGGGCCTTCAGAATGTGAAAGGATGCGGATCCGCCCGCCGAGCCCGCGGATGAGGTTGTAGCTGATCGCCAGCCCCAGGCCCGTGCCCTTGCCCACAGGCTTGGTCGTGTAGAACGGCTCGAACACATGCTCAAGCTTGTCGGCGCTGATGCCGGGGCCGTTGTCGATGATTTCGATCCGGCCGTAGTCGTCATGAAAGGTCGTCCGCACGATGATGCAGGGCTTTTCGATATCGGCCAGGGCGTCCATGGCGTTGATCAGCAGATTGATCAGCACCTGCTGAATCGCCTGCGGTTGAATATTCACCACGCAACCGTCGGCACGAAAATCACGCTGAATGTCGATCCGCCGGTGGCGATGGTCAAAGCGGATCATTTCCAGCCCCATCGCCGCCAGGTCATTCAGCGCCATCGCGCGCCACTGCACCGGGCTGGGGTGGGCGAACTCGGTCATCTGCTGGATCGTGCGGCGAATCCGTTCGGACTGTGCGGAGAGCTTTTCGAGATTGGCTTCGGTCAGCCGCTTGGTGTTGCGCTTCATCAGTTGCAGCAGGCTGTCGATGCTGGCCAGGGGATTGGCGATCTCGTGGGCGATGCCGGCAGCCATTTGCCCCATCGCCGCCAGCTTTTCGTGTTGCACCATCGCCTGCTGTTGATCGCGAAGTTGATTGGCCATCTCGCTGATGCGCTGATTCTGCAGCATCAGGTGGTAGCGGTGTCGACGCAGTCGCCGGGCCATCCCGCTGACCAGGTACACCGTGGCGACCTGCACAATCGCCCACGCCAACAGATCGACCTGACCATCGAGATCGCGCGGCCAGTGACCGGCAATGGCCAGCCCCCCGCTGAGCATGATCAGCGCGACCCCCGCCGTGGCGTAGGCCATCCAGCGCGGCAGCATCAGCGAGGCGAAAATCATGTGAAAGACGTAGAACCCGATCAGCGGACTATGCGCATCGCCGGTCCATAGCGTCAACAGCGTCAGGCAGAACATATCCAGCAGAATCTGCGCCGGCGCCAGCCAGATCAGCAGCCCCCGTCGATTGCGGGCGACCATCAGCAGCCACCACAGCACGTGGTTGTACACGAGGATCGAAGCCCCGACGCCGACCATCGCCATCGCATGCACATGCCAGTGCCACCACATCGCATCGATCAGCGACAGCGTCATCACCGCCGCGCCGGCCAGCCAGCGCAGACCGATGAACCACCGCATGCGGTTGTACAGGACTTCGTCGGATGCCATCCGCTCTTGGATTTTCATGAACGCTCGGCACGATGACTTTGCGGTTGCTGCGATACGATCGCGATCGTCGGCACCTCGGGCTCGACCGATCGCTCCAGGTCCAACATCTTAGTGACTTTGTCGTAATCTCGCAGCACAATCCGCCGCACGTGCTTCAGCGACTCGACCACCCCCGCCATCCGCTTGAGGTTCTGATGAATCTCCAGCAGGCACTTTTCGGAGGCTTCGGGGTCCAAACGCCGTCTGCGGAGCAGGGTCAATTCCAACTCGATGACGGTCATGGCGTTGTTGAGTTCGTGGTTCAGCGTCAGGGCCGCCTGCTGCAGCACCTCGACGCGCCGCTGCTCGTTGCCCTGAAGCTGCTCGGCCAGCTTGTTGTACGCCGACGCCAGCACGGCAAACTCATCGTCGTTGTCGACCTCGACGCGGTGCTGGAAATTCTCCTTCGCCAGCTCGCGCGAAGCGGCCACCAGTTTGTCGACCGGTTCCAGCACCATCTCCGCCGACCGCAACAGCATCAACACCGACACGTCGATCACCAGCAGAAACCCGATCGCCATGCCGATGATCAGCCAGCGGAAATAACCCGTCAGATCGATCTGTTCCTGCCGGACGTGGCGATGGGCATAGTCGACGATTTTATTGGCGTCATCGCGCACCGCCGCGGCGGTGGCCAGGGCTTCGAGGTTGTGCCGCGATGCCAGTTGCGGATCCTGCGCCGTGGCCAGCGCGCCCACGTGCCGGGTAAAGGTTTTCAGCCGATCGTGAAACTGGTGATAGGTGGCCTCGATCTCGGGCTCATGCATTACCGGGTCGAGTCCGACGTCCGCCGCCAGCGACTGCACGACCTGCATATGGTGAATCAACTCGTCCAGGTAATACTCGCGCCCAGTCTGAATCCGATACAGCTCGACCTCGATCGCACTGATGTGCTGATTCAACTCACCGGACTGCACGATCATCGCCGTCGACTGCGTGCACAGGTGGTCCAGTCCGCGGAAGACGCCCTGCAGCGACCACAGCGCAGCCACCGCCACGAGGATCAACATCAGGCTCAACGCCCCGAGTATCAACATCAATTTTCGTCGCAGCATCATGGCTCATCCCCTGTCGTCGGCGTTGTCACATCCACCGGTTTCGGCGGCGCTCCGTCAATGCCCAGTTGCTTCCATGCCGGCCCGATGGCCTGTGTCATCCGATAGATCGGCTGGTACTGCTCGATCCCGCAGGGCTCAAACTGCTTGGCGCCGAACTTCGCCAGCGCGATGCGCCCCGGTTCGGTTTCATGCATCTCGATCAACGCTGACCGCAACGCCTGAACTCTGGCCGCAGGCAGATCGCCGCGCACGATCAGCGCGTTGTTCGGCACCGGGTCGCCGGTGGCCAGTCGACGAATCTTGTCTTTTCCGTGCTCGGCTTCCCATGCGTTCAATCGCAAATTCTTGCAGGCGCCCGCATCGACGTTGCCTTCGATGACTTCATAAATCACATCGTCGTGCGTGCCGACCCATCGCATCTTCGGGGCGTCGGCCACCTGCAACAGGCCCTTCTCGTGCATCAGGTAGATCGGGTACAGATCGCCCGCCGTGGTGGCCGGCACCCCCGCGATCTGCAGGCCGCGCAACTGCTGCACGGACTGAATCGGCGAGTCCGCCTTCACGAAGACCACCCCCCGATAGGTCGTCACGTCATTCGGCAGCCGGGGATTGACCAGCACCTGAACCCGCAGACGATCGTGTGCCAACACCGCCACCATCGAGCCGACGAATGCCGCGTCGATGTGCCCCTGCGCCATCTCGCTGAGCACCCGGTCATAGGTGTTCAGCGTCATCAGTCGTATCGGCTGATCGATCGCCGACGACAGGTACTCCGCCAGCACCTGGTACCGCTGCCGTTGCTCGAAGATGTCTCGCTCGGGCACCAGCGCCAGCTTCAGCGCCGCGGGGTCGACCTCGCCGGCCCCACTGTTCTGACCGTTGAGCAGGCGCGTGCGATCGCCCTGGGGCTGACCGGCAATCCAGAAGATCAGACCGATCGCCGTCCCCAGCGCTGCAATCACAAAGACCAGCCGGACAGATTTCATAACACTCCTCATAGTCCAAACCGCGCCCCCGACGAGCGGAGCGCTGCGATTCACCAAACAAAATACGGGCCAGAACAATTGTGGACCTTGGCATCGCTTTTGCCATGTGTCATACTGAACATCGGACTCCTAAAATCCAAAGGTGACGCATGACCAGCTTATCCCTCAAAGTGGACCCTGCCCAAGATCGCCCCTGGGACAACAAGCTCAACCGCGATCTCAAGACGCTGGGGATGTTTATCGAGGTGTACTGCAAGGGCCAGCACCCCGACGCCGAGAAGCGTGAAATATCAGCGCAAATGGCTACAGGACAGAAGGCTACGCCACGCCCGCTGACCCTCTGCCCCGACTGCGAAAAGCTGCTGATGCACGCTTTTGTCAAGCGGACCCACTGCCCGATGAACCCCAAGCCCCAGTGCAAGCACTGCCCCAACCACTGCTATGCCCCCAAATACCGGGCGCAGATTCGCGAAGTCATGAAGTATTCGGGCATGAAATTGCTGACCCGGGGCCGCCTGGACTACCTCGTCCATTTGCTGTTTTAAGGAAATCCCCGGCCCCGTGTTTCCCGAGTGTGAGAACAGACCCAGACGTCAAGGAACCGAACATGATCAGCCCCGCCGAAAACCATAGCGACGCCCAGACCTCCCGCCCCGCCGCCGATCCGCTGCGGCTGCTGTTCTGGGAAACCACCACCGCCTGCAATCTCGCCTGCGTGCACTGCCGCCGGCTGGATGTCGCCTGCGAAATGGCCAAGCTCGACCTGGCCACCGAACAGGCCAAGTCCATGATCGCCTCGCTGCCCGAAATCGGGCGGCCGATCCTGGTCTTCTCCGGTGGCGAGCCGCTGATGCGGCCGGACCTCTTCGAGTTGGCCGAATACGCCACCTCGCTGGACCTGCCGATCGCCCTGGCGACCAACGGCACCATCATGAACGATGATGTCGCCAAGCGCATCGTCAACGTGGGCTTCCGCCGCGTGTCGATGAGCTTCGACGGGCCGGACGCCGCGACCCACGACAAGTTCCGCGGCATCGACGGCGCCTTCCAGTCTTCGCTGGACGGCTTCAAGACGCTCCGCCGCCATGGCATGTCCATGCAGATCAACACGTCCGTGGCCCAGCACAACGTCAAGAAGCTCGACCAGATGTATCAGATGGCGCTGGACCTCGGCGCCGACGCGCTGCACATCTTCATGCTCGTTCCGGTCGGCTGCGGTATGGGCCTCGAAGAGTCGACCATGCTTCACGGCGAAGAATATGAAGCGGCGCTGAACTGGATCTACGATCGCGCCCAGGAAGGCCGCATCCACCTCAAGGCCACCTGCGCTCCACACTACTTCCGCGTGATGCGCCAGCGGGCCAAGGCTGAAGGCAAGAAGATTCCCAACCGCATGGACCTGTCCAAACCGCAGATGGCCGAAGGCCACCCCGGTCACCCGGGCGGACATCCCGGCGGTCATCCCGGTGGACATCCGGGCGGTCATCCCGGTGGACATCCCGGCGGTCATGCCGACATGAGCGCGATGACCAAAGGCTGCCTCGCCGGCCAGTCGGTCTGCTTCGTGTCGCACACCGGCGAAGTGTTCCCCTGCGGGTATCTGCCGCTGAGCTCGGGCAACGTGAAGACCACCCCGCTGCCGACGATCTGGCGCGAAAGTGAGATCTTCGCCAACCTCCGTAACGTCGACAAACTCGAAGGCAAGTGCGGCGTGTGTGAATACTCACGCGTCTGCATGGGTTGCCGCGCCCGTTCATACGGATACACGCAAAACTACCTGGCTGAAGAGCCCAACTGCACGTACACCCCCCTGCGACTGCAGACAAGCTGAGTTGAGGGACTCAATAAGCGCATGGTGGTCGTCGCAATCATTCTGACGTGGCTGACGATGCTGCTGACCGCAGCCCACGTGATGCGTGGCGGCAACCTGGTGCTGGTGGGACTCTGTGTCGCGGTGATGGGGTTGTCGCTGATCCGCCGGGCGTGGGCGTGGTGGATTGTGCAGTTCGTGTTGTGCCTGGCCGCCGTCGAGTGGCTGCTGACGACCAGCGCGCTGATCCAGCAGCGGCTCGCCGACGGCCGGCCTTACACGCGCATGGCGATCATTCTGTTGAGTGTCACGGCCGTGGCGATCGCCGCCGCCGTGTTGCGGGCCTTGAGTCGAAACCGCCAACTCAAGCGTGTTGCGATTCCCACTGCGGAATCTCATCGGTGAAGTAACGCAGTCGCACCTTCTTGAACTCGCGCACGGTCCACAGGCCGCGGTAGTCTTCGATGCCGGTGGCTTCCTGCATTTTCTCCAGCGTGATCAACGCCTGATCGCGATCGCGGGCGTGAATCATCGTGTACAGGTTGTACGGCCAGTCGTCATAGCGCGGCCGCAGGTAGCAGTGACTGACCGCGTCGAACTGCGCCAGCCGCTGACCGTATTCCTCGGCCACTTCGGGAGCGACCGACCACACGCCCATCACGTTGGCGCGCATGCCGGCTGTGCGATGATGCAGCACCGCGGCGAAGCGGCGCATCTGCCGATGCTCGATGTAGCGCTCGGCCGCGGCGAGCAGTTCGTCGACCGTGCAGCCGGCTTCCTCGGCCCACCACGCAAACGGCTCGGGCTCGATCGGCAGATCCTGCTGCAGCACTTTGACCATGCGGCGGTCGGCGTCGCTGAGCGTGTACTGCCTGGCGATGGCGCGATCTTCTTCGTTAAAACCCGACTTTTTCGGGGTATTTTCAGCGGATTGACCGCGGGCGTCATCGCCCATGTCCAGCCGCACGCCGATCTTGAAAAGACGCAGCGTCGGCAGGGCGCGCGTCGAGATCGCGCCGCTGATTTCATGCAGCTTGTCGAGTGTGCCCTGCAGACCGAATCGTGAACCCGGCGGCACGGCCACGGTGTACCACAGGTTGAACGCGTGTTCGCGCTGGTAGTTGTGTGACACCCCCGGATGGCCGCTGATGATTTGGGCGGCTTCTTCCAGATGATCCGGCGCGATCTTGGCGGCGACCAGCGACGATTCATACCCCAGCGCCGAGGTATCGAAGATCGCCGACATCTGGCGGATGACCTTCTTCGGACCGCGAAGCGCACGCACCCGCGCCAGGCAGTCATGCGGGTCGATACCGACCTGCTGAGCCAGCGCGTCAAACGGCCGCGGCGTCAGCGGCACCGCCTGCTGCAACTGATCGAGTATGCGGCGATCCAGCGCGTCCAATACGTCGGTGGTGTGCGTCATCCGGTTACTCCGTCACCATCACGAAGAGGTTTGTTCAGCCCCGTCGTCGGAACCGATGCGCTTGGGGATGTCGAGTTCTTCGAGCTTGCGGTACAGACTCGACACGCCGATGCCGAGACACGTGGCGGTGGCGGCCTTGTCGTAGTTGTGACGCTTGAGGCTCAGCAGAATGTGCTGGCGCTCAAACTGCCGCATCGCTTCCTTGAGGTCTTCGCCGACGTCGTCGCTGATCCCGCCGGTGGCGAAGGGCAGATCCTCGACGCTGACCTGCCGGCCCTCGGCGAAAATCACCGCCCGCTCGATCACGTTCTCAAGCTCGCGGACATTACCCGGCCAGCGGTGATTCAGCAGCGCCCGCATGGCGCCGTTGGTCACGCCGTCGACCTGTTTGTTCATCTCCCGCGTGTATTTTTCGAGGAAGTGATGCACCAGCAGCGGGATGTCTTCCTTGCGCTCGCGCAGGGAAGGCAACTCGAGCTTGACGACGTTCAGTCGATACAGCAGGTCTTCGCGGAATTCACCGTCACGGACCATGCGTTCGAGGTCTTTGTTCGAAGCGGCGATGACGCGCAGCTCGACCGGCCGCGGCTTGGTGTCGCCGACGGGCACCACGACGCGCTCTTCCAGCGCCCGCAGCAGCGAGCTCTGCACGCTCAGCGGCAGCGTCGAAATTTCATCGAGAAAAAGCGTACCGCTGTGGGCCGCTTCGAAGTAGCCGACCTTGTCACGCAGGGCGCCGGTGAAGGCGCCGCGGCGGTGGCCGAACAACTCCGACTCGATCAGCGAATCGGGTATCGCCCCGCAGTTGACCGCCACGAACGGCTGATTGCGCGTCGAACCGTTGTAGTGAATCGCCTTGGCGAACAGTTCCTTGCCGGTGCCGGACTCGCCGACGATGAGCACGCTGGACTTGACCGTCGCCAGCTTCTTGACGATGTCGAAGAGCTTGAGCATCGGCTGCGAATCGCCGACCAGGTTGTGGAAGGTCGAATCCGCGGCAAGCTGCTCGGTCATCAGCTTCTGATTCTGCGACATCTCACCGACGGTCAACGCGCGCTGCACCTTGACCAGCACATCGTCGAAGTTCACCGGCTTCAGCAGGTAGTCGAACGCGCCAAGCTGCATGGCCTCGACGGCGCTCTGGACGGTGCCGTAGGCGGTGAGCACGATGGCGGGCGTTTCGGGGGCGAGCTTCTGAAGATGGCCCAGCAGACTGAGCCCGTCGACGTTCGGCATGCGCACATCGGTCAGCACGAGATCGACCGGCTGCTCGAGCAGGCGATCGTAGGCCGCCTGCCCGTCTTCAGCCTGAAGCACGTCGTAGCCTTCATCTTCGAGCAGCTCGGCCAGCGATTCGCGAAGCACCTGCTCATCGTCGACAACCAGAATGGATTTGCTCATGGTCGGCTCGCTTGCACGAAGGACGTCATCTCACACGGTCTGTTCACTTTCGACCGTTTCGGCCAGCGCGGGCAGTTCACCCGAAATCTCTTCTTCGGTCAGGTAGCACAGCGGGTCGGCTTCCCACGGATCGCCGGTGACGACTTCGGCGCGGGCGCGGAGGCTGCCGCCGCAGATCGTCTTGAACCGGCAGCGGGCGCACTTGCCCTTGAGCAGCGGCAGGCGGTCCTTGAGCCCGGCCATGATCGGATCGCTGGTGTCCTGCCAGATCTCGGAGAATTTGCGTTCCTTGACATTCCCGAAGCTGCGATACATCGAGAACTGATCCGCGTGGACATTGCCGTAGAAGTCGATGTCGGCGATGCCGACGCCGGACGAATTGACCGCCCCGCCGTTCCAGCGAAGCATGTCCAGCACCTGTTGAGCCCGCGGGTGACCTTCCTTGAGCATCTTCATGTAGAGGTACGGGCCGTCGGCGTGGTTGTCGACCATCAGAATTTCGGTGCGCTGGCCTTTGTCGTTGATCTGCTTGGTGCGACGGATGATGGTGTCGACGGCCTTGCGGGTGCGTTCGGGGTCGAGCTGGGTCAGCTCGGCGCCGCGGCCGGCCGGGCACAGGTGGTAGAAACACGCGCGATTGATTTTCTCGGCTTCGATGAAGTCGAAAATCTCGTCGAGATCGTCGCAGGTCTGCGGGGTCAGCGTCAGGCGCAGGCCGACTTTCTGCCCGACGGCGACGCAGTTGCGGAAGCCCTGCATGGTGCGGGCGAAGGCGCCTTGCACGCCGCGGAACTTGTCGTGAATTTCCGGGCGGGCGCTGTCGAGGCTGATGCCGACGTAGGCGAACTCGTGGTCTTTGAGCTTCTGCGCATTTTCGGGCGTGATCAGCGTGCCGTTGGTCGAGAGCACCACGTGCAACCCGCGGTCGCGGGCATAACGGGCCAGTTCGAACAGGTCCGGCCTGACCAGCGGCTCGCCACCGGAGAACAGCACCGCCGGCACCTGGAAGTCCGCCAGGTCGTCGAGCACGGCCTTGGCCTGCTCGGTGGTCAACTCGCCGGAATACTTCTTGGCTTCCGAGGCGGTGTAGCAATGGGCGCAGCGGAGATTGCACGTGCGGGTGAAGTTCCACACGACGATCGGACGGCGCTCGGCGGCCGACTTGGCGACAGCCATCTTCTGATGGGGCGGCGGATCGATCTGGGTGATCTTGCGGCCGTAACGGTGCGGCGTGCTGGGCGTCTCCAGCCCGCAGTACAGTACGCTGATGTCAATCATGGCAAATTGCCTCCGTGTCACTGGGGGTCAGTGATTCCCTTAACAAACCCCATGCCACATGGGTGGCGGCCTCAGGGGTTGCGACATGCCCGTAGAGGGCCATTCTACGGGAATAAATGGCGGTTGTTGGGTCAGGCCATAAAAAAAGCCGCGAAGCGGAGAGCTTCGCGGCCATCATTTTCTCAGAGTTGGGAATGCGGCGTCAGGCCGATTCCTTCTTCTTGATCTGTTCGACCTCGGCGAGGGTCTTGTGACCGTGGATCACATCCTCGTCGATGATGAACTTGATGCCTTCGGACTCGGTGTCTGGCAGGTCGTAGTAGATGTCGAGCATGACTTCTTCGAGGATCGCGCGGAGAGCGCGGGCGCCGGTGTCGCGGTCCATCGCCTTGCGGGCGATCGCCATCAGCGCATCTTCGGTGAATTCAAGCTCGGCGCCTTCCATCGAGAAGAAGTACTGGTACTGCTTGACCAGCGCGTTCTTGGGCTCGGTGAGGATGCGGACGAGGTCGCTTTCATTCAGCGGGCTCAGCGGCACCACCAGCGGCAGGCGGCCGACGAGTTCGGGGATCAACCCGAATTCGAGCACGTCGTCGGCATTCACATGCTGCAGCACGCGCGAGTGGGCGTCGACGGTGTCGGTGTCAGACGACTCGGAGGCGAAGCCGATGCGGCTTGACCCGAGTCGACGGCGGATGATGTCTTCGATGCCGACGAACGCCCCGCCGCAGATGAACAGGATGTTGGACGTGTCCATCTGAATGTACTGCTGCTCGGGGTGCTTGCGGCCGCCCTGCGGAGGCACATTGGCGACGGTGCCTTCGAGCATCTTCAGCAGGGCCTGCTGGACGCCTTCGCCGGACACATCGCGGGTGATCGAGACGTTCTGCGTCGTCTTGCCGATCTTGTCGAGCTCATCGATGAAGATGATGCCGCGCTGGGCGGCTTCGAGGTCGTAGTCGGCAGCCTGCAGGAGCTTGAGCAGCAGGTTCTCAACGTCTTCGCCGACGTAGCCGGCTTCGGTGAGCGTGGTGGCGTCGCCGATGGCGAAGGGAACATTGAGCATGCGGGCAAGCGTGCGTGCCAGCAGGGTCTTGCCGCTGCCGGTCGGGCCGATCAGCAGGACGTTGGACTTCTCGAGCTCGATGTCTTTCTCGGCGTTGTCCTCAACGCTCAGTCGCTTGTAGTGGTTGTGGACCGCCACGGCCAGGGCCTTCTTGGCCAGGTCCTGCCCGATGATGTACTGATCCATGAACTGCCGCACCTGGCGCGGCGTCGGAATCGAATTGAACATCGGCCGGGCGCTGTGCACGCGGCGGCGTTCCTGCTTGAAGATGTTCTGGCAGAGGTCGGTGCAGTTGGCACAGATGTACACATCGTTGGGGCCTTCCACCATCGGGCCCACTTCACGGGAGTTTTTGCCGCAGAAGCTGCAGGTGGTGATTTTGCGACCGCGGAATCCGCTGCCGCCGTTGCCTCCGTCACCGGTCCCGCCGCCGTCGCCGGGGCCCTTCCCGCCGCCTCGTGTTTGATTAGCCATGAAAGTTCCTGAATCTGCAGATGATGTTATGAATGATTCCGCATTGACCGCGAAGCCCGACGGATCGAGTCGCGACGCCTCCACCGGCAGCCTATCCGGATAAATCGACCGGTGAGCATCGTTTCTTAACGCTTATTGTATCCGAAAGTATCGGCCCGATCACGTTTTACCCGTTGAATCGTCGTTATCGGCCGGGCCGTCGAGCAGATTCGGACCCAACTCGACGTCGTCGTCATTTTCATCCACCGTATCGGACGATACTTGCAAGCTTGTGGGGGCTGCGGCGGTATTCGGATCGGGGGCCTTGCCGGTGGCGCGCTGGAGCATCTTGGCCTTGGCGTGTTCGAACTCGGCGTCGGTGAGCTGGCCGTCGGCGTGCATGCGCCGCAGGGAGTCGAGTGTGAAGGGCATGCCCAGGGCGTCGTCGACATCCGCCTCGGCGGCGCGCTTGCGGGCCCATGCCGCCACCACCCAGGCGCCGATGATCAGCGCCACCAGCAGGGCGCACGGGATCACGATCCGCGAAAACAGATCAGGCCCCGAGCTGCCGGCTCCGGCCGCCAGGGATGTGGCCACGGGCCATCGCATCATCGGCGCGCCCTCATGAGAATCGACTTAGTCGTCGGAGTCGGTGTCCGACTTCTTCTTGGTCGTCTTCTTCTTCGTGGTCTTCTTCTTGGTCGTTTTCTTCTTGGTGGTCTTGGCCTCGGCCTCAGGCTTGTCGCCGCCCTGCTTCTTTTCCCACTCGTCGGCGCTGATCTCGGTCACCTTGGCCTGCTCGAGAATCTTCTCGATGGCCTTCTCTTCGCGGATCTGCACGTAGAGCTGCTGAAGCTGCCCGTTGCGAGCCATCTCGTCGCGGACCTTCTGCGGACGCTGGCCCTGCTGCATGGCGATCTGCACCACGCGGCCGTTGACTTCCTGATCATTGACCTCGACGTCGAGCTTGTTGGCGACCGCATCGAGGATGAACAGCGTCTTGAGCTCTTCCTGGGCCGTCTCCTTGGACACGGCACGAAGCTCGGCAAGCTGCTCTTCGATCTCTTCCTGCTTGGCCCCGCGCATGATCATGTCCGAAGCGCGACGCTGCAGAATCCGACCCGCCTGACGATCGCTCAGACCCTCGGGCAGTTCGATGTCGACCTTGTCCATCAGCACCTTGACGACCTGCTGGGCCATCGCCTGGCTCTGACGGCTGGCGGCCTGGGCTTCGAGGCGCTCACGCACCTGCTGCCGCAGTTCGTCTTCGGTTTCGAACCCGGCGGTCTCGACCAGTTCGCTCAGCGCCATCGGTTCCAGACGCTCGATCTTCTCGATCTTGATCTCGATCGACAGCTTTTTATCGCGGAGTTTTTCGTTTTCGTGACCCGCCGGGCCGGTCGCTTCGACGGTGACCGAATCGCCCTTGGTGGTGCCGGCCAGCTTCTTGCCGAGGTCGGCCACGAGGATGCCGCTGACAACACCCTTAAACTCGCGCCGCTCGCCGGTCACGAGGATCGCCGCGTCAAGCTGCTCGTGCAGCACTTCCTTGGACTCGGCATCGGTGATGATCACCGTGGCGCCGATGTAATCCTCGGGCTCGGCCTTGTCGGCAGCCTTGGGCTGACCGTACATCTCGCAGTAGCGGGCAAGCTCGGCGTCGATGTCTTCATCGCTGACTTCGAAGGTCGGCTTCTCGACGGGGATGTCCTTGAGGTCCGGCAGCTCGACTTCCGGCGCCACTTCAACCTCGACCTCGAAGCTCAGCGGCCCGGATTCGGGCAGCTCCAGCGAGTCGTAATCCTTGATGTCCGGCTCGCCGAGCACGCGCAGCTCGTTGGACTCGATCGCGTGGGTGTAGCCTTCACCGACAAGCTGCGAGCAGACTTCCTTGCGGACATCGGAGCCGAACCGCTTCTGCAGCAGCTTCATCGGGGCATGCCCGCGACGGAAGCCCGGCAACTGGGCTTCGTTCTTCAGCGAATCGAAGTTTTCAGCCAGCTTGGCGGAGATCGCCTCGGCGGACACCTCGATGGCCAGCTTCTTCTTGGCGGGCCCGATGTCGCTGATGGTGACGCTGGGTTGCAGTTCGTTGGTTTCGGTCTGAGCCGTATCGGCCATGTTCAATGCTCCTGGGCCCCCGGGAGTAGGACAGTCCGGGCGACGCGGTGGGCGAGCCCTTCCCGGGGCCGGGGGGGTGGTTTTGTCAGATCGTCAAGTGTACCATGAGGCGAATTCGCCGCAAGCGCCCCGGCGGCTCGGCAGTGTAACGCGCCGGCGGGTCGGGATGCACATTGTTGCCGGTCCAATGCGTGAGGCAAGTGGGGACCGCAACACCGAAGTCCTTTCGTTGTGTCGACCGGAGTCCGTCGATGATTCAGATCGTATTGCGCGGGTTGTTTGTGCTGATGACCGCCATGGTTGCGGGTATGTACGCGCTGCGGTCGTTTTCCGATTCCGCCCAGAAGCTGCTGCTGTCGATCGGCTCGGCGATGCTCATCGCGGGCCTGATCGTGCTGGCGGATATCTTCACGCCCCGCAAGCGGTTGTCATCGCTGTCCGGGGCGTTCTTCGGGCTGCTGGTCGGCATGCTCGCGGCCTACTCGCTCTCGTTCATCATCGATTACATCTCCACGCTCTTTCCCGTGCGCTCCGAACTCATGGAAGGCGCCAAGGTCTTCACCGGCGTCGTCTGCGTCTTCGCGGCGATCTCCATGATCCTGCAGACCAAGGACGACTTCCGCTTCGTGATCCCCTACGTCGAATTCGCCAAGCAGATTCGCGGCAACCGCCCCATGCTCCTGGACACCAGCGCCATCATCGACGGCCGCATCCTCGACATCGGCCAGACCCAGATCATTCAGGGCTTGCTGATCGTGCCCCGCTTCGTGCTCAACGAGATGCAGACCATCGCCGACTCCGCCGACAAGCTCAAGCGCGCCCGCGGCCGCCGGGGGCTGGACATCGTCGCCAAGCTCCAGGCCAATCCCACCCTCGACATCAGCATCGAAGACGCCGAAGCCGAGGGCGCCACCGTCGATCAGAAGCTCGTCAGCCTCGCCCAGGACCTGCACGCCCGCATCATCACCACCGACTTCAACCTCACCAAGGTCGCCGAGCTGCGCGGCGTCGACGTGATCAACATCAACACCCTCGCCGAGGCGATGCGCCCCGTCGTGCTGCCGGGTGAGTTGCTGAGTGTGCGCGTGGTCAAACCCGGCGAAAGCCCCGGCCAGGGCGTCGGCTATCTCGAAGACGGCACCATGGTCGTCGTCGAAAACGCCCGCCCCCACATCGGCCACGACATCGCCCTGACCGTCACCAGCAGCCTCCAAACCGCCGCCGGCCGCATGATCTTCGGCAAACTCGCCAGCGACAACGATCCCAAACAGGGTTGAGGGTTGGGGGTTGGGGGTTGGGGGTTGGGGGTTGGGGGTTGGGGGTTGGGGGTTGGGGGTTGGATCAAAGTTTAGCGGCGGGGCATCGCCCCGCGTTTCATGTTCGCACTCATGCTCGTGCTCGTGCTCGTGCTCGTGCTCGTGCTCGTGCTCGTGCTCGTGCTCGCCGAATTATGCATCCGCTTCGCCGAAGCGAGACCAGAGCTTCGGAAACCGCTCGGGCAAATTATCGTCCTCCCACCACTCGCCGACCGGTTCACGCGGATGGCTGGCCCCCGACGGCTCCGCGGGCTCCGGCACGTTCTTCTGTTCCAACACGCGCCTGGCGATCCGGCCGAATTCCTCGAACGCGCACACTTCGATACCCGGCCCGCCCGCCACGTCCGCCAGCGATTCCGCGTCGGCCATCGCCGCTTCATAAATCGCTCGCCCCATCGAGATGAGCCAGTAGCGGAAGTCCATGAACCCGTCATCGGAGCAGCCGCCCTCAATGATGTACGCCGCCGCCCACAGGTCGTACGTGTAGGCATCGAAGTAGAACTGCGTGAAGATGCGATCAAACGCTTGGACGTCGTCCACCGACATCACCGACAGTAGTTCTTCCAGACGCTCCGCCTGGCGGTCCATGTTTCCGTCGCGCCGGTTCCGGTCGACGACGCCTCGCGAGGCGGCGATGGTTTGCCAGAACTGATCGTACGTCATAGGGACCCGGTCAATCGCAGCCGGTGGTCCGGCGGCGGTCGTCGCGGCAGCGCGTTCGCGGAGTTGCTTCAGCGTGTGCAGGTACCGCTGCAGATGCGACAATACGAAAATGCTCACAATGGTGCCGATGGGGAATATGACAAGGTAAACCACCGCGGTCATGAAGATGAAGTTGGAAGCACCGCAACGCCCGCGATATAGATGAAGGCCACCCCGAATGCCGGCCACGCCCATGGCGATCATGGCGCCGGTCACAACAATAAGAAAGATCGGAGACGCCGGGGGGGCGGCGCTGAACGGGGCGGAGAGGCCGCTGATCAATCCGGGGAGGAAGACACTCGCGAGCACCACGCCCAGCATCATGTACGCGATGCCAGCCGCGCGCATCGTGCGGTATTCCAAGTAGTCGGCTTCCGATGGGAACTCGTCTCGTTCCGGCATTGAGCCACCTCCGCCACCCAACGAAAAAGGCGCACTCGCCCGCCGCCCACGGAGGAACGTCCTCACCGGCCCCGGCTGAGCCATTGTCAACTCGCCGGCGTCGCCGGTCAACCGCAGCCGCTGGTTAGGCCGTCTCGAACTTGCCTACGCGTTTTAATCTGTTTCCACCATCGAAGCTGAGTTCATCCTTGCCTTTGAAGTCAAGAATGCGCAAGGGCGTTTCGTCAGCCACATGTTGGATGTAGTAGATCACATCTGCTTGTGCAAACCACGTTCGAGCAACAAGTTTCGGAGGCGTAGACAGTTGAATGATCGCATATCGGCTGGCAGAACCACGCTTAAACCCAATCGGAATGCTGATCCCGTTGGTTTCGCAATAACGGCGAATTATGGATTTAAATCTCTCTGCCACGGTGGCATAACCCAAATCGGCTTAGTTGCCGGTAACCCACGGAGTAACACCCTCCCCGGCCCCGGCGGAATTCATTGTCAACTCGCCGACGCCGCCGGTCAACTGCAGCGAATGGTTAGGCGATCAGCGTGAACTCGCCACCACTGCCGTGATATGTTTCGCAGAACAAATGGAATCGCTGACGACACGAGACGCATTGTAATGTGCAGTCGACGTTGTCGCTCCATTGAAGTGAGCCGTCGATGATTTCGAGCACTCCGGGCTTTACACCGTCAAAGAAAAGATGTTCGTGCAGTGATTGAAGTTCGTCGGGGAGCCTGATGGTCGCCGGTACAAATTGATCACAGCGATCGCATACGGAAGCCGCCTAACGAAAATACCTCAGTTGCCGGCTGCACCCGGAGGAACACCCTCACCGGCCCCGGCACAATTCATTGTCAACTCGCCGGCCCCGCCGGTCAACTGCGAGTGGTGGTTATCCCCCCCACCGCGATCGTTGAGGTTTCGACTCGGAGATGCGGCAAACGGCGAGACACACCTTCTCCGTGCGTCGGGCGACCGGTCTGCGGCCGCAGCATCCTGCCGGCGGTTCGGGAAACCCGTGATCATGTTGCTGTGGGGATCGATCCGATTTACCCTATAGATGGTACACACTCACCGCTCGGAGCCCACCACCATGGCCCATCGACACGGACGTCTGGCGATTCTGCTGGCCCTGACTTTCTCGATCGCTTCTTGGGTGATCGCCCAGGACAAGCCCGCCGAATCCGCCCCCGCTGCGGACAAAACCGCTAAACCCGCTGCCCAGCCCTCGCCGGAGAGCGTGCTCAAGGACATGCTCGACAAGCCTGTCGAGAATCCGATCATCGAGCCGTCGCGTCCTGCCGAGGCGGTGACCGCCCCCGCCGAGGCCGTCGCCCCGGATCAGAACATCGTCGGCACCGCCCCCGGCGCCGCGGCCAACACCCAACTGCGGCGTGAAGGCACCTTCGTGATCACCCGGCGCGGCCGCATGGTCCGGGCCGCCGGCGGCGCTTCGCCGTGGATGGTCACCTTCGACGCCGACGCCTCGGGCATGGCCGATCCGCCGATGTACCTGATGCCCTGCCAGATGCTCGAAGACATGGAGCAGATCGTCCAGCAACAGGGCGACGGCGTCGTCTTCGTGATCAGCGGGCAGGTCTTCGTCTACCACGGGGCCAACTACGTGCTGCCGACGCTGATGAAGCTGGCGCCCAGCCACGGAAATCTTCAACCGTAAGACGATTGACCCCGGCCCATTTAGCCGATACTGTTCTGACCTGCCCGACACACCCCGGAGAGGTGGCCGAGTGGCTGAAGGCAACGGTTTGCTAAACCGTCATAGGGGTTAAGGCCCCTATCGCGGGTTCGAATCCCGCCCTCTCCGCTTTTAGAAAATCGAATAGCGTTCTCGGATGTGCCGCCCGCCGACGCGTGAGCGTCGGCGGGTGCAGAGACTAGAAGTGTTGATTTTTCAACGTGTTGCCAGGGACCACGGGGTGCAAACACCAGTTGGCGGGCAACCAGTTGAGGGTTCGAACCGATTTTTTTGAAAAAATTGAGTTGTTTTTCTTTTGTGCCTTCCGACGCCACATATTTGGCTTGTTTACTGGCTTTAATGAAACGAGCCATCGGTTCTAACCGATTCGAGCCATGACGCTCCAAATCGCCGATTTCCTCGTCGAGCGTATGACGTTCGGCCACCAGTTCAGATTGGATTTCCCGGTAGCGAGCTTTTGAGATCACACCATCAAGCCAGCCTTCTTCGGCTCGGGCAAGTTTCTTGAGAACCCCTCGACGCTTGGCCTCAACATCAGCTTGGCGTTTTTGGGCTGCCTCTTTGAGGCACTCCTGTTCTTCCTGAAGTCGAACAAGCATCGCTTCGGCCCAGTCGTCCGGCAGTGAGACGCCAATTAAAGCCGTGGTGATCTGCTCGGTGATTGATTCTTCTCGAACGGCTGGACGGTACTCGTGCTTGCATGGCTCCTTGCGTTTCGTGCAGTGGAGATAGGTGTGACCTTTGGCCGTCTCCGACGTGACCAATCCTCCACAAACTGAACAGCGGATGAACCCGCGATAGAGGAAAGGCTTCAAGCCCTTGCTCTTCGGCCGAGAACGATTCGACATGACTTTCTGACAGCAGTCGAAGAGCTTCTTGGTGATGAGTGGCTCATGAACGCCATCATAGAGTTCCCCTTTGAATGAGAAGGCTCCATAGTAGATGGGATTCATGAGCATCCGCTGGGCAGTTGAGGGCGAGATATTACAATCTCGCTGTCCCCTCACTCCGGCTTTCCGCAGGAATAAGGCGATCTGGCTGAGGGTATAGTTGCCGGTCGCAAACCGCTGGAACGCCCGCCGGATGTGGGTTGCACTGTTCGGATCTGCTACCAGACGCTTCCGCTTCGAATCAGTGCGATATCCGATGATTGCTGGCCCTGGCCAGATACCTTCAGCAGCCTTGCGACGTTTGCCGCGTTTGATATTCTCGGAGAGACTGTCAACGTAGTACTTCGACTGCGAGAACATCATGGCAAGCATCATCTTGCCGGATGCCGAGTTCTCGAACGAGAACGTCGGGAATTTCAGGTCGAGAAGCGTTTCGGTATCAAGCAGGTCAATGATGTAGCCACCGTCACGTGAGTTGCGAGCAAGGCGATCAGGGTGCCATGCAATGATGCCTTGGGCTTCGCCTTTCTCAATGCGGTCGGTCATTTCATTGAACACCGGTCGTCCCGGCCGCTTGGCCGATTGCTTCTCGACCAAGACATCAATGACATCGATATTGTGTTGACGAGCGAACTCCCAAAGCTCGGCTCGTTGATCGGCAATCGAACGAACCTGACGTGATTTGTCGTCCGTCGATTTCCGAAGATACATGAAGTATTTTGTGTGTGGTGATGTGATCATGGCTTCCTCCGTGAAGCTAATAAATGGCCCTGTTGCGCCATCATTGTAGCACATCATCATTCAATGATGAATCATTTTGTGCATAACAAGACAATCGCAACTACGAGAAGAATGGCAACATAAGGTGCCCAGATTCGGGTTTTGCGAACAAATTCGACAAAATCCCAGCGGGATTCACCTTTACCCAGCCACCTGGAGAGAATGGGGCCATCGTATGCTGTTTCACCTCGAAGATGGGCTTCAATCTTCTTTGCACGCTGTATGGCACGGTGATGTGGCACACGCTGAACAACTTCGGTCACAAAGAACACAACGATGATTGCAATTGTGAGGAAACCGAACTGCGGTTTTGTGAGATATGGATTCTCTTTGAGCCGTGCCACAATGAGTGCAGTAATAAGTGCAAAGAACCATCCCTGCCTACGGTAGATAGCATTTTCAAGCTGTCCGATGACAGTTTGACAAAGCTTCCATTCTTCAACAGGAAGATTGTTGTCATCCGCCATATGGATCACCCATAATATTCAATATTCGTGGCGGTGGGAGTGGGATTTGAACCCACGGCACCTGTTAAGGTGCTCCGGTTTTCAAGACCGGCGCGTTCAGCCGCTCCGCCATCCCACCGACTTTTGCTGTTCATGTTCACTGAACAACGACTGGATTGTAACACACGTTGCAAGGCATATACCAGAACGAATTAGACATCAACAAGCGGCGCCAACGCTCGTCGAATACGACGCCCCATCACATCACGCACGTTCATCCATTCAGTGTCGTTGCCATGCGACTCATTGCTTGATGCATCCATATCATTGAGTGAAGCCAAAACGATATCGCGCACATCCGGATGTTCGTCAAGTGATTCAACAAGCGATCGAAATTCTGTTTTCATTTGCTCTGCTTCATGCCACCCAACCGACTCGGATTGTTCCAACACGTCATCACTGATGACTTCATCCGGATCAGGTACGACATAGAACAGAAGTTCGCGCAAACGATTTCGCGTGGCGTTGTCCATGACAACAACGTACACCATTCGTTGGATCTTAAAAAGTCATGCCAGCAGGCATGACAACTCTTCGTTTCGATTTTTGAAATACACGTTGCCCGCCAACTGGTGTTTGCACCCCGTGGTCCCTGGCAACACGTTGAAAAATCAACACTTCTAGTCTCTGCACCCGCCGACGCTCACGCGTCGGCGGGCGGCACATCCGAGAACGCTATTCGATTTTCTAAAAGCGGCGTTCATCGGACTAAATTCCAACTCATATGGGAATCATTGTATCACGAGATTCGGTCGTTCTTCGAGTCGAATCCGACCTGGCAATGGGACGCAGACGACCTCATCTAACGGACAAATGTCCTTGAGGAGGGTATCCCCACACCCTTCCCCTCTGTGGGGAAGGGCTGGCTGTGCCAGAATACGTTGCTACACAACAAGTAATTGAGAATTGGAGGGTCGGTTCATACCCCCGACACCGGCCGGTTGTCCACAGGACTCAAGCTCACGCTTTCGGTCTACGGTTCACACCTTCGACCAACCGTCCGGCTCTGTCGGCTCGTTCACGCTCGCCTCCAGAGGAACGCTCCTTGCGGAGCGTCCTAAACGGGTTCTTTCCCAATCCGGCTCTCCGACCATCCCCTCACGGGGCTGGTCTTCAAGGATGCCGTGCTCACGCACGACATCAAAACGGGTTCTCTGACTACACACAACCGTCCGGCCTTCGGCTCCACCTCAGGATTAACACGTTGCAGCTCGCTGCCACGAGCTCTGGGCTCACGCCAGGGTAACGGGTTCATGGACCACCAATCTGGATCTCCGAGTTCGCCTCTGGCTTATGCCCGGTGTGGGAGCGGGGGCGGTACAGGGGCTACAAAGGTTGGGGTTCATAATATTATGGAACACATTCATCGAGCCTAATTGTACCACACGACATATTTGCAATACAACGGATTTATTCACGGATAGCCGCTCTGGTACGATTGCAATGCTTCGACCTCTGATGCTTTGCTCAGGCGATTAGGAAGCTCTGCAAGAAGCATAAAATTAAGACGGCCTACCTACCGCTTCAATTCACGTTCGACCTCGCTAAATGCCTTCATGGCATCTTGGAGATCATTCAGAATTGCCGACGCCAACCTTTCGGGTTTGGCCAAGTTGTCGATATCAGGCAAGGAATCGTCTTTTAGCCAGAAAATGTCGAGATTGGCCTTGCCACGCTCCATTAGTTCCGAATAGCTGAACCTCTTGAACCGCTCCGATTCCCGACGTTTCCGCTGGCGATCTTCGGGGTAATAAACGTCAATAAAACTCTTCAAATCGTCATCGGTAAGTGGATTCTGACGAAGAGTGAAGTTCTTGTTCGTTCTAAGGTCGTAAACCCACAGTTCCTTGGTGGCCACCTTTCTGGAACGGCGCTTCTTGTCGAAGAAAAGCACATTTGCTTTCACGCCAGCAGAATACCAAATCCCAGTGGGTAGGCGAAGTAGAGTATGCACATCACAATGTTTGAGTAACGCACGGCGAATCTCCTCACCAACCCCCCCTTCAAACAGCACATTGTCCGGAACTACCATTGCCGCTCGCCCGCCATCAACGAGCATCGTATAAACATTTTGCACAAAGTTAAGTTGTTTGTTGCTGGTCGTCGCCCAGAAGTCGCTGCGCTCATAGTAAAGCTTTTCAGTGTCCCTTTTACCATCATCGTGAATTACTGTGAAGCTGCTCTTCTTGCCAAAAGGGGGATTGGTTAGAACCATGTCCACAAGCGATGGTTTCTTGGCGAGGCTGTCGGAAATAGTTACAAGTGGCTTTTTGCCGCCTCCAATTCCATGTAGAAAGAAATTCATGCCGCAAAGACGGGCAACACTCGCGACAATGTCATTCCCATGCATGGCATCTTCATCGACAAATTTTCGTGTCTTGCGGTCCATCCCGGGGTAGTGCTCCAACAAATACTCATGGGCCGCGAGAAGAAACCCGCCCGTGCCGCAAGCGGGATCACTGATGCGCATCGTTGGCTCAGGACTCATCACCTCAACAATCGCTCGAATCACAGGCCTGGGCGTGAAATACTGTCCAGCACCCCCGCGGACATCTTCAGCGTTTCGTGCAAGCAAGCCTTCGTAGACATCACCCTTCACGTCCAGATCAAGTGTTGACCATTGTTGCTCATCCACCATCCTGACCAGTCTCTGAAGCTTGGCAGCGTCCTCAATTTTGCTTTGCGGCTTGGTAAAGATGAGTCCAAGAAGCCCGCTGCTGGTGCTTAATTTACGCAGGACTGTCTGGTAAGTACGAGCCAGCTTTGTGTCATCGGAGGCAGAGATTAGCCTGCCCCAGCAGAACTGGGGTTCTTTGCTCTTTCGTTCGGTGTCGCTTGCCCGTTCCCACGCGATTTTGAGGAAGAGCAAATAAGAGCCTCTAACTTAACCCGCGTTTGAGCGTGGACCAACAGATCAAGGCGCAACGCAGTTTCAGGAACGCTTCGTGCATGTCGTCACGCACCTCCCAACGCACACGCAACCGCTTGGCCTGGTGCAGCCAACTGATCGTCCGCTCGACCACCCAACGATGCACGCCCAACCCGCTGCCGTGCACATCGTGACGGCGCGACAGCAGCGGCTTGATTCCCATCGCACGCAACTCCGCCCGATATCGATCACTGCTATACGCCCGATCCGCCTGCACGATCGTCGGCCGACGACGCGGCGCGCCCGCCTTGCCGCCCACCGCCGGGATCGCACACACCAGCGGCATCAACTGCGTGATGTCATGACGATTCGCACCCGTCAGCGACACCGCCAGCGGCGTGCCACGCGCGTCGGTCAACACATGATGTTTACTGCCGTTTCGCCCACGATCTACCGCGTTTGGGCCGATTTGCGAGCCCCCTTTAAAGCCCGCACCGACGAACTGTCGACCACCGCACGCGACCAGTCCAGAAGATCCGCACCACGCAACTCGTCCAACAGCACCTGATGCAACTTCTGCCACACGCCCGCCGCGTTCCAGTCACGTAGTCGTCGCCAACACGTCATCCCGCAACAACCAAACTGGGCCGGCAGATGTTCCCATCCGATGCCGGTTTTGAGCACGAACAAAATCCCCTCCAGCGCCCGCCGATCATCAGCCCACGGCCGGCCGCCACGCGCCGAAACCTTGTGCGGAGGCAACAGCGGCGCAATCCGTTGCCACAATCCATCATCCAGTAGCGGGCGTGCCATGATACGGTCCTCCATGACCACGGTGACAGGGCGTGCCACAGCATACATCGACACGACCAACCGGAAAGGATGAAGTTATGTTAGAGGCTCTAAGTTATCTGCTCAGTGTAATCGAGAAACGATAGCCCGTCATCGCGCATGACGTGGGCGTAGCTCCAGACCTTTTGGACGAGATTGGAAGCTGTATGACTCATTAGTGCCGTTTCGATTATTTGACTTTAATTCAGGAGAAATTCTTCGATCCATGGATACTCTGCGATAGCGATCCGCACCGCACACCTCTTTGCGCCAGCAAACACAGCTCGGTCCGAGATCTTAATTTGGATTTCAGCAATTTTCTGGTCGAAACTATATTTTGCTTGAAGGCTTGGATTATTCGAATCGCGATCCCAAAGCAGATAATAGTGCCCTGTAGAAAAGCTCTGATGTTCGGCGCGTGTTCGGTTGCGCGGTTGGGTCCAAGGCGTTAGATGATGAACGATGAGCCTGACATCCAAGTCGCCACGGAGGGTGACGGCGATGGCCCTGGGGGTCGGCCGGCGGGTGCTGCCGCGCTACGGTCACCGGTTCTCGCGTCACGACTTCACGCTGCCGCAGTTGTTCGCCGTCCTCGTACTGCGGCAGTTCACACGCAACGACTATCGCGGCATCGTCGCCATGCTCATCGACTGGCCGACGCTGTGCAGCGACATGCAGCTTGCGAAGGTGCCGCACTTCACCACGCTGCAGAAGGCCGAGCGACGGCTTCTGCGCGACGCGCTGATCCGCCGCATGCTCGCGCAGACCGTGGCGCTGTTGCATCGTCATCCGGACACATCGCTGGAGACTTCGCCGCTGATCGCCGAAGCGATCGACACTGCCGCTGCCGACTCGACGGGCTTCGAACTCGACGGCGCCAGCCGATACTTTGTGCGAAGAAAAGCGCGATCGCCGGGTTTGTATCAAACCACGACCTATCGCCGATTCGCCAAACTCGGCGTCGTGGCCGATTGCGACAACCACCTGATCCTCGGCACCCACGCCACGATGGGCCCGCGCCCCGATGTCGATCAACTGCTGCCGCTGATGGGCGGCATGTGCGTCAACGCCGTGCCGCAACGGCTGATCGCCGACGCCGGCTACGACTCCGAACCCAACCACATCCTGCTGCGCGAATACCTGAACATCACCTCGCTGATCCCCGCCACCGCCGGTCGTCCGACGCTCAAACTGCCGACCGGCAAATGGCGTTACCTCATGGCCACCGCCTTCGACGACGAGACCTACGGCCAGCGCTGGCAGGTCGAGACCGTGATGTTCATGCTCAAGCGCCACTTTGGCTCCGCCCTGACATCACGAAAGTATCAAACCCGCCGCCGCGAAATGAACCTCCGCGCCGTCACCCACAACCTGATGATCCTCAGATTTGCAGAGCTTTTCTACAGGGCATGTCAGGAACCTTATTCTGTCCGTACATTACTATCTGCTCCCTGGCAAGCTTCCGTCATCTTTTGAAGTGTATCTCGAAGCATCGCCGACACCTTTTCGTACTGTGAGTATGTATCGGAAACTGCACGAACGGTATCGAAATATCGCTCAGTGGCCTCCGCAACCTCTCTTGCTGCAGTGGGTCGTTTTGGATCCGAGATTGCGAGTGACTCCAACGCACGCTCTTTAGCGAGTTTCTCATTTTCCGCCAACTGCTGATTCTCATTAGCCAGTTGAAGCTTGTATTCTACTTCCTGAAGCATGCTCATATAATGCATTCTGAGCTTTTCAAGTCGTCGAATTTCCGCCATCTTGTCGCTATCTGCGATAGCGGTATTTATACTGTTGTCGCCCTTAGCAGACACGTCGTGAGATTGGTCCGCGCCAGCACTGGGCAATTCCGCGACATCGCTATGTGAAGATTCCACCATCTGATTTTCGTGAATCTGTTCAGGGCATTGCGTGCATTCGCAACCCACCACATATACACCGATCGACAGCATCAATATATATATCATTGCTTTAGGTTGCTTAGTTGTTAGTGCATTCATATTTGGGAAGATAAAGTGTCTGGAAACTTTTCGTTCCTGGCGGATTACTTCTCCGCGGCTGGGGTGTTGACCACGAAGCTGCTGATGCCCAGTGGGCCGGCTTCGGGTTTCAGGGTGAGGGTGTGCGGGCCGGTGGTGCAGCCTTGCATGAGCACGGTCCGGGCGCCGGTCGGCTGCGGCTGGTAGGTGGCGGTGAACATCGGGTAGGAGCGCCATTTGACCTGGAACCCTTCGGGCAGCGTGGCCTTGCGGTAGCCGAGGGTCCACTGGACGCGCCAGTCGGCCGGTTCGATGATAGCGCGGCCCGAGGGGGACACGAAGCGCTCGGTGCTCCATCCTTCGCCGTCGGGGCCGGTCTTGCTGCCTTCGAGGCGGTAGTGGATCTTGCTGCCGTCGGGGGCTGAGTCGGGCAGGCTTGTCAACACCCAGTTCTCTTCCAGCAGCGGTTTTTCGAAGCCGATGTGGTTGATGGCCGGCATCCAGATTCGCGCCGGGCCGACGCTGGGGCGGCTGATCGTCCATAGCTCCTTGACGCCGTCCATCGGTTGGCCGTCCAGCAGGACGGTCGCCTTGGCGCCGGCAGCGCCGGAACCATCGGAGACGGCCACGACTCGATTGCCGGTGAAGCGGAGCGTCAGGCTGCCGTCAGGTGCTTTGGTGACCTGCGGCGAGTCGGTCGTAACGGTGGTGATCGTGCCGGAGGCGGTGGGGTTGTCGCCGAGTTTCGAATCGCGGATCAGTTCTTCGTTGATGAAACCGGCGTAGAGCTTGCAGCCCTCGTCTTTGAGGTGAACGCCGTCGCGCAGGAGATCTTTGTTGGTGGGTTGGCCGTCTGTGAGGTAGGCGCGCCACTTGCGGCGGAGATCGATGAACATGCAGTGATACTTTTCGGCCACGGCGCGGATTTCCTCGCCACGCTTGTCGTCGCCGCCGTCGGTCTTCTCGGGGTGCTTCGCCGAGGCGGCGTTGAAGTGGCTGCTCCAGAGGATCACCTCGGCGGAGGTCTTCTCACGCACGCGCTGGATGATCTGCTCGTACTTGTCCATCGGCCCGTAGACGTGGAAGAACAGCAGGTCGGGATACCAGGGATACAGGTCATGGTCGGCTGTGCGGACCAGCAAGGGGGAGGTGTAACCGCCGATGGCCGCGTTGCGAAACTCGAACTGGACGGTCGGGAATCGCCTGGTCAATTCTGCCTGCACGAGTTTGGTCCACGACTGGGCGGTGATTGACTGCCCGTAGAACATCACCCGGACGTGGGCCGGTTGGTCGGCGGTCGACTCATCGAGCGCTTTCATGGTGCGCTGGATGCAGGCGGCGGTGGGATTCTCGGCGGCCGCAGCGATCGGGGTGAAGGTCGCAGCGGCAACGATTGAGGCGGCCAGGAGGACGGCCGGCAGGAGAGTTCGCATCGTGGGTTCCTTCTTGATCAGGGATGTCGATCGCGGGGGTACAGCCAGTCTGAAAATACTTGTCGAATTCAACGTCCGCAAGCCTTGGGCGGCGCCTGCGGCGTCGAACCCACGGACTGTTGCTGGCGCAACAGGTGGGTTCGAACCCCACCTTCGGCTAATTCGCGCGGCACGGCGCATGAAAAAACCCCCGCCAATATGCGAGGGTTTTTCAAGCGGAGCGGGTGGGATTCGAACCCACGGTACGGTTACCCGTACACACGATTTCCAGTCGTGTTCCTTCAGCCGCTCGGACACCGCTCCGGGCTGCCCCGTTGGTTCCGGCGGTCGCAGGTGTTTTCAGGCCGCCTGCGAGTTTGCTGCCGGGGGTTGGGGGATCACTATGGTATGCCGTAGAATCGGGATGTAAAGGAGCCCGGCTTGAAATATCGCACCCACCATTTGCACGGCCTTCTGATCGTCGACAAGCCGCTGGGCGTCAGTTCGATGGACGTGGTTCGTCAGGTCCGCCGAGCCGGTGGCCACTGCAAGACCGGTCACGCCGGCACGCTGGACCCGCTGGCGACCGGTGTGCTGATCTGCTGCCTGGGCAAGGCCACGCGAAGCGTCGATCAACTCATGGGCCTGACCAAGGTGTACGAGACGGACATCGATCTGTCGGCCTTCACGAACACCGACGACGCCGAGGGCGAGCGCGAGCCGATCGAGGTGCCCGAGCCGCCGTCGATCGACGCGGTGCGAGCGGCGCTGGATGCGCTGACCGGTGACATCGAGCAGACGCCGCCGGCCTACAGCGCGATCAAGGTGGGCGGCCAGCGGGCATACAAACTCGCCCGCCGGGGGGATGACGTTTCGCTGCCGTCGCGCATCGTCCGCATCGACGCGATCGACCTGCTCGAGTACGACTACCCCCACCTGCGCCTGCGCATCACCTGCGGCAAGGGCACCTACATCCGTTCGATGGCGCGACAGATCGGCGAGGCACTGGGCACCGGCGGGTATCTGACCGCCCTGCGCCGCACCGCCATCGGGCCTTACACGATCGACCGGGCTGTCGGGCTCGACGCCCTGCCGCAGCCGATCGAGTCCGAACACCTTCTTCCGATCCCGACCCCGACTTCACCGGAGCAATCGCATGCATCATGAGCTGATCGTTTTTCTGATCGTCGCGCTGATCTCGGTGTGCGCCTTTGCGGCGGAGAAGTTTGAGCCGAATTACGATGAGTCGAAGATTCCGCCATACACGCTGCCGGATCCGCTGACGCTGGCGGACGGCAAGCAGGTCACCGACGCGGAGACATGGCAGAAGGTCCGCCGGCCGCAGATTCTTGAGCTGTTTAAAGAGCACGTTTACGGGCGCGCGCCCGGCCGGCCGGACACGATGCGGTTTGTCGTCGTCGAGGAAGACCGCCACGCGCTGGGCGACACGGCGATCCGCAAGCAGGTCACGATATATTTCACCGATGACGATGCGGGGCCGCACCTGGATGTGCTGATCTATCTGCCGAACGACGCCAAGGGGCCGGTCCCCGTTTTCAACACGCTGAACTTTCACGGCAACCAGTCGATCATCGATGATCCGGCCGTGCGCATCAGTCGTCATGCCGCCAAGTACGAGCGCGGCGAGCGTGTGCGGCGCTGGCCCGTGCCGATGATTCTCTCGAAGGGGTACGGGCTGGTCACCACGCACTACGGCGACATTTTCCCCGACCGCGCCGACGGCCGGGCCGACAGCGTGCAGGTGCTGTTCGACAAGCCCGCGGCGGATGAGCCCGATGCCTGGGGTTCGATCGCCACATGGGCCTGGGGGCTGAGTCGTGTGCTCGACTATCTCGAAACCGACAAAGACATCGATGCGGGGCGCGTGATCGTGATGGGCCACTCGCGACTCGGCAAAACGGCGCTGTGGGCCGGGGCGAACGATCAGCGTTTCGCCATCACGATCAGCAACGATTCGGGTTGTGGCGGGGCTGCGCTGAGCCGCCGCGCGATCGGTGAAACCGTCGCCCGCATCAACACGGTCTTCCCCCACTGGTTCTGCACGAATTTCAAAAAGTACAACAACAACGAAAACGCCCTGCCGGTCGACCAGCATGAGCTGATCGCCTTGTGCGCCCCGCGGCCGGTGTATGTCGCCAGCGCTGAGGGCGACACGTGGGCCGACCCGCGCGGTGAATTCCTTTCCGCGAAATTCGCCACGCCCGTGTACAAGCTGTTCGACCTCGAAGGCCTGCCCGCCGAGCACATGCCCGACGTCGACAAGCCCGTGGCCGGCACCATCGGTTACCACATCCGCACCGGCAAACACGACGTGACCGACTTCGACTGGAACGCTTACCTCGACTTCGCCGACAAACATCTCCGCGCTTCGAAGTGACGCAACCATCATCATGCGGCGCATCGCTGAACACATCACGTTTGTGTCGCGACTATCAAACAGCCCGCCTACAATTCCGTGATGCTTATCTCACTTCGATCAGGGAGTTGATCGCCCTATGGACCGATTGCGTGTCGCTTCATTGCAATACTGGATTCGACCCGTCGACAGTTTTCAGCAGTTCGAAAATCAGGTCGAAGGCCTGATCGCCACGGCGTCGGATTATCACTGCAAGCTCGTCGTCTTCCCCGAATACTTCACCGTGCAACTACTCACGCTCGAAGACCCCGGCGGGGAAGTTCCCCAGCAGGTGCGCAAGCTTTCGAAGCGCGTCGAGCAGTTTGTCGCGATGATGAGTCGCTTCGCCAAGCAGTACGGCATCTACATCGTCGCCGGCACGATTCCCGTGATGGACCCCGGCGATGCCGACCGCGTGTACAACGAGTCGTTTTTCTTCGCTCCGACCGGCGAATATCACAAGCAGGGCAAACTGCACATGACCCGCTGGGAGGCGGAGGACTGGCACGTGTCGCCGCGCGGCAAGCTGCGCATCTTTGAGACGGACATCGGCGTGCTGGCGATCGCCATCTGCTACGACGTGGAGTTTCCCGAGATCGCCCGCGCCGCCGCCTGGCACGGGGCTGACATCCTCGTGGTCCCCTCCTGCACCGACGACCGCCAGGGGTTTTTACGCGTGCGCTACTGCGCCCAGGCCCGGTGCATCGAGAATCAGATTTACGTGGTGCACTCGTCGACGGTCGGGTCGCTGCCGATGGTTCCGGCGGTCAGCCTCAACTACGGCCAGGCGTCGATCCTCACGCCCAGCGACTTTCCTTTCAGTCGCGATGGCATCCTCGCCGAGGGCCTGCCCAACCAGGAAACGATGGTCATCGGTGAACTGAACATGGAAATCATTCACCACAGTCGCGCGTCGGGCACGGTGCTGCCGCTGCATGATTCCAAGCACACCGCCAAGCTCGTCGCCGAGCCGGAAATCCTCACCTTCTAAAGGAGCCCCCTGACGTCACGCCGACGCTGAGCCACCGGGCGAAGCGTCTGGTACCACCCTGTATGAGTACCACCAAGAAACCCAACGTTCTTATCCGCAACACGACCCCTTCCGACTTCGACGGCATCGTCGATCTCTGCCGTCGCGTTTACACCAATGCCCCGCCCTGGGGACTGGACCAGCTCGCTTCACATCATCGTGTGTTTCCCGAGGGGCAGTTCGTGGCCGTCGAGCCGGACACCAATCAAGTCCTCGGCATGGCCGCCAGTCTCATCGTCGCCTGGAGCGACTACGACATGTCGACCAACTGGCGTGAGTTCACCGGCCACGGCTACTTCACCAACCACGACCCCGAAGGCAAGACCCTCTACGCCGCCGAGGTGATGGTCGATCCGAACACGCAGGGCCGCGGCATCGGCAAGCTGATCTACAAAGCGAGGCGCGACCTTTGCCGCCGGTTCGGGCTCAAGCGCATCCGCGCCGGGGCGCGACTGCGGCATTATTCGCGCTACGCCGACCAGTACTCACCCGAGGACTACGTCAAGAAAATCATCAGTCGCGAGATCGGCGACCCCACCCTGACCTTCCAGTTGAAGCAGGGTTTCCGCGTGATCGGCGTGGTGCGCGACTACCTGCCGAATGACCCCGCCTCGCAGGGCCACGCCGCCGTCATCGAATGGATCAACCACGAAGCGACCACCCGCGCCGACTGGGCCAAACGCCCCCCCGAATACGGCAAACCGCGCAAAAAACACGAGCACCCGCCGAATACTTAAAAAGTATTAACCACCAAAACACAAAGAGCACCAAGAAAAAGACAAGTTGACAGGATCAACAGGATGGACAGGAAGTCCATATTCAATCCTGTTTCATCCTGTTGATCCTGTCAAAACTCTTCGCTTGGCGCTCTTGGCGTCCTTGGCGGTTCAATTCTTCTTCCCCATCACCTTCACCAGCGCGTCGAACCAGTGTTGGGCCATCTTCTGCGCGCCTTGCTCATTCGGGTGGACATGGTCGCTGATCGTGTCGGTGCGCCAGTCCCAGCCGGCTGTCTGATCGACGATGATCACCGGGCTGCGCGGGGTGCTGAGCTTTTTGCCGAGTTGTGCGATCTGCTCGTTGAGCGCCGGGATGTATGAATACTTCGGCAGCTTGCCGCTGGTGACCACCTGGGCCAGCAGCACGACCACATCCGAATTCGCCGCGCGAATGTCGGTGATCATTTTCTCCGTCGCCGCGAGGATGCCGGCGATCGGCTTCTCGTGTTCGAAATGGTTGTGACCGGCGTGGATGAGCACGATGTCGGCCGGGTGTTCACTGAAATGCTTACCGACCACGGAGGCGATGTACTCGGCGTTCTTCCCGCTGTAGCCTTCGTGTTTCAACACGCCCGCCGGCGAGTTGCTGCGGCGCGTGCCGACATACTCGACGCGGCAGCCCGCCTCGGTCAACATCTTCAGCAACGGATAACGATACACCGCAAAGTGCCCCGCCCCTTCGGTGATCGAATCGCCGATGGGCATGATCCGCCAAGTTTTCTTTTCCGCGGCATGCGCCCCGCTGAACCCGCATCCGGCCGCGAGAGTTGCCATCACGATCAATATCCATGAATCACTCATGCGGGCATTGTACGGCCGCTCACCGCATGATCACAGCCTGCTGGATGAGACCCGATGACCGGTTTTCCGTCCATTACGCATAGACACGGCATTAATTCTTCGACTCGGGCGATATGCTGTCGTCACCCATTCTCGGGTCATGTGTTACAAATGAGGCTGCATCATGCTCACTTCCCAGACGTGCCGAATTATTCCTGCCACCCTGCTGATAGCATTGCTGACCGGCGTCGCGGGCGCGGGCAATGATGGATTTGTCGATCTGTTCAACGGGCGCGACCTGACGGGGTTTGACGGCGATCGGCGGTTCTGGTCTGTCGAGGACGGGGCGATCGTCGGACAGACGAGTCCGACGAACAAGACCACCGGCACTTACCTGTTTGTCGACAGCGTCCGCGCTGTGAACTTCGAACTGCACGTCGACTTCCAACTGCCCTCGGGCAACTCGGGTGTACAGTACCGCAGCATCAAGAAGCCCGACTACCAGGTGGCCGGCTACCAGGCGGACATGGACGTTGCGGGTCAATACACGGGCATGCTGTACGAGTGCGAAGGTCGCAAGATCATGACGCACCCCGGCGACAATGTCGTCATCGACGAAGCCGGCCAAGTCACCCCCGCCGGCGACCCGACGCCGGAAGCCAAACGCAAAGCGGCGATCCACATCGGCCCCGGCCAGTGGAACCACTACGTCATCATCGCCCGCGGCGACCACGTGATCCATCAGATCAACGGCGTGACCTTCGTGCAGGTCACGGACCACGACGCCCGGCGCATCCGCGGCGACCGTATCGCATTTCAACTTCACCCCGGGCCGCCGATGAAGGTGATGTACAAGAACATCCGCATCAAAATCTACGACTCGCCCGAAAAGGAGTAAGCCATGCACCAGCGTTCATTCACGCGTCGGAACATGCTCAAAGCCAGCGCGGCGGCGGTGGCGGCGCCGATGTTCGTGCCGGCGGCGGCGCTGGGCAAGGACGGTGCGGTGGCGCCGAGCGAGCGCATTGTCATGGGCGCGATCGGCACCGGCGGGCGCGGCAAATTCGATATGCAGTGGCTGCTTCAATCGCCGCAGGTGCAACTGGTGGCCATCTGTGATGTGCAGCAGGTCAACCGCGATAACGCCAGACAACTCGTCGACAAGACACACGGCAACGGGGACTGCGCCGTGTTCACCGACATGCGCGAGCTGCTCGGGCGCCAGGACATCGACGCGGTGCTCATCGCCACGGGCGATCGCTGGCACGGGCCGGCGTCGATCGCGGCGATGGAAGCCGGCAAGGATGTTTACTGCGAAAAGCCGAGCACGATGTCGATCGCCGAGGGGCAGGCGGTGGTGAAGGTCGCTGAAAAGACCGGGCGTGTGTACCAGACGGGCACGCAGCGTGTCAGTGATTTCCGTTTCGTATTCGCCACGGAGCTGGCCAAACGCGGCCTGCTCGGCAAGTTGCACACGGTGCGGGCGCACTTGTGGCCGGCGGTCAAGGACGTGACGTACAACGAGATTCTGCCCGCTGAACCGCTGCCGGGGCGCGAGGTGATCGACTGGGGACAGTGGATCGGTCAGTCGCCGGACCGGCCGTACAACAGCGCCTACCATCGCGGCGGATATGCCTGCGGCGCGTGGGGGCGGTTCTGGGATTTCGGCACGGGCGTGGCGGGCTGGCTCGCCCATACGGGGTTGCAATGTCAGTTCGCCGTGGGGCGCGAGTTATCGTCGCCGGTGCATTATGCGAACCCCGGCAATAAGTCCGGCGACGGCATGGTCTGCACCTTCGACCACGACGTGAAGATGGTGCTGCAATTCGAAGGTGGCTGGCGCGGCACGTGCGGGGTGCGCTTCGAAGGCACGGACGGCTGGGTTTCGATCGCTGATGATTACACACGCCCTGATGTCTCTGACAACGCGATGCTGCGTCGCATGCAACCAATCCTCGACGACTACAAGCAGCAGACCGGTCGGTCGCTGAGCCACATGCAGGACTTTCTCGACTGCGTCAAGAGCCGCCGCCAGCCGATCGCCAATGCCAACGTGATGCACCGCACGATGACGACCAATCACGTGGTCAATCTCTGCCTGCACCTGGGGCGCGATCTGCGCTGGGACCCGACCGCCGAGCAGTTTATCGATGATGCCGAGGCCAATGCTCAGCGCGCCCGCGACGAAATGCGCAATCCGTGGTCCCGCTGAGCCGCCGACGTGAAACAACGCCATGATCGCTTTTGCGGGTTGCCCCGAGACGATTAACAAAATCTCAATTTTTTGCGTGACAATCTCATAGACGCGCCGGCGCTGCCGGGGTATCGGTAAGCGTATCTGAACCAGGAGACGCCCCATGATCACGCCCAGTCGACCGGATGACTCACGCAGCGACCAGCCGACCCCACCGACCACGCGGCGCCTGTTTTTACAGGGCGCCGCCGCAGCGACGGCCGGCATGTTCACGGTCGTGCCGCGCCACGTGCTCGGCGGACCGGGGCGCACCGCGCCCAGCGAAAAGATCACCGTCGCCATGATCGGAACCGGCGGGCAGGGCCACATCAATCTGTACAATTTTCTCGGTTTCGAGCAGGTGCAGGTCGTGGCCGTCTGCGATGTGAACCGCGAAAGCGGCGGCTACATTTCATGGAACTGGGGCAACGGCAAAAAGCAGAGCACCTGCGGACGTGAGCCGGCCCGTCGCATGGTCGATGAGCATTACGCCAAGCAGAGCCCCGGCGGCAGTTACACCGGCTGCCGCGCCTATGCCGACTATCGCGAGCTGCTCGACAAAGAAGACGTCGATGCCGTGGCCGTGTCGACACCCGACCACACGCATGCCGTGATCACGATGGCCGCCCTGAAAAAGCGCAAGCATGTCTACTGCGAAAAACCGCTGACGTGGTCTGTCCGCGAGGCAAGACTCATCGCTGAAGAAGCCCGGCGCGCCGGCGTGGCGACACAACTCGGCAACCACGGGCAGGCGTCGGAGGAAGATCGCGTGGTGCGCGAGATGATCGCCGACGGCGCCATCGGGGATGTACACGAAGTGCAGGTGGCCATCGGCGCGCGTTTCTGGGAATACCCCGAACTGCAGGGCCGGCCGACCGACACGCCCCCCGTGCCCGACGGGCTCGACTGGGACCTCTGGCTCGGCCCCGCGCCCCAGCGCCCCTACCACCCGCTGTATCACCCCTGGACCTGGCGCAACTGGTGGGACTTCGGCACCGGCCAACTCGGCGACCTCGGTTGCCACAAGCTCTCGACCGTCTTCCGCGCGCTGAATCTCAAACACCCCGTCAGCGTCGAAGCCAGCTCCACCAAGATGTTCGGCGATGTCTACCCGCTCGGCGTGATCGCCCGCTACGAGTTTGCCGCCCGAGGCAGCATGCCGCCGGTCAAGTTGAACTGGTACGACGGCGGTCTGCTGCCCCCGCTGCCCGAAGGCGTCACCCCTCGCCGCCGCGGCTACGAAACGATCTACCACGGCGATAAGGGCACCATCTACGGCCACCGCATCGTGCCCGAATCCAAAATGAAAGCCTACGGCCGACCGCCGCGCACCCTCCAGCGTTCCCCCGGTCATTACCACGAATTCGTCAGCGCCTGCCGCGGTGGCCCCGCCCCCGGGGCCAACTTCGTCGATCACGCCGGCGTGGTCACCGAAACCTGCCTGCTGGGCAATGTCGCCCTGCGCAGCGGACTCAAACTCACATGGGACGGCCCCGCCTGCAAAGTCACCAGCGACGAGTCAGCCAATAAACTGCTGCATCGTGATTACCGCGCAGGCTGGTCGCTGTAGCGTCCTCGATCTTCCGTTTAGCCGCGACCCGCAGGGGAGCGCGCCACACCGGGTTCAATCACGAAAGGGTTCTTCCATGTCCAACCCGCTATTCACCCGTCGCGATCTGCTCGGCGCCGGCGCGGCGATCACCGCCGCGGCTTCCATGCCATCACCCGCACGCGCCGCCGCGCCGAAATCCGTCAATCCCGTCGGCGTCGCCACGCTCGGGTTCAACACGCTGACCAATGCCCAACTCGCCGACGAGCTCGCCGCCAACGATGTGCGCCTGATTCAGTTGTTCCTCGCGCAGACCGACAGCCGCTATTGGAAGTACAACGGTCGCTCCGACCTGTCCGACTTCACCCCCGACCGCGCCCGCCGCATCGCGGAGGCCTACCGCGCCGCCGGCATCACCATCCACAGCCTCGGTGTTTACACCAATCTCATCGCCCCCGATCCCGCCGAGCGAGCCGCCAATCTCGACTACTTCGAGGCGATGATGAAAGTCGCCGCGGCGATGGGGGTGCACACGCTGATCACCGAGGCCGGCCACTACCATCCCGACGATGACAACTCCGTCGAGTACCACTTCCGCGAGCCGGTCTGGCATCAGACCGTCGACACGGTCCGCGATCTCGTCCGCCGCGCCGAAGCCCACGACATGACGATCCTCGTCGAGCCGTTCTACCGCGGGTTCTTCGCCACGGCCAAGCGCACGCGCCTGTTCATCGAAGAAATCAACTCGCCGCGCCTGCGCGTCCTGCTGGACCCGGCCAACCTCATCGAGGTCAACGATCTGCCCGAGATGTTCGATCAGCTCGGTCCTTACATCCAGTGCCTGCACGCCAAGGATCGCAAATACCACATCGACCGCGGCGTCCCCGCCGGCCAGGGCGATCTGAATTACCCGTTGTTCGTCAAGCTTGCCGCCGAGCGCGTCCCCGACGCCCCGCTCATCGCTGAGTACGTCGGTCTCAAAGACTACAAGCAGGCGCTGTCGAAACTCTACAGCGCCATGCCCGCGCGGTAAGTCAACGCCCCACCGCCGCGGCGGCTTCGGTCGGCGTCATGAACTTCGCCTCGCGCTGAACCAGAAAGTCGATGATCTTTTCAAACTGCGCAAAGCGTGCATCATCCCACATCGCGGGGTGGCCCTGCAGCGTGAAGTACGCCCGGTCCATGTTGGCCGCATACCCCTTCAGAAAACGCTGAAAGTCCGGCACGCCGACCGCACCTTCCAGCCCCACCGCCCACACGCGGCCCAATATCACGAAACGCCCGTTCGATGAAGCCATCGCCGCCCGCCCCGCGTCGTCCATCGGCTGCGGGTACAGCATCACGTGCAGGTCCGGGTCATCGACCATCACGCGCAGCGTAATTTCATCGTGGCTGCCGTTGCCCACGCCCCCGGGCGGGCCGAACGTCTCGAAGGCGAAGCCGAGTTGGTCCTTCGCCAGTTTCTGCGAACGCGCCAGGCGAGCCATCTGCTCGTCATAGGACCGGTGTTTGAACTCGTTGTAGCGCGTGCCGTCTTCCTCGTGCACGCCGTGGTCCCAGCCGTGAAACCAGAACTCGATCAGCCCACGATCGTGATGCGACTTGAGCCACTGCACATACTCCGGGCTCGCCCCGTCGAGTGTTTTGCAGATCACGCCGAACCCGCTTTTGATGTTGCGCTTTTCCAGGTAATCCGCCACGCGCTGCCAGCGCGGGTGAACCGTCTTGCCGACTTGTTTCACATCATCGAGTTTGAGCACGATGATCGGCGGCGTCTTGCGACGCGGCACCTGGTCCGGGTCCAGCTTCTCCGTCACCTGTTTCTTCCGGGCCCGGGGCTGTTTGGCCGGCAATGCTTTGACCCCATCACCCAACCCGCCGATCGTAAAATCATCGAGGTCGACGATGCCCTTGGCCCCCGCGTAGGTGTGCACCCACAGGTCGACGGTCTTCGCGCCCGCCGGCGCCTCGGCCGACTTGGTGTACTGATGCCATTGCCCATCCTTGTGCGTCACCGGGCAGTTGATCGCCTTGCCCGTCATCCTGCCGTCAGCGTCGAAGAACATGAAGTACACCCCCATGTTCGTCTGCTTCGCCCGCGCCCAGAACGACATCGAAACCGTCTGCCCCGGCTCAACAGCAAACTGCGCGCTGTGCACCGACGCCCCACCGGCGAAATATTCATCCTGCCCGACGCGCAGCCCGACCTTCCCCGACCGCGCCGCCTCGGCCGTCACCTTCGACACCGAATCATGAATGCTCCATGCCTCAGCCCCATCCTCAAACCCCGCATCGGGCAAGGGATTACTCTGCTGAGCCATCGCCGTACCCGCCGCGATAAGCACCAACCAACCGATCAACATCATGCGCATGTCATACCTGCCTTTTCATGGCGCTTGCCGGCTGCGTGTTCCTGCGCATCGGGCAAGCATGTTGACAGGATAACAGGATATGACAGCAAATGATTTCACATCCCGTGTGATCCTGTCATCCTGTCAACTTCGGATGGTCTGACCGGGCGCTTTGGTGATCGTCAGTTATACCAATCGCAGACAACACTCGGGCCTTTGTGTTAAGCCCGAACGCGGCATTGTGGCACAGCCGCCCTCGGCTGTGCCAAAGTCACCGCCCGCACAGCCGAGGGCGGCTGTGCCACAGGTTCGCAATCGATCACATTCCGACGCCCGAATCTTTTCCGTGTTGAATATTACTACTGCTTTTCGCGTTTGTACTCGATGTGCAGCATTTTGAATTCCTTGCCGGTCTTGGGGTCGGCGCCGTACATTTCGAGGGTCATGGCGTCTTCGCCGTGCATGGTTTCGACCTGGCGGAGGGTGGTGGGCTTTTTCGTGAGGGGGCAGGTGGTGTGGTAGGTCCAGGTCATGGTGTTTTGGTCGGGCGAGAGCTGGCCGGTGCCGTGGACGATGCCGGTGGAGTGGTTGTCGATGTAGGTGGAAACGTATTGACCTTTGACATTGTCGTAGCCGTTGATGCCCATGCCGTGGTAGGCGCCCATGCCGGGGATTTCACCGGTCCATTCGATCTGCACGTAGCGGCCGTCCATGATGGGTTTGACCGTCGCCAGCCCGCCGCTCTTGATCGGGTCGGCCCCGGGGAACATCCACATCGTGCTCTGACCGGTCCACGTGCCTTCGCCCTGCACCATCATCTTGTGGGGCTCGCCGGGCGTGCCGGCCAGCATGCAGGCGGCCATGTCCTGCGCGGTCCAGCCCGGGGGCAGTTGGAACGGCGAAGCGGCCTGGTCCGCCGCGGCCCAGACCACGCCGGCCGTGATGATTCCCGCCAGGGCTGCAACGGTCGCCAGCTTGCTGATGCGATGGGTCGTCATGAGATTGCTCCGGATTGAGATGAGGTCGATTCGCCCGACTGACACTGCGTCGGATTTTATCACGAACGCGGATGAGCGGCGCAAGGATTGTGCGCACGGGCGTGTCGCAGGTCAGTCGAAAACTCGCAAAGTGTACTGAATTATCACGACGGGTTTGTGCGCGCGGGCGGCTTGATGATGTTCAAACGCGGGGGCGCGCACGGAGGTGTCGCGAGTTGCCATGCATGTGCGCGCAAAACAGCACCAAACGGGGTCAAAACCATTGAATCGGGGTGATTTTTTGCCGCGCCGGTGCGCACCGGCGCGACGCGGCGACGGGTTTGTGCGCCGATGACCGAGAATATCGGGTTTATTCGCCGAATTTCGGGGGTTTATCACGTGCCAGCGGTGATGTGTCAGATCGCGATTTTTGCTCTTCGTGTGCGCGCCACAAAACCGGCGCGGGCAGTTAAGTCGGCCCCGTGATGGATCGATACCGGATGTAACGGTTGTGCCGATTGCGCCACCCCCGGAAGACCCGGAAGACCCCGAAGCGACCCGGAAGCACACGCTGGAGACGCATTGTGGATTCGAACACGCTGCCTCGCATCACGGTGATCATTCCGAACTTCAACCACGGGACTTACCTGGAGCGGGCGATCTGTTCCGTGCTCGACCAAGACTACGAGAATCTCGAAATCGCGATCATCGATGGCGGGTCATGCGATGACAGTATCGAGGTGATCCGGCGGTACGAAGATGAATTGGAATGGTGGATCAGCACGCCGGACAGCGGCCCGGCCGAGGCGGTCAACCGGGGGATCAAACATGCGACCGGTGAGTTGATCGGGGTGCTGAGCAGTGATGATGTGCTGGAGCCGTTTGCGTTGATGCATGTGGCGGAGCGATACCTGGCGGCAGGGAGACCGGAATGGATCATTTCGCCGATGACGCTGATCGATGATGCCGACGCGGTGATTGAACCCGTGCGTGATCAGATGCCGGCGAAGCGGTTGGCCGAGGCGCTGCTGCGAGGGCAGACGCTGGACGCGACGATGAGTTTTCGCCGGGCCGATGCGTATCAGCGTTACGGGGTGTTTGACGCGGGGCTGCTGCATGCGTTTGAGTTTGAGTACACGTGTCGCATGCTGGCGGGTGATGCCGAGCCGGTGGTCATGGATGGACCGCTGGCGATGCGTCGGCGGCATGTGATGTCGTTGACGGCGAAGGACCCGCGGGGCTGCGGTCGTGAGCGTCGCCAGATCACGATGCAGTACGCGCCGGCCGCCCTGCCGTCGAGTTCCGCTCGCCCGGCGCGGCGTGCTGGTTCAATCCGTCGGTCCCGCAAGGCGGCGTAACGGCGTTGAGCGTGTATAATCTGACCGCTGCCGAGGCCCCGTAGCTCAGCGGTTAGAGCAGTCGACTCATAATCGATTGGTCCCTGGTTCGAATCCAGGCGGGGCTATTTGTTCTTCTGCGGGCGTATGCACATCGCTACATACGCCGACTAATTCAACGTTTTCGCTCTCGACCTGCACGGCTGCGCAGTCGTCCACCGACGTGCTCTACACCGGTTTCCGCTTCATCGCCCACTTCCAGAGCATCTTGCTGACCGCAACTCGCTTGCGCACGGTCGCCTTGGCGTACTTCTTCCCGATCAGGTGCTGTTCAAAGTTCTCAGCGTCGGCCTCGGTTATCTGCGACATGGGCTGACCCCCTCTGGGAAGGCCGACATCTGCGCATGATGAACATCGACGGGTGGGAGCACGCTTCGCGACGCATCGCGAGCGGCGTTGTAGCGATTATCGCGATCACCGACGATGGTAAAATCATGCTTGTGGAGCAGTATCGTCCACCGCTGGGGCGCCTGATGATTGAGTTGCCGGCGGGCCTGGCCGGAGACTTGACCGATGCGGCCGACGAGGATCTGCAAACCGCCGCCGAGCGAGAGTTGCTGGAGGAAACGGGCTATCGAGCCGCGCGATGGAGACAGATCGGCGATGGTGCGAGTTCGAGTGGCTTGACGAACAACGCCGTACAGGACGCGCTGTCGACATCAAAGTTTACACGGTGCTGTCAAGCGCTACTCGAGGTGTGTAATGGACCAGAATCGAGAAGTTAAAGTCAGCAAGACGCTCAGTTACGTATTACGACACCGTCCGGACGTAATCGGGATCGAACTCGATGCGCAAGGATGGACACCGGTCGAGTCGCTGCTGCAGGCCTTGCAAGCCGCCGGCAAACATACCACGCGAGATGAGCTGGCGTATGTTGTGGAGAACAATCCGAAACAGCGTTTCGAGTTCGACGCCACCGGCGAACTGATACGGGCACGGCAAGGTCACTCAGTTGATGTGGAACTGGGGTACACGGCAAGCGTGCCGCCGGATGTGCTGTTTCATGGCACGGCAACACGTTTCCTCGAGTCCATCTTCGCTGAAGGATTGACGCGCCGGCGCCGGCACCATGTGCACTTGGGCACAGACAGCAAGCTGATGCTGGAAGTCGCGTCACGCCATGGGAGACCCGCCCTGCTTCGCATCGACGCAGCGCAAATGCTTGCCGATGGCCATGCTTTTTTTGTAACAGCCAACAACGTCTGGCTCACAGAACACGTGCCACCGCGATATATCGAACATGTGCAAGCTCAATAATTGTTGCGCATATTGAGGTGACGGCCAGACTGTTGCGCGCCGGCTGTAGTGTATAGATACTGACGGGGACAACGATCAAGGCGGGGCCTGGTTAACGCTCAATATCCGACCAACTCAGTTTAAAACGTGCGAGATATTTTCGCAGGCGGTCGGCGTCGTTGGTGCTTTTACGCAATTTGCGTGAAGCGGCGAACAACTGGCGGCCGGCTTCGGACATCGACTTGCATCGCCGGCAGATCGCGAGCACCTGAACCAGTTGCACGCGATCAAACAAGTCCAGTTCGTCGATCTGTTGCGGCTGCAGCAGCGCATTAAGTCGTCGATCATCGGAACTGAGTCGCGGCGCCCAGGCCCGCTGCAGGCGAGTGATTTCCTGATCCACGACCTCGACGGTGATGCGACCGGCGGGCGACATGGTGGCCATACGACTGATCGCGGCGTTCAGGTCACGAAAGTTCGCCGACCAGGCGGCGTCCGGGGCGGTGGCGAACTTGATGAACCGCTCGGCGGCCTCCTTGTTGAACCGAACGCGCTTGCCGATGCGACCAGCCAGTTGATCTAATTCGTACGCCACATTCGGCTCGATGTCTTCACGCCGCTTCGACAATCCCGGCAAGTCAAATGACCACAGATTGATCCGTGCCAGCAAGTCCTCACGAAACCGACCCGTCGCGACATCCGCCGACAAATTGCGATTCGTCCCGCAGATCAACTGGAAGTCGCTGTGGACTTCACGATCCGCACCAACCGGCAAAAACGCCTTCTCTTCCACCGCTCGCAACAGCATCGTCTGTTCATCGAGGCCGAGTTCGCCGACTTCATCGAGAAACAACAACCCCTGGTCTGCTTCGGCGAGCAGCCCCTTGCGATCGGCCATAGCCCCGGTGAATGCACCACGCTTGTGGCCAAAAAGCGTACTCATCGCTGTGTCGCCGCGCAGCGTGCCACAGTTAACTTCAACGAACGACCCACCCACCTGGCGCCGTATTTTTTTCAGATCGTAGATACGACGTGCCAGTTGCGACTTACCCGCACCGGTTGGGCCGGTCAGCAGAATCGGGTCATGTGAATGAATGGCCACGTGTTCGATCTGCTCAATCATTTGATTGAACGCTTCGTTGCGCGTGGCGATGCCGGACTTGAGAAAATCCTGGCTTTCACGCTGTTCAAGCGTAAACCGCTGGTGGATTTTGTCGTAGCGCGACAGGTCCAGATCGATGATGCGATACTCACCGACCGGGCCGTGCGATTTGCGTCGAGGCGGCGAAGTCTGAAGCAGTCGCCCCGGCAAGTGGCGCGACTCGGTCAATAGAAACAGACAGATCTGCGCCACGTGCGTGCCGGTGGTGATATGAATCAGGTAGTCTTCGTGATCGGTATCGAACGTGTATTCCGCGGCGAAGTCATACAGCCCGCTGTACACATCGTCGAAGTCCCACGCATCGCGGAAGTTGATTTCGTGATGGCAGACCTGCGTCTCCGGTGAAACGCTGCGAATGTCTTCGGTCACAGTCTGCGCCAGTTTGCGAAACTTCTTTTCATACAGCAGATCAAACCGATCAACGAGCATCTGCTCATGCTGACAGATCGATACCGTCGGCCGCCAGAAGTTCCAACGATCCGCCTCGTCGCCACGATCAAGCGTGGGCCCCAACAAGCCGACGACGACATTATTATTCATATCTAATATTATAAATTACAATCTAATTATATACAAGTTTCATCATGCTGTCACGCCATGGCATCTACCACCTCACCCCTCAAATAATCGCATTGCACTGTTTTCAATAGACTTACGACAACACCAAAACCCCCTGCCCGTTCTGGCACAGCCCGTGCTATAGGTGAGCCAACATCACGTCGGGCACGTTTGGCCCGGCAGAAAGGATGGCAACCATGGCCAACAAGAAACTCTTCCAATCCATCGTCGGAAAACTCCTGCCGCGCACCGATGCGCTCAACGAAGAGCACGCACCGGCCTACCGCATGAGTTCGGAACACGCGCTGGCGCAGTTGGCCGCGACCGGCTGCCTCAACGGCACGTTCTATGCAACCGCCGAGACGCAACTGGCCCATGTGCTCGAACTGACCGAGCAGGTGGCACCCGAGTTCATCGCGCAGACGGCGCTCTACGCCCGCACGCAGGGTTACATGAAAGATCTGCCGGCGCTTCTGACGGCCGTGCTTTCGGTTCGCTCGCCGGGCCTGATGGCCGAGGTGTTTGATCGTGTGATCGACTCGCCGAAGATGCTTCGCAACTTTGTGCAGATCATGCGGTCCGGCGCCGTCGGTCGCAAGAGCCTGGGTTCGATGCCCAAGCGCATGATCCAGCAATGGCTCGATCAGCGCAGCGATGTGCAACTGTTCATCGGTTCGATCGGGAACGACCCGTCGCTGGCCGATGTGATCAAGATGGTCCATCCGCGTCCGACCAATCCGCAGCGTGCTGCGATGTTGGGCTACATGATCGACCGCGAGGTTGATCACGACATGCTGCCGGCTCTCGTGCGTGAATTCGAAGCGTACAAAACTGCGGACGATCGCGCGAGCCTGGACGTGCCCGATGTGCCGTTCCAGATGCTGACCAGTCTCGATCTGGGCCCGGCGCAGTGGAAAGCCATCGCAGCCCGCGCTTCGTGGCAGACCACGCGCATGAACCTGAACACGTTTGTTCGCCATGGCGTGTTCGAGCGCGACCCGGCCATGGTGCAGACCGTCGCTGATCGTCTGCGTGATCCGAAGTTGATCGCTCGCGCCCGTGCGTATCCGTATCAACTGATGATCGCGTACATGGCGGCTTCGAAGGATCTGCCGAACCCGATCCGCAACGCACTGCAGGACGCGCTGGACACGGCTCTGGCGAATGTGCCGAAGATCGACGGAAAAGTCTACGTTTTTCCCGACGTTTCCGGCTCGATGCACAGCCCGGTCACCGGGTTCCGCAAGGGCTCGACCACCGCGGTGCGATGTGTCGACGTGGCGGGTCTGATCGCAGCCGCCGTGTTGCGAAACAACCCGAACGCCGAGGTGATCCCGTTTGAGACGGACGTGGTCGATCCGCGCCGCATGGATCTGAATCCGCGTGACTCGGTGATGACCAACGCAACGAAGCTCGCTTCGCTGCCCGGCGGCGGGACCAACTGCTCGGCGCCGCTGCAGTGGCTCAACAGCCGCAAAGCGACTGGCGATCTGCTCATCTACGTTTCGGATTACGAATCGTGGATCGACGCACCGCACTTCGGCCGCTTTGGCGGATCGGCAACGCAGACGATGCACCAGTGGAACGCATTCAAGCAGCGCAGTCCCCTGGCGAAGATGATCTGCATCGACCTGCAGCCGCATACGACGACTCAGGCCAAGGAACGTGACGACGTGATCAACGTCGGCGGATTTTCCGATCGAGTGTTCGATCTGATCGCGACAGTCGGGTCGGGTCAGACCTCGGCCGGGCATTGGGTCCGACAGATTCAGAACCAGCGTCTGTGATGTTTGTCATCGCCGGCGTGCAGAGATCGCCATGCATCGCACACCACGGCGCATGGCCTTGCGGAAAGCGGACGGGGCAGGCCGAATGCCGTTGTGACTACATGGATGAAACCAATCGTGTCACGGCAACAACTCGTCGGCCTGCCCCAGACGGCGACAAAACACACCCGGCGAATGCCGGCGCGAGTACATCGGCAAGGCCCCTCGGGGCTTGCGGGTTCGAATCCCGCCCCGCTAAGCGGGAAGCTCACGCCAACCCTCGCCGTCGGGTTTTGACAAGTGAATACCCCGAAACTCCCGGTGAATACCGGCTCGACTCCATGGCAAGAGCGTCCGCTACGGCGGAAGGTCGCGGGTTCAAAGCCCGCCGGTCCAACAAGGCCGTAGCTCAGAAATTGTCGAACCAACGCCTCGTCGCCGGGATTTTGACAAGCCCCTTCCGGGGGGCCGCGACGAATGCCCGTCGGACTACATGGATAATAACCACCAGGTTGCGGGTTCGAGTCCCGTCGGTTCCATTGCGACATGTGGGACCGTAGCTCAAATGGATAGAGCAGGATGTCCGGCAAAAACTTGTCGTCGCGGCTTTACATTACAATCCAGCACAGGAGTGCATCATGAACGACATCAACACCAAACCCCAACGCAAGCTCATCCCCACCGGCGAAGCGACGGCCATCCTGCCGCTGCCGCATGACGATGGCCCGCCCATCACCGTCATCGGCACCGAATCGATCCGCGCCACGTTCGATCAGACTACGCTGCAGCAGGCGATCAACTCGCGCACCGCGCCCGGCGTCGAAAAGCTCGTACTCAATCCCGATGCCCACGTCGGCTACGGCGCGCCCGTCGGCTGCGCGATGGCTTCGCCTTCTCACATCTATCCCGGGCCGGTCGGCGTCGACATCAAGTGCTCGATGTCGCTGCTCCAACTCGACGTGCCCGGCGACGCCATTGAAGACCGCCGCACGCGCCGCGCCCTGATCGATGCGATCTGCGCTCGCGTGCCTACCGGCGCCGGCAAGGGCCAGCGCAACGTCCCCAAAGCCCGACGCGTGCACCCGCAGCTCGGTCGCGTGCTCGCCGCCGAAGGCGCCACCAAGGCCAATCTCGAGATGCTCGACATTCCCCGCCAGTGGCGCCACCGCTGCGAAGACGCCGCGCACGTCGGTCACGATGACACGACCGACGCGCTGTACAACCGCCTCGACCAGCTCATCGCCACCGACCGATTCCCCGCTTTCGCCAACAAGATCGCCCAACTCGGCTCATACGGCGGCGGCAACCATTTCGGCGAATGTGAAATCGTCCACGTCGACGACAACGATCGCGCCCGCACCGTCGCCGAGTCGTTCGGCCTCAAGGACGGCCGCGTCGCCTTCCTCTCGCACTGCGGTTCGCGCGGCTTCGGTCACAACCTCGCCATGGGCCAGTTCAAATCGCTCCAGCAACATTTCAACGACTGGTCCATCCCCTACCCCGGCGGCGACCGCGAGTTGTGCTACGCCCCGCTCGGCACCGACGAAGCCGACGCATATCTCGACGACATGGCCCTCGGCGCCAACTTCGCCACCATCAACCACATGCTCATCAACGCCCTCGTGCTCGAGGCCTTCCAGGAAGTCCTCCCCGGCGCGACCGGCCAGCTGGTCTACTTCATCTCCCACAACATCGCCCGCAAGGAGATCGTCGACAACAAACCCATGTGGGTCATGCGCAAGGGCGCGACGCGCGCCTTCCCCGCCGGCCACCATGCGCTCAAGGACACCCCGTTCGCCAACACCGGCCACCCGATCCTGTTGCCCGGCGATCCGCAGCGCGGCTCCGCCGTCATGGTCGCCGACGCCGGCGCCGAGCAGTCCTTGTATTCGGTCAACCACGGCGCCGGCCGCGTGCTCGGCCGCCGCGCCGCCATCCGCAGCCTCGACCAGAAGTCGATCGACGCTTCGTTCGACGACAAGGACATCCTCACCAACTGCCGCAACTACCCCCGCGACGAAGCCCCCGACGCCTACAAAGACTTCAACGAAGTCCTCCACAGCGTCAAATCCGCCAACCTCGCCACCGAGGTCGCGCGCTTACAAGCCCGCTTCGTCATCAAAGACGCCTCCAAGGCGGATGATTAATCAATGAGGCAGAAACCATCAAAATCACTTAAGGAATATTTTGAAGTAGTGGAAAACCATGTTTCCACGTTACATTTGCATTGGAAAATGTATCGGGAGGTATTCGCGCACTCAGATCGGCGCATTAAAATTTTGAATGATGTCGCCCCTGCTCTATGGAGCACCATTCAGAGCATCATGCAAGACACTGTGTATTTAGGCATTGCACGGCTACTTGATTCAGAACATACCTGTGGCAACAAGAACATCAACATGCGCTTCATATTGAGAATGTATCAGCACGACAAACATCACACCTTCGCTACTCTTTTACAGAAACAGTTCGACATAGTAATTAAACATTTTGATCCTTTTCAATGGCATCGACATAAACGATTAGCGCACTCAGATGAGATTGCGTCGATGCAAGCAGAATTTACCCGACCGTCGCGAGCTCAAATCGAACTCATCCTAGAAGAAATACGCTGCTTTATGAATATGGTGCGTGAGCATGAAGGCAATTGCCCCATGGCCTATGAACACATCCAATATCATGGGGGTGGTGACTCGTTAGCTTATTGGCTATCGCAAGGGCTTTGGTTAGATCAGCTTCGCATGCAACTATGGAAAGGCGATATATCACCTGTGCAAGTTGCCGAACTCATTAAGAATGAGCATAGAAATGTTGAATATTGACGGTTCACAGGGTGAAGGTGGTGGGCAGGTGTTGCGGTCGGCGTTGTCGCTTTCGATGGTGACGGGGCAGGGGTTTCGCATTGCGCGGATTCGGGCTGGGCGGAAGAAGCCGGGGTTGATGCGGCAGCATCTGACGGCTGTGGGGGCGGCGACGGCGCTTTGCGGGGCGACGGTCAGCGGCGATGCGATCGGGTCGACGGAGTTGACCTTTTCACCGGGGAAAGTTGAAGCGGGCGAGCATACGTTCAGCGTGGGCACGGCGGGGAGCACGACGCTGGTGTTGCAGACCGTGTTGCCGGCGTTGCTGACGGCCGGGGCGCCGAGCCGATTGACGCTGGAAGGCGGCACGCATAATCCGTTCGCCCCGCCGTTTGATTTTCTGGCGAAGACGTTTTTGCCGCTGGTCAACCGGATGGGACCGCGCGTCGAGGCGACGCTGGAGCGTGCGGGTTTTTATCCTGCCGGCGGCGGGCGGTTCACGGTGGAGGTGACGCCGGCTGCACAGCTCAGCGGCATCGAACTGCTCGAGCGCGGTGAGATCATGCGGCGATCGGTTCGAGGGATCGTGTCAAACCTGCCGCGCGGCATCGCGGAGCGTGAACTCAAAGCCGTGCGCAAGAAGCTGAGTTGGCCTGACGAGTGTTTTGAGGTGGTGGAACTGCGCGACGGGCACGGGCCGGGCAACGTGGTGATGATCGAAATCGAAAGCGAGCAGGTATGCGAGGTGTTTACAGGATTCGGTGAAGTAAATCGCCCGGCTGAGGCGGTGGCCAACCATGCGACCCAGCAGGCGCAGCGTTATTTGCGTTGCGGGGCGCCGGTGGGTGAGTACCTGGCGGATCAGTTGCTTTTGCCGCTGGCGCTGGCCGGGGCGGGTGCGTTTGAGACCGTAAGGTTGTCACGCCATACCCGCACGCACATCGACCTGATCGGCCGATTCTGCGATGTATCGATCCAGACCGACGACCACGGCCGCGACGGGGCGACGGTCCGGCTGGGGTGAACTGTCGAATCAGAACGACCCGCGACTGGCCCATCGTTGCGGGGTGAATGCGGGAATCGGTAACGGGGCGAGCAGTTCGCCTGCGTTGGGTTTGTACAACTTGCGGGGATCGAGCGATTCGCCGGTGCGGTAGAAATGTTCGAGAAAGGCGTAATCGGCATAGAACCAATCGCTGACCCAACGGTCAACTCGGGCATCGGCTCAACGCCAGCTTCGCGCGCCAACTGCAAGGCGTAACACGTCGCGTCACGTTCGCACCGGCGATCGCACGGCACGTAAAATCTCGATTGCTAAAAACCGACTTGTCGAGTTTATCGAACATGCTCGCCATGCCGCTGCCGATCGCGCCAGCCCATCCGGCGGCACACCGATCGGCCTGGCCGAGCTTTTTGAACTGACTCATCGCGTAACCGTTGTAGGTCTGATAGACCAGCTTCGACAGAAAGATCGATCGCATGTCGAGCATCTGCTGGGCGATTGGCGTCACCTGCTCGACGATCGGTGAGTAGAGCACTTCGAGCACATTTGGATTGGCCTTCAGAGCCAACTTCAGAAACTTTTCCAGTTCCCAGTAACATTCCTCGGTGTCGACGTTTTCCAACTGTTCGGGCACACCATAGAGCGACCACTGCATGTGTGCCGGCGGCAGGTAGACGCCGCGACGATCGGTGTCGGAACCATCATGGGTCAGACCGTAGGCCTGCGAGCCGATCACACAGCGGTAGATCACGTGTTCAAACAAGTCGTACTCAACCAGCGGATCGTCATTCAGGTCGAATCCCGCCTGCTGGAAGTGTTTGAGCAGATGCAGGTCACGACGTTTGAGCGTGACTTCATCACCGCCTGGAAACCGCACGCCGTAACCATGTTCGGGATCGGCTGGCGCACGAACGATCACACCCGCCGCGCCCGCGGGATGGATGGGCCGGCCGTTCGAATCGCGCACCTCGACGCGGGTCACCACGGCCGTGCCGACAGGCAGGATCGGCGGCAATGATGTTTCTCGTGATTCATTCACGTGATGTCCTCAACACGACTGACACATCGGAAACCCAGGCACCGGCCGCGCGCCGCCGGCATTCGGCCCCGTCGAAATGAACTGCGGATCAGCACAGCCGGACCGACCCAACTACCACCACGCTCGCTACGGATGCCGGTTGACTGATCGTTGACTGCATCCAGCCCCGACGCGCGATCATCGCTGTAAAACTTCGGATCATACCAATCCCGGCACCAGTTCCAGACATTGCCAGCCATGTGCCGCAAACCGAACGGCGACAGGCCCAGATTCGCATGCACAGGAACCAGCGGCAATTCGTCGAGTGCGTATGTTGCGCCGCGGCGGTGCAGGCCGAACACGGCGGTGTTCGCGTCGGGCTCGCTGTCACCCCACGGATACCGCTGCGACATCGGGCCGCGCGCACCGTATTCCCACTGCGCCTCACTGGGCAGCAATGAGTCGTCGTCCTTGTAGTCACGCCAGTCACGCCGGTTCGCCCAGAGTGCATACGCGTTGGCCCCGTACCAGGAAACGAGAATCATCGGCCAGTGTTCCGTACCGACCTTTGGCCTCCAGCCGTCGTCTGTCGACTCCAGGACAACGTGTTCGTGGCGGTGGTCTGTCGCATCGAGCACAAACCAGTCGTGCAGCATGTCATCATTCACATGGGCGATCGAGTTGAGGAATCGCGCGTATGCCGTGGTCGAAATCGGCTCGACGTCGATCAGGAACGGCGAGAGCTTCACCGGATGTTGCGGCGTCTCGTCGACCGGGGCGTCCGCCTCTGATGAACCGATGGCGACATTCGCCTCGGGAATCATGGCACACTGCATGCCGTCGGTTCGTCGCCGATAACAGGCATATCCCGAAGCGTTGGAGCCCAGTGATTCGAACAGAGGTTCATCCTGCGAGCGATCATCCGACAGCCGTCCGCCGAGTTGCGTGAAGCCCGCGACAACCGGATCGGCCGGCGTGTACGGCGGACTGGTCCAGTTTGGCCGCTCCGCCGTACCGGTGCCCCAGCGCAGCAGGATGAGTTCCACGAAATCGTGCATGCGAAACGGCCGACGTGTGAACACCGCTTTGTAAACAGGGTCCGGCGACTGATCGGGCAATGTGATGCCAAAAGTCTCCTCGATCGACATCATCAACTCGACCATTTCCAGACTGTCGCAATTCAGATCCTCGACCAGACGAGAAGTCGGCAACACCTCCTCATACCGGAGCCCCAATTGCTCGGCGGCCAGTCGGCACACTTGCTGCTCGATCGCGTTGAAGTCCGGCTTGTCAGAAATCGGGCTTGTCATACCGGCATACTACTATGCCGAGATGATTTGGCCTACCGGTTATGCGGGCGGACGGATCGTCAGGCGTTTGGGGCTTGATTGGCTGTTGCGGTCGGGGTTGTAGTATTCGTAGACACGGGCGGGAGGAGCGGTCACGTCGGCCGAGGACTCGGCACGGAGGTTGTAGTTGAGTTGCAACGGTTTGCCAGGTTCGAGACCACGCAGATAGACGATGACCGAGCGCGGCGTGAGTTGGTACTTGGCGATTCGGCCGGCGTCGCGCAGTTTCTGGAAGTCACTTGGGTCGGCGGTGAAGCCACCGGGAATCGGCAGGTCGACGATGACCATCGGCGCGGTGCGGCCCATGCGGTTGATCACTGTCGCACCGGCGTGGAGGATCTGGCCGACTTGTACGGCGTCCTGGTCATAATGCATGGTGATGTGCAACGGCTCATCCTGATTGACATCGGCGGCCATGCCGGGCAGGTAGTGCCAGTCGCTGACCTGGTAGGCCGCGCCGGTGCCTGTGGTTTCGGCGAGGCGAACAGTGTTGGCGCCGGTTTGGAGATACGGCGTCAGATCGATCTGGCGCATGACTTCGACCTGGTCGGCTGGGATTATGATCGGGTCGAGCGGTTGTCCGTTGACGGTCATTTCGATCCGCCGGGCTGTTTCCTCGCCGAGCGGTTTGCCGGCCGCGTTGACCAGCGCGCGCAGAGCCAGCACAGTCGCCTGGGTCGTACCCCATGTGCCGTTGGCGTCTTTGCGTTGGATGAGCCAGTTCAGCGCGGCCTTGGCGGTCGGCAGATCACGCCCGGACCGCAGCAGCGCCATGGTTGCCAACGCTGTGGTCTCGACATCGCCGGCCCGACCCGAACCGTAGAACATCGTGCGGAAACCCGATGCGTCGGCCAACTGCCAATGCGCGGTCTTGGCCTGGACATCACGCACAGCAATCTCGCGCAGCTGATGCAAATACAGCTCGACTACGGCGTCGTCCTGATTCATCGCCAGCAGCGCATTGGACACGATCGCCAGCGTGTACGGATTGGCGATCTGATCGGCCGGGACGCCAGTCAGGTAGCGCGCGGTTGAGGCGACATCCACACCAGCCGGTGCGCCGTCGAAGACCGCCCATGCGATGTATGCGGTGGTCGCATAGTCCGGGTCGCTGCCGCGCCGTGTGCTGGATGCCAACCCGTCGTTGAGCATGCCCCGGTCGCTGGGCCATGAGCCGTTGGCGCTGCGCTGCTTGAGCAGCCACTGACGCGTGCGATCGATCAGCGCCGGATCGACATCATGCACGCGCGCCATGTCGACGAATTCCATGAGTCCGTAGGCGGTCAGCGTGCGGTTGGCCGGGGGGCGTCCGAACCAATCGAATCCCCCGCCGTTGACCTCGAAGCTCACCAGTCGCTGATAGCCCAGGTGGATGTACTGGCGCGCCTTGGCTTCGACTTCCGGGGCGCTTTGCTCGGTGCGTCGCAGGTAGTCCAGCGCCAGAACATTCGGATACGTCGTCGACGAGGTCTGCTCGAAGCAGCCGTACGGTCGTTGGAAGATCGAGTCGAGTCCCTCGACGAGTTGGCTGAACGTCGACGGGTAGATTTTCACGATCGCGCGGTTGGAGTTTTCGATCGCTTCGGTTGGCAGATCGACCGTCGTCTCGACCGGATCGCCGAGCGTGCCGCTGACGACGTGTTCGACCCTTCGGCCGTCCGGTTCGACGGTGATGTCGCGCATGATCGCATCGGCTGACTCCGTGCTGCGTGCCGTGACCTGGAGTTGATGCTTGCCAACCTGACGGACACTGATTCGGAAGGTGATATGCCGCACCTGGTTGGGCGCCAACTCGACGGTTTTGACCGGCTCATCGAGCAATGTGAACCACTCGGCTCGCTCGACGCTGAGCGCGACCGACTGCGGCTTGTCGAGATAGTTGTAGACCACGGCCGGGACGGCGTATTCATCGCCGCGCGTCAGTGCGACCGGCAGGTTCAAATCGACGAAGAACGGCTGGAAGACGCGGATCGGCTCAGTCGTGGCGCCGAGTCGACCGTCGGCGGTCACGGCGCTGGCGGTCAGTCGCCAGGACGTGATCGAATCGGCCAGCGGAATGTCGATGCTGGCGAGGCCGGCGTCGTCGGTGATCACCTGCGGCCGCCACAGCAATGTCTCGGGGAACCAGCGTCGCACGCGGACCGGTGCTTGGGTGTCGGAAGCCTGCTCACTCATGCCGATGCGTGATCGGTCGGCTGTGACGTCATCGAGATACAACGCTTTGTCGATACTATCCAACGCAGTGGCCGCAACAGTTCGATTCGCCACTTCTCGTGCCCGGCTCAGCGATGGAAGCAGCATCGCCGCGACGAACAACAGCAAAATCATAATCACGATGATCCGAAGCAGGATCATCCAGAGTGTGGTGGCCAAAAGAATCGCAGTCATGATCAACATCACGAACGAGAACAATCCGACGATGGCCCAGCCGAACATTGCTTTGGAAATGCCCGCTTGCTGTGCGGCATGGACGTGCTGGACCTTGTTCGGATAGCTGGTGTATTTCAACGTATGCACGCCATTGTCGCCGGCGAACAACTGGGCGAATCGCGGGCTGGCCGCATACTCAGCACGCTGCGCGATCAACTCGTCAAGGTCGTCACGGCCCAGCACCTCGAGCATTTTCTTTGAGATGTAGCCCTCTTCGACCAGACGTTCAAGCACTGCGTTGCGTGAAGCACCGTCGTCTTTAGCGGTCCGTGCGAACAGAGCCCGCTCGAAATCGGCCACGTCATCGACCGGTGCGCCGGGCCAGGCATATTCCAGGTCCGGCGCCCATGGATAGACCGCGTAGATCGGCTTGAGAAGATTCTGTTCCAGCGTGAAGAACGTCTGCTCCATACCCGGCCGTTGGCCGAGCACATGGTAAACCGCCTCGTCAACCGCAGTCAGCGACACGGCGCCTGGAGCCGGCTTGCCTTTGTCATCAGTCAGTGTCAAGCGAAGCTTCGCCGATTGACCCGGACGATACTCGGCGTGATCCAGTTCGGCGCTGATATGCACGGCGTTCGGTTGATCGACATACAGCACGCGACGCTTGGGCACGACCAGACCGCTGGCATTATTGAATCGGTAGGCAGCCAGTTCGATCGTGCCGAACACTGCCGCCGGCAGATCAATTGCCAGTTCGCCGCGACCGTTGTCGAGATCGACGCATTCGGTCAGCAGCGTCTGGCCGTCTTTGACCAGATCGATGAACACCGGCTCATCGCCGCCGCCGAGCACCATCAGATTCACCGTCTGTCCACCTCGGTAAACCGCCTTATCAGGCCGAACGATGAAATCACCGGTCATTGAGCCGACTTCGAATGCTACCGTGTGCATATCGGACAGCCCCTGTGGATCGACGGAGCGAATGCTCAATGACAGATGCTCATCGACGGGCGTCAGCTCGAAGGAGGCGATGCCCAGCTTGCTGGTCGTCAGTTCCCGGTCGAGTCCGGTCACTGTGATCTGCGTGTCGGCGGCTGGTCGGCCGTCGGCATAGGTCGCCGCGACGTAGATGCGGTTGGGCACGCCGGCGACAAGTCGACCCGACTCGGCGATCAAATCGACACGAAGCGGACGCGTTGTGATCGTGCGGACGATGCGGCGTTCGTGTTCCTGATCGGCTGCGTCGGTGACGGTGACTATCATCGCGATGTCCGCAGTATCGGATCCAACCAATGCGTTGCTCGGCACGGCTGCTTCAAATGTCGCATGACCGTTCGAATCCGTGGTCACCAGCTCGGCGTCGAGAAGGCGGACCGGCGGTCGCGCGGTCTTGAGTTCAACGCGAACCCGTGCATCAGACACAGGCCGACCGAAAAAGTAACGCGCATCGACCGTGCCTCGGACCGGTTGATCGGGCTTGTAGTACCGCCGATCGGTCTGCACTTCGACACCGAACTTCGGCAGCACATACGGTTTGACCTCGACCGCGACGCTCGACTCGGTCTGACCGATCATGCATCGCACAATGTACTGACCGTGCAGGATTTCATCGGCCAACGGACACTCCGTCCAGGCAATGCCGAATCGGCTCGTCGGTGAAGTCTGCTTGTAGATCACGTTGCCACGCGGATCGGTCACGGTGAACACCGCCGCTGTGCCGGTCACGGGCTTCAGGTCCGGCTTGCGCAAGGCCAGAGTCCGCATGTGAATCATCTGGCCCGGCTGATAAACCGGCTTATCCGTCGAGACCATCATTCGCCACTCACGTCGCAGTTCGATCGATCGGCTCACGACCTCATCGGCCCCCAGCACATCGGCGCGAACACGCAGTTCGTAGCGACCGTCCGGCCAGTCAGGCATGCGAAAGCGCGGGCTGCCCGTGCCGTCGCCGTTGGTGGTCAACGTCGCCAGTTCGACGTGCCGCCCCGTACTCGAGTCGTGCAGACTCAGCTGCACGGGCACACCGGCCACGGGTAAACCTGTGTGATGGTCGGCCAGGATGACACGCATTGACCCCGGCGCATCGGCGATGAGTTGCTGCTGGCCAAGCAGACGCAGATCCCATCGTGACGGGCTGAGCGTCGCATAATACAGATTGAACGCAGCAACAAGTACGGCTGCGGCGGCGGCAATGCTCCAGCCGATTTTTACGATCTTCACCCGCAAGCGACGTCGACGCCTCTCTCCGTCAGACTCTTCGCAAACACGGTCGAGCGTCCGGCGGATCAGTTGCTCATCGGGTTCACTGGCCGGCAGTCTCGTCAGACGATGAGCTCGCAGTTCCGCCTGTCCATATGCGTCGGACCACTGCGAATCGGTGGCGATTTTTCGGCGTGTCTGTTCGGCCTGCTCGGGTGTTAAAAGACCGTGAATCAGCGCATCAATCTCATCGTGCATCTGCTTGGGATTCTGCGTGTTCATCGCATATCCTCCAGTCGGCGCCGCAAGGCACGCAGTGCATGAAACATCTGTGAGCGAACCGTGGATTCGCCCCGGCCGACAATGCGAGCGATCGCGCCATAAGCCAGATTGTCGTAGATGCGCAGCAACACCACCTCGCGCTGTTCATCAGGCAGCATCGCGACCGCCGCAGCCACTCGATCAGTTGTCTCGACTGCAGCCGCCACGGTCGCGCTGGCCGGTTCGCGCGACGGGGCAAGTTCAAGCGCCGCGTCGCCGCCGGATGGCATCATCCGAAGCCTTCGACGACGCATTGCAGCGCGACAATGATTGACCGCGATGCGGTAGAGCCAGGGTTTGAATCGTCGGGTGGGATCGAACATCGCTCGATTCTTCCAGACGGACACGAAAGTGTCCTGAAACAGGTCCTCGGCCAGATGAGGATCGGCTACGAGCCGCCGAATCAGCGTCAGCAACGGACCGGCGTAACGCCTGACCAGCGGCTCCAGATGGTCGCGTGATCCCCGGGCCACTTCGGCCATCAGATACTCGTCGCTGTTCCGACTGCATTGCATGTTCGGCCCCAAATAGTGCCGGTTCACCTGTTCCTATGCGCGCCGGCCCTGCGGTGTTGAACCTGGATCTGAAAAACTACATATTTTTTACTTCAGAATATGACGGCGGGCCATGTGGGTTCATCGCAGTCGATGATAAAACTGGCAAGTGGGCAGGAAGTGAATCAATCGCGCCTTTGGGGAGGCAGGATGGTCCGTTTAACATGCAATTGTTCCGGTTCTGGCTCTTTCTGGGTGAACATGCACAGATGCTGGCTACACAGTTTCAGCGCCTCGATGTTGTCACGCATGCGTATGCGGATCGCCGCCTGCTTGGCCGGTGTCATGGCGCAGACGCGCGGTACGAGACCAATGACCGCTTCCCGTTGGGTTGGGGTCAACTTCGCCAGTGTGACCAACATTTGAGCGGTTTGAGCGTCAACTGGACCGGAGTCTGCCCCGCCTTGATCCGAGTTGACGGCTTGCTTCGAAGAATTGCAGGAAGGTGTGGCCCCAGGCTGTTTTCGCTTCTATGTCGGTTGTTGCGCTACCACGCGCGGGCCGATTGAACACGACGGTTCATCGACTCTGCTTCACCGACAACACCTGCCCCTGGGCGAGGAGTTTCTGCTTGAGTTGGTCGTAGTCGATCTGCTGAACTGATTCGCTGCGGTCCACGGCCAGGGCGGCGGCATCTCCCGCGGCGTGGCCCAACGCCATGAAGGTCCATTCCAGACGAATCGCGCCGTAGGCGACGTGGGTAGACGACAGGCACGTCGGCGTGATCAGGTTGCGGCACTCGGCTGGACGCGGAACCAACGCGCGGTACGAAATGCCAAACGGCGCCCAGTCATCACCGCCGAAGACAAACCCTTCGTTGTACGCAGCGCCGTCACGCACAATGCGGCGCACGTGATGTGTATCCGGCGGCCAGAAGGCGACCGCGACCGGGTCCGTCACCGGCGTCTGATTTTCACGCTGCGTGTGATGTTCGGTGATCACATAATCGCTGACCATACGGCGCGCCTCGCGGACGTAAAACAGTCGGGGCCAGCCGCCGTTGTCCGTGAACTCATCCCGACAGACGCCCCACTGGCTCCAGGTCTTCCGCAACGACTCGGGCACGCGCGGGTCGTTCGCCAGAAACCAGCATAGACCTTGCGTGAAGGTCAGATGTTCACGAAGAATGCGGGCGCGCGTGGCATAGTCGCCGCCGGGATAGTCGTGGTTCATCCCGTACAGATTGGCGGATAGATCATGCCAACTGCCGAGGTCGGTTTTGCCGTTGGGCAATTTTTCATACGGCGTCCAGAGCTTGCCGCCGGCCGCCAGGTAGCGGACATAGATTTCGTATTGGTTGGGGTCGTATCCCTCGGGCTTTTTGAACGGGATGCGGTTGTCAGGCTTGCGTGTCAGACACATGCGGAAGCAGTAGGCCTGGATGCGGTGGTCACCGGCGCCGGGTTCACCGAGCGGTTCATCCTGGATAGTGGGAATCAGCCCGCTGTCCGGGGCGCCGGGCACAACGTACGGATCGACGCGCACCGTGAATTGCCGGTAGGTGTTGACGCCCCGAATGCCATTTTTGGTTTCGCCGTAGCGGTCGTTCGGCTCGCGCCCGATGAAGGTGCTGACACCGGCAAAGTGGATCAGATCGCCTTCATACGTGGCATCGATGAACACCTTCGCCGCGATGACCTTCTCGTTTTCACAACGAATGCGGATGATCTGATGCGTTGCCGGGTCCATGTCGACGCCGTCGGTTTCTGCCAGGCGGCTGTTTCGAAACACACGAATGCCAGCGTCTTTGACCATCGCGTCGAACACAGCCTCTGCAACATGCGGCTCGAAACGCCAGAGTTGCGGCGACTTACCGCCGCGCGCCAACATCTGATCAAACGCCTCGCGCCGGTGGTAGTGGTCCGCCATGCGACGGTAGAACTCCAAGGCCAGGCCGCCGACGGCCGGGCTGTTGCGGAAAGGTCCGTGATTGTCAATGTCGGATCCGCCGAGCCCTTCGACGCTCATGCCGCCAAGGTGCCGACCGGGTTCAATCAGCACGACGTCGCAACCAGCCCGCGCCGCCGCAACCGCCGCCATCACCCCTGCGCTGGTGCCGCCATAGACACACACGTCTGCCGTGACGGGTTCCACCGCCAAGGCCGGTCGAACCATCAGCACCAACCCCAACAACAACATCCGCATCAACGATTTCACGTCGGCTCCTCGCTCAAGGTGTGACCCGGCTTTGATCAATGCGCTATCTTCGGCCACATCCAATGCTGGGTTCCGGCATGAAAGTAGAACGGCTCCCACTGATCCCACCGCACCCACTGCGCTGACCCATCGGCGTAACAGGCGTTGCCGCCGGTTGGCGGTTCATCGGTGATCGGCGCATCGTGTCCGAAGTACAGTCCATTGGTCAGCACCTTGATGGTCATGCAACTCCACAACGGCGCCCCGGCGGGCAGATCCGTCACGGAACTGTAGTCCGGCGCGGAGGCCAGCAGCAGCGACTCGGTGGTGGGCCGAATGTTGAAATACTGGTATGTGACCAGGCGGTAGTCGTAGTTGTAAACGCTCGTTTCGGGATTGCGCACATCGTAAAGCGGCCCGGGGCAGAACATCATCGCATCGCGGTCGAGCAGGTAAGGCGTGATGAACGATTTAACCAGATCAAACCCGCTGCCGGCCATGGTCTGCGGGCCCATGTTCTGTTTGGGTCGATACGGCAGCTTCCCACGAAAGTCGACCGAATACATGATCGAGGCGGCGCTGATCTGACGCAGCTTCGACAGACACGAAACGCGCACCGCCTCCTGGCGGGCCTTGCTTAGCGCCGGCAGCAGAATCGCGATCAGCAGCGCAATGATGCTGACCACCACCAGCAACTCGATAAGCGTGAATCCGTTTCGACGCATGAGTTCACCTGATCCGTGAGCGCCACCGACGATTCATCGGCGACGACGCATCAGTCCAAGCAATGCCGGGCCCAGCAGCGCCAGCGATGCGGGTTCGGGTATCGACACGATCGCCAGACTGTTGGCCACGCCGATGAACCCCGGCGAGTCCAGGTACAGATAAAGATTCTGACCGGTGCTTAATGTGAAATTACTCTTGAGATAATTGTTGCCGGCGATCCAGTTACCGGCCGGGCTCTTTGTGGTGTTGGCCAGGGTCGTGAACGCGCTGGCGTTGAAGTCGGTCACGTCCGTGGTGCTGATTTCCCATGCCACGTTGTAGTCTCTGGCCGCATTGCCGGAGTTGTCACCTCGGAATCCGGTCAGATAGAAAGCGTAGTCACCGGCGGTCAGTCCCTTCACGGCGATGGCCAGGCCCAATGTGCCGCTGCCGTCGCGCACCACATGATCGACCTGCGCCGCATTGTCGAAAACGGGATAGCTGGTGTGACCCGCGCTGGCGGACTTGGTGCCCAGCGCGTAATTCACCGTGCGCAAACCGGCGCCGGTCTCCACACCGAAGTCGACGCTGAGCCCGGCGACGCTGACATTGTTCTCATCCACGAAACCGGAAGCCTTGTCCGTGGCAAAGCCATTCCAGGTCGTCCCCGTAGCAACGCCCGCCAAGTGGGCCGGCGAGTCTGTGCCGCTGTAGGTCGCAGAACCGAAGTCCATCAGAATGACCTCGGCAAATACAGAACCGGCGAAGCTTGCGAGCAAGACAGCGATCAAAACAGTCAGCATAAACGACTTCATAGCTAGTTCTCCTGTTGAACATTCAAGGGCTGCCCGGAGGTAAGTACCCGGGGTTGAATCACAGCCAGATGCGATATGCCGTACTCGTCGAAATCGTCGTGCCACAGATTCGGCGGAACGATGACGAGCCCGGCGTCGAAGTCACGGTAATAGATGGTGTCGGTGTAGGTCTTGCCGTCCGAGGTCTGCCAGATCGCTGCCTCATCGGTGCGTGTCCACCCGGACAGATCATGCGGCCCACGGTTCATCACCAGCAAATACACACGGGCAGGTTGAGCCAGCGTGAAGCTGTACCCGGCAGCCGGCTGATGGATCGTGCCTGTACGTGGTAGAGCCAGCGTCGGCAACCCTTCGAGTGCCGGAGCAACCTGCGTCAGTACAAAACGGTCCGCTGCGCGACCGGCGCCGCTTCGCAATTTGTCGACCTTTGCTCGGGCTGGCCGTTTGACGATCAGCGCGTTCGGCGAATTATTGACAGTGATTCCAGCAACGTAGGGAAAGGCTTCCAACGAAACACTGGTCCAATTCAACAAAGCCGTTTGCCCCTGCTGAAGAATCAGCGGGTTCAGCGTCTGTGAATCCTTCACTTGAATGCGGCCTTCGGTCACCGCCACCTGGGCATACCCCTCCGGATCGACTTGCACTTCATACCGCGTGCCCAGATCGACAACGCGCGCATCCTTCGGCAAATCAAGTGTGAATCCGACCGCCCGCTGTGGCACATACGCCTCAACCGAGCCCACGGTCAGCCGCCCCAGATTGGGTCCGACGATTTCGAAATCACATGGGCCGGTCAGGTCCACCACGGCCGTCGAGTCGAACATGATCTGCGCCCGGCCGGAGGCCAGACGAATCGTCCCGGCAGTCAACGCATCGCCAAGCCGCGGGGCCTGACTGACGAATGTCGCGTCCTGCAGATTGGTCAGCGTCGCCAAGGTCGCCGCCCGCTGCGGCCCCGTTGTATCAGAGGAGCTATCGGGATCGGACACGACAAAGATGACCCAGACGGCAGCCGCCAAAGCCAACACCGCGGCCTGGGCCAGTCTCCCCCAACGGATTCGCCGTGATGTGGGCATGACCACCGGATCACGCGGCGCACTCGGTGAAACATTGGGGCTCTGATGTTCGTAGCAATCGCCACGAACAATCTGAGCTGTGAGCATCAGATCATTGAACTGCCGCGCGGCTTCGGGGTCGTTGCGAAGCATCTGAGCCAGTTGCTCAAACTCATCAGCTGTGAGCAGACCATCCAGGTAACGGATGATCAAGTCATCGCGATCAGAGGCGTCGTCAATCAAGACCATCCTCCTGAACCTGTGCGCGATTCATACATTCCGCCAAGGCGCGATGGGCGCGACTCAGCGCGGTGTAGATCGTGTTCATCGAACGGCCGGAGGCCTCGGCAAGTCGCTGTCCCGTGAGGTTGTCGCGATAGCGCAGGTGGATCACCCGGCGCGCGTTGGGCGCCAGTTGTTCGATGCAGCGGCGCAAGGCCTGACGCATGTGGCGGGCCTGGTCGTCATGGCGGTGATCCCAGTCGGTTTCGAGTTGGTCGAGCACGGCCGAGTCGAACACCATGTGGCTTCCGCGGCGGCGCAACTCGTCGATCGCCCGGAATCGACAGGCCTGTCGCAACCATCTGACCAGGTGCTGCTCATCGTTGATCTGGTGGATGTGCGCCACGGCATCGGTCGCCACCTCCTGGTACACATCCTCGGCAAGGTTGTACTCGCGGACGATCGACACGATATAGGCCAGCAACGGAGTCTGCTGCTTAACCAGCGTTCTAACAAGCATTTGTTGGTCAATCGCCATGGCTGTGCATCACCTGAATATGCGTCGGGTCTACCCATGATCGAAGCGTGTTGGAAAAATTGTACATCCCGGATGAAAAATGATTCAAAACCCGGCGGCAGACGGCGTTCCCGCTTCAATCACCTGCCAGCCACCGGCCCATCCCGGCAAGGGGCCAGGCCACAACCCGACATCCACCCCAGTCATATTTTTTCCGATGTCAGGCTCATCGCCCCGCCGATGTGCGGAAGTCAAACCCCGCGTTAGACTTGGCATAATCAATATCAACCGAGTGTGTTGAACGATGACCCTGCAACCGCCCACATGCCGCATCATGCCTCGCGATCCGGTTTCCGGACGTCTTCATACCCTCGATTTGCTAGAATCAACCACGTCGTCGCTTGCCTTGTCGTCGATTTTTCGAAGTGCTGACATGAATACCCGATCAGATAAACCCGACGCCGATTCCCCTGATGTGGAATCCGAGGGACTGTCTTCTGAAAAGCAGATTCGCCAACGCATTGATGATGAGGTCATCCACCGCACGGCTCAGTTGACCTCCGAGCGCGATGAGAGTCGACGTGTCGAGCGGGAGCTGGCCCGGCTGGCGGCGATCGTCGAGTCCAGCGAGGATGCGATCATCGGCAAGACGCTCGAAGGCGTGGTGACCAGTTGGAACATCGGCGCCGAGCGTATCTACGGCTACACCGCCGGCGAAATGATTGGACAGTCGATCACCCGGATCATTCCGCCGGACCGCATGCACGAGTTTCACGAGATATTCGACCGCCTGAAAAAAGGCCAGCGCATTCAGCAGTACGAAACCGAGCGCCTGCGTAAAAACAACAAGCGCATCTACGTCTCGCTGACGATCTCACCGATTTACGACGGTCAGGGCCGCATCGTCGGCGCTTCGGCAATCGGACGAAACACCACCGCCCACCGCCGCACGCAGCAGGAGATTCAGAGGGCACACGCGATTCTGCAGCGCAAAACGCAGGAAACCGAAGAGTTCTTATCGATCATGGCCCACGACATGATGCACCCGGTGGTGGGCATTCAGGGCCTGCTCACGTTGATTCGCCAGGACTGTCTGCAGTTGATGGACCCGGACAGTCAGACGAATCTGAACATGGCGCTGGAAGAGTGCGATCGGATGAAGCAGATGATCCGTCGTCTGGCTGAACTCGGTCGCATCGGGCGGAGCCGCCCGCAGCGCGAGCCGGCCAACCTGGCGGACCTTGTCGCGACCTGTGTGAACCGATTCCGCAAACCGCTGGACGATGCGGGCATCCTCGTGCGCCAGCATGCGCCGGACTCGATGGCCATGCTGGCCTGTCAGTACGTGGAGGAAGCGTTGTCGAATCTGCTGGACAACGCGATCAAGTACGGGTGCAATCCGAAAGAGCCACGCATTGAAATCGAGTGCCGTCATGAAGACGACTGGGTCCACCTGAGCGTGTGGGACAACGGTCCGGGCATCGACCCCAAGCATCACAAACGAATTTTTCAGCCGTTTCGCCGGATCAAAACCCCCAACGGCCCCGATGGCTCCGGCATTGGTCTGGCTGCGGTCAAGCGGTTGATCCAGGAACTCGGCGGCGACATCGAATTGGATTCCACCGCGGCCAACGGCACGCGGTTTACGTTGAGCATTCCCGACGAACCCAACGAATAGGCGGATATTCATGAGTTGTCAGTTTCACAGAAGCGGTCATCGATGAAGATCATGCTGATTGAGGATGATCCGGTTCACGCGCGATTGATCTGTCGCGCCTTTGGAACGCACGACGATCATGAGGTGATCGTCGTGGGCGATGGCGAGCAGGCGCTGGAGGCGTTGAACGGCCAGCCGCCGCACCCGAATCTGGTGTTGATGGATCTGTGCCTGCCGACGATCGATGGATGCGATGTGCTCAAAGCGCTGCGCGATTGCGAAGCGACCCGCCATCTGCCGGTGATCATGATCAGCACATCCGATCGTCCCGAAGACATCAACCGTTGCTACGACTGCGGAGCCAACGCCTATGTGGTCAAACCCGCCGACTTCAACGGCCTCAGTGAAAAGTTGCGCAGCATTCGCGATTTCTGGCTGGATTCCGCCTGCCTTCCCGAACCGGCCCCATCCTCCGCATGAGTTCAACACACAACCATTTATTCACCTGACTGCAGCGGGCGCCAGATGCAATCTTCGTGTGCATATACGCCTCGGAAAGCTCCCCAGGCCTCTGCCCAAGTTGATCAATCTCGGAAAACAACTGGTCTAATCCGCTACACCTCGGATATAATCGGTGAGCCTAATACAGGAATTTATCCATGACAGACATGCCGTCCGCAGAAAAGAAAGCCAGTCGTCGTTGTGCCCGCGTGATGCTGGTCGACGATCATCCGGTGGTGCGCCACGGTCTGGCCCAGGCGATCGGCCACGCCGGCGACCTTGAAGTTTGTGCCCAGGCCGCCAGCGCCGGCGATGCCATGGCGGCGTTTGACGACGCGGCGCCGGACGTGGTCGTGATCGATCTGTCGCTGGAAGACGGCAGCGGTATGGACCTGATCAAGCAGATCAAATCCGCCAGCCCGAACACGCGCATGCTCGTGGCTTCCATGCACGATGAAAACCTGTACGCCGAACGCGTCCTCCGCGCCGGCGCCATGGGTTACATCAACAAAGAAGAATCGATGGAGAAGATCGTCGAGGCGATTCAGCAGGTCATGCGCGGCCGCATCTATCTCAGCTCCAACATGGCCGATCAGGTGCTCAACCGGGTGACCCGCGGCGATGACGATGCCGACCAGTCGCCCGTCGAGACACTGTCAGACCGCGAGTTGGAAGTATTCCAGCAGATCGGCCAGGGCCTGACGACCCGACAGATCGCCGAGAAACTCCACCTCAGCCCCAAGACGATCGAAACCCACCGCGAGCACATCAAAACCAAGCTCAACATTTCCAACAACAACCAGCTTGTACGCTTTGCAGCTCAGTGGATGATTGAACAATCCTAATCATCTCCTCGCCGCTGTGGTCAAACACGGCCCGCCATGGACGCGGATCAGCATTTTCCCGGTGAGAACTTCGCTGAGGGGCTGATCGTGTCCACGAGGCGCATCACGCTACAAATTGACTGGCGATGTAGCCACTGAATGTCTCCGCACCATGACTTGTGCCAGAGGACCTTCAAATGACCCCATGCGATGTGAAGGCCGGTGAATTGACGATACGGGTGGTTGTGGTTGACGACCATCCCGTTGTGCGCGTCGGGATGGCGCAACTGATCAACCACGAACCGGACATGCAGGTGTGCGGCGAGGCGGACGGCGTCGAACGCGCTTTGCAGTTGGTCGAGGAACACCGCCCGGAGGTCGTCATCGTCGACATCCGACTCAGCGACGGCGACGGTCTGGAACTCACGCGGCGAATCATCGAGATCAACCCGGACACGAAGGTGCTGATCGTGTCCGGCTGCGACGAGACCGCGTATGCCGAAGAATCGCTGCACGCCGGCGCGGTCGGGTACATTGAAAAACTCGAGGCGATCGACCTGCTGATTCAGGGCATACGTCATGTGCTCAAGGGCGACATTTATCTGTCGGCGCATATGTCCGATCGCGTGTTGCGCCATGCGGCCGATGGGTCCGATGTCGCATCGGTCGCGCCCGTCGAGCGGTTGAGCCCTCGCGAATCACAAATCTTTGAACTCATGGGCCAAGGTGAAACCACGCGCCAAATCGCCGAACGACTGCAGATCAGCACCAAAACCGTCGAAACCTATCGCGACAACATCAAATCGAAGATGAGCATTTCCAACGTCAATGAGTTGATCCGACGTGCGGTCGAAACGTTGTACCGTCGCCGCCAGCTTTGAACGCCACTTCGGTAGTGCCCCTTCGTGTTATTCACTTCATGGTCAAGCTGCTGAAGTCGGCTCGGCTTCACGCACCAAACTGATCACACGGAGCCCTGCTGCAGGCGAAGTTTCGTGCTCGGCGACAAACGGCACGACATCACCCTCGGGCTTTTCGTAAAACAGCGGCAAAGCCTCGCGGCCGTGTTTCTCGATGAAAGCGTCAAAACCAAACTGCTCGGTCAGCGGGGTGGCTTTGACATGCTGACCGTTGTACAGGCGCGCCATCAGACGGCTGTAGGTCGACTCGCCATCGAAGAGGTAGCGCCCACCGACGTGGCGCGGTGAGGAGGGATGATCCAGGTTTCGCGGCTCCACCGCTTCGGGAACAAGTTGGAAGATATTCTCGCGCCCGAAGATCGGAGCAAACCGCATCGCCGCCAGGCTGTTGGCTTCGTCGCTGGACGACAGGGCCAGCAGGCGACCGATGCCCTGCAGCGGCAGATCATCGGCGATGTTCGGCGTCATGACGTTGCCGTGATGCACGGGCAGGCCTTCCATGCGTGCGGCGTGGACGTTGTTCCAGTTGTTTTCGAGCATCAACACCTTGACGCCGCGCTCTTCAAACATGCGCGCCATCTCGCGAGCCAAGCGGTGCGAGCCGAGTATGAGGTAGCCCGTCGGACTGGTGTCCGCCACGTTCAGCCACTTCGCCAGTCGATGGGCCATCAGCCCGCTGAACCCGATCGTGCCGATGATCACCAGAAACATCAGCGGCACCATTTTGTCCGCCCCCTCGATGTCCGCTTCGCCGAGTTGAATGGCGAATGTCGATGCCACCGCCGCCGCCACGATCCCGCGCGGCGCGATCAACGCCAGGTAAGCCCGCTCGCGCCAGGCCAGTTCCGAGCGGATCGTCGACGCCAGCACCGCCACCGGCCGGACCAGCCCCACCAACACCCCCACAAATATCACGCTTTCAAAACCCAGCGCCTGGATCGATTCCAACTGCACCCGTGCCGCGAGCACGATGAACAGCACACCGATCAGAAAGATGCGCAGGTTTTCCTTGAAATCCAGAATACGCTGAATGTCGGCCCACTTCTGATTCGCCATGAACGCGCCCATCAGCGTCACCGCCAGCAGGCCCGATTCATGCTGCACCGCATTGGCCGCTGTGAACACACCCAGCACCAGCGCCAGCGCTGCCGGCGCGTGCAGATCATCCGGCAGCCAGTACCACCGGATCAGCGGCACCAGCACCGCCGCGCCCGCCAGCCCTCCGGCGACGCCCACGCCGATCGCCCTGGCCAATCCTGCCAGTGCGATCTGTGTCGCATCACCGTCAGCCCCCACCAGCAAAGCCTCAAAGACCAGCACCGCCAGCACCGCGCCGAACGGATCGTTGAGGATGCCTTCCCACTTGAGGATCGGCCCGACGTGGCCTTTGAGCCGAAGCTGACGCAACATCGGCATGATCACCGTCGGCCCGGTCACCACGAGGATCGCCCCGAACAGGATCGACAGCGTCCCACTAAGGCCGACGATCCACCAGACTGCCAGTGATGAAGCGGCCCACGTGATCAGCACGCCGATCGTCACCAGTCGGCGCACCACGTCCAGTTGACGCATCTGCGCCCACCGCAGCGTCAACCCGCCTTCAAAGAGAATGATCGCCACCGACATCGACACGAACGGAAACAACAACTCGCCGAACAACTCATCGGGTTTGACCCAGCCCGCGATCGGCCCGACGGTGAACCCACCCAGCAACAGCAGCACGATCGCCGGCCAGCGCAGCCGCCATGCCAGCCACTGGGCTGCGATGCTTACCGAAACGATCACCGCCAATCCATACAGGGCCGTGTCTGTCATACGTCGCTCTTATATCACGAAACCCCGGAAACATCAGGGACATCGTTGAAAAAAGCATGGCGCGACCGCAAAGCCGCGCCATGCGCGTGGTGTCGTTACGTTATGGGGCGCGCCCGGCGAACAATCCCGCCACCAGCAGCACCAGGAAGATCACCAGGAACACGAAGAAGAGAATCTTCGCGATGCCCGCCGCCGCGGCGGAGATGCCGGTAAAACCGAACAACGCCGCGACCAGTGCGATGATGAAAAAGGTCAATGCCCATCCTAAAAGTCCCATGATTATTCCTTTCGATCAGAGTACGTGAATGTCCCGCAAGCGGGTGCCGGCGGATTATTCCGCGGCGTCCTGCACGCTTTCGCCAGCGGCTTCGATGTCTTCGCCGGCGCCTTCCATCGTGTTGCAGGCGCTCAGCGCCAGAGGCATCACGACCATGGACAGAATCGCCAGCCAGTGCAGCGCCTTCTGCCGGAAGCTTCGTTCACTTTCAATTTCTTGCGTACGCATGTTGCCACCTCTTTGGGGGCGACCGGTTCGTTCAGACTGACGCGGAGGGTGAACCGGCATCTGCCCTCAGCGTCTGTATATTCATACGCTCGGCGCGCAGCGATGCCGCTCAGTCGGTGGCGGGCCGCTTGGTCAGGTTGCCACGGTAGCGCCCGTCAGGAATGTCCCGACATGCACTTTTGCAGTGTTTTCAAAGCGGTTTTCAGACCTGGTCGCGAATCCAGCGGGCCTGTTCCTGGTGGATCTGTTCGATGCTCGGCTGCTCGGGGAAGCCTTCGAGCGGGCCGAGTTCTTCCACGTCGCGCTGGAACGTGGGCTCGGACTGCATGTACATCGTCAACACTTCCGCCACGCTGCGCAGCGAATCCATGTGCGTGCGCTCGTAGCCGTGCGAAGCATCGACGCCGAAGCTGAGCAGCGCCGTGCGGATGTCGTTGCCGGCTTCGATCGCTGACGCGGCGTCGCATCGATAGTAGCGCATGACATCGCGCTGAAACGGAATCTCGAACTCATTGCAGAGGCCGATCAGCTTCTGCGTGAGGTGATAGTCGAACGGACCGGACTGATCCATCATCGCGATGGTGGCGCCGAACTCGCTGGCGTTCTGCTCCGGGCCGGGCGTGGCGTTGTCGATGGCGACCAGCTCGGCGATGTCGCCATGCAGCGAAGTCGAAGCGCCGGAACCGACCTCTTCGAAAATCGTGATCAGCGCGTGGCAATCCACGGCCAGTTCGATGTTGTGTTCTTTGATCGCGCGGATCGCCGCCAGCAGGCACGCCACCCCCGCCTTGTCGTCGAGATGGCGGGCGTTGATGAACCCGTTCTCGACTTCAGGGCGCGAGTCGAACGCCACGTAATCCCCGACGCGCATGCCCAGATCGATCATGTCCTGCTCGCAGTGACAATGGTCGTCGACGCGGATTTCGAGGTTGTCCCAACCGCTGGGCTGGGTGTCGACCGCTTCGTTGTAGATGTGGCCCGAGGCCTTGAGCGGCAGGACGGTGCCGCGGAATGAGCCGCGCGGCGTGATGATCGTCACGCGGGCGCCTTCGGCGAAGCGAGCGGGCCATGTGCCCACGGGCGTGATGGCGCAGCGGCCGTTGGGCTTGAGCATGCGCACCATCGCCCCGAGGGTGTCGACATGCGCGGCGATCGCACGGGCGGGTGAGGACTGCCGGCCTTTGAGGTTGGTTCGGATCGAGCCGCGGCGGGTCATTTCAAACGGCACATGCAGGCGTTCAAGCTCGCTGCCGACGAAGCGCACCACCTGGCTGGTGTAGCCTGATGGGCTGGCGATCTCGAGCATGCCCAGCAACATTTCGGTCAGATAATCCGTATCGATCGGCAACTTAGTCATTGCGGTCGTTGGCCTCGAAAGTTAAATGCGTGTCGCATCCGCGGCGACGGTTTTGGGAAACAGCAGATCAACAAAACGCTCGGCGGTGGGCTGCGGCTCGTGATTGGCCAGGCCCGGCCGTTCGTTGGCCTCGATGATCACGTACTGCTCATCCTCCACGTTCGGGACCAGAAAGTCCAGCCCGACGACGGGAATGTCGATGGCGGCGGCGGCGCGTTCGGCGGCGTCGACGAGCGTGGCATGCAGATCGGCTGTCACATCGTGAATCGTCCCGCCGGTGTGCAGGTTCGCCGCCTTGCGCACCATCAGCTTTCGGTTGATCTCCAGCACATCGTCCATGGCGCAACCTGCCGCCGCCACGCAGCGCGTCGTCTGCTCGTCCAGCGGCACGCGCGACTCGCCCCCCGTGGCCGTGGCGCGCCGGCGGTTGTACTTCTCGATCAACTGCTGGATCGTGTGCTGACCCGTGCCGATGATCACCGGCGGCTTGCGCACCGCCGCCGCCACGACTTTCTCGTCAATCACGATGATCCGCAGGTCATCGCCTTCGACGAACTGTTCGAGTATGACTTCGTCGCTGATCTGCTTGGCCTCGGCGATCGCCTGCTTCAGTTCCTCGGCATCGCGCACGTCGACGCAGACGCCGGCCCCCTGCTCGCCGCGCGCCGGCTTGACGACCACGCTGCCATGCTCAACGAGAAACGCTTCGTTCTCCTGGTCGCTGCCGGCCATCCGCTGATCCGGCACGTGGAGTCCGGCTTTTTCCAGCAGGCGGCGCGTCACACGCTTGTCATCACAGCGGCTCATCGCCACGGCCGTGGTCAACTCGCTGAGCGATTCACGACAACTGATCGACCGTCCGCCGAAGTGCAGGCTGAAAAAGCCGCCCTCGGCGTCTTCGACCTCATGGGCGATCCCGCGTCGACGCGCTTCATCGACGATGATCTTGGCGTAGGGATTCAGGGCTTCATCGCTGTCCGGCGCGATAAACAGCGGCTCATTGATCGGGTTCTTCCGCTTCACGCAGAACGCCGGCATGCGCTGAAAGCCGAGCTTCTCGTAAAGCATGATCGCCTGTTCGTTGTCGTGCATCACCGACAGATCGAGATAGGTCCGCTCACGCGCGAAAAAGTGCTCGATGACATGCCGCACCAGCGCCTCGCCGACGCCGGGCGCATGCGCCTGCGCATCGACCGCCAGGCACCACAGACTCGCGCCGCATTCGGGATCGTCAAACGCCTCCACGTGATCAACCGCGCTGACAGCCCCAACGATGCTGCCGGTCGCCTTTTCCTCGGCGACCAGATGCAGACGCAGGCGGCGATTGTCCGGCGGCTGAAGCACCCAATCTTCATCGAGCGTGACCATGCCGCGCCCGCTGTAGATCCGATTCACGCCCTCGACGTCCTTGCGTGTACGGAGGCGGCGTGTCTGAAAGGCGCTGTTTTTCCGCTGGGTCGGGCGATACTGATTCGACCACAAGCGGTAGGTGTGCGATGGATCGAGAAACAACTGATGCGGCGCCAGCGAGAGCACCACATGCGGATCGCGCACGTACAGCGCAATGTCGCGCCGCTTGGGCCCTTCTTCGCAAAGCGCCTTGGCCAGATCACGCGCCCGTTCGAAGGTGTGGGCGAACAGCAAACGCCCCCAACCCATTTCGACTGTCGCGTCGGAACGCATGCGCTTGGCGTCGATGGTCTGCGGCTGTTCCCAGTGGCGCTGCGACGGCGAAGCCATACGGTCCAGGCGGATGCCCTTTTTCAGGTTTTTCTTCATGGCGTACCCTTCCGGTCGAACACGCGGTTCATACCTGGTGCGTCTGCAACCACCATTCCAGCAACGCCATCTGCCACAGCTTCGACCCCCGCAGCGGCGTGATGTGTTCTTCGGGCTTGGCCAGCAGCTTGTTCACGTAATCCTTATTGAATAGATCACGCTGCTGAGCGGCCGGATCGGTCAACACTTCACGAACCTTTTCCAGATACTCGCCACGCAGGAACTTCAGCGCCGGCACCGGGAAGTAACCCTTCGGCCGATCGATCACGCCCGAGGGTATCACCTTGCGGGCAGCATCCTTGAGCACCCCCTTGCCTTCCTGTTCGAGCTTCAGCTCAGCAGGGATGCGCCCGGCGAGTTCGACGAGTTCATGATCGAGAAACGGCACACGGGCCTCGAGACCCCACGCCATCGTCATGTTGTCGACGCGCTTGACCGGGTCGTCGACGAGCATGATCGTCGTGTCCAGCCGCAACGCCTTGTCGATCGGTCGATCGGCCCCGTCCCGGGCGAAGTGCTCAGCCACGAAGGCCCGGCTGTAATCATCTTCAACACGATCGGGGTTCATCGCCTGCGCATAGTCGGCATGATCACGATCGAAAAACACGCGGGCATAGTCCGACACCGCATCGGCGCTGTCGAGCATCGGCGGATACCAGTGATAACCGCCGAACACCTCGTCGGCCCCCTGCCCGCTCTGCACGACCTTCACATGCTTGGAAACCTCTTCGCTGAGCAGGTAGAACCCGATGACATCGTGACTGACCATCGGCTCGCTCATCGCGTAGATGCAACGCTCCAATTCCGACAGCGCACGCGATGAATCGATCTTGATTTTGTGGTGCTCGGTGCCGAAGTGCTCGGCGATGACATCGGAGTATTTGAACTCGTTGCCTTCTTCGTCGCCGACGGTATCAAACCCGATCGAGAATGTGTTCAACCCCTTCTGCCCGGACTCAGCCAGCAGGCCGACGACAAGGCTCGAATCCAGCCCACCAGAAAGCAACACACCGACGGGCACATCCGCGATGAGTCGACGCTTCACCGACGCGCGCAAGGTTTCGAGGATCAACTCCTGCCACTCGGCGGCGCTGCGTTTGCGGTCTTCATCCGACTGATTGAAGTTCGGCGCCCAGTAGGTTTTCGTGCTGGCTGTTCCGTCGGGGGCGACGTTCATCACCGTCGCCGGGGGCAGCTTGCGCACGCCGCGGAAGATCGTATACGGCGCGGGCACGACCGAGTGGAAGGTCATGTAATGGTGCAGCGCGATCGGATCGAGGCTGGTGTCGACATCGCCCGCGGCGATCATCGCCGGCAGCGACGAAGCGAATCGCAGCTTCTGATCTTCCAGCGAATAGTACAGCGGCTTGATGCCGAGCCGATCGCGCCCCATGAAGATGGCGCCGGTCTGCTGATTCCAGATGGCGAAGGCGAACATGCCGTTGAGGCGTTTGACGAAGTCATCGCCCCAGGCGTGATAGGCCTTGATCAGAACTTCGGTATCACCACCGGAAAAGAAGTTGTAGCCCTTGGCGGAGAGCTCTTCGCGCAGTTCGTGGTAGTTGTAGATTTCGCCGTTGTAGACGATGCCGAGTCCGAGCTTCTTGTCGAACATCGGCTGATTGGATTTTTCGGAAAGGTCGATGATCGACAGGCGACGATGTCCGAACATCGAGCCATTGTGCTGATACACGCCCTGCGCGTCCGGGCCGCGCGATTCGAGGCGTTCGGTCATGACTTTCACCACGTCAGTTGCCGGCGGCCGTCCGTCAAAGACGACTTCGCCGCAGATTCCACACACGGAATAAAACTCCTTGAGTTGTAGTAACGATGAACGATTCAATCATCCGGCAGCCGCCATGCCCGAACGCTGGTCGGACGCTGCGGGCGACTGCGAGGCTTGTGGGTTATCCGGTAAGTCCAGTACATCAATGGTGTCCGGGGTTTCCATCATGCCGGCCAGACGTTGCAGCGAGGCGAGCATGAGCGTGCGCTCCCAATCGGCCTGCTGCGAAAGCTGATTCATGAACGAGTCCTGCCACATCGACGGGGCGCCTTCGGCGAGCGATTGCCCGGCGGGCGTGGCGGACACGAGCACGCGGCGTTTGTCCTGCTGATCGCGTCGCCGCCGCATCAGGCCGCGCAGTTCCAAGCGGTTGATGATGCCGGTGACCGTCGCCTGCGAGAGGCTCATCTGCTGGGCCAGTGCCCCGACGCTGAGTTCCTCGCCGCCGGCAAGCAGGCGTAACACCAACACCTGCGGGCCGGTGAGTCCCCCGCGGCGCATCATGGCGCGGGACTGTCGGTCCATCGCCCGTGTGATGCGACGCAGTGCGGCGAACACCGCCTCGGCAAGCTGTTCCTGCGACATGCGAGATATCCCCTGAACATTCCTTCTGGGACGGATTGCATTGTATTCTAATGATTTATGATGTCAATTTTCAGCGTTAATCCGGCCATTATCCCGCCACACGAACGAATATCCATTCGCTTACTAAATATTCACATTCCCCTGCCCGGAGGTAAAACAGGCGGGCAGTGGCCCCGCGCAGTTATTATGGATAGCATTGTCTTGAATTGTTCGCAGCCCTATTGAAGCCCCCCATGATTCGACTGACGTTGATGACATTGCTCGCGATCGGCTCGGCAATCGATCTCGCCTCCGCAGACGACGCGTACGACGTGCCGCCGATCAACTACGCCTCGACGGCCCCGCGTGATGCGATGGCCGCGCTGAACCGGCGATTGGCTTCCGGCAAGTTGCACCTGCAGTACGAACCTGCCCACGGTTATCTCAAGTCGCTGCTGAAGGCACTCGACATCGACACCACCACCCAAGTGTTGGTGTTCTCCAAAACGAGCTTTCAGATTCGACGGATCAATCCCGACACGCCGCGTGCGATCTACTTCAATGATGATGTGTACGTGGGCTGGGTGCTCGGCGGCGATGTGATCGAAATCAGCACCGTCGATCCGAAGCTCGGCGGCGTCTTCTACACGATCGATCAGCAGCCCCCCGAAGCCGACGCCCCGCCGACCATCACCCGCCGCTTCGGTGAGTGCATGCAGTGCCATACCTCGCCGATGACTCAGAGCGTGCCCGGCCACATGGTTCGATCCGTCATCACCGATCCGCAAGGCTTCCTGCAGCTACGCGCCGAGGCGACGGTCTCCGACGGCCGCACCGCCTTCGGCGAACGCTTCGGCGGGTGGTACGTCACCGGCACGCATGGCGACATGCGCCACCGCGGCAACATCACCATGCCGCGCAAAAACACCGACGAAGAAGACCTCGACCTCGATGCCGGCGCCAACCTCACCGACCTGTCGAGCAAACTCGACGTCGCCCCCTACCTCAGCAAACACAGCGACATGGTCGCGCTCATGGTGCTCGAGCATCAAACCCACATGCACAACCTGATCACCCGCGCGACCTACCGCACACGCATCGCGCTGGATCAGGAAGAGCAGATGAACCGCGCCCTGGGCCGCCCGCCGGGTTCGGTCAGCGAGCACACCCTGCGAAGGATCCAGCGGGCCGGCGACGCCCTGCTGCGTTATCTGCTGCTGGTCGATGAAGAGATTCTCGAAGACCCGATCACCGGCGTCGGCGGATTCACCGAACACTTCCAGAAACAGGGACCGTTCGACGATCAGGGCCGCTCGTTGCGGCAGTTGAATCTGCGCAAGTATCTTTTCGAGTATCCGTGCAGCTACCTGATCTATTCCGAATCGTTTGACGCCATGCCCGGGCCGATGCTCGACTACGTGTATCGTCGGCTCTACGACATCCTCACCGGGCGCGACCGCGACGCCCCCTTCGACGCGATCTCGACCGCCAAGCGCCGGGCCGTGCTCGAGATCCTCCGCCAGACCAAATCCTCGCTGCCGGTTTACTTTTTCAAGGACTGACCGCTCACGCCGCCTGCGCCATGGGGCGCATTTGTCGGGGCAGCGTCAGATAGAACGTCGCGCCCAGACCAAGTTCCGACTCGACCCAGACACGACCGCCGTGCGCGATGGCAATCGAACGCACAATCGCCAAGCCAAGCCCCGTGCCATCGCATCCATTGTCAACCCGGCGGAACAACTCGAATATCTGCTCGTGGTGCCTGGCGTCGATGCCCGGACCGTCGTCCCTGACATAGATGCGACATTCGGCTTCGTCGACATCGCATCCGATTTCGATCACTCCACCATCGCGACAGCCATACTTGATGGCATTGACCAGCAGGTTGTCGAGCATCTGGGCCAGCCGAGTCTGATCCGCCATCACCGTCGGCAGGCCGGGCCGCACGCGCAATGTGACGCCGCACTCATCAAGGCGCGACTGGTAAATCTGACGCAGATGTTCAATCGTCTGCCCCAGGTCGACACTTGTCGGAATCTTGATCGCCCGACCGGCGCGGCTGAGCTCGAGCAGATCATCCAGCGTCCGTCGCATGCGCTGCGAAGCCTGCTTGAGAACATCCACGTGCTCGTGTACCTGCTCGTGACAACCCGCGATCAGATCGTTCTCGATGTAGCGAAGATAACCGTCAAATGCCAGCAGCGGGGATTTCAGATCATGCGACGCAGTGTAGACGAACTGCTCCAACTCGCGATTCTTCTGCGCCAGCGTCTGATTGGCTTGGCGCAATGCCTGATTGCGCTGGCGGACCTGTGTGATCATGTCATCGAAAGCCCGCGCCAGCACACCCACCTCATGCGGAGCATTGGTCGGCAATTTCACCTGGAGATCGCCGCGACCGAACGATTCGACCGCCACGGCAATCTCGCGAAATGGTTTCATCAACCGACTGCCGTAGAAATGAGCGATCAACAGCGAGACCGCCAGCGCCACGCCGATGAAGATCATCGCCTGCTGGCGCGTGGTGTCGGCAGCTTGAACGATGGAGTCGTATGAAGCGGTGAGCACCACTCCGTAACGGCGGTTGCGTGCATCAATCCATCGCAAGGCCAGCGCGCGATCGCCCTGCGGCGTGCTGATCCAGCGCCTCAGCGAGACGCCCCCCGCCCCTGCCGCATGTCTTGTCACCGCGGTGATTTCAGCCGCCGGACTGTTTGCATCACTCTGATGCAACAGAAGGCGGCCGGTTTGATCTGCGAGATATAGTGTTTGCTCCACCGGCGTAGAAGCGTCGATTCGTTTGTACAATGCCTGACAATCCATGCTCACAGACAGCACGAAGGCGACATTCCCCGTTTCGTCATACACCGGCGCCGCCGCATGCAGCACATCCATCAACGGTATCGAGCTATCGTCATGCACGCGTTCCAAATGACAGTTTGACAGATAAGCCTGGCTCGATGGCTTGGCGAGCACCTGTTGATACAGGTCGCGGTGTAATTCATCCGACGTATCCGAGACTTTCGCAACACTGGCCCATCCGTTGCGTCGTTCGACATGAATCAACTCCATGCCGCCGGTATTGACATCGAGCAGGCGCACAGCGTTCAGTGAAGGCGATAGATCGACCAGCGCACGGAAAGTCTGCTCCAGGCGACTCAGCAGTTGTGATGAGTCGTCGTGACTCGGCGCGCCATCGTCACCCGTGCGGCTCGCTTTCAACAGGGCATGCACCTCGGAACTGCGTGCAAGCATTTCCACCGTGCCGCAGAGCCGCTCTGTCTCGATATTCAGTTGTTGGGTGACGTTGCGGCTTGCGAGGCTCAACTGCTCCCATTTTTCCTGAACCAGCGCCTCGCTGAAACGGTGCGTGATCCACCAGCCGACCAGCAATACAGTGCCGACGATCAAAACAGCGTGCAACAGCGCAATGCGATGTACCAACCCGGATTGTTTAATCAGTTTTTTCATGGAAGACTGACTGGTTATGCGACACTCGGCGGAGTCGGCGCACTCAGCAGCGCGGCGCGGATGGTGTTCAACAATCGGTCGTAGTCAAACGGCTTGTGGATGGTGGCGTAGGCGCCGAGCACGTCGGCGATCTCGTCAAGCCGCGTCGACTTGTCGCCGGTGAGATAGATCACGGGCGTGTCGGAGAGTTCCGCCCGATTGTGACCGCGTTCCAGCACGGTGAAGCCGTCGCCCGCGGGCATGTTCACGTCGAGAATCATCACGTCCGGCGCGCATTCGACGGCCTTGGCCAGGGCGTTGTAGCCGTCGGTTGCGGTCACCACTTCAAAACCGTCATTGCGAAGCCGCTGGCTTAACGCTTCCAGCAGGCGGGAGTCGTCGTCGGCAATCAGAATCGTCGGATGTCGCATGGTATTTAGTTCCTGTGAGAGATGGATTCAAAAGACGACGGGAGGATCGGAACCCCGGAAAGCGCGAGTTCCGATTCCACCCGTCGGAGCAGCGTCGAATGGTTAAATGGTTTGGCCATCAACGTAATGTCGTGCAGCGAGCCCATGGCCCGTCGATAAGCATCCGGATGACCGGAGATGACGATGATGGGCACGCTCGATGCGGCACGGATGAGGTTGATCATGCCGATGCCGTCGATGCCGGGCATGTGCAGATCGGTGATGATCAGATCGATGCCGGCCATTGAATAACGATGCAGTCCTTCATCGCCGGTCGCCGCCGAAAGGCAGTCATATCCGGCGTTTTGCAGGCGCTTGACGAGAATCCGCGTGATGCGTTCGTCATCGTCAATCACCAGAATGCGTGGTGGGTGTGTCGGTCGCATGGGAGTCTCCCTTCAACGGGCTGTAGGCATCTCGCCGGACAACAGTCGGATCGCCTCGATCAGATCGCCGGCAGTGAACGGCTTGTGGACCAGCGCCGCGGCGCCGCGTTTTTCCACAGCCTGGCGAAGCCACGGGGCGTGGTCGCCGCTGATGTAGATCGCCGGTATGGCGCCCAGCGTGGCCGATGCATCCAATCGATCCAGCACGGTCAATCCGTCGCCGGCCGGCATGTGCACGTCGAGAATGAGAATGTCCGGCAACTCGGTCCGCGCCAGCGCCAGCGCCTCGGCGCCGTCGGCCGCTTCGATCACGTCGTACCCGTCAGCGTTCAGTCGCATGGCGATGCCGCGCCGGAGTCGATCATCGTCGTCGGCAATCAGCAGTTTGGCGATGCTCATGAGTCGTGTCCTTTCAGGCGAGGCCGCAGTCGGCATGTTGGGCGAGTTCGAGTTCCACCACGTCGATCAGCGCCGAAGCGTCGAACGGTTTTCGCAGCACGGTCACGTTCGTCTGCCCCGCCAGCGCTTGCGCGTAGGCATGGCCGAAGCCGGTGATCACAATCACGGGCACCTGGCTGATGGCGCGAATCTCCGTAAGCAGAAACGCGCCGTCGAGCATCGGCATGTTCAAATCGGTGATCACCAGGTCGATCGCCTGATCGCTGAACAGCGACAAGCCCTGCGCGCCGGTCGAAGCGGTCACGCAGTCGTAGCCCAGCGCGTCCAGGCGCGTGGAGATGGCCTTGACGACGCCTTCGTCATTGTCGATCACCAGAATTTTTGGATGGCATGATTCACGCATCAGATGTTTCCTTCGCCTCCTGGTCAGATGAGTTGTCCACCGCCGCGGTATTTGGATCCAACTGTTGATCGATCATGTTCAACAACTCGCCGGCCGCCGATTCGATGTGTGTGAGAAACTCCTGCTGGCGAGGCGTGACGGATCCACCCAGTCCGTCGCGCATGATCGATGTGAACTCGATGATCACCGTCAGCGGCGAGCGCAGGTCGTGCGCCAGCATCGCGGCGTGATAGGTATCCAGGTACGATGATTCGGCGTTGTGTTGTGTCATGTCCAAGTCCGATCCTGACCGCAGATTTCGAATGACTTGACCCGGTCGACACCCATTGAATCGTCACGCCGCCGAACACGCTCGATAGGCATTTTTACTCACGTTTTATAAGGTTTTTGATTTCAGCATTCTTCCGAACCCATGCTTCGGCGCCGTCCCCAGGCCAAGTTTTATGTTGACACCCCTGTCAATCTGACGATATAAGAGAACAGGGTTGAGTGAAGGTCGATTGTCTGGTTTTGTCTGTAATCTTTTTGACAATCGATCCGGTTTTGAGTGAAGGATTTTGGTATGGCATTTCCAGAAGTTTCACGGCGGTCTTTTGAGCATACATTCCCGTACCGACGAGTTGACGGTGAACTCACATCCGACATTTTCCGGGTGCCAGAACAGACTTTTCGCTGAATTATGATTGCAAGTGTCACACATATGACACTGCATGGTTTGAAATAGATGCGGCTTTATGCCGATGTATTATGTAGGCAATCAGAACAACGCCTCTCCGGGTGTCGACAACAGGCTTTGAGTTTTGCCTGGGATGATCATGGCTCTGACCTCACGTGGTCGATCGATATGCGGACACCTCAGACCGACAACTCACCTGCCATTTTAAGCCTTGATCAACTTTATCGTGACGCGTGCGAGGCTCTCGCCCATGATCGGCGCTACTCGCAGTTTGTCTGGGTACAACCGGCTTAGCCGGTTGACCATCCCCCTTACCATGACCGTAAGGAATCATCATGTCTGACGAACAGCCAATCGTATACATCGTGGATGACGATCCGACGATCTGCAAAGCGCTGAGCATTGTGATCGGCTCTCAAGGTTACGGCGTTGAAACATTCGGCCGCGCCGAAACGTTCCTGGATCAGTATGACCCGGATGTTCTGGGCTGCCTGCTGCTGGATCTGCGACTGCCGGGGATGAGCGGCCTTCAGTTGTTGGATGATGAGCGAAACATTTCCCACCACTTGCCGACGATCATTCTCACCGGGCACAGCGACATCACCCATGCGGTCAGCGCCATGAAGTCCGGCGCCATGGACTTCATTCAGAAGCCATACGATCGTGAACAGTTGATGGGCTGCATCCGCAATGCGGTCGTGATGGCCGGCCGTCGGCAACGCAAGCGTAAAAGCACGCAAAGCGTTCGACGTCGTCTGGAAACGCTGACCCCCCGCGAGCGAGAACTGCTCGATGAATTGCTGGCCGGCAAATCCAACAAGCAGATCGCCGGCCAGTGGTATGTCTCACTTCGTACGATTGAAAATCATCGCGCCCATCTCATGTCGAAAATGAACGCGAAAAATGTGGCCGACTTGGTGCGCGCCGTCTCTGTGACCCTGGCCTCCAGCGACACCTGAAGCCATCGAATCAAGCTTTCACCGGATCCGAGGTTGCATTGAACAAGTGTGTACTTCTTGTCGATGATCAAACGGTCTTCTGCGAGCCGATTGCCGCGGCCCTGCGCGCTCAGGGATGCGAGGTTCATCGGGCTGAGCACGGCGCCCAGGCGCTGCAGCGTTTGCAAACCATTCAGCCGGACCTGATCATGCTCGACTTGATCATGCCGGTGATGGACGGCCTGACTTTTCTTGCAAAGCTGCGTGATGACCCACGCCACGTCTACACACCCGTGATGGTGCTGACCGCCGCCAACGATCCGCACCACCGTGCCGAAGCCGAGCGATTCGGCGTACGTGAATACCTGCTGAAATCGCGTTTTTCGCTTGCTGAAATGCGTCAGTCGGTGCAACGCCTGTTCGATGCCAAGAACCAGACCACTGCCGCGAGCGAGCATGCTTCGCAGCCCCTGAGCCAATCAAAGCCGCTGATGTCTCGCCAGGCGCTGCTCCAGGAGATTGATCAGTTTGTTCGTGTCAAAGCGCTTTCATCGACCACCGAGCGCGTGCTTGAGTTGACCGCCTCGGTCGACAGCGAGGTCGACGATCTGGTCGCCGCGATCAATCTCGACGCCGCGCTGGCTCTACGTCTGCTCAAGCTCGCCAATTCGGTGACCTATCGACGCCATGAGCCTGTCCAAACGGTCCGCCAGGCTGTCATCCGATTGGGCATGGGCACCATCCGCCAAATGGTGCTGACCATTGACGTGTTCACACACCTGAGCGTCAACGCGCTGAGCCGCTGGCTGGATCAACATCTCCTGTGGGAACACTCGCTCGCCGCCGGTCTGATCGCCGATCAAATTGCGCTGCGAATCGGCCTGACTCATGACCGGGCTGAACTCGCATTCACCGCCGGCCTGCTCCACGACGTCGGTCAACTCATGCTCGCCGAGCGCATCCCCAAGGCGTACGCTGAAGTGCTCGAGCAGTCGCAGACGCTCGGCCTGCCGCTTGATCAGGTCGAAACCCACCGCCTGGGCATTGATCACGCCGGCGTGGCCGAGGCGGCGCTGACTCAGTGGCGACTGCCCAGTTCGTTAGTCCAACCCATCGCCCACCACCATGATCATCTGGATCATATCCTCCGCCTGGATGAACCACATCGAACCAACACCATGATCGTCGCCCTGGCAGATCGCATGGCCCACGCATGGCTGATCGGCGCCAGCGGCAACGGCATGATCATGCCCCTTCAACCCCTGACCAATCCGCTCGGCCTGACCGCCGCTGACATCCGACGAATCAAGCACGAAGTTCACCCGCTGATCAGCGACCTGAAAACACAGCTCTTCGAATTTGATTCAGCAGACCATGGGCCCAACGAACTTGCCAATCGCCTGGATCAACTCAAGGGCCACATCCACCCATTGCTGATTTCAGACCATGGCGATCAAGACGCCTTCGGCCTGCTCATCGACACACTCGTCAGTCACTGCGATGCCGAGGCCAACTTCCCACCAAACCTTGCCATCGTGCATCAGCCATTCACTGCCGACCGCGCCGCGCTGGCCCGCCACCTGCTTAGTGCAGAGTCCAAAGCATCGCTTGGCCCCCTGCCCACGTTGCTGATCAGCCCGCGTCCAGACGACAGTCTCGATGCATCTGCCGCCGAGCACCGGACCGTCCATCAGTTGCTCAGCCCGGTTCACATCAATGCCCTGATTCAGGCCATGCGCCACACCCTCGCATCATGCAGTTCATCCGAGGGCCGCGCTTCGACCGGATGAAACCACCCGATGATTTGCCGAATCGGGTCCGTCCCCTCCATGGGGACCAGACGCTCCGACGTCCGCAAAGACACTCCGTCGCTTCAGCGAGCGGATGAGGCATTGTTCGACTGTGCATTCAGACGCATGTATTCGTGGGCGGTGAGAACGTAGGTTTCCACGTCGTCGGTTTCGTCGGGGGTCAGCTCGGATTCTTCAGCCATGTCAGGCATGATGTTGAGCCATTCGGATCGCGAATAATGATCGATCGGCTCGACGGCGTGACAACGGGCGCAATCGGTCAGGTAGATGTGGCGACCGCGTTTGAGTTGTTCGAGATCGACGCCCGTGGCCTGAACTGAGGGGGCCAGGCTTTCGACCGGCGGAGCCATCTGCTCAGTCGTCAGACAGCCGGCCGGCGCTAAGCCCAGCACCCCCAGCAAGCACAGGTTCAACACGCGTCGCTTGATGTGATGCGAGGTGTTCATGGTTGGTTTAGAAGATAATGCCGAAGATCATGCGTGTCTGGAAGTCAGCTTCGCTGTCGATGTCGGTCACCTGGAACAGCGGCGCGACGGTGATCCACCAGCCATCACCACGGTATGAGGCGTTGGGTCCGAGGTAGACGGTGTGGTCGCCCCACTCTTCCCAGTCTTCGTACTCGATTTCATGCAGCAGTTCGGCGCCGACCGAAACATTCGGCGAAATCTGGTAAGCGAGGCCAGCGGTCTGCTCAAGCACCATCTTGTCTTCGTCGTAATGCTTGCCTTCCCACTCGGCTTCAAACACGCCGTTCCAGACGAGGATCCACTTACCGATGTTTTTCTGCAGCAGCAGTTTCGTCTCGATGACCTGCTTCTCATCGCCGCCTTTGTACTCACCGTACAGCGCGATGCCCAGCGGATCTTCGACCGGATCAGTCAGGTTGTAGATCGCTTCGATGGCCAGGTCCTGGAAGGATTCACCATCGTCGCTGACCGACTGGCCGTCTTCGTAGCGCCAGTCGGCGTAGAAGGCGAGCTGGAAGTGATCGGTGACGCCCCATTCCAGTTCATGACGGAAGTCCAGGCGGTCGAAGTCCGAGTCGGTGGACTTGCTGGCCTTCCAGGTGACCCACTGTTCGTACTCGAACCCGCCGGCGGGCATCGTCGTCGCCTCGTAGCTGAACACGAACGGCCGCACGTCAGCCTGCGCCGGCGTGGCGGTCAGCACGACCCCAGACGCGGCCAACCCCATGACTGCGACCACTCGAAGTCCCCGTACTCGGCGAACCACCGAAGCGAAAGCGCTCCTTACCCGTTGCATAACAATGCTCCTACAAGAGATTTAGACTAGATCGGCGACCTCCGCCAATCACCCCGTACCCGGCAGACCTGCGAGCTGTGTCTGATTCTGCAACTCAGTTTCAACCTCAACAAGTGTGCGCATCGTACCTGTCTATCCAGAATTCGCAAGCCCCGAAACGACCAATTTGAGAATTTTTTTCTCCGGGGATAAAACCCCTCGCGGGCGGCGAGAAATCCTCGTGTATGGGAGGTCGATGAGGGTGAATACAGGGTGAACTCAGCGGGTGAAACATGGCGCAGGCGGTTGGTGTGGCGGGGCTTTGAGGTGGGGGTTATCGAGTTTGTCGCTTTCGTGTTTTTACCGGCGATGCGGTATGGCAACCATCAGATGCGGAACGCCCCACTCGATGCAGGCGGTTATCCCGTGTAAACTTAACGCAAGATGCTGATCAGTCGGGCCGTGGTGGACGATAATATCCCTATGTCCACGGCCACCCGACAATCCCCCGCCCCTGCAACGGGAAAAACAGCCCCAGTGACTGCCCAGACCGACGCCGCCCAGTCCACCAAGGCTTCACCGCCCCCCGCCGCCTTGACCGAGCCCCCCGTGTCCCGGACCACCACCCCACAAACCGAATTCGAGTCCGAAGCTTCCCGGTGGGTCCAGCGATCGCCCGGGCGCAGCGGTCATGCCGTCCGCGAACGCGATGCGATGATCCGCACCGTCCAGGCGCGGGTCTTCGGGCGTGATCCCGAATTCAAACACTACTACAACTGCATCGACGAGCTCCGCAACACACGCACCAGCGATTACATGTTCGCCACCCCCTTCGACCTGCACCGCTGGTACAAGGTCTTCGAGCGACTGCGCTGGGGCGGGCAGTTCGTGTTCACCTCCTACGATGCCGACCAGGTCCACAAGCTCGCGCAGGTCTACGCCTCTCGCGGCTTTGTCATCGAGCACCCGCCGGCCTATGTGCGTCACCCCGTGATGGGCATGTATCTTCCGGGGCTCGGCCGCAAGGTCCACTACTTCGTCGCGCGGCGTGTTCACCTGGTTCGTCCCGGTGAAGTGTCGATGCGCTTCACTTACGACGTGTATCTGAAGCACGAGCCCCGCGCCGAGCAAGGCTATGTCGTCGCCAAGCAGGTGCCCGATCTTGAAACCGTCATGCTGCGTCTGAAGCAGCGCTTCCCCGAAGCCAAGACCGACTTCGTCGAAACCCAGGCCAAGAAGCTGATCGACACGATTTTCCCGGTCTTTCTGACGCGCGAAGCCGCCTTCCTGAAAATTCTGCAACGTGATCTGCCCGAAGCGTATCGCAACCGCGTGCCACGGGCTGTCTACGTTGAAAAAGACAATCGCGGTTTTGTCAGCAAGCTTCATCTGAACTGGCTGCGCAAATCCGGCCCGCCGATCAGTCAAATCGACTTCGCCCTGCAAGCCGCCGACCTGCTGGATAAGCTCCACGAGCAGGCCCGCGTGATTCACCTGGACCTGCGCCTGGACAACTTCGTCGTCACCGAACACGGCGTCGGGTTCGTCGACTACGGCTCGGCCGCTCGCGTCGGTGAGAACATCGCCCAGAGCCCGCTGCTCGACAAGCTCTTCCAGGAGATGATGAAAGCCTCGCAGATTCAGCGCATGCTCGCCAAGATGACCAGCAGCGGCCTGGTCACCAGCCAGTACTTCACCGGCTCGCATCAGAAGGTCGACAAGGCGGCGGACCTTTTCTACCTCGCCGTGCAGATCGACAAGCCGCATTCAAATCCCGACATCAAAGAGATGGTCCGCTACGACGCCAGTTCCGAAGAAGCGCGCCTGATCTCCAATCTGACTGAACACGTGCTGCGTCCCAACGATCCCAAACGCCCGCATTACTCCAGCGCCCGAAACATTCTCGAAGCTCTGCTGAAAATCAAAGAGCGCCTGCGGTAGTGTCGTGAAGTTGGGGGCTGGGGGATAGGGGTTGGGGGCTGGGGACAGAGTTCAACATTTTCTCACCACGCCGACGCTGAGGTCTTCCGAAGCGTCTGGTCCATGCTGAACAGCGCGCGCACGCGATGGTAAAAAACGCCCTTTGCGCCGATTCGTTTTGACCCGCCTTTTCATCCCTTTTATCGCGGATTGATCCCCCAAATCGCGCACAAACCCGTCGCCTTGCCGCGCCGGTGCGCGCGCCGGCGGCAAATATCCGCCTGGATTAAGCGCTTTTCGCCCGTTTTTTGCCATTCGGCGCGCACACCCATGGCGCGCCGCGTCACGTTCATGCGCGCGCCCCGGTTTTCACATCCGTCACGCCGCCCGCGCGCATAAACCCGTCGTGATAACTGAGTACACTTTGCGAGTTTTGCTCCGCGCGGCGACAGCCCTGTGCGCACATGTGTGACGTGGCAGACCTGTGGCACAGCCGCCCTCGGCTGTGCGGGCGATGTCTTCAGCACAACCGAGGGCGGTTGTGCCACACAGGTAATGACCCAACGACAGCGCCTCGTTGTCACCAAGGCACTGGATCGCTACTGGCGTAAACACCTCGAACAATGACCGCAAGCTGTCAGCTTGCGGCTATGGGCGGGCGGCTCGATGTGGATGATCCGGCAAGGGATGCTAACGGCTGCGGGGGCAAACGATTGAAGCTGCATGAGTACGAATCTGCCACCCCTACTGAGGCGTGGGGCTTGCGATGAATCCGCCGAGTCCAATAAAAATGGGGGCTTTTTGATTGACGCCCCCATCGAGGGCGGGTATTGGTGAATCTACTAAAGGCCCGACGCCCGTGTTGTGATGCTGTATTTCGGACGTCGATAACAGGACGGTAGTGAGGACAAATCAACGCAGGAGATGGACCATGGTGACGAGCGTGTGCGCGCGGCGTATCTCGAGACGCTGTGTATTGACGTGGTGCGGTGTGGTTGCGATGGGGTATTTGCTGGTTGCGAGCGGATCGGCGACGGCGGCGCTGTATTCGATCGGTACGAACTTCACCGGCAGCGACAGCGATTACAACGATTCATTTTTCATTCCGCCGGACACGATGGGCGCGGTCGGGCCCAATCACATCGGGGTGCTGATCAACGGCCGGTGGTCGGTGTACAACAAGAACACGACGCCGGGCTCGTTGATTTCGGGCATGTCGCTGAACAACTTCTGGTCGACAAAGACGGGTGTCACCCCTTCCGGCAGTTTTGCCTTTGATCCGCGGATCATCTACGACAACGCCAGCGGGCGGTGGTTTGCCGCGGCGGTCGACAATGCGGGCGCTGCGAACAATTTTCTGGTGGCGGTCTCGGCGACCAACGATCCGACCGGCTCGTGGAGCGGATTCAAGATCGACTCGGACACCGACAACGTCGAGTGGGCTGACTTTCCGATGATGGGCGTTAACCAGGACGCAGTGGTGATCTCGGCGAACATGTTTCCGGTCAGCAGCGGCGGAACGTCGACGAGTTTCCTGGTGCTGCCGAAGTCGGACCTTCTGGCCGGCTCACCGACGGTGGCCAACCGGACGCTGATCGAGAATCAAAATCTGAACAACACAGGCTTCGCCCCCCAACCGGTGTTCGACTACACCAACAGCAGTCTGCCGCTGCCGATCCTTTCAGCGTATAACAAGCCAGCCGGCTCCCTGAAGACCTCGAGCATCACGGGCACGGCGGCCTCGCCGACGTTGAGCACGGCCGGCGGATTCATCACGGTGACGGGCCGCAACAGTCCACCGGACATCGATCAGCCTGGCGCGAAGGTCGACATTGATGCCGGCGACAACCGCTTCAGCGGCAACGTGATCATGCAGCAACACAGTTGGCGGACGAACCCGAGCCTGTGGGCTGCGCACAGCGTGGAAATCAGCGGGCGGGCGGCCATCGAATGGTACGAGATCGACGCAACGACCAATGCCCTGCTGCAGAGCGGGACGATCAGCGATCCGTCGCTGGCGTTCAACTATCCCACGATCGCGGTCAACGAAGACGGCGATGTGGTGATCGGTTACAGCGGCGGCGACCCGAGCACGTTCATCAGCACCTACGTGAGCGTCGGCGAGACCAACACCACCACGGGCGTGACCACGTTTGACTCACCGGACTTGACCAAGGCGGGGCTGGATGATTATCAGCGACTGGACAGCATCGGTCGCAACCGCTGGGGCGACTACAGCGCGACCGTGCTGGACCCGTCCAACGACAAGCACTTCTGGACGTTTCAGGAGTTCGTGCTGGCGGATAACGTGTGGGCGGTGCAGGTGACGGAGATCGTCATCGGCTCGACGCAGATTCCGCTGCCCGGCGCGTCAGCGATGGGGCTGGCGGCGATGGGGTTGATGATGATGCGCCGCCGGCCGGGCCGCTGATCTGAATCCGTCTGGGTCTTCTTCATCCATGACACACAAAAAATTGCCCCCGCATCATCAGGTGTGATGCGGGGGCATGTGTTTTGTGTAGGTGTGTGATCACACGCGCCTGTGGGCGCGATCAATCGGTACTGGGCGACCCGTGCGCCCGCCATTCGGCATGTCTGTGACGCGCCGGCACAACACTTCTGCGATCTGATGTGCTGTAGACGCCACGCGCCGTTACAACCGTTAAAAGCAACACGGACGTTATCGGCCCGTCCGTCATCACATCTGATTAGTTAACAGCCACTTACGATATCGCTACGCCCAGCGTGCAGATTTGGCACACGCTTCGCTTTAATTCCACCGTTCGCACGCTGACCCCAGCGTCGGACAGGGACGAACGCCGAGACGCATGACGGCACATGGTGTGCCAGAGAGAAAAAACCGAGACCGCTCGCAACGGTCTGAGCCTCATGCCTCAAGGAGCGTTCGATGAACTTTGCCACGATCAAAACTGTCGGGATGTTGGGTATTCTTGCTTTGCTTTCGGCCACCGCCACGGCCGCGCCGGTGATTGACGGCCGCGCCCTCGGCGCCGCTGAAGGCTATCAGTACAGCGCCCAGATCGCCCCCTCCAAAGATGCGGACAAGGTTCCGCCGGCGACGGTCTTCTTCGCCCAGGATGCGGCGACGTTTGATCTGTCGGTGGCGGTGATCATTCCGCTGCAGTACGTCGACAACACCTACGGCATCGATGGCGACCCGGCGACCCACACGCACTTCACCTGGCAGAAGGAACAGGACATCACCAAGGCCAAGGAAGACGACCACAAGTTCAACGAGCTGGTCGGCTCGGATAAGGTCGGCTTCGAGATCGCCCTGCCGGGCGCCAGCAGTTCGTCATTCATCCTCGACTACATCAGCTTCGACAGCATGAGCAACATGTGGGTCGGCGGCACCGCGCTTGACACCGGCCGCGATGACGATGGCGTGGTCTCCATGGCGGCCACCTCCCTGCAGTACAACCTCAACAACATCGCCGAGCTGACGACCTTCTCGCCTGAGCTGACCTACGCCGACCCGATGAACCCCGGCGAAACCGAGTACACCACCGTCGACGCCAACCTGGCCGACTGGATCTTCGAAGTCGTCTACGAATTCAAGATCGACGGCTCGTACTTCAACAACACCCTCGTGCTCAGCGACAACGGTTTCATCAACGGGTTTGACATGGTCTTCGATCAGCTTCACGCTTCGCCCCACAAGGTCGGCGAATTCAACGACGGCACCCCGGAAGAATTCAGCGCCCTGATCCCGACGCCCTCGTCGGCCGGCATGGGCCTGTTCCTCCTGGTCGGCCTGGCTGCCCGCGGCCTGCGTCGCAAGGACTGAATCCTCAGCAGACTACCAACGAATCCTTGAGCGACAGGCCTCACGCTTAACGGCATGGGGCCTGTTTCTTGCGCGGTGGGTGATCCGGGGCGTGGCTTGTTCAGGCGGCATGTCGATGACAGAATGATGGCATGCGAATGTGGACATGGCATGTTGCGATGATGCTGGTGCTGGTGTTTACCGGAGCGGGATGGTGTCAACCGTCGACTTCGCGATCCGTGATCGTCGACGGACGGTTTGAGCGCGGGTTGAAGGTGTACGACCCGGCGCCCGGGCGGCATGTGCAGCGCGGCATCATCGGACTTCACCCGGCTGATGATGCACCACCGGTGTGGGGGCTGGCTCAGTGGCACAGTCGATTCAGCCTGGCCGGGGCGGAAGCGGCGGCGGTCGACGGCGGTGTTCGGTTTGATGATCCGGCCAAGTCGGTGAAGTTCGGGCCGACCGATGTCGAAGGCCGGCGGCGGGTTGATCTGACGCTGGCGCTGAACGGGCGGCGTGAGTATGACGGACATTTGCGACAGGCGGGTCAGGCCTGGCCGCACCTGCTGGTTGAGCAGCGTTTTGACGATCCGCCGCGTGTTACGAAACTCAGCGCGCTGCGACTGCAGGTACAATGTCGACTGATCCGGGCGGCCGGCGAGCGGACCGAACGATGGAGCGATGCGCTGCATGCAGCCCAGTTTCAACTGTTTCTGACCGTGCAGAATCGCAATCCCGATTCACCCGGCCATGGTGATTATCTCTGGTTCGGCGTGCCGATGTATGACTCGCGGCACCGCTTCGCCCACGCCCATGCGGCGAAAGATCAGAGCACGGCCGACAAACCCGGCACCGGCAAGTTCATCTACAGTCTGCCCGGCCAACAGGTCAGCCCGCAGAGCGCCCACGACGGCGCGTGGATCACGATCAACCTCGACCTGCTGCCGGAGATCAACCGAGCCATGGCCCTGGCGCGCCAGCGCGGCTTTCTCAAAAACAGCCCAGACCCGGCGGATTTTTACATCTCCGGAATGAACATGGGCTGGGAAGTCACCGCCCCGCTCGACGTGGCCATGCAGGTGCGCGACCTGAGCCTGACGGCCTCGGAACCGTGAAGCGGGTTTGAACAGCGCAGCAATCCGCAGGGCCGAACTGCCTGATCGATAAACACACTGCGCGATGATTGAGCATCTTGTGGCCGACACAGGGCGCTTGCGCTTCGATTTTGCCTCGGAAATCGCCCGATGGCGGTGGCGCGTGATTTGCATGCGTCAGGGAGCCGGACTCCGGCGGAGTGATCGCAGCATGCAACATTCAACCCGGCAGCTTGCCATTGGTGTGGCGTTTATGTTTGGCACGGTCGTCGTGGCTGTGCTGGGGTATGTGATTGCGGGCTGGCCGATCGGCGATGCGATTTACATGGTGGTGATCACGGTGTTCGGCGTCGGCTACGGGGAGGTTCGCACGATCGACTCACCGGGGCTGCGGATCTTCACGATCGGCGTGATCGTCGCCGGCTGCACCGCCCTGATCTACATCATCGGCGGCTTCCTCCAATTCCTCACCGAAGGCCAGATCCAACGCGCCTTAGGAGCACGACGCATGACCCGCGAAATCGACCACCTCGACAACCATGTCATCATCTGCGGGTTTGGACGCATCGGGCACATCCTCGCCGCCGACCTGGTCACCGCTCATCGTGAATTCGTCATTCTCGAACTGGACCCAGACCGCATCGCCGAAGCACAATCACTCGGCTACCTGGTTTACACCGGCGACGCCACCAGCGAAACCGCCCTGACCGCCGTCGGCATCAAGCGCGCCGCCACACTCGCGGTCGTCCTGCCCAACGATGCCGCCAATGTCTTCATCACCCTCTCGGCCCGCAATCTGAACCCGAATGTTGAAATCATCGCACGTGGTGACAAGCCCTCGACCGAGCGCAAGCTCATGCAGGCCGGCGCGACGCGCGTGGTGTTACCCGCCCAGATCGGCGCCGAGCGCATGGCTCACCTGATCCTTCACCCCACCGCAGCCGACCTGATCTCTTCCGATGCGCACACCCACGAGCTGGCCGTGTCGCTCGGCGAATTCGGCCTACAGATCGAACAGCTCACCATCGAATCTGAATCACCCTTGATCGGCAAGCCGCTCAGCAGTATCGAGGTGCGCGGCCACGGCGCCTTCGTCATCTTCGCCCTCAAGCGATCCGACGGCGAGGTCATCTCCAAACCCGAACCGGGCACGCTCATCGTACCCGGCGACAGTCTGATCGTGATCGGCCGCTCGGGTGAAACCCCCGCCTTCGTCGATCGCACCGTCACTAAAAAAGAAATCCGATACCGCGGCGGCGTCGTGACCCAGCGCACGACACGTGGATGATGGGCGTACCCGCGGACGCGCTCCCCTGCGGGTCGCGGCTAAACGGGGTGATCACTGCGGGGGCTGATCGGGTCTGGTCTCGCGCTGATAATCACGGAACCGTTCGCGCCCGCCGGGGCCGCCCGGACCACCGGGGCCGCGCCCTTCCGGGGGACCGCCGCGGCCCATGCCGGCGCTTCGGATGTGCATGGCGGTCAGGCGCATCAGGCGACGGGCCTGATCGGCATCCAGGTGCGGACGGATGCGCAGCAGGTGATCGACGATGCGGCGTTCCATGCGGGCATTCAGCGCCAGCACATCATCCAGCCGCGTGAGAATCTGCTCGTCGGTGGCTTCTTCGTTCTGCAACACTTCGATGAACTGACTGCGGGCCTGCCGCATCGATTGAAAGATCGACATCATGTCGTCGCGGAATTCCGGGTCCGCGGTGCGAACCTTTTCAGCCTGCTGGTCATCGAGATTCAGAAAACGGCGCAGGTGATTGTCGTCGAGGCCGCGTGCGGTGTTTTCACCGCGCCCGCCGGGGCCTCCGGGGCCCTGACCGAAGCGGCGTGACTCGTCGGCGCTGAATCGATGGCGCGGCGTTTCAGCCGGGGGTGGCGGCGGCGGCTGTTGGAAATGACCCGTGGCGAAAAACGCGCCGATGCCCGCCGCCCCGGCGATCAGCAACACCATGATCATGAACCAGTTCCGCTGCCCGGGATTGGCCTGATCGTCCGGCATGTCGATCATGGGATCGTTCACTGGGTCACCTCCCCGGATGCGTCAGACGATTCGGTCAACACGATGTCGCCGAGCCCCAACGCCGATGGCGAGGCGAAGCGGTCGAGATACAGGTCGGCGGCGACCAGGTCTTCGGCGCTGGCGACAGTGGTGGTGGTTTGCGTCGCGGTCGTGTTCGTGGCGGCCGTGGTGGTGGTCGTGTTCGTTGTCGAATCGGCAGTGATGCGGGCGGTCAGATGACCGATGCCGATCGAGAGCATGATCAGGGCGGCGGCCCGCCATGTCGTACCGGTCGCCCACCAACTCTGATGACGGCGGACGATCACCTGCGGTTCGGCCGTGTGCGATTCAACCTCGATGCGCTGTTTCAGCGCCGGCCACAGATCGACCGCCTCGAACTCCGGCGGCGCATCCGCGTCATCCAGCAGATCATGCACGAGCGACAACTCGTCCAGACGCTGCTGACAGGCGGGGCACTCAGCCAGGTGGCGTCGCACCGAGTCCGAGTCGGCCTCGGGACTGTGCCCGGCCAGCAGGTCGATCAAAATGGCGTCTGAAAGGTGGTTCATGACGGTCGGCTCCTTATCTTTGAACGCACCGCGGGCCCGTTCCCTGCGGGGGCAGGCCCGAGGTCGGCAAGTTTTTTTCGCAACGTCGCATAAGCCCGCACCAGCAGGGATTCCACCGCCGAAACGCTGTCGTCGGTCATCTCGGCGATCTCGCGGTGCGACATGCCCTGGTAACGGTGCAGCACCACGGCGGTGCGCTGGCGATCGGGCAATTCCGCCAGCGCCGCCTGCACACGGGCCGCCCGCTCGGCGGATTCCAGCGGATCGTCCGCCGCGGGACCGGCCGGCTCGATCGTCGGCAGCGCGACGGTCTTGTTGACGCGGCGGCGGCGATAGTCGGTGCAGAGATTCACCACGATGCGGTAAAACCACGTGGTGAAACGGGCCGTCGGCTCGAATCGATCCGCATGACGATACACACGAAAAAAAGCTTCCTGGGCGATGTCCTGCGCCACGTCGGCATCACCAAGCAGGCGATAAGCCAGCCCCAGGGCCTTGGTCTGATGACGGCGCACCAGCGTTTCAAACGCCGCCTCGTCACGCCCGGCCACCGCGGCGATCAACTGCTCATCGGTTTGTTCGGCACGGTCCATGTGTGTGATTGTATCGACAACCGCGTTGAAAAAAATTCTAAATCCCACCGCAGGGTTCATCCCGCCGCTGCGTTCAAAGGGACAGAACGGCGAGGCAGTCGTTCTGAAATACCAGCACAAGGACGCAATACCATGAAACGCACAGTGATGATGACCCTGATGGCCGCTGGACTCATGCTCAGCGCCGGCGCCGGGCTGGCTCACGCACAAGGCGGACCGCCCTGGCAGCGCGACGGCTACGACCGCCCGGATCGTGGACGCCAGATGCAGGACTTCCGCGGACGTGATTTTCAGGGACGCAACTTCCGCGGTGATGATTTCCGGGGTGACAACTTCCGGGGTCGTGACTTCCGGGGGCAGGGCGCCGGGCAGTGTCCTTATGACTGCCCGAACTGTCAGCGATTCAGTCAGCGACGCGGCGGTCGTCAATCCGACAGACCGCGCAGCTTCGATCGTCAGCGCGGCGATAACTATGCCGGTGACAACTTCCGCGGACGCGGCCCCGGACAGGGTCGCGGCGCCTGGGGTATGGACAGCGGACCCGGCCGCGGACGTATGTTCGACGGCCCCAACGGCCGCTTTGATGACCCACGTGACCGGCGCGGCCCCGGCCCGGACATGCGCAGCCCGCGCGGCGATGACCGTGGTCGCTACAGCGACGACTTCCGTGGTCGTGGCCAGGGTCGCGGCATGACCTGCCCGCCCGACGGCCCGCGCAACTTCGACAAACAGCGCGGCTTTGACGGCCCGCGCAACTTCGATAGTCCCCGCAATTTCGATCGCCCCGGACGCGGTGACTTCCGTGGACGAGGTGGTGATTTCCGCGGACGCCAGATGCAGGACTTCCGTGGTCAGGGCCGTTTCCAGGATCGTGACAACGACGACCGCCCGCGTGCCGCCGACCGCAATGACGATCGCGACCAGGCCCGTCCCCGTGATCGTCAGCGTGACAATGACGACCGACCGAGTCGCCGGCGCTTCGACGATGATCGCCGCCCGCGGCGTGAGGGCCCGCCCCCGCCGCCCCGCGAAGAAGACTTCGACGACGCACAGTAACACCCCCCGTCGTGGACGCATGCCCCTCAGACCAGTCCGCGACGCATCGACAACCAAACCATGAGTCATCGTGTGGATGACTTTCCGGAGGGTGGAGTGGCTGGCTCCGCCCTCCTGTTTTCATTGCTCAACACCACCGCCCTCGCCGCTTTCCAAGCCCAACCTCATTCCCACCCGACCGCTTCCAATCCCCCACCACCGCCACACCTTGCTGACTTGCTGACTTGCTGACTTGCTGACTTGCTGACTTGCTGACTTGCCGGATTATCCTCAACTCCGCATAGAACAAGCACAATATGCGCCATTTTAAAGCTTCATTTGAAGAACATATTTAACTTAAATATGTTCTTTATATTGACTCTTCATAGGCAGACATTAGGCATTGAGGTTTTTACATGCTCATGCCTACACAACTCACGGTGGGTGGCGCTGGCGGCTTGTCCGCCAGTGCCACATAACGTCTACACAAAAACAAAACCGACCAAGTCACTCGTCCCTCTGGCCAACCGATCAACCGATCAACCGATCAACCGATCAACCGATCAACCGATCAACCGATCATATCATCACCCCAATTCCGCACAAAACAAGCACATATCGTGTCATTTCAAAGCTCCGCCCAAAGACCATATTTAAGTTAAATATGTTCTTTGAATTGACTCTTTAACAGCCGAAGGCTGGCCTTGGATGTTTTTACATGCTCATGTTTTCATGTTTTCATGGCTTCATGGCTTGCGCCCTTGAGGCGTGCGTCTGTTCGCTCTTGCGCCTTTGCGACACTGCGTCGGTGTGCCGTTATGCCTCCGTATCGGTGGACCTTGGCGCCTTGGTGTCTTTGTGCCTTGGTCACTCAGTGCAAAATATTTCGCGATGCGCGTTGTCGGAATGCGTGCGCCTTGGTGTCGGCGCATGAAACAACCGCGAGCTTCCGCTCGCGGCTGTGAGGGGTATACGTTGGATGTGTCAACCAATTAACGGGCCAACCGGTTAACCCGTTAACCGAAAAACCGCTTACTTGATGCCCATCGCCTCGCGCATGGGGGCGGCGAGATAGAGGATGCGGCCGCAGGAGGTGCACAGGACGATGTTGTCCTGCGTGGCCAGGCGGTTGACGACCTCGGCGGGAATGGCCATAAAACAACCGCCGCAGTTGTATTCCATGCGGCGGGGGTCGTCCTGTTCGACTGGGGCCATCGGCTCGCCATCGGTGTCATCGGCGAGCTTCTCGAACACAGCGAGCGCATCGCCCGGGACCGCGGCGGCCGCCTCTTTGCGCTTGGCATTGAGGCGGTCGAGGTCCTCACCGACTTCGGCGCGGCGTTTTTCCAGTTCGGCTTCGGCGTGGGCTTTGATCTTCTGCTGATCTTCGGCCTGGGCTTTGACCTGGCTCATGCGTTCGGCGATCTTGTCGGATTCACCGAGCAGTTCCAGGGCGCGTTCCTCGATCTTGGCCTTGTCGGCCTTGAAGGTGTTGACCTCGACCAGAAAGGCGGAATATTCCTTGTTGGTCTTGGCGGAGTTCATCTGCTCGCGCAGCTTGTCGATGCGCTGCTCGATGGACTTGACTTCATTTTCGAGGTTGGCTTCGGTGGCCTGGGCCTGGCGGTGCTGTTCGGACAGCTCGGCCAGTTGCTTATTGAGCGCATCGAGCTTGTTGGTTTGAGCCCGGACGTATGCCTGGGCGCCGTCGAGGCGGCTCTGCAATCCGCGCACCTGCTGATCAACCAGGTAGAGCTCGTGCAGGGCTTCGTATTTGGTCATGACGGGTCAGTCTCCAAAGGGCGAAGTCATCACTATAGCATAGCCGGGCTCACCCGCCAACGTCGCCGCGGCATGCAATTTGGTGGTCCGGCCATAGGGGGCTGAGTATACTGACTGCGCCCATAGGGGCCTGCGGCGGCATGTCGCCCCCCGTCCGTTCGAACGGTTGAGGAAATGTCTCATGGCTACCAGCTTCGGCGCCCTGTGCACCGACTTCTATGTGAATCAGAAACTTGCGGTCAAGATGGACCTGCCCGGCGACCGGGAGACGATCCTGCACCTGTTCGATCGCGTCCGCAATGATCACCCCGCCATGAAGCGTTTCCGCCGCTACAGCGATGAGCTGTCGCTGGAGTCCAGCCGCCGCGACGGGGCCTATCAGTGGCTCGCCCTGCGGGCCAACAGCGTCCGTTGCGGGCATGTGAATCCCGACAGTCTGGATGCAGCTTACGACCTGCACCGCCTGATTCTCAAGCTCGTGCCGTACAACCTGACGATCAGTCCGCTGGATGTCGACTACCAGGAACTGCTGTTCGGCTTCGACCTCGAGGCCCGCGACAACCAGCACGAAATCGTCTTCGACGCATTATTCGCCGACTCCCCCCTCGGCGCGCTGCTGGAATGCGGCCCGGACGCCCGGTGCATCGACGCCCAGCCGATCTTCGGCGTCAGCCTCAACGACGGGTGCGACCTGCAGGCCTACTTCGAGGTCAAAACCTCCACCAGCACACGCCAGGTCCGCAGCGGGAAGTTCCGCACCGAGCCGATCAGCATCCTGCTGACGATCCGCAAGCTCGGCCCGGTCGACTCACCCGATGCGATGCTCGAAAACTTCGACATGATGGCCCAGACCGCCGAGCGCCTGGCCAACGATCGCGTCGTGCCCGACCTGCTGACCCCGATCAGCCGGGCGATCACTTCCAGTGCGTAAATGCACTGAAAATGACCCATGACCAAATCCCAATGACCAAGGCAACATCGAATGCCCAGTTCGTCATTCGAACATTGGTCATTATCTTGGTCATTGGTGCTTGGACATTGGTCATTGATCTACCCTGCTCTTGTCGGGGACTGATAAAGACGTAAAATAGCCGCTCCCGCATTACACGAGCAAGGAGCGCGCGCATGTCCGTCCCCGCAGGTCTTCGTTTTCTGGATTCACACGAGTGGCACAAGCTCGACGGAAACATCGTCACCGTCGGCGTCAGTCGATTCGCCATCGATGAGCTGACGGACGTGACGTATGTCGACCTGCCGTGCAAGGACAACACTGTGGCCGCGGGTGACACCATCGGTGAAATCGAATCGGTCAAGGCGACCAGCGACATCTACACCGGCGTCAGCGGCAAGGTCATCGAGGTCAACGAAGCGGCGATCGAAGACCCGGCCGTCGTGAACAACGACCCCTTCGGCGAAGGCTGGCTGGTGAAGATCGAGCTTTCCGACCCCGCTGAGCTCGACAAGCTGCTGGACTCAAAAGCCTACGAAGCGAAGTTCCCGGCTGAGTGATCGTAAGGACATTATGTTTTCACTGGCGGACAAGCCGCCGGCGCCATCGGCCAGGGTCGCGTAGCGACCCGGCTATTACCATGAGAAGATCAAAGCGATGCGCCGCGCAGGGTCAGGCGCGTTCGGCCCATGCGGCCGTCGCGCACGACAAACACATCCGCCGCAACGCCCGCGCCAGCCCGGGCCAGCAGCACCGCCAGGCCTGACTCATCCGATATCCGGTGCCGGCCGAGTTGCACGATCACATCGCCCCGCCGCAGGCCTGCCTTGTCCGCCGGGCCGTCACGCTGCACACCGGTGATCAGCACACCTTCCAGCCGCCCCAGTTTCAGTTGCGCCCGATCGCCTGCCGACGGCTGGCGCACCTCGACGCCGATCATCGCGCGCACCACGCGCTGAGCGTCGGTCGGTGAAGCCTTGTGCAGGGTGACGGTCCACTTCTTAAATTCGTTGGACAGGTCGACGCGATCGCCGTCGTCATACGCCAGCAAGCTGACGTAGGCATCGACGATGTTCCGCACGGGTTTGTCACCAATGGCGGTAATGACATCGCCGGGCTCAGTCTGACCGGCCGCCTGCCAGCGCAGCGTGGTGGTGATCTTCGCCGGGGGCTCGGTACGAGACTGCTCGATGATCTCGCCGCCGAAGTCGAGCTGACGAATCGCCAGCGGGCTGAGCATTTCGGGGATTAACTGCCGCAATCGATCCACGGGAATGGCGAAGCCGATGTTCTGCGCATCGCCGCGGATGGCGCTGGTGATGCCGATGACCTGCCCGTAGGCATTCAGCAGCGGGCCGCCGGAATTGCCGGGGTTGATCGAGGCGTCGGTCTGAATCAGGCCTTTGAGTTCCCAGGTCTGGTCGAACGGCAGATCGCGATTGGTCGCGCTGACGATGCCGGCCGTCACCGAGTGTTCATACCCCAGCGGATTGCCGATGGCGACGACCGGCTCGCCGATCATCAGGTCCGAAGCGTTGCCCAGCGTGACCGGGTGCAGCGTCACACCGACCGGCGGATCGACCTTGAGGATCGCAAGATCCTGCTGGGCGTCGGCGGCGAGCACCTCGGCCTTGAGGTGTCGACCGCTGGACAGGATGACCTCGACATCGTCGGCGCCTTCGACGACGTGGGCATTGGTCACGATGTAACCCTCGGCGTGGATAATGAACCCGGAGCCGAGGCTGGTGCGTTTGACCTTGCGCTCGAACGGCCGCACATCGAACAACCGCGAAAACGGATCATCACCGAACAACCCGAAGCGCTGGCGCACGATCGTGGCGGTGTTGACGTTGACCACAGCGTCGCGATTTTCCTGAAAGACGCGCACCACCGGCGTGCGGCGAAGGTTCACCGGCTGATCGTCCGCCGCGGTCGCAACTGCGGGCGCCATCAGCAACACAAACAGCAGCAGTGTTCTGTTCATCATGAAGGCATTATTGCGCCGTCATCAGTCCGTGAAAAGAACGGGTATGAAGAAGCCCGCGGATTAAATCCGTGGGCTTCGGGGTGGATTATGAAATGTGTAACCGGATCAGAAGTTGATCAGCACGCCGCCGTAACCGCAGAACCCGTCGAGGGAGGGGTTGCGATCGGCGCCGTGGATCGACGCGTTGGACAGGTGGAAGTAGCGCCCGCCTGCGAGGAAGTTCACGTTGTCGCCGAGGTTGATCTTGAAACCGCCGCCGGCGTGGAGCGTGAAGTTGTGGTAGGTGCCGTTGGGCGAGGGGATGTTGTCAAAGCCCTCGATCAGACCGGCGCCGGCTTCGACGTACAGCGCGACCGCCTTGCACGGCTTCCAGAAATGCCACCGGCCCAGCAGGTTGAACCCGAGGCCTTCGGTGTCTTCGGACTGGTCGATGTAGTAGCCGAGAAACTCGCCGACGATCGCGATGTCGTCCCAGGCGTAGTACTCGACCGCCGCCCCGCCGAAGTAGAGTTCTTCGTCATTGCCGCCGAACGACTCGGCGATGTATCCGCCGATCGGACCGATCGTCCAGTTGCCTTCAGCAAACGCGCTGGGCTCTTCATCCATGGCCATCTTCTCAGCGCCCATCAACGGCGATCCAAGCGCCGCCACCATCACCAACACCACCACCGATGTCATCATGCTGTTGAACACTATCCGGCTCCCTATGAGATTGAGCAGTTCACCCGGCCGTAGCTATACAGCCCTCAGCAAAGTTTCACATAATAAAAACATGACCACCCCGACGCAACACTCTATCGGTTGATACGCCGCGCAAAGTTAAACTTCATTTATTGGACGCGTCGCTGTGCGGCTTCACGCAGCGCCGCAAGCACCTGATCATCCACGATCGGCTTGCCCATCTGGATCGATTTACGCCGACCGTGATAATCACTGCCGCCGGTGAGCAGCAGATCGTACCGCTCCGCAATACGACAATACTTCTTGACCTGCGCGGGGGTGTGATCCGAGTGCCAGGCCTCCAGTCCGTCGAGCCCGAGTTTGGCCAGCGACCCGATGGTGCGTTCGAGGTCTTCATCATCTTCGCAGCGCAGTTGCACCGGGTGCGCCAGCACGGCCAGTCCGCCCGCCGCATGCAGTGCATCGATGGCCACCGCCGGATGAATGCCCTGCTTGCGCCGGTACGCCGCGCCGCCGACGCCGATGTAACGCTTGAACGCATCCTGAATCGACTTGGCGTAGGCTTTTCGCACGAGCACCGCCGCGATGTGCGGCCGCCCCACCGTCGCGCCGCCGGCCTCGTCGAGCACCTCCTCGAGCGTGATGTCGACGCCAACTTCGTTCAACGCCTCGATGATCTGCGGATTGCGCGTGCTGCGCGCTTCGGTCAGCACGTCGATCACCTCACCGAGCCGCGGCGAGGTCGGGTCGATGAAGTACCCGAGCATGTGCAGCGCCCCGCGCGGCCGGCCGCGCTCGGTCGACAGTTCGATGCCCGGAACAAATTCAACCCCCGCGGCCTTGCACGATGCCTGCGCCGCGCCGAGTCCCGCGATCGTGTCATGATCCGTCAGCGCGATCGCCGACAGCCCCGCCGCCACGGCCAGTTCGCCGAACGACTGCGGCGGATCGGTTCCATCCGAAGCCGTCGAATGCATGTGCAGATCAATCGCCATAAGCCGGGCATTGTAGCACACCCCCAAAGCCCGGGGACCACCGTCCCCGGGTCTTTTATGCGTGAATAAACCCATGACGTAAATGAAACACCGCGGCGCCCTCTCGCACATGATTCTCGATGTAATGCGCCACGTTCAGTTGATGCGGCCGATCACGAACAGGATCGAACTTCGGCCGCACACCCCACAACGGCCCTTCCGGCTTCAACTTCGCATCGCGCAGCTTATGCGATGCATGTTTTCTGGCCAGCCCGAGATAATGGCGCGGCGCCGGATCACGTCCATCGCGAATCAATGATCTGGCGTATCGCTTTCGGGCGATTGATTCCAGCAACGGAAACCTCGCCAGCAGATGAAAGTGGTTGACCGCGATCGCCAGGGCGACGACTTCGACATGGTCTTCATGCAGACGATCAATCATTGCATGACAAACCATGTGTCGTTGCCTGGGGCTCAGCTTGATCGGGGGATGGCGAAGCTTGGAATGTGTGTACTCGAAAATCGGTGCATACACGCCGGGCGGCGGCGGGTTGCGGTAATCACCTTCCACATGGAACCGGTGATGATGTGTCCGGTAGCCGCGTGGATCGCCGCGCAGCCATGATCCGTGCGTACTGCCGACGCCATGGTACCAGTTGTTCCATGCGTTAGGATTGGGCGACCCGGACATGAGGGCATTGTAACACTCAGGCCCGGGGACAGCGGTCCCCGGGCTTTAGAGGATGATGCCCTGGTGCTGGAGGAAGTCGACGATCGCGCGGGCGCTGTCGTCGAGGGACATCTCGGCGGTGCGCAGGGTCAATTCAGGCTCAGTCGGCGGCTCATAGGGATCGTCGATGCCGGTGAAGTTTTTGATCTCGCCGGCGCGGGCTTTTTTGTACAGGCCCTTGGGGTCGCGCTGCTCGGCGACTTCCAGCGGCACGTCGATGTACACCTCCGCAAACGTCAACCCCGCCTGCTCGTGAAGCAGACGCACCCGATCACGATCAGCGCGGTACGGGCTGACAAAACTCGCCAATACGACCACGCAAGCATCGGCAAACAGCTTGGCCACCTCGCCGACGCGACGGATGTTTTCCGCCCGATCTTCGGCGCTGAACCCGAGATTGTCACACAGGCCATGGCGGACATTGTCGCCATCGAGGCGGTAACAGTTCACGCCGCGCCCAAGCAGCAGTTTCTCGACCGCCACCGCCACCGTCGATTTACCCGAGCCGCTGAGCCCGGTCAGCCACAGCGTCGCCCCGTTGTGCCCGAGTTGTTTGATCCGTTGCTCGCGCGGCACATCGCCGTCATGCCAGGTGATGTTCGTCGATTTGCTCATGGCGGGCATGTTACGACGGGTGCACACGCTTGCCAAACTCGCTAATCTATGACCATGGCCACCGCAAAGAAAATCGTCGGTCTCGGTGAAGCGCTGTTCGATCTGTTCGGCGATGAGGCCCGTCTCGGCGGCGCTCCGCTGAACGTGGCCGTCCACGCCCAGCAACTCGGCAACCACGGCCTGGTCGTCTCCCGCATCGGGCAGGACGACTACGGCGATCGTCTGCTGGACGACCTGCGCGGCCGCGACATGAATGTCGATTACATCCAGCACGATCCCGATCTGCCCACCGGCCAGGTCATCGTCCGCATGTCCGACTCCGGCGAACCGGATTACGACATCGTGTCCAACGTGGCGTGGGACGTGCTGCAATACGATTACGATCTCGAAGACCTGGCGCGCGTCGCCGATGCGATCTGTTTCGGCACGCTCGCCCAGCGCAACGGGCAGAGCCGCAACACGATCTACCGCTTTCTTGAAACGGCCCGACACACGATCCGCCTGCTGGACGTGAATCTGCGACAAGAGTATTACGACCGCCGCATCCTCACGCGGAGCCTGGAGCTGGCCACCGCCGCCAAGCTCAACACCGCCGAGTTGCGCGTGCTCGATGAAATGTTCTCACTCGGAGCGAGCTTCGACGATGCCGCCTTCGCGCTGCGCAAGAAGTTCGATTTGCAGTGGGTCGCCGTGACGCGCGGGCATGAAGGCACCAGCGTCTACACAGCCGATGAGCAACACACCGCCGACCCGGTCGTCGTCGACTGTTCGCAGGGCGATGCCGTGGGCGCCGGCGATGCCACTTCCGCCGCCCTGCTGCATGGCGCGACACACCGTTGGCCGTGGCAACAGACGCTGACGCTGGCCAATCGCCTGGGTGCGTTTGTCGCTTCGCAACGCGGAGCCTGCCCGCCGCTGCCCGACGATCTGACCCGCCTGGCCGCCGTGTGATTGGGTTCAGGTTAGTCCGTATCTCAACTCATTTTGCATCAAGCTGCCGCTCGCCGACAGCCGATATTTAAACTATGATCAGGTGTCGGATGACGAACGCAGCCGATCGCCCGACGTATTAACAGCGGAGAGAAGTCATGGATCACCTCCCGCGAGAACCCGAAGCGTTTACCGAACACGTGCATCGCCATTTCCAGCGCCGCCTCGGCGAGGATGTGCAGATCACCGGCCCGCTGGAGCTGGTCATCGACGAGCGCGTGGTCAACCTCGATGATCTTTACCGCGCCACGCTGCACGCCAGCGATGATCCGATCGCGCTGATCGAGCAGTTTCTCGATGCCATGCAGAACGTCCGCATGCTCGAGCGCACCCCGCTGCCGTTTGACGTCGCCAGCGCGCACATCATGCCGCGCATCCATAATCCGAATATTTTCAACGGCACGCGCCCCGACCTGCTCGTGCATCAGAGCTTCGTCAACGATACTCTGATCCTCTACGTCATCGAGCTCAACGGCGTGACCACCCCGATCACCACCGAGCAGATCGTCCGCTGGGGCGTCGACCTGGACACCGTCGACGAATTGGCCCGTGACAATCTCGCCCGCTATCGACCGAATCTCGAGATGCAGCTTTTCCAGGGCGAGCAGGGCGCCGCGGCGATGTTCAACATCGGCGACGGCTACGACGCCGCGCGCCTGTTGCTCGACAAGCTTTACACCCAGCTCTCCGGTGAATTCGAAGGCAACTTCCTCGTGGCCATCCCCACGCGCGATGTGTTCATCGCCTTCCCGCGCCACAGCGATGAATTCGTCACGCGCCTGGCCCGCCGCGTCGAGCAGGACTACCGCCATCTGCCCTACCCGATCACGGCGAACCTGTTCCTGGTCACGCTCGACGGCGTCGCCGAATGGGCCGCCTGAGGCGTTGCGTTTTCCGGGAAAACCCCCAAAATTACGCCGACGCTGAGCAAAGCGATGCGCCGGGTACTGCCCCGCGACCAAATAACCGATACAATACGGGGCTGTGGTCCTGCCCGATCCCGCCCCCCAACCCCCTGGTTCACATGATTCTACTGATCGACAACTACGACAGCTTCACCTACAACCTCGTGCAGCGCATCGGCGAGCTCGACGCCGGGCTCGACCTGCGTGTGATCCGCAACGACAAGATCACCGCCGACGAAGCCGAGGCGATGAGTCCTGAGCGGGTCATCATCTCGCCGGGCCCCTGCACCCCGGCCGAGGGCGGCGTCTCCAACGACATCATCCAGCGCTTCGAAGGCCGCGTGCCGATTCTCGGTGTGTGCCTCGGCCACCAGTGCATGGGCTACACGCACGGCATGACCGTCCATCGCAACTACCGACTGATGCACGGCAAGACCAGCCCGATCTTCCACGACGGCGAGGGCGTCTTCGCCGGGCTGTCGAATCCGTTTGACGCCACGCGCTACCACAGCCTCGTCGTCGAACGCAACACCATCAACGAAGACGACTGGGCCGTCAGCGCCTGGACCGAAGAAGGTGAAGTCATGGGGCTTCGCCGCAAGTGGGACAAAGCGCCGATCGAAGGCGTGCAGTTTCACCCCGAATCATTTTTGACCCTGGAAGGCCCCGCCCTGCTGGCAAACTTCCTGGGCCTGCCACGACCGACGGTGCAAACATGAGTGCTCGAAAGAAAACGAGAAAAGGCAAGAAAAGCAATCCGATCTACAACCTGCTGGGCTTCGTGATCATCGTGCTCGGCGCAATCGCGATCACGCTGGCGACCGGCTGGGACCGCCAGATCATGTGGTTGTTGAATACACCGAACGAACAGGCCGCAGCGACTGAATCCGACGCCGCGACTGATGAGCCGGATACCGGCGAACCGATGCTCACGCAGCTTGATGCGCCCGAACATGATCCGGCGCTGGACTACGAGGTCAAACCCGAGCCGACCGAGTCGACCAAGCCCCAGCCCAAACCCGAGCCGGCCGCCGAGGTCGCTCCCGTCGACATCATCCCCGCCCGCCCCGCGGTCGACACCGAAGCGATGCGCCTGGCCGAACTCGACAAACAGTCGCGCGCCTTGTTCGTGTTGTCGGACAACTACTACCGCATGCGCGGGTTCGACATGGCGATCGCCAAGCTGCAGGAAGTCATCGAGCTGGGTCATCCCGACTGGGCCCAACAGGCCCGCGAGCGCATCACGTTCATCCAGTCCGTTCAGGGCGCCGAGTGATTTTCTGAGCCCCGAGCGTCAGCGAGCTGATGCGTTTTAACCAAAGCACAAAGACACGAAGACGCCAAGACACGAAGTGAAGCATGGGGGTCAAGTTGGCCTCTGATGCTCCGCGGTGTTTTTGCGTCTTCGTGTCTTTGTGTCTTCGTGCTGAGATAACCATACGCTCAAGGCTCAGGCGGAAGTATCGACCGCCCAGGTGCACATGAGTTTGACGCCGATGGCGATGGCGTCGTCGGTGAAGTCGTACTGCGGGCTGTGCAGGCTCGGGTAATCGCTCCGATCGTGCGGTCTGACCCCGATGAAGCTGAAACAGGCCGGCACGGTGCGGGCGTAATAGGCGAAGTCCTCCCCGGCCATGACCGGCTGAGGTAGTGTAATCACCGCATCATCACCCAGCGCCGCGCGGGCCCCGCGCTGAGCGACGGTGACAGCCGAAGGCGCGTTGTGCAACGCGGGATAACCCTTGTCGATCACCACCTCGGCGGTGCACCCGAAAGCCGCGGCGGTCTGCTGAGCGACTTCCGTGATTCGCTGGGCGACCGCGTCGTCGGTCGCGTCGGTCATCGTGCGGAAGGTACCCGAAAGCTCGGCGAAATCGGGGATGACATTGGCGGTCTGCCCGCCGTGCATCGAGCCGACGGTGACGACGGCGGGATCGGCGGGGTCGGTATTGCGGCTGACGATCGACTGCAAAGCGGTCACCACATGCGACGCAGCGAGAATCGGGTCGGCACAGTACTGCGGCATGGCGGCGTGGCCCCCGCGACCGCAGACCTTGATGTGAAAGTTCGACGTGCCGGCCATCATCGGCCCGGCGCAGGTCGCCATCGCGCCGATCGGCAGCAGCGGCACACCATGAATGCCGAACATCATGCCGACGTCTTCCAGCGCCCCAGCTTCGATCATGCGAGCCGCTCCGGCGCCCTCTTCCTCGGCGGGTTGAAACACGAGCCGCACCGGGCGCGGCAACTGATCGCGCAACGATGCCAACACCTGCGCCGCCCCGATGAGCACCGCAGTGTGACCATCATGACCGCAGGCGTGCATGCAACCTTCGTACTGCGACTTGTACGGCAGATCATTCAACTCGGTGATCGGCAATGCATCCATGTCGGCGCGCAGCGCGACGGCCGGTCCTTCGCCGGCGTCGATCCGTCCGATGATGCCGGTTTCGGCGATCTCAGCTTCGAAGTCGATCCCCGCGGCGCGCAGCTCGCGCTGAACACGCTCGGCGGCGTAGGTTTCCTGGTAGCCGAGTTGGGGGTGGGCGTGAAGGTCGTGCCGCACATCAATCAGCCGCGGCATCAGATCACCGATCAGCCGATCCATCCGTGAATCAAGGTCCGTCTGCATGCGGGTATTCTAGTGCGGCGTCTGTTTGGTCGCGACCTGACGTGCAGCGTTTTGCGTGACGCGCTCCCCTGCGGGTCGCGGCTAAACATGAAAACTTATGCCGCAGACCGCCGGAACAACTCGTCGATCGGATCGACCGGTTCCTCATGATTTGCCTTGACGGCGGGCGCCTCTGAAGAATCCTTTGCGGCGCTTTCGCGGAGCAGCGCTTCCAGCGCGTCGATCTCCTGCTCCACCGGCGGGTCCGTCTCCGCCGGCTCCGTCGCCGTCAACTTCGGCGAGGGGGTCGGGGTCGGGGTCGAGGTTTTCGCCGGAGCCGGCGTCGACTCCGGCCGAATAGGGTCCGAGCATGCGTCTTCGGCAAAATCATCCGGCGGCTGGGTCAGCAGCGGCTCGTCGTCCGGCTCGTGAGGGATCACGCGGTTGATCAGGTCGACGTTCTGACGCCAGGTCTGATCGTTGATGTCGAGGTTCATATCGATCACGCGGTCCGACTGCAGTCCGACCAGCGTGCGGCGGGCCAGCATGAACAGCCCCACCACCACGCAGAGCGACCACCCGAAAATCATCACGGCCACCGTCAGTCGATTGCTCGACACCGGCGCCGGATCCAGCGTCGGCCGGCGCACGACCACCACGCTGCCCGGCGAAGCGCCCGCTTCGGAATACGGCGCATTACCGGTGTAGGCTTCTACGAGCCCCGCGAGGATGGGCGCCAACTCGCGGCGGTTTTCACCGGTCAACTCGATCTGCAGGCGGCCGGGCGAATCGCTGTACAGGTTCAATCCCTCGGCGACGCGCTGCTGGAGATAGTCCGGGTCGGCGTTGTCGTTGTAGCCGGAGGACATCATGGCGGTCGCGGTGCGGTTGAGCACGTTGCGGCTGTTCAGCAGACGACGCTGATCGGCCAGCCAGCGGGCGCGGTCGGTCTGATCGATCTTCGATTCATATTCGACCAGCGCATCGGCGCGCCAGGTCTGCGTGGCGAACGAGTCGGCGATGTACCAGCTGACAGTCATCATCAGCAGCAGGCAGGCGCCGAGCGCCGCGGCGGTCGGCAGCCCGCGGCGCGTCGCCCAACGGTCGATCATCTTGTGCTCGGCCTCGGACAGCAGACGCTGCACATCGCAGAGTCCTTCACGCTGCGCGATCACATCCTGGGCTGCCTTGCGCAGCGGTTCGACTTCCGCAGCCTGTTCACGCGCTTCGGCGGCGCGCTGCCGGACAAGCTGTCGCGCCCGACTCAGACGCTCGCGTCGACGACGCAGATGCAGGCGGGCCTGCTCCAGGCGATGGGCGCGGGCGTCGAGATCCGCAGTGCGCTGGTTGATCTGCTCGATGATCTTGAGGTTCTGCTCGCGCAGCTTTTTGGCGGTGCGGCGGGCCTGCTTGTTGATCTGCTTCTCGCGGGCATCGACTTCGGCCCGGAGTTCGTTGACGTAAGCTTCCTGCTGCTGAATCTGCTCACGCTGCTCGGTGAGTTCCGTTTCGCGGGCGGTCAGCGTCTTGGTTCGCTTGGCCAGGCTGCGGCGCTCGGCTTCAATTTCCTGCCGCTGGCGCTGCTGGGCGATCGTGCTCTGATCGACCTGCTGGCGGCGCTGCTGCAGATCGCGATCCAGCAGTTTCAACTGCTCGCGTTCGGTGGCGAGTGAGGCCGTCTCGGCGTCGATGGTTTTGCGGCGTTCGTCGAGGTCATCGAGGCGGCGATTCAGATCGGCCCGCGTGTCGTCGAGACTGCTGCGATCGGATTCAACACGACGACGATGCTCGGCGATGTCGACATCGAGGCGGCGTCGCTCGGCGTCGATCTGCTCGGTCAGTTTGCGGCGTTCAGCCTCAAACTCGGCTTCGACGGCGCGGCGCGCCTCGGCCACCGCGGCGGCCTGCGCTTCGGCGAAGTCCTTGATCTGGTTCTGCATCATCGCCAACTGCGACTGCAGGTGGCTCCAGTCGCGCGAAGCCGGCTCGGCCGGGCGACCGGACGGGTTGGCATCCGAATGTGGCTGCGGTGCGTCGGGCATCTCTTGCGTCCTCTACGCCCCCAAACAATCGGGGGGTTATTCCATGTCGTCTGCCTTGTGATTCTCGACGGTCTTCTCAACATCCCGGCTGTACCGGGCCCAGACATCTTCCTCGTTGAAATTGCCGACCACGTCGTCCAGCGACGCCAGCGACTTGCGCGACCGCGTCAGGTAGACACAGAGCCCGACGAAGAGCCCCACGCTGGCGGCGGACGACACGCCGAACACGCCGGCCGTGACGATCAGATGGTCGGACTGGATCGGATCCTGCGCGGTGGTCGCCTGTTGAACGACGCGCACGGCGCTGGCGTCATCGCCGGGGGCAAGCTGGTAATGCTTGATGTAGGCGCGGACCAGCGAGCCGAGCACGGGCGAAAGCTCCGCCTGCGTGGTTGAGGTCATCTGCATGTCGAGCACGCCGGGCTCGGGCACGTTCACTGCCAGGTGATCCTGAATCAGGCTGCGCAGGTATTCCGGCTGGGCCGGGCCGGCGTAACCGGACTCGCGGATGAGGACCGAGGCGGCGTTGAGGATCGAGTCGTTGGCGAGCAGGTGTTTCTGCTGCACGCTCCATTCGGCGGCCGACATCTGCGGTGTATTCACGTGACGGACCATGGCGCTGGCCGACCACGTGCGCGTGGCCAGCTTGTCGCCGACCATCCAACTGAAGATCGACAAAAACACCAGAGCCGCCAGCGCCGAAGCGACCCAGCGCATGCTGCGCTGCACGCCCCAGTGGCGGATCATCTTCTGCTCAGCTTCTGACAGCAGGCTCTGCACCTGCTTCAGCGCATCGCGCTCGCTGAGAATCTGACGCACGACGGTTTTGGCTTTTTCTAGCTGACGGGAGCGATCGTCGAGCGTGGCCTTGCGCTGTTTCATCGCACTGCGCATGCGTGCCAGGCGCACCCGGCGCAGGTTGGTGATCTGCTGCTGACTGCGGAAGCCGGCCGCCTGATCGACCAGCGCCGCGGCCTTCTGATCCACCGCCTCCTGCTGGCGAGCGACTTCAGCCCGCTGATCGTCCAACTGCTTGATCGTCTGATCGTACTTTGATTTTTCGGCCTTGAACGCCTCAACACGGCCCAGCAGGTCCGCCTCGGCGGCCTTGGCCTGCGCGGCACGCTTCTCCAGCGCCGCTTCACGCTCACCCAGTTTGGCGACCCACTGATCGATCGCTTCACGTTCCTCGGCCAGCTTCGCCTGATCGTCGGCCAGCGACTGCTGATCGTTTTCAAGCTGCTGCTGACGCTGATTCAGGTCGGCGATGCGAGCCTCGGCCTCGGCGGCGGCCGCATCGACCTCCGCCTGGTGAGCTTCGACCTGCTCGCGGGCCTCGGCAAGGCGGGCCTGCTGCTCGGCGAGTTCGGCCTGCCGACCGTCGAGGTCCGTGGTCTGACTGGTGTAGGCCTGACGCTCGTCGTTGAACGCTGCACGCTCAACCTCGAAGGCTTCGGTCTGCTGAGCCAACTGATCATGCCGGGCTTCAATCTCGGCAGCCTGCTCATCCAACTCCGACTGGCGGGCTGCGACGGCCTGCTGATCGGATTCGAGCTGCGCCAGCCGCTCATCGATCTTCGATTCGCGGGCGGCGAGTTCGGCGGCACGCTCTTCGAGCTGCGACTGGCGGGCATCAAGCTGCTCGGCCAACTGATCCAGCGACTGGCGCTGCTCATCAAGGTCGGCCTGGTGCTGTTTGTATTCGGCGGATTCGGTGTCGAAGGCGGCACGACGCTCATCGATCTCCGCGGCACGCTGCTCGAGGTCGGCACGCTGCTGCGCAAGCTCCTGAATCGCCGCGTCGATTTCCGACTGCTTCGACGTCAGGGCTTCACGCTCTGATTCCAGGGCGGCGTGGCGCTCGGCCAGATCGGCGGTCTGATCGTCAAGTTCGCCGAGCTGACGGCGATACTCGGCATCGCGCTCCGCCAGATCGGCCGCATGCTGATCCAGCGTCGACTCACGTTCGGTCAGTTCACTTTCACGCTGATCCAGCGCCTCGCGCAACTCAGCGAGCTTGGCCTGCTGATCCTGCGTGGCCGCCTCCATGGCTTCGACCTGAATCACGCGCTCGCAAACTTCGGCGTGTTCTTCCTCGACCTGTTCGCGCTGCCTGGCGAGTTCGGCCTGGTGCTGAACCAGTTCCGCTTCCATCGACTGCACAGCCTGCTGGTCGGCGTCGATGCGCTGGGCGCGGTTGGACAACTCGGCGTCGGCCTGGTCGATCTGGTCACGGCGGTGATCGAGGTCTTCAAGCTGCTGCTGCAGCGCGGCCTTGTCAGCCTGAACCTGCTGGGCGCGCTTTTCCAGTTCGGCGCGTTCGTTCTCGAAGGTCTCCCTCTCCACGGCCAGCTTGCGGCGTTCGTCGGCGAATTCCCGCTCGACCGCCGCCCGCGTCTGCTCCACCAACTCGGCCTGCAGGGCCTCCTGCTCGGCGGCCAGGTCGTTGATCTGCTGGTTGGCCGCATCGATCACCTGCTGGGTCTGCTGCAGATAAGCCTGCAGGTCGTTCCAGCTATGCGACTTAGGCGGTCCCACACGCGGCGTGTCGGCCTGGGGGGTCGTCTCGGACTGATTCTGCGGTGTGCTCGAATGCATATGCGCTCCTCCGCTTGCTGCGCGGATGTAAGCGATATCGGGCGAATGAGACAATGGGTTAACTGAACCGGCCGTGACGAAAACGGATTATTTTCCGACTGTGACGATTGTGAGGCCGGGCGCGTTATCCGGACCCGCATCATGCCCCTCATCAAATTTTGAACCCCCTGCCGGCACTTGGGTCACGGCCTCGGGGCGGCTATCATGGTGGACGATGGACGCGCAGCTACAGAAAATTGCCAACAAGGTTGAAGCCGGCGAGCGCCTGGACGCCGCCGATGCCCGGGTGTTGTTCGATTCGCGGGATGTGTGGACGATCGGGCGGCTCGCCGACTCGGTCCGCCGCCGCCTGCATGGCAACGTGACCTACTACAACGTCAATCGCCATTTCAACTACTCCAACGTCTGCGCCCTGTCGTGTAAATTCTGCGATTTCTACCGCAAAAAGGGCCAGACCGGGGCGTACGAGTTCAGCCTCGACGATGTGCGCGCCAAGGCGGCCGCCGCGAAGGAAGCCGGCGCCACCGAGATTCACATCGTCGGCGGGCTGCACCCCTGGCTGCCGTTTGAGTATTACACCGACATGTGCCGGGCTGTGCACGAGGTCTATCCTGAGTTGCACATCAAGGCCTTCACCGCCGTCGAGATCGTCCATCTGGCGCGCATCAGCAAGCGCGGGCGCGACATCGACGGCGTGTTGACCGACCTCAAGGAAGCCGGCCTCGGGTCGCTGCCCGGCGGCGGGGCTGAAGTCTTCGACGACCGCGTGCACGATGAGGCCTTCAAAGGCAAGATCCGCTCGGACCAGTGGCTGGCCGTGCACAACGCAGCCCATCGCGTCGGGCTGATGTCCAACGCCACCATGCTGTACGGCCACATCGAGTCCATCGACGACCGCATCAACCACCTGATCATGCTCCGCGACGCGCAGGACCTGGCCATCGAAAACGGCTGGGCGGGACGCTTTCAGACCGTGATCCCCCTGCCGTTCATCCCCGGCGAGTCCGAACTCAAACATCTGCCCGGCCCCACAGCGCTCGACGACTTGAAGATGCTCGCCATCAGCCGGCTCATGCTCGACAACTTCGCGCATGTGAAATCGTTCTGGATCATGCAGACGCTCGAGTTTTCACAGCTCGCGCTCAGCTTCGGCGTCGACGACATCGACGGCACCGTCGTCTGGTACGACATCACCAAGGTCCAGCGTGACGGTGATACCCACCAGGAACTGACCGTCGCCGACCTGCGGGACACGATCATCGAAGCGGGCTTCGTGCCCGTGGAGCGCGACACGCTGTACCGGCGCATTCGGCGCGACGGCCCGGACTGGCAAGTGATCGACGCCGCCGCCGAGCTGACGCCGGCGTGAGAAAGAAAATGGTCAATGACCAAATCCCAATGACCAAGGCAATGCTCAAATGCCGACTGTTCAAATGAGCCGATTTCCCGGTTTGGACATTGGTGCATTGAACATTACCTTGGACATTGGTCATTGGGATTTAGTCATTACCGCCCGAGTTTTATTTCATCTACTAACGGGGAGATTGGCGGCATGATCGCCGCTATCGTGGTTCCATGCATACCAAGCAGTACGACGTGATCGTGATCGGGTCCGGGCCCGGCGGGGAAGGCGCCTCGATGAAGGCGGCCAAAGATGGCAAACGCGTGGCGGTCATCGAGCGCTACGTCAGCGTCGGCGGCGGATGCACACATTGGGGCACGATCCCCTCCAAGGCGCTGCGCCACGTGATCGCCAATCTGAACATCTGCGCGAAAAACCCCTTCATTCCAAGGCACTACCTGCCCAAGCCCGAGTTCTCGCAGGTGATCCGCAACGCCGAATCGGTCGTCCGCTCGCAGGTCGAACTGCGCGAAGGGTTCTACGGCCGCAACGGCGTGCCGATCATCCAGGGACACGCCAGTTTCGAAGACGACCACACCCTGATCGTCCGCACCGGCCACGATATTGAAGAACGCATCATGGCCGACCACTTCGTCATCGCCACCGGCTCGCGGCCGTACCATCCGCCGGATGTCGACTTCGGCCACCCGCGCATCTACGACGCAGACACGATTCTGACCATGCACCACACGCCCGGGTCGATGACCATCTACGGGGCCGGCGTCATCGGGTGTGAATACGCTTCGATGTTTCGCGGGCTCGACGTGAAGGTCAATCTCGTGAACACCCGCTCCAAACTGCTGGAGTTTCTCGACGACGAGATCATCGACGCCCTGGCCTATCACATGCGCGATCAGGGTACGCTGATCCGACACGACGAAGAGTATGAGAAAATCGAAGGCGTCGACGACGGTGTCATCCTGCATCTGAAATCCGGCAAGATTCTGAAGACCGACGTCCTGCTCTGGGCCAACGGCCGCACCGGCAACACCGACGGCATGGGCCTGAACAACATCGGCATCACCCCCAACCATCGCGGGCAGATCGAGGTCAACGACGATTACCAGACCGCGGTGCCGCACATCTACGCCGTCGGCGACGTGATCGGCCCCCCGGCGCTGGCCTCGGCCGCCTACGACCAGGGTCGCTTCGCCGCTTCGCACCTGTCCAATACCCACGAGCACCATCACCTGGCGAAGTTGATTCCGACGGGTATCTACACCACGCCCGGCATCTCCAGCGTCGGTGAAAACGAGCGTGAGTTGACCGACAAGAAGGTGCCTTACGAGGTCGGCCGGGCGCTGTTCCGCTCCCTGGCCCGCGCCCAGATCACCGGCAATACCGTCGGCATGCTCAAAATCCTCTTCCACCGCGAGACGCTCGCCGTGCTCGGCATCCACTGCTTCGGCGATCAATCCCCCGAGATCATCCACATCGGCCAGGCCATCATGAGCCAGCCCGAACCCAACAACACGCTGCACTACTTCACCAACAACACCTTCAATTACCCGACAATGGCCGAAGCCTACCGCGTCGCCGCCCTCAACGGCCTCAACCGCGTGTTCTGACGGCAGGTTAAGCCAATTTGTGGCACAGCCGCCCTCGGCTGTGCTGAAAGTTGCGCCCGCACAGCCGGGGGCGGCTGTGCCACAACTCTCGTATTCCACCTTCACGGTTACTTCAGGGTCTTGGCCCAGTCGTCGTGAAGCTGCTGCAGGCGCTTGACGATGTCGGGGTGCTTGTCGGCGAGATTGGTCAGTTCTGTGGGGTCTTCGGCCACGTTGGACAAAAACGCCTGCTTGTCGTTCTTGTCCATCTGGCCCTTGCCGCTGGGGTCCCACGTGTTGTGCGTCAGTTTCCAGTCGCCTTCGCGGACGGCCCACGCCTTGCCGATCGTCCAGTGAACGACCTTGTGCGGCGAGGGCGCATCGGCGGACTTGATCACGGACACGATCGACTTGCCGTCGATATCCGCCGGGGGCGCGACGCCGACGAGTTCGGCGATGGTCGGCAACCAGTCACAGCCATGGACGAACTGATCGCGGACCGCACCCTGCGGGAGATGACCCGGCCAACTGATCACGGCCGGCACGCGCAGCCCGCCTTCGAACAGCGAGAACTTCGCCCCGCGCAGGTTGCCGGCACTTCCGCCGCCGCCGAAGGCGCGTTCCTCGCAGGAGTAGCCGTGGTCGGACTGGTAGATGATGATCGTGTTGTCGCGGAGGCCGGCGTCTTCGAGTTTCTTCACGAGCGCGGCGATGCGCTGATCGAGCGTGCTGACAAACGCCGCGTAGAGATTCCGGGGAAACGGCAACTCTTTGTAGTGCTCGATCCAGTCGGAAGTTGCCTGGTAGGGATAGTGCGGATTGTTCATCGCGTAGTACATGAAGAACGGCTTGTCCTTGTGCTTGTCGATGAACGCCGAGGCTTTTTCAACCATCAGGTCGGGGAAGAACTTGCCGTCGTAATAGACTTCGACATTGTTTTCCCAGAGGTCGTGGCGGTTGGGGCCGTTCCAGTAGAAGAAGTGCGAGTAGTTGTCGATGCAACCGCCCATGTGCCCGAAGTCGTAGTCGAAGCCCTGATCGGTCGGGCGCGAGCCTTTGCCGAAACCGAGGTGCCATTTGCCGATGTGGGCGGTGGCGTAACCGTGGGCCTTGAGCATTTCGGCGATGGTGGTCAGCTCGGGGGTGAGCCCGGCGTGGGGCTTGTCTTCGATGTCATGAATGGGCGGCGCGCCGGCGTTGTTGGGCATGCCGGCGCGGATGGGGTAGCGACCCGTCAGCAGACCTGCGCGCGAGGGGGAGCACACCGGGGCCGAGGCGTTGAATTGCGTGAAGCGCACCCCGCTGGCGGCCAGCGCGTCGATGCCCGGCGTGGTCAGTTCCTTGGAGCCGTAGCAGTTGGCATCGGCGAAGCCCTGGTCGTCGGTGTAGATGACGATGACGTTGGGCTTGTCGGCAGCGAACAGACCGGTCGCGATGAGGGTGAGTGTGATGCAGAGTGCGAAAGACAGATGACGCATGAAGTTCGACCTCTTTGGCGAGAAGGTGGTGAAGCGTGGTGAAGACCAGGGCCGCGTAGCGGCCCGGCTGATGTCGATCGATAACCCAACGCTTTTCACGGGCGGATTAATTCAGAACACGTCCCAGACGTTGTTGCCATCGCCGAGTTGCATGTTGTCCAGATCGATGGTGGGTATCAACTCGACGTGGCCGTCGACGAAGAGGCAATTGGTGCCGAAGTGTCGATCCGTGAAGCGGCGGGTGATGTTGTCGGTGTAATGCGGGTGGCTGGGCGGCCAGATGTGGTTGGACCCCTGGGCCTCGATGCTGGGGTATTCAATCGCGCCCTGGGCGCGGTAGGCATCAGCGAGGTAGACGCTTTGTGCAGGATGCTTCCAGCGACCGCCGGCCAGCGTTGAAACAACATCGGAATCCGAGTAGGTCCACACAGATGACGCGGGCCATGTTGGGGGAATACCATCGGCGGCAGGATTGTCCTGGCCCGGTCCGATGATCACGCCGATCGACCCGCGGTTTTTGGGCTTATCACCCTCGGAGCCGACGACGACGGTGACCGGCTCGCTGATCGGAAACGCCGCCAGCGGGCAGTCGTAGACGGACGCGGCGCGGATTTCGTAAAACTCGACGGGATTGTTGTAATTATCGATGGACTTGACGCCGAACTGATAGGCGAGTTTGTACCGCCAGTCCTTGCTCTTGTTGGGACCGGGGGTTTCGGTGCCGATCGGGATCATCCCGCGGTATTCGGTGGCATAGATCTGCGCGGCGGTGCCGAGTTGGCGGTGGTTGGACGCGCAGGCGGTGGCTTTGGCGACGGTGCGTGCCTTGGACAAACTCGGCAACAGGATCGAAATCAGCAGCGCAATGATGCTGACGACGACGAGCAGTTCGATGAGTGTGAAGGCGCGTTGGCGCATGTTGCTCACTTTCAATAGCCGCGGATCAACGATCCGCGGACCGCGATGCGTTGCATCGTGGCTATCGCCGATGACGACGAACACCCTGCATCACGCCCAGCAGGATCAACCCGGCGGGCAGGGCTGCGGGCGTCGGCACGCTCAACAGGGAGTCGTACGGGAGGAATTCGTTGGAGATTCGCAGTTCGTCGATCAGGCCGTCGAAACGGTTGTTCAACGCGCCGCCGCCGTCGAAGTGGCCGCCGATGATCAGTTCGCCGGCGTTGGCCGCCGCGGTGAAGGTGTTGGCGACGGTGGAAACCTGGCCATCGAGCACGAAACGCACGAGGTCATTGTCCGCATCGAAGGCGACGGAGAGATAATGCCAGTCGCTGGTGTCGTTGAGAAACAGGCCGGAGCCGACCTGCTTGGCGGATGAACCGTTGCCCTGATTGAGCATCAATTCGCCGTTGGCGGAGGCGCCGTAGTTGCCGGCGGCGGCGATGACCACGCCGTAGTCGAGATTCGCATCGGTGACACCGGAGGCGACTTTCTTCCAGAGCAGGTGCTGGTTGGTGGCAGCGCCACCGGCGAGCGATTCGAGCTTGACCCACGCTTCGATGGTGAAACTGGAATCGCCGAAGTCCAGCGAAGCGTCGTCGGCGACCTGGACGTACTGAAACTCGCCGCGCTCGAAATCCAGCGACAGGCTGTTGGGTTCGGTGGTGCGTGGCACCTCGGCGCCGAACACATCCGAGCTGTACACCGACAGCGGATCGGTCCCAACGCCGCCTTTCAAGGCAGCGCCATTGTTGGCGCCGGTTTCATCGACGATGGTGTCGGCGGTCTGCCCGGCGGTTTTGCCGTCATTGTCAAAACGGTAGTAGGCGACCGTGTCGGCTGAAACAACCGAAGCGCTGAAAGCCATCGTGGCGATCAATGCCAGGGTGTTGATTTTGCTGTTCACGAATCAAGCTCCTTTACGTTTTTCAACCTCTTCTGTGTATCCGGCAAACCTGCGGACTGCTCGCAAGCCTCAACCGCGCCGGCGGCGCGTCGCCAGCAGGCCCATCAGGCCGATGCCCGCGGGCAGCGCGGCAGGCGTCGGGATGTTCAACAGGGAGTTAAGTTCCAGGTAGCTGCCGGTGATGCGTAGCTCGTCCATCAGGCCGTCGTAGCGGGTCCAGACGCCCGTGCCGCTGATGTGGCCGCCGAGGACCAGGTCCAAGCCGTTGGCCGCCGCGGTGAATGTATTGGACAGTTCGACGACTTGGTCGTCGAGGATGAACCGGACAATGTCGTTGACCGCATCGAAAGATACCGCGATGTAGTGCCAGTCGGTGGCGTCGTTGATCACAAGACCGGAAGCGACTGAGTGGGTGCTGGACCCGTTACCCTGCACGAAGACGAGTTCGCCGTTGCTTGTAGCGCTATAGCCGCCCTGCTCAGCGAAGACGATACCGTAATCGAGCTGCGAATCAGCCGCCGCCGAGGCGCCCTTTTTCCAGACAAGGTATTGCCGGGAGCCGGTGCCATCCGCCAGCGTCTCGAACTTAACATAAGACTCGATGGTGAAACTCGAATCGCCGAAGCTGATCGACGAGTCATCCGCGACGACGATGCGCTGATTGCTGCCACGTTCGAAGTCGGCCGACAGGTTGTTGGCCGAACCGGTCAGCGGAACTGCGTTGTTGGCGGTGTCGGCGGAGAAAGACACGGAGTTGACGCCGGTGCCGTTGTTGAGATTGACGGTGTGGTCCAGCGCGCCGCCGAAGTCGGACAGGATCGCGCCGTCGGCGCCTTCCTCGAAGCGGTAGTAGGCATTCGAGTAGTACTTGGCGGTCAGGTAATTTTCAACGGACTGGCGCTCGGTGGTCGACAGGGCGCGGTTGTAGACGATGACTTCGGCGACCTGATGATCGGAGGCGCCACCGCCGCCGGGATTGCCGTCAGCGTGCAGGTCACCGAGGTAGAACTCATCGACGATGGGGCCGGAAAGCGACTGGTTGGCGCTTTTGACCTGCGTGCCGTTGAAATAGTCGGTGAAGGTGTTGCCGCTACGGGTCACCGAGCGGGTGAAATATTCATCCGCGGTAATGGAGGTTCCGTAGCTGGCGATGGCAGCCCCGTCGAAGCGGAGCGAGGGGTCGTTGGCGAGGTTGATGTTTTTCTGAACGGAACCGCCGTCGATGCCGGTGCCGCCGAAGCCCATCGGGCGCGATTCGGAATCGCTGACGTTGGAACTCTTGTAGACGGTGATGATGGTCACATCGTTGACGCCGGAGCCGCCGAGCGTGTCGATCGCGCCCAGGGCATCTTTGAGCGTTGCGTCAAACGAGATCGTCGGCACATCGGTGATGTCGAATGTCGCGGCGCTATAGCCGGAGATCGTGCCGGCGTCGTTGCTGTTGCCCGAGGCGTCGGTCACGCTGGTGACGCTGCCGCCGGCGGCGGTGGTGGCGGTCAGATCATCGGCACGGTACCACAGCAACAGATCGCTGAGTTCGGCGGGTTTGACCACGGCCGCGGAGGCCAACGCCGGAGCCATCGTGATCACACACGCAGCGGCCAGACCACTGAATTGCTTGCGAATTCTCATGGGGTATCTCCTTCTGATTCGTCATGATTGCTTAGTGAAGTCGTTTGGTGAGGTGCTGACCGGTTCGGGGCCGTCAGCAGCGCATCCATGGGCAGTACACCACGGCTGATGCGTAGTTCGTCAACACCGCCGTTGAGCACGGCGTCGAACTTGCCGGTTATCGAAGAGTGGGCGCCGATGACCACCGGCCCGCGCGAAACATGCGGACGGATGCGCGGGGCGGCCACATGCTCAACCTGATCATCCAATGTGAATCGCAGCGTCCCGGCCTGCGGATCGTAGGCGGCGCTGATGTGGTGCCAGTCGGTATCGGTGATGCCCAGCTTGCTGAAGATGAAGTAGGCCGTCTCGCCGTCGCCGACGCAGAAGGCCATCACATCCGGGCGCGGTGAGCGCTGCGTGGCGCCGGCTTGAGCCATCAGTTGGAAGGCCATCTGCTGGTCCGAGTCGCCGATGCGCTTGCACTGGACCAGCGGCTGACGTTTCGATGTGCCGGGCTCGTCCAAACGAACCCATGCCTCGATCGTGACACCGTCATCGCCAAGCGCCGCGCCGAGGGTGTCGACGAGCTCGACGTGTTCGACACGGCCGCCGTTTCGGTTCAGCGCCAGCGAGGCCCGATTGTCTAGGCCGGTCAATGGTACGATCGGATCGAAACAATCGCTGACGATCTCGCCGCCGCGCAGATGGGCCGGGGGATGGCCTTCAGCGTCGTTAGTCAACAGGCGGGCGTCGACCGCGTTCTGATCAAGCTGCTCAAAACGGAGATACGCCAGCGTATCGCGCGGATCGTGAAAGGCCACGGCCGTGACCTGCCCGCTGCGCACCGCCACCGCCTGGCCGGCAGCCACCTGCTGACTGCTCACCTGGTCGGTCGTGACCTGCACCAGCCCGGTGATCACCCGCAACAGCGAAGCCTGATCATCGCCGACCACCAGCGTGAACCGCGTGCCCAGGTCGACGACCCGCACCCCGCCGGGCGTATGCACCGTGAACCCGGCCGCTCGCGCCGGCACCAGCGCGTCCAGCGAGCCGCGATGCAGAAAGCCCTGATTGGTTCCCGTGATTTCAAATTCACATGGAGCGGTCAGATCGACCACCGCCCCGCTGTGATACATCAACTGCATCCGCCCCGCGGTCATCTTCACCACGCCCGAGGTCAGTTCCAGCGCCTGCCGCATCGGCTCCGGCGCGTCGGCGAACACCGCGTCGGATGAAATCTCCGAAATCATCGCCACGTGGCTCACCTGGCGGCCGGGTGCCGCGCTCTGTGTCGAAGCATCGGGGGTGAACACGAACCAGGCGGTCATGGCCAGTGCGATCACTGCGGCGGCGGCGAGGGCGGAAGACCAGACGCTTCGGCTGGACCTCAGCGTCGGCGTGGGCTGTTCGATGATCGTCTGGGCGCGGCCACGCTGGCGCCACTGCAGCCGGGCGTGCAGGTCCAGGTGTTCGATGTAAAGGAATCGCGCTTCGGGGTCGTCGGCCAAAAGGCGGTCCAGCGCATCGCGCTGCGCGGCCGTCGCGGTGCCGTCGCACATGCACCCGATCAGTTCAAGCAGTTGGTCGTGGCTCATCGCACATCCTCCTGCGCGATGCGGGAGCGAACACAGTCCAGCAGGGCTGTGCGAATCCGGCGAAGCGTCATGTAGACCGAGTTGGCGGTGCGGCCCATCTCCGCGGCGACATGCTTGATCGAATCCGCGCTGACGTAGCACCGCTCGACCAGATCACGCTGAGCATCGGGCAACTGCTCCAAACAGCGGCTCAGCGCCTCGGATCGGCGGTCCAGGTCTTCACCAGCATCGAGTCGATCCGCCGCGACCTGCGCCATGACGCTGTCGCTGAGAAATACCCGCCCCGTCCGCTGACGGCGCAGGAAATTCATCACCTCAAAATGGGCGATGCTGCAGGCCCAGGGCACGAACGGCCGCGACAGATCGAACTCGTCCCACTTCTTCCACAGCACCAGACTGGTCTGCTGAAAGACTTCCTCAGCGTCGTCGGCTCGCGGCAGCAACGTGGCAATATACCCGTAAACCTTGCCTTGGCAACGGATAAACTGCTTTGCAAATTGTTCGTGTTGCTCGCTTTGCATATCGACAACCCGGCGAAATCGTACTTCGCCACGGGTGTATCGTCGCCTGCGGGGGTGATTTGTCTGATTATTTGGAAAAAATACGTGATGCGGGCCTCGGGTTTACCAGAACATCGGGCATTCGTAGGTGCCGCGCTGGTAGTGCATGAACCACTTGGCCCCGTGAGGGTAGGGCTCGGAAGCGTCGAAAATTTCGTCGAAGCTGCCCCACCGCCCCGAGCCGTCGAACATCACCGTGTTGGTCCCGGCCCAGGCGCCGTCCCGCGTGCGATGCGGATAGGCGAAGCGGTTGTAGTAGTTGGTCGAGTCCAGCCAGAGGCCGTCGCCGGGGTAGGTGAAGCTCAGGCCCTGTGAGGCGTCCCAGGAAATCTGCGAATCGGTCACCAGCGCCAATTCCGAGGCGTGCGATGCCTCGGACATGGTCGTCGGGCGATTGCCCTGGTCACCGATGGACGGTGACGTGTTCAGCGGTAGCGCGGTGTAGTGCTTGGGCCATTGGATGAGCGTGCTACTGAGGCCACTGATAGATTGCTCCCAGATGCCGATCGGCGAGTAGGAGATGTAGCGCGAGGCGTAGGGATTGGCCTCGTTGGCATACCAGCCGTACTTCGGATTGTCGACCGCGTTGATCGTATCGGCCGGGCAGTAGAACACGCGCGGGTCTTCACTGATGTGGCGCAGCAGGTACGGGCGGGCATCCACATTGCCGGTGCCGGACACGAAATGCGAAGCCCACGTCAGGTAGCGCGGCAGTTTGCCCTTGGATTCGCTGGCTGAACTCACCGCCCCGACCGCGATCTGACGCTGATTCGACAGACACGCCACCTGCCGGGCCGTGTCGCGCGCCTTGCTCAGCGACGGCATCAATATCGCGATCAGCAGCACGATGATGCTGACGACCACGAGCAGTTCAATGATGGTAAAAGCGTTTCGCCGCATCAGAAGTCGACGTCGGGATTGATGATCAGATTGTCCACGCGGTTGTCGAGGTAACCATCAATATGCCGGTAAAAGGCCACGTGACCGTCGACGAAGGCGAAATTGCTGCCGCCCCGGGCCGGGCGCTCACCCCAGGCCGTGGTCACGAAGTCGTCTTCCCACAGATGCGCCACCGCGATGTCATACCACCGGCGGATGTTCCACCCGTAGATGACGTTGAAGGTCCACACATTCCAGCTTTCGCCGTAGACGATTGTGCGATCGGAGATCTTGAAATCGCTGAGCAGCGGTTGATCGGTGTTGACGTTGTTCTTGGCGTCCCACCCGCCGACGATGAGGTTCATGCGGTAAGTGCGTGCGTTTTTCTTGTCGGTCTTGTCCCAAGCGGAAAGCACCCCCGGGCAGGAAAAGATATGCGGATCGTATTCCGCGGTGCCGACGTACCGGGTCAGGCGATAATCCCAGAACGGGGCCACGGGATACCCATCGACGAATGGCCCTGACCCGTGCAGCGGGGCGCGGCCCTTGTAGTCCAGCGAATACATGATCGTCGACTGCATCAGCGTGCGCTCGTTGGTCGAGCACACGATGATCTTGCTCTGCTCGCGTGCCTTGGCCAGACTCGGCAGCAGGATGGCGATCAGCAGCGCGATGATGCTGACGACGACCAGCAGTTCGATCAACGTGAAGGCAAATGGGTTTCGACGCATGAATCTTCCTTGACAGTCGTGAGCTCCCCTCACCAACATGTCAACACTTGCGGCGGCGCAGCCCCAGCAGGCCCATCAGCGCCAACCCGGCCGGCAGAGCCGCGGGCGCCGGCACCGTCTGAACAATCTGGAAACCGGGCCACTTGTTGCGGGTGACCGAGTCGCCGGCGTTGACCGCATTGGCGATGAGCGTAAAGTCCGACCCGCTGAGCTGACGGAACAGCACATAGTTGCCCTGGTCGATGTCGGTTCCCGCACCGAAGGTGGTGTCGGTCGACTGGACATAGCCTGTGCCGTCGCTGGCGGGGTTGCCGACCCCGCCGCGCAGATAGATCGTCTTACCACCGATCGTGAACGATCCGCCGCGCGTGCTGGCATCATCACGCATGTAGACGTAAACGTCATACAGGTCATACGGCACATCGGTAACGGTCACGCTGGCGGTGGTGAACACATCGAAGACACCGCTGAACATTTCGGGGTCGTTGATCAGGCCGGCGCCGTTGCGGTCGGCATGAATGCCGTTGGTCGGTGTGACGAGATTGGCAGTGACCGAAAACGTGCCGCCGATGGCGGTGCCGTCGTCATCGGTGGCGGTGTTGTCCAGCGGGGCGCCGTTGATGAGGTTGTTCCAGTTGTCGGCGCGGACGCCGGGGGCGCCTGCCAGTTCGGTTGAGCTGAGAAAACCACCACCGCTGGTGTCGCCGTCGAGGGTATAGCTGACGCTGATGATGCCCGCGGCGTGCGAGGCGGCGGTGAACATAAGCATTAAAGCCAGAGCGAAGAGGGTTTGGCTGAGCTTTTGCATGGTTCGTTTCTCCATCGATCGATTCGCAATCTGCGGGTGAATCAGCATGGGTCAGTCCGTATCAGCGACGACGGCGCAGGGTCATCGCGCCCAGCAGCGTCAGGCCGGCCGGCAGCGCGACGGGCGCGGGAACGGCGGTGACGAGGTTGGCATCGACAAAGGCGACGTGATCGGTGTTGATGTTGGATCCGCCGATGGCTGCCAGCGTCAGGTACTTGACATCGAAGTCGATGAAGATGTCGAAAAAGGCGCTGGTTTGAGCGGAGGTGGCGGTGTATTTGTCGGGGATGGTGTCGTTGATGGCATCGAATGACCAGATGCCGCCGGACTCGGTCAGGTCGATGAGCTGGCCGTTGATGTAGCCCGCGATGACGCCGGTGTCGTCGGACAGCAGGACGGCGGCGAGGATGCCGTCGTTGTTGTTGTTGGCGATGCCGGAGTCGTTGAGACCGGCCTGCGTGGTGAACTGGAAGCCGGTGGCGCCGAGATCGCCGGCGTCGCGGATTTCATCGAGGTCGAAGGTGACGAAGCGGTTGGCATGGACGCCGATGCCGTCTTCGATCTTGGTGTCCCAGTCGACGGAATCGGGGAAGCCTGCCGCGGTGCCATCGAGGCGCAGGGGCGGGCGACTGGTGCCGCCGGCGCCGATGGCGTCGTTGACCAGGCCGTCGGAGGAGGCCGATCCGCCGCCGGCGGAGGCGAAGTTGAACTGAACGCCGCCGGTATTCAGATTCTGGGCGACGTCGAGATTGCCGGACTGCAGGGTGTCGACACCGAGGTCGTCAGTACCGGCGGAAGCTTTGTAGGTATCGGTCGCCAGGGCGTTCCACAGCGTGGCGGTGTTGGCATCGTCAAAGAGATTGCCGAGTTGGATCACGGGCGCGGCGTTGATCAGGGGGGTGGACCAGACGGCGTGGTCGGCGGTGACATCGGTGTCGGTGGCGGCGAGGGTGATGTACGCAGCGTTCTTCGCCAGGCCGACGTTGAAGTTGACACCGGTGGCGGCTGAGCCGTTCTGGGTTCCGGGGATCGTGCCCGTGAAAGACCACACCCCGCCGGCCTTGGTCACGTCGACTTTCTGGCCATTGACATAACCGGCGATCACGTTGCCGTAGACGTCGGAGACCACGACGGTGCCGCGGTGCGAACCGTTGGCAGCCTGGTCGTCGTTCTGGTCGTAGTAGGCGGTGAACAGCGCGGCGGTCGATTCAAGCCCGGCGCTGCGGAGCGCGTTGAGGTCGAAGGTGATCAGCGAGTTGGCGTGCATGCCGAGGCCGTCTTCGATTTTGCCGCCGGTCGTGTACCCGGTGCTGGTGCCGGTGGTGCGGATCGGCTCGGGATTGCCCCATCGGTCGTTCTGGATCGCGCGGGGATTGACGGAGCCGCCGCCGACGCTGGAGTAATCAAAGCTGAGGCCGGGCGCGATGGTGACGGCTGTATTCATCGCCTGCGAATGGCCTGCGTCAATGACCGTCACAACGCCGAGGTCGTCGGTGCCGGCCGAGGCGCCGTAGGTGTCGCTGGCGATGGCGTCGGCCAGGGAGGTGGCGGCGTTGTCGTCCAGCAGGTTGTCCAGCGGAACGAGCGTTTCGGCCGCCGAGACCGGTAGCGTCATGGCCGCGGCAATCGCCAGGGCGAAGCTCATCGGTTGAAACAGGGTTTTGCTCAGCATCAGGATCTCCTTCGGTTCGAGGTCTCATTCACCCGTCGAGGGGGTATGGTCTTTGTCATTCAAAACGAGGCGGGCGTCGATGAAGACGCCATGGTCTGCGGATATGCCGTTTTCGCCGCCGAGACAGGCGATCACCAGGTACGCGCCGTCGGGTCCGATCGCAGCGTCGAAATCGACCGGCTCGGACATCACCGAGAGCAACTGGGGCGTCGGGCCGTCAAAGGACCACACGCCGTCGGCAGCCTGCTGCATCGGTCGCAGTTGACCGTTGACATATCCGGCGATCGGCCCGCGATCGTTGCACACGATGGCCACCAGCACGACCGAGCCGCCCCCGCCATGGATGGCCGACGGATTGACCCGGCCGGTCGCGCGGAAGTGCATCGGCAGATTCGTCGACAGTCCGCCAGCCGCTCGGATGGTGTGCAGATCGAAGCTGATCAGCGCGTTGGCGTGCATGCCGATGCCCTGGCGAGTGCGTGTGTCGTCAGCACCGAGGCGTAATTCGTAATTGCCCATTGCACGGGCGGCATCGTTGGCCGGGGGGCCGGCCTGCGGCTCGCCGCCGCCGATCGTCGACAGATCGATCATGATGTTCGGCCCGACCGCCTGCGGCCGATCAAGCTGCCCGGTCTGCACATGCCACACGCCCAGCGACTGATCCGTCGGGGCCCGCTTCGGCGTATCGGTATAAATCGCATCGGCCAGCGTATCGCCGGCGGCATCGTCAAACAGGTTGCCCAGTTCGATCACGTCGAACGCAGGCGTAACCGCAAAGCGGTGCTCACCCGGGGCGGCCAGCCGCAGCGTGCCGGTCGCCATCGCGACGGCCGACTGACCGGCGACCAGCCGATGGGATTGATCCGCCATGGTCATGCGCACCACGCCGCGCGTCACCTGCGCCCAGGTCTGACCGCCGGCGTCAACATGCATGATGAACTCGGTGCCCAGGTCGATCACGCGCGCTCCCGCCGGCGCTTCGACGGTGAACCCGCGCGCCTGCTCGGGCACCAGCACGTGGATGAGCCCTTTGTGTAAAAACGCACGCCCACTGTCGAGCACTTCAAACTCGCAGGGCCCGGTCATGTCGACGACCGCCCCACTGCGGAACATCACCTGCGCGGCGCCGGCTTCGAGTTGCAACCGCCCGGCCGGCAGGTCGCTGCCCAGGGCCGTCGGCAACGTCGACTTGCCCCAGCGGGCGTATTCGACATCCGACAGCAGCGCCAAAGCCTGCGACTGCGACGGGCCGACTTCACTTTCCGAAGCAGGCGACCAGAACACAAACCAGGCGGTGACCGCCAGCGCGATCATCGCTGCGGCGGCGAGCGGGTACCAGACGCTTCGGCTGCGCCTCAGCGTCGGCGTGGGCTGATCGGTCTGAACCCTGTCTTCTACCCGCTGGCTGAACTCGCGGTGCAGCAGCGCCTCGTGAATCAGATGATCCAGGTAACGGTCCTGCGCTTCGACATTGCTGTCGAGCAGGTCGTTGAGCCGGTCCCACTGATCGGCAACCAGCGTGCCGTCGCTGAGGGCGATCAGCAGCGGGCGCAGGGCATCGGGATGTGACGCTTGGTCGTTCATGCGTCCTGGGCCAGTGTCTTGCGGACACACTCCATCAAAATCGCGCGCAGGCGGTAGAGCTTTTGTGAAACGGCCGACGCGGTCCGTCCGGTCTGGGCGGCCAGCCGCTGAACGGACCCCTCGGCGTGGTAGCGCTGGGCGAGCATCTGCTGATCGTCGGTCGGCAGCTTGGCCAGACAGTCCCGCAGCGCCCGCCGGCGGGTGTCGACCCCCGCGATCCGCTCGGCCATTCGGTCGGCGAGCTGTTCGGTGACCGCCGGTGAAAACTGCAGTCGATCCCGGGCATAGTCACGCCGGGCGTGCAGAGCCTTGTAGCGGGCGATCGTCGTCGCCCAGGCCAGAAAGTCGGACCCCGCCTCAAACTGCTGGGCCTTTTCCCACAGGGTCAGATTCGTCTCCTGGAGGATGTCTTCGGCGGCGTTGCGATCGGGGACCAGCGAGAGAATGTACGCATAAAGCGAGGTCTGATAGCGTGTTAAGCTAAGACCAAACTCGGCGGAAATATGCGGTTCCTGCGTCATCATGCGTCTCAGGGCCACGGAATAACGTAACAATCCGTAAGAGGATTCCCGCCCCGAAGCTGATTTAACGTGGAAAATTTAAAAAAGTCGGTCTCGCCGCCGGCCCAGGCCGAACCCCGCCAGCAGCAAAAGGCCCATCGTCGCCGCGGCCGGTGTGGGCACAACGACCGTCGCCACGGCGAAGGTGACATCGGTGAGTTCCAGGCCGTTGTTGTTATCCGAGCCGCCACCGTAGAAGTTCAGCCGGAAGGTGTCGCCGAGGTCGCCGGCCAGTAGCGAGATCTGGCGGGTGTTGATCTGCCAGATGCCCTTGTCGGCATTAAAAATGACGTTCGAAGCTGCCAGCACCGTCCGACTGTCAGTCACGTTCGTCAGCGAGACCGTCGGATTCGGAAAGATCGCGTTATACCCCCGGTAGGCGGCGAAAAACTTCAGCAGCCCGGTCTGTTCGGTATCCACGTTGTTCGGCAGGGTGAATTCTGCGGTCAGCGTGACGGTTCCGGCGCTGTCGTTGACCTCGATCGCCCCGGGGATCGTCACCTGCGGCGTCGAGCCGTTCGCATCGTGGTCATACGTCGTCGAAAGCACCCGCTGGGACGCCCCGCCGGACGGATAAACCTCAAATCCGCCCCCTGTCGTGTCAAACCAATGCGGCGACACCGACGTCGAAGTCTCCAGCGGCCCGTCGAAAGGTTCATCGACCAGCAGCAGATCCGTCGCCGCGCAACACGACCCCGCCAGGCTCAACAGCAGCACAAACACAGCCACCGCGGCCCCGCAACGGGTTCGATCAAAGGTTAAATTCGCGAGCCAATTCATCTCTGGCTGCGAATTATCGTCTTTTTATTGGTCCATTGCAAGATCAAAGCGGTGACTGTTTCAGAATCCCGCTCCGCGACCAGCCCCAACTTCGGGTTGTACCACGCATCTTCAGCGGTCTGAACACGAGCGGTCTTCAGCACCGCGGTGTAGGTCGCATGCACGCGGTAGGCTTTGAACTTGCCGACGGGAGTGACGACCGTCTGGTCGGCGTCGTGTGTGATCGTCTTGCTGGCTTCGCCGGTGTCGGTGACCATCTGCGGGTTTTTCCGCGAGACGATCTTCATCTTCGACTTGAACGACTGCGGCTCGTCCGGCTTCAGATTCACCGGCAACAGCGGCATCGGCGGATCGAAATACGTGATCACATTGTGCGATAGATCCTCCACCGCCCCGACGATGATCGATCCGTCGGCCGCGTAGCCAACGTGTTCGATGCGATCGCCCGGCAGCGCGCGGCGGTAGGGAAAGTCTGCGTCGTCGTTGACCTTGGTCACATCGATGTTCACGACTTCGCCGACGCCGTCCCCGGCGGTGACCATCAGCTTGATGCTGTCGGACTTGAGCGTGTACAACGACGCCGGCGGGGGCATCGTCGTCGGGGCTGTGGGGTCTTCGAAGTCGTAGGCCTCGAGGTCGGTCACGACCGGCGGCGCCTGGCATGCCGCCAGCGACAACATGCAAAGCCCCAGCGCGATCAGCAGATAACGTGTTTGATAGGCGATCATCACGAATCTTGATAGCATTGGAACTGGGCCAAGTAAAGTGCCGAAGAAGAATTGACATGGAATATCAGGCTTGGGTGACGCTCGGGGTGTTGTCGCTGGTCTTGGCGATGCTGGTGTGCACGCGCCGGTCGCCGGACGTGATCATGTTCGGCGGGCTGGGGCTGCTGCTGATCATGCCAGTACCGGGTGATGACGGGGCGTGGCGCGCCGGCGTGATCGGCCCGGCGGATGCCTTTGCGGGTTTCGCCAACGAAGGCGTGATCACCATCGCCATGCTGTTCGTCGTCGCCACGGGGCTGCGCGAAACCGGCGGGCTGAACTGGGTCGTTGCCCGCATGCTCGGCAATCCGAAAAACCTCGTCGGCGCCCAGGCGCGCATCATGGGCCCCACCGCCCTGATGAGCGCATTCATGAACAACACACCGCTGGTGGCGATGCTGCTGCCGGTCGTCGACGACTGGGCCCGCAAGCACCGCATCTCGCCGTCGAAGCTGTTGATGCCGTTGTCGTTCGCCTCGATCCTCGGCGGCGCCTGCACGCTCATCGGAACCAGCACCAACCTCATCGTGCACGGCTGGCTGCTGGACGAGGCGAATCTGCCCGGGCTGGGCATGTTCGAGCTCACGTGGATCGGTCTGCCCTGCCTGGCGGTCGGCATCGGGTTCACGCTGCTGGCGGCTCGGTGGCTGCTGCCGGATCGCGTGCCGGTGTTCGGCGAGCAGGCCGACGCCCGGCAGTACACCGTTGAAATGCTGGTCGAGCCCGGTAGCCCACTGGTCGATCAGACCATCGAAGCCGCCGGCCTGCGTCATCTGCCCGGGCTCTACCTCATCGAGATCGAGCGCGATCAGCAGGTGCTGCCGGCCGTGTCGTCGAATGTCAAACTCTGCGCCAGCGACCGCCTCGTGTTCGCCGGCATCGTCGAGTCGGTCGTTGATCTTCAGAAGATTCGCGGGTTGGTTCCCGCCACGAATCAGGTCTTCAAAATCGACGAGCCGCGCACCAACCGCACGCTGATCGAAGCGGTCGTGTCCAACACCTGCCCGCTGGTCGGCATGACCATCCGCGAGGGGCGCTTCCGCACGGTCTACAACGCCGCGGTCATTGCCGTGTCGCGCAACGGCGAACGCATCCGCCGCAAAATCGGTGACATCCGCCTGCAACCCGGCGATACCCTCCTGCTCGAAGCCCGCGCCAACTTCGCCCAGCAGCAGCGCAACAGCCGCGATTTTTACCTGGTCTCCAGCGTCGACAATTCACGCCCGTTGCGCCACGAGCGCGCCGGCGCGGCGCTGGCGATTCTCGCGGTAATGGTCGTGATCGTCTCGCTGGGCGCGTTGAGCATGGTGCAGGCGTCGATGCTGGCCGCCGGGCTGATGATCTTTGCCCGCTGCTGCAGCGCGACCGACGCCCGCAAGTCGATCGACTGGCAGGTGCTGCTGGTCATTGCCGCGGCACTGGGCCTCGGCAAAGCGATGAGTCATTCGGGCCTGGCCTACGTGCTCGGTCACGGCCTGCTCGCCGGCCTGCACGATCCGCACTTCGCCCTCGGCGTCGTGTTCATACTCACCGCCGTGCTCGCCGCCGTCATCACCGCCAAGGCCGCCGCCGTACTCGTGCTGCCGATCGCCCTGGCCACCAGCGCCGACCTCGGCGTCAGCTTCATGCCCTTCGCCGTCGCCGTCACCATCGCCGCCGCCACCAGTCTCGCCACCCCCATCGGCTACCCGACCAACCTCATGGTCTTCGGCCCCGGCGGTTACCGCTTCAGTGACTATGTCCGCCTCGGCCTGCCGCTGACGATCTTCATCGCCGGCCTCTGCATCGGAATCATCCCGTTGATCTGGCCGTTTGTCTGATCATCGCCCGCCTTGCCCGTCAGGGTTTGATCGCACCAGCCTGACACAACCGCGCCACCATCTGAGCCGTGATCTGTGAGGCAAACACCGCATGAGCGCGGGGGTTGGGATGTAGCCCGCCCCAGTAGCCATTGTCTCGCAGCGCCCGTGCCGCGCCGGCGCCCAGGTCAATGATCATGACGCGCTGATCATCGGGGTGCGCTGCCCGGTAGTCGTTGACGGTCTGCTTGAGTTCACCCGCCATGTACTGACCGAATGGGATGAGGACAAACAGATGCGCCTCCGGCGCTGCCCGGCGTAACGCGGCCAGCCCCTGGGCCATACTGGCTTTCACATCGCTGGGGTTCTTGTGATGGATCGCATCGTTAGTTCCGTAGTTGATCAGAACCACCGACGGCTCCTGATCCACCTGCCCGTAGGCGCTGAGACGGCCGCGCGAGTCCAGCAAAGAGTGATTGGCGTCGATCTTGTTCCAGCGGCTGTCCGCATCGTGATATTTGCCGCCGGTTCCGTCGGCTGAATCGGTGATCGTGTAATAACCCGGTACGTCGCCCGGGGGATTATCACCGCGGTGAATCCACCCGCTCCAGCCGCAGGCGCTGATGCAGTATTCATAACCCTGCGTGCGCATGCCCTGGCCGACCAGATAGGAATAGCCCTCCAGTTCCTGGGCGCCGATCCCCTCGGTGATGCTGTCGCCCACGATCAAAACCCACGGGGTATGCGCCGGCTCGCGACCGGGCTGGCTGTCGGCATCGACCTTCAGGCCCGTGATGCGCAGCACGTTGGTGGCGCTGACCCCCGGCGTGCCCCACCGATTGTCTTGAACCGACTTCTTCAAGTAGACCGTCAACTCGTGTTGTCCCGGACCGCTGAGTCCCGGGATCGACACCTGCTTGTCGCACGGCAGATTCGAGGTCCACACGCCATCCAGGTTGGCCGCGAGCACGGGCCTGCCGGTATCGGCGGGATACATCGAAGTGTCCAGCAGAAGGACCGGTGAAACCTTTGCCTTTTCGGTGGTCCAGGTGATGCGCACATACGCCCCCGGGTTCCATGTCTGCCGGTAGAGTTTGCCTCCGCGTCCGTCATCGCCGACCCAGTTTCCGGGTGAAAACGCAAACGCCGAACTGTCCACCGTCAGCACCTTCGACGCCGCATCGGTCACCGCCGCGGCGTGTTGATCCTCCGATCTGGCGTCCGCAAGGAGCAGACCGTATACCGCCAACAGCACGCCGAGCCAGGGCCGGCGAATCCCGCGGCGGCGTGAAGGGGTGATCCGATTCATCGTGTGGTGTTTTGTCACGTTGCATACTCCAAGGAGGCGGGGGTGCTGACCAGCGGAAAAATGCGACACATCAACGCCAATATAACCTCCGCGTTACGGCGACTCCAAAATCACCGCCGCGTGGCGCATCAGTGTTTGACAACCGCCGCCAATTTGCGACGCTACCCAGATGCGAACTCTACTGCACTGCGTTCTTATGCTCATGTCCATCGTGGTGCTGATGACCGCCGAGGTCAGCGCCGCGGACAAGCCCAACGTCGTGATCATCCTCGTCGATGACCTCGGCTACGGCGATCTGCACTGCTACAACCCCGATGGCAAAGTCCCCACGCCCCACCTCGACAAGCTCGCCGCACAGGGCATGCGCTTCACCGATGCGCATTCACCAGCGTCTTGGTGCACCCCGACGCGGTACAGTCTGCTGACCGGGCGCTACCCGACGCGCAATGCGCTGAAGTGGCGTGACGGCCCGATCATCGAGCCCGGGCGACTGACCATCGCCTCGATGCTTCGTCAGCACGGATACACCACCGCCGCCATCGGCAAGTGGCATCTCGGCGTCGATGTCCGCGCCGAAGACTATACCGACATCCGCGGCGGGCCGGTCGATCACGGGTTCGACCTCAGCTTCAACATCCCCGCCTCGCTGGACATTCCGCCCTACTACTACTTCTCGGGTCACCGCGCGGTACAGCCGCCGAGCGGTCACATCGACGACAACAACTCAGAAGGCTGGACCAAAATTCAAGGCGCCTTCTGGCGTGGCGGCCCCATCGCCCCGAACTTCAAAATGACCGAGGTGCTGCCGACGCTGACTGATCACGCGATCGACTATCTGACCGAACGCGGCGCCGATGCTTCAGGTAAACCGTTCATGCTTTACCTGGCGCTGACCGCCCCGCACACGCCGTGGCTGCCGCCGGATGACTTCCGCGGGCGCAGCGGTGCGTCGATGTATGGCGATTTCGTCAGCTACGTCGATGCCAACGTCGGACGCGTGCTGATCGCTCTCGACAAGGCGGGTCTGGCCGACAACACGATCGTGGTGTTCACCAGCGACAACGGCCCGGTGTGGTATCCCGACGATGTGAAGCGCCTGGGCCATGATGCAACCGGCGGGTTTCGCGGCATGAAAGGTGATCTCTGGGAAGGCGGCCACCGCATGCCGTTCCTTGTCCGCTGGCCCGGGAAGGTTCAGGCCGGCGCGGTCAACGATCGCCTGATCTGCCAGGTCGATCTGCTGGCCACGCTCGCCGCCGTCGTCGATCACACGCTCAAGCCCGGCGACGCGGAGGATTCAGTGAACATGCTGCCCGCGTTGACCGGTCATATCACGGATGAATCGGCCCTGCGACAGACGTTGCTTTCTGAAGGCACCTTCCGCCGCACGCGCGCCATCCGTAAAGGTTCGTGGAAGTTGATCCCCATCCTCGGCTCCGGCGGATTCACCCGCCCGGCCCGGATTAAACCCAAATCCAGCGGCCCTGCCGGCCAACTCTACAACCTCGCCGTCGATCCTCATGAGACGAACAACGTCTACGCGGACCACCCCGACATCGTGGCCGAGTTGAGCAAACTGTTGGATCAGTACCCGCTGGTGACCGAGTAATGCTCCCTCTCCCTTTCAGGGAGAGGGTTGGGGTGAGGGTGGAATCAACTGACCATGTCGCCGCCAACATCATCACGGTGTACCGGGACTCACCCCTCACCCAGCCTCTCCCCTCCAGGGGAGAGGGGCTAAGAAGCCAGGCGCGATCGCGCCTCGACGCCGAGCACAGCCCGCAGACTCGCCAGCACATCCAGCGAGTTGTAAGGCTTGGGCAGAAAGTCCGACGCGCCGGCGTCGAAGGCGCGTCGTCGTGTGTTTTCATCGCCGTTGGCTGAAAGCACGATGACCGGCATGCGACGCAACGCCTCGTCCTGTTGAAGTGCCTCGCAGACCTCGAATCCAGTAAGCCCCGGCATGCGCAGGTCCAGCACCATCGCCGCGGGGCGGTGCTGCTGAGCCAGTTCGAGGCCCTGTTCGCCGTTGGACGCTGCCCGCACCTCGAAGCCGGCCTCTTCCAACCGAATGCGAAGCGCCGCAATGATGCGCGGCTCGTCATCAACCAATAGAATGCATGGTTTCACAAGTATTCCTTTCCAAACATTCGCACAGCACACGGGCCAGCTTCGCGATCGCCGCCTGCCCGGGCCACTGATCAATTAATTCCACATCGATGGGGTCTGCCGGGCGTCGCCGATGCTTGGCTCGGTGCGCCGCGGCCTGTTGAATCTGGTTGACACGCTCGGCGGGTTCTGCCCAGATGCCGAGCATGATCACTGATCGCGCGGCATCCTGCTCGACGATCAGATCGACAGCCGGACTCACCGACGCCAGCCAGCTGCGCAGTTCGCCCGGCTCCCAGTTCTTACCCGCCGTGATGCGAATCGCCGCAGCGGCGCCTTCCAGCCCCATCGGCAGGATCGAGTGCAGATACCCGCACACGATGCGCTTCGGGTCATTCGCCGGCAAAGTGAAGCTGAACGTGCTGCCGCGGCCTGACTCGGATTGCAACCCCAGGCGGCCGAAGTTCAACCGGGCCAGCTGCGTGGCGATGCTGAGTCCGAGTCCGACGCCCTTGCTGGAATGGGCCGTGACCACGTCGACCTGCTCGAAGCGGTTGAAGATGCGCTTCTGCTGATCGGCGTCAAGGCCCGGGCCCTGATCGATCACTTCGATTTCAACATCGCCGTCGGGGCGTTTATGTGCTTCGATGCGCAGCGTCGTACCGGCCGGCGACACCTTGATGGCGTTGACCGCCAGGTTGACCAATACGCGCCGGGCTTTGCCCGCGTCGGCGTAGATGTTCGGCACATGCTCGTGCACCTTGGTCTGAACCGACACGTTCTGCGACTGTGCCTGTACGCGAATCATCTCCTCGGCTGAGTCGATGATCGAAGCCACGTCGACGGCGCAGCGATCCATCCGCACCGACTGAATTCGCAGGCGGGAAGAGTCCAGGAAGTCTTCGACCATGTAAGTCATTTCCGACGCGGCCGCGAGAATCACCTGCAGATCGCGATGCTGTTCCTCCGTGACGGGGCCTTGTAGGCCTTCGTCGATGATCGAGGCGTACTCCTGCACAATCGTCAACGGCGTGCGGAAGTCATGCGCCACGTCGTCGACGAACCGATGCGCGGTTTCCGACAGTTCGACCAGGCGGTGATTCCGCTGGGCCAGATCGCGTGTCATCTGCTTGAGCTGACTTTTGAGTTGACGGTTGATCACTTCAAGTCGATACCGACGCGCCGCCTCGTGCAGCATCTGCCCGAAGCGCGCCGGGTCGGAAACGATCTCGTCTTTGATCATGTAGTCGGCGGCGCCGGCGCGAAACGCCTTGGCGGCGATCTGCTCGGAGCCCTGGCTGGTCATCAGCATCACAGGCCCGACGCCCGCGTGAACGAACTTCGGCAGCCATTCCAACCCGTTGCCCGCCGGCATCTCGTAATCGCAGAGCACCAGGCACAGGCCATCGCTTGGCAATGACTCCATCGCTTCACGTGGATCGGAAAACGACATCACCTTCGGCGCCGGTCCGCGGGGGTTGATGATCTCCGGCACCAGTTGAAGCTGACGCGACAGCAGACGCAGATGCAGATCGTCATCGTCCACGAGCACGATCCAGCGAACGAGCTGACTATTTTCTCCATGCATGCGATATAACCGATTCAGGCTTGCCGGATGATGACCCCACGCAGACCATCGGCCGACACGTGTATGGAGTTAATATATGGTACGCAATTCGATCAATACCCCAGTAAATTGGTGGTTTTTACGGTCAGTAGAATGCCGATGACAAGAACTACTCAGGCGCGGGGTGAATCTTCAAGCACTTCGAATTTGGCCCCGGTGGCGCGGAGCTGATCAAGCTGGCGCTGGCCGATCGACAACGTCATGGTGACCGAGTCGGCATCGTAATCGCGTTGATGCACTTCAGCGCGATTTTCAAGAAAGTGCATCGCCTTGCCCTCACGCATCGGCAGGCGGAGTTTCAGATGCATCAACCCGCCGCGCTGATGCGAACGAACGACATCGACGACCTTGTCGAGCCCCAACCCGCGCGCCGCACTGATGGCGACGGCCTCGGGATATTCCTGCTGCCAGAGCAGCAGCGGCGCGTTGTCTTCCAGGCGGTCGATCTTGTTCAGCAGCAGCAGGCGCTTCTGCTCGGTCGCGCCGATTTCCTCAAGGACGGTGTCGACCGTGCGCAGATGCTCGGCCGCTTCGGGGTCCGACACGTCCAGCACGATCAGCAACAGGTCCGAGTGGACTGACTCTTCGAGCGTGGCGCGGAAACTGGCGACCAGGTGGTGCGGCAGGTCACGCACGAAGCCGACGGTGTCCGAGAGCATGACCGTGTCGCCGGAGCCAAGTTCCCACCGGCGGGTGCGCGTGTCGAGCGTGGCGAAGAGTTTGTCTTCGGCGCCAACGCCGGCGTCGGTGAGCGTGTTAAAGAGCGTCGACTTGCCGGCGTTGGTGTAGCCGACCAGGCCGACGGTGTAGAAGTCGACGTTGCGTTGTTTGACCTCGCGCTGCTTGCGGGTCTGAATGCGATCGAGTTCACGCCGCAGATCGGCCTTGCGCGACTGCACAATGCGGCGGTCGGTTTCGATCTGCGTTTCACCGGGACCGCGTGTGCCGATGCCGACGCCCGCGCCGGCGCCGATGCGCTCCAGGTGGGTCCACATGCCGGCCAGGCGCGGGTAGGTGTATTCAAGCTGGGCCAGTTCGACCTGCAGTTTCGCCTCGTGCGTGCGGGCGCGCCCGGCGAAGATGTCGAGTATCAACTCGCTGCGGTCGAGCACCTTGCATTTGCACTCGGATTCGATGTTGCAGATCTGCGAGGGTGAAAGATCGTTGTCGAAGATCACGACCTGCGCTTCCTGCGCCGCGACCAGGGCGGCCAGCTCTTGCACCTTGCCCTTGCCGATGAAAGTTCCCGAGACCGGGTGCAGGCGGTACTGGATCAGTTGATCGATCACGATCGCGCCGGCCGCCTCGGTCAGGGCCCGCAACTCGCCCAGCGGGTCGTAACCGGGGCCTTTCTGCTCGTAGGGGACCGGCGGCAGCAGGGCCGCCAGAATCGCCCGCTCCGTGCGGACGGAAGAATCTGTACGATGGGTGTCGGTCAAAAGCGGGTGTCCTGAAAAAACGCGGCCGGGCCGCTGAACTCAAACGTAGCTTACATCGTAGCACACACGACTCGCCGGGCCTACAATACAAACCAGTCGCAGGCATTACCTTCGGAGCAGCTCATGCAACGGTTGAAACTCGAATTCGTGATCTTTGCCGTTCTCGTCGGCATTTTCCTTGGCCGCATCCCCGACACCCTCGCCCTCCGCTCCAACGCGTACGACTTCTTCGATACGCTGGTGGATGTCCGCAGCGAGCTGGTGCGCAATTACGTCGAGGAACCCGATCAGAACAAAATGCTCGAAGGCGCCCTCGAGGGCATGATCGGTACGCTCAAGGATCCGTTCACTGACTACCTGTCGCCGGAACACCTCGAGCAGTTCGACAAGCAGACGCGCGCCCAGTTCTCCGGCATCGGCGCCGAGATCGGCACGGAAAACGATCAGCTTCAGATCGTCAGCCCCCTGGAAGACAGCCCCGCCTTCAAAGCCGGCGTCATGGCCGGCGACATCATCATGGAGATCAACGGCAAGTCCACCGAGGGCATGAACGCCACCGAAGCCGTCAAGCTCATCACCGGCCCCGAAGGCACCGAGGTCACCCTCAAGCTGCGCCACCTGTCCGGTGAGATCGAAGACATCACCATCACCCGACAGCGCATCGAGATTCAGACCGTCAAGGGTTTTTCCCGCGAGAAAGATCACCACTGGAATTTCATGATCGATCCCGCCCACAAGGTCGGCTACATCCGCCTGACCCAGTTCTCCGATCCCTCGGCCGCCGCCCTGCTCGGTGCGATCAACGAGCTTAAGTCACAGGACTTCAAAGGCCTGATCCTCGATCTGCGTTACAACCCCGGCGGGTTGCTCTCACAGGCCGTCGAGATCAGCGACATGTTCCTTTCGTCCGGGCGCATCGTTTCGACCAAGGGTCGCAACAGCCCCGAGCGTGTTGAAAATGCCTCCGATGCACACGATGTCGGCGACTTCCCGATCGTTGTGCTCGTCAATGAGTTCAGCGCTTCGGCCGCGGAGATTCTCTCCGGCGCGCTGAAGGACAACGACCGGGCCGTCATCGTCGGCACCCGCAGCTTCGGCAAGGGTTCGGTCCAGCAGGTTATGGCGCTTGAGTCCGGCAAAGGCGCGATCAAGGTGACCACCGCCTACTACTACCTGCCGTCCGGTCGCAACATCCACCGCCGCGAAGGCGCCGACACCTGGGGCGTGGACCCCAACGACGGGTTTTACGTGCCGATGACCTTCGAGCAGGAACGCGAGATGAACAAAATCCGTCGCGATTCGGACATCCTCCGACTCAACGACGGCGACGACTCCGACACGCAGGTCACCCCGCAGTGGCTGCGTGACAAGCGTGCCGACCCGCAGCTCGCCGCGGGGCTGGAGACGATGCTCGCCAAGCTCAACGACGGCCAGTGGAAGAAAGTCGGCAAGTCCAACGCCACCCTGCTGACCTTCCTCACGGAAAAAGCCAACCTCGAACGCCGCCGCGAACTGATGCAGGAATCCATCGAGGCTGTGTCCAAGAAGATCAACGAGCTTGAAGCCAAGATCAGCGAAGAAGGCAACGGCGCCGACAAGAAGGCGGACAAACCCGCTGACAAGAAAGCCGACGCCGAGAAGCAAGCCGAGCCTGCCGAAGCCAAGTGATGTTGATCCTCGGAATTGAATCCAGTTGTGATGAAACCGCCGCATCGGTGGTGCGCGACGGCCGCGACGTGCTGTCGAACGTGATCGCCTCGCAGCACGAGCTGCACGAGAAGTTCGGCGGGGTCGTGCCGGAGATCGCTTCACGAGCGCACATCGAACGCATCCTGCCGGTGATCGACGAGTCGCTGGAAGCGGCCGGTGTTCAGCTTGCCGATGTGGACGCCATCGCGGTCGGCAATCGCCCGGGGCTGATCGGGTCGCTGCTGGTCGGCGTCAGCGCGGCCAAGGCGCTGGCCTGGTCGCTGGGCAAGCCGCTGGTCGCCGTCGATCACGTCGAAGCCCACCTCTATGCGGCGGCCCTTGACGAGCAGCCCATCGAGTACCCCGCGCTCGGGCTGGTCGTCAGCGGTGGCCACACGAGCCTGTATCACCTGCAGGGCCCCACGCAGATGCAGCGTCTCGGCAGCACGATCGACGATGCCGTCGGCGAGGCGTTCGACAAGGTGGCGGCGATTCTCGAACTCGGCTTTCCCGGCGGGCCGATCCTCGACAAGATCGCCCGGGGCGGCAACGACAAAGCCGTCCGCTTCCCGCGCACGCTGTTGGAACCCGACAGCCTGGCGTTCTCCTTCAGCGGCGTGAAGACTTCCGTGCTCTACCACGTGCGCGGTCAGCCCATCGGGCGCGGTCGCAATGCCACCTTCGCCCGTGACGCTTCATCGCTCAGCGACCAGGAAAAAGCCGACGTCGCCGCGAGCTTTCAGGCGGCGGCCGTCGATGTGCTCATCGAAAAAGTCCGCCGGGCCATGCAGCGAGTCGAAACCCGCAGCCTTGTGATCGGCGGTGGTGTCAGCGCCAACTCCCGCCTCCGCGCCGAGGTTCAACGTTTCGGGGAAGAACACGACCTGCCCGTGTGTCTGCCGAAGATGAAGTACTGCATCGACAATGCCGCCATGATCGCCGGCCTCGCGACGCATCTGCTGGCCGCCGGTCAGACCGCCGACCTCAACCTCGAAGCCGCCGCCACCAGTTCACGCTGAATAAGTCAACTGTGGCACAGCCGCCCTCGGCTGTGCTGAAGTCATCGCCCGCACAGCCGGGGGCGGCTGTGCCACGAACTCGCGCCGAATCATTTCACACGTACAGCTTCGAACATCACCAGCGCCGCGCTGACTGACACGTTCAGCGAGTCGACCGTGCCGCGCATCGCGATGCGCACCAGCAGGTCCGCCGCGTCGCGCCACGCCGCATCGAGCCCCTCGGCTTCAGCGCCGAGCACCAGCGCCGCATCACCACCCAAATCCGCCTGTGTGTAGTCGATCGAACCATCCGGGCTCAGCGCGATGATCTTCGTGCCGCGTTGCTTGAAGCAGTCGATCAGCGTCTCACGATCGGCGCACACGATCGGCAGGCTGAACACCGCGCCGGTGCTCGCCCGCACGGTGTTCGGGTTGAACACATCAAAATCACACTGGTCGATCATCACGGCGCCGGCCCCCGCGGCGTCGGCGCTGCGCAGGATCGCGCCGATGTTGCCGGGCTTTTCCAGCGCGCTGAGCACGACGATCATTCCGTCGCGCGGCGCCTGAGCCAGCGGCGTCGTCTTCGCCCGCATCACCACGACAAGCCCCTGCGGATTCTCACGGTAGGCGATCTTCCGCAGCACAGGCTCGCTGACAACTGTGTAGCCCGCCGGCGGCATCTGCCCGCGATACAGCTCGGGGCACACATAGCTGTCGGTGATCTGAAAACCCGCCGCGATTGCCCGCCGTAATTCCCGCTCGGTCTCCACGCAGAACAGCCCCGACCGCTTGCGCTGCGACGACTTGGTCTGCAGCCGAACGATCTCCTTCACACGCGGATTGTTCACACTGGTGATCACGGGAGAAAGTTTAAGGTTCTGAGTTCAAAGTTCAAAGTTGAAGACACGCACCCGCATCTGTCATTGAACTTTGAACCTTGAACTCAGAACTTCTCCCGCTATCCGAACGGCATGAATTCGACGTAGCCGAAGATCAGGTCGTAGAGGTCGTTGGCGAACTTGGCCAGGAAGAAGTTGAGGATGATGATGGTCACGAAGCTGGTGACGAAGGCGTCGGTGGTCGCCCGGCCGACGCCCTGGGCGCCCGCGCCGCAGTGAAAGCCCTTGTAGCAGCAGATCAGTCCGATCGAGAGCCCGAAGAACACGCTCTTGGTCAGGCCCACGTTGATCGCCCACAGGTCGACGAAGCGCGACGCGTTGGTCCAGTATTCGTGATTGGTCACATCAAAGACGCCGACGATGATGCCCCAGCTTCCGATCACGCCCAGCAGATCGCTGAAGATCGTCATGATTGGAATCATGATCACGCAGGCGATCACGCGCGGCACGACCAGGTAGCTGACCGGCGCCGCGCCCATGACGCGCAGGGCGTCGATCTGCTCGGTGACAGCCATGGTGCCGAGCTCCGCGGCAAACGCCCCGCCGACGCGGCCGGCCAGCATGACCGCCGCCAGCACCGGGCCCAGGTGCTTGACGACGCTGATGCCGGTCACGCCCCCGAGCTGTGCCTGCTGGCCGAGCAGGCTGAACTGTGGATACAGCTCGACGGCCAGCACCATGCCGATAAACCCGCCGGTCAGCGCGACCACTGGAATGCTCTTGGTGCCGACCTCGTACAACTGCGGCCACAGCAGTGCCCACCGTCGCCTGTTGAACGCATCAACGATCAGCCATTGCAGCGAGCTGAAGCAGAACCAGATAAAACGTCCGAAGTCGGCGACGACGTCGCTGATGCGGCGGCCCAGCAGTTCGATGCGTGTGATGACCATGGCAGTAGTCTACACGCCGCGGCGGCGTGGGTCATGGCCGAGGATTCAGGGATCGCCGGGGGCACGAACGGGGCCCGTTCGTGTTGACAATTTCGCAGCCCACCGGTACAAATGATTGTCTTGAATGTACAGTTTTGTGCATTGACTGAGCCTTGTAGGCCGATCCGGGACGAATCGCTGAAACACCCAGGGGCAACGTCATGGGACTACGCGAAAATATTCTGCGTGAGCCGATCTCGGTACTGCAGTTGCGCCCGTATGCCGCGGTGACCGCCGACGCAACCGTCCGGCAGGCCGTCGAGGCGATGCGCGACAAACAGATCGGCGCCGCGATGATCGTCGATGAAGCCGGCAAGACGCTCGGCATGTTCAACGAGAAGATGCTCATCCGCCTGCTGATCAACGACCCGACGCTGCTCGACGAGCCCGTCGAGAAGCACATGACCACCAACATCTTCACGGTGCAGGCCAGCGATCCGATCGCCAGGCTGATTTCGACGATGCAGAACCGCCGCCTGCGGTGGGTCAGCATCAACGATGCCGAAGGCCGCCCCACCGCGCTGACCGGCCTCCGTGGCGTGGTCGAATACGTGGCTGATTATTTCCCGCACCAGGTCAAGGTGCAGCCGATCGACGGGTCCAAGGTTTCGATCAAGACCCGGGAGGGCGCATAACCATGAGCAAGAGCCGCCACCGCACCCCGCCGGACACGCGTGAATTCGAGGATCCGCTCAGCAATTACGATCCGGTCGTCTATGCCGACCCGTTCGAAAAGTCGCTGTGCGAAGATGCCGTCGGCGTCATGCAGCTTCATCCGTTCGACCACGTGACGCCGGAAACAACCATCCGCGTCGCGCTGACGAAGATGATCGACAACGACGTGGCCTGTCTCGTAGTCACGAAGAACGAAAAGCCGGTCGGCATCTTCTCCGAGCGCGATGTGCTCAACCGCGTGGCGGATCGCTTTGAATCGCTGGCGGATCATCCGATCGCCGAGGTGATGACGCCAGATCCGATCGTCGTCCATACCACCGATAACCCGGCCCGCGTGATGAACGTCATGGGCAGCGGACTCTTCCGCCACCTGCCGGTCGTCGATGTCGACGGCAAGCTCGTGGGCATCCTCGGCGCCCGCCGCGTGACGGCCTACCTGCAGAAGTATTTCCCGGACGTTGCCGGGGCGTAACATTTGGCGAACTGGCGATGTGGTCAAGTGGCGATGTGAATTGCTGCGCGGTTGTGGTACATCACCACTTCGCTAAATCACCACTTCACCACATCGCCATTTGGCTTGGACTCAAGCCTCCGATATCATTGACCGACAATCATCGCATCGCTCCGCAAACCACGGACGGATGGAAAGCACCCATGATGGACCCGTTGAAGTTTTACGAACAGTTCGCCGCCGGCGACTCCCGGCGCGACCCGTACCAGCCCTACAACATGCCGCCCGGCCCGCCCGGCATGACCCGCTACCGCGAGATGACCATTGACGAGCTGCTGCTCGAAAATCGCGTCATCTTCCTGGTCGGCGAGATCAACCACGCCTCGGCGACCGGCATCATCATGCGGTTGTTGCACCTGGCCAACCTGAAAAAAGACCAGGACATCAACCTCTACATCAACAGCCCCGGCGGCAGCGTCGACGACACGATGGCGATCTACGACACGATCCGCTTCATCCCCTGCGACGTGGCGACCTACTGCATCGGGCGCTCGATGAGCGGCGGCGCGATCACCCTCGCCGCCGGCGCCAAGGGCAAGCGCTACGCCCTGCCCCACGCCAAGGTCATGATCCATCAGCCTTCCGGCGGCGTCTACGGACAGACCGCGGATGTGAAAATCCAGGCTGAGGAAATCATCAAGACCAAGAAGATGCTCAACAACCTGCTGGCCGAGCTGACCGGGCAGTCCGTGGAGCAGGTCACCAAGGACTCCGAACGCGACAAGTACTTCTCGGCCCACGAAGCCAAGGAGTATGGCCTGGTCGACGAAGTGCTCGAAGCCCCCGCCGACAAGAAGAAGTAAACCACACCCGCGCGGCTCGCCCGCGCTGACGACGACTCAAGGATCAACACGCCATGCCTCACCTTGTTCCGATGGTGATCGAGAAGACCGGCCGCGGCGAGCGGGCCTACGACATCTACTCGCGTCTGCTCAAAGACCGCGTGATCTTTCTCGGCGGCGGCGTCGACGACGACACCGCCAACCTGATCATCGCCCAGATGCTCTTCCTTTCGAATGAAGATTCGAAGGCCGACATTCACTTCTACATCAACAGCCCCGGCGGTTCGATCTCCGCGGGCATGGCGATCATGGACACGATGAACTTCGTGCGGCCGGACGTGGCGACCTACTGCGTCGGCATGGCCGCCTCGATGGGCGCGTGGCTGCTGGCCGCCGGCACCAAGGGCAAGCGATTTGTTCTGCCCAACTCCAACGTCATGCTCCACCAGCCGCTGATCGGCGGCGTCTACCAGGGTCAGGCTACCGACCTGGAGATTCAGGCCGAGCAGATGATCAAGACGCGCAACCGCATGTACAAGATCATGGCCGACTGCACGGGCCAGACCGCCGATCAGATCGAAGCCGACTGCGACCGCGACAAGTGGCTCGACGCCGAAGCCGCCAAGGCATACGGCCTCGTCGACGGCGTGCTGTCCACCATCCCCGCCGACCTCGCCGCCGGCCATGAGAAAGACGACGAGTGATTGAACCTCGGCACGAAGATGCGAAGACACAACGGCACATGATTCCAGCATCTCTGTGTCTTTGTGTCTTCGTGTCTTTGTGCATGCTGGCGGGTTGCTCCGCCGGGCCGAAAAACTTCGAAAATGAAAACGATCGGCTCCGCGCCGAGAACATGAAGCTGACCGAACAGGTCAGCGCGTTGACCGCGCGCGTCGACGGGCTCAGCAAGCAGCTTGATGCCCGCCAGAAAGCCGCCGGCGTCGAACTGCCCGATGGACTGCACGCGCCGACGTGCACGTCGATCACGATCGGGCGCTACACCGGCCGCGCCGATGACAAGGACGTCGTCCGTGTCTATCTGACAACGCTGGACGCACAGCAGCGCTTCGTGCAGACGATCGGCCGGGCGACGATACAGATCGTGGCCATCCCCGCCGATGGCGAACCCGTGACGGTCTCGCAGGCGAGTTACTCCCCGAAGCAGTTTGACGCAGCTTACCGCTCCGGCTTCATGGGCACCCACTACACGCTCGAAGCCCCCCTGCCGACGAACGTCCCCGAGGGCGTTTCGCAACTCACGCTCAAGGTCACGCTCAAAGATGTGCTCACCGGCCTGACGCTCGAAGCGGAAAAAACACTTCCGGCGAAGTGACGGTATATTCATAGCCGCGGGCGGAAGCCCGCGGTTCCGTGAGCTTCCGCTCACGGCTGCCAAACGACATCAAATTCTCTTTCGAGTCATCGCGCGGCGCATCTCGCGGTCGGCTTCGCGTTTTTTGGTGGTCTCGCGTTTATCGCCGTGGCCCTTGCCCGAAGCGATGGCGAGTTCCACCTTGGCGAGGCCGCGATCGTTGAAGTACAGCGCCAGCGGCACCAGCGTCATGCCCTTGGACATCGTCTGCGTCAGCAGGTTGGCGATCTGGCGGCGATGCACCAGCAGTTTGCGGCGGGTTTTGGCTTCGTGCTGACGATCGGCGGCGGCGTGGTCGTACGTGCCGATGTCCATGTTGTAAAGCCACAACTCACGTGAAGTCGGCTCGACCCGGGCGAAGGCCTCGGCGATGGAGCATCGACCGTTACGGATGGCCTTGACCTCGGTGCCGCGCAGGACGATGCCGCATTCGAAAGATTCGTGAATGTGATAGTCGTGCCGCGCCTTGCGATTGGCGATGCGGGGGGCGTTGGAGTCGGACTTCTTCTTGCTGGAACCTTTGGCCATGGTGCACAGAGTTTAGACGGGTCACTTGCCGATGCAAAATGTGGCGAAGATGCGGCCGATCACATCGTCGGGGCTCATCTGCCCGCCGAGGGCGCCGAGGTGGTCAAGTCCCTGGCGCAACACCGCGGCGACCAGTTCCATATCCGCCAGCGAATCACTGTCCAGTTGATCGACCAGCATGTGCCGCGCGGCGATGATCGCATCGAGCGCGGCGGTCAGTTCATCATGATGGCGCGGCTGCAGGGCGAGCATCTGGCCGGCCAGCGTGACGGCCCGATCGCTGAGCGCCTCGGCGATGCGGTCTCGCAGCGTGTCGAGGCCTTCGCCCGTGACGGCGCTGATGTGCAAAGAACCAGGGTCGCGTAGCGACCCGGCTGTGACGTCACATTTGGTTTGCACTTGAATGACGGGGGTGGCGTCGTCAATGAGCGGGATCGGCGGGTGTTCATAATCGTGAAGCTGGAGGATCAACTCGGCGCGAGCGATGGCGTCGCGGGCGGCGGACTGCATCGAGGCATCGAGAGCGCCGGCGGGTTCATCGAGGCCGGCGACGTCGACGAGCATGACCTCGCCGTCGCCGAGTTTCATCGGCTCGGCGAGAATGTCGCGCGTCGTGCCGGGTTGATCGCTGGCCACAGCGCGGTCATGCCCGAGCAGCGCGTTCAGCAGCGTGCTTTTGCCGACGTTGGGCTCACCGACGAGCACGACCCACGGCAATGCTTCGAGCGCCGCCCACGACCGGCTGCGCGCCAGCATCTGACGCAACTGCGATTCGATCCCGCCGAGCGCCTCGTCCAACTTTCCGGGGGTGATCGCCACCACGTCGTCCTGGTCGACGAAGTCGATCCCCGCTTCGACGAGGGCGAGATGCTGAGCCAGTGCCTCGACAAGGTCCACAGCCCACTGACCGAGTTTGCCGGTACGCAGCAGGCGCGCCGCTTCGAGCTGAGCGTCGGAGACGGCGCTGACGGTGGCGCTGATGCCCTCGGCACGTGTCAGATCAATGCGACCGGCAAGAAAGGCACGCTGCGTGAATTCACCGGGTTCGGCGTAACGCGCCTCGCCGAGTCGCTGACGCATGATCGTCAGAAGCGATTCGCAGGCGCGGTGTAGCAGGGCGGGGTTGCCCGGCAGTTGGAGTTCGAGGAGGTCGGCGGCGGTGAAGGTGTTAGGGGCGGGGAAGTAGAGCGAGAGAGTCGGCAGGGACAGACCCGGGGACGGCAGTCCCCGGGCTTTGAGTGGAGTCAGGTGACGCGGGGGTGGCGTCTGCTCGAAGAGATGTTCGAGCAACGGCGTCAGGTCGGGGGCGGTGATGCGGATCAAGCCGCGGGACGCGCGCCCGGGCGGTGAGCTGACCGCGAGGATGGGATCATCGCATGACCGCATGGCGGATCATTTACGCTTCTTGTTGCGCTTCTTGCCGCCGGTCTTCTGCTGGTCAAGCATCTCGCGCTGGCGCTGCTCGGCGGCCTTGGTCAGCCGGTCGAGAAACCCGCCAGGCTTGGGGCCCTTCGGCTTGCCCCCGGCAGCACCAGAACCGGGATCGAAGTCGCCACGGTCTTCCATCAGTTTGATGTGATCACGGACGCGCTTGGACTCGATGATGCCGACGGCGGTCGACGTGAGGATGTAGAGGTTCAGACCCGACGGCGCCTTGTAGAGCATGATCGGGAAGAGCATGACCATCCACTTCATCATCTTCTGCTGCGCGGCGGCCTGATCGGACATCTGCGGCGTGGCCTGCGTGGTGTACTTCTGCTGAATGAAGAACACGACGCCCATCAGCAGCGGCAAAATGTTGATCGAGTCGATCGTGGCAAACCCGAGACCGATCTCCGGCAGGCGGATGAACTTGTCCTGTGTGGACAGGTCGGTCAGGAACATCCAGTTGGCCCCGAACAGCTCACCGATGTGGTGGAAGACGTTGTAGAAGGCCGGCTGCTGGCGAAGCTCGATGGCGAAAAAGAGCATGGCGTACAGCGCGAACCAGATCGGCATCTGCAGGAACATCGGCAGGCAGCCCAGACCCATGGCGGCGGGGTTGACGCCGCGCTCGCGATACAGGGCCATCATTTCCTGATTCAGTTTCTGCGAGTTGCCCTTGTACTTGGTCTTGAGGCGTTCGATCTCCGGCTGCAGCATCTGCATCTGCTTGCCGACTTTCATCATGTTGACCTGCGAACGCTTGGTCAGCGGGTGCAGGATGCCGCGTACGATCGCCACCAGCGCGATGATCGCCAGGCCCCAGTCGGCGAGCATCCAGTGGAAAAAGCTGAGGAAGCTCAGCAGTGCGTCAGCCAGCCATGCGAAGGTGCAGAACGCGCAGAACCCGCCGAGGCTGTACTCGATCAGATCGCCGAGGTTGATGCGGGTGTAAGCGGGGTCTTTCTTGAGCAGCGCGGGGTCCTGCGGCCCGGCGAACAGGGCTACCTGAAGCTTCGCCTTACCCGCGGGCGCGACCGCCACCGGCACCGAATCCAGCAGCAGCGCCAGCGACTTGTTCTTCGGGTCGCTGCCGCCCCATGTCAAACGGCGCACCACGTTGAACTGACGCTGCAGCGGCTCGACCACCTTATCGTCGACGTCGATCTCCGCATGCAATGCCGCGGCGAAGTAGCGATTGGTCATGGCAACCCAGGCCAGCTCACGGCCGGGCGTTTCATCACCGCTGGGCCAGATGGTGGCGGACTGTTGATCCAGCACGTTGGCGCGGGTGAAGCGGTGGTCTTCGGTCGTCAGATATCTCGATTCGGCATTGGACCGCAACGGTTGAAGATAGCACTCGACGACCTTGCGGCGGTCGCCGAGGTAGCCGCCTTCGATGATCGGGTCGACCGGCCCGAGCTGCGTCAGACGCACGTTCATCGGTTTGTCGGTGAGGTTTTCAAACTGCTGGGTCAGGTGCAGGTCGTAACGCTCGGGGTCGATGGTCCACGTGCGGATCAGACGCAGAGCGGGCTTGTCGTCGGCGCCGGCGAGCGTGAGCGTGAAGGTCGCGTTGGTGGCATTGGTGGCGGCGGGGTCGACCGCCCAGCGCTGGCCGTAGACGTAGATCGGCTTGGCGTCGTTGACGATGACGGCGTAGGCGGCCATCGGGTACAGGTAGCTGGCGGCGCCGGTCGCGGTGTCGGTCGTGTAGACCGCCTGCTCCTGGACGGGGTACGGGATGTGCTCATCGACCACGGTGGAGTAGCGGGAGAGCTTGATGTGCTTGATGCCGCCGCCCCAGGGGGTGAACTTGGCCTCGAGCACGTAGGGATTGGCCTCGGGATCGCGCTCGGTGGATCCGAGCGTGGGCTCGGGCTGCGTCTGGGTGACTGCCACAACGTGCAGCCCCTCGACTGGCGGCAGATCAGCGGGCGCCTGGGCGGCCTCGGCGGGCTTTTCAGCTTCCGCCGGGGGCGTATCCGCGGTGTCCGTGCCCTCCGGGGTCTTGGCGGACTGCTCGGGGCTCACCGCGGGCGTCTGAGTCTCCGCAGGCGCATCGCCCGGGGTCTCGCCACGGTGGCTGGCCAGGGCGATGGTCAGGCCCACGGCCACGGCCACCAACAAAATCGTCAACAATGTGCGTTGCATGTATATCCTCGCCATCGGGGCGATCGAAGTCGGACAGTATATGAAGAAAACCCGTGATCCGAAACTCGGTGCCGAAAATTCGACCCCGACGCTTCGCCTCGCTCAGCATCGGGCTTTTCGATGCCGGTGCGGTTGTGAATGTTCAGTTCATCGACCTTCGAGCAGACGCTGGCCGAAGAAGTCGTTGAGATCATCGATCTGGGAGACCTTGTCGATCACGGCCTGGATGTCGTACTCGATGCGGACAAACTCGACGTGGTCCTCGTGGACGATGCCGTACCCGGAGCGGGGATCGCGATCGCGCGGCTGGCCGACGGACCCGACATTGATGATGAATTTTTCCTCATCGGGACGGAACACGTACTTGCCGCCGAGTTCGCCGGGCGTGTAGAAGTCCGGCTCGTTGGTGAACACGCCCTGCACGTGGGTGTGGCCGACGAAGCACCCACGGTCCAGGCGATCGAACAAGGCCTGCATCTTGGTCGGTGCGGTGGCCACATCGTCGGCGAAGATGTACTCGTTGATCGGGCGGCGCGGCGAGCCATGCACGCAGATCACGCCTTCCATGAGCGTGTGGCGAATCTGCAACGACCCGAGGAAGTTCCACCGCTTGGCGCGCTGCTCGCGGTCGGGCTCGAGTTCGAACTGGCGGCGTGTCCAGAAGCTGGCGGTTTCGGCGCCGACGTTGAAGTTGGTCGGTTCGTAGAGCACGGCGTAGTCGTGGTTGCCCATGAGCATCCACTCGCAATTTTCCAGCACGAGGTCGAGGCACTCGCGCGGATTCGGGCCGTACCCGACGGTATCGCCGAGGCAGACGATGCGTTTGACGCCTCGCTGCTTGATGTCCGCCATGACGGTGGTCAGCGCTTCGAGGTTGCCGTGAACGTCCGAGATGATCGCGATCGGGTAACTGATGCCTCGGCTCCTTGTTAGAGCACGTATCCTACGAACAGGCCTAGCGCATCGTCAAGGCTCGACGCGGATGACCGCCCCACTTTCAAATTCGCGCCGGCCTGCGGCACAATCGGCGATGACCTTCGCCACCACGTCAGGGTCCAACGTGGCGTCGCGCGGAATCATTTTTTCATCAAACATCGACCGTAGCATCGGCGTCTCCACCGCCCCCGGTGCGATCGCCACCGCGCGGAGCCCGATCGACTCGCCTTCGTCGGCCGTGACGCGCGTGAGCATGTTCACCGCCGCCTTCGCCGAGGCATACGCCGCAAAGCCCGGAAACGGATCGATCGACGCCATCGATGAGACGTTGACGATCAACCCGCTGCTCTGACGGGCAAAGATCGGCCAAGCGGCGCGTGTCAGGGCATATGCAGCAGCGACATTGACGTCGAAGCTCTGCCGCCAGGCGTCGGGGGTGGTGTCGGGGATCGAAGCCTGCACCGCATAGCCGGCCACGTGGGCCAACAGGTCCAGGCGGCTGAAACGGCTCGCCGCCGCGGCGACCAGGTCGTCACACTGGTGTATGTCCGCCACATCCGCCGGGTGGATGTAGTAATCAGCATCGCCGAGCAGGCGAGCGGTTTCATCGAGGGCCGACTCGGTTCGTGACGCCAGCGCCAGCGCGTAGCCCTCGCCGGCCAGACGCACAGCCAGCGCCCGTCCGATCCCGCTGCCAGCCCCGGTGATCAGTGCAACTTTTCGCATGACCACAGCGTACAGCCATCGCCCATCACGGCCAAATCACTGGGCCGTCGTGCATGTTTTTCACATGTCACAATGCGTACAAAAAACAGCACCGCGCGTCGAAACGCAACGGTGCTGGTGGGAAGAGAGAGGGCTAAGTTGAACAACTCAAGCAGTGGGATTTTTCGTAAGTCTGTCGTACCCGGCGTAACTTCACAGAACTGTGCGTCAACTCACGAACTTCTCCCATCAATATAGCAGCGGGATACTCGATTTCAAGTAAAACGGCACGATTACCGGTTTATTGCAAAGGCCCCGATGCCCTTTTTACATGGGCTTTTTCTCGACCGTGCGATCGTAAACCGCCAGCAGCTTGGACTTATCGAAAATCATCTCCTGGCGGGTCAGTCCGACGATGTCGTACTCCGGCGACATCTCGATCGCGTCGACCGGGCACGCCTCTTCGCACATGCCGCAGTAGATGCAGCGCAGCTCATCGATGTCGAACCGCTTGGGATACTTCTCACGATCGTCCCACGGTGATTCTTCGCCGACGATGTGAATGCACTCGGCCGGGCAGGCGGTGGCGCACATGAAGCAGGCCACGCACTTGACGCGCCCCTGCTCATCGCGATTCAGTCGATGCACGCCGCGGTAATTGCCGAGGTTTTGACCGCCTTCGAGGATCGGCAAATGCTCGCGACGCTCCTCGGGGTAGCACATGGCCTTGTTCATCTTGCCGCGGGCAAACGAGCCGGCGATGTGCTTCATCGTCGTGCCCAGACCCTTGAAAACTTCCGGCAGATAGGTCGACTCGAGCCGCCCCATCTTCGGCATGTCAATCACATAGGTATCTTCGTCACGCATGGCGTGGATCTCATAAGGGTTTCACCGGCATTGTTGTGGCGCGCGGCCGATCAGTCAAGCCGCTTGCCTTACGGCGATCCATATTCGACACTGCTGGTATGGCCCGAAACCTGATTCTGATACCGACACGGCTCGAGCAATGCCGACTCAGCGCTGCGACGGGCGATCACGTGATCGCCGTGTGCGGGTTCGGCCCCGTCGCGGCGGGGCTCGGCGCAGCCAAGGCGATCGCCGAATATCAACCGCAGCGCGTGGTGCTCGTCGGCATTGCCGGCAGCTATTACAAAGACGCTCTGCCCCCGGGCAGCGCCGCCTGCTTCGACTCGGTCACCATCGACGGCATCGGCGCCGGCCAGGGCGACACCTTCAAAACCGCCGCATCGATGGGCTTCGGCCACCTGCCCGACAGCAAGGATGATCTGCTTGCGTTGAACTGCCCTGCCGGCTTGCGACACGGCGGCCAGTTGCTGACCGTCTGCGCCGCTTCGGGATCGAATGTACACGCACTGATGCGGCGCGATCGTTACCCGCAGGCCGCCGCCGAAGACATGGAAGGCTTCGCCGTGGCGCTGGCCTGCCGACACGCCGGGATGGAGTTGACGATCATCCGCGGCATCAGCAACCTCGCCGGCCAGCGCGATGTCAGACAATGGGTCATCGACGACGCCATGTCAGCGGCCAGTGAATTGCTGAACAAGTGGCTTGCTGAATAGCGACACAACGCATCGCGGTCCGCAGGCTGTCAGCCTGCGGCTATGAGTAACGATGACGATTACGAGCACGAGCACGAGCACGAATTAACGAATCAACGCACCATGTCCCTTCACCTTGGCATTTCGACGTGTCCCAATGACACCTTCGCCTTCGCCGGTCTGCTCACCGGCGCGGTCGATACACGCGGACTCGAACTGAACATCGAACTGATGGATGTCGAGCAGTTGAATCAGCGGCTGTTCGCCGGGGACTTCGACGCGGCCAAAGCGTCGTTTCACGCCGCCCTGCTGCTGGCCGATCAGGTTGGCGTGCTGCCGGCCGGGTCGGCGCTCGGGTTCGGCGTCGGCCCCGTCCTGCTGTCGCATCAGGCGGAACTGACACCCGAACAACTTCAAGGAGCCCGCGTGCTCTGTCCCGGTGAGCACACGACCGCCGCCCTGCTGTATCGCTTGTTTCACCCCGATGCCCCGCAGCCCGAGCATGTCGTGTTCAGCGACATCATGCCAGCCCTTGAAAGCCGCGCCGCCGACTTCGGCGTGTGCATTCATGAAGGGCGCTTCACCTACCCGGCGCACGGCCTTCACCTGACCGAAGACCTCGGCGCCACATGGGAATCCAGCACGCACTGCCCCCTGCCCCTCGGCGGCATCGTCGCCCGCCACCGACTCGGCGAATCACGCCTCCGCCAATTGGCCGACCTCATCGGCCAATCCATCGACTGGGCCTACGCCCACCGCGACGCCGCACTCGACGTGATGCGACAGCATGCGCAGGAACAATCCGACGATGTGATCTGGGCCCACGTCGAGTTCTACGTGAACCAGTGGACGCGCCACCTCGGCGACGAAGGCGCCGCGGCCCTGCAACAACTACGTGAAAAAGCGATCACCGCCGGAGTGGTCGATGCGACGTGTCAATCACTGCGCATCGTCGGCCGGTGAATCAGTCTGCGCCACTTCGACGGGCTGATCCAGGTGAACGGATCGGCGGAGGATCTTCGCGAGCAGGCGTTTGGCCAGCAGTTCATCACGGCCGACCGGGGTCCAGTAGCTTTCCTCGAGGCCGGACTCGGTCAGCAGCGGGCGGTAGACGTTGGTTTCGCGATGGCCGACGCCGACGGCGCCCATGGCGGCGGTGTTCAGCAGGCGCGTGGGGTGCTGGCGGCGATCGAGGGTGACTTCGACCGCCAGTTCATACTCGCCGCCGGCATTGGCGACGGGGTTGATCATGACGCGGACGGTCCGGCGGTCGAGGTTCAGCGTCGACTCGGTGGTCTGCGCAGTGGTGGTGTTGTCGGTGTTCCAGGGTTCAAACGCGCTGGCGGCGACGCGCGGCTCGGTGGTGACGACCCCGAAGCGGCGATCCTTGCGTGCCACGACGAAGTGCTCATCGCGCAGCACGAGAATGGCGGCATCGAAGACGCGATCGTACTCGCCGGTGGCGATCGGGATCGGGTTGGACACATCCGGCACCGCCTGCGAACAGCCGGCGGCGAACACGATGACGATCAGACCGAGCAGGTGGAGCGGTTTCATGGGGGTTGAGTTTACCGCCGGGCGATCTGTCGGGCAACGGCGGGCGATGTTATGGGGCGTTGATACGGGTCCTACTTAACCGGCCGGTCGATCTGTCCGATCTGAACAGTGGTGCTTCCGACAGATGGCGACGTCGACGCCGGGCGGCGGCGTTCAACGGCGAGGTGAAAGGCGAACCGGAGATGATGAATTCGCTGACGCTACCCCAGGCCAGGCGATCGCTGCAGACCAAGGCGATCATCGCGGTCACGGCGCTGGTGACGGTCCCCACCGCGCTGTGCGGGTATCTCATGCATGCGCGTGCCGCGCAGGCGATGGAGCGGACGCTGATGCGCGACTCGGTCGTGCTCGCCCAGACCACCAGCCACCTGATCGAAGGCTACTTCGAGTCCAACCGCCTGGACAATCTCAGCGGCGCGATTCAGTCGGTCATGGAAGACCCCCGCATCGCCTTCATGGTCATCACCGACGACAACGGCCGCGTCGTCGAACAGCGCTACAACGAGCCGCTGGCATGGCACACCTACCAGGCCCAGTTGACGCCGCAGGAACGCACCACCCCGCTGACGCTCAACCGCTCGATCAAGCTGACCGACCACAACGACGATGCCATGCTCGTGGTCCGTCGTCAGTTGATCCGCTCAGAGCCCGCCACCGCCACGACGGTTCAGACCACCTCGACGTCCGCCGCCGCGGCGCCGAAAAATCGAACCGCCCGCCACCTCAGCGGCTACCTGGAGCTTGGCCTCAGCGATCCCGATCAACGTGTCCTGCTGACCGATCTGCGCGACGCGACGATCCTGGTCGTGGCGGTGATCAGTCTGCTTTGTGTGCCGCTGGTGATCTGGTGGGTGCGCGGGTGGATCACCCCGCTGCGGCGCATGCTCGCCGCGACATTGCAACTCGGCCTCGGGGAGCGCTTCGAGCATGTCGACATCCGACGCGAAGACGAGATCGGCATGCTCGCGCGGTCGTTCAACGCCATGGCGGAGAATCTGTCGGCGATTCAGAACGCCTTGATCAACGCCAACGAACAACTCGAGCACAAGGTCGCCCAGCGCACCCGTGAGTTGGAAAAGGCCAACACGCGCCTCGAGCAGGAGATGGTCGAAAAAGACCAGTTCATCCGGGCTGTGACCCACGACCTGGGCGCGCCGCTGCGGAATATCGACGGCCTGGCCAGCATGCTCATGCTCAAGCACAAGGCCCATCTTGAAGAGGATGTGCTGTCCAAGCTCGAACGCATCAGCGCCAACGTCAAGGCGGAAAACGAACTGCTCAACGACCTGCTGGAATTGTCACGCATCAAAACCCGCCAGGGACGCAAGCACGACATCGATCTGCAGGAAGTCATCAACTCGATCCGCGATTCGCTGGGTTTCGACCTGGAAAGCCATCGCATCGAGTTGTGCGTCGACGCGTCGATGCCCGCGCTCCACGCCGAGCGCAACCGCATTCGACAGGTGTTTCAGAATCTGATCGACAACGCCATCAAGTACATGCCCGACGAGGCGACCGAGCGGAAGATCAGCGTCGGCGCCGAGCGCGGCCACGATCACGAATGGATCTTCCACGTCCGCGATACCGGCCACGGCATCGCCGAGAAAGACCAACAGGACATCTTCCAGGTCTTCCGGCGCGCCCGCTATTCCGGGAACCCACACGCCGCCGGGCGCGGGGTCGGCCTGGCCACCGTCAAAACCATCATCGAGCACTACGGCGGAACCATCTGGGTCACCAGCAAGCCACCCCATGGCGCCACCTTCTTTTTCACGCTCGACCCCCAATACATACACGACCCGCTGGCCTCGGCCGAAGATAAGGCCTCCCGCGAACCGGCCGGTGTGACGGATTGATACAAGGTTTGATCAAGGATTGCCCCCGCGATGACGAATCATTTCACACCCAATATTTTGCTGATCGAAGACGATCCGGATACCGCCGAGCTGATCCGCGAAACGTTGAACGATCATTTCGGTGTCGATCATCTGACTCATGCGCCGTGTGTCGCTGAAGCCCTCGAACACGACCTGATCAGCTTCGATCTCGTCTTATCGGATATGAACCTGCCCGACGGGCACGGCCTGGAACTGCTGGACAAGCTCCTGGATCGCCGCAAGGATCTGCCCGTCATCATGGTCACCAGCGAGTCAGACCTCGAACTGGCCACGCGGTGCATCCGCAAAGGCGCGTATGACTACGTCGTCAAGTCCGGCGATTATCTGTTCACGATTCCGTTGATCGTCGAGAAGAATCTCGCGGTGTGGCAGATCAAGGTGCAGAACCTCCACCTGCACCACGAGCTGGAGCAGACCCTCGAAGAGCTTCGCATCAAGAATCAACAGCTCGAAGAAGCCGTCACCAAGCTCGAAGCCCAGGCGTCGACCGACCCGCTGACGCAGTTGGCCAATCGTCGTCACATCCAGGCTGCGCTGGAGCGGGCCTTCGCCGAAGCCAGCCGGTACAACACCGACCTCGCCGGCGTCATGATCGACCTTGATGGTTTCAAACAGCTCAACGACACGCTCGGCCACCAGGAAGGCGACCACCTGCTGCAGCTCATGTCGCGCGTGTTGCAGGCCAACTGCCGCCGATGCGACATCGCCGGTCGCTACGGCGGTGATGAATTCGTGCTGATCATGCCGCACACCGATCCGTACATCGCCCAGCAGGTCGCCTCGCGCATCAAGGCTGAGTTCGTCGAGTCCGCCCGCTCGACGTTCCCTGATTTCGAAGGTATCAACCTCTCGATCGGCATCGCCTGCACTTCGCTGAGTCGCCCCGCCAGCGCCGATCAGCTCGTGGCCCTGGCCGATGCGGCGCTGTACCGCGCCAAGCAGGCCGGCAAGGCGCGCATCATCGTGCACGACTGGCCCCAGGTTCCGCGCGGCAACAGCCCCTTGAACCCCGCTTCCCCTTCGTCGAACGTCTCCAAGCCGCCGTTCCGCGGCACGTTCAATGACCGATCGAACCCGACTTCGCCATCTTCCCCGCCTCGCCGCTGCTGACCAGCGCCCAGCGGTACGCGATCGGCCCCGCCATCGCGTGTACCGCCACCAGCCCCAGCAGCAGATTCCCCAGCGCCCCCGCCCAGGGTGAGCCCGCGAAGCTCTGCACCACCAGCGTCGCCAGCGCCAGCGTCACGCCCGCCTGCGGCGTCAGCGCCAGCCACAGCTTGCCTCGCCACTCCGGTTCGAGCCCGAGTCGCTTGCCCGTCCATGTCACCACCGCCCACACGCCCACCGCTCGCACCACCACCACGATGCCCGCCGCCAGCGCCGCCGACGCCACCGCAAACACCGACAGATCCAACTCCGCCCCCGCCACCGCGAAGAACAAACAGTACACCGGCAGGCTCATCTCCTCGATCGTCTTGAACAGCGGTTCCGAACGCTTGGGCCGGAAGTTCCGCATGGTCAGTCCCGCCGCCAGCGCCATCAGCAGCGGCTCCAGGTGAATGTGCTGATCCGTGCCCGGCATGTGAAACTTCTGTTCGCCCAGCAACGCAAAAAGAAAACACGACACCACCACGAAAAACACCAGGTGCCCGCGCACGTGCTCGACAAACCACGCCATGACCAATCCCAGCAGCGCCCCCAGCAGAATCGATCCGCCGAGCTGCGCCCCGACCGCCAGCAGAAACGTCGCCGAGATCGCTGTCTGTTCATCGAGCAGGCCTTTGCCCACCGAGATCAGCGCGGCAAAAAACACAATGATCGTCAGATCCTTGCAAACGGTCACCGCCAGCGTCGTGCGACTCAGCGGCCCGTCGGCGCGGCACTCGTTGATCAGCGCGATCGCCACCGACGGACTGTTGCCCGAAGCGATCAATCCCAAAAAGCCGTACGCGATGACCAGTTGCATCGTCGTCATCGCCTCGTCCGTGCGGATCACCGGCAACACCCCATGCAGCGCCCAGCACACGCCGAACACCAGCCCCGCCACGCCCAGCACATTCGCCAGCGTCAACGCCGCGATGCGTTTGCCCTGTTTCAGCAGCCAGTCCAGGTGAATCTCGCCGCCGGCCGTGATCGCGATCAGCGAGATCGCCAGGTACTTGATGAACCGCAGATCGACCACCTGCGCCGAGGATATCAGCGGCGTACCGCGCTGCAGCTTTTCCAGCACGACCGCCGGCAGCAGCGACTCAGCGCCCAGCGCCCATAGCGACGGCCCCACCAGCATGCCGAATAGCAGATACCCGCTGATGCGCGGCAGCTTGATCCCGGCAAACAGTCGCCCCGTCAGCCACGCACCCAGCATCAGAAAACCAATCGAAAGCGCCGTGATCGTCCGCTGATCGATACCCGGATCGCGCAGCAGCAGCGCTCCGAAGACCACCATGCACAACAGCAATATGCTCACCAGCATCTTCACGGCGTCATGTCCTCCGGCTGCTCATGCGAGCCATGCTGTAAAAACGCAAACGCCTCGGCCATCACGCCGATCATCACCACGATCATCACCACCTGTCCGCCGGACAGCGGTGTCAGTTCCGAGCGGCCCAGCGGCGCGATCGCATAACCGACCGCCATCGCGATCGCCAGCGGGTTCTGACGAATCAGTCCCACCAGGGCCGGCGGGTTGTGTTGAATCTTCATCTGCCGCCGGATGATCCGCTGATCGATCAGCTTGACGATCCCGCGCATGATCACCAGCGCCAACATCAGCGACACGGCCTGCGGACTCAGCCTCGGGTCCGCCAGCACGCCCGCCACCAGCATCAGCGCCATCGCTACCGGCTGCTCGGCCTCGATGATCACCCGCTGAAATCGCTGCAGCGGTTTGCCGGTGAAGTTGACGATGATTGCCCCGGCCAGGGCCGCAACCAGCAAGGGGCTGTAGCCCAGCGTCGCCGCCGCTCCGGCCGTCAGCGTGACCAGCCCCAGCAGCACCACCAGAAACTCACCTTCGCTGCGGCCGGCCAGGCTCATGAGCCATTTGCCCATCAGCCCCATCGTCATCCCCACGCCCAGCGAGATCATCACGCCCAGCGTCATGTCCCACGCCGACCACGTGATGCCATCGAGCATGTCGATGCTGAACGATTTGAACAGCAGGCCGTAGACCGCCACCGCCGCCAGCGAGCTGATACCCGCCGCGGCGCGGATCACCGGCATCACATGATCCGCATCATGCACCCGCCGCTGAAGACTCCGCACCTCCGCCGACCAGCCGGCCCCGAACACACCCATCAGCAGCGCCACCGGCAGCGCCGACATGATCGCCACATCGAAGACCGCGAGAATCGCCAGCGTCGTGGCTGACAACACCAGCACGCTCAACAACATGTCGATGCCCGTCAGGGCGAACACGCTGCCCGGCACGGCGCGCGGCAGCGTGCGATGCGCCTGCAGGCCGACCATCAACCCGATCCACCCCAGGCAGAACAGAATCAGCGGCTCGACTTCCAGCAACTGTTCCGGCAAAACAAAGTTCGCCCCGAACGGCCCGACCGCAAAGCCGATCGCCACCATCAACCATCCGCCGGTCGTCAGCGCCGCGCCCAGGCGCGTCCGTCGCCAACGGTAGAACCGCTGACTGGAAGCCAGCAGCGCCAGCGTCACTAAAATCGTCAACCCGATCAGTAGTCGCATGAAGAGTTCCGCGTTTCAAGTTCGAAGTTCAATGTTGCAGTCAAGTCGATCTCGCTGAACCTTAAACTTTGAACTTGCTGTTATCGCTTGGGCAGTCGGAACTGGTCGACCGGCAGCGTGAAACACACCGCCGCGCCGGGGCTGTTGACCTGTTGGGCGACCTCGTCGACGAGTTTAAACACCGACTCGGCCAGTCCCTCCGGCATCACCGAAAAGATCATGCGGCTGCCGGTGTTCTCACCGAACATCCCGGCGAGCCCGGCAAAGATCGGCATCTCCTGTCGAATGATCTGGCCCATGCCGCGTGATTCGAGAACCGTCGCCCCCTGCACGCCGATGTCCAGAAATCCGGTGAGCACATCGTCCAGCAGGTCGGGCTGATTCAGGATGATCACGAACAGCGTAAAGCGTTCGCTGGAATCAGACATGACGCGCGTCCTCCTCCAGCAGTCTCTTGAACAGATCCTCGCCGCTGTCGGCGGCGCGCAGGCGCTCGAGCCCGGTCGGGTCGTGACAGATGCGCGCCAGGCGGGCCAGCACACGGATGTGTTGCCAGGCCTTGTCTTGCGGGCCCACGAGCATGAACACGAGGTCGATTTTTTTCACGCGCGGCGATTGGAATTCACACCCGCCGCGCACCAGGGCCACGGCAATGAAATTCTCTTCGGTGCCGGTCATCATCGCATGCGGCAGGGCCACGCCCTCCGGGGTCGCCGTGGGGCCTTTGGCTTCGCGTTCCAACAGCGATTTGTAGAGCGCCTCGGCGTCAATCGAAGTCACGGCCCCGCTGACGCGCCCGCTGAGTTCCCGCAGCAGTGCGTCCCGCGAGCCCGGCGTATCCAGCACCCATACGAGATCCGGCCGAATGTGTTCCGACAGCTTCATCGCAGCCCCTTCAAAGAGCGGTTTCCAAGTCGTCGACAGTGTAGCAATACGGTCGACACATGGCGACGGCGTGGGTGATTCCCGCGACAACTCACATAGATGCCCCGATTGCCCCCAAAGCACCCGACGCCACATACTTTATCAGCCTCCGGGATAGCCCCCACCCACGAGGAGTTTTCTGCATGTCCAATCGATCACGCCGCGAACTGTTCCGTCTCGGCGCCGCGTGCGCCGGCGGAGCCGCCATGAGCACCGCCGCCTTCGGTGCGGCCAACCTGCCGACCAGCAGCGCCAAAAACATGCCCGTCTGGGCGTGGCACAAGCTGTCGCCGGACAAAACCGCCGAGCTGGCTTACACCCACTACCCCAACGGCGGGTGCGCCTACGGCATGACCGCGGCCGTCGTCGGGCAACTCGCCGACCTGCATGGCGATCCTTACGACACGTTCCCGATCGCGATGATGCGTTACGGCCACAGCGGCGCGGGCGGGTGGGGCACGCTCTGCGGTGCGGCCAACGGCGCCGCGGCGATGTGCGGACTGTTCGTCGCCGACGCCAAACATCGTGACGCCATGATCTCGGAATTGTTCGAGTGGTATCAGTCGACCACGCTGCCGATGTATGAACCGCCGGACAACAAGTACCCCGACATGCCCGCCTCCAAGGCCCACTCGGTGTTGTGCCACGTGTCGCTGGCCAACTGGTGCTTCAAGGCCGATCAGCCGGTGGCCAGCCCGATGCGCACCGACCGCTGCCGTCGACTGACCGCCGACCTCGCGGCCCAGCTCGTGTACCTGCTGAACAAGTACGAACCGACCGCCGGCGCCAAGTTCGAACACAGCACCGCCACGGCAAGCTGCCTGGAATGCCACAGCAAGAAAGACCCCGAAAACGGCGTCTCCAGCCAGATGAGCTGCACCCCCTGTCACGACATGCCCAGCGGCCACCCGGATTGATCATTTGGTGAAGTGGTGATTTGGCGAAGGGGCGACTTGATCAAGTCGCCTGCAAATCACATCGCTATTTCACAACTTACTTTTCGCCATATCAAACGCCAGGCGGATCGCCGCCTTCATCGGGTTTTCGTTGGCTTTGTTCTGACCGACGATGTCGAAGGCTGTGCCGTGGTCGACGGATGTGCGGATGATCGGCAGGCCGAGCGTGACATTGACCGCTTCCTCGAAGGCCAGCATTTTCAGCGGGATCAACCCCTGATCGTGATACATGGCGACGACCAGGTCGTAGCGGCCGCGCGCCGCATCGATGAAGAGCGTATCGGCAGGGAACGGGCCCCGCGCGTCGATGCCCTGTTCGCGCGCCATGGTGATGGCGGGTTCGATCAGGCGCGACTCTTCGTCGCCGAACAGCCCGTGCTCGCTGGCGTGCGGGTTCAGACCGCACACGGCGATGACGGGGTCTTCACGCCCCATCGCCAGCAGGGCCTGATGGCCGAGGTCGATCGGATCGAACACGCGGCCGATCGTCAGCACGTTGCGGATGTCCATCAGCGGCAGGTGGATCGTCGCCAGCGCGACGTTGAGCTTCGGCGAGCAGAACATCATCACGCTGCGGCGGCTGTGGGTGCGGGCCTGGAAGAGTTCGGTATGGCCGGGGTACTTGGTGTAGCCGGCCATGTGCCACGACTGCTTGCAGATGGGGCCGGTCACGATCGCATCGAGGCGGCCGGGGTTTCGCTCGGGCAGTTGGGCCGCTTCGATGGCGTCGTTGAGAAAGGCCATCGAGGCTTCGCCGCCCTGGCGCGTGGCGCGGTGTTCCGCCTGCCCGAGTAGGGAGTACTCGTCGTAATCCAGCACGGTGACGTCGGCGACCATGTCGGGCCCGATGCGGGCGTTGTCGTGCTGGACACGCCACCAGAACGGGTCGATCTCGGCGAGGTCCGCCGCGTAGGCCATCAGCTCGTTCATGCCGAACACGACAAAACGCGCCAACTTGCGCACAGCCGGATCGGCCAGCGCTTTGACGACGATTTCGGGTCCGATCCCGGCGGGATCGCCCATCGTGATGCCGATTGTCGGACGCGTGTCGGACATGCCATCATCGTACCCGACGTGGGTGCAGGTGGCGAAATGGTGTAATGACCAATGGCCAAACCCCAATGACCATCGTCATGTTTGAACACCCAATAGCCGCGACCTGACAGGTCGCGGCCCGCGATCCGTTGGATCACGGCTAATCATTCACTGCGTTAAAAACATTGTCTTGGTGATTGGAACTTGGTCATTGGTCATTTACAGTCACGCCACTTCACCAAACCACCACTTGCCGCTATTCTGTCACCCATGGCCACGCTCACCATTACCAACGGCCGCGTGATCGATCCGGCGTCGGGGCTCGACCAGAAGACCGACGTTGTGCTGTCGCGCGGTAAAGTCGAAAAGATCGGCAAAGTCTCCAAGCCCGGCGGCGCGGTGCTCGACGCGTCCGGCTGTATCGTCAGCCCCGGGCTCATCGATCCGCATGTCCACCTGCGCGAGCCCGGACAGGAGGACAAGGAGACGATCGCCACCGGCGCCGCCAGCGCCGTGGCCGGCGGATTCACCAGCGTCTGCTGTATGCCGAACACCAACCCCGCGCTCGACGACGACGGCCGCATCGAGTTCGTCTACACACAGGCTGCCAAGGCGAAGCTCTGCAACGTCTTCCCCGTCGGCGCGATCACCAAGAACCGCGGCGGCGAAGAGCTGGCCGAGATCGGTCTGATGGCCCGCAACGGCGCGGTGGCGTTCAGCGATGACGGCATTGCGGTGGCCAGCGCCTCGGTCATGGCCAAGGCGCTGCGCTACGTGGCCTCGACCGGCCGCGCGATCATGCAGCACTGCGAAGAGCCGACGCTCACGCAGGGCGCCGTGATGAACGCCGGCGTGCTGGCGACCAAGCTAGGGCTCGGGGGCTGGCCCGGCGTCGCCGAAGAGCTGATCATTCAGCGTGATGTGATGCTCAACGCTTCGATCAAGTGCCGCTACCACGCTCAACACCTGACGACCGCCGGCGGCGTCGACATCATCCGCCGCGCCCGCAAGGCCGGCCAACCGGTCAGCGCCGAGGCCTCGCCCCACCACCTCCTGCTGACCGAAGACGCCTGCTCGGGCTACGACACCAATGCCAAAATGAACCCGCCGCTGCGCACCCGAGACGACATCAAGGCGATCATCAAGGGCATCAAAGACGGCGTAATCACCGTGCTGGCGACCGACCACGCCCCGCACACCCGCGAGGAAAAAGAACTCGAATTCGCCGCCGCCCCATTCGGCATCATCGGCCTCGACTGCGCCCTGCCGCTCTATGCCAAGGCGCTGATCGAATCCGGCGCAATCGACTGGCCGGCCATGCTCGCGATGATGACGATCAACCCCGCTGAGCTTTGCGGCCTGAGCGGCAAGGGCACGCTTGCCGAGGGCGCCGACGCCGATGTCACGATCATCGATCCATCTGAATCGTGGACCATCGACGTCAGCCAGTTCGCCAGCAAGAGCCGCAACTGTCCCTTCGACGGCTGGGATGTGACAAGCCGCGCAATCGCGACCATCGTCGGCGGCAGCATCAAAATGAACCGTGACAAAGCGCGTTTGAAAAAGTGAACCGCCAACAGCGCCAAGAAGAGAAGAGTTGACGGGATGACAGGATCAACCAGATAGAAAAATATTTGATCAACATCATGCTTCATCCTGTAATCCTGTCTGAATTCTTCTCATGGCGCCATTGGCGGTTCGATCTGAATCGAGGTGACCATGTCCGATCCGAATTGCATCTTCTGCAAGATCATCGCCGGCGAGATTCCCTGCTGGAAGATTTACGAAGACGACCACGTGCTGGCGTATCTCGACATCGGCCCGCTCAGCGAGGGCCACTGCCTGATCATCCCGAAAAAGCATTACGTGACGATCGACCAGATGCCCACCGACGAGGCCGCCGCGTGTATGGCCGTCGTGCCGAAGCTGTCGAAGGCGGTGATCGCCGCCACCGGCGCGGCCGGTTGGAACGTGCTGCAGAACAATCACCAGGTCGCCGGTCAGGCCGTCGATCACGTCCACATTCACATCATCCCGCGCAACGACGGCGACGGGCTCGGCTTCCGCTGGCCCGCCGGCGAACTTGACGCCGAAACGGCGAAATCACTTCAGTCGAAAATTGCCGAACAGCTCGGCTGACACTCAACCCATCGACGTGATCGCATACACCGCCACGCCCAGTGCGATCGCGGCCATGACCCAACTCGTGATCGACAGCACCGTCATCTGACGGCCGGTCTTTTCCATCATCTGCTGCATGCGGCGGTCATCCGCGGCGGCGCGTTCGTTGAGCTCACGCATGTTGTTGGCGCTGAGCCGGGTCGAATCATTCAGATTTTCCAGCGTCTGATTCATCGCGGTGAAGCTGCGCAGGAGTTTGTCGTCGGTCTGAGATGAAGCGTCCATGTGCTGCTGAATGACGCCGAGAATCTGGGTCTGCTGCTCGGTGACGCGCGTCAGCGTGGTCAACGAGTCGTTGAAGCGCGTGGCGTGGCGCGACTGCTGATCCAGGTGGTTCTGAATGACCTCGAGCAGGCGGGACTGATTGCGGTTGGTTTCGGGCAGCGACTGCAGCGCCTCGGGCATGTGGCGCAGCAGTTCGAGCAGGCGTTGCGACCGCTCGGACTGATCGTTGAGGTGCGTGCGAACGGTCTTCATCAGGTCGACGACTTCGTCGTAACCCGCTTTGAGATCGGCGATGGCCTGGTCGCGCTTGGCGCCGGGCATCTCGCCTTTGATGCGGGACAAAAGCCCGCGCTTGGGCTGCTCGGTATCTTCATGACCCGGTGCAGGCCGCTCGGACATCTGCCGCAGTGAATCCACAGCAACTTCCGCGGGCTCAGCGCGGCGAGCGGTGAAAATGTCGATGGCGACCGGGCGGCGGTTGGTGCGGTTGCGGTTGAAAAAGCGGCTGATTCGGGTTGCCAGGGTGGCCATGTCGAGTCCTCCGTGACCGATAATATTCGTGATTTTGACAGTCTCCGGGGCCGCCTCTACGATGCGCCGCATGATGCGATCGGCCATCGTGCAGGCAGCCACTTGTTGGGCGCAGCACGCTCTCGTGGGCGTGGCCCTGATGGTTGTTATCGGCTGCGGGGCCGATTCCGCGCCAGTCTCACCCGCAAACAAACCCGCCGGCGAAAACTCGGCCGAACCCGCCAATGCCGCTTCCGGGACCAGAATCGCCTGTTTATCCCCGGCCGTGACGCAGATGCTCGCCGATCTGGGGGCGGCCGACCGCGTGATCGCCGTGGGGGCCTACGACCCCGCCGCCCCGCCGGATGTCGCCATCGTCGGCGACCTGTACCGCATCGACTACGAAAAGCTGCTGTCGATCCGCCCCACCGACATCATCCTGCAAATCAACAATCCGACCGCCAGCCGCAGCGTACCCGCCCGGCTTGCCGAACTGGCCCGGCGACACCGCTGGACCATCCACACATTCAAAATCGAAACCGCCGCCGACAGCCTCGACGCGCTGTACTCACCCGACGCCCCGTGCGTCGGCTCGCTCATCGACCAGCCCGACAAGGCCCGCGCCCTGCGCGATCGCATCGAACATCAGCTCGATCAACTCACTGCCCTGACACACAGCGACGCGCCCCCGCGTGTGCTCATGGTCGTCGGGCTCAGTCCGCTGACCTGTGTCGGGCATGGCACCTTCCTCGATCGCCTGCTGACCAGCGCCGGCGGTGTCAACGCCTTGGATCAAACCGCCGGCGCGTGGCCTGCCGTTGATCGTGAGCGTCTGCTGAACCTCGCCCCCGACATCATCATCCGTTTCGATCCGTCGCGCGGCTCCGCCGCCGTGGCCACCCATGAGTCCGCCGCGCCCGAGCCGCTGAACCTGCCCGACGGACTCGATGCGCCCATCGTCGTGATCGACGATCCCCTGGCCCTGCTGCCCAGCACCACCATGATGCGCATCGCCCGCCAACTCGCCGCGGCGATCCATCCCGACCTCCCTCTCCCTGCGGGAGAGGGCTGGGGTGAGGGTGTGCCGCAGTCGACGACGGCCCCGCGTGCCGAGGGTATTGAGAATTCGAACACACCCTCACCCGGCCCCGAAGGGCCGACCTCTCCCGGGGGGAGAGGTGTTCCTGAAAGCGCCGCGCCATGACCGCAGCGCGATCACCACGTCGTGACTGGACCGTGATCGGTATCCTTGCGCTGATGCTGATCGCGGCATGCGCCGCGCGGCTCATGGTCGGCGATCATTACGGGTGGCCGGATTCGGCGGACATACTCGCGGTGCGGCGACACCGCATGCTGATTGCGATGATTGTCGGGGCGGCGTTGTCGACGGCGGGCGTGCTGCTGCAGGCCTTGCTGCGAAACCCGCTGGCATCACCATACGTGTTAGGCATCTCCAGCGGCGCGGCCGTCGGCGTGATGGTCACATGGGCGGGCTGGCTGCCGCTGCTGGCCGGGGCGTCAACGCACATCGCCGCCGCGGCCGGGGCGATGGCGACCATGGTCGTGGTGTACCTTTTCGCGCAGAAGCGCGGGCGGGTCGATCCCGTCGGGCTGCTGCTGGTCGGCGTCATCGCAAACGCCATCAACGGGGCCGCCATCATGTTCGTCAATTACGTGAACCCCATGGGCATGCGCGGCGACATGATCCGCTGGATGATGGGCTACATCAACGACAACGTCGAGCTCGACATGGTGCTGCTCGTCGGCGGCGTGACACTCATCGGCGGCGGGATCGCCGTGGCGATGGGTCGCGCCATGGATGTAGCAACCTTCTCCGACGCGGAATCGCAGAGCCTCGGCGTTCACCTGGGGCGGCTTCGACTGACGCTGTTCACCATCGCCGGCCTGCTGACCGCCGGCAGCGTAATGCTCGCCGGACCCGTCGGGTTTGTCGGGCTGGTGTGTCCGCACATGGTGCGCGTGCTGGTGGGACCGTCGCACCGCGTGTTGCTGATCGGATCGGCACTTGCCGGGGCAATGGTCGTCGTGGCGGCGGACACGCTGATCAAGGTGCTGGCGGTGGGCGCGAACATCGGGCTCATGCCCGTGGGCGTGTTGATGGCGCTGATCGGCGGGCCGGTGTTTTTGTTCATGCTGCGCCCGCACCTGGGCCGGGGGTCTGACGCATGAGCGACTGCACCGTGATGTCGATCCAGCAGGTCCGCTTCGGGTATCACCCGCAGCAGACGGTCGTCGACGCGCTGACCGCCTCTGTGCTGCCCGGCAAGGTTCACGCCATCATGGGCCCCAACGGCTCGGGTAAAACCACCCTGCTGAAACTCATGCTCGGTCAACTGGCGCCGCGCGAAGGGCGCATCACGCTGAACGATCAATCCGTACACAAGCTGGCAGCGCGAAAGCGTGCTGCCACGATCGCGTACGTGCCGCAGCGTAGCACGGTCGCATTCGCATTCACCGCCCGGGAGGTGATCGAACTCGGCCGCTTCGCGCTGCGCCGTGATGATGCGGCGGTCGAGCAGGCCATCGATGCATGCGGTCTGCACGACCTGGCGGAGATTCCGTTTGTCGAACTCAGCGTCGGACAACAGCAGCGTGTGCTGCTGGCTCGATCTGTGGCGCAGTCGAGCGGACAAGGCCGCGTGTTGCTGCTGGATGAACCGACCAGCGCGATGGATCTGGCGCATGTGCATCGCACCATGACGCTGTTGCGCACGTTGGCGGCGAGCGGGCTCAGCGTCGTGGTCGTGCTGCAGGATGTAAATCTCGCAGCCCGATATGCCGACCGTGTATGGCTGATGCGGAGCGGGCGAATCGTCAGTGAAGGCGACTGGTCGCAGGTGCTCGACGCTAAGCGGCTCGGGGATGTATACGGCGTCAAAATGCGGCAAATCGCCGGTGAACTTGAAGCCGAGGCGCGTCCAATCTTTGAGGTGAGTTTGCCGGATGCGCCGCCCGGCGGTTAGAATCAGGCATCATGATTGATCATGGACTGCACATGCCGTCGATGCTGGCCGAGGCCGATTGGGGTTCGGTCATCGGCATCATCGTCGTGGTCATCTTCTGGGTGATCGGTGCGATCGGCAAAGCGGCGCAGGACAAGAAGTCGCAGCAGACCCGTCGCCCCAGCACCTCCGACCGCAGCGACACGCACAACAGCGCCGGCGACCGCGCCAAGACTGTGCGCCAGCGATTGAATGAACTCGCCGAGCAACGCCGCCGCCAGTTGCAGGAAATCGCCCGCCAGAAGCAATCCGACCACGAGCGGAGCGAGCGCCCCCTGGCGCCCCCGCTGAACACGACCACCGCTCAACCGACCACATCCCGTGAACAGGTCACCGATGTAACACGTCGCCGGGAGGATGCTGAACGCCAGGCCGAGGCGCTGCGGAGACAACAGGCCCAACAGGCTGAACAGGCCCAGGCCGCTGAACGTCGCGCCGCCGAGCAAGCGCGTCGTCAGCAATTCGAAGCCCAGCGCGCCGCCGCCGAACGTCAGAGACGCCTTCAGCAGCAGGCCGCCCGGCTCGAGCGCCAGCGCATGGCGGTGGATTCATCGCAGCCGGGTCACATGGAAGGTGAAGTGCACCGCCACGTGGCCGACGCCGAGATGCCGCTGGAAAACATCCCGGTTCATCCGAGTCTGATCACAACGCGCGAAGGTCTGCGGCAGGCGATCATCATGAAGGAAGTGCTCGACAAGCCGCTGGCTATGCGCGATCCGAGTGACCTGCCCGCCGCGTGGTGATTCACGAGACATTCGTCATGGGGCCGGTATAATCACCGCTTATGCCTACCAAACGTCGCAGTCGTAACACCTCGTCGCGCCAATGGCCGAAAAATCTGCTGGCCCGCCTGCGCGCCGTGCGTCAGAAGATTGCCGACAGCCGGGCCGACGCCCTGCTCGTGGTCAACCCCGTCGACATCCGCTACCTGACCGACTTCCCCGGGGAAGACGCCTGGATGGTGGTGACCAATCGCACCGTGGTGATCCTTTCGGACACGCGCTTCAAGGAAGAACTCGATCGCGACCATGCCTATGCGCGTTCGGTCATGCGCAAAGCCACGCTCAGCGAGGAAGTCGCCAAGGTCGTCAAAGGGCAGAAGATCAAGCGGCTGGCCTTCCAGGCGGACTACACCACCGTCACGCAACGCGACGCGCTGGCCAAACACGTCGGCGCCTCCAAGCTGCGTGCGATCAGCGGATGGCTGATCAAACAGCGCGCGATCAAAGATGACAACGAACTGAAACTGATCCGCAAGGCGATCGGCATTCAACAGAAAGCCTTTGAGCAGTTGCGCAGCCAGATCAAACCCGGCATGACCGAAAAGCAGGTCGCCGCACAACTCGAATACAACATGCGTTGCCTCGGCGCCGACGGGCCGTCGTTTCCGACGATCGTCGGGTTCGGCGCCAACAGCTCGATCAACCACTACCTGCCCGGCGATGTGAAGCTGAAAAAGAATCAGCCGATACTCATCGACTTCGGCGCACTGTACCGCGGCTACTGTTCGGACATGACGCGCGTGTTAGTGATCGGTAAGTTCCAGAAGAAGATCGCGGAGATCTACCGGATCGTGCGGGAGGCGATGGCGGCGGGGATCGACGCGATCAAACCGGGCGTCGAACTTGCCGAGATCGACTCGATCGCGCGAAACCTGATCAAACAGGCGGGCTTCGCCAAGCGGTTCGGACACGGTCTGGGCCACGGCATCGGGCTGGACATCCACGAAGAACCCCGCCTGGGCGCCAAGGCCAAGGGCGTGCTGGAGCCGGGACAGGTCGTGACCGTCGAACCGGGCATATATTTGCCGGGTATCGGGGGGGTGAGACTGGAAAACGACGTTCTTGTGACCAAAAATGGGCATCGCGACTTGTGCGACTTGCCTACGGACCTTGAATCGGCGATGATTTAGGCTTCACGAGCCCAGGGTGCTCAGCCCCTGGGTTTTACTCCATAAAGACCCCGTGCACGGGTGAGGCCCTGCTGCTCATGATGGATTTAAAGACACTCCGGCAACTGATCAAGCTGATGAAGGATAACGACCTCAGCGAGCTGGACCTGCGCGACAAGGAAGAACAGGTTTCGCTGAAGCGAGGCTCCAGCGGCGTGGTCCACCAGATCGCTCCGCAGGCGATGCCCGCTCCGGCCGCTGCCCCCGCGCAGCAGGCCGCACCCGCCGCTGAGGCGCCCAAGGCCGATGCCGACGATGGGCTGGCCAAGATCAACAGCCCGATGGTGGGCACGTTCTATGCGGCGCCCAGCCCGGATGCCGAGGCATTCGTGAAGGTCGGCACGCGCGTCGATGCCGATACCGTCGTCTGCATCGTCGAAGCGATGAAGGTCTTCAACGAGATCAAGGCCGAAACGACCGGCACCATCGAAAAGGTGCTCGTGTCCACAGGCCAGGCCGTCGAATACGGCCAGGCGCTGTTCCTGGTCAAACCGGACTAAGAAGAAAGGATTCAGGAGACAGGAAGCAGGAGACAGCGGTCACAAATACACTGGCCCCTGTCTCCTGGCTCCTGTCCCCTCTGACGACATGTTCACGCGCATTCTCATTGCAAATCGAGGCGAAATCGCGCTGCGGATCATCCGCGCGGCGCGCGAGCTGGGCATCGGCACGGTCGCGGTCTATTCCGAAGCCGACCGCGAATCGTCATATGTCAAACTCGCCGATGAGGCGGTGTGCATCGGCCCCCCGCCGCCGACCGCCAGCTATCTGAACATCGCTTCGATCATTGCCGCCGCGGAGATCGCCAACGTCGACGCGATTCACCCTGGTTACGGTTTTCTCGCGGAAAACGCCCACTTCGCCGAGGTCTGCCGCTCGTGCAAGATCGAGTTCATCGGGCCGTCGGTCGAATCGATGACGCTGCTGGGCGACAAGGTGCAGTGCAAGAAGCTCGCGATCAAGCACAAGGTGCCGACCTTCCCGGGTTCCAAGGACGGCGTCGACGACGAGGACGAGGCAGTCAAAATCGCCCGCGACATCGGCTACCCCGTCATCATCAAGGCGGCGGCGGGCGGCGGCGGACGCGGCATGCGCGTGGCGCATAACGACATCTCGCTGCGATCGGGCCTGCGCAGCGCCGCCAGCGAGGCGGAATCCGCCTTCGGCAACGGCACGGTCTACATCGAAAAATTCCTCGAACGCGCCCGCCACGTCGAGGTGCAGATCATCGGCGACACCCACGGCAACGTCGTGCACCTGTTCGAGCGTGATTGCTCGATGCAGCGTCGCCACCAGAAGCTGATCGAGGAAGCGCCCTGCCCGGTGTTGTCGAAGGAAACGCGTGAGGCCCTGTGCAAGTCGGCCGTTCGGCTCTGCAAAGCGGCGGGTTATTACTCGGCCGGCACCGTGGAGTTCCTGCTCGATGACGCCACGCAGAAGTTCTACCTGCTGGAGGTCAACACCCGCGTGCAGGTCGAACACCCGGTGACCGAGGCGATCACCGGCGTCGACATCGTCAAGACGCAGCTCCAGGTCGCCGCCGGCGAGAAGCTGCCGTTCAAGCAATCGCAGATTGCCCTGAACGGTCACGCGATCGAATGCCGCATCAACGCCGAAGACACCGAGCGAAACTTCGCCCCGCAGCCCGGCCTGCTGTCGCGGTTCACCCCGCCGGGCGGCCTGGGCGTGCGTGTCGACACCCACTGCCACGCCGGCTATCGCATCCCGCCGAACTACGACTCGATGATCGGCAAGCTGATCGTCCACTCGCCGACGCGTGATGAAGCGATCGCCCGCATGCAGCGCGCGCTGCGCGAGTTCGATATCGCCCCGATCGCTACGACGATTCCGCTGCACCAGCGACTGCTGAACAACTCCAAGTTCGTCCGCGGCGACGTCGACATCGACTTCGTCGGCCGCCTGCTGGGCCGCTGAAAACACCCCTCCATCGTTGCAACATGCGTCATCATCATCAGTATCATTGCAGCATGCCTTGACACGCAACGGGCATCACCCCGCACGACATTTCACAACCAATCACCACTCCCAAACGACACAACGTCGCACTAGAGCCTCTTGCGCCATTTCATTAAATTTGCGATGATGTGCCCCGAACACGGAGGTTGCGTCATGGCGATACCGCTTCAAACCCGTCGGAAAATGCTCGCGGCGATCGAACGCGGCGAGTCGATCGCTTCGGTGGCTCGACGCTTCGAGGTCACCCAGCAGGGTCTGCATCAAATTCGACGCAAGGCCCGTCAGCGCGGCACGCTTGAGCCGGCCAAGACCGGGCCCAAGGGTCACGTCAAACTCACCGACGCGGACGTGCAGTTGATGCGTCAGCAGATTCAGATCAATCCGGGCATCACATTGATCCAATTGCGTGACATGCTCAGCGTGCATGTGGCTGAGTCGACGGTGTGCCGGGCGCTGCAGAAGATGAACCTGTCGCTGAAAAAAAGTCGCTGATCGCCGCCGAGCAACGTCGGCCCGACATCGTCGAACGTCGACGCAACTTCGCGATCGCCCGACGCTTCGTCGACCCCGGATCGTTCGTGTTCCTCGACGAATCCGGCGTCACGAGCAACATGACACGCCTGTACGGACGGTCGCCCGTTGGCGAGCGTTGCGTGGACCACACGCCGCACGGCCACTGGAAAACGACAACACTGTTGAGCGCGATGCGGCTCGCCGGTGTGATCGAATCAGCCACGGTGATCTACGACGGCCCGATCAACCGCGTCACGTTTGAAGGCTACGTCGAACAGTATCTGGCGCCGTCGCTGCGACCCGGTGACGTCGTGGTGATGGACAACCTGTCGGCGCACAAGTCGCCGGCGGTGATCCAGACGATCGAATCCGCCGGTGCAAGCGTGTGGTACCTGCCGGCGTACAGTCCGGACCTCAACCCGATCGAAAAGTTGTGGTCGAAGGTCAAATCGTGGCTGCGTCGCGTCGCCGCCCGCACATTCGACGCGATCGGCCAGGCACTGGTCGAAGCGCTGCGCCGGGTTGAATCAACCGAGTGCGCCAACTACATGCGGTCGTGTGGTTATGAAATTCAAATACGCAAGACGCTCTAAAGATCACATATATGTTATATAATATTTTTCATATATCATATATGTGATTTTATGTTGCTCTTCGACAACAAAACCTGTCCACTTTGAAATAAGAACATTCATCCCGCTGTTGTCCGCGATGCGGCCCGGGGAGGCATTACCGCCGGGCCGCCCGCCACCCTTGGGCCGCACGTCACCCCTTGCAACTGGTCGCAGTGCCGCACGGTGCTCCTGAGCCGCACGTCACGCCTGGGCCGCACGGCGACCGGTTATTTGCGGTTTCAAAATATGCGCACATCATCTTACTATATGACATATATCATATATTTGATCTTTTGACTTTCGCGGGAACCACCTTGGGTCGTTGCGGGCGGATGTCTCTATTCGGAGTATGGGGCAGGTGACGACGAGAGTGGCTTGGGAATGATCACGCGGGCGTCACGCGCCATGCGGCATCGCGCACGCTGTGTTATCCGGCTTAAGGTGTGTGCACCGTAAGACAGCCGGTGGGTGCGAGGTGCGACGCCTGGGTGTGAGATGAGTTTGACGATGAGGGGCTTATTCGACCTTCAGCGGCGGGTCGATCGTCTGTGTCTGGGCGGCGCCGAGTTGGAACTTGACCAGCGAGACGCCCGCCGGGAGCTGATAGTACAGCACGACGTGGTCGTCGCCGGAAGCGCTGCCGAGTTTGTCAATCTGGCTGAGGGCGCGGATCGTCTGGTTCGGATTGATCGAAAAGGTGTATGACCCTCGACTGACGATACCGTAACCGATAGCGAAGTAGGTCTGACCGCGGGCGTCAGAGAGTACGGGCGCCTGGGTGTTGGCGGTCACCATGGCGAAGATGCGGCCAAGCAGGCTCTTCTTTTCCTTGGGCGATCCGAGGTCGACCTGCACGATACGGGCGCTGTCAGCATGATGAATGGTGTTGACGCTGAGCCCCGGCCCTGGCGTGCCGCGTTCACGACGGACCGTCGCCGCCCCCGACAGAATGGCTTCTTTGTTGGTGGTCACACTCTGTGCGTTCAGCACGTTGCGGTTGATCGTGAACGGCAGACGATCCGAGACCGTGATGAACTCGCCGCTGGCGGCCGTCGGCACGCCTTCGCCCGGTCCGATCACCGACCCGCCGTTGTTGCCCGAAGCGACCGCCACGGCCGCGCTGATCAGCTTGTCGCCGGCGGCCATGTCCGAGATCGGCTGGGCCGGCAGATCCAAACGCGTCCCCTTGATGCACAGAAACCGCGGTGACGCCTTGGGCGACAGCTTGAACACCCAATGATGCACCACGTTGGCCACCGACGGGGCTGAATACGCCCAGTCTTCGGCCAGTCGGAACGCGCGATACTCACCGGACTGAATGTACCCGACGGGAAAGGCCCGTTCCGCCGGGGCGCCATCGCCCTCGGTGTAAATCAACGACACCTGCGTGCGACGGATGCGGAAGCTCGCATCGGCGTCGGCGGCACCGTGACGCCCGGTCGCCTGCAGCACCACATCCGTGCCGACGATCACCACCTGCCGGCTGGCGTCGGCGGTGAGTTGTTTGTCAAGCTTCTGCGGCAGAGCGCCCTTGTACTGAAAACACCCAGCGTTTTCGGCGAGTTTGACATTTTCCGGGCGCAGCCCGCGGCGGCTCGCCGGGAAAGCCGCCTGGTGATAGAACGACGATTCGACGGCGAGCATCGGGTGATAATCCGCCACAGTGGTGTTGGCCACGATCGGGCTGAACGCGCCACCGCTGAGGTACGAATAAAACCCGCCTGCGATCGTGTCGACCGGCACCACCAGGCTGGACTTGCGGACGGGTTTGCCCTGACCGTCGAGGGTGAAGCCTTCGTAATTCAGCAGGCTGGACATGCCGCTGTACTGAATGCCGATGATGAGCATCCCGGCGATCAGCACGCCGCTGACAAATCCGAGAAATCCGCCGACGGTCTTGTGCGCCAGGTTGTGATAGTCGAGGTTGCCGGGCACCAGCATGTCGAAGACCACGCGCAGCACGATCAGCGCCGCCCCGAAAGGCAGCAGCAACCCGATCGCCCAGGCCGAGTCCGGCACCACGCTGATGAACATCTGCGTGATCGGTTCCCAGAACGCCAGCGCCACCACGCCCGCGATCACGGTGAGGGCCAACTGCAGCATCGCGCTGAAGATGCCCTGACTGCCCCACCAGTAGATCATGAACCCTAAAAACAACACGAGGACGATGTTCAGCATGTGGCCCCCCTTCGGGAGGCAGTTGCGAGTTTCAGGTTCGTCGTTCTGAGTTTCATTTCTCGCCTCCCATCGCACGCATCACTTCGCTGATGGAGGTTTCGCCGTGAACGACCGCCCCCAGCGCCGCCTCCTGAAGCCACAGCGTCTTGTTGCGTCGCACATGCGCCCGTAGCTGCTCCAGGTCGCCGGTAGCGACAAGGCGTTTGGCATCATCGTCGAGCACCATCACCTCGAAGGCGCCGATGCGATCCATATACCCGAGCCCGCCGCATGTGGGGCAGGTTTCTTCCTTGTTTTTGATCATGACGCGACCGCCGGACTTATACAGCTCCTTGATGCGATCCGCCGGCAGGTTCAACTTGCGCAGCGCTTCGGCATCGGGCTTGTACTTGACCCGGCAGACCGGACACAGCTTGCGAATCAGCCGCTGACTGATCACGGCGGTCAGTCCCCTGCCGACCATTTTCGGATCGCCGACGGCCTTGATCCACATCCGCAGGGCGGTCATCGTGTTGTCGGCCTTAAGACCAATGTAGATGCGACGGTTTTCCTCGGCAGCGGCGCGGGCGGCGATCTTGGCGGTCTCGGCTTCAGTCAGCGAGGCGATCATCACCACGGCCGGGTCGCGCAGCAGCAGCGAGTTGAGCGTTTTGGGCAGGGCTTGAGCATCGACGACGGTCTGGGTGACGCCTTCGAGCTCGGCCTCGGTCGCGGATTCCAGCGTGTGGATGTCCTGCGTGTAGGGATCGTGGGTGCCGGTCAGTGCGTAGAGCGTGGTACTGCGTCCCTGATGCGAGGGGGTGGCCACGAGCACGATGCCGCCGGTATCGTGGATGCTCTTGACGGCTTCGAGTTGTGAATCCATCAGGCCGAGTTTGTTCAGCGGACGGAGCACCTGCTTGGAGGCGTCGACCTGAATGGTGCAGGTCAGCCCCTGCGTCGAGCCGGCCGTGGCGACGCGCAGGTTGTGACGCCCGCTTGCTTCGAGTTCGATCACGCACTGGCCGACCTGCTTGCGACGGCGATCGGCGGTGTCCATTCCGCACTGGCCCTTGAGGTAGTCGATCATCGCCACGGCGTTGGCCGCCGCGAGTTTCGACTGCCGATAGGCCACGCCGTCGATGGTCACCTGCACGGCGAATTCGCCTTCGCCGCCTGCGATGTCGATGCGCTCGGCGCGGCGGCCGATCGCCGGAGCAATCACATGCTCGAATTCCAGGTGCGGGGCGTGCATGGCATCGTCGGGCATCGGCACCTGCTTGTAACCCGGGGCAGGCTTGGCGAAGCGCATCGTCGCCTGCTCGGTGGCTCGATCTTCGCGCCGCTGTGAAAAGGCGCTGGTCAGCGTGGCAAAATCAAGGTGCCACTGATCGGACTCGCCGACTTTCGGATTGCGCACCGCCACGTAGGCGGCGACCGCCCCGATGAGGATCAGCACGGCGAGGATGAACCCGACGAGGAACATCGGAATCATGAACAGCGCCGCAAAGGCCAATCCCGCCGCGGCGCACTGGATCGTGTTCCACAGCCGCCGACCGATGTAAAAGTGCAGCGCGTCCTTGTCGACAAGCGTCGCCCAACGGGCCCAGCCGAACAACAGCACGGCGGCCATCACCGCCTTGGTGACGCTGGCGAACCCCACAGCTTCGAATGCGAGAAATTGCGTCATATTTGAGTTAACCAAGTGCCACAGATCAACTGGTTCCCATGGAGCTGATGCCCTTGAGCCGCATCTTCAACTCGTCGGGATTGCGGGCGGCTTCCATCGCCGAGCGTGGGTGAATGTACTCTTTGTTGACCAGCTCGACAAGCGAACTGTTCAAATCGAGCATGCCTTCGCCCTCGCACTGGCGGATGATGTCCGTGAGTTCGACCTCGCGACCTTCGAGGATGCGTTTGGTCACGATCGGATTGTTCAACAGGATTTCGACCGCCGGCACGCGATGCACATCTTCGCGGAGCGATTTGAGCAGGCGCTGATAGATGATCGCCTTCATCGAGTAGGCGAACATGTCGCGGATGAGTTCACGCTCTTCGACCTCGAAGAGGTTGTAGATGCGGCCGAAGGCGCCAGCGCAGCTCGAGGCGTGGATGGTGCCGAAGACGAGGTGGCCGGTCTCGGCGGCCTGGATCGCCGCTTCGAAGGTTTCACGGTCGCGCATTTCGCCGATGAGCACCACGTCGGGATTCTCACGCACCAGGGCACGCAGGGCCGTGGCGAAGTCCGGCACGTCGATGCCGACCTCGCGCTGATTCACCATCGCCTTGGAATCGCGGAACATGAATTCGACGGGATCTTCGATCGTGAGGATGTGACAGGCACGCGTATCGTTGATCTGTTGAAGCATCGAGGCGATCGTCGTCGACTTCCCCGAGCCGGTCACGCCGCACAGGAGGATCAGGCCCTGGTGGGCTTCGGCGATTTTCTCCATCGACGGCGGCAGGTGCAGGTCGGCATAGCTGAGAATCTTCGAACTGATGCGACGGGCGGCGATGGCGCGGCGGCCCATCGTGCGGAACAGATTCACACGGAAACGGTTGTCTTCATCCAGAGCGTAGGCCATGTCGACCGAGCCCTTGGTCTCCAGGTCGTGCCACTGTTTTTCGGAGAGGATGTCCTTGAGTTCCGCGTCGAACTCATCATTGGTGAACGGCGGCGCGTCGGCCGATCGCAGCGTGCCGCGAAGGCGAAACCGCACCGGTTCGCCGGGCCGGATCAGAATATCTGACGCCTGCATTTTCACCGACGCGTCGAGAAACTTTTTCAGCCTTCCAGTCGCTTCACTTTCGCTCATGTTGATTGAATCCTTCGGGTCTTACATCTGCACCGCTTGGGCCTGCCTGACCGGGATGCCTCGCTCGGCCAGGTACTGTTTTGTTTCGGCGATGGAATATTCGTTGTAATGGAAGATGCTCGCAGCCAGCGCGGCATCGGCCCCGGCGCCGCCTTCTGACAGCGGTCGCAACACGTCGACCATGTGCTGCGGGCTGCCGCACCCGCCGGATGCGACGATGGGCACGCCGACCGCCGCAGTCACGGCACGGGTGATTTCCAGGTCGTAGCCATCCTTGGTGCCGTCGGCGTCCATCGAGGTCAGCACGATCTCGCCGGCTCCGAGTTCGACGACGTGCCGGGCCCACGAGACCGCTTCGAGCCCGGTCGGGGTGCGCCCACCGTGGGTGTGAATCTCCCAGACCACATCGCGATCGCCGAGGTCCGGGCACATGTCCTGCGCCAGGCCGGGGTTTTCCTTGAGGTGTTCTTCGAAGGCGTCGCGAGAAACCCGCTTGGGGTCGATGTTCACCACGGTGCAGCAGCGGCCGAATCGCTCAGCGGTCTGCTTGATGATGGCGGGGCTGACCACGGCGGCGGTGTTGATGCTGACCTTCTCGGCGCCGGCCTGCACCAGCGCGGTCACATCCTCGATCGTGCGGATGCCCCCGCCGACGGTGAACGGCATGAAGCATTCTTCTGCCACGTGGCGGACCACGTCGAGCATGATGTCGCGCTGCTCGTGGCTGGCGGTGATATCGAGAAAGACCAGTTCGTCAGCGCCCTGCTCGTCATAGCGCCGGGCGACTTCGACCGGGTCGCCGGCATCGCGCAGGCCCAGGAAGTTCACGCCCTTGACCACGCGGCCGGCCTTGACGTCCAGACACGGAATAATGCGACGGGTCAGCATGTGGCACATTGTAACAGCTTCCGCCCCGCTGATCAGCCCGGGCGCCCCGACAACCGGCGCTCGGGTGAATTCCCATTGGCAGCGGGCAGACGACCGGGGACAATACGCCGATGATGCAACAGTGGATTCAATGGCTGGATCTTCACCCCTGGTTCTGGCCGGCTTTCATTATCGCTGCGCGCATCACGGATGTGTCGATCGGCACGGTGCGGACGATCATGGTGATCCGCGGGCTGCGATGGACCGCCGCCTTCCTGGGATTTTTCGAGGTGCTGATCTGGATCACCGCCGTCTCCGGGGTGCTGGTCGACATCACGGTCGTCAAGGTCGTCGCCTACGGGCTGGGCTTTGCCATGGGCAATGCCACGGGCATCTGGATCGACGAGATGCTCGCCTTCGGGCAGCAACTGGTCGTGACCATCTCACAAGGCAAGGCCCACGACGTCGCCTTCGCCCTGCGCATGCATGATTACACGGTGACGGAGCTGCCGGCCGTGGGGCAGGCCGGCGATGTGGCGATGGCGTTGATCGTGGCGCCGCGGCGAAAGGTGCGCCAGGTGATTCGACTCGCCGAAAAGGCCGACGCCGAGGTCTTCATCACGGTGCACGATGTCAAATCCATTCACCGCCTGCAGCGCGACCTGCTGCCGGGCCCGACCGGCTGGCGCAGTGTCATGAAACGCAAATAGTCGACGGGGTGATGCGCCGGGGATCAATCATCGGAGCCGAGGCGCGGGCGGCGGGCCCAGTGCATCTTGTTGCTGAGCGTTTTCCAGTAGCCCATGCGGGGGTTGGCCATGACGCGCAGCCGCTTGGGGTAAGCAGCGATTTCGATCACGGAGCCTTCACGCAGCGGCGTGGAGAGCTGGCCGTCGATCACGACGGTGGTCTGCTCGTTGGCCCGCTGGACACGCAGCGTGACGCGGTCGTCGGAGCTGAGCACGGTCGGGCGGAACGACAGCGTGTAAGCACAGATGGGCGTAACGACCATGGCCTCGACATCGGGGGCGATGATCGGCCCGCCGGCCGAGAGGTTGTAGGCGGTGGAGCCGGTGGGCGAAGCGACGATGACGCCGTCGCCGGAGAAACACGTGCCGGGCTCGCCGTGTCGCTTGGGGTTGATCATCAGTTCGAGGTCGATGATGCGGAACGGCGGGCCGGCCGTGACCACGCAGTCGTTCATGGCGACCGACTGAAAGTACGGCTCGGCGTCGGCGCTTTCGCGAATCGTCGCCTCGATGAGCACCCGCTGGCGGACCGGCAGGCGCTGCTCGGAAAGATCGTCCCACATCGCTTTGAGGTCTTCGAGCGTGAAGGGCGCGAGAAACCCGAGCTTGCCGAAGTTGACCCCGACCATGGGCACGTTCAGATCGACGATCCGTCGCGCCACGCCGAGCATGGTGCCGTCGCCGCCGAAGACGAGAATCGCATCGGCCGGATCGTCCAGCGGACAGTCGTCGTAGGCGTCGCAGTCGGCGACGATCTCGGCGCGTTCGGCGACCCAGGGCCGAAACGTGCGAAGCGCTTCGACGACCTTGGGCTTGCGTTGATTGGAGATCAGGATCACGCGCATGGCGTACAGTGTATGCCAGCGCATGGCGTTATGCGAGGGGGCAAAAACACCGTTAAAAACACCGAAAATATCACTCAAATTCACCGTAACTGCGGTGGGCGGGATTTTCGAAGCGCGTGGTGTTGCCGTTGAAGTGAAGCGGGACCAGACCGGTCGGCCCGTTACGCTGCTTGGCGATGATCAGCTCGGCTTCGTTTTCACCGTGCGGGTGGTCGGCGGCCCACTCCTCGTCGCCCTTGTGGTAATACGATTCGCGGTGCAGCATCATCACCACGTCAGCGTCCTGTTCGATCGAACCCGACTCGCGAAGGTCTGACAGCATCGGCCGCTTGGACTCGCGGCCTTCGGGGTTACGGTTGAGCTGACTGAGGCAGATCACCGGAACTTTCAACTCACGCGCCAGCGCTTTGACGCCGCGGCTGATCTCCGAGACTTCGACCTGGCGCGACTCGGCCCCGGGGCTGGTCATCAGCTGCAGGTAGTCGATGATGATGACTTCGATGTCGTGGCGGGCCGCCAGGCGACGCGCCTTGGCGCGAAGCTGCAACACGGACAGGCCGGGCGTATCGTCGATGAATACCGGCGCGGCGGTCAGATCGGATGCCGCCTCCTGCAGGCGATGCAGATCGTCGGCACTGAGCATGTTGCGACGCATCTTCTGGCTGTCCACACCCGAGTACGACGACAACAGACGATCGGCAAGCTGCTGTTTACCCATTTCGATGCTGAACACCGCAACCGGTCGCCCCTGCCCGCCGCTCTGCACGGCGATGTTCTCCGCAATGTTCAACGCCAGGGCTGTTTTACCCATCGACGGGCGGGCTGCGAGAATCAGCATGTCGCCCCTCTGCAGTCCACCGAGGTACTCATCCAGCAGGTAGTACCCCGTCGGCACGCCCATGAAGGTCGTGCCCGAGTCCCGCCGCGCCTCCAGTTGCTCGAAGGTCATCTGCACGAGTTCGGCCAGGGCGGTCGGCTCGTCGGCCGAGGCGTCCTGCGCGATGTCGAAAATCATCTTCTCCGCCTGATCGACCAGGTGATTCGGGGGTTCATCCGAGTCGTAGGCCTGATGCAGGATCGTGCCCGCGGCATTGATCAGGTGGCGGACCTTCGCCTTGTCACGCACGATGCGGGCGTAGTGCACAACGTTGACCGCCGTCGGCACGGACTCGGCCAACTCGACGAGATAATCCACCCCGCCGACGGACTCTTCCTGCTGGCGATCGCGCAGCCGCTGAACAAGCTGCACCAGGTCGACCGCCTGGTGACGGTCGTAAAGATCGATGATGCTCTGATAAATTTCGGCATGGCGCGGCTGGTAAAAGTCGCTCGCCCCGCGGAGAATCTGCATCGCCTCGCCAATCAGATGCACGTTCTCCGTGCCCGCCACGATCAGCGAGCCCAACAGGCTCATCTCCGCTTCCAGCGAATGCGGCGGTAGTTTGTCCAGCAGTTTGCCGACCTCGATGCGTTCAGCTTCGAAGTTGCGGCGCTTCCGTGCGGTGGTCGTGCTCATGGTCGACTTTATCCATCCGTGAATCGAACAAGTCAAACGAATTGTGACCTGTGGAACACCTGTCGCATTCCTTGTGCATTAGTATATGCAGCACAATTTTCAAGGTTGTCGCGCCGCCGCAAAACGACGATGATAGGGCGCTATGGAGTCGGACATGGCACGAAAAACAATCACACTCGCCGCCGGGCTGCTGCTGGTCTGCCTGCTCAGCCCCGCCGGCGCTCAACGTAAACCCATCACCCACCCGGTCAGCCCCACTGAAGGCCGCAAAACCGTGACCGCCGGGCCGATCGACGATCAGCTTACGCCGCCGGACCTGTCGAATCAGCCCACCGCGGTGCAGATCAAACAGCAGAACGCCGACGAAGATGCAGCCGCCGCCGGCCTGGTCATCGCCGGCGACAGCCAGCAGGCCGCCCTGATGGCCCGCATCCGCCGTTCGCTCGCCGCCCCCGCACCCGGCACCGACGCCGAGGCCGTGCAGAAGCAGCTCGACGACCTGATCAACGACGCCGGGCAGCTTGCCGTGATCGCAGAGCCCGGCCCGTTGCAGCTCAAAGCCCTGAGTCTGCAGATGCAGAGCCTCTACAGTCGCATCGAACGCTGGCCCAACGATCCGCAGGTCGATCGTTTTCTGTTCCGCCTCCGCGCCGCCGCACGCCGGACCAAAACGCTCGACCAGGCCGACGCCCCCGCCGTCGCCGACTTCTGGCTCATGACCGCCGACCTCTACGATATCAACCGCCTGGACCTGCCCACCGACCAGCGCGTCCGCCAGATGCAGGAACTCTTCGACGCCTACCTCGCCGACCACGGGGCCGGCCCGACCTCCGACGCTGTCCGCGCCATGGTCACCCAACTCACCGAACAACCCGCCCCCGCCCCCAAGCCGAATGCTGAGCCCCCTTCCGGGGGCGAAGCGTCGGATAAACCCGAACCCAGCACCGGCGCCAACCAGGCTGTCGAAATCCCCATGTCCACCCCCAAGCCGAACGCTGAGCATAGCGAAGCGTCGGATGGCGAAGCGTCGGATGGCGAAGCGTCGGATGGCGAAGCGTCGGATCCCGATCCCAAAACCTCCAACCAGCCCGCCATCCGCCCCCTCTACGAAATCGGCAAAAAAGTCCCCGGCCTCGAAGGCGTCACCCGTTACCTCTTCCGCTCACGCTATCAGCCCGGTGACAACTTCCTGCGCGTGCTGACCCCGGACAAAAAGCCCGACCCCACGCAGAAGCTGCGCGTCCTGTTCGTACTCCCCGTCGAAGCCGGCCTCGGCGATCAGTTCGGCGATGGGCTCGCGACCGTCAAGCGGCTCGACCTGCACAACAAGTACAACCTCATCGTCGTCGAGCCGACCTTCAGCGCCCTGCCGTGGTACTGCAACCATCCCAACGATGCCGACCTCCAGCAGGAAAGCTACATCGCCAAGGCCGTCGTCCCCGCCGTCGACGAGCTTTTCCCCGGAGCCAAACACCGCCTGCTGCTGGGCTTTTCCAAGAGCGGGTTCGGCGCTGTCAGCCTCGCCGTGCGTTACATGGAAATCTTCGACGCCGCCGCCGCCTGGGACGCCCCCCTGCTCAAGGACAAACCCGACAACTACGGCATGGGCCCCATCTTCGGCTCCCAGCAGAATTTCGACCTCTACAACCTCGCCCGCCAGTTCCGTGAAAAGTCACGCTACCTCCGCAAGGACAAACGCCTCGTCCTCACCGGCTACGACCACTTCCGCGAACACATGCAGCGCGCCCACAACCTGCTCGATCAACTCGAAATCCCCCACGTCTACGCCGACGGCCCCCAGCGCCGCCACCACTGGGACTCCGGCTGGGTCCCCGAAGCCGTCGAACAACTCGTCAAACTCATCGAGCCCAAACCCGCCCCCACCCCCAAGCCCGATGCTGAGCCAAGCGAAGCGTCGGGGTCTCCCACCAACTAACCCCGTTTAGCGACGCCGCTCGCGGCGTGCTTTTCATCGAACACCCCGTCAAACACGTCCAAACCAAACCCCGAAGAATAATCAGACAGGATGAACAGGATCAACCGGAACAAAAACAACAATCAATCCTGCCTGCATCCTGTATATCCTGTCAAAATGTCTTCTTGAGAACTGATGGATTCAATCGGGCCCGGACCGGCCAGGACTTGCATCACCAACAAAGATGACGAGGACTGTTCCAATGGCTGCAGCCAAGCTGATCTTGCCTGTGTTGTTTTGCGTCGGAGCGGTAGCCGGATACACCGGCGCTAGAATTCAATGCTCTGCGAATCAAGTCGCCTACCGCAGTGCCTGTGAACTACCGCTGGCAGCCATGATCCGTGAGATTGCCCTGAACACATCAAGCGGCAACACCGAGCAGGCCCTCACACAAATCCAGAAGTTGAACCAGAACATGCAACGATATCAACAAGACCGAAGCTTCACGCCCGAACGCTTTTACCACGAAGTTCTGAAATCCCCCTGGGAATCTGAAGAAGCTCACGCAACTCCATAACGACTGGTTTGTTCGCCAAGCGTTTTGATGAACAAATCATTCGCTACTTGCTAAGCACCACATGCAAAGCAAGGACTTCTGCATTCAACACATGCATGTATTCTCATGCACCGGGATGAATGGGGCAAGTATCACAGATCGGTTTACCGAGCAGACCGGGTCTACAGGAATCAAAGCAACAATCAATCCTGCCTTGTATCCTGTTCATCCTGTCAAAATGTCTTCTTCAGAACAACATCGTCAGCGGTTGGCCCTTGTGGGCGACGGTGAATGGGCGGCCGGAGGGGCTGGTTGCGATCTGGTCCAGCGGCAGGCCCATCGCCCAGGCGATCGTGGCGTTGAAGTCGGGGATTTCGACGGGGTTGTCCGCCACGGCGAAACCAGTCTTGTCGGATGAGCCGTAGACCTGCCCGCCGCGGATGCCGCCGCCGGCGAGCAGCGTCGTGAACACCTTCGGGTGATGGTCGCGGCCCTGGTTGGCGTTGATCTTCGGCGTGCGGCCAAACTCCGAGGCGACGACGACCATGGTTTTATCGAGCAACCCCTTCGAAGACAGATCACTCAGCAGCGCCCCCAAGGCCTGATCGAGCGTACCGGCCAGATCCTCGATGCGATCGAAGTTGTCCGTGTGCGTGTCCCAACCACCATGCTGCACCTCGATGAACTTGACGCCGTGCTCGACGAGCCGGCGGGCCAGCAGACAGCCTTGGGCGAAGCGATCATCACCGTAAGCGGCGCGCGTCGCCTGTGATTCTTTTTCGAGGTCGAAGGCGGCCAGGTCTTCACTCTTCATCAGGCGCACCGCGTCTTGGTAGAAGTCGGTGTAGGCTTTGACCTGCTTGTGGGGATAGCGCATCTCAAAGGTGCGGTCGAGCTGGCGCGACAGGTCCAGGCGATGGTTGAACCGATCTTCGGTGACGCCCTTGGGCAGGGTTGAATTCTGCAGGCCGTCGGTGGGATTGCCGATGCGCAGCGGCGCGTAGCGCGTGTCGAAGAACCCGGCGCCGGGGTGCTGACTGGGGCCGTTGACGAGGATGTTGCCGGGCAGCGTCGCGTTGGACTTGGCGCCCAACTTCATCGCCCACGCGCCGAGCGCGGGATGCTGAATCGTCGCCAGCGGCTGGTAGCTGGTGCGCATGAAATACTGGCCGCGCTCGTGGGCGCCGACCTTGGTGGTCATCGATCGGATCAACGCGATCTTGTCGGCCTGTTTAGCCAGCGACTTAAAGTGCGAGGCAAGCTGAATCCCGGGCACGTTGGTGGCGATCGCCTCGGTGGGCCCCTGCTCTTGGGCGCCGGGCTTGGGATCGAGCGTGTCGAGATGGCTCATCCCACCGGTCAAATACAGGTAGATCACATGCTGTGCCTTGGGCGCAGCGGCCAGCCCCCCCGCCGGCGCGGCAAGCACCCGATGCCACGGCATGACGCTCACACCGAGAAACGTCGACGCGGCCCCGGCGATGAATCGCCGACGTGAAACATCATCCATCTTGCGTATCGAATCGTGCATGGTTGCACCTGTTTAGAAGGCGGCTGGCTGGTCGCCGAGGGGTGTGGTTAATTCAAGGGTCCGGCTTCCGGGGGCCGGGGGTCACTGGATGAACAGGAACTCGCGGGTATTCAGCAGCGCCCATACGAGATTCGCATAACCATCCTTGCCGTGGTCGGCGATCTCACGCTCGGCAAGACGGCGCTCGGTCGACGAAGGCTCGCGCGAAAGTATGCTCAGCCAGAGCGTGTTGATCTTCGCATCGTCACCCGCCGCCGCGTCGACATGGCGATACAGCACCGAGGTCTTTCTGATGAGCTGCTGATCGATCTGCCCGTTGAGCAGTTGCAGGGCCTGCGTGAGCGTTGGCTCGGTGGTCGAGGCCTCGATCTGCTCGCGGTCGGACTGCCCGAACTCCCGCAGGAAATGACCCGGCGGGGCCGGTGATGGCAACTCCGAGGCGCGCAGGTATTTGTCATTGCCGCGCGAGCCGCCCTTCCGCCGCATCTGCATCGCCTGCATCATCATCGGCCCGGCTTCTTCACGTGTCATCTGGCGCAGCTTCTGCGGATTCTTCGCCAGTGCGATCAGTTCATCACCATTCATCCGGGCCAGCTTCGGCGCCAGCGCCAGGCGGAAGTCCGGGCGGCCTGTTCGCGTGTCCACCTCGTCGACCACCATCGTCAGCAGGGAGTCCCAGACCTGCTCGGCGGTCATGCGGCGAAGCGCCGGGCCGGAGAAGTAATACAACTGGTCCGGCCGCAGTTCGAGGCGCGACGCCTGCCGCTGATAGGTCTGCGTATTGAGCACGAGGCGCAGGTACTGCTTGAGGTCGAAATCGCCGGCGATCATTTGGGCTGTCAGATACTCAAGCAGCGCGGGGTTCACATTCTCTGAATCATCACGGATGTCGTCGACGGGATTGATGATGCCGACGCCCATCAGACGGGCCCACAGCCGGTTGGCGATCGTCATGGCGAAGCGAGGATTCTTCTTGGAGGTGACCCATGCAGCAAACACCTCCGTGCGTGAATCATCCTTGCTCATCGATACCATCTCGCCGAACACCGTGGCCGGTTCGACCTTCTGCTTGGGCTTGGCATCGTCGTACTTGTAGTCGTCCGGCAGGCGGAGCTGCTTGTACGACTTTTCTTCGACCTTGAACGACAGCGGTCGCACCAGGCGGCGCAGCACACGCTGCTCGGATTGATCCAGCGACCGAGCCTCGCGACGAAGCTCACGCAGATTCACATTCCCGCCGCGGCTGCGAGTCTGCACCCCGTACGTGAAAGCCGCCATCTCGTAGAACTCAAGCTGCGACCACTTGTCGAACGGGTGGTCATGACACTGAGCACAGCCGAGCTGCGTGCCGAGGAATATGCGCACGGTGTTTGAGAGATTGTCCAGCGGCATACCGACATCGCGGAGGTAATACCCAGCGGCGCCGTTGTCCCAGATGTATCCCTCGGCGGTGAGCAGTTCGCGCACCATCACATCCCAGCGTTTGTTCTGCCGGAGCGAATCTTTGAGCCAGTCGATGTACGGCTGGCCGGGCACATTGTTGTTCAGCCGCGTCTGGATGCGCAGGATGTCGGCGTAGTAGTTGTAAAAATTGCTGACGTAGCCGGGCGAGTCCAGCAGTTGGTCGATGAGCTTGGCCCGCTTGTCGCGATCGGTCGAATCGAGAAACCGGCGGGCTTCGTCGAGCGTCGGCACCCGGCCGATCACATCGAGATACACCCGCCGGACAAACTGCTCATCACTGATCCGCAGGTTGGGCTGAGCCTTCTGAGCCCGCAGCCCCTGCTCCACGAGCAGGTCCACCTGCCGGGCGGCAGCCTGAATCTCCGGCTGGCTCCCCGAAACAGCATCAGGGCTCACCAGCCCCAACCAGCACATCCACAGCGCCACCGCAAAGGGCGTCAAACGCATCCTGCATGTCATCAGTTGGCTCCTGGAATTGGATCAGACAGAGGCTGGCGATGTCTGATCTATCGGCACAACGTGCCTACCCCTGATCATATTGCGGGGTTGCACTGATTGCCACTTACGAAGGCGAACCGGCCAACCCTTGCGGGCGGCAGAACCAGACCGCCGGCTAGCTGACCGACTACCAGAACAGATCGCGATGGCCGAAGTTGTAGCTGTACATCAGTTCCGCCTCGTCGAGCGACTTCCAGACGACGCTACCGTCGAGGTGTACGACGTTGGTCCCCTCGGGGCGGTCCGGGTCGGAGCCGAAATGCGACCGGGTCCAGTCGGTCCAGGTCATGGCGTTGAGGCGGAGTTGGTTGTCGGCAAACAAGGCCAAGTCGCCGCGCTGGGTGGCGTGGGTGAGTTGCAGATTGCGTCCATCTTTCGTGTATAGCCCCGAAGCGTCGTGATCCAGAAACCAGGCGGTCATGGTGAAGTAGCTGGCAATCAGTTCATTGGAGTTGGGCCACCAGGTGTTGGTGTTGTACCAGTATTCGGGGGTGTCGCTGGCGTGGCCTTCGGGGTCGACGGTGTCGCGGCCGGACTCGCCGACGGTGTTCTGCACCAGGTAGCTGGGGCAGTACAGGAGTTGGTACTGACCGCCGAGTTCGGTGTCGATGAGGCTGACGCTCGCGGAGCGTTTCCACATGTAGAGATTCGGCGAGCCGCCGGCCTGGTCGATGAGGATCGGCAGCCTGCCGCGCTGACCGTTGGAATAGGACAGCGTCGCGGTGGCAAGCTGGCGCTGATTCGACGCGCAGACGACGTTCTGCGCCGCCTGCCGCGCCTTGGCCAGCGATGGCAACAGAATGGCGATCAGCAGCGCGATGATCGACACGACCACCAGCAGTTCGATCAATGTGAAACCATGTCGGCGCATGAATCGTGTTCCAAGATGCCCACGGATTTGATCCGTGGGCTTGGTTCGTCCGTTCAATGTGAACGACGCCGCATCGCCAGCAGACCGAACATCATCAGCCCCGCGGGCATCGCCGCCGGCACAGGCAGAAGCGTCGGCGCCGTCGTGGCCACGCGAATTTCGTCGAACGTCACCATCGCATCGGTCGCAAAAGCAGCCATCGCCAGCGCGTCGAAGTCGAAGGCCCCACTGGCGCGGGTGATGCGGTTGGACGCGGCATTCAGATCGGTCAGATCGTCGGGATTCAACCACGCATCGATCGTCAGGGCGTCGCCGCCACTGGTGTAGGTGAACTTGACGACGAAGAGATTCACGTTGGTGTTGAAGACGCCGAGGTCGGGTGTCGAACTGTTCGCCAAGTCGTAATCGCGATGTTCGAATTGTTCATCGCTGCTGTTGCCATCGTTGCGGAGCAGACCGATGGCGTATTCGCGCGTCCCGCCGTTGTACAACTCGATGGTATTGAATGGGTCGTTGTCGATGGAGGTGAACCGCGCCAGAAAGCTGAGGTAGACCGTTTCGTTTTCATCGCCGTAGGTCGCGCCAAGCGAGATCGTGGAACGATTGGACTGGTTTTCCTGGGCGGCGTTGCCGGTTTCACCATCCAGCGATGCATGCTGCAGGCCGGGGCTGACGATGTCGAAACCCGTGGACCAGGCGCTGTTGGCGGCATTGACATCCTGGCCGGCGGTGTAGTCGAACTGCTCAAAAAGATCGGCGCGGGAAGTCTGCGACAGGCTGAATAAGACCATGACGGCTACGGCGGCTTGGAAAACTCGCTTCGTGTTCATAAATCATTCCTTTCCTACAGGGTGTGATTGTTCTTTCAGCGCCGGCGAAATGTTCACCGTGTCGGCAAACCATGCCGGTGGCTTTTCAGCCACGCGGATTTCATCGAAAGTCACCGGGGCGTCGGTGGCAAAGGCGGCCATCGCCAACCGATCAAACCGGAACGCGCCGCGAGGGATGCGGATGCGGTTGGAAGCAGCCTCGAAGTCGGTGGCGCCATCCGGATTCAACCAGGCGTCGATCGTCAACATGTCGCCTTGATTGGCGTAAGCGAGCTTGACAACAAACAGGTTCACCTCGGTGTTGAAAGCGCCCAGGTCGGGCGTGGCCGTGTTGTCCAAGTCGTAAGCGCGATGTTCAAACCGGGCGCTGTTGGAGTCGCCATCGTTGCGCAACAGGCCGATGGCATATCGGCGCGTGGGGCCGTCGTAGAGTTCGATCGTGTGGAAGGGATTGCCGGCATTCGAGCTGAACTGCGCGAGAAAACTGATGTAGATCGTATTGCTTGCATCACTGCGGATCGCATCTAAATCGATATACGAGCGTTGCGCGTAAGCGCCCTGCGCGGCTTTGCCGGCAGCGATGAGATGGGACCCATCGCTCAACCCGGGGCTGACCACATCGAAGTCACCTGTCCATGCGCTGCCGCCGGCGTTGAGGGGGCCGACACGGTAGTCGAAATGCTCTTCCAGATAGACCGTCGGTGTCACCTGGCGGAGGCGATCGAGCCCGACGCGCTGCTGCCAAGACATCGGCGCGTCACTAATCTGATGCCCTGCCACCTGCACCACCTGCCCCGCTGTGATGATCTGCGAAACATCGCCGGTGTGAACCATGGCTGAACCGGTGAGCATACGCACGCCGAGTTCGGTTCCATCCGGCCCCACGTACATGAAAAACTCGGTGCCCAGATCGACGACGCGCGCGCCTTGCGGCGCCCCGACGGTAAAACCATGCGCCGTCTCCGGGACGAAGACGTGAATGAGTCCATGATGCAGGTAGCCCTGCCCCGCCTCGGTCAATTCAAAGCTGCACGGCCCGTTCAGATCGACCACCGCGCCGGACTTGAACATCACCTGTGCCGTGCCGGCCTCGAGCGTCAACCGCCCCGGGGCAAGCTCACCACCCAGTGACATCGCCGGCGATGAATCATCGAAAGCCGCGTTGCTGAGGTTCGTGAGCATCGCCACCGTGCTGCGCATGCTGCTTGGCTTGCCCCCCTCTTCCTGCGGCTGGGCAATGAAGATGAACCATGATGTGACCGCCAGCGCGATCATCGCCGCGGCGGCGAAGTACCAGACACTTCGCCCTCGGAAGGGGCTCAGCGTCGGCGTGGGGGTTTCCGGTTGAACTGTGGCCTGCGATGCATGAATCATTGTTGTGGTGCGTGACTGAATCGCCAGCAGCGCCAACATCCGTCGCATTGACGCATCATCGCGCAGCGCCGTGCCGATCAACTCAAGCTCCGCCTCCGTCATTGCGTCGCCATCGAGATAGCGCAGCAGGCGCTCGATCTGATCGGGGTCTGCATCGGCCAGACGACACATCATGGTCAGGTCATGCATCAGACACTTCCCCGGCGGTGCGATGACGGATGCATGTCGCCAACTGCTTGTGAATCCGCGATAGAGCCTGGTACACCGATCGCACATTCCGCCCCAGCGTTCGGGCGACGTCGATTCCGCTGAGCCCTTCGCGGTAACGCATGTCCACCAGCTTCCGGGCATTGGGCGTCAGCTTCGTCAGACATTCACGCAGAGCGTCGGCCAGATCCGACCCCGCCATGGCGTCGGCTTCATGCCAGACCGCTTCCATCTGTTCGATCAACTCCGCATCGAACACGAGCCCTCGCCGCTGACTTGTCCGCAGGTGGTCCAGCGCGGCCAGCCGAATCGCCGCTCGCACCCAGCCGCGCAGATGGTCGGCGTGTTCGATCTCGTCGGATTTTTCCACCGCCCGGGCGGCGATGTCCGCAAACAGATCTTCCGCCATGTGCTCATCACGCACGATCGTCCATGCGTAGGCGATCAGCCGGGCCTGATCTCGAAACAACTGGCGAACAATGCTGGGGCGGTCCATGCGTAATCCTCTATGTAGTGACTGTACATGATCGGGGGATGTCGACATGGCGGCGAGATTTTTTTGAGCCCATCTGACGGTCTATGCTAAAATCAGGTGCCCGCGACGGATGTGCAGCGCGGGGCCGGGCAGGTCTTGTCCCCCGATCGAAAGGATTCCGGTGGTTGATCACTTTGATTTGCGACGATGCCGATTCGCGTGGCTGATCATGGCCGTAGTGCTGGCGTGCTGGTTGCCCGTGCCCTGGGCGGAGGCCGGTCCGCTGGCCAAGCCCATCCGTTTTGTCGCTCACAAAACCGACAAGACCCGCCTCACCGGTCAGATCAAGTCTTTCGATGAGCAGGGCTTCGTGTATGACGACAACGCGGGCGAGCAGGACATCGAAGTACCGTGGACCGACCTGGTCGCCGCCGACATTTACCTGCTGCACCAGCGGATTTATCAGCAGCAGCCGGTCGACGGCAAGACGTGGCTTCAACTCGGGCAAAGGCTCTGGTCGATGGACAACGGTCGCTCGGTCGCCTCGCGCGCGTTGATTCAGGCGGTGCGGCTGGACGACTCGCTCAAGGAGGCTGCCGACGCCATCCGCGCCGGTGAAGACCCGGTGATGGACGACGCTGAGCCGACGAACAAGAAGGCGTGGAAATCCCTCGACGACGCTCAGAAGCAGAAGGAGGTCGACGCGCTGAAAGCGCTCGGCGATCAGGCCCGCGAGAAGTTCTGCCCGAGGCTCAAGCTCTACGAAACCAACCGTTTCGTGTTTTTCAGCGATCTGCCCCCGAACGAAGCGCGCAGTTGGCAGCAGTTGCTCGACCGCATGTATGACCGGATGACCGACATGTTCGGCCTGCCGCGTCATACGAACATCTGGAAAGGCAAGGCGGGGCTTTTCATCTTCGCTAAGCGCGATGACTTTCACAGCTTCGCCAACATCATCGGCACCGGTGAGTACCCCGACTGGGCGGTCGGCCTGTGTCACCAGTTCGGCGACGGCCGGGTGGTCATCAATTTCTACCGTTCACCCGACAAGTGGAATTTCGCCCACACGCTCGTTCACGAAGCCACGCATGGTTTCGTCTGGCGTTACCGCAGTCGCCAGCGCGTGCCGTCGTGGGTCAACGAGGGGCTCGCCGAGTGGGTCGCCTGCGCGTTGGTGCCTGCCGCCAGCAACATACGCTCGGCGAGGGTCGACCTGGCCGCCCGCTTCCGTGAGGGGCAGCCCACGCTCGGCGGCATGTTTGAAGCCGACCGCATCGACCCGCCGCAGTACAAGATGGCGATGACCCTGACCGATGTGATGGTGCAACTGAGTTCGCGGCGTTACGTCGACTTTTTCAACGCCATCAAAGACGGCAAGCCGTGGGAACAGGCCCTCGAAGAAGACTACGGCCTCAGCGTCGACAAACTGCTGATCGCTTACTCGCGGGCGCTGGGGATGAACACCGTCGTTCGTCCGTGAGTACGTGACATGCATACCTATAAAGAAGAAGCCCACGGTGTGACACCGTGGGCTTCGGTCATACATCGGAATGTCGAGTGGGTTATTCGCTCTTGGTTTCTTCGCCGGACTCGGCCTCGGCGGATGCCTCGGCTTCGGCGGGCTTGTCCTCGGCGGGAGCGGATTCTTCAGCCGGAGCTTCGGGGGCTGCTTCTTCGGCAGCGGGCTCGGCCTTGGCCTCTTCCGGGGTGGACTTACCACCCTTGCGGAGCTTGGCGGCGAAGGCCGTGCGGCGATCGGCCGCGGCGCGGCGGGAGGACTTGGAGGTGTGGTTGTGCTTCTCGTCGTCACCGACCAACTGCAGCACGACCAGGTCGGTGCCGTCGCCGATGCGGTGCTTGGCGAGCTTGACGATGCGGGTGTAACCGCCGGGACGATCCTTGAACTTCGGACCGATCTCGTCGAAGAGCTTCTGTACGAGGGTCAGATCTTCGATCTGCTCATCCTCGGCGCCGCCCTTGACGACCAGGATCAGGTCCCGGTCACCGCCCAGCAGGCTGGTGGCGCGACGCCGGGCGTGCAGGTCCCCGCGGCGGGCCAGGGTGATCAGACGCTCGACGAACGACTGAACGGCCTTGGCCTTGGAGATGGTGGTGGTGATCTGACCGTGCTGAATCAGCGCGGCGGCCAGATTACGGAACGTCGCGCGCCGGTGCGCGGTGTTCCGACCGAGTTTGCTTCCGGCAATTCCGTGTCGCATGAGTCACATCCTTACGCGGCCTGCGCCACGCGCGGGGTTGGTTCCAAAATCAGGTTAATCCAGGCCGAGTTCGATTTCGTCATCGTCGTCAAACGCACCTTCGCCGCCGAGGCTCAGGCCCAGGTCCGCCATTTTGCGCTTGATCTCGCGAAGCGAGGTCTTGCCGAACGAGCGGATTTTCAACAGGTCGTTTTCGTCCATCGCCACCAGGTCGCCGACGGTCTTGATACCGGCGGATTCCAGGCAGTTGCTCGCACGCACCGAGAGGTCGAGGTCCGCGATCGGCATCACCAGGCGGGAATGCTCTTCCTGCTCGGCTTCGATGGCCTCGACGGCCGATTCGCTGACGGTCTGCTGACCGATCTCGAAGTACTGCACGAACGGGTTCAGGTGCTTGCGGAGAATCTTGGCGGCTTCGACCAGCGCCAGCTCCGGGGTCACGGCGCCGTTGGTCCAGATTTCCAGCGTCAGCTTGTCGTAGTTGGTCTTCTGACCGACGCGGGTATCTTCGACCTTGTAGCGGACACGCAGCACCGGGGAGAAGATCGCATCGACGTGGATCACGCCGACGGTCTGCTCGGCTTCGCGCTCAGCGAGTTCGGAAGCGGGGACATACCCGCGGCCCTTCTCGACGGTGAAGTCGATATCGAAGTCGACTTCCTCGGTGAGCGTCGCCAGCACGAGCGACTTGTTGAGCACGGTGATGGACGTGTCGGCCTCGATGAGATCGGCGGTGACTTCACCCGGGCCGGTGGCGCCGAGGGTCATCGTCTTGGGCTCATCGCCTTCCAGGGCGACTACGAGATTCTTGATGTTCAGGATGATGTCGGTGGCGTCTTCCTGCACGCCGGGGATCGACGTGAATTCATGGGCGGCGCCGCTGACTTTCACCTTGGTCACGGCCGCGCCTTCGATGGTCGAAAGCAGGATGCGGCGGAGGCTGTTGCCGACGGTCGTGCCGAGCCCACGCTCGAACGGCTCGACGACAAACTTGCCATAGGTGTCGGTGTTGGCGGCGTCGGGGACGACGCGGGTGGGCAGTTCCAGACCTCTCCAGCGAACTCGCATGGGTGTATTCCTTTGCTGTGTGACGATGCCTTGTGGCTCGTCTCGGGTAACGGTCGCTTGCGATCGGTCACACGCGATCGGGCGCCTGCTTTCCGAGACGATGAATGAACTGGGAACTCGGAACGCGGAACGCGGAATGTTTTTCAGTTCCGCGTTCCGAGTTCCCCGTTCCTCGTTTGCTTAGACGCGGCGCTTCTTGCGGGGGCGGCAGCCGTTGTGCGGGATCGGGGTGCAGTCCTCGATGGCGGTGACCTTCAGGCCGTTGGCCTGCAAAGCGGTCACGGCGGACTCACGACCCGGGCCGGGGCCCTTGATCTTGGCTTCGACTTCCTGCATGCCCATCTTCTTGACCTTCTGGGCGACGGCCTCGGCGGCGCGGGTCGCGGCGAAGGGCGTGGACTTGCGGGCGCCCTTGAAGCCCACAGTGCCGGCCGAACCCCAGGCCAGCACTTCGCCGGCGGGATCGGTGATGGTCACCTGGGTGTTGTTGAACGTCGCCTTGATGTAGGCGACGCCGCGTGAGATGTTGCGGCGGATCTTTTTCGACTTCTTGGCCATGTCGTTTCCTTGAAGCTGCAGGCACTACCACCAGGGTAGCTCACTTCGGGTTTCAGTATGCGGCGAGCAAGCCCGCCGAAGCACGCCGCGAGCGGCGTCGCTAAACGGTTTACTTGGTGACGCCCTTCTTGCCGGCGACGGTCTTCTTCTTGCCCTTGCGGGTGCGGGCGTTGGTCTTGGTGCGCTGGCCGTTGACCGGCAGACCACGACGGTGACGATCGCCGCGGTAGCAGCGGATGTCACGGAGACGACCGATGTTCTGCGAGAGCTGACGGCGAAGCACACCTTCGACGACGTAGTTGTTTTCGATCACGCTGTTGATCTGCGCGATCTCATCGTCGGTGAGCTTGTTGGCGCGGGTCTGCCCCTCGATGCCGACTTCGCGGAGGATGTCGTCGGCGAACTTGGGGCCCACGCCATAGATGTACCGCAGCGCGATGCGGATCGGCTTGTTGTCGGGGACGTCGACACCTGAGATACGAGGCATTGGATGCTCCTGAACGCGGGGTAAGCCCCGCCAGCTAAATTCAGCCTTGACGCTGCTTGTGCTTGGGGTTGGTGCAGATCACGCGGACCACGCCTTTACGGCGGATGATCTTGCAGTTTTCGCAAATTCGCTTGACGCTGGATCGGACTTTCATGATGCGCTTCCAAACCCGCCGCACGCGGCGGCGCTATACGGGTTAGTGACGGTACGTGATGCGGCCCTTGGTCAGGTCATAGGGGCTGATCTCGATGGTCACCTTGTCGCCGGGCACGATCTTGATGTAGTGCATCCGCATCTTGCCCGCCAGGTGCGCCAGCACCTCGTGACCATTTTCGAGCTTCACCTTGAACATCGCGTTGGGCAATGCGTCAAGGACTTCGGCCTCTACCTGGATTTTGTCTTCCTTGGCCATGGGTTCCTTAATTCGTGTTACGGTCCAGTCAACACTTCGCAGCCGGTTTCGGTCACCGCGATGGTGTGTTCGTAATGGGCGGCCGGCTTGCCGTCCATCGTCACCACCGTCCATCCGTCGTCGAGCGTCCGCACCTGGTCAGTGCCCAGCGTGCACATCGGCTCGACCGCCAGCACCAGTCCGGGCTCCAGGTCAATGTCGTTGCGCAGGAGCTCGCGGCTGACGAAGTTCGGAACCTTGGGGTCCTGGTGCATCGTTTCGCCGATGCCGTGGCCCACAAAGTCCCGGATCACGCCCAGGCCCAAGTCTTCCGCGTGACGCTGCATCAGCCGCGCCACCTGTGACCACTTGCGACCGGGTCGGATATTGTCAATGGCCAACTGGAGCACGTACTCCGTGGCCGCACATAGCTTTTTGTGCTCCGGCTTGACCGAGCCGACCATAATGGTCGTCGCCGAGTCGCCGCACCATCCATTGATGCGGACGCCGAAGTCCACGCTGACCAGGTCGCCGTCCTGGATGACCCGCGGTCCGGGAATCCCATGCACCACTTCGTCATTGACGCTGATGCACGTGAACGCCGGAAAGCCTTCGCCTTCGTGGTACGTCGGGTACCACTTGAAAAGGCCGACCGATCCGGGGTTTTCCGCGATGATCTTGCCGGCTTCGGCGTCGATCTCGGCGGTGGTCACACCCGGCTGGCAAATCGCCCGGCAGCGTTCCAAGGCCTGTCGGACCAGTTGCCCCGCGTGGCGCATCTGCTTGATCTGCTCTGGAGACTTCAAGCTGATGGCCATACGACGCCGGTTACCCTGTCGGGCTTCGCGGGCGGTCCGTGATTACCGGGCCTTGCGCGAAGCGGTTATTTTACACCGTGCAGCGTGGCCGTTCCACACCGCACATCCCGAAAATCACCCGCGGCTGCCGCGGATGCGGGGCCCCGCCCCGCCGGTTCCGCCGGACTCGCCGCCGGACAAAAAGCCCTTGTAGTTACGCATCAGCAGGTTCGCCTCGATCCGCTGCACGAAGTCCAGCGCCACCGACACCGTGATCAGAAGACCCGTGCCGCCGAGGAAGCTGGAGACGAAGAACGGAATGCCGAACGCGCCGCTGATGATGGTCGGCACCACCGCGATCAGCGCCAGGAAGCCGCCGCCGACGTAGGTGATGCGTTCCATGACCCGCTCGAGATAGTCAGCCGTGCGCGGCCCCGGACGCAGGCCCGGGATGAAGCTGCCGTGATCGCGAAGCTGTTCAGCCATCTCGTGCGGCTGGAACTGGACGGAAGTCCAGAAGTAAGCGAAGAAGTAGATCAGCGCCACGTAGACCAGCACATGCAGGTAGTTGTACCCGCTCATGGCCAGCTCGGCGCTGAGGAACCGGAAGAACGATTCCCACCACACCCACTCGTTGGCGGTGCCGATGCTCTGCAGCCAGGGGAACAGCATCGTCGGGATCATCATCAGCGACGAGGCGAAGATGATCGGCATGACGCCGCCGTGGTTGACGCGGAGCGGCAGATAGCTGCGCTGTCCGCCGTAAACGCGCCGGCCGCGGGTGTGCTTGGCCTGCTGAACCGGAATGCGCCGCTGGCCCTGGGTGATCAGCACCGTGCCGGCGACGACGAAGATAAACGCCGCAGCCAGGAAGATCACCTTCATCGGGTCCATCGTCTTGGCGGCCGATCCGCCGGCGGTCATGTCGAAGTTCTGAATCACCCAACCGACCGCGGTGGGCATGCGGGCGATGATGCCGGCGGTGATGATCAACGAGGCGCCGTTGCCGATGCCGTACTTGTCGATCTGCTCGCCGAGCCACATCAGGAACATCGTGCCGGTCGTCATGCCGAGAATGCCGCACGACCAGTACGTGATCGACGATTCATACCCGGCGTAGACCAGGTTCTGCCGCATGAAGAACTGCAGATAGAAAATCGACTGAATCAGGCAGAGCCCGAACGTCGCGTAGCGGGTGTATTCCTGGATTTTCTGGCGGCCGGCGGGGCCTTCCTTCTGAAGGTTCTTCAGCGGATCCAATACGGTCGCCAGAAGCTGGAAGATAATCGCCGCGGAAATATATGGAAGAATGCCCAGACCGAACAGCGTCGACTGCCCCAGCGCGCCGCCGGTGAAGATGCTGATGAACTGGGCCATGTTCGCCGCAGCGGAGCCGGACTCCTGAGCACTCTTGAAGTACTCAGCCAGTTCGGATTGATTCACGCCGGGCAGGGGCACCCAGAACCCGATGCGGTAGATCACAAGCATGCCGAGCGTAAACAGCAGCTTGTTCCGCAGGTCGGGGATCTTGAAGATGTTCAAAAAAGCCTGGAGCATCGCATCGCCTGGGTTTAAGGTCAGGGATCGGTAATCAACACATTACTCGCCGCTGTCGTCAGCCTTTTCCTGCTTGGGTTTTTCAGCCGGCTTGGCCGCTTCGGGCTGAGCCTTCTTGGCGCCGCCGATGAGGGTGCACGATCCGCCGGCGGATTCGATCTTGGCGCGGGCGGCTTCGGAGAACTGGTGAGCGGTGACGGACAGCTTCTTGCTGAGTTCACCGTTGGCCAGAATCTTGATCGGGGTCTTGACGTTGGGAACCAGACCATGGGCCTTGAGGGTTTCGGGGCTGACGGTTTCGCCGTCCTCGAAACGGGTTTCCAGCAGGCTGACGTTGATGGCGGCGTAGCGTTTGGTGAAGACCGCGTTGTTGAAGCCGCGCTTGGGGATGCGGCGGAAGTACGGCATCTGGCCGCCTTCACGGGTCGCGCGGATCGAGCCGGTGAAGCCCGAGCGTGAGCCGGCGCCCTTGTGGCCGCGGCCGGCGGTCTTGCCGTGACCGGAGCCGGGGCCGCGCCCGATGCGCTTGCGACGCTTGTGCTTGCCGACCAACGGGGTGATTTCATGAATCATCATGGCAGGTGTCTCACTATCAAAAGGCGCGTGGCGTGTTCACCGAACCGCGCCGCTGTTCGCTATCACTCGGACGGTTTTTCGTCGGACGAAGCTTCGGGAGCCGGGGCCTCGGTGGCGGGCTTTTCGGGAGCTTCGGCCACGGCGGTGCCGCCGCCGCTGTTGTCATCACGCTGGGGCTTGCCCTTGCCGCGACCGCGACCCTTGCCGCCACGTCCTTTGCCCTTTTCGGGTTTGAACGCCTGCGGACCGCGCGGGCCGGTGCTCTCGCTGGTCGAAGTCGGGGCGAAGCGGCGACCGGCTTCGAGGATTTCCTCGACGTGGGTCGACTCGAGCTTCACGCCGCGCAGCTTTTCGACGTCGGCCTTGGAGCGGAGGTTCAGCAGTCCGCCCATCACGGCCTTGGACAGGTTCTTCTGATTGTTCGAACCGGTCGACTTGGTCAGACAGTCGCGGATGCCGGCCATCTCGAGCACGGCGCGAACCGTGCCGCCGGCGATGACGCCGGTGCCGGGGCTGGCCGGGATGAGTTTGACCGTCGAGCTCAGGAAGCGGCCCATCACCTCGTGCGGGATGGTGCCTTCCAGGCGCGGGACGCGCTGCAGGTTCTTCTTGGCGGCCTTCTGCGCCTTTTCGATGGCGGCGGGCACGCCCGGCGCTTTGCCGTAGCCCAGGCCCACGGTGCCGTTGCGGTCGCCGACGACGACCAGGGCGCCGAAGCTGAAGCGACGACCACCCTTGACGGTGGCCGCGGTGCGGTAGATGCCGATCGTGGTCGATTCAAGACCGCCAGATTCTTCGAGGAATTCAGCCATGCGTAATCACCCGTTTGCGGGTTGAGGTTGCGTGAACGTTTGTCAGAACTTGAGACCGGCTTCGCGAGCCGACTCGGCCAGGGCCTTGACGCGACCATGGTATTTGTAGCCGCCGCGATCGAAGCATACGGCCTCGACACCGGCGGACTTGGCCTGCTCGGCGACCTGCTTGCCGACTTCCTTGGCGGCATCGGTCGACCAGCCCTTGTCCACCTTCGCGGTGTTCGCCGACGCCAGCGTCTTGCCGGCCACATCGTCGATCACCTGGGCATAGATGTTGTTGTTCGAGCGGAAGATGCTCAGGCGCGGCCGCTCGGGCGTGCCGAACAGCTTCTTGCGAATGCCCCGCTTGCGGCGAACGCGACGCTGTGTTTTGAGGATGCTGTTTTCCATGGTCGTGGATCCGAGCGTCGATCTGTCGATCGACTGCTAAACGAGGTTGCTTGCTTACGCGCCGCCGCCGGCGAAGGCCTTGCCTTCCTTGCGGACGATCACTTCGTCGGAGTACTTGATGCCCTTGCCGTTGTAGGGTTCGGGCGGACGCTGAGCCCGCGTGGCGGCGGCGAACTGGCCGACGGCCTGCTTCTCGGCGCCGGTGATGGCGATCTTGTTGCCCTGAACCGCCACCTCGACGCCCATGGGGATGTCCAGCTCACGCGTGTCGGCGTAACCGACATTCAGGGCGAGCTTGCGGCCCTGCACGCGGGCGGTCCAACCGACGCCGTTGATCTCCAGCTCCTTCTTGAAGCCTTCGGAGACGCCGATGATCATGTTGTTGACCAGGGCGCGGGTCAGGCCGTGGTAGGCCTTGGTCTGCTTCTGGTCGTTGGCGCGTTCGACGACGACCTGCTTGTCCTCGACCTTGACCGAGACCTCGGGGCGGTGCTCGTAGGTCAGGGTCTTGTCCTTGCCCTGGACGGTGACGGTCCGGCCGGAGACCGAGACGTTCACGCCGGCCGGCAGATCGATGGGCTTGTTTCCGATTCGAGACATCGTGGTGATCCTTGATGATCCGTGATCCAAATGGATCGATTAGTCAACGGTCGCCAGCAGTTCGCCGCCGACCTTCTTCTCGCGGGCCTGACGGTCCGAGAGGATGCCGGAGCTGGTCGAGACGATGGCGATGCCCAAGCCTTCGAGCGGACGAGGCAGTTCCTCGACCTTGGCGTAGACGCGGCAGCTGGGACGAGACACGCGCTGAATGCGGTGAATGACCTTTTCGCCACGGTCGCCGTACTTGAGGTTGATCCTCAGCAGGCCCTGGCCCTTGCCGTCGTCAATCTCGTCGGCGCCGAGGATGTAGCCTTCCTCGGTCAGCACCTTCGCGATGCCGGCGCAGACCTTGGACTTGTGCACGAGCACGGTGTTCTTGTGATTGCGCACCGCATTTCGGATGCGGGTGAGCATATCGGCGATGGGGTCTTGCATGGACATAGGTCGCGTTGCTCCGGGGCTTACCAGCTTGCCTTACGCATGCCGGGGATTTTTCCTTCGAGGGCCAGCTCACGCAGCTTGATGCGGCTGATCTTGAGCTTGCGGTACACGCCGCGGGTGCGGCCGGTCAGGGCGCAGTAGTTGCGAAGTCGCGTGGGGCTGGCGTCGCGGGGAAGACGCGCCAGGCCGGCGTAGTCGCCGGAGGCTTTGAGCTGCTTGCGCAGTTCGCGGTACTTGTTGACCGTGTCCTGCACGCGCTTCATGCGTTCGACTGTGCTCTTGCTTGACATAGATCGATCCTTAGTTGTCCTGATCGGGGCGACGGAAGGGAACGCCCATCTCGGTCAGTAGATACTTGCTCTTTTCGGGGTCCGAATTATGGAAGACGAAGTTGATGTTCATGCCGTGGGCGTAAGCCGCGTCGGCCATGTTGATCTCAGGGAAGATGCCCTGCTCGGTCACGCCGAAGCTGTAGTTCCCGGCCTTGTCGAAGGCCTTGTCCGGCAGACCGCGGAAGTCCTTGACGCGCGGGATCGCCAGCGAGATCAGCCGATCGAAGAACTCCCACATCCGCACGCCGCGGAGCGTGACCTTCGCGTGGGCTTCGTAGCCTTCACGAACCTTGAAGTTCGCCACCGACTTGCGGCTGGCGACCATGATCGCCTTCTGGCCGGAGATCGCAGCCAGATCCTTGAGCACCTGGTCGCGAACCTGGGGCTTGATCTTCGTGCCTTCCAGCTCGCGGCCCATGCCGCAGTTGATCACGATCTTCTCGAGCTTCGGAAGCGCCAGCTTGTTCTTGACGCCGAATTTCTCGGCGACCTTCGGCGACACTTCCTGGACAAACTTGTCTTTCATGCGTACGGGCATGACGGTTTCCTTCATACGCGTCGATCTGACGATCGACCGCTAAACGGGTTCAGCTCTTTGCCTTTTTCAGGGTGCTGAGCACGTCGCCGCCCTTGACGGCCACGCGGACCTTCGAGCCGTCTTTGCGGTTCTCGAAACGCACCCGGGTGGGCTTGTTGGCCGACGGGCTGATCGGCTGCACGTTGGAGATGTGCAAAGGCATCTCCTTTTCGATGCGGCCGCCCTGCGGATTGGCCTGGCTGGGACGCACGTGCTTGGAGCGAAGGTTGCGACCTTCGATCCACACGCGGCCGGCAGCGGCGTCGACGCGCAACACCTTGCCGGTCTTGCCACGCTCATTGCCGGCGATGATCATCACCAGGTCGCCTTGACGGATATGCTGGGGCATCAGATCACCTCCGAGGCAAGCGAAACGATTTTCATGTAGGCCTTCTCACGCAGCTCGCGGGCGACGGCGCCGAAGATGCGGGTGCCGCGTGGATTGCCTTCCTTATCGATGATCACCACGGCGTTGCGGTCGAACCGGACGTAGCTGCCGTCCGGGCGGCGCGTCGGGTAGCTGGTGCGAACGACCACAGCCGTGCAGATCTCGTGTTCTTTGACTTCGCCGTTGGGCAGCGCCTTCTTGATCGTGACGATGCAGCGATCACCAACACCCGCGGTCTTGCGGGTGAACTGACCGCGGGCGGTCGATCCACGCAGCACGCGGATGACCTGGGCGATCTTGGCGCCGGTGTTGTCGGCGACATCGACTCGGGCTTCAACCTGAATCATGGTTATTGCTCTCCGCCGGGCGCCCGGTCGACTACGCGAACCAGACGCCAGCTCTTGGTCTTGGAGATCTTGCGGCACGGGGCGATTTCAACCTTGTCGCCGGCGTGCGAATCATTGTTCGGATCGTGCACATGGAACACGCTGCGACGACGGACATACTTGCCGTACTTCGGTTCCTTCGTGCGATAAGTGACCTCGACCTTGCGGGTCGTGGAGCACTTGTCGGAGACGACCTGGCCGATATGCGTGCCGACGAGCGGCTTACGCGTGTTCTGATTGTCAGTCTGGGTGGCCATATTCGGTTATGCCTCCGCCTGCTGCTTGTTCCGGCGGACGGATTGCTCGGTCTTGATCCGGGCAATGTCGCGACGCGCCTTGGTGATCTGCGAGGGATCGTCGAGCTTCTCGGTGACCGACTGGCTACGCAACGCGTACAGGTGCTGGTGCAGTCGGTCGAGCTCGATCGTCAGCTCTTCGTTGGACATTTTGTGTGCTTCTTCAGCTTTCATAACGCTTGACCGTTAAGGGTTCAGACGGTGTGACGCCGGGTGACCAGGCGGCACTTGAAAGGCATCTTGTGAGCGATGCGGGCCAGGGCTTCCTTGGCCAGGTTTTCCGGAACGCCGGCGATCTCGAACAGGATCGTGCCGGGCTTGACCACGGCCGCCCAGTATTCGGTGTCCGCCTTGCCTTTGCCCATGCGTGTTTCCAGCGGCTTCTTGGAGATCGGCTTGTCCGGGAACACCCGGATGTAGATCTTGCCCTGACGACGCAGGAAGTGGGTGGCCGCCACACGACCGGCTTCAATCTGCCGAGCCGAAAGCCACGCGCTGTCCAGGCACTGCAGGCCGAATTCGCCGAAGGCGACATAGTTGCCGCGCGTGGCGTTGCCTTTCATGCGGCCGCGCATCTGCTTGCGGTACTTGACTCGTTTGGGCATCATCGCCATGGTTGCAAACTCCGATCAACACGCCGCGGGGGCGTGATTCAACGTTCGATTTAGTGACGGCCTCGGGCACGGGGACGGGCGCCGGCAGCGCGGGAGAAGTCCTCAGCCTCGGCGGCCTCGTGGTACATGCCCTTGTAGATCCAGACCTTCACACCGATCGTGCCGTAGGTCGTGTAGCTCTGGGCAAAGCCGTAGTCCACGTTCGCCTGAAGCGTCTGCAGCGGAATCGAGCCCAACCGCAGCGTTTCCTGACGACCCATTTCGGCGCCACCCAGACGACCGGAAATCTGAATCTTCACACCCAGCGCCCCGGCGGTCATGCAGGCTTCGGCACGCATCTTCAACACGCGGCGGAAGCCGGCACGCTTCTTGAGCTGTTCAGCGATCGACTCGCCCACCAACTTTGCGTCCAGGTCGGCATTCTTGACCTCGATGATGTCGATCGAGACCTTGCGGCCGGTCAGGGTCATCAGGTCCTGGGTCAGCTGCTCCACGCCGGCGCCCTTGGGGCCGATCACCAGACCGGGACGAGCGGTCTTGATGATGATCTTCAGCTCTTCACGGGTGCGCTCGATGTGGATGTCCGAAACGGCGGCGAACGGCGGGCGACGGTTCAGCACCTTGTCGCAGTACTGCCGGATCTTCTCGTCTTCGACCAGCAGCTGGCCGTAGAGGATCTTCGGGGCGTACCAACGGCTGCGGTGCGCCTCGGTGATGCCGACTCGGAATCCGAATGGATGCGTTTTCTGTCCCATGGGGGTCTCGATCAGTCAGTGGGCCGGTCGATCGGCCGCAAAGGTTCCGGTGGTTATTTGGCGTCCACGCTGATGACAATGTGGCTGGTGCGTTTCATGATCGGGTGAGCCCGGCCGCGATCCTTCGGCTGGAAGCGCTTCATGGTCGGGCCTTCGTCCACACGCGCCTCGGTCACGACCAGCCGGCGAACGTCGATCTCGCCTTCGGTGACGTCCTGGGCGTTGGCGATGGCCGACTCGAGCACCTTGGCCACGAGCACGGAAGAACGCTTTTTGGAGAACTTCAGTGCCGCGCGGGCTTCGGCGATCGGCTTGCCGGAGATCATACCGGTAGCCAGCCGCGCCTTGCGGGCGCTGATCCGGGCGTAACGATGTTTGGAGCTGTATGCCATGGTCGTATCTCAACCCGCGGTTCGACGGTTGCTCACCGCGTCGCTAAACGGGGTCTACTTGTCCTTGACCCGGTGGCCCTTGAAGGTACGGGTCAGACTGAATTCACCGAGCTTGTGGCCGACCATGTCTTCGGTGACAAACACGGTCATGAACGTGCGGCCGTTGTGGACCTCGAAGGTATGGCCGACGAATTCGGGCACAATCGTGCAGCGGCGGGCCCAGGTCTTGATCGGGCTCTTGCGGTTCTGCTGATTGAGCATCTCCACCTTGCGGTAGAGCTTCTCGTCAACGAACGGTCCTTTTTTCAGGCTGCGGGGCATCGGCTAGCTTCCGTAGTTGTTATTTCTTGCTGATCTTCTGAATGCCGTAACGCACGCTGCGGCGACGGCGGATGATGCGCTTGTTCGACGCCTTGTGCTTGTCGCGGGTCGGACCGCCCTTGGCGAACACACCCGTCGGCGAAACCGGCGGACGACCGCCCTTGGATCGGCCTTCACCACCGCCCAGCGGGTGAGCGTGGTGGCTCATCGCCATACCGCGGACCGACGGGCGGATGCCCATCCAGCGCTTGCGGCCGGCCTTGCCGAGCTTGACGTTCTGGTGGTCGGTGTTGCCGACCTGCCCGATCGTGGCCCGGCAGTTCAGCGACACCTGGCGAATTTCACCGGACGGCAGCACGAGCGTGGCCCACTTGCCTTCCTTATTCATCAGGCGGGCGTAGGTGCCGGCCGAGCGGGCGAGCTGGCCGCCCTTGCCGGGGGTCATCTCGATGTTGTGCAGGTTCAGACCGGCGGGGATGTTCTTGATCGGCATCGCGTTGCCGACTTCAGGCTCCACCGCCGCCGAGCCGCTGACGACGGTCTGCCCGTCCTTGAGGCCGATCGGGGCGATGATGTAGCGCTTCTCGCCGTCGGTGTATTCGATCAGGGCGATGTTGCAGGTGCGGTTCGGATCGTATTCGATGCCGATGACCGTGCCTTCAACATCCAGCTTGCTGCGTTTGAAGTCGATCACGCGGTAACGGCGCTTGTGGCCGCCGCCGCGATGGCGGACGGTGATCTTGCCGCTGTGGTTGCGGCCGCCGGTCTTCTTGATCGGCTTCAGCAGCGACTTCTCCGGCGTGGACTTGGTCACCTCGGAGTAGAGGTTGACCGAGGCGTTGCGCCGGCCGTTGCTCGTCGGTTTGTAAACTCGAATGGCCATAGTCGTATTCCATCAGGACGCCGCGAGCGACGCCGCTAAACCTCAGAACAGGTCGATGCGGTCCTCTTCGTGCAACTGCACGGTGGCGCGCTTCCAGTTGGGCGTGCGGCCGAGGCCGAAACGCGTCCGCTTGTACTTGCCCAGGCGGTTCTGCGTGGACACCTTCACGACGCGCACCTTGTAGAGCTTCTGGATCGCGTCGCGGATCTGCTGCTTGTTGGCTTCAGAGTGAACCTCGAAGCTGTACCGGTTGCGGGCTTCGCCCTCCCAGGTCGACTTCTCAGTCAGCAGCGGCTTGATAATGATCTGAGTCAGGTCCATCAGGCGGCCTCCTCAACCTTCTTGGTGGGCTTCAGACCGTCGACCCACGCCTGGAACGTCGCCTGATCGACCAACAGAAAACGCCTCGACAACAGGTCGTAGGCGTTAAGCTGATCCATCTCGATGACGCCGATGTCGGCGATGTTGCGCGCCGACAGGCGGGTGTTGACGTCGGCCGGATTCACCGCGAGCAGACACGAACGGTCAATGCCCAGGGCGCCCAGCGCGGCGGCGAATTGCTTGGTCTTCGGAGCGGCGAAGTCGAACTTGTCGACAATCTTGATCTCGCCGTCGACCGCCTTGGCCAGCACCGCGTTGCGCGTCGCCAGGCGACGCATCTTCACGGGCATCTGCTGACGCCAATCCTTCTGGGTCTTGGCGAAAGCCACACCGCCGCCTTTCATGACGTTGGTGCGGACCGCGCCACGGCGGGCGTTGCCGGTGCCCTTCTGGCGGTAGAGCTTGCGGGTGGAACCTTCGACCAGGCCGCGACTGCGTGTGCGGGCCGAACCCTGCCGCTTGTTGGCGTGATACATCACGTACGCCTGCTTGAGCAGGGACGGACGGATCTCGCCGCCAAGCAACGTTTCGTCGAGCTTTACGCTGCCGGTCTGTTTGCCGTCAATGGTATGTACAGGTATCTCGATCATGCTCGTGAACCTGGTCCCTTGTGGGACGGTTTCGCCGCTTGGAGTCGGCCGCCTTCACGGATTACGGGCGACTCGGTGCGACTCGGTTTGATGCTCGCCACGACGGGCGATGCGAACCGTGTTGTGATCCGGCCGGGATCCTTACCCGGCCAGCTTGTTAGCCTTGCTCTTATAGAGGCGTCCAGCCTCGCGAATGATCAACATGCCATTGTTGGCGCCGGGCACCGGGCCCTTGACCAACAGCAGATTCTTGTCTTTATCAACCGCCACGATGTCCAGGCTCCGCACAGTCACCTGCACATTGCCCATCTGGCCGGACATCTTCTTGCCCTTCTTCGGGCCGCCGGGGCCGCCGGCGTTGTTGGCGTGACCGCCGATCGAACCGGGCGAGCGGTGCTTGCGTTCCACGCCGTGCGTGGCGAGCTGGCCCTTGTAGTTGTGACGCTTCATCGTGCCGGCAAAGCCCTTGCCCTTGCTCGTGCCGACCACGTCGACATACTTGACCGCCTCGAACTGCTCGACCGAAATCTTCTGGCCGAGCTCGTAGCTGCCCACCTCGTCGGCCGGAATGCGGAATTCCTTGTGGAACCGCTTGGCCGAGATGCCCGCCTTGGCGTCGTGACCGATCACCGGCTGGGTGGTCCGACGAGGCTTCACATCCTCAAAGGCCACCTGGATCGCCGCGTAACCGTCGGCTTCCGGCGTCTTGATCTGACTGACGAAGCAGGGCCCCGCCTCGACGATCGTCACCGGCACGTTCACACCTTCTTCGGTGTAGTACCGGGTCATGCCGACTTTTCGACCAAGTATGGCTGCCGCCATTGTGCTAACCTCCAGGGGTTCGCCGATTCAGCGAGGTTCTTGCTTTCGCAGAGGAACGCTCACCCCTCTTGATTGACCTTGTTGTTCTAAAACGATTCCTGTACCTACGCGACGTGCTTGATCACGCCTTGATCTTCACGAACACACCCGCCGGCACCACCAGCCGGTTCAGGGCTTCGACCGTGCGAGCGTTCGGATCGAAGATGTCGATGATCCGCTTGTGGGTGCGAATCTCGAACTGCTCGCGGCTCTTCTTGTCGATGTGCGGCGAACGCAGCACGGTGTACCGCTCGATCCGCGTCGGAAGCGGGATCGGACCCGACACCTTCACGTTGGTGCGCTTGGCGTGATCGACGATTTCCTTGGCGCTGACGTCCAACGCCTGGTGATCGTACGATTCCATCCGAATCCGAATCTTACTGCCGTCCATCGCAAGCCCTGCTGAGTGTTTTCAAAGATCATTTCGCTGCCGGGACATACCCGAAGCGACCGCCCTGAGGCGAAGATTGGCAAGTATAAGCCCCCAAACGCCTCTGTCAATATCCCCCGCCAACTAATTTCACTCATTTTTTACCCGCCACACCCCCGCAAGCCCCCCCTCACGCCGACGCTGAGGCCGCCGCAGGCGACCGAAGCGTCTGGTACTCTTCTTACCCCTTGCCCCCCTGCTCCAACTCATCCCCCCGCTCCCCCGTCTTCCGATAACTTGCCCGCCGCTTGGCGTATTCCTCCGGGCTCACCGGCAGATCGGGGTTTTCGACGCCGTCGACGCACTGCTGGTGCAGCTTTTTAAGAAACGGCACGCACCACTGGCAACCCGTCCCGGCCGACAGGCATTCGCTGATCAGCGACGCCGCCGGCGGTTTTTCACGCCGGCAGTAGTTCACGATCTTCCGCTTACTCACGCGAAAACACAGACACACCAAATCGTCGTCCTTCATGCCCAACCATAGCGCCAAGCCCGATGCTGAGCGCAGCGAAGCGTCGGGGGATTTGATACATTCCGCCTTATGAGCTTCCAATGGCAGAAACTCGAAGACGCCGCGGCCAGCCTCGAGGTCGACGCCCAAACCCTCCGTAAGTGGATCGACGAGGGACGCGCCCCGACCCGCAATACCGACGGCGTCACCGAAGTCCTCATCGAATTCCCCGAGGAAACCGCCGACACCGCCGATGAGCCCACCGTCGTCGACGCGGAGATACACGGCCCCGATGACCCCGCAGCCCCCGAATCCCCCGAACACCACGCCCTGCAGGTCGTCTCCCGCCGCGAGTTGCAACTGGCCGGCACCGTCGCCGCCGCCTGGCAGCGTCTGGCTGAACAGGCTGAGCGCGAAGTCGCCCGCAGCCGCCGCCTCGGCACACTGGGCTGGTGCCTGGTCGCAGCCCTCGCCCTGGGCGCCGGCCTCGGGGTCTACTTCGCCACCCGCGCCACCGCCGACGCCGAGAAAACCGCCGCCCTGACCCAGCAGCAACTCGAATCCACCGAGAAAACCCGCGATGATTTGATCACCGACAAATCAGCCCTCACCGGGACCATCGACAAGCTCACCGCCGACCTCACCGACGCCAAGGCCCAACTCGCCGCCGGCGCCGAACGGACCAAACAGCAGGCCGATGTCGCCACCGCCCTGCGGGCCACCATCGACGAGCAGTCCAAACAGCTCACCGATCTTCGCAAGCAACTCGATGAGTTGCGCAAACAACTCAACACCGAGCGCGATCAGAACAAGTCCCTGAATAAACAACTCGACGCGGCGAACAAACAGACGCAGCAGACCCGCAAACAGATCGACGATCTAAAAAAACAACTCGCCGACGCAACCAAACCCGCCGAAAAACCCACAGAAAACAAGAAGTGAATCGGTTGGCTCACTGTGGCACAGCCGCCCCCGGCTGTGCTGGAGTCAACTTACGCACAGCCGGGGGCGGCTGTGCCACATGTCCACCAAAGCGCGTCTCACTCCCCAATAATTTTAATCAACACGCGCTTGCGCCGCCGCCCATCAAACTCCGCATAAAAAATCTGTTCCCACGGCCCGAAGTCGAGCCGCCCCCCCGTGATCGCCACCACCACTTCGCGCCCCATCACCTGACGCTTCAGGTGCGCATCGGCGTTGTCTTCGCCGGTGTCGTTGTGACGGTACTGGCGGATCGGCTCGTGCGGGGCGAGGCCTTCGAGCCACTTGTCGTAGTCGTGGATCAGCCCGCGCTCATCGTCGTTGATGTACACGCTGGCGGAGATGTGCATGGCGTTGACCAGGCACAGGCCTTCGGTGATGCCGGACTCGGCCAGGGCCGCTTCGACCTGCGGGGTGATGTTGATGTAATCGCGGCGATCGGGCGTGTTGAACCACAATTCCTGGCGGTGACTTTTCATGATCAATGACCGGTTGGCGGGTGGACTGGTTGACTGCACACATACACGCGGTACCGTATTGTGTGGTTAACGCAGCAGATGATCAACCAATGAAACCTTCCACCCATTAACGAGGAATACGTCATGTCCGAACGCCCCGGCGCGATCACGTTCAAAGGCAATCCCATGACCCTGGTCGGCAACGAGCTGGCGCCCGGCGATGCGGCGCCGGACTTTGCGCTGATCGCCAACGACCTGTCTGAAAAGCAACTGTCGGACTTCACCGACAAGACGATCATTCTTTCGGCCGTGCCCTCGCTGGACACCGGCGTGTGCGATGTTGAAACGCGCACCTTCAACGAGAAGGCCGCCGCGCTGGGCGATGATGTGACCGTGCTGACGGTTTCGCTGGACCTGCCGTTCGCGCAGAAGCGCTGGTGCGCCTCGGCCGGCATCGACCGCGTCGTCACCCTGTCCGATTACAAGCACGGCACCTTTGGTAAGGCCTACGGCATCCTCATCAAAGAACTCGGCCTGCTGGCCCGCTGCATCTTCGTGATCAAGGACGGCAAGATCACCTACATCCAGCTCGTCCCCGAAGTCGCCGAGGAGCCGGACTACGACGCGGTGATTGAAGCGGCCAAGTGATCGCCGCCCATATTCCAATAAACAAGGCGGAGGGGCGTAAAGTCCCCCCGCCTTTTAAACGCGCGAGGCGTTGTATCCAAAAGTAAACCCTACGGCGTGCGCTCGAGCTCCTCGATCGTCTGCTGCCACAACGGAAAGTTGTATCCCCCGAAGTCGCCGAGTTTCATCAACCGAACTGGCTCACTGGTCACCTTGAAGCTGACCGATGAATCGATCAATAGCAGGTTGAATCCCGGGGCATCGGGATCATCGTTGTGCGCCACCGATATGACATTTTCCAGCAGATCGCTGCCCAGCGCCCGCCCCGGCCGCATGTCCTGAATTCTTAGAAACAGCGGCTCGGGCTCAACGTCTGAGGTGTCTTCGTACAACGGGTTGTACGTATAGCCAATACGAACACCGTCCGAAGCGTTTCCTCCCGGGTAGTAGTCCGTCGGCCATGGCTCATAAGTTTCCAATTGAAACGTCTTATTCTCCTGGCTGGGACAGTAGAACAGTCGGCCATCTTCCAGATAGCCTCCTTCGTAGAGTTTGCCCAGTAATTGAAACTGCTTGGCCCCGGTACGGAACCAGCGATGCCAGTGATTGACGACAAACGTGTATTTGCCGCCTGAGAGTTTGTGATTATACGGCGGCAGCCAGTTCTTGAAATTCTGACTGTAAAACACCGTGCCGTAGGCGTGCTGGCGGAGGTTCGATGAGCACTGCGTGATGCGGGCCAGTTCCTTGGCCTTGGTCAGCGACGGCAGCAGAATCGCGATCAGCAGCGCAATGATCGCGACCACCACCAGAAGCTCGATCAGCGTGAATCCTTTACGACGCATGTAACCATTCCTTGATAGCCGCGACGCAACGCGTCGCGGTCCGCGAATCGTTGATTCGCGGCTATTTCTTGCGGCGCATGACCAGCAAGCCCAGCAGGCTGAGCCCGGCCGGCAGCGCGGCGGGTGTCGGAATGCTGATCAGCAGCGAGTCGAAGCTGATCTCACCGCCCGGATTGCCCGTGTCGAACTGCTTGCCGATGAAAAACGTCGGCGAAAGATCCAAGGTGGTCCGGCGCCAGTTCAGAACGCCCGACACATACGCCGGAAGCTCGTCATCGAGGTTGTCGAGGGTGAGGATGTAGGTCAGCGTGTTGGGGTCGAACTGAAATTCAACGTGATACGTGTCGCCGCTGACAACGGCCAGGCCGGTGTTCACATCATTGGAGCCGCCGCTTCCGTTGCCGTTGGTAGCGCGCCAGGTGTCGTTGACGGCCTTGATGTTGGCGAGCACATCGGAGCCTGTGTTCACACCGGAGCCGCCGCGAAGGCCCATCTGCATGTTGTTGTGAATGGCGCTGTCGATGCGGAAATCCAGCTCGAGGGTGTAGATGCTGGTGGCGAAGTTGATGTCGGCGAAACTGGTGGCTTCACGGGTGTAGCCACCGCCGGTGGGCTCGAGGTCGGTGATGGCCAGGTAGTTGCCGCCGCCGTTGATGGGGTTGACATCGGTCAGCGTGCCGACGGTCGTGCCGCCGACCTTGTTCCACGCGCCCGTCCAGCCGTCGCCGGCCTTGCCGCCGAACTGATCGACCGAGGTCGTGCCGGCGCCGCCTGTGAAATCGGCGACGATGCCCGGCAGTTGGTAGTTGACCGAAAAGCCGTTGATGACGGTGGTGTTGGTGGCCCGCTCGAAAGAAACGGTCATCTGGTCGCCGGTGTAAGCCCCCGAGCCCCACGGCAGGTTCTGCCAGAGCATGTAGTTGAGGTTGTCATCACCGTTGTTGTAGTTGTCTGACGGCTTGTAGGTCGGCGCGGCGCCGCCGTCGAGCGTGGTGAACTGGCCGTTGATCTTGTAATCACCGAGGCGGCCGTCGCCGATGTTGTTGCCGTGGTAGGTGGCGACGACCTCGGTGGTGATCGCCCGGCCGGTCAAGCCGCTGAAGCCGATGATGTTCAAGTTTGTCGGCTCGGTCGGAGATTCAAAGTCGTTCTGCGCGAAGTTGGTCGCGAAGGCGGCGCGATTGGCCTCGCTGAGACTGCTGACCCAACTCAGGGGATGGCCGGCCAGCGTGGCGGCGGGCGTGTAGCGCGTGTCGTTGCCGAGCGTGGACCCGGTGTAGCCATCCAGGTCGCTGTAGGTCAACCCGCTGAGCGTGCCGTCGGAGTAGTACAGCGGCACATTCGTATCCGACAGGGTGATGTTGTTCCATGTCACACCCGGCTGGCTGATGGCGCTGGTGCCGGTGTTCACGAGGATCTGCATCTGGGCGGCGCCGGCGGACGATTGCAGCGCGAGGGCGGTCGCCGCGACGGCGAGCAGTGTTTTGACGGGGCTTTTCATTCGTTGTCTCCTGGTGGCGTGTCTCATGTCCTCGGACTTTTGATCATGCGATTCATCCGACACGGCGACGGCGCACAAGCGTCATCGTCAGCATGAACAATCCCGCCGGCAGCGCGGCCGGCGTCGGGATCAGGGTGATGGCGATCGAGTCGACGTCGAAGCTCCACGTGTCGACCGTGCCGGTGTTGTCATCGCGCCCGCCGAAGTGCAGGTAGCCGCCGACGGCGGGATTCGGATTGCGGAAGTGAACCACGGAACTGGTCACCGCGGGATCAACCCCGTCGTCAACCGTCACGACATACTCACGCAGCGCCGGGAACACATCGACGATCACCGAGTACACCCGATCGGCCACCAGCGACACGCCGAGCGTCACATCACTGGTCGAGGTAACGCTGTCGTGCGGACCGTCTGTGACGCGCCAGCCGGTGGGCTGAATCGCCAACTGCCAAGTGTCTTGTGAATCGGTGCCGGTGGATGGGCCGGTGCGATCGTAGATGAAAAATCGCGTGCCGGAGGTGAAGTCGGTGAAGCGCACGTCGAACGACACCCGATGCGGCAGGGTCAGGTCGATGCCGCCGGAACTGTCGTACTGGCGATAGACCGTGCCCTGGGCAACACCGGCGTTGGTGGCTTCGAGGGTGGTCGTGAGGTAGTTGCCACCGCCGTTCAGAGGTGTGGTGTTGTCGATGGCGGGGCCGGTGGTGAACGTCGTGGCGGAGGTCTTGTTGGTGTCCCAACCGCCGACCCATCCCCCGCCGGCGGCGCCGGGGTAGCCGCTGTCGAAGGTTTCGACCACATCGGCAGTCAGCGGCGCGCCGACCATCGCGATGATCGCCAGCGTCAGAAGACTTTTGAAAGAACACAGGGGTTGTCGCATGTCGTTTTCTCCTGTTACTGCTTCTCGGAATCCGTCACCTGCACACGCACCGCATCCACGCTGAATGCATTGGCCGCCCCGCCGTACTGTCGGCCGACGAAGAGGTACGGCTCGGGAACCGCGTTGGGATTGCGCGTCCGCAGAAGCGGCGACACGTAGGCCGGCGCGTTGTCGTTGAGATTGTCGATCGTCGCGATGTAAGTCATCGATTCGGGATCGATGCGGAACTCCACGTGATACACCGCCCCGGCGACAACGGGAAGATCGGACTTCACCGTGGCGGTGGAGCCGGCCCCGTCGCCGTCGAAAACGGTCCAGACTTTTTCGGTTGTCTTGGCGTAAGCGAGCACGTCAGCGGAGGTGTTCACCCCGTCATGCCCGCGAACGCCCACCTGGAAATTTGCCACGTCGGGGCTGTCGATGCGAAGGTTGAGGCTCACGGTGTAAGGCCGGGTCATCAGATCGATCAGGCCGAAGTTGTGGAAACGCCGCGAGAGTCCGCCGCCTTTGGGGTCGATGTCGTCAACTGCCAGATACGCCCCGCCACCGTCGAGCGGGCGGTTGGTCCGCACGGCCGCGTTGCCGGTCGAGCCGACCAGTCGCCACGATTCACTCCAGCCGTCGCCCTGCTGGCCGGGATAACCGTCGATCGGGTCAGCGCCGGCGCCGGAGAAACTCAGAGTGGCCAGTTCCATCGGCAGACGGTCAAATGACACGCTGCCGGATGAGTCGATGCGGGCGATCTGCCCACGGGTCATGTCGCCCAGCACCTGGTCGGTCGCATCGTCACGATGCAGACGCACCTGCCCCTGATACACCAGCACGGAGGTCAGCCCCGGCGGTCGGGTTTCGATGGCGAATTCCGTACCCAGGTCGACGACCGACACGCCGCTGGGCGTATCGACGCGGAAGCCCGACGCGGCCGGCGGCACATAGGCCTGCAGGCGACCGGCCATCAGGCGACCCCGCGAGGCGTTGACCAGGTCGAAAGCGCAGGGCCCGCTGAGGTCCACCACCGCCCCGCCCTTGAACATCAACTGCACCTGGCCGGACAGCAGTCTCACCGTGCCGGTTGATAGTTCACGCCCGAGTCCCATCGGGCCGTCGCCCTCGGCGAAGACGGCGTTCTGCGTGTTGGTCAGCAGTGCGATGCTGTTTGCCGCGGAAGGTTCATGATTCGAAGTCAGCGTTTCGGGCTGGAAGACGAACCATGCGGTGACGGCCAGGGCGATCAGCGCGGCCGCGGCGTATACCCCGACGGCTCGAAGACTCGCCATCGGGCTTGGGGGCGGTGACTGCTTCTGCGATGTGACCGGCGTCGGAAGCGCTCTCTGGCGACGCCCCCACGCCAGCGCGGCGTGCTGGTCGAGATAGGCGGCGTAAAACCTGGCAGCCTCCGGGTCGCTGAGAATCAACTCATCAAGCCGGCGGTATTGCGCTTCATCAGCGACACCCGCGGTGACGGCTTCGACCAGATCCCACAACTCAGCAGAAGGCGCGGCGATCTTCATGCGGCGCCCTCCTGCTCCAGCAGGCGATTGATACACGTGAACAGCGCCCGGCGAATCCGCTGAAGTTGTTTGTACAACGCGTCGGTGGAAAGCCCGACCTGCTCGGCCAGCGCGGGAATGGTCACATCACCGTCGTAGTAGGTTTCAATCACGCGGCGCTGCTTGACCGGCAACTGGTCCAGACAGTGGCCCAGCGCCTCGCGACGCGCCTCGAACACCTCATCAAAATCGCTGCGGATCTCCGCCAGCCGGCTCAGGGCCTCATCGCTGAGGTAATGACCTTCGCCGCGGCGGACCCGCTTGCGGATGTGATTGCGAATGTGGTTGATCGCATACCCGAAAGCCCACTGGGCAAAGGCCCCGCGATCGGGGTCAAACTGCCGCCGATCGGTCCACAACGCCATCGACACCGTCTGAAACAGCTCTTCGGCGTCGGACTCGTGGGCCACGAGCGTGAGGATATAGCGATAGATGCGTCCCTGATTCTGGACGTAGAGCTGCATGAACTGGCTGTCGAGGTCGCGCGCCATAGTGCTCCCTGTTGATTTGTCGCGGGAGCGGTTTTCTGGACATAAATGATATCAGAAGGCGCAAACAACTTGAATATTGGGGTTTACATCCACCCAACAGAACCCCATTGCGGGTTAGAACCGGTCGGGGCGGTAGATGCGCTGGTAATAGAGAAGATCGGGGCTGCCGGGGGCCGGCGTGCCGAACCAGGTGATTTCCAGCGTGGCGGGGTCTTCATGGGGGCGGAAGATCACGTGCCCGTCGGCAAACCCGATGGTCGCGCCCTCCCGGTGCCAGGAGGCGACCCAGTCGATCCAGCTGCCGCCGAGGCCGGTGATCCATGAGCCGTTGTTGTATCCGCGCGGGTCCGGTTCCTCGACGCTGACCATGGTCATCGCCGGATGCGAAATCTCGGTCAGTTGGAGTACGGAATCGGAATCATCGACGCCGACTTCGCCGACGTATTGTGAAAACGAGTAGCTGCGCAGGTACGGCGGAGCTGCGGAAACCACATGCGTGTTCCAGTCGATCTTGAAATTACGGTCATCCGACGAACAGCGATACACCCCCAGCGCGTTGACATAGGGATACAGCTTGCCTTCGGTGATGGCCTGCTCGGTGTTGTCGCGTTTCACCCAGCCGTGCGGTTCCGACGGATTCGGACTGACGAGTTTCTGCTTGTTGCCCTGGGCATAGGTGATCCAGGCCACCATGAGCTGATGCTGATTTGACGAGCAGACGACCATCTGCGCCGTCTCGCGAGCCTTGGACAACGACGGCATCAGAATCGCAATCAACAGCGCAATGATCGCCACGACGACCAACAGTTCAATCAGCGTGAAAGCGCGAGCGCGGGCATGTGGTTTCATCGCGAACCTCGTGACAGGACATGCGATCCAAAGCAACCGTGCGGTTTTCACCGCACGATCGCGTGCAGGCAGTCAGCGGTATCAGCGCCGCGTCGAACGGCGACCAGCGGCAGCCAGCCCCATCAGCGCCAGGCCTGCCGGCAGCGCCGCGGGGGTCGGAATCAGGAAGAACTCCAGTTCGCCCAGAGCATGCTCGGTGCCGCCGGAGGCGTAGGCGATGTAGCGATACTGGCTGTAAAGCTTGGTCTGAAGGTAGTCCACACCGTGACTGAACTCGATGACCTGGTCACGGGCGGTCCAGATGGTGGCCGTGTCGTTCTGGACGAAGACATCTTCCCAGGTCGAACCGTCGGTCGAGCCCTGGATCGCCCAGTGGATCGCATCACGCAGGGGTGAATCGTTGGAGCTGGCGATGGTGAAATGATCCAGCAGCGCCAGGTCGCCGAAGTCGGCGCCGACGTAGAGGCCTTCGGAATTCATCAGCGAAGAGTTGCCGCAGCACCACTTGGCTTCACCGCCGCCGAGTTTGTTGTCGAACACGTCGTAGGCGCCTTCGAGACTGCTGGACGGATCACCGGAATCCGAGAAGTACGGTTCCTGGTTGGAGAAGAAGGTGGCGTTGAAGTTAGCCCCGGCGGCGGGGGTATCGTCGCCGTCATTTTCGGGGTCGGTGGCGTCACCGCCGAGCAGCGCGCCGGCGCCAGTGCCCAGCACCTGCCCGCGCGACAGGCCGTAGGTCTGGCGAAGCTGGGTCAGAACGGTGTAGTTTTCCTTGAGGGTCAGCTCGCGATCGAAGACGAGAATCTCGGCGATCTGTCCGTCCCAGTAGCGCGTGGCCCAGGGATCGACGCCGGAGGTGAAGACCCGGTTGTTGCCGATGGCCATGTTGGAGTAGGTCTGGTTGTTGGCCGAGACCATGGTGACGATGTGGGGCGAGTTGATGGTGTACGCGCCATCGGGAACGCCGTTGAGGGCCATCGAGCCCTCGAGGCCGCCGGCGCCGGTGAAGTCGTTGCCGTCCTGGGCGTGGCCGGGCGAACGGTAGTAGCTGTTGTCGCTGAGGCGGACGTTCAGGGCGTCGGAGTTGTTACTGACCAGCCCGCGGTTGCCGCCGCCGGTCTCGACGTTGGCCACGGCGTAGATCGTACGGGCAATGACGCCGGCGCCGCTCCAGGTCAGCGCATCACCGTCCTCGTGGGTGGTGATGCCGTCGAAATCGACGACGGCCGCGCCGCCGAACTGGCTGTCTGACGCGACGTAGGTCGGCTGCTTGGCGGCAGTCGCCTGGCTGAAAGATCCCCACGCCGAAACGGGGTCGCCATCGGTCAGAACCAGGTCCGACGCCTGGAGGCGCAGGGTGATTGAACCGATGTCGTCGATCACATCCCCCTGGGCGAACGGTCCAATCAGGACCGCGGCGCCGAGGGTCATCAAAACTCCAAACTGTCTGCATCGTTGGTACATGACGGATTCTCCATCAAAAGGTCTCATTCAACGGACGTTTATTCTGTCTGCCGTGTCTTTGCGGCAGTTTGCATCTGAAGGTTGTGCGGCGCGGCATTCGCGGCGGTGTCGAAGTCGACGAACAACTCGATCTCGCCGAGTGCGTGCTCGCCGATCTTTTCATCCAGGCTTCGGCCGGCCGTCTGCAGCGCGATGTAGCGATACCACCTGTAAGACTCGGACTGCATGGCGTAATCGACCCCGGCCTCGAAACTGATGACCTGGTTGCGATCGGTCCACAACGGCTGATCCGCCTTCTGCTCGAAGATGTCGACCCAGATCTCGCCGTCGGCCGAGCCCTGAATCTTCCAGTGGGTCGGATCGCGATGCGGCGAGTCGTTGGAACTGGCGACAGTGAACTGCCTCAACACACCGGGGTGATCGAAGCGGGCGCCGACGATCATGCCGGTCGTTCGCAGCCGATCGCCGCTGCCGCAGCACCACTTCTGATTGCCGGCGCCGAGTTGGTTGTCGAAAACATTGAAAGCGGCTTCACCTTCGCCGAAGTTCGCTTCATCGTTGCCAAAGAACACGGCGTTGTAGTTGATATCACGGTCGGGGTCGCCGTCGTTTTCCGGGTCGGTCGAATCGCCGCCGATCAGGGCCTGCGTGCCGACGCCCAGCACGGTGCCGCGCGCCGCCACCATGCCCAGCCGCGCCCACGGTTCCAGGAACGCCGCATTGACCTGCTCGTGAAGGATCATGCGACCGGCCGTGGTGCGCTCAGCGCCCTGGTGGGCGTTGATGACCTTGTTGAAACGCTCCTGTGAGCCCGCGGTCTCAAAGACCATGACCTGCCCGCTGAGCACTTGCATCTTGCAGCGTTCGGCCCCATCGGTCCACAGAATGAACTCGGTGCCGAGGTCCACCAACTGCAGCCCCTGATCGGTGTTGACGGTGAACCCGCGGGCCTGCTGCGGCACGTAAGCGCGAAGCGCCCCGTGACTCAGGTGCGCCTGATTAACCCCGTCGAGTCGAAGCTCAGCCGGGCCGATCAGATCGACCACCGCGCCGGATTTGAACATGATCTGTGCTGTGCCGGCGTCGAGTTTCAACACGCCCGTCGGCAGGTCCGTACCCAGTGCCGTCGCCGCCGGACTCTCCGCCCACCGGGCGTTGTCGGCATCGGTCAGCACCGCCACGCCCTGACCCTGCGCCTGTTGCATGACCGTCCGCGAAGGTGAAAAACTGACCGACACGACAAACCACGCGGTCAACGCCAGGGTCACCACGGCCGCTGCCGCCAGCAGCAGGCGCGACGGCATGCTGAATCCGGTCGACTGCGGGCGTGACATCGGCATCACCGCCGGCGCCATCCGCCGCCCCAGGTCCATGTGCACATCGACATAGCGCAGATACACCTGCCGCGCCGGGGCATTATCGGCCAGCAGTTCATCGAGCCGCGCGACAGCCGCCTCGTCGGCCTGGTCGTCGCAGACCATTGCCGCCAGGCTCAACAACTCATCGTATTTGCCGCGCGTCGTGCTCATGCGGTCCACCCCTCGGACTTCAGCGCCATGCTCACACAATCCAGCAGCCGCCGGCGCGTACGGTGCAGCGTCTTGTACAGCGTGGCCACCGGCTGACGCCGGCGCTCGGCCAGCGACTGAATCGTCTGCTCGCATTCGTAACGATGATGCAGCAGGTCGCGTTGCGACTGGGTCAGCTTCGTGAGGCAGTCATCCAGCGCCCGGCGCTGGGCGTCCAGCAGCGGTTGGGCTTCCAGTCGCTCGGCGGCCAGCTTTTCGATCACCGCCTCGCTGAAATGACGCCCCTGCACAGCCACGCGCTTGCGATGCGCCAGCACCTCGTGATAAGCGAACTGCGCGGCCCACGGCACAAACGGCCGGGCCGCGTCATACTGATCGAACTTCCGCCACAGCGCCGCCGCCGTCTCCTGCATCACGTCGTCGGCGTCGGCCGCGCGTGGCACCATCGTCCGCACGTACCGATACAACTCGTGCTCGCTGGCGGCGAAAAGTCGCATAAATTGCTCTGCCGACAATTCAGACATGTGGCGTCCTCTACCTTTATTCATCCCGTAAACCCTAAATTGAGACATCGCCCCATAAAAAATTTGTAACACCAGCCGAATCAATATAATGCGGTGGTGACGCAAACGCCTTCACAAACCAGCTCCATGCCCCGCTGCCAGATGCATCCTTTTGCAGCCGCGTCGTGGTACTGCACTATCTGCCGGGCCCCCAAGTGCGAAGATTGCGTTCAATCCACCGGCCTGCACGCCGGCGAAAACGCCACATGTCTCATCTGCGGCGGACGTTGCGTCAAACTCCCCGGCGCTTCCAAGGCCCGTGAAGACGGCTACCGGGCCGCCGGCATGCTCACCCCCGACGAGGCCCGTGCCCAGCACCTCCGCGACAACCGTGTCGCCCCCCTCATGCTCAACGTCCTGCTCTGGGCTCAATTTCTTCTGGGCCTGTCACGCAACGAACCCGTCGCCGCCTTGTGGTCCACCCTCGCCTGGTTCACCCTCGCCCCCGCCGCCATGTACGGCGCGACCGTCCTGCTGAATTACTACCTTGAAACCTGGTTCGGCATCTGGTGGCAACACCTGCTCAAGCTCGCCGCGCTGACCATGTTCATCCACGTCATTCAGGTCGCCATCCTCTCGGGCCTGGCCATCGCCTTCACCGGCCACTTCGACGATGAAACCCTCATCCAGATCATGACCAGCCTGGTTCCGCTGGCGGTCGCCATGCTCGTGGTCCCCGCCGCGGTGCTATACATCGGCCTCGAATATTTCTTCGACCTGGACCCCGTCGAACTCGCCGCCACCGCCACCGCGCTGTTCTTCACCTACACCATGACCTTCTTCATCATGGCCTTCAACGGCATACCGATTTGAAGAAGTCAAGAATTGCAAATTGAAAATTGACCATTGAAAAATGCAAATTGATGCCGCCAGCAAAACCAATTTGCAATTTTGAATTTACAATGGCCAATTTTCAATCGCTCTCGCCAGCTTGCCCCGCCGGCTGCTGCATGCTCAGACAGTGCACCGCGCCCAGGCCCACGACCAATCGCTCCGCACGGATGCCGATGGCGGTTTTACCCGTCGTCTTTTCGATGATCGCAAGCGCCCGATCGTCGCCGGCCTGCCCGAAGATCGGTACAAACACGTGCTGGTTCACGATCAGAAAATTCGCGTAGCTCGCCGGCACGGGGCCGACCCCGCCGGGACCGAAGCGGTCGGCGGGAAAGTCATATTGAATCGGGTCCGGGGCCGGCAACTCGACGACATTGAGCTTGTTACCGTCCTGGTCGGTCGCTTCACGCAGCGCGTCGAGGTTCTTCGACAGCACCGCGTAGTCGTCGTGTCCCTGCGGCGCGGCGACGGCCATGACCGTCGTCGGATCGACAAACCGTGCGATGTCGTCGATGTGCCCGTCGGTGTCATCGCCGACGATCCCGCCGGGCAGCCAGATCACGTGGCGCGTGCCGAGCGCCCCGTGCAGTTCCGCCTCGATGGCCTGGCGCGTCAGATGCGGATTTCGGTTTTCGTTGAGCAGGCACTGGGCGGTCGTCATCACCGTGCCGGCCCCGTTGACGTCGATGCTGCCGCCTTCGAGCACCAGCGTGTGTTCCCACACGGGGATGTTCAGCAGTTTCGCCACCCGCCGCGGGGTGATGTCGTCTTCGCTGTATTCAGCGTTGTACTTGCCGCCCCACCCGTTGAACACGAAGTCATGACACGCCAGCTCGCCGCGCTGATTCACCACAAAAATCGGCCCGTAATCCCGCACCCATGAATCATTCACCGGCCAATCGTGATCGACCCCGATCCGCTGGACGCGCACGACCTTGCCGATCGCCTCACACATCGCCGCGTGCTGCGCCTTGGCCTGGTCAAAACACCCCGGCCAGGTTTCATCATTCACCGGCGGCGTCAGCCAGACCGCCCCCACCGGCTCAAACTCACCCGGCATGCGGTATCCAAGTTCTGCTGCAGTCTGTTGCATATTGATTCAACCGCAGAGCACGCAGAGAGCGCGGAGATGAGACATTTCAATCGACCACTCTGCGTTCTCTGCGTCCTCCGCGGTTTGTCTTTACTGGTCGAGTAGTCGTTGGGTCAGCGGTTGATAGGCGTCGATGCGGCGGTCGCGCAGGAAGGGCCAACCGCGGCGTTGCGTGTCGATGCGCGACAGGTCGAGTTCGGCCGTGAGAATCGCCGGCTCGCCCTGCGGGGCTTCGGCGATCACGTGACCGGCCGGGTCGATGATGAAGCTGTGGCCCCAGAAGGTCAGATCATCTTCAACGCCGACGCGGTTGCACGCCGCGACGTAGACGCCGTTGGCCACCGCGTGCGACTTCTGAATCGTCTGCCAGGCGGCAAGCTGGTCGGCCTTGTCCTGTTCGGTCTCGCCGTGGTACCACCCGATCGCTGTCGGGTACAGCAGCAGCTGAGCGCCCTGCATGGCCGTCAGTCGTGCCGCTTCGGGAAACCACTGATCCCAGCAGACGAGCATGCCGGTCGTCACGCCCGCCCCCGGCAGTTGCTGCACGCGAAAACCTAAATCGCCGGGGGTGAAGTAATACTTCTCATAAAACCGCGGATCGTCCGGGATGTGCATCTTGCGATAGCGGTCGATGATTTCGCCGCTGCGGTCGACCATGATCGAGGTGTTGTGATACATCCCCGCAGCGCGCTTTTCGAAGAGCGATGCGCTGACCGCGACACCCAGCGACCTGGCCAGCTCACACATCCGCTGCGAGGTCGGCCCGGGGATCGGCTCGGCCAGGTCGAATCGCGACTCGTCTTCCACCTGGCAGAAATACTGCGAGGCGAACAGCTCCTGCGTGACGATGAGCTCGGCCCCCTGTTTCGCCGCCTCGGTCGCCATGTCGCAGAAGGTGTTCACATTCGTCGCCGAATCGGTGCCGCAGGCGTGTTGAATCAACGCGATCTTGATCGTGTCCTTGCTCATGGCCGCATTGTAGCAAACGCGTAACAAGGACCAATGCTCGAATGACTCAATAGCCGCAACCTGACAGGTTGCGGATCCGCGATCTGTCAGATCGCGGCTATTTGAACATTGCGTCATTGATCATTCCGCTGGATCGCCGCGATCCGGCGGCTATAATCACGTCTCAACTGTCCGGCCGACCTTTCGCAGCGCTTCAACCCCGACGCGAACATCACGAGCCCAGTTGCATCGCTCCAGCCGCTTTCTACATGGCGTCGTCATGGTCGGTCCGAGCGAACACGCGAACCCGCGAAGACGCGAGGACCGTACATGCTATTTGTTGATTTGAACCTTTCCGAGCCCATTCTGCGCGCTGTTGCCGCCGAGGGCTACGAAACCGCCACACCCATCCAGGCCCAGACCATTCCGCACACGCTGGACGGCCGCGATGTGCTCGGCTGCGCCCAGACCGGCACCGGTAAAACCGCCGCCTTCGCCCTGCCGATTCTCCATCGCCTGGCGGCATCACCGAAAACCAAGGCGCCACGCTGCCTCGTGCTCGCCCCGACGCGCGAGCTGGCCGGGCAGATCGCCGACAGCTTCGCCACGTACGGCCGCTTCATGAATCTGCGCATGGCGGTGATCTTCGGCGGCGTCAATCAGAACCCGCAGGTCAATGCCCTGCAGCGCGGCGTCGACATCCTCATCGCCACGCCCGGCCGCCTCATGGACCTGATGAATCAGGGCCATGTCGACCTGCGCCGCATCGAGGTGTTTGTCCTCGACGAAGCCGACCGCATGCTCGACATGGGCTTTTTGCCCGACATTAAACGCATCACGTCACACCTGCCGGATCGGCGTCAGACGATGCTGTTTTCCGCCACGATGCCGAACGAAATCCGCCGCTTCGCCGACGCCCTGCTGAATGATCCCGCCGAGGTGCACGTCGCCCCGAAGAAGATGACCGCCGACCGCATCGAGCAGAAGCTCTATCACGTTGAGCGTCGTCAGAAGCCTGCCCTGCTGGCGCACCTGCTGTCGAATCTGTCGATTGAGCGTGCGATTGTGTTCACCCGCACCAAGCACGGGGCCGACCGCGTGGCCCGTGATCTGCGACGTATCGGCGCGTCCGTCGAAGCCATCCACGGCGACAAAAGCCAGAACGCCCGCCGCCGCGCGCTGGATGGTTTTCGCTCCAACAAGATCGCCGTTCTCGTCGCCACCGACATTGCCTCGCGCGGCATCGATGTCGACGGTATCTCGCACGTGTTCAACTACGACCTGGCGCGCGATCCCGAATCGCATGTTCACCGCATCGGCCGCACCGCCCGCGCCGGGGCTTCGGGCATGGCGGTGTCGTTCTGCGATCCCGAAGAAAAGCCCCTGCTCCGCGCGATTCAGCGGCTGACCCGCACCGATCTTCCCGTCGCCGACGACATGCCGACCCTCGACAAGAAAGTCCGGCAGAACGTGGCCCATCCGCTGCAGCGCGCTGCCGACGCTCACGCCACCGAAGAAAACACGCCCACCAATCGACCGCGCCGTCGCAAGCCGCATCGCAAGGGTAATTCCAGGTCGAAGGCCAACGCCAATACGAACACCAGCGGCGAGGCCAACAGCGACAAGCCCAGCAAAAACGGCAAACGTCGCAATGGTTACCCGCTGGCCGGTAAACCCAAAGGCAAGCGCAGCCGCCAGCGTCGTCGACGTCGCGCCAACTGATTCATCGAATCGGCGGTCCCCGAAAATCACCCGGCGGTGGCGGCGGGAAACCACCCGGCCCGCGGAAGTCGCCGCGCCGTGGCGGTCCGCGAAAATCACCCGGCCCGTCAAAGCCTTCGCGCGCTCCGGGGCCGCCTTGCTCACCACCCGGCGGTCCCTGCATGGTGTGCTTGTACGCAATGCGCGCCGTGTCCGGGGCCACACGCTGAATCGTCGACGGATCGATGCTCCGCACCGCGCGGGCGTAATTCAAAATGCGAACCACATCGCCCTGCGGCCCGCGCCCCCGCGGGTAGCGCGAGGCATCGCCTGACTTCGGGTCGCTGCGCTGCGCCCCGGCCCCGTGAACATTCATCAACTGCTTGCGGCCCGTGCGATGGTCGGTCATGTAACCGGTCGCCATGCCGAACGCCACATACGTCGCCCCTTCGCCGGCGATGCGTCCTTCTTCCAGGTGCGTCGTGCTCGACCAGTACCACGCCCCATCATCGGTCATCGCAAACATCGGATCGATCGCCGGCCCGCGACGTGACGGGTCACTCGCATCCGGCGCGCGGGTGTAGTCCACGATGCTTTGCAGTTCTTTCGCATTCGGCAGTCGCCAGTCGTCGTGACCGGCCAGTTTGAGGTTCTCACAGTAAGCCAGCGACTGCTGCCAGTTCATGCCGCGGCCGCTGTCGGTCTTCGCCCACATCAGGCCGGTGGCCTGGTCGCTGATGGTGCCATCGTGATTGTCGACGAAGCGGTTGACGCCGTACTCCGGGTTGCCGCGCACGTAGCGGACGAACTGCCGCATGGGGCCGCCGGCCCGGCCGCGGTCGCGCGGATAGCCCTTGATGCGACCGTCGGCGAAGTTCACGCCGAACACCGTCGCCGCCCCGTTCATGGTGGTGCCGAGGTACTGCGTCGCCGACCAGTACTGCGCATCGATCGTCCGCTCGGATTGATCGCCGGCCCCGAAGCGGAAGTCGAAGTAGTTCGTGTCGATGTACGCCACGGGCGGATCGGTGCGTGCATCGCCTTTGAAATCGATCAGCGAGTAAAGCTCCTTGATCGTCGGCAGACGCCAGTCGTCATACCCGCCGACGCGGCAGATCTTCGCCCCGGCCACGGCCTGTGTGAACGTCGGCTTGTTTTCGAGGGCCGGTGATTTGACCCACATCAGGCCGGTATTCAGGTCGCTGATGGTGCCGTCGTTGTTGTCACGATACTGCGGGGGGTTCGACAGGTAGCAGGCGTCCTGCCCGTAAAAGGCATCACCGGGGCGCAGCGTGCGCGTGATCTGCGCCCGGTCGCTGAACGCCCAGGGCAGACCGGTATCGACGATGCGATACGTGCGTGTGTCGGTTTGTGCGTGGGTGGCTGTAGAGCAGGTGACAACAGCCAGCAATCCGATCGACCAGCAGATGAATCGACGCATCAGCGTCCTCCGCGATGTGGTGGCTGGTCTGGATGTAACACGCCGGTGAGACGTGATTTTATTCAGTGGCCGGTCAGTTCGTAGAACCCCTTGCCGGTATGTTTCAGCTTACCGCGACGGACCAGTTCGTTCCACACCGCGGCGGGCCATTCGTTCGGCGGCATGATCGACGACACCTCCGACTTGCCCCCCTTCGACAGCGGGTTTCGCGCATCGACCTGCGATTCATCATCCAGGCGAATCAGCTTCAAGCGTTTTTTGAAGGCCTGAAGCGCCATCTTGCAGGTCAGATCATCCGGGGCATTGGGGTCGGGCGGCAACTCCTCGGCGGGCTGATTTGCAGCGACCAGTTCATCGATGAGGCCGGCCAGGGCATCGACGCCGCGCATTGCCACGACGTTGGCCACGTGATTGGACTCGGCGTCGGTCTTCTTCAGCAGGTTGAACGCCTGCTTCCATTCCGTCGACGCCCGGCGCGGGTCGGGGTAGGCGCGGATCGCGGTCAGCAGTTCCTGCAGTTTCAAAATGATCTGGGGGTCGTTGGGCATCGTGAACGTCTCCTGCGGTGCGGCGGTTCATCATAACGAATTGATTTTCACCGCGAAACGTGGTCAGATGATCGGCAATCACGTCACGTTTTTTATTGAGGTGTCGCATGGGCAAATCCAAGGTCAAAAAGCAGAAGGTTCAGGGGCAGACATCGTGGCGCGTGCGCAGCAGCACGGTGTCGGCTTACGTCACGCGGCAGGCCGGCCACCTGGCGCCGGTGACGTTCGACCGCAAGAAGCGGAAGATCCAGCCGTTTGAGGTTGCGCCGTGGGCGACGGAGAAGACGCCCAAGGGCCTGCCACATTTGCTGACCAGTCTGCGCGGCGATTTCTTCTGCCTGCCGTTCGGCGGCAACGACACCGCCTACCGCAAGGAGCAACACCCACCGCATGGCCAGACCGCCAACGACAAATGGTCGCTGGTCGGCCTCGATGAGAAGAAAGACCGCCACACGCTCACGCTGCGGATGAACACGACCGTGCGACAGGGCGTCGTCGACAAGCAGATCACGCTCGTCGATGGCCACGATGCGCTCTACTGCCGACACATCGTGTTGAACATGTCCGGCAAGATGAGCTACGGGCATCACGCGATCGTGAAGTTCCCCGACGAGCCCGGTTCCGGGGTGTACTCACACAGCCCGATCAAGTTCGGCCGCACCGCGCCCGTGCCGGCGGAAGACCCAGCCGCCGGGGGGTACAGCAGTCTGAAGGTCGACCAGCGCTTCACTTCGCTGAGCAAAGTCCCGCTGGCGACCGGCGGGTTCACCGATCTGACGGTCTACCCGGCCCGGCGCGGGTTTGAAGACATCGTCACGATCGTCAACCGTCCCACCGGGCCCTTCGCGTGGAACGCTGTGACGTTCGCCAAGCAGCGTTACGTTTTCTTCACGCTGAAAGATCAGGCCGTGCTGCCGCAGACGGTGTTGTGGATCAGCAACGGCGGGCGTCATTACGCCCCGTGGAACGGGCGGCATGTCAACATCATGGGCATCGAAGACGTCTGTTCATACTTCCATTACGGGCTCGAGCAGTCGGCCAAGCCCAACGCGCTGTCGAAGGCGGGTTCGAACACGTGCGTGACGCTCAGCGCCAGGCGTCCGCTGACAGTCAACTACATCATGGGCGTGGCGAAGATTCCGGCCGGGTTCGACCGCGTCAAATCGATCAAACCCGCCGGCGTCCGCAAGCCCGGTCATATCAAGCTGACTGCCGACAGCGGCAAGCAGGTCATCACCGCCGTGGAGCACGAGTTTCTGCAGGCTGAATGAACCGGCGGGACGCGCTCGCCGGCGGCTCGCGGCCAAACGATCACCCGCAAACCGCCATGGTGACACTACGCACCATTGATGCTATCCTATATTTTTACGTGACTGTGATCCTCGGGCCACCCACCCCCCCACCACCATGGCCCGTGATTGCAGGAGCCGCCCGGCCCGCCGGATAGTAGACTAGCCTGCTGACGCAACCTGGTTGCACCTTCCATCCCATAAGTTCCATTTGCTGGAGGCACCCCGCCATGTCGTATCCCCGCTCGATGTTCGCCTTGATGTTGTGCTGCCTGATGACGGCGGCGTCGATCGTTTCCGCCGCCGCCCCAGACCCCGGCAAGTGGGCTCCCGCCAAGGCGCCGATCATGACGCGCTGGGCGAAGGACGTTTCACCGACCAACGCGCTGCCGGAGTATCCGCGCCCGCAGATGGTGCGCGACCAGTGGACCAACCTCAACGGCCTGTGGCAGTACGCCATCGTCGATGGCAATGACGACTGCCCCGCCCCCGGCGCCTGGCAGGGTCAAATTCTCGTGCCGTACCCGGTCGAGTCGGCGCTCAGCGGCGTCGGCAAAGCGGTCGGCCCGGCCCAGGCGGTGTGGTATCAACGGACCTTCCAACGCCCTGCCGCGAGCAAAGACAGCCGCATGCTGCTGCACTTCGGGGCGGTCGACTGGCAGGCGACGGTCTACGTCAACGGCCAGTACGTCGGTGAACACCGCGGCGGGTTTGATCCGTTCAGCTTCGACATCACCGATGCCCTGCGCAATGGTGACAACACACTGACCGTGCGGGTGTGGGACCCCACTGAAGCCGGCACGCAGCCGCGCGGCAAGCAGGTGCTCAAACCCAGCGGCATCTTCTACACCGCCGTGACCGGCATCTGGCAGACCGTCTGGCTCGAACCCGTGCCGGCCAGCTACATCCGCTCATTGAAGATCACACCCGATCTGGCCGCCGGCGCGGTGCACATCGGCGTCGATGCCCCCGGCGCGACCGGCCGCGCGGTCAACATCCGCGTCAAGGATGGCGACAAGACGCTCACGGCTTCCGGCAAGGTGGGCCAGCCGGTGACCGTGAAGATCGACAACGCGAAGCTGTGGTCGCCGGATGATCCGCATCTTTACGACGTGACGGTCAGCCTCGACGGCGGCGATTCGGTCGACAGCTATTTCGGTATGCGTTCGATCGAGATGAAGAAGGACGCCGCGGGGATCAACCGCATGTTTCTCAACGGCGAGGCGCTGTTTCAGTACGGCCCGCTGGATCAGGGGTGGTGGCCCGACGGGTTGTACACGGCCCCGACCGATGAAGCCCTGCGATACGACATCGAGATCACGCGCAAGATGGGTTTCAACATGGCCCGCAAGCATGTGAAGGTCGAGCCGGCGCGCTGGTACTACTGGGCGGACAAGCTCGGGCTGCTGGTGTGGCAGGACATGCCGTCGGGCTTTGGTTACCTGGAAGGTCGGCACATGCGCGTCGGTCGTCACAACGGCGACAAGGACGCCCTGCTGACCGCCCAGGAAGCGCGGCAGTTTATGGATGAGTTGAAGGCGATCATCGATGCGTATTACAACCATCCGTCGATCGTCGTGTGGGTTCCGTTCAACGAAGGCTGGGGCCAGCACAGCACCAACGATATTCTCCGCTGGACCATGGCCCACGACCCCAGCCGCCTCGTCGACGGACCCAGCGGGTGGGAAGACCGCGGCGTCGGCCACATGCACGACATGCACAAATACCCCGGCCCGGGGATGTTCCCCGTCATGGACAATCGCATCAGCGTGCTTGGCGAGTTCGGCGGACTCGGCCTGCCGCTGGAAGGTCACCTCTGGCAGAAAGACAAAAACTGGGGCTACCGCAAGCTCACCGGTCGCCAGGAACTTCACGACGGGTATCAACAACTCATGCTTCGCCTCAAGCCGCTGATCGATCAGGGCCTCGCCGCCGCGGTGTACACCCAGACGACCGACTGCGAGGGTGAAGTCAACGGCCTGCTGACCTACGACCGCGCCGTGATCAAGATCGACCCCGAGACGCTGGCCGCCATGCACGCCAAGCTGTACGAACCACCCAGCAAACCGGTCACGCTCGCGCCGACCGCCGGGCAAGCCAAAGCCCAGTGGCGATACACGACGGACCAGCCCGCAGGCGACTGGTTCAAACCCGGGTTTGATGCCTCGTCGTGGAAGTCGGGCCCCGGCGGGTTCGGCACGGCGGGCACGCCCGGCGCCATCATCGGCACGCCGTGGAACACCAGCGACATCTGGCTTCGCCGCACGTTCACGCTCGATGCGACACCCGACGGAGTGATCGCGCTGGACATCCATCACGATGAAGACGCCACGGTCTACCTCAACGGCGTCGAGGTCATTCGGCTGGATGGTTACACATCCGGTTACACGCTTGTGCCGCTGACGGACAAGGCCCGCGCCGCGTTGCGCGCCGGTGAAAACACGCTGGCCGTGCATTGCCACCAGGTAAAAGGCGGCCAGTACATCGACGCCGGCCTCAGCTGCCTGGTGCCCGTGACCGAGTAAACATGGTACGTTGTTGCGATGAGTATGACCCTGACCCACACACGCGTCGATGACTGGTCCGCATACGAGTTAGCCAACCAGGCGATGCGCCTGACGGTGATCCCCGAACTTGGCGGCAAGATTCTCACGCTCGACGATGCGCGCAGCGGACGATCATGGTTGTGGCGCAATCCGTATCTGCCGCTGCGCACGCCCGAGGCCGGCGGGGTGTACATCGAAAGTTTTGACAGCGGCGGGTGGGACGAGGTGTTTCCGAGCGTCGACCCGTGCGCGGCCGGGAGCGTCGGCGGCGCGTGGGGCGATCATGCGATCACGGATCATGGTGAATTGTGGTGCCGGCCGTGGTCGGTGCAGGCGTGCGACGGGGCGTTGAAGATGTTCGTCGATGACCCCGCGTTGCCGTTTCGCTTTGAGCGCACGCTGCGGTTAGCACCCGACGAGGGGCCGCTGACCTTCGACTACACGCTGGTCAATCAGACCGAGAAGCCGTTGCCATACATCTGGGCGACGCACCCGTTGATCGCCATCGAGCCGGGCATGCGCATCGATGTGCCGCCGGGCGTGAAGGCGACCTGTACCGGCGGTGATGGCGAAGGGCTGCCGCCGCTGAATCAACCGTTCGAGTGGCCGCACAACGGGTCGCATGATTTGTCGTGCGTGCCGCAGCGCGGGCAGGCGGGTTTTGCGGTGAAGCTGTTCACCGAGCCGATGGATCATGCGTCGGTGACGCTGACGCCGCCGGACGGGTCGGCGGCGCTGAAGTTGACCATGGCCGCCGGCGCGCCGCACCGGGTCGGCATGTGGTTGAACTACGACGGGTGGTCGGGGGCGAAGACGACGCATTACTTCAACGCCGGGATCGAACCGACGACCACTCCCGCGGATCGGCTGGACTTGTCGGCCGCGGACGGCGCCGCCGCTGTGCTGGGGCCGCGCGGCACGGTGCAGTGGGCCTTGCGCGTCGAGTTGGCGTAGTTCGCCATCGCGCTCGGCTGCGGGGCGCGGCTAAACAGATGATCAGAGATTGGGCGGCGCGACCGTGCTAGCATGTGTGACACGGTGGACGCAGTCCATGATTCGATCACGCAGCGTCATGATGTTTTTGTGTGTTGTCGGCTGGGGTGGCGCGGTGATGGCGCAATCGCCCGGCGACGGCGGCGCGGTCCAGGCGCGGCTCCTCGGCGATCACTCGGCCGTGGCGCCGGGACAGACGTTCCGCGTCGGCCTGCTGATGGACATCGCGCCCAAGTGGCACACCTACTGGCTGAACCCCGGCGACTCGGGCCAGACCATCACGATCGACTGGCAACTGCCCGACGGATGGCGCGCCGGCACAACCCGCTGGCCGCTGCCGCAACGCTTCACCGAGGCCGGGCTCACCACGTATGGGTATACGAAACAGGTCATGCTCATCGTCGACATGACCGTCGCTGACAGCGCCCCCGCCGATGCGATGGTGACGATCGCGGCCGATGTGAACTGGCTGGAATGCCAACAGGCCTGCGTGCCGGGTCAGGCGAAGCTGACGATGAAACTGGCCGTCGCACAACAGGCGACGCAGGCGAATCAGATGCTGTTCGATCAGTGGCGTCGCCGCCTGCCGCGAACGGTTGATCAAGCCCACGATGTGATTGCTTCGACGAGTTCACCGCGCGTCGGCCAAGTCGTGATCAAATGGAAGCAACCCGTCCATCACGTGGATGTGTTTCCCGCCACGGGGCAGGCGGTTGAACTCGCAGAAATTCAAACGCATCACGCCGGCGACACGACGCAGATCACCTGCCAACCGACGATCTATCTACCCGACCAACTTCAAAGTGACACGGCCCGCCTGCTGGTGACTTACCGCGATGCAGCGGGCCAACGGCGCGGCGTCTACGTGCCGGTGAAGGTTCGTCCGTAACGCGCACACCAGCCCCCGAAAGGAGCCCACGCATGTTTCGACACGTGACAATGATGATGACCGTGATGGTGATGGCAGCCATGGCCCACGCGGCCGGCCCGGCCATCGGCGACCGCGCCCCGAGCTTCGAGTTGACCGATCAGAACGGCAACATGGTTTCGCTGGACCAGTTCAAGGGCAAGGTCGTTGTGCTCGAATGGTTCAACGACGGCTGCCCGGTCACCAAGCAGCACCACACCGCCCCGGCCAAAACGATGTCGACCCTGGCGGACAAGTACAAAGCCGACGGCGTGGTCTGGCTGGCGATCAACTCGACGCGCACCACCAGCGTCGAAAAGAACAAAAAAGCCGCCGAGCGCTTCGGCGTCGAGTACCCCGTGCTCGATGACTCGGCGGGCAAGGTCGGCCAGGCCTACGGCGCGCGGTGCACGCCGCACATGTTCGTCATCGACGCCCGGGGCATGCTGGCGTACAACGGCGCGATCGACGATCGCAAGTCGACCAACTACATCGCCAAGGCGGTTGATGAACTGCTGGCCGGCAAGCCGGTGAGCACCCCGCAGACCAAGCCGTACGGGTGCGGGATCAAGTACGCCAAGTGAGTGTATTGTCGCGTTGTAGACTGACCGTCAGCTCGTCGTGGTGGCCGACATAAGCCAACCAACCACCGGCAGCGGGGAAGATGTAGGCATCGTTGACCACACACCAGCCGATCGCCAGCAGCGCCCGTACGACAGCAATGAGTTCAACATCGGTTTCGATGGTTACGGCCCGGTGATTCACCAGCAAGGGAAATCGCCGGTGATATCGCTTGCTCAAACCGTCCAAAAGGGGCGGAGCATTCTCACGCCCCACGAGATACACGGGGCCTGTCACGCGCCCCTTGAACCAAGCAGGTGTGATGTCGAGCCACGGTGCGGACCCGGTGAGTGTAAAACGCACCGTGCCCTCGCTCATGCGTTCGAACTGCAAGCCGGCTTTTGATGCGTAACGCTTGAGTTGGGGGCGTGCCAGAGCTTTCATAGGTGGGCCTGGACCCGGGGACGGCGGTCCCCGGGCTTTGGTCAGAGATAATCAGGCACGACGCGCTGAGCGAGGGCTTCGAGCAGCGCGGGGCCTTCGCGCATGGCGCGTTCGGGGGATGTGCCGTCTTCGACGAGGCTGTGGTAGGTGGTCAGACCGTGGGCGAGGGTTTGCTCGACGTCGGCGCCGAGACAGCCCACCAACGCGATGGTTTTGACACCATGTTTCTGCGCAGCCTGGGCGACGCCGAGGCAGGTCTTGCCCTGAATGGATTGACCGTCGAGGCGGCCTTCACCGGTGATGACCAGTGCGGCGTCGCGCACGCGGGTGTCGAAGTCGACAGCTTCGAGAACGAGGTTGATGCCGCGTTCGAGTCGCGCATCGGCGAAGGCGACGAGGCCGAACCCGAGTCCGCCGGCCGCGCCCGCTCCCGGCAGCGTGGCATCCACGTAATCGACGAGCGTCGCCAGGTGGGCCAGCCCCGCGTCGAGCGTAAGCACCTGCTCGGCGGTGGCCCCCTTCTGTGGTCCATACACCGCCGCCGCGCCGCGCGGTCCGGTCAGCGGGTTGGTCACATCACAAGCCACGACGATTTCAACCTCGCCGAGCCGCGGATCACGACCGGCCAGATCGATCGCGGTCACATCGCCCAGCGCCCCGCCGGTCATCGGGGTTGATCCGCCTTCGAATTGGACGCCCAGCGCCTGGGCCATGCCCGTACCGCCATCGGTGGTGGCGCTGCCGCCGATGCCGAGAATGATCCGGCGAGCGCCCGCATCGAGCGCCGCGGCGATGAGTTGACCGACGCCGTAGGTGGTCGTGCGCGTCGGGTCGCGCTGATCCGCAGGCGCCAGGTGCAGCCCCGCTGCCTCGGCCATCTCGATCACGGCCGTCTCGCCGTCTCCGAGCAGCCCCCATTTTGCCTGCACATCAATGCCCAGCGGGCCCATCACGCAGGTGGTGCAGACCCTGCCGCCGGTCGCGTGCACCAGGGCGTCGACGGTGCCTTCGCCGCCGTCGGCGACCGGGCACAGGTCGATCTGAGCCTGCGGCAGAACGGCTGTGATGCCGCGTCCAATCGCCGCCGCCGCCTCGGCCGCGGTCATGGATTCCTTGAAGCTGTCGGGGGCCACGAGGATTTTCATCGTGAATTTTCCGGGAATAATTGCGGGGCTGCGCGAACCGGGTGTTGCGGTAAGAAGTCTAAAATAACAGACTTGCCCCGATTCGTCGCGGCATTTATAGTGATGCGGCGGTCTGGGCGCGAAACGTGGTCTGTGGGAGGCGTCTATGCGCTATTCAATGAATCGGCTGGGTCTTGGTTTCACGCTGGCGATCGTTTTTACTTTCGCCACCGCGGCACTGGCCCGGGATGTGGTCCTTACCCTCAAAGACGGTCGACAAATCCGCGGTGAACTCGTCAGCGAATCCACCGGATCGGTCACCATCTCCGTCGCCGGCATCGAGACGACTTTTCCCCGTCCGATGATCGACGATGTGAAGGTGCAGATGTCGCTGGCTGAGCAGTATCAGCTGAAGCGCGATCTGCTGGCCGACACCAACTACAACGGCCGCTACGACCTGGCCCGCTGGCTCTACGACCAGAAGTCTCCCGAGGCCTACCGTCTGGCGCTGGGCGAGCTCAACGAAATCCTCAAGGCCAAGCCCGACCACCAGCAGGCCGCCCTGCTGCGCAATGTCGTGACCGAGCGCCTCAAGCTCGAGCCCGGCAACGGCGAAGCGACCCCCGCGCCGACACAACCCGACGCCGGCTCGCCCACGACGCCGATGCCCAAGCCCGAACCGGAAGAGGCCGAAGCCGACGAGTCCAAGCTGCTGACGCCCGAGCAGGTCAATCTCATCCGGGTTTACGAAGTGCGCCTGGACAACAAGCCGCGCATCGCGCCGCTGCCGCGTGAAGTCGTCGATGAACTCTATGAAAAGTATCGCGAAGACCCGGTGATGCAGAAGTTCCTCGGCCTGCGCGGCGAGCAGCGCTTCCGCGCGATGACCGGCGTCGAACAGCTTCGCATTCTGTTCCAGCTCCGCGCCCGCGAGTTGTACGAGAAGGTGCAGGTTCGTGAAGACCCCGAAACACTGTCGATGTTCCGTACGAAGATTCACCCGACCTATGTGCTGCGTTACTGCGGCCGCTGCCACATGCAGGACAAGGCCCCCGGGCTCTTCCTCTACACCAAAAATTTCAACCGCGAATCCGTGGTCTACACCAACTACATGATCCTCCGCCGCACCCGGCTGGGCGCCGACCCGCTGATCAACAAGTCCAATCCCATCGGGTCGGCCCTGGTGCAGTTCGGCCTGCCGCAGAAGGACGCCCTGACGCCCCACCCCGACGTGCCCGGGTATAAACAGTACTTCACCGGCCCCCAGGACCGCCGCCTGCAGGAGATCGCCGACTGGATCGGGCAGCTCTACGGCGACACCACCGATTATCCGATCGATTTCAACCCGCCGATCGTCGCCAAGCCTGAGGCAGACAAGGCCCCCGCCGCCGACGCACCCGCTGAAAAATCAGGTGCCGCGCCGGCGAAGAATTGATATACTCAACGACCTGTCCCCAATGCACCTAACTGACTGTGAGGCACCGCCTTGACCACCCGCATGCTCACCCTCAGCGTTCTGGCCGTCCTGCTCGGCGTTGCCGGTTGTTCCCAACGCGAGGCCAACAAGCAACAGCTTGAAGCCCAGAAGACGTTTGACGAAGCCTTCAAGCTGATGGCCCTGGCCACCAGCGGCACGCGCGATGTCAAACTCGCTGAAGATTCGCAGACGCTGGAGCAGTTCCGCCAGCAGAAGCTCAAGGACGTCGCCAAGCAGCTTCAGCCGCTGACCTCGCAGGGCCCGCCCGCTCAGAAGCTTGCCGCCCTGTCGCTGATCGCTGAAACCTACGCCTCGCAGGCCCGCCTGCTTGCCCGCAGCGCTTCGGCCGCGTGGCCCCAGCAGACCGCCCTCGGGTCGGCCCTGCTCTCAGACGCCAGCAGCATCCGCGTCGCCCAGACCATTGCCGCCGAACACAACAAGGTCAACCACGACAAATATCTCGCCGGCCTCCGCGACCACGAAAAGCAGCTCGTGTCTCAGCAGGATCAACTCGCCACCGAGTTGGCTGCCCAGCGCAAGGCTGTTGAAACGCTCAATGGCAAGGAGCAGACCGCCTCCGAAACACGCAAGACGAAAATCGCCGAAGCCGAGAAACTCAACCGCCAGGCTTTCTCGGCCGAGGGCCAGGCTCAGTATGACCTGTATACCAAGGCTGCCGGCGCCACCCGCGAGGCGGATCGTCTTTCCGCCGAAGCCGACACCGCCGCCGCCAAGCTGTCGATCGAGCAGGCCCAGCTTCGCGTGTTGGAAAAGCGTCATGAAAACACCCAGCAGTTGCTGGCTGAAGTCCGCGAGGCGATCAAGCAGGCCGAGCAACGTGCCTCGGATACCCGCGACATGGCCACCAAGTCCGAGCAGCGGGCGACGCAACTGGCCGAAAGCTTCAACGCCAAGTTCAAGACGCTCGTGACCCAACAGGCCGAGCAGGTCGATCAGCCGTTCACCGAATCGCTGGAGCAGTATGAACAGTCGCTGAACAAACTCGAAGCCGCCAAGGCCGTCGCGCCGCCGGCTGCCCGCCAGGCGACCGAGTTGGACCTCGCCGGCATCCGCGCCGAGATGGGGCAGGTACACCAGCAGCAGGCGCTGATCGCTGATGCCTACAGCCAACTGCTGTCGTCGCTGGCCAAGACCACCGAGCCGCTGGAACAGTTGCACGGCCCGACCGCCGAAGCCGCCTCCAGCGCCTCGGCGCGTTCCTCCAAGGCCAACAGCGCCGCCCAGGATACACTGACCACCGCGCTGGAACAGCTCAACACCGTGGCCGAGTCCGGCGACAAGGGCGCCAAGGTCGCAGCCCTCGAGCAGCTTGTGCAGGTCAACCTCGCCCTGGCGATCGTCACCGAAAACGATCAGTACAAGGCCGCCGCCGATCAGGCCCGCGCCAAGCTCAACGCCGCCAAGGCTGAGTAATGTGGTGATTTGGTGAAGTGGTGAAATGGCGATGTGTGATGTTTGCGCGCGCCGCAATGGATCATTTCACCAAATCGCAACATCACCACTTCACCACCTATAATCCCCCCATGACCGACTCGCCCCCCGCATCTTCCCGCGCCGTCGTCCTGCTCTCCGGCGGCCTCGACAGCGCGACCGTCCTCGCCATCGCCAAACACGCCGGGCACACCGTCACCGCGCTGAGTTTCGACTACGGCCAACGCCACAGGCACGAACTCCGCGCCGCCGAGGCCGTCGCCAACTCCTTCGATATCACCGACCATCGCCTGGCCCGCATCGACCTGCGTGCCTTCGGCGGGTCCGCCCTGACCGACACCATCGATGTCCCCAAAGACCGCGATGAGTCCGCCATGTCGCACGGCATCCCGGTCACGTATGTGCCCGCCCGCAACACGATCTTTCTCAGCTACGCCCTGGCGCTGGCCGAGGTCATCGGGGCTGCGGACATCTACATCGGTGTCAACGCGGTCGACTACTCCGGGTATCCCGACTGCCGGCCGCAGTACATCCAGGCCTTCGAGCAGATGGCCAACCTCGCCACCCGCGCTGCCGTCGAAGGTCACATCCAGTTGACCGTCCACACCCCGCTGATCGATCTGCCCAAGCCCGACATCATCCGCCGCGGCCTCGAACTCGGCGTCGATTATGCCCTGACGCATTCGTGTTACGACCCGCTGCCGGGGGATAAACCCTGTGAACACTGCGACGCGTGTCTGATCCGCCAGCGCGCCTTCGCCAGCCTCGGCATGACCGACCCCGTACTCACCCAAGCCCGATGCTGAGCGCCGCGAAGCGTCGGGGTCACACGCCATGAACACCCTGAAGATCAACGAAATCTTCCACTCGATCCAGGGCGAGTCCACCTGGGCTGGCCTGCCGTGCGTGTTCGTCCGCCTGACCGGCTGTCATCTCCGCTGCGCCTATTGCGATACCGAATACGCTTTCCACGAAGGCGACCGCCGCTCGATCGACGAAATCCTCGACGAAGCGACCCGCCTCGGCCCGCACACAAAGCTCGTCGAAATCACCGGCGGCGAGCCCCTGCTGCAGAAGCCCGTCCATGAACTGATGACCCGCCTCGCTGATGCCGGTTACACCGTGCTGATCGAAACCAGCGGCGCCTGTGACATCAGCGTGTGCGATCCGCGGATCATCCGCATCATGGATCTGAAAACTCCCGGCTCCGGTGAAGTCGATCGCAACGATGACGACAACATCGCCCGCCTCACTCCCCGCGATGAGGTTAAATTCGTGCTGACCAGTCGGGCGGACTACGACTGGGCGCGTGATCTGATCCGTACCCATGCCCTGCACGAGAAAGTTCACGCGATTCTGTTCAGCGCCGTCGCGCCGATGGCCCCGACCGCTGAACTCGCCGGCTGCGAGGGTTTGTCCCTGCGCGATCTCGCCGAGTGGGTGCTCGCCGACGGCCTGCCCGTGCGTCTGCAAACCCAGCTCCACAAGCACATCTGGAACCCCACCGCCCGCGGCGTCTGACCTGCCCCCTGCCTCCCGTCCCCTGCCCCCCATCATCCACCTGCTACAATACCTCCCTCATGAAAGTGCACCTGACCAAATCGTTCGGCTTCGAGGCCGCCCACTGGCTGCCGACCTTCCCCGAAGGCCACAAGTGCCGCCGCCTGCACGGCCACAGCTTCCGCATCGACGTGATCGTCGCCGGTGATGTGCCCCCCGAGCAGGGCTACCTCGTCGACTTCGGCCAGCTCAAGGCCGCCATCGCCCCCGTCGAACTGCAGCTCGACCACTACCTGCTCAACGAAATCCCCGGCCTGAAAAACCCGACCGCGGAAAACCTCGCCCGGTGGATCTGGGACCGCCTCGCCCCCGAGTTGCCCCTGCTGCACTGCGTCCGCGTGCGCGAAACCTGCTCCAGCGCCTGCGACTACTTCGGTGACTGACTCGGAAACTGAACCACCAAGGCGCCAAGAACACCAAGCAGAAAACAGTGGACAGGATGACAGGATCAACCAGATACAGAAGTACATGATCAATATCCGGTTTCATCCTGTCATCCCGTCAAATGCCTTGCTTGATGATCTTTGTGCCTTGGTGGTGAGATAGAGACCCCGGTGACTGAACCCGCCGTCACATCCGATCGCGTCAAGCGTATTGCCGCCGAACTCGACTTCGCGCTTTGCGGCATCACCGAGGCGCGCCCCAGCGATCACGCCGATCACGTGCGCGACTGGCTCGCCGCCGGCAAGCACGGCTCGATGGCCTGGCTGGCCGACCATCTGCCCCAGCGTCTTGACCCGCGCGTGATGCTCGACGGCGCGCGATCCATCATCTGTGTCGCCGATGACCTCGGTCCTTCGGAACCCTCTCCCTCCCAGGGAGAGGGCAGGGTGAGGGTTTCATCGTCCGACAATCTGTCATGCCCCGATTCATCGCCGACTCCTGACGATCCGACCCTCACCCCATCCCTCTCCCTGCAAGGGAGAGGGGGTAAGATCGCGCGCTACGCCCAGTTCAACGACTACCACAAAATCATCAAAAAGCGCCTGCATACGCTCGCCGATCAGTTGCGCGAGTCGGCACCGAACGAACAGTTCCGTGTCTGTGTCGACACCGCCCCGGTGCTGGAGCGTGAACACGCCACCCGCGCCGGGCTCGGCTGGGTCGGCAAAAACACGCTGCTGATCCAACCCCGCACTCCCTTCCGGGGATCGCATCTGATGCTCGGCGAGATCATCACGACGCTGCCGCTGACACCGGATCGCCCCGAACCCGATCACTGCGGCACATGCACGCGCTGCATCGACGCCTGCCCAACGGATTGCATCACGCCGTACTCGGTCGATGCCTCCCGCTGCCTCAGCTACCTGACCATCGAACACCGCGGCGAGATCGATCCCGAGTTCGACGCCCCGCTCGACGACTGGCTTTTCGGCTGCGACGTCTGCCAGGATGTGTGTCCCTATAACCGTCCCGGGTCCGATCACGAAGCCGATCCACCCGAAGCCTACGGCTCGCGCCCCGCGGCCCTCGATCTGTTGACGGTCTTGAACTGGACCCCCGACGACCGCATCGCCGCCCTGACCCGTTCGGCGATGAAGCGGGCCAAACTCGACCAATTCAAGCGAAACGCCTTGCTCGTCGCCGCCAATCAACACCCGCTGGAACCGGCCTTGCGCGAGCGCATCGAGCAACTGGCCGACGACCCGGACGAGTCCGAACTCGTCCGCCGGACCGCCGCACGCTGCCGGGACCGCCTGCGTGGGCGTCTCACCGATTGACGGGGCAAGTAAACTACGCAAAATAGCCGATGATTCCCAAACCGCCGCGCGTCCTGAAACGCGCCGGCACGTGAAATCCCCCCGAGGCACGGAGGCCCCCCATGGCCCATCTTTTAGACACTGCAACCCTGCCCCTGCTTCTGGCCGCCGGCGGTGGCCACGTGCCTGACGTCGCGCTGTACTGGGCGCTGCCGTTCGCGCTGCTGCTGTTGAGCATCGCGACCATGCCCCTGATCAACGCCCACTTCTGGCACAAGTATTACCCGCATGTGTCATTCGTACTCGGCACCATCACGGCCGTGTACTACCTGTTCTTCTACACGCAGGCCGGCGTCGAATCCGCCGAGGCGCTGAGCATGTCGCGATCCGCCTGGCTGCATGAGATGCAGGAGTACGTCAGCTTCATCGCCCTGCTCGGGTCGCTGTACATCGTCTCCGGCGGCATCAAGATCGACGTCCGCCGCAAGGCCACGCCGATGACCAACGCCGCCGTCCTGCTCATCGGCGCCGTCATCGCCAACGTCGTCGGCACCACCGGCGCCGCCATGCTGCTGATCCGTCCCTACATCCGCATCAACAAAGACCACATCCGCCCTTACCACATCATCTTCTTCATCTTCCTCGTGGCCAACTGCGGCGGCTGCCTCACGCCCATCGGCGATCCGCCGCTGTTCATGGGCTACCTCAAGGGCGTGCCCTTCTTCTGGGTGCTGCTGAACTGCTGGCCGATGTGGGCGCTGGCGTGCATCCTGGTGCTGGCGATCTTCTATGTCGTCGACACGATCAACGCCAAAAAAGCCACCCGCAACGCGCCGCCTGACGCCGGCGAAGGCCCCGCGATTTCCATCACCGGCATACCGAACTTCCTGTTCATCGGCCTGATCCTCTTTGCCGTGTTCCAGGAATCGATGTTCCACGCCGGGCTCAGCATCCACCTGCTGTGGTCCCGCGAAATCCTCATGGGCGCCGCCATCATCGGGTCCAAGCTCATCACCAAGGCCAAGATCTACCTCGACAACGAATTCACCTACGAGCCCATCCGCGAAGTCGCCCTGCTGTTCGTCGGCATCTTCTCCACGATGGTGCCCGCGCTGAACTGGCTGAACCACAACTCCGACAAGATGCCCCTGAACTCCGCCGGGCAGTACTACTTCGTGACCGGTTCGCTCTCGGCCGTGCTCGACAACGCCCCGACCTACCTGGTCTTCCTCGCCACCAAGCAGGGCAACATCCAGCAGCACCACGAAGCCGAACTCGGCGCCGTGCGCTTCGTCGCTGACAAGGTCGCCAAGGGTGAATCCGCCACCGATGAGCAGATCACCGCCTACCTCAAGGAGCATCACGCCGAGGCGGATGTCGATTTGAAGGTGGCTGTGGAGGAAATCCGCGGCGCGGTCGACATGCTCGACAAGTATTACCACGATGCGGTCATGGCCGGCACGCTGACCGACAACCAGATCAACCTCGCCTTCCTGATCGGACACTCGCTGATGGCGCTGTACCTGGTGGCGATCAGCGTGGGCGCGGTGTTCTTCGGCGCGATGACCTACATCGGCAACGGCCCGAACTTCATGGTCAAATCGATCGCCGAGTCCGCGAAGATCAACATGCCGTCGTTCTTCGGCTACGTCGTCCGCTACAGCCTGCCGATCCTCCTGCCGACCTACCTGGTGGTCTGGGTGATCTTCTTCGTGCTCAAAATCGGCGTGTAGCGCCTTACCCGTTTAGCCGGCGGGCTTGCCCGCCGCTTGAGCGATCCGCCGCGGCGAGCAAGCTCGCCGGCTAAACAAGATCGCACCGCGCTATAATCCGCCATGTCTAAAACGATCGTCATCGGCATCTCCGGCGCCAGCGGCGCGGCGTACGCGCAGCGCGTGATTCAGTTGCTCGTCGAAGCCGACTGCGCGGTCCACCTGGTCGTCAGCCCGCTGGGCCAGCGCCTGCTGCATGATGAACTCGGCATGGAAGGCGTCGACCTGGCCGCACTCGCCGGCCGAGCCGACCACGGCATGACGTTGCACAACTACCGGGATGTCGGCGCCCCGATCGCCTCGGGTTCGTTCCGCCACGACGGCATGCTGGTCGTGCCCTGCTCGAACAATTCCCTGTCCGCCATCGCCCAGGGCCGCAGCGACAACCTGCTGCACCGCGCCGCGAACGTGGCCTTGAAGGAGCGCCTGCCGCTGGTGCTGGCGCATCGTGAGATGCCGCTGAGCCTGATCGAAATCCGCAACATGCAGCAGGCCACCGAAGCCGGCGCGATCATCGCCCCGACGAACCCGGGTTTTTACATGCTGCCCAAGTCGATCGACGACCTGGTCAACTTCGTCGCCGGCCGCCTGCTGGACCTGCTCGAGGTTCCCCACACCCTGAACACCCGCTGGGCCGACTCAAAGGCCAACTTCCGCGCGAATAGTCAGTGAGGGTTCACTCGTTTTCGCCCGATTGGGAATGAGCGAGCAGTTCACGGGAACAGACGTATTCTCTGAGAAGATTGGCGTAGAAAATTTCGCCTTCGGTGGTCAGGTGCAGGCCGTCGAAGGTCAGTTCCGATCGGAGTTGCCCGCTGCCATCGCAGAAAGCGTTGTGGATGTCGATGAACCGGATGTCGTATTCATCGGCAAGTTGTTTCAGGTCGTCGTTGACCTGGCAGATAAATCGCTGCTTGCGTTCTTGGAGGACGTTTCGTTCATACTCGAAGTTGATCGGCAGAATCGACACGAGGTTGATCTGCGTCCGGGGACTGTTGGTCTGGATCCGCTGGACAATTCTTCGATAGTTGTCGATCACTTCCTGTGGCCCCACGCCCATGGACAAATCATTGGTGCCGAGGTTGATGAATATCTGTTTGGGACTGCTGCGAACGATCTCGTCGAGCCGATTGAAAACGCCATCAGTGGTGTCGCCGCCGAGTCCGCGGTTACGTATGTCCGAGTAGAACTCGCTCCAATCGGTCTCGCGCGTGATGCTGTCGCCGAGAAAGACGATCTCTCCTTCGGTGTCGGGCAGTCGGCCTTGGCGGTCGATCGCGTTGAGCTGCCAGTCCCGGATCTTGAACCGTGTCTGCACCAGGCCCAACTGTTCGAAGACGTAGCGGGGGCCGCCCTTGTGTGCCACCCAGACGGTGCCGGCGATTAACAGCAGCAGATTAACGGTCAGCGAAACGACCAGCAGCCGACGCGATCGGATGCTTCGGCGGCGGCGCGGCGGTGGGTCCGGATCAATTGTTTGATTAGCGGATTGGCGCGCAGTGCGCGACGACGAGACCCTCGGAACCATCATGATTCAACTCCCAGAATTCGATCTTAAATCAATCCCAACATAGTGACCATACCACGCATCCACGCGCCAGCAACACATTTTCGGCGGAATTCGTGGGCCGACACGGTGACGGCTTTATAAATATGTGTATCATTAGATTTACAATTCTTCGTCGCATAAAAATTATTTCACGGTGTTGCGAGAAGATGCGACGACCTGGTCAACTTCGTCGCCGGCCGCCTGCTGGACCTGCTCGACATCCCCCACACCCTGAACACCCGCTGGGCCGACTCAAAAGCCAACTTCCGCGCCGAACATTGACTGCATCAACCCTAGCCGCAGCCTGACAGGCTGCGGACTGTCCGCGACCTGTCAGGTCGCGGACAGGGGCGATAAGATACGTTGACCGATAGTTGAAGCAGTCGGCGATAGCACCATCCCGGGTTACATCCATGCTCGATGTTGGAATGATCTATTGGTTTCTGTTGGCGGGGATGTTGACGAGCGCGATCTGTGCAGCCATTTTCACATTCAAGAAGCAACTCAAGTTCATGTTGATCGCTCTGACCGTCACATGCCTTTTGATAGCTGTATTCGCGGGATTGCTTCAATCTCACGCCCATGCGATCAAACTCGCTCAGGAGCAGGCGGCTGCACACAATGCGATGCAATCCGCCGACGAAGAGGATTAGTCTGGCGATGTGGTGCAAGTGACCATGTAAAAACCCGGTGCCGCTCCCCGGGAGAGGGTTGGTTGACGACACCGGGCGGGTAAACCCCCGGAAACCCCGGAACCCCGGAACCCCGGAAATCCCGGCCCCCGGAATCCCGGCCCCGGAAGGGATTCGGGTTCAGGATTCAGATTGCTTGATCAGGCGATCGAGGGTTTCGGCTAGCAGGGTTTGAAGTTGGGGGCGCGTGGCGGTATTCAACAGGCGCTGTGTCTGGCGCCCGCCGGGCAAGGCGTGTGAACCATCAGAAGTACGCGGCGGGTGTGATCCGCGGCCGACGGCGTTCAGATTCAACAGCATACGGAGCACGAGAATTTCACGTTGTCGTCCGGTCATACAACCCCCCGGCCCGAAAAAAGCCAACACACGCTGTTGCTCCCGTCTCCACACTGCGCGGGCGATTCGTGCGATCAGTATAAACCGGCATATGCACGCAGTCAACAAAAGTCTACAATTTGCATGGTGTAGTCTAAAGCCGGGGCATGTAAAGTGAGCCCCATGTCCGAACGCGACATCATCAAAATTGCGGTGACTCCGCAGGCGAAGGCGGCCATCGAGGCGGTCTGTCGGCGGTACGGGATGAGCCAGGTCGAGATGGCGAGTCGGCTGTACACGTGGTTTGCTCAGCAGGATGAAGTTCTGCAGACGGCGGTGCTGGATATTCTGCCGCGCGCGGTGCGGCCGGATGTCGCGGAGCTGATGCTGCGCCGCCTGGCGGAAGAAACCAGCGGCGCTTCCGGCGACTCTGCCCGCGGGATGACCACTTCCGAAGGTGGAAACGGGCCCCGACCGGCGAAAGCAGCTCGCACCACACGTCGTTCTGTTCATACCACCACCAAACTACCCGGCTCCCCTGCCCCCGCCCCCGGAACCGGAAAGGGCAACAAGGCCGGCAAAAAGTCTTCCAAATCGTCTACCCGGCGACGGGGCTGAAAAAGCGAATGATCCATGGCCCATCGCGGCGCGTCTGGGTGGGCGGCCCGATGCGTCCGAGCGGGGCGATGGATTCCGGTTGCATCTGATCTTGTTGAACGAGGCCGCGTGGCGACCCGGCGGTTTGCGTGTCATCATCAATTGACATTTCATCCGGCGCTTGCACATGGGGCGGGGAGGGCGCACCAGTCATGGGTGCTGCCCGCAACGACATTCCCCGCCCGCGCAGTGCATGGGAGGCCTGCTGCATGAACTGGGTCATGGCCACACCGACCAGATCGGCTACGGCTTCCTCGTCGGCCGGGTCGATGCCGAAGTGGTACCACCACGCGTGCATCAACTCGTGAAAAAACACCGACAGACGCTGCGACTCGTTGGGCACATCGGAGATGAGTATCCGCTGGGCGAGGTTGTCGCAGAGGCCGTAGCAGTCCTGGTCGTCGTGGCGGATCATGCCGTGGACCAGTTGCACGGAATACCGGAAGGGCCCGATGTCGATCCGCATGGCTGACTCCTGACGCTGGGCGGTTGCGTCACGCGGCGTGCCGTCGCACATTCCCGGAGGGCGGCACTTAACTGACGTTGCCCATGCCTTATAACACCCCGCACAGAATACGAACACCCCGCCGGGTGCCACCTGTATGACACCGCCCGCAAATTTTTTCTTGTACCGGGCTTCGGCTAACATACCGCTCATGCAGCAAGCCGCCGTTCATCCTGTGGTCCACATCGCCCGTGACATCAAGCTGTCGCACACGGTCTTCGCGATGCCCTTCGCCCTGCTGGCGACTTTCGCCGCGGCGCGCGGTATGCCGGCCTGGCCGCTGATCGGGTTGATCCTCGTGTGCATGGTCTTCGCACGCACCTTTGCCATGCTCGCCAACCGTTACTTCGACCGCGAGATCGATCGCAACAACCCGCGCACCGCCGGGCGCGCCCTGCCGTCGGGTCGATTGCAACCCGGACAGGTGCTCACCGTCATGGGCCTGTGCGCCGCCGGTCTGATCGCCGGGGCTGCGGGGTTCGGGCTGCTTGGTGGCAACTGGTGGCCGGTGATCTTCTCACCGCTCGTGCTCGCCTGGCTGGCGGCGTACGGGCTGATGAAGCGCTTCACGCTGCTATGCCACTTCTTCCTCGGCATCGCCTTAGCGCTGAGCCCGCTGGCGGCGGCGCTGGCGATTGATCCGAGCTATCTGCAGCACGCCCCCGCGTGGTACCTGGCCGGCTTTGTCGCGCTGTGGGTCGGCGGGTTCGACGTCATCTACGCCATGCAGGACATCGAACACGACCAGCGCGACGGCCTGCACTCGATCCCCGCCAAACTCGGCCCGGCCGGCGCCCTGTTCATCGCCAAACTCGCCCACCTCGGTGCCCTGAGCCTGCTCGTGATGGTCTACCGTGCCGAACCCCTGCTCGGGCGCGTGTTCTTCGTCGGCGTCTGCATCGTGGGTCTGGCCCTGATCGTTGAACACATCGCCGCCGCTCGCGGCCGGTTCACGATGGCATTCTTCACGCTCAACGGCCTGATCAGCCTGATCCTCGGCGCCCTCGGCATCGCCGATATCCTGTTGTAACCGACACTTGCCGCGGCGTGTTTTTCCTTTGGCCGCCGGTTGCCCCAGTCGTTTGGATTGCTACAATACTCGTCTTCGACCCGCGGGCGTAGCTCAATTGGATAGAGCACCTGACTACGGATCAGGAGGTTGAGGGTTCGAATCCTTCCGCCCGTATTTTTCCATCTTCGACCTGACCGGCCGCACTTCGTGTGCGGCCGTTTGCGTTGGGTCCCCCACCTCTTCGCCACGCATCAGGCCACCGCTTAAACGCTGCACGAATCGATCCCACGCCTCGGTGCACTCGGCCGACTCATACACCAGTTCCGCGCACCGACGGCAGGCAAACCGCTCGCCGATCATCACCGCCTCGTTGCCCAGGTAGTGCCGCGCCGTCCAGGGTCCCATCGCCAGGTAGACCTTGAACACCTGCTGCCCGCACCGCGGACAGATCCATTGCCACATCCCGCCCTGCGCCCCGATCCGCCGGCGCACGCGCACCAGCTCCTGGTAAAACGAGTCGTCGACACGTTCGTACAGGTATCGCCGCACAAAGCCCCACGGCATCTGCCAGACTTCACCGCCCGGGTCCAGCGCGTACGGGGTGTACACCAGCGTCATGTTCAACTTTGGAAACCGCCGGGCATATGGAAATGCCCGGGCGTCTTCGGGGCCGGAAGATCCGCGACCTGTCAGGTCGCGGCTATGGGTCAGCGACCGGGCCTGGTGTTTGCCATCGAAGCGGCGGACGACGACGAGCCCGCGTTTTTCCCAGCGGCGGATCGTGTTGACTGACACGCCGAACTTCCGCGCCACCTGCCGCATGGTCAGCCCCGGCGGCGGCACAAACACCGGCTCGCACATGGCGCGCACCTCGTGGCCCTCCAGTTCGATACGCTCGGCGTCGTCCGACACCGGGATGCCGGGGATCCATCGCCTGTCACCGGCGCGCAGGACCAGCGCGTGCGTGCGCAGGGGCTTTTGCAGGTGCCGCCCGAGTCTGGCCGCGGCGCCGGCCTCGAGCCGGGCGGCACTACCGTCGAGAATCTGTCGGTCCAGTTCATCCATCTACCTTCAGACGGAGCGACGTGATTGTGCGCGCCGGGCGTGAAACAAACAGCATTTTGAGGCGTTATGTAATTAACACCCGTTGCCGGCCGGTGCGCACAGGCGTGTCGCATGACCGTTGCCAACCGAAGGAGCCTCCTGATGAATCGGCGAATCATGGGTTGCCTGCTGACCACGATCACCCTGTCGATGCTGGCCGCCTGTTCAAACAATGAACCGGCCGCCAGCCAGCCCGCGGCTGAACCCGCGGCCGTCGTAGAGCCGGCCGTCGAGCAATCGGCCCCTGCCGAAGCGCCAAAAGCGAAAAAGCCCCTCTCGGAATTTCAACAGGCCGACCTCGACGGCGACGGCACGCTGGAGTACGACGAGTTTGCCGGCACACCGCTCGCCCAACAGGCCAGCGATCCCGATGGTCTGTTCAAAGAACTGGACAAAGACGGCGACGAAGAGCTCAGTCGAAAAGAATTCAAAGCCGGGCTCAAACAAGCCAGCCAGTGATCGGCGATGTCAACTTTTCTGAGCCCCGAGCGTCAGCGACGGGTCGAACTTCAAGCCACAGCACAAAGTCACAAAGACACAAAGAAGAATTACATGAATTATGATTCTCTTTGTGTCTTTGCGCCTTCGTGTCTTCGTGCTCCTCTGAAGTTCCACCCGCTCGGGGCTCAGATTTTCATGCGGCGATCTTCAGCGCCAGCCACGGGACGAAGTTGAACAGGTAGATGGCGATTTTGTAGAAGGCCAGACCGGCGTAGTGGATCCCGTCGAACTGCTCGCGCGAGAGTTTGAACCATCGGCCGTGCAGGCGATGAATCCAGTCATGCGCGAACACGATCATGAGCATCCACACCAGCAGCACGCCGACGTTGATGATCGTCGACCACAGCAGCATCGACTCGAGTGTTTGCAGATTCATGTCAAGACCTCCGGGAAGTGGTGACGCGACAAGCGCATCATAGACCGACCCGAGACGGGTCGGCTATATAGCCGCCCCCTTCGGGGTCGGTTCCAACCGGTCGTGATGGCGTTTACCCGGCATGGACAGTGAGTGCTTTGGAAGTGGGTCGCGGAATCGGCTCGCCATGCGATCGGAGGGATTCAATGTGCAGTGTGATCGCCTCACGGATCGCCTGCTCGGCCTCCGGCATCGTGTCGCCGCAACTGACGCAGCCGGGCAGGTCCGGCACATAAGCGCTATAGCTTCCGTCGGCAGCTTGTTCGATGATGACCAGATAATTCATGCCGCAGACTCCGTGTTTATTTTAGGCCAGCTTGTTTGAGAATGCTGTTGAGCGTTCCAGGCGGTATATCTTTATTCAGTTTCCCGCCGGCCGAGATGGTCACCGTGCCGGGCCGAGTCGGATGTCGATACTGCATGTGACTGCCAACCGTGCGGTCAAGCTTCCAGCCATGCGATTCAATCAGTTTGATGATGTCCCGGTACTTCATGACGGATCGCGCGGCGATTGTTCGTTTTTCTCGGCCCGCTTGCGCCGGCGGATTTCCACAATATGCGCTGTCATTAATATGATGAACATCACGATGAACAGTACGATGGGCATCACCATCATCAACGTTCCGAGGCGATCATCAGTAAACTCTCTCGGCCAGAATGCGAACATGAAATTGAGGACAAGAAACTGCATCAGCCACGGGTACAGTTCAGTCCGAGTCACATAGGTGCGCTGCTTTTCTTCCGTCATGATTGATCCCCAGAGGTCCGCGCCTGCACGGACATCCAATGCGTAAATCATCCGGGCAGGCCCGGCCCTTTGATAAAACCTTCGATATCTTCCGGTTGATCCTGTGATCCTATCAACTCTTCTTTGTGGCTTGGTGTCTTTGCGTCTTCGTGCTGAAGCAGCGTGTGTATTTTGCCAGGGCGCCCTCACCCCGGCCCTCTCCCGCGGGGAGAGGGGGTAAGACGCGGCGATCATTCATCAATCGTTGGATGCTCCACGCGTGGCGGCATCTTTTTGTAGTGTCTCCAGCACCACATCCACATTAAGTGCATGCAGACCATCCACCCCAAAACAAACAGTGAGAAGTATTTTTTCGTTGGATCAAACAAAAGTAATGCTCCTGTCATTATCGAGGAAGCACTCAGCATGCCGTACATTTCAGATCGGGTCGGGTACAGTTGCTGTTCTTTTTCGGTCATGATGGTTCCCCAGATATCCGAGCCTGCTCGGATGTTGTATGACTGAGCTGATCCGGACAGGCCCGGATAGACGACAAGTTACCCCAATCATCCGGTCGATCCTGTCATCCTGTCAACTCTTCTTTGTGGCTTGGTGTCTCTGCGTCTTCGTGCTGAATCAGCGCGTGTGTTTTGCCAGGGCGCCCTCACCCCGGCCCTCTCCCGTGGGGAGAGGGGTAAGAAAAAAACCCCGGCACTTTCGTGTCGGGGTTTTTTGAACTTTCGTTCTTAGCGGTCGTTGGTGAATTACCAACGATCGCGACGGCCACCGCCGCCGCCACCGCCGCCGCCACGGCCGCCGCGGAAGCCGCCGCCGCCGCCGCCACCGCGGGGCTCGCGGGGCTTGGCTTCGTTGACGTTCAGCGTGCGACCGTCAAGCTCTTGGCCGTTGAGGGCTTCGATGGCCTTGCGGGCGCCGTCGTCGTCCATGGTGACGAACGCGAAGCCGCGGGGGCGTCCGGTTTCACGGTCGGTGATGACCGCGACTTCGGTGACTTCGCCGAATTCGCCGAACGCGGACTGGAGGGCGTCCTCAGTGGTGTTGAAGTTGAGGTTGCCTACGTAGATCTTCATCGGTTGCTCCGAGAGAAGAAGTGTGGTGAAGCGCGGTCTCGTGAATCTCGGAGCTTTGGTAGCTGGTAGCCGGGAAGCATCGGATCGGGCGTCACAAGGGACAAGCACGGGCCACTGTGGCCGGTGCGGGTTAACTCGTAGAGTATAGCATAAGTTTTCGTGAAGGTGTCAAGTCGGGTGCAAATGTGCCATGCCCAAATTCCCATGACCAGGGCAATGTCGAATGTTTGAATGTAGGAATGGGGGACACGGACATGGAGGAATTGGGCGTTACCTTGGGCATGGGTGCTCGGGCATTGTTGTTGCCCGGATCCGGTGCTTCGCGTTCGCCCCTTGGGGGGCTCTCGCTCAGCACGCGGCTTTTTTTGGGGTCTATAGAAAGAGCCCCACAGCCTTTAGAGCTGTGGGGCTCGAAAAGTCGGCGATACCTACTTTCCCAGCAAAGCCAGTATCATCGGCGACTTGAGCTTAACGGCCGTGTTCGGGATGGGAACGGGTGTTTCCTCAAGCCTATTGGGTCACCGACAAGACGCCGGGTGGTCTTTCGACCACCCGACGGGGAATATCGGGTGGATGGTCTGGAATTTGAATGCCCATGGAATCCGACGCTTCGCTAACGCTCAGCGTTCGGCTTGGGTCCTGTGACACAGGTGACGTGTCACGGGGATGGGTGTTATGTGATGCATGAAGTTTTGGGCTTGGTGTCTATATCGACGCAGGGTCGATGTGAACAAGCAGTCGACCGTTAGTACCGCTCACCTGAGGGTATTTCGACCCTTACAGCTGCGGCCTATCAACCGGGTGGTCTACCCGGGGTCTTTCGGACAAAGTCCATGCATTCCTAATCTTGAGGGGGGCTTCCCGCTTAGATGCTTTCAGCGGTTATCCCTGCCGTACTTAGCTACCCGGCGATGGCCTTAGCAGACCAACCGGCGCACCAGGGGTACGTCCAACCAAATCCTCTCGTACTATGGTTGAATTCTCTCAGGAATGCTACGCCCACGGCGGATAGGGACCGACCTGGCTCACGCCGGTCTGAACCCAGCTCGCGTACCGCTTTAATCGGCGAACAGCCGAACCCTTGGGACCGCCTACAGCCCCAGGATGCGATGAGCCGACATCGAGGTGCCAAACCTCCCCGCCGCTATGGACGCTCGGGGGAGATCAGCCTGTTATCCCCGGGGTACCTTTTATCCGTTGAGCGACAGCCCTTCCACTCGGAACTGCCGGATCACTAGGGCCCACTTTCGTGACTGCTCGACGGGTATGTCTCGCAGTAAAGCTGGCTTGTGCCCTTACACTCGTCATACGGTTTCCAACCGTATTGAACCAACCATTGCGCTCCTCCGTTACATTTTAGGAGGAGACCGCCCCAGTCAAACTGCCCAGCTAGCACGGTCCCTGGCCCGGATTCACGGAACCAAGTTAGGTCACAACAATATACAGGGTGGTATTTCAACGGTGACTCCACACCGGCCAGAACCGGCGCTTCAGCGTCTCCCACCTATCCTACGCAGTACATTATCGTGGCCAATACAAGCCTACAGTAAAGGTCCACGGGGTCTTTCCGTCCTGCCGCGGGTAGCCGGTATCTTCACCGGCACTTCTATTTCACCGAGTCGGTTGTTGAGACAGTGCTCCAGTGGTTACGCCATTCATGCGCGTCGGAACTTACCCGACAAGGAACTTCGCTACCTTAGGACCGTCATAGTTACGGCCGCCATTGACCTGTGCTTCAGTTGCAAGCTTCGCCGAAGCTAACCTGCTTCCTTAACATTCAGGCATTGGGCAGGCGTCAGACTGTATACATCCTCTTGCGAGTTCGCACAGTCCTGTGTTTTTGATAAACAGTCCCCAGAGCCTCTTCTCTGCGCCCTCCGGCCGAAGCCGGGAGGGACCCCTTCTTGCGAACGTACGGGGTGATTTTGCCTAGTTCCTTAACAACCGTTTTCTCGAGCGCCTGAGGCTATTCGCCACGCCTACCTGTGTCGGTTTTGGTACGGATCGGCTGATTGTCCACGGACGGATTTTCTTGGAACCTCATCCACCAGCTTCGGGATCTAAGCCCTCGCCCTTGCGGGACGACCACAACTGGTCGGTCGACTGATTTCAGAGATCCGTCACGCCGCTTCAACCGCACAACCGAGTGCAGGAATATTAACCTGCTGTCCATCCACTACGCCTTTCGGCCTCGTGTTAGGATCCGACTAACCCTGGGCGGATTTACCTTCCCCAGGAAACCTTCGGCTTTCGGCGACCAGGATTTTCACCTGGTTTATCGTTACTCAAGCCAGCATAAGCACTTCCTGCCGCTCCACGAAACGTCGCCGTTTCGCTTCGTTGCCGACAGGAACGCTCCTCTACCACTTGTACAAGTACAAGTCCGCAGCTTCGGTTCACACCTTATTCCCGATCATTTTCGGCGCCAAGTTCCTTGACCAGTCCGCTATTACGCGTTGTTTAAATGAGTGGCTGCTTCTAAGCCAACATCCTGGTTGTCTTTGCAACTTGACTTCCTTACGAACTAAGGTGTGATTGGGGACCTTAGCTGGCGGTCTGGGTTGTTTCCCTTTCGACCACGGATGTTATCACCCGTAGTCTGACTCCCGCGACAAAGGCATACGGTATTCGGAGTTTGGTTGGAGTGGGTAGGCGGGTAGCCCCCCAGCCCCATCCAGTAGCTCTACCCCCGTATGCTGTAACGCGAGGCTAGCCCAAAAACTATTTCGAGGAGAACGAGATATCTCCCAGTTTGATAACACTTTAAGTCCTCCCCACAGCTCATCCCATAACTTTTCAACGTTAACGGGTTCGGTCCTCCAGGAAGTTTTACCTTCCCTTCAACCTGGCCATGGGTAGATCACAAGGTTTCGCGTCTAACCCCTACGACTAGTCGCCCTATTCAGACTCGCTTTCGCTTCGGCTACGTCCCGGAAGGACTTAACCTTGCCGTAGAGGCTAACTCGCTGGCTCATTATGCAAAAGGCACGCCGTCACCCTCAAGGGGCTACGACAGTTTGTAAGCATGTGGTTTCAGGTACTTTTCATTCCCCTTATAGGGGTGCTTTTCACCATTCAGTCACCTTACTGGTTCACTATCGGTCGTCAGGGAGTATTTAGCCTTGGGGGGTGGTCCCCCCAGCTTCACGCGGAGTTTCACGAGCTCCACGCTACTCTGGTGCACCTACCAAGCTTTCGCTGACAACTACAGGGCTATCACCTTCTATGGCTGACCTTCCCAGGTCATTCGCTGTCGGCCAGGCTCAGATAACGGTGTCCACAACCCCATCCCGAAGGATGGTTTGGGCTATTCCGGTTTCGCTCGCCGCTACTTACGGAATCGAGGTTTCTTTCTATTCCTGTGGGTACTTAGATGTTTCAGTTCCCCACGTTCGCTTCCATGACCTATGCATTCAGTCATGAATGAACTGCACGGTTGCCCGTACAGAACGGGTTTCCCCATTCGGACATCCCAGGATCAATGCTTGATTCCAGCTCCCCTGGGCTTATCGCAGGTATCCACGTCCTTCGTCGCCTTCTGACGCCGAGGCATCCACCACATGCTCTTAGTAGCTTGATCACATCGACCTTGAGTCGATTGTCACCATCTCAGCACGATTTACACTGAGAAACTTACGCGACGCCGATTAGAGGATCGACATCCGCAAGTCAGCCCGAAAAGCCATGCGCTCACATAACTCAGTGACACATACACATCAGAAAAATGTGCATGCGGCATTCCAGACCTATCCACTTGTCAAAGATCCACACAGGGTTGCTTTCGCTTGCTGTGTCCCGCTCGCCGCGGGTGAAGCCGTCCGTCGTGTCGGGCGGATTCACTCGGTGCGAGGCGGAGAAATATACCCGGCCAGAATCGCGTGTCAAGGGCTGTTAACCCTCGCCTGAAAAATTTTTTACCTGCCTCTGATCGTTGCCTCGAACTAAAAAGGTCGCGGGCAGTGCCGCGACCTCATCATGGTCGTGTGCTTTCTGCCAAGCAGCCTACCGTGTCGTTGAATTCAGCATGCAGTAGTGGCTCCTGCTGACCTCGTCGTTAGCGGCCTTAATATTAGCTGTCTGCGTGCCCATGTCAAGCGTTGAGCCTCGCAAAAATTACAGAACTTTCACGAGGCTTTATCGGTCGCTGAAGCATGCGTGTTTTACCGTGGTTTGCAAGCGGGTTGCGGCTACTGACGCCGGCGGACCTGGTTGCCTGGCACGCGCTCGACGAGGCCTGAAAGCTGCAACTGCATCAGGTGCGCCTGCACGGAAGCGACCGCCAGGCCGGTGGCGCTGCACAACGCGTCGATGCCGACGGCTTCGCGCGTCATGGCGTTGAAGATGCGGGCCGCATCACCCTGCAGGTTTGTCGGGGCCGGCGACGCATCAGCTTCGGCCCCCTCCGTGGGTGATTCATCGAGGGCGACCTTGAGCGTCTGGCCTGCGTCGCCCAGACAATCCAGCACATCCGCGGGGCTTGTCACGAGCGTGGCCCATCCCTCGCGAATCATGCGGTGGCAGCCCATCGAAGCCGGCGAATCCACACGCCCGGGCATGGCCATGACTTCGCGATGATGTTCTTCGGCGGCGAGGCGTGCGGTAATCGAGGCGCCGCTTCGGTTGGAAGCTTCGACGACGAGCACACCCAGCGAAAGGCCTGAAATGATGCGGTTTCTGGCGGGGAAGTTTTCCGCGATGGGCGGGGCTGTCATGGGCAGTTCACTGACGACCGCCCCACCGCCACGTGCGACCCTGCCGAATAGCTCTTTGTTCTGCGGCGGGTAGCACTGACCGAGTCCGCACCCGAGCACAACGATGGTTCGACCGCCGACGCGCAGCGTCGCTTCATGGGCGGCGGTGTCGATGCCGATCGCCCCACCGCTGACGATGGTGAGTCCAGCCTGAGCGCAGAGCGACGCCATGCGATCAGCCTGCTCGCGGCCGTACTGTGTGCACTTGCGTGAGCCGACGACAGCGAGCGCGAGCCCGTCGGTGCGCTGCAACTGGCCGCGCACAAAAAGCAGCGACGGCGGGTCGACGATGTGACGCAGCAAGGCTGGGTAATGATCGTCATCGAAGCTGATCAACTGCACGCCCTGCGATTGGATCATGTGCAGTTCACGTTCGATGTCGGCTTCGTCGAGACCTCGCCGAATGAGGTCAGCTTTTTTGCGACTGATGCCTTTGACACGCTGAAGCTGCGTGGTCGTGGCGTCACAGATTTCGAGGGGTGAACCGATCGTTTCTTCGAGTCGACGTGTGAGTGTGGGACCGAGGCCGGACACCATGGCCAGACGGACACGCGCTTCGAGCACCGGATCGATCATGGGGTGCAGTTTAACACGAGCAGCGACCGGGGTCGCGTAGCAACCCGGCTGTCGGAAAGCTGCCATGTACTCAGTGTCATCTGGCTGTGGCCATGTTCTGCTTGTACCAGTCGACGGTGCGGGCGAGACCGGCTTCAAAATCGATCAGCGGCTGATAGCCCAGCAGAAGTTTGGCTTTGCCGACTTCGGCCAGTGAGTGGAGGATGTCGCCGGTGCGGGCGGGCTCGTGGATCGGCGACAGATCGGCGTGATCGTAAAGCGCCGCCATCTGGCGATGCAGTTCGTTGACGTCGACGGCCGAGCCGGTGGCGACATTGATGACTTCGCCACACAGCGGCGCCTGGTTGCGGGCGGCCAGCAGATTGGCGTGCACCGCGTTGGCGACGAAGGTGAAGTCACGGCTTTGTGAGCCGTCACCGTAGATGGTGCCGGGGCGACCTTCGTGCAGCGCGCGGGCGAAGGCGGCGATGACGGCGGCGTAGGCCGAGTCGCTGCGCTGACGGGGACCGAAGATGTTGAAATAACGCAGGGAGGCGGTGTCGAGCCCGAAGCTGTGGGCCCAGGCGCGCACCATCGTCTCGCAGGAAACCTTGGTGGCGGCGTACGGGCTCAGGGGCATGGGAGCCATGGTTTCAACTTTGGCGTGACCTTCGGCGCGGTCGCCGTAGGCGCTGGAACTGGCAGCGAAGATCAGGCGCTCGACCCCGGCGGCGGCCGCGGCTTCGAGGACGTTCAGCGTGCCGTTGACATTGACATCGAAAAACCGGCGCGGCTCGCGGACACTGCGCGGCACCGACCCCAGCGCCGCTTCGTGAAACACGTAACGACATCCAGCCACCGCCTCGGCGAGGGTCTCGGCGTCGAGGATGGACCCGGTGATTTTGCGGACATCGGTATCGAAGCCGTCCAGGTTCGACCAATCGCCGTTGGTCAGATCATCCAGGGCGACGATTTCGGCGCCGAGCCCGACCAGCGCCTCAACAAGATGCGAGCCAATAAACCCCGCGGCGCCGGTGACGAGCACACGTTGCGAGTCGAAAGCGTCTGCGTGCAGTTCGGTCCAATCCATGGAAAACCTCACAAGAATGAGAAACTTCGGCAGCTTAGCCCGCCGCCCCCCACTTGCCAAGCGATGCGGTCCCACATTGGGGGAGGGCCCAATTTCACATCGATAATGGAATCCCCTAAAATGGCTGACACCGTTACCCCGACCCTTCTATCAGGCTTTGAGGATCACTATCATGAAGAAACACTCACACAAGGGAGTCCGCATGGGCCAGGACGTACGAATCCTCATCGCCGATGACCACCCGATCGTTCGACGCGGGCTGGTTGAACTTCTCGAACAGGAATCCGATTTTCAGATCGTCGCCGAGGTCGAGTCGGGCCAGCAAACGATGCGCGCCCTGCGTGAGCAGCCGGTGGATCTGTCGATCGTCGATCTGTCGCTCAAAGACATCAGCGGCATCGAGCTGATCAAGCAGATCAAGGCTCAGTATGAAGATATGCCCGTGCTGGTGCTGTCGATGCACGACGAGACGATCTACGCCAACCGCGCTTTGCGGGCCGGCGCCGCGGGTTACATCATGAAGCAGGAAGGCACGGAGAAGCTGATCGAAGCGATCCGCATCGTGCTTTCCGGCGACGTGTATGTCAGCTCGCGCATGACCGGCCGCCTGCTCAGCCGCATGATCGGCCGCGACGACCCGGTCGGCGAGACCCCGGCCGACTGCCTGTCAGACCGCGAGTTGGAAGTCTTCGAACTGCTGGGACAGGGACTTGGCACACGCCAGATCGCCCAGCGCCTGCACGTGAGCATCAAGACGATCGAGTCGCACCGCGAGCGGATCAAGCAGAAGCTGAAGCTGGCCAACGCCAACGAACTGGTGCAGCACGCCACGCAGTGGGTGATGCGCGAGACGGGCGCGGTCGGCGATTGAACCTCACGCTTTTGCTGAGTTGAACATGCAACAAACCCCGACTCATGTCGGGGTTTGTTATTGCGCGGCTGGTGCGATGCACGGGACGCGATGGTGGTTGGTATCACCGACGTAAAGATGACCCTGCTCATCGAGGCCGATGCCGTGTGGGCGATTCATACCCGAGGCAATGGTGGTGAGCTTACCGGTGCGGGCCTCGATGCGGCGGATGGCGTGGTTCTCGGTGTCGACGACGTAGATGTTGCGATCGGGATCAACGACGATACCTTTGGGGCCGTTGAAGGTTCCGTCGGATGCGGGGCCGCCGTCGCCGGTGTAGCCCTTGCGGCCGGTGCCGGCGATGTGGGCGAGGCGACCGGTAGACAGGTCGAGCTTCCACACGGCGTGCCCTTCGCGCAGCGCGATCCACATGATGTTGTCACGGATGTAAAGCGCACGGGGGCCGAGCATGGCATGACCCGCGGCGAGTTCGCCATCAATCGGGGGCTTGCGCTCGCCGTTGCCGGCGATGGTGGTGATGATGCCGGTGGCCAGGTCGACGCGACGGATGCGGTGATTGCCGATGTCGGCGATGTAGAGTCCGCCACGGTGGTCGAGGGCGATGCTGTGGGGTTGGCGCAGTTGGGCCTTGGTGGCCGGGCCGCCGTCGCCGGAGTAACCCTGGGCGCCGGTGCCGGCGATGGTGGTGACATGGCCGGTCTGGTGATCGACGCGGCGGACGATGTGGTTGAGGCGCTCGACGAAGTACATGTTGCCATCGTGATCGAAGCGGACTTCATATGGCTCGTTGAGATCGGCTTCGAGGGCGGGGCCGCCGTCACCGGAGTATCCCTTGCGACCGGTGCCGACGACGACTTTCGCCTGACCGGTCTTCGGATCAACACGCCAGATGCGATGGTGCTCGACTTCGGTGATGTAGATGGCGCCATCGGGTCCGGCCTCGGCACCGAAGGGCTGGCCGATGTTGACCTGTGTGGCGAGCCCCGAAGTGGGACCGGCCTGGCGACTGCCGGCGCCGGCGAAGTTTGTCAGCGTCCAGCCTGGCGCGGCGACCGGTTCAGCGAACGCGGCCAGGCAGAAGTGAAAGACCATCAGACCCACGACCGTTGCAACAAGCGGATATTTCATGCGGCGTATCGTAGCGACCATCCCGCGGAGTGAAAATATTTTCTGTCGAAATTTGAGAAAAACGGTAAGCTGATCAGGTTAAGCAGTTAGAGCCCGTGTGTTTTGTTTGGGCAAATCGGGCCAACACGTAACGCAGCGATGGTAAAAACAAACGATCAAGACACTTACGACGAGAGGTCGGATCCTCATCAATTGTTCATCCGCCTCTACGCTGCCAATCAGCGGCGGATTTACGCCTTCGTGCGCGTCATGGTGCCCAGCGCCACCGACGCCGACGACGTGATTCAGGAGACGCTGTCCGTGCTCTGGCGAAAGTTTGACACTTTCGATCCGAACACGAACTTCACCGCCTGGGCGATACAGGTGGCGCGATTCGAGGTGCTCAAGTGGCGTCAGCGTCATGCCAGTCGACCGCGCATGTTCGACACGGAAGTGATCGAGCGTCTGGCTGAAAAGGCCGCGGGGGTTTCCGGCTCGGTGGATGATCGCCACGATGCTCTGCAGCGCTGTCTCGAACAACTCACCGACAAACACCGCCAACTGTTGCAACTGCATTACGAACGTGAGATGTCCGTCAACGCCATCGCGGATCAGTTCAAGCGATCCAACAAAACGATTTACCGCATGCTAGGCCAGATCCATCGATCACTGCTGGGCTGCATTCGACGTGCCCTTTCAGAGGAGGCGACACAGTCATGATCAGTCGCCCGGATGACACCCTCAACGATCTGCTGGAAGCCGCTCGACTCAACGAACTCAGCGATGTGCAATTCGACCAATTGCACCATCGCCTGCGGACCGACGGCGAGGCCTGCTCCGCCTATGTCGAATACATGACCCTGCACGCGATGCTGCTTTGGGAATGCCCCGACCGCGCCGCGGCGATCGAAGCTGAGAGCACCGGCGAATCCGTCACGATGCCCAGGCCGACTTATCGCCTGCCGCGCTATGCCGCGCTGGTGATGGCCGCGATGATTCTGCTGGCCGCTTCGATCACCGGTGTGATGTACATGATGCCCGGCGATCGCCCGAGTCCCGAGCCTGCCGTCGCCTATGCCGCACACAACCCGGTCGGCGTCGTCATCGGCGGTGACAACAACGCCTGGCAGGCGGGCCAGGGCGGCGCCATGCTGTCGCCCGGCCAGTCCGTGCACGCCGGGCAGATCGCCATGGATTCCGGCGAAACGGAGATCGAACTGTTCGGCGGCGTCCGGCTGCATTTCACCGGGCCCGTGCGAGCCAATGTCATCGACGCGATGCGCCTCAGCGTGCAGCGCGGCAAGGTCCGCGCCACCGTGCCGCACGGCTCGGTCGGGTTCACCATCGACGCCGTCGGCGTGCGCATCGTCGACCTCGGCACGGTCTTCGAAGTCGAAGTCACCGAAAACCAGGTCGTCGACGTCAGCGTGCTCGAAGGCAATGTGCAGACGATGATGAACGTACCGGACCACGATGTATACACGATGCGGCTCAGTTCCCGGTCGCGTGTGCGGATCGATCCGGCCAATGCCACGGTCAGCCGATTCGATCCGTGGGAACTGGAGTTCGACGCGCCGATGTCGACCGACTGGCGCCCGATCGACGCCAAGGGCGCGATTCATTTTGTCGACAGTGCGATGCATCCGTACGCGGACCAGGATGGTTTCGACCAGCAGCCGACCGCCATGGAAATCGCCGATGATGGCCGGGCGCTGCACCTGATCGGCAACGCCTGGAAGTATCTCGCATTCGATTACGAAGTGACGCCGAACACCGTCGTTGAATTCGACTTTCGCGGTGAGCACACCGGCGAAATGCACGGCATCGCCTTCGACGACGACAACCGGATCAACAGCAGCCAGCGACGGTTCTTCATTGTCGCCGGCCGGCTGGATCACCCCCAGGCTTTCAGCGACTACAAACGCCCGGCTTCCTCGGCGTGGACCCACTACCGCATTGCGGTCGGTCAGCATTATCAGGGTCCGATGAAGCAGTTGATCTTCTTCGCGGATGACGACCGCGACGGCCAGGCGGACAGTTGGTTCCGAAATGTGCGCGTGTATGAGAATGAGATAGTTCAGAAGAATGAGACCTCTGAAGGAGCTACGCCATGATGAGAATGAGATTTGCGACGCTGCTGCTGACCGCCGCCGCGGCCGCCCCGCTGTTCGCTGCGCCCGTGGCGGATGAAACCTTTGAAGGGTTGACCACATCATCGGTCGACAGCCAGGGCACAGGCTCCGGCTGGTCCGGCACATGGACCTCATCCGGCGGGCAGAGTGTCGTCGACACCACCGGCTCGTCGCTGTCGTACACCTTCACCGAAGGCGACGTCATCTCCGGCGGCGACCGCGCCCTCGAATTCGGCGGCAGCGACAGCACATCACTGTTCAGCCGACAATTCGCCTCGTCAGTCACCAGCGACGATGTCTACTTCAGCTTTCTGATCAAGCGCACCGGCGGTTCATCAACCGGCGGCAGTTCCTTCGATGACTTCGGCATGTTCTGGCTCGACAGCTCCACGGGCGGGTCTCACAGCGGCGCGCCGAACGTCGGCGTTTACGACGAAACCGGCGGCGGCAATCAGTTCCTCGGCCGCCTGACCTATCCCGAAGACAGCTCATGGGCCGGGTTCGGCGGCAGCAGTTCGACCAATACCTTCCTGATCGTCGCCCACCTGTCCAAGGGCAACAACGGCTCCAACCCCGACGACTACGATGGCTGGGAACTCTGGGCCTTCGACGCCGGCGCCGCGTCGCGCAGCATCACCGACCTCGCCACCCCCGACAGTTCCGGCGCCACCGCCACCAGTGTCACCTCGTTGTCCTACCTCGGTATGCGGACCGCCATCAACGAGGCCGATGACCGCTGGACCGTCGACGAACTTCGACTCGGCACCCAGCTCGCCGACGTGGCCCCGACCACCTTCGAATCCAATACCGCCAACATCAACGGTGATCACACGATCACCTTCAGCGACTACGACGCGATCAACAAAACCACCGTCACGGGCACCGACTCGATCTTTGCTGACAACGGCATCACCAACGTCAGCGCCGTCGCCGCCAACGGCACGGATGTGCAGAATCAGTCCGGCAAGACCGGCGCGTCCCTCTTCGCCAATGCCTCGGAAATGTTCATCCTCAAAGAAAATACAGGCGCCGTCACATTCGGCGAAACCACCAGCTTTACACTGGACTTCGCCCGTACCCACAATGCCTTCGGCGTCAGCTTCCAGGACCAGGTCGGGCCGCAGGACTTCACCATCGATCTCTATCGCAACGGTGAACTCGTCGGCTCGCACACCAAGTCCATCGGCTCCACAGCCACGACGCCGTTCATCATCGAAAGCATCGTCGAGTTCGATCGGGCGGTCGTCTCCGGCGGCGCGGCCGGCGACGGCTGGGGCATCGACAACATCCTCCTCGACGCCGTGCGAGAAACCACCCTCAGCGAATTCAGCGGTTACACCGTCGTCGACTTCGAATCCGTCGCGGCCGGCCCGACCGGCTCGGCCACCTTTGTCGATGGCGAACTGACCGTCACCGCCACCGGCGGCGGCACCAGCGGCGACTTCGAAAGCGTCGGTTCGTCCAACGGCCAGGGCCTGTACTACAACGGGTCGCAATTCCTGATCATCTCCGCGGCCGCCGGCACCAGCGGCGGATACTTCGGCTCCAACCATGTGTTCACCCTCGACTTCGCCAACGCCAAAAACCTGATCGGCCTGAACCTCACCGACGCCGGCACCGGCGACTTCAACTTCACGTTCTATCTGAACGGCGTCCTTCAGGCGGACTACCTCAAAACACTGACCAGCACGAACAACGGCAACCAGACGATCTACTACGCCACCGACTTCCTCTTCGATCGCCTGGTCATCGACGCGCTGGCGTCCGACGGATTCGGCCTGGACAACATCACCTACCAGCTCGTGCCCGAACCGACCTCGCTGGCCACCCTGCTGCTCGGCGGCGCGATGCTGGTCCGACGCCGCACACGATGAGGACTATGAAAGAAACGCCTATGCGTCGACATGCCTTCACATTGATTGAACTGCTCGTGGTGGTGTCTATCATCGCGCTACTGATCGCGATTCTTCTGCCGTCGCTGGCACGGGCCAAGGAGCAGTCCCGCCGCGTGGTATGCGGCATGAATGTCCGCCAGCACGTGATGATCGCCCTGGGTGAGGCCGTCGCCGACAATGGCAATCTGCCTGACTGGCACAACGACTCGGGCCGCTGGGGCACCGAGTGGCAATTCCGCCCGACGGATTCGATCTGGCCGCACACGTTCGACATTGATGCCCGCGACTATCTCGTTGAAACCATCAAGGCCGAACGCGACATCTTCTACTGCCCGTCCAATCACGATGAGTGGTGGAACCGCGACGACTTCTGGCGGCAGAATTCCAAGTCATCGGTGTTCGGCTACGCGTATCTCGCCGCGGCGCCCAACGCGTATACCCACTGGACCTACTACACTGACGCCGGAACTTACACGTCCTGGTCCGGCGCCGGTAAGCCGCCCTTCGCCACCAAACTCAGCGATCGCCCCAAGTCAGACCTGATCTGGGTCGACAACAACCGCCAGGTCGGCAGCTACAGTTGGTACCGCTACGACATCGCCCGCGGCTCCAACCATTTCGACGACAACACCCAACAGCCCGTCGGCGGCAACCAGGGCTATCTCGACGGCCATGTCGAGTGGGTCAACTTCGTCATGATGCGCCCCGAGCTCAAATACGGCTTCGTCTTCTGGTGGTGAAACAGACGCTCACCACACCAGGCAAAAAGCCCTTTGCACAAGGATCAGGTTTCATATTACCGACAAAAACACGGCAATTTCATTCAGACATCAGGCGTTTAACAACCGGTTGGCCGAGGCCCGTGGCGAGCAGCACGTCGCGCCCTTTGAGCCAACCCGCAGCAACTAAAGTCGTCATGCAAATGACTGCCGGCAACTGACCAGGCGATCGGCGCCCCGGATAGGGCTCATCGATTCATGGAAACGCCATGCGGAGTTTATCAGGACTGACCTCAAGCTCAGCTTGACGATTTGATCAGAGGTTTGATTCATGCGACTGAAAATCGGCTTACCTGTCATGATCCTGTGTGCCCTGGGCGCGACCTCGGCTTTCGCCGACGACGCGAAGCTTGCGGGCATGAAATTTTTCGAGCAGAAGGTCAGACCCGTCCTCGCCGAGCATTGCTATAAATGCCACGGGCCGGACAAACACAAAGCGGACCTGCGCGTCGACGGTTTGGACACCATATTGCGCGGCGGCAAGAGCGGGCCGGTCATTGTGCCCGGTGAGCCGAACCAGTCGCTGTTGATTCAGGCGGTCCGTCATGATCATGCCGATCTGAAAATGCCCAAGGACGGCGACAAGCTGCCTGATGCGAAGATCGATGCGTTGATCAAGTGGGTGAAGATGGGCGCGCCGTGGCCCGGGGCCGAACCCGGTAAGCGCGGCGATATGTTCACGGCGGAAGATCGCGCCTGGTGGGCGATTCAGCCGGTGAACAAACCCGCCGTACCGAAGGTGAATGATCAGGGGTGGTCGCGCAATGCCATTGACCCGTTCGTTTTCCGCAAGCTGAGCGAGAACAAGCTGAGCCCGGCCGGGGAAGCGGGTCGGGTGGCGCTGATCCGCCGGGTGAGCTTCGACCTGATCGGTCTGCCGCCGACGCCCGAGCAGATCGACGCTTTCGTCAAGGACACCTCGGCCGATGCCTATGAAAAAGTCGTCGACCGCCTGCTGGCTTCGCCGCACTACGGTGAGCGCTGGGCCCGCCACTGGTTGGACCTGGTGCGTTACGCCGACTCCGACGGTTATCGCGCCGACGGGTTCCGCCCCGACATCTGGCGCTACCGCGACTACGTGGTCCGCAGCTTCAACCAGGACAAGCCGTACGACCAGTTCGTCACCGAGCAGCTCGCCGGCGATGAAGTCGCGCCGGAGGATCCCGATGCATTGATCGCCACGGGATATATGCGCCTCGGCGTTTACGAGTGGAATCAGCGCGACTGCTACACGCAGCAGAACATCATGCTCGACGACATGACCGCGGTGACCAGTGATGTGTTTCTCGGGTTGTCGATGGAATGTGCGCACTGCCACAACCACAAGTTCGATCCAATCCTGCAGAAGGACTACTACCGTCTGCGGGCGTTCTTCGAGCCGGTGATCTGGCGTGACGATGTGGCCCCGGTGACGCCGCAGCGCCGCAAGGAGTATGAAGCCAAGCTGGCCGAGTGGGAACAGAAGACGCAGGAGATCCGCGACCAGATCGCTGAGATCGAAGCGCCCTATCGCGCCAAGGCCACCAAGAACATGCTCGACTACTTCACGGAAGAGCTTCAGGCGATGTGGCGCAAGCCTGCCGAGGAGCGAACGCCCTACGAGGAGCAGCTTGCGTATCTGATTGATCGCCAGGTCGTCGATGCTGTCGACAAGGCTCTGCGTCGAATCAAAGGTGAGAACAAAGAGAAGCTCGATGCGTTGGGTGAGCAGCTCAAAGAATTTGACAAGCTCAAACCCGCCCCGCTTCCGCCGGCCATGACCGCCTCGGACGTCGGGGTTCAAGCCCCCCCAACGCGCATCGAGGGCGATCGCACCAAGCGGGTGATCGAGCCGGGCTTTTTGAGCCTGCTGGACCCCGAACCCGCCGAGATCGCAACCCTCGAAGGTCGTGACGACACCACCGGTCGCCGCACGACGCTGGCGCGTTGGATCACGAACCCGGACAATCCGCTGACCGCCCGCGTCCTTGTCAATCGGATCTGGCAACAACATTTCGGGCGCGGCATCGTCGCCACGCCCAGCGAGTTCGGCAAACTCGGCGAACCGCCGACCCATCCCGAACTGCTGGACTACCTCGCGTCGACCTTCATCGAAAATGGATGGTCCATCAAGAAGCTTCACCGGCTGATCGTCACCTCGGCGACGTATCGCCAGACCGCCGATCGCCCGACGAATGAACACGCCCGCCGTGTTGATCCGGCGAACACGTTGCTGTGGCGGATGAACACCCGCCGCCTGGATTCTGAACAGGCCCGCGATGCCATGATCGCCGCCGCCGGTGAACTCGACGACAAGTTCGGCGGGCCCACGGTCAGCGGTGGAACCCCCCGCCGCTCGATCTACGTGCGTGTCAAACGACTGAATCCCGACCCGGTGCTCGCGGCCTTCGACGCGCCCAGCGGGCTCAACAGCGAGTCAACGCGCAACGTCACCACCACCGCGCGACAGGCCCTGTTGATGATCAACGGGGACTGGCCGTTGAAGCGCGCCAAAACGCTGGCCCGGACCGTGCGCAGCGCGCATCCCGGCGATCCGGCGGCACAGGTCGACATGGCCTATCGATTGACCACCGGGCGCGTGGCGGAAACTCACGAACGCGAATCGGCGATCGCCTTCCTGCAGTCGCAGGCGGAGGTCATCGCTGATCGCGAGGCCGCCCCGCCGACGTTCGGCCTCAAGCCTTTCCCCGAGCGCAAAACCACCGCCGCGATGTTCCGCAACGGCGCGATGGAAGACCGCTTCCATCTCAAAGACAGCAAGCCCCTGCCAACCGGCGACTTCACCATTGAAGCGTATGTGAAGCTCGACTCGCTGTATCCCGATGCCAGCGTGCGTGCGATCGTGTCTCAGTGGGATGCCGACTCGCAGGCCCCGGGCTGGCTGCTGGGTGTGACCAGCGAGAAATCGCGCTACACGCCGCGGAACCTGATCGTGCAGTTTGTCGGCGACGCCAAGGGTGATCGGCGCATCTACGAGGTGCTGGCTTCCGGGCTTCACCTGGAACTGAATCGTCCGTATTACGTGGCATTTTCGATCGACATCGATGACACCACACCGGCCGGCATCACGTTCTATCTCAAAGACCTGTCCGACCCGGACAGCCCGACGCAGGTTGCCCATGTGCCCCACCAGGCGATCGGTCATTACCACTCGGATCGTCCGCTGACGATCGGCGGACGTCACGGGCGACTGAACGCCGGCTGGGACGGCCTGATCGACGAAGTGCGTCTGACCGCGTCAGTCCTGCCCGAGGCTCAACTGCTGATCAACTCCGAAGCCGAGGTTCCGCAAACCGTCGGCCACTGGAAATTTGAAACCAACGCCGTGCTGCAGGACAGCTCCGCCCACGGCAACCACCTGCAACCCGGTCCGAAGATCGACCACTCCAATGCCGACGAAGCGGCCCTGGTCGATTTCTGCCAGTTGCTGTTGAACTCCTCGGAATTTCTTTACCTCCAATAGGCTCGAATCATGACACGACTGCACAAACCCCCGCACTTTTCCCCGGCCGTGAGCCGTCGCGACATGCTCGTCCGTGGCGGCGGTGGTTTCGGCGCGATCGCGCTCAGCGCCCTGCTCGGTCAGAACCCGCTGCGCGCTTCGATGAAGTCGTCGTCGCCCAACCCGCTGGCGCCGCGTGCATCGCACATCCGCCCGCGCGCCCGCAACGTGATCTTTCTGTTTATGGAAGGCGGGCCCAGCCACATCGACACGTTCGACCCCAAGCCGCTGGTCAACGAGCTGGCCGGCAAGCCCGTGCCCGAGAGTTTCGGCAAAGTCATCACGGCGATGGGCGAATTCGGCTCGCCGATTCTCGCGTCCAAGCGCAAGTGGATCCGCCAGGGTCAAAGCGGCATCCCGGTGTCTGACTGGCTGCCGCACATCGGCTCGTGCATCGACGACATCACGGTCGTCCGCTCGTGCGTGGCCGACGGGATCAATCACGCCGGCGGCGTGTGCCAGATGAACACCGGCTCGATCATCGGCGGGCGTCCGTCGCTCGGAAGCTGGGTGACATACGGCCTGGGCTCGGAGAATCAGTCCATGCCGTCGTTCGTGGTCATGCTCGACGGTAAGGGCATGGTCGTGGGTGGCCCCCGCATGTGGGGGGCCGGTTTTATGCCTGCGGTCTATCAGGGCATGCGACTGAGCAGCGGCGCCGAGCCGATCCCGAACCTGATGTCGCCCAAGGGCGTCACCGAGCGGCGTCAGCGCAGCAAACTGGCGATGCTGGCGAAGATGAATCACCGCTTCGCCGATCAGCACCCGGACAACACCGAACTCGACGCCCGCATTCGCAGCTACGAACTCGCCTTCCGCATGCAGGCCCACGCCCCCGAGGCCGTCGACATCTCCGAGGAAACACAGGCCACGCAGGAGATGTACGGCATGGACCGCAAGGAAACCTCCTCCTTCGGTAGCAAGTGCCTGCTGGCTCGTCGCCTCGTCGAACGCGGCGTGCGGTTCATTCAGCTTTACCACGGCTCCGGCAGCGGATGGGATGCGCATTCCAACATCGAGTCCAACCATTCGAAGCTGTGCGAAGCGATGGACAAACCCGTCGCCGGTCTGCTGCGCGACCTCAAGCAGCGCGGCCTGCTCGAAGAGACGCTCGTGGTCTGGGGCGGTGAGTTCGGCCGCACGCCCATGAGCGAGAAAGGCGACGGTCGCGACCACAACCCGACCGGCTTCACCATGTGGATGGCCGGCGCCGGTCTGCCCGGCGGGCGCGTCGTCGGCGCGACCGATGACCTCGGTCTTCACGCCGTGCAGGACCGCATACATGTTCACGATCTGCACTCGACGATCTGTCACCTGATGGGCCTGGACCACACACAACTGGTCTACCTGCACAAAGGCCGCCCCGAGCGGATCGACATCAACGACGGTGTCGTCGTCGACAAAATCATCGCCTGACACCTTTGTCGCTGCCTGAATAAGCAAACGCCTTGCGGAGAACCGCAGGGCGTTTGTTGTTATACCCATGGCCGAAAAAACTCGGCTCTTTGTTTGAGGCCGGACGCAGCACTGTGGTACAGCCGCCCTCGGCTGTGCTGAAGGTGTCGCCCGCACAGCCGAGGGCGGCTGTGCCACAGATTCAGACTCGATGACATCCCGACGCCCGAGTCCTTCCTGTGTTTGGTAATACATACGCATTGGGCGCAGTGCGTGTACGTGTAAGTACGTGCGCCTGAAAAGTTTTCAACGTTTCTGGTCTTGTCGGCGATTAAGCGGGCCATCGAATGCGACGACCCAGTAGGCATGGGGTATACGACCAGGAGATGATGACTATGTCCAACGCTATTCGTGTTTTGATTGTGGATGACTCGGCTTTCATGCGGCAGACGCTGCGCCGGATGCTCGATGGCAAAGATTCGATTCAGGTGGTGGGCGCCGTGGCGAACGGCCGTCTGGCCATCGCCGAAGCCGAGCGGCTCAAGCCTGACGTGATCACGCTGGATATTGAAATGCCGGAGATGGACGGCCTGACCGCCCTGCCGCGTTTGCTGCGCGTCTGTCAGGCACGCATTCTGATGGTGTCGAGCCTGACGGTCGACGGATCACATGCCGCCCTGACCGCGATGCGGCTTGGCGCCGATGACTTCCTGGCGAAGGATCAGTCGCAAATCTCACTGAACCTCGGCCCGCTGGAAGATGAACTGCTGCTGAAGGTCCGCACGCTTGGGCGCAACAATCGCCATCGCACCATGCGCAGCATCACCCCGTCGCAGTCGAGTGCCGCGTCGCTGAAGTTAAGCGTTTCGGATTATGATGTGATGCTTATCGGCTCCAGCACGGGCGGCCCCCCGGTGCTTGAAACGATTATCACCAGTCTGCCGAAATCTTTTCCATTGCCGGTGGTGATCGCCCAGCACATGCCCGCCATGTTCACTGCGACAATGGCTGAACGTCTGGATGAAACATCCGAGTTGAATGTGCTGCATGGCCAGCCCAATCTGCCCGTGAGCAAGGGGCATGTCTATGTCGCGATGGGCGGGCAGCACACACGTCTGCGTCGCCGAGCGGCCGGCGGATATCGATTGGAAGTGTCCCCGGAACCAACCAACGCCCCTTATCGGCCTTCGGTCAACGAACTGTTTGCTTCGGGCGCCGAGACATGCGGCAAGCGCGTGCTCGCCATCGTGCTGACCGGCATGGGTGACGACGGCCTGGTCGGCGCCCAACTGCTGCGTGAGAAAGGCGCGACGATACTCGCACAGGATGCTGACAGTTGCGTGGTGTACGGCATGCCCAAGGTGGTGACACAGGCCGGCTTGGTCGCAGCCAACTTGAATCCGAGCCAGTTCGTTCAGGCCCTTAAGGGTTTGTGCGCGCCGTCAGTCCGCCATGGCGCAACCGCCTGAGATACACGAATTCCAATGCACTCTGTCTGCGCACGACCCTTTGTAGATCGTGTACGCACCCATCTGTCGGCAAAACTCCGAGCGCATATAAGTGGCTGTAGAACATGGGCAAATACTCTCGCATGAGAGGGTTTACCCCTATGTAAATGCTTCAAGCCTAAGTGCGCCATTAACCGATCATATCAGCACAACACCTAGTCTAGAACTACATCATGTAAGTCGTTCTGACTGAGGTCGGGTCTTCCGGGGGAACGGAGACGTACACAAATGATCACCCCAACCACCCATCCGATCGTGTATCTGATCGATGCCGACATGGCTTTCCGTCAGCAGACGGCGGAGCAACTTGCCAAGGCCGGTTTCGACGTGCGCTCATTCAGCAGCGCCGCGCCATTCCTGGAACAACTCAATTCCATCGACAGCGGTTGTGTCGTACTGGATCTGTACACACCGGGCGTCAGCGGATTGAGAATGCTCGAGCAACTGGTCGCCAAGATGCCCTGGCTGCCCGTGATCATGACCAGCTCACATTGCGATGTGGATGCCGCGGTGCGTTCGATGAAGTCCGGAGCATTCGACTTTTTCCAGAAGCCCATCGCCTGTTCACAGTTGGTCGACCGCCTGCACCAGGCGATCTCGCAGGGGCGTTCGGCGCAATCCGATTGCACCCAGTGCCAGAGCGTCATGACGCGTGTCAACACGCTGACTCGGCGTGAGCGTGAGGTGATGGACCGCCTGTTCGAGGGCATGGCCAACAAGCAGATCGCCGCGGCGTTGAAACTCAGCCAGCGCACGGTGGAAGTTCACCGCAGTCATATCATGCAGAAGATGAAAGCCGGCAGCATCGCCGAGCTGATCAGCCAGTATTCCAAGCTGGACCTGTTGCACCGGTGCCCCTCGCGCGGCTCGATGATGAATCCGGCGGCCTGCGCCTGACCTGATTCCACAAACCCACCCTGCTTCTTTTGCACCGGCGACTCACGTGTCGCCGGTGTTTTTTTATGCGCGGCGATCGGGTGCGCCTCTACGAATCTCTGCGCGCGCATCCTGTGGTTAATGCTTAGGCGCACTCTGGAAAACGCGCGTTGTCCCGAAGCAGTTTGATTCCGATGAAACATGCGTCACGCAACAAGGCGTGCCTTGTCAGGGACTCGAAACGCAAGGAGCAGAGAGATGCGACTTCTACCGAATCGCTTCATGACCGTCACTTTGATTGCTGTGTTGACCTCGGGCGTCTTCGGCGCCGAGGTTCCAGTGCCCGGCGATGTGCAGCAGCGCCTCGACGCCCAGGATCAGCGTCTGGCTCAGCAGGACCGCCTGATCGCCGAGCAGCGCGCTCAACTGGCGCGACTGCTGGCTGCCAGCGAAGACACCTGGCTGACCGAGCGACGCGCCGAAGAGGTCAAGGCGCTGGTTCGTGATGTGCTCGCTGACGCGGAAACCCGGGCCAGCTTCGCCGAAGGCGGCATGACCGCCGGACACAACGGCAGCTTCTTCCTCGCCAGCGAAGACGGCAGTTTCCTGCTGAAGATCGCCGGCATGCTGCAGGCCCGATACAACTTCAGCCACCGCGAAGGCTCGACCAATGACGGTGACCGCGGCGGTTTTGAAATGGCCCGCACGCGCTTCGGCTTCATCGGCCACGTGATCGATCCGACCTGGAAGTTCGTCCTCTGGACCGGTCACCACTACAACGGTGATTCGCTGTTGCTGGACGCATATATCACCAAGGATCTCGGCGGCGGGTGGTCCGTGACCGCCGGTCAGTTCAAGAACCCTTTCTGGCGTGAATGGCTCGTTTCGGAAACCCGCCAGCAGTTCGTCGAGCGCTCGCAGCTCGCCGGCGCCTTTGCCGGCAGCTACACCCAGGGCGTGAAGATCGGGTACGCCGGTGAGCGTTGTCGCGGCGAGTTCGCCTTCACCGACGGCATCACGACCATGAACAAGTCATGGAACACCGAAGACACCGAATACGCCCTGGCGGCCCGCGGCGAACTGCTGCTGACCGGCAGTTGGAAGCAGCATGCCGAATTCGAATCGTGGCAGAACGAAGAGCCCTCGGCGGTGTTCGGCATGGCGGTCCACCACCAGATGAACGAGTACGGCACCACGACCGACGAGCATGAGATCACCCGCGCCACCGCGGACCTGTCCATCGAGTTCGGCGGCGCCAACCTGTTCGCTGCCGTGATCGCCGGTCGTGACCAGAACGGCTCCACCTTCGACCAGCTCGGCGCCCTGGTGCAGGGCGGCGTCTTCGTCACCGAGAAGCTCGAGCTGATCGCCCGCTACGAATGGGGCGACTCCGACTCCGGTGGTGATGACAAGCTCAGCGTGCTCACCGTCGGCGGCAACTACTTCTTCGCACGTCATGCCCTTCGTCTGACCATGGATGTCGGGTATTCGTTCGAGCCGATCGGCACGTTCTGGACCAACAACTTCGCCGGCTATCAGACCGACGCCGCCGGCGAAAGCGGACAGATCGTCATCCGCAGTCAGTTCCAGCTTCTTTTCTAACAAACAAACTCGACCCCGCGCCGCGGGATCGTACACAAACCGCATCCTTCACAGATTTGGAAAGCACTATTAGGAGGCCTTGTCGATGTTTCTGAAGAAACTCAAACTTCGTGGAAAGATTCTCTCCGGGTTCGGTCTGCTGATCGCCATCACCGCTGTACTCGGCTACGTCAGCTGGTCCTCACTGGCCAGCTTCGAGCAGGCCGTGGAAAAAGCGAATCTTGCGACTGAATCCATCCGCCTCGCCCATGAGATGGAAATCGCCCAGAAGAAGTTCTACATCTACCACAACAGCGAAGACGGCCACAAAGAACGTCAGGAACTGCTGACCCGAGCCACCGACGCCGTCGCGTCCATGCTCAAGCTTCTGAAGGACCCCAAGGATCGAGAAGACGCCGCCGAAGTCAAGGCGAGCGCCGAAGCCTGGTCCGAACAGTTCAGCGAACTGATCGCAGCCGTTGAAAGAGAGCAGGTCAACGAGACGAACATGGACAAGGCCGCCGAGCAAGTGGTCAATGCGACCAAAGCCATCGCCGCCAATCAGAAGCAGAAGCTTCAGGCGGAAATGAGCGAAGCAGAAGAAGGCCGCGCCGATCGCACCTACAAGATCGCTGCCCTCGGCGACATCATTCAGAACGCCACGTTGTGCCGCGTTCGCGCCTACCAGTACATGAAGAGCCCGACCACCGAGACGGGTGACGCCGTGCTCAATCAGCTCGGGGTCGCACGATCGATCGCCAAGAAGCTCGCCGAAGCGATGAACGAGCCCGCCGATAAGAAACGCGTTCAGGAAGTGCTGACAGCTTCGGAAAACTACATTGACGCCATGCAGAGCTGGACCAAAGCCCACAAGTCTGCGGACCAGGGCCAGATGGACACCGCGCTGAAGGCCTGGGCCGGCGCCGGCGAGCAGATGATCGGCATCTGCGGCAGCTTGCTCGAAGAGCAGCGAGCCAAAATGCAAAAAGTCAACGAACAGGCCAACACTTCCGTGGCCAATCGCCTGACCAACACCAATCTTGCGAACGAGCTGTATACCTCCATCATGGATGTACGCCAGCACGAACTGGCCTACCTGCTGTCGCAGGACGCCAAGATTTACGAAGAGATTCGTTCCGATCTGAATCGTCTGACGCAGACGGCTGAGAAGCTCAAGGCTCGTTTCAATGATCAGGTCAACCTCGACCAGGCCGACGCCGTGATCACCGCCCTCAATGTCTACGGCAAGACTTTCGATACCCTGGTCGCCGCGCTCAAGGAGCAGGTCAATGTCGCCAAGGCTGCGGTCGTTGCGGCCGACGGCGTCGAGGGCAAGGCCCGAAGCATGCAGGAAACCCAGCAGTCCAAGATGCATGCCACGGCGAATACCGCCAACACCATGATCAGCATGCTCAGCTTTGCGAGCATCGTCATCGGTACCGTGCTGGCTCTGCTTCTGGCCCGGATGATCACCAAGCCCGTCAGCGCCATCGTCCTTCGCATCCGGGACATTGCCGAGGGTGAAGGCGACCTGACCCAGCGCGTCGACGCCAGTTCCAGCGATGAGTTGGGTGATCTGGCCCGTTGGTTCAACACGTTCGTCGAGAAGATTCACAACATCATTCTCGAAGTCGCCGGCGCCACGCAGGAAGTCTCCTCCGCGGCCACGCAGATCGCCAGCTCCTCCGAAGAGATGGCCTCCGGCATGAAGCAGCAGACCGAGCAGACGACGCAGGTGTCTTCGGCCGTCGAAGAAATGAGCTCGACCGTCGTCGAGGTCGCCCGCAAGTCCGCCGACGCCGCCAGCACCGCCAACAGCGCCGGCGAGCAGGCCGACGAAGGCGGTCGCGTCGTCGAACAGACCATCGAAGGCATGCAGTCGATCGCCGACGTGGTCAATCAGTCCGCCGTCGCCATCAATGAGCTCGGCAAGCGCGGCGAGCAGATCGGTCAGATCATCGACGTCATCAACGACATCGCCGATCAGACAAACCTGCTGGCTCTCAACGCCGCCATCGAAGCGGCCCGTGCCGGCGAGCATGGACGCGGATTCGCCGTCGTCGCCGACGAGGTCCGCAAGCTGGCCGAGCGCACCACGCAGGCGACCGAGGAAGTCGCCGAATCGATCCGTGCGATCCAGGACGAGACCAAGTCCGCCGTGGAGCGCATGGGCTCGGGCACCGAGCGGGTGACCGAAGGCGTCGACCGCGCCGAGCAGGCCGGCCGTTCGCTGCAGTCGATCGTCGACAGCTCCAAACGCGTGGCGGACATGATCCAGTCGATCGCCGCCGCCAGCGAAGAGCAGTCCTCGGCCGCTGAGGAAATCAGCCGCAACGTCGAGTCGATTAACGCCGTGACGCGTCAGTCGGCCGAAGGTGCAGATCAGGCTGCCGCCGCCGCCACGCAGTTGTCGGCCAAGGCGGAACAGCTCCAGCGGCTGGTCGGTCAGTTCAAGCTGGCCGCGTAACACGGACCCGAGCGCGACGGGCCGTCAAGGACGACCGGCCCGTCGCGCCGACCGGGCATCGGACCGACAGAATTCATAAGCACAGGAAACCTAGCCATGACGCTCAGCTCAACACTTCCAGGCAACTCCTCCGCCGAATCGGCATCGACCGACTGCAACAAGCTGCAGCTGGTCACCTTCGAGGTCGGCGATGAAGAGTTCGCCGTGAACATTCTCGCGGTGCAGGAAATCAACCGCATGATGCAGGTGACGCGCGTGCCGCAGACCCCGCCGGAAATCGAAGGCGTGATTAATCTCCGCGGACGGATCATCCCCGTGATCAATCTCCGGTGCCGCTTCAACATGCCTCTGCGTGAGACCGATGGCGACAGCCGCATCGTCGTCGTCGAAGTCAACGATCGGACCGTGGGATTCATCGTCGACATGGTGCACGAGGTCCTGCGGATCGACCCCCGCATCGTGGAGCCCGCCCCAAGTATCACCACCAACATTGACAGCGACTACATCGAAGGCGTCGGCAAACTCTCCGACCGCCTGATCATTCTGATCGACCTGGAGCGCCTGTTCTGCGCCCAGACGATGAAGAAGATCGATCAGACACTCGCTGAAGCTACGGAATGAACCCATCGGACCCGGCTCGGAAACGAACGGGTTCGAATTTACTGCACCGATATCCAAGCCCCGAATACAGGAATCGTTTCATGGCACTAGCCGCAGTTAAACTCACCGATGACCAGTTCAAAGCCCTGCGCGACGTGGTTTACCAGCGAAGCGGCATCTGGTTCGCCGACAACAAACGCTATGTTCTGGAAAGTCGGCTTGCCCGTCGACTTCAGGAGTTGGAACTCGACGACTTCGGCCAGTATGTCACACTGCTGAGCATGGGCCCCTACCGTGAAGATGAGTTTCAGGAGATGTTCAACCGCATCACCATCAACGAAACCAGCTTCTTCCGCAACGCACCGCAGCTCGACGTCTTCGAAAAGAAGTTCCTGCCCAAGCTGCTGGAAGCGCGCAAGACGACACGCCGGCTGCGCATCTGGTCGGCCGCCTGCTCCACCGGCGAAGAGCCTTACACCCTGGCCATCCAGATTCACCGCACGCTCGGCATCCGCATGGCCGACTGGCATGTCGAAATCCTCGGCTCGGATATCTCCGAGCGCGTGCTCATGACGGCACAAACCGGCCGTTACACCGACTATTCCGTCCGCTCGATGGATTCCATGATCACGCGCCGCTACTTCACCCAGGACGGCTCGATGTATCAGTTAGACCCCACGATCATGTCGATGGTCAACTTCGAACGCATCAACCTCAAAGACGCCTACGCCGCCAAGCGTCACGGCGTCTTCGATGTGATCTTCTGCCGCAACGTCATCATCTACTTCGATCAGAAAATGCGTGATGGATGCCTCAAGCTCTTCCACGACATGTTAAGCGACGACGGCGTCCTGATGATCGGCCACAGTGAAACGATCCGCGAGCCCCACCTGTACAGCCCCGTCGCGGAAACCCAGGCCTTCGCCTACACCAAAGCCAAACGGAGCGTGTGAGTATGTCCGAGATACAGGGACAAGACCCGGAGATTCTCCACGATTTCGTCACCGAATCGCTGGAGCTTATCGAAACACTGGACCAGGATCTGGTCGAACTCGAGCAGCGGCCTGACGACCCGGAGTTGCTGAACGGCATCTTCCGTGCGCTGCACACGATCAAGGGCGCCAGCAGCTTTCTGGCGCTGGATCCGCTGACGCACTTCGCCCATGCCGCCGAAGACGCCCTCAACGCGTTGCGTAAAGCCGAGGCATCGGTCACCGCGGACACGATGGACATGCTGCTTCGCGCCGCGGATGTGATCCGGTCGCAGGTCCAGACCGTCGACGCCGGGCAGATGCCCGAGCCGGGTCCCCAGGACCTCGCCGACGGCCTGCGACGTATCGGCTCCGGTGGCGTACAGCGCACAGCCAAGCGTGAACAGCCTGTCGAAGACGTCGGCGACGATCTTGAACTGTCCGAGTCCAAGCGCGACCTGCTGTCGTTCATGATCGACGACCTCAACGAATCCCTGGCCAACCTCAAAGGATTGCTGTCGAGTTCTGAGGTTGATGTCAGCCAGGTCGACGACATCGTCGAAGGCCTGGTCCGCACATGCAGCTTTTTTGAACTGCCCCAGCTCGAGTTGGACGTGGCGGCGCTGCATGAGACTGCCGACGCCCTTCCGGGACTTGACCCGCCCATCGCTGAAGCGGCGCGCCAGGCCATGAATGAGCTGGTCGGCATGATGGGACAGCGCAGCGACGCATTGAGCAAGCTCAAGCATGCCTCGGTGGACACCGAACCATTGCGTCAGTCCCTGGCGTCATTGGCGCGCAACGAGTCGCCTGAAACCGAACCCGAAGCTGAACCCGAAGCCGAAGCTGTAGCTGAAACTGAAGCGGAATCAACCGCCAACTCGGCTGCAAGCGCCGCAGAGCCCGCCAAGACGGAGCATGTGCCTACCGGCGCTGCAGCCGAGCGGACCATCCGCGTCGACGTGGAGCGACTGGAAGCGTTGCTGAATCTCGTCGGCGAACTGGTTTTGCAGAAAAACCGCGTCGTCTCCATCGGCCGCCATGCGACCCGCAACGGCATCAATACCACGATGGTCGAATCGCTGAATCAGATCGGCTCGGACCTGGAGCGCGTGACCAGCGATCTGCAGATGAGCGTGATGAAGACCCGCATGCAGCCGCTGAGCAAGGTCTTCAACCGATACCCTCGATTGATCCGCGACCTGGCCCGCTCCACCGGCAAGAAGATCAACCTGGTGATCGAAGGCGGCGACACCGAAGTCGACAAGTCCGTCATCGAAGCCATCGGTGATCCGCTGGTTCACCTGCTTCGCAACGCCGGCGACCACGGCATCGAAATGCCCGAAGCCCGCGCCGCCGCCGGCAAGGATGAATCCGGCACCATCCGCCTGTCCGCCTGCTACGAAGGCAACCAGGTGCTCGTGCAGATCATCGACGATGGCAAGGGACTGGACCGTGAACGCATTATCGAACTGGCCATCAAGCGTAACCTGATCAGCGCCGATCAGGCCGCCACGATCTCCGATCACGATGTGAACCAGTTGATCTTCGCACCGGGCTTCTCCACCGCGGAGAAAGTCTCCGACCTGTCCGGCCGCGGCGTCGGCATGGACGTCGTCCGCAACAACATCAACAAGCTCAACGGTCTGGTCGATGTGCAGTCGACGCCCGGCGCCGGCTCGACCATCGATATCCGCATTCCGCTGACCGTCGCCATCATGCCCGCCATGATCGTCAACGTTCGTCGGTCGCTCTACGCCCTGCCGCTGAGCAACATCGTCGAAATCATCCGCCCGGAAGCAGAAGCCCTGAGCACCATTCAAGGTGAGCCGACGATCTGTGTACGCGACCGCGTGCTGCCGCTTTGCGACCTGGGCGCGTCGTTCAACGAACCGGCCGGCGACAAGCCGCCGTCGATCGCGGTCATCGTCGGCCTCGGCGAACAGCGCATGGGGCTGCTGGTCGACGGCCTGATCGGCCAACAGGAAGTCGTGATCAAACCGCTGGACCAGGTCGCCGACCGGGGCGCGCTGATCAGTGGTGCAACCATACGCGAAGACGGCGGCGTCAGCCTGATCCTCGACATCGCTGCACTGTTTAAAACCATGGATAACCGAAACCGGCGGGCCGCGTAACGCCTGCTTTTACCACTCTGAGGTTCTACGTCATGTCAACAGTCCAAGTACAGCCCTTTATTCAGTCAGTTCGAAACGTGTTCGACACCTTACTTCAGGTGCAGGTCGACATGACCAACCCGAAGTTGAAGAGCCCCGGCGATCCGGTACACGACGTTTCGGCGATCATCGGCATGTCCGGTGAAGCCACCGGCGCGGTCGTGCTCAGCTTCCCCCAGGAAACCGCCCTGCGTCTGGTGTCGCTGATGGTCGGCGAAGAGATCGACGCCGATCACCCGGACTTCGCCGACGCGGTCGGTGAGATGGCCAACATGGTCGCCGGCGGCGCCAAGGCGAAGTTCGTCGACTGTCGCGTGTCGATCAGTTGTCCCTCGGTCGTCATCGGCTCCGGGCACCGTGTTTTCCAGACCAAGAACGCGCCGATCGTTGAAATCCCGTGCGATTGCGAATGCGGCTCGTTCAGCGTCATGATCACCATGCAACCCTCCGAAGTCCCCGCCCAGGCGTGAACCTCGGTCTTATAGAAGATAGATAAGGAGCAGCCCTCATGAAAGTTCTGCTTGTAGACGATTCGCGCACGATGCGCAATATTCAGAAGAACTGCCTGACGCAGATCGGCTTCACCGACATCATCGAAGCCTGTGACGGCCTGGATGCCCTGAGCAAGGCGCAAGCCAGCCCGCCCGACCTGATCCTGCTGGATTGGAACATGCCCAATATGGACGGTCTGACTTTTCTGAAGACCTTCCGCAAGACCAATCCGTCCACGCCCGTGATCATGGTCACGACCGAAGCGGAGAAAACACGCGTGATCGAAGCGATCAAGGCCGGCGTCAACAACTATGTTGTCAAGCCGTTCATGCCTGACGCGCTGAGCGCACGCATTGATGAAACCCTTAAAAAAGCTGGGTAATGCGACCGGCGGAGTCTTACTCCCATGAGCACTGTCTCTTCACAAGAAGAACAAATCCGGCTCAAGGTCTCACCCGATGAAATGTATGCGTCGCTGGAAGTGACGCAAGGCCTTATCGACGGCGAGCAACTGCTTGCCATGTGTCTGACGGAGCTGCGCAGCAGGAACGTGCAGATCAACAAGTCGGTTGAGCAGCAGGTTGCAGAACAACTGCGCCCGCTGAGCAAACCGGACGTTGGTGCTGTCACCATCGAGCTGCGCGGCAGACCGCCGAAACCGGGAGACGACGGCAGGCTCGAGTGGGCCCAGGGCTGCGCCCCACCGGACAAGCATGCCGTCGCTCCCGGCCATGAGGCCGACAGCGACCAGGCGATCGATTACTACAACCAGCGGAAATTCATCACCGTCACCGCCGGACAACCGGTCCTCCGGATTGTCCCGCCGACCGATGGCGACAGCGGCGTCACGCTGAGCGGCAAAGACCTGCCGTCCAAGGCTGGACAGCCGGTGAAGATCCGCGTTGATCCCAACAGCGTCGTCACGGAAGCCGACGGCACATGCACTGCCGTCATCGACGGACTGTTGAAATTCGACGGGCAGAAGCTGTCGATCTCACCCCATCTCGAGATCCACGGCCATGTCGATTTCTCCACCGGCAACATCGACTTTCAGGGCGATGTTCAAATCGGCAAGGGCATTCGCGATTGCTTTATCGTCCGAGCCAACGGCAACGTGATTGTCGACGGCCCGATCGAATCGGCCGGCATCGAAACCGGTGGCGACCTGCACGCCAATCGCGGCATTGCCTGCCACAGCCCTTCATCGATCATCGTCGGCCGCAACCTGCAAGCCCGCTACCTGGACACCGCACATGTCTGCGTCAAAGGCTCGGCCAATGTCGAACGCGAAGTCATTCAATCGAAGCTGACGGTCGGTGACTCGCTAACCATCGAGCACGGCTCGCTGATCGGCGGCATCACCTGCGTCGGGCGCAAGGTCAGTCTGGCCAACATCGGGTCAGACGCCGAGGTGATCACCACCTTGTACATGGCCCACGATCCTTCCTACGCCGTGCTCCTGCAGCGCACCGAAGAATACCTCGACTACCTGCAGACCAAGCTGAAAAAAGTCACCGACCAGTTGACGCAGATTCAACAGCTTGGCGGGCGGGGCGATCATGCCGCAGACATGCTGACTGAACTGATGTGCGACAAGTACAACCTCGAAACCCAGTTCACGCGGCTGCGGACAAAATATGAAAAGCTGAACGACTGTTATCAGAAGCGTCGTCGCGCCGACCTGGACATCGCCAAGCAGATTCACGCCGGCGTCCGTTTGATCATCGACGATCAGGAAATTCGCGTCACCCGCCCCATTCGGGGCCCCATCTGGATCGGCTGGGATAAACAACGCAAACTGGTGTACCGCACCGGCGACCACGGCACAACGGTCCCACTGAAAGACATCCCCGGGCTGGAAATCATGCCGTCTAAATCGCCATGTCCCGACATGACCCCGCCCCAGATGCACAGCCTTTCCGAAGATTCCGAAGACGAGCCCAAAGCAAGCGCCGCAGAACCTGCCAAGAAGCCCTGATCCCCGATTGATCAGAGCCGCAAGGCTTGACCCGCAGGCTGACCAATGTGTCAGCCTGAGGTGGCAACAGGTGATAACAAGCAGCGCCCAAAAACAAAATAACCCGACATGGTCGGGTTTTTTGCAACTTACTGATTGGTGCTGATAGCCAAGTGCCCCCCCAAGGACCAGAACTACCCCCGGATTCCTCGGGAAAAACTGCAAGTTCCGATTCAGATGGGTCAAAATCTGGGTCACTTTGCCCTGAACTATCTTTTTTGCTGGAGGTGTGGGAGTCCCTGCCGAAGTCAATCAGGGCCGCGATCCTGACCCTTGCGAGGTCTCAGGGTAGAGGCGAGTGATCTGTCTTTTTGTTGGGACTTGCAGGACCAGCCAGTCACCGCATAATGAACCGACAACCGGGGGCCACTTCATAACGCCTCCCGACTATCTGTAACCACTAGGGGGCATCATGTCTCGCATCACCCTGATCACAGTGGCTATGGCCTCTTGGGCTCTGTCGTTTACTGGATGTGTTACGACCCAACCAGTTCCAACCTTGACCGTCCCTGTCACAATCACTTCGTCAGTTGTATCGGGTGAACGAAAACCAAGTCGGTTCTTTGGATGGGACGCTGAAATTGACGTTGTGGTTACCGGTACGGGCGATGCCATCGGGGGGCCACAGACCAGCCTGATGCACCTATCTGGATCAGACTACGCAGACGCATACGACGTGTGGTTTAATTCTGTGAACTATTTTGACCGAGGACGGTGGCCTGAATCGTATCAGGTTCATGCTAGTTATTCTTCCATCAACGACACTAGCGGCGAAGTGGTGGTCACAGTTCAGATCACCGATACAAGGCGTAATGATTGCGGCCTAGAAATATATCGAGCGTTGCACGTTATTGAGTGGGAATGAAGGGTCAACTTATGGATTCATGGTAAATGATTTCATCAGAACCACCACACCCACAGTGACCAACGTAAGGCCAACAGCCCGAACCCAATCCGACGGATATGTTTTCAATCTGAAGTTATAATTAACCCCAATAAACGTTGTCGGATCAGTATAGTTGCTAGCAAGATCAGCAAGTTTGTCAAAAATACCAGCATCATCTTGGGCCATTTGGCGGATGAGGTTTTCGTGTCCACCACCAGACGAGGCCCGCAACAATAAGTTGTCAACAAGTGCTTCGCCCCGAATTGCATCAGAATGAAGCGGCGTGAAATATCTAGTTAAAAAAGATTTCAAGTCCATAGATTTACCTGTGGCGTATTCAAATCGAATTGTCTCTCGCTCTCTGATTACCGGATAAGGCAATAGATCAACACAGCGTTCGTAAAACTCTGCTGGCAATCCAGTGTCGGCTGATTCAGCGGTTAGATCATACTTGTTGCCACTCGCCACATTAAACCGAACTGTTCGTGTTGATGAGACACGATTCTCAACTTCATACCAATCTGTCATAAACTGACGACTTGTTGAATGGTAGTGAGCCCATACCACCTCGCGCTTCAGTATGAATCGAATGGGATAGCGAGGCTCATGTGACAACTCAATTTCGAGTTGACAATTATCAGGCGGATTGATCAATCCGAGTGTTGCAGGCGACCCTTTCGGTGGGATCACAAAATTGTCGATGGTTCGACTCGGGATACTAATGATTCGCGGTGTGACACTCATGATAAAGAGCGCCACGCCAAGAACTATGGCGAGGATACCTACGCATGCAAACACGGGGTCGATAGTCCAGTCAGCGAGAGTAATCATGATTGACCTGCAATAGAATATTAAGGTTAACAGCAAGTTATTATTGTCTGAAACATACATGTAACACGCAAGGCTGAATCATGATGTAGAGCAATCGACAATATTTTTGCCGAGCATTTTCAAGTGGGTCTACGCTATCGTTCCATACACACATCCCCCCCCTGGCCCCCTGCCGCTTTCCTGTGGGTGGACTTCAAGTTGTCCTATCGAGATAGGAGTAGTGATTTCTGTTGGCTTGATTGATCTGTATCGCCTCGAAGTTAAGTGCCTAGGCGCTCGTTAATATCAGGCGTCAAGAGGTCAAGCCAGCCTTGCACCTCTCTCACCATACTCGGGTCTACAGACACATCGGCATCCATCAACTGGTCGCGGCCTACACTCCAACGCCCATTGTAATAGTTATGGTGAAACCACATTCTTGGCCCAAGCCGAGTGATTGCCATTATGGCTTTGGGAGATGATCGAGTTATGTTGATTGAAACACCCTCCTCTTCACATCGGTAAGACACAGAGTTCAGGGTTGAGTGATTACAAGCCCAACCTGATGGTACTGCCATATGACACCTCCGTAGATGTTGAGCACTGCCATCCTAGGCCTTGCTATATGCAGAAGCGCCCCGGCCCGGCGTCTACGACCTCCGACTACTGTTTGACCAGAACTTGACACTTAGTGTCGATCATGTATTCTTAATTCTACAGAACTGAGAATACAAGTGGCCGATACAGCCTGTAACACAAGGGAAAACCAGCGATGAACAAGGGCAAAGTCTTCGCGTATCTCAGGGTCTCCGGCAAGGGTCAGGTGGATGGGGATGGCTTCCCCCGCCAGCGTGATGCCGTCTCCAGATGGGCCAAGAGCAATCGCTGCGAGGTAGCCCGTGAGTTCCGTGATGAAGGCGTGACCGGGACAAAGGATGGCTTCGACCGCCCCGGCCTGTCGGACCTGTTCCTGGCGATCCGAGCGAACGGGGTCCGCACAATCGTTGTGGAGAAGGCTGACCGCTTGGCACGTGACTTGATGGTCGGGGAGGTCATTCTTGCAGAGTTCCGCAAGTTGGGCGTGACGGTGATCGCTGCGGATAGCGGTACAGACTTGACGGTGGCTGATGGTGATCCGACTCGGAAGTTGATCCGTCAGGTGCTCGGGGCTGTCTCTGAGTTTGAAAAGAGCGTCATCGTCCAGAAGCTCCGAGCCGCCCGTGAGCGGAAGCGTAGAGCCGGGGAGCGATGCGAGGGACGCAAGCCTTACGGGGTAACAGAAGAAGAGCAGGCGACCATAGAGCGGATCAGGCAGCTACGCCGCAAGCCCCGTGGAGGGGACCGCATGGGCTTCCGAACTGTCGCCAAGACGCTGACCGCCGAAGGGTATCCGACACGCACGGGCAAGCCCTGGTCCGACAGCGTTGTCTACAACATCGCCAAACGCGAGGGCATCAAGTAGCCCTCTTCGGTCGCCGGGTGTTCCGGTGGCCATACACCACCACCCCCACACAAAGGGATTGTCATGAAGTTCTGTTTTCGTTCGTTCGTGTTGGAGATTGACCACTTGGGCCTGTCCGTCAACGTAGGCCGCTCCGAGTGGCTTTGGGTTCAATGGCGGGGACCGTGCGGCCAGCCCGTGCGTGAGCCGGGGAGCCGCTGGTTTGACTTACAGACCACCGACACGCACCGCACCATCGGCATCGGTCGTATCGAGGTTACGCTAGCCCGCACCACCAAAGAGAGGGAGACGAAGCCATGCCAGTGAAGCCGAGAGGATCGACATTCCAAGCGTACTTTGTGTTCAACAAGAAACGCTACCGGCGATCATTCCCGACTCAGGAGCAAGCGGAGGCGTGGGAGGAACAGTCAAAGCGACAACTCACAGAGGGATTGTCGGTGGAGACTGCCCCCAAGACCCCCGCAGGTATTGACATGAAGACGCTCCAAGCGAAGGTGTTTGATCGCTACTGGCGGGGAACTCGAAGTGAAGCCCACGCCCGGATCAACTCTGACGACGTGGCCAACCTCATCGGATACGAAGTCCCGGTGTCGTCGGTCACGCAGCTAACGATTGACTACGTGGTGTCTGAATTGAAGAGACGCAACCTCTCCAACGCCACGATCAACCGGAAGCTGTCAGCCCTCTCGAAGATGCTCAAGTTTGCTGAGGATCGGGGCTGGATTGATCGACGCCCGAAGATTGAACGCCTCCGAGAGAACACCCACCGAATCCGCTGGATGACGAACGCTGAAGAAGAGACGGTCTTGAAGACCTGCCGATTCCTTGGGTTCACCGACTTGGCTGATCTGGTGGTGGTCCTGACGGACACGGGGATGCGTCTCAGTGAGGCCCTGAAGCTCCACTCCAAGGACATCGACAGCGGCATGATCCGAGTGTGGCAGAACAAGGCCGACTACCCCCGCTCTGTCCCCATGACGAAGCGGGTCAGGGAGGTCGTTGAGAGGCGGTCAGGCGACGGTGAGTTGTTCCCGAAGCTGACCTTCGACATGGCCCAACACCAGTGGCAGCGGGTCCGGGATATCGTCGGCATGGCCGGTGATGATCAGTTCGTCTTGCACATGCTCCGCCACACCTGCGCCTCTCGGCTAGTTCAGCGTGGGGTGAGTCTCCCGGTGGTCAAAGAGTTCCTGGGCCACAAGTCCATTCAGACCACCATGCGATACGCCCACCTTGCCCCGCGCCACCTGATGGACGCTGTGTCCGTTCTGGAGCCAGCAACCGAATCAGGCCCCTCCCTCTCCCTCGCCAAGTAGCCCCCTCACGTCCCTTCAGACTCGGCCAGATGTGCCGCCGGGTCTTCAGCTTGATCACTCCACTTCTGGAACGTTTTTGCTAGCAGAATGCGTCTGAGTGGCGATTTATAAATTCATATATTTCAACGCCTTCCAATTCCACCCCATATAGGACCCCCAAGTATTCAAACGCGACCGCTCATCAGACCCCCATGCGGGGCGCTGGAGACGCTCTGAAGGGCTCGTGAAGGGAGCGAGTCATCGTCCGCCGGAGCCCTTGGAGACCACGCACAGGGCGCTCTCAGAAGCTCCTCGGCTAATACACGCACTATAGGACCCCCAAACATTTCAACAGGAGCCAACCATGAAGACCATCGGCTCTTACGAGGGCCACGACTTCAGTGAGACGGTGAAGCAGGGGCAGGATTGCGCACTTGTGACATGGGCTTCAGTGGCATGGACGGTGGCGTGAATGGTGGCGTGGATTTAATTGGTTCCCGTATAGGACCCCCAAGTATTTCTTGAAGTCCCCTCACTAACTCCAACACCAACTCCCCTCTTACAGGAGAACCTTATGACAGACCTTGGGTCTGACCCGATGTTCGTCCGTCAGATATCTCTCGAAGAAGAGATGATGACGATGGTGAGCATCGGAGAGGGGCTTGAGGTTCTGTATGTCTGTCGAACCTTTGGAGCGTGTGTTTTCATTTTTTCACCAGTGTTTTTAGCACAGTAGTGTCATCTCCCCTTCAGGGGGGTGCTACGTCCACATGCCTCAAGTTCCTCCTTGAGTTCCCCTCAAGACAGGACCGCCAGCAAGCGCCCTCACGTCGCTCCTACGGCGTTGCGTGAGAGGGGCGAGACGGTGGCGATGTTCTCTCGGGGCGCTCAGAGGCGACTCAGGGGGCGCTGCGGGCTGTGTGTGAGATGGGGCCGGTAGATGGTCTACGTGGCTTGTCTTTGTGTTTACTTGAAGGGAGGGCTTATGGCTCGACAACGACGTAGCGGGGCATCGGTCCCGCTGAGTAAGTTCCTGGCGGAGGATATCCCACCACCGACACCCCTGCTTGGGTCGTGGCTGTGTCGGGAACACCTGACGATGGTCTACGCACCGGCGGGAGTGGGGAAGACGATGTTCTCACTGTCTGCTGCCTTGGCGGTCGCCGGGGGTGGGATGTTCCTTGGCTGGAAAGCGGCCACGCCGCAACCCGTGCTTTACGTTGACGGTGAGATGAGCAAGTGGTCACTTCAAGATCGCCTGAAGATGCTCAGCGGGGCAGTTAAACAGTTCGACCGTGAGGCTGCTGGAGATCACTTTCACCTAGTCGCTAGGAGTCTTGGGGGTGAAGTGCCGGACCTGGCGAGCAGCAAGGGTCGGGAATGGTTACTTGAAGAGGCTCGGCGGGTGGACGCAGCGTTGGTCGTATTGGACAACCTGTCTACCCTTGTGACTCTTGAGGATGAGAATGCAGCGTCATCGTTTGATGGGGTGATTCAAACACTACTCACCCTGCGGAGTGATGACCGTGCAGCGATGCTAGTCCACCATGCACGTAAGGGCGGAGACAGCTATCGAGGTAGCTCGAAGCTGGAGGGGCCGCTGGACTGTGTGGTGTCTTTACGTCACTCATCGGGACGCCCTTCGATCAACGGGGCTCGATTTGACCTGAGTTGGACGAAGGTCCGGGAGCTTCGAGACGGAACTATGCAGCCGCTAAGGGCGGAGCTTCGAGATGTCGGCGGGGGTAAGCGTGCGTGGATCGTGAACGCAACCAACGAAGACAGAGTGTCGGAGATGATCGAGTACCTGAAGAGTGGACAGTATGGGACTCAAGGGGAGCTTGCGGAGGCTTTGGGTGTCGCTGGGGGGACTTTGAGTGGCTGGAAGAAAGAGGCCATAGAGCAGGGTCGCATAACCTCACGACAGTGGAAGCAATGCCTGAAGGATGCTGGAGAGGGAACCCAAGGGGGGGACTTCTAGCTCAGGAGTTCATGGGTCGACCTTGGGAGACCCTGAACAGGAGAGGATGCTTGTCACTTTTCATTTTCAGAATCTCTCTACGTGTCCTGAAAATCTGAAAACCAACAGATCACTACGAAAAACATTGGGCAATACGCAACAGACACCCCCTGAAAATCGGGCTCGGGTGTAGCTGTCGCACATGCCCACAACCCCACCGGGAAAGCGGCTGTGTTTGATGTCAAGCGTTTTTGACGCATTCGAGTTGATTCCAGGTGAGGTTGTCGCGGAGCATGGCGTTGAGGAGCGTCAGGAGTTTGCGCATCACGGCGACGAGGACGACTTTTTTGGGTTTGCCCTGTTCGGCCAGGCGATCGGCGAACGGACGCAGCACCGGGTTGTGGCGACGGGCGCTGAGCGCCGCCATGTACAACGCGCAGCGCACGCTGGTGCGGCCGCCCCGGGTCACGCGTCGGCCGCGGAGTGTGCCCGAGTCGCGGTTGAACGGAGCGACGCCGACGAGCGCGGCGATCTGTTTGGCGTTGAGCCGACCCAGTTCGTCGAGTTCGGCCAGCGAGGTGGCCACGAACACGGGGCCGATGCCGGGCGCCGAGCGCATGAGCTTGCCGCGTTGATCCAGGTCGTCATCGGATTCGATCATCGCGTCGATCTGCTGGTCGAGTTGGTCGATCTGTGTGTTGACGGTATCGAGCACGGCGTCGATGGCGGCCAGCGCGGCGGGGCTGGTCGTCTGATGCCGCCGGTTGGTTTGCTCGGTGCGCACGTCGATGAGCTGGCGTCGGCAGGTGACCAGGGCTTCGAGTTCATCGCTGTGTTTACGGGGTTTGGTGGCGACACGCGGCGTGGCCAGACGGGCGAAGTCCATGATCACCCGGGCGTCGATCGTATCGGTCTTGGCGTTGAGCCCCAGCCCCTTGGCCAGGTCACGCACGTGACGCGGGTTGACCACGGCCATGGGCAGGCTGGCGGCGAGCAGCGCGTCGCGGACAGCGCGCTCCAGCCCGCCGGTGGCTTCGAGGCCGATGATCGCAATCGGCAACGGCCGCAGCAGCTCAACCAACGCGGCGATGCCGGCGGGATCGTTGGCCACGCGCATGGGTGTGGGGTCGTCGCTGCGGGCGATGTCGAGGCGGGCCTTGCTCACGTCGATGCCCACGTACACACGGTCGGTCGGTTCCATCCGTTGACTTGTCACGCTGGTCCTTCCTTGCGAATGCGAGCGCACCGGCGGCGGCTCTGTCGGCTGTTCGGACGACGAGACACGACGCCGACGGGGACCACGCTTTCCCACGGTCGCATCGGACCCAAGGGGGATCGGTCGCCCGCCGGCGGTCGTGTCCGCGTGACGCCTCGCTACGCTCGCCGCCCCGCGGACACGACAAGCGTCAGTAGAACCGATTCGATCGGACAAATCGAACATACAAGGGGCGATGTCAATGCCATCAGAAGACCGCCGACGATGGGCGGAACGAAACCAACAGAAGCCATGCAGCACACCGGGATGCACGAACCTGAGAGCTTGGACGTATTCCCGTTGCCATAGTTGCGTCGATAAGAGGCGACGGAATGGCGGGGTAACAGGTCGCTTCATCAGTGATGCAAAGTTCAAGCCCTACCGCAAGCAAGCGGCGATGATCTTGAATCAGTTCGCCGACACTCCACAGATCAAAGCGGCGCTAGATGCAATCGGCGTATTGCTGGTAGAGCCCGAAATGTTCACCGCTGGAGCAGCTTCGGGAAAGCTGAGGGACGAACGTTTACCCCGGCTTACATGGAGCAGGATCGGACACCACATCCGCCGAGTCGTTGCGGACGGACTGGCTGAGCGGGAAGCGTTGGAGCGGATCATGGGGGTGTGGCTCTTCCACTTCCACCACTCCCGTACCCTGCCCGATGACGACCGCCTGACGCACGCTCTGGCTGAATCAATCTTTGGGTCTCGCCCGTATCGAAAGCGTTACGTACCGAGCAAGCGGACTCGTAAGGGACACACCACCAGACCCAAGCGGCCCGGTCGGCCCGTGATGCTCGGATTGGGTATGGCCATCCGCGTTCGCTTCGGAACGTTCCTCGTGGGCCTTACCGACTACATCAAACGCCGCGACACCGAGACCTGGAAGCAGGCCGACGCGATGCGTGAACCCTTCCCCAACGACTGAACCACAACAACAACCAATGAAAGAGAGAACCTATGTCACGAATCCAATCCGGACCACTATCCCCACAGCCCCGCCTCACCCCACTTCAGCGAATCGCCGATGCCTTTGTGATCCCCGAACGCAGACCCGCCGGTGAACGCCTCTCGGTCCTCGCTGACGCTCTCGGTACGATCCGCCCCGCGATTGAACGGGCGGGTCTGAAAGAGCAGCAGCGGCAAGCACGGGAAGCCCACGCAGCGGGAGCGGCGGCAGCGATTGACGGCAGGTCCCGCGAACTGGTGAAGGAATACGAAGCTCAGAACAAGCTCGCCCCCGGCCTGTCCGAGTGGTGGAACTCAGGTTATGACCTTCAGCGAACCCGCGCCGTCGCCAACGACTACTCCGCACGGGCTCACGCCAAGGCGGCGGAACTAGCGACGAACCCGGACGCCACGCAAGAGCAATTGTCGGAGGCTTTGGGGCAACTTCGGGAGGAAACTTTCAAGACCCTTCCGGCCAGCCCCGAAGCTCAACACCTGTTCATAGAGAAGGCAGCCGGAGCGGAGGGCGGAGCGTTGAATGCGTTCGTCTCGCGTAATGCTACTGCCAAGTTCAACGCGGCGAAGTCTCAGGCGTTCACGGATGTCGCTACGTTTCTGGATAACGAAGAGGCCAAGGGCGTGCCCATCTCACCCGACAAGCTCAAGGCTCTTGTTGATTCGCATCTACACTCCCCACTCGATGGCCACACCCTCAGCAGCGTCACAGCCAGCGTGATCGCCGAGCGTGCTATCAACGCCACACAGAATCCCGACCTTACCCCCGATGAAGTTGACGACCGGGTTAGCGATGCGGTGTCATTGCTGGAGACGTTGAACCTGGGGACGGGGCCGCTCGGTCGGACTCAGATCGGCCTTGAAGCCATGACTCAGATTCGGCGTGAGCTTGGACGCTACGAACTTCGCCGGGATGACCATATGCGACAGCTACAGGCCAAGGGCCGAACGGTGGTGTCTGATGCCATCGTGCGACTGTTTGAAGATGGAACCCGCCCCACCCCGGACCAGATCGAAGAACTGCGGGGCTTGGCGTCTCAGCATGAACTCCCCGTGGGCTTCGTGAACGATGTCCTGCGTGATCTTCAAGCTGACCACAAGGCCATCTTGCGGACTCAGGTTGATACGGACGTGGCGAAGCTGCTGACGGACATTGAACTCGGGAACGTCGATGAGACAGAGGCGTGGGAGCGATTCCAGCCCCTGGCCGAAGCGATGACTACCCCGGAGAAGATGACAGTCCTGCGGGCCATCGGTCACGACCTGGGCCAGCGGGTGAGCATTGCGAATCACCGGGAAGTCTCAGCGGGCCGGGCGGCGTTGGGCTCAATCGCAAGTCGTGTCCTCAATCCGCAGGTTGACAGTTACCTGACGAACAAGTCGAAGGTCACACCGAAGGCGGAGACCCTGCTGAGGCTCGACACGCTTTACATGGAGAAACTCGAAGCGGCCCTTGATGAACGAGAGGCCGAATGGTCCGACCTGCGGGACTCTGAACGCTCTGCCCTGGTGCAGCAGGTGATCGAAGAGATGGAACCCGTGGTCAAGCGTGAACTGAACAAAGAAGACGCGACGATCACGACCAACACCACCGCCCCACCTAACACCATTGAGCAGGCTGAAGACGGGACCAAGATCATCCGCAGCTATGACGGATCATTCGACCCGCTGGACAGTGACGCCAAGTTCGCCGAGCCCTTTGGATCGGTGTTGTCGAAACGTGTCGATCATCTGGTGGAGCGAGACCGCAACAACCGAGAGTTGGCTGTGCGGTGGACCAATGAGCTACACCGCTCGGGGAACCCGGAGAAGATCGAAGCAAAGATTGATGAACTCCGACAGGACAGTCAACAGATCAGTGATCAACTGATGGTCTTGCGGAAGCTCAACACACTCGGCCCCGTCGCAGCGATCCAGATGCTGGAAGCCAAGGCGAACATGATCCAGCAGTCAGCCGAGACACCGAAACCCCGGACACAGATCGGCGGGAAGCTCGGCCCCATCGGACCATTCCCCTCCCTCTCACCGACTCAGTACGAACAGGTCAAGCGTCTACGTGGGGCCGCTGAGAAACTCCGCAAGCTGACGGGCGTCAACAACAACCGAGTCGTCGGTATGTCTGACGTGGAGCCCCTCAAGTTCCAAGAGAACATCGACCGCTACGTCCTGCGGGAACTCATGACGATTGACGATGAGACCCTTAACGAAGCGGTGAGTCAGTTCGCCGAGTCAGAGGGGCGTGAAGGGCTGATTGCTGAGCTTCGCCAGAAGTTGCTCCTGAATGATGATCAGCTTGAGCAGGTCATCCGCAATCACTACGCCATCCGCAAGGCTCGAAAGGTTCACCGATGAGTAACCTGTTGGACCTGTATGGTGTGAAGCGTCACCCGTATTTGTTGGGCGGTGGTCGTGTCACCTTCACGGGAGTTCCCGATGCACCTGGCCCCGTGACCCTTGACTATGACACGGTGGCTTGGCTGATGAAGGCGGACTTGTTCGAGTCGCTCCACTACGTCCAGAAAACGGGCCAACGGGGATGGGTCGCGTACATGGACAAGGATCATGTCCGCTGCCCCTTGGCTCAAGTTGTTCGCGGCAAGCTGAAGCGATCCGTGGGATACCTTGACGGGAACCCGCTGAACGTCAGCCGGGCGAACCTCACAAGCTATCACCTTGGGAAACAGTAGTTCACTACTCTCACATAACACACTCAACACGAAGACGGGCAGGGCTGCTTAATGGTGGCTCTGCCCGTTGTCTTTTGGAGAAACAACACGATGAACAGTGCAACAGAAGTTCTGGATTGTCAGCTTTACACGCAGATCGAAGCGGCCCAGATTCTCGCGGTCTGCCCGAAGACGGTCTACAACCTGACGCGGCAGGGGTTGCTCCCGGTGGTCCGTCTGACTCAGCGAATCGTCAGGTACAAGCGGGCGGACCTGGAGGCATTCACGAAGCAGCGGACGGAAGGTATCCCGGCGACGGCGTAGCGCTGGCAACGTATCCGGCCTACAGTGTTAGTAATTCAAGTCGAAGATAGATGACGGAGTAACGAATCAATGGCATCTCTGCACAACGAATCAAACGGGCGGCGGAATATCCGGTTCATCCTGCCGGGGGAGACGACCCGTAAGAAGATCAGCCTTGGAAAGATCAGCAAGAAGAACGCTCGGACGATCCTGACGAAGGTCGAAGCGTTGATTGAATCGCACATCACACAGTTACCGATGGACTCGGAGACAAGTCAGTGGGTCGCAGGGTTGACTGATGACCTTTATGACCGAATTGCCCGTACCGGCATCCTGACTAAGCGTGAGCAGGCGGAGGGCCTGACGATCAAGCAGGCGGCGGAAAAGTTCTACGCCATGCGACAGGATGTGAAAGACGAGACACGCATCAAGTGGAAACAGGGTCATGGGAAACTCATGGAGTTCCTCGGAGAGACCCGCCCGATGGCTGACATCACTGAAGTCAATGCGGAAGAGTTTGAACAGTGGCTCATTGGGAAAAGCTACGCCACGGGGACGTATCGGAAACACATAGCTGTCTGCAAGGTTCTCTGGCGGTGGGCCATAAAGCGGGGATACGCTGCGTCCAACGTCTTTGCGGGCTTGAAGTCCACCGCAGTAGCTGGGCGGGACAAGCAGTTCATCACCCGTGATCAGATCGAAAAGGTGATTGAGGCCTGCCCTAACGCACAGTGGCGTCTGATCGTCGCCCTGGCTCGCTACGGGGGCTTGCGTGTTCCCAGCGAACTGGCTCCCCTCAAATGGGGTGATGTGGATTGGGCACGTCGTCGGCTACGTATCACGTCTCCTAAGACTGAGCATCACGAAGGCAAGGGTGAGCGGATCATGCCGATCTTCCCCGAACTCATGCCCCACCTTCAGCGGGCCTTTGACGAAGCTGAAGAGGGAACCGAACACATCATCACCACCTTTGAACTCCGCCGCAGCACAAACGCTTATCTGCGGAAGGTGATGAGGCAGACCATCCGTAAGGCTGGACTGGAGCCGTGGCCCCGCATCTTCCAGAACCTCCGGTCATCCTGTCAGACGGAACTGACGCAGAAGTATGGGTGGGATGTGTGCAACTGGCTTGGCAACTCTCAGGCCGTCGCACAGAAGCATTACCTACAGCCAAGTGAGGAACTGATGGACCGGGCGGCGGGGTTTGATCCGGAAGCTGATCAGATGGGTCAAAATCTGGGTCAGTCAGGGGCCGCAACAGGGGGTAACGGGCAGAACCCCAAAACAAAAACCCCCGGTTTTACCGGGGATTTCCGCGACTTACTGATTGGTGCTGGTAGCCAAGTGCCCCCCCAAGGACTCGAACCTTGAACCCGCTGATTAAGAGTCAGCTGCTCTGCCAATTGAGCTAGGGAGGCGTTACAGGTGCGATTTTAGCCATGCCGTGGCTCAGGTCAAGCGGCGGCGGCGCAAAGTCCGATGGGCTACAATACGCTCACGCTGCGGGCGTGGCGGAATTGGTAGACGCGCCGGATTTAGGTTCCGGTGGGGTAAAACCCGTGGAGGTTCGAGTCCTCTCGCCCGCATTGATCGATCAACTCAAACCAGCCAGGGGTAGACGCCATGACACAGGCCCAGGCGACCGCGGGACGGATTCGGTGGATCATGCTCGCGGCGGCGATCCTGTGCTGGTGCGCCGGGTTGTTTCTGCTGCTGGGGGGCGTGTACGAACACGGCGTCGGGTATGGCTTGATGGGCGTTTTCGGGTATGACCTGAGCGGTTGGGGGCCGATCGCGATTTTTCTGGGTGTGTTCATCATCATGCAGTGGCTTTTTCTGATGCCGCGGCGCGGGTGGACCATCGAACTGGGCAAGACGGGACGGCCGATGAGCACCGCCATCAGCACGGCGGGCTTGATGGCGGCCTTGCTGAGCACGGGGCTGATCGCGGCGGTGTTGGAACTGCCGGGGTGGTGGATGACGATGCTCGGCGCCGAAGGCCCGCGCATGCAGATGGAGGTCGATCGGCGATGGGTCGGGCCGGCGATTGTCGGTGGGCTGTGGGTGATCTGGGCGGTGATCTTTTTCATGTACTGGCGCGACGGGCAGACGGATCGACACACGCGCCTGAGCCGCCTGCTGCGGGGATTGATCGCGGGCAGTGTGGTGGAGTTGATCATCTGCGTGCCGGTTCACATTGCGGTGCTGAACAAGCCGGATGACGATTGCTACTGCGTCCGCGGGTCGTACACGGGGCTCGTCTTCGGGGGAACGGTCCTGTGTTGGGCATTCGGCCCGGGCGTGATTCTGCTGTTTGCCCGGGAGCGCGTTCGGCGGGCTCAACTGCTGGGCAACCGGGCGAATTCCGAGATGGCCGGGTAGACTGTCGGGTCATGAAGGGTGAACTGCCATACAGCTATGTCGACTCGGCGCTACACGAGCGGCGTGAGCGGGTGTTTCTGCTGCTGGCGGGTTTGTTCCTGGCGTCGATGACGATGCTGAACATTCTCGGGGTGTCGCGGTTCATCGACATGTCGTTTGTGGTGTTCGGCATGGAGATACCGTTCGTGGTGGCGATCGGGGTGCTGCCCTACCCGGCGACCTTTTTATGCACGGACTTTGTCAGCGAGTTTTACGGACGGCGGCGGGCGAATTACCTGGTCTTCGTCGGGCTGCTGATGAATCTGTGGGTGATCGCGTTCATGTGGATCGGGGGCCTTCTGCCGCCGACGCCGGCGCTGGGGCCCGACGGCCTGCCGGATCACGAAGCGTATGAATTCGCCTTCTACCGCATTCGCATGTTCACGATGGGCGCGGTAACCGCCTCGATGATCGCCTACATGGCGGCGCAGTTCTGCGATGTGTACCTGTTTCACTTCTGGAAGCGGGTGACGCGCGGCAAGCATCTGTGGCTGCGCAACAACGGCTCGACGCTGGTCAGCCAGTTCGTCGACACGTTCGCGGTGATCACGATCACGCACTTCTGGGCGGGCGGTCTGCCGATGGACCCGCAGCGCGGCGAGTGGCATCAGTTGGCGATCTATATCGGATCGGGATACGTATTCAAAGTGGTCGCGGCGCTGCTGGATACCGGGCCGTTCTACCTCGGCGTGATGTTTTTATCACGGTATTTACAGATCGATCCGACGGCCGAGCATAACATCGATGTCGAAGAAGCGGCGGGCTCGCTGGACACCCCCGACGCTTCGGGCATGCCGTAACAGGCTACAGATTGAGTCGGCAGCGTCGAAGTGTCGATAATATCGTGACCCGGACCATGAAATCGTTTTACCCCGGCGCAGGAGCCGCGGCCCATGCCCGCAGAGCCCGGACAGATCAACACGACCGCACACCGGGCGAGGCCGACGGTTCAATCACCGGCGCTGGGCCGCACCACGGCGCGCGGTGCGGCATGGATGATCGGACAGGCGGTCGGCAGCAAACTGGTCAGCTTCGGTTCTCAGATCGCACTGACCGCGTTGTTGATGCCCGAGGACTTCGGCCTGGTGGCGCTGGCGTACACGGTGCGAGCGTTTACGGACAAACTACAGGACCCGGGGATCACGGCGGTGCTGGTGCAGCGGAGCCGCCACTTCGAACGATGGATGAACCCGGCGTTCTGGATGTCGCTGAGCAGCGGCGTGATGGCGATGTGCATCATGCTGGCGGCGATACCGCTGGCGGTGTGGTTTTACGGTGAACCGGGGCTGGTCGGATTGATGCTGGTGCTGGCGTTGTCGGCGCCGCTGGACACGCTGCGGACGGTACCGCGAGCGCGACTGAGCAGCCAGATGCGCTTTGGCACGCTGGCGGGGCTCGACCTGGCGATGCTGATTCTGCAAATGGGGCTGAGCATTGCGCTGGCGGCGACGGGATTCGGAGCGTACAGCTTCGTGATGCCGCTACCGGTTATGTATGCGGTTCGTACGGGCGTGTTGTGGTCGCTGGCTCGGCCGCGGGTGCGGTGGGCGCTTCAACTTCGGCGGTGGCGACATCTGCTCAACGACACGGTGTTCGTTTTCGCCACGTACATGGCCCGCACGCTGTACTGGCAGGGAGACTACATTGTGCTGGGGCGGTTGCACGGCACGGATGTGGTCGGCGTGTACTTTTTTGCGTTCACACTTTCGACGCAAACACTGTTTCTACTGGCGGGGAATCTGTCATCGGTGTTGTTTCCAGCGCTGAGCCGACTGACACAGGAGCCGGCCCGGCAGAAGGCGGGATTCCGACAGGCTATCGATGTGCTGGCGATGATCGGAATTCCGATGGCGCTGCTGCAGGCCGCGGTGGCTGACCCGGTGGTGCGGCTGGTGTTCACACCGCGGTGGTATGACGGGATTCCGGTGCTGCAGGTGCTGAGCGTGGGCATGGCGATCCGCATGGTCGGGGCGCTGGGGTCGAGCCTGACACAGGCCAACGGGCGGTTCAAACTGCAGGCGAGCGTCGACGGATGTTACGCGGTGATGTTTCTGACAGCGGTATCGATCAGCGCGTTGTACGGCGCAGCGCTGACTGTGGCGATCACGGTGGCGATCTGCTCGTCGATATTCGGATTGGTGAACATGTATGTGGCGATGCGGCAGGTCGGCGGCGGATGGGCCGACGCGGTCGGGCCGTATCTGCGCCCGACGCTGATCGGCGGCGGCGCGTGCGCGGCGGGATGGGCGGCAGCGCAAACGGTGACGCTGGAGAACCAGGAAACGGTGCAGCAGTTGCTGCGGTTGGCAATCACGCTGGTAGTGAGTCTGGGTGTTTACCTGCCGCTGATTCGCATGGCGGATCGTCCGACGTGGGACTTGGCCATGATGCGATTCAAAACTCTGCTGCGGCGCGGCGAATCATGAAAGACTCGCTGGCCTGCGACGAGCAGGCTCTTATCATGGGCTGTGCCTGAAAAGAATCAGCGACAGCAACACGAGGAAGACCGACGATGCGTATTGGGATTCACGGCTGCTACCACACGCCGAACTACGGCGATCTGCTGTTGATGCAGATCATCAGCAGCCGGCTTCAGAGCCAGGGCCATCAGGTGGTCTGTCCGTGGTTGCCGAATCGTTTTCGTGAAGACCTGCAAACGCCGGGCGGGCGCGGGTTGCGTGATTGTCTGGGCCTCGATGCGGTGGTGTTCGGCGGGGGTGGATATTTCAATGACGACGGCACGCCGCGGAGCCGACGACGGATGCTTCGCTATTCGGTTCCCGCTTTGGGTTGGCGATGCACCGGTACGCCGTACACGATTCTGGCCGTCGGCGCGGGACCGACGATGTCGCCGTCGACGCGGCGGCGGGTTCGCACAATCTGCCGAGGAGCCCGCCAGGTGTGTGTCCGCGACATTGCCAGCCGCGATCTGCTGCTCGACTGCGGCGTGACGAACGACAAACTGCAGGTCACCGCGGATCTGGCGATCGTGATCGAACCGCAGGATATTCCGCCCGAAGCGAATGCATTTGCAGAACAACACCTCGGACCGCGCGTGCCCGGGCGCCGGCGCGTGTGTCTGCACCCGCCGTTAATGCCGGGGCAGGAAACGGAAACGATCCAGTTGATCCACGGACTCGGCCGCATGTTGCACGGGCACGATCAGGTTCAGGTTATGTGGCTCTACGACGGCGGCGGCTTGTCACTGGAGCAGTTTCAACAGGCGACCGCCGAAGTGACACCGGCAGCGCCCGTCCTGCAGATCGAATCGCCCTGGAAAACCACGGCGATGCTCGGGCAGATGGACGCGGTATTGACGACGAAGCTGCATGTGGGCATCGTCGCCTGGGCCCTGGGGGTGATGCCGTGCAGTCTGTCGAAGCACGGAAAAACCAAGCGTTTTTTCGAGCAGATCGGTCGCAGCGCGTTTCAGGCCGACTACACCACTTCGCCGCTCGCTTACGAAGCGTGGATCGACTGCCTGCTGCATGATCCTTCCCGCTACCACCATGAAGACCCCGCGCTGCGGCAGCAGGTCAAAGCCCAGGCGGCACTGAACTACCAACACCTGGATACATTCATTCAACAGGTCACTGCGGAAAACAACACTTGATGAGCTATTGGTCACTGCTGCTGCTGATCGCCGAATGGCTGATTCGACTGGCCATGATGCCGATCCTCGTGCGGCGGCGCGGGACAACGGCAGCGATGGCGTGGCTGCTGGTGATTTTCTTCGAGCCGTTTATCGGTTTGTTTCTGTACCTGTTGATCGGTGAAAACCGTCTGCCGCGGCGGCGCATCCGCAAGCACGCCAGCGCCACCAGTTCGGTCGACCTGACCAATCAACTCGGTCAAACCCAACCGCACATCACGCGCCCGCAGCTGCCGCCCGAGCAGGCGTCGCTGGTGACACTGGCCGAGCGCCTGGGCGATCTGCCGATCGTCGGCGGCAATGAAGTGCTGATGATGCCCGACACGGCACAGGTCATCGAGCGGGTGATCGCCGACATCGACGCGGCCGAACATCACGTACACATCCTCATGTACATCTTCGAAGCTGATGAGACCGGCCGCCGTATCGCCGACGCGCTGATCCGTGCGCGGCAGCGCGGCGTGGCGTGTCGCGTGCTCGCTGATGCGGTCGGGTCGCGCCCGCTTTTCAAGGGGTTGCATCAGCCGCTGCTGGATGCGGGCGTTGAGGTCATTGCCGCCCTGCCGGTGAATGTGTTTCGCCGCGGGCTGGCGCGACTCGACCTGCGCAATCATCGCAAGCTGGTGGTTATCGACGGCTCGATCGCCTACTCCGGCTCGCAGAACATTGTCGACCCGACCTACGGGCGAAGGGATCTGGTCTGGCATGACATGATGCTGCGGCTGACAGGGCCTGTCGTATTGCACCTGCAAGGCGTGTTCATCGAAGACTGGTATTTCGAGACGGGCAAAATGCTCGAATCGGCGGACATCCTGCCGGAGCCGCGCGTCACCGGCGAGGCGATCGTGCAGGTGCTGCCGAGTGGGCCGACCTATCCGACGGAGAATTATCAGCGGCTGGTGGTCGCGGCGCTGCATGCGGCCGAACGCGAGGTGATCATCACATCGCCCTACCTGGTGCCGGATGAACCGTTGCTGCAGGCGATGCAGACCGCGGTGCTGCGCGGCGTGCGGGTCGACATGATCGTGCCCTACCGCAGCGACCAGCCGCTGGCCTCGACCGCCGGTCGCGCCTACTACGCGCAACTGCTCGAGATCAACGTCAATCTCCACCTGCACCATGAAGGGCTGCTCCACGCCAAGACTGTCACCATCGACGATGCCGTCGCCCTGGTCGGCTCCAGCAATTTCGACATCCGCTCATTCAAACTCAATTTCGAATTGAACCTGCTGCTGTATGGTCCCGAAGCCGCCGCCGAACTGCGCCATCATCAAAAACAATACATGCAGCAATCCACGCGACTCACACTCAGGCAGTGGCAAGCGCGCCCCGCGTGGCGTCGCCTGATCCAGGATAGCGCCCGACTGTTGAGCCCCCTGCTCTAGTGATGCGTTCCCCCATGTACCAATCCGGCCAATTGGTCTGCTCGGCGATACCACATCCGTACTGCGGGTTATCCCGTACCTCGGCCGGTACCTGAAAGATAGAAGCCCCAACCTCAAAAGTGTGCAGACGTTGCGCACTTTGTGCACATTTTGTACGAGTTAGGCACGCATTTCGCACTACCTCTTCATGTCAAGTCAGCGTATCCGACGTGGATGCGTGCGATTTGCAAATTTGTTTGTCGGGGAGCCGACAGTCGCTTCTGCTACGCGACACCTGCTCGAGGCACACGTCAGAAGTTTGAGATTTGACAAGACGAGGCACCTGCATTGACGCGTCTGGAGAAGGGTTGGTTCCAACCTAGGGGTTACTGACATTCAAGTTGCAAATCGATTCCGGCCTGGCCGTGTTGTTGTGCCATGCAATGCACATCGATACGGCCTGGCAGCAACTCACTGTAAGGGGTAAGAGGCATGTACACCCAGCAGCACATCAGGCAGCCATTCGGATCAAAAGACATCTGGCGGGGGGCAATGGGTATCGGCTTAGTGATTCTTGTGTTGCTGGGAGCATCACGCCTGGCCACGGCCGCCAACGTGCCGATCGACCAGGTCCAGATCGCGGCATCGGACCCGTCTTATGTCGAGTTTTACGGTGATCCCGGCTGGGTCGTGTTCAACTACCACATCCTCGCCGAACCCGTGAACCCGATGAACCCCATCGCCGGCGGGTCCGGGCAGTTAACCGATGTGCCCACCGCGCCGTCGGGCACCACCGATGCGATCCGCATCTTCACCGGCACCGGCAACACCGGCAACGACTACAGCGGCTCGCTCGGGTTCACCCTGCCTGATGCATATCGCATGACCAACAGCGATGTGTACGACCAGGACGGCGACGACGGCGCCAACGACGTCGAAGGCGATCCCAACGGCGACGACAACGAATTCAACCTGCTGACCTCGGAAAACACACCCGCCCACTGGTACGGTGTCGACTACAACGGAGCAGGCAACACCGTGGACAACGTCATGCTCGGCTCGCAGTTGCTGGACGTGATCAACCTGATCAATCCCGGCACCAATTCACCGGTATTCACCCTCGATCAGAACCAGCAAGGCGAGGAAGAGTCCGGCGACCTGTGGTTCCGCGGCGTGGTGCGACTTTACAAAGACCCCAACAACCTGCTGGGCAAGACCGCAGCTGAAATCGCTTCCGAACTGCCCGGCCTCGTCGGCAGCGGTGATGTCCTTGAACTTTACCTCTTCGATGATCCCAACGGCTCACTGGCCATGATGGCCGGTCTGACCAACGGCCTGGTCGACGAAACCGACGACTCGCTCGATCAGTTCGAATACAACGAGAATCCCACCGACGACGGCTTCCTCTACCTGCCCGGCCGCACAGGCCTCGATGTCGATGCCGACGGCCTGCTCGACTTCGGTTGGGATGACGACGGCGACGGTATCGTGCAGCGCGATGAGCTGCTGGCCGACAACGGCGACGGCGCCTCGATCGACTGGGGTGCGTTCAACCGCAACATCAACCTGATGAATCCGATGTGGTTCAACGGCGCCATCACGGTCGAAATCCAGTACAAGGACGACAACAACGGCTTCGAAGAGTTCTACATCAGCGGCGGCGTGCTGATCCCCACACCGGCCGCGGCGACCGGCGGCCTGGTTCTGCTCGGCGGTCTGATGATGGGGCGGCGAATCCGCAAAGCAACCTGACACGACTGCCTCTTACCTGGCTCTGATCACGGGCCGCCGACAGTACATGTCGGCGGCCTTTTTCATTCTCGCGCCACCCGGCCAAATCCGGTTGGGCCGGCATGAATCCCTCCGCCCACCGAATGTCACATTATGGCCCCTACATTTCGAATCAGGGCCACTCTGGTACTGCTTCCCTGCGTAATCCGCACATAATTCCCACTTTAAACCACAACGCAAGATACTTCATACAAACAACTTACACCCAAGCGGGCAAAATCTTCATACTTTGGCATCGTTTTAGCTTACTGGTTCATAAGACGACAGATATCAGCGCCCATGGGCGTTTGGATATCGCAACAGGCTTAGAGAGCACGATGGACCAACCCTTGTTAGCCATTCGCAAACGGCAACTGATTCAACGGCTGATAGCCGTCATCGTTGTTGCCACACTGATGCTCTGAGCCTCGCAGCACCGCAGCATGCGTCGGGTAAACGCAATCGACATGCCTGTTGGGTAACACACTGAGAAAGATGGAAGCTCATTCCATTGAGTTGAATCCTGATCCTCGTAGCACGCGTCGATAGACGCACTCAATTTAGAGTTTGCACAGCACTCTGAGAAAGACGAAAGGTTATCGTATGTTCGTAAACAATGATCAGCGGTCGGGCTTGCACCATGTTCGTGTGCTTGCGATTGCACTCACAATGGCTGCTGTCGGCAGCTTTGCAGCGTCCACGCAGGCTGCAACGGTCTACGGCACCAGCGCCGATCTTACCGGCTCGCGTTCAGTCACCGCGGGTGAACTGGTGCTCGCGCCGACCGACAGCACCCAGTGGCCCAACGCATCGATCTCCTGGAGCATCACCGAAAGCGGTGGCGTTTATACCTACGAATACACCTTCGAAGGTTTCGCCGGCGCGGGCAGAGACAACAAGCAGATCAGCCATTGGGTCTTGGACCTGACCGACAACGCGGTCACAGACAAGGGTGAACTCGCCGACCCCAATGCCATCACCAACATCATGGTCAAGGGCGATGGCGGCTACGTGGCCTACAGCGGCCCCCTGGCTTTCGGCACCGGCGGTGACAACGAAATCGACGGCATCACCGGTGCGGTCAAATTCGACGCCGGTCACGAACTGTTTGGCAGCGATTACAACGGCACGCTGTACTTCAAGTTCGACTCGAATCGCGCACCGGTCTGGGGCGACGTCTTCCTCAAGGCCAAAGATGCCCTGACCAACCTGTACTTCGGCGACAGCATGCATGTCGACGGCGATGACATCTCCGGCTACATCGCCCGCCCGGACGGCGACACACCGCCGGAAACCCCCCTCGTGCCGACCCCCGCGTCGCTGCCCGCGGGTCTGCTGATGCTCGGAGCCATGCTCTTGAGCCGTCGCTTCTGATCCGCCTGACAACCTGTATCAACACGACCCCCGTGAATTTCGATTCACGGGGGTTTTTTACTGCATGATCCACCTCCGCCCGCCGTTGGGCTATCATGTTGTCCTTACCCCTCGGAGGCCTGTCCCATGCGTAACGCCCTGATGCTCTGCCTGCTGGCGGTCGGTTGTTCGGCGGCCGTCGCCGGCGACGATATCCAATTCGAAATCCGCAAGCTCGCCCACGATCTGAACGAAGGCATCGACATCGCCGACTTCAACAAGGACGGCAAGCCCGACATCGTCGCCGGCCGCATGTGGTATCCCAATCCCGACTTCGTGCCCCACCCCGTCCGAGACATCGCCGACTGGAACGGCTACGTCACCAGCCACGGTGATCACACCATCGACATCGACAACGACGGCTACATCGATGTGCTGTCCGGCGCGTTCATGGACACCAAGGTGTTCTGGTATCGCAACCCAGGCCCCGACGGGCTGACCCGCGGCCTGCGCTGGAAGCAGAACCTGCTGGTCGACACCGGCGCCGTCCACAACGAAGCAGCCTACCTGCACGACATCGACGGCGACCACGCCCCCGAGTGGATCACCAACGACTGGACCGACAAAGCCCCGCTGATCGCCCACCAGCTCAAGCGCAACGACAAGGGCTTGATCACCGCCAGCAAAGTCACGCTCGGTCCCAGCGGCCACGGACACGGCATCGGCTTCGGTGATCTCAACGGCGACGGTCGACAGGATGTGCTCGTCGGCACCGGCTGGTACGAACAGCCCAAGGCCGACCCGATGTCCAAGACCTGGATCTATCACCCCGTCTGGAAGATGAAAGCCTGCTGCCCGATGCAGGTGTTCGATGTCGACGGCGACGGCCGCAACGATCTGATCTGGAGCAACGGTCACGACTACGGCATCTATTGGTGGCGTCAGCTTGAGCCTTCCGCCGATGGCGAACTGCAGTGGGAAAAACACGAGATCGACAATAGCTACTCGCAGGCCCACGCCCTGCACCTGGCCGACCTCGACAACGACGGCCGCCCCGAGTTGATCACCGGCAAGCGCGTCTGGGCCCACAACGGTAAAGACCCCGGCGGCAACGAACCGCCCTGCATCTACTACTACACCATCAGCCGCGAAGGCAAGTTCTCCCGCCACACGATCAACGAGGGACAGGTCGGCATCGGCCTGCAGATTCGCACCGCCGACTTCAACGGCGACGGCCGCCTCGACATCGCCGTCGCCGGCAAGTCCGGCACCTACCTCCTGCTGAACAAAGGACGCTGAGCGCCGCATGGGTTTGATCATCAACGGACAGGTCATCGACGCGGATGTGCTCGACCAGGAGTTTTCGAGCATCAAGGCGTCGTTCGAGCAGCTCAATCCCTTCGCCGGGTGTTGCGAGCGCGACGAGGAGTTCCGCGGCTATGCCCGCAACAACATCGTCGCCCGTGTGCTGCTGGCCCAGGAAGCCGAGCGGCGCATCGACTCGGTTACCGACGCCGAGGTCGACACCGCCCTGCAGAAGCTCAAAGACGAGCACGGCGGCGAGACCCAGTTCTACATCGCCAACGGCGTGGGCCCCGAGCAGGAAGACCTCATCCGCAGCGACCTGGCGATGAACCTGCGTGTCAAAACACTCATCGACGAGGTCTGCGCCGATCTGCCCGAGCCGACCGAGCAGGATCTTTCCGCCTACTACGACCAAAACCTCGATCGCTACATGACCGAAGAGCGCCTGCACGCGATTCACATCCTGCGGGCGCCGGCGCGTGGCGAGGATCGCGCCGAGGCCTACGAGCAGATGCGACAGGCCCGCCGCCGCCTGCTCGACGGTGAAGACTTCGAAGCCGTCGCCCGGGATGTTTCCGACAAAGTCCGCGAGTACGACCAGGCCTCGGAAGAAGAACGCGCCCAGGCCCACGATCCGATCGACCTGGGCACCTTCAAGCGCGGTGAGCTGATGGAAGAATTCGAGCTTGTCGCCTTCAGTCTCCGCGTCGGTGAGATCAGCCCCGTGTTCGGCACGTCGTTCGGCTTTCACATCGTGAAGGTCGTCGAGCACGAACCGGCCGTCGCCCGCCCCTTGGACGAAGTCCATGACGAGGTGCTCGCCCACTTCACCGAGCAACAGCGCGGCGAACGCTTACAGCAGTTCATTAAAACCCTCGAAGCCGACGCCACCATCGAACAGACCGACGACGATGGCGAAGGCGCCTGTGGCTGCGGCGGCCATTGATTCATCAAACTAATCGTCCGACCGGCGAGTGCGATCGTTCGCCCGGCGGCGGGCCTGTGACAGCGCGTCCATCACCGAGCCGGTCGGCTGGGGTGTGGACGGCGGCGGTGCGGGTTTATCTTTTTCGGGTACCGTCACCCCGGCCGCTTCGGCGGGTGTCTTCGCCGGTTTCTGCGGTCGAGACTTGCGAGCGACTTTCGCCGGCTTGCTTGCGGGCTTGGGTTCTTCCTCGATCACGGTCGGCCGCCGCACACGCCCCGCGGTCAACACCAGCGCCACCGCGCCGGTGCGGCGTTCGAGCACTTCCAGCAGGAACATCAGCAACGCCGCGCTGAGAATGAACGGGCTCAGATCGATGCGCCGCGGCAGCTTCGGCAGCGCCTCCCAGATTGCCGGCAGGTCGAGCCGCTCAATGCCCGATGTCGCCGCGGCCAGTCGCGCCAGCGTCGCCGGACCGCGCTGTGTGCTGACGGGTTTGAACTCCGGCGAATACGGCAGCGTCACCGCCGGCAGCGCGATCGGCGGATGACCGCCCCCCGCACTCCCCGAAAATGACACCGTCGCAATCGCTGTTTCCGATCCGAACAGGTCAAACTCGACGCCCACCGTGTCGGCGTCCAGCCACGTCATCGTCACGTCCGCCGCTTCGGGCTTCTCACCGGGTCGCCCCCGCAGGATGGACACATTCGGCATCGCATCAAGCCCCGTCGCCTCCCGCTGCGGATCAAGGTGAAGCTTGACGCGGACAACGCCTTCGTCCTGCCGCTGGGTCAGCACCATGTTGTTCGGCAGGTCCAACCGCTGCCCCGCGGTCCATCGGACCATGGCGGTCAGCGTGTCGCCGTATTCATTCCACCGCGCGATCGGACCGGTGAATTCACCGTCGACCTGGCCGGTGTAACAGAGCGTCCGCCCGCGCCCCGCCTGCCACGATGCCAACACCGGCGCGGCGTACTCATCGGTGGTCACCATCGAAAGATTCGCCCCATCGCGCAGGTACGTGAGGTTGTATCCGCCGATGTCTGGCGGCGTGGTGTCGCTGTACACCTTCGTGGTCAGCGTGGTCAGCCCCGGCGTGACTTTCACCGGTGTCGGCTCATCGATGAAACTGCTGCGGGCGACGACGAACGTGTCCTGCGCGAATAGCCGCGGCAGTTCTTCGGGGTTTTCCGTGAAGAAGATGCGACCATCGCCGCGCGCCGCCACATCACGCAGCAACCCCGCGTCAACATCCGTCGGCTTGCCCAGCCCAATCACCGAACAGGTGATGCCTGCGGCACGGGCGTGCTTGAGCAGGTCGACATACTGGCCGGGCTCCTCGGAATCCTGCGCATCGGCGAAGAGGATGATGTGGCGCGTGCCCGCCTTTGATTTTTCCAGCATGCGGGCGGCGTTGGACAGCGCTTCAAATACGAAGATGCCCCCGCCCATCGAGTCGATGCCGAGAATGCGTTGGCGCACGTCGCCGGGATTGTCCAGCGGGGCCAGCGGGACGATCTCGTGTGCGGCTGAGTCGACCGCCAACACGCCGAACTCGTCCATCGGCGTGAGCATGTCGACGACCTGCGCCGCGGCGAGGTCCGCGAGGTCCATCTTGGTGCGCCCGCTGGGCGTGGTCATCGCCATCGAGCCGGACCGGTCCAGCGCCACCACGATCGCCAGTGAAAGCTTGCGGTGCTCGCGTCGCAGTTCCATCGACACGGGCATGATCGGCTCCAGCGGGCTCTTGAAATATCCGCCGGGTCCGAACGCGGTCTGCCCGCCGGTCATCATGAGCCCGCTGCCGGTCTGCCGGACCCACTCGGCAAGATTCGTCATGCCGGGCAGACCGATCTTGCCGGCGCCGACTTCCTCGATCATCACCGCCGAGTAGCCGGACAGATCCGCCAGCGACCATGCCGCCTGGTCCGGGTGGCGCACCTGCATGTCGAGCCCGCCGGTGCGGAGCAGCTTCGCCAGTTGCGAATCGGTTTTCTCCGTCAGGTGCAACACGGGCTTGACGCCTTCGACGCCGATGAGAACTTTCGCCGTGTTGTTCTCCGGCACCGGGTCCAACTCGTTGCCGCGCACACTGAGCACATACGCCGCAGTAGTCGGTTCTTCGACGACATCGCGAAACGTCAACCGGTTGAGCCCCGCCGTGAGTGTGCGACGACCGGCTGCCAGCCGTTGATCACCACGCTTGAGTTCATAGGCGACGGTCTGCGGCGTCGGTGAAGCGACCCATGCTGTCAACATGAACGCCTCGCGGGGATTCACCGTCGGCGGGGCCTGAACGTCTTCGATGGCCAGGTCGCTGGCGACGGCTCGCTCGACCAACCGGTAATCGATGCTGATGTTGCGGGCGGCAGCGCGGGAGGCCACGGCCGTCGGGTCGCGCCCCGTCCAGCGACCGTCGGTCAGCAACAGAATCCGCCCCGGCGACTGCGGCGGAATCAGCGACACCGCCTGCTCCATCGCCGCATGCAGGTTCGATGCATCGGCGCCGACGTCGTAGATGAACCGATCAAACTTCGCCGCCTGCGGAGCGAGTTCGGTCACTGCCGTGCGGCCGAAACTGATCACGCCCAGTTGATCCCCGGCGCCCATGGCGTTGCCGACCAGGCCGATGGCTTCGAGTTCAGCCCGCGTCGCGTCACCCGGCATCGACAGCGAGCGGTCCGCCACCACCACGACCGTTCCCGCACGACTCGGCAACTCGATCGTCACACCCGCCAATCCGATCAACAGCAGCGCGACCACTATCACCCGCATGGCGGTCAACACCCGCGTCGGCAGCGGCCAAAGCCACATCGACAAACCCAACGGAATTGCCAGCAGCAGCCAGATCGGTGACAGCAACGTCATAGCGACTGCCTCCCCTGCTGCGCTGATCGGCTGACCAGGTACAGATGCCCGGTCATCAATGCCGCGGCGATCAGCCCGAACACCCACGCCACCGACTGATACTCCCAACTGAATACCGCCGCCTGCGCCCAGTCGCCCCACTGCCCCGCCCCGCGCGGTGAAAGGTCCGACTCTTCACGATCCAGCACATTCGCCTGCAACGCATACGTGTCAGAACCCGCGGCAATCTCGTAGCGCCCCGCTGCGTCCGCCGGCATGCTCACCTTATGGTCCGTCACCGCCAGATCAATCGCCTCGCCCACGGGGTTCATCACGCGGACCGTTTCGATATTCTGCGGCAGGTTCACCACCACCGTCTCACCGACGCGGACATTCACCCGCCGCGGGCCGGGCATGTGCTCCGCCCGCCAAGCGATCATGTTCCACCACAGAATCGGCCAGTTCGGCGAGTTCTGCATGGATGACAACTCGGCCCGCAGACGCAGATGCACATCATGGCGGCCAGACGGGTATTCAACATCAGAAAGCAGCGTGATGTTGCCAGCCGTGATGATCGGTCGGCCCGGCAGCGACTGGCTTTCACCCGCCGCCCAGATGACACCGCTGAGCGAAAGGCCTTCGCTCAGCGGGTGGGCGCGATCGATCACGAACGGGCCGAGGTAGGCCTGGGCCGGTTCATCACGCTGCAGGTGAATGACCCAGCGATGCGGCGCATTGGTCGCGGCCGTGCGATCAGTGATCAGCAACTGCTCGCCGGCCGTGACAAGGGCCGCTCGATCCGTCGCCTCGATCGCCCGCTGAACATACTGCTGCACCGAGGCGTCGTTGATTGCCAGCCCGACGCGCACGGGCGGTGTCTGCACCGGGGCCAGGTCCACGTGATTGTCGACTGTGAGTTCGTCATCACCGAGCCGTACTGTCAGCACGGGCGTTTGGGTGGGCACGTCAACGAATATCGAGCGGGTCTGACGCTCGGCGAGGTTCACCGTCTGCTGCTGGAGCGTCGTGCCGTCATGCGAAATTTTAAGCGGTACGCGCACGGGTTGAGCCGCGAAGTTGGCCAGTTCAATCAGCAGTCGATCGCGGTCGCCTTCGTTGGAACGGGTCGCGTTGACGATCGCCACGTTGGGCCGATCGCGCCCGTAGGCCCACCACTGGATGCGCCCGCCTTCGGGTTTGATCGCCGGCTCGTGATCGGTGATCACCAGCACGCGCTCGTTGTCACCGCCCAGTTGCATCGCCAATGCTGTAGCCGCTGACACATCCGCAGACGGCCACTGACACCGCCAGCCTTCCAGCAGCGCCTCGGCCTGACCCGTCTGCTGCACCGCCTCGCCAAGCACCAGCGGCTTGTCACGCGCCAGCACAAACCGCGCCGTGTACAGATCGCTTTCGAGCACTTCGACGATGGCGGCCATCGCCTGCGTGCGCGCCGACTGATCACTGACCGAGCCGCGTGCCTGCATCGAATACGAATCGTCGAGCACGATCACCAGCGGCAGGCGCGTCGTCGCCGCCAGCATGCGAGGCCCCGCAGCCGCCAGCGCCAGCATCACCAGCGCCAGCAGTTCCAGCAGGAACAACAGCGGCACCTGTAGATGCTGCAGTTTCGTGCCGCCTTCGCGTGCCTGCGCCATTTCCGACCACAGCATCAGGCTTGAAACCGTCTGTCGGCGATACCGATTGCGCAGCCAGTAGATCGCCGCCAGCGCCGGCAGCGATGCCAGACCAATCAAGGCCAGCGGCGCCAGAAACGTCGGCATTACGACACCCTCAACACTTCGGTTTCAACCAGCTCGCGCAGATCCCACTCGGCCAGCAGGTTCTCGGCGACCAGTGTCACCATCGTCGCGCCGACCTGCGTGGCGGCCCGGTTCCAGTTTTCCTGGTGACGGGCCAGCGCCGCTCGGTAGCGCTGTTGCGCAGCGGCATCGATGAACACTTCCTGCAACGTGCCGGTTTCTGAATCCACCAGCCGAACAGACCCGCGCTGCGGCGGCTCGGCGTCGGCCCGCGCCAGAAGCTGCACCACCACCACGACCGCGGCCCGCGTCGCAATCTGTTGCAACACGATCGACGGATCGCCCATGAACAGTAGATCGCTGATCAGTACACGGATCGATTGCGCCCGAAAGCGCGGCGGCATGCGCTGCAGCGACTCGTGCAACGGTTCATCGTGATCAAACCGCAGATCGCGCCAAAGCGAAGGCGGCTCGTGACCATTGACGATGCTGTGACAACCGTCGCGGGCCATGTGGGCGGCGTGTGTATACCCGCTGTTGGCCGCGGCGGCGGCGAAGGCGGCGGCGAGCGCGACCGCGGCTCCGGCCTTGCGGGAACCGGTCAGCGCCATCGAGGCCGACCCATCCAGCAGCAGGTCCACATGCGGGCTGACCTCTTCGCGGTAGAGCTTGACGTGCAGTCGATCCGAGCGTGCGTAGGCCGACCAGTCGATGCGGCGCAGGTCGTCACCGGGCATGTATTCGCGGTGTTCCTTGAACTCGAGACTCGAACCGGCCTGCTGTCCCACTTGCGCCCCGGCGAGCCCCATCGGCACACGCCGCGGCATCGTCAGCGCGTATCGCGAGCCGACCTGCTCGCCCCGGATCAACATGGCATCAAAATCATCGGGCATGGGTTAGGCGTCGGGAGAGTCGGGCTCGGGGTTCGCTGGTTCGGAAGGCTCCACCGGCGCGGGGGTTGAGGGCAACGGTTGAAACTGGCGGGCCCGGGCGAAAAACCACGGCAGGCTCATCACCAGAATGCCCCCCGCCCAGACGCTGCCGAACCACCACGCCGTCTGGCGGACGTGATCATTGACGAACATGACGAACGGCATCGTCAGGTAATACTCACTCGGCATGCGGTAAAACGTTTTACCTGAGACGATCCACCCGATCGTCAGCGGCAGGATCGTCCCGATCGCCATCAGAATCAGCGTCAGCGCGTAGGTATTGTTTGGCGTGATCAAGCGGCGCATCAGGCGGCGGCGGAGCATCATGGCTGTCATCGCATAGGCGAAAAAGTACAGCGCCATCGGGATGCAGAGGTCCAGGCATTCGTTGAGATCATGATGATTTGAATAGCTGGAGAAGGTCGTTCCCCACCACCAGGCCAGCGTGCCCGTCGCGGCGACGAGGATCACGATCCATGCGACGCCCCCCGCGGCTCCGCTGTAGAACACGAACGCCAACCGCCGCAGCAGAAAGTTGCGGGGGATCATCCCGCGGAGCCGCGCGCCCCAGGCGTCGCGTTCGCTGACCGATGCCAAGATCGCCACGCATCCAATGCACACCGTCAGAATGACCCACGCGATGACCGGCGCGTGGTCGGTGATGATTCGGCTCCAGATGAACATGTATCCGCCGATCACCAGCCAGGCGGCCGTCAGATACACACGTACGATCAGCGCCCGGTTTGACGAAGGCGGCGACACCATCGCCACGCTGATCACGTACATCAGCCCGGTCAGCGCGATCGTCAACACGGTGAACACGGCCATGCCCTGCCAGAAGTCCGACGCACCGATGCCGCCGCTGTAGAAAATCAGCGACGACGTCATACCGATGGTCATGGAAAACACGGTAATCAATGTGCCGAGTCCGACCAGCGCCAGCATCGACTTGAGCACGCGGTTGGCCGGGATGCACGCCAGGAAGATCGCAAACATGTTCGACGCGGACACGATCAGAAAGTCGATGCCCAGCAGCGTGAAGATCGTCGGCAGGTCGATGCCGCGCAGCAGATACGTCAGCGACAAAAACGGCAGACACGCTGAGTAGATCAACACGGTCACCATCATCGCCGAAGCGAACTTGCCCCAGATGATCGAGCGCGGGCGGATCGTCGTCACGTAGAGCAGATCGACCTGCGTGCCGGATCGCTCCGCGGCCAGGCGTATCGCCGCGTAAGCCGGCACGAACAGCAGACACGTGCCCAGCAGAATCGCCGAAAGCACCATGAACACGGTCCGCCCCGCTTCGAAATTACCCGCCGCGCCGGCGCTGTCATCGAGCATGAGAAACAACCCGAGCGTGGCTAGCTGCACCGCCAGAAACAGCATCAGCACCGAAGCGACGAACTTGCCCGCCACGGCCTGACGCAGCTCCTTGACCACGATCGGGTTCATGCGATCGTCGACGACCGAAAAGATGTTCGTTAATGCACTCACTGCACTTCTCCGCTGGTGATCGTCATGAACAGCTCTTCAAGGTCGGCCTTGCGCTGGTGGAACTCGGCGATGCGGAAGTTTCGACGCAGCAGTTCGGCCAGCAGGTCGCAACAGGTTTCTTCATCACCGGCGACGTCGGCCTCGACGCTGGGACCGACCAGGCGAGCCGCTTCGACATGCGGCATCTCCAGCAGAGCTTTGCAAAGTTCTTCGTTGGAGCCGTAGTTGCGGATGATCATGGTGCGATGGGTCGGGGCGTCGCCGCCGTGGGAGATGTTGTGCATCGTGCCGGCCCGGAGGATGCGACCTTTTTCGATGATCACCGCCCCGTCGCAGATTTCGGCCAGCTCGGTGAGGATGTGCGAGCTGATGAGAATCGCCTTGCCCTGCTGGGCCAGCACTTTTAAAAGCTCGCGCAGCTCGACACGCGCCCGCGGGTCAAGTCCGGCGGCCGGCTCATCCATGATCAGCAGCGGCGGATCGTGCACCAGCGCCCGCGCCAGCGAGACGCGCTGCTTCATGCCCTTGGACAGCGCGTTGAGCATCTTCTCGCGAATGCCCATGAGGTTGGTGAACTCCTCGACGGATTCGACGACCTGCTGCCGCTTCGGCGAGCCGATGCCGTAGGCCCGGGCGAAGAAGTCGAGGTATTCGTGAACGGAGATGTCGCGGTGGACCGGGAGATTGTCGGGCATATACCCGATCATGCGACGGGCGTGCTCGGGGCGCTCGACGACGGAATGACCGTTGATGGTGGCGTCGCCGGCGGTGGGCTCATCGAGCGTGGCGAGGATGCGCATGGTGGTGGTTTTACCGGCGCCGTTGGGCCCGACGAACCCGAAGATCTGCCCGGACTCAAACGAGAAGGTGATATCGTCGACCGCGCGGGTCGTACCGAAATGACGCTTGAGATTGTTGACTTCTACTTTCATGGCCGCACCACCGTCGTGATGCCGTACAGAACGCTGGGCTCAGGGCGGGCGACCGCACCGGGCAAGGCGTCCTCGAGAAACGGCGTCGATTCGAGAATCGCCACGTAATCGCCACGCCGCAGCAGGCGATCGCGATGGATGTCGTCACGAATGCGTTCAACCTTCACGGCGTTCAGCCAATCGTCGCTGTACAGACGGCGCAACGCATCCGCGGGCGGCGTGCCAACCTTCGGGTGAGATGCCTCGATTTCCAGCGTGACTTTTTCACCGGCGGGGATGTCGGCGGCGTGATACAGCGTGCCGTCTTCGGCGGCGTAGTAGAACTCGCGGATGTCGACGGCCAGACCATTGGTGGCGGTGAAGTGGCCATCTGAAAGCTGCGCGATATCGACACGACGTCGCTCAACGTCGACCTTGCGAAGCTTGAAGTGGGCCGGCACGCGCGATGTGATCCATCCCGAGGCCAGGTGCTGATCGCGGGTCCAGTCGACGCTGCGGGCATTGCCGCTGCCGGTGTATCGGTGGGTCTGCACCTGCGGGTTCAATTCGGTCTGCCGTGAAAAGTGCAGCCCGTCGCCGGGGGCCAGCGGTGCGTAGAACGCGCACCACCCGATCGTCGCGGCGCGGTGCGTGTTCTGATCAAGGATCGTGAATGTCTGCGTGCGACTGTGTACGGTCCAGCCTTCGGCGAAAATGTTGTAAGTGAACACCGCCCCGCAGGCCGCCAGTGATATTGCCGGCACCGTCCACAGCAACCACATCCGCCGCTTCTTCTTGCTCAGCAGCACCAGGTTCACCGGCCCGATCAACACCGCGAACACCAGCATGAGCCCGAACAGCCCACGCACCGGCACGCCGAGATTGTCCACGACGCTGAAGGCGTTGTTTGCCGCCTTGACGCTGAGCCGGTGGTCGAACGGTTTGCTGGTTTGCGCCGCCTCGTTGCCGAAGGTTCGCACCTGCGTCGTCGTCCACTGGCTCATGTCCGACGTTTCGATCTCGATGACGCGGCCGAATCCCACGGAATAATTCTGCGAGGCGCCCGTCGTGCGTTGCCACGACACAGGCGCTTCCCATGGCCCGAACACCGCGAGCGTGCCGCCGATCTGGACATATGACACGATCGCATCGCGCACCGCTGCCGGCATGCGACGCATGTCGTCACCCGTCACGGCGATCACATCAAATCGCGAATACGCCAGCCACGACTGCGGCCACGCATCGACCGGCAATTCATTCTGCACATACTGCCTTTCGGCCGGCGACCATCCCCCTGTGCTGGGCGTGCCGAACTCGGCATCGATGCGCGAACGCAGGTTGGACTGGTTGACGGATCGGGTGTGCATGACGGCGATGTCCGACGTGCCGCCGCCACCGGCGCCGCCCCACATGAATCGCTGCATGTGCTCGACGCTGCCGCTGACGAGTTGGCGTCGTTGCTCTGTGCCGTCGATGGCCACGCCCACCGACGAGCTGTACATCGGCAGCGGCGGTTGGAGCAATTGAATCTGCCCCTTGGCCCCGGGCTCGACGCGGATGCTCTGACTGATGCGATAAATGTGGTCTGACGCGCTGCCGCCGCGATGTTCCATCCACAACATGACCTGGTGAGCGGCCGTCTTCGAATCGTTGGTCACGTTGTAGGTGTACTCGGCGTAGCCGTGGTCGGTCTCGCCGCCGGCATGCGATTGGGTGGTGACGGTGATGTCGCCGTAGCGCTCGGCCCGCGCGGCGGCCGCGCTCATCGCGAGCATCAACCCCAGCACGATCAGCGCACGACCTGCGACCCGGATGTGAACGCGCCTCTGTTTCACGATGCCTCGCCTGTTGCAGTGACCTGCATGTCCGAAGGAAGATCGAGCCCGGTTTCGTCGAGTGATTCGAGCAAGCCGTCGATCACGTCGCGGGTGCTGACCCGATCGAATCGTGATTTGTAATTCAGAATCATGCGATGGTTGAGCACCGCCGCCGCGACTGCCCGCACGTCTTCAAACCCGACCGTCGGCCGCCCGGCGATCAGCGCACACGCCCGTGAGGCTTCAGCCATGGCGATTGCCGCGCGGGGCGAAGCGCCGTAGCTGACGTACTGGTTGACCGCCTCGGTCGCTTCGCCGCCGCCGGGGTGCGTCGCCGCGACCAGCCGTGCGATGTAACGCGACACCGGCTTCGGCAGAAAGATGCGTTCCATCACGGCGAACAGCTCGGCCAGTTGTTCGCCCGTCAACTGGAAGTCGGTCTTCGGGGCCTCGCCGCGCCGGCGCGAGCTGATGATCTGCTCCAGCACTTCCGCCTGAACATCCCCGACGTGCAGCTTGAACAGAAAACGGTCGAGCTGCGCTTCCGGCAGCGGATAGGTGCCTTCCAATTCAATCGGGTTCTGCGAAGCCAGCACGAAAAACGGATCCGGCAGCGGGCGCGTCACTCCGAGCATGGTCACACATCGCTCCTGCATGGCTTCGAGCATGGCCGACTGTGTCTTCGGCGAGGCGCGATTGATTTCGTCAGCAAGCAGAATGTTGGTGAAGATCGGGCCCGGCTGAAAGGTCATCTCGCGCCGGCCGGAGTCGGTGTCCTGCAGGATGTGGTTGCCGAGAATATCGCCGGGCATCAGGTCGGGTGTGAACTGCACGCGGTTGAACTGAAGGCTCATCAGTTCGCCGAGCGCCTTGACCAGGGCTGTCTTGCCGACACCGGGCAGCCCTTCGAGCAGGATGTGGCCCCGTGAAAGGACGCCCACGAGCACCATGCGATGCAGTTCGCTTCGACCCAACAGAATGCGATCGAGTTGTTCGAGCAGTTGCCGCACGCGTTCGGCGGCCGGTTCAAGCTCGGAAACGTCAAGCAACGACGGCGTTGGTGTCATACGGTTCACTCACGTTTGAAATATTGCTGCACGGCGGCGCGATGCCGCGGCAGGAGGGTCTGCTTGCTGGCCGATCCGCCCCCGGCGGTCGTGTTCGCCAACGCACTCGACGATGTGGCGGCCTTGGCTTCGGTAACTTCCGGCGCGCCGAGGCTCACGCCGACCAGGTCGCTGTTTTTAAGCGCTTCGAGATTGTCCGTCGGCAACATCTGTTCCTGAAAACGCGCGCCCTGCTCACTGGCGGGGTCTTTCCACGTCATCGCCGCATCGCCGCGTCCGCGGGTGATCCCGCCGCGCCCGGGGATGCCGCTGAGCATCTGCGACATGGACATGCTGTTGCAATTCTCCGCCAGGAAAGCCGCCAGCCCGCTGCTGTCGCATTCGCCGGCCTTCTTCATTTTTTCGAGCATCTTCGCATCGATCAGCTTGACGTTTTCGAGTTTCGCCATGCGCGCCCGCAGCGACAGCTTGCTCGCGTTGCACGCCCCCGCCGCCGCGGCAAGCTGCTGCATCTGCTCCGGGGTCAACCGCTGAGGCGGAGGCAGCAGCGCAAAGTCATCCTCGCTGAGGCCGATGTTCTTGAAGGCCGTGTTGATCTGACGCAGAGCTTCGTCGTTCAGCGTCGGCAACTGAGCTGCCGGCAACTGGTGCGGTTCCAGCTTCGTTTCGAGCATGTCCATCTCGTCGTCGGGGAGCCACTCATCGGCAAGCAGTCGCCACAGTTCTTCGATCGCCCATGAATCGACCATGCCCACGTGCGCGTTCCATGCCGTCGTGTCCGCTCCCGCTCCCGCGGCGACCTGACCGATCGCCTCGGCCAGCAACTTCGGATCGACCGCATCCAGCGCCTTGCCGACTTCCGCGGCGCTCGGCAGCTTCTGGCCGATCATCTTGCTGACGTCCTCAACCGAAGCGTCGTCGACCTGCCCGAGTTGCTTCATCTGCTCGAAAGTTTCCGGGGCCGCCTGATTCATCAGCCCGACCGCGGTGTCCAACTGATCGGGTGAAAACAGCGGCCCCTCGGCGTCGGCCTGCGCCTTGTCGAGCGTCTTGGTCGCCAGCTGCCACATCAACTCCGTCCCGGCCCGCTCGAGCATGCCTTGCTGATGATGCTGCATCTGCACCTTCGCCAGCGACAAGTGAGCCTTGAGCACCGTCCGGGCATCCAACCCCTCGCGGAGATACACCTGCCGGAACTTCTTGCCGGTCTGGGCCCCCTTCATCATCTCGTGAAGCTGTTTCTGCTGCTCGCTGGTCAGCTTGCCCGCCTCGTCACCCGGCACCAGCGCGAATTGCTCATCGCTAAGCCCCAACTCGCGCAGCGCCTTTTCGACCTGTTTCAACTGCTCATCGGTCAGCGGCGAAAGCTGCGACTTGTTCATCTCATGCTTTGCAAGCTGCTGACGAAGCGCCTCGCGTTCAGCCTTGTCGAGCGTTTGGTCTTTCAGGGCTTCGTGCAGTTCATCGAGCGTTTTGCGGTCGACCGGGGCCACGTGCTCGGGATTCAGCCCGAGCTTGGACAGCGCCTCACGAATCTTCTGCTGGGTCTGCGGGTCCAGTGACTGATCGGTGAACACCTGCCGCATCTGTTTGGACTCGTTCGGAGCCAGAGCATTGGGGTCAAGCTTGTGCTTGGACATCGCCTGCTCGAACGGCTTGCTGTTCTGCTGCATCTGCTTGAGCAGGTCCGACAGATGGCTCATCGCCGCGGCGTTAAGCTCGTCGGACATCTGCGGATCGTTCGCCTGCTGGTCCTGCTGCATCGCCTCGGCCAGCGCCTGCGACTCGGTCAACTTCTGCGTCTGGGCCAGCGACTGCTCGGCCGCCCGGTCGGCGGACTTGCTGAGCGTGTCTTTAAGATGGTCCAACGCCTCCCACGTCTTGACGGGGTTGTCCGCGGTGGCGTCGGCTTTGACCTGTTCGAGTTTTTCCTTGAGCTCGTCAGCCTTGGTCTGATCGATGATCTCCTGCTCGGCGAGCACCTCGATCTGCTCGTTGAGTTGATTCGCCTGGTCGGAGATGTCCAGCGATCGGTCCGTGCGGATCGTCACCATCCGCTGCGGCAGGGCAAAGCTGATCGCCACGAACAACATCGCCGCCGCCAGCACGCCCCACGCCCGGCCGCCACGCCACTGCACCCGCGGCAACCGCATCGCCGGAACGCGACCCGACCAGCCGCCGAGTTCGGTTTCCGCCGCCGCCATGACCAGTCCGCCGGCCGCGCTTTGGCGATCGAACATCGCGCGCACATTCGCCGCCGTCGGCACACGCCGCCGCGCGACCGCATACGCTCCGATGATCGCAACCAGCACCCCGACTCCTCCCCACGCCAGCGGCAGCCGCTCGACGCCCACCGCCGCCCGACTGATCAGCACCACCGTCCCCCAGACAAACAGCCACAGACTCACCGCCCCAACCGCCCCGCGCAGTCCCAATCGGGCCCACACATGGCGTCGGAATCGGTCAATCATTCGACTGGTCTGATCCACAGGCAAACACTCCCGGCATGTGCCCCCTCTCCCTTTCAGGGAGAGGGTCGGGGTGAGGGTCCAACCCTGCAAACATTCGCCTTGGGGCCGCGCCGGCTTCATCGCCGGCGATTCACCCTCACCCGGCCTCTCCCTCAAGGGAGAGGAGTTGTTCTCGATCTTACTGCATTATCCACCGCACGCCATGATCCATCCAGCACAAAACCCACTTTTGCCACGCGGCCAAACAAATGTGCCGCTATTGACATGACGCACGTTCCCCCGCCCCGGTTCGAATCTTTATCAAAAACTTCACCGCCCCACTTCAAAGACCGCATCCGTGCCCGGCTCAAACTGATCATCTGTCGGTCGCACACCGCCGTCATCGGTCTGATCCGGCCCGGTCCCGTAAATGATGAACCCCTTCTCCGTCGTTTTATAAATCACCGATTGCCCCGTACACGGATCGATCGGCACGGCATCAATATACTTCGGCGCCACCTCATTCAGCGACTTCGGCAATCGCCCCTCGGCTAGCCGAAACCGTTCGACCGCCAGCGCCGTCATTGCCAATCGCCGCATCGTGCGTGCACGATTATCCAGCGGCGCTACCCGCTCCAGTGACGAAATCAAAAGGCGTGTAAACATCGCCGGGAATCGTCGCAGCGCCGCAATCTTCTTTGCGACGGCTTCGAAAGCTTTCATCCGCTGATCTGTCGGCAGGGCTGCGGCCTCGACGTACTCGCGCATCAACTCAAGGAAGATACGGTGATCGACGTCCAACGTACCCACCACCTTGTGAGCCAACAGCATTCCATCTTCGCTACCGATGTCATCGACCAGTTCCTTCATCGGGAGTCTGAATGCATCGCTGCCAGCGGCAAGCTCACCAACCATCGCACGCTGCAGCCCATTGCCATGATCGTTACGATTGATCAATGCAATCAATCGCTGCATGGCCGTGTCCGATGGCGTTGCCTGATTGAGCATTCGCTCAACCACCTGCACCCCCACTTGATCCATCGCCCAACTGACCAATTGCGAGATCATAATCGGCTCATCTTTCAGCGAGTGCGCCAGGCCGAAGATCACGCCGGCGGCATCGGCCGCGCCCTCAGCGTTTCCATCCGAAGAATTCACATCCACTTCCAGCGCCGTCAGATTGCATGCACGCCGCATCCCGCAGAGATCGGGCAACATGACCTCAAGTCCCATACTCAGGTCAATGGGAAATCGCGATCGATCCATCGCGGCCCCGCGGTGAATCTCCGGCAGGATGGTTGCGTTGTCTTTGAGGCTCTGGCGCATCACGGCCAGTGTATCAGCGTCGTAGGGTTCGCCGGGCTCGGGCACTTCCGCGCTGCCCAGCCAAGGGAGTTTCTGCAAGGTTTCATCATCCGGCGGCACCGCGATGCGATGGATCACAGCCCCCAACACCAAGGCGGCATTTTCCGAGTCGTCGACCTGCGGATACCAGTCATCGAGTTCAGCCCCCGTCGCCGGAAAGCCCGCTGCACGGATCGCCTCCAGTTCCGCATTCACCTGCGCCCGGGCATGCAGCCGCCAGACGACGAACGTCGCGACCAGCAGAATGACCAGCCCGACAAACAGCGGCCACCGCATGCGCCGTGTCTGCTCCGACACCCGGACGGGCTCGTGGTGTTGGTCAATCTGGTTCATCGCCGCACCTCAAACACAATATCGCTGCCGGGTTCATACTGCACACCGGCGGAATTCTCACGCGCCCCGCCATCGTCGGACTTGTCCGGTCCGACGCTGTACACGATGAAGCCTTTGTCACGAACTTCATAGCACAACGCGGCGCCCGTGAATGGATCGCCCGGCAGCGCGTCGATGTACTTCGGCGTGACATCGGTGAGTTTTGTCGGCAAATGACCCTCGGATTGACGATACAGCAGCACCGCCAATGCCGCCCGGGTCACACGCAACTCCGTCAAACGGCAGCTGTCGTAAAACGCCGTGCTGGCTACAGAATCACTGCCACGCGCAATCATGGTAATGAACGCATTTTGGTCGCCGACCTGCTTCACAATCCGGTCCATCTCCGCCTGTCGTTTGTCCAGCGGCAGGTCGGCGGCTTTGATGAGTTGCCGCGACATGGTCATGTACACGCACTGGTCGAGGTCCATCGTTCCGATGAGACGATGGGCGTAAAGCTCTGCAGGCTTGATGTCTGACAGGCCGTAATTAATGCCGAGCAACTCGATCAATTCAGGGATCGAAAGCTCGTACTCCGTATGCATCCACGCCCGCTCGCCGATCAACGCCCGCCGAAAACGGACCGCCTCGTCGTCGACCCGTAACGCATCAATCAGGCGAGCCAGCGATCGTGGGTCCAGTGGCGTCTGATTAACGGCGCGCTCGGTCATGATGACGGCCAGCATGTCCATCGCAATCTGCACCATCTGCGAAATTTCAAGTGGCTCATTGTCGAGCGAACGGGCCACCCGGTTCATGGCCAGCAGTGACTCACAGGCCGCCGTGCCGTCGCCACGCGCCGCATTCACCTCGGCCTCGACGCACAACAGGTTCACCGCCCGCCGCAACGACGACAAATGTTCCATCATCGGCTGGATCCCCTGGCTCAAGTCCAAGGGGTAACGTGCGGCGGGAAGTCGAATCGCTGCGTGCAGGCCATCGAGTGCTATGTGATTATCCGCCACCACCTGTCGCGCCGTGTCCATCACGGATGGATCGAGCGGTTGGTCAAACGCCGGCGAAGGCGGTCTGCCATACCACGGGAGTATGCGCCTTTGATCATCTGTAAGCTCAATCATCCGTGCGATGGCATCGTTGATGATTAAGGCTGCATTTTCTTTTGCGGGTACAGCGGGATACCACGCATCAAGTTCCTGCATCGTCACCGGTTCGCCAGCGGCACGGATTTGTTCAAACTCTGTATTCAGAGCCGATCGCATGCTCAACCGCCATACGCAGTACGTCATCATGATGGCAATCAGCACGGCGACAATCCAAAGCCATCTGTGACGTGTGAGCGATCGGGACGGTTCAGCGGTGTCGTTCATGGCAAATGCCCCCTGGAATGTGGCGAGACTGGCAGCGTCCGCCTGACTGAACCCGCCAGCCCGTGACAGCGTCTGGATATTAACGGTATCATGATCGTACACCAACTGATTCGATTCGGAGTTGCCGTGGATACAACCGATCTGACGTTGAACGATGCGGACGCGAAACTGCTGGCCGAGGCCCATGACGGGTATCAGAAGCTGACGGATCAGATTGCGCGGGTGATCATCGGGCAGCAGGTGGTGGTGCGCGATCTGCTGTCGGCGATCTTTGCCGAGGGGCATGTGCTGATCGTGGGCGTGCCGGGGCTGGCCAAGACGCTGCTGGTCAAGACACTGGCCGAGGCGCTGGGGTGGAGCTTCAAGCGGATTCAGTTCACGCCGGACCTGATGCCGGCGGACATCATCGGCATGGAACTGCTGCAGGTGGACCCCGAGTCGGGGCGGCGGTCGTGGCAGTTCACGCCGGGGCCGATCTTCGCGAACATCATTCTGGCTGACGAGATCAACCGCACGCCGCCGAAGACGCAGTCGGCCCTGCTCGAGGCGATGCAGGAATATCACGTGACGTCGATGGGCAAGCCGTATGAGCTTGAGAAGCCGTTCGTCGTCGTGGCCACGCAGAACCCGATCGAGCAGGAAGGCACGTACCCGCTGCCGGAGGCGCAGCTGGACCGATTCATGCTCAGCTTGTGGGTCGACTACCCGGGGCGCGAGGACGAAGAGCGCATCGTCGAAGAGACGACGGCGCCGCGCGATCTGAGCGTCGAGCGGGTGTACACGCAGCAGCAGATGGTGGCGTTTCAACAGTTGGTGCGGCGGATGCCGGTGGGCAAGCATGTGGTCAAGTATGCCGTGGCGATGGCGAGGGCGACGCGACCGGATGATGAACTGGCGGATGATTATGTGAAGCGATACGTCGAATGGGGCGCCGGGCCGCGCGGCGGTCAGAACCTGGTGCTTGCGGGCAAGGCGCTGGCGGTGCTGGACGGACGACCGGCGGTGACGTGCGAGCACATCCGGCAGGCGGCGCTGGGCGTGTTGCGTCATCGGGTGTTGCCGAACTACAACGCCGCCGGCGAATCGATCACCGCGGCCGACATCGTCGGCCATGTGCTCAGCGAAGTGCGCGAACCGTCGTATGAATGAGTTGGCCCATCCATATCTTCAGCCGGCGGACCTTCGCCGCCTGCGGCATGTGCGCTTCGCGCCGCGGCGGGCGGTCGAGGGTCAGTACGCCGGGCGACACGCTTCACCGCAGGTCGGGCGGAGCGTGGAGTTCACCGACTATCGGCCATACATGCCGGGCGATGAGATCGGCGATGTCGACTGGAAGGTATACGGGCGATCGGATCGACTGGTCGTCAAGCGATTCGAGCATCAGACGGACATGCACGTCGGGCTGCTGGTCGATGCGTCAGCGTCGATGAGCTATCGCGGCGAGACCGGGCCGAGCAAGTATGACCTGGCGTGTCAACTGGCGGCAGCGATCGCGTTCCTCGTGATCGAACAGCAGGACAAGGTGGCGTTCGGCGTGGCGCGGCACGGGCTGCGGCATGTGCATCCGGCGGCGGGATCGCAGAAGCACCTGCTGAGCATTTTGCAGGCCATGTCGAAAACGCAACTCGGCGAGACGGCCGGGCTCGGCGAGGCGCTGCAGCGTTTTGCGCCGATGGTGCGGCGGCGGAGCCTGCTGATCGTGTTCAGCGACCTGCTGGATGATCGCGATGAGATTCTGCGCGGGCTGGCGGCGTTCATGTCGCGCGGCTGCGAGGTGATCGTCTTTCACACGCTGCACGAGCACGAACTGTCGCTGCCGCCGCACGAAAGCGCCCTGATGGTCGACAGCGAAACCGGCGGCCGGCTCACGCTGAACCTTCACGATGTGCGCGACGCGTACCTGGCCCGCATGGACGCCTTCGTCAACGACTGGGCGGCGTCGCTGCGATCGCGCGGGATCGACTGCAACCTCGCTTCCACCCAAACGCACTATTACCAGGCGCTGCAGGGCTATCTGCTGCAGCGGGCCTCACGCAAATGATCACGCTCGCCGCGATATCGCTGACTTCACCCGCCATGCTGCTGGGCACGGCAGCGATCGCCGGGCCGATCATCGCTCACCTGATGAACCGTCGCACCCGGCGAAAGATCGTCTTCCCGACGATCGCCCTGCTGCAGGAAGCCAGCGCCTCGCAGTCGTCGATCTTCCGTCTGCGGCGGTTGATTCTGCTGGCCCTGCGGTGCGTAGCGATCGTGTTCATCGCGTGGGCCTTTGCCCGGCCCGTGTGGCTCGATGCCGACACGGCTTCGGGCGTCGGGCAGAAGCTCGGCGTTGTCATCATCGCTGATGTGTCCGCCTCGACAGGGCAGCGAGCCGGCGGCGTCGACATGATTCAGCAGGTGCGCGGCGAAGCACAACACGTCATCGACGAACTCGAACCCGGGCGCGATGTCGCCAATCTGATTCGTGCCGACGCTCATCCACGCCCCGCTTTCGAAGACCTCATTGCCAACCTGCCCGCGTTGCGTAAAGACATCGACACGCTGACCGCGACGGATCAACGCGCCGACCTCACAGCCGCAATCGGTCTGGCCGCCGATCAGATGCAAGCTCACGACGGCCCGCGACGCATCGTGATCATCTCCGATATGCAGGCGACCAACTGGTCCGACCTGTCGATCGACCCGACAACGCTGGCGGCCGGCGACATCCGCCTGACCGTGATCGAAACACCCGCCGAATCGGCGGCGAATGTGGCCGTGACCCGGCCGCGAACGAGTCCGGCGCGCCCCGTGGCCGGGCAGCCGGCGCAGGTGATCGCGGCGATCGTCAACCATGCCGGCGATCGACGCACTGCTACCGTGCAGTGCCGCGTCGATGATCAGGTCGTCGGCGTGATGCCGGCCCAGCTCGAAGCCGGCGACCGGCGCGAGGTTAGTTTTCCGGTGGTGTTTGATGGGGCCGGGCCGCATACGGTCATGGTCAGCATCGACACCGACAATACGCTGAGTGCCGACGACAACGCATATGCCGTCACCGATGTCGTCGATCGCGCCACGGTCGTGATCATCAGCGATGACGACCCGACAGAGCCGACCGGCCCGTCGTTTTACCTGCAGCGGGCGCTGGCGCCGAACGGTGATGACAGCGACCCGTTGCAGCTTCGCGTGTTGCAGATCGATGAAGTCAACGAGGCGGCGCTGGTTGATGCTGAGGCGGTGGTGCTTGCCGATCCCGCCCGGCCGTCGACGTCGACGCCGTTTGATTCGCTGTCGGGTTACATGCAGCGCGGCGGCGGCGGCGTGTTGTGCCTGCTGAGCCCGGGGGTGGCGCCCGGCGTGACGATGCAGAACATCGCCGACCTCGCGAACGTGTTACCGCTTCCGTATCAACCGGTCGAGCTTGTCGAGCACCCCGCAGCGTTGACGTTCGGCGAAGGGGCGTGGTCGTCGCCGCCGCTGAATGTCTTCGACGAGGCCAGCCAATTCGCGCTGCAGCGCATTCCGTTTGCCCGCGCCTACTCGGTCGCTGAGGTGCGACCCGAAGCGTTTGTCATGTTGCGGTTCAGTGATGGGTCGCCGGCGCTGGCCTCGATCGGGCACGGCGCCGGCCGCTTCGTGCTGGCGAATTTCTCCTCGTCGCCGCGCGGCACCGACCTCGCCAAGCGCGGCGTGTTCGTCCCGCTGATTCACAGCCTCGTCGACCATCTCCGCCCCACCACCTCATCGCGCCCCGCACTGCTCGCAGGTCATGCCCACACGCTGCAGCTCCACGCCGCTGCCGGTCGCTACACGATCGCCGATCCGGCGAATCAGTCACGCCCCGTGCAGCGCCTCGACAACATGCTGCAACTGCCGCGACTCGACCGGGCCGGCCTATACACGATTCAGCGTGACGGGGAACCGGTCGATCGCGTCGCCGTCAACATCGATCCGCGCGAAAGCGACCTGCGGCGCATCGATACAGCGACCGTGCAGGCAATGCTCAACACCGACAGCGATTCACCCCGTGCCGAAGTCCATCGCGCCGGCGAGGTCGCCTCGATCGATGATCGCGGTATCCCGCTTTGGCCGTGGTGCATCGGCGCGGCGATGGCGGCGCTGGCTGCCGAAATGATTTTTCTGAGGGTGATGCGATCATGATGCTCGCGGCCGACATCGTGTATCAGCCCGTGCTCTCGCCGCTGCACATCCTGGCGGTGGCGCTGGGGCTTGGCGCGCTGGCGATCGCCGCCTACCTGCGCCATGCCCGCACCCGCCCGGTGCGCAGCGCGCTACTCTGCCTCATGCGACTGGCCGCCATCGTCACGCTCGCCGCCCTGCTGACCGGCCCGAGTTATACGCCACAGTCTTCCGTCGCCCCGGTCCGCCCGCGGCTGAACATTCTCCTTGACGTGTCCGGCTCCATGCTCACCGCCGATGTTGATGATTCGACCCGCCTGCAAGCCGCGATCGATCGCTGGCTTGCTCCCGATCAGCTTGACACGCTGAGCCAAACCTTCGACATCCGCCTGAACACCTTCGCCGACGACACGCAGACCACGACCGCCGCCGCGCTGTCGGCTTCCGATGCTGATCTGTCACGCGGGCGCGCCACGCATTACGCCCAGTCGATCACCGATGTACTGCTGACGACCACGCGTCGACCCGGCGATGACAACGCCCTGCTCCTGCTCGGCGATGGCCACGACTCCGACAATCGCCCGTTGGCCCCCGCCATCATGCTCGCCAAAAGTCGCAACACGGCCGTACACACCGTCGTCGCGGGGTCAGACACGCAGCCGCGTGACCTCGCCCTGATCGCCCTGCCCACGCAGGAATATCTGCTCGCCGATGAGCCGGGTTCCATCATCGCACGCATCTACCAGGTTGGCCTCGACGACGGCTCCGCCACGCTGCACATCCGCCAGGGTGATGACGACCAAACCCGGTCGATCCGCTTCGAGGGTCGCCAGTCGGCCAGCGTCGAGCTGCCCGTCCGCCAGTCCGAGCCGGGCGTGTATGAGTATCAGTTGGCGGTGGAACCCGTCGCCGGTGAAGCCGTCACGCAGAACAATCGCGCCAGCGTGTTTTTACAGGTCACGCAGAAGCGCGTGCGCGTGCTCATGCTCGAAGGCGAGCCGTTCTGGGATACCAAATTCATCGCCCAGTCCCTGCGCAGCGACCCGCGTATCGAGTTGACGCAGATCACCGAGGTCACACCCGGCCGGCGCGAGAGCATCGTCACCCGCCGCAAGGATTCACCTGCCGATCTGCCGCGTACGCTCGAGGCGATGTCCGCCTACGATGTGATCATTCTCGGGCGCGGCATCGAGTTCATGCACTCACCCGCCGAGCTTAAGCAGCTCACCGAGTATGTCGCCCAGGGGGCTGGTCATGTCGTCTTTGCCCGCGGCCGGGCTTACGACCCGGACACGCCGGCGGGCCGTGATGCCGCCGCGGCGCTGCGCGTGCTCGAGCCGGTCACCTGGCAGCGTGGGCTGATGCAGAATCTCCCGCTGCACCTGACCGCCGTCGGCCGGGCGCATGCCGCGTTCAACTTCACGGGCATTCCCGGCAGCGCCGACACCATCGTGGGCGCGATGTCCTCGATGGGCGTGATGCAGGCCACCGATCACACCAAGGCCGCCACGATCGTGCTCGCCGAAGCGGGCAAAGGCCCATCCGCCGCCCCGGCGATCGTCACGATGAACTACGGTCGCGGGCGGGTGTTTGCCGTGCTCGGCGAGGGTTTGTGGCGGTGGAGTTTCCTGCCGCCGGAACTCAGTCAATACAAGGGCGTGTACGACGCCTTGTGGTCGAACATCGTGCGCTGGCTCGCCATGGGTGGTGAATTTCAGCCGGGTCAGCAGGTGGCGATGCGGCTGAGTCGGGCGTCGATTCAGGCCGGTGATGAAATCGGCATCGATGTCACCACGCGCTTCACCCCGCCGCCGAACTTCGACCCGAAGCTGACGATCACCGACCCATCCGGCGACAAGCAGACCGTGCCGCTCAAATCACCGTCCAGCGCCGGTCGATACAGTGCCACATTGAAACCGCAGGCCACGGGCGTCTGGCAGGTCACGCTCGACGCCTCACCGCTGGCGGATCAACCGCTGACCCAGAAATTCAGCGTGTACGACCTGAATCTCGAACGCCTGCGGACCGCGGCCCGACCCGACGTGATGCGATCGCTCGCCGAGCAGACCGGGGGCATGCACTTTGACGTGCGCGATACTGTCAACCTCGCCGACACACTCGCCCGCCGGCGCGCTTCGAAAATCATTCCGCCGCGCCCGCGCTACGTGTGGGACCACGGCTGGCTGATGGCGCTGCTGGTGATCTGGCTCGGCCTAGAATGGATCGGACGCCGCAACAGCGGATGGCTCTGACATGAACACGCCCCAACTGAACACGATGCTCCGCCGCACCGGTCGACAGGACCGCACCGCCGCCGTCACCCGCGGGTTCGGGTTCGGCGCGGCCGTCGTGCTCGCGGCGGGGCTCATCGCCATCGTGCTCGACGCCCTGCTCGGGCTGAACACGCTCGGCCTGATCGCGCTCGATCTGCTGCTGCTGGCGCTGATTATCACCGCCGTCGTGCAACTGTCGCGCCTGATCCGTCACCACCGCTACGACGCCCGCCGCATCGCCCGCCTGATTGAACAGCGGCTCGGCCTGACCCACAGCGATCTGATCAACGCCGTCGACTTCGCCGAGCGTGATGACCCGCATACCAGCGACGCCCTGCGCCGCATGGCGATCCAGCAAGGCGAAACCGCCGCCGCGCAAGTCGCTGCCGCCAGCGTGATCGACCGCCGCCCGGTCAAACGCGCCATGCTGGCGGCCAACCTCGTGATCTTTATCGCACTGCTCGCATTCATGTTGATGCCGGGGCTCTTCCGCATGGTTGTGCCGCGCCTGTTGAACCCGACCGCTGATCTTCCGCCGTACACGCTGATCAATTTCGATGTTCAGATCGAGCCCAACGCGGTCTACTACAACAAACCCGCCACGATCATCGCGAAGCTCACCGGCCCGGTCACTCCGCAACGCGCTTCGGTCGTATTTATCGACGAAGACGGCCGCCATGACGCACCGATGCTGCGACGCGAAGCTGATCAGTTCGCCCTGCCGCTGGGGCGTGTCACCGAGCCGCGCACGTTTTACATCGACACACCCGACGGCCGCTCGCAGCGTTACACACTCAACGTGCTGCCGACGCCGCTGTTTGAAAAGTCGACGCTCCACCTGCAGTACCCCGCTTATACGAGTTGGCCCCCGACAACGCATCCGCTGACGGATCAGGGCATCCGCGCCCTGGTCGGCACTACCGCGGTGCTCACCATCGAGTCCAACCTCCCGCTGCAGCGCGGCGAGATGCTCATCCGACAAACCGGCGACGGCTTCGAACAAACCATCCCACTCACGCCCAACCAGGGCGCGCCAAACCAGATCCGTGGCTCATTCACCATTCAGGGCGATGGCGAGTACACGCTGACACTGTTCGCCGCCGATGGCACGCCGTCAGACAAACCGATGACCGGCCCCATCGTCGCTGTCGAAGATCGCGCCCCGACCGTGCGGCTGATCGAGCCGGACCTGCGCGTGATGGCTCCCGAAGGATGGAAGCTGCCCGTCGAGGTCAGCGCCGGCGACGATGTCGCCATCGAGCGCGTCACCCTGCAGCACCGCACCAACGGCGGCAAAACGATCGAGCATGTATTGACGCTGTCGCATCGCGGACCGACCTCCGCATCGGGTCGATACATGCTTGATCTCGCCGAACTCGGGGCGGGCAACGGCGATGTGATTCGCGGATTCGCCACAGCCTATGACAACCGCCCCGGCGCCGCCCAGTCGGCGGATTCACCCACTTTCGAAGTGCGTGTGATCACCGAGGCCGAGTACAAGGAACTCGCCCGCCGGCAGATTCGCGCCAAGCAGATCGCCGATGAGTTGGCTGCGATCAATGCTCAGGCGGATAAGCTCGAAGCGGCGCGCCAGAAACTGATCGAACAGCTCGAAGCCCTCAAGGCCGGCGACGCCGACCCGCAAAAACTCGACGCGGCGCGCAAGCAGCTCGACGCCTACGAGCAGGACATGCGCGACTTGGCGGAGAAGATGCGCCAGCGTATCGAGCAGCCTTCGCTGTATGAATTTGAAGAACCGATGAAACAGACGCTCGCCGAGCGGGCTGAAAAACTGCAGCAGCAGGCGGATGAAACCGCCCGGGCCGGCAAGCGACTCGGCGGGCAGCCCAGCGGCGAAGACATCGACGCGGTGATCGACACGCTTCGCCGCCAGCAAAATCAGAACAATGCGGACAAGTCGCAGCAACAGCTCACGCAGCAGCAGATTCGGCAGATGGCGCTGGCCGATGCCATGATGCAACAGGCCGAGCGCATCATCGGGATCGCCGATCAGCAGCGTGATCTCGCCGAGCGGCTGGCCGCGTTTCGTGAGAAGTCAGAGCTGTCCGCCAACGAGCGTGCCCGCATCGAGCAACTTGGCCGCAACCAGCGTGAACTCGGGCGACAGTTGCGGGACGCATTGATCAAGCTGTCGGAAGCCGCGGAGGAAGCTGAGCATGAGTTGCCGAAGATGTCGCAGTCATCGGATCAACTGGTGCAGAAGATTCGTGAGTTGAAGATCGTCGACGATCAGATGCTCGCCGCCGAGCACGCCGAACTCGGGCGTGGGTTCTACGCGGCCATGCACGCTGCGGAAGCCTCCCGCAAGCTTGAATCGCTGATCGGGCAATGCAACGGCGTCGGGCAGTGCGCTTCGGATGATCTCGACGGGCTGCTGGGGCTTTCACGTTCGCAACTGCAGCAGGCGCTCGATCAGATGGCGCAGGGCAGACAGGGCAGCCGCGGGTCGAGTTCCGGCACGGGCGCCGGCGGCGCCAGCGGTACAGCCTCCGGCGGACAGGGCTCACAAACCGGCGACGCTTCAGGCAACCAGGCCACGCTTGCCGGACCGAACATGACAACCGCCGGGGCGCAACTCGGCGAAAGCAAGTCAACCGAGTCGCGCAGTTTCAACCAGGCGGGCGGTGGTGACGGAGCCGCGACGGCGGGTGACGCCGAGACGATCGACCCGACCGCGCGCACGATCGATGCCCCCGGGGCTGGGGGAGTGCGCGGTGTACCGACGCCCTATCGCGATCTGGCGGAGCGTTATTTCAGAAGACTTGCGGAAGATAGTAAGTGATACGCGGGTCAGTGCGTCGCACTTAAGTGCGACGCTCCAGTAGCGTCACGACGTGACATGCGATCGAGCGGTTTTCCCCGAGTGAATCCACCTTTTCATGTGTCTTGCCCTTGATGTTCACCTGCGACAGGTCGCAGCCCAGCAAACGGGCGAGGTTTGACTTGATCGCCGCCTTGTGCGGGCTGAGCTTGGGGCGTTGAAGGATCACCGTCACATCGATATTGCCGACAGCATAACCGGCCTCAGTCATCTTCCGCACCGCTTCTTCAACGAAGATCGTCGAGTCGGCGCCCTTCCACTTCGGGTCGTTGTCCGGAAAAAGCTGGCCGATGTCGTCGAACCCGAGCGCGCCGAGCACGGCATCGGTCACGGCGTGATAGACCACATCGCCGTCGCTGTGGGCATCGCACCCGCGGTCATGTTCGAACTTCTCCCCGCCGACGATCAACTCGTGGCCGGGCTCCAGGCGATGCAGGTCGAAGCCGTGTCCGATGCGGTAGGTTTGTTCAAGCATGATTTGAACCGCAGAGAGCGCAGAGCACGCAGAGAAATGAATATTTATCTCTACAAACCCTGCGCCCTCAGCGTCCTCTGCGGTTTATTTGAGTCCATACTCTTTAAGTTTACGATAGAGCGTGCGTTCGCCGATGTTCAGCAGTTTGGCGGCCTGCTCGCGGTTGCCGCCGGTCATGCGCAGCGTGTTGCGGATGGCCTGCTTTTCGATCTGTTCGAGACTGAGGCCCGCCAGCGAGCCGAGGTCTTCACCCTCCGCCTCGCCGGCGGCGCGAATCTCCGCCGGCACATCGGCGAGCTCCAACTGCTCGCCGCCCGCCACGACGACCATGTTCTGCACCACGTTCAGCAACTCGCGGACATTGCCCGGCCAGTGGTACTGCATCAGCGCGAGCTGCGCCGGTTCGGCGATGCCGATCACGGTCTTGTTCATCGCGTTGGCAAATCGCGTGACAAAGTGCCGAACCAGCAGCGGGATGTCTTCACGGCGCTGGCGCAACGAAGGAAGCTGAATGTGCGCCCCGCGGATGCGGAAGAACAGGTCTTCGCGGAATTTTCCGTCCTTGATCAGCTTCTGCAGATCGTGATTGGTCGCCGAGATCAGGCGAACATTCACGTGGCGCGGCTCGTTGTCGCCGACGCGGACGACCTCGCCGGATTCCAACACGCGCAGCAGCTTGGCCTGCATGTCGACGGGCATGTCGCCGATCTCGTCGAGGAAGAGCGTCCCGCCGTCGGCGTATTCAAACACGCCCTGGCGATCGCGTTCAGCGCCGGTGAATGAACCCTTGATGTGGCCGAACAGTTCCGACTCCAAGATCGAGGCGGACAGTCCCGCGCAGTTCAACGGCTTGAAGGCCTTTTTGGCGCGGGGGCTGTTGCGGTGAATCGCCCCGGCGATGAGTTCCTTGCCGGTGCCGGACTCGCCGGTGATCAGCACGGGGATGTCTGACGCGGCGACCTGGCGGACAGTCGTCAGCACGCGCTGCATGGCGCTGGAGGTGCCGATGATGCCTTCGAGGCCGAAGCGGTCGTCGACCTGCTGGCGAAGCTCGGTGTTCTGCGAGCGGAGCAGCACGGTCTGCGCGGCACGGTTCACGAGATTGCGGAACACATCGAGGTCAAGCGGCTTCTCGATGAAGTCGTAGGCCCCGCCGCGCAGGGCGGCCTTGGCGGTGGGCACATCGCCGTGGGCGGTGACCATGATGACCTCGGCGTTGGGCTGAGTCTTCTTCGCCTCTTCGAGCACCTTCATGCCGGCTTCTTCGGAGTCCATCACGAGATCGGTGACGATCACGTCGAAGGTGCCGTGGCGGAGTTCGTCGGCGGCGGCGACCGAGTCGTGCACGATCGTGCAGACATGGCCCAGGCGCTTGAGGGCCTCGGCCATCACCTCGGCGTGTGAGACCTCGTCGTCGACGAGCAAGACCTGGGCGGTGAGTTGTTCTTCGGGCTGTGTCATCGCCCACTACTTTAGGCAGCCGAGGCCCGGCGGCAAGTCCCCAAGTAAAACGCCCTCCAGCCGATGCTGAAGGGCGCGATCACCATTTTCCTGTCAAGTCGCGGCGGGTCAGGCCGCTTCGGTGGACCAGGGCGAGGCCGTCGCTTGATCCGGCGTAGCCTGCTGCGTGCTCTGCGACGTCGTCCCCACGCGCCGCATGATCATTCGACACAGCATCACCGCCCCCCACGCATAGCATCCGATCAGATACGCAATCAGCAGATTCAAAAGCATGACAAAAATCCTCTGATGACACATTCTGCATCGTCAGCCCGCCCCACTTGGCATGAAAGTTTCACCCACAACGACGTGCAGACACGGCAAAAACACGCTTCCGATAATGCTCATCGCGACCCGCGCGGTCGCTTCCCGGCGCGTGGTGATCATGGCAAGTCAGGGCTGGGTCTGGGGATGAATGATGAGGTCAAGGGCCTGCTCGTAAGCGATGATGCCGTGGCCGACGTCGGCAGACCCGAACGGCAGCGAGAGTTTGTAATCCAGCGCCGCCTGGCTGCGATGAAACTGCACCGACCCGTCGAAGCGCATCAGGTTCCACCCCGGCGCCCAATCGTGGGCCAGGGCGTCGGCGGCATTCTGCGAGTCATAGCTGAGGACATCCAGGCCGAGTATCGTGTCCGGCCGGGCATCGCTGAGGCGGCGATACGTGTGGCCGGACTCTCCGACGGGCCGCAGCGGGTTGTAGTCATACGCCGAGCGGATGTGGGTCTGCGAAGCGGTCGACGAGCCCCACGGGTCGGGCCAGCTTTTGAGATTGTGCCAGTCGGCTTCCTGATTCGGACAGTAAAACACGCGATAGTCGCTGATGTAATTCAACTCGTAGAAGATCGCGAGATTGTACGGCGTCATCTTGCCGGCCGACACAACCGAGTTGCGATAACAGATGTAGCTCATCCACGGTTCGGTATACGCCCCGCCGGCGGCGCTTTCACCGCTGATGTGATACGGGATCAGGCGATCCTTGAAACTGGCTGCGTAGTTGTAACTGGTCTGCGCGATCTGCCGAAGGTTCGACCCGCACGCGACGATCTTGGCGGTGTCGCGCGCCCGCTGCAGCGACGGCAGCAGGATCGCGATCAGCAGCGCGATGATCGCCACGACCACGAGCAGTTCGATGAGTGTAAAAGCGCATCGGCGCATGGGTGACATCTCATGAAGCCCACGGATTAAATCCGTGGGCTTCGCATCAAAGTCAACGGTGACGACGGCGCGTGACGGCCAGCCCCATCAGCGCCAGGCCGGCGGGCAGCGCGGCGGGGGCAGGGACGGCGGTCAACAGGAAATTGTCAAACGAGGCAGCGTCGTTGATCGAGCCGATGCCGACGCGACCGGAGCCGAAGGTGTAATCGACCAGGTCGAAGACTTCCAGGCCATCGATGAACAGCGTGATGCCGCCGGTGGCGACGTTGCGATCGAGCACGACGTTGTGGAAAGCACCGTCCTGGATGCCGCTGGGGGCGAAGTCCGAACCGATCTGCGTGCGGACGCCGGCGACGATCTTGAAGACCTCGTTGAGCCCGGCGTCTTCGTTGAATACAAGCTGGTAGAAATTGTCGACATCCTGCCAGCCGAAGACGAGACCGGCGTCAGCGGCAACATTGCCGGGGTCGTTGATCACATCATCAAGGCGGATATCGACATCGAGCGTGAACGCGCCGACGACCGGACTGGCCAGGGCGTACCCGCCGAGCTTCCCGTTGGCGCCGGAGTCCATGTTGCTGTTGGCCTGTGAGTAGACGCCGGCGTTGATCTGGAAGTCGGGATTGCTGGAGCCGCCCGAGGTGTCGTACACGGTGAACCCGTCGGCGATGCCGTCTTCGAAATCTTCGTTCACGAAGACCGAGTAGGTCGGATTGATCTGGTTCTGGGCCGAGGCGTCGAGGTAGAAGTCGTCGTAGTAGATGCTGGCGCTCTGCGTGACCAGGTAGATGCTCTGCAGTGCGGTCGAGGCGCTGCGGAAGTTCATCTCATCGGCGCCGCTGGTGAGTTGACGCTGGGAAGCGAAGGCTGAATCACCGTTGGACTGGGCGTAGACCTTGACGGTGTCGGCGGTGTTGTCAGCGACGATCCAGATGTTGTACCAGACGTTGCGATTGTCGGCGGGATCGGCGTCGGTGGTGGTGAGCGTTTCAAACCCGCCGCCGTCGCGGACGTTGAGTTGCCCGGTGACCTGAACCTGGGCGCGGAAGTCGTCATAGACGCCGGCGCCTGGAGCGGCAAGCTGGGCCATGCCAAAGTTCGAGTTCAACGAGCCGTCGGGCATGCGAACGCGGAGGAACAGCGTGCCGGTGGTTCCGTCGGCGATGTTGATCGCGTCGTTGTAGGTTGTCCCGCCGCCGATATACAGGGCGTTGTTGGAAGCGCCGGCCGGATCGACCACGACATCGTTGCTCCCGCTGTTGGAGGTCCAGTCGCCCTGACCGCTGATGTTGGTGCCGGCGGTGTAGCTGTCGAAATCATCGACGAGGCTGAACGCAGCATGGGCCGGGGCGGCCGCGAAGCAGAGGCCGGCGGCGGCGATCAGCGTGAAGGCTTGGCGGAATTTCGAAGTCATGTCATATCTCCTTCGGGTCAGGGGGTTTTCTCAGTTTTCGTGGGTGCTGTAGGTGTATGCGTATCGCCGGCATGTTCGGCGATGACGCCGGCTGGTAGGGCTCGATCGTAAACCGCCAACTGGCGGACAAACCCGTCGAGCAGACGCTGGCGATCGGGCGGAATGTTGTGCTGAGCCAGCGAGCCGATGATCAGGTACGCGGGGCCGGCCAGCGGATGATCGGCGGACGACTCGGCGGTGAGCCGGCCGTCGAGATACACGCGGACATGCGCCCCATCGAAAGTCACCGCCACGTGCTGCCAACGGCGCACGGCATAGGTGCGATCCGAAAGGCTGTTGACATCCGGCACACCGCGCGAGCGATGCAGATCGCGCAGGACATTACCCTGGGCGGGGAACCGCATGTCGAGTTCATCGGCGGCAAGTGTTTCCAGCAGCAGTGTGTGCGAGATGATGTCATCGGCGGAGGAGCCGACGCCGAGCCCGAGGATGGTGCTGCGACGCGGCGCGTTGAGCCAGAGCCAGCATTCGAGCGTGTATGAACCGCTTAAGGCGATCGGCTCGCGGGCGCGCAGCGACTGACCGGCGCCGGGCAGCGCGGGCAAATCGGGCACGCGCTCAAATGTTTCCGTGTCAGGAACCGGCCAGTAAGCAGTCGGCGACGCATCGCGAATCATGGCAGCATAGCCGGTCGGCAATGCCAGCGGTTGCGACGGCTCGGCGGCGTTGTGACGGAGATAACGCCGGGCCTCGGCCGCGAAGCTGATCGATTCCGAGGCGGCCAGGTCATAGGCGGGCGAACCATCGTTGGGCTGAATGATCACGCGGCCTTCGGTGACCTGCACGTAGGCGTTGCGATCGGGATCGATGCGCAGCGTGAACGCGGTGCCGCGGTCGATGACGCTGAAATCCGGGCCGCGGACGGTAAACCCGTGGGCGGCCCCGGGCACGAACGCCTCGAGGCGACCGTGATGCAGGACGCCGGCGTTGGCCTGGGTCATCTCGAAGTCGCAGGGACCGATCAGATCGACGACCGCACCGGTGCGGAACATCAGCTGAGCCTTGCCGGCAACCAGGCGGATCGAACCGGGTTCCAGGCTCTGCCCGAGTTGCGGCGCGCGGGCGGCGTCGGCGAACACCGCATCCGCAGAACAATCCGAGAACATGGCGATGGCGTGTGAACTGCGCGGCGAGGGTACGGGAGTCGGGGCTTGGGGAGCGGGTGAAAGGACGAACCACGCGGTGAGGGCCAGGGCGATCAGCGCGGCGGCGGCGAGGGCGACGCCGGAATAGACCCCGACGACTCGGCGGCGCCTCGTCATCGGGCTTGGGGGTTGTGACTCGGTCTGCACCCGGCCGGGGGCATGCAGGCGGTGGATCAGGCGGCCGTGGTAGAGCAACTCGACGAAACGGTCCCGTGCGGTCGCGTCGGATCGCAGTGACGACTGCAGTTCATCGAGGGCGGCCGGGTCGATCACGCCGTCGCGGTACAGCAGGGTCAGTTCGACGAGGCGATCAGACATGACGCCCCCCCTGCTCGGTGAGCCGGCGACGAATGCAATCGCCCAGGGCGCGATGGGCCCGGCTGAGGGTGACATAGACGGTGTTCAACTTCTGGCTGACGAAGTCGGCGAGCTTCTGGCCGGACAGATTCTGGGCGTAGCGCAGTTCGACGAGCCGGCGGGCGTTGGGGGCGAGTTGGTCCATGCAGTCGCGCAGGGCTTCGAGCGTGTCGGATGTGGCCAGGCCGGGCAGCTTGTCGAAGTGGGGTTCGAGTTGTTCGATCACATCGTCATCGAGCCGGGCCGGCTGGCGGACCTGGCGGCGGATCGCTTCCTTGGATTTGTTACGGGCGGTCACACGGAACCAGCGGACCAGATGATCGGCGTCGCGGATCTGATCGGCCTGATCGACCGCCAGCGCAAACGTCTCCTGGAACACGTCTTCGGCGAGATGGTCGTCGTGCAGGATCGCCAGGATGTAGGCCATGAGCCGATCCTGCTCGCGCAGCCCGAGACGGACGATCTGTTGACGTGACAAGGCCATGCGCATTCCTTCCAAAATGCCTATGACATTGGCGCGGGAATTCTGTACAACGGCCGGAGGAAATTATTGTTGTGGCCACACCGTGTGGGGGAATTGACGGATTTAATGCGTCACGGCGTAGGTCAGCAGATTGACATTGACCTGGCGGGCGTTTTTGACCTCGTTGCCGCCGCAACAGCAGCAGTTGCCGCCGACGTTGCCGGTGTCGTTGAGGCCTTCGGGGCTGTACACGAGCACGATGCGGTCGTCGATCGTCAGGCCCATGAGCTGGGCGGGTTCGGCCTTGCGGGACTTGGTCTTCAGCTCGGCGATGTCGTAGACGGTGTGAAAGATCGGGTGCTCGAAGCTGATCGGAACCAGCGGCTGATCGGGGAAGATCACGGCGATCTCACGGACAAAACTGTCCTTCCACGACTTGGAGCTGCAACCGGCCGAGGCCAGCACAAACCCCCCGCCGGTCAGATAGTCATGCAGGGCCTGACGCTGATCTTCGGTGAGCGTGAAGCGTCCCTCGCCGGTCATCACCGCAAAGGGATACTGATACAGCTCCTTCGAATCGACGCGCACAGGCGTGAACCGGTGATCGGTCCAGATGTTGGTCTCCTTCTGCACATCCGACAGAAAATGATCGGCGAAACAGACGGAGGTTTTGTTGCGGGCATAGATCAGATTCGCACAGCGAACGATCCCCGGCCGCTCATCGCGCGGCGGATCGTCGGCACGAATCATCCCGGCCGGCAGGAGCAGACAGCATGTGATCGCGATCAGACGCATTGAAACATTGTAGCCTGATCTGAAGCAGATAAACCACCAAGGCGCCAAGAGCACCAAGAAGAACAAGTTGACAGGATGTACAGGATAAAAGCTGGAATGAATGCTTATCCTGTTGATCCTGTCAAAACTCTTGCCTTGGTGGCCTTGGCGCCTTGGTGGTGATTCTTCGATTTGCGCCTTCGTGCAAGGTCCGGTATAATCCGTCCATGGCTCGCCGCACTGCGAAAAAGACCGGTCCGCCGAAATTCGTCGGCGATGAATGCATCGTGGTGCTGCACGGGCCCGAATCGTTTTTGCGCAGTGAATATCTCACGCAGTTGCGCGAGGCGATCGCCAAACACACGCAGGACGAGCTCGAAACGATCCGCTTCGACGGGTCATCCGCCGAGCTGGCCGATGTGCTCGATGAACTGCGCAGCTTCGGGTTGATGCAGCAGCACAAGGTGGTCGTCGTCGACGAGGCGGACGACTTCGTCAAAACGCATCGCGACGCGCTGACGCGCTACGCCGAGAGCCCGGTCGACATGGCCACGCTCGTGCTGCGGGCCGGCAAGTGGAACAAGGGCAATCTCGACAAGGCCATCGCGAAAGTCGGCCAACTCGTCGAATGCAGAACGCCGAACCCGGCGGATGTGCTCAAGTGGGCGACTCACCGCAGCAAGTCAAAGTACGGTGTGAGCATCGAAGCCCGCGCCGCCTCGCTGCTGATCGATCACCTCGGCGCTGAACTCGGGCGTGTCGACAACGAACTCGGCAAGCTCGCCGCCGGCACACGCGAAGGCGCTTCGATCACCGCCGACCAGGTCGAAGCGATGGTCGGCCGCGCCAGCGATGAGCATGCATGGGAGATTCAAAGCGCCCTGCTCAGCGGCAATGCCCACAAGGCCATCGACAAACTGCACGAGCTGATCGACGTGGCCGGTCAACCCAAGGAGTTGATCAGCTATGCCGTGGCCGACCTGATGCGCAAGTTGCATCACGCCGCGGCGATGCTGCGGGCCGGCCGCGACAGCAAGAGCATCTGCAGCGAGTTGAAGATTTTCCCGTGGGACCGCCAGCCGATCTTCATGAAGGCCGCCCAGCGGATTCGCGCCGCCGAGGCCGCCCGGCTATTGAGGCTGATTCTGGAGCTGGATCGGCGATCCAAGAGCGGTTTTGGCGAAGCGGTGCCAAACATCGAACGTTTTTGCGTGCAGTTTGCCGATACTCTTCGATAGGGTACACTCTTCGAGAAGTTGAAAATTCAAATTCGAACCACCGGCCAGGAAGGCCACGCGGTGATCAAGCAGGAGGCTTGCATGTTCGACTCAAGCAAATTCACATTCGGGATGATCCGTCGCGCAGGTCGCGGCGCTGTACTGCTGGTCGCGCTGGGCGTGGTGTGCAGCCTGACCGCCTGCGACAGCAGCCCCAAGACCGCCGAAGCCGACATCCCCCCCGCCAAGGCCCCGGCCAAAGCCGACGCCGATCCGACCCTCGACGAAGCCGAGCAGTTCGCCGCACGCGTCGCCGGTTCACCCAGCCGCCCGGCCAACGGCGAAGTGCAGTGGACCACCCCCATCCACGCTTCGCCCGCGCCGCCCCGGGAAACCGCCTCGGCCAATCCCCAGATCAAGACCGTCTCCATCGAGGCTCCCGTCACCAAGCCTCAGCCCGAGCCGGTCAAGGCAGCACCCAAGCCCGAAAAGCTCAGCCCCCAGCAGATCATCGAGCGGTTGTCAGCCGACCTCAAACAGGCCGCCGCCGCCAACGATTCGCTTCGGCCCTACCTCGCCCAGACGGCCCTGAGCCTGTTCGATCCCCAGCGTGAGTTAACCGAGGCCAACCTTAAATCGTTGAAACCCGAAGACCGCCGCCTCGTGCTGGCCTATCAGCGGGCGTTCACCATGCTCGGCCGCACGCTGGGCCACAGCGTCGATGAAGACCGCCAGAGTCTGCAGATCGCCGCCGCCGAACTCGCCGATCAGCTTGACGCCAAAACCAACACCCTCCGCCTGAAAAATGTCACCCTCTGCACCCGCGTCAACGGCTACGGGGTCTACGAGCCCTTCACAAGCACCACCTTCCTCGCAGGCGTCGAGCATCCGGCCATCATCTACGCCGAACTGGATAATTTCGCCCCTGAAATCGGCTCCGACGGGCAGTACACCGTCCGCCTGACCCAGCAGGTGGTCCTCTACAACCAGTCCGACGGGCTGGCGATCTGGCGCATCCGCCCCACTGAGATCGTCGATCGCTCCCGAAACCGCCGCCGCGATTTCTTCGTCGTGCAACTGATCAACCTGCCCGCCCGCCTCGGCGTCGGTAAATACAACCTCAAAATCACCCTCACCGACCAGGTCGGCCAGACCGTCGACGAGGCCGAGCTGCCCATCCAGATCGTCGCCGACGAAAAACTGCTGAATCGGTGACAGGCAGGAAAACAGGAAAGCAGGAAATGAAAACCGCCCGTCCGTAACCCGAACATTTTCTGCTTTCCTGTTTTTCCAATTTCCTGCTTTGGCGAAGGTGTCAACCACTTGCCAGTGGCTGATACCCTCGCTATACTTGCCCCTTCGATTAAACCCCGAGGTTATCTCTATGCCCACGATGAACCAACTGATTCGCCGCCCCCGCAAGCCTCAGAAGGCCAAGTCCAAGGTCAAGGACCTTGTGGCCAGCCCGCAGAAGCGCGGCGTCTGCCTGAACGTTCGCACCGTCACCCCCAAGAAGCCGAACTCGGCTCTCCGTAAGGTCGCCCGTGTGCGTCTGTCCAATGGCAACGAAGTCACCGCCTACATCCCCGGCGAAGGCCACAACCTTCAGGAGCACTCGATCGTGCTCGTCCGCGGCGGTCGTGTCCGCGACCTTCCCGGCGTCCGCTACCACATCATCCGCGGCGCCCTGGATACGCTCGGTGTCGACTCGCGCAAGCAGGGTCGCTCCAAGTACGGCCAGAAGAAGGGCAAGTAAACCCACGTTCAGCACCGCCGCTTGCGGCGGGTTTTGATTGACATCCCACAGACCCGGCAAGTAATCCCGCCCACCGCCATGTGTGCGGGGTGAACGAACCTCAAGCCCCCCGCGGGCCGACGAGCCGAAAGGAACACCCATGGCAGGTCGTATTACCAAGTCTGAAGAGCAACTTCGCCCCGATCCGAAGTTCGGCAACAAAGCCCTTTCCCGATTCATCAACTGCGTGATGCGTGATGGCAAGAAGTCCGTCGCCCAGCGCGTGGTTTACGATGCGCTGCAACTGATCGAAGAGCGCACCAAGGGCAACCCCAGCGCGATTGAAGTCTTCGAAGCGGCCATCGACAACGTCAAGCCGCGTGTTGAAGTCCGCTCCAAGCGCGTCGGTGGCGCCAACTACCAGGTGCCGATGCAGGTCAACCGCCGTCGTCAGATGTCGCTGGCTTACCGCTGGATCATCAATAGCGCCCGTGACGAAAAGGGCAAGCCCATGGCCCAGCGTCTGGCCCGCGAGCTGTACGACGCTTCGAACCGCGAAGGCAAAGCCGTCAACATCCGCGAGCAGACCCACCGCATGGCCGACGCCAACAAGGCCTTCGCCCACTTCGCCTGGTAACTCGCTCAACATCCGATTGCTTTTGCACAACCCCGGTTCCGCCGGGGTTGTTTTTTGCGCCTCTCCCCGATAGCCGGGCCGCTACGCGGCCCCGGTCTTCACTCCCGACAAAAGACCAGGGCCGCGTAGCGACCCGGCTACTGTTTTTTTAACCCTGCCGCCTGACCATTGGCCCAAATCCGCTATATCTATGCGGAGACCCCATGGATCAGAGGCAACGCCAGGCCGAGTTCGTCCGACTGGTCACCGACGCCCAGCGTCGGCTCTACGCCTACATTCTCACGCTGGTCCCCCGCCCCGCCGAGGCCGACGACATCCTCCAGGAAACCAACATGGTCCTGTGGGAAAAGTCCGATCAGTTCACCCTCGGCTCGGACTTCAACGCCTGGGCCGCCACCGTGGCGCATTTTCAGACGCTGGCCTACCTCAAGCGGAAAAACCGCCAGAGTTGGCTGCAGTTTGACGACGCGCTCGTGCAGCGGCTGGCCCCGGTGGCGGCGGATCGGATCGAGAAGTTTGATGCGCGTCGCCGGGCGCTGAACCACTGCCTGATGAAGCTGCCCGAAAACGACCGCGGACTGATCGCCCGGCGTTACACCGAAAACGCCTCGATTCAATCCGTCGCTCAGCAAGTCGGTCGCTCCGCCGGCGCCGTCAAGCAGGCCCTGTATCGCATCCGCGGGGCGCTGCTGACGTGCATCGAGAAAACCCTCGCGCAGGAGCCCGATGCATGAGCGACCTGCGCCGTCAATTCGACGCCTTGCTGGATGAGTCGATCAGCCCCGAAGACCTGGCCGAGCTGACCGCCCGCCTGCACGACGATGCCGAAGCCCTCGCCGCATGGGCCGACTACATCCACCTGCACACCGCCCTGCTCTGCGAACACACCCAACCCCTGCACCGCGCCAACCCCAAGCCCGATGACGAGTCTTCGAGTCGTCGGGGTACCGGCTTCAAACTTCCAACATACATCGCCGCCGCCGCCCTGATCGCCCTTGCCCTGACCGCATGGTTCACCCTGTTTCCATCCGCTCCGCATGATGCATCACCGACGACGACATCGTCGATCGCCATGCTCACCAGCACCGACAGCGCGGTCTTCGCCGATGCGCAAATGCCGCTGCACCTCGGCGCCGATCTATCCCCCGGGCCGATTCAGCTGCTGTCGGGCTCAGCGCAGGTGATCTTCGGTTCCGGGGCGGTGGTTGATCTGACCGGGCCGTGCACGTTCGAGATGACCGATCGCAATCGCGGGCGGCTGGTCGCCGGCGCCATGCAGGCCTACGTGCCCGATCGCGCCCACGGGTTCATCGTCGATCTGCCTGACCGGATGCAACTGACCGACCTGGGCACGGCATTCAAGACCCGCATCGACCCCGCCGGCGGCATCGAGGTGCGCGTCACCGAAGGGCGCGTGCGTATAGACCGCCCCAATAAAAAGCCCGTCACGCTCGCCGCCGGCGCCGTCTGCATGATCGACGATCAGACATTTGCTTTCAGCATGGCGCTGCCGATCGTCAATGCTTCATTCGAAGACGACAGGGCCAACCGCATCGGCGGCGCTCTGCCGCATGGCTGGACCTCGACGATCGACGGTCGAGCCGGCTGTGAAAACCACACGGCCAACGGCAACTTCACCGCCGGCGTCGAAGGCCAGTTCGTCGGCCTGGTCAACTTCCACCTCACCGGCGATCCGCCCGACACCGCCAGCGCCCTGGTGCAGACCACCGACGTGCGCGTCGACGCCGCGTGTACCTACACGCTGACCGCCGCCGTCGGCCGCCGTCTCGACCACGACGCTCGCAAAAACAGCCCCACACGCTGGCAACTCGCCCTCTGCGATGCCGACACCGGCCGTGTACTCGCGTCGTCCACCGGCGTCGTCGCACAGTCCGGCGTCATGACTGATCAGCACCTGACCTACCGCCCCGCCGAGTCCGACGCCGGTCTCCGCCTGCAGATCCACCTGATCAATCCGCAGGACAACCGCACCGACCCGTCGCCCGGCCAGACCAACTTCGACAACATTCGACTCACGCAATGGACGCCGATGCCCGGCGCCTCACTGGAGAAGACACGATGAAGATGCAACCGATGCAAACCGCCGCCCTGCTGGTTCTCACCGTCGCTTTGCTGATCACCGCCGAAGCGCCCGCCGCCGTGACGACCGACACGCTCGGGTTCAACACGCTGATCACCTCCACCGACACCAGCGATTCGTTCAGCACGCTGATCACCGTCACCGACGCCGACTCCGGCCAGCAGGCGACTTTCCAGCTCACCCTCGCCAGCGCCACCGGCGAACTCTGGCAGAAACTCGACGGCAACACCCGGGCCGGCATCGGCCTGGCGGGCAGCGACGGCAACCACGTCGCCCCGGGTGAAGACCCCACCTTCACCGTCTCGCTGGTCAGCAAAGACCCGTACGTCGACAGCGTCGGTTTCAACATCAGCGCGTTGGGCATGCGCGACCTGGTCACACCGCTGACGAGTTGGACTTCCAGCGTGACGACCACCGCGGTCGTTCACAACGACTGGAACAGCGAAACCGATCTGGCCATGGACAGCGCCTCGGCATTTCATGCGATCGACTCGTCGAACTACGTCGGCACGCTCGCGGTCACCGGCGATTCCGGCACCAGCCTGTTTCAGCTTTCCGAAAACGGCGCCGCCAGCGGCATCACCTACAACGTCAGTCTCGAAGTGAACCCGCTGGCGCACCTGGTGGGCCACTGGACCTTCGACGACGGGGCCGGCTCGACCGCCGCCGACTCGGCCGGGTCCAACCCCGGCACGTTGACCAACATGAACACTGCTACCGCCTGGACCGCCGGTCAGATCGGCGGCGCGCTGCAGTTCGACGGGACTGACGACTACGTCAACGTCGGCTCCGCCGGCGCTGGCTCCGACCTCGACGTCGACGGCCCGACGACGATCTCCGCGTGGATCAACACGCCGAATATCGACCGCGTCCACAACGCCATCTTCACCCGCGGCGAATGGAGCGACGGCCACAGCCTGCTGATCAAAGGCGACACCGACGGCCCCGAGCAAAGCGACCTGTGGACCAGCAACAACCTGCAGGCCGGCAACCTGGATTCAGAAAACACCTGGTACCACATCGTGCTCACCGATGACGGTGTCACGACCAGCTTCTATGTCAACGGTTCATTCGTCGGCAGCGCCGCCAGCAGTGCTATCAGCAGCGCGCATGAAACGTGGATCGGCGCTGAAGGCTACCTGACCGGCCGCTGGTTTTTTCAGGGCCTGATCGACGACGTCGCCCTGTTCGACGCAGCCCTCGATGTCGACACCATCCAGCAGATTTACACCGCCGGCCTCGCGGGCAACGACGTCGAAGCCGCGCTGACGGCTGCCGTGCCGACTCCCGCAGCGCTGCCGGCAGGGCTCACGCTGCTGGGCGCCCTCGTGATGCGCCGTCGTCAGAAGTAAATAGCCGCGAATCAACGATTCGCGGACCGCGATGCGTTGCATCGCGGCTATGAAGGAACAACGTGTTCATGCGCCGACGTGGCTTCACATTGATCGAACTGCTCGTGGTCGTCAGCATCATCGCGCTGTTGATCGCGATTCTGCTGCCGTCGTTGAGCAAGGCTCGACAGACCGCCAAGTCGGTCGTCTGCGCGTCGCAACTCCGCGGGCTCGGGTTCGCCTGGCTGAGCTACATGCAGGAATCCAACTACCGCGCCTACAAGTACCCCGGCTCCAGCAACGAGGCCTTTGATCATTTCTGGATGGCGATCATCGAGCGGTACACCACCAACGTCGACGGCCTGCGTGTCTGCCCCGAAGCTCGCGAGATGTCAGCCGAAACGTGGGGCTGGGGCGCGGCGACGATCTCGTGGTCCGGCGAGCATCACCCCGCCGGTTTCTGGATTCACAACGCCGAGGGTGATTACCACTTCGGCAGCTACGCCATCAACGGGTGGATGTACGACGGCTGGGTCAAGGGTGAGTCGTATCGATCGTTTCTGGAACCGGGCGTGCCGACGTACAACGCCCCGATGTTCATCGACAGCGCCTGGGTCGACGTCTGGCCGCGCGATACCGATCTGCCGGCCGTCGATCGGATCGACCCGTACCACGGCGGAAACTGGTCGACCGGCATGCCGCGCGTCACGATCGATCGTCACGACTTCGGCGTCAACGTGGTCTTTCACGACGGGTCGACCCGTTACGTGAAGCTGCCGGAGTTGTGGTCGCTGAACTGGTCGCTGAAATTCGAGACCGGCCCGTCGCCCGCGTTCTGACGTATTTTTGCGTAATTTTTCGCTGTCATCGGCCGATCCCGTGCGGCTACAATGTCGCACTGGAGGCGCCCCATGCGAAACCTCACGCCCGGTGTGATTGTCGCGCTGCTGTTGACCGCGGTGTTGTTGACGACGGCACTGCACGCCGCCGATGAACCCGTCGTCGAGCCGCCCAAGCCCGCCCCGCTTTCGGTGGTCATTTCGCAGCTACGCAAGGAAGCGATCGCCGCCTGGCATCGCGATCGCACCTGGCCCCGCGCCGAGTCCAACTTCGCGCCGGATCAGAACTGGTCGCTGGAAAATGACCAGGTCATCACCGCCCTGTCGCGCAAGCTCGACGCCAATCCCGCCGTCGATGGCTACATCAAGTGGCAACTGCTCAGCTTCGCGCCGGACATCTCCGCCGCCTCGACGGATCAGGTCAACCGCATCGTCGCCCAGATGCCCAAGCCCATCGATCAGCCGCAGCCGACTGTCGCCGCCGGATCATCCGCCAACGGGCGCAACAACAACGGCACCGGCGTGTCGTTTTCCTTCTTCGGCCGACAGGGCAACTACGTCCGCGACCTGGACCCGGTCGTCGGCGACGGCGTGGTGATGTACGACCCGAAAGTCGGCACTGTCAATTCCGGTTCAACCAACGATGCAGAAACCCGCGCCTCGATCGAGCGCGTCCTGGCGATCGTCAACGACAAACTCGCCGAAGCCCGCCAGACGGTGGACACCGCCAACCAGCCTGTTCACGCTTACCGCGAAGCGCTGCTGGCCCGCCTGCCGACCGATGGCGGAATTCGCCTGGCCGTGATGCTCAAGGATGTGCGCGATCGCCTGGCGGCGGGAGACGCTTCGTATCGCGAGGCGCTGGACCGCACGGCCGAGGCGTCGAAGACGCTGGCGGCCGATCCGTCGATCACGCCGCGTGTGCGCCGCACGCTGGTGCAGTGGACTCAGGCGGTCGGCAAGATGCGCACCTCGGTCGTCGATGCGGTCAAGGCCGATCGGCGTGGTGTTTTCAGTTACGAGCGGACGACTTTGGCTCCGCGGCCTGAGGATGTACAATTCCTCTTGTCCCAACTCAATGAACATTCCGGCGGTTAATTGAAAGGACAAGCTTCATGTTTCAACACGCCAGATTCATCTGTACGCTCTCGGTGATCATGCTGCTGGTCGGTGCGACATTGTCGCCGGCTGCCGACGCAGAAGAGCCCAAAAAGGCCGACGAAAAGACCGAGAAGAAAGAAGAAACCAAATCCCCCGCGCAGTTCAAGAAGATCAGCGTCAACGAAGCGGTGCGCGACCTGGTGCTGGAAGCGAAAAAGAAGATGCGCGAGCTGCAGGTCTGGCCGCGCCAGACGTCGGACTACGCGGTCAAGACCAACACGATGATCGAGAGCGAAGAGGTCATCAAGGCGCTGGGCCGGCGGCTGGACCGCCTGGGCGTGATGGACGGCTACGTGAAATGGCAGCTTCTGAGCTATCAGCCGAGTCTCGTCGATGCCAGTCCGCGTGAACTGGAAGCGATCGTGCGTTTCTTCCCGCAGTTGATGCCCCGGCCAAACCCCACCGCGGCGCAGATGCGCATCTTCAAGGCCGCTGAGCAGCGCGCCCTGCCGCAGTACAAGGACAAGATCCGCGCCGAGATTTCCGAGTACGAACTGGCCGTGGCCAACATCGCGAACATGAACAAACCCGCCATGGAGTATCGCGACAAGATCATCTTCGAGCTGCCCGAAGACAACGGCCTCCGCCTGCAGGTCAAACTCATGGACGCCCAGGATCGATTTGTCGCCGGCGACATGAGCTACGAGCACGCCATCGGCGGTGTGATCCGCGATGCGCGCAGCATGAAGACCGACAAAGAGAAACTGCCCCCATCGGTGCGCGCCAAACTGCTGCAACAGATCGAAAAACTCAAGAGCTCGCCGAACCCGATGATTGACAATGTGAACCTGATGAACTCCGGCGAAGTGAACCTCATCAAAATCGGCGGCATCTTCAAACACAAGCAGTACGAGCAGCTCAAGGCGTACCTGGAAGGTCGTGACCCGGATTGAGCGACGATTCCCGTTATCACCGTCAAATGCTGCTCGATGGAATCGGGGAGTCCGGCCAGTCGTCGCTGCGCCGTTCGTCTGTACTCCTCGTCGGCTGCGGCGCGCTGGGCTCGACGATTGCTGAATTGCTGACGCGCGCCGGCGTCGGGCGACTCGTGCTCGTGGATCGTGATCTTGTCGAGCTGACCAACCTGCAACGGCAGGTGCTCTTCGATGAAACCGATGCGCGCGAGGGTCTACCCAAAGCGGTCGCCGCGGCGCGCCGGCTCGGTCAGATCAACACGCAGGTCACGCTCGAGCCTGTCGTTGCCGACTTCAACGCCGCCAATGCGGTGCAACTGGCGCGTGACGTCGACGTGATCCTCGACGGCACGGACAACTTTGAAACACGCTACCTGCTGAACGACGTGGCGGTGAAGCTCGGCAAGCCGTACATCTACGGCGGCGCTGTCGGCACGCGCGGCATGGTCTACGTGTACGCGCCCGGCCGCTCGTGCCTGCGGTGCGTGTTCGACGAGCCGACCGGCGGCACGCGCGAAACCTGCGACACCGTCGGCGTGCTCGGCCCCGCGGCGTCGATCATCGCGTCCTTCGAATCCGCCGAGGCGATCAAGCTGCTGACCGCCAACGCCGCCGCGCTGAACCCGAAGCTGCTGACGCTCGACGTGTGGGCCAACACGATGCGGGCGATCGATGTCGGCGTGCCCGATCCCGAATGCCCCTGCTGCTGTCAACACCGCTTCGACTACCTCGAAGGCTCACGCCGCGCCGCGACCACCTCGCTTTGCGGGCGCAACGCCGTGCAGATCGTCACCGCCCACGCCGGTGAAAACATCGACCTGGCCCCGCTCGCCGATCGCCTCGCCGCCCATGGGGCTGTCAGCCGCAATCCATACCTGCTGCGTGTCGAGCTGCGTGAGCGCGATCACGACTATCAGCTCACGCTGTTTCCCGACGGCCGGGCGATCGTTCACGGCACCGCCGACCCCGCCGTCGCCAAAAGCCTCTACAGCCGCTACATCGGCCTGTAAAAACGGACGGCGCCGCATCAGCGACGCCGCCCGCCAACAGAAACAAATAATCATGTTTCTCCGTCACCGCCCGTTACGACACGCGGCGACGACGCATGCCCAGCATGCTGCAACCAACAAGCATCAACCCGATGCCGGCCGGCTCCGGGATCGTCGACGATTCAACAAAAGCGATCGCCGCATCGTGATTGACCTCGGTGTCGTTCTGGTTGAACACGAGGTAGAACGGATCGGACGACTCAAGCTCGGCGAGCCCGTCGAACAACTGCATCTTCAGCAGATACACGCCCGTCTCGGCCGGCGCGTTCAGCGTGTAGGTCAGATGCTTGTGATACGTGCCGTCGGAGCCGGCGTTGAGCGTGAAGCCCGTGACGGTCGTATCGGCGATGGTCGGCGTGGTGATCGGGCCCAGGGAGCTGAACGTGACGCTGATGGTTTCATCGGCGATCGTGGAAAAGTCGGCGCCGTTCCACACGCGCAGCGCGTCGAGGATGTTGAACCCGATCGGCTTGCTCGCGCTGAACGTGCCCGGCTCGGCGTCGAAACCCGGGTCGGCGATCTCGTTGGGAATGCCGTCTTCGCCGAGTTCGGCGCCGTAGACGGATTCGGTGGTCGCGATCTGGCCGTTGTCGACGATGACTTCGATGTCACCGGCGTGCACATGCTGAGCCAGCGCCGCGGCGCCGCTGAGCGTCAAGGCCATCACGAACGTCAATACAGTACGAATCGAAACTTTCATAACCGGTTCTTCCTTTCATGGGGTCTGCCGCTATTGGGCGACCTTGGGGTCGAAACTGTTGATCTCAAAATTCAGATACACATCACGGAACTTGCGCGTCTCCGCGTGTCCATCGAGAAACCCGTAATTGGTCAGCGAATCGAACGACTTTTCAGGCCCGCCGTGCGCGGCGATTTCCATCTGGTTGGCGGCGCGGATCGGCGAGAAAGCGTCGGCGCCCCAGTTTTCGACGTGCGGGTGATCGGCGCCGGCGTACTGGCCCTCCTCGGCCATGTACAGAAAGTGGACCGTCGCCGACGGATGCCGCACATCGGTCAACCGTTCGTAGGGTTCGAACGGCGCGACCGAAGTCAGGTAGTTGTTCACGCCGTAGCTGGTGCGGCGAAACTGCGTGCCGCCGCTGCCGGGGATCGGCACGCCCAGTCCGCCTTCGTCGACGGGCCAGTGCGGGGAGTCGTCGACCGGCGAGCGATGCATCAGCGCCTTGCCGTAGTACTTGGCCAGCGTGTTGATCCATGCGATGTCCTCTTTGGCGTGGGCGCCGCCGTGGGCCAGCCCCACATCGATGAACCGGCCGCGGTATTCCTGCATGTACATCCAATGGGCGGTTTCCATGCCGCGGAAGTTCGCCAGGCATTTGAGCGTGCGGGCCTTGTCACGGGCCGACGACAGCGCCGGCAGCAGAATGGCGACGAGCACGGCGATGATCGCCACACTGACCAGCAGTTCGATCAGCGTAAATGCGCGTTGTGTGAACGCATGATGGGTAGACACATCACACCTCCGGGGTGTGGCGTTAGGCATTTCGGGTTTGTCGGTGAACACGCGGAGTCAGGCTGATTCCGGCGGGCCGCGCACGTCGCCGGTGCGCACATCGCGGCGCACCACGTGCGAGGCGTCGACCATGTATACACGCTCGAACGTCGGCGGCGTGTGCATGCAAACGAACGTGGCGATGAGCGTCGGAACCGCGCGACCTGTCAGCAACAGGTGGCAGATCGGACAATCATCGCCGGGTTCGTTGGAGGATGTGTGAGCCGCGTTGTGATCGGCCCGTTCGTGGAGGTACAACATCGCCCCGCTGCCGATCAGCAGCAGGTTCGCCAGCAACACGCCATGGATCAGGCGTTTGAGCATCGGGGCGAGCGATCAATCAGCGCGCGGATACGCGCGCACGTTTCAAGTGATGGTTTTGGGCACGGAATGATTTAGAGATGGGTCGGCGGCCCGCGCCCGGAATGACGAGAAAACACCTCAAAACAAGGCGTTTCGTGGGCTTCGACAATCACCCGGCCGCACGCTGTTTCAACGAAATTCAGCGTCGGCAGGCTCAGCGAAACCGGGCGAATGCCGGCCAGCGCCAAACAAACGGCGCAGTGGTCATGCTGATGATGGCGTGACGGGGCGTGATCAGAATCGTGATCGTGATGCGCGTCGCACTCCGCGGCGACCGCGGCGCGTTCAGCCTGCAGCCAGTGCACCGCCTGCATGACACCACCGCCCTGCAGCAGCATGGCCAGCGCGATCGTGATGGTCACAACACGAACTTTCATCATGCCGAGTGTAGAGACATGGCGGGGCCAAGTCCAGCAAATTGTTGATGTGCCTCATGGCTGTGAGGTCTTTGCCCATGTCGCCTTATCATCGGTCGACCCCATCCGTCGCTTCGGCGGCCAAGTCGAGCATCACCGCCTCGAGGCCTTCAACCACGCGGCCCATGCGGTCGTAGTCGAGCTTGTCGGAGGTGTCGTCCGTCGTGTGGTAGTGTTCGTAGCGGAACGGCAGCGTGTCGGTGACCATCACGCCGGGATACCCGCACTGCCAGAACGACCAGTGGTCCGACCAGCCGGCGCCCTGGACATTGCCCGGCAGGCCGATGCCCATCGAGGGAAACTTCGCCTCGCGGCGGAATGTTCCGATGACGCGCTTGAGCAGGTTCGACGAATTGAGATCGGCGACAAACCCGATGAAGTCGCCGCGGGAGCCGTAGAGGATGCTGACCGGCAAGGGATACTGCTGCGTGTCGGGCTCATCGTGGTAGCAACCCAGGCCGTCGAGCGCGATCATGGCGACGATGTTGTCGCCGCGCTGACGACAGGCACGGGCGTAAACCAGCGAGCCCATCTGCTCGGTGTGAAAGTACGGGGGTTCTTCGTTGGCGAATGCGACGAAGCGCAGCGTGCGGTCGGGGCGCTTGGATTTGAATTGCCGCGCGATCGCCAGCAGGCCCGCCACGCCCGAGGCGTTGTCGTTGGCGCCGACTGTGCCTTGCACGCTGTCGTAATGCGCCCCGAGGATCACGATCTCTTCAGGGCGTGTCTGGCCAGGCAACTCCGCAATCAGGTTGTCGCATCGCACCCCGTCAACCTGATAAGACGCGCGCCGCACCGGGTGGCCTGCCGCGGTCAATTCACCTTCGATGTAGTCGGCCGCCCGGCGGTACTGATCGGGCGCGCCGATGTTTCGCTGCCCGATCGTGTCAGCGAGCATGACCACATCGCGGCGCAGTTCATCGGCCAGCGCCGCCTGCTGAGCAGTCTGCGCCGGCAGCGGTCCCGAAAACGATTTGCCCGGCATGATCACACTCACGCAAGCCCCCACCAACAGACACACCGCCCCACAACAGGCGGCGGCCAGTAAAGTTCGTCTTCGCGTCATGATCACCCCCGAAATGATAGGCGGATCACTGATGCATCGGCCGACCGTGTTTTTCGATCAGCGCGGTCGGCACGCCGATGTCGGTGACGGTGACTTCACCGAGGTACGGGTGCGCCGCCCCGGCGGTGAAGCCCTGCTTGATGCCGACGAAGGTGTCGGTCACCGCGGCGCGGACGGCACAGCCCAGCGCCTTGCCGGTGTCGCAGTCGAGCCCGGAGGGGATGTCGATCGCGAGCGTCGGGGCGGGGTTCTGGTTGATCCAGCCGATCACCTCATCCAGCGGGGCGCGGACGTCGCTGGTCAGGCCCGTGCCGAGCAGGCCGTCGAGAATCAGGTGGCATGGCGGCTGATCGTTCAGTGTTGCGATGGGGTCTTTGTCGGCCGCGACGAGGTCGAGTTTCATCGCCCGGCAGATGTTGAGGTTGATCTCTGCCTCGCCGGTGTAGCTGTCGATTGGTTTGGTCAGCACGATGCCGACTTCGAGGCCGGCGTTGTGCAGGTGACGCGCGGCGGCGAGGCCGTCGCCGCCGTTGTTGCCCCCGCCGCAGATGATCAGCACGCGGGCGTCCGGCTTGGCGTGCGGCCAGCCCAGCATCCGCAGCGCCTGCAGCGCCAACCCGCGCGAAGCGTTCTCCATCAACACGATCCCCGGGATGCCGTACTCACTGATCGCCTCCGCATCGACCGCCCGAATCTGCTCGCGGGTGAAAACGTATTCGTGTGATTGACTCATGATTCATTCTCCATGTTTAGCCGGCGGACTTGTCCGCCGCTTCGGGGGCCGCATCAAGCGGCGGGCAAGCCCGCCGGCTAAACGGCGATCACACCGCGGCCTTGTGGTCGGTGACGAGCTGGTAGGCGTGGTTGATCGCTTCGTCGAGGTTTTCGTTGACGATGAAGTGATCGTAGGCACCGCATTCGCGGGCCTGCTGCATCTCGCGCTTGGCTTCGCTGAAGCGGCGCTGAATCACGTCTTCCCCCTCGCGGGCGCGGGCGCGCAGGCGACGGAGCAGTTCTTCCTCGCTGGGCGGGTTCACGAAGATCGCCAGCGCATCGGGCATGGACTTGCGGATCTGTTCGGCGCCGACGACGTCGATCTCGAGGATGACATCGCGGCCTTCGTGCAGTTCATGCTCGACGGGGCCGCGCGGCGTGCCGTAATAATTCGTGAACACCTTGGCCCACTCCAGCAGTTCGCCGTCGGCGATGGCCCGCTCGAATCGCTCGGTGTCGACGAAGTAGTAATCGACGCCTTCGGTGTCGGCGGCGGTCTTCGGGCGCGTCGTCATCGACACGCTGAACACCGCGCCGAGGCGCTGGACGAGTTGATGCGTGATCGTCGTCTTGCCAACGCCCGAGGGACCGGAAATCACCACCAGCAGGCCGCGCTTATCACTCATCGTTTTCACCTTCCGCGTTCATGTACTGAGCGCCGTGCACAAGGAACAACACCGCCATGCGGACCGCCAGCCCGTTGGCCACCTGTTGCAGAATCGCCGAGTTCGGACCGTCCGCCACGGCCGACTCGATCTCCAACCCGCGATTGATCGGCCCCGGGTGCATCACCAACACATCCTTTTTCATCTTCGCCAGCCGCGGAGCGCTGAGCCCGAACACCGTCGCATACTCACGCACCGACGGAAACGCCTGACTGGTGATCCGCTCGAACTGCACCCGCAGCATGTTCGCCACATCGATGCGGCTGAGCACGGCATCCAGGTCGTGATGCACCTCGCAGCCCAGCGCCTCGAAGGTGCGCGGCACCAGCGTGGGCGGGCCGACCAGCAATACGTTGGCGCCGAGCTTCTGCAGGCCGTGAATGTTCGACCGGGCGACGCGCGAGTGGGCGATGTCGCCGACGATGGCGACGTTGAGCCCGCTGAAGTCGAAGTCGGGGCGGTTTAAGCGCTGGCCCATCGTGTACATGTCCAGCAGCGCCTGCGTGGGGTGTTCATGAGCGCCGTCGCCGGCGTTGACCACCGAGCAGGCGACCGACTCGGCCAGCAACTGCGGCACGCCCGATTGCTTGTGTCGCACGACGATCACGTCGACGCCCATGGCTTCGATGTTGCGTGCCGTGTCGACGACGGTCTCGCCCTTGGAAAGGCTCGACCCGCTGGCGGAAAAGTCCAGCGTGTCGGCGCTGAGCCGACTGGCCGCCAGGTAGAAGCTGCTCTTGGTGCGTGTGGACGGCTCGAAGAACAGGTTGACCACCACCTTGCCGCGCAGCGCCGGCACCTTCTTGACGCTGCGGGTTGAAACACCCTCAAACCCGCGGGCAGTCTGCAAAATGAAACGGATGTCTTCGGCGGTCAGATGTTCCAGGCCGAGCAGATGTTTGTGCGACCAGACATACTTCGAGGCTGCAGCGGTCACGGGCGGCCCTCCGCTTTACGCGGTCGTTTGAACATGACGATCTCGTCATCGGGATCGGTCGGTGTGATGCGAACCTCAACCAGTTGATCCGGCTCGGTGTTGACCCGCTGGCCGACGTAGTCCGGAGCGATCGGCAACTCGCGCCCGCCGCGATCAACCAGCACCATCAGCTTGATCTTCCGGGGCCGGCCGAAGTCGATCAGCGACTGAATGGCCGCCCGCACGCTGCGGCCGGTCATCAGCACATCGTCAACCAGCAGGATGTTCACCCCGTCGATGGGGAAGTCGATCTCGGTCGTGCGGACGATCGGCTGGGGGCCGACTTCCGAGAGGTCGTCGCGGTACAGGGCGATGTCGACATTGCCGGAGTATTCGACCTTCACCCGCCGGGCCAGCCGCTGGGCGAGCACATCCCCGCGGCTGCGGATGCCGACGATCGCCCAAGGGGCGTCCGAGGCTTCCACCTCCGCGCCGAACTCCTTCGCCAGGCGATCCATCAGCGTGGCAATCTGCGTTTCGTCTGCCAGAACTTTCATGAGCGTGTTCGCAAAACGAGGATTCAATACGTAGTTTCCACAACGACGCGGCACAGGCCCCGCGGCGTCTGGAAGTAACGCTCATCGTAGCGGACCGGCGGCCCCCCGCAAGCGCCGACCAATCAACATACAGGCGGATTCCGCCGATGTATCACTACGAGGCCGTATCATGTCCAAATGCCTTGCCCCATTCCGGTTGGATCGCCCCTGCGCCTGTGCGTTCAGCCTGGTCGAGTTGATCATCGTCGTGGCGATCATGGCTGTGATCGGGGCGATGGCCGCCTCGCGGATGAGCAACCGCGTCACCGACGCCTCCATCACCAAACTCGAAGCCGACGTCCTCGTGCTCAACAACGCCCTGGACTTCTACGCTGCCGAGCACGGCGGCGACTACCCCGACCCCGAGCAGATCATCACCCAACTGCTGACCTTCACCGACGCCGCCGGCAGCGCCTCCCCCACCAAAACCACCCAGCACATCTTCGGCCCCTACCTCCGCTCGATCCCCCCGATGCTGCTGCTGAACACCGACGACAACGACACGATCGTCCCCGACACCGGCGACCACGCCACCGCCGGCTGGGTCTACGACGCCTCCACCGGCAACATCCAACCCAACGTGACCGAATCCCAACTCGTCGCCCTCGACGTCACCGACGCCGCCATCAAACAGATCCTCAACAAATCCTCAATCATCAAAGCCGACCCCGCCAGTCCGTAACGTCGCGCAGTCAGCCCGGGCACCCCACAACCCAATTCAACGCTCCCCGCACCACCCCAAACGTCGCCGGTTTGAAACGCGCCCGGGTTGAACTGCTATCTGGGCTTATGGGGCATTGCCGGTAATTGCAATCATTGGTTAGTCATGTCAGTGGACAAACAACGCAGGAGTCAGACATAATCCCATTTTGAATTGCTCGGTTCCCCATTCACAAACTCTATGTCGATATAAACCGGAGGCATCGGAGGCGACATTTCATACAATAGACTGAAAGATGAAGTATCTGTTCCGTCTGGGAAGACTATTTCCTCAAGCACAGGGTTGTGATATTCCGAAGGCCATCTGCCTTGTGACTCGGCAAACGATAAGGCCTTGGCAGAAAGAGCATCAATATCTTTGGCGAGTTCGGCTACATATGCAGCTACTGATACGGATAGTGCATTACCCTCAATCACGACTTCAACAGAACTACCACTACAGTAACATCTTGCGCTCCAACCACCTTTAAAGCGGAAGAGAAGGGTATCCGCTCTAACCTCGGGAACTGGTTGCTTGAAGAATAGCCCCATTTCATCAAAGTATAACGTTGCTATCTTTCATGGCGAGCCTGCCACCCTATAGATGAATCTTGATACCGTAACCTGGTTACTCAAATCAATACGCGCCCCGTTATCTCTGTGACCAGATGCTGTCAATGAATGTACTACTTCCTTTTACCTGACCACGACCCCGCCGGTGGTTCGGCGGATTACTTTGACTTCTTCTGTGGATTCGGCACAAGCCTCGCGTCGGTGAGTATCTCCGTCCAAAGCTTCACGATGTTTTCTTTTTTCAGAGAAGGTCGAACAGAATAGGCCAATTGGTAAATGCCATCACTTCCCTTGATGAATCGGCGGACGCAGAACTCATCTGACTGGTGCTCCGGCGTGATCGACTCGAACGTCATCAGGAAAGAGCCGTCTTCAAACTTTTCTTCTGTAATCTTGATCTTCGGATCAGCACGTACAAGCATCGCTTTCCATGCATCCACATACTCCCGAAGCGACCGTGGTGTGAAATCGATCTGGTGGATTACCAGCTCCTTCCACGCCTCGATATCATCGCCCTGGGGCACGAACTCCATGATGATTCGCGTCTCATTTCCCGCCTTATACGCCGCAGTCCATTTCCGGCTATCTTTTTCCTGTTTCCACGCCATTGCCATATCCGGAGTCGGCACGTGTCGGGGAGCGAACGGCTGGGCGCTGGCTCGCGGCCCATCGGAGATGACGATGCATGCCATAGCGACGATAATTGCGGTGTGGATTCTCATGATTTTCGCCTGACGTTTCATGGCCCAGTTACCGGCCGCCCGCGGAAGCAGACGTTCAACCAATCACATCATTCTCTCGCACGTGCCTCGCCGGTCAACTGCAACCGGTGGTTACCCGACTCGGAGGGTGGGGAAGAAAAGGTGGACGAATCGGGCTGCCAGAACTTGGTTGCTCAAATCGAAGCGGGCCCTAGCTGACGGAGTAAGTAACGTGACCGAGTTACGGAGCGCCATTGCTCCGGGTCGACTGCCGTCCCATTGTCTCCATTACAAGTGCTTCGCCTCGCGATCATCTGACCCCTTCAGTAAGTCACTTGGTGCTATGGTGATGAATCTGGCACGGATGATAAATAAAGCCCGCGCTGTCGCGGGGTGAGCTTCATGATGTGGGGAAATATCGGAAAAAGGTTGTATGTCCGGCCGTTCTGGGGCATAATGTAAATGGTCGGTAGCCGTTGTGATATACCGAGGAACGCGAGAGGTTCGTCACATAGCAAGGTGAGGTTTCTGGAGAACTTATGAAGATTTCGCTGCATCTTCGTAGTGGGCTGCTGGCGTTGTCGCTGGCGGCTGTGGTGTTGATTCCGCATGTTTCGGCCAAGGCCGCCCTGATGGCTTATGACGGTTTTATCTCCGGCGGGGCCACGCCCAACACGGCGGCCGGGGAATACGAAACGACGACCGGCTTCGCCAACGACGAACTGATCGGGCAGAACCCGACGACGACCGGTTTCGACTCGACCGCGTGGACCAACTCCAGTTCGTCGTACGCGGCACACATTTACTACAAGACCGACGACGATCAGCTGACCTACGTCGACTCGACCTTCCGGCAGCTGAACACCTCGTTCGGCCAACTCGACCTCACACGCAACTCCGGCACCGGCGGCGACGTCAAGCAGGTCTTCCGCGACCTGGACATCGGCAACGCGCTGCCGGACACGCTGTACATCAGCGTTCTGGTTCAGCTATCGCCCAGCGCCGAGTTCATGCTGCGGTCGGCCAGCACAGACGGATCGAGTATCCGCCGGTTCAACTTCGGCATCGACGCGGTGGGCAACCCGTTTGCGACCGGCTCGGGCACCGGCGGTTTCACGGACACCAATACCGGCATCACTGTCGCCACCGATCAGCCGCACCTGCTCGTGGCCAAACTCACCAACGACGGGTTTGAGTCCGACCAGATCGATCTGTACCTGGACCCCGATCTGCAATCCGAAGGGCTCAACACGCCGGTCGCCACCGTCGACGGCGGAAACTTCTACGTGGGCGGCAACGGCTCGTGGACCCTCAAAGACATCTTCTTCTTCAACAACCCCTCCGATGACGGTGAGTACGTCATCATGGACGAAGTCCGCGTCGGCGAGTTCTGGTCGGATGTGACGCCGTTCACGATCGTACCCGAACCGGCGACCGCGGCGCTGATGCTGGTTCCCATGGCCAGCCTGATGCTGCGCCGCCGCCGCGCGTAACGCTTCAATCACATTGCCATCACAGCGGTGCGCGCTCCCCGTTGGGTCGCGGCTAAACGGGGCAGATTATTTGGCGACGGGCGGGGTGGTTTCGGTGTCGTTTTGCTGACGATGTGAAACGCACGCCTTGCGGAAACGGATCAGTGCGTAGACGCAGATCGCCAGCGCGATGGCGGCCGCCGGGGCGAGGAACCAATTCATTTGGTTCACGAAGGGCCGAGGCTCATCGCCGTATGTGAAAATCATCACGAAGATAGCCCCGCCGAGCGCCAGCACGATCCAGCAGGAGATTTTCAGTCGCCGCAGATCGCTCGGGGAACATGGGGGGCGTTGGGCGCTTGACTGACCGGGGGTGTTTTTTGGCATGGTGTCGCCTCGCGGAGTCGTGTTTGATGGACTGCGATTACCCGACAGGACACTAGGATGATTATACCCCCATGGCGAATGGCGCGGGGTGGCGGGGCGCGCTCCCCTTCGGGTCGCGGCTAAACGGGGGAGAGGGTTATTTGGCGGTCATGCTTTTGGCGCGGTAGTGGATGGACATGAAGTAAAGCATCATCACGCCGGCGAAGGCGAATTCCTTGACTTCGCCGGCGGGCTCGCGGATGGCGTACCACCAGTATGAGCCTTGCGTACAGACCTCGAGGTGCTCGGGCGTGGTGATGAACACGGCGACGAGGGCCAGCGGGGCCAGGCGGTAGTTCGGCAGCAGCCAGTACCAGAAGCTTTCGGGGGCGTCGTCGTTTTCGAGGCGGCGTTTGAGCACGAGCGGGAGGATCACGCCGCCGACGAGCGTGGCGCCGGTCATGATGTTGCGGGGCAGCTCGTTGAAGAAACCGGAGGTGTTGTGGAGGTTGGTTTCGTCCTGGCGGTTTTTCTCGGCCCAGGCTTCGGGGGTGTGCCACTGGAAATAGGTCTGACCCCAACTGCATTCCTCGCCGCCGAGGTAGAGGGCCGCCAGCAGGCCGAGCACGATGAAGACGCCCATCGGGCCGGGCATGATGCGGCGGCGTGTGAAGGCCCGTACGGCGAAGAGGATGGCCACGATGCAGTAGGCGACGGTGGTCAGCTCGAAGATGCCGAACTCTTCATCGACGACGGCTTCCCAGACGGCACGATCGGTCAACACCAGCGGCGCGACGAGCATGATCGCCAGCGTCAAGACGGGGATGCCGATCCAGTCCCATGGGGTGATGTCACGTATTTGGCGCATCGTGAAAGTGTAAACATCGCGTTAGAAAAAACAACCCGGTCGGCGGGATGATCTTTGATCAAGCACGAAGACGCAAAGACAAAGTCATTTTTGACAGGATGAACAGGATGATACTTGATCAGAACAGATCAGATCTCATCATGTTCATCCTGTCAAAACTCCTGCTGGATCGACTTGGTGTCTTTGTGTCTTTGTGTCTTTGCGTCTTTGTGCTTGCCTTGGGAGATGGGTTATCCGTTTAAAAAAACAACCCGCTCACCGGTGTCGGTGAGCGGGCTGGGTGGAGTGATCAGGCGTTCGGCGTCGGGTTCCAGACTTCGCCGCACGCCGCTCCGACCGCAATCCAAAAGCGGCGGAGCCCACGTATTCAAAGGGGATTTAGTACTCGAAGCCGATGCCGAAGGTGCCGATGACGTGGAAGTCATCGCCGGTCTCGTCGATCTTCTCAGCGGTGTCGCCGAGGAACAGGCCGTGGACGCCGACGCTGGCGGACCAGGCGCCGTATTCCGACGGGATGAACGAGAGCGGGACGGAGGCGACGAGGCCGATGTCGAAGTAGCCGAATTCGTCTTCTTCAACATTGCCGGTGACCGGGTTGGCCCACTCGTAGTAGTCGCTGCCGAAGCCAGCGGTCATCGGGATCGACAGGGTGACGGGCATGGTTTCGGATTCGAGCACGGTGAAGCTGGGCTCGATGCCGACTTCGTAGTAAACGCCTTCGCCTTCGATGCCGTCGGAAGCGCCGTCGGTTTCGAACGCGACGGTGACATACGGCTGCAGGCCGTCGAAGTTGTCGCCCCACAGAGCGCTGTCGTCATAGGCCAGGCTCAGGTCGATTTCTTCGGCGAAGATGCCGGCGGAGGAAGGACCGTAGAGGATGATGTAGGAGACATCGAAGCTGAAGTTGGCCGGCAGCGCGATCGAAGCGCCGAAGTACCAGTCGGCTTCGTACCAGGTCTCATCGGACCCGGTGTTGTTGTCGTCGGAATCGGTCTGGAGGCTGTTCCAGGTGCCGACGTAGACGGACAGCCAGTCGGTCAGTTCGGCCGACACGTCGAGGTAGGGCTGGATGATGACGCCTTCGTCATTGCCGGTGCCCTGGTAAATACCGCGGAAGAAGTATTCGTTGGTGAAATCAACCCCGCCCGAGAGCGAGATCTTGCCGAGGTTCGGGCCCGCCGGGGCTTCCATCATTTCTTCCGCAGCGGAAGTGAAACCGGCAGTACCCAACACGAGTGCGGCGGCGATGAGGGTCATCGCAAAACCGCGCCCAATCTGATGTACGCGTCCCTGTGCCATCATGGCGACTCCTTAAATCTGAAAAGGTGGAACCCTGTGATCGATGGACCGTCTACCCAACGGCCCCTGAAGTTTTGCTGTCAAACAAACGCGGTACCAAAGCGTTCTCTTGCATCAGTTTTTCACCTAGTGCGTTACAAGCACTGGTGATAAGCTAAATCGGCGATCCGATATAGTGGTCATGAATAATAATTAGTGTTGCACGAAGATCAAGCGGCCGGACGAAATTTACGCAAAGATGCCTATCAGACGGGCAACGGTTGTGAGGGAATGACCTATAACTAAGGCCTGTGCTTCGGATTCGCACACCGCCGGCCGGAATGACGCGCAGGTCCAGTGGCCGCCTGACTCTGCGATCAAGCGGGAAAAACCGTGTTATCGGTATGAATGGGGCGTCGGCGGGCCTTTTGAGCCGGGGCCGCTCGGGGGTAAAAAGTTATCCACAACCACCGCTGCGGGTGTTTACTGGCGGTCGATTCGACCATTTCGCCGGGTTGCACACAAGATCAGCAGTCCCAACCCGCCGGTCAGTCCCGCGGGGGTTGGAATCGCAGTCGCAGCCAGGTCCCAGCCGATCACGTCGAAGCCCTGCAGATCGAGGGTGGTGACGTTGAGCAGTTCGCCCGTGGCCGCGGTCGGGTCCATGATGCCCAGGCCCTGGTTGTCCAGCCAGTGGCTGGCCTGGCGACCGTTGCCGTTGAAGGCCCCGGTGGAGAATCGCGCCAGGTTGGTCGCGCCGCCGTCGATCGAGAAGTACGACGTGCCGCCGTAGGCGCCGTCCAACACATCAGCCCCCAGCAGCAGGCTCGCGCTGGAATAGCGGAACAGGTCCAGCGTGTTGTAGATCGCAAACGGGTCGAGCTCGCCGATGCCCGGCTGGCCGCCGTTGAGGTCGACCGTGTCATTGGGGCCATTCGGCTCGGTGAAAATATCGACCGTGTCCACACCGCTGACGAAGCCCAGGGCATGACCGATCTCGTGCGCCGCCACGCCGACGAAGTCGTACGACCCGCCGGTGATGCCGTTGGAACGATCGAAATCCCACGTAAAAGCGTCGGAAAAGGTGATCGAAGCATCCGAGGCTGAAGGATCAGAAAGCGTCAGGCCGATCGCCTTGGCGTTGGCGGTGTTGATGTCGAGGTAGGTGTTGTTGGTCGCGTTGGAGCCGACGGTTTCGTTGTCGAGTTCGATCGTGCCGGAGCGGTCCTGCGTGCGGAAGTCGAGTGTCGACCCGACCGGCAGATTCGCCACGGCCGATGTGTCGTCCGCCGAGGTCGCATCCAGCGTCAGCGCCGCAGCCACCTGCGAATAAGTGTAAACCTCGGAGTTTGATCCCGTGGAACCGAGGATGCCCGCCCCGAGCGTGGTGAAGTTGATGTCGATTTTCACCGTGATCGAGTCGTCCAGCAGCGACGACCACCAGTCCGCGGCTTCCTGAAACCCGTCGATCGCCTGCTGGCTCATCCCGCCGGCCGGCACCAGGTTAAACGTCAACGCCCCACGAGCCGCCCCGCTGCCCCAACAGATCAGCAACAGAACCAGGGCCCATTTGACCCCACTGGATATCACGCGCCCATGTGACAACCACAACGCCGAGCCGTCTCGTTTTCTTACTGTCATTTCTTTCTGTCCTCTGGCGCCTGTGAATTGCTGGCAGGCGCCGCCTTTTTTTCTTAACAGCCAGAATACCGGGATCCCCCTACAGGCGTCAAGGATTTTATTGGACATAAAGCAACAACGCCCCACCATCACGGGCGGGGCGTTGACGTTGAATGCAGTGGTATTCGGCGGTTAATTCACGTTCAGGCAAACATGTGCCGCGAGCGCATCGCCACGACGCGCGGCTGCATGTTGCGACCCGGGCAGGCGGTCGGATTGATTTCCTGGTGGGTGTAAATTCGAGATTCGGAAACCCGGTAATACTGACGGATCTGCTGAACGGTCCGGGCGAGCGTGCGAAGTTGGGCTTCGGAGGGTTGTTGGATATCGAAGTTGCCCATGCACATGACGCCGACGTTGTGCTCGTTGTTGTCGCGCACGTGAGCGCCCTGGTAGGCGATCGAACGAGCCTCCCACAGCCGCCCCGCTCGATCGACCACGTAGTGGTAGCCGATGTCGGACCAGCCCCGCCGGCGGTGCGATGAGCGGATCAACTCCATGCGGGCGCGGCAGGTGTTGTAGTCGGTGAAGTAGACCGGATCGGGCATGCCTTCGTGATGGACCGTGATGCGGTTGACGCCGTTCATCGGGTTGATGTCCGACAGGTCAGGCCCGGCGGAGGTCCAGGTCGAACGCGAGATCGGCTGAACCGCCCCGCTGCCGGACGAAGCGACCGGCGGCTCGGCGGGCTTGCTCGGCGTCGGCATGGTGCTGCCGCCTGAGGGGCGCGGCCTCACATCAGGCCAGACCCCGCCCATGCTCGGCAGCGTCGAAGGCCCCTGCGAGGATTGACAGCCGTACGCCATGGCGCACAGACCCGAAAGGATGAATTGGCGTCGTTTCATGGGCATTGTGATTGTTGTATCGTCGCGATCTGGAATCAACCTGAAAATTTTACTTTTACCCCTCAAAATATGACAAAAAACAGCCGCGACCGGCAAAGATCGCGGCTGCGGGTCTTCCGTTTAGCGCCGCCGCTTGCGGCGGGTTTCAGCCCGTTTAGCCGCGAGCCATCGGCGAGCGCGTCCGGCGCGCTCCCCTTCGGGTCGCGGCTAAACAGCAGCCCTTACTTAACATCCTTCAGCTTGATCCAGCTCCGCTCGCGGGCGGACATCACCGCGGCCTCGAGCACCCGCTGGGTCTGGTAGGCGTCTTCGAAATCGGCGATCTTCACTTCCATCTTCTTGCCGCCGACATCCTGGAACGCCATCGCGGTGCAGTTGATGATGCCGTGCTCGTAGCCCTGGGTGTGGGCGTCGGGCCACCAGTGACCGGCATACGGGTGCTTGCCGGCCTTGGTGCACATGATCCGCTGCCAGCCGGCGCGTTCTTCGTCGTCGTTGGCGTTGTAGTAGTACAGCAGGTTGCCCGACTCGAAGCTCCACCGCAGCGAGCCGAACTCGCCGTTGATCTCGATGCGGTTGTCGTTCTGGCTGCCGGTCGCCAGGCGCGTCGCTTCGAAGCTGGCCACCCCGCCGCCGCTGAGGCGACCGAGGAACAGCACCGCGTCGTCGACGGTCGACCGCCCCATCTTCGCCTTCTTGGAAACCTTGCCGCCCTTGATGTTGCCGGCTTCGGACTCGGGGATCACACGCTGCTTGATGAACGTCTCTTCGATCGCGCCGCAGACCTCGGTGATCTCCTGGCCGGTGATGAAACGGGTCAGGTCGATGATGTGGGCGTTGAGGTCGCCGTGGGCGCCCGAGCCGGCCAGTTCCTTCTTGAACCGCCACAGCAGCGGGGTCTTCGGCCCGCCCCAGTCCTGCAGGTATTGAGCACGCACATGGAAGATGCGGCCGAGCTTGCCTTCGGCGACCATCTTCGACGCCAGCGCCGTCGCCGGACATCCACGATAGCTGAACCACACATAATTCTTCACACCCTTGCGAGCCGCCTTCCTGGCCGCATCGCGCATCGCCCGGGCTTCGCCGAGGTCAGCCGCCAGGGGCTTTTCACAACCCACGTGCTTGCCCGCTTCCAGCGCCGCGATGGCGATCGGCGCGTGCGCGTTGTTCGGCGTGCAGATGTCGATGAAGTCGATCTCGTCGCTGGCCGCGATGGCCATCGGGTCCGTCGACCAGTTGGCGAAGCCCCAGTTGGCCGCGTAAGCCTTCACGGCCGGCTCGATCAGGTCGACCGCCGTGTGCATCACGGGCTCGACCGGCAGGTTGTAAAACTTGCCGACCTTCAGGTAAGCGTTCGCATGCGAGCGTCCCATGAACCCGCAGCCGACTTGCGCCACGTTGACGGTTTTCTTCGCCATATCGATGATCCTTTCAGCAGTGATAGTCGTGAAAACACAGGACCGATGAAGATAAGCGTTGGCATGGCCCCATGCAACTTTGTCCCGCGGTCAAACGTTGGAATACAATACCGATACCGCATTTTTCAGGAGGCCCCCGATGCTGAACCGCCAACAGGTGCTTGACCGTTATTTCCCGGAGGTTCGCGCGTGGTTGATTCAGATCGCCGCCGTCATGGATCGCGCCGACCGAGCAGAAGGCGCCACCCCCGCTTCCGGGGGCGATCAGCGCGAAGCGCTGTACGCCGAGTCGCTCAAAGTCCTCGCCGACACCAATGCCCCCGATCGGGCCGAGCGCATCCTGCGCCTGTTCTCCGATCCCGTCGACTGATCGCGTTTGCAGCAATAGCCGCAGGCTGACAGCCTGCGGATTCCGCGACCTGTCAGGTCGCGGCTAAAGGAGTTGCCCATGTATTTCATCGATCCCCACATCCACTGTGTTTCCCGCACCACCGAAGACTACGAACGCCTGGCGATGTCCGGCGTCGTTGCCGTGTCCGAACCCGCCTTCTGGGCCGGATTCGATCGCAGTTCGTCCGACAGCTTCGTCGACTACTTCCGACAACTGACCGACTTCGAGCCCAAGCGCGCCGCGCAGTTCGGCATCGATCACTACACGTGGATCTGCATCAACGCCAAGGAAGCTGAAAACGTCAGCCTCTCCCGCGAAGTCATCGCCCGCATGCCCGAGTTCATGGACATGCCCAACGTGCTCGGCGTCGGTGAGATCGGCCTGAACAAGAACACCAAAAACGAATGCACCATCTTCATGGAGCAGGCGGAGTTCGCCATCAAGAACGGCCACCTCATCCTCGTCCACACCCCCCACCTCTTCGACAAGCTCAAGGGCACCGTGATGACCCTCGACATGCTCCGCGAGCTCGGCGCCGACCCCGATCGCGTGATCATCGACCACACCGAAGAGCACACCCTGAAGATGGTCCTCGACGCAGGCTACTGGGCCGGCATGACCCTGTACCCGATCAGCAAGATGACCCCCGCCCGCGCCGCCGACATGCTCGAAACCTACGGCTCGGAGCGCATCTGCGTCAACGCCGCCGCCGACTGGGGCGTGTCCGATCCGTTCAACCTGCACCGCTGCTGCATGGACTACCGCGCCCGCGGCCATGCCGAGCAGGAACTCGTCGACATCTTCCACAACAACCCCGTGGGCTTTTTCAGCCAGTGCCCCCGCTTCAAGGTCAAACCCCTGACCGTCGACGCCCCCGAACACACCGCCGTGTGACGCTCATAAAAACTTCAATAGCTGCGGAGCAACGCGGAAAAGATTCGGGCGTCGGAACGTGCTCGACTGCGAACCTGTGGCACAGCCGCCCTCGGCTGTGCGGGCGATGACGACAGCACAGCCGAGGGCGGCTGTGCCACAATGCTGCGTTCGGGCTTTACACAAAGGCTCGAGTATTTTCTGCAATTGGTATCACATGGGTGTTTATGACATGAAATGTGCCGTGGGGAGCTATAGGTGTGACATTTTTTTACAACTTTACCAAATACCCTGATCACCGACCGGAAATACCTTGACACGCCATCGGGCAGGCGTGACAATCGATCCATCAGTTCAATGTGTCACGGGGACACGAAAGACAATCGACACCGTTTTTGATCGGGGATGATCACATGATTCGAATGTTCAGCCTGGGGAGCGCGATATTTGTGTTGGCGGTGATGGGGCTGAGCCCGGCGGCTCACGCGCTGCATCTTGAATTCACCGGCACGATCGACGGCGTGATCGGCACGCCGCCGGCGCCGTTTGCCGACATCATGGCCGGCGATACGTGGACCGTCAGCGTCGATGTCGACGATGCGGCGATGGATCAGAACGTCGATGCCGACGCCGGGTCGTACCTGCTGACCAGCCTCACGCTGACGATCGACGGCGCGATGGAATCGACGACCATCGGGCAGGTCGCCATCAGCAACGGGCCTGACAACGACACCTTTGCCGTGCTCGCTTCGCTGCCGACGCCGATTCCGGATTACACGATCGGCGTGACGCTCATGGACAGCACCGAGTCGGTGTTCAGCTCCGACGCGCTGCCGTCGTCGGTCGACCCGGCCGACTTCGACTTCGATGTGTTTTCCATCAACGGAGTCACCGGCGGATTCACCGTGACCGGCTCGCTGGCGCCGGTGCCCGCCCCCGCCTCGATCGCCCCGCTGCTGGTCGGCGCCATCGTGATCGGCCGCCGGCGGCGCTGACCCGCTGACTGATTCGTGCGCACGAACCTGTCGCCGCGCGGAACAAAACTCGCAAAATGTACTCAGTTATCACGACGTGTTCGTGCGCGCGTGTGCCTTGATGATTTCAAAATCGGGCAGCGCGCACGAACGTGTCGCAACATGCCATCGGTGTGCGCGCCGAACGGCAAAAAACGGCCCGAAAGCGCCTTAACCCGGTCGTTTTTTGCCGCGCCGGTGCGCACCGGCGCGACGTGGCGACAGGTCTGTGCGCCGCAGCCGATGGCTTGCCCCGAAATTCGGCGAATATCGACGCTGTAACGGGCCGATCGGTGAATGTGTCAATTCGGTGTTTTTGCGCGCCGTGTGCGCACCGGCGCGTGGAGCTTTTCACATTCGGGGCCTACTCTGCGAATATGAAGACAGTGCGATACGGGTTCATCGGGTGCGGGGCTGTGGGGCAGCGTCGACATCTCCGCGAATCAACACTCAACCGAAAAATCGAAATCGCCGCGGTGTGCGACATCAACAAATCACGCGCACGCCGGGTCGGCAGGCAATTCGCCGCGCCGGTGTATTTCGACTACCGCGACATGTTGCGCGATGCGGCGCTGGATGCGGTCGTGGTGGGCACGCCCAACGCGCTGCACGCGGACATGACCGTCGATGCGTGCAAGGCGGGTTGTCACGTGCTCTGCGAAAAGCCGATGACGATCACGACCCGCGATGCGAGGCGCATGATCAAGGCGGCTGCACAGGCGAAGCGGTTTCTGATGATCGGGCACAATCAGCGATTCATGCCCCCGCATGTCAAGGCCAAGCGGATGATCGAGGCCGGCGACATCGGGCGCGTGCTCAGCTTCGTGAGCGTGTTCAAACACGGGGGGCCGGAGCAGTGGTCGGCCGACGGGATGGATAGCTGGTTTTTCAAGAAGGCGGAAGCGGGGTTCGGCGTGCTCGGCGATCTGGCTGTGCACAAGGTCGATCTGATGCGGTGGCTGCTCGATGAGGAGTTCACGGATGTTTCGGCGCGGGTGGCCACGCTGGACAAGCGCCGCGGCCGCCACCTGATGCGCCTCGAAGACACCGCCCTGCTGACCCTCCGCACGGCCAGTCGCATCATCGGGTCCATCGACACCTCGTGGACCAACTACGGCCTCGAGGAAAATCACACCACGATCTACGGCGACCGCGGGGTGCTCCGCATCGGGATCGATCCCGATTATCCGCTGATTCACGAAACGCGCGACGGCAAACGCCGCCGGCTGCGCGTCGGGCCGATGTCGACGAACAAGAAGCAGCACCGCTCGGGGGTCATCGATGCGTTCACCGATTGCATCCTGCAGAATCGTCAGCCCCCGATTCCCGCGGCCGACGCCCAGCACGGGCTGGCTGTGATTCTGACCGCCATCCGTGCCGCCAAGCAGGGCAAAACACTGAAAGTCCGATGATCCGCGGAGGGAAATACCGAATGATTTAACACAGAGGGCCACGGGGGGCCACGGAGCAGAAAATCAATTTTCTCCGTGGCCCCCCGTGGCCCTCCGTGTTGAACATCTTGAATTTGCGGTACACTGTCGGGCCAGGAACAACAGCATGGATGCATTCTTAATTCACGGCGGAAAACGACTCAAAGGCGCCACCCAGGTCAGCGGTTCCAAAAACGCTTCGCTGCCCCTGATGGCCGCGGCGCTGCTGGCCGACGGGCCCGTGGTGCTTCACGATGTGCCCCACCTGTCCGACATTCAAAACATGGCCCGCCTGCTGCGCGAGCTGGGTTGCGAAGTCGAACACGATGAAAACGGCACGATGCGCCTCGAGGTCGTCGACGAAGGCAATTCACACGCCCGCTACGATGTGGTCCGCACGATGCGCGCCAGCGTCTGCGTGCTCGGCCCGCTGCTGGGCAAGCGCGGCAACGTGCTTTTCTCGATGCCCGGCGGATGCGCCATCGGCGATCGACCGATCGACCTGCACCTGCGCGGCATGGCAGGCCTCGGCGCCGACGTCGAACTCGAAGAAAACGGCAACATCCACACCAAGGCCAAGCGCCTCCGCGGATCGAAGATGTTCCTCGGCGGGCCGTTCGGGTCGACCGTGCTCGGCACGATCAACGTCATGTGCGCCGCGGCACTGGCCGAGGGCACGACCGTGATCGAGCAGGCCGCCTGCGAGCCGGAGGTGGCGGACGTGGCCGACCTGCTGATCAAGATGGGCGCCCACATCAGCGGCGCCGGCACGCCCCGCATGACCATCGACGGCGTCAAATCCCTCAGCGGGACCGAACACCGCGTCATCGCCGACCGCATCGAGGCCGGCACGCTCATCATGGCCACCGCCATCACCAACGGCGATGTCAAAATCGAAAACTGCCCCATCGATGCGCTGGCTGCGGCGATGGATCGACTGGCCGCCATCGGCGTGTCCGTCGACACCGTCAACGGGGCCAACCCGATGCGTGCCACCGTGTCGGTCTCTTCGGCCCGCCGGCTCGAGCCCGTGATGGTCACCACCCAGCCGCACCCGGGCTTCCCCACCGACCTGCAGGCCCAACTCATGGCCCTGGTCACCCTCGCCGACGGCAACAGCATCATCACCGAAAAGATCTTCCCCGAGCGGTTCCTCCATGTCGCCGAACTGTCCCGCATGGGCGCCAAGCTGTACCGACAAGGCCCCACCGTCATGGTCAGCGGCGTCAAGCGACTGATCGGCGCCCCCGTGATGGCCTCCGACCTCCGCGCCTCGGCGGGCCTGGTCATGGCCGGCCTCGCCGCCAAGGGCGCCACCAAAGTCAACCGCGTGTATCACCTGGACCGCGGCTACGAACAGCTCGAGCTGAAGCTTCAAAAACTCGGCGCCGACATCGAACGCGTCAGCGAGTGACCCCGATGCCCCACCCGATCGATCCCGAACTGCTGAACATCCTCGTGTGCCCGATCACACGCAGCAAGCTCCGCCAGCAAGGCGACGAACTGATCGCCGAAGTCGGCGGCCTGCGCTACCCCATCCGCGACAACATCCCCGTGTTGCTACCCGACGAAGCGAAGCTTCCCGAGGATTGCAGCACCCTCGACGAGTTCAAACAAAAGCACGGCCTCTGATTGTTTAGCCGCGAGCCGCAGGCGAGCGCGTTATACTCTTCGTCATGGTCCGGGCCTACCACGTCATTTTCTGCGCCTACGGTTTCTGGCTCCCCAACGATCCCCGCGGCTCATGGTCCGACTTCGTCGGCGCCTGGGAACTGGTCCGTTTCGGTCGAGCCACCAAAACGGACACACGCCGATCCGTCGCCGGGCAAACGCACGATCATCGCCTGCGTCAGCAAGCCAAAGCTGCGTTGAAATATCCCGCTGTGGAGTTTGATGGGCTACAAGCTCGCGCGATCGCACGTGGGTTTGCCCTGAAGGCGGAGACTGCGAATTACAACATGCTTGCATGTGCGATTCTGCCGGAACATGTACATCTGGTGATCGGCCGCCACACCAGCCACGTTGAGCAGATCGTCAACCAACTCAAAGGGGCTGCTACATGTACATTGATTAACGAGCAGCGCCATCCCTTGTCGCAATACACCCGGCACGATGGACGCACCCCGTCTCCTTGGGCGGCAGGGCTGTGGAAGGTGTATTTGAATTCGTCAGAAGACATTCGGCGTGCAATGCGGTACGTCGAGCAGAATCCGATCAAGGAAGGCAAGCGGGCACAAGCGTGGGATTTTGTGATGCGGTAAGCATGAAGACGCGCTCGCCTGCGGCTCGCGGCTAAACGGGGGGGTGATGAAATTCGGGGGGGATCAGTCTTCGTCGAACTTCGAGGCGACGAGTTGCTTGAGTTCTTCGATGACGGCGTCGGCGTCGGGGCCGGTGGCTTCGAGTTGGAGCTTGGTGCCCTTGCCGGCGGCGAGCATCATCACGCTCATGATGCTCTTGGCGTCGTGGGACTCGTCGCAGCCGTCCTTGCGGATGGTGACCGCGGCCTCGTGGCGATTGGCCGCGTCGACCAACGCCATCGCCGGCCGGGCATGAAGGCCCAGCCGGTTGATGATCGTCACCGTGGCTTTAACGGTATGGTCGGCGGAAGGCATGTCCAACTCGCAAAGTCTTGGCGATCGGCGAATCAGCCCTGGAGCTGATGGGCGTCGGCTTCGTGAATCAGGTCCATGATCTCCTCGTTGGTCGAGGCCTGACGCAGGAAGCGGCGGAAGGTGTCCTTCTGGAGATTACGGAAGATATTCTCCATCGCCTGCAGATGTTGGTCGGGTTGATCGGCGGGGCTCATCAGCAGGACGACCGAGTAAACCGGGGCCTTGTCCAGGGCGTTGAAATCGACGCCGCCGGACGAGACCCCGATCGTGGCGGCCATCTTCTTGATCTTCTCGTGCTTGACGTGCGGCACGGCCACGCCCTTGCCGAAGCCTGTCGACCCGTGCTTCTCGCGTTGAATGATCAGGTCGATCACCTCGTCACGGAGGTTCTTGGCCAGGGCGCCGCTGGCGACCAGCGCGTCCACGAGTTCGGCAATGACCTCATCGCGCTTCACGGCCTGAATCTGCGGCACCAGGGCTTTGGGGTCCACAAAATCACTGAGTTTCATCGGGCTGATCCTTCCTGAGGAATCGTGTCAAAACCGGGCGGGCCGGCGTTATTTTACATGTTTTCGATTGCGCAGTTTTTCCTTGTGATCGGTCAACTGACGCTCAATCTTATCCGAAACCGAATCGATGCACGCATAAAGATCTTCGTCCTTGGCCTTGGCGATGAATGAGTCGTGGTGCTCGACATCGACGATGACCTCCACTTCGAAGCTCTGTCCGAGCTTGTCGATGACCACTTCAATGGACTGAATGCGGTCGAAATATCGGTCGAACCGAGCGCACTTGCGCGATGCATAATCGTTGATCGCGGGGGTGATCTCAAGGTGTCGGCCGGTGATTTTGAGTTCCATCGATTCGAATCTCCAAGGGATGTCGGTATCCGGTGCTGCGGCTCCGGATGTCATGTGGATTGCCTTTGCGGCTCGGGGTCCGGCCGCGCTTCCAGTTGCTCGGGGCGGTCGGATTGATCGTGCCCGTGGATCAACTGGCTCGGGGGCACGATCACGCCGCCGCTGATGGTGAACTTGAGCGCCGCGTCGATCGGTATGTCTAACTCGATCGTATCCGCAATCGGCACCGTGATCACGTAACCGGTAAACGGCGTCGGCGACGACGGCACGAAAATGGTCATGCACTCGACGCCGGCCCGCTCCTGAATATTCCGCATGGTGTCGCCGGTGACCAGCCCGACCGACCAGATGCCCTTGCGGGGGTACTCGACGGCGACGACCTTCGAAAAACGCATTTTGTCAGAACTGCCGCCAACAAGAAAGTCGGTGACCTGCTTCACGTGCGGATAGACCTGCTTGAACACAGGCACCCGCTGCAGAAGCAACTCGAGCCGTCCGTAGATGCGGCGGCCGATGAAGCTGCCGAGGACGCGCCCGACGAAGTAGATCAGCACCGCGGCGATCAGCAGGCCGACCAGGTCCATCACGGCCCAGTTGCCGATCGACACCGTGTTCCACCAGTGCTGGACCTTGGACCGCCGGATTTCGCGGGTCAGCCAGTCGGGTTTGAGTCCGGCGTTACGCCAAGCGGCCCGCTGCTCGGCGGACAGGTTCTGCTCGAATTCCTGCACCTCGTCGTTGGAGACCGGTACATTCGCGAACTGGACGATCCCCTGCTTGACCCACCCGTTGATCGGGCCGGCGATGTTGCCCTGCACAAACTGATAAACCGCCACCAGGATCCAGATCGTCAGGATCGTCGGCAGCAGGATGCCCAGGCCCCGCAGAAAAAACTGCTGGAAGCCGGATCGGTGTTTCTTCGGGTTCTGCCCTGTCATAGTGCCTGTCCACCGCCCGTCCGGGGGGCGGGGCGCCGCGTGCCCATGCGTCATTACACCGGCGCGAAGGCATATCGTAAGCGAACCCCTACCCACAATCAAAGAGACTGTTCAACAGGCCCTGTTTAGCCGCGAGCCGCAGGCGAGCGCGGGAAGGTGCAGGGGCGCCACACACCGCGGCTCAGAGCGGTGTGTGAGATATACATGATCAGCACACACCGCGAAGCGCGGTGTGTGGCGCCCGCTAAACGTGGCGCTACGCTTCGTCGAGTGTGAAGCCGATTTTGATCGTGACCTGCCAGTGGGCGACTTTGCCGTCGTCGATGTGGCCGCGGGTTTCGGTCACTTCGAACCATCGCATGTTGTGAATCGTTTTGGCGGCGCGGGCGACGGCGTTTTGCACGGCGTCTTCCATGGACTTGGTCGACGATCCGGTCAGCTCAACCAGTTTGTATACGTGATCAGACATGGGGCTCCCTTCGAAGTGCGTGTCGTGTCACGGCAACCGGCGAACCCTGACGAAATACGCACCGCGTACTTTGTCGTCTTCACCGGTCAGCCACGACTGCATCATGGCCGGGCCCGGCGTCAGATGCAATCGGAAAATCGCTGAGGCCGCGGACGGGTCCACATCCGCATCGACGGTCTTGTCGCCGATCGCCAGCTTCGCGTGCTTTGCCCCGATCGGCTTGTCGATGTACAGCGGCCAGCGGTCCAGCGCGATCTCGTACTCCCCTTCACGCTCGACGTTCACCGCCCACGGCCCACTGCCGACCAATCCCTCAGCCACCCGCGCCTGATTCCACGGTGAATATTTGTAATCTTCCACCAGCCAGTCGTGCGACATCAGCGTCGTCGGGTTTTGTGCGTCCGACCCGAGCCCGATGCGAGAATAATCGTTGTACACCGGCTGCAGGCTGTCCCAGAATTTGTCGAAGCGGCCCTGCAGTTTCTTCACGACTTCGGGGTATTGCCCGGCGAGATCTTTATTCTGCCCGGGGTCGGCCTCGATGTCGTAAAGCTGATCTTTGTTGACCAGCCGCCAGCGCTCGGTGAACACCAGCGAATTGCGCCACTTGATCGGCGTATGCACCCGCTGCTGGTGCAACACGAGTTGGCGATCGGGCATCGGCATGGACGGATCAAGCAAACGCTTCGCCAGCGAGACACCGTCCAACGGCGGGCCGTCCGGTTTCTTGATGCCGGCCAGGTCCACCAGCGTCGGCAGCACATCGATGTGGGCGGCCAGCACATTGTCATCGCGCCCGCCGATGAGTCCGCCGGCCGGCCAGCGGATGAAAAACGGCACGCGATGCCCGCCGTCGAATACGCTGCCCTTGTTGCCTTTCATGCCGGCGTTGAAACCCCGCCAGGTTTTGTTGCCGCGCATGCCGGCGGCGGTGCCGTTGTCCGTCATGAAAATCAGAATCGTGTTTTCGGCGAGTTGCCAGTCATCCAGCCGCTGCATGAACACACCGAGGTTGTCATCGACGTTCGTGATCATCCCGTAGAAGCGGGCCATCGTGTCGGTCAGCCCCTGCTTGCGATACGGATCGGCATACTTGTCGGCGACGAGGTAAGGCCCGTGCGGCGCGTTGGTCGCCAGGTACACGAAAAACGGTTTGTCGCGATTGGCCTTGATGTAGCTCAGCGCTTCGCCGAACCACACATCCGTGCAGTAGCCTTCGAACTTGTGATACTTGCCGTCGACTTCGTAGGTGTCGTCGAAGTAATCGTTGCCCCAGTAGTCCGGGCCCTGGGTCACGCCCCCGCCGTGATGCCACACGACGTGGTCGAAGCCCTGGTCCTGCGGGCGCATCGGGTAGTTGTCGCCGAGGTGCCACTTGCCGAACATCCCCGTGCGGTAGCCGGCCGCTTTGAACGTCTCAGCGACGGTCAGCTCTTTGGTATTCATCAGCGATCGGCCCATGATCGTGTGCCAGATGCCGGTGCGTGTGGAGAAGCGTCCGCTCATGACACTGCTGCGCGTCGGGGCGCAGGTCGGGTCGACATGGAAGTCGGTCAGCCGCACGGACTGGGCGTGCAGGCGATCCATGTTGGGGGTTTTAATGATCGGGTTGCCGTGGGCGGCGATGTCGCCGTAGCCCTGATCGTCGGTGATGACGATGATGACATTGGGGCGGTCCGCCGCCTGCACCTGGCGCATCAGCGGCCCACACACAACGCCGATCATCACGATCAAAACGTAAAAGAACATTCGCAACACCGGAGGCCTCCTGCAGAATATGAAATCGGACGAGCATCAAACGCGGCACATCGCCATGTTAATGCCCACCAGCCCCTTATTGAATCCCGATGATGCGCTGAAAGTATTCCAGGTCGGGACTTCCGGGGGCGGGTGTGAACGCGGCCGCGATCTGGCTGGTGGCCGGATCACGAAAAATGTAATGCTCGGCATGACCGTCGACGAAGCTGTGCACATTGCCGTCCAGGTGCCACCCGGCCGGCCAGTCCGTCCACGACGACCCGGTTGGGCTGAGCCCGAACGACCCCCAGTTGAACCCGCGCGGATCGTACTCATCGAGCCACGCCAGCGTCAGGTTCGGGCGACGGAAATCGCTGAGCTTCGCCAACGGTCTATGTCCGCCGATCGTGTAAAAACCGTTAAGGTAATTGTTGATCGAGTAGTTGCGAAGATAGTCATTGATCGCCGCCGGGCAGTGGTACAGTTCAACGTTCTGGTGATATCGCCAGAGCTTGCCGTCGCGGAGGTGTTGTTCGGTCTCGCTCGGCGGCGCCGGCTGCGGTGTCAACACCCATGAATACGCCGGCAGGTTGAACCCCGTATCGGAGCTGACCATCTTCGACTGGTTATCCGCAGCATACATCGAGCCGATCATCACCCATTGCCGTTGATTTGAAAGACACACCACGGCGCGTGCCGCATCGCGCGCCCGGTTCAGCGACGGCAGAAGAATCGCAATCAGCAGCGCGATGATCGCCACGACCACGAGCAATTCGATCAGTGTGAAACCATGTCGTCGCATGAACAGGTCGTTCCTTCATAGCCGTGATACAACGCATCGCGGTCCGCGAATCGTTGACACGCGGCGGTTAACGACGACGCATCAACATTCCACCGAACAACACCAACCCCGCTGGCAATGCCACAGGCGCAGGCACCGCAATCGATTCAACCGTGATACGGTCAAATGAAAACGTCGTATTGCCGTTGCCCTGCAGAAATGCGGCGGCATGCACGTTTGAAAGATCGTTGATCGCGCCAAGCCCGGTGAATGTTCCCGAAACTGAGGCCGGCAGCACGGCGTTCGTATCCGTCGAGGCAAACGACAGCGACCACGCATCCTGCGACACGTCGAGTATCACCGTCACATCCCCAGCGATCATGTCGATGCTGTTGCGGTCTTCGCGCGTGGCCCCGCTGCCGAAGTCGATGAGCGTTCCGCCGCCGACGCCAGCCCCATTGTCGTCCCACGAAAATGATGTGAATCCGACGGCATCGTCATCGGCGCCGTCGATGTAGGCGAGTCCGCCGACGCCCTCACCCGCCGCCGGGTCCTGATCGTGATTGATCGCAATCCACAGGCCGTCGCGATCCGACTCATACGGGTTCAAATTGCCGATGCTCGTACCCGACTCGTTGTCCGCAATCACACCCAGCAGCATGCGGCCGTTGCCGGTGTTGACCAGATTCTTCGATACGTCGGTCAACGTCCATGTAATGCGCGTCGTCATCGCCGAAGCCACGCTGAATGTCTCGTTGCTCAGCAGCAAGGTCTGCTGGGTTCCGTCGGCGGCATTGGCCTGCGTGAGGATCGACCCGGACTCAACCGCCGGCGAGGCTCCGAAGCCCTTGCGATCGACAAAGCCCGTGCCGTCGCCGGTGGTGTTGGTGGCGACGTCGCCATCGTCGAAATGATCGTCAATGATCGAGGCCCCGGCAGGTGAGCCGGCCAACAGGCCCAGCAAGGCCGCGGCCAGCATGAACATCGCAAAACGGCGAATCGGTTGCATGTATGTCATCTGTGGTTCTCCTTCGATAGTGATGGGTTTGCGTCGAGCATGTCCAGGTCGTCGTGATAAAGACGGAGGATTTCATCGTTGGTGGCCGCTCGACCGAGTGCGACAAATCCGGCGATGCGGCCGCGCAGGTGTCGATCGCTGAACGCGAGGTCGCCGGTGGAACGTTCAGCCCAACTGCCGAGATGCGCTTTGCCGATGTAGGCAGGCGCTGATACGGCTATCTTCGTTTGCCCGATCATTCGACCGTCCAGATACACCGCCGCCGAGCGGTCGACCGCATCGTAAACCGCCGCCACATGACACCACCGCCCTGTCAACTGGACCGACGGAGCGATCGGCGCGACCACGCGCGTCTGTTGCAACACGTCGAACACCATCTGCCGATCGCGACGAATCTGCCAGTGCACATGGCCCGCATCGCGACTGTCGCTGAGCATCAAAGCGTTGACTTGCCGATCCAGCTCGTCAATCCAGACCCACATCGCAAGCGTCAGTGCCTCATGATGCCCCGGCAGATCGATCGCGATCGCGTCGTCGACCCCGTCCAGCGGCGCTGCAAAACGCCCCGTCGCCGCGTCCAGCGTGGGCGTGATGCCTTCGAGCATCGCGGGGCGACCGCCGCTCGGTACGTGATTGGTTACGGCGCCATCTTCGTCCGGCGTCTGGGTGAAATCGAATTGCGCCAGCAGGGCTGGATCACCGTGCCAGGTTTGGCCCAGCGTTTGATCGTGGACGTTGCGTATCTGAACCGGCCGCGTGCTGTGGCTCGGCACGTGAGCGATCTGCCCGCGTGTCAATCGGCGGCTTGACTCATGCGGCCGCTCGATCTGCACCTGCCCTTCGAGCACCGCCACGTGGCAAGCTCCCTGCGCATCAACCTGCATGAAAAAGCGCGTCCCCAGATCAACCACCAATACATCCCCGGGAGCGCCAACCGCAAAACCCCGCGCCTGCCGAGGCACATACACGCTCAGCGCCCCCTGCATCAGTTCGCCCCGATTCGGGCCGGTCATGCGAAACACACACGGCCCGGTCATATCCACCACCGCCCCACTGTCGAACATCACCTGCGCTGAACCCGAGAGCAACGACAGCCTGCCCGCCGTCAGCGTGCTGCCCAGCGCCACAGCCTGTCCGTCGTCGGTGAACACCGCATCGCTCATGTTCGTAAGCAGCGCGATGTGTTGGGCCGGCCGAACCGATTCGCCATCTGAGTCGGCGCGTGGCGTGAGGAACAACATCGCCGAGATGATTCCCGCAACGACCAACACCGCCGCCGCTGCGTACCAGACGGCGCTGACACCGTGACGGGCCACATTCACCGCCGGCGCGATATCGATCGACTCGCCTTGCGTATCCGCCATCGTTTCATTCAACAACACGCACATGCGGCTGACCGCCAGAATCTGCTGCCGCGCCGACGGATCATCCCGCAACCGACGATTCAACTCCTCGGCCACATCCGCCGTGCAATCGGCCTCAAAGAACCGGCACATCAGCTCATCCAGTGACGCGGCTGCGATCAACTCATCCACCGGCCACCTCCCCCCGCACACGCGCCGAAATACATTCAGCCAACTTCCTGTACAAACGCGACATCGTCACATACACGCTCTTGGCCGGACGCCCCAGCCGCGTCGCCAGTTCCACCCCGGACAGGCTCTGACGATATCGAAGCTCCAGAATCTGCCGCGATTGCGGGTTCATCGCCGCCAGGCAATGGCGCAGGGCCTCGAGTTCTTCGGCGTGGGGCGTCTGCGGATCGCCATCCAGTTCCGTTTCCAGCAAATCCAGCACATCCGCCTGAAGACTCACCGCCTGACGATGGCGCTGACGCATCAGATCAACCGTCGCATGGCGTGCCACCACGCGCGCCCACCGCCAGACATTATCCGGCCCGTCGAACGGCTCCTGCGTCTTGATCAGCTTCAACAGCACATCCTGATACACGTCCTCGGCGCAGTGCATGTCCCGCGTCTGGATAAAGATCGACGCCAGCAGCCGCCCGCGACGGTTGAGCAACACGCGAATTGCCTCGTCATGATCCAACGGCATAAAAGCCCCTTCACGACAAGGACGAACCAATCTGCCAAGGGTTAACAGGACAACATGAAAAAAACCGCAGGCCGCGCCACCGGCCTGTCAATTCAAATACTCAGTCAACAGATTCACGAGCGCCTCGGGATTATCGACGTTCAGCCAGTGCCCGCCGCGCACATCGTGCAGGTGGATGCGGCCGGTGTCGCGCGCGATCGATTCGAGCCGTTCACGCGCCGAAGCGGTCATCATCTCCGCCTCACTGGCGACGACGAAGTGAATCGTCATCCGCTGGGCGAGTTGCTCCACGATGCTCCACATGTCTGCCTCATAAAACTCGCGGGCCAGCGATTCGAGGCCTTCGATCTCAAAACGCCAGCGGTAGGTTGAATCATGCCGTTCGACGTTCATCGCCATCCAGTGCGCCACCGGTGATTCAAGCCCGCGCCGCTGCATGGCGTCGATCGCCTCCTGGCGTGAAGCAAACACGCGCGGCAACTGCCGCAGCAGCTTGATCATCGCCCAGGCGTCGCCGGTTTCCGGGTCCATCACCTGCGGTGTGGAGTCGATGACCCAGACCTGCCGCAGTGTAATGGGGGCCGATGCGGCGTATTGCAGGGCGAGCTTGCCGCCGAAGGAGTGGCCCATCACGGCGGTCGGCGCGTCGAGTATCGCCAGGTCTTCAGCGGCGGCGGCCAGCGTATGCGGCGGCGGGCGATGCCCGACCGATCGGCCATGTTCGCGCAGGTCCGGCGCCAGCGCGCCCCACCCGTCGCGCTGTCGGACCACGCGGCGCAGGATGTGCACCCAGTTGCGCCCCGAACCAAAAGCGCCGTGCAGCGCCCACAGCCAGTGGCGCGGCGCACCCGACGGCGACACACGATGAAAATGAAGCGGTCGTCGACTCATGATCGATCCGACAGCATAGCAAATCGGCTGATCGAGAGTCGACGACCGCTGATGAGCGTTCGAATTGTCTTCAGGACGAGGTAGCGGATTACCAGCTGTCGCGCCCGCGACCGCCGCCGCCACCGCCGCCTCGACCGCCGCGGAATCCACCACCGCCGCCGCCGCGCGGCTCACGCGGTTTGGCTTCGTTGACCGTCAGCGTGCGGCCTTCGAGCTCTTTGCCGTTGAGCTCTTCGATCGCCTGCTTGGCCGAAGCTTCATCGGCCATCTCGACAAACCCGAAACCGCGCGGGCGGCCGGTTTCGCGATCGGTGATGATGTTCACACGATCGACTTGTCCGAACGCTTCGAAGGTTTCGCGCAGCGCGTCCTCGGTGGTGCGGTAGTTGAGATTGCCGACGTAGATGTTGGTCATGACATGACACTCCGGGTGCCGGGCGAGGGCGCCACTGTTGCAAGCAACGAGTTGTTCAGGGGGAGGAACAGGCGAGCTGACCCGAGCAAACATGAACACATTGCACGGTCGGCCGACCCGACCGGCTTCAAAAGTTATTGTAGCCTTGGGGTTTTTCAGATCAACCGCCCGTTCAACACACCGGGCCTGTCAATCCTGCGATTCAAGATAGTGCCGCTTGTGCTGATAAGTCAGCGGGACGCTGTGATGGAAATCACCGAAAGCCACCAGCGTCGCATCGACATCCACCGGCAGGTAACTGTGCAAAGCTTGCCGCAGTCGATCGGGTACATCCGCCTGCTCCGCCGCTTTGCGAGCATTGAGCTGAAAACGGATCGCCACACGATCGCCGTCCTGCCGCATCTGGAAATCACCCGTCAGCGCCGCCGCCAGATCGTGATCGCTGTAGATCGCTTCCTTGACCTGCTCGGGATACACCGGCTGCTGTGCAACCGTCACGCACTGCCCACGCCCCCACATCGCCAGACACGGCAGCGGATAGCGCGGTATCAGATCACCACGACCGCACTGATTCAGCAATGCCGCAACCTCCTCGTGACTGTACACGCGGGCCCAGTCGTCGGTGGTGTAACGGATCAGCGGAATCTTGCGGCGACGGTTCAGCGTCGTCATCAACACGATCGGCCGACCATCAGGCCCGACGCCGTTTTCGAGATACAGCGTGCGCGGATCGTATTGCACGAAAGTCGGCACGAACGCCTCATCGCCGAACAGCGTGCTGCGGAGCTTGGCGTCCGCGGCAGCCAGTCGACGGATGCGGCGCGTGGCGCCGGTCTCCTGGCCGAGGCTCAGCGAGAGTTCCGAGATGCCCAGACTCACGAAGGTCTGTCCGCCGTCGGAATCATCGTCATCGAGGTTGTGCCCGAGCATGGACCCGAGATACCCGCGGAAGTTTTCCGGCATCACTTCGGCGCCGGTGACCGCATGAACGGTGTAGCGATTCCAATCGACGCCTCGATCAACACCCATCTCCACGACGCGCTTGAGGAACGGATGCTCGGCAATCAGCAACACCTGATCAAACTCATCAGCGAGTTGCTTGAAGATCGCCAGCACCGCATCGGGGCGCGTCGACGTATCGACGACCGTGGCCAGTCGAGACGGTACGCGCACACCGGCCGGCAGCGCGTTGATCAGCAACAACTGCTTGCGGCGGGCGTCGAAGTACAGATCGAGCATCCGATCGATGGCCGACCGCACGCGTGATTCTTCTTCGTAAGTTTCAGCGCCGAAGGAGTAGTGCCCGCTGAACCCGCTTGAGGTGTAGATGCAGACGGCGTCGGTCAGCGAGCCGTGCATGCAGAGTTTGGAAAGCGGGTAAGCGCCGAACAGATCGGGCTTGCGCGTCGCGGGCACATTCTGAAAGTCCGCAACATTTCGCACCGACGCCGGATCGAACCCGGCATCGAGCGCCTTGAGGATGTCCGGATAAGCCGGCACGCAGCGGACAGCCCGGCGAAACATCGCCAGCGCGCCCCGCTGGGCGCGTGCAGCCAGTCGTTTACCCACCCAACGCGCGACACGACCACCCCGAGCCTGGTTGTTGTTTTGATCCACCATCGATTTCCCCGGGACAGTATAGTGGCGTGAGTTGGCCACGCGACCGGGACCGGTCTGTCGATGGTTGGAAATAAATCTGGCTTGTGAATGGGCCATTTGCGGAAGGTTCCGGAGATTACCACGGACCAGCGGTGTCCTAGAGCAATCTTCGACCGCAAACACCGGCCACTTGATCGTTTAGATGTGGTGAGAAACCCTTAATTCACCGGTTGTTGCACACGGCCGGCGCGGTTTTGGCTTCGGAAGGTCCGAAAACCTTCGCATAAACCGCCGCGCCCCAGCGGCACTGCAGGGCCTGCAGCTGCTTCGGCGTGCAGTTGCGGAACAGTTCGCCACTTGAGCCCACCAACTGCTTGAGCACATCAACATGCTTGAACGCCCGCTCGGCCCAGGTGTGAGCCTCGGCGGCGCCATGGATCTGCGGATTGTTCGCCACGAACCAGTCGTACAGGAACGCGTGCTCGCCCAGCAGTTTGTCGGCGGCTTTCGCGCTGTCGGCGATGGTGTTCACATCCAGGCGCTTGCCTTCGACCATGTCGACGCCGGTGGTGCTGTAGTTCCGCGCCACGCCCCACGGCTCGAACTGCAGGATCATTTCGAAAAACCCGCTGTGCCCGGGACTGATCGCCGTGAACATGTCGTCGAGTCCGATATTCATCGCGTGGGCACACACGCAACGCGAAAGCTCCAGCAGAACGCTGGATTTGCAGTACTCTTCCGAGACTGCCAGATTCGTCACCTCGCCCACCTTGCGGCCGGCCTGACGCAGCTTGTTGAGTTCCTTGCCGAACACGCGATCGGAGGGAAGGCCCAGTTCCTGTGAATCCGGCACCAGGCTCATCACGCCCACGACGTGTCCGTCGACTTTGGCCACGAACGTCGCCATCTCAGGCAACGCTTCGTAAATGCGGATGCGCATGCCGCTGGCCTGCGGCACGATGTACTTCTGGAACACGAACACATCGTGTACCAGTTTGTAAGCCGCTTTGAGGTCTTCGGCCTTGACGGCTCGTTGAATCTTGATGTTGTCGGGCGCTTCACGCGCGACCATGCCAACCCGCTTGAAAAGCGATACGCGGCGACGCATACGCATCGCCTCCACACGGTCACGCTCCAAGCGCGCGACATTTTTCGACAAGTCGTTGTCGAGCTTCGCGGATGATTTGACGTAAGGCATGACAATTCCCTTGAAGCCTCGTAATTCGGGTTCCTTCCGAACGCCCGAGGCCTCTTGATCCGATCGTGCCTGCGTTCCCACGGCGCAGACTAACCGGCGGCGCACAATGCGCCTGATTCCGCCGATTCCCGCGATCCCTCACGTCCATTCGCGGTTTGTCTGACTGGGGCGGAATCCTCCGAGCTGACTGGCTCGGCATTTCTCCGGGCAGGGTTCTCAGTGGAGTCCCGACACTCCACATGGATGTGCTGGTCAGTTTTTTACTGATCAGCGAACAGGCTAAGTTTCCAATTCATCGGCCGGCCTGTCAAGGGTTTGATGATTATTTTTGGATGAATTGGTGTTAAATTGGGCCATTTGGGCAGATTGTGCGGGTAATACCTGATCCCATGGGGGTCGGGGCAGGCTCAGCGGGTGTGGCAGAATGGCGCAATGCTCGATTCACCCAAGGCTTCGGGGCTGAAATCGAAGCGATTGGCGAAAGCTTCCGCAGGCACGGGCTGGGTCACGAAGTACGCCAGGCCGCCGGGCATTTCCGCAGCGTTGGTCCGGGCGGGCCAGTTCAGCCGCAGCAGCACGGTCGGTCGATCGTTCAGGCGCGGGTCGGGCCGCTCGTCGCTGGCCACCTCGAACCCGAACAGGTGTTCCATCATGCCCGCCTGGTCGGGGTGGGCGCAATAGACCGCATCGGTGCCGTCGCTGGTGATGCCGAAGTGCAAGGCGAAACGCATCAGTTCCAGCAGCGCATCAACGGATCGGAACAACCGTTCGCGACGATCGGCAAAAAGGCCCAATTCGAAAAGGGATCTTCCCGAGCGGCGGATCGCGCCCAGTTCATCGCTGAACAACACATCGGCAGGCAATCCGCTGGGGCGATCAAGCACGCCAGTGATTGTGCTGACAGCCAACCGGTCGATCGTGCCGCAAACGACCACGGTATCGGGTCCGATCACGCGGCCCATGGTGTGGATGCGCGCCTGATTGGGGTCGATCAATCCGCTGCGCAGGTAGCAGCGGTAAACCAGTTCCCAGGCGGCGGTCACCTGCCCCAGGTTCTGGGCCACGTCATAGCGCAGCCCGCTGGTGGCGTGGCTGGATGGCACGGTCGCAGACTCCGAATAAGGCACGGACATAGAACCCTCCACACACATCATAGCATCGACCAGATCATGGACCGATATGATCACGTTTCAGGACAAGCATCGGCATCGGCGGAAAATCGCATGAGTTTTCACCTATTGGCGGCTTTATCGGACGCCATCGGAAGGCGCCCCCACCGCGGCGATCAGTCGATCGATGTCATCATCCAGCAGATCGGCCCGCAGACTGACCCGCAGCCGCGCCGAATCCGGCGGCACGGTCGGCGGCCGAATCGCCGGTATCAGAAACCCCTCGGCTTCGAGTCGCTCGGCCATCTTCAACGCCGCCGCCGGATCGCGCACGATCAGCGGCACGATCGGCGTCGGATCATCAGCGACCGGCCAGCCGCGTTGTTGCAGGCGGCTGCGCAGTCGCTGTGATAGATCCGCCAGGCGCAGGCGTCGGTCCGGTTCGCGTTCGATGACATCCAGCGCGGCGTTGACGGCTGCGACCTGCGTCACCGGCGGCGCGGTCGTGTAGATGAACGTACGCGCCTGATTGATCAGCGTGTCGATGGCCAGTTGCGGCGCGGTGACGATGCCGCCGAGGCTGCCGAGCGCCTTGCCGGCCGTTGAGATCGTCACGTCGATATGACCGGCGACGCCCTGTCGTTCGGCGAGCCCCGCCCCGCTTTCGCCGAGCACACCGGTGGCGTGGGCTTCATCGACGATGAGGATCGCATCGAACTGATCACGCAGCTCGCATAATGCCGGCAGATCGGCACAGTCGCCGTCCATTGAAAAGACTGCGTCGGTCACGATCAGACGTCGCCGCGCGTCGGCGGTGCGTTGCAACAGGCGATGCAGCTTGTCGAGATTTCGATGCGGGTAGATGCGCACGGTCGCGCCGGAGGCGCGGGCGGCGTCGATGAGCGAGGCGTGGTTGAGCTTGTCCATGAGCACGACATCATCGGGCCCGGCCAGGGCCGACAGCACGGCGAGGTTGGCCATGTAACCGGTCGGCGTCAGCAGCGCGGCCTCGGCGTGTTTGAACACGGCGAAGCGCTCCTCAAGCTGACGGTGCACATGCAGATCACCCGTGACCAAGCGCGAGGCGCCGGCTCCGACGCCGAAACGCTTGATCGCCTCGACCACCGCCTGGCGGATATGCGGATGGCCCGCCAGCGCGAGGTAGTCGTTGGACGCCAGGTTGATCAGCGGCCGGCCGTCGAGTTGCACGATCCGTGCGCACTGATCGACGGCGCGCAACTGACGGCGCAGCGACAACGACTGGCGGTGGGTCAATTCATGTTGAAGTTGTTGCAGCCAACGACGCATGCGTGCGAGGGGGTTAATCCTCGTCGCTGGAAGAGCTGTCGGCGGAGGAAGCGGTCATGGCCTCGGGTCCGGTGAGCACCTGCTGCATCATGCGGCCGGCCTTGAACTTGACCGTGCGCTTCGGGGGCACCTGCACCGGCTCGAGGGTTTTGGGGTTCTGAGCCATGCGGGCGGCGCGATGCTTGATCTCGAAGACACCGAAGTCTCTGAACTCCAAGCGGTTGCCCTTGCCCAACTCGACGATCACGTTGTCGAGAAAACTCTGGACGATCTTCTTGACTGTCACCCGAGTCTCGCCCGTGGCATCAGCAATACGATCAATCAACTCTTTCTTGGTTACAGTCGCCATGGCAGTCCCTTTTATTGTGTCCGAGTTTGCCGCTACACGTCGGAGTTGTAACACGTCCCCGAAGACGTTCACCCGTCCAAAATCATCAACACCGGTCGCCGAACGCCCTGCGACCGATCACAAGTATGCCATAGCGGCCGGGCCCCGTCAAGACCCTGCCTTACAGATATTTAGAACCCCGTCAGCGAACGTATTGACCGACCCGGTAGCTGCGGGTGGTCTGCTGGTAGTGATCGTGGACACGATCTTCGGTGCTGTGCTGGTAGTCGCGGACCTGAATCTCATAGGTCACGATTTCGCCCTTGGGCTGATTGGCGCCGACGGCCAGACGGCCATCGTGGCGGCCATACCACGCCCCGGGCCCCCGCCCGAGCATCACGCGATCCTGCCCGGCTGACGCCAGAGGCGGCGTATCGAGCACGGCGTACGGACTGTTTACTGTAAATGTCTCATGTTCAAGCGTTTGCTGATTATAGGCAATCTGCTTCTCGCAGCCGCCCAGGCAGGCTCCACCAATCAGCATCAACATCAAAATGGCAATTTGGCGTCTCATCTCACAGAACATGTACCAAAAGCCATGCCAGAATCTCAGAATCCGCGACTGATCGCTGGCAACCTTCAGTATCACAACAGGTTACAAAACACACGTGCAAATCACGCTCACCCCCGACTTGCCCCCACATGATGCCATGATGCAACAGTCCGCCGCCGGGATGTTGATCGCCGGCCACATCGGTACGCTTTGTCGCTGCTGCCCTGCCGCGGGGATCGGTGATTTGACGAAACTTTCGGGCCGGCTTCGGGTTGGGTTTGAGCCAATCCCTCCCGGAGAATACCATCACGCTTCCGATGAGCCTTGCTGGAGCTTCGTAATGAGTCTGCGTGTGTTGCAATACGATCAACCGGATGACCGGGCCGCCTTCGAGGCGCTGGCCGATCGCCTGCGTCAGCAGGTCGCCGGAGCGGGCCAACTCGCCGAGCAGGTCGCCGCGATCGTCGAGGATGTCCGCACCGGCGGCGACGAGGCCGTCGTCAAATACATGCGCCAGTGGACCAACCCCAGCTTCACCGCCGACATGATCCGCGTGAAGTCTGACGAAATGGCCGCGGCGGAAAAGTCGCTGGACCCGAAGCTGCGCGACGCCATGCAGCGGTCGATCGCGCATGTCCGCGAGTACCAGTCACACATTCTGCCCAGCGATCCGCCCACGATCACGATCGACGATTGCCAGCTCGGCCTGCGCTTCACACCGATTCAGCGCGTCGGCCTGCATGTGCCCGGCGGCAAGGCGGCCTATCCGTCCAGCGTGATCATGCTGGCTGTGCCGGCCCAGGTCGCGGGCGTGCCGAACCTGTCAATCGTGTCGCCACCCCCTACGGCCAACGCCGACGCTGAGCGCAGCGAAGCGTCTGGTACAGCCCCCGACATCTCGCCGCTGGTGCTCGCGGTCTGTCACATGCTCCAACTCGACCGCGTCTACCGCATCGGCGGCGCCCAGGCCATCGCCGCGCTGACCTTCGGCACCGAGTCCGTCGACGCCGTCGACTTCATCGCCGGCCCGGGCAACGCCTACACCCAGCAGGCCAAACGCCAGCTCTTCGGCCGCATCGGCATCGACGGATTCTTCGGCCCCAGTGAAGTCGTCATCCTTGCTGATGACTCCGCCGACCCGGCCGCCATCGCCGCCGACCTGCTCGCCCAAGCTGAGCATGATCCCGGCTGCTGCTTCCTCGTATCGACGAGCCGCGCGGTCATCGACAACATCCTCGCCGCCATCGAGGAGCAGTTGCCCGACCGCAAGCGTCGCGCCGCCATCGAACCGGCGCTGCGTGACTGGTCTGCCGCCATCGTCGTCGATTCCGACGCCACGGCTTATCAGCTCGTCGATACGCTCGCCGCTGAACACGTCACGCTGGCCGTCGCCGATCCCCACGCCGCCCTGGCGCAGATCAACCACGGCGGCGCGTTCTTCCTCGGCGACGGCACCCCGGTCGCCAGCGGTGATTACTACGCCGGCCCGTCGCACTGCCTGCCGACCGGCACCACCGCCCGCTTCACCAGCGGCCTGTCCGTGTACACATTCCTCAAGCGTTCGAGCCTCGAACATTACCCGGCGCGCCCCGGCGACCAGGCCATCGCCGACATCGTCGCCCTCGCCGAAGCCGAAGGCCTCGACGCCCACGCCGAGTCGCTCCGCCGTCGTACCGATAGAAAACCATAAAACCCTCGCGGTTTCATCTATGTCATACGAACGCAAAAACATCGCGGCCATGACCGGGTACACCCCCGGTGAGCAACCCGACGACGGCAAGGTCGTCAAGCTCAACACCAACGAAAACCCCTACCCGCCGAGCGAGTCGGTGCTCAAAGTCCTGCACGGCATCGGCGGCGAGGTGCTGCGGCGCTATCCCCCGCCGACGGCCCACAAGTTCCGCAAGGTCGCCGCGGAAGTTCACAAGCTTCAGGCCGACAACGTCATCGCCACCAATGCCGGCGATGAGCTGCTGCGCCTGGCGATCACCACATTCGTCGATCCCCGCGAGCCGATCGGCACTGCCGAGCCCAGTTACTCGCTGTATCCCGTGCTGGCGGATGTCAACGACTCGCCAACGGTGCGCGTGCCGCTGAATGACGACTGGTCCGTACCCGACGACTTCGCGAAGCGGATGAACGATGCCGGCGTCAAGCTCACGTTCATCGTGAATCCGCACGCGCCGTCCGGCGTGCTACGGCCCGTCGCCCAACTGGCCAAACTCGCCGAGCAACTCGACGGCGTGCTGCTTGTCGATGAAGCCTACGTCGATTTCGTCGACCCCGAGCTCGATCACGATGCGACCCGGCTCATCGCCGATTTCGACAACGTGCTGATCCTGCGCACGCTCAGCAAAGGCTACTCGATGGCGGGCCTTCGCTTCGGGTATGGCCTGGGTCACAAAACGCTGATCGAACCGATGCTCACCAAGACCAAGGACAGCTACAACACCGATGCGATCGCCCAGCGGCTGGCCATCGCCGCCCTGCAACACAGCAACGAGGCGGCAAGAACCTGGCAGGCCGTCCGCGAGGAGCGCACCCGCATGGCTGCCGCACTGGCCGAATTAGGGCTGACTTGCCCGCCAAGTCAGTCGAATTTCCTGCTGGCAACCGCCGATAACGCCGACGAGTTATATGAATCCCTGAAGCAGCGTCGCATCTTCGTCCGATACTTTGACCAGGATCGACTGCGCGACAAGCTGCGCATCACCATCGGCACCCCCGATCAGAACAACGCCCTGCTCGAGGCCTTAAAAGAACTGCTCTGACCCCGTTCAGCCGCGAGCCAACGGCGAACGCGTCCCCAGCACGAAAAAAATATCATGCCACGCAAAGCCAAGCTCCATCGCAAGACCAACGAAACCGACATCACCGTCGACCTCAACCTCGACGGCTCCGGTTCAAACTACACCCACGAAACCGGCGTCGGGTTCTTCGACCACATGCTCGATCACGTCGCCCGCCACGGCCGCTTCGACCTGAAGATCAAGGCCGACGGCGACTACCACATCGACGATCACCACACCGTCGAAGATGTCGGCATCACGCTCGGTCAGGCCCTCGACAAGGCGCTCGGCGACAAGAAAGGGATCGAACGCTACGGCTTCGCCTCGACGCCCATGGATGAATCGCTGGCGCGCGTCAGCGTCGACCTTGCCGGTCGCGCTGCGCTCGTGTTCGCTGTCGACTTTCCCTCGAAGAAGATCGGCACGTTCGAGACACAACTCGTCCGCGAGTTCCTCAATGCGCTGACAGCGAATGCAAAGTTCGCCTGCCACATCGAAGTCCCCCACGGCGAAAACGACCACCACATCGCCGAGGCCATCTTCAAAGCGCTCGGCCGCGCCCTGCGTCAGGCTGTCGCCGTCACCGGCAAAGATGTGCCGTCCACCAAAGGCTCGCTCTGATCATTCAGCCGTGCTGTTCGTATCGGTTGTCGTGCGCGCCAATCGCTGAACCCACGCCACATCTTTCGGATGGGCCAGTTCGTAGTCATCCAACAATGTGTTCTGCCGCTGAAAGTGCGCGTCGATCGTCCCGGATTCCAGCAACACCGCCACATCGCTCGGCTCGCCGGTCCAGATTCGCTGCAGCATCGCATCGCCGAAGCGATCCTTGAAATGCACCTGCTCCCAGAAGTACTGCATCGACTGCCCCGAACCCTCCGGCACCGGCTCACAGGTCCACGGTGAAACAATCAACGCGTCGTAAATCCGCACCATCGTCCGCCCCGCGTTCTGATTGACCTGCCGGGCGACATTGGTCATGTCACGCTTGCAAGTGTCGAACGCTCCGATCATGTTGTTCCGCTTGAGTATCATCAGCCCAAGCACATGCGTCGGAGCGATCAACAGATCGACCTGAACCCCGCGGCGGGCGCACTGACCGAGCACCTCCCTCAGACGCGTCATGCGATCCGCATGATACGTCTTGCGGCTTTGGGACCAGTTGCCCATCGTCTGTTCAAACGCCTGTCGATAGCTCTGCGAAGGCCCAAGCACCGGGCGCGTCCGAAAGCCCAGACGGTTCGTCGAAGGCGACTGCTGATCAAGCCAGTTGCGAACCACGTGCATGGATTCTTCCGTTGCCGCAGCCCCGAGCAGATTGCCCGCGTGATAATCCACCGGGTCAAGCTCCGGGTTAAACAGCGACTTCGCATAGTCTGCCGAAGGCGCTGAATTCGATGCAAAAAACTGCACCGGGTGGATCAGGATCACCATGCGCCCCAGCGATGGATTCGTGTGCAACCCATATAGAACAACAGCCATCAATTCATCAAATTGAGCCCCCGGGAGGCCGGCATTGTAAACACGCAAATCGCCGAACACGGGATTGCCCGGATTCAAGCCGACCTGCGCGCGCGAGCTGCCGAACAGCAGCACCTGCCAGTCGCCCTCCGCGATAGTTTCAGCCTTGAATTGGCGTGTCTGTGTTCCATCCCGCCATGTCGCCAGCGCGGCGGATCGACTGACCGGATAAGCGTTGTAAGGATCCGCCAGTCCGTTGAGAACAATCAGCGACAGCGCCGCGATCAATACGATCAGTAGGTAGTTTCGAAGATATTGCCGATGGGCTCGTTTCATGGCATGGATCAAAACTGGTAGTAAATGAATGTGCTCACACGCGACATCTGCAGCAGGCAGGCGATCGTCAATATCGCCATCACCACGGACCAGAACACATCCGGTTTCCATTCGATCGCCGGCAGCCAACGCGGCTGCTCGGGGCGAAGCTTCATCGCGAGAATCGGTTTATACCGGTGCATGATCTGCTGTGTATTGGGCATGATGAACACGGCCGTGAGCATCCCCCATAACATGGCGGCCCGCCCGGGGGACAATCCCGAATCCGCCAGCGACCACCCATGACTGCCCATCATGGCGCCCAACACGCGGCCTGCTGCGTCAAAACTCTCCGCCCGGAAAAACACCCAACCGATGCACACCGCAAGAAACGTCAACGCCGTGGCGGGGATGCGCCATCGAATGCGAACCGGCTTGCCGCGACTTCCCGTCATCGCGCGCCACGCATGATTCACGCACAGGTAAAGTCCGTGCAGCCCGCCCCACACGACAAACGTCCAACCGGCCCCGTGCCAGAGGCCGCCCAGCAGCATGGTCAGCATCAGGTTCACATACCGGCGGGCCTTGCCCTTGCGGTTGCCGCCGAGCGGGATGTACAGATAGTCGCGCAGGAAGCGACTGAGCGTGATGTGCCACCGCCCCCAGAACTCAATCACGCTCATGGATTTATACGGCGAATTGAAGTTCATCGGCAGCCGTATGCCGAACAGCCGCCCCAGACCGATCGCCATGTCGCTGTACCCGCTGAAGTCGAAGTAAAGCTGCATGGTGTACGCGAGCACGCCGGTCCATGCCTGCGCGAATGTCAGATCGTGTCCCGCCCCGGCCAGCGCGAATATTTCATCGGCGTGCGGCGCCAACTCATCGGCAATGAGCACTTTTTTGGCCATGCCGAATACAAAGATCGCCGACCCGATGGATAAATCCTGTCGGCGCATGCGACGGCCCGGATCACGGAACTGCGGCAGCATCTCGTGATGATGCACGATCGGCCCGGCAATCAACTGCGGAAAGAACGTCACGAACAGGCAGTAGTCCAGAAAGTCGTGCTCCTGGCTGACGTGTCGATACGCGTCAACGAGATATGCGATCTGCTGAAAGGTAAAAAACGAAATCGCCAGCGGCAGCACGATGCGTCCGATCCGCCAGTCGGCCCCGCTGACCGCGTCGATGATGTTGACGAAGAAACCGGCATACTTGAAATACCCCAGCAACCCGAGATTGACCGTCACGCCGAACAGCATCAACAGCTTCCGATGGCGGCCTTCGCCGCCGCCCAACTGCAATCCCAAGGTATAGTTGAAAAGAATCGAAAACCCGATCAGCACCAGGTAGATCGGGTTCCACCATCCATAAAAGACGAATGACGCCAGCACGAGCCACGCAATCGTGACACGTGAATGCCCCAACCGCTGCAGCATCGCATAACCCGCCAGCACGGCGGGTAGAAAAACAAGCACAAAGGTGTAACTGCTGAAGATCACGAGGTGGATTATACCGACTACCGCCAGGACCGTAGAACGCCCACATGAACACGTTCAGCGTAAGCCGATGAACGTTCTGTGTCATCAGCGACAATCTCATGCCTGTTTGTTTTATTTGCGGCACGCGACGCTTGCCGGGGTGTTACCGCACCGTTATGGTGGATCATGATGAAACGCCTGTACATCATCGTGATCGCGGCCCTGTGTTTGTCTGCAGCAGCGCCGCCTGCTTCGGCCGCCGGGCAAATCGACATTCAGCGGCCCGAAGAGCGACAGTTCGTGCTCGATCAGGCGGGCATGATCACACCCGAAGACCAGAAGCAGATTGTGGAGATCACCGACAAGCTGCTGACCGAGAAGGTCACGCCGATCATCGTCGTCACGATCGAATCGATGGCGGCCCACGGCGGCGGCAACATGCGTATCGAGACTTTCGCCAACCTGCTGTTTGATCAGTGGGGCATCGGCTACGAGAAGGTCAACAACAAGACCTGGAACACCGGCATCCTGCTGCTGGTCTCGAAAAATGATCGCAAGGCTCGCATCCAACTCGGCGCCGGCTGGGCTCACGAAAAAGATAAACTCTGCCAGCAGATCATGGATGAGCAGATTATCCCGCGTTTCAAAAAAGGTGAGTTTTCCGCGGGGATCGTCGCCGGCGTGCAGGCGCTGGACGCGATGGCCCGTGAGAAGCAACTGCCGGCCCCGCCGACCGACTGGAAGAAAGTCGCCATCGTCGTCGTGTTCATCGGGCTGATGATTTTCACGATCGTGTCGCTGATCCGTCGCGGCGCCAGCGGATGGGCATGGCTGTTCTGGGGTGTGGTGTTCAGCGTCGTCGGATACATGCTTTATTCGATGCTGACCAGCCGCGGTGGCGGCGGTGGATTCGGCGGCGGGTCCTTCGGTGGTGGATTCAGTGGCGGCGGCGGCGCGACCGGCTCATGGTGATACACATGAAAACAGCCAGTTCAATATTCAATGACGAGCAGCGCCGGCAGGTCAATGCGGCGGTGGCGGCGGCCGAGTCGAAAACTTCAGCGGAGATTGTACCGGCCGTGGCAACGGCTTCGGGTCGATACGATCGCCCGGAAGACGTCGCCGGGCTGTGGCTCGGCGGCGCCGCGGCGATCATCACATGGGCCCTGTTGCCTGCCCGGGCGGTCGAGACCGGCGACTGGAGCGGACTTCCGGGCTGGGTGACGCCGGTGTCGATGATCGCGGCCCTGCTGGCGGGTTTCATCCTCGGCGCGGTGATCGCCTCGCGATGCGGATGGATACGACGGCTGTTTACACCGGCAACGCAAATGCATGACGAGGTCGCGGCTCGAGCGCGCGGCGTGTTCTTCGATTCGACGGTGCACCACACGGCTGGGGCGACGGGCGTGTTGATCTATGTTTCGCTGTTTGAACGCCGCGCGGTGGTGCTGGCCGACAAGGTGGTTGTCGAGAAACTCGGCCAATCGGCGATCGATGAACTACGCGATCAACTGACCACATCGCTGCGCGATCATGATGTGCCGACGGCGTTGTGTCACGCCATCGAGGCGGCCGGCGAAAAGCTTGCGCCGGTGCTACCGCGACAGGCCGACGACGTGAATGAACTGCCGGATTCGCTGGTGTTGTTGGATTGAGCGACGTGCTCGCCTGTGGCTCGCGGCTAAACGGAAGATGGCCGCCGATGGGATGTATCGGCGGCCATCTTTTTTTGGGTGTGATGTGCGATCACTTCTTGAATGCGTAAATCGACAGCGCGGCGTACTGGGGGAATACGTCCTTGATGGCGGCGGCGTACTCCGGGCCGTTGATGTCGTAGACGTCGCCTTTGAAGGCCTGGTAGTTTTTCGCATCGATGACCGGGTCGGCGAAGTACAGCATTTCCTTGCTGGTGATTGCGCCGGCGGTCTTGGCGCCGTAGTTGTCATCACCCCAGGACTGCATGTCGGCGTAGACGTTCACGATCGATCCGGGCCAGAGCGTGGCGCGCCCCTTGGAATCGATGCCGACCTTGATGCGGACGTGCAGCGCGGTGTCGGCCCCGGCTTGAGCGGCGGCGCTGATCTCCTTGCCCACGGGGTTGGAGAACGATGCGAAGAAGCCAGTGTCGACCACAATGGTGCCGGCAGCGCCGTAGACCTGCCCGTGCTGATACGCGCGGCCGACGCGGTCGTTGAACATGCTGCCGGTGGAGTGACCCGCCTTGACGGTGTCGCCGGACTCCTTGGAGGCGATCTCTTCGTAGACCTTGGTCTCCCACATCTTCGCTGCGGGGATGACCTCAAAGCCGCGCTTCTGAAGTTCCGCGACATACATGTTGTACAGGTCCGTGGGAAGCTGCTGCTTCATCTGCTCGTCGTAGCGGTACTCCTTTTTACCCATACCGGCGAGCTGGGCCACGGCGATGAGTCCGGCGTTGTAGCTCTGCGACCCGGTCTTGGTCACATACTCAACGCTGAACTCGGTGATCGCGACTTTCTTCGAACTCTTCGGCAGTGACCACCACCCTTCTTTCTTCCAGTACTTCGACGCCTGCGATTGCAGATCCTGCTCACTGCTGAGCGAGGCGGTGTTGAACTGCTTCGGTGTGCACCCGCCCAGCGCGATCAGCGCAATGACAACCACACACAACCATCGATACACTCCCATGACAAGCTCCTTGAAAAATTGATCCCGAATAAGGTTTGCTGCGAAGTCGCGGATTTTATGAACAATCCGTAATATCTGTCAACGGGTATTTCGACGTGATGACTTCAAAAAAAAAGCCCCGCTCTTTCGAGCGGGGCCATGAAAATACATCGGGGCTGTTCGACGACTCAGTCGAGATTCATCGTCAGCAGGAACTCGGCATTGGTCTTGCACTTGGTCAGACGGCTGCGGAGCAGTTCCATCGCTTCGACGACATTCATGTCGGCGAGCACCTTGCGGAGGCGATACACGAGTTCGAGTTCCTTGGGATCGAGCAGCAGTTCCTCGCGGCGGGTGCCGGAGGCGCCGACGTCGATGGCCGGCCAGGTGCGGCGCTCGACCAGGCGGCGGTCCAGGTGAAGTTCGCTGTTGCCGGTGCCCTTGAACTCTTCGAAGATCACTTCGTCCATCTTCGATCCGGTATCGACCAGGGCGGTGGCGAGAATCGTCATCGACCCGCCGGACTCGATCGCGCGGGCCGAGCCGAAGAACTTCTTGGGCTTCTGCAGGGCGTTGGCGTCCACACCACCGGTCAGAATCTTGCCGGAATGCGGGACCTCGGCGTTGTAAGCGCGGGCCAGGCGGGTGATCGAGTCCAGCAGGATCACCACGTCGTGGCCGAACTCGACCAGGCGCTTGGATTTTTCGATGACCATATCGGCGACCTGCACATGGCGGTCGGTCTGCTCATCGAAGGTCGAAGCGACGACCTCGACGGAGTCCGGCGTCTGACGGCGGAAGTCGGTGACTTCTTCAGGGCGCTCGTCGATCAGCAGCACGAGCACCTTGCAGTCGGGGTAGTTTTTGATGATGGAGTTGGCCATCTTCTGCAGGAGGACGGTCTTGCCGGTGCGGGGCGGCGCGACGATCAGGCCGCGCTGGCCCTTGCCGACCGGAGCGACCAGGTCGACGATGCGCATTTCGGTGTTGGACGGATCCTCGGGCGTTTCGAGGACGAAGCGCTCGCAGGGGTGCAGCGGCGTGAGGTCTTCGAAAGGGGTGATGTCGTTGAGTTTTTCGGGGGCTTCGCCGTTGATGGCGTCGACACGCAGGAGGGCGAAGTATTTTTCGGATTCCTTGGGCGGGCGGATGGTGCCCTGGACGATGTGGCCGTTGCGGAGGCCGAAGCGGCGGATCTGCGACGGGGAGACGTAGATGTCGTCCGGGCAGGGCAGGTAGCTGTACTCGGGGCTGCGGAGGAAGCCGAACCCGTCGGGAAGGATTTCGAGCACGCCGTCGCCATACATCAGGCCGGCCTTGGCGATGCGGGCCTTGATGATCTGGAAGATCAATTCGTGCTTGTTGAGATTCTTGACGTCGGCGATGCCTTCGCCGGAAGCGACTTCGTGAAGCTCTTCCACATCCATGCGCTGCAGATCGGCGACGCGCATGCCGCCCTTCTTGACGTCTTCGTAACGACGCTGCGAATCCTTGTCGAAGCGGGCGACGTCGGAGCTGGACACCTCGGCGACCGTCACATCCGCGGCCGGAGCGTTGGTCTGCTCGGACTCTTCTTCGACGAGTCGGCTCTTGGCAGGCGGCAGTTCGCCGGTGTTTTTGGTCTGCGATTTCTTGGCGTCACCATTACCTGTCTTCTTGGACTTGGTGGTGGTCTTCTTACGTGTGGTGGTCTTGGCCATAACGGACACTCTCTCGGTGGTACAACGCGACAGATATGAAAAGGGGTTGTTGAGAATCGCCCACGATCGGGCGACGAAAGCTAGCGGTCCAGTGTTCTGAGTATTACTGATTTCTCGCGGAAAGGGCGAGCTGCGTAATGCGTCACAAAGCTTCGGATCAACAAACGGCGCTCCGGGGTGCAATGATCCAGGGGATCACAATCGCGCGGGAGCCTCAGGCTGGGGTTGTCGATTCGAGGATTCGTCTGAGCAGATGTCGGACCTGAGCGTCGCGTTCGGCTTCGCCGACATCGTTATCGAGTATATCATGCGCGAACTGAAGTTTCTTGTCCAGTGGCCATTGATTTTTTTCCCGGCGAGCGAGCTCGGCCTCGTCCCACCCGCGTGATTCTATCAGCCGTTTGAGGCGTAAATCCCGCGGCACACGCACAAAAACGATCCGATCACACCGTTCGACCAGCCCCACCTCCAAAAGCAGCGGCACGTCCAGCACGATCGCCCGCACATCGGGGTTTGCCCGCGCCTCGGCGATCATCCGCTCCCGCCCCGCCGCCACAATCGGGTGCACCACCGACTCCAGCCGCTTGCGCTCGGCTTCATCGGCAAACACCCGCTCGGCGATCTTCCGTCGATCGGATCGTCCGTCGGCGTCGATCACGTCCGGGCCCCACCACTCTATGAGCATCGACTGCACATCCGGGCGATCCAGCGCCGCCTTGGCCATCGCGTCGGCGTCGAACACCTGCGCGCCTTCGCGGGCGAACGCCTCGGCCACGGACGATTTGCCCGAGCCGATGCCGCCGACGAGTCCGATGATGGGTTTGTTGCTGGACATGACTTGCTCGCATCAGAGCCGCGGTCTCCTACAATACCCCCCTTCGCCCCCGGAAGCGACTGCGAAAGTGTCCCTGCCCGCCAATGAAAGTTTTTTGACCATGTCCCCACGCCCCATCATCTTCGATCTCGACGGTACGCTGCTGAACACGCTGACCGACATCGCCAACGCCGCCAACTTCGCCATGGCCCAACTCGGCCAGCCCACGCACCCGGTGGCGGACTTCCGCCGCATGGTGGGCGACGGGGCTGATGTGCTGATGCAACGGGCGCTGCCGGATGATCAGCAGGCGTTGTGCGCCGAGGCGCTGGAGCTGTTCAAACAGCACTACATGCAACACCTCTACGACAACACCGAACCCTACGACGGCATCGTCGAGCTGCTCGGCGAACTGGCCAGGCGCGAGCACCCGATCGCGGTGCTGACCAACAAGCCGCACACCGCTGCGGTGCAGATGGTCGAGCGCGTGCTCGGGCAGTTTCCCTGGACCTTCGTGGCGGGTCATCGTGACGGCATCGCGAAAAAACCCGACGCGGCCCCGGCAATTGATGTTGCGACACGTTGCGGAGCGACGCCCGAAGTGTGTTGCTTCGTCGGTGATTCGAACACGGACATGCGCACCGCCGTCAATGCAAAAATGATCGGCGTCGGTGTGACATGGGGTTTTCGTGATCGCGAGGAGTTGCTCGCCGAGGGCGCGACACACGTGATCGATCACCCCTCGCAACTGCTGGCGATCATTGGGGAATGATCAGGCTCGGGCGGTGACCTGCAGGGGGTCGTCGACGGCGGCGGCTTCGAATGCCGCGGCGCGTCGCTTGCACCCGGCGCACTGACCGCACGGCTCGTTGGTCCGTGTCTCGCAACTGCGCGACAGTGTCCACGGGGCCTCCATCTGCATGCCGACCTCGACCAACTGACGGTCCGTCATTTCCAGCACGGGCAGATCGATCGCCAGATCGACGCCGCGCTCGAGGCGGATGATCTGCTGAACCAACTGCACCGATTCGGTGAACCGCGCCACGGCTTCGAAGTCGTCGCCGACCTGCACAGGCCAGATCAGCCGCTCGGCCTTGAGTTGCAGGGCGAGTCCGGCGCCGGCCATCAGTTCCTGCATATCCGCCAGCGGCACGCGCGGCCCGACGCCCGGCTCCGCGGTGGCGGCATCCGACGAAGCGCCCAGGTGCGTCAGCGTCAGCTCCAACTGTTTGGGTATGTTGTAGCGTTCGACCTGGTGACCGAAACACTCAAAGGCCCGCACGTCGTTGGTCCGGCCGTCGTGTACATACACCGCCAGCAGCTTGGGCTTTTCAGCGTACATCGCCGTCACCACCAGGCTCTGCATCGACCCGTCGTGAAGCATCAGTGTCCAAGGTTGGCTCATGGCATTGTTATCGGCCCGATGGCGACCGGATGTTCAGTCAGAATGACCAGTAGCCGCAGGCTGACAGCCTGCGGACTTCAGGATCCGCGACCTGTCAGGTCGCGGCTATTGGATCATTGAGCGTTCATCGAGCCATTTGGGCATATACCTTGGTCATTGGGATTTGGTCATTGGTCATTTAACAGGTATCTTCTTTCCCATGAGTCATCTCTACGTCAAAGAATTGGAAACCGCTGAAGCCGCGGTTGCAGCCGCCAGCCGCATCTGCCAGGCCGTCGCCGCTCAGATCACGCCGGACGTGCTCGAAAAGAAGGACCGCAGCCCCGTCACCGTCGCGGACTACGCCTCGCAAGCGGTGATCTGCCGGGCGTTGCGCGAGGCCTTCCCTGAAGATCCGATCATCGCGGAAGAGGATTCCGCTGCCTTGCGCGAGCCGGACCAGGCGGAACTGCTGGCCAAGGTCGTCAAGCACGTTGACGCCGCCGTGCCCGGCGCGGTCGCCGAGGACGTCTGCGGGTGGATCGATTACGGCGGCGCGTCGGAATACTCCAGCCGTTTCTGGACGCTGGACCCGATCGACGGCACCAAGGGTTTTTTACGCAAAGAGCAGTACGCGGTCGCGCTGGCGTTGATTGTCGATGGCGAGCCGACCGTCGCCGCGCTGGCCTGTCCGAATCTCAATGGCGGGCTGGTGGCCACGGCCGTGCGCGGTCACGGCGCCTGGGCGCGCCCGATGATCGTCGATGAAAAACCCGTCGCCATCGCTGTCAGCCGCACCCTCGACCCAGCCAAGGCGCGTTTCTGCGAGTCCGTCGAATCGGGACACAGCTCGCACGACCACGCGGCGCAGATCGCCGAGAAGCTCGGCATCACCGGCGAGCCGCTGCGGATGGACAGCCAGGCGAAATACGCCGCCGTCGCCCAGGGCTTCGCCGACATCTACATGCGACTGCCGACGCGGGCTGACTACGTCGAAAAAATCTGGGACCACGCGGCCGGCGTGCTGGTCTGCACCGAAGCCGGCGGTAAAGTCACCGACATCACCGGCAAGCCGCTGGACTTCACCCACGGGCGCGGTCTGGCGACCAACCGCGGTGTGATCGTCACCAACGGTCCGCTGCACGATGTGCTCATACAGGCCATCGGCGCCGTCGGCGTGTCATGACCATGCTTGAGGCGGGGAGATTTAAATCTCCCCGCCCGTGTGGAGAATACCCATGAGTATCGAATCGAAACTTCACGAGATGGGCCTTTCGCTGCCGGACCCGCCCAAGCCCGTCGCGTCGTATGTTCCCGCGGTGCGCAGCGGCAATCTGATCTTCATCAGCGGGCAGCTTCCGTTTGCCGGCAATGAGCTGGTCGCCCATGGGCCGGTGCCGAGTCACACCAGCATCGAAGACGCCCAAGGCTCAGCCCAGCGGTGCGTGATCAACGGGCTGGCTGTGCTCAAGGCGGCGCTCGGGGGCGATCTGTCGAAGGTGGTGCGCGTGGTGCGGCTCGGGGTGTTCGTCGCATGCGACAACGGGTTCACCGAGCAGGCGAAAGTCGCCAACGGCGCCAGCGAGATACTGTTTACGCTGATGGGCGAGGCCGGCCGCCACGCCCGTGCCGCTGTGGGCGTGAACGCTTTGCCTTTGAACGCGCCGGTCGAGGTCGAGTTTGTTTTTGAGGTTCAGCCTTAGTCGACTGGGCCCGGGCGGACTTGCCCGACGGCTTTTTGTCGGCGGGCTTTTTCATGATGAACAGGTAGTTGAACCCGCGCAGGTAGAAGTTGCCTTCGTCGGCCGCCTTGCGGTAGTTGCCCATCTCCAGCGTCTTGTTGTGGCGCACCACCGAGACGATGTCGACCGGCTCCAGCTTCCGCCGCAGCAGATTAAACAGCTCGAAACCGATCGGGTAAAACCCCTTGCCGTGCACGTACGAGTCGCTGACGTACAGGCCCATGTGTGCGCCGGGCTTGAGCACGCGCACGATCTCATCGATGACCTGCTCCATCGCGCTGTAGTACTCCGGCCCGGCGGCGTCGAGCTTGCCGATGCAGCGCGGATCGTCGGAATATTCCAGGTGGGTCGAGTAAGGCGGATCGATGAACACGAAGTCGACCTTGGCGGTCAACTCCGGCGGCAGGTGACGCGCATCGACACGAAAGATGTCATCGCGCGTCGGGTTGATGTCGTAGCCGAGTGCGCGGCGGTTGCAATCGCGCGCCACATCCAGCGTCGTGCCGCTGCCGCAGCAGGGATCGACCACCAGGTCTTTGGGCTTGGTATACCGCTGGAGCAGATTCCAGATGATGTAGCTGGGCGTGGCGCCGCGGTAGTTGGGGTCGCCCTGCAGCGCATCACCATAGTGCTGGGAGGGATAATCCCAGAGCGTGGTGACCTGCGGCCGTAACGGGGGCTTTTTCGGAGACATCTTCTACTCCCTCTCCCTTTCAGGGAGAGGGCCGGGGTGAGGGTGCAGTCGTCAGCACAACGACATGGATCAAAAAACACTCAGCCATTCGCTCCTGACGCGCTTCACCCCTCACCCAACCTCTCCCCTCAAGGGGAGAGGGGTAAGCGATCATGCGCCGGCCAGGGCCGCGCGTTTGTCGGCGATCAGTTGCAGGAGCTTTTTGTGCGGATCGGCGAACTTGGCGGTGCCCTCGGCCATCAGCACTTCTTCCATCTGCTGCTGATCGACCTTCTGATCGATCTCGTCGAGCACCGACTGGGCCGGCATCTGATCGACCTGCCGCGTGTACGACTTGCCGAGTTCTTCGACGGCATCGTTGGTCGCCGGCGGATTGGTCTGAATGTCCGAACCGGCCAGGGCCTCGACGTAGTAGTCCGGGGCCTGGCCTTTGAGCTTGGCGCCGGTCGACGCGAAGATGATCTCCTGCTGAAGCGGCAGCTTCTTGTCGGCCCAGAATTCCTGATTCGACTGCCACAGTCGCTTCACATTCACCAGGCCGACCTGCCCCTGCGCTTCATCCGAAAGATCGGTCACCTTCTGGCTGGTGTACACATCGACGCGCGAGATGAAAATTGAGTACACGCTCTTGAAGCCCTGCAGCCCGGTGCGACGTCGCTGGGCCCCGCGCCACACCGCTTCACGCGCTGCGCGGTACTGGCGATCGGAGAAGATCAGCGTGACGTTGAGCGTGATGTCCGCGGCGGCGAGTTCTTCGACCGCGTCGAGACCGGCGGCGGTGGCGGGCACCTTGATCATGCGGTTGGTCTGACCGGCGGCCCACTTCTTGCCGAGTTCAATGTAGGTGTTGACGCGCTCTTCGTGACTGAGCGGGCAATCGGCGTCTTCGAGCAGCGGGTCCAGTTCGAAGCTGACGTAGCCGTCGTTGCCGCCGGTCTGTTTCCACACGTCGGCGAAGACGCCCTGCGCCTGGCTGACCAGTCGATCGGTCATCGCCCAGGCGACGGCTTCATCATCGAGCCCGCGCTCAAAGTGCTGAGCGATGTCGGCGTCGAAGCGGCCGGACTTGAGAATGTCCGAGACGATGATCGGGTTGGAGGTGGCGCCGGTGGCGCCGAGTTGACGGTTCTTGGTGACCAGTTCGGGGTCGATCGAATCCAGCCAGAGCTTGGTGCCGGTGGCAATCAATGACTTGAGGCCTGTCATGGCGATAATCCTTATGCGTTAGGTGTCCGGATCAGACACGCGGGCTGCGGTCCGCGTGGTCGAGCAACTCATTTGATCATAACGCCACGATGCGACCGCGTCACCTGCTTAGCGCCATCACCATCGCAATCAGAAGAATGATGTTCATCGCCAGGGAAACAATCAATCCCCAGAACACCGGCTGCTGCGCGAGCGGAACCGCCCCGCCGTCGGCGTCGGCGATCATTTCCTCTTCGCCGCCGGAGGACTTTTCGATGTCCGCCAAATAAGCCATGTCAAACGTCTTGCGCGCCTGCATCGGGGCCTGCCCCTCAGCCACGGATCGCAGATCCTCCAGCAGATGGGCCGTGGAGTTGTAACGTTTCTTGCGATCCTTGGCGAGCATGACCTCGATGATCTCGCTGACGCCGGCCGACAGATCGGGGTTGATGTGGTCCGGCGGCTTGGGCGCTTCACGCAGATGTTTGCGCATCACTTCCGAGGGGCTCTTGCCGGTGAACGGGACGCGCCCGGTGACCATGTTGTAGAACGTCGCGCCCAGACCGTAGATGTCGCAACGGAAGTCGACGTCGACTTCGCCGCGGATCTGTTCGGGGCTGATGTAGTACGGCGTGCCGAAGGCCTTGCCGGACTCGGCCTCGGCGGCTTCGCGGTCCGACACCTGCCGGGCGAGGCCCATGTCGGCCAGCTTGGCGGTGCCGTCGGCGGTTAGCATGATGTTTTTGGGTTTGACATCGCGGTGGATGAAACCGCGCTCGTGGGCGTGGTTCAGCGCCTCGGCGATCTGGATCACGACCTTCAGCGCATCAGGTTCGCTGTATCGCTTGTGTTCCTGAAGATATTCGCTGACGGACTCGCCTTCGACGTATTCCATCACGAAGTAGTGGCGTCCGCCGGCCTGGCCGACGTCGATCGCCTGCACGATGTTCGGGTGATTCAGCTTGGCGGCAGCGCGACCCTCGGCGTAAAACCGCTCAACGAATTGTGGGTCTTCATGCGCCCGGCGCGGCAGCACCTTGATCGCCACGATGCGGTCCAGGCTCACCTGCTTGGCCTTGTAGACCTTCGCCATGGCGCCTTCGCCGAGCTTCTGCAGCACCTTGTATCCGGGAATCTGATCGCCCGCGGAGGAAGCTCGCACCTCGGTCTGCTGGCGGGCGCGCTCAAGCTGACGCGGCGTGGCCACGCCCTGATCCACGAGCAGCTCAACCAGCTTCTCGATGCGGGCGTCGTCGCCGAGGCCTTTCCAGTGGTTCAGGCATTCGCGCACTTCATCCGCAGTGGCCAGGCCCTGTTCGACCACGACCCGTCCGATTGCTGACGCTTCGTTTAGCGAGTGCTCGTCTGCCATGAACTTCAACTTCTTGCAGCGGGAAAATCACAGCCCGCGAACTGGCCACCAGATTCAGTCGTAACACGGTAAGTTTGTCCGACGGGGCTGTCAATGCACAATTACCAGACGCGCCTTGACATCCCCGCGAGATGGGCTCAAAGTGTCGGACTTCCCCCAGTTTTCACAACGACGACATGCACTGAGGCAGCCATGATACGTGTACAGAATCTCGTCAAGTACTATGGCCCGACCCTGGCCGTCGACCACTTGGACCTGGATGTCGAAGCCGGTCAGGTCGTCGGCATTCTCGGGCCCAACGGCGCCGGCAAGTCCACCACCATCCGCATCCTCACCGCCTTCATGCCCCCCACCGCCGGGTCCGCCTCGGTCAATGGGCACGATGTGCTGACCGACTCCGATGCCGTCCGCCGATCGATCGGGTATCTACCCGAATCCACGCCGCTGTATCCCGAGATGCGCGTCCGCGAGCAGCTTCACTACTTCGGTCGGCTGCACGGCCTGGATCGCACCGCCCGCAACCGGCGCATCGGCGAGTTGACCGAAGCCTGCGGCCTCGAAGCCATCCTCGCACGCCCGATCGGCCATCTTTCCAAGGGCAACAAGCAGCGCGTCGGGCTCGCCCAGGCGATGCTGCACGATCCGCCCGTGCTCGTGCTCGACGAGCCCACCGCCGGACTCGACCCCACGCAAATCACCGAGGTCCGCAAACTGATCCTCCGCCTGGCCGAGTCGAAAACGATTCTGCTGTCGACGCACATCCTGCCGGAGGTTGAAAAGACCTGCCAGCGCGTGGTGATCATCAACCGCGGGCGCGTCGTCGCCCAGGGCGAACCCGAAGAGCTCAAACAGCGCGTCCGAAGCGCCTCGCGTGTCGTCGTCGATGTCAAGGCGCCGGTCGAGCAGGTCAAAGCAGCGTTCGAAAAAATCCAGTCCGTGCAGGACGTCGAGGCTTACAACGACCAAGGCTGGACCCTCGCGGCCGTCACCGCCCGTGACAACGTCGACATCCGCGAGATCCTCGCCGACGCCATCGTCGAAAACCGCTGGTCCTTCCGCGAGATGACCTATGAGACGGCCAGCCTGGAAGAGTACTTCATTCAGATCACCAGCGCCGCGAACATCGAAGCCGCGTGATGCAAGTGGAGCATTGAATCATGAGCAACACCCTGGCCATAGCACGCCGCGAACTGTCCAGCTTCTTCTTCTCGCCAATCGCCTACCTGGTGATGTGCGGGTTCCTCATGCTCAGCGGTCTGTTTTTCATGCTGACCGTCTTTGCAACCGGGCAGCCGGCGGAGATGCGCAACCTGTTTTTCTGGATGGTGTGGATACTCATCATCGTCGTGCCCGCGATCAGCATGCGGCTGGTTTCCGAAGAACTGCGCAGCGGAACCATCGAATCGCTGATGACCTCGCCGATCAGTGACGTGCAGGTGATCCTCGGCAAGTGGCTGGGCGGGTTGATGTTTTTCGTGGCGCTGCTGGCGACGACGCTGAGTCTCGTCTTTGTGCTGGCGCTGTGGTCGCAACCGGACTACGGCCCGGTCTTCACCGGCTACCTCGGGCTCATCCTCGTCGGCGGACTGTACATGGCCATCGGCACCTTCGCTTCCGTGCTGACGCGCAACCAGATCATCGCCTTCCTGCTGACGATCTTTCTGATTCTGCTGTTGACGGTCGTGACATATTTTCTGCCGCGACTGCTGCCGCCGGAGTGGTCCGCCGCGGCGTATTACCTGAACGTCAACGAGCAGTACGACGACTTTTCCAAAGGCCTGATCGACACCAGTAATTTCGTCTACTTCATCAGCGGCATCGCGCTGTTCCTCGTCCTCGCCGTCAAGGCGCTGGAAAGCCGCAAGTGGAGATAAACCATGAGTGAACACACCACGCCATCACAGCATCAACGCTGGATCAAGTACGGCCTGAACGTCGCCGTGCTCATCCTCGCGACGCTCACGATCATCATCCTGGTCAACTGGATGGGCTACCGCCACTTTCAGCGCTTCGACCTGACGCGCACGCGCCAGTACTCGCTGAGCCCGCAGACCACGAATCTGCTGCAGGATCTCGACACCGACATCACCGTCACGACGTTCTACTCCGCCGGCAGCGCCCAGTCGGGTCTGCTGCAGCGCGTCGATGACCTGCTGGCTGAATACACCCGCCGCAGCACGCGCATCGATGTCAAACACATCGACCCCGCGGCCAGCCCCGAGCTGCGCGACAAGTACATCACGAAGCTCAAAACACGCTACCAGAGCGAACTGGACAAGGCGTCGGGGGCGTTTGGCGATGTAGCCAAAACCTACGATGCGATCCGGCAGTTCGCCAGCGGGCAGGTTCAGACGCTGCCGGGCATTCTGGTGGAGCTTCCCGCCAGCGACCGCACGACCCCGCTGCTGTTCAAACAACTGGTCGAAATCTTTCAGCGGCTGGATGACAGTCTGACCAACGCGCAGAAGCAGATCGAATCGGCGATGAAGGAGTCGATGCCGGACTACCAGGGCGCTGTGGCCGTGGCGCGTCGTCCGTTGACGCAGCTTTCATCCGGCGTGCTGGACGTTGCGGTCGAACGTTTTCAGCGTGCGGTCAACGACCCGAACATGCCCGACAAGGCCAAGGACGCCCTGCTCGGTCTGATCAAACCCTACAAGGACATGCGCCTTCAGATTCAGGATGCGTCCGGCCGCCTCGACGCGGTCGAAACCCCCGAGTACGACCGGGTGCGCAACAGCCTGATGCAGTCCAACTGCGTGATCGTGACCATCCCCGGCGAGCAAGCCAAAGAACATGCCGACGAGACGCACGGCGTGGTCGTGCTGACCCTCGACGAGATTTACCCGAACCTGATCCGTGCGGAGATGACACGCGGCGAGGTCATGCCCGAAGAAGGCTACAAGGGCGAAGAGACGATCACCGGTGCGATCCTCCGCCTGACGTTGCGTCACAATGCGCGCGTGGTGTTCATCAATCCCTCGCCGCAGTCGGTGCTCAGCGGGCGGGGCAATCCACAGATCAGTTTCATGCAGGTGGCTGAACGTTTGCGCCGGATGAACTTCGATGTCGACGAATGGCAGCCCGGCGGGTCGATGGGCCCGATGGGTCAGCCGATGCCGCCCCAGCCGGCGCCGGTCGCTGAGGAAGGCGAAACGCTGGTGTACATCGTGCTGCCCGTGCCGCCGCCGAATCCGCAGCGGCCGACTCAGCCGATGGGTCCGATGATCGCACAGGCCGTCAAGGCGCACCTGGACGCCGGGCAGCCGGCGATGGTGTTCGCGGCGCCGAGTTCGATGATGAACTTCGGCCAGCCGGACCCGCTCGTCGAGATGATCAAACCCTACGGCCTGACGATCGACACCGGGCGATTGATCATGCGTCATGTGCCCGGCCGCAACGGGCAGCTTCAGGCCGACAACCAGCTCATCCTCAACACCTGGCCGACGGATCATGCGATCTCCAAAGCCGCCAGTGGATTGCAGGGGCTGATGCTTCAGGCGATGCCGATCGAACTGTCGTCGAATCCCCCGGAAGGTGAACATCTTTGGCCGCTTATCGAAAGCCCTGCTGACACCTGGGCAGACACCGACTACATGCGTCCGGCCCAGGCGACCAAGGGCGAGGACGATCCGACCGGACCGTTCGTCGTCGGCGCCGCAGTCGAGAAAGACAAGCTTCGCCTGATCGCCATCGCCGATGCCAGCTTCGCCGTCGACGGCGTGACGCAGTACGGCCCGCGCGATCTGTTCGGCAACACACTGTTTTCCCGCTTCCCCGGCAACAGCGAAGTGTTCGTCAACAGCGTGTACTGGCTGGCCGGGCTCGATCGCCTGATCGCCCCGGGCGCACGCACGCAGGATACGCGCCGCATCGATGCGGTCTCGCGGCCGGCGATGCTGGCGGTGTGGTGGATCACCGTGGCCGGCCTGCCGGCGATGTGTCTGGCGGCCGGCATGATCGTGTGGGTTGTTCGTCGACGCTGAGTCGGTCGTTCAGGAATTACGTGAAACCAATCGGATGGTGCGATGAATACCAAGACAACGCTCTTTGTCGTTTTGATCGCGATCGCTCTGGCGGTGTACTTCTTCACCGTCGAAACCAAGACCACAACCACGCTCGAGAAAGAACAGCAGTTGGCTCAGCAGGGCCAGGCTGTCGGCGAGCGTCTGCTGAGCGGCGAGCGGATGCCGCTGAACAAGGTCAAGACGATCAGGCTCAGCGAGCCCGGCCAAAAACCTGTCGTGATCGAGCGCGACGGTGAAGACTTCCAGCAGGTCGAACCGGTCGTGTACAAGCTGCAGACTTGGGACGCTCAAACTTTCATCGACAGTGCCGGGGCGCTGCGTTACACGTCGAAGTTCACCCCGACCCAGCGGGATGTGTCGCTTGAAGCGCTGGGGCTGGCGCCTCCGCAGGCGACGTTGACCTACGAAGGCGAAGGCTTTGAACCGGTCACGCTGACGCTCGGCAAGCGGGCCGGCTCGGGGCGCGCTTACGTGACGCTCGGCGAGCCCGGTGAATCGTCTACGGTGTATGTCGTCGACGACGCGCTGCACACCGCGGCGCTCGACAAGCCGGTGCGATCGATGCGTGATCCTGCAATCGCGAGCTTCACCCCCGGCAAGGCGCGTCGCATCGAACTGCAACATGACGATCAGACGATCAAGCTGGCGTTTGCTGATGCGCGATGGGCGATATCGAAGCCTGTCCCCGGCCGCGCCGCCACGCAGAAAGTCAATCAGCTCGTGCAGGCGGTGGCCATCGCCAGGGCCGGTGAATTTGTCGCTGACAACCCGGAGAATCTCGCAGCATACGGGCTTGATCAACCGTCGACCGTGTTGAAGATCGACGTGGTCGACGCCGAGGCCGGGGCCGACACAGACGCCGCGGATCAAGCTGAGAAAACCATCACGCACGTGTTGAAGATCGGCAGCCCGACGGACCTGAGCCGCGGCAAGTTCTTCGCGATGTATGACGACACGCCGACGGTGTTCACGCTGACCAAGGCCGACGTGGACAAACTCAACGTGACCGCCGACGATCTGCGTGACCCAGCGCTGACACCCACACCGCGCAGTGATGTGCGCGAGGTCACGCTAGCCAAGCCGGATCAACCCGACGTGCACATGATCAAGTCGCCGGCGTGGTCGTTCGGCGACCCCAAGCCGACCTACGGGCTCGACGCCGGCGTGATGAACGATCTGCTGGATGCGATCTACAACACCAAGGCGACGTCGTTCGTCGATCTGAGCAACAAGAAACTCAAAGCGCCGATCGCCACGATCCGCATGCAGGTGCTGGCGAAGTCAGAACCCGAAACGCTGGCAATCCACGAACACGACAAGGGGCGCCTGCTTGTTGTGCGCGGCGGCGAATCCGTTGGAGCGGTGGTGCCGATCGAGGCATTGAAACTGGCGATGGAGCCGGCGATCGCGTTTCGTGATCGCACGGTGCTGGACCTGGCGACGGATCAAATCGCGGCGATCGACCTGCTGCGCAGCGGGAAGTACCCGGCGGAGTATCACCTGAAGCGCGGCCCCGCTCCCGAAGGTGATGACAAGCCCGGTCCGTGGCAGTTCGCCGGGCATGACGAGGCTGCCGTCAAATCGCTGATCAATCAACTGGCGCCGGTGCGTGCTGCCAAGTGGATGCGCGAGCCGATGATGTCGATCCCCGAAGGCGCGGCGCTGACGATCACGACGACCGACGGCAAGACTCATCAGCTGTCGGTTCACCCGGGCGCCCCCGGAATGGCCAGCGTCGAAGGCATCAAGTCGCAGTTTCAACCGACGCCGGAACTCGTCGCCGCGACCGAAGCTGAGTTACGCGACAAACTCGTGTTCGACGTGGCGGCCGACCAGATCGCCAAGGTGAGCATCGGTAAGCATGTCATCGAGCGCGACGAAGCGGGCAAGTACACCATGCAAGGCGAAGGCCGCATGGTTGAACAGGTCGTGGCGGGCATCTGGGATCAACTGGCCAAACTGTCAGCCGACCATTTTGTCGATACCGGTTATGCATCCGGCGATCCGACGACCACGCTTTCGATCACCACGCGAGACGGTAAGACGCACACGCTGAAGCTATGGACCGGGTCGAGCCAGACGCCGGTCGCGCAGTTCGACAACACAAGCTTCACCGTTGCGCCGGATGTAGCTGCCGCGCTGGTTGCGTCGCCGGCGCAGTCGTCGACCAAAGATGCCGCCAAATGACGACTGCGGTCAACCTGAATATGAATTTTTCGATAATACCTCGAAAAGGCCTTGATCCATCACCTGACGCGTGATAAGTTTCGCTCAGGAACGCGGGAGCCACGCTCCCGGCGAGGATCGAGTTTGTGATGATGCACGATATGATGGCGAATCGACTTCTGCCTGATACGACATGCGGTGCATGCGTATCGGTGTTTGTTGTTCATGGCGAGCGCCGCCATCGCCTTGAAGCTATATGTCGGTCCGCCATTTCCGCGCTGTCGTTCCTACCGATCGCGGGGATGTTTCTCGGCCTGTTGACGTTGCGACAACAACGACAACAACAATTCTGATAAGCCGGAGCCGCGTTTGGCGGCCTTCGCGCTTTACCGTTTCTTAATACGTCATTTGCCATGCAGCAATACTTTGCTTGCGCGCCGATGACACGATCCCACTAATCTGCAGACCCGCCCGGAGAATGAGATCCCCCCACCGGGCCACCGGAAATTCGCCTCGAGCATGATTGTTTCATGCTTGATTTCAGCGCTGAAATGGATTCGGCGCAGGCACAACAGTGTTTTCTGAGGAGCTTGTGATGAGATCGCGAAAAATTTATCGTGGTTCACGTTTTCGACGTACATCAATGGCTGCGGCCTTGATGTTGAGCATGGCCACAGGCGCGGCGAAGGCCGACCTGCTGGCAGCATGGAACTTCAACACCGGGGCGTCGACAGATTCCGGCGCGGCCTGGGTCGGCAGCATCAACCCCAGCGCCGGCGTTCAGTCCGGCACCGCCCTGCTGGATCTGTCAAATATCCTCGGGCCAACCGAGGACTTCAGCGGTACGACAGTCAACGCCGTCGGTTCTGATGCATCCGGCAGCGCGCTGGTGTTTCAGAACGGCTCCAGCGGCGCCGGCAACAGTCAGTATTTCGACCTCACCTTCTCCATGACGGGGCTCTCCGATCTACAGTTGAGCTTTGCGGCGCAGCGGACGAGCACAGGCTTCAATGACATTGACATTTCGTGGTCGATCGACGGCTCGACTTTTAACGCGGTCGATTCCAATATCACTTTCGCCAGCAGCTACGCACAGGAAGACTTCTCCGTATCTTCAGGTGTGGACAACGCGGCGAACGTCACGCTGCGTTTCGCCATGGACGGCGGCTCGTTAACCAGTTCAAGCGGCAACAATCGTTACGACAACATTCAGCTTAACGCCAGTCTCGCCGGCTCAGATCCCGTCAACCTGACCTGGGACGCGAACACCGGCACGTCCGGCGCACAGGACGGCAGCGGTTCCTGGACCACGGGCGGCAACAACTGGTATGCCGACTCGTCAAACTACAACTGGAGCAGCGCGACGCCGAGCAGCGCGACCTTCGGCGCCGGTGGCGCCGGCGGCACCGTCACGGTCGACGGCGGCGGAGTCACCGCCAACAACGTCGCCTTTGACGCCTCGGCCACTTCCGAATACACCGTCACCGGCGGTCAGGTCACGCTCGAAGGCAACATCACCGCGGACAAGTCCGCCACGATCGCCAGCAACCTGAACCTGTCCGACGGCACTCACAGCGTCAGTGTCGCCGACGGCCAGACCCTGACGGTCAACACCTTCTCGGAAGCCAACCTCGGCACCGGCAATCTGTCGATCACCGGTCCCGGCAAGGTCTCCGTGACCGGCGACAGCACCGCGTCGCTCTACCTCGGCGCCGTGCAGCTTAGCGGCGGATCGACGCTTGAGGTGCAGTCCGGTGCAGATACCGGTTACGCCTTCATCAACTCCAACAACAGCTCCGGCGTCACCTACACCGGCGACGGCAACATCTCCGGCGGCGTCAACGTCTTCAACAACACCATCGAGGGCAACCTGGTCGTCGGCACCGGATTCCATGACGGCGATTCAACCGTCAGCGGCACCATCACCCCCGGCTACGGCTCGGGCGCCGGCACGCTTGAATTCAAGGACGACCTTCGTCTTTACACCACCATCTATGACTGGAACCTGGTCTCCCTGGCCGATGACAACACCGGCACGGCCGGCACGGACTGGGATCTGATCAAGGTCGGCGGCGAACTGTGGACCAGCTACACCAGCGGCGGCCATACCGTCAATCTCTCGATCGACGTCGACCCGACCTTGGCCGACTCGTTCTGGAACTCCGATCACAGCTGGCTGATCGTTGACGTCGGCAGCAACGGAACAACCACCGATCGGAACCCGGTGGCGTTCGACAACATCACCACCTCACTGACCGGCTTCTCGACCAGCGTCGATTCCAACGGCGACATCTACCTCAACTACGACTCCAATTACGTGCAGCCGGGCCCCTCCGGCGAGATCGCCATCACCGAGTTCATGGCCAACCCCGGCGCCGGCTTTGACAGCCAGCTTGAGTGGGTCGAGCTTTACAACTACGGCACAGACACCGTCAACCTCAACGGCTGGACGATCGGCGACGAAGACTCCGACTCATTTACATTCGCGACGGACATCGAAATCGCCGCCGGCGACTTCATCATTCTCGCCGTCGACAAGCTCGCTTTCGAAGAAGCATGGCTCGGCAGCGTCGACACCGATGCGGTGATCGAAGCGGCCTTCGCCCTGGCCAACAGCAGTGACGAGCTGCTGCTCAAGGACGAAAACGGCAACGTGATCTGGCAGCTTGCCTGGAGCGGCGGCATCTCGTCGGGCATGTCCGTGTTCCTGACCGACGCCGACTTCCTGGCCAATGTTTACGGCACCCAGGACGGCGACAAGATCAACACCGGCGGCACGGACGACGCGACCGGCACCCTCGGTTACGAGTCCAACGCCAACACGACCGATGACAACGGCTACTACAGCGGCCTGCTTGGCGACGCCACCACCCCGGACTATGGCAGCCCGCTGTCTCTGTCCAGCACGTCCGCGCTGGTGCCTGAACCGTCGACCTTCGCCCTGATGGGCCTCGGTCTGGTCGGTCTGGCCCGCCGTCGTCGGCGTTGATCTTCCACCAACCCCACAAGCACCGGGAACTGACGTTCCCGGTGCTTCTTTCCTTCATAAAGGAATGGATTCCATGAGAACCCCCCCCCGTGCCTTTACTCTGATTGAACTGCTGGTCGTCGTCGCCATCATCGCGCTGCTGATCGGCATCCTGCTGCCTTCGCTAAGCGCAGCGCGCAATCTTTCGCGGCAGGTCGCCTGCCAGGCGCATCTGCGCGGCGCCGGCCAGGCCATGGCCGTCTACGGCGCCGAGAACAAACAGTACCTGGCCGGCCCGCTGACCAGCGGCGCCAAACTGACATCCAACGCCTACACATTTTCCAACAGCCCGCGCGAACCGACGTTCAACATGGACTGGATCTCTCCGACGCTCGGGGACTCACTCGGCCTGCCCGGCGATCGCGATGAGCGCATCAAGGCGATCTTCAACGACGCCTTCCGCTGCCCGTCCAATGCCGCGGTGTACGATTATGAATACGACGGCGGATACAACACTCCCCCTCAGGAGCTTTCCATCGCCAGCTATTCCTCGCCGCTGGGGTTTCACGTCAGCGCCTTCGACAAACCCAGCCGTATGCCGGTCCTCCCGAGTAACAATGCCCCACGCAAAATCGACAACGTCGGCCGCTCCATCTCCGAAAAGGTGTGGGCCATGGACGGCGTGCGCTATGTACGATATTCCAACGGCAGCATCAGCTACAACACCTTCGTGTTTCAGGACGAGGGCGGCAACTTCATGACCCACTCGCCGGCCTTTCCAAACTATGAAACCGGCGGTGAAGGCAATCCCTATCGACGCGACACCACCGGCATCCTGTACCCCGAAGCCGAGGAATTCGCCTATCGACACGTTGATCAGTCGCTCAACGTCGTGATGTTCGACGGCCACACGGAAAACCTGCTCGAAGTCCAGTCGCGCGACGCCACCTACTATTTCCCGTCGAAAACCTTCGTCAAAACGACCGCCCTGGCCGGCATGCCGCCAGGTTACGCCACCAGCAACGACAACAAATACCCTCCCAACTCCTACATCCGTTGACACCGCGCAACTACGACGTCATGGCGCGATGATTTTTTCGATCGGCCTCAACAGCGCCGGCCAATCCGCCAGATTCGGTATCTCCACCGCGCCCCAGGTGGTGCACAGGTAACCCAGCAGGCGCGGGTTTTGACAGCCTCTGGCAGCGGCGGCGAACGCTTCGGCCGCCTCGGGTTTCTTCCACCCGGCAGGCCAGACGCGAAAACCCTTGTCCAGAAAAACCGCCAGCGATGGGTAGCGGTCACGTTTCTCGTAGTGCCAGTCGCAGAGGACGATGTCTTTGGGAATGCGATCGATGGCCGGGGCGGTGCCGTTGCCGGAGGCTTCCCACTTGCCGTAGCCGGTCTGCTCCGCGTCGAGCAACCGATCACCCCACATCAGCATCTGCACGCCACGCTTCCCGACGATGTGGCCGTGCAGATCGTTGACCGCCTTGGCGAACAGCGCCGCCGGGTCGCCCCCGCGGCAACGCTCGCAGTGTTCCGACGCGATCAGAAACACTTCATCCATGCCCACGTGAAACGCCTTCGCCTCAAAGGCGTCGATCAACTCATCGATGAGCGCGAACACCACACGGTTCACCTCGGGGTGCTGCGGGCACCAGCTACGGCAGTAGATGTCTTTGTTGTCGGGATACGCGCCGGGGGTTTCATCGAATTGCGGATAGTGCTTCAGCAGCGCCGCGTTGTTCTGTTTCCACGATTGATGACCGAGACAGTTGATCTGCGGGATGATTTCGATGTGATGGGCGCGAGCCGTGTCTGCAAATTTTTTCGCCCCTACCACGGTGATGCCGTTGGTGGGCGCCAGCTCGGGGTGGGACTTGTAAGCGAAGTGGTAGTTGATCTCAAGGATCAGGTGCGTGACGCCGCGTTTTGACAGGGCCGGCAATTGCTCGGCAAGCTGATCCAGCATCTTGTCGGTGTACACCATGAAGTGCACCCCGATCCACGGCGACTCGGCCCGTGCCGCGTTCACATTCACGAACATCCCGCACACGATCACAACCACAGCCAGAATACGCATGGCAGACCTCCGTTAACGACATATCAAAACACGAACGCTCAGGTGAACAGCTTCTGCTGGTGGCGTTCGAGATCGAGTTTGCGGATGGGGTTGGACACGTCCAGGCGATACTTGCCGCTGTAGCAGGCGGTGCAGTAGCTTTCCGGCGGGAGGCTCACGCAACTGAGCATGCCTTCCAGCGAGAGGAAATGCAGGCTGTCGACGCCGAGGAATTCACAGATCTGCTCAACGGTGCGATTGTTGGCGATCAACTGCGACTCATCGGGGAAGTCGACGCCGAAGTAGCAACCGTGGCGGATCGGCGGACAGGAGATGCGGAAGTGAATCTCCTTGGCGCCGGCGCGGCGGAGTTGAGCGATCTTGCCGCGGGTGGTGGTGCCGCGCACGATCGAGTCGTCGACGACGATGATGCGCTGGCCGTCGACGATCTCGCCGACGACGTTGAGCTTGAGCTGGACCGCCTGATTGCGCTGGGCCTGGGTGGGCTGAATGAATGTGCGGCCGACGTAGCGATTGGGCACGATGCCTTCGCGCAGGGGCAGCTTCGCCTCGCGGGCATAACCCATCGCCGCGGAGCGCCCCGAGTCGGGCATGGGCATGACGAAGTCGGCGTCGACGGGCGCTTCCTTGGCCATCTGCTCGCCGAGCTTTTCGCGAACGATCTGCACGGTGTCGCCGAAGATCTTGCTGGACGGGTTGGCGAAGTAGACGTGTTCGAACACGCAGTGGGCCGGCGGCTGGGGATCGATGAAGTGGCGTGATGAAACGCCTTTGTCACTGAGCGTGACGATCTCGCCGGGCTTGACCTCGCGAACGGTGCGGGCGCCGATGGCGTCCAGGGCGACCGACTCGCTGGCCACGCAGGGGTGACCGTCTTGTGTCTCGCCGAGCACCAGCGGGCGGAAGCCCCACGGGTCGCGCGCCGCCTCGATGCGGTCGTTGTGCATGACCACGAGGCTGTAGGCCCCCTGGAGGTGTTGCAGCGAGGCGGCCAGCGGATCGGGCTTGGAGGTATGGTTCGGGGCGGCCAGCAGGTGGAAGATGACTTCGGTATCGGTGGTGGTATGGAAGATGTGGCCACGGTCTTCGAACATGCGTCGAAGGACTGACGCATTGACCAGATTGCCATTATGGCCGATGGCGACCTGCCCCCCGGCAAACTCCTGCAGCAGGGGTTGGCAGTTGCCCAGGCGGCTGGAACCGGTGGTGGAATACCGGTTGTGGCCGATGGCGGCGTGGCCTTCAAGCTCGTTTAAGATGCGGCTGGTGAAGACCTCGGAAACCAGTCCCATGCCGACGTGGCTTTGGAGGGTTTCGCCATCGGAAACGACGATGCCGGCGGATTCCTGGCCGCGGTGTTGCTGTGCAAACAGCGCAAAGTAAGCCTGCACAGCACTATCCGACGGGCCCCAGATGCCGAACACGCCACATTTATCTTTTTTTTCGCCGGACATAGAACTCGTTTCACAGGCCGGGGGTAAGTTGTCGCCAAGTCGCCGATACTACGGCGGGTAGGGGCAAGCCGACACGGTAACTTTCGCATCGAAACCGGTCAAGCGAGGGTCCATTGTAGGCGCGTTATCGGAGCCGGCGAACGCCCGAATAACCGGTAAATACCGCAAAAAAAGAATGTTCGATAAATTTGACTCGCGCCGGTTCGGTGCTATGTTTTAGATGTTCGCGGTTGAACATGATCGTCGCCTGGGGACCACCTCAAACCAGCGTCCCAGTCGCCGAACGGTCAGTCGAATCCATGTTCGGGGATTCACTGCGAATCGTTGTCAAGCAGGCGGTCAAGCAAGGATTGCGTCCCGCGCCGGATGTGCGCACGAGTTGTCCCGTGAATAGAGATGACGCTAAAAAACGGGTTCTCGAGTCGACCGATCTGGTCCGCCTGGTCAGTGAGCATGTCGTGCTCAAACCGCGCGGCAGAGAGTTCATCGGCGTTTGTCCGTTTCATGATGACAAAAATCCGTCGATGTACGTTGTGCCCCATAAACAGTTCTACCACTGCTTCTCCTGCGGCGCCAGCGGCGATGCGTTCAGCTTCGTGATGGGTTATCACAAGATGACCTTCCCCGAAGCGCTGAAATATCTCGCCGACCGCGCCGGCATCGAGTTGCCCCGCAATACCCGTGAACAATCCAGCGACGAGCCGACCGAGCGCCAGCGCATCGCCGCGGCCAATCAGTTTGCCGTCGAGTTTTTCAAACGCACGCTGGCCGATGAGCGCCTCGGCGGCCCGGCCCGGCGGTACATCACCCAGCGCGGCATCAGCGACGAGATGGTCGAAACCTTCGCTCTCGGCGCCGCCCCCGATGCGTGGGACGCACTCGCCCAGTACGTGAATCGCAAGCAGATGGATCGACAAGCCTTCGAATGGGCTGGTCTGATCGCCCCGCGCAAAACCGGCGACGGTCACTTCGACAAGATGCGCCATCGCTTGATGTTCCCCATCTTCGACGCCATCGGTCGGCCGGTCGCTTTCGGCGGCCGCGTGCTGCCCGAAGCCTCGACCCGCGAAGAAAAGTCCGACGCCAAGTATCTGAACAGCCCCGAAACGGCGCTGTTCAACAAGTCCGCCACGCTGTTCGGCCTGCACGCGGCGCACAAGCCGATCAGCGATTCGCACACCGCCGTCATCGTCGAAGGCTACACCGATGTGATCGCAGCCCACCAGGCCGGCGCCCGCAACGTGGTCGCCACGCTCGGCACGGCTTTGACCGCCGAGCACGCCGCGGTGCTGCGTCGCTACGCCGATCAGGTCGTGCTGATCTTCGATGCGGACGAAGCCGGCCAGAAAGCGGCGGACCGGGCGTTGCAGATCTTTTTCAACCAGCCGATCGATGTGAAGATCGCGGTGCTGCCGGACGGGTGCGATCCCGCCGACCTGCTGGCGCGCCCCGATGGATTGGAGCAATGGCAGACGGCGATCGTGCAGGCCGCCGATGCCATGACGTTCCAGTTCCGCCGGGTGCGCCAGCAGTTCGACGCCGCCGACACCCTCGCCGCCAAGCAGCGCATCAGCGAGCAGTACCTGCGGACGCTGATCGACCTCGGGCTCGACCGCATCGAAACCGCCCGCCGCGGGCTCGTGCTGGCGCGTGTCGCCGAGATGCTGCGGCTGGATTCGGCCAGCATCGATCGGTTGATCCGTCAGCTTTCGGGGCGCCGCCGCGCCACCGGGCCGGTCCACGACGAGGTCGAACCCGATTTCGACGCCCCGCCGAGCCGCCCCACCGCCGCCCAGCAGGCCCAGCGCCACCTCGTCGGCTGCCTGCTGACCGAGCCGACGCTTTTCCACGAGACTGTCGCCGACGGCCGGGAACTCAACGAGTCGATCGGCCACGACGACTTCGACCACCCCCCGACCGCCGCGCTCTACGGGGCCATCTACGAATGGCTCATCGAGCACGATCAACTGACCACCGCCGATCTGCGAAACTTGCTTCACGACGAGAATCAGGTCCGCTACGCGCTACAATTGCAGATCGAAGTCAGCCGGTTGACCGACGGATCGACGGCTGGACTGCACGAACTACTGACCGCTTCAGCCACCGCGCTGGCGGGACGGCGGGCCGAGCAGGAATACCAGCAGCAGAAAATGCTGTTGCGAGAGACAAAACAGGAACAACCCAACAACCCCGGCACCACCGGGACACCCCCCGGAACCGATTCCGCGGACGACACCGAGACCCAACGGCTGGCGCTGGCGATCGCCCATGCCCAGGCCAACCCTTCGGCCCGTCGCGTGCCTCGTGTTTCCGGTTGATCGAGTCAAACAGCACCCCGCCGACTGCACTCGGCGGCAACAAATACCCGGTTTGGAGTATTGACCGTGATCGCAGAAATCCACCCAGCCGTCGCCGACCTTCACGACCGTTCCCTGAAGCGAGGCTTCGTCACCTACGACGAAATCAACGAAACGCTCCCCGATGAGTGGGTCGAACCCGACAAGCTCGACGAGTTGCTGATCCGATTCCGCAACGCCGGCATCCGGATGATCGACTCGTCGCGCTGCAAGGCCGAGCAGAACGTCCGCTTCGCGGAGGACGAACGCCCGACCAAGAGCTCCCGCAGCGTGTCGAACACGACCGTCATCGTCGACGAAGACGGCAAGGAGATCGTCACCAACGACGTCGACGAATCCTCCAAGCGCATCGACGATCCGGTCCGCATGTACCTGACCCAGATGGGCGAGATCAGCCTGCTGACCCGCTCCGAGGAAATCCGCCTCGCCAAGAAGATCGAAACCTGCCGCATGATCTTCCGCCGCAAGGTGCTCGAAAACGACTACTCGATCACCCACGCCGTCGAGACCCTCGAACTGGTCCACTCCGGCGAACTGCCTTTCGACCGCACGATGAAGATCGCCACCAACGAGGTCGGCGCCAAGGAGAAGATCTCCGCCCGCATTCCGCACAACCTCAAGACGATCAAGAGCCTGCTCGAGCTCAACCGCGAAGACTGGCAGCAGCTCGAAGCCAATGCCCGCATGGCCAAGTCGACCCGCGAGCAGCTTCTGCTGACCATCGCCCGCCGTCGCCGCAAGATGGCCACGCTCATCGAAGAGCTTTCACTCCGCACCAGCCGCATCCAGCCGCTGCTGCACAAGCTCAAGTCCATCACCCGCAAGATGCGCCAGCTCGAAGGCGACCTCGCCAAGGCCGAGCAGAACCCCAACCGTTACGACCCCGAGGACGTGATGGTCATGGGCGAAGAGCTCAACGGCCTGCGCAGCCTCGTGCTCAACGAGCCGGACGATCTGGCCTCGCACGTCGAAGACATCCTCGTGGTGTTCAACGAATACGAACAGGCCAAGCGCGACCTGTCCGGCGGCAACCTCCGCCTCGTGGTCTCCATCGCCAAGAAGTACCGCAACCGCGGCCTGTCGTTCCTGGACATCATCCAGGAAGGCAACACCGGCCTGATGCGCGCCGTCGACAAGTACGAGTACAAGCGCGGCTACAAGTTCTCGACGTATGCCACGTGGTGGATCCGCCAGGCCATCACCCGCGCCATCGCCGATCATGCCCGCACGATCCGCATCCCTGTGCACATGATCGAAACCATGAGCAAGCTGCGCAACATCACCAAGCAGCTTGTTCAGGAACTCGGCCGCGAGCCCACCGTCGAGGAAGTCGCCAAGATCGCCAAGATGTCGACCGGCGAAACCCGCCGCGTGCTGAAGATCTCCCGTCACCCGATCAGCCTCGACCGCCCCGTCGGTGAGTCCGAAGACAGCTACTTCGGCGACTTCATCGAGGACGAGTCCGCCGAGGCTCCGACCGACACCGCCAGCCATCAGATGCTTCGCGAGCGCATCGAAGCTGTGCTCAAGACGCTGACCTACCGCGAGCGTGAAATCATCAAGCTCCGCTACGGCATCGGCGATGGGTATACCTACACGCTGGAAGAAGTTGGGCGTATCTTCAAGGTCACCCGCGAGCGCGTCCGCCAGGTCGAAGCCAAGGCCCTGCGCAAACTCCAGCACCCGGTCCGCAGCCGCAAGCTGGTCGGCTTCCTCGATGGCGGCGGCCCTGAGGAAATTTAACTAAATAATCCTTGCTTAGGATTTTTTCCGGGGTATGATTGACTTAGAAGTTCAACCATGCATTCCGAATCGCCCCCGTCTTACGAGTCGCGACCGTGAGACGGGTTTTTTTATGCGCTCGACTCACTTCGCTGAGTACAACCGCTTGCAGCGAACTGCGAGGCCTTCGAAATATGTGATCGAGCCATCGGCGCCGCTTATTGGGTTGCGTTCAGCGCCGGCGGTACGGTGGATCATGAATACTCCCTCATCCACCGTCGCCGTTCGCAGCCGTCGCGCCTTGTGGCCATGGCGAACCCTCAGAACAATACAATGCCTGTTATGCCGCATGTATCGGGCCATGCCGACGGTCTCGCCGTACATGGGGCCGGGGTCCGTCGAGTCGGCGCCTGGTGATCGCCGCCTGCTGATCGGCGGAAAAGTCGTTATCCTCCGCCGTCGAGGACGCTGACATGGAACTGCAACAGCTACGCGCTTTCATCGCCATCGCCGATACCGGTACGCTGACCTCCGCGTCGGCCAAGTTGTACGCTTCGCAGCCGGCCGTCAGCGCTCAGATCAAGGCGCTGGAGCAATCGCTTGGTGTCGACCTGTTCGTCCGCACGCCCAAAGGCATGACGCTGACGGAAGCTGGTGAGCGTCTGCTGCCCGAAGCCCGGGCGGTTCTGACGCGCGTCGGCTCGATGGAGCGCCTCGCCGGCGAATTGCTCACCGGTGTGGCCGGCACACTGACGCTCGGCATCAACAACGATCCGACGCAGCTGCGCATCGATCAGATCAGCGCCGGCCTGTTCGAGAAACATCCGCAGCTTCACCTGAGCCTCTGGCACGCGCCCACGGGTGATCAAATCACCGCGCTGCGCGACGGGCGCGTCGACGCTGGTTTCGCTGAAGGCCCCATCGCCGACCGATCGTTGTATCACACGCAGGTGTCGACCAATCGGTTGCACATCATCGCCCCCGCCGACTGGGCCGAGGACCTGGCCGATGCGGACTGGTCGAAGCTGCAGAATTATCCGTGGTGTTTTGTCTCGCCGCAGTGTTCGTACTTCGTGTTGATGCGGTCGATCTGTGAACGGCACGGGTTGACGCTCAAGCCGCGCTTCACATCCGACAACGACCTGGCGACGATCGAGATGGTGCGCGCCGGTCTGGCTTTGTCGATTGCTGATATCAGCCGGGCGGCGCCGATGGTCGAGTCGGGCGAGTTGTTCGTGTGGCCCCACTTCGAATTTGACCAGCCGGTGCATCTGTGCATGCTCAAGGAGCGCCGCCACGAACCGGCCCTTGACGCCCTGCTCAAGGTTGTTCGGCGCGTTTTCGATGTGCGTCTTGCCGGCGCGTGACTCGCATTAACGCAACTGCATCAGGTAGGCCAGCAGGTCGCGCAGTTCGTCGAGGGTCATCGTGTAGGCCAGACCGGGCGGCATCAGGGAGATGTCCATCAGCTTGCGGTCGGTGATCTGGTCGATGGGAATCGTGAACGTCTGGCCGGCGGCGTCCATGAACGTCTGCGTTGATCGAACCCCCGGCAGCGGGAGCATGATGCCCATGTGGGTGGCGCCGTCTTTGGTGGTCAGCAACTCGGCGGTGAACTGCGGTGAAATCTCGCGGCTCGGCTGAAGAATCGATTCCAGCAACCACTGGCGAGACCCGCGCTGCCCCACCACGGAAAGGTCAGGCCCGATCTCGCCGCCGCGCCCTTCGATGCGGTGACACCGACTGCAGTCGGCCAGCTTCGGATTGAAGAACACGCGCCGGCCCACCGCCGGGTCGCCGCCTTCACCAACGTGTTTGAGCCACGCCGCCGCCTGATCCGTCGTCGGTTTGGATGCGATGTCCGGCGCGCCGGGGCGCACGGCACGTGTCGCTTCCGCTGCAACTTCCGCCGGCGCTTCAGCCGCAAGCTGACCCAGCAGCGGGCCGTACTTTTCAACATTCGCAGCCAGTCCCACGATAGCCTCGGCTCGAACGTCCTGCGGCATCGCGCCGTCGGAGGCGATGGTCCACAACAGCTCGAACCGCTCGGGGTCAGACTTCGCCGCCAGCGTGCGGACAGCTTCCAGTTGCAGCGCGTGATCGCCGTCTTCAATGAACTGCCGAAGCAGGTCGAGCGTCAGCGCGGAGTAATCCGGCTCGACGGCCCGCAACGCCATGGCCCGCATCTTGTCACTGGCCTTGGCATCGTGCAGTTTGTCGGCGACGTAATGGGCGATCGTCGCGCCCTTGCCGTCGACCTTGCCCTCGTCGAGCCACTCGAGTGCCGCCAGCGCGCCGGCGAACAGGCGCGGCGACATCACACGATCATCGTTGAGCGCTTCGAGCAGATTCGGACGCAGTTCCGTCAAGCGTTCATCCGCCAGCCATCGCACCGCCGTGAGTCGATCCTCAACGGAATCAGACTTCAGCGCCGCGGGGATCACCGCCTTCGGGTCCATCCCCGCCAGGCGTTGGGCCTGCACGCGCGGCGGGTTTTTCAGATGTGACAACCCGAGCATCGCCGCCTGCCGGATGAAGGGATCGCGGTCGTCGGCCGCCTGCATCAGCTGTTGACGATCGGTGGATTGTCGCAGTTTCTCGGCACGTTTTTCGGCTTCAGTCAGCGGGACAAAATCCGGGGCTGTGACGAAATGTACTTCCGTGTCGCTGGACAGTCGCCAGATGCGGCCCTTGCCGTGCAGCTTGTAATTGCGATCGACCCAGTCGGCGAAGTACACCGAGCCATCGGGTGCGATAGCCATGCCGGTCGGTCGAAACATCTCGCCGCCGTCGACGAGCGTGGTCATCTTTGCCGTGAAGCTCGCGCCGCGCGGAATCAGCTTGTAGGCTTCGACGCGGTGGTCGCCCCACGAGGTGACAAAAAGATTGCCCAGCAGGTCGGCGGGCATGCGGTTGCGGTTGTAATAAACCATGCCGGTCGGGGCCTCGCCGGTGCCGGAGGTCATGCCGAGCGTGTCGGGCAGTTCGCCGTCCCACGCCTGCAGCGGGTGAAGCCCCGAGCGACCGTATCGGAAAGCGAAACCGTAGTCCGCGCCTTCGACAACGTGAATGAGTCGCGATGGTGGGCGCGAGTCCGGATCGTTGTCGATCATGAACAACCGCCCATGTGATGCGAAGGCCACATCGAAGGCGTTCCAGAATCCCGTCGCGAAAGTCGTCAGGTTTTTACCGTCTGAATCGAGGCGGTAGATGATGCCGCCGACGCCGTCGGCATGGATCGACTTGCCGTCGGAGCCCGTGATCGTGTACGACTCGCCGAGGTTTTCGCCGGTACCCAGGTACAGCCGGCCCTGCTCGTCGAAGATGATGCCGCTGAGCCCGTTGTGCGGGTACCAGCCTTTGGTGTCCATCTTCACCAGATCGACGCGCTGGTCGGCCTTGCCGTCGCCATCGGTGTCGCGCAGCTTGAACAGCTCCGAGCGCGTGGTCACGTAAACGAACCCATCAGGCCCGAGTTCCAGGCCCATGGTCAGATCGCTCTGATCATAAAACGAGGTGAAGCGATCCGCCTTGCCGTCGCCATCGGTGTCTTCGACCACGCGGATGCGATCGTGCGGCGGGCCCTGGTAATCATCCGGCCGAAAGTGCGTGTGCGACTCGACGACGAGCAACCGGCCCTTTTCGTCGAAAGTCATCGCGACCGGCGTCACGATGTCGGGGTTCTCCGCGAACTTGGTCAGCGCCAGATCATCCCGCGTCGCATGAGCCGCCTCATCAGCGCGCGCCGAAACCATCGCCGCGCTCATCAGCACCGCGCCCGCCACTAGAACGAGTGATTTATGCATTCGTGTGTTCCCGAGAGGAGAGGTCGTCGTCGATGAGTTTCAACGAAAGATCGTAATACTCGATTGCAAGACGCACCGTTCGGGTAGCTTTTCCCGTCAGCATACGATAGGCCGAGAGACTACAAGCAATTACACCGGAGATGGCCCCTGCTAAGGAAAAACCCAATGTCATACCAGCAACAAGACCGAAGTGCATTTGAGTCTCGATGAGTTCTCTCTCCTCCATACTATTTGCAAATTCATTCTGCATTTCTTGAAAGCGATTGATCAGAACGAAAAAACCAATCACACACAGGATCTGAAGAATCGCAAAACCCGCCATCATGTATCCAGCGAACTTGGACTGTTGCTGCGACTTGCGAAGCTTCTCGATGTACTGCTCGTCCGACAGCGATGAGCGAGTCAGAGGAAGCCCAAGGAAGGTGCGCATGCGGTGTTCCCCGTGAAATGGATATCGTCGATGGAAGTCGAATTCCGATGATAACCGACGATGGGTGCAAGGCCATAGCCGGGCCGCTACGCGGCCCTGGACCGGGGCCGCGTAGCGGCCCGGGTGGTGGGGTTGCGTTACGTCACGAGCACTCAGATCAACCCAGGCTGACGGGCATGACGACGTAGGTGAAGTCGGCGCCGACCTTGATGGTGCCCGGCTTGTTCGAGGCTTTGAGTTCGATGGCGACCTGCTCGGCGTCGGCGACCTTGAGCACGTCGACGATGAACTGCGGGTTGAACCCGATTTCGACGGGGTCGCCGCTGTATGACTCGGCGGGCACGCTGACCTCGGCTTCACCCATTTCCGGGGCGCGACTGGAGAGGTTCAAACCTTCGGACGAGAACGCAAACTTCACGCCCTTGGACTCTTCGTTGGTCAGCAGCGCGGCGCGGCGAACGCCCGAAGCCAGAACGTCGGTCTTGAAGGACGCCTTGCGGTCGTGCTCCTTGGGGATGACGTCCTTGTAAGGCGGGAAGGACCCCTCGACGAGATTGGTCGTCAGCGTGGCGCGGTCGGTGGCGAAGTGGGCCTGGTTGTCGGCGATCTGCACCCGCACGCCTTCGGAGGGATCATCCAGCAGGCGGAGCAGCAGATTCAGGGCCTTGGTCGGCACGATGCAGCCGGCGCCATCGCCCTTGGCTTCACCGCATGCGCCTCTGGCCAGGGCGAGGCGGCGGCCGTCGGTGGCGACCATGGTCATCTTCTTGCCATCGCGTTCCATCAGCACGCCGTTGATGGCGTAGCGGCTGGTCTCACGAGCGGTGGCGAAGATGGTTTTCTGGATGAGGTCGCCGAGCACACCGGCCTTGACCTCGTAGTCGGCATCGCCTTCGAAGACCCCGACGGCGGGGAACTCGGCGGCGGCGTGACCGTAGATTTTGAAGTGGGAGTCGGCCCCGCGGATGTGGGCGGCTTCGTCCTCGGTTTCGATCGTGATGGTCGGGTCGGCGGACTCACGAACGATCGCCGTCAGCTTGTCGGCGGGAATAACAACCGCCCCATCGTCCTGCACCTCGACCTGCTCGATGGCCAGGTGGATGCCGACTTCCAGGTCCGTGGCGGACAGCTTCAGCGAGCCGTCACCGGCTTCGAGCTTGACGCAAAGCAGCACGGGCTTGGGCGTCCGGCTGACGATGACCCCGCTGACCAGGTTCAGCGCCTCGACAAGCACCCCACGATCGCAAATCACTTTCATAATCGGTCCTTCCTTCAAATAGCAGCCACATAAGTTACCACGGCCCGCCGGATGCGACAAATGCGTGACTTGGACAACCGGGCCGCTGCGCGGGGCTGACTTTGCGGGCACCGGGGCCGCGTAGCGGCCCGGCTATGGGGGTTAGAACAAATGCCCGTTTTCAATTTTTTCGCTGAATGTGTGTCCTAATCGCCGCGGGCTGTGTAATACATCATTGGAGGCGTTGCATTTCATGCCGATTGACCAACCCACCATCGTCCGAACGCTGATCCGCGACCGTGCGCGGCTGCTGGCGTATATCTGGTCGATTGTCCACGACGGGCACATCGCCGAGGACGTGCTGCAGGATGTCAGCGTGCTGGCGGTGGAAAAACGGGCGGAAATCGAGTCGGCCGAGGTGTTGCCGGCCTGGCTGCGGACAGCGGCGAGGCACCGGGCGATGTACGCCCTGCGTCAGGCGAACCGGGCTCCGATGTCGCTTGATCAGCATGTGCTGGACCTGCTGGAAGGCGAGTGGTCTCAGCGAGATGCGCTGCCGACGAACCGGCTGATGGACGCCCTGCGGACCTGTCTGAGCAAGCTTTCGCCCAAGACGCGCCAGATCGTGGACATGCGTTACGGGCAGGCGCTGGGCTCCCAGCAGATCGCCAATCGTCTGGGCCGAAGCCTGGCCGCGGTTTACAAGACCACCACACGGGCACACAGCGCCCTGGCGGATTGCGTCCGTCAACAGATGCAGCATGACTGAGACGACCAGCCACATGCCGACCGACGATCTGATCGTCCGCTACCTCGAAGGCGTCGCAGATGCCGATGAGCTGGGTGCGCTGAATCGCCGACTGGCGGATGATTCAGCGGCGCGGAGCCGCTTCGTTGAAGTGGCCCTGCATGAACGCTGCCTGGCGGAACTGCTGCCGGCCGAACAAAGCCATGCCGTCCATGAAACGAATGCACGCAGCTTGAAGTTTGACATGCGTCGATGGGTCGGCATCGCGGCGATGGTCGTGCTGGCAGTGACGGCATGGATTGTTCTGTCGATCAATTCTTCGACACCGCAATCCGAAGACCACGCGGATGATTCACAAAGCGTCGCGCTGGTGACCAATCTCGACCACGCGGTTTTCACCGGGGCGACCGAGCCGATGAAGCTCGGGTCCGAACTGCATCCGGGTACGCTGAAACTGAGTTCGGGGACGGCTCAGTTGATGTTCAAGTCCGGCGCGGTCGTCGACCTGACCGGTCCATGCGAATTTTCGATGGTCGGACCCAACCGGGGTTTCCTCAAGCGCGGCACGCTCAGCGCGTATGTTGAGCCCCGGGCGCACGGGTTCACTGTCGAAGGGCCGCACGGCGTGCGGGCGGTGGACCTGGGGACGCAATTTGTGATGAGCGTCAGCGAGTTGGGACTGACGACGGTGCAGACGCAGATCGGTTGCGTTCGGCTTGAACGTGACGGCGGATCGATCGAACTGCCGGCGGGTCTGGCCGGGGCGGCAGATCCGACCACCGGCCGCCTGGGGTTGATCGGCTTCGAAGTTCAGCCGCTGGTTGCGGTTGATCGTCGCACGCTGCTGGAAAACAGTATGACTGATGATTATGGCGAATTTGCCTTCCCGCTGGGCAATTCGTTTTTTCCGATGATGGATCGCAAACTGGTGCGGCGCGTGACCGGCTCGATCATTGACCCCAAAGGCGGCGCGGTGCAGCTTACGACCGAAGAGGGATTTCAACGCATCGCGGGACAGTTTCAGACCGTGGACCTGACCCGCACGGGCGCGACGCTGCGGGCTCAGATGCGCGTGTATGTCGACGCCGCGACGATGCACACGCTCGATCCACACACCATCGGCTTCCGCCTGGGTCTGTACAACGATGCCGACCCCAGCACACTCCAGGACGACCACGGCTACCGCCTGGACCTCCGCCTCAAAGATACGGACATCAATCCGCTGAGTTGGCTGCGGCGCGAGCCGGCTGGTGATGTGCCGCTCGGCGGCAGCGTATTCGGCGAGGTGCTGACCGGACCGGTCAAGACCCGGGTCGTCGACGGGCAGCCCCACCGCATCGCGATACAGATTCAGCGCATCGACCAGGGTGTTCGCACGATCGGCCTGCTCGACGACCGCATCGTGTTGGATCATGTCGATCCGATCGATGTCGCCTACACCCGATTCAACCGCATCATTTTCGGCACCGGCCGCGTGACCGGTACGTTTTTGATTGACGATGTGTCGGTCAGCGTCCTGCAGCCGAACGCATTGGAAAAGCTGAATAAACATTCGTCTGAGTGATTCGGAGAATTGACATGAGTACGAGAATGCAGAGCCAATCGAAATTCCACCACGCCGCGTGGTACGCATGCGTTCTGATGGCTGCATTGTGCTGCACATCCGCCGCAATCGGTGAGACAATCATCGAAGACACGTTTGCCGACGGCGGTGTCACCGACGGGGCCGACCCGCTGGACGTGTCCTGGACCAGCCTCAGCAACGCAACGACTACGGTGGTCAATGATGCGGTCATTGGTGACGGCAACGCGCTACAGGCCACGTCGACAGGCGCCTTTTCGCGCGTCGCAGCCGATGTCAGTCCGATCACGCTGAGTAAAAATCGTGAGAAGATCAAAATCGAATTCGATCTGCACCCGACGGTTCTGCTGAACGCGGGCGACGGCATTCGCTTCGGCCTGCGTAACTCAAGCCTCAACGGCGGCGGTCTGTACGACGGCTACTATGCACGTTACGACACCGGCACGCAGGACAACGTCGACCTCATGGCCGACGCAAACACCACGTTCGGCGGCGGCACCCAGGAGTCGGTGAGCACCGATGACAACGCCAGCCCGCTCAGCGACACCGGCGCCCACCACGCGGTGTTCAGCGTGCAGCTGACCGACAGCGGGCGCGTCGACTTGCGATCCCGCATGGACACCCACGTCGTCAGCGGTGTGCATACCTCCGGGATCAACACGACCTTCAACCAGATCGGTTTCCAGACCGGCGGCACCTCCGGCCAGAGCTTCAATTTCGACAACTACCGCATCACACGCTGGACCAATCGCTTTGACGACACCTTCGACGTCGGCTCCCCGGCGACGCGCGGCAACGAAGCGGCCGATCCGAACGACACCCAATGGTACCGCAGCAACACCTCCGATGTTCTCTCGGTCGTCAGCGACGACGGCGCCGGACAGATCGGATCCAACGATGCGCTTTCCGTGGACAACACCGGAACGTTTCGGCGTCTGATCACCAACTTCAACACCGCTTCCCTGGAGCAGGTCGGCCATGCCGTCGAGCTGAGCTTTGATGTGCGTCTGCAGGCTGAGCCCACCGTTAACACCGGCGGCGCTTTCCGCTTCGGGCTGTTTAACAGTCACGGCACACTGTACAACACGGATGCTGACAACAACATGGACAACGACGACGACGGCTACCACGTACAGCTTGCCGCCGGTTCGGGCTCGGGTTTCCTGGTACAGGAATTCGTCGGCGACGGAAGCATCCTCGGCGGCGGCACGGCCAACCAGACGATCGACACCACCTCGTTCTCCCTGGCCGATGCGCTGCCGCACTATGTGGTGTTGCGCCTGACGCGGGTATTGACGGGCATGCAGGCGGAGTTGTGGGTTGACGGCGAGCTCCAAGCCAGCGGGATCGACACAGACGGCTACTTCACCACCTTCAATGAAGTGGCCTTCGGCACGGGCAATCTTGAATTGGACTATCTGCTGGACAACGTCGTCGTGGATGTGCTGATCCCGACGCCCGCAGCCTTACCGGCAGGACTGGCGCTGCTCGGCCTGGTCGCCGCGCGCCGCCGCATCGTATGAACATGAGAATTGGAACTGCTTTTTGAACCTGGAGAATGGACCATGGCAATGCTGAAGAAACTGCAATATCGACTGTTTCACCCGACCATTAATCTGGGATGCGCCCTGTTGGCAGGTTGGCTGGCCGCCGCTCCCGCCACGGCGGAGGTGATCATCGACGATCCGTTCACCGACGGCGCCCGCACCAACGGCGCCGACCCGCAGGACTCAAGCTGGTCGGCCGGCACGGTGGCGGACGATCCGGTCATCGGCGATGGCAACGCCCTGTTCCGCGATGTGTCCGGCGGCTTCCAGAACACGACGACCAACTTCAGCTCGATTACGCTGGACTCGGCCCGCCGGGAAAAACTGCGCGTCGAGTTTGACCTGCACATCACCGAAGACCCCATCCCGGCGGCCGACGACGGGTTCCGCTTCGGGCTGCGCAACAGTTCCGACGGCACGCAGTACCACGCGCGTTTTGCGACAACCGCCGTCGACGGAACGACCAGCAACGTCGACCTGGCCAAAAACGGCACCGGCACCTTCGGCGGCGGCAGCCAGATCGGCCTGCAAAACGACGCCAACGGCTCCTCCCTCAACGACAACGACCGCCACTACGCCCGCTTCACCGTTCAGTACACCAGCGCCGGCCGCATCGATCTCCGCGGCCGCATCGATACGCAGGTCGTCGCTGCCGCCGACACCGGCGCCGGCGCCGCCAGCATCAACACCACCTTCAACCAGGGTGGCTTCCAGAACGGCTCGGCCGCGATGGATCATGCCATCGACAACTATCGCATCACCCGCTGGTACAACGTCATCGATGACACCTTCGACGTCGGCTCCACCCCCACCCTCGGCAATGACGGTGACGACCCCAACGACAACGCCTGGTCCACCATCAGTTCCCCGAGCATCAGCCTTGTCAATGACGATGACATCACCACCGGGCAGATTGGCTCCAACAACGCCCTGCTGATGGAAACCAGCGGGACTTTCCAGAAGGCCCGCACGCAGTTTTCCGACGTGGTCCTCAAAAACAACTACTCGATCAGCGCCAGCTTCGACTTCCGCATTCTGGACACCGTGGAAAGCCCGCTGGAAGACGCCGGCGGCGGCTTCCGCTTCGGGCTCTACGATGACGGCTCGGGCGTCAGCAGCGACACCGGCTATTTCGTCACCATGGGAACCGGCGCCAACGGCGGCCTGACCTTCATCGAAGACGGCTCGACCGGCGGCGACTTCCTCGGCGGCAGCGGACAGGAAACCCTCGGCAGCGTGGGCAGCTTCAACCTCGATGAAACCCTCGCCCACCTTGCCGAAATGGTGATCACCCGCGTCGACGCCACCACCGTGAGCATCGAACTCTACATCGACGGAAAATTCATCGGCTCGACGACCGACTCGACAGCCAACAACGGTGAGTTCACCTCGAGCTTCGGCGCCTTCGGCATCAGTTCCGGCAATTCATCCAACGACTTCATCATCGACAATGTCGTGATCGACTACATGGTTCCGACCCCGGCCGCGTTGCCGGCAGGGTTAATCCTGATCTGCGGATTGGCCATGCGCCGCCGCTGAACGCTACAATTGGATAGGCACATCCATGCACCGACGAGGCTTCACACTCATTGAACTACTGGTGGTGGTGGCGATCATCGCCCTGCTGATCGCCATCCTGCTGCCCAGCCTGGCCAAGGCCCGAAGCGAGGCCCAACGCATCGCCTGCGCCGCCAACATGAAAACCATCGGCGGCGCAATCGCGATGTACGTCAACGAAAACCGGTGGTTCCTCCCCGGTCCATGCTGGTCCGGCCAGCAGGCCCAGTACCACAAAGGCTCAGGTCATCTCGCCTATTTCCTGTCGCCGATGCTCAACACTCCGATTTCCAGAGATTCCAGCGACAAACACATCTCACCGATTTTCCTGGACCCCGGCGCCAACCACGTGTTGCCGGACGTCACACCGCCGGGGATTGTCAAGATGTTCGTCTCCACCGGCAACGACCCCGGAGTTCACAACCCGCCGTTTAGCGCCATGCGGCGTTTGTTCGGCTACCCCGAATTTGACGGCAATCCCGAGGTTGATCCTAAGAAACTGACCAACCTGTCCAACCCCGCCACCGTCGACGCGCTGCACGACATCGACTACTGGACCAACCCCGGCACGTGGGCGACGTCGACCTATCCCGAACAGGTGCTCCGCGGCCCGGCCCATGGCTCGCCGGACGGATTTAACGCCATCCGCAACTACCTGTTTTACGATACTCACGTCGAGGTAAAATTCGTTCCGCGCCTGACCAGCGGCTGATTATCCGCTTTCTGGCAGGTCATTCAGAGACTGGCTACTTTTTTTTGGTTGTCTGTAAGATTTCATCCTGATCGGCACAGTTCACAGTAGCCGGGCGCTGCGATGCCCGGCGTGTAGTACGCTGTGGATGAGGCCTATGGACCCCGCTGAAAGTTCACAACTTGCCATGAAGCGATTCGCCCGCCTGTGGGTCAGCGCCCAGACGGCGGTGGCGGCGTATGTGTTTTCCGCCATCCGCGACACGCACGAGGCTGAGGATGTGCTGCAACTCATCGCCGAGGCGGCCGTGGAGGACTTCGACCGTTACGACCCGCAGCGATCGTTCACCGGGTGGGTGCTCGGCATCGCCCGCCACCGTGTGCTGCACCACCTGCGCACGTGCCGGCGCGATCGTCACGTATTCGGCGACAAGGCCCTGATGCTGATCGCCGAGGCCCATGAGCGACTTGATCGCCAGGGGGACGGCCGCCGCGAAGCCCTGTCGCACTGCCTGCAGAAACTCACCGATCGCCACCGCCGTCTGCTGAACCTCCGCTACGAGCAGGCGCTGGGACCGGGGGCGATCGCGGATCAGATGGGCACCAGCGTCAACGCCATCAGCGTGGCGCTGCACCGTGTGCGACAGGGTCTGGCCGACTGCATCCGTCGCCGCATGGATTCAATTGAGACGGGAGCATCACATGACTGACCCGATGCTCCAACAGATCGACGCCTACCTCGACGGCACGCTCGAAGCGGCCGCCATGCGACAACTCGAAACGTGGATCGAAACCGACCCCGACGCGGCGGATCTGTTTGCCGAGCGCAGTTACCTGGACTGGTATCTGCGTGAAGGATCGCAGGCGAATGTTCACCCGGAGCAGTTGCCGCCGACGCTGAAGTTGAGCCCTGCATGGCGAAGCCGAAGCGCCTGGTATGCTGCCGCCGCGATGTTGCTGCTGGCGGCTGTCGCCTGGTTCCTGTTCGTCCCAAACGATCAGCCCCCGAGTTCCAACCTCTCGACGATGACCACATCATCGTCGATCGCCATGCTTACAGATCATTCCGACGATGCGATCTTCGATAACGAATCACACTCACCCCGGCTCGGACAGGAACTGGCCCCCGGTCCGATTCGCCTGATCGCCGGCAACGCTCAAATTCTGTTTCACTCCGGCGCCGTGGTCGACCTGACCGGTCCGTGCGAATTCGAGATGCTCGGGCCGAACCAAGGCCGCCTGAACCTGGGCCGACTTGAAGCCCTGGTCAATCGACAGGCGCGGGGGTTCACGATAAGCATGCCCGGCAGCGGCCGCCTGATCGACCTGGGGACTCGGTTTACCGCACAGATCGAGCCCCAGGGCATCACTCAAGTGGCGGTGATGCAAGGCCGCGTGCGGTGGGAGTTGCCTGATCATGAACCGGTGGTGTTGACCGCAGGCCAGAGCGACAGTTGGTTCAAAGGCATGCTGGCCAGTCAGACGACCGAAGCGACTGCGTCTGAAACGCCGATCGCGGTATTCGATTTCAACGGCCAGTCTACGACCGGCGAGCCGGGCGGTTCGTGGCGAGCGGTCGACAATATTCAACCATGGCATGACGGCGCGATCGTGCTCGATGGCGGCACCGAAGACAAACCTGCAAGACGCACGGTGTTCGTCGACTTGAACACGAATGCCCGATGGGCGCTGGCCCGGGCCGAGACCCTGATCGCCGCCGACCCGGATGGCTCGGTTGGTGGTGATACCTGGCTGTGCTGGACGATGCAGGGGTCTAACCCCCAGCCGATGAGCTGGGCGGGTTTGAGCCTGTTCGATGGATCCGACGATCGTAAATCCGCAGAGCGCCTGTTCATCGGCAAGGCCTTGGGACACATGGCGTACTCGTATGCGGTCCCCTACGGCGGCGGCAATGCCGATCTGGATGTGGACCCAACCACCACAACGATCGATCGCCGCATGATGGACGATCAGCGGCATCGCCTGGTGATGCGGATTCAGTGGCGCCAGGGACCGGACCTTGTATCGATATGGATCGACCCTGACGTGACGCGCCAGACGCCGGACCAGCCGCATGCCGTGATCCACGCGATCGAGACACGGTTTGATCGACTGCGTTTTGAATGTGGCAACGGCAGCGGCGTGTGGAAGTTCGACGATCTACGAGTCGGTCCGACATGGCGCAGCGTGTTGCCGAAAACTCCTGACGACCTCGATGCCTCCGGAACCCCATGAAGATCAACCAACCCGATGGGACATCACGCGATCATGACAACTCCGACCCCACAACACCTGATTCGGCTGACGTCCCAACGGTTTCACGAAACCCCAATCCTTCAGGAGAAATTCAGATGAGCTCGAAGCTTCTTGTTTTCGCATCGTGGATGCTCGCGATGGCATTGACTGTCAGCGCCGCCCAGGCCGGCATCATCCAGACCGGGTCCGGCGGAACCACTGACCCCGGCCCCTGGACCAGCGGCGTCGTGACCGATTCCTTCACCGCCATGTCCGTCATCCCCGCCAACTTCGGCGCGCTCTACGACAACGGCACGGGTCTTGTCGGCGGCGGCGCCGTCTCCGGCGACCTGTACTACGCCTTCACCTCACGTCCGCTGGATCGCACCGGCGACACGCTGCTGCCTGCCGGCAGTTCCCCGCTCACGCCACATTCCCCATCAAGCTCCTTTGCCGCCGGCCAACTCGTGGGCACTTCCCCTTCCCTGGGCATCAGTCAGAGCTACGGGCACTACGGCCTGGGGCGCTACATCGGCGCCGATGGCACCAGCGGCATCAGTGACTTCTCCACACGCATCGATCTGGGCGCCGAGCGCGTGCAGCTTTTCGAGGTGCACATTCACTTCAACGCATCGGCCAACGATACCGCCACGATCCTCATGAGCGTCTATGACAACCTCCCCGGCCAACGCCAACCCCTCGCCAGCGACACGCCTGATTACACCCGGACCATGACGGGCATCTCGGGCGATTTCGCTTTCGATTCGTTCCAGTACATATCCGGTACGGGCAATGCCAACCCCGCCCGATGGGTTTTCTCCGACGTCGTCTTCGCCACCGCCGACGGTGAAGCCGCCGCCAGCATTCTGGCCGTTCCGGAACCCGCGTCCTTCGGCCTGCTGGCCGCTGGGGGACTGCTCATGGGACTGCGCCGACGTCTTGCCTGATCGGATCGCCTGCACGCGATCGCCCAGTGAGAACCGTGCGGTCGCTTTTGAGTACGAAGCGTACATTTCCGAGAGCTGGTCGCATGCGACAACGCGGCTTCACATTGATCGAACTACTCGTGGTGGTGGCGATCATCGCACTGCTGATCGCAATCCTCCTGCCGGCGCTGGGCAAGGCCCGGATGACCGCCAAGCTAATCGCCTGTGCCGCGCACAATCGTGAAATCGGCATGGCGTCCAACCTGCACCTGATCGAACACAGGCAACGTTATCCCCTGGCCGGGCAGATCAGCGACTACTCCATCAAAGGCTCAGCGACCAGGTACCTGCGGCAATGGGATGACGCCGGCGGCAGATACCCCTTGGCGTTGTATGCGGCGCTGGGGCAATACATGAACATCACAATCCGCACGGATTCCAGAGCAAACATGCAAACGGACGTGCAGGACGCCGAGCGCATGGCCGTCTATGCCTGCCCCGCACAGGCGGAAGTGGCGACCGGTCTGACGCTGGCAAGCAGCGGTTGGCACGCGCCATTTGAGCGGACCAGCTATGGATTCAACGAGGCGGTGTTCGGCTCGGAAGCCGGCCAACTGCGCGTCCGCGGAGAGGCGAGCCGCATCAAGCTTCCTTCCAGCACGATGCTGTTCGCCGACTCAAAGCCACGTGATGACGACGGCTCCGGCGTCAACTGGGTCGCCTACTTCAACAAGTCCGATGACACGACCATGCTCAACGTCTGGCAGAATGTGCTGGCCGGCCAGGCCAATCAGATCGACGAGGAACGCCACGACGGCATGATGTCGGTCACTTACGCCGACGGCCACGCCGCGGGCATTCGCATCACCCCCACCGAACTGGACAGCGTCTACCTGTCCAAGGGCCTGAAGTAACCTCGACACTTCACTGACGCACGATTACAATCGATTATTAACCCCGCCGCCGTGATCGCGTCCACATCCAGCGAGGTGTTACCCATGAATCGTGCGTTGATCGCAATCGCGTTGTTGATTGTATTTGTCGGGGGAGTTTCACCCTCGGTTTTCTCCGCCGAGCCGTCGACGCGCCCGCCGAACATCGTGTTCATCCTTGCCGACGATCTGGGCTACGCCGAGCTCGGGTGCTTCGGGCAGACGAAAATCAAAACACCGAATATCGATCGGCTCGCCGCCGAGGGGATGAAGCTGACCCAGCACTACGCAGGCAACGCGGTGTGCGCCCCGTCGCGCTGCGTGTTGATGACCGGCATGCACCCCGGTCACGCCACGATCCGCAACAACCGCGAGCACAAACCCGAAGGTCAGCAACCGATGCACGCCGCGGATGTCACCCTTGCCGAGCTTTTGAAAACGCGCGGCTATACCACCGGCGCGTTCGGCAAATGGGGACTGGGCTTCCCCGGCTCCGAGGGCGATGCGCTGAACCAGGGCTTCGACCACTTCTACGGTTACAACTGCCAGCGCCACGCCCACAGCATCTACCCCGCCTACCTGTGGGATGACGACCAGCGCGTCACGCTGAACAACAACCCGCCCGTGCCCGGTCATGCCAAGTTTCCCAAGGACGCTGATCCGAACGACCCCGCCGCCTATGCCCGTTTCAAAGGCACCGACTACGCCCCCGATCGCATCAACACCGCCGCACTCGACTTCATCCGCCGGAACAAGGACAACCCCTTCTACTGCTACTACCCGACGGTGATTCCGCACCTGGCGCTTCAGGTGCCGGATGATGAACTCGCCCCGTATCTGGGTAAGTGGCCCGAGACCCCCGCGATCAAGGCGGCCTACACCCCGCATCAAACCCCGCGCGCCGCTTATGCCGCGTTCATCTCACATCTCGATGCCAACGTCGGCCGTGTGCTCGACCTGCTCGACACGCTGGGCCTGACCGACAACACAATCGTCGTGTTCACCTCCGACAATGGCGCGACCTATCTGCGGGAAGTCGACTACGAGTTCTTTCAGAGCGTCGGCCCGCTGCGTGGGCTCAAAGGTTCGCTCTACGAAGGCGGCGTCCGCGTGCCGGCGATCGTCCGCTGGCCCGGGCATGTCAAACCCGGCTCGTCCAGCGACTTTGTCAGCGGCTTCGAAGACTGGCTGCCGACGCTGGCCCAAATCGTCGGCATCAAAACACCCGACAACGTCGATGGCATCAGCCTGGTCCCCACGCTGACCGGCAAATCACAACCAGCCCGTGACTTTCTCTACCGTGAATTCAGCGGGTATGGCGGGCAGCAGTCCGTTCGCGTCGGCGACTGGAAGGCGATCCGCCAGCAGCTTCGCAAAGGCAAGGTCGTCACCGAGTTGTACAACCTCGCCGACGACATCGCCGAGCAGCACGACCTGGCCGCCGACCACCCCGACCGAGTCAAAACCCTCGAAGCGATCATGCGCCGCGAGCACACCGCCAGCCAGTTGTTTCCGCTGCAGACCATCGATCCCTGAATCGGGGTGTAACTGTTCCCGGCCGCGGCTCATCATAGGTTAGCAATGAGTTGCTGCTGCATGACAGAACGCCGCACCAGACCGCGGCTGAACCTTTGCCGCCACGAGGATCGCCTGCTACGCTATCGCCAGATGAACCGCAGCTACACTGATGAAACCGTGCTTGTAACGGGTCTGCGCGATGGGGACGAAGCAGCCTACGAATATCTTGTGCGCGAGCATGGCGGGCGCCTGCTGTCCGTGATCCGACGGATTCTCCGCAACGAGGATGAATCCGCCGACGCGTTGCAGGACACGTTCATCGCGGCGTTCAAGAATATCGACCGCTTCGAAGGCGCCGCCAAGCTCACGACCTGGCTGCACCAGATCGCGGTCAATGCCGCCCTGATGAAGCTCCGTAAAAAGCGGAATATTCACGAGCGATCGGTTGAAGATCTGCTGCCGCAGTTTCTGGACGACGGGCATCGCGCCGACGTGGGGCCGACTTGGACGCTGACGGCCGATCAGGTCGCCGAGCAGGCCGAACTCACCGGCGTGGTGCATGAGCAGATCGCGGCCTTGCCGGATCAGTATCGAGAGGTGATCGTGCTGCGTGACATCGAGCAGGTGTCCACTGACGAAGCGGCACAGGTTCTGAACATCACCCCGGGCGCCTTGAAGGTGCGACTGCACCGCGCACGCCAGGCGTTAAGAAAGCTGCTGGAGCCGCACATGGCCGGCGAGAAAAGCGCATGATTAAAAAGTGTAAAAAATGCATCGAGTTTCTGGCTGACTATCTCGAGGGCGAGCTGCCTGAAGATCAGGCGGCCGAGTTCGAAATGCACCTGAATCTCTGCCCGCCGTGCCGCGAATACCTCAACAGTTATCGCGAGACGATCAAGCTGACGCGCAAGTGCATGTGTGACCATCCCGAGCACGAGGACGACTGCAAGAGCCCGCCCCAAATGCCCGAGTCGCTGGTGCAGGCGATCATCAAAGCGTGCAAAAGCAAAGACGAATAACGCCTCAAGCCTCACATGGCCGCTCACACCTCAAGGCCAACACCGCATATCAATCAGACCCGGCGGCGGCGCAAAAGTATCGCACACCCGGCGACCAGCAGCGAGCAAGTTCCCGGCTCGGGTACGATGATCGACGTGATAAATGCGAAATCGTCAACGCCGGTGTAAGCGGTGTTGTTGCTGATGTTCACGACCACACGCACGATGCTTTCACCTTCCGGCGCCACGATGCCGAAGAACGTGTCATCACCGCCGTTTGAACTGGCGATATTGCTCGGAATGGAGATCACCACATCGTTGGTGAACCGTACGAGCACAGTCACATCCTGCGGGAAAGAAGCATTGGCGCGTGACAGAACCGTCAGCCCCACGGCGGTGACCGCTTCGCCTGGCGCCCCTCCGGTGATCGCACCGAAATCAAACCAGAAATCCGAGCTGCTGATCTGGGCCAGAAACTGGCTGCCCGAAATGGCCGTGCGTTCTGAGAATGAACCGGGCCCGGTGTAGTCGCCGCTTTCGATGTCGGTGACACGCAGCGACTTGGCGCCGCCGGCATAACTGACGTCGAACGTGTCGGACACGGGATACGTGCCGGAGGTGTTCGGGTCTGTCAGCGTGCCGCTGTCGAAGTTGACCACGCCGCCGAAGCCCGCTGCATACGCCGCGGCGATCTGCGTGGTGAATGTGCTCAGACTCAACTGATTCGGGTTGGCATCGCTGGTGGCGACCGTGTCGACGGCGTTGGTCTGCACGGAATTTTCGTCGTAGACACCGACGGCGGTGAAAGCGGCTTGCGTCGGCCCTGCGCTCAGCAGCGCCGCGGCGACCATGGCCATGATCATTTGTATGGTGTTGAACTTCATTCGATTTCTCCTTAGCACAAAGGTGACTTGTTGATGGGGCAAGTGATGTTTCATGATGTGAATCGACCGGGTCAGTTCCGATCGAATATCTCCCAGATATCCACGACGGTGGGATTGGCCGTCGGCAGAAAACTCCAGGCCGGCAGCGTTGAGAGTTCCGTATCGAATTCAGCGCGATCGACCCAGCCGACTGAACAATCCGCCCGGGCGATCTGAACGCCCTCCAGGTGATTCATCTCGACCAGTTCATCCCAGGCGAACACATCGCTGAGCACGGTGCGGAATTTGATGTCGTTCAGTCGCGGGTATTCCGCCGGCACCGAAGGTGAGGTCGTCGACCAGAGCGTCACCGGCCGGGTCGCGAAACTGGAGCGGGTGTGTTTGCCGGGCATCTGCGCCGGCGGCCAGGGATTGGACTCGCTGTTGCGCTGGAAAATTGCGATCTGCTGCGACGGACAGTAGACAATGCGGCCGTCGTCGGGAATCAATCCGACCTTGTAGAGCACGCCCATGCCGACGTAGCCGGAATACCCCGCGTTGGCCCAGTAAATCAGGTAGCTGAATTGCTTCTGGTTGTACACATAACCAATCGGCAACACGTTCTTGTGATCCAGTCCATACATCATGTACAGGGTCATGAGTTGTCGCTGATTGGACCCGCACACGGCTCGCCGGCTGACTTCTCTCGCCTTAGACAGTGCAGGCAGAAGCATCGCGACCAGCAGCACAATGATCGATATGACCACCAGTAATTCCACGATCGTAAATGCCGCAACGGACGATCGACGAGTTGTCGGCACCGGGCGAATCATGGCTGAGTCTCCCGGTCGCCGACCCGCATCGGTCCGATGATTTGCAGTGCATTCAGATACGCGCTGCGATGGACCTGCGGGCTCTGCAGTTGAATCGTCAGACGCCCCATCGGATCAGCAACGAGATCCGACCACGTGACGGCGCGTCCCTGGACCCACCCCTGCTGATACGCATCCAGCGTCACCGCCTCATCAGATTGACCGTCCGGCCGGTAGATCGCCTGGCGAGCCTGCGGGTATCCCTGCTCGGCGGGCCAGGACCGCGCCGTGACAATGGACACTTCATAGCGCTCGCCTGGAATCAGGTTCGACAGTTCCAACGACGCCTGGGTCGGTCGATGCTTGGAGAAGCTGTACCACACGCCGATCAGGCTCTGCGGATCAGCCCAGTCGATCGGCTGGTCACGTTGCTGGTTGGCGCGCGAGCCGGTGAAGTCCGATGTCGACAGCGACAGCGTCGTGGGGCGCCCCTCGGTGTCGGCCAGATTATCGATGACGCCGTTGAGTTGATCGATGACATTCCAGGATGCTTCCGCGGCATGGGGCGAGGGCGTTTCAGGGTCGGCAAAGTCGACGCGCACCGTGGCGGTGGTAATGCGCGTTCTAGCGGCCAGCGGGTCCAATGCGTAGGTACCGGCCGGGCCGTCAAAACGCCCCATATCGCCGGCATGTAAGGTGATTGGCCGTCCCTGGCCGTGCTGAAGACTTACTTCGACGACCCCTTCAACCACATTCACGCGCGTCACATCCGACTCATCCACACGCAGATGAAATCGCGTGCCCAGGTCACGGACCATCACGCCGTGCGAAACAACGGTGAAGCCGCGCGCTTCACGCGGCACATATGCATCCATCTCCCCGCTGTGCAGCACCCCCTGATTGGCGCCGGTCATCTCGAATTCACACGGGCCGACCAGGTCGACCACGGCCGAGGAAGTGAACATGATCTGCGCTCTGCCGGCAGCCAAACGAATCGAACCCGGCGGCAAATCACCACCAAGTTGCAGCGGGTGTCGACCGTCAGCAAACTTCGCATCCGGTGAAAGGTCCGTGAGCATGGCCACCGCGGAGGTCGACGTGTGCGATGGTTCATCCTCAGCGGTCTGCAGTCCGAACAACACGAGCCACAGAGTCAGCGCCAGTGCAACCGCAGCGGCCAGCGCGGCGGGCAGAACGTATTTCGGCCTGCGATCGATAGTTTGGTTTTTTGTGTGAACAGGTCGCTCATCTTCCAGTTCCACCCCGAGCGTTTCGTTGATCAGGCGCGACTGCATGCAGATTTCAATGAACAGGGCCTGATTGGCGGGGTCGCGCATGAGTTCACTGAAGACCGCGAGGTCCGGAGCATCGAGACGATCATCGAGATAGCGAGCAGCTAGCTCAGCGAAGTCTGCATCATGGCTCGGGCGATCAGTCATGAACCACCCCGCGATCGTACCGGCGAATGCAGTCAGCGAGCGTGCGGTGGATGCGACCGAGCGATTTATAGACTGAGTCGGGTTGAATCCCCGAAGCGTTGGCGACGTCGACCCCGCTCATGCCGTCGGCATAACGCAGCCGCAACATCCACCGGGCGCGCGGCGTGAGTTTCGCCACGCAGTGACGCAAGGCATCAATCAGATCGCCGGGGGAATCGCCATCGGACTTACCCCACTGCTCGTCGAGTTGATCCAGCAGACGGTCATCCAGTGGGGCCGGCAGGCGGTGATTATTCTCAAGGGTGCGCAGCGATCGAAAACGGGCTGTGGTGCGCAGCCAGGCAGGCAGCGCCTGTTCGCTGTCAATAGTCGCAGATTTATCCAGCGCCAGCAGCGACACCTCTTGCAGCACATCCTCAGCCAGGTGCACATCCCGCACGATCGACCAGATGTAGGCGAACAGCTTCGCCCGGTCCCGCATCAGCACCCGCATGATGGTGTTGTGTTCGATCGCCATGAGTGACTCTCCATCAGTAGAATCCGAAAATGCGGGCCGATCCGGACATCGTCTTTGAAAATTTTTTCGTGTCGCTGGATGATTCCCTGAATTGGGCCGCCTCGGGCGGTTACGCCTTGCAATGGGCTGGGCCCGATTCGATAATCCGGCATGATCAAATCACAATTTAAATGCGTGGCCTTGTGCCTGGTGCTGCTCGGTGTAACCGCCTGTCAAACCGCGCAGGCGACCAGCCCCCGCCCGCTGCCGCAGCAGACACCCTGGAAACTGGCCGAGCTTTTCAAGGCGCCGAAGTTTCACTGGGTCGATGACAAGTCGCCGGTCCGCAAGCTGATGTACGCAGCTGAACCCTACGGCGGCAAACCCACGCAGGTGTTCGCCTTTTACGCCACGCCCGGCACGCTCGCGGGTGATCCATCGCTCGACCATGACCTGCCGGCGGTCGTGTTGGTTCACGGCGGCGGCGGCACGGCTTTTCGGGAGTGGGCCGAGCTTTGGGCCAAGCGAGGCTATGCCGCCATCGCGATGGACCTCGCCGGGGCCGAACCCATCGACGATAAAAACCCACACAAGGGCGACAGCCGCACGCAACTGCCCGACGGCGGCCCGGGTCAATCCGATGTCGAAAAGTTCGGGTCGATCGATCAGCCGGTCACCGAGCAATGGCCTTACCATGCCGTCGCCGATGTACTGCTGGCTCATTCGCTGATTCGCAGCTTCAAGGAAGTCGACGCCGATCGCACCGCCGTCACGGGCATCAGTTGGGGCGGCTATCTGACGTGCATCGTGGCCGGCGTCGACAATCGATTCAAGGCCGCTGTCCCGGTGTATGGATGCGGGTTTCTTTATGAAGACAGCGTGTGGCTGCCGCGCTTTGCGAAGTTCACCCCCGAGCAGCGAGATCGGTGGATCGAGTTGTGGGACCCGTCGCAGTATCTGCCGAACGTGTCGATGCCGATCCTATTCGTCGACGGCACCAACGACTTCGCCTATCCGTTGAACAGCTTGATGAAGTCGATACATGCAGTGCCGGGTACGAAGAACACCTGCATCACGGTGAAGATGCCGCACAGCCATCCCGCCGGGTGGGCCCCCAGCGAGATCGGCTTGTTCATCGATCAATACCTGCGCGGCGACACGCCCCTGCCGAAGGTTTCACTGCCGACGATCGCCGATGGAAAAATCACCGCCACGGTCGACACGAAAACGCAGATCAAATCCGCGGCGCTGCACTACACCGCTGACGACCAAGCGATCAACAAGCACAACTGGACGAATGTCGATGCGACCGTCGAAGGCCACCGCGTGATCGCCCCCGCTCCGCCGGCCGAAGCGAAGATTTGGTTCATCACCGTAGTCGACGAGCGCGACGCAACCGTCAGCAGCGAAGTCATCTTCGCGGATCGGTAATGACTTTTCGCTGAGAACTCTTGAATATCCAGATGGGTTTTGTGACGGCGCTGTGGCACAGCCGCCCCCGGCTGTGCGTATGTCAACTTCAGCACAGCCGGGGGCGGCTGTGCCACAGTTCCGCGCCGGAACAAAGCTCGCAGTCCATATACTTTCAGAGTCGAAAAACTTACGAGGTGGATTCGAGAATCGGCGCGATGTCGTGATCGAACACTTCGTGCAGCAGTTCGGTGGTCAGCCCCTCGGGCGCATCGTGGTAGTGGACCGTGCGGGCCAGACAGGCGACACGGGCGCACGTGGCGGCGATCGAACGCAGATCGTGCGACACGATCACGACGGTCAGATCGAGTTCACTGCGCAGGCGATAAATCAGGTCGGCGAACTTCTTCTGCCCGGACAGATCGACGCCAACGGTCGGCTCATCCATCATCAAAATACGCGGCCCGGCGGCCAGCGCCCGCGCGATGAACACCCGCTGTTGTTGCCCACCGCTGAGCGTGCCGATCGGGCGGTCGGCAAACTCACGCACGCCGACGCGGTCGAGCAGTTGCTCCACGTGGTCGAGGTCATCATGCGAGTGACTGCGGAACAGACCCGTTTTGCCAATCAGCCCCATGCGCGCGACCTGGCGGGCGGTCACCGGAAATCGCCGCTCGTAGTGGTGGTGCTGCGGGACATAACCGACCACGTCGCCGCGGCGACAGACCTGCTTCGGGGAAAGCCCTTCGACCATGATTGAGCCTTCATACCCGTCGATCAGGCCGAGCACGAGTTTGAGCAGCGTGGTTTTGCCGCCGCCGTTGGGGCCGATGATGCCGAGGTTGCACCCGGATTCGACGTGCAGGGTGACATTGTCGAGCACCTGCAGATTGCCGTAGCGGAAGCTGACGTGATCGATGCACAGGGCGTCGGTTTTGTCACGATGCTCGGCCAGCGAGCCGTGATGGCAGGCGTGCAGGGCGCGATCGTGGTGGTGGGCATGATCGTGGTCGTGATCGTGGTCGTGGTCATGACCGCAGCCGCACGACGCCTCGGGTTTGTTCGGCATGTCCGTCATTGGATGCTCAATCCCTTGATCAGCATGTCGAGATTGTAACGCATCAGCTTCTGGTAGGTATCGCGTTGGGGATCGTTGGCATCACCGATCGGGTCCAGCGTCATGACCTGCACGCCGGTTTCAGCACGCACGGCGCTGGCGGCATCTTCCGGAAATTGCGGCTCGGCGAACAACACGCGCAGCTTGTACTTGTCGATCGCCTCGATCGCCTGTTCCATCCGTTTGGGCGTCATCGCGCCGGGGGCATCGATCGGCGTCAGCGTCACCGCTACGTGCAACCCGTATCGCTCAGCCATGCGATCGAAGGCGTTGTGGTAGGTGACGATGTTGCGACCCTTGAAGGGCTCGAGTTCCTTGCGGTACGCCGCATCGACCGCCGCCAGCTCGTCGGCCAGATGCTGGGTGTTCTGATAGATGTCTTCCGCGGCATCGGGAATCAACTTGGACAACTGCTCGCCGAGTTTGATCACGGCCTCGTGCATCAACACGGGATCGACCCACACGTGCGGATTGGGGCCGGTGTGATCATGGTCATCGTGATCGTCATGTTCGGCGTGTTCAGCGTGCTCGGTGTGATCATCCGCTTGGGCATGTTCATCATGGTCGTCATGGTCGCCCCCGGCGAGTTCGGCGAGGTGCAGGCTCGGCGTGTCCTTGCCGGCGAAGCGGCGCAGCGAGCCGTCGGCCCACCCGTCAAAGTTCATACCCACACATACCAGCGCCACGCAGCGACGCATCGCCTCGGCGTCGCGCCCCGTCGGCTCGAAGCCGTGCGGCGTGATCCCCGGCGGCACCAGGCAACGTACATCCGCCGCCTCGCCGACGATCTGCTGGACCAGCGACGCCACCGGCCAGATCGTCGCCACCACCACCGGTCGCCCGCCGGAAGCGCCCCCCGGCGGGGATTGAGCCTCGCGATCACAACCGGCAACCGCGAGCACAGCCCCGATCGCCACGATCATCACGTATTTTGTCCACATGACCGGCACACCTGTAAATGAATGACTGATGATTCAGAATCGCGCCGGCGGGTCGAAGTTACACCGGCCGGCCGGCAAATTCTCAACCAGTCACGAAAACAGCCCGCCGCGAATGCGACGGGCCGAGTCTAAGTGGAGCGGATGGGGATCGAACCCACAACCTCGTCGATGCGACCGACGCGCTCTCCCAATTGAGCTACCGCCCCAGCGGGGAACGTGGAAGTTTAGTATCCTCGGGGCCGTTCAGCAAGTCCGCGTGATGCGGCCTTTCGCCGGGCGGTTTGTGTTATCATCGGCGCCGATGATTATTATTTTGATGGGTGTGTCGGGTTGCGGAAAAACAGCGGTGGGCCAGATTTTGGCCGAGCGTCTGGATGCGGTGTTTGTCGAGGGCGATTCGCTGCACAGCCCCGAAGCCGTTGAAAAGATGAGCCAGAGCATCCCGCTGACCGAGGACGAACGCGTTCCCTGGCTGGGACGCATCCGCGTGAAGATGAATCAGCTTCGCATGCAGTCGAAGACCGGCGTGGTGGCCTGCTCGGCGCTGAGTCGTCACGCCCGGCGTCTGCTCGGGGCCGACGACCCCGACGTCGTGCTGGTGTATCTGTATGGAACGCGTGAATTGATCGCCGATCGGCTGAATCAGCGCACCGGTCACTACATGCCCCCGAATCTACTCGACAGTCAGTTCGACGCTCTGCAAGAGCCCGACCACGCCCTGCGCATCAACGTGGATCAATCCGTCGACGCCATCGTCCAACAGATCATCAAGGCGGTCGACACATACCGCGCCTGACAGTACGAGGCACCAGACAACATGGAACAAAGCTATCCCCTGCTCATTCTGCTGGTCGGCATGGTCATTGTCATCGGCGGCATCGTCGCGCTGCGTATCAACGCATTCGTCGCGCTGATCACCGCGGCGATCGTGGTCTCGCTGATGGCTCCCGGCGAATGGGCGATGAAGATTCAGCGCGTCGCGGCGGCGTTCGGGTCGACGGCGGCGAGCATCGGCATCGTCATCGCCCTGGCGGCGATCATCGGCAAGGCAATGACCGACTCGGGGGCGGCCGACCGGGTGGTGCGGATGTTTCTGTCGATGTTGGGTGAAAAGCGCGCCGGCGCGGTGCTGACCGGCAGCGGTTTTACCCTTTCCATTCCGGTGTTTTTCGACACGGCGTTTTACCTGCTGATTCCGCTGGCGCGTTCGATGCAGCGACGCACGGGTCGTCATTATCTCAAATACCTGATGGCGATCGTCGCCGGCGCCGGCGCTGCGCATAACCTGGTGCCGCCGACGCCGGGGCCGCTGTTTCTGGCCAACAGCTTCGGCGTCGATGTGGGGCTGATGATCGTGATGGGCTTGACCGTCGGCGTGCCCGCGGCAGGCGTCGGCCTGCTGTATGCTCGCTGGCTGGATGCGCGCTATCCCGTCGTGATGAAACCGCTCGACGAGCACGAACCCGAGCCGCTGCCTGATGAGCGTCTACCGAGTCTGACGCTTTCGCTGGCGCCGATCCTTCTGCCGATCGCGCTGATCACGACCAATTCGATCGTCAGAACACTCGCCGCGGCGCAGATTCCCGATGCACCGCTGCGCGATCCGCAACTCACTGAAGCAATCACTGCCGCCGCAGCGCAGGGGTTGATGCTGGGGCGCGTGTTTGCATGGACCAACATCCTCGGCAACCCGAATTTCGCCCTGCTGATTTCCGCGGCACTGGCGGTTTGGACATTGCAGATCCAGCGGAAGCCGACGCGCAAGCAAATGGCTGAGTCGATCGAGTCGGCGCTGGCGGCCGGCGGCGTGATCATTCTCATCACAGCGGCGGGCGGCGCGTTCGGGGCGATGCTCAAGGCGGCCGGACTCGGCGAAGCGGTGCAGCAGACCTTCGGCGATACCGCCACCAGCGGACTGGGCCTGCTGTTTTTCGCCTTCGGCATGGCGTCGCTGATCAAGATCGCACAGGGCTCGAGCACCGCCGCGACCATCGTCGCCAGTGGCATGATCGCCGCCATGATCGGCCCCGATTCGCTGACGTGTCACCCGGTCTATCTGGCATTGGCGATTGGGTCCGGCTCGCTGGTCGGGTCGTGGATGAACGACTCGGGCTTCTGGATATTCACGAAAATGGGCGGCATCAACGAGGTGCAGGCGCTGCGGTCGTGGTCGGTGCTGCTGGCGCTGATCGGCATCGTGGCGATGGCGGGAACGGTGACGCTGGCGATCGTGCTGCCGATGGGTCCGACATAAGCCGATTTTCACGCTGTGAGTGCGGGTATTATCGGCTTTCAAAGATTCATGCGGATCACGCCGAGCGGCCGATGTTGTTCTTGAGATTCATCACCTCGGGAGGCCGCCGTGATACGCCGCAATGCACACGCCCAGGATGCCTGTCCGTTCATCGACGACAACGACAGTCGTTGCGCGTCGCACTTCACGCTGACGCGATTGTCCGATGCGTTCGGCGATTGTCTTGACGGCTACCGCGGGTGCGCCACCTACTGGCGGCTGGTTCGTGAAAACCCCAACCGCCTGATCACGCTGACCGCCCATGGCAAGCCGCTTCAACCAACCGGTACGTGAGTTTCTCGCTTACCTGCGCGTCGAGTGCGGTCTGGCGGCAAACACCCTCGAAAGCTACGAGCTGGATCTGCGCAAGTTCGGCGCGTTTCTGGCTGCGCATGGCGATGACGATCCAGCCAATCTCACCGGCAAGATGATGATCGATCATTTGCGCCAGCTTCGCGCCGACGGACTGGCTTCGTCGACGGTGGCGCGTCACCTGGCGACGCTGCGCAGCTTCGGACGGTTTCTCACGGCCAGCGGTCTGTGCCAGAACAATCCGGCGGAAATGCTCGAGCGACCGGCGATGTGGAAGCGCCTGCCGCAGTCGATGCACACCAAGCAGATCGACCGCCTGCTGGCCGCCCCGCAGCCGAGCGATCGGTTGTACCACCGCGACGTGGCCATACTCGAAACGATGTACGCCACCGGCTGTCGCGCCAGCGAGATCGGCACGATGACGGTGTCGGATTTTCACCATGACGTCGGCGTGCTGAAAATCACCGGCAAAGGCAACCGCCAGCGCATCGTGCCGATCGGCCGCCCCGCCATCGAGGCGATCCGCAACTACCTGATCCAGCAGCGGCCCGCGCTTGTGCGCGAGGACAAACCAACCGACGCGCTGTTTCTGACGCAGCGCGGCTCGCCGGTCGACCGGTTCATCATCTGGTCGATGATCACGAAGCTGTCGCGCCGGGCCGGCCTGTCGGGTATTCACCCGCACACGCTGCGCCACACGTTCGCCACACACATGCTCTCCGGCGGCGCGGACCTGCGCGTCGTGCAGGAACTGCTGGGCCACGCCCGGGTGACCACCACACAGATTTACACGCATGTGGACCAGGGCCGACTCAAGAGTGTGATTCAGAAGTTCCATCCCCGCCCATAAAAAGCCCAACTTACGGGTTGACAATCGGGGGGATGATCTCTATTTTGCTATCTATTGCGACTGAGTCTCAACTGCATAAGTTGCACAGTCGCAAAAAAATCGGCGGTCAGCGCGCCCCTGCAAGAGCTGCTGACCGCCGCGGGTGACGACAGCCGCGTGGGCCGTCGCCGGTAAAGCATTATCCGCGACTCGGAGTGCTCCGGCAACGCGCCTTACGCGAGCTGTTGCGGTTTTTTCTCGCAGCAGCGAATCGGCGATCTGTGCGTCCTGTTCAACCGCACGCAGATCGACCGCTTCAGCAGGAGCTTTCATCATGAAGGGTGGAAAGTTTTCGATAGCAGCGGCAGTATGCGCCGCGGCGGTGTGTCTGTTCACCGCGGATGCCGCTCGCGCGGTGATTGTGCCGTTCACTGAGACGTTCGACAGCTCGTCGGGTTGGACCAGCGACGGCAACGCCTTCTACGGCACGTTCTACAGTTTCGCCGGCGCCTCGGAAGGCGACTCGCCGATTCTGTTCCGCGCCACCGGGTCCAACAGCCCCAGCGGCGACGCCTTTGCCGGCGACTGGATCACCGCCGACGTCGCCACGTTCAGCTTCGATGTGTACACCACTGCCGACACACCGCTGACCTTCTTCGCCCGCTTCGCCACTGCGGCCAACTTCCCCGGCGTCGTCATTGAAGACACCACCGAAGTCGCCGCCGGCACGTGGACAACCATCACGATGGACATCGATCCGTCCAACCCCAACCTCACCGTCGAAGGTCCCCCGTCGTTCTACGACGCCGCCTTCGGCAACATCGGCAACGTGCAGATCGGCGTCGTCGTCGATGCGGATGTCATCGGCGACACCGTCGTCTTCGGCATCGACAACGTCAGCCTCACCGCCGCGCCCGAGCCCGCTTCCATGGCCGCGCTGGGTCTGGGCGTGCTCGCCATGGCGCGTCGCCGCCGCCGCGCCGCCTGATTCAATCCAAACCAAAACAACCGCAACCGACCCGAAAAGGGTCGACTTTCACGGAGATTTTCCAATGTTTTCCCGTATGACTTTCACCACGCTGCTGGTCGCCATCGCCTCGATGATGATCACCGCCAACGCCCACGCCGTCTTCGTGAGCCCCGATGACTTCGCCACAGGCTGGTCACGCGGCGACACCGACACCCTCTACGCCGAATGGGACCTTTTCGAATCATCGACCAACGCGCTGCCCGACGTCGGCTCCTTCCACCCGCCCGCGGGTGATCCCACGCTCTCGTCAGACACCGGCGGCGTCACCGGCACAGCCAACATCTACGGCTTCAACGCCCACACCATCACCATCGACACCGCCAACTACAACACCGCCTCGTCGAACACCACCGTCGTCGTGCAGATCCGCACCCAGGGCACCGAATACGACCCCTCGACGCTGATGATCAACGGCGCAGCGCCGACCTACCTCGGCGAACTGTCCCGCACCCCCGTGGCCTCGTTCGGCGGCGACACCTTCGAAGTCGACACCTGGGCCCTGTTCAACCTGTCCGGCGCCGACGATCTGACCGTGAGCTTCACCGCGTCGGGTCAGCACATGTCGCTGCTGGCCGTGGCGCTGGACGCCATCGTCACCGACTCATCCGGTTTCGCTTCGGTCACCCCGCAGGGCGCGCCCGTGCCCCAGCCGGCCTCGTTGGTCATGCTGCTGGGCGGTCTGGCGCTGATGCGTCGCCGCAAATGATCGACGCGATTCGCAGCAATCCAGGGAACGGATTCATGCGCAAACACACACACGCTTTCACGCTGATCGAACTGCTGGTGGTCATCGCGATCATCGGAACGCTGATCGCCCTGCTGCTTCCGGCGTTGAGTCGCGCCCGGGCCACGGCCCGCGACATCGTCTCCTGCGCCGGGCTCAAGCAGATTCTTGCCGGCTACAGCGGGTATGAACAGGACCACCACGGTCACCTGATGTTCGGCTACGCGCCCGCCAAGGTCAACGGCCAAACGCTCACCGTCAACGTGCTGGATCAGTCTTACGGATTTCCGCTGGCCGACCGCTACCCGTGGCGCATCGCCCCGTACGTGGCCGACCTGTGGAGCCTGATCCATCACCACGACGGCAAGCCCGACGAGCCGGTGGCCAGCGACGCGCCGGCGGACATTCTCGACAAGGCCTACCGCCTGTCGCTGTCGCCGACGTTCGGGGTCAACTCCATCTTCGTCGGTGGTCACCAGGGCGTGTTCTACCAAGGCTTCGACTCCCTCGGCGGCGGTAACTACACGCCCAACTACAACGGCCCGGCCGTGTTCTATCAGCAGGACATCCGCCACCCTTCGCGGCTGATCGCCTTCGCCAACAGCCGCGCAGCCAACGGCGCCTCATTCGGCCTCGAAGAGGGAGCCGGTCTGCATTACGTGACCCCGCCCTACGCCAAGGGTCATAACTGGTCGTGGGACGGCGAGCAGATCGTCACGCATAAAACTTCCCTGCTCGGTCTGCCCCAGGGCTGGTTCACCGAGCAAACCGTCGTCGGTTTCACAGACACCCATGTCGAACGACGCCTACCCGGCGAGCTCGAAGAGATGAGTCTCTGGGCCAACAAGGCGAACGAATCCGACTACGACCCGTTCTGATTTTTCCGCCGCCGCACACACCCAACCAAGGAGCGCCCCGCCATGTGTCAGATGGGCCCCGAATTCACCGACGTCAAACTCACCCGCTGCCAGCATGGATGCTTCCACCTGTTCATGGGCAAGACCACGATTCACATGACGCCCGCCGAGTTGCTGGCCGTCGCCTGTGAGGTCAACCGCGCCCTCGGCGTGATCGAGCCCGACGACGGCCCCAACGCGTCCGACACCCCGGACGCCCCGCACACGCCGCGGTGGTCGTCGAACTGACTATTCCCTTATCACCCACCCTCCCTTTTCGGAGTTTTTTCATGAAGACGATCAGCTTCAAACAGTTCGCACTCGGCGTGGCCATGGCCGTCGCCATGAACCTCGCCGCCTGGGCCCAGTCCGCAACCGCCCCCGGATCCCCCGGAACCGCCCCCCAGGCTGACCGTGACGCCATCCTCGCCATGGCCGGCTGCTACGACATCGAATTCAACTTCAAAGAAACCGTGGCGATGAAGTCCGGTTACAAACTGACCAAGCCCTACATCGAGGACGCCACCGAATGGGTGCAGGTCATCGTCAACGAGCCGAACCACATCGTGCTCCAGCATCTGTTGATCGACACGCACTCCGACGCCGTGATCAAACACTGGCGGCAGGAATGGTGCTACCAGGAGCGCGAGCTGCTTGAGTTCCGCGATCGCAACACGTGGGTCAAGCGCACGCTCAGCGAAGACGAAGCCCGCGGCACGTGGACGCAGAAGGTCTACCAGACCGACGACAGCCCCCGCTACCAAGGCTACGGCAAGTGGGTTCACACAGCCAACATGAGTCTGTGGGAGTCGAACCCGACCCGCCGCCCGCTACCGCGCCGTGAATACACCAAGCGCGATGATTACCAGGCCCTGCGCGCGATCAACCGTCACATCATCACGCCCGCCGGGTGGGTCCACGAGCAGGACAACACCAAGCTGGTGTGCGATGAACACGGCAAGGTCGTCGAAACGATCGCCCGCGAGACCGGGCTCAACCGCTACCTGCGGACCGACGACGCCAAGGGCGAACCCGCCCGCAAGTGGTGGGCTCAGCGCGGTAAGACGTGGAGTGAAGTCTGCGATGTGTGGAACGAGATCTACGACGCCTCGCCGGTGCTGAAGCTTCAGGCGAAGGTCGACGACAAACCGCTGAGCCGCACGCTGGCCAAGCAGGTGTACAAGCTTTCGGAAAAGGATGTCGCCCCCGACCAAGTGCGTCAGCAGGTCCGCGCCACCATCGACACCTACATCGTCCGCGGGTCATAACACAGCCTCCAGAAGCCCCCCCGGATGGGATGAAAGATCGAAGCCCACGGTGTCTCACCGTGGGCTTTTTTGCGCGCACATGAGAGTCAAAAACACGCAAATGACACATTCGCGAAATCGTCGGTTCGCCCCCCGATTTCGGGCCGCAAACGGGGCTGCACGGCCCGCGGCGCGCACGAATGTGACCACTTGCCGCGCCGGTGCGCGCGCCGCCGTCAAAAATCGACCGTGTTAGAGCGTTTTTCGTCCGTTTCTTGCCGTTCGGCGCGCACATGCATGGCAGGTTACGACGCGTTTGTGCGCGCGACCCCATTTACGGCTCACCACACCCCATGCGCGCATAAACCCGTCGTGATAATTCAGTACACTTTGCAAGTTTCCGCAACCACTGCGACACCCCTGTGCGCACGTATCTGTCCTAGCCGCAAGCTGACAGCTTGCGGAATCCGAATCCGCAGGCTGTCAGCCTGCGGCTAGTGGAAAACCCCTACGTCTTCTCGCCACTTCCAGCCGGAGTGTTTGAGAATGTACTTGCGCATCAAGTACTCGAAATGATCTCGATCTTTGACACGCTTTTGTGAGCCTTTTCGCGCCAGCCAATTGCGACGGTGTATATGACGGTTCAGATAGCGCGTCAGGGATTGTTTGATTGACTGGCGCACGACACTCACGCGTTTACTGCTGCGCCAACTGACCAGCACATGGACATGTGTGGCATCGGTGAAACTGCAATGCAGGCGATATCCCTGATACGTGCAACATTCCATCACCGCGTTGATGAGCAGACGCTGAATGTTTGCATCGAATGTTACTGCATCCGTGTCAGTATTCTGGCGATACTGCCTGGCCAGTTCATCATCCGGTGGCAAGATGCCTTCGCCTCGACGCACGAATCCCTGCGGCCGATCGGGCATCCAACTCTGCTGCGCGTGATAGGTCAGTAGAGCCACAGCCATGGCATCAACATAGCAAAATAGCCGCAAGCTGACAGCTTGCGGATTCGGAGTCCGCAGGCTGTCAGCCTGCGGCTAGGGGGATACCGACAACTCAACCCCGGGCGAGTTTGAGGAGGACGACGGCGGTGATCACGGGCAGCGCGTTGAGCACGACGCCCCAGATGGCGATGCGGCGGGCGGTGGCGCGGTCGCGGCGGGCCATGTATTCGCAGAGGATCAGAATGACGACGACCACGGAGAACTTCAGCGCGATCATGCCCCACAGGCCCCACTGGCGAAGCAGCCAGTTGGCGACGTGGTTGACTTCGGCGCCGCCGAAGTGCAGCACGATCCAGGTGAACATCACATCAAGCGCCGACAGAAACACAAACCACGTGTAGAGGTTCGGAAACTGCACGCCGCCGGAAGGTGGTTTGTCATTCATGCGTACAAAATGCTATGTCGTCTGCAAGCGTCACGCCAGCGGCGCGTCGCGGCGGGGTCAGCCGAGCAGGCGCTGCATTTCGTGGCCGTGCTCGTCTTCGTCGGCGGCCTGGTCTTCCATCTGCATCTTCAGCGCGATCAGACCCTCGGCCTCGGCGAGCTCGGCGAGCTTGATGTAGTTCTTGACGTCGGTGCCTTCCTGGCCGGAGTCGGCTTCGAGCATCTGGCGGACATCGGTCGGCGGCGGGGTCAGATCGGGCTCGAGCTTGGGCGTGCCGCCGAGCATGACGATCTGGTTGGCCAGGTACTGGGCATGGCCGACTTCATCGGCGACTTCCTTCATGTACATCCCGCGGACGCTTTCGTACTGAGCGCCCTTGATCGAGGCGGCTTGAAGCATGTAGCGGAGGAACGTGGAGACTTCCCGGTTCAGCTGCTGATTCAGCCCGTCAATGAGCTCCTGCTTGGACATGGTGAACTCCAATGGTTCGCAAAAAGGTGAAGACATCGGCTCGGTCGCACACACAGCGATCAAAGCGACTGAGAAGCATTCTCCGGCCCATCAGGCACCGGTCAAGGGATTCGTACCTCTGCGGTGCTATTTTTGTCTTCACCATGTGGGCCAATTGACAAAAGCCCATTTAAGACAGTCAGTAATAACGTTTTACGAGCAACACTGGACGCGTCGTAGGGCCTTGTCCCAGCGGGTGGAGGCTGGGAAGGTGCCCCTCCCCGCCGTCCACGGATAGCAGACCGCGGGTCGTTGACCCGCGGCTACCTGGTCTGATGATGCGTGGGGCGTCACTTGAGCTGGGTCAGGTAGGCGGCGAGCAGGTCGCGGTAGCTGACCAGATCCTTCTTGTGGGCCATCTCGGTGACGGTGTGGATGTATCGCACGGGGCAGGCGAACACGGCCGTGCGCACACCGCTGCGCGAGCGCTGGATCATGGCGCCGTCCTGGCCGCCGGCCGGGAGGATGCCGCGCTGGCACTTGATCTTTTTCTTGGCGGCGATGGCTTCGAGCTCTTCGATCAGGCGCAGGTCGGCGATGGTCGAGCCGTCGTTGATCTTGATGCAGACGCCTTCGTCGAATTTCGTGATGTGCAGTTCAGGACCGACGCCGGGCACCTGGCAGTTGAGCGTGGTGTCACACGACAGACCGATGTCGGGCTCGACACCGAAGGCGGCCGGGCCGGCGCCGCGGAGGCCGACTTCTTCCTGGACGGTCCAGACGGCGTGGATCTCGCAGTCGTGGTGCTTGAGCTTTTCGATGGCGCGGATGACCGCCCAGCAGCCGATGCGGTTGTCCAGGCACTGGCTGACGACGGTGTCGCCGACTTCGGAGAACGGGCCGTCGAGGACGACCATGTCGCCGATCTTGATCTTGTCGGCGACGGTCTTGCCGGACAGGCCGAGGTCGAGCACGAACTCGCTCATCTCGGGCACCTTGGTGCGTTCCTCAGCGGAGGCGAGGTGGACGGGCTTACCGCCGGGGTTCATCACGCCCAGCAGATCGCCCCCGGCGGCGCAGACACGCACGCGGCGGGCGAAGAGGTTGCGGCGGTCGAACCCGCCGACGGGATTGACCCGCAGGAAGCCGGCCTCGGCGTCGATGTAGCTGACGAAGAAGCCGATCTGGTCCATATGGGCGGCGAGCATGACCTTGGTGGGATTGCGTTTGGCCTTGCCGCGCGCCGGGCGGGGCTTGCGGACGCCGATGAGGTTGCCCATGGCGTCGGTTTTCAGGGAATCGAAAAGCTTGGCTTTTTTAACGTGGGCTTCGATGACGGCGCGGATGCGGTCTTCGCGGCCGGGCACGGAGGGAGTTTGCGTGAGTTTTTCGAGCAGTTTCATATCAACTCCAGGAGTAAATCGGCGGGGAGATTTAACTCTCCCCGCCTTGTTGTGGACCTGTGGTACTTTATCACAGGGACGCCCCGCTTGCAGCGGACGGCCTGCGGCGTACAGTGAGCGGTTCTGACCATGTTCGACCTGCCCAATATCAAGTTGAAGGCGGTTCGCCTGCTGCGGCGGGTGGGCTTTCGGCGCGATTGGTACCTGATCCCGCTGTCGGCGGTGATCGGTTCGATGGCGGGCGTGGTGGCGCTGGGCTTCGGCTGGCTGGTGGAATTTTTCGAGGCGTTCTTTTACGAGAACATGGCCGGGCCGAACATGCGCGGCGAGCGGTTGTGGATGCTGGTGGCGCTGCCGGCGGCGGGCGGGCTGGCGGTCGGGCTGCTGAAAAAATGGCTGCGGCTGCCGATGGTCAGCCACGGCATCCCCGATGTGATGGAATCGCTGGCGCGGCGGCACGGGCAATTGAAATTCCGCTCGGGGATGTCGACGGCGATCAACTCGGCGCTGACGATCGGCAGCGGCGGCTCGGCCGGGCAGGAAGGTCCGATCGTGCAGATCGGCTCGGTGCTCGGCTCGCTGATGGGGCAAGTGTTGCGCGTCAGCCACCAACACATGAGCACGCTGGTCGGCTGCGGCGCGGCCGGCGCGCTGGCGGCGATCTTTAATGCGCCGATCGCCGGCGTGCTACTGGTGCTCGAAGTCATGCTGCGTGACTTTTCACTGAAGACGTTTATGCCGGTGGTGGTGTCGACGGTTTTTGCGGTGGCGGTCTTCCAGGCGGCGGCGGGGAATAACGAGGCGCTGTTCAACCTCACGCACGAGATGCAGAACTACACGTTTCAGATCGGCGAGCTGGTGCCGTACCTGGTGATGGGCATCATGATCGGCATCGTCGGGTGGAGCTTCACGAAGCTGCTTTTTTCGATGGAAGGCGCGTGGGTGAAGCTGAAGTTGCCGGCATGGATCAAACCGGCGCTCGGCGGGCTGGCGCTGGGCCTGATGGGGCTGGGCTTTGTGTGGGCTTATCCGTATGCGGTGGGCGATTACAACCCGCCGGCGTTTTTCGCCAACGGATACCCGGTGATTGAAACGCTGCTGGACCCCGCGGCGTACGGCACGGCCGGCCACGTGACGCTGATCTTTCTGCTGACCGCGGCGGCGGCCAAACTGCTTGGCACGAGCCTGACGCTCGGCTCCGGCGGCGCCGGCGGCATCTTCGCACCGGCCCTGTTCATCGGCGCGGCGATCGGCGGCGCGTTCGGCGTCGGACTCGTCGCCACCGGCATCTTCCCCGACGCCAGCCCGGCGACCTACGCCCTGGCCGGCATGGCGGGCATGCTCGCCGGCTCGGTCCACTGCCCGCTGACGGCGTTCATTCTCGTGTTCGAAGTCACACGCGACTACAAGGTCATTCTGCCGGTCATGCTCGTGTCGATCACGGCGACGGTCGTGTCGCAACTGCTGCTGCGCGACAGCATCTACACGCTGGCCCTGCGCGAGATGGGCATCAAAATCGGCGTGCTGTCCGAGCAGGCGGTGTTGCACAAGCTGACGGCCGATCAGGTGCCGCTGGAAAAAGCGGTCGTGGTCTACCCCGGCGATAGCGTCGAGTCGCTGCTGAAACTCGCCGAGCAATACGGGGCCAACGATTTCGTCGTCTGCGATTCGGAGCAGCACTTTGTCGGCATGGTGACCAACGACGATCTGCGCATCGCGCTGCTTCAGCGTGAAGCGGTGCCGCTGTTGATCGTCGCCGAGATGATGCGCAGCGACATGCCCGCGGTCGACCCCGGCGAAACGCTCGACCTGGTGCTCGACAAATTCGCCGACTGCGATGTGCACAGCCTGCCCGTGATCGACACCGACCACGATCAGCAATTGATGGGGCTGATCACACGCAACCGCCTGATGCGGTATTATCATCATGCGTTGAGTCAACCGGCATGAAATCGTGGCTGATCAAAATCGGACAGACGGTGATCATCCGCCCTCGCTTGCGCAGCGTGGGGCGGAGCCTGTCGATGGCGGCGCTGGTCGGGGCGGTGGCGGGCGTCGGGGCGATCATCTTCAGCCTGCTCAGCCAGTTGGTGACGTATTTCGCGCTGGTCGGCGTGGCGCATTACGAACAGGGCGGGCCGGCCGGCGAATCGCACTTTTTCCCGCATTTTGAAGGCGATATGCGACCGTGGGCGCTGATGCTGGTCATCACGCTCGGCGGGCTGGTCAGCGGGTGGCTCGTATATACCTTCGCCCCCGAGGCCGAGGGCCACGGCACCGACGCCGCCATTGATGCCTACCACAACAAACGCGGCCTGATCCGCCCGATCGTTCCGCTGATCAAAACGCTCGCCTCGGCGATCACGCTCGGCACCGGCGGGTCCGGCGGCCGCGAAGGCCCCATCGCGCAGATCGGCGCCGGCTTTGGGTCGTACCTCGGCACACGCCTGGGCATGACCGACAACGAACGCCGCATCCTTCTGTCCGCGGGGCTCGGCGCCGGCATCGGCGCGATCTTCCATGCCCCGCTGGCCGGCGCGATCTTCGCCATCGAGGTGCTCTACAGCGACCCCGACTTCGAAGCCGAGGGGCTGGTCCCCGCCTTCATCGCCACCGCCATCGCCTATTGCATCTTCAACCTCTTCATCGGCCTCAGCGGCGGCTGGCTCGGGCACGACTTCGACGGGTTCGGCCACCTGTTCACCGTCTCCGAAGACATCCGCTTTCGCGATCCGCGCCTGTTGATTCCGCTGACGGGCATGGTCGTTGTGATGATCGCCGCATCGCTGCTGTACGTGCGCATGTTCTACGGCACGCATCGGCTGTTTAAACTGATGCCGATCCGCACCAGGCTCAAACCCGCCATCGGCGCCGCGGCCACCGGCCTGGTCGCCATCGTCGCTTACTACCTCATGGCCCTGGTCAACGAAACCGCCCAGCGCGACGTGCTGAGCATCCTCTCGTTCGGTTACGGCTATCTGCAGAAACTGCTGAACAATCCCTCCGGCACCGAGATCAGCATCGCGGTGCTGCTGGCGGTCGCCTTCGGCAAGATGATCACCACCTCGTTGACGATCAGTTCCGGCGGCTCCGGCGGCGTGTTCGGCCCGTCGGTCGTGATCGGCGGAGCGCTCGGCGCCGTCGTCGGGCTGGTGTTTCACAAACTGATGCCGGCCGTCGTGACGCGCATCGACATCTTCGTGATCCTCGGCATGGCCAGCTTCTTCGCCGCTGCCGCCAAAACACCCGTGTCGACGCTGATCATGGTCAGCGAGATGACCGGCAGCTACGAGCTGCTGCTGCCGTCGATGTGGGTCTGCGCGTTGAGCTACGTGTTCAGCCGGGGCTGGTCGATCTACTGCGAGCAGGTGCCCAGCCGCCTGGACTCTCCGGCCCACCGCGGCGACTTCATCATCGATGTGCTGCAGGGCCTGACCGTCAGCGACTCGCTCGATGCCGCCGCACGCAAGTTCATCACGATTCCGATCGGCATGCCGCTGACGGAGATCGTCAAAATCATCACCCCCGCCCGGCAGGCGTGCTTCCCCGTCATCGATGACGAAGGCAAGTACTACGGCCTGTTCAGCCTCAACGATGTCCGCCAGTTTCTCTACGACACCGACATGGGCGAACTCGCCGTGGCGCTTGATCTGGCGAGCACCGGTGAGCTCGTGCTGCCGGTCGACATGGACCTCGGCAGCGCGATCGAACGCTTCGCGTCCAACCGCTTCGAGGAGATGCCCGTGATCGATCCCGGCGCCCCGGACAAGGTCATCGCCATGCTCCGCCGCCAGGACGTGATCGCCACCTACAATGCCCGCCTGATGAAGATGCGAACTGAGCGCGAGTAGTACGACAACAAGCCCGATGACGAGCCCCGCCGGGGCGAGTCGTCGGGGTATCCGTTCTCACGATCCCATGAACCACACGTTCGACAAAACCAAGCGCCTGCTGCGCGGCGGACAATACACCGCCGTCTACGCCGAGCGCGTGATGCGCCACGCCGGCCCGCTGCGCATTCACGCCAGGCCCAACGGGCTGCCGCACAGCCGCCTGGGGTTGAGCATCTCGCGCCGCGCGGGCAATGCCGTCGAACGCAACCGCATCAAGCGCCAACTCCGCGAGGCCTTCCGCCTGCTGCAGCATGATCTGCCGGCCGGCTACGATTGGGTCGTCGGCGCCTCGGCCCACGCCCCCCTGCCGCTGGCGGAGATTCAGCGACTGTTCACCGAGGCCTGCTGCAAACTTCACGAACGCTGGCAACGCAAATCCGCCCCCTGATCACTGATCCCTGCCCCACCAAATCCGCATGTTCAGCCGCCTGCTCATCTCGCTCGTCCGGGTCTACCGCGCCACCCTCGGGCCCTTGCTCTCGGGCCACTGCCGCTACCACCCCACCTGCAGCCAGTACATGATCGACGCCATCACCAAGTACGGCCCGATCCGCGGCACATGGCGAGGCCTCAAACGCATCGCCCGCTGCCACCCCTTTTCCAAACACGACCCCTACGACCCCGCCTGACCGCCTCGCCGCCCAGCCCCCTCATCGATCGCACCACATCCCAACATCCCAACACCAAACCATCGCCCAACAACAACTCACCGCCATCACATGTTGCAACACTTTGTCAGACAACATCTTGAGATCTGATCAAAAGATCAGTATTTAGGCTAAATACTAATCTTTTTGTGTGGTTTTGAATGCGTTGGACAGCATCGTTTTACACGTGATATTGAAGATCAGACCCACGTGATGGCGTAGCTCAGGGGCCTTTTAATTTCTGATTTTCCTGTTTACGCAACCTGTTTTTCGGTGTACATTTGTACTAGTTAACAGGAGCTACAAGGAGCATACAAGAGATGAGTCGCTACTCGATGACCCGGGCACAATCCCCCGCCAGCTATTTCCGTGTGATTCTCGCGGCCGGACTCTTCGCCGCCGCCGCCCCCCTGGCCCAGGCGGCCGGCCTTGTCGGCTACTGGTCTTTTAATGAAGGCGTCGGCTCCGGCGCCGAGGGCCTGGAAACCTCCGGCAACAACATCGGCGCTGCCGAACTGATCAACGGCGACAGCCACACCGCCTCCAGCGCCTTCGGCATCAGTGCCGTCGATCTCAACGGCACGGATCAGTTCATCCGCCTGACCAACAGTCTCGACAGTGTCCGCGACCTGACCGCCGGCACCATCAGCTTCTGGGTCAACCTCGACAGCCTCTCACCGGCCAATCGCCTGTTCGGCTCCACCGCCAACAACACCAACGACTTCTGGCGCATTGCCGCCACCGGCGACGGCTCGGCCATCAACCTCCTGATGAAAAACAACGGCGGCGACCTCATCCGCGCAGACACCGCCAACGGCGTCCTGACCACCGGTTCCTGGCAGCACATCGCTTACACCTCCGGCTCAAGCGGCAACGCCCTTTACGTCAACGGCTCGGCCGTCACGCTCACCTACAACTCCGGCTCCACCGCCACGCAAAGTTTCTTCGAGCAGATCGACGGCCCCGGCAGCGACCTGAACAACCTGACTTTCGGCCGACTCTTCTCAGGCAACGCCGGCGTCGACGGATACACCAACGGCCGGATGGATGACATCTCCATCTGGAACGACGCCCTGTCATCCACCGAAGTCGCCAAACTCTACAACGCCGGCGCGGTCAGCAGCTTCACCCCCTGGTACTTCAACACCATCACCACCGCCGATGACCGCGGCGCCGACACCTACATCGAATATGACTCCCGCTTCGAAGGCGGCCCCGATCCGTCCAGCGACAAAAATTATAACGATGAGGGTTCCTTCCGCATCAAGGCCGCGGATGATCCGGATTTCAATGGTTCACCTGAGCAACTCTATCGCAAGGGCTATCTCCGCTTTGACCTGTCCTCCTTCAACGGCGAAGAGTTTACCGACGCTCGCCTGGAGTTGACAGCTTTCAGCGCCAATTCCACATCCAAGACCTTTGCCATCTACGCGATCAACGACGCCGACGCCGGCGACAACGACCAGGACCTCGGCGGATATGACCCCGATGGCATCACCTGGAACAACGCCCCCGCCAACGACAACATCGACAACGACAACGACATCCTTGCAAACGCCACCCTGCTGGGCACCTTCAACGGCAACGCACCCAACGCCACTGCCATTTTCGATGATCAGGCCCTGCTCGATTTGCTCAACGCCGACACCGACGGCATGGTCACGCTGATCATCACGTCCCTGGGCATCAGCAGCGATTTCACCTCCACCGTCTATCAGTTCTACTCCAGCGAAACGTCTAATGCGGACTACTTCCCGCGCCTGGTCGTCAGCATCGTCCCCGAGCCGTCGACCTTCGCCCTGCTCGGTCTCGGCGCGATGGCCCTGATCCGCCGCAGGCGCTGATCGCAAACCGAAACAGCATCAACCACCCACGGCCCGTCGCTTGCGGCGGGTCGTTTTTTACCGCCCGCACGGGTTGCGACCAACACGAATCGCGGATCAATTTCACATCGGATATCGTGTTGGCATGAAACACATGATTTTTTCGCTGCTGTTGGGCTTGACTCTCTTTCATGCCGCCCAAGCCGCCGAGCCGGTCGACGACATCAACCGCGCCGCGGTGTACACGATTCACGAGGTGCTCCAGTCGCCGGACGACATCGCCATGGCGAAACGCGCCGGCTCGGATGTGTGGATCCGCGGGTGGTTCAAGTGGAATCGTGCGAGGGACTACGTGAAGTTCGCCCCGCAGGTGCAGGCCGCCCACGAAGCCGGGGCGCTGTTCGGCGGCGGCGTCACCTGCAGCGCGCTGTATCACGGTGAAAACGGACTGACCGAAAAGCAGGTGCTCGACATGGCCACGCGCAACGCCGCCGGCGAACTCGTCGACGCCTGGGACCAGCGCGGCATCCGTCACGGTTCGCTGTCGAACCCCGCTTATGTCGACTACGTGCTGTCGTGGTGCTACCGCCAGATCGATCAGGGCGTCGACTACCTGTTCATGGACGAGATCAACGCGGCCCTGGACCCGGACGAGGGCTTCGACGATTATTCGCTGCGCGATTTCGCCGCCTATCTGAAAAAGCAACACGACTGGCCGGCGGATGACACCCGCTGGCAACAGCAGTTCAAAATCGACGACATCAGCAAGTTCGACTACCGCGCCTATCTCCGCAAGCACGGGCTGATCGACAATCCCTATGCGATGTCGAACCCGCTGCGCGAGTCGTGGAACAGTTTCCGTCGCGACCGAGACGATCGGGTTTGGCACACGATGGTCGATCGCCTGCGTGACTACGCGAAGTCCAAACAGCGGCGGGTGTACATCAGCGGCAACGGGCTGGCCAGGTATGTCGACCTGCAGGTGCTCGGCGTGTGGGGGCTGTGGCGCGTCGATGATCGAGGTCGTGTCGATCTGAGCGAGTCGCAGATGGATGCGTGGGCGGCAACGGTGCAGTCGGGGCGATCGCTCGTCGGGCGGCGCGTGCCGGTCGTGTTGTTTCACGACTGGGGGATGGACGGGTACCCGTGGATCAAGGTCACCCCTGCCGAGCGCAAAGCGTGGATGCGAATCCGCGCGGCGGAGATTTATGCAGCCGGTGGTTTTTTCGCTTTCCCCGTGCGCGGGCCGTGGGGACCGAACGCCCAGGCCGACGGCACGCTGGACACGCTGATTCATCAGACGGGCTTTTACCGGGCGCACCGCGATCTGTACCTGCGCGGCGAGTTGATCGGCATCGAACCGCTTGAATGCGACCAGCCGTTGATGAGTCTGGCGCTGTGGCGCGATGTCGAAGCGAAGCAGCTTCGCCTGCACGTGATCAATCGGCGAGTCGATGAGCAGTGGCAATCGGTCAAGCAAGGGCCTGTCACGGTGACGCTGCCGACGGACAAGGCCCCGCGGCGCGTGCGGCTGATTTCACCCGATTTCGAGGGCGAGCGCGTGGCGACCGCCTCGGTTGATCACGGGCAGGTGAAAGTGACGCTGCCGGCCGTCGAGGCATACACGGTGGCGGTGCTCGAGTATGACACGCTGCCGACGGTCCGCATGCACACGCTGAAAACTTCGACCAGCGGGCACTGGCGCGCCGCGGACGAAAGCGAATTTCACGTTAAGCCCGACGGCATGATCGCCAACGGCGGAGCGCTCAACGGGTATGTTCACGGCAAGCTGCATCCGCAAATGTCCAACCCGCCGACGTTCATCACGAACATGACCGCCCCGTGCACGATGAAGCTGCACGTGCTGGGCGTCTCATCAGCCGGGGCGCGACTGCGGCTGTCGATCGACGGCAAGCTGGAAAAGACCATCGACCTGCCCGACCGCGACCGCCGCAACGATGCCTACGCCACCGAATATGACGAAACCTTCACGCTGAACATCCCCGCGGGTGAACACCGCATCAGTCTCACCAACGACGGCGGCGACTGGGCATTCGTTTCGTGGTATTCATTTGACAAAAAGTAATCACTGCGGGATCACAAACAGAAGAATATTCACCACAGAGGGCACAGAGAGCACAGAGGGTGTGAAAGTTCATTTTTAATTCATCGATCTCCGTGCTCTCTGTGCCCTCTGTGGTTAACTTCTTCTGTCTTGCCGTTTGCGGGGGTGAATCTCACGGCGTGGCGAACTGCACTTTGACATCGTTGGATTGCGCCGGACCGGGGGTGCTTCGGCCGGCGGCGATGTCGCGCTCCATCAGCTCGGTCATTTGCTTCACGCGGGCGGTTTGCGACGATTGCAGATTCACCGATTCGGCGATGTCGTCATGCATCTGATAAAGCTGCCGTGAGGGCAGGCCCTGCTTGCGTGCGGCGGCATCGCGCGGCGCGGTCCACCCGCCGGAACCGGGGCAGAACACGAGCTTCCACGGGCCGCGTCGCAGGGCGAACTCGCCGTTGATCGAGTGATGCACCACCGTCTGGCGTACGGGCTGGGTGGCTGTACCTTCGAGCACCGGAAGTATGCTGATGCTGTCTTCACCCGCGCTGGCGGGCAGGTCAACATCGAGCAGGTCGGCACAGGTCGCCATCAGGTCCGTGAGGCAGATCAGTTGATCGCTGACACTGCCGGAGTCGACGTGCCCCGGCCAGCGGACGATAAATGGAATGCGATGCCCGCCGTCCCAGATGTCGGACTTGTACCCGCGGCGGTCGGCGCTGGGGTAGTGGCCCTGCTTTTGGAGTTTGTCGACGCCGATGTAGGGCGCACAGCCGTTGTCGCTGGTGAAGATGACGAGGGTGTTGTCGGTGAGGTTTGCCTGGTCGAGGGCGGTGAGCACCTGCCCGACGACGTGGTCGGTCTGCATGACGAAGTCGCCATACGGGCCGAGCGGACTGCGGCCCTGCCATTCGGCGGCGGGCACAAGCGGCGTGTGCGGCGAGTTGAGCGCGAGATAAAGAAAGAAGGGTTTGCGATCGTCGGCCCGGCCGCGCTGCGTGATGTAGTCGACGGCACGGTCGGCGATTGCCGGCAGCATGTCGATGGGTTTGATCTCGGCGGTGACGCGGCCGTCTTCGATGACGGTCGACATCGAGCGAGCGTGTTCAAACCCGTAAAAGTGATCGAACCCGCGTGTGGTCGGGCCATTGACGATGCGCGAGCCGACGGGCACGCCGGCGGATCTTTGCGGGGGCTTTTTCGGCACATGGACATCGGACGCGTAATTGAACCCGAGGTGCCACTTGCCGATGATCGCGGTGGTGTAGCCATGCTTACGGAGCAGCGCCGGGACAGTGAGTCGATCGGCGGCGATGAGCGGGTCTTCGTCAGCCCCGCCGAGCACGCCGCGCTGCAGGCGGGTGCGCCACGCGTAACGGCCGGTGAGAATGCCGTAGCGCGTCGGCGTGCAGACGGATGATCCGCTGTGAGCATCGGAGAAAGTCATACCCTCGACGATCAGGCGATCGATGTGGGGCGTGGGGATTTTACCGTGCGTGAGGTTCAGCCCCTGCACATCGCCGTAGCCGAGGTCGTCACAGAGAATGTAGAGGATGTTTGGCGGGGCATCGGCGGGCGCCGAGGCGGCGAAGGCGATGAGGATGATGCACGTAAGCGGCGTGATGATCGATCGCATGAAAGCCTCTGTGTTGTCGACGCGGGGGGAAGTGAGGTTATTGCGGACGATCAGGCGCGCTGAGCCCCGGGGACAGCAGTCCCCGGGCTTTAGGGCACTGAATTAACCAGTGAATTGGATTACTTGGCGGCGGCGGTTTCGGCGCTGACGATCTGATCGTAGATCGACTGCGCGTCGGAGGCGTTGAGCATGTCCGACCGGAACTGATCGCGGGTCATCAGGCGGCTGATGGAGGCCAGGGCCTGGATGTGGGCGCCGGTCTGATCAGGCGGACTGGCCAGCAGGAAGATCAGGCGAACGGGCCGACCGTCGATGGAGTTGAACTCGATGGGCTCGGCGGGCTTGCCGATGGCCATGACCAGGCGGTCGCAGCAGGCGGCCTTGCCGTGGGGGATGGCCAGGCCGTGGCCGATGCCGGTGGTGCGGGTGGTTTCACGCTGCCAGACGGCTTTTTTCAGTTCGTCGGGGTCCTGAATGCGGCCGCGCTCAGCGAGCAGGTCGACCAGTTCGTCGATGGCGGTGTGCTTGTCCGCAGCCTTGAGGGGGACCACGATGCATTCAGGCTTGATGATATCGGTCAGTTGCATGGCGCATCTCGGCGAGTTCGATGCAAAAGGCCTATCGTATCCCACTGGCGGCGGTGAATCAATCACTCGGGACGTCGAAACACCCGGCGGACGTTGTTCGACGCGGGCCGCCCCCTGTAGGATATCGGCATGAATCGAGGGCTGGACAAGTTCGTGGCTGGATTACAGGTGACGCGGCTGGCGATGGTGTTCACCGCGATCGCCGATATCTGGGTGATCGCCCTGCTGAGTCTGGCCCACCGCGAAACCTGGCGGGTGACGCCGACGCTGGAGACGATCCACCCGGGCGTGCTGCTGGCCGCCACGGCGGCAGTCGCCGGGGGGCTGTATGTCTTCGGCATGACGCTGAACGATGTGATGGACGCCCGCCGCGATCGGCTGTTTGCTCCGACGCGGCCGATTCCATCACGCCGCATCAGTCTCGCCGCCGCCACGACGATCGCCGTCGGCGCCCTGCTCGTGGCCATCGCCGCCAGCATCCCGCTGGGCGCGATGAGCACCATGTTATGCCTGATCACCGCCGGCCTGATCCTTTTCTACAACGGGCTCGGCAAACACCTGGGCGCGATCGGCATCGTCACGCTTGGACTGATCCGCTCGGTGAACATGCTCATCGCCAATCCGTCGCTGGGCTACATGTGGCCGGTCTGGCTGACGATGACGCATGTGACCGGCCTCAGCGCCGCGGGCCATCGCCTCGAAGGCAAGCGCCCGCAGCTGCGCGGCGCGCAGATATGGATCACCGCGATCGGGTGGGCGTTTGTCACGGTGGTGATGATGTTGTGGATGCACCGTCACAACACGAGCCCGCCGGACCGGCCGTGGATGTGGGTCGGCCCGGTCGTCGCGATGCTGGTGTTCACCGTGATCGGCATCATCACCCAGCGCAGCGCCCCGACCGAACCGGCCGCCGGCGCGTTGCTGATCAAGCGCGGGCTGCTGTGGCTGATCATCTACGACGCGGCATGGCTGGCCAGCGACGGGCTGTGGTGGCAGACCGCCGCCGTCGGCGCACTGCTGCCGGCCGCCTGGGCGATGATGCATCTGACGCGCCACCTCAAGGCGATGACGACGCCGACTGAGTTTCGAAGGTGATCGTTTAGAGCGTATTGTAAAAATGTTGACCGCTGTTCTTTCATAGCCGCGGGCGGAAGCCCGCGGACCGCGAGCTTCCGCTCGCGGCTATCACCGCCGCCTCATGTTCATATCAGGTCCAACCGAGCACGTAGAACAACGCGGTGAAGACCAGGTCGGCGCAGATGATCGACACGATCGCGTGGACGACGGTGGTCGTGGTCGCGCGGCCGACGCCGGCGGCGCCGCCGGTGACCTTCAGCCCGTTGTAGCAGGCGATCAGACCGATGAGCATGCCGAACACGCCCGCTTTCAGCAGGCCGGTGATAAAGTCAATCATTTTGGCCTGTTCGAGGGTGTTGGACCAGTAAACGCCGGGCGCGATATCCAGCAGCCCGACGCCGACGACCGCCCCCGACGCCAGCGCCACCACATCGGCGAACACCGCCAGCACGATCAGCCCGACGATCGACGCCAGCACACGCGGCACCACCAGAAACCGTACCGGGTTCAACGCCATCGACTCCAGCGCTTCGATCTCTTCCCCGACGACCATCGTGCCCAACTCGGCGGCGATCGACGCCCCGGCGAAGCCCGTCAGCACGATCGCGGAAATCAGCGGGCCCAACTCGCGGATGATCGCCACGGCATTCACATTCGCCACCTTGTCGGTCTGCCCGAACTCCGTCAGCGGCGGCGCCATCTGCAAGACCAGAATCAACCCGATGCACAGGCTCACCAGGCAGATGATGCCGATCGAGCGGATGCCGACGCGCACGATTTGGATGTACAGCGCTTCGCGACCGAAGCGGATCTTCCGGCCGAGCAACGCGCGGATGACCCATGAGAACAGGTCGATGGCCATGTACACCATGCCGCCGATGTAGCTGATGGTGTTGACCACGACGCAGCCGACGGCATTGACGGCGGTGAACAGGCGCGATGGTTTGCTCGGTGCCGATGTGTCATTCATGACGAAGTTCCCCAAACCGAAGTTTATCCATCGATGGCTCACTGGCCGACGCCGCCCGCGGTGAATCGCTGATACCCATTCGCGTCACGGGTTGCGTCACGGGCCGGTCTGCATTTTTAAATTCTAATGTTCTTAATAACGTTAGAATTCCGCGATGGGCGTCGGAGTGTTCGAATGTGCTGCGGCGGGTTGTGACCGCGGCGGAGATTTAAGCGTTTTTGGCGGCGTCGAGGTCTTCGACGATGGTGAAGACCATGTCCAGGCGGGCGATCTCGAAAATCGAGAGCACTTTCGGTTGCAACCCGCAGAGCACCATCTTGCCGTTGTGCTTGCGCTGGCGCTGCAGGGCCTCGACGAGCGTGGCCACGCCGGAGGAGTCCATGTAGGGCACCTCGGTCATGTCGACAACGAGGCGGCCGGGCGTTTGTTCGGTGAGCTGAATCAGGTCCTGTCGAAGCTGCGGGGAGCGGCTGAGGTCGATGTCGCCGGTGAGTCCCACGCAGAATCCGTCGTCGAGCGGCTGCTGGCTGGTGATGAGGTCGCTCATGGTCGGTTCATCTTTCGGAAGAGGTAGAATCGCGCCGGGGCGCGGTGGGGTTTTTGATCATGGTCAGGCGCATGCCGCCTTCGGGTCGGGGCTCGTAGCTGACGTGGTCCATGATCTTCTGAATGATATGGACGCCGATGCCGCCGGGGCGGACGTCTTCGAGGTCGCGGCTCTTGATCACGGCGGGGTCGACCTGCTTGGCCAGGTCGTCGATGACGATCACAAAGCCCGCGGGGCTCGCCTCGTCGGGCAGACCCGTTGGCCGAAAGCGCACCCAGATCGGCTGATCGGCCCGGCCGTCGTATCCGTGACGGATCACGTTGGCGACGGCTTCATCGACGGCGAGCATGATCTGACCGCAGAGCCCGTCGCTGTACCCGAGCTTCTCGACCGCCGCCCCGACCGCCGCCCGCGCCACGCAGAGGTAGCGCGGCTGGCTGAGCAGTCGCAGTTCGATGTCGAAGTCTTCGCTCATGGACTTGCCGCCTGCGCCAGTTCACCTTGCTTGTAGGCCTTGAGCCAACGCTCGATCGCCGCGTCGCGCTCGGCCTGCGGCGCGTAGTACACATAGCCCTTACGCTGGCCGGTGATGCGCTCCAACGCGCCGATGGCGTACATGCGCACGGCCTGATCGTCGGAATCGAGTTGCTGGATCAGGTGCGGGATCGCCGAGGCGTCTTTTTCGTTGCCGGCCCGGGTGATGGCGTACAGCTTCGAGCCCGGGTCCGCCGCATCGAATCCGCCTTCACTGACCGGCGGCTCGGCGCAGGCGCCCAGCCCCATCATCACCAGCCCCGTTATGCAAACTGCTGCGATCCGCATGGGCGTACATCATAATGCAATCCGCAACCGCGTAAAACCACCTCCCGCCAACTCTGCCCATTTCGCCACGCCCCGCTTTGCGGTATGCTTCCGGTTTGCTCGACACCACGAAATGAACCCCGGAACCCACGGCCCGGAAGTGACCATGATTCATCTGCCGCACAACGAAGTCATCCCCGTACTCGATTTCGGATCGCAGTACGCCCAGCTCATCGCCCGCCGTGTTCGCGAGGCCGGGGCGTTCAGCGTCCTCGTCGCCCCCGACACCCCCCTGGAAACCCTCGCCGAGCTCAAGCCCAAGGGCATCATCCTTTCCGGCGGGCCGGCCAGCGTCTACGAAGACGGCGCCCCCCGCTGTGATGAGCGGTTGTTTGAACTCGGCGTGCCCGTACTCGGCATCTGCTACGGCATGCAGCTCGCCTGCCAACTGCTCGGCGCGCAGGTCGATCCCGCCAAATCGCGCGAGTACGGCCGGGCCAATCTCCACATCACCGACCACTGCGACCTGCTGCACGGCGTGCCCGAGCAGACCTCCGTCTGGATGAGTCACGGCGATCAGCTGTCGGATTCCGGCAACGACTTCGACGTACTGGCCACCACGCCGACGTGCCCCTTCGCCGCGGTCCGCCACAAGACGCAGCCCTTCTTCGGCGTGCAGTTTCACCCCGAAGTCACGCACACGCCCCACGGCGTCGACATCCTCCACAACTTCCTCTACCAGATCTGCGGGTGTACCGACACGTGGCGCATGAGCGACTTCATGCAGCAGCAGGTCACCGCCATCCGTGAGGCCGTGGGCGATGCGCGCGTCATCTGCGGTCTGTCCGGCGGGGTCGACAGCTCCGTCGTCGCGGCCCTGCTGTCCAAGGCGATCGGCCGCCAGCTCACGTGCATCTTTGTCGACAACGGCCTGCTGCGTAAAAACGAACGTGACCTCGTCGAACACACCTTCCGCGGCCACTTCGATGTCGACCTCCGCGTCATCGATGCCGAGGCGCAGTTCCTCGGCGACCTGACAGACATCAGCGACCCGCAGGAAAAACGCCGCCGCATCGGCCACCGCTTCATCGACGTGTTCAAGGAAGCCTCGTCGGATATTGAAAACGTCAAGTACCTCGCCCAGGGCACGCTCTACCCGGACGTGATCGAGTCGGGCCAGTCGCTCGCCGGCACCGCGGCCAACATCAAGCTGCACCACAACGTCGGCGGTCTGCCCGCTGAACTCGGGTTCGATCTGATCGAGCCGCTGCGTGATCTGTTCAAGGACGAGGTGCGCCGCCTCGGCGAAGTGCTCGGCCTGCCCGAATCGATGGTCTGGCGTCACCCCTTCCCGGGCCCGGGCCTGGCCGTTCGCGTGATGGGCGACATCACCAAGCCCAAGCTCGACCTGCTGCGCGACTGCGATGAGATTCTGCTCGAGGAGATCGTCGCCAACAATTTGTATCGCTCGACCAGCCAGGTCTTCGCCGTGCTGACCAACACGCAGGCCGTCGGCGTGATGGGCGACGGCCGCACATACGAATCCGTCATCGCCATCCGGGCCGTCGAAACGCAGGACTTCATGACCGCCGACTGGGCCCGCATTCCGTACGACGTGCTGGCCACCATCAGCAACCGCATCATCAACGAAGTCCGCGGCGTCAACCGCGTCGTCTACGACATCAGCTCCAAACCCCCCGCCACAATCGAGTGGGAGTAACTCTCAGCGGGATTTTCTTGACCGGCGTTCGGTATTCGTCGATGATTAAACAATGCCGACGACGAAAATTGTCCAATTTGAGGCGACCCCCGAGTTTCATCGCCAACTCGTTAGTGAAGCCAAACGGTTGAATCTGTCATTGTCGGCGTACATCCAATATCTGCATGCGCGGCTCTCACCGGAACATTCGCCTGAAGAAAAAAAGTTTGAAGATGCTCTGGCGGAGGTCAATAAGCGGTTCGGTAATGCCATGAAGAAATTGGCAAAGTAGACGAAGTGTCGGCCTGCGACGTTCTTCCGTGACCGCGTCATCGCATCAGGGGGTTGAACCGATTACTGAGCGAGTTTTTTTCCGGCGACCAGGTCGTCGAGTTCGCCGGCGAGTTGGGCTTTGAGGTCGGGCAGCAGGCCGACGTGGACGACCTGGACGGTGCCGTCGCGGTCGATGATGACGGTCTGCGGGATGCCTTTGACCTGGTACTTGTCGGCGATGGAGCCGTCGGTGTCCATCAGCACGTTGACGTCGAGCTTGCGGGCCTTGAGGAACTTCTCGATCTTCGGTTTGTCCTCGCGGAGATTCACCGCGTAGAGCACGACGTTTTTACCCTTGTAGTCGGTGACGACCGACTCGATGATCGGCATGGCGCGGACACACGGGCCGCACCACGTGGCCCAGAAGTCGAGCACGACGATGTCCTTGCCCTTGTGATCCGACAGCGTGCGTTGGGCGCCGTCGAGCGTGGCGAGGGTGAAGTCCGGGGCGGCGGCGCCGACGAGCCCGTGCTGCGGCGGGCGGTTTTCCTGGAAGAAGCTGTCGACCTTCTCAGCGCCGGCGGGCGGGGCGAAGGCGAACGCATCGTCGGCGAGTTTGGCGTTGGGCTCAAGGTCCTTGGTGTACAGCGTCATCTCGAGTTTGATGTTCTGCCCTGCATCGTGCGCCCGCTTGGCAATCGCCGACATATCCGGGCGAACCTGCAACAACTGCGGCTCGTCGCCGGCGGCGATCCAGAACTCCCAACTCGACTGCCCGTCGCCGAGCCGCAGGTGGTGACAATCGACGCCGTCGACAGGCTGCTTGCCGAGGTAATCCGCCTGTTCGGCGGGCTTGGTCAGCGCGGTGTAGGGATCGCTGGTCATCAGGCTGCCGACGACGCGCCCGATCATGCTCGAGAGCATGCCCACGAGTTGATGGTTGATCGTGTCGTCGAGCGTCTTGGGCGCATCGGAGACGGTGTACTTGTTGATCGGGCCGACGTAGATGGTCAGGTGCTCGCCGTCGTTGACGATGGTCGACCAGCGGTCGGCATCGGCGCCGATGGGTTTCATCATGAAGTGGTTGGGCCGCTTCATGGCGAATTTGAATTGCGTGTTCAGATTCTGAGTTTGGTTCGGGATCGAGCGCACGAGTTTCGCCCCGCCGAGCAGGGCCATCGAATCCATCGCCTTGTAATAATCGCTCATCGCATGCAGCACCTTGTCCGCCTGCGGATCGATCTGTGGGGAATCGTCGGCTGCACGGACCGGCGTCATGCCCCACAACATACTCAGACACAACGCCGCCCAAACCGCGGTGCGTGTGAACCTTACTTGCATATGCCAGACTCCCAGCGATAAGTCACTGATTTTCCATACGTCAAACGCTCATCATAACCGATATCTATTACGCGGCACGATCGGGGCTTGTTCAGACCCGCCCCTGCCCCGCCCGGCCCGGAGAACGCCATGCGATTGATGCTACTGGTTTTGTCAATCATCGCGATGACCGTCGGATTCGGCCTGCTGGAAGGGTCCGACCCCCAATCCGCCGGCGGCGTGGGCATCTATTTCGCCCAGTACTTCGCCACTTCCCTTGAACACAGCGGGGCGATGCTGCTGATCGTCGCGGCGGTGGCGATCACGATGCGGCGCGACCGCGGGGCGGACCTGTCAGCTGCGTCGGTGTGCGTGCTGGCGGCGGCGGTGATGCATTACGCCACGTCATACATGCCGCTGTGGGCTGCCGCCGTGCCGATCGGGTTGGCGATGGCGGTGGGCCTCGGCGGGTTCAACGCGCTGCTGATCAGGCGCGTGCGCACCGCCCCGATGCTGATCACGCTGGGCATGATGTTGCTCGCATGGTGCGGCGCGATGGTGGTGGTCAAGCAAACCGCGGCTGATCCGCTGTATTCCGATCGGCTGCTGGCGCAGCTGGTTCGGCCGGTGTTCATCGGGCCTTTGGCAGGCGGTGTGTTCGCGATGCTGTATCTGCTGCAGCGATTCACGCCGCTGATCCATCGGGCCTGGGCGCTGTACCCGCTCAGCGGATTGCTCGCCGGCGGCGCGGCACTGATGCACCTTTCCGCCCACGGCCAGGCTCAACCCGATCTGATCATCGACCTTGAGTTGGCCGGCTTCGTGGCCGCCCTGCTCGGCGGCATGCGACTGACCGAAACGCGCGGGTGTCTGCTGGCCGCCCTGCTGGCGGGGATGAACCTCGCGGTGCTGCGCGAAGGTTGCATCAGTCTGCAGGCTCGACTCGGCGACGGGCTGCCGCTGTCGCCCCGAGCGGTGAACTTATTGGCCCTGACGGGGCTGGCCCTGCTGATCTTGGGGATTCGATGGCGAAAAGCCCGCCGCGCCGCGCGTTGAGCCCGCTGAAACATGACGGAACATGCCTCGCAGGCAGACCGCTTCGGCGCCCTGCAAATTCTCATATCTTCAAAATTCATGGGGCTTAGACGTTCTCGCCGAAGTTTTTCAGACATTACATTTGCTTTTTGGATAGTTATATCGTGCTTTTAGGGAAAGCCCTGATGAACACTCAGAAACCAATGTACGAACACAAACAGTAGGAGGTGCCCCATGTACCAACGCAAGGTGCGTAAACCGAAGAACGTCTGATTCGAGGCAGAACCAAAACCCAAGTCATGTTGACACAACCGCCCCGGCTGCGCCCGCTGATGTCCGGCCCAGCCTCGAGCGGTTGTGTCATTTTCAGACCAGGGCGAACACCGCGCATGTAAAAGCCCGAATCGTCAACCTTGGACGATTCGGGCCTTCTGCTGCCCGCATGGGTCGCCGGCTGTCCGACGAAGCTGCGGCTGCGTTCGATCGTCTGATCAAACAACCAACCACCTGCCTGCGCCGCCATCATCTAACCCTCCGCCCCTGTCAGGAACGGTGCGACGCAGTTGCCATGCGGCCCTGCTCAATTCCAACAGGACCCGTGGATTCAGTCGCCGGTCCGATCCTCCAACCGGCCCGGCGATGAATCCACATGACGCACATCGCAAGGGCCGTGCCAGATCGCGCAACTCACAGCCCCCTGACAAAACGTCAGATATTCTTCGAGAAAAACGGGTTAGGCATTTTCCTGATGCGCCCGGACTGGGTAATTTTACCCACCGAGGTGGTCTCAGGGTTGGGGTCTGCCACCCCAGCGAGATGTCATTTGGGGCGCTTGAGGCCGTACTTCTTGATGCGGTAGCGGAGGTGGTCGCGGCTGATGCCCAGCGTGCGGGCGGCGGCGGATTGGTTCCAGCGGGTCTCGTTCAACGCCTTGACGATCAGGGCCCGCTCATGCTCGGCGAGCTTGGAGGCGCTGTTGGCGTCGGCCTCGCCGTTGGCCGAGCCGGCGGAATGGGCGCGGTCGGCGGACGATGGTGATTGCTCGACAATCTCGCGGGGCAAGACCTCGACACCGATGCCGCCGCTGGCGCCGGCCAGCAGGGTGCAGCGCTCCACGACGTTGCGCAGTTCACGGATGTTGCCGGGCCAGTCGTACTGCATCAGCGCCGACAGGGCTGCATCGGTCACCATCGGCGGGGCCACGCCCAGACTCGGCGCGATCTGCTTGACGAAGTGTTCGATCAGCAGCGGCAGGTCTTCGATGCGATCGCGCAGCGGCGGCAGCTCGATCGGAAAGACATTCAGCCGATAGTAGAGATCTTCACGAAAGCGGCCGGCCTCCATCTCGCGTTTCAGGTCACGATTGGTGGCCGCGACGATGCGAACATCGCTGGTGATCGTCTTGGTTCCGCCGACGCGGACAAACTCACGCTCCTGAATCACGCGCAGCAGCTTCACCTGTATCGCCGGGCTGATCTCACCGATCTCGTCGAGAAAGAGCGTCCCGCCGGAGGCCAGCTCGAAGCGGCCGAGCTTCTGAGCGGTCGCCCCGGTGAAGGCGCCCTTCTCGTGGCCGAACAACTCGGACTCCAACAGCGTCTCGGGCAGCGCGGCACAGTTGATGGCGATGAAGGGTTTGTCCCGGCGTTCGGAATAATCATGGATGCTGCGGGCGGCGAGTTCCTTGCCGGTGCCGGTCTCGCCGTACAGCAACACGGTGGCGTTGGACAGGGCGACCTTGCGGCACATTTCGATGGCGTGGTTGATCGCGGCAGACTGCCCGACGGGGCGATCCGCCTGTCGGCCGGCGGCGTGGCCGATGTTCTGACGCGAGACCCGGTCGTAGGCCTGCGCGCTGGCCAGCGCCGCTGAGACCATGTTGGCGAACACCTCGAACAACTCCAGGTCGCGCCGATTGAACGCTTCACGGTCGACCGGATTCAACACCTCGACCACGCCGAGCACCTGGTCCTGATGGATCAGCGGGGCGGCGAGGATGCCGCGTGTGCGCATCTGGGTTTTGGCGTCGATGCCCGGGAAGAAGTGGCGGTTGGCGCGGACGTCGTTGACGCACATGGCCCGGCGGTTTTTCACCGCCTGGCCGGCGATGCCGAGTTCGGCGTCGAAGCGCTCGCCGACGATCGCCTCAGCCCCGGGGCCAATCGCCGTGGCGAAGACCAGCTTCTTGCGCGGCTCGTCAAACAGCAGCACGCTGGCGCCCTCGGCCTGAAGCACCGCGGCGGCGTGCTCGGCGAGTCGTGTGAACACCGCCTCCAATTCAAACTCACCGATGATCGCACGGCTGGCGTCGACCAGCGCCATCAACGTCGAGCGATCCAGTTGTGCGGCGGTTTGATCCATAAGCGCGGACAAGGCGGTCAGAAGGCTGCGGTAAGGCGACCATTATAGACCAACTCGCCGCCGGTTGCAGCAGCCCGGTCGCCGCGCAAAAACACACCGCGCCGCAGGCCGCGACGCGGTGTGAGGGTTTGCTTATCAAGCCGAAGGTCGGCCGATCAGTTGGTCGCGTCCTTGACGGCGTCCTTGACTTCTTCCGCAGCGTCTTCGGCCTTGTCCTTGGCGGTGTCTGCGGCGTCTTCCATCTTGTCCTTGGCGTCGTCCACCATCTTCTCGGTGTCGGACTTCTTCTCACAACCGGTCATCACGCCGGTGAAGCCCACCGTCAGCGAAGCGCCGAGAACCAACATCATCAGTGTGCGGATCATACGAGACTCCTTCCGGAATTCGGAAATTAGAGTTGTTCAAACCGCGGCGCCGGACACCAGCGCCGCGTCCATGTGCTTTCTGTCACAACGACTGCGACAGTACATTCTACCGTATACCGCGGCAAACGCCACCCTATTCCTCGACGTGGTACTCGATGGAGTAGTTCGGGCTTTCCTTGGTGATGGTGATGTCGTGCGGGTGGCTCTCGGCCAGCGACGCGCCGGTGATGCGGCAGAACTTGGCGTTGGCCCGCAGGTCGGCGATCGTCGGCGTGCCGCAGTAGCCCATACCCGCCCGCAATCCGCCGACAAGCTGATACACGAAATCGCCCAGCGGCCCGCGATACGGCACGCGCCCTTCGACGCCTTCGGGGACAAACTTGCGCTTCTCCGTGATGCCCTTCTGCCCGTAGCGATCCGCCGAGCCGGCCATCATCGCGCCTTCAGAACCCATGCCGCGATACGACTTGTACCGACGGCCCTTGTGAATCACCATCTCGCCCGGCGACTCATCGAGCCCGGCGAAAAGCGACCCGAGCATGACCGCCGACGCCCCGGCCGCCAGCGCCTTGGTGATGTCGCCGGAGTGGCGTGCCCCGCCGTCGGCGATGATCGGAATGCCCGCCGGATCGGCCGCCTTGCAGGCGTTGACCACCGCTGAAATCTGCGGCACGCCCACGCCCGACACCACGCGCGTCGTACAGATCGAGCCCGGCCCGATGCCGACCTTCACCGCATCGGCGCCCGCGTCGATCAGATCCTGCGCGCCTTGCGTCGTGGCGACGTTGCCGGCGATCACATCGATGTCGTGCTTCTGCTTGATCTTCTGCACGGTCTCGATGACGTTGGCCGAATGACCGTGGGCCGTGTCGACGATGATCACGTCGACCTCGGCTTCGATCAGCGCGTCCACGCGATCCAGTTGATGCACACCGACCGCCGCCCCGGCGCGGAGCCGGCCGCGCGCGTCACGGCAGGCGCGGGGAAACTGATGCAGCATGTCGACATCGCGCATCGTGATCAGCCCCTGCAGTCGCATGGCCTCGTCGACCAGCAGCAGCTTTTCGACCTTGTTGCGATTGAGGATGTGCTCAGCCTGCTCGAGGGTGGTGTTCGGCGGGCCGGTGATCAGACCGTCGTCGGTCATGACTTCGCGGATGGGGCGTTCGTCGTGTTCGAGGAATTTGAGGTCGCGGCGGGTGAGGATGCCGACGACTTTGCCGCGCGGCGTTCCGTCTTCGGTGATCGGCACGCCGGAGATGTTGTGCTCGCGCATGAGCCGGCGGGCCTCGGCGACCAGGGCGCTCGGCGGCAGCGTCTGCGGCTCGGCGATCACGCCGTTGGCCGACCGCTTGACCTTCACGACCTCGCGAACCTGCGCCTCGATGGGCATGTTCTTGTGAATGACCCCGAGCCCGCCCTCCTGCGCCAGCGCGATCGCCAGCGACGCTTCGGTGACCGTGTCCATCGGCGCCGAGATCAGCGGGATGTTCAGGTGGATATTGCGGGTCAGGCGGGTGGAGACGTCGGCGTCCATCGGCAGGAAATCACTGCGTGCCGGAAGCAGCAGAACGTCGTCGAAAGTGATACCGTCAATGATGATCTTGTGTTCCATGAAGCATAATTATCGGGTCTGGGGGGCGTTGTCAACATCGGGTGTTTGCGTTGCGCAAGCATCATCGCCCTAGCCGGGCCGCTACGCAGCCCAAGGCCAGGGCCGCGTAGCGACCCGGCTATTCACAACCGTCACCCACGAGAGGTTCAAGGAGTGCAAACCGATAGCTGTTAACCCTAAGATGTATAGATCGACGTATACTATACTATCATGCGGTGACTCGTGAATACCACGATGTTATTCGGATTCAATACAACCGGCTGGGGGATATCGCGATAGTTTCCGAGTACAGCAAGATCGTTCGAGCGGGATTCGACAACGCCTGCAGAAGTTTCGGAGAACGGATTGCGCCATTCGGATTTCAAGGCACAAAACGACGATTCTGGGTGCGGCTGAATTCGGATTCGGCTGACACTATTTATTTTCATCGCAGCGGTGAGACCTATGGGGCCCCCATCTGTGCCGAAGTTGATATCCGTGTTGAATGCTCGTTATACATATTGGATGCACCGCTCGACACGGCTTATATTCATGGACCGGTGAGCGATGCCGTGGTTTCCCGAAAAAATCGATATCATCTTCGGTTCAACGCCAAGTCCGGTAGTATGTTTGAGCGGTGCATCGATGACCTTGTTCGGTTTTTTGAAGATCACTGTGAGCCGTGGTTTATGCGTTGTGCAAACTTGAACGCGCTGGCCAGGTGGCCGAACAGGATTCTGTCGCGGCAAGAAAGACTCGCACTCCAAAAATTGCTACGAGCAGGACCATCGCCCGAGCAGCGCACCCACACCTTGAAGCGGCTCGGCCTGAAGAAGTGAAGGCGATGGACGCCTTCGATGATACGGTAAGATTGACTGATTTCATGACATCAACGATTCTGATGTCACCCGCCGGCATCGCTTGTTCACATTCGGAGCAACCCATGAGCCCCAAGTCCCCCCGCTGGACGCGTCGCGGCATGCTCGGCGCCTCGGTCACCTCGCTGGCCGCCTGCGCCGCAAGCCCTGATCGCTCACTCGCCGACGAGCCGCAGGCCCCGGTCACCCGCGCCATCATCACCGGCGATGAGCCCGGCTTCGTGACGCTGACCAAAGACGACTTCACCAATGTCAACTGCGACCCGGACACCTGGTCGTGGGACGCCGACAACGTCGCCCACTGCAAGGGCACACCCGTCGGGGTCTTCCGCTCGGTCAAGCAGTACACGAATTTCGAAGTCGTCTTCCAGTGGATGCACCTGAAGCACGCCGGCAACAGCGGGATGTTCGCCTGGTGCCCGCCGTCGGCGCTGGAGGGCCTCAAGCCCGGGCAACTCCCACCCGGCGGCATCGAGATTCAAGTCCTCGACCTCGGATACAAAGAGAACTACGAAAAAGACGGCAAGCGCAAAGCCGACTGGTTCACCTGCCACGGGGATGTGTTCGCCGTCGGCAAGTCGCAGATGAAACCCTTCCCGCCGATCTCCCCCAACGGCCGCCGCAGCTTCCCGACACAGCAACGTTCACGCGGCATCAACCAGTGGAACCACTACTACTTCCGCTGCATCAACGGTGAAGTCCGCCTGTGGGTCAACGGCGAAGAGGTCTCCGGCGGCAACCAGTGCGAACCCCGCACCGGCCACCTCTGCCTCGAATCCGAAGGCGCCCCGCTGAAGTTCCGCAACATCCGCCTGCGCGAGCTGCCGTAAGATCGTCCCCCGTTTAGCCGGCAAGCTTGCCCGCCGCGTCTGCCGATCCGTCAAAAGCTTAACCACCACTCACGCAGCCACCGGCGAAACCAAGTGGTCTTCAACGTCAACTCCGCAGTCAGCTCGACCTGCGGATGATCCGCCTCGCTGGACACGATCGTCAGCGTGACCTTGTCTCCGACACGACACCGCCCCACCGCATCGATCAGCGCCCGCGGGTCCGGCGTCGGTTTGCCATCGAGTTCGAGGATCACATCACCCTCCTTCACGCCCGCCTGTTCGGCCGCCTGTCCCGGGATCACCTCGACGACGACACACCCCGCGCTGCTGCCGCTACTGATCGCCACGCCCAGCCACGGTTCAGCCCCGACCTGAAGCAACACCACGCCCCCCGCCAGAATGACCAGCACCAGGGTGATGACGATAAGCCAGGCCTGCCGATGCCTCGACGCCTGTTCCTCCCCCGACGATGGCGATTCAGTCGCAAACATGACCGACTATCCGTACATGAATCATCCGACATGTTATTCGCAGCAAACTAACCTGATCGCGAAAATCGCACCGTGTCTAGTCATCCTGCTCATCAACGAGTTTCTGGTGCTGTTGCTGAGCCTGCTGCTGGACCCATTCGTACATACGGCGACGCTGCACAGACATCTTTGATGACAGTTCGACCGGCAGTTCGAGCCGCGGATGATCTGCTTGGCCTGACAAGATGGTCAGTGTAACCTTCTCGCCCACCTCATGCCGCCCCACCGCGTCAATCAGCGCGCCGGTATTTGGTGTCGTCGTCTCATTCAATTTCAGAATGACATCCCCCACCTTCACCCCTGCCTTGTCTGCAGCCTGATCCGGCACGACTTCGATTACACGGCAGCCGCCGTCATATGCATCATCCAGACTGACACCGAGTTGTGGTGTGGCGCCAGCCTGTAGGATGATCCATGCGATGTATCCACAGTGCGCCGTATTGTTCAGCACATGTACCCCAATCGGCGCCCACAGTGATTTGCGCCATGCGTACAACCCTCCCACCCCCACACCCATGACGAAAACAAGCACCCCCGCGTACAACCCGACCTGGTGATAAACCGCAAAAAGCACCGCTTGCAAAAGTACCGCTTTCCACACTGACATACGTTGACTGAAAGCCTTCTGCACAAAGCCGCGATAAAACACCTCTTCCGCCACCGGCCCCACCGTGCATGCCACAAATAGATACAGCCAGATCGAGTCCGACATCCAGCCATATTCGACCAGACGATCAAATCGCGTTTGCGTGTCCAACCTCGGCCACAAGACCTGTATCGCCGTGCCAATCGCCACCAGCAAAACCGCGATCACAACCCAAGCTGCAATCGCCCAACCAGACTCGATTGCCAGCCGCTTGAGCCCGGCCCGCCCGAATGTCAGATCAACACCTCGCCGTCGCAGATAGTATGGATAACCCAGCATCCACCCGAAGACCGACACGAACATCACCAAGCCCAGCGCATAAGCCGGCACCCCATAAAACAACGGAATGCTGAAGATCAACACGGCCAACACAACCAGCCCGAGGATCGCCTCGCTCACCCGCGGCGGGCGTCGTTCCGCCATCGATTCATTCGCCCGGAATGGCATAGCAGTATGAGACATGTGCAATGAATTATCACAATCTCAGCCTCATTCAGCAACTGCGCTTCGCCCTTAAAACAACAAGCTCACCCTCCCCAAACACGCCTCACAGTTCAACCAGCGTTAGCCTTACCAACTTACCCCTTGACGGAATCAACCCACCGCGTAATCGACCGCAGGGCCGCCGGTCGCAGGCGATAGAGACGGCGCTGTCCAACGACGCGTTGACTCACCAGGCCGGTTTCCCGAAGCACCGCGAGATGCGCCGACAACGTCGGCAACGCCACTTGCGCCGCCGTCAACATCTGCGTCACGGATAACTCCCCCTCGCCCAACAGATGAAGCACCTTCCGCCGCAATGGATGCGCCACTCCACGAAACACATCCGCCCGATCCGCTTCGCTTAATAAAGGTCTGGTCATAAGATTGTATTTAGCCTAAATACTTATCTGTGTCAATGAAACATATTATGTATTTAGGCTAAATACTTATCTTTTGGTGGCAACACAGAGACATCCGTTTTGGCGGATTGGGCAATGAGGCCAACCGCGAAATGATCGAGTGCTGATCTGCAACAGGCTTCGTCGCGGCGCGTCGGCCGGGTCATGGCCCTATGTCCCGGCCCCCCGTTCCTAGTTCCCTGTCCCGGTCTCCTGTTTCCTGTGTGGTACGGAGTGTTTCGCCTCACAAGCCCCATGGGGCTGGATTTACGCAACTGATTTGGCGGCTGCGGGCGGGTTGAATGATCTGCCAAAACGTTGTCTTGACCTATTTGATCCTCGCTCTCAACCACAGGCCAGCAGACTGGTCGGCCCACTTGGCCGCATGTACAACTTCGGGTAGGCTGATGCACTTTCCCCCGCAAGCAAGGAGCCCGGCACATGGGTTTAATGGACGGCAAAAAGGGTATCGTTTTCGGCATTGCCAATGAGCGCAGCTATGCGTATTTCATTGCGCAGGCGCTGGTCCGCGAAGGGGCGCAACTCGCTTTCACGTATCTGCCGCTGGGCAAGATGGAGCGGCGCGTCGGCAAGGCGGTCGAATCGCTGGGCATCACCGATCCCTGGCTCGAATCCTGCGACGCCGGCAACGATGAAGACCTCGACCGCGTGTTCACCAAGCTCGGTGAGGACTTCGGGTCGATCGACTTCGTCGTGCACTCGATCGCGTTTGCCGATCGTGATTACCTGAAGCCGGATATGTTCCACAAGACGCCGCGGGCGGCGTTCACGCAGGCGATGGACGTGTCGGCGTACACGCTGGTGGCGATGGCGCAGCGGGCCATGCCGATCATGCCCAATGGCGGGTCGATGGTGTCGCTGTCCTACTTCGGCGGCGAGAAAGTCGTGCCCGGCTACAACGTGATGGGCGTGGCCAAGGCGTGCCTGGAGCACACGACGCGCTACCTGGCGTATGAACTCGGCGACCAGGGCCGCAACATCCGCGTGAACTCGATCTCGGCCGGTCCGTTCAAGACACTCGCCGGAGCGGGCGTCGGCGGCATGGACGAAATGATCGCCCACCAGGAAAAGAAGGCCGCCCTGAAGCGCGCCAACACCGGCGAAGAGGTCGGCAACGCCGCGGTCTACCTGCTCAGCGACATGTCGTCGGGCACCACCGGCGAAATCCTCTACGTCGACTGCGGTTTCAATATTGTTGGACTTTGATTGCCGCCGGAGATCGGCATCATGCGCAACGTGCTCGATCAGTATGATCAGCCTGAAAATCAGCTGACTCATGCCCTAATGAGTACGCTCGCTCAAGATCGCCAACTGGTCGCACCATTCCTTCGCTTTCTGGGTGTCAAGTCGCATCCATCGGCCGGCCAGATTCAACTGGGACAGCAACAAATCCCAGGCATGCCTACGGAAGACGACGAATCCGAATCGCGGGGCATCCCGGACGGATGTTTTTTCGACGACAATGGCTGGTGTGTCCTTCTCGAAGTGAAGGTTCAGGCCGGAATCAGTGTTGACCAACTTCGCAGGCATACACGAACCGCTGAAAGGCATGGTTACGAGAAACCCACAGTAGTACTGATCTCTGTCGACAAGCCAAAGAAGCCGGCGTCAGTAGATTTCATTTACAAAGAATGGCGAGAGGTTTACACGTGGTTTTCATCGCGTTCCGATCGCCATACATGGGCACGCACATTTGTCGACTATCTGAACGCATACGAGTCACGCATGATCGCCAAAAATTACGGTATCCGGGGCACATTGACTCAATTTGATGGCCTGAAATTCAATAAGGACGCCCCATATACCTACCGGGAAGGGAAACGCCTGATCCGACTGCTTGGCGATGCACTTCGGACACACCAAAAACTGATTAAGATCGGCGCTGATTCGCAGAGCAAAGGAAGGACTGCGATCACCGGGCGAGGTCGAGATGCCGTTTGGGATTTCATATCGTTACGTGCCGCACGACACGCAAAACAATTCACTGATCATCCGCACTTGACTATGGTGATCAACCGTCAGGATGCCCATGCCTCGATCACCATTCCGAATGGGATCAAGGGTGGCGTCAAAAGTCGTATGCGATCTCTGGGCCTGGATGGTTTTCGTGATCTTATCGCCAGGATTGAACGTAACACACGGCCAATTTTGAAACGGTCACGACACGCAACCCCACGCCTATACGTTTTGCAACGCCATTTTTTGAGCCAGCGTTCACATGGAATAGAGGATGCTCGGCTCAGTACCGACTTACGCGTGGTTGTGCCATCGACCCATTCCAAAATACGCCAGCAGCCCGAATGGCTAAACGCAATTTATTCACTGCTCACACAAAAACGATCCAACATGCAGATGGGCGTCCAGATCACATTCTCATATGACTGCCCTGTCATACAATCTAAAGATGCGGTCGAATTATTCGCAGATACTTTTGTTGCCATGCATCCACTCTTGGAGTTTGTCCAAAACAATAAAATGTAAATCAGCCAAGGACATTGCGATGGCTAGAACGCAACTCGGTATGTTTTTGACATTGATCCTGTTTACCTGTGCAATGGCTGACGAGCCGCGATTGCACAACGATCCGATCGACAGCTATCAGAAGATGACGATCGCGGGATGGGAGGTGCTCGTGTCCGGGCGGTATGCCGGGCATGATGATCTGCGCGATCAGGTGCTCGATGAAGTGCGATGCCAGCTTCATCGCGCCCGGTTGATCCTGCCGGACAAACCGCTGGAAGCGATGCGCCGGGTGAAGATCTTCGTCGAGTATGACTACCCCCACCGCACGCAGTACCACCCCAACCGCCAGTGGCTCATCGCGCACGGGTACATCCCCGAAAAAACCGGCACCATCGAAATCGCCAACGCGAAAAACATCCTCTCGTGGCGGAAGACCCCGATCAACAGCCTGCTGCACGAGTTGTTTCACGCCTATCACGACCAGGTGCTCGGCTTCGATGAAGCCCGGATCAAAGCGGCCTACGACGTGGCGACAGCATCCGGCAAGTACGACAAAGTCATGCTGCAGAACGGCGACACGGTCAAACACTACGCCATGACTGACCACAAGGAATTCTTCGCCGAACTCAGCGAGTCGTTCTTCTGGGTTAATGACTTTTACCCGTTTAATCGGGCTGAACTGCGGCAGTACGATCCGGAGACGTTCAAACTGCTGCGGGATATCTGGGGGCAATAAGAGAAGACAAACCGCAGAACACGCGGAGTGCGCAGAAGGTGTAAGTACAATCTTTCCGTCTCAGCGACCTCTGCGTTCTCTGCGGTTAATCAGTTGGCATGATCTTGTCGAGGTCGACGGCGGCCCCCGGCGGGGAGAGCGGGCCTGACTTGGGGCGCTTTTCGCGGAGGGTGCGGATCAGATGGGCCATGTCGTTGTGCAGCGGCGCGGTGAAGGTGATGCGGCCGCCGCGCACGGGGTGCTCGATTTCGAGGACGGCGGCGTGCAGGGCGGGGCGACGGATCAGCAGGTCGTCGCGCTCGCCGATCTTCTTCCAGATGCGCTGGCCCTCGTCTTTCATGCGGGCGAAGGTCAACATCGGTTGAGCCCCGGCGACGTGCGGAAGCGTTTCGATCTCCGGGGTACCCAGCGGCTCGCCGCCGTAGATGATGTCGCTGACGATCGGGTGGCCCAGGTAGGTCAGGTGCACACGGATCTGGTGCGTGCGGCCGGTCTTCAGCTCCAATTCGACCAGTGAATACCCATCGAAAACCTCGCGCACCCGGTAGATCGTCACCGAGTCGCGGCCGGTGTTGTCGTGGCGGACCGCGTAGGCTTCGTTCACGGTCGGGTGTTTACCGATGGGCTGATCGATGACATCCGAATGCGGCCTCATCTCGCCGTGCACGATCGCCAGGTAGTACTTCTGCGTGGTGCGCAGCTCGAACTGTTTATTCAACCGCCAGTGGGCCTCATCGGTTTTGGCCATGATGATCGCGCCGGTGGTGTCCTTGTCCAGCCGATGCACGATGCCGGGGCGAAACTCGTCGACGCCGACGCTGGACAAAGCCTCCAGCCCGTTGGCGCTGATGTGGCGGAAGTGCCAGGCCAGCGCGTTGACCAGCGTGCCGTGCAGATTTGACCGGGCGGGATGGACGATCAGGTCGGCCTGCTTGTTGACGACGATGATGTGCTCGTCTTCGTAAAGCACATCGATGGGGATGTCCTCCGCGGGAATCTGCTTGATGGCCGGCGGCGGGACGATGATGTCGACGATGTCGCCCTGCTTGACGATCGTCGAGCTTTTGGGAATGTCGCGGTTGACGGTGACGGCGCCTTCGTTGATCAGCTTCTGCAGACGCGAGCGAGAAAGACCCGGCAGGCGGGAACGCAGGTAACGATCCAGCCGCCGCTTGATATCACGCTGCAGGCGAAAGCGGCGGTGCTGGGCGCCGTCGGATTCCTCCAGCGCGTCGAACTCATCGCCGGCATCCGGATCATCAGGGGAGATATTTCGTGTTGGATCGTCGGCCATGGTGAACCGTTTAGCCGCGAGCCGCAGGCGAGCGCGTCGGTAGCGTGATCGTTAAACAGGCGGCGTTGAACGTCAGTTGGACGGCGCGGGTTTTTCGCCGGGAATTTCAGGGGCGGCGGGCACGGCAGGCGCCGCGGGGATGATGTTGGTCAGATCCGGCGAGAGGTTGATGGAGCCTTCGGTGGCGGGATCCGGCGCGCTGATGGCGGGCGCGGCCGGCGGCTCGGGGAAGCTCACGGGCCGACGAATTTCGGCGAGGTCGCCTTCGAGGCGCTTGGCCTTGGCGACGAGGGTCGGCCAGTCGCTGCCGGCCTCTTCCTGCACCTTCTGATACTGATCGCGGGCGGCGTCGAATTCACCGAGGGACTCTTTGACCGAGGCCAGACCGAAACGGGCGTTGAGCACCTGCAGCTTCGTGGCGCCGGAATTGGTGACGCGTTCGTAGAGCGTCGCGGCCTGGTTAAGCATGTTGGTGCGCTCTTCACCGGCCGGGGCGTCGTCGCTGTTGGGCGTGGGGATGACGCCGATCGCCTGGCGCAGCAGCATGTCGGCCGCCTGCAGGCGAGCGATCGAAGCGAACCCGTCGATCGACTCATACTTGCCGGCGACCTCGGTCTTGGCGAAGGGATCGGCGGCGGCGGCGAGTTCACCGTAGGCCTGGTTGAGAATGCGGTCTTCGCGGCCGGAGTACCAACGCATGAAGAAGATCACGGCAACGATGATGAGGATGCCCATCAGCGTGTTGGTGCCGTGCTTGGTCCACCACTCCTTGAAGTGTGTGATGAATTCTTCGAGGTCGTTGGTTTGCAGTTCGTGGCGGTGCTGTGAGTCCATGAGGTCGATTCGCTGTTAGAAGGAAACGTCGGCGGTGATCACCGGGCGGGTTCGCCGCGGCCGACGGTCTGAAGGTTGATGTTGACGGTCGAGGTCGGGCCGAAAATGTTGTTGGACCCGGCGATGGAGACATCGCAGAATTCGGTCGGCCGCTCGTAGCGGAGATGGATCACGCCGCGAACCATCTGCGACCCGCGGAAGGTCCATCCCTTGGTGGGCATCTGCTTGCGGTAGAACTGGGTCACGTCGATCTTGTCGGCGTCGCCCTTGTAGGTGTGATCGATGAAGCGCGAGTCGGCCGAGCTGTAGCTGCGCGAGACCGATTCCTGCAGCTTGAACCCGGCGGGCACGGGCACATCATGCACCGGCGGCCGGGCCGACGGCAACAGCCCCACGATGGCGGCGGGCGCGCCGGGGTCGTTGGGGTTGACGGCGATGCGATTGGAATCCTCGCAGGCGGTCAGCACCAGCGACATCGCCACCAGCAGGCTACAAGTTGTGATCAGCCTCGTACGCATGGACTTGTAGTTTAAGCATCCCGCAGGCGGCGGGCAATCATGCCCCCAGATATGCCCCCAGGGCTTGCCGATCGGCGGACCCGGCCAGGCAACGCAAACGCTCGCAGAAGGCCCACGGCCCGGTGTCGGCATCAGTATCGGACGTCAGGCCGAGTCGATCGGCGATGGCGGCCGACAGCGCCTCAAGCCCCTGGCCGGTCAGGGCAGAGATATGGATGTCTGGACTCCCTCTCCCTCCGGGAGAGGGTTGGGGTGAGGGTGCTTCGGCAGAATGCCGCCGTCGCGCTTCAACATGACTGCGATTTGAAGACGCCCTGACCCGGCCCGCCGGGCCGACCTCTCCCGGTGGGAGAGGTACAAGCAGGTCAGCCTTGTTCATCACGAACAGGTCAGGCTGACGCGGACAGGCGGCGGAATCGGCAAAACCCGACGCCGGGTCGGCCACGGCAATCAGCACATCGGCTGATTCGATCACGCGACCGGCCAGTTCGATGGCCCGCTGCTCGATGGGGTCATCGGACTGGCGCAGACCGGGCGTGTCGAACCAGCGGACGGCCAGCTCGCCGATCGGCGTCGGCAGTTCCGCCAGGCCGGCGACCCAGTCACGCGTGGTGCCGGGAAGATCGGCCGTCAGACTCATCGCCCGACCGGTCACCAGGTTGCTCAACGTCGACTTGCCGACATTCGCCGGGCCGACGAGAACGACCGCCGGCGGCGTGATCAGATGATCACGGGGATCGACTGCCCCTCTCCCCTCCAGGGGAGAGGCTGGGTGAGGGGTGAAGCCCGGTACATGGTCATGTCGTCTCGCGTGATTCGGGGGTTGAACGTTTTGCCCCTCACCCCGGCCCTCACCCTGAAAGGGAGAGGGCGCTTTTGCAAACCAGTCGAGCCAGCGGCGGGGTTGATCCAGCAGCCGATCAATGGCGGCGGGACTGGCGGCCTTAGCCAGCGCATCGAGCATATCGGCTTCGAGATCGCTGCCCGCTTCAGGATAGACCTCGCGCGGATCGGGTGCCGTCACCGGCTCAGCGCCGAGTTCGATCAGCCGCTGGGTCAGGCGCTGCATCACCCGCGGCCCGCCATGCGGAAAAAGCTGCGCCCAGTCGTCACGCAGCATCACGGCCAGACCCTGGTCGATCTCACCAAAGTCGACCAGTCGCGCACCGGTGAAGTCCGCGGCGCCGGTCAACTCGCGCAGCAAGGTTACGACGGACACCCCGTGCAGTTGGATGATGCCGATCGCACCGGGAGCCGGCGCGGTGACGATGCTGAAGCGCACCTTCGGCGACGCTTGCGACCGACGGGTTGTAACACGCTTCGGGTTCATTCAGGTCGAAGAATTACACCGATCGCCCCGCTGCTGCAAGTCGAAATTCTAATGTTATTAAGAACGTTAGAATTTTGGTCGGGACGCGTAATACCGCATTGCCGAAAAACTCGGGTCTTTGTTTGAGGCTGGATGCAGCACTGTGGCACAGCCGCCCTCGGCTGTGCTGAAGTCATCGCCCGCACAGCCGAGGGCGGCTGTGCCACATCCTGACGCCCGAGTCTTTCCTGTGTTTGGAATAATTGGCGTTGGAACATGAGTCGGGGCAAAGACAGGGACGGGGACAGAGGGACCGGGGGCGCGAGCGGATACGGACACGGGCACGGTCACGAAGCTCGGCGCGGGTGGCTCAGGCGCCGGGACCCTGAAAATGCAGGATTTCAGCGTCATCCTCGTAGCGGCGCGGGGTTGCGTGCGTCATCGACCAACCGCTGGGCCAACTGAGCAAGAGCAGCGCGATCGTCGGGCCGGCCAGTGTCAGGTCGGGCATCAGCGTGTTGCGCTGGACCACGCCGATGGCGATGACGATGGCCGTGAGCGTCAGCCCGCCCCAGAGGATCGCCGAGGCGCGCAGATACCCGCCGGGTTCAACGACGCCCTGCCGCCAGTGGCTGCGGAACATCCGCCAATGCGCGACCACGCACGCCGGCACCACCAACCCCAGCATCAGCGCCGAAGCGATGAACCACGGGTCCGACGGCGGCGGCACGGTCTGCGGTTGCGACGAGGTGGTGACCAGCACAAACGCCACGCCCAGTGAGAACGCGCTGATGACCACCAGGACAAACCAGAGCATCAGCGCCCGGCGCATGGCATGCACCATGGTCATTGAAACAGGTTGAGCGGACTTGGACTGCGTCATGGGTCAGCTCCTTTCAGAGGGATGTCGGATAACGGTCCTCCAACGATTCAGTTGCCGGGCCAAACATCGCCCGGCCGTTGGGCCAAAGCAGCAGGTGCATCACGAACGCTGCGATCGCGGGATAAATGTTCGGCGTGATCTGCCCGGAGAGCATCACCAACACCAGCGATAAAAAAGCCGGCGCTTCGCAACACGCCCAGGCGATGATGTTGCCCTGCGTGTAAGCCTGCGGGGTGATCACATCACCGACCCACCCGCGCTTGAAGATCTGCCCGCGTATAAAAAGCCCCATCGGAATTGCCGTCGCCACCATCGCGCAGGCCGCGTAGAACAAGATCGGCGTCCAGTCGTCGAGCCCCTCGGCACCGGTGATCGATATGCCCATGCCGATCACGATGCCGCCGAAGACGATCACGCCCATGCCGATCGCCGCCCAGATGATGCGGTTCAACAGCAGAGCCTGCTTCGGATCGCTGATGGCGTTGGGGTTCTGCTGAACCATGGGTTCACTCGGATTGCGCCATCGCGTGGCGGTGGGCGATGGCCATGCCGGAAAGCGTCAGCTCGGGGATGATGGCTTCGACCAGGTCGTATCCGTCGAAGAGCAACTCAGCGTCGCCGCCGGTGGCGATGATTTTCGGATAGGCCATGTAGATTTCGGCGTACTTCTCGGCCAATTCGCGGACCGCCCCGCGCACGCCGTGAAATGCGCCGCTGAGCATCGCCTGCGCGGTGTTGTGACCGATCGGCTCGGCGGGCTTGTCCGGCTCGACGCCCGGAAGCTGCGCGGTGTGTTCATGCAGCGATTGGAGCATCATGCGCATGCCCGGCAGGATCGCCCCGCCGTGGAAGGTGCCTTCGCCGTCGACGAAGTCAACCGTGACCGCGGTGCCGGCATCGACGACGATCGCCGCCTGCTTGAACTTGTCATACGCCGCGGCGGCCGCCAGCAGGCGGTCTTCCCCGACGAAGGCCCCGCCATCGAGCTTGCGCCCGATCGGGATGTTCACATCGGACTCCATCCGCCAGATCTTCTGATCCAGCGCCTCGCCAACGATGCGCTCGACCTGGGTGGACACCGTGTCGTTGACCGACGCCAGGTACACCACCACATCCTCACCGCCCCCGGAAGCCGATTCATACATCCGCCGGGCGATCGCGGACAATTCGCCGAGGTCGTCGTTGCTCACGTGCGTCTGCTCGACGACCTTGCCCTCGGCAAAAGCCCCGAGCTGCGTGCGTGTATTACCGACATTGATCGCAATCAGATTCATGGTCATCCCTAAATGAGTATAGCGAAACGGCAGGCTGTCTTTGGGAAACCCACCTCAGCGTTTGACCCAAATTCCGCCCCCTGGAGCGTGGCAAACACCCCTCATCGCTCCGCCACGGTCGATACGTCAGTCATCCTGCGGGTGGAGTTGGGTCCAGCAGGCTTCCAGCAGGTCGTTGCAGCCGACGCCGGTGGCGGCGCTGATGGCGATCACGGGGCGCTTGAGCTCAGCTTCGAGCATCGACACGGCCGTGGCGGCGTCTTCGGGGCCGCCCAGCAGGTCGGCTTTGTTCACCGCGACGATCTCCGGCTTCTCGGCGAGCAGATGGCTGTAGCCATCGAGCTCGCGGCGGATCACGCGGTAGTTGTCAAACGGATCGGACCCGTCGGACGGTTCGAGTTCCAACAGGTGGACGAGGATGCGGGTGCGTTCGATGTGGCGGAGGAAGTCGTGCCCGAGGCCCGCCCCGCCGGCGGCGCCTTCGATGAGGCCGGGGATGTCCGCGATCACGAGGCGGCGATACCCGATCAGCTCGGCGATGCCGAGTTGGGGCTGCAGCGTGGTGAACGGATAGTCGGCGATCTTCGGCCGGGCCTTGGACAGGCGCGACAGCAACGTGGACTTACCCGCGTTGGGCTTGCCGATCAGACCGATGTCGGCGATGAGCTTGAGTTCGAGGCGGAGCGTCTTTTCCTCGCCGGGCTCGCCGGGGGTGGTCTGACGCGGCACCTGGTTGGTGGCGGATTTGAAATGCTCGTTGCCGAACCCGCCGCGCCCGCCGCGTGCAGCGATCATCTGCTTGTCGGGGGCGTCGAGGTCGTCCAGCAGCAGGCCGGTTTCGTTGTCATACACGAGCGTGCCGGGGGGGACTTGGATGATGAGGTCTTCACCATCGCGGCCGGTCATGGACTTGCCCTTGCCGGGCTGCCCGTTGGGGGCGTACCAGTGATGCTTGCCGGCCATGTCCAGGAGGGTGTCGACGCCGGTGGTGGCCAGGAGGATGACGTGGCCGCCCTTGCCGCCGTCGCCGCCGTCGGGCCCGCCCTTGGGGACGTAGGCTTCGCGGCGGAGGCTGAACATGCCATCGCCGCCTTTGCCGCCCCGAATGAAAATGACCGCGCGATCCACGAGCATCAGATAAATTCCAGAAAGCAAGAGCGTTGACAGGATCAACAGGATCGACAGGACAATAAGGATTCTCTTTACTTGCTATTGATCCTGTTGATCCCGTCAACTTTCTTTTGACTCGCGTTGCGGAGTCATCGTACAAAAAAGAGCGACCGGTGGGGTCGCTCGTTCAAGTCGTGTTGGTCGTGGACGGGTTCAGGCTTCGGCGGTTTCGACCGAGTCGACATGCACGCGGCGGCCGGAGAAGCGGACCACGCCGTCGACGAGGGCGAAGAGGGTGTCGTCCTTGGCGCGCTTGACCTGGTAGCCGGGCTGCCAGCGGGTGCCGCACTGACGGACGATGATCGAGCCGGCGGAGGCGCGTTCGCCGCCGTAGAGCTTGATGCCGCGGTACTGCGGGTTGGAATCGCGACCGTTGCGGGTCGAGCCTTGTCCCTTCTTATGAGCCATGACATTGAGTCCTTATTCGCGGAAATTTGAGTCGGGAAGTATAGCGACCGACTTCACGCGGGGCAAGCCCCGCCGCTAAATGTCCTGATCAGGCGGATCGGCCCTGAAACTCAGCGGACGACCCAGTCCTGCTTCTTCTTGATGAAGGGCTTGATGGCCATGTGGGCCCGGTCGCCGGGGGCCTGGTACTCGACCATCAGGGTCTTGCGAAGCAGGTGCTTTTCGCCGGTGTTGGCGTCGGTGACCTCGTGGACCTCGCCGGACAGACCGCCGAAGAAGATGCGGAGCATGTCGACATCGTGGTCGGGCACGGGCCAGATAGCCACGCCGTCGCGTGCGTTGTCCTTGCCCTGGAGGATTTTGCCGACGATCTGGGTCGGGCTTTCCAGCAGCGGGTTGTCGAGGTATTTTTTAATGGCCTTGAAGACGCTGGGCGCCACGCCGCGGTTGGCCTGCAGCAGGTCGCCGCCGTCGGTCAGCAGCCAGAGATCGGGGATGAACATCTGGTCTTCGCCGGTCTCGTTGGCGACGGTGTAAGTCATGTAAAGATAAAGCCGGGGCTGATCATCGGAAGGCAGGCGATAGCTGATGACGCGCGGAGCGTCGAACTTGACGCTAAGCTGCCAAGCGCTGGAGACCACATTCGGCTGCGGCGCCGTCTCGGCTACAGCCCCAAGGGCCATCCCCAGCACCAGCAACACCGTCAGCGACAAGGTCCGAGTCTGTGATTTCATACGGGGCCTCCTGGCAAGGTCAGGTTTCGCATTCTAACATACCCGGCGATTTCGTCAAAAGCTTTCCTGCCGTCACGTTAACCATGAATCGGATCCGCCGCATCCAGCCTGAAGATCTCACCGAGGCGTCGCGCCACATCGCGGCCCTGATGGACCTGCTGGCGCGCAATACCCGATCCGCCCTCGACGGCCCCCCACCCTCGGAAACCCTGGATTCCCTAGTGGATGACGGGCCCGCCAGCCCGGCGGAATCTTCCGAAGGCGGGGTCATGTATGGCAGTTACGATGACTCAGGCACGCTGGTTCACGCCGTGGTGGCCATGCCGCAACCGGGGCGAACGGCGATGATCTTCACCGCCCGCCCGAGCAAGCGCAAGCTGTTGCCGGACCTGGCCCGTGTGATCGAAACCGCCTGCGGAGCGATGACGCCGGACCAGGCCACGCTCGCCCAGGCGTTGATCGATCCCGATGACGACCTGCGGCGTGACGCCCTGGCGGCGGCGGGGTTTACCGAACTGTCGACGCTTTGCTACATGCAGAAGCGGCTCGGCCATCACGCCGCCCCACCGCCGCAGCAGATCGACGGGATCAGCTTCGAACCGTGGCGCCCGCAGGCGAAGCAGGACTACCTGCACGTGCTCGAAGCCAGCTACCAGCAGACGCTGGACTGCCCCGGCCTGGCGGGCATCCGCCGCACCGAAGACGTGCTGGCGGGCCATCGCGGGGCCGGCGAGTTTGATCCATCGCTTTGGACGCTGATGCGATTGCACGATGAGCCGATCGGCGTGTTGCTGTTGAACCCGGTGCCGGCAGCCGATTGCGTTGAACTGGTTTATCTCGGGCTGGCGCATCACGTGCGCGGTCGCGGTTACGGAGCGTTGCTGATGCAGCGTGGCATGTGGTTATGCGCGGAGCGCCCGGAAACGTACTTCACGCTGGCCGTTGATGAGACCAACACACCGGCGCTGGCGCTGTATCGTCGTTTCGGCCTGCGGCGCGTGACGCGCAAGCTTGCGATGATCCGTCGACTCAATGCGCCGACATCTATGTGATCCGCTTGTTTCAGGGGTTAAAACACCAGTCGACCGGCGCGTGTCAATACACGAAACTGATTGCCGATGTCAACACACATCGACCGGCAATTTATCCACACAGTTACCCACAGGCGCGGCGCGATGGTGGACAAAGTTTTTTTCGTGTCAGCAAATGCCTGAGCCTACAGACTCTGCCGCGCTGCGCGCCTCGCGCATGCGGCAACACCCCATTGACTGGAAAACCAACAAGCGTATCGTGGGACTGTTCGGTCACGGAAGACCGCGCTCGGCGGCGAGCCGACGATGAGGCATCAAGCATTGTCTGGTCGTTGATCGCAGGCAGCCGCCCCGGCACGGAGCCCGAGAAGTTGTCGCGCCGTACGGCAGTCGACGCGACAGGGAAATAGCATCAGGGTCTCGCTCGAATCAGTGGGGATCATCCGTGACTGTCAGTCTCAAAACACAGCCGCGCGCTTGTCGTGTGGCCCAGACCGTGGCTCATTGCGTCGGCGAACGCAAGTTCGAAATGTGGTTGAACACCGCATCCTTCGAGCAGCGCGCCCGCACGCTTCATATTACTGTGGCAACCCGTTTCGCCGCCGATTGGATTCACAACCACTTCAATGCCGAGTTGCACCAGGCCGCCGAAAAGCTCATCGGCGAGTCGGCCGACGTGCGCATTCATGTCGACGCCGAGGCCGCCCCGCAAACGGCCGCTGAACCCGCTCCGGCGCCGGCCGCGCCGAAGCGTGCGCCTGACCCGGGGCCGGCGTCGAGGCTCCGCTATCGGCTCGAAGACTTCATCATCGGTTCGTGCAATGAGCTGGCCTACGCCGCGGCGTGCCGGCTTGTCGATGAACCCGACGCCCCGCTGAACCCGCTGTTCATTCACGGCGCGTGCGGCCTCGGCAAGACGCACCTGATTCAGGGACTCTGCCGCCGCTTCGTCGATCGCCACCCCAACGCGCGCTGGCGGTACACCTCCGCCGAAGCGTTCACCAATCAGTACATCGCCGCCGTGCAGGCCGGCAAGCTCAACGAGTTTCGGCGCAAGCTGCGCGGGCTCGACCTGCTGGTCGTCGACGATGTGCACTTCCTTTCCAACAAGTCCAAAACGCAGACCGAGTTCCTGCACACCTTCGACGCCATCGATCTTCACGGCGCCAAGCTCGTGCTCGCCTCGGATGCACACCCGAAACTGATCAAGCAGTTTTCCGAAGCGCTGGTGTCGCGCTTCATGAGCGGCATGGTCGTGCGCATCGAAGCCCCCGATATTGATACCCGCCGCAAGCTGATCATCGCGCTGGCCCGGCGGCGCAATCTCATGCTGCTGGACAGCGCCGTCGATCAACTGGCCGATCACCCCATCGACTCGGTGCGCGAGCTCGAAGGGCTCATCACGCGCCTGGCTGCGCTGGCGTCGCTGAACCCGTCGCACGCCTCGGGGCCCATCGGCGCGGCGCTTGTCAATCAGCTCATCGAGCCCGGGCGACCCGGCGTCGGAGCCAATCGGCCGGTGCCGCTGAAGCGGATCGTCGACGTGGTCTGCGAGGAGTTGAGCGTCGAGCCCAAGCAGGTGTTCGACCGCTGTCGCCACCGACGCGTGGTGCTCGCCCGCTCGATCGTGATTCACCTGGCCCGTCAACTGACGACGCTGAGCTACCCCGAACTGGCCCGCGGGCTGTCGCGCCCCAACCACTCGTCGATCATCACCGCCCATCAGCGCATCGGCAAGCAGATCAACGACCGCCGCGAGCTGCCGCCTGACCCGGCGGTTCCCCTGCCGCGCATCGATCAACTCGTCGACCACCTGCGCCGGGCTGTGGTCAGCATCTGACCCAAGGCAAGGAATCTCAATAGCCGGGTCGCTACGCGACCCTGGTCATTCTGACGCGCAAGCAGCCCGCGGCTTTCCTCCGGTGCCGGTTCGGTTAGAATACCCCCATGCAACGCAAGCTCATGTTCATCGTCGCGGCTGTGCTGGTCGCCTGGGGTTCGTGCCTGCCGGCGACAGCGGATGAAACCGCCGACAGTTCTGTCTGGCTGCTGAAAAAGTGCACCCTCGTGCATCGCAACGGCCGTCACAACGTGCTGCTGCGCGCCCTGCGTCAGATGCACGACCCCAAGCTCAAGCCGCTGTTCTCCGAGCTCGTCCAGAAGCACCACCCCGTCATGCAGATTCACGGCGTGCTGGGCCTGGCCGAGATCGACCCCGACAAAAAAATCGATCTCGCCCTCGTCGCCGACATCAAAGACTCGGCCACGCAGGCGCAGCTGGTTTCCTCCGCCATCGAGTCGGACCTGTTGACCGTCGAACAGGCCAAGCAGTTGATCGGCTGGCCGGGGCTGACCGAACCGGTCAAGGTCATCGTCGCGGCGTATCTGACCTCCAAGGGTCAGTTCACCGATGCCGCCATACTGGATGAATCGCTGAAGTCTGACAATCCGGCGATGGTCGGCATGGCCGCCATGCTCAAGATGCAACTCGGCCACAGCGACGCGATCCGTTATCTCGAAGAATTGCAGCAGTCCAACAAGCCCAACCGTCTGCAGGTGCAGGCCATGCTCATGCAGACGGCGATCCGGTACGAGTTCGACAAGATCGCACCGTGGGCGATGAAGCTGGCCGACGACCCCGAAGCCGATCGCGGGCTCGACCTGCTGGCGCTGCGCACGGCGGTTCACTTCGGCGCCAAGGGCGGGGGCAGCGCCTGGGCCAAGCAGTATGCCGCAGCCACCGGCGCCGCCGATCGCATCCGACTGGCCATGCTCGCGGTCGATCTGTCCGACAAACTGCCACCCGATCTCTACGACCGCTTGAAAAAAGATTCGCTGCCACTGATTCAGCAGCTCGGCGCCGTCGGGCAGACCATCGCCAGCAAGCAGGACCCCACTGATCCGATTCTGAAACTGCTGGATCAGAACAACGTTCTGGCCGGCAAGTGGGTCATGCAGTACGCCAACGATCAACCCATCGATAAAGCGACGCCGATTCTGGTCGGTGTGATTCTCGCCGCTGAAGGTGAGCCCAATCCGCCGCAGTTCCGGGCCCAGCGATTGGAGAATGTCGTACTGGCCACGGAGATGCTCTCGGAGAAAGCGGACAACGCCGCCGCGATTGTTCATGCCCTGCTCGAAAAGGCGTCCATGCTCACGCAGGAAGCGATGGTCATGGGCCTGATCCGTTCCGATGCCGATCGTCCCGACAAGATGATCGACGGTTATGACGCATGGCAGTCGGACACGGCCGCGTCGCTGGCGCTGCTGTTGCGTGCCAAGAACACCGACAAGCTGACCGCGGATCAGTTGGATCGGCTCGGACTGATCGTCCGCGGCGGCGCCGGCCTGCAGGAGCCGTTGCGTGTGCAGGCCGCGTGGATTTACGTCAAGCTCACCGACCAGGACAAGGTCACCCTCGCCAGCGTGCTGGGTAAGTAACGACACCACTTGATAAGCCCGATGCTGAGGGCTCGACGATGTCGAGACCGAAGCGTCGGGGTTCACGATCAAAGCTATGCCTTCTGACATCCCTCTATCGTCACCGGATATCACCGAAGCCGAGATCAAGGCGGTCACCAACGTGATGCGCAGCGGCCGGCTCTCGATCGGACCGCGCCAGGTGCGCTTCGAGGAGATGATCGCCGAGCGCTGCGATCGCTTTCACGGCGTGGCGGTGTCCTCCGGCACGGCGGGCCTGCACTTGGTGCTGGCGGCGCTGGGCATCGGCCCCGGCGACGAGGTCATCACCACCAGCTTCAGCTTCGTGGCCTCGGCCAACTGCATTCTCTACGTCGGCGCGACCCCCGTCTTCGTCGACATCGATCCGGTCAACCTGAACATGGACCCGGACAAACTCGAAGCCGCCATCACCCCGAAGACCAAGGCCATCATCGCCGTCGAAACCTTCGGCAATCCGGCGAACATGGACCGCATCGCCGCCGCCGCACAACGCCATGAGCTTCCGCTGATCGAAGACGCCTGCGAAGCGCTCGGCGGCGTCTACAAAGGCAAGCCGGTCGGGTCGTTCGGCCGCGCCGCCGTGTTTGCGTTTTACCCCAACAAGCAGATCACCACCGGCGAGGGCGGCATGATCGTCACCGACGACGATCGCCTGGCGGACCTGTGCCGCTCGATGCGCAACCAGGGTCGCGCCATCGGCAGTCAGACGTCGTCCGAAGGCTGGCTCGCCCACGAGCGGCTGGGCTACAACTACCGCATGTCGGAACTGGCTGCGGCGGTCGGCATCGCGCAGATGGAGCGGCTCGACGAGATGCTCTCCCGCCGCCGCGAAATCGCCTGTCAGTACATCGAACGCCTGATGGACTATGCCGATCTGATTTTGCCGACCGTCGATAGCGACACGGAGATGAGTTGGTTCGTCTTCGTCGTCCGCCTGACCGATCAGTACACATCCAAGGAACGCGATCGCATCATCACCGGCCTGCGCCGCCACGATGTCGGCTGCTCCAACTACTTCCCACCGATCCACCTTCAACCGTTCTACCGCGAACGCTTCGGCTTCAAGCAGGGCGACCTGCCCATCACCGAAGCCATCGCCTCGCGCACGCTGGCGCTGCCGTTCTTCAATCGCCTCGACCCCACGCAGATTGAACTGGTCACACTGACCCTGCAGGTCATGCTCCAGCGCGAACAACTCCTGCGCCCCTCAACCGGCGAGTAACTGCTGACGACTTGCCGCATCACCCGCATCGCCCGCCAATCATTTCAGTGCCCTATCTGAACCCGCCCCTGACCTCAGCCCCACCCCCTGCTTTGCCCCCTTCGCCCTCGGGTGAGCCCGACCCCAGAGCGAAATGTCGTTATCTGTAGCAGGCGTCCCTGGCGGCGCGCCCGGCAGTGCGAATTGATAACACTGGCGGACAAGCCGCCAGTGCCACACAAAGACCACACAAAAGACAAACAACCCAGCCACGGCTGCTCGATGTGGCGTTTACCTCCCACCCGCACCCGCACCCGCACCCGCACCCGCACCCGCACCCGCACCCGCACCCGCACCCGCACCCGCACCCGCACCCGCACCCGCACCCGCACCCGCACCCGCACCCGCACGAATCATCGCAAACGCCCAACAAAGATCAAATATATGTTATATGAAATTTTAAATATATCATATATTTGATCTTTTCATCGGAGGCGTCGCGATGACTGCCGGGGTGGGCAGGGAGGTGCAGACATGACGGGCTTCGAGCTGCCCGGGCGGCCGATGAATCTGTCGCATGATTGCATATGCCGTGTCCGTCGGCGGTCGCAGCTTTCGGCGGCGGGCCTGGCCCGGCTGGTCCGGCTGGCTGGATGGATGGATGGATGGATGGATTGGCATTCTGGGATTGCGTGTAGATCACATATATGATATATGTGATCTTTATGACCAGACCCATCATGAGCGACGCGGATCGGGCGGACGGTTTTCGTGGGCTTTCACATCCGTTGCGGCGGAAGGTGCTGAGCCTGCTGGCCAAGGGCGACTGCACGGTGACGGCGCTGCAGGAAGCGTTAAACGTTTCGCAGCCGGTGCTGTCGCGGCATCTGGCTGTGTTGCGGGAAACCGGCCTGGTTGAAGACCGCAAGGCCGGCCAGCAGCGCATCTACCGACTTCGCCGCCCCGCGGTGCGCCGGCTCACGAAGTGGCTGCGGCAGTTGGGCGCCTGATACAGCGGCAGCTTACCCGTTGACGCCATGACACGGCCGGACCTGCAGGCCGGATCGGCTGCATAGTGCATTAGGCTGTGCGCCTTGAGTGTGCCCGGCGAGGCTGTCAGGTGAGTGACGGCATTTCATACGGAGCACTTCCACGCGGCGTCTCATTCTCGCGGCGAAATTCATGGTCATATCGATAACCACCTCGACGCGAACCTGCCCGCAGTCGGCCTTCTCCGATGACTTTGAATTAACGATGCAAGGCATCTCCGAATGCGCCGCCGCCACACTGATAAGTCTGACTGCACTAACCCTGGTGCACCATCGTTGTGAATCCGACTGAATGCAGGACACACCTCGCAATAAATGACAAACGCGAGCAATTGCTCGCGTTTGTTTGATTTCATGATCGTCGTTTTGAAGGCAGTCATCAGGCGCGATACCGGCGACGGACACAAATGGCGGCGCCGAGTGCCAACAGCGTGAAACTACCCGGTTCGGGGACGCCGGTTACTGCGTAGTACGCATCAGCGCCGTCGGCCAGGCGCAGCGCGTCGAACTGGCCCTGAGCCGAAACCTGCTGAGCGCCGTAGGCGTAGACACCGGCCAGGTAAAGGTCCGTGCCCAAGTCGGCCGTGGCCTGATCGAACAACGCTGTGCCGAGCGATTGCAGATCAGCCGGATCGGCCCAGACGCGCAGGCGGTCGGTGGTTCCGTTGAATTGGATCTGACCCACAAGCAGGTGGACGGAGCCGGTCGACAATGTTGCCAGCGAGCCGTAGTCCGTGCCGTCGTAGCGCACGCGCAGTTCGCTGCCAAACAGGCCCACGTCGAAGTTGCCCCGGGTGTAGTCGAGATTCGTGGTCGGTGGGTCGTTGTGTGCGTTGAGCTGGATGCCGGCGGTGTCGTCGGCATCATTGTTGAGCACCAGCATGGAGAACCACACCTCGCCGGTGAGGTTCGTGCTGATGGGGCGGTTGACGCCACGGAAGTCGTTGAAGTCGCCGTAGCCGTATCCGGTTCCGGTCTGCGTGATGTTGTATCCGCCGGTCGAGTAGCTCAAGTTGGTGCTGGAACTCACAAGGACGCGTGAGGTGGCGCCGCCGGTGTTCTGCCCCCAAAGCAGACTCCACCCGCTGCCGCCGCCCTTGCCGGACAATGTTCCGTTGGCGTAGGTGAAATCTTCCGTGACCACGGCCGCGGAAGCACCCGCCACAAAAGCGAACGCCAACATCACGCCAGTGAGTGTCAGCAGGGTTGATCTTTTTGTCGCGTGTCCTGTCTCTTGCCGCATCTTGATTTTTCTCCAGAGCGATAGCGGTTCTGCTCAAGACAGATCATTGTAATACACAGCAGGCGTGCAGTACAAGAAGTATTTACAGCCTCGCCTGTCGCGGCCGTCATGAAGATCGGCAGGTCGGCTGCCAAATACATTCACCATCAATAGATGAGTGAGCCGCCTCGCGTCGCGGGGTGGTCATCGGGTCGGCCTGCGAATTTTGTCGGATCACATCGCCAGGGCTTCCCAGTCGGCGACGGACTGGGTCCTGGGGCGGATGCGGAAGATGACCGCTTCGTTGGCGTCCGGCAAGTCGGAGTCCAGCGGGATGGACCATCCCCCGGGCTGGCAGCGGAGGCTGGGGCCTTCGCCGCGCTCGAAGGCGCCGACGGTGCGGGCGCCGCCATCGGCATCGAGCATCACGTCAAAGCTCGCGGCGCAACGACGCGTGGGCATGAACACCAGCACGCGATGAGTCGGCGTCCAATCAGACTGAATACGACTTTCACAACAGGTCATGGTTGCGTCTCCGAAAAACTTCATCCCGAGGGATTCGGGTCACACCGTTATCGACGGTTTGGGCTGCCGCCTTTATCACGTTTCGGCAAACTGTCTTGTTCGCGCTCACCAAATCCTCACACCCCACTTACGGATCACCCATTAACGGACCTTACCGTGAGGACACTTCAGACGAACCTAAGTACATCTACTGACACGAACAGGGAGACACCTATGCCTATCGTCAATTGGTCACGCATGCTGCCCGCCGCCGCGGGTTTGGTCCTCGGCGCCGGATCGATGGCCTCCGCCGTCACGCTGGACATTCAGCCGATCGGACTGGCCACGGCTTCGCAACTGGATTTCGATGAAGGCACCGCGGAGATTCCCGCTTACGATCCGATCAGCGGCAAGCTGTTCGTGGTCAACGCCAAGGTCGGCGTGGATGTGTTCGACCTGTCGGACCCGTCCAATCCGCTCTACCTGAATACGCTCAGCGCCCCGGGCACCAACTCGGTGGCGGTTTACAACGGCATCGTCGCGCTGGCTGTCGAAAATGCCAACAAGCAGTCCGCCGGCACCGTGCAGTTCTTCAATACCGATGGCCTGTTCCAGGGCGCCGTCGGCGTCGGCTCACTGCCGGACATGCTCACGTTCACGCCCGACGGCACCAAGGTGATCGTTGCCAACGAAGCCGAGCCCAACGACGACTACACCATCGACCCGGTCGGCTCGGTCAGCATCATCGATGTCAGCGGCGGATACAACGTCGCATCGGTGACCACCGCCGGCTTCGAAGCGTACAACGGTTCCGAAGACGCCCTCCGCGATCTGGGCATCCGCATCTTCGGCCCCGGCGCCTCGGCAGCGCAGGACTTCGAGCCTGAATACGTCGCCGTCAGCGCCGACTCGTCGACCGCCTACGTCAGCCTTCAGGAAAACAACGCCATCGCCGTCGTCGACCTGGCCACCAGCACCGTCACCGATGTCCTGCCCCTGGGCTACAAGGACTACGGCCAGACCGGCAACGGTATCGACGCTTCCGACAAGGACGACGCCATCGACATCAAGACCCGGCCCGGCGTGCTCGGCATGTATCAGCCCGACACCATCGCTGCCTACACCCTCGGCGGTGAAACCTACATCGTGACTGCCAACGAAGGCGACTCCCGCGACTACGACGGCTTCAGCGAAGAAGCCCGCGTCGATGACCTGACGCTCGACGAAAGCTTCGGCACCCCCGCCGAGATCGCCGCACTTCAGGAAAGCGAAAACCTCGGCCGTCTCAAGACCACCACCGTCAACGGCGACACCGACGGCGACGGCGATGTCGATCAGATCTACAGCTACGGCGCCCGGTCGTTCTCGATCTGGAAGCAGGACGCCATGGGCAACCTGATTCAGGTGTTCGACTCCGGCGACGCTTTTGAGCAGATCACCGCCGCCACCCTGCCCGAAGCGTTCAACTCCAACAACGATGAGAACGATTCCTTCGACGCCTGCTCCGATGACAAGGGCCCCGAGCCCGAAGGCATCACCCTCGGCCAAATCGACGGCCACACCTACGCCTTCATCGGCCTCGAGCGCATGGGCGGCATCATGGTCTACGACATCACCGACCCGGAGAATCCCGAGTTCTGTGATTACATCTTCGAAACGCGCAACTACTCGGTCGACCTTTCGATCGATGCGGACAACGACGACATCCCGGACAACCTCGCCGCCGCCGGCGACCTGGGCCCCGAAGGGATGCTGTTCATCGACGCAGCCGACAGCCCGACGGGCGTGCCGTTGCTGATCGTGGCCAACGAAATTTCCGGCACGACGCGCATCTACAGCGTCGAAGCCGTGCCGAGCCCGGCGACTGTGTCCGTGCTGGGCATGGGCGTCATGACGCTGCTGGGCGGCCGACGCCGCAATCGTCGCCAGGCCTGATCGACCATTTGACGGAGATAGGGTTGATACCCAGACACATCGGGACCACCTCTAAGCCTCACAGCTCCCGATGATCCATGTGCTCCACCCGGCGAAACGCCTCATTCGCCGGGTGGTTTTTTGCGCGAATACCGTTGCGGGGTAGATCGAAGCGGGGTTGACTGGCGTGCGACGCCTTACCGCGGCCCTGCGGGCCAGCCGCTAACGGGACGTGCATGTTGGCGTTTTTCCGTCCTTCAGGACGAGGTATCACCACCCTTCGCCCCCAAAGCACGATCCGAATTCCGCAAACGCAATGCGGGATTACCCGGGGCATCCCTTAAGAGATTTTGCTTGCAAACGAGCCAACTATAGACAAAAATATACACAGGTCTGCTATTGATTTCCTTTTGGGAATCTGCTACGCTACCGAGCAATTGAGATTCAGTCTCACCAAAACCGCCCCATCGGGCCTCGCCCGTGAGCCGAAACAGGAGTTTTTCCCGTGACTACGCTCAACCTGATGAAGAAGAATCAGTCCGGCCGCATCGCCTCGATCCGCGCCGCGGGTTCTTTGACCGGCCGCCTGATGGCCATGGGGCTTCTGCCCGGGGCGAAGGTGCAAGTGCTGGGGGTGGCGCCGCTGGGAGATCCGATGCTGGTTCAGCTCGAGGGCTGCCGCATGAGTCTCCGGCGCAGTGAGGCCGAATCTCTGACCATCGAAGAGTAGGCCTCGCCTCGGAGCAGCATCCCATGAGCCGCCTGGTCCAATCCATCGCCAACGCGTCGATCGACGACGCGACGCTGCAGGTCGCGCTGATCGGCAACCCGAACACCGGCAAGTCGACCGCGTTCAACCGCCTGACCGGCATCCGCCAGCGCACGGGCAACTACCCCGGCGTCACCGTCGAGCGTCGCTACGGCACCTGCTCGCTGGATGCCGATCACAACGCCACAATCGTCGACCTGCCCGGCACGTACTCGCTGGCCGCCGCCAGCGCCGATGAGCGTGTCGTGGTTGATGTGCTGTCCGGTCATATCCCGGGCACGCGCCTGCCGGATGTGGCGGTCTGCGTGGCAGACGCGACGAACCTGATGCGTCACCTGTTTCTGGTTTCGCAGATCGCCGAGACGGGCGTGAGCGTCGTGCTGGCGGTGAACCTGATGGACGCCGCCGAATCGCAGGGCATATCGATCGACGCCAAGCTGCTCAGCGAGCGGCTGAACATTCCCGTCGTGCCGATGTGCGCTTCGCGCGGCCGGGGGCTTGACGAGCTGCGTGCCGCGATTCTCAAGGCGCATCAGCAGCCGACGAAAATGAACAACCTGCAGTGGCCGCAGGCGGTCCACGAGGCGACCGAGTATCTGCGCCAGTCGCTGGCCGCCGAAAAGGCGCGCGACCTGACCCCGCCCGAGTTGCTGCGTCTGCTGTTTGATCAGGACTCGGCGATCGCCGACCGCATCGGGTGGTCCGCCGCCCAGCATCGGATGCACGTCGACCAGGCGCGCACCATGCTGCACGAGGCCAATCTCGACCCCGACACTGTTGAGCCGATGCTGCGTTACGCCTTCCTCGCGGAAATCATGGAAAACGTGGTCACGCACCCGACCGTGCGCCGCGCCACCGGCGGCGAATCGATCGACCGCCTGCTGACGCACCGCTTCTGGGGGCTGATCGTGTTCGCGGCACTGATGTACGGCGTGTTCTGGACGATCTACACCGGCGCAGGGCCGATGATGGACGCCATCGACGGCACCTTTGGATGGCTCGGCGAAATTGTCGGCACGCAGCTTGAATCATGGCCGATGATTCAGTCGCTGGTCGTCGACGGCTTGATCGCGGGCGTCGGCGGCGTGGTGATCTTCCTGCCGCAGATTCTGATTCTGTTTTTCTTCATCTCGCTGCTGGAAGACACCGGCTACATGGCCCGCGCGGCGTACCTGATGGACAAGCTGTTTTCGTGGTGCGGACTCAACGGCAAGAGCTTCGTGCCGTTGCTGTCGAGCTTCGCCTGCGCGATTCCCGGCGTCATGGGCGCCCGCACGATCGACAATCCCCGCAGCCGCCTGACGACGATTCTGATCGCGCCGTTGATGAGCTGCTCGGCCCGCCTGCCGGTGTACGTGCTGCTGATCGGCGCGTTCATCGAGCCCAAGTACGGCAGCGCGATCGCGGCTGCGGTGTTGTTCGGCATGCACCTGCTGGGCCTGGTGATCGCCCTGCCGTTTGCACTGCTGTTCAACCGCGTGATCTTCAAGGTCAAGCGGTCGCCTTTCATTCTCGAAATGCCTTCGTACCGTGTGCCGGACCTGCGCGACGCGCTGTGGCGGATGTGGAACCGCGGCAAGGACTTTCTCATGACCGCGGGCACGGTGATTCTGGCGATGAGCATCGTGATCTGGGCGCTGAGCTACTTCCCGCGCGGGGAGGAAGTCGCCGAGCACGAGCAGACAGTTTTCATCACGGAATACGCTGCCGCCCATGAACTGTCGCCGCAGCGCGTCGGCGAGTTGATTGAGGCCGGCAACGAGGAAGTCACGGGTGAACTCGACGCCCACATCGAAGGCGCGTATCTGGAGCAGAGTTACCTCGGCCGCATGGGCAAGGCGGTTCAGCCGCTGTTCGCTCCGGCGGGTTTTGACTGGAAGACGACGGTCGGCGTGCTGGCCAGCTTCCCGGCGCGCGAGGTGATCATTTCGACGCTCGGCATCACCTACAACCTCGGCGCCGATGTGGATGAATCCAGCGAAGGGCTCATCGGCTCGATGAAGTCGGCGCACTGGCCGGACGGCTCGCCGGTGTTCACGATTCCGGTGGCGCTGGCGGTGATGGTGTTCTTCGCGCTGTGCATGCAGTGCATGGCGACGCTGGCGGTGATGGGCCGCGAGGCGGGCTGGGGCTGGGCTGCGTTTGGGTTCACATACATGACGGTGCTGGCGTGGTTCGGCGCGGTGTTCACCTACCAGGTCGGCACCTGGATCGGAAACATGGCATGACCGGTGAACAGATCATCATCGCGATCATCATCGCGCTGGCGGCGGCATATCTGCTGCGGCTGATGTGGAAGAAGTACATCAGCAAAAGCGCCGGCTGCGGGTGCGGCTGCGGACCGAAGCTCCCGCTGAAGGGCAAGCGCACCAGCCTCACGCTCAACGGCCGCTCCGTTCGGCGGTAAAGCTTTCAGACCGTACCTCTCGCCAAGGCGCAGAGTCGCAAAAAAGAGATTAAAAATTGGCCATTGCAAATTGAGAATTGCAAATTATTGGCACGCGCCTCTTTGACATGCCTTTCATTTTCTTCTTTGCGCCTCTGCGCCTTAGCGAGAGACGCTTTTAAAAATAAACAGGGCGAGCGGACTCACGAATATCCACTCGCCCTGCCAAATACCACGAATCCATCAAGCATCACTTGCGCAGGGCGCGGACGATCTTCGCCGCTTCCCGGCGGATGTTTTCGTGAACATCCTTTTGCATGAGGCTGCGGGCGGTGGCCAGGGCGACGTCGGGATTGGACCCGGCGATCGCACGGGCGACCTTCAGTTTCGCCAGATCGGTTTCAGCACGAACCGCCGCATCGGCCGCCAGCGTCTGATCGATCAGCGTCAGGGCGCCGGCATCGGGGACTTCCGCCATCGCGGAGAGCAACTGCCGGCGTTCGGCGGTGTCCTTCATGGCGGGCATCAGCTCGGCGAGCAGCTTGGCCTTGTCGGCGGCCGCGCGGCCGTCGAGCGCCAACAGTCGGGTGAACCCGGCCAGGGCCATGCCGCGATAGCTGTTGTTGTCGGTCGACTTGAAGATCGACAGCAACACATCGACCGCCCCGGCGTCCGGCCAGATCGACAGCGAACGCATCGCCGTGTCACGCACCGTGGGGTTTTCGTGTTTCATCGCAGCGCACGTGGCTTCCAGAGCCTTGGCCCCGCCGATGCCGCCGAGCACGCGGACGAGACTGCACCGCGTGGGCAGCGGCTGCTGTGAAGCCAGCGGTTCGAGCACCGCCACGGCATACTTATCCGGGTCGGCCCCGCGACGGGCCACCGACACGACCGCCTTTTCGGCGTGTCCCATCGTGGCGGCGTCCTGGCGAATCATCAGTTCAACGAGTGCCGGCAGTTGGTCCGGCGGAAGCAGCTTGCCGATCGCCTTGAATGCAGCAATGCGGACCCGCGGCTCGCCACGGGCAGCCAATGTCATCAGCTCGCCGGCGGCGGCGGTCGTGTTGCGATCCGTCAGCACATCGATCAGGCGAATCTTCGCCGGCTCGGGGGCGGACTTGAGGCAGGCGATGATGGCCTGGTCGGCGGTCTGTCCGCGAATGGCCTGGATGCTGTTGACCGCGGCGTTGCGATCGGCGTCGGCCGGTCCGTCGGCGACGAGCTTGCAGAGCATGGGCACATCCGAAGGCTGACCACACACGGCGATGGCAGCAATGGCGGCCGTGCGAACACCGGGCACAGCACTGTTGACCGCATCGTGAACCGCCTTGCACGCGGCGGGCTCGGGGATGTTGGCCATCGCGCCGACGAGTTGCACCTGATCATCGGGCGCCAGCTTGGGCAGTGCGGCCGCAAGCTGAGCGACGACGGCGGCATCACGCACACCGGCGACACGCCCGATGGCGATGGGCCGCAGGTCGGCGTCGGTTCCCACCACCGCGGCGGCGATGCGCGCCGGGGCCTTGGCGGGTTGAGCGTCGAGCAGACCGGTGAACGCCGCCACGCGCAACGGAGCCGGCGCCTCGGAGGTCAACAGCGAATCGCAGATCTTCGCAGCCGCGTCGCCCTTGCCGTCTTCGGTCAAACGCTGGGCCAACAGCAGCGAAGCGCCGATGGTGCAGGGCTTGCGATCGTCGGGGGCCGTGACGCGCCAACCGGCGATGGCGTCGACAGCCTGGTCGTTGGCCAGCAACGCCAGCGATGTACCGGCGGCCGATGCGACAGCCCGGTCTTTGTGGTCCAGCAGTTTCACGAGGGCCGCGGTGGCGGCGGCATCGCGACGCTGGCCGATCGAGTTGATCACGCCGGCCAGTTCGAGGCCCTGCGCCTTGGTCAGCGCATCACGCAGCGTCTGGTCGGCGACGGGATTGTCCATCGACTCCAGCGCCACGCGGGCCATGTGTGAGAACTTCGCATCCGGCAGCAAGGCCCCCAGCGCCGGCGCGGCGGCCGGGTCACCGGAGCGTTGCAGCGCCCGGCAGGCGTCGGCCTTGTCCTTGACCGAAGCCTGCGGCGATTTGAGTACGGCGATCAACTGGTCGGTGGTCTGCGCCTGGGCACAGACGAAAGTCGTCGCCGCCAACAGGGCTGCGATCGACATCAGGCAAATTTTATGGGAACGGTTCATATCGTCACCTCGATGAATCATCGTGATTGTTTTGGGAATCAGACATGCCACGGCTGACGCCACGAGCGGCGGCGCAGGCGGTTGGCTTCCGGATCGTTGATGAAGGCTTCCTTCACCGGGTCGTACTTGAGGCTGCGGCCCAGCAGAAGACTGATGTTGGCGCCGTGGCATGTGCCCATGCCGCGGTGTGCGACGACCGCGTTGGACACCGACTGGCGGCGTGTTTTCACACAATCCAGGAAGTGCGTCATGTGGTTCAGCGTCCGCTGGGTGCGGGCGGAGTAACCAGCCACGATGCTGTCGAATTCCGACAACAATTCAGGGGAGGAGACTTCAGGCGCGAGATAACCATCGGCGATGGAGACCCACCCTTCGGTGCCGACGTAGCGGACGCCGCACGATCCGTGCCAGCCCTTGCGGGTGAGGATCATCTTGATGCCGTTGGCGTAGCGAAGCTCCATGTCTTCGCCGGTGTCGTTGCCGGGGTGGACGTATTCGATGGGGTTGGTGTCGCGACAGCCGATGGCGTCCTGGCACTGGACGATGGTGTGACTGCCCCACTCACCGATGTCGCCGCTGTGGAAGTCGTAGAAGCCGCGCCATCCGCCATCGACGTAGCGCTTGTTGTACGGCCGCCACGGGCAGGGCCCAAGCCACATGTCCCAGTCGATCTCGTCGACCGCCGGCAGCGGCTGCTCTTCGAGCCAGTCGAAGCGCGGCAGCGGGGTCCAGCTTGCCAGATGTGCATAGACGGTGTGCACCTTGCCGAGGCGTCCGCTGCGAACCAGTTCATTGGCGAAGGCGAACTTCGCTTCGCTGAGGCGTTGCGTGCCGGTCTGGAAGATGCGGCCGGTGCGCTCGGCGGTCTTAACCAGCGCCTGGCCGTCGGCGATCGCCAGCGTGCCGGGCTTCTCGCAGTACACATCTTTGCCGGCCTTCATCGCCATCATCGACGCCAGCGCGTGCCAGCGATCGCCCGTGGCGATGAGCATGACATCGATGTCCGGCCGCGACGGCAGATACTCGCGCAGATCGCGGTAGGTCTTGCAGTCTTTATTGCCGTGGTGGTTGTCGACGAGGTCTTTGACCTTGTCGCGCTGATCCCGCCGAATGTCGCAGATGGCGACGAACTGCACTTCGGGGTGGGTCAGCAGCCAGCGGAGATCGTGTCCGCCGCGATTGCGAAGGCCGATCCCGCCGCAGACGATGCGTTCGCTGGGGGCGGGCCGCCCGTCTTTGCCCAGCGCTGTCGACGGCACAAAATACGGCGCCGCCGCCAGTGCCGCCCCGCGAGCCAGCAGCCCGCGGCGTGTGAGTGATCCGTTGTTCCTGCCTGCAGGTTTCATCACGCGACTCCTGAAAAAGGTGCAATGACAGATCAGCCCACATGCACAACGAACGCGGTGGCCGATTTACGATGTGGCGGAATATCCCAATTGCTCACTACGCCTGCGTCCTACAGGCCTTAAGTCAATCACGGGCCCTGCAACTACTGATTTTTTCCTACTTCCCGTGACACAAACCCCTTGCGGCGGCAGAATCCCTTACAGCTTGATCCATCACCGCCCTTCGGGGGCGACACGACCGCAGGAGCCTGACGTTGGATTCGCAACGCAACCAGATTCTCGCCCGCCAGTGGGTCACCGCCCAGAGCGTGATCGCGGGGTATCTGCACGCACAACTCGGGGACTTTCAGCAGGTCGAGGAGGTGCTGCAGTCGACGGCGGCTGCAGCCGTCCGCAAGGTCGACGAGTATGACCCCGAGCGGCCGTTCCTGCCGTGGGTCATGGGCATCGCGCATTACGAGGTGCTGATGTTCCGCCGACGGCTGGCGCGGGATCGATGCGTGTTCGACAACGAAGTCGTCGAGCGCCTGACCAGTCGATACCAGACCATGGCCCCGCAGCTTCGAGCGATGGAACAGTCGCTGGCCGAGTGCCTGGATCAACTGCCGGCCCGGTCGCGGCAGGTAGTTGACCTGCGCTACCGCGAAGGACTCAAGCCCCGCCAGATCGCCGAGCATCTGAACCACAGCGGCGATGCGGTCCGCTCACTGCTGAAGCGGGCCCTGCAACTGCTGCGCGATTGTCTTGTCAATCGCGACAGCATCACGGAAGGCGGCGCCGAATGAGCATGCATGACGATCTGATGCAGGCGTTCATCGATCAGACGCTCAGCGTCGACGAAGCCGACACGTTGAATCGAAACCTGCGCGATGACGACGAAGCGCTTGAGCAGTTCATCGTCCTAAACCACCTGCACACCCTGCTGCACGAACGGATGCATACAGTTCAAGGTTCGGGGTTCATCATTCAAGAACAAACCCCAAGCCCAATGCTGAGCGACTCGGTAAAGCCGAGTCCGAAGCGTTGGGGTTCCCTGCTCGCTGCCGCCGTGCTCGCACTGGCCGCGACCGCATGGTTCTTCCTGCCGCATGAAAACCCCGCTCCCAACCCCGTCATCGACCATCAGCAATCTCAACCCGTGGCCCTGCTGACCAATCTCGACGATGCGGTCTTCATCGACACGCCGACTCCGCCTGCGATTGGCGGCGAGTTGCCCCCCGGCGAGTTGCGTCTGAAATCCGGCCGGGCGCAGGTCATGTTCAAGTCCGGCGCGGTCGTCGACCTGATCGGCCCCGCAGAGTTTTACATGGTCGGTCCCAACCACGGCCGCCTCACGGCAGGCGTCTTCGAAGCTTTTGTTCCCGAGCCGGCTCGCGGCTTCACCATCGACCTGCCCCACGCCATGCGCATCATCGACCTGGGCACCCGCTTCCGCATCGACATGGCTGACGGTGCTGACCACCGCATGCGCGTCACCGAGGGAACGGTGCAACTGATTTGGCCGAACGGGCAGCGAACGCTCACCGCCGGTTACCAGTGCGTGCTTCGCCCCGATGGCCCGGGCGACGCCGTGCCCGTGAAGATACTCGCCATGAAGCCCAACGACACGCGCGGCCCGCTGTCCACCACCACGACCGCGCTTACACCCGACAGCGCCCCCGCCGCTGCCGACAACGACAACGCCTGGGGCTTCAGCGCCGCCAATGAACAGGCCCAACTCGGCGCCGGTTCCTTCGAAGTCGATGCCCTGGCGGGACAGGTCTGGGTCGCTCGCAACGACCTCGGTGAAAACCCGCCGCGCCTGACCACGGTCATCGCCGGTCTCGACGACGCCCGCCGCTACAACATCTATGTCTATTACATCACCCACACCCTGCAGCACTGGCAGCTTCGCGCCGGCCGCACCGGTGATGTCAACAAGTCGCTGATCGTCTGTGATGATTCCGGCGCGCAGCTGGCATCCGGCGGCAACTCCGATGAACTGCGGCTTCGCCGGCGACGCGTGCTGACAGATGCTGTCCCCGCAGCCGGTTCGATTTCGATCGACATCGACGACGCCGGCATGACCTACCGTGAAGATGTCCGCGGTTTCTACAAGGGCATCGGCATCGAGATCAGCGACAAGCACGCTGATTCGCCAACCCCTGCCGATCAAACACCCCCCGAGACAAGAGGAGCAAATTCATGATCATGACGCGACTGCAACAGACGATGATCGTCGCCGCATTGACATGGGTGGTGTGCGCCGCCGCATCGCCCGCCGCCATCGTGGCGCTGGACCCCGATGATGCGCAGGGCGGCTACACCACCTCGACAACCATCATCCCCGATGAAGGCATCGGCTGGCCCAACGCCGCCGGCGACGACGATGACCAGTGGGGATACAGCGGCACCAACACGCAAGCCCAACTCGGCAGCGCCGCGACCAACACCGCCGCCATCGACAACGAAGTTTGGGTCTCACGCAACGACCTCGGCGAAAACGTCCCCCTGCTCACCACGACCATCACCGGTCTGCTAGACACCGAAACCTACGATGTCTACCTCTTCTATGTGACCAATACCACCGAGGACTGGCGCATGCGCGCCGCCGCCAGCGGCGACGCCCTGGTGGAGTACGATGACTCCGACGGGACCATCATCGAATCCGACGGCGTTCTGCAACTCCGTCGCGTGATCGTGCTCAACGACGCCACCCCCACCGGCGGCGCTCTCGCCCTTGACATCGATGCCTCCGCCGCCACCGCGCTCGGCAACGTCCGCGGGTTCTTCAAGGGTATCGGCGTCGACGGTTTGGCCGCCACGATCCCTACCCCCGCCGCCCTGCCCGCGGGATTGGTGGGTCTTGGATTGCTGGTCATGCGCCGCAAATAGCCGCGATGCAACGCATCGCGGTTCGCGAATCGTTGATTCGCGGCTATTTGAAAGAACCCACTTCATGCGTCGACACGCCTTCACATTAATCGAACTGCTCGTGGTTGTGGCGATCATCGCCACGCTCATCGCGGTGCTGCTGCCGTCGCTGGCCGCGGCGCGTGAAGCGACACGTCGCACCGTCTGCGGGATCAACCAGCGCACGATTCACCAACTCATGACCATGTACGCCAGCGACAACAGCGGCGTCTACATCATCACGCGCCATCGAACCGTGCAGATCGTCTTCAGCGACAGTGATGAACAAACCAACCTGACCTACAATCGCACAGCGGACAAGACGGTTCCATGGTTCGATCTCATGGAACGCTACGGGCTGTTGGATCATGCCGATGACGGCGCCGGCGCAACGATTCCCAAACTGAAATCGTTCTGGGCCTGCCCCTCACAGGTCGCGCTCGGATTCGAGCCGTACCTGTCGGGAAATCAGAATCTGGTGCATGGCTATCAGTACTTCGGCGGGATTGAAACATGGACCAACCCGTGGAAACCCGGCGGGATAAATTCCCGCAGTCCCGTCACGCTCAACACGGCTCGCCCCGCCTGGGTTCTGCTTGCTGAAGCCAACCGCAAGCCGGACGGCAACTGGAATCAGAACGGCTGCACACCGCATTTCAACGACGCCGAAAACCGCCCTGTCGGCGGCAATGAGGTGTTCATCGACGGCTCGGTGCAGTGGGTTCCATGGGGCAATCAGTGGGTGTTCGTGCACACGTGGGATCCGTACAGCCTGACCCATCGCACAGCTTTCCTGGCCCAGCAAGACCTCGGCGGCTGGGAACCCCCCGACGGCGCACTCGGCCCGGCCTTCGAGTAATCCCACCCAACAGAAACCTGTGGTGCAAACGACGCGCATGGCTTACGCTGTTGGCATGAACCAACCCACCCGCCGATCGTTCATGCAGGGCGCGACGCTTTCGGTGCTGGCCGCCGGCAGCGTCGCCCGCATCAGCCGCGCCGCCGAAGTCCAACCCGCCGAGTATCTCGTCGGCCAGGTCGTCGACCAGCCTCCGCTGCGCATGAGTGACTTCAAGCTGCGCGAGCCGTTCGGCTGGCACGTGGCGGGTCTGCCCCCGGCCGGCCAAGACGGCAAAGTCATCATCCAGTGGCCTGCCGACCCGAATGAAACCCGCCCCGCCCGCATGCGCCTGTGCCTGATGGACACCCGCGAATCGCGCAAGCTCATCGAAGCGACACTCGCGAAGTCCGGCGCCTTGCTCGGGCAGTTCGACGTGCGCTGTGCCGCGCAGTTTCAGCTTTACGAGATCAAACTGTCAGCCGATCAGGCGAAGGCGGCCCGCCGCGAGGGCGTGTTGCTCCGACAGATCGAGGGCAAAAACAATGTGTGGTTTCTGACCGGCTCAGCGGGCGATTCCGGTGGGCCTGATGTCCCCGACGCGCTGCACCCGCACCTGCTCTACGATGCGCCGACAGACCCGATGCGCGAGTATTTCAAACGGATGAATTCCCTGGCGAGCATACAGAACTTCGGCTGGATGGAAGGCTGCGTGCTCGACGGCCTGCGTGATCTGTCACAGCTTGCCGACCATGCCGAGATGCGCCGCGGACTCAACGCGCATCTGGATCTGTTCTTCAAACCCGACGGGCGACTGGTCGCTGAAACCTCCCGCATGCAGCCGATGGACGATCGCTTGAACACGATCGAAGCGACCGGCCCGATCGCCGCCCTGGCGTGGGAGCGACCCGATCATGCCGCGCTCGATCTGGCGATCAAGTTCTGGCGCTCGCGCAACGACGATGAAGACTGCGTCATCGACGGCGGGTACACCACCACCGAAGGCGCTTACACGATCGGCTATCCGATGGCGGTCATCGCGCGGCAGCGTGATGACAAGCAACTGGCCGAGTGGGCGTTGAAGCAGGTCGTGGTGCGACAGCGGCGATTGTTCGACGGCAAGATGCTCCAGCGTGTGGGACGACGCAAAAAGGACGGCTCGATCGATCACGCCGAGCCGGGCTGGTGTCGCGGCACGGCATGGCAGATGATCGGCCTGGCCCGTACATGCCGGGCGCTCGGCGATATGGTCGACACCTCCGAAGCCCGCCGTGGACTGGCGGACCTGGCCCGGTGGGTGGCGCCGTATCAACTGCCCGGCGGGCTGTGGAGCGTGTTTGTCGACAAGCCCGAATTGACCCCGGACACCGCCGGCAGCTCGGGCATCGCCGCCTCGATCGCCATCGGCATCAACCAGGGCTGGGTCGACCCCGCGCTGCGTGAAGTTCCCCGCAAGACGCTCGCCGGCGCCAAGGCACATCTGACGCCCGACGGGTATCTCGGCGGCGGCGCTCAATCCAACAAGGGCGGCCGGGCGCTGCAGGTGTCCGACTACCGCGTGCTGTACCCGATGGGCATGGGCCTGATGGCGCAGCTCTACGCCGCGCTGCAGGCGTGACGTGTTGACGTAAAAGAAGCCCACGGATTGAATCCGTGGGCTTCGGGGGTGTCAGAGATTCGTCGCGTGTTTTAGAACAGCAACTGGAACTGCAGTCGCGCCACGAGCGTGTCTTCCTCGACGCCGTCGCCGCTGAAGCCGAGCCCGTCGCTGAAAGGCGAGTTGCCCCACGGGTTGCTGACGATCGAGTCTTCCAGGTCCATCACCCAGATCACATCGCCGGTGAACTTGGCGGCGTGGCCCTTGAAGTAGTAGTTGGCGCCGAAGGTGAGGAACATCGCTTTGTCGTCGAGGCCGTCGGTGTCGTTGTTGTCCGGGTCAAGCCATTCGTAGCGAACGAACGGCTGCAGCTTGTCCGGGATCAGGAACACGCCGGCCTGCACCATCGCGCCGTACATGTCGCGATTGGCGACGTTGGTCAACACATCGTCGTCACCGGGATCGGGGGTGCCGTCGAGTTCGGTGTGCCCGCCCATGAAGGCCGCGGTGATGCTGAACGGCTTGACCTTGATCAGGCCGTCGACGGTCCATGCGAAGTAGTTAGCTTCGGACTCGGAGCTGTTGTCGGCGTTGTAGCCGTCGCCAACCTGGTAGAAGATCGCACCACCGAGTGAAGCGACCAGGTCTTCTTCCTTGCTCCAGGCGGTGAAGTCGCCGGTGGATTTCCAGCTACCGGCCAGCAGAATCTCACCACGGGCCGCCACGCCGACTTCCGCCGCGTCGGAGCCGATGATGGTGAATTCCGAATCGGCGCCGTCGTTCAGCGACACCGAGCCGCGGAACATCTCGCCCTGGTAGTTGAGTTGAATCTGTTCCGAACGATCGATCGTGAAAAACTCGGTGACGATCGCGCGATCCACAGCCAACTGTTTACTCGAGCTGACCAGTTCCGTCCGCAGGAACGGCATCTTGAACTTGCCGAATTCGATGTCCCATCCGTCGGCGATTTCCGTGCCGATGATGGCGTCTTCCATCTCGACGAGGCCGTCGTCGCGTTTGCCGGCGAGGACGATCTCGTAGGTCCATTTGCGGCCGGCGTCGACATGGCCTTTGAACTTCAACTTGCTGCGGCGCACCTGGAAGCCGCCATCGTCATCGTCGAAGTCTTCACTGTCCGGGCCGGCGGCGCTGCCGGTGCCGGCCGTGTCGAAGTTGTGAACGTAGCGCATCTGGATCTGACCACCGACGATCATCAGAAACGAACCATCCTCGCTGGCCAGGTAGAAATTTTTGCCGTTATGACCGGCGGTGACCCCGCCCTCGGCGAGGCTGGCCCGCGTGTCGGCGTCCGAAAGCACCTCGCGAATCAGCGTCTTGACTTCCTCGGCCCGCCGCTCGGTCAGCCATGACTCATCATCCTTGGCCCGCAACCGCGCGACCTCGGCCTTCAACGCCTTGATTTCCGATTGAACATCCATCGACGGCTCCGCCGCCGACACGGCGCTGAACGCGCCAACGCCCAGCAGCAACACACTGCTGAGCATGCCTCGATACCATTGACTGGGGCGAATCATGAGCGTCTCCTTATGCACGCGGTTGCCCAGTTCACAAGCCAAACATCTCTTACATGGCAAACAGATTGCTCACGCTTCGTTAACACGGGTTGAGCGTTTTATTAGAAAAGTGTGATTAATGTGAGACAGTTTAAGAATGTGGCATAAAATCGTGATTTTAAGCACCCCAACAGTTTAAAAATTTCCCAGATGTACCCACGACCGGCCAGAAATATTAACAACAAATGAGGATTTAGTGTGCTCGCGGTCTGATCGGCCCCCGCGAAACAGCCAACGCACCAGAATGAGACGGACAAGCATCTGTCAAGGAAGGCTTGGGTCAGCCGGTTCTTCGGGCGCGGCGTCAGGCGGATTGATCCGACTCAGGTCCACCAGCGGCCGATCCGTAGGCACCGGCGGCGGCGGAGGCAATTCGACGGTTTCGATCTGCGGAGGCTGCGCCGGCGCAGGATCGTGGGTCTGCTCCGCGAACTGCATCGCCAGTTTCACCACCACGACCAACACCACCACCGCCACCAGCGTGCAGACACCCGCCACCACCTTGAAGGTCAGGTCACGCATGGCCGGCCCCGGCACGCAGCCTCGGGTCAAGTCGAATCCACACTCGGCGCAGACCGACGTGCCCGCCAGCATGATCTCACCACATCCGGGGCACTTCGCCTTGACGTTCGTCACCCCGTCGGGCCCCGCCGTCGCGGTCTGCAACGGCAACAGCGCATCGGCGATTTCCTGCGGCACCGGCGCCAACCCGGCCATGACCTCGCCGCCGCAGGTCGGACAACGAAATCGTCCGCCTTCATCGGTGACGCGAAGCCGACTCTGACAGTGTGTGCATGTAACCATCTGAGACATGACCGAACTCCGGAAGAATCTGACCGCGCCCCGGACTGCCCAAATACAAATCGTGGGGCTGCCTCATTATAGCTTGGCAACGCCGGGTAACTACCCAGTTCTGATTGTAATCAAAAGCTCACGGCTGAGTGGTCTAAGGGGCATTGGCCTGGCCATCGCCCACATTCGCCGGTTGGCCGTCATCCGCCGGCGGCGCTTCGGCCGGTGCTGAGATGTCCACGATCTCGCGTTCGTCGGTCGATTCGCCAGGCGAGTCGGCGTGTTCGAACTGCTTCTCGGTCGAGCGACTGAGAAACAGCAGCGTCCAGGCCGTGGCCACGGTCGAACCCCAGTGGCTTTGCCATGAACCGTCATTGCCCTGCTGGGCGACGATCCTTGCCGCCAGCGTTTCATACCAGTCGATGCCGGAGATCTTCTGCGTTTTGGTCAGTGTGCATACCCGCTCGAGGCTGTACAGGTAGTACGGATTCAAATCCTCGAATCCCTTGCGCTCGATCCATTGGAAGCCGCGCTCGATCGCTTTTTCGATATCGGATTGCACCGCCGGCCCCTGCGCGTCTGCGGGCGTGGGGTCGGAACTCTCATAAGCGTCCTGCCGCTGGATGCGCTGGTTGTTGTGCATCATCAGGTAGCAGATCGACAGGCTGCCGAGGCCGGCGCAGGTCATCGACCGCGTCGGGCCTTTGGTCTGTTTGTAGGCCCACGAGCCGTCTTCGTTCTGAATCTGCATCAGATATTTGGCTTGGATGCCCCACCATTCGCCGCCCAGTGCGACCTCGGCGCGATTCGCCGCCCACATGCCCAGCATGGCATATTGATACAGCGACATGTCATGACCGCCGCGCCCGGCGCCGCCGCCGTAGGAGTACGAATGCTCCGACGACTGGTTGCGGTTAAGCCCGACGAGCAGTTGGCGCATGGCGAACTTCATCCGCAGTCGATCGCGGTTGGCTTCCTCTTTCGAGCGGCGGTACGAGCCCTCGGCCATCTGTCGAATGCGCACCTGTCGAAACTGATCCAGCGCCAGCATCACCAGCGAGGCGTTGTAGGTGCCCTTGGACTCCATGGCCGGCCGATTCGACGCGTAGTACATCATCGGTTGGATCGTCATGGCGATCTCGGGCGTGTCCGGGTCGACACCGCTCTTGAGCAGGGCATACACGCACAAGGCGGTGTTGCCCATTTCATCGGTGAACTTACCCGAGTAGGTGCTGCCGCCGGCGTACTGTTTGATCAGGTACTGCTGACCCTTGTCGATCGCCTGATTGATCTGCGCCTGGAGTTTGGCGCGTTCGGCGGCAGTCAGCGGTTTGCGGGCCTTGGCGGGCGCCTGGGCCATCTGTTTCTTTGCCGCCTCGGCTGCTTCTTCCGCAGCTTTCATCTGTTCTTGTTTGAGACGTTCGGCCTCGGCGGCCTCGCGCGCCGCCTCACGCGCCGCCGCATCGGCCGCCTGCTGTTCACGTACACGCTGCGCCGCCGCTTCGAAGGTGTTGGCCGTCGACGTCGGGCCCATGTTCAACTTGACCAGCGGTTCGGCCTTGGCGACCGAAGCCTTGTCGACGGGTTGTTGCTTTTCGGGTGCAGGTTCGGGTTTCGGTTTCTGAGCTTGTGCCGCGGCGACCGGCTGACGCACCGGTTCATCCGCCCCGCCGCTCATCATCATCACCAGGCCGATCACCAGCAGGACGGCCAGCACCCCGCCACCAATCGCGAGTTTCATCACGTTGTTTGAACCCGAAGTTTTAACCTGGGTCTCACCCGGCGGCGGCGCGGCTGAACCGGCGGCCGGCGGTAGATCCATCGCCGGCTGCGATGGCGGCGGAGCCACCTCATCCATGAAGTCCAGCGTCGCAAGCTCGGGCTCAGGCTCCGCGGCCGCGGTGATTTCAATCACCCCGCCACAGCCCGGGCACTTGAATCGCCCCTTGGTCTCGGCTTTGACTTTCAACTGCTTGTGACAATGCTCGCACGTGATAATCCGTGACATGACAGCCCCTTCCACAAGGTCTTACCGACTGCTGCACAAACAACTGATTCAATACGCCCCGGGCCAGAGAACTGCTTATCACATCAGTATAACCACATTTGCCCGCAACGGGTCAACGAATCACCCGCCGGCGGAAGTTCCCCCATGAAAAAGGCCGCGCCTCACGACGCGGCCTTCACTGAAAAACAACTGATACCCAACACGGAAAAGATTCAGGCGTCAGAAGGTGATCGACTGCGAACCTGTGGCACAGCCGCCCTCGGCTGTGCGGGCGACGAATACGGCACAGCCGAGGGCGGCTGTGCCACAATGCCGCGTTCGGGCTTTACACAAAGGACCGAGTATTTTCTGCGATTGGGATGATCCGTGACTTAGAACAGCACCTGCATCTGGGCCCGCACGGCGATCTGACCGTCGTTGTTGGCGTTGGATGTGACGGTGCCGCCGCCGCTTTCGCCGCGACGCAGACCGTCCGGGGCCCACACGACGTCGACCGTCAGCTTGGCGTCGTGGCGATGGAAATACCAGTTGCCGCCGACGGTGAAGACCTTCACATCGTCGACCAGCCCCGTCGGCAGCAGGTTCACACCCGGGTCGCCGACGATTTCGTTGACGTGATCATGGTCGATCCACTCGAAGCGGCCGAACACATCGAACTTGTCCGGGATGATGAAGACCGCGGCCATGAGTTCCGTGCCGAACTGATCCACGGAGGATTTACCCGCCACATTGTCGACGCCTTGCACGTGACGCCCCACCACCGAGGCGTACAGTGAAAACGGGTGAACTTCCAGCGAGGCGTCGGCCGTCCAACCGAGCAGGCTCGTGTAGTTCTGCGTCGAGTCGGCGCCGCCTTCGCCGAGTTCGTAGTCGATCGCGGCGCCGAAGAGCAGACCCGCGGGGTCATCCGACCACGCCACGAAATCCTTAAACTGCGCCCACTTGCCGAAGGGCATGAACTCCACGCGACCGGCCAGGCCGACGTCTGTGCTGTCGGCGCTCCAGTCGACGTTGGCGCCTTCGCGGCCGTCGTGCACCATCGCCTTCCACCCGAAGTGATCGTACGTTCCTTCGACCATCACGCCCTGCGAGTAATCAGCGGTGAAAAATTCGTTGTAGTTGGCGCGTTCGACGGCCATCTGGAAGCGCGAGCTGATCTGCTCTTCGTGCATAAAGGGCACCTTGGTCTGCCCGGCCCGAATCGAGAAATGCTCGTCGAAGTCATACGACAGGTAAGCGTCCCAGATCTGGAAGTTGCCGGTCGAGCGACTGAAACCGCCCCACACCGCATACTTCAACTTCGGATCGCCGATGTGACCGATGAAATGCAGCCACACGCGACGAAGCTGGAAGCCGGATTCGTTTTCGTCGGCTTCGGCGGCGGGAGAAGTCCCGGCGCCGGGCGCATCGGTGTAGATGTAGCGAATCTGAAAGCGCCCGCCGATCTTCATCAGGTAGTTGCCGTCTTCACTGGCCAAGTAGAACGTTTTGCCGTTGTGCCCGGCGGTCATGCCGCCGTCGGCAAGGCTCGCCCGCGTGTCGGCATCCGAAAGCACCTCGCGGATCAGGGCTTTGACTTCTTCAGCGCGGCGTTCGGTGAGCCAGGTTTCCTCGTTGGTCGCCCGCAGCGTGGCGACTTCCTGTTCCAGCGGGCGCAGGCGCTGAACCTCATGCTGCAGTTGCTCGATCTGGCGCTGCATCTGCTGGAGGTCCGGCTGGGGGGTCTGCTGGGCCTCGGCCGCCGTGTTCAGCAGCCCGATCAGTCCAAAAACCAGCAGTATCAAACTCATGGCATATCGCGAAAACATCACTAAGTCCTTCTAGCAAAAAAGATAGCCGCCCCTTACGGGGCGAGGTCCAATCCATTAATGACTATAAGGATGATCGCGATTTCGACCGGATCAGTAAATAGGTGATTATCGCAATCAAGCGCCGTCAAAGCACCGTGCGTTGCCCCGGATCAATCCGTTGGGGTAGACCCTCGGCCTGCTGCAGGTCTTCGGGGGCGATCGCCGTCAGCGGGCTGAGTTCGATCACGGCGTCGTCGGCGACCTCCACGCCCGTGGTCCGCAGCCAGCGCGCCGCGCGCTGCGACTGAAGCTGGCGACTGGTCACCGCCGAGTCCACACCCTCGGCATTCTTGATCGGTCCGAATTCGTTCTCGCGGATCGTTTCCAGCACGATGCTCATCTGGCACAGCGGCAATGCATCAAACACGAACGTCTCCAGCTTCACCGCGTTGGGCTCGGTCGGCTCAACCAACTCGCCTGTCGCCAGATCCACATGCGGAACCTTCTTGATCGCGCGGTGGTATGGCAGCGCGAAGCGACCCGAGTTCAACTGCTTGACGAAGTTGACACCGATGATGTGAATCGCGATCGACCCGGCGATGAACATCGGCTTGCCGTCGGCATCGAGCTTCTGCTCCAGTTCCTTGGGCAGGTCGGAGTATTCGATCACCATGATGCGACCGTCGGACAGGGTGAAGTTGCCGACCTTCTCATCGGGCGCGACCTTGACGACCATCTTGCTGGACATCTGCGCGCCGTCGATGGCGTGCATACCAATGAACAGCGGATCGGTGATGTTGATCAGTGGGTTATCGACCTGGAAGTAGCTGATCTGTTCGATGCCGCGCTGTTCCATGTCAGCAATCGCACCGCTGACATGCAGCGCGCGCAGCGAGCCGCCGTGTCCGTCCGGGTTCGTCGCCATCTGGCCGGGGCTCGCCAGCAGCGCCTTGCCCTCGGTGGAGAACGACGGAATCGTGCCCTGCTGAAAGAACATGACGTCTTTGGGGTTGAGCCCGAAGTAGTTGTGTTCCTTGAAGAACGCGCGGGTCGGCTCATCGTTGATCGGGCTGGTCATGATGTACCACGGGATGATCGAGCCGTACTTGCGCTGCGCCTTGATGATGGTTTCGGCGAAGACCTGAAACAGCGGCTTGCGCTGAATCGGCGTGGCGGGGTAGGTGCCTTTGGGCCCGTCCCAACCGAGGCGTGTGCCCTGACCGCCGGCGACGACGAAAGCGGCGACCTTGCCGGCCCGCAGCAGTTCCTCGCCATGCTTGACCGCCAGGTCGTACTTCTTGGTCAGTTGCTCCGGGGCGGCGGCCGGGTAATACGGAGCCGGCTCGATCGATTCGGGCAGACCGATCTCCGGCGACTGCTTCACGTGCGACTCGATCAGCTCGGCGAGCTGGGGCCAGTCCTGCTGCTCAAGTTGATCCAGCAGCTGGGTTTGCGCCGCGGGGTCCAGTTGATCGTAAAAATGCAGCAGATGCTCCTGCCCGACCTGTGTAAGGGTTGACAGAACCTGCTGATAGCGTGCCGAATCGGTCATCGTCGCGTCTCCTGGGTGAGTGGTCAGTGAACGCGACCCGGCCGAAAAAGTCAAGTTTCGATTTTGTCACGAAGTCGGCTTGACGCCGGTCTGTTCGTGCATGTCTGTGACGACTTTCCAGACGGCGTCTTCGATCGCCTGGTAGAGCGCCTCGTTGAACTGCTGGGGGCCGCCGTACTGCTTCGGCGGGCAGACGAGCCCGGCCGGATTCTGATTGAACAACACGGTGTATGTCGTGACGCCGGCGGCGAAGCGACCGACGCCGTTGAGGTGCACTATGTCGCGATACAGATCTTTCACCTCGGTATAGCCTTCGATCTTACCGTCGCGAATGCGCTGATCGAGTTCGGCGATGACTGCTCCGGTGGGAATGACCCGCACGGTCGCTTTCGTCTTCGCTGTCACGCGGTGATACAGGTGGTCGAAGTACGCCTTGGTCTGAATCGTTTTGGTGTCATCGGCATCGGGTGTATCGCGATGCCATACCTCCTGGTAATCGCCACGATCCTCGCGGGGCCACGGCGCGTAGATGTAAAACACCGTGTTCTTGTTGCGGCCCTTGGACTGGGTGAGCTCGATGAAATCGAGAATGCGGGCGGTGTCGGTGGCGAGCGTGGACTCTTTACCGGGATGCGACTGCATCGTCACCGCGTCCCAGTCATGATCCGGCAGCGCCTGCCCGAAAGTGCCGAACGGTTCGACGACCTTGACGCAGACTTCATCCGGGTGGGTCCATATTCGCTGCAGCGATTTGCCGCAGTTGATGTGATACGCCTCGAGATGTTTGATCCCGCGCTGGGCGGCGAGGTCCGGGATGGCTTTGGGCTGCGAATCCCACGTCAGACTGTTGCCGATGCGGTAGGTCCGCTGCACATCCTGGGCGCAGAGCGTAGCGGCGCATGACAAAGCGATCACACAGGCGACGAGCAGACGATGCATCAGTAAGTCTCCGAATCAAGGGAACTGGCGGTTCTGTCACAACGTCCGCGGGGCGAAGGATAATGCGTCAGACCTCCGGCGCCGGCGTGTTGATCGGCTTTTCATGCTGGCGGCGGATCGCCTCGCAGACGGGTTGATCACGAAACGCGAGAAACAGCCAGGCGGTGGCGATCAGGCTCAGGGCCCCGGCGCAGGTGAAGGTGGTGCGCAGGCTGAAGTCGGAGACATACCCGCCGAGGATGGACCCGACGAAGCGCGTCCCGCCGTAGCAGATCATCACGTACAGGCCCTGAATGGAATTGCGGAACGAGGCGCTGGCCTTGTGGTTCAGGTACATCGGCGGCAGCAGATACATGCCGATGACGATCGGGGCGTGCAGCAACTGCGACCCGATGACGATGCCCGGAACGGGAAACGCCGCCAACAGCGCCATGCGAAGCGTCATCGCGCCGGCCGCCATGACCATCACGCCGCGCACCCCGAAGCGCCGAAGCAGCGCCCCCGAAAACAGCATCAACACGATCTCGGTCGCCACGCCGATGTTGAGGATCAACCCGACCCACTGGCGATCGATGCCCAGTTCGCCGAGGTAGACGCTGTAGAAAGCGTAGTACATGTTGATCGCGATGAAGAGAATGATCAGCGGCACGATCAGGTGCACCGCCGGAGCGCGTCGGAGTGTGCGCCACGCGGCCGCCGAGGGCAGTTCGACCTCGGTGGAAGCTTCGGGCCCGGTGTGCGGGAGCATGAAGCTGCCGATCGCCGCCAGCACGGCGAAGGCCGCCCCGGTCCACAAGGCGACCACGCTGTGCAGGTCGGTAAAGTGCAGCACGAAGAAGATCGTCACCGACGGCGCGATAAACCCGAAGCTGCCCCAGATGCGGACGGTGTGATACGTCGGCGGGCGCTGGCCGCGACGGGCGATCTGCTCGAAGGTGCCGAAGGTCATGCCGTCGTTGAGGCTGAACGTCGGCGTGTAGACGATGCTGAAAATCAACGACCAGACGATCAGCGCGGCAAATGAGTCGCACAGCGCCGTGGCCGCCAGGGCCGCGCCCGTTGTGGCGAAACCGATTCGCAGCAACGCGCGGTGGCTGAAGTGACGGTCCGCCAGGTGGGTCACGAAAGTCGGCGTGATCATCACCGCCAGTCCATACACGCCCAGCACCCACCCGATCTGCCAGTCGGCGAAGCCCAACTCGTGCATGTGCACGGGCATGTACGGCAGGTACGACCCAATGACCGCGTACAACAGAAAATACTGCACTCTGAGCCAGCCGATTTCCATGGCCCGCATGATAGGCCGCCCCGAGGCCCGGCACGAACAATTGCAAGATTCTCCAGCTTGCCCAGAGCGCACCACGCTGGTGAATAATTTTCTCTGATCGCGGTTTAAAGCCCGTATTCCACATCAGGTTCACCGCCCGAAAAGCTATTTATATTCGATACTTGAGCTGACAGAAATGTGAGGTGTCAGCATGAGCACCACCCCAACCAAACCGACCACCAAAACCACCCCCCACCCCACCGTCTGCGCTCCGGCGATCGTTGTGACTCGTGATCGGCTGCGCGCCATGCTTCGCCTGCCGGCCTGCAGTCCGGTGAAGTTGGCGACCTTCGAGGCGCTGGTCAAACTCACCGAAGACCATGGCCTGGAAGTCGACCCGACCGTCGAAGCGGTGCTGCGCGAGGTCGCGGTGCGCTTCGCCTCCCATCGCCGCGACATCAACGAGATGCTCGTCGAGGGCATCGCCCCGCGCCCCGGCCGACCGGGTCGAATCGAGTGGGCGCCTGAATATCACCCCGACCGAGACACCCGCCCGGAGGTTGGCGAGGACGAGGCGGTCAACTTCTACGAGCAGTGCCCTTTCAACGTCGTCGAGTGCGGCGTTCAAGTGGCCACGCTCCTGCCGCCTCGTCCGGGACGCCCGGGGCTCGATGTCTACGGCAAGCCCATTGCCGCCGAACTGCCCGACGCCTATCGCCTGGTCACCGACGGGTCGCTGAACATTCTCGACGACGGCCGCGTGATCACCGCCCAGCCCGGCCTGCTCGAGCATTACGACGACCACCACCTGCGCGTCGTTCCCGTGCTGGAGGTTCCCGGCCACATTGACTTTTCCACCGGCAACATCCGCTTCGACGGATCCGTCTTCGTGCATGGCGATATCCGCGACAACTTCCAGGTCGACTGCACCGGCAATCTGCAGGTCGACGGCGTGATCGAAGCGGCCGACATCCACTGCGGCGGAACCCTCCGCGCCACCGGCGGATTCGTCGGCAAGGAGACCGGCAGCGTGCATGTGGTCTCCGACGCCTGGGCGCGGTATCTGGATTCGGTCCACGGGCGCTTCGAAGGCCGCCTTGCCGTGACGCGTGAAATCCTCAACAGTGAATTGACCGTGCTCGGCGATCTGGCGCTGACCACCGGCGACACCAGCGGCGGCGCGATCATCGGCGGGTCGGTCATCGCCGGCCGCAGCGTGCAGGTGCACAACCTCGGCTCCGCTGCGGGCATCACCACCCAGATGCGCCTCGGCCATGTCAACGGACTCAGCGGCGCGCTGAACGACTACACCCACGACCTGATGCACGTCGACCAGCAGCTTGCCCGTTGCCGCCAGGCGCTGGTCGATGAAAACGACCCCGAGCGCCGGGCCGAGTTGGTGATGCGGCTGGATCATCTGGCCAGCTCGCGGACCCAGATCCTTCAAACGCGCGCCGCCCTGCGACGTCAGTTCGAAGCCGAATGCCATGTGCATTTGAATGTCGATGGCGCGATTCACGGCGGGGTGCGGTTGGATCTGCCGTGCTGCAGGGTTGAAATCCTCAAAACCATCGCCGGCCCGCTGCGCATCCTCCGCCGTCCCGATGGCAAGCCACGCTTCGAAAACACCGCCGGCGAAGAGTTGGAGGTCGCCGACCGTATCCGCGTGATCGAAACCGATACGTGGTAATGCCCGGATTTGTGAAGTACTCCGCCGTCAGAAGTTCGCCGACATCACGGTCATGGCCTTGCTGATCGGCGTTCAACGTCCATGCAAATAACCTTCCGATGGTTTACACGGAAGCGCTTCACGCAGTTTGTGACTGCGACCGCCGCGCTGCCGAACTCCCTCGAAAGGAAAAACCATGCGACGCATCTTCTGCATTGCGCTGACCGGTCTGATGCTGCTGAGCCCCGTGGCGATCAGCGGCTGCGACAAGAAGATCGCCGAAGAAAAGGAAGTCGAGGTCGACGACGGACAGGTTGAAACGACCACCAAGACCGTCGAGCAGACCCCCGAAGGCGACATCAAAGTCAAGGAAAAGACAACCACCGAAACCCCCAGCGGCGAGGTGATCAAACAGGAGATCGAAACCGAAACCAAGCCCGTGGAAGAAAATTGATCGGGCACAACTCACGGACGACTTGCCCGCGCTTCGCTTCACGGTCCGATTGGCGTTATCATCCCGCGTTTGACCGAAAAACTGTGGGAGCTGACCGTGTACCTGTTTCCAGCGATTGATCTGCGCAGCGGGCAAGTCGTCCGCCTTCTCAAAGGCGAATACGCCGAGCAAACCACCTACGGCGATGATCCCCTGGCCCAGGCGAAAGTCTTCGCCGATGCCGGGGCGACCTGGCTGCACGTTGTCGATCTCGACGGCGCCCGCAGCGGCAAGCCTGAGCATCTCCAGGTCATCGAAAAGATCTGTCAGTTGACCGGCCTGCGTGTGGAAGTTGGCGGCGGCATCCGCAATCAGGACACGATCCGCCAGTACATCGAAGCCGGCGTCAACCGCGTGATCCTCGGCACCGCAGCCCTGCAGAATTGGGACTGGTTCGACGAGTTGGCCCATACCCCGACGCTCGCCAACAAGCTCGTGCTCGGCCTCGACGCCCGCAAGGGCAAGCTCGCCATCGCCGGGTGGGAACAGCAACTCGAGTTGACCGCTCTCGAAGTCGCCCAGCGCGTCAGCGACTGGCCGCTGGCGGCGATCGTGTTCACCGACATCGCCACCGACGGAACCCTCGCCGGGCCCAACGTCGAATCGACCCGTGAAATCGCCGAGGCAACGAAGATTCCCGTCGTCTCGTCCGGCGGCGTCGGCAACCTCGACCACCTGCGCGTGCTACGCGACCTGCCGATTCAGGGCGCGATCGTCGGCCGGGCGCTCTACGAAGGCACGATGACTATCGACCAGGCCCTTGACGTGCTCGAACGCGGGGCCTGACCGCTCATTTCAAATCGATCACCACGACTTCGTGCAGGTCCAGCGTCGGCACGTGCACTGCGCCATCGGCGTCGACCGTCAGCTTCTGGCCGCTGACCCCGAGATGAGCGGCTTTGACCTTGCCGTCGCGCAGACGAATGACGAGGTTCTTCGCCGGCACCAGCGGCGCTCCGCAGGCGCGTCGTTGCTTGCCGTCTTCCTCGTCGGCGACCATCGGGCGCACTTCAACCGACGGGCGATCCACACCGCGGAAGCCTCCGTCGCCGCCGGGCGCCATGTGCGAAACGTTCAGCAACTGCACCCACCGCTGCGAAGCATCATTCGGGTTCTCAAACACGTGCGCCGAAACTGACGGCGGCGCCTCGACACTCAGCGTGCGGCTCGACGCCGGGATCAACTTGCTCAACGACTTCGCCGCGGTGGCATCATGCTCGCGGGCATAGATCATCCCGGGGTCCGCCGGGCAATGCGTGACCTTGCCCTGGCCGACATCAACAGACGCGGGCTTGCTCACGTCGATGCCGAATTCACTTTGCAACGAGGGCGTGTCCAGCATGCGCCCCCACTCGTCCATCACGCCAGTCGGCCCGGTCGTGATCAACTCTCCGCCCTGCTTGACCCACCCCTTGATCATGCCAATCGACTTCGCCGACAGCGCCGCCGTCCCCGGAAGAATCAGCGTGCGATAGGCCGACAGTGATTTGGCGTCGAGTTGATTGTCGAACACGAACTCAAACGGCACATGCTCGGCGTCCAGCGCCATCCACGTGCCGATCAATCCGTCGCGGTAGTCACCGCCCGGCATCGGCGAATCGGGTGCATACCCCGCAAAATCGTGTGTGTTCTGCGAGCACAGCACCGCCACGTCCGCCAGATGCTTGCGGCTGAAATACCGCTCGCGCTTGGCGACCTGCTCGTGAATCTCCGCGGTGAACTCGGCCGGCCCGGCCAGATCGCTGTGCCACGAAGTAATGCCGAACGAAAGCCCCGCGAGGATGTGCGTGAGCGTTTCCAGACGATACCAGTCGAAGTCTTTGACGTTGCCGCAGGCGGCGCTCATCTGCCCGGTGCGCCACAGGTCCGTCTGCATCGGATTGATGTCGCGCCCGATGCGGCACTTGAACCCGAGCATCATCCACTTCTCGGAAAACCGGCCGGTGTACCCGTGTTGCGACACGCCGAAGTCGTCGATGCGCCACATCGGAATCGCCGTCTCCCATCCCTTGCGGGCGAACGGCCAGATGTTGTAGTTGAACGTGCAACTGATCTTCGGGTTGACTGAGTGAATTTCCTTCTGGAAGTAGCGGGCGGTTTTCAGCAGACGCTGGTTGCGCCAGCGGACCCACCGCTTGAAGGTCATGTCCGTCCAGTCGACTTTGGTCGGCAGATCGAGGCCGGTGTCTTGCTTAAATGCTTTGCGGCAGTCATCACACACGCAGCCGACCTGCTGCCGGTTCGGCAGACCGTTGAAATAAAACCCGTCGAAGAACAACCCGTCAAGATCAAATTGCGCGACCTGTTTCAACAGCTTGGCGTGCTGCTGAATATACGGCGAGCTGACCACGCACATGCCCACAGCCTCGCGACCCGAACCGGACAGGTCCGTCAGAAACTTCATCTTCCACTGCGGGTATTTCTTAGACAGCTCAAACTGATCGACCGAGCGGCGCACGTCCTGTATGTTGAACACGACCCAGCACAGCGGCGAGATGTCGCGGGCATTCAGCTTCGACAACACCGTCGGCAGATAGTCCGGCGTCATGCGCGCATGCGGCGGCGCATCATCGGTCGGAAAGAACACCTGCCCATTGCCGAGCATCGCCCCGAGCGTGACGCTGTTGGCCTTTTCATCGACCAGTTGCTGAACATACTTGTCGGCATCGCTGAACGGCGGACGGCGCTCGATGCCGCGCAAGCGATCGCGCGGCGGGATCGTCGACTGCGCCATCGCAGCGCCGCCGGCAAAGCTCATCGACCACACAAAAAACAGGGCGAATACAAGACAAAAACGACACGAAACAGCAACCATGGCGGCACCTCATCGGGGGTAAACTACCCGCCCAACGCCGCCGCTGTTCAACCCATTGCATCAACTCACGTGGGGGGCACGAGTCGGCGCAGGCTGCGGCCGTACTCGACGGCGCGTTCGATGACCTGCTCCATCGATTCGCTGACGATGATGTGGTCGCCGTTGATCAGCGTGATGGTGGTGTCCGGCAGCGCCTCGATGGTGCGGATCAACTCCGCGTTGACCACAAAAGCCTGGCCGTTGAGTCGTGTGACCTTGATCATGGATGCATCATCCGAAGGAGGCGGAGGGATTTAAATCCCCCCGCCTTGTGTGAACGAATTACCGCGCGATCGCCAGCAACTGCTGAATCAACTCGTCGCTGGTGGTGATCACACGCGAGCTGGCGGAAAAGCCCGTGGTGGTGTTGATGAGGTTGACGAACTCGGCGGACAGGTCGACGTTGGACAACTCAAGCGCGCCGGAGATGACACGGGCCGAGCCGAAGGTCTGCGGCTGCACATCGACGGCGAGACCGCTGTTGGGCCCGGCCTGGTAGAGGTTGTTGCCGGCATCGACGAGGCCTTCGGGGTTGGTGAACGTCGCCAGGGCGACCATGCCGAGGCTGCGCGTCAGGCCGTTGGTGAAGGATCCGCTGATGGTGCCATCCTGCCCGATGCTGAATGACGACAGCGTGCCGATGGGCGAGCCGTCCTGGTAGACGGCGGCGAGCGTGCTGGAAGTATCGGTCAACGCGCTGAGCTCTTCGGTGCCGGAGGAGAAGTTGAGGGTGACGGTCAGCGGATCAATCGCGCCGGTGGCGGTGCGGTCGATCTGAATCTGGCTGTTGGACACGTCGATCAACTCGCCGGAGGTGTTGAAGTCGAGCGTGCCGGTGCCGAGTGCGACGGCGACGTCGGTGTCGTCGACGGATTCGGCGTAGTAGCGCCACTGCGTGCCGGTGGTGCCCTTGGAAACCAGCGACATGGACACGTCGACGGTCAGCGGCGTGCCGAGCGAGTCGTAGACGGCCAGGGAGGTACGAACGGACTCGCCGACGGAATCCTGGTTCTTGGTGAAGATGAACGGCTGCTGCACGGCGCCGTTGGTGAACAGGTCGGCGGTCTGGAGGTTGACGTCGTTGATGGTGCCGAAGTTGCCGTCGATGATCAACTCGCCGGAAGCGCCGATGGTGACGCCGGCGCCTTCGACGCTGGTGTTGATGCCGAGCACGTCTTCGACGAAGGCGCGGAGATCGTCGAAGGTGGTGCCGTTGGCATCGGCGCCGGTGGTATTGACGGCGCCGACTTCGAACTTGAAGGTGCCCAGGCTCTTGCCGCCCTTCTCAGCGCCCTGGATGGTGATGACATCGCCGGCGCTGAACAGCGGATTGATGCCGTCGGAGCTGAGGTTGGTCAGCGTGGTGGCGGCGGTGGCGGCCGCGGCGGAACCCAGATCGGTCAGAGCCTGGGTGGTGGTGTTGGAACCAACGGTAGCGAGGGTGCCGGAGGCGTTGAGGTTGCCGGCGAAGTCGACGTTGCGGGTGGCTTCAGCGACGGTGAGCGTGCCCAGGGGGATGTTGATGTCACCGAGAATGCCCGGGACGATGTTGAAGTTTTCATCGACGCCGTAGCCCTGCACGATGCCGCCTTCGGGCGAGACGAGATTCTTCTCGGCATCCAGGTCGAAGGTGCCGGCCCGGGTGTAGTACGGGCCGTCGAGCTGGCGGAGGATGAAAAAGCCGTTGCCTTCCAGCGCGAGGTCGGTGTTGACGCCGGTGGGCTGGATGGACCCGTTGGTGAAGTTGCGCTGGGTGCCGGAGAAGCTGACGCCGAGCCCGATCGACAGCGGGTTGGTGCCGCCGGTCACGCCGTCGGGCGCGGTGCCGAGCGAGAGGTTGTTGGTGAGCTGGCTCTGAAACAGCGCCCGGCTGCCCTTGAAGCCGAAGGTATTGACGTTGGTGATGTTGTTGCCGATGACGTCCAGCGATTTGGTGTGGACGTCCATGCCGGTGAGCCCGGTGAACAGCGCAGTGGTCAGTGACATATCAAGGCCTCCGTGTGTGGGCGGCGTCAGTCGTTCGGCCGCCCCAGGCCTCCCCGAGTCGCGGGGTCCAGCCTGGTGGGGTTAGGGGTTCAAAGGAAGATTCGATTGTTCGACGGCGTCGATTCGTCGGCGCCGGTTGTTTTCGCATCGACCATCACGGCCGAATCAATCTGGGTGATCACGCCGTCCCGCATGCGTTCGCCGGTCAGCGCGGTGACCACGGTGCGGTTGGGGATGTTCACGACGAGCCCGAGTGAATCCATCATCATCAGCGTGTCACGCGAGCCCTTGGCTTCGGCGCGATCGGCGGCGTCGGCCAGGGCCTGCTGCTGGGTCTGGGTCAGCGTCACGCCCTGCTGTTGCAGTCGCTGCTGTGCGTGCTGCGAGAACTTCAGCGGCTCGCTGCACGAACCGGCCGGCTTCTGGCCCACCGATTCGAGCACCTCCGCGAAACTCTGCTGGTTCAGCGGCTTGTTCGGAGCGCGAACCGGCGCCGGCGAGCCGACCGGCCGAACAGAAGGCTCCAGCAATCGCAGCAGTTGTTGTGAATCCGACATCGCCGGTTGCTCCGTTTACTGGTTGCCGTCGGTGAAGCGGGTGATGTTCGTGGCAGGCACCGCGAAACCGGTGTCCAGTTCGACCATCAGTTCGTCGTCTTCCAACGACACGCCGGTGACGATGCCTGAGCGTGTCTCACCATCGGCATCAGTCCCCTCGACGCCGCGACCGATCAGGTCGTTGGAGTTCAGCACGAGCATGCTCGTCAGCAGCGACTGGGTCACCTGCGAGTCGTAATCGCTCAGGTCGTAAACTTCGCTGACGCTGTCAGCCGGCACGCGGGCGCCGGTGGCGCTGCCATCGTTGACCACAAGGATCGGCTCGCCGTCTTCGATGCGCATCGATTCGACGATGCCGGACACGTCGTTGAAGTCTTCATCCTTGCCGACGACGTACTGGCCGATCATGCGGCTGGCCGACGAAACCGAATTCTGCGAGACCAGGCTTTCGAGCTGGCTCTGAAGCTGGGTCTGGGATTCGATGTTGCGAATGCTCGAAAGCTGCTCGAGCACCTTGGTCGAGTCCGACGGATTCAGCGGGTCTTGATTCTGCAGCTCGGTGATGAGCACTTTCAGAAACTCTTCGCTGTCCATTTCCGCGAAGCGGTTGACGCTCGAACTGGCCGAGGCGCTCGACGTGGTGCTGTCAACGGCTGATGTTGGCATGAAATCTGCTCCTTGCCCGGGGGTTTAAACCACCAGGTCCAATAGTTCACGTTCGAATCGGGACTGCGGCTGATTCTGGCCCTGCGACTGGTCGTTGGACTGATCGCCGGCGCTGGAACCCGAGCCCTGCTGCTGAAACTGCCCGCGACTGCGGCCGTCGTCGGTGTTCTGGTTGAAGTTGGCATGCTGACCGGACTGAGAAGTCAGCGGCGCGTTGACTTCCAAGTGCTGGACGGTCAGGCCGTGGCTTTCCAGGGCGGTCCGCAGGGTGGAAAGCTGCTGATGCAAAAGGGAGCGGACGGCGGTGTTGCCCGCATCGATCTGCGCCCGCACGACGCCGTTGTCCATCTGCACCTGCACCCGCAATGCACCAAGCTCCGGCGGACTCAGTCGCAGCGTCACGCTGCCGCCTTTCTGATTGACCACGCTGCGCAACGCCCGCACCGACTGATCGGTCAGGCGCTGAGCGTCGTTGTCGTTCAGACCGTCCGGCAGCAGACTCGTGGCCTGCGGAGTCGCCGAGGCGGTGGTCGAAGTCGTGGCGTGGGTGGTGGTCGACGACGATGAAGCGGCGGCCGTCGTCGCCTCGACAGTCACCTGCGAAGCGTCCAGCGCCACGGTGGCGGCTGCCTGCGCGGAAGAAGCCTGCTGGGTCTGACCCGACTGTGCGGCGACCTGCTGAAAGCTGCGCGCCACCTGGGCGTCGGCATCGGCCTTGGTTTGATCCGACTTGGCGGGCGCTTCGGACCGGGCCTTCTGCTGGGACTGGCTCTGATCCTGCGCGGCCTGATCGTCGGCGGCGTTGGCCTGGGCCTGCTGAGCGAGCTTGGCCGCCTCGGCGCCGGTCACCTGGGCGGATGGACCGTTCGATGTCTGTGACTGCGGCTGCGACTTGACCGCCTGCTGGCCTGATGCTTCGGTGTTTGCAGCGGCCCGCTGAGCCTGGGCGGACAGTTCCACCGACGACTTGTTCGATGATGCAGCTTTGGGGGCATCATCGGCCTGCTGCGCCGCCGTCGACGCTTCGGCCTTGGCAGGATCGGGTTTGACCTCGACGGGTTTGGTCTGAGCAGCAGCCTGATCAACGGCAGCTTTGACCTTCGCCGCCTTGGCTGCGGCCGCAGATTCAGCGTCTTCGGCAACCTTCGGGCGTGAAGCTTCCGTCGCGGCGCCGGTGGCTCCGGCCGCGCCGGCCACGGGTTCGGCTTCCGACTCGGACTGGCCCGTCTCGGCCTCCTTGTCGTCGGACTTGCGGGTCTTGTCGGATTCCTTCGGGTCGACGACTGACGCCTGGGCCGCTTCGACGTCTTCATCCGCCGGGGCATCGTGGTCGGAGTCGACCGCAGTCGCTTCGGCCTTGACATTCTGGGTCTTGTCGCCGTCGCTGGATTTGGATTCGGTGCGCGAGGACTGACGCTGCGACTGGCGCACCGCAGTCTCGACGAGTTTGCCGAAGTCGGCATCGGCCTTGGCTTCGGTGCGACGGGGAGAGTTCAGCGGCTGCTGGATCTGCAACAGATTTATTTCGGCGAGTTTCACGGCGTGGCCTCCGTCGCGGCGACGAGATCCGTGCCCCGGGCGCGGAGCTGTTCGGTCAGTTCCACCGCCTTGGCGATCTCATCGGGGGTCTTGAATTCCTTGAGCACACCGGCGGCCTTGCGCGGCTCCATCGCTTCCATGTAGGCCACCACCTGATCGATCTGATTGTTCCGCAGCAGCGTCATGAACATCGACTTGGTCTGCTTCGACGGCAGCGATTCGTACAACTCGACCGCCTTCTTGAAACCCTCGTCGTTGCGCTGCTTTTCGATCTCTGCCAGACGCTGCTCCAGTTGCTTTTTCTCATCCATCAACTGGGCGTACTGATCTTCGACGCGTTTCTGCGCCAGTTGCAGATTGCGCTGCAGCGATTCGACCTCTTCGCGGGTGCGTTCGATCTGGCGCAGCGTGATCTCGTTGCGCTGCTGCTCGGCGACGAGGCGCTGCGTGATCGACTCGGGCCCGGCGCTTCGGCCCTGCAGGGCTGCCAGCCGCGCCGCCTGCTCGGTCGCTGCGTCATCGATCTTCTGCTGCTTGGCGGCCTCGGCCTTGGCGTCCGGCACCGACTTCTCGAAAATCGTCTGAATCTTTTCCAGCCGCTCGCGATCGACACGCTCGGTCGCCACCATCCAGCCGACAAACCCCAGCGCGGCCAGCACGTGTAGAATCGCGAGAATCGAGATGACGGCGAAAAGCGTTTTCATCGGTTAACGTTGGCGCTCCGCGAGTGCATCGTGTGGTTGATCCGGCGGCCGTGCGTCTGCGTGGCGATCTCGTCGAGTTCGGCGACTTCGCGCCGATCCTGCTCGCGACACCAGCGGTGGTAGTGCCGCTCGCGCAGCAGTTCGATCGCCTTGCGCGACTTGGTCGCCTCCAGCAGCGTGACGCGCGACTGCTCGATCTGCCGATGCATCGCCAGCAGCTTCACGGCAATCTGCTGAGCCCGGGCAGTCGACTGCATCGAATGCGTGGCGTGCTGGCGGATGCGGCTGACGTTCACGTGACCGCTCAGCGCATCGGTCATCGTGTTCTTGTCTTCGGTGATCCGCTGCTGCAGCGAACGAAGCTGCTCTTCGAGAATCATCTTCTGTCGCAGCAACTGCGCCAGCTCGCGCTGACGCTGGTCCTCGGTCCGGCGACGATGCGTCAGCACGCTTTCGAATTTGAAGTTGAACACGGCCATCCGTGGCTCCTGGGTTTATCCCGTTTTCACCGTCACACGCCGGCTCCCGCGCCGGCCCGCCGCGTCCGTGCGGCGTACTGCCTGACCGTGGCGACCGTCTGCATCAGTCGTTCCACGGACTGTTCGAAGCTCGTCGTCTCACTCGGCCGCTGACGCAGCAACTCGTCGATCGCGGGTTTGCACTCGATCGCCAGGTCGAAGTCCGGGTTGGAACCCGAGGCGTAAGCGCCGATGTTCACCAGGTCTTCGACCTCCGCGAAAGCGTGCATCAGTCGGTTGACCTGCTGACGCGCCTCGGCGTGATCTTCCGCGGTCACGTCCGGCGCCACACGGCTGACCGAACGCAACACGTCGATCGCCGGCCAGTGGCCCTTGTTGCCCAGTTCACGATCCAGCACGACGTGGCCGTCGAGAATGCCGCGCGCCGCGTCGGAGACCGGCTCGGTCAGATCGTCGCCCTCGACGAGAATCGTGTAGAACCCCGTAATCGAACCCGTCTGTGTGCGACCGCAGCGCTCGAGCAATCCCGGCAGCGCGGCAAACACGCTGGGGGTGTAGCCCTTGGTTGCAGGCGGCTCGCCGGCGGCAAGCCCCACCTGCCGCAGCGCCTGACAGAAGCGCGTCAGCGAGTCCATCAGCAGCACGACGTCGAGCCCTTCGCCGCGGAAGAATTCCGCCACGGCCGTGGCGTACTGCGCCGCGCGGATGCGCATCAGCGCCGGCTCATCAGCCGTGGCGACCACGACCACGACGCGGTGCATGCCCATCTGTCCAAGATTTTGATCGATGAAGTCACGCACCTCGCGGCCGCGCTCACCGATCAGTGCGATCACCGAAACGTCAGCGTCGGTCTGCCGGGCCATCATGCTCAGCAGCGTGCTCTTGCCGACGCCTGGCCCGGCGAAGATACCCAGTCGCTGACCGCGGCCGACGGTGAGCATGGTGTCGACGGCGCGAACGCCGGTGCCCAGCGGTTGATCGATGCCGACGCGCCGCATCGGGTCGACCGGCCCGGGCGTCAGCGGATGCGACACGGTGTCGGCCAGCGGGCCGCGCTGGTCGATCGGGTTGCCCATGCCGTCGACGATGCGGCCGAGCAACTGCTCGCCGACGCGCGCGACCGGTGAAGCCTGTGCGCTGACGACCCGATCGCCGCGACGAATGCCCGTCGTATCGCCCAGCAGCATCACGATCGTTAAATCATCATCGAAGCCGACCACTTCGCCCGGCACCCGCCCGCTGCGCCCGATCACGTGAACCACCGCCCCGATCGGCAGCGCCAGATCAGCCACGCGCAGCGTCAGTCCCTGCACCTGTGCAACGGTGCCGGTGAGCTGCTGCGGCAGCAACTGGTCGAGCGTTCGGGTTGTGTTATCGAATAGCGACATGAATCAGGCTTCGGGGGTCGGGGGCTGGGGGTCGGGGGTGTCGGGGGTGTCGGTTTGGGGCGTATTCTGTGAATCGCCATGCTTCGGCATCAGTGTGTCGACCAGACGATCCAGCTGAGTATTCAGCGTGGCGTCGATGCGACCCTGGCCGTAGGTCACGACGCACCCGCCGCGCTGGATCATGTCATCGTCGACCAGCGCAGCGTGTTCGACCTGCCCAAGCTGACGCACCAGCGCCGGCATAGCATCGTCAAGCAGCGGTCGATCTTCGGGGTGAATCCGCACGGTCACATCGCACGGCCGCGCCACGTACGCCACCGCCTCAGCCACCTGGTCCACCACGATCGACGGATCAACCTCCGGCACGCGCCGCACGATCTTTTCCGCCATCTGAATCGCCAGCGTCAACAGCGACTGGCGGGCTTCGATCAACATCGTGCGACGGTCGGCGTCCCACTGCTGGGCAGCGCTGATCCACGCCTGCTGAAGCTGCTGCAACTGCTGCCCGTAAGCCGCCAGCGCCTCGGCGCGACCGGCCGCTTCACCGGCGGTGCGCCCTTCCGACTCACCGCGTGCATACCCGGCGTCGTAACCGCGCTGATCGGCGTCGGCGGTCATCGCCTCGGCCTTGGCTTTGCCTTCGTCGACAATGCGCTGGGCTTCGACATTCGCCCGGTCGATCAGCACACGCGCCTGACGGCGCAGGTCGCCGAGGTCCAACACGATCGCATCGTGGGCGAGGTCCTGGGCCTGATGTGACTTGATGAGCGCCATGTATACTTCCACAAAACACGCCGCAAGCGGCGTGGCTAAACGTTAGGGTCAGACGATCATTTCCTTTTCGCCGCCGCGACCGGCGATGATGATCTCGCCGGCGTCCTCGAGGCGACGCACGATGTCGACGATCCGCTGCTGGGCCTGCTCGACATCGCTCACGCGCACCGGGCCCATGTATTCCATGTCTTCCTGGATCAGTTCGCGGGCGCGTTCGGACATGTTGCCGAACACCTTGTCCTTGAGTTCTTCCGAGGCGGTCTTCAGCGCCAGGGCCAGCTCGTCGTTGTCGACTTCCTTGAGCACAGCCTGAATGCCCTTGTCGTCGACCAGCAGAATGTCCTCGAAGACGAACATCAGGCGGCGAATCTGCTCCACGAGATCCGGGTCTTCGGATTCGAGGCCTTCCATGATGCCCTTTTCCGTCGTGCGATCGACGAGGTTGAGCATCTCGGCGACCGACTCGACGCCGCCGGCCTTTTCGTAGCTCTGCGTGAGCATGCTGGCCAGGCGCGTTTCCAGGCCCTTCTCAACTTCGCGGATGACCTCGGGGTTGGTCTGCTCCATGTTGGCCACGCGCTTGACGACTTCGATCTGCTTCTGCCCGGGCAGCCCCGCGAGAATCTCCCCGGCCTTGTGATACGGCAGGTGGGACAGAATCAGCGAGATCGTCTGCGGGTGCTCGTCCTGAATGAACGTCAGCAGGTTTTCCGACTCGGCTTTCTGCAAAAACGAAAACGGCGTGCGCTGCACGTGCTGTGAAATCTGCTGAATGACCTTGTTGGCGAGTTCGGGATTGGTGTGATTGCGGAGCAGATTTTTGGCGTAGTCGAGCCCGCCCTCGGCCGCCCACGCCTGGGCCATGATCAGGTTGTAAAACTCTTCGACGATCTGCGTGCGGACCTCCGGGGTCACCGCCCCGATCTGCGCCAGCTCGCGGGTGATGTCCTCGATGGCGTGTTCGTTCATCTCGTTGAGGATGGAACTGGCAACGTCCTGGCCCAGCGAGATCATCAGGATCGCCGCTTTCTGCGTCCCGTTGAGGGCTTCGGTGGTGTCGATTTTGGACATCTTCAACATGGCGGATTACTCGGCCTTGGTGGCCCAACGGTTGATCAGCGAGGCGACCTCGGCGGGATTGGCCTTGACCATGTCGCCGATCTGCTCGGTGAGTTTGCGGTGGCGGATTTCGGCTTCGTCGAGTTCGAGGCCGGTCATGGCCGGGTCCATCTCCTCGGCCTGGCCGACGAATTCGAGGTCGGCGTCGAGCACCTTCGGCGGCACGCCGGCCAGTTCCTGCACGCTCGGGCGCGGCGGCTTCTTGGTGGCGCTACGCAGCAGCATGAACATCGCGCCCAGCGCCACCAGCGCCAGCGTCCCGAGACTGATCGTCTTGGCCATGCTGCCGCCGGCCAGCAGTGATCCGGCGAAACCCGCCGGCTGGGCGGCGCCCGGCGCGCCGAACGGCGCCCCGGCATCAGGGTACACATCGACCACGACCTGCCCGGGGTTCTTCCCGGTCACCACGAGTGTTTCGATCTGCTTCTTGATCCGCGGCAGCGCCGAGTCGACCGTCGGCTGCAGCGCCTCGTCGGTCGGGGCCGGCGGCGCGGCGGCTTCGCCATCGCCTGCGGCGGCGGGCGCCTTGCCCTGCTGAAAAAGCGTCACGAAGTAGCTGCGCGGGATGTTGACCGTGGCGTTGATCTGCGTGGGCATTCCGCCAGGATTGGCCGAGACTTCGGTCTTCTCACCGGCGAAGGCGTCAAACTCGGTGTCGGACTCTTCGGTCGAGCTTTGACGCGGCGATGCGGCGCTGATGGCGGCGCCGGCGTTGGCCTGCCCGGTGTTCGGACGCACGCCTGGCTCGCCGCCGGATGACCCTTCGGTGGTCTGCTCGGTGTGCGAATGTTCTTTCGTGACGAGGCTGACGCTGGCGTCTTTGTCGTAGCTGCGGGAGTTGATCTGGCGGCGGGTCATGTCGACTTCGACATTCACAGCCACGATCACGTTCGGGATGTAACCCAGCGCCCGCTGAATCTTCTCGCGGTACTTGGCTTCCTGAATCTGCACCTGCTCCAGGTAATCACCGGCAAAGATCTGACCTTCGGGGCGGACCTTCCACTGCCGACCGTTGACCGCATCGATGATGTTCACATCCTCGGGTCGCATCTCGGCGACGGCGCCGCTGACAAGTCCGGCGATGGCGTCGACGCGCTTCTGGTCGAGCTTGCCGCGATCCAGCACGATGTTGACCGAGGCGGTCGGCCGCTGATGCGTGGCCCCGAAGCCGGTCTCCTGCGGCGGGCTGATGATGACCGTGGCGTCGTGAACCCACGGGTAAGCGGTCAGCACGGCCGCGAGGACTTTCTGCTTGGCGATGTTGTAGAGGGTGCGATTCTGCTCGTTGGAGTTCCACCAGTTCTGATTTTCGACGACGAGCTTGTCGAACCCGGTCGAGGTGTCTTCCGGCAGCAGGTTCTGCATCTGGGCGGTGGCCAGGGCCATGAGTTGCTTTTCACGCGGAACCATGATGCGATCGCCGACGAGCTTGTAGCTGATGCCCTGTCCTTCGAGGATGGCGGTGATGCGCGACTGCCGGGCCCGGTCCAGCGACTGATCGAGCACGGGCACCATCTCCGGCGTCGCGGCCCACTGAAATATCAGCAACAGCATCATCGGAATGACGATCACCAACGTGGCGATCAGCATCTTCTGACTGAGCGTCAGGTCCTGAAGCTGCGCTTGAATCTGGGTTAGCCAGCGTTTTACAAAATCCATCGATCGGTCTCCGAGAACCGCAAGGCGTTAGCTTTCATCAGACGCGGAACTGCTTGATCTCTTCGTAGGCGTCCATCATTTTGTTGCGCACCTGCAACAGCATCTTGAAGGCCATGTCCGCTTTCTGCTTGGCGATGTTGACCTGGGCGATGTCGTCGCGACGCCCGGCGGCGAGGTCTTCGATCGCGGCCTCGGCGTCCTGCTGCAGCTTGTTGACCTCTTCGATGTTCTTCAGCAGAACATCCTTGAAGGCCGGGCCGTCGGTCGCGCCCGTGCCGGCGGTCTTGTTCAGCAGGTTCGCCCGGTTGGCGGCGCCGGCGTTGTTGATCAATCCAAGTGGATCAGTCATGGGTCAGTCTCCAATCACGCGATCAACCGCATGGCGGCGTTGAGCATGCTCTTGGTCGCCTCGACGGCGGTGATGTTGGCTTCATAAGCGCGGCTGGCTTCCAGGGCGTTGACCTGCTCGATCGCCGGGTCGATGTTTGGGTATTCGACATACCCGTCGGCGTCGGCGAACTTGTGGCCGGGCTCGTACTTCTTGCGAAACGCCGCCTGGTCCAGCTCGATCTCAGCCACGTGCACACCGGCCGAAGAGCCGCGGGCCGGATCGCCGGAAGCGAAGATCGGCACGCGCCGCCGATACGGGGCGTATTCGCCGTCGGCGTTTTCCACGGAGAACTGGTTGGCCATGTTCGCCGCGATCACGTTCAACCGCGTCCGGTTGGCCACGAGGGCGGATGTCGATACGTCTAAAGCGCCAAACATTTAGATCACTCCGATCAGACCTGCCCGCGGATGGCGGCCTGCAAGAGGTTGAATTCGTTCCGCAGCAGATCGAGTGCCGCGTTGTGCGTCATGGTGTTTTCAGCCAGGGCCTGCATGGTGTGCTCGAGGCTGCGGTCATTGCCGTCGTGAAACAGCAGGTTGTCGTGCGTTTCGAGGGCTTCGAACGGATCGGTTCCGAGCTCGCCGCGAGCCGAGCCGTGGTTCGAACGCCGAGCGTCGATCGCCTTGCCGAGCTGCTTCTGAAACTCGCTGACGGACAAATCCGTCGGGCGGTAGTCCGGCGTCGACAGGTTGGCGATGTTGTTGGCGATCAACTGATGCCGCTGGCTGGTGAAAGCCACCACGCGCTCCAGCGCCGGCATCGATCCCGTGTTGAACATGCCCTCTATCATGCGGACAACTCCCGGTGCACATCGCACCACGTGACCCTGCTGCAACGGCTGTGCCGCGCCACCGAGCCCCGCCGGCTCATCGGAATCGACACCGCCGAACCGGCCGTCGGCAGTTTTTGCGCGACTGATGCGCAAGAGTTGCGCGTATCACAGGGAAGAAGCGACAAGGTTGTCCTCCTTCCATTTCTTGAGCTTGAGCCCGAGCGTGCGGACCGCGATGCCCAGCGCCTCGGCCGTTCGCTGGCGATGCCCGTCGTACTGGCCGAGCGTGCGGATGATCACCTCGCGCTCCAGTTCCTCCAGCGTCTTGCAGTGCACATCGATCGTGTGTTCGCTGTCGACCGCCGCATCAGTTCCGTTTGAACTTCCGGGGGCGGGCGTGATCCACGGCTGAATCGTGCCGGCGGCGATCACGTTGCCGGCCGTCAGTACCGCGGCGCGTTCGCATATGTTTTCCAACTCGCGGACATTCCCCGGCCAGTCATAGCTGCTCAGCAGGTCCAGCGCCTCGGCATCAAATGCCTTGGTTTCGCGCCCGTCACGCATCGCCTGCCGCAGTAGAAAGTGCTCAGCCAGCGCCGGGATGTCACCGCGGCGCGCCCGTAGCGGCGGAAGCTGCACCGGTAGAACGTTCAGCCGGAAGTACAGATCCTGTCGGAACTGGCCCGAAGCGACGGCCTGTTCGAGCTGACGATTGGTCGTGGCGATGATGCGGACATCGACCTCGCGCGTCGCCGACGAACCGACCCGCTCGAACTGGCGTTCCTGCAACACGCGCAGCAGTTTCGCCTGCACCGTCGGGCTGATCTCGCTGATTTCGTCCAGCAGCAGCGTGCCGCCGTCGGCCAGTTCGAAGCGCCCCTTGCGCATCTGGTCAGCCCCGGTGAAAGCCCCCTTCTCGTGACCGAACAACTCGGACTCGAGCAGGCTGTCCGACAAAGCGGCGCAGTTCAGGCAGAGCATGATCTGATCGCGACGCGGGGAAAGCTGATGAATCGACTGGGCGATGATTTCCTTGCCGGTGCCGGACTCACCGCTGATCAACACGGTGCCGTGACTGGCGGCCACCTGTTCGATCTGCTTACGGACCTGCGCCATGGCCGACGAATCACCGACGAGCTTGCGCGGAAGCTGCACGGCTCGCGTGTTCTGCTTCAGTGCCGCGTTTTCATTGGCAAGCTGATGATGACGCACAGCCCGGCGAACCGTCGCCACGAGTTCGTCGCCTTCGAAGGGCTTTTGGATGTAGTCGAAAGCGCCTTGTTTCAAGGCGGACACGGCGGTTTCCACCGTGGCGTAAGCCGTCATCAGAATCACCGGCAGATCGGGGTCGATCCGCCCGATGCGCGTCAGCAGTTCGAGGCCGTCCATATTCGGCATTTTCAGGTCGGTCACGACGGCCGCGGGGCGATGGCGGGTGATCATCGCCAGGGCCGACTCGCCGTTGTCCGCCGCCACGGTGGTGAATCCCGCACGGGCCAGCGTCGTGGTGACCGAGTCACGCATCATCTGCTTGTCGTCGACGACGAGGACTTTACTCATCGGTGGCCTCTTCGTGATCGGGGAAGGTGAGTGTGAACACAGCGCCACGCTGACCAGAAGACGATTTACTTCCGGGGGTGTGCACGGCGATGGTTCCGCCGTGGGCATCGACCAGGCGATGCACGATGGCCAGCCCCAGGCCGGTGCCGGTGTGGCGCGTCGTGAAGAACGGATTGAAGATGCGATCGATCGCCTGCTCGTCGATGCCCGGACCGGTGTCGGCGATGCTGAGCACGGCGGCGGCGCCCTCCCGGCGCCCCGCCACCGTCAGCACCTTGTTTCCAGCGACGTCCTCCATCGCTTGAACGGCATTGCGAATCAGATTGACCAGGGCCTGGTGGACCAGTTCGCCGTCGCAGGTGATGACCATGTCTTCATCTTCGATGGCGAAGTTCACCGTCACGCCGGCGGCGCTGATCATTGGCTTGACGACCTCGACAGCCCGACGCAGCAGCGAATCGACGATCGCCACATGCGGGCGAAGATTCATCGGCCGGGCGTAAGTCAGCACATCGTTGACGATGGCGTCGAGCCCGCGGACGGCATCGGCGATCTTACGGGCGATGTCCTGCTGCGGGGCGCGATCGGCAAGGTCTTCATCAAGCATGCGGGCATACAGGTGAATCGACGCCAGCGGATTGCGAACCTCGTGAGCGATGCCGGCAGCCATCTCGCCCAGCGCCGCCAGGCGACGCGAACGCTCCAGCGCCGCGTTTGCCGAGGCCAGTTGCTCCTGCAGACGCTGCACCTCGGCGGTCAGCGTGTCGTGGCTGCGCTGCAGATTCTCGGTGACGCGGTTGTAGGCGTCGATGATCTGCGACAGCTCCGACATGCGATCGGTCGCATCGGCGGAAAGGTCGGGTTTTTCAGTGTCAACGGACATCGGGTTCAACCCTGGTAGTCGGAGTAGCGATTGTTGTCGGGGCCGGCGGTGGGCCGACCGTAGGCGCGGTTGACGGCGGTGCCGCGGCGAACCTGCTGCAGCTCTTCGCTGACGTGTTGGCGCTGGGCGCTGAGCGCGACGCGATCTTTTTCATCCTGCTCGACGATGCCGTCCAGCAGCTTCTGCACCTGATCGATGAGCTGCTGAATGCGAAACTGATCGCCACGATCCAGTTGCGCCCAAAGGGACGGCCAGTCACGCTTGTACGGATCGATGCGGCCGTTGAGTTGTGTGAGCTGGTCGATCAGTTGCTGACGCTTGCCCAGCAGCGACAACAGCGGCTCGGCGTCGCCGGCGCTGACGAGTGCGGCCTGCTGGCGGGACAGATCGCCGAGGTCGTGATAAATCCGGCGCTGCTGATCGAGCAACGAAATCAGCTCGGTAGCCCAGTCGGGCGTGGCGGTCGTAGTCATGTGACCGTCCTTTCGAGGGCTCCGCCCTCTTGAGGGGTTCAAGGCAACGCGGGTTACGGCGTCGGCGCTCCGGCCGACGCGCTGGTCATCGCCATCTGGCTGGTCCAGTCGAGCCAGCGCTGCCAGTGCTTGCGGTTCATCGGAAGATTCGGGTCGTCAAAAGCGGATTCAGGAATGCGCTGCAGGTAGACCTTGGCGCGTTCGTTGACGGCACGGGCCATTTCCCACTGGCCCAGTTCGCAGTAGCTGTTGACCATCTGCACGAGTGCGACCAGCGCCGCGGGGTCCTTGTCGTAGCGCTGCACAGCTTTTTCATACAGCGCGATCGCACCGTCGGGGCCTTCGTAGCGACCCAACTCGTAGGCACAGTCCGCCCGATAGAAAAAGCTGTTGCGGAGGTACAGTTTCTGCAACTCGCTCAATGAGTCGGCACCGCGATCTTCGTAGGCGTTGATGACGCTGCCGAACGACTGCTGGGCGCGGTCCAGTCGATACGCCCGCTGGCGTCGAAGGTCTGCCGCCTGCGATGGGGGCAGCGAGGCCGCGAGCTTGGCGTCGATCTGCTGCACGGATTTGCGGTAGGCATCGCCGAGTTGGAACATCAACTCGGGCATCTGCCCCGCATCGCCCTGCCCGTACCGCTCGACAACCTCATCGAGTCGGGCGATCGCCTTTTCGTAATCGCCCTCTTCGCCGCGGCGGTAGTAAAGCTGCCCGAGTTCGGTCAGCGCATCGCGATACTCCGTCGATTCGGGGCGCAACGCCGGATGATCGGTCACCACACTCAGCAGCACATGCTCGGCCTGGTCGGTGTACTTGGGGCCCATGGCGATGTAGCTACGGGCCAACGGCACCAGCGAGGCGTAAGCCTCGGGGCTCTTGGGGTTCTGATCGATGAGCTGGCGATACAGCGCGATGGCCTCGTCGAACTGCCCGTCCGCCTGATGGGCCTGGGCGAGTCGGAACATGGCGGCCAATCGCTTGGGGTCCTTCGGCCGAGCCTGCACAAACTCGCCGAACACCGCGATCGCCTGCTTGTGAAGCCCCGCCTTGTCGTAGTACTCGCCTGCCTTCCACAAGCTGCGGCCGTAGGCGTCGTCGTTGGAGACGGTCACCGCACGGGCATGACTGAGGTAAAAATCGGCGGCATCGGCAAAATGCTTGGCCACTTCAAGCCGCTGCTTATTGTCGAGCTTGCGCCAATCGTCGGTAGACTCCTGCTGACCGTCCGCCAGGCCCAGCATCTTACGGGCCAACTGCTCGTGTCCGATCGCCAGCTTCAGCAGCATGTCAGCCGGCAGCGGCGGCGTGTACAGCTTGCGGGCCATGTCCAGGTACGACAGCGCCAGATCGAAATCCCCCTGGCCGAAACGCAGTTCGTACTGGGTCATCAGGCTCTCGACGAGGTGCGCCTTGGGCTGCGAGCTGCCGGCCGGGTCGGTCCCGAACAGTTCGACGGCCTTGGCGTAATCCATCATCGCCTGATCATGCACACCGAGCCGCGCCTGGCACTCGGCCTTGCCAATCAGCGCCGGCGGATAAGCTGGGGTCGCGGCGAACTGAGCCACCACGTCTGAGTAGTGCTCCAGCGCCTCGACGATGTTGTCCTCGGCGAAGCGAATCCGCCCCAGCGCCACCAGCACCTGCCCATTGAGCGCATCTTCCGGCGACAGCGCCTGACGCCCCCGCATCAGCCACCGCTCGGCATCGGCCGGGTCGCCATCCGCCAGGTACGCCTGACCAAGCTGCACCATCAATTCGCCGAGCCCCGTGGCGCCCTCAGCCTGAAGGCGGGCGATGCGGCGCAACAGCATGTCGACCGCCTGCTGAACCTGATCACGCCGCATCAGCAGTTCGCCTTCGCGGGCGATCGCCCAGATCTCCCGCTCGTGCGAGAGGTTCTTTTCCGCGAGCAACTGATCGATCAGCTTCTGGGCGCTGTCCGCCTGAATCGGGCGTTCATCCAGCGCCTGGCGGATCAACCGCTTCAGCAGTTTCTGACGTGAGTCGGCCCCGGCTTCGCCACGGTCAACCAGCAGCGTCAGCGCCTCATCGGTACGGGCGAGCGCCACCAGCGTGTCGACCATGCGTTCATACTGATCGCTGTCGAGCGTCAGCCCAAGCTCCTGGGCGCGGTGATAACGATCGAGGATGCGCTGATTGTTGATCGGCTGATCCCACTGCTTGGACTTCTGGGCCAGGTAGAGGGTGTCGGCGACGAGCATGTGGTACTGGCCGCGAATCGCCTGGGGCATCTCCGGCTCAAACTGGGCAAAGCGATCCAGCACATCCACCGCCTGCGTGTACTGCCCCGCCACCACCATCGCCCGCACCTTCTGCATCGCATCACCGTACTGGTCGTGCGCCGAGTCGGGCATGGCCAGGTACAGCCCGAACCCGAACATGGCCACCGCCAGCAACAACACCGGCAGCTGCCAACTGTCGGCGAAGGTCGGTGCGAATTTGTCCTGCTCGTCAGCCACGGGTGTTTCCGTTACGGGTGAAGCTTCCGATGAATCAGTCGGCAGCCGGCGGCGCCGGGCGATCGTGCATCGCCAGCAAGTCCGCAATCTGTTCCATGGTGCGCGTGCGCTTGAGCCGGGCAATCAGGCTCAGTCGTTCGAAGACGGATTCGTCGTAGAGGCGATGGCCGCCGCCGGTGTGCTCGGCAGCATGGATCAGACCCATCGCGGTGTAGTTGTGAAGCGTTTGCCGGCTGAGGCCGGTGTGCTTAACGATTTCTCCGACGCGATACCGCTTGGGGGGCGCGGCCCACCGCGTCGGGCTGGTCAAAGTGGCCATGTTGAAATCCTTTCAACAGCCGAACCACGAAAATTGCGACGCGCCGACCTCCTGTCGACGCCGCGCCGCGATCGGCGCGCTGCAAGTCCGGTAACAGTCATCGGCACATGACCCCTAAACCTTTTACATTTTGTCCAAGTGTCTGAACCCGAACTTGCTGAAAGCACATGAGATATGGGCATCGAGACAGGAAATCGCAAAATATGGGCGCGAGACCCGAAGCTATCCACTAGATATGGTAGCTGTCACTGATTTTCGGCACGGCGAGGCGATTCGTCGTCTTCTGACTCATCGGCGCCGGTGAAGCGCAGCGGCTGTGGGACCGGCTTGCCCCGCAGCACGGCCACCACCATCAACACCGGCGTGCTCAGCGCGTAGGCGACGAACACGACCGCCAGCGTGATGTTCAGATCGAGCATCGCGGGGATCAACAGCAGCACAGCCGTGGCAATGATGTGAAACGGCGCCCGGCCGCGCAGGTACTTATTCAGCAGGTGCGGGTAGCGCATCGTCGACACCATGCCGACGGCTGTCAGCAGCGTGATCAGCACCATGCCGATGCCCGTGATGACACTGGCCGTGGCATGATCGGCGATTAGCGACTGATGCAGCAACACCAGCGAGGCGACCGTACCCGCGGCGGCCGGCGAGGGCAGGCCTTTGAACGACAGGTGGTCGCTCTCTTCGGGGTTGTCGATTTCGATGTTGTATCGCGCCAGCCGCAGGGCGCAACACGCGGCGTAGACCCCGGCGATCACCAGCACCGCGCGGTCGAAGTAGGTGTCGACCCGCGCCGCCCCGAGAAACGGCACGCCGATGTCGACCAACTGAATCACGCAGAATGCCGGCGCCACCCCGAAGGTGACCATGTCCGACATCGAATCGAGTTGTTCGCCGAGTTCGGAGGTCTGTCGGGTCATGCGTGCGACGCGACCGTCCAGGGCGTCGAAGATCATGCCGATGAACACCAGCGACCCGGCGAAGGTCAGCGGCGTCCAGTACCCGAGCACGAGGTTGGGCTCACCACCGGGCAGCAGCGCCGGGCGCGATGCGTAGAAGATCGCCGCGAAGCCGCACAGCAGGTTGCCCAGCGTCAGGGCCGACGGCAGCACGCGCGCCATGCGCGCGGGGCTGATCCGACGCCGCAGGCGGCGGTTGCGATGGTGACGCGGCGTATCGTTGGGCAGGTGAAAGTCGCTCATGGCAGGTGTGCGGACATGGTGCGGTTGGCCGCGGCGCTGGGCATGACCACGGTGGTCTTTTCAGACTCGGGTGATTCGGGTTCATCGGACCGCTGTTCGAGCCCGATCATGACCAGCCATTGTATGGCGCGCGACCCGTTGCGGCCGCGCAACATGGCGTCGGCGAGCGTGCGGGGTTTTTCGGCCTCAGCCTTTTCGTCGGTTTTTTCAGCGGCTTCTGCGTTTTCGGCTTCTTCCGGCGGTGTCTGGCCGGCGGTCGGACTGTTCAGGTAAATCACCAGCACGTGATCGTCTTCGATCGGCTGGTAGATGCGCAGATCGTCGAAGCTGCTGCCCTCGAGGGCGCGTTCGTGGGTGGCGCTGGGCAGCAGGCGCGTTTCGGGGCTGTAGTGGTGCGGCAGCAGATCGATCTTCAACGGGCCGACGTTGTCCAGCGGGGCTTCGAGGCGAACCATGAGTTGGCACTGACCACCGATGAACTTCATCGCCTCATCGCCACCGGCAGCATCGTGATAATCAAACCGCACCACACCACGCAGGCGATCGATCAGCGTCACGGGGTTGTACGTCGAAGTCACGCCCATGCGGAAGACCGGCGAGATGTACGCCCGCGGCAGGTTGGCGGTGAACAGGCTCACGCGATCCACCGGCAGCGACCCGACACCAAACCCATTGGCCCGCCAACGCGCCAGCGTCGCGGCATCGATGGACGGCTCTTCAAGCGCGGCGGCGGCGATCGCCACGCGCGGTGAATGTTCCGGCAACGCCAGCATCTGCATCACCAGTCGGCGGTCGTACTTCGGCGCCAGCTTCGGCACCGTCGGTAGCGGCGGCGCGACATGCGGCGAAGCTGAGTGCGTGCGCAGGTCCGACAGCTTGACGTCTTCGGTCAGCGGGGCCGGCTCATCGGATTCCGCCTGCTTGGGCGCACTGTCACACGCGCCCAGCAACAGCATCGCGCCGATCGCCAGCGTGTAGCAAAGTCCCGCTCTCGTGTCCCAGCCACGTCGTCTCATGCACCGCCCTGAAGTATCTGTTCCAGTTGGGTCAGTCCCTGATCGACCTGTTCGTCCGTGACGATCATCGGCGGAGCCAGTCGCAGGACATGAGTTTGCGCCGACCCGATCAGCAGCCCCGATTCCAGGCAGCGGTTGACCACATCGGCTGCCTTGTCAAACCACGCCCCCTCGGAGGCAAGCTCGACACCGATGAACAACCCGCGCCCGCGCACCTGTTTGATCAGCCCTGTTTTGTCGCCAAACTCGCGCAGCCGGGTCATGATCGACTCGCCCAGCGTGGCGGCTCGTTTGAGCAGCCCGTCGCGTTCGATCACTTCGAACATGCGGGCGGCCACGGCGGTGGCAATGCAATTGCCCCCGAGCGTCGTGGCATGCGGCACGCCCCCGTAAACGCTCGAGTCAAACTGATCCGCCACGCGCGGATGAGCGCACATCACGCCCAGCGCCAACCCGCAACCGACCGCCTTGCCCAGCGTCATGATGTCCGGCTCGATGCCCGATTCCTGATAGGCAAACCACCGCCCTGTCCGCCCGCAGCCGGTCCAAACCTCGTCGACAATCAGCAGAATCTCCTGCTCATCGCACAGCCTGCGAAGCTCCGACAGGTAGTCGGCGTCCGGCACGTTCACGCCGCCTTCGCCCTGGATGGGCTCGACGATGATCGCTGCCGTCTGATCGTCGATCGCGCGGGCGACGGCCTTGATGTCGTTGTACGGCACATGCTCGAAGCCTTCGAGAAACGGTGCGAACCCCGTGCGGACCTTGTCCTGCCCGGTCGCCATCATCGCCGCGAACCCGCGCCCGTGAAACGACCCGAGCGTGGCGATGATCTTGTACCGCCGACCCTGTCCATACAGGCGGGCCAGCTTGAACGCCGCCTCGTTGGCGTCGGACCCGCTGTGACAGAAGAAGCTGCGTCCCTTGAATCCCTTGGCGGAAATCTCCTCAGCCAGGCGGGTCTGCGGCTCGGTGTGCAGCAGGTTGCCCACGTGCCAGAGCTTGTTGATCTGCTTGGTCGCCGCGGCGACCAGGTCGTCGTGGCAGTGCCCGAGAATACCCGCCCCGAACCCGCTGAACAGGTCCAGGTACTTGCGACCGGCGGTGTCGGTCAACACGCAGCCGCGCCCTTCGACCATCGTGATCGCGTAACGCGGGTAGTTGCGCGTCATGAACAAATCGTGGCGAGTGATGACAGGGTCCACAGCATTCACGGGCAAGTCCTCTTAGATCAATGTCAAAATACCGGAATCCGTTCGGCGGGTAATCGACGATTATAACACTTTGACTTGCAAATTGGTTGATCCGTTTGCGGGTCGGGCGTCCCCGGGCCCGGAATATTCCCAGAGGCGGGGGCAGCAACGGCTGCCTATAGTGCTGTGACCGATTCGTCAGGCCGTGCGGCGGCGGGTCGGAACATGTGCCCGGTCGTGGCCGGCGAGGCCCGACCGTTAAGATTATTGATATAAAAATTCCCGCAAGCGGTGCTTGTCCGGGTCGAAAGCCTTTTGTACAATCATGGCTTCCGATCAGGTCAGGATCGGGCGGCTGGACCGCAGCAGGACGCTCGCCGGTTCAGCACCGCAGTTTACAAACCGAGGCATTACCCAAGCGCCCTTGTGCCGGATCGTCTCCCAGGGAACGGGAGCTGGCCCCGATATCCGTGCCGGTGTCGCTGAAAGGATCGTTGTCATGGCAGATTCGCTGGTTCGTCAATTGCTCGAAGCCGGTGTCCACTTCGGACACAAGGCCTCCAACTGGAACCCGAAGATGGCCCCCTACATCTTCGGCAAGAAGAACGGCATCCACATCGTCGATGTGCGCGCCACCATCAAAGGCCTGCTCCTGGCCAAGCGGTTCCTGACCCGCACCGTCGCCGGCGGCAAAGACATTCTCTTCGTCGGCACCAAGCGTCAGGCCAAGGAAATCCTCGAAACCAACTGCGGTGAAGCCGGCCAGCCCTACGTGACCGAACGCTGGCTCGGCGGCACGCTGACCAACTTCCGCACCATCCGCGCGCGCCTCAAGCGCCTCGAAGAACTCGAAGCCCTCATGGCCGGTGAAGACTGGGCCCACTACTCCAAGAAGATGGCCTCCCAGCTTCAGCGCGAACGCCGCAAGATCCACCGCAACCTCTCCGGCATCCGCACCATGCACAACCTGCCGGGCGCCATGGTCGTCATCGACGTCCATCGCGAGGTCAACGCCCTGCGTGAAGCCTCCAAGCTCGGCATCCCCACCGTCTGCCTGATCGACACCGACTCGGACCCGGACCTCGCCGACCTGCCGATCCCCGGCAACGACGACGCGATGCGCGGCATCGAGATCATCATCAAGGAACTCTGCGCCGCCGTCGCCGAAGGCAAGACCGCCCGCGCCCAGGCCGACCTGCAGCGCAAGGGTGACGACAGCGATCGCCCGCGTCGCCGCTCCAGCCGCGCTCAGTTCCGCGCTGAAGACGAAGAAGCTTCCGCCGCCCCGGCCGCCGAAGCCCCCGCGACCGAGTCGACCCCCGAGCCTGCGGCTGAAACCCCTGCCGCCCCGGCCCCTGAAGCTCCGGCTCCCGAAGCCTCCGTCAGCGAGGAAACTCACGAGCCGGCCGGCCGCACCGCCGACTGACTGATGACAACAACCGGCTCGTGATTCGTGCCGATCGCGACTTTCCCACGAGCCTGCAACGCATATTCCAAGGAGCGATAGACCATGGCGATTACTGCCAAAGACGTGATGAGCCTGCGCCAACGCACCGGCATGGGCATGATGGAATGCAAGAAAGCCCTCGGTGAAGCGGGTGGCGATTTCGACGCCGCCGTCGAGATCCTCCGGGCCGCCGCCAAGGGCAAGATGGACGAGCGCACCGATCGCGCTGCCGCCGAAGGCACCCTCGCCGTGGCCAAGAGCGACAGCGCGGTGGCCATGATCGAGATCAACACCGAAACCGACTTCACCGCCCGCAATGATTCGGTCATCGAGATCGCCGACAAGATCGCCGACCAGGCCATCGAGGCCGGTGAAGGTGAAGTCGCCGCCAACGATCAGATCACTGCGCTGATCGACGAAGTTCGCCTGACCACCAAGGAAAACATCTCCTACGCCCGCGGCGTGAAATTCTCCGCCGCTGCCGGTGGTAAGGTCGGGTCGTACCTGCACCACAACCGTCAGATCGGCGCCCTGCTGGTCGTCGAAGGCGACCTTGATGACGAGACCCTCACGGGTCTTGCTCAGCATGTGACCGCCGCCGACGGGATGACGATGCCCGTGCCGCTGGCCGTCGACGAAGCCAGCCTGTCCGCCGACGCCATCGCGGAAAAGAAGGCTGAGTTCGTCAAGGAAGCGGAAGAGTCCGGCAAGCCCGCCGAGATCGCCGAAAAGATGTCCACCGGCAAGCTCCGCAAGTGGGTCGACGAAAACACCCTCCTCGGCCAGGCCTACGTCAAGGACATGACCGGCAAGACCAAGGTCGGCGACCTGCTGGGCGGCGCCAAGGTCGTCAAGTTCATCCGCTACCAGGTCGGCGTCAAGTAACGCCTATCTGTCCCCCAGTATCACGAAGCCCACGGATTACATCCGTGGGCTTTTTTCATGCATCCAATCACACAAACTCCTCACATTTCCCTTGACCAAAACCCGCATTTTGTAATACATTACGTATGCAGTTCTTGACGAGGCCGCCAGTCATTTTTAGAGCAAACAGGGAGATTCTTCATGAGATTTTCGAAGTGCTGTGTCACGATCCTCGCGGCCGTTGTCTGCGTGCTTGCCGCGTCGTCCGCCGAGGCTGCAACCGTCTACGCGTTCTGGTCCTTCGACACCCAGTTGGACGGCACCGGCAGCGTCGACAGCGATGTCACCGCCGAGACCTTCCCCGGCACGCCCAGCCGCACCCGCACCGGCACAGCCACCATCAACAACAGTCCCGGCGGCGAGGCTTCCTACACCGACTTCCAAGGCAACACATGGCTCGGCAGCGGCACGCTCAACACGCCCGGCCATTCGCTGGGGTGGAACGCCGGCTCGACCGGCAACAGCATGACGCACTTTTTCAGCATGCAGAACCTGACCGACCTGCACATCCGCATGGCCATCCGCTCGGCCACGAACAGTCCGCCACCGCTCAGCTCGTTCAGCGCGATCGACTACAGCCTCGACTCCGGCGGAACCTGGCTGACCGCCGCTTCCGGCAGCGCGCTCGATTTCACGATCGGGTCCAACGCTTTCCATGAATACCTGCTCGACCTGTCCGCCCTGGACGCCATCGAGGGTCAATCCGACGTACAGCTTCGATTTATCTTCGACACCGTCCCCTCGAGCACCAGCTTCCGCGTCGACAACATCGAGTTTTCCGCCACCATCCCCGAACCGGCGACCGCCCTGCTGATCAGCCTCGCTTTCGCCGGCGGCATCCTGCGGCGCCCCACCCGCTGCCGCGGATAACACACCCAATACATCACTCAGAATCATCAAGCGCCGGCCCAAATGGGTCGGCGTTTTTCTTCCACGCCGACGCTGAGCCCGCCGCGGGCGAAGCGTCTGGTACCCCGGCATTACCACCACCGCCATCTGCGTTAAACTGGCTCGCCCCATCAAAGGATTCCGCCGATGCGATCACTGATTTCATGCTTCGTGTTTTACCTGCTGTTGACCGCCCCGCTGCTCGCTGATGACAAACCCATAACGCTGGGCATCGAGGCTGAGGAATTTCAGTTTCACGGAAGCTGGCAGGTGGCCAACCACCCGCGTCAATGCTCCGGCGGCGGGCTGCTGTTCGCCGGCGGGTCCGGGGCGGAGCTTCCCGCCGTCACGGCGATCAACATCCCACGGGCCGGCAAGTACCACCTGTGGGTCCGGTCGCATGACTTTCCCGAATACCAACCCAAAGCCCGCAAGCTCACGATGTCGGTCAACGGCAAGCGTTCGGAGATGACCTTCGGCGATTCGGGCCAGGCGGGTTGGACATGGGAACCCGGCGGCGCGTTTGATCTGCCCAAAGGGCGGATTCTGCTGGGCGTGCATGATGTGGCCAAATACTGGGGCCGCATCGATGCGATCATTCTGACGACCGATGAGAAGTTCATGCCGCATGGCCGCCTCGGCAATCGCAACCAGCGACGCATCGACCCGGTCGTACTGGAATACACCGAACCCGAGCACCCGGGGTTCGCAGGCCCTTACGCGATGAACCCGCTGGCTGAGCGCGAAGCGAAAGTCGAAGGCGACAAGCCGGCCGCGATGCTCGAAAACGAGTGGGTCCGTTACGAGTTCATGCCCGCGGTAAGCGGCGAGCGAAAAACGATCGTGCCGCGTGTGTCGGTCAAGCGCGATGGTAAGTGGCAGGCTGTCGAAGCGGACCCGCAGGCGGAGATTTACATGGTCACCGCGGCGGCCGAAGCGTCGATGCGCTATGCCTCGGGGATGCCGACGTGGGCGCAGAATTCGCTGTCGCACATCGACGTGACGCTCAACGACGTCACGATGACCACCGCGCCGTCGCACCATCGCCCCGAACTCTGGCGGGCCGGCGATCCGTATCGTTTTGAACCCGCCGCCGCCGAGCGCGTCGGCGACAAGGTGCGCGTGACGTTTGCGCCGCAAGCGGTCGGTGAACTGGTTGCCGAATGGTCATTGGAAAAAGGCCGCAAGGCCGCGCGGGTCAAGCTGATGTTCACCCCCGCTCAGCGCGGCGTGTACAGCCTCGGCTACCACCTGTTTTTCCGCAAGCCGCTCGGGGCTGTCGAAGAGATTCAACTGCCGATGATGTGGCAGCGGAAGCGCCTGCCGGACAAAGCCTACGCGATGCTCGACCCGCGGACGCCGACGCCCTTCGCCCTGGCGCAGACCGGCACGGGCGAAGGGGCGATGTCGTGGGCCGTCGTGGGCGATCCATCGGAGATTCCCTACGCCTGGCCGGACGGCCGCAAGCCGCACATGGGCTTTTGCATTCGTGATGAAGCGGGCAATGTGCAGCCGTCGATCTACGGGCCGGTCCCGGGAACCGACGCCGCCAAACGTGAGGCCGGGCAGGCGGTCACGTTCACACTCAACGTGCTGGTCGAACCCGGCGACTGGTATGCCGGGTATCGCACGGCCGCCGACGAGGTGTTCGGCCTGCATGACTATCGCCGCAACGTGAACATCTCGCTGAGCGACGCGGCGCTGAACATGATCGACCTGGTCAAGGATGACGAATTCGGCGGATGGTGGCGGCGGGCCAAGGGGTGGTACCAGATCGAATCGCACAACACGGTCACGCATGCCGCCCCGGCGACGCTGGTGTCGCTGTACCGCCTGACCGGTGATGAAGATTTGTACCGCCGCCGGGCGCTGCCGACCATGCAGTACATCCTCTCGCGCGACAGCGTGCACTTTACCCCGGAGCCGAATGACCCCGGCCGCTACAACACCGGTCCGATGAACGGGCCGACGACGTTTTACGGTTCGTCGACGTTTTCGGCGCTGGCGGAATTGACCGGCGGATACACCCCGGCGTTTGCGAAGATCGCCCTGCCGCCGGACGGCAAGGTCAAAGCCACGCACGGCTACACCCACGCCGCGGAGTTCAACGAGTGGGCCGCCCGCTATCGCATGACCGGCCATGCCGACGACCTGCGCCAGGCGATGAAACTGGCCGATGAATATCTCGAAAAGCATGTGATCACCCCGTCGACGCGACCGGTCGGGTATCAACCATTCTGGCTGCTGAGCTTCGTGCCCGACTGGGAAGGTCTGCTCATGATGTACGAGTTGACCGGCGAAAGTCGCTACCTCGACGGCGCGGCATACGGCGCGCGGCAACTGATGACCGGCATCTGGACCCAGCCACGCTTCCCGCAGGGCGACACCACGATCTTCCCTGGCGGCAAATACGACGGCGACCCGTGGCACAACCACCTGATCGCGCGCGGCCCGTTCTACAGCCGGCTCGGATTCCCGCTGCGTGATGACTCGCTGACCGAGCACAAAGCTCCCGCATGGCAGGTCTCGGCGATCGGTCTCGGGTTCGAACAACCCTCGACGCTGGGCAACGACGGCAATCGGCTGATCTATCAGGCGGTGTGGGCGCCGGAATTTCTGCGCCTGGCGCGCTACACCGGCGACAAGGCATTCGAGACGTATGCCCGCAACGCCACCGTCGGTCGTTGGGCCAACTACCCCGGGTATTACGTCGCCGGCCACATGGACCTCGTGAACAGCCCGTCGTATCCCTTCGTCGGACCTGATCAGTCGGTGATTTATTACCACCACATCGTGCCGCATCTTTCGTGGGTGATCGATTATCTGGTCGCCGATGCGGAGTTGCTTTCCGACGGGCGTATCGTGTTTCCGAGTCTGCGTGAAAACGGGTACGCCTACTTCGATGGCAAGGTGTTCGGCCACGCCCCCGGCAGAATCTTCGATGCCGAAGACTGCTGGCTGTGGTTCACGCGCGGCGCCGCCGTGGTGAGCAACCCGCAGATCAACACGCTGACCGCTTATAACACGTCGAAGTTTTTCGCCATCCTCGCCAATCAGGATCGCCGCGAGCAGACCACCAGCGTCGCGCTGTCGCAACAGGCGATCGGGTTCGATCCCCGCAAGGTGAAGTCCGTCACTGTGCGAAGCAACGACGGCGTCCAACAGGTCGAACTTAAACAGGGCGTGGCGCAACTCACGCTCGGGCCACGCCAGTTGGTGGTCGTCGAAGTCGACGGGGCGCACATCGACATCGCGGCGCATCACGTGCCGACCCAACCCGCCGGCGAAGGTGAAACACCGACGCAAGCCGCGATGAAAGTCGACGGCATCGTGGTCAAGGCCGCCGCCATTGCGACCGGCCCGATGATCGACTCGTGGGATGCTTACCTCTGGTGCACCGCGACGGAAGATCAGGCCAAAGCCGTCACCTTCGAGGTGGATACCGGCAGCGGGTGGCAGTCATACACCGACAAGCAATACCCGTTTGAATTCGACGTGCCGGTACAAGACCGACAGGCGACCGTAAAGTGGCGGGTCAGTTGGACGACACCCGCCGGCGCCACGGTAAAAACCGGCGAAGCGACGCTCGGCACCGTCGCCGGAGCGAAAAAACCCGGCAAATAACGCCCATCCCGCGTGAATTTTCAGCAAAACCGGCGGATTTGATAGAACCGCCGCAACGCTTGTGCGTCTGTGGGTGTAAGATAAGACAACGAAACATCAGTCATGAGCAGTTTATTTCCATGGGGTCCTGACATGCGGATGAATCAAATCTTTGTGACCGGGTTGGTCGGAACTTTTGCGCTGACGATGGCGATGGTGAGTTCAGCGAACGCGCAGACCACGCAGCAGCGCCTCGCTGAGGTCCGCCGCAACCAGGAAATTCAGCAGTACATTCAAGAGCAGAAAGCGTCCGGCGGGCGGGTAAGCATCGCGCTGTCCCGGGCGGTGACCGATCGGCAGTTCGGACAACTGCCGGCCAGGCAGGCGTTCGACTGGCTGTCGACGATGACGGACCTGCCGATCGTGATCAACTGGAATCGGCTCGCCGAGGAAGGCATCGACGCCGAGCAGGAAGTGACCCTGCCGCTGGGCCCGCAGATGACCGGGCAGCGGGCGCTGGACATGCTGGTCAAACAGCTCGGGGTCGACGGCAATCTGCTGTGGGAGCCGAGCGCCTGGTATGTCGAAGTGTTGACCAAGTCGCAGGCGAATCAGCGCACCATCGTGCGGACCTACCCGATCGGTGATCTGCTGCACACCGTGCCGAACTTCGACAATGCCCCGGCACTCGAACTCAACGCGATCACCGAAGGCGGCAGTTCCAGCAGCGGCGGCGGTGGCGGCGGACAGGATCTGTTCACGAAGAACGATGACGAAGAAAAGAGCATGACCAAGGCTGAGCACGCCCAGCGGCTGGCTCAGATCATCCGCGACACGGTCGAGCCGGACATCTGGCGAGCCAACGGCGGACAGTACGCCACGATCACGTACTGGAACGAAATGCTGATCATCCGCGCCCCAGCCTATGTGCAACGGCAGATCGGCGCCCCCGGAAATGTCGCTGCGGCACCGGTGAATGTCGCCCCCGCGCCGGCACTCGGCGAAGGCGTGTTCTTACCGAACCCGCAGGTCGGCATCGTCCACCAGGGCGCGGCGGCGGACTTCACCGGCGTGGTTGACCACACCGCACGCTACGTCAACTTCACCACGGGCCTGTCGACCTCGAACGTATCGCAACTGCGGCAGGTGAACCCCAGCGTGCGGACGCCGGCCTCCTTCAACGGCAGGCCATACACCCGCGGAACCCGTGATGCCGGGATCGCACCGAAACTCATCGGGCGATGAAGTTGTAGTTCTTCGTGTGCTCGTGCTCGTAATCGTAATCGAACTCGCGCCCAACCACCGATTCGATTACGAGAAACGATTACGATTACGATTACGAGCACGAGCACGAGCACGAGCACGAGCACGAGCACGAGCACGAGCACGAGCACGAGCACGATGAATTATCGCTGGCGTGCGACGGGGCGGGTTGTGCACTAACATATCGCCATGGATCTGTGGCACATGATCATCGAGCGGGCTTACGTCACGCACGCGCTGGTTGCGGCGGTGGCGATCGGGCTGGTCTGCTCGCTGCTGAGCGTGCTGGTTGTGCTCAAGCGCATGGCGTTCATCGGTCAGGGCATTTCACACGCTGGCTTCGGCGGCGTCGGCACGGCCGCCCTGCTCGGATACACCGCCGTCGGTTTTCACGTGGAGCACGATCTGATCGTGTTGGCGTTCTGCCTGTTCACCGCCATTCTCATCGGGGCGCTGGCCGCGGACCGGCGCGTTGAAACCGACACGGCGATCGGAATCCTGCTGGCGGCGACGATGGCGTGGGGCGTACTCGCGCAGAACCTGCGGGTCGAGTTGCAAAGCTGGCCGGCCTACCGGGAGTGGGTCGGCGGCGCGGGGTATTCACCGCCGTGGGAATCGATCATGTTCGGCAATCTGCTGAACGTCGGCTCGACGGGAATGTGGACCGCCCTGGGTATGGCGGGCCTGGTGATCGTGATCGGGGCGGCGCTGTTCAAGGAACTGACGTTCTACGCTTTCGACGAATCGGTGGCGCGCGTGTTCGGCGTGCGAACCGCTTTGATGCACTACCTGCTGCTGGTGATGTTGTCGCTGGTGGTGGTGGTGAGCATTCGGCTGGTGGGGTTGATTCTCGTCAGCGCGTTGCTGATCATTCCGGGCGCGTCGGCGTTGCTGTTGAGCCGACGAATGAAAATTGTGATGACGCTGGCGGCGGCGGTCGGGGTCATCGGCGCGGTGTCGGGCCTGCTGGCGAGCCTGAGTTTCGGCATGTTCAGCCCGGGGGCGTGCATCGTGTTGACGTTGAGTTTGATCTTCGCGGCGGCGTATATTTTCAGCCGCATCAGCCGGGCGACGGCGTAAACTCCACCAAAGACTGAAGTAAAACCGCCTCCCAAACTGCCTACGATCACGCCTGCACTCGCCCCCATACCTCCCGAACGATATCGCAAGCCACTTGAATCATTCGCCCGATAGACAGCGGCCAAACAGCAGCTAATGTGATAATCAACATATCGCAACGTCGTGCTGTGATCATTTGGACGGGTAATCGACAGTATTCAAGCATTGGATCGCAGCACGCGTCGCTCCAGAAGACCGGCTTCATGGTCGGCGGCGACGAAAGATGATTGCCATGGGGATACGGGGGCGCCGCCGGGGACGGGAGCAAGATTCACGGGGGTAGAGCCGGTCTGATACGCACAGCGAGCGGCCGCAGGAGCCGACCGCTCACTGTGCTTTTAGCGGTCCAGATTTGGGGGCCCAAAGGCGAAGCCCACGGACGGAAGTCCGTGGGCTTCATTGGGGTGTACGGGCCGTAAGCCGAATTCTGTTTTCCACGCAGGGTGGAAGGCGACCATTCATCTGGGTCCGCCGTTGCCGACGGACTCGAGCAGCCTACCCGCGGTTTATCGAGCCGGACCAGCTCATTGCCGCATATTTGGCCTTGCACGCAGTGGGGTTTACCGTGCCGCGACTGTCACCAGCCGCGCGGTGCGCTCTTACCGCACCTTTTCACCCTTGCCTGTGCCCTTGCGGGCCATCGGCGGTTTGTTTTCTGTGGCACTTTCCCTACGCCCGGCGTCGCCACCGGACGCGGTGGGCGTTACCCACCACCGTGTCCTGTCGTGTTCGGACTTTCCTCGACCCAAAGGGCCGCGGTCGCCACACCCGCACACACAAAACTATAGGTTGACCCCGGCCCGTCGGCGCGGCTACGCTAGCACACAATGAACGACCCGGCAGCCACCCATGAAGTCCTGATCTGGACCGACGCCGAACGCGGCGACCTCATCGAGCAGGTCGTCGGCCGCATGCGCGGTATCCACATCCTGGCCGTCGGCGGGCCCCGCAAAGGCCCACTCGCGCCGCTGGCGGCGACCCTCGATGCCCGTTGCGAGGACGACCTGCGCAAAATGCTCGTGGATCAGCCGGCCAGCTTCCTCCTGCTCGGCACGACCACCGGCGTCTCCAAGGCTGAACTCGAACAGGCCCAGCGCAGCGGCACCACAGTGCTCGCCCTTGAGCCTGTCGCCGCCGACCTGGATGTACTCGGCGACGAAGCGCTTGTCCGCACGGTCGTGATGATGCCGGCCCTGTATGCCAGTCCCGCCTGGCAGGCCGCCGCCGAACCTCAGCAGGCCCTGGGCACGATCCAGTCGATCCATCTGTCGTCGCTGGCGCCGCCAGCCGCCGGGTCGTTGTACACCCGTTTCTACGAAAGCCTCGACCTGCTGATGACGCTGATGCCGTCGCCTGAAACCATCGATGCGGCGCTGACCGGCCCGCTGAAGCAAGTGCCCGATGACCTGCGCAGCCTGACCGGTCATCTGACGGCGCATCTGCGCTTCGCCGGCGGCGCCTCGGCGGTGATGCACCTGTCGGATCGCGCCGACGCCTGGTCGCGCCGACTCGTGATCATCGGCGATGAAGGACAGATCACGCTCGACGATATCAGCTACCGTCTTTCCGCCGCCGATGGTCACACGCTCGACGAATTGGCTCCACCTGACAAGCCGGTCGCCATCGACCCGGCCGATCTGATCGTCGCCCAGTGGCAGAAGCTGATGGACCGGGCCCCGTCGCCGCGCACCGCCCCGCCGCATCAGATCATCGCCGCCGCCCGCTCGGCTTTGCTGAGTTGCCGTACCGGCGAACTCGAATCGGTCGCCACCCTGCTCCGCATGCGCCGCGGCGCCGCGGTCTGAGTGTTCACCACGCCGACACTGAGCGCAGCGAAGCGTCTGGTACTACCCCCTCCCCTCTTGCCTGCTAAACTGAAACCATGCGAGTACTCGGCATCGACCCCGGCATGCGGATCACCGGCTACGGCTGCGTCGAGCTGACCTCGCCAAGCCCGCTGGTTCAACCGCGTCTGCTCGAAGCCGGCGTACTTCGATTCAAATCCAAACAAAGCGTCGAAGACCGCCTCGTCGAGATGCACGCATCGATCGCCGAGTTGATCGCCGAGCTCGAGCCCGATCACGTGGCCGTCGAAAAGCTCTACGCTCATTACAAACATCCGCGCACCGCCATCGTCATGGGCCATGCCCGCGGCGTGATCCTGCTCGCGGCCCGGCAGGCCGGCAAGCTCATCGCACATCTGCCCGCCACCGAAGTTAAAAAGTCCATCACCGGCAACGGGCACGCCACCAAGCAGCAGATGCAGCTCGCCGTCGCCGGACAGTGCGGGCTTGCCGAGCCGCCGAATCCGCCGGACGTCGCCGACGCCATCGCCATCGCGCTGACCGCCGCGCGACGCCTGGTGCATCAACCCTTGACTGATGCGTCGGCTGCCGCTTCACCGTCAGGGCCTCGATGAACACGTTCGATCTACCTGTGGTGCGCTGGTGCATGCTGCACGTGGCCAATGGCGATCTGTTTTACATCGCGTTGGTTTTGCTGACGCTGGCCACCGCGCTGCGACTGGCCGCCTCATGGCGGGCGATGTACCGCTGGCGACATGTCCTCGCACTGCTCACGGGTGTCGGCTGTTTCGCGCTGATCCTCGCGGCCAGTTCACTGACGCTCGCATGGCTTGTTTACCTCGGCCTGCTCGCCGTCGGCGCGTGCCTGCATCGACCTCAGCGCCGCTTGCGTCTGGCGGTCGCCGCCCTGGCGATGGCGGCTGGCATCTTCTCGCTGGTGCAGACGATTCATTACGAAGCGGGCCCCGATCCGTTGAACACCGACGACTCGACCCAGCCCGACTTCGATCAGGTCGTCGGCATCGGCGATGTGTTCAACCGCGTGGTCACTCCCGAGCGCACCGAAGCCTGGCCGCTTCGACTCAAACCGCTCATCCATCGCGACACGGCCAGCTATGCCTTCGCCGACACCAGCGTCGCCGACATCGACCGCTATCTGTCCACCCGCCCGATCCACAACACACTGATCATTCTCGCCGTCGGCGCTCACGACATGCTCTTCGGCCAGTCGCTGACCGACTACCGCAACGGCCTGTCCGCCCTGCTGACCCGACTCACCGCCGACAACCGTGTGATCATGATCGAAATACCCGTGCCGCTGGCGCGTCCGTGGTACGGGTGGGTTCAGCGCTCGATCGCCGAGCAACACGACGTGGCGTTGATCCCCCGCCGCGTGATTGCGGATGTGTTGTTCGCCGTCCCCGGCGCGACCGCTGAAGACGGCCTGCACCTGACCCCCGCCGGCCATCAGCGCCTCGCCGAATCCCTCGCCGCCTATCTGACCCCCTGACCCCCCCCACGCCGACGCTGAGCCCCTTCCGGGGCGAAGCGTCTGGTACCGACTCCTGCCTTAAGCCGCCGCCAGCGAAAGCATCTCCCACAGCACCGTCGCATCCGCCAGATCAGCCACCGCCGCGTCGGCCCCCGCCGCCAGCAACTGCTCCACATCAAACGGCCCCGTCGCCACCGCCAGCGCGATACACCCGTGCGCCTGCGCCGCTTCGACATCCTTGGGCGTGTCGCCGATCAGCACCACATCACGCGGATCAACCGCGCGCCCGTGCAGCGATTCGTACCGTCCCAGCGCTACTGGCACCATCGCCGGCCGATCCGGCGCTTCATCCCCGAACGATCGCACCACGAACTGCGCCGGCTCGATGCCCCCAGCCCGCAGCTTCAGCTCCGCCGTCCGCCCGTAATTGCCCGTCAGCAACCCGAGCGTGACGCCTTCGTGTGCGTGCAACAACGCCAGCAACTCGACCACACCCGGCATCACGCGCACGCCCCCGTTGCGGGCGGCGATCGTCAACTCTTCTTCAAGCGTGGTGAAATACGCATCGGCAAACTGCGTGTGGTTGTCGTCGTTGATATCGACACCGCACCGCTCAGCGGCGGCGGCAAACAGCAACGGGTCCAGCCCTCCGGCAGCCACGATGCCCTCGAAGTGAAAACCATCGCCAAACAGACCAGCGCCGGCCCGGGCCATCGCCCGCATGCCTGCGCCCTGTGTGCTCAGCAACGTTCCGTCCAGATCAAACAGCACAAGTTTCGACATGCCACGATTGTAGGCGAGTTCGGTTGACAGGTTAACTGGCTGCCGCAGGCTAACAGGCTGCGGACCGCGATGCGTTGCATCGCGGCTATCCGTATAATCACCACCATGCCCGAATCACGCCCCGAAAAAATTCAGCGTCTGCTCACTGAAGCCCTCACACCCACCCACCTGGTGATCGAAGACCAGTCGCATCTTCACGCCGGTCACGCCGGCGCCCGCGAATCCGGCGGCGGTCACTTCGCGATCGAAATCAAATCCCCCGCTTTCGAAGGCAAAACCGCCCTCCAGCGTCACCGCATGGTCTACGACGCCCTGGCCGAGATGATGCCCCGTGAAATTCACGCACTGAGCATTCGAAGCTGAAGGGAAGACAAACCGCAGAGTACGCAGAGATCGCAGAGACAGATCATTGATATTTTCGGAACTATATACTTGACAGACCAAGCCTCGTGGGGTAGTATGGTGGGTGAAAGTGAGGTTTGGCCATGTCCAAGCAGCCCAAGACCCTTGTTCGACTGACCGAAACCGAAGCCCGCGATCTGCTGGAAAGCATTCGATGGCCGCATGGTCCGCAGTGCCCGCACTGCAAGTCTGACAACGCTGCGAAGCTTGGCGGCAAGGCCGCTGAAAAGGGTCTGCACAAGTGCCGCGACTGCCGTAAGAAGTTCACCGTCCGCGTCGGCACGATCTTCGAGGATAGCCCGCTTCCGCTGCGTGATTGGGTCTATGCTTTCGCTCGCATGTGTTCCAGCAAGAAGGGCATCAGTGCCCACCAGCTTCACCGCGAGCTTGGCGTCACCTACAAGACTGCGTGGTTCATGTGCCACCGTATCCGTCACGCCATGCAGAACAGCCCGGACGGCGGTCCGTTCGTCGGCATCGTCGAATCCGATGAAAGCTACGTTGGTGGTAAACCGCGTCCGGCGAATAACAAGGGTCGCACCGGTCGTCAGGGCAAGACCGACAAGGCCCCGGTCCACGTTCTGGTCGAGCGCGGTGGCCGCAAGCGCACCACCGTTGTGCCGGATGTGAAGGCCCACAACCTGCGTGAGAACCTTATCAAACACGTAGATAAGACCGCTGAGATTCATACCGACGAACAGACCGCTTATCCATCCGCTACCGATGGCTTCGCGGATCACAAGCACGTCAACCACTCCAAGTATGAATACTTCCGCGTCGAGGGCGACAAGATTGTGACCACCAACACTGCCGAGTCCAGCTTTTCGCTTTTGAAGCGTGGTGTCTATGGCACGTTCCATCATGTGAGCAAGAAGCACTTGCAGCGTTATTGTGATGAATTTGACTTCCGATGGAACAATCGCGAGGTTGATGATGTGACTCGTGCGCTCACCGCGATCAAGCAAGCCGATGGCGTGCGGTTGGTGTACGTGATCCCTAATTGCAAGCAAGCCGGATAATGGCAATTCTGACCACAAGATATGACCACCCGCAATTTTGACCCAAAAACCCTTATTGAGTGTATAATGTTCGAACATTGTTGAAGGCATTTGTCGAACATGGGGTTGGTATGGCTGTAACAACCGCTAAGGTTTCGAAAGATCAGGCGAATCGGATTGTCAACATTGACGAAGGTCAATTTGCTGAGGTGAAGGGTTGCGCGATTGCGCCAAGCAAGCTTTCGAAGACGATTTCTGCACTCTCAAACAGTGACGGAGGAGACTTGTATGTCGGTATCGACGAGGGCGATCCACCAGACCGCAAGCGTTCTTGGAATGGTTTTCCAAATGACGAAGCGGCAAACGCACACATCAACACATTCGAACAACTTTTCCCGCTTGGTCAAGACTATCAATATGAGTTTTTGTCGTGTGATGAGCTTCCGGGTCTCGTGCTTCATGTCCAGATACAGAAAACGAAGGAGATCAAAAAAGCGAGTAATGGAATACCATACATTCGGCGTGGAGCGCAAAGTCTACCCGTAGATAATCCAGAGAAGCTTAAGCGACTTGAATACAGCAAGGGCGTTTACTCGTTCGAAAGTGAATCATGTGATGTGCCGATTGAACTTGTAACCGAGTCAGATATGCCCTGTAGAAAAGCTCTGATGTTCGGCGCGTGTTCGGTTGCGCGGTTGGGTCCAAGGCGTTAGATGATGAACGATGAGCCTGACATCCAAGTCGCCACGGAGGGTGACGGCGATGGCCCTGGGGGTCGGCCGGCGGGTGCTGCCGCGCTACGGTCACCGGTTCTCGCGTCACGACTTCACGCTGCCGCAGTTGTTCGCCGTCCTCGTACTGCGGCAGTTCACACGCAACGACTATCGCGGCATCGTCGCCATGCTCATCGACTGGCCGACGCTGTGCAGCGACATGCAGCTTGCGAAGGTGCCGCACTTCACCACGCTGCAGAAGGCCGAGCGACGGCTTCTGCGCGACGCGCTGATCCGCCGCATGCTCGCGCAGACCGTGGCGCTGTTGCATCGTCATCCGGACACATCGCTGGAGACTTCGCCGCTGATCGCCGAAGCGATCGACACTGCCGCTGCCGACTCGACGGGCTTCGAACTCGACGGCGCCAGCCGATACTTTGTGCGAAGAAAAGCGCGATCGCCGGGTTTGTATCAAACCACGACCTATCGCCGATTCGCCAAACTCGGCGTCGTGGCCGATTGCGACAACCACCTGATCCTCGGCACCCACGCCACGATGGGCCCGCGCCCCGATGTCGATCAACTGCTGCCGCTGATGGGCGGCATGTGCGTCAACGCCGTGCCGCAACGGCTGATCGCCGACGCCGGCTACGACTCCGAACCCAACCACATCCTGCTGCGCGAATACCTGAACATCACCTCGCTGATCCCCGCCACCGCCGGTCGTCCGACGCTCAAACTGCCGACCGGCAAATGGCGTTACCTCATGGCCACCGCCTTCGACGACGAGACCTACGGCCAGCGCTGGCAGGTCGAGACCGTGATGTTCATGCTCAAGCGCCACTTTGGCTCCGCCCTGACATCACGAAAGTATCAAACCCGCCGCCGCGAAATGAACCTCCGCGCCGTCACCCACAACCTGATGATCCTCAGATTTGCAGAGCTTTTCTACAGGGCAAGTCAGATACGGTAAAGCACTTCATTGAGAATGTTGTTCCTACGGCCAAGCCGCTTCCGTGGCTGAAGAAACAGGTTTTGATACGAGACGACATGCCAACCGTTGGTGCGGTCTTGCTGTTCGCCGACGAACCACAGGCCGCGCTCCCCAAGCGATGTGGAATCAAACTGTATAGGTATAAGACAAAAGATGCTGGAACACGGGAATCGCTTGCGTTTCAGCCGATTACAATTGAGGGCTGTCTCTACAATCAGATCGCGGATTCTGTCAGCAAAACAACGGAGATTACTGAATCTATCCCGAGAATGGGAGAGGGTAAACTAGAATCAATCTTGTATCCTACCGAAACGCTACACGAGATCATCACGAATGCTGTTTTGCATCGTGACTATAGCATCGCAGATGATGTTCACATTCGAATATTTGACAATCGGATAGAAGTACAGAGTCCGGGCCGATTGCCCAAACACATTACCGTCGAAAACATTCTCGATGAACGAGAATCCAGAAACGGCGCAATTGTTCGAATGTTGAATAAATTCCCAGACCCGCCGAACAAAGATGTTGGCGAAGGTCTAAACACTGCATTTGCTGCCATGCACAAGCTTGGCCTTAAACAACCAGAGATAATAGAAAATGAAAACTCAGTGCTTGTAATTATCAAGCACGAACCGCTCGCATCACCGCAAGAAGCAATCATGGATTACTTGGAAACACATGAAACAATCAACAACAGAACTGCCAGAAAGATAACTCATATCACACAGGACTATAGGGTAAAGAATATGTTTGCAAAGATGGCTCTCTCCGGGATGATTGAGCAGGTTCCTGGAACACGCACGAGCAACACGGCATACAGAAAGAAGATCAAACCACAGCCCGAAGAGGGTGGGTCAGAGTTCTCCGAAAAGCTTTTCGAATAGTGCGACTATGTCATTCATATATTGCATACAATAAACACATGGCCAAAGAAATGAAAAGTCTCAACACAAACCACGCAGCCAATGAAAAGCCTATTTCGTTGGCCCCACTGACGGTCGAGCAAGCCCTGCGCATAGCCATGCGGGCCGATCCGAAGGCTGGTAAGCCGGATCAGCCCGACAAAGGCAAGAAACGCAAGGCGAAGTGATCGGGGTCTAGTCACATCCCACCACCGATTCCCGGGCAGGACTGGCGTTGGTCCGCCAAGTATATAATTCCGTATCTTTTTCTCTGCGTCCTCTGCGTACTCTGCGGTTCAAGTCGATCTAAAGTAAACCTTCACGTTCCGAAGATGCGATCGCCGGCGTCGCCGAGGCCGGGCATGATGTAGCCGTGGTCGTTGAGTTTTTCATCGATCGTGCAGACGTAAATCGACACATCCGAGTGTGCATGCTGCACGGCCGCAACACCCTCGGGGGCGCCCAGTATCGACATCAACTTGATGCGCGGCACAGCCCACCGCTTCAGGGCCTCGATGGCGGCGTTCGCCGAGCCGCCCGTGGCCAGCATCGGGTCGACAACCACCGCCACGTCCGGCGGATCGTTCGACGGCAGCTTGTGGTAATACTCGACCGGCTGAAGCGTCTGCTCATCGCGGTAAAAACCCAGATGGCGCACCTCGGCGTCGGGCATCGCTTCGAGCATGGCGTCGACCATGCCCAACCCAGCCCGGAGAATCGGCACGATGGCGATCCGCTCAGCCAGGCGCTGGCCCTGCGTGGTCGTCAGTGGTGTGGTGACTTCGACGGGTTTGAGCTTCAGATCGCGCAGGGCTTCGTTGGTCTGCACATAAGTCAGCCGGGCGATGATCCGCCGAAACTCGGCCGACCCCGTCGCCGCGTCGCGTAGCTGCGTCAGGCCATCGGCCACCAGCGGATGATCATTGACATAGACCTGACCCATGGACGGTGTCTCCGTGTACGGTGTGCGCCGAGAGCGATTACGGCAAACGTCGGCAAACAGCATAACACGGATATTCACCAACGGGCGAGCAGCCACACGCCGACGGCGCGAAAAGACGAGCGGCCTCAGCGTGTGAGACCGCCCGTGTGTCATTGAATTGTCAGGGCGACATTCAGCGGCGACGGATCAGCGTGACCAGTCCCATGCTCAGAACCACCAGACCGGCGGGCTCGGGCACGTTGCCGTACATCGCGGCGGCGGACCAGGTGTTGAACCCGGCGCCGTCGCTGATCATCAGAATCACGTTCTTGGCGTCCCACCGCCCGTCACCGTCCATGGCCTCAGCCATGATGGTGTTGATGTCGGTGTTGTCGACGTAGGTTCCGTCGAAGCCGTCAAACCCGTAACGGTCGCCAAGCTGGTCGTCGGCGCCGTCGATCAGGGACAGCAGCAACTCGCTGCCGGGGCCCTTGGCGAAGATCGGCACCAGGGCGTTGGTGTGGTTGCCGGAGATGTAGGTATGACCGGGGAGGTTGCCTTCGCCGTTGTCGGTGAGCTGATCGTAGGCGACGGTGGTGCCGTCGGGGCCGACGAGGAAGCCGCATTCGTGGTCGGCGGTGAGGATGACCAGGGTGTTGTCCCAGTTGTTGCCGTTGGTGTTGGCGGTCAGGTACTCATCGACAGCCTTGACGGAGTTTTCGAAGTCGATCTGCTCTTCGATGGCGCGACCGAGCGTGCGGGCGTGGTTGGCCCAGTCAACGGCGCCGCCTTCGACGTGCAGGAAGAAGCCCTGCTCGTTGGGGTCGCTGGAATTGCCGTCGAGGATGTTCAGCGCGGCGCGGGTCATGGTTTCGAGCGTCGGCACATCGGCGTTGAACGGATCTTCATACGGCGCGTCGGAAGCGTTGGCGCCACTGCGGGACTGCTGCAGGGTGGTGCCGACTTCGGGGATGCCGAGGTAGCGACCGGAGATCGAGTCATCGAGGGCGAGCGCGTCGAAGGCCGCCTTGGTATGCACGACCTGGAAACCGCTGGAGGTGGTGCCGCCGGCGCCGGAGCCCATGTCGGCCCAGGCTTCATCGCCACCGATGTAACGGGTGGAACCGGAGGCGACATTGCCGTTATTGTTATAGCCGGGGTGACCGCAGCCCATGATCACATCCAGCACGGGCGTGGTCGGATTGGCGACGGAGCCGCCGTTGCCGTAGATCATCTGCGTGGCAATGCCGGCGTAGTCGTTGCGGCTGAGGCTGTGGGCGTTGCTCATCGCGGCGGGCGTGGCGTGTGAGAACTGCACGCTGCTGATCGTGCCGGTCTTGCGACCGGTGGCGTGGGCGGTTTCGACGATGGTGGTCAGGTCTTCGCCGGTATCGCTGATGTTGATCGAGCCGTTGTAGGTTTTCTGACCGGTCGCCAGGGCGGTGCCGGCGGCGGCGGAGTCGGTATACGTGGTCATGGTCCACTCATACCCGTTGAAGTAGAACGGGCCGCCGGCCTGCGGGGTTTCGTCCCACATCATCGCCGGATCGTAGACGACGTTGGGGTCCTGCACGCCGGTGCCAAGGGGATTGGCGCTGAGATTCAGCGGATAGGTGGTGCAGGCGACCTTGAGCCAGTCGTCGCCTTCGTAGAACGGCACCGCGCGGGCGACCTGCGGGAAAAGTCCCGCCGCACCGGCGATCAAGGCCAAGGCCAGTTTCTTGCGTGGGGTCATCAGAAGAGTCCTTTCAGAGTCATGCGTGAAATAGCGAACACATGCGGGGTGGATCACCGCGCCAAACAGCCGATCCGGCGGCCCCGGTGCACACCGATACCGCCGACGAAACAAAGGCTGCTTCGCCCAAAAAACAACGCTCTGGCAATTCGCCAACCCTCCACCGGCCGGCCGTCGCGAGCAGTCAGCGAGTACCAGATATTCCGATCCGTAACGATGAAATCATGCTATTTCTGACGTATGTGCCCGGCGTGGGATCAAAGTTAGACCACGGTGAGCCTGTGTGAGAAAACAATCTGTATACCCCTATGATTCATCCGCTTATGTCATCTAATGCCCCATCGCCCATCCGGCGGAGTCCATCGGGGCGGGTGGGGCAGAAACACCGCCGATGGGCTCAACGACTGGGTTATTTTACCCAGCCATGAAATCAACGAATCGCACCACACCGTGATTATTGGCCCAAAATCGACGCTTTAGGCGATTTGTACCGATTATGCCGGGTTTGGCATGCCGCGTGCAATAACTCAGTTGGCGACTACCCTGGGCGGAGGTGATAAGGTCCGAATCGGCCATGGCCTTGCCGGTCGGTACCCGACGGGTTCCGCAAAAACGCCCGAAGATGATTCGGAGAAAGATGATCTTTTCAACCACGGTTTCCCACCCACGACCGTGGCAACCCCCCGGCAAAGTCGGATGCCGGGGGGCATTTTTTTGTATGCGGACGGGGGTTGGTGATTGATTGATGATGTGGCTGGCGGAGGGTGGCTTACTGCGCCCCTGCGGGGCAGCCGTTAACGAGTCGTCACCCTCATCACCCTCTTTAGCCGGGCCGCTACGCGGCCCCGGTCTCCGCAATCCATGGTCAACCGAATCCGCCGCCGCCGGGGGTCTGCAGCGTGACCACATCGCCGGGGTTCACATCGAATTCGGCCAGCGATGGCAACGACTCGTCCGTGTCCGATCCGGTGCGACGCAGAAGGTTGCGGCCGGGCTCGCCGGCCCCGCCGCTGTGCAACCCGAACGGGGCTTTGGTGCGGCGCTGGGTCAGCAGCGACACCTGCATCGGTTGCAGATATTCGATGGCGCGTGTGATGCCATCTCCGCCGCGATGTTCACCTTCGCCGCCGGAACCTTCACGTACGGCAAACTGTCGCACGCGCAGCGGGTACTGCTGCTCGAGGATTTCAACATCGGTCAGGCGCGTGTTGGTCATGTGCGTATGCACGGCCGAGGCACCGTCGAAGTCCGGGCCGGCGCCCGCCCCGCCGCCGAGCGTTTCGTAATACCCGAAGCGGTCGTTGCCGAAGACGAAGTTGTTCATCGTGCCCTGGCTGGCCGCCGCGATGCCGAGCGCGCCGAAAAACATGTCGACGATGCGCTGTGACAGTTCGACATTGCCGCCGACCACGGCCGCGTGTTTTGTCGCATCCTCGCAGACCGGCGGATTGAGCATGCACTCGGGCAATACGATTTCGACCGGGTCGAGCACCCCGGCGTTCAGCGGAATGTCCTGGTCAATCAGGCAGCGCAGGCAATACAGCACGGCGGCCTGCACGATGGCGCGGTTGGCGTTGAGGCTGTTATCGTTGACGGGACCGGTACCGGTGAAGTCGACGGTCATGCGGTCGCCGGCGACGGTGATCGTGAGTTTCAGCGGCGCACCGTCGTCGAGCGCATCGTCGAAGGTGTATTGCCCATCATCCAGCGCAGCGATGGCGGCGCGACACTGGGCCGCGGCCGCGTCACGAATGTAGCCCATGTACGCATTGACGACCGGCCAGGTGAAGCGATCGATCACGCCCGTCAACTCGCGCCAGCCGACGTGATTGGCCGCCAGCGCCGCCCGCACGTCGGCGACATTCACATCGACCGCCCGCGACGGGTAAGGCCCGGCGACCAGCGCCTCCCGCAGAGACGCCTCGTCGAATCGGCCGTCACGCACGATGCGCAAGTTGCGCAACACAACGCCTTCTTCCGCGAGGTTTTTCGCAAACGGAAACGCCGACCCGGGACGAAGTCCGCCGATCTCAGCGTGATGGGCGCGCGAGGCGGTGAAAAAACGCAGGTGCTCACCCGAAGCGTCAAACACGGGTGTGATGACGGTCAGATCCGGCAGGTGCGACCCGCCGAGATCAGGGTCGTTGGTGATGTACGCTTCGCCGGGGCGCAGTTGCTTCACCGTGTGGAGCAGCCCGCGCACGGACTCGCTCATCGCGCCCAGGTGCACGGGAATGTGCGGCGCATTGACGACGAGATCACCATTGGCATCGAGGATCGCACAGGAAAAATCCAGTCGCTGCTTCACATTCACCGACAGCGCGGTTCGCTGCAAAGTCGTGCCCATCTGCGTGGCGATGTGGGTGAAGTGATTGTTGAACAGTTCAAGCCGCACGGGGTCGCAGACGGTCGTGGTGTCATCCGTGGCAGGCTTATCACCGCCCGCATGATGCGTCACGACCAGGTCGTAATGCTCGTTCATCACGGCGGTCCACCCGGGGTCGATCACGATCGTGCTGAACGACTCGGCGACGATGGCCGGGCCGTCAATCCGGTCCCCGGGGTGCAGGCGTTCGCGCTCGTAGCGGGCCGCGTCATGGGCGACACCGTCGAAGTAAACGGCGCATCGGCCGGTCGGCTCGGGGCGGCGATCACGCGGTTCGGCGGTCGGCATGGCGGGTTTATCCGTGCGACCGGTGACTTCGATGCGCATCGTGGCGATCTCGATTGCGCGATCGTGATGAACATGACCGTAAAGCTGCTGATGCATGGCGGCAAAAGCCCCGGCCCAGTCGCCATCATCCGGCTGACGCACCGTGATCGGCGTCTGCTCGCCTTCGTAACGCAGGTCCATCAGCCGCACGGGTGGCTGAATGTTCCGCTCGTCATCGACTTCATCGGCGACCTCGGCACGAATCGCTTCGTCCATCGCGGCAAACTCGCTTTCAAGTTCAGCGAGCGTGTTGTCATCCAGCGGCCTGAGCACAGACTTTTCGGCGAAGCGTTTGACGTCGGCCATGCCGATGCCCCATGCGCTGAGAATGCCCGCCAGTGGACTCAGCAACACGCGCTCGATGCCCAGCGAGCCCGCGATCGCACACGCATGCTGCGCCCCGGCCCCGCCGAAGCTGACCAGCACATGATCGGCGGGGTCATACCCGCGCGCGGCGCTGATAGCCCGAATCGCCGTGGCCATGCGCAGGTTCGCCACGCGTGTGAATCCGTCGGCAATCTCGCGGGGCGACATGCGGTGATCCATCTGCTCGGCGATTGCGTCGAGGCGATGCTTCACCGCATCGTCATCGAGCGCAAACGGAAACCGCTCGCGATCGATCTTGCCGTTGAAAAGGTTGATGTCGGTCACGGTCAGCGGTCCGCCGCGCCCGTAGCAGGCCGGGCCGGGGTCAGCGCCGGCGCTGTCTGGGCCGACGGTCAGACGCTGGCCGTCGAAACGGCAGATCGATCCGCCGCCGGCCGCCACGGTTTCAATCGCATACATCGGACTGACCACGCGCACGCCGGCCTTTTCACCGGTGTACTGATACTCGTACTCACCGTCGTAGCGAGCCACATCCGTCGAGGTGCCGCCCATGTCGAATCCGATCGCCTGCTCAAAGCCCGCCGCCTCAGCCACGTGTGCAAACCCGACCACACCCCCGGCCGGCCCGCTGAGCAGCGAGTCTTTCCCGGCGAATTTGAGCCCGTGTACCAGCGCCCCTGCCGAGGTCATCATCTGCAGATTCACCTGCGGCATGGCGTCCAGCAAACGTCGCACATACCCGCGAATCACCGGCGAAAGATAAGCGTCGAGCACCGACGTCTGTGCCCGGTCCAGCGCCCCGATCGTCGGGGTCAGCCCCGTCGAAGTCGATACCTGCTCAAAACCCATCGACTCAGCGACCTGCGCGACGCGCTGTTCGTGGGCCGGATTCGCATAGGCATTGATCAGGCACACACCCAGCGCGCCGATGCCCTGCTCACGGAGCCGGGCGAGTCTCGATTCAACCTGCAGTTCATCGAGTGGTGTGAGCACTTCGCCGTCGGCGGCGAGGCGTTCGTCGATCTCCGCCACGGTCTGATACAGCGGCGCGGGTTTGACGATATCGAGTTTGAACAAGTGCGGCCGAGCCTGCGTGCCGATTTCGATGAGGTCGGCGAAGCCGCGCGTCGTGATGAATCCAACCGAAGCGCCTTTGCGCTCGAGCAGCGCGTTGGTACCGCGTGTCGTGCCGAGGCGGACATTCACCGGCCCGATCGGCTCATCATCGCCGAGGCCCATGATGCTGCGAATCGCCGCCACCGGCGCGCCGCCAGGCGCATCGGCCGGTAGGCGATTCAACAACTTGCGCGTGTGCAACTTGCCATCGGGGCTGCGACCGACGCAGTCGGTGAAGGTGCCGCCGACGTCGATCCAGAATGACCAGCGGGCGTCGGAATTCGTCATGCCTCGTCCACCGGTTCGATCAGCGAGAAGGCCAGCTCGACAGCCTGCTCGGCGGTGTCCGCAGTCGGCAGCGGGTCGACCGCCGGTGAGGCCTGCAGCTTCCACGACCCAAGCAGCACGACCGGCTTGTTGATCTTCTTCGCCAGGGCGATCTCGCTGAGCGTGCCCCACCCGCCGGCAATGGCGATCAACGCATCGGCGGCACAGACGTTGATCCAGTTGCGGGCGTCGCCGAGCCCAGTGCGCAGGGCGATTTCGATGTACGGATTGACCTTGCAACCTTTGCGATGGGTGTCTTTGAGGATGCCGATGGTCAGTCCCCCGGCCTCGTTGGCGCCGCGCGCCGCCGCCTCCATGACACCCCCGCGCCCGCCGCACAATAACACCGCTCCGCGCTTGGCGATGAGTCGCCCAACGTCCGCCGCCAAGGCATCGACAGCCGCATCGCATGCCGATGCCCCCATCACACCGATGATGATTCGATCTCGCACAGTCATGGCGATCATGTTACAGCGCCGAAGCAGGCGGGTCGCGTCAAACCATACGCCTGATTATGATGATGGGATGACTGACTTCGATACTCAAGCTTACGGACCGGGTGTGGCCGAGTTGCTGCAACCGCGTGTGATGCCGCTGGGCCCGGGCGTGCCGGATGTGAAGATGCTGGACAAGCTGCGGGCGATGACCCCGGAGCAGGTCTTCAACGGCCGGCCGATCTTCGATGAAGCCATGGCCCAGGCGGCCCTCAGCGGCATCTGGCTCTACCACGACTACCTCGACGAATCGCACATCATCAGCCAGTCGATCAACACCTCCACCGGCAGTTTCTGGCACGGCATCATGCACCGACGCGAGCCGGACTACTCCAACGCCAAATACTGGTTCCGCCGCGTGGGTCGACATGACGTGTTCACCCCGCTGGCCGAAGCCGCCGCCGAATTGACCGCCGAAACCACCGAGACCCGACTCGTGCACCTGACCAGCGAGCCGGCGTGGGATCCGTTTGACTTCGTCGACCTCGTCGAGAAGGCGTCTGACGAAGGCGGCGAGCTCGAACGCCTCTGCGTCGAGATTCAGACCCGCGAATGGTGGCTGCTGTTTGACTACTGCTGGCGCGCTGCGACCGGCAAGTAACACCCCCCGCCACAGAAAACCCGCGAACTGCATGACGGCCAGCGCGTCTGTACAATAGACGCATGCGCTTTTTGCTTTTCATACCGCTGATGGCCCTGCTGCTCGGGGCCGCGCCGCTGACCGAGTCGCAACAGACGCGCCTTGAAACCGCCGACGACGCTTCGGCGACGGTCGACGAGGCGGCGTTCTACGCGCTCCTGGAAAACGCCGCCGAGTGGGAGCCCAGCGAGGCGGGCGCGATGATTCCCGATTACGCCGACATCCTGCAAAACCCCACCGACTGGCGCGGCAAGCTGTGCCTGATCGAAGGTGTGTTGTTGAGTCGTCTGCCTGAGCAGAAGTTCGCTCGCAGCGGGTGGGAACACGTGCGCGGCTTGGTGATTCAAATCGCCGGATTCGACAAGCCGCGCAAGCAGATCAGTCCCGATGACATGATCATCATCTACCTGACCGATCCGCCGGAGCTTCACGCGCCCAAGATCGCGCTGGACCCGAACATGCTCGCCGAGACCGGATCGAACATCCGCCTGGCCGCGCGGTTTTTCAAGGTCGTCACCGAAAAGAACACCCGCGACGAGTCACGCCTGTACCTCACCTTCGTCGGGCAACACGTGGCCAAGCTCGAACGCAACGCTTCGAGCAGCTCGCACTTTGTTCCGCTGATCATCGCCGCCTTCGCCCTGCTCGCTGGATATTTCATCTTTCGCATCCTCCGCAAGGGCAAGGGCATGCTCGCCACGTCGAATCAGCTTGCCGAGCACATCGCCAAAAAACGCGCCGAGCGCGAGGCCCGCGATGAAGGTGAGATCGAACCCGAGGATGAAGACATCGACCTGCCGGAAAACCCCGTCGACGCGCTGGACTCGCTGGCCAATAAGCACCGCGAGCGTGAAAACGACCAGTCGCTATAATCCAACCCGTCGCTCACGCTCCGAGCTCTGCCCTGACCCCCAACCCCTGACCCCAAGCCCCCGATCACCATGGCCACCGTCCCCGTCAATCTGCCACACCATCGTTACGACGTCATCATCGAACCCGGCGCTCTCGACCGCCTCGGCTCGATCGTCCGTGAACTCGCCCCGCACGACCGCTGCGCCCTGATGGGTGACATGACCGTGTTCAGCATTTACGGCGAGAAAGCGACCGCCGCGCTGACCGGGGCCGAGTATCACGTGGTCAGCGATACCTTCGAGCCCGGCGAGAAGTTCAAAACGCTCGACACGGTGCGCCGCATGTATGACGTCATGCTGGACCAGCGCCTGGAGCGGCGGAGCCCGGTCGTCGCGCTCGGCGGCGGGATCACCGGCGATACCGTCGGGTTCGTCGCCGCCTCGTATCTGCGCGGCGTGCCGTTCGTGCAGTGCCCGACGAGCCTGCTGGCCATGGTCGACGCCTCGGTCGGCGGCAAGGTCGGCGTCAACGTTCCGCAGGGTAAGAACCTCATCGGCGCGTTCTATCAACCGATCGTCGTCGTGATGGACCCGTTCACGCTGCAGACGCTGCCGCCGCGCGAGCTGCGATGCGGCATGGCCGAGTGCGTCAAGCACGGGGTCATCCGCGATGCCGATCTGTTCACCTGGATCGATGAAAACCTGGCAAAGATTCAAGCCTTGAACCCGGACACGCTCGTCGAACTGCTGCGTCGCAATGTCGCCATCAAGGCCGCCGTCGTGATGGAAGACGAAAAGGAATCCGGCGTCCGCGCCCACCTGAACTTCGGCCACACCTTCGCCCACGCCATCGAAGCCACCGCAGGCTATGGCGTGATCGAACACGGCGAAGCGGTCAGCCTCGGCATGGTCGCCGCCACGACGCTGGCCGTCGAGCAGCAGATGTGCTCCCCGCAGGTGCTCGAACAGCTCGCCGCCCTGCTGGACCGCATCGGCCTGCCCGTCACCGCGGACCTCCCCGACACCGACACGCTCATGAACGCGATGCGCCTCGACAAAAAGGTCGCCGACAACCGCCTGCGACTGGTGCTGCCCACCAAGCTCGGCGAGGTCGTCATCCGCAACGACATCGAAGACCCCGCCATCGCCGCCGCCTGGCAGGCAATCCGGCAGTAAGCATTGATTCATTCATGGCATCGCATCGAGTCTGCGGATACGCACATTCGAGATGCGGAAGAACTTCGACTGTCGACTCTGCTGATAGTCACCAAAACCAACATACTCGTCATCGCCAAACTGCTCGTCAGGCTTTAGCCACTGATCGTCATACAATTGCCGACCATTGATGTATACTGTCACACGTTTGTCAAAAACTACGACGCGAATATGTAGCATCTTGGGCAGTTCCGCGTGAAACATCTCACCAATTACAAAATCGCGCCGCACCCCCATAGCATTGCAGTTCGGTAACAGAACTACAGATCGAAACCGACATACTGGTGTACGCGCCCATGCAAAAATCACCCCTGCCGCTGCTAACGAATACTGATTACCCTCATCGATCGTAACGTCCGCCTCGTATTCAAACCGGTGCCCGAAACGAGCGGCGTTAAGAATCACAATCTTCTGGTTTGCTTTGCGCACCCGACCTTTAAGAACGTGATGAGGCTCGTACTGCCAATCACCATTGATCACCGTCCATCCGGCGAGATTGGGCGCTATCGACAAGTCAACCCATTGCCCCGTCTCAAAAGCTTGTTCCCAAACGATCGCCTGAAGTTGATCGCGTAAATATCGTTGCCCGGCATGTGTGTCGGGTAGTTGTTTCGATGCCTGACGATACAGTTTGTCGGCTTCGTTGTAGTCTCGCCGCTTAAACGCCGTATCACCATGCAGCACGATGGTCCCCGCCGGACCGCCTCGCGCGGGAATCACACGCTCCAACATCTGCGGCCAACCATGCGCCAACGATGCTGTGGAACCAAGGCGTTCATCCCCCAGCGCCATCAGAGCGTCGTAGGCCGCTGGATAATTTTCCGCTTTAACCGCGAACGCTGCCCGCACGGTCTGAATACTGTGCCGCGCGCCCTGCCAGTACTTTTCCTGAAGCATTTTTTCGGTGATATCGACGACCCGTTGGGCCAGCCCCATCCGGCGCAGTGGATCCCACTGAAACGACATTTCTTCTGAAACTGTCTTCATGAAGTGCGCCAACAACATCGGCACCACCGTGTCATAGCGTTCTGTGTCCGCACATGCCGTACCCGCCTGGATCAACGCGGGCAGACTCCCGCCCCAGCGTGGCCGCAGGAAATTTGTCATCGATTTGTATGCAGCAACATAGTCAATACGTGCTTTGATCGACCGCTCAAACCATGTAACCATTCCCGCCTGAGTTGCGTCGTGTCCAGCCGCCGCCACAGTGATCATGCGTTGTGCCGCCTGGGGATACTCCGGCCGCAGACGATACGCTTCTCGCAAATGCATGTCTGCGACATCCAAATGTTTGCCAAACGGCTCCCATGCTTCGGGCTTAACTTCATGAGCCCATCCATCTCCTCGAATCGCCCATCCCGCATCGATATGAATCATTCCCGCCAACAGATGTGCCGTCCATGGGTCTACCTGCTTATCGTGACAAAATCCTTCAAATACATTAACGCATTCATCGAGGTATGGATTCAACATATTGCCAAGGAAGTGAAGTGAGTGGCGCATCAACTCGTAGATTTCCTGTTGCGTGGCGCCACGATTGTGGGGGTCTACCAGCGATTGCCGCCATAGATGCAAACTCCGGCGAATCGCTTGCACTTTCTTCGCTTCCGCCTCGGGGTTTCGCTGCCATCGACTGATCACCTCAAATTTCAAGGCATACGCTCGAGCCACCCATGATGGCGGATAACCTGCAGCTTCGAGTTGTTCAGCGATCGGCAACACCTTCTCCGGCCAACTCCATCCATACTCAGCCAATTCATAATACCAACGGAAGTATCGAACCAGAGGATCCGTGCATTGAAATCGTTGCTCTAGCTCTATTGCCAGCCGGTGGGCCTCATCGATAGAGATGGCTTGCGGACTTCCCGCCATCGTCGGCACCATTTTCTCGAAAAACGAAAGTGCTGCGTCATCCCATTTTGGATCGCGCACGCCATGCTTTTTATATGCTTCCAGAAGCGTTCGCCGATAAAATGGCACCGCGACGTCTTGTTCATAATTCGCGTGAGTGTAAGCCTCCGGATGATTTGCGATCACCACGGGGTTGAGTACCACCGCAACAGGCTCTGCCCCAAGCTGCGCCTGCACCAACATGACGCACACAAGAATCCACACCGCCGTTTCGGATACTTTCACATGCCACCTCCGGATACACAACAAATATCTGACCTGCCCGAACCCATCAAGAACATTCAATAAATTTTAAATCATCCGCAGTCGAATCACAATTTCATGTTGCCCAGCCCTGCATTGTGCCCCCTATAATCCGCCATGACCGAGGCGCGTTCGGACAAGCTGGCTGAGTTGGCCGCCAAGGCGCGGGCGCTGCCCAAGGCACCGGGCGTTTACCTGATGAAGGACGCCAAGGGGGTGGTGCTCTACGTCGGCAAGGCGTCGGTGCTGCCCAATCGCGTATCGCAGTATTTTCAGCCGGCCGCCGATCATGGCCCCAAAAAGAACCGCATGCTCCCGCAGATCGACGACTTCGACATCATCGAATGCGAAGGCGAATGGGAAGCCCTGCTCACCGAAAACCGTCTCATCAAAGATCTGCATCCCAAATACAACGAGTTGATGACCGACGACAAGTCGTACCCCTACCTGGTCATCACCATGCGTGACGATTTCCCCGGGGTGTTCATCACGCGCCAGCCGAATGATGCCCGGTACAAGGGGGCGAAAGTGCTCGGGCCGTTCACGAGCGTGTATGCCCTGCGCGAGTCGATGAAGCTGCTGCAGCACGTGTTCAAGTTCCGCACGTGCGAACTCGACATCCGGGAAGACGATGACAAGCGACGATTCTTTCGGCCGTGCCTGCTGCACCCGATCGGCCAGTGCACCGCCCCATGCGCCGCACGCATCAGCAAGACCGCCTACCGGGAGGACATCGACCACCTGATCCGCTTCCTCGGGTCCAAGCGCAGCGTGATGCTCCGCGAGATGAAACAGGAAATGGAGCAGGCCTCCAAGCAGATGGAATTCGAAAAGGCCGCTGCCCTGCGTGATCAGATCCGCGCGATCGAAAAGCTCGACGAGCGCGGCACCCGTTCGATGGGGTTCCAGCCCGAGCTCGAATCCTTCTACGTCGACCCCCGGAAGGGGTTGTCGTCTTTGCAGCGGACGCTGGGCCTGGAAAGTGAAATCCGCTGCGTCGAGTGCATCGACATCGCCCACCTGCAGGGCGAGCAGACCGTCGGATCGAAGGTGTGCTTCGTCGATGGTAAGCCCTGCAAGACCGAATACCGCCGGTACAAAATTCAGACCGCGGGCAATGACGACTTCATGTCGATCCGCGAGGTCGTGAGCCGGGCGTATCGCGATGCCGGCGCCGGCCACCAGCTCTACCCCGAGGTCGTCATCATCGACGGCGGCCCCGGCCAGCTCAGCGCCGCCATGGACGCTTTCGCCCAACTCGACCGCAAGCCCCCGATGGTGATCGCCCTCGCCAAGAAGGAAGAGCTGATCTACCAGCAGGGCCGCGAAGACCCCATCCGCCTCGGCCACGAAAACCCCGGCCTCAAACTCTGCCAGTCCATCCGCGACGAAGCCCACCGCTTCGCGCAGTTGTATCACCACCTGTTGCGGAAAAAGAAGGTGATTGGTGAGTGATTCAGTCACGATCGACGTGAAGGTCGTCCCCGGGGGATCACGAGATCAGATCGTCGGACGGCTCGGCGAGGCGTTGAAGATCAAGGTCAGCGCGCCGCCGGAGGGTGGGAAGGCCAATGCGGCGGTGTGTGCGCTGCTGGCCAAGACGCTGGGCGTGGCCAAGCGGGATGTCCAGATCGTGGCCGGGCACAGCCAGCCGAACAAGCAGGTGGCGATCCGCGGGGCGGATTCGGGCAAAATTCAAGAACTCCTCTCCCCTTGAGGGGAGAGGCTGGGTGAGGGGTGAGGCCCGGCATACGGTCATGATGTTCAAAGAAAATAGGTGATTCGACGATTTGACCCTTACCCCGGCCCTCTCCCTGAAAGGGAGAGGGAGTTCGCGGGCTCGCAATGGACGTGTTATGATTTTCGTTAATTCTCCACGGAAGGAGCCGCCCATGCGCACCGGATGTCGCACCATCGTTCTGCTCGCCTGTCTCGTCACGCTGATCGGCTGCCAGAAAGAGCAGCAGGTCAAACCCGACTACAACCGCCCGCTGCCCCCCGGCGCCAACGCGCTGCGGCTGCTGCTGGATCTAAGCCAGTGGCCCGATCTCAAGGAGCCGTGGGAAACCCGCGACGCCGGACTGACCGCGGCGATCCAGCGCTCTCAGCAGTGGTTTTCGATCAAGTCGACCCAGTCGTTTTTCCCGCTGTTCGACGTGACCCATCTGCGGGCGCGGACGAGCCTGTACGCCTTTTCGAAGATACTTGCCGAGTCGCAATCGGCCAGCGCGTTCGAGCAGCGCATACAGGCGGAGTTCGACTGCTACACCTCCGTGGGTTATGACAACAAGGGTTCGGTCCTGTTCACCGGGTATTACACGCCGATCTTCAAAGGCAGCCTGACGCAGACCAGCGTGTACAAGTACCCGCTGTACACCAAGCCCAAAGACCTGGCGATCGAACCGCTGACGGGCAAGGTGCTCGGCCGCAAGGTCGGCAGCGGGTATCAGCCTTATCCGGCCCGCCGTGAGATCGAATCCAGCAACATGCTCAAGGGGACCGAGCTGGTCTGGGTGGCGGATCGGCTCGACCAGTACATCATTCAGGTCAACGGCTCGGCGAAGATCGACCTGACCGACGGCTCGACGATGTACGTCGGCTATGCCGGCAACAACGGCCACGAATACACCGGCCTCGGCGCGACGCTGATCAAAGAAGGCGTGATCGAACCCGAGCGGCTGAGCCTGGCGTCGATCCGCCAGCACTTTGCCGGCAAGCCCGCCGAACTCGAGCGCTACATCGAGATGAACGACCGCTACGTGTTCTTCGCCAGGTATGACGGTTCGAACTGGCCGGCGGGTTCGCTGGGCGTGAAGGTGGAGCCGCAGGTTTCACTGGCCACGGACAAGAGCGTATTCCCGCGCGGCGGCATCGTGGTGATTAACACCCGCAAAACGCCGCTGAACGGCGCGGCCAGTCCGCTGAACCGCTTCATGCTCGACCAGGACACCGGCGGCGCGATCCGTGCAGCCGGGCGTGCGGACATCTACTACGGCGTCGGCCCCAATGCCGAGCAGAACGCCGGCGGTCAGTTCGCCGAAGGCCGCATGTACTACTTCTTCCTCAAGCACGGCAAAACCCTCGAGTGGCACCAGCGCATGCTCGAAGAACAGCCGCCGACTCCCTCGAAACCGGTCAAACCGATCGGCAAGTCGAACGAAGTGTATTGAATAGATTCACCACGGAGGCACGGAGAAAGATATTTGACAGGATCAACAGGATAAAACAGGGATCAATCAGTCTTGTTTCTCTGTCGATCCTGTTCATCCTGTCTATTTCTCTGCTCCGTGTCTCCGTGGTGAAAACTTCTTATTCACTGAAGAGCGCTTCGACGAATTTTTCGGGGTCGAAGGGTTCGACGTCGTCGGGGGTTTCGCCGACGCCGATGAACTTCACCGGCAGGCCCAGCTCCTGGCGGACAGCCACGACGATGCCGCCCTTGGCGGTGCCGTCGAGCTTGCTGAGGAAGATGCCAGATACATCGACGGATTCCTTGAACAGCCGCGCCTGGTTGATGGCGTTCTGACCGGTCGTGGCGTCGAGCACGAGAATGACCTCGTGCGGCGCATCGGGAATCTTGCGGGTGATGACATTGCGGATCTTGGTGAGCTGGCGCATCAGGTGCTGCTGGGTGTGCAGACGACCGGCGGTATCAACCAGCAGCACATCGGCATTGCGCGCCACGGCCGCATCCGCCGCATCAAAGGCGACCGCGGCCGGGTCGCCGCCCTGCTGGCCCTTGATGACTTCGACACCGAGGCGCTGAGCCCAGATTTCAAGTTGCTCCACGGCTGCGGCGCGGAACGTGTCGCACGCCGCGAGCATGACCTTTTTGTTGTCATCGCGCAGGGCCTTGGCGATCTTGGCGATCGACGTGGTCTTACCCGCCCCGTTGATGCCGCCCACAAGGATCACGGTCGGCCCGCTGGGCGCAAAGTGCAGCGAGCGATCCTCCGCGGGAAACAACTCCGTGATATACCGCTTGATGTAGTCGAAGACCTGGTCGCCGCGGGTGAACTTCTTTTCGCGGTAGGCTTCGCGCACGTGATCGATCAGCGCGACGGTGGTCTTGACGCCGATGTCGGATTGAATCAGCAGGGCTTCGACCTGGTCGATCACATCATCGGAAAGCTCGCGCGACAGCAGATTGCGCAGCTTGGAAAAGGTCTGCCGTGTGCGGGCGAGACCGGCTTTGACTTTCTTGATGGAAAAGCTGAAAAGTCCCATGGGTGGAAATGACCAAATCCCAATGTCCAATGACCAAGGCAATGTTCAATTAGCGTTCGTGGTTCGACATTTGAACATTACCTTGGTCATTGGTGCTTGGTCATTGGTCATTCTCCTTGTTGATCTTTATGGCAAGCGGTTGATTCTTCGGCGTGTCCGGGTTCGTCTTCGCGTGCGGTTGTTTGGCGATCTTGTCGAGGACGCCGTTGATGAAAGCGGGGCTTCGCTCGGAGCCGAACTCCTTGGCCAGTTCGACGGCCTCGTCGATCACGACGGCGGTCGGGGTCAACCCCTCGGCGAGTTCAAACCCGGCCAGTCGCAAGATCGCACGATCCACCGGCGGCTGACGATGCGTCGGCCAATCCGGCGCCAGTTCGGCGACGGCTTTATCGAGCGTGTCACGTCCACGCCAGGCGGCATGGGCCAGGTCGATGGCTTCACGCTTGGTGGTGTCGCCATGCGGGGCATCGTGGATCGACTGCTCGATCTGCTCGCGGTCGTCTTCGCCACGAGCGTCGAGCTGGTAGAGCATCTGCAGAGCGAGTTGGCGGATTTGGTGGCGTTTGCTCATGCGTCGTCGATCTTCTTGAGAAGGTTGGCCATTTCGATGGCGCCGCGTGCGGCGTCGGCCCCGGCGTGGTGCTTGCGGGCAGCGTCGGTACGTTCCAGCGCCTGGTCCTTGTTTTCGACGGTCAGCACACCGAACAGGATCGGCACGCCGGTTTCGACCGCGACGTGCGTCAGCGCCTGGCGGGTTCCATCGACGACGGTTTCGTAGTGGCCGGTCTTGCCGCGGATGACACAGCCGAGGCAGATCACGGCGTCGACGGAGCCGACCTCCGCGAAGTGGCGAGCGACGACGCCGAGCTCGAGAGCCCCGGGCACGTGGGCGACGGGCAGGTTGTCGACATCACCGCCGCACTCGGCGATCGCCTCGAGGGCGCCGGCGAGCAGACGCTCGGTGATCGGGGTGTTGAAGCGAGAGACGACGATGGCGAGTTTGAGGTCGCGGGCGTCGAGTTCACCGTGCAGTTGAACGGGCATGGGGCTGGCTCCTGGGCCGAAAACAAGGGCGGCATTATAGAGGTTAAACGGCGAACTCGAAACCGAACCCGACAAAACATTTCGTTTGCCCGCCCCGGAGACGGCCGCTATATTTGGGGCTGCCGAAGCGCTTCTGTCCCAAGGGATTGGGCTTCTGGGAGTTTTGCGATGCAATGCCCGTTCTGCGGCCTCGACAAGGACAAGGTCATCGACTCGCGCTCAGCCGAGCAGGGCAAGGTGATCCGTCGTCGGCGTGAGTGCCTGCGCTGCAAGCGGCGATTCACGACTTACGAGCGCGTCGAGGAAACGGTGCGGCTGATGGTCGTCAAGAAAGACGGCTCGCGCGTGCCGTATGACCGGGGCAAGATCATTTCGGGTCTGACCAAGGCGTGCTACAAGCGGCCGGTCTCGGCGGAGCGGATTCAAACGCTCGTCGAGGAAATCGAGGATCAGCTTTACCGCACCTACGACAAGGAAGTCGAGACCACCGACATCGGCCAGATCGCCTCGGACAAGCTCAAGGCGGTCGACCGCGTGGCGTATGTGCGATTCGCCAGCGTGTACAAACAGTTCCGTGACATCGAAGATTTCCTCGCGGAAGTCAAGGAAGTCATGGACACCGCCGCCCCGCTGGACGGGCCGACTCAAGGCAAGCTGTTTTAAGAAAAAGACGTCGACGGGATGAACAGGATGAAAAGACATCAACCTGAATTCATATCCTGTTGATCCTGTCAAACACGCTTCACTGGCCGAGGAATTTGACGATTTCCTGGCGGTCGACGCGCTTCTGCAAAGCGGCGATGGATTCGTCGAGCCCCTCGGCGGTGACGCCTTGGGGCAGGTCGGCCTTGATCTGTTTCAGCAGCTTCAGCGCCTCGGCGTAGCGACCGGCCTGATCGGCTTCGCGGGCTTTGTCCACACGCTGATTCAGTTCCTTGGCAAGCTGCGGCGACATCGTCGCGCCGCCACCGGTCTGCACCTCGATGCCGAAGAAGCTGACCACCCCACTGCCGCCCCCGTCTGTGCCCCCGGCAGGTGCAGGCTTCACAGCGGGCTTGGGTGCGGAAGACGGCTTAGTAGGCGCGGGAAGGACGACGGCGGGTTGAGGCTTGGGCTTGGGGGTCTGCGCGGCAGGCGTCGAGGTCGATGGTTCATCCCAGCTTCGGCCGGCGTCGGCGATGGTGGCGCGCGGCGCGGTGTTGGCACTGGCTGATGGGGCCGGTGACTGCGAGGCGGCGGGCGGCGGCGTGGCGGTGTCGGCCGGGGACTGGGCCGGGGGCGGAGTCGACTGGTTCGACCCCGAGGAATCACGCATCAGGATCACCAGTGCGACGACGATCGCCAGCAGAACATTCATGCCAACCAGCACCCACACCATCAGATTGCTGGAGCGGTCAGCCTGATCGAATTGCCCCATCGTTTCGATGGAGTCCGCAGCGCCGGCGCCGGAGCCGGTCATCCAATCCATCGCGTCGGCGGACGTCGGAGATGATTTTTCCTGGACCACGGCGGCGGGCCGTTCCGTCACGGTCGCGGCGCCCGGCGAAGGGGCCGGTTCAGAGCCGGGGAGGAACAGGTCATCGTCGGCGGAAGAGGTGGAGACAACACGGGCCTTGGCGGCCGGGCGCGAGGTGAGGGTCGGTTCGCTGGTGTCCGGCCCGGCGGTGGGCTCGGCGAACATGCTCGGATGCTGCGGCGGCGCGGCGGGTGCAACAGACGCTTCGCTGCGCTCAGCGTCGGCGTTCAGGGCGGCCTGCTCCTCGGCGCGGGCTCGGGCGACTTCTTCAAACACGCCGGGGTCTTCGGGGTCCAGACCCAGTTGTTGGCGATCACGCAGTTCGGGGAATCGCGCGCCGCAATGAGGGCACTTTTTATCCTGCGAATCAACTTGCTTGCTGCACTGATAGCACATGCCCAGCAGATGGCTGATGCCGGGCACGTGACGGGCGACAGACCAGAACTGCTTGGTGGTCGGCCCGCGGAGGATCGTGTTGGCGTTGAGCTTGCCGCGCTGAATCTGCTTGACCAGAACCTCGTAGGTACACCCGGGCCGGAACGGATTGGCCGAATCGCGAATAAACCACGGCCCCATGTGCTGCTGGGTCACGCGGCGGGACAGCGGGTCAAAAAAACCCCCGCAGCCCCCGCAACGCTCCGCGGGACCGGGGTTCACATGACCGCAATACGGGCAGAGTATGATCTTGCGTTCGACGGGCACGGCAAACTCCTGCAAGCTGGACGGCGGTCAGGCATAGACTATCTCAGACAGTCTACATTGACATCGGCCACAGGCAATTCTAGGTTGATCGGATGAAAACCCTATGCCTCATTCTGGTGGTCATTTTAACAGGCTGTGCTGCTGATTCGACGCCCCGGCCGGCTGCAAGTTCCGCAGCCAGATCGACCACCGCCGACACCGCCGCCGCCGGTGACACCGCCTCGGCCGTGGTGGCGCTGGTCAACGGGCGAGCAGTCCGCATGCAGGCGCTGGTGCCGATCATGGTGGAAACCGCCGGCGGCCAGGCGCTCGGTGAATGGGTGCTCGACCAGCAGATCAACAAGGCGCTCGCCGAACAGAAGATTTCACTGCGCCAGGAAGACCTGGACTACGAAAAGCGGATACTGATGCGCCAGCTCGATGCCGACCCCGATCAGGCGGCGCGGCTGATGAGCCAACTGCGCGAACGGCGCGGTCTGGGCCCCCGCCGCTTCGAGATGCTGCTGCGTCGCAATGCAGCTCTTCGGAAGCTGGTCGCTGACGATGTACAGATCACCCCGGCGCTGGTCCAGCAGGAATACCAGCGGCAGTACGGCCAGCTCACGCAGGTGCGGATGATTCTGGCCGGCTCGCTCAAGGGCGCTTCCGAAGCGCTGAAGCGGGCGCAGGCCGGTGAGTCGTTCATCGACTTGGCGATCGAACTCAGCGAAGACGCCAGCCGGGCGCAGGGGGGATTGCTCCCGCCGATTTCCGGGGAAGACCCGACCTGGCCGCAGGCGCTGCGCGAAGCGGCGGTGAAACTGACCCCGGGTCAGATCAGCGAGCCGGTCGCGCTGGACGCCGGCTGGGCGATTCTGAAATGTGAAAAGAAGATCGACCAGCCCCAGCGCCCCTTCGCCGATGTCCGCACCGAGCTGCGCGAGCAGGTGCGCCAGCAGCTTGAGCGCGTCCGCATGCAGCAACTGGCCCGGGCGCTGATCGAAAAAGCCGACGTCACCGTGCTGGACGCCGACCTGGACCGCTCCTGGAAACAACAGCGCGGCGCGTTTATTCAACCGGGGCAATAATCATGCGAAGACAAACCGCAGAGGACGCAGAGAGCGCCGAGGCCTATCAGCGTGTTAATCAACTGACGAAGAACATCATCGGAGCGGCGATTCGAGTTCATCGCGAATTGGGCCCGGGACTGTTGGAATCCGCCTACGAAGCGGCGTTGGCATACGAGTTGTCGGATCAGGGATTGACGGTAGTTCGCCAGAAGCCTGTGCCGGTGATGTATCGGGGACAGGACGTAGGCGATGGCTATCGGATCGATCTGCTGGTGGACAATCAAGTCATCGTTGAACTGAAAACAGTCGATCGGCTGGCCCCTATACATGAAGCCCAACTCCTGTCGTATCTGAAACTGGCGGACCGCCGCGTGGGGCTGCTGATAAACTTTCATGTGAATCGTCTGACCGATGGCGTCAAACGCATGGTCAACCACCTATAATCCCGCTCCGCGTACTCTGCGACCTCTGCGGTTCAATCGTTGGACCGGGAATCGCCGATCTGGAAATAGACCATCATGGACATTCAACTTTCTCATCGCATGGACCGCTTGCCGCCGTATATGCTCGGCAAGATCAAGAAGCTCACCTATGAAATGCGCCGGGACGGTCACGATGTGATCGACCTGAACATGGGCAATCCGAACGACCCGACCCCGCCGGCGATCGTCGAGAAGCTGCGCGAGGCGTCGATGGACATGCGCAACCAGCGCTACAGCGCCTCGGCGGGCGTATACAACCTCCGCCGCGAGGTCGCCCGCAAGTACAAGCGCATCTGGGATGTGGACCTGGACCCGAACAAGGAAGTCATCGCGACGATCGGCTCCAAGGAAGGCTTCTCGCATCTGTGTCTGGCGATGCTGGGCCCCGGCGACACGGCGATCGTGACCAAGCCGGCGTTTCAGATTCACACGTACGCGGTCGTGCTGGCCGGGGCGAACGTGATCGGCGTGGACCTGGGCAACGATGACGCTTTCCTCGAACGCATCGAGAACGTGATCAATCACCTGCAGCCCAAGCCGAAGGTGATGATTCTGAACTTCCCGAACAACCCGACGACGATGACGGTCGATCTGCCGTTCTGGGAGCGCGTCGTGGCGATGGCCAAGAAGCACAACGTGATGGTCATCTCCGACTTCGCCTACGGCGAGACGTGTTTCGACGGGTACAAAGCCCCGAGTTTCATGCAGGCGGAGGGCGCCAAGGACGTCGGCGTCGAATTCACGACGATGAGCAAGTCGTACAACATGGCCGGCTGGCGCATCGGCTACTGCGTGGGCAACCCGCAGATGATCAACGCCCTGGCGGAGATCAAAGGCTACTACGACTACGGAATCTTTCAGGCGATTCAGATCGCATCGATCATCGCCATGCGCGAGCACGACGAGGCGGTCGCCCAGCAGGCGAAGATTTACGAAGGTCGGCGTGACGCCATGGTCCGCTACTGCCGCAAGCTCGGCTGGGAAGTCGATCCGCCCAAGGCGACGATGTTTGTCTGGGCCAAGGTGACCGACGATCACCTGGCGCCGTACGGCGGCAAGACGATCGACTTCTGCCTGGACATGATCGAAAAGGCCGAGGTGGCGATGTGCCCCGGCGGCGCGTTCGGCCCCGAAGGCGAGGGTTATGTCCGCATCGCGATGGTCGAAAACGAGCACCGCATCCGCCAGGCCTTCCGCCAGCTCGACCGCGTGCTGAACAAGACGGCCGCGACGGCCGGGTAAAAGACGCTGTGAGCCAGGCGCGTCAGCCACGAAGTGTCCGGTGCAAGCCACAGCTGTAAGCACAAAGTCACGAAGGCTCCAAGACGCAAAGAATCTCAGAAGGCGTGCGTTCTATTTAGAACAACACAGCAATGAACTTTTCGTAAGCAATTTACAGATAGACATTTGTTTCCCATTAAAATTACTTTGTTTTCGACGAAAATAGAGTAATTATCTTTGCGTCTTTGTGTCTTTGTGTCTTTGTGCTGGATGGGGCGTCAAGCCGGAAGAACACGCGGGTTGAAGCTTCGGGGCAATCCAAAAACGGTCGGCGTAAACCCCAACAGCGGGGCGACTTGTGTCGCCCTGTTTTTCTGTCATATTTTTATTGGCCCCGATGTACAGTCCGGCTGCCCCTGTCAAACCAGTCTATGGAGGCCACATCTGTATGCCGATTTCAGCCGACCTGATTGTCCGCACGCTTATGCGAAAGCGCCCGCAACTGCTGGCGTACACATGGGCGATCCTGCGCGATAACCACTTGTCGGAAGACGTGTTACAGGAAGTTTCCGTACTGGCGATCCACAAGGCCGATCAGATCGACGACGAAGCCCACCTCCACCGCTGGCTCCGCCAGGCATGTCGTTATAAAGCCTTGAATCTACTGCAGAAACTGGATACGCACACGCTGACGCTCGACGGGGCGACCCTCGACGCGATGGAATCCCGCTGGGCGGCCCACGACAACGATAATCCCGCCGATCTCGCCGATGCGCTGGCCCATTGCCTGGGTGAGCTTTCGCCCTACGCGCAGCGGCTGGTGAAACTCCGCTACCGCGAGAACATGACCGGTCAGCGGCTGGCCACGGCCGTCGGTCGACAGATCAACACCGTCTACGTCGCCCTGACCCGCATCCACCGTGCCCTGGGCGAATGCATCCGCAGCCAACTCAATCACCAGAAACCCCCCGGAAACCCCGAAACCAAAGATGCCTGAACGTGAACTGGACAACCTGATGCTGCGCTACCTCGACGGGATCGTCACCCCCGACGAAGTCGATGCGATGAATCAGCAACTCCAGCAGGAAACCGAGGCACAGGACCGCTTCATCGAATTGACGCTGCGTTACGCCCTGCTGCACGATGCCCTGCAGGGGATGGACAGCAGACAGGAACCGGTGAACCGGGAACCGACTTTCACGCCGACGCTGAGGTCGCGGTTCAGCCGGGGCCGAAGCGTCTGGTACGCCCTGGCCGCATCACTGATGCTGGTCGCCGGCATCGCCACCTACGTGCTGGTCTCGAATCCCTCAACCGGATTCAACCCCCGGGCATCGCACGGCATCGCCCTGCTGACCAATGCCACCGGGGCCGTCTTCGCTGACGGTTCACGCCAACCGGAAATCGGGGCCGAGCTCAACGCCGGCACGCTGTCGCTGCTGTCCGGCAGCGCGCAGGTGATGTTCAGCACCGGGGCCGTCGTCGATCTGCGCGGCCCGTGCACTTTCGCCATGACCGAGCCCAACCGGGGTCACCTGTTCAGCGGCACGCTCGAAGTCTACGTCCCCGATACCGCCCATGGTTTCACCATCACCGCGCCGCATGATGTGCGCGTCATCGATCTCGGCACGCGCTTCATCATGCAAGTGGACTCCGATGGTGTGTCGGATGTGCGCGTACTCAAGGGAACGGTGATGGTCGAGGTCGATCGTCCCGATTCTGAAAAACGCTACGCCCTGCTGACCGCCGATCAGCGGGTGCGTGTCGATCCGGCCCTGAGCGTCGCCGAGACCCTGCGCATCATCGAGCGCCCGCCGCTGACTGCGGCAATCGATCAGGCCGGGCTCCGCATCGATTTTCAGTTGGATGCGGAAAACTGCTCTGTGCCGGACCGCTTCACCGCGATGGGTATGCCCATCGAGAAGCTCGACAAGGTCGACCTGCCATTGACGCAATCGCTGAACTCACCGCTCAGCGCCAGCGGGCAGATCACGATCTCCGTGGATACCGAAGACAGCAGCGCCCTGGATTTCCGCCGCCGCACCGATTCGACTGACCCGCTACTGGGCCGCCTGCTCGAAGACCAGATCAAAAACCAGAACAGCGGTTTGGTCGTGACGCTGTCGAATCTGTCCGCGGGAACCTACCGCATGGTGAGTTGGCATCACGACTGCGACCTCGGCGCAGCCGGCAACGTCTTCGAAGTGCATGTCTCCGATGCCCTGGGCGCCCAGCGGCTCGTACTCGTTGATCAGATCGTCAGCACCGGCCCCAGCGCCGCCGCTCCGACGGTCGCCGACTTCGACATCGTCGCCGACGGCGAGCACCCCGTCACGATCATCTACAGCCCGACCTCGGAAGACCGCGAAACACCCTGTAACGGACTGACCCTGACGCGCCTGGACGAGCCGCGCGTTTCATCTGCACAACAACCCTGATTTCGCCTTGTGAAATGGAGATTGGCATGTCCCTGAAATCGAGAAGAATGAATCTGCCCCAGGCCCGCCCGTTGGCGAGTCTGTGCCTGATGCTGGGCATGATCGTCGCGCCCGCCGCCGCTGACACCACCGGCTACTGGCGCGGTGAATCCGACGCCAACGGCGGCGCCGGCCTTGAAATCCTCAACGAGGTCGCCGGCAACAGCCTCACCGCCCCCAGCGCCAGCATCGACACCAACCCCGCCAATCTACCCGTCGGACGCATCCCCCGAACCGGCGCGGTCAACGCCGGTTCAATCAACGGCGACGTGAACATCAGCGGCACCATCTCCGAATACGCCGCGCTGAACTCCGACTCAATCACCGTTGAAGTGTTCAGCCGCACCCTCGAAGGCGGCGGCAGCCTCCTGTCCCGCACCAACAACACCGACGCCGGTTTCTCCATCACCGATTTCTCCGGCTACGACGTGACTTACTATGTCGGCGCCGGCACGCAGGTCACGATCAACAACGTCGTCGATCCCAACGCCGACTGGAACTATCTCGCCTGGACTTACGACGCCACCGAAGGCGTCGGCCGCGTGTATGTCGACGGCCAACTCGCTGGCACACAGACGACCGCCACGCCCGGCCAGACCCTGAACTGGACCGGCGCCGGCGACATCAGCGTCGGCTTCGACATGGACGGCGGCTCCCTGTCGTCGGGTTCCAACACCGGCATCATCGACGAACTTCGCATCAGCAATACCGCCCTGCAGACTTATCAGTTCCTCGGCGCTCCGGCCCTGGCGGTCGACTTCGGCACGGCCAACCAGGATGTGCAGACCTACTTCGTCTCCTTCGACCGCGGCAGCGGTGGAGACACAGGCGTCAACGGCCCGACGTCCGACATCATCGACACGCCCGTCGGCAACTATCTGGGCTCGGATCAGGTCCGGGTCACCATCGATTCAGAAGGCAGCGTCGACGGGGTCGACTTCCGTGATCGCGGTGATGTCTCCGGCAGCGTCGGCGACATCATTGAGGACCAGATCAAGGTCCAGAACAGCGGCATCGAGTTGACGATCGAAGGCCTCGAGGCCGGCATCTACAAGATGACCAGTTGGCATCACGATGCGAACGGAGCGACCGGCGGCGCGGCCGAAAACCAGATCGACATCTTCGTCACCGACGCCCTGGGCGCGCTCCGCCAGGTCATCGACGATCTGGCCACCACCGGCGGCACCAACCCCGGGACCGTGGCTGATCCGTCCTACGCGATCTACTCCAACGGTGTGGACCCGATCACGATCTTCTTCGACAACGTCGGCGTCGGCAACAACAACCCCAACGAGATTGTGCTCAACGGCTTCCAGCTTCTGGTCATCCCCGAGCCGGCGTCGATGGCGATGCTCGCGGCCGGGTCGCTGATGCTGATGCGCCGCCGACGCGCCTGAACCATGTACACATACGAGTGAGAACTGAGAATAGACCCTGTAAGGAGAACCGAGCATGACGCTGATCAAAACCCTCAAACGCCAGAGCTTCGCCGCCCTGCTGCTGGCCCTGGCCGTTGCGCCCGCGGGGGCTGACACCTCCGGCTACTGGCGTGGTGAATCCGACGCCAACGGCGGCCCCGGCCTCGAAATCCTCAACGAGGTCGCCGGCAACAGCCTCACCGCACCCAGCGCCACCATCGACACCAACCCCGCCAACCTCCCCGTCGGACGCATCCCGCGCACCGGCGCGGTCAACACCGGATCGATCGACGGCGACGCCAACATCAACGGCGTCATCAGCGAGTACGCCGCGCTGAACTCCGACTCGATCACCGTCGAAGTGTTCAGCCGCACGCTCGAAGGCGGCGGCAATCTCATCACCCGCACCAACAACACCGACGCCGGTTTCTCCATCACCGACTTCTCCGGCTACGACGTGAAGTACTACGTCGGCGCCGGCACCGAAGTGACGATCAACAACGTCGTCAACCCCAACGCCGACTGGAACTACCTCGCCTGGACCTACGACGCCACCGAAGGCGTCGGCCGCGTGTATGTCGACGGCAAACTTGCCGGCACACAAGCGACCGCCACGCCCGGTCAGGCCCTGAACTGGACCGGCGCCGGCGACATCAGCGTCGGTTTCGACATGGACGGCGGCGCCCTGTCGTCGACCACCAACACCGGCATCATCGACGAACTTCGCATCAGCAACACCGCCCTGCAGACTTATCAGTTCCTCGGCGCCCCGGCTTTGGCGGTCGACTTCGGCGGCGACAAGTCTGACACCACCAACCAGGATGTGCAGACCTATTTCTACGACTTCTCCGAATACACCAGCAATGCCGGCGGCGTCGGCTCCGCTTCGCGCGTGATCGACACGCCGGTGGGCGTCGGCGGACAGGTCACCGTCAGCATCGACGCTGAGATCACCTCGCAGAACATCGACCCGCGCAATCGCGGTGACAACAGCGGCGATCTTTCCGCCCTGCTCGAAGACCATTTCAAAAGCCAGAACAGCGGCGTCGAACTGACAATCGAAGGCCTCGAAGCCGGCGTCTACAAAATGACGAGTTGGCATCACGAAGGCGGCGGCAGCGGCGACACCGGCGGCTCCAGCAACCTCATCGACATCTTCGTCACCGATGCTATGGGCTCGCTTCGCTCGGTCATCGACGACCTGGTCACTTCCGGCGGCAATCTCAGCAGTGTCGATCCCGCCTCCGCGACCTACGCCATCTACTCCGACGGCATCAACCCGATCACGATCCTGTTTGACGACGCCAGCCCCACGGACCACGAAACCGTCCTCAACGGCTTCCAGTTGCTGGTCATCCCCGAGCCGGCGTCGATGGCGATGCTCGCGGCCGGGTCGTTGATGCTGATGCGCCGTCGACGCGCCTGAACGAACGAATGAGATCACGGACCCTGCAAGGAGAACCGAGCCATGACCATGACCCAATACCTCAAACGTCAAACCCTCGCCGCCGCGTTGTTGGCCCTGACCGCCGCCCCCGCGGCGCAGGCGTCGCTGCTGTGGTACTCGGCGCTGGACGGCGACGCCACCGCCATCGTCGGGTCCGACCCGGCCTCGACCAACGGCTCGCCGACCGCCACCGCCGACCGCTACGGCAATGCGGCCTCGGCCGTGCTGTTCGACGGGGATGACAGCTACATCATCAGCCCCGAGGTCGCCTCGCTTTCGGCGGGGACGATCAGCCTGTGGGTCCGCAGCGATTCGACCGTCAGCGGCGACATCGGCCCCATCGGCGTCGGCGGGTCCGGCAGCGGCGAAGCGGAATATTTCTCCATCGTGCGCCCCAGCCACAACAGCGGGGCCAACACCGATGAGTACCGCGTCGACCTCGATGACGGTGACAACGGCATCGGCCGCTTAGATGTTTACGCGCACAACGTCCCGCATAACAACTGGCATCTCCTGGTCGCCACCTTCACCGGAGCCGGCACGTTGGAGTTGTACCTCGACGGCGCCAGTGTCGGCACCAACAGCCTCGCCGGTGGTGAAGCCACCATCGATCCGACCAACGACTGGGTGCTCGGCGCCGAGCGCACCAGTGCCCGCTACTGGACCGGCGCCATCGACGATGCGGCGATTTACGATCATGTCGTCACCAGCGAGCAGGTCTACAACCTCTACCTCGGCGCCGCCACGCCGACCGGGCTGGACGCCCCTACCTTCAGCGGCATCGCCAAGGACTCGTTCCAGACCACCGAAGACGGCGACGGCGGAACCTACTACGACGACGGTGGCAACATCAATGTCCACGCGACCAATCCCTACGTCGTTTCCGGCACGGTCGGTTTCTCCGCCGCCAAGCCATGGGGCGGCTCCGGCACCACCAACATTCAGACTGACAACGACGGCCCCGCCGATGGCGGACTGCACCACAACCTGCTGTCCGGTGAACTCGACGGCGCCCTGCAGCTCAAGGCCAAAGACCCTCGCGATCAGCACCGCGAAATCGACGCGGCCATCCCCGTGTCGGACACGTATTACATGTCCGTCCTGCTGCACGCCAACAAGATCGAAGAAACCAACGTCATGAGCATCGGCTTCAACGACGGCGGCAACGACCGCGATGAAGGTTTCCACGTCGGTTTTGACGGCGACCAGATCGCTGTCTTCGCCGGCGGGTCGACCTTTGATCTTCAACAGTACGAACTGGACACCACTTACCTGGTCGTGCTGCGAATGGGCGTCGATGCCTCGGGCAATGAAACGCTCAGCGCATGGGTCGGGGCCGACATGGACGGCCTGCTGGGGCACCGGCTGAACAATGTCAGTCTCGAATCGTTTGCCGGCGTCGCCGATCTGGGCTACCTGACCACGAAGATCGACGGCAGCCTCGTGGAAACCGATGACCGCCTGTGGTGGTTCGACGAAGTGCGCCTGGCGACTTCGCTGACCGACCTGGGTGTTTACGAAGGCGCTTTTGCGCCGACCCCGGCTGCACTGCCGGCCGGTTTGGCGCTGATGTCGCTGATCGGCCTGCGACGCCGCCGATGAATCAATCTGCCGCCTGCGCGATGGCTCGGCGAAAGTCGGGCCGTCGCATTCGATATGAATGACTTGTTTTTGAAAGTACCCGAGAAGATCAGAGAAATGGAATTGACGACCATGCACCGAATCCCTGCTTTCATGATTGCCCTGGCGCTGGCCGCGTCGAGTCTCACCCACGCCGCGACGGTCACCACCATGGTCGACATCAACGGCGGCGACGGCCCGACGCAAGCCGGCTGGCTCGCCTTTGATCCGACCGGCCCGTCGACCTTCACCGACGCGCTGGGTGCGGGGCGCGACCTGACGGTCGAAATCACCCAGAACGGCGCGCTGCGCGATCGCGATCGCGGCACCACCGTCACCGGAACCTACGCCGAACTCAGCAACCTGCTGCGCGACTTCTACGGTTCGCGCTCCAACAACGACATCGTCACGCTCACGCTGACTCTCGATGCGGGGGCGTATCACTTTCTGAGCTATCACCACGACGCCGAAGCGGGCTCCACCAACACACAGGAAGTCGAATTCACCCGCATCGGCTCGGGCGTCATACAGACCGACGTGATCCACAGCAGCGATGCGCCGACCGACATCGTGACCTTCGAAGACACCTTCACGCTGGCGTCGGCGACGTCGGTGCAATTCCAGATACAGAAGACCGCCCTCGCTTCCAACAACGGCGAGTTCGGCTTCAACGGTTTTGAACTCACACTGATACCTGAACCGACCACCGCGGCGATGCTGGTGATGGGCGGCCTGCTGGTGATGCGACGCCGGCGCGGACTTGTTCAATGACTCATGTTGCCACACATTCAGCCACGGGGTCTGTGACGCGTGTGCTATCGCACCCACCTCGCGGACGAACTTCCGCCGCTGAATGGTCCGCCTGGCATCATGGATTCACGCTGATCGAGCTTCTGGTGGTGGTGTCGATCATTGCGCTGCTGGTCGCCATTCTGCTGCCGGCGCTGGACAAGGCGCGCGAAGCCGCCAAACGCGTGGTCTGCCTGTCCAACCAGTCGCAGATCACCAAGGCGATGCTGGTGTACGCGATGTCCAATCAAGCCCAACTGATCATCTGCCGCGCCCGCACGGTGCAGAAAGCCTTCAACGGTCTGGGCGGCGGCGGAGGCTCGGCGACCGAGGACAACAAGGTCGACTGGATCGAATGCCTGGCGTCGGTCGGCCTGGCGATCAACAAGGGTGAAGGCCACAAAGGCAGCTACATCGCGGCCCCCATCTGGGACTGCCCGTCGCGTCTTTTCAAGAGCCAGTGGGAACCCGCCTACAACCAGTTGGTCGTCGGCTACCAGTATTTCGGCGGCATCGAGACGTGGAAGACACCGTGGCATCCCGGCGGCATCCCCTCGCGCAGCCCCGTCCGCCTGGATACCTCCCTGGCCACGTGGGCGATGACCGCCGACGCTGCGATCAAGGTCGACAACGTCTGGGGCGGCGGACGCGAAACCGCCTACGGCGATATGCCCCAGCACCGCGATGATGACCCCTGGCCCGTCGGCGGCAACCAGGTCTTCGTCGACGGCTCGGGCGCCTGGATCGAGTTCGAGCGCATGACGTTCAACCACAACTGGCACGGCAACTACAGCCGCAGGTGTTACTGGTTTCAGAAGGATCTGGGCGATTTCGATCCCCCGGACGACGCCTACGGCCACCCGTGATCAAACCTCACCGGGGCCGACATGGAGTGGAGAAACCGCGTCTCGTTGAGGCGCGGCCAGACAAAGAAGGGAATCTTCGAATGCGTCGAAAAGCATTCACACTCATCGAGCTACTGGTTGTCGTGGCGATCATTGCACTGCTGATCGCCATTTTACTGCCGTCGCTGCAGCGGGCGCGTGAGCAGGCCAAGCGCGTGGTGTGCATGGCCAATCAGGCGCAGATCGTCAAAGCAATGACGATCTACGGTATGTCCAACAAGAACGAGCTGATCATCTGTCGCTCGCGATCAATACAGAAGGCTTTCAACCCACTTGGCGGTCCTAGCGAGAAAGCTGCCGACGCCAAAGTAGACTGGATCGCATGCCTGGCGTCGGTCGGTCTGGCGATCAACAAAGGTGAAGGATACAACGGCAACTATCTGCCAAGCCCCGTGTGGAATTGCCCCTCGCGCATTTATGAAAGTCAGTGGGAACCGGACTTCAACCAGTTGGTCGTGAGTTACCAGTACTTTGGCGGCATCACGTACTGGCGCAATCCGTGGGTCACCAAGATACCCTCACGCAGCCCCATCGATCTCGACGACGCCAAACCGAGTTGGGCGATGACTGCCGACGCCACGATGAAAGTCAGTGGAGTTTGGGGCGGTGACCGCGCCTCAGCCTACGGCGATATGCCCCAGCACCGCGACAATGATCCCTGGCCCGTCGGTGGCAACCAGGTTTTCGTCGATGGTTCAGGCTCGTGGATCCCTTTCGAGAGGATGACCTACAACAGTAGCTGGGGTGGCGACTACGGCCGCATGTGCTACTGGTATCAACAGGATCTGGGCGAGTTCGATCCACCCGACGATGCCTACGGCAAGCCCGGGCTCTGATCACCTGGTGATTTTTTCCAGACATTTCTGGCACGCGGCCGGCCCCGAGCGGATACCTTGATAGTCGAGGTAGCGCCGCATGGCCGTCAGCAACGAACAGATCGTGCAAACCATTGTCAGACAGCGCATTGCGTTGTACTCGTATCTGTGGTCGATCCTGCGTGATCAGACCATGGTCGAAGACGCCCTGCAGGAATTGAGTCTGCTGGCGATTCAGAAACGGGATCAGATCGTCGACGCCGATCACCTGGCCGGCTGGCTGCGTGAGTCGGGACGCTTCATTGCCCTGCGGATGATCGAGAAGCTCCGCCGCGAGCCGTCGGCATTCAACGAGTCAGCTCTGTCGCGCCTCGACGCCGCCTGGGCCAGGCTCGACGACCGCAATCACGCCCACGCCATCGAAGCCCTGCAGCACTGCCTGCAGAAGCTGTCACCCTCCTCGCTGACTCTGCTGAAGGCGCGCTACACCCGCAACCTGACCGGCGAGCAGCTTGCCGAGGCTGTGCAGAAGCCCCGCCGCACCGTTTATCGAAATCTCTCGCGCATACTCAGCAGCCTTGGCGAGTGTGTGCGCTTCCGCCTGGACGCCCGGTGAATCCGTCATGCACATGGCCACCGACAATCCGCTCAACGACCTGCTGATCGGCTATCTCGACGGCGAGCTGTCGAGCGATGATCAACGACGCCTCGCGAACCTCGTCGATGCCAATGACGCAGCGCGTGATCAGTTCGTCGAGTTGTGCTACCTGGTCGGCCTGCTCGCGGAGACGTCACACGACACCCTCGAAGCCGCCCGCCCCGCAAGCCCGATGACGAAGCGAAGCCGAGTCGTCGGGGTCTATGCCACACTCGCCGCCGCCGCGCTGATCGCGCTGACGATCACCACATGGTTCATACTGAACCCCAACCCCCAGCCCTCATCCCCCAGCCCCTCGACGACTTCATCATCATCGGTCGGCATACTCACCGATCGATCGGACGACGCCGTCTTCGCCGACTCGTCGAGCCCGATGACGCCTGGTGTCGACCTGCCTGCAGAGCGGATTCACCTGGTCGCCGGCAAGGCGCAGTTCATGTTCAAGTCCACCGCGACAGTCGACCTGATCGGCCCATGCGAGTTCGAAATGATCGGACCCGATCGGGGGTATCTGCATCGCGGGAGCCTGCACGCCTTCGTGCCGCCGCGTGCGGTCGGATTCACGATCGACACCCCGCACGGTTCGGTCGTCGACCTGGGCACCGGCTATGACCTGCAGGTCGACGCCGATCGCAGCACGCAGGTGCACGTGACCGAAGGCTGCGTGGCAGTGCTGGACCGCACGCCGAATCGTCGGCTGCTGTGGCGCGGCGACCGGGCGGTGTTGAACTCGACGGGCCTGGCGGAACTGACCCGCGGTGCGACCCTCGTCGAAGTACACGCCAACAGTCCCTTCGTTTACCGGATTCAGCGGCGCGGGTTGGTCGACGACGCCATCGCTCATACCGACCGCGCTTATCAGTGGAATGGCCTGTCCGCCGAGGGGCTGCCTGAAAAACTGCGCGGCGCCGACTTCGTGCAGACGCCGATGGCCGACAAGAACAATCACAATTTGCAACTGCGCGTCACGCTTAGCCGTCCATCGATGGTTTACGTGATCGTCAGCGCTCGGGTGGCGCCGGCGTGGCTGAGCACGATGGGTTTTTCCGACACCGGCTGGCGCATCGGACTGGACAACACCGATGACGGCCGGATCGCCGCCGGTCCGGGCCAGGGTGTCGACCTGGTGTATGTCGTGTGGCAGTTGCGTGTCGATGAGCCGCGGACGCTGGTGCTGGGTCCGCCGCAGCACGGCGACGAGGGCAAGGTGGGAACGTACGGCGTGGCGGCCGCGCCGTTGGATGAAGCATATCAAACGATGGTCGGCCCGGAGGCGGCGACCGCAGACTGAGAACCCAGGTTCACGATATTGGAGAATCGATTATGCAACGTGCAGCAACAACCAAACTCGCCATCGCCCTAACGCTCCTGCTCGCGCTGGGCGCCGCCAGTCATGCCGCGGTCTATATCGACATCAACGAAGATGACGCCGTCGCCTCCCCGCCCGGTGGATCTCCCCCGAGCCCGACGCAGACCGACTACACCGGCATCACCCAGACCGGCGGCTCCGGGGTCAGCCTCAACGTCGTCGTCGGCAATGCGCTGGACGATCGCGATCGTGGACCCGTGACCGGTGCAGGCACGGCTCTGTCAGACCTGCTGCGCGACTTTGTCTTCTCCTCGGCGTCATTCGCTTCCGGCAACAAGCCCACGATCGACGTCACCCTCACGGGGCTGGCCGCCGGCCACTACGATTTCGCCGGGTATATCCACGACAAAACCGTCGACCAGGGCGACTACGACTTCAGCGTCTCCAACAACGGCGGCGCCACCTACCAGCTCAAAGACAACAACGTCGCGACCACCACCGGGTCAGCCCCGTCGTCAATCGGCGTCGGGCGATTCGACTTCTATGCCAACGGCGTCGACGATGTCACCTTCCGCGTGGCCTACGACAGCGGCGGCGCTGTGCCCGGCGGCAACGTCAATGTCATCCTCAACGGCCTGAAGATCGAGGAACGCCCCGGCCTGTTCGTTGATTTCAACGAAGGCTCCAGCCCCACCCAGGCCGGCTACACCTCGGTCACCACCGCCGGGGCCACCGGGCTGTCCAGCCCCTTCGGCTCCATCGACATCGGCCTGCCCAGCTTCGGGTTTGACGCCGATCGCGATCGCGGCGCCCTGTCCAGCGAGCAGGCCCAGAGCGATCTGCTCCGTGACTTCATCTTCAGCCAGACCACCACCGGCCTGGACATCACCCTCAGCGGCGTCGAAGCCGGCGTCTACGAATTCACCGGCTACTTCCACGACAACAACGTCGACCAGAACTACGCCGACATCCTCATCAGCACCGACGGCGGGTCCACCTTCGTCAACGGCCTGCTCGGCGTCGACTATTCAGTCGGGACCAATCCCGCGGCCGTCGGCATGGGCCGGTTCAACTTCACCGCTAACGGCGCCGACGACGTGGTCTTCCGCATCGTCGGCCACGGCGGCGACCACAACAACCTCATCAACGGCTTCGACCTGGTCGCCATCCCCACACCCGCCGCATTACCCGCGGGGCTCTTGCTGCTGACGGGATTGATGATGCGTCGCAAATGACAGCCGCGATGCAACGCATCGCGGTCTGCGGAGCGTTGCTCCGCGGCTAATGAAAGTGAGCAACATGCGCCGACATGGTTTCACACTGATCGAACTGCTGGTGGTCGTCAGCATCATTGCGCTGCTGGTCGCCATCCTGCTGCCGGCATTGACCAAGGCGCGTGAAGCGGCGAACCGCAGCGTCTGCGGGGCGCACCTCAAGCAGGTCGGCACCTCGGCGACGATCTACACGATCGAGCAGAAAGGCCTGTACATCCCCTGCGCCGGGCGAACGATCCAGCTCAACATCGCCGGCCCCTACTCTTACGGGGTCAGCACCAGCAACGGCTGGACGAAATTCGATTCGGAGAACAATTGGATCCGTGAATGGGCCCGCCTCGGCACGATCGAATCGGCCGACAAGCTCGACATCGCCTTCAACGGCATGGATGCCGAGGCCCCGGTGTGGGACTGCCCAAGCCGCGACTACAACAGCCAGTGGCAGGTCAACGGCTCGCGAGGTTACATCACAACCAACTATCAATACTTCGGCGGCATCGAACGATGGAGAAACACCTACTGGACCGGCCCGTCGCGCAGCCCCGTCACCGCGGCCGACGCACAACCCGCGTGGGTGCTCGCCGCCGACTGCATGATCAAAATCGATTACGCCTGGGGCGAAGGCAGCAGCCCGTCGACGCCCTACGCCTACGGCGATCTGCCCCCGCACAAGTCCGATGAACGCGACGGCCGCCCCGCCGGCGGCAACCAGGTCTACGTTGACAGTTCCGTTTCCTGGGTCGATTTCAAAGACACGACCTATGTTCACTCATGGAGCCCCGGCGGCTCGCGCGTCGCCTACATCGCGCAACACGACCTCGGCAAGTATTCACCGCCGGACACCGCCAAGGGGTATTGACATAAATGGAATTGTGTTGATCCGCTTGTCCTCATAGCCACGGGCAGAAGCCCGTGGTCCGTGAGCTTCCGCTCGCGGCTATCACTCACAACACAAATCACACCGCGACGGAGCGCGTCGCCAGCGTGACGAGGCTTTCGGCCGCGTAGCGCACATGGTCCACCGTCAGAAACGGCCCGAAGCTCAGGCGCGTCGTGCCGCCGAGGTCGGCGGTGCCGATCGTCTGGTGAGCCCCCGGTGCGCAGTGCAGGCCGGGGCGGGTGAGAATGCCGAATTCATTTTCGAGGGCGGCGGACAGATCCAGCGGGTTGTCGTAGCCATCGATGCGGACCGAGAACACACCGCAGCGGTGGGCGCGCGTCGGGGGGCCGTACAGGTGAAGCCCGGGGGCGTCGGCCCCGTCGATCACTTCGAGAAAAGCATCGATCAACTGCATCTGATGCTCGGCGAGTTCTTCGACGCCGCGGGCAAGCAGGTAGGCCACGCCTTCAGACAGACCGACAAGACCGAACGTGTTATGCGAGCCGGGCTCGAAGCGGTCGGGCATGAAGTCGGGCTGGGTGTCGAGCTCGGAGACGGACCCGGTGCCGCCTTCGCGAATGGTCGTCATGAGCTTTTCGATGCCGGGACGGATATACAGGAACCCGGTGCCGAGCGGCCCGAGCAACCCCTTATGCCCCGGAGCGGCGAGCAGGTCGATGTTCATCGCGTCCACGTCGATCGGCACATGCCCCAGCGACTGGGCGGCATCGACGCAAAACGGAATGTCATGGGCCCGGGCGATCTTTCCGACCTCCGCGATCGGCTGCAACGTGCCCGTGACATTGGACCCGTGCAGCATCGCGATCAGACACGTGTCGGGCGTGATCGCATCGGCCACGGCTTGCGGATCGACCAGGCCCGTGACAGGGTCAACCGGCAGGCGCGTCTGCGTGATGTGGTCGTGCCGGCACAGGGCGTTGAGCGGGCGGAGGATCGAGTTGTGTTCCAGGTCGGTGGTGATCACATGGCGTGGGCGGGTTGCATCGGCCCAGACGATGCCGCGGACGGCGAGGTTCAGACCGTCGGAGCAGTTAAGAGTGAAGATCACGTGATCGGGATTCGACCCGCCGATGAGCTGGTTGATGCGCGAGCGGCATTGGGTCAGCAGCCGGGCGGACTCGACCGATTCGTGATACGACCCGCGCCCGGGCGAGGCGCCGAGTTCGGTGGCGTAGTGGTTGATCGCCGTCAGCACACTGGGGGGCTTGGGGAAGCTGGTGGCGGCATTATCGAAATACAGTCGGGGTTCAGCAGGCATCGAGGCATTGTAGCGAATCGGGGCGGAGAGTTAAGCGGGCTGAAAAAACCCGGTCCTGGGGCGATTTTCTGTGGTAGAATAGAGGTAGATGGATATGGAGGACGCACCAAAACGCCCGACCGCTGAGGCGGGGCAGTGTTTATTGCTGCTGCCGCCGGGCTGTGAACCGCCTGCAGAGTTGCTGGGGGGATTGCGCAAGCGTGGGGTGTCGGTGCGCCAGGTCAGCGATGCTCCGGCGGCGATGGTCGCCCTGGCCCGGCAGCGATATCTTTCGATGGTGATCATCGAGCCGGATTGTCTGCCACAGACCGGCGAACTGGCCGCCGCGGCGCGTCGCTACCATGCGGCCACGACCATCTGGCGCTACGCCGCCGAGGATGAGCCACGCTTGATGCGCTGGCCGTCGCCTTCCCCCCTCCCCGCAGGAGAGGGTCTGGGTGAGAGTGGTGATTCAGCCATCTCACCTTCAGCCCGGCAAACGTCTTCCGCTGAACCCGCCCCCCCGGCGCCGGCGTATGAATACGCAGAGACGACCGAGCCCCCGGCCCCGGAACCACAAGACCAGCCCAGGAGCCCCGAGATCGAAATCTCACTCAGCGATGAAGAACTGGCCATGCTCCTGGCCGACGACGACCCGCCGATATAGACCCGCCAACGCCTGATCTGCGAGAAGAGAATCGAGAACCCCGGAACACCGGCCCCCGGAGAGACGCCCTTGTCCGCCCCTGATGTGTCCAACCTGCCGATCACGATCGTCGTGGCCGATGCGCCGCTGGCTGAGCGCCTGCGCCAGACCGCGCCGAAGCTGGCCCCGATCGTGGCTGTCGATGGCTACCTTGATGCGCTGGGTGAGATGTCGCGCCGCCCGGCGCGGGCGGTGGTCGGTCGCGTCGCCCCGCTGGAGGCTTCGCTGGACGCCACCGCCGGCGCGCTGCGCCGCCTCGCTCCCGAAGCCCAGTTGCTGCTGGTATGCGATGCGGATCAGGAGCCCGACGCCATGCGAGCCGTGCGCCTCGGGTTCGACGACTATTTCATCGAGCCCCTCGCTGACGACCACCTGCTCGAAGCCCTGACTGATCACGACAACGGCGACGACGACGACCTCCCCCAGCCCGAACCCGACATCACCCCCGCGCCCACTCCCCCTCACGCCGACGCTGAGGCGCAGCCGAAGCGTCTGGTCTCCCGCCAACTCGGCGACATCGACCTCGTCGAACAGCTCCTCCGCGACCGCTCCGGCCTGCGTGATCTGGCCGTGCGGCTGATCATTCAGCGGCTCGGCCACGACGACATCCGTTGGACCGAGGCCCCCGACAAAGCCCTCGCCACCAACGTCCCGGTCACCTTCGCCAATCAGACGCTGGGCCACCTCGCCTCGAACACCGTCCCCGCCGCCGAGCTGACCGGTTATGCCAACTGGCTCGCCCGCTGGGCCACGCTCGAAAAGCACCTGTCCCACCTCAGCGATCTCGCCCTGCATGATCAGCTCACCGGCGTGTGGAACCGCCGCTACTTCGATAAATTCCTCAAGTCCATCATCGAGCGTGCTCATGTCGAACGCTTCCGCGTTACGCTCATGCTCTACGACATCGACAACTTCAAAGCCTACAACGACCGCTACGGCCACCCCGCCGGCGATGAGATCCTCGTCGAAACCGCCCGTCTGATGACCGAGGTCGTCCGCAAGCACGACATCGTCGCCCGCATCGGCGGCGATGAGTTCGCCGTGATCTTCTGGGACGCCGAGCCGCCCCGCCGTGAATCCAGCGAACACCCTCACTCCGTCCGCACCGCCGCCGAACGATTCCAGAAAGCCGTCTGTCAGCACCGCTACCCCAAACTCGCAGAACAGGCCCACGGAACCCTCACCATCTCCGGCGGCCTCGCCAGCTACCCCTGGGACGGACAGACCCCCGAACAACTGATCGACCTCGCCGACGAAATGCTCCTCGAGTCGAAAAAACAGGGCAAAAACGCCCTCACCTTCGGCCCCGGCGCCATGCGCGCCTGCGGCCTGCTCGACGACACCCCAGACAACACCCCCGGCGACACCCCCACTGACTGACCCCCCCTCGCCATCCCACACCACCACCCGCCAGAACATCACTTCCCCACCACCACGCGTCATTCGTCATACGTTCCCTGCTCCCTGCTCCCTGCTCCCTGTCCCCTGCCCCCTGTTACTCACGCCCCAACGCGCACAATCCAAACGACCCAACGCCAAACACACATTCTAATTTTATTAATAACATTAGAATTAAAATGATACCGAAAGGTCGCCACAGTGTTTTGTTGAGGCAAACTAAAATTCTAATGTTCTTAATAACATTATAATTTTGACATGATGAATAAAGCCGTCGCGAGGGGATGTGGCATGTGCGGCAGTCGCGCCGGACCATTCCTTGTCATGTTGGATCGGATCGATACGCGTCCTGCAGGACTGGGCCGGGGCGAGTCATGCCAAACCGGATCGAGTCGCTGGGCCGAGCAAGGAAAATACTTTCGTCGGCATCTTCCGACGTCGGCGCCGCGCCGAAATTCCAAAAACGCTCCGCCCCGCTGCCATCGACAGTGTCACGAGTCGTGATGTGACACGCCTTGTCAGCACATCCGGCGGCGACGTTTTGCGATGAGCATGGTGATCGCGCCCAACATGCCGAGCGTGCCCGGCTCGGGTGTTGACGCGGCATTGACTGATGCGCTGGACGGGCTCAGCGGATCTTCCTGGCCGTAGTTCTGACTCAGCAGCACCAGGTCGGCGATGTCGACGATGCCATCGAGATTGAAATCGCCTTCAATCCAGTCGACACCTTCATCGACGCCGAAGTTCTGACTCAGTCGCACCAGGTCCGCGATGTCGACCGAGCCATCGACATTGGCGTCGCCGATCAGCGGCACCATCCATCCCAGATCGCGCATCACTGCGTAGTCCAGGTCCGTGAACAGTTTGCGGTCGCTGATGCCGTTGAGGCTGCGCAGCGTCGGGTCCATCGCCGTTTCCTGGGTCACGCCCCTGACTTCGCTGAGCGTGCCCTCGGCGAAGTGGCTCAAATCACCGGCCAGCGCCACCGGCCCGTCGTTGTAGTACTCCGCAGCAGCTCCGGTGAACTGCCCCCCGCTGACCTGGTTGGCGAACGACGGCGTACTGAAGGAAAAGCCCATCAGGTGCGCCAACTCGTGTATCGCCACCGACAGAAAGTCGCTTTTATCGACATCCGCCGATGTCGGCGCCGCGCCGAAATTCCACAACCGTTCCGCCCCGCTGCCATCGACGGTGTCAAACGAAATCGATCCGCCCCACGGGGCGATCTCCACCGCATCGACGCCGGTGACTTCGTCGATCGTGCCTTGTCCGCGCGTCTTGAGCGTGGTCTCGAATTCCGTGCCGACAAAGGTTGAATACCCACCGCCCCCGCCGACACCGAGCGTGCTGCCGCCGAGGTTGCGACCGCCCGCGTACACCACCACGGTGTCCTCCGCGATCGTCAATCCCGCGATGCGGTAGTTGCTCTGTCCCGTCCCCGGGTGCGAGATCAGCGCCGCCCACACATCGTACGGCCCGGTGAACGGGTCCACGTCGATCGGGTCGGCCGTCGATGAAGGCTCGATCGCCGCCAGGTTATCCTGAAAGCGTTCAAACACCCGCCCCGCCAGTTCCAGGTCCGCCTTGGCTTCGGGGAACTTGTTGAAAAAGCCCACTGTCCCGTCGCTGAACTCGTACGTGTCCAGGCTGTAGTCAAAAACCAGGTCGATCGCCCCGGCCGGGCGCCCCGCCATGCTGATAACCAACCCCGCCATCATCATCCATTTGGTCATGTCCATCCCCTTGCATGTTGCTACGTATCGATGTTCTACCACGCCGCATTTGATCCGATGTTTAGCCGCGACCCGAAGGGGAGCGTTTGGCGTCGCGCTCCCCTGTGGGTCGCGGCTAAACGGACTAGTCCAGTGTCATTTTACGGCGCCAGGTGATGCCCTGCTTGGAAATCTGCACCTCGATGCCCGCCGCTGTCAGCTCATCGCGAATGGCATCCGATGCCGCCCAATCCTTCGCCGCTCGGGCATCGGCCATCTGCTGAACCTTCGCATCGATGGCGGCATCGTCCCCGGATGTTTCGGTCTCCAATTCCGCAGCCTCCAACACGCCCAGCACCGAGTTCATCCGCACCAGCGGCGACAGATCATCTGGCGAGTCATTGAGCCACTTGTTGATCGCACCCAGCGCCCCGGAGATGTTCAGATCATCCGACAGCGCCGCCACGAAATCGCGTTCAACATCACTGTCACCCGCCGCCACCGACTGAGCATCAACACCTGCCGCGGCGGCGCGCCAGCGTTCGACCATGCGGTGGGCGTCTTCGAGCCCCTTCATGGTGAAGTTCATATTCGAGCGGTAGTGCGTGCGCATCAGTTCGAGGCGCAGGGCCGCGGGGTCGACACCGCGTTTCAGCAGATCGCGGACGGTGTAGAAGTTGCCCTTGGACTTGGACATCTTTTCGCCTTCGACCATGAGGAATCGCGTGTGCATCCAGTAGCGGGCGAAGGCCTTGCCGGTGGCGCCGCAGGACTGGGCGATCTCGCATTCGTGGTGCGGGAAGATGTTGTCCTCGCCGCCGGTGTGGATGTCGAGGGTTTCAACGCCCAGCGCGCTCATCGACATGGCCGAGCACTCGATGTGCCAGCCGGGGTAACCCCACCCCCACGGTGAGTCCCACTTCATCAGATGTTTGGCGTCCGGTTTCCACAGCAGAAAGTCGTGCGGGTTGCGTTTGCCGGCGGTGTCGGTTTCGCTGACGCGCCCGCCGGCGCCGTGGGCGAGTTTGTCCAGCGTGTTGCCGGACAGCTTGCCGTATTGCGGAAAGCTGGACACGTCGTAATACACCGCGCCGTCGCCGGCAACGTAGGCGTGATCGGCGGCGACGAGCTTTTCGATCATCGCGATCATCTGCTTGACGTGTTCGGTCGCGCGCGGGCGACGAGGGGCTTCATCGTCGGCGATCTTCAACCGCAGGGCGCGGGCGTCGTCGATGAATGCTTTCTCAAAGTAGCGTGCCACGGCGAAAGGGTCATCGGGGTTTTCGACGTCGGCGACACCGGACTTCTTGGCGGCCTTGAGTCGCTGGGCGGCGAGTTCCATCTTGTCCTGGCCGCCGCCGTCGGCGAGTTGGTCCTCGGTCATGTGGCCCACATCGGTGATGTTCATCACCTGGCGGACCTCGTGGCCGGTGAACTCGAGAAAGCGGCGCAGCAGATCGGCGAACACGAACGCACGGAAGTTGCCGATGTGGGCGAAGTCGTAGACGGTCGGCCCGCAGTTGTACATCCGCACGACCGGCGGATCGATCGGGGCGAAGTCTTCGAGCTGGTTGGTCAACGTGTTGTAGAAGCGAATCGGAGTCATAAGCGGCCGATTTTACCCGCTGACCGAGGAATCGACCAGCCGTGGGCCTCGATGAAGCACAAAGACACGAAGACGCAAAGGCGCAAAGGAAATGCAAGAATTGTGCAGCCGCGCCGGGCCATTTTCCCGCAATCTCTTTGCGCCTTTGCGCCTTTGCGTCTTCGTGCTGTCAGTGAATCATGTTTGCGTAGCGATCGGGCGGGCGATGGTCAGGCCGATGAGCATGGCGATGGCGATGATGACGCTGATGCGGAGCAGCGTCGCCAGGGCGGACCAGTCGACCGGCTCACCGACCGTTGTTGACAACCCGGCGAGCAAGGCGGCGAAACCCAGGCGGCCGGCCAGCGACTGCAGCGACAGGTAGGTGGCCCGGTGCGTGGCGGGGACGCGCGGGGCGACTGCGGCGTTCAGCGGCGCGGTCATCAGGGCGCGGGGCGTTGACCGCAGCAGAATCAGCGGGACGATCCACGCGGCGGCGATGGCGGCCATCGCACCGATGATCAGCGTCTGCAGCAGCATCGCGATCAGCAACGCCGCGCCGATGCCGACACGATCGCGAATGCGCACCGAGCGAGCGGCGAAGAACGAACCGATCCACATAGTGATCGCCACGTGGATGCCGGTCGCCAGGGGCGTGTGGACTTCGAAGGCGACGGACTCGCGCAGGGACAGGTCGATGTAGGACTGGAAGAACTCATAGGGCACGTGATTGAGCACGGTCATGAACACGGCATAGGCGAACAGCCACATGAGCATCGGCTGGCGGGCATACCCGCCGCATTGTCGAACCGAGCGGATGAACCCGTCGTGGCCGGCAGCGCGTTGGAAAGGTTCGACAAACATCAGAACGAGGATGAACCCGCCAATCGCCGCGGCGGCGGACAGCGCGTAGGCGAAGCGCAGGTCGATCGCAGCGACCAGCCCGCCGGCCAGCGCGGCGACGGCTGAAGCGAAGAACCCGTTGCGGGAGACAATCGCCTCGCGGGCGGCGAGACGGTCGGACTCGCCGAGAGCTTCGAGGCTGTCGTTGTGGAAGGCGGTGTTGGTTCCGCTGTGGAAGGCGAAGCCGACGGCGAGACAGACCTGTGCCGCGGCGAAGGTGGCGAATGAACCGTCGAGGAAGAAGAGGATGTAGGCGCCGAGCAACGCGACGGATGAAATGCCCAGCGTGAGGCGGCGGCCGACCAGATCGGAGAAGTAACCCGAAGGCACTTCCATCACGACGATGGCGGCGTAGTAGATCGCTTCAAGTTGCAGAGCCCGGGCGAGACTCAGGCGACTGGTGAAGTAGAGAAAGAACACCGGCAGCCAGAACATCGCTGCCACCGTCGCTTCGTACCAAGGGTAGAGGGCGACGTTGCGGCGGAGGTTGTCGGCTGATGGTGCGGGCATGATGCACGCGGACAAAGTGAAGAAGACGCGCTCGCCTGCGGCTCGCGGCTAAACGGAAGACATTACGCCGAGGGTTCGGACTCGCTGGGCTCGGGGGTGCGATCGGGATCGGTCAGGGCGAGGCGAACCTTGTTGACGCGGGTCTTTTCAGCATCGGTGACAGTGATGTGGACGTTTTCGTAATCGAAGGTTTCACCGGTTTCGGGGATGCGACCGAGTGTGGCGAAGACGAAACCGCCGACGGTATCGTAGTCCTCGTCTTCGGGCAGCTCGAGGTTGAGCTCGTCGTTGGCTTCGTCGATGCGGACGCGGCCGTCGATGTCGAAGGTGGTTTTGTCGACGGGCTCGATGGCGGGTTCTTCCTCGTCGGGGGGCTCGTGCTCATCGTGAATCTCGCCGACGATTTCTTCGATGACGTCTTCGATGGTGACCAGCCCCGCGGTGCCGCCGTACTCATCGAGCACCATGGCCAGGTGGACCTTGGACGCTTTGAACTGCCCCAGCAGGTCGCGCAGCGTCTTGGACTCGGGAACGAACACGGCCTCGCGAACGACCTTGCGGATGTCGAACGGCTCATCACCGGAAGCGCCGAGCAGCGGCATGAGGTCTTTGACGTAGAGGATGCCGGCGATGTGGTCGAGGTCGCCTTCGTAAACAGGAATGCGCGAATGACCGGCCGTTCGAACGAAGCTTTTGACAGCTTCGAGGTCCGAATCGACGGAAATACCTTCGACGGCGGTGCGCGGGGTCATGATCTGCTCGACGGTCGTGGTCGGAAATTCGACGACGGCCTCGATCATTTCCTTCTGCTCTTCATCGACGAGGCCGGTCTTCTCGCCCTCGCTGACGGCGTCGAGGATTTCCTGCTCGGCTTCGGTGACACCGTTGCCATCGGACTTGGGCACGCCGAGCAGGCGGCGCACCAGCGGGTCGAAAATGTGCAACACCCACATGGGATACCGGAGCACCGCGAAATGCACCCGCAGCAGCGGCATCGAAAACACCAGCAGCGGCTCGGCGGCATGGCGCGACCACGACAGCGGAATCGCCACGCCGAAGATGGACACGACCAGCGCGGACACGCCGATGGCGATCAACAGCGCCGACCAGTGGCTGGACTCGGCCGGCGGCGCGAGCCATGCGAAGATCGCCAGCAGGACGACCAGGTTCAACACCGCCCGCAGCAGCGCGGTCATCAACAACAGCGATTCGCGGAATTCCGAGAGGTGCTCGATGTGGTGGGCCTTGTTGCGGGCTTCGAGCAGTTGGGCGAGTCGGGAGCGGGAAAAGTCCAACAACGCGTAGTTCACCGCGGTGTAAAAACAACTCAGCAGGGATGAGACAGCCACGATCCAGAAGGCGGAGTAATTCATCGGCCTTCTCCTTCGCGACGGGCGAACACGGGGCCGACGCCGATGGCGGTCAGCAACTGATCTTCGGTATCGTGCATGATGCGGTGGTTCTCGGGATCGTGATCGTCGTAGCCCAGCAGGTGCAGAAGGCCGTGCACGGCGTAGAGCAGCAACTCGGCGTCGACGGTATGGCCGAAGCGCTGAGCCTGGCGGGTCGCTTCATCGAGGCAGAGGTAGAGTTCGCCTTCGACCGATTGCCCGTGTGCCGGGGGAGTCGATTCGGGAGCGCCCTCACCCCGGCCCTCTCCCGCGGGGAGAGGGGGGGCGCTGTCGGACAGATCGAAGGTGATTACATCGGTGGTGCCTTCGACATTGAGGAAGCGCACATGCATGTCAGCGATGCTGGCGTCATCGACAATGACAACGCTGAGCGAGACCGACTCGAGTTTCAGGCGGTCGACGACAGCCTGCAGCTTACGCTGAATCCACGCGAGATCCGGCGCTTGCGATGTCTCGACATCCAGATGAATCGTCAGGTCACAAGACGGCTCGGGTTCGTCGGCCGCTGCGGGATCGGAATTGGAAAGTGCGTCAATGCTCATGAAGACTTAGCCGGCGGCGCGCCCCTTGTCGGCCTTGGCCTGCTGCTTGTCGGCGTCCGCGGCGGGGTAACTGATGCGGCCATGATAAATGGCGGTCAGACTCTTGGTCACGGCCTGCTCGATGAGGCGCAGCTCGGCCAGGGTGATGTCGCAGTGGCTGAACTGACCGTCGAGCAGGCGCTTGCCGGCGAGTTTGGCGACGAGCTGCTCGATGCGGACGGCGTTGGGCTCGGCCATCGTGCGGCAGGCGCTCTCCACGCAGTCGCAAAGCATGAGGATGGCCGCTTCCTTGGTGCGCGGCTTGGGGCCGGGGTAGCGGAATTCGATCTCTTCGGGCTGCTTGTCTTCTTCGCCCTTCTGCTTTTTGGCGGCGTGGTAGAAATACTCGACGAGGGTGGTGCCGTGGTGCGACTCGATGAAGTGGTGCAGCACGGGCGGCAGGCCATACTCGCGGGCCATTTCGATGCCGTCTTTGACGTGGCCGACGATGATCAGCAGGCTCATGGCGGGGCTGAGCTTTTCATGGCGCGACGGGCCGCCGGTCTGATTCTCGACGAAGTACTGGGGTTTATGGATCTTTCCGATGTCGTGGTAGTAAGCGCCGACACGGGCGAGCAGGCCGTTGGCGCCGATGGCGTCGGCGGCGGCCTCGGCGAGCGTGGCGACCTGCAGCGAGTGGTTGAACGTGCCGGGCGCCTGCTGGGCGAGGCGGCGCAGCAGGGGGTGGTTCATGTCGCCGAGTTCGAGCAGGCTCATGGCGGTGGTGACCTTGAACGACTTCTCGATGAACGGCAGCAGACCGAGAATCACGAAGCCGGTCAGCAGACTGGCGGTGAACCCGACGGCCGACTCGCGGGCCAGTTCACCGACGAGGCCTTCGACGAGGTTTCGCTCGCTGAGCCCGACGCTCCAGATGCCGGCGGCGACGATCAGACCGGTCACCAGCCCGACGCGCCCCAGCGTGCTGCGGTTTCGCAGGTGGCGGAGTTGCGCGATGGCGACGATCGCAGCGACCATGGTCAGCAGGTAGTTGCCGATGCTCAGATCCAGCGACACGCCCATGAGCAATCCGCCGAGCATGCTGACGCCCATGGCGAAGCGCTGGTCGTAGGCGATCGACACGATGATGGCGACAAACAGCATCGGCACAATCGGCGCGGTGGTGGTCACGCTCGGCGGCAGGCCGTGCAACATCCCGGCAAACAGCAACGCGCCCAACACCAACACGGCCAGCGCGATCCCGCGAATCGGCTTCTCCACGATGCGACGTTTAAACACCGCCACATACCCGATCAGCACCAGCGAAATAAACGTGACCTGGCTGACGAGCCCCGCACTGCTGGCGTAGCGCTGGCGGGCGGGAATGGCGTCGGCGTGCTGGGTCAGCAGGCGATAGCCTGCGGCATCGAGGCGCGTGCCGGCGCGGATCAGCACCTGCCCGGCCTGGTAATCGACGCGCACGTCTTCGGTCTTGGCGGCGGCCTCGGCCTGGGCCTTTTCTGTCAACTGCGGATGCAGCGTGTAGATCGGCTGATTCGTCTTCATCAGATAGCTGATGATCACGTGGCGCACCGGGTCGGGAAAATCAGCGGCAAGCTTCGTGGCGGCGCCGGCCATCTCTTTGGGATCGCCCAGCTTGATCAGCTCGCCTTCCCAGACCAGCAACGACTTGCCGTCGTCCGAGAGCGTCAGCCGAATCGTCGGGGCGAGGTTCACCTTCTCGACCTGGTAGTCGTCGCTGGTGAGGATGGCGGTGCGTTTGAGCTGCTCGGTGAGGCGGGCGACCATGTCGAACCATTTCAGATCGGTCTGGCCGTTCTCGCGGTACTGCTTCAGGGCCTTGAGCACGCTGTCGGTCAGCCCGTAACGCTCCACGAGCTTGGGCTCGACATCCTTGATCGTCTCGGCCTTGGCGACCGCCTCGGGCAGGGCCGCCAGCGCCTTGCGGGTCTCTTCGATCAGGACCTGGTTCTGCATGTAGACCGCGGGGGTCTTGAGGCGCGCCACCTCGCGGGCCTGGGCCGTGGCGGCCAGGTCGACCGAGTTGAAACTGACGCGCGCCACGATGGGCTTGTCGACCAGTTCGCCGGGGCGGTAGGCCGGGTTCGATCGCACGTTGATCACCACCGCCGAGGCGGTCACGATAAACGCCGCCGCGATCACGCAGCCCCAGATCACCTGGCTGCGTCCGATCACGTCGCGCAGCGCCGGCCGCTGGCGCGGAATGTTCCGCCGGACTTCACGCCGTCTGGATGTGTCGGTCTTGAATAAAGCCAAGTCAGGTTCCCAGTCTTAGGTTCAAAGTCTAAAGCCCCAACCGAATTGCAGGCTTTTGACCTGAACTTTCAACTTTTCGACCACGCCGGATCGCATCCATTATAGATCGGTCAACCGCCCGGGCCTGTTAAAGGTCTGCACAGGTTATCCCGCGGGATCATCCTGGCCGTAGGCGTGCACGATGCGCTCCACAAGACTATGTCTGACAATATCTTGTCGATCCAGCGTGACAAATCCCACCCCCGGCACGCGCCCCAGCCGCCGGGCCGCGTCGATCAGCCCGCTTTCGGTGCCGATTTCCAGGTCGACCTGGCTGGTGTCGCCGGTGACGATCATTTTCGACCCGTGGCCCATGCGCGTCAGAAACATCAGCATCTGGCTGCGGGTCGTGTTCTGGGCTTCGTCGAGGATGATCGCGGCATCGTTGAGCGTCCGCCCGCGCATAAACGCCAGCGGAACCACCTCGATCAGGTCGCTGTGCATGAACCGCTGAACCTGGTCGAAGGGCATCATGTCGTGCAGGGCGTCCAGCAGCGGACGCAGGTAGGGATTGACCTTCGCCTGCATGTCGCCGGGCAGGAACCCGAGCTTTTCGCCGGCCTCGACCGCCGGGCGGGCGAGAATCAGCTTCCGCACCGTCGAACGCTTGAGCATCGACACCGCCGCCGCCACCGCCAGGTAAGTCTTGCCTGTCCCTGCCGGACCCGAGCAGAATACCAGGTCGTGTTCGAGGATCGCCTGGATGTACCGCTTCTGCCCCACCGTTTTCGGTGACACCCGCTGGCCGCGGGCATACACGTCCATCGCCATGTCCGACGTCGCCCAGCGGCCGGGCACGCCTTCGGGGTGATCGTCGGCGCGGGCGGCCAGGCGGTGGATGTGTTCCAGCAGCTCAACCTTGCCCATCGGCTTGCGCTTCTTCGCCGCCTGGGCCAGTTCGTGGATCACCTCGGCCGCCTGGTTCACCGAGGCGTCGTCACCGCTGAGGCGCACCGCGCCATTGCGCGCGCTGATGGCCACCCCGAGCGCTTCGCGGATGATTTTCAGATTGCGCTCCACCGGCCCCAGCATGGCGACCGGGTCTGTATCGGCGGGCAACGTGATCGTCAGTTCCAAGTCGTATCCTTTAAAAGACCCACTTCCGGGGGCGACCTTGCAGTCGGCCGCAACCCTGTCATTATAGTCGATGTGAAACCCTCCGCTCCCCAAACCGCTGCCGATCTCGACACTGTGGCACAGCCGCCCTCGGCTGTGCGTCGAACGTCACCCGCCACGCTCATCCTGTTGAGCATGACGTTGATGCTGCTGCCCGCCTGTTCCAGCGCATCAAAAAGCGATGTCGCCCCCGCCCCCCTGCCCGACCAAGCTGCCGGCGATACGTTCGACCTGTCACCCGATCGGCTGGGCCAGCTCATGCCCTACGTCTTCGAGCAGATGCACTGGGGCTACAGCGCCTTGAAGCTCTACCCCGCGGACGCCGAGCCCAAGCAGCACGACCGACTCACCGTCAAGGCTCTGACGCCGGACGGGCGGCGTGTCGACATTCGTGCCGAAAAAGCCGACGCGGATAAAACCCACGTCGCCGTCTTCGTGCAGTACTTCGGTGATGACAAGCTGCAACGCGAGTTGCTGGACACCATCGCCCAGCAACAGCAGCGATTTGCCGGCAAGGAGATCCGGTAAATGGACGCGGTCATCATCTCGATCGGTGATGAGCTGGTGCTCGGGCAGACCGTCGACACCAACGCCGCATGGCTCTCCGCTGAGCTCGCTTCGCGCGGCATCGGCACGCTCTGGCATCTGACCGTCGCCGACAGTCGCCCCGCCATCGCCGACGCCATCCGCCGCGCCGCCTCCGAAACCCGCCTGCTGATCATCACCGGCGGGCTCGGCCCCACCGACGACGACCTGACCCGCCACGCCCTGGCCGATGTGCTGCAGACCGCACTCGGGCTCGACGAAACCTCGCTGGCGCAGATCACCGAATTTTTCACCCGTCGTCAGCGGCCCATGGTCGACCGCAATCGCATTCAGGCCATGATCCCCGCCGGCGCGACCGCCCTGCCCAACGACGTCGGCACCGCCCCCGGCATCTACGCCCAAGTCGGTCCCGCCCAGGTGTTCATCGTGCCGGGTGTCCCCAGCGAGATGCGCCACCTGTTCAACGTCCACATCGCCCCGCGCCTCGATGAATTAACAGGTGACACCAAGCGCGTCATACGCACCGCCATGATCCACTGCTTCGGCGAAGGCGAGTCCGGCATCGCCGAGCGCCTCGGCGACCTGATGGCCCGCGACCGCAATCCCCTGGTCGGCACCACCGTCTCCGACGGCATCATCTCCGCCCGCCTCCGCAGCGAGTTTCCCACCACCGACCAGGCCGACCGCGAACTCGAAGACACCGCCCGCCTCGTTCACGAAGCGCTCGGCCCCCTCGTATTCGGCCGCGATGGTCAAACCCTGCCGGGCGTCGTCGGCGAACTGCTCAAACGCAACCATCAAACCCTCGCCACCGCCGAGTCATGCACCGCCGGCCTCATCGGCAAAATGCTCACCGATGCCCCCGGCTCCAGCGACTACTACCTCGGCGGCATCATCGTCTACTCCGACGCCTCCAAGCAACGCGATCTCAACATCCCCGCCGACATGCTCAACACCCACGGCGCCGTCAGCGAACCCGTCGCCCGCCTGCTCGCTGAAAATGTCCGCGAGCGCTTCGATGCCGACTACGCCCTGTCCGTCACCGGCATCGCCGGCCCAGGCGGCGCCACCCCCGACAAACCCGTCGGCACCGTCCACTTCGGCCTGACCATCCGCGATCAGCCCACCCAGCACCTGCACCGCATCTTCGGCGGCACACGCCCTTTCATCCGCGACCTCACCGCCAAAACCGCCCTGAACCTCCTCCGCCTGCACCTGCTGAACCGCTGACCCATCACTTCGCCTTGCGGATCGCTGCCTCGCGTCCGAGTTCCGCGTATCGACACAACGCTTCGCGGTTGTCCATCGCCGCATCAGGGATCTGACGATACGGCAATTTGCACGGTCGCCCGGCCCGCATGTATGAAAATCGCGGCGACACCTCATCATCAAAATCCCCGTCCGTCACCGCATCCACGCGCACATACAACACATCATCCACGACGATCGCGAACATCACCTCATCGCAGAAAAGCCCATACCCGCCGAACATCCGCCGGGGTTCGACAAAGTCAAAGCCCGTCAGCGCATCGACCACATATTCGACGAACTCACTGTTTGCCGCCATGTTTAACCCCGCTTATACCAATCGCAGAAAACGGGCCTTTGTGTAAAACCCGAACGCGATATTGTGGCACAGCCGCCCTCGGCTGTGCTGTAGTCGTCGCCCGCACAGCCGAGGGCGGCTGTGCCACAGGTTTGCAGTCGATCATCTTCTGACGCCCGAATCTTTTCCGGGTTGGGCATTAATCGGTGCTGACATGCTGGCAGTCAACCGCATCAATGACCCCGACGCCGTGATCATCACCGGGCACGCGCTGAACCCGCTTGAGCGTCGCGCCATCGACGTGACGCAGCGTGATCGCCGACCGCGGGCGCTGCTTGAATGCCCCCTCGGCGATGTTCACCGTCAGCCCGTCGATCGTCAGCCCTTTGAGATTCGCGAAAGCCGCATAGGTTTCAAGCTGAGCGAACTCGTGATCGCGCTGGCGAAACACCGTGCGCCGGCCGCCGACGGGTTTTTTCCGATTCGTGTAATCACCCGCATCGTCGATCGTCATCGTGATGTTCTGCAACGTGATGTTTTCAAGCGGCGACTCAGCCGGCGCCTGCATCAACAGACCGAAGCCCGTGTCGATCGTGATGTCTTTGAACGTGATGTTGCGTACGCGGCCGATCTTCGAGTCTTCGTTTCGCTTTTCGATGTCGATGTACAGCGGCACGACGGCGTGGTGCTGCGGGCCGCAGGTTTGAATCGTCATCTTCTCGACAACCACATCCGCCACGGTCGCGCCGTCCTTGACGTACACGCCGAACCCGACCGGCGTGTTGATGATGCGGCAGTTGCGGACCGCGATGCGGCGGAAGTCGCCATGCGACTCGGTGCCGAACTTCACCCCGGCCGTGGCCGACTCCAGCGTGCAGTCTTCGATCACGAGGTCTGTACACGGCTCGGCCTGCGTCGACTTGAGCACGATCGCATCGTCGCCGGCCACGATGTCACATCGCCGGATCGTCACGTTGGTGCAACTGTTGGGGTCGATCCCGTCGCTGTTGAGCCGACGGTAGTTGTTGCGGATCTTCACATCCTCGATCAGCACATCGTCGCACCGCCGCAGATGCAGCGTCCACGAGTCGCTGTTACGGATCGTCACATCGCGAATCACAACCCGCTTGCACTGATCCAGCAACAGCGTGGCAATGCGGAACATTTTCTCCGGGGGTTTGACGCCCCATCGCGAGCCCAGGTCGCCCGCGCCGATGCTGACGATGTCGCCCTGTCCGCTGAGCGTGATGTCGGTTTCTTCGCTGGCCCGCAGCAGCAACTTGCCATGCGGATAATCCTCGGGGCTTTTGGAGGCGTGCAGCGTAGCGCCCTTTTCCAGATGAAAGTCGATGTGACTTCGCAGGCGCAACCCGCCTGACAGGTATTCACCCGCCGACAGCACGACGCGCCCGCCGCCGGCCCGGCCCGCTGCATCAATCGCTTTCTGAATCGCTACGGTATCCAGCGTCTTGCCGTCGCCAACCGCCCCGTAGTCCCGCACTCCGAACACCTTCGTCGACGACTCCGCCCATGCCGCGGTCGACACCAACGCACACATCACCAGCGCCGCGACCAGCCGGCGCACACACGCATCTTTGTGATCACACATGACGCTGATTGTACTTTCTTCCGGCAGGTTACACCTTCCGGGGGTCGGGCACGACGAAGCCTTCGCGGTTTTCATCTTTGAGCAGTTTGTTGGCCGCATCGGCGTGTTCGCCGGTGAAGCGTTCGGCGGCCGGGTCGAAGTGCAGCATCGGGCCGGCGATGTAATGGGCGCCGTCCTTAACGCCGACGCCGGTCTTCATAATCTCGTGAAGTTTCATGAAGTGCTCGTGGGCATCCTTGTTGTCGCCGAATCGACCCGCGGCAGCGTTGAAGGGAACCTGCTCACCGAGGCGATACGAATTGTTCATCACGTGCCCGAGCACACACGAGTAGTGCGCTTCTTTGGCGGTGCCGTTGGCCATCTCCGGGTCGCCGGCCCGCACCGCCGCGATGAAACTGCCCCAGTTGCCGCCGGGCGTGATCTTGCCCTTGCCGGTGTCGAGGCTTTCGGGCTTGTCGCTGCCGGCTGGGTAATACTTGTCGCGGATGATCCGCCCGCCGTCTTCGAAGTAATACTCGTTTTCGACCTGCCGCTCGTAGCCGTCGTAGTTCACATTGCGCACGTTGAAAAACACGTACTGCCCGTTGGGGTACTCGGCCATGGCGAACATCGTGTTCGGCGTTTCGCCCTGATCGTCCCACTGAAAACGTCCGCCGATCGCGCAGGTGCGAATCGGATGCGTCTGATCGGGGTCGATCGCCCACTGCGCGACGTCGAGCTGGTGCGTGCCCTGGTTGTTCAGATCACCGTTGCCCGTGTTCCAGAACCAGTGCCAGTTGTAGTGGACGTAGTTGCTGTGGTAGTGGTCGATCTTCGCCGGCCCGCGCCACAAGTTCCAGTCCAGGTTGTCCGGCGGATCGCTGGGCGACTTATGTCCGATCCCGCCGCGCGGCTTGCAGCAGTATCCGTAAGCGATCTTCAGTCGCCCGAACTTCCCGGCGTGAATCGCTTCGTGCAGCCCGGCGATCTTGTCGCTGCTGCGCCTCTGCGTGCCGTGTTGAATCACGACGCCGTACTTCTTCTGCGCCTCGACCACGACACGCCCCTCGGCGATGTCGTGGCTCATCGGCTTTTCGACATACACATGCTTGCCCGCCTGCGCCGCCCAGATCGTCATCAGCGAATGCCAGTGGTTCGGCGCGGCGATGGAAATCGCATCCAGGTTCTTATCCTCCAGCGCCTCGCGAATGTCGGTCACGGCACGTGGCGCCTTGCCGCCTGACTTTTCCGCCACCTGCTTGGCCCGTCGTTCGAGCACCTTGCGATCCGGGTCGATCAGACAGACCACCTCGACGTTCTTCTGCTTCATCCACCCGCCGATGTGGCTGCTCCCGCGACCGTTGATCCCCGCCACCGCAATGCGAATCCGATCGTTGGCCCCGAGCACCCGGCCCGGCCGCATCACAAACGGAGCCGCCCCGACGGCGGACGCGGCAGCGACAAAACGACGACGACTGATCGATGACATGGCAGGCTCCTGCAGAAAGTACCGATTCAATGAAAATGCCTCGTATCCCGACAAAAAAACGACGACAGCCCCACCTGGGTTATTGCACCGCGCCCGCCTGCGGCAGCGCGCCCGACGCCTTCAAGTACTTAGCATTTAGGCTAAATATATGTTTGAGAATTAAATCACGCCCGGTGACTGCGGGGCGAAACTTTTTAATTTGTTTTCGTCGAAAATAGAGTAATTGACCGGCCCATATTTCTTCCGATGCTGCTCAATGGGCTCTGGCGACATCGCGGTTCGTGGCGGGTCGTTCAAAACAGCTTGTTCCTTGCGTGTGGCATGGTTGTTCTGATGATTCACATGATCAAAATGAACCACGGATGACACGAATAGTCTTTCTCTCGTCCGTAACATTCCGTGTCACCCGTGGCCCAAAGTACTGATAAGCCGCGGTCATCATCCGTGTTGAGGTTGAGTGTGCTGCCCGTGGGCGGCGGCGTGCTGCGCGTCATGATCATCATGATCGTGATCGTGACCATGGCCGTGTCCGTGTCCGTGCTCGCCGGCGTGCTGCGGGTTCATCATGCCTTCCTTGACGCCGAAGTAAATCAGCCCCACGTTGAACGGATACGCCACCAGCAGGCCGATCGTCAGCGAGATCACCAGCGACGCCCAGAACAGCGGCTCGCCGATGGTCGCCTTGCCCGCCAGAAACAGGTCCACACCGATCGCGGACAGTTCCATGGCCGTGATGCTGACCGTTTCGCCCCAGAAGGCGTCCTTGATCGCCGCGCCCCATGATTCGCCTTCATTCAGCAGCGGGCCGACCGTCAGTGTGAAGCCCGTGACGTATGCGAATGTAAACGTGATCAGGCCGACCCACAGATTGCTCGTGAGCCCGATGACTGCCGAAGCGAGTATCACCCCGATGATCTCCCCCGCCCCGCAACCGCTGTAGCAGTGGGCATCGGATCGCCACGACCGGCGCCACAGCGAGTCGCATGAAATCTGTTTGCGACCGGAAAAGAAGTACACCGCCAACCCGAGCAGTCCGCTGTACAACACGGTCAACACCCACACAACTTTCATCAATGTGCCGAGCTCTGCGTTGTGCGTCAGCAGGTCGCGGATCAACACGCCCACGGCGATCACGACCGTGATTACCCAGGCGCTCATGACGATCGAGTCGGTGACGAATTGACGAATGGCTTCCATCATGAACAAACGCTAGCCGCGGCGGGCACGGATAAAAATTAGCGTCATGATGAAACCGATGTCGGAAGCGGGCCGAGGTCGTTATGGGGATACCGCTGAACGCCGTTATCGCTTCCACAGGCGCCGACGGGGGCGCGAGCGGCGGTCAGGCCCCGCCGAACCAGGCGTCGGGTGAATCCACGGAGCGCGATAGTCGCGGGCCAGCAGACGATTGGCTTCGGCATCGCCGACGACCTGCTGCCTGACGGGGTCCCACGTCAGCGAGCGGCCGAGCTTCATCGACAGATTGGCGAGAATACACGAGGCGGTGGAGATGTGGCCCTGCTCGATGTCGGCCACGGGCTCGGTGCGATGATCGACGGCGTCGAGCCAGTCGCGCATGTGTTTGCGGATGGCGGGGGCGACGTGTTTTTCCAGGCCTTTTTCGGTTTTGTCTTCGGGGTATTCGTCGAGTTCCATCTTCACGTCGGCATGGATGGGCTGCTGCTTTTTGTCGCGCGGGACAAAGTCGTAGCGGTGGACGCTGGCCTTGAGCGTGCCTTTTTCACCGTAGATGATCATGCCCCATGGGTAGTCCGGGTCAGGCGTTGAGCCCCAGGTGCGGTGGGTCCAGGTCATGCGCAGGTCGCCGAAGTTCCACGCGGCGGTCTGCGTGTCGGCGATGTTGGCCTTGGCGTCTTTGTGCACGAGGATACCGCCGGTCGAGGTGATCTCGGTCGGCCAGCCCAGGTCCAGCATCCAGCGGGCGGTGTCCAGGAAGTGGATGCACATGTCGCCCATGATGCCGTTGGAATATTCCATGAACGCCCGCCAGCGGCGCGGGTGGACCAGCGGGTTGTACGGCCGCATCGGCGCCGGGCCGGTCCACATGTCCCAGTCGAGATAGTCCGGCGGGGCTTGGTCGGCGGGATTGCCGGTCGGCCGCATGTGGTAGTAGCAGAAGACCTCGACGAGGCCGATCTTCCCGAGCAGACCTTCGCGGATGATCCGATCGCGGGCTTGGATCAGGTGCGGCGTGCTGCGGCGCTGGGTGCCGACCTGCACGACGCGCTTGTGCTTCCGCGCCGCGGCGAGCATGGCCTGACCTTCGACGACATCGACGCTGATCGGCTTCTGCACGTAAACGTCGATGCCCGCCTCGACGGACTCGATCATCGGCAGCGCGTGCCAGTGGTCCGGCGTGCCGACGATCATCAGATCAAATGCGTGATCGGCGAGCATCCTGCGATAGTCGCCATACGTCTTCGGCTGCTTACCCGACGCCTGGCGTGTCGCGATCAACTCCGCGGCTTCGGCGACCATGTTGCGGTCCACATCGCAGATCGCCACCACATCGACCGGCTCAACCTGAATCAACCGCAGCAGATCACACTTGCCGTACCACCCGGACCCGATGAGCCCGACTCGCCGCGGCTTGTTCACACCGGCCGCATACGCCACGCGCGAAATCGCCGGCAGCGCAATCCCCGCACCGATGCCCGCCATCAGAAAGTCACGACGTTTCATGAGATGCCTCCGAGTTGACATGCATCACATTGTCGCGCCATACGCATGATCAGGCAATAGCCGCGATGCAACGCATCGCGGACTTCCGAGGGTCCGCGGGCTGTCAGCCCGCGGCTATTGGGAGGAAACGGCGCGTTGGTTTTTGGCGAACCATTTCAGCAGGACGGCGGCGCGCTTTGACCGTTGATCCGGGGGCAGACGATCCGCCTGCAGGGGCGGGCCGTCGGGGTGTTCGAGGCTCCAGCCCTGCCATTCGCGGTAGGCGTGGTAGGTCCAGTCCCAGCCGTATTCCTCGAAGATTTCGATGCAGTCGGACAGGAAGCGATCGGCGCCGGGGGCCCAGCGGATGGCGCTGAACTCGCCGACGTAGATGTGGGCGCCGGTCTGCTGTTGGAACTCGCGGACGGGCTGGAGGTGACGGCGGAGGGCCTGCTGGTCGACGTGGATGGAGCCGATCGTGCCGGGGTATTCCAGGCCGGGCGCCTGCCACTTGTCGTGCACACCCTGGTGGGTGAACTGGCCGGGCCAGTACATGTGGACCTGGTAGATGACGTTGGGGATGTCGACGGGGGCGAGCCAGGCGTAGGCCGGGGCCGAGTCCCACTGGTCGACTTCGATGCTGATGGCCGTGTCGGGATCGATCTGGCGAATGGCGCGGGCGGCGAGAAGCTGCACGCCGAGCCAGTCGGCCACGCCTTCGGGTGAAGGCTGGTTCTGCACGGGCTCATTGATCAGGTCGTAGCACCACACGGCGGGGTGACCCTTGAAGCGCGCGGCGATGCGCTGCCAGACCTTGACGAAGTGGTCCTGGTATTTTTTCTCGAGCACCATGCGAAGGGTCATGTCGTCAACGCGACCGCCGGGCGGCCAGTGCAGATCGATCACGAGCTTGATGCCGTGGCGGGCGGCGGCGTCGAGGGCGAGGGCCAGGTCGTCGAGCTCGGCGTCGATCCAGCGGTCGTAATCGTCGAGATCGAGATCGGTATTGGCCCGGCCCCAGTGGCGCGTGATCTGCCAGCGGACGAGGTTGACGTTCCATTTTTCCAGATCGATGAAGTCCTGCTCGTTGAACTTGTTCGGCGACATGACGCCGCGCAGGCGCGGCAGGTCGTGCCCTTTGTAGGTCGGCCCGGGCTCAAGCGTCCGCGCCGGCTTGATGCGCGCCACGGTCAGTTTGACATCGCTGAACCAGACCGTGCCGGATGAATCCTGCAGGCCGAGGTGCAGGCGGGCCTCGCCGGCGTCTTCGGGCACGAGCACGCGGCACATGATCGTCTTCCAGTCGAAGGTGCCGTGCACACCGGACGGATTGCGCCAGTGCTCGCCGGTCGAGGGCGTTGCAAAATGCAGCATGCACTTGACGCCGTTGTACGTCGCGGCCGGCTCGCTGACGTGATCGGCCTTGACGCGCGCGCTGAGCGTGAGCACCGTCCCGCGCCACGGCGACAGATCGACCGGCACGCTCACCCCCGCCCCGCCGCGCTGGTCACGTGACAACTTGAAGCAGCGTGAACCACCGGGTCCTTCATCCACCCACTGCCCCCCCGCCGGCGGCGCGGCCGACTTCGCCGCCTGGTTCATGTCGAGCGTGTACACCACCTCACCGACTTCGACCGCCTCACTGCCAGTCGCAACCGCCATCAGTAGGACGATCGCCCAACCCACCAGACCGCTTCGTTGATAAAACATGACAAGCTCCTGCAATGCGTCATTGCAGCAGGCTCAACGTCACAAGACATGTCACGAATGCACCACATGTGGGGCCATACCAAACGACAGCACTGCTCTAGTTACGCATGGTTCTTCGACCAGCAATAACACCGTAGACCGCCAGCACGATCAACACCGCCGCGCCTTGACGGCGCAGCCAGTCGGATTCGCCCCGGAGTCCGGCGGTCATTTCAAATACAAATATAATTACCGGCGCGATCGCCAGTGCCACCACCGCCCAACACACGCTCCGCTTGTACATCAATCGCTTTTCAGGCACCGTTGTACCACCCTTTGTGAACATGCCGACGGCATAGGCGACCGTGATGATCCCCGCAGCGATCAATGCCATAAGTATCAAGGCCGTCGCCAGTGGCAATCCCCGTGTGACAGGATCCGCCACGCCGAGATTGAAAACGAGAACGGTCAAAGGACCGATCGCCGCCAGCCCCAGAAAAACACCGCAGAACAAACCGATGACGCCGAGCTTTCGCCACATGAGCGGTGAATATTTCATGGCTCACCTCGTGTTAGCAACCATTATCCGTTTCATCGTAAGTCACGACAAGCGCCAATCGGGTATTCGTTTAGCCGCGACCCGAAGGGGAGCGTTTAACGTCGCGCTCCCCTGCGGGTCGCGGTTAAACGGTCAGACGGTTTTGTGACGGGGGCAGGTCACCAGGTGATCGTTGACCATGCCGGTCGCCTGCATGAAGGCGTAACAGATCGTCGGGCCGACAAAGCGGAAGCCGCGTTTGAGTAGCGCCTTGCTCATCACTTTTGATTCAGGCGTCTGGGCGGGCACGTCTTTCATGCGGCGGCGCTTGCCGTCGATCGGCTCGCCGCCGACGAACGACCAGATGTACGCATCGAAGCTGCCGAACTCGCGCTGCACGGCGAGCATCGCCTTGGCGTTGGCGATCGTCGATTCGACCTTCAGCCGATTGCGGACAATCGACGGATCGGCCAGCAGCTTGTCGACCTTGGCGGGTGTGAACCTCGCCACCTTGCGGGGGTCGAACCCGGCAAACGCGCGGCAGTACCCCTCGCGTTTGTTGAGAATCGTCTGCCAGCTCAACCCGGCCTGGGCCCCTTCGAGCGTGAGCATCTCAAACAACAGGCGGTCGTCGTGCACCGGCACGCCCCACTGCTGATCGTGATACACGATCATCGACTCGGTCTTCGCCCACGGGCATCGGCTCATGCGGCCCAATATACCGACTTGCCGCTGAACCTGACATTTTCGTGACAAAATACTTGCACAAGCCCGGGCGGTTGTTGGTATAATCGGCCGCGTGGGAAACGTCTGGAAGAGGCTTCTGGCCTCCGGGGTACTTTTCACGCTCAGCAGCGCCGCAGCGGTGGCTGTGCCATCGATCGACTTCGGCGTGATGGACGGGCTGGCGCTGGATCAGCCGCGCGTGTTGTTCTCGCTGGAAGACCCGGCCAATCCCGGCGTCATCGTCGGCCCCGATGAATTCTTCAACACCGCCGCCCTGGACACCGGCGCCGACTCGGTGCTGCTGTCGTCGTTTGCCTATTTCGATTTCGACACGCTCGGCAGCGATCCGAATCGATATGAACTCGAACATCGCACCGATGGGTCCGTCGTGCAGTACGAACAGGTGGGCGTGGCCGGCAGTGAGCTGTTCGACCTGACGATTCCGTACAACCTCGCCTATGTCGGGCCTCAAGGCGGTGCGACCGTGCAACTGGATGCCGTGCGCGTGACCGGCTCGCCGACATCGGAGTTGTCCGACCTCGCCGGCATCGTCGGCATGCCCGCCATGGTCGGCCGCGTGGTCACGTGGGACTTAACGCCCATGTCCAGCTTCGACCTGATCAGCGGCACCTTCACCCAGACCCGCCCCGCCGAGACCGGCCACAGCTACCACATCAACCTCGACCGCCTGGCCACCGAAGCCTCCGGCCAGATCGAGCCCGATGATCCGCTGCCCGTGCTTGCTGATCTGCCGCTGGTGCCGAATGTCATCACCGGCTACAACAGCGAAGCCTCCTCCGGCGCCTACCTGCTGGACACCGGCGCCACCACCACGCTCATCACTTCCGAAACCGCCCTCTCGATCGGCATCGATCCCGAAACCGACGCCATCGACTTCCTGCCCGTCGGCGGCATCGGCGGCGAAGCCACCCTGCCCGTCGTCCACATCGACACGATCACCCTGCCCACCGCCGAGGGCGTGAACATGGTCTTCCACGACATCGATGCCGCCGTGCTCGACGTCGAAGGCCTCGAAGTCGCCGGCATCCTCGGGTTCAACGCCTTCACGACCGGCTACCTCGCCGCGCTGGGCTCCTCAGACACCGGCGTCTTCCACAACGTCATCGTCGACTTCACCAACCCCGACCAGTGGGTCATGCGTCTGGATGTGAATCCCGATGACGATATCGTGAACGACCCCGCCATCACCGGCGACGCTAACCAGGACGGCTCGGTCGACATCGCCGACCTGACCCGACTCAGTCAGAACTACGGCCTGCAGAACTACGCCGAGTGGCTCGGCGGCGACTTCAACCACGATGGCACCGTCGACATCGCCGACCTGGTCCTGCTCAGCCAACACTACGGCGAATCCACCCTCGCCCCCACGTTCGCGCTGAACACCCCCGAACCGACGACCGCCCTGCTCGTACTGACCCTGGCCGCGCTGCCCCACCGCCCCCGCCGACGTTGATACCCCGTCGGCAGCGTCTCCTGCAAACCGACCTTTCGATGTAAGCCGTGTGCCACAGATCATGGTCGCCCCGGTTTAACAATCCAGCCCGGCCAACCTATTCATTCAAGAACTCTGTCAAATCGGTTTCACTTTGCACAGCCGTCGTGTGGCACTGGCGGCTGGCCCGCCAGTGTAAAACCACGCCCTGCGGAACAAACCCCCAACGCCGTGGCCACGAATTAAATCAATCCGCCAAAAGATCACATATATGATATATGTAATACTGAGCACGCAGCTCTTTCATCAGTTCCAGCACGACGATGCGAGCAGATTGCAGAGCAGTCTGCACCGCACACAACCGCATAGATTAGTGACAGCTCATAGTCTGACGCCCGAGCATTTGCCGGGATGCATCTGATCGCCGCGACACAATGCAGCCCAAGGTGTGTTGCAACTCGGTGATGGAAACGAAAGGTTGATCATTTCGTGTAAGACCCAGCTCGACGCAACATTTTTTGCGTGGGACATCGCCCGTCGCATGATCACCGTCGCAAGACAGAACACTAGCGCACAACCGTTGCTGAAAACCGACATCGCTCCATATATGATATATATCATATATGTGATCTTTTAAATCGCAAGATGCAGACGCCGGGAGTGGGCGGGAATGTCACTTGCCTTCCTGGTCGGATGCGGGGGTTGCCGTGGCGCGGAGGAACAGAACCAGTTCGTGCCCCTCGGGCACCGACTTGCCGGATTCATCCCCGCCGGAGGCCGCCAGCAGGACGGCCCCGCCATCGGGAAGGCGCACCGTCGTGCGGAAGTTGCAGACAGCCGCTTTTGACCGAGCAAGCGTCGCGCGGAGCGTGACAATCACTCCAGCGTGTTCAGCATCGATGATTCCTTCGACATCGAACACGTTAGCGCCACCGCGCGTTGCTTCGGTTGGCGGTGCATCTTGCTTCTGATCGTCGTCCGATCCCTCACCCGTGTCATCATCATCGAGCATGTCTATCGATCGATAGATGTCGAGAAACACGCGCTGCCGGTTGGCGGCCACAGTCCGTGCCGTGGCGACGAATCGAAGCTGTTCAGGATTTGAGTTAATCTGATCGACGAGTTTGTCGGTCTGTTGGCGGTCGAGCATTAGATCGCCGCCGGCCAGTTCATGGTTAATGCGCTCGAACATTCTCAAGGGCATCGTGATGTAACGAGCCTCGTAGGCAATCTGCCTGCTCCGGCTTGCAGCCAGGTGCTGCAGCAATTCCTTAATGCGCTGGTGCACGGCAGATGTTGCGGTAACGTACAGCATCTCGTCGATTTCTGACATTGCATATGTATCACCGCCGTTAGAGCGTCTTGCGTATTTGAATTTCATAACCACACGACCGCATGTAGTTGGCGCACTCGGTTGATTCAACCCGGCGCAGCGCTTCGACCAGTGCCTGGCCGATCGCGTCGAATGTGCGGGCGGCGACGCGACGCAGCCACGATTTGACCTTCGACCACAACTTTTCGATCGGGTTGAGGTCCGGACTGTACGCCGGCAGGTACCACACGCTTGCACCGGCGGATTCGATCGTCTGGATCACCGCCGGCGACTTGTGCGCCGACAGGTTGTCCATCACCACGACGTCACCGGGTCGCAGCGACGGCGCCAGATACTGTTCGACGTAGCCTTCAAACGTGACGCGGTTGATCGGGCCGTCGTAGATCACCGTGGCTGATTCGATCACACCGGCGAGCCGCATCGCGCTCAACAGTGTTGTCGTTTTCCAGTGGCCGTGCGGCGTGTGGTCCACGCAACGCTCGCCAACGGGCGACCGTCCGTACAGGCGTGTCATGTTGCTCGTGACGCCGGATTCGTCGAGGAACACGAACGATCCGGGGTCGACGAAGCGTCGGGCGATCGCGAAGTTGCGTCGACGTTCGACGATGTCGGGCCGACGTTGCTCGGCGGCGATCAGCGACTTTTTTTCAGCGACAGGTTCATCTTCTGCAGCGCCCGGCACACCGTCGACTCAGCCACATGCACGCTGAGCATGTCACGCAATTGGATCAATGTGATGCCCGGATTGATCTGAATCTGCTGACGCATCAACTGCACGTCCGCGTCGGTGAGTTTGACGTGACCCTTGGGCCCGGTCTTGGCCGGCTCAAGCGTGCCGCGCTGACGGGCCTTGCGTCGAATTTGATGCAGACCCTGCTGGGTGACCTCGAAGCGTCGAGCCACCGAAGCGATCGACTCGCGCGTTCGATCGCCGCGAGCATTTTCCGACGGGTTTGAAGCGGTATCGCCATGACGCAACCTCCGTGTTCGGGGCACATCATCGCAAATTTAATGAAATGGCGCAAGAGGCTCTAGCCGCTCGATATCACCATGTTACGAAGTACTTGAATTGCACCTTCAATATCTATACGACCTCGGGCAATTGATTGGTCGAGCACCCCATCCGCAAGTAGTTGGTCATATTTGCGTATGAGACGTGGTTGTATTGTACGACTCAATATGACTGGCTCGACCTGCAACGCGACGGCATCCTGTATCGCGTGCCTAAGACCAGCTTCATCTATCGGGACAACAAGACCAACGTGCTCATCACGGCATTGGAATCCTATGTATTCAAACATCGCAGCTATAGTTTGTTGGATAACGGTGCCTGTCCAAGTCATTAATGCCGTGTAGTTTGGTCCCAGAGGAAACAAATGACGATCATTCAAGCCAGTTTGTCCGGCAACCGACCGAGCGTCGTTGAGTAGCGACTGCGCGGTGTTATCAAGATACAACAGTGCGTTGTCAGAACGAAGCAGCTCGCGCATCTCCACTCGTACTCGTGGGTGTACAAGACCCATGCCGCCAGTGAATCGTGGACGTTTCCATCCTTTGGCAGGCTTCACATACACCTGCATTCGCTCATAGTCAATTTCGTCAACCTGCCAGCGTCGACCTGCAAACAATAAATAGTCGTTTGGCTGAGGAACCAACTCTAGAGTTCCAAGGAGAGTACCTTCGTGCAAAATCGAGTATTCCTCAGCAGTTTGAAATACCGCATAGAAGCCGCGACTGCGACATATACGTTCGCCCACTATACCTAGTATGAGTTCACCCGTGTCCATCTGCTCAACAATGTCGCGATCACCCAACGAACGAAGCACTGAGGTGAAAAGCGACGGTTCAATATCAGCAAAAGCGCTATCCTTGGAACAGAGTTCATCATAAATTGCATTAACCTGAGCACCGCCATGTTGGGCAATGACGCTGATGATTTGCTGAATCAGCGTACTCAAATCACAGGACGGAGGTGTATCCGGTTCAGTCCAGCCTTCCAACATCAGTTGAATGATGGCTACGGACTGCAACAGCTCAAGATGCAGACGGTCGAAGATGGTTGAATCAGCAGTGGGCTCACTACACTCTGAATAGATGCGTAAAATTCTGGGGTCGCCGTCACGTCGTCCGCTGCGCCCAAGCCTTTGCTTCAATGACGCTACGGACCACGGCGGTCCGATTTGCCCGATCATCCTCACACTTCCAATATCAATACCCATTTCAAGGGTACTGGAACAGAACGTTGTGGCCGGACGGCCTGATTTCATGGTTGCTTCGGTATCTTCGCGGATCATAGACGACAATGACCCATGATGAACGAGGAATTGATCGACATAATGCTCCGCCTCACCGATGCGACGGCACAAATCAGCAAACTCCTCCACGTCTGCCTTGGCGTTAGCAAACATGAGATTTGCGTGACCATGACAATGGCTTACCATGTCGGTCGCCATGTCTAAATGGGTGTTGTCGTCGGTCTGAGTATCGTCGGATGACGATATCTTGGGTCGTAAATAGCCGTGTATCCTCAAACGGAATTCTTTTTTGTCCGAATCATCCGTGATGACGGCCACTTGATCAGGAGAATTCGGCCTTAGATATGCCTGCGCGACTGCAATGTCGCCTATGGTCGCAGATAGACCTATAGAACGGATACAACTCGGGTTATCATTACACGATTTCGCAATGCCCCGAATACGAGATAGTAAGCTTCGTAGTTGCAACCCCCGTTCGTTGGTAAGAAAAGAGTGAACCTCATCAACAACAATAAATCTCAACCCACCAAATAGGTTCCGCAGGTGCTCTGATCGGTTTACAAATAACGATTCAATGGACTCCGGGGTGATTAACAACACACCGCCTGGCTTCTTTATCAGCGAGGCTTTCTGGTTAGCCGGTACATCCCCATGCCATCGATGTACTGGCATTTCGAGATGCTCGCACAGGTCTTCAACACGGCGGAACTGGTCATTGATCAACGCCTTGAGGGGACCCACATAGAGTGTACGCACGGACCCCTGTGGTTCGTCGGCAATCTGCGACAATATGGGCAGAAATGCCGCCTCCGTCTTTCCCGTCGCAGTTCCAGCTGACAAAATAACATCGCGATCCGATTCGATAACGCAATGGATGGCATCGACTTGAAGTGGTCTTAACTGAGACCACTGCATTCGGTAGAGTTGTCGCTGAACACCACGGTGCAGTAAAGAGAATGCCGAATGTGTATTTCGTGCGGATGCGCCATTGCTCACCGCATGTGAATCAGAATGATTGGGCGTATCATGCATGCAACGGTTATTCAGAGTCGAAAACTGGCCAAATCTTCGTCCTGATCCCGATCCCCAGTGTTTATTTCAGACGGGTCGATTGTCTGAACGTCGGTCGTCTTGATGTTGCCAATCAACTGCATCCACTCGGCCTGCTTGTTCTGTTCCAGAATGTTCAGCAGACCTATGAAATCCTTGATCGTTTCACGTGGCGTCTGAAAATAGGCAGAGCCCATCCGCTGTTGACAACTCTTCAGGTAGGCTTCAATACCTTCATCTGGCAGAAATCGGCTCTCCCCTGTGCCATTGGCATGGACTCGCCGGATATTGTGCAACAGCACATAGCAATCCTCAGGGGTGAGATTCGTCAACGAGAGCACCGGCCCCGCCAGATCCACCATTCCTTCGCTCGCGAATCGGTTTGGAGCCAGCCGACTGGCCAGAGCCTCATAGCTGAACAATCCGCGGCGGCGATCATGTAAGCAGTCATCCGTTGCCGCGAAGATGAATCCCAGTCCCTCTACAGCCCCCTGTAGACAGTCATTGAGTATTCGGAGAATCGCTTCATAGTTATTGTTGCGCGCCTGCTTGTTGTTGAGACGATGCGACAGCACGACGAGCTCATCCAAGCACACGAGAAAGCCGCTATAGCCTGCTATACGGGTAAACCGAGCCATCAATTTCAGGTAGTCATAGATGGCGGAATCGTCAATGATTGATCGCACGCCAAGATCCTGACGCGCTTCTGTCTTTGTTGAATATTCAGCCCGTAGCCAACGTACGGCCGCCGCCTGTATCGAGTCATTACCCGAAAGAAATCCCTGGTAATAACGAGTGATGACATTGATAAAATCATATCCTGAAACAAGGTCCTGCAACGGGCTGCATAGTTCCGTCAGACGAGCAGGAACATCCTCATCCGTTCCACCGTTCGAGGTCACTTCATAGGCGATGTCACCCACCCATCGTTCTACCAGGTTCGGAAGCGCATTGCCATCAGGCTTTCCACGTGTTGACAAGTTGTGTACCAGCTCGCTGTATAGCGACTGAGCATGTCCACCCGTCGATTGCAGCCGTCGCTGGGTAGTGATATCTGCCCTCGCGACAACAAACTTACGTTCCAGCGCGACCGCTTGGATCAGATTCAGAAAAAAGCTCTTTCCGGCACCGAAACGACCGACAACAAACCGTATAGAAGCACCCCCATCTTCGATTCGTTTCAGATCATCCAGAAGTGCTGACACTTCATCTTTTCTACCCACCTGAATATGATGCAAACCAATTCGCGGCACCACACCGGCACCAAGTGAATTCAATATTGCCGCCCGTTCTCGACTCAGAATCCGCCGATTAGAAGGCGCATTAGCTTCGTGATCTACCATTGCTATACCTCAATCCAACAATGCTCGTTCAACAACGATACGATCACCATCTTCAACGAAGATGGGACCACCATATGTCTCATAGGTCCAGTCATTGATCGCCTCAATTGCTCCAGCAATCATTAGACCTCGCTCACTCCCTAATGCTTCCAGTTCATCCCGGCACCACCCATCCTGTTTGATAAGGGCTTCGTAGATCTCATGGAATCGTTCGGGCAAGCCATCATAACCACCTTGCGGTTCCGTATCAGCCGCATCAGACGACTCCACATCGTCTGTAACTGTAGTTGACTGTGAAGGCAATTCAGGCTCCATCGTCATAGCAGTCCCCGTAACTTCATCAACACTCTCCTCGACACCCATCGCATCAGCAAGTATTGCCGATACTTCACGGCTCTGTTGCATGATCTCTGCTATAGCGCCACGATCCAAATGGAACTCGATCTCATTTTGACCCGTGGTGGGGATCGCCTCACCGGCACGCCGACTCCCCCCTGCCTGCACAACAGTTACAGGCTCGTCCGATTTCAGGGATTCCAGTGTGCTTAAGGCTGCATCTACATCTGACTCACTCATCCCAAGCGTACGGTAGCATTTTCTTACTGATCGAATCTCCTCTTTTGTAATAATGCCATCCGCAGCGATAAGCGCGATCAACATTTTGCCGATTGCCTGCTTCTGTTGTGATTTCAACCCGGTGGCAAGCTTCTGGAGCCCCTTCATGTCAGGACCGTCGTGGATTAACACTGCCTGCATGGATTCGAGCCGACGCCGCTCCTCTGCATTGAGCTGAAACCACTTCTCGACATTCTGTGCAATAACGGCGAGTTCATCAGGATGAATTTCACCATCTGATGCTGCGACGGCTAAGCCCAATCGCAACATGCATAGCGCCGCTTTGTATCTCCCCGGGTTCACCTGCTCATCATACATACGGAGGAACGGCGCAACGACGTCTTCTCGCTTGTACGAACTGACAGCAATTCTGGCATCAGGTTCAAGGCCGTATCCGATGTGCTCGGCTGTTACACACAGCTGGCGACTTTGAGTTGGCGTCAGTCGATCCCGATGTTCTGCGCCTACCAATGGGGCGAGTTTATGTACTGGAATCAGCGCGAAGCCTTCTTCTGTAGTATGATCATCCACAATTCGGCAGAACTGCTGAGTCAAAGGGTGATCCGTGCCATTGCGTAGTTCCTCTGGCATGGCTTCCCAAGCCTCGGGGGTAAGTTCCGAGTCCCCTTGCTTCTGAACAACTGAACTGAACTTCCGTAGCTCATCGACGCACTGATTCCAGATCGTTGATAGAGATTTTAATTGACTTGACCGCCCCATCGGATTGGTGCCTGTGCAACAGACCTGACCTATCACCGCGCTTGCGGTCGTATAACGGTAGGCTCGATCTCGGGCAGAAGATTCGAGCGTGAGGCCCTGATGATACCGCTCTCTGTAATACTTACAGAACAGTTCTTTGAATTCATTGCCCACACGATTGGTCACGACACTACGCTGAGATTGTGGCAATTGCCCTGCAACAATGAATGCCGCCCATTCAGAAAGCGGGCGTTTCTGGGTTGCAAACCAGCAAAGCAATGACGCGAGCTTATCTTCGTTCCAATAGCGACCACCCTCTGCCAGAGATTGAATCATTTCTTCAGTGAACGCCTCTGGATACGCCACGCTAAGAAACCAGAGGAAGCCCGCTGTGTAATTCTCAAAACTACCGGAGTATTGTTCACCACCTCGATGAAGTTGTCGCAGTCTCAATACTTCAGCAATAGCAGTCTCATGATCATGCTGATCTACCAGAGTACGCCGTTCCAAACCGTAGAAGAACACAAAAGCGTAGCCGATCTCGCTAGGCAGTCGTATACGCCCTTCGGACATCCAACTCAAATACACAAATCTCTGAGTCGGATCCATGTTGTGATATGAAGGCCAATACGGCAAACGTTGGGTTTGATAGCCGGGCTTGCGACTCACTGGGTCGCGCGGGTCCATTGATGAGGGTTCATCAACGCGTCCACTTGATCGATTGGCAAGATAGGTCAGGGGCTGTGAGATGGTAAAGCCATCAATTTCCACTGATTCTTCGCAACCAACCCATCGTAGAGGTATGCGAGCCTTTTGGGCGGCTTCGCGCTGTTCCGCGAGAGCCTTGCTGGCGGAGTTCACCGCCTGTACCGAAGCAACTGCGGCACGCTTTGTGGCATTTGTTGCGACACGCCCGACTGTCTTGCCTGTCTTCCCAACGAATCGCTCGATCCGGGCCGCCTTCTCTGGATCTTCTTGACGCCACTGTAGATAGGCGATGGACAGGCCCGCAGCCGCTGCCAAAAACAAAATACCAAATATCCACGCCATAGCGGCCCCCCAGCACAATGTCATCTTTATGGACCACTACCAGATTAACACGCTTCTGTGGCAATGCCAATAGACGGTCTCACTCAGTTCCGGGTGGTTCGGGCACCCAGCGTTGAGGCGTAGGCGGTGAATTGTCGGGGTGACGATGCGGGATAGTTCGTGTGCAAGGTGAAACGGGCACGGGTCATGATACCGGTCTGTCTCGGTGTCACGATCAGTTCATACACGCGGCCGGGTTCGAGCTTTTTGAGTTCGACTTCGAACGGCCCGTCGCCCGCATCCACGGAGGTGATGTCCACCGGGTCGCCAATGACGGTTGTAATGTGAATCGTCTTCGGCGCGGGCGATTCCTCGCGACGCCAGAACACGCTGAACGGCTCAATCTCCAACACCTTCGGCACCATCACGCGCATCGTCAGATGCATCTCCGGCTGGACCGGGTCGTCGCTGAACACGCGGATCGTCTTCAGCTGCGCCCCCGTGTATCGGCCGAACTCGAACGACGCCTCGATCCGCCCGTGCTCGCCAGGCTCGTAGCGTTGTTGATCCAGCTTCGTCGTGATGCACCCGCAAGAGGTGGTGACACGCGAGATCGTGATCGGCGTTTTTCCCTCGTTGACAAACTCAAACACCGCCGAAGCCGACTCATCTACCGGCCTCGCCTCGATCCGCACCTCACGCCGCCCCCAACGCAACTGCCCCCACGCCGGTTTCGATACAACACCCATTATACTTGCTGCCACCATGATTCGTGTTAATGAATCCCGATTCATAGCAAAGCACCTGCCAAAATATAAATCGCAACACATATACGTCTTAGACAATCTTAATCTTCTTTTACAGCAGATCATAGCCTCAATATTCTGTCCACACATCCTTCCGGATTTGACTCCACCAATAGTGCGTTTATTTGACCACATTCACAGACGGCAATTTTTGCCGCAACAATTCGATACCACTATCAGTAACATGCGTCCGCTCAGCCAACACCCAGCGCAACTTGTGATTTTCAGCGAGCCACATGAGGCCTTGATCGCCAATGTTAGTTCCTGCTATTTTAAGCGTATCTAACATCCCCATCTCTGCAACAACAATAATTGCTTGATCTGTTATTTGGGTATCATCTAATCCAAGATAAGTTAAATTGCGCAACGGTGCTATAGATTTGAGCCCCTTGTCCGTAATCTGAGTACGACTCAAATCAAGCACCTCAAGCGAATTTAGCTTTGCCACATATTCAACTGTATCATCATTAACATTTGACCCATCCAGTGCCAATTCTTTTAAATGCTGATAACCCGAAAGCTCTTTCCATTCACTTTCATTTAATAACATATTACTTAACCGCAAACCTGTAACATTCTTTAGGTCATCATATCCAACTAGATTCTGCGAAGATTCTTGGACGCGTTCAAGCAGCCTCTTTTTATCGTGTTTTTTACTCACAGCAACAAAAATAATGAGTAAGCACATTGCCACAAGAAACAAAACAATATATTTCATTTCATAAACACCATGTTTAAATCTATTCATGTATGGCCCTAACTTATTGCAGTATGATTGCCCCCCCCATTGAACCTGTAACGGATATATAAATTTCAGCTCCTACGTACGTATTAACGCCAGCGCGTATACCATAGTCAAAATTAATTGGGTCATCAGTTTCAAACGACGCCTTAGCATATGGGTTTACGACAAACACAGCACCAGCCTTACCGCCTATTTCCACTGACACACCACCACGCACACCAGACTCACAGGCTGGTAGATCAGAGGTAAAACTGTAACCCACCATATCCCCCTCATTCAACCCAACATTATTATTCTTTGCAAATCCTGGCTTGCCTTTCTTGCCAAGATGTGGCTTCGCTATCTTCTTCCAAGGCGATTTGACATTGCTACGTCTTTTCTCAAACCCCTTGTTGCCACCGGCTCCCACACCTGCCCGAGCTTGAAAATTAACTGAGGTATCAAAAGTGAACTGCATGCCAACTCTACCCGTATCCTTATGACAACACTGTTCGACACAGCCATTTGCCGTAAATGTAACATCCCAACTACCCCATGGAGTAGGAACCCAAAATAGTGTGTACGAAGGAAGGCCATAACAACCCGCATGGGCTTTATCAAATGTAAAAGATCCCTTGAATATATTTAGCCATGAATCTGCTGACACACTAGTGTTGCTATAACTTGGTGGAGGACCAGCATCAGGAAATGGAGGCTGAGCCGGGCCATTTGTCGGGAAACCAACACCATAACGATACCCATATGGGTCCATAGCACTTACGACCCTACCGCCAAGATAACTATACATCGACATGCCATCGACATACCCCATCGGGTCGCGCTGCATGAATCTTCCGAACCTCGGATGCAATTCACGAGCGCGGTTGTAGATAAGGTTGAGTTCTTCGTCGTGGAACAGGCCCTGGTGGCCGATAGGATTCAGGGCGAAGCCGGTGGCGTCGCGGAAGGACGAGTAGCGTGAATATGTCACCAGCGGATCGTTGAAGGGAAGCTGTCTGCCGTAATTCTGTGACAATTGGGTCAAGTCTCCAATATCCACAGAACCAGTACCATTGAGGTCGGCAACATAATCCGCTGGCCCGCCACCATATTGAGCGTTTAGAATAGCAAGATCATCATCATCGACGACCCCATCGTCATTGAAGTCAGCCTTAATCCAACCGTGGCTGAAGACGTGGCGTTGGCCGTAGGGGTCGTACTCGTAACGCTCAATTACACGACCAACGGAATTAAGTACAGCCACCACACTGTAGTTGGCGTCGTGTATTGAGTAGAAGAATCGCTCGCATAGATTCTCTTTGTCCGTTTCCGAATTTGCATTCCACGGATCCTGGTTGACGCCGATCTGGACGAGTTCGTCGATGTACTGCAGACCCCAAACAAACTGCTGAGTCACCTGGTCGGAGCCATCACGGGTTTCGACGAGCTGTTGGCCGTTATAGTAGTAATGATCACATGCAGCAAAGTCGGAAGTTGGGATATTAATACCGTACTGGTCTTCAACCAGATTGTCGTTGGTGTCGCGTGCCAAATCGACTTGTTTCTCGATGCGGCGGCCGAGGCCGTCGTAGCGCATGACGTCGACAATCGAGCCCTCGATGATCGGGCCGAGGGCTACATCCCCGGCACTATCAGAACTGGTACGATATGCTTTTTTGACCATCACGAGGCGGTTCCACGCATCGTACTTGTAGGCGAACACACCATCATAGACAAGGTTGCCAGCCACGTCGTGGAGCGGATCACTGCCTGTGGAGTTGGCCAGCGGGGCATTGGAATCGGCGTCCAGCGTGAAGTTTTCGATGTGTTCGGTGGTTTCATAATTTCCGTCACCATCCGAATCGGATCGGATGATGACATCATCGACCTGAATCCCCAGGTGGCCACCTGCAAATCCGATCATGCCGCCGGTAATATCGTGATAAGGCGACATATAGGCATAATTATCATCGTCCGGCTCTTCTTCATCAACACCCCACGTGGTGTTATTCCAACCAGGATCAGTGGCTGATGCAAGGCAATAAACACGCACAGTTGATCCATCGTTGATGATGCGGTACCAGATCGGAACCGTGTCGTCTATCGTCGCCGGCATGAACTGATCCCGCCGCTCTGAAGTCACGGCTACCGCCGCATCACCATCGATGACTTCATAACCTGAAGGAGCTGATGGGTCGCTGCCCAAACTTAACTGCAGTTCATCAAAGTCGTCCTGGTCGTGTAAATCAAACACCAACCGCAAGCTCGCGCTAGTACCACCGACCGGGCGCACGGCGGAAAACTTCATATCGAAATTATTCAGGCGCAGATTCTCCAGCACGATGGGAGAACGCAAAGATTCCTGATCACCTCCGGGAGATGCCAAACAATCACCGTCGGTCTTGATACCTGGTTTGTGGTTCATCCACTGCACGAAGTGCGTTTTCCACCGCCCCATGGAGTTGGTTGTTTCAGAATCCGGAAAATTATAAAAGATTCTAAATTGGGTGTTAACAACATTGGTATACAGGCCCACACGACCAGATGGGAACCCGCCGGGGAAATCATACGCCGGCAACTGCACAGAGCCCCGCTTGCCGCCACCGTACAACCAATACTCTGATCCAGGATTGACTGTGGCAGAGAACGAGGCCACGACAGACCCTTTGTTACCGTTGACCACATGATAAAGCTTCTGACTATTATCCAGATCATAAACCTGCAGCCAATAATCGGCACTTGATTTATAGCCGAACACGATGCCAGCCTGACCATTACTGGCCTGAGCATCAAACTTCACACGAACAATCCATTTAGACGGCCCCACGTCTTCACCAAACAAGAGCACCGCCCGGGACTCATCCTCGGGAACACTATCGATGGTATCTTGACTGACTGAGGTAATAGTCATCCAGCCATTGGCAATGTCCCATTGGTCTGTTCCGCCTTCATTACTCCACCAATCATGCGTGCCAGACGAATTCATATAGTCTGACAGGGCAGTTTTTGCCTTGTCGCCATTTGCGTTGCGCTGAACGTATTCATTGGCAGCGTTCGGCGCATGCTCCACAATGTCTCCATTGGTGCGCTGCTGAACTTCTAACTGATTGCCAAGGGCGTCAAGGGTCCACACTTGCTTGCGGACGTTCCACGGCCAATCGTCAACGACGGGCGGATTGGCGGTTGTATTCAGACGGCCGGACTTGTACGCCGTGAGGCGATGCAGATTGTCGTAGCTGTAGGACTGCGATTCACCGCGATAGATCTGCCGATCGGCGTAGAGTCGATTGGACGCGCGATCGTAACCGTGCTGGGCCTGCCAGAGGGCGACTTCGTTGCCGGCGCCGGCGGAGTAGTCGTCCCACTGCTGGTTGATGATGCGGCCGAAACGGTCGAAGCCGGTGTAAGTCGCACTGGTTGTGTCGTAATAGTTCAGACGCACGTCGGGCGTCGGATAGTCTTTCATCACGACGCGGCCGGAGCCGAGGTAGCTGTAGTTGACAATCGAAGCGCCTGCCTGACCAGTACCATCATCTTCAGCCAAGCCACTAATACGGGAGACATGCTCGTCAATATCATCGTGGCCATTATATAGATTATGGATATTTCGACCGTTGGGGTAGGTGATATATTTGAGTCGATGGCCTGCGGTGAAAACGCTATTCGCCGCGGTCTCATCATAATTGAATATAATCCGCGGCGACCCCGTTATAGGGGTGGTGTCCACTGCCGAGTCGTGGTCTTGATACTCGGTTTTTACCTGCCCCAAACCGTTGTATGCGTATTTCACCTGGCTGGTGATCGTTGTTCCCGCATCGGAATAGGTCGTGATGTTTTCGAGCTGACCGAGCGCCGTGTAGGAGTAATCGACCCGCTGATCACCATCGACCGCGCCTACGGTGACATTCTGCTGTGTACGGCGACCGGCATCATCATAAACATACGTCAATTCAATGCCGCGCTGGTCCTTGCGCGACTTGAGTGAACCATCCGCGTAGTAGGTCATTTCCACACGATCGTAGCCGCCTCCCTCCGTGAACACCTTTCCAGTTTCGTCGACATCGTTGCCGCTATCCGGGTAAATGATACCTCGCAACAAATTGTTAGAGGCCACTAACGATCCATTGTCTGCGAGCTCAAACGAATAGACATATCTGGTTTCCTGTTTATCGGATGTGTCGCCATCGGCATTAGGGTCCAATGCAGTTTGGTAACGCACCTGCGACGCCGCAGTGTAATCAAACTTTGTCACACGATCCTTGTCTGCGTTTGTTCCCCCGCCAATACCTGTCACGATACCTGTTTGTGTGTTTACTGCACAATCGTCATGACCTTCCACCAGATATACACGACGTCCCAATGCATCATAGTATATTTGCGTTTCGGCACCCTCAGGATCTGCGACTGAACTCTGACGTCCTGCGTCGTCATAACTGATAGTCGTGATAAGAACATCACCTGGTGGATTCGGTGCCTCCTGTGGCCGAGTGAATGCCGCGCCATCGTTGTCACCGTAGTCTGCAACATACTTCGGCCGATGTGCATCATCATACCAGGTAGCCGTGTAGCTTATCTGCGCCTTGGCCATGTTATCCGACAACAGACCATGATACACACTGGTCTCGTCAGCATTGTGATTTCGTGTATATGTTGTTGTCAGAATCACATTGCCCGCATCATCGTATTGATTAACAGATTCAAGTAAAACAACATCCTCAGCGCCTTCCACAACACCGCCATCCACACTGGTTCGCCAAGTACGTTCTACGCGCCCAGCGTTGTCATACCGCATCTTCGTAAAACCACCAGCGGGCTCACCAGTACTGATCCGGCGACCGATCTCATCGTAAGCGTAGGTAGTTTCCATATAGTTACCGGTAACACCACTGGACACTTCATAAACACGAACAGCAGACAGCCGCCCCGAAGTGTCGTATTCATTCGACTGTTTGGCTAACAACGTAACTTGAGCATCGTTGCTCTGAGTCTCAGTGCAGACCAGATGACCACTTACATCATATGTTTGTTTGACAATAGGCCCGACATCCGCTGTCGGCCCCGGCGTTGATGTTTTGTAACGCTCAACCAACTCTCTATAGAGAAAGTGTCCCATACCATCATCTACAAGAGGCCCATCATAGGCAACATCATTATCAACATATGTGTACGATACTGGGTCTTTTGCAGCTATCCGTTCGCTACGTGTCACATACTCACGCGGATCGCCGGTGCCATCACGTGCACTGTCGTAGTAATACGCAGCAACCTTGATCATGTTGTTCGTGCCACCGGCCGACGGGTCTGTTCGGGTAGCGCCGGCATCATTAGTTCCGCGCCACTCGGAGAGCACACGTCCGCCATCGTCATAGACTCTGGCGGTGATGTCGCCGATGGTGTCCTTTTCGCACAACGTGACCCCTAATGCCTCGTCAAATGACAGCGCTTCACTCTGATAGTAGTTCCCGATGCCATTATCGTTAGCCAACACCCCTAGCATGTCCCAATCCAACCCAGACAAGTTGAAATATGTCCGTGTTACAATGGCACGTCCTCGCCAGTCATACGCATACGTCGTCCGGGACAACTCTGTTAGTTCTTCATCGCCAGTTGGAGGCGCCTGTTCATCCCATGTGGCCGTTGTCGACGCCTGAGATTGTCGTACAACATTGCCCTGACCATCACGCCATGTGACCTGGATCGGACCCGATGATGTCGAGTGCGGATAGATACGCAACTCTTCATAGCTCTTGCCCGTTTCTTCTTCGAAACCATAAACGTAATAGGTTGACTTACCTTCCGGATCAGTCTGACGAATTATGCGTCCAGCTGCGTCATAAAACGTCCTAGACACAATGTCTGGATCCACATCTTCACCGTCGAGATCCATATCGATGTATGTCTTGACACGGCGCCCATTAGAATCGTATCCATACCCCGTCTGCTGCAAATAATGCTCCTCTAGCCCTTGCCCCAAATCAACCAGACAGCCCCGTTTTTCCACCTCCACACGCCGATGATCGTCATACTCATATCCTGTCAGGACGCCTTGACGATCCAAGCGTGTCTTCACACCGCAACATTCATAATAGGTGGTCGTAGATGTCGTACCGTCAAGATATGTGATGATTTCAGGGCGCCCGAACGGATCTGCCTCCTGAGGATGCGTCACAACCTGACTATCGACCAAAATGTCATGCTCCTCATCACTCTGCAATACATATGATTCCGAGGATAACAAATACCCCATTGCGTCCACCACAGTGATCGTCTTGGTCCCCTCGACGACTGCCTCCCCTTCAGCATCTGGATAACCACTTGAGACAATTGTTGTCGAGCCGTCTTTATCTGTCAGTGTGATGCGACCATCCGGATAGGCGACTTTCCGAACCTCCAATTCATGGTCTCCCGCAGCCCACAACCACCTCTTCGTCACCAGATTGTCGGCGGCATCCCACGCAGCTCCGGGAGTCCTGCAAACAACCTCCCAGCTTTCGACAACCGTGTCAGTACCAACGGTCGTAGTTCCAGACCAGTCGATGTGATATCGCCGGAACACCTCCGCCAGTTGACCGGGATTCGTCGGGTCGGGCACCTTCTCGATCGTGGTGGTGATCACCTCGTTTTCGCTGTCGACTGGAGTATCCAGGTCGGCCGTGATATAGGTGTAGACTGTCACATAGCTGTCCGCTTCCGCGGCAGTGGTTGGGGCATTGTCGCACTGGGCGATGCGCTTGATCAACCGGCCGGTTGAATCATACTCATAGCGTTCCCAGTAACCGTTCGGTCGCACCACCTGCTTCAGATGGCCGTAGTTGTCGCCGTCGTTGACCTCATCGTCGTAGTACGTCCACGCCGTGATCAGTTGATCAGCCTCCTGGCCGCCGGCGTCATGCCAAACCACCCGCATGACCATCTCTTCGCCCCACGGTAACGGCTCATAGCGTGTCGATACTTTACTAACCACGGTTGATGTTGCCGGATCTGTATCTTCAAAGGTCTCAACCCGAGCTTCGGGAACTTCCGTCGTCACGGAAGTCATCGAACGCACTACAGAGTTCTCACCGAGCACTGGATCCACCGGGTCAAACAACTCCCACTTGGGATCGGTGACTTCATCCTCAGGTGTGTACTTAAATTCAAAGACTTTTGTAGAGCCATCCGTTACAGTCACGCGTAAGCGGTTCGTGTCCGGTTGTGGATCATCTGGATGCTCGAACTTGAATGTCCTAAATGGTTGGTCATTCTGCGTGAGCACGTAGGGTATTGCTCCTTGAGCCACAGTCGCGTGATAGAATTGCACCTCATAGGTATGATCGTCCGATGCCTCAATATTTACAAATGTTTGCGGTGTGAGTATCTGCGTCACAATGCCATCAACACGATGTACGTCGATACCTGGCTCGTTTTCATCCGTAGAGATTATCAGGCCCGCCGGTTTGGCCCAATTTGCATCCGGCACATGCGATGACAGCAAAATCGATCCCGCCGATCCACCACCAAGGTCTGGACCCAGCTTCATGTTCACATACATGCAGCCCACGCCATAGTCATAACTGCCACCTGTGCAATCATCACCACAGCCACTCGTATCACAGGTCCCAGAATCAACCGGAGCGTCAAATTTAGGCTCAACAATGATCGTTGCACCAGCAAACCACCACTCAACGCGAGCTTCACTATCCTGATCAAGCGGGGCGCCAGCGGGACAATCCCAAGCAGGTGGGTCTTCATTTCCAAGCCAATCAGAAGTCCACACTGACCCTGCAGGCACACGTACCCATTTTTGCCATACTGCGTCTTGCGGCGCCTGCGATTCCGCTGGCTCATCAGATCGCCGCCCAATATCCAATGTCTCGCTCTTTACTTTTATCAGACATTTTGCCTGATCTGAGGGCGAGAATGCCGACATATCTGCCTTTAGTTTACCCCGACTCGAGATTTGCCATGCCATATAGCCTGTTCCGCCCCCGTACTCCCGAAAGCCATCTTCAATACGAAACTGTCCCTCAAAGGGCTCATACCAAGTAGAATCATACTGCCACATAAAGTCTGCTAGGTCTCGAGCCTCTTGCAGTGTTGGCATAAATCCATCAGAACATTTCTCTTCTCGGTCTTCCATTGAACAGGACTGCTCAAGATATTTTAATTGTTTTATATACTGCGAAATCGTCTGGCATGTCCCTCGATAGTTAGATTCAACAGTTGTGGATAAGATTTCAGGCATATCAGAAGACGTGAAATGTTGTATATCTTCCTGCCCCTCAGGGTCATATTTTAAAAATGACAAGTATACATTCGTCCCCCAAAAGGCGTCACGAAGGGCCATGACCAAGATCACCATCTCACGATCTGTCAACGTTTTGCCATAAAAATAGTCTGCAGGATAGTGAGGCGTTGCCGCCTTGTTTCCACCACAGCCGAAGCATTTTGGCCACGTGTAATAATTACCTGTCACCGTGTGATAGCGTATCTGAAAATCTCGCATCGCTTTTTCGACATTGACTCGATTCGCCGAGGGACCGCTCTCTGAACTACCGGCATGTGCAACGCATGGCGCGAGCCACATGGCAAGGAAGAAGGCAGTCATCGCCAGGACCGACACCCGAAAGTTTGCTGTCATCGCTATCACCTCAAGCGGTAGATTGAAAGTGCAAAATACAAATTGATTCGTCTATTCAACATAAGCCTGCCGTTGCCATTTCTGACTTGCCCTGTAGAAAAGCTCTGCAAATCTGAGGATCATCAGGTTGTGGGTGACGGCGCGGAGGTTCATTTCGCGGCGGCGGGTTTGATACTTTCGTGATGTCAGGGCGGAGCCAAAGTGGCGCTTGAGCATGAACATCACGGTCTCGACCTGCCAGCGCTGGCCGTAGGTCTCGTCGTCGAAGGCGGTGGCCATGAGGTAACGCCATTTGCCGGTCGGCAGTTTGAGCGTCGGTCGACCGGCGGTGGCGGGGATCAGCGAGGTGATGTTCAGGTATTCGCGCAGCAGGATGTGGTTGGGTTCGGAGTCGTAGCCGGCGTCGGCGATCAGCCGTTGCGGCACGGCGTTGACGCACATGCCGCCCATCAGCGGCAGCAGTTGATCGACATCGGGGCGCGGGCCCATCGTGGCGTGGGTGCCGAGGATCAGGTGGTTGTCGCAATCGGCCACGACGCCGAGTTTGGCGAATCGGCGATAGGTCGTGGTTTGATACAAACCCGGCGATCGCGCTTTTCTTCGCACAAAGTATCGGCTGGCGCCGTCGAGTTCGAAGCCCGTCGAGTCGGCAGCGGCAGTGTCGATCGCTTCGGCGATCAGCGGCGAAGTCTCCAGCGATGTGTCCGGATGACGATGCAACAGCGCCACGGTCTGCGCGAGCATGCGGCGGATCAGCGCGTCGCGCAGAAGCCGTCGCTCGGCCTTCTGCAGCGTGGTGAAGTGCGGCACCTTCGCAAGCTGCATGTCGCTGCACAGCGTCGGCCAGTCGATGAGCATGGCGACGATGCCGCGATAGTCGTTGCGTGTGAACTGCCGCAGTACGAGGACGGCGAACAACTGCGGCAGCGTGAAGTCGTGACGCGAGAACCGGTGACCGTAGCGCGGCAGCACCCGCCGGCCGACCCCCAGGGCCATCGCCGTCACCCTCCGTGGCGACTTGGATGTCAGGCTCATCGTTCATCATCTAACGCCTTGGACCCAACCGCGCAACCGAACACGCGCCGAACATCAGAGCTTTTCTACAGGGCATTTCTGACTCGGTTACGGCATCTCGGAAACTTCGATAATCACTGGTTCCACTGCCTCGGGCTTCAGTTCTTCCGGCAGCGGCAGCATGGTTTCGTCGGCCTTGATCACGCCTGACATATGAGACGCGGCGATCTGCCGTGCTTCCTGAATCTGCTGCTTCTGGCTGAAGTTGAGGATGTTGTTTTCGATGGAACCGGCCGCCTCCGGGCGACGGGCGGCGCGGGTGAGTTGTTGAAGTTGTGCCTGGTTCAACGTTGTGCCACGGTAAGGTTCGGGCAGGCCAGCATTATCTCGACGCTTCTGCCAGCGCGACTGCTGGGCGGTTTCCAGACGTACCACCAGTTGGCTGGCGAGATTGTCCAGCATCGCTTTCTTCGCTGTCGCGGCGTCGGCCAACTGCTTCTGTAATCCGGGCATCTGGCGCAGCACCGTTTCATTCCGCGGGCCCACGTGAATCTTCTGCATCGTCTGACGCAGATTGCGTTTGGCGGTTTGGATGTTGCGGTCATACTGGTCCGCGGCGGCCTTGTTCGCCAGGTACCAGTCACGAATCGTCCCGATCATCTGCTCCGCCTGGACCTGCGTCAGCCCCATGGCGCCGAGGTCGGCGTTCGACATCGTCAGGTCACGCCGCAAGGCCTGCACGTGCTGGTAGTCGTAGACCGAGAGCGCCTCAACAGGCGTCGCAATCGCCGACTGCCCCTGCACGACACGCGGCAGCGCATACGCCAGAATCACCCAGGCGACCGCCACAACGATCAACGCGGTGTTGAATGTGACTGCGAACCAATGTTTCTTGATAACCGCCATGGCAGGCTCCTTGATCTAGGCGCACCAATCGCGCACCGGAATTTCAAGTTCTCCAACGTGTCGAATTCAGCGGGACGTCAGAACCGACGCCCCCACCAGACGCGCAAAAGCTCCCCAGGAATGACCCGGTTAATATAAGAACCGACCCACGAAGGCCGGTTCACGTCAATGAATTCTTGATGTCCCGCCATGCGACCAAACCGACCGCAGAAAGCGAGAGTCGAAGGTTGAATTGTCCCCAGATCGAACAACATAATACGTACTCGCACAATTCAAGGTGCGATTCCTTGTATACCGAGTTCACGACCGTGGTGTCAAGCCCATGTGAACAACTCATGAGATATTTTTCGCCATCCCCATACACAACGTTCTCGGGAGTTGGTACGATGCGCACCGTCTTCAGATTTTTTGAGGAATCCGGGATGCGCCACAAACATTTCTTCCAGCGGCAAGCGTTCCTTCATCAATGTGTTTTTTCGATTTTGCTGTGTCTCGTGACTTTCAATCTCACGACCCTCGCTGAAGACGACACGTCGATTCAACTGAACCTGCCCGAAAATGTCGAACTGAAAATTCTCGTCGACTACGTGTCCGAGCGTTTGAACCTGAACATCTTTTATGACGAGCAGATCGCGAACAAGCGCGTCACGATCAAAGCCCCCGGGAAGATTCCCGTCGAGTCGCTGCTTGGTTTGCTTGAAAGCACGTTGAAAATGAAGGGGCTGGCGCTGGTCGACGCCGAGCAGCCGGGGTGGAAGCGCATCACGCAGATCCGACAACTGGCCGAGATTGCTGTACCTGCGGATGAAGCGGACCGAAAGACTGTGGCGGCAGTGACACAGATATTTACGCTTCAATACGCCGATGCTCAGCGCGCCGACCAGATCATCAAGCCTTTTTTGACGCCGCAGAGCGGCAACTCGATTCCACTGGTTGACCAGCAGCTATTGATCGTGACCGACTACGTTTCGAACATGGCACGGGTGTCGAAGATGATCGCCCAGGTGGACCAACCGGGCGAACCGGCGGTCGTGCGATTCGTTGCTGTGGAGCACATGGAAGTTCAGCAACTGGCTCAGCAGTTGACGCAGGTGTTGTCCGCCAAGGCCAAAGGCTCTTCTTCCGGAGCGGGAGCGCGAAGCGCCCAACCCGACGTGGAGGTACTGCAAGACCCTCGAACGAATCAGTTGATCCTGGTGGGCTCGGGCGCCGCGGTAAGCGATGCCGAGACCTTCGCCCAATCACTGGACGTGTCGTTGAACGTCGTACCGGAGGCGTACACATTCGAGTCAGCCTCACCGGAGGAAGTCGATCGGGTGTTCAAAGAGTTAATTGGCGAAGTCACGGCCAAAAAGCTGTATAAGTCGTCGGTCTACAAGAAGTCCAACATGTTGATTGTGACGACGACTCCGGATATTCATGCCAAGCTGGCGAAGCTGAAAACGGAGGTCGATCAACCCGTCACCGAATCGCAGCGTCCGATTCGTTTCTACAAACTCGAAAACGCCACTGCCACGGAAGTGCTGGCCACGCTACGTTCGATCGAAACCGAAGCCGGGTTAGGCGAGGCGAAGGTCAGCGGTGGCGACACGCGCTCGATGTATTCACGTGCGGGACGACTTAACGACGTTCCAGGAACGACAGGCCCTAATCAGCCGCCGGTAAGCAATACGAACCAAACCGACCTGCCCCGACCGCCGGGCTATCGCCCGAGCAACACGGATGCAGAACAAACCACTGCCGGCGCCATCCCGACTTCGTCATTCGGCAATCTGAGCGCAGCCGTTGAACAGGGTAAAGCGCACGTCATGGCGGATGTGAACACCAATACCATCATTGTCGTCGCGCCCCCGGCGATGCAGGAGTTGTATGCACAACTCATCGAGCGGCTTGATCGCCGCCGCCCGCAGGTTCTGCTGGAAGCGACGATTGTGACACTGGATACAAGCAACGGATACTCGTTTGGCGTGGAAGTTTCGCGTACGTCCGATGCCGGCGACAAGGGCAAAGTGTTGACGTTCGGATCGTTCGGCCTCAGCGAGGTGGATGCGGATACCGGGCGACTGTCTTTATCGCCGGGGCTGGGGTTCAACGGGGCATTGGTCAGTGCTGATATCGCGGATGTGATCATTCGGGCATTGAAGACCAATGCAAGGTCGAAGGTCGTCTCGGCGCCAAAGATACTGGTCAGCGACAACGCGACAGGCACCTTGACGAGCGTTAATGAAGCGCCGTTCACATCGGTCAACGCGTCGGACACGGTCGCGACCACGAGTTTTGCGGGATTCGCCTCAGCAGGTACGACGGTGACACTGACGCCGCACATCAGCGAAGGTGATCACCTGCAGCTTGAATATCAGATTGAACTCAACAGCTTCACAGGCGATGGCAGCGAGACGGTGCCTCCGCCACGGCAGACCAACGGCATCAGCAGCGAAGTGTTGATCCCCGACGGACACACGATCATCGTTGGCGGACTCAAGCGGCAGGATCAGACCGAAAGCCGCTCGACGATTCCGCTGGTCGATCAGATTCCCTTGTTAGGTGATTTGATCGGCAACACATCGAACACGAGCGCGGATTCGAGTCTGTTCGTGTTCATTCGACCGGTCATTCTGCGTGATGACAAGTTCCGCGACCTGCTGTTTTACTCAAACCGTGACCAGCACGCCGCCGAGTTGGCCAGTGACTATCCGACCAGTAAGCCGATGCTGATTCGATGAGATCAATCACGTCCACCTCCGGAAACCCCGCTCCCGGAAATTTCCCCGGAAGCACTACCCCCGGGAATCCCGTCTCCGTGAGTGTGGCTGCGCCCCCGCCGGATCAGTTGCAATGTCTGGCGGAACGGTTGAACGTTGCATTCGTCGAGGACTTGTCATCCCATGAGATCGATCCCTCCTTCATCGAGCGCATTCCGATCAGTCATGCCCGGCGGCACGGGGTGCTGGGGCTGACTCGTGAAGGCAACACCTTGCTTGTCGCCATCACATCGCTTGATTCGTGGCAGAAATTAGATGTCATCGCCCGAACGATGGGGTGTATGGTTCGGCCGCTGGTCACGACGCCCGAGCAGCTAACGGGGGCAATCAACCGAGCCTATCAATCGCAGGAAGGCGCCGCCGAGTCATTCATCGAGCACCTGCGAAAGGACGTCGATCAGATCATCGACCCCCGGAAGGATGGCCTGGCAGCCGGAGAGGACTTGCTCGATACAGCGGGCCGGGCGCCGGTGATCAAGCTGATCAATCTGGTGCTGTTCGAGGCGGTCAAGGCGCAGGCGTCGGATGTTCACGTGCAACCTTATGAAGACCGGGTGATCGTGCGGATGCGCATCGACGGCGTGCTGTTCGACGCGTTTGATCTGCCCAAAGGGCGCCAGGATGAAGTGGTCAGTCGCGTGAAGGTGATGGGCAAGATGAACATCGCTGAGAAGCGGCTACCGCAGGACGGACGCACGACGGTGCAGGTGGGCGACCGCATCATCGACCTGCGCATCAGCGTGATTCCCACAAGCTTCGGCGAACGTATCGTGATCCGCCTGCTCGACAAGAGCGCCCGGCTGTATACATTGCCTGAACTCGGCATGCCCCCGGAAGTGTTGAATCAGTTCCGCGAGTTCATCACGGTCGAGCACGGATTGATTCTGGTCACCGGTCCGACCGGCAGCGGTAAATCGACGACGCTCTATGCCGCCCTGCAGCAGATCAACGGCAAAGAGAAGAACATTCTCACGCTCGAAGACCCCATCGAATATCAGCTGCCTGGGATCAGTCAGACGCAGGTGTCGACACGTAAAGGCATGACTTTCGCCAGCGGGCTGCGCAGCGTGCTGCGACAGGACCCGGACATCATCATGGTGGGCGAAATCCGCGATCATGAGACGGCCGTGATGGCGATCCAGTCGGCACTGACGGGCCACCTGGTCTTCTCGACGCTGCATACCAACGATGCGGCCAGTGCCGTGGCGCGATTGCTGGACCTTGGGATTGAACCCTACCTGGTGGCCAGTTCACTGGTGGCGGTGCTGGCCCAACGACTCACGCGGCGCGTGTGCGACAAGTGCGCCCATCCGATTGAAGCGGACATCGCCGACCTGGCGAGGATCGGGATCGCCCCGGATGATGCGGTGGATGCGTCGATTCGCAATGGAGTCGGCTGTGATGTTTGTCGTGACACGGGCTATCGTGGCCGTTTGGGTCTGTTTGAATTGCTGACGATCAACAACAAGGTGCGGCGACTGGTCAATGCCCGCCAGACCGCCGCGGCGATCAAATCGCAGGCGATTGAATCCGGCATGCGGACGTTGCGCGACGACGGAGTCGAGAAGGTCCTCGCAGGTCAAACCACCATCGATGAAGTGCTGCGTGTCACCATGCAGGCCCAGCCCGACGATGAGGATGAGGATTGATCATGCCGGTGTTCTCATACAAGGCGATCGATCCTGCTTCATCGGGTGAACTGACGACCGGCACCGTCATTGCCGACACGGCCCGTGCGGCTCGGGATCAGCTCCGCCAGCGTGGCCTGGAAATCGAACAGATTCGCACCACACGCTCCCGCCCCCGGAACTCCCGAAACCCCCGGATGGAAAAAGCCCAGGACGAGTCGGACAGTCGTGGAAGTTCGCCGCGCTGGTTCCGTCAGAGTTCGGGCCAGGTCACGACATTTCTTCGTGAGATTTCTACACTGCTGGCCGTCGGCGTGCCGCTTCTGGAAGCTCTCGATACCGTGTCACAGCAATACCGCGGGCGTTTCCAGACTGTGATTCTGCAACTACGCGATGACGTATCCAGTGGTGTCGCTCTCGCCGAAGCGATGCGCCGGCAATCGGAGGTCTTCGACGAATTGGCCATCGCCATCACGCACGTCGGTGAGAACGCCGGCACACTCGATGACTCGCTGGCCCAAGTCGCCGACTTCCGTGAGCGATCCCAACAACTTCGCGGGCGCGTCGGTACGGCGCTGATGTATCCGCTGATCGTGCTTTTGATGGGCCTCGGCGTGGCGGTGTTTTTAATGAGCTATGTCGTGCCGAATCTTCTGAGCATGCTGATCGAATCGGGACGTCCGCTGCCGACGACGACGTTGATCGTCAAAACACTCAGCGACGGATTGCGGCACTGGTGGTGGTTGATTCTGGCGGGCGTGCTGGGTCTCGGCTTGACGTTCAACATGCTGCTTTCAACCGAGCGCGGCCGCCTGAGTTGGGATCGACTCCAACTGAAACTGCCGCTCCTCGGCACCATCATCCGCAAACAGGTCATCGTGCGATTGTCCCTGATTATCGCGGCGCTGATGCGCAGCGGGGTGGAGTTCGTCGATACGTTGCGCATCGCCCGGCAAACGACGACCAATCGTGTCCTGGCGAGTTCGCTGGAAGATTGTGAGAAGGCGGTCATTGCCGGCCGTGACATCGGGCCGGCCCTGGCCGAGTCGGGGGCTTTCAGTCCGGCGGTCGTGCAGGTCTTCGCCGTCGGACAGCACTCGGGGCGGCTTGAAGACATGCTCGAACGTCTGGCGATGGACTACGACAAACAGGTGCAGACCGCCACGGCAAGGCTGACCGCCCTGTTGGAACCAATACTCATCATCGTGCTGGCGACCGTGGTCGGCTTCATCGCCTTCGCCACCGTCATGCCGATTCTGGAGGCTGGCAATGTATTGTGAAATGAGCATTCGACACGGCGCCGAGTACAGACTTGCAACGATGCGGCGCCACGATTTCCGCGGGCAAAGCTTCCGGGGGCGGGGATTCAGCCTTGTGGAGATCATGGTGGTGGTCGTCATCATCGGCCTGCTGGCCGGGGCGGTGGCAATCAAGGTAGGCGATTATGTCGAAACCGCCCGCAGCACGCGGACCAAGAGCGACATCGCGACGATCGTCGGCGCGATTGAGACCTACCACGCCCAGCACGGCGTATATCCCACGACCGAACAGGGCTTGGACGTCCTGCCATTAAAGACCCGCAATGATCCGTGGGGGCGTCCGTACATCTATACGATCCCCGGGCGTGAGGAACCGTTCGACGTGATGAGTCTCGGCGCCGACGGTCGTGAAGGAGGAACCGAAGGCACCGCCGATGCGGACATCGGCAGTTGGCAGCTTGGCGATGCCTCGACGACCGGAGCCTCACCATGAATTGCCAGAGAAACCACTTCCGGGGGTTCCGAAGACGGGATTTCCGGGGGCGAGGATTCACGTTGATTGAGATTGTCGCCGTGCTGGTGTTGATGGGCCTGCTGGCCAGCGCCGTCGCATGGACCATGGCCGATCGGCAACAGTCGGTGTTATTTGATGATGTCGCTGACCAGATCGAGCAACTTGATGCGTTGTCGCGCATCTATGCCCGGCGGTTTAACCAAGCCATCATTCTGCATATTGATCTCGACGAACAGACGCTCTGGCGTTCACAAGAAGATACCCAGTACGCCAACGACGATCTGCGATCGCATCGCCTGATGATCCCCGACCGCTATCGCATCGTGTCGATCATCACACCGCAACAGACGGTAGACGACCGCCGGTTGGACTTGCCGATCGGCCCCGAGGGCCGCAGTGAAAGCTACGCGGTCCAGTTGACGGATTCCCAAGACACCCGCTGGCTGATGGTCAGCGGCATGACCGGCAGGATTCACGAATACGCCGATGAACAATCGATCGAAAACATCTTCGCAATGCTCAGGCCTGTCACTGATTGAGGTGCTGGCAGCATTAGCGCTAGTCGGCACGTTGTTGGTCAGTGTGCTCATGGCCCATGCGCAACAGGTGCGGCAACTCGCGCGTGCTGAGCGCATGTTGCAGGTAACACACGCTGTCGACGCCATGTTGACCCAATGGTGGACAGCCCCCGCCCCCACCCCCGGAAGAGAAACCGGCGGCACAATATCTACGCCAATTCCCACCCCCGCCTCCGGCGATCTGCCCGGCAGTGAAGACTACCAGTGGCAAACCAAATCGCTGGTGGACGATTCACTGGAGACTCTTGGCGCGCAGATCATCCGACTGACGGTTACCGACAAACTCAGCGGCGAAGTCGTAATGCAACTCGATCTGGCCGCCCCACTGCCGGCCTCCAGTGATGCGTCCGCGCTTCGGGAGGATGCTCCGTGATGCCTGCGTGCAGACAGCCCGGCTTCACCCTGCTTGAGCTGATTGCGGCGTTAGCGCTTTCGACCCTGTTGATGTTGGGCCTGCTGACAGTGATCACGGCGATCTCGTCGCCACGATCAACCACTGAGGCCGGAGACTTCAGCCAGGATCACACGACGCAGTTGCTGATCAGCCTCGTGCGGCACGACCTGATGCACGCCCAGGATATCACGGTCGAAGCCAATCATATTAAGATTCAGGGATATGGCGCACTGGATTCCCAGTCATTGACGCCGACACATCGCCGTGCCGAAGTCGAATACCTCATCGAACAGCATGAAGAACTCACCATCCTTGTTCGCCAGCAGCGAGATGTCGATGATCTGACGGCAACCAACACACATCGCCACCTGCTCGCAACCGACGTCTCGCAATTCATGCTGACACCCATGAGACCCCTGCCCTCAGCGACGACCGCCCCCTCATCGCCGGAATCGACCGCCTATCGGCTGGTCGTCACCTGTTCCGATGCAAAGAAGCCGTTGATCGATGATGTCATCATGCGAGGAGGCGCCTCATGATGACTTCCCGCTCATCACATCGGGGCTTCGTGCTCATCCTCACGCTTGTGCTGATCGTGATTGCCTCAGTAACGCTGGCGGCTGTAGCGCGTCGCAGCATGGCCACGGCGCTGAATGCTCAATGCCATCAAGATGATCTGCAACGCCACTGGGGAACATTGAGCCTGACGGCCGCGATTTTGCCTCATGCCGAACAGATTCTGAAGACAGCCGAGCAGGACCTCGACCAACCCGTCGCTCATGTGAACATCCAATGCCTTCTTGGCGACATGGCATTCGAACTCACGCTCGCTGACGAGCAGGCCAAGGCAAATGTCAATACACTACTGGCGACTCGATCGCGTCGCAGCGTTTATGACAATGTCCGCCAATTGGCAACCGACAGCGATACCGCCTTGCCACCGGAGGTCCGTTCACTGGCCATCTTTGATGCCGGTAAGCATGACAAGAAGATTCAAAGTTTTGGCGAGCTTTTTGAAACCTGTTCGACGGCCTCGCTTCATGCCGCCGCCGCGCAACTGACCTGCTGGGGCAACGGCAAACTGCACTGGCACCGCACTCCTCCTCTGGTGCTGCGCGAGGTGCTTGAGCCGCTGGCCGATCACACCGCCATTCAGCAATTGATTGACTTGCGCCAGATGGATGTCGTGCCGAACGTCAACGAAGCAATTGCCGGTCTGGAAGACGTCAACAAATCGAGTCGCCAGGCATTGACGCGACTGCTGACCGAAACTTCCGGCTGTCACAGTCTCTGGATCACGATGACCGACAAGCATCGACAATGGGATCATCTGGCGGTCCTCGAAACAGCGCATGACCGCCAGCCAGGCGGCAAGACTGCCCAATGGCATTTTGAGTGGTGACGATGACGAGCAGACGATCACGCAATAGTTTGTGGCTGGCTTCGGCGGTGACGCTGGTGGGCGCCGCCGGGTCCATCGTGCTGGCGATTCAATTGCCACTGGCCGTACCCCGGATTGATGCGGCTGTCGCCGACTCGACGACTGCACCACCCGATACGCCAAGCCAGACCCAGGGCCAACTAGACGCTAAGCGACTACAGAAATTGTGGAATCTTCAACTCCGTCGCCCTTTGCATGATCCGCCGCCGCCTGCACCCAAAGCCCCCCCGCCGCCACCACCGCCGAAGCCTCTGAACGTTCGTTTGATCGGCACCATCATTGGCTCGTCTCACTCCAAAGGGTTATTCGATCTCGGCGGTGGCAATCGGCAACTTCTAGCTGTCGGCCAGGCCATCGAAACCACTCATGGACCTGCGGAAATACGTTCCATCACACCGAAAGCCGCGACGGTACACTTTGACAATCGCGAGATCACGCTGGAGATCGTCGAAGACGGCAAAAATAAATGACCCCTCGGATCACCGCCATACTGATTGATGAACATGCTGCGACGATCATCGCAGCCGAAGGTGATCGTATTGAGCGACACCCGGTGGCGATAGATGCCGAGGCTCCGCCACAGCAGCAAATCGCTGAATGCATCCGTGCGATTGGGTCCCACGATTCTGAGATTGTCCTGGCGATTCCTTCGATGTGGTGCCAGGCCGCGGCTGTTGAAATAGGCAACAAGACCAAACGAAGCGACGAAGCGTTGGGATATCGTCTGGAAGAGTATCTGCCGATCGCCGCGGAGGATTTTGTCGCCGACTTCGCGCCTTGTTCGTCGGAAGGAGAATCAACCCCGGAACAAACAGACTCACCCGATTCAGAAGATCAGGACGATCTTGCAACACGTTCACGCCGACTCGGCGTTTGTGTCCCGATCTCAAAACTTGAATTGTTCATTCATGAGCTCGAAAATGAAGGCATTCACATCGGCTGGATCTGCCCTGCCGCGATGCTCGTCGGCCAACAGGCGACGGATACGGATTCGCACGATACGGACACGGTCACCTTCGCAATCAACGGACATACCGACATACTGATCACACATGCCGGAGCGCCGACAGGTTGGTATATCGCACCGAATCAACCCGATGAGATTAAACAAATCCTGCAGGCCGAAAATCTGGATACAGCCGCAAATATTGACGATCCGTGCGCACACATTGGAACCTGCGCCACACAAATCGCCACCGGCAATGTCCAGCCGTGGATCAACCTGCGCCGTGGGCCGCTTGCTGTCGGCGACTCGCTTCGCAGTGTGCGCCGCCCACTCATCGCACTGCTTGTAGCCGTGGTGCTATTCATGCTCTGTAGCGCCGGCGTCATGCTCTGGCGCGCTCAGAGCTATAACCAACTCGCGAACAACTACTATGCCCGGCAGCTTGAGCTACTGAAAACAACCCTCCCTGGCCAGCGAGTGCTCGCCGCGCCTCGGTTGCAACTGACCAGCGAGCATAAACGACTTGCTGGCGTCCGTGGTTCCGATGATGCACCCGACCTGACCGCCTCATCGCTAGATGACCTTGTGCGACTGCTCGAATCGTTGCCGATAAAACTGCGCTTCCGCTTGCTTGAGCTGCGGCTCGACCCCGATCGCATCATCATCGATGGCCAAGCTCGCTCGCACAGCGATGCCGATGCCATCGCCAAAGCACTGCGCCAGCGCGGGCAATTCAACGTCGCCCCCCCACGCACCCAGGCTCTGAAAGACGGCGGCGTCAGCTTCGTTCTCCAGATCTCCGGGAACACCAAACCATGAGCCCCCAGCGACGACAACTGGTACTCATCACGACACTGCTGGCCATGCTGCTCGCAGTCGTCGCATGGTCTTACAGTGCCATGTCGCAGGCAAAGGCCAATGCCTCGGCCACCGCCAAAGACCTGGCGGAGTGCAGCAAGTTGGCGCAGATGATCCAGCAAACTCGCCGACAACCACAACTGGTCGGCGACCATGAACTGGCGTTTACTGACCTGTCGCGTCAGATCGAGGAAGCCGCCGAGAAGCAGGGAATACACACTGATGCGATCGTTCGTATCAGCCCCGAGCCTGCCCGCCGGCTTGGCCGAACGGCCTATCGCGAGCAACCCACACGTATCGAGCTACGCCAGGCGACGCTCAAGCAATTGCTCGGTCTGATGCATCAACTCACCGCCACGTCGCCATCGCTGCGCATCCGCGGCATCCGCCTGTCGGCGCCACGCAGTGAATCCGATGACCAAACCTGGAATACCGAGTTCACACTCAGCCACTTACAATACAGTCCCGACAAGAACCCCTGACCGTGGAGTGTCACACTTCTGATGTTACGACTTACCTGCTTAACGCTGTGCCTGCTTGTGTCACTGGTCGGGTGCAATAACACCACGCGTGTGTCCCGCGAATACGAAACCGTCTCGCAGGAACTTGGCCGCAACCCGGAAGCGGCCAAGTATTTTCATCAGCAGGGACTCAAAGCACTCGACCAAGGCAAGTCCGACGAGGCCGAAGCCGCATTCAAACGCGCCCTCGAAGCCGATGTGAACTACGGCCCGGCACACAACAATCTCGGCCAGTTGTACTTCCAGCAGCAAAAGCTCTACCTCGCCGCCTGGGAGTTCCAGTACGCCGCCAAACTCATGCCGCAGAAAGCTGAGCCGCTGAATAACCTCGGCCTCGTTCACGAGCAGGCCGGACAACTCGATCAAGCCATCACATGCTTCCACGATGCTTTAAAACTCGCCCCCGAAAACCCTGAAATCATCGGCAACCTCGCTCGAACACTCATCCGCCGGGGTGACCGAACGCAGGAAGTAAGAGATCTGCTTCAACAGTTGGTCATGCGAGACTCACGACCACAGTGGCAGGCCTGGGCGAAAGAAGAACTGGTGCGGATGACAAACAACTGATTGACCCTTCATCTGCACGGGGCTTGCTACACGACATGGATTGAGAATCTAACGGGGTAAGGTAATGCTTGGGCACCCGGCCGTTGGCCGGTGTACCTTTTTGCCGGTATGGGACCCACAGAAATAACCGGGGTAGGCATGGGGGGCTGTATCTGGCTATTTGATTTGTAAGACCGATCGCTACTTCTTTCCCGGCTGGATAAAATCCTGTCATCCATACCAACATCCATGAGCATGACATCAGACCAACGACAACTGTTGAAACAAATCCATGACAGGGATGCGACAGTCAAGAAGCCCTCATTCATGCGGCGGTCCCGCTACCAGTTCGTCATTGATCACGGACACTGGTACGCTCCCACACCATGCCCCGACACGATGGCTCGTGGCGACAAACAACAATGCTTCAAGAACGCCCTTGAACTTGCCAGCGACGATGAATATTTGTACTACGTCGAAGGATTCGCCCTCTACAGTTCAAAGGGCCTGATTGTTCATCATGCTTGGATTACCGATGGATCGGGGCGAGCAATCGACCCGACTTGGGATCAACCCGGCGTGGCGTATGCTGGAGTCCCGTTCAAAATGGATTTCGTATTAGCTGCAGCAATCGCCGATCACAGCGTCAACTCGGTTCTTGATGACTACGGCAACTATTGGCCGATATTGGGAGAACTAGGCGAACGTTCTGAGGAGTGGTTGGAGCCCAGAGGCTTTGGTGTACTTGGTTGTGTTTCGCCGTAGAGATATGTATTGACTCCAGTATATATCATGTGGCATACAAGAATACCGCACTTTGAAATCACTCTATGCTGCTGGTCACCAAACATACATTCTTTGCCGCACGAACCTGCCCAACCTGCGGCTGGCATCTGAGCCACAACGACAACGGGACGCCTTCTGTGGCTGACCAGTTTCGCATGGCCGAAGGCTCTCAAATCCATCGCAAAGCCAGTCGTGCAGCCCAGTCTGGCTGATGAGTTGGCGGCGATCCGGTGGCCTGCCTACTACCTTGACTTTGAGACGTTCAAAACGGCCGTTCCGCTATTCCCATATGTCGCACCCCACGAGGCAATCCTGACTCAATATTCCATCCACATTTGTTCTGCCCCGAGCCAGGTTAATGATCATCGTGAATATCTGGCTGACACATCAAAGGACTGCCGTCGGGAATTGGCTGAGCGACTGATCGCTGACTTGGGCGACGAGGGGAGCATCGTGACTTATTCACCTTACGAGAAGACAATGATCAACAAGTTGGCGGAGCTGTTCCCTGACTTGGCAGAGCCGCTGGGGCGCTGCGTCGAGCGGCTGTACGACTTGAAAAATGTGCTGAGCGAAGGGTACTACCACCCGGACTTCCATGGCAGTTATTCGATCAAGGGCGTGTTGCCGGTGCTGGTGCCTGACATGACATATGAGGGGATGGATATTGGGGACGGGGATACGGCTTCAGCGATCTTCGCTAAGATGGCAATGGGCCGGAATAGCAAGGCGGAGATGAAGAAGGTTCGAGAGCAATTGCTGACTTACTGTGGTCAGGACACCTTGGCGATGGTACGGCTGTCTCATGGATTCAGTTCGTCAGGGTATGGTTCCGAAGGGTCGTAGTACGTGGAAGCGACCCATTCGATTCGTCCAAAGTCGATGCTATCGACTACGGGCGCTGAATGTCACCGACACGGTCAAGCTCGTCGCGCATGGCGTCTCCGGACGCTTCACATAATGGGCGATTAGGGGACAATCATCGGCCAGGCACAATTTGGATATGAAATGTATTACTCTCATATTGTATACTAACCCAAAAATGAGTCACACTCCCCATAATCCCTAATGGGCGATTGAGTTTATAAAAAAACCTGACCGGGTTGCCAGTATAGGCCCGAACATGATAATCATCTAATTGCACTGGCGTCTCATCTATCTTGATATAGCCGTTCTCAACCAGAAATTGATTTGTTTTCTCGACATGTATCCGAGCGACTTCATCTGCGATTCGAGTATATTGATTGATTGATTCGGGAATCTCGCGTCCACTACGTATTCCCGTGTAGTTCAAAGTGGAATGATTATTGGTAGAAACGGCACACCCATTAAAGGCACCAAGCATTATTCCCAAGCACGCGACAATAACTTTGAACCCGCAGTTCATTGCTCCATTAACATTTGTGTATGTATTCACTTGGGCATCCAAGAATTTTACGATTGTTAAGTGATCAGCGACTGCAATCATAGACGTTATTTAGCTGGTACTGGGCCTGGTTGAAATGGTCCGTAACCTGCCCTGTAGAAAAGCTTTAATGTTCGGCGCGTGTTCGGTTGCGCGGTTGGGTCCAAGGCGTTAGATGATGAACGATGAGCCTGACATCCAAGTCGCCACGGAGGGTGACGGCGATGGCCCTGGGGGTCGGCCGGCGGGTGCTGCCGCGCTATGGCCACCGGTTCTCGCGTCACGACTTCACGCTGCCGCAGTTGTTCGCCATCCTCGTACTGCGGCAGTTCACACGCAACGACTACCGCGGCATCGTCGCCATGCTCATCGACTGGCCGACGCTGTGCGGCGACATGCAGCTGGCGAAGGTGCCGCACTTCACCACGCTGCAGAAAGCCGAGCGGCGGCTTCTGCGCGACGCGCTGATCCGCCGCATGCTCGCGCAGACCGTGGCGCTGCTGCATCGTCACCCGGACACATCGCTGGAGACTTCGCCGCTGATCGCCGAGGCGATCGACACTGCCGCTGCCGACTCGACGGGCTTCGAACTCGACGGCGCCAGCCGATACTTTGTGCGAAGAAAAGCGCGATCGCCGGGTTTGTATCAAACCACGACCTATCGCCGATTCGCCAAACTCGGCGTCGTGGCCGACTGCGACAACCACCTGATCCTCGGCACGCATGCCACGATGGGCCCGCGCTCCGATGTCGACCAACTGCTGCCGCTGATGGGCGGCATGTGCGTCAACGCCGTGCCGCAACGGCTGATCGCCGACGCCGGCTACGACTCCGAACCCAACCACATCCTGCTGCGCGAATACCTGAACATCACCTCGCTGATCCCCGCCACCGCCGGTCGACCGACGCTCAAACTGCCGACCGGCAAATGGCGTTACCTCATGGCCACCGCCTTCGACGACGAGACCTACGGCCAGCGCTGGCAGGTCGAGACCGTGATGTTCATGCTCAAGCGCCACTTTGGCTCCGCCCTGACATCACGAAAGTATCAAACCCGCCGCCGCGAAATGAACCTCCGCGCCGTCACCCACAACCTGATGATCCTCAGATTTGCAGAGCTTTTCTACAGGGCATCCGTAACCACCATTTTCATCAAAGGGGCATGGTTTTGCTTTCAAATTTGCAGCAGCGGCGCAAAACTCTTTCTGACTAGCCAGGACGCGCTGGGTCTTGCACATGACGGCGTCGTAATCAAAATCAACAACCGTACTCATCAATCAGTCATTCCCATTTCTGCTATTTGGTTCATGAGGCCTTATCTTCCCCGAGTAACGTTGGGACAGTAGTGACTCCATATATGTACTCACTCCCATTTCTGCCCCAGTATGCGGACCATCAACACTGTCCACTTGCACATGACGTAGACCGAGGGCGGAGTGAGGACCAGTCGAAGGTGGCTCCGACGGTATTTGCGTCACGAATACACCAATTGAGCGATTATGGGGCGGAGCCATTCGGAATATGTACTTCTCCCTTTTTGCCCCCCTTTAAACACGGACGTAAGTATTCGCCACGCACTTGATATCGAATCGGATAGTAAAAGAACGTGTCTTTCTCTATCACACTTTCTCCTCCACTATCATCTTTTACGACACGATCGACCATTTCTTGGGCTAAAACAACAATCTCTCCCTCATGTTCTCCTCCAAGCAAGCGTGCATATATGTACATAAATGCGCCTGCTTCGTAGTTCGTTTTGAAATCCACATCGATAAGTTCAATTTCTGCACCTTCTTGAACCACGCCAACTAGCCGCTTTAAGCCACCGCTGCGCATAATTTGTTCGTATTCTTCAATACTATCCGGATATCTGTGAGCGATTCCTGACGGATACATAAAATAACGACCGCCAACTCGCTCAATAAACGCTGGAACCGTTAATTCAAAACAACGCCCAGCCATCTCTTGGCGAAATACATCTCGACTTTTTGTCTCGAATTCACTTGTGCAACCAACCAGCGTACACAACATTGACACGCAACAGAATATAAGACAATGCTTCATCCATCTCCCTCCGGACAGGCGCTTGTATCACGAAGGGTCGACTCATTGTACTGATCTACATAATAATTTCTAAAATTGTGATTATTGGTTGCTCCGGGATTTGGCCAGTCGCCCCAAGGATAGGTGTCTCGATGTGGGATGACACGCCGGTGTGGCCGATCCCAACCCAGCGGATCTCCCAGTTCTGGTACCGGGTCGCCTTCATGCACAACATTATCGATAACGCCCAAGCCTTCATCATCTCCAATCACTGACTGTGGACCTGAACCGTGATAGCTAATCTGCGCCTTAATGTCATCCGGCAAATCCTTTAATATTGACCTGAATGTCGCCGTACCCTGGCTGTGAGCAAAGACATGAATGGTGTAACAACAACATCCATTGGCGTTGGCTGCATTTGCCATATCCGTGATGGCTTGCCGCACCCGTTCTCCGGCCAATGTTGTAATACGCATTTGTTCAAGAAGGACTTGGAGTAGATCGCCGTGCGACTGCAACAGTTCAACCGCCATTGGTCCGTCAATAAACACTTCCTGATCCTTACCCCCTCTAAAGCCGTGTGTGCCATTGGCAATTTGCTGAGCCTGTTCCTCTGATATTCCAAGGCGTTTGATCAGGTCCAAAAATGATTCACGAGCATATTTGTCGGTATTAGTGATGCCATTTACAAATAATACAAATGTACATCTCATACTTGCGGCTGGCGCAGGCGGCTCTTCGTCAAATATATCTCCTGTAAGAAGGCCTGTGAACAGATCCCACAACCCATCAGTCACGGGCGTGACAATCGGAATGCCATCAGGCCCAATTCCAGCTAATTTCCGTAAGCCATTTGGATCTACACACTTCAAAGCGCCATTCTTCGCATACTCATACATTAACATTCCATCCAAATACTCCAATGGATCACGTCCAATGAATCGTCCCTGCTGCGGGTCGTAGTAGCGAGCCCGGTAGAAGTAGATGGCATCGGCACTGGTCGACGCGAACTCGTTATCGAGACGCCGTCCCGTGTACATATACGGATTGCCGACGCTCGATGTGGCGCGGGCGGTGGTTGCGGTGGGGTCGAGGATGGCGGTGACGCCGTATGCGGTGTAGGCGTAGCGTTCGATGACGGTGCCGACTGTGTCGGTCATTGCCGTGACGCAATACAGGCGATTCGTGTGGTAGTAGTGCCTATTGCTCGATGCATCGACCTTCATCAATGGTTCGTCAACGTAGGTGCCGAAGACGTAGATCGCTGACCAATATGGCGGGTTACCGCCGCCGTTGGTTTGGGCGCGTTCGGCGACGACCTGTTGTCCGGCGCAGACGTACACGGTGGTCGTTGTGCCGTCGTTCTTGCTGACGCGTCGACCGAGGGCATCGTAGGTGAAGCTCAAGGTTGCCGAGCCGCCGGCGGCGGACGCGTTCGACGTGGCCATTTTGTTATCGATGTCCCAGGTGAATGTGCGGCCCTGGGTGTCGGTCAGCTGGTTGCCCTTGGCGTCGAACGTCTGTGAGTTGCCGCCGATGACCGTAGCTTCGTGCACGGCGTTGTGCGTGCGGTTCTGTAGGACGCCGTTGATCGTGGTGGAGTTCCAGTCGCCGACGAGGGACAGGTTCCATGTTTGGCTGTCCGTACCGTTGGCGCGGATCCAACTCGTCAGACGATCTTCAGTGTCGTAGCCGGCGGTGAAGGAGTAGCCGGCCATCACGCCGCCGGTGGTTTCGGCGGTGGGGTTTTTGTTGGCGTCGTAGGCGTAGGTGAAGCTTCGGGCTGCGTCGGCGGCGTCTGTGATTGCGGTGACAAGGTTGTCGTTGCGGCCGTAGGTGTAGGCGGTGGTGGTGCCGGGCGTGTCACCCAGGACGCGTTGGGTCTTGCGCATGGCGTCGTCGTAGGTGAACGAAGCGACCATGCTGGAATTGTAGTCGACCTGCTGGAGTTGATCGCGATCGGTGTAGGTGCGGTCGACGATGGAGCCGTCGGGGTAGGTCAGTTGCGTGTTGCGATTGTCCGCGTCGTAGGCCCGGAAGGTGGTATAGATCTGGCTGGCGACGGTGAGGGATTCGCTGGCGGTTCGGCCGGCGGTGTCATAGGTCATGGTTACCGTGTTGCCGTAACGGCCCTTGACGGCGGTGAGCATGCGGGAGGCGGGGTCGTAGGTGAAGGTGTCGACGGACTCGTCGGAGCCGGCGCCCGACAGGCGATACTTACGCTGCAGCAGGCGGTCGGCCATGTCGAAGACGTAGCTTGTGGTGTCGCCAAGCTGATCGGTGTTGACCAGGCTCCGACCAGCGGCGTCGTAGGTATATTCGACGACTTCGTAGCCGGGCGTGCCGGGGGTGCCGGAGTTGGTGGGATAGGTCGCCTTGATCTTCAGATTCCGGGGGTCATATTCGTAATCGGTGATGCCCAATGTCGCGCTATCGGCGTCGATGATGCGGGTGAGGTTGTTGTTGAAGTCGTAGGCGTACGTCGTCGTACCGTTGTTGCGATCGGTCACCGTGAGGCGGCGGCCGCGCGCATCGAAGACGCTGGTCGTCGAGTGGGACTTGGCGTCGGTCGTGGTGATGACAATGCTGTTGTGATCATAGGCGGTGGAGGTGGTATCGCCTTGGGTATCGGTGCATGAGGTGCGGCGATTCCGGGGGTCGAAGACGCAATCATCGCCGATGTTGTTGGGGTCTCGCACGGACAGGCGATTACTGTTGTTGTCGTAGGTGAGTTTGGTGATGTTGGCGAGTTGATCGACGGACTGCAGCGTGCGGCCGGCACCGTCGGATCGCGATCTGGTGACGTCGTCGGAGGCGTCGACGGAGGCGGTCTCCACCACATCACCGCTGGAAATGCCACCGTCAAAGGTGTTGGCCAACGCCACGATGGTGTCGTAGACGGTGGTCGACCAGGTGATCACGTTATTGGCATTCGCATTGGCGACGCCATTAACGATGGGTGGTTCGATCACACCCTGAGCCACTGAGCGGCCGGCGCCGTCGGTGATGGACACGCTGATCTCACCGTTGGGATTGATCACGGCAACGGCGTAGCCGTTCTGGTTTGTGCCATCGAACGTCACGCCGTCGGCGGTCAGTTCATCAATCAGGGCTTTGATAGACACACTTCCGGAGGTGTTGCCTGTACCGGCAGTGTTGGCGAAGTCGACCGCGAAGCCGGCGGCCGAGTCCAGGCCCACGCCGTCGGTCAGATCCTCATCATAGATGTAGCGCGTGGTCAGGCCGGCGGTGATTTCGTAAGGTTCGGCGATGGGCACATCGTCGGGATCAACAAAGCCCAGCGGCTGCAGCCATCGCGTGGTGGCAAAGACCCGGTTACGGGCATCGTAGAGCATGGTGGTTTCGTGGAGGGTCTGGGCATCGGGCGGATTGTGCGAGCCGTCGGGCAGAATGGCGTCGGTCCATTTGACGTCGGCGGTGTGCGTGACATTGCCGTAACCATCGGTGTTAGTGAAGTGCACGGGGCGGTAGGTGTTGCCGGGATTGTCGGGGTCATCGATGGCGGGCTGCGCCGTGACACTGAGGCGGCCGCAGCAGGGTTTCCAGACCTGAGTCATGACATGGCCGCGGAAGTCGGTATGGTCCTTGGCCCGGCCGTCGAGATAATAGGTGAACGACTCGGCGGCCTCGCCTTCGGAAGACCCGGCGCCGGCGGCTTCGGTGCGAGTTGCCAGCAGATTACGGCCGGTGTAGGTCATCACCGTGTGCGCCTTGCCGAACCCGTGCGCATCGCCACTGTCGAAGTAACGCGGGCTGCGGGTTTCCACGACGTTGGAGTTGGCGTCGTAGAGCGTTTCGGTCTTGGCCTCGACAGCGGTGCCGAAGGCTTCGATCGTCTGCGTGCGCCGACCGCGCGAGTCGTAGCTCATATGTGATTCGTTGTTGCGCGCATCGACATGCACCGTGAGCTGTCCCTCAACATCCTTGATCACATCTTCGACCAGGAACTTGGCATTAGCGTCCAGATCACGGACGAGGTTGAACACCGTATTCTCATCGGCCAGCGTGAATTGCGGGGCCGTCGCCTGCACTTTGCGCACGAGTTGGCCGTCGGAGTCACGATAGGCATTGTAGCTCTCACGACCGTAGGCATCGGTCGTTTTAAACAACTCGTTGCCGACATACGTACGACGCGTTGTCAGCGATTTGTCATTGCGGGGGTGGACGGTCGTCTCAACCACGCGATGACGGTAGTCATAGGCGTACTCAGTTTTCTCGCCGGCACGTACGCAGGATGTTTTGAGGTTCGTGCCGTCAAGGTACGTGCAGGTCTCTTCGATGCGGATCGACGGATCCGTGATCTCATTACCGACAACCAGCAATGCCGCCAGATCGGTCTTTGTGTCGTCAGTCACATCCGCATACGGAATCCGATACGCCGCCGTAATCGTCTGCGTGCGACGACCGGCATCGTCATACACGTAGGTCGTCACGTTGCCGTTGCGATCCTGCTTCGCCACGACAAGGTTTTCATCGCCGCTGCCGGGAGCTCCGTAGGCGGTGCGCTCGGTGGTGTTGTCGTCATACTGCACCTGGATCACGCGATCACGTGCATCGTAGAAGTACGTCGCTGAGCGCCCCACCGGATCACAGCTGGTCGCCATGCGACCAGCTGTATCATAGGTGTACGCATAGACCGGACGCCCACTGCCGACAGAATCCTCCGGATCAACCTTCGCGATCAGGAAGTTGTCAGCATCGTAAATGAAGTAAGTCACATTGCCATTGGCGTCTGTCTCCGACTTCTTCAAATGAACTGGCTGCGGATTCGCCGCGTTGGCGTCAACCGTCGCATTGCCCGTCGTCAACGCCGGACCTTCCGTACCGTTGTAGTAACTCCACGAGTACGTCGCGTGCTCAGGCTGTGGCACATCAACGGCCTGATCATTAACCACCAAGCCAACCGCTTTGGTCAGCATGTTATTCTGTGCATCGTAAGTGTATTTCGTAACACGTCGCAGGCGATCCCGATCACGAATGATGTTCTTGTTGGCATCATAACTGACCCATCGCTTAGTGCCATCAGAGTAGGCTTTGCTGCGCAAGTACGCGTCGTCGTCGTACGTAAAGTCGTATTGGCGCCCTTGCGCGTCGAATTTGACTGGCTCTGTATTCCGATACCAGTTCTCATGGTTGGTATAGGGCATCAGCATGTAGGTCGGCTCAAGCGTCCCGACAATCCCATTTTCGCCAAGGGAGGGATCGGTTTTTTTCCAGCCATCTTCAAAGAACTGCACCTTGGTAGCACTGCGCATCAGCCTCAGGCGCCCTCTACCCTCATAAATGATGCGACTGTTGTTACCGTCTAACTCTGTAGCCGGCATATTCAGATAGGCAACTTTACCCACGCCATTTACCAGCATGCGAATCATCAGCGAGGATTGGTTCACCATCTCCGCAGTATCAACCTGGGTGTCGGCATGTGTATATTGGATATTGTTGCTTAAGTATGCCTTCTTGCGACGGTGGGTGCCCTGTGCTGTTGTGTCATTGATCTCAAAGATTGTCGCTTGAGCTTTGGCGTTCCATCCATAAGTAAAAGTCGACGTCGCTCCATCAGGATGAGCCACTTGTGCAAGCTTGCCATCAGCATAACTGTAGTTAATGCTGGCATTGTTCGGCAGGTCGATCTGGCTAACCGCCCAGCGACCCGAGACCTGCTGCTGACCATAGTGGAACGTCATCTGACGATGATGCGAATCGGTTACTGTGCGTACCTGCCAGCGGCGATCCGGCGAATCCGCCAATTCCTGGGGTGTATAATCGCTGTCTCGATAGGTAAAGGCCATTGCATAACCGCGTAAATCTTCAACGCGTACGAGCCGCCCGGCAAGCAACGACATTTGCGACAAAGAAGCGATTTCATTGGCTGATATAGCGCGGTTGTAGATGCGAACATCGTCAATGCCGCCTTGGTAGAAATAACCATCCGACAAGCCTCCGATTGTCCAATCGCCATTGATTTGTGGCACGCTACCGGCTGACTGCGTGGCCGTAACAAGTACACCGTTGCGATATAACCGCCACATGGCGCCATCATAAGTTCCTACCAGATGGACCCATTGAGCAATGTCATTTGTCGGCACCTCTGAATCCGCAACAACGGATGATTCACCGTCCCATGAGCTGATTTGATATTTGCCATCCAAAATCTTCAGGGCCACGCTTTGACCATTATTAGGCGTCTTGTGGATCACGATCACCCGATTACCATCCAATGCTTCGGGCTTGACCCATGCGGCCAATGTAATCGATCCCGTAGCCTGCAACTCAACGGGATTGCCGATTGCTAAATAGTCATCAACACCGTCAAAGTTCAGCGCGTAGGAACCGACTTTGCCGGTTGTCCAGATCGCCCCATTGATCGTTCCATCATTGCTATTACCAGACACATCACCTGCTGTGGCGCCGACGCCCTCATCCAGCGGATAGTGGCCATATCTGTTTAAACCGACCAGATCGGCAATTTGAATCTGGCTCAGAGCTTGCTTGGTTATTCTCAGGTCATCAATCTCACCTGAGAATGGCAATGCTCCTGAAAGACTGCCAATCATCCAGTCACCATTGATTGAAGTCGGTACGCCGACAACATCCGCCTTTGATGCAACTTTGACGCCATTACGATACAGTTGCCATATCGCTCCATTATAAGTTCCCGCCAGATGAACCCACTGGTTGATATCCTCAGCCGGAATGGATGCTTCAGCATAAGAATTCGCTGTAATCCAAGTCCCAACTTTGTATTTGCCGTCAGCAATCTTAAGCGACACACTCGCGCCAGTAGAGGCGTCCTTGTGGATAATTATCGCTTGCGAACCGCTGGCAGTGTGCGGCTTTATCCACACGGCAAAAGTGAGTAGGTCTTCGATCTGAAGGCTTGCGGGATTGCCCAACGTCAAGTAGTCATTAACACCATCAAAGCTCAACGCATACGACCCAACTTTACCAACTTCCCACGTCGCCCCACTGATTGTTCCGTCGTTACCACTACCGGAACTATCGACTGTGGCTGCACCCGACCCTTCCTCAAATCCCCATATCCCTTGCCATTCCGGACCCGGTTCCGGCACCAATTGCAGATAGTCCAACCCGTTCGGCGAACCTGAATACGTTGAGTCCAGATCCATCAGTTCAAAGTCATGCTTGGTCCCGTTGAAAGAATATACACGGATTTTAGTCGCGCCAATGAGCGTGGAGGTGATTTGGCCTGAGTTATCCAAAAGACGTGCTTCCTTGACTCGCTTATTACGCTGATCAACAAACACGCCATCAGCGACATCACCATTGAGACCGTCGACAAGGCGCAATGGGGCTGTAAGTCCGGGATCGAACAAGTCGAGTTGAAGTCCCCCGTTGACTGGATACACGTGGGCTCTGAAATCATATTCGCTGAAAATGCCGGGACCGAAGCTGCCGACCTGTGTCATATCGCGGCTGCGGTGACGACGCTGAAGTTGCAGATTCAATAGCTTGTCCCTGGACGCTCCTCCAGCTCCGCATGACGTGCAACCGGAACCCGTTCGGCCAAGCCGATAGTCGTACCCAAAATGATGATAATTATATGTGAAGTTGTCGATCAGCGAGCCATCGGAGTGATAGCCAGCAGGACATTCCGGCTCAGGTTCATCCTTATACCATGACAATGTTACCTTGTCGTCACCACAATCCTCTGTACAGGTCTTGAAGTGGATATTGGCACAGGTCTCTGATGATGAATTCCCAGACGCTTCTTGCCCGTCGCTCTCACTATATAAATTATCATTGTCGCTGGTCTGGGCCCTGGTTTCATACGCCATGAATAAAGACAGCATGGCGACATTAGCCACGATTAACATTCCGTGCGCCAACTGACCGAATTGACGGCCTTTCCGATTCTGTTCGTTCGACTGCATGTGCCTATCCCCGTGATGGATGTTGCTGAATGAATGCATTGATGTATCCACTTTTTAGCTCTTGGATTCTGTGGTCGGTGTTACTTCCTGCTGGCCGTCGGCTTGCGGAGTTGGATGTTCACCACGAACTTGATCTGTCCGGACGCCACCGGCGACGTGGCAAGGATGTTCACATCCTCGATTGTTCCGGGCGTGGCCACGAGTTCTGCTGTGGCAATACCACTTTTGTCGGATTCCACCGTAATGGTGGTCAGTTGATTGGAAAATATGCCAAGATCGAACGATGTGAACGTCACAGGCATCTCCGGCTCAGCTTTGACCTGCAACTGAACGGTTTGGCCTTGCGTCACTGATTTAAAATAAGAACCGATACGGCTGATAATCGGCACGCCTTCGCCCGGCTGGGCCGATACGAACACCCGACCAGGCTCAACATTTACAAGATATGCCTGACGGTACGCCGCATCATCGCGGTAACGTTCGGCATCGAAGGGCTCAGGACGGGCCGCTACCGAGACAGCACGGCCGTAGGCCAACGGATCGACTTCGCGGTTCTGAATCCGCTGGGCAACGGAAGCCACTTGGGGATTGGCGTCAGGCTTGATATGCGGCGTACGGCCGTAGTCAAATGGATCGGCTGGCTTGCCGGGCTCGGCTGTTTGTGCGACAGCCTCTTCCGACTTCTCTACCGCCTTCGTAGGCGACACGTCTGTTCTCGGCCGCTTAATCCCACCAACCCAGGTTTCGCCTTCAGCAAGTTCACCCTGCGTCACGCTATGACCATCACTTCGAGATCCTGCGCGCCCCTGTACTATATCAGCGGGCTCTTCTGCGACTGGTGGAGTCTCCCGAGGGCTTGACGGCAACCATAATCCCACAACAATGACCATCACGATCAATACAATCAGCACTGCGTTTAGATAGGACTTTTGTTTCTGACTCATGTCTGTGGCCTCAGCAAAGAGATCGTGCCAGATGCATATTTCGTAATCGCGCAACCATCGCGCTCCGGAATTTCATGTTCTCCAACGTGGCTGAATTCAGCGGGACGTAAGGTACGATGTCCACGCAAACAGGCAGGCGCCCCCTAGGAATACATCACCCAAGAAATGAACCGACCCGTACGGATCGGTTCATTGTTATCAAGCGATCAGACTGTGCCGCTGTGTCATGAGACAAATGGCAACCGCAGTTGCTGGTTTGTTTGTGAGATGTCCCCAGAACACAGATCATGACATTTACTCGCACAACTCGTGGTGCAGATATCTATGTACCATGCCATACCGCCATGTCAAGACCTTCAGGTCATGATATCCATATTTTTTGTAGTTTAGTACAATCACTATCCCTGAGTGTGTCATACATACACAATAAACAGCATCTCTCTGCAAGGATTTCCGGGATGGCCATAACATATATAGACAATCACATCACGTTTCGCCGGGTGCATATCTTTCTTATAGCGTTTTTTGTTATAGTACCCAGTCCGAGTGCTTGGGCGGAGGACAATTTATCTTGGCCAATCGAGCTTAGCATGCCTGAGAATGTGAAGCTAAATATCCTCGTTGGCTATGTATCGAAGCGCTGCACATCAACATTTTTACGATGAGCAGATTATTAACAGGAAGGCAGCGTTAAAAGCCTCCGGAAGAATTCCCATCGAGTTATTACTGGGACTGCTTGAAAACACGCTGAAGATGAGCGATTTTGATCTGGCTAACCCCGAACAGCAAGGGTGGAAGCCCGGCATGATATGTAGTTCCCTGATACTGCACCTACTTGATTCATTTCACTTTCGCTTGTCACCCAGCGTGGAAGCGTAGGCGGTGAATTGTCGGGGTGCGGAGGTGGGGTAGTTCGTGTGCAGGGTGAAACGGGCGCGGGATAGGATACCGGTCTGCTTCGGGGTCACGATCAGTTCATATACGCGGCCGGGATCGAGTTTTTTGAGTTCGACTTCGAACGGCCCGTCGCCCGCATCCACGGAGGTGATGTCCACCGGGTCGCTGATGGCGGTTGTGATGCGGATCGTCTTCGGTGCGGGCAACTCCTCGCGACGCCAGAAGACGCTGAACGGCTCAATCTCCAACACCTTCGGCACCATCACGCGCATCGTCAGATGCATCTCCGGCTGGACCGGGTCATCGCTGAACACGCGGATTGTCTTCAGCTGCGCCCCCGTGTATCGGCCGAACTCGAACGACGCCTCGATCCGCCCGCGCTCGCCGGGCTCGTAGCGCTGTTGATCCAGCTTCGCCGTGGTGCACCCGCAGGAGGTGGTGACGCGCGAGATCGTGATCGGCGTCTTGCCTTCATTGACAAACTCAAACACCGCCGAAGCCGACTCATCCGCCGGCTTCGCCACAATCCGCACCTCATGCCGCTCCCAACGCAACTGCCCCCACGCCGACGGCGCCAGCACACACAGCACAACAACCATCATCAAATTTCGAATGAATATCACTCGATTCACCAGCACTGTTTCGTGCATTTACACGACTGATGTTCCCTACTTAACAGAAGGAAGCTTGTGGGGCGTCGTTCTTCAGGGGGATCGCCTGCACCACTTAATAGCTTCTTCTGTATGTCTCTATGTATGACTCTTCATTCACAATTTTATCATTTTGCAACTCATATACCTTAACACGCCTTTGCAACAGCCTCCCCTCACCATACTCTATGAACATTTTTAATAATGAGCTGTACCTCCTACGATCTTCTGTCCAATAAACCCATTTATCCTCGTTTTGCATATCTGGCAAGCCAAGCTCACGCACCAGCTCACCAGAAGTCATTCCAACTGCACGGATTGCAATATGTCGCACTTTGCGGCTTGCCGTAATTGGGACAAAACATATTAGTGCTACAACAACAACAACTATTATTGTCGATGTTATAATACATGTAGACTGCTTAACTGGTGTCATAATTTTCGCCCTATTTATCACACATCACAAATGCGCCATGCGATACCTCAGCACACATGCATTACTATATTACTGTCCATTTTCGAACTGTCCTATAAACAATGCACAATACCATATCACCGATAATCTCGATTACTAAAATAGGCCCAATGTCAAGACATCACGACATTCCCAATTCTCAAGCCTTGGCTTAATGCTAGCATTGTAATATATGTTCGTCGCTCGATACGCCCTATCGACACCTGTTTTTGTCCAGTTATATTTGTCTATTTCATAGCTCTTGTATATTTCTTTGTCAAAATATGGCTGCACCTTGTCATTCGCCCATCCGATGTTGTCAGTTATTAATTGCTCCAAGCGCCGCGACTTCTTTTCACAGCTATTGGCAGTTTCTTTAATAGGAAACCCGAATATATCTTTACCACAACACGACGCACATGGAGTTAACACCGCCGCATAATCATTGATTATCTGACTTAAAAGATCATGGTGCTTGCGCTCGTGATATAATGTAACATCAGAATAATTGGCATATATACCAAAGTTCTTTACATAAATATGTGATCTCATTTTGATGCGTTTAATTGTAAACTTGCAACAGCAATTTCTTTTACTTGGAACACCATCAACATCTACCTCATAGAAATGATCTGTCAGTCCGGCCGAGCCAATCGGAGCATGAGCAACGCTCTTCTTCCATTCTTTATAGTTGTCAATTATGTCTACCACTGGCGCCACGATGTCTATAGATATAGTAGCGAGTCCCTCAGGGTCAAGAATGTCTGGCGAGCCATTTCGATAGTACGTTGACATTCCATCGACATACCCCAGCGGGTCGCGTTGCATGAATCTTCCGAACTTCGGGTGCAGCATGCGTGCGAGGTTGTAGATTAAGCCGAGTTCTTCGTCGTGGAACAGGCCCTGGTGGCCGAATTCGCACAGGCCATAGGGTTGGGGGATTCCGCCGACTGTTAGTCGGCGGCTAATGTATGTTGACGCGTAGGCCTGGGGGTCGTTGAGTCCGGGGGAGAAGAAGACGTGGCGTTGGCCATAGGGGTCGTATTCGTAGCGTTCGGTGATGGCGCCGGCGGCGTCGACCATGAGCTGGACGTTGTAGTTGGCGTTGTGGATGGCGTAGTAGAAGGACTCGACGTCGTCCTCGGCGCCGTCGGCAGGGTCGTCGTTGACGCCGACCTGGACGAGCTCGTCGATGTACTGCAGGCCCCAGACGTACTGCTTGAGGACGAGGTCGGACCCGTCGCGGGTTTCGACGAGTTGCTGGCCGTTGTAGAAGAAGCCGTAGGTGCAGTCGAGATCAGCGGAATTCTGCACAGCCTTCTCGATGCGGCGGCCGAGGCCGTCGTAGCGCATGTCGGCGACCACGGAGCCGGGCGTAACGTCGCCGGTGGTCGGATCACGATAGGCCTTGGCAGCTTTCACGAGGCGGTTCCAGGCGTCGTAAGCGTACTGGTGCACACCATCATAGGTGAGATTGCCAGCCGCGTCGTAGGTCGGACCGATGTCGGCGTAGCCGTTGGCGTCAATGGTGAAGTCTTCGATATGCTCGGTGACCTGGAAGTCGCCGTTGACATCAGGGTGGGTTTTGACCGTCAGGTCGTCAATGCTTGGATTCCATGCCTGGGCCGTGATACCGAGCATACCGCCCGTGGGGGCTTCGTAAAACGTGTTACCCTCAAAGACGACATTTGACCATGTTGGCTTAGTGGATGGCGGGGATGATTCGATATAGACCTTAACCGTTAAGCCATCCGAGGTGATGCGCACCCAAGGAACCTCGCCGACGCCGATGGCCGGAGGGGAGGTCGCAACCGAGTTATTCTGAATCGATCGTTCCACTTCGCCATCAACGATCTCTTCACCGGTCGGATTCTTAGCAGAACCGCCGGGACCTACCTTGAGGCGAACATACTTGTAATTAGATTCATTTTTGTAGTCGAACAGTATTCGGATTTCATCATACGTACTACCCCCCTGAGGCGTCACATTGAAATACATCTCAAATTGATTGGCCCGGAGGTCACGGATCAGATTTGTGTGAATGCCTACCAGAAACAGCTTGTCCGTATTTACATTAATCGCATTGCCACTGCCGCCGATATGGGCGTCGTTCAGCCAGCGGCCAGCCATATCGTCATAGCGACGATAGCGATCCGGAAGATATTCCTGGAACTTAACACCTGCGGTATTACTGTAAACACCCCACCGACCTGATGGCATACCATCTGTGATCGTGGTTTCACTGATCCAATTAACAGCCTTGCTCTGGGTGGGCAGATACAACCATTGGTCGGAACCCGCGGGAATCGTCAAGGGCTTTGACTTGATTTCCGTTTTGACGCCGTCCACCACGTGGTATGTGTAAACTCTGTCAGCACCAGCGTCCAACACGCGAACCCAATAATCATTGAATGACTTATAGCCGAAGACGAAACCGGCCTGCCCCGAGTCGTTCGGGAAGTAGATTCTTCCGCCGACCGAATTGCCTTCGCTCGGCTCGCCGTAAAGCACAATCGTGCGGGGTTCGGGAGTGCTGGCCGGATCAGGCAATAGTCGTTCTGTATGGCCATCAACCGTATCAGCACCCACACTGGTTATGGTTAGATAGCCATCACTGCCGTCATTGATGCTGAATCCATCACCACCTCCACCAGGGTTGGACCAATTGGCAGTGGTGTCGGAATCAAACTGATCATCTTGGGATCTGTCTGGCGTATGATTACCGCGAACCAACCGAGCGGAATATTCATTCGCCGCATTGGGCGTATTCTTGACATAGACCTCGTCATCGATCCCGGCCCACTGAAGCTGATTGCCGAGAGCGTCCAGCGACCAGGTGTGTTTGTTCACACGCCAGTGATCTTCGATACCGGACTGGTCGGCTTTGATCTTGCCTTGATCAAAGGTCTTCAGGCGATGCAGATCATCGTAGGTGTAAACTTCTGAGTATGAGCCATAGACTTCGCGATCGGCGTAGAGGCGATTGGAGGCTCGATCGTAGGCATGTTGAGCCTGCCAGAGGGCGAACTCGTTGCCGGCGCCGGCGGAGTAGTCGTCCCACTGCTGGTTGATGATGCGGCCGAAGCGGTCGAAGCGGTCGAAGCCGGTGTAGGTCGCACTGGTTGTGTCGTAATAGTTCAAACGCACGTCGGGCGTTGGATAGTCTTTCATCACGACACGACCGGAGCCGAGGTAGCTGTAGTCGACAATCGAATCGCCGATCGCGCCGGCGTTGTCTTCCGCCAGGCCGGAGGCACGCGAGGTGGCGGCGTCGATGCCGGCGGCGTAGGTCGTGTGGATGACGCGACCATTGGGATAGGTGGTCGTGTCCAGGCGATGGCCATAGGTGAACGCGTTGTTCGTGGTATCTGTGTCGTAGGTGTAGGCGATGCGCGGCGAACCGGATCCCGCAGTGATGTCGACGGCCGAGTCGTGGTCCTGATACTCGGTCTTGACCTGCCCCAGACCGTTGTACTCGTATTTCACCTGGCTGGTGATCGTCGTGCCCGCATCGGAATAAGTGGTGATGGTTTCGAGCTGGCCAAGTGCCGTGTAGGCGTAATCGACCTGTTGATCGCCGTCGACCGTGCCGGTGACCGCCTGCGATGTGCGGCGGCCGGCGTTGTCGTATTCATGCGTTAAGACGACACTGCGCTGATCCTTCCGCGTCTTCAGCGAGCCGTCGGAGTAGTAGGTCATTTCGATGCGGTCGTAGCCGCCGCCGTCGTTGAAAACGTTGTTGGCGACCGTGTTGTCGCTATCGGGATAGATCACGCCGCGCAGCAGATTGTTTGAAGCGACCGGCGAACCCTTGTCAGTCAGTTCAGAAGCGTAAACATACTTCGTCACCTGATTGTCAGAGAGATTGCCATCGGCATCCGGATCCAGCGCAATCTGCTGAACCACCTGCGACGCCGCGTTGTATTCGAACTGGGTCACGCGGTCCTGATCGGCATTGGTTCCGCCGCCTGTGCCCGCCACGGGGCTGACTGTTTCATCAAAGTTGTTATAGCCTTCGATCTGATAAAGACGACGGCCCAACACATCGTAAATCGACTTGGTGACAACGCCCTTGCTGTCAGTCAGCGTCGACTGACGCCCCGCAGCGTCGTAGGCGACCTGCGTCACCAGAACATCATCAGCTGCCGCCGGCGCAGAAGCCGGACGCGTGAACGCCGCGCCGCCGTTGTTGCCGTAATCGGCCGTGGCGATCGGGCGATGCGCATTGTCATACCAGATCGCCGAATAGCTGACCTGCGCCTTGCTGGAATCCGAGGACAGCAAACCAACGTAAGCGCCGGCATCGTGATTCCGTACATACGTTGTCGTTTGAATCACATTGCCCGCATCATCGTATGCGCTGACCGACTCGACCAAAACGGTGTCATCCGCCGCGGTCGCCGTGTCATTGTCATCACTGGCCTGCCAGGTGCGAATCACGCGGCCGGCCCCGTCATATTCCATCTTCGTCAAGCCGCCGGACGGTTGACGCACACTGACGCGACGACCGATTTCGTCGTAAGCGTAGGCAGTTTCGATGTAGTTGCCGGCCACGCCGGAATCGACCTCATACACACGCGTGGCAGACAACCGCCCGGCCGCATCATACACATTCGACTGCTTCGCCAGAAGAGTCTGACCATCGTTGGTCTTGGTTTCCGTGTCCGTCAGACGACCGGAGACATCATAAATTCGTTTGGCCTGCGGGCCGGCATCCACCTGGGGGGTAGAGGTTTCCCGTCTCATACCTATCGTATAATCCGACCCAGGCATACTGACGGTTGTGGGTTCATAACTGATGTCGCTGTCGACGTGCACATATTGAATCGCATCGGTCGGGGCCAGATGCTCGCTGCGCGTTGCATATTCACGCGGATCACCTGTGCCGTCGCGATCGCTGTCGTAGTAGTACGCAGCCACCTTGACCATGTTGTTCGTACCGCCGGCCGACGGGTCTGTTCGCGTGGCGCCGGTGTCATCGGTCCCGCGCCATTCAGAGAGCACACGTCCGCCATCGTCATACACCCGAGCGACAATGTCGCCGACCGTGTCCTTCTCACGCAACGCGACGCCCAACGCCTCGTCAAAAGCCAGACTTTCACTCTCGTAATAGTTCACCCCCTCAGCGCCCACCGCGGCCTGCGTAAGTCCAGACAGGTTGAAGTATGTCCGCGTGACGATGCTGCGCCCACGCCAATCCGACTCGTAGGTCGTGCGCGTCAGTTCGGTCAGCGCCTCAGAACCCGTCGGAGGCGTCTGATCGCTCCAGGCCGCCGCCGTCGAGGCGGTGAATTGACGAACCACATTGCCTCGGCCATCAGTCCACACCACCTGGATCGGACCGCACGTATTTGAATGCGGATAAACTCGACGCTCTTCGTATCCCTTGCCAGTTACGGATTCATAACCGTAGGTGTAATACGTCGATTGGCCTTCCGGATCAGTCTGCTGAATCACGCGGCCGGCAAGGTCGTAATCGGTTGTGGACACAAGATCCGGATATTCCAACGGAGGCTGTTCGTCCAAATCCATCACAACATGCGATGCAATCTGCCGCCCGTTGGCGTCATACTCGTAGCTCGTGATCGTCTTCGCAGGCGCGGTGTCGCCGCGCGTCAGCTTGATCAAGTGCCCGGTATTGTCATCATAAAGGTAGTGCGTTGTGACACCCTGCCGGTCGGTGCGACTGGCGACATGACAGCAATCGTACTGAGTCTGAGAGGTGGTCCCATCCCAATACGTGATCTCTTCGGGACGACCAAAATCGTCTACGGCCGTGGTCTCCTGGCGTTCAACCAAAAGCTCCGGCAGTCCCGTTCGAAGAACATAAGTCTTCGAGAACTGCTGATAACCCGAGCCATCCACGACCATAACGGTCTTGGTTCCCTCAACCACCGCGGCGCCCTGGGCGTTGGGATACCCACTGAAAACCGTCGTGGTCGAACCGCTCTTCTCGGTCAGCGAGATGCGACCATCCGGATATGCGACCTTCCAGGTTTCACGCTCAAGGTCGCCGCTGTTCCAGGTCCATATCTTGGTCGCTAGATTGTCCGCGGCATCCCATGCAGCGCCGGGCGTCCGACAGACGATGTCCCAGCTTTCAACCAGAGTCTGGCCACCTTGCGAGGTCGTGCCGGACCAGTCGATGTGATACTGCCGGGCCATCTCAATCAACTGCCCGGGATTCGCCGGGTCGGGAGCTTTTTCGATCGTGGTGGTGACCACCTCGTTTGCGCTGTCGACTGGAGTATCCAGGTCGGCCGTGGTGTAGGTGTAGACCGTGACATAGCTGTCGGATTCAGCAGCGGTCGGCAGGGCGTTGTCACGCTGAGAAATCTGCTTGATCAACCGGCCGGTTGAATCATACTCATAGCGCTCCCAGTAACCGTTCGGTCGCAACATCTGCTTCAGTTGACCATAGTTGTCGCCGTCGTTGACCTCATCGTCGTAATACGTCCACACCGTGACAAGCTGATCAGCCTCCTGGCCGCTGGCGTCATGCCAGACCACCCGCTTGACCATCTCTTCGCCCCACGCGAACGTCTCATACCGGCTCAAGACTTTTCTCGTCACAGTCGACGTCGCCGGGTCCGTATCCTCAAAGGTCTCCACACGAGCCGCGGGAACTTCCGTCGTCACGGAAGTCATCGAACGCACTACAGCGCTCTCACCAAGTTCTGGATCCACCGGGTCAAACAACTCCCACTTAGGATCGGTAACTTCATCCTCAGGCGTGTATTTGAATTCAAATACTTTCACAGAACCGCCGCTGGTCTCGGTCACACGAAGACGATTCGGGTCTGGCGCGACTGGCTGCAGACTGGTGTCATCCGGGTGCTCGAAACGCAAGGTCTTAAATGGATTCCCCTGCAGATCATAAACCCCATTAACCAAGTTCAGTGCTGGGGGCATGTAATAGAATCTCACTTCATAGGTGTGGTCGTCGATGGTGACGATGTCAGCCACACCATTTGGCGCCACCACCTGCCGCGTCACACCATTGCCATCAAGAACAACCTCAACGCCCGGATCATTCTTATCTGCCGAGACAACTAGACCCGCCGGCGTGGCCCAGTTGGCATCCGGCACATTCGATGACAAAAGAATCGTCCCCGCCGAACCGCCGCCCGTCCCCGGGCCAAGTTTCATCTTCACATACATGCAACCCAGACCGTAGTCAGAGCCACCCAGCGTGCACTCTTCGCCATCACAGGTTTCGCAATCATCAGGATCTGTTGGGGGAGCGAAGTCTAGCCCAACAACGACAGCGGCGCGAGTCAATTCCCAGCTTGTCAGTTCGGACACACCTATGCCCGCCACGCCAGGACAACACCATGCAGGAGGATCCTCATTCCCAAGAAGTTCAGATGTCCATTCGTCACCCGTAGGAACACTCATCCACGATTCATACAGTTTATCAGCGGGTGGATGTGAAGTAACTGGCTCATCGCTGTAGCACGAAATCAAAGACCTTTGATGATCGGCAGAATCATTAGTTCTGGAATCACAGTAGATTAAGTACGTTTCACGCGGAGTCGGAAAAATTCTCCGGGGTTTTCCACGTCATACGTAGATTTTCTGGTTCAGCCAGGCAGCGCGTAACTGACGGCCTGAACCTCCGGCGCTTGGGTCGGCATGGTGTTGACCCATCAACGCGATGGTTTCTTCAATCCCTTTTAAGGAGCACTGCTATGAAGTTCGGACTGAAACTGGAAAGCGAGGGTTGCCCTTGGCAGGTTCTCGTGCCTGAGAGCGGATCTGAGCAACTGCTGATGGACAACTACATTTGTCATGCGCTCAGCGCTGTCAGCATCAATGATGTCATGCCTGAGAAAGCTCGAATCTCAGTTCAGATTGCCGAGAAGATGTGGTTGCAAGCTGAGGGACAGATTGATGATGAAGGATTTCTATCGGTTCTGATTTACAGCAGCCCGAGTGACAATGAGTCGATTCGATTTCGGGCATGTCTCATTGCATGCGGAGAAGACGGCGCTTTCGATCCTGAAATTATGGTCGCCATGCTCAACGAGAGCAACATCACGACCTATGTCATGCCCGATATGCTGGTTTGGGACGAGGCCATGGCTGAGCAAGTCAGCGCGGTCGTCGGCACGCTCACTGGCGACAGGAAGGTGCTCTCTGGTTAGTCAGCCTTGACATGCTCAGGTCTGGGGCGACTTAGCGGTCGCTTCGGATCTTTTTGACACCACAGAATGTAAGGAAATGACTCATGGCGACATCAACTATCGAATGGACCGAAAAAACATGGAACCCAATTGCTGGCTGCACCCCCGTCTCGCCCGGCTGTCTGAACTGTTACGCCGCGATGATGGCGACACGACTCGCGGCCATGGGGCAGCGGAAGTACGACGGCACCGCTGAATGGCGGAGTGGCCGCGCCGTGTTCACCGGCATAATCAACCTTGATGAGACGGCGCTCGCCATCCCTTGTCGCGTGAAGAAGCCGACCGTCTGGTTCGTGAACTCATTGTCGGACTTGTTTCATGAGGGTGTGCCTCAGGATTTCCGCCGCCGAATTTTTGCGACGATGAACGAAAGTCCTCAACATCAATTCCAAATCCTGACCAAGCGCCCTCAAGTCGCTCTGGATGTCGCCGCCGACCTGACCTGGACGCCGAATATCTGGATGGGCACCACCGTCGAGAACAGCGCTGTCATCGAGCGGGCAGCCGTCCTCAGTCGAATTCCAGCGGCCATCAAATTCTTGTCAGTCGAGCCGATGCTTGGTCCGATTCCTGATCTGCCGCTGGACGGCATCCACTGGGTCATCATCGGTTGCGAATCGGGTCCGAAGAAGCGTCCGTTCGAGAACGAGTGGGCGGTGGATGTTATTGAGCAATGCCGCAACATGGACGTCGCCGTATTCGTGAAGCAGGTCATTGTTGGCAAGCGGGTGTCGCACGATCCGGCTGAATGGTCTACGAGCCTGCGGGTGCGGGAGTACCCGGAGTATTGATTGCAGACAGCCTATCTTGAGCAGGGCTTTCATCTATGACTTCAGACAGACAAGTCATCCTGACGCTTCTCCAAGTAGCCGAGATCTGCGGCGTCTCGCGTCGAACGGTCCTGCGCTGGATTCATGACCATGGCTTGCCCGTCCACCGCCTTCCCGGTGCAGGCACCCGCCCTATTCTTGCCGTCCGATGTTCGGACCTCGACGACTGGCTCGACCAGCACCGGCATGACCCTTCACAGTTGACTGAGGAAGCCGTTCTGAGGCTTGAGGGACAACGATTTTTACGGCAGAAAAATGGAGCTTGACACCAGACGACCTGATGCGTCCCGTGTGTAGCGATGGCAACGAAACGAAACAGACTGCTTACCTGGCATGCGAACCACAATCGTTCTGGCGGTCGGTGGAGGAAATACGTGAATGGGAAGGTCAGGTATTTCGGTCACGGCAGTTCACCTGATGATGTGCGGTCGTACCGAGAAGCTGAACGTAAATACATCGAGTTCCTGAAGAAGCTTGAAGATGCCCAGCCTGTCGAAGTCCCCGCTAACAAGGCGACGGTCGAGGAGGTCGCCGAGAAATATCTTCAGAATGAATACAACCGAGCCATTCGAGGCGAAATTTCGGTGAATTACTTTGATCGGCAGCGGCGATGCGCCGAGGTGTTTGTTGATTTTCTCGGCCGGAAAAAGAAATATTCCAGCATCAACGAACTCGACCTCGATGACTACCGCCAGCACTGCCTAAGTTGCCCCCCTTCTGAATCTACAGGACGTCCCATTTCACTGGCGACGGTGAAAGCACGCATAAACCTCGTAAAATCCCTGATCCTCTGGGCATGGGAGCGACGACTGTGTGAGATGCCCAGAAATCTGCGGTCGTACACCCGGTTCAATCTTCCGACGCCCACGCCGAAGGTTTTCACCGTCGAGGAAATAAAAACCCTGTGGAAAGAGGCGAGTCAGCGCCTTCGTTGCTTCGTGGCACTGGGATTGAATTGCGCCATGGGACAGCAGGACATCTCCGATCTGCGGCTTAAGGAAATCAACTTCGATGAAGGTTACATCGAGCGTGGACGGTCGAAGACTGGAGTCCGGTCAATGTACAAACTGTGGCCGGTGACCATGGAACTGATTCGCAAAGAGATGGTCGATGATGCTGGACCTGATGACCGAGTTTTTCTCAACGGTAATGACCTGCCGCTGGTTCGTCGTTGGCTCGATGCCGAAGGTAAAGCGAAGATGTCTGACGCTGTTGGGAATCTATTCTGGCGTCTTCAGCGGAATCTATGCATCAATGGCGGGCGAGGGTTCTATTCGTTGCGGGCGACTGGGGCGACTGAGATTGAGCGAATCAATCCGCTGGTGACTGAGTTGTATTTGGCTCATGCTGAGCGTGGCATGAAGCGGCATTATGCTGTGCGTGATTGGTCGGCACTGGATGATGCGCTTGAAGTATTGGGTCACATATTCGATCTAAGCAAATAATGAAACTATCTATTCTCATTGACGAGACCAGAGCTACGATCAAAGATTTCAATCTATCATAACTGAGTCATGGGGTTCCTTCGCTGGCTGTGTCACCCATCATCATTTCATAGTGAGCACCATGTTGCGTCCTAATGAATATCTGTTTGAACACCGATAAGTATGTTTCTACTGATGTTCCATCGACAGATACAAAAATGTCGTCACCTGTAATATGAGAACCCGCGTTTACCCAAGAGAACAAAGATTGACACACAAGCTTTTCACGACCTTCAAAATGCTCGCAGATCGCATCACGATCCAGGTTACCCAATACTGTGAAGTACCCCTCAAGTATTCGTCGCATGGTGTTCTGGATGGTGATGCTGCCTACCGGCCCCCTCTTTAGCTCCATCCATAGGCATTCATATGACGTCTTAATTGGATTGTCCCCATGCGATTCGCACGTAGAGCCGACTTCCAATTTGCGCACTGTCCAAAATGTCTCTTCTCGTAGTTTCCCTCCATTCGGACGCCTTTGATTGAATGTCACCTCTCGATGAAAATACACGTTGTGCGTAAGCACGAACACCTGCTTTACGTGGCTATTACCTGACCGCATATCCTCCATCAATCCGCGAATGAGCGCGCTAACGATAAATAAAACATCGCTGTCAAAACTGGATACAGGATCATCAAAGACAATGACTCGATCCGTAGTCATCCCACTTTCTGATTCACTTCCTTTTAAGAGGTGGTAAAAATACAAGAATGCAACAAAATTCCTCTCTCCTTCGCTCAATGTTGTTTTCGCATCTGATCCATCATTACGAACAATCTTATAGAAGCGACTCTGCTTTACCTGTGCCAACTGAAAGTTCCGGAAGCCAAAGGATTGTAGAATGCTATTGACTCCATCAACTGTCGGTTGAATGCTGGTCGTCACCTTTTCCAATTCACGAATCTCGGATTGCTTCGCTCGACGGCGTGCTTCCTTATTGTCAATCTGAATATTGAGATTTTCGATTGCAGTCGTGAGACCAACTCGTTTCTTCAGAAACAGTGCGAGCGGCACATCTATCTCTTGATCAAGTACATAGCGCCACACCTCATTCGTCAGCACTTGTTTCTCCTCTGCCAAGTTGTCTACCATGCGATTGTGTTGCCTAATATTCGTATTCGCCACCTCAACGAGCGCCTCAATCTGTGAGCACAACTCTCCTAGCGGCTCAAGCGTAATGACCAAACTTGGCTCCACTTGTTTTCGCTTGAGATGCTGTTGATTGGAAGTCGTCTTCGCTTGAAATAGTTCGATCAACGTTCGCAGTTTCTCCACATCTAGAAACTTGGCAGGAGACTGCAAAATTCTCTCGAAGTATTGTTGGCAGAAACTGACTGACTCGGCGTACACTGTGCGTGAGCGATTGATTTCATTCAGATCACTTTCGAATGTTTCATCAAAGTACTTATTCAAGCTGGCTGCGAAACTATCAGGGGTGGCCTGTTGACAGAAGGGGCATGTCCCTTCCTCTGGATCGTAGAATGCTAGCCCCTGCTTCACCCAGTCACTATTACCCAGCCTTTGAATCAAGTCTGCAATATCCACATCGGAACTGCCAATCACCTTCTTCCTCAGAATTGCTGCGCCCTCAAGGTTTGTTAGTGACTCAAACTTTATTGACTCCACCTCAGCCACTTTGTCGTGATTGGCATCGAAGATGCTCGAAGCTCTAGCCTTTAGATCGTCTATAGATTTGAGATCGGCATTGTTCGATTCGGCCTCTCTAAGCATCCGCTGCTTAAACGCTTCCTTACTGTTACGCACTCCCACAAACGCACCCTGAAAGTCAGCATCGAGCTTCTGCTTTATTGCCCAGCATTCTTCTTCGAACTCACTCTCCAATTGTTTCAACTCAACTTCTTTACCTCCGCGTTCGCCTTCACCCTTGAGCGTTGCAGTCAGTTTTTTCACTTCATCAGCCAACTCATCGAGTTCGGATTTGGCTGTAGCAATTTTTTCAGTAACTTCTTTGCTTTCCTCACCCAGTGTGAAGATGCCTTTTAATTGCGGTGATTGATCGAATGACCGCTCAACAAAGTCTCGGTTGTACACAATTGTCTTTAGGGGCTGACCGCCCTGCCAAACCACAGAGCAATGAGGGTAATCAGACGCGTTGGCGACAATTCGAGATATCGTTGTCTTACCCGAACCATTCGTCCCAAAAATGAAGTTGTACTTGGCTAAGCCGTCGAGCACTTGTTCATCTGGTCCGAAGCTGGCTTCTGACTTAACTACGACCCGCTCGATCATGGAGCACCTCCACAGCATTTACATTTGCTATCTGTAATAACAGCGTGCAGCAAAGACCGATCTCGAAATCGGCATAGGGTTCTCACGATCAATAGGCTGCATGTACCGGAATTCACAGATTGGACCTCGGCTGAACAACTGAGAATACCGATGCAGCACCGAGACCACAAATACCCCCTGCTGCCTAGCCTAGATGCCAAGCGCCAGCCTCATCGCCGCGTTCATGAATGTATGAGCGGCAGACTAACTTCCATATCCATTTGTCTTGCGCGGGTCACATGACCCGTTGGCGCGGGTCACATGACAGTCACATCTGCAAAATGAAAAAGCCCCAACTCCTTACGAGTCGGGGCTTTTTGCCAAGTGGAGGCGAGGGGGCTCGAACCCCTGACCTCATCCATGCCATGGATGCGCTCTCCCAGCTGAGCTACGCCCCCTTGGGTGATGAGAAAGCCATTTTATGCATTCCGGTGGGTCGGTCAAACCGCTCCCACCACGAATTTTATCCGACCCGGTGGGTCGATTCCGTCCCGGGCAATACCCGCAGGCGGCGAATCGTCGTATAACCGTCAATATCCGCTGATCGACCACCAAGGAGTCCACGCTCATGATCATGACCGCCGCCAGCTATTGGGTTCTCATCGTCAGCTTCGCCCAGGGCCCGACCGGCGGGCTGTACCTGGCCCAGTTCGACACCAAAGCGCAGACGCTCACGCAGGTGCAACACATCACCGAAGGGATCAACCGCCCGATCTTTGCCCGGTTCAGCGCCGACGGCACACAACTTTTTGTCGCAGACGATGTCGGTGATGATCCCGACTCGCGAAACGGCGCCCTGGCGATCTTCGACTTCGACCAAAAGACCGGCAAGCTCACGCTCAAAGGGCGCACCTCCACGCAGGGTCGCAGCTCGTGCTACGTCGGACTCACCGACAAGCTGGCGCTGGTGGCCAACTATTCGCAAGGCAACATCATCGCGATTCCTTACGATAAGACCGGCCCCCTGCCGGGCGCGATGACGTTCGAGCATCAGGGATCGAGCGTGAACACCCGCCGCCAGAAAGGCCCCCACCCCCATAGCTTTGTCCCGAGTCCGAGCGGGCGCTTCGCGCTGTCGGCTGACCTGGGCACTGACGAGGTGTACATCTACCCGGTACATGGCGCGAAGGTCGAACACGCTTCGAGCGTCATCAAGATGAAGCCCGGCGCCGGGCCACGCCATATCGCGTTCTCACCCGATGGCAAGATGATGTTCATCGTGAATGAACTCGACGGCACGCTGTGCAGCTTTGCGTGGGACGACACGAAGGGGCAGGCCGAGCGGCTGGACTGCAACCCTACCCTGCCGGCTGATTTTACAGGTCAAAACACCGCGGCGGATATTTACACGCACCCGTTCCGCCCGCTGGTGTACACCTCCAATCGCGGGCTCGACAGTATTGCCGTCAGTGCATGTGACAAGGCCGGCAAGCTCACGCTCAAGGCGAACATTCCTTCTGGGGGCGGTCATCCGCGCGGGTTCACCATCACGCCCGACGGGCGGTTCATTCTCGTTGCCAATCGTGATTCGGATAATGTCGTGCTGTTCACGGTCGACCCGGAAACGGGCCTGCCCGCCGCGACTGGCAAGACGCTGACGATCCCCAAGCCGATGTGCATCACGACCCAGCCCCGACCCCGGAAGTAATCAATATGGCGCCAAACCAGGGCCGCGTAGCGGCCCGGCCATGGAGGTTTCAAGAGGGCTTTCTGCCAAAATGATTCGACGACCGCAGGGCGGCGGCGGGCAGTGCGTTTAACCGTTTGCCACGAACCTGCTAGAATCATGCTCATGGGCAAACAGGACATTTTCGAAGCGACCGTCGCGCACTACCTGGCGCCGATCAAGGAGTACCTTGACGACACCTCGGTGGCGGAAGTCATGATCAACCGGTCGGATGAAATCTACGTCGAACGCGACGGACAACTCATCCACACCGAGGCGCGGTTCAGCGACCAGGAAGCCTACGAAGCGGCGGTCAACAACATTCTCCAGTTCACCGGGCGAAGCTTTTCCGATGAAATCTCGCTGATCGATGCCCGCCTGCCCGACGGCAGCCGCGTGCATGTGGCGAAGGAGCCTTGTGCGCGGTTCGGCATGGCGATGACGATTCGCAAGTTCTCCAAGAGCATGCTCGACATCGACTGGCTCGTGGAGATCGGCTCGCTGACTGAACAGGCCAGCCAATACCTGAACCTCATGGTCAAGTCGGAGGCCAATCTGCTGGTCGCCGGCGGCACCAGCTCGGGTAAAACCAGCCTGCTGAACGCCATGAGCTGTTTCATTCCCGAGGGCCAGCGGATCGTCGTGATCGAAGACTCCGCCGAACTGCAGCTTCAACAGAATCATGTGATTTCGATGGAAACCAAGCCCGCCGACCGCTACGGCCGGGGTTATGTCGGCATCCGTGAACTGTTCCGCAGCAGCCTGCGGCTCCGCCCTGACCGGATCATCATCGGCGAAGTCCGCGGCGGTGAGGCGCTGGACATGATCCAGGCGATGACCTCCGGGCATGGCGGTTCGATGGGCACACTGCACGCCAACAACCCCCGCGACGCACTTAACCGACTGGAAACCATGGCACTTATGAGCAAGGTGGAACTCCCGCTGCACGCCCTGCGGGCCCAGGTCGCAAGCGCCATCGACGTCGTGGTGCAGACCCAGCGGCACATCGGCGGCAAGCGCATGGTGACTCAGATCGCGGAAATCGACCCGATCGACGAAAAAGGTCAGTACCAGGTGCGCGATCTTTTCAACCTCCAACGCGTCGAAACGGAGGGCGCCGACCGCCACGACCAGCAATTGACCTGGACGGGCGAGAAGAGCTACCTCGCCGGCGCCCTGCGGAGCGAAGAAGAAAGTTTAATCACGGACCGGACTCGGCCGATATTCGAATAACGCGTTTGATAAGCCACGTAACGTTAATTAGAATAAAGATATGGAAAAAGGCATACCATCCGGCGAAGGTCCCACCATGAGGCAGCTGATCGCCGATCAGTGTGGTGCGACGACGCTGGAATGGGCCCTGCTGCTGGCGGCGATCGCGCTGCCGAGCTACTACATCATCCGTGCGACGATGAGCCTGCTGGTCGAGCATTATCGGATGATGACCGCCATCAACGGCCTGCCTTTTCCGTAAATGAGCTCAACCTGCCAGCCGCTGGCGTGTAGGCCAGTTTAAAGGAGTGCTATCTATGAAACGAGCACTGAACTTCCTCGGTCGGCTCTATCGCGATGAGCGTGGCGCTGAAGGTCTCGAAAAGCTTCTGATCATCGCGGCGATCGTGCTGCCCCTGCTGGGCCTGCTGATCTTCGCGCGGGACTGGATCAGCGAATGGGTCGGCGACGAAGCCAACGAGGTCCGCGACAGCGCGGATGCGATGCAGGACTCGTTCTAACACTCGGCGAACGGTTCCGGCATGGCTGACGCAGTCTCGATCGGCGACGCGGCGCGCTATGGCCTCGTTTGCGTTGTCGTCATCATCGCAGCGGTCATCGACTGGCGCACGGAGCTGACGCCCAACTGGCTGACGCTGCCGGCGATTCTGATCGGCCTGCTATGGAGCGCTGTGTGGGGCGCGATGGCGGCGGCTGGCGCTGAAGCGTCCATCACCGGCGGAGCACTCAGCGGGCTGGCTGTGTCCGCTGTCGGGCTGGCGGCGGCGCTGATTCCCTTCGGGGTTATCTACGCGGCCGGGGGGCTCGGCGGCGGGGATGTGAAGCTGATGACGGCCGTGGGCGCGCTGAGCGCCAGTTGGCAGGTGGTGCTGGCGACGACGTTTTATGCGTTTGTCGCCGCGGCGCTGATGGCGGTGATCGTCATGATCCGCCAAGGCCTGGTGCGACGGACCTTCAGTCGGCTTTTCGGCGCGGCGCTGATGAAGGCGGCGAAGGTCAAAGCCGACCTGCCGGACGACGGCCCGCGGATACCGTTCGCTGTGGCGGTCGCCGCCGGAGCGATCCTCGCCGGGATGGAGATCCTGCTGAACGTGTCCACCCCCTGGCGCGGCCTGTAAACGGACGATCGACTTCAAAGGGAAGGGCCATGACCGATTTCGACTTCGTCTACGCGGCTCTGAAAACTCCCTTATCCATCACCTGCATCATTCTGCTGTTGCTGCTGACCCCTGCCGCCCTGTTGGGCATTCGGGCGCTGGTCGTCATCGGTCGGGCCGATCGCCGGCGTGATCTGCTGCGCGATACAGACGGCACGGCGACGATCGAGTTCGCGCTGGTGTTGCCGATTCTGCTGTTCGTGATTCTCGCGCTGGCGCAGACGACGATGCTCATGGGCGGCAACCTGTTCGTGCATTACGCCGCCACCGCCGCGGCACGCAGCGCGATCGTGCAGATTCCCTACGACTATCTCGATGAACCGGCGAACAACTACTACGGCTCGCCTGGCACGCCGAAGTACGATGCCATCCAGCGCAGCGCCGCGTTCGCGCTGATGCCCGTGGCCTCGGGGCCGCCCGACAGCGCCGGCGCCAGCACCGCCAGTGCCGGCTTCGTCGACGGCTTGAATCAGTTCTACGCCGCTTACGGCGCCCAGACGCCGGTCTGGGTGACGAACCTGGCGGCGCAGCGTCTTGAATACGCCTTGCAGACCACGCACATCAGCCTGTTCCGACCGACGGTGCAACCCAATAACACCGTGTACTTCGAGCCGCTCGAAGGCGCGATTGTCGAGCCTAAGGATCCGATCCGCGTGCGCGTCGAGCATGAGCTGAACCTCGGCGTGCCCTACGCCAACCGACTTTTCGACGACGGTGAACAGCCCGACGGCGTCGGCCGTTACTGTCTGATCGTCGCCACCGCCACGCTGACCAACGAAGGCATACTCGACGAGATGCCCCCGTTGCCGGCGATCCCGCGCCAGCCTTTGCCGTGAGTGAACATGAATTCTGAAACGATCCAAACCATGACCCCCGCGCTGCACGTCGGCGACAAACTCGTCCATTTCGAGGTGCAACAGCAGATGGCCGCCGGCGGCATGGGCATCGTCTGGCGGGCTTACGACAGCCTGCTCGGCCGCCACGTCGCCATCAAGCAGATCGCCTCGGCCGACATGATCGATGAAACCTTCCGCAATCGATTCCGCGCTGAAGCCGATCTGCAGAAGCGTGTTTCGACCTCGCATCCGAATCTCGTGGACATCATCGATTGCGTCGACGATCCGCGCGGCCTGTTCATCGTGATGGAATACGTCGACGGCCCCTCGCTGGGCCAATTGCTCTCGCAAAACGAAAGCCCCATCGAGGCTCTGCAAGGCCTGCGGATCATCCGCGACGTGGCCACAGCCTTGAAGGCCATTCACGAAGCCGGCATCGTGCATCGCGACCTCAAGCCCGGCAACATCCTGCTGCCGACTGACGGTTCACCCACGAAGGTCTGCGACTTCGGGCTGGCCACGTTCATGGTCGAGCAAGACACGCTGACCATGGGAACCACCCAATACATGGCCCCCGAGATGTTCGGCGAAGGCGATGTCCAGCCGCGTGCCGACATCTACTCACTGGGCATGGTCGCTTACGAAATGCTCGCCGGGCGCGCGACATTCGACAATGCCTTCAAGGCGATCAAGCGCGATCAGCGTCACCAGGCGATGCGCTGGATGAAGTGGCACACCAACCAGCGGGCCGCCGCCGCGCCGCTGACGGAGTTGAACCCGCGCGTGCCGGAGGTGCTCAGCGATCTGGTCTCGCGCATGATGGCCAAAGACCCGACGCAGCGCATCGCCTCGGCGGATCAGTTGCTCGACGCGATTCATCGTCATTTCTCACGCTCGGCCCAGCCGGCCGGCCAGTCTGCCGCCGCACCGCCCACCGTGCGGGGGGATTTAAATCCCCCCGCCGTCAACGCACCTGCCACCGATGTCAACCCGACCGCCCCGCTGCCCAAGCGCAGCAAACTGCCGATGATTCTCGGCATCATCGTGCTGCTGCAGGTCGTCGGCCTCGGCGGGTGGTACTTCTACGAAACAAACAAGAAAAAGCAGGCGGCCAACGCGCAATTGAGCGAGGCCGCTGAAAGCTTCGACAAAGCCAACGCGCTCTTCGAACAGGCCCGCGAGTCGACCGATCCGCCGGCCGATCGCATCGAGTCATTCGGCCGGGCGCGCGATCAGTTCGAAGAGCTTTCGCGCAAGTGGCCCGACCATCCGCAATACGGTCGCGGCGCCGCAGCCTATGCGCTGCTCGCCTCAGCCCACATCGATGCCTTCGAGGCGGATCGTCTGATGGAGGCCGATCAATTCGCCCGGTCGATCGAGGTTTATCAGCAGATCAAGGACTCACTGCGCCGTGCCGCCGCCATCGACCTGCCCAAAAACGCGACCTCGCTGATCGATCAGCTTGACCGCATGCAGCGTGAGATGGCCAGCCGCGCCGATTTCGTGCAGCGTGCCGAAGCGATCCGCACGGCCATCGCCGGCGGTGATTTCGATCGCGCCCGGCGAAGCTTCCGTGAAGTGCGTGATCTGAATCGGACCATCGCCGACGTGTTGCGCCCAATCGAAAAAGCCAAGCTCGAAGAGATCGGCGTCACGATCGCCGGGCAGGAACAACAGGCCCAGATCGCCGCCATCGACGCCCAGGCCGCCCGGCTCCAGGCCGAGGGCAAACTCGCCGAGGCCGCCGAGGTGCTCCGCGATGCCCAGGAGCGTTACGGCCACCAGGAAGCGCTGGCCCGACGTCTGGCGGTCATCATGCAGGAGACCAACTTCCGTGCCGCGATGACCCAAGCCCAGGCTGCCGAAGGCCGCGCCGAACTGCCTGCCGCGGTGACCGCCTACGTGCAGGCCAACACGATCCGTCCGTCGCAGCAGCTTGACGACAAAATCTCGAAACTGCGCAGCCAGATCGCCCTGGCCGAGGGGCAGCGTCTGCAGGCGGCCGGCAATCTCGAAGGCGCCAAGACCAAGTACAACGAAGCGCTCGGGTTCGACTCGACCAATCAGCGCGCCAGTGAGTTGCTCAGCCAGATCGGCATGGCCAACGACAAGGCCGCCGCCCTGGACGCCGCCAACACCGCCTTTTCCGCCGGGAATTACGAGCAGGCGATCAACCACTACAAGCGCGCCCTGGCGATCGCACCCGACCCGGACACCCAGCAGAAACTCAACGAAGCGACCGTTCGCAGCCATGTTGAAAAAGCCCAGGGTCACTTCACATCGCTCGACCTGGACGCCGCCCGCAGCGAACTGGCCCAGGCCAAGCGGCTCTCGCCCAACGACCGCGAAGCCAACGCCCTGGACAGCCGCATCCACGATCTGCAGACGCTCCAGGATCTGATCACTGACGGCGACCGCCTGCGTAATGAAAGCCAGTACAACGCCGCCAAGAAAAAATTCGAGCAGGCGGTGCAACACGCCAAGGCCGCCGGGCTCAACCCCAAGCCCGCGCAGGATCGCAAGTTCAACGCTGAGTTCGATCACCTCGTCGCCCAGGCCCGCGCCGCGATGGAGGTCAGCCAGTGGAATCTCGCGCGCGGTCTGATCAAGACCGCCCAGCGCATGCGCAGCACCGAACAACTGGAAGCCATGCTTCGGGAGATCAACAACCATGACCCCGAAAACTGAAACGCCACTTAGTGTTTTCAATAGCCGGGTCGCTACGCGACCCCGGTCCCAGCGTCGCGTAGCGACGCGGCTGTTGTCAAATGATCAGCGTCAGCGCGGCGTCATCCTCGTGATCACCATGCTCAGCGTGTTGCTGCTGGCCGGGCTGGTGCTGTGGGTGTTGAACCTCGGCCAGCAGGTCAATCATCGTGTGACCACACAGAACACCGCCGATGCCACCGCCCGCGCCGCCGGCGGGTGGATCGCCCGCTCGCTGAATACCGTCGCAGCCAACAACACCGACATGGCCCGCTACATCGCGCTGATCAATGTGCTCGACGCCATGCCCCAGGCCGTGGACTACACCCGCCGCGAGTCGGAGTTGATGCTCGAATCGCTCGGCAATCAGAATGCAAGCGGCGTCACAGGCAGCCCCTCGCAGCTTTCCCAGCTCGTGCAGACTTTTTACGAGCAGCTTTACGCCGAGCTCGACGAACAGGTCGCCGACATCATTCCGACCGATGAGTTCTACAAGTCGATCGACGTCCGACGCATGACACGCTTCCCCGATGGGTCGATCTGGCAGGCGCTGTACGGCCTGGATGAACTCAACGGCGCGATCATGGACAACATCGGCGAGATGGCGCAGGTCAGCGCCGTGTCCGCCGGTCGCGTCAACCGCATCACCGGCGACAGCGCCGCCTTCGCCCTGCCGACCGTGCCGACGATCCCGTACCGCCGCGGAACCTTCGACGACTTCGAGCGCCCCGTGCTCGACGGCCGGGTGCCCGACGACATCGACGATGAGCAGTACAACCGCGGCCCGTGGGACGCCGTCTTCGGATGGCGCGACTTCACCTACGAAGGCGGCACCTATGTCGACGGCAGTCGAAGCGTCGTCGGCGGCGGCAACCCCGGCAACCGCCTCTCCCGCCGCCCCTCGTCCAACGGGCAGTGGACCGACCGGGAAATCACCGGCTATCGCCCCTTCGGCCCGCAGTCGTGGATGCTCCGCCGCATCCACTGGTACCGCGATGATGAGTTGTTCCACACCCGCCTGAGCATGTATCAGTCACGCCTGACCCGGTACAAGTCCGAGTACGTCTGGCCGCGTGGACAGACACGCCGCGTGATCAACCCCGACTGGATCATCGACTGGGACACCGCCCTGGCGACCGCCGGAGCCGGCAGTTCCGACATCCGCGAGACGGCCTACTTCGCCGTCGAAATCAAGAGCAAGTACCCGCGCACCGACAGCCGCTTCCTCACGCCCGGCACCTGGGCCCTGGACATCATCGATCCCGACTGGGATTACAAACCGCGCATCGCTTATAGCAACGGCTGGTATCGCCTGGATGATTCCCGCAAAATCTGCGATCACGTGTGGCGCTACGAGTGGGAGTACCAAGTTTATTACGATCCTGAGATCGGTGTTCCGCCGGAGTACGAAACCATCACCAACGACGACGGCACGACCACGCAGGTGCCCGTCACTCAACCCGTCTACCGCATCGACCACTTCGCTTTCGCCGGCATCAATGTCGGACCCGACGCCAGCACCGACTCGCCGTACACCGGCTTCGACCCGAATGCCTCCGACGCCCCCGCGCCGACGGACCTCGATCACGGCACGGTGGATCGCGTCGATGAAGACGCCCGCTGGCAATACCTGTCGTACCTCGGCGTAGCGCGTCAGACGGATATGCCCCAGGCGTGGGCTTCCCGCTTCCGCGGTGAGCGGCCGTACCAGAACATGGTCGCCATCGCCCAGGCGAAGGTGTTCAACAACCACTCGTGGGACTTGTGGACGCAGATGTGGCGGGCTGAACTCGAACCGGTGTCCAACTACGAAGGTTGGGTCGACGCCATCGCCAACGGGCAACTGCCCGACGATGTCGATCCGCAAGACATCGAAGACCTGGCCAAGTACTTCTCCGCCACCGCCCCGCTGGCGAGCGTCATGCTCGGACACTGAGGTGCATGATGAAAATGACCAATGAACAAATCCCAATGACCAGGCCAATCAACCCACGCCCGATGTATCTGCATAATCATTGGTCATTGGTACTTGGTCATTCCCGCCGCAGGCGGGCCACGGGCGCGGTCATGAGCGAGTTCGTGCTGATCCTGCCGATGATCATCGTGATCCTCGCGTTGCTGTTTTACTTCGGCCATCTGGTCATCCGCGCCGAGCACACCATCACCATGGCGCGCTACGAAACCTGGCGACGCGCCGCCGGCGCGCCCGGGCCTTACGCCGACGACGCCACCGGTTCGACCCTGCTGAACCAAACCTTTCTGGCCAACCGCGCCACCACGCTCGATATCAACGACCCCACCACCGATCATTACTTCCCCAACGATCCCTATGAACTGATGATCGACTCGGCGCAGGGCGTCAGCCCCTCGGCCGGCGACATCGCCGACGCTTTCCTGTACTGGCCAAACGGCAATCATCGCAACTCCCGCGGGCGGCGGGTCACGCTTTCGGTCACGCATGAAGACACCGTCGAAATGTGGAACCGCATCACCTCGATCGCCCGCCGCGACATCGCCAACCCAGAAGAAACTCCGCTTCGCCGTCGCCACACCCGCATCGGCACCGACTGGTCCTACACCAACGACTGGCGCGCCAGCGCCGACCGCTGGGCGGACACCTCCGGCGGCAATCGCCATCACCTGCAGGCGGTCCGCGATGTCTTCTTCGCCGACTTCGACACCGATCTCGACGCCATCGACGGTGACGGCACCGACGAACCCAACGGCTCGCCCTACGAATACCCCAACCACGACGCCCTCGCCGGCCAGGTCCGCGAACTATACCTGGCCAACCCCGGCTACGAAGGCCCCACCGTCCCCATCACCCCGTGACCTGGCAGACCCAACGATTCATTCTGATCGGACTGATCGTCATCCTCGGCGCCGCCGTCTGGCTGATGCGGTCGATGCCCATCGACCGGCTCACCAGGCGGGGGGATTTAAATCCCCCCGCCCAGACCCCGCCGGATACGGACATGAGCTATGACCAATTCGATACCGCTGGTGCGACACGCGGCAGCGCGGCACTACCCGGCTCGCCGGACGCCGTTGATTCGATGCTCACCCCCCGCGGCGCCGAGCCGCTGAATGAGCCACCCGCCGGCCTGCCGGTCTACCCCGAAGCGAAAAAGCTCATCGCCTATCGCCAGACCGTCGGCGACACCGTGCAGGAATTGACCGCGTGGTCGATCCCGTCATCGGATGCCGACGTCAACAAGGTCGTCGCGTTCTATCGTCAGGCCGCCGAGCAGGCGGGATTTGAGTCGCGATCGAGTGCGGACCACACCGAGCCGAGCCTGCTGATGACCCGCAACGGACAGACGCTTTCGATCCGGGCCCGCTCGGCCGGCTCGTCGATTCGCGTCAGCCTTATCCTGCGTTACACTATGCTGCCATGATCATCCTCGATCGTGTTTGCTGAGAGGTGCCTTTCATGAACGAAGCCAATCCCGTCGCCCGGCCGCCGCAATCCGGTTCGTCGCCGACGCTGATCATCGTCGCCGTCGTGCTCGGCCTGGTCACCGTCGTGCTGACCAACTTCTACATCAACATGGTGCGCAAAGACGTCGAAGGCCGCTCCATGCATGTGTACCGGCTGAACCGGACCCTCGAGCCCGGCGAGCGGTTGAACGTCTACAAGGATCTGATCCCGCTGTCAGTTTCGGATAAGTTCCGCGAATCGATGGACGCCATGAGCGTCATCATCACCAACCCGGGCGACCTGCCGGTCAACTACCACGATCAGCCGGTCACCCGCCGCGTGAATCAATCCGAATTCCTCTCGCCGAGTTTCTTCACCGGCACCGGCAAAACCGTCGACTACCAGGTCACCCAGGGCAAGCGCGGCACACCGCTGGAGATCAACTCCCGCAATGCGCCCGGCCTGTTGCGACCCGGCATGTACATCGACATCAGCGCGGAGTTCACCGTGCCCGGCAAGAAAGTCCCGCAGGCCATGCGCATCATGGAGCGCGTCAAGGTGATCGCCGTCGGCGCCGTGACCGATGAGTCCGCCGGCAACCGCCGCATCAACTTCAACACCATCACCGTCGAAACCGAACCCGCTGAAGACCTTGCCCTGCTGACCATCGCCAAGTTCGTCGGCAAGGACGGCTTCGACATCTCCATCCGAAACCCCACCGACATGGATGCCCGCATCGGTGTCAACAAGCAAGTGCTCGCGCTGCTGGGCCTCGATAAATAACCCATGGAATTCTGGCTCTACGATCAATCCGCCAACACCCGCACGACCCTCGAGGTTCAAGGCTCGCCGATTCTCATCGGTCGCGATGAAGACTGCACCATCGTGCTGCGCGGCCCGTTCGTCGCCCGCCACCACGCGAAGATATCCCTCAAGGGCAATCAGCTTTTCGTCGAGAACCAATCGCGATCGGCCCTGCGCGTGGCCAACCGCGATGTCGTGCCCGGCAAGCCGGTGCGCCTGGACTTCGGCGACGAGCTACAGATCGCGCAATACTCGCTGGCGATGGTTCGTCCCGGCAAGCAGGCCGAGGGCGAGGAGCAACGCCGCCTGCTGCAGAACCGCCTGGTCGGGTTCGAGCAGAAGATTCATAACGAGTTGATCGAGCGACTGAACCTGCGCGTCACCGGACAGATCAAGAAGGACGACCCCGCCTACGTCGCGCAGATTCTGAACCACCTGAATCAGATACTCGATCAGCGGGCCGCCGAATTAGACGACCGCCTGATCAACCACATGGTCCGCACGCACATGGAGCGGCTGGTCACCGCGGAGGTCGTTCGCCAGTGTACCGGCAAGGTGCAGACCGACTATCGCACCGATTCCGACGCCGCCGACCCCGCCGCTGAGCAGGCCATCACCGAGGCCGTCACATCGATGGTCGACATGATGCCGCTGCTGTTCGACCCGATCAGTGTGCAGGAAGACCTGGCCAGCGCCGAAGAAGCCTTCGACGATCTGTTCGATCAGCACCTGCCGCAGATCGCCCCGAAGCTGCGGCGGTACATCGTCCGCCAAGTCGTCGCCAAAGACCTCAAAGACATCATGCTCGGGTTCGGCCCGCTCCAGGATCTGCTGGAGATGGCCAACGTCACTGAAATCATGGTCGTCGGGAAGGATCACATTTACGCTGAAAAAAACGGCGTGATCCAACCCACGACGCGCAGTTTCTTCTCCGACGATGTGCTGATGGGCGTGATCGAACGCATCCTCACGCCGGTCGGGCGACGTGTGGATCAGTCATCGCCGCTGGTCGATGCGCGTCTGCCGGACGGCTCGCGCGTCAACGTGATCATTCCGCCGCTGAGCCTGGTCGGGCCGTGCATCACGATCCGCAAGTTTTCGTGGATTCCGTTCACGATCGACGACCTGATCGCACGCGGCTCGTTGAGCGAACAGGCGGCCGAGTTTCTTCAGGGCTGCGTGACCGGCCGCAAGAACATCGTCGTCACCGGCGGCACCGGCTCGGGTAAAACCACGCTGCTGAACACACTCTGCGCCTACTGCCATCCCGGCGAGCGCATTTTGACGGTGGAAGAATCCGCCGAATTGCAGCTTCCCCAGCCGCACGTGGTCAGCCTCGAAGGCCGCCCGGCGAACATCGAAGGCCGCGGGGCCTACACGATCCGCGACCTGGTGCGCAACGCCCTGCGTATGCGACCCGACCGCATCATCGTCGGCGAAGTCCGCGGCGCCGAAGCCCTCGACATGCTCCAGGCGATGAACACCGGCCACGATGGTTCACTCTCGACGCTGCACGCAAACAATCCCAAACACGCGATGGGGCGACTCGAAACGCTGGTTCTGATGGCCGTCGACATGCCGATCCGCGCGATCCGCGAGCAGATCGTCAGCGCCGTCGATATGGTCGTGCAGGTGGCGCGTTCTCCATCAGGCCCGCGGCGCATCACGCACATCAGCGAGATCACCGAAATCGACCTGGAGACCGGCGAAATCCGACTCGAAGACATCTTCACCCTGCGCGACCCGGCTCAACCCCGCCTGCGCCACACCGGGTACATCCCGACGTTCGCCGAGGCGATGATCAAACAAGGGCTGCTGGATGTAAAACTGTTTCTGTAACGGACACGCGGGGCGTTGCCCCGCCGCTAAACGATGACGAGCAACGACCTGATTTATCTCGGCTTGATTTCCATGTGTGCCTTCACAGGCATGTATGTGTTCGTCGTCTACGGCGGGCGGACGCTGGTGCGGCTGCTGAACAGGACCGAGCGGCGGCTTGATCTTGTGCTCAATCATCAGTTGCTGCTGAACATTCCCGCGAAGATGGCGATGGCGATCATCGCGATGGGCGTGATCATGGTCGGGTTGATGCTGGCGGCGATCGGGGGCTCGTCGTTCTGGTTTTTCGCCGGGGCGCTGCCGGCCTTGCTGCTGCCGTACATGGTGTTGAATCATCTCGAGGAAAAACGCCGCAAAACGCTCAACGAACAGATCGTCGACGGCATCACCTCGCTGGCTTCCGGCGTGCGGGCTGGGCTCAACCTCGTGCAGAGCTATCAACTGCTGGTCCGCAACAGCCGCGGGCCGATCAAGCAGGAGTTCGCCCAGCTCATGCGCGAGTACGATCTGGGCATCGACCTGAACACCGCGATGCGCAACACCTCCGACCGCATCGGCTCCAGCTACTACCGCCTGCTGTTCACCGCCATCGCGGCGCACCGCGAACGCGGCGGCGACATGGGCCAGTCGCTGGACCGCATCGCTGATTCGATCCGCGAGATTCAACGCCTCGAAGGCCGCCTCGACGCCCTGACCGCCGAGGGCCGCTCGCAGGCGCGATTCATGGCGGCGATGCCGTTCGTGATTCTGGCGATCCTTTGGTACATCGTCCCCGAAGACACATCGATGCTGCTGACGGACCCGACCGGTCGACTGATCCTGCTGCTGGCGGTGATCCTGATCGGGGTGGGTTTCGTCTGGATCCGGCGCATCATGCAGGTGGACATCTGACATGGAGTTCGAGCTCGGACAGATCGTGGTCAGCCTGCTGCAGTTCACGACGGTGAGTCTGCTGCTGTGGTCGATTTTTCGATACCCGGTGGCGCCGGACCCGCCGGTGAATCGTCAGATCGCCATGGCGCTGGGGCTGGCCAAGCGCGACACGATCTTCGAGATGCCCGTACTGCGGCAGCTCATGGGGCTGGGCGTGCTGCTGTCCAGGCGTTTTCCCTTTTTCCGCGGGCGCATTCGCCAGGACCTCGAAGCCAGCGGCAACCCGCTGGGTTACAGCGTCGATGAATACCTGGCGATGTGCCTGGCGTCGGCGGTGGTGATGACCGCCTTGTCGACGCTGCTGCTGATGGCCAAGCTCGGGCAATTCGACCTGCTGCTGGTGCTGGTGATGCCGGTGATCGGGTTCGTCGTGCCGATGTGGACGCTGCACGGGCAGGCGTCCAAGCGTGTCCGCGCGATCAGCAAAAAGCTGCCGTACACGCTGGACCTCATCGCCCTGCTGATGGAAGCCGGGGCGACTTTCCCCGAGGCGATCACCACGCTGATCAAGGACGAACCCGAAGACGAGTTGAACCGCGAGCTCGCCCTGGTGCAGGCGGAGATTGACTTCGGCACGACGCGCTCACTGGCGCTGGCAAACATGGCCGATCGCATCCCGCTGGACGCACTGCGGTCGGTCGTCGGCGCGATCAATCAGGCTGAGGCGCTGGGCACACCGCTGAGCACGATTCTGAAAAATCAGTCGGGCATGATTCGGATGCTGCGGACGGTGCGGGCCGAGGAGGCCAGCGCGTCGGCGTCGTTGCGGATTCTCGTGCCGTCGATGTTGATTCTGCTTGCGGTGGTGATCGTGGTGTTCAGCCCGATCATTCTGCGTTGGTTGGAGAAGGGTATTTTCGCTCAGTAAAATTCCGGCGAGAGAGTCGCACATGATTCGCATTCAGATGCTCACCGGGCCGACCGCAGGCCTTCAGACCACGCACGTCGAGCCGCGCCTCAGCTTCGGGCGCGCCGCTGAAAATACAATCTGCATCGACGCCGCCCACCTGTCGCGCCAGCACGGCGAGCTGGTCTGCACCGACGGATTGTGGCATGTGGTCAACCGCAGCCCCAACGGCACCACGCTCAACGGGCGTCCGATCAAAGGGGAGCAGTCTCGCCCGCTGAAGTCGGGGGATGTGGTCGGCGTCGGCCCGCATAAGCTGTTCAGCGTGGCTGTGGCGCCGCCCGACAAGCAGACCATCGAGGAGGCGCCCGCCGAGTCGGCCGAACCGCGTAAGGCCATGTCGCGCCGCACGAAAATGTGGATCGGCATCGGTTCTTACATGCTGGTGATGATGATCGTGATCATCCTGCTGGCGACCGTGGGCGGGAAGAAGACCACGGGGCGGGCAATCCCCGAGCAGTTGACCGACGCCCAGATCACCTCGGAGATTCGCCAGCCGATCGAGCGTGTACCCGACGAGCGCAAAGCGGCGCAGCATCTGTCAGAGGCGCGCGACTGGTTCGCACGCCCCAACACCCGGGCCGACGCGTTGTACCAGGCCCATCGCAATTACAAGCTGGCGATGGCTTACATGGGCGCCACCACGCTGCCGGAAGATCAGCTTCAATACGATGCCGCCGAAAAGCGGCTCGTCGACACCATCGTCGAGAAATATCGTCGGGCCTATGCGATGGTGCTCAACAAGCAATGGGCCGATGCCGAGCGCCTGCTGCGCCAGATCACGGACATGTACCCCGACACGACCAGCGAAGTCTACGGCAACGTGCAGGATCTGATTCGTTACATCCTCTCGCTCAAACCCAAGCGCAACCAGTTTGGTTGATCGATCAACTCTTTTCACCGGCCAGTCCGCGCAGAAAGACCGCGAAGTAGTCGACCGCCGCGGCGAGGCTGAAAGCGATCGTCAGCGCGATGATGGCGATCGTGCCGAGATCGCGCTGTGGGTGCAGCGCCACGATCAGAAACAGCGCAAACATCGATGCGGTGGTCAGCTTGCCGAACAGGCGTGAAGGCATTTTGCGGAAGGCATGCCAGCGGTGGGTCACCGCCGCATAAAGCGCCACGAACAACACCACGAAATCACGCCCCAGCAGCAGCACCGTCTGCCACGGATCGAGCCGGCCGTCGACGGTGAACGCGATCAGCACAATCAGCGTGAAGGTTTTGTCAGCCACGGCATCGAGCAGCCCCCCCGCCCAGCTCGAAGCGTGAAAGCGACGGGCGATGAACCCATCGGCAAAGTCGCTGAATCCCGCCGCCAGAATCATCAGCCACCACCACGCTGAATTCACAAACAGAAATGCACCGGCGAGGATCATCCGCAATGTCGAAAGCACATTCGGCACCACGATGATCCAGCGTCGCCTCACCTCGGTCTGCCTCATACTGAAATTATCGACCATTCACACGGCCTGGCAACAGCGCTTTGCCGCAATAGAAAAAACCCGTCGGCCTTCGCGGGACCGACGGGTTCGAGGCAAGCAGCACCACAAGTGCCGCAGGTTGATGAAACCCTTACTGTTGACCCGCCGGGGAAACGGCGGCGATTTCGTCAAGTTCATTCGGCTGAAGCGACCAGCCGGTCTTCAAGCCCAGCACGAACCAGCCCAGGGCGATGATGCCGATCGAGAAGACGGTATCGCCGACAACGCGCAGCCAGCGGAGCGTGTCCATCAGGTCGCTCTGCAAAAACTCGGCACTGCGGGCGTACCACAACCCGTGCTCGATGCTCGCCCAGGTCTGCATCAGCCCCACCGGCAGCAGGCTGATCAGCACCATGAGGATCAGGCCGAGGTTCATGCACCAGAAGCTGACCGACAGCGTGCGCGTCTTCCACGGGCGCCTCAGCGTCAGCCCCTTGAGGCAGAAGAGCATCAGGCCGATGCCGAGCATGCCGTACACGCCGAACAGCGCAGTGTGGCCGTGCACGGGCGTGGTGTTCAGTCCCTGCATGTAGTACAGCGCGATCGGCGGATTGATCAGGAAGCCGAACAGCCCGGCGCCCACGAGGTTCCAGAACGCCACCGCCACGAAGAAGTAGATCGGCCAGCGGTACTTCTGCACCCAACGCTGCGCCCGGGTCAGTGATAGATTCTCGTACGCTTCAAAACCAATGAGCGTCAGTGGCACAACTTCGAGCGCGCTGAACACGGCGCCGAGCGCGAGCACGGCCGTCGGCGTGCCGGTGAAGTACAGGTGGTGGAAGGTGCCGATGATACCGCCCGACAGGAAGATCGTTGTAGCGAACAGCACCGCAGCCGTCGCCGTCGCCAGCTTCAGCAGACCCATGCGGGTGAACAGGAACGCGATCACCACCGTGGCGAACACCTCGAAGAACCCTTCGACCCACAGGTGCACCACCCACCAGCGCCAATACTCGGCCATCGCCAGGTGCGTGTGCTGACCCCACATCAACCCTGCGCCGTAGAACAGCGCGATCGCGAAGCTGGCCACCATGAAAAGTCCCAGCAGGTGGCGATTCGGCCCCGGCTGTTTGAATGCCGGCCAGATCGCCCGGCCCATCAGCCCCAGCCAGATGAACAGTCCCGCAAACAGGAACAACTGCCAGAACCGCCCCAGGTCGACGTATTCATAACCCTGGTGTCCGAACCAGAAATTCATCTCGTAGCCCATCTTCTGCCGTGTGGCGTACCACGTGCCGAAGCACGAGCCGACGACGATGATCAACAGACAGACAAACAGCACGTTGACGCCGAGCCGCTGAAACTTCGGCTCGTAACCCGATACGGCCGGCCCGACGAACAAACCCGTCGCCAGCCAGGCGGTGGCAATCCAGAAGATGCCGAGCTGCGTGTGCCACGTGCGCGTCACGGAGTAAGGCAGCCACTCGGCCAGCGGGATACCGTAAAAACCATCGCCTTCGACACCGTAGTGGGCGGTGATCGCGCCGAGTGCGACCTGCACCACGATCAGCGCCGCCACGACCCAGAAGTATTTCAAGGTCGCGCGCATCGAGGGCGTGGGCTTGAGCGTCAGCAGTGGATCCTGCGTCGGGGCTGCGTGGTCGTCGTCTTCTTTGTGCTTGAGCACGGCGTGATACCACGCCAGCGCGCCGATGCCGGCCAGCAGCAACACGAAACTGACCAGCGACCACACGACGATCGAGCCCGTCGGCTGATTGCCGATCAGCGACTCGGCGGGCCAGTTGCTGGTGTAGGTGATGTTGGCCTGCTGCGAAGTGACGCCGTCGGCGCCGATTTCTTCAGCCAGCGCCGGACGCTCGGTCGCACACGACCAGGCCACCCACCAGAAAAACGCTGCGATCTTCTGACGCCGCTCGGGGTCGGGGATCGTGTTCGTCGCCAGCGCGTAGTCGCTTCGAAGTTGCTTCGGGCTCACCTTGCCGTCCACGTAGGCGAGGCTTTTTTCGGGGAACTGCTCGGCGTCGCTGAATAGTGCGCCGTAATAGTCACGCAGTATTTTGAAAGCCTCAGCCCGTGCGGCGGTGAGTTTCACCGTGTCGCTGGACTTGTCGTAGGTGTTCTGACGCATCGTGCGTGTCAGTCGTTGACGCAGCACCGCTTGCGTATCAGCATCGACATTCGCGTACGGCTTGCCGAATTCCGCCTTCGCCCATTGATCAAGCACGATCAGGCATTCGCGGTGAAGCCAGTCGGCTGACCAGTCGGGGGCAACGTAGGCGCCGTGGCCCCAGATGCTGCCGACCTCCTGTCCGCCGATGGATTGCCAGACGTTCTGCCCGTCCTGAATATCCTGCCGAGTCAACAGCACCGCCCCGTCGGCTCCGACGACCTGGGCTGGAATCGGCGGCATGGTGCGGTAAATCTGCACCCCGTAATACCCCAACACCGCGAAAGATACCGCGATGACCACCGCCAAACCGACCCATAACTTCATATATCGCATGTTTTGTCCTCGAAAACGTACCCGTGTGACACAATTTAATTGTGGATATTTACATGATCAATTCCATTTGATAACCAGTGTAGCATCGCTATAATGGATGTCAAGATGCCATTATCTTTTTAATGGCGAATCTACGGAGCCTGACCCATGATCTTCTCACAGACGGCTGAATATGCGTTGCGGGCGGTGGTGGCGCTGGCCAGCAAAACAGACCGGCCCTGGACCAATCAGCAGCTTGCGGCCACGACCAAGGTTCCGTCGAATTACCTGTCGAAACTGATGCAGTCGCTGCGGCGGGCCGAGATCATTCACGCCCAGCGCGGCGTCGGCGGCGGGTTCAGACTTCAGCGCCGCGCCGATGAGATTACCGTGCTCGATGTCATCCGCGTGGTCGAACCCGTTCAGCGGATTCACCAATGCCCGCTGGGCCTCGAAGCCCACCGCCACGAACTGTGCTCCATGCATCGCCAACTCGACGATGCCCTGGCGTCAACTGAATGTGTGCTCAGCAACACGACCATTCAACAGTTGCTGGATGATCAGTCGGCGGCTGTGCCGTTGGATGTGAAAGTCTGCGTCTGATGGGTTGGTCGACGCGCGATACAGATACATCCTGCGCGGTCGGCGCATGACAACGTCGACGGAGGCCGTCCCCTTGGCCCATCCGTCGACGTTGCCCCGAAAGCGATCATCGCTTACCCCCCCGGAACCCTGGATCACCCGGAGCCCGAGTTTGTCGGGCTTGACCCCGACCGGCTGACCGACTTTCTCCCGTCCATGAGTCGCGCCCAGCTACCCATAGCGAGGCGTGTGATCATCTGACTCGTTGGAGGTCAACCGTGGGTCGATGATGATGCAGTGGTTATCCGATGGCCGCCGAGCCGCGCTCGCCGGTGCGGATGCGGATGCACTGTTCAAGATCGGTGACGAAGATCTTGCCGTCGCCGATCTGCTCGGTGCAGGCGCCGGTTTCGATGGCTTCGACGGCCGTTTCGAGGTACTCGTCGTTGACGGCGATTTCCAGCTTGACCTTCTCGATCAGCGTGCTGGTGGACTTGAGGCCACGGTACTGGTGGGTCAGGCCCTTCTGGCGGCCGCGTCCCTTAACCGTGGAGGTCGTGACCAGATGGATGCCCTTGGCTTCAAGCTGGTCGAGCACGTCGTGCACGCGCTCAGGCTGAATCACCGCGATGATGTACTTCATAACAGGTCGCTCCTTTACGAGACGAGTAGTGTGGAACCCACATGCCATAGACAAAGGCCGTGCCAAACCGGCACGGCCTCTGCAAGCTTAGAGCTATTCATGTGTTACGCACAAAACCGACCAAAGTCGGATTTCGTCGAGTTGCCGCGCATTTGAGCATCTGTGGCCAGGTCGGCCCAGAAGCTGCACACTGAATGCGCACCGGCGCGACATGATCGCTCATTCGGTGCGCCGCGGTGAGCAGGATGCAGTCAGCCGATCGCCATACCGCCGGTTTCTCCAGTGCGGATGCGCATCACGTCCTGAAGTTCGAGCACAAACACCTTGCCGTCACCGATCTGCTCGGTCCGGGCCCCCATGGCGATGGCTTCCAGCGTCAGCTGAAGGTACTCGTCGTTGACCGCGATCTCCAGCTTCACCTTGCGAAGCAGCAGACCCACTTCCTTGTGACCACGGTAAACCTGGGCCTGGCCCTTCTGGCGACCGTGGCCCATGACCTGCGTGACGGTCACCAAGTGCACGTCACGCTTGTAGAGTTCCTGCAGCACTTCGTTCAAACGGTCCGGCTGAATCACGGCGATGATGTATTTCATGGCTATTGCCTTTATGTAGTTGGTAATTGGTGTGCGAATGCTCCTCGTTCAGCCGGCTCGCTTGCGGGCCGTGTGAAACGGCGAACAAGTTCGCCGGCTAAACGGGTAGACAGGTTGCGATTAGTCCAGGACGGTGTACGCCACTTCGGCGTGCTCGGTGAGGTCCAGGCCGACGCGCTCTTCGTGCTGCTCAGCACGCAGGCCGAAGATCACATCCACGACCTTCAACAGCACCATCGACACCACCGCCGAGTAAACCACCGTGTACAGAATCGCCTTCAGCTGAATCACGACCTGCACCGGGTTGCCCGCCAGCAGACCGCCAGCCCCGTCGATGCCGTAGCCCGGCACCGCCCAGATGCCCGCCGCGATCGCGCCCCACAGGCCCGACACGCCGTGCACACCGAACACGTCCAGCGAGTCGTCGTAACCGGCCAGCGGCTTGACCTTCGCCACGAACACATACGACAGCACGCTCGCGCCGAAGCCGACGCCAAGCGCCCCCATCGGTCCGACAAAACCCGAGGCCGGCGTGATCGCCACCAGGCCCGCCACGGCGCCCGTGATGGTGCCGAGCATGGTCGGCCTGCCGCCGTGGCCGTTGACCGTCGGCAGCACCCATTCGATGGCCGCCCAGGTCATGGCCGCCGCCGCCGTGGCAATGTGCGTCACAACAAACGCCCGAACCGCCTGGTCCGTCGCCGCTCCGGCGCTGCCGGCATTGAAGCCGAACCACCCGAACCACAGCAGCCCCGCCCCCAGCACCGCAAACGGCAACTGGTGCGGCGGGCTGATGCCATCGGGATACCCCTGCCGCTTACCCAGCATGATGCACGCCACCAGGGCTGCGATACCCGCGTTCACGTGAATGACCGTACCGCCGGCGAAGTCCAGCGCGCCGTCGGCGCCCAGGCCGAAGAAGCCTTCCGCCCCGCCCCAGACCCAGTGCGCCACCGGGCAGTACACGATCAGCACCCACGCCGCCGTGAATGCACAGAACGCCGAGAACTTCATCCGCTCGGCAAACGCACCGATGATCAGCGCCGGCGTGATCACCGCAAACATGCACTGAAAGATCATGAACAGCTGCCCGCTGATCGTCAGCCCCGGCCAGGGCTTGTCGAATTCAACCCCGTTCAGGAACAGGAAATCGGCCGGGTTGCCGATGAACCCGCCGAGCGTGTCCGACCCGAACGCCAGCGAAAAGCCCACCAGCGCCCACAACACCGTCACCAGGCCCATGCAGACAAAACACTGCATCAGCACGCTGAGGATGTTCTTGCGTCGCACCAGCCCGCCGTAGAAAAACGCCAGGCCCGGTGTCATCAGCAGCACCAGCGCCGAAGCCACCAGCATCCACGCGGTGTCGCCGGTGTTGATCGTGCCCGCCTCTTCGACGACAGCCACGACATCCGCCGCCGCGGTGATCACCTCAGCGTTCGCCCCCTCCGCCCCGCTCGGCGCCGTGTCCTGCGCCATCGCCAGCGTCGGCATCAACCCCAAGACCAGAACCCATAACCACAACCCCGCTCCCGGCATGCCGGGAACCCAACCAGATCGCCTAAGCATCGATGGCTCCTTTACAGTGATACAACCAACCAAATGTCCGACGCGGTTGAGCCCTACCCGTTGCCTCCGAGTCATGGCGCAATAATTCCGCGTACCTCGACCCGTTGGGCCACAAATCGCGTGCCACTTTCCCATAACCCCTAACTTGCGTTTTCATAATGATTAACACCACCGTACTGGAACCCACCACTGCCTACATTGCGCGCATCCCCTTTGATATCACCCGATCACTGCACAATAAACAGGCGGATTATTCGCTGGCTACAGCGCACAAACACGACCAAAACCGGGTTTTGAACATTTGATGAAACGACCCGTTTGAACGCGGATATTCCGCCGAAATCGCGGGTGTGAACCCGCCGGCGCGCACGGACGTGACGTTTTGCCGCGCCGGTGCGCACAAACGCAACCGCGCCGCGACACGCTGGTGCGCATCAGCCTGTCGTATGTCACGATCATGCGCACCAACGCGTCGCGACTTTCTCGAAAACCGACGTTGAAAAACTCACCTCGCGACAGCTTTGTGCGCGATCCGCCCTGGCGCGGCGAAAACGCCGCCCGCGCGCACAAACACGACGAGGTGAAAACCGTAGCGCATTGGAAAACACATCGTATTGGAGCGGTTCGCGGTCAAAACCACGGATCAGATCGTTGATGTTTATGTGTGGCACTGGCGGCTTGTCCGCTAATGCCATCCGCCGCCGCGGTGAACCGATGCTGTACGTGAGTAACGGCCAGCAAGCCTGTTTGAATCATTGACAGGCGACAGATTGCTCATACCATGGGCTCCACATCTGACGCCTGTGTGATTGCCTGGCTCAAACATTGGGGTCCGGCCCATGAATATGTCGTTTAGAGCTTTCACTATCGCAAGCACATGCTTTGTGGCCATCCTGCTTGCATGCACTGCCCACGCACAAACCAAGGTGCAAGAGAATGGCAACACGCCCGAAGCCGTGGCCGCGCGTGCGATGGCTTCACTGAAGGAAAATCGCATCGCTGACTTCACCGGCATGATGCATCCCGAGGCATTGCGACAAACAAAAACCGTGCTGCTCGACATTGTCGATGCGGCAGAGAAGGCGAATCAAGCCGACCAAGTGATGATCCTCTTCAGTGACGTGCCGTCGACTCAGGCGTTGCGTGATTTGGATGATGCTTCATTGTTTATCGCCTTTCTGAAAGGCGTCATGAAGATCCAACCACAGATCAGAAATGCCTTGCAGAACATGACGGTAGAAATCATCGGCCACGTTGCGGAAGGCCCCGATGTGGCACATGTGGTTTATCGCGGCAGCATGTCGCAACAGGGCATAACGATTACCAAACTGGCAGTCATGAGCTTTAAATCCAACGGCGCCGGCTGGGGCATGCTGATGACCGGCGACCTGGAAGCCATGACAGCCGGATTGAAGTTGCGATTTCAATCTCCAAATTGAATACCCATTCTTGAGCGATCTTTATGTTTGATCAAAATATATCACATATATGATATATAATATTTAGTATTTAGCCTAAATATATTCTGAGGGGTGTGTCTGTGGAATCGCAATCGTCAGGCGGCTGGGCGGCGAGGGGTTGGTGTGACGATCTGGGTTGGTGTGACGATCTGGGTTGGTGTGACGGACAGGGTTGCGCGACGACGGGGGTTAGCGTGACGGCTTGGGTTGGTGTGACGGACGGGGCTGCGGGGCGGTGGGGTTGCGGGGTGGCTCGATGAGTGACTGGGGCATTTTGTGAAATGTTTGACCGCTTTTCTTTTATAGCCGCAGGCGGAAGCCTGCGGGCTGCGAGCTTCCGGTCGTGGCTATCACGCGGTCATGGATGACGCAAAACACTGTGGAGCGACATGTCATGCGTGGGCGTTAGAACGGCGATGGGGCTTCGAAGGTGAGGCGGTCGCCGGTGCGGGGGCAGGTGACGGTCAGGGATTCGGCGTGGAGCATCAGGCGGGGGTTGCCGGCGCGGCCCCACAGGCCATCGGCGGCTTCGGGGGGCGGGGTCTGGTCGCCGTAGAGCGGGTCGCCGAGGATGCTGTGGCCGATGGCGTGGCAGTGCACGCGGAGCTGGTGCGAGCGGCCGGTGTGTGGTGACAGTTCCAGTTCGGTCCACGACTCGGCGCGGTGCGTGACGCGCCAGTCGGTGACGGCGGGCTTGCCCTGCTCATGGTCAACACGGTGGCGCGGCGGGCGGTCGAAGTCCTTGCGCATGGGCAGTTCGATGCGGCCGGTGTCGCCATCAACCTGCCCGGCGACACGGGCGATGTAGCGCTTGGCGACTTCGCGGCGTTCAAACTGCCCGCTGAGTTCGCGATGCGTATCCGCATCCAGCGCGAGAATCATGACGCCGGACGTGTCGCGATCCAGGCGATGGACGATGCGGGCGTGCGGGAAATCAAACTCAAGGCGTTTGACCAGGCAGTCCTGCAGGTCCGGCCCGCGCCCGGGCACCGACAGCATGCCGGTCGGTTTGCTGACGGCCAGCAGATGCTCGGTGCGATGCAGAATCGTGATGGAAGCGATGCGTGCGGTCATGGTTTGTCAGCGGGTTGAACCACCAAGGCGCCAAGAGCACCAAGTCAGAAGCGTAGACAGGATCAACAGGATGAACGTGATGAAAGTAAACGATCTGTTGATCTGGTTGATCCTGTTCATCCTGTCTGAATTCTTTTGTGAGTTTTCTTCCTGGCGTCCTTCGTGCCTTGGTGGTTCAACATATCACAATCAGTTCTGGTCGTTCAAGGATTTCAGGTAGTCGATGATGTCGGCGGATTCGTACATCCACTGGGTTTGGCCATCGGGGTGATCGATGCGGAGGCACGGCACCATGGTTTGCCCGCCGCCGGCGAGCAGGTCGCTGCGGTGTTCGGGGTCGGCGGTGCTGCGCAGTTCCAGATCGATGCCGAGGCGCTGCATGGCCCAGCGGACGCGGAGGCAGAACGGGCAGGTCGCCTTGTGGTACAGCGACATGGTGGAGGTATCAGGCATGGTGTTGTTTTGGTTTGTCATCGGTGAAAGAAGAGTCAGGCGAGGTTGTCGTCGGGTTGCTTCAGGGTTTTGAGCATCTCGGTGCGGCCGATCTGACGGCGAAGGCGTTCGAGATCCTTTTCGAGTTCATCGAGTCGGGCGGCCTGCTCGATGACGACCTGGTTGAGGGTTTCAACGGTCTGCTCGGTGTAGGCAAGCTTGGTCTGAAGTTCGACGATTTGGGGGTCCATGGCGCATTGTAGACCGGCGGTGATACGCTAGCGACCAGGGCCGCGTAGCGGCCCGGCTATCAGGCAACACACATTCGATGATTGGGCCAAGCGGCAGGTTACTGGGCTCCGGAGCGCTGGAGATCGAGGATGTCGGCGATCTCTTCGCACTCGGGGGCGAACCAACGGCGCTGGTCGTCGGGGGCGGGCGCCTGCAGCGGACGGACGAGTCGGAAGCCGATGTGCTGGGCGTTGGTGAACCACCAGATGCTCTGCGGGATCTGGGGGTCCTGCTCTTTGAGGTCTTCGTTGGTGAAGGCACGACTGGCCGAGCGGCAGTCGGCGGCATCGGAGTCGAACGACCCGCCGCGCAGGACGCGGGGATATTCATCGGCGGGCCAGACGACGGCGGGCTGATCACCGGCGGCGACGGACTTGGCGAGCTCGGCGTAGTCGGGGGTGTGCATGTCGTAGACGAGTTCGGCAACATTGCCGTGCATGTCGTAGATGCCGAAGGCGTTGGGTTTTTTGGAGCCGACGGTGTGGGGGGCGACGGCGCCGAGGTCGTCGTTGAGGCCGTTGTCGAAGTAGACACCGTAGGCATCGAGGGCGGCGGGATCGTCGCCGAAGCAGTAGGCGGTTTTGGACCCGGCGCGGCAGGCGTATTCCCACTCGGCTTCGGTCGGCAGGCGGTAGAAGTGACCGGTCTTGGCGGTGACCCAGCGGGCGAACTGCGTGGCGGCGTAGGGCGTCATGCAGACGGCGGGCAGGTTGGGGTCTTCACCCTTGGCGAGGATGTAGGCGGAGTCGTACAGCGGCGTCGGGAAAGAGACGGCATCGGCATCAGCCCCGGAAGGCGGCGTGATTTCGAGCATGGTGGGGAAGGCTTCATGTTGACTCATGAAGATGCGGTAGAGCTTCCAGGTGACCTCGGTCTTCATCATCCAGAAGGCGGCGACCGGCACGCGGGTCTGGGGGCCTTCGTCGTCGCCGCGGTCGGCTTCGGATTCGGGCGAGCCGATCAGCAGTTCACCGGCGGGCACGGGGACCATGTCGAAGCTGACCTCGGGCGCGGTGAACTTCTCGGTGTAGGGCTTGAACTCGGCCGGCTCGGCGGCGATCAGACACGGCGCGGCGGCGAGAAACAGCGTCAGCAGAACCCGAGGGGCGAATGGACGCAGCAGCGGCATCAGAGGCATCGGGGAATCCCTTCAAAGTGCGTTCGTGGAGCGGTTTAGGGTGTGCAAACCGGCGAACGGGTGTCGGCGTTGGTGCAACGTCATATGGGCGGTGGGCATTGCGTGCAAGATTTCACGGGCCTGGGGTGTTGAGCTATTGATACATCACGCAGTGACAGGTGATGTGGAGGCTCTTTTTGCAAACATCATGATGAGGTCACAGGCCATGACAACGTTCGGTGGATCGTCGACGCGGCGTAGTTTCATCCGGGGGGCGGGCAAGACGGCGGCGGTCGTGGCGGCGGCGGCGAAGTTTGCACCGTCGACCTATGCGGCTTCGGATCAAACGATTCGGCTGTCACTGATCGGTTGCGGGCCGCGCGGGACGGGGGCGGTCGGCAATGCGTTGAACGTCAAAGGTGGGCATGTCGAGCTGTACGCCATGGCCGATCTTTACGACAAGAAGATGGACATCGCTCAGCGCGCCCTGGAGAAGCGCTACCCCGATGGCGTGCATGTGTCGGACAATCACAAGTTCACCGGATTCGACGCGTACAAGAAGGCGATTGACGTGTTGAGCCCGGGGGATGTGGCGCTGTGCACGACGCGGGCCTACATTCGGCCGGTGCACGTAGCATATGCGGTCAGCAAGGGTATCAACGTGTTCATGGAGAAGCCGTTTTCCCCGGACCCGGCGGGGCTGAAGCGTCTGCTCAAAGCCGGTGAGGAAGCCGACAAAAAAGGCGTGAAAGTCGCGGCGGGCCTGCAGTGTCGACATTCACCGGCCCGCGCGGCGCTGATCGAGCGCATCAAGACCGGCGTGATGGGCGACATCTCCTACATCCGCGCCAACCGCCTGGGTCGCAGCGGCCCGCTGGGCAACATGGGCGACAAGGCCAACTCGCTGGAGCATCAGTTGATGTTTGGCAAGTTCAACCTGTTATGGGTCGGCTCGGGGCGGATGATCGATCACCTGATTCATCAGATCGATGAGTGCTGCTGGCTGATGGGCGGCTGGCCGGTATCGTGTCATGGCATGGGCGGCAAGGCGATCGGCATCGACGACCACGGCCAGAACATGGACACCTACTCGATGGAGTTCACCTGGGCTGACGGGCGCAAGGCGATGTGCGGGTTCCGCAGCATCAGCCGCTCGCACGACGAGTTCGCCACGTTTGTACACGGCACCAAGGCGGCGGCGCAATTCTCCGGCAACGGCCACAAGGCGACGGTCCACCAGTTCAAGGACCAGCGGATCGGCAATGACAACATCGCCTGGACGCCGACCGACGACGCGATGAATCCGTGGGATTACGAGTGGGTCGACTTCATCGACGCCATCCGCAACAACAAGCCGTACAACGAAACCCACCGGGCGGTGCAATCCGATTACGCTTCGCTGATGGGTCGCGCCGCGGCGCACCTGAATCGCATCGTGACATGGGACGAAGTCACCGGCTCGAACTTCGCCTTCTGCGACGCCCCGGAGAATCTGAGCTTCGACAGCAAGCCGCCGGCCATCGCCGACGAAAACGGTTACTTCCCCGCGCCGGTGGCGGGCAAGTGGACCGAACTGTGATTTGAAGTCGCACGGGTGTGCCGGGGGATGGCACACCCGTGTTTTTTTCGTTTTCACCCTCCACGTTGATGATCCGCATGTGATTATCTGATACCCGCATATAAGCCTTTGCAGGAGCACCCATCATGGCCCAAAGCCAACCGTCCCGTCGCCAGGTTCTCACCACCGCCGGCCAGGTCGCCGCTGTCACCGCCGCCGCGGCGAAGTTCGCCCCGTCGACCTACGCCGCTTCGAACCAGACCATCCGCCTGTCGTTGATCGGGTGCGGCGGTCGCGGGACGGGAGCTGTCGGCAACGCGTTGAACGTCAAAGACGGCAACGCCGAGCTGTACGCCATGGCCGATCTATATGACAAGAAGATGGACATCGCCCAGCGTGCTTTGGCTAAGCGCTACCCCGACCAGGTGCACGTGTCGGACAATCACAAGTTCACCGGGTTTGACGGATTCAAGAAAGCCGTCGATGTGTTGAGCCCCGGCGATGTGGCGCTGTGCACGACGCGCGCGTACATTCGCCCGGTGCATGTCGAGTACGCGGTGAGCAAGGGCATCAATGTGTTCATGGAAAAGCCCTTCGCCCCGGACCCCGCCGGACTCAAGCGCATGCTCAAGGCCGGTGAAATGGCCGACAAGAAAGGCGTGAAGATCGCCGCCGGTCTGCAGTGCCGTCACTCGCCGGCTCGCGCGGCGCTGATCGAACGCATCAAGACCGGCGTCATGGGCGACATCTCCTACATCCGCGCCAACCGCCTCGGCGGCGGCGGCCCGCTCGGCAATGTCGGCGACAAGGCCAACTCATTCGAGCAGCAACTGCTGTTCGGGCGCACCCACCTGCTGTGGGTCGGCTCCGGCCACATGGTCGACAACCTGATTCACCAGATCGACGAGTGCTGCTGGCTGATGGACGGCTGGCCCGTCGAATGTCACGGCATGGGCGGCAAGGTCCACACCGATGACCACGGACAGAACATCGACACCTATTCGATGGAGTTCACCTTCGCCGACGGCCGCAAGGCGCTGTGCGGATTTCGCCGGGCGCCCAAGGGCTTCCGTGAGTTCGCCACGTATGTGCACGGCACCAAGACCGCAGCCCAGTTCTCCGGCAATGTCCACGCCGCCACGGTGCACCAGTTCAAGGACCAGCGCATCAGCAACGACAACATCGCCTGGACCCCCGAGCCCGACGCGATGAGTCCGTGGGATTACGAATGGGTCGACTTCATCGACGCCATCCGCAACAACAAGCCCTACAACGAAGCCAAGCGGGCGGTGTATTCCGACTACGCCTCGCTGATGGGCCGCGCCGCGGCGCACCTGAATCGCATCGTGACATGGGACGAAGTCACCGGGTCCGACTTCCAGTTCTGCGACTACCTCGACAAGCTCGACTACAACAGCCCACCGCCGGTCAAGGCCGACGAAAACGGGTACTTCCCCGCCCCCATGTCCGACAAGTGGACCGAACTGTAAATCAAAGCGAATCGCCACGGAGCGTCGCACCGGCGTGCGACGCTCCGTTTTATCAAGGAACACAACCATGTCGAACACGCCGACCCGCCGCCAGGTTCTCGCCACCGCCGCCGTCACCGCCGCCGCGGCAAAGTTCGCCCCCTCGACCTACGCCGCTTCGGATGAAACCATTCGCCTGGCGCTGGTCGGTTGCGGCGGACGTGGCAGCGGGGCCGCCGGCAACGCGCTGACCGTTTCCAACGGCCCGATCAAGCTCCACGCCATGGCCGACCTGTTCGACAACCGCCTCAAAATCTCCCACAAATCCCTGTCCAAACGCTTCGGCGAGCAGATCGACGTGCCCGACGATCGCAAGTACGTCGGCCTCGACGCCTACAAGGCCGCCATCGATACGCTCCGCCCCGGCGATGTCGTCCTGCTGACCGCTTACTCGTACTGCCGCGCTCAACACATGGAGTACGCGGTCAACCGCGGCATCAACGTCTTCATGGAAAAACCCTTCGTGCCCGACCCCGGCACCGGCCAGCGCATGCTCAAAATCGGCGAACTGGCCGACAAGAAAAACGTCAAAGTCGCCGCCGGGCTCATGTGTCGCCACTCGGTCGCCCGCCAGGCGCTGATCGAAAAGATCCGCAACGGTGAAGTCGGCGACGTGCTCAACGTGCGTGCCTACCGCATGTGGGCCGGCGGGGCGCTGGGCGCTCGACCCAAAACCGAAAACGAACTGCTCTGGCAGCTCCGCCACCGTACCGGGTTCTTCTGGGCCGGCTCCGGCGACATGATCGAAATGCTCATCCACCAGATCGACGAGTGCTGCTGGATCAAAGACGCCTGGCCCGTGTCGTGCCACGGCATCGGCGGCCGCGTCCCGCACAGCACCGACCACGGCCAGTGCCTCGACATCTACGCCATGGAATACACCTTCCCCGACGGCACCACCGCCACCGTCGACTCCCGCTCGATCCGCGGCGCCCGCTACGACTTCGCCACCTATCTGCACGGCACCAAGTGCGCCGCCCAGTTCTCCGGCAATGTCCACGCCCCGACCGTGCGCATCTTCAAGAACCAGCACATCGACCAGCCGACCGCGGACAACATCGCCTGGGCCGCCCCGCCCGAGCCGTCGAGCCCCTACGATGCCGAGTGGCGCGAGTTGCTCACCGCCATCCGCGCCGATCGTCCGTACAACGAAACCCGGCGCGCCGTCTACGCCGACTTCGCCGCCATCATGGGCCGCGCCGCCTGCCACATCAACAACACCGTCACCTGGGACCAGGTCGCCAAGTCCAACTACAAGTTCTGCGCCGATGTCGACAGCCTCACCGTCGACAGCCCCGCCCCCGTCCACGACGACGAACAGGGCTTCTACCCCGTCCCCATCCCAGGCAAGTGGTCCGAACTCTAACCCCGACCCCCGGCGCGTCGCACTTAAGTGCGACGCACCAACCCCTACACGCGCGCACAAATGTCCGGGCACAAACCAATCCACAAAACCGCGCGCACCCGCCGCGAACGGGGCGCGCCAGGCCACCGCTTCGAACACTGGTACGTCGACCGCCAGGTCTACTTCATCACCGCCCGCTGTCGCGATCGCTGCCCCGCCTTCGTCAGTCCCGCCGCCAAGGCCGTCTTCTGGGACCGATTCACACACTGGTCGACCGAGGCTGACTTTTCCCCCTGGGTCGTCTCCCTGCTGGACAATCACTACCACATACTCGGTTACAACCGCTCCGCCGCCGCCCTCCAAACGATGATGCGCCGCCTGCACGGCTCGGTCGCCAAACTCGTCAACGACCTGCTGCCCGCCCCGCACAGACACTTCTGGCGCGACCACCTCGGCCGCGAGTTCTTCGACGGGTGCATCCGTGATGAAAAACAATGCCGAGCCGCATGGCGTTACACGCTGACCCAGAGCGTCCGCCACGGGTTCGCCCGCGACTGGCGCACCTACAAACACACCCGCGTGTACGCAGACCTCAACGAGTGCGTCACCTGGGCGTCGCATCACGGCGCCTTCATGGAACACGTACCTTACCCAAGGTACGAACGCCCCTCGGCGCGTCGCACTTAAGTGCGACGCACCACTTATTCGAAATCAACCTGCAACACCGACAGATCATCCGTAAACTGCTCAAGCCCCTGATAATCGCGAAGCTCGCGCAACACCTCTTCCAGCGCCGGTCGCGTCGAAAGAATACGTGCCAGCCCCTCGATATTCAGCATCTGCCCATCGTGCTCGCTGGTGATTTCAAACGCGCCGTCGCTGTACAGGTACAGCCGACTACCCGGGTCGATGGTGCGCGACTCGGTCATGTACGGCACATCGGTCATCACGCCCAACATGAGCTGCGGCTCACCCAGCAGCGTCGGTTCTTCATCACCCGGGCCCAGCAGCACGGCCGGCGGATGCCCAGCCGTTGAGTAACGCAGACTGCGATCGCGCCGATCGTAGATGCCGTACCACATCGTGATGAACTTCGAGTGGTGCTGCTCCATCGGAAAAGCGTTGTTCAGCGACACCAGCAGCTTGCCGGGGTCGTCCGCGTTCACGTTCTGCCGCACACCCTGCAACACGGACACGCTCAGCAGCGACGAGCCGACGCCGTGCCCCGTCACATCCAGCAGGTAGATCGCCACGCGGTGTTCATCCAGCGCGTGATAGCCCAGCATGTCGCCGCCGAGCTGCGAGCTGGAGATGTACACGTAGTCAGCCTTCACGCCGCGGTCATCCAGCGCCTCGGGCAACTGCGACCGCACATACTCGGCCGCATCGCGCAACTCGCGTGAAAGCTGCTGCTGCGTGTGCATGTAGTTCCGCTGGGCCTCGATGGTCGAAAACATGTTCAACCCGTCCTGCGCCAGCCCGGCAATCTCGCGCAGCACATTCACATCCTCCTCGCTCATCGTGCGCGGCTTCTTGTCGGCGATGCACAGCGTGCCGATGTTGTGACCGCCGGGGCCCTTCAGCGGCACGCCGGCGTAAAAGCGCAACCCCATCTCGCCGACGACCAGCGGGTTGTCCGCGAAGCGTTCATCGAGCGTCAGGTCGGGCACGATCATCGGCTCTGAGCACATGATCGCGTGTCCGCACAGCGACATGTCGCGCGGCGTCTGGCGCAGATCGCACGCCCCGCAGGCGGCCTTGAACCACTGACGATCTGAATCCACCAGCGACATGAACGCCATCGGCACATCAAACGTCCGCCGCGCCAGGTTCACCAGCCGGTCAAACCGCTGCTCGGGCGGCGTATCCAGCACGTGCATCGCCCGCAGCTCGGCCAGGCGTTCAGATTCATCAGAAGGCAGCGGCGCGGTGATCATGGGGCGTCTCTTTATGGGTGTCGGATTACTCTATGATGCCCGGTTCGTGATTGCGTTACGCCCCCGGAGCGTCGCACTTAAGCACGACGCCCCGATGTGGTACGTTATCCCGATGCCGCAGCTTGATGAACTCCCGCTGAAGTACCACACCCCCGCCGCATGGGGCCGACAGGTGTTGCGCGATCCGCTGGCCCTGCTGAATGATCACGCCCACCTCGAAAAAAAAGCCGCCGCCAACGCCTTCGAGCTGCTGAACCGCTGGCCCGAGCCCAGTCCGCCGGAAAACTGGGTCGCGGCGATGTGTGCCGTGGCGCGTGATGAAGCCGAGCACCTCGGGGTCGTCACCCGCCTGCTGGCCCGGCGCGGCGGCAAGCTTACGCACAGCCATCGCAATCCCTACGCCGCCGAGTTGCGAAGCCTCGTCCGCATGGGCCGCGGTGATGATGAACTCGTCGATCGCCTGATGATCAGCGCCCTGATCGAAGCCCGCTCCTGCGAGCGTTTCGCCCTGCTGGCCGATGTCTGCGATGACGACCGCGAACTGAAAAAACTCTACCGCGGCCTGTGGGCCAGCGAGCACGGTCACTACCGTATGTTCATTCAACTCGCCGAAGCGGTGCAATCGAAATCGAAAGTTGAACGTCGTTGGTTACAGATGCTCAACGCTGAAGCGAAGATCATTCAAGCTCAAACCCCCGGCCCGCGCATGCACAGCGGGCTTGAAAACTAACCGAGGTACACCATGCGACAATTCGCCCTGCTGCTGCTCGCCGCCCTGATGATCTCATGCACCGGCCTCCGTGCGGACGCGGCCGCCAAGCCCAACGTCGTGATCATCTTCGCCGACGACCTGGGCTACGGCGACCTGTCCTGCTTCGGTCATCCCACGATCCACACGCCGCACCTCGACCGGATGGCCGCCGAAGGTCAGCGCTGGACGCAGTTTTACGTGGCTGCGTGTGTGTGCACGCCGAGCCGCGCCGGGCTGATGACCGGGCGCTACCCGATCCGCAACGGCATGTGTTCCGACAAACGCCGCGTGTTGTTCCCCGATTCCAAGGGTGGTCTGCCCGCCAGCGAAATCACCATCGCCGCCGCCCTGAAAAAAGCCGGTTACAACACCGGCATGGTCGGCAAGTGGCACCTCGGTCATCTCCCGCAGTTTCAACCCACCTCGCATGGGTTCGACACGTACTACGGCATCCCTTACTCCAACGACATGGACCGCGTCGAAGGCGATCGCAATCTCTGGAAAACCGACCCCACCGGCGACGGCTGGAAGGTTTTCAACGTGCCGATGATTCACGATGGCAAAGTCGTCGAGCAACCCGTCGATCAGCGCACGCTCACGCGTCGCTACACCGAGCACGCCGTCGACTACATCAAAAAGCACAAGGACGGCCCGTTCTTTTTGTATCTCGCGCATTCGATGCCGCACATTCCGCTGTTTACCAATGACAAGTTTCACAACACCTCGCGGCGCGGGCTGTACGGCGATGTGATCGAAGAAATCGACTGGTCCGTCGGGCGGGTGCTCGACACGCTGCGCGAGTTGAACATCGCCGACAACACGATGGTCGTGTTCTGCTCCGACAACGGGCCGTGGAAGCTGTTCAACGAATTCGGCGGGTCGTCCGGCCTGCTGCGCGGTGAAAAGGGCGCGACCTTCGAAGGCGGCATGCGTGAGCCGACCATCTTCTGGTGGCCCGGCAAGATCAAACCCGGCGTCGTCGCTGACCTCGGCTCCACGCTCGACCTGCTGCCGACGGCCTGCGCCCTGGCCGGCATCGAGGCGCCCGCCGATCGCAAGCTCGATGGATATGACATTTCCCCGACGCTGCTGCACGGCAAAGCCAGCCCGCGCGACACGATGTTCTACTACTACGGCCAGTCCGTCTGGGCTGTCCGCAAAGGTCGCTACAAGGCGCACTTTGTCACCAAGGAACCCGCCTACGGCCGCAGTCCGAAAGTGCCGCACGATCCCCCGCTGCTGTTTGACTTGGAAACCGACCCCAGCGAGCAGTACGACATCGCCAAGGACCACCCCGATGTCATCGCCGACCTCAAGGCCCTCGTCCAGCAGCACACCGAGTCGGTCAAACCCGTGGTCGACCAGTTAAGTCTGCGTTAACGGCCGGCGACGGATCGATCCCCGCTTGGCGAATCACCTTCAGCGTGTATATTGTGCGGCATGAATCGCACACGTTTATTGCCGTTGTTTCTCGCGTTTTTCCTGATGCTGGGGGCGATGCCCGCGCTGGCGCAGACCCCGACGCTCGACGCCGCCAAGGAAGCGCAAAGCGCCGAGCCAAATACCGACAACAGCGAAACCGAAGTCCCCAAGCATCTGGCCAGCCCGCGCGACACGCTCTCGACTTTTCTGGAGTCGATGAACCGCGTCGAGACCGATCGCACGGATGAAGCCGCCTGGGAGCGCATTTACTCCACGCTTGAGATACCCAAGTCCGCCGGCTCGGCCCGCAAGGAAGTCGCCTGGCAGTTGCTCGGCGTCTTCAACAGCCTCGGCAAGATCGATCCGCAGACGATGACGCCCGGCGTCGACGAGATCAAAACCGACAAGCTCAAAAACTTCGAGTTCTTCCCGGATAACCCCCGCCCCGCGGCGCAGAAGATCATCAAGCCCGCCCTGTCACAACTCGGCGAAGCGCCGTCCAGCGTGATCATTCACCGCGTCGATTCCGGGGCGTGGAAATTCGCCGGTGAAAGTCTCGATCAGATTCCGCAGCTTTACGGTTGGATCTCCGAGCGCGGCGTGCGGTATGGACTCGACATCCGCCAGCGGTCGGCCTCGGCGTGGATTCGCAGCATGGTGCCCGGCTCGCTGAAAGGCCGATTCGTGCTCGGCATGGAAGCGTGGCAGTGGCTCGGGTTGCTGGGGCTGGCATTCATCTGCGTGTGCATCGACCTGACGGCTCGCGTGCTGATCAGCCCCGTCGCCAAGCGGCTGGTCAATCGTTACCTGGGCGCACCCGACGACGACCTGCTGAAAACCACCGTCCGCCCGATGGGCTTCGGCCTCGGGGCGGCGGCGTTTTTACTGCTGGTGAATCTGCTGGGCTTAAGCGGCATGGCGCTGACGGTGCTGGTCGTGGCGGCGCGCGTCGTGCTCGTGGTGTGCATCACATGGGCCGCGTGGATGATGACCGACCTGCTGGCGGCCGCCTTCATGCGACGCGCCAGCAAGACCGACTCCACCTTCGACGACATGATCATCCCCCTGCTGCGCAAGACGGTGAAGCTGTTCATCGTCGCCATCGGGTTGATATACGTCGCCGACTCGTTCGACATCGAACTGCTGCCGCTGCTGGGCTCGCTCGGCCTGGCCGGCTTGGCGATCTCCTTCGCCGCGCAGGACATGGTCAAAAACCTCTTCGGCGGGCTGTCGATTTTCATGGATCGGCCGTTCAAGGTCGGCGAGCGCATCGTCTACAAGGGCTACGACGGCGTCATCGAAGAGATCGGCTTCCGCATCACCCGCATGCGCACGCTGACAGGCCACCTGGTGACCATCCCCAACGGCGGCATCACCAACGACCCGATCGAAAACATCGGCCGCCGCCCATACATCCGCCGCACCATCAACGTCACCATCACCTACGACACGCCCGCCGAGAAAATTCAGCAGGCCGTGCAGATCATCAAAGACATTCTCGAAGAGCCCGGCATCGCCGAGCCGATTCACGGCCGCATCGGCGCCGATGAATTCCCGCCGCGTGTGTACTTCAACGACTACAACGCCGCGAGCCTGAACATCTTCGTGATCTACTGGCACTTTCCCCCGGCCTACTGGGAATACATGGAGCACGGCGAAAAGTTCAATCAGCGGTTGTTCGAAGAATACGCCAAAGCCGAGATCGAATTCGCCTTCCCGACGCAGACCCTCTACCTCGCCGGCGACCCGAATCGCCCGCTGTCGGTGGGCCTTGAAAATCTCAACCCCACCGAGGGTTCCGGCGGATAAACCCTGCGATCAATCATCCGCCGGCGACAGCACCGCGTTGAGAAACTCACGGGTGCCCTGCTGGCGCGGGTGATGAAAGATCACGGCCGGCTCATCGTCTTCGACAATCTTGCCGCTGTCGATGAATATCACCCGATCGGCGATCTGCTCGGCGAAATGCATCTGGTGTGTGACCAGCAGCATCGTCATGCTGACCTCATCGGCCAACTCGCGTAAAAACTGCAACGCCTCGCCGACCAGTTCAGGGTCCAGCGCGCTGGTCACCTCGTCAAACAACATGATCTGCGGTTGCATCGCCATGGCGCGAGCGATCGCCACGCGCTGCTTCTGACCGCCGGACAGTTCCTGCGGCCAGGCGTCGGCTTTGTCGCTGAGCCCCACGCGATCCAACAACTCGCGCGCCCGCGCCTCGGCCTCGCGCCGACTGAGCCCGAGCACCAGGCGCGGCGCTTCGGCAACATTGCGAAGCACCCGCATGTGCGGAAACAGGTTGAAATGCTGAAACACCATGCCGACCTTGCCGCGCACGCGCCGTGTATGGGCAAGGCTGGCGGGAACGAGCTGGCCGTTTTGCTGCTGATGCCAGAGATATTCTCCGTCGATGCAGATCGTGCCGGCCTCGGGTTTTTCCAGCGTCATGAGCAGTCGCAGCAGCGTGGATTTACCCGACCCGCTGCGGCCGATGATCGCCACATGATTGCCTATCTCGATGTCCAGGTTCAGGCCGTCCAACACGACGACGTCGCCGAATCGCTTTTGCAGATTGCGTATCTGGACCAGCGGCTGTTGGGTTGCGGAGTCGTTCGTATTCATGTTTCACGCACCACGAGTTGCCTTTCGGCGCGGTGGATCAGCCCCGCCGCCAGCAGGCTCAGTATGAGAAAGAGGACGCCGGCCAGCGTGTACGCTTCGACGGTTGAAAACACACGCGAGCTGAAATTCGTCGCGCGCGTCAACATCTCCTGCACCGTGATCGCATACAACAGCGGCGTGTCCTTGAACATCGCCACCAGGTAATTGCCCATCGCCGGAACGATCGGCGGCACGGCCTGCGGGATGATCACCCGCGTCCAGGTCTGTTGCCGATTCAGATTCAACGCCCGCGCCGCTTCCCATTGGCCGCGCGGCACGTTGTCGATCCCGGCGCGATACACCTCGCTGGTGTAAGCGCTGTAGTGAATGCCCAGCACGAGAATGCCCGTCACCAGCGGCGTGTTCCAACCGAAGTCCGGAATCAAGTAGTACACGAAAAACAACTGAATTAACAACGGCGTGCAGCGCACGAATTCGATCGCCGCACCGACCGGCCAACTCACCAGGCGAAACCGCGCCCGGCGGGCCATGGTCACCATCAAACCCAGCGCCAAGGCCAGCGTCATACCGCCGGCCGTCGCCAGGAGCGTGACCCACAAGCCGCGTATCAGGTGCGGCAGAACTTCCATCGCGATGGACCAGTCCCATTGCAGTTGCATTACCTGGCTCCCCCTTGCATCCCCCGCCCCATCACGCGCTCCAGCCCGCGTGATGCCGCCATGATGCACAGCGCCAGCACGAAATACATCGCCAGCGCCAGGGTGAATATCTGCACCGTGCGCTGGGTGTCGTTCTGAAGTATTCGGCCCTGGAAAGTCAGATCGTGCAGCCCGATGAAAAACACCAGCGCGGTGTTCTTCATCAGTTCGATGTTCAAACTCCCCATCGGCGGCAGCGCACGCAAAGTCGCCTGCGGGCCGATCACACGGATCATCCGCTGCATGGGCGTCATGTTCAGCGCGATCGCCGCTTCGGTCTGACCGCTGGGTACCGCGGCGATCGCGCCGCGCACGAGTTCCGCCGCATAAGCGCCGAAGTTCAGACCCAGCGCCAGGATGCCCGCCGCCAGGGCCGGCAGTCGCAGACCAATCGCGGGCATCACGTAGTAAAACCAGAACAGCAACACCAGCGCGGGCACGCCGCGAAAACCGAGGATGTACCCCTTGGCGGGCCATCGCAGCCAGCGGTGTCGTGAACTGCGCATCGAGCCGACGACGACGCCGCACACGAGCACGAACACCGCAGCCCCGAGATACACCTGAACGGTGACCCACAGGCCTTGCAGCAGCGTCGGCATCAGATCAAGCGGCTGCGGCATACGTTACGGTTCAATCAGTTCTTCGGCGGTGACGTCGCCCGGCAGGTACTCCCGGGTGAACCCGAACGGCTCGACGAGTTTGAGGTGCTCCGGCGTGGCGATGAACTCAGCCAGTTCATCATTGACCGCCTCGCGGAAGGCATCGTCAGTCTGTCGAAAACCAAACGCGCCGTAGCTGCGCGATCGGCCCGCCTTGAGTTTGGGCTGGGTGAACGGCACAGCACGTTCGATCTGATCAGACTCGATTTTTTTCAGCAGGTCCTCGATGGTCAGCGCGGTGCCGGCGAAGGCGTCGATGCGCCCGGCGCGAAGCCCGGCGACCGCGGTGGCATTGTCAGGGAACACAACGACCCTCGATTCGGGCACGCCGACCTCGCCCGCAAAGGTCTGCTCCACGGTTCCGCCGACAACGCCGAGGCGGGCATCTTCCGACGCGGCGACATCTTCGTAGCTGTGCAGCTTTTTCGGATTGCCCTGCCGGACCATGAACGCTTCGCCGATGCTGTAGGTCGGATTGGAAAAGTTGATCTGCTTGCCTCTTTGAGGCGTGATGTACATGCCGGCGGCGATCATGTCAAAACGCCCCGCCTTCAGACCGGGAATGAGCTGACCGAAATCGGTGAGCGTGGTTTCGATGTCATCAACGCCCAGACGTTTAAGGACCACGCGTGCGATCTCAGGCGCTTCCCCGGTGACGCGACCGGTGGCCGTATCACGGTAGCCGAAGGGCGCTTCGTTGGCGTAGGCGATGCGGACCGTGCCCGTGCGCTGGATGCGCTGGAGCGTGGACTCGCCGGGCTTGTTGTCACCGCCACCGCCGCAACCAGCCAGCAGCGACAATCCCAGAACTATCCCGATCACACGATATTTCATGGTGTTTTGCTCACAATGCAGGGGCCGGCAGCGCCATGTAGTCGCGGATGCCGCCGAGGATCATTTCAATGCTGACCGCGCCGATCAGCAGCGCGTTGAATCGCATCGCCACGCCGAAGTATTTAACCAGCAGCATCTCGATGCGGCCGTGGACATTGTTGAAGATGGCCTGGTACCCGAGAACCATCAGCCCGTTGATCAGCAGCGCCGAAGCGATGATCAGCACCGTGGCCGGCGGCGTGTGCGTCTGCCCGATCCTCATCGAGACCCACACCACGCCCGCGCCGACCATCACCGGCAACGCGATCTGCTGGGCGAGTTGGGTGATGTCGCCGTGGAAGAGCTTGATGCCTTCGGGTCCCTTCATCACGTACGAATATGACAGCGTCAGATTCACCAGCCCGCCGAAGATGCGCATCGCCGGCAGTGACACCTGAAACAACGTGAACAGGATGAACTCACCGAGAAATGCGCAGAGCAGACAGATCGTCAGCGTCAGCAACGATCCCTGCAGGAAGATCGCACCAAACTCGCGTGTGCTGACCTGGTTCATCAGATTCGACAGGTAAAGCATCTGCGCGAATGGGTTGATGATGACCAGCATCAGCAGACCGTCGTTGATCATGCGGTGTTACTCCAGGGGCATGGTTAACGGGTTGGACCCGATCGGCTCGACGTGCCGCCGCGCGGCGATGTACTCCGGGCGCGGGGGCTGGCCGCTGTACGGATCGTCGAGCGGGTTCTGGATGCTGTTATACACGAAGAACAGATTGCTGCGCGGCAGCGGCGAGATATTCGACGCCGACCCATGCATGGTGTTGCACTCAAACAGGACGACGGTGCCGGCGGGACCGGTGGCGGGGATGATGCCGCCTTCGTCGACCATGGCGGTGAGCGAGTCGTCGTCCGGCACGCCGATTTCCTGTTTTTTCAGCGAGTTTTTGAAATTATTTTTCGGGGTCGACCCGGCGCACGAGATGTATCGGCGATGCGACCCGGGCGCCAGCAGCAGCGGGCCGTTCCACGTTTGGTTCTGCGTCAGCAGGATCGAGCAACTGACCGTGCGCATGCGCGGCAGGCCGTCTTCGACGTGCCATGTCTCAAAATCGCTGTGCCAGTAGAACCCCTGACCGCGGAAGCCGGGCTTGAAGTTCACGCGGGACTGGTGGATGTACACCTCGGAACCCAGAAGCTGTTGCGCCATGGGCGCGATGCGCGGATCGGCCGCGACACTGGCGAACATCTCACTGAGGCGATGCACGGCAAACAGACTGCGCAGGTCGTTGGACTCGGGCTCGACGATCGCTTCGTCGCGCTGCTTCAGCGCGTCGTCGTGTCGAACCTTTTCAAGCTCCGCCAGGCAGGCATCCAGCTGCGCCGGCGGAAGGAAATTCGGAAGAATCAGAAACCCGTCACGCTCGTAATCGGCGAGTTGCTGAGCACTCAGCGGGCCGTCGTCGACACCGCCATAGAGAATCGGATCGCAGCGCTCGAGACGGCGCGGCTGCCCGCCGACGCGCGACGGGTAGACGTCTGTTTCGATAGCTTGCATCGAATGTTGCCTCCAGGTCTTCTAGGCCTCCTTGGGCGCAAGGTATTATTGAGTGGCTTGGGCGCCGGCTTCAGCGACGGCCTGCGCAGGCGCGTCGGGCTGATCGATCAGCAGCGGGTAGACGCCTTCTTCATCGTGGACCTCGCCGCCGGTCAGCGGCGGGTTGAACACGCAAATCATGCGGAACTGCGTTTTGGCCCGCAGCATGTGCTTTTCATTGCCGTTCAGCGCGTACATCGTGCCGGGGCGGATCGGGTAGGTCGGCCCATCGGGCAGAACTTCCAACTCGCCTTCGCCCTCGATGCAGTAGACCGCTTCGAGGTGATTCTTGTACCAGATCAGCGTTTCGCTGCCGGCGAAGAGCGTGGTATCGTGAAACGAAAAGCCCATGCCGTCTTTGGCCAGCAGCATGCGCCGGCTGATGAACGTCGGCGCCTTGACGGCGGCATCGCTTTTATCGATTTCCTCGATCGTACGGACAATCATCGGGTGGCTTCCTCAAGGTTGTGTTCGCGGAGAAACTTCGTATCAGACAGCACCACGTCGAAGCTCGCATCAATGATGTCGAGGGCTTCTTCGAGCAGGTTGTCTTCGATGGTCAGCGGCGGCAGCAGTTTGAGCACGTGGTCCTCGGCGCCGCTGGTTTCGACGATGAGGCCGCGCTTGTATGACTCGGCGCTGACCGCGTCGCAGAGGTCCGGCACGCTGCGGCAACTGATGCCCTGAATCATGCCGCGGCCGCGGACTTCCAGGTCGACTTCGCCGTATTGATTGGCGATACGCTCAAGGCGCTTACGCATGGTGCGCCCGCGGGTTTTGACCTGGCGGGTCAGATCGCTGTTGGCCCAGTAGGTGCGCAGGGCGGCGGTGGCGGAGACGAAGGCGAGGTTGTTGCCGCGGAAGGTGCCGTTGTGCTCGCCGGGTTTCCACTGGTCGAGTTCCGACTTCATCAGCACCAGCGAAAACGGCAGACCGTACCCGCTCAGCGATTTGCTCAGCGTGATGATGTCCGGCGTGATGCCCGCTTCCTCGAAGCTGAAGAAACACCCGGTCCGGCCGCAGCCGACCTGAATGTCGTCGACGATCAGCAGAATCTCGAACTCTTCGCAGAGCGATTGAAGATCCTGCAGCCAGTTAAATGACGCGACGTTGACGCCGCCTTCGCCCTGGACGGTTTCGACGATGATCGCCGCCGGCAGATCCAGTCCGCTGGAATTGTCTTCGATGAATTTGCGGAGATACCCGAGCGTGTCGGCTTCATCACCGAAGTACCCGGCATAGGGCATGAAGGTGGTGTTGTTCAGCGGGACGCCGGCGGCATCGCGGAAGTGGCTGTTGCCAGTGGCGGCGACGGACCCGAGGCTCACGCCGTGAAACCCGTTGGTGAAGCTGACGACATTGGTGCGGCCGGTGATCTTGCGCGCCAGTTTCAGCGCGGCTTCGACGGCGTTGGTTCCGGTCGGGCCGGTGAACTGCACTTTGTAGTCCATCTCGGTGGGGAACAGAATCCGTCGGTCGAATTCCTGGAGAAACTCGCGCTTCGCCGCGGTGTGCATGTCCAGCCCGTGCAGCAGGCCGTCGCTTTGCAGATAGTCCAACACAGCCTGCTTCAGCGCGGGGGGATTGTGTCCGTAGTTGAGCGTGCCTGCGCCGGCTAACAGGTCGATAAAACGATCGCCGTCTTCGTTGTAGAGTTCCGCCCCGCGGGCGGTGGTGAAGACCGTCGGGTACGAGCGGCAATAGCCGCGCACCTCTGACTCGAGGCGTTTGAAAATTTCCATGATGACTGCTCCCTTACGGTGTAAAAGGACCCAGAGAAAATCGATTTTCCGGTTCGTGTTCCGCCCCGCCGAAATGTTCGGCCTCGAAGAGCGGGTCGACCGTTAACGTGGTGTTCAGATGTTTGGCCAGCGATTCAAACACGCGCCGCGAGGCGGTGTTCGATGGTGAAACGGTGGCTTGTATATGTTGGATGTCGCGATTGCCCGGGCGTTCAAGGATGCCTTGCACCATCTTGCGCGCCAGGGATTGTCCGCGACCCTGCGGGGCCACAGCCATCTGCCAGACGAAGAGCGTGTTCGGCTCGGCCGGCGGCTTGTAGGCGGTGACCATGCCGATCATGCGGCCGTCGTCATCCCGCACCGCGGCGCAGGTCGAGGCGTGATGATGGCACATCAGCAGGTAGAGATAACGCGAGTTGGTATCCAGCGGCGGACATTCGCGCACCAACCGATCCATGTCCGCTGCATCGTGCAGCGTCGGCGTTTGGACCGATGCAGTTGTATCGTGCTCAGCGATGCCTCGTCGCTCCGGCAGGGTTACGAATCAGGTTATTGGGATCGACGCAGATCTACACGCCAGTTCCAATGTCGATGGTTCAACACTAGTCGATTCACGGGGCATTTCAACCCTTCACAGCAATATTCACGCAAAACCACGGGTTTTTCGACATATTTTCATCAACAAAACATGATTCACCCGCCGGCAGGTTTCGGCGCGGCGAAACTTTACCCCCCTCTTGACGCGGCGAGATACATCATTTACCCTTTGCACAAACGTTTGTGCATCGCTTTGTGCAACATGAGGCCGCCCCGCATGGGCCAACCACGCATCACTCTCCGCCATATCGCCGATGAACTCGGCATCTCGGTGTCCACCGTTTCGCGCGTGCTGAACGGACAAGCCCGCCGTTATCGAATTGGGGCAAAGACTGAGAAAGCGGTACGGGCTCGTGCTGAAGCGCTGAACTTCGCGCCCAGCCAACTGGCGCGAAGTCTGCGCTCGCAATCCTCGCAGTCGATCGGTCTGCTGGTGCCCGATCTGTCAAACCCCTTCTTCGCCGGTATCGCGCATGCCGTGACCCAACATGCCGCGCAGCAGGGATACACCGTGCTGCTCAGCGACAGCCTCGAACAGTCCGAACGCGAAGCCGAGTCGGTGCGCCTGATGCGCCAGCGCGAGGTCGAAGGGCTGATCATCTGCTCCGTCGGTCAGCGCAGCGCGCCGCTGCGGGCGCTTGCCGAAACGGGCCTGCCGACCGTGCTGATCGATCGCTACTTCGACGACCTGGATCTGCCCTACGTCACCAGCGACAACCACCGCGCCGCGGCCGGCGCGACCGAATACCTGATCCGCCGCGGCCATCGCCGCATCGCCTGTCTCTGTGGCCTGCCGCGCACCTCGTGCAACGATGACCGCGTCGCCGGTTTCCACGCCGCCTTCGAGTCACACGACCTGCGCCTGGACCGCTCGCTGATCGTCGGCGATGGATTCGGTCGCGACAACGGCTACCACCACACGCGCCGTCTCCTCGAGTCCGGCAAACCCTTCACCGCCCTGTTCGCTTTCAGCAACCTGCTCGCCCTCGGCGCGATCGACGCCCTGCGAGAGGCCGGCCGCGCCGTGCCGGACGATGTGTCGGTCGTCTGCTTCGACGATCACCCCTTCGCCGATCACCTGGCCACGCCGATGACCGCCGTCGCCCAGGACAATCTCGCCATGGGCCGCCGCGCCGCCGAGCACCTGTTCGCCCGCCTTCAGAATCGCCGCAAAATCCCGCACAAAACGTTGATTCGAACCCGACTGATCCCCCGCGCCTCCGTGCGCGACTTATCCCGCGAGATCAAAACCACACGCTGATCAAACAACATACAAATTCTAATGTTCTTAATAATATTAGAATTAAACAGACCACGATGATTCAAACAATATGCGATTAAACCATGCGGCCTTGACCACCTGCTCTCCCGACTTCTGATAAATCCGACGACTGACCGCCGGCCGCTCAACATCTAACGAGGTATGACCATGTTGTACATGACGAGAAAATCACACAGCTTCGCACTGATTCTGCTGCTACTGACGCTTCAGGCCGCCTGCGCCGCCCCGCCGGCAAAAATCATTTTCGACACCGACATCGGCAACGATTGTGATGATGCGATGGCGCTTGCCGTGATTCACGCGCTGCAGTCGCGTGGGCAGTGCGATCTACTCGCGGTGACCGTCACAAAGGATTCAACCCTCGCCGCGCCGTTCGTCGATGCGATCAACACCTTCTACGGCCGCGGCGACATCCCCATCGGCGTCGTCCACAACGGTAAAACGCCGAACAACGGCAAGTTCCTCAAACTCGCCGCCCAGAAAGACGACGGCAAGCTGCGCTATCCCCACGACCTGCTCGACAAGGCCGACGCCCCCGAGGCCGTCGCCCTGCTTCGCCGCACCCTCGCCGCGCAACCCGATCATTCGGTCATGATGATCCAGGTCGGATTTTCCACGAACCTGTCGCGTCTGCTGGATTCAAAACCCGACGACGCCAGCCCGCTGACCGGCGTCGAACTCGTCAAAAAGAAGACGACGCTGCTGTCGATCATGGCCGGGGCGTTTACACCCGAACTCATTAAAAAACACTTCTGCGAATACAACGTCAAAATCGATGTGCCGACCGCCAAGCACCTGATCGACACCTGGCCGACCGACATCGTCTTCAGCGGGTGGGAGATCGGCAATGCCATCCGCTATCCCGCCGCCAGCATCGACAACGACTACAAGTACGTCGCGCACCACCCCATCCAGGAAGCCTATCAGCTTTATGTTCCCACGCCGCACGAGCGTCCCTGCTATGACTTGACCAGCGCGCTGTACGCCGTCGAACCCGATGGTGGGTACTTCGGCCTCAGCCCCCGCGGGCGCGTGTTCGTCGAAGACGACGGTTTCACCCGTTTCGAGCCCGACCCCGACGGCCCGCATCGCTACCTGACCGTCACCCCCGAGCAGGTCGAAAAGACCAAAGCCAAACTCGTCGAACTTTGCATTCAGCCCCCGCAGAAGTGAGCGTCATCATGCGATTTGTCGCGACATCAATCGCTGTTTTATCACTCGCGTTGGCGTGGTGCGCCACGAGCGATGCCATCGCAGCGCCGCCCGACCCGGTGAAATTGATTTTCGACACCGACCTCGGCGGCGACTGCGATGACGTGCTTGCACTTGCCGTCATCCATGCCCTGCAATCCCGCGGGCAATGCGAGCTGCTCGCCGTCACCACCACCAAGGACGACGATCGTGCCGCGCCGTTCGTCGACGCAATCAACACCTTCTACGGCCGTGGCGACATCCCCATCGGCGCCGTCCGCCATGGCAAGTCGCCCAACGAAAGCCGCTACCTTCAACTGGCCACGCAGAAAGACGACGGCAAGCTGCGCTACCCGCGCGACCTGAACCACGGCGCTGACGCTCCCGAAGCCGTCAGCCTTTTACGTCGCGTGCTGTCTGATCAGCCGGATCATTCAGTGGTCATCGTGCAGGTCGGCTTCTCCACAAACCTCTCGCGCCTGCTCGATTCCAAACCCGACTCGATCAACCCGCAGACCGGCCGTGAACTGGTCGCGAAGAAGGTCAAACTGCTGTCGATCATGGCAGGCTATTTCTCGACAAAGCCGAATCGCAACTCATTCGGCGAATACAACGTCAAACACGATCTGCCGGCGGCGCAGAATCTCGCCGCCCACTGGCCGACCGAGATCGTGTTCAGCGGTTTCGAGGTCGGACAGGCGATCCGTTATCCCGCTCGCAGCATCGACAACGATTTCAAATACGTCGCGCATCACCCGCTATCCGAGTCCTATCAGCTTTATCAGCCGACGCCACACCAGCGACCGACGTTTGATCTGACCAGCGTGCTGTATGCTGTCGAACCTGACGGCGGGCACTTCGGCCTGGGCCCGCGCGGCCGGGTGCAATTCGATGATCAGGCGACCACGCACTTCACACCCGACCCGCAAGGCACCCATCGCTATCTGACCGTCACACCGCAGCAGATTCGGCAAGTGCGGGCCTTGTTCGTTGAACTGTGCACCCAGAAACCGGATCGACTCGCCGGAAGCACGCATGAATGATCCACGCCACAGACCGCGCCTCGTCATCGTCGGTTCGGTGAACATGGACCTGGTGCTGCGCGTGCCGCATCAGCCGAAGCCGGGTCAGACGATCCGCGCCAGTGACTTTGCGGAACTGCCCGGCGGCAAGGGGGCCAACCAGGCCGTCGCCGCCGCGCGGCTCGGGGCCGAGTCCATCATGATTGGGCGCGTCGGGGATGACGCCTTCGGCGGGACGTTACGGTCGCAACTCGCCGGCGCCGGTGTACAGATTGACGCCTTGCAGACCACGCCCGGGCCCAGCGGGGTCGCATTGATCAGCGTCGATGACGACGGGCAAAACGCCATCAGCATCGTCGCCGGCGCCAACGGCCGTGTGAGCCTCGACGATGTGCGCGCGGCCGAGTCGATCATCGCCTCGGCCGATGCGCTGCTCGTGCAGTTCGAGTTGCCGATCGAGGTCGTCGCCGAAGCGGTGACGATCGCGGGTCGCCACGAGGTGATGACGATCGTCGACCCGGCCCCCGCTCCGCCGCGCGGTGTGGCGCTACCCGAAGCGCTGTATCACGTTGATGTGCTCTCGCCCAATCAGACCGAGGCGGCGGACCTGGCCGGCATCGAGGTCGACGACCTCGCTGGCGCTGAGCGAGCTGCGCGGTTGCTCCTGCAGCGCGGGGCGCGATGCATCGTCGTCAAACTCGGCCCCGATGGCGCGCTGATTGTTGCCAGCGAGGCGCCGGCGCGACACGTACCCTCGATCACCGTCGAGCCGATTGACACCACCGCCGCCGGCGACGCCTTCACCGCCGCGATGGCCGTGGCGCTGGCCGAAGGCGAAGCGATCGACTCCGCCGTCCGCTTCGGTTGCATCGCCGGCGCGCTGGCGACCACCACGCTCGGGGCACAACCCGCCATGCCGATGCGGCAGCGGGTTCAATCCGCCATGCAACAGAAAACCCCTTAATACACAGGGACAATCACCATGTTTGAATCACGTATCGGTCGCAACCTGTGGCACAGCCGCCCTCGGCTGTGCGAAAATCAACTCCAGCACAGCCGGGGGCGGCTGTGCCACATGCTCATCATGCTGATCGTCGCGCTGACGCTGATCGGCTGCGGCGATCGCTCATCGAAACCTGCTGCCGACAACGACAACCCGACGATCGCGCTGATCATGAAATCGCTGGCCAACGAATTCTTTTCGACGATGGCCGACGGGGCGCGCGACCACCAGAAAGCCCATGCCGATGAATATTCACTGATCGTCAACGGCATCAAGGATGAACGCGATCTGGCGCAACAGATGTCGATCGTCGAGCAGATGATCGCTCAGCAGGTCGACGCCATCGTGATCGCTCCGGCGGATTCCAAGGCGCTGGCGCCGGTGCTCAAGCGCGCCCTCGAAGCCGGCGTGGTCGTGGTGAACATCGACAACAAGCTCGACGACGGCGTGCTCGAACAGTCCGGCATCGACATCCCCTTCGTCGGCCCGGACAATCGCGACGGGGCGCGCAAGGCGGGTGAACACCTGGCCAAAACGTTGAAACCCGGCGACGAAGTGGCGATTCTCGAAGGCGTGCCCACGGCGTTCAACGGGCAACAGCGACGGGCGGGGTTTGAAGACGCGCTCAAGGCCGCCGAGTTGAAGATCGTCGCGGTGCAGTCGGGTCAGTGGGAAATGGCGAAGGCAAACAGTGTCGCAGCGGCCATGCTGTCCGAACACCCGAACCTCAAAGCCATCGCGGCGAGCAACGACTCGATGGCGCTGGGCGCGGCGGCGGCAATCAAGGCAGCCGGCCGCGAGGGGCAGGTCAAGGTCGTCGGCTTCGACAACATCTCCGCGGTGCAGCAGATGATCAAGGACGGCAAAATCCTCGCGACCGTCGATCAACATGGCGATCAACTTGCCGTCTACGGGATCGAACAGGCGCTGGCCATGCTCAAAGGTCAGGCGGCGGCGGACGATCGCCAGACCCCGACGGACCTGATCACCGCCGAGTCGATCAAGTGAACACACCCGCCCCCGCCCCCGGAAGTGATCAGCCCACTCTGCTGAGCCTGCGCGGCATCTGCAAGTCGTACGCTGCGCCGGTGTTGACCGACGTGGATTTCGATCTGCACAGCGGGCAGGTACACGCGCTGGTCGGGGCCAACGGGGCGGGTAAAAGCACGCTGTCGCGCATCGTCAGCGGGTTGACACCCGGCGACGGTGGCGCGATGACGCTCGGCGGGCAGCCGTACGCACCCGGCGGCAAGGCGGAGGCCGAGGCGGCGGGTGTGCAGATGGTGATGCAGGAGTTGAACCTGGTGCCGACACTGACGGTGGCGGAGAACATCCACATGGGTCATCTGCCGTCGCGATTCGGGTGGGTCCGCCGAAGCGTGATGAACGCGCAGGCCCGCGAGGCGCTGACGGCCGCGGGGCTTGGCGATGTTGATCCGTCGGCCCCGGTGTCGACACTCGGCGTGGGCCAACAGCAGATGGTGGAGATCGCCGCGACGCTGCGGCGAAGCTGCCGGGTGTTGATACTCGACGAGCCGACCGCCGCCCTGACCGATCCGCAGATCGACCTGTTGTTCGAACAGATCGCGATGTTGAAACAACGCGGAGTCGGCATCATTTACATCTCGCACCGCATGGATGAAATCTTCCGCATCGCCGACCGCATCACGATCCTGCGCGACGGGCGGGTGATCACGGCCCAGCCGACCGGCGAGCTGACGATGGATGTCATCATCCGTCACATGGCCGGTCGCGACCCGGTCGAAGCGACGGACATGGGCGAGCGAACGCCCGGCGCCGTGAAGCTGCGCGTCGAGCATCTGTCGCGCGGCAAGGCGGTGCGCGATGTTTCGTTCGAGCTGCGCGGCGGCGAGATCGTCGGCCTCGCAGGGCTTGTCGGCTCGGGGCGGACCGAAACCCTGCGGGCGATCATCGGGGCGGATCGACCCGACGCCGGCTGCGTATATCGCAACGATTCATCGACGCCTGTGAAGATTCGCCAGCCGCGCGATGCGGTGCGTGCGGGCATCGCGATGATTCCGGAAGACCGCAAGCAGGACGGGCTGCTGCTGAGCCAACCCGTGCGGGCGAACACGACGCTGGCGACGATGGGCGCGGTGTCGACGGCAGGCTGGATATGCAGCGGCGATGAGCGACGGGCGGCGAGCCGATTCAACGACATCGTCGAGCTGCGCGGCGCGGGCATCGAGCAGAACGCGGACGAACTTTCCGGGGGTAATCAGCAGAAGGTGGTGATCGCGCGGTGGTTGATGCGCGACAGCGAGGTGATGCTGTTTGACGAGCCGACGCGAGGCATCGACGTGGCGGCGAAGTGGACGGTTTATCGTGAGTTAGCTGACCTGGCGGGCCGGGGCAAGGCGGTGCTGGTGGTGTCCAGCGATCTGCGCGAGCTGATGGCGATCTGCGATCGGATGCTGGTGATGTCCGCGGGGCGCATCGCCGGAGAGTTTACACGCGGGCAGTGGACGTACGACGACATAATGGCGGCGGCGTTCAGCAACTACCTGAATCGAAAGTCATGAAGATGAACCACCAAGGCGCCAAGAGCACCAAGACAAACGGAGTTGACAGGATGAACAGGATGGACTTGATGGCAGGTTTTGATCCGGTTGATTCGGTCAGAATTTCCGCCTTGGTGCTCTTTGAATCTGGGCGGTTGATGAAGAATTCAGAAAGGCTTCGTGATGGGTGAACTGCGACCATCCAGGCGGGCGGCGATCCAGCGCATGGCGGCCGAGTACGCGGGCATGACGCTCGTGCTGGCGGCGCTGGTGGGATTGTTCAGCGCAATGTCGGATCACTTTTTCACGACGGCGACGTTTTCGACGCTGGCCAACCGCGCGGCGGATTTGACGGTGATCGCGGTGGGGATGACGTTCGTGCTGGTGGTCGCGGGGATCGATCTTTCAGTGGGCTCGGTGCTGGCGCTGGGCGGGTCGGTGTTGGGCGTGGCGATGGCGCAGTGGGGCTGGCCGATGCCGGCGGCAGCGGCGCTGTGCATCGTGACGGGACTGGCGGCGGGCGCGGTCAACGGTGCGATCACCGTGGCGTGGGCGATACCGTCGTTCATCGTGACGCTGGGCATGCTGGAGATCGCGCGCGGCGGGGCTTACCTGGTCGCCAACGAACGCACACAGTACATCGGCGACGCCATCGCGGGCATCGGGGCGCCGCTGGCGGGGATCGGCGTGTCGCCGGCGTTCATGATCGCGCTGGCGGTGGTCATCATCGGGCAGATCGTGCTGACGCGCACCGTGTTCGGGCGATACATGATCGCCATCGGCACCAACGAACAGGTCGTGCGCCTGTCGGGCATCGACCCGCGGCCGATCAAGGCGATCGTGTTCATGATCTGTGGCGGGCTGGCGGGACTCGGGGCGGTGTTTCAAACGTCGCGCCTCGGAGCGGCGGACCCCAATGCCGGCATCGGGCTGGAGCTTTCAGCGATCGCGGCGGTCGTCATCGGCGGCACCAGCCTGATGGGCGGGCGCGGGTCGGTGATCAACACGTTCTTCGGCGTGCTGATCATCGCGGTGCTCGAAGCGGGGCTCAACCAGCTCGGCGTGCAGGAGCCGGCCAAGCGGCTGATCACGGGCGCGGTGATCGTCGTGGCGGTGGTGGCGGATGTGTACCGGCAGAAGCTGACGCGGGCGCGAAGCTGAATCGCCGATTCGCCGCAAAATCTGCATCGACGGCCGCGGCGTTCTATCATCATGTAGTCGTACGCAGCGCAACACATCCCGAAAGGAGTCGATGATGCAGTTCACCCCCGAGCATGTCCATCTCATGATCAACCACCTGCCGATCGTCGGGTTCGGCGGCGTGATCGTGCTGCTGGCGTACAGCGTGATTCGCAACGAGCCGCACACGCTCGGGCTGGGCCTGGGCGCGGCGGTCGTGCTGGCGATCGCCACCAGCCTGGTGATGTGGACCGGCGAAGAGGCCCACGAGCGGTTCATGTTTGAATCGGTGTCAAAGTTCATCGACGACACGGCCCCGGCGTGGATCGAGGAACACGAAGAGCGGGCGGAGATCGCGGCGGTCGCAGCCTACGCCACCGGCGGCGTGGCGCTGATCGGCATGATCGCGGCGTGGTTCAAGACGAAGTGGCGCCGGGCGATCGGCAGCATCGTGCTGGTGATGACGCTGGCGACAACGGGGCTGATGGGCTACGTCGCAGACGCCGGCGGAAAGATCAACCACCCGGAATTCCGCGCCACACCAACCACCGCCCCGCCGGCCGATGCATCAGACGACGATGGGCATGAACATGAGCACGAATAGCCGACCCGCCAATCCGCCCGCTCAGAAGTCGGAGCGTTTCAGCGGATCGCAGCGCACCGTGTAGCGAATATCACGTTGCGGGGTGAGTTGCACGTGCATGTCGCCGTAGAGCATGTTGACGTTGTCGTTGTGTGACCAGTCGATGCGCACCTGATTGGGGGAGGTGAGCGTCTGCTCGTCGGGATCGACCAGCCTCCAACTCCATCCATTGGGACACATGCGTCCGTCAGCCGCCCAGCCCCAGGTCGAGGGATCGATGATGTCCTCGGCGGTGAAGATGCGATCCAGCCGATCGGCCGCACCGAACATCGAATGCTCGCAATACATGTAGCTGCTGCGGTTGGTCTCGCCGACGAAGGAGGGGTGAACCGTGAAAGCCCACCAGTTGTAGTTGTCCGGGCTCTGATCGCTGGGGCAGATGAACATGCGGGTGTTGCCATCGGTGTAGATCTGAAACTGCTCCTGCGGCGGGACGCCGTCCCACGTGTTGGCCGGGGGATTGTCGGGCCAGATGGCTCTCGACGCCGGGAGCGGCGCGCCGTAGGGGTAGGCGTTTTTGTAATCGTTGAGGTACATCTGCAGACAGATGGCGGTCTGATGCAAATTGGACCCGCAGACGGTGGCCCGGCCGAGCTCGCGCGCCTTGGTCAGCGACGGCAGCAGAATGGCGATCAGCAACGCGATGATACTGACCACCACGAGCAACTCGATGAGTGTGAACCCGCGACGTGACATGAATGTTCCTACATAGCCGGGCTGCTTCACAGCCATGGACCGGGGCCGTGTCGCGACCCGGCTGCAAGCTATGACGTGCGCCGGCGCATCATCGCCAGCAACCCGACCGAAAGCATGCCCAGCGTGGCCGGCTCGGGAATCGCCAGCAGTTCCAGGCGGTGGTAGTCGAACTGAGACCACCCGCTGGCTGTGCCGTCGGCCCACTGCAGGGTGATGACATTGTCGCCGGCGTTGAGCATGTAGGCGTAAATGCCGACCTCGAAGGTGGTGTTGTCACCCGCGGCGGGCAGCGTCGTCACGAGTTGGCCGTTGACGTAGACCTCGATCGGGTGCTGACCGTTCTGCGAAATGACCTCGGTGATGTACTTGTAGTAGTAACCGGCCATGACGTCCGACAACTCGAAGTGGAGATTGATCGTCGGATCGCCGGCGGTCATGGCCCGTTCCATGTCGTTGACGGTGTCGGGGTTGGTCACGTAGAAGTCGTCGGGGGCGCTGCTTTCGGGCGCGAAGTCGGAATTGCTGCCGTTGTCGATGCCGACCTGCCACCCGCCGGAAAGCTCCATCCAATCCCAGGCCATGTAGGCGGCGACGCTGGAGGCCTCGCGGGTGAGGGTGATGGTGTTGGAGCCTGCTGACAGCAGCGCCGCGTCGATGTTCCAGATCAGTTCGCCGGCGCTGTTGACGGTGTACGAGCCGACGTTGTTGCCGTTGACGGATGCGTTGATGGTAAAATCGTTGCCGGACTGCGGGGTCTGATTTTCGAGATGGAAGATGTAGTCGAGGCCGGCCTCGATGGCGGAAAGATCGAAGTTGAAGTTGACCGATGAACTGGAGCCCGCCGAGATGGCCCGGGCCGCTTCGTTCCAGGGATCGCCGATGGCGTAGGTGGTCTTGTTGGCTTCGCCTTCGAGGCGGAGGTCGTTGCTGTTGTTGTTGTTGATGCCGAGGCTGAACACGGGCTGGGGAGCGCCGAAGGCGTGGTGAATCTCGTCGACATCCAGGGCGCGGTCCCAGACGGCGAGGTGGTCCAGCGAACCGTCGAAGGCCTTCTGGGCATTGCCCGTGCCGGGGCCGGCAGCTTCATAGCCGATGTAGGTGTTGTTGCTGAAGGTGGTGTCGGTGATGAAGTTGACGTTGTAAGACGCCTGCTGGAAGGTGCCGCCGTCTTCCCAGCGATACATGCTGATCGTGTCGTTGGCGCCGTTGTTTTCGAGGACGATCGCCACGTCGTACCACACGCCGGCGGTCATGGTCATCGAGCTGACGGTGTTCTGATTGCCGAACAGCAGGGTGAGGTTGGGTGTTGAGCCGGTGACGCCGAAGAGGAATCCGCCGCCGGCGTTGGAGTTGGGATCACCGTATTGGAAGTTGTTGTTGTAGAGCCAGGCGGAATTCTGCGTGGTGGTGGCGTAGCCGTCCCACATGAGGCGCGTGACGATGGTCGACGAGCCGGAGACGGAGAATCCGTTGACGGTGAAACCGTCGGCGGTGGTGACTTCACCGGTGTCGACGAAGGGCGAGAGCGTCAGGGCGGTGTTGCCGTAGGGCTGTCCGCCGCCGGGGCCGGCGGGGTAGGCGGTGGCGGTGAACTCGGGGGTGCCCTGGATGCTGGAGGCGTGGTTGCCGCCGGTGCCGGGGGTGGAGGTGGTGCCCCAGGCACGCTGGTCGCGGATCTCGTCGGTGGAGGTGACCATGCCGTCGGAACTGACGTCGTAGTCGAAATGCCACCAGGCGGAAACATCATCGTAAACCCCTGCCTGCGATGAGCCTGCAAACAGAGCGATCACTGCCGCGGCCGCCAGAGTCAGCGATGCGGCCCCAGTCCGATTCAGCTTCGGGTTCAACATCCGAGCATCTCCTCAAAGTCCTTAACAACTGATTGTTGTGTCAACCTCATTCACACGCCGGCCCGCCACACAAACAAACACGCGGCAGACCGCCATTTAAAGTACCACAACTGGCCATAATATTACAGCAAAATTTCGTTGATGCCCGCAAGCCGCTAATACAACACAACTTGCCAAAGTGGAATTTTCTGCAACTTCGCCCCGCCGCCGCTAGTCAGTATTTAGCCTAAAAGCTAAATATGACACCCGCCCAAACACTGCAGGGCGGGCGGCGAGCGTCGGGCGTCGGGCGATGCCGCGGGTGGCTTTGTCGCGGGTGGCTTTGTCGGTATCAAACCAGTGCGAGCTTGTTGGAGCCGTTGAGGGCGGCGACCTTGTAGGCCTCGGCGAGCGTGGGGAAGTTGAACACGTTGTTGATGAAAAAGTCGACGGTGCCGCCGAAGGCCATGACCGCCTGGCCGATGTGGATCAGTTCCGTGGCGCCGGTGCCGATGGCATGGACACCGAGGATCGTGCCGTCGTCCTGGTGGATCAGCAGCTTGAGCATGCCGATGTCGTCGCCGAGCAACTGCCCGCGGGCGATCTCCTTGTACTGAGCGACGCCGGCCTCGTAGGGAATGCCTTCGTCGGTGAGTTGCTGCTCGGTCTTACCGACCATCGAAATCTCCGGCACGCTGTAGACGCCGAACGGGAAAAGCTGCGGCATCGAATTCGTCGGCGCGCCGAAGGCATGACACGACGCCAGGCGTCCCTGCTCCATCGCCGTCGACGCCAGCGCCGGAAACCCGATCACATCGCCCACGGCATAGACATAGTCGACGCTCGTGCTGTAGTTCTCATCCACGCTGAGGCGTTCGCGATCGTCGTACTCCAACCCGATGGCATCGAGCCCGAGCGCGCCGCACACACCCTGCCGACCGATCGAGTACAACAGCTTCTGGGCCTTGAGCTTCTTGCCGGACTCCAGCGTCGCCTGCACGAGTTCGCCGTCGCCGTTGTCCGGCGGCAGCACTTCGATGTTGTTGACCTTCTCGCCGAGGCGAAGCGTCACGCCCATGTTGCGCATGTGGTAGTGAAACGCTTCAGCGATTTCCTGGTCGAGGAACCCGAGCACCTGGCGACGCCCTTCGATGAGCGTGACGCGCACGCCGAGCGTGGCGAAGATGCAGGCGTATTCGGTGCCGATCACGCCGCCGCCGACCACGATCATGTTGCGCGGCAGCGAGTCCATCGTCAGCACATCATCGGAGCTGAAGACGTTCTGCCCGTCGAAGGGAACATGCGACGGTTTGGCCGGGCGCGTGCCGACGGCGATGACGAATTTATCGGCGCTGACACGGTCGGTGCCGAACTCGTGTTCGACCTGGATCACGTGCGGCTCGATGAACTTGGCCGCGCCCCAGAGCAGCTCGATGCCGTTGCGATCGAATGCGTCACGGATGACATCCAACTCGTTGTGGATCACGATGCGCGACATCGAGATCAGATCCGAGACGGTGATCTTGCGCTTCACCCGGTAGTTTTCACCGAAGAGATTGCGCTTGGAACTGCCGGTCAGATGCATCGCCGCTTCGCGCAGCGCCTTGGAAGGAATCGTGCCGGTGTTGATCTGAGCCCCGCCGACGCTGCCGGCCTTTTCGATGGCCACAACGGACTTGCCCAGCTTCGCTGCCTGGATCGCCGCCTTCTGCCCCGCCGGGCCGGTGCCGATCACGCACAAATCATAATGACGCATAGAGGTCAACCTTTCATCAACAATCGCGTGCGGTCGACCTCATCCGGGCGAAGGCCCGGCGACCTGTTTGTGCCCACAGTATATCAGCAAATGCCCCATAGGTCGGCGCTGCGGTGTCGGATGGCAAATCAGCCCCTAAACGGTATCGTGTAGCAATCCTTTGTATGCAGTGAGTGCGTTTGCATGTCGACCACTCCGTTGGACATTGCGAAGCATGGCTCCGGCCCCAGCCCTCGCAGGCGGGCGCGCTGGCGATGGCTGGCCGTGCTGGCCGTCGCTCTGTTGTGGCCCGGCGGGCTGGTGGGATCGCATGCCGCCGATGAAACCGCTGAAGCGCCGGCCGCACAGGTGCAGGTTGATGCGCCGGCCGCCGCGGAGGGTGAACACGCCGCCGAGCAGGAACCGGCCGCTGAGCACAGCGATCCGGTCGCCCCGGTTCTGCTGGGCGTCATCGTGCTGCTGCTGGCGGCTCGCGTGGCGGGGCATTTGATGGAACTTGTCAGCCAGCCGGCCGTGCTCGGCGAGTTGACCGTCGGCATCATCCTCGGCAACCTCACCCTGCTCGGAATCGACTGGCTCGAATTCCTCAAGGTCGACTACTCCCGAAACTACGCGATCAACATCTCCGACTACGCCGACCTCGCCGGCGTGGCGATCGACATGATGGCCCGCATCGGCGTCGTGCTGCTGCTGTTTCAGGTCGGCCTCGAAACATCAATGACGCAGATGAAGAAGGTCGGCGCGTCGGCGATGGTCGTGGCCATCGTCGGTGTGGTCGCGCCGCTGGGGCTCGGGTTCGGGGCCGGGTTCGTCCTGCTGCCGGATGAACACTGGGCGCTGCACCTGTTTCTCGGCGCCACGCTCTGTGCGACCAGCGTCGGCATCACCGCCCGCGTGTTGCAGGACTTGAAAAAAGAATCGACGCCCGCCGCACAGGTCATTCTCGGCGCCGCGGTCATCGACGATGTGCTCGGGCTGATCATCCTCGCCCTGGTCGAAGGCATCATTTCCGCAGCGGACGCGGCCAACGGGGCAGCCGGTGGCGCTTCCGGGGCCGGCGGCGGATTCAGCGCCATGGACATGGTGCTGATCATCACCAAGGCGGGCGGGTTCCTCATCGGCGCGTTGATCTTCGGGCAGATGCTCAGCCGGCACCACCTGCGCTTCGCCAACTATCTGCGCGGGCGCGGGCTGCTGGTCGTCGCCGCCATCGCGTTCTGTTTCGCGCTGGCGTGGCTGGCCTCGTTCATGGGGCTGGCGCCGATCGTCGGGGCCTTCGCCGCCGGTCTGCTGCTGGACAAGGTGACCTATCACGAACTGGCCGACCGGCGCGGCGAGCGCGAGTTGGAAGAGGCGATTCGCCCCGTGGCCGATCTGCTGGTGCCGATTTTCTTCGTGATGATGGGCATTCAGGTCGACGTCAGTCAGTTCGCCGATCCTTCGGTGCTGATGCTCGCCGGGGCGCTGACCGTCATCGCCATCATCGGCAAACAGGTGTGCGGCCTCGGCGTGTTGCAACCCGGCGCCGATCGCATGAGCATCGGCCTGGGCATGATCCCGCGCGGCGAGGTCGGGCTGATCTTCGCCGCCATCGGCCGTGAACTCACCCTCGGCGACGAACGCGTGATCAACCCCGGCACCTACGGCGCGATCGTGCTGATGGTGATACTGACCACCATGGTCACTCCCCCGCTGCTGAAATGGTCCCTCCTGCGCCACGAACGCAAAACATCAGGCCAAGAGCCCAAACAGACCCAATAGCACGAAGTCACGAAATTATACCCAACACGGAAAAGATTCGGGCGTCAGAAGGTGATCGATTGTGAACCTGTGGCACAGCCGCCCTCGGCTGTGCTGTAGTCGTCGCCCGCACAGCCGAGGGCGGCTGTGCCACAATACCGCGTTCGGGCCTTACACAAAGGCCCGAGTATTTTCTGCGATTGGTATTATAAAAAAACAAGCGGCAAAAGCGTAAAACACGCCAATACGCAAGAGCTCTACCCTCGGACGTAAAGAGCAAACTCAAAGACCATATTTAACTTAAATATGGTCTTTGAGTTCGACCTGAAAATAATGCAATTTTGTACTTCTTATCCTGTTCATCCTGTCGATAATTCTTCTCGCATACTGTTGTGATTTGGCGATTTCGTGACTTGGCGACTTCATGTCTTTGTGTCTTCGTGCTTGAACATGCTCAGCGCAAAAAACAACACGGCGGACCGCTAAGACCCGCCGCATCGTTTCTCATTGTCTCCTCCCGCCGGCGTTTGAGGTTCGCGTGTTCCTCAATTCCGATTGCGGGAGCAACCCCAATGACCATTCCGAATCATCCCCGATCGCCCCGGCCACATTCGAATCGCACTGCAAATGTACACCCGATTCGGCGCGGTGCGGTAAACCCGTAAAAAAACCCGGCGGATCGGCCGGGTTTGAAGACGGGTGTGTCGGCTGTAACGGTTATGACGACGCCGGCGACTCATGATGGTGCGGCGCGGCCGGCTCGGAGCGTGAAAACACACCGAATACAAGCTGACGCAGCGGGCGAATCGCCAGCACGATCAGTAAGATCGCCGACGGCAGCGACACCCAGATCGGCAGCATGTTGTGCGAATGTTCGACCTGCGACTGGATGCTGATGTCCCAGTAGCTGACCAGCAGATCGGTCAGCAGCCCGAACCCGATCGCCCCGCCGCAGAGGCCGACGAGGTAGGCGACCGTGGCCGGCGTGCCGATGTTCTTGCGGATCACCGCCAGCGAGCCGATGTTCGTCGCCGGCCCGGCCAGCAGAAAGACCAGCACCGTGCCGGGCGAAACACCGGCCAGCAGCAGGCTTGTCGCCAGCGGGATCGAGGCCGTAGCGCAGATGTACATGGGAATGCCGATCGCGATCATCACGAGCATCGCCACCGGCCCGCTGCCCCAACTCGCCAGCGCATCGGTCGGCACGAACGTCACCACCGCGGCCGCCGCCAACAGACCGATCAGCATCCACAGCGCGATCTCATCGAGAATATTCGACATCGCATAGCTGAGTCCGCCTGTCAGTCGACCCCACCAACCGGGCTTGGACGGCGCGCTCTTCGACGAGCAGCAGCTTTTGGTTTCCGAGGTTTCCGGCTCGGGTTCGGCCTGCTTTGAGGAGCAACACGAATGGGCCTTCGGTTCGGGCTCAGGCTTGGGCGTCGCCTTCTTCGACGAGCAGCAACACGACGACTCAGGCTCGGGCTCGGGTTCAGGCTCGGCTTTCGAGGAGCAACACGAGTGCGCGGGCTCGGGTTTCGATTCCGACTTGGACCCGCAACAGGATTTGCCTTCGTGGGTGTCGGGGCTTTGATCGGCATTGGGCGCTTCGTCGGCCTGGGGGCTCAACTCGCTGAGAATGCCGGCGAAGATCGCACACGCGATGCCGACGATCGGGCGGACGATCGCCAGGAAAGGCCCCAGCAGCGCGTAGCTGACCGAGATCGAATCGACGCCGTTGACGGGCGTAGCCACCAGGAACGACACCGTCGCCCCGCGCGAAGCCCCCTGCTTTCGCAGTGACAACGCCGCCGGCAAAACGCCGCACGAGCAAAGCGGCAGCGGCGTGCCGAGCAATGCCGCCCGCGTGACCGAACCGATGCCACGTTTGCCGAGCCAGCGCGCCATCCAGTTATCGGGGATGAACGCTTTCATCAGGCCCGCCGCGACGAGGCCGAGCAACAGCCAAGGCCCGGCGTCGAGTATGACCTGCCAGAAACTTGCGAGAAATTCAGTGATGTAATGCATATCCACTCCGATGCGTCATCTTGGACGCTGTTACGGAGTGATTCTAGTAGTGCGCTGTCGATGAATCTTCGGTTGTCGGCGCGCTCCCCTTCGGGTCGCGGCTAAACGTCTACCGTCCGAGCGCGATGGTCAAAACTGTCAGGTCGGCGGGGTTGATTCCGGCCAGACGCGCCGCCTGCCCGAAGGTCGCCGGGCGGAACTTGCCCAGTACGTGAACAGCCTCGTTGCGCAGGCCCTTGATCTGCGTGTAATCGAAATCCGTCGGCAACGGGCGATGCTCCATGCGCTGCACACGCTGGTGATCGCGCACGTGCCGCTCGACGAAGGGGGCGTACTTGATCTCACTGAGCAGGGCTGTGATCGTCCGCGGATCGTGGGCCCCCGGAAGATCAGTTCCATTGAGTATCTCGAGCACTTCCAGGTGACCGACTTCGGGGCGCTTGAGGTAGTGCAAACCGCAAGCGGCGTCGAGGGTCTTCCGCAGGGCGTCGAGCGCCTCCCGGCGTTGCTCATACACGCCCCACTGATGATCGTCGACCAGGCCCCATTCGCGCCCCAGTTCGGTCAGGCGCTCCGGCGCGTTGTCCGCCCGCAGCATCAGTCGATGCTCGGCGCGGCTGGTGAACATCCGATACGGCTCGCGCGGCACCTTGGTCACCAGGTCGTCCATCAACACGCCGATGTAGGCCTGATCGCGCCCCAGGCGCACGAGGTCTTCATCCCGCATGTAGCGCACCGCGTTGAGCCCGGCCATCACGCCCTGGGCGCCGGCTTCTTCGTAACCGGTCGTGCCGTTGATCTGGCCGGCAAGGAACAGGCCCGGCACGCGCTTGGTCATGCACGTGGCATCGATCTGATGAGGCAGCACCATGTCGTACTCGACGGCATATCCGTAGCGGAGAATCTTGGCATGTTCGCACCCGGGCAGGCGGGCGACGATTTCATCTTGCACATCGCGCGGCAGGCTGGTCGAAATGCCGTTGCAGTACATCTCCTTGGTTTCGAGCGACTCGGGCTCGAGGAAGACGGTATGGCGTGACTTATCAGCGAAGCGCACGACCTTGTCTTCGATCGAGGGGCAGTACCGCGGGCCGGTGGTTTTGACCTGGCCGTTGAACATCGGGGCGCGGTCGAGGTTGGCGCGGATGTGATCGTGAATGTGCTGGTCGGTGTAGGTGATCCAGCAGGGTCGCTGCTCGATGACGGGGAAGCGATCGAGCGTAGTCAGGTCTGAAAACGGCGTGGGGGTTTGGTCGCCGGGCTGGCGGTCAAACTGGTCGTAGTCGAGCGTGGTCGCATCGAGGCGCGGGGGCGTGCCGGTTTTGAGGCGGCCGAGTTCGAAGCCCAGACCACGGAGCGTGTCGGAGATGACATTGGCGGCAGGCTCGTCGATGCGCCCGCCGGGAGTTTGCTCAGGGCCGCGGTGTAACAGGCCGCGCATGAAGGTGCCGGTGGTCAACACCGTGGCGTGGGCGGTCAACTTTTGGGGCGTCGCACTCAAGTGCGACGCTCCGAGGGTGATGCCTGCGCAGCGGCCGTTCTGAACGAGGATCTCTTCGACCGCGCCTGCGATGATCGTGAGGTTTTCACGGGTGCGAAGCAGGCGGTGAACTTCGCGCATGTAGGCGTACTTGTCGGCCTGGGCGCGGGGGCCTCGCACGGCGGGGCCCTTGGACTGATTGAGCATGCGGAACTGGATGCCGGTGGCGTCGATCGCCCGACCCATCAACCCGCCGAGGGCGTCGATTTCGCGGACGATCTGCCCCTTGGCCAAGCCGCCGATGGCGGGGTTGCACGACATCTGCCCAATGCGGGCCGGGTCCATCGTGACCAGCGCGGTGCGCGCACCGCAATTGGCCGCCGCCCAGGCAGCCTCGGCGCCGGCGTGACCGCCGCCGATGACGATGATGTCGTAGTCGGTAGACATTGGGCAGATTATATGCGGCCGAAACCCGCCCGGTTTCAACTGCTGATGGGATTGATCACGAGCCGCCTTCGGTCAGACCGGCGGCACTCGACAGCCAACGGGCATCCGATCGCAACGAACGCCGATTGACCCGATAGAACACCGAACGCCCGGATCGCGAGGTGGTGATGACTTTCGCTTCACGCAGAATACGCAGATGAGCCGACAGCGTGGCGTCACTGCGGTGAACCAACTGCCCCAACGCCTTGAACGACTGCGTCTGATCAAGCGTGGCAGTAACAATCTTCCGCCGAACCGGATGCCCCAGCGCCCGAAACACATCCAACTCATCCGATCGTTTTCGATAGGGCCTCGACATGAATCTATTTTCGTCGAAAATAGAGTAATTGTCAAGATTGAAAATACATGCTGGTTGAATCACGATCACATGGTTTGGGTTGGTGGCGGTGTGCTTTGGGTTGGTGGCCGTACGGTTTTACTTGATGGCCGTGCTTGACGCCCGCAGTTCACGCACATGGGCAGATACATACCGCAGGCGTTCAGCCGATGATGCCGTCGGCGGCGGGTTCGTGGCCGAGTATTTTCACCGGCTCAATTTCACCCTCGATAACGGCCCGTCCATCGCGATCGACCACGCAGATCGGAATCTTGCCCGCGCCCCAGTCGGCCAGCGGCAGCAGCGGCCAGCGCTGAGCGCGATGGCGCGGCGGCGTCACGGCGAAGTATTCACCATCCAGGCGATCGATCTGCAAGCGCGGCCCGGCGAGGAAGTACCCGAAAGAAACCGCCCCGCGCGGGTAAAACGCCAACTCATTCCCGATGTAGGTATCGCAGTAGCCCATCGACTGGCCGTTGGTATTGGAGTAGACCAGCATGTCCCAGTAGCGTGAGTCCAGGTGCAGCAGGTGAACGTTGAGGTATTCACCAACGAAGTCGCGCCAGAGGTTGGAGCTGATCCAGATGTTGGTCGAGTCTGACGACGTGTGACCGCAACCATAGGGACAGAGCGCTTCGCGCTGGGCGTTGAAGATGTCGTCGTGCAGGCGGTCGGCGTCGAAAGCGAGCGGCTGGGCGATGATCATCGGCAGCAGCAGGCCGTTGGGCGTGTAGATCGAATAGTCATCCCACCCGACCAGGCCCTTGACGGGCAGCGGCTCGCCGGACCATGTATCGATCAGGCCGCGCGTGTCACGATCGACGCAGACGGCGTAGTGATCGTTCAGCCATGCGGCAGCTTCGATCTTCGGCACATCGTTGGCGGCGGTCGTGCGGCAGCGCTCAGCAACCTCGCGCTGATCAACACGATCCAACAGATCGGCCGCGGCATCCAGCGCCCCGACGCGCTTGATCGCGAGGTAGGTCTGCTTGCGGGCGAACTGCACCGCGACGGAGCCGTCGAGCGTGTTGGCTGTGCCTTCGGATGCGAAGCCGGAGTCGTCACGATCGGTCCAAAGCAGGTATTCGGCGAAGCGGCGGACGACCTCGGTGTGTTTTTTCAGCGGTTTGAGATTGCCCGTCCAGTGCGAATACGCCTGCAATAGCAGCAGGAAATTCGAGTTTTCCTCAACAGGCATGGCGTGGTCATACGCGGCGGAGCCGATCTTCATGCCGCGGCCCATGTCGTGGTTGAGGATCAATCCACCGGAGGGCTCGTGCTCGGTCACGTGCGTGGCCCACTGATCAAACTGCAACGTCAGCAGGCGCGGCCAAAGCGTGAAGTAGAACATCGCCAGGTTGTATTCGACGTCGACGGTGCCGTGGAACATGCTTGTGCCTTCGAGCACGCTGAACCACTCGCTGCCGTCGGGTCGCTGACACCAGAACGTGCTCGCCAGGTAGCTGTGGAAAGCCATGACCAGCAGGTGCCACCGCGCCCGGGTCAGCGGCGCCTGCTCGATCACTTTCTCGAAACGGCGCGAGCGGGCGAGATTGTCGTCGCGGCGTTCGATCGCCAGGCGGAGCACCTCGTCGAGATTGGGCCAGTGCTTGGTGTAGCGGAAGGTCGCCGGCTCCTGGTCGACGCGCAACACCGGCTCGGCGACGTGGGCCGCCCAGACCAGCCGCCACTTGATGCCGCTGCCTTCTTCGGTGACGGGCAGTTCGAGCGTGAGGCCGGTGCCGCCTTGAGGACCGGTGCACGCGGCGACGCCTTCGTTGAGGCTGACCAGCCGCTCGACCACCTGCACGGTCGGCGCCTCGGGGTCTGTGGGGATGTTGTCGGTGGAACTGAGGGTGGTGTCGTTGCCGACGGCCGCCTCGTAGCGCGGGTCAAGCCGCACGGCGTAGTTGAGGTCGATGCGATTGTCGACGACGCCGATCTGCGTTTCCGGCCGACTCAGACGGATGAACATCCGCACCTTCTTGGGGATGTTTTTGACGCGGCGTCGGCGCACCCGATGGGCCGGCACCGCGCGCAGCTCGACGTAAAACGCCGGCAGCATGCACAGCGGCTCGTCCTGCGGGTAGAACGGGCTGTGGAGGTTCAACTCGAAGCGGAGGCCGGAGGCTTCGCTGTGGCCTCGGAAGGTGATGGAGTTGATGCGCTCGAACTGCTCGCAACCGTAGAGCACCTCGCCGTGCTGGGTGAACGGCAGGACGCGCTCGGTGCCATCGGGCTCGATCAGACCGACGGCCAGGTCGAGCGGGCGATCGAGAAAGCGCCCCAGCGCCGAGTGCATGATCCGGCGTTTGCCGGGTTCAAATAGCAGGCCGAAGCGACTTCCGAGTCGCCCAAGCGGCCATGTCATCATCTGCATGGCGAACAACCTCCGCCGGTTAACCGTGCTGACTCATCTTAATGATGATTTTCGGCCTGTCCATGCCATCAAAGAAGGCGAGGGGATTAAAATCCCCCCGCCTTGGGTAAGTCATAAGGTTGTCAGGTCGATCACTGGGTGCCGGCGATGACCTGCTCGGCGATGTTGCGCGGCACTTCGCGGTAGTCGGCCGGCTCCATCGAGTAGTTGGCGCGGCCCTGGCTCATGCCGCGGAGGCTGGTGGCGTAGCCGAACATTTCGCTGAGCGGCGCCTCGGCGGTGAGGATGATGGCGTTGCCGCGCTTCTCCTGGCCGATGATGATGCCGCGGCGGCTGGACAGGTCGCCGGTCACGTTGCCGAGGAACTCCTCGGGCGTGGTCACGACCACCTTCATGATCGGCTCCAGCAGCACGGGCTTGGCCTTCTTGCAGGCTTCCTTGAAGCCCAGCGAACCGGCCATTTCAAACGCCACCTGCGACGAGTCGACTTCGTGGTACGAACCGTCGATCAGCGTGACCTTCACGTTCTGCACCGGGTAACCGGCCAGCACGCCGGACTTGGCCGTCTGGCGAACGCCGTACTCGACGCTGGGGATGTATTCCTTGGGAATCGAACCGCCGACGATCTTGTTCTCGAAGGCGATCTCGTCGGTGAACTTGAGTTCGGCTTCCTTGGCCTGCTCCTCGGTGAACGGCTCGACGGTGAGGATGGCGTCACCGAACTGACCGCGACCACCGGACTGCTTCTTGTGCAGACCACGGGCCTCGGCGGTGCCGGAGATCGATTCGCGGTACGACACGCGCGGCTTGCCGACGTGCACCGGAATCTTCAAGTCGCGCGAGAGCTTGGTCACCACGATGTCCAGGTGAAGCTCACCCATGCCGGCGATGATCGTCTCGCCGGTTTCATCGTTGACGGAGAAGCGGAAGCTGGGGTCTTCACGGTTGATGGTGGCCAGGGCGTTGCCGAGTTTTTCCTGGTCGCCGGCGGACTGGGGCTCGATCGACATCGAGATAACCGGATCGGGGAAGTCCATGCGTTCGAGCACGATCGGGTCGCTGCCGTCGCAGAGGGTGTCACCGGTAACCGAACTCTTGAGGCCGATCAGGGCGACGATATCGCCGGCCTGGGCCTTTTCCATCGCGATGCGGGTCTTGGCGTGCATCTGGAAGATGCGGGAGACGTTTTCCTTCTTGCCGTTGACCGGGTTGACGATGCGGGTGCCCTTTTCGAGGGTGCCGGAGTAGATGCGGGTGTAAGTCAGGTCGCCGTGGGCGTCGTTGACGACCTTGAAGACCAGCGCGCTGAAGGGGGCGCTTGAGTCATGCGGGCGGCTGAGTTTCTTGTCGGTGTCCTTGGGGTCGGTGCCCTGGACTTCGGGAACTTCGATGGGGCTGGGCAGGAAATCGATCACGCCGTCGAGCAGGCGCTGCACGCCGATGTACTTCAGGGCCGAGCCGCAGAACACCGGGAAGCAGTCCAGGGTCAGCGTGCCCTTACGCAGCGCGGCGCGAATCTCGTCAGCGGTGATCGAGTGCTCGTCTTCGATGTACTTTTCGGTCAGCGAGTCGTCGAGTTCGGCGGCCTTTTCGACCATCTGGTGGTGCCAGAGTTCGGCGGTTTCCTTCAGGTCGTCGGGGATCTCGCGTTCTTCGACCTTCGAGCCCATTTCGGCGGCTTCGAAGTAGAAGGCCTTCATCTCCAGCAGGTCGATGATGCCCTGCAGGTCGTGGCCGTGGCCGATGGGAATCTGCACGGCGATGGCGTTGGCGCCGAGGCGCTCGCCGATGGAGTTGAAGGAGAATTCGAAGTTGGCGCCGAGCTTGTCCATCTTGTTGATGAAGCACACGCGCGGCACACGGTAGCGGTCGGCCTGACGCCAGACGGTTTCAGACTGGGCCTCGACGCCTTCCTTGCCGTCGAAGACGGCGACCGCGCCGTCGAGCACGCGCAGGCTGCGCTCGACTTCGATGGTGAAGTCGACGTGGCCGGGCGTGTCGATGAGGTTCATGGTGTAGGTATTGCCGTGACGGGTCCACGGGCAGGTGGTGGCGGCGGACTGAATGGTGATGCCGCGGTTCTGCTCGTCTTCGAGGAAGTCCATCGTGGCGGTGCCGTCGTGGACTTCGCCCATCTTGTAGATCTTGCCGGTGTAGTAGAGCACGCGCTCGGAGACGGTCGTCTTGCCGGCGTCGATGTGGGCGGCGATGCCGAAGTTGCGGGTGTAGTGAAGACCACCTGCTAAGGCGGCGTCGGCGGCGGGCTGCGGTGTGGCTTGCGTGCTCATGTCGTTGCTCTCAACTTGCGTTTGCGTACGGCGGGGTTTGAAGTTTTTCCAATGACGTTAATTTGCAGGGATGTCAGGACCGGTATCGTCCGCCTCGGGTCACTCCGGGGGCCGGGGGAACCGGGGGGCAGGGCAAGGCAATGGGTGTATACAGTGCCGGCCCTGTCCATCGGTCCCGAACCCGACGAACAGCGGCCGTTGGGGGTGGGGACTAGCGGGTTGGATTTTCACGGTGCAACGTCAGTGCACTCCAGTCGTCAGGCCGCGGGTCAAACCGCGGTGTGTTGAACCCACGACGAGTTTATCGGCATGGGGCCCGGCGAACCTTGCCACGGAACCGGAAAATGGTTATAGGAAAATCCGGTGGGTTCCGCAGACCGGGCCAGATTCGTAAGAATAGACGATTTTACACGCCGGTCAAGCTGAACAATACAAATTTCCCCCACCGCTAACCCCCCGCTCACATCCCCCCCAAGCCCGATGCTGAGCGAGCCGCAGGCGAGCGAAGCGTCGGGATATCCATCTGACAACCCATCACTTGCACATCCCCCGCATTTCCGCCACACTCCCGGCATGCCTACCAAAAGACGCCCCAATCAGCTCCGTCCGGTCAAGATCACCCGCAACTACCCCTCCGCCGCCCCCGGCTCCGTCCTCATCCAGATGGGCCAGACCCGCGTGATCTGCACCGCCTCGATCAGCCAGACCCCGCCCAACTGGCTGCCCAAAGACCCCGAAACCGGGGCCTTCACCGCCGGCTGGGTCACCGCCGAGTACAACATGATGCCCGGGTCCACCCCCGACCGCATCCGCCGCGGGCCCAACAGCCGCGCCACGGAAATCCAGCGTCTGATCGGCCGCAGCCTCCGCGCCGCCGTTGATCTCGAAAAGATGCCGGGCGTCGCCATCACCTGCGACTGCGATGTGCTCGTCGCCGACGGCGGCACGCGCACCGCCGCCATCACCGGCGCCTTCGTCGCCCTGTCCGACGCCATCAGCCACGCCCGCAGCCTCGGGCTGATCACCAAAAACCCCATCCTCGGCCCGATCGCCGCCATCTCCGTCGGCATCATCGACGGGCAACCCTGCCTCGACCTCGACTACCCCCTCGACTCCCGCGCCGATGTCGACATGAACGTCGTCATGAACCACCGCGGCCACTTCGTCGAAGTCCAGGGCACCGGCGAGCAGACCACCTTCACCCGCAAACAGCTCGACACCCTCCTCGCCCTGGCCGCCCGAGGCATCCGCCAACTCATCAAAACCCAGCGCACCGCCCTGCGCTGACCCAACGTTTAGCCGGCGGGCTCGCCCGCCGCTTCAGCAATCACATTCGCGCCAACCCCCACCCAAGCGGCGAGCAAGCTCGCCGGCTAAACAAAACCCAGCGCCTGGCGATGCGCCAATTGCCCCACGCAATCTGTCTGATGGCCGGGCCGTTCTGACTGCATGATCAGATCCGCGATCGCTGTCGTGTTGGTGCTGCTGGTGTGTGGCGTGGTCGACGCGGCGCCCCGGCCGAATATTCTGCTGATGCTGGCTGACGATCTGTCGTGGCATGATGCCGGGTGCTACGGCAACAAGGATGTGCACACGCCGAACCTCGACGCGCTGGCCGCACAGGGCATGCGCTTCGACGCGTGTTTCACCGGCACGGCCATGTGCGCCCCGACGCGGCAGCAGCTTTACACCGGCGTGTTCCCCGTTCGCAACGGCGCTTACCCGAACCACAGCAAGGTCAAACCCGGCACAAAGTCCATCGTGCATCATCTTCGCAATCTGGGTTACCGCATCGCATTGATCGGCAAGCAGCATGTCGGCCCGCGCGAATCATTTCCGTATGAATACCTCGGCGCTAAACAGCGCAAAGCGGACGAAACCGCCGGCCATGAGTTCAACTACGACAAGGCTAGGCGGTTCATTCAACGTGATGCCGATGAGCCCTACTGCCTGATCGTCTGCTCCAAGCAGCCGCACATGCCCTGGAATCGCGGCGACCGCTCCGTCTACGACCCGTCGAAATTCACGCTGCCGCCGTACCTGGTCGACTTACCCGAAACCCGGCAGGCCCTGCAGCAGTACTATGCCGAGGTCACCTACTTCGATGCCCAGGTCGGCCACATCCTGCAACTGATCCAACAGGCCGGCCGCGCGGACAACACCCTCGTCATGGTCACCAGCGAGCAGGGCTCCAACTTCCCCCACTGCAAATGGACCTGCTACGACACGGGCTTAAAAACCATGCTGATCGTCCGCTGGCCCGGGCGTGTGAAACCTGGCTCGACGACCGACGCCATGGTGCAATACGTCGACATCCTGCCGACGCTCATTCAGGCCGCCGGCGGTGATCCCACTACTGTCGACACCGGCCTGCCCGGCGCGCCCGACGGCGGCCGCGGGTTTGACGGTGCCAGCTTCCTCAACGTCTTGCTCGGCAATACGGATTCACACCGCGATGCGGTCTTTGGTGTACACACCACGCAGGGCATCATCCAGGGTTCGACCTACCCCGTCCGCAGCATTCGCACCGCCACGCACAAGTACATCCTCAACCTGAACCCCGAGGCCGACTTCACCAATGTCGTCACCGCCCGGGGCGAAGGCGCTTTCGCCGCATGGCGTCAGGCAGCCGCCAGCGGAAACGAACAAGCGCAACAGATGGTTACCCGTTACCAGCATCGCCCCGCCGAAGAGCTTTACGACCTGCGTCATGATCCCTACGAGCTTCACAACATCGCAGGCCCCGAACACCGCGCCCTCATGAACCAGCTTCGCGCCAAACTCCAGGCATGGATGAAACAACAGGGCGATGAAGGCATGATCACCGAACTCCAAGTCAAAACACGATAAAAAAAACCGCGACACTTTCGTGCCGCGGTTCATCGTGTGGTCAATTCAAATCAATATCAATCATCAGCCGGCTGCTCGTCGAGCAGTTCGACCGACTGGCGCCCCGCGAAGCCGGCGTCGGTTTCGTGCCAGGCGGCCACTGAGTTCTCGCCGCGCTTCCAGCACAGGCAGACCTCGCGGCCTTCGTGCATCGAAGGGAAATCGATCAGCCCCATGTCGTAGTCTTTAAGCTCGACGCCGACCTGACCGAGTTCATCGACGTAACGATTCAACTCGTCGATCGCGGCGGCATAATCCCGTTGCATCACGACTTCCTCGGCGCCCGGCAGCGGGTGCTCGATCTGCTCTTGCAGATCGATCGCCCGGCGGTACGTCCGACGCACATCTTCCACGATGCGCGAGACGTAGGGCAGCGCCCGGTTGGCTTCGTCGACCGTGAAAAACTTACGATCGGCGGTGGCGTTCATCGAGGTGTCGAAATCATGCTGAAGAGACATAGCCTAACCTCCACGCGGTCTATTTCATTATGAATCGCAAACGACCATAGTCAAATATCCCACCAGTCTGGGGGCCGATGTACCTACCTGTATATCGGTCCGATGCGCGTGCCGCACTAAAAATTACATACGTCGGCGACCCCCAAAATGATCGCTGAAACGACAGAAAACCTGCACGGCTTGCATTTACCGCGCCCCAGCATTTGTTTTTCTAATATCGCAAACACAGCCGGCGACAAATTTGTCGCAGCCCGTATCAGAGTTACGAGTTTACCCTGTTTAACGACGCCCCGAGCCGGAGCCCATCGCTACACATTGAAAAGGAAATGGCACACATCGTGATCCTGCATCACGTAGCCCTTGCCTTCGAGTCGCATCTTGCCCGCCGCCTTGATCGCCGCTTCGGTTTTGTGGTCGACCAGATCCTGCACCTGGTAAACCTCAGCCCGGATGAAGCCGCGCTCGAAATCGGTGTGAATCACACCGGCCGCCTGCGGGGCCGTCGCGCCGATCGGCACCGTCCACGCACGAATCTCCTTGGGCCCGGCCGTGTAGTAGCTCTGCAGTCCGAGCAGCCGGTAGATCGCCCGCGCCACCTTCGCCAGCGCCGGCTCGTCGAGCCCCATCGTCTCGAGCATCTCCGCCTTGTCCGCCTCGTCGAGTTCAGCCAGTTCGCTTTCGAGTTTCGCGCAGACCGGCACGACTTCGCCGCCGTGTTCGCTGACGTACGCGCGAACCTTTTTGACCATGTCGTTGTCGCCGGCGAGACCCGCCTCATCGACGTTGCAGATGTACAGCACGCGCTTGGCGGTGATCAGGCCCAGCGACTTCAGCGCTTTGCGTGAATCATCATCAAACTGAATCGACCGCACCGGCTTGCCTTCGCTCAGCGCGTGTTCACATTGCTCGAGCAGCGCGACGCGCGCCTTGGCTTCCTTGTCGCCGGTGCGCGCCTGGCGTGCCGCCTTGTCTTTGGAGCCTTCGACGACCTGCAGGTCTGCGAGCATCAGTTCCGTTTCGATCGTTTCGATGTCGCGGATCGGATCGATTCCGCCGTCGACATGCGCGATGTCTTCATCTTCAAAGCATCGCACCACATGTGAGATCGCATCCACCTGGCGGATATGCGAAAGAAACTTGTTGCCCAGGCCTTCGCCCTCGCTGGCGCCTTTGACCAGGCCCGCGATGTCGACCAGCCGCAGCACGGCCGGTATGACCTTCTCCGTCTCGATGTGCTGGTTGATCGTCGCCAGGCTCGGGTCCGGCACCGGCACCACGCCCACGTTCGGCTCGATCGTGCAGAACGGGTAATTCTTGGCCTCGATCCCCGCCGCCGTCAGCGCGTTAAACAGGGTCGACTTCCCAACATTCGGCAATCCAACGATGCCAGCTTCCATGACGATAATCCTATCGGGGATGAAGTTGCAGGCTGCAACATTTAGCGGCGGGGCTTGCCCCGCGTGTTCTGACTCGGTCATCCGCCGCGTGGGGCAAGCCCCACCGCTAAATGGGCCAGCATGTTAGCCCATCGGCCGCCGCAAGTCAGCCGCCTGTATTTACACGACGATTATGATACGCTCCACCGTCGCCCACGCACCGCACACAGGTCCAACCCCATGCGCTACCTAATAGCCTTGCTGCTGCTTACCCTCGCCCTGCCCGCCGTCGCTGATGAACCCTGGGCGCTGCACCTGTACGTCGAAAACGACGGCGCCTTCATCAAGCCCAACAACAACACCGATCGCCACTACACCCACGGCACCAAAATCACCTTCACCCATCAACCCGACTTCGCCGACTCTCTGGCCGACTGCCTCGACAGTTTCTACCCGCTGGGCCCCGCCGCCGAACGCGCCACCGCCTTCGGGTACAGCTTCGGCCAGAACATCTACACCCCCGCCAACATCACTGCGTCAGTCCCTGATCCCGATGATCGGCCCTACGCCGGCTGGCTCTACGGCGGAGCGTTTCTCCAGCGCAGTGTCGCCGACACGATGGACTATCTCGACCTGACCATCGGCATCCTCGGCCCTTCCTCCCAGGCGGATGATTCGCAGAAGATCGTCCACGAAATCGTCGACGCCGCCAAACCCGAAGGCTGGGACCACCAGGTGCCCGACGAGGTCGGTTTCAACATCACCTACCAGCGTCACTGGAAGCTGCCCCTGCTCAATGCCGTCGACGAAGATGGCCATGCGTACCTCTTCGGCGCCGAGCTGCTGCCCCAGGCCGGGTTCACCCTCGGCACCATGAATCGTCACGTCAACGCCGGCGCCACCCTCCGCGCCGGGTGGAACCTGCCCAACGACTTCGGCCCGCCGCGCCTCGAAGAACCCGCCGACGCCACGCACCTACCCACCGATGGCGGCAAACTCAGCCTCTACGGGTTCGTCCGCCTCGAAGGCCGGCTCGTCGAGCACGATGCGTTCATCGAAGGTGCGACCTTCCGTGATTCACCCGGCCGCAGCGCCGAGCCCGCCGTCGGCATCGTCCAGGTCGGCGTCGTCGCAACCCTCTACAAATTCGAGTTCGGTTATTCCCAGACCTTCCTCACCGAGCAATTCGACCGCCAGCACGGGTCCGACGCCTACGGCGCCTTCACCCTCGCCTGGCGCTGCAAGTTCTGACCCACCTGAAAAATTCTTTTTGACAAGATGAACAGGATCGGCAGGAAGTAACTGCCTTCACCATCCGGTATTCATCCTGGAATCCTGTCGACAAGTTTTCACTTGATTTCGAAATCGTTGAACCGATTCCAGTGTTCGGTGTCTTTGGGGCCGCGCTGGGACTTGAGGCCGACTTCACCGGCGCCGTCGTTGGGCATGGTCGACTCGGCGGCGGTCTTCCATTCGCCGCCGTCGACGGAATATCGACCGATGATCTTCTGACCGGTGCGTTCGAGCACGAGGCGCACCGGGCCGTCGCCGATCGGCGTCACGCACAACACCTGCGTGCGCCCGTCCTGCTCCCGGCCCATCACGATGTTCCACTTGCCGTACTCCAGTTCCTTCACGAGCTTGATGAAATCATCGTCGCTGAAATACCACAGCAGTCCCGCCTGTTCCCATCGCGGCGGGTCCGATGGATTCATCCGCAGCGTCACCGCCACGCTCGCATCACCCGCCGGCGCGCCCCGCAGCAACTGATTCTTGCCATCATTTTTTCGCCCCCAGAGCGTCCCGGGCAACGCGCGAATCCACAAACCTTCGTGATCAACCCGCCAGGCGTCTTCAACCTCATGCACCCACCGCCAGCCGCCCGCGAGCTTGCCATCAAACGCATCGACAAACACATCGCGTTGCCCGCCCGTTGCAACCGCCAGCGTAATCAATAACCAGTGCATGTAACCTCCATACGTCTTTTTCATAGCCGCGGGCGGAAGCCCGCGGTCACCGCGTGTCTCTGCGAACGACTATCCGTCACCAATCAACTCATCCAGCGTAGACGGCCGCTGCTCGCCTTCACGCCAGAACAATCCCGAATGTTTCGGCAGATAAACGTTCACCAGATAATCATAATGCTTACGATCACGCACACGTTTACGTGACGGCTTGCGTGTTAACCACCGCCGCCCGGTTTCACCCGCATGACGCCCGAGAAAACCACTGAGCAGATTGGCCAATTTGTCGCGAACGTCCTGCCAAGGCGTGAATGTCTTCCAACTGATCAATACATGGATGTGTGTGGTCTCGGCGCCGAAGGCATGGATGCGCCACCCGCGGCGCTCTGAGACATCCAACACACCACTCAGCAGCAGCTTCTGTCGGTCCGGTGTAAACACGACGGGTTCATGTTTAGCTTGGCGATTATAAAACGCCGCCTGATCCGGATCGGGCGGAAGGATTTTGCCGCCTTTCACATACCCGCGTGGATGGTCCGCCGGCCAGGAGCGATACGCGTGATAAGACAGCAGATAAACCGCCATGAAGATCAGAATACCGCAGGCTTCCGCCTGCGGCTAGCAAAGACAATTCATAGCCGCGGGCGGAAGCCCGTGGGGTGTTTACATCGCTGGGGCGAAGTCGTTGATGCGGTCGATCAACTGACGCAGGCGGCCGTAGTCGCGGCGGGTGTAGTGCCAGGTCAGGCGCGGCAGCGCCAGGGCGACCTGCTCGCCTTCCAGCGCGCCGGTCTGCTCGATCTTGCCTGAAACAACCAGGTCGGCGAACTCGGTGTTGATCGCATCGAGCTGATCGATCGTCAACTCGTGGCGGATGCGCATCACGAAGCTGTCATCGACGAAGCGCGTCGAGTGATAGTTACGGTAGAAATCGAGCACGTGCTGAGCGGCGGCGGCAGGATCGTTGAAGATGTGATACAGGCTCAGATCCTCGGGGCTGATCAGCTTCTTGTCGAGCAGGCCCTGGCGGATCAGGCGATCGATGTGTTCGAAGTAATCATTGCCGGGCGGCTCGATCATCACGATCGGAATGATCGGCGCCTTGCCGGTCTGTACGAGCGTGAGCACCTCAAAGGCTTCGTCGAGCGTACCGAACCCGCCGGGCAGCAGGGCCAGCGCGTTGGCCTGCGAGACGAACACGAGCTTGCGCGTGAAGAAGTAGCGGAAAGTCACAAGCTTTTCATCGCCGACGATGATGTCGTTGGCGTTGGTCTCAAAGGGCAGGCGGATGGACACGCCGAACGATTTCGCCCGGCCGGCGCCTTCGTGGCCGGCGCGCATGATGCCGTCGCCGGCGCCGGTGATGATCATCCATCCGGCCTCGGCGATCACGCGGGCGAACTGCACCGCGGCCTCGTAGTCGGCGTGATCAACCGGCGTGCGGGCGGACCCGAAGATCGAAATCTTGTGTATATCCGGATAGGCGCGGAAGACCTTCAGCGCGTAGCGCAGCTCGCGCAGGGAGCGCGACACAAGCTTGAGCTCGCCGGTGTCAGCCCCGTCGGCGATCAGGCGCAGCGCGGTCTGCATCGCTTCGCGGACCAGTTGGCCGGACAGGTCGTCAGGATCACCGCCGGCCTGGCGGACGAGGTCGTCAAGCGTTGCAACGATTTGGGGATCACGTAGAGAAACGGTCATGGCAAGTCATTGTACTTAAGGTTTGGAAGCGGGTGTGGGCACTTCGGCGGCGGCCGGGCCGAACACATCATGCCACGCTCGGGTCAGCCCGCTGAACTGATCGACGGAGGTGTTCGGATCATCGAGGGTGCCGGTGATATGGATGGTCATCAGCTGATCGCGGAACCCGTCGACCAGATCGGTGAACGGCCCGAGTTTGAGCCCCTTGGGGTTGGAGCTGGTCAGGGCCAGGTCGAGCTGCGTTTCGGGATAGGTCATGACGCCGCGCCCGGCGAGCTGCATGGTCGGCGAGGTGAGGCTGATGTTTTCGAAGACGAAGTTGCCCCCGCGGATGTAGTAGCTGACTTGGGCGGTGTCGAAGGGATCGTTGACCGGCAGTTTGAGGTGCGAGATTTTCAGCAGGCCGACGGCCAGTGGCACGCCGCGCAAATCCGCCCCGCGCACGATCAGGTCACCCCGGCCGCGCAGCTTCTTGCGATCGGCCCATGACCCATCCAGCGCGATCGAGGCTGACAGCGTGCCGTTGATCGGTTTGGCGTCGGGTTTCTTCGGCGCTTCCGAAGCGTCATCGTAAACCATCAACTGACCGAGGCGGGCTTCGGACAGCGCCAACTGCAACTGATAATCCCCGGTGGACATCGTGAATGCGCCCTGCCCGCCGATTCTTCCTTCGGCGCATCGGCCGGCCAGATCGGTCAGCAGCACGCGGTCGGACCCGGCGACGTTGCGCAACTTCAGCGTCAGATCTTCAACAGGGCGCGACGCGGCGAGCAGGCGGTCGGCGTGAATCTTCGTGCGCACGGTCGGCCAGGTTGCGTCGGCTTCGAGGCGCGTTTCGAGTTCAACCGTGCCGTGAAAGTCCGTCACGGGCAGGCCGATGTTCATCGACGCGCCGTTGAGGGCGAGCGTGCCGGTGGCGTACGTGTCGGCGCGGTCATCGTCGAGCGCGCTGTAGGTGAGCTTCGACAGGCTCAACTCGTAAGGGCCGGTGAGTTTGAGGCCCTCGACGATGGACACGACGCGCTGCGGCATGGCGGCGCGGGCCGTCGGCGAGAATGTTTCCCCGGCGATCATCATCGACAGGTCGGCACTGAGCTTCGGGGTGTAGCGCACATCGCCGGTGACATCAAAGCGGCCGGCGTCAAAGGTCCCGCTGAACTGATCCATCCGCACCACATCGGGTTCGACGATGATGTGGCCGTCGGTCTGTGCGAAGTCGTAGCGGAAGTCGCGGAAGGTGAACGCCAGCGAACGCGGCTGCAGGTCCAGGCGATACTGGCGATCGTCCTGCCCGACGACGGCGTATTCCAACTTGGCGTCAAACCGCCCCGCCGGCGCGTGCGTCGACCAGAAGTCACGCAGTGCCTGCGGCGCCTCGACAGCCGGACTGATCAGGTCGAGCACGGAATCTTCGAATCGCAGATTCTCCGCGGACGCAAGGATGTGCATCGTGCGGCGATCTTTGTCGGACCAGTCCGACCCGCCGGTGAACGCGATGCGCCCATCGCCGCATGCGGCGGCCATCGACTCGATGGTCATCTGATGCAGCGACAGCTTGAGCTGGCCGGCCAGGTCCGTGAGCTTGAGTCGGCCCGAGCCCGGCGCGGCGGTGGCGTCTGTGACTTCGACGCCCATGTCGATGTCAATGCGGTCGGCTTCGGTGTCGCGCAGGATGCGCCCTTCGACGTTGATCTTGCCGGCGACGCGCAGGCTGCGCAGCCAGTCGTCCTGCGGCTCGGGCAGCGCGTCATAGAGCATGTCGTCCAGCGGCACTTCCTTGGCGGAAAGTACGATCTCGGGAATGACCCGGTTGCCGTTTGATTCGTGCGGCGTCTGCACCTTGCCGATCATTCCGCCATAGCCGCCGTGCAGTCCGAACCCGTTGAACCCCTCAAAGCTGACTTCACGCGGCGCGATGATCACGCGCCCCTTGCGGACGCGCACCGGGTACGGGAAGAACTGAAACACGACGCCTGCATCGACAAGTTCGACGGACGTGTGCAGCGTAAATTTGATTTTGCCGGGACCGAACGGGCGCGTCACTTTCACCACCGCATTGCCGCGCCCACCGAGGTCGAACACCGGCAGCGTCAGCTTTTTCTGAACATCCTCCAAGATGCGATACTGCTCGGCAGCCTGTTCGAGATCAACCTGCTCAAACTCGCGCAAAAGCTGAAGCGTCTGCTGGCGCCGCTGTTCAAGCTGGTCGCGCTCGGCGGTGGTGATGAAGTAACCGCGCTGGTGGATCTGCTCGAAGCGCTCGCGGTTGAAAAACATGTCCCAACCCTTGAGGGTTTTCTCGGGCAGGGCTTCGCGGAGTTCGTCGTTCAGCGCGAGGTTGACCGCGGTGACGGTCAGATCGATGGCGGCCTGGGGCGAGGGCGGGCCGATGGTGCCGGTGATGGTCGCCGAGGCGCCGTCGGGCAGATCGCCGGTGAGGTGTTTGACCTCGATCACCTGGTCGTTGAAGGTGACCAGACCGCGGCAGTTGGTCAGTTCGTAGGGAAACCTCTCGAAATGGCCGTGCGAGTTGTACGCCTCGTCGGACGGGTCCAGCGAGCCGAGATCGGTGGGGCGCGGTGAGCCGGGCGGGCCGATCAGTTCACGCACCAGGTCGCGCCCGCTGAGGATGGTGCTTGTGCCTTCGTAGTCGATGCGCCCGCCTTCAGTGCTGCGGTTCAGCGATAGCGACACGCGCATCCACCCCACCGGTGAAAGCATCTGAAAAATGCGAAGTATCTCCGGCTTCAGCGCGACCATGTACACCGGCTTTTCCGGGATGCGAAACGGCCGCGTCGACACCGCCAATTGAAACGGCGCATCGCGCTTGTAGCCTTCGATCCGCCCGTTGATGCGATACTGCAGGCCTTCGAGCTGCCCGACGAGTTCTTCGACGCTGATGCGATCATTGTCGAAGCGGAACGTTCCCGAAACGTTGGTCATCCGGGCCTTGTACTCGTCGGTCGAAAGCTGCGGCAGCGTCAGCGCCACATCCGAAAAGCTCACCACCGCGTGAAACCCCGCCGCATCGTCATACTCGAATTGAATCTGCGGCAGCGCCCCGCTGGGCTCGAACATGTCCCACCACTGGCGGATCTGACGCGGCATCACCGTCCGGTGCGGGTTGACCAGCCCCGACCCGACAAGCTGCACCGACACTTCAAGCTTTTCCAGATCGAAGCGGCCGGTCAGCGCGGGGGCAGTGTTCGGGTCGCCGGTCGTGGTGAGCACCTGGTCGTCTTTGTCCGGCAGTTGGTACAGCTCGAAGTGGTAGAGCCCCGCCTGATCCGTATCGGGATTCAACCGTCCGGTCACGTCCAGCCCCCACGACTGGTATTCACCGCCGTAGACTTCGCCGTACGCCACGCGCCCCTCGCGCAGATAAATCCGCGGCAGGCGCGGCATCTCGTCCTGTGGCTTGACGCGCTTGACCTTCCGCAACAGTTCGTAGTTGAATTCGTCCTCGCCGATCTCCGTCAGCGACAATACCGGTTTGAACAACATCATCTGCTGAGCTTCGAATTTCCCCTGCAGCAGCGCGACCGGATCGATCCGCAGCAGCGTCTGCTCAGCGCGGAACAGTTCCGAGCCGCGTCCTTCCATGCCGGGCACGTTCAGCGTGAGTCCGCGCAGGTCGATGGTGCCGTCAAGGCTGAAGGTCGCCGAGTCGATGTGTGCCTCGGCGCCGGTCATCGCTTCGAGCAACTGCCCGGCATACATGGCCACGCGATGTGGGCGCGAGATGTACCAGTAAGCCCCCGCCACGATCGAAGCGAGCACTACCAGAATGGCCGCGCCCCAGAACCGCATGCGATGCGGTCGGTGGAAACGTCCATGCAGATGCTTTCGCCTGAGCAAACCGGAAACCTCCCTGAGCTTCACACTGCGATGTGCCGAAACATGCGGCCGGACCTTATTATTGTCGCCGCAAGCTACGGGTTCGCCCCACGGAGCAAAACATCGCCTGCCGACGTTATCGGCAAAGCCCGCCGGATTGTTTCTCATTTTACATATACTTCGCACTGCCAATTATTTAGGCAGACAATACATCACGCCGCACAAACGTCCTACCGATCATGACCCTTCGCTTGATTATCCTTCGTTGCCGAACTTGCACGACTTTCCCCACCGCCGGACGCTGAATCAGTACGATGGGTCTGGTCCGTTTACTGGTCTACCTTTTGGAGTCGCAATGTCTGAATTCGGAAAGCTCATCCTCACGATCTGCCTGGCCCTGGGTGCAGCCGCCTGCACGAAATCGACGCCACCCGAATCTAAAACCGACACATCCGAATCACCCGCCCGCGTTCGTGTGCTCACCGACCTGGATGCCGATGGCAACGGGCTGTATGACGATGCCGAGCGCAAAGCCCTGCTCGATGAACTGACGAAGCAGTGCCCCGAGTTGACCGGAGCTTTTGACGCCGACGGTGATGGCCGCGTCACCATCGCTGAGCAGACACGCGATCGCCACCCGGTCTCCGTGCTGGTGAACCGCGAACACATCGCCGCCAGTCATGACAAAATCCCCTGGGCGATCGACATCTTCCCCGAGTGGCTTTCGTCGGCCTACCTTCAGGAAGACCTCGGCCCGGGACCGATCGCCGAGTTGCAACCGCGCGGGACGATTCACATCACCGCCGCGCAGGAAACAGAGAGTCTGCAGCCGGGCATGTCCGCACCCGGCGCAGGCATCGAGTTTGCCGCTGACTCCGGTCAGCATCTGGTCATGCCCGGTCATCGCGATGCCCGGTGGAACTACCGCTGGTGTCTATTCACCTTCCGCATCGATGCAAACACCGGCGCTGATGATCAGACCGTGCTGCTCGATCTGAACCACGGCAAGGATTCCAACAAGTCCTCACCAAAGGTCTGGTACAACAAGAAGACCGGCCTGAGTGTTCAGTACGTCGGGTACAACGCATGGGGTATCGACCAGCGCCTCATGACCACCGACCGCGTCGTCGCCGACGGCAAAACGTGGAACGTTCTTGTCTGCGGCATCCGCTACGGTCAGATGTTTGCCTCGGTCAACGGCGTCGCGCTGGCCGCCGAGTCCAAACAGCCGCCGCGCTTCTCCGGCGACTGGCCTCATGACACGACCACCTATCTCGGCGACAAAAGCAACGCCAACATGGCCTGGGCCTGCGACGCGCTGGTGTTCGGTCTGACCGAGCCCTCCGAAGCGATGGTTCGCAAAATGACCGGCTGGGCGGCGCACCGCCGGGGTTTTGCGGCCAACCTGCCGGCGGATCATCCCTACCACGCGGCGCGGCCCGTGCTCGATGACGAAGACTTTCCGTATCGCTATGTGCATGACAACGACAAGTGGACCGCCTGGGGCGAGTCGCTGAAAAAGTCCGTCACCCGTGTCAACGCCGGCGGCCCGCGTGTTGAGCCGATGGGTTTTGAGCGCGTGTTTTACGATGACTTCCGTGCTGACCGCGTCAAGGCCAGCACCAGTGGCGAAGGCGACCTCTGGCTCGGGCCCGGCTACAACATCGCCGTCGGCGGCGCCGCCCCGCTGGTCACACCCGGCCACAAGCCCGACACGTATCCCTACGACGCGGAAAATCAGAAACAGATTCTGTCACTCGTCCAGCAGGGCAAACGCTGGCGCGGCAGCGCGTTTTACAGCGTCAACGACCTGGGCCACGGCCATACATGGATCGGCCCGAAGATCTTCCGCATCCGTTGCATGTTTCCGAAGATCGACCCCAAGCAACTGCCCCGCGGGTTGTTTCCCGCCTTCTGGTCTTACAGCCCCGAGGCCCTGTTCTGGCGCACCGCCAACCGCATCGAATGCGACTGGTTTGAATTCGACAGCGCCAACGGCCGCTGGCTCAACGGCATGTCCACCCACTATCACTACGCCTACCTCAAAAACAACATCTTCGCGAAAAACCCGAAAAGCTATCAGCGCTACAAGGCCTACAGCGGCGAGTTGACCCCGGGAAAAAGCAAACTCCCCCGTGAGTTGTTCATCTGGGACGGTCAATACCACACGTGGGAATACGTCGTCGACCAAGACACCACCTACGTCAATGTGACGATGCCCGATGGCGAGGGCGGCGAACAATGGTTCGAAATCTACCGCTGCCCCACCGCCCCGACCTACCTTGAAAGACTCGACCTGCAACTGGACTACGCGCTGAAATCGAATCACAAGGGATTGCCCGAAGGCCAGCGCCAGGACTTTGTCGTCGACTGGGTTGAGGTGTTGCAGAAGACCCACGACCTCGAAGCCCTGCCCGCGCCGTACACGCAGCGCCCCACGCTCTCGGGTTCAAACACTGCCGGCTCAACCATCACGTGCGACGCGCATCTCGACGACATCACCGACGTGCGTTATTTCTGGTTTGCCGACGGCTACCCGCTGACCTGGGGCCCCTCGAACACTTATACACTCACCGAGGCCGACGCTGAGAAAGCGATCCGCTGCAAAGTCAAAGCCGTCGGCGCCCGCAATATGCCTGAAGCGTGGACCGCGACGTTGAACTGATCGCACCGTCATGCGGATCGCCCGACCCGGCGTTCAGCATCTGACCCATCTTCCTGAGTTGCACCAAGGCTCTAGCATGCGTTGACAGAGCGTTCGTTATGGTTGCGATCATCTCATTATTGACTGTGCTGGTGTTGTCCCTGCTGGTGGTGCGCGTCGCCACGGTCGCGCTGACGCTGACGGGCCTGTCCAAACAACTGGCGCGCTTTCAGGCACGCTCCGCTTTCACCGGTTCCGGGTTCACCACCACCGAATCCGAAAAGGTCGTTCACCACCCCGTCCGCCGGCGGATCATCATGCTGCTGATGCTGCTGGGCAACGCGGGCATCGTCACCGCCATGTCGTCGCTGATTCTTTCGTTCGTGCAGACGAACGAGTCCGGCGAGTGGACCGAGTCGCTGTGGTTTCGCATGGGGTTGCTGGTCGTCGGACTGACCGTGTTGTGGATCATTGCCTACAGCCGATGGGTCGACCGCCACCTGTCACGACTGATTCAAACCGCCCTGCGCCGCTGGACCAATCTTGAAATTCGTGACTACGCCGGCCTGCTGCATCTGGCCGGAGACTTTGCCGTCACCGAGATGACCGTGCGGGCTGAAGACTGGGTCACCAATCGCGACCTGGCCTCGTTGCGACTTTCCGAAGAGGGCGTGCTCGTGCTCGGCATCGAACGGGCGGACGGCTCCTACGACGGCGCGCCGCGCGGCGACAGCACCGTCCACGCCGACGACACCCTCCTGCTCTACGGCCCGCGCCCCACACTCGCCGAACTCGACCAGCGCGGCGCCGGCGCCGAAGGCAACTGGGCCCACATCCGCGCAATCGATCGCAAAAGCCAGTTCGATGAACACACTCATTCCGCAGATCAGTCGAACGCGACATCACCTCTAAGTAAATCGACCTGACCACGACCGACAATCACTATTTTCCTGTCATGAACATTGAGTTGATTCGCTTCTCGATACTGTCCGCCACGATATGATCCGTTGCCGCAACATGGTAGGTGACGTTCACAATCACGTTCGAACCATCCAATGTGGTCATCCCGATCGATAGTTTTGCTGAGACTTCATCATCGATCTCTGCAAACACTTCAATACCGACATCTCGCACGTTGGTCTCGGATTCGGTCTTCACCGGACTTTCAGTTTTCTCGACCTCAACCTTGCCGCCCAGATCTTCTATGAAAACTTTTAACCGCTGAATATCCGCTTCATTCTGGGAGATGACTTCATCCATGTCCTGGTTGATCTGATAGATAGCTGCACCACCCCACTCCCGTGATGACCCCGAGGGGCAGCAGCCGCAAAGAAACAACACCAACCCAAAGAAAAAAACATTGACGGCGTTGAACGGATTCACAGAAATCGACAGCATGTCATGACCTCGGAATCGGGGAACAGATGTATGACACGAGCGATTGTCGGAAGCGGGCGGGGAAAAAGCAAGGTCGTGGCTCGGCGGATTACCGGCGGACTGAATAAAAGAAGCCCACGGTGTGACACCGTGGGCTTCGGGGTGGATCGGTTGTGGGGGCGAGTCAGGCTTTGACGGAGGACTTTTCGAACCAGTCCTTGGAGTCGTTCCAGTCGGGCTTCATGCCTTCGTCGCCGGGCTTCCAGTTGGCGGGGCAGACTTCGCCGTGCTCGCGGGAGAACTGGGCGGCCTGGAGGACGCGGAGGGTCTCGTCGACGCTGCGACCGATGGCGAGGTTGTTGATGGTGGCGTGCTGGATGACGCCGTCGGGATCGATCAGGAACAGGCCGCGCAGCGCGACGCCGGCGTCGGCGAGGACGCCGTAGTCAGCCGCCATGGTGCGCCCCATGTCCGACAGCAGCGGGTACTCGAGCCCGGAGATGCCGCCCTGCTCACGGGGCTTTTCGGTCCAGGCCAGGTGGGTGAACTTCGAGTCGATGCTGACCCCGACGACATCGGCGCCGAGTTTGTGGAACTGACCGAGGCGATCGGAGAACGCGAGAATCTCGGTCGGGCAGACGAAGGTGAAGTCCAGCGGGTAAAAGAAGACGACCAGCCACTTGCCTTTGTAGTCTTCGAGGCCGATCTGTGAAAACTGACCCTTGTGGACGGCGTCGAGTTTGAACGCGGGGGCGGGCTTACCAACGATGCTGGACATGCGGATTCCCTTTCGGTGGGGTGGAGTTTGAGGTTGTTGCTGAGGCAGCCCAGCCGCTGAGGCGACCGGGCGTCCGGGGCATGAGACAAAATGTAGGCGGCGATTACCGGGGTTTCCAGTATGGTGGGCGCGTAAATTAACTAAGGGAGCCGGATTAAGCATGATTTGTAGAGTTTGAGACGACAAGGCAACAGCCATGTCATCTTCAAAACACCCCCGGCAGGACTCGAACCTGCGACCTGCCGCTTAGAAGGCGGCTGCTCTATCCAGCTGAGCTACAGGGGCAACGCACTCGGCGATAAACTGTACATTCTCATCGGCCAGTGGGCCAACGCCTGTCAATTTCCCTGCGGGATTCTCGCAAAATCACGATTCGCCAAGGGGATGGGCTTGATATCGTACCCAATGGGTGCTATTAATTCTGCGAGTCAGTTGCAACGCCCCACGCGTCGACCAGACGGCGCCACACGAGCGTTTGAGATGCACTGACCGGCCCCCTGAGAAAGCCCCGATGAGCTTCAGCCTGACACGCAAGACCGATTACGCCCTCGTGGCTCTGGCCGCCCTGGCCCAGCAGGAAGGCGGACACGATAACCCGCTGTCTGCACGAGAGATAGCTGAACGCCACCAGCTCCCCGCCCCCCTGCTGATGAACATCCTCAAAGACCTGCACCGGGCTGAGATCGTCTGCTCGCGGCGCGGGGCCGGCGGGGGTTATATCCTCTGTAAAGACCCTGCCGAGATCGCCCTGCTGCAGATCATCGAAGCCATCGAGGGGCCCGTTTCCGTGGCGGTGTGCTGCGATGATGCCGAGCCCGAGCCGTGCAGCGCCTGCGTTTCGGAGCCGGCCTGCCCAATCGCCTCGCCGATGCAGCGGTTCAACGAGCTGACCCACAAATTCCTCCAACACGTTAAACTCATCGATCTGATCGGCGACCAGCCGACCCTCATCCAAGTGCCCCTGACGCGCACGGGAATGAACACATGACCACGACCCAGGAAATTGCGAATCTCGCCGACGCCAAACGCGAGTACAAATACGGCTTCACGACCCTGATCGAGCAGGACTACGCCCCCCCCGGGCTCAACGAAGACATCGTCCGCTTCATCAGCGTCAAAAAAGGCGAGCCCGACTGGATGCTCCAGCAGCGCCTCAAGGCCTATCGCCACTGGCTGACGATGGAAGAGCCCGAATGGGCGTTCATCGACTACCCCCCCATCGACTTCCAGAAGACCAGCTACTACGCCGCCCCGAAGAAGCGCCCCGAGAGCCTCGACGAGGTCGACCCCGAAATTCTCGAAACCTTCGAGAAGCTCGGCATCCCGCTGCACGAGCGCGAGAAGCTCGCCGGCGTGGCGGTCGATGCGGTATTTGACTCGGTCTCGGTGGCCACCACCTTCAAGGGCAAGCTTGAAGAGCTCGGCATCATCTTCTGCAGCTTCGGCGAAGCGGTGAAAAACCACCCCGACCTCGTGAAAAAGTACATGGGCTCGGTGGTGCCGTACTCGGACAACTACTTCGCCACGCTCAACAGTGCCGTATTCACCGACGGGTCGTTCGTCTACATCCCGCCGGGCGTGAAGTGCCCGATGGAGTTGTCGACTTACTTCCGCATCAACGCGGAAAACACCGGGCAGTTTGAGCGCACGCTGATCATCGCCGACGAAGGCGCCCACGTCAGCTACCTCGAAGGCTGCACCGCGCCGCAGCGTGACGAAAATCAGCTTCACGCCGCCGTCGTCGAGCTCGTCGCCCACAAGGATGCGACGATCAAATACTCGACGATTCAGAACTGGTACCCTGGCGATGAAAACGGCAAGGGCGGCATCTACAACTTCGTGACCAAGCGCGGCGCCTGCCGCGGCGATCGCAGCCGCATCAGTTGGACGCAGGTCGAAACCGGCTCGGCGATCACGTGGAAGTACCCGTCGTGCATCCTGCAGGGCGACGACAGCGTCGGCGAGTTTTACTCGGTCGCGCTGACCAACGGCCGCCAGCAGGCCGACACCGGCACCAAGATGGTTCACATCGGCAAAAACACCAAGTCGACCATCATCAGCAAGGGCATCAGCGCCGGCCACGGCCAGAACGCCTACCGTGGGCTGGTGAAAGTGCTCCCCGGCGCAGAAAACGCCCGCAACTACACCCAGTGCGACTCGATCCTCATCGGCGACCAGTGCGGCGCCCACACCTTCCCGTACATCGAATCGCGCAACCCCACCGCCTCGATCGAACACGAAGCTTCGACCTCGAAGATCGGTGAGGACCAGCTTTTCTACTGCACCCAGCGCGGCATCAGCGAAGAGGATGCCGTCAGCCTCATCGTCAACGGCTTCTGCAAGGAAGTCTTCAACGAGCTGCCGATGGAGTTCGCCGTCGAAGCCAACAAGCTGCTGTCGGTCTCCCTCGAAGGCAGCGTCGGATAACGCATACACCGTTTAAAGACGGGGCTTGCCCCGTGTTTTCAGGATTCAAAAAATGACCACCCCGCTCATCGAAATCAAAAACCTCCACGCCTCCGTCGACGGCCAGGAGATCCTCAAGGGCCTGGACCTCACCATCAACGCCGGTGAAGTCCACTCGATCATGGGCCCCAACGGGTCGGGCAAGTCGACCCTGGCCAACGTCCTCGCCGGCAAGGAAGACTACGAGGTCACCGATGGCAGCGTCGTCTTTCATGGCAAAGACCTGCTGGACATGGACGCCTCGGAGCGCGCCTGCGAAGGCCTGTTTCTCGCGTTTCAGTACCCGGTCGAAATCCCCGGCGTCAGCGGCATGCAATTTCTCCGTGCCGCCATCAACGCCAAGCGTGAACACCACGGCCTCGAGGAGCTCGACGCCATCAACGTCATGAAGCTCTTCCGCGAAAAAGCCAAGCTCGTCGAACTCGACCTCGACATGCTCAAGCGTTCGGTCAACGAAGGCTTTTCCGGCGGCGAGAAGAAGCGCAACGAGATCTTTCAGATGGCGGTGCTCGAGCCGACCTTCTCTGTGCTCGACGAAACCGACTCGGGTCTGGACATCGACGCGCTGCGGATCGTCGCCGACGGCGTCAACACGATGCGCGACCCCGAACGCGCCTTCCTCGTGATCACCCACTACCAGCGACTGCTCAACTACATCGTGCCCGACTTCGTGCACGTACTCGTCGACGGCCGTATCGTCCATTCCGGCGGCAAGGAACTCGCCCTCGAACTCGAAGACAAGGGTTACGCCTGGGTTGATGATGAAGCCCCGGCCGCGGCCGCCAAGTAAGGACTTTCTGTGATGGCTCAACTGATGGAACCAACCAACCTCTACGCCGCCGACTTCGATCGGCTCGTCGGCCGCCTTGACGGGGCGTGGTCGCATTTCGCCGACGCCCGCCGCGCGGCATTCGATCGTTTCAACGAACTCGGCTTCCCCACGACCAAGCACGAAGAGTGGCGATTCACGAATCTCCAGCCGATCGTCAAAACCGCCTTCGTGCCCGCCGAACCCGGCGCCGCGGTGACCACCGACACGATCGACCACCTCGCCTTCGCCGCGATCGGTGGCTGCCGCATCGTGTTTGTCGACGGGTTTTACCGCAGCGATCTGTCAAATCTCGCCGACCTGCCCGCAGGCATGCGTGTGCTTTCACTCGGCGAAGCCGCTGACGATGCCCTCGTGTGCGACCACCTCGGTCGTTACGCCACGACGGATGATTCACTGACCGCGCTGAACACCGCCTTCGCCGCCGACGGCGTCGTGGTTCACGTTGAAAAGAACGTCAACGTCGAACAGCCGATCCACGTGGTCTATTACTCGACCGCCGGCGATCGCCCGCAGGTGACCCACCCACGCAACCTCATCGTCGTCGAAACCGGCGGCAGCGCCACAGTGATCGAACACTATGCTTCGGATGAAACCGGCGATATTTTCTCCAACGCCGTCACCGAAGCCGTCATCGCCGACAACGCACAGCTTCATCATTACCTGCTGGAGCGTGAGCATGAGCAGGCCTTCAACGTCGCCACGTTACGCGTGCAGCAGGGTCGCGACAGCCGCCTCGAATCACACTCGATCCTTCTCGGCGGCGGCCTCGTCCGTAACAACATCCATGTCGAAATGACCGGCGAAGGCGCTCACGGTCTGATCAACGGTCTCTACCTCCCGCACGGCGATCAGCACATGGACAACCACATGCGCGTCGTCCATGCCGCCCCGCATTGCGACAGTCGTCAGTATTACAAAGGCATCCTCGATGGCAGCTCGTCCGGTGTCTTCACCGGCCGCATCGTCGTCAACGAAGGCGCTCAGAAGACCGACGCCGTCCAGTCCAACACCAACCTGCTGCTGTCGAACTCCGCCCGCATCGACACCAAGCCGCAGCTCGAAATCTATGCCGACGACGTCAAGTGCACACACGGCGCCACCACCGGCCAGATCGACGAAAAGGCCCTGTTTTACCTGCGTTCGCGCGGCCTCAGCGAGTCCGCCGCCCGCGGGCTGTTGATTTACGCCTTCGCCCACGAGTCGATCGACCGCATGAAGCTCGAGGCCGTGCGCGGCATCATCGAGAAGCTGCTTGTCCACCGCCTGCCGCAGATCGAACTGCTCGAAGGGTTGCTCTGACGATGAATCCCACGGCCACACATCCCGCCGCCCAGTTTGATATTCAGCGCGTGCGCGCCGACTTCCCCATCCTCAACGAACTGGTACACGGCAAGCCGCTGATCTATCTCGACAACGCTGCGACTTCCCAGAAGCCGAACCCCGTCATCAAAGCCCTCGACGAGTACTACCGTCGATATAATTCGAATATTCATCGCGGTGTGCACGCGCTGGCTGAACGGGCCACCGAAGCGTATGAATCCAGCCGCCGCAAGATAGCCCGCTATCTCAACGCCCCGAATCAGCACGAAATCATCTTCACCCGCGGCACCACCGAGTCGATTAATCTCGTCGCATCAAGTTATGCAACCAGCGTGCTCAAACCCGGCGATGAAGTGCTGATCACCTGGCTGGAACATCACTCAAATATTGTCCCATGGCAGATCGCCTGCGAAAAGACCGGCGCTGTGCTCAAGGTCGTCCCGATCAACGAGCGTGGCGAGGTCGAACCCGATCAGTTCGAAGCGATGTTGTCGGAGCGAACAAAGATCGTCGCCTTTGCGCACATCTCCAACGCGCTGGGAACCATCAATCCCGTGCGTGAATTCACGGAAATGGCGCATCGCGCCGGGGCTGTCGTGATCATCGACGGCGCCCAGGCCGCTCCGCACATGCGTGTCGATGTGCAGGCAATCGGGTGCGACTTCTATGCCCTGTCCGGTCACAAGATGTTCGGCCCAACCGGCATCGGCGTGCTATGGGGCCGCACATCATTGCTGGACAAAATGCCCCCTTATCAGGGCGGCGGCGATATGATCCAGTCGGTGACCTTCGAGAAAACCGTCTACAACGATCTGCCCTACAAGTTCGAAGCCGGCACGCCGCACATCGCCGGCGGGATCGGCCTCGGCGCCGCCGTCGACTATCTCGATGCGCTTGACGCCGAAGGCATCATGGCACACGAGCATGACCTGACCCGCTATGCCACCGAGCAGCTTTCGCAGATCGAAGGCCTGCGTCTGATCGGCACCGCCGCGAATAAAGTCAGCGTGCTTTCGTTCACCCTCGAGGGCATTCACCCCTACGACATGGCCCCGGTGCTCGACCACGAAGGTGTGGCCGTCCGTACCGGCCATCATTGTGCCCAGCCCGTGATGGATCGCTACCAGATCCCCGCCACGGTCCGGGCCTCGATCGCTTTCTACAACACCCGCCAGGACATCGACGCGCTCGTCGCTGCCCTGGCGAAAGTACAGCGAATGTTCAGCGGACTTTAAACATGACCCATCAGACCGACGTGACAATCGAAGAACTGATCGAAAACTTCGAGTTTCTCGGCGACTGGGAGCAGCGTTTCACCTACCTGCTGGACCTCGGCAAGAAACTTCCGCCGATGCCTCCGGAAGACTGCAACGAGCAGACCCGCGTGCACGGCTGCCAGGCAACGGTCTATCTCAAGGAGCGCGTCATCAACAATGGCGACACCCGCATCGAATTCGACGCCACCGCCGATGCCTTCCTCGTCAACGGCCTGATCGCCATCCTCCGCATCATCTACAACGCGAAAACCCCACAGCAGATTCTCGACACCGATATCCAGGGCATCCTCAAACAGCTTGACCTCGAAGAACATCTGAGTCCGACCCGTCGCAACGGACTGCACTCGATGGTCAAACGTATCCAGTCCCTTGCCGCCGCTCACCAGTAAGCCCAACGACTGACCACGATCGTCATGCGCATCTACGACTCGAATCAAAACTCGAATCCGCAGAACAACGCCGGGGAAGAACCCGACAACCAGCATGACAAGATCATCTGGGCGTTGAAACAGGTCTACGACCCCGAGATCCCGATCAGCATCTATGAGCTCGGTCTGATTTATAAAGTCGATCTCAACGAGGAGACGGGTGTCGTGAATATCGACATGACGCTGACGACGCCCAACTGTCCCGAAGCGCAGTACCTGCCGGGGCAGGTCGAAGCGTCGGTCAAGGCGCTAGAAGGTGTGACCGACTGCGTGGTCAACATCGTGTGGGAACCGGCCTGGTCGAAGGACATGATGAGCGACGAGGCGAAGCTGCACCTCGGGCTGATCTGATCACCACTTCTCTTTCACGGGTTTGGCGGGCTTGCCGCCTTTAGCGGTCATTTCCGCGATGTGGCGTTCGTGGTTTTCGAAATGTTCACTGCAGAAACACAGCGGGCCGTCGGGGCCGGACGCGTAGCGGAATTCTTCATCGGGGTCGGACTTGTCCGTCTTGCCGCAGACGACGCAGGTGTGAAACGCCTTGCCGCGCTCGGCGAAAGACTGGGCCTGTCGCTTCATACGTCGCTGCCCGGTGCGCAACATGTTGATCAGATCGCCGCCGAAGAAGACCAGGTAGTTCAGCACCGACGCCCCCGCGGCGAGTTGTGCCGGCAGGCTGCCGAATATCACTGACGAGCCGATGACCGCCCACGCGATCAAAGCCAGCCACTTCACCTTCACCGGCAGGATAAAAAAGATCAGCAACTCGAAATCCGGATACAAAAACGCAAACGCTAAAAAGACCGATGTGTAAATGAACGAGCTGACGACAACCTGCTCGGGTACGATCCACGACACGCCGACCGTCGCGATGTAGGCGATGAGCAGATAAAGGTTGTAGCGGAAGGTGCCCCAGTGTTGATCCAGCGCCGACCCGAACATGTAAAACAGGTACCAGGCGAAGATCGCCCACAGCGGGCTCGACGAAAACGGGATGAACAAAAACGTGACAAATCGCCACCATTCCCCGCCGACGGTCGCCAGGTTCCACACGAATGCCATATCGCCGATGACCTTCGGGTCGCTGTAAGCCAGACCGAAAAAGACGATCTGACCGGCGATGATGGTCTCGGTGACAAACGGCACGTGAAACCGGCCGAACTTTCGATTCAGCGCATCAATCCATTTCATGATGCACAAGGTTACCCGGGCGGTTTGGCCGTGACCAGCGGCGGCGGTTAGAATCGTGCCATGGGCAAACACCACTCTCCCGGGTTCATCCGCATCGTCGACGACGCTCGCAGCCGCATCCGCGAGCTGAATGTTCAGCAGGTCAAGCATAAGCTCGATGCCGGTGAACGTTTTCACCTCGTCGATGTCCGCGAGCAAAGCGAGTTCGCCGCCGGCTGCCTGCCCGGGGCCATTCACCTGGGCAAGGGCGTGATCGAGCGCGACGTCGAGCAGACGATCCCGGACCACGATGCCGAGATCGTGCTCTACTGCGGCGGTGGCTACCGCTCAGCGCTGGCTGCGGACAATCTACAGAAGATGGGCTACACGAATGTGTGGTCCATGGACGGGGGATGGCGCGGCTGGACGGAAGCGGGCTACCCGACCGCCTGACCGCCCCACCGCCCTCACGCACGCAGCCTCACGCGAGTTCAAATTCATGCCTATCCGACCGCACGCGATCGGCCTTATGGTCGGCATTATGCTGGGAGCCGTCGCCGCATTCGGCCGGGCCGACACCACTGAAATTCATCTCGAAACCGGGCCCGGGCTCAAATACGACATCACCCGCTTCGTCGTCGAACCCGAGGCGCGCGTCAAGCTGATCATTCACAACGTCGACGAGATGCAGCACAACCTCGTCATCACCCAACCCGGGGCGCGGATGGACATCGTCAACGCCGCGATGGCGATGGGCGCCGACGGGATCGCTAAGAATTTCGTGCCGGACTCACCGAAGGTGTTGTGGGCGACGCGGCTGCTGAATGCTGAAGAAACCGTCACGCTGGAATTCACCGCGCCGAAGCTGGCGGGGGTGTATCCGTATGTGTGCACCTTCCCGGGCCACGGGATTTTGATGTACGGGGCGATGTATGTCGGGCGCGAGCTCAAGCTGCCCCCGCTGGACAAAGATGAGCATGTGCCGCCTCCGCTGGATGCCGCCGCCTCGATGGAGCACATGCAGCACCTGTCGATGAATGATCAGCCGCACGTGCAGCGGACATTCATGCGGGACTGTGGGCCGGCCGCGATCGCGGTCGACCTCGGCGGGGGTCACAGCTACTGCTTCGATGCTGGAGCCTGTCGACTGCGGTACGCCTGGACGGGTGGGTTCATCGACACACGCAGACACCTGACGGGCAACGGCGACGCCTTTGCGGAGGCGATCGGGCGCATCTGGTACCGGTCGGGCGATGACTTCCCGCTGCGCATCAGCACGGACGATCGCGCCCCGCAGGTTGAGTTTCTCGGGTATCGCCTGTTGCACCGCGTGCCGGAGTTCGCCTACCGAGTCGACGGTGTCGAGGTGCATGAGCGCATCACGAAGTCGCCCGAGGGCCAGGGGCTCATGCAACACTTCGAGATCGCGCCGACGAAGCAGCCGGTGCGATATGTCGTCGGGTCAAATGCCGGCGCCGCGTTCAGCGCGGTCCAGCGGGCGATTGTTTACAACACCGTGTCGATCGATGCGACGCATGGAGCGAGGTTCACCCTCGCGATGAGCCCGCTGCCGAACGCCCTGCCGCTGAAATACATCACGTGCAACGACACGCTGTGGTCGGGTCGGCCGCTGCCGGTTGATGGCGTTGTCGGGCGGGCGCTGCCGTTTCGCGGCACAGAGAAAAAGCCGCAACGTGTCGACACGGGCGTTGACGCGAACACCCTGGCGACCGGCGGAACGATCATGACGTGGATCAAACTCGACAAGCCGCAGGACGGCTTGCAGACGATCATCGGCAGCGAAGCAGATAAACAGCTTTTCGGGCTTTTCATCGACGGTGACACGCTGCAATTCAACGGGGCAAAAGAGAGTGCAACCGCCGTGATCCAACATCCGACCGGCATGTGGCATCACATCGCAGCAACTTTCGACAATTCGAAGATCACGCTGTACATCGACGGTAAACAGGCTTCGGCTAAACATGCTGCCATCAAGCTACCCGCCACGCGACTGTTCATCGGCGGCATCAATAAACAGTACCCGCTACGAGCGACACTCGATGAGATACGCATCGATGATCGGGTGTGGACCGCCGACGAAATCGCCGCGATGTACAAGCAGGAGGCCGGGCAATGAACATGCGAACAATGATGGCTGTCGTGATGGCGATGACTTGCGTGATGGTCGCGCGGGCGGATGAGCCGGCGTTCAAAGTCGACACGATCACGACGCCGGAGGGCGTGTCGGCGGAAGTCGGCGGGCTGGACATCACGCCAAGCGGCAAGGTGGCGATCTGCCTGCACGACGGGCAGGTGTGGGTGTATGACCCGGCGAGCGGGAAGTGGACGCAATTCGCCGAGGGGTTGCACGACCCGCTGGGGCTCTACGCCAAGGCGGATGATGAGTTGGTCATCATGCAGCGGCCGGAGCTGACACGCCTGCGCGATACCGATCGCGACGGCGCGGCGGATGTGTTCGAAACGATCACCGACGACTTCGGCATGACAGGCAACTACCACGAGTTCGCCTTCGGCCCGGCGGTCGACAAAGACGGCAACTATTTCATTTCGTTGAATTGCGCGTCCAGCGGCGCGGGCGTTCGCTACGAGAAACGCGGCGAGTTTCACCCCGACTGGCACGACGGGCGGATGTATTCGTGCGTGCCGTGGCGCGGGTGGGTGTTGAAAGTCAGCCCCGACGGCGCCATCACGCCGTGGGCGTATGGCTTCCGCTCGCCGGACGGGATCGGCTTTGACTCAGCGGGCAATCTATTTATCACCGACAACCAGGGCGACTGGCTGGGCTCGAGCAAGCTGTTTCTCGTGAAGCGCGGCGCGTTTCACGGCCACCCCGCTTCACTGGTGTGGAGCGAGGGCTTCACCGGCAAGCCGCTGGAGCGATCCGCGAAGGAACTTGACGCCATGCGACGCCGGGCGACGGTCATCTTCCCGCACGGCACCATGGCTAATTCACCCACGCAAATGCTTGAAATACCAGCAAATTTCGGCGTTTTCGGCGGCCAGTTGCTCGTCGGCGAGATGAACACCGCCCGGCTGCTGCGCGTCATGCTCGACGAGGTTGATGGCCAGACCCAGGGCGCCTGCGTGGTGCTGCTGGATAACGGCGGCCTGGCCAAGGGCGATCATCGCTTCGCTTTCGATGCGGACGGCACGCTATGGATCGGCATGACGACGCGCGGATACTGGGTCGGCGACAACGGCCTGAAGCGTGTGAAATTCACGGGCAATACACCGCTGGATGTTCAGGCGATGAAGCTGACGCGTGATGGTTTTAAGTTGACGTTCACCAAACCGCTGGATGAAAAGACCGCGACGGCGGAGCACTTTGCTTTCGAGTGCTATCGCTATGCTTACCATGAAAAGTACGGCTCGCCGCAGATGGACAAACAGACGGTCACGGTGAAGAAGCTGACGCTGTCGGATGATCATCGCACGGCGATGGTGACGCTCGACCCGATGAAAGCCGGCTTCGTGTATGAACTGCAACTCAAGGACGTGCGCGGCGCGACGGGCGAATCGGTGATGAATCCGATCGTGTGTTACACGCTCAACAAACTGCGCAACGAGTAACGATCACTGCTCGGCGGCGCGCTGCTGCTGAATCATCGCCAGGCGCTGCATCACGGACTGATCGCCCGGCGCGAGTTGGGCAAGGTAACGGGTGAACTTCTCCGCCTGGTTCCAGTTCTTACGCTGCGCATAAAGAATCGACAGCGCGTTGACGGTGTCGAGGTTTGTCTTGTCGATGGAGTATGATTTGACCAGGGCGCGTTCGGCTTCGTCGAAGCGATCGACTTTCTGCAGGGCCAGACCGTAGTTGTACCACACGCGGGGGTGATCGCTCATGCGCTGAGCGGCCTCGCCGAGCATTTGGGTCGCTTCAGGCAAGCGATTGTCCGCGGCCAGCAGCAGGCCGAGCGAGTAATAGGCATCGCCGAACTGCGGCTGGGTTTTGATCAGCTCGCGCAGCAGCGGCTCGGCCTCGGGGTCGCGTCCCATCTGGCGGTACAGTTGCGCCAGCATCCACTTGGGTGTCGGCACCACCGGGTTCAGTTTCACGGCCAGTTTGAACTCGGCGAGGGCGGTGTCCATGTCGCCCTGGTTGGCGGCGATCCCGCCGAGGTTCAGGTGGGCGTCGGGGCGATCGTCGTTGACGCGCTGAGCAGTCTTGTAATCGGCCAACTGCGCTTCGAATTTTTTCAACTGCTCGGGCGTCAACTGCTGACGCGGCACGAGCGTGAGCATGCGGGCGGCCTCGATGCGCACGGCACGGATCGGGTCGTCGAGCATCGGCATGGCCAGCGGCAACAGCATTTGCGGGTCGAACATCGACAACGCCCGCACACCGGCGAGGCGCACGATCGAATTGCTGTCTTTCAATGCGGCCTGGATCGCTTCGGCCGCTTCGCGTGAGGCGTATTCCGGGAGCAACCCGATTGCCGTGGCCCGGGCGATGTCCGGCAGCGACTCGTCGAGCGCGACTTCGATCAGCGCCGCCCCCGCGCCGGGCTGATGATGCATGCCGGCGGCGATGGCCTGACCGTAATGCGGGTTGTGGATGCGCTTGGGGCCGTACCACTCGACGACCTGGTCGACGGCCCACTGGGCGTCTTTATCATCGTGACACTGATTGCAGGAATTCGGCACGCCGAGTTTGACCGACAGATCGGGGCGCGGGACGCGGATGCTGTGGTCGAGGCGGACGTCGACGCCCATGTAGGTGCGCGTCGGCATGTGGCACTTGATGCAGCTTGCGCCTTCGTCGTCCTGCTTGTGGAAGTGATGGGCCGGCGTGTCGTAGCGATTCGGCTGATGGCAGCGGATGCACAGCGAGTTGTCTTTGGCGTAGACCTTCATCGTGTGCGGGTGATGACAGTCGGTGCAACGCACGCCCTTGCGATACATCAGGCTCTGGTGAAACGACGCGTAGACGTAGACCTCGTCGAGGATCTGCCCGTCAGGGAAGTACAGGCGTTCTTCGATGAGTTGCGGAATGTAGTTCTGCAGGAAGTCCATGCCCTGGTGGGGGTCTTCGTCGATCTGCTCGCGGCGGCTGTGGCACGGGGAGCAGGTGTCGACGAGCACGTGGTTGGTCGGATCGTCGATCGACATCTTCCAGTTGCCCTGGTCGTCGATCATTTCGAGCTTCATCCGATCGGCGGGCATTTTCAGATCGACCATGAGACCCATCGTCGGGTCTTCACCGTTGAACCATTTCGAGAGCGACGACTGATTGGCCCACGCCACGTGATTGGACCCGGGCCCGTGACATGCTTCGCAACTGACATTCATCTCGGACCACGTGGTGTGGTACGTGTCGGTCGCCAGGTCATAGCCTTTGCGCAGGTCGGTCGAGTGGCAGGCGGCGCACATCGTGTTCCAGTTCTGCGAGGGGCGGGTCCAGTGCAGTTCGTCGTTGTGGTCGATGTGTTTTTCGTGAGCGTAGAGGTGATACCAGCGCTGGCCGCCCTGGTCTTTGGGGCGCGAGTCCCATGCGATCGAAAGGCACTGCAGTCGCCCTTTGCCCATGTCGATCAGGTACTGCTGCAGGGGGTAGTACCCGAAGGTGTAAGCGACGACGTACTCGTGCATCTTGCCATCGGGGCCATCGGTGGTGACGTAGTACTTGCCATCGCGCTGGGTGAAACGGCTGGTGATGCCGAAGGCGGTGAAAGTGGCGTCGTTGAAATCACCGTACACATTGTCGGCGGTCGGCAGGCGCATGGCCCAGTCGTGATCGGACCCCTGCCACTCTTCGTAGGCTTTCTGATGACAGTCGATACAGCTTTGACGCCCGACAAACTGAGACGGCCCGCCATATCCACCGCTGAACATTCCCGCCGCGACGCCGAGCAGCACCAGCGCGACCGCAACCACCGCCACGGCAATGATCAACAGGCGGCGGGCAAGCGGGCGTGGCGGCGAAGTTTGCGTCATCGTCATACCAGATCAGGGGCAAGGCTTCGGGGGTTTCGAGGTCGTCGGGGCGGTTAATGTAGCATAACCGCAACCGTTCGGCGGCGATTGCACTGCGGCATGGTTGTCCGGCGCATTGGTGCGGTCAACAATGACGGCATGAACATCACACGCACGTTCGGCGTCGCTGGTTTTCTGATCACCCTTGCGCTGTCGATGACGATGAGCGTCGTCGCACAGGCCGAGCCCTACCAAACTGTCGACTGGCCGCACTGGCTCGGGCCGAATTACGACGGCATCTCGCCGGAGACCGGCTGGCAGGCCAAATGGGATGCCGGCGGACCGCCGATCGCGTGGCGTGCGAACATCGGCATCGGGTTTTCTTCCGTGGCTGTGGCCGGGGGCAAGCTCTACGCCATCGGGTATGACGACGGCCACGAGATCGTGCATTGCTTTGACGCGGCAAGCGGCCAGGTGATCTGGTCGCAGAAATATCCCGGCGAGAAAGTCGACAACATGCATGAAGGCGGCCCGGGCGCCACACCGACCGTCGCCGACGGCACGGTCTACACCGTCGGCAAGCAGGGTCAGCTTCACGCTTTTGATGCTGACGATGGCAAGGTCGTGTGGTCCAGCAATCTTCGCAAGCTGACGGGGCGCGACCGCGTGCCGCCGTGGGGCTACACCGGCTCGGCCGTGGTGCTCGGCGACACGGTCTACTACCAGGCCGGGCAGACCCTCGCGCTGGATCGACTCACCGGCAAGATCAAATGGATGTCGACCGAGTACGAACCGTCTTACGGCACGCCGCAGCCGTTTGAATCAAACGGCCACCAGGCGCTGGCCGTGCTGAACACTTGGGGCCTGGTCCTGCTGGACGCCGCCACCGGCCGCGAGTTGTCGAAATACCCGTGGCAGACGCGCTTCTCGACCAACGCCACCACGCCCATCGTCCACAACGGCCAGGCCTTCCTCTCGACTGGCTACAAGCGCGGCTGCACCCTGGTCAATATCCGACCCGGCCGTTGCGAGAAGGTCTACGAAAACAAGGACATGTCCAATCACCTGAACAACAGCATCCTGCTGAACGGCCAACTCTACGGATTCGATGGCAACACCCACCGCAATCGACTCGGCGAACTGGTCTGCATGAACTGGTCCGACGGAACCGTTCGCTGGAAGCAGCGCGGCCTCGGTGTCGGGTCACTGATCATCAGCGACGGCAAGATGATCATCCTCAGCGACGCCGGCGAGTTGATCACCGCTGAAGCGACGCCTGCCGGCTACCGGGAAATCTCACGCGCCAAGGTGCTCGACGGCAAATGCTGGATCAGCCCCGTGCTTTCAGGCGGCCGCATCTACTGCCACAACGCCGCCGGCGAACTGGTCTGTGTCGACGTGCGACCGGAAGGATAAGCGACACACCACGAAGACTCGGAGAATGCATTTTTGACAGGATGAACAGGATGGGTACAGGGATGAGCCAGTGAACAGCCTTCCTGTCTATCCTGTTCATCCTGTCTAATGTTTTGTTCTCCGCGCCTCCGTGGTTCAATCACTTTTCCAACACATCACGAGCGGCGTCGGCGACGGCTTCGAGTTGTTCGAGGAAGCGGGCGCGCTGGGCCTTGGGCACGGCGCTCATCACCTCGGCCTGCAGGTCCACCGCGATGCGGCGGGCCTTGGCGTAGATCGTGTTGCCGTGGGGCAGGAGCAGAACATTTTTGGCCCGGCGATCGGTCAGGTGGGTCTTGCGCTCGATCAGCCCGGCCGCTTCCATGCGATTCAGCACGCTCGTGACGGTGTTGGGGTCCGAGGCCATCAGGTCGGCGAGCTGGCGCTGCGTCAGCGGGGTGTCGCTCTTTTCGTGTAGCCACCGCAATACAGTGAACTGGTCGGGCGTCAGATTCAGCGGACCCAGTCGCCGCCGAAAAGCCTGATTCAACGAATACCAGGTCCGACGCAGCAACGGCGGCAGCCGACGGCGTGAGGGATGATCGATCGGCGGCTCACTGAAACCTGATTCGCTATGGGGGCGTTTACTCACGGGGCTTACTTGCCTCAAATAGTACGCACTATTACAATTTGGTCCTACACGACAGACTCTCGCAGCTTCCTATTTATAAGTCAAAGGCGTGTCCATGAACAATCGAATCGGCATGGCGGTCCTCGGCATGGCCCTAGCTTTAGGGGGATGCACGAATCAACAATCGGGCAAACCCGCCAAGATGACCCAACATGGCGGGGCGTCCAGCAAGGCCGCGATGGCTGTGAAGGAGGCCCCCAAAGTCATCACCCCGCAGGGCTGGCTCAACTGGCGCGGTCCGGAGCAGGCGGGGGTCTCCCGCGAAACGCATCTGCCGGACACCTGGCAGCTCGGCGGCGAGAATGATCTGTGGAGCATCGATCTGTCCGGCCGCGGCACGCCGGTGATGGTTGGCGACCGGGTCTACGCCTGGGGCTACCGCGGTAAGACCGAAGCTCTGCGCGAATGGCTGACCTGCCTCGAAGCCAATACCGGCAAGACGATCTGGGAAGTGCCGTTCGACGATTTCCTCAGCGACGTGATCTACGACCGCTACGCCATCGGCGCCCCCACCGTCGATCCTCACTCCGGCAACCTCTTCCTGCTGACCGCCCCGCGCGAGCTGGTCAGCCTGACGCCCGAGGGCAAAGTCCGCTGGCGTCACTCGCTGATGGAAGCCTTCGGCGCGGGCACGTACCCCAACGGACGCGTCGGCGCGCCGGTCGTCGATGGCGACATTGTCATCGTGAACGTGATCTCGACCAACTGGGGCGCCGAGGGCCCGCCACGCAATCGCTTTTATGCGTTTGACAAAGACACAGGCAAACCGATGTGGTCAGCGACGCCGGGCGTCGGTCCGCCGTTCCTGAAAGACTCGAGCTTCTCGACGCCGGTGATGGCTAACGACGCACAGGGCCGGCGCGTGTTTTACTGCGGCATCGGCAGCGGCGCGGTCGTCTGCGTCAACGCCAACACGGGTGAATCGATCTGGCGCATGCAGCTTGCCGTCGGCGGGCTCAACTCCTCGGTCGTCGTCTACGGCGACAAGGTCATCGCCATTCACGGCGTGCAGAATCTCGACTCCACCCACGTCGGCGGCATGGTCGCGATCAACCGCAACGCCACCGGCAAGAAAACCGACGGCGGCGCCCCCACGCTCGGCAAAGACGCCATCGTCTGGAAAAACGACCTCGAAGCGTTCAGCAGTTCGCCGGTGCTCGTGGGCAATCGCGTTTACGTGACGGTCCGCACGGGTGAACTCTGCTGCGTCGATGCCGACACGGGCAAGGTGCTGTGGAAGAAGAAGCTGGCTTCGGATCAGATTCACGCCTCGCCGCTCTGGGCCGACGGCAAGCTGTACGTGCCGATGAACAACGGTTCGTTTTACATCCTCAAGCCCAGCGATGAAGGCTGCGAAGTCCTGTCGAAGGTGCAGCTCGACGGCAACTGCCTCGGCGCCCCGTCGGTGTGGAACGGCAAGGTCTATGTCTTCACGACCAACAAGCTCTACTGCTTCGGCTACAAGGACAATCACGCCCATCTGCCTCCGCCGATGAAGCACCCCGCCATGCCCAAGCCCGGCAAGGTCGCCGAGCTGCGCATCGTGCCTTCGGAGGTGATGCTGCAGCCGGGCGAGTCGGTCGACTTCCATGTGACGGCACTGGATCAGAACGGCCTGTCGGCCGGACCGGTGACCGCATCGCAGTGGTCCAAGTGGATCCCGCCGACCGCGAAGGTCAAAGCGGAGATGGACGCCGAGTTCAACATCCACAACGAGCTGGTTGCCGACAAGGATGCCGAGCCTTCGGCCGGGGCGTTCCGCGCGATGGCGACTGAACTGCCCGCCGAGCCGGCGGACCCGAGCAAGCCTGTCGTCGGCACCGGCCGCGGACGCGTGCTGGCGAAGGTTCCGTTCAGCGAAAATTTCGATGAGTTCAAGCTGACGGTCGATCACCCCGGCGACGGCGTGAAATTCGCCTACCCGCCGCTGGCATGGATCGGCGCCCGCTTCAAGTGGGACATCCGCGAAATCGACGGCTCCAACGTCATCGCCAAAACGTTGGACAACCTCATCCTCCAGCGGGCCTCGACGTTCATCGGCCATCCCGATTCGACCAACTACACCATCAGCGCCGATGTGATGACCGCCGGCAACCGCCGCATGTCCAGCGACGTCGGCCTGATCAATCAGCGATACTTAGTCACCCTCAAGGGCAACCACGGCGAGCTGGAACTGACCTCCAACTACGAGCGCCTGCACAAAACCGTGCCCTTCGCCGTCAAGCCCGGCAAGTGGTACACGCTGAAGGTGCGCGTCGAAGCCGGCGCCGAGCCCGACTCGACGCTGATCCGCATCAAGGCCTGGCTGCGTGATGAAGCTGAGCCCGAAGCCTGGACCCTCGAATACACCCACGCTCACGGTCATCACCAGGGCTCGCCCGGGTTCTTCGGATTCGCCCCGCAGAATCGCTTCGCCGTTTACATCGACAACATCAATGTTCAGCCCAACAACTGAGAATGATCAAGCACCAATGACCAATGCCCCAGGTAATGTCGAATGTTTGCCCCCCGCATCGCCAAGCTTCGCGGCGTGATTGCATGGGATGTTTAAGCATTCCCCTGGTCATTGGGATTTGGTCATTCGATAAGGACGAACCATCATGAAGATGCACTACGTCGCACTCATCGCCCTGCTCTGCACCGCCGTACTGACCGCGGGGTCTGACTGGCCCATGTGGGGCCGCGTGCCCAGTCGCAACATGGTCAGCCCCGATGCGAAGAATCTTCCGGCCGATTTCAAGTCCGGCGACTTCAAGGGCGACACCGAAATCATCGACATGGCGACGACCGAAAACGTCAAGTGGGTCGCCAAGATGGGCAGCATCACCTACGGCAATCCCACCGTCGCCAACGGCCGTGTCTATGTCGGCACCAACAACGACGGCCGTGACGATTCTCGCTTCGAAGGTGACTTCTCGCTGCTGAAGTGCCTCGATGAAAAGACCGGCAAGGTGCTCTGGACGTTGACCGTGCCCAAGCTCGGGTCCGGCAAGGTCGGCGACTGGGAATATCTCGGCATCTGCTCCTCGCCCGCCATCGAAGGCGATCGGGTTTACGTCGCGACCAACCGCTGCGAGATCATGTGCCTCGATGCCCAGGGCCTGACCAACGGCAACCAGGGCGACACCGACGAAGCCCAGTACATGGCCGGCCCCGGCAAGCCGCCGGTCGATCTCAAGGACACCGATGCCGACATTCTCTGGCGGTTCAACATGGCCGAAGAACTCGGCGTCTTCCCGCACAACATCACCAGCACCAGCCCGCTGATCGTCGGCGACCTGGTCTACTGCGCCACCTCCAACGGCGTCGACTGGTCCCACACCAACATCCCCAACCCCAAGGCCCCCGCGTTCTGCGCTGTCAACAAGATGACCGGCGAACTGGCCGGCGAAGAAGCCTCCGGCTGCTCGCAGCGCATCCTCCACAGCAACTGGAACTCCCTCGCCTACGGCAAGCTGCCCGACGGCCGCGGCCTGCTGCTGTTCGGCGGACCCGAGGGCGTGATGTACGCTTTCGATCCGATCCCCGTCAAGGATGAAGACGGTTTCGGCGTGTTCAAAGAAGTCTGGCGTTACGACTGCAATCCGCCGAGCTACCGCTACGAAGGCGGCGATCCGTCCAAGCCGATCAAGTACGCCACCCCCATGGGCCCCAGCGAGATCATCGCCACGCCGGTCTATCACGATGGCAAGGTCTACGTCCCCATCGGTCAGGACCCCGAGCATGGTGAAGGCCTCGGCAACTTCTCCTGCATCGACGCCACGGGCAAGGGTGATGTGACCGCCACCCACAAGGTCTGGGAAAGCCGCGAGGTCCACCGTTCGCTGTCGACTTCGTCGATCGTCGACGGACTGGTCTTCATCGCGGACTATTCCGGCTTCGTGTACTGCTTCGATGCCAAGACCGGCGAGCAATACTGGAAGTATGACACCCTCAGCCACATCTGGGGCTCAACGCTCGTCGCCGACGGCAAGGTCTACATCGGCAATGAAGACGGCGACATCATCATCCTCGAAGCCGGCAAGGAAATGAAAGAACTCGGGCGCGTCACCTTCATCGACCCGATCTACTCGAGTCCCATCGCCGCCGGCGACACGCTCTACGTCACCACGACCACGCAGCTTTACGCGATCTCGAAATGATCGATGCGACACGCTCGCCTTCGGCTCACGGCTGAACAACGCCCTCGGAATTCATTATGCGAAAAATCGTCTGGTTGCTCGTGATCGCACTGTTCGTGTTGCACCAGGACTTCTGGTTCTGGGACAACCGCACGCTGGTGTTCGGCTTTCTGCCGATCGGCCTGTTCTATCACGCGATGTTTTCCTTCGCCGCCGCGGGCGTGTGGCTGCTGGCCGTCAAATTTGCATGGCCCGATGAGATCGAACAATGGGCCGACCAGACCGACGCTGAGGACCACGCATGATCGCAATCACCCTCGCCGAAGCGTCGATGCTTCCGCTGTACATCATCATCGGTTACCTGGCCCTGCTGATCGGGCTGGGGCTGGTGTCGAGCGCCTTTTTCCGTGGAACCGCCGCCGACTACTTCGTCGTGTCGCGATCCGTCGGGTCGTTCCTGCTGCTGATGAGCGTGTTCGGCACGACGATGACGGGCTTCGCGCTGGTTGGCTCGACCGGCAAAGCCTTCACCAGCGGCATCGGTGTCTATGGGCTGATGGCCTCATGGTCGGGGCTGATCCACTCGACGTGTTTCTTCCTGGTCGGCATCAAGCTTTGGGCCGTCGGCAAGCGATACGGATATGTCACGCAGTGTCAGTATTTCCGTGAGCGGTTCGACTCGCCGGCGCTGGGATACATGCTGTTTCCCGTGTTGGTGCTGCTGGTGATTCCGTATCTGCTGGTGGGTGTGATCGCGGCGGGTAAGTTCCTGCAGGCCTCGACGGCAGGGATGTTTCTCGAAGCTTTTCCGCTGCCGAATTTACCCAATGGCAAACCGAACCCGATGAGCGGCGGGCTGCCGCCGTGGTTCGGCGCGGGCATCATCTGCCTGGTCGTGCTCAGCTACGTATTTTTCGGCGGACTGCGCGGCGCGGTCTGGGCGAACACCTTTCAAACGCTCGTGTTCATGATCACCGGCGTGATCGCCTTCACGATGATCTCACAGAAGCTCGGGGGCCTCGCCGCCGCCTCGGAAAAACTGCTGGCGTCAAACCACGCCGAGCGCGCCGCACGTACCGGGCAGATCGGCTACGCGCAGTTCTTCTCGTACTGTTTCATCCCGTTGTCGGTCGGCATGTTCCCACACCTGTTCCAGCACTGGCTCACCGCCAAGAGCGCCAAAACATTCCGCCTCACGGTCGTGGCGCATCCGATTTTCATCGCGATCGTGTGGGTGCCGTGCATTCTGATCGGCATCTGGGCGGCGGGCATGCTCCCGCCGACGGTGAACCCCAACGCCGTGCTCGGCATCATGATCAGCAAGCTCGTTGAATCGCCGCTGCTGTCTGGCCTCGTCGGGGCGGGCGTGCTGGCGGCGATCATGTCGTCGCTGGATTCGCAGTTCATGTGCATCGGCACGATGTTCACCAATGACATCGTCGTTCGCCTGGTCGGCCACGACCGCTATTCCGACCATCAGAAGATCTGGATCAGCCGCGGGTTCGTACTCGGCGTTGTCGCGGTGACATATGCCATCGCGGTCATGCTCATGGTCCAGGGCGACACGCACGTGTTTGACCTGGGCGTGTGGTGCTTCAGCGGATTCGCCGCGTTGTTCCCGCTGGTCTTTGCCGCCGTCTACTGGAAACACACAACCAAACTCGGCGCCATCGCCTGTCTGCTGACCACGGCGATCGTCTGGTTCGTCTTTTTCTACCGTGACATTTTCATGGCGAAGCCGGAAGGCGCCGAAGGCGAGGCGCTGGTGATGGGCATGATGCCGGTGACGTTCATCTTCGCCGCCTCAGCCGCGGCGCTGGTGATTGTCTCGCTGATCACGCCGCGCCTGCCGGATCGCATCGTCAACAAGTTCTTCGCCCCCGCGCTGCACAACGCATAACGGAATCCCCATGACCACCGCCGTCAACGACACCGCCATTCAGCAGGCCGCCGCCGCGCTCGACGAGCACGTGCGTCAAATCATCGCCTGGCACTTCTCGCCCGAAACCGGTTGCGACCACTGGCTCGAATTCGCCGCCGCCGCCGACTTCGACCCGCTGACCGACGTGCAGGGCTTCGACGATCTGCTGCGGCTGTTCGATCATTTCGATGCCGACCACGTGTTGCGATTCGAGCCGCAGGAAAAAATGGCGCCCAAAGCTTTCCGCGGCCGGCCGTACAACATCTTCGAAACCGGCGGCACCACCGGCATGCCCAAGCAGCGCATCGGGTGGGACGACTACAAGACCGATTACGAAGCGTTCAGCGCCACGCTCGACGATGCCGCCTTTCCGCCGGGTGACAACTGGTTGATGATCGGCCCGACCGGCCCGCGCCGCCTGCGCCTGGCCATCGAACATCTGGCCAACTTTCGGGGGTCGTCGTGCTACTTCATCGACCTGGATCCCCGCTGGGTCAAAAAGCTGATCGCCGACAAGCAGTTCGCCCAGGCCAAGGCGTACATGCAGCACGTGATCGATCAGGCCCTGCCGATTCTCAAACATCGCAAGGTCAGCGCGCTGTTCACGACGCCGCGTCTGCTCGAGTCGCTTGCCGAGCGTGTGAGCATCCCGAATGCCGGCATCAAGGGTTGTTTTGTCGGCGGCACGACGATGACGCCGCAGTACGTGCGTTTCCTCATCGAGGAAGTTCTTGAAGGGCAGACGAAGCTCGTTCCGACCTACGGCAACACGCTCATGGGACTGGCCGCACACAAACAGCTGACTCCCGAAGACAACTACTCGATCACGTACTACGCCCCGCAGCCGCGGGCCGTGCTCCGCATCGTTGATCCCGACGCCACGCAGAACACCGTCGACTACGACGAATTCGGCCGCGTGGAGTTGACCACGCTCACGAAGGAATTCTTCATGCCGCGCTTCCTGGAGCGTGATGAAGCGATTCGTCGCCGCCCCACCGTCGAGCGTCCGTGGGACGGTGTCGGCGATGTCCGCCCGTTCGGCGCGTCCACACAGACCATCGTCGAAGGCGTGTACTGATCATGACTGCTCCGATTCACATTCCGACCCTCCGCCTCGGTCAGCGTTATGACTCGCTGGACCGCGTCACGGTCACGCCGCTGGGTTCTGACACGCCGCTGGCTGAAGTCTCCCAGGCGCTGGCCGGCATGGTGCGCCGCGATGCGAAGCAATTCGACGAGGCCCGCGCCGCGCTCGACCAATTCACCACCAGCGAACTGCTGGCGATGTGTCACCAGGCCGGCGACCTGTTCATGAACGCCGACCTGCCGCTGGGCGACACGACCCAGTCCCCCGACGATTACATCGACCAACTCTCGCAGACCAGCGGGCTGCCGCACACGCTGGTGCGGGCGAACATGGCCAAAATCTACGAGGTTTTCACCGAAATGCCCACCATTCTGCGGGGCCTGACCCGTGGGCTGGACTTGTCGGTCCTCGACGCCGGCTACGGCGAGCAAGGCGGCGTGCCCGTCAGCTACTACCCGACGACCAGCGCGCTCGGCGTCGTGCTGCCGAGCAACTCACCGGGTGTGAACTCGCTGTGGATGCCGGCGATCGCGATGAAGATTCCCGTCGTGCTCAAGCCCGGCCGCGAGGAGCCGTGGACACCGTGGCGGATCATTCAGGCATTTGTCGGTGCGGGGCTTCCCGCCGAGGCGTTCGGGTTTTATCCAACCGATCACGAAGGCGCCGGCGCGGTGATGGATGTCTGCGGGCGGTCGATCATCTTCGGGGGTGAAGACACCGTGCGTCAGTACGCCGGCGACGAGCGTGTCGAAGTCCACGGCCCGGGCTGGTCCAAACTCATCTTCGGTGAAGACTGCATCGATCAGTGGCGCGACCACCTCGACGTCATCGTCAAATCGATCGCGGGCAACTCCGGTCGCTCGTGCATCAACGCGTCGACGGTGCTTGTGCCGCGCGACGGTCGCGCCATCGCCGAGGGTATCGCCGAACGCCTTGCCGCCATCACCCCGACTCAGCGTGATGACCCCGCCGCGCAGCTCAGCGCTTTCGCCAATCCGAAGATGGCCCAGTGGATCGACCACCAGATCACGCAGGGCCTGAAGACTCCCGGCGCGGTCGATCTGACCGCTGCGCATCGCGGCAGCGACGAAAGACTCATCGAAGTCGACGGCATTACTTACCTGCTTCCGACGTTGATTTACTGTGAATCGCCCGATCACCCGCTGGCGGATCGCGAGTTCATGTTTCCTTTTGCGAGCGTCGTCGAGATGCCGCAGGCGGAGATGGTCAGCCGCATGGGTCCGTCGCTGGTGGTGACTGCGATCACGCAGGATGTGAAGCTCACGCAGCAGCTTCTTGGCAGTCGTGATATTCAGCGGTTGAACCTCGGGCCGGTGCCGACTTCGGTGGCGAAGTGGGACCAGCCGCACGAGGGCAACTTGTTTGAATTTCTGTATCACCGCCGGGCGATCCAGCGGGCCGCCGCGGGCGTATGAGTCGTCATGATGATCGAATTTCCCGACAGCGGACCGCGAGTGATCACCGGCGCCAATACCGTCGAACGTGTCGGCGCGATGGCGCGTGAGCTGGGCGGCCGGCGGGCGCTGCTGGTGACGGATCGACACATCGCGGCAGCAGGTCATGTCGACCGCGCGGTCCAATCACTGAAAGCGGCGGACATCGATGTCACGGTCTTCGACGCGGTGCGTGAGAATCCAACGACCGAAGACGTCGACGCATGTCTTACCGTCGCGCAGGAAGCCAACGTCGATGTGATTCTCGGATTCGGCGGCGGCTCGTCGCTGGACACCGCCAAGGGGTGCAACTTTCTGCTGACCAATGGCGGACGGATGCGTGACTACTGGGGCGTCGGCAAAGCCACCAAGCCGATGCTGCCGTTGATCGCCATTCCGACAACCGCCGGTACGGGCAGCGAATGTCAGAGCTTCGCGCTGATCGCTGATCCGGACACGCATCAGAAGATGGCGTGCGGCGATCGAAAGGCCCTGCCGGCGATCGCCCTGCTCGATCCGACGCTGACATTGACCCAACCGCGCCATGTCACCGCCAACACGGCCGTCGACGCGCTGACGCACGCGGTTGAAACCGCCGTGACGTTGAAGCGCACTGAGGTGTCGCTGCGTTACTCGCATGAAGCGTTTCGATTGATCAACGAACATCTGCCGTGCGTGTTTGAATCACCGGATGATGTCGACGCACGTGGCGCGCTCCAGCGCGCCGCCGCCTGTGCGGGCACGGCCATCGAGCACTCCATGCTCGGGGCTGCTCACGCTGCTGCCAATCCGCTGACCGCGCATTTCAACATCATCCACGGCCAGGCCGTCGGGTTGATGCTCCCGGCTGTCGTGCGATTCAACGCTGCCGATGCCACCACCGCCGAGTTGTACACCGCCCTGGCTAATGCCGCCGGCCTGGCGGATATCGACGCCCTGCTGGATCGACTCGATGCGTTGCTCGATCTGGCCGACATGCCGCGCAGCCTCGATGCCGTGAACATCCCACGTGACGCGATCGCCACGCTGGCCACCGACGCCGCCGCTCAATGGACCGCCAATTTCAACCCGCGCCCCGTAACGGCCGACGACTTCGTCGCGCTCTACGAAGCGACCTTCGACGCCCGAGCCCCGCAACCCGACGGATGACCCTCGGAGCTGCCCAGATGCCTCAAAAACACCGATAATACGCTTGCGTACCAACGGGCCCCGCGCTATACTTTCCGAGATTCCCCTACACGCCATGAGATATCTGATTACCGCCATTTTGATGCTTTGTATGGCCACCGCCGGCGTATCCGCCGCCGACAAAGATGCGGCGACGGGCTGGTCGATCTACCGCGGCGACCGCGCCTTTCACGGGGTGGCCCACACGAAGCTGCCCGAGGAGCCGGTGATGCTGTGGTCGGTCGACACCGGCGGGCCCGTGAAGTCGTCGGCCGTGGTCGGGCATGGTATGGCCTACGTGGGATCTGACAGCGGCAAAGTGTTCGCCATCAAACTCGCCGATGGCTCGGTCGCATGGACCTTCGAAACCCAGGGCCCGGTCGAAGCCCCGCCGACACTCGACGGTGATGCGCTCTACGTCGGTTCGACCGACACGATGTTCTACAAACTCGATGCCCGCAACGGCAAGCTGCTGTGGAAATTCGAGACGTTCGACAAAGTTATCGGCGCGGCCAACGTGATCGACGACCCGACCAAGCCCGATCGCCGGCTCGTGCTCGTCGGCAGCTATGACGGGTATCTGTACGCACTGGACGCTGTCGACGGCAAGCAGGTCTGGCGCAGCGAGACGACTGATCCGATCAACGGCGCCCCGGCGATTTCAAAAGGCCGGGCGATCTTCGGCGGGTGTGATGGATCGTTGCACGTGATCAACCTCGCCGACGGCAAGGAGATTCGCAACGTCGAAGTCGGTTCGATCATCTCCGCCTCGCCGGCTGTCGATGGCGACCGCGCCTTCGTGGGCCACTTCGGCAACGAGTTCGTCTGCGTCGACCTGGGCACGGGCGACACGATCTGGCGTTACAGCAAGACGCGATTCGAGTATCGAAGCTCGGCGGCGCTGACCGACAAGTTGGCGATCTTCGGCGGGCGCGATCGTCAGATGCATGCGGTGACACGCGACGAAGGCAAGGTCGTGTGGAACTTCCGGGGTCGTGGCAAGTTTGATTCATCACCTGTGATCGTCGGCGACCGCGTCGTGTTCGGCTCGGCGGACGGACGCCTGCGCATGCTGACCATCGATGATGGCAAGCTCGCCTGGGAATACGAGATCGGAGCCGACATCACTGCCAGCCCCGCGGTGACCGAAGGCATGATCATCATCGGCGCTGAAGACGGCAGCGTGTACGCATTCGGAAAAGCCGCAAAACAGGAAAACCAGAAAGCAGGAAATTGACTGCATTGACCCAGACAGTTCGACCGCTGCCGATCCTCGAAGGCCGCGACCACGACACGAAAGCAGGCAACTACTTCGTGTCGAACTATCCGCCGTTCGCCTACTGGACCGAGGCGGGCCTCGGCGAGGCGCGTGATGCGCTGGATGTGCCGCCGCCGGCGGATCGACCGCTCGGGTTGTATGTACACATTCCCTTCTGCCGCAAGCGGTGTCATTTCTGCTATTTCAAGGTGTACACCGACCGCAACGCCGCCGCCATCAAGCAGTACATCGATGCGGTGCAGCGTGAGTTGGCGATGTATGCCGAGCATGACTTTCTCGGCGGGCGCAAGCCGCAGTTCGTGTACTTCGGCGGAGGCACGCCGTCGTACCTCTCCGCGGCGCAGCTCACCGAACTGACCGACGGGCTCAAGGCCGTGCTGCCGTGGGACGAAGTCGAGGAAGTCACCTTCGAGTGCGAACCCGGCACGCTCAATGAAAAGAAACTACAGGCGATCCGCGACTTCGGCGTGACGCGCCTGAGCTTCGGCATCGAAAACTTCAACGACCACATCCTCGAAACCAACGGCCGGGCGCACCTGTCCAAGCAGGTCTACGCGGCCTACGAATGGGCCCGGGCCGTCGGTTTCCCGCAGATCAACATCGACCTGATCGCCGGCATGCTCGAAGAGACCGAGCCCAACTGGATCGACAACATCCGCAAAACGATCGAACTCGACCCGGACATGGTCACGATCTACCAGATGGAAGTGCCGTTCAACACGACGATCTTCAAACGCATGAAGGAAGAAGGCAAGCTGACCGCGCCCGTCGCCGACTGGGACACCAAACGCGCCTGGGTCAAATACGCCTTCGACGAACTGGAGAAAGTCGGCTACGGCATTTCGAGTGCCTACACCGCCGCGAAGAACCCCGATCAGACGCGTTTCGTGTATCGCGATCATCTCTGGCACGGGGCCGACCTGCTCGCCTTGGGCGTGTCCAGCTTCGGCCACATCAATCGCACCCACTATCAGAACGACAAACACATCGAATCGTACGTCAAGACCGTGCTCGATGACGGCCGACTCCCGCTGCAACGCGGCTACCGCATCAACGACGACGAAGCGCTCATCCGCGAGATGATCCTTCAAATGAAGACCGGCAAGCTCGAGCGGGACTACTTCCGCGACAAGTTCGACGTCGACATCGTCGAACATTTCGCCGACGTTTACCGCCAATACGAACAGGCGGGCTTTCTGACGATCGATGACAAACGGATCACGCTGCAGCGCGACGCCATGCTGCAGGTCGACACGATGCTGCACGAATTCTTCCTGCCGGACCACCGCGGCCAGAGGTATGTCTGACGCATGACCGCCCTGCTGTACAAGATCGCTTCGATGATCAGCCCGCTGTCGGAGTTTTACGACTCGACCGGCGACGTGCTGCCGCACATCGAGGTGGTCGAAGGGCCCAAGATGCCGCAGCCGTACCGTCGATTGCTGGTTCACAACAACGACATGACACCGACGCTCGAAGCGTTCACCCGCCAGTCGATTCACCTGAAGCTGCTGGCCAAGCTTGTCGATGACGGCGTGCTCTACCGCGAGGTGGCGCTGACCACCGATGACTCCAACGAGCCGGTCGAATTCGGCGCGATCAAGATTCACCTGGAACGTTTTTCAGATGCCGCGCGTCGACTGATCGTCGAGGGGCATTACCCGCTGGGCACGATTCTCAATGACCACGGCATTGAGCACACAAGCCGCCCGACCGGATATTTCAGCATCGACAGCGATTCGATGAGCCGCCACGCGTTCGGCCTGATCGCTGATACACGCCTGTATGGTCGACACAACGTGCTGAGCAACACGCTGGGCGGCGTGCTGGCCGAGGTGGTCGAGATACTGCCGCCGCTGGAGGAACCGAATGCAAGTTGAATCGATGGGTGTTTGCGATGTGATCATCATCGGGGCCGGTCCGGCGGGCACGAGCGCGGCCGCGGTGCTGGCCGAGCGCGGACGGCGCGTGATCATCCTCGAAAAGGATTCTTTTCCACGCTACCGCGTCGGCGAGTCGCTGATTCCGTATTGCTGGTTTCCGCTGAACCGCATTGGCATGATCGACAAACTCAAAGCCTCCGCCTTCACGAAGAAATACAGCGTGCAGTTTGTCGGCAAATCGGGGCGCGTTTCGCAGCCATTTTATTTCTTCCAGCACACCGAGCACGACTGCTCGACGACCTGGCAGGTGGTGCGCAGCGAGTTCGATCGCATGCTGCTGGATAATGCCGTCGAAAAAGACGCGGAGGTGATGATGCCTGCCGCGGCGAAGCGACTGCTGTACGAAGACGATCGCGTGGTCGGTGTGCAGGGCGTACTCGAAGACGGCAAGCCGTTTGAATTGCGTGCGCCGATGACGATCGACGCCAGCGGGCGCGATCTGTTTGCCGTCAAGGCACACGACTGGCGCGTCGATGATCCGCAGCTGCGCAAAGTCGCGGTGTGGACGTACTACCAGGGCGCCCGGCGCGACACCGGACTCGACGAAGGCGCGACGACCGTGGCGTACATCCCCGGCAACGGGTGGTTCTGGTACATCCCGCTGCCGGAGGACAAAGTCAGCGTCGGCGTCGTGGCTGAGCGCGACTACCTGTACCGCGAAGGCAAGGGCGACCCCGATGCCATCTTCGATCGCGAGGTCGCGAATCAGCCATGGGTGCGTGAACATCTAACCGGCGGCACGAAGCTTGGGCCCTGCCGGGTCACGGGTGATTACTCGTATCGTTCGAAATACAGCGCGACCGACGGGCTGGTGCTGACGGGCGACGCGCTGGCGTTCCTGGACCCGGTGTTCAGCTCGGGTGTTTTTCTGGCGCTTCAGAGCGGCGTGCTGGCCGGGGAAGCGGTCGAGGCGGCGCTAGCGGCCGGCGATGTTTCCGCCGAGCGGTTTAATGATTATTCCGAGCACTTGTGCAGCGGCATCGAAGCCATGCGCAAGCTCGTGTACGCCTTCTACGATGAGGCGTTTCGCTTTTCCGACCTGTTCAAGAAATACCCCGATCTGCGCCCCGATCTGACCGACTGCCTGATCGGCAATCTGGAAAAGGATTTCGACCCGCTGTTCAGCGCGATCGCGGAGTTCGCACAGGTGCCGTCGGCGCTGCCGCACGGTCGCCCGCGGGTGACATCACGCACGCCGGCTGGCGGCGGTTAATCGAATCAACATGCGTATCGTCCAACTCACACCCGGCACCGGAAATTTCCACTGCGGCAGTTGTCTTCGCGACAACGTGCTGGTGTCGGCTCTGCGCCGGATGGGCCATGACGTGATGATGGTGCCGCTGTATCTGCCGCATGTGGTCGACACCGAAGCGCTGCCCGACGACACGCCGATTTTCTTCGGCGGCATCAGCGTGTATCTCGAACAGAAGCTGGCGATGTTCCGTCACACGCCGCGCTGGTTTGACCGCCTGCTGGCCCGGCCCACCCTGCTGAACTGGGCGGCGAACCGATCGGGGATGACCAGCGCCCGCGACCTCGGCGAGCTGACCGTGTCGATGCTCAAAGGCGAGCACGGTAAACAGAACAAGGAACTGACCCACCTGATCGATTGGCTTAAAACACAGGGGCCGGTCGATGTGGTCTGCCTGTCCAATGCCATGCTGCTGGGCATGGCCCGGCGTCTGGGCCGTGAGCTAAACACGAAAGTCGTGTGCACACTCGCGGGAGAAGACGCCTTTCTGGACACGCTGATCGAACCGTATCAATCGCAGGCGTGGTCGCTGCTGCGCGAGCGCGTCGACGACGCGGCGGCATTGATCGCGGTCAGCCGATACTACGCCGACCAGATGCGTCAGCGACTGAAACTGGCCGACGATGATGACCGGCTGCGCGTGGTGTACAACGGCATCGAACTCGACGGATACACACCCGCCGAAGCGCCTCCGGCCGATCCGACAATCGGCTACCTGGCGCGACTTCACCCGGGCAAGGGCATGCACACGCTTGTCGAAGCCTTCATCGAAATGAAGCGGCGCGGCCGCGTATCAAACCTCAAACTGCGGCTGGCCGGCGCCAAAAAGCCGGAGGACGACGCCTTCGTTAACGAACAGCGCGAAGCGTTGAAAACCGCCGGCGTGATCGAACATGCAAGCATCGAACCGAATCTGACCGAATCGCAGAAGCTCGATTTTTACCGATCGATTTCGACGTTCAGTGTGCCGGCGACGTATGGCGAAGCATTCGGGTTGTACGTGCTGGAAGCGCTGGCGGCGGGCGTGCCCGTGGTGCAGCCACGTCACGGTGCGTTCACGGAATTGCTGGAGCAACTGGGCGGCGGTATTCTCTGCGAAGCGGACAGTCCCACGGCACTGGCCGACGCATTGGAGATCACGCTGCTGCGACACGATGAGTCGCGACAGTCCGCCGCCACGGCGCGACAGCATGTGCTGAAAGAATTCAACGTCGATCGCATGGCCGCTGGCGTGGCGGATGTGTTCGAGCAAGTGACAGTCGAGGCCGCCTGATGATCAGTGAACACACCATTCGACGCCGCGTGGAGTTCAGCGAGACCGACATGGCCGGGATCGTGCACTTTTCGCAGTTTTTCCGGTATATGGAGGCGGCCGAACACGACCTGTTCCGCTCGATGGGCACCAGCGTCGTCACGAAGCTGGAAGACCAGCACTACGGCTGGCCGCGGGTGCATGCCGAGTGCGATTACCTGAGCCCGCTGAAATTCGAAGACGAGTTCGATGTGCGACTGCGCATCGACGAGGTCCGTTCGCGATCGATCGTGTACGCCTACGAATTCGTGAAAGTCGACGGCGGCAAAACCGTCGCCCGGGGATCGATGACAACCGTCTGCGTGCAGCAGCAGGACGATGGTACAATGTGTTCTGTGAACATTCCGACGCTTATCGCCGGCCGGCTTGGTCCCGCAGCCCAAAGCTGACCGGCGAAGACAATTTGAAAGGATGTGACTATGCCCACCGCACAGCCCGGTCAGGCAAGTTTGAGTTGGCTCATGTTCGCCGCGCTGGCGTTTTCGATGTGGGGATCGTACGGCGTAGCGCTACACGCGGGCGTATCGGCGATGAATCCAGCCGGGGCCGATCCGTACGCGCGCTACAAGGCGTACATCTTCGTCGGCGGCGCGTATTTCATCACGGCGATCATCGCGCCGCTGATTGTGCTCTGGTTCGCCGGTGCGTCGTGGAACTTTCCAGCTAAAGGCATCGGGCTGTCGCTTTTTGCGGGTGTGCTCGGGGCGCTGGGCGCGTTTTTCGTGCTGTCGGCAATGGGCTCGGTGCGCACGCGGCCATGGATGATTCCGGTGGTGATGTCGGTGGTGTTCGCCGGGGCGCCGATCATCAACGCCATCGTCGCACTGATCATGCACCCACCGTCAGAAGGGTTGGGGTCGATCCGCTGGCAGTTCTGGGCGGGTATTCTCATCGCGGCGCTGGGCGCAACGCTGGTGACGCTGTACAAACCCCCGCCGGGCAAGGCGCACGCCGCCAAGCCCGCCGCCGACACCGTCGCTGTCGCCACTGAATCACCCGTCGACCGGGCGACTGAAGACGCTGTGCCATGATGCATGCCGATTCGCATGACCGCCGCGGGGTCGAACAGGCGCAGCTTCTGTTGCTGCGTCATTTGCTCAACGCGCTGATCCCGGCCAATCCGTTCTACGCGCCGCGTCTGGAGGCGGCCGGGATCACCGCGGGCGTGAAAGACCTGGCGACATTCTGCGAGCGCTGCCCCCTGACCGAAAAGGATCAGCTGGCCACCGACCAACGGGCCCATCCGCCTTACGGCACGAACCTCACCTACCCCATCACCCAGTACACGCGCTTCAACCAGACCTCCGGCACCACCGCGGCGCCGATGCGATGGCTGGACACGATCGAATCGTGGCAGGCCCAGTTGGATTGCTGGAAACAGGTCTACGAAGCGGCGGGCGTGAACAGCGACGACCGGGTCTACTTCGCCTTTTCCTTCGGGCCGTTTCTCGGGTTCTGGACCGCCTTCGAAGCCGCCACGCAACTCGGGTGCATGTGCATCCCCGGTGGCGGGCTCAGCAGCCTGGCCCGGTTGCACATGATCCTCGACAACCGCGCCACCATTCTCTGCTGCACGCCGACGTACGCGATGCGTCTGGCGGAAGTAGCGCAGCAGAATCATCTGAACCTTGCCGACTCCGCAGTGCGTTTGATCATCGTCGCCGGCGAAGGGGGCGGGTCGCTCCCCGCGGTGCGAAAGCGCATCAGTGATCTGTGGCACGGGGCGAGCGTGTTTGATCATCACGGCATGACCGAGGTCGGGCCGGTCACCTATGAAGACCCGAATCGACCGAGGGTATTGCGCGTCATCGAATCGTCGTACCTGGCCGAGGTGATCAATCCCGATTCCGGCCAACCTGTGGCGCACGGGCGCATCGGCGAACTGGTGCTCACCACGCTGACGCGCCTGGGCTCGCCGCTGCTGCGCTACCGCACCGGCGACCTGGTCAAACCGATCTATGTCACCGATGAACAGTCGCCTGATCATCACCTCGCATTCGAAGGCGGCATCCTCGGCCGATGTGACGACATGCTGCTGGTGCGCGGCGTGAATGTGTACCCCTCAGCGATCGATCAGATCATGCGTGCACAGGCGGGACTTGCCGAGTATCGTGTACAGGTGGATCATCACCGCACGATGGCGGAACTGGCGATCACCATCGAGCCGACGCCCGACGCCGATGCCGAGTCGCTGCGGGCCGCGGTCATCAGTGATCTGCGACAGGCTCTGAACCTGCGGATCGATGTGCATACCGCCAGGCCCGGCGAACTGCCGCGTTTTGAAATGAAAGCCAGACGCTGGATCAGAAAGTCATGAACGATCAACCGCTGCTTCGTCTCGAACACGTGGCCAAACGCTTCGACGCCGTCGAGGGGGCCCCGCCGGTCGAGGTGCTCAGCGATGTGTCGTTGACCATGCAGCGCGGCGACAGCCTGGCTATCGTCGGGCCCAGCGGCTGCGGCAAATCCACCCTGCTGAACATCATCGGCGCCCTGGACCGCCCCACCGACGGACGTGTGTTGCTCGAAGGCGACGACCTGGCCTCGCTCGACGACAAGGCTGCCGCCGCGATGCGCAATCAACGCATCGGATTCGTCTTTCAGGACCACCACCTGCTGCCCCAATGCACAGTCATCGAGAACGTGTTGGTGCCGACGCTCGTCGCCCCCCCGGAAGAGAATGTTTCTGACAGAGCCCAACAACTGCTGCAGCGCGTCGGCCTCGGTGATCACCTGCACCACCGCCCCGGACAGCTCTCCGGCGGCCAACGTCAACGCGTCGCCGTCGTCCGTGCCCTGATCAATCAGCCGACCCTGCTGCTGGCCGATGAACCGACCGGGTCGCTGGACCGCGCTTCATCAGACAACCTCGCCGACCTGCTGGTCGAATTGAATCAGCAGGACGGTGTCAGCCTGATCATCGTCACACACGCCATGCCGCTGGCCCAGCGCATGGCGCGCGTGATGACACTCGACGATGGCCGCCTCGAATCAACGTCATGAATTTTCGACGCCTGATCATCCGAAGCCTCGTTCACTACTGGCCGTCGCAACTCGGCGTGGCGCTGGCGGCGGCGGTGGCGACGGCTGTGCTCGTCGGCGCGCTGGTCGTCGGCGATTCGGTCCGCGCTTCACTGCTGCATATCGCGCTGGCGCGGCTCGGCGACACCCACCTGGCCATGACGCCCGGCGATCGGATGTTCACCGTCAATCTGGCCGATCAGATCGCCGGCGATGTGAATACGGCCGTCGCCCCGGTGCTCTCCCTGCCGGGGGTCGCCATCGTGGGCGGCGGGGCCAAGCGCGTGCCGCAGGTGAATGTACTCGGTGTCGACGATCGTTTCTGGCAACTCGGCCACACCACACCGCCCGGCGACAAGCTCGTGATCAACCGCCGGCTCGCCGATCAACTCGACGCGGGTGTCGGCGACCGGGTGCTGCTTCGCCTGGCCAAGCCCAGCGCTCTGCCGCGTGATGTGCCGCTCGGGGCCGACACCGAGCAGTCGATCACGATCGCCATGCCCGTGGGCGCGATCGCCGATGACGAGCAGTTCGGCCGCTTCAGCCTGCAGGGCAGCCAGATTCCGCCGTTCAACGCCTTCGTACCGTTGAAACTGCTGCAAGAGCGCGTCGAGCAACCCGGCCGGGCAAACATGCTGCTGGTCGGCACGGGCTCGGATGATGCCGCCGCGACCGCCTCGTTGAAAAAACATTGGACGCTCGCCGACGTCGGTCTGGAGATGCGCACGCTCAAAGCGCAACACGTCATCGAGATGCGCTCGCAGCGTGTGTTCATCGACGACGCCATCGCCGAGGCTGCTCCGGTCAGCGTTACGCCCTCGCTGACTTACTTCGTCAACGACCTGGCCCATGGCGATCGCCACACGCCCTACTCAATGGTCACCGCGCGACCCGACATCGACCCAGGCAAAGTTGTCATCACCGACTGGCTCGCTGACGATCTGAACGCGAAGGTCGGCGATGAACTCGCATTCAAGTATTTCGTGCTCGGTGAGAACGGGCATCTTGATGAGCAGTCGTCGAGCTTCACCGTATCGAAGATCATGGCGGTCGAGGCGGCCGGCGGCGATCGTGAGCTGATGCCGAAGTTCCCGGGGCTGGCAGATGTCGACGATGCAGTGGACTGGGAACCGGGCATCCCCATCGATCTGAATCGCATCCGCGACAAGGATGAAACCTACTGGGATGAACATCGGGGGGCGCCCAAGGCCTTTGTGAATCTCGAATGGGCCCAGCAGTACTGGGGCAACCGTTTCGGCAAGCTCACTGCCCTGCGCTGGCCGGCGGATGTACATGATGCCGATGCGATTGCCGCGGCATTCAAAGAAAAGTTCGACCCGGTGGAGATCGGCTACGTGTTCCGTGACGTCCGCACACCCGCCCTGGCAGCTTCGCAGCAAGGCACCGACTTCGGCGGACTGTTCATCGGTCTCAGTTTCTTTCTGATCATCGCGGCCCTGCTGCTGACGGGATTGATGTTTGCCTTTGGCGTCGAGCAGCGCACCACCGAGATCGGCCTGCTCCGCGCGATCGGGTTCACCCCCGGCAGGATCAAATTGCTGTGGCTCATCGAAGGCGGTTCGCTGGCGCTGCTGGGCGCAATCGTCGGGCTGCCCATGGGCATCGCATACACGAAACTTGTGTTGGCGGCCCTCAACACCCAATGGCAGGACGCCATCGCGCAGACCACGCTGGAATATCATGCCAGCGGCATGACGCTCGGCATCGGCGCGGTGTCGGGTTTGATCACTGCAATCGTCGCGATGGTGTGGGCGCTACGCCGACAGGGACGAGCCCAGATACTAGCCTTGCTGAACGCCTCGTTTGGGTTTGACTCCTCACCGGTCAAACGCGGCCGCATCGCATTGATCACGGCGATCATCTGCGGCGTCTCGGCGCTGGGCACGATCGGTTGGGCGATCAGTGCCGGCGAGATGACACCGGACACGTTCTTTTCCGCCGGGTCGCTCCTGCTGATCGCCGGGCTCTGCACGTGCGGCTGGCTGATGCGCGGCAAGTCGACAGGCAACACACTCACCTTGCGGCAACTCAGTTGGCGCAACAGCACCCGCCGACGCGGACGCAGCCTAGCAACCATCAGTATGCTGGCGTGCGCGGTGTTTCTGATAGTTTCAATCAATGCGTTTCGACACGACCCCTCACAAGTCAGCGAGGCGGCAACGGGTGGCTATGAACTGTTCGCACAAACGACACTGCCGATCTACCCCGAGGCGCTGCGTGAGGTCGAAGCCATCGACGAAGTGACCGTCATGCCGATGCGCCTGCGGGCTGGCGACGAGGCAAGCTGCCTGAATTTGAATCGTCCGCAGACTCCACCGCTGCTCGGTGTCGACCCACGGAAGATGGGCGACACCACATTCGATGCGGACTGGTCATTGCTTGGTTCGAGCGAAGACGGTGTCGTGCCGGCACTGGTCGACGCGGGCGTCGCGCAGTGGATACTGCACAAAACCGTCGGCGACACGATCGATTACATCGACGAATCGGGGCAAGTCTTTGCCGTGAAGATCGTCGGCACGCTGCCCCCTTCCGTGCTGCAGGGCTACCTCATCATCGACGACGCCGACCTGCGGCAGCGTTATCCCTCGACCGGTGGGCATTCGATCATGTTGATTGATGCGCCAAGCGATCGCATCGAGGCGGTGACAGATCAGGTGCAGCGGACGCTGGTCGACTACGGCGTGACGATCATGACCACAACGCGCCGCATGATGCTCTTTTCCGCGGTGGAGAACACATACCTGTCGATCTTCGCCATGCTCGGCGGGCTCGGGTTGTTGCTGGGCTCGATCGGTCTAGGCCTCGTGGTGATGCGAAACGTGCTGGAACGACGGGCGGAACTGGCGGTCATGCGGTCGCTCGGATTCGCCCAGTCGAAGCTGCGACGCCTTGTGTTGCGTGAGCATGCCGGGCTGCTCGGACTCGGGTTGATCATCGGACTGATCGCGGCGGGTGTGGCCATCGCGCCGGGCATGCAGCGCGGCGGCGCTGAATCAATCACGATGATCGCGTTGACGCTGGGGGCCGTGCTCATCAGCGGATTGGTATGGACCGCAGCGGCCACATGGGCGGCGCTGCGCGGGCGGATGACCGATGCGCTACGGAATGAATGAATCCGGCAAGACAGATACCCCGACGACTCGCGGCGCTCGTCATCGGGCTTGGGGGACAAATCAATTCATCACTCGTGGCGCAGCGCGACGATCGGGTCGAGCATGGCGGCGCGGTAGGCGGGGTATAGACCGAACACGATGCCGACGAAAGCACTGATGCTCAGTGAGAGAATCAGCGACCAGGCGGTGACAACCGTCGGCATGCTGGCGAAGTAGGTGATGGCCAACGGGATCAGCAACCCCAGGCCGAGGCCGACGAGCCCGCCGGCGATCGACAGCACCATCGTCTCGATGAGAAACTGCAAAATGATCTGCTTGCGTTGAGCCCCGATCGCGCGGCGGATGCCGATTTCGCGGGTGCGTTCGGTGACGGAGGCGAGCATGATATTCATGATGCCGATGCCGCCGACGAGCAGACTGATGCCGGCGATGGACCCGAGCACAATGCTGAAAATGCGCTGGGTCTCTTCCGCCTGGCGGAGCAGCGCCAACGGAATGGCGAGCTTGTAGTCTTCCTGTTTATGGAACCGCTCGAGCATGGCCTTGACGGCGGTCGCGGTGGCCTGCACATTTTCGATCTTATCGACCTGGGCGATGATCTGATGCAACTCGACGCGCTCGCGGATGAACTGTCCGGTCTTTCGCTGGGTGTTGATGTCGCCGAACAGGGCGCGGCCGGTCGCCAGCGGGATGTAGGCGTCGACAGGCTGATCGGGGGTCTGCACGCCGCCGGAGGAAGCGGTTTCGTTGCGGATGATGCCGACCACGGTGAAGTAATCGCCGCCGATGCGGACATTCTGACCGATCGTGTGATGACCGGCCAACAGCTTGCGGGCCACGAGTTCAGCGAGCACGCAGACGTTTGCAGAAGTCTGCTGATCCAGCGCGTTGAGATATCGCCCGGCGATCAGCGGCCGCTGCACAAGGCTGAACCACTCGGGCGTGGTGCCGACGATGCGGACCTCGGTGGTGTGCTCGCCGAGGCGCGCTTCGCGGCGGAGAATCTTCGCCGGGGCGGTGGATGTGATCGAAGGGAATGATTCCTTGAGGCGCTGCTCGTCGGTGTAGAGCAGACCGTAGACGCTCATGACGGTGCGGCCGGATCGCCCGGGCCGGCTGTCGTCCTCGGGTTTCATGGCGTTGATGAGAATGTTGTTGGCGCCGAGCTTGCGGATCTCCGCCAGGGCCTGACGAGAAGCGCCTTCGCCAATCGAGAGCATGGCCACCACGCTGCCGACGCCGAAGACCACGCCGAGCATGGTCAGCAAAGAGCGCAGCTTATGCAGCATGAGGCTCTTCACGCCAAGCTTGACATCGCGGATGATTCGGATTCGGTTCATACGGGTGTCAACATTCGATTCGGTCGACCTCGCCGTCGCGCATGTGCAGTCGATGCGAGGCGTGCTCGGCGATGTCGGGTTCGTGGGTGACCATGATGATGGTGCGGCCCTGGGCGTGGAGGTTTTTGAGCATGTCCATGATGGCCTCACCGGTGGCCGTGTCGAGATTGCCAGTCGGCTCGTCGGCAAGAATGATCGCCGGATCGTTGGCCAGGCTGCGTGCGATAGCGACACGCTGCTGCTGACCACCGGACAATTCCGCCGGGCGGTGGTCCAGGCGATTACCTAAGTCCACCATGGCCGCAAGTTCACCGGCGCGGACCGCACTGTCGGCCGGCTCCCACCCCAGGTAGTACAACGGCATTTCGATGTTTTCCCGCACAGTCAGCTGCGGGATCAGGTTGAAGCTCTGAAAAATGAATCCGAGGCGGCGCAGTCGCAGGTCGGATAGTTCGTTGTCATTCAGCTTGGCGGTGTCGCGGCCTTCGATGAGCAGGCGCCCTTCACTGGGGCGGTCCAGACAACCGAGCAGGTTGAGCATCGTCGACTTGCCGGAGCCGGAAGCGCCCATGATGGCCCAGAACGATCCGCGATTGAATTCGAGATCGACGCCGCGCAAGGCATGCACGCACTCGCGACCCATGGGGTAGCGCTTGTGGACCTGCTGAAGCTGGATGACGGCTTCGGGAGCGGCGTCAGAATCAGCATGGTCATGCGATGAAGACTGGAGCACGGTTTGAATCATGTGGTGGAGTTACCGTTGGCGATTACGAAGCGGTGGGACGCGGGTTGGATCCTTGACCCTGGGGGCGTTGACCTTCCGGACGCTTGGGTCGCTCGCCTTCGGCCCCGGTGCGATCGGGTTGCTGACGCGGCTGGGAATCGCCGGATTGGTTCGACTTGGGGCCGGACGCTTTGCCGCCGGGCTTGCCGCCTTCGCCGTTACCCGGCAGGCGCGGGCCGCGCGTCGGCAGTGCGGACGGCGGCAACGGCGGCGCCAGCAGCACCTTGTCGCCGACCTCGAGGCCGGACATGATGTGGACCATGCGGTTGTTGTCGTAGCCGATCTCGACAGGGCGCGGCTTGGGCCCTTCGGGGGTGGGCACATACACCGTCGGCTTGCCGTTGACGCGCAGCATCGCCTGCACCGGCACATAAAGCACATCGTCCAACTGCTGGACTACGATCTGAGCCAGGCAGCTCATGCCCGGCCGCATGACGGAGGTATCGCCCTGAATTTCGATTTCGGTGTTGAAGACTTTGAGGTCGGGGTTCAACCAGATGCTCTGTTGATCCGGCTGCGTGGCGATCTTGTGAACGACGCCCAGAAAGACCTTGCCCGGCAGTGCATCGGAGGTGATCCGCACGGGCAGGCCGACCGAAACCTTGTTGAAGACCGCTTCGTGAATTTTCACATCGGCGACCATCTGGGCCGTCGTCGGCAGGCGCATCAGTTCCTGGCGCTGGGAGACCTCGACGCCGGTGCCCAACGGTTCGTCGTCGCTGCGCCCCCAGCGGTTGGACCGATCGGCATAGACCACCATGCCATCGACCGGCGAGACGATCCGACACTTGGCGATCTGATCCATGATCTTTTCAAGCTTCTCATTTTCCCGGCGGAACGAGGCTTCCTTGGCGCGGTAGCTGGCCTCGGCATCGACGATGTTCGACGAGGCTTTGTGCTTGGCTTTGGTGAGCAGAAATTCCCGCTGCTCGACATCGCTTTTCAGCTGCGCCAGTTCACGCTGGTAGGTGTACTTCTGAAGCAGCGAGAGCTTGCTCTTGGCGCTTTCGAGATCGAGTTCGGCAGACTGGTGGTCGAATTCATCACGCTGGTATTCGTCGAGCGTGATGTAGCCTTCTTCGTGAAGCTTCTTGGACCAGTTGAGCTTGTCGGCGGCAAGCTTGAGCGCTGACTGGGCCAGCGTGATCTTCTTCTTGGCCTCGCGCACCAGATCGAGGTATTCACCCTGCTCGTACTTTTCGAGGTCGAGCTTGGCGAGCTTGAGATCGACTTCCGCGGCGGAGATGTCGGCCTTGGCCTGCTGCTTGACCACTTCGAGATTTTCGCGGGTCTGAATGTACGAAGCCTCGGCGCCCTGCACCGAGATTTCCTGGTCGATGCGGCGATCTTCAAGGTCGGAAGCGTCCATCTCAACGAGCAGGTCGCCGGCCTTGACGTGGGATCCTTCTTCGACGATCGAGAGAATCGTGGCGCGACCTTCGACCTCGCTTTTGATGATGACGGCCTGCGAAGAGCGGATGGACCCGCCGACGTCGACACTGATCGTCAGCGGACCGCGCTTCACGGTGTACAGCGGCATATCGGTCATGCGCGCCGAAGCCGGGGCGCTGCCGCCGAGGCTCAGCGCCAACAGCGTCACGACGATCGCGATCAGGACCACCGCCCCGCCGCCGATCCACAACCCGCGCCGTGAACTGCTGCGCGGAGCCGCTGCGGTTTCAGTTTGACTGGGTGACATCGTACTCACGCCAGAGTCCTTTCGGGTCTACCTGCAGTACGCCCATGTCGCGCTGCAGTTCAAGTTCACTGACACGATAATTAACCAGGGCCGCGGTCAAACGGTTCTGGGCATTGAGCAAAGCGCTTTCGGCTTCGAGCACATCACGAATTTCCGAGCGGCCGGCTTGCAGAAAGAGCTTGGTGGATTCTACGCGGCGCTCGGCAAGCTGGACAGCCATCGCGTTAATCTGGTAGCTCTGGCGTGCTTCGAGCAGACTTCGCAAGCCGTCCCGCACGTCGAATTTGACCGAATCCTCGAGTTCCTGCACGTTGCGGGTGGCCCGTTCGAGGTTGATGTAGCTGTCGCGGTAGATGTTGCGTTCGGCGGTGCGTTCCCAAGGCAGATCGACCTCGAGCCCGGCGGTGTAGAACCCACGGCTGGGCAGCAGTCGGGCGTCCTCTGATCCGGCGGACCCGATCGATCGCCGCTCGCCGGCCGAGGCTGTTCCCGTCAGCGCCAGGCCCATCTGCAGCGCGTCGGCCGCCACGACCACCGCTCGCTGAGCGTCATACACGCGCCCCTCGCTGACACGCAGATCCAGCCGATGGTCCAACGCCAGCTTGATCGCCTCGACGGGATCCATCTCATAAGGCCCGCCATCTTCACGCGAAGGCTCATCCAGAACGATCGGCGCGTCGAACGGCACGGCCTCGGGTTTGGCCTGCTGGGTCGGCGCGTGTGAGCCCAACCGCTTGCGGGATGCATCGGCCAGACGCTGAAGTTCCGAGTGATCGAGTATCACCTTCGCGTCGGTCGGCAGGCCGAGTGAAATCTTGAACGAGTCCAGCGACGCTTCATAGTTCTGCTGGGCGCTGATCCAGTTATCGCGGGCGCTGAGTTCATCCTGCCGGGCCTGGTCGACCTGCAGGTTGGAAAGCCGCTGGGCATCGGCCAGACGCCGCGCCCGCCGGGCGGAGATGATCAAACGCTCGTAGTTGCCCTGCGCGTTTTCGACGGTGTCGAGATTCTGCAGCACGCGCAGATAATCCCGCGCCACCTGCACGGCGAAGGTCCGCTTGAATCTCGCAAAGCGCCAGATCTGGTAGATCAGGCTGCGCTCGGCCTGCGTCAGCGGTTCACGAACGATGTGACGACCGGCGCCGCGCAGCAGCGGAATCGTCACCGACGCATCGGCCGCCAGCCCGATGGAGGACTGACCGTCGGATGAAAGCAGCTTGGCCAGATCGACGATGAGTCGCCCGGTGAGGATCGCCCCGCTTTCAAACTGGCGCGACAGGGAAAACGAGCCGGTGTTCTGCAGACCCGTCGTCGGCGTGTCATCACCACGATCGTGTGACAACAGCGACTCGAGCAAGCCTGTGTAGGTGTTGCGAAAATCATCGATCTGCAAATCAAGATCAAGCGCCGCACGGAAGACGTCTTCCTTCTGAGCCTGGTACTCACGACTGTTTCGCGCCCCGATCTGCAGGGCTTCGAGCAGCGTCAGGGTAACCGGCTGATCGGCCGGCCACGGCGGTACGAGCGTGTCACCTTCGGGCAGGCGCGCCGGCTGATCGGCCTCGGGCCAGTGCTCGGGTTTGTTCAGCGCATCGGTGCCATAACTGGCCGGCCCGCTGATGGGCAAATCCTGCAGAGCCAACAGCCGGCGGCGAAGCGTGTCGGCAGGCGTTTGAATCGTAAACGGTTCGGTCTGCCCCAGGGCTTCGGCCTGTCCGGCATCGATGTGACCGGCGACAACCTGGTCAGCATCTTTGCGATAGTCCGATGGCGCACAGCCGGACACCGCGATTACAGCAACCACCAGAATTATCAGACCCTTAAACCGCATACGATGACCTTGGCAGAGGCAGTCTGCCAGTGTGAAGGCGTGTGTTGGGATCATTCTAACGGGGCAAACAGTCCCCTACAAATGTTTATAACGAAACTATTCGACCGCCTATTGCCTTCACAGGCATGCAGTTACACCCACCTGACGCCGGCTGTAGGGGTTTTACCCGGACCGCGATATTTTTTGGTCATCGGCTGCTAAGGTTTAAAGGAGCCGGGTCATTAGTACATGCGAGGTTCTCTGCATGAGTCGTCCAGTTCCGACATCCAACGATCAGGTCCAGCTCGTTCAGCGGCTGTTCATCCGCCATTCGAGCACGCTGCGCGGTTTTATCCTCGGCTTGCTGCCGGACTTCCACATCGCCGACGACATTCTTCAAGATGTTTTCATGGTGGTGACGGCCAAGGCGGAGCAGTTTGAGCCGGACACGAATTTTTTCGGGTGGGCATCAACGATCGCCAAGCTGAAAGTGCTCGAATACGCCCGCGCCAGCCGTGGCGGGCCGCGGATGCTGTCACCGGAAGTGATCGAGTCGCTTTGCGCCGCCGCCCCGCCGATGGCGGACAACGCCGAACTCAGCGCCGCGCTGGCCGAGTGCGTCGGCAAGCTGGCTCCGCGGGCCAAAGCGGTCATTCAGATGCGCTACGGCGACGGCATCAAGCCGATGCAGATCGCTCGCAATCTCGACTGGAAAGACGAATCGGTTCACGTGGCGCTGTCCCGCGCCCGGGCCTTTCTGCGTGAATGCCTCAAACAGACTGTCGCTCGCCACCCGGGAACCTGACCCCATGGACCACACGACACTCGACCATCTGATCGACGCCTACCTCGACGGCGATATCGCCGAGGCGGAGCTCGAGTCGCTTCAGCAGATGCTGATGAGCGACGCCGAGGCCAAGGCCCGGTTCTGGGAGGCGGTCCGCCTGCATGGGGCGATGCGTGAATTGTGCCTGACGCGCCAGGGCATGGACGCGATGCGCAGCCAGATGCAGATGGCGATGCCGGCCCAGCGGTCCAGTCGCTGGCGGATCGGCGCGGCGATGGCTGCAGCAGCGGCAATCGTGCTGGCCGTCGGCGTGATGTTCTACACCTTAAATGGACCGCCAAGTGGACCGCAGGTCGTATCGTCGACGGCCCCCGCCGCGGTGGCAATGCTCACCGACCAGAATAGCGCCGTCTGGGCTGATCGACAGTCGCCGGCGACCGGGCAATCACTGAATCCCGGCCGGCTCAAACTCACTTCCGGCACGGCCCAACTCATGTTCGCCGACGGCGCGGTCGTCACACTCTACGGCCCGGCTGAACTCAAACTCGATCAGACCAACCTCGCCACGCTCACCGCCGGAACGCTCACCGCATGGGTCCCCGAACAGGCCCACGGTTTCACCGTCCAAACCCCACGCGCCACCATCGTCGACCTCGGCACCGAGTTCGGCCTGCGGATCGCACCCGACGGGACCGGCCAGGTACACGTGTTTGACGGGCAGGTCCGCGTCACGCTCAACGAGGTCGGCCACTCCCCGCTGACACAGATTCTGCTGGCCGGACAATCCGCCGCGCTGGCCTCAACACAGACTCACACGCTGGTGGATCTGGGCCCGACCTCGCAGCAGCAGTTTGTCGGCTGGCGCACGCAGCAGCTTGACGTGGTCGACCTGGTCGCCGGCGGTGTCGGCACCACGCAGGCCGCCAAGCGCGGCATCAACCCCAGCAGCGGCCAACTGACCGCAAGCACCGCCGCACGCCCCACGACCAATATGTCAGCCCCCGTATTCAGCCGCGTCGATGACCCCATGATCGACGGTGTGTTCGTCCCCGACGGCCCGACGCCGATCGATTCGACCGGCCACACCTTCAGCGGATTCCCCAACACAGCCGGCAACATGCTCGGCGCAATCTGGACATGGCGTCCAGGGCAAGGGCGATTCGTCGCTGGTCCCGTCGACAAGGTCTGCCCCGAACAGCGCGGCGTGATTTACATGCACGCCAACGCCGGGGTCACCATCGATCTGAACGCCGTCCGCCAGGCCCACCCCGGATGGCTGCCGAGCCGACTGCGGCTGGTCTGCGCCAACATCGAAAACGTCGACGGCATCGATCCGCGTGACAACCAGCGCGTCGCCGCCGATCTGTGGGTCATCGTCGACGGACAGGCGCGATTCAAACGCACCGATGTGAACTCACGCGACGGCGTGTTTGAAGTCGACGTCGAACTGACCGGCGCCGACCGTTTTCTCACGCTCGCCGCCACCGACGCCGGCAACAGCTTCAACTACGACTGGCTCGCATTCGGCGATCCGGTCATGGAGATGATTTCGTACAGCGGCCAGAACGCCGCATCGCAGCAGGATCAACAGGAATGAGACCTTTTCGGAGAACAGACATGAGATTGCACAAGAGAATCGGGTTCACGCTGGCCGCGCTGACGGCCGCCATCGTGGTGCAACATGCCTCGGCGACGCTGATCGTGCAGGACCGCCTGACCGACGGCGATCGCACCGACAGCGAAGGCCTCGAGGCCGCCTTCCTCAGCGGAGGTAACGCCACGGCGAGCGTCGCTGACGACACCGGCGGACTCAACGACGACAACGCGGTTGACGTGGACCCCGCCTCGTTCGACGGCGTGGCGGCCATCTTCGATACCGATGGGGCTGGTGGTTTTGACGCAACGTCGATCATGATCGGCGAAAGTCTTGAAATGCGGTTCACCTTCCGCATCACCACCACGCCCGCCGACGGCGTCTTCCGTTACGGCATCCTCAACAACGGCGGTGATCAGCAGACCACCGACAACCCCGGCAGCAACAACGACACCAACACGCTCGGCTTCGGCGTCGAAGTCGGCATCAACACCGGCAACGGCCGCTACATCATGGACTCCAACGGCGGCTCCGGCGGCGACGCCATGCTCGGCGGCACGGGCATTTCCACTGCAGAAAGTCTCGGATTCACCATCAGCGACAACGCCGTCCACGAAGGCGTGCTTCGCATCACGCGCGGCTCGACTGGGTACAACCTCTCAGCGGAACTCGACGGCACTGCCGCCGCCGCGACGCACTTTTTCACTTCATCGCTCGAGAATTTCCACCAGCTCGGATGGATCAGCGGCAGCGGGGCCAACGAGTTCCGCGTCGATCATGTCGAACTCGATCACAACCTGCTTCAGAACGGAACCTTCGAGCGTGGCGCCCAGATCACCGGCAGCGTCGACGGCAATGACGACGGCGCTTTCGACGATTTCGATCGCCACTGGACCAACAACAGCACCGTCGCGTCGGTCCACACCGGCCTGGCCGGCGAATCCACCACCGCCGCCTACCTGTCGGACTCGGCCGGCGATGCCTTCAGTCAGTCCGCCACCACAGGCGCCAACTTCCAGCTCGATTTCGACTTCGCCACCGAGAGCGGCGCCGGTTCCGATCGCTCGCTGAATCTCCTGCTGCAGAGCAAAGGCAGCGGCCAGATCAATCTCCGCGTCGACACCGCCGGTCGCATCAACATCTTCGATGGCGGCTGGAACATCATCCCCGACCTCGGCACGATCACCTTCTCCGATGACACCGATGACGATTCAAACTTCGCCGACGATGTGCTCAATGCCTGGCATCTGACGATCATCGGCCACGGCTACGGCACCGCCGGCGCCAACTACGACGTGATCCTCTCCTCGGTCGACAATCCGCTGGATATCCGCACGGCCACGGGCCTGACCTTCTGGCAGAACACCGCGCCCACCACTGCGTCGGAAGACGGGGTCAACCAGGTTATCTTCACCACGCAGTACGGCTCACCGTACAACTCCAGCTTCAAGACCGACTTCGCCGTTGACAACATCTCACTGGTGAACACCGCGATCCCAACGCCCGCCGCCCTGCCGGCCGGGCTGATGGTTCTGCTGATCGTGATCGTCGCTCGGCGCGGTCGTACTCAGCGGGCCTTCGCGCGCCTTGGCTCCAGGAGAATCCGATGAGATACACAATAATCACCTGTCTGATTGCGGCTGTCGCTTTTGCTGCGGCGCCGACCTTCGCCGACCTGATCGCGGAAGATCAGTTCATCATCGGCGGAGGCGACTATACCGCCTCGGCCAACATCGTCGGCCAATCTTCTGCTTCATCGACGGGCTTTTCCGGTGGATGGTCGTTTGTTAATTCCAGCGTCTACGAGCCGCAGACGACCGGCCTGACCTACGGAAACGGCGCCGACATCGTCGGTCAACTCGCCAGCGCCGGCGGGTCGCTGCAGATCGACACCACGCCTTACAACGACACGCAGCGTGAAGTCAGCCACAGCTTCAACGCCTATCCGATATCGAGCACGTATTTCTTCTCGGCGCTGATGTCCGTGCCGTCTGACTCCGACGGCGAAAGCTATCTTCAATTGCGTGATGCTTCGGGTAGCAGCACTTCCGTCTCTTTCGGGTTTGATTCCAACCAGGCGGTGCTGCGTCTGAACAGCACGTCCACCGCCGTGCCGCTGACGGAATTCGTCGCGGGGCAGTCGATGCTGTTTGTGATGCGCGTCGATGTGGACGCCATCGGCGCGGACGACCGCATCTCACTGTGGGTCAATCCCACGCAGTACTCCTCGCAATACGCGGCCGGCCCGGCGAAGGTTGTTCAGACGGTCGATGTCTGGGACAACAGCTCGACAGCGACCCAGATCCGCACCGTGAATCGCAATCTCCAGTCTGCCGGCATCTCCGCCTACGACGAGGTGCATTTCGCCACCACCTGGCAAGACGCCGTGCCGTTGGCGATCGACAACGAAGTGCATGTCGGATTTCAGGAAGATGTGCTGCCGACCGGTACCTACACGCACGTCGGCGGTGAGCTTCGCGAGAAAAACACCGGCAGCGGGTATGGCGTCGACTCCAACATCCGCGTCGGCAATCTCGAAGCCAACTCCGGCGTCGGCGACATGCGTACCGTGCTCGGTTTCGATGTGTCTTACCTGAGCGCCGATGACGTGGTCACTGAAGCCACGCTCCGCATGGTCGTCGATTCGACCCAGGGCTCGAACCTCGGCACGCTCGAGCTGCACGCCCTGCTGCCCGGCGACGGCGGCGAAACGATGATCGAAAACCAGCTCAACTGGAACAACCGCACCAGTGGCGACGCCTGGACCACGCCCGGCGGCGACATCGACCCGACCGTCCTGGCGTCGGTGAACATCGGCAATCCCTCGTCGCTGGCTTCCGGCGATGTGATCTCGTTCGAATCTTCCGCGGCGCTGGTCGCACTGGTGCAGGCGGCGCTGGACAACAACACGCCGCTTGAGTTGATCATCATCGCCCCGGATGCCGAAGCCGGCGCGACCAACTCGTTCATCCGCTGGCGATCCGATGACTTCGGATCGACGACCGACCAACTGATCAGCCGGCCGCTGCTGAGCGTCAGCGTGCTGGTGCCGACGCCCGCCGCCTTGCCGGCCGGGTTGATGCTGCTGACTTTCTGCGCCGCGCGACGCCGCCGTCGCTGAACCGATACGCCTGCACGCGATCATGTGACGAAAGCCGCATGGTCGCTTTCGAAATCAGGGACCGGGAATCAGGGCCAAGGCCCAAGGTTTTTTCACATGGACCAGACATTCCATTCGTCAGACGGCCAAGCCAAGCGTGGCGCTTTCACGCTCATCGAACTGCTCGTCGTTGTCGCCATCATCGCGATGCTGATCGCCATCCTGCTGCCATCGCTGGCCAAGGCCCGACAAACCGCCAAGGAAGTCACCTGCGGCGTCGACATCCGCACGCTTGTGCAAGTCTGCAGCATTTATGCGCATGACTACAAAGGTCACTTGCCCCGCTTTCAGTACAATCCGGACAGCGAACACAATCACATCTATCCTTACTGGTCGTATCCGCACTGGCGAGACCTGTTTGAAAAAACCTACGGTCTGCAACGCAAACACTGGTATTCACCAAACAATGAAGTCTGGAATCACGACTACCTGTACTACTGGAACACCGGCGTGCGCGAAACCGCCACGAACATGGTCATGGGACGATTTTACCTTTGCTCATCAGGAACGGTCGACAAGCCGGCGCTGCTCAATTACATAGCGGACCCGATGTTGGGCACCGGCGCCACCGTGTTCGCCACCAAACTCAGTGATAAATCGCAGGTTAAGGTGATGTGGTCGGATTTGAACCGAATGTCCGGCGGACGCTTCGTCAACGGGGGCAACCGCTGGGGATCCAACCACATATATGACCCCGACACCAACTTCCCCGTCGGCAACCATTTGGGCTATCTGGACGGCAGCGTCGAATGGGTGCAACCCAACGAGATCAAGCTACGCGTGGATTATGTCGGCATTCAGCTATATTGGTAAATTCAAAAACAGTACAATAAAAAGCCAGACCACAAGAGAGACTACCCAGGAGAAGACATATGTTCATCGAGTCGCTGAAATCACGGAACTTTCGCCAACTGTTGAGTGTCGGCCTGATCGTCGCCGCCTTCGCACTGCCTGCCCGGGCTGATGTGTACTGGGACATCGACGGCGCGACCGCCGGCGCCGGCGGAGCCACACCCAGCGGCAACTGGACCAGCGCCAACTGGTCCACCGACTCGACCGGTTCCAGCGCCACCGCCGCCTGGACGCCCGGCGAAATCGCGGTCTTCTCCGCCGGCACCGATGCCACCGGCGCCTACTCGGTCAATCTGCAAGGCACCTCGCAGACCGTCGGCGGCATCGTCATCGACGACGGCGGCGTGAATATCTCCAACGGCACGCTGCTGATTGACACCGGTTCAATCACCCGCAATTCCGTCAACAGTCTCCAGCACACCATCAGTACCGCACTTCAAGGCTCCGGCACGCTGACTTTCGACGGCGTCGGCAGCAGCATCACCTTCATCACCGGCGTCATCAACGATTCCGGCGGTGTGCGCGACGTCCGCTACAACTCCACCGGCACCGTGCTCTGGGCGATGAACAATCCCTCCAGCACCTACTCCGGCGACACGGTGGTCGACTCCGGCTTCATCGCCGTCATCGCCAGTTCGACCGGCTCGGCCTCCACGGCGAATCTGACCAGCGGTGTGTTCGGCACCGGCACGCTCGTGCTCAACAGCGGAACCATCCGCGCCACGACCAGCGGCAATCGCACCGTCGGCAACGCCGTCACGCTCGGCGGTGATTTCTCCTTCGGCAACAGCGGCACCAAGACCCTCATCTTCGACGGCCCCCTGACGCTAACCGGAACCCACACGCTGACGTTCAACTCCACCGCCACGGAGTTCGCCGGCGTCCTCGGTGACGGCGGCAATGGTTATGGTTTCATCAAGGACGGCTCGGCCACGGCCATCCTTTCCGGCGACAACACCTTCACCGGTGGGTTGACCATCGAAGACGGTACCGTCCAACTTGGTCATGCCGGCGCGCTGAACTCGGCCTCCCCCAATGAAGTCATCTTCGCCGACAACGCCAACGCCAAAACCCTGCATCTGAACGGCAATTCCGTCACGATCTCGCGTCTGACTGACGCGGGCTCGTCGACCGACAGCACCGTGGAAAACGACAACGCTACCGCAGCCACGCTTACACTCGACACCGCCTCCGAATACACCTTCGTTGGCTCGATCAATGACGGTGCAGGCGGCGGCGCTTTGAGCATCGTCAAAACCGGCGTCGGCACCCAAGGCCTGACCGGCGACAGCGACTTCACCGGCACCGTGTCGGTCATCGGCGGCGGCATCCTGCGCGTTCTCGACGTGGCCGACGGCGGCGCCAACTCCAACCTCGGCGCCGGCTCCAGCGCGATCGCGCTGGGTGATGCATCCACCACCGGCGGGCTCTGGTTCAACAACACCACGACCGACTCAACCAATCGCGGCCTGACCCTCGGCGATGCCGGCGGCATCATGTATGTTTCCAACGGCGGCACGCTGACCGTTTCCGGCCAGGTCACCGGCGACGGCACGCTGACCAAAGAATATGCCGGCCTGCTGATCCTCAGCGGCGACAACACCTACACCGGTCAGACCAACGTGAACGGCGGCAGCATCGTCGTCGCTCACGACAACGCCCTGGGCTCCGCGGCAGCCGGTACTGTCGTCGCCAACGGGGCGCGCCTGCGGCTGCAGGGCGGCGTCAACGTCGCAGCCGAAAACGTCACCACCAACTACTTCCAGTCCAACAGCGGCAACAACACCTGGGGCGGCACGGTTCAGAACATCAACGCCTCACAACTCAACATCGAATCCAACGCCGACCTGCTGACCATCAACGGCGACGTCATCGCCCACGGCGTCAGCGACGGTAATCACACGCTCAACCTCCGCGGCGCCGGCAACGGCGTCCTCAACGGTGATATCACCGGCGTCTACGGGCTGGTGAAACTCGATGCGGGCACATGGACCATCGCCGGGGCTGCCAAGGACTGGACGACGACCACCACCGGTGTAAACATCGCCGGCGGTACGCTCCTGATCAACACCACTGTCGACAGCAATCAGAACTGGACCGTACAAAGCGGCACAACCCTCGGCGGCAACGGCGACATCATCGCCCCGACCGTCGTCGTCAACGCAGGCGGCACCCTCGCGGCCGGCAACTCGATCGACCAACTCGACATCACCGGTGATCTGGATTTGAACGGTGATCTGCTGGTCGAAGTGCTCGGTGCGAACATCGACCGCATCGATGTCAGCGGCCTGCTGGATCTGTCCGCGGCGACCGATTCGCTGACGATCAGCGGCACACTGACTGAGGCGGTCTACGTCATCGCCAGCTACGGCTCATCGAGCAGTAACTTTGCGTTTGACACGTTGACCAATCTGCAGGGTTACAGCATCGACTACGCCTACGACGACGGCAACGGATCCAACCACATCGCCCTGCTGGCTCAGACGGTGATCCCCGCGCCGCTGGCGCTGCCCGGCGGGTTGGTGTTGATCATGTTCGCCGGACTTCGTCGCCGAATCGACTGAATTTCCAACACGAGACGTTTGCCCATGACGTTTGCACAACCACGAATCGCACGCGCCGCCGCACCTGTTCTTACGCTGCTTGCGGCAACGGGGTGGATGATTTTCGTGGCGCCGGCTGTACGTGCCGAGCCGCCTGCAGATGCAGGCTCATGGAAGTTGATCTTCAATGAAGAGTTCGACGGCGACGCAGCCGACATCGATTCCCGCTGGGCTTTTGAAAACGGCTCCCCTGGCCACATCATCTCCAGTCGATGGCGTGAAAACTTCACGACTGAAAACGGTGTCGGCCGCCTACTGACGAAGAAGGAATCCCGTGGTAAGGCCGACTGGACCAGTTGCCACATGTGGACAAAACAGAAATTCTTCTACGGCTATTACGAAGCGTCCTTCCGCTACGCCGGCGCGCCCGGGCTCAACAACGCCTTCTGGATCATGCCCTGGAATCCGAAAAAAACCGAGGGCGGCCACGAAATCGACATCAACGAAGGCCACTACCCCAACGAAGTCAACACCAACATACACGAGTGGTACCCCAAGCATCACGGCCACGGCAAACACTTCGTCCGCGAAGGCGAAGACCTCAGCAAGGGCTTCCACCGGTACGGTTTTCTCTGGACGGAAAAAGACCTGGTCTGGTACTACGATGACAAGGAAATACGGCGCGAGCCCAATAGCTGGTGCCACATTCCCGGACTCGTGCGACTCAGCACCGCCGTCATGAAATGGGCCGGTCCGATCACCGACGCCCTGGACGGCGCCTCGATGGATGTGCAGTACGTTCGCGTGTACAAACTCGAAGCCAAGTCGTCCGACGAATAAACACTTTCTGTGCAGGCAACCTTCATGCGATTCTGGATTGCGGCCATCTTGTCGTTCAGCTTCACGCTCAGCGCGGTCGCCGCGCCGGGTGTGCAGTCGTATGACGTGGTCGTCTACGGCGGTACGCCGGGCGGCATCATCGCCGCCGTCGCCGCGGCGCGCGAGGGCCGATCGGTCATCCTCCTCGAACCGACCGATCATCTCGGCGGAATGGTCACCGGCGGTCTGTCCGCCACCGACACCGGCAACATTGACGTCATCGGCGGGTATGCCCTGGAGTTTTTCACCCGCACCGCGAAAAAGTACAAAGACCCCGAACGCCTCAAAGGTCGTACGCTGTTTTTCAGTGAGCCGCACGTCGCCGAGCAGTCATTCCACGAAATGCTCGACCAGCCCGGCGTTAAAACCATCACCGGCCAGCGTGTCGACAAGGTGGTCAAAGCCAACGGTCGTATCACCTCGATCACCACGCTCGACGGTTCGACCTACGCCGGGGCCCAGTTCATCGATGCCGGTTACGAAGGCGACCTCATGGCCCGCGCCGGGGTGAAATACACCTTCGGCCGCGAAGCCGCTTCGCAGTATGACGAGCCGCATGCCGGGTTCTACCCTGCCCCGCTGCGGCTGCGTACCGTCGAAGAGATGTCAAAAGACGATCCGTGTGTTGATCCTGAAAACGGACAACTCCATTACGTGCACGGCACGCCCACAAAGATTTCACCCTACGACGAACACGGCAAACTGCTCTACGGCATCAGCGATGAGCCCTGGCCGCAGCCCGGCGCCGGCGACCGCCGCATCATGGGTTACAACTTCCGCGTGATTGTCACGAACAACCCCGCCAATCGCCTGCCGTTTCCCAAGCCCGCGCATTACGACCCGAGCCATTACGCCTTGCTGCTTCGCCTGATCGAAGCCTATCCCGGCATTCGCTTCAGCAAACTGGCGCACATGAAGAACATCGGCTTCGACAAGTACGATGCCAACAACATCGGCATGGTCATCGGCACCAACCACATCGGTTTCAACTACGACTATCCCGATGGCGACTATGCCACGCGCGATCGCATCTGGGCGGCGCACAAGGACTGGGTGCAGGGCTTTTTCTGGTTCGTGTCACACGATCCGCGCGTACCCGACGACCTGAAAAAACAGGCGGCCGACTGGGGCCTCTGCAAGGATGAGTTCGTCGATGACCCGCAACACTGGCCCTATCACCTGTATGTCCGCGAAGCGCGCCGCATGATCGGTCGGCACGTGTTCACCGAGCACGATGCGGTCCGCCGCATCCTCAAACCCGACTCGATCGCGATGGGCTCGTTCATCCTCGACTCGCATGCCGTGCAGCGGTTGGTCCACCCCGACGGTTACGTCATCGACGAGGGCAACTTCGACAAGCCCACGCGGCCGTACCAGATTCCGTACCGAATCATCACGCCGCTGAAAGATCAGTGCGAGAATCTGCTGGTTCCGGTGTGCGTATCGGCGACGCATGTCGCATACGGGTCGCTGCGCATGGAGCCGCAGTACATGATGATGGGTCATGCCGCGGGCGTCGCTGCGTCGCAGGCGATCGCCGAGCGCGTCGCCGTGCAGGATGTCGACATCAAATCGCTGCAGAGCAAACTGCTCGCACAGAAGCAGGTGCTCGAGTTGCCCGAGGCTGCCGCCGCGCTGATCCAACTGAACGAAGGTCTCGTCATCGACGACGAGGAGGCCGAGTACATCGGCCGGTGGAAGCAGAGCACCTGGGGCCGCTGTGTTGACGGGTTCTACCGCCACGATGACAACGCCTCCAAGGGCCTGGCCTCTGTGAAGTTTACCTTCACCGTGCCCAGCGACGGCGAGTATGAACTCCGCTACGTCTACAGCGCCGCCGGCAATCGTGCATCCAACACGCCGATCACGATCCACTCCGCCGACGGCGTGACCACCATGAAAATCGACCAGCGCAAGCCCGCGCCCATCGATGATCACGTGCTTCCGCTGGGTCATTTCCGCTTCACAAAAAACGCACCCGGCTCCGTCGTCGTGCGTAATAACAACACCGATGGTTACGTTACAGTTGATGCGATTCAACTGCTGAAAATCGCTCCCTGATTTCACAAGCCCGACCGTGTCCCCACCCCGTATTCCACGGAGACTTCGATTATGCGACTCGCTCCCGCCCGACTGTTGACCCTGCTGATTGTGGCCTTGAGCCTGTGTGGTCTTGCCGCCGCCGCTGAGCCCGCCCGCCTGCTTGTCGAAGCCGAAAGCTTCGACCAACACGGCGGATGGAAGCTCGATACGCAGTTCATCCACATCATGGGCTCGCCTTACATGCTCGCCCACGGTCTGGGCCGACCTGTCGACGATGCGACAACGACCGTCCAGTTCCCCCAGGCCGGTACGTACCGCGTGTTTGTCCGCACCAAGGACTGGGTCGCCCGCTGGGGCGCCGAAGGAACGCCCGGCAAATTCCAGTTGCTCGTCAACGGCAAGCCGCTGGACACCGTCTTCGGCACCAAAGGCGCCGAATGGCACTGGCACGACGGCGGCACCGTCGAAATCAAAGACAAAACCGTCAAGCTCGCGCTGCATGATCTGACCGGCTTCGACGGTCGCGCCGATGCGATCTACTTCACCACCGATCTGCAAGGCACCCCTCCGCCCAACAGCATGATTCTGCCGGCGTGGCGGCGCGACCTGCTCGGCCTCAAGGCCGAGCCGACACCGCAGGGCCCGTTTGACCTCGTGGTCGTGGGTGGTGGCTACTCCGGTATGGGCGCGGCGATCAGTGCCGCACGCATGGGGCTGAAGGTCGCGCTGATTCAGGAGCGACCCGTGCTCGGCGGCAACGGGTCCAGTGAAGTCCGCGTGTGGGCCAAGGGGCTGATCCGCCGCGGACGTTACCCCACGGTCGGCCAGATCATTGAAGAATTCGCCGACAGCGCCAAGAACTCACCCGGCACTTACGAGGAATTCGGCGACGCCAAGAAGGAAGCCGTCGTCCGTGCCGAGCCGAACATCGCCCTGTTCCTGAATCATCACGCGTATGAGGTGAAAAAGGACGGCGACCAGATCAAGTCTGTCATCGGTTTCGACACCCGCACCAGCGAGTGGAAGGCATTCACCGGCAAGTTCTTCGTTGACGCCACCGGCCACGGCACCATCGGCGCGCTGGCCGGAGCGGACTTCGACATGACTATGGAAAAACACATGGGCATGAGCAACATGTGGAAAGTCGAAGAGGCCGAGGAAGCGATCGAGTTCCCCGAAACGCCCTGGGCGCTGAATCTTGAAATGGGCGACTTCCCCTACCCGCGCCACGGCAAAGGGGAATGGTTCTGGGAGACCGGCTTCGACAAGCACCCGATCAACGACCTGGAACTGATGCGCGACTGGAACCTCCGCGCAGTCTTCGGCGCCTTCTCGGCGATGAAACACGGCGCGGAAAAGGCCAAGCACTGCAACACGCAGATGGTCTGGCTGGCGTACATCGGCGGCCCGCGTGAGAGCCGTCGCCTGCTGGGCGATGTGATTCTCACCCGTGACGACATCGTCGCCAAGCGTGACTTCCCCGACGGTTGCGTGGCGACGACATGGTCGATCGACCTGCACTACGCCAAGCAGCAGTTCGCCAAGAAATACCCGGACGATCCGTTCATCTCATACGCGGCGTTCGACCGCAGCGTCGACCGCAACTACGGCTACCCCGTGCCCTACCGCACTTTCTACAGCCGCAATGTGCCGAACCTCTTCATGGCCGGCCGGTGCATCAGCGTCACGCACGAAGCCCTCGGCACCGTGCGCGTGATGAAGACCTGCGGCATGATGGGCGAGGTCGTCGGCAAGGCGGCGTCGCTCTGCATCAAGCACGACACCACCCCGCGCGGCGTCTACCAGAACTACTGGAGCGAGATGGACAAACTGCTGAAGCTGCCCGGCGCCACCCGCCGCGATACTGTCAACGGCGAGTTCTACGTCCGCGACGATGCATACGAGCTTCAGGAAGTCGAGTACATTTCCACGCCCGTGAAGAAGGTGCCCGGCATCTGCATCGACGATGAAAAAGCGACCAAGACCGGCAAATGGACCGCCGGCGAAGGCCTCAAGGGCTTCATCGGTTACCACTACCTGTATTCGCCGGCCAATTCCGACTCGGCGGCGCGCTTCGACGTGAAAGTTCCCGAGTCCGGCCGGTATGAAGTCCGCATCGCCACGCAGCCGCATGCCAACCGCTCGACGAAGACACCCGTCACGGTTGAATCCGCCGACGGCTCGAAGACCGTGCGCATCAACCAGCGGGTCAAACCCGACAAGGAACTCGGCTTCGTCTCCGTCGGCGTGTATCGCTTCGACGCGGGCAAACCCGGGGCAGTGACAATCGCAACCGATGGGGCTGACGGCACGGTCCACGCTGACGCCGTCCAGCTTCTGCCCGTAAAATAACGGGCCTATGCGGTTAAAGGTTATCCAACAGGGTTCCGTGTGGCGCAGCTTTGCGCTGAGGGCGTACCGTCTGGCGGTGCTGGTCGTGATCATCGTGATGATTCGCGATCTGGCGGTGCGGCTGCGCGTGCAGGGTGACGCGCCGATCGAGTTGCGTGAGGTGCGGGCGGTGATGCCGGAGGCGGCGGCGATCGACATCGACCCCGGGCCGCGCGGCGGGTTGTTTGTGTATGACGAGAACGGTCAGCAGATCGGCTACGCCATTCGCACCAGCCCCACCAGCGACAAGATCATCGGCTATTCCGGCCCGACCGATACGCTGGTCGTGTTCAACGACGAGATGCTCGTGGTCGGCATCCGCATCCGCTCCAGCACCGACACGAAAGAACACGTCGAGGATGTGAAGGCGGACGAGTATTTCATGAACGCCTTCACGGGCATGAGTTGGCAACACCTGTCTGAATTCGACCCGCGGGCGGAAGGGATCGAAGGCGTCAGCGGGGCCACGTACACGAGCATGACCGTTGCCGACGGGATCAAGCATCGGGTACACACCGTCGAAAGTGAACTGGCGAAACTGCCGCCGATGCGGATTTCGTGGAGCGGCATCGGCGTGGCGGCGGTGATCCTCGCGGCGTTGCTGCTCAGCTTCACGCATCTGCGCGGCAAGCGGTGGCTGCGCGTGCCGTTTCAGTTGATCGTGATTGGCTACATCGGGTTTTACGCCGGCGACCTGGTGGCGCAGGCGCTGCTGCTTGGGTGGGCGGAGTCGGGCGTGGCATGGCGCACAGCTCCGGCGCTGGCGCTGATGACGGCTGCGGCTTTGTTGATTCCGTGGACGACGCGCCGACCGTTGTACTGCGGTCACCTCTGCCCGCACGGCGCGGCGCAGGAACTGATCGGCCGCATCGTTCCCTGGCGGATCAAGGTGCCGCACGGCGTCGGCGACAAGCTGAAGTGGCTGCCGGTCGGCCTGCTGGCGGTGGTCATCATTGGCGCGATGTTGAACCTGCCGCTGAACGCCGCGTCCGTCGAACCCTTCGACGCCTACCTGATCAAGACCGCCGGCTGGGCCACGATCACCGTCGCCATCATCGGCCTCGTCGTCGCCGCCTTCATCCCGCAGGCTTACTGCAAGTATGGCTGCCCCACCGGCACGCTGCTGAACTTCGTGCGCAGCCACGGCCACGCCGACCACTTCGCCCGCCGCGACCTGGTCGCCACACTCATGGTGGGCTTGGTCGCCGTGTTATACTTCTACCATGACCCCATCCACGCCTGGATCCTCGGCCCGAACGCCCCGTGGTAGATTCAAGGTGTGGTTCAATCGCGATTTTGGCGCCTACTTTTTCTTGGTCTATCTCGCGATCATGTTGCCCAGATACGAGCTCACCAAGCAAGACCGAATCGTACCACCTTACGAAGTGTTCCACTCCGGCCAGGCTCTGGGAACCAAGTGGCATGTCAAGTTCGACCTCGGCTACCGCATCGTCCCGAACAGTAAGTTCTCGAGTGAATACTTTTCATATCCGCCGTACTCGGTTATTCATCCGACGCTGTCTCATGTCGATCATGACATGTCGACCTGGCGCAATGATTCTCACCTGATGAGATTCAATCTCGGGAACTCTACCGACTGGGAGCCGGTGCCGCAGGCGCTGGCGACGGTGATTCAGGAAGCCAAGAGAGTCTACGATCTGACGGACGGCGCTTTTGACGTTACCGCAGGAACCCTTGTGTTGTACTGGGGATTCGGTCCGAACTCGGTGAATCTCAGGAGCAGGGATACCAAAACACTGGATGATTATCGCCGAATGGTGGGCAGCAATATGCTGTATGTGCGAACTGATCCCCCGGAAATTCGCAAGAACAACGTGAACCTGTTCGTCGACTTATCAGCCATCGCCAAAGGTTACGCTGCCGATCAGATCGCACTCGGACTGCATGAAAAACCCGACTGCTACCAAGGCATGGTGGAGATTGGTGGAGAAGTGCGCGTGTGGGGTTACAAGCACTGGCCGATCATGATCGAGGCGCCGGTATCGGGGCGGCGAGAGCCGTTGACGGTCGTCGAACTGAAAAACCAGGCGATGGCGACGTCGGGGGACTATCGACAGCACAAAACGGTTGACGGGCGAGAGGTCACGCACATCATCGATCCGCGCACGGGCATGCCGATCGAACACGAGTTGGCATCCGTCAGCGTGGTGCATGAATCATGTATGACGGCCGACGCGCTGGCGACGGCGCTGATGGTGATGGGACCGGGCGAGGGGTATGACTTCTGCGTCAAGCAGGACATCGCGGCGCTGCTGGTGACACGCGAAAGCGATGCGTTTGCGGTGAAGCGCACGCCGGCCTGGAAGCGCGACGTCAAGGAGCGTGGGGCGTTGCCCCGCCGCTGAACGTCAGAGTTTGACCGCTTCGCCGGTGTCGATGCTCTTCTGCTCGGCTTCGATGATGCGGATGCTTGCGACGGCGTCGGCGGCGGTCACAGTCGTCGGGGCTTTACCCGCGTTGATGCATTCGACGAGGTGGGCCAGCTCGGCGTTATAGCCATCGCCTTCGAGCGTGATGTGCTCCGCCTCACCACCGGCGTAAACGATCAGCGGGTTTTCGCGGGACACATCGAAATCGACGGTGGCGTTTTCGAAATTGACGGTGTAACGCATCGTGAAGGCGAACCCGTCAGCCATGCACCATGAGCCTTCGGCGCTGACGAAGGTCGGGCCGTCGTCGTAGAGATACTGCGTGGTGATGTGATCGGTTTTGCCGCTGGTTTTCGTGTAACCGGCGCTGCGGACAGCCGCGGGCATGCCGAACAGGTAATACACGAAGTCGGTGTCGTGGATGTGCAGGTCGAGGATCGCGCCGCCGGATAGTTCACCATTGGAAAACCAGCCGGGCGGCATCGAGGCGCAGCGCCGGAAGGTCGCCCCGAGCACCTTGCCGTACGTCCCCGCATCGACAGCCTGCTTGAGCCACACCCACTGCGGCCAGAACCGCATGCACATGGCGGGCATGAACACGCGACCGGACTTTTCAGCGGCGTCGGCAATACGCTGAGCCGAGGCGGAGTCCATCGCCAGCGGCTTTTCACAGAGCACATGCTTGCCGGCCTGCAGCGCGGCGACGGCGAGCTCTTCGTGAAACGGCGTCGGCACGCAGATGTCGACCATGTCGACGTCGGGGTTGTTGATCAGCTCGTGAAAGTCCGTCGAGCCGGTGACTTTGGTCATGTCGAGCTGCTCGGCGGCCCCGTCGATGTTGCCCCACCCACCAGACAAATCGCCGGCGGCGCGTTTGGGGTCTTTATCAGCGACGGCAACGAGTTCAGCGCCTTCGAGCTTGTCATATGCAGCGATGTGCATGCGGCCCATGAATCCCAGGCCGATGAGTCCAATGCGAACCATGATGTGTTATCCCACGAGGTTGAGGACGAAATCCTTGGCGGTGCGGATGTCGGCGACGCGCTGCTCGCCGGCTTCACGTTCGATGGCGAGCAGGCCGTCGAATGCCCCGGCCTTGAGCACGTCGAAAAACGCCGGCCAGTCGACCTGGCCCGTGCCGACGACGACCTCGGCGCCCCACTGGCCGGGCGTGATCGTGCGCGTGGCGTCCTTGATGTGACACGAACGCACATGCGGCATGAGGTGCTGCAGCGCCGCGATCGGATCGCCCTTGTCGTAAAGAATCATGTTGGCGGGATCGAAGTTGACCGCCACGTTGGGCTTGCCGAGCTGTTCCAGGAAGGCGCGGAGCGTGGTGGCTTCTTCCTGGCCGGTCTCCAGTCCGCAGATCAGCCCGTGGTCGGCAAACAGATTGGCAACCTCCGCCAGACGGGCGGCGAGTTTGGCGTAGTTCGGATCGCTCGGCTCATGTGGCAGAAAACCGGCATGAAACATGACGTGCTTCAGTCCGGCGCCCTCAGCGAGCTTGACCATCTGCTGGAAGTTCTCCCACGTGGCCGGCCAGGTTTGATCGGGGACCACACCGCCGGTCTGCTTGATCGAGTCGAGCGTGGAATAGTCTTCGCCGACGGCCATGAACATCCCGCTGACGACCTCGATGCCGGCGTCGGCAAGCTGCTTAAACCCATCGGCCCAGGCGCCGCCTTCGCGGATCGGATCAATCGCGAGTTGCGTGCGGGCGATGCCTATTTCGTTGAGTTTTTCGATGAGGTCTGCGGGGGTTTTTGGTTCGAGCGACCAACTGCAGACCGCCAGACGCTGGGACACGGCTTGATCAGGCATAGCTGGTGAATCCTGTTTTCAGCGGCGGGTCAATCATTATGACCGAGCCTGCCGGGCATGTCCACCGCCGTGGTCGCGGGGGTGTTTTTTCGGTAAACTGATGGTCTTCCCTTTAGCCGGCCCGCTACGCGGCCCTGGTGGTCCGGGGTTGTGTAACGACCCAGCTATGGCGGTTACATTCAAGGAGTGTCCATCATGGATCTGCACCAACTCAACGACCACAGCAAAATGACCACCGCCGGCATGGGCCGCGCCCCGAATCGCGCGATGCTCCGAGCGGTCGGGTTTCACGATGACGACTTCAACAAGCCGATGATCGGCGTGGCGAATCTGCAGTCGGACATCACCCCCTGCAACATGCACCTGGACCGGCTGGTCAACCTCGCCTGCAACGGCATCCATTCCGGCGGCGGCGTTCCGCAGCGCTTCGGCGCGCCCACGGCCACCGACGGCATCATGATGGGCCACATGGGCATGCGTTACTCGCTGGTCAGCCGCGAGACAATCGCCGACTCGATCGAGATCGTTTCCGGCGGGATGCATCACGACGGTGTGCTGACCATCGGTGGATGCGACAAGAACATGCCCGGCTGCGTGATGGGCATGGTTCGACTGAACGTGCCGGGCATCTTCGTGTATGGCGGATCGATCATGCCCGGCATCGGGCCGCACGGCAACGATGTCGACATCGTCAGCATCTTCGAAGCGGTCGGCCAGTATCAGGCCGGCAAGATCGACGAAGAGGAAGTTCACGCGGTCGAATGCTCGGCCTGCCCGGGCGCCGGCAGCTGCGGCGGTATGTACACCGCCAATACGATGAGCAGCGCGATCGAGGCGCTGGGTCTTTCGCTGCCGTACAGCGCTTCATCACCGGCCGTCACCGCGGAGAAGGATCGCGAATGTTTCCTCGCGGGCAAGGCGCTGTGCAAGTTGATCGAAAAAGGCATCACGGCCAAGTCGCTGGTGACATGCGAGTCGCTGGAGAATGCCGTGACACTGGTGATCGCACTCGGCGGCTCGACCAATGCCGTGCTGCACCTGATGGCGATCGCCAATGAAGCGGGTGTCGAGTGGACACTGGCGGACTTCGATCGTCTCGGCGAGAAGGTTCCGCACCTGGCGGACCTCAAGCCCGGCGGCAAGTATGTGATGTTTGACCTGCACCGCGCCGGCGGCACCCCGGCTGTGCTCAAGGCGCTGCTCGACAAGGGCATGCTGCACGGCGACTGCATGACCGTCACCGGCAAGACGCTGGCGGAAAATCTGGCGAATGTCGCCAGCGTGTTCGACCGCAAGCAGATCGTGGTCAAGTCCTTCGAAGAACCCATGAGCAAGAAGGGCCACCTGGCCATCATGCACGGCAATCTCGCCCCCGAAGGCGGCGTCGCCAAACTCGCCGGTCTCAAGGTCCACAAGATCACCGGCCCGGCGAAGGTCTACGACGGCGAAGAAGCCTGCTTCCAGGCGATTCAGAATCGCGAGATCAAGAAAGGCGATGTCGTCGTGATCCGCGGGGAAGGCCCCGTCGGTGGGCCGGGGATGCGCGAGATGCTGGCGGTGACCGCGGCGCTCGTCGGCCAGGGGCTCGGCGAAGACGTCGGGCTGATCACCGACGGTCGCTTCTCCGGCGGCACGCACGGGCTCGTCGTCGGCCACGTGGCCCCCGAGGCGTGGGTCGGCGGCACGATCGCCCTCGTCCAGAACGGTGACGAGATCACCATCGACGGCGACGCCAAGCAACTCACCCTGCACGTCGACGACGCGGAACTCGACAAGCGCCGCGCCGCCTGGACCAAGCCCGAAATCCGCGAAAAGCGCGGCGTGCTGAAGAAGTACGCCATGACCGTGAGTTCGGCTTCCGATGGCGCCGTGACCAGTTGAACCTTGCCGCGGCGCGGCCCGGCGGTAGACTGGTGGTCATGACCGGTCACGCTGCGATGCGTTTCAGTTGCCACGTTCGCGAGGTCGTCACGCGACAGAAGCGTCCAACGCTGATTGTCACGGATGCGGCGATCAAGGATCTGCCGGTGCGCCTGCAGGTCGGCGATCCCATCGAGGTGCCGCATGAGGATGAGGCGACGCTGCGTACTTATATCGCCGGCGTTGAAATCAGTACACCATTTGATACACGCGATCCGTTTTCATTCATGTTGCCGCGCGATGTTGATCCCACGATGCTGCACATCGGCGATACGATTCACTTCCTGCCGCATGACGAGACATAAAGTGCTATTGACACCCATGGTCTGATCACTTCAACGAGGCCTGACCGTGATCAAGTTCCGTTGCACCGAGTGCACCCAGAAGATCGGCGTTCCCGAGTCGTTTGCGGGCAAGCGATGCAAGTGTCCACACTGCGGCAAGCCCAATCAGATTCCGCAGCCGCAGCCCTCGACCGACGATGACCAGGACCTGCTGTCCAAACTTGCCGACCTCGGCGACATGGAGCAGCGCCCGTCACAACCCGTACGTGATCTGCCCGGCGCGCCGGCGCCAACCATGGCTTCAACAACGACCGACAGCCCCATGGCAAACCTCTTCGAGCAGCCGGCCGTTCGCTGGGGAGCGCTCGGGGCCATGGCTGTACTCATTCTGCTGGCGCTGGTGTTCGGCAATTTCATCACGGCGATGTTTTTCGTCTTCGTCGCGCTGGCGGCGATCAACGGGTACTGGTTCGGCGCGTCGAAAGTGGCGGCCGTATTCGGCGGGCTCATCGGTGCAGCCCTGTTGGCGGCGCCGCTGGGGCGCGGCATCGAAGGCGTGTTCACCGGCGTGCTCGGCACCACCGGCCTGACCAACCGCATGCTCAGCATCGTCATCACCGGGCTGATCGTCATCGCCGCCGTCACGGTCGGCCTGCAATTCGTCATCAAGCAGTGGATGGCCCAGCGCCCGCACCTCAAACAGTACGACCGCCCGCTCGGGGCGTGCCTGGGTATCTTTGAAGGCACACTGCTGGGCTTTTTGATGATCTGGTCGTTGCTGTCGCTGGAGCCCGTCGCCGCCACGGGAGTCGCAGCTGCCCATTCAAGTCCAGATGCCGCGCCGAACCCCGCGGCGGAAAAAGTCGTCGAAGTCGCCGAGTCGGCGCGGGAGAGTTTCATCGGACGCATCGCCGACGCGGTCAACCCGATGAAAAACATGCGGTTGATGGTTCTGTTTCAGCGCGTGCTCGTCGTGCTCAACGACCCCAAAGCCCGCGACGCTTTCGTCAAGCATCAGGCCATCGTCGGCATCAAGGACCGCCCTTCCGTCAAGCAGGCAATGGACATGCTCAAAGACGATCCAGCCGTCATGGCGATCATCAAAAATCAGCAGCAGGGCATCACCAGCGGTGATCTCCGAAAAATCCTCGACAGCCCCACCGTCCTGAAGATCGTTGACGACACCCCGATCATCACAGAACTGGGCCCGATGACCGACGAGATCGAAAAGGCGATCAACTTCGCCTACGAACAGGCCGGCAATCAAACCGCTGAAGAACCCGCCAACAAACCCGGCGAACCGGGCTTCTTCTGATCACTCAATACGCGTGATCGTCCAGTTTCACCTTGCCACGAAAAGCCCAATAGACGACCGCGGTGTATGTCAGCACAAAGGGCATGCCAATGCACGCGATGATCAGCATGATCCCCAATGTCTTTTCACTCGACGAGGCGTTATAGATCGTCAGGCTGTTTTCCGGCATCGGCCGGCTCGTGACCAGATTCGGAAACAAGGCCAGCGAGAACAACACCACCAGCATCGCGATCACCGTACAGGATGACAAAAACGCCTGCCCCGGTCGTTCGTGGTACAGCGCCCGGGGAATGTTCGCGATCGACAGCACCGCCGCGATGACGATAAGCCCCGCCCAGGGATGTTCGGTGAAGTTCGGCGTGGCGCGCGGAATCTCGACGAGCGTGTAGATCGTCGTCAGCATGAACAGCACCAGGAAGGCGCCCCACGTGTGCCACATCCATTCGCGCACGCGCTGCTGCAGTTCGCCTTTGGTTTTCAAGCACAGGTAGATCGCCCCGTGCATGGCGAACATCGCCACCGTCATCAATCCCACCAGCACCGCATACGGATTCAGCAGCGCGACAAACCCGCCGACATACACACCGCGCTCATCCAGCGGTAGACCGATCATGGCGTTGCCGACCGCCACGCCGAACAGTAGCGTCGCCAGCGTCGAAGCGCCGCAGAAGCTGTAGTCCCACACGGTCCGCCACATACCGTGATGCAGTTTCGATCGAAACTCCAGCGACACCGCCCGAAAGATCAGCGCCGCCAGCAGCAGCATGAATGCCAGGTAGAACCCGGAAAAAATCGTGGCATACGCTTCGGGAAAGGCCGCGAACAACGTCCCGCCGAACGTGACGAGCCACACCTCGTTGCCGTCCCAGATCGGTCCGATCGAATTCATCACGATCCGCCGGTCGCGGTCGTTTCGCGCCAGTGGATGCAACATGCCCACGCCGAGGTCAAACCCGTCGAGAATGGCGTAACCGGTCAGCAACACGCCCAGCAGAATGAACCAGATCAGCGGCAGATCCATCATCCGCCCTCCTGCGGCATGCCCGTCATCGAACGATCATGCGACGACAGCGAAGCCGCGGCGTCAAACATGCCCCGCCCCCCGCTGGATTCATCGTCGCCATCTTCAGGCGGCCCGTGTTTGATCTTGTGATCGAGCACAAACAGCCACACCGCGAACAACATCCCGTAGATCAACGTGAACATGATGATCGACGCCAGCACCTGCTCACCGACGATCGCTTCACTGACCGATTCGGTCGTGCGCAGCGCCTGCGACTCGTCATACTCGACTACGCCCTGCGCGTTGGTGATGAGTTGTCCGTCGGCATCGCGCGGCACCGGGGGATGCACCATCCACGGTTGACGCCCCACTTCCGCCGCGATCCATCCGAGCTGATTTGCCGCCACTGCCGCGATCACTGCAAAGACAAACACCCACATCAGCCAGCGTTTTTCAAACAGCGTCCCGCGCCAGTTCAGGTACGACGCCAGCACCGTCACGCCGATGAAGAACATCCCCAGGGCCACCATCCAGTGGTAGCTGATAAACGACAATCCCAACGGTGGACGGTCGGCGGGAGCAAACTTGTCGAGGCCGTCGACCGGGGCGCTGAAGTCTTCATGCACCAGAAAGCTGAGTCCGCCGGGGATGGCGATGTTGGCATGAATCGTTTCGTTTTCGGCGTCGGGGATACCGAACAGGCTCAGGTCGGCCGGGCCGGACTTGAAATGACCTTCGAAGGCGGCGAGCTTGGCGGGCTGCTCGTCGGCGACCATCCTGGCGTTGAAGTGACCCGACAACGGGGCCGCCAGCGAGAAGATCGTGCCGAACAGCAACGCCCCGCGGAACGAACGACGTGCGAACTCGGTGTGACGGTTTTTCAGGATGTACCACGCGCTGATGCTCATCACGAAAAACGCGCCCATGATGAAACAGCCGATCAGCGTGTGTGTGAGGCGGTTGATCGTGGAGGGATTGAACACGACCGCCCAGAAGTCGACGACCTCGGCGCGCATCATCGTCTGCCCGCCGATGACCCATGGCTCACCGTCGCGCATGATCGGCACAATGTGATGGCCCGCCGGCGTCTGCTGCCACGAATTGGCGACAACGATCCAGACCGACGAGAAGATCGAGCCGAGCGCCACCATGCATGTCGAGAAAAAGTGCAGGCGCGGGCCGACCTTGTTCCACCCGAACACGAGCACGGCAAGAAATCCGCTTTCCAGGAAAAACGCGAAGATGCCCTCGGCCGCCAGCGCCGACCCGAACACATCGCCGACGAACCGGGAGTAGACCGCCCAGTTGGTGCCGAACTCGAATTCCATCACGATGCCGCTGGCGACGCCGATGGCGAAGTTCAGCGCGAAGATTTTCGTCCAGAAGTGGGCCGCCTCGTGATACAGCGAATCTTTGGTCTGCAGGTATCGCGCTTCGAGGTAGACGAGCACAACCCCCATGCCGATCGTCAGCGGGGGAAAGATGTAGTGGAACATGATCGTCAGCGCAAACTGCAGGCGTGACAGAAAGACCACATCAAGTTCACCGAGAAACATCACGATCATCCCTCATGCTGCGGGTGATGAACCATAGCATAGAGCGATTCGGCGCATGGACCAATGGGGGTGAGTCCGAAGCGACATGGGCAATTCTTCGCGGTCTGCGACTGAAACTCACAATGAATGAAAAGCCCCCGGCGGTTGACCGGGGGCTATGTCGTCACAAGTTGTTTTGAGGTTCAGCCGTGTCTTCAGCGGCGGCGACGGGACACCAACGCGAAGGCTCCAAGGCCTAGCAGGCTCAGCGCCGCCGGCTCGGGCACCGCGTCGAATGCCGCGACCGTCTCGGCGCCGAGGGCGACCAGCGGCCGACCATCAGGCCAGTTAACCGGGGCGAACGGCGAGTTGCCCCACGTGATCGACCCGCTTTCGACGCTCAGGTCCGTCACGGCCTGTGGATCGACGATCTCGAAATACCCGACCGCCCACTCGTTGGGGCCCGCGTCGATATCCATCATCGGTGTCCACATCGTGGCATCGATAGCGAGGTCGCCCATCAGACTGTTGTTGTCTTGATAATTCCCCGATTCGCTTCCAACGTACACATCCACCACGTCAGGCGTGATCGGGCCGGTCGGATCTGTCCACGAAAAGCTGGTGTTTACCGGCACGCCGGTGGCGCCGTGGGCCGGGGTCAGGCCGGTCGGTATCGGGAAAAAATCTGCGTCCACCAGGCCCCCGCTGATGAGCGTGAATGCGGACGAACTGGCCGAGGAACCGCTGATATCGATCGTCCAGACACCGCTGGTGGCGTTGACCAAATCAGCCAGTGTGGCATAGTCCGTCTCATCGTACCACGATGTGCCGGCGCCATCGCTATCGTCAAACAACGCCGTCATGCCGCCCGGCGCGGTGACACTCACGCCCGTGACACCGGTCTCGTCTTCGAGGTTCACAAAAACCGAGCCCCTGAAACCACTGAAGCCCGCCGCCTGATCATCGACGCGCACTCCGATCACTTCGACGTAGTTCACCGCAAAGGCAGATGACACCATCAGGCCCAGACACGCCATAAGAAATGCCAAAGTACTCGATGACTTCATCAAGTTTCTCCAAAATTGTGAACAAATGAGATAAACCCAACCATGCGAACTGAGAAATCGAGTTTATCGTGGCATATCGGGGTGTCAACACGAAAATTATATTTTGTCGGAGAATTCCCCATGCCGTGTACCCCGAGGCGCCATACACACGGCATTTTTTGTCTCAATCGCCCCGTTCCCACCGCCAGGGAACATCCTGATCCTTGGAAAACTTACCCGCCGCCTGGTGGATACAGTCGCGGCAGGCGACGGCGTGGGCGTTGAGACCGGGGCTGGGCACAGGAGCGGGGTGGAACCAGCGCGGCAGCGACGGCTCGATCTTCTCGCGAACGCAAAGCGTGCAGAAATACGGATCGGCGGCGGGTTTCATCTCGGCCAGAGCCTGTTTAAGACATGGCAGGCAGATGACCGACCCGCGATGGCCTTCGACCATGGGACGTTGCTGGGATTCGTCGTAGGCGTCCCAGTCGGTGCCGCAGAAATCGCAGGAGATGATGATGCCGCCTTGCTCGGTGCGCTGCATGAGTCGTCCTTGTGTTCGGAATCGTATATCGTAGTCGGTTCAGATGAACAGTAAACCATGCATTCTGTTTACGGCTTTCGAGCCGTCGGGCGATGAGCACGCGGCGCCGGTGATCGCGGCGCTTAAGCGGCAGTTGCCGGACGCAGCGGTCTATGCGCTGGGCGGGGCAAAGATGGCGGCGGCGGGCGCAACGCTGATCGAACGGACGGTCGACAAGGCTGCGATGGGTATGTCGGCCATCGGCAAGGTGATAGAACACCGTGCGATCCGAACTCGCCTGGCGCGTTGGCTGGAAAATCACGCGGTGGCGGTGCACGTGCCGACCGACTCGCCGGCGGCTAACTGGGGTCTGTGCAAAATGACCAAGGCGCACGGGGCGAAGGTCGCACACCTCGTGGCGCCGCAAGTCTGGGCGTGGGCTTCGTGGCGCGTGAGGCGATTGCAGAAGTGGTCGGACAAGGTGCTCTGCGTGTTGCCGTTTGAACCGACGTGGTTTGCCGAGCGCCATGTCGATGCCACGTTCATCGGCCACCCGCTGTTTAATGAATCGCTGGACGGCGAGTCGCTGCAGTGGGAAGGCGTGTCATTTGATTCGGGTCAGCCGAAACTGGCGCTGCTGCCGGGGTCGCGGCCGGGCGAGATCGCCAAAAACTGGCCGCTCATGCTGGCGAGCCACCAGGCGCTGGCCAAACGTTACGAAGATTTGCACACGATCGTGGCGGCGGCTGACGACGCGGCGGCACGACAAATTCGCTCGATGACGCCACCGGCGGATCAGACCCCGCGGCTGCGGTTGGTCACGGGCCAGACTGAGGCGGTGCTGCACTGGTCGGACCTGGTGGCAACGGTGTCCGGCACCGCTTCGCTGCACGTGGCGCGACACGGCAAGCCGATGGTGATTCTCTACCGGGCCAGTCCGTTGATGTGGCATCTGATCGGACGCTGGCTCATCGACACACGCACGTTCACGCTGCCGAACCTGATCGCCTGTGGCGGTCCGAAGCGCGACAGTTCGCAACACATCGTCAAGGAATTCGTGCCGCTGCTGAATCGTGATCCGATGCCGATTGTGAATGAACTGCGGCGGTTGATCGATGACGAGCCGGCACGCAGGCAGCAGATCGATGCGCTGCATCAGGTAGTGGCACAGTTTCATGGACACGATGCGGGCGAGGAAGCGGCGCGGGTGATTGTTGAATTGATGCCGTGAGTACCAGTACCAGACGCTTCGGCGGCGCCTCAGCGTCGGCGTGGGGGATGGGTCAGATCGTGCCGGACCAGTCGGGGGGAAACAGCAGGACGGGAACGTGAGCCGCGCGAGTGATCTGCTGGGGGATGTCACCGGCGAGAAGGCGGGCGACACGGCCTTTGCCGGACAGGCCGAGCACGATGAGCGTGGCGGCCTGAGCGTCGGCTGCATTGAGAATGGCACGGGCGACGTCGTCGCCGTACAACAGCAGGCCTTCAGCGGGAATGTTGGATTCGATCAGGCGGTTGGTCAGCGTCGACAAAGTCTGCTCGCCGCGCTGGCGGGTGTCGTCGGCGGATTCGTCCTCTTCGGTCGGGCGGGCCACGTGCGCAACGACCACGGTGGCGGAGAGGCGATCGGCGAGATCACGCACCGTCATGAACAGCTTATCGCTGGCCCAGGGCGTTGAGACGGCCACGAGAATGCGACTGCTGGATGCCAATCGAACACTCCGGAACGGGAATTCTCAGGTGGCCATTATATGGCGTCGGACGCTTCGGACGCGGAGGCCGCAGGCAACGCCTCACCATTGACACCACTGACTTCCAACGAGTCGTGATCGGCCGGCTCGCTGTGCACGGGCCTCGGGGCCGCGGGCATGTGAGGCTGAGTCTGGAAGCCGGCGGCAGCATGGAGGCTGGCGTCAACCAGCGGACCAGCGGCCAGGCTCATGACAATGACCGCCGCCGCCGAAACCATCGCGGCTCCCGATCGCGACGGCAGCGGCGAGACGACCACGTCATCATTGGGCTCGCTCATGTAAGTCACGGCGACAATGCGGAGGTAATAAAACGCTGCGATGGCGGAGTTGAGCATCGCCAGAATCGCCAGCCCGACATAGCCGGCGCTGATCGCCGAACCGAACAGGTACAGCTTGCCCCAGAAGCCGACCAGCGGGGGCACACCCGTAAGGCTGAGTACGCAGATCGCCATCACCGCGGCCAGCGCCGGGCGACGCGCGGCCAGCCCACGCAGATCGTCGAAAGTTTCGGCTTCCTCACCGGCTCGTTTGAGCAGCCCCAACACGCTGAACGCGCCGAGATTCATCACGCCGTAGGCAATGAGATAGAACAGGATCGCGGCCAGACCGTTGCGGAGGAGGAACCCGCCGCTGGCCGCCGGACCGGCGCCGGCGAGCAGGCCGACGAGCATGTACCCGGTGTGGGCGATCGAGGAGTAAGCGAGCACACGCTTGACGTTGTCCTGCAGTAATGCGAGCGTGTTGCCGACGAACATCGTCAACACGGCTAGGATCCACAGCAGCGTGGCGATGGCCGGCGTGTTGTCGACGATGGACCAACCGGTGGCCGCGTTCAACAGGACGATCAGCGTGACAAAACCCGCGGTCTTGGGGACAAACGCAAGGAATGTCGTCACAGGGGTGGCGGCGCCCTGGTAGACGTCGGCGGCATAAAAGTGCATCGGCACCGCGGCGATCTTGAAGCAGACGCCGACAATCGCCAGCACCAGCCCGGCCAGCGCCAGATGGCTGATGCCCTGATTCGGGTCAGCAAAGATGGCGTGCATCTGGCTGATGTAGGTTGTGCCGGTCGCCCCGTACAGCAGTGCGAATCCGTACAGGAAGATCGCCGCCGCCATCGCACCGAGGAAGAAGTACTTGACCGCCGCTTCGGGGGCCTTGATCGACTTGCGGCTCGTGGCGACCATCACGTAGGTCGGCAGGCTCGTCAACTCCAACGCGAGGAAGAGCCACACCAGGTCATCCGCCCCCGCACACAGCATCGCACCAACCAGCGACAACAGCAGAAATCCGAAGAACTCGCCGCGCGAGGTCGACGCCGGGTCGAATGCCTGATCGCCCATCACCAGCGTCTGCGACTCATCAGGCACTTCCGCCGCCGCGACCAGCAGCGCCAACCCGATCAGGCAGATGGCGACTTTCATGTACACAGCCAGATCACCCGTGGCTGCCGGCGAACCGGTCGCTGCCAGAATCGCCGCGATGACCAGACCGAACGCCGCAATGCCGTAGGTCGCACGACGCATCCAAAGCTGCGGACTGAGGCCGACCACCATCACGACAAACGCGACCAGCGTCAGCATGATCTCCGGCCAGAGCGTGGCGAGTTTGGTCGACATATCCATCATCGGCTCACCTCCGCCAGCGTCCGCTGCGGACCCATCGTCGGCTGATCGGTCGTGGTGATGACCGTCGTGTTTTCGGTTTCAGCTCGGGCCTGCACCACGGCGGTCGTGCCGGCAGTCACGTGCTCGATCGTGCCTTCCAGCGAACGCAGCAGCGGCGTCGGGTAAAGACCCAGCACCAGGCAGGCGATCGCCAGCGGAACCAGGCAGGCGATCTCGCGGGCATTGAGGTCTTTGATTTCGTGATGCTCTTCGTCATCGTCGCCGTGCTCGTGGACAGGCTCGTTCAGCGGGCCCATCACGACGCGGCCGACCATGTAGAGAATGTAGATCGCGCCGAGGATCAACCCGAACGCGGCAAAGGCGGCATAGCCGATGCCAAGCACATTCGTGGCGGTGAACGCGCCGAAGATCGTCAAAAACTCACCGACGAATCCGTTAAGCCCGGGCAGCCCGACGCTCGCCAGGCAGAAGAACACAAAGAACGTCGACCACACCGGCAGCTTGCGGCCGAACCCGCCCATCTGGCTCATGTCGCGTGTGTGGTAGCGGTTGTAGACCATGCCGACGCAGAGGAACAACGCCCCGGTGCTCAGGCCGTGGTTGATCATGTACATGACCGAGCCGCCGACGCCAGCCATGTTCAGCGCGAACAGGCCGAGGACGCAGAAACCCATGTGGGAAACCGATGAGTAGGCGACAAGCTTTTTCAGATCGCCCTGCACCCAGCAGATCAGGGCGGTGTAGAGAATGCCGATGATGCAGATCACCGCAACAAACGGCGCCCAATCGACGACGGCCACCGGGGCCATCGGCACGGCGAAGCGGAACAACCCGTAGCTGCCGAGCTTCAGCAACACGCCGGCAAGGATGACCGAGCCGGCCGTCGGCGCTTCAGTGTGGGCCAGCGGCAGCCAGGTGTGCACCGGGAACAGCGGAACCTTCACGGCAAACCCGCAGAACAGCCCCGCCAGCACCAAATGCTGCGCCGAGGTGTGAATCTCCGCCGGCACCAGCGGCAGCCAACCCAGCACACCCATCGGCACCACAACGGAAACATCCGCCAGCGCCCGGGCCGCTTCGATGAGCTGCGGCACATAGAACGTCCATACGCCGGTCTGCTGGGCGTTGAACCAGGCCACGTAGACGATCGCGATGAACGTGAAGATCGAGCCGGCCAGCGTGAAGACGAAGAACTTCATCGCGGCGTAGCGACGATTACCCGAACCGTAGATGCCGATCAGGAAGAACAGCGGCACCAGTGTCAGTTCAAAGAACGTGTAGAAGAGGATCACATCCGTCGCGGCAAACACGCCGATCAGCGCCGCCTGCAGCACGAGCAGCCAGACGTAGAACTCCTTGGCCCGGCCACGCAGGTCGTCCCCGAAACTGCCGAGGATCGCCAGCGGAAACAGGAACGTCGTCAGCAGAATCAACCACACGCTGACCGCGTCGACACCGAACCCGAGCGACACGCCGAAGCGGTGGATCCAGTCCCACGCGATGGTCAGTTGATACGGGTGGTCGGTCGTCGGGCCAGCGGACCAGTCAAACTGAAACGCCATGCACAGGCTCAGCAGAAACACGACGCTCGACACCAGCAGGGCCGCGCCCTTGGCCGCCGAGTCGCGCCCGCTGGGCGTGAAGAACGGCAAGATGATCAGCCCGCCGACCAGGGCCACGAGAATCATGCCCGGCAGCATCCAGCCACCTCCGGAAGTGGTCCCGGCGGAGGCTGCGCTTAAGGTTGTGATCAGAGTCTGTGTCATCTTCAGCCGGCCATCACTTTCCATACCATGATGAACAGAACGATTGCGAGCCCAAGCCCCATCGTCAGCCCGTAGCCCTGCAGGCGGCCGCGCTGGAACATGCGGCCGACGTGTGCGACGAAGCGCGGCGTGCGGCCAATCACCACATCAATGAGCACGCCATCGACCAGCACGCGGTCAACGATGTAGCTCATCCACGCGATCATGTTCAGCACACCACGGACCAGCACGTTGTAGCACTCGTCGATGTAGTACTTGTTGTAGAGCAGGGTCACGACCGGGCTGAATGCATTGGCGATCTTCTCAGTCAGATCGCGACGCTTCCAGTGGAACAGCGCTGCCAACGCAATCATCACCAGCGCCCCGCCGCCGGCAACGATGCTGACGAAGGTGTGAACGCTGTGATGATGTTCCGCATCGCCGTGTGAAGCCACCGCGGCGGTCGAGTTGTGGATCATGCCTTCCATCCAACCGTGGCAGGCAAAACCAGCTGCAATGGCGCCGATCGCCAACACGACCAGCGGTGCGTTCATCGGCCACCAAGGCATCTCATGCGGGCCGTGGGCGTGATCGTCCAGGTCGTGTTCGACGGGGTAGCCGTGGTGCTCGTGACCCATCTCGTATTTGGTTTCACCGAGGAAGACGCGGAACCACAGGCGGAACGTGTAGAACGCCGTCAGCAGCGCCGTGAAGATGCCGATCCAGCCCAGCACGGGGGCCTTGATCAGGGCCTCGGTAAGAATGATGTCTTTGGAGTAGAAGCCCGCGGTGAACGGCACACCCGCCAGGGCCAGGCAGCCCATGAGCATGAGAATCGCCGTGACGGGCATCTTCGAGAACAACCCGCTCATCTTGCGGAGGTCAAGCTGGCCGGCCATCGCGTGCATGACGCTGCCGGCGGTGAGGAAGAGCAGGGCCTTGAAGAAGGCGTGGGTAAACAGGTGGAAGACCGCGCCGGTTGTCGCCATCACGCCGACGCCGAGGAACATGTACCCAAGCTGCGACAGCGTCGAGTAAGCCCACACGCGCTTCAGGTCGTACTGACACAGGGCGATCGTAGCGGCGAACAGGGCTGTCATCCCGCCGACCGCGGCGATGAACGCCAGGGCCGTGGGGTTCATGTTAAAGACGTTGATCAGTCGGGCGATCATGTACACGCCGGCCGTGACCATCGTGGCGGCGTGGATGAGGGCGGACACGGGCGTCGGGCCTTCCATCGCGTCCGGGAGCCAGACATGCAGCGGAAGCTGGGCCGACTTGCCGAACGCGCCCATCATCAGCAGAAACGGAATCCACCAGGCCAGGTCCGCCCGCCAGCCGGTCAGTGATGACACATCCAGCGCGTGGGCGGCGGGGATCACATCCGAGTAGGCGATCGACCCGAACAGCACGAATGTGCCCATCAGCCCGAGGGCAAATCCGAAGTCGCCGATGCGGTTGACGATGAAGGCCTTCTTCGCCGCGGCGACCGCCGACGGCTTGCGGTAGTAAAACCCGATCAGCAGGTACGATGCCACGCCCACGCCTTCCCAGCCGAGGAAAAGCAGCAGCAGGTTATCACCGAGCACCAGGCAGCTCATCGCGAAGATGAACAGGCTGATGTAGGCGAAAAAGCGGCCATACCCGGAATCGCCGCTCATGTAGCCGGCGGCGTAAAGCGTGATCAGCGTGCCGATGCCGGTGACAACCATCAGCATCACGCAGGTCAGCCCGTCGATCAGGAATGAAAAGTTGGCGTGAAAGTCCCCGATGTTGATCCACTCGAAGTACGGCACCGTCACACCGGCCGCCGGGCTGCCCGCGTCAACGAATCCCTTGACGACCATCACGCTGCACAAAAACGACCCGGCCACCGCCGCCGCCGCGACCCACGCCGTGGCATTGCGAATCGCCTGCGACTTGCAGGCGAACATCGCCCCACAGACGAACATGGACAAAAACGGCAACGTGGGGATCCACGGGGCCATATTCAGCATCGATGATGTCTCAGCGAGTGTCAGCATGTCTACCCGTTAGCGGCGGCCCATTTCGAACCGCGTTATCCCTTCATGATGCTCCACGCCTCGGCGTCCAGCGTGTGCCGCCTTCTGAACAGCAACACCACCAGCCCCAGCGCCAGCGCGGCTTCCGCCGCGGCGATCGTCAAAACGAAGATCACGAACGTTTGTCCGTCGAAATTCATGTGGTAGCGGCTGAAAGCCACCAGCGTCACGATGATGCCCTGAAACATCATCTCCGTGCACAGAAACATCACGATCAGATTACGACGCACCACGAACCCGACGATCCCCAGCGTAAACAGGATCGCGCCGGTCAGCAGGTAATGCGTCAGCACCGTCTGGCTGATGGCTTCATGCATGGCCGGCCCCCTCCGGTTCGTCGTCGACCTTCTGGCGGGCGATCACGATCGCACCCACCATCGAAAGCAGCAGCACCACGCCGGCGAGTTCGATGCCAAGCGTGTGACCTTCGAAAAGCGTCAGGCCGACGTAGTCGATGTTCGACAGCGTCGCGCTGCGCAGGTCTTCGGTAATGGCGATGCGTTTGGGTCTCACACCCGGCGTCGAACGCACAAGCACAAAGCCTTCTTCAGCGTTGACATCTTCCGGCGCGAGTGTTTCATCGGCGCCGATCATGCCCCGCTCGCGAAGCAGCGTTTCGAGCTGCGAAGCGTCGAGTTCGGACCGCATCTGCATCGCGGCTTCGCCCTGATTGGCGGGGAAGTTCTGCGGAATCTCCTGGGCGTCGAAGATCACACTGGTCAGCCCCGCGATCAGCAGGAACCCGAGCACGCAGGCGACCAGCGGCTCGCGGGCATGGGTGTCGTACGGCGCCGCCGTGTCGGGCCGATCGTCCGACTGCGGCATCGTCGCGAGCATGATCACGAACATGTACGTGACCAGGATCGCCCCGCCGTAGATGATCACCATCGCAAAGGCCATGAACTCCGCCGACAGCAACACCAGCATGCCCGCCGACGAGAGGACGACCAGCACGAAATACAGCGCCGAGTAGACCGGTCGCGGATGTGTGATCACCCGCACGGCCGCCGCCAGCGAAATGAATGTGAATGCGTAGTAGTAGATGCCCGGCACATTGGCGACGTCGTAATGCCGCGCCAGCGACATGAACAGCGCCCCCAACGTCGCCACGCCCAGTAGACCGCCGATCTTCCCGGCTCGGCGGCGATGCGGCAGCACGAAGTAGACCGCCAGCGCTCCGCAAACCGATGCGATGTAAAGCAGATTCGCTGTCATACCAGGGCCAGGCCCCTGAGTCGGGTTCATGTCTTTCGAGCCGACCGCACCGACCCAAGTCGGCGACGTTTTCGGGGCCATCCCCGAGGCTCTGTGAAGTTCGTCACAATACGAAGTTGACTCCCGCTTTGCAACCGTCGCCCCTACGTGGACAACTGACCTGCAATCCGCCCCCGTGAGGGACGATCCCACATGAGCGTGTAAATATTGCCCAGAACTTTTAATTTGAGGTAGAGTCAAAATGGAGGATCGGAGCGCCGACCTTGATGTCCCTCCCTGAGTATTCCACGATGAATCGCCCCCCTGCCGCGTTGCCCGTTCTGTTTCCGGTTCTGCTGGTGCTGACGGCCGGCCTACTGGCCATCGCCGGCGCGACTTCCGCCCGGGCTGAATCGCTCGACCAGGTGGTCGAACGACTGACCGCCGAGGCCAAACAGCTCAGCGAACTCAAAGACCCCAAACCCAGACCGGTCTTCAAACGCCCGCACATCCGCCTGGACAACCCAGAAAAACACGTCGCCGAGGTCCTGCAGACCATGAGCGGCAAGCTCACCGGCAATATCTACTACGACACCTACATCCGCTGGCACCTGATCGACCAGATCCTGCATGTCGAGTCCGACGATCTGTCCTATCAGAAGGACCGCATCATTGCGTTGATCAACAACATGCCTGCGGGTCTGTCGATGCCCCGCAAAGACGAAGGCCACCATGAGCCCCCCGAGCCGGCCGCTGAATTCTGGAATTTGTACTGGGGCGATGGCCGCGTCGTGATCGGCTACCCCCCCTTCCAGCGTGTCTACCACTTCGAAGAAGCGCTCAAACACGCCCCGGCCGACCGCAAGGCCGAGCTCGAGAAGATCGTCAAACGCATGCGTGAACTGCGCAAGCAGTTCAAGTGGGTGCCCAATCCCGGCGCCGCCCAGTACAACGACCGCATCGAAAAGATGGACTGGATCATCCGCAGCTACCGCGGCGAGTTGATCTACCTGCTGCTTCGCACCGGCGACCCGGCCGTGCCCGGCATCGTGATCCGCGAAATCGGCAAGCAGGTCGAGAAGAAACAGCGCACAGCCCTCGACCTGCTGAACTACCTCTACATGGCCGCCCTCAACGGCGACCTGGCCCGCTACGACCAGGCCGTCATCGAAAACGCCGGCCGCGCCCTGGAGCGACTGGCCCGCTCGGCCGACGGGTACCAGGTCTACGACACCGGCCCCATGAGTCGCGATCGTTTCTGGTCCAAACAGCCCCGCAACTTCGCTGACTACGCCTTCACGATTGTGCACATGATGCAGAACGGCTCCGTCTACCGACTGGATTAATCCCGCCATGATGCGTATTTCCCGCCAGATGCTTTTCGTTGTCATCACCACGCTCGCCCTGCTGCCTGCCGTCGTGCGAGCGCAATCCGACTCTGTCGCCACCCCGCTGACACCCCGCGAGCCGCTGACGCTTGACCGCATCGACGCCGCCATCACCCGCGCCGTCAAAGCCATCAAAAAACAAGAGCCGCACTACGCCCTGCGTGCCGATTCCGACTTCGACAATTCACGCTGGGGCAAGACACGCAACTGGCGCGTCCTGCACGAAGCGGGCAATCACGCCCTGGCGCTGTGGGCCCTGTTCGAATCCGGCGAAAGCTATCAGCAGCCCGAACTGATGCGCCGCTTGTACTGGGTGTTGGCTGACGATCGGCCGTTCACCTTCGACCGTGCGATGCGGATGAAGATGCTCGAACGCCTGCGCCCAGATCAGTGGCGAACCTGGCTGAGGCGCGACGCCATCTGGCTGCAGGGCGCGATCAGCCCCGCCGGCGGATTTGGCGCCAGTTGGTTCGGGCGTAAGCCGTCGGAGAATCTCGACGCCGCCAACAGCGCTTACGGTTCGCTCGGCCTCGCCGCCGCCGCCTTCGCCGATGTTCCCCTCAAGGAGCAGGACTGGCAGCGGATCGACAACTTCTGGCGCAAGACGCAGGATCCCAAAATCGGCGGGTGGTCGCTCGGCTCTGCCGGCAAATCCGAAAACAACAAGCGCATCTCCGGTCCCATGACCGCCGCCGGCGCACTCGTGCTCAGCATCACCGAGCGATACCTCTACGGCCCAAAGCTCGCATCCAACAACGCCCCCCGCCCGCCGGATAATCTCCAGCGCGCCCTCGACTGGCTCAACAGCAATTTCACCCTCGACGATCCCGCCGAGCAGGACGACTTCTACTTCTACATGTGGACCATCCAGCGTGTCGGCCACACCAGCGGGTATCGCACCTTCAACAACATCGACTGGTACGAAGCCGTCACCAACCGTCTGCTCGAAACCCAGCAGGAAGACGGCACATGGAAGGGCTCCAAAGGCCCGCTCGTCGAAACCGCCTTTTCACTGTTGTACCTGGCCCGCGCTCATGCGCCGATCGCCATCGCCAAACTGCAGTTCGACGGTCGGTGGAACAACCGCCCGCACGATGCGCTGAACTTTGTCGAGTGGGCTGCCGACGAGTTGGAATCACCGATGGAATGGCAGATCGTTCGCGCCGACCTGCCCACCGAGCAACTGCGACAAGCCCCGCTGCTGTACATCAGCTCCGATCGTGAAATCAAGCTTTCAGCGGCAGAACTCGCCGGGCTGCGGCGATATGTGCAGGCCGGCGGGTTGATCGTGATCAATCCTGAAGGCGTGATGACGCCCCCATTGCGGCGGTCGATCGACACCATCGTCGAAGCGGTCAGCGAACCGGCCCAGCTTGTCGACCTGCCACTGGATCATGATGTGCGTCAGATGTACGTGCCCTGGCCGAGTCGGCCAAACACGATGTACGTCACCAACGGCATCCGTCCGCAGGTCGTCGTCTTTCAGGAGGACGTCGGTGCGATGCTGCAGTCCAATGACCGCACCCATCCGTGGGCGTTCGGCTCGCTGGTCGACCTGTACCTTTATGCCGTCGGCCGCACCACCCACCGCTCGCGTTTTTCCACCGACTACCTGCCGCCGCTGCCTCAGCCCGAGGATAAAAACCTTCAGGACGGCGCCCGCGTGGCGATCCTTCAGCACGACGGCCTGTCCGACCCCGAGCCCGATGCCTGGACGCAGCTTCGGCGTTACATGGCCAAAACCCATCGGATGAAACTTGCCATCGACAAGCTGCCGATCGATCAGCTTTCGGAGGAGCACGCGCTGGCGATGCTCGTGTGCACCGGCGATGCGGCGATCGACGATCCGCAGGTTCAAACCATCCGCAAGTATCTCGACGCCGGCGGGCTGCTGTGGATCGACGCGGCCGGCGGTTCACGCGAAGCCGCCCAGAACGCCGATCAACTGTTTCGCCAACTCGCCGGTGAATCCGCCCGCGGCACGTGGCTCACCTCCGACAGCCCGCTGATCACCGGCGCCAAACTCGTCGGCGGCCACGACCTGCGATCCGTCGACTACCGCCAGCTCGTCATGCAGCGCTACGGCCCGACCCACAACGTCCGCCTCCTCTGCCACATGACCAAAGATCGCCCCACGATCCTGCTGAGCACCGAAGACATCACCGCCGGCCTCACCGGCCTCGACCACTGGGGCATCTACGGCTACGAACCCCAAGCCGCCCGAGCCCTCATCGCCAACACCCTCCTGCAACAACTCAACCGCACCAAAAAGCCGGACAAAACCCCCGCCAAACCGGCCCCGGCCGACAAGCCCAAAGCGCCTAAAAATGCGGAAGACACCCAAGAGTCCGCCGCCCCCGTCGCCGCCTCCCTGAGCTGACTACCCAAACGCCGTGCCAGACACCGCGTCCCCACCCCACCCGTCATCACCGGGTGGGTTTTTATTTCGGAGGCACATACTCGATAAGTGACACACTCACCACTAGCCGGGTCGCTACGCGGCCCTGGCCATGCAAGTTTCAAACTGCTCATACGTGAAAACCCCGGCGTGAAAACACGCCGGGGCTGGATTCATTTTGCTCTACGAACGATGCCGATCACTCCGCGTCGGCGGGTTCTTCTTCGCCGGTGGGAATCACGATTTCGCCGTTGGGCTTGAGGATGACGCCCTTGCTTTCCATGACCTTCTGGCGGATCTCATCGAAGAGGTCGGGGTTCTCGCGCAGGAAGGTCTTGGAATTTTCGCGGCCCTGGCCCAGACGCACATCGCCATAGCTGAACCACGCGCCGGACTTGTCGACGACCTTCTCTTCGACGGCGAGGTCGAGCAGGTCGCCGGAGGCGCTGATGCCCTCGTTGAACATGATGTCGAACTCCGCAATGCGGAACGGCGGAGCGACTTTGTTCTTGACGACCTTGACGCGAACGCGGTTGCCGACGGACTGATCGCCGTCCTTGATCTGGCTGGTGCGGCGGATGTCCAGGCGTACCGAGGAGTAGAACTTCAGGGCGCGGCCGCCGGGGGTGGTTTCGGGATTGCCGAACATCACGCCGATCTTCTCGCGAAGCTGGTTGATGAAGATGACGGTGCAGTGGCTCTTGGCGATGGCGCCGGTGAGCTTGCGCATGGCCTTGGACATCAGACGGGCCTGAAGGCCGACCTGCGTGTCGCCCATCTCGCCTTCGATTTCCGCCTGCGGGATCAGCGCGGCGACCGAGTCGACGACGATCACATCGATGGAGTTGGACCGCACGAGCAGTTCGCAGATTTCCATCGCCTGCTCGCCGGTGTCGGGCTGCGAGACGAGCAGGGCTTCAAGGTCGACACCGATGCGGCGGGCCCAGGTGGGATCCAGGGCATGCTCGGCGTCGATGAAGGCGGCAACGCCCCCGGCCTTCTGGGCCGCGGCGGCGACATGCAGGGCAAGGGTGGTCTTACCGCTGGATTCCGGCCCGTAGAACTCGCAGATGCGGCCGACGGGAATGCCGCGACCGCCGAGGGCGAGGTCGAGGCTGATCGCCCCGGTGGACAGACCGGGCGGCAGATTCGCCGGGTCATCGTCCAGGCGCATGATGGCGCCTTTGCCGAAGGCCTTTTCGATCTGCGAGACAGCCCGCTCGAGAGCGGCTTCGCGGGTATCGGAGGCGGAGGATTTGGCCATGGAGGAGCCCTTTCCGGAGGCGGATCCGTTGTTTCTGGAACTCGATTTCGTGGCGGTGGCTACCATAATTCGTCGGCCCCTTCCGGTCAATATGACCTTAAAATGTTCGTGTCGTGTTTGGTAGTCTCAGGATATTATTTGTTCGGCATTTGTCAAGGTAAGAGTTTGAAAAATGTTCGGTTTTTTCTGAACGCGGATATTCAGGGCATGCCAGAGGGTGACCGAGCTCAAAAACACGACGCAGTACAGCCATAAAGATTGGCAACATAAAGCGCACAAAAATATTTAAAAACGCAACTTATAACACATAAAATAAATGAGTTTTCAGTGAAAACAGCTTTATTGTGTTCATGTTCCTTCGTTTTTGAAGCTTTTGCGTTTTGTGCCAGGTTTGCGCCGGGATACAAGAAAGCCCGGGGACGGCGGTCCCTGGGCTTTAAGGGGTGGGATTGGACTTGATGCGGGCGAAGGCGGCCTTGCCGAACTTGCGCGGCAGGCGCGCCAGCCGATAGCGTCGCAGGTCGACACTGAAGCTGCGACCGCGCGGGTCTGTGACCAGCACGTACGGTTGCGACACCGCGGCGACCTTCATCGGCCAGCCGGCGCCGCAGTGGCGCACCTGCACCGACATCGTCTCGAGCACCGGCTGCGTCGGCACGCTGTTGTCATAGCGCAACAACTCGACGGTCTCGTGAGCGACGGTCACATACTGGCCGACCTTGATGTCTTCGGGCCCGATCAGGCGCGTGGGCTTGAATTGCGTGTCCATAGCGTTCACGTGTTCAAATACGTGGTGATGCACGGGCGGCGCAACAGCGCACCGCAACGTGCGGAACATTCATGATCGTGTTGGCGTTGGCGGGAACGACTCGAAACGAAAATCGTTTAGGAATTGCACCATGCCGCGGCGCACACGATCGCCGACCTGCCGTCGCGCGGCAGTCGATCAGCGAACATCTCGTGTTTATGCAGCCAAAGCATGACATTATCTCCACGGGCACCATTGCCCGAGGAGAACTGTAGGCGTCAAATGACGGGGGTCAAGCGGGTCGTACCAGACGCTTCGCTGCGCTCAGCGTCGGCGTGAGGCTCGACGTGGGGCCATCATTTGACAGGAAGTAATTGGACGGCGTCGACGACGATGTAACCGTCGGTCCCCTTGTTGGAGATCGACACGGCCGCGGTGTCCTTGAATTCATAGCGGCCGAGCGTGCGGTACGGCTTGCCGGGATCGGTCTGGCGGAGCGTGGTGGGCACGGGCTGCTTCTTGGAGCCGTTGTCGACGATCACGATCGCATTGGACGCGCGATTATCCGACGGCGGGTAATAGAGGCGAACCTCATACGTGCCGGGCTCGGGCAATTTAGCGGTGAAAGTCACCGACTTGCTGCCGTGCTCGGCGTTGTAGTCATGACGATACCCGAAACCGATGTACGGACCGACAGCACGGCTGGAACCCCACTCGCCGGTGAACCTGGCGTCGTTGTCGTCCACGACGATGCCCTTGAGGGATTTCGGGCTGATGCCCTCAGCGGTTTTCTTCCGGGGGCCGTCCCACTCGAGTACCTGCCCATCAGCGAGCAGTCGCTTGCGCAGTTTGTCGTAGCTGACCTGCTGCACGGACACGTGATCGTCGATCGCCATGCACGCGGCGGTGGCTGCGGACTGGCCGAGAATCATGAACACCGGTTCCATGCGGATCGAACCGTAAGCGATGTGCGAAGCGCTGACGGCGCAGGTGACAAAGAGGTTGTCGCACTCACCTTCAGCAGGCACGATCGCGCCGTAGTCGATCGGGTAAGGACCGCCGGGGTTCTTCTGGATATCGCCCTCGTTGCGGACGAAGCCGTCTTTGTCGACGTAGCGCTGGACGTTGTGCGAGTCCATGTTGTACGACCCCATGCCGACGGGGCGCGGTGTGGGCTGCAGGTAGCGCAGGTGATTTTCCGTGACAACGAACTGCCCGACCAGGCGACGGGCTTCTCGCACATAAATCTGATGCGGCCAGTGGCCGTTGTCGAGGAACTCATCCTTGGCCAGCCCCCACTCGTTCATGCGTTTGCGGACATCCTCCGGCACGCGCGGGTCGTTGCACAAAAACCAGAAGTAACCCTTCTGATATAGCTCATGCTCGGCGATGATCTCGCGACGGCGTTCATACGAGCCGGTCGGGTAGTCGTAGTTGTAGCCGATGTTGTCAGTGGAGAACGGGCCGTGGTTGTTGGTGTCGGTTTTGTGGTTGGGCAGCGGATCGAACTTGCCGAACACGTGGCGCGACCCGGCCTGCAGCGACCGCAGCAGCAGCTCATACTGCTTGGCGTCGTACCCCTCGGGCTTGGGGAACGGCACGCGATTTTCCGGCACATTGGTCAGGCACATGCGGAAGTTGTACGCCTGGATGCGTTTGTCGCCGGAACCGTTTTCACCGGGCACATCCGGCGACGGGGCCTGTACGCGCGGCAGCACACCGCTGGACGGATCACCGGGCACGACGTACGGGCTGATGTCGTGTGTGAACTGATGCTTGTGGGCCGGGGCCTGCACGCCGTTGATCGTCTCATCGTATTTGGAGTTCGGCTCGCGACCGGTGGTGAACGTCACACCGGCGGCGGCCATGAGGTCACCTTCATACGTGGCGTCGATGAACATCTGCCCGGCAAACTTGCGCCCATCGAGCGTTTTGATCCACAAGATGCGGCAGCAACTGTTGCGTACCCCGCCAGGCCCGCGATCCAGCCATGTGTCGCGTAGCACCTCGATCTCGTATTCCTTGACGAGTTGATCGTAGATCGTTTCCGCCACGTGCGGTTCGAAGACCCACATCGCCCGCCCGTCCGCAGCCGGTGTGCCCTGGGCGCGGTTGCCATACTCTTCACGCTTCTGCTGCTTCCACGCTTCGGGTTTCTGGTAGTGCTCGAACACACGCTCGTAGAACATCAGCGACAGGCCACCGACGACTTCCTTCTTGCCCGAGTCGGTCCAGCCGAGCCCGCCGCTGGTCAGGCCGCCCAAGTGTTTGTCGGGGCTGATCACGATGACGGACTTGCCCATCTTCTTCGCCTGGATGGCGGCGGTGATCGCGGCGCTGGTCCCGCCGTAGATCACGACGTCGTGCCAGACGATGTCCTTGTCGTCGGGCTTGGGAGCATCAGTTTTTTCAACCGGCGCTTCGGATGCAGCCTTGGTTTGTCGGGGTGAAGACTCGGCGGCGAACAGACCGGTCGGCAGGACGAAAAGGACGGACAAGAAAGCGATGCGGAATCGCAGCATGTTGATCTCCTGGTGAAAATTCGGCTTACCCCCTCTCCCTTCGGGAGCGGGTTGGGGTGAGGGCGGTTGGCAGTCGGCAACGCCCGCATTTGTGAAACATCAACTTCATACGGGAGCACCCTCACCCGGCCCTGCGGGCCGACCTCTCCCACGGGGAGAGGTGTTCAGATTGTAACGAATTTGGATCAATGCGGCGTGGGCCAGTACCACTGCTGGCTGCCAGCGCCCATCTGGTAATAACGCGAACACTCGCTGATCGGCACCCACCCGGCGCTGCCGTCGAAGAAGCAGGCGTTCATGCCCGTCGGGGCGGTGTCGACAATCGGCGCGTCATGTCCGAACCAGACCGAGTCCGACGGGTCGGTGCTCAACGTCATGCAGCTCCACATCGGCCACAATCCCGCCGGCACATCCGACATGCGCGACAGATCCGGCTGGTAGCTTGTGCCGTTGCGCTGATGAATCCAGTAAGTCGGCTGCATGCGGGCCATGACAAAGTACTGGTAGGTGATATGCGTGTAGGTGTAATTGCCGGTGTTGGGCACTCCGGGGTAGCGCACCTGCCGCAGCGGACCGGGGCAGAAAAGAATGTCGTCGTCCTCTCGATGCCTGCCCGAACTGTCCTCGACGATCGGAACATTCAGATACGGCTCGAAAAACTCCTTGTTCAGATCGTAACTTTTGGCTTTTTCCGTCACCTGCACAAGCATTTTGTGCGGATAGTGCACGGAGGTGTATTCCGAGTTGCCGCCGCGGTAAGGCGAAGCCCCCTTGTACTCGACCGAGTAAGTCACCGCCGCGGTGACAATCTGCTTCAACTGCGTGGCGCAGAGCACCAGCTTGGCCTGCTCGCGTGCTTTGGACAACGCCGGCAGCAGGATCGCGATCAACAGCGCGATGATAGAGACAACCACGAGCAATTCGATCAACGTGAAGGCGGCGGGATGTCTTCCGTGTGATGTTTTCATATCGCTCCCGATTTATCGACCTGGTATTGGCCAATACCAGTATTGATTGGAATCGAGTTTGAAGTAAAAGCGCTCGGTTTCGGCAAATGGGGTCCATCCCGCACTGCCATCGAAGTAACAGGCATTCATACCGGTAGGTGGCTCACTGGCGACTGGAGCATCGTGACCCAACCACGTAGTTTCCGAAGTGTTGCTGAGCGTCATGCAGCCCCACATCGCGGTCCCACCATCGCGAAACGTCGAAAGTCGCCTCAACTCCGGCTGATAGTTTTCACCTCCGCGATCATGCATCCAGACCGTATCACTGACGCGCGGCATGACGTAGTATTGATATGAGATGTACTGGTAACGATAGTCCGGGATAGCCAGACCGGGATACCGCGCCTCGCGCAGACTGCCCGCACAGAACAACACATCATCATTCACACGCACCGTTTTGCCCGACTCCGTTTCAATAGGGATGTTCAAATACGGCTCGAACAGCGACCGATTCAAATCGTAACTCTTGGTCGGGCCGCCGAGGCTTTCTGGAATCTGCGTGAGATGCGGAAAGTGCGGCGAGAGCCATTCATCTTGGCCGCGATACGGTGCTGCGCCACCATAATCGACCGCATAAGCCAGCGATGCCGAAACGACCTGGCGCATATTGCCCGCGCATGTGGCGACACGGGCCTGGTCGCGGGCCTTGGACATCGCCGGCAGAAGGATCGACACGAGCAGTGCGATGATGGAAACGACAACCAGCAGCTCGATGAGCGTGAAGGCGTATGGCGGGTTTGCAGACTTCTTGTCCATCTTGTGAGACTTCTTAATCCTTGGGTTTGGGCCAGTACCATTGCATGCCGGCAGGGCTCTGCTGCCAGTAAGATTCCATGTCGGTGAAAGCGATCCAACCGGCTGAACCGTCGTGGAAGGCGGCGTTCATGCCTTCGGGAATTTCGCGGGTTTCGGGATTGTCGTGGGCCAGCCAGGTGGTCGAGGCGATGTTGGGACCGCGGGACAGCGTCAGACAACCCCAGATCGGCCACTGGCCCGGCGGGAAGTCAGACACCCGGCTCAAGTCCGGCTGATAGGGATTGTCGTTGCGCTCGTGCATCCAGTTGGCCCCGCGATCGGGCATCACGTAATACTGATAGGTGATGTGCGTCCAGCGATAGTCCGGGGAGATCAGGCCGGGGTAGCGGATCTGTCGAAGATCGCCGGGGCAGAACAGCAACTCATCGTCCTGTCGGATGAACGGTCGAATGCCCAGCGGATCAGGTATGATCGGGATATTCAGGTAGCGGGCGAAGAACGGTTTGTTCAGATTGCTGACCACATGCGACAGGGTGGTCGTGCTCATGCCGCCCCGGTCCGGCATGGCGCCTTTGTAATCGTTGGAGTAGATGTAGCATGATGTGATGATCTGCTTCTGCTGGGTCGCGCAGAGCAGGCGGCGGGCCTGCTGGCGGGCTTTGGCCAGCGCCGGCAACAGGATCGCGATCAACAGCGCAATGATCGATACGACCACCAGCAGTTCGATCAGCGTGAAGCCATATTTCTTCGCGTGGGACATTGCGTTTACCCTCAGCCGGGCCGCTACGCGGCCCTGGTCTGATTGCCCTGATCTTCCTGTCCCCTCCGAGATGTTCAAAGCGTCAGGGCCGCTCTCGCGGCGCTGGCGCGGCGGAATGTGATCAGCGGCGGCGACGCCGCAGTGTGATCAGCGATAGCAGACCCAGCCCGGCCGGCAACGACGCAGGCGTCGGCACAGCCACGGTCACGGCCGACAGCAGCACATGCGAATTACTGCTGGAACCGGCGCCGGTGAAACTGATGTGCAGCAGGTCGCTGACATTGTCCGGCTGGAAGTGCAGCAGATACAGGCGACCGATTTTGTCATCGCCCCATGAAAAGCTGCTGTCGGTGTAGGTCGTCGCGCCATTGAGCGTGGCGGTCAGCGTGCCGACCTTGCGATAACCGGCTACGAACAGGCGTACAAACAGCCCCTGCGAAGGATCACCCGTAATATCAAGCTCCACACCGGCGCCGCTGGTCGACAGAGCGGTGCTCGTGATGCCGGAAACCGTGACACCGGTCGCCGTCGTCGGACTTACACCGTCGGTGTAGCTGATCTGCTGGGTGCTGGACACCGTCACCCCACGGGTGTTGGCGCCCAGAATATTGCTGACATCGCCGATCAGTGCGGTGACGTTGTCTTTGCGGTTGTTCGGCGTTCCATTGGCCCGAGGGTTGGAAGTGCTGGTCCAGACAGCCCAGTCGCCACCGACACTCAAGGCGGTCAGATCAGCCGGGGACACGGGATTGGCCTGCGCGACTCCGGTCAGCGTCGCGGCCGAAGCCGACATGCTGATCGTCAGTACCGCAACCAGGGCGAGCGTCCAGGCGGCAGGTTGTGTCATGTCTCTTCTCATCTGGGAAAGCTCCGAGTAGGAGTGAACCTTCTTGATCAAAGCATTCGCCCGACTTTCGCCGAGCGAACGCGTGCAGGCGGCTAAGCGTTTACAGGCGACGACGTCGCCGAATCATGGTGAGTGTGAACAGGCCCAGGCCGGCCGGCAGGGCCGCGGGGCTCGGAATCGACAGCACACGGAAGTTCTTGTAGGACGCCTGCGGCGTGGCGCGCAGGCCGACCGACCCGCTGGCGAATGTCGAATCCGTCGCCGAGGCGAAAGCGACCTGCGTGCCGTCCTGGTTGTACAGCCAGGCCTCGATCAGATCGCCGATCAGAGCGACCTTCAACGACCAGACCTCGCCATTGTTGTACGTGTCGGTGGCGTTCATGAACGCGATCCGAGTGTTGGCCCCATCGTCGAAGCGGTAGATTTCCAGCGCATCGTTCATGCCGTACAGACGCACGTGGTAGAAACTGTCGTTGTCCTGGGCTCGGGCGATGATGCCGCCGACGTTGTCGCCGCTCTTGGCGAAGCTGGTTTCGATGACGATGTTGTCGAGATTGGTGGCGTCGCCGCCGTTTTCCAGCGCGCCGGTGTATTCGGTGACACCGGTGCCCGACCCGTCCAGTCGGTAAGAACCGTTGCCATCCAAACGCCATCCGCTGGGACCGGCGGCGCCTTGCAGCACGCCCCAACCGGTCGGCAACGTGTCGAGCGTACCGTCGAAGCTGGTCTGATACAGCAGCGTGCTCGCTTCGCGGCGAACGGTCTCGATCTGCGAGCCCGACAGTGCGCCGGCGTAGACGCGCACATCATCGAACAACGCATCGGGACTGCGATCGCTGCTGGACCCGGCCGTCGATCCGACGCGCACATCGGCGGTGGTGTCCCCGGGCACGCTGAAGGCGCCGTTGGAACTGCCGCCCAGCGAAGCGACCGCAGCCGCTTCGGCGCCGGAGTAGAATGTCGCCGACTTTGAGCCGGCGTTGTACGACACCGCGATGAATTGCCAGCCGGGCCCGGTGCTGATCGAGCCGGCGGATTGGGTCGTGTTGAACCCGGTGGCGTTCAACTCGGAAAAGCCCAGAAACCCGCTGTTGGCCATGCGGAAGTCCCAGCCGGTCAGCGGGCCGCTGTTGTTGAAGAGCTTGCTGACGATGCGATCGTTGCCGTCCGGCGTGGACTGAAAATTCACCCATGCCGTGATCGTCAGCGAGCCCAGGTTGTCGAGCTTGTCGGCATCACCGCCTGTGGCGTAGTCCTCGGTCCCGCCGTTGGTGTCCATCGCCCCGGTCGAAAACCCGAACGGCGTATCCGTCGTCGCGGCTGCGTCGTTGACATACGACCCGTCCGCCGCCGTCGAGGCGCCGTTCGACAGGCCGCTGTCCGTGATCGTTCCGCCGTCAAACCCATAGCGCAGCAGCGGCTCGATATACGCCGCTTGCGACGTCGAAACCATCAGCCCCAGCGCCAACGCGCCGAAGCCGAATACCCGATTCATTCTCATAGCAAACATGACACAACTCCGTCTCTCTAAGAAGGTCTCACTTTCCTGTGTGCATCCGCATCGGCTGACGACGGCGAAGCGCCATCAACCCCATCATCGCCAGTCCGGCCGGCAGGGCCGCGGGCGTTGGAATCGAGACCGCCACGCCGTCGATGAGCACGTGCGACAGGCTGCCTTCGGTGCCGTTGACGCTGAGCACCAGGTCGAGGTCCAACACCTCGCCGGGGTTGTCCGCGGTCACTTCAAGCGTGTACAGAAACGTGAATTTTTCCGAACTCTGCCCCGCCGAGAGCGCCGAATCATCAGTCAGGCTGGCGGTCGGCAGGGTGGCGGTCAATGTGCCGGTGCCGTCATAGATGCTGAGCCAGAGGTAGACCGTGTAGGTTTTGGCGGTCGGCAGCGTCAGGTCCAGCGACAGGCCGACGTCCTCGGTGTTCAGGGTCTGATTGAACACGCCCGAAACGTTGTTGACTGTGGAACTGACCGGGGAGGTGCCATCGGTGAAGGTGAAGTCGGCTTTGGTGTCGGCGGTGGAGCCGCGCAGACCCGTGCCGTTGATGGCGCTGAGTGAGCCGACCACCGACGCGCCGGCTTTTTCATTGGTGGGATCGCCTGTCACGGAGCTGGACGTGGTATCCCAGTAGGCCCAATCGATATTACCCCGGGCAGTGAGGTCGAAAGCGGGGTCGTTGACTGAAACGACCGATGCCGAGCCGGTGATCGTCGCGCCTTGCGCCGACGATGTAAATCCGCACAGGCCGGCCATCAACAGACCTGCCAGCAGAAGCGTCATGAACGATTGGTGGTTGTGCTCGTATCTCATTTGGATTCTCCTTGCGTCTTAGTGACGACAGCCATCGCCGGGCGGCGACGGATCACACCCAACAGCATGCCGATCATCACCATCAGCGAGGTCGGCTCGGGGATCAGCACAAGGCTCAGCGCCGGGGCCACGCCGCCGGACTGTTCCTTGGAATCAAACTGGAGGAAATTCGAGTCACCGAAACTGCCGGGGGTCAGATCCACCAGAATGAACGTGACCAGGCCGTTGGTATCGGCGTTCAGGAAGTCGACCAGGGCCTCGCTGGTGAAACGGAGGGTTTCATCATTGACGCCGCCGGTGAAGGTGCCCAGCAGGACGGCATCGGAATCCAGGCCGGTGCCGGTGTCGTTGCCGGGGGCGTTGTTCCACGTGATGCCGCCGGCGCCGGATTCAATCCAGCCGGCGCCCGAGGGATCGTCGTCACCATCGACGCCATCGACCAGGGCGTACACGTTGAACGTCTGGCCCGTGGTCACTCGATTGTTCACGGTCAGGTCGAGGCTGGCGCTGAAGACCTGGTCATCACCGACGCTGGACAGGTCGTAGCGGAGATAGGACTTGCGATAAAGCTGATTGGAGTCTTCGCCGGACTTGGTTTGAACCGTGGTATCTGTGCCGTGGTTGGTGTCGGCGGCGCCGGCCTGATCGGTGCGGAATTCGATGAAGGCGTCAGCGCCGTTGCCATCGGCCGTGGTGATCTGAGTCGGGGTGGCGATGCTGAAGCTTTCGTAGACCGACGGACTGGCGCCACGGACGCCGGCCGACCCGCTGGTCAAGACCGACGTGGTAGAGGTGGAGCGAATCTTACCGACGAGTTGACCGGCATCGTTAAACAGCAGCGCGCCGACCTGCTGGGCGTCTTTACCGCCGAGCGTGGTCATCACCAGTCGCCAGGTTTCACCGAGGGTGTAGCTTTCGGAGATAGTGACTGTGTTGTTCCCGGTGAAGTCGTCCGTCATCGCCGAGACGCCGCCGTTGAAACGGTAAAGCTGCAGTGAAGTGGTGCCGCTGAGCCGGGCGTGATAGAAGGTTTCCGAAGTGCCGCTGCCGGATGGGTGGTGGGTGATCAGGCCGGTGATGCCGGCGTTGCTTTTGCGGATATCCGCGGACACAACCACGTTTGTCAGACTGTCAGCCGTCGAACTGTCGCCCAGCACGAAGCCGTCGCCCAGCGCCAAGGAGGCATTGGTCGACCCGCCATAACGTAAATCACCCGCGGCATCGATGGCCCAGCCCGCTTCGTCGACGATTCCAACCCATCCTGTGGGCAGGCTGCCCTCGGCTTCCGGGAAATCCGTCTGATACAGCGTCGAGGCCTGCACGGCCCCAACGCACATCACAACCCCCATTGCCGCGGTGAACCGTTGGGTCCACCGCCGAGCTTTCATCGACATTCTCATTGTTCCACTCATTGCGTTTCTCCTGGGCTGGCATGTCTGGCGATCCGATCAGCTGACAGCGCCTGCGGGTAGTACGCCATGTGAGCCAGTCGGCCCACCCAGCGCTCGCCGGCGGCGCGTCCGCCGATCTTCACGTACTGATTATCCGCCGGATGGATCGGCCCCGAGCTTGCCAGGCTCTGAACCAACTGCCCATCCACGTAAAGTTGAATCTTGTTTTGTTCATCAAACACGACCGCCACGTGCGTCCACCGATCGCGCGACACGACCGCCTGATCAAACACGTAACGATCGATGCCCAACGCGTTGAAGACGATGTGCCCGCCCTCGGACGTTGAGCCCATCGGGTCGTACATCAGCGACCAGCCCGCCCGGCCGTTGCCCGGCTCAGCCAGCACGATGTGACCCGGCTCGCTCATCGCGCCCGGCCAAATCCATGTTTCAATCGTGAAGTTGTTCGGCTGAATCATCCCCCACGACCCGGTGCCCGGCATGCCGAGCGAACTGGCGCCGTCGAAGTACATCAGCCCCTGCATTGCAGCTTCGATCTGCTCACGGAGTCGGGCGTCGGCGTTGATCGCGCGTCCGCCGTCGGCCAGGTTCACCAGCGGCGACTGCCCGCCAATGCGAACCAGCGGCCAGTACATCTTCGGCTGATCTGTCAGCACCATGTTCGAGTACATGACTTCGTCGATCGGAACATGCGACGCATAGAAGCGCGGCAACTGGCGTGTGGCCATGATCTGCTGAGAGCCGAGCTCGAGCCGGGCCGTCTGCCCGCGGGTCAACCGGCGGCGCTGGAGCACCTGCCCCTGCCCGTCATGAATTTCCGCTTCAACCACGCCGTCAAACACGTGCACTTCCGTGGCGTGCAGATCGTCGACGATCAAACCGAATTCCGTACCCAGGTCGACCACCTTGCCGCCGGGGGCGCTGACCTCAAAGCCGTGCGCCGACTGGGGCACCGAAGCGATCAGTTGACCGGAATACAGGTGCCCGCTGTTGGTGCTGGTGAGCTTGAAGCTGGCCGGGCCGTAAAGCGTGACCTGCGCGCCGTCGAGGAACATGATCGTCGCCGAGCCGGATTTCAGGTCCAGCCGATCGGTGACCAGCTGCCCGTCGGCGTCGACGGTCAACGGAACATTCCACTGGGCGAAGGCGGCATCAATGACGGAAGCCAGGTGCGTGCGGGTCGCCACAGGCGCTTCGGTGCCGGACCTGGTGTTCAACGGCACCATGATCCACCACGTCAGAGCGATGGCTACTGCGGCCGCCATGGCGACGGTCGCCGCGGCGGTCAGACGCCAGCGCCAAGACGAGGTCGGCTCGACCGCATCATCCATGCGGGCGCCTTCAGCCTGCTCGCGGGCGGTGTCCAGCAACAGCCGCGGACTGATCAGGTGACGGACCAGTCGCGTCTGCAGGCTCATCCGCACGAAGGTTTCACGCAACGCCTCGTCGGCGTGCATCATGGCTGACAGTTCTTCGAACTGCTCGTCGGTCGCCACGCTATCCAAGTAGTACGTGGCCAGTTCCATGAACCGCTCATGCTGAGGGTGGTCGTTCATGTTCACAGGTCTGCCCCCCGGTGGATTTCGCGTTGGATGCATTCAGCCAGCGCCGCGTGGGTGCGTGAGAGAGCCGAATAGACGGTGTTGAACTTCCGCCCCACCGCCGCGGCCAGATGGTCGCCAGTCAGCCCCCGCCCGTAGCGGGCATCGATGATCTGCCGGCTGTACGGCGAAAGCTCATCCAGGCAGTGCCGCAGGGCGTCCATCATCGCGGAACTTTCAGCAACCTCGACCTGCCGCCACTGATCTTCCAGCAGGTCCAGCAGCTTTTCATCGAAAACACGCGGCTGGCGACGGTCTTTCCTCAGCATTTCCAACGACTTACGACGAGATGTCTCACGCAGCCAGGCGTAGAGATGATCTTCGTCGTTGAAGGTGTCAAACCGCTCGAATGCGAGCGTAAAGGCTTCCTGAACAACGTCTTCCGCCAGATGATCGTCCGCCACGATCGCCAGCACATACGCCAGCAGGCGGTGCTGATCCTTGACCATGGCCTGAACGAAGCTGCGGTGGCTGAGCGACATCTCAAAAACCTCAAAATTGAGCCTTAGAACGACGTTCTACCCCTATATGCTTTTCGTGGCGGGAAATTGTGCATTCCGCGACAAAAAACCCGGACCTGTCTAACGGTATACTCCGGTCTGCCCGCGTGCGGTCAGTATTTACCGTAATCGCTGTCAATCTCGCCTTTTGACCCGCCTGGAGCTGCGCATGTCATTGACCACCACCCCCGACCTCGCCACCCAGATCGCCGACGCCATCGACGGCCAATCGATCGTCGACATGCATACCCACCTGTATCCGCCCAGCTTCGGGACGCCCTCCGCCCCGACCGGCGCCGATGCCAACGGGCTGATGCTCTACGGCATCAATGAACTGCTGACTTACCACTACCTGGTGGCCGAGTTGTTCCGCGTGGTCAGCCCGTCGGAAGTTTCCGTGGCCGACTTCTGGGCGATGGATAAAACCGCCCAGGCTGACCTGATCTGGCATAAGCTGTTTCTCGACCGCTCGCCGATCAGTGAGGCGGCCCGTGGGGTGCTCACCACCCTGCAGAAGTTGGGCCTTGATCCGGGCGATCGCGACCTGGCCGGGTATCGCCGGTGGTTTGACGAGCAGGATCCCGACAAGCACATCGACCGCGTGATGGAACTTTCGCATGTCGAATCGATCACGATGACCAACGCGGTCTTCGACGATAACGAACGACAACGCTGGCTCGACAATCCCGCCGTCGGTGATGACCCGCGTTTCACCGCCGTGCTGCGATTCGATCCGCTGCTCTGCGACTGGCCCGCCGCCGCGGCGAAGCTTGCCGAGTGGGGCTACGACGTCAAAGTCGACATCGACGACAAGACGGTTACCGAAGTGCGCCGCTTCCTCGGCGAATGGCTCGACCGCACGAAATCGATCTACGCCGCCGTCTCGCTGGGACCGGACTACCGCTACGGCGAAGGCCGCCACGGATCAGCCAAGTGGGCCGACGGCAACCGCATTCTCACCCAGGCTGTGTTGCCCGCCTGCGCCGAACGGAATCTGCCGTTCGCGATGATGATCGGCTCGGCGCGCGGTGTGAACCCCGCCCTGCGCGATGCCGGCGACATGGGCTTCGTCGCCGATGTGCCGTCAGTCACCGAACTGTGTCGCGACTTCCCGGACAACAAATTCTTCGTGACCATGCTCTCGCGGGAGAATCAGCACGAGTTGGCCGTCGCCGCGCGAAAGTTCGGCAACCTGATGGTCTTCGGGTGCTGGTGGTTCTTGAACAACCCCTCGCTGATCGAGCAGATCACCCGCCTGCGCGTCGAGTTGCTGGGCGTGAGTTTCATCCCGCAGCACTCAGACTGCCGCGTGCTCGAACAGCTGATCTACAAGTGGGATCACAGCCGCACGGTGATCGCGAAGGTGCTCACCGACAAGTATGCCGACATCGCCGCCACGGGTTGGCGCATCGGCGAAGATGAACTTGCCCGCGATGTGAAGCTCTACCTGCGCGACAACTTCCTGAACTTTCTGAAGCGATAACGACCATGCGTCGATGCGCCGCCGGCATCGTGTTTGCCATGATCGCATGCCTCGCATGCGCCCAGGCCCGCGCGTGGGAGTGCCCCGACGCTGCGCTCCCGGCGGACGCTACGCACCCGGTGGTCACCGCGAGTGATGAGGAACTGGCCCGACTGCGCGCCGCTTACCGCGATGGGGTCAAGGCCGTCACCAGCGTGGTCCGTCAGGCCGATCGCGTCATCGACAAGCCGCTGACTTTCCCCCCGCGCGGCAGCCAGCACAATCAGTGGTATCAGTGCGATCAATGTGAAACCGCCTTGCATTATCTCGGTGACTTCAAGCATCAGTGCCCACGTTGTGAGAAGGTTTACACCGGCGAGCCGTACGACGATGTCATCTTCGCCAAACAACACGCCCACAACCTCCGCAACATGACTGATGCCGCCTGGGCCTGGGCGCTGACCGGCGAGCGTCGTTACGCCGACTCCGCCGCCAGCGTGCTGCTCGGGTATGCCGAGCGTTACCTGCAATACCCGCATCATGACAACCGCCGGCGCAGCCCCGGCTCGCGGTCCGGGGGCCACCTCGAAGAGCAGACTCTCGGCGAAGCCTCCGACATGGTCCGTTACATCGGCCCCGCCTTCGACCTGATCGCCGACTCGCCGGCCCTCGATGATGCCTCCCGCCGCGCGATCGTCGACAAGCTGATCCGCCCCATGCTCCAAAACATGGACAAGGCCAAGGCCGGTAAGTCCAACTGGCAAAGCTGGCACAACGCCGCCATGTTCATCGGCGGCGCCGTCATCGGCGATGTCGACTGGATGCAGAAGTCACTGACGCAACCGAAGAACGGCTTCGCCTACCAGATGCAGGTCTCGATCAACCCCGACGGGTTCTGGTACGAAAACTCGTGGGGCTATCACTTCTACACGTTGTATGCGCTGACCGCCCACGCCGAGGCCGCCCGACACGTCGGCGTCGATCTGTATTCACACCCACTGTTCAAAAAAATGTTCACTCTGCCGGCGCGCTACGCCATGCCTGATCGTCGCCTGCCGCGTTTTGGCGACGATGTCCGAACCGGCGCCTTCGGTCGTGACTACCTGATGGAACCGGCTTACGCGGCGTATCACGATCCCGCGCTGCTGATCGGTCTGCGTGACAGCCCCACGTGGGAGAGCGTCTATTTCGGGCGTGACAAATCCGCAGAGGCTCCGCCCTTGCCATCGCTGGGCAGCGAGTTGTTCCCGGCCGCCGGTCACGCCATCCTGCGACCGCGCGGCGATGCGGGGCTGACCGTTGCCACGACCTTCGCCCCCTTTGGCGGGTTTCACGATCACTTCGATCGCCTCAGTTTCGTGATGTACGCCCTGGGGCGCGAGTGCGGTGTCGACCCCGGCCGCGCCAAGAGCCAGGCCTACCGCCTGCCGATCCACCGCAACTGGTATCGCGCCACACTCAGCCACAACACCGTCACCGTCGATGCAGCATCGCAGGCCGAAGGCGAATGCCGCCGCCTGACCTTCGCGGCGAATGCGCAATACGCGGCTGTCGGCGCTGAACTGACCGGCGCGTACAAAGGCGTGACCCATAGCCGCTGGCTGATCGCCTCGCCGACCTATTTGCTGGTGTTCGACGATCTGACGGCCGACGCCCCCCGCCGTTTCGACTTCTGGTATCACAACCGCGGCGATGCGGTCCATTGCGATGCCGCGGGCTCAGATCACGAGATCAAACCACCGGACTACATCAACGTCCGCGCCGCCGGCTCCAGCGATGACTCGATCCGTGTGCAGTTCAACGACAAGCCCGCCACGACCCACCTGCTGATGAATCCCGAAACCGGCACCGCCGTGATGGTCGGCGACGGCGTCGGCGCTTCAGTCGACGACCGTGTCCCACTGGCGCGTTTCACCCGCACCGGCAAGCATGTGCAGTTCGCCGCCGTTCTCGAACCGGCCGCCGGCGATACAGCTCCCGCTGTGAAGTTGGTCACAATCGACCGCACTGCGAATGTCTACACGATCACCATCACCCGCGATGACCACACCGACACTGCCCTGATCAGCCCCGACGGCCCAGTGATTTTCGATGTGGCCGGCACGACGGTGCTGCAAACAAAATAACACTACCGTTTAGCGGGCGATCGTCAGATCGCCGCTCTCTTCAGCGTGGCATCTGAAAACCGCGGCTCTGACGAACCGCAGCCAAAGGTGTTATCATCAATCGCATGATCCGGGCATCGCATGTTATTTTCACTGCCTACGGATTCTGGCTGCCCAACGACCCGCGCGGCTCGTGGTCCGATTTTGTCCGCAAGTGGGAACTGCTCCGTTTCGGCCCCGCAACGAAAACCAACATACGCCGCTCCGTCGCTGGTGCAACGCATGATCGGGCTCAACGATCACAAGCAAAAGAGCAATTGAAATTCCCACCTGTTCATTTCACCGGCAAGCAAGCTCTGTCGATCGCAAACGGTTTTCGCTGGGCGGTCGAACAGTCGCATTACTCCGTCTATGCGTGCGCGATTCTTCCAGACCACGTGCACATGGTCATCGCGCGGCATGACTATCATGTCGAGCAAATCGTCCGCCGTCTCAAACAAGCCGCGACAATGCGATTGAAATCCGATGGCCTGTCGCCGCATGCCGGGTCGCCTTGGGCACGCAACGGCTGGAAAGTGTTTCTGAACACCGATGCAGATATCCGTCGCGCTATCCATTATGTCAATGACAACCCGGCCAAGGAACATAAACCGCCACAGCAGTGGGCATTCGTCACACCGTACACGGCGATCTGACGATCGCCCGCTAAACATGGTGACCGTTTAACAACAGTTTGCCAGAACCACGTTCTCAGCGATTAAAACTCGCGGGTGATCACTGCGTCGGCGATGGTGATCAGCGTGTCGTGGGCTGGGGAGTCCGGCAGGATGCTGATGGCCCGCTTGGCCTGGTCGATGAGATGCTCGGCGCGGCGGCGGGCGTAAGGCAGTGAATCGCTCTCCGCCAGAATGCGACCGATGCGTTCGGACTGCTCCGGGCCGGGCGTGCGCAGCAGGTCGATCAGTTCCTGGCGCTGCTCGGGGTGGGCGGTTTCCAGGCGATGAATCAGCGGCAGCGTGAGCTTACCCTTTTCCAGGTCCTTGCCCAGCGACTTGCCCACGACGGCCGCGTCGCCGGTCAGGTCTAATACGTCGTCGACAATCTGAAAGGCGTTGCCCAGCAGTTCGCCGTACTGCGTCATGGCATCGCAGGTGGGTTTATCCGCCCCGCTGTACAGCGCCCCCAGGCGACAGGCCACACCGCAGAGGGCGGCCGTCTTGCGGCGGATGATGTCGAAGTAGGTCTGCTCATCCAGCGACCAATTGTTGCGATTATGAAGCTGAAGCAGTTCGCCTTCGCAGACGGTGTTGGTCGCATCAGCGATCAGACGCGAGGCGGTCTGCGACCCGATCGAGGCCGACAGATGATACGAGTGGCTGATCAGGTAGTCGCCGAGCATGACGGCGGCTTCGTTGCCGCGCAGGCGGTTGATCGTCGTGGCGCGGCGGCGGACATCCTGATCGTCGAGCACATCGTCGTGAACCAGCGTGGCCATGTGTACCATCTCGACGACGGTCGACAACGTGCGGTGCTCGTCGACCAGTTCGCCGCTCGGCGACGTCGCCAGCCCGCTGAGCATCACCAACATCGGCCGCAGCATCTTCCCGCGGTATTGCTCCAGGTGGCGGGCCAGGTCGTTGACGCAAGCCAGGTCACTGACCAACTCGGCGGCAAAGCGCGACTCGACCTCCGCCAACTCCACGGCGAGCAGACGGGCGACAGCTTCGTGCTTCTGACCAAGCGTGATCATGGACCCAATAGTAGATCACACCCCTCACATTGTCTAAACAAATCCCCCAAGCCTGCGAATTTGCTCCCGGACATAGACGACGACCGCCTCGTCGGATTCAGCGATTTTAGACAAATCAATCGGTTCGCCGAACCTGACCCGGCTCCGGCTGGGCCTCAGGTACGCCCCCAACGGCTTGCCCCCGCGCGGCGAGCCGCTGATGTAAACCGGCACGATCACCGCCCCGCCCCGACGGGCAATCATGGCCAGGCCCAGGTTGAAATCCATCACGTCATCACCTTCCCGGTTGATCCGCCCTTCGGGGAAGATTCCGACGACTTCGCCGGCGGCCAGACGTCCGATCGCCTGCCGCGCCGCTTGCGGGTCCGGCCGCCCACGCCGCACGCCGATCGGCATGATGGTCCGCCATAGCCACCCCAGCGGGCCGATCATGTATTCCCGCGCCATCATCCAGCACACCGGCCGCGCCACCGCCGACTGAAGCAACGCCGGGTCGAGCCCCGAGGTGTGGTTGCTGACCAGCAGCACCGCCCCATCCCGCGGCATGTGCTGCCTACCGTAAACCTGCAACCGGTGAACAATCTCGCAGTACATCCGAACCAGCCGCCATAGCAGATTCATCGCCCGTGTCGGTCCCGGCCCGGTCAGCACGAAATACATCAGCCCGAAACCTGCCATCACGATCAGTCCGATCGCCAGCGCGCCGGATGCCGGACGCATCCACGGGTCCGCCGCCGCGCCGGCCTGCCAGATCACAAACGAGATCACCACCTGCCCGAACTCCTGAATGATCTCCTTGGCTGCAAACACGCGCCCGCGGATGTGATCCGCCGAGCAGCGCTGCAGCATCGTGTTCAGCGGCACCAGCAGCACCCCCGCGCCGATGCCTGTCATCAGCGCGATGCCCACCCCGATACCAAACACCGGCACGATCATCTGCAGTCCGATGAAGGTTCCGCAAAGCACCAGCCCCAGCATGATCAGCACCTCGGAGCCGAATCGCGGATTGCACACGCCGAGGATGAACGCCGCGATCAGCATGCCCAGCCCCACCGGCGCCGCGACAAACATGAACCCCGCCGCGCTTCGGTGATAAAGCTCGACATTGACCACCGCCAGCGCCGGCATGTACACCGCCACCCCGCCCCACACCAGCGCCGCTGTGAATATCAGCACGCGCACCGGCCGATGCGACATCGCATAGCGCAACCCGCGGGCGATGTCGGCAATCGGACGTGACAGTTCCAGCGCCCGCTGCCGCCACGGTGTTTTCAAAAACACCCAGAATGTTCCGCTGATCATGTACGCCATTGCGCCGGTCATGATCATCGCCCGCAGCGAGTGTTCGACGATGAGTCCGCCGACGATGAACCCGATCAGGTTGCCGATGATGCCCATCGAGACCACCGCCGCATTAGCCCGCGACAGCAGGTCGAGCCCGACGACGTTGGGCACGATCGACAGCTTGGCCGGTACGAATGTCGCCGCCATCACGCCCACGCAGAGAATCACCGCCCAGACCTGCCAGTGGTGGGCCGCCGGCACTTCCTGCATCCCCGCGGGCACCATCATGAACGCCAGCAGCAAAATGATGCCGCGCGTCTCATCCGCCGCGAACATGATCCACTTGCGCGGCAACCGGTCGCTCAGCCATCCCGCAAGCGGCGACCACAACAGGTACGGCAGAAAAAAGAAGAACTGAATGCCCGCCTGGATCGACGCGTTTTCGGCGCTTTCGGGTCCATACCCGAGCATGGGCAGGGCTGCATTCATGATCAACCGATCACCGACGCCGCTGGCGAATGTCGACGACCAGAGCAGATGAAAGCTGACATTGCGCCAGAGCGCCGTCGGCCGCTGCGATGTGTGACCATCCGCCATGCCCCCAAATGTACCATTTCGCGGCGTTCATGGCGCATTCAGCGGCGAGGCAAGCCAGCCGCTAAATGGGGTATACTGATCATTATGACTGACGACCAATCATTCAAACCGTATCTGCGTCCGCGGCGGTTGCGGCGGGGGCAGGTGATGCGCGACCTGGTGGCGGATGTGAAGCTGACGGCTGACGACCTGGTGTTGCCGCTGTTTGTCCGCCACGGCCAGGGGCTGCACAAGCCGGTGGTGTCGATGCCGGGCGTGGCGCAGATGTCGCCGGACCGGGCCGTCGAAGAGATCGAAGAACTGGCCAACCAGGGCCTGCGCAGCTTCATCCTCTTCGGCGTGGTCGAACCGGGTGACAAAGATCCCACCGGCAGCGCGGCCCTCGACGCCGACAACCCCGTCAACCTCACGCTCAAACACGTGCGCGACGCAGGAGTCGATGTGGTGATGATGGCCGACCTGTGCCTGTGTGAATACACCGACCACGGCCACTGCGGCGCGCTGCACGCCGACGAAGCAGTCACCGTCGACAACGACGCCACGCTCGACCTGCTCGGACAACAGGCGGTGCTGCTGGCTGAAAACGGCGCCGACGTGGTCGCGCCCTCGGGCATGATGGACGGCATGGTCGGTGCGATCCGCACAGCCCTGGACGCCACCGGCTATGAAAACATGCCGATCCTCAGCTACTCGGTCAAATACGCCTCGGCGATGTACGGCCCGTTCCGTGACGCCGGCGAAGGCACCCCGCAGTTCGGTAATCGACGCGGGTACCAGATGGACTACCGCCGCAGTCGCGAGTGGCGCACCGAACTCGAACTCGACATCGCCGAGGGCGCGGACATGGTGATGGTCAAACCCGCCGCGGCATATCTGGACATCATCCGGCAGGTGCGCGACTCGACCGATCTGCCGGTGGCGGCGTACCACGTATCCGGCGAGTTCAGCATGATTCACGCCGCCGCAGCCAACGGGTGGATCGACCTGGAAGATGCGGCCGTGGAAGTCACCACGGCGATCAAGCGCGCCGGCGCAGACCTGATTCTGACTTATTTTGCAGGCGATCTATTGAAGTGGCTGGGCTGATTTACTCCGTCATGTTAGATCGCTACCGTTTAGTCCTGTGAGTACGTTGAAGCTGACCATTCTGGTGTTCGTTGCGGCGCTTTGGGCCGGGGGTTGCACATCCGTGCGAACGACCGATCCACCAAAGACAGCCACAGAGCAGTTTCTGATGTCGACCGCCGCCGGCGACGCGGTGCAACAACTTTCCGGCGAGGCGCTGCGCGGGCGGACGCTCTTCGTCGACGACACCTACATGCCGGCGAAAGATTTTCCGTACCTGATCGGCGACGTGCGGGCGCAACTGCTGCTCGCCGGCGGGCAGCTTGTCAACGATCGTGAAAAAGCACAGGTTATCGTCGAAGTTCGCTCCGGCGGCGTCGGCATCGACCGATACGAATTCCTGCTGGGCATACCGTCGATTCCGCTGGGCACCGTCGCCGCGGCGGCGGGCGCTCCGCCGGTGCCGATCACGACCCCCGAACTGGCGCTGATCAAAAACTCCCGCCAATGGGGCACGGCCAGCATCGCCCTGGTCGCCTACTGGGCCGACACCGGCGAGATCCTCACCGCCTCGGGCCCCTTCGTCGGACGCAGCCACCGCGAAGACTGGTGGTTCTTCGGGTCCGGCCCCAAGAGCATCAGCGACATTCCACCGACCCAACCCCTGGAGTGAGACACCGTGCGGCGTTGGTCCTTCCGCATCCTGGTGTTCGTGGTGATCGTGCTGGCGCTGGCGGCCGGTGCGGTGCAGCTTGTGCTGTGGTCGGACTGGCCTCGCCAACTGGTCATCACGCAGATCGAACAGGCGACCGGCCTGCGCGTGCGCATGAAACAATTCACAACCGGGTGGTCAGGCCACAGTACGTTGAGCCAGGTGGTGTTGTCACTGCCGACGGATGAAGACGTTGGAGGCCTGATGTCAGCGTATGCGTTACGCGTCGATCACGCTTCGTTGATAACGATCATGCTCAGCGGCGATGTCGGATTGCGATCGGTCGAGTGTCCCGAGCTCAGCCTAACGCTCAAGCAGGACGCGACCGGTCAGTGGAACTGGCAGCGTGCGATGGACCTGATCGCCGCGCATTCAGAGGATGGCTCAAAGCCCGGGCCGTTGCCGTCGGTGAACATCAAAAAGGCGAGCGTTGCTGTGACCGATGCCGAAGGCCGATCACGCACGTACGACCAGATCACCTTCAACGCCGATTCGCTGCCCCCGACGGCATGGCGCATCAAACTCACGGCCGGCGAGCAACTCACGCTCGAAGGCAGTGTCAATCCCGTCGGCAAGATGCATCACGAACTGACGCTCACCGCCAACAATATCGACAGCCTGCTGAAGCCCTTCGTCGACACCGCCGCCATCGCGCCAGCGTCCGCTGAGTTGCACCTGATCGGCGATGTCAGCGAGGATTCATACACCGCGCGCATCGACACAAGGCAACTCAGCATCGGCGAGTATGAAGCCGCCGGTACGCTGTCGATGACACTTGCGGACTCGGTCACGTTCAGCCCGATCGCGCTGAACATCACGACCGGCGATGACCGCCTCGGCGTGATCAAACTCACCGACGGCCGCATCGCCGTCATCGGCTCCACCCTCCACGCCACCGCCCTGGAAGCCTCCGCCCGCGACACCACCGCCCGAATCACCGGCACGTGGAATCTGCTGGAATCACGCGGAAAACTCTCCGCCGACTGGCTCGGCAAGTTCGCCGCACAAAAGGTGGACCATCACGGTTCGCTGACCGCAGACTTGCGCAAACTCGCCGCGGACCGCTGGCACCTTGAAACCGCCATTCACTCACGTGGCACGCTTGAATCCGGGCAATGGGAAGCCGACGCCGATGTGACCGTCGAGGGCGACCCCGCCGGTGCGCTGACCTGGTCGATCAAACTACCGCGCGGCCGGTTCACCTCAATCGGCGCCGAGCCGATCACGCTCGACCGAATCACCGCCGCGGGTCATGCCGACGTATCACAACGCCAGTGGGACGCCACCGCTTCGATCGACGACTTCGCCATCCCCGGTGACAGTCGCCTGATCGACATCAAACTCACTGCGGCAGGCAATGCGGACGCCATCGAGATCGACCGCCTCGCGCTGACCCGGGAAGATGCCGCCTTCACCGCGCATGGCGTATACACCTTCGCGGATAAAACCCCGCTGAATCTCCAGGCAACCGTGACGTACGAACATGCCATCGACGATCCTTCGCGCCCGGATGTTCCCCCGTGGGCCGCGACAGCCCGGTGGACCGGCGCTATCGGCGGCTCGTTCAGCGACGAGGCCATCATCACCGCCGACGGCTCTCTGGCCATCGACGACATCATCGTCAACCAGCAGACGATCGACCCGGTCACCGTCAAATCATCCGCCCGCTGGGAAGACGGCGCCCTGTCACTGTCGACCGAGACCTTCGAGATGCTCGGCGGCACATGCACCGCCTCCGGCGCGTTCAATCCGCAGACAATGACGACCCAGCTCAAGCTTGCCATCGACAAGATCAGCCTGTCGGCCGTGTCGACCGTGGTCAATCCCGAACTGAATCTCGAAGGGCTCGCTTCCGCCCAGTTGCAGGTTCATCTGCCGCGCGGGGTCGTCGATCGCATACGGGCTGAAGGCACATGGGAGGTTGAAAACTTTCAACGCGACAAGCTGACCTTCGACCGCATGACCGGCCGCCTGAGCACACGCGGTCGCGTGCTCAGCCTCGACCCCATCGTCCTGCTCAAAGACACCGGCCGCGCCGAGGGCCGTGTCATGTTCAACCTCCAGGACGGCAACACGCTCCGCGCGGAACTCAAGCCCCAGCAGTGGCCGCTTGACGCCAAGGCGCTCGGGCTCGCCATGGCTGTCGACGGATCGGTCGCTTTCGATGTCGACATCACCGAGCAAGTCATCACCGGCGACATCAATCTGCAATCCGACCTGGCCGTCGAAGCAGGCGGGACGCTGGGGCGCATCGCAGTTGTTGGTAAAATCGACGAGCAGGCGATCCAGTTCACCGAGATTCACGGCACGCTCGGCGGGGGTGAAATCGACGGCGAAGCGACCGTCGATCTGGCTGATATTTCAAAGAGCACGGGGCTCATTACGCTCAAGTCGTTTGCCCCGACCGCCCTGTCCGGGTGGAAACCCGCCCTGTCGAAAATCAGCGGCAAACTCGACGCCACCATCCAGTGCGCGGCCGCCGCCGACCCGCGCGCGCCCGAGCCGCTGCGGCTGGATGTGAACTGGACGCCGGTCGATCAGGCGGTGGTCGTCGAGCGGTTGCACTTCGGCGCCGGGTCGATGGTCGCCTACATCGGCCCCCGCCGCACGATCATTGACCAGTCGACGATCGCCCTGGCCGAAGGCGAAGTCAAAGTCTGGGCGTCGTTCAGTCCGCATGTCGATCAGTGGTACAACCACCTGCGTCTTTCGCTGCATGATCTGAACACCAACGTGCTGGCCGAGGCCCTTCGCACCGAGCCCGGCGAACCCGTGCCCGGCAAGCTCTCGGGTCACTTCAACGCCATCGGGCCCGTCGGCGATTGGCAAGCCCTCGTCGGCCGCGGTGAGTTGACCCTTGCCGATTCCAACTTCGTCAACACCGACATCCTCGGCGGCATCATGCGCCTGATCGGCTCGCGTCCCACCGAGCCCGTCGGCTATGGCAATGTTCAGGCCCGTCTTGAACGCGGCATGATCGTCATCGACCGGTTTAAATACGCCAACCGCTCCACCGAAATCCTTCTCGACGGCGTCATCGAAGACATCACCCAGGGCATGGCCAGTCCCGTCAAGCTCAACGCCCTGGCCTCGGTCCGCCCGTTCAAGGGCATCCCCATCCTCGGCACCGGCGAGATCGACCGCATGATCCGCGGCATCGAATCCAATCTCTCCAGCGTCCGTGTTGACGGCACCCTCGCCAAACCCGATGTCCACTCAGCCACGTTTGCCGAAACCGCCTCCACCATCAAAAAGCTGCTGACTGATCAGCGGAAGCAACAGCAAAACAACTGACGCTGGCTGCATCATTTAGCGGGCGATCGTCAGATTGCTGCGTCTGGCTGTTGCTTTATTTGAAAAGGCCTTGAGTCGGGTCCGTCAAGTTTGATACAATGCCATCATACGGCAGCCTCGCCGGCGGCCAGATACGGGAGACAGCAAGATGATCATTCGATTGATAACGCTCGGGTTGGTATGCGCCGTCTGCAGCAGCACGCAGGGTATCGTCGTTTATTCCGACTTTTCCGACACCTCCGGGTTGGTGCTCAACGGCGCCGCGGCATCTGTCGACAACGGAACCGATGGCGTCGTGCTGCGACTGACCCCGGCCAGCGGCAATCAGGCTGGGTCGATCTTCTCCAGCGATCTGGTCGACGCCACCAACTTCTCCACCACCTTCAGCTTCCGCTTCACTGAGTCCGGCGGCACCCTTTTCGATGGCAATACCGAAACCGGCGCCGACGGCATGGTCTTTGTCGTCCAGCCGGTCTCCAGCAGCCTCGGCGGCCTTGGCCAGGGCATAGGGTTCACCGGCATCACTCCCGCCGTCGGCGTCGAGTTCGACACCTGGCATAACTCCGCCAACAACGATCCGTCCTCCAATCACCTGGGCATCGACCTCAACGGCAGCGTCAACCACGGCGTCGACATGCTCTACACCGTCGATGTCAGTCCCGACTTCAACAACGGCGACCGCTGGTTCGCATGGATCGACTACGACGGCGCTATCCTCGAGGTCCGCGTCAGCCAGACCACCACCCGCCCCACCGACGCCCAACTCACGCGCGACCTGATCATCCCCGACATCATCGGGCAGGACACAGCCTACATCGGCTTCACTGCCGCCACCGGCGCCGACTGGAACAACCACGACCTGATCGACTGGACCTACGACGAGTTCAATCCCATCCCACAGCCCGCCGCCGTCAGTACACTCCTCGTGGCCGCAGTGCTCTGTCTCCGCCGCCGGGTCTAAACGCTGCCAAAGTCCGCGACCCAAGGCCGAATCAACACGAACACGCCCACCGCAATCAGCGCCGCCGCGGCGACGCGGTCGACCAGGCGGTGGACCTTCGCGCTGATCAGCAAGCGTGATCGCACCGCCAGGGCGGCGTAGATCGCTTTGGCCCCGCAGATCGACACGAACGTGATCAGCGCGATCACGCCGAGGTCGATCGTCGTCAGCGCCGCCAGATCGACAAACGCCGGGAAAAACGCCAGGTAAAACAGAATCGCCTTGTGGTCGGCCAGCGTGATCGCCAAGCCCGTGGTGAAGCTCGATACCCACGACCATTTCGAACTCCCCGCCACCGGATCGGCCCGCACCGCCTCGGCCCGCCTTCGCCAGGTCAACACCCCGATCGCGATCAGGTACAACCCGCCGGCGATCTGGATCAGGGTGAACAGACCGCCGAACGACTCAGCGACCGCCGCCAGTCCCACCACGGCAATGAGCATGTAAATCAGATCACCCGCCACGATGCCCACGGCCGTGAGCATGCCGTGCCAGAACCCCGACGAAGCCGCCCGCGCCGCCACCGCCAACGCGCTGACGCTCGGCACCACCGCCAGCACCACCATTGCTGCGACCAGCGTCACCACACTCGATATGGACAACGACATCTGCACGACAACCACCAGGCTCCATTTCAATACGCCGCGAGTAGACCATTATGACAGTATGCCCGCCTGACATCGAGCCCGGGCGTGACACGGTCGTGAATGATGCAAAATGTTTTACCCGGCCAGTCGTGTAGCCGAGGGATGCAACTCGGTGCGGGCGGTTTCAGCAGCGGCGCGGCCGAGGTCGGCGGCCGTGTCGGGTTCATCGATGAGGCGGCGGATGCGTCGGGCGAGTTCACCGGCGGAATCGGCCGGAGCCAACAGCGCGTTGTGTTCGTGCTGGAGCAGGTCGATCACGGACGGCTGTTGCTGGGCGGCGATGGGCAGACCGGCCGCCATGGCCCAGGTGGTCGACAGTCCGCCGCCGACGGCGATCGCCAGATCGCAAGCGCCGACCAACTGCCAGGGTTTATCCGCCCGGTGGGTGATGATCACCCGTTCGCCGCGCTGCTCGGCATCGACAGCCCGCATGGCCCGTCGCAGACCGGGGTAGTTCGGTGAGATCGCCACACGCAGGCTGCGCCCCGTTTCGTCGACGAGACCGGCCGCCAGCACCGCACGCAACACATCCATCGCGCCGGGACTGTCCCCGACCAGCAGCGCCAGCTTCATGTTGTGATCACTGACGCCCAGTCGCATGCGCGTCATGCTGCGGGCGTCGCAGATGATGTGCCCCGGATCAACGGTCGGCGCGATTGGAGTCAGCGATTCACTGTCAAATCCCGCGGCGATCATCACCCCGAGCACCCCGGCGCCGATGCACCACCCCGTGACGCCGGCGCGATGAATCAGTCGGCGCGTCATCAGGCCGGGCGCCGACTGCGGCGCGGCGGTGAGAGTCATGCGTTGTGGCATCCTGCTGCAGGCGATCGCTGCGAGCGTCGCACCGCGCAGCGACCATGTATGCACGCAATCGAAACCACGCGACGCGGCCCGCATGGCGCGCCCGTCACTGAAGCGCGAGCCCGAGGTGTTGATCGCCCGATCGATCGTGAGCCCCGCCCGTTCAACTTTTCTTGCAAGCCAGCGTGGCCCGATGACACGCACCGCGCCGTCGCACGCCCCGGCGGCCAGCAGGTCGCCCAGCAGACGCAACGTCAATGCATCAGCGGCATCGGATTCAATCAGGTGGACAGTCAGCATGAATGATCAGTCTTGGAAGCCCGAGCCGACCTCGCGCTGCTTGTGTTCGTAGAACAGCAACGCGATGTCTTCTCCCACGCGGTCGGCAAGCTGTCGGGCCATGATCGCGTTGTCGCCGACGCCGACGTCGTGCGCATCACGGTAATACTTCTGCACCGTGACCGGGTAACCCAGCGAATCGCTTTGCGGAAACAATCGCCGGCCGGTGGCCACGTCGATGATCTTCACACGCACCGCAGCCGTCGGACGGTAGATCGCGCTGGTGTCGGTTTCGAGCATGTCATAGCCTTCGATCAGCACGTAGATCACCTGCTTGGCGCCGACGTTCTTCCCGACATGATCAATCGGCCAGCGCCCGAAGTCCGCCTCACGCGCTCGCAGATCCGCCACCAGCGTGTGCGGCACGACCTGGCTGATTACATCGTTTTCCTTCAAATCATCACCGGCACGCCCGGCGATCAGCGACACAAGCTGAACATTCGGCAGCAGGTGATGCGGGTCGTCGACCAGCACGACCGTCGGCTGGTCCGGCGGCTCGAACACCGCGGGTATCTTCGGCCGCGGCAGCACGTTCGACAACACATACGCCGGCGCCTGACACCCCGCCGCCAGCGCCACCGTCGCCAGCAGAATCGTCATCATCATCGTCGCCGCATATCGAGTCATTTGCTTTCGCGCGCCTGTTCGTAATCGTGAAACTTCCCGACGACCGCTCGGGCGAACAGGTCCAGCATGCCCAGCCGAATCGTGCGTTCGTCCGCCTTGATCGCGCCCATCGGCTTGTCCGGCGGGTACGAAACGTTCACCACCGTCTGGTAGGCCAGATCGTCGGGTTTATCCGAATCCGTCGCCGCCACGCCAATGCTCGAAGCAATCGTGCCGCGCCACAGGTGGACATTGCCCGGCTCGTGCAGGCGATACTCGCTGAGGTCGACCAGCACCAGCCGGTTGACATTCAACCGCTTGGCGAGGTCGGAATACGTCGACGTGTTCCAGTAGATGTTGCGCTGCTGGAAATCGACGACCTGCTTGGCGTCCAGCACGCTGACGCCCGGCACGTTCGCAGCGATGCGCTCAGACAGAAGCTGTGCCACCTCAAGCTGCGCCAGCGGATGCTGATACATCGTCTCGAGCTTGGCGTCGACCAACACCGCCACGCGCTGATTCTCCAGCCCGAGGTACTCAGCCTTGACCAGCACCGGCGGGGCGGTCGATTCAAAACCCTGCGCCAACCAGCCCGCCGCCTCGCAGCCGGCCAGCGTCGCAACGCCCATCGCCATGATCGTGATGATCCAAATTCGTAAGGCCATCGACTGCTCCTATCCGATCGTCAGTTTCCACGCCCACGCGGCGCTGATTCCCACCAGCACCATCGCGGCATACCACCCGGGCCGCCACAGTTTCCGCATGTGTCGCATCGCCGGCTCGCCCATGTAGACGACCCACAAGGCAATCCACACGCTCATCGCCGTCAGCAGCGCCCCCACCGCCGCCGCCGGTTGCGTCATGAACGCCGCGCCCAATCGCCCGTGAGCCGCCAGCGCAAAGGCTGTCGTCATCCCGCACGTCGGACACGCATACCCGTGATCACCCAGCCAGGCGCACTGGCTGAGCCCGAGCTGCTGGTGCGTCCCGAGACCGGCCTCGCTCGGCGTCAACCACCCGGCGGTTCCCAGAATCGCCAGACAGCCCGCCGCCACGACCGCCGCGCCCAAACGCACCTTCAGTCCGTTCATCAGACACAACAGGTTACGTCCCCACCCCCATTCCAGCAAGCGCCCCCGCCCGGGCTCACCAACCGCATTTGCTTGGTCCCCGAATCCAGTTTCTCGAAACATAATCCGTTACAAACGACAAGACACGGCGCTTGCGGTATCGAGGCTTCAAGAGCGGTGAGGGGGTTTGAAACTCACAACATCGGCGGTGTGCAACGCGCCCAATCTGACGATCAAGCGAATTTACGAACAGATACCCAACGACGAACTGGCCGCCGGGGCAACGCTATGACAACCTACATGTTCATCAATGCGCCAAACGCTCGAGCGTTTTCAGCAGTATCGTTTGTCCCGGATCATCCAGACGCGGCTCGTGGGCGTGATCCAAGATTTTGGGATATTGAAGCAGCATAGGGTGTAATGCATAGATCGGAATACAGGCTGCCGTTGGTCGACCATCGGCGTATTGCATCACGCCGACAGTGATCGCCTTTTGGTTCGGCCCCACCAATTCCCAGAGACGCCTGACGGCCTTGCCATCTGTGTCAAAACGGTAGGCGCAATACGGCCTTTGCCATCCAACCCCGATCTCCGGTGATCGCACAAACGGCCATGTTTCCTTGCCCGTAGCAGCGCCGAAGCGCCACTGCTCAAAGGTCTCCGGATCAATCGGCCAGTCCTTCTGCGGAGAGTCGACCACCATGCTCGCGATCGGCGAAAGTGCCGGCCGAGGTAGCGCCCCCTGGCCCGCAATCCAGAGGACTTTTCCGCCCGACTGGATATACCGGTCCATGTGCTCGCCGAATGTTTTACCGTCGATCGTGTGATAGCGCCCGCGCATCTGTGATGCCGCCACGATCACCACAGGCACTTGATCTGAAGAAGGCCAGGGTTTGGCCGCCAGGTCGCGCACATCAAGCGTGACATATCGACGCTCCGATTCCGACAATGTGCGGGCGACTGACGCTGCGATCAGTCGTGCGTGGAAACCGAGAAATCCTTCGTTGAATCGCCAGGTCGGCTCCATCACCACGCCGATCGCTTGGCGCGTCGCAGCCGTAACCGGTCTCAGCAGCGGTGCGAACATCGCTTCCTCATGCAGCGGCCGATGGATGATCCACTGGTTGACCTGACGCTGGTGCGCATCGTACATGGCACGATCGATCTGGACCGTCTGATCCGTTGCCGCCACCCGCACCGCAACCTCCACATCACGCAGCACCCGCACCGCAGCCCACGCGCCGAGTTCACTCAGATTCTGCCACAAGGCACGCTCAGCCGGCTCGCCGCCACCGTCGGAATATTCTGCCGCGTAGCGGACAACATTGAGCCCGCGTTGGGCGCAGTAGGTTGCGCCCTCGTAGCCGTACATCATGATCGCCATCATCGCATCGCTGGCAGATCGCCCGTCGTCCGACAGACGCATGGCATCAAAGGTCTTCGCATAGATTTCAAGCCCCAGCGCGGTTCGCGTGACGGCGCGGAGATCCAGCAATCCCGCAGCCTTTGAGACCGGAGCGTCATGCTCGAAAGTCACGTCCTTGAGTACGGGCCATTCATACGTTGCCTGATGCGCCAGCGGGTGATGATTACTGGCCACCATGTCCGCTGCCGAGTGCCCCATACAGGCGATCCAGAACACCGCCGCGTCGTATCGCTTTTCACGCAATGCATCAACCAGGCAGACCCACGCTACCGGACGGGCCCAGTCATGATGTAGATCGTACCGGCGTTTGACGCCGTATCGCTTCAGCGTCGCCATGCCATTGGGGCCGATCAGGTCCGCCTCGGCATCGAATGATTTGAAGCTGTCAGGGGAATGTGACCAGTGGGTGATTGACTCTTCGAGCGCCGCTTTGGAAGCCCCTTCCGCAATCACAGAAGGCAAGTGATCGACCATGATCTCTTGCACCTGATCGTGGCCACCCCCCCACGCCATGGCCTGGCCAGCTGATACTGACAGAATCAGCAGAACTATCAATATGACCTTTGATTCAACATGCTGCTTCAAGAGCGCTCCCAATTGTTTAATAGATAACTTCAATTTCAGGGTTCCGGCTCGATCAGGTACGTGATACCCGCACCGGCGCCGGTGACTTCAGGCAGATCCATCGCAAATAATTCATCGATTAATTTCGTCGTCGCACTGCCATCGAGTGTTGCCACGTTGGCGTAACCCGAATGCCGCAGATGCGGCACGATGATGCCCGTGATCAATCCCGTGGCCTGTTGCCCGACATTGTTCACAGACGACCAGACCTGCAGTGAATCGATCAGCAGCGGCTGGCGGCTCGTGTGACGCATGCCATTGAGGTTCGTCGCCTCATTGTGGCGGTAAGCCCACCAGTTGTATGACCGATCGCGCTGGTCCTCGTTGTGTGATCGATATCCAAACGCGTAATACCCGGCGTTTCCACCGCCAAAACGCATCGATGGATACGGCTCCTGCAACGGGCATCCGATCAGTTCCGGATCCGCCGGAAAATCGTTGATGCCGTCATTGCCGACCGCGTCAACACCCGGCAGGTATCCGCCTTTGCAAAGCGTATTGACCCACAACCAGGTGCTGCCATTGGTCGGGTAATCGCCCCACGGTGTGCGGCCGCCGTAATCACTGATGCCTTTGACCCCGCCGGTCGTACCCGGGTCCAGCCAGACAGGCGGGATGTATAGCTTGTGATCATTGGCGAACATCAGCACGACACCTGTCACCTGATGCTGATGCGCCACACAAACCACACCTTGACTGACGCGCCGGGCCTTGCTGAGCGATGGCAGCAGAATGGCAATCAACAGCGCGATGATGCTGACTACCACCAGCAATTCAATCAATGTAAAGGCGTCGCGTCGAAACATGACATGGCTCATCTACGTTTTATTTGGCGAGCTTGCCTCAACCGTTTCGACGTCGACGGATCAACATCATGCTGCCGAATCCGATCACACTCGCCAGAGAAGTAGGCTCGGGAATCACCGTGAAGGTAATCACCAGCGTCGGCCGCAAAGTGGAATCGGTGGTGTATTCGCTGGAAGAGAAGCCACCGCGATTGAGATCTTCCATCATGAACACCCACCCGAAATTGTCGGCCCCGCCGTACCAGGCCTGGACCGTGCTCGTGACGTCGATGCTCAGCGCCCCAGTACCGGTGCCGCCGCTTGAATTGTCCGGGCCCACGTAGTCCGGTGTGGAAACGGTATCAACATTGACCGTAAGGCCGCCGCCTTCGCTCGGCAGGTCGGCGTTGTTGTCGCCACTGCCATCGCTGTCGAAATGATTCCACGATGCATTGGCCGCGGTCCAACCGGTGGTGACACGAAAAACATGCAGTGATTCCGAAGAATTATCGATGTTCACGGTCAGCTGAGCCGAACTGATGATTGCACCAGTGGGAACGTCTGCAAACAGATTGTCAAAGCGCAGCAACCCCTGACGAAAATCATTGGATGTGTCAGGCAAACCCGCCGTCGTCCCGCTGACGCTGTTGCCCCAAAGGTCAATCCGCTCCTCGGCGGCGTAGTTGCTTGTGGCCGTACCGCTGCGGATGTACAGATCCACTGTATCGGTGTAGCCGTTGAGCCCCTGGCGCAGCGTGACTGTGTCGGCGTTTGCCGTCACGGCACTAACTGCAACAACCATTGCCAATGCGATCATCGGGTGCATTGCGAATCGAAACATGACACTTCTCCTTCAGAGAATATAGGATGGATAGCGAATATCGCTCTCTGTGTGTGACCTGCTTGGGATCCGGTCGCATCTTTACCCAAACAGATTATCTTTGTTATCATATATCGATGGTTTTTATTTCCCGTGACTACCAGATCAGGGTTTGGTTAATTTATACATGATGGTCAGCTTTGGACGCTGATCGATCGCCTCGTCATCGTTTGCGACAAACTGACCACGATTACCATTGTGAAGCTGGGTGAATCCGAACCCGTGATTCGATGATGGCTTCAGGCGCCACTGCTGAACAACCTGCGTAACATCCAGTTCCTGGTCGCCGAGTCCAAGAGGCCCGGAATACACGGGATTCAGCGATATATTGATGCCGGGGCTGAGCCCGCCCCCCTCGCTGGGATGATCATTCTGATCACTACCGCTGCCATCTCCATCGAAATAATTCCAGTTTGCCGTGTCCGCATCCCAGGGCGTAAGCACGCGCCACACAGCCATTGCCTCCCAGGGATTGATCACGTGGAGGCGCAATCTGGCAGATACAATTTTGGCGTTTGTTGGAATGTCATCGAATATGCCATCAAACTTTAATAGTCCAATCCGCCAGCTATCCTGATTATCGACCGTGTGCATGGTCGTTTCATAGCTGGGCGGCAGCGGCGAACCCCAGGCGTCGATCACCCGGCGCAACCGTGGCTCCTGCGCTTTTGATTCCACAATGAACTCGGCGGCTCCAGGTGCATCACGTGCGATCACAACGTCTACCGATCCGTCATAACCATCGCGGCCATACTGAAACGCCTTCTCGATGCGACTGTCACCAAGCGTATCGACAGCCGCAGCGTTCTGCGGAAATGCCTTGAATTGATGCACCGACCGGCGTGTCGCATCGTAGCTGGCCCCTTGGCCTGCCGACAATTGGAAAGACTCACGAACGTTGTCATCCGCATCCAACAGTTCAACGAGCACCAAACCCTCGGTGACCCGCATCTCCGATTCTTCACCTTGATGAACTGCAACCGAAAACCGAGTTCCCAGGTCGACCAGTCGCATACCGGGTGCGTTGACCGTAAACCCGTGAGCCTGTTCGGGCACGTACACATCAAGCGTACCGAAATCGAGTCGCCCTTTCTTTGCTGTAATCATCTCAAATCGACAAGGCGCCACCAGATCAACGACAGCGCCGGAACCAAACATGACCTGGGCGCGGCCGGATGTCAGTTCGATCGGACCGGCGGCCAAATCATCGCCAAGCTTGATGGGTTGTCTGCGTGAGGTGATCACGGCCCCCTGCGTGTTGGTCAACATGGCCACCGGGGTGTTGCCATCTGAAGCTGCGGAATCCAGCGCAGTATTTGGAACATTCACAAACCACCAGACAGATGCAACCAGGCCGATTAATGCAGCGGCCAGCAGCGCACTCAGACGCCGGGACCAACGAGGCTGTTGCGATGCGACAGCCGACGCCTGGGGCGTCTGCGGCGGATTGAATGATTCACGATGCAACTGGGCAAGTTGCATGAAATGCACCAGATGCCGACGCGCGGCAATATCACGACGTAGCTGATCATTCAACGCGACCGTCTCGTCGGCAGTGAGATCATCGTCGAGATGCCGCTGAATCAGAATGAACAGTTCATCATTCATGGGTGATTTGCCCGACCGATCGAGTCTGATCCCAAACGTCGGTGAATGCATTCGGCCAGGCGTCGGTAGATCCGGTTCATAGCGACATAGACAGAGTGGGCGGTCTGCCCCATCTGATCGGCGACCTGTTTGCCGGTCATCGACTGACCGTAGCGCATCTCGATGAGTTGACGGCCGCGTGGCGTCAGATGGCCGAGACAGTGGGACAGTGCTTCAAGCAAGTCGGAGCTGTCGGCCTGCTCAAGTTCAACAAACTGCTCGTCGAGCAGATCGATCACATCATCGTCGAGTTGGCGGGCGACGGGAGTCTGACGGCGCATGTGGTCGATCGACCGGAAACGTGCCGCCTGCCGAATCCAGGCCCGCAGGTGATCGGTGTCTTCGATGTCGGCGGCCTTGGCCATGGCTTCCATGACGATGTCCTGAAAGATGTCCTCAGCCACGTGCACATCGCGCACCAGCGTCCAGATGAACGCCAGCAGCGTGGTGCGGTCAGAAAACATCACGCGGACGACAGTGTTCGAATCAATGCTCATGCGTCTTCTACATGTACTCCGGCCCAGAGCGCCGAATGTACACATGTTAACCTGCAATTCACAAACGCCGGCAAGTCCCGACACCGTACCCGGAAAATCCCATCCAGAGGCCCGGTAGCATCAAGCAGCCCCCTGAGGGGGGGGGATATCACTGCGACGAGGGTTGAATGCGGTTTCTGATACCGGGAGTGGGGTTCGAGGGGGTATAAAATGACAAGACCCGGCACCAGGAGTGGACCGCCAAGGATGAAGTCAATGCCTCGATCGCCGGGCAGCATGTTTTGCGGATCAATCGATGCAAGATAGTCGGCTTGATAAATGTTTCTTTCCAGGCAACCTACACACATGGTCAACATTGACATCGTCGACAGCCTCCCATAAATCTTCGACTGCCTGCAAGACCACGCCTCGCCGCGCCCATGTGACAGCCCTGCCGTCGACATCACGACCGGCGATGTGTTTACACAGCATGTTAAGGCGCGCATTCAGATTGTCGTCTGCTGATGCGCCATTGGCGAGAATGGCGTAACCATCACAAAGCCAGCGAAAAGCTGCGAGCAGAATATTTCCAGTTCCACATGATGGATCGAGAATCGTTGGCGAGGAACCAGTCACATCGAACTCGTAACCCGCCAGCGTACGCGCCACCAAATAGTCGACGACTGGCGCTGGTGTGTAGTAAATACCGCGTCTGGAGCGAATTTCGGATCGCTGACCGCGAGTGCCTTCGCAATGTGGCATGAGGGGCCGGGCAATACACAGTTGATGCAGATCGCCGAAAAACCACACTGGCAGTGGTCGGCCATCGAAAAGATGCCCCAATGCTTCCCAAATGCGATGCACCCAATCACACTCGCGAACAGCCTTCGGCACCTCATCAGTGGATGCGAACGCGGCTTGCGGAAACATCGTGCAACCGATCAAGTTCGGCAATTCATCTCGACAATCTCGTGCCAGCGCATTGACGCTTACCCAAGACTGACTATCGCATAACAACTGTTTGCCCCGCTCGTCTTGGCTCCAGCGCCGGACGCAATAGTACAGCAGTACGGCAATCGAAAACAGGTCATCCACTTCTTCCGCTGGGTCGTTAGCGCCCTCGCCTTGCCAGATCTGATACATCCATTCGCGCCACTGATCGATGTATTTCAGAACACGAACAAGTTCCTGACGCGATGGTGAATGGGTATATGATTGATCCTTTAGAAGATACGGCAACGAACCTTCGGAAATGGCGGACATCGGCGGCCCCGGTTTCATTCACAAAAGACAGTTGCACTGGCCAATGGCCGGCGTCATGCCCAACGCTTCGAAGACGGATGTGTGTTCGAGGCACAGGCCGATCTGCAACTCAGGTTGAATCGAACGGATCGTCTGGATCAGGTGGCGATAGATATCGACGCGCTGGCCCTCGGCATAGCGTGCCCGGCGGTCGCCGTCGATATCGGGCGATTGCAAATCGCGCGAGATTGCATTTCCTCTGCCGAGTTTGAGATCGACCAGTTGCAGAGCGGGTTTGTAGATGCAGGTGCCGCCGAGGGTGATGCGAGACAGCGGCACACGCATCAGCAGATCACGAAGAAACACTTCGTACACATCGCGCCAGTTGTCGAGGGGAATGATCGGCATCACCACGGCTCGCACAGGATAGCCCGCCGCGGCGCACTGGCGCATCGCTTGAATCCGTTTGCCTACACTGGGCGTGTTCGGCTCAAACTGGCGATCAACATCGGGGGGATTGGTGGTCCAGGAAAGAATCGCGTGTTTGCGGTGATCGAGGTCGAGCAGATTTTCGACGTCTACGCTTTTGGTCAGCACAGTCATCCTGGCGTAAGGATGATCGGCAAAGAATCGGATCATGCGGCGGGAGTATCCGGTAAGCCGGTCCAGCGCCAGGCCGTCCTGAAGTTTACCGAGGTAGAACGGCATCGGTCGGCCGCGTTTGCGAGCCACGGTGTTGATGCGATCGAGCATCTCGTCCAGGTTCATGAAGACCTTCACGGTCGGTGAAAACCGTACGCCGCGCGAGCCGGCCAGGTAACAGTAATCGCAACCATACGGGCAGAATCCGTACGGCGAGAAGTGCCAGTAGTTGGGGCAGGTGTTGCCATCTTCATCGCTGTGCCGGACGCTGCTCAGATGCTCACCGAGCACCAGCGTGCGTTTGCCTTCGTAGTGCAGGCCGAGGCGGTTGCTGACACCGAGGTCGACCTTGTTGTGGTGGATGTTGGGTTGCTCTTGTATCTCCGCTTTTGGATAGGCACGACAAATCGCCTCGGCCAGCTGCTGACGCTGCGGCGTGTTGGTGCTACCTTTGGTCAGGATGATCTGATGTGGAGCGAAGCATCGAGCCGGCCGCGACATGTACTTGTTATCCGCACGCGCCGCATCATTAAACAGACGTTCAGATGGAAAATTTGAACCCACGGAATCCTCTGGATGGATACCTAACAAAATACAACCACCAGGCCGCTGTGTCAAGCGCATTGGCGCAGGCTGACAGTTTGGCGTTGATGACGCGAACGGCGACTTGCTTGCAACTTGGAATACAGGCGTAAGAAAAACGCCTCTGATCAACAGCAGTTGACCAGAGGCGAAGAGCGGGTGATGGGATTCGAACCCACGACATTCACGTTGGCAACCCGATTCCCAGCCTACCCCCGACATGGGTCAAATGCTCCTCGCGTTGTATTCGGCGGTGTGCAACGCGCCAAATCTAAGAATTGAATTAACTTGCGAACAGATACCCAACGTTGATATTGCCGCCTGAGCAACGTTCGCGACCAACTTATCTTCGGGTAGCGATTATATGTGTTGAAATGTACACCAGCACACATGCTTAGCTTAGATTCGGCATTTTGGGAAGACGCACTGGTGTTATTGCACAATTCTTGCTGGCTGTTATCATATAAACATATATAACATAGCCCCCGGAAGGGCGGCGAGTTCGCTTCGGCGGCTCGTCGCCTTATTTATTGACATATAAAATTTGCCTTTAAGAGAATAAGGCCTGTGTAATACTACTCAATACTCAGTGTCAGTATTTACAAATGAACCGTCAACAATTGGATAATTACTGAGCAATTCAGGTATCATTCGTGAGTGAGCAATGAATCCATCGTCAAAGTGCTGAACTGCCTAGAATCTCACGATTATCGTGTAACGGCCATGGTTAATGTGGAAGGCATAGAAATCGTCGCCATCTGTCCAAGTGGACAGACGTACCATGTCAAAGCGGCTCCGAATCAGCGTTATGCGGCATGTTGCGAATTGGCCAGGCAACTTGGGGTAATGGTTGAGCCGAATCAATGATCAGTATCTGCATTAACCAGACTAGTCGAATGTCAAAAGAGCACACTAGGTGCGCGTTTACATTGATCGAACTCCTAGTTGTGGTGTCAATCATTGCTTTGCTGGTTGGCATTCTGTTGCCGGTGATTCAGCAAGCCAAATCTGCGGCTCTAGGGATCGCATGTGGAACTAATCTCAAGCAGATGCAGGTTGGTTGGCAGATGTTTCTCGACCAGAACAAGCAGACGATTCCCAAGACGAAGAAAGTGGGAAGCCCTAGTTGGATTGATGGTATGAGTTTGATCTATCCCGATGCGCCGTACCTGCGAGGCACGAATGCCATTGGATTCAATGCTTGTCCTGCTGTTCAGAAGCGGTATGAAAAAACCTACTACGGGGCGAATCACTGGGGCTACACCATCAATACATGGTGGCGGGACGATTTGGTCTATTCACACAACGACTTCCAGAAATGGACCGACGTACGTCACCCTGCGAATTATCCGTGGTTCATGGATCCTGAAATGTATGCTTGGGTAGACGGATACGCGGGGGCCCATCGGGTCCCGTTGAACATTCCGCAAATGAGTCATCTGGGTGTTGGCCCCAACCATGGAAATGACTTGGCCGCAAATGTTTCATATGCGGATGGCAGTGTTCGACAGGTTCCAGTTCAAGAGGCCGTTGAAGGCGCCACTCCGCCGATTTCTTATCGATGGTTTGAAAATCGTTGAGGGCGAGGCCGCCGATTCCGTTTGCATGAACGCAGTAGTGCGCAACCAACTAAGACGAGAGCCCCTGTTGTTGGCTCCGGCACAGAAACTGATTCCGCAGTCAAAGGAATCAATCGCAACGTGAACTGGTAATCTCCGCCCGGCATATCAGGTATATCAAGGTGAAAATTTGAAGATGCATTTCCAGGCGATGCAATTTCTACATCAGTCCACTGCATGACATTGTTGGTATGACCACTGTCAGGCAGATTGATAGCTGCGTATCTTGGTATCGGTGTACGCCCTGGCGAAGCATCGCCAGATTCAACCATGTCGAAATCTAGGCGATCAGTGTCTGACGATAATGTGAAGTTGTCCACTGAGAGGTTATTCGCATCATATGATCCAAAACCTAATCGAGCTTCGAAACCAGACCATATTTGGCCCGAATTGTTTGTGTAAATGGCGTCAAAAGCATATTCACTGACGCCCAACGAGTCAGGATTAGTGACATTGATTAGTATGTCTACTGGTGCGACTGAAGTGAATGTAATCGTATAGGTCCAGAAATTCGCGACGGTCAACGCGTCTACGTCATCCGCACCTTCGCCAAACGTATACACTGGGGAACTGATATTTGAACTACCCAAGCCCGGCCCTTGGATTATCGAAATATTCCCAATGCGAGCGCCTTCGGCAAATATGTTTGTGATCAGCACGACAAGAAGTGTGCACCCAATAACATTCCATCGGTATCTCATGGCCCGATTCCTCCTTCATGATGTGTCTACAACGGACAGTTAGGTCAACTAATAATGGCAAGTTATCAAATTGCCGGCCATAAGTCAATTAATATCACGGCATTGGGTTAGTGTGGAATATTTTTGCACAGTGCGCATGATAATGATAATGCCACTGTACAGATGTCAGTTGAAGAAATAGGTTGCGATGTTTAAGGGGTGTCCTAAGTATAAGTACTCACTAGCCAGCAGATTGGAGCACTTATGTCATATCCTGAATATGTTTTGGCGGTTTTGAATGAAGTCAACGGCAATTCTTGTGGGCAATTGAGCCATAGGTTGCAGTACCAGCCTAACTCTGACCCTCCCACCTGGGCGAGTATTCAAGGAGAGGGGGATTTTCTGTATGCTTACTGTATCGGGATCAAGGACGCCTCTGGAGACGTTGAGACATTTGAACTAACTATCCGTTATTATAATCCATCACATTCATGTCATGGGCTTCACTTGTTACGTCGATCACCCTCGGCTGATGATCCCACAGGCAGCTACTGTTCCTATGTAAGCGAGCAACTCGATTGCGATGCAGCGAAAGCATCGGTTTTCAATGATGATTAGTAGAATTTAATCGCAGGTGTGGGTAGCTACATCCCAGGCACCGTCCAGACGGAGATATTCCCCATGCTGGCGGTTGCGATCGTAGTGCCGTCTCGGCTGAATCTAACTAAGTTGAATGGCGTCCTAACAATCGGGTTGTCCAGTTGAATCATTGGGGTTCCAGATGCGGTGTCCCACACTTGCACCATGGGTATCGTCGTGATGACGCGTTTCGCATCGGGAGACATTATTGCGTTGATATATCTATGGCGAATGTCGTCTGGAAATCGTTGTTCTACAGATCCGTTTAATATGTTGTAGGTCGTTAAATCATTGCCATTTGTTGACCATGCGACATAGTCCGTATCGACATCGCCAGAAACTAAGTGGGCAACGTGGTCTCGGAGTGGTGATGACTCGGATAATTTCATAGTGTTGACATCCAAGAAGATCAGGCGATTCAAAGAATCGTTCTCATCGCTTGGGACGCATGCGGTGATGCGGTTTGTTTTGTGAGAATATGTTGAGATGAGATGCTCTTCATTGAGCACTTGGTACAATTGCGAGCCGGTTACGCTTGAGATTGCGTATATGCATTGGCCTGTGCCTACAAGTATTGCCTTGTCGTCTGGAGTGAATGAAATCCAATGAGGGTCACCTTGGTCATATTGCCACTCATGCAATCGCCTGCCGGTATTAGTTTCCAAGAGAACTCCGCAACGATTACTTCCCGTGACTGCCAATTGACTGCCTGTGGTATTGAATGAGAGGGCGTTTATAACACCTATGTTTTCGTGAAGCACCCTCTCGGTGCCTCCATCTAAATCATAAATGCAAATCGATTCTCGAACTGCTGCGGCCAACAGTTTGCCATGCGGTCCAATTGCTAAGGTATTAATAGGTGAGCCCTGAGTCACGTCGATGGTAGTCAATATTCGACGCTGTGGATTCCAGCATTTGACTTCATTGCGAGCATACGAAACCAAATACGGCAAATCTGCAAAAGAACATACTTGCACAGGCATGCCACTATGGCCATTGAATATACTAACAGTTGGCTGACTGTTCTCGGAGAATCTCCGAATACCGCCATCACTGCCAATGGCGTAATAATCAGATGTGTTGGCGATAAATCCGACCTGGGTATATGAACCGGACTCAAGCCCAAGTTTGGTGACTCGTCTCCAATTCTGAGTCTCGGTTAAACTAATTGAGCCCTTATCATCAATCGTGAGTAATTCTGTGCCATTTGCGTTAAATACCGCATCTTTGATGGTGCTTCCTATGTTAACATTCTGAACTAGTCGTGGCTCATCAATTGCCCAGACAGATGCATTGGATTCTGCGCATACCAACAATTGTCCATCGGTAGAGAAAGCGATGTCCTTGATCGGGCCTGACGCCTGAAAATGTGACCGTCGTATGCCAGTACTAACGTTGATAGTCGATATGTTGCCTTTGGCGTCTGATACCGCTGCAACATCACCGTGGACAGATACGGCCAGAGCAACAGCCACTTCATTCAGCGCCTTATATGTCCAGAGTGTTTGCCCCGTGTGGCTGTCCCAAGCGATAACATCACCTTGGTAAGTGGTGCCAAGAATCGGGCCTCTGGGCACAAAATCGACAAATCTAACAATAGAGCTAGGCGCCTCAAGCATGAACCTGTCGGTTGTGTTGCCGCTGTGCGGCTGTATTCGGATCACATGGCGCTGTCTGGTTACAGCCAGCAAAGTCTTATCTTCAGGGTCATATCCAACGCCAAGGATATATGCATCCTCGGAGTAAACTGTCCATATGCTTTGGTCAGCCATGTGGCGCAGATAGTACCATTCCCAACCTCGCTGCTCGTCATCTGTAGAATCCAAGATCGCCCTGGATTTGGCGTAATTATTTCTTTCCAGTTCAGTTTTTGCATAGCCATATTTAGCGAGATACAGAGCATGTCGTGCGGCCTTGGCTTCAGCTTCAGCTTCAGCTTGTGATGCGGATATGCTGACAAACGCAAACACAATAATGGCAAGGAACATGAGTATTGTGAAAGTAGCAATGGTGACTGATATGCGGTGCCTTCCAACCCACTTTCGCAGGAAGTAGCCGAGTGTTAGTGGTCGAACACTGATTGGATTGCCCGACAGGTAGTTCTGTACATCCACTGCCAAGTCGTGAACGGAACTGTATCGATCCTCTGGCGCCAGCGACAACGCTTTGAAGATGACTGACTCAAGTTCTTTGTCTATGAGATCGGATTGTCCCAGTGGACGCGGGAACTGACCAGCCAAAATACGATTTTGCAGATCCACTCGACTGCCTGTCTGTTCGTGCGGCGTTGTTCCCGCCAGCAACTCATGCAAAATGACCCCAAGCGCATAGATGTCAGTACGAATGTCGATCGCACTCAATTTGCCCTGCACCTGTTCAGGGGACATATACGGCAATGTGCCAGCAAAGTCACCAACTGCGGTGACGTATTCTCTATTCCTCACATCGGCATGTATTGCTAATCCAAAATCGACAACATGAGGCTTTCCGTCTGCAGTGACCAGAATATTCGACGGTTTTAAGTCTCTGTGGAGAACACCCCGTTGGTGTGCATATTGAATCGCTTTGCACACCTCAATAAATAGGGTAAGCATCTCATCTCGCTCCAACCCGCAGTTGCGAACATATTGATCGAGTTGAATGCCGTCAACAAACTCCATGGCATAGAAATACACACCTTGGGCAATGCCGCTGTCGTACACCCGGGCGATATTTGGATGCTCCAAGCGAGAGGATAACGCCACTTCTCGCTCAAATCGTATGTACTTCTTGCTGGAGCCGATCACATCTGATCGCATCATCTTCAGTGCAACATCACGCCCCGTCGCCAATTGACGGGCCCTCCATACTGTCCCCATGCCTCCCTCGCCATGCAATGCAATTAACTCGTAGCCTGGTACATGATGAACAGGCTCTTGGGGCGGTCTGGGAGAGGCATGATTGGCATTAGAATCATTTGAGTCGACATGGCTGACAAACGGCATGCCAGTATCGGCAGTACGATCATCCGATACGCCATGATCTGTCGGCAAATCCGATCCCATATAGACCCCAAGGCAACGAGTTGTCTCTCATTTTAACTTCAGACGAGACGACTCACAATCAGAACTGCATGGTGGTCATAGCAATGGGCTAGGTGGCATGGTCTGTAGTTCCCGAAACAGTGGCCGTGTACAACGCATGTAGATCTGAATTGATCCAGGATTGTTTACACAACCAAGCCATGCCACTCTGAACTGATGACAGCTCGGCTGATGTAATCTCTACTTTGTGGAAGACGTATGCGGCTGCGATGGCGGCATAATACAGGGCCGTCGAAATCTCAGGAGGCAATGAATGGTTGTCACTGTGGTGCAGCTTTTTGAAATGGTTCTTAACCGCCTTCAGTACTTGAACTGAGACTGTGTCTGTGAATATCAAGTCTCGAAATGTCAGAGATTGTGCGCGGCTCCGGCTTGCCAACGACCCTTCAGCTAGTATGGGTGACAGCTCGGCAGGGATTGTCGTATCAAGTTGATGCTCGAGGATCTGGGTTAAGTCATTGTCAGACCACTCAGCCTTATCACTACGGCCAGATTCGAGCAGATCTGCCAAAGCTGCAGCATTAAACCAGTCTGAGTCCATGAATAATCAACCGTTGATACGTATGTATTAGACATACCTGTATTATCAATAAATCATGCGTGAGTTGCTGTAAGAATTTTCCAGAGGTCTTTAAGTTCATCGTCAACGAACTCACTATCGCGTACGTATTCTTTGACCATTCCGCGCAGGATGCGTGAGTACATTCGCTTGCCCGTAATGACCACATTGCAGGCTTGGGTTGGCGAATCGAACCCAAACTGTTCTACCAGCTCTTTGTATGAGGGGGGCTTCGTATTGTTGAAAGCCGGGTGGACAACGCGCAGAAAGAATACTGTCCATATGTGCATACGGTTGGATGCTTGGCATTCCTGCTCCATCTGCTTGAGTGCCGCGGAGACCAGTTGTTTCGCCCATGCAACCTCAAATATGCCCGTTGACTCGTCGCTGTTGCAGGGAACTGTATTGTGTTTGCTGGATAGGGACTGAGTTGGGCCTGGCCGTCGAGAGCGCGCGTGGGTGTTAGACGCGTAATTCTTGAGGGCAGTAATAAGCAGCGTCCGAAACTTGCCACGTTGCTGATCAGCTTTGCCTAACAGCCCTCCGCGGATGACCCGATCGAGAATGAAGCCTTGCAGGAGATCCTCAGCATGGTCCGCCGAATATCCCTGTACACGCACCAAGAAGTGTTTTAATGGCGGCAAATACTGCGATAGCAAATGGCCTAGCAACTCAGACTCGGTGGCTTGGGTTTCTGCAGCAGCTCGTCCGAGTTCAGACCAGTGCGTAGTTGGGAAATTGTCTGTTCCACGTGGATTGGCGGGCACGAGTTAATCTCCGCAGTCTGTCAATGTGGACAACTGCATGCTCATGCTAATCACCTGATACTGTTAGAGCAATATGAATTTACAGAAGTTTGACTGTCCTGCGCATGATTCGCTTCAGGCGTGGTTATGTATTGACGGATATGAGTACCGAACGCCTCCTAAGAGTCATACGCCTGTTGCGGCTCATCGAGGCTGACAACGATTACACCAGCGATGGTCTGGCTGACAAATTGGGAATTAGTCGTCGAACTCTATACCGGGATTTAAAAGTGTTGCGCCAGGCGGGGGTCAGATACGGGCATGTTCAGGGAAAAGGGCTCGTGGCCAGCAGTCAAGATCATTCCAAGAGCGAAGCGGTCAAGAAGTCCTTGGAGGGTAGAAAGTATGGTCATCGGTGATTTGACACACAGTTGAGTGCCGTTCGCTGCCCTTCCTGGGAAAGTCGGAATTGCCTTTGGGTGCATGTGACCATGATTGTCACACACCCAAAGGTAATTCCGCAACAGGACAATTAGATTCGTATTGAGTTAGGCCTGATCGCTTTTCGCACAATTACATGACCATCCCGATTTGGGGTTTAGCAATCAGCATATTGCAATGCCTCAGTTCGGAAATCATGCATTCATGCAAACATACGCTTATCGTTGCCATTGCCCCCCCCAAGCAACGCCCCGCCGGCGACGCCTGCTCCAGCTTGCTGACAGATCCCAAACGTTGCACTTCGCAAATTGCAACGCTGGGTGATGTGACCCGGCTGGGACTGTGCGTTGGCAGTCAATGCTCGTTTCCACCTCAATCCAGTAGACCTCGTTGCCACTTGAATGAGATTGGATATACTCGCATATAGATAGTGCATTGGCTATATTTGCCTTGCCGGGGTCTCTTCAAACCAACAAGAGCATCCCGCGCATGCATGTTGTGTTCGCTACGATAAACGCGAACGATAATACCTAGGTGTGTCATAGAATAGCGCCAGTAGGTACTGAATGAACATTAGCTACGATTATCGCTTTACGAACTTATGAACAGAGCTGTTACAGCTAGACAACAAGGCGATGATTACCAGGCGTATTTGTTCTGGATGACTGTCGGTGATATGTTGCAACCAACGGCAAAGATTTCCGAAGTTGGTTATGAGGTTGATCTCTACACAAGTCTCGACGATATTGCCATTCGATTCTCCCAGCCACGTATCCACGGTAACAGCATCCAGATAGATGCCAACTTTATCCAAGTGAAATACTCTGTCGATTATGGACATCCCCTCACTTGGCGAGGGCTCATGGACCCGGGACTTATCAATGCAACCCAATACTCATTCCTTCAACGCCTGCAAAACGCAGTACGCACAATGCAGGACAACGCCAAATCTCACCTTTTTACCCTTTATTCTCCGTGGGCTATACCGCCAGATGATCCTTTGGCTGAACTTATCAACACTACGGATGGAAGTATTAACTTCGATAAGTTATTCAAGGGCAAATCTGAGCTTAGTAAAATGGGCGAGGTTCGCTATGCGTGGCGTGAGCATTTGGGACTCGCCAATGATCAGGAACTGATTCCAATCTTGGAACGGTTGCAAATAAAACTGTGTGTAGATGACATGCAGACCATTGTATCTCATCTTAACGCTCGCTTGTCGGCAGGTGGTCTTCACCCTTGGTGTGATGCGAGCCGAGTAAATGTATATCCACCATTGATTCGCAAGCTATATGCAGAAGGCAGAAGCTGGTTTGACGCGAGCACAATACGTGATGCGGCAAAGCATGAAGGGCTCCTTGTAAACCCAACACCTGCACATTCATTAGGAACCCAGCTGGGCATTCGGAGTTTTAATCGATTTGCTGAAAATATGGAAGACGAAACAGACAGCATGCTCTGCCTTACACCTCATTTTACGAACAGGCAGATCAAGTCTGGCGACTTGTGGGCAGGAGCCATTCTACCCGAAGTACAAACATTCTTGAATACACATGTGAAAAGCAACGGCCAATATGTTATTCATATTCAGGCGCTATCCGGTGTAGTAGGTTTGTTACCAGGTCAGGTGGATGCTCATAGACGTGATGGTCGCAGCGGCTCGCTAGACCTCGCGCAATCTTCACCGCACCTTCAATAGATGCGGTTGGGAAGCACACGACATTCCCAGCGTATTTGCAACCAATAGTACGCGGCGGTTCTTTACTCTGGGTTGCAACAAGAATTCTGGTACATACTGAGGCAAATGCCAATGGCAGATTGTTGGGGGCAATCTTTCCCTTTACCGTTTGGGGATCAGACCATTTCTCAGGATCGTTATCTTCCCCATGTACCCAGAACACTGTTACGGGCGCGCAAAAATGCCATCCCAGCTCACGTGCATGTGTGATGATCGCAGGGTCGTCAACGCATCCACCGTGTTGCAACAGAAAGAGCGGAGCCTCAGGACGCATTTTTACTCGCAGAAGATCATAGAGAGCCAAGGTCGTCTGCATAAACTTTTCGCTAGATGCATTCGCCGCCCCGCTCATTGCGAGAAACGTTTCAGAGTCACATACCCTGCGTCCTTCATCACGTTGATGTGCCCCATAGGGCGGATCAGCCCATACTGCATCAAGGGTCTGCGGCGCGATATCGTCGAGAATAGATTCCCATGCACAATGATGCATCTGGCTGATGACAGGGGCCAGCAACTCGTTGATGTGACCCGCCTGTTTACGCCGATCTTCAGCAAATTGATCTTCGCGCTGCGCCTCAAGCCATCGAGTGATATCACGAGGTGTTCTGTGGCCCTCATGAATGGCAGCGGCAATTTCTTCACCGGTCTTTTGTTTGCGATTAGGCCCAGGCTTATTCGCTTTCATGGCGGCAACAAACACTTCGCTTTCTACATCGAGTACTTTGTTCTCAGCCCTGACTACAGATGGAAATAGGGCCGCAAGCTCGTGGTACTTACGAATAGTGGTATCGCATGTTCGCGTAAAAGCTCCACAGTTTCTGGCCAAAGCTTGTACGTTCGCGGCTTTCGGGTCGTCTGACGCTTCAACTTAGTTCGTTTGTATGTCAGGAGCCCTCGCTTGAAATCGATATCCTTTGGGCTGACTCCGTTGCGCGCTGGCAGGCGCTGAACGGGCACACACTAGGCCGGGTTTTGTCATGGTCAAGCCGACTATCGCCACCAGATATTCATCGGAAAACGTCCGCATTATCCGATGTCGAGAATCAACGACTCAACGAATAAATATCCCCGGATCAAGTTTGAACCGCTTGCCGAGAGTTCTGGCATGATCCGCTGTAATGCTGCGTTCGCCGCGCAGAATCATCGGCCCGAGCATTCGTGACGCTCCGAGCAGTTCCGACAGTTCCGCGCCACTCATCTCGTGCTCTTCAACGAGACTCTTGAGTACATCAAGCCCTGTTACCTTGCTGGTATTCACCTGCGTTTCGTCATGCTCGGCTTCGTACTTCTCGACGAACAGCGTGATGGCTTCGAGGTAATCTTCCTGGTCTGAGTTCAGATCGTAGCCAACCAGATTGCTGACCATCTCAACAGCGTTGGCATAATCGTTCGAATCATGGAGCGGCCGCGGAGGCAGGACTGCGACAAGATCGGCGTACGTCTCAGCAGGTGGCCAGTTGAATCTATTTGTGTTGTGACCAGTAGCCATGATAGTCACTCCTCTAATGCTTGGTTGGCAAGCTCTTCTACATACCGACCAAGTTCTTTTGCCTGATAGTCACCAAGATTAAATTTAATCCAGTCAACATCTAGCGTTACTTTATACACGCCTGCCATACGCAAATCGCCATCCGTGGATTCAGAGTCAGGAATGCCCTGTAGAAAAGCTCTGATGTTCGGCGCGTGTTCGGTTGCGCGGTTGGGTCCAAGGCGTTAGATGATGAACGATGAGCCTGACATCCAAGTCGCCACGGAGGGTGACGGCGATGGCCCTGGGGGTCGGCCGGCGGGTGCTGCCGCGCTACGGTCACCGGTTCTCGCGTCACGACTTCACGCTGCCGCAGTTGTTCGCCGTCCTCGTACTGCGGCAGTTCACACGCAACGACTATCGCGGCATCGTCGCCATGCTCATCGACTGGCCGACGCTGTGCAGCGACATGCAGCTTGCGAAGGTGCCGCACTTCACCACGCTGCAGAAGGCCGAGCGACGGCTTCTGCGCGACGCGCTGATCCGCCGCATGCTCGCGCAGACCGTGGCGCTGTTGCATCGTCATCCGGACACATCGCTGGAGACTTCGCCGCTGATCGCCGAAGCGATCGACACTGCCGCTGCCGACTCGACGGGCTTCGAACTCGACGGCGCCAGCCGATACTTTGTGCGAAGAAAAGCGCGATCGCCGGGTTTGTATCAAACCACGACCTATCGCCGATTCGCCAAACTCGGCGTCGTGGCCGATTGCGACAACCACCTGATCCTCGGCACCCACGCCACGATGGGCCCGCGCCCCGATGTCGATCAACTGCTGCCGCTGATGGGCGGCATGTGCGTCAACGCCGTGCCGCAACGGCTGATCGCCGACGCCGGCTACGACTCCGAACCCAACCACATCCTGCTGCGCGAATACCTGAACATCACCTCGCTGATCCCCGCCACCGCCGGTCGTCCGACGCTCAAACTGCCGACCGGCAAATGGCGTTACCTCATGGCCACCGCCTTCGACGACGAGACCTACGGCCAGCGCTGGCAGGTCGAGACCGTGATGTTCATGCTCAAGCGCCACTTTGGCTCCGCCCTGACATCACGAAAGTATCAAACCCGCCGCCGCGAAATGAACCTCCGCGCCGTCACCCACAACCTGATGATCCTCAGATTTGCAGAGCTTTTCTACAGGGCATGTCAGGAAATATTTTAATACGATAGTTGCTCCATTTGCCATCGGATTGCCGACGAAGCGATAAGACATAACTCTCTCCCACGTTATGATTATGACCGCCTGAGTCATATGCATGAAGCGATTCTAGCTCGTCGAATACACGCGACAATACATGCTTATCCGTGACGCTGACGATATGTTCAGGATTAACTTGTGGGTACGGAGATCGGAATACCTGAATACTGATTTCGCTAACGTCATTACGTTTCCAATTAAATTGAACTGCAGCAACTGGGCCAACCCAGAACAGCAGTGAGGCAAGAAATACAAGTAGAACAATATATGATGCACGCCGATAACGGGCCAGCTCATACGCAGCATGAGGTATCTCGTTGACTTGACGTTGAATCTGTCGCAACTTCATTCTCAATACGATCCAAATGACAAGCGAGAATGGTGATATCAACGGCATAATGCCAACAGCTCGTATGGCTTGATCCCATCCGATCATGTAGACCCACCATTCTCGCGACCAGTCACTGTCTGTTGTCCATCGTCAGATTTCATTTTCTCACTCTGAAATGGCCAGCAGCCAAAGATCGCAACATGGATGGTCAGCATTCTGCATCACAATACAATGCACCTCAGTTAAACGGCAAGCGTGAATTGCCAGTTGTCATGGCGCATACGGGATACCAGCCAATAATGAGCGGAAGCAGCTGCTCATAGTCATCCCGACGAGGCCGAATATCCCAACGGCACTGACAGCTACACCAATGGCAAGCCAATACAGTCCTTGATATACCACGTAGCGCTCCAGATCATGCTTGTCTTTTGGCTGACCATGTACCATAGGAACTGTCTGCCGGGTAATAATGGTCGTAAGAGCATTGGCAATGAATATCACACCAACCACAGTCATGAGGCCTAGGCAAACAATCGCTGCGAACGCTGCTATCCTTAGAGAACGTTCCGTAACCGGTGGCATGAACAGGGCTGCGGCCATCAAAAACGCCACTACACCCCCAATCAGCATAGCGAATAGTCTCCGGTTTATGCATGATTGAATTGACGGATCACGCAGCAGGTACATGACAAGCTCATGCTCTATCAGGGTCGCCACATCCTTCGAACTGACCGGCCACACTGTTCGAATCGTATCTTGGGGTATTTGATCATAATATGATTCTTTCTCAATAATGTAGTTGTTAAATTGCCCTCCTACGACGAGACACCACGCCAGATTATCCGTATCTCTCCTTCCCATTCTGGTTTCGCACAATTGCTTCCACTGTTTTGCCTCGATCAAGGCACGTACCTGATCACATGTTGGTGCGCCTTCCGCCTCGGATTCATGCATCGGTATCTCGGCCAAGCATGCCACTGAATAGGCCTCTGATAGCTTTTCAGGACCTGACCAAGTCCTGAACCTTTCCAGATATGCTTCAGCGGTCCACTTGTTGTATTCGTGTCGGATCATATCGATTCGTATTATCTCGGCTCAACAACAATTTCAACTACGTCTGGATTGGACAGATCAATTGTGGCGATACAATTATCTCGGGGACCACTGACGGTAACGTTATCTATCGACGATAGCATCGATGCGGCCAAGACCGCTTTTAGAATAGACAACTCGATGTGTTGTGTCTTGTCGGAAATAAACGCTAGCCGGTCCCAGACATCATCGAAAGTAACATCGACAGGAGAACACCCATAAACGCGAGGCAACTCCACATTACGAACCAATCGAAGTGGGTGATGCATGGTCTTTGCAGCGTGTGTGAGCAAGCAGTTGACGTACCGACGTATCGGATCACCCTCAGTCAATCCAGTATATAACAGATCATCATCCATATTATTGTGGCTGCCGATTTGGGCGCGATAGTCATCGGCTTCTGTTTCTGAGATCAACTTCTCGTCTAACAAGCGATCAACGAGTGCTAGTCGCTGCATAGATGACATATTTCGTTTCGCGGCATAGCTTGATTTAAGGCCCCATAGTAATCCACCGGAAACAACACCTTCCATGATTCCAGCAGTTAGAGCTCCGTAATTCCCCGCCCACATCCCCCAAAGTGTCAATCCGAACGCCATAATACAGCCAGCCACCAGTATAGCTGACCACAACAGAGGTATATGGGCTGGACCGATGAGTTGTTCGATAACCAAATCGCGGAGTGCCTGGCTCTCACTGTCGGTAAGAAGATCATCCTTGGCATCGCGGATTTCGCGAAGGCGAAGCACAATATCGTCCATGGGATTTTCGGAAGATGGCATGATCGTGCCCGAAAGCAAATGAAGCTCTTTGTCTACATCGCTAGGCATCGATTATCCTTGCATTATGACGACGCGGGCAATTTGCCGCAGACAGCCCCAGGCCAGTGGTAGTAGACTTCATACCCTCGATAGAATCGAGGCAATCGTTTGGGCCGATTCGGAGCAACTATGAGCTTGGCAGACAAGACTATCCTATTCATCTGCCCGAAGCTGACTTCGACTGTCGCAGGATAACCAAGCTTCTTAAGTTCCGCATTCAGCAACTCAATGATTGGCTCTGTAAGATGAGCACGGTCGTGGCTCTGCGATGGATGCGCACCTTCAATAATCTGCTTCCGTTCGGATGCTTCGAGGTGAGTAAATGCGCTTCAAAAGCACGCCGTCGTCGCTTGATGAAGCGGTTTGTCTTGAGGTCGAGAACCTTTCTACGGAACCAGCCCATTGTTGACCTATATTGCTTGCATTGGAAAACTAGGTCCCTGAGTGTTTTCAAACCTAACCACGTAGTCTTTGCCACAACTTACTCAGCCCAACAATCCCAAAGGCTTCACCCCGATGATCTGATGCGGCATAGACTGGCCGCAGGTGGTCATCGAGTGCGGCATGCTCGTAAACCTGCTTGATCACCTCTGGCATATCTACGTATAGCTCCCAGCAGGTGCCATCTGTGTAGAATAGCAACGCATCTGCATTCTCTTGATCGAGAGATCGCGGCGGCGACGATGAGAACCCTCGCAACTCGATGTACTCTTCGCCGAATGATTCGCTGTATCGGCGTAATCCGCCACTTCGCCACAGTTCATTCTCTTCATTAAAGTGCGCTGGTGGTCCCATCCAAGGCTGCCATGCTGGATACCATCGAAGCTGATCAAGTTTGATGAGAACAGGCAAGTACACCTGTCTGAACCAGTAAGCCGGTGAGCCACGATAGTCATTGAGAAGTTGAATAAGTACGCCCTTCACGCTGTTGCCTCAGTGATCTGCGCTGATGTTGTGACTAGCACATAATGTGCGTACCACAATTGCTGGAAGTGGTATGGCAATCAATATCCCAAGTGATCCGAGCAGTATCGATACAGAACCCAATACAAACCTGAGCCAATATATTGTTCCTAAATCATTCACAGGACGAACAAGTGTGGCTCCCAGTAGACATAAGCCAATACCACCGCCACCAATGATTAGAAAATTGACAAAATATCGAATCGCTTTCTGTTTGCGAGCACTTCTATCAATGACGCTTGCAGGCAACAATAGCTCCTGCTGTCGCTCACTATAATAATGTACTTCCCATTCTGAGCCTAGTTCTTCTTGTAGGTGCTTCCAAAGAATGCTTCCCTCCGAATCAAAAATGACTCTCGTCTCATCATTATCAAAGTCGGATGCCGCAGGGTCATTGTCGTCCAAAGTATCTGCATAGGACCGTGCCCATCGCTTGATGTCATATCGAAGCTCATCGGAAATCGGTATGTCCTGTAAGTCCGTGGGTCCAACACGATGCCCCATCCACCATACCGCCTCGCCACCATACTCGGCCATGAGTTTGATCTGTTTCTTCACGACATCCCCTCGCATATCTGACGATGCAATGGGCGATATCGTCCGCAGGTGCCAGAACGACAATGAACGGCCCGTTCCACACCCTGGGACTTCTTGTACCGAACCACCCACCCACCACGTTGGAAATCGAGTTGACCACCGGGTCCGCGAGGATACAGAATCGTGACTTGGACAACCTCGTATCCATGTGTCCGTATTCGTCTGGCCACCATATGCCGATCAATTACCACGACAGCGATGAACAGACTTGCCGCTGATGCAATCAGAATCAAAAAGGTAAGATCAACCTGTGACATGGCCACCCGGCTTGTTAGTAGACCAACTTAATAATACCACGCCTACTGAGAATCTACACGTGTCCCCTAATCCGATTTATAAGTTCTTCAATACCACACATCCCTCGCGGAACACGAAGACTCGTGCCATCTTTTAGGCGAATCGTGACATACGGTCGCTCTATGGGATTGGCACCTGTTTCTAATGGCGTGTCGTTCAATTCGATGATATCCGACCATGGAATGTACCGCTCCCGGTATTGGATGCCATCGGGACCAGCAGCAATCCTGGATGACATCGTTTGCGCAATAATCAGCCAGATGTATTCCCACAAGGTCCACGCCGCGACAAGCCCGGTGATCAGCAACATGCACAAGCCGCCGATGCCATACTCTACAGGGAGCGGGCCAAAGAACGAACGCCAGACAAGGAACAACATCATGGCAGGTCCGCACAAACCAGCTAGCGGGATCGGCCATAACAGTAGAAGAGGGATGACCGACCGTCTGAGTATGATCAATTTGCCGTCACGACTGCGGTCACCCAGCTGATCTGACATATCTTCCATTACGAATGTCGCGTTGTCGCCAAAGAATACGAATTTGTCGCCCTTGATGCGGAAGACACATCTGAAGCCAAGTCGTGATTCGAATATATGAACGTCAGGGTGGCGGTTGGTCTCGGCGGGTACAACAGTACCGCGCTGTGCGAGCCATGTAAGCTTTTCAGACGTGGTAAGACCAACCAGTTTGCGTTCGATAGCTGGAGCTTGCGATTTGAGATCAAGAATTGGAAATGGATTGTCCATTTAAACAGCCCGGCATCAGCTTCTATCCAAATACTCAATCACCTCTGAAACCGTACTCATCTCAGCAATATGTATTCTTTTCAACCGATTTGAAAGGCACTCAATAACAGAATGTCGAGTCGGGTTAAGTCGATTTAAGATAACCAAAAATTCCGCCACAGTTCGTTGTTGTTCGAAGAATGTCAGCGATGCAAAGCAATGAGCGCCGTCATCATTGCGCAACAAAGGTGACGGCACGTCGTACACATGTTCGAGAGCATGTTTCACATCGACAGCAATCGCAGGTTCTGGCTCCACCGCCTGAACAGTCTCACCCACCAGAGTTCTGCGCCGCTTCACCCAAGATGCTCGAACAAATTCATTCATAATTTTGAGAATGAGCATGAGGAATACAACTGCTATTACTGCCACAATGATCGCTATCCTGATTAAACCCAATGCGAACATTGCGCCCACATACACGGTCAACAACCACCAGCCGTAATGCTTCATGAATTTTCTGAAGACCGGTTTGAAGCCGCCCCAGAGGCAGGGTTCGTAAGGATGTTTTTGCAGAAAATGTGTTCTTGTCATTTGTCGAAGCGACTTGTTCGCGGGATCGATGATTTCAGCGACATCCTCAACTGCAACAATGTCCCGTGCGTCTGCCAAGCGATTTGCACGTTCATAGTGTGTTGTTGCGAAGAGATAAAACGCCATATAGCTCAAAAATACAATTGCATAGCCTTCGATAGGGCCGTGATACGAGCGAAACCTGCCCTGTAGAAAAGCTCTGCAAATCTGAGGATCATCAGGTTGTGGGTGACGGCGCGGAGGTTCATTTCGCGGCGGCGGGTTTGATACTTTCGTGATGTCAGGGCGGAGCCAAAGTGGCGCTTGAGCATGAACATCACGGTCTCGACCTGCCAGCGCTGGCCGTAGGTCTCGTCGTCGAAGGCGGTGGCCATGAGGTAACGCCATTTGCCGGTCGGCAGTTTGAGCGTCGGACGACCGGCGGTGGCGGGGATCAGCGAGGTGATGTTCAGGTATTCGCGCAGCAGGATGTGGTTGGGTTCGGAGTCGTAGCCGGCGTCGGCGATCAGCCGTTGCGGCACGGCGTTGACGCACATGCCGCCCATCAGCGGCAGCAGTTGATCGACATCGGGGCGCGGGCCCATCGTGGCGTGGGTGCCGAGGATCAGGTGGTTGTCGCAATCGGCCACGACGCCGAGTTTGGCGAATCGGCGATAGGTCGTGGTTTGATACAAACCCGGCGATCGCGCTTTTCTTCGCACAAAGTATCGGCTGGCGCCGTCGAGTTCGAAGCCCGTCGAGTCGGCAGCGGCAGTGTCGATCGCTTCGGCGATCAGCGGCGAAGTCTCCAGCGATGTGTCCGGATGACGATGCAACAGCGCCACGGTCTGCGCGAGCATGCGGCGGATCAGCGCGTCGCGCAGAAGCCGTCGCTCGGCCTTCTGCAGCGTGGTGAAGTGCGGCACCTTCGCAAGCTGCATGTCGCTGCACAGCGTCGGCCAGTCGATGAGCATGGCGACGATGCCGCGATAGTCGTTGCGTGTGAACTGCCGCAGTACGAGGACGGCGAACAACTGCGGCAGCGTGAAGTCGTGACGCGAGAACCGGTGACCGTAGCGCGGCAGCACCCGCCGGCCGACCCCCAGGGCCATCGCCGTCACCCTCCGTGGCGACTTGGATGTCAGGCTCATCGTTCATCATCTAACGCCTTGGACCCAACCGCGCAACCGAACACGCGCCGAACATCAGAGCTTTTCTACAGGGCACGTCAGCTGCCAATTCCATTTTCTTCCTCGCCAAATCCTGCTCGGGATGCAGTTCAAGATATCGGCGATATGCGGCAAGTGCCCGATCAAGCAACGCTCCCTGTTGGTCGGCAGGCAAATTCGGCTTGGCCAGGCTGCGAAGCCAGTCGCCAAGTTTCTCCGCTTCTGCTTCCGTCAGCGTATTGTTTGGCTTGGCTGCCAACGGCAAGCATTGACGCCAGGCCGAATCATTCAGTACATCGACATAAGCCATCGCGGCAACTGGATCATTCATTTCGACGACATAAATCTCAGCAAGTTCCTTCGCGACTTTTGCATCGCGATGGTTCGCCGCGAATTGATCCTTAAGGTTTTTCAGTCGCTCGGCACGGTTCTGAATTTCAATCACCTGCTGAAGCCGCTGCCTAAGTTCATCCTGTTTGTCATAGCCGATTGCTCGCGCGACTGATGCGGCGCGGCGAAGAGTGATCGCTGCGGTCCTCTGGTCTGATTTCTGTTGAATGTCGGCCAGATGGACCATCGCGTCTACCAGCTTCTGACCGGCGATGGCGCGCTCTGCTCCGCGCTGAGCTACGTACTCCTTCTGTCGCATCTCACTGATCCGCTCCGCCGCGACTAGCTGAAACGATTGGACATGCTCAGCCAAGAGAGTCATCGCCTCCTCGGCTGTTTCGTAACCCGAAGCATCTCGACTGCCAAGGGTGTACGCTTCCTCACATAACAATGTCAGCAATTTCGGGGTTTCGATGCTATGGCGGGCCGCGTCGAGGAGTTGGCTAGCTAGCTGAACATCATCAGAAGTATCGCGAGTTGCATTTACGGACCGAATTCGTTGGCCGAAGAGGCTGTCAAATATCTGTTGGGCATCTTGTGCGCCAGCATACGAACAAAACAGAGCTAGAATCAGGATGAACAACGGGTGTTTCAGATTTGACATGCTGCGGTTCCCCAGCACCGAATGAACATGAGCCATGACCGATTGTACGATGCGGGGCCAGCCTAGTCGATATCTGCATTCATAGACGTATTGAAATGGACTGCCGACCGTCTGTTGGTGTGATACAGTTTTTACGGTCGTATCCAACTCCAGGACCACCAAGGTGTACCCTTGAAAACCGGCGAGCGCCAAATTGAAACTATGTCACTCGGGCACTTCCGCACCTCTTGAACACAAGGAGCTCCAATCGTGAATGCTACCCCCCAAGATCATCCAGACACTGAGAATGATCACGACTATGACGATGACTGTCGGGATTTCGAACGCCCGCCTGTAGAATACGATGAAGATGACGACACCATCTTCGACGCCGATATTGAGGACGGAATCGACAGTGAATAACCCATGGCCGGTTTCCCGGTATTAAATCCGGGAACCGAAGTTCACACGGGGAACCTTGATTTCAGCGTTCTGGGAACAGTTTTCGAGGGCAACGTGACTGGTTGGAAGGAGCTACTGAGGCGGGTAGACTTGAAGGTTCAGTGGCCGTCATGTGTGGTGCGGGTGATGTCATGACAAAACAAGTTCTCGTCATCGTGGCCTTAGTCAACATCGGAAAACGGGCGTCATGATTTCTAAACTACTTTACTCACCTCGGGGCTGGCGTTATCCTGTTTGTAGCGTCCGGGGGTGGTCTCCGGGCAGAACCCCGGTTTCTTTGGGCTTGAATGGAGGCCTAGGTGCTGAGCGGGGGTGACGGGCTGGTTTGTGACGTGCTAGGCCTATAGTTTTCCCCCTCTTAGTTCAAACTTCATCCTTAAGTTTACCCGGCTGCTCTAGTTTGCTATGGCCATCCTGGGTCATCAGCGTATTCTCTCGATAAGAAGATAGTCTGCAACGCACGGAATACAACATAGGAACTGGAATTGCCATGCGACGTCCAAGACTCTTCATCGGTTCATCTACAGAAGGGCTTCAAATTGCGAAATCGCTGCAAATGAATCTCGACCATGCTGCCGAAGTGACGGTATGGACGAATAACATATTTGAAGTTTCCCAGACACAAAGCGAGAGCTTATTTGGCGCTCTGGATGCTTCCGATTTCGCAGCATTCGTATTCACGCCTGACGATGTCGTTGAGAGTCGCAACCAAACGTATAACGCGCCCCGCGACAATGTTATCTTCGAACTGGGTCTATTCGCAGGCCGGCTCGGACTGCACCGCACATACATCGTAAAACCCAGAGATGCCACCATAAAGATCCCGACCGATCTTTTCGGTATCAACACTGTCGACTACGAGAATCATACCTCCGGCAACGTTTCTGCGATGGTTCAAGCCGCATCAACGAAAATCGAGTATGCCTTGGATCGCTTTTCTAATTCCAGAGACACTCAGACGATGGAATGGGCTGACTTCTGCGGCCTGATAGCTGAGCTTGGGGACAAGCTGAAGAGATCGCCTCACGCGAGAGGATTTATGCCAGACATTATACTTGGACTCTCGCGTGGTGGAATAATCGTTGCTGACCTCCTCTCGCGTTATCTTGGAGGACGTATTCCATCGCTCTGCTTGTGGGCCGATCGACATAAGGAACATCAAAGCACTGTCATCGCGCCACCAAAAAATGACATCAACAGCATCATTAAGACACTGCTTGGGAAGCGTCGATACAAGAACGTCTTGCTTGTCGACGACATTTCTAGACGCGGCCAAACCATATGTCGTGCGAAAGACTTTATTGAGTCTGTACCATCGGAGTTGGTTGTGAAAACATTGCTTGTGGTTGTACATGAGAATGCATCATATAAACCCGATTATATTGGGATGAGTACGTCAGACTTCGACCTTCGCCTGCCATTCTCCATCTTGGGATAAAATGAGCATACGCACGCTAAGAGCGCGATGCCAAGCGAGTAAACTTAAGTACCCTCCGCGCCATGTCGCTTATAATATTCACCGGAGGTGGTCGATCTATGTTACTTGGCTTTTTATTCGTCTAGGCGTTGCGCCAACAACAGCCTCGGTCTTGATGTTTATTGCTGGTGCGGTCGGCATTGTTGCAATCACGATGTCTTATGCCTTGCCAGGGGTCGCATTTCTGTATGTGGCATTTCTGTTAGACAAGTCAGATGGCGAACTGGCACGGTGGTATGGAATTGACTCTGTCAAAGGCGTATATCTAGATGAGCTGTTTCATCTGGTGATTAACTCTTCTGTCTTTGCTGCCTTCGGCGTTTGTAGTAATGAACTGGTGGCAGGATTCATTGCGTCGTATCTTTATCTGCTTGTTCGCGGCGAGTATAAGATTGTTTATACCGTTGCTTCCAAACATTCCATGCAGGTGCGGAGCCGAAGCGATCTAATTCGCGGTAGGCATATATTCGGCGCACTATCAGGAATTGGAGCCTTGCTTGCTGCTGAGGATGTTGTTTTGGTGATTGTGGCCGTGATGTATCTTGTCGGGGAAATAGACATGTTTCTCTATTTCTACTGCATACTACTATTCACATTGTTCATAGCAGGCTCCATCTCCAGCTACTCTGACGTGCTCTACAGACGCCTGCGACCGAACGAGGAATGACAATGGCGTTGCCCCCCCAGGCTAGTAGCATAGTATTTCTTGATCTGGACGGAACTATTCTTCATAAGGGAGAGCGTCGAGATAGCAAGCTGCGTGCGATAGACTACGGCGTATCTCAGCGATCATTTATTCATCAGGACGCAATTGCGCTTATAGTGGAACTACTTGGGGTTGGTGTGGCGGTGGTAATCGGGACGGGGCGACGGTACGCAAATTTTGAACCAGTTGCACGAGTCGTCAAGCACCATCTTGCTCTTTTAGAGCATGGTGGTTTGATCGTAGATTCGATGGCTCGGCCGGTTGCCATAGATAGCCAGTGGTCCGATCACCATTGGGCAGCATTGGACAGGAGGTCCACAGGCCGAGCATCATTGTGGCAGTTAGCAGACGATCTTGAAACCCAGGGATATGCCATTTCGCGGGAGGGTAGGTGTGTCTCTATTCGTGTAGAGACGAAGAATCAAGGCGTCGACGTTCACAACACAGCGAGGGAAATTGGGCTATTTATCTCTGCGAGAGGATTTCGAGATACTTTCGAGACAATCATAAATGAAGACACGGTAGACGTCATACCGAGAACGTCGGGAAAGCTCAATGCTGCAAAGTACGTGGTGAGTAGTCTGGAATCAGTACCAAAGATTCATGCGGTTGGCGATGGCGAGAATGATCTAGCTCTTTTGAAATTTGCACAGCATCGTTATTGCCCGGCAACTGCAACGCAGGAGGTGAAGGACATAGTGCGTGCGAACAACGGGTACGTAGCTGACAGTGGAGGGGCGAAGTCGGCGGTGCAATTGCTGGAAGAGGTACTAAGACGGGTAAGGTAGAATTGGCGTAAGAAGATTGAAGGGGTACGAACATATTGGTTGTGCTCGCCGTCAACAAATGAGTGTTAACGGTCGGATGAGCATTCATCTGTGTGGGACTTGTTACAAAACGTAGATTGAGAATTCAACCGGGTGAACAAGTGGCTTGGACATCCTATCTAGAGGCCGGTGTACCTTTTTATCGGGATGGGACCCACAGAGATAAGGCCCCATGGGATGGGCCTATGCCTGGCAAGATGAATAAAGTTCTTTGCGAAGTGATGTTCTGTATGCTCTAATCTGTGCATGAGCTGGTTCCGCAATCTCATTGAGCGAATTCGTTCCGCATGGAAACGTCGTCGGAGGCGATCACAATTCACCGGCGTCTCTTGGTTAGAGTCATCCGATCCATCTGGAGACATACGTCTCGGCAGACTCGTGCTCTGCGGCCCTCAGGAACGACCGAAGTGGCTTCGATTTGACTGTCCATGCCGTTGTGGTCGAGTAATCGCGCTTAATCTTATGAAATCTCATAATCCCCATTGGCGCATTGAAATTCATGATGATGGGACCCTCACCGCATTCCCATCGGTTGATGCGCAGGAATGCGGCAGCCACTTCTGGATTCGACACAATAAAATTGATTGGGTTTAGTGGTTAGATGACGGCCAATTCAGGCCTAGGAACTCGCGTGTATCACCTCGACCCCAATTTGCTTTCAATGAGCATTGGCATTCTGGGTCTGCTGCTAATCTATTTGTTCGTCTCTGACTCTCATGAAATAACAATAGCAGTTCGGACGACTGGCGGTTTTCTCCCATGAACCCAGTAAGTCGATGAAGTAGTTCGCAAATAGCCTGGGACGCAACTGACGTAGTGAACATTACGACTGCGGGTTCGTCTGTCTCAAGCTCGTTGGCATAGCCTTCCTCAATTTCAGCTTCGCGCTGATCCGAAGGCAGACTTTCTTCGCGAATCATCTGCGGAGTAATTCGGCCTCGACAAAATAAGCACGCCTCTCCCGGCAAAAGGGTTGTGATGCGACCGTATATTCCACGAATCGTACCATCTTCGGATTGAATCTTGACACCAGTGTCAATGCACGGGATGTAGTATCGAAGCGATAGCCGAGTCAGGACACTACGGGGAAATGCCAAATCCGCGCAGCCAAACACAATATCACATGATCGAAGCTCCTTGGCAACAGCTTCTTCGGTTATGTGATTGGGAAATGAACGAACCTCCGTACCCAAACCCAAAGAGTGAATTTCTTCAGTTTGAATTTGGACCTTGTTCCGTCCTTCGTCAAACACATCTGAACCATATACGCGATTCACATTGGTGCTTTCGAACTGATCCCCGTCAAAAATTGACAACGTACCAACCCCTAGCCGCGCAAGCTGCTGGATGACGGATGAGCCAACTCCACCGGCTCCCACCACCCCAATATGCAATTGAGCCAACAGCATTTGAATTTCCGGTCCGAACGCGCGTACTTGGCGATCAAAGAATTCCGGGATTACCGAATGGCCCATGCTATCAGTATCTTTGAATCTAAATCGTCTTCCAATGATGCGGGTCCGCTCGACCATCTTCCATTCTGAGCCTATACGAATCCTTGCAGAATGTGATTCTGCCGTATTGAAGACCATAGAACCATGGAATGAGGATTGTGCTCGTGATGAAAAAAAGTCCATCAGCTTCGGGTCTTCGCTATCGTCCTGATCAGAAAATCCGGGGTGATCTACAGGGTGCGAGTGAACGAAGATGATTGATTCACGGTTATCCCGAGCCCGCTTTGCGACTCGTACATAGGAGTCGGACATTATCGAAAGCCTAATCGGCGTGCGATCCAAATAGTGGGCATCTTCAACAGGTATGACATCGCGCACCAGCAATCGGACTTCATCCGTGGTTTCGCTCGCTCCGCACAAGAGATATGCCGCCCCCTCGAAGCCGGGCTTTGAAAACACCGCTTCTGTCAAGGCGGAATACTGTTCTTCCAAAATGGTGAGCGAGTATCGCATCGTCACTCCCTAGGGCTTGCATTGAAGTTCTTTGTAAACAAATGGCATGAACGTCTGAAGGCTGTCGATTCCTGGACGCCACTTCGGAAGGTGTCGCGAGAAGCGTTGCCACGTTCTTCCGGCATGTTGTTCCATTTTATTGGCTTTGTGAGGATACTGGTTCGTGCTCTTCAGGCGCAGATGGGGATCAACATAAAAATTGTCGAGTGTCGAATCGTTGTAGCCCGCTGGGATACAGATCATCAATTGGACGGTAGAACGATCATACCGACCGGCGTCTACGGAGAAGCCCTTGATGACCAGGCAGGAACCTGCGCCGTCCGGCAGAAGTTCCCAATCATAACCTTTGCTGTTCAGATACCGTTCGTCTTCTTCAGAGAGTCCCATCGCTCGCTCCCGGATTGATCTGGCCAAGCACGCTGTAGAAGTGCATGCCAGGTTTCAATTCAACCGCCTGATTGTCGGCAATCTTGTCGTCGTCGTCTCCTGGCATCTCCAGCCAGAGTTCGTAATCGGAAGCGATTGGGGGTACGGCAAGCGCCCGCAGCTCTGATCCGGTCATGGGCGACTTGGGAGCCTTGTATGGCTTGTTATCGATGATGATGGGAGTGAAGTCGTTTCCATTTTTTGCGTGTTCGTTGGACATCGGCATACCTCTTGAGGGTGAATGACAGTGAAGTATCAAGATTCAGCTATAACGAACATAGCAGTTCGTCTGAGCGAAATCAACTATAGCGAACAAATATTCTTGCCAAAACGTACAAAAACAGTATACTGAAGAGGATAAACACACCCGAGGTAACTGCCCATGTCGCTAGCCGAAAGAATCCGTAAATTGCGCAACGATAAAGATTTATCGCTTGACGATCTGGCGGATGCGGCAAATATATCCAAGACCTACCTGTGGGAGCTTGAAAAAGATTCCGAGGGGGCAAAGAAACCATCCGCTGACGTTCTGATGCGAATTGCAGCTGCTCTTTCAACGACGCTTGCGGACATACTCGCATTAGAAACCGTGACAGTCAGGGAAGCACCTGTGGAGATACCACCAGCCCTCAAGGAATTTCAAAAACGCATGGAAGCTCAACAGACGCCACTTACACCGGAAGACCTACAGGACCTAGCCGCCATGAAGTTCCGTGGTGGTCAACCTCAGACAGCAGACGAGTGGCATCAGCTTTACTTCCTACTTGCAAACTCGACTCGGAAGAAGAAATCGTGACTGATTCATCTCGATCATCTGAGTCGCTGATTGAAGAATTGGTTCGCACAACAAAGGCGAATGATCCTGCGGCAGCGATACGTTTGAAGGCTCGTGAACTTATTGAGTTGCATGTGGATTCCTTCGGCACACCAACTATACCCATCAATGTTGATGTTCTTGCCAGCCTCCGTGGTATCAAACGAAGCAAAGAGTCGCCTCTACATAGCCCTGATGCCGAGCTTCGACCCGATGGCACTGGCGGAGTTGAAATGCGTATCAACGCTGACCGGCCTGAAACCCGCCAGCGTTTCAGCATAGCTCATGAAATCAGTCATACCTTCTTCCCCGATTACACGACAAAACCATGGTGTAGAACTGATGCTCGATATCGTGATCGAGCCGACGCAGATGATTATCTAGAGATGCTCTGTGACATAGGCGCTGCCGAACTGCTCTTTCCGAGGCCATGGTTTAAAGTGGATGCTAACGCTGTCACCGATGCGGCCGGATTGATAAATCTGGCAAAGACATACCATGCGTCACGTGAGGCGACAATACGTCGTTACGTAGAGACCTCGCCGGAGTCAGTCGCTGCGGCATATCTTATTTGGAAACTGAAACCTACCCAGAAATCTACGGTTGGTCGCAGGGACCAGGGCAATCTCTATGGGTTAACCCCAGAAGATGAAATTCGAGAAGCATCCCAGCTAAGAATCGAGTACACAGCGTCGAGCGAGTCATTCAACACAGCGGGACACTTCATTCCGAAAGACAAATCGGTCGAAAAGAATGGACCGCTTTACCAAGCTGCATCATTGGCAACACCGACCGATGGCGAATGCTTCCTCAACTTTGGTCAATTGTCAGGGATGTTTCATGTCTGGGCTGTACCGCTCTGGACACCTGACGATCAAAGGGGGGTGAATGGTGAATACGCAGTAGCTGCCATTCTACGACCGCTGAAATTAGACAAATTGAAGCGCAGGCAAGCGAAGGGGCATGACTCGACCTTGTTCAACTAACGCTGCAATTAAAATCTCCAGCTTCGCATACTACTAGGGGAACTACCTCTATGCCGCTGGTGACCAAAGAAACATTCCTCGGCACTCTGGCCTGCCGAACCTACGGATGGCATCTCCGCCATACCAACGACCAGTCTCCATCCATCGCCGATCAGTTCCGCATGGAAGAGGGCAAGGAAGTCCACCGGCGAGCCCGAGCGATCTATCCTGATGGCATCTTCGCCGGTGACGCCACCAAGACGGCTGGCCTGGTCGCTGATCCTACCACTAACACCATCTTTGAAGCTGAATTTCAGGTGGACGGTTATGTCACCCGAGCTGACATCCTGCGGCGCGAAGACGACGGTTGGCATCTGATCGAGGTCAAGTCCAACGTCAACACCGATGACAAGCTGGTCGATGATCTGACTTATACGACCATGGTCCTGCGGCGCAGCGGCGTCAACCTCGTCCGGTGCTCGTTGATGCTGATCTCGAAGGACTATCGCCTCGGTATGCCGGACGACGCCCTGTTCGTACTGACCGATCACACGGACGACGTGAAGGCTCGGGCCGATGAGTTTGAGAAGCAATGGGAATCGGTCAGGGACACCGTCAACCAGGCTGAACAGCCCGAGCCTAGATTGATCTGGGCTTGCCGGAATTGTGATCGTTTCAAGGCTGATTGCTTGGGAGCAGGTGTCAACAATCACATCTTCGACCTACCTCGTATCAGCGAGAAGAAATTCAATGATTTTGTGGCCATGGACGCTATGACCATCGACCGTATCCCGGTCGATTATGAACTGACTCCAAACCAAGACATTGTTCGCACTGCTGTTCGCTCAGGGAAGCCAGTCGTGCAGCCCAGTCTGGCTGATGAGTTGGCGGCGATCCGGTGGCCTGCCTACTACCTCGACTTCGAGACCTTCAAGACCGTCATCCCGTTGTACCCTGATGTCGCGCCGCACGAGGCAATACTGACTCAGTACTCCATCCACATCTGTTCAGCGCCGGGGCAGGTCGACGACCATCGTGAATACCTGGCTGATCCATCGAGGGACTGTCGTAGGGAACTGACTGAGCAATTGATTGCTGACTTGGGCAATGAGGGGAGTATCGTGACGTATTCCCCCTACGAAAAGACAATGATCAACAAGTTGGCAGATGTATTCCCAGATTTAGCTGGACGGCTGGGACGCTGTATCGAGCGGCTGTACGACCTCAAGGATGTGCTGAGCAAGTGCTATTACCACCCATGTTTCCATGGCAGCTACTCGATCAAAAAGGTATTGCCGGTGCTGGCACCTGATATGACGTATGAGGGGATGGAGGTTGGGGATGGGGACACGGCTTCAGCGATCTTCGCTAAGATGGCAATGGGCCGGAATAGCAAGGCGGAGATGAAGAAGATTCGGCGGGATTTGCTGACGTACTGCGGTCAGGACACCTTGGCGATGGTACGGCTGCATGAGCGACTTGTGGACATCGCGTGCGACTGACCGTGTCGGCGACGTTCGGTGATCTTAGTCGATATCGATTATTATCCTTGTGTGATAGCGCAGCGCGATGTAGATTTTCAGCATGATTGATGACCTGCCGGGCATCCCCATTGATGCGATAACCGAGTACCAGTAATGGGCGTGCTTTGCATTGCCCATCCAGACAATTAGGACGGTTGATATGCACGAGATCATCTGCCCACACTGTAAAAAGGCGTTCAAGGTTGATGAGGCCGGGTATGCCGACATCTTGAAGCAGGTTCGAGACCACGAGTTCGAGCAGCAGTTGCACGAGCGGCTCGAATTGGCAGCGCAGGATAAGCAGAACGCGGTCGAGCTCGCCAAGGCCACAGTCAGCAGCGAGATGCAGAAGGCCGCATCGGCCAAGGACGCCGAGATTCAAGAATTGAAGGCCAAGCTCGACGCCGGTGAGGTGGAACAGAAACTTGCCGTGACCGAGGCCTTGAAAACCGTGGAGAAGGAGCGCGACGCGCTCGCCAACGAGTTAGAGAAGTCCAAACGTGACAACGAGGCCGCGGCCAAACTCACCGAAGCGCAGCTCGCAAGGCAACTGCAAGAGACCGCCGCCACCAAAGACGCCGAGATTCAGAGCCTAAAGGCAAGGCTGGAAGCCAACGAGGTCGCCCAAAAGCTGGCGGTCACCCAGGCCGTTAGCGTCGTCGAGAAGGAACGGGACGATCTGATAAACAGCTTGAAACAGGCCGAGCTTGAAAAGAAGCTCGGCGAGCAGTCCCTTAAGGACAAGTACGAGACGCAGATCAAGGACCGCGACGACGCGATCGAACGTCTACGCGATATGAAGGCCCGGCTATCGACCAAGATGGTCGGTGAAACCCTCGAACAGCACTGCGAGACGGAGTTCAACCGCATCCGGGCGACCGCCTTCCCCAACGCCTACTTCGAGAAAGACAACGATGCATCATCGGGCAGCAAGGGCGACTACATCTTCAAGGACAAGAACGAGGCGGAAACCGAGATCGTCTCGATCATGTTCGAGATGAAGAACGAGAATGACGCGACCGCGACGAAGAAGAAAAACGAAGACTTCCTCAAGGAGCTGGACAAGGACCGCAACGAGAAAGGCTGCGAGTATGCGGTGCTGGTGTCGCTGCTCGAACCCGATAGCGAGCTATATAACTCGGGGATCGTTGATGTGTGCCACCGCTACCCCAAGATGTATGTCATCCGGCCGCAGTTCTTCATTCCGATCATCACACTGCTGCGCAATGCCGCGATGAAGTCGCTCGAATACAAAACCGAGCTTGCACTGGTCAGGGCGCAGAACACGGACATCACCAACTTCGAGGAAAAGCTGGAGAAGTTCAAGACAGGCTTCGCCCGGAATTACGACCTCGCCTCGCGCCAGTTTCAGGACGCGATCGACGAGATCGACAAGTCGATCACACATTTGCAGAAAACAAGAGACGCTCTGCTCAGCTCAAGCCGGAACCTGCGTCTTGCCAACGACAAAGCCCAAGACGTGACGATCAAGAAGCTGACGCACAACAACCCGACGATGAAGGCGAAGTTCGATGAGCTGGATACCTGAGATGGAGAGGGTTTCGCTGCCCAAGCTCGAAGCGCCACTGGATGACACGGAATAGGCGGTCATGCCATGAGAATCAAGACGGTTCACATTCACAACTGGCGATCTATTCAGGATGTCGATATCGCCTGTGAGCGGATGATGGTATTTATCGGTCAGAACAACCACGGCAAGTCGAACATTCTGACATCTTTGCTGGGGCATTGGGCGAGATTGAAGCTTTGGAACTGCCGATGCTTGATGCCGCAGGCAGTGCTGATGGTGATTGATCAATGGCGGCATCTCAATGGCCAATGAAACATCTGAAACAATTTGAGATGTACGTAGAGCTTCAAATGTCTGAAAACAAATACGAACTTGGAATGATTGTCGTCCACCCGGCCAGGCCCAAATGGGGTCCGGGCAAGGTTGTTAGGGTTGAATATGATAAGGTTCATGTCATCTGGCGTGATCTTCCCGAGCAAGAGGCCAAGAAGATCGTATCAAGCGTCGTGCCGTTGACCTTAGCACCCATTCAACACGATCCGATCTTGGACAATCTACCCCCATTGGTAGAAGAAGATGGTACGCTCAAACTACCCGCTGAGCGATTGACAGTTAAGCAGGCCGTTGAACAATTTCGAGCCATATTCCCACAGGGGTTCAACGATCCAAAATATCTTGGTAATTCTGATTATGGAGAACGCACTTACAAATGGGCCGCCCATGAGTTGTTCGTCGCGACACTGGGAAACGGGCAGCTCCGAGACTTAATTGCAACTGACACAGCCGAGGCAGTAGTTCGTGTTGAGCGATGCGTTGGCAGAGTAAATCTGCTTTATCCGACTGAAGCTGCTGCATTACGTGATGCTATGAAAGACGGTGATGCTGCTCGCAACTTTCTATCCACTCTAGCTGACCTGCTTGATACAGATCGGCCAAACGAGGAACTGTTTGCACCCTACGCAAAAGCAGTAATAGATTTGCCCGCCGAGCGTGGACGGGTCGCCACTTGGCCTGTTGCTACGATCATGCCGTACCTCGCTCAGCCTAACCGACATATGTTCCTCAAGCCTACGATCACCGAAAAGGCGGCTTCCGTCTTAGCGTTCAATCTGAATTACCAGCCAACACCGAATTGGCTAACATACAGTAGCCTTCTGCGGATGTCCGAGGTCTATCGCGACAAACTGCAAGACCTAGTCCCCAGAGACATGATTGATGTTCAGTCATTTTTCTGGATAACCTGTGGAGGATACGACAGTATCCAATGATACAAATCTATAGTTCCTGATCCGCGATTGCTGCATCTGATTCATAAATCTCCAACTGAAGTAAGCCATTCTTTAACCATTTAACGGTGTCATGTCGGATGTTTTTTGCTTTTGTTGCTTTCCATTCGGCCAGTGCATCATAAACACATTCCATTAGATAATTACGGACACCACCTGCCCCGCCCGATATCCGATGAAAATGCGGATGTTTAGCGTTCACGGCGACGATGACTTGATCTCCAGGAAAATCAGATGAGAAATACGGATCATTTGGGCTCGCCTGCGCATTTAAGTAAAGCCTTACAGGTATTTCCCCAACGTTAAGCGCAAGAACGGGTTCATCGTTTTGAGATGACTCAATTAAGGGAACATTCGCAGATTTAACCACTTCATCTGGAGGCACTACTTGCAGATTGATCGCATCGACAAATGCAGCGTTCTGCATCTGCTCACGCAATTCACTGATTCCCAACTGAATTTCTGCCGGGGTTGGGCCACCTGTTACATCTCCCAGGTCCTTTCTGGGTTTCCCGGCAATCTCAATATAGTGTGCGTACTCGTCTGCCAAATAATTTTGCAGTTCGAATTCTTCGTCGTCATCCCACAATATCTCGTCTTTTGTATGGCTTATTGAAAATCCATCGAGGTGAACCTCGCCAACCAAACGCTGATTGCGAAGATCGTTCGGGGCGTCATGGCCGAATATCTTTTCTGGACGCCAAGCATCTGGTTGACCTTGGATCACCCTACCCCGACGAACAATCGCCAACCCTGCTTTACTTCGTCCACCAGGATTTAGAATCCCAATCCATCCTGATACGGACTTGCCATTTATTGTCGCGCTGAATGGTCGCCTGTATATTTCGCCTTTTACTTCAAGAAAATGATATTCTTCATCGGCTTCAAGCGGCTCACCGTCATTAATGGTGATCCACAAATCGGCCTCTCGAAGGTCCACACGATACATTGATCTGATATACGTCTCGATTCGTTTTCTTGTATGGCCATGCGGCTTGCGATGTAGTTTTCTAATGTCAATCGTCGTGTAATGTAATGATTGCTCCTTTGGCCGACTTACTGTAGGCAACTCCAAGTCGCCTGATGCCACCTTCTCAACATCAATTGTGACTTCGTACTCAAATGCATCTCCCAGCTTCTTTGTAGTTACTGTCCATAGATCGCCAAACCAACAGGCCGCGGTCTTCATTCCAAGGCCATACTCACATCGCCCATTTGCATTCAGCGGCGGGACGCCGAGCTGCAATGCTCTGCGTAAATCTGTTTCATTCATCCCCATTGCGTTGTCATGAATGCGCAAATGATCTTTGTCGTATGATACCTCTACTACTAAAGGAGGAATATCATCTATACCGGTTAAGCTTGTGCGGTTGTCAAAGAAACTCTGCGTAGCATTATCAATAAATTCAGCAAGGGCATACCATGCGCGGTAGCCAAGCCGTTTATATGAACGGATCACCCCGGTTCCCACATCCATTCGAATAGTATCACTTGTCATCGAAGTTGCCTCCTAATGGCAGATGTTAACGTATTGAGAAATAGTTCACCAGCATCATTGTGGCCGAGAATAAACTCGCGTCTATCGCCAAGTGGAAACGCACCTTCGGCGAAAAGGAATGCATTTGATCCAAGAATATGGAATTTCCAAGTGGTCCAGGCGTCACCTACACGTATTCGAACATGTTTGCCATCAGCAAATGCAATCGGCTCTGGCTTCAAGACATGCAATGACCGTGGCATCGCACCCTCACGAATGCACGGGGATAGGTATTCTACCCCTCGCGTAGGTCGATCACCGTCAACTAAATAACTTCGGCGGCCGTGGCGATCAACGTAGGGACTAACAACCATGATCTGAGCATAATCTTGAACTATTGGCTTCCATTTTGCCACATAGTCATTTACGACGATTAGTATTTTGGGCTGGCGGTGTACAACTAGAGATGCAAGCCTACATTGGTCATCTTGTGACAATTGAAGTTCACGAGACAGTGCATTTGCATGAGTATCGCCGTAAATACCTAATGCAAGCACTTCAACCTGCGGCGCGACGTGCTGTTCGAGTGAGTGATGGGACAGCTCGACTTCGACAACCCACCACGAACGAAAAGATGGATCAACTAATGCAAGATCACCTTGCTTCGGGCCGTGCCCAGTACTGAAAGCCTCTACTTCAGCCTTAAACCGCACAACGCTCCAGCCTGAGAATATTTGTTGGCCATGAGCGAGTAATGAGGCCTCATAATCGGCTTCTATGAGCAGCCGAGAAGATATTGGCGTGAATAACTCATCATCGAATAGCAATTCACCCATCTTCATGCTCCACGCGCATCCAACTCACATCCGCGGTGTCGGTATGTCTCATTTCTTCGGCTTCTTTCAGCAACCTCTCTTCCTCGATATCTGTTGCATAGATGGTGTAGATGATGGCCTTTGACTTTCCTTCAGCAGGCCTAAGAACACGTCCCAGCCTCTGGATACGCTGACGTATACTCGCCGAGGCTGATGCGATGATCGCTACTTGAGTTTCAGGAATATTCACACCTTCATCCAACGCTCGACAGCAAATGAGGGTGGAATACACACCACGCCGAAATAACTTTAGATTACTAACGCGGATCGATGGACCAACCCTTGTGTGATACATTACCACACTATGTCCACGCTCACGCGCCATTTTTTCTATTGTTGTGGCAGCTGCAACATCTTCATGAAATACCATAATGCGAGAATTTGGATGCCTCTCAATCAACTTCACCGCCATGGGGATGCGCATCGTAGCGCAGTTCGCGATTCGCGCCCGGCGTCGTAGCAAATTTGTAATCGTCTCTTCATCACTCGGGCTATTATTACGCTGCTTAATGGCAATTACGCGAGACAAACGAGAATATTGTTTCTTTTCATCTGCCAACATATTGATACGAACATTCACGAGCTCGAAAACAGTAACCACACCATCACGGCGAGCTTCAGCTAAAGAATACTTGTAGATTACTTCACCAAGCGCAGGTATGATTGCATCGTATAATGCGTTGTCATAATCTCGCTCTGGCGTCGCAGACAATCCAAGCGATGCCTTAAATTGCCCTACTATCGCTTTCCTATTGATCTCGCCGCCAGCACGATGGCACTCATCAACAATTAACATCCAATCTCCGGATAAGTCTACGTGCCGTTCTTTGTTTCGCGCTGAATTAATCACCATAATCACAATCCGATGGCATGCCTCTGGCTTCTGCCGAGGCGCAAGACGGATATGCTTTGGTGCGATTCCGAGTTCATATTCCAAACTTACAGCCCACTGATCTGCAAGCGCAACACTTGGTACTACAACAAATATTCGGCCATTTGGATGGGTAGAAAGGAAGTCAACGATACATGCTTCAGCGAATATAGTCTTTCCACCTCCAGTCACTACCTGTATTATGCCGCGTTGGCCACTTTCTCGCCATTTTGCGAGAGCAACCTTTTGCCACGCTCTTAGCTCATACTTAAGCTTCACCGACGACGCTTCCTGGAGGTTACAAATCGCTGCTTAGACGGTATAAGGTTGTTATGATTAATCTCAACTACGGCCCATCGTCGGCGTAAGTCTTCTGCAATTCGTCCTGTAGTATTTGACCCACCAAATGGGTCGAGTACTAAATCGTCTGGATCAGTCAAAAAACTTACAAAGAATCGAGCCAGAGCTTCTTGCATTCTGGCTGGATGAGCTTTTATGCCTTTTCGACGACAGTATTCCAGGTACGGATCACCACCGGATTTCGTATTTCCAGCAACTACCACGCTTCCAAAATGATCCAGTGTCTCTTGAAGAAGGCAACTGGCAGGTATTGCTCCCCCATTGTCCCGCAGAAAGCTCTTTTCGCCGATGACATGCTCGGATGGACGATGGCCTGCGTTATATGATTGGCGCTTCAGTAAATCTCGCATGGCTTTGCTGTACGGTACTAAGATATTTCGATTATCTGCCTTTGGATGCTTAGATGGGGACAACCACCACACCCTTGTCCAGCTGTCTTTAATACGAGACCGCTCAACATTTACGTACTGCACCGGCGACGGAAGTCTGGCGGGATTATGGCAAATGAATTCCTGACAAAGATTCAAGTCCCCAGAATCCCGCACAGCCAGTAGAGCCTCCATCGGCAATGTAGACATTGTTGGTTCACCCGGATTCCATGCATTGCCGATTTCAATTACTAAAGAACCATCATCTGCCAGCAATTGACGAAGTTTCGGGGCCAAGCGTCGAAGCCAGTCAAGATACGCGGAACCGTTGAGGTTGCCATAAGACTTTTTTCGACTCAATGGAAATGGCGGTGATGTCACAATCAGATTGACATTACCATTCAACTCTCTGGCATATCGTGATTCTAACCAATCCTCAATCGAAGCAATCCAATATCTTCCCTTGCGCGTTCTGTAACCCTGAAACGGCTTTGACAGTGAGTGTATTTTGCTTCTAGATGACTTCGGCATATGTCGTGTATCTTGAAACCCTTAACAGAGATTTCTCGCTGGCTTGTTTCTTAAGCGAGAATATACAACTAGCAACACTACCTATACGGGTTAATCCTTCACCCCAGCTTATGATTAGGATTCTGGCACGTACCATGCCATAGTAAGGCGCTCATTACCATCATCTCTGTCATCCGTCTCTTCACACCGGAACAACATGCCGGCTATCTCTAGCCGGTCAGGCCAATGATTCATCCTCTGTCCCATTGCTTTGACACTACCATCGTCCTGACGTATTCCGGTGAATTCGAGTCGCTCAACATCCTTTACCGTAAGATGTAACGGCATGTTCGATTTTGTATTCATGATGCTGAAGATTACCTTTTGCCTTGAATGAGTCAAGCGGCAGAGGCTGGGATTCACTTTAACGGCCTTTACTGCCAGTTTCAGCTTCCACCGGAGACTGACAATAGCTGCGCCTCAGACTAGACCCCTTATTTCCCCTTGTTCGACAAGCCGCCGTACAGAACTGACGGAAAAATGAATGTCGCGTTCAATTCTCAGGCCGCCACGACCTTCGACAGCCTCGATCTCATCGAGAGAGAAGTAGCCCCATTCGGTTTCATGCCCCTCTACCAGACCCCAACAGATTCGGGTTTCGGGGTTGTACTCGATCACGAACCACGTCCAATTTGTCCAAGGCGTGAACAACTTCACGTGGACGATCTTATCGCCGAGCTTAACGTGCTCAGTGGCATAAAGCGGCGGTAGCCTCTGCTCAATGTTCGTGGGTATGAGTTCCATGAAGCAGTTCCTTTTCTTTCGCGCGGAAAATGGAATGTTGCAGGAGCCAACGTCAGAGACTGAGTGGCCGCACCTCAGTAACGATTGCGCCCGGGTATTTCTGTTCGGTTGCAATTGCGGCGCTGGCCTGCGACGGAGCGGCAACGATGTCCGTGATCGTCCTGCCGTTCAGGGTCAGTCTCACCATCCATAGAGTTTCCATACCTACATGAAGTGGTCATTCCATAGCCGGAGCCAAGCCTCGACTCCGGCAGCACGTTTCAGTCGGCTTCTCGGTGACGCAACACCAACGGAGCCGCAGCCATGATGACCGTCGCCGAAATCAATCCCCATCGCCGTATGGGTTGCGAATTCGAAATGACCATTCCCCTAGTTGGGACCGGCAGCGGTAGTGATGTCCAGAGGATGCTTGCAGAGATTCTTACGGCAAACGGAATCCGAGCCGTAAGTCGTTCCTATCAACATAATCCGGTTCCTCATGGCGTCGATGTCGCCGTCGAGTACGACAGTAGCATCCGGGGGGAGAGTAGATGGCAAGGAATTGTCTGGCAGGCGGTTGAGCTTAAAACGAAGATTCTTTCAGGCGTTGATGACTGGGAACGAGTCGTACCTCGCACTCTCGAAATTGCTCGGTATATGGGGGCAAGGGTCAATCGCTCCTGTGGCCATCATGTCCACATTGACCTACCTGAAGCTGCATCTCGCATGTCGGTAATTAGAAGCCTGTACAATCTCGTCCACAAGTACGAGCCCATCATCTATGGCGTTGTAGCGCCCAGCAGGCGTCAGAATGGATATGCCCGATCCATGACGGACCACCCTCGGTTGCTGCACGGGTGTCAAAAGTTTCAGGACTACATGGATGTACTACATAGATGGGATCGTCATCATGGCCTCAATCTCACCCACGCGTTGGCTTCTGAGCCGCGCATCGAATTCAGGTATCACGCGGGAACTTTGGATGTAGCCAAGGCACGCCACTGGATGAGGTTGCTGAATCGTCTTGTCGAGCACGCTGTCTCAAGAAACTGCCAGGCAGGCGCGCAGGTCGAGAATAGCCGCAAGGCATTTGACGCATTCCGTTCTACTGTCGGGCTGCGAAGTCATCCGGGCATCTATGGCAAAGTGAGCCCCGAACTGAGAGAGACCAGCAAATACCTGCTGCGTCGATGGCGGCAATTCAACAGTCCCGCCTCCGGTGAAGATGAATCCGATGCCTAAGGCATGTGCGGAATCATCGGATATGTCGGCGAGCCATCTGAGGGACAATGGGAGCAAACCCACCAGCTGCTCGAATCACTTTTTCTGCTTTCAGAAAAACGTGGACGACACGCAACAGGCTTTGTCGCGACAACTTCGCCGTACAAGTTCCCCATCAATATGAACATCATTTCGGATAAGCAGGCACACCCTGCGTCGCAGTTCATCAAAGACAGCGGTCCTTGGCGAGGTCTGCGTCATCGCCGATGCAGTATGGTCCTCGGGCATGTTCGCTACGCGACACACGGCAGCCCCGCCGAGGATCATAATAATCATCCACACGAGGGAGCCAGTGGTCTCTGGCTCGTTCACAACGGCGTCCTGATAGGCCATGAAACGACCGCGAGACAATACCGCCTACTCCTCCAATCCGATTGTGACAGCGAAGTCATTCTGCGACTAGTCGAGACTACCAAGCATCCAGCAGATGGCCTGCGGCGTGCGTTACAGATTGTTCATGGCTCAATGGCCGTTGCCATGCTCGATGTTAAGCGGCAGCTATTGTGGCTCGCTCGAAATGATGGCAGACCATTGTGGGTTGCGAAGATGGGCCGCCGATGGTTTATCGCGAGCGAGCGAGAAATCCTGATTAATGCGACCCATCAAACGAGCGGCAATTCCTATTGGGATGATATTGACATACTGGTCCCACTGGCGTCTGGACATATCCACGCCCTGTCGCCGCTCGGTCGCTACGTCGCATTGGAAGTGTGATTGGAAACCAGCTGGATACCTTTGTAGTGGTCCGGTTTACTTCTATTTTCGGCCAGAATTATGGTGAAGCCGACTCACACTGCCACCACACTGTCAGGGACATCTGATCCGCAATAACGAAAATACTAAATTCCGGCGCATATGCATCTCACGCATATCCGTCAGATGCATCGACCCACCTGACCCAATATGCATCCAGTGCATATTTTATGCGGGTGATGCATATAAGCCGCATAAGGCTCAATCCGCTCTGGTGACTTGAAATAGGCTTGCAATATAGGGGCTACCGCTGAGAGTCTGTGAATATAAGCCTCTCAACGGTTTCATTGTCCAAAATCGATATTTCCCATCGAACCTGCATTCGAGCTTGACATTTCCAGATATTCCGGCCTCCTGTGGCCGTGTTCGTCTCCGGTAATACTCAGATTTCACGAATGAATGGAGTCAATGTTTATGAATACAAAGGTTTGCGATATCAATGCCGCCTCGCCTCCAACGCTCGACCATGTTGTCGGCCAACGACGCGCAGTCCGGCAACTGAAAACTGCTATTGAAGCCCTCGTAAACGACCGTGCCGTTGCCCATGCCGACGACGATCCAACCATGCCGCACCTGCTGTTTGTCGGACCACCGGGCGTTGGCAAAACACTGCTGGCGAATATCGTTGCGAGAGAGCTAGCGGTCAAACTTCACGAGGAACTTGCTCAGAATCTGGTGGCGACCGGTCATATGCATGGATTCATGCTTTTGGCGGAGCCTCAGGACATCCTCTTTCTGGATGAAATTCACGAACTGATGCCAGCGGCGCAGACGATCCTGTATCGCGCGCTGGAAGAAGGTCGCTTGTTCTTACCATCAGGTGTCAACGGCGAACGACAAGTCCTTGATCTTCCATCTCTGACATTCGTCGGCGCGACGACTGACGAGTGGGCCTTGACCAAACCATTGCGTGATCGTTTTCGCATCGTCATCCGCCTTGAACATTACAGCGACGAAGAATTGGCAGAACTTATCGCACAGCGAGCTCGCCGCCTGGACTGGTCGGTTACTGATGCGGCAGTCCGAGCCATTGCCGTACGAGGTCGCGGTACGCCTCGCCTGGCACTGCGTCTGCTCGAAGCGACCCGCAGAACGGCGCGAGCTGAGGCGTCTGACAACATGACGCTCGATCACGTTCGTCGGATGGCGGAGATCGAAGGTGTTGATCAGCTGGGGCTCGACCCGCTGGAGCAGCGATATCTGCAAGTCCTCAAGCAATCTCAAGGCCCTGTCCGGCTCAACATTCTGGCGACGAAACTGGGTCTGCCTCGCCAGACCATCGAACGGATCATCGAAAGTGACCTCATTCGTCTCGGGCTCATCGCCAAAGAAGACTCCGGTCGAGTGTTGACGGCTGATGGTCGTCGTCATGTTTCCCGCTCGTAATTCTCATTTGACTCTGCCTGACTGATTCTTGAAAGGACTGCGTCCGATGCCTGTAAACAGTTCAACCAATCGACGCCTGAAAGCTGTCGTATCCGTGTCTGAGATGGCGCGGCTGCTGAGCTTATCCAGGGCGAGGTTCTACGACCTCATTCGGGATGGTGTTTTTCTGCCGCCAATCTATTCCTTGCGGACAAGGAGGCCGTATTACACGGCCGACATGCAGGAGCAGAATCTTGCCGTTCGCGAGAACAATATTGGCATCGCTGGTCAGTACGTAATGTTCTACGAACGCTCTTCTAATTCACCGATGAACACTCGCTCTGGCCCACGCCGGTCGGGTCGTACCAACAGCGGCCCTACGAATGATCTGTGCCGCAGACTGGGATCGCTGGGGCTCGCCGCTACCAAGGAACAGGTTCAGGAAGCGATAGTTGTCTGCTACCCCAATGGGACTGATGCCGAGGACAATTCCGAGGTCCTGAGGAAGATTTACCGCCACTTGAGGCGTCAAGGAGTTGCCTGATGTCCGTCTATCTGCCGCAGGTTACTGTTCGATATCTGTCTGTAGCGAGTCCAACTCCGGTCAGGATTCTGTTCGAATCGCGTACTGATACCGCTCAGATAATGGCAGGTTGTTGTCTGATATCTGTATGAAATACTGTCCACTTTTCAACTACATAAGGATTATTATGTTGCCCTCGGAGCACCCGCCCAATTCGACATCGCTAACGACGATGACCAGCAGTGACGATGTTGCCCGCCGCCAGGCGGATAATGATGATCAACTGATAGGGCTCTGGCTTCATGGTCGGTCGCCAGAAACCATAGCGGCATACAGCGCAGACATTCGTCGCTTTCGAACCTTCGTCCAGATTCCACTCCGACAGGTACGCCTCGCTGACATTCAAGATTTCGCTAACCAACTCGATGACTCGGGGCTGCGACCGGCATCGCAGTATCGCACCCTCTCAGCCGTCAAATCCCTGTATGCATTCGGGCATCGACTCGGGTATTTCCAATTCGATATCGCCAGGCCGCTCCGCCTGCCAGCTGTCCGCGACACGTTAAATGAGCGGATATTAAGCGAGGTCGAGGTTCATAAGATGATCGCCCTCGAACGGCATCCGCGAAACCATGCAATGCTACTCATGCTTTACGCAACCGGCGTGCGCGCGTCAGAACTCTGCGGCATGCGTTGGCGAGATATGACGGCTCGCGACGATGGCGGGCAAGTTACTGTCTTCGGCAAGGGGAATAAGACTCGAACGATACTGATCCCAGCTTCCGTATGGGCGACCATCATGCAGCTTCGCAAAGGAGCGATGGACGACTCGCCAGTATTTGTCAGCCGCCAAGGTGGACCATTGCATCGATCTCGTCTGTGGTGAATTGTTCGCAGAGCTGCCCAGCGGGCAGGTATAGAAAGAAATGTTGGCGTACATCACCTCCGACACGCGCACGCGTCATCTTCGTTGGGTCGAGGCGCTGGCGTTCATCTTGTCCAGGCGACGCTAGGTCATGCCAGCATTGCGACGACAGGTCGTTATCTGCACGTTCGACCTACTGAATCTTCAAGCCAGTACCTGGGGCTCTAATATGGCTGATGAAAACACCGATATTGAGATAGACCCGAGATTCCCGTCAGGTCGATGGTTCGGTGAATTTATTCAGTTTCAGCGGCGGTTTCGAATGGACCTGTCGTTGTCGTTCGCAGATGGCGTCATGACAGGTACAGGTAGCGATATCGTCGGCCGGTTCACTGTGCGGGGTGCTTATGTAGTTGAGACTGGCAAAGTCTCAATGTTGAAGTCATATGCGTGGCATGATGTCGATTATGTTGGTGTCGCCGAAGAAGGCATCGGCATCTATGGAGGGTGGATTATTCGACCACCTTGGCCCTTAAGAGGTGGTTTTCGACTATGGCCATTCGGCGATGATGCTGAGGCCAACCGTCATGCCCGGGCAGAAAATGAAATACCAGCAGCGGTCAAAGGTATCGGCGGATTGATAGGCATCTCAAGCGAGGATTGATCGATGTTGGCTATGATCCGATCATCTCTAGTCGTTTCAGCGCCTCGCGTTTGCCAAGACCACGAATGGCGACCCACTTAGCCAGCTGCGCCTGACGGGGTTGAGTTTCGCCCTTTTCCCAGTTGTAGATCGTCAACTGAGACACGCCGACCAGCTTGCCATAGTCGGCAGCCGACAGTCCGAGCTTTTTCCGATGCGCCGCCAGCCACTTGGGCGAGTAGCGAACGCCATCGGCGATCTGCTCTGCTGGCTGCTTCTCGATCCGTTTCTTCTCTTGGGTTTCGAGAAACGAAAGTCGCCTTTGAAGGTCCATTACTTGCCGCTTCAGTTCAGCAACGTCTCGCCGGTATTGAGCGGATTGTTTTTGTAGCGTCGCGGTCTGCGAACGGATTACTTTCCGGGCGATGCGAGAGATTTCTTCTTTAAGCACAGATGATAGGTTTGGCATGGCTGAGTCCTCTTTTAACGAATGACTCACTAATAGTACCACACCTGCTTATTATGTAAAAACAAGCTGATATATCTACCCAGATTCATGTTAACGAATCTGCATTACACCGTCACGTCTCTGGCGGCGGATCGCCACGTAACATGCAGCCGCAAATTGGCGGATCAACTCGACGTTCCTCAGTACTACATCTTCGCCGTAATCACCAATTGCATCACGTATTTCGCCAATTGTGGCCGCCTCGCGGTCGTCACCAAACAATCTGTCGCGAAACTCATCTGTGCCTGGGCGGCAGTTTCCAGCAGCATAACTGTCGCCAAACGTGACCGTCACATCCTCATAACCAGTCTCATCACCACGATGTACCCGGTCAATGAAGCGTTTTATCTGTTGCCGTCGGTGAGCAGCTTTCTGGATAGCCTTGCGACGGTGACTTTTGTCGCCACTTATCGTCGCTAGGACCTCATCCAACCTGCCCATATGCGTGATCTGTTTCAACGACATTTCGATTATTTCCATTGGCAGTTGCCGACAATGCTTCAATGTGCGACATGCCACCAGATAGCTGTAGGGATAAGCTCGCGATGGCGACCGGATGTACTTCGTGACGCCGCAATCCTCGGCATCGGTCGGATACCACCGTCCACCCCGGTCGAAAGTCCCATCAGGGTGAAGGATACGGTCGCGTCGAGCAACGAACACAACCCGGCGCTTGATGTCTTCCGACATCTCGCCATGTACAATTTGGTTTTGAGCTGAATCCGATGCCTGCGTTATTTTTGACATAGTGGGTTCTCTCTGTGTTTGTTAATGAGTTTTGTGGTCTCTAATCCATCACTTATGCAGCAGCGTCTTCCTGCTGGGCACGAGCCTCAAGCGCCGCAGCGATACGTCTCTGACCGAGCTCGTAGTTGTCCTGGTGCGTCTCTGAATAAATCCATTCCCAGCCATTTTGGATGGCTGCGACTGATGCAGGTGCTGTGCATCCAAACGGCTCGAAGCAGACATGGCGAGAATATTTAGGCCAAATCCGATGTAGCAACTCTGTCACCAGATCAGGTGTATGCTCATAGACATGATGGTCGCAGCGGCTCGCCTGACCTCGTGCGATCTTGGCAGCCCCTTCAATTGACGCTGACGGGAAGCAGACTACATTTCCGGCATACTTGCATCCGGTAACACGGAGTGGTTCATCACTCTGGGTTGCGATGAGTATTCGAGTACATACTGAGGCATATGCCAGCCCCATATTGTTTGGAGCGACTTTACCCTTCACATCTCGCGGGTCGTCCCACTTCGACGGATCAGTAGCCTTGCCGCGTACCCAGAACACCGTCACCGGTGTATGGAAATGCCACCCTAGCTTGCGTGCTCGGATGTTGATGAGCGGATTGTCAACGCATCCTCCATGCTGCAACAGATACAACGGGGCCTCAGGACGCATCTTCTCGCGAAGATGATCGAAAAGCGCCAGAGTTGTTTCCATGTATTTTGCATGCGTCGCATTTGCAGCTCCGCTCATTGCCCGCGAGCTATCAGAATCCCAGACCCGGCGATCATCATCTCGCTGATGAGCTCCATAGGGTGGGTCAGCCCAGACAGCATCGAGTGTCCGTGGGGCGATATCATCTACTATCGATTCCCATGCACAGTGATGCACTTTACGGATGACGGATGTCAGCAGTTCATTGATACGATCCGCTTGCTGGCTCCGTGTCTGAGCGAAATCATCTTCACGCTGCGTCTCAAGCCACCGCGTAATATTTCGAGATGTCTGGTTGCCTGCATGAATAGCAGAGGCGATTTCTTCACCAGATTTTGGTTGACGATTAGGACCACCATTGTTCGCCCGCCTTGCAGCTTCATAGACCGAGTAGGAAATACCGGCATCGCGAAGGGCAGCCGGAAACAGCTCTGCCGTCTTTCGCAGTTGTCCAACACGTTGGGGTGAACAGTTGCCAATGTGTTCGGCAATCACCTTGTCTTGCAGGTGATACTTCCGTCTCATCTCAAGGATAATGTCCGAGGCAGCCCACAGGTCTCTATCTGAGCGCCCGAGAAGTGTTCGCAATTCACCAAACATCTCATCTAGCTCGTGATCGAGTCGCGTAAGCGATGAAACTTTTGTTCCGTCGGATGAAACAGATTTTCGTTTTGTACCGGCTGTTGACATGTCCGCGTCCTCATATGGAAGTCGAGTTAAGCCCCGCACGACACAGGGCGACGCGGTTTTTAAGTTTGATTTCTCAGTTACCGGGGAGACAAAGCGCGATCATCGATCTAAAATGATGTTATCCATGCGTCATTCGCCATATTTTACATGCGCGACATGCCATACTTTTCCTTCCATCTGCCCATGAATTACATGCAAGTGGAGTGTATACAGAATGTTATTCAACTATTCTGACATGCTACGTGAAGTAATATCCCGAAGGATCGCGCATCTTGGGCTTACACAAGGAGATGTCGCAGATGCTCTGGGTTGGCATCAAGCGACAGTGAACAAGTTCATCAATGGCCGACAGTATCTGACGGCCACGCATCTCGATGACCTGCTGGTTTTGCTTGGGGCAGAACCTCTGCCGCATTGGATTCCCGATGTATTGTCCTCAACGCTCTATTTTGGCTTTGCTTTTTATTCGAAGATTCAACGTGATGAGCAGTCGATAGAAGACGAAACATCATTTGTTGGAAATATCAAACGAAAAGCACGTGAACGTCGTCATCAACAGAGAGAATTGATGCGGAAAATGCGGCGCAAGAAAGCAAAGCCATTGGCTCCGCCACCAGAATGAGTGGATTTGAGCATGTTCCACATACCATTCATGTTGCACGATGATCTTCTGGGGCAGCTTTCACGTCAGCGAGAGTCTCATTCCAACTAGCTACGTGACTGATTACTCCGTCCGCAATACGTACCCGATAGACCAATATCGCTTTAGATGCTATGCCAGACCATTCATCCTCAGCATCAATGATTAACTCGGAGTACCCGCAGCAGCATTCACCTAAGTTCATATCTTCGGGTTGCAACGACTCGTCGGTTATAAATCGTATTGTTGCCGTGTCGTATTGATTTGGTTCAGAAAGAAACAGATCGAATTCGACAATATCGTCATCATCGTCGGGTACTTCATTGTAATACACTTCGTTAATGGCTTCCCACGTTTTGCGGCTTGCTATTTCAATATCTAAGCCCCTGAGTTTTTGGCCATACTCATCATATCGGTTCACATGATCGGCCAGATAGCAATATGTATCTGTCCTAGTATGTACGTCAATGACCGCGTTTCTTAAACACATGTTCGATATCTCCACATAGTTTATTGTTGACTTTGCTTATGACCATTTCGTATTCCATCAGTCTCTTTTACAACAAACATAGTCACATGCAATTCATATTCTAAATTGAATCATTATCAACACCTTTTTGATTATCACTGTATTTTTGAATCTACGGAGGAGATTTGATCATTTAGGCCGAATACATAGGTGGGCAGCGTGGCAACTGCTGATGCGTCCCATCGAGACAGACGATGAACATAACTCGGTTGTCTCGACGGGTTCGACCAGGGCTTGCCACATTTGCCCTGGTCATTTATTTGGCCGACAACAGAATACGAAACCCAAGTGCAGAGCTGGTTGATTGATTACTAGTTTGGAAACCACTTGGTAGGGAGCGCGGCCCCTCAGTCGCGCTGAGATTTCCCGGACCGATGTGAAATAAGCGATGTTGCCGGGCAGGGTCAATACCCCTGAGCGCTGATCGAGAAAGAAGCGCAGCAAGTCGCCAGATGTCCCGACCACCCCCACGGGGCTCAGGGCTTTGATCCTTCAGATTAGCCAGCACCGCTATAAGGTTCAGCCTACTGACCGCAGAAGATTGGAGTCAGATATATATCTGAGAGGGATAAGAAACATGCTCGTACTGATGAGCATGGGGCCTGCGTTATCAACCCTACGACCTGTGACTGATTGCCCGGAGGTAGGAGCATGAAGTCGTGTAATGGCGTTCGTATTAATCTGGCCTGGCTCGATGGTCACCGATGAGTCAGGTTGGAGCATGAATGTTCCCTCGTCGTACACCCACACCGTCAAACTCCGACGCCTTGTGGTGTATGATGGCTCCCATTGATTTGTGGGTTTGCATTTCAACCATCCCATCTATTAATGGGGGTCATTCCCCTCCCATCTCCACCTCAACCTTGCGACGGAGTGTGGGCTGGCTTACTACTGGCCTGAAGCATTTTTTCGAAGTGAAAAGAATACCCAAGAGAGCATCAAACGCAACGCGGAGTCTTCGGAGCGTTGGGTTTGATATTGCGTCAGCAATAAACGTAATCGCCCTACTCAAATCGAGCGAAGCGAGATACGGGTTCGATGCGAAACGCAGCGAATCCGTTATAGGGGCGACTGGAAAACGTATTAGAGCTGGTCAGCGTCGAGAAGTCGGAGCGACTCGCCGGAGGCCGCCGAGGCATACAGTAGTCCGATACATGTGGATTATGTTATTTCTCCTTATTAGCGCATGCGATATGGCGCAAATGCAGTAGCAGATAGACACCATTAATGTTCAATTTGCATTTATTGCCGGTTCTCATTATGTTCAGAGTAAGCAAGACGTTGCAATCGATCTGGATATTTGTGCATCATTCAATGCTGTAGACGTATTATGTCCTTGGTATTTACTTGTAGTGCAACACATTCACGATCTATTTATTCGGGAGTTACCTCATGTCATCATCCGCTCAGTTCGCTACCCGTCTGTCGTGTTTTGCGTTGATTTCAGCAATCGAGACTGATATTCGACAGGTAATTGAACACTTCGCACATCAATCTCAAACTGAAGATATATTCTCTGATGATGTTCGCCAGAATGCAAAGCAGCGGTCGGCCAACGACTCCAAGCATGCTGAAACTGGCAGCACTCGGGATATCCACTTACTAGCTTACACGGACTTCTCCGATCTCGCCGGTATTCTAAACAGATTCCGATCCAACTTGGAATGTCTATCAGCACCTGACATCGCCAAACTAGTCGCCGGACTAACCGGACTCACGCCCGTTCGAAATAGGGTATGCCACAACAGGCCGCTTGAACCAGATGACTTTTCAAAACTGCATGATTTCGCAGTATCTGTAGTTCAAATTGGCAATGGACTTGATTGGCGAACGCTTACACGTACGATCACTCAACTGAAAGATCATCCACAATTCGTGCTCGGCCTTCAGATACCCGAATATTGGGACGAACGTAAATCCATTATCCCCAATAATCTCCCCATGCCAGAGTTTGATGATACAGGATTCCTCGGACGACAGAATGATCGCCGTGAACTTGGACGATTATTAGTAACTGGGCCAAATATTGTTTCAGTCGTTGGCGAAGGCGGGGTAGGCAAATCTGCGCTTGCGCTTCGTTGTTTATACGATCTACTCGACGATGATTCGTGCAAATATGACGCAATAGTTTGGACATCACTAAAAACCCGAGTTCTTACTTCAGCAGGTATTCAATTGTTATCGAAATCCATCGATAACACACTCTCATTATGCCGAACAATCGCCTCCGAACTCGGGCCACCCACAACAGCCTCATTTGATGTGCTTATTAACGATATTCATGAGTACCTACATGAATTTCGAATCCTACTGGTTATTGATAACTTAGAGACAATTGACAACACGAGTATTCGACCTCTCTTGATGAATATTCCATCTACTTCCAAAGTCTTAATTACATCTCGCATTGGGCTTGGTGAACTTGAGCTACGATATCCCCTTGATCCATTTGACGACAATACTGCAACCATGTTTTTGCGTAAGTTTGCAAAACTACAAGGTGTAAAGATTGTATATCAGGCTACACCCGACGTTTTGTCCTCATATGCCAAACGGTTATTCCACAATCCATTACTTATGAAGTGGTTTGTAAGCGCAATATCTCAAGGAGCACAACCTAATGACGCTTTGCTAAGCAGCGGATCGGCATTTAAAGACGCAATTAGCTTTTGTTTTGAAAATCTTTTTGAGCGACTGCCTGAGGAATCACGCAAAACACTTCATGTTCTTGCTTCAGCGATGCGGCCAATGACTCAAGCGGAATTGTTCTTTGTGATGCCATCTGTTTCGGAATGCGATGTGGAATGGGCACTCTGTACGTTGCATCGTTCGAATATGTTGAAACGTTCGATAGCATCCGGCTCAGATGATGTGACATACTCGTTAAGTGATATCGCATTTGAGTATATCAAGACATGTGCGCCACCTCCTAAAGAACTGTTCAATAACGTCAGAACACGCCTTGCAACGATTTCGACATCTGCTGATGATGCAAAAGCCTCGGCTAGCACATACAACTATAAAATAGATGCTTTTCGGGTCAATACCAAAGATGATCGTATCGCAGCATCATTGCTTATGGCTGCCAAGAAACATTCGAATCGTAGGGAAGCCAAAGAAGCTCTCGCGCAAACGGATGAAGCAAAGCGGATTCACCCTCGATATGCGGATTCATATCGCTTTGCTGCACACATAGCAAAATGGAATAGCGACCATTTTCGGGCTACCCAAGAATTTGAAGAAGGAATTGCCACGGCTCCGGACGATGCGCATTTGCGATACGACTATGCATTGTTTTTGCTAGACGATATTCAAGATACCGATAGTGCCATTCAACATATCGATCACGCTCTCACGCTCGAAGTACATTTGCCAGTACCTTTATTATCATTGAAAGCGCGTGCATGTAACTTTGTAGGCCGTTACGAGGACGCAATTCGTATTTACGAAATGCTTGACCCATATCGTGTAGAAATGGCTCATAATCATTTGTTGGCGATCACCGACCAAGAGGCCGGATGTTGTATTAGATACGCATACACGCTGTTTAATGGTGGCGATTATCCACGAACAGAGGCAATCCTCAACAGAGGGTTTCGTGTCATGGGAGACTTAATTCGAGATAAACATTTTGACGATCAACTACTCGGTCGATACGCTAAGCTTGTTGAATTATGCTTGAATCTCGCTGGTCGTGCTGATGAACAATCCTTCATCAATATTGCCTTGGAAGCAATCGACGATATAAGATCACATCTTGGACACAATGGATTGTGTGTTCGTGGCCTAGATCAAGCCAAGCAAATATTCCCATCGATCTGTTCAAAATGTGATCTATTGTCGTCCGTACTTCGTGATGCCACCATTACTACAACGATTGTAAAACTTGAAGAAATTCATATCGCCGACGAGATCGTTGTAGATAGTGTAGTAAAAGTGTGGATTAGAAAGCGCATCAAGGGAGGTTACGAGGTTGATATTCTTGGCCCAGGCCATCATGCCTTTATGCCGAACTCACAAATTGATACGAGAACGCCGTCAAATGAGTTCGTTGACTCCTTAATTGATACTGAGTGTGAAGCAGTCGTTCTTAAATCTGAGTATGATGATGATAGAGAAAAGATGTCCATTGTTGTATCACGCCGAGAATGGCTTAAGAGGCAATGTGCTATCGCATCAGATATGTTTTTTGCATCCGCAATTGAGGGAACAAAGGTCAAAGGACACATCGTTAATATTCTTGACTATGGTATGTTTATTGACATCGGGGGAGTTATAGGTATGGCGCATCGAACGCGCGTCAATAACCGCAAAGGTAGAAATTTGAACGAGATATTTAAGAAGGGTGATACCGTTGATGCGACAATTGTCCATCTCAATCATGATAAACGGCAAATTGAGCTTGCCGTGTGATATATATTTGCTGTCTCTTACAAATTCATGAACACTGAGCACGGTTGGCAAATCGACCCCCTCTGTTCATTTGCACCAGTGTCTATGAGAGAATTGAATGTTGTTGATCCACGCAGTGCTCATGAGAAGACAAATTCGGTAAGCATTGGCCCCACGTCTAGTGGCAATGCACAAATCAGTTTTGACATTTATTGGATTCCTGAGCGTATACATGACCTCAAGGGTCAAACCAACCTTCCACAACGAGCCTAAGGGTCCACAGCGCGATCAACACATACCCATAATAATTCTACTGTTTATAGGCGCGTGACATGAGTTGGCAGCCCGGCTCCGGAGCCGAAGGTTACAGGTTCGAGCCTTTCAGCAGGTATTCAAGCCTCAGACTAGTATGCAGTTGTGACAGATGCTTATTTGATCCTTGGCGTCGGTCCATTGAACAGGTTGGCCAGATGCTGGGTTCACAGGCTTTGAACGTCAGGCAAGATTGTCGGACGAACACCCTTGATGAGCAACATATGCCTGAGGAAGCTCAATGCCTCGTCGAGAGTGTCGTCATAATCTGCCGCGTAGTGATCATCTATCGAGTTATTACGATGTTGCAGGTATATTCCGACCTTGTTGGCGTACAGACTGTTCCTAAGGATTGTCGCCCCTGTCTTCCGCAAGCAGCGTGGGGCGTATCCGGTGACGCCAGAATGAACTTCCGCGCGATCCCATGCATTGGTGATGTTGTTGCTATTTTGCGGCTTTCCATCGGGACCAATCGTACGACGGACCAGTGGTCGCCCATTCCGATTCAAAAACACATGATCACCAGTGCGTTTCCCTTGTTCGCGAAGTAGTTCCAATGTCTCAGGCCAGAGCTTGTACGTTCGCGGCTTTCTCGTCGCACGCCGTCTGAGCTTGGTCCTCTTGTAGGTTATAATGCCCCGTTTGAAGTTGATGTCTTTGGGATGAAGAGCGGAGATGTCTGATTGCCCCATCGCGGCATTGACCATGAGCAACCAGAACAACCTGCTCCTTGGGGATGAATATTCCAAGACTCGGCGGAATTGTTCTGGCTTAAGATAGCGAGGATTCGGATCGTCAACGCCGATGACGAGCTGTCTACTGTTGACATTGGCGGGAAGAGATGGGATGTGTTCGTTTTCCGCGAGCCATCGTATGAACTGCTTAGCGACTTGGTAATAGCCCTTGGCAGTGTATGTTGAGCCGATTCCGTCGTCGGGCGCGGCCAAACGGTCCAAGATGTATCGGAAATACGCGGCGACAGTTCCTGAGCAGATGTCGGTCACCGGCAGTTCGCCACCGATCCAATCGCGGAATCGGGTCAAGCCAGAAAGAAGATTGGTGTACCGACCGGCACTTCGTTGACCCGAAGATTCTTGAAGTCTTTTCTCCCCCAAGAACTGATCAACCAGGACAGCAACGCTGTTGAACCCCGGTTCCCTCGGCTCATCTGTATCAAGTCCACCAATGACTTTGGCGAGTTCCTGCCAATCATCGATGGAAGATGCCCGATGGGCGAGCAGGCGAACATGATTTAGAGTTGCTGTTGTTGCCTCATGGTCATCTAGGTCCTGACCATCTTCGAGTCGAGCAAGCTGCTCTCTTACGGCGACGCTACGGCTCAGATTAGACAGTCGCAGTTCATCTTGCAGGTCCTCGATTCGACGACCTCGTTGGATGGATGCGTCATGAGCGTCCAGCTCAGCCTTGATGGATTCCCATTTGATCAAGGCGGCGTCGTACCGCTCATCGAGACGACCGCCAACTCCGCCGCTGGTTGGCGTCCCTTTGCCAAGGTAATGGAGCTTGCCGTGATGTCGCTTGCACCATTGGCGAGATGCTTTATGCCATTGAAGTTGACGTGTTTTTCTCGGCATTGTGGTGACTCCGTTGCGCGCTGGCGGGCGCGGATCGGGCACACACTAGGCCGGGTTTTTCGATGGTCAAGCCGATATTTGCCACCTGCAATTCCTTATTAGGGCATGATTTCACATCGAGTTTCTAGCAGTGAGGTGACGACGGCAATCGCTCTCGCAGGGCCCTTGATACTCGCGTTCAATTTGGGTGATTGCTCGCATGATTCAACGAATGAAGATGCCGGGATCAAGTTTGAACCGCTTGCCGAGAGTTCTGGCATGATCCGCTGTAATGCTGCGTTCGCCGCGCAGAATCATCGGTCCGAGCAGGGCGTCCGCCTCGACAATCCTGCCACTGCGGAAGAGGCCGTCGTAGCGGCCGGGCTCGACTGGGATGTCCAACTCCAGCCCATCTACACTGGACCTGAGCGGGCGACCCGAGTCAAAGATCGATACGTCGTCTGCCGCACCGACCGTTTGGACCATGAAGATTCAGGGCAACTCGGCGTCGTCGGGCGCAACTTCACCGCGCTTCAGAACCGCGATGCTTTCGGCTTCCTCGACCCGGTCGTCGGCAACGGCGCGGCGATCTATCACACGGCGGGATCGCTCCGTGGGGGGCGGCGAGTCTGGCTGCTGGCCAAACTGCCGGGTCACATCCGAGTGGTCGGCGACGACGTAGCTGAAAAATTCATCCTGCTTTCCAACGGCCACGACGGCACTGCCGCCGTCCGCATCGGATTGACCCCCATCCGGGTGGTGTGCATGAATACCCTCAACCTGGCTCTTCGGGGCATGGGTGGTCTGTCGATCCGGCACAACCCCGATGTGGCTCAGCGCGTTCAGTCAGCCCATAAGTTGCTGGGCCTGGTGAACTCCACACTCGATGCGGCCGAGGTCACAATGCAGCGGATGGCCGGGATTCAGATGACCGGCAACAGGCTGACAGATTACTTCCAGGAATTGGCGCCACTCCCGGCCAACGACGAGGCTGAACGAAACCGCGTGCTTGATCGGCGTCGGCGCTGGAGCGAGTTGTTCGAGTCTGGCGATGGCAACCGGATGCCCGGGGTTCGAGGTACCCTCTGGGCGGCCTACAACGCCGTAACTCAGTGGACCGACCGGGAGTCCTACACCCGTCGCAACAAGGAGCCGTTGAACACCATCTGGTTTGGAGAAGGTGAACTTCTGAAACGAAGGGCATTCTTGTTAGGCGAGAGGACGATTACACGCTGCAACTAGATCGCAATTGCAAAATGGCTTGGATCCTAGAAACGTGTGTCAACTGTTGTGTCGTCACATGCACTCGCTGCAGTCAATCAGATTACAGCAGTCGAAGCCACCTTAGAATATATCGTCATGGCTGGTTTAGTTTGGTCTCAACCACCAATTCGTCACCAGTCAATGAAACGCAAATATCTACGCTACCAATTTCTCTTGTGTTGAGCACATGAGTGCCACCACAACCTTCGACAATAGGGCCACATTTCCATGTGCGATATCCGTTATCATCTGTAGTCAATGAGATTTCTTGCAACTTAGAGATGAAATCATTCACTCGTGTATTAAGAGTCTTTTGCAAATCAACTGCTTGGCTCTCGTCAATCTCATCTGGCCTATAACGTGAGATATCGGCAATACCGTTGACTAGGGTGGTAATACGCTGAAGATCGACAATTCGAAGTAGTTCGTACTCAACTATGTGCGAGGCGGAGTGGAGCCGCATGGTGCGGTACCGGCTGTCCCATTCGATAGCGCATTCCACCTCTTGGCCGACCTCAAATGGTGCCTCATCTTCTAGCACATGAACAATTATGCTTTTGTTGCTCGGATCAGGGACCGTGTCGATGACTCTGATGCCAGCTATAACACCCGTATCGCCAGCCTGTCCGCCACTATGTGGATAGAATGCGGTCGCTTCCAGCACTACAAGATTACGCTTCAAACTGACAATACGAGACGTGAAGGTTCGTTCGTACATGTCCTCTAGATAAAGTCGACGAGTGTCGGGTCTGTCTGGGGTGGCGTTGACCTTTTTGGTAACCATAGGTGATGGCGATTCTACCGTCGCTCGACCATGCTGTGGCCGCATGAAAGGGTAGAGAATCACGTCTCGGATCGAACTCTGGTTAGTCATCAACATAATGACGCGATCGATACCAAGTCCAAGTCCACCTGTCGGTGGCATACCGTACTCTACGGCCCTGATGAACTCTTCATCGACGATCGGATTTTCTCCAGCGTTCTCCCGTTCCGCTGCTTGGGTCTCTAGCAACTTGCGCTGCATTACCGGATCATTTAGTTCGGAGTAAGCATTTGCCAACTCCATCCCCGCGATAAATAATTCGAATCGCTCGATCAGGTCTAGGTTACCGCGCTTCGGACGACACAGCGGGGATGTTTCCCTTGGATAATCAATCAAGAATGTTGGCTGTATGATCCTGTCTGTTGCGGCTGTTTCGAGCAACTTGTCAAGTAACCCGATACGATCGCCCGTTACATCTATTGGTTGACCGCCGGAGTGTTCCTTAAGGGCCGCGAATATGTCCTTCAGAGGTGCGTCCGGCTTGAGACCTGTGGTCTCTTCCAGCAAATCGTAGAATGTGACGCGGCGAAATGGCGCTTTGAATGACAGAGTGTGCTCGCCGTATTCGATCTCAGTCGTGCCGTGGAGTTCGAGGCAGATTGCTTCGAGCAACTGCTCAGTCATCTGCATAACGTCGTTATAATCTGAGTATGCCTCGTATGACTCCATCAGCGTGAACTCGGGGTTGTGGGTTGCGTCGATGCCTTCGTTCCGGAAGTTCTTACTCAAACTGTAAACCTTCGGAAAGCCCGCTACTATAAGACGCTTGAGGAACAGTTCCGGCGAGATGCTGAGGAAGGCATTGCAGTCAATAGCGTTGACATGAGTTACGAACGGGTCTGCGTCTGCTCCGCCGTAGACCATTTGTAAGGCAGGCACCTCAACCTCGGTGAAGCCGCGACCGTTAAGCCATTGGCGGATGAACGCAACGATTCGGCTACGCTGCCGGAAGACCTCAAAAGAGTCCCGGTTCATGATCAGGTCTAACTCACGTTGGCGGTATCGCAATTCCTTGTCCCGGAGACCGTGGAACTTTTCGGGCAGAGGACGTACGCACTTGGCGAGAACCTGGAGTTCATCAACGTCGATGCTCTTCTCGCCTCGCTTCGTCGTGAACGCCCTGCCGGAAACTCGACAGAGGTCTCCCAAGTCAATGTTGCTCTGCATGCTTTTGAAGCACTCATCCCCAACTCGTTGGCGGCTGACCATCCACTGGATGCGGCCAGTCTCATCATCAGCCCGCAGGAACATGAGCTTGCCCATTTTATTCCTGAAACGGACCCGGCCAATCAATGAGACCTGCTGCTCGGACACAACAAGTGCGTCGTGATCCTCAAGAAAGGCTTGAACTGTGTGGGTGCGTTCACTGGAGTAAGGAAAATGTGAGCCCTCATTCTTGAGGATGTTGAACTTCTCGACTCGTGTTTCAAATAAATCATTCATGTTGGTTATCTCTTCGATCTACGGTCTGCTGCGTATATCTCCGCTGCGTCATCAGCAAGTCGGAGTTTTGTGTGACGCAGAAGTAATCTAAAATGGTCGCGAGGATTAATATTTCCTCCCAAATTATACTGAAGGCCTCTAATGCGCTCGTCCTTAGGTGGATCATCATGCATGTCAACCCACAGTCCAATTGCTCCATCGTTAACGGCTTCTTCGCCCTTATGGGAATCCTCCTGAGATAAACAGTATATGTATTCAAAGCGATCCGACTCTTTGAATAACTCGCCCACATCCACGGGAAGGTCGTCCGGCCGCGAGATGTAGCTCTCAGTGTTGGGTAGTTTGTCTTCTTTCGGATTCAAATAAAACAACGGAATCCGAAGCACCTCGTGCATCTTCCGGAATGCTTCGCCCTCCTTAGAAATGAGATCTGCCGGATCCCACAGCAGGATCCGAACCAATTCAAATACTTTACTCGCGTCATCGGCCTGAAAAAAGGAGACCGATTCGTCTCGTGGCGAAAATACGCGACCTAAATTTTTACAACGAGTATCTTTTTTTGCATAGTCTTCTGCCCGCTTCAAAGCGTCATAGACTTCGGGGCTGAGACTCAAATTCCATCGATCCCCATCTTCTCGGACTTTTAGTGACGATGCGATATATCGAGGTAGTTGCGCGCAGAAGTAGTAGAACACCAGTGGATCGAGCCACGCGTCAAATGCTTGAACGTCGACTGCATGAATCCGATGCACATGGCTGAGCCCCTCACGGAACTCCTCAACCTCACTGCTTCCAAGCGAGGGATTGATCGCACTTCGAATAAGAGTGTCGATCCGTTTGCAAATCGCATTCGGATCGTCGCCAACACTGCTCGTCAATCGCTTCATGTGTAGTAGATGGAGCCCATGCGATCGCCAGTCCGAATCACCAACAAAGAGTTGAGCAGTGATCTCTTTCTGATTCGGGTCAGGCCCATCCTCCACCACATCGATGGTTGAGGCCTTACAATGCCAATCAGCCGAACCATCAGGATTATGGTCATTGGCTAGTCGGTCGACCTCAATCATATGAAAGACCCTAGATTTGCCTCCACTCCCTCCAAGCGTGCCGGCGGTGATCTGATTGATCGAGGGTTCAGGCCCCCTCCTACCGAACTGGTGTAGACGCCCCGCTCGGTGGGTGTGTATATGTCCGCACAGCGTTAGATGAAACCCAGCCGTCTCGAACTCGGGGATCACCTGGCCCGAATTCAGCAGGAGCGAGTTGAGTGGCCGGTCTTGGCATGTTACCGGAAAGATTGGATGATGTAGAATCGCAATCCGAAAGGCTGACTTCCATCGATTGTCTTGCTTGAACTCTTTGATAATTCTTTTGAGTTCGGCAACATGGACTTGCCCTGGATCAACCCGCAAGTAGTTAAGATCACGCTTCGCTTGTTCAATCGCCCCATCACATATCTCATTGACTTCGCCGGGTGTCTTCTCGGACAAGCTTCCTGATTCAACCATGTTGAGCACAGAATCTTTAATACTCTTCAACGCATCCGTAACTTTAGTCATGGCCGGACGGTTGACATTCCCTGCAAGATCACACGAATCGATGCACACGAAGGCGATCGGATAGTCCATCCCTTCGACTTGGCACCAGTCCAAAGCAGCTCGCTGGCGAGGCTTCGCAGGCCCTGTTCCCATTGACATATATGGACTTACATACCCATCAAATGCTTTTGATAACTCTACCCGAATCTCCTCTCGCTGTTTTTCATTCGTGATCCGTGACCAAGCATAGTCATGATTCCCCGGAACAACAACGATGCGTTTCTGGGCATCCAGATTGTGTTCGCTGGAGCGGAGACAGTTCTCGATTGATTTTAAGAATTCCCTAGCTCTGTCGAGTTCGGCGGATGTGCCGCCTTTCGTCAAGTCCCCGCTGATTATGACGAAGTCGGGCGGCGGGGTTTCCCCGCCAGAGCAGCAATCTTCAAGGTACTCGATATACTTTTGGTGACGCGTCTCAGGATCACAATCGCCGGCAATCCTAGGATCCACGTGCATTGCGGGGTTGCTATTCAAACTGATGTGAACATCTGATAGGTGATGAATTCGAAGCGTTCGATTAGACATTGTGCCTTCCCCGAATGGATGCGTCGAGTAGTAGACCATCTTGTGTCAACAGATATTCAGCCGGCCGCATACATCCAAGGAACCGTGAACTCATCGAAGCGCAATAGGCACCGGCATTGTGGAATGCCAACCGATCGCCAACTGTCACTTCCGATAGCAATGCTCCTGTGTGTAGTAGGTCGCCCGAAAAAGTAGTCGATCCCGCAATTACGTAACGCTTGGCCGGACCACTCCTATCAGAATTGATTACACACACTGGATGGTCTTTGGATGCCGACTCGTAGATATATGGTCGGGGGAACATCGACATTGATGCGTCGCAGACGAGTGTGGGTGTTTGTTCGTCTTCCACAATATCCAGCACAGTCGTTACGAATAGGCCCGATTCAGCCACTATTGCGCGCCCGAACTCGAACAGCACATCGATCGACCGATGCTCTCGTCGGAACCGTTCGATCCGCTCGGAAAGTTGTCGGCTCCAGTCCTGCCAAAGCGGGCAGTCAAATGGATAGTGAAACGTAGAGGGCATCCCGCCGCCAAGGTCCAAAACCTTGATGGAAGGCAGTCTTTCGGCGATTGAGAACACTTCGTCGTATACACCCGGTCTGCCATCCACACCAAACAACAGGTCAAGTGACGTGATGTTGGTTCCGGGATACAAGTGCAGGCCATAGATGTTGGCCGCATGCCCCGCGGGGTGCGACGCCCACTCTAGAACGCGCGAGCGAGGCATACCGATTCTTGGAGACGCGGCCAAGTAGTGCTTGTCGCTGTAGCCATTCAGAGGTGGCGATAAATATGGCGCTCGGACCCGTACGCCAATACGTGCCTTGGGTGCATGTTCGCGGATGAGCGCGTATTGCCGAGGCGAGTTCGCGAATACTATTAGGTCAGCGATCTCACTCGCAACTCGGCAGGATGATGGAGAAAACGCTGAAGGCGCAAAGATCACGCTTGGACTGTCGAGACCAAGCGTGTGAAGCAGGTCTAGGTGGCCTGCTGAGCCTGCGTACATAGAAACGCTCATCTCGTGAATGAGTTGGAGTACGCGCGGATTATCATTTGCCATAATGGCATAGTTTGGTATGACGGATGGTGGAAGGCGTGCCAACATCCATTGGATGTTGCTACGGATGATATCCTCCCTATAGATATAGCAGGGTGTCGATATGGCAGCGAGGTCGATATCGCGCCAAGACTCTGTCTTTAGGGTAGGGTGATCGGGTTTTGGCGGATTCGATGGCATGCTATGTAGGCGACGAGGCGATTAGCGGGAGCGACTGACACCATTGAGGACAATAGTAGGAGGCGACTCGATTCCATTGCTTTCAACCAAGAAGAAGATGTAGTCCCAGAAAGACTCAATATCTCGCCTGACTGTGGCGGCTGGTCCCGCGTCGTGTGCAGATCGCCTTCCTCCAACCGAATGCGTCCCATCATAAATTATTTTGCTGCCATTGTATGCGCATACCGCCGCTTCAAACTTTGCCGTTGCTCTGCCTGATCTTGCATGAGTGCTCTCGATTACATCGAGATGGAACTCAATCCGAGTGGATCGTTTGAGGAGTTGCAGCAGGATGTCCTCAAATGTCTCCGACTCAGATTGTCCAGCAAAGTCAACCATAGCGTTCATCGTATATCCAAAATCGTGGCCATCTTACAAAGCAGGCTGCTGAAAGCTGTAAGTGCAGTATCCAGCAGTCAATAGTGCGCCACCAAGAAGGAAAGGCGACCGGCACAGCTTTTTCAGCAAATGCCAAATTTAACACATCCCAACACGGGCAACAAGCAACGGAATTTCAGCTAATAACAATGCCCATGTGATCACGTAGATTTGTCAAGCATCAACCATCTGCATGAAAGCTGTGAATTATACCTAAGGGTAGCTCTGACCGCTTTAGTGTCAGACCGCAGCCCTAACCTCCATGGCCCGCATGGAGGTTTTTCGTATGGGCGTGCTCAGACTCGGATACGGCAGCGAGTTCCACCTGCTGCGTTACCTGGGCAATCACCGCGGTGTTCTGAACCGGGCGATTCAGACACTGATGCCGGATGTGAAGCGCATTGAGTGGCTCGACTTTCCGTTCGCTCCGAAAGCGGAGCATGGAGACCGCGAGTTCAAAGGCGTGGAGTTTCTCCCTGAGGACGACCCGGTACGCAAGGCCTGGTCGAACTTCTGGCCAGCCGGACACGCCTGGGGCAAAGGCAACCCGCCGAACTGGGATGCCGTCGGGCACACACTAGGCCGGGTTTTGTCATGGTCAAGCCGACTATCGCCACCAGATATTCATCGGAAAACGTCCGCATTATCCGATGTCGAGAATCAACGACTCAACGAATAAATATCCCCGGATCAAGTTTGAACCGCTTGCCAAGAGTCCTGGCATGATCCGCTGTAATGCTGCGTTCGCCGCGCAGAATCATCGGGCCGAGCATTCGTGACGCTCCGAGCAGTTCCGACAACTCCGCACCGCTCATCTCATGCTCTTCAACGAGCCCCTTGAGTACATCAAGCCCTGTTACCTTGCTGGTGTTCACCTGCGTTTCGTCATGCTCGGCTTCGTACTTCTCGACGAACAGCGTGATGGCTTCGAGGTAATCTTCCTGGTCCGAGTTCAGATCGTGGCCAACCAGATTGCCGACCATCTCCACGGCATTGTCATAATCGTTCGAATCATGGAGCGGCCGCGGCGGCAGGACGGCGACAAGATCGGCGTACGTCTCGGCAGGCGGGCCGTGGTATTCGTGTTTGTTGCGGGTAGTCGCCATTAGTGTCGTTCCTTCCATTTATCCTTGCTGTATTCAGCGTGAGTCATGAAGTCTCGGATGAAGACGATGCCCGTGTTGTAATGAATCGCGACGATGAGTCGGTAGTCATTGCCTTTGATGTTGAACACCGTCACATTGGCTCCGCTGGCGACAGTCACCGTATCGGCATGCGGATACGTCTGTCGGACCTCAGTGTGGTCTTTCCAGTCTGCCTCTTGGACCGTGGCAAGCCATTCAGTCAATGGCTTCTTGGCTGAGCGATATTTTGCCCAGTAGTCCTTGAGAGTCGCTGGCTTGATCACACGCATGAATACATTATGTATTCATCGGTCAAGATGTCAAGGGAGTTGAGGAAAATACCCTTTGATGGGATGCTGGCCACCATCTCAAGTGGATTTGGCAGCGCAATCACCACGGATAAGCCTTTGGTTGTACCTGATTTCCACGTGGAAGAGCGTAGTGAAGAGCGTAAATGGTCGGAGCGTACAGGTGGCAAAAAACAGCCCCTCACAAGTGTTGGTCTGTGAGGGGCTTGTAAGAGCGGGTGATGGGATTTGAACCCACGACATTCACGTTGGCAACGGCGGCGGGTAATTGCGCAGGGTTTGCACCGGTCGTCAGTTACGGGCCTCCCCAAACACTGGGTGACCGAGTCGGTGCGGGAACGCGTGGCACTGGTGTCCATTGATGGTCACCAGTGACACGGGCCGGTTGCCGCCAGACAGACATGGCAATTATCCTCGGACAAGAATCCATAACATACGAAAGGCAAATCCCGCGTGCCGGCCACGCGGGATTTGCAGCGGGGGGAGTGATCGAGAGAGTGCGGTCGATCAGTTGGCAGGGGTGCGCACGAAGATGTGCTGATGCCGCGAGGCACCGAAGGTGACGTGCTTGAGTTCCCACTTGGTCTGGGCTTCGGCACGGGCGCCCGTCAAGGCGTACGGACGGACCGTCTCCTGGCGGTGCTGCGCCAGCTTGGCCATGCGTTGGGCGGCGCTGGGCTGGCCCGTGTTGGGGCCGGCAAAGGCTGGGGCGGCGAGGGTCAGTGCGGCGATGACGCTGAGTGTGGCAATTAAGGTTTTCATAGCGAGGCTCCTTGGTTGGCTGTGTCCCGAAGATCCGCTGGCCAACGTGGTCAACTCGGTCTTCACCCTTATAAACGACTGACCTCGTGTATGGGGTTCAAACCGAACGGTAGGAAAATCCCCCATAAATGTTCGTCTTCGTGGTTAATGAATCGAGCAGCGCGTTGTGATTCAGCACGCATGGACTTCTGGAGTTTCAGTTGGTGATCCCCAGTTGAATCGCATCAGGTTATTTGCTACACATCTTGGCACTATTGATCTTGGCTGCGAATTGCCCGGGCCGGAATGGTATCTCACCTGAGCATCAGTCAAGATTCCGAGGGGCATCACCCGGCTGTGCGTCGCACTCGACCGAGCCGGTCGATGGTTACTTTGCGTGCTTGCAGTGAGTTGGGGCCGCGGCCGATCCGGCCACGACTGTCGCTCCAAGACCCTTTGAAGGCATGATGCACAAAGTACATCCGACCGATAGTCGATGCGGCAGTGATGAAGCGGAAGAGTTGCTCTTGGCCCTCCCATTCAATCATGACGGACTCCCCTTTGCTCAATGACATGATGAATCTGGCCTCTGGCATGTCGGGATGTTGGTGTTGTACAATTTCTTCACCCGCCTGAATGCGACGGGCCGCTTCCAGCACGTCGACTGACACAGTCATGCATTTGGCCCGACGCTTGTCGGGCATCTCAAACAGACACATGTGATGCAGATTCCCGGGCTTCACATGCGCTGTACCACCACGAATTGGACGGATCGTCGCATCGCGACGGAGAACCCGAACTTTGCGAATGGGTATTCGCATCGACTCATTCATCCACACAGGCTCATCCCAGACCTTCGTCGGTATCGCCCGAGACTTTTCCGGGTCGATGCCATGCTTGATCAGATGGTTGATGATCTTTTCTCGCACGGATGGATCACGTATTTCCTTGATCAGTGATGCCGACAACAGACGCACATCGCGTCGTACCACATACACACCAGGCTCTTCAGTTTCGCCATAAATCGTCTTCTCATGCAGGGCGCCGCCGACTTTCTTCTGGGTCTTGTGCGACACGTGCATGTCGCGAAGAAGTTTCGTGAGTTGAGACCGAAATCCAGGCCACAACTCGGTCGTCACCGGTTTGGGATAGCCGCTTGCCCATTCCAACAGATGAGGGCGATCGAACAGTGTGATGGCAATTGCATCAACGGCGTGGTGTCGGTAGTCCTCCCTGTAGTCCAAAGGCCAGGGAGTCTCTGGCATGCATTGATCGAACTGCCACATGCGATCAAATCGACATTGTCTTCGTCCCTTGATGGATTCAACGTCACGGAAGCCACATGAGATGATGATGTCCCGCATGGACTTCGAGACGTGATGGTCGTCGAGCAGATGCTTTCGAATCGTGTAGTCCGGATATCCTCGCTTTTGCTTCAGGCGGCGGTAGGTTGCATACGGCAGGCCCTCCCCCCGCGAGCAAATCTGTCGAAACATTGCCGGCGATGATTCGGCCTGCCACTGATACACCGTACGGTCGCCTTTGGCTTGCGATGCTGCCCGGAAACATAGAACCTTGTTCGCCAGCGAATCATCTAGGCTTTCATGAAACGGCAACACGTGGTCGATACCCGACTGTTGTGGGTCCACAGCCGTCCTGAGGTCCATGTCATGGCCTGTGTACACACACTTCCCATTTTGTCTTATCCATAGAACGTAGCGATCGATCTGTTCCACCGTGACTGGATCGACCACGCCCTCAAGGGCTTTCCGTGCTTGAGCCCGACGCTGCCTGATCCTTCGTCGCCGCACCGCAATGCGCTCGCGACCACGACGGTCGACTTTCATGTCTTCGGCGATCTCAAGGCGCACCTGGAAGTCGCCGCCATACTCACGCCTGATCGCCTGCAACAACTTCCGCAGTTCAATCTGGGTCGTCCGCACCACGGGATCCGGATGCTTGTGCTGAGATGTCTGAAGTGACTCCACCGACGTTGACTTTTGACCAGAGTATCCAGCACGTTCGATGGCGCCTGGTTGATCTGCGGATGACCTCAGCGGATAGCCATCTTCCAGAAATGGCAATAAGCGTTCGATTGCCCTGCGGCCGTATCGCACATACCCCCGTTGCAGTTCTATGGCCGACAAGGCTTTCGCCGACGATCTTGACAAGCCGAGTTGGTTTTCAGCCCATTGACAGATTTCATCGGAATTCAATGTGAGCAACGAATGGACGATGCCTTCCTTTTCTGTCTCCGACTTGATGAGCCATGAGTCGCCAAACAGTTCCGGCTGCATCATGGTCAGATCTGTCGTCAACCCCGTGAGGCCGTCAGTGTCTTTGTTATGCAGGTGAACGCGCACCGAGTCATCCAGTCTCAGAACGAGCCTCAATTGACTTATTGATACCTGACGCGATTTGGCAAGAACGTCTATAAGCAGTTCTCGTTCTTCTGAATCAAGACGCCGTCTCTTGCGATTGGATGCAGCCAGTTCGATTCGATTGACCTTCGCGAGCATGGCAAATCGTTGTGCGATGGGATCCGCACGCGGGGCACGACGATCGTTCGGCTCCAGATCGCACCAACCCACGTTCTGGCGAGGATACCGGTAGGGACGCTGGTGAAACATCACTCGATGCAACCGACCATAAAGATGGTCAGATAACAGTTGACGATGATACTTCTTCTGGGCGCGCCAGATCTCGTTGAACTCGGACTCGATCATGTGACGTGAAACCGGTCGCCGACGAATCGGTTCGTGGGGGTGGAGCCGTGACCACGCGAAGAATTCCCCAATGGTGCGAGCGTGGGTTTCCTCGACTCTAATTTCCAGTTGATGAAATGTTTCGGAAGTAGCAGGGTGTCTTTTCAAAGACGCATGGAGACGGCCCCGTCGCTTCGCCAGGTGCAAAAGGATGCGACCGAACTGATGAGGCGTGAGTTGGCCATCGAGTGCATCGCGGCGTAACAGGTAAGGATCCATCGCCAGCAGATTGGCCTGCAGTTCCCGTTGCTTTGGCCAGAGTCCACACTGAGTGAGCAGCCGCACCAGGCGCTTGCATCGTTGCTTCCGCCGTCGTCGATTTCGTCGATCCAGACGAGCCCAGCGTCGAGTCTCTGCCCGGGGCTTCTCCTTGCCGGTGAGCGTATGTTCCGTGCCCGTCGGAAAAACTCGTACTCCGGCGTGAATGGTGCGATGGTTGAGGTCAACCAGAGCCCAGCCGATTGTTCCGGCTTCCAGTTTCAATCCGAGTATGGGTGTCGGGTCGCTCATAGCATGAAATTGACAGTTGTGTCAGCACCCTCAACAATGGTCTTCAACCATTCCGGCCTGTGGACTTTTCGCAACAAGACGAACGCGAAAGTCGCGGGCAACGCTCCGCGGAGCGTCCCGGCCGTCACGCCAGTGCGTGGCGGCCATTTTTGTGATCATAATTCGACGCGCCGCAGTCGCAACGCATTGCCGATCACGGAGACCGAACTGAAGGTCATCGCGGCGGCGGCGATCATCGGCGAAAGCAGCAGGCCGAACAGCGGATACAGTACGCCGGCGGCGATGGGAACGCCAGCGGCGTTGTAGATGAAGGCGAAAAAGAGATTCTGGCGGATATTTCGCATGGTGTGGCGGCTGAGCAGACGGCTCTTGGCGATGCCGCGCAGATCGCCCTTGACCAGCGTCACCCCGGCGGATTCGATCGCCACGTCGGTGCCGGTCCCCATGGCGATGCCGACGTCGGCCTGCGCCAGGGCGGGGGCGTCGTTGATGCCATCGCCGGCCATGGCCAGGCGGCGGCCTTCACGCTGGAGGCGCTTGACGACTTGGGCTTTCTGATCCGGCAGCACCTCCGCTTCGATGCGATCGATGCCGAGTTGCTCGGCAACGGCCTCCGCTGTGGTGCGATTGTCGCCGGTGAGCATGACGATCTCGATGCCGCTGTCGTGCAGCAACTTCACTGCCTCTGCGGTCGACTCCTTAATCGGATCGGCCACGCCCAGCAGGCCCGCCGGTTTGCCGTCGACGGCGACGAACATCACCGTCTGCCCCTGCTGGCGAAACTGCTCGGCCGCATCACTGAGCGACCCGGCATTAACACTCAATTGATCCATCAAGGCCACGTTACCCAATGCCACCGATCGACCCTCGACGCGCCCGGTGACACCTTTGCCGGTGACCGAATCAAAATCCTCAGCATCGACCAACTCGGCGTTTCGGTCTTTCGCCCCGCGCACGATCGCCTCGGCGAGCGGATGTTCGCTGCCTTGTTCCAGCGACGCGGCCAGTCGCAGCAACTGTGCTTCGTCAAAACCTTCCGCTGGTTCGACACTCACCAGGGCCGGGCGGCCTTCGGTCAGCGTGCCGGTCTTGTCGACGACCAGCATGTCGATCTGCTCCATGATCTCCAGCGCCTCAGCGCTCTTGATCAGCACGCCGGCTTGAGCGCCGCGCCCGATGCCGACCATGATCGACATGGGCGTGGCCAGCCCCAGCGCGCAGGGGCACGCGATGATCAACACCGCCACCGCATTGACAATCGCATAGGCGAATGCAGGGGCTGGTCCCCACAGGCTCCAAGCGATGAACGTGATGATCGCTGCGCCGATGACCGACGGCACGAAGTACGAGGCCACCCGGTCGGCGATGCCCTGAATCGGCGCGCGGCTGCGCTGGGCTTCGGCGACCATCTGCACGATCTGTGCCAACAGCGTTTCGCCGCCGACGCGATCGGCCTGCATGATGAAGCTGCCGGTCTGGTTGATCGTGGCGCCGGTGACTTGGTCGCCGGACTCTTTGCGTACGGGTACAGGCTCGCCGGTGATCATCGATTCGTCGATCGTGCTTGATCCCTCGATGACCTTCCCGTCAACGGGCACCTTGTCGCCGGGACGCACACGCAGGCGGTCGCCGATCTGAACCTGGTCCAGCGGGACTTCCTGTTCATTGCCTTCGTCATCGATCCGCCGGGCTGTCTTGGCGGCCAGGCCCATCAGGGCGCGGATCGCGCCGCTGGTGCGCTGGCGGGCGCGGCCTTCAAGCATCTGCCCCAGCAGCACGAGCGTGATGATGACCGCCGCCGCCTCGAAATACACGCCGACCATGCCACTGTTGTCGCGGAACGAATTCGGGAAGATGCCCGGCGCGAGCGTGACGACGAGGCTGTACCCGTAGGCCGCGCCGACGCCGATCGCGATCAGCGTGAACATATTCAGATTCCACGACATCACCGATCGCACACCGCGCACCAGCAGCGGCCATCCGGCCCACACAACCACGGGGGTCGACAAAATCAACTCTGCCCAACGTGTGATCGTGTGCCCGAGCCACTGATCGACGGGCCAACCGGGAATGTGCCGGCCCATGGCCAGCACGAGTACCGGCAGACTCAGTGCCACGCCGATCCAGAACCGCCGCGTCATGTCAAGCAGTTTGCTGTCGTCTTCCTGCGAATCCGTTGGCGCGACCGGCTCCAGCGCCATCCCGCACTTGGGGCAACTGCCGGGCCCAACCTGCCGCACCTCCGGGTGCATCGGGCACGTGTAGAGCTGGTCGCTGCTCTGGTCCTCAGCCGGTTCATCGGCCGCCAGATACTTCGCCGGGTTCGCCTCGAACTTGCTTTTACACCCGGTGCTGCAGAAGTAGTAGTCATGTCCATCAAGTTCGACATGACCGGCGGTGCGACCCGGATCGACCTGCATGCCACAGACCGGATCACTGACCGTGGTTGGCGCGTCGTGATGTTCGTGCATGGTCAAACTATTGATTGAATTGCGGTGAATGTTCGGTTCAGTCGAACCGCAGCTGCGACGCCAGTTCGAGTAGCGCTTCTGCATCCAGTTCGCTGACGAGGCAGACACAGCGATCGGCGCGCATCGTCATCACCATCGTCAGCCCTTCGGACTGGTGGACCTGGAACGCGTGGCCATCATAGGTGACGGGTTTGCCGGGGGGACAGTGCATCTGGCTGGCGTTGGCCACCACCATCGTCACCGCCTTGCCTTGGTGTTCCAGGTGGACACAGGCGACGGGCGTCCCGTTGACCATTTCAACGCAGCAGGCACTGACCGGGTCGGCGACAGGCGACGGTACCTTCGGCGCTTCGGGCCATAGATCGACGATGACCCGATTTGCCTGATCGGCGTTTTCTACGTGTATGTTCGGGTGCGAACGGTCCAGAAAACTGCGATGCACGCGCACCAGATCGTTTGGTGAGGCGATGGCGGGAGTCTGCCCAACCGTCAGCAGAATCGCCGTAGCGCCAGTGATGACCGCAATCATCGCTGCGAGTGCTAAGGCGCGCCGAATCACCATGATGCGGCCGGCTATCGCAGGTCGTTGACGCGGCATTACCGTCATCTCCGCAGCGAGCGTGGCATTGAGCCGTGCTTCGAGCCGACTCGCGTCCACCGGCGTCTGATTCAGCTTCGCCAGACGTTTTCGCACAGCCTCGTCCACGGGGTCGGCATGGGTGTATTCATCGCTCATGGTGTTCTCCTGACTCGGTGACCGAATCAATCGCAACCTGTTGATCCACCCAGCCGCGCTGACGGGCCAGATGGGCCAGTCCGGCGCGGAGCTTCTGACGACCGTGGTGGGCCCGGGACTTGATCGTGCCGACCGGCACGCCGAGAATCCCGGCGGCCTGTTCGTGATCCAGACCCTCGACATCCACCAGCAGCAGCGTCCATCGCATCGCCTCGGGCAGACTGTTCAACATCTGGACCACCGCCTCGTCTTCGAATCGATTCAGCATCGCCTGGGGGTCGTTCCGGGCAGGCTCTGTCTCAACGGTCGATTCCGACGAGACGGCGGTAAGCTGCGATTGCACAGTCTCGTCCAGCGTATGCTCTCGGGTGTTGTACTTGTGGGTTCGCATGGCGTCGATCCATGTGCGCCGCAGGATCGTCATCAGCCAGGGCTTGGCATTCGATCCCTCGTCCAGCGTGTCGATGGCTCGCATGGCTTTGATCATGGCGTCGTGGACGATGTCCTCGGCCTGGTCCTCGCGGCGAGTCAGCAAAAGCGCCAGACGCAACATCGCCTCCTGATGAGGCCAGCACCACTGGCGGAATCGTTCGGCCTGGTCGGGGGTCAATCCCTTGTCGGTCATGGCCTCATCATACCGAACGAAAGTGGGTGGGGATGAGGTTCATTTCAAAAATAATCGACTCGTTTGAACCTGTTCGGAGGGTGGGTTCGTTTAGAAGGATAGTTGCGGACGATCGCAGAAGGAATGCGGTCGTTTTCGCAAGGCCTCTTGGGGCGGGCGCCTCATACAAATCAAGGAATGATCCATCATGAAGCTCATGACACTTGCTCTGGCCGCCGGGATCGCGATCGGCGTGGGCCTGCTGACTGGCTGCGAGTCTTCGCAAAAGACCGACGCCGACAGCGGTATGGCGATGATGTGTCCCAAGTGCGAAACGGTCTGGGTGCGCGAGGACGTCGGGAACAATCCGCGCGTTCAGCGCTACCAGACCAAACGCGAGATGGTCTGCTCGGACTGCGACAAGATGGCCACGGCCTATCTTGAAGGCGACCATGCCGTCCTGCATGACTGCCCCACATGCAAGGTCAGTCTCGAAGCGATGCAGCCGCCCAAGGGCGTCAGCCACACGCTGCACAAGCATCAGTAATCTTCATGACACGAACAAACCTCCCCTCCACGTCGGCGTCGCAATGTCACGGCGCCGGCGTTATTTTCAGCACAAATAGGCGTGCAACGCGTATTCCTGAACCATGCGGCTGGCGTTGAAGAACGACCCGTTCAGCGCCATCGCGTGCCGCATCACGTCGATCCATCCCGGACGATCGGAATAGTACATCGGGCCGATCACGCGCTCCAACTTGCGGTACAGTTCGTGGGCCTCTGCCATGTCATCGCTCGATTCGGCGTCACGCGTGCCGATGCACCACCCTGTCACGCCCTCGATGTGCCCTTCGAGCCACCAGCCGTCCAGCACGCTGAACTGGGGCACGCCATTGATCGCCGCTTTCATGCCGGAGGTGCCCGAGGCTTCCATCGGTTTGCGCGGCGTGTTGAGCCAGATGTCGCAACCGCTGACCAGCAGACGCGCCTGATCCATGTCGTAATCGGGCAGATAAACCACCTGAACGTCTGGCGCCAGGCGTCGTGCCGCTTCGTGAATACGCCCGATCAGTTCCTTGCCCGCCCCATCACGTGGATGCGCCTTGCCCGAAAAGATGACCTGTAACCCGCCGAGGTGCCTGGCGATCGCGCGCAGGTGATCGAGATCGTGGAACAACAACGTCGATCGTTTATACGGTGTGGCCCGGCGGGCGAACCCGATCGTCAGCATGGTCTCATTCAGAGACTGGCCGGTGCGCTCGTGGACATGCCGGACCAGTTCATGCCTAGCCTGTTCGTGAGCCTGCCAGATTTCATCGGCGGGGATGCCCAAGCTATAACGCAGTGATGACGGCTCGGCTCGCCACCCCGGAATGTGCCGATCGTAGAGGTCGGCGAAACTGGCACACGCCCACGTCGCGGCATGAACGCCATTGGTGACCGAGTCGATCCGGTAATCTGGAAACATCTGTCGTGAAACCACGGCGTGTCGCTTGGCTACACCGTTGACGTAATGGCTGGCGTTCAGCCCCAGCATGGTCATGTTCAACTCGTGCTCACCGCCGAGCATGCGCAGCAGTTCAAAATTCACCTGGCCATCGAGCAACTGCTCCACCATGTCCCAGGGGAAATGATCGTGACCGGCGGGAACGGGCGTATGCGTGGTGAAAACGCAACGGCGACGAACTCCGTCGAAGTCCCATCCTTCACCCTCGGGAGGCGTTCCTTCACGGAGCAATTCGGCGGCGAGCAGGCCCGAGTGTCCTTCATTCATCTGATAGCGTCGGATATCGTTGAAGCCGAGGGCACGCAGCATTCGGACGCCGCCGATGCCCAGAACAATCTCCTGCCTGAGTCGATAATATTGATCCCCACCGTAGAGGTGATCCGTGATGTGTCGATCCTCCTCTTGGTTTTCCGGCAGATCCGTATCCAGAAGAATCACGGGGACCCGCCCATCGGTGGCGCCTTGGATTGTGTATCGCCATGCGGCGATGTGCACCGGACGTCCGGCCAAGACGATCTGGACCTTCGCATCCAGCGCTTCGAGCTTCGCGGCGGGATCCCATGTGTCGGGGTGTTCGGCCTGATTGCCCCAAGCGTCAAGTTCCTGTCGGAAATAGCCTTGGCGATGCAGCAGCGTGACACCGATGATCGGCAGCCGCGCATCGGCGGCGGCGCGGAGCGTGTCGCCGGCCAGAACACCCAGGCCGCCGGAGTAGGTCGGTAGCTCCGACTTCAGCGCGATCTCCATCGAAAAATACGCAACTTTTGGATCGGTCGATCGATCGCTTGCCACATCGAATCGATCGTATTGCACGTAGCGATCGGGGTGGGCAAGAAACTGCTGGCGGCAGAATTCCGAACAGAATCCGTATACGACGCCCGCGAAGTTGGTGTGCAGTTCTTTGTCGGCCGCCACGGGCATGCCGCAGACGGGATCGTGTTGGATGACAAGTTCCGTCATGGATACCTCCAACTGAAGAGCAGCCGCATGATCGGCGACCGCTTGGAAAAAGCGACCCCGTCCCAAGTGGGGACGGGGGACGGGGCCGCGTGAGACGAACAGCAGTTAGGAGCCGAACTGGGAGTTCGCCTCGGCCGCTGGGGGGTCAATTGTCGAACGGGCCGTTGGGTTCGTGCAGGTGTGTCAAGGCCTCACGATGCTCCCGTAGAGTGTGATGATCGTGCCCCACGGGGTAGCACCCGGCCAGATTGGCCACTACGAACAGCGTGATGGTCCACAGTGAGATTCTGAACATTGATGCTCTCATCGCGAACATCCTTTCTGGACATGGTCCGACAGCTGACCCGCGAACCGATCCATCGGCTCGCAGGTCAGCCGTTGCGGGGACGAGGTCTGGGTTTGCGCGGTCGACGGCAGTAGATGGTCCACATCGCCGACTTTCGTGTGCCGGCTGAAGCCAGCGATGTGAGCCCATCTCGCTGCGAAGTCTGCTTTCCATTCATGTTGCAGGTTTGATGGTGGTCAAACATGGCGGATCTCCGGGCGTTGTGTGTCAGGCCCACGGGAAGTGGGCGTGTCTGTCCGAATCGAGAACAATCTCCAAGGGCTTCGTGGCGTTTTCAACATTGGATATTCTGAATTGACCGGCATGGTGGAACAGGACGCATCGCCCATCGTCCACATGCAGGCGGTAACGGTAAACACCCGCCGCGAGGTTCTGATGAATCTCCCACTCGCCCGTATGGTTCGTGGACATCATCAGCAGGCGGGTCCAACCGCCGGAACCTTCGATCAGGATCATCGCCCGATGAACCTTCTTCGACTTGAAGCGAAATGTCACTTGGCGGGTGGAAGTCGGATTCATCAGGGGTTGTCCGGAAAGAGGCGGGTCTGTGGCTCGGATCATGGGTCACTCACTTTCAATGGGTTCTCCCGATATGTAACGAACCGTCCTGCCGGCGGGGTTCAATTGAATCAGAATTTCCAGAGAAAATTATCCGAAGAAATTGCAGGGCGGCTTGAACCTGGGGCTCGGTGAATTTCGTTAGGAGGGATGAGACGAACGATGCTGTTGGAATCACGATCCACTTCGTCGGTTCGCGGTGTTCGGCCGCACTGCAAGGGCGAGTCCACGCGCTTGCCCGGCTACCTGCCGACCCCCAGGCTGACACCGACCAGACTCGACATCCGATGGCCACTCTCACCCCTGCCGCGCAACGGCATACATCATCCAAGGAGTCCGATCCATGTTCCACGCACTGACCCGAATGACTGTCACCACGCTCATCGCCGGCGGTCTGCTGATTTCAGCCGCAGGGGCGCTGATCGCCGCGGACGGCCATGAACACAAGCACGGCGATCATGCCGATACCCACGAAGCGACGGCGCCGAGCGCCCCGTATCTGCTGCCGAATGATCCGGTGACCGACCAGCCGCTGGCTGAGGCTGGGCACCCCATAGTGATCGTGCACGAAGGCCGCGAGTTGCGTTTCGCCAACAAAGACAACGCCGAGAAGTTCAAAGCTGATCCACAGGCGTTCCTGCCGGCGATTGATGCGGCGATGATCAAGGATCAGACGCCGCGCTACCCACTGACCACGTGCCTGGTCTCCGGCGAATCTCTCCACGAGATGGGCAAACCGATCGACTTCATCTACAACAACCGCCTGATCCGCCTGTGCTGCAAGGATTGTAAGGGCGACTTTCTGAAAGACCCGGCCAAGTTCATCGCCAAGCTCGACGCCGCCGCGATCGAAAAGCAGAAGGCCGAATACACCGCCAAGACCTGCCCGGTGTCCGGCGAGCCGCTCGGAACGATGGGCAAACCGGCCGACCGCCTCGTCGGTGACCGCCTCGTCCGTCTCTGCTGCGGGCACTGCGAGAAGAAGCTGCGGGCCAATGCTGCGGTATATCTTGACAAGGTGAGCGATGCGAAGACGCCACACGATGAACATTCGGGCCATGCCGACAAGAAGCACGAGCACAACCATTAAGGAGCGGCCGCCATGCATCGATCGAATCAATCCCTTCGATTCGCGATGAGTCTTGCCGCGGTGTTGGCGGGCTTGGGCGCGTGGACCATGACCGTCCATGCTCAGGCCCCCGCCACCCCCGGGCAGCCGACTCATCAACACACGGAATCAGACGACCATGATGTCGACGATGCCGATGGACGGCAGATTCTGACCGAAACCGATCACGACCATGTGCACGATCACGGCCCAGCGTCGGAATCGTCATTCGGCCGTCTGATCAACTGGCTGGGCAAACTGCATCCGATGGCGGTGCACTTTCCGATCGCCCTGTTGATCGCCGCGGCCGTCGCCGAGTTGCTCGGCATGTTCACCGGTCGGTTGTGGTTCAGCGAAGCGACGGTACTGATGGTCTGGTTCGCGACGATCACGGCGGTCAGCGCGGCGCTGCTCGGATGGATTTTCGGCGGGTTTCGATGGGGCGACGAGGACTGGCTGATGACCAGTCATCGATGGGTCGGCACCGTAACCGCCGCATGGTCGCTGGTCGTGCTCGCATTGCTGGTACAAGGCCAACGTCGTAAAGTGGCGTTTAGTGCGTACCGGGCGGCGCTGTTCACCGGCGCGGCGCTGGTCGGCGCAACGGGCTTCCTCGGCGGCGCGATGGTCTGGGGTCTGGACCATCTGGCCTGGTGATATTTTCCAAGGAGCGGACGATGCATGACAACTGGCGAATCGGACTCGTGATCATGGCGGCGGCCACACTAGCCGGATGTTCCGCCGGGCCGCTGGACGACGACCCGTTCGCACCGTGGACCGGGCCCGATGCGCATCTGCAATCGCTCAAACAGCGCCTGACGCCGCAGGTCGGACCGGTCGCTGATCACGAAACCGTTGAAGCTGAGCCGCTGGACATTGCCACCGAGTCCAGCCCCGACGCCTTGGTTGAGTTGGCGCTGCAGCGCAACCCCGACATCCGTGCCGCCAAACAGCGTGTCGCCCGCCTCGCCGAGCGCGTCCCGCAGGCCCGTTCATTGGATGATCCGATGTTTCAGGTCGCACCCTTCGGCGAGATGGCCGAAACCGCCGCTGGGCAGGTCGGGCTGATGACCGGCGTCAGCCAGAAGCTGCCGACGCCCGGCAAGCTCCAGACACGTGGCCGGATCGCCGCCCAGGAGACCGCCGCCGCGGTGCAGCAACTCCAGAGCGTCGCCCTGACTGTTATCGCGGACGTCCGAGCCGCTTGGTGGAGTCATTATTTCACCACCCGCGCCATCGAGGTCACCGAGGCCAATCGCGACCTGGTGGCGCAGTTTCGTGATAACGCCGAAGCGCGACTTCGGGCCGGCACCGCCGTGCAACAGGATGTGCTGCGGGCCTCGGTTGAGTTGAGCAATCTCGACAATGAACTGCTAACCCTGCACCAACGAAAGACCACCGCCATCGCCATGATCAACCAGTTGATCGATCGCCCTGTGACCGCTCCATTGCCTGATCCGCAAGTCGTCGAACTGGCTCAGATCGATCTTCAACTGGATCAACTGCTGCAACTGGCTGCCAGGGAGAATCCCGAGATCCGCCAAGTGCACGAGCGGATCGAGGCCAATCGTCAGCGCGTGAAGCTGGCGCAGTTGAACCGATGGCCGGACCTGACGCTTAGCGCCAATTACAGTGCCGTGGAAGATGAGGGGCTATCCCCCGTAGCGGATGGCGCCGACCAGTGGTGGTTTGGATTCGGATTCAATCTGCCTGTGTGGACCGCGAAGCTCGATGCCGCGGAGCGGGAGGCCCGGCGCGGCGTGCTTGAATCACTGGCGACGCTGAACAGCGCCCATAACCGTGTCGCATTCCGCGTGCAGGACGCCCTGGTGCGCGTGCAGACTCAGCAGCGGCTGGTCATCCTGTTCCGAGACGTCATCGTGCCGCAGGCCCGCCAGGCGGTCGATGCCTCGCTCAGCGGGTATCGGGCCGGCAAGCTGGAATTTCTCACACTGATCGACAACTGGCGAAAAATGCTGAACTTCCAACTGATGTACCACCAGTCCCTGGCGCAGCTTGAAAAAGACTTTGCCGAGTTGCAGCGTGCAGTCGGTCAGGATGTGCAACGCCAATCGGAATCGGCTGACGCTCCGGTTCCGCCTCAAGCCGGCGACCACCGGCCGGTTCAGGAAAATTCGCCATGAACGATTTACACGACACCAAACCACACGAACCGCGTGCAACGGATCCCCGCGACCCTCAGTCTCCGCCGCCAAGCACTTCGCCGCCGAAGCCCCATTGGTTGCGGTGGGCGGTGCTCGGTGTGCTGGTTCTGCTGATCGGCCTGCTCATCGGTTCAACGGAGCCAGTGTTCAAGGCGGTCTTTGCGACCAAGACGGCCATGCGCATGATGACCGACGCCAAAGCTGACGATCATGCCAGCCATGACCATGAGGCCCAAGGCGGCGCCGTGACCTATTACACCTGCGGCATGCATCCGTGGGTGATCCTGCCGAAGCCCGGCGATTGCCCGATCTGCCATATGAAGCTCGAGCCGATCGATCCCAAGAAGTTCACCGGCGAGGTTTCGATCGATCCGCTGGTGGTGCAGAACATGGGCGTGCGGATCGAGCCGGTCGTCGAAGGGCCGCTGATCAAGACGATTCGCACTGTCGGCACAGTCGACTACGACGAGACGCGGCTGGTGGATGTGAACATCAAGGTCAACGGCTGGATCGAGAAGCTGCACGTGAACTACCTGGGTGATCAGGTCGCGAAGGATCAGCCGTTGTTCGAGTTGTATTCCCCGGAGTTGTACGCGGCGCAGGAGGAGTACCTGTTGGCGTTGCGCAACGAGGACAAGGTCGGCGCCGATTTTGTCCCGGACGCGGCACAGGGAGCGCGGGATCTGCTGGAATCGGCCCGCACGAAATTGGAGTATTACGACATCAACGGCGGCCAGATCGAAGCGCTGCGACAGCGCGGCAAGCCGGCCAAGACGATGACGATCCGCAGTCCGGCTGATGGTGTGGTTATCGCCAAGCATGCCAACGAAGGCATGAAGGTCGACCCGGGCATGCAGGCCTACCGCATTGCCGATCTATCCGAGGTCTGGGTCATGGTCACGCTGTACGAGTACCAGTTGCCCTACGTCAGCGTCGGGCAGAAGGCGACGATGACATTGCCGTATATTCCCGGCGTCGAGTTCGAAGGCGAGGTGATCTACGTCTATCCGTACATGGATTCCAAGACCCGACAGGTGAACGTGCGCCTGGAGTTCGCCAACCCCAATCGCATGCTCAAGCCCGGCATGTACGCGAACATCGAGTTGCGGAATCAGCTCGCGGCGAGCAAGACGCTCGTGCCGCGCAGCGCCGTCATCGACACGGGCCGGCGCCAGGTGGCGTTTGTCTCGCTGGGCGAAGGCAAGTTCGAGCCGCGCAATGTCACGCTCGGCGTTGAGACGATGGGCGGACAGGTGCAGGTGATCGACGGACTCAAACCCGGTGAGATGGTCGTCACATCGGGACAATTCCTGCTGGACTCCGAAGCGAAGATTCGTGAAGCGCTGGCGAAGATGATTCGCGGTGAACCAGCCGCGACGCAGCAGGCGGCGGCGAAAGTCGAAGGCACCAGCGAACTGGCGACGTTGCCGGACACGGTTGCCGAACGGATCGTCACGATGCTGGACGCCTACTTCGCGGTCGGCGACAAGTTGGCGTCGGACACCGCCGAGGGCATCGACGCGCCGGCACGTCAGATCGCTGCGTCAGTCGACGCCTTGGTCGAGATGCCGATTCCCGACAAGCCGCACTTCTGGCACCAGCATGATGAGGCGGCCACGGTGCGCGGCAAGGCGCTGGAACTCATCGACGCCAAAGACATCAAGGCGGTTCGCCTGGCCTACGCCGATCTGTCGCTGGCGGCCGAGAAGCTGATCAAAGCGACGGGCGTGCCGCCGCAGTATTCGAAGCCGGTCCAAGCGCTGCACTGCCCGATGTATCGTGAAGGCCAGGGTGGGAGCATGTGGCTTCAGCCGGCCGGCGACGTGCGCAATCCGTTTTACGGCTCGACGATGCTCGAGTGCTTCGACAAGCGCGTCACGATGCCGGTCACTGGTGGCGCCGTCGATGCGAAGCCCACCCCGAAAGTCCAAGCACCCGCCGAGGCACCATCATCGGTGGCGATCACGCCGGATCAGCAGGCGGCGGTCGATCGGATTGTTTCAGCGTATCTGGCCATCCAGCAGGCGCTGACGCAGGACCAACTTCCGCCGGCCGTCGAGGCGCTGGCGCCGTTACGCGAGTCGGCCGAGACGCTGGCGAAGGCATCGGACGGCGATCTGGCGGCGAGCGCCCGAGCGGTTGTCGAAGCAGGCCGCATCCATGGCGACGACCTCGTAGCCTTCCGTGACGGATTGAAGAAGCTAACCGCCGCCGTGCAGGCGCTGGCCCAGGTCGCGCCGCCGACGTCCGAGGTCGGCACCTCGCTCAATCTCGCCTACTGCCCGATGGTCAAAGCCTATTGGCTGCAGCGCGGCGACCAGATCGCCAATCCGTACGACTCGTCCATGTTGCGGTGTGGACGGATCGACAAGCCGCTGCCTGTCCGTCAGACCGGGAAGGATAAGGACTAAGTCGTGATCGCCAAACTCATTCAATGGTGTGTGCACAACCGGGCCATGGTGCTGCTGCTGACGGGTTTTGTCGTGCTCGGCGGCTTCTGGGCGGTGCGCAATATCACGGTCGATGCGATTCCGGATCTGTCGGACGTGCAGGTGGTCATCCGCACCGAATATCCCGGCCAGGCGCCGCAGATTGTCGAAGACCAGGTGACGTATCCGCTGACGACGTCGATGCTCGCCGTGCCGTATGCGAAGGTGGTGCGCGGCTACAGCATGTTCGGCACGAGCTTCGTCTACATCATCTTCGAAGACGGCACCGACATGTACTGGGCCCGAAGCCGCGTGCTGGAGCAGCTCAGCTTCGTGGCGGGGGCGCTGCCGAAAAATGTTTCGCCGCAGCTCGGTCCCGATGCGACTGGCGTCGGTTGGGTTTACGAGTACGCGCTGACGACGGGCAAATATTGCCCTGAGCATCCCCAGGGCCTGTGGCACGATCCTGTGGCGGAAGAGTGGTATGCCGATCCGACCGAGGCACCGGACGATCCGACTGTGCGCCAGCGGTTGGTCCGGCACCGCGTCTTCGTGGATGAGAAGATCGTCTGGTATGACCGGCAGGAAAATCGCCGCTACGACGCGCGCAATTTGATCCCCGCCGAGACCGTGGATCACGTCCAGCGCATCGTGCTTCGGACCGGTTACGAACGCTGCCCGTTGGGCGGCGCCACGCTGGTGCGCCCGGATTTGGACCTTTCGGATCTGCGCGGCCTGCAGGACTGGTATCTGCGCTACGAGTTGACGGCGGTCGACGGCGTCAGCGAGGTCGCGCCCGTCGGGGGATTTGTCAAGCAGTACCAGATCGTCGTCGATCCGGTGAAGCTGCTGGCGTACAACCTGCCGCTGAGCAAGGTGAAGATGGCGGTTCAGCGGTCGAACATCGACGTGGGCGGGCGGCTCATCGAGATGTCCGAAACCGAATACATGGTGCGCGGGCTGGGCTATCTGGGCACGATGAGCGACCGCGAGATCGCCGAGGCGCGCGCCGAAGGAAAGCGCATCGAGGAAGTGCGTTCCGAGCGAGCGCTTGAGCAGTTGGGCACGATTGCCCTGGGAGTCAGCGATCAGGGCAAACCGATTTACCTGCGGGACGTTGCGGAGGTGCGGCTGGGCCCGGAGATACGTCGAGGCATCGTCGAGTGGAACGGCGAAGGCGAAGTGGTCGGCGGCGTCATCGTGATGCGTTTCGGCGAAAATGCCCGCGACACGATCCAAAACGTCCGCACCAAACTCGGCGAGCTGGAAAACGGCCTCCCGCCCGGCGTGGCGATCCGCACCGCCTACGATCGTAGCGACCTGATCGATCGCGCGGTCCAAACGGTCACCCACACGCTGATCGAAGAAATCACCGTCGTCACGATCGTGTGCATCCTGTTCCTGCTGCACGCCCGCAGCGCGCTGGTCGCGGCATTCGTGCTGCCGACCGGCGTGCTGGCGACGCTTTCGATCATGTACATGCTGGGCATCAACGCCAACATCATGAGCCTCGGCGGCATCGCCATTTCGATCGGCGTCATGGTCGACAGCTCCATCGTCATGGTCGAAAACGCCCACAAGCAGCTTGAGCGATGGCGCGAGACCCACGGCGCCGAGCCGGCCGGCCTCGAGCGCGTCAAGGTCATCGGCGAGGCCGCCGTAGAAGTCGGCCCGACGCTGTTTTTCAGCCTGTTGATCATCACCGTCAGCTTCCTGCCGATTTTCGCGCTGGGCGAACAGTCGGGGCGCATGTTCAAACCGCTGGCGTATACCAAGACGTTCGCCATGATGGCCGGGGCGGTGCTCGCGGTGACGATCATTCCGGTGCTCATGATCTATTTCATCAGCGAGCGCGTGACGCCGCGTCACTGGTCACGAACCATACAAGCGGCCTTCTACCTCGGGGTGATCGTCGCACCGGCGCTGGTGCTAGCGATGATCCCGATGCCGACGCTTGCCGATCAGCGGTGGTGGCTTGTGGGCGGCTGGGTCGTGCTTTCGGCCCTGGTCGTCCTGCCGCAGCGCATTCATTCGGAGCAGCGCAACCCGATCAGCGTGGCGCTGCAGAAGATCTACAACCCGCTGTTTGTGGCGGTGATGCACTATCGGTGGATCACGATCATCCTCGCCGGGCTGGTGATGGCCTCGACGCTGTGGCCGTTGAGCAAGCTCGGCAGCGAGTTCATGCCGCCGCTGGAAGAAGGCGACCTGCTGTACATGCCGACCACCGACCCCGGCATCTCCATGACTAAAGCCCGCGAACTGCTTCAGCAGACCGACGACCTGATCATGCAGTTTCCCGAAGTCGACACCGTCCTCGGCAAAGTCGGCCGAGCCGAAACCGCGACCGACCCCGCGCCGCCGAGCATGGTCGAAACCACCATCGTGCTCCAGCGCGACAAGTCGAAGTGGCGGCAGACCGTCCGGCGCTTCGAACACTGGCCGTGGGGAACGCGGTGGATCGGTCGGCTGATCTATGACCAGACACGCCCGATCACCATCAACGAGTTGATCTACGGCTATGAAATGCCCGGTCCTAAAGACGAGGATTTGCACGTGCCCGGACTTAACGAGGTCGTGCAGATCCCCGGCCTGACCAACGCCTGGACCATGCCGATCAAAACGCGCATCGACATGCTCTCGACCGGCATCAAGACGCCCATCGGCATCAAGGTCATGGGTTCGGACCTGCAAACCCTCTCCGACCTGGCCGGTCGGATCGCCAACGTGGTCAAGACCGCCGAAGGCACCGGCGCCTACACCATCAGCGCCTTTCCCGAAAAGAGCGTCGGCGGCAATTACCTCGACATCGAGATCAACCGCGATGAGATCGCCCGCTACGGGCTGACGGTCGGCGAGGTGCAGGATGTGATCATGTCCGCCATGGGCGGTATGAACATCTCGTACACCGTCGAAGGACTGGAGCGCTATCCGCTGAACCTGCGCTATCCGCATGAGCTGCGCGACAATCTCCCGGCCCTGCGGCAGACGCTCGTGGCCGCGCCGACCGGCGCGCAGGTGCCTTTGGAGCAGCTCGCCTCGATCGACATCCACAAAGGTCCGCCGATGATCAAGAGCGAAAACGCGCGCCTCACCGCGTGGGTCTTCGTCGACATCGCGGGCATCGACGTGGGCACCTACGTCGCCAACGCCCAGCGGGCGGTCGAGGCGCAGGTCGAGCTGCCGGCCGGGTACAACCTGATCTGGTCCGGCCAGTTTGAATACATGCAGGCGGCGCGCCAGCGCCTGATGGTGGTCATCCCCGTGGCGGCAGTGCTGATCGTGCTGCTGTTGTATATGGCCACCGGCAGTTGGCTGCGCGTGGGGATCGTGCTGCTGGCCGTGCCGTTCAGCCTCGTCGGCGCGATCTGGCTGTTGTGGGCGCTGGATTACAACCTGTCGCTGGCGGTGTGGGTCGGCGTGATCGCGCTGGCCGGTCTCGACGCCGAAACGGGCCTGGTCATGCTGCTGTACCTAGACAACAGCTTCGAGCGGTTCAAGGCCGAGGGCCGCATGCGCAACACCGACGATCTCTGGCACGCGATCCACGACGGTGCCGTGCAGCGCATCCGCCCCAAAACCATGACGGTCATGACGACCTTCATCGGCCTGTTCCCGCTGTTGTGGGCCGCCGGCGCCGGCGCCGACACGATGCGCCGCCTCGCCGCCCCGATGATCGGCGGCCTGGCCACGAGCTTCATCGCCGAACTGCTGCTGTACCCGGTTATCTTCTCCATCGCCAAACGCATCGCGATGCACAAGGAATTCCATCAATCACAGACCGCTTCTTCAGCATCGACGACTGAGTCATGAACGCCTTCTTGAAACGATGGCAGTGTGTTGTCCTGATCATGCTGTTGGTGAGTGTCGGGCTCGCTCACTGGCTCACACCCGTCGACCAGCCGATGCTTCACGCCCTGCATGTGGCCATGCGCAAGCTTTTTATCGTGCCGGTCGTGCTGGCCGCCATCTGGTTCAACCTGCCCGGTGCGCTGCTCGTGGCGGGCGTGGCCACGGCAATCTATCTGCCTCATGTCATGATTCAATGGGGCGGCCAGACGATGGAAAACATGAACCAGATCGGCGAGATCGGAACGCTCTGGGTTGTCGCCGTGCTGTCGGGCTGGTACGTCGATCGTGAAAAGAATGCCTTGCATCGTGCGGCCGACGCTCAACGCCAACTTGTGCACGCCCTGGTCGCCGCGCTCGATGCTCGCGAGCATGATACGGGTCGTCATTCTCAGCGTGTACGATCCTATGCGAGCCAGATCGCCCGCGAGATGGGACTGGATAAACCAACGAGAAACGCGCTGGACACCGGCGCCTTGCTGCACGATGTCGGCAAAATCGGCATCCCCGATCACATTCTGCTCAAACCGGGTCCTTTGACGGATGACGAATGGACGATCATGCGCCAGCATCCGCGAATCGGCGCGAAGATTCTCCACTCCGTACCATTCACTGCATCCACCCTGCATGTGGTCGAATCGCATCATGAGCGCTATGACGGATCGGGATATCCCGTCGGCCTTCAAGGCGAGGAGATTCCCCTGACGGCTCGTATCTTCGCCGTGGCCGATGCTCTGGACGCCATGACGAGCGATCGACCCTATCGCTCGGCCATGTCGATAGACGAAGCTCGACGATGCATTGAGCAAGACGTCGGCACACATTTTGACCCCGCTGTTGTTCAGGCGTTTATGCGTATCGCTCCGGAGTATTGGATCACCGCGACGGCTGATATCGATCCCATCGAAACCTCCGTCCGGACCGGAGGTTGATCATGCCTGATCTGACGCTCCACCATTCCGAAAACCAACATCCACGAATGAGTCTACGAACGAAACTGCTGGCTCTGATCAATGTGGTTCTCGTGGGCAGCCTCGTGCTGGGGCTGGCGGCAGACTACCGGCACGGCTTGAGCACACGCCTCGAAGACAAGCGCGTGTCATTGAACGAGGAAGCCGCGTTGCTGCTGCCGGCGATCCAGCGGCTGCAAGAGCACGGCGCCGACGCAGTTCAGCAATTCATCGACCAGGCATGCGCACGGATGCAGAGCACCACGTCCCCGGGTCACCACATCGCGGTGGATATCGAAGGTCGAACGCTTCAGGCCCAGATCCATCATCGAGCTTCCTCACAGTTTATCGAGGTCATGCGACGAAGCACCGACAATCAACGCGATCACGTTGCGATCGGAGGCCATACGCTGGTGGTCGGCGCCGATCACGAAGATCATGTGCATGTCTACGTGTCGGAGTTCACGAGCAACATACTCACCGAGGCTCGACACGGATTGCTGGCGCGAGCCGCCGGCGGCATCCTGCTCGGCCTGGCGCTGGCGGCGGTGATCAACCTCGTGCTGCTTCGTCTGGTCACACGGCCGGTCAGTCGCTTGGTCAAGACGGTGCGACGAATCGGTCATGGCGAACTCGGCCTCGGAACTTCTCGGTTTTCTACCGCGGAACTGGACGAATTGGCTCGGGAGATTTCCGCGATGAGCCGATCGCTGGCGGACAACGATCAGCGGCGCCGGCTCCAGATGCGCAAAGCACGCAACATCCAACAGCACCTGCTGCCCGATACCGAGCGATTAAAACAGTTCGGCATTTTCTACAGTCACGGACCCGCCGAGGAAGTCGGCGGCGATTTCTTCGACGCCCAAATCGGCAATCCCGATCGTCTGCTGATCTGCCTGGGTGATGTCACAGGCCACGGCGTGCCCGCGGCCATGGGGGCGGCCATGCTCAAGGCCCTGTTCGATCACAGCGCTCAACAGTACAACACCCCGGGCGACATGATTCACCATATGAATCAACGGTTCTGTGACATCACGCTGGACGGCGATTTCGCAAGCCTGGCTGTCCTCATGTTGGATCGGACGACGTGTCAATTGACTTACGTCAGTGCGGGTCACGAGCCGGGCTACGTCCTGCATGGCGACGGTCGGATCACGAAGCTCGGCGCCACGGAGATTCTACTGGGCGTCGTGGATCACATTGAAGGCGCCGAACAAACCGTATCGCTGGAACCTGGCGACCGCATTGTTCTGCTGACCGACGGTCTCGTCGAGACCATGAACGCGGGAAAACAACTCTTCGGCCGGGATACGCTGGTGCAGATTCTCAGGGACCATGACCAAGCGTCATCCGAAGAACTGATCCACATCCTGGCCGACAAAGCCGACGCACACCGGGGCGCATGCCCGGTGCTTGATGATGTTACGCTTGTGGTGGTGCTTGTATGAATGGAAGGGTGCAGACTGCCGCACCCGATCGTCAAGGATGAGTGTGCTGCGCTTCACCCTGGGCTCCGTGCCCATGTTCGTCTGCGTGCGAGTGTTCGCGCCCGTGGTCTTCGCGGGATTCTCCGAGCTGCCCGCGCTCGGCCGGCGTCAGATCGGGCAGATGACGGACAAATGAAACGATCTTCCAACGCGTGTTCGGCGGATCAGCGTTCTCGAACGCCGGCATGCCCGTGCTGTGGATGCCGTTGGTGATCACCCAGAACAGCTCGCCATCGGTCATCTTTTGCGTGTCCGCGGCCGACAGATCAGGCGGCGGCGGATTCAGACCTTCGGCAATCTCACCCGCGTCCAAACCCGGCGCGCCGTGGCACACCACGCACATCGCCCGGTAATGCGGCAACCCCTCTGCGATCGACTTGGGATCATCGGCATAGGGATTGGTTTCGGTAGGCGCGTGGAAAGCGATGGATCGACGACTGGCAAAACCGAGAAATGAATCCATCGGTCCGAAGGAACCTTGCGCCGACACACTGACCACGCCACTGGCTGCGACGACGAGAGTGATCACGATCATGGCGGCGAACGCCGTCAGCAGACCCGTGAAAAACCCCGCACGATAGCGGTGGGGTTTGACTTCGGATGTTGCAGCTTCTGAAGTGGTGTTCATGAGAGGCTCCTTGCAGGGGTTATTCGATGGTTTGATCACCCGAAAGGGAGGTATTCACTGCCAGTCGGCCATGACCATCCGCCTCGTCGTTCATTTCTTGGCCGGATCGAATCTTGATCAACTTGTCGACGGGCAGAATCGCGATCAGACCGTCTCCCGGGCTGCCTGTATGGGCGGCTTGCTGAATGGTCCGAATAATCCGATCCGAATCGTTGGCGCCAGTAAATATCTCAATGCGTGCGTGAGGGGCCATCCAGTCATGCGTGAAAAAGTTCGTATACTCCCCGAAACCTTTCACCGTTGAAACCGTGATTCCGGGAATGCCCTGTTCGATCAGGCGAGCCTCCACGGATTGCAGTTGATCATTTCGAACAATCGCAACGATTTTGACCAGAGTCATGTTGTCGGCACCTCATGATTCAGACAGGAAACGAGTGAGCCACAACCCTGTGGACCCACATGAAGGCCACAGCACAGTCAAAGCGCTCTTGCATGTCTTGCTCTGAATGCATAACGAGATCGGTGGGCCCTCAGGTTCAAATCAAAGGCTATAATTTCCAATTTCCAATCCATCGCGTTCGGGAATTGATATAATCCGCAGTGTCGGCGTATGTTTTTTGGATTCTGATCACGCACTCGACACCCATGACCGCCAAGACAGTACCCAAGTCTGACCCCTCCCGTTGGTTGCGACCGGTGACCGGGAAGACGTTGAAGGCGGGGGCGTCGCTGCTGGGACTGCTCGTCATCTACGAATTGTTTCGGTGGCTGTGGCTGAGTGCCGAAGGGGAGCCGGCGGTGGATTCCGTGTCGATGATCCGGGCGGTGTTCGCCGTCGTGGCCGGGGCGGTGATGGCCGGGTGGTTGATTGTGCGGGCCTCGCCGCCTTTGTTGGTCCACACGCCTTCCGAAGAACAGATCCGGGAGGATGTATGTCTGACCGCAATCCAGAAGACGGCTAATTATGCCCGGTGGTTCATCGTGATGCGATGGATCGCGGTGGTGGTCGCGGCGGCGTTGATATTCATCACCGTTCGGATCACCCACATGTTGCCGACGACAGTCTGGTGGCCTTTGATGGGAGCCGTGTTATTGCTGGGGATATTCAATGTCCTCTGCGCTTTCCTGTTGCATCGTCAAACGATGCTCGCTTATCTGCTTCAACTCCAGGTGTATGGCGACCTGATCGTTCTGACGATTCTTCTGCATTATTCCGGCGGGATCGAGAATCCGCTGTCCCTGATCATGCTGTTGCACGTGATCATTGGCGGAATTGTGCTGAGCCGACCGAATTGCTATGTGGTTGCGGTGGTCGCAACGCTGCTGTTTGGCGTGCTGGCCGTCTTGGAATGGGGCGGCTACGTCGAGCATTACACATTGGCGATTTTTCCCCACCACATGGGGCCGCACGGCCGTGAATTGCACGCGGCGCACGAGACGTTGTACGCCGCCAGTCGGGCTGTCCTGCAGGGGCTGATGCTTCTGCTGACGGCATACTTTGTAACTGGACTGGCCGAGCGGCAAAGACACGACGAGCGTCGTCTTCAAGCGATGGCCGACTGGGCGCTGGCCGAGCGACAACTGCTGGAGCGTTCGCTACAAACCACAGCGACGGGGCTGCGCGTTATTGATCGTGAACTTGAGACCTACTGGTCGAATGATCGCTGGCAGCAATGGTTCGATCGACCCGCTGCCGAGCCCCCCGAAGACCGTCCACACGAGGATGAAAAGTCCGTGGCTCGCCAGACCCTCGCTGATGGGCAGGTGCGCACCATCGAAGTCTCGCGCCCCTTGGAACCCATCCCTGATGAGACACCGAATGACGCGATGTCGCAGCGCATGTTTCTGGTCACCACGGCGCCGCTGTTGGATGCCGGTGGTCATGTCAGCCAGGTCGTGCAGTTGGCCCAGGATGTCACCGAGCAGAAACGGGCGCATATCCGGATGATGCGTGCCAGCCAGTTGGCGGCGGTGGGTGAACTGGCCGGGCAGGTCGCTCACGAAGTGAACAACCCCATTGCGATCATCAGCGCCAAGGCGCGACTGATGATCTCGGATCAGCGTGAGCAGATGTCCGATTCGGTCGCAACGGAGCTGGCCAAGATCATCGATCTTTCGGATCGTGTGGCCCGGATTGCGCAGGGGCTGCTGTTTTACTGTCGACCATCGGGAGCCACCCGAATGCCGCTGGATATTCGCATACCGGCGCGGCGGGCGCTTGCGATGATTGAGCAGCGCGCAAATTCCACGGGAATCACCGTGAAAGATCAGATGGAAGACGCGCTGCCCATGGTTCGGGCCAATGCACAGGAGATGGAGCAGGTGTTCCTGAATCTGTACCTCAATGCACTCGATGCGATGAAGCAGAATGGTCACCTGCTCCTGTCGGCCCGTGTCGAGAATGACGCTGTGGCCGTGACGGTCCAGGATGACGGGCCCGGCATTCCCACGCATCTGCAGGCACGCATTTTTGAACCGTTTGTGACGACCAAGCAGTCGGGCAAGGGGACCGGCCTGGGGCTTGCGATCTGCCAGGGATTGATCCGCAGCCACGCCGGCCGCATCGAGGTCGACAGTTCGCCGGGCCGGGGAACGCGATTTACCGTAAGATTGCCGATGGAGTCTTCGCCGGATGAGCAGGAGCCGCAATGACGCGACATCGGATCATGGTCGTGGATGATGAGCCGGGCATGCTGGAAGTCTGCGCCGCGACGTTAAGAAGCTGCCGAATGCCGAAGTCGTCGTGGAAAGCGACAGCCGCAGCGCCGCCGAGCGTATCAACGCGGAAAATTTTGATCTGGTCGTGGCGGACATTCGCATGCCGGGGCTCAGCGGCGTGGACCTGCTTCGCCTGGTCCATGAAGGCGATCCGGATCTCGCCGTGGTGATGCTGACGGCTTTTCCGTCGGTCGAAACTGCGGTTCAGAGCATGAAGCTGGGCGCCGCCGACTATCTGACCAAGCCCTTCCTTCCGGAAGACCTGTTGGCCACAGCCCGTCGCCTGTTGACGGAGAAGCGGTTGCGCCAGGAGAACCGGCTGCTGTCGCGTCAGGTTGAAAAACCATACAGCTTCGATGAGATCATTGGCCAATGCCTCCCCATGCGACAGGTCTTCGAGACGATTCGCCGCGTCGCCGAAACCAGCGCCGACGTCCTGATTCTTGGTGAAACCGGTACGGGCAAGGAATTGGTTGCCCGTAGTATTCACCGCCGTAGCCGCCGGGCGAAGGGGCGATTCGTGCCTGTCGATTGCGGTGCGATTCCTGAGAACCTGCTGGAAAGCGAACTGTTCGGCCATGAGCGCGGCGCTTTCACCGGCGCCCATGAACGCAGTCTGGGGCTCATGGAATTAGCCGACCAGGGGACTTTCTTTCTAGACGAAATCGCCGAGCTGCCCCAACGGCTGCAATCCAAGTTCCTGCGCGCCTTGCAGGAGCGATGCATTCGTCGGGTGGGCGGCAAAGATGAAATCGACGTCGATGTGCGCATCATCGCTGCCACGAGCCGTGACCTGGATCGGGAGGTTCGCGAAGACCGATTCCGGCAGGACCTGTATTATCGCGTCAATGTGGCACGGATACAACTGCCGCCGCTGCGACAGCGCGTCCAGGACATTCCGCTGCTCGTGGAATATTTTGCGAAGCGATACGCCCAGGAAATGGAGCGGGATGTGCCGCAGATCGATGCGGAAGCCCTCGAGGTGCTGACCTGTTATCCATGGCCGGGCAATGTGCGTGAATTGCAGAACATCCTCAAGCGCACGCTCGTCATGACTCGGGCATCGAAGATCGGACTGGACGATCTGCCTGAAGAACTGATCGCCAGCGCTGGCGACCGCCGCACCACCAGCGGCGAAGGGTTATTCGATCTTCGCGAGCGCCACACCGCGAACTTTGAAAGACAGTATCTCACGAACCTGCTGAAGAATTGCATGGGTGAGATTTCCGAGGCCGCACGCCTGGCTCAGATTCCCCGCGGTACGCTGTATCGACTGCTCAAAAAGCACAGTCTGAATCCCGAAGATTTCCGTACCTGATGCAACGACGCTGGCGGACCGAAATCCTCCAGGCCGGTGAATTCAAATCCTCTCCCACAAGTTATCCATGTGTCACATCGGTGTGAATCGACCCCCGAGACTGTCACATCCATGAGGCGCGCCACAAACCAGGTGATTTCACGGCATTTCAGCAAGATGCCGACGACAGCTTTTTGTTCGAACGCATGATCGCCCGCCAGGTGTCACATCACTGAGACAGTTCGCAATCACCACGGCCGATTGAGACCACCTGCCGTGACTACTGCATCCCATTGCCTTTCAGCGTCTTACGGAATCTTCTGTGGCCGGAGGGTGTTGTGGCACGCCCCTTGCCATACCAGGTGTGTTGAGGTTTGGGTTTCGGTACATCCACTGGAGGTTTCACAATGCTGCGGTTCCCGCTTTCAACTGGGCTTTTACACGTCGGGCGTCGATCCGGATACGCACCCCTCCGCGCATGCTGGGGGATGGCTGGCCTCATGGTCGGCGTGTTGTTGGCGCCGAGCTTCGCAGCGGATCCCCCCGCCCCCTGGAAAATCCCCGGATTCAAAGCGCGCAAGGCCAACCCCGTGGCCGCGGATGACGCGTCAATTACACAGGGCAAAACGCTGTTTACGCAGTTATGCGCCATGTGCCACGGTGAAAAAGGTCACGGCGACGGACCGGTCGGCTTGACACTGACCCCGCACCCGGCTGACTTGGGCCGAGCGGAAATGCGTGAGCAATCTGACGGCGAACTGTTCTGGAAGATCACCGAAGGCCGGGCCCCGATGCCGACCTTTGGCCCGGCGCTCAGTGAAGAACAGCGTTGGCATCTGATCAACTATGTGCGCACATTCAATGCGCCCGCGCCTTCGCACCCGAAGTACACGGTGCCGACGGCATATCGCGACACCTTGACCGATGTGATCAAACCCTACTTGGCGATTGGAGCCGCGCTGGCCGATGCGGCTGGCCAGCCCACCTCTGACCAATGGGCGATGCTGGCCAAAGCCGAAACTCATCTTCAGACCTTGGATGGGGCCGACCTCGATGAAGCGCCCGCCAAGGCCTGGCGCCAAACCGCTGCCCAACTGCACGAAGCGATCCAGCAATCGAAACAGGCCAAAGACAAAGACGCCATGAAGCATGCCTACGACTCGATCACGAAAGTGATCGCCGAGGCGGTTCAGCGTTTTGGTCACACTTTGAATGGCACTCTGGTTTTGTACAGTTGCCCCGATGCTTTTGATGGCCACGGCGCCGTCTGGCTCCAGTCCGACAACAGCCAGACTCAAAACATCTATCACCAGCATGACGACGATTGTCCCCCGACGCCGATGCGGTATCTGGCCGGCATTTAGTTCCCCGATTGTGTAACGGCGACGAGCCGGATCGCGCCTTGGCGATCTCACGATAACCCTCGATGTAAGGAATCCCCCATGAGACGAACACCCCGAAGCTTCATCGCAGCCATACTGGTTTTGACCATGACTGCGACCGCCGCCTGGGCCCAGCAACAACCCGTCGACTTGAGCAAATATGTGTCCCGCGAAGAGTATGAGACGCTCAAGCGGGAACTGGCCGATATGAAAGACAACCTGAAGAAGGTCCAGCAGCAGACCAGCGGTCCCAACAAAGAGACCGAGGAATACCTGGCCTTCATCGATCAGGAACTGACCAAGGTCAAGCAACTGGCCGACGCCAATCGGGCCGGCACCACCAACTTTCTGATCACCGGCTATGCCACGGCCGGCTATACCGACCGTCAAGGTGAGCCGTCCACCTTCTCCGCGACGTTCACTCCGCTGTTCCTCTGGGAGCTGAGCGACCGGCTGCTGTTCGAGGCGGAACTGGAGTTTGAACTGGAGGCCGGCGAAATGGAAGGCAGCGAAACACACATCGAACTGGAATACGCAGACATCTCCTATGCGGTCAACGACTACGTGACGATCGGCGCGGGCAAGTTTCTCACGCCCTTTAACATCTTCTCCGAACGGCTGCACCCAGCTTGGATCAATAAGTTGCCCGATATGCCGTTGCCGTTCGGTCACGGCGGCCTGGCGCCCATGGCCAGCCTCGGTGCTTATGTCCGCGGGGGATATCCTATCGGCGACTCGATGCGGGGTAACTATGCCTTCTACGTATCCAACGGCCCCATGATCGTTGCCGAAGAGGAGCACGAGGTCGGCATGCTCATGTTTGACAACCCCGAAGACAGCGACAACAACAAGGCCGTCGGTGGTCGTGTCGGCTTCCTGCCCGTGCCCGGGTTGGAGGTCGGCTACTCCTTCCAGGTGTCTCGTCCCAATGTTGAGGACATCGGCCAGCTCGACGCGCTGCTTCAAGGCGTCGATTTCAGCTATGTCCACGAATACGACGCGATCGGTGGCATCATCGACGTGCGCTTCGAGTGGGTCTGGTCCGACGTGGAAGATGCGACGTATGATCCTGATGGCTCGCTGGGCTTCGGGCCTGTCACCTTCGATAATGAGCGCGATGGCTGGTATGCCCAAATGGCCTATCGTCCCTCTCAACACAACAGTGAAATCATCAAGAATCTGGAGTTTGTGTTCCGCTACGACGAGGTCAACAACCCGGACGATGCGCCAGAGAGTTTTGATCGGAATCGCTACACGTTCGGTTTGAACTACTGGATCGGACCGAGCACGGTGATCAAGACCGCATATCAGATTGACAACCGGGAAGGCGGCGAGTCCGAAGACGCCAACGCTTTTCTCATTCAGGCCGCCATGGGCTTCTAACCGTCATAAAGGATGACTATCATGAATATCTGTCAACTTACCAGCCTTCCGAAATTGTCAAGAAACCTGTTGCACGCGGTATGGATGACACTGGCTCTTGCGATCACCATCGTCGGTTGCAGCACCACGCCTCAGGCTGAAGCCGAAAAGGGCGCCGGGGAACAGCCCGATCAACCACCGGTCGCAACGATGGCAGGGCCTCAGTTGTGGGCTGACAATTGCATGCGTTGCCACAACATCCGCGATCCAAAATCGCTCAGCGATGCCCAGTGGGACGTGGTGGTCCACCACATGCGGCTTCGGGCCAACCTGACCGGTGCGGATCAACGTCAGATCGCCGAGTTCCTCAAAGCCAGCAACTGAACAGGCCAACGCCGTCCACCAAGCAAGTTCCTCACTTGGGTGACCATGTGACATGTTGCCATGACTCACAGCTACCGCGACATGTCGCCCGTACCACGCTCATTGGCGCAACCGACCGAACTTAAAGGCGGTTGGGTCGGTCTGGCATGGGCAGTGGCTGCTCCCGCCGATCAAATGGATTGTTCAATTCGGCGGGCTGAGGGGACGATCACGCCGCGGGTCTGGTAGTAGGCGATTTCCTTCAACTGGACGCCCTCGCTTTCGGCGAGCAGGGTCTTGTGGCAACCTGCTCGGCTTCAGTCCGCTTGCGCATCGGCGGCTTGCCCTGCGATCAACGTGATAGGACAATTCGTCCATGAGTCAGCAAACTTACCAACTCCGCATCACGCTCCGCGCCACCAGGCCGCCGACCTGGCGGCGGGTGGCGGCCCCCGGAAGCGTCACGCTCGGGCAGTTGCATGAGGTGGTGAAGATTGTCATGGGCTGGACAGACAACGTGGTGCTCGCCGAGTGGCGGAAGGCTTGAACGACATGGCAGACGCGCCGGACACTCCGGATATCTCGAAATGGCCGCTGCTGGTGTTCATGGAACGCCTCGGCGCCTGGGCTGGGGCGGCACGCCGGGAGGACTTCTGGCGTGACATGGTCGAACATCAGATGTGGGCGGACCAGTTGCGCGATGAGGCCAAAGGGATCATCGTCTGGCTGGAACTGAGAGGGCAGGATGATGCCGCAAGCCGTCTTGATGACGCGATGAGCAATGTGCGGCAGGCGATCTGGAACTTGAGAGAGGCGTGTGAGGGCGTCTACCCGCCGGAGGAGCCGCGTTGCGACGATGCGCGGGAAGCGATGATTGAGGCGGCCAGCCGGGCGGCCGGCGTAGCGGAAGATCTTCATGATGAAGTCCCCGAAGAGGTTTGGGAGGGCTTCTTCGATGGCTGATCTGGCGAGCATGGTGCAATCCGCGCTCGACGCGCACGCCGCTGGGCAGCCGGTCGACCTGGTGAGGTCGCAGCAGTGGCTGCAGGTTCGCCAGCGATACGCCGAGTTGTCGGTGAACCTCATCGTGAATGGTCATGAATCACTGGCCAAACGCGTTGATCGTGAGTACCAAGCTCTGCGTGAGGCGCTTCGCAAAGCGGTCGAGTCTTCGAGTGGCCATAACGTGGTCGATGATTATGCGTTGTGGGAGGCTGTGACCGAGTTCCAGTTCACTGTCGGGCATCTGGAACGTCTGCATCAGCGGATTGAAGACAATGCGCACATCCAGCCCGCCAAGCAACTGCCGAAGCCGCCAGTAGCAAATGACCCTCCAAAGCGAAGCTGGACGCAGGAGGACCTCGACGAGGCTATTCGCGAGTACAAGGCCAAGCGTGCTACGTCATACCAGCGGATACTTTCAATGCTCGACAATCCGAAAGCGCCGCCATCGGCGAAACGCGCCGCACGGAAGCAGGCGAGAGAGACCTTTGGCCGCAACGTGATCGCCCGCGCTCTGGGCGTGAAGTCCGCGAAGATGGTCAGCCAGTCCCAGCCGTGGATCGCCATGTCGAAGGAACTGGGCCTGCCGCGACGGGCCGGGAAACAGACCGGCGCCGGTCGACCCAAGCGGGTCGGCGAGCAGTTCGCCCTGGAGGAGGCGTCGATGGAGGCGGACGACACAAACGATCACGCCGCCGCCGATGCGAGCCTTCTGCGTGAGGAGCGAGAAGAAACGCTTCGCCGGATACGTGCGCTGGCCGAATCAGAGACCCCCGAGGCGAAATCGAGCGCCAAGGCGATCTACGACCGTTACGAGGCCGGGGAGATGACCGACGACCAGGTCCGCCAGACCGTGGTGATGCTCATGAATTCAGCCGGCACCGACCTGAGCTGACGCCGCGGCCGTCGTCCCCACCCGTCCCCACCTCCAACTGGGGATACCCACTTCGACCCCCATCAACCGCCGCAGTTTGCGCGTTTTTCGCCTGCGCCGCCGTTTCGGGGGCTCGCTCCGGGGGTCCGGAGGTGGGGATGTCCCCTTGTGCCTTCTTCTGTCCGGATGCGACGGTTGTGTCCGGCATCTGAAATCCCCACAGAGGAAGGTCTCATGATGGCAGATCCCACTGGCACGACCGTCGATCAATTCGGCGACGAGAACACCCGGAAGATAGGCCCCGATATACCACCGGCGATGCTGACCATTGACCAGATCGCCCGACTGCTCAATTGTTCCACGCGGACGGTGTTCCGGTTGAACGACGCCGGCCGGATGCCGCGCCCGGTCCGTCTTGGCGCGCTGGTGCGATGGAATCGCGGGCAGATCGAGCGATGGATCGCTGCGGAGTGCCCCAAGCCGGAACGGAGCGCGCGATGATCCTTGAAAAACTAAGTGATCGCGCGGACACGAGCGTTGCTCGTGAAGCGTCGCTGGAATCCGCGATCCGATACACGCAGCGCGGCTGGCGCGTGGTGCCGATTACGTACAAGTCCAAAAAGATCACGGCCAAGGGCTGGCAGCAGTGGCGACTGGACGAGGCCGAGTTGCCCGAGCACTTCGGCGGACGTTGCAACGTGGGCGTGCTGCTGGGCGAGCCGTCGGGGTGGTTGATCGATATCGACCTGGACCATCGGCGCGCCGTGGAACTGGCCGACGATTATCTGCCGCCGACCGGCGCCGTGTTCGGCCGGGCGGGCAAGCCGCGTTCACATCGCATCTACGTCGTGACCGCACCGGTCGCCACGAAGAAGCATCGCAGCAAGTCGGCCGGCATGATCGTCGAGCTTCGCTCCACGGGGTTGCAGACCGTGTTCCCGCCCAGCGTGCATGAATCCGGTGAGCCCATCGTATGGGATCGCAACGACGATCGCGTCGCCGAGCCCGCCGCGGTTGATCCCGACGATTTGCTCGACGCCATCCAACAACTGGCGGACGCGGTGAAGATCGAACTCGGCGAAAAGCCCGCTCCACCTCGCCCCCGGAAGGGAGGGGCCACGGTGGATTCTGTCGGGCTCGACAATCAGCCGGCCGCGCCGTCACGACCCTCGGACGAACAGCGTTTCGATGCCGCGCTCGCCGCGATGTTGGCGATGGGCATCGTCGATCATCACGACGGCTCGGCCCGCCTCTTCGCCGCCGCATGCCGGTGTGTCGAACACGATCTATCCGACAGCGAGACTCTTCGCTGTATCCGAGCTTACGCCCAGCAGCGCCCCTTCCCCCGACCGTGGTCCGATACCGACATCCTCAAACGTTTGCGCGACGCCGAACAGCGTGTGCAACGCGGCACCGCCTTCGATCGCGACGACGACGGGCTGATTCGCCTGGGCCAGCGAGACCCCGTCACGGGCAAGCTGGTCCTCTCGCCACGCCGCACATTGCCCACGGCCCGGGCCTATCTGCGCGAATTCCATGACCATCCCGATGCCGCCACGCTGCGCACCTGTGCCGGCCTGGTCATGGCCTGGCAGGACAATCGCTATGTCGCCATCGAGGATGCCGCGCTCAAGCATCGGCTTCAACCCTGGCTCCACGACGCCCTGCGCTACATCTACAACAAATCCACGCGGCAGATGGAATTGGTGCCCTTTGAATCGAATCCGTCCACGACCCACCAGGCGCTCGAAACGATTCGTCATTACACGCATCTCGACGCCACGACAACGCCGCCGAAGTGGCTGATCGGGCACAACGAACAACCCGATCCGCGTGAATTGCTGCCGTGCCGCACGCTGAACCTGCACATACCCACCGAGCGGATCGTTGCCGCCACGCCGGCGCTGTTCACCACCAATGCGCTCGACTTTGACTACGACGCTCACGCTCTTGTCCCCTCGCGATGGCTGAATTTTCTCCGGGGGCTCTGGCCGGATGATCCGCAGAGCGTTGACCTGCTTCAGGAGTGGTTTGGGTATAGCCTGACCCTGGACACGCGTCAGCAGAAGATGCTGTTGATCGTCGGCCCGCGCCGCAGCGGCAAGGGCACGATCGGTCGGGTGCTGACACAACTGGTCGGACCCGCCAACGTCTGCGGGCCCACCACGACCTCGCTGGCCGGCACATTCGGGCTGCAGCCGCTGATCGGCAAGTCGCTGGCGATCGTCTCCGACGCCCGATTCCACGGCGAAAGCATCCTCACGGTGATCGAGCGCCTGCTGTGCATCTCCGGCGAGGACACGTTGACCATCGACCGCAAGCATCTGCCGTCGGTCACCATGAAGCTGCCGACGCGTTTCGTCTTCTTCACCAACGAGTTGCCGCGTCTGGCCGATGCTTCCGGGGCGCTGGCCGGCCGATTCCTCACACTGCGCTTGACCCGAAGTTTTTACGGCCAAGAGGACTTGCATTTGACGGACAAACTGCTGGCCGAACTACCAGGCATCCTGTTGTGGGCGATCCAAGGCTGGCTGCGACTCCGGCAGCGAGGCCACTTCGTGCAACCCGACAGCGTGACCGACGCGATCCGCGAACTGGAGGACCTGGCCTCGCCGGTGGGCGCGTTCGTGCGCGAGTGCTGCGTGGTGGGGCCGGGCCAGCGGATCTGGATTGATGACCTGTACGGCGCGTGGCAGGAGTGGTGTCACCGCGACGGGCGCAGCGTCGTGAGCACCAAACAGAGCTTCGGCCGCGACCTGGCGGCGGTGGTGTCCGCCCTGCGCACACGCGTGAGTTCTGCCAACCGGCGGTTCTATGAAGGCGTCGCCCTAGCGGAGGTGGCGTGCGGGACCTGATGACCTGCGCGCACCTGCGCAGGACCTGCGCGATGGTTTGGCGGACTGCGCAGGTCATCGGATCAGCCACAACAAGGACTTATGGATCAACCTGCGCAAACCTGCGCGATGTCCGGAGGTTTTCGAGAGAGATTTTTCAATCATCAACAACGGTGCGATCTACATGTTCAAAAAAGTTGAAGAAACAAGTGGGTACGTAAGTAGCGTGCGCGCGAACCATCGCGCAGGTCTGCGCAGGTTCTTGCCCGCCAATGAAAGGCCCGAGACATGAACAGCAAGAACAGATGCCGCCATTGCCGCAATCCCATGACCTGGGCCGCACAACGTGTTCAGTATGGCAGGCTCGCCCGTCTTGGATTCTCCCACCAGCAGATCAAGACCATTCAGCCGTGCTGCCGGAAATGCGTCACCGTCTGGCTGCGGGCGCAGAAGAAAACACGCTGATCATCGCGCGCCCCGACGCCAGGGTGTGGCCAATGTCTCACCATCACCTCTAACGGAAAGGATTCACATCATGACCGATCTCACTCATGCTCCGGTTGCGCCCGCGTGGCTGGCCTCGCGCCGCAAGCCCCACTGCCTGCTGTGCGGTGGCCCCACAGTGTTCACCAACATCTACATTCCCGGCAAGAGATCACCGGCCGCACCGCCGCCGGGCAAGCGCCGGATGATCATCTACTCGCTGTGTGAATCCTGCGCCGGCAAGCTCGACACGCTGGCTGAGGTGATCGAGACGAAGATCGAAAACGAGCTTCGCAGCAGCGCTGCCACCTGACACTCAACAACACCTGTCCATTCGATTGCAACCGCCGCCCCGGAATGCGGGCCTTCTGGCGCGGCATCATTCAACCTGGCCTGCACGAGGTAACCACCATGAACTGGATCGAACAGAACACTGCCGACGCCGAGATGCTCAACCGGATCGACCTCTCACCGCTCGATGGGACGCAGATCGAGGGCGATGATCAATTGGTCGAGTCCATCGACTCGCACAACCAGGCGATCACCGCGCTCACCGCCCGGTTCAGCAAGCTGGCCGAGGATCGTCACATCATCGCCGACGCGGATCACTGGTTCGCTCACGACGCCGACACCGTTGTGACTGAACGCCGCCGCATCATGGCCGAATCCTGGGATGTGCTCGTGGCGCTGCGGAGGCTGCTCGACGATCGAGCCGACCTGCTGAACCACGTCGAAGCTCACATGGCCGACATAGCCCACGGGTTGGCTGAGGAACTGGAAGAGGCGCTGTACGATGCGCGCGGGTCACTTCAGCGCAAGCACCGCCAGTACCTCAAGGCCGAACCCGTTCACGGCCCGGCCTACATCGCGGCGCAGGCCGAGAGCGACGAGACAGTCGTAGCGCTGCGTGAGCATGCGGATCAATGGGAGCAGGCCCTGTCGTCGCTCCAGTCGCTCCGCCATCGCAACGAGCAACGGGCGGCTCTTACGTTCTGTCAGCGCGAAGTGTACGAGCATCTCAATTGAAGATCGTTGCGCACCCGGCCCGGCCGTCGATCATGGCGGTCGGGTTGGGCGCAGAGCGCTGCCAGTCTGGCATGTTGCGAGTGCGCGCCTGCCACCGGGACTTGAAAGGACAACGGTGGACAACGATGAACAACGTGGGTCTGCGTTGGTCTGCGTCACGGGTCCTCCCCGGGCCGCGACTGCCAGGATGGCACCGGGAACAGTCGCGTCCCAGCACAGAGTTTCTTTCAGGGTGCGTAACTTCTGCCGTAACGCACCCCCCGGAATTGATCCGCATGGAATCGGTTGTCCCGGCGCTTCGCATTCGCCAACAACACACCGTTGGAGAACCACCCATGGCCGCATTGATGACTCGTCGCATGCTGCTGGAGATCACCTGGCGGCGTCGCGGTGATCATCGCAGCTGCTACTGCCGCATGTGCATCATGTGCGGCACGGTGTTCTACGCCGGCCGGCCCGAGGCCCGGTATTGCCAATCCGCGTGTCGCCAGCGGGCTTATCGGCAACGGGTCCGCGCCGCCCGCTGTTATGTCGGGACCAGCCGCCCGAATCCGACCTGACCACGCATACTTCGCCTCTGTTCGCCCACGCTGGCCCGCCCCCGGAACCGAAGAGCCCCTCCGCCCTCGTCGCCGGTCGCGACACGTGGCCTTCCGGGGCCGAGGGCCGGTATTTCAACTGTCACCCCTTTGCGAAAGGAATCGCACTTATGGCCGTCATTTGTGAAAACTCCAAGTCCTCGCCCCAGAAAGGCGGCACGTCCAGACCCACCGCGATGCTCACCGCCGCTGACGTGGCGGCCATGCTCGCTTGTTCCATGAAGACCGTCTATCGCCTGGTCGATCGCGGCGCGATCCCGCGACCGCTTCGCGTCGGCGGCATGTTGCGCTGGAACAGAACTCATGTCGAGCAGTGGATCGCCGACGGCTGCCCACCCCGGAGTTCCCAGAATTCGGGGGGCTGAATTTGCCAAAAAGCCCTTGATTTATGCTTCGAAATACCCCTGACTGTGTCCTGTGAGAACCCCGGCCCCCGGATGGGCCCCGATATAGGAACTGCCATGGCCACGATCTACAAAAAGAAGTACCCAATCCCGATACCACAGAACGCCGAGGTGGTGGTTCGCAACGGCCGCCGGTTCGCCCGCTGGACCAATGCCAAGAATCAGACCCGCACCGCCGAGGTGCTCGACGACGGGCGCATCGAGTTCGTGTCCGACTGCTGGTACATGCGTTACCGCGACGCCGAGGGCATCATGCGGCGCGGCTCGACCGGCTGCCGCGAGAAGCAGGCGGCTCAGAAAAAACTCGCCGATGTGCTCGCCCACGTGGAAAAAGTTCAGACCGGCATCATTACCTCGCAGGAGAAGCAGATCGCCAGTCACGCCGAGCGTTCGCTGAGCGAACATCTCGATGACTACCTCCAGCACTTATCCCGCAAACGGATTCGGGGTCGCAAGGTCTCGCCGATGTACCGAGCCAACCTCCGGGGTCGGTTTGAACGGCTGATAGCCGATTGCGGCTGGCGCCGGCTGCGCGACATTACACGGGAGCGCATGGAACGCTGGCTCGACGAGGCTGAGGCGAACAACCTGGCGGCGTCCACGCGCAACGAATACCTGATCTCCCTGTCGGCGCTGTGCAACTGGGCGGTCAAGACCGAACGCCTGGCCCGCAATCCTGTCACCGGCATCGGCAAAGCCGACCGATCTTCGGACCGCAGACACGTGCGCCGCGCGCTGACTGCCGACGAGGTTGCGCGCCTGCTGGATGCGGCGCGACGCCGGCCGATCGCCGAGTTGGGTCGTAAATCGGTTGCCTTGTCTGATGAGAATAAGCGAGGCCACCGTTCATGGACGAAAGAGCCCCTGACCGCCGACAACTTTGAGCGCTGCTACGCCGAGGGGCTACAGCGACTGTCCAACCAGCGAAGCCGTCGCATCAAACTCGAAGCGACAGGACGCGAACGTGCACTGTTCTACCTGCTGGCCGTGTCTACTGGCCTGCGCCGTGGCGAATTGGCCAGTATCACCATCGGCCAGTTGCATCTGAACGCCGTGCCCACGCCGTATCTCAACCTCGACGCCGAAGATGCCAAGAGCGGTCATGGTGCGGACATTCCGCTGCGCGCTGATGTGGTCGATGCGCTGCGTCGCCATCTGGCCGATCGTCCCGGTGCCCGCTATGACGACAAACTCTTCATCAATCCGTCTGCTATTCGCATCTTCGACGCCGACTGCCAGGCCGCTGGTATCGCCAAGACCGACCCTCGGAACAGGGTCGTCGACATCCACGCCCTGCGCCACACCTTCGGCACCCACCTGTCAGCTTCCGGGGTTCACCCGCGCACCGCCATGGCCGCCATGCGTCACAGCCGCATGGAACTGACGATGGTCCACTATACCGATCCCACCCTGCTCGATGTCGCCGGGGCGATCAATGCGCTGCCGGCGTTTGCCACGACCAAGACCGACACCGAACGCCGCGCCTGATGATCGACACCGATAGCTTCTGTCAATGTTGACAGAAGCTTTCCGCACGGTGGGTTTTCCTCGTCGCAGATGCGTTGGGTCAGCTCGATGGACACGGGGTTAAGGACATCCCTTAAGTCAGCGGACATTGCTAAGTTTTGAGCAGCATTTTGCATCACGACGACGATCTGAAAAATCGTCACATCCCAAAATCGGCCTTGATGCGGGTTCGATTTCATGGCTCACATGTGTCCAACGCTAAACCCCAAACACGAGGAGCACACCATGACCACCCATCCCCACGGCCACGACAAATCGGAACTCTTCGAACACATCCACGAGCAATTCAGTCCCGAAGCCGTCGCCGCCATCGCCGCCTGGCTCCAACCCGCCCGCACCAACAATCCCGAGGTCGACCGGCAGGTTCAATGGTTCATCGACCGCCTCGTCGAGATGCTCGGGACCGACCAGTACAACGCGCTGTGCGAAGAGCTGGGACTGTGAGCCCGGCTCATTTTGTTTCCACCACTCCCTTTTCAAAGGAGCAGCATCATGGCAACGAAGAAGAAGACCACGAAGAAGGCCGGCGCCAAGGCCGGCAAGCCGAAGCCCGCGCCAAAGGCGAAGGCCAACCGTGAACGCGCCGCTGTGCCATCGAAGCCCAAGAAGGTCAGCGCCCTCGACGCCGCCGCACAGGTGCTCGCCACTTCCGGGGGGCCGATGCGGGCGCAGCAGCTCATCGATGAGATGGCCAAGCGCCAGTTGTGGACGAGCCCCGGCGGCAAGACGCCGGCCAGCACCCTGTACGCCGCGATGACGCGCGAGATCAGCACGAAGGGGGCCGAGGCCCGCTTCAAGAAGACCGATCGCGGGCTGTTCATGGCCAACGGGTAACGCAATCACGATCCCGCCTCCTCACCGACCCCGGCCGCTTGGCTGGGGTTTTCTGCGGTGTAGCGGCACAAAAGGAACCGTTCTCCGTAGTTATCCGCTACCACCTTGGCGGTTTGGAGGGAACTCGATACTTCCGGGGTTTTGGCCCACGTTCGCCCGTGTTGGCGCGGGGCGCGTATGGGAGCGTTGTACCATCCGTCGCGGCGGCCGCGACGTGGGCCAACGTTGGCGATGTGTCGCGGACGGGGCGGGTGTGCGGCGGGCCGATTTACGTGGCGGGGCTCCGGGGAGCAATGCGTATTTTCATGGTCGTAAGAGCGGTTTCGGGTTGTTTTTCATCGGCGAGCGAATCAAACAAACGATGCGACTGTTCCCCCGGCCAATGAGAGATCACCGGCGCAGGGAGGAACCGTGGTGAACAGCGAGCCCCGATTGCTTGGTGTCGGTTATTTTGTGTTGAGGGGGTGCCTCAGCCGAATGGAACTGACGATGATCTGCTGCGCCGATCCCACCCTGCTCGACGTGGCCGGCGCGGTCAACGCGCTGCCGCAATTCGGGGCGCCGGCCAGTCCGTCAATGACACGCGAAGGGGCGGTCTGATCGGACCTGTCAGGTGGGAACTGCCAAAATGCGGTGTCGCTATTCTCGGTTGTGGTCAATTCCAAGAATTCTCGGTCAGTTCACACGCCCAAAGCGATCAATACAACTGGGCACGATCTGGCTGTTGATTGAGGCGGACTGACCGCTCCAGACGTCCCCGTGAATCGTCTTCTTGACCCACGACTCCTACGCTCGCGTAACTGCATCAATAGTAGTAGAATGTACTCTGGCGACGTGTGCTGGGGGTGAAGACTTGTCTGACCCACATCCCATCCATCGTGTTCTGCAGCAATACCTGAACAGGTTGAACGCGGCTATCGTTCGCAGTCCGCTGCTTGATGCGACGTGCGGCGCCATCGGGCGTGGCCGACGCATTGACCTTACCCATCTTGACCTCTACGACGACGGCCAAGGGATCAAGTTGCTTCGACGGATGATGTCCGGCCGGCACTCCATGCCGATCCGCCCGACTTGGAACCGCTGGAATGTGGAAGATGACCTCGAGATGGATCTACTCAAGCTCTACCGCCAGGTTGAGCGTAATCTTGTTCGAGAGGCGAACAAGATTGAGAGGGAAACGGGTAATCGCAGTTTGTGGATGGGCTATCCATTGCTGCACGTTGTAGATCCACAGGACCGTGAACGGTCGATCCTCGCTCCCGTTCTGCTCTGGCCCATGCGTGTTGCGCTGGATACGGAGCATCAATGGGCGCTGCGGATCGACCGAGACAAGCTTGTAGAAGACCCAGTGCCGAATCAAGTCATGCGGGCTTGGGTAGAGCGTCGGCTGGGCGTACGGCTGGAACTGGAACCAAGTGCCGCCAAATCCCCCGAAGATCTTCAGCCTTTGATGCAGGAATGGATGGTACGCCTAAAGAGTTCAACTACGGTTGATCTCAATGGGTCACTGAACGAAGTCCCTCGAAAGGCAGAACTGCCGAAGAATAGCCAGCCCCACGTAGTCCACGCCAGCATTCTCGGTGTGATGCGGTGGCAGAACCAGGCATTGATGGATGACTTGGAGGAACTGCTCAAGCAGCGGCAATTTGTGGATGGGTCATTCCAGGGGCTATTCCTCGGCCAAGACCTGTCGAGCCGGCATGTTTGCGAGAATATCGGCGAAAACCATCGCCATTACGTCACGCCAGCCGACTTCTCGCAGGAACAAGCAGTGATCAAAGCTCAGCAGGAACCGGGCGTGGTCGTCCATGGTCCGCCGGGCACCGGGAAGAGCCAGACGATCACCAACATCGTCGCGGACGCACTGGCACGCCGGGAGAAAGTGCTGGTCGTCTGCCAAAAACGGGCTGCGATCGACGTCGTGGCCCAGCGGCTGAAAGCCGCAGGCCTCGATGATTTGTATCTCACGGTCCACGATGCCACAGGGGACCGCGAATCGATTATCGACCTGCTCAAAGAGCAATTGGATCGTCTCAAGAACGATGGTGGCAGATCGAACAATGGAGTGGTCAAGCGACGGGAGCGTCTGTGTCGGCAGATCGAGGATGCAGAACAGGAACTCGACCTGTCACATCGCGAATATCATAAACAACGCAGCTTTGGTCTGAGCTTTCAGCAGTTGACCGCCAAACTCGTGCGTGTGGAAGACGGCCCCCGCATTGATCCGGATTCAGAATTATCGAAGCGGCTGAGCATGTCTGACTGGGCCTCTGTCGAACAGTTCTGCGATCGCCTCGACCCTTTGGCCCGTTTATTTGTACTGAGTTCACCCCTTGAGAACCCGTGGCGGCATCGTTTGCCAGATTTCACGCTAAGCCCTCATAGTCAGCGGGCCGTCGAGGAAACGCTGGTTACGGTTCGGATAGCCAATGATCATCACCTCGAGTGCTGCGAAGTTGCTGGCCAGAGCATTTCTATCGGTGACGATCCGCAGGCATTTCTGGATCATGCCAAAGGTATCCTGCCGTTATTTGAGCCACTGCTTGAGCAGGATGACGTGGATGCATTCCTGAAATGGTTGGCCCGATGTGCAGCCGACAAGCATGTCTGGGAGCAAAGCGAATCCGCAGTATCCCTGGCGAAACTGCTCGCCACATCTGGGTCCAGCCGGGACCAGCGGGTCGCGGATCTGATTCCTCAATTGGATGAGAACGAATCCCGCCGGATCCTCGCATTACTGGAGGGTGCTCTGGGCCAGCCTTGGCGTTGGTATTCGCTTTTGACCTCCAACTACCGCCGCCATCGGCGAGCACTTAAACGGAGTCTTGAGAACTGGGCGCTGCAATGGTCGCGATCAGATCTAGAGTTGGTGCAAGCCGAACTTCTTCATCGGCTGCAACAACAAAACCTCACGGCAGCGCTGGACGCGGCCGGGCTCGTCGGCGTTGATGGTGACACTGATGTTAGCCGTGATGGAGAGACATCGCGACTGGCGCGATGGCTGAATCGCGCCAAACGCATCAGCGACAGTAGAATTGTTCAAAACAGCTCCCTTGTCGCGGCCGGGCTAAAGGTCGCCTCAAAAGGGTCGGTGGATGAGCTCAACCAGTGGTTGGAACAGCTTAGGGCAGCGATGAAGCAAGCAGAAGCTTTGGCCGCCTTGCTTGAGCAAATGGACACCATGAAGTCGTTTTTTGAGGATGACTTCTTGAGAGATCTGCGACAGACTGCTGTGGCAGGTGGGGACCTGCGCGACCAACTGATTGCGATCGAAGAGGGATTCGACCGACTTGGGGAACTTGAGCAATACGATCGGGCACGCAATCGGGAATCGAGTGTGCACCAGGTCATTATTGATCGGCTGGGCAGTCTGTATAGCAGTCACTCAATTGATGGCAATTCGCTTGCCGCTCTTTGGGTTCGAACAACAAAAGTCTCGGCCTTGACCACTTGGCGGAGCATGGTGCTTCGGGAAACGCCGATCGTTGCCGACGTGCATGGCTTGCGACTACAGCAGCTTCGTGAACAGCTCTCCGCAGGAATCGAAGAGAAGATGAAGCTGGAACCCCAAGCGCTCACCGCGCTGTGGCAGGCTCAGCAGACCCCTGCAACCCAGAGACCGTGGGGTCGGGTGTTGGTCAAGCGGGGAAAGAACGCGAAACGTCTTCGGGAGGTCGTGGAGATCGGCCATCCTTATGGCCTGTTTGAACTGCGACCATGCTGGCTGACGAACCCGGACACGGCCAGCCAGGTGCTCCCGGCCGTTGAGGGCCTGTTCGATCTGGTCGTATTTGACGAGGCTTCCCAGCTCCCTGTGGAACAGGCGGCGCCGGCGGTCTATCGCGGTCGTCGAATCGTAGTCGCCGGCGATGAGCACCAGCTGCCACCTACGTCATTTTTCACCACGTCGGCCGGTGATGACCAATTGCCGGAGGCACCCGATTTGGAGTCTGAGGAAGACGCCGATGCCGCTGTCGTAGCGCCTGGCGTCGATGACTCGGGCATCGACCTTGCCGTGGGAGCTACTGACCTGCTCGACCTGTCCAAACGGGTGCTCCCTGAACATCAACTGACCGTGCATTACCGCTCTCGACACCCGGCACTGATCCAGTTTTCGAACTGGGCTTATTACCGGGGCAACCTTGAGGCCGCACATCCTGTTTGGGGTATAGAGGAAGCTTACGCCGCCCCTATCCGTATCCATCGAATCGATGGAGTCTATGAGAACAAGCAGAACAGGGCCGAAGCTCGATACGTCGTGGACCTGCTGGATCAATTATGGAACTCGTATGACCAACCGCCGACCATCGGCGTCGTCACGTTCAACCAGCAGCAGGAAAAGCTGATCGAAACCGAACTCGACCGCCGGGCTTACGAAGATCACAATTTCAGAGCACAGCTTCAAGAGCAGCAGGATCGCAAGGACGGTCGTCAGGATGTCGGGTTCTTTGTGAAAAATCTTGAGTCGGTCCAGGGCGATGAACGCGACCTGATTATCTTCTCGACGACATTCGGGCCCGCCGAACGCGGCGACCACGGGACATTCCGCCGCTACTTCGGACCACTGACCCAGATGGGTGGTGAGCGTCGCCTGAATGTTGCCGTGACGCGATCCAAACACGGCATGATCATTGTCACATCCATGCCCTTCGAGAAGATCAGCGACGTGGTGGGCGGCGTAGAGCCCGGCCAGAAGATCAAGGCACGCGATTTTCTACAGTCGTACATGCTCTACGCGGATGCGGTCTCCCGTGCCGACCGCCAAGGCGTTGAGACTTGGCTGGATCGAATCGCCAACCTGTCCGCTGCGACCAGAGGCGCACGCCACGGTCACGTCGCCGAATTTGACTCAATCCTGGAAGAGCAGGTGTACGAGCGGCTCGTCGGTGCCGGCTACACGGTCGATACGCAGGTAGGCGAAGCAGGCTTTCGCATTGACCTGGCGGTACGGCACCCGGAATCGGGCCGAGGCTACCTGCTCGGCATCGAATGCGATGGGGCAACCTATCACAGCGGACGGGCGGCTCGCAGTCGGGACGTATGGCGCGAGCAGATTCTCAAGAGCTACGGCTGGGACATCTTTCGTATCTGGAGCACCCGTTGGTGGACACATCCCGACACCGTAATGCAAGAGCTGCTGGAGCGATTACGGGATCGCGAGAAGAGTACCGATAGCCGCGGCCAACTGCTGGTTTTACCGGATACACCAGATGCTGAGGTTTACGCGGATCTCGATGATCAACCCGTCGAGCAAGCGACCACATCCACAACGAAATCCAAGTCGGCCGCGCGAAGGATGAATCGAAAGAGAACCGCGACACGCCCCACGCTCTTTATGCAAACTGCGTCAAGCATACCGGCCAAGGAGGAGCCACAGGTGCTTGACGGCCAGCCCAAGCAATGGGCAATGCGACTGGAGAAGGTTTTCTGGTCGGCGGCAGTGGCAGACGGGACGATTGCCGAATGGGAGGTGGCGGGCATGAACTACCGAATTGAGGTGTCTCGCCGCCGTGGCAAACGCTTAATCTCGTTAATGTGCAATCAGGAGGCTGTCGAGCACTGCGCCCTCCCCGAGATCAACGACGATGTTGCGGAGACGCTGTTATCCGATCTATCTCAACTCAACAGCACCACCGAAATCCACGACTGGTTCCGACGTCTGCAGTCGGCCCTGTATCCGGAACTATGGGGATAAATGCTTCGTCGCGGTGACAACATGAACTGCCTCGGTGACCTTCTAGGTGCTCCTATTCACGCCCGGGTGACCGACTCGGTGCGGGAACTCAGTCTGGCATAGGCCACCGCTGTCCATCGCAGGGCTAATCCCGCCGCGACAAACTCAAACGCCAAATCGCCGCAACGTGCGTGTCGTGCGTTAGTTGGGGGAGTACTGTCCATGGTTGGCCGCGGCTGTCCGCCGCTGGCCATCGGAGAAATGAAAGCGGGTGATGGGATTTGAACCCACGACATTCACGTTGGCAACGTGACGCTCTACCACTGAGCTACACCCGCGTGGCAGGGTTCATATCTTATGCGCCGCGGCGGTAAAGGCAAGTCCCCACGAGCGGGGTTTTTGGCGGCGTGTAAACAGACGCTGTTGATGCGATTTTTGGCTTGCATACGGGACTCGACGGGCGTATGACAATGGCATGAAGCTGTATCCGATTCGTTTTGAGCCGATTTATCTGGACAAAGTCTGGGGCGGACGCACGCTGGAGCATCTGGGGCGGCAACTGCCGGCCGGGTCCGGCGACGGCCCACCGCCGGCGATTGGTGAGGCTTGGGAGATCGCCGATCTGGGCTCGACCAGCGGCAGCGGAGCCGGCGGCAGTGCGGTTCGATCACGGGTCGCCGAAGGTCCGCTGGCCGGACGCACGCTGCACGAGTTGGTCGACGAGTACGGCGAACTGCTGGCCGGCACGACACCGATGACCGAGTCCGGCAACTTTCCCCTGCTGATCAAGTACCTCGACGCCCGCCAGCATCTGTCGGTGCAGGTCCACCCCTCGCCGCGCTACGCCCGGGAGCACCCCGAGGCCCATCTGAAAAGTGAAGCATGGTACGTCGTTGAAGCCGAGCCGGATGCAGCGATCTACAAGGGGGTGCATGACGGCGTGACGCCCGAGCAGTTCCGTGCCGCGATCGACAACGACACCGTCGAAGACCTGATGATCCGCATTCCCGTTCAGCCCGGCGATTGTCACTACCTGCCGTCCGGCACGTGCCACGCCCTCGGGGCGGGGCTGCTGGTCGCCGAGGTGCAGACGCCCAGCGACACGACGTTCCGCGTGTATGACTGGGGCCGCCCGCGCGAGCTGCACATCGAGCAGGCGCTACAGTGCATCCAGTTCGGCCCCGCCCATGCCGGTCAGTACGAGCCCGGCACGATGATCCACCGCGAGGGCCACGCCGTCGAAACCCTCGTCCACTGCGAGCATTTCCGCATGGAGAAGATCATCATCGACCATCCCCAGTCGTTCCCGGTCGTCAACAACCACCAGGTCCGCATCGCGATGGTTCTTGAAGGCGAAGGCATGATCACCTGCAACGGCGCCTTGCCGAAGGTACGCTTCCAGCGCGGCGACACGCTGCTGATCCCCGCCGAGCTCGAAGACCCCGTCGCCCACTTCGACAAACCGGCGAGTTTCCTGAACGTGACAATCCCCTCGGCGATGGATCACGTGATCGCGTGATGACTTAAAGCTTCGCGAATTCCTGCTGCCGATTCTTGTTGTTATTGAAGCTGAGCATTGACGGCGTCAGGCGGTGAGCGCCGACCAGACGCCAACGAGACCGCCACGGGCCGAGGTTGATCACGAGGCTGAGTACTGCGGCAGTCATCAAACTCAGCACAATCGAAGCCGGCCATTGCATCGCGGTCCCCATGGCAAGTATTGTCCAACCGACCAGGCAGGTAACAACCGGGGCGACGAGCACGATGTCAAACTTGGGGATGATCAGACGACCGGTGGTCAGGCGACCGAACAGGCTGATTGGCGCATGGTGACCATTGCAATAAACAACCAGTCGAAAGAGCGAGAGCATCCCGATCAGCAACGCAAGGAGAATCATGCCTTCGATTTCCACCAGCGGATCGCTCGTGATCCGATATGAGACGTTGTACACCGCCCATCCTGCGAGCAGGCTCACACAGATGCCGTCGAAGTATCTGATCATCGGCTTGGGGTCATTCAGGGAAATCATCTCATACGGCCAGCCGAGATTGTCGTCGGGCCGCGTGTTGTTCACGAACAATCGCCGCATCTGACGACGGCGCTCCAACAAACGATGCATGTTCCATGGATAGCGACGCAGACTCTCACGCACCAAAAGATGTGCCGCGATGTAGATCAACCCGACGCAGACGCAGAGCAATACATATTGGTCATACAACTGCGGATAAACTGCCAGCGAAGCCAGTATCGCATAGCACGCCCCGCGTTGGTCTGTGAAATGTAGCCCCAACGCAATCAGCGGCAGATAGACGAACATGATTGCGAGGAAGATCGTCGCCGGCGTTTCGATCGGGAAATGATAGATCAGCCCCAGGCTGAGCACTCCAAACACGATCACGTCGGCCGGTACCAGCGTAATCGGCCCCAACGGCAGCGCCATGCCGAATCGCCACGGCGTCAGCTGCAACCACTGGTTGTACGCCGGACGAAAAGCCGGGTGATTCGCGACCGCACGCCACCCGCCATATGCCAGCGCCGCCAGAAATACGACGATGCCCTGAATGTTGTTGACCCCATCTGAAATGAGGCCAGCCAGATCCTGCAGTTGACCTGATGGCCGTAAGGTCCAGTCCACATAGGTCGTGAGAATAAGCGAAGCGGCGATCGGCATAAGGTAAAGCATCACCGCCAAAACCAGCCACATCGCCGGTGGCAGCACCTGTCGCATCGAACTGACGACATTGCGGATCATCACACGTGGCCTTCAAAGTATGCGTCGATGTTTTCGAGCGTGTGTGGATTGATCAGGCGTTCGAGCACATCGGCCAAGGGTTCGTCGGGCTTATCACGCAGATTGGCGATCGTGTCGTAGGCAATCAACTCACCGTCGCGTAAAATGGCGATGCGGTCAGCCAGGGCCTCAGCAATTTCGGGCAACTGTGTGGCCAACACTACGGTGACGTCTTCTCGATCAGCCAGTCGCTTGAGCACGCGCCGCAGTGCGAGAATCGCCGATGGGTCGAGCCCGCCGGTGAAAGGCTCGTCTAGAAACATCACCGGCGCTTCGGAAATCAGCGCCGCGGCGATGGCAGCTTTCTTTTTCTGGCCGTTGGAATACGTGCGGATCGGCGAATCGCCATGTTTGTCGAGATGGAACAGGCGCAACAGGCGCTCGACGTGATCCATCAGGCGATCGTCGTCGATGTCGTAAAGTTGGCCGACGGCGATCAGAAACTCGCGTCCGGTTCGAGTCTCCGGCAGCCAGGGATGGTCCGGCAGCCAGACGCTCATGCGGCGGATCGCCAGTTCGTCGTCGACACTGGCGCGGCGCGTGCGTCCACCGATGATGATCTCGCCGCGCTGTGGTGAGATCGTCCCGGCCATGACGCCGAGCAGGGTCGACTTGCCCATGCCGTTGGGGCCCATCAGCGCGACCAATTCACCACGCTGCACATGCAGGTCGACGTGGCGGAGGACGGGACGGACGCTGTAGTGCTGGGTGATGCCGCGGAGTTGGATCATGGCGACCTCGCTTCCACTTGATTGTACGAAAAACGGCGTTGCCGCAGGCGGCAGAACACCGTCGCCGCGCGGCAACTTTGCCATGACCGACGCGGCGGGCGACAGGTTATGGTTGTGCGGGGTGGCGCGTTAAGACTTGCTGGCGGCTTTGTCGATGGCGGCCTGCAGGTCGAGGCGGTCGGTGCCGTCGATGTTGATGCGGACCAGGTGTGGCTTTCGGTCCCCGGGCGTGGCGGCGAAGTAGATGATGGTGTCTTTGTCGACCCAACTGGCGTAGGCGGCCTGCCCGTCAATCTTCGTCACCGCGTCGTCGGCGATCTCGATGACCGAGTGAAGGTTCTCAGCGCCGATCCAAAGTTGCGTGCGTCTGCCGGACGTCACGATCAACGTATGCTTGCCGTCGGGGGCGTACCGTGCGTAGACGACCTTGCGGCTGAACGTGTCGGTCACGGTCCGGCTCGGAATGTGCAGCCTGAAAACCGACGGCTTGCGCTCTAAAAACCGGAGCTTCTCGCCGACCTTGCCGGCCGCCACCGCGGTAAAAATGATGTACTCACCATCGGGTGATACATCGAAAAACAACTTCTCGTTTCCCGCGACGGCGGCGAGTTTCTGAGTGCTGCCGGTCGCCGGATCAACCTGCACCAGATGCCCGAAACACAGCCCAGCGTCATTTTTTGAGTCGACCTGGAAGACAACGATGCGTTTTGCATCGGGCATCCAGCGGTGCAGCCCCGAGACGTTGTGAGCCAGCGATTTGCCGCGGCCGGTTTTCGGATCGACCAAGAACAGTTCGGGCAGACGGACGTCGACGTCGCCGCGCTTCTTGCTGCTGAACACGGTGAGGCTGGCGCTTCGGCCGTCGGGCGCCCAGCGGGCGTAAGTCACATTGTTCCACACGCCGATCGAGCGGGCCTTGCCGGTGGCGACGTCGATCGTCCGCAGGCTGAACACGTCTCGGCTGCCACCATGGGCGCCGTGCTCCAGCGCCAGCACCTGGCTGCCGTCCGGTGAATACACCGCGAAGGCGGCTTCGTCACCATCGCGTGTCGCCAGCAGTTTCTTCGTTTGGCCCGTCGCCAGGTCGGTGATGAAATAGCCCTCGGCCCGCGGGATCACCACGCTGCCGTCGTGTACTGACAACTCGGTCGGCACACACCCGGCCAGCAGCGCGGCGAAAAGTCCAACAAACAGCGCTCGTGACAGATCACCCATGATGCGTCCCCTTGAATGAAGCTGCGATCGACGCATGCATGATAGCGGCAATCCCACCGCGGATGTTGTGGGCTGCGGCCGGGTCACTGGACGATGGCGGCGTTGTCGATGTCGGCCTGCAGATCGGCGCGGCCGGTGCCGTCGGTGTTGATGCGGATCAGGTGCAGGTTCTTGCCTTCGGTGCCGTAGACGGCTTTCTGGGCGAGGTAGATCACGGTGTCGGCGTCGACCCACGAGGCGTAGATCTTCGTGGACGGGCCGAACCCGGCGCCGGCGCTGGTGAGGGTGTCTTCGGCGATGACCTTGCCGGCAGCGGCGGAGGGGCCGGCGACTTCGAGCGTGGCGGTGTTGTTCTTGCCCTTGGCGCCGAGCAGCGTCTGCTTGCCATCGGGGCTGTAGATCGCGTAGACGATCTTGTCACGCACGGGCTTGGCGGCCTGCGTGGCCAGGTTCAACTCGAACAGCTTGGACTCAGCATTCTGCTCGGCCTCGACCTTCTGGCCAACCGCGCCAACGGCGAAGGCGGTGAACAGCGCCTTTTTGCCATCGGGTGACAGATCGAAAAACACATCGTTGGACCCGACCACGTGCAGCAGCTTCTGCATCTTGCCGGTGGCGGCGTCGACGAGCACGAGGTGGCCGCGGTAGTGATTGGTCTGCTCGATCTTTTCTTCGATCTGGAAGCTGAGCATCCGCTTGGCGTCCGGCAGCCAACGGTGCAACACGCTGACGTTGTTGGCCAGCACCTTCGACTCACCGCTGCCGGCGTCGAAGATGACCAGCTCGGGCATGTTTTCATCAAGCGGGGGATGCTTGTCGCCGGCGAGGCGGGTGAGGCTGATCTGCTGGCCGGTCGGGGACCACGCGGCATAGGTCACATTGCCGGATGAGCCCAGCGGCGAGGCGTTGCCCGAGGCGGCGTCGACAAGGCGCAGGGTGAACCCCTTGCCCATCATCCCCCCACCGCCGCCGCCTTCGCTGATGGTGAGCACCTGCTTGCCGTCGGGAGAGAACACGGCCGCAACCGGCTGCATGTCAGAACCGGGGTCGTAGAGCTTGCGGGTCTTGCCGGTGGCCAGGTCGGTGACGAAATACCCTTCGCCGCGCGGGATGACGACGTTGCCATCGTGAACGGACAACTCGATCGGCAGACACCCGGCCAGCAGGACGGCGAAGATTCCAAAAACCAGCAATTGTGACAGACGACGCATGATGTGCCCCTTTGTTCAGACAAGTTCGTGTTAGATGTTCATTCTAACCATAACCGCTCTGGCAGATGCGGCAAGATCACTCGGCGGCGCGGCGGTTTTGCCAGTCTCGCGGTTGCGGATAGCATGGTGGGCTTACTCCGTGAAAGGAAGTACCCATGCGCGACGCGCGAATTGACAAACTGGCTGATGTTCTGGTGAATTACTCGACGGCGATCAAACCCGGGCAGCTGGTGCGGCTGACCGGCGACCCGGTGGCCATGCCGCTACTGGAAGCGCTTTACGAAAAACTCATCATCGCCGGGGCGCATGTGCTGCCGCGGATCAACCCCGGCGTCTTCGGCGAGCTGTTCTACGAGCACGCCAATGAAGACCAGCTCAAGTATGTGCCCAAGCTGCTCGAAGATGAAGTCGCGCTGATCGACGCCAGCATCGGCATCTGGGCCGAGACGAACACCAAAGCCCTGACCAATGCGGATACGAAAAAACAGGGCGTGGCGTCGAGCGCCCGGCGCGGCTTGTGGAAGACATTCATGACGCGCGCCGCTGAGGGCAAGCTGCACTGGGTCGGCACGCAGTACCCCACCGACGCCAGCGCCCAGGACGCGGAGATGAGCCTGCGCGAATACGAGGAGTTTGTCTTCAAAGCCGGCCATCTCGACAAAGCCGATCCCGTCGCCGCGTGGATGGAAGTCGCCAAAAAGCAGCAGATCATGACCGACTACCTCAACGACGGCCGCAAGCACATCCACTTCCAGGCGGCCAACGGCACCGACCTGCATGTCGACATCGAAGGCATGACGTGGATCAACTGCTGCGGGCGTGAAAACTTCCCCGACGGCGAAGTCTTCACCGGGCCCAACCAGAACGCACCCGACGGCGGCGTCAACGGCGTCGTGAAATACTCGTTCCCGGCGGTGCACCACGGCGTCGAGGTCGACGGCATCGAACTGACCTTCGAAAAGGGCGTCGTCGTCGACGCCAAAGCGACCAAGAACCAGAAGTTCCTCATCGACATGCTCGACCAGGACCCCGGCGCCCGGCGCTTCGGTGAAGTCGCCATCGGGACCAACTACGAAATCACGCGCTACACGAAGAACACCCTCTTCGACGAGAAAATCGGCGGCACCTTCCACGCCGCCGTCGGCGCCGGCTACCCCGAAACCGGCAACACCAACGAGTCCGGCCTGCACTGGGACATGGTCTGCGACCTGCGCCCCGAAGCCGGCGGCGGAACCATCACCGTCGACGGCGAAGTCATCAGCCGCGACGGCCAATTCACCTTCGAAGGCTGGCCGGGTCGTTAAAAGCGATTTACCACAGAGGTCACAGAGAGCACAGAGATGAATGAATCATGTTTTATTCTCTGTGGACTCTGTGACCTCTGTGGTTAACCTTTCTGTCCTGGCGGTTAAATCCGTTATGATGGTCGCATGACCGCAGCAGACGATTTCGTATTTGCATCCGGTATCAGTGATGACGAGCAGACCGCTGAGGCGATCGCCGAGGTGATCGAAGCGCTGCGTGATCGGCTCGGTGAGGGGGCGGTGGATTTCGTCGCCATCTTCGCTACGCCGCATCATCGCGGCTCCATGGACTTGATCGCCGAGCGGGTGCAGGCGGAGCTTTCGCCGCGCATCGCGCTGGGCGCGACGGCGGGAGGCGTGCTCGGGTCCGGCTTCGAATTGGAGTCGCGCCCGGGGCTGACGATGCTGGCTGGTCGCATGCCGGGGGCGGAACTGCGGTCGTTCTGCCATCACGATTTCGACTGGCCGACGGTCAAGGACGACCCCGCGGCCCTGCGTGAAGCGCTGCTGGGCATCGAGGCGCCGCCGAGTGATGCTGACGAGCAGACGCGCGCCGTGTTGATGTTCGCCGATCCGTTCACCACGCCGATGGTGAAGCTGATGCCCGCGCTGAACGCGGCACTCCCGGGGATACCGATCATCGGCGGCATGGCCAGCGCCGCCGTCGAACCCGGCGACAATCGTTTGATCTACAACGACAACGTGTTTGACCAGGGCGCGGTCGGCCTGGCGATCAGCGGCCCCGTGCAGGTCGACTGCATCGTGTCACAGGGATGCCGGCCGATCGGCGATCCAGGCCTGATCACCAAGGCGCATAAAAACCTGATCCAGGAGATCGGCCGCAAGCCGGCGCTCGCCGCCGTGGAAGCCGTCGCCAGCGAGGCCGACGAGTCCGAGCGCGAGCTGCTGCAGCACGGCGTTTTCGTCGGCCGCGTGATCAACGAATACAAAGATCACTTCGGCCGCGGCGACTTCCTCATCCGCAACATCATCGGGGCCGACCGCAATTCCGGGTTCATCGCCATCAGCGATTTCGTGCGTGTCGGGCAGACGGTGCAGTTTCACGTGCGCGACACCCACACCGCCGAGGAAGATCTTCGCCTGCTGCTGCAGACGCAGTTGCTGCACGACCCGGCCGCCGGCGTGCTGATGTGCACCTGCAACGGGCGCGGGCAGAACATGTTCGACAAGCCCAACGCCGAATCGACGATCGTCCGCGAGGCGCTTGGCGAAGTCCCCATCGCCGGGTTCTTCGCCGCCGGTGAGATCGGCCCGATCGGCACGGACAATTTCGTCCACGGATTCACCGCCGCCCTGGCCATCTTCCGTCCGGCGCCCGGCGACATTCAGAGTTAACCCGACCCCGTTTCGCTTGCGTCGCCCCCCCCACCGCTTAAACTACGCCCCATGAATGTCCGTCAATACATCGAGCATCACTATCGCCATTTCAACGCGGCGACCGTCATCGAAGCCGCCCGCGCGTATGAGAAACATCTCGAAGCCGGCGGCAGGATGTTCGTCACGCTCGCCGGGGCGATGTCCACCGCTGAACTCGGACTCAGCCTCGCCGAGATGATCCGCCAGGACAAGATCCACGGCATCTGCTGCACCGGGGCCAATCTCGAAGAAGACATCTTCAATCTCGTGGCCCACAACGATTACCAGCGCATCCCCGACTGGCGCAACCTCACGCCGCAGCAGGAAAAGGATCTCGAGCACCGCGGGCTCAACCGCGTCACCGACACCTGCATCCCCGAAGAAACCGCCTTCCGCGCGATCGAAAACCAGGTTCTCGAACTCTGGCAGCGCGCGGATAAAAACAACGAGCGGTTCTTCCCGCACGAGTTCATGTATCAACTGCTCCGCGAAGGGTGGATCAAGGATTCGTACCAGATCGACCCGAAAGATTCGTGGCTCATCGCCGCGGCGGAAAAGAACCTGCCGATCTTCGTGCCCGGCTGGGAGGATTCGACGCTCGGCAACATCTTCGTCTCGCATGTGATCACCGGCGAGCTGTCCGGCTGCCACATCGTCAAGTCCGGCACCGAGTACATGAAAGCCCTGGCCGCGTGGTATGTCGACACCACGATGGGCAAAGACATTTTCGAGATCGCCCCCGACGAGGCCGGCTCACCGGACGGCGGGATCGTTCAGGCCCGCACGGTCAGCCCGGACAAGGCGAAGACCACCATCGGGTTCTTCCAGATCGGCGGCGGCATCGCCGGCGACTTCCCCATCTGCGTCGTGCCGATGATCCACCAGGACCTTCGACGGGCGTGTCCATACTGGGCGTACTTCTGCCAGATTTCGGATTCGACCACCAGCTACGGGTCTTACTCCGGCGCGATCCCGACCGAGAAGATCACCTGGGGCAAGCTCGACGTCGATACGCCGCGCTTCATCATCGAGTCCGACGCCACCATCGTCGCCCCGCTGATCTTCGCCTATCTGCTGAATCAGTAATCCCGTTTAGCCGCGAGCCGCAGGCGAGCGCGTGGTGTTACGCGCGCCATTTGAGGTCGACGACTTCACCGTCTTGCTTGTGGTCTTTGTCCAGCGTGTGCAATGTCATCTTGATGCCGTCGGGTTTGACCGCCGCGGCGACCCACCCGTTGGGCAAATCCTTGCGGAACACGTAAGCCGTCGGCGGCAGGTTGATCAGGTGGATGCCGTCACGCTCGTGATGTTCCCAGCGGTGGGTGTGGCCAAAGACGTAGGCTTTGACATGACGGCGCGGGGCGATGACGTTGAAGAAGGCATCGGTATCGACCAGCCCGGTGTTGCGACGCCCTTCAGGCAGTTTGAACACCGGATCGTGGTGGGCATAGATGATGGCGGGTTTGTCCGCGTGGGCGTCGAGCGCCTCGCCGAGCCATTTGATCTGCGGCTCGCCGAGCAGGCCCGGCGTGACGTTGACCTTGTCCAGCGTGTCGAGCATGAACCAGTTGACCCGTTCGGTTTGGAGCACCGTGATGCGCCGCCCAGGCACGGGTTGATCCGCCGGCCGGTATTTTGCGAGACTCTGGATGATCTGCTCGCGGTGATCGTGGTTACCGAGGTTCAGGTGGACGGGCAGACCGGCGGCTCGAAGCGGATCGAGCAGGCCGGCGAGATTGGCGTAGTCGGCGGGCAGACCCTTGAGGTAGGCGCAGTCACCGTTGATGAGCACGGCGGCGGGCGACTGGGGATGGGCCACCAGTTCCGCGGCGACGCGCTGGAAGTTTTCGGTCATGTTCACACCGCGTGCGGGGATGTCGGGCCGCTCGGGGACGTGGGTGTCTGACAGCAGCGCAAACAGATTCGGATCGCGATCGGCGGCATGGAGATACCGCAGGGACATGAGGCCGGGCACGGACGCCGCGGCGGCGGCGATGAAGCGGCGGCGGGTCAGCGGTTGCAGGTGGATGCTCATGATAAGACCTCCTGGTGCATCGCACTGAAGTGCGACGCTCCGATGATGTCAGCGACGCTTGCGGCGGGGTTTGCGGGTGTTTTTGTGCTTGTGTGATTTGCGTTTGGGGTTTTGACCCGTTTTACGCTGGCGAGAGATCGGCGACTTGGTCCCGAGACGGGCATCGACGATGAGCAGATCCATCTCGCGGCGGACCAGGTCGACCTTGTTGATGCGGACCTTGAAGGTGTCGCCGATCGTGATGGACTTGCCCGATCGCTGAGCGGTCAGCGAGCCGGTGTACTGGTTGAGCTGCCACCGCTCGGCGGGCGCGCCCGGCAGCGCGTCGGTGCGGATCATGCCTTCGATCAGGTACTTGTCGATCTGGCAGAACACGCCGAAGTTGGTCACGCCGGTGATCGTGCCGTCGAACTCGTCGCCGACGTGCTCTTCGAGCAGGTGGAGCACGAGCAGCGTGCGCAGCTCGCGTTCGGCGGCCTCGCTGTTGCGCTCGGTCGAGGAGCAGTGCGACCCCAGCTTGCGGAGGGCTTCGTCATCGAGACAACGCGGGTCGGATCGCAGCGCGGCGGCGAGCCGCTTGCGTTTGGCCGGCGACTTGGGAATGCGATCGACCTCGCCGAGTTCCTCCATCAATGCATCAAACGCGCGGTGGACCGACAGGTCCGGGTAGCGGCGGATCGGACTGGTGAAATGCGTGTAATGCTCGCTGGCCAGGGCAAAGTGGCCGATCAGGTCGGGGGCGTACTCGGCCTTGGTGAGCGTACGCAGCACGGCGAAGTGAACGGCTTTGGCGGCGGGCTTGCCGCGCGTCTGCTCGAGCAGGTCCTGCAACTGCTTGCGGGTCGGGTTGGCGGGGATGTTGTACCCGGCAACGCGGGCGAACATGCGCAGTTCGTTGGTGTCGTGCGCTCCCGGATCAGGATGCATGCGGCGAATCAGCGGAACATTCAGATCGGCGAAGACGCGCGCCACCGCTTCGTTGGCCTCGACCATGAACGCTTCGATGAGCTGATGCGTGTATGAGTCGTCTTCGGGGGCGGCATCGATGACGTGGCCGTCGTCATCGTAGATCAACTCGACCTCGGGCAGATCGAGGCTGATCATCCCCTGGCGGTAGCGACGGGCGCGGATGGTCTTCGACAGATGATGCATCTGCTGCACGGCATCGCGGAGCTCGTCGGTGTAAGGCGCGTCGTAGCGGGCGTGCTTGCGGGCGAGGTCGTCATCGCCATCGATCAGGGCCTGGGCTTCGATGTAGGTCAGACGATGGTTGGAGGTGATGACGGTACGGGCGAAGCGGGAGCCGACGACGTTGCCCTTGCCGTCGTAGGTGATGAACACCGAGCGGGCGAGGCGCGGCACATTCGGCTGCAGCGAGCACAGGCCGTTTGAAAGCACCTCCGGCAACATCGGTATCACCTTGCGCGGCAGGTAGGTCGAGTTGCCGCGCTCGTAGGCTTCTTCATCAAGTTTGGACCCGGGCGTGACGAAGGCGGCGACGTCGGCGATGTGGACGCCGAGCTCGGTGCCCTGCGGAGTCTGCGACACGGAGATCGCATCGTCGTAGTCCTGGGCGTCGGGCGGATCGATCGTGAGGATGTAGTCGTTGCGCAGATCGACGCGGCCGACGAAAAACGACTCGGGCTCGCGGTTGTAACGCTCCACGAGACTGCGCGCCTCGGAGAGCACATCGCCGGGGAACTTATCCGCCAGGTCGTAAGCGCGGCAGATGGCGGTCATCTCGACGTCCGGTTCGCCGGTCTTGCCGAGCACCTCGGTGATGACGCCTTCGGGCAGGTAGTCATCTTCGGGATAGCGGGTCAATTCAACGACGACCTTGTCGCCGAGATGGGCATGCTTGGCGGTCGAATCGCGCACGACCACGGGCTGTGACATCGCTTTGCCGTCGACGACGACGAGGTAGAGCTGGCCCTGCTTGTGGAGCGTTCCGACGAAGTGAGAATCGGCGCGCTGGGTGATTTCGACGATGCGGCCGACGAAGGGGGATCGCCCGCCGGGGCCTCGCCCGCCGCGACGGTGGACGGTGGCGCGGACCATGTCGCCGGTCAGGGCGCCGCCGGTGTCTCCGGCGGGGATGAACAGGTCACCATGGGCGTTGGGGGTATCGGGAATGACGAAGCCGAAGCCGCGCTCGTGGAGCTTAAACCGCCCGGTCATCTCGCGCCCGGGCGGGGGCAGGGAGATGGTGTGGGCCGAGCCGATGACGACCTGCCGACTTTCGATCAGTTCCTGGAGGGACTGCTCAAGGGCGGCGCGATCGGCGTCGGAATCGATGCCGAGGTCGTCGGCGAGCTGGTCGAGTTGTTGCGGCTGATAAGCGCGGTGGGTGACGTGTTGGAGAATTTGCTGTTTGTAGCGTTCGGACATGCGGGTCTCAAAAATATACGGATAAAGATGCGGGCATCATTATAGCGGATGCACGCGTGGTATGAATTTACGGCCAGGAAGGTGGATCAGGTGGCGGTCACATCAGAGCGGTGATCCGAGGCGGGCTCGGGTGCGGACTGCGGCTGGGGTTCGGGCTTGGACTCGGCGGATTCTTCCGCTTTGCGTGCCAGTTCGGTCTGGTGCTGGCGGTGGCCGACCTTGTAGGTGATCACGACGATGAACCCGAGCACGACCAGGAACACCGACGCCACGTATCGCAGACGGATGAAGATCAGCAGACTGCCGAGCACAGCGAAGCCCATCGCCAGGATGTACAGCAACACCACCGACTGCCGCACGCTGAACCCGGCACGGACGAGCTGATGGTGCAGGTGGTAATTGTCGGGGGAGAAGATCGGCTGGCCTTTGGACTTGCGACGGATGATGGCCATGGCGGTGTCGATGATCGGCACGGCGAAGACGATCATCGCGGCCATGACCAGTCGCGAATCGCCCTTCTCGGCGAACAGCAGGATCGTGCTGACGCAGAGATAGCCCAGCAGCATTGAGCCGGTATCGCCCATGAAGATGTTGGCCGGGTGGAAGTTGTACGGCAGGAAGCCGAGCACCGCCCCCAGCAGGGCCAGGCAGGTGACCACGCGCACCGGGTCCATCTCAAACGGCGAATACGCGCCGTCGGTGCCGTAGAGCCCCATCGCCAGGGCGACGGCGATAAAGGTCAGCCCCGCCGCCACGATTCCCGTGACGCCGCCGGCCAGTCCGTCCAGGCCGTCCAGCAGATTCGCCGCGTTGCACCCGCCGAGCACGAACACCACCACGATCAGCGCCCCCAGCCAGTACACGATCTGATCGAAGCCGGGGATCATCGTCGGGTCAAAACCCCACGTTTCACCGATCGATGTGAACAGACCGCTGGCCAGGTTGGTGCCGACGGTCTGACCGGCGAGCATGGCGGCGGCGATCAACTGCCCGCCGACTTTCACCCGCGGGCTCACGCCGTACACATCGTCGAAGAGTCCGACGATGGCGATCAGCAGCGCACCGAAGATGATGCTGATGGGAAAGTGGACCGCGCCGAGGGTCAATTCAGGCGTCGATGAATGCGGCACGGTGTTAAACGAAATCATCACGCCGGCCGCCCAGCCCAAAAACACCGCCACGCCGCCGAGATAAGCCACCGGTTCGCGGTGGTGCTTGCGGGCGAGGTCCGGCCAGTCGACGATGCCGTTGCGCAGCGCCAGCCGACGCATGATCGGCGTCATCACAAACGCCATCAGCCACGCCCCCGTGAAGACATACACGTAAGGCGAGAGCACCTGGTCCAGCGAGAAGTACAACAGGTTGTCAGCGTTACTGGCGCCCATGGCGGGCTTGCTCGATGAGTTCGGTGAGTATCTGGTTCAGGTTGCGCGTCGGCTGATACCCGATCGCCTCGCGCACACGCCCAAGGTCCGGCACACGCCGGCGCAGGTCGTCGAACTTCCGCCCATAGGCTTGTTCGTACGGAATCAATTGCTTGCCCGCTTTCGATCCGGTCATTTCAATGATACGGTCGGCGACCTGCTCGATCGTGACTTCCTCGTCAGAGCCGAGGTTGAACACGCGACCGAAGCAGGACTCGGTGACCAGCAGTTTCGTCAGCGCCCCGACCACATCGCCGACATGCCCGAAGCAGCGGCTCTGCTGGCCGTCGCCGTAGATTTCTATCGGGCGATTCGCAAGCGCCGATTCAACAAAACGCGGTAAAACCATGCCATATTGACCGAGCTGGCCCGGCCCGACGGTGTTGAAAAGCCGCACGATCACCACCGGCAGGTCATACTCGCGGCTGTAGGCCAGGCCCAGGTATTCATCCAGCGCCTTGGTCGCCGCGTAGGACCACCGGCTGTAGATCGTCGCCCCGTAGGTCACATCGTCGTCTTCGCGGAACGGCACCCGATCCGACTTGCCATACACCTCGCTGGAGCTGGTGATCAGCACGGGAATGTCAAACACCCTTGCCGCCTGCAGCACGCGGGCGGTCTCCAGCACATTCGTTTCGATGGTGAATACCGGATCGTCGACGATCAACTGCACCCCGACCGCCGCCGCCAGGTGGTAGATCTGATCGAACTCCCGCAGCCATGCGAAGTTCGACAGCGCCTCGCCGACGGATTGAACCTGCAACGTGCAGCGGTCGGACAGCAGTTCGGCCACATTGTCGCGCCGGCCCGTCGACAGGTTGTCCAGCAGGTGCACGGTATGCCCGTCAGCCAGCAGTTGCCGCGTCAGATGCGAACCGATAAATCCAGCCCCGCCGGTGATCAGAATCTTCATGAGTCAGGCAGCTCCCTCAACAACATCGTCGGCGATATCGTAGCCGCCCTGCCGCCCCCGGTCCGTTTTATCCATAAGGATTCGGTTATCGGCCCATGCCTTTATAAGCCGACGCTGAGCCCCCCGGGCGAAGCGTCTGGTACCAGCCGTCATCCACCACCTTGCCACCCCCACCCCGCCCCGATACCGTGATTCTGCCCCCCATCGGAGTCCCGCCATGCTGCACCAACTGTCCCGCCGCCTGATCATCTGCCTGCTCGCCGCCATCACAGCCCCCGCCTTCGCCGCCAAGCCCGCCCGCCCCGGTCTCGTCTTCGCCTCACCCGGCGGCCACAAGCTCCAACTCGATCTCTACATGCCCCAGGGCGTCGAAAAGCCCAAGCTCGTGGTCTACATCCACGGCGGCGGCTGGCGCTCCGGCTCCCGCACACGCATGCCCTGGTTCACCAACCCCATCCTCGACGCCGGCTACGCGCTGGCCAGCGTCGACTATCGCCTGTCCGATGTCGCCGTCTTCCCCGCCCAGGTCCACGACTGCAAGGCCGCCATCCGCTACCTCCGCGCCCACGCCGACGAGTTCGGCTACGACGCCGACCGCATCGTGGTCGTCGGTGGCTCCGCCGGCGGCTACCTCGTCCTCATGCTCGGCCTGACCAACCACGACCCCGCCCTCGAAGGCGACGTCGGCGGCAATCTCGATCACTCCTCCGCCGTCCAGGCCGTCATCGATTTCTATGGCCCGACCGACTTCGTCCTTCGCTCCAAAGACCAACCCGAACAAACCGACAAACCCAACGGCAAGGTCTACCGCCTCCTCGGCGCCCCCGTAAAACAAAACCTCGACCTCGCCCGACAAGCCAGCCCCGTCAATCACCTTTCCCAGGATGATCCCCCCCTGCTGATCTTCCACGGCACCAAAGACACCACCGTCCTGCCCAACCAGACCGAAACCTTCGTCACCCGCGCCAAAGCCCTCGGCCTGACCGTCGACTACCACCCCGTCCAAGACGCCCCCCACGGCGACCGCAAAAGAAAAACCCCCGACCCCACCACCGGCGAACAGTACTACTTCGCCACCAAAGTAAACACGAAGCTCATCCTCAACTTCCTCGACAAACACCTGAATCCATAGGGCGAATGATCGACCCGCGTCTTCGCCACAAACCAAATTCAATCCACGCGGGTCAATGTCCCGCCCTACGTTGCCGATGCAAGCATGCTATCGCGCGGTCAAGATTAAGTCGGGCCTGGTCCTCAAAAGTCTTGCGAAACTGAGGAGTGAGGTAGATCGATTTGCGAACACGGAAGCCTTGCAGGATTTCAGCACGTCTTGCCACGAACTCCGCTTCTGGCACCCATACATACTCAGCTCGGACTTGCCGCTCGAAAGCGTCGAAACGATCTGGCGTTGCTCCCAGAATGGACAGGTCGATGTCAGCGATGATGCACTCATCGTGAGTGTTGGGCTCGTCAGAGTGTCGCGTAATAAGGATCAACTCGTTGATTTGGGATGTAGTCTCGGAAGCCACACCGGAAGATTCGAGCAAATGTTTTGCAAAATCTGCGCTACGTTGTTCATTGTCGTGGGCGCGCGGATCATAAATTACATCATGCATCCAGATCGCCATTTCGACTGAAGCGGGATCGTCCACCGATACGGCCACTTCGTCTAAATGATCAAGGCACTCTCTGATATGCTCTGATGTGTGGTAATAGCGGCCGAGTTCGTTGTACCTATCGCGAATCATGTCAAAGGCGTTCGCGAGTGGATCACGAGCGCCCAGCGTTCGACACAGACGTGACCAACGCTTCGGACTAAGCATCGTCGCCTGCCTTGAGCATCTGCTTGTAAACTGGTTCGGGAACATATCGGCCAACAATCTCGCGCCAACCGGTGGGACCAACAAGTCCTTTAACGAAACTCGAACTCACCTCGATCAAGTCTCGCGGCGGCATGAGAAAAAGGGTGATAATCCCTGAACGCAGATCGGCGTTGATATGGCGCATCGCTCGTTCATATTCGTAGTCGTTGACGTTGCGGATACCGCGTAAGATATAGTCGGCGTCGACTGTGGCGGCGTAGTTGACCAGATACTCATTCTCAAACGACTCGATCGAAACGTTCGGGAGGTGACCAACACTCTCGCGCAGCATCTCGAGTCGTAAACCAAGGTCAAATGTGTAATGCTTCTCCGGGTTAAGACCAATTGCGACGATCAGTTCATCAAACAGCCGCGCGCCCTGTTCTATGATCCACAGGTGACCGTTGGTGATCGGATCAAAACTTCCAGCGTAAACAGCTTTACTCATTGTGTTGCTCGCGAGAAAAAGGGGCTACAAATCGCGTTGTCTGTTTAATTCGGTCACTCCATATTCCTGTAAAAGTGCATCTGGGCCTTGCATTAAAACTCTGTGGCCCTCTGTGTTGGAACTGTTATGTAAGCGGCACGGGTCATGGTGGGGCCCTCGGAGTGTGGAACTGAGAAACGACGGAATTATTCTGCGGTGGGATGGGGGAAATTGCAACTGGGAATGGGAGCACAAAGAAGAAGCCCACGGCTTTGTCGTTGGGTTTTCGCGATGGTTCGTACAGGTTAGGGATTGTTGGGGATGATCAGTCACCCACGGTATTTACCGACGAATCCAGCGGTGCGAACGTTGGGTTTGATTCGGGCAAGTTGGATTTGAAGTCAGTCAACTTTCAGTCAACTCCGGACACGGAGCAAAACGCAAGTCTCGACGAAATCACCGAAGGAGATCCGGTCTGGTCCACGCCCAAACGACGTCGCAAGGTCGAGCTTGGGCTGCCGATCGACGAGAACCTGCGGAAGTTGGCGGCAGCGTGGCTGGACTACCAGTGGGAGGCCTGGCCGACGTTGCGGGGCTGCGATCTGCTGCCGGAGAAGACCGAGGCGGTGCTGGATCGGATGGTGGCCGAGTACAAGGACCGATTCTCATCGGGCGCGGTGACGGCGATCGAATATGTTTCCCGGCCGCCGTGGCATCAGTTGGGTGCCAGCTACCTGCGGTACTCCGCCGACACGTCCAACCCGCGTTCGCTGGACGATCAGTTGGTCAACGTCCTGCGGCGGGCGCACGGCGACAAGCGGTTCATTCCCTGGGCCTACGTCTGCGCCGACTCAAGCATCTCGGGCACGCTGGCAATCCGCCAGGGCTATGGGCTGGCCAAGCTGGTGATGCAGTTGGATGGCCACAGCAGCCCCGTGGTTCTGTACGTGGACGACTACGGCCGGGCCTCGCGTGACATCCTTGAGTCATACCGGCTGGCCCGGCAGTTGCAGGGTGTTCGCAAGGGGATGATCGGCGTATCAGACGGCTTTGATCTGAATAACCCGATGGCCGAGACAATCCTGGCCGCCACGGCGATGGTCAACTCGATGTTCATCACGCAGTTGCGTGCCAAGGTCAAACGTGGCCTGCAGGGGGCCGCCCGCCGCCGGACACTGACAGGCAAGGTGGCATTGGGTTACCACGCCGTGCCGGTGCTCGATCCCAAGGGCCAGCCGGAGATCAACCACAAGGACAAGGTTGTCAAGACACGTGAGATATTCGAAGAGGAGGCCCGGATCGTGCGTCGGGCCTTCGAGATGTTCGGCGTGGACAACCGCAGCTACAGCGAGGTTGCCGCTTACCTCAACGCCAACAAAGTCAGAGGCTCGCAGGCCTGGGACACGCCGGGTGTCAGGCAAATCTTCCACCGACTGGACTACATCGGCATCCGCATCACGGGGCGGAACTCGGATGTGGTTGACACGGAGACCGGTAAGGTCAGCAAGGTGGAGAACCCCCGCGAGGAATGGATCGTCGACCACTGGTCGGAGTTGCGGATCATCAGCGATGACCTGTGGAAGCTGGTGTGGAAGCGGATGAAGCAGGTGGCCCGTGACTGCCCGACGACAGGCCGCAAGTACAGCCAGAATCAGTTGCACGCATCAACGCTGTTCAGCGGGACACTGTTCTGCGGGTGCTGCGGCAAGGAACTGCTGCTGGAGCGCTCGGTGGGCAACAACAAACAGATGGGCTGCCGTAACGGCACCAAGCGGCTTCACGGCTGCACCCACAAGGGCAGTAAGAGCGTGCGGATTATTGAGACGTGCCTGCTGAACTACATCCATCACGACCTACTGGGACCAGAATGCATGGGGCGACTGGTCGAAGTGGCCAACGCCTACCTGGCCGAGGAAGCCCGTCGGCCCAAGGTCGACACCTCTGCGCTCAAACACACGATCTCCGAGAAGCAGGCCCGGATTCTGGAACTCACTACCGCCATCGCCGGTCGCAATCAGCAGTACCTGAACTCCATCCTGACAAGGATTGAGGGGCTCGAACGGGAGCTTGGAAAATTGCAGGTCGAGTTGCGTCAGATGGAGACGCAGAATGCTGAAGTGCCACCGCCGATCCGAATGGAGGACGTCGAACGCAGTCTGGTGGACCTTCGCGGTCTGCTGAATCAGAATGTGAAGGCCACCGCTCCGATCCTGCGAGCGCTGACCGGCGACATCATGATTGAGCACCGACCGACCAGGAACCCCAAACGCCCCCTGTGGGTCGCCCACCTCAAGGCCAATCCCATCCCAATGCTGGCCCGCGTGGCGAAGGAAGGTGACTATCCAGATGCAGTGTCTTGGGAGTACCTAAGTCACCGAAACTGGATAGTCCCGATTCCGGCGCAGGTAGACATTCATCAGGTGCCCAAGTATCAGCAGATCGCCGCCGAAGTCGTCCGTGAGCTCGAAAACGGGGCGAACAAGAAGCAGTTGGCTGCACGCCTGGGTGTCAGCACCATGACCGTGAACACGGCCTGGCGCTTCGGCAAGCATGGTGTCGCCGATACGCAGTATAAGCCCGAGCTCAAGGCATATAACCCGCCGGCCCGGGCATCGACCCTGGAGCGTCTGGCTGACGAAGTCGCCCGCCTGCGCCACGAGGAGCACATGTCCATCGACGCCATCGCGGAGCGCTTCAGCGTGGAGCGTACGACCGTGGAGCGAGCCCACACCCTCTGGCACCAGCAGCACCCCGACCAGCCCGGCGACATCCCCTGGAAGCTGCTGTGCGGCCGCTACGGTCAGTTCACCGTCGATCAGCGCCGAAGGATCATCCAACTCCACCTGGAGGGCCTCAGCGGCCCTCAGGTCGCCGAAAAGCTCGACCTGCCCCTGTGGCCGGTCAAGAACCAACTGCAGACCTACCGCCGCCACTGCCGGCAGCAAGACAACTGAACCGCGTGTACGCCGGCACGGTCTGCGCTCGGTGGCGAGGTGTATGTTGAATTGGGGAACTGCGACAGTTCCCTAATTCACATCACCTTGTACAAGGAGCCTCACCATGAAAGCGGCGATCGATGATTACCTGCAGTGGATGCACCACCAAAACTACGCTTCATCGACCCTTCGGACCCGACAGCAGGTGTTGCTGCATCTGAAGGACTGGCTGCAGGAGCGATAGGTCTTGCATCCGTTCCAGGTCACATCCGCCGTGCTCGAAGACTACCAGGCCTACTTGCACCGCTACTGCAAGCACGATGGCACACACCTGAGCCGGTCCAGCCAGCGCGATCGCCTGGTGGCGGTGCGCAGCCTGTTCCGATGGCTGCATGAGCACAATCGTCTGAGGCACAATCCGGCTGCTCGGATCATCCTGCCGCGGGGTGGCCGCAGACTACCCTGCACCGTGTTCTCAGCCACCGAGGTCGAGCAGGTGCTGGCTCAACCTGATGTGGACACTCCCAGCGGTCTGCGCGACCGGGCTTTGTTGGAGTTGATGCACTCGACCGGCATCCGTCGCGCTGAGGCCGGTGCCTTGGTCCTGGGCGACCTCGACACCGAGCGGAGCCTGCTTCGGATCCGTCAGGGCAAAGGACGCAAGGACCGTATCGTACCGATCGGCCGCCGGGCGGTTCGATGGGTGCAGCGATACATCACCGAATCTCGGCCCGCCTTCCTCGGTGAGCAACCCACCAGCGTCCTGTTCCTGCGCCCCGACAGTCGACCGCTGCCATTGCAGCGGATGACCCAACTGGTCAGCACCTATATCCGCCACGCCGGCTTGGCCTGTGGCAAACAGGGTAGTTGTCACTCGCTACGCCATACGATGGCCACGCTCATGCTTGACCGCGGTGCCGATATCCGCCACATCCAGGCCATGCTCGGCCACGCCCGGCTGTCGACGACGCAGATCTACACGCACGTGAGCATTCGCCAACTCCAGCAGGTCCACAGTCGAACCCACCCTGCGGAAGTGGGTGCGCCCGAACCTATGGCAGCGATCGAGCCGGAGTATTGCATCTGAACACACACCCGCCCCGGCTCCGGTGTGACCCTGGCGCGGCTACCTGACAGAGTGCGTACGATAAACTTTGCCACGTTCAACGTAGCAGGTCGGGGTGATTCTCTGTTCTACGAACAGATTGCGTACGTTGAAATTGCCGCCGGAGCAACGTTGAGACCGGGTCGCTGTATTCTTCAGAGAATCGATTTAATGCCCTGATTCATACTGGCCCTTGGGAATGGAGCAAGGTTAGTTCACGCGGCCGTCATGGCGCGGTGTCCACACGCTGCGTCGCAACGAGGACCCGTTCACCATCTGGCAGGATCATGGTGCGGCAGCGTACGAGTTCGTCGGTGACATATTCCCATCGCTCCTCCGGCTGACTGTTGACCGAGGCAATTCGGTAGACGTCGCCGCCTTCGGAAATAGCGTCCACGCGTTGCCATGCATCATTACCCCGATTAAGCACAGCCACGTATATCTGCCTGAGTTCGTTATTGTTCACGGTGAGATTGCTCCAGCGTTCAGCTCGGGAAAGCAACTACAATGCCCACGCGCTCATGCTAGGGTGATCGGATCGTGATCAGCAACTCAAACAACAAAAAGACCCCGCCACATGCATGACGGAGTCTTTGTTTTGTGCAGTGAACTGGTAACTGAGTTACCAGCTGTTGCCACGCGGGCGTCCGCCCCCGCGATTGCCACCACTGACCCCCTCCCGATCCTTGCACCAGTCAATGTGAGAGAATCGGGGTTGAGTGATTCGCTGGCTGAGCCGGAGGACGGGGCGCAGCCCCGGCCGGAGGGTCAGCCAGCGTCGCCGACGGGAACGTCCCGACGGCGTGGTCGTCACAGGTTGCGGCGTAGGCTGCGGGGGTTTGCCAGCCGATGCCGCTGTGCGGGCGACGATGGTTGTAGTCCAGTCGCCAGTCGTCCAGCACGCAGCGTGCTTCATCAAGGCCCAGGAACAGTTCACGGTCCAGCAGTTCGTCACGCAGTTTGCTGTTGAACGATTCGACGTAGCCGTTCTCCCACGGGCTGGCCTTGTGGATATACAGCGTACCGACCGAGGCGCGGCTCAGCCAGCGTTGTATCTCTTTCGCGATGAATTCCGGACCGTTGTCCGAACGGATGTGCGCCGGCGCCCCACACACCGCGAACAGGTACTGCAGCGTCAGCATCACGTCCCGCGATGTGAACGTGCGAGCAACTTCCAACGCCAGACACTCCCGCGTGAACTCATCGATCACCACCAGCAGCTTCAACTGCCGACCGTCCTCCGTGCGGTCGGTCACGAAGTCGTAACTCCACACGTGATTACGATATTCAGGCCGATGACGAATGCGGCTGTTGTCGTTGACACCCGGCAATCGTCGCTTTTTGTGCTGTTTTTGTGGTACTTGTAGATGCTCCTGCTTCCAGATCCGATGCACGCGTTTAATGTTCACCCGCCAGCCCAGGCCCGTCAGCAACTGGTGCACACGCTCGCTGCCGCTGTCTGAACGAATGCATTGCGGCGCTCCACGCACCGCGAACAGATACCCCATGGCGATGTGGATCGTTCCATAGACAGGATTAGCCGAAATGCGCTTGACGCATTGAGAATTGACAGACGTGTCATTGCTCATGGGTCAGCGGAGGAGGTTACTTCGGCCTGACTTCACGATAGGCGGGAATCTGGGCCAGTGTGAACACGATCAACTCTTCGCCGGTGACGGTGCTGATGTCGTGGTGCAGACTCACGATTTTGACGCCGGTGATGTGCTGGATCATGGCTTCCATGGTCGGACGGGCGGTTTCGATCAGATGGGTGCGCACCTGTTTGAGCAAATCACGACCTTTTTCAGCCGGCAGGGCCTTGACCAGGTGTTGCTCGGCGGCGGTTAGAACACCCTCAAGGCGCACGACCAGCAGGTCCCCAAGCAGATGAGCATGAATATCCTTGGGACCTCGGCCCATGTATTCCTGCTCAAAACGACTGACACCTTCACTGATGGCGGCTTCTATTTCGCCCTGGGTTTTCATGTTGAACTCGAATCGCCCGCGACTGCCGGCATATTAACCTGCTAATGGAAGGGTCAGGCATTCACCACCCTGAAATGCACCACATCTGATCGCTGAATCAAACAATAATATTCGGTCTTCATCGCGAAAACCAGAATCTCTAATTGCTTTGACGATTGACACGTCTATAGTCAGTTGTCAACGGAGCACGAAGGCTACACGAATCGGCTCCGATGTCGGAAGACTGGATCACGGGCAGTTCGGCTTAGCCGGACGGCAAGTTAACGAGTAAGCCGATGCGGTTTCACGTCTTTTTAGGCGTGGAATCACATCGGCTTTTTTTGGCGCTCGTAGCGATGTAGTACACGCAACGCGGGCAGGAATGGACCACAATGCCAGCCAACAGTCAAACAATGGCGCAGCAGATCGCCGAGGCGGCCAGCGCCTTTCAGTTACAGCGCACCGGCCACAAGCCCACCGCGGTGACGGTCGTTCTGAGCCAGGACACGCTGGTGATCACCCTGCACGGCGCGTTGACGCCCGCTGAGCAGGCGATGGCCAGCGATCCGGCGGGTGCGACGAAGGTGCAGGATTTTCATCGCCAGTTGTTCGCCAGTTCCTCGGATACCCTGCGGCATGAAATCAAACGAATCACAGGCGTCGACGTGCGAGAAGCAACCGCGGAGGTTGAAACGAAGACCGGGACCGTGGTGCACGCCTTTACCAGCGGCACCATGGTCCAGGTTTTTCAGCTTGCCGAGGTCGTGCCGCCGGAAAAATGGAACACCCGTAACCAAGGCAGCGCATCCGACTTCGACGCCCCGTAATGCAAAAAGCAACCGCGACAGGATGATTCCTGTCGGTTCGATCCAGTCTCGTTCATCAAAAGGAACACACCATGACTCGTTTACTGATTGGAATGCTGGTTCTCATGTCCGTCATGCTCACAGGCTGCGAGCGGAAGACGCCGGCCGAGCCCGCTTCAAGCGCCGCTCAACGTGCGGCGACACAAAACGCGAATCAGGCTCGCGACGATGCCCAGGCGGCTGCCGATACCCAGGCTGCCGTAAACGCTCAGGCTGCCGCCGACAAGGCCGCTGCTGATGCCGAGGCTGCGGCAGACAAAGCGGCGGCTGACGCCAAAGCTGAAGCTGACAAGGCTGCCGCCGAAGCGAAGATGACCGCTGAGTTGAAGACTGCGGCGGACGCTAAAGCGGCTGCTGACAAAACTGCTGCCGACACACAGGCCGCTGCTGACGCCAAGAGCGCCGCTGATTTGAAAGCCGCAGCAGATGCCAAGTTGACCGCCGATGCTGCCGCCAAGGCCGCCGACGAAGCCAACACCGCCAAGGCGACATCTCTGCTCGAACAGCTCACGCAATACATCAAGGACAACAAGGTCGACCTGGCTGATAAGGCGCTGGGCCAACTCGACGGCATGAAAGGCTCTCTGCCCGCCTCGTTGCAGGAAAAAATCGAGAACGCTCGAACCACGCTGAATGCCAAAAAAGCCGCGGGACAGTACCTGAAATGACTCCAACGCGATCGCGATCCCAACGGATTTGAAATCAACGATTTAGTCTCAGTGATTCAACTGCATATTCCAGCTTGAAAGGCGGATGCCATGAAGGTCAACGCAGTACAGCCGATACGCGGAGCCGTACCGACAATGTCCAAGTTACCCACCCATAACAAGTTACCCACCCATAACCAGATCGCCCGGCGTGCTTTTGAGATTTATCAGGAGCACGGATGCTCAACGGGTCGTTGTTTGCAGAACTGGCTTCAGGCTGAACGCGAACTGCGACAGCATACGGCTTGCGACCCGCCGGACTGGCGTGACCCTGAGGTCAGAATATTTCGCGACGCCATCGATTCGGTCGACCGGGGAGGAAGAGCCCGACACGGCGGTGCAAACCCCGTGTCAGAAGGGGGCCGTGGCACGCAGGTGTAATGCCTGAGTGCCGTTTGGGGCGCCAGCCGTGAGGGGAGACAGCGCGCACGGCTGGCACCCAACGGCCCCAATGCGACGTCGATGTAGCCGGCGCAATTGAATAGTCACTAATACAAGGAATGACGTCATGTCAGATCAGAACTCAGTGGTAGGCATCTTTGAATCACACACCTTGGCTGAAGAAGCAGTTGGGGAGTTGCAGCGATGCGGCCTGGACATCAAGAAACTGTCGATCGTCGGTAGGGACCAGCACACGGACGAACACGTGGTGGGCTACTACAACACCGGCGACCGCATGATGTGCTGGGGCAAGCGCGGCGCTTTCTGGGGCGGTTTGTGGGGCATGCTGTTTGGAGCGGGTTTCTTCTGGGTGCCGGGGTTGGGACCGTTGCTGGTGGCCGGACCGCTGGTGGCCATGATCGTCGGTGCCGTGGAAGGCGCGACGGTGGTTGGCGGGCTCAGCGCCGTAGGCGCCGGGTTCTACAGCATGGGAATCCCCAAAGACAGCATCCTCAAATATGAAACAGCCATCAAGAGCGGCAAGTTCATCCTGGTCTTTCACGGAACCTGCGAGGAAGTCGACAAGACGCGACAAATCCTCGACCGCGCCAAGGCTGCGGAAACAGCTCTGCACACGCAGACTTCCGAGACGGTCACCTAAACATTGCCGCAGAATAATCAAGGCGAATCAGACGCTCGAAAAGTCAAACGCCTTCAATCGAAAGGAACCTGATCATGCTTTGGACACTCGCACTCTTATTCGTGCTCCTCTGGCTGCTTGGATTGATCACATCCTACACCTTCGGCGGTGTGATCCACCTCCTGCTGGTGGCAGCGGTGGTCGTGTTGGTCATCCAACTGATTCAGAAACGCAAACTTTCAACCTGAGACTTCACCGCAGCCCTGGACGTCGATCGTTCGAATGATCGGTCGGCGTTGATGGCGACATCGGCTTTCATAGAAACAACCAAAGGAATTCTGCATGGGAATATTACTGCTCATCCTCATAGTCGTACTGCTCGTGGGCGCGATGCCGCGCTGGGGTTACAGCCGCAACTGGGGCTACGGTCCTACCGGCAGCCTGGGGCTCGTGTTCGTGATTCTGCTTGTGTTGCTGCTGTTGGGATACTTGCCCCGTGGATTCTGATCGAGGCGGACTCATGACTTCAACCACTCACAACCTTCAAACTGTCGCCCCATCGATTGACCGGCATCATCGTCGACTCGACTGGCCGGTTATCATCGCGATCGGCGCCCTGCATCTGGGATGCCTCGCGGCGCCGTGGACCTTCTCATGGACCGGGCTGATGCTGGTGCCCGTGCTGTGGTGGATCGGCATTGGATTGGGCATCGGGCTGGGCTATCACCGCCTGCTGACTCATCGCTCGTATCGCACGTTCAGAATCGTCGAGTACATCCTGACGATCTTCGCTACGCTCAACTGGCAGGGCGGACCGATCCGCTGGGTCGGCACCCACCGCCTGCATCATCACGATTCGGACCAGCCCGCCGATCCGCATTCGCCGCGACACGGGTTTACCTGGTCGCACGCGCTGTGGTGCATGTATCACGACACAGACGAATTCAAACCTCACGACGCCGCCAAGGATCTGGCGCGAGATCCGATCCATGTCTGGCTCGACCGCTACTTCTACATTCCGCAGTTCGTGCTCGCGGCCGGGCTCTACGCCGGCGGCTGGGCGCTGGGCGGCAATGCGCTAGCGCTGTCTTGGGTCGTCTGGGGCATCTGCGTGCGCACCGTCTTTTGCTACCACGCCACTTGGCTGGTGAATTCCGCAGCACACACCTGGGGCTACCGCAATTTCAAAACCTCTGACAACTCACGCAACAACTGGGGGGTCGCCCTGCTGAGCTTCGGCGAGGGCTGGCACAACAACCACCACGCCCAGCAACGCTCGGCCGCCCACGGCATGCGATGGTTCGAAGTCGACCTGACCTACGCCACGATCTGCCTCATGGGGCGCATGGGCCTGGCTTGGCGTATCGTCCGGCCGATTCGTCCGTCCAAGCATAATGCTCGAAACGTTCCATCACCGGATAAACGTTCCGCTCGTGATCGCGGCGGAAAGCAAGGAGCAAGTGTTACAGGATGAATACCAGAATCCAACCAAATTCAAAATCAGACACCGCAATACACGCTGACTCCTCCGCTTCACAAAACGCATTGGACACCTGGGCAAATGACGGCGGCCCAACTGGCTCAAAGGCCCGCCCGCGTGCGCTGCCGCCCCTCAAATTCTCGTACACGGAGTCCGTTGTGAACACTCAACAGGTTTTCGCTATCGTCCTGATGATCATTGGTGTGGCGATGTTCGTCATCGGGCTCAATGTGACAGACTCGGTGGCGGATCGGTTCAGCAACTTCTTCACTGGGCATTTCACCGACGCCACCGTGTGGTACCTCGTCGGCGGCGTCGCATGCGCAGTCGGTGGAATGATGGTGTGGATGTTCGGCGGGCGCAAGGACTGAACACGAATCAATACCGTCTGCCGGCATGTATCCGGCGACAAGGCGATACAAACCGTCACACGGGTCGTTTCCCGACGACGGACTTCTCGAAAGGCAATATCATGAAGGGATATCAAATGAAAGCGGCGCTTGTGATCGTCGGCGTGATCGGTGTATTGACGATGATTGGTTGTGCGACGGCGCCCAAGTCCGCCCAAGGCAAGGCCGACATCGAGCAGGACACTGACGCAGCTCTGGCCAAAGCAAGACTGTCCGATCCCACATTGGTCGACGTCTTCAGCAGGGCCGCCGGTTACGCGGTGTTTCCCTCGGTGGGCAAAGGCGGGGCGGGATTCGGCGGAGCTTACGGCAAGGGCGTGCTCTACGAGCAGGGTTATGCCGTCGGTTATTGCGATCTGAGCCAGGCGACGATCGGATTCCAACTCGGCGGGCAGGCCTACACCGAAATCATCGTGTTCGAAACCAAGCAGAATGTTGAGAACTTCAAGCAGGGCAAGTTCCACTTCGATGCCCAGGCCACAGCCGTCGCGCTCAAGTCGGGTGCCGGCGCCAATGCCACGTACACCAACGGTGTGGCGGTGTTCACCATGGACGAAGCTGGCCTGATGTATGAAGCGACTGTCGGCGGTCAGAAGTTCACCTACCAGGGCAAGAAGTGAACCGCCGCCACGATCGGAGCGTCCGACCGCCACGCCGAATCCATGAGGCGATGGATGCCATTTGCCGAGGCGGCTGCCATGAGACATGACATGAAGATTCTCATCATCGGAGTATCGGCGATGTTGGTGGCAGGCATGCTGGCGATGACCCAATGCCAGCATATCGCCGAATATCAACCGACTACACCCGAGACCGCTGCAAGCCCGGCGATCGAGCGGCCGCTTGAGCCGCAGGCTCTTCCGACGACTGCCGCTTCGAGTTCCTGCAGCGTCATGGTCTACATCAAGGTGGTGATCGACAAGGAATACAACCTGCTGGCGCGCGTCGTCGGCAAACGCGACTACACTTGGAAACGCGTCAAATACGACGCGGACAACGACTGGTGGGACAATCCTCTGGTCATCCATGTCGATCCCCCGCTATTGAACGCCGACGTGGCTGGTCACGCAGATGCCCAGATCATCACCGGCCAGGGAGCCAGCGCCAATATCACGGTCAAAGTCAAGCTGATCCCCCACGCAGATGTCTCCATCAAAACGCTCCCTCCCAGCGACGGCATTCGAGGCACGATCACTACTACCATCAGTACGGTGGCCGAATACTTCGACGGGCGCTGGACCCAGATGGTCCTCGAAAACGACAGGCCCGTCACTTTCACATTTGACACCTGCGATCCTCACAGGCGACTGGAAGAAATCAGCCGGGAAACCAGGACCATCCCCACGTTCGCATTCGAACGGTATACCCGCGACGAACTCAAGTGGGAGCCCCGCAGCGCCTGGCCCAAAGTCGCCGTCAGCGGAGACTGGCGCGTGGTTATCTACGGCAAAAACGCCATCGTACATGTCACCAGCTACCGCTACGTTCATCAAGCCGTCACGGATACACCGTGATCAACCATTCTTCGGGATCGAGTTGAGTCATATGATTTGACCATGATAAAGCGACTTGTCTCCATCTTCATACAGGGCCTGATCGCGGTCCTGCCGCTGGCGGTGACGCTTTTCATCCTGATCTGGCTGGGAACCACCGCTGAACGATTCTTCAGCATCGCGGTCAAATCGGTTCTGCCGGAAGCCTCGTATATCACGGGCATGGGCGTGGCGTGCGGCATCCTGTTGGTCTTCCTCATTGGGGTGTTGATCAACCTCTGGGGCGTTCCACGCCTGATTCGGCTTGCTGAAAATCTCATCGACAGAATTCCGTTGGTCAAGACGATCTACGGCGCAGTGCGCGATTTGCTCGGATACTTCAGCAAATCGGATGAACGGGGCGCACGCAAAGTGGTCATGGTCTGCATCGGGGACACGGGGATACGCACTCTCGGGTTACTGACGCGCGACCATTTCGATGATCTGCCGCCGGGACTCGGTGGCGAAGGTATTGTCGCGGTGTATATCCCGTTCAGCTACCAGATCGGCGGCATCACCGTGTTCGTCCCCCGAGATCGTGTAACAGCCTTGGACATGAGCCTCGAAGAGGCCATGCGCTTTATCGTCACTGCAGGTGCCAAGAGATAAATCATCACAGCGATGTGTGACCAAAAGCATTGTTACGAAACTCCACGCTGATCAGCATAAGGTCCTCCACTCAAAGCCCGATACAAAGGACAATTCAAAGTCCCTTCCTATTCGCGAAGCTCATGCCGCAGTTATTATGCCTCTTGCAGTAGCAGCGGTAGGTCTGCAACTGGTTCTTGACCGGGCTAAGGTGCAGGTTGTGTTTTTCAGCGTTTGTGGGCCGTTGAGGCACTGCTGGTGGCACGGGATGATCCGACGGCACTGATCGACGGTGAACTGGCCGATCTGAACGATTAATGTTGATCGTCTTCGTCGGCCCAACGCGCGGCAGCAGCCTTCCTTGCGATCTTCGATCGCCGCTCTGCTGACAATTTCTTTGCCCTAGCCTTGCCACCCTTAAGCCCGCCCAGTTTACCTAAATGTGCGCCGGCAGAATCTTTCCCGGCCTCCCACCCAGCCTCAAATGCCGTCCTGAGCAGCGTCCTAGCTCTTGCATCTGCCTTTTTAATGCGCTTCGACCATTCGGACCAGGCCGTTTCCAGATCGGCGGAAGAGGCATCGTCAGATCGTGTCGTTTCCGTCGCCGCACGCGCGGCCACTACGTTCGAGCCTTTGGGTGGTGTCTTGTCCATAACACAATTGTATGGGATGGGGGCTGATTGGGCCGAATTTGAAAGTGAACTATCTCCGTTTAAAAGTAACCAACAGAGCTCCAACGTTGACGGGGCGGTAAAAAGTCGATTGCGTTGTGGCGTGCTGGCGCTAGGATGGGCGTCATGCGCAGGACGCGTGATCGAAGCTGCGGCATGCTGTTTAATCCCTGGGATTCGCTGGGCGAGAAGCGTCGGCGACTGCTGGACCGTTCGTGGGCGGGGGTGTTCCGCGAACACCTGCTGGATCGACTGCCGGTCGAAGCGATCGCCGAATGCTTTGTCTCGAAGAGGGGCCGACCGACCAAGGAACTGCACGTGGCGGTGGGCGTGCTGATCCTCCAGCAGTTGCACGATCTGACCGACGCGGCGGTGGTCGAGGCGCTGGCGTTCAATCTGGCCTGGCACTACGCGCTGGATGTGCAGGATGAATCCGACGCCTATCTGTGTGAGAAGACGCTGCGCAACTATCGCCGTCGGGTGATCGAGCGGGGCTTGGATGAGGTGCTGTTCCAGACGCTGACCGATGAACTGATCGACGCGTTCGGGGTCGACGCGAGCCGCCAGCGTCTGGATTCTACATCGATCCGCTCGGCGATGCGGATCCTGACGCGGTTGGGCACGGTGGTCGAGACGATCAGCAAGTTTCTGCGAGAGTTGGCACGGACACATCCGGGCCTGCATGAACAGGTCGATGCGGACCTGGTGCGCCGGTATGTCGCCCGCCAGGGCGAGGGCTGCTTCGCCGATGCCAGTCCGAGCGAATCCAAGCGGAGGCTGCCGGAAGCGGGCATCGATCTGTGGCATCTGGTGCAGATGTTCGAGGCGACGCAGGCGGCGCAGTTGCCCAGCTACGAGTTTCTTGCGCGTGTGTTCAACGAGCAGTTCGAAGTCTCGGATAAAGCGGATCGCCTGCGGATCAAAGAGCCGCGTGAGATTCCGTGCGACAACGTGCTGAACCCGGCGGATCCGGATTCCAGCTACAACAAGCACCGCGGTCAGGGCTACCTGGCACAGGTGATGGAGACGTATCAGGAAGATGATGACGCGGCGTCGGAGCAGCGCGGCGCCGTGCAGGCGCCCAAGCCGGACCTGATCACGCACGTGTCGGTGGACAAGATGACGGTCGCAGACACAAAGTGCTTCGAGCCTGCGCTGGAGGATGTTGCGGCGCGAGATCACAAGCCCACGCAGGTGCTGGCCGATTCGGCGTACGGTTCACACGGGAACCTCGATCTGGCGGCATCCAGGGATGTGACGTTAGTCAGCCCGGCCAAGGCGCCCCACGGCGCTGAGCGTGATCTGTTGATGTTGGAGCACTTCGATCTGGATGATGGCGGTCACGTGCTGCGTTGCCCGGCGGGACACGCGCCCCAGTCGACGCGTGTGGGTGGAACCAAGCACGAGGCCCGATTCGATCCGGCGGTGTGTGCCGCGTGTCCATTGCAGGATCGCTGCCCGACGCATACGCACCGAAGAGTTCGCCGCCTGCGCTACATTCCGTCTCGGGCCCGCCAACGCCGGCGGCGACTGCAGCAGCAGTCACCGACCTTCAGGCAGTGCTACCGATGGCGGGCGGGGATCGAAGCGACGATGGCGCGGCTCAAGCATCAGATGAAACTCGCTTGCCTACGCGTCCGCGGCATGAAAGCTGTAACTTATGTGGTCCTGCTGCGGGCGCTGGGGCTGAACATCCGCCGCTGCAGTGCGTTCCTGGCGGCTTGAGGACCTCCGCGCACTCCTGCGCCAACCGATCATCTCGTATTCACCGGCCGGCATCTCAAATCGTGCCGTCATTGAACCCCTGATCGCTGCCTTGTCATCCATCAATCCAGAAATCGCCCGGCACGACGATGAGCCGAATCACGACTTCTTACCGCCCCGTCCAACGTTACAATTGGCCCCGGAGCAACGCGCCGCCGACTCCAACTATTCTGACTTGCTGACAGATCCCGAACGTTACACATCACCCATTGCAACGCGGTAATCCGCGGCTTGTGTTCGATCTACGAACAGATTCCTGACATTGCCCTTGCCGCCGGAGCAACGTTCAACGCGCAGAGGTTTGCACACATCTTTATTCAGGCCCAAATCGGACCATCTAACACTTCATCCATAGTGAATTGCACCATCATGACAATCTGATCTGCACAAATACGTCTATGTCGATGCATGCTTGTGTGAATAAAACAGGTCTCGTGCGATCATGGTACGAGACCTGGGAGGGGAGAAAGCTGATTTGCTTGACCGGGCGTCAGTTAGCGTCGACGCGGACGACCAGGTGCTGGTGGCGGGAAGCACCGAAGTTCACGTGCTTGGCCTGCCACTCGGTCTTGGCTTCGGTCTTGGCGCCGGTGAGGGCATAGGGTTTGACGGTTTCGGCGCGGTGCTCGATCATATTCGAGATGCGCTGGGCCGCGCTGGGCTGACCGGTGTTGGGGCCGGCGAAAGTCGGGGCGGCGAAGGTCAGAGCGGCGGCGACGCTGAGGGTAGCGATGAGGGCTTTCATGGCAGGGCTCCTTGGAGGTTGGTGATGATGTCTTGAAGTCGCGTCGACCCACGTGGTCGGTTTGCTCTTCACCCATCACAACGAGGCGGCACGCTCGTCGGGTTCAAATCCGGGGGTGAGGGAATCCCCGATTCGTGTTCGGATGTGAAGTTGGCGTTACAACTCGACGCGGCGGAGGCGCAGGGCGTTGCCGATGACGGAGACGGAGCTGAAGGTCATCGCAGCGGCGGCGATCATTGGCGACAGCAGCAGGCCGAACAACGGATACAGCACGCCGGCGGCGATGGGGACGCCGGCGGCGTTGTAGACGAAGGCGAAGAAAAGATTCTGTCGGATGTTCTTCATCGTGTGGCGACTAAGCAGGCGGCTTTTAGCGATGCCGCGCAGATCGCCCTTAACCAGTGTCACGCCGGCGGACTCGATCGCCACATCGGTGCCGGTGCCCATGGCGATACCGACATCAGCCTGCGCCAGAGCGGGGGCATCGTTGATGCCGTCGCCGGCCATCGCCAGGCGATGGCCTTCGCGCTGAAGGCGTTTGATGACTTCGGCCTTCTGATCCGGCAGCACCTCCGCTTCGATGCGATCGATGCCGAGTTGTCCGGCGACTGCTTCAGCCGTGGTGCGATTGTCGCCGGTGAGCATGACGATCTCGATGCCGCTTTCGTGCAGCAGTTTGACCGCTTCGGCGGTCGACTCCTTGATCGGATCGGCCACGCCCAGCAGGCCCGCCGGTTTGCCATCGACGGCGACGAACATCACCGTCTGTCCCTGCTGACGGAACTGCTCGGCCGCATCACTGAGCGACCCGCCGTCGACTTTCAGTTGATCCATCAAGGCCATGTTACCCAACGCCACGGATCGACCCTCGACGCGCCCGATGACGCCTTTGCCGGTGACCGAATCGAAATCCTTCGCGTCGACCAACTCGGCGTTTCGGTCTTTCGCTCCGCGCACGATCGCTTCGGCCAGGGGGTGTTCGCTGCCTTGCTCCAGCGACGCGGCCAGTCGCAGCAACTGTACTTCGTCAAAACCCTCCGCCGGCTCGACACTCACCAGCGCCGGTCGACCTTCAGTCAACGTGCCGGTTTTGTCGACGACCAGCATGTCGATCTGCTCCATGATCTCCAGCGCCTCAGCGCTTTTGATCAGCACGCCGGCCTGAGCGCCGCGCCCGATGCCGACCATGATCGACATGGGCGTGGCCAGCCCCAGCGCACAGGGACACGCAATGATCAGCACCGCCACCGCATTGACGATCGCGTAGGCGAAGGCCGGGCTCGGGCCCCACAGGCTCCACGCGATGAATGTCAGGATTGCCGCACCAATGACCGACGGCACGAAGTACGACGCTACCCGATCGGCGATGCCCTGAATCGGTGCGCGGCTGCGCTGGGCCTCGGCGACCATCTGCACAATCTGAGCCAGCAGTGTTTCACCACCGACGCGATCGGCCTGCATGATGAAGCTGCCGGTCTGGTTAATGGTGGCGCCGGTGACGTCATCGCCGGACTCTTTGCGCACAGGTACCGGCTCGCCGGTGATCATCGATTCGTCGATCGTGCTCGCCCCCTCGACGACTTTTCCATCGACAGGCACCTTGTCGCCGGGGCGCACACGCAGACGGTCGCCGATCTGCACCTGGTCCAGCGGGACTTCCTGCTCGTTGCCATCGTCATTGATGCGTCGTGCGGTTTTGGCGGCCAGCTCCATCATCGCACGGATCGCGCCGCTGGTGCGCTGACGGGCACGTCCTTCGAGCACCTGCCCCAGCAGCACAAGCGTGATGATCACCGCCGCCGCCTCGAAGTAGACCCCGACCATGCCGCTGTCGTCGCGGAAGGAGTTCGGAAAGATACCCGGCGCGAGCGTCGCCACGAGGCTGTATCCGTAGGCCGCCCCGACGCCTGTCGCGATCAGCGTGAACATGTTGAGATTCCACGACACCACCGAACGCAGACCGCGCACCAGTAGCGGCCACCCCGCCCAGACAACCACCGGTGTCGACAACACCAGCTCCGCCCAGCGCGTGATCGTGTGGCCCAGCCACTGCTCCACGGGCCAGCCCGGAATATGTCGGCCCATCGCCAGCACCAGCACCGGCAGACTCAGCGCCACGCCGACCCAGAACCGCCGTGTCATGTCACGCAGTTCGCTGTCATCTTCTTCGGCTTCGGAGGGCGCGACCGGCTCCAGCGCCATCCCGCACTTGGGGCAACTGCCGGGCCCGACCTGCCGCACCTCCGGATGCATCGGGCAGGTGTAGATCTGGCCGCTGGTTTCGTCTTCAGCCGGCTCATCGGGCGTCAGATACTTTGCCGGATCGGCTTCAAACTTGTTTTTGCACCCCGTGCTGCAGAAGTAGTAATCGCGCCCTTCATGTTCGACATGACCGGCGGCGCGGTCCGGATCGACCTGCATGCCGCAAACGGGATCGGTGGCGATGGCATTATCTTCGTGATGATGTTCGTGCATGATCTGGCTGCTGGTTGAATTACGGCGATTGTCGCACTCAGTCGAATCGCAACTGCGAAGCCAGTTCGAGCAGCGCTTCAGTGTCCAGCTCGCTGACGAGGCAGACGCATCGATCGGCGCGCATCATCATAACCATAGTCAGCCCTTCGGACTGATGGACCTGGAACATGCGGCCATCGCGTTCGACGGTATTGCCGGGCGCACAGTGCATCTGGCTGCTCTTGGCCACGACCATCGTCACCGGCTTGCCCTGGTGTTCCAGGTGAGCGCAGACAACCTGGGTCTTATTGACGGTCTCGACGCAGCAGGCGCTGATCGGATCGGCCGCGGGGGTTGGAACCGCCGGCGCTTCAGGCCACTGTTCACTGATGGCTCGATTGGCCTGCTCGGCGTTTTCGACGTGTATGTTGGTGTGCGAGTCTTCCAGGAAGCTGCGATGCACACGGGCCAACTCGGTCGGTGATGCGATGGCGGGCGTCTGCCCAACCGTCAGTAGGATCGCCGCAGCGCCGGTGACGATAGCCACCATCGCCGCCAGGGCCAGAGCACGCCGAAAGCGTGTGATGCGTCCGGCGATGGCGGGGCGCTGGGGCGCTGCGTCCATCATCTGCACCATCGTGGCGTTGAGCCGCTCTTCGAGCAGGCTGGTATCGACAGGCGTCTGGCGCAACTTCGCCAGGCGATCGTGCATTGCGCTGTCCACGGCATCGTGATGGGTTGTTTCGTCGTTCATGATGGTTCTCCAGAACCAGCGGACGATTCATTGGAAATCGCCTGTAACATCCATCCGTTCTGTTGGGCCAGGTCGCTGAGGATCGTGCGCAGCCTGCGGCGTGCATGATGAGCCCGCGACTTGATCGTGCCGACTGGCACATCCAGCACTGCGGCCGCCTGCTCGTGATCCAGCCCCTCGACGTCCACCAGCAGCAGCGTCCATCGCATCGCTTCAGGAAGTTGATTGAGGGCTTGAATCATGTGTTCATCCTCGAAGCGTTCCAGCATCGCCTGCGGGTCGTTCCATGCGGGGCTGTCGTCCAGCTCTGTGGAGCGGGCTTCAAGCTGAGCTTCGGCGGCCGGGTCCAGCGCTCGTTCACGCAGGCCGTAGCGCCGGGTGCGGATCGCGTCGATCCACGTTCGCCGCAGGATCGTCATCAGCCATCGCCGGGCGTTGTCTTCAGCGTCCAGCGTGTCGATCGCCCGCATGGCCTTGATCATGGCGTCGTGGACCAAATCCTCGGCCAGATCATCACGGTGGGTCAGCAGCCTCGCCAGGCGAAGCATCGCCTCGGCGTGGGGCCAGCACCACTGGCGGAAACGCTCCGCCTGGTCGGAAGTCAAACCCTGCTTGGTCATGACTTCATCATACAGAACGAAAACCCGCCGCGATGGGGTTCATTGAAAATTGGGGTTAACTGATGCCATGGTGGAAATTTTCAAAAATGCATTCCTGCCGTGAACCTGTGCCGGGACGAGATTCGTTAGGTCACTGCGAGGCCGCCCTGGCCTGACTACCCCGCACCCTCTGATTCAAAGGAGTACGACAGATGTACCATGTCCGCCTGTTCGCCACGCTGATGACCCTCACCGCCGCAGGCCTGTTCACGGTGTCCTCCGGCACGTTGCAGGCCGCCGAGCCGCACGAACACGCCGATCATGCGGTCACCCACGAAAAGGCCGTCCCCAGCGCCCCGTATCTGCTGCCGAATGACCCGGTGACGGACCATGCCTTGGCTGAAGTCGAGCATCCCGTGGCGATCCATTACGAAGGCCGCGAACTGCGTTTCGCCAGTCAGGCCAGCGCCGACAAGTTCAATGCCGATCCGCAGGCTTATCTGCCAGCGATAGACGCTGGGATGATCAAGGACCAGGGGCCGCGCTATCCACTGGCGACGTGCCTGGTGTCCGGCGAATCGCTGACCGAGATGGGCAAACCCGTCGACTTTATCTACAACAATCGCTTGATCCGTTTCTGCTGCAAGCACTGCAAGGGTGACTTCCTGAAAGACCCGTCCAAGTTCATCGCCAAACTCGACGCCGCCGCAATCGAAAAGCAGAAAGCCGACTACACCGCCACGACCTGCCCCGTCTCCGGCGAAAAGCTCGGCGAGATGGGCAAACCCGCTGACCGCATCGTCGGCGATCACCTGGTGCGCCTCTGCTGCCCGCATTGCGAGAACAAACTTCGCAGCAACGCTTCAGCCTACTTGGGTAAGCTCTCCACGCCCAAGGACGATCATCATCAAGATCATGGCACCCACTCGACACCCTGAATCGTGCCCCCTTTATCACGCCAGACCAGTTGAACAAGTCACCAAGAACTGGCCCGTCGAACAGTTCGGCGGGTCAGTTTTCATTCATTAATGAGAGTCGTGTCTCTTTAGGCCAAATCCACTTCAGTTCGCACAGCAAGTAGCAATACGCAAACAAACTCCAGACGTTGCAGGTCCTTCCGGGTTTTTAGTGGGTCGTGCTTCCCGGAGACTGTGGCATCGGGTATGACGAAGCTCCATTTCCAGGAGCCACCCGATGCAGGACACGCAGCTTTACCAGCAGATTCTGGGGCTCAAAGAGCCGTGGTTGGTCGATCGCGTTGAGCTGAACCTCGACCAGCATCAGGTCACGGTGTTCGTCGAACATCGGCCGGACGTGGCGTGGCAGTGTCCGCATTGCGGGCAGGCGTGTCCGCTGTACGACCACGGCCCGTCTCGCACGTGGCGTCACCTGGACACCTGCCAGTTCCGCACGCTTCTGCAGGCGCGGCCGCCGCGGGTCAATTGCCCCGAGCACGGCGTGTGCAATGCGACGCTGCCCTGGGCCGAGCCGGGGGCACGGTTCACGATGCTGATGGAACGCTTCGTGATCGATGTGCTTCAGGAATGCCAGAACATCACGGCGGCCTGCCGGTTGATCGACATCGGCTGGGATCAAGCGGCGCACGTGATGCAGCGTGCGGTCGAGCGTGGTATGCATCGACGCGAGCAGACGATGGTGAAGTATCTGGGCGTCGATGAGAAGCGATACGGCCGCGGGCATGTATACGTCACCGTGGTCAGCGATCTGGAGACCGGCGCCGTTCAGGACGTGACCGAACACCACGTCATCGAGAGTTTAGCCTGTTATTACAGGCAATTGTCGCAAGCTCAGCTCGAATCCATCCAGGCGGTCGCCATGGACATGCACCAGTCATACATCACCGCCACCCAGGATCACGTGCCGGGCGGCGAGCACAAGATCGTCTTCGATCGCTTCCACGTGATCCGTCAGGCCAACCAGGCGCTGGAGTCGGTGCGGGCCAGCGAGTACCGCCAGTTGTGTGGTGACGACAAGGATGTGCTGCGGGGCGCCAAGCAGATGCTGCTGTGGGGCCGGGAGAATCGACCGGCCAAGTATGACGAGCGCTTCGCCGAACTGCGTCGGCACACACTGCGCACGGCGCGGGCGTGGAGCATGAAGGAGTTGCTGCGTCAGTTGTGGCTGCAGCCGAGCCTGAACCATGCCCGCGAGTTCCTGCGGCGGTGGAGCCGGTGGGTCAGCCGATCGAAGATTCATCCGATGAAGCGCCTGGTGCGCATGCTGCGTCGACGCATCGACGGCGTGCTGCGCTACTACGAACACCCGCTGACGACCGCCGGTTGCGAAGGCAACAGCCGCATCGCCGCGATCCAGCACTGCGCCGCCGGTTACCGCAACTTCCAGCGACTCCGCCAGGCCATCCTCTTCTACTGCGGCCAACTCGATCTGCACCCATGAAATACCCGGAAGGACCGGCAACGTTAGGACTCTGTCAGCGGGAAACACTTATTCTCGATTGTGGCGCGCTGCTCCGTGCCATCAACGCTACACCAACAGCAATGTTTTATTATTTCTGCCGATTAATCAGCACAGCTACAAGAACATGTTAACAGTGAAAGTGGGTGTTGTAATGTTTAAATGCAAAAGGTGTCCGACCTCGGAGGGGTCGGACATGTAGAAGACATCAAGCAGCCACGCGTGCATGTGCACGGTTTGATAGTGAGGGAGGGTGGGTAGACCAGACGCTTCGGAAGACTCAGCGGCGGCGAACGACAAAGGCGGCCAGCAGCAGCAGGCCCGCGGGCAGTGCCGACGGGGATGGGACGGCGGGTAGGCCCACGATCAGCAGCGGGTCGACGTTGGTGCTTGTGAACAGGAACGAGGTGGCCGACGCGCCGGTGGCGAGGCCGAAGTCGTCGAGGTCAATCCCGATCGCGCCGGTGAGCGAGGCGCTGGAATCGGTGTTGGCCGGGAAGCTCACCGCTTCGAGCTCGGCGACCGTGGTGACAGGGTCGGTGGTGCTGTACGCCTCGATGAGCAGGCCAGTGATGACGGTCGTATCGAGCGTGGAGTACCCTTGGGTCACGCTGTTGAGCGTGATCGAGAAGGCCTCGTTCTGCCCGCCAAAGTCAAATAGGACAAAGTCGATGCCGGGTCGATTGACGACGGGCGCGTTGAACATGAACTCGCCGCTCATGAGATTGGCAATGCCCGTGTTAATCGAAAGATCCTCGATCACACTGGACCGATCCGATGTCAAGGCGGTATCGCGGAAGTAGATCAGTTGAATCGATGAGTCGTCGACATCGGTGAGCGTGACGTTGATGAGTCTTGAGGCCGCGTAGGTCTTCGAGTCCGCCGTGAGGGTCTTCAGGTCGTACGAACTCGTGAGCTCGTACGAACTCACGGCAGCTTGGGTTGACGCGACAAACCCAGCCAGGAGCAGTGCGGTGACAATGACGTAGTTGTGAGCGGTATTCATGGTGTCTCCTTTACCGGTTTATTTCATTCGTGATCTGCCCGAGATTAAAGAACTGCATCGATCTGAATCATATTGTAAAAGTCCCCGGCTTCGGGCCACAAGGTTTTCCATTGGGCCGGGCTTCTATCGGTGGCAGAGGGTAGCCCGCCGCGAGCGGCGGCGACGCATCAGCGCCAAACTCGCCGCTGCGAGCAACGAAATCGAACCAGGCTCAGGCACGATCACCGACGTGACGAATGCCAGGTCGTCCATGCCGGTGTAGGCTGCGTTATTAGACAGGTCGATGATGAACTTCGTGATGCCGAGACCCGACGGCGCGGTGAATCCGAAGAACGTGTCGTCGGTGCCGTTGCCCTGGGACAGTGTGCTGACGGCCGACGCAGTGGTGTTGTCGGTGAATGTGACGGTTGCGGTGACAGACACGCCGCTGCTGAAGACCGAGTAATCTCGGGAAAGGATGGTGCCGCCGATGGCGGTGACGACCTCTCCTGGATCGCCTCCGGTGATCGTGCCGAGGTTGAACACGAAGTCGGCGTTGACACTCTGAACCAGAAATTGACTTCCTGAAATCGGGGTGCGTCCCGAGAACGCCCCTGGACCGGCGTAGTCTCCGCTGGTATTTGCAGGGGAACTACCCGGATTGGTGACCGAACCATCGAAGACATGCAGTGACTTGCTCCCACCGTCAAATAACACGTCGAAATTGTCGGAATACGGGACGGTTCCACCGATGGTGGCGGAGCCGTTGAGGGAGCCGGAATCAAAATTCACCACGCCGCCCTGACCGCTGCTGAAAGCGTTGGCAACCAGCGTTGTGAAGGACGAGAGACTCAGTTGGTTTGTATTGGCGTCAGAAGTGGCGATGGTATCGACCGTGTTGGATTGCGTGGTATTTTCGTCGTAGACGCCCACGGCAGTGAACGAAGCCTCCACCGAGGCGGTCACGCCCGCCAGCAGAATTGACAATGACAGCATCGGTATGGTGTTTTTCGAGATCAACATTCAATTTCTCCAGAAAGGGTTGGGGATTCGGGTGTTCATGGGTATCAACTGGTGTCACTGTCGATCTAAAATTTCCCAGATGTCATCCATGGTCGAGTTCGTCGCGGGGAAGAACCCCGGCGACGGCGTCGGTATCAGATTCAATTCCGTTTCGAATATCGCGCGATTGACCCATGTCACCGAGCCATCCGCCTTGGCGACTTCCACTCCTTCAATGTGTGCTGTGTCCACCGGCTCATACCAGGAGAACACATCTGCGAGTATGGTCTTGCGACCTAGGTCCGCCAGTCGGGTGAACTCCGGTGGTCCCCATGAGTTGGTCTTGAACCAATCGACCGTCGGCCGGGTCGCGTAGCTTGATCGTGTGTGCAGGGTCGGGGCCAATGCCGGGGGCCAGGCGTTGACAGGACTGCTCTGGCGAAACAGATCGTGCTCCTGCGAAGGGCAGTACGCGATTCGGCCGTCCTCCGGAAGCAGGTTCGTCTTGTAGAGAAAGCCCATCGCGATGTACTTTTTTTCGGTTCGATGCCAGATGAGGTAGTTGAATTGCTTCTGGTTGCTGGTGTACCCGATCGGGACCGCATTCTTGTAGTCTTGTGCATACATCACGTACAACATCATCACCTGCCGCTGATTGGACCCGCAGACGGCCCGTTTGGCGGTCTCGCGCGCCTTGGCCAGACTCGGTAGCAGAATGGCGATCAACAGCGCAATGATCGCCACGACGACCAGCAACTCAATCAGTGTGAAGCCCCGTCGAATCATCAGTTTGCTCCCTCGGCCGGCGATTCGACTTCTGGGCTGATCCGCATGGGACCTTCGATGCGCAGCGCGTTCGCATAGGCACACTGCCGCTCGGTTGCCACATCAAGGCGAATCGTAAGCCGTCCCTGGTTGTCGGCGACCGCGTTGGTCCAGCGGATCGGCTTGGCCTCGCGCCAACCCGATTGATAGGCATCGAGTACGATCGAGTTGTCGGGCTGACCGTCGATGCTGTACGCCCCGGTCCGTGTGCGTGAGGCGTTAGGTTCGGGCGGCTCAGACCGGGCGGCGATCAGCGAAACATCGTAAGCGCGACCGGGCACCAGGTTGGACAACTGAATCGTTGCGACATCGCTGGGGCTGTAGGCTTCGTAGATTCCCCACACACCGGCAAGCGCCGTCGGATCGGCCCAGTCGACCGAGGTCTTACGCAGATCATTGTCACGTATACCGGTGAAACCCCTGGTCGTGATGCTCAATGAAACAGGCCGGCCGAGAATATCGACCATGGCTTCCTGCGAAGAGTTTAGCTTACTCACGGTATTCCAATGATCGGTTTCGGAACTGCGGGCCGGATATGCGGCCTTGCTCTGTGGATTGATGAAATCAATCAGAAGACTGGTCGGAGCGATGTAATTCAACGAAGCGACTCGGTTCAGCTCGTACTGATTCGTCGTGCCGTCAAAACGCCCCGAGGTGCCGGCGGCGAGAATGACCGGAGCGGTTTCTCCGCGTTCGAACTGCACCGAGACGTGGCCTTCCAGAACACCGACGTGCGTGGCGCCCTGATCATCGACGCGGACGTGAAATCGTGTGCCGAGGTCGACAATTTGAAGTCCACGGGTCAAGACGGTAAAGCCAACGGCCTGCGGCGGGATGTCCGCAGTCATCTGCCCACTGATCAGTCTACAAGCGTTGCCGGAGATCAGTTCGAGTTCCGCGGGACCTTCCAGCGTAATGCTGCCGCCATCGTGGAAAAACAATTCGCCTAACCCTGAATCGAATGTCAGGCGACCCTCGCTGAGGGTCTGTCCCGCGTGGACGGGTTGTCCCTGCCATACGGCGAACGCACCAGTGGTCAGAGTCGCGACCGCCGCCTTGGGAAGCGTGTCTACTCGATCTGTCTCACGGGACCGCTGCGGCAACATGATTCCCAGCGCGACCGCCAACAGAATCACCGCGGCGAATGCTAAGCGACGCAGTCGTTCACGTCGGTTTGCACGCACCACAGGCGGGCTGATCGGCTCGACAATATGCTCGGACTGGTCGCAGCATCGGCGCAGTGCATCGCAGAGCATCAGGTACTGCACATATCGCCGTTGCGCATCCAAATCGTCGGCCAGCATCGTGTTGAGTTGATGCCAACCATTGCCATCGATCTCACCGGTGTATACCGCGTCGATCAAATCGTCGAGACTCATCTTGTCAGCGAAATCGGCGCTCATGATCGCTCCCTCCAACGCAGGTTGCGATCAATGCATTCAAGCAGCTGGCCGTGAATGCGCGTCAGCGATTTGTACACCGCTGAAACAGTGCGCTGAAACTGTTGAGCGATCTGCGACGTGCTTCGATGAGTTTCATACCGCAGGCGGATCATTTCACGGTCTCGCTTGCTGAGGCGATCCAAACAGGCGGACAAGGCTTCATAACGCTCGTCAGAGGTCTGAACCGTCTCGGCGGCGACCTGCGTCATGGAAGTGAACACCGCGTCGGAGATCCGACCGGCCGAACCGCGTCCTTCGCGATACTTGAGCACCTCGAAACGCGCGATTGAGATGGCCCACGCCCCGAAGCAGGTCCCCAGTTTAAACTGGCTGAACTTGCGCCAAAGCACGGTGGCGGTTTCCTGCATCAGATCGTCGGCGTCGGTGGTGTTGGCGACCAGCGCGAGGATGTAGTTGTAGATCTGCCGCTCATGAGCCATCAGCAGACGCACAAACGACTCGGTGCCCGAAGATTCTGGCGGTTCGGATGGGTTCAGATGGTTCATAACGGGCCCATGCGATGGGAATTCTCAGATCTCGACATACACGCACATATATAAACCCGCCCGGGGTACCGGATATGGAACAGAAATTGATAGAAATCAATGCCGCAAAGTCAAGATATAGCATAACCCATTGACGTCAATGGCGCTACGGGTTTCATGATGTTCACCATGCACGAACATATTGAACGGGCGGCTCCAGCGACTCGGCTTGGTGTAGAGCCTGAGCGGCCCGCCATGGCCAATATGGATTTCGCAACATCTCACGAGCCAGCAGCACCAGGTCGGCGCGACTCTGACGGATGATTTCGTCGGCTTGCGATGGTTCGGTGATCATGCCGACTGCTGCGGTGGCGATGCCCGCCTCCCGGCGGATGCGCTCTGCGAAGGGAACCTGATAGCCGGGCTCCACCGGAATCTTCACATGCGGCGCAGCCCCGCCTGAACTGCAGTCGATCAGGTCCACGCCCGCGGCCTTGAGCCGACGCGACACCTCCACGCTCTGACCCGCATCCCATCCACCGGAAGGCGCCCAGTCCGTGCATGAAAGACGTACTGTCAGCGGCAGATGATCCGGCCACACGGCACGCACCGCTCGCGTGGTTTCCATCAGAAAGCGAATGCGGTTTTCGAAGTCGCCGCCGTACTCATCCGTACGGTGGTTGCTCAGCGGCGAGAGGAATTCATGGATGAGGTAGCCGTGTGCTGCGTGTAATTCGAGCCACTGATACCCGGCGGCCAACGCGCGCTCGGCAGCGGTGACGAAGTTCTGCTGGACGCGAGTGATGTCCGTTGCGGTCATGGCGCTTGGGACTTTGTGGAGGTCTTCGCTGAACGCAATTGCGCTGGGGGCGATCGTGGGCCATCCACCCGCGTCGTCCCTCAGATGGTGTTGACCTTCCCACGGACGGGCTGCGGAAGCTTTACGACCGGCGTGTCCGATCTGAATGCCCGGCACCGCCCCGTGTGCCTTGATGAAGCGATTGATGCGAGCCAGCGGCTGGATGTGCTGATCGGACCAGATGCCCGCATCGCCGGGCGAGATGCGCCCTTCGGGAGATACGGCCGTTGCCTCGGCGATGACCAACCCCGCGCCGCCGACGGCGCGCGACCCGAGGTGAACCATATGCCAATCCGTCGCCAGACCATCTTCAGAGCAATACTGGCACATTGGCGACACGCCGATACGATTGCGCAGTGTGACGGACCTGACGGTCAACGGGGTGAACAAATGAGAGTCATTTGGCATCACAGAATCCTGTGGTGGGACGATGAGCGCCGTGGTCACGATCGACGATCGGACTTCAGTGATGGATATCTGTCGGCGACGCAAAGTTGCAGTGTCCACCGCTCGACGCTCGGCCGGAAGTCACAACAATTCAACAACAAGATAATCCATCGACAATATCGGAAACGGTTCGTGGTTGGTGATTTTGCCGCTCAATCAGCACGCATGCAAGATTGTGAAATATTGTCATTTGACGTATTGAATGGACTACTTCGACTCCTTATCTTCCCCGGCGGTCTCGTTTTCTTCGGCAGTCATCTGATAGACGTAGTCGGACAACATGTCGATCTGGGCCGGCGACAGAATCGAGCCGAAGCTCGGCATGATATTCCTGGGGTAGCCCTCAGCGGCTTTGGCATTTGGCGTGAGGATTGATTCGGTAATGTATTGCCGATTGAAGTTGACGTCGCGAACGGTTCCATCCGCTTCCTCGACGACTTTTCGGGTAGGCCCAAGCGAGCGATGGAAGCTGGGTCCAACGATCGTCTTGGCATCCAGACTGTGGCAGGCCATGCAGTACTGCTGATATAGGGTGCGGCCGGACTCCTTGGACTGATACGTGAACAGGTCTGCCGCCGGCGAGACCTCTGCGGGTTTGCTCCGAGCAACGCCGGGTGAGTCTGTGGGAATTTCATTAAGGGTGTACCACGCTTCGCCGGACCACAGCGATTGGCCGGTATCACTCGTCCATTGGGCCGGGAGGCGAAAGTAGATGACCTGCCCAGTTTCCAGTTCGGGCGTTTCGACAAATAGCGTGCGGCCATTCTCAGATACGCTCAGCGACCTGGGGATCACTCGGTTGTGAAAAAGCTTCTTGCCGCCGTAGAGCTGGGTTGGTTCGTAGCGCCAGCGTTCCATGTGAATGTTGTTTGCATTCCAGCCGAACCCACGATTGAGCGGCTTGGTGAACACCAATTCAAAGCCGTTGCTCTTGGCCGCCACCTTCAAGATCTCGAAGGTTTCGCTGGGGTGGTATTGCAACAGTTTCAGGCTGTCGTGGTGCTCGGCCTTGTCCCAATGATTGCCTCTCGCCAAACGCCCCGCGAGAATCGACGAATCGGTGATCCGCGTCAGACGATTGATTTTGAAGTCCAAGCCCTGCGACCAACGAAATACGGCACCTTGATAGACGCCGTTGACTCGCTCAAGACAGAAGCGAATCAAGCCGTTTCGCGCCATGTCTCCGAGGAGTCCCTGGCCGGCGTAGACGCCCCAGCCCTGGTCGAGAAAGATCGGTTCTGTTGGCGACAAACTCACTTCTTCATATGGAATCCAAAGAGCAGGAGGCGTTGGGACTTCGCGCTGCAGCGGATGCGTAGGCCGATACCGAAATCCGTAGAAGGCTTGGTCCTGCAAGTGGATAATCTTGGACGTGGGCAGCCACTCGCCTTGATTGTCTGAGAGGAATATCTGGTGATTCGCATCAACACACATGCCGTTTGGCGTACGCAAGCCGCCCGCCAACAAGGTGGTCTTACCTGTATCCAGGTTAACCTTGAATGCGCTTCCTCGAAGCGGCACCTGCCGGTTGTGCGTCTCGCGAACGCCCATGGCTACGCCGGAAGCGAAATAGAGATGGTTGTCTACAACAACGCCGCCATAGATGCGGTCGTACATGTCTGAGGTTGTTTCCCAATCGTCTGCAAGCGTCTGACTGGTTTCAAAAATGCCATCGTGGTCGTTGTCTTTCAATTCGAGAATACGTGACTTTGCCAGAACAAACATGCGTTGCTTGTACCACAGCGCATCTGCCCATTGCTCATTGCTTTCGGCGATCAACGTCAGCCGAGAGTTGGGCTGTGACCAATCGACGCGATAGAGCTTGCCTTCCAACGTCGTGACGAGCGCTTGTTGATCCCCAAATGCTTGAATGCCCATGACGTTCAGCGCCTGACCCGGAGGGGACACATCCCTGACTTGTAGCGATGGGTGAGGGGATGCGAGAGCTTCGCCGAATCCAAGTTGGGCATCCGGCTTTTTCGGATCGCTGAAATGGCCGACCCGTACCAGTTGTGCTGTCCCGTGGCTTTTCAGGATGAATTTTTTGAACTGCAAGTCATGCGGATAGTTACGATTGGATGGGGGAGCCATCGATATCCAGTACTCTTGGTTGGCTTTCACTGTAAACGAACCAACTGGTGCAATTGTCCATTGGCCATCTTCCTGAACGGGCACGTCCCAAAAAACGATTTTGCCGCCAAGTGAAAACTGATAGGGTTGATCCAGGGGTTTGGGATTGCTGTATTCGATCGTGACGTCAACGACGTCGTCTGCCGACGCGTGGACCACCCAGGACATGTCGGATCCCCTGCCTTTATGGATGTAGAGGATCCCAGCCTTGATCTCATTCACACCCGGACTCAACAGGTCGGCAGGCGTCAATTCCATGCTCGAGCCTGCCATGGCGGACTGAACTGCGACACACGTCAGGGCAACGCATACTTCGTAAGTGAGTCGTTTCATTTCTACGCTTCGGCGTCAACGGTCCAAGGGCATGCCGCAGGCGAGGAGGTGGGACTTGTGTACGAGGTAGTCGTGCTCGTAGGTGTACGGGTTGACCATTTCACCGTTTAAGATGGCCGCAAACTCGCGCCATTGGTCTTCGTAGCGGTCTTTCAAGGGCGGCATATCGACAGTCTGCACGCCTTTCTTGAAGCCGCCGCGGTCCTCGGCCAGGGCAAGCTGGAGGACGCCGCCGGACATGTTGCCTTTGGATTCGATCGGCTGGATGATGATGGAGCCCTTGTCTCCCACGACCTTCAGGCGTCGGCGACGGAAGCCTTCCGCTTCGGTGATTGAGGTCCGTATCGTTGCCAGCCGGTCGCGGGAGTACTCGAAGACGGCCAGACTGTTGTCGAGCACGCCGTCCTGACGGGTGTGCCGGAGGAAGGGATGGATGGATTGCGGCTCTCCCATGAGCGTGACCACGATGTCAATCAGATGACAGGCGAGAATATACGCGATCCCGCCTTGGTACCGTTTGATCAGATTCCGGTATCCCGTCCCGTCGTAGCGGCCCATGGCCGCATCGAGGTCGAAGACGTTGCCGATTAGCCCGTCGCGCACGGCTTTGATGCAGAATTGAACGGCCGGGTTGTTGCGGTACATATAGCCCACCTGCACGGTCAGCGCCTTGGCTTGGGCCTCATCCAGTAGCTGCTTGAACTGTGGCAGGGACTCACCACAGGGCTTGTCCAGGTGAATGTGTTTGCCGGCGCGAATACAGCGAAGTGCCGTCGGAATCGGTGCGGTTTCTTCCAGTTCGACGGCAACCGCCTGCAGACCCGGGATTGCCAGCAGTTCATCCGAGCTTAGCCAGTTCAGACCTTTGTAGATACTCTTCTTTTGGGCGGCGGCACGCAGTTTGGGATCATCTTCGGCGACGGCAACGACCTCGAACAAGTCGGTCAGTTTACGCAAGGTTCCAATCTTGTAGGCGTGCTGATTGGCGGTGCCGATCTGGGCAATTTTGATAGGCTTTCTTGTGCCGCCGGTCTCCGCTTGAGCAACCGCCATGCGGCTGCTGAGCACTGTTCCGGCAGCAGCAACGCCAGACGAGGTTAAAAACGACCGTCTGGATACGAGTGTCGCGTCATCCATATTCGGTTTCCTTGGTTCAATGTCATACAGGCCAACGTTCACTGACTGATGACTCCTTCCCGATTCTTGCACCAGTCAACGTGAGAGAATCGGGGTTGAATGTGGTCCTCACCCCATCTTTGGTCCACATCAAGCGCAACCAGACAGTGTTGATAAGCATGATACCCCGGTGTGGGCCAGAGGTGGAGGCGCAGCCGGAACCGTAGGCCCACACCGAGTCGCGAACTGCTCCGGGGTCAAGTTGTTTAAGCTGCTGTGTGGACGGATCGTGTTATAGTCCTCATGCCAGGCGGCGATCTTCTCACGGGCGTCGGCCAGGCTCAGGAACCAATGCATATTCACAGGTATTCATTGGGTGCTCCTGTTTCGTGTTATGTCAACCGTTGGACTTGTTGCACCAGGCGAGTACCCGGTCGGTCTGTTCGTCTCTGGTTTCCTAAACCGAACGTGCGACGAAGGCGAGTAACGAATAGGGCCGGTGTTATCCTCGGCTGTTCAGTCTCCGCGCAGTAAACTCGAATACGCACGGATGAAAACGAGATTGGCTTGATGCATTGTTGGATGATCATGAATGAGAGCGCACCGATGAAGATGGCAAGCCCTCGCGAGTTTATCGCCCACTCAATGAAGACCACTCTCGGCGTGACTGGCAGGGAATCTGATTCCAGGTGGGCCGAAGCCCGACCCGTGTGTGGTTGGTAAGTTGTGGTGGAGATTAAACATTGTCGGTGATCTCGTAGCCGGTGCGGTACTTGCGGGTGAGCAGTGCCTTGGCTTCGGCTGTGGCGGTAGGGCCGACGAGGGTTTCGTTTTTAACGTCGACCTCGAGCATTGGGCCGAGTTTGGCGCCGGCGGCGGCGAGGTTGACCTCATTGGCTTCGCAGTGTTTTTCGAAGCCTTCGACGAGCTCTTCCCACGGCCCGTATCCTTTGACATGCTCCATTGCCTGGTCGTGGTTGTAGGCTTGGCCTAGACGATAAGAGATGTTGCCGAGGTGGCACCAGGCCGAGGAGTAATGGATCTGTTCAATCTCAGCGTTCAGGTCCTCGCGCCTGCGGGAGCGGACGGCCTGGAGGAAGTTGGCCGCATGACCGCCGCCGCCATCGCCCTTGAATTTCTTGATTGGCTTGCGGATGTCGTCGTTCATGTAGGCTGAGCCGCCGCCTTTGCCGCCTGCGTAGTAACCGTTCTCGCACTGAATGATCAGAAAGGCGCGGGTGCGGAGGCGCAGGTAGATATCGTCCCGGTCGGTGCCGGCATTCATCGGGAGGTTGTGCACGGCCATGACGACCGGGACTTCGCCGGTGTCGTAGTAAATGAATTGGGTGTTGGGCGTATTGCCGGCGTCGTTCCACACGAAGCGCCCGCCGCCGGCGACGACGCGCTTGGGCAGTGCGATGCGATCGCGGAGGGCAACGTTGCGACAGTCATCGATGATGTGCGGACCCCAGTTGCCCAATTCACCGGCGCCGGTGTTCCAATCCCAGTGCCAGTCGTATTGAAGATTCTCGCGGTAGATCTCCTGATCCTGCGCCGGCCCGAGCCAGAGATCCTTGTCGACTTGCTTGGGCCACGGCAGCGGGGTGTCTCGCCTGCCGATCGATCTGCGGGCCCCGGAGCGGAGGAAGCGGTTGAGTCGGACATACTGAATCTTGCCGAGTTTGCCCGTGTCGAGAAACTCCTTGATCTGTGGCTGTAACGGATCACTGCGCTGCTGCGTGCCGCCCTGCACGATCTTGTTGTACTTGCGGGCGGCCTCGACGAGTTTGCGGCTTTCCCAGACGTTGTTTCCAATAGGCTTCTCGACGTAGACGTCCTTGCCCGCCTGTAGCGCCCAGATGCCCGACAGGCAGTGCCAGTGGTTGCACGTGGCGATGACCACGGCATCGACGTCCTTGTTCTCGAGAATCTTGCGGACGTCCTTCTCCGCCTGGGCCTCGGGGTGCTTCCTGGCCCATTTGCCCAGCGATCCTTCGTCGGGGTCGCACAGGCCGACGATGCGCGTACCTTGCTGCTTGCCGAACCACTCGATGTGCGCCCCGCCACGCCTTCCGAGCCCGATGAAAGCCAGACGAATGTCATCATTGGCGCCGCGCACCTTCTGAAGCGGTCCCAGCGCAAGGGCCGAACCGGCGAGGGCAGCGGATGATTGCACAAAATGGCGACGGGTCAATTTCGACATGATGGTTCTCCGGCGATAGGGCGTAAGCCTCAGGAGTCAGCGGGTTAAATGTCGGGAGACAAAACGCTTGCCGTAGAGGGCTTTTGCGGGTCTCTGATCTTTGACTTCTGACCTCTATACACCCGCCTCGCGCAACGGAAGTGGAATAGAAACTCGTAGAAAACATAGCCGCCAGATCACAATGCGCTATAAACCCATGACATCAATAGCACTGCAAAATTCAATCTGATCTACGCCTTCATGGCCAACAATCACAACGCTCGCACAACACGGCATCAGTTTCAGTTCGGGGATCAGCAGCGATGATGGCGACTGCAACCAGCAACTCAATGAGCGTGAAACCACGTCGACGCATACACGAATTACTTCACACACACCGATGTACAAAAGTGATCGTGATCGCAACCGAAACCAACGAACGTTGCCCCGGCGGCAATTTTAACGTTCGCAGTCTGTTCGTAGAACGGAGAATCACCCCGACCTGCTGCGTTGAACGTGACAGAGTTTATCGTATGCATTCTGTCAGGATGCACTACAACATGTAAAAAGAAGCCGGTACGCCATATGGCGTGCCGGCTTTGTTATTGAACTATCACGAGGAGTTCATCACGATGGCTGAATCTCTCGACAATCACTTCAAGACCGATGACGAAGCGTTCGACGCGTTCATCGACCTGCTGGGTCGGCTGATCGCCCGGCGGCATCGGATGACGGCTGGGCCGGCATCGAGCAACCCATCAGTTCGCCGAATGTCAAAGCCTCTTCAGGCGATGAACGCAGGTGAAATGAATCACGATCAACCTGGTCAAGCAGGTTCGACCCGAGGCGATGGAGTTCGCGGCGGGTCAGGCGGTGGACAGGAATCAGGGTCATGAGCGAGCTTTTGTGTCAGTCATTTGTATAGTGCAGCGCATCTTCCGGGGGTCAGGCGGCGCCCATCAGGGGGCTGGTCAGCGGACGCGAGGTTTTGCATGGCGTCTTGCTCCGCGGGACGGGCAGGCGACGGTCGTACCAGTTGGACAGGAAGTTGTAATGGATCATACCGACGCGTCCGATCAGGCTTCTGGGCGAACTGTCGAACAGGAACTCGCACTCGGCCTGCGTGTCGAGGTAGACCTGTGTGTCCTCCGGCAGCGAGTCCTGGAACAGACGCAGGTCATAACCCCACAGCCCGAGCACGTCGTGGCAGGTGTACCGGTCGATGATGCCAGCCCTGGCGGCTTGTCTGGCTTCCGGGGTCATTGTCTGCAGACCACGCCAGCCCTGACGCGGGACGACATGGGCGATGACCTGGCCCGCATCGACTTCGCAGCCTCGTGCCGGAACCTTGATCTGTGTACCGGCGGGGTAGACCCAGGTGTCCGTGGCGCCGTCGGGGTAACGCACGTGAATACTGCACGCTGAAGCATCACCGCAGGCGAACATGGGTTCGGGGGCACGTTCGAACTCGAGGGCGTCTTCATCGCGGGCCACGCGCATGAGGTCATCGGTGATCAGCATGCTGTTGAGTTTGAGCGCGTGGATGCCGATGCCGTCCGGCAGCACGGCATACACCCCCGGAAGGGGTGGGTGGGCAAGTTCGACGCTTTGGCCGTGCTCGTGCAGCATGGACATCAGCCAGAGGTCCTGGCCCAGCGGATAGGCGCGGTCCAGTCGGGGGTAGATGCCATCGTGGCCGGCGAAGGTGACCGGGACGGTGTCCGGTCCGACCGGCCCGGCTGCCGGCGCCGCTCCGATCATCAATCCCTTCCCGGGGCGGGGATCGAACTGCCAGTTCAACTTGCTCAGGAACATCGTCGGCCGACCGTAGCGTTTGCCGTTGCGGGCCATGACGGTGCGTCCCTGCCCCTGGCCAACCTCGACCCACCGGCCGTCTTCACCCGGTGAGTTCGACCCGGGGTCATGGCGCAGGGCGACCCGCAGAAGCGTGCGGGGCTTGTCTTGACGAGTACGGCTCAGCGTTTTCATGAAAACCTCCAGCAATGAAAAAGCACGATCCGATCGGGATCGTGCTTGAACGTGGACCGCCGCCGCACCGGACCATCCGGCGAGTCGGTGGTCCGAGTGTGTTGGCGACGCCGCGGCCCTGGAGAGAGCTAACGGGCCTCAAGGAAGTGTGACGCACAAGGCGTCGAAAATTAGCGCCTACCCCGGAGATGCCGAGTCACCCGGCCATGAGGGCTGACCCACTTTCCGGGGCACCGGGACCTGTCAGGATGTTCCAGCAGACCTTCCGGGGGGCGCGCTGCGGTCGTGGTATAATGGAGTTCAGGGGATAGTCGGCCACGGCAGGACGCACCGTTCCGGGGGGTTCCGGGGGGTTCCGGGGGGTTCCGGGGGTTCCGGGGGTTCCGGGGACTCCGGGGACTCCGGGGGGGCTTCGGACGCCCCCAATTCACGATCTGAGTTGTGACCCCGAACACCCATGTTGATTATTGAGCCAAAAACGAAGATTTGACATTCGGCAAGGGCGTGCACGAGTCATGGTATACTAGGGATAGGCGATCCGCGGGCGGCGCCTGCCGCCCGGCTCAGAGCACCTTGAGACACCCACATCTCCGTCTGAAAGGCCCGTTCGGACCGCCCGAGTTCATCTTCCGGGAGCGCGCCGCACATCGTGTATAATGGTAACCAGAGGCGGTAATCCACCGCCGCGAAGTGCCCCCCCCACCAAAAGACCTGATTCGATCCGCCGCCCGGCGGTCGCCCCCGCCCATCGATCCCCCGCAGTTGTTTACTCGATCCGTTCACCAAATCAGCGGTGCCGTTCCGGCACCATCACACATGTTGGAGAAAAGAAAATGTCACCCGTCACCGCTGCCTACCGCGATGAGTTCGTGCAGACCATACGAAGCGATTACCCGCCGAAGCTCCGGTTCGAGCAGGCCGCGGAGATCGCCAACGTCGACGTCCAAACCGTCTACGACTGGTCCTCACGCGGCCACTTCGAAGGCTTCAAGACCGGCAAAGGCCGCGGCGCGCGCCTGATGCGCGACCCGTTCTGCCGCTGGCTGAGCGCTCGCAACTGAGCGGTTTGTCAGCCTACCTATCTGCCCAGTGTGTGATGTCTGGGCTGTGTGTGTCATCGGTTCTCGATGACGCCGTCTCTATCACATTCAAACCTCCGGACACCCATGAGCAAATACAAGATCACTGACGAAGTTGTGATCGCCGATGACCTGAACATCAAGGTCCTGCGTCGAGCCAACAGCCCGAACTGGTACATCCAGTACAACCTGCCCGGCATCGGGCAGAAGAAACACTCCCTGAAAACCAAAAGCAAGAAAGAAGCGGTTAGCAAGGGCAGGGCCTTTGCCCGCGACTTCGCCGCCGGCGAGGTGCAGGCCGGCTCGATCAAACGCTACACCGTCCAGGAAGTCGCCGAGCTACGCTGCAACAAGCAGACGAACAGGGATCTGTCGCCGAAGACCATCGCTCATGCCAAGCGGTTCGATCGTCAGTTGATGATCTTCCTGCCAAAGGGTGGCGCTACACCCATCCAAGGATTGACCACGCCGGTGCTGGAAGCCTTCGAGGACGAGCTTCGGACCACCGGTATCGCGATACCTTCTACTGACGGCCGCGGCAAACGCAAGGCCGGCCCCCTGCAACCCAAATCCCTGCGCGACGCGATGAAATCGACGCGGGGATTGATTGGCTTCGCCCTCAAACGTGGCATGATCAAATCCGATCCCAGCAGCGCCTACGAACTGCCCCCGGAACCGGAACGGGAGATCATCGTCTTCAGCGCCGAGGAACTGAACGCTCTGTACGAGGATCCGGCTCCAGGCCTGGCGGCCATCTGGCGCTTGCTGACTCAGACGTGCCTGCGCATCGGCGAGTTCATGTGGCTGATGAAGCAAGACGTCCTGATCAACGATGCGGGCTACCCCGTGGCGTTGAAGATCTGCAAGAAGGTCTGCCCGTTCACGGGCAAGACCTGGAAACCCAAGCACGGCATCGAACGTCAGGTGCCGCTGACCGCTGAAGCCGCTGAGATTGTGGCTAGCGCTCTGAAATCCTCTGAAGTACCCTGGCTGTTCCAGTCACCGGTGTCCAAAGGCAAGCAGACGGGCATGTGGACATACAACCCACTCAAGACGCGTCTACAAGCCCGTCAGGATGCCGCGGGCATGAAGCGGACGGGGCTGCACCGCTTCCGCCACACCGGCGCCACGTACCTGGCCAACGACGCGAGGATGCCGACCGCCCAACTTCGGGACTTCCTGGGTCACAAGGATCTGAAGATGACCGAGCGTTACCTGCACCCGCGCCCCGAGCACATCCAGAGCACCATCGCCCGCGTGGACTTTGACTGCCTGATCAACAACAGCGTTGCGCCGGCGACGATGATTGACACCGAAAAAGGACAAAACCCCAAAACAGTCAACTCTCAGTCAACCCCCGAAGAAGCCGCCTGTGCGGCCGACGTATAAACCACACTCTCGAAAGGAACAGCAGATGAAGGACGACCAGAACAAAAAGAAGCCCACGGATTTAATCCGTGGGCTTCGGGGGGTATTGATGTTGGGGCTGGCGCGGGGCGGTGATCAGCGGCGGCGGATGAGAGCGAGCGAAGTCAGACCCAGCAGGCACAGCGAGGACGGTTCGGGGATCACCTGGATGCCGGCGAGGATGACGGGGTCGGCGCTGTTGCCGCCGCGGAGGGTGAAGGTGGTCACGGTCACGCCGTTGGCGATGCCGAAGTCGGAGAAGTCCAGGGCGATGCCGAAGACATTCTGCGTGACGGCGAGTGCTCCGCCGGCGCCGGACTCCACGGGATTGTTCAACAGTTCGGCGAGCGTGCCGGGGGCGGCGTCGTCGGTGTCGCCGGCGTTGCGGTGGGTCAGCACATCGGCGCTGGAGGTGTTGACGGTGGTGTCGCCCCAGGCGCCGGCGGCGGCGCTGGTCGGCAGCGCGGTGAAGGCGCCGCCGTTGAGACTCAGGGAGAACGAATCGACCGGGGCGCTTGAGTCGATCTCGAAGAGGATCATGTCGCGGCCGGGCTGATTGACGATGCCGGTGTTGAATGAGCCGGTGATGCCGTTGCCGCTGCCGATGTTGGCCCAGCCGGTGTCGGCCTCCCAGTCGGACTCGATCAGGGCGCGGCGCTCGGCGGGCGTGACGGTCTGATCGATATCCATGTCCGAGATGCCGAGGTCTTTGACGAGGATGACGCTGGCGGCGGCGCTCTCGAAGGCGGTGGCGGTGAACTGGATCATCTCGGCGGTGGTGTAGGTCTGGCCGTTGAGTGTGACGGAGTTGAGCGTCACGCCGGTGAAGCTGGTGTTGCTACCGGTCAGCGCGACGCTGGCCGCCTGGGCCGGGCCCATCACCGCGAGCATCAACATCATGCCGAGACATGCCGACAGAATCTTCGGGGACATGTTCTTCTCCATGCGAATATTTTCGTGAGCGCCTTTTATCTCGACCGGCCGCTGTCGGGCCGATCGATCCCATTTTAATGGATTTCGGGCCATTTTCCAAGACTATTCCTGGCGGCTGGGCAGCCGGCTTCGTGGACGATGATTCGGCGAAGTGATAGATTCGTGATCTGCCCTGCGGGGCGCGATCCGGTCGACGGCACACGCCGATCTCGCCCGGTCGATCCCGCGTCACTCCGCCGTGTCTATTCGATGAAAGCGCTTGCCATGCGATGGACGATACCCGCCCTGTTGATCCTGCTCGCCGTTGCATCCCCCATACTCGCCGAGCCGGATGCACAAACCCTCGCAGCCCTGAGGCGGATTCATGCTCCGCAGGTCGTGGGCGTGCCGCCGGCCAACGCCTGCCGCGGGCTGATGGTGATGCCCGATGGTGAGATCCGTCACTACGGATTCCGCATCGCGGACGGCGGCGATCGTCACGACACCGTGCCGATCTACATCTCCAGTCACGATTACGGACTGAGCTGGCGGCAGCTACCGGTCGAAGGCGATTCCGCTGCAGCGATGGTGCGCAGCCCGTGGTCCGGTGATTACCTGACCGTGCTCTGCCAGACCAAGCGTCCCAACCACAGCATGGCGGCGGCCACGTACCTTAAAAACATCGACACCGTCGGCCTGCATGCGGTGCGTTCGAGCCAAGGGCCGGGCGGACCGTTTGAGCACGTATTGGCCGGGCGACGCATCGGGTTTCTACCGCGCTTGCCGTTGCCGCTGAGACATCGTCAGCGGTGGGTTCAACCGATCCAGTGCAGCGTCGGGGGCCCGCAGCAGCCGGGCGTATTGCTGTCGGATGACGATGGCAAAACATGGCGGCAGGTGTTGCTGCCCAGCCCGCCGGCGCACCAGGTCGAGTGGCCCCACCAGGGTGTCCGCTGGCAGAACTACGGCTGCGAACCCTCCGTCGTCGAGCTCTCCGACGGCCGCCTGTGGATGCTCATCCGCACCTCGCAAGACCACCACTACGAAGCCTTCTCCAACGACGGCGGCGACACGTGGACCGACCCCGCCCCGTCGCGCTTCTACGCCAGCATCACCATGCCCCTGCTCTTCCGCCTCAGCGACGGCCGCATCCTCGTCGTCTGGAACAACACCACCCCCCTGCCCGAACTCGACCACGAAACCCAGCCCGGGCTCAACCACTCCGAGCGCGAAGGCCGCAGCGAAGATTTCTTCACCAATCGCGATGCCATCCACGCCGCCATCTCCGACGACGATGGCAAAACCTGGCGCGGCTTCCGTGAGTTGCACCTGAATGATCATCGCAACGCCGCCGACTTCCGCACCGTCGACGGAAGCGCCGCATCACTCGACAAGTCCATCCACCAGTGCCAGGCCGTCGAACTACCCGAAGGCAAAGTCCTCCTCGCCTTCGGTCAACACCCGGCCTGCCGCCGCCTGATCATCTTCGATCCCGACTGGCTGCTGGAAACCCACCGAGCCGATGACTTCTCGCAAGGCCTCGGCGGATGGTCCGTTCAGCAATACGTCAAAAGCGTGCCGGGCAACTTCCGCGGCACCAGCGGGCACTGCGCCTACAACCGTCGCCCCGGCGCCGCCCTCGTGCCCCATCCCGACGGCCAGCCGCGCGAAGTCCTCCAGGTCGCCCACTATCCCGACCCGCGACTCGTCCACGAAAAACAAGGCGCCGTGTGGAACTTCCCCAACGCCCCACGCGGCCGCCTCACGCTCCGCCTGCGCATGCCCACCGGCTCGCAAGGTCTGCAGATCTGCCTCGTCGATCGCTGGTTCAATCCCGTCGATCCGGTCGTCGACCGCTTCGCCCAGCACGTGCTCCGCCTCGACCCCGCCGGCCGCATCAACGATGCCCCCGGGCTCAAACCCGACACCTGGGCCGATCTCGAAATCCAATGGGACGAGCAGGCCGCCCGCTTCCGCATCGACCAAGGCGACTGGCATCCCCTGCCGCGTCTGTTCCCCACCCGCAACGGCATCAGCTACCTCCACCTCCAAAGCCCCGCCACCAGCCCCGACCCCCTCGGCGTCCTCATCGAATCCGTCTCCGCCACCCGCACCGACTGACCCCTCCCCCCCCACGCCGACGCTGAGCCCCCCGGGCGAAGCGTCTGGTACAGCGCGCGCACACCACCAACAAAAACCCCACTTCCAACACCCTCCACCCCACCCCCTCAAAATCCACGATTACGCCCCATCCCCGCCGCCCGCCGTCGCACCCATGCGCACCCCCCTGTCGCCTCGTCGCGCCGATGCGCGCGCCAGCGGCAAAAATCAGCCTGTTTAACACCCTTTTGACCCGGGTTGACCCCCTTTCGCGCGCACACCCATGGCAACTCGCGCAACGTCCGTGCGCGCGACCCGCTTTTCACCCCCTTCCACCAACCCGCGCGCACCAACCCGTCGTGACAATTCAGTACACTTTGCAAGTTTCGCATCACCCCGCGACACCCCCATGCGCACAAACGTTGTCTTCCTCCCTCTCCCCTTTCCGGGGGGCGGGAGAGGGCCAGGGTGAGGGGGAGCCGCCCAAACTCCAACAAACCCCCGCTCCCGCCAGCCCCCACCCCCTCTCCCCCATCCCCGCTCGCTCCGCGCCCTTGCATTTCCCCGCCCCATCCCAGAAAATTACTGAAGTCACCCATTTCGTACGTCCCTACCTCCGAGGGCCACATAGTGACACATCCCGGGTTCAACATTTCAACAAAGAGGGCCACAGGGTGCCACGGAGTTTTCAATTTAAGGTTCCTGACATGCCCTGTAGAAAAGCTCTGCAAATCTGAGGATCATCAGGTTGTGGGTGACGGCGCGGAGGTTCATTTCGCGGCGGCGGGTTTGATACTTTCGTGATGTCAGGGCGGAGCCAAAGTGGCGCTTGAGCATGAACATCACGGTTTCGACCTGCCAACGCTGGCCGTAGGTTTCGTCGTCGAAGGCGGTGGCCATCAGCCAGCGCCATTTGCCGGTCGGCAGTTTCAATGTCGGTCGACCGGCGGTCGCGGGGATCAGCGAGGCGATGTTCAGGTATTCGCGCAGCAGGATGTGGTTGGGTTCGGAGTCGTAGCCGGCGTCGGCGATCAGCCGTTGCGGCACGGCGTTGACGCACATGCCGCCCATCAGCGGCAGCAGTTGATCCACGTCCGGGCGCGGGCCCATCGTGGCGTGCGTGCCGAGGATCAGGTGGTTGTCGCAGTCGGCCACGACGCCCAACTTGGCGAATCGGCGATAGGTCGTGGTTTGATACAAACCCGGCGATCGCGCTTTTCTTCGCACAAAGTATCGGCTGGCGCCGTCGAGTTCGAAGCCCGTCGAGTCGGCGGCGGCCCGTTCGATCGCCTCGGCGATCAGCGGCGAAGTCTCCAGCGATGTGTCCGGGTGACGATGCAGCAGCGCCACGGTCTGCGCGAGCATGCGTCGGATCAGCGCGTCGCGCAGAAGCCGCCGCTCGGCTTTCTGCAGCGTGGTGAAGTGCGGCACCTTGTGCAGCTGCATGTCGCCGCACAGCGTCGGCCAGTCGATCAACGTGGCGACGATGCCGCGGTAGTCGTTGCGTGTGAACTGCCGCAGCACGAGGATGGCGAACAACTGCGGCAGCGTGAAGTCGTGACGCGAGAACCGATGGCCGTAGCGCGGCAGCGCCCGCCGGCCGACCGCCAGGGCCATCGCCGTCACCCTCCGTGGCGACTTGGATGTCAGGCTCATCGTTCATCATCTAACGCCTTGGACCGAACTGCGCAACCGAACACGCGCCGAACATCAGAGCTTTTCTACAGGGCATTCCTGACACCTTTTCTTCCTCCGGGATGGGGTACGGCAAGCGGCCCCCTCACCCTGCCCTCTCCCGCGAGGGGAGAGGGTGAGGAAAAGACCCAAAATCTAGGTATCAGGAACCTTTTTAATGATAGGTTATAATCACAGATTAGGCTCTTGCCATGGAAACCAAATGCCCGAGATTGTTTAAGAGAATAGTCAATTCGATATTATGTGGTCTGATAGTACATTCTGTCGGCGCATGGATTGTTGCTCTAATACTATATACCTATACCCCGGGCCGAATAAGCGGTTCTCATATCATCACAGCACCGTTTTATATGATTCACGTAGTTGTGGTCGATACAATCGCGATATTGACCGGAATAGATTGGGTGCCTAGTTACATCGAGTTATGTGTTATCTACATAGTGTATCCGTTAATCTTAATTGGAGTTGGAGCAGTTTGCCTCGCGATATCAATAATGAGGAAGAAAAGTTGCCAGAAACCTGAATGGTGATTTTCAACTCTGTGGCCCTCTGTGAGGAATGTGGTTTTCAGATAGCGGGATGGGATGCGGCAAGCGAGCCCCCTCACCCTGCCCTCTCCCGCCCCCGGAAAGGGGAGTGGGTGAAGACAATACGTCGTGCACGTTTAACGTGCACGTGCACGGTCTTTTCGATTGACGATTACGAGGACGAGGAACGAGCACGAGCACGAGCACGAGCACGAGTCACTATCAAGGGGTTTTGATGGCGACGTCGTCGAGGTACATTTCGTTTTTGCCGACGACCAGGGCGATGTTGCGTTTGGTGGGGTGGGCGATGCCTTCGGATTGGTAACTGCCGATGAACCGGCCGTTGAGGGTCAGGTCCATGCGGTCTTGCTGGATGCGGACGGTGGCGGTGGACCAGTCGGCCGAGGTGATCGGGTGGGCGATGAAGGTGCGGTGGGCGGCGACGATTTTTTTGGATTCGTCGTTGAGCTTGCCGTCTTTTTCGCGCTGGGACCAGACTTTGGAACTGAAGATGCCGTACTTGCCGTCCTGGAAGGTGGCGCCTTTGGGATTGAGCACGACGCGGCAGATGTGGCCGGCGTGGGAGTCTTTGTATTGGCGATCGTTGAAGGCGATGACGAGGTTGATGTTTTTATCGACGGGCTTGAAGCGGACGGTGACTTCGAAGTCGCCGCCGGGCTCGACGTTGACGTTCTGCACGGCGGCGTGGCCGGGCTTCATGATGGCGTGCAGTTTGCCGTCTTCGACGCGGGCCTCGGAGGAATACAGACGCCAGGCCTTGCCCAGGGCGGGCGCGGAGAAATCGTCCTGGAAGACGACCTGCGTGTAATGGTCGGCCGGGATCTGCTCGGCGATCGACACGGAAGCGGACACAGCGGCGACAAGCGCGCAAGCGAAGGCGAGTGATCTGGTCATCGTGATGGTTTCCGCGAATCGAGGGAGGTGATCATGGGCCCGGCGACGCGGCGGGCGACACAGGTGAACGTCTGGGGCGGGCGGGTTGTTGCGAGGAGGGAAAAGGGATAGTGCGTCGCACTGAAGTGCGACGCACCGGGGGGAGAGGGGGAATCGCGGGGGTGTTTTTTGGATGCGGCGGAATATGGTATCTGTGGGGCGGCTGTGCGGCGGCGCGCGGCGGTGTGTTGGTCATGTTGATGGAGGCTATCGCGATGTGGTGTCAACGGATTTGCGTGGGGCTGGTGTTGTGCGGCGTGCTGGGGCTGGGCGCGCGGGGGCTGGGGGGTGAGCCTCGGCCGATCATCGAGCGGTTGGGGCCTTCACCGAAGGAGGCGGGGTTTCGGATGGAGGGGTATTTCGTCTGGGGCGGGTCGTTGATCAAGGTGGACGGGGAGTATCACCTGTTCGCATCGCGCTGGCCGAAGACGTCGAGCTTTCCGGCGGGGTATCGCAAGCATTCGGAGATCGTCCACGCCACGGCGGACCATCCGCTGGGGCCCTACCGGTTTCAAGAAGTCGTGCTGGCGGGGCGCGGCGGCGACTGGTGGGACGGGAAGATGTGCCACAACCCGAAGATCGTGCAGTCGGGCGACACCTACGTGCTGTATTACATCGGGTCGGCACGCGGCAGCGGGCTGCGCAAGTGCGGGTATGCGTGGTCAAAGTCGATCGACGGGCCGTGGCGGCGGTGTGATCAGCCGTTGCCCTTTGGGGAAGACCACAACAACCCCGGGCCTTACATCCACGACGACGGGCGCGTGATCGTGGCGTTCCGCGATCGGGAGCTTAAATCGTTCATCGCCACGGCCGACCGCTTCGACGGGACGTATCACGTGGCGGCGAGCGATCTGTTTCCGGGCGTTCGCGTGGAGGACTTCGATCTGTTTCGACTGGGCGGCAAGTATCACATGGTGACCGAAGACAACGCGGGGAAGTTCACCGGGCATGAGCGCTACGGCGCGCACCTGGTTTCCGATGATGGGCTGAAGTGGGCCCCGCACGATCCGGTCTGCGCTTACACGCACACGCTGACGTGGACCGACGGTTCAACCACCGAAGCCACCCGGCGCGAGCGGCCGGAACTTTTCAACGCCAACGCCGATCGCAAAGGCAACGGGCAGCCGACCCACCTGCTGACGGCGGTGCTGGTCGATGGTGATACGTGGTGTCACGTTCAACCGATCGCTCCGGCGGAGGATCAGCCGAGTCGGTGAATGCGGCGCGTGAGCAATGAAAAACACTGGCGGGCGAGCCGCCAGTGGCATCGTGTTTTTGTGCGGTGAATTTGTGTTTTAAGCGCGGCGGCGGATGAGCATGAGGCCGGTCATGGCCAGCAGACTCAGCGAGGCGGGCTCGGGAATGGCCAGGGCGAGGCCGGCGGTGATGGGGTCCCACCCGGCGCCCGCGTCGAAGAAGCGGAGGCCGTCGACGCCGGTGAGTGTTCCGACATCGCCGGTGAAGTCGTCGAGGGTGAAGGCGACGCCGCGGACACCGACGTCGGATAGCGCGTTGGTCGGAGCGAACTGGATATTGAAGAGCGCAGTTTGCGGGCCGTAGTCACCGGGGTTGATCGTCAGCGACCACGTGCCGATGGGCGAGCCGGCCGCCAGGGGGATCACGACGACATCGTCACCGGCCTGGCCGGAGGTGTTCAACTCGTACATGAACAGCAGACCTGCGTGGCCGGCGGCGAGCGTCGTGGGCAGATCGTAGTCGACGGTGGTGGCGTTGGCTTTGCCCTGGGTCAGGTACGGCGAGGAGAGTTTGTCGAGCACATAAGCGGTGGTGACCGTGCCGGGGACGGGGGTCGTTTCGGCAACGAAAGGTTGCGAGTTGTTGTTGACGGCGACGGCTTCGAAGTGGGTCAGCGTGTCATACACGGTCGAGCCCACGGTAAAGCTGGTCAGCTCGGCGTCGACGGTGTCGACATTGGTCAAGGCGGGCGAAGTCGTGCTCGACGCGATGGGTGCGGCCGACGCAACGGTTTGCCACCCGCCGATCAGCATCACCACCACAGCCACAACGATCCGAAAGACAATCCGATTCCGCTTGATCATGATGTTCATCGCTCTTGCCTCTGCCCGGGAAATGGAGCCGGGTTTTCACCTTCCGCTCGCAAGGGATCGACATACGCCCCGCGGACCAATCAGTATAAAACACCCTGCGGAGACTGACAATGTTTTTTTCAGGCAACGGGGAAGCACCGACCCCGCCTTGGGCAGGTCACCAGGTTTCACCGCCGAAGAAGAACTGCTCGCGGGTGATCAGGTCGTTTTTGACGGTGTAGACGGTGATTTCGTTGAGGGTTTCACGCTGGCCGGTGGCTTTGCGGGTGATCTCGAAGGTGGTCTGCGTGGCGAACTGATCGGGCGCGCAGTAGAACGGCCCGCGAACGGTTTCGCCATGAATCTCGACGCCGGCCGCCCAGCGTTCGGACTTCTGAATCACCGGCGTCTTGCCGACGGTTTGCTGCCCGGTCGGCTCGACAGACACAATCTCGGGATCGTACATCGTGTGCATGACATCAAAATTTTTCAGCTGATTGCATAACTCAACGACGCGCTCGGCGACGGACTGAAGACTCATCGACAGGCTCCCAGGATGGTGTTGATCGACGGGCGACCGGCCGGCTGCGTCGGCGATCGATGCGTCGGGTTTGACGATTATAGGCCGACCGTGAATCCCGCGGATCGACTGCATGCGATCGGCGGCGAGTCGCGTTAGGATGAGTGACGACAAAAACACTAAAAAGGACTCACGCATGAAACGATCGATCTGGCTGGCGGCTGCGATGTGCCTGATGATGGGGCTCGGCGCGACCGCCGCGAAAAAGAACGTCGTGCTGATCGTCACCGACGACCAGGGCGTTGACTCGCTGGGCTGCTACGGCAATCCCGTGATCAAAACCCCGAACATGGACGCCCTGGCCGCCGACGGTACGCGCTTTCAGTGGGCCTTTGCCACGACCGCTTCGTGCTCTGCCAGCCGCTCGGTGATTCTGACCGGCCTGCACAACCACGCCAACGGGCAGTACGGCCACACCCACCACTACCACAAGTTCTCCACCTACGACAACATCGTCTCGCTGCCGGTGTACCTGGCGGCGGCGGGCTATCGCACGGCCCGCATCGGCAAGTATCACGTGGCGCCGGAAGAGGTGTACCACTTCGACGTCGCGCTGAAAGGCAACTCGCGCCACCCGGTGCAGATGGCGGACAACTCCAAAGACTTCATCAACGAAGCCTCGGACAAACCGTTCTTTCTGTACTTCTGCACGTCGGACCCGCACCGCGGAAACGGCGTCGTCAAAGACCACCCGCTGAAGCCCGACTCCTTCGGCAACAACGGCAACTACCCGGGCATCAAGACCGTCGAGTACGACGAGAAAGATGTGATCGTGCCGGGCTTTCTGCCGGACACACCCGAGTGCCGCGCGGAGTTGGCGCAGTACTACCAATCCGTCTCGCGGATCGATCAGGGCCTGGGCCGACTGATCGGCTACCTCAAAGAGGCCGGCGTGTATGACGACACGCTGATCATCTACATCTCCGACCACGGCATCGCCATGCCGGGCGCCAAGACGACGGTCTACGACGGCGGGCTGCGCGCCCCCTGCCTGGTGCGCAATCCCTACCTCGACAAGCGCGGCGTCGTCAGCGAAGCGATGGTGTCATGGGTCGACCTGACGCCGACCATTCTCGACTTCGCCGGGGCGCTCGACGAAGACGGCTCCGTCAAATCGGAGATCATGAAGCAGATCGACAAGCCGCGCGTGACGAATCAGAACACGCGCGACACCAAGCCCGGCCGCTTCCATGGTCGCTCGTTTCTTTCGATACTCGACAAGACCCAGGCCATGGGCTGGGACCACATCAATGCCTCGCATACGTTTCACGAGATTCAGATGTACTACCCGATGCGCGTGGTGCGCGATCAGAAGTTCAAGCTGATCTGGAACATCGCCCACGAGTTGCCTTACCCCTTCGCCTCGGACCTGTGGCGGGCGGCCACGTGGCAGGCCCAGTACGCCAAGGGCATGGACGCGCCCTACGGAAAGACCACCGTCGGCCGCTACATCCACCGCCCCGAGTTTGAGCTGTTCGACATCCAGAAAGATCCCTATGAAGGCAACAACCTCTCCGGCGACGCCGACTACACCTCCGTGCTCGAAAACATGAAAGCCCAGCTCAAGGCCTTTCAGAAGCGCACCGACGACCCGTGGACCATGAAGTGGAACTACGAGTAACCCACTGATATGACGCCGGTTGCAACGACACAACCGAGGCTTTGCCGCGATTGATCGGCAGGCCCAAATGCCGGGGAATCCCGGATAATATTCCTTGACCCGATCGCCGCCGCGAGTCATACTGATATCAGCGTAGTCAGACGAATTTCAACAACTCAACGAAGCGATCGGGGCGCTTCAGGTGACGCATCTGTTTGCATGGATGGATTGCATTGATCGATCCGCTGCGCGGCCACAGACCAGGCCCGCGTCAGCCATGCCGGTGCGCCACTCAAGTCCGCACGACTTCAAGGAGAACGGATATGCAAAAATCAACCTTCATGCTGACCGCCCTGCTCGGCGCGCTGTTGACCACCGCGCCCGCATCGGCAGCGATCGTCACATCGGACCTTCAACTCCACTTCGACGCCGGTTCACTGACCGGGCTCAGCAACGGCGACGATGTCAGCACATGGGATGACTCCAGCGGCAACAACCGCGATGCGAACAACGTCATCAACACCGCCCCGAGCTACGTCGATGCGGCCAACGGATTCAACAGCCTGCCGGCGGTCCACTTCAACGGAGCCACCGGCGTCGAGGGTTTGTCCGGTACATTTATCGGCAACGAGTTCAGCCTGAACAACGCCAGCATCGTGGTGGTCTACCGCTCGAACTCGACCGCTTCGGGTGGTGAAACCGTCATCTCGCTGGATCAGAACGGCGGTACGGAAAACGGCACCAACAAAGGCTTCGTCTACCTCAACCGCTACGCCAACGACACGCTGTTCGCCACCTACGATGGCAGCTCCGGCGACAACGGCGGCTCGCAGGACCTTGGGCCGAACAACTACTCCTCGGGCGACCTGTTCATCTTCACATCCACGTGGCAGTCACCGAGCACCGTGACACTGCGGGCGTTGGGTGACAACACGTTTGAAGACAATACCTACACAGACACCGGCGTGTCGCAGACGATCGAGCGCTTCACGCTCGGCGTGCTGAACAACGGCACATCCGCCCCGCTTCGCGATGCGGATGTGTTCGAGATTCTCGTCTACAACACCGCGCTGACCGACAGCCAGATCAGGGCCAACGAGTTCGCCCTGACCAGCAAGTACGGCATCACCTACGCCCTGCCCGAACCCTCGACCGGCGCGATGCTGTTGCTTGCATTAAGCGGCCTGGCCGCCCGGCGTCAACGCCGCAACGACTAACGCCCGTCGTATCAAAACGACCACCTCGTTGTCATGGCCGCCGGGGCAACATGACACGCATACGACACACTGCGCCCTATTCGCAAAGTGTCACAACGCACGGCGCCGTGCCTGCGACACATCCGACATGGGCCGCGCCTTGAACATCCACCTTCTACCAATCGCAGAAAATACTCGGGCCTTTGTGTAAGCCCGAACGCGGCATTGTGGCACAGCCGCCCCCGGCTGTGCGGGCGACGACTACAGCACAGCCGAGGGCGGCTGTGCCACAGGTTCGCGGCCGCTCACCTTCTGCGGCCCGAACCTTTTCCGTGTCGGACATGATCGCCAGTTCGCCCCCTTTTCCGCCTTCGACGCCCCCTGCATCACACCCCGAACATCAACGCGCCCCGCACATCAACGCGCCCCGCACAAAGATCAAATATATGTTATATGAAAAATATTATATATCATATATTTGATCTTTCCAGCGCCGGGCATTAGAGCGTTTTCAGTTTTGATGTGGCAGCAGGTGGCACTGGCGGCTTGTCCGCCAGTGTTATGCCTCGTACTGGTGGCTTGTCCGTCAGTGTTCGGCCCCGCACTGGCGGGCGAGCCGCCAGTGCCATCTGCTACAAGTAAAATGAATCTACGCTGGAGGCGGTTCGATCTGGCGGGCGGCAGCCTGCGGACTGCGAGTTTCCGCTCGCGGCGATCACATGGTCATGATTGACGCATCATGCTCCAAGAGTCATCGTTCAGATGCGATTTCAAACAAGAGCCTGCCGCCGAAGTAAAATAAACCCCGTGCATGTTGAACATGCACGGGGTTTGAATTGTGTGGCTGGTTGCGATCGGCTCAGGCGCGACGGCGGCGGCGGATGAGCATGAGGCTGGACAGGCCCAACAGGCTCAGTGAGGCCGGTTCGGGAACCACGCCCACGGGCAGACCGGCGACATACACGAAATCGATCGTGTCACCGCTGAGCGCGGCGCCCATCTGGAACGAGCTGATCGAAGCGCCCAGGGCGATGCCGAAGTCGCTGAGGTCGATGATGTAGGCGAACAGCGCCTGGGTGGGATCGGAGTTCTTGGTGAACGCGGTGGTTTCCAGTTCGGTGAGCGAATCCACATCGCCGGTCGTTCCGCTGTACACATCGGCGGAGACGGCGCCGAGCACCGGGCCATCGGAGGCGATGTTCAGCGCGATGCCGTTGATGAACGCGCGGAGCGTATCGCCGGACTCGTTGGACGGATCAATTTCGAAGACGACCAGGTCGGCGCCTTCGCTGTTGACCAGCGGGGTGGCGAGATCGAAAGACATCTTGTCGCCGCCGCGGTCGGGGTTGATGATGCCGGTGTCCACGCGGTTGTCTTCGATCAGTGTTGCGCGGCTGCCGGGCGCGGGGACCGACCCGCCGTTGCTGACCAGCAGAACACCCGAGGCGCCGTTGAAGGCGGTCAGGTCAACGTCGATCAGGTCCGTTTCGTTGTAGACATAGGCCGTGCCGTTGCGATCCACGGTGACGGTTTCCAGGACGAAGCCCGTTTGCGTGATGCCGGTCACGCCAGCCTGCACGCCGGCGGACACCGCGAACAGAATCATCAGGGCAAAGAGTTTTCTGAGCATGGTTTTCTCCAGTGCATTTGCAGATGTCACAGCAACCGCCCTGCCGGCGTGGCACGACAGCAGCCTTGTTTTCCGTACAAACCCAAACACGACATCCAACGACATGATGCCTCGATGAAATAATTGCAAATCACGCGCCGGGGATTCCCGTACGAGCCCCAAAGCGGGTCGCCAACGCGCCATAATGCACGACAACCTGCTGCCAATACAACAGTTGCTGATGCGCAAAATAATGTTTACTCAACGCATTGTGCGGCCTGAGGGGGTTCCGGTTATGCGGGTTGACGCAGCCGGACAGTCCTGAATTGGCCCCTGTGTTGTGCCAGAACTGCACAAACTGACAGATCAGCGACGGCGGATGAGCATGAGGCTCGACACGGCCAGCAAGCTGAAGGCCGCAGGCTCGGGGACAGGCGTGGCGGTGAGCTGAACATCATCGAAATCGACTTCGAGGTCGTAGGTTTCGGGATTGGTCAGCGAGTTGTCGAGTTGGTTGAGGTTGATCAGGCGGATGGTGAGGTTTTCACCTTCGCCCAGGGGGCTTGACCCGGAGGTGTAGCTGAGGGTGGTCGGGGCGAAGGTGCCTTCGGGGATGGAGCCGGCCAGGGAATTGTCGTCGACGGCCAGCAGCGTATCGCCGGCCAGCAGTTCCACGCGATAGCCGGGGAAACCGTCCAGCGGGAAGTAATCCCCGGAAACGCTGTAGCCGGCGGCGATGTTGCCGATGAGGACGGACAATTCGTAGTGGGTGTTGGGCGCAAGCGTATCGGAAAGGGTCTGGTACAGACCGTAGGCCCCTTCGCCGGCTGAACCGTTGTAGTTGAAGGCGATTCCGACACGCACGCCCTGCGGCGCGCCGGCGGGGAAAAACTCGATCACATCCGGCGGCGCGGGATCGGTAGGCGTGAGCGTACCGACGAAGTAGGTCGGGCCGGCCCCACCGGCGGTGATGTTGCCGGGATCGTAAAGCGACCAGCCGTTGGGGGCCCCGAAGGTGAACTCGTTAAACGGCGACTGGCCGGAAATATCTTCGAAGCCGGGGTTGGCCACGGTCAACGGCGCCGCCGAAGCGATAGCAGTCACAACAAACGCCACAATGATGAACATCGCGCCGGTGGCGGCGCGTGCGCGGGAACCCATATGCATGTGTCGAGCCTTTCTTTCTTCGGCTGCTCCAACAGCCGAGCCGAGCATACCAGCAACGGCTGAAGGTCGAAACAAAAACTTTCGCCACCGGGCCTGGGGCGGACATCCAGCGGGGGGCAAAATACCCTGCATGGCCACCTGCAAAGCATTCTGAAGTCGACATTTAACAAAATCACCCCGATCCCCCGGAGATTTCCGATTCCGGCGTGATATTTCGCCGGGATGTGGTACTACATCAGTCAGGTATTGCCATGATTGTGCGCCGAGGTTTGAGGCGCTTGAGGCGTGAATATTCACGAAGACCATAAAAGCGGGAAAGGAACTGAGATATGAAGAATCTGGGCATCATTGCCGCGTTGGCGGCGGTCGGACTTTTCGGTGTGCAACAGGCGTCGGCGGGGCCGATTCTGGACAGCGCTGAAATTCTGTGGCAGTTTGACTACGCCGACAGCGGATCGCCGGTGACGACCGGGCAGATCACCGACTCCTCGGGCAACGGGCACGACGCCAGCAGCGTCGTCGAAGGTTCGCTGCTGAACTGGACCACCGTCCCGGCGAACGGCCCCGGCGGAGCGAGCACCGTCGGCAGTGCGGCCCGCGGCCTGCAGTTCAACCCTGTGGTCAACATCCCCGGCACTGCGGACGACGTGACCAGCCCCGGGTTCATCGCGGCCGGCGATGCCATCAACGGCACCTCCTCCACCGTCTTCGCCCGCTTCTACTGGGACGGCTATGTCTCCGACGACGCCAACGCCCAGATGTTCTGGCTGCTGAACAACTCGCTGGGCTCCGGCGGCGTCGGCTACCTGTTCGGCGTTCGCAACGACAACCTCTCGCTGCACATGACCAACGGCTCGTTCGACAGCACCCAGTTGAAACTCACGCCCGGATCGTGGTACGACGTGGCCGCGGTCTTTGACGACAAGGGCGACGGCGACACCGCCAACGACGAGATCACACTCTACCTGTATAAAAACGGGCAGTTGCTCTCGCACACGATCAGCCACGTCGTCCCCACGACCGGCGGGTCGACCAACATCATCGTCGGCTCCGAAACCCTGGGCACCGGCTCCGTCAACCACCGCAAAGGCTTCGACGGCACCGTCGACTACATCGCCTTCTGGGACACCGCCCTGTCCGAGGGGCAGATCTCGGCGCTGGTTCCCGAGCCGGCGACGCTGGGCATGTTCAGCCTCGGCGCGCTGGCGCTGATTCGCCGCCGCCGCTGAATGTCGATGATGAATGAAACTGACTGAAGGAGATGACAGACTTATGAAACGATTGTTACTGATGACGATGCTGGGTCTCGCCGCCGCGACAGGCGCTCAAGCCGCCAGCGTGCTGGATAGCGCCGAGGCGTTGTGGAAGTATGACGCCGCCGAAGCGGGCGGTGTCTCGGTCGGTCAGATCACCGATTCCTCAGGCAACGGGCACAATGCCAGTTCAGTCGTGCAGCCGGGTTCAGCGACGCTGAACTGGACGACTTCGCCGGCCCAGAGCCCGGTGGGCTTCGATGCGGTGGATCTGTTCACTGACCACGGCCGCGCGCTGGAATTCAACAAGGCGATTGAGACCAACAGCGACGTCAGCTCGGCAGGCTACACCGTCAACGGGTTCATGCTTTCGGGCTCGGCGACGCTGGTGACGCGTTTGCGGTGGGACGGCCAGATCGGCAACACCCGCAGTTGGCTCTACTCCAACGGCGGCGCGGTCAATGGCTGGCTGTTCGGCATCGCCAGCAACTCGCAGTTGACCGTCTACCAGCACACCACGACCTACGACACGATCGCCACGAATCTGCCGGCCCTGAAGCCGGGGCAGTGGTACGACGTGGCGGTGGTGATCCGTGATGATGTCGAAAGCGCCCAGGCGACCGACACGTTCACCTTCTACATGGTCGGCCCCGACGGTAAGTTTTACTCACAGACCCGCGATCGCGGCACGCTCTACAACGGCACCGTCACCACCGGCAATACGCTGGTCGGCGGTGAGTCGCTGGGCACCGGCACCAGCAACCAGACCAAGGGCTTCGACGGGGCGCTGGATCACCTGGCCGTCTGGGACACCGCCCTGACTGATGCGCAGGTTCGCAGTCTGCTGATTCCGACGCCCGCCGCTCTGCCGGCCGGCCTCATGCTGATCGGACTGACCGCGATGCGCCGCCGACGTCATTGATACAACAGGGAAAAGGACGCAGTGATTATGCAACGTATGACAACACACCTCCTCGCCGCCGGAATGTTCGCCTTCATCGCCGCCGCCGCGCCGGCCGCGGTCGTTGACTCCGCCGAAGCGCTGTGGAAATTCGATGCGGCCGACGCCGGCTCCGTGTCGCTGACGCAGGTCGTCGACTCCAACAATGGCCACGACGCGACCAACCTCTCCAACGCCGGCCTGATGAACTGGACCACCACGCCCGCCGACGGCCCGACCGTCGATCTGTACACCGACCACGGGCGCGGCCTGCAACTGAACCCCACCGTGCAAACGCCCGGCGACCCCGAAGACACCGTCAACGCCGCCGGCTTCTCCGTGAACGGGTTCACCGTCACCGGCTCGGCCACCTTCGCCACCCGCTTCAAGTGGGACGGCTTTGCCAATGACGATGCCAGCGGGCAGAGCGCCTGGCTCTACAACAACGGTCACGGCGCCTCCACCGGTTGGCTGGTCGGCATTCAAAACCTCGGCGGCCAGACCCGCATCGGGCAGTTTCAGTATCAGAACGGTGCGATGCGTTCGCCGGCGAGCATGGTGATCAACACCGGCGTGTGGTACGACCTGGTTGTGGTCATGCTCAATGCCGCCGAGGAAGGCTCCGGCACCGATCAGTTGCGTTTCTTCCTGCAGGCCGATGGCGCCACCGTGCAGACGGCCGTGATCAACGGCGCGGTCAACGCCACCTCCGCCGCCAATACCTACGTCGGCTCCGAAGCCCTCGGCACCGGCGGCGGCAATGTCCGCAAAGCTTTCGACGGAACCGTCGACTACATTGGTGTATGGGACAGCGCCTTGACCGATGAACAGGCGATCAGCATCCTCGTGCCCGAGCCGACCTCGATCAGCGTGATCGGCCTGCTCGGCGGCGCGGCGATGCTCCGGCGCCGTCGTCGCGCCTGACGCGCAGCGAATCAACTCATGAACGAGCCCACGCCCAACGAACAGTTCGTCCGCCAGTTGACCGAGTGCCAGCAGAACCTCTATGCGTACATTCTCTCGCTGGTGCAGGACGTCGACCGGGCTCAGGATGTGCTGCAGGAAACCAACCTCGTGCTCTGGCGCAAAGCTGCCGAGGAACCATTGATCGAAAACTTCCTGGCGTGGGCGATTCAGGTTTCACGCTACCAGGTCATGGCCCACCTGCGCGATCGCGGACGGGATCGCCACCTGTATCAACCCGCCCTGCTGGAGTTGCTGGCCAACGATGCCGCCGATCGCCTCGAAGGCATCGACGATCGCCGCCGGGCGCTGCAGAAATGTCTGGGCAAGCTCACGCAGTCGCAGCGCGAGCTGATTCACCGCCGCTACGCCCGCAATGAAAAAGTGCAGGACATCGCCGAAGGCATGCGACGCCCGGCCGGCGCCGTCGCCCAGAAGTTCTACCGCATCCGCAAGTCGCTGCTGACGTGCATCGAACGCACCCTCGGCTCCAACTCGGGAACCGCCGACGCATGAACCGCCCCGCCAGACATTCCGATGACGCCCTGGCCGATCTGATGGCCGGTGTGCTCGACGGCTCGCTGTCCGATGCCGATGAAAAGGCGCTGGCCGATCAGTTGATGCAGTCGCCCGAGTTGCGGCAGCAGTACCTGGCCCATCTCGAATTGCACGGCATGCTCCGCTGGTCGCTGCTTCGCGACACCCGCGCACTGTCCACCAGGCCAACCACCGCCCCCACGCCGACGCTGTGGCGACTGCCGGGCAGCAGAAGCGTCTGGTACGCCGCCGCCCTGCTCCTTCTGGCTGTCACCATCGCCGCCGCGCTGTTGATGACTTCGAGGCCGCCGTCGGCTATCCACCATCAGCCGTCGCAACCCGTCGCCCTGCTCTCGAACACCGACCACGCCTCGTGGGGCGACTCCACCGTCCCCACCGCCTTGGGCTCCGAACTCTCACGCGGCACGCTGAATCTCCGCTCCGGCTCTGCGCAGGTCATGTTCAGCTCCGGCGCCGTCGTCGACATCATCGGCCCCTGCACGCTGCACATGGTCGGCCCCAACGAAGCGCGACTCGACCACGGCCGCCTCGCCGCGTATGTCCCGCAACAGGCGCGCGGCTTCACCGTCAATGCCGCCAACGTCTCCGTCGTCGATCTGGGCACACGCTTCTACATGCTCGCGCACTCAGCTTCACTGACCACGGTCGGTGTCGATACCGGCCATGTTCAGCTTGTCGCCGGTGATATCCGCCGCACGCTCGCCGCCGGTGACATCGTTGCCGTCAGTGGTGAATCCGATTCTGATCGCACGCTCGACGTCGCGCTCGGCCTGGCCAATAGCGCCCGCCTGCTGTGGAACTTCGACACCTACGAAGCGACCGGCCTGGACATCGCCGCCCCGGCGCAGCTTGTCCGCAACGATCTGCTCGGGTTTGCACCCGCCCCCGCCGGCGGCCAGCTTGCCGATGGCAATGCCCTGCGATTCGCCCCCGAAGTCGTCGAACGCCAGGACGACGGCGCCGGCATCGTCGCCTGCGCCGGCCTGTTGATTCCCCAGGCTGCGCGCGGTGGATCACAGACGCTGCTGACGCGCTTCTTCTGGGCCGGTTACGCCGATGACAACCCCGAAGCGAAGATGGGCTGGATCATCAACAACGGCCTGCGGGGCGCGCCCGGCGCGGCGGCCGGCGGCGGATGGCTGCTGGGCATCCGTCACGATGCGCTGTCGTTGCATATGACCACACCCGCCGGCTCATTCGACAGCGAGCGACTGACCCTGACGCCCGGCCGGTGGTACGACGTCGCCGCCGTGTTCGACGATCGCGGCGATGCCGATCCCGCCAACGACACCATCACGCTGTACCTCCGCCCCGCCGGCCAGCAACAGCTCGCTTCGCACACCGCCCCGCGCCCCGTGCCGGCCGAGGCCAACCCGAGCCTCATGATCGGCGGCGAGTCGCTCGGCGTCGGTGATAAAAACCACCGCAAAGCCTTCCGCGGCTCGATCGACTACATCGCCCTGTGGGACCGCGCCCTGACCGAATCACAACTCCAGTCACTCATCGACGCCCGCCCATGACACCACACGATCCAAACAACTCGCGTCCCGGGTTCACACTGATCGAACTGCTGGTTGTGGTCGCTATCATTGCTTTGCTGGTCGCGATCCTCCTGCCGTCGCTGCAGAAGGCCCGTGAACTCGGCCAGGCCACCGCCTGCGCCTCCAACCTCCGCCAGTCCGGCATCTGCCTGCATATGTACTTCAACGACAACCGCCAGACCTTTCCCTACGGCGTGCCGCTGCCCGTCAGCCAGATCTACTGGCCGTACAACAGCACACCCTGGGAGGGCGTGCCGCCGCAGCAGCAGTTCCAGATCTACACCAACGGCAATACCGACGTCTTCATCTGCCCCAGTGATGAAACACCCGACAACTATGTCTGGTGGGCCTACACCGACCATCCCTCCTTCGTCGGCGAAACCAACAAAACCAGCTACACCTACTGTGAACACACGCTGTATTCCCTGAACCACGGCAACCAGAAAGGTTACTGCTACACCTTCACCGATGTCGTCGAACCGGCCCGATGGGGATGGTCCGCCGACGGTTGGGAATGCCCCAACGGCTGGACCTGGTCCCGCCTCGATCCCTATGACATTCTTTACACCACGCGCATCGACTGGGACCACGCCGACGAACGGGTCAACATGCTCTTCGGCGACGGCCACATCGAATTGGTTTATCAGAAAGGTCTAGGCGATACCGTGCGCTGCAAAGTCCAGTAGGCATCAACCCCGCCTGCGGCGGCCGCGCAACACCGCCGCACCAAGCATCAACAGCGTCAGGCCCGCCGGCTCCGGCGCCACCACCAGCGTGCCGTCCGGTGAGGTGATCGTCAGAATCGCCGTGTCCTCGGCGTCGATGACGTACGGCGTGAGAAACACCAGCAGTTCCTCCTGGTCGCGTGATGCCTGGATGCCCGTGAAGAATTGACCGATGACCACGATGTCCGTCAGGCCCGGCACATTCACCGACTTGGTCTCGTCGACCTGAATCATCACCGAGTTGTCATCCACCGGCGTGATGCCGTTTTCAAACACGCCCGTGCCCGTACCCCCGCTGCCGAAGCCGAACTGCGCCGAACTGAACAGGCTGAACAGCGTCATCGGATTCTGCGGGTCCGACACGTCGTACACATCCACGAAAAACTGCACCACGCCGCCGCCGTCGTCGAGTGTCGCTTCGGTCGGCTTGGTGATCAGACCTTCGATGTTGAAGTTGATGTCAAGCTGCGGTAATGACACCGACGATTCGACGACGCGCACGGGCAGCACGACCCGTCCGCCCGATCCCGCATAAACGAATTGTTCACCCGACGGCAGGTTCGTCGGATTCGTCGCCACCTTGTTGCGGAACAGCGCCGCGATGCCCGGCACCTCGCCCAGCAGCGGCACGCCTTCGGCGCTGGAGCGCAGCACCTCGGTCGCCCCGCCCGGCGCAGGCGCATCCGGCAGGCCCGTGGTCAGACCGTCGATCATGCTCGAACCCGCAGCCTGGTTGAACGCCTGGAAAGTGCTGTCGAATCCGATCTGGTGCTGAAAGTCCGTCGTGACTTCGATGAACTTGACGTCCAACTGAACCTGCGGGCTGGGCCCGACTTCGACTTCCGCCCGCGCCGCGGCGTTGAGACTGAAAAAGCTCGCCAAAACGACAGCCCACGCCGCCCGGTGTCTGGTCCACTGGCTCATAGCTGTTCTCCAGGCCTGTACGATTTACCCGACCCGCCGCGCAATACATGCGACGAAGCTATACCACTTATACCCCCCGATCACACCGCCGGTCAATGAAAATCTCGCAACGAACCGGTGGCACTGGCGGCTTGTCCGCCAGTGTTAGTGTTCTAGCCCCGCACTGGCAGACAAGCCGCCAGTGCCACGCAATAGCCACACCGATGATCTATCTGATTTAAACGGGTCAATCCGGCTTCTGCCACGGCACCGCCCCGCCGCGCTGAAGCTGCCGCCGCAGCAGGCCGGCCAGTTCATTGAAACGCTTGCGATTCGCCGGGGTTTTCGCCAGATCGTGTTCTTCCCGCGGGTCGTCGGCGAGGTTGTACAGCTCCAGCGGGGCAAACGGATTGTCGTGCAACAGCTTCCAGGGCCCGCGCCGCACCGCGTGATAGTCCTGCCCCTGGTAGCGGTTATTCCCCTCGCGGCGAACCCAATACAGATCACGCTGAATCTGCTGGGGCTTACCCAGCAGCGTCGGCAGAATGCTCACGCCATCGATCTCGTGCTCGACCTTCACGCCCGCCGCTTCGCAGAACGTCGGATACAGATCCATCAGCATGGCGATCTGATGGCTCGATGTGCCCGGCTTGATGTGACCCGGCCAGACCGCGCCCATCGGCACGCGGATGCCGCCTTCATACATGTGCTGCTTGCCGGCGCGCAGATCGCCGTTGTTGGCGCCGACTTCCAACTTGCCGCCGTTGTCGGAGCTGAACACGATCAGCGTGTTGTCGTAAACACCCGCCTGTTTCAGCGCGGCGACGACGCGCCCGATGCCGTCGTCCATGTGTTCGATCAGCGCGACCAGCTTGGCGCGTTTGTCGGTGATGTTCGGCTCGCGGGCTTTGACCTTTTTCACCCAGTCGGCCGGCGGTTGAATCGGCGTGTGCGGCGCGTTGTACGCCAGGTACAAAAAGAACGGCTGATCGGTTTTCGACTGCTGGTTGATGTAGTCGATCGCCCACTGCGTGAACAGGTCGGTGGCGTGGCCTTCGGGGTCGATGGTCTTTTCGTTCAACCGCATGTAGTTGTTGCCGTGGCGCAGATGGGTGTAGTAGTCGTCCATCATGTCGCCTAAAAACCCGTGGAAGTGATCAAACCCGCGGGCGTTGGGCAGATTCTCCGGCTCCAGGCCCAGGTGCCACTTGCCGATGATGCCCGTGTGATAACCGGCCGGTTTCAACAGCTTCGCGATCACCACCGCCTTCGGCGACAGGTAGCCCCAACTGTCGGCCGCATGCGTACGAATCACACCCGGCACGCCGACCAATTCCGGGTATCGCCCCGACATCAACGACGCGCGGCTCGGCGAGCAGACCGGGCAGTTCGCATAGAAATTATCGAACTTCACCCCCGATGCCATCAGCGCATCGATGCTCGGCGATTTCAGATCCGTCGCCCCGTAACTCGAAAGATCACCATAGCCCAGGTCGTCGGCGAGAATCATCACGATGTTGGGCTTGCCCTCCGCAGCAGTCGCCAAGCCACGGGGCGTCATGATGCCGATCATCATCACGATCATGAAGGCATAACCACCAAGGCGCCAAGAGCACCAAGGCGAGAATAGATTCATTTTCATTTTCTTCTTGGTGTCCTTTGTGCCTTGGTCGTTGGATCGATTCATCATGGCGGCCTCCATCACGGCTGCGGGGTCTGCGTGTCTTTCATGTCCTGTTGCCAACGCTCGATCGCTTCGAGCATCTGCTTCATGCGCTGCGGGTGGTCCTTGGACAGATCGTTCTTTTCGCTGAGGTCTTTGGAAAGATCAAACAGCGCCGGCTCCTTGGCGCCCAGGTCATTCATCACGAGCTTCCATGGGCCGTCGCGCATCGCTGTCTTCTTGCCGTACATCCAGAACAACTGACGCGGACCAAGCTCCCCGCCGCGCAGCACCGGCATCAGTGATACACCGTCCAGCGCCCGCTCGGTCGGCTGATCGAGCCCCGCTGCTTCGAGCATCGTCGGCATCAGGTCCATCGTGAGCGTCGTCGCATCGTTGACCGTGCCCGGCTTGACCACATCCGGCCAGGTCACGATCGCCGGCACGCGATGGCCCCCTTCCCAGACGCGCCCCTTGTAGCCGCGCAGCGGGCGGTTGGAACCCAGACCGATCGCGCCGTTGTCGGAGATGAACACGATCATCGTGCGACCGGCGATGCCGAGCTCGCCGACCAGGTCCATGATCTGTCCGACGCCGCGGTCGACTTCCTGAACCATCAGGCGGTAGGCCTGCTTGTCATCGGGGCCGCGCGGGTGTTTGGCCTTTTGACCGACTTTCCGCTGCGGCGGGTCGTTGGGCCCCTGGTAGGGGTAGTGCGGCGCTTCGTGCGGAACATACACGCAGAACGGTTTATCCTTATTTTTACGGATGAAATCGAGCGTGTGCTGCGTGATCAGGTGGGTTGAGTAGCCTTCTTCCTGCTGAAGCTTGTCGCCGATCCACCAGTCGAAATTGCCAGCCTGATCGACGTGGCTGAAGTAATCGACATTGCCGCTGACATATCCGCGGAATTCATCGAAGCCGTGATGGATCGGGTTGTACCTGGGCAGGTAACCGAGGTGCCACTTGCCGAACATGCCGGTGGCGTAGCCGGCCGCCTGAAGCTTCTTCGAGAAGGTGACCTCGACATCCGGCTGCAGGCCGTCGTCGTGCACCCCGGCGCGGGGGTCGGCTTTCACCACGCCGCCGATGCCGGCCCGCTGCTGATAGCGCCCCGTCATCAGCGCGGCGCGCGTCGGACTGCAGACCGCGCCGTTGGAGTGAAAGTCCGTCAGCGACACGCCGGCCTTGGCCAGGCGGTCGAGATTCGGCGTGTCGATCCAGCCTTCAAACGGCCCGGCGCTGATGTCGCCGTAGCCCAGGTCGTCGGCCATGATGATCACGAAGTTGGGCTTGTCCGCGGCGCAGACCAGCGAGGTCATCACCAGCACGGCGCCCAGCAGTTTTATCAGTCGCATGATGGACTCCGTTATTGGGTCGCGGGGAATCGGGCCAGACCGCGGGCGCGCATCCACTCGGCGCAGCGCGTCGGCCAGGTGATGATCGACTTGCCGTTTTCACGCAGGCCGTACCCGTGACCGCCGCTGTCGTAAACGTGCAGCTCGGCGGGCACTTTCGCCTTCTTCAGCAGGAGGAAATACCCGATCGCGCTGTCGACGTAACGATCGTCTTCCGTCTGCACGATAAACGCCGGCGGGGTTTTGTCGGTCACAGTGATCTCGGGGGCCGGGTTGCAGGGATCGCCGTCGGCGATGTAAGCCGGGTAGACCAGCACGGTGAAGTCCGGGCGGCAGGATTGCTTGTCGGCTTCGTCGATCGACTCGTAAGCGGGCTTGTCGAAATTGGTGCTGGTGGCGGCGGAAAGATGACCGCCGGCGCTGAACCCGAGAATGCCGAGGCGGTCGACGGCGATGCCCCACTCTTCGGCGTTGGCGCGCAGCAGGCGCAAGGCGCGCTGAGCGTCCTGCAGCGGCGCTTCATGCTTGGGGCGATCCTTGCGGCGCGGCACGCGGTATTTCAGAATCGCCGCGTTGACGCCGATCGAGTTCAGCCATTCGGCGATCTCGGTGCCTTCGAGGTTCCACGCGAGGATGTTGTAACCGCCGCCGGGACAGACGAGCACTGTGGTCGTCGGCGCCTTGAGCTTGGCGCGGTACAGCGTCAGCGTCGGCTCGGTCACATCGGCCAGGCGGATCACGTTGCGATCACGATTTTTGATGTGCTCTTCGCCGACCTCGCCGGGCTTCTCACCGGGGGCCTGCCCCGGCCAGACCTTCACAACGACCGGTGTGTAATCGCGAGGCGCCGCTTCCTTGTCGGCAGCGAACACGGCCGAGCAACACAACACAACGCACGCTGTAAACAGAACGATTCGATTCATCGTGGCGGGACTCCATGAAAGTTTAACGGGTTGGGTTTTCATACCAGATCACCCCGAGGTTCGCACGTTCTTCGCAGGTGAGCACATCCAGATCGCCGTCGGCGTCGAGATCGATCAGCTCGACGCGGTCGAACTTGATGCCTTGGGGGCCGGAGATGTCGTGGACTGCGCCAGTTTCACCGTCGATCCACGCGACGGCGGACTTGCCGGGGGTTTTCTGGATATTCGCTGTCGTGACGTAATCCGCTGAGCGATCATCATTGATGCGGCCGATCGCGACCGCCTTGCCCCAGGTCACACCAAACGGATTGGGGATTGTCGACGTCAGACGCCACGGATCAGGCTGATAAATGCGCAGATAACCGTCGCGGGTCGCCACCGCCACGCGCTGATCAACGACCGTGCCAAACAGGTATTCCGCCTGGTCGAGCTCGATGTCGGTGCGTCGCCAGGTCGGCGGCTGCAGCAGGTACACACCGCGCGTCGAACCTTTGCGATCGGTCACGAGCACGCCGGGCGCATCGTCAAAACGGGTCGAATCAAGCGACATGATCCAACCGGCGTCAGCGACGCGGTGGTATCGCCATGCGGCCAGATCACGCGGATTATCCGGCGATTGCAGCCAGCCCACGGCGGCGTGATTCTTCTTGGAGCCGACGACCAGGTCGATACCATGCTCGCCGTCGACCTGCATCGGCAGGCAATACATCCACAACTGCTTGTCGGCCGTGGCGGGGATCGCCTCGGTCGTCCACGACGACTCGTCCAACAATTTACCGGGGTCGCGCGGCGCCCAGTGCACGTACATCGTGCGTGTCTTGCCTTCGCAGGATGACACCACGTCGAGCGCCCCGTCGTTGTCGAGATCAACGAACACCGCGTCTTCGACGTTTTTTGCCCGCCCGACACTCACCGCCGGCCACTTCTGCTTCGCGAGCTGCGGCCCGGGATTCACATACACACGGACGACCCCGCCTTCTTCCCAGCCGGTGACGATGTCCATCAGCCCGTCGCCGTTGACATCGCCGAGCCGCACGCCGTCAGCGCCGCGTGAACTGTCATCGATCACATGCCGCGCCCACGGCGAGGGGGATTCAGCATACCCCGCGGCGCACACCGCGAGCATCACGATCATCATCAGTCTGGCCGGGGGTCGATGCATCCGCTCACGGGTTCTTCTGTTGTTTGGGTTTCTTCTTCTTGGGCGCACGAACTTTCCACAGCGGGCTTTCCACGTGGGCCTCGTTCATCAGTTTCGTCATGCGCTGAGCGATATCGGGTCGCTTGTCGGCGAGATTGTTCTGCTCGGCGATGTCTTCATCGAGGTTGTACAGAAAGACCGGGCCGGTAAACATCGGACGGCGGATGGCTTTCCACTGACCGGCGCGGACCGCCTGTTTGGACCCGCGCTCGTAGAACTCCCAATACAGGTAGTCGTGTTTTTTCTGCTGGCCCTGGCCAGTGAACGTCGGCACCATGGAAATGCCATCGATGTCGCTCGGGGGCTGGACACCGGCGAGCTCGCACAGGGTCGGCAGCACATCCCAGTGGGCGCTGATCAGATCGCTGACCGTGCCGGGTTTGATCTTGCCGGGCCAGCGCTCCAGAAACGGAGCGCGGATGCCGCCCTCGGTCAGGTCGCGCTTGTAACCGGTGAACGGTCCGTTGGAATTGAAAAACTCCGGGTCGTGTCCGCCTTCCTGATGGGCACCGTTGTCGGAGGTGAACATGATGATCGTGTTTTCATCGAGGCCGAGCTCTTTGACCAGCGCCATCACGCGGCCGACGTCCTGGTCGAGTTTGGTCATCATTCCGGCGAACGCCGCGATCGGGTTTTTCACCGGCGGCCCGGAGTAGCGGCCGATCTTGTCGTCGAACTGCGGCCACTTCTTGCGAAACGGCGCGCTGTATTCATCCGGCACGTGCATCGCCGCGTGCGGAATCGTCACCGGCAGGTAGCAGAAAAACGGCTGGTCCTTGTTGTCGCGGATGAACTGCAGCGCGTGGGCCATGATCAGATCATGGGAGTAGGTCTTGCCGTCGAGTTCGACTTTCTGATCGTTGTCGTAGAGCCAGGTGGTGTAGTAGTTGTGGGCATTGCGCTGGCAGTTGTAGCCGTAGAAAACATCGAAGCCGCTGTTGATCGGATCGCTGACCGAGCCGGGAAAACCCAGCCCCCACTTGCCGAACATCCCCGTGGCGTAGCCGGCCTGCTTCAGCAGATCGGCGACGGTCACGGTGTCGGCGGCCATGGGCTCCTGCCCGACGGGCTTGTGCTCGCGGTTGCCGCGCACCGAGCAATGGCCGGTGTGTTTACCGGTCATCAGCGAGCAGCGCGTCGGGGCGCAGACCGTGGAGCCGGAGTAATGATCGGTGAACTTCATGCCCTCGTCGGCGAGGCGGTCGATGTTCGGCGTGGCGAACTTCTCCTGGCCGTAGCAACTGAAATCACCGTAACCGGCGTCGTCGGCCATGATGTAGATGATGTTCGGCTTGCGATCAGTCGCCGCGCCGGCCGATGTGATCATCGCCGACCAACAAGCAGCAACCGCGATCAACAACAGTCCGTATCGAATCATGCTCAGAATTCCTATCCGGCGATGTCTCTACAACATCGCCTGGGTCTGCGAATCACTTGCGTTTGTTTTTGGCCTTGGGCTCGGGCACTTTCCACAGCGGGTGATCCTCGTGGGCCTCGTCCATCAGCTTCGCCATCCGCGCGGCGACATCGGGATGATCGGCGGCGATGTCGTGTTGCTCGCCGAGGTCGTCATCGAGGTTGTAGAGCTCGAGCTTGCCGTGCACCATCGGCTGGCGGACCGCTTTCCACTGGCCGGCGCGCACCGCCTGCCGCGAGCCCCGCTCGTAAAATTCCCAGTACAGGTAGTCGTGCTGCTTCTGCTGGCCCTTGCCCAGAAGCGTCGGCACGAGGCTGATCGAGTCGGTGTTTTGCGGAGTTTTGATGCCGGCCAGGTCGCAGGCCGTCGCCATGAAATCACCAAAGTAGCCGATGTGATCGCTGACGCCGGGCTTGACCGTGCCGGGCCACCAGGCGATGAACGGCTCGCGGATGCCGCCTTCGTAGAGGTCACGCTTGATGCCGCGCAGCGGGCCGGCGGGGTCGAAGCGTTCGAGGTTATGACGGGCCTCGTCGTGCGGACCGTTGTCAGAGGTGAAGATCACGAGCGTGTTTTTGTCGATGTTCAGATCGCGCAGCAGGTCCAACAGCTTACCGATGTCGGAATCCATGCGGGTGATCATGGCGGCCTGTCCCTTGTCGGGGTCGGGCCAGTCCTTGTCTTTGTAGATCCCGTAGTCGGGGACTTCGGCGCCGTTGCCGGTGCCGCGCGCGCCTTCGTTGTTGGCGTGCGGAATGGTCAACGCCAGGTAGAGGAAGAAGGGCTTCTTGCGGTGATCGCGTACCCAGTCCAGCGCCTTGGCGGCGAACAGGTCATGTGAATACTCGACGCGCTTGGTCGCCCAGCCCTGCCCGAACGGCCCATCCCCAGGGACCACGTTGTTCAACTGCACCTTGCGCCCGCCTTCCCACAAAAACGCGGGGTAGTAGTTATGGGCGTGGTGCTGATTCAGATACCCGAAGAAATAATCGAAGCCCTGGTTGGTCGGGCGGCCGATCCACTCGACCTCGCCCTCATCGCCCAGGCCCCACTTGCCGATCAGACCCGTGGCGTAGCCGGCGGATTTGAGTCGCTCGGCCACGGTCACGTCCTCGACACGCAGCGCCTGTTTTTCCCCGCGTCCGTTGCCGCGCACCCAGACATGCCCCAGGTGCTGACCCGTCATCAACACGGCGCGCGACGGGGCGCACACCGTCGAGCCGGCATACATCTGCGTGAACTTGAGCCCTTCGGCCGCCATGCGATCAAGCTGCGGCGTGGCGATGACCTTCTGCCCGTAGCAACCGAGATCGCCGTAGCCCAGGTCGTCAGCGAGGATGAAGATGATGTTCGGCTTGGCGCGAACGGTGTCGTCATGTCGACTCTCCGCGGCGCAGGCGCCGGTGAAATCAGCAAGCCCCAGGGCCCCGACCATCAACAGCCACGTGAAAAACCGAATCCTGCCTCGTGAATTAAACATCATTGTCACGTCTCCCAATGAGATCATTTCGATTGCTTGTCGTCATCCGCAGTCGGCAGCCAGTCCTGCTCGGGCACGCGCTGCGGGTGCTCGATCGCCCAGTCGGGTTTGACGAACTGTCGCAGATGACTGTAGCGCGGATAGGTTTCGAACACATCGCCCTGGCCGTGCAGACGCGGGTCGCCGCTGGCGCGGAGATGGCGGTCCAGTTGAGCAGAGAAGACCTGCCGCACATGGGCCGCCCCGGCGTCTTCAGCGAGGTTATGCATGCAGGCGGGGTCGTCGAGGATGTTGTACAACTCCTCGGCGGGCCGATGATCAACCGCCAGGTCAAGCAGACAGCCGTACTGCGGATCGTCACGCAGGCGGATCATCTCGTCGAGCGTCGGGCAGCCGTCGATGTCGTGATAGCCGCCGTGCTCGGGGCCGAGTTTGCCGTCTTTTTCGAGTTTTCGTGGCGCGCCGGCGGGCCAGCGCTCGGGGGCGAAGTTGCGGATGTAGAGATATTTTTCCGTGCGCAGGCCGCGACCGGGATAACCCAGCGTGTGCCAGCGCGACGACGAATGTCTCTCGCGCCCGAAGTACGCCAGCTTGTTGGCCCGATCAACGAGCCCCTGCTTGTCGCTGGTCAACACATTCATCAGGCTGCGACCGGCCAGCGGATAATCCGTCGGCTCGGGCACGCCCGCCGCCTCGAGGATCGTCGCCGTCAGATCGACGAACTCGACCAGGTCGTCGACGGTGCGCCCGCCCGGCACCATCGCCGGCCAGCGGATTGCCAGCGGCTCGTGCACACCGTACTCGTAGATGTTCGCCTTGGCACGGGGAAAGCTCATGCCGTTGTCGGAGGTGACGATGATGAGCGTGTTGTCGAGCTCGCCGGCTTCTTCAAGCTGCTTGATGATCATGCCGAGGTGGTGGTCGAACCACTCGATCTCGACGAGGTAGTCGGCGATGTCGCCGCGCACTTCGGGGGTGTCCGGCAGAAACGGCGGCACGTCGATGTCTTCCAGCTTCTTGCCGGCCTTCTTCCAGCTGCCTTTTTCAAAACGGCGGTGGGGTTCAAACCCGCCGTACCAGAAACAGAACGGCTGGCCATTCTTCTTCGCCGCCAGAAAGTCGGCGAAGTTGGCCGCGTAGTCGACTTTCGAAATGCCGCTGTACGGCGGCTTCGCGTGGCGCTTGGACCATTGATTACCGGCGGGATTGCGATCGCGCCCGCTGATTTTCCAGTTGCCGGGGCCCCAGCCTTTGCCGGTATATCCAACGTGATAGCCCGCCGCTTCCAGGCGATCGGGGTAAGCGACGAAGCGTTTGGGAAACGAGCTGGCATGCGTACCGGCGTTTTCGATCTGCCAGATCTGACGCCCGGTCAGCAGCGCCGCTCGCGTCGGGCTGCAACCCGGCGACGGCGCGAACGCATTGCGAAACAGCACCCCCTCGCGCGCCACCCGGTCGAAGGCCGGTGTGCTGACCGCTTTGCACCCGCTGATCGATGTGTGACACCACGACTGGTCATCGCTGATCGCCAGCAGGATGTTCGGGCGCGAGGTTTTTTTCTCATCACCTGAGTCAACAGCCATCGCGGGAAAGACAATGACCAATGACCAGATCCCAATGACCAGGGCAATGCTCAAATGTCGACTGCCCCAATAGCCGCAGGCTGACAGCCTGCGGACGCTGGAAGATCCGCGACCTGTCAGGTCGCGGCTATCAGAGGAGCGGACATTACCTTGAACATTGGTCATTGGTGCCTGGTCATTCATATGCATGCCGCTCAATCGGATTGGATTTCGAATTGGCCGTCGGGGTACTTGGTGAATGCGTGAATCTGCTTGCCGTCGATGTCGATGTGGCGGACGACCATGCGTTTGGGGCCGATCGCCAGGTGGGTGAAACCGTAAACATCGCGGGCGAATCGGCTGCGCTCGTTGACCTTCGGCTCGCGCAGCGACTGGCCGCCGCCGCCGCTGACGACGAAGCTGGTGTGCAGGCCTTCGAGCTCGAGGTGCTGCATGTCGTGGTCGTGGCCGCAGAGGTAAAGCTGAACACCGTGGGCTTCGAGCTGCGGGCCGAGCTTTTCAACGAGGCGTTTGGTGTCGCGGTGGGCGCCGTTGGAGTAGACCGGGTGGTGGCCCATGACGATCGTCCACGGGGCGCGGTCGCTGTCGAGCTGCTGCTTGATCCAGTCCCACTGCTCGGCTTCCTGCTCGGGCGTGAGCGTGGGCCAGTGTTCTTTGCGGCCGCCCAGGGCGTTTTTCACACTCGGCAGATTCGTGTCGATACACAGCAGCGTCATCAGCGGCTTGCCATCGGCGCCGTTGTAATCACGCCGATACCACCGGTGCGGCATCGTCCAGCGCGTGCCGGGCTTCTTGGCGTATTCGAGTTGCATCTTGTCACCGCCGGGCGTGTCGCGGTAGTCGTGATTGCCGAGCACAACCGGGCACGGATTCGGGAACGTGCTCGCGGGATACATCATCTCGAAGCCCGTCTGCCAGCGGCCGCTTTTGACGCCGCCGATCACGCGACCGTAAAAATTGTCGCCCAGCAGCAGCAGTCCGTCCGGTGTGCGATCCAGCAGATCGACATACTTGATCATCGCCCGGGCGACTTGCGCCTGCGGCGGGGCCTGCGATCCGAAATCGCCGATCGCCAGGAAATGCAAATCGCCGTCGGCAAGCTCGCCGGCCCGCAGCATGCGCGGGTCGAGGTTCAACGCCATCACGGCGCTGGAGCAGAACAGCGTTTTGAGCATCCGCCGGCGTGACCAGCCGCCGCGCACAGGGATATTCACGTTTGATTCTTCTACAGGCATGACAACTCCAACAGGGGCTCATAAAAAAACGGAGCTTGGCAGGAATTCATTGCAGGCAGGCAAACGAACGCCACCGGATGTGACGAAAAGCATTTTGACGGGATGAACAGGATCAAAACCGAGACTGTGGTTTTATCCTGTTGATCCTGTCGACTTTCTTCGTTTTAACCCGCGACGTCGGCTTCGGGGCGATAATCTGCGAATTTGGTCTTGTCCTGCGCCTTCATGTAGGCCGCTTCGCCATCGATGACCCCGTCCTTGACCAGTTGCATCAGCGCCTGGTCCATGGTCTGCATGCCGTCGCGCTTGCCCATTTCGATCAGGGAGACCAGCTTCGAAATCGCACCTTCACGGATCATCGAGCCCATGCCTTCCTTGCGGACGAGAATCTCCAGCGCCGCGACGCGGCCTTTGCCGCCGGGTTTTTTCAGCAACTGCTGAGCGAACACGCCCTGCAGCGACTCGGCGAGCATGGTGCGGATCATCGCCTGGCGGCCGGCGGGGAACACGTCGATGATGCGGTTGATCGTCTTGGCGGCCGACGAGGTGTGCAGCGTGCCGAACACGAGCAGGCCGAGTTCGGCGGCCGACAGCGCGAGGCTGATCGTCTCCAGGTCGCGCATTTCGCCGACGAGGATGACGTTGGGGTCTTCGCGGACGGCGGCCTTCAGCGCGGCGGCGAACGAATCGGTGTGCTGGCCGACTTCGCGCTGGGTGATGACGGAGTTGATGTTTTCGTGAACGAATTCGATCGGGTCTTCGATCGTGATCACGTGTTTTTTGTAGGTTTTGTTGATGAGGTTGATCACGGCCGCCAGCGTCGTCGATTTACCCGAACCGGTCGGCCCGGTCACGAGCACCAGCCCGCTGCGGAAGTGGGCGGCATTGGCGACGGCCTCGGGCAGGCCGAGGTCTTCGACGGTCAGAATCTTGTCGGGAATCTGGCGGAAGACCGCGCCGCGGCCGTGGACCTGTCGAAGAAAGTTGCAACGGAAACGGGCGACGCCCTCCAGGCCGTAGGCGAAGTCGAGATCGCCGCAGGATTCGTAGTGGGCGATCTGCTTGGGCGTGGCGATTTCGTAGAGATACTGGCGGGTTGATTCTTCATCGAGGGTGGGATGCCCCTCGATGGGCTTCAGGTCGCCGTGGATGCGCAGCTTCGGCGGCTGGCCCTGGAGCATGTGAAGGTCCGAGGCGCCGGTGTCTTTGACCATTCGGAATAGTTCGTCGATCTTCGCCATGATGTCAGATGCACGCCGCCAGCGGCGTCGCTAAACATTTACTCAGCAAGTTACGGAATGTGTTTCGGGTTTTCACAGACTTTGATCGCGTCTTCGCGGTCGACCACGCCGGTGGTGACCAGGTGGGCCAGGGCGTCGTCCATCAACTGCATGCCGAGCTTCTTGCCGGTCTGCATGATCGAGGGAATCTGGAAGCTCTTGGCGTCGCGGATGGCGTTGGAGATCGCGAGGTTGTTGTAGAGGATTTCCAGCGCCGCGACGCGGCCCTTGCCGTCTTTGCGCGGCACGAGCACCTGCGAGATGATCCCGCGCAGGGCTTCGGAAATCATGATGCGGATCTGCGTCTGCTGATCGGTCGGGAACACATCGATGATGCGGTCGACGGTGCGCGCGGCGCTCTTGGTGTGCAGCGTGCCGATGACGAGGTGGCCGGTCTCGGCGGCGGTCAGCGCGAGGCTGATCGTTTCCAGGTCGCGCATTTCACCGATCATGATCACATCGGGGTCTTCACGCAGCGCGCCGCGGAGGGCTGTGGCGAAGCTGGCGGTGTCGCGCGGCACCTGCCGCTGGGTGACGTTGCAGTTTTTCGACGGGTGAATGTATTCGACGGGGTCTTCGACGGTGATGATGTGGTCGTGGCGGTGCTCGTTGACCAGGTCCACCAGCGCCGCGGCGGTCGTCGACTTGCCGCAGCCGGCCGGGCCGGTCACCAGCACCAGGCCCTGCGTCCAGTCGGTCAGCTTGCCGATGTCTTCGGGCACGCCCAGGTCGCGCAGCGTCGGCACATGCTCGGGGATGATGCGGAAGATGATGTCCGCCCCGCGGAAGGTCATCAGCGAGTTCACACGAAAGCGGCTGACGCCTTCGAGTTCGTAGCTCATGTCCACATCATGCGTGCGGAGATACTTCTGCTGCTCTTCATCAGACATGAAGCCCAGCGCCATGCGGAGGGATTCATCAGGCGTCAGCGGGTCGCGCTCGAAGAATTTGATCTCGCCGTTGAGCCGCATGAAAGGCGGCGAACCGGCCGAGAGGTGAAGGTCGCTGGCGCCGACTTCGACACACTTTTTCAGATACGCCACCGCCTCGGCGTCGAGCTGGCCCGGCGGTACGGGGCTGGGGATGCGCTCGCCTTCGGTGAAAGTCGCCTGGTCGTCGACCGCCGCAGCGGCGGCGGTGGGTTTGGCGGCGGCCTTGGGGATGTAGAGCTTGTTCGGATCGGTGGCGGTCACCGCGTGCGGGTTGACCTGGATCTTCATCTCGCCTTCGACGTCTTCCAGTTCGATCTGGTCGGCGTGAATGGCCGCTTCGTCAAACTCGTGCGTGGTCTCACGGTTGACCGTGTCGACCCAGTCCATGTCGTTGGCCTTGCCCATGGACTCGTCATCATCGCCATCGAGATCGAAGTCGTCGCGATCGTCGTCGCCGGGTTCTTCCTCGACGGCTTCGAGTTCATCGGCGTCGTCGAGTTCTTCAAGCTCGTCTTCGTCATCATCAACGACGGGCGCGGGCTCGGAAACCGGCGGCGGTGGCAACGCGCTTTTCTTTTCAGGGGCGGCAGGCTGGGCGGGCTTGGGATGCGTCGGCACCGTCAACCGGGGCGCGCCCAAAATGGCGGCGACGCGCTGCCGCGCCGAGGCCACATGCTTTTCATCCAGCAGTTTCATGTCCAGCAGAATCCCGCCGATCGACCCGCGACCGCCCTGCTCGTTGTACGTCTTGACGCAGAAGGCCCACTGTTCTTTGGAGACCAGCTTGTTCTGCAGCAGCAGTTGGCCCCACATCACCACGCGCGCCGCCCGGCGAAGCTGCTCGATCACGTGTTGATCGGCCAGACCTTCATTCAGCAGAATCTGCTCGACAAACAGTTGCCCCCCCGACGCCTTGAACTGCTCCGCCACCCCCGCAAACTGCTCCTCGGTCACAATCTTGTTGCGGATCAACACGTGCTGCCACATCGCCAGGCGAGTCGGCAGCATCGCGGCGGATTGTTCCGCGGATTCAGAAGCACGGGCTTTGGCGTCGGAACTCAACTCGCAATTTCCATCGAAAGGGGCACAGACGGGTCGCCTCGAAATTCCAGACCGGGGCATTGTAAACCCCGTCGCGGCGTGCGCCAACTTCCCCTGTTTAGCGCCGCCGCTTGCGGCGGGTTTTACGCCGTCGATGACAATCCCGCCGCAAGCGGCGGCGCTAAACGCAGGGCATCCGCAATGGTCCCGCCCCCGCCGCGTTGTATACACTGACGCATCGCAGCAGACATCACATCCACCACAGCCCAACGGGACTCATGTCATGACACGACCCAGCAGTCGCCGCGTGTTTCTCCAATCCACCGCTGTCACCGCCGCCGCCCTGCACGCCCCCGCCGTGCTGCGGGCTGAGAAAGTCGCCGCCGACCGGCCGATCATCGGCCAGGGCGCCTACCGCTACCAGTGCATTCACGACTGGCTGAGTCCGCCGAGCGGTGAGGCGTGGGGTGACACGCACGGCGTCGATGTCGATTCGCAGGGCCGCATCTATGTCTGCAACACGATTCACCCGAGCAGTCAGAATGATCACGCCGTCGCCGTGTACGATCCCGACGGTAAGCTGATCACCTCGTGGGGTTCTGAATTCAAGGGCGGCGCCCACGGACTCGACCTGCGCACCGAGCCCGATGGCGAGTTCATCTATCACTGCGATGTCCGCCGCAACCTCATCATCAAAACCGATCTGGCCGGCGAGCACGTCTGGGTCAAAGCCCGCGAGCCGCTTGCCGATGTGTATCAACGCACCGACGCCGCCGGCAAACAGATCAAGTTCAAACCGACCAACGTCGCCTTCGCGCCCAACGGCGACTTCTACGTCGGCGATGGCTACGGCTCGTCGTACATCCTCCAGTACAACCGCGCCGGCGAGTTTGTCCGCCTCATCGGCACGCCCGGCAGCGAGGCTGGACAGTTCCGTTGTCCGCACGGGTTGTGGGTCGATGCGCGTGATGCGGATCATCCGATGCTCGCCGTGGCCGACCGCTCGAATCATCGCATCCAGTACATGACCCTCGACGGCCAACACATCAAATTCATCACCGACCACATGCGCCGCCCGTGTGATTTCGATATTCACGGAGACCTGATGGTCGTGCCGGACCTCGACGCCGTCGTGACGATTCTCGACAAGGACAACCAGGTCGTCGCTCAACTCGGCGACGGCAAGGGCGCCTCCGCCAAGCGCAGCAGCCCGCGCGACCAGATGATTCCCGGCAAGTTCATCCACCCGCACGATGCGACATTTTTGCCGAACGGCGACATCCTCGTGGCCGAGTGGGTCCCGATCGGCCGCCTGACCCTGCTGCGCAAAGTGTCCTAATACCAGAGAGCTTCACCACAGAGATCACAGAGTACACAGAGAGGATGACAAGTATCTATTTACATCCATCAATTTTCTTCTCTGTGCCCTCTGTGATCTCTGTGGTTAAATTGATTCTTCTTTTGGCGTTCGGAGTGGTTAGAATCAATGCATGGCCGGTATGTTTTACAACCTGGGTAGGGCGCTTGGGCCGAAGGTGCGCAAGGGCAAGTGGATATGGACATCGATGACGGGGGACGATGCGGAGATTCTCGAAGCTGAACATGCGGTCGGGCGTGATCTGGCCGAGGCGGTGCGACAGCAGACGGGCGTCGATGAAGACCCGGCGGTGCGCGAGCCGGTCAAGCGAATCGGCAAGGCGCTGACCGAATGCGTGGCCAACAAGCAGCGAAAATTCGCCTTCGAAGCGGTGCCGAGCGATGAGCCCAACGCCTTCGCGCTGCCGGGCGGGTACGTGTTCGTGACGCGCCCGCTGATCCAATTGATCGACTTCGACGAAGATGCGCTGGCGTTCGTGCTCGGTCACGAGATGGGTCACATCATCAAGCAGCACGCGCTGGAGCGCATCGCCGGCGACACGATCTTTCAGGCGGCGATGAAGGCGACCCCGGGGCGCGGGGCTGTGGGGCAATGGGCCAAGTCGACCGGCAACAAACTCATGCGCAGCGCCTACTCGCAGGACAACGAATTCGTCGCCGATCAGCTCGGGTCGCGCCTCGCCGGCGCGGCGGGTTTCAACCCCAACGGCGCGATCGCCATGTTCGAGGCGCTGCAGCGGATCGGCCGCGAGCGCGAAGGCGGCCTGTGGGAATACTTCTCATCGCACCCTCCGCTGAAACGCCGCATCGCGGCCCTGACCAACGACATGAAAAAACGAGGCAAAAAGTGACACGCGATCTGGGCGGAAAAGTCATCGTCATCACCGGCGCTTCAGCCGGCATCGGAGCCGCCACCGCCGTCTACGCCGCTCGCGCGGGGATGCACATCGTGCTGGCTGCGCGCCGCGAGGACAAGCTGCACGACGTGGCGCGCACCGTGAAAGTCAACGGCGGCGAAGCGATGGTCATTCCGACCGACGTCGCCGACCGCGAGCAGGTCCAACAACTCGTCGATCAGACCGTCGAGCGGTTCGGCCGCCTCGATGTGATGTTCGCCAACGCGGGCTTCGGGCATTACGCCGGCGTCGACAATCTCGACGGCGAACTCGACCAGCGCATGTGGCAGGTGAACTACTTCGGCACGGTCCACTGCCTGCAGGCCGCCGCCGCGGTGATGAAACCGCAAGGCAGCGGGCACCTGCTGATCACCTCGAGCGTGCTGGCGCACCTGGGTCTGCCGTTTTACAGCACGTACAGCGCGACCAAGGCGGCCCAGCACGGGCTGGCGATGTCGCTGCGGCACGAGCTGGCCGGTGACGGCATCGACGTCACGTGTGTTTTCCCCGTGGGCACACGCACGGAGTTTTTCGAAACCGCCCGCAAGCTCGACGGCCGCGATGTCGTCGGTCAGAACACGCCCGATATGTTCATGCAGAGCGCCCGCCACGTGGCCAAACGCATCCTCGCCGCGATGCGCCGCCCTCGCCCCGAAGTCTGGCCCAGTCGGCTGGCCCACGTCGCCGCCGCCGCGTTCACGATGTTTCCGGGATTGCGCCAGGCCGCGCTCAAATCGCAGGCGGAGAAATATCGGAAAGGTTGATTACAGAGCATTCGGCAGCGCGCTCCCCTTCGGGTCGCGGCTAACCAAACAACTGAACACGGACCGTAATAGAAGAAGCCCACGGCGTGACGCCGTGGGCTTCGGGGGTTATTTAGATGTCGTGCGGAATCAGGCGAACGGATCGTACTCGCCGGTGACGGGGTAGGGATACTTGCCGTCCTTGTCGGGGCGGGCGTTTTCGGGCACCTGCGATTCGAGCGTCAGGCTGTCGACATTCGGGCAGAGGTTCTTGCCCTTGGCCAGCAGGTCGTCCCACTTCAGGACGCGGGAGGAGTAGCAGGCTTCGCGGCCGAGGATGGCGGTGAAGGTCGACTTGGCGCCGTACTCACCTTCGTTGTAGATCTTGCCGGCCATGAGGGCTTCGATCAGGTCGTGCTGTTCCTGCTGGTGGCCGCCGGGGCTGTCGCCCTTGAATTCCCAGTTGGTCGCGCCCTTGATCCAGCGGGACGGATCGGACGTGCCCTTGGAGCCATGGATGAATTCGCTGACGTTCTTCCACGCCTTGCCGCCGAGGTGGCGACCCTGCGACCACATCTTGGTGCCATCGGGGAAGGTGTATTCGCAGAAGGTGTGGTCGAAGATCTGGCTCTTGGTGCGATCGCCGTCCATACGCCGCTCGCCGCCGCCCATGCCGTTGCACTCGACGGGGTAGGCGCCCTTGACCCAGCAGCCGACGTCGAGGTTGTGGATGTGCTGCTCGCAGATCTGATCGCCGCAGACCCAGTTGAAGTGGTACCAGTTGTCGCACTGGAAGGCCATTTCACCCTGGTCTTTGCGGCCGCCGCGATACCAGATGCCGCCGCCGTTCCAGTAGACGCGGGCAGCGATGATGTCGCCGATGGCGCCGTCCTGGAGGCGTTTGACGGTTTCCATGTAGCGCGGCTCGTGGTGGCGCTGCAGGCCGATGCCGACCATCAGGTTCTTCTTCTTGGATTCTTCAACGGCGGCCAGGAAGCGGCGCACGCCGGGGGCGTCGGTGGCCACGGGCTTTTCGCAGAAGATGTGGCGGCCCTTGCCGACGGCGTATTCAAACTGCTGCGGCTTGAACCCGGGCGGGGTGGCGATCACGACCAGGTCGCAGTCGACGTCGATGGCCTTCTTGTAGCCGTCGAGATCGCTGAACTGGCGCTCGGCCGGAACGTCGACCTTGTCCTTGTACTTGCGCGACAGATTGTTGACGGCGTTGGCGGCCTTGTCGCCGAAAGCATCGTGAACGGCCACGAGCTTGACGTTGCCCTTGGTGTTCATGATCTGCGCCGCGGCGCCGGTGCCACGGCCACCGCAACCGACGAGCACGAAACGGATCAGGTCATCGCCCTTGGCGTAGGCGGCGCTGCTGAGCGTCGACGCCAGCGTCACACCCGCCGCCGCGGCGGAGGATTGCTTGATAAAGGTTCGACGGGTCGAAGATTCGGACATGGCGGGGCTCCTTGGGAGATGAGTGAAAGTTCCATGGGGTGGATGATCGGACAGCGGGCCTCTACAGACAGGTTCAACGCTCACACATGCGTTTTGATTTCACCGTCTGGCAGGTCATTAGCATGTCCTGCCGCCCCGATTCCGTCAAGCGGAAACTCCCTGACAAACGGGTCGCATCAAGGTTTTTCACCCCCCCGGGCAGGCCCCCGCCGCGGCGGTGATCCGGTATGATGAGCGTTTTCCCAATATCAAGGAGCTGATCATGACGGAATCCAACATGGGCTCATTCTCGCGTCGGGTGATGATGCGGCTGGCCGCCGGCGGCGCCGTTGCCGGTTCGGTCAATTGGTTGTCGACCGAAGCCAGCGCCGCCCCGGCCGCGGACAACCGCCTCGGCGAAGGCGACGTCGTGCTGTTTCAGGGCGACTCGATCACCGACGCCGGCCGCAGCCGACAACAAACCGGCGCCAACAACCTCGGCGCCCTCGGGCACGGCTACCCCATGATGCTCGGCACGCAACTGCTCGGCATACACCCGTACAAAAAACTCCAGGTCTACAACCGCGGCATCAGCGGGCACAAGGTGCCGGACCTGGCCAAGCGCTGGCAGAAAGACACCATCGACCTGAAGCCGAGCCTGCTGAGCATCCTCATCGGCGTCAACGACATCTGGCACAAGCTCGGCGGCCGTTACAACGGCACCGTCGAGGACTACGACACCGGTTTCACCCAGTTGCTTGCCGACACCAAAGCCGCCCTGCCGGACGTTCGTCTGGTGGTCTGCGAGCCGTTTGTGTTGAAGACCGGCGCGGTGAATGATTCGTGGTTTCCGGAGTTTGATCAGCGTCGCGCGGTGGCGAAGAAGGTCGCCGAGGCGGCGGGCGCGACCTGGGTGCCGTGGCAGTCGGTCTTCGACGAAGCCGCCAAGCACGCGCCGGACAAGCACTGGCTCGGCGACGGTGTACACCCGACGACGGCCGGCCACGCGCTGATGGCCGCCACGTGGCTCGACGCCGTCAAGCCGTAATCCTCGTTCAATCACGATTCAATAGCCGGGCTGCCCAGCGGCCCGGCTATTGTCATATTCGTTTCGAACATCATCCGCCGGGTTGCGTCTGAATGGTGGATAAAGATTCAACCGCACTCGGAGATATCACCATGCGCGTCAACCACACGCTCAGCCCCCTGCTCATTTGCGTACTGCTGATCAGCCCCGCCCTCGCCGAAGTCAGCCTCACCGTTTACAGCTCCGCCGACCCGGCTGGGTTCGATCCGCAGCAGTTCATCGCCCAACAGCGCCGCGGCTACAACCCGAACTACGTGCAGCAGGTGCCGGGCTTCGGGGTCGTACGCGATGTGCGCTCGATCGACTTGAAGCAGGGTACAAGCACACTCAGCTTCACCGATGTTGCTGAATTTATCGATCCCACGACGGTGAGCTTCACCGACATGACCGCGCCCGACGCCACCAGCGTGCTCGAGCAGCAGTTTCTCTTCGACCTGGTCAGTCCCGAAAAACTGCTGGAAAAATACATCGACCAGCAGATCACCGTCCGCCTGCCGATGGGCGACGGACCGGTGGAAACCGTCACGGGCAAGCTGCTGTCGTCCAACCAGGGTCAACTCGTGCTGCAGACGGGCAACGGCCTGCGGATGTTTTCACGCGGGCAGGGGCAGGTGCAACTCGGCGAAGTGCCCGGCGGGCTGATCACCAAACCCACGCTCCAGTGGCTGATCAACTCCAAGCGCCCCGGCAAGCGCACGATCCGCACCGCCTACCAGACCGCGGGACTCACCTGGAAGGCCGATTACAATCTCGTCGTTAATGCCGACGACACCGCCGCCTCGCTCGGGGCATGGGTCACGCTGATCAACCTCTCCGGCGCCAGCTACCCGGACGCGCAACTCAAGCTCATCGCCGGCGACGTGCAGCGTGTTCAGAATCAGCCGCGCCCGATGCAGATGGCCTATGCACGCAAGGCCGCGATGGAAGCCGACGCGGCGGGATTCGAGGAAAAGTCGTTCTACGAGTATCACCTGTACACGCTGCCGCGTAAGACGACCATCGCGCAGAACACCACGCAACAGATCGCACTGTTTCCGACCGTGGACGATGTGAAGATCGAGAAGGTGCTCGCCTACGACGGCCAGCCGCAGTCGCAGTACTGGAACTGGGGCAACCCGCAAACCAACAAGGCCCTGGGCAACGACTCCAACAAAAAAGTCGAGGTCTATCTGCGATTTGAAAACAAGGAAAACAACCACCTCGGCATCCCCATGCCGCGCGGCAAGGTGCGCGTCTACAAGCAGGACCCCGCTGACAAAACACTCGAATTCGTCGGCGAAGATCTCATCGACCACACCCCAAAGAATCAGACCGTGATGATCAAGACCGGCAACGCCTTCGACGTCACCGGCCAGCGCACGCAGACTGACTTCACCATCGACAACCGCGCCCACCGCATGACCGAGTCGTTCAAGATCGAACTGTCCAATGCAAAGGACCAACCCGTGAAGGTGGTCATCGTGGAGCGGCTGTACCGCTGGACGAACTGGGAAATCACCCGGGAAACCGACGACCACAAGAAGATCGACGCCCGCACGATGCACTACGAAATGACCGTTCCCGCCGAGGGCAAGAAGACGGTCGAATACACCGTGCTTTACACGTGGTGATTATTCGGCGTGGTAGCCCTTGGCTTTGCCGTAGCGTTTGGAGTTGTACGCCCCGGCCGGCTCGCCGAGCCAGTCGGGCGACGGGGCCTCGAACTGGGGGGCGTCCGTGGCGACGTCGACGGGGTCGTACTTGGCGCCATGGTTGACGAGCACGGGCGACTCGTGCTGTGATGTCACGATGCAGTTGCGCAGCGTGAGATTGCCGCCGGGCGCGTGATCGTCGACTTGGATCGCGGTGCTCTCGCCGCCGACGAAGGTGCTCATCTCCACTTCGACCGTGCCGGTCACCCACAGCGCCAGCGAATTGCTGTTGCCGCCGCGCTTGACGGGGTTCACGCTCAGGCAGTCGGTCAGTCGGGTCGGCTGGTCAGCGCCGCCGTGGCTGTTCCAGATGCGGATATTCCGTTTATTGCCGACTGAAACGCAGCGCTCCATCACGCTGGCGAGCGATTTGTTGTCCCACCCGCCGTCGGTGTTGTTGTACGCGGCGCAGTCGTAGTAGCTGATGTGGTGAGCCTTGGACTCGGCGGTAAAACCGTCGCCGTTCCAATACTTGTTGTCCGGCCCCTGCCAGAGGTTGTTGCGCGCGACGCAACGCTCAAAGCGAATGTGATGATTGCTCGATTCAGACTCGATGCAGAACCCGAATGGGAAAGCCTCCGTCTTCCAACCTCCAACGCCGGCGGTGCAGTCCGCTTCGACGTCGATGATCTGAAGGTTGTCGCACCCGGCCTCGAATCCCATGCCGCGCTTGGCGTATGACTTGATCGTGCAGTGGCGGAAGCTCGACTCGGAAAGGCCCTCGAGCACCACCCCCTCGCGGACCTGCTCTATGTGAACGTCTTCGATTTCGATGTGGGCGTTCTTACCGCCGTTGGTGATGCCGCTCATGTATTGGCTGAGGCGGAGGTGGGCGATGCGGACATGTGAAACACCTTCGCCGAGGCTGATGCCGCTGTAGCTGTGGGCGTGGTATTTGACGTTATTGACGCTGTACTTGCCGAAGATATGCGGCAGGCCTTCGCCAGTGTCAACGCCTTCGAGGGTGATGGGTAGCTCGGGCGTGCCGCCGCGCGGGATCGAAATGGTCTTCGTTGCGCGATGACCAATCAGCCCGTACTCGCCGGAGCCCAGCAGCATGCGATCGCCCGGTTGAATCGACTCGCCCAGCAGAATGACCATGGCGTGGCGGTCCATGGCGTTGTCCCAGTCGGCGCCGGTTTTGTCACCGACGCCGGCGGGTGTCACGTAGTAGTCCTTCGCCCAGGCTGACGTGGTGGCGACGACCATGATCGTCATCGCCGCGGCGAGCATCAGCGTGAGCGTACGTCGTTGGCGGGTCGTGTTCATCCCCGCATGGTAGCAGGCTGCTTGCAAGATGTGGACACGCATGTACGTTTAGCGGTTATCCCCGATGGAGGCTGCCATGTCATTACGCCAGAGTACCGTTTGCCGCCTGTTCACCGCCCTGCTGCTGACGCTCGCCGCCGCTTCGTCGGTGAAAGCCCAGTGGCGCGTCGCCGAGAAGCTGGATCGCGGGCTTGTGGTCATGGCGGAAAAGGATCACCGCTACCTGAGTTGGCGGCTGCTGGAATCCGACCCCGCCGCCGTCGCCTTCGATGTGTATCGTCACGTCGGTGACAAATCCCAGAAACTCAACGCCGAGCCGATCACGAAAACCACCGACTTCGTCGACAAGTCCCCCCTGCCGGGCGATGCGGGCGCGACGTATTCGGTCCGCGCGATCGCCGATGGTAAAACGCTCAACGAGTCAGCGAAAGCGCCGATCACGCCGCGTTACGATGACGATGAACTGCCCCACCTCCGCGTCAAGCTCGACGGCGATCACCTGTTTCAGAAAGTCGGCATCGCCGACCTCGATGGCGATGGCCGCCTCGACTTCGTGATCAAACAGCCCGAGAAAAACATCGATCCGTGGCATAAGTACTGGTACAAAAGCCCCGACACCTACAAGCTCGAAGCCTACACCCTCGACGGCAAAATGCTCTGGCGCTACGACCTGGGCTGGGCCATCGAGCGCGGCATCTGGTACTCGCCCTACATCGTGTTCGACCTCGACGGCGACGGCAAAGCCGAAGTCATCGCCAAGACCGGCCAAGGCGATCCGCGCGACTCTGACGGCCGCGTCACGTCCGGCCCCGAATATCTCACCGTCCTCAACGGCCAGACCGGCAAGCCCATCACGCGCGCCGATTGGCCCGACCGCGCCGACTTCTATGAAATCGGCAAAGACCGCGGGTACAACTACGCCTCGCGCAATCAGATCATGGTCGCCTACCTCGATGGCAAGACACCCCACCTCCTCGTCGAACGCGGCACCTACAACCTCATCATCGTCGACGCCTATCGCTTCGACGGTAAAACCCTCCAGCATGTCTGGCGGTGGAACAACCGCGACCTCGATCGCAAATTCTGGGGTCAGGGCGCTCACTGGATGCACGCCGCCGACGTCGATGCCGACGGATGCGACGAGGTCATCATCGGCTCGGCCGTGCTCGATGAAGACGGCAAAGCCCTCTGGTCCACCGGTCTGGGCCACCCCGACCACAGCTACGTCGGCGATCTGGACCCCAAACGCCCCGGCCTCGAAATCTACTACGGCATCGAAAGCCGCCAGAAAGAACGCAACGGCATGTGCATGGTCGACGCGGCCACGGGCAAAATCCTCTGGGGCTACGAAGGCTTCACCCGCCACGTCCACAGCCAGGGCATGTGCAGCGACATCGACGCGCGCTACCCCGGCTGGGAAGCGTATTCCTGCGATACCGATGCCCAGAAGAAACCCGACTGGGCCCTGATGCACGCCGCCGACGGGACCGTCATCGGCAAAGACAAAACATGGAAGTTCGGCACCCGCGCCGCCTGGTGGGACGCCGACGCTCAACGCGAGGTCGTCTTCCGCAACCACGTCACCGACTACCCCGATGGTAAAGATCACGGCAGGGTCGAAGGCCGCATCGTCGCCATCGCGGATGTGGTCGGCGACTGGCGCGAAGAGATCATCTGTTCCATGAATGGCATGATCCGCATCTACACCACCACCGAGCCCGCCGCCGATCGCCGTGTCACACTGATGCGCGACCCGATCTACCGCATGGACGTCGCCGCCGCCGCCATGGGTTATTACCAGGATCCCTGCCTCAGCCGTGATCTGTCCGCCCTGAAGCGCTGACGCTGGGCCGGCGAGGGCCCGACTTACCAAACGCCTGGCAGGACACAGCCCGCCGTTGTGGTATAATCATCCGTTCCTCATCGAGCACCCGTAGCTCAGTTGGATAGAGCGTTCGCCTCCGGAGCGAAAGGTCGCAGGTTCGAATCCTGCCGGGTGTATTGGGTCGTTTGCCGGTATCCCCCCGTTGCACAATCCGCGTCAAGTTTTCAGCCCCTTGCGATACTGCTTGAGGGTCTGGCCCGTGGCCTGGCGGAAGATGCGCATCATGTATTCGGGATAACGGAAGCCGGCCAGTCGGGCGATCTGCTTGATGGGCATGTCCGTGGCGGTCAGCAGTTCCTGAACCCGGGCCAGTCGGATCCGCTGAATCTCCTGGTGCACCGTTCGACCGATCGCCTGCTTGAAGCGTGGCTCCAGGGCGGCGCGTGACAGGTGCACCTGCCGCAACACATCCGCCACCTGAATTCCGCGGCACGCCTGATCACGAATAAAGACGAGCGCCTCGGCCACGTGCGGGTCTTCCGCCGCCACCACGTCTGTCGACTGCCGCGCCACAATCCGCGCCGGCGCGATCAATGCCTCGCGATCGGTGATTGTCTTGCCATGCATCATGCGGTCGAGCAACGCCGCGGCTTCGTACCCGATGCGCTGCGGGTTCAGGTCCACGCTCGTCAGACCCGGCAGCGCCAGGTCGCACAAACACACATCATTGCCGACGCCCGCCACCGCGATCTCATCCGGCACGCGAATGCCCAACCGCCGACAGGCGTCGAGCACCTGCAGGCCGAGGTCGTCGTTGCACGTCATGATCGCACACGGCCGGTCGATGCGTTTGATCCATCGCTCGATCTGTCGGCACATTTTCTCCCAGCGATCGCCGGTGGTCACCGCTTTGACATTCAACTGGTGATGCGCGCAGCCGAGTGCTTCGACCAGTTCACGGAAATGCTCCGCCCGTCGGTCCATCGCCTTGTGCGTACCCGGCGGCAGGCTGACAAACCCGAACCGTCGAAACCCTCGCTGCTGAAAATGCTCGAACACCATCTCCGACACCGCCGCGTCGTCCGGCCCGACCTGCGGCAGCCCCTCGCGGTGCACCGCGCGACGCAGATCGACCACCGGCACTTTCTTCTCCGTCAGCGCCCGGGCCATGCGGCTCGTGTCGATGCGCGCCAGAATGCCGTCGCCCTTCCAGGCTTTGAGCCACGTCGGCGGTGAATCGTCGATCCCGCGCGGTGTGAACTCGACGCGCCAGTGCGTGCGTTCCTGGTTGAACCGCGCAATGCCGAGTATCAACTCGCGCGCATAGGCCCGCGTCGACTCGATCAACAGCGCCACCCGTCGCTGGCGTGTTTTTTCACGACCGCCCGGCATGTTGCATCATCTCCGAAAGGCTTGACTGCACCATGATATTGTATAGCAAATATGGCGCATATTATAGCATCTGCGCGACGCCTGATTCTCCGCGATCAGTACAATGAACCTGTCGGCCGAAGTTCACTGGCCCGAGGCAAAACCTGATTGCGGAGTTCGCCATGTCCAAACACGTGCTGATGGCTGCGGCCTGCCTGCTGATGTCACTGTTGATTGTTTCACCGAGCCGCGCGGCGGACCCGGCCGGCGGGTTCGAACATTTCATCACGCGCGACGGCGATGTGCTCAAAGACGGCGATCAGGTGTATCGCTTCATCGGGGTCAACATGCCGGGGCTCAACCTGCCGTACGACTATTTCTACGGCATCGACGAGCGGATGATCCTGCCGACGCCGTGGGAACAGGAAGACGGGTTCAAGACGATGCAGCGCATGGGTGTGACCTGCGTGCGGACGTGGAACCTGTCGATCGCCGCCCCGGGCGAGAAGAATGCCGAGCGGTTCAAGTGTGTGCTCGGGCCGGGCCAGTTCAATGAGAAGGCGTTCGTGGCGATGGACCACATGATGGCGCTGGCCAACAAGTACCAGGTCCGCGTGATCTTCTCCCTCACGGCGGACCACGGCGACTTTCTCGGCGGCGTCGGTGAATACACCGCTCATCGCGGCAAGCCACGCAAAGCGTTTTTCACCGATCCCCAACTCAAAGACGACTACAAGGCCACGGTCAAACACGTGCTGACGCGCCGCAACACCGTCACGGGTGTGCGCTATGCGGATGACAAGGCGATCCTCGCGTGGCAGTTTGGCAACGAGATGGAGCGCACCCGCCCCGGCGAAGAAATCCAACGCGCCTGGCAGGCGGAGATGGCCGCCTACATGAAGTCGCTCGATCCCAATCACCTGGTCGCCTACGGCCGGCGGTTCTTCCCCGACAAGCCGGACCCGAACATCGACATCGTCGACTACCACTACTACGGCGGCGACTGGCTTCAGAAGATCAAAGATCACCTCGCCAAGACCAAAGGCAAGCGGCCCTTCCTCATTGGTGAGTTCGGCCTCGAATCCAACCCGAAGAAAGTCGACGAGTTCCTCGACGCCGTCGTCGATTCCGACGTCGCCGGCGCGATGATCTGGAGCATGTACTTCCACCACCGCGATGGCGGGTTCTGGCACCACGGCATCATCACGCAGGAAGGCGCCAAGTCATATCACTGGCCCGGATTCGAAACCGGCGCAAAGGTCCACGAGCGTGAGATCATGCAGTCGATGCGCGAGCACGCCTTCGCCATTCGCGGCATGAAAACCCCGCCGATTCAGGCCCCTGAAGCGCCGCAGATGCTGCCCTTCGACGACATGGCGCTGTTCTCATGGCGCGGCGCGGCAGGGGCATCTTCGTACATCATCCAGCGAGCCCCAAAGGCCGCCGGCCCGTGGAACACGATCGCCGAGAACGTCATCGACTCGACGCCCTGCTATCGCCCGCTGTTCGCCGACGCCGCGGCGCGGCCGGGCCAGTCGTGGTGCTACCGCGTGATCGCCGTGAACACCGGCGGTCGATCCGAACCCTCCAACGTCATCGGCCCTGTGAAGATTCAGCACGCGGTGCTCGCCGACGAGATGAAAACCCTCGACCTGGCGGCGGCGCATTCACCGGGGCTCAAGGCTGTCGACAAGGACAACTACCACTTCGCCGAGCACTTCTACCGGGCGGAGGGCAAGGCCGGCGACTGGCTGACCTACGCAGCGCCGGAAGGGCTGACGCTGAGCACTTTCGACATCAGCGTGTGGAACTGCCCCGAGACGCCCGGGCTTCGCGTGCTGGTTTCCGCCGATGGTGAAAACTGGCGTGACGTGACGCCCGAGCCGACCGTGCGCCATCTGACCCCGTACTACCCGCACGGCAAGTGGAAAAACATGAAAGCCAGCGAGCAGCGACTGCAGTCGACGGACATGCCGTCCGGCATGCGTCAGATCAAGCTGCAATGGCCCGCCGATGCGATGCTCGATCGAGTCGAGCTTTCGTTCCGGTAAACCCGCCCCAAGACTTCACCACCTACGCGATGGAGATCGCTGATGAGCTACAAGATGCAGACCGACAAACTTCAACTCGAGCGCGACACGGTCGAGGAGGTCAAGCTGTCGCAGCCCGAAGAGGAGATCATCGCCCGGTATGAGAAGCTGTACACCGGCGCGGTCAATGATGTGCTGCGTGAGATGTGCATCCTCAACCAGGCGCTGCCGCCGCAGATCGTGCCGCTGCGCGATGAGATGGTCGTGGCGGGATTCGCCTTCACGATCCGCTCGGCGGCCGACCCGACGCTCGGGGGCGAACTCGAACTGCGCGTAAAAATGCTCGACGAGCTGCGGCCGAACATGATCTGCGTGTGGAACGCCAACGGCCACGATGTCGCCTCGCACTGGGGCGGCGTGATGACCCGGGCGTCGATGCACCGCGGCGTGCGCGGGGCGATCATCGACGGCGGCATCCGTGACACGCGCGATATCCTCGAGCAGGGCTTCCCAATCTGGTACCGCTATCGCACCTCCAACGGGGCCTTGTCGCGGTGCAAGATCACGGCCTACCAGAAGCCGATCGCCATCGAAGGCGTGATCGTCAAACCCGGCGACCTGATCCTGGCGGACATCGACGGCGCGCTGGTCATCCCCCGCAAACTGGTGGAGGAGGTGCTCGAGCGGGCCGAGGCCATCGAGCGCAACGAAGGTGAGATCAAGGAATGGGTCGACGCGGGGCTTCCGGCCAGACAGATTCACGAACGCGGCGGATATTTCTAAATGACTGACATCGCACTCCAACGAGGCCGGGTCTTTGCGTACAAGTGGGAACTGCTGGTCCTGCTGTGGATCGCGTTCTTCCTGCACCAGGCGGATCGGCAGATCTTCAACAACGTCGCCCCGCTGATCATGGAAGATCTCGGGCTCTCGAAAGTGCAGTTCGGCATTGTGGCGACGGTATTCACGGCGGTCTACGGCGTGATGGTGCCGATCGCGGGTTATGCCGGCGACGCGCTGCGGCGCAAGTGGGTGGTGATGGGCAGTCTGCTGGTGTTCAGCCTGGCGACGCTGTTGACCGGCTTCGCCACGGGGCTGATCACGCTGGTGATCTTCCGCAGCGTCGCCACCGGCGGCGGCGAGGCGTTTTACTACCCCGCAGCCAACTCGCTGATCGCGCAGTTCCACCACAAGACGCGCGCCATGGCCATGGCGATCCACCAGACGGCGCTGTACATCGGCATCGTGGCCAGTTCGTTCGCCGCGACGCTGGGGACGTGGTTCGGGTGGCGCAACGCGTTTTACATCTTCGGCGGGTTCGGCGTGCTCTGGGCGATCGTCGTGCTGATGCTCATGCACAACACGCCGCGCCCGGCCGGCAACGGCAATACCGCGGCGGACAAAGGCCCCAGCGTCGGCGAGGTGCTGGCTCACTTTTTCAGCAAGCCCACCGCCATGCTGCTCAGCGTCGCCTTCGCGGGCATGGTCTTCGTGAACATCGGCTACCTGACTTGGATGCCGACGTACCTGAATGAACACCACCATCTCGAACTGGACACCGCGAGCTTTCTGGCGCTGTTCTGCCATCACGTGACGGCCTTCATCGGCGTCGTGCTCGGCGGGAAACTGTCCGACCGCTGGGCGATGCGTCGCAAGGGCGTGCGGATGGAATTCGAGTATCTCGGGCTGCTGCTGGGCGCACCGTTTATTTTCTGGATGGGCATCGCCGGCGACCCGGTGATGTGCTGTATTGCGCTGGCCGGCTTCGGGCTCTTCCGTGGGGTGTATGATTCGAATCTGTTTGCGGCGCCGTTTGATGTGATCGAGCCGCGCTATCGTTCGAGCGCGGTGGGGTTGATGCTGTCGTGTGCGTTCATCGTCGGGGCGTCGGCTTCGACGATACTCGCGTGGATGGCCGAGCGGCTGGACATGTCGACGGCGATCGCCTCGATGGCGGCCGTGTACCTGTTCTCGGCGGTACTGGTCTTCGCGGCGCGGCATCTGACTTACGATCGTGATTATTATGATGAAACGCTTGAGGAGCCTGAAGCATGACGGTTGATCTGTCCGGCAAAACGGCCTTGGTGACCGGTTCGGGACGAGGCATCGGGCGCGCCATCGCGCTGGACCTGGCTCGCGCCGGGGCTGACGTGGTCGTCAACTACAGCCGCAGTCGGCAGATGGCCGACGAGGTCGCCGAGATGATTCAGGCGATGGGCCGACGCGCCTTGTCCATTCAGGCGGACGTCGGGCAGAAAGCCGACATCGATCGCATGTTTGATCAGGTCGAATCGGAACTCGGCCCGATCGACATTCTCGTCAATAACGCCGGCATCGAGCCCCGCGCCGACATCTGCGACTACGACGAGGCGACCTACGACGACGTGATGGCGGTCAACCTCAAGGGCGCCTTCTTCTGCGCCCAGCGGGCGATGCGGAAGATGCGCGACGCCGGCTGGGGGCGCGTCGTCAACATCTCGTCGCTGCATGAACTGACCCCGACGGGTTTCAGCGCGCTGTATGGCATGAGCAAGGGCGGCATGGCGATGATGATGCGCGAGATGGCCATGTCCTACAGCAAGTACGGCATCACCATCAACAACGTCTGCCCCGGCGCCACGCGCACCGACATCAACCGCAAAGTCCTCGCCGACCCCGCCTACGAAGCGAAGGTCGTCGCCAAGATTCCGGCCGGTTTCATCGCCGAGCCGCAGGACATCGCCCCGACCGTGACTTTCCTCGCCTCCGATTTAGCTCGGTACATCACCGGCGCGTCGATCTTTGTCGACGGAGGCCTCTGGCTGTGAAATCCACCGCGCCCATGAATCGTCATACTTTCATCAACTCACGAAAGGCGACCATGATGAAGTTCCGCACCGCCCTGATCATGACGGCCCTGTTCACGCTCACCGCAAGCGCCGCCCGCGCCGGCCTGCCTGAGAACTACCTGAAGCGTTGGGACGACCCCGCCGTGCAGAAGCGCATCGATGATGGCATCGAGAAAAACCGCAAATCCAATGCGATGCTGACGATCGTCGACGCGGCCGGCAAGCCGATCTCCGGCGCCGAGGTGAAGATCACGCAGACCTCGCAGGACTTTCTTTTCGGTTGCAACATTTTCGTGTTGGGCCAGATGAAAGAGAAGGAACAGGCCTACGAAGATTCATTCCTCAAGCTGTTCAACTTCGCCACCGCCGCCCTGTACTGGGACGACCTGGAACCGGCCGACGGTAAAACACGCTTCGCCGAAGGCAGCGAGTTCATCTGGCGTCGCCCGCCGCCGGACCGCGTGGTCGCCTTCGGCAAGAAGCACGGCCTGACCCTCAAGGGCCACCCCCTGGTCTGGCACAACGGCGCCCACAACCCCAAATGGATGCCGCGCGATCCCGACGTCCTGTACGAACGCTACATCCGCCGTTTCAAAGAGATCGCCGAGCGCTACCGCGATGACATCCCGATCTGGGACGGCGTCAATGAATCGCTGGTCTGCTCGAAGGATTTCCCGCTCTACTCCGGTGAAGACCGCACGTATCAGCCGTATGTGCCGTGGGCGTTCAAGGAAGAGCAGAAGCTGTTTCGCCCGGAAAATCTGATCATGATCAACGACGTGACGACCTTCAACTGGCCGTCGAATGAGAAGAACCGCTACTACCAGCAGTGCGACCGCCTGCTTAAGAACAACATCCCCATCGAAGGCATCGGCTTCCAGTTCCACTTCTTCAGCCGCAAATCGCTGGACGGTTTCATGAACGGCGACCGCTGCGATCCGAACACGCTGCTGGACACCTACGAGATGTTTGCCAAGTTCGGCCTGCCGCTTTGGATCACCGAAATCACGATCGGGTCGGCGGGTGAAGACGGCCTGGCGATCCAGGAGCGCATCACCCGCGACATTTATCGGCTCTGGTTCTCCGCTCCGAAGATGGCCGGCATCACGTGGTGGAACCTCGGCGACGGCACGGCCTACGGCAACGAAGGTCAGGCAGGCGGCGGACTGGCTGATGAAGACTTCAATCCCAAGCCCGCCTACAAGGCCCTCGACAAGCTGATCAATCACGAATGGAAGACCAAGCTCAACTTGAAGTCCGCTGCCGACGGGCTCGTGAAGTTCCGCGGGTTTCACGGCAAGTATGAAATCCAGGTCACCGCCGGCGGCAAGACCAAGACGTTCGATGTGAACGTCAGTGCCGGCGGCCCGACCCAGACCACGCTGAAGATGCCATAACACGCCTCCCGGCGTAACGATTCAAGGAAGTTCGACCATGAAGATCATCGACATGCGCGTTCGCACGGTGGCGATCCCGATGAACGCCCAACTGCGTCACAACACCGGCGTTCATCCCGGCTACCTGATGCGCACCATCCTCGAACTGATCACCGACGAAGGCATTGTCGGGCTCGGTGAAGTCGGCGGCGGGGATCAACGCGGGGCCTTGATGAAGCTGAAGCCGCGCATCATCGGCATGGACCCGTTCGACCTGGAGGCGATCAAGCTCAAGACGCTGCGCACGATCTACTACCTGTCGAATTCCCGTCTCTACGGCGCGATCGAGATTGCGTGTCTGGACATCCAGGGCAAAGCGGCGGGCGTGCCGATGTGCCAACTGCTCGGCGGGAAAGTCCGCGATGCGGTGCCGATGATCGCATACCTGTTCTGGCGCTACGATCGGCCCGGCGGCGGGGACGACACACAGGCTGAAGACATGGCCGACCTCTGCGTGCAGTTGCACGAGGATTTGGGCGTCAATGCGATGAAGCTCAAGGCCGGCGTGATGGAACCGCTGGAAGAAGCGCGCGTGCTGGAACTATGCCGGGATCGACTGGGCGATGGGTTCGGCCTGCGGATCGATCCAAACGGGGTGTGGTCGGTATCGACGGCGGTGCGCGTCGGCAGGCGATTGGAAGACCTCGAACTGGAGTATTTTGAAGATCCGGCCTGGGGGCTGGAGGGTATGCGGGCGGTGCGTCAGCAGGTGCGCATCCCGCTGGCGACGAATATGTACCCCAACAAGTTCGACGATCTGGGCCCGGCCGTGCGCCTGGGCTGTGTCGACATCATCCTCACGGACCTGCACTACTGGGAAGGCCCGCGCGGCGTGAAGGATCTCGCCGCCGTCTGCCGCACGTTCAACCTCGGCGTGGCGATGCACTCGGGCGCGGAGTTCGGCATCGAGTTGGCCGCCATGCTGCACACCGCCGCCTCGATTCCCGCCATGCACTGCGCCGGTGATGCGCATTACCACTACCTCGAAGACGACATCATCGTCGGCGGCAAGATGAAATACGAAAACGGCGCGATTGCTGTGCCGACGGGTCCGGGGCTCGGCGTCGAGCTCGACGAGGACAAAATGCAGCGTTACGAAAAGCTGTACGAGGAAAAAGGCGACTACTACGCGCGCTTCCACGAAGACACCCGCCGCCCGGACTGGTACCCCAACCCCGGCGGCATCTGACGCCACGGGCCCGATGCGGGTCGTGCAACATTCGCCATGAGCAAACCCGAATGGTGACCCTGCCTGAGTCTTTACGAAACCTGATGCGACCGGCTGTCTGCTGTGTGGCGATCGGCTTGGTCGTGACAGCGCTACTGAGTTCATCCTGTCGGGGTCAGACCGCAGCCGACGCCGATCACGTCGTGTTGCTGAATGATCACGCCGAAACGGCGCAGATCGTGCTGTTGAATCCGGATCACGGGGCCATCCGACAGGCGGCGGATGATCTGCATGCTGACTTGAACGCCGTGGCCGGTAAGCCGACTGCCCCTTCCCTGACTTCTCAGATCATCGTCGGCTGCGTGGACGACCTGCCCGAAGACATGCAGGGCATCAACGTCGACGAAATGCGACGGAAGTTAGCCGGCAAATGGGAAGCGTACCGGGTGTTCACCCGAAACAATCGGCTGTACATCCTCGGCAGCGATGTGCGCGGCACGATGTGGGGCATCTACCAGGTCTCAGAAGTCTGCCTCGGCATCGATCCGATGTACCTGTGGACCGGCAAAACACCCCAGCCGCGGCGCGAAATCGTGCTCAGCAAGGTCCACCTCGCTTCGGACGGGCCATCGTTCAAGTATCGCGGGTGGTTCATCAACGACGAAGACTACCTGACCGAGTGCAAGCCTTTCGAAGGTCGGCGAAACAACGACTACAAGTACTACGCTCGCATCATCCACCCCGACGTCACGGACAAGATCATCGAGACGGCGCTGCGCCTGCGGATGAACACGCTCATCCCTTCCAGCTTCAACGACATCCTCAACCCGCCGGAAGCTTACGCCGTGAACAAAGCCGCCGAGCGCGGCCTGATCGTGACCCAACACCACATCGAGCCCCTCGGCGTCGGCGGGTTCAACTTCGACGACTACTTCGAGCGGCAAGGCAAGAAAGTCCCGCTCTTTTCGTACCTGAAAAACCCCGAGCCGCTCAAAGAGGTTTGGGAACAGTACGTCAAAGCCTGGGCCAGGTACCCGGAAGTGATCTGGCAACTCGGCCTGCGGGGGCGCGGCGATCGGCCGATGTGGGTTCACGATCCGTCGATCCCCCGGGACAATGCCGCCCGCGGCAAGATCATCTCCGATGCGATCAAGGTGCAGTACGACCTGGTGCGCAAGTACGATCCCGACGGGCTCATGACGCTGACGTTGTGGCTGGAGATGGCCCGGCTCATGGAGCAGGGACACATTCAGATTCCCGATGACATCATCGTGGTGTTCGCGGACAACTCGCCCGGCTGGGGATTCAGCCGCGACTTTTATTCCCTGCCGCGTCAGCCCGATCGCCAGTACGGCATCTATTACCATCACCAGTTGTGGGGCACCGGTCCGCACTTCATCCAGGGCATCCCGCCGCAAAAGACCCGGCAGGTCATCGCCGATGCGGTCAAGCACCACTCCAGCAGCTACTGTGTGCTCAACACGGGCAACATCCGTGAGTTCGTGCTCGGCCTGAAGCTCTCATCCGAGCTGCTGTTTGATTTCGATGACTATGCCGTGGACGAGGCAAGCGGGCGGTGGTTCGACTTTCACTACGGCCCCTGGGCCGGCGAAGCCGCTCGCGTGTATGAGCACTTCTTCGATCACTACCTGCTCGACACGGAAAACAAATACCCCACCGGGTTCAGCCGAATGCCGAACAGCCCGTTTCTGCTGGATGGCCATCTGGCCGGCCGGATGAAACAGATGCTGACGGACCTGAACAAGAGCTTCGGACTCGACACGTTCCAGGGCGAGTCATGGATCACGGCGGGCGAACTGCGATCGCCCAAGACTCTGAAGTGGTCAGACAAACACGAAGATCTTCTCGGCAAGATTCGCCAGCAGTCCGCCAATCTGCGGGGCGTCATCCGTGAAGCCGATACGCTGCACTCAAAAATGAGTGACTACCCGGCGCGTTTCTTCGACGCCAACCTGCGCATCCCCGCCAAGGTGTTCGACGGCCTGATGGGCTGCACCGCCCAGACGATGCTGGCGGTCAAAGCCGAGCAGCAAGGCGATCGAAAGACATCCGTCGAACACCTGCGTGAAGCGCTGCGCATCATTCACCAGGCCAACGTCATCAAACAGACCGCGCTTCAGGCGCCATGGAAAGGCTGGTATCGCGGCGAGTACAAGATCATGCTCTCCAGCTACGAGGAATATCTGCAATACCTGATCCACGGCGCGACGGGTGATTCCCGCAAGTAAGGCGATCAGCCACCGCGGCTGAGCCTCATCCGATTGACAAGGAAGATTCATCATGTTCAGGCAATTGGTTATCTCGGCTGCTTTGACGGCGTTTTGTGTTCTGCCCGGCATCGCGACAGCCGAGGAATATCCGCCGCTGTTTCCATTTTTGATTTCCTACGACGCGCCGGACAACGCCTCAAGCGTCGCTCATCTGCTGGACGCACCGGCAGGCAAGCACGGTTTTGTCCGCGTGAAAAATGATCGCTTCGTCACCGACGCGGGTCCGATCCGGTTGAACGCAACCAACCTGACCGGCCCGGCGAATTTCCCCAGCCACGAAGACGCCGACCAACTGGCCGGACGCCTGGCCCGGTTCGGCATCAATTGCGTGCGGCTGCATTACTTCGATGCCGCTTACGGGAATTTCCTCGAAGAGAAGTTGCAAGGCATCATTGCCGACGATCCGAACACGCAGCGGAATCTCGACCCGACCCAGTTGGAACGATTTGACTACATGATCGCCGCGTTCAAAAAGCGCGGCATCTATGTCAACATCAACCTGCACGTCGCCCGCAAGTGGGATGATCGCGATGGTTTTTCCAACACGACTGCGCGGCCCGGGATGGATAAAAGCCTCGACAACTTCGAGCCGCGGATGATCGAGCTTCAGAAGGAGTATGCGCGTAAGCTGTTAACCCACGTCAATCCCTACACCGGGCTGGCCTACGCCAATGACCCGTGCGTGGCGATGGTCGAGTTGAACAACGAAAACGCTCTGATGCGCGGCTACGTCGGCGGATGGATGGACCGTCTGCCCGATCCGTATGCCGCGGAATTCCACCGGCAGTGGAACCAGTGGCTGGCTAAAAAGTACGCATCAACCAACGCCCTGCGCAGCGCATGGAAGTGGGTCGACACGCCCCTGAGCCACGAGCAGGTTTCCGAAGGATCGTTCGATCAGCCCGTTTCGATCGACGGCAAAACGTGGATACTCTCACGCGGCTCGGCGCAGGCGTCGTGCGATGTCGACGGCGGCGTGTTCAACATCAACGTGACGCGAGACGGCCACGAGTATTACCCGAAGCTGTTCCGAAACCTGTCGGTGGTGAAGGGTCAGCCATACACGCTGTCGTTCAGAATTCGCCAGACGAAGGGATCCGGCCGCGTGCAGTTGGGCCTGGCCATCGCCGACACGACCCAAAGCTGGCGGTCGCTGGGGTTGCTTCAGACGTTCTGGGTCGGCCCGAAGTGGAAGCGGGTCTCGTACTCGTTCACTGCCGCCGATGACTCGAAGCATGCACAGTTCCAGTTGACCCGCTTCAAAGTCGGCGAGTATGAACTTGACGATCTCTCATTTCAAAGCGGCGCCAAAAGTGAATTCGATACGGCCAAGCGGCTTGAAGACGGTCAAATCCCCACGGTCAAAGTCAGCGACTATGCCCCGCCCCAGGCAGCTCGCGATTTCATAGAGTTTCTCATCGACACGGAGCGCCGCTACTGGGTCGGCCTGTCGGACTATCTCAAGGATGAACTGAAAGTTCAGCCGGTCATTTCAGGAACGCAGCTTGTATTCAGTCCGCCCTTCGTGCAGGCGAAACTCGATTACGTCGACATCCACAGCTACTGGCGCCATCCGAGCCCGGTCAGTCCCAACTGGCGGATCGCAAACGATTCGATGGTCAACTCGATGTCCTGCATCCGCGGGCTGGCCGGCCAACGGGTCCTCGGCAAACCCTACACCGTCAGCGAGTACAACCATCCGTTTCCGAATCAGTACGGCGCCGAGGGCCAACCGATGCTGCGCGCCTACGGTCGTCTGCAGGGCTGGGATGGCGTGTTCGAGTACAACTATCACCACCGTCCGAATTTTCAGCCGCAGCAACTCAGCTATTTCTTTCACATCATCGCCCGGACCGACGTGCTGGCTCACTTCCCAGCGTGTGCGACCATCTATTTGCGAGGCGATGTACATGAGGCGAAGTCGACGATCGTCGGGGCTGTCGACTACGCGGAGTATGTTGATCGTCTGGCCAGAGCCAAGGGCGTAGCCGCCAGCATCGGCGCGGCGGGTTTAGACTCGCGTCTGGGCCTGATCCACAAAACGGCTGTCGACCTGACCGGCAAGCGCGGAACCGACCCGGCAACAGTCAAAATACCCGCCGATCAGAAAGTCTTCGTCAGTGACACCGGTGAGTTGACCTGGAACGTCGAGCAGGCCGGCGCCGGGTATTTCACCGTTAATACGGCAAACACCAAGCTGTTCACCGGGTTTCCGAAGGGTCGCATGATCGAGCTCGGCGACCTCACCCTTTCGATCGGCAAAACGCGACTGGATTGGGCGACGGTCTCGCTGGTCTCGCGGCATGCCACGGGGTTCGGCGAAACGGATCGCCCCGCCAACATTCTGCTGGCGGCCACGGGTGTTTCCCAGAACAAAGACATGAAGATCGAACACGTGTCGGACAACACGATCACGTTGAGCGATTGGGGCCGTGGGCCTGTGATGGCTGAAGGGATTCCCGCGGTGATCACGCTGCCAGCCGATCCCGCCAGGCTCGCGTGCTTCGCCCTGGACCCAAGTGGCAACCGCAAGCAGGAGGTTCCCGTCGAGAAGACGGATGGCGGGGGTTCGAAGATCGTGTTGAAACCGGAATACGAAACCGTGTGGTACGAGATCGACATCCGCCAGGCAAACTAAACCCACGGAGTTGACGATGCGCAAGATGTGGAAGACATATGCAGCGGCGGCCTGCTGGATAGCTGGCTTGGTCATCTTTGCAGTGGACCGGACAGATGCGGCATCACCCGTGACGCGGTGGGATGTGACACCCACGGCGTTGGTTTCACACGACCAGCCACCGATGCAGCGGGTCAACCTGTCCGTCGCATGTGACAAGTCTTTGGAATCGTGTTCGCTTCGCGTCTGGGCGGGGGATCAGCTGATCGCGGAAAAGTCGATCGGCAAACTGGAAAAAGGCGACAACCACGTGTCGGTTCTGCTGCCGGAGCCGGGGCAGAAGCTGAGCACCCGGTGGGAGTTGACTCGTGCAGACACAAAACTCGCTGAGCAGACTTTGACATGGATCCCGCCGCGTCACTGGACGCTGTACGTGATCAAATCGTCGCACGTCGACATCGGCTTGCACGATCCGCAATACAAACAGCGCCGTATGGCCGTCGACTACATCGACCAGGCCCGCGAACTGGTGGACAATACCGCCGACTGGCCCGACGCTTCACGCTACCGCTACATCATCGAGGGCATGTGGTGGTGGTCGAACTACCCCAAAGATCGATCCGAGCAGGCGGCGCGCGACATCGTCGGACGGTACGTGCAAAAGGGACTGTTCGACATCGGCGCTTCGCACTCAGGCAACCACACGCAGGTGTACGGCCTCGAAGAACTCTGCCGCAGCGCATACACCCTGCGTGATCTGCGACAGCGCTGGAAGACTCCCGCCGACACCATGATCATGGCCGACAACAACGGCATCACCTGGCCGCTGGTCACTGCTTACGCGGACGCCGGGCTGAAGAATCTGATCTTTCTGCCCAACGCGTGGAACCCGAAGACGATCGGGTCCAGTCGCATCGACGTCGGCTGGGACTCGAAACTGCCGCACATTTTCTATTGGCAGGGCGCCGATGCGAAAAGCCGCATCCTCGTCTGGGCCAACCCGCACTACCACGGGTCGGCACGTGCGTTCGGTCTCAACACCACCAGGGAAAAGCCACCATTTGATGTGAACCTCGAGGCTATCGCCCCGCAGATGGCCCGCCAACTCGCCCTGCTTGAGTCACGCTATCCCTACGACGTCTGGCTCGTTTCCAACTACAAAGACAACGAAACGCCGAACCTGAATTTCCCGGAAACGGCCAAGGCGTGGAACGCCCGCTGGCGCTGGCCGCAGTTGCGGACGGTCGGTGATCTGTCGGAGCCGTTTGAGAAAGTCGAAGCGCGCTTCGGCGATCAGATTCCCACACTGCGCGGCGACATCACCGGCGGGTGGGCTCAGCACCCGGTGTCGACGCCGCCCCTGCTGGCGAAAAAACGCGAGGCGGATCGCCTGCTGCCGATCGCGGAGATACTTGCCACGCTGGCCCGGCTGAGTGATCCGAAATTCATCTATCCAACGCTCGAACTGAACCGGGCCTGGGACGCGCTGATCGCCAACGATGAGCACGGTTATGGTGTCAGCTACTACAAGGGCCGCCCCGTTTACGATACGTGGATGCAGAAACGCGACTGGATCGCGCGGGGTTTGACCACCGCCCGGACCCAAAGCGACCGCGCGCTGAAAACACTCGCCGCGCTGGCGCCGACCGACGGGCCGTCCGTGTTCGTGTTCAATCCGACGCTGCAGGCTCGCGCTGAAATCGTCGAGGTCGAGTTGCCTGAATCATGCGCCGGGCTTGGCGTGGTTCATGCCCCCGATGGGACTGCGGTCCCTGCCGCGATGCACGACGGTGTACTGTCATTCAAAACCTCGCCCGTCCCATCGATGGGCTATGCCGTGTACCGCCTGGCGAAAGGCGACACGGCGAAGGTTCAAACACGCCCGAGCGAACAACCCCCGGCCATTGAGAATATTTTTTATCGTGTGACATTCGACGCCGCCGGGTCGATCGTCGGCATCTACGACAAGCAACTCGACCGTCAACTGATTGACGATGCAGCCCCCTACCGCAGCAACCAGTTCGTCTATACCCGCGACACCTACAAGACGTTCACCTCACCGAACGGGGCTCGCTTCGAAGTCGAAACTTCCCCGCTCGGGCAGACGGCCATCGCCCGCATGGACGACCCACTCACCGGCGCGGCGATCGAGCAGCGTGTCACCCTGCCGACTCATGAAAAACGTATCGACATCGACAACCGCCTCAACCATGTGCGCGACCTGGCCAATGACGACCGCTGGAAACGCTTCGGGTATTACGCGTTTCCGTTCGACGTGCCCGATGGAACCTTTGAAGTAGGGCTCAATGGTTGCACTGCCCGCCCGACTGTCGACCAGACCGGCCACGGAACCGACGCCTACCTCGCCGCCCGCGACTGGGCCGACATCAGCAACGACGACTTCGGCATCACGCTGGTGCAAAAAGACAGCTGCCTTGTCGAGTGCGGGAAGATTCACGCGGACAAAAAGGCGTTCGGCGAGCTGCCCGCCACTTCGCATCTTTTCTCGTACGTGCTCAACGACTGGCTGTATGCACACGCTTACGTGACCGGGCCGTCGCATATCAACCTGCGATTCCGCTATGTCATTCGCAGTCATTCCGGTGGCGCGGCTAAGTCGAAGGCTGCGACGTTTGCTGAGCATGCTGTGACGCCGTCCCTGGCGACGGTGATCCCGCACGCGCAGCGGGGCTCACTGCCGGCGCGCCAGCACAGCTTCATGTCGGTCGACGCGCCGAACGTGAGTCTGTTGACGTTGAAGCTGAGTCAGACGCCGGGGCGCGGAGTGATCGCGCGATTCCATGAAACCGCCGGACGCCCGGCCGATGTCGCCCGCGTGAAACTCAGCTGGGGTAGCGAACTCCAACTGACACAATGCTCGCTGACTGAAATCGATCGCGCCCCGCTGACTCGTCCCGAGTTGCAGACCAACCCCTTCGCCTATGCCACGTTGCGCATTGAGTCGAAGAACCCGCCTCCGCCAGCGCCGAAGCTGACCGCTGGTGACTGTACGGATAAAAGCATCTCGCTGCAGTGGGAACCCGTCGCCGGTGTGCAGCAGTACCGCATCTACCGCGGCGAACAGGCCGACTTTGCGCCGGATGAATACCATTTGCTGACCACGACCGACCAGACGCATCACGTCGACGACTGGTTGAGCCCCGGCGCAATCTGGCACTACCGCATCGCCGCCGTGACCACCGACCTGCGCCAGAGCCCGGCTTCGTCATCCGTGCAGGCCAAAACACTCGCAAAAGGTGACTCGCCGCCGGCACGAGTCGGCAATGTCTACACGGGTCTGATCAGCGACCCGCGAGCCTGGCGTGGCGACACATCCGACATGCTCTACCTGCAGTGGGGTCAGAACCTCGAATCCGATCTGTCTCGTTACGAACTGTACCGGGCCGAGTCGTCGGACTTCGAATTGACGGCCGACACCTTCGTGGCCGATGTCCTGCCGGGCCCTTATGTCACCGCTCGCTTCGAAGACACCGGGCTCAAACCGCATACGACCTATTACTACCGCGTGCGCGCCGTCGATCGCGACGGGCACAAGGGTTCTCCCAGCGCGCTGTGCTCAGGCACGACGCGCGAACCAAACTGACGATCGCAATCGAAAGGATTATCTGATGAGCAAGACCGTGATCACCACCGTGTGCCTGCTGGCGTTGACCACGCTCGCCCTGGCCGCCAATCCGACCCCGCTGAACCAACGCGACGCCAAGGCCGCCCCGCAATGGGTGCAGCGCGGCGTGATGTACCAGATCCAGCCGCGTGCTTTCACCCCCGAAGGCACACTCAACGCCGCGGCCGCCCGCCTGAAAAATCTCGCCGAACTCGGCGTCGACATCATCTATCTGTGCCCGGTGTTTGTTGCCGACGACGACATGGACCGCGACGGCTGGAGCCCCCGCCAGAAGCGGTCCGGCATGAACAATCCCCGCAACCCGTACCGCATGAAGGACTACTACCACGTCGACCCCGAGTACGGCACCGACGCAGACCTCAAGGCCTTCGTCAACGAAGCACACAAGCAAGGCCTGCGCGTCCTGCTGGACATGGTTTACCTGCACTGCGGGCCCAATGCCGTGTTCATCAAGGACCACCCCAACTTCGTCAAGCGCGACAAGGACGGCAACATCCTCACCACCAAGTGGAACTTCCCGTACACCAACATCGCCAACCCCGAATTCCGTGAATACCTGTACAAAAACATGGAATACTGGGTGCGTGACTTCGATGTCGACGGCTTTCGATGCGACGTGTCCGATGCCGTCTCGCTGGACTTCTGGCTGACCGCCCGCCGCCGTCTCGAAAAGCTGCGCCCGGACATCGGCATGCTCGCCGAGGGCCAGCGCCGCGAAGATCAGCTTGAAGCCTTCGACATGAACTACAGCTTCACGTGGTTCAACGCCGTGCGCGGCACGATGGAACAAGGCAAGCCCGCCTCGCATATTCGCGATGTCTGGCAGAAGATGGCCGACGAACGCCCGCGCGGCGCCCGCCTCATCCGCTACATCGACAATCACGACATCTCCAACGACTCCTACGACCACCGCATCGAAGAGCGCTGGAGCACGCCCCGGGTCAACGCGGCGCTCGTGATGCTGTTCACCATCGACGGCGTGCCGATGCTCTACAACGGGCAGGAAGTCATCGACCACGCACGCCACAGCATCTACGCCCGACTGCCCGTCGACTGGGCCCACGGGAATACACCCGCCGGCAAGGCGCGATTCGAGTTCTGTCAGAAGCTGTGCGCGATGCGCCACGAGCAGATCGCCCTGACCGAAGGCTCCGTCCAGTGGCTCGACAACGATCAGCCCGAGGCGGTGCTCTCGTATCTTCGCCGCAAGGGTGATCAGCAGGTTCTGACCGTGATCAATGTGAAGGATCAGACCGTTGAAGTGCGTGTGCCGCTGCCGGGCGATCACGCGACGAAGTTTGACACCTTGCTGTCACATGGCGTGAAGATGACAACGAATAAAGATGCCGTGCTGACGCTCGAACCGTTCGGGTATTACGTCGGCAAGCAGCGGTGAGCCCGCGCGTTAGAATGGCTCCCGCACGGGTCTACCAAGATGCGTGCGGGAGTTTTCATACATGAACAAGACATGGTGGTTGTGTGCGGTGGTGTGTCTGTCCGGGTCGGTGCTGGCTGCGGAGCCGGGCATGGTGGCGTCGGTCGTGGCGACCGAGACGCATGTGATTCGATTCGACGAATCTGGCAATCAGGTCTGGCAGACGCCCAGCGGGGTCAGCCGCGATGTGTGGGCGCTGCCCGATGGGCATACGCTGTTTGCATTCAACTTTGAGCCGGGCGTGACGGGCGGCGTGCGCGAGGTTGATGCGTCGGGCAAGGTGGTGTGGGAATTCAAAACCGACGGCTGGGTGCTGAGTTGTCAGCGCCTGGCGGATGGCAACACGCTGGTCGGCGCTGCCGGTCGCTGCGCCGTGTTGATCGTCGACCCGGCGGGCCGCATCGTCAACGAAATCAAGGTGAAGATGCGCAAGCCGCACAAACATGCGCTGACGACGGCCCGCATGCTGGATAACTCACACGTGCTGGTCGTCGAAGAGCAAGTCGGGCTGGTGCGGGAGTATCAGACTGACGGACAGGTCGTGTGGGAATATCACCCGCCGTTTCGACCGTTCGGGGCGGTGCGCGTCGCCGGCGGCAACACGTTCATCAGCGGGCGCGATGGCATCATCGAGGTGACGCCGAATCGGGCGATTGTCTGGCGACTGACGCGGGAGGATGTCTCCGCCATGGGGCCGCGCTGGTTTGCGGGGTTTCAGATTCGCGCCAACGGCAACCTCGTCATCTGCAATCCCGGCGGCAAGGTTCCGTTTTACGAAGTCGATCGCAACAAACAGATCGTCTGGCAGAGCACGCTGAGTCGCGACGCGATCAGTCCCGCCCACAATCTCTGCCTTGTGAATGAAAAACCCCCGCTCAAACACTGAGAACCTGATCACTGTCCATCCGACTTCGCCGGCCACGACCAGTGTTTCAGATCGTCGCTCCAGGCGATCCCCAAACTGGCGAAATTGTCGAACCCGCCGCGCGGATCCTTCTCGGGATAGTCCGACCCGTGAAAGAACATCAACGCCTTGCCCACACGCGGATCGCCGCGCAGATCGAGCACGAAACCAGCGGTCAACCGCCCCTGCGTCCACGGCCACTGCTTCTGCCCGAGCGTGAGCACGCCCTGGTCCTGCCAGTGCTCCAGGTCGCGCGAGCGTTTGATGCCGATGCCATTGGGCGGCGAGTGAAACATCACATACTCGTCACCATCGCGGATCACACAGACGTTTTCGCCGCCTTCGACGCGCCCCGCGTAGTGCCATGTTTTCAGATCGCGCGACCACGATCGGCTCACGCCATGCTGCTTGTAAAAGCACCACCACTTGCCGGGATCATCACGATCACGCAACAAATAGGGATCGATCATGCGGCCCATCTTTCCGCGCGGCACTTCGGGCCCTTTCACGCGGAGCAGTTCCGGCTCGGACCATTGCTCAAGGTCGTCGCTGCGCATGGTCCATACACGCGAGGTGGCGTTGCCGTAGGGTTCCCCGTTGGGTCGCGGATAGGTTTGCAGACACATCACCCACTGATCGCCGAAACGGATGATGTTGCCGGGGCTGCCGTAGTTCAGATTCTGATCGCGCGGCGTCAGCTTGCGCGGCTTCGACCAGTCGATCAGATTCGTACTCCGACTGGTCGCAAGGTATGAATACGCCTGACCGTCGGACTCTACTTCAACGAGCGTGAAGAACAGGTGGAATACACCCTCGTGATAGCGCACCGTTGGATCTCGATAAGCCGTATGCGCATCCCCGCGAAAGATGATCGGCGACGGGATCGCGCTCAGGTCCACCGGCTCAGCGGTATCGATATTCATCTGGTCGCACCAACTGCGCACCTGCTCGTACAATCGCCGCACCTCGGCGGGGCGATCCGCAGCAAGATTACGCTGCTCATGCGCATCGGCTGACAGGTCGATGAGCACGGCGTCAGACCCGTCGGGGTTGATCAGCAATTTCAGATCACCTTCGCGGATGCTCAGCTTCGGGCTGATGTAATCCGGGTTACCGGGTTTGATCCCGGCCCGTCGCCCGCCGAATTCCCACACGATCGGCGCGGCTCGCTTGACCGGCTGCCCCATCAGCGCCGCGGTCATGTTCTGCCCGTCGGGGGCGACGTCGTCGGGCAGGTCCACCCCGGCGATGTGACAGAACGTCGGCAGCAGATCGATGCCGGCCATGATAGTCTGCGTGTCGACTTTGCCGGCTGGAACACGCCCCAACCAGCGTGCGACAAATGGCTCGCGTACGCCGCCTTCGTACAGACTCCACTTGCGCCCGAAGAGGCCGCCCGTGCTGCCGGGGGGCGTGCCGCCGTCTTTGTAGTAGAACGGCCAGTCGGTTGGGCCGTTGTCGCTGGTGAGCACGATGAGCGTATTCTCGGCAAGGCCCGCCTTGTCGATGGCGTCGAACAGCCGCCCGAGTTGGCGGTCCATCTCCACGAGCACCGCCAGAAACTTCGCGTCGTAAGCGTTGTCCGCCACGTTCGTGTACTTGTCCGCTTCGCCGGGGACGGGCTTGTGCGCGTCGTGCACATCGTTGGGCCAGACTTCGAGGTAGAACGGTTTGTCGACATGGCGATGGATGAAGTCGATCGCGCGATCGACATAGATGCGGGTCTTCTCGTGCTTGCGGGCCCACTGGATTTTGCCGCGGCCGAGTTTGGCGCTGGCATTGGACAGGCCGTCGTTGTATTCCAGCACGCGATCGCCAAGCCCTTCGAAGCTGACGAGCGATTCGTCAAAGCCATACGCCTGCGGCGGTGGCGCATCATCGACATCGCGTCCCCCACCCATGTGCCATTTACCGAAGTGGGCCGTGGCGTAGCCGTGCTGTTTGAGCAACCGGGCGATCGTCGGGGCTTTGGGATCCAGGTAATCGGCCATGCCGCGCCGACGATTCTTGGCGCGGCTGTTGAGGTACGAATGAATCTTCCACCGCTGGGGGTATTGGCCGGTCGCGAAAGCGACTCGCGAGGGCGAGCAGATCGGCGAGTTCACGTAAAAGTTGGTCAGTCGCAACCCTTGCGCGGCCAGGCGATCCATGTTCGGCGTATCGACCTTGCGATTGCCGTAGACGCTCGGATCGCCATAGCCCATATCATCGATGAGCACGAATACAATGTTGGGTTGATCCGGATTCGCCGCCCACCCCGCCGGGCAACACATCGCAACCATCAGCAATACACGCCGCATCAACGAAAGATATCCCTGTAGACCTGCTCTTGCAAAAGAAAACCGTCAGCGCCGTCCTGGTAACTAGCCCCACCGTTCAGATCACGGATTTCGAATTGTGGATCGTTGAAGAAGGCGACATCACCGGCCATTCGCAGCACGTTGTAACCTTCCTCGTGATGCCAGTCGACACCGCGTGCAGGATCGATGAATGCATCAGCCATGATCGCAATCGTACCAGAATCCGTGCCCATTCGAGCGCTGCGGTAGTTCGGGGCATTGATCACGCATCGATAGTTATAACTGCTTTGGGCGTACGACTGGCCGACCGGCAGCACGTTGTCATCCGGCCATCCGCCTCCGGAACTGTTGTCGTCCAGTTGATCGTATTGGATGCCGGGATACTCCCAACTCGGGCAATAGAATATTTTGGGGGTGGTATAACCGAGCCCGGCAAGAATGCCGTGCTGGCGGAAGCGACGGATTTCGGGCATGTTCTCAAGGCCTGTCGAGGGGGCATACCAGATGGCGTACAAGCCCCAGCCCCCGTCGAGTTCGGGCTGGCCGCGGACCAGTTCGCCGCGGTGATCGTTAGCCCACATGATATGCGCCATGCCGATCTGCCTCAGGTTGGAGCCGCACGCCGCGCGCCGGGCGATTTCACGTGCCCTATCCATCGACGGCAAGAGAATCGCAATCAGTAATGCGATGATCGCCACGACGACCAACAACTCGATGAGTGTAAAACCATGTCGGCGCATGAATGGTGTTCCATGAAGCCCACGGATTAAATCCGTGGGCTTGGACCGATCAATGTGAACGACGACGCATCAACATGCCGCCGAGCAGGACAAGCCCAGCCGGCAGCGCGGCCGGTGTGGGAATCGCCGTTGTAAGATCAGCGAAACCCCCGATGATCGACGGCGCAAAGTTTGACTTTTCGTACGTGCGATTGTTTGAATTGGCGATATACGCGGCGAGGCTTTGCCAACCTTCGAGCTGGCCAGATCCGGAAACCTGAAAATAGTTGGCGCCCGACATCATCGAGCCGAAATTGCCGGGGGCGTCCTCATCCGGGTAATAGAAGTTGAGTCGATTGCCGCCATAGGTTGCCGAAGAAACGCTCGCGCCAGTGTTGTTGATGAAGTCGCTGAGCGTAGCGTACTGCCCGACATCGCCGTCGTTTTGCGACGAGTTGTCGCCTTCGTAGGTGACGTAAAACCCACCGGTATTGGCATCGTAGCTGAGCCCGTGCAATTCGCCGGCATTGTAGGCGCCCGTGCTTTGGGTGGTCGGCGCATCGGCGGCGAGCCAGCTTGTCAGAGAATTCCAGCGATTCACTTCGCCGTTGCCCGCCACGCCGTAGACACTGCCATCGGGCGTCATGGTGAATCCCTGATACGAGGCGTAGGCCGCGACGGTCGTTTCAGTCGTGCCCTGACTGCCGAGGGAGATGTTGTCGAAAGCCGTGGAACCACCGGATGCATCGAACCCGGCATAAGAACGGATCGTGCCGCCATCGTTGATCAGGTACACCGTAGCGGCATCTACCGGTGCGGCCATGACGATCATCAGCCCGATCACCAGCAGGCTCAATTTCAGTTGCAGTTTCCTCATCACTTGCTCCTTTCACGAGAATTGGTTTGCACTTGAACTGTGGTCCCCGAGGTCTGATGCGCCACAATCAACCGCAAATCGTCCGGGCCGTACCCGACCCACCGAACGCTCACGGCATTACGCTCGGGGCTCCAGTCGATGCGATCGGCGCCCGACTCGAGCCCGCGAATGCTCAGCGTGTCATAACGGGTGTACGGCGAACCAAGCGTCGGGTCGGTTCGGCCCAACAGCGCGGTGTCATCAATGGCGGCGAGGATCGGACGGTCGAACTGGATCGCTCCCTCAAGCTCGACATCTTCAAGCCCCGTGGCGTCTTTATGAAGCAGGTAGACATCGACAAGCGTGCCGGCAGCGACTTTGCCATGCGGCGTGACCAGATCGCTGTCCAGCTTCACCGCCGCACGTTCGAGGAATGCAAACATGGTTGTGTCGTCGGTCAACCGGTCGTTCTGCACGCTCGCCGGTGGATCATCAAGCCACGTCACCGCACCCGAGACGCGCGGGGCGACCGGCACGCCCAAGCGCACCACATGGCCCGCAATTGGGTCATACTCCAGCATCTGATCGGCCGTCAGGTCGAGTGGCTCAATGGCGACAATAGCCTGCTCGCTGGTGCGAACCTGAACCAGGCCCTGCGTCACGTGCACGCGCACCCGGCCCGAGTGTTCATCGACCGCCATCTCAAATTGCGTCCCCAGATCGACCACCACCAGCCCCCCCGGCCCCAGCACGGTAAAACCCCGCGCATCCGGCGGACACGTGAATCGCGCCCGACCTTGCGTCAATCCCACATGCATGGAATCCTTCAGATGAATCTCCGTAGCCCCCGCCAGCCCGACCTGCGTGCCCGAAGTCAGTAAGAATCCCGCAAAGCCGGAAGCCATACGGATGGTTCCCGCGGCAACGTCCTGCCCCTCATAAAAAGGCTCAGAACGCCATGACACATTCTCAGCACTGGTCAACGTCGCCAGCATCTGAGGCCGCGAGGGTTTCATGGGTGCTACGGAAGCCGACTCCCGCGACCAAAGGACAAACCACGCCATCACCAACAGCGTGATCAGCGCCGCGGTAGCCAGAATCGGAACACGTCGTGATTGCCAGAGACTGGCCCGTGGAGCCGGCAACGTCATAGCCGGCACGGCCAATCCACCGTGTTGCCATTGCAGGGCGGCTTCAATCCGCATGAGCCGAACGTATTCATCGACCAGCGAGGTGTCTGCCGCCATCCGGACGTTGAGCTCGGCGACTTCATCCGGCAAGGCCACACCCGCCAGGCAGGACGCCATCAAACGATCGGATTCGACGTCCAGGCGACTCATGCGTCGGCCCCCCGAGCCAGTTTCGTATCAATGCAATCGGCCAGTAGCCGACGAATGCGATGCAGCGTCACCGCCAATCCACGCGGGCTGCGATTCGATTCGGCCGCGAGGCACTGTACGCTCTGCTGAGCGCGGTACCGACGATCCAGCAGTGCGCGGTGGTCCGCCGACAGCTTCGTAATGCAATCGACCAGTGCGAGCTGCCTTGCATCGTTGGGTTCGGACTCATCCATGCAACGCGATGCGATACGGTCCATCACATCCGCATCAAAGATCAACCGATCACGTGAAACACGTTCGCGCGCCGCCAGAATCTGATGCCGGGCGATCGCCTTGGCCCAGGGCCCGAACGGGCGCGACGGATCGTACTGCCCTGCCTTGCGCCAGAGTACGAGATTCGTCTCCTGAAAGATTTCCTGAGCCAGGTCTGCCTTGCCCACAACCGCCAGAATAAACGCCCATAGACGCGACTGGTGATCGGTCAACAACTGAACAAAGCGTTCGAGATCATTCGGATTCAACGACAAAGCGAACCTCCCGGCCCGATCACGCTTGTGACCTGCCACTACCAGTTAGGGCCAACAGGCATCAGATTAACAGCTCGGCAAAAATAATTTTGCCGGGCTGCGTGAATAAATATGTGTCAATCTAGCGAGCCGCCCTCAAGCAGCCACACTTACGGGTGTGTCGCGCTGGTCGCATCCAGCGGTTTGACTATCTTAGCCATCCGCCGAACGAATGTGTTCATCACACCCAGAGAATCCGGCTGCCCGGCGATGTTCACCGTTTCATGCGGGTCGGACTTGTGATCGTACAACTCGCGCGCGATCAGTCGCTGATTATGCACATCATACCACTCGGTGTAACGGTAGCGCTGCGTGCGTATCGAGTACCCCATCGCCTGAATGGGGTTTTTGTCGCTCGGATAGGCCGGCCGGCAGTGCCATGTGTATGCAGCGGGTTTGACCGTCGCAACCGGATCGTCCAGCACCTTGCGCAGGCTCACGCCTTCTGTCGCCTTCACCGCCGGCAGGCCGCATAGATCCACCAGCGTCGGGTACATATCCAGCAGTTCAACGATCGAGTCGGAGTGTCGCCCGCCGGGGTGGCCGGGCGCCGCGATGATCAGCGGCACGCGCGCGTCGAGTTCGAAGTTCGACGTCTTGGCCCACAGCGCCTGCTCGCCGAGGTGGTACCCGTGATCCGACCAGAACACGATGACGGTGTTGTCGGACAGGCCCAGGCGATCCAGTTCATCGATCACCTTGCCGATCTGCGCATCAAGATAGCTGATCGCCGCGTAGTATCCGTGACGCAGCGTCAACACCTGCTCGGGTGTCACCTGGTGCTTCGGAAACGGCCCGAGAATTTCCTTGCTGTCGTGCATCGCGATCGCCGGCACATTCACCGGCGGCTCGGGATGGGTCGGCGGCGTGATCTGCGATCGGTCGTACATGTCCCAGTATTTTTTCGGCGCGTTAAATGGCGTGTGCGGCTTCCAGAATCCGACCGCCAGAAACCACGGCTGTCCTTTCGCCTTCAGCTTGCCGAGCGCTTCGACCGCCAGGTTCGCAATCCGCCCGTCAAAGTAAGCCTCATCCGGCACATCGCGCATCTCGCATTTGGGCGTGTTGATCAGGTCCGGCGGGAGCTGCCCCTCGACCTGCGGCTTGTCGTTGTAGTGTGAGTTGTAATGCATCACCGCCGGCACGCTCCACGAAATCGCATCGCCCTTGTAATCGTCCTGCCGCCAGTTGTGGAAGATCTTGCCGATATTCTGCGTGAAGTACCCGTTCTGCTTGAAATGCTGCGGCAGGGTCACCACGTCCGGGATGCGCTGACGGAAATGCGTGTGAAGATCCCAGATGTTCATCGTCCGCAGGCGGATGCCTGTCATCAGCGAGGCGCGCGACGGATTGCACAACGCCTGCTGACAATACGCCCGGTCGAATCGCATGCCTCGCTTGGCCAGCGCATCAATGTTCGGTGATTTGACGATCGTGTCGCCGTAGCAGCCGAGTTCGACGCGCAGGTCGTCGACGCCGATGAACAGAACATTAGGGCGTTTGTCAGACGACGCGAACGCTGGAAGACACATCAACACAGCCGCCATAAAAACTGCGGCCAAGGCGGCCAAACGATGAATGCGTGACGATAACACGGGCGCTCCTTGCATATTAATGCGAGCCCAACTCGGTGATGAACACCTGGTTGAACCTGCCGCCGGACTCATGCGGCATATTGCGGATGTAGGCGATGCGCCGCCCGTCGGGGCTGAACACGCACGCACCTTCCCATGGGGCCTGCATCGACTCATCGACGCGCGGCGACAGTCGTGTCGTCTGACCGCTCTGCGCATCGGTGATGCAGACGCTGCGATCCATCATGTGAGCGATCCAGCGGCCGTCGGGACTCCATGAAAAAGCCGAGGCAATGTCATGCGCGTTGTGGGTGAGTTGGGCCGACTCGCCGCTGTTGGGTGACGCCGTCCACAGCTGCACCACGCCGGCATCATCGCGCATGAGCATGGCGATGTGCGAGCCGTCGGGTGATGATCGCAACCAGTGGCGCGGGCCCTGAAGCCCGGGGTATTTGCGATCGGCGGTGAAGGTGAGCCGGCGCTGCACGACGCCGGCCGGCGGGCGCGGGCGCGTGGTGGCGGTGCCGGCGAGCGGGCCGTCGCCGAGACGTGTCAGATCATCCGGCAGGTCAACGATGTATGCTTCGCTGATCGTATCGCCCGATGCGGCAACGACATTGCCCTGAAAAGCGATGGCGCGATGCTGGCGTGATCCATCCGGCCGCAGATACCCGTCAATACCGACCCACGCATCGCTGTACGCTTTGCTGATCTGATCCGATCCGGGGGCGGGGGCATCGGTCGTGCGCGTCACGAGTACGGTGAAGTATTCACCATCATGATTGCGGGGATGATCATGCGTAACACGGACCGGATGATCAGGCACGCTGACACCGACGTTGCGATGGTTGTGTTCATGAGCGTCGGGGTCGGGCTCGTCGCCGAGCGCCGCCAGTACGTGGTCTTCATAGGTAAAGGAAACCCACTGCCCGTCCGGACTGAACACATGCACGTGGGTGCCGCCGCGCAGGGCGCCGGGTGTGAACGGCTCGGTCAGATCACGCGCATCGAGGTTGATCGCTTTGCCCGGAGCGTCGGCATCGACAATCACGCCCCGCCGGTGGTAGGCGGCGTATTGCCAGTCATCAGTCGGCTGCTCGGGCCCGTGAATGAACACGACGCGATCGTCGACCGGCGACGCGGTGACCACGCCGCAGTACGCACCATTCGATGACTTGTACAACACTTCGACCGCGCCGGTGTCGACGTTGATGCGCTCGATGCGGTTGCCGTTGAACACGCTGCCGGAGGGGTGGCGGATGTCGTAAATGATCCACTGCCCGTCGTGTGACCACACACCGGTGTTCGTCAGAATGTGGCCGTGTGGCGCGTGGGTGATCTGCCGCTCGTTAAGCCTTGCAGTCCCGGAGCAGCCCACGTTTGCCATCATGACCAACACCGCCATCGCCGCACAACACATTCGCATCGAGCACCACTTTCTCGGCGTCACTGGGCAGTTTTCACATCGACACCCAGCGAGGCGGGATCGACGACCGAGTCCGCCCATGACAGGTTACGAAAGTTGCTCACGCGATGAAAGGTCATGAGGTTTGCATCGTGGGCCGAGTGAGCGCCGCCGATGCCGTCGTCGTAGCCGGTGCGCGACACGGCAATGATGTCGTCGCCGTCGAAAACCCAGTCGACGTACTGAAACCCGTGGCAGTTACGGTCTTCATGGTGCAACACGACGGTGCGGACGGTCCAGTGGATCAGATCCTTCGAGCAGATCAGCACCAGCGTGTTGCGCACGCCGCCGGGATTGTGCGTCGTGATGTTCGGCGGAACCCAGTTGGTCAGCGACCAGTAATGCTTCGACACCGGGTCGAAGCGGATGGTGAACTTCTTGTTGCCGCCGGGCATGTCGAGGATGTCTTTTTCCGGATCGAAAGTGGCGGTCTTGCCATCGGCGCTGATGTGCACGCGCGACACGTGCCCGCCTTCGGGGCTGATCTCCGTGCGCAGCAGGTTGACGACTTCGCCGTCCGGCGTCGCCACAGCATTGCCTTCAAGCCAACCATTAAAGCGGCCGTCCGCCCATTTCTGATCGCTGGCCAGGCGGTTGCTGATCGTCCAGTTGGATGCATCCAGCAGGTCGGCATCAACCGGCACGGACATCATGAACGTGCGGAACCATCGGCCCCACCGGTTGCCGCCGTTGACATCCTCCATCGCGCGCCACAGTCGACCGTTGTGAATCATCACCGGCTGGGGCGCACAGTGCGTGCGATCGTGCAGGATGAGACCGGACTTGCCGTCGACGGGATCGGTCCACGTGCGCCCGCCGTCGGTGGAGCGACGGATCACGGTATCGCCGAAGCGATGACGCGCGCCGATGATGTACAGATTGCCGCGATGGACAAACAGCGTACCCCAGAACTTACCGAGCAGGTCGGGCAGTCGGCTCCATGTCTTGCCGCGATCGCTGGAGGTGAACAGGCGCGTCTGCCCCATCTCGTTGAATGTGCTGCCGCCGCCGAACAGGTCGTGCGAGGCCACGTAGTCGCCATTCGGCAGGATGGCGATGCTCGGCGAGCCGATGTACATCGCGCTCCAGGCCGGTTGATGATCGATCACGACGCCGGGCACTTTCGACAGGTCGATCCACGAGGTGTCGATCTTGGCCCACATCTCCGGCGCCAGCAGCGTCGAACCGGCCCAGTTGTCCTGCGGAATGGTCAACGTCTGACCGGGCTCACATCTGCGGCTGTACACCTGCATCTTCACGTTGGTGTTTGTCCCGGCGTAGCGGAACGTCAGCCCCTCGACCGGCTCCCATCCGTCGAGATTCATCGGCTGCGACGGCGCGGTGGCGATGAACACATCGCAGGCCTGCTCACAGGTGACCTGCATTTTCCGCTTCTGTCCGCCGTACAGTTGGGTGTACTTCCAGCCTACCAGTTGCCTGGGTATGCCCTTCCAGCGATACGGTCGATTGTTGAAGGCGAACGCCAGTTCTTTCATGGTTCCAATGCGGTAACCCGTCGCGGTGACGCGTACCTTCGCCGCGTCGAGCTTGATCGGCTCGCCGGCCGACAGCGGAACGCACATCGCCATGAACATCAACACAAACAGCAGTCGAACTTGTCGCAACATGATTTACTCGTGGGCCAGAGGTTTGGGTGGAACAATCGAGACTTCATCCAGTCGGCGGGCCAACTCCGCATCGAGCCGGCGCAGCGCCGATCGCACCGAGGGATCGGGCGAATGGATGAGGTTGAACTTTTCATCGGGATCGGCCGCGAGGTGATACAGCTCTTCGAGGCCGTCGTGTTTGAGGTCGCGCACGAGTTTCCACTGCGGCGTGCGGATCGCGTGCAGGTCGGCGCCGGTCTGGTTCCAGTCCCACATGCGGTACTGTGTGTAGAACGTGTCATTCCACTGCTTCACCGGCCGGCCCAACAGCACGGGCAGCGCATTGCGGCCACGCACGGGTGAATCCGCCGGCACGTCGATGCCCGCCACGGCGGCGAGCGTGCGATACCAGTCGAGGAAGGTCACGGTGCGGTCGGCCGTGGTGCCGGGTTTGATCACGCCGGGCCAGCGGATGATGCACGGCACGCGCAGCGAGTGGTCCCACAGATTCGGTCGCGGGCCGCGGTTGTCCGTCAGCAGCCAGCGACCGTTGCCCTTGTGCCAGATGCCGTGATGTCCGAGGTTGAAACCGTGGTCGGCGGTGAAGATCACGATGGTGTTGTCCGCGAGTTTCAGCGCGTCGAGCGTATGCAGCAGCCGGTTCACATTGCGGTCGACGCTGGCGACCGACGCGAGATATTCACGCATCATGCGCTGAGCGCGCGGCGTGTCGAGTTTGGGATAACTCGGCTCCGGAAGCGCTGGGGTGATCGACTCAAACGGCGACCAGTCGGCATCCGACAGCGGCAGCCAGGTGCGATCGCCGTCCGGCGTGCGCTGGACGATATTCGCATGCGGCGCCCAGAAGTGAAGCGACATCGCGAACGGCCTATCGCGATGCGTCTTGACGTAGTCGATCGCCAGGTCCGTGAGAATGTCCGGCGTCCAGCCTTTGATGACGCGATCCTTGCCGTCGATCTCCACGGTCGGGTCTACGGAGGTCATCCCGCCGACGCGGAAGCCGGCGAAATAGTCATACCCGCATCGTGTGGGATGATGTTCATCATCCGGGCCGACGTGCCACTTGCCGATCAGCGCCGTGGCGTAGCCGTGTTCAGACAGCAGGCGCGGCCAGGTCAGCACGGCCGGGTCGAGCCCGAGGTGGGGTTGACGTTTGGCGTCGAGATAATCGGTGATGCCGACTTCGCTGGGGTACTGACCGGTGACGATCGCGGCACGCGAGGCGCTGCACACCGGCGTGACGGTGAAGCAGTTGGTCAGGCGCACACCCTGTTGAGCGAGTCGATCCAGCGTCGGGGTTTTCGCATCCGGGTGACCGCTGGCGCCTAGCGCCCAGGCGGCCTGATCATCGGTGAGGATGAAGATGATGTTCGGCCGAGCCTTGTCCGGCGACGCAGCGAGCGTCGGGCAGACGACCACAAGAGCGAAGAGGATCGCAACGGTATAACGCATTGGAACAGAACTCATGGAATGAAATTAACGCATCGGCAGCCCCACGCGGCCGGGGGCGTTGTATGCGGGGATGTTGGCTTCGTAGGTGTCCTGCCCGTCGATGAGCAGACCAAAGTCGGCGCTGGAGATCTCTTCGGGATGCATGTAGGCGGCGTGGCCGTCGAGGAAAGCCAGGATCTTGCCTTCGTGGGGCCGATCACGCAGATCGGTGCCGGCGCCCCAGCGCATCCACCCGCTCCACAGCGCCTTTTCGAGATCCGCCTCTTCGTTCTTGTTGTAGTGCGGACGCAGGTTGGCGCTGTTGTGCATCTGGTAGTCGTCCTGGAAGACAGACACCGTGGACGGATGCCGCGTCACATCGGGGCCGAACTCGGCGATGATGCCGTTCATGCAGTAACCGAATCGTTCGGTTTCGGTGGGACTGGAGTTGGTCGGATAGTCGTCGATGCTGTCACACGACAAAACCTCCAGGGATTCGTTGATGTAGGGATAGATGTTTCTGATCCAGTTGGGCAAGGCGAAACCGGTGCTCAGGGGATTCGTCCGCACCCACCCCTTGCCGGCATACTGAAACGGAAAGTAGTTTTTGTAGTCGAACCCATACATCGTCGATCCGAGGTGCAACTGCCGCTGATTGGACGCGCAGGCGGCCTGCCGGGCCAGCTCTCGCGCCTGGGTCAGCGACGGCAGCAGGATGGCGATCAGCAGCGCGATGATGCTGACGACCACGAGCAGTTCGATGAGTGTGAATGCCTGTCGGCGCATGTTGGTTCCTCTGGCGGCCGTGTCGGTGGAGCACGGTGAATGCGACCACACGACTTTCGCCGCATGGCCGCGTGCAGGCGGTGGCCTGTTTCAACGGCGGCGCTTAAGAGTCAGCAGCCCCATCATCATCAGCCCGCCGGGCAGCGCCGCGGGCGTCGGGATCAGTTCGAGCAGGAAGTGGGGATCGTTCAACCCGGTCAGCACATCAACGTGGGTTGTGGACGAAGTTGAATACGAAACCACGTCGGAGCCGCTCAGCAGCGAGCCCCAAACCACATTGCCCTCGATGTATTTGACGTCGAGCACATTGCCGATGTCGTTGGGGGTGTAGATTTCGGTCACCGTGGGCGTGCCGGTGGCGTAATCGGTCACCTCGTAAATGCTCATGTTGAAGGTGTCGCCGCTGACCAGGAGGCGATCATTGACCGCGTCGTAGCTGAGACCACTCACCGTGCTCAGGCCGCTGAGAACCACGCCCTGGTAAGCGCCGGACGAATCAAACTTCAACACCTCGCTGGCGCCTCGGTTGGCGATATAGAAATTACCGTTGGGATCGACGGCAATGCCGCGCGGCGCGTTCAGCGTGTAGTTGACGGTGTCGGTTTTGGCGATGAATGTCGAAACGGTTCCGCTGGTGGTGTCGATCTTGAGCACGGTATCGTCATTGGTCGAACCGAATGCGACGGTGCCGTAAAGATTGCCGTCGGGCCCGAGAACCATCTTGTCGACTCTGTCTGTCGAATTCCACGAACCAATCAACGTCCCGTTGGATTGATACCGATAGATGTTCATTTCGGTGGCGGCACTGACGTATACCGTGCCTGTCGCCTTGTCCTGGGCGATCGCGCTGGGCAGATCAATCCCATTGGCGAATACTTTCACAAAAGACCACGTGGTTCCGGTCACATTGTAAAGACGCACTTCGTCGGCGCCGCCGTTGGCCACCAGCACCGGAGCAGCCTGCGCAGCCGGCGAGATCAAAAGCAGCATGCACACGACCGCGACGGCCAGCGAGATCAGTCGTTTTAACGGATGGACGGTGGCGGCGGCGGTGGTTTGTGAACGATTCTGCATCAGACTACTCCTTCTCGGTGAATGGATTTTCAATCGGCATCAGTAGAACATGTGTCGGCGCGCCGTTTTTCGTCAGTACCGAAGCGGATGATTTCACCGCCGGCAAGAATGCGAAAAACCAGGCCGCCTGCCGAGCCGGTTCATGGGCCCGGGCCAGCGAAGGCCGCAGAATGGCGGTCAGCCGCGCGATGATGCGGACGACCATGAACCGTTCGATGAGTGTGAATGCCTGTTTACGCATATCGTGATTTCCGAGAAGCCCGCGGATCCAATCCGTGGGCTTGGTCATTTCAATATGAACGGCGGCGTTTGAGAGTCAGCAGCCCCACCATCATCAGTCCGCCAGGCAGCGCCGCGGGCGTCGGGATCAGTGCGAACATGGACGTCGCGTCGGCGAATCCGCCGGTGGCAACCACATACGTCGACAGCGAATCCGCATAGGCAATCACGTCGTTCGGATTGCTCAGAGCAACGGTGGACCAGTAGGCGTAGCCCTCGATGTAGCGGGTATCCAATGCATTCTGGATGTTGCCGCCGGTATAAAGAGCGTTCAGTGTCGGTGTAGTGGCCAGGTTGGTGATTTCGTACTGGTTGGCCGCGGAGATGTTGCTCGTTCCGCCGATGACCAACAGGCGATCGTTGACGGCGTCGTAGCTGAGGCCGGTCGCATTGGAGACGCTGGCGATGTCCGCCACATAATTGCCCGCCGAGTCGAACTTGAAAATGGTGCCGTTGCCGCGGCTGGCGATGTAGAGGTTGCCGACAGAGTCCACCGCGATGCCGCGGGGTGTGTTCAACGTGTAGTTGACGCTATCGGTCTTGGCGATGAATGTCGTGACGGCGCCGGTGGATGTGTCGATCTTCTGCACGGTGTCATCCACACCGCCGGAGCCGAAAGCGATCGTGGCGTACAGATTGCCGTCGGCCCCGAGCACCATCTTGTCGGGACGATCCGCAAGTGTGGCCAGCAGGCCAATCGGCGTGCCGTCGGCGGCATAGCGGTTGATCTCATGATCCAGCGAACTGGCGATAAAGATGTCGCCGGTGCCGCTCTGCTGCGCGATGGAAGTCGGCAAGTCCATTCCGCTGGCGAATACACCCAGGTAATGCCAGTTGTCGCCGTCGACCTGATACTTCAGCACATTGTCGGAAATGCCCTGGGTCACGAGCACGGTCGTGTCGCCGCGCGCGATCGGCGCGGTCATCATCAACAGGCCCATGGCCATGACGACCAATGCAAACAGTCGCGTAGTCGGATTCGACACGATCGAGGTGGCTTGTGAACGATCTTGCATCAAATTACTCCTTCTCGGTGAGTGGATTTTCAGTTGGCATCAATAGAACATGCGTCGGGCCGATCAGTTTTTCGTCGGCGCCGAAACGGATGATTTCACCGTCGGCAAGAACGCGAAAAACCAGTCGGGCTGAAGTGTCAACGACCAACGTGCTGCCATCGTCAAGTCGCTGGGCTTCGACGACGAAGTTCAGGGCGACCGGCGGATGCGCCCGAGCGGCGGGCGTCGGGTAAACCGACCAGAGGCCGCTGCCGGGGCCGCCGGTTTGCGTGGCGTAGAGTTTGTCATCGCGCCACAGCAACGATTGCGGACGCGACAGACCGTCGACGACCAGTTCCAGCAGTCGGCCGGGCTTGGCCGCCTCGGGGCCGGCAAACGCCAACACGTCGCCGGATTCACGATCGGCGACCAGCAACCGGCCGCGATCGTCGAAGCACATGCCGCGCGGCACGCCGAAATGGCGCCCCGGGGCATCCGGGGCATACCTGTTGGCGATGAACACGTGCGCCGCGCTGCGCTGGACGCGATAGACCTGCTTCGAGTTGAAGGCATCGGTAAAATACAGCGCTCCATCGGGGCCGAACACCAGCGTATCCGGCGTCACGCCCGGCGAGCCGGCACAGTACGTCGACTCGTATCGCCCCTCACGATCGAAGCAGAGAATTCGGCCACCGGCATCCGACTCCGCCAGGTACACCCGACCATCAGGGCCCATGACGATGCCGCCGGGCCGCCGCATCGGCGGATTGCTCTCGGACGTGATGAAGCGGCCGATGTATTGACCGTTCAGGTCGTAGCGCAGCACCCGGTCGCCGCGCGTATCGCTGATGAGCACTTCGTCGCCGCGCTCGCTGTCGAACGCATGAACGTTCAACGCGATGTCGGTCGCCGTCGAGCGGTCGGCCGTCAGATGCACCGCCTGGTTGGCCGCCAGTTCGATCTGCCGACCGTTCATGGCGCCGCCGGTCAGACTCACACGCACGTGGCCTTTGAGCACGTGCACTTCGGTGCCGTCGACCTCCGACTGGGCCACGGCGAATCTCGTCCCCAAATCCATCACCTCAACGCCCGGCAAGCCGACGGAGAACCCCTTCATCGAAGGCGGACAGTCGAATACCGCCCGGCCACGAATCATCGTCACATGCATCGGGCCGTCGAGTCGGACCTCGGTGTCGCCGATCAGACTCATCATCGTGCCGGCCCCGATCATCAGGTCGGCTCGCCCCTCGCGGATCGCGATCGTACGATCGGCGATCGGCATCCCTTCGGTCAGCGGGTCAGAACCCCACGTGACGTTCCGGCTGTGAAGCAGCGTGGCGATGGCGATGCGGCCGGTCGGCGATGAGGATTCGCTCGACGAAACCGGTCGTTGGATCAGCCACCCCACTGCCGCCAGCAGAATCACCGCGGCGGCCGCGGCGTATTTCAGCCACGTCATGCCTCGCGGCGCGACGGTCGGCGCCGCATCGACGGCCGACTCAAACGGGATCGAACCGGTGGCGTCAACCTGGTAGCGACTGCGGATCGCGGCCGTAAGTTGAAAATATTCGTTGAACCAGCGACGTGCCTCAACATCGTGAACCAGCCGATCATTCAACGCGGCCAGCTCGGCGGGGCTGAGGTTGCCCTGTTCATACCCGGCCAGCAGTGCAGCCAGATCGTCGAAATGTTCGGCCGCCTGCGTCATGAAGCGGCTCCTCGCGAGGCGGTCTGTCGTTGAATGCAATCGTTGAGCTTGCGGTAGACCCGATGCAGCGTCTGGTAAACCGACTGCGGCTTGCGATCGGTGACGCGCGCGATTTCGTGGCCAGTCAGCGACTGGGCGTAACGCATCTCGATCAGGCGGCGCGAACGCTGCGTCAGTTGCTTCAGACAATGCTCCAGCGCCTGGGCCATGTCCTGGCTGGACATCGGCGTCATCCGGCTCCACTCGCTTTCGACCAGGTCCAACACCTCGGCGTTGAGCATCACCGGCTCGCGATTCTTGCGGCGAAGCAGTTCGATCGACTCATTGCGGGCGACCTTGCGGACCCACGCCAGCAGATGGGTCTCATTTTCGAAGGTATCGCTGTGCTCGATCGCACGCACCATTGTCTCCTGGTAGACGTCTTCAGCCAGGTGATAATCGCGCACGATGGATAATATAAACCCAACGAACATAGGACGATGTGTCATTACACGCCGCACCACGGTTTCGCGATCCATGCAAGGCCTCCAGGGTCATTACGGTGGCGGCCCCGGTGAACTCGACATCACCGTTCAAATTTTATGGATATTTTTGCTTCTACTTCGAAGCCGGCAGGCCAACCTGATCCGGTGCGATGACCGAATCAGCCATCTTCAGCGCGCGGAAATCCGACAGACGGCGGAAGGTCAGAAAGTTCGCATCATGGGCGTTGTGCGCCCCGCCGAGGCCGTCATCGTAGCCGGTACGGATCGCCGCGATGATGTCGTCGCCGTCGAATGCCCAGTCGGGGTATTGGAAGCCGTGATGCGACACATTCGGGTGGTACATCACGATGCAGCGCATCTCCCAGTTTTTCAGGTCTGTCGATTTCATCAGCGCCAGCGCATTGCGAACCCCCGCCGCCGCGGCGTCATGTTGATGGCGCGGCAGCACGGGATTGACCAGCGACCAGTACGCCTTGGTCTGCTCGTCATAACGGATCGTGAACTTCTTCGCGCCGCCGGGGAAATCGATAAGATCCTTTTCGGGATCGAAGCTGGCGACCTTGCCATCATCGCTGATGCGAACGACCGCCGCACGCCCGCCATCTCGCCCGCTGTGCATGCGGAGAATGTCGACGATGTGACCGTCCGGCGTCACGACGGCGTTGCCTTCGAGCCATGCGTTGAACTTCCCGCCGAGCCAGGTCGGGTCGATCTTGATGAAGTTGGTGTGTGTCCACGAGGCTGCATCCAGCAGGTCGGCATCGACCGGGGCGCTGAACACCATCGGGCTGTAGCGGGCGCCCCACTTGCGACCGTTGGTGGCGTCTTCGATCGCCCGCCAGATGCGGCCGTTGTGAATCAGCATCGGCATCGGCGCGGTGTGGTACTGACCCTCGGCAAGCAGGCCGTGCTTGGCATCAGTTGGTTGCGTCCATGTCGCGCCGCCGTCGTCGCTGCGGCGGATCACCAGGTCGCCGTGGTGCGCCGTCGGTCCCATCAGGTACAGCTTGCCGCGGTGAACGAACAGCTTCGACCAGAACGCCGGCTTGACCTCGGCCACCTGTCGCCAGGTCCGCCCGCGATCTTCACTGCGAAACACCCGCGTCGTTGCCGCTTCGTGTTCTTTCGTTTTCGGTCCGAACAGATCGTGCGAAGCCACGTACGCTCCGTCCGGCAGAATCGTGATGCTCGGCGAGCCGACGTACATCCCGCCAGCCGCCGGCATGTGACCGATCACCGTCCCCGGCACGGCGGAGTCATTCGGCGTCTGGGCGTAAGTCGTTGACCAGACAGCCGCAACGCACGCCGCCAGCAGAATCCGCCGTAGAACAGTCATCGGGATCATGTGCAGAGCACTCCGTGATAAATGGTTGTGAATCCACAGAAGGATCCGGCCAATCGCCCCTGTTTATACATGCCACCCTGTAAACTCTCACCACCAACCGAAAATTTCAACCTTCCCGGCGGGTTTATTTTTCTCCGCATGTATAAAAACGCCGCTATGAGCGGATCTATCTGAACTTGGAATCGGAGGCCATCACGTGGCAGCAGACCGAAATCGCATTCTCAAGACGATCATGGCCGATCGGATGCGGTTGTTTTCGTACATCTGGGTGATCGTGCGGGATGAGCACATCGCGGAGGATGTTTTGCAGGACGTGTGGATTCTCGCCACGGAGAAGATCGACGATACGACGGACATTGAATCCCTGCGGGTGTGGATCCGCCGGGCGGCCCGCAACAAGGCCCTGCAGGCCGTGCAGCAGCGGACGCGCGATCAACTCGTGTTCTCACCGCAGACGCTGGACAATCTCGACGCCGCCTGGGGCATGCAGGATTCCACGCGCGTCGATGAAACCATCACCGCACTGCGGATGTGCCTGGAGAAGTTGTCGCCATACGCCCGACGAGTGGTGGAGTTGCGTTACGTAGAGGGTTTGACCGGAACCCGGCTGGCCGAGGCGCTGAATCGAAATCTGACCGCGGCATACGTGGCTGTCAGTCGCATCAACAAAACGCTGGCCGAGTGCGTGCGAAATCGCATGGCGGAGGATCGGTCATGAATCAGCCTCCGCTCAATCACGAAGCAGAGCCGCAGGGCGGCGACGATCGATTCGTCTGGCTGACCTGCCGCTATCTCGATGATGTGCTGGTGGAAGACGAGTTCATCGAACTGGACGCGATGCTCAGCAGCGATGGTGAATTGACCCGTCGCTTTACCAGGCTGTGCCTTCAGGCGAGGCTGATGTCCGAGCCCCTGGCCGACCGCATCCGCTGGCTGATCGACACCGATCGATCGGCCACGCTCACGAAGCCGCAGACGACTGGTGTTCGCTGGACGCTGTGGCGATCGGCGATCGCGGCGATGCTCGTGTTTGCCGGGGCGGTGGGGTTGATCGTGGCGATGAACCTTGCCGGTCACCGCGCGGACGTGGCGCCACAGCCGATGGCGAATGTCGCCACGATTCCAATTGCGACCATCACCGGGGCCAACGATGTCGACTGGCTCAGCGATCCGCTGAATCTTGGCGAGGATGTATCGCCGCGTGTGCTGTCGATCGGCGCCGGCACGCTGGACATTCAGCTATTCTCAGGCGTAGCGATGACAATCATCGGCCCGGCGCAGGTCGATCTGCGACAGCCGATGCACGTGCGCATCGACCGCGGAACGCTCTACGCCAGCGTGTCGCATTCGGCGATCGGGTTCACGGTCGAAAGCCCCGGCTGCCGCGTGATCGATCGGGGGACGGTGTTCGCCATCACCGTCGACGCTGCGGGGGCGACGACCCAGGTGAGCGTGATCGAGGGCTCCGTAGACGCCATGGCGCTGGACGCCGGCGGCCGCATCGTCGATACCCGACGCCTGTCCGTCGGCACGACCTGCCGCGTGAGTCGCGAGTCTCAGCAGATCGCCATAGATGAGGTGACCCCGCAAAAACAGTATTCCAGGCACGTGATGTACCTGCGGCCGACGGCTTACTGGCCGATGAACCAGCCGGACGCGTCGGCGATGCGCGATGTCATCGGGCAGCGCCCGACGGTGAATCATGCCGAAGCGCACTTCGAAGCGACCGGCCCCTTCAACGCGGCATATCGTTTCGACGGCAAGCCCAAAGGCATCGACACAGGCATCGGCCAACTGCTGCCGGAACTGGCCGACTTCACCATCACCCTCTGGCTGCGCACGAGCCAGCAGAGCCAGGGTCACCTGGTTTCAGACAACTGGGGCTTCGCCGGCCGCGCGAACTTTTACATCGAAGATGGACTCTTGAAATGGTTCATCGGGTCTGAACCGCAGGTGCACCTGGATTCACCCGGCCCCGTTGCGGACGATCGCTGGCACATGGCCGGCCTGACGCGCCGCGACGGTCTGTTCACGCTTTATATCGACGGTCAGATCGTCGGCTCGCTGGATTCCGACGAGACCATCGCGCCGGCGAAATCCACCTGGGTGCTTGGCGGCTCTCCGACAGGCCATCATGCATACACCGGCTGGCTGACTCAGACGGCCGTGTTTGATCGCGCCTTGAGTGCTGACCAGATCAACGCCCTGTACAAACTGGCGCCTGAACCATCAGAACACTTCGATCCGACACCTGCATCGCAATCCAGCAGATCAAACTCGAAACAGGAGATCAAGACATGAGAACGACGCTTATCCGCATGCCGCTGATTGCCGCCGCCGCGCTGAGCCTCACATGCGCCGCGGAAGCCGACATCACCACCGGCCTCATCGGCCAATGGCGCTTTGATGAAACCAGCGGGACCACCGCCGTCGACACCATCGGCACGCTGGACGGCACAGCCGAAGGCGGCACGACGCTCGGCGTCGCCGGTGTGATCGATACGGCCTTCGGGTTCACGCCCTCCACCTCGGACCGTGTGCAGCTCGACGGCTCGGCGGCGTCGCTGGTCCCCGCCACCGATGACTTCAGCGTCTTCGCCTGGGTCAAGGTCGACGCCGCCCCCGCCAGCCAGTACCACATCTTCTCGTCCAACAACGGGCAGGTCGGTCGGGCCAACCTCAGCGTCAACAGTTCCGGCCAGTTGTTCTGGTTCCAGAACGGCGGCGTCCCTGAAACCGCCGCGCCGGTCAATCTTGTCGACGGGCAGTATCACCTCGTCGGCATCACGCGACAGTCAAACAATTTCACGCTCCACGTCGACAATCAGGCGTTTGCCATCGGCTCCAGCGCCGGGGCGATCTCGCAGGCGGTCGATTGGCGCGTCGGTTCCTACGGCAGCGAGTCGACCGGATTCTTCGATGGATCGATCGACGATGTGCGCGTCTACGACCGGGCCCTGAGCAGCAAAGACGTGAACCAGATGATCTACCGGGCAGGGAGCACCGCCGATGTGCTGATCGCCGATACGCTCAACGGCCGCGTACTCAAGTACCACGTCGATGGAACAACATGGACGCAGACCGGCGTGTTCGCCTCGTCGCTGTCGCAACCCAACGGCATGGCGCAGGACGCCGCCGGCAATGTCTACATCGGTGAGGAATTCGACGGCGGAAGCGTGCTCAAGTATGACCGCAACGGCGTTCTGCTCGGCACCGTGGCCACCGAAGGCGTCGACTTCACCGGCCGGCCCGAAGCCCTGGAGATCGGGCCCGATGGGAATCTGTACATGTCCGTGGCTTTCGGCACGGACTCCGACCGCGTTTACATGATTGACACCGCCACCAACGCCGTGTCCACCTTCGCCCCCACCACAGACAGCGTCAACTATACCTTGGACAACCCGCGCGGCATCGCCTTCGGGCCCGACGGCAATCTCTACGTCACCAGCCGCGAAGGCGACACCATCACCATCTTCGACGGCTCCTCCGGCGCGTACCTCGGCGAACTCGCCACCGTTGACAGACCTCAGGGCCTCAGCTGGGATCCGGTCAACGGCCGGTTCCTCGCCACCGTCTTCGGCACCCCCGACATCTTCAACTTTGATGTCGATACGTCCGTGGCCGGCGTGAAAATTTTCGATAACAACACAGGCAGCTCCGCATATCTCGATGTTGAATACATCGCCGGAAATATCTATTTCACCGACTATTCCAGCGGCGAGCTCCGCATGATCACCGGCGCCAGCACCTCCAGCACGATCATCGACAACACGGTACTCAACGGCCCCGGACATCTGCTTGTGTTAAGCGTGCCCACCCCCGCCGCGCTGCCTGCCGGGCTCGCGATGTTGGGCGGCCTGCTGGCGCGACGGCGTCGCTGATTATTCACGCACGAAGCCCACGGATTTAATCCGTGGGCTTCTTTGGAACATGTCTCATGCGTCGACTTGGCTTCACACTGATCGAGTTGCTGGTGGTCGTTGCGATCATCGCCCTGCTGATCGCAATCCTGCTGCCGTCGCTCAGCAAGGCGCGCGACACCGCCAAGCTCGTCGCTTGCGGGTCCAATCAGCGGCAGATCGTCACGGCAATGATGATCTACGGCCATGACAATCACAACATGTTTCCCTTTCAGGACGCACGCGGCAGCCAGTTCGCCAAAACCCACGCCCTGACCATTCAGTCGCATCGGCCCAACTGGATCTGGAGCACCTGGCCCTACATCAACAAGCAATTGAATGTTCTGTCATGCCCCAGCATCGAAGACACCCTCTCACCCAGCGATGCGTTCTACCCGACCGAGGAAGACTACTTCGGTTACGTCATGAACGGCGTGATCTCACAATTCGGCGGCAACCACACGCGCTACACCGCTGACATCGCCGTGACTCAGGACGACCCCTTCATTGAAAACGGCGCGATCCTCCGCCCGCATTGGGCGTATGAGTCCGAGCCCAGTCTCAGTGACGCGGGTTGGAGCGGGTGGATGCGCTTCGGCATCGGCACGGATATCAGCTTCACCCCACATGAAGGCAAGGTGCTGAGCTTTCTCGATGGCCACAGCGCTTACGTTCGACACGAAGAACTGACCAGCCGCCAGTTCGGTCTGCTGATCAACGGACAGGACGCCAAAGAGCCTGAAGTGTCCGGCTACAACAATGCCGCCCCCATCGGCACGGTCATTCGATAGGTTCTGTTCGATGACACCGCCTGTTTATTCCTCGGCGGTCTGACACTCTGCAATCTTTGCGGCGTAAAGCTCTTCGGTCATGTACCAATCCTGGTAGAGCCGATCCAGGCGACGAATCTGGCTGGCGGCCTGACGCTTGGAGAACTTCTGCGTCTTCTTCGGATCGGGCTTGGGCGCGGCGGCCATGATCTGCTGCGACGGCGCGGGGCGCTGCTTGCCCTTGTAGCCGGGGTCTTCGACCATCGCCTGGAATCGCTGGGCCGGCACCAGGTGACGCCACAAAAACGCCTGCATCATGTCGTCGGCCGCCACCGCTTCATGAATGATCGACTGGCCATCGACCTTGGCCTCGCCCTGGATCACGAGATCGATCGGGCCCTCGCCGGGCTTGCGGGTGGTGTAAACCTTGAAGCCGACTTTTTCCTTGCCGGCGCCGAGGGTGACCGGCTTGGCGCTGAAACCCTTGGGTGGATTGTTCAGGCTGAGCGTGATCGGGGCGTTGAAGCCATCTTTATAGATCGCATAGACGACCGCGGTGCCGGTGCCCTTGGGACGCATCGACACACTCGAAGGCACCACGCGCAGCGCGAAGTCGGGGCGCGGCTCGCTGAGGCGCAGGCGGTAGGCATAAGCCGATCCGCCGTGCCGCGCGGTATCACCGATGTGGACGTGGTACACACCGTCGGCCGGCAGTTTGAACATGACGTACGAATCGGCGTGGTGCGTGTTGAGCCCGGTGCCGGGGTCTTCAAAATCGTCGTTGAACGCCAGCACCTTGCCCTGTGCATCGGTGACCTTCACGATCGAATCCAGCGGCGAATCCAGTCGGCGGGCATTTACCTCGGCGACGATCGTCTGGCCGGCCTTGCCTTGAACAGTGTAAACATCCCAGTCGTCGGGTTGATCGATGCGGCCGTTGATGATGACCGGCAGCTTCATCTTCTGAGCCTTGGCCGGGTCGTTGTTCGGCTCGGCTTCGACGATTTCAGGCAGGGCATCAACCGCAAATGGAACGGCGTTGGAGATTTTGCCGTTTCGCTCCGCATGGATCATGTACACACCCGGGGCGGCGTCCTTCGGCGGCAGTTTCAACCGGGCTTTATCCAGGTGCCAGCCGTCGGCTTCAACCGCCGGGGCCTGATCCGCCGGGCGACCCAGCGGGAAGATACTCGACACAAACGGCTGCTCGCTGATCGTCATGCGATAGACCCAGTCTTCGCGTCCGCGGAACAGCGCATCGGTGATCGTCAGCACATATTCGCCGTCGGCCGGCGCCTCGAACTGAATCACTGGGTCGGGCTTGAAGCGGAAATCATCGCCGTAAGCGATCTCGTTGCCCTCAGCATCGGCCAGCGAGAGCACCGGCTGAAACCACCCCGGCACGGCGTCGGCGACATACGGCACCAACTGCCGCGCCAACGTGTCGATCACCAGCCGCTGACCTTTCTTTGCGGTGAAGCGATAGCGGTTCTTCTCGCCGGAAGCGATCTGGCCGTTCATCGTGCACGGCAAGGTGATTTTGACTTCCTCCTCCTCAGCGGGTCGATGACGCAGCGCGGCGTATTCCTTGCCGAGCACCTGGAAGGCGGCGGTCTTCATCGGCTCGCGGGATGTCTCAGGCAATTGTCCGACGTAGAACGGCATCGGATTGCTCAGGCCGCGCGCCGTGATCATGCGAATCTCGCGTGCGCCCGGCTCGGCGTCCGGCGCGATGGTGACTTCAAGAAACACCAACTCCTGCAACGCCGAAGATGCCGCACGCCTTTCGTACAGCGACAGCCGGTGCTCGATGTTGTCTTTCATCTCGAGCTCTTCGGCACTGAGCCCAGGCTTCGGCGCGGGCGACTTGATCACCTTGCCGTTCTTATCCTTCTTCGGCTTCGCCTTGGCGGCCTTGGCGGCTTCCTTCTCGGTGTTGCGGAAGATCTTCAACTGTTCGTACAGCAGCCTGCGGTCCTGCGGACTCATGCGCCAGTAGTAGTTGACCAGTTTGACCGTGACGCCCTCGCCGGCCACCTCGGCCCCGTAAATGTCGTTTAACCGCTGGCCGCCGCAGCGCACCTCGAACGTCGTGCCCTGCTTGCCGCCGGCGGGATAGACATAGCCGATGTACTGGCGGCGTTGCTGGGCCTCGGCGACGGCGGTCGCTGCCAGCAGGCAGGCGAAGGCCAACAGTGTGAATCGTTCAAGCGTGCGCATGGCGTGTGAGTTCCTCGAAAAAGCGCGCCGGGGTCACATGATTTCAGTCAGCAGGCCGCCGGACTTGACCTTGTCGGACAGGGTCGGCAGCACGTGGGCGTCGAGGCCCAACGGGTGCGGGAGCTTGGCGGTCGGATCGATACCGGCCAGGTGGTAGATGCTGCCGAGCAGGTCGTAGGGATACACGGGGCGTTCGGCGACTTTCGTAGCCTTTTCATCGGACTTGCCCACGATGTGGCCACCCTTGAATCCGCCGCCGGCAACCAGCACGCTGAACACCTTGCCGTAGTGGTTGCGACCGCCATTCCACGGCGGCTGCCAGTCGACCTTCGGCCCGCGTCCGAACTCGCCGGAACACCAGACGATGGTCGTATCCAGCAGCCCGCGCTGCTTGAGGTCTTCCAACAGCGCGGCCAGGCCCTGGTCAAGCTGCGGGCACTGGCGATTCATCGTGGTGAAGTGGTTCTTGTGCGTGTCCCATCCGCCGGGGTAGTTGATCGTGATGTAGGGCACGCCCGCTTCGACCATGCGACGCGCGGCCAGGCATTCCTGTCCGAACGTGTGTCGCCCGTAGCGGTCGCGCGTTTGCTTAGTTTCCATATTCAGGTCGAACACTTCCTTGCCCTTGCCGAGGATCAACTCGTAGGCGACCTCGCGGGCGTCAACCGAGTCCTTCATCGTCGGCTGCTGGGCGACCAGATGCTCCATCGTGTTCAACTCGCCCAGCAACTTGCGGCGGCTGTTCTGACGGTTATCGCTGATGCCGCGCGCCACGACGCCTTCGACCTCGAAGCGCGAGGCGTTGGGATTACCGCCCGTGGCGAAAGGTTTGTACTTGGGCCCGAGGAAGCCTTCCTCGGAGAAGCGACCGGCGGCGCGCGTCAGCACGACGTACGGCGGAATCAACCCTTCGTACTGCGGCCACTTGAACAGCGCGAAGTTCGCCCCGACGCTCGGGTACGCCAACCGACCGCCCGGCAGGTGGCCGGTCTGCATCAGGTAAGCGGCGGTTTCGTGACCGTTGTTGCCGTGGGTCATGCTGTGGATGATCGAGAACTTGTCCGACTGCTTGGCCAGCTCGGGAAAGATCGAGGTGAACTGCAACCCGTCGGTCCGGGTCTTGACCAGATCCATGAACTCGCCCATGTATTCACGGCCGGCCTTGGGCTTGGGGTCCCATGTGTCGATGTGCGACATGCCGCCCCAGAGGAAGATCTGAATCACCGAGCGGGCCTTGCCCATCGGCGGAAGCTTCTGGGCGGGCTTGGCGGCGGGCTTGTGGTCCGCCGGGTCCGGCGCGCCGAAAGCCGAGGCGGCCAGGCCGGGCGCGAGCATCATGCCGCCGGCCCCGTAAAGACCCTGCCGTAGCGTATCACGACGGGTGAACTGCGATGCGGTGTTGGAAACATCATGCGTATTCATGGCGATGTCCTTGTGCTGCGAAGCGGCGCCTCGACGACGAGCGTCGACGACGTCAATGGCGATACATGAACTCCTGCGTGTTGATCAGCGCCCAGCAAAGATCGATCCACGCTTCGCGCCGAGCGACCCATGCGCTTTCGCGTTCCTTCTTGGGCTTCTTGCCGTCGGAGAGAATCTTGTTGAGCGCATCAAAACGTCCATATTCCATCGCCGCATCAAACTCCTGCGGCGCCGGGTGACGCGAGAGAATCGTCAGATACACATCGTCGATCAGCGCGATCGGGGGCTGGTTCGAGGTGTAAAGCGCACGGATCTTCGTGCTTTTGTTGAGCTTGTCCTGGATGTGGCCGGAGTTGAGCATGTGCAGCCACTGGGCCGAGACGGGTTTCTGGGCACGCTCGTCGACCATCCCGGTCGCGCGGGCCGAGCGGCCGAACAGCGTCAGGAAAGTGCTCGTGATTGAACCGTCGGCGATCTCGATCGCACGCATGTCGTCCGGGATGTAGGTGAACGGCTCGGGGATCGGGCTGGTGTACAAATCACGGGTGTCGGTGATCTGGTTGATCGCGTCGATGAGCACTTCGGCTTCCATGCGACGCAGCGGATAGGCGGCGAAGTTTTCCGCGGCCTTAGGATGTTTGAACGTCGTGGCCGAGGAGAACTGATAAGCGGTGGACGTGAGGATCATGCGACGGATGTGATTCAGGTCATACCCGCTGTCGACGAATTGCTTTTCGAGACAGGCCAGCAGTTTCGGATTGCTTGGCGGATTGTCAGGGCGGATGTCGTCGGGTTCATCGACGATGCCGCGCCCCATGAGCCAGGCCCACTCGCGATTGACCGCCGCCTTGGCAAACCACGGATTCTTCGGATTGATCAGCCAGTCGGCGAAGACTTCGCGCGGATCCTGGTTCGGCGAGAGCGTGACTTTTTTGCCATCGGGGAACATCGCGTTCAGCGGCGGCGTGGCGGGGCCGGCATTCTTGTCTTTGTCTTCAACGATCTGCCCGACCGTCGTCGGCTTGTCATGACCGGGTGCCACATCGGCCGCGCGCTGCGCAGCGCCCAGCGGATCCCAGAACACGCATTCCTCTTTCCACTCGCTGGTGGGTTTGTACCCGATCTGTGAGAAAAAGGCCGTCGTGCCCTTGAGCCGATCGGCCGGCCACGAGTCGGTGCGCGAGCCCATCAGCGTCAGCGCAACCGCCGCGGTGATGCCTTCGGGGGTTTTGCTCTGGATCGCGCGATAGAAGTTGACCGGGCCGACGCGGAAGTTGCTGCCGCTGGATGTCAGCAACTCACGAGCGAACTGATCGTACGGCTTGTTGTCACGGATCGAAGCGAAAACATAGCGGTGATACGCCTGCGCGGCGTTGGGCCAGAGGTTGACCGGGAACTCCGCCTTGATGCGAAGGATGTCGCCCCACTTCATGGCGTAGTACGCGGCGTACTCATCCCGCTTCATCAGTTGATCGATGAGTTTGACGCGCTTGTCGGGTGATTTGTCATTGAGAAATGCGCGGGCTTCGGCCATGGTCGGCAGCGTGCCGATCACATCCAGATACGCACGGCGGCAGAACACCGCATCCGAACAAAGCTTCGGTTGAATCTTCAACTCGGCGAGGCGGGCGAAGATGATTTTGTCCAGTTCGTTGGTCGGCCTGGGCGCCGCGGACGACTCATACAGACTGATGGCCGGCACCGCCTGCGGGTTGGCGGCAGGCTTGGGCGAAGCAACCTTTTTCTGAGCCGGCTTGTCGGCCGGTTTGGACACGGCCGCGGGCTTGGGGGCGGACTGATCCGCGGCCGGCTGCATCTGGTCCATCATCTGCATGTCCATCATCGGCTGCATCTGATCGGACTCGGCCGGCGCGGCCTTGGCCGGGGCTTTTTTTGGCGGTTTTTTAGCCGAATCGGCAGCCCAGACAGCCGCCGCGGCCAGGAGCAGGATGCCGGTCACACGTAGCCACAAGGTCGTCTTCATGTGCACTCCACGCAGGCTACCTGCGGGGCAAACGGGTTTTTGATCGCAGCGGGCCACCGGCAATCCACCAGACGGCCCGCCGACATTCTGGCGTATCATATCCGTATATCTTTAATCAAACGTCGTTGGTGCGTCGTCTATTTCAACAGGAATAGCACATTTCCCCCAGGCGCTTTGGGGGCCTGATCAGCCATCCGGTCGCTTTAGGCGGTCCACGAAGATATGCTCTTGGTACCGGACGCAGCGGCAGTTAGAGGGATAGACCTATTATTTTGCAGGTTTTTCCCCATTGTTGTGTTAAGAAATCAGCTCTGGCGGGCGTTCACGGGTGCCGGATTGCAGCTTCGGCAGAGGTCTACGGGATATCACATGAAACGCGATGCAGAATTCGCCGCATCCTGGGTGTCGAATCAGCGGGCGCTGTCGGCCTACATCATGGCCGCCGTGGGCCGCTTCCACGACGCCGAGGAGATCCTTCAGAAGGTGGCTGTGGTGGCATTCACCAAGCGTGATCAGTTCGACGCCGAGCGGTCATCGTTCGCCACGTGGGCCATCGGCATCGCCCGGCTGGAAATATCACGCTGGCGGCGCGAGCGGGGACGCGATCGGCTCGTGTTTGACGACGAAACGCTCGAGCGCCTGGGCGCGGCACATGAGATTGTGGCCGGCGAAGTGGCGGACCTGGAAGAAGCCCTCATCGGCTGTCTGGACAAGATGCAGGGCCGGGCGCGGGCGATGCTGGAAATGCGATATCGGCGGTCGATGCGGTCGGCCGCCATCGCCAAGCAGTTGCACACCTCGCAGGGCGTGGTCGATGTGACGCTCAGCCGGGCGCGGGCCGCGCTGGCCCGATGCGTTCGAGCCGCGGTGGGATGGGACGAATCAGCTTTATGAACGCCATGGACACGATCATCGAACAGTATTTCGACGGCGACGTCAGCGCGGCGCAAATGGCCGAACTGTCGCAGTGGATACAGGCCGACTCAGCCCACGCCGAGCGGTTCATGCGCACCGCCGCTTTCTACAACAGCCTGCAAGCTCGCCTGCTTGAGCAGGAACCCGAAGCAACCATCGAGCGATCAACGCTTCGCCTGCGGGTGATGGGTTCCGCCTTCGCCGCCGCGGCCTTGATCGCGATGGCGCTGACCGCGTGGTTCATCCTGCAGCCTGAGCCTGCCACCCTCGAGACCAAACCCGCAGCGCGGCCCGTGGCGACGCTGGTGTCGACCGGCGATGCGATCGGCGAGTTCGGCCCCCTGGTTTCGGGCCAGGACCTGCTGCCGCAGATGATTCAGACCAACCGCGGCGAAACCAGCTTTCTGCTGGCGTCGCTGACCACGGTGACACTACACGGCCCGGTGCAGATGCGGCTGGACAGCCCGATGCACGTGACCCTGCTCAGCGGCATCGCCACGTTCCGCTGCCCGCCGGAAGCACGTGGGTTCACCGTCGCCCTGCCCGACGGGTCGAACATCGTCGACCTGGGCACGGAGTTCTGTGTCGACGCAAACCTCGACGGATCGACTGAAGTGTGGGTCTACGTCGGCAGCACGCAGGTGACGACCACCGCCAAGGAAGCGAGCATGCTGGTGGCCGGCGAAGGCGTGTGCATTCGCGATGGCCGCTTGGCGGAGCCGGGCGCGACCGGTCAGACCGAAGCCGCGGTCGACCCGGTGGTGTTCACCGAGCAGAAGATCAAACCGTATGTCGGCGGCGTTCACCAGGACGGCCAGCACGGCCTGCCGACTTCGGCGCAGGTGTTCGAAGACGGCCGCACGCTGCGGCTGGTCGGCAATGCCTGGAAGACCGTGGCGTATCCGTACAACGTCACGCCGAACACGATCATCGAAGCGGAAGTGCGCGTCCCGCGCCTCGGCGAACTTCAGGGCATGGGCTTTGATGTTTCGCGCGGCGGCAATTATGGGGCGTTTCAGATCTTCGGCAGTGAGACGATCCCGTCGATTTCCCGCGAGTACCTGACCGGCCGCAAGACCGGGTGGATGCGCGTGAGCGTGCCGGTCGGCAAGCATTACACCGGGAAATTCGAGCGGCTGCTTTTCATGTGTGATGATGACGTTGCGGGCGAAGGGGAGTGCTGGTTCCGCAATGTGCGAGTTTATGAGAGACCTGAGATAACGCCTTTGAAGGAGACCCAAGAATGATGATGACCCGGAGAATCACTATCGGCCAATGTCTGATCGCGGGAATGCTGAGCCTCGGTGTAGCGGCTGGAACAGGACAGGCGGCGGATGTGGGGACAGGCTTTGAAAGCGGCGCGGGCAGCGCCAATCCGGATGAGTTTCCCGGCACGGCGGGCGACGGATGGGTCGGCGCCTGGACCGGCACGGGGACTTCAAGCTCTCTGACGAACGCTTCGCCGATCGACGTGAACAACTACGCTTCTGTTGAGCGGTCGAGTTCTGGTGATGCGACCCTTCGCCGCCAGTTTGATCTGGACGCCGGCAATATGGTCAGCGGCGAACCGTACCAGGTCGAATGGTTCTGGCGTTTCGACGGCGACACCGCTCAGCAGACCACCTTCAGCGACCGCATTCACTTTTTCGGTAATCAAACCGCCGCGAGCGGTTCGAGCAGTTCCAATAGCTGGCTCATGGGCGTGGGCTCCAGCGGCACCGTCGCCAATGGCAACTGGTACATCTACGATCGCGTTGACGGCGCTTTCAATGCTTCAAACATGATCGACTCCGGCATCACGCTGGCCACCGGCGACATCTACAAATTCAAGGTCATCGTCGACGCCGCCCACGCCCGCTACGACGCCACCATCATGAACCTCACCAGTGGCGAAACCTACACCGCCGCTCGCAGCACCTTCCGCAACAACTCCACCAACGCCGCCACGACTCAGTGGCTCCACTTCGGCTCCTCTGCCGACAGCGCGTCGGACAACACCACCTTCTCGCTGGACACGCTCGCCATCAATGCGCATCACAAGATTGTGGCGAACTTCGACGACGGCAACACCGCCAACACCATCGACACGTACACCGACTCGACCGGCGGTGGTGGTTGGGCCAACGGATGGATCAATACCGCCGGCAACGTCAGCGCCACCGTCTCCACCACCACGCCGCTGGAAGGCGCCGGCGATCCGTATCTCTCGGTCTCGGGCGGCGACACCGGCAACCGCACCATCGCCCGTCAGATCACCGACTTCGGCTCGATCGATCCCGGCAAGACATACACAATCAACTGGAAGTGGCGTTTCGACGGCGATGTGTCCGACTTGTCCGTCTTTGAAGACCGTATTCACTTTTTCGGTGACAACGGCACCGAAGGCGGCACTGGCTCGGGCGCCAGTTGGCTGATCGGCTGGGTCGCAGCCGACGGCGGCGGCAACAACATCCATGACGGCAACTGGTACTTCTACGACAACAACGGCTCCTCGAGCTTCAACACCGGCAACATGGTCGATACCGGCCTGGGCCTGGTCGCCGATGAGGTCTACGAGTTCTTCGTCACCGTCAACCCGCTCACCGGAATGTACGACGCGACCATCATCGTCGGTGGCACCGAGTTCACCGCCACCGGTCTGACCTTCCGCAACGGTTTGACTGGTGAATACAACTACCTGCATTTCGGCACATCCGCCTCGTCCGGCACCGACGACACCAGCTTCTCGCTGGATTCACTGTCGATCTCCGTCCCCGAGCCGGGCACGGCGCTGATCGCGCTGGCGGTCGCGCCGATGCTGATTCGCCGCCGTCGTCACTGACAAACTGAAGCACGCGGATTCAATCCGTGGGCTTCACGGAACATGCGATATGCGCAAACATGCTTTCACATTGATCGAACTGCTGGTGGTCGTCAGCATCATCGCGCTGCTGATCGCGATTCTGCTGCCGTCGCTGCAGCGGGCGCGTGAACAGGCGACGCGCGTCGCCTGCGGGGCCAATGTGCACCAGCTCGCCATCGGTGTGATCTCCTACACCCTCGACTCCAAGGGCGCCCTGCCGACGCTGATGAGCACAGGCGGGCATCCGTTTGTCACCTACTGGTTAAACAAAACCCCACCATCCGGTCCCTTGCAGCGGGTCAACCTCGGCCTACTTTTGAGGTTCATGCCCGACCCGCAATCGTACTACTGCCCGTCGGTCAATGCCGACGAAACCCACAGCCTCAGTTTCAACGGCCCGGACAACCCCTGGAATGACAGCCTCGGCGATTCGATTCGCCGCCTCCGCTCATCGTACCCCGCCCGGGCGTACAACGCCGTCAGGGACGTCACCGGTGATTACAGTTGGAAGATCGCCGGCTACAACGACAAGGTCATCTACTCCGACTTCTACATGGTCGACAACTGGCAGGGCGGCGGCATCATCAACGGCTTCATCAACGCGCCGCACCTGGGTGAAGGCTACAACCGCATGTTCGGCGACGGCTCCGGACGCTGGATCAACGCCGAGCCGCTTCAGGCGGTGCGTCCGATCAACAGCCTCACGCCCGTGGCCACCGAGGTGGTCCAGTACTACGACGTGCTGGACCGTGAACCGTAAGACAATCGCAGCAAACTCGCAGCAGCTTGAATCAGGGACATTTTGCTCATGATGTTACAACGTTACAGTTGGATGGTCGTCATTGTCGCGCTGGCCGGCTCGGCCTACGCGGCGGACAAGCCGACGAGCTACGCCGAGCGCGTGCAGGCGGATCAGCCCACGCGCTACTGGCGATTCGAGAAAACCGGCAAAGATGACAAGCCCGACTTCACCGTCGACGGCGGCGGCGTCGTGTTGAATCGCGACGGCGGACCGCGCCCCGCAGGTGATGCCGGCTATCTCGATTTCGACAAGTCCAACCTCGCGGTGAACTTCACCCGCCATGGCGGACGCCTGGTCGTCAAAGACCCCGGCGCCGACAGCGACCTGGACTTCACCAACGGCGACGAGATCACCGTCGAAGCGTGGGTCGCGCCGCAGGTGGGTGTCGGCAGCGGGCACATGTATGTCATCGGCAAGGGCCGCACGTTTGACAAGGGCTTCAGCCGCGACAATCAGAACTGGGCGTTTCGTCTGACCAGTGAGTCCGGCCAGCTTCATGTGGGCCTGCTGTTCCGTGCCGCCAAAAACAAATCGGAAGACGACTGGCATCGCTGGACCAGCGATCAGGCGATCACGGCCGATGGTCACTGGCACCACATCGCCGTGTCGTACCGCTTCGGTGAGCCCGACAGCGTCATCGCCTACATCGACGGCCGGCCCACCCGCGGCCGATGGGACATGGGCGGACCGACCACCGACGCACCGATCGTCGACGACGCGCCGGTATGGATCGGCTCGAGCATGGGCGGCGGGGCTTCGTTCCGCGGAATGATCGACGAAGTGGCGTTGTACCGGAAGATTCTGCCGGCCAAGACGCTGCAGTCGCGCTTCCGCTACGAGGCCGTGCCGGATCGCTACGCCGAGCGGACGACCAACGACACGGTGCGCGTCGACATCGTCGAAGGCGTGCCGGCGCGCCAGTGGCCGCAGTTCATGCCGCAGCCGACGACGACCTACACGCAGGACACGATGGCGTTCACCAAGATCGCCAACAAGTACAACAACCGCGGCGTCATCGCCGACCGCAGCAGTGCGATCATCATTCGTGCTTACACGCGTATGACCCTTCCGCCCGGTGAGCATGAACTGTTGCTCCGCTCGCTCGGCGGGGCAAGGCTCTACATCGACGGCAAACAGGTCGCCGCTACCAAGCTACCGCGCACCGGCGGCGGCGCCCACGGCAATGTGCCCGCCATCGTCGAGCCGCCCGTGGTCGGCATGCGTTACCTGCAGCTCGGACACGACGAAGCGACCGTCCGGTTCACCTCCGACGGCAAGGAACACCTGCTGCTGATGGAGTCGATGGCCGGCGGTAAAGTCCGCATCGAAATCGGTGAGTTGTCCGTCAGCACGCGACCGGTCACCGAAGACGGCGACGCCATGTATCACCTGCTGACCGCCGGCGGCAAGACCGCCCCGCCGTTCACCGACGCCGGCTGGAAACAGTTCGCCAACGCTCAGCACCAGCACGTGCAGGCTGTCAACACGAAGCTGCGTCACGCCGCCGAAGCCGACGAACTGCGCTACTGGCAGCAGCGTCACGCCGACGCCAAGCGCGCCATCGAGTCGAGCCCCGCCCCCGAAGCGCCGGCGACCAAGTCCGACAAGTTTGTTCGCAACGATATCGACCGCTATGTCAACGCCCGCCTCGATGAGGCCGACGTCACCCCCGCCGGGCTCATCGATGACGCGACTTTTCTGCGCCGCGTGACGCTGGATGTGACCGGCATGGTGCCGAGTCCCTCGGAGATCAAGCAGTACTACGCGGACGCCCCGGCCGAACGCCGCCGCCTGCTCGTCGACCGCCTGCTGAATGACCCCCGCTGGGCCGACCACTGGACGGCCTACTGGCAGGACGTGCTGGCGGAAAACCCCGGCATCCTCAAGCCGATGCTCAACAACACCGGGCCCTTCCGCTATTTCATCTACGAAAGTTTGCTCGACAACAAGCCGATCGACCGCTTCGCCACGCAGTTGATCATGATGCAGGGCTCGCGCTACTACGGCGGGCCGGCCGGGTTCGAGATGGCCTCGCAGAACGATGTGCCGATGGCCGCCAAGGCCCACGTCCTCGGGCGCGCCTTCCTCGGCATCGACATGGCCTGCGCCCGCTGCCACGATGCGCCCTTCCAGGATGTCGACCAGCGCGACCTGTTCGAGATGGCCGCGATGCTCAAGCGCTCGTCGCTGACGGTTCCCAAATCGTCGAGCATCCCGTTGTCCGGCGCCGCGCTGCGCAAGCTGATCGTCGAAGTCACCCTCAAGCCCGGCGAGTCGGTCGCGCCGAACTTCCCCTTCGGGCAGTTGCTGGCCAAGGGGTCGGACGACTCGATCGCCAAGCTCGTGCGTGACAAAAATGACCCCCGCGATCGCCTGGCCGCCATCGTGACCTCACCCGAAGACAAGCGCTTCGCCCAAGTCATCGCCAACCGCGTCTGGCAGCGGTACATCGGCTTCGGCATCGTCGAGCCGGTCTACGACTGGGACGGCCGCAAACCGTCGCACCCCAAGCTGCTGAACTATCTCGCCCGCGAACTGATGGTCAGCGGGTACGACATGAAGCACCTGGCCCGGCTGATCTTCAATTCACACACCTACCAGCGGGCCATCGACGGCGAACGCGCCGCCCCCGCCAGTGAGTTCAAGCACCTGTTCGCTGCTCCGATGCGGCGTCGCATGACCGCCGAGCAGCTCGTCGATTCGATGTTCGCCATCTCCGGCAAATCGATGAACTGCGAAAAGCTCACGATGGACCTCAACGCCCGACTCTCCGCCAACACGTTCCTGAACTTCGGCCACCCGACCAAGTCGTGGGAATTCGTCTCGCTGTCCAACGAGCGCGATCGTCCGTCGCTGGCCAAGCCGATGGCTCAGACCATCATCACCACGCTCAGCGCCTTCGGGTGGCGCGAGTCGCGGCAGGATCCGCTGGACGTCCGCGATCCGACCCCTGTGGTCCAGCAGCCGGCCGTGCTCGCCAACGGCATCCTCACGCAGCGCATCGTCACGCTCTCCGACGACAGCGCCCTGACCAGACTCGCCATCGAGGCCAAGTCGCCCGAGGCGCTGGCCGACGCGCTCTACCTGCGGATGTTCACCCGCAAGCCGTCGGGCACCGAACGCGCCGCGGCGGTGAAGGTGCTGGCCGATGGTTTTGACAGCCGCCTGCGCGATGTCGCACCGGTCGCCGGCCCCGTCAAGGCCGAACTGCCGTTCATGGTTTCGTGGTCCAACCACCTGAGCCCCGAAGCCAACGAACTCAAGCTCGACTACGAGCGTCGTGTTCACGCCGGCGATCCGCCCACCGAGCGACTGGCCCCGCAGTGGCGTCAGCGCGTCGAAGACCTGGCGTGGGCGATGATCAACAGCCCCGAAATGATTTTTGTCCCCTGATCAGAGGTATCGATATGCACAAGCAAGAACTCACCCGTCGCAACCTGCTCGCCGGCACTGCCGCACTCGGCGCCGGCGCGATGATGCCCGGCATGCAGCGCCTGGCTGTCGCCAACGAACCGCGCGGCAAGGCCGAACACTGCATTATGCTCTGGCTCGGCGGCGGTATGGGACAGATCGACACGTTCGACCCGCGCCCCAAGGGTGATCCGAAAAAGAAGAAGCCCGGCGGGTATTACGACATGATCCCCACGGCCGTCAAAAACGTCAGCGTGTCAGAACATCTGCACCGCTGCGCCGACCGCATGGATCGCATCACCGCCGTCCGCACCGTTCACCATGACGTCATCGATGAACACGCCGCCGCCGTCAACCGCATGCACACCGGCCGGCCCACCAGCGGCACCATCGTCTATCCCTCGATCGGTTCCATCGTCGCCCACGAGCTCGGCGTCACCGGCAATGTCCCCGCCTACGTCCTCGCCGGCTACCCCAACCTCACGCGCGGCCCCGGGTTCCTCGGCGCCCGGCACAGCTACCTCTACCTCACCGACACCGAGTCCGGCCCGACCGGCCTGACCCCCGCCAAAACCATCACCGCCGATCGTCAGCAGCGCCGCCAGCGCATGCTCGCCGATCTGCGTGCCGACTACCTGCGTCGCAACCCCGGCCAGGCCCCCGTCGCCGACTACGATGCCACGCTCGACAAGGCCCTGCGTCTGGCCGGCCCCGAGTTCATGGATGTGTTCAACCTCAAGTCCGAACCCGCCAGCCTGATCGAGTCATACGGCAGCGAACTCGGCAAGCGATGCCTGCTGGCCCGCCGCCTGTGTCAGTCCGGCGTGCGATTCGTCGAAGTCGCCCACAACCTCAACTTCGTCAACGGCACCGGCTGGGATGTCCACAACCAGGGCATCCTCAAGCAGCACGTGCTCATCAACGAGCTCGACATGGCCGTGTCCACGCTGATGGACGACCTCGAAGCCCACAACATGCTCGACAAGACGCTGATCGTCATCTCCGGCGACTTCGGCCGCCCGGCCAGCTTCGACGGCGGCGGCGGACGCGGTCACCACTGCAAGGCCTTCACCGTCGTCCTCGCCGGCGGCGGACTCAAGCACACCGGCGCCTACGGCCAGACCAACGATCTCGCCGAGGAAATCGTCACCGACCCGGTCTCTGTCCCCGACCTGTTCGCCACAATCTTCGCCAGCCTCGGCATCGACCCCGGCCACGAACTGCACGACGGCGACCGACCCGTCCCCATCACCGACATGGGCAAACCGATCAAGTCGCTGCTGGCTTAACCAGATGTCCGCCTGCACAGGCGGCGGGGCTAGCGCCTCGCCGCCTTTTTCATGCGCCTGTCAAAGTCCCGCTTCGTCAGTTGCTATCCCTTTATCAGCGCGAGTTTCACGAAATGACTTTCAACGAACGTCAATGCCCAACCCCATCTTTCAGGTTCAGCTAGATGATCTGATCCCAACATATCCAACCAAAGAAATTCCAAATCCTTCTTTGTCTCATCGGCCATGTATTGCTGATATGCCCCGCGATACGTGTCGGTCTCGTATGATGATCCGTTACGTAGCGCCGGACAACGTCGTTGCAACTCTGAAACTGTCATGCCTTGCAGTACACGCTCGGAATCAGGCCGAGACAAGAAGTGGTAAAAGCTGTCATAGTCATAGTGATCTTCGAACGGCGTTTCGTGTGGGCTCAATGAGAACCACGCAACAAGAACAACGGCAAATGCGACGACTGGGATCCCAAAATATAAAACCTTTCGCATGTTTGAAGCCCTTCACCAAAAGGCTAAACGACCAAATCCGTAGGTCAGGCCCTGGCCTGACATGCATTTTCTGTGTCAGGCCGGGGCCTGACCTACACCGACGGGCCGACTAAACATGGGCGAGCAAATGCGTTTCGAGTTCGGTCAGGTGGTTGATGACCAGGTCGGCGTCGTGGTGGTCGGGTTCGCGGTCGAAGACTTCGAGGGTGTCGAACTGCGTGGTATGAATCGCGGCCATGCCCAGGCGCTTGGCGCCCTGGATGTCGCCGAGCCAGTTGTCGCCGATGTAGACCGCTTCGTGGGGCTCGAGGCCGAGCTCATCCAGCACGGTGGTAAACGGCAGCGGGTGCGGCTTCACGTAGCCGACTTCCCCGCTGACGGCGACGGCCGAGAGCCGCGGCGCGATGCCGGTGCGCGCCAGCGAGGCGCGGATGGATTTGCCGCAGGGATAGTTGCTGATCATCGCCAGCCTGTAGCGCTGCTGCAGTTTCGCCAGCAGGTCGTGCACGTAGTCGGGGGCTTCGACGACCTCGACGAACGCGCGGTCGTGCACCTCGATGACGGCGGCGAGCTCGTCGTCTTTCGGCGGGCGGCCGACAAGATTCGTGAGAATGTCGGTGAGCTGCTCGTGCATGGTGACTTCGCGCAGTTCGGGGTGGCCGTAGGCGGCGCGGTAGGCGGTGACGCGCAGCTCGATGAATCGAGAACGATCCACGGGCCCCATCGCCTGTTCGATGGCCCCGACGATGGCGGCGTCGAGGCGATCGACGTGCGGGCGCGTGAACTCGATGAGCGTGTTGCCGTAGTCGAACACGACGGCACGAAGGTTGGTCGGGTCAAATGGCATGGGCAAGTGTAGGCGGGTCGGTTCGCCGGCGGCGGGGTTAACCAAGATCAAACGTCTCGCCGGGCTTCATGAGTTTGACCTCGACGCCGTCAGGTTTGAACCCGCGACGGACAGTGTCTTCATCGGCGAGCAGGCCGAACGTGCCGAAGTGGATCGGGATGGCGATCTTCGGCTTGATCATCTCCGCGGCGCGGGCGGCGAGCTCCGGACCCATCGTGAACCGATCGCCGGCGCAGATCATGGCTACGTCCGGCTTGTAGATCTCACCGATCAGTTTCATGTCGGAGAAGATACCGGTGTCGCCGGTGTGGTAGAAGGTCTTGCCGGCCAGGTGAATGATCGCGCCGGCGGGCATGCCCATGTAGCGGCCGTCGTAGCTGCTGGAGTGAAACGCCTGCGTCAGCGCGACATACCCGAAGCCGGTGTCCACGCGCCCGCCGGGGTTCATCGGCTCGAGCTTGGTGAGCCCTTTTTCGCCGAGGTATTCCGCGATTTCGTTGACGGTGAGCACGATCGCGCCTGTGCGTTCGGCGATCTCGATGGTGTTGCCGAAGTGATCGCCGTGGCCATGCGTCAGCACGATATGCGTGGCGTTGATGTCCTGAACATGCGCCTTGCACCGCGGATTGCCGGTGATAAACGGATCGATGACGACGGTGTGTTTACCGGCGGTGAGCACGAAGCCGGCGTGACCGAGAAAGTGAATGTTGACGGACATGGTGATCTCCCTGAACAGGCGCGTCTTGCTACTTCATTGTAACAGGCCCGAATCAGTGAGCCATGCGATGTGGTTAATGCGGGATAGGCCAGAGTTTGATCCAGTCACCGCCTGTTTGATCACGGGCAAACGGGCCGGGCAACGGGGCTTTGGCGTCCCGCGTGTGACCGAAGTAATCGACATCGAGTCGATACGGCGAGCCATCCGCCTGGGTAAACGGCAGGTCGGGTACGACCGCCCGGCCCAGAAGTTCCGTCGTTACCTGTGGCGATTTGGTTTGCACGGCCCACTGCGGATCGAGACGGACATGCAGGTAGGCGCCGTCATCTCGCGATTCGAGTTTGAGCCCCGCATCGAACGATGGCAGAACCAGCGGGTTTGATTCATTCGCCGGCGGCTTAGCGCCGTGAAGATATACATTGCCGGCGGCGCGAAGGTGAGTGGCATCCGAACCGTATTGGCTCAGATCGGCGTGAGCGATGAACAGGTTGTTGTAGAACCGCTCATCATCACTGACGATTTTCGCGAGGCCTGCGACTTGTGTTGCATGCGCCGGGTGGTACGGGGTCAGGCGTGTTTCATTGCGCGGCCGGATATCACCGGTAAACAGGTTGTGCGCGTACGCCCCACCGCCAGAAGCTTCCAGCAGGCTGCGCGTCGAGAGGAAGAGGTTGTGGTCGACCATGAACGGCCCGTGATTGACCTCGACGAAGAGGTCTTCCGCCGGGCCGTTGTCGTGCAGCAGATTGGCGGTGACGCGCGTGCCCTGCGTCATCCAGTCCAGCCAGATGCCGCGAATGGTTTTGTAGATGTGGTTACGGGCGATGAGCGAGTCGATGGCGCCGTGAAACTTGATGCCGGCCACTTCGGCGCCGGTGAACAGGCTGCGGACGTGGATGTCATGAATGGTATTGTCGGTGATCGTGCTGAATACTGCGCCCATGGAGCCGACGATGCCGGCCTGCTCGCAATAGGCGATGTAGTTGTCGCGGACGATGTGGTGGCCGATGTTCTGACGGGTCCAGGGGATCGCAAACGCATGGGCGCGCTCGATGGTTTTGACGTAGCCTTCGGCGGTGTCTTGCGAGGTGTTGTCGAAGGCGTCGCCGTGCTTGCCGAGCGTGATGCCGGTGCAGATTGAATAGCGGATCGTGTTGCGCTCGATGATCCAGCCGCGCGACCAGTGGGTGCCGATGAGGCCGATCTGCTCGGCGGTCGGCGGGGCCCAGGGCGTGGCGGCATGCTCGAGGGTGAAGCCTCGCACCGTGATGTAATTGATGCCCGGCTTCGAGGGGTAAAACACGCACCGGCGGACGTTGATCTCGATGCCATCACGATTGGGATCGACACTGGGAAGCTGCGCCCAGATCGTCGTGACGCCGTCCGCGACGGTCGCAAACCATCGCGGCTCGCCTTGGACCGGTTGCAACACCTCTTCCTGTTTCGCCGCCTCGATCAGCCAGTGACCATTCAGATACACCGCGCCGGTGTGATGAACGCGGCCCCTGGGGTTGAACCAGTCGCCACGGATCGGATCGTTGTACGGATTAAACTCGCCGAAGAATGTATTCGGCAGCGTGACCTGCCAGGTATCGTGGGCGACTTTCTTCCAGCCGCGTACGATCTCGGAACCCTTGATGACGACGTTCTGACCCGGCGCAGCCTGATACACAATGCGGCGGTCGTCGGATGTTCCACCGCGCGGTGGATCGATGCGCTCGCGATAGATCCCTTCGTGCACGGTGATCACATCACCGGGCTGCGCGCGACGCGCCGCTTCCGAAATCGTCCGCAGCGGTCTGGCTGCCGAGCCATCGTGTGCATCATCGCCATCCTGCGCCACGTGATGCTCGGCCCCGAGCAGCGGCGTCGCCAGCAACAACACGATCGCAAACCAACTGCATCGAATCATGGCCGATCTCCGTGTCAGATGGGTGGTGCAATGCCAACGCCCAAGCGACCATGATTATCACATGCGCATGAAAAACCGCGGCTGAAACAGCCGCGGCTTTTGTTTTTGGGTGATGGCCCGATCAGTCGATCGGCATCGAGAGCTGGTCGTAGTCGGCGACCTTGCCGCCGTCGAGGCAGCACTCGATGATGCGCCGGCCGGCGGGATGCAACTCGTTGTCGAGGTACTTCTTGAGCTGCTCGTGGAAGAAGTTGCTGAGGATCTCGGCGCCCTGGTCGTAAGCTTCGGGGCCAACCTCGGGCTGGGTCTCGACACGGAGGAACCACTCGCTGATGTGGGTGCCTTCGATGGCCAGCGAGTGCAGCGTGCGGCCGAGCAGCGGGCAGCGGGTTTCGTCGAGCTGATCGCCGCGGAATCGGGTCGCGCCACGACGGGCGAGATATTCACGGGCGATCCACTGCGGGGTGAAGCCAACCTTCCACGCGCCGATGTGCTGGTTGGGCGTGAGCACGTACATGGTGTCGGCGTAGTTGAGCACCTGGTGCAGCAGCAGGTTGGCCTGGTCGACGCGGCGGCCGGTGGCGAAGGGCCAATAACTGCCGACGCCTTCGGAACTCATGCCGGCATCCTTGGAAACGATCGACGGATTACCATGGCCGCGCGGGGCGGTCAGACGCCACAGCCAGGCCAGCGCCGGCGGCAGCACATGGAACAGCGACATGATGCCGTAGGTCGGATTTTCCTTGGTGCACGGAGGCGTGCGGACGCCGAAGCTGCGGATGTCGACGGTGACGTCGCCATCGACGATGTTCGGAATGATGCTGCGCGGCACGACGACGCGCGGGTTGGGGCACGGCTCGCCGGGGGCGTCCTGGATGTGCTCCCAGATCAGGGCCGTCGAGTTCGGCTGCACGTCGATGTTCAGGAACAGCAGCGGCGACGGCGGGTGGATAGTCAGGCCTTCGAGGTGTGGGTCGATGCCATAGTGGTCGATGTGGTTGATGCGAATGAACCAGGCACTCTCGGCGTCGGACAGTCGCATCTTGCGCTCGTAGGCGTCGGGCGAACGATGGCACAGGGCCATGTCGTCGGTGACCGGCAGCAGGTCGCAGCCTCGGGCCAGGGCGAGGAAGCGGCGATCGCCGGTGACTGTGTTTTCACCGAGCATCAGGCGGCCGTCGGGCTCGCGGTGTACATGCTCGAGCATTTCGCTCTTGCCGCCGCCGGAAGCGCCTTCGTGCATGATGACCACGTGGTTGTCGTACGGCGTGATGACCTTGACGGTCGAGCAGTGGGCGGTGACCCACCCCTGCGACTCGCCGAGATGGATCAGCATGCCGTAGACGCCCTTCTTCGCGGAGGGGCCGGGGTAGAGGTTGTAGCTGAACAACTCGTGGCGGCCGGCCTTGCGGTGATGGACGACGACCTGCTTGCCGTCGAAATGCGTGTGGCGGAACGGCGGCGCAACGTAGATCGCGGCGTGGGCTTCGAAGTCTTCGGTGATCTGGTCAGCGCTCATGATGCCCTGCAACATCGCCAGGCCGAAGGCGAAGAAGCCCGCATTGGCCGGGCAGATCGCCAGGGCGGGCAGGCCCTTGAGCTTGCCGCCGGCGGTGAAAGCGAAGATCGCCAGGTCCTGCTTGGCCAGCCAGTCGAAGGTCTCTGTGCGCAGGGCGTCGAAGTCGTGGCCGAACCGATCGCTGAAGCGTTTTTTGTCGGTGGCCATCTGGTCGCCGATGACCATGCAGTCGGGGTCGCGGCGACGCATGTACGGCTCGGGGTAGTTCACGGCGATGCCATTACGCACGCGGCAGACCTTGGCTTCGACCACGGACTTGCCCTCGACGTCATAGGCGACATCGTGATAGCCCTTGTCATCCGGATCGGCCACAGCCATCTCGGCCAGCGTCTCGGCGCTGTCCACAAACGTCACCGACGGGGCGGCCTCGAGCACCGCGCGCAAATCATCGGGCATCTTCATGCTGCGCCAGTCCAGAGACGGACCGGCCGTAGTGGTCGACGAACTCATCGTATAGCTCCTGAATCGTAATTTCGTGGTTGATCACTGCCTGCCCAACCTATCTACAGACAGACGATATCCGTCAGAGACTGGTCAGACACTCAGCAAGTTTCTGATTCGCTGCGAGAATCAGGCATATTGTAGGCAGGCTGATTCCATCGCGACACTGCCGCCGTCGATCACACGTAATCGACAAACAGCTCGCGACTTGGACGTGGAATCGTCACCGCCGACACCAGCAGCCCCTTGGGCTTGACGACCGCCGTCGCCGCCTCCAGCGCCGCCTTGCAGTCGGCGATCGGGCCGGCGAAAAGCACCAGCCCCTTGCCGCCGAGGGCCATGGCCACGTGGATCTTGTAGATCACGATATTGGCCGCCTTGGCCGCGGCGTCGGCCGCCTCCAAGGCGCTGGCCGAACTGAAGGTTTCGACGATGCCGACCGACGGGTGCTCGCCCGCCGAGACGCCGAGCTGGACCGATTGGCCCATCGCCTTGAAGACGTCCGGGTGGGCGTTGGCCACGACGAAGTGATCGATCACGCCGTCGGGCGCCGCTTCGAGGCCCGCCTTGACCGACGCCTGCACCGGGGCCACATCGCCGCCCACGATGACGATGTACTTACCCGAGCAGATCGTCCGGGCCAGCAGAATCTTCACCGAGGCCGCCTTGATCATCGCGTCCTGCACGAGATGGCCAATGCCGACGCTGGTCAACTCGATCATTCCCACGGCTTGTCGTTGAGCATTCGCGTTCATGGTCTTTCCTGTCAATGCGTCGTCTGTCAGATCAAATTCAACCACAGAGAACGCGGAGGACGCAGAGTGACTAACTTGAATAATTCTGCTCTGTGTTCTCTGCGTCCTCTGCGGTTTGTCTTCACGCTTCGATGATCACCTTGTCGCTGACTTCGGTGATCTTTCCGTCGATCGAGGCGTGGATGACCGCGCCGAGCTTGCCCTCGGCAGGCTGGGCGATCACATCGCCGACTTTCACGCGGTCGCCGACTTTCACCATCGCGCCGGCCGGGCCGCCGGCATGTTGCTTCAGCGGCAGCACAGCGCGGCTGGGTGCAAAGCCGTTGTCCAGCAGCGGCCCCTTGTTGGTGAAGCGCGACAGGCCGAGCTTCAGAATCAACCGCGGAATCGGCACGCGGCGGTTATCCAAGTGCATCGCCGGGCGGTCTTCCTCGGCATCGACTTTCCACCGCTCGCCGCTGTCGAGAATGCGGTGCTTGTTCTCGATGCACACCTGCGCGGGGTACAGGTCTTCGGGGCAGGCCATCATCGTGCACAGGTTGCACTCGCAGCAGAACTGCGAATGGTTCACGTTGACCTCGCCGGCCATGTTGAACTGCAGCGAGCGCATCGCCAGGTGCGGCTGAATCGGATGACCCAGCAGGTAACGCGGGCAGTAGAACGTGCAGAAGTAACACTGGTCGCAGCCGGAGGCGCCGATCGTCTGCACCTGTTTCCACGATTTGGTGTACCGCGCCACCAGCGGATGATCACGCCCGAGCACGATCAGCCCGCCGGTCGTTTTCGTGATCGGCGTGGTCAGGTCTTCAGAGTACTTGCCCATCATCGCCCCACCGACGAGCACGACCGGGTCGTCGACCGTCGCGCCGCCGGCCAGCTCGATCGCCTCGGCAAAGGTCGCGCCAATCGGGATGCCGATCGTGACCGGATTCGCCACCGCCCCGGCGACGGTCAGATACTTCCGCGTCACCGGTTTGCCCCGCGCGATGTTCATCGCCGTTTCGACATTCACGACCACGCACCCGACATGCAACGGAATGCCACCCGGCGGAATGATCTTGCCGGTCGTGTCGTAAACAAGAATGAACTCATCACCGGCCGGGTATGAATCCGACAGCTTTGCGATGCGGTGCTTATCCGGCAGCAGGGCTTGCATCGAATCGATCACATCGGTGTACTTGCCCTTGATGCCGACGATGGCTTCATCGGCGCCGACGGATTGGCGAACCAGTTCGAGGCCATGAAGCACCTCGCGGCCGTACGCCTTCATCAGCTCTTTGTCTTTGTGCAGCAGCGGCTCGCACTCGGCCCCGTTAAGGATGACCGTCTTCGCCTCGGCCTGGAGCTTGATGTGCGTGGGAAAACCCGCGCCGCCGGCCCCGACCACGCCCCACTGCTGTACCTGTTGAATCAACTCGGTGGACATAGAGCCGCATTGTAGCGAATCCGGTGAAAAGATCACCGGCTAAAAGCAGGAAATGGTGAAAACAGGAAAACAGAAAATCGGATCAAACCCGCTTCATTTCCTGTTTTCCTGCTTTTCTGGTTTCCTGTTTTCAAACGGCCTCAACTCATATACCCGCGGCTTGGGCTGGGCGAGTTCGTAGATTTTCGCCTCGTATTCATCCGCCAGATCGGTGAGCTTTTTCGCCTCGGCCTTGAAGTTTTCCATCCAGGCGGCGTCGGGCTCACCGTTTCGGCGCTGGCCCTTGAGCCGGCTGTACAGATTCCGCAAGGGATGAATCGCCTTGTCGTTGCGTTCCTTGTTGAGCATGGCCACGGCCAGGGCCTGCTGATACTGCGGCGTTTTCTTGTTGCTCTGAAGTTCGACCTTCGAGCCCAGGGCCAGGTTCGAGTAGGCGCCGACGACCTGCCCGTCGATGCTCAACTGATATTTCCCGGGGGCCAGGCCCGCCACGGTCAATCGCTCGTTAGACATCTTGTGACCGGCGTGGGTCAGGGTGAATCCGAGTTCGGTTTCCTCCGGCAAGACCCACGGCAGCGACTTCGCCGTGAAGGTGAACTTCACATGCGATGGGTCGCCCGAGACATCGGCGATCTCGCCGTCGGCGCTGTCGATCTTCCACTGGTCGCCGCGGCGGACCGCCTTGACGGCCGACACCTTGCGATTGCCGTGCGACGTTTCAAGTAGCGTGAACGCCATGATGGCGTGCCCGGGCGGGCCGGGGTGAACCGCATCGGGCACCAGCGTGTAGTGCGGATCGCTCTTGCGACCGGCGACGGTGAACTCGTTCAGCGGGCTGTACACATCGATCACGCCGCGGCCCCGGTCCATCGCCGCCTGCTGCAGCCATGCCCCGTAGTACGCCATGACCATGTTGTATACCGCTGCGCCGGCCGGGTCTTTGGGGTGCTTCCACTGCCCGGGCTTACGATCGTGATAGGCCACGATGTCGTACATCGTCGGCTTCATCGGAATGATCGTCGCGCCGAGCGCTTCGAGCTTATCCATGATCGTGTTCATGTCGCGTTTGTATTGCTCGAAGATGTCGTTGTCCCATTGCTGGTAGCGCCCGTCGTTCATGCCCAGCAGGATCGTCACCCAGGCCGGCTTCTGTTCCGTCACGTCACTGTCGAATCGCCGCAGCGCATCGGCGGCCACATCCCCGCTGACGCCGGCGTTGTAGAAGTGAAGCTTCATCGCCGGGTAGCGCGTGTAGAAGTAGTCTTCGATGTACTGGGTGTAGAAACACTGGTGCGTGATGCTGTCGCCGAGGAAGACGATCGTGTCGCCGGCCTTGGGGTCGAAGCGATCATTGACCACCACCGGTTCCTGCGCCCGGATCGCCCCGGCCAGGCACGCCACCATCGCCAGCATCATCAGCACGTTGCGCATCGCTCGGACTCCATCATGGTTCAAAAGGTTCAGAGGAACTTACTCACCATACAACTGCGCGGCCGAAGGTGCGATTGCACAAAAAAAGCCCCGGCTCAATTGAACCGGGGCTCGCGGAAGTGGGCGGTGTTGGATTCGAACCAACGTAGGCTAACGCCAACGGGTTTACAGCCCGTCCCATTTGGCCGCTCTGGCAACCGCCCATGGGACTCACCGGGGGTGAGCCACGTATTTTACCCAACCAATCGCCGACATCAACCCGGCCCCCAAACCCCCTGTCATCAGATATTGATCGCAGTAAAATCAATAGCCGCAGTCTGACAGACTGCGATCCGCGACCTGCCTGGTCGCGACTATTTGGCCCTGCCGCCTTCTGTCTTTATCATCTGCCCCATGACCTACCTGACCGTCGCCATCATGGTCGATACCGTCGAGACCGCCATCGCCCAGGCGGCCATCGCCGCCGAGCGCGGGGCTGATCTCGTCGAATTCCGCATCGATCGACTGCCCCAGGCCGCCGAGCAGGTCGGCGAGCTGGTGAGCCGCAGCCCGCTGCCATGCATCGTGACCTGTCGACCCGACTGGGAAGGCGGCGAGTACGATGGCGAAGAAGCCGACCGCCAGGCGATCATCGCCGCCGCGCTCGACGCCCAGCCGGCGTATCTCGATCTCGAAGTCGCCGCTTACCGGGTCGACCCCGCGTGGCGTCAGATCATCGACAATCGGCGCGAAACCAGCGTGATCCTGTCATCGCACGATTTTCAAACCCGCCCGGCGGACCTGCTGCGACGGATCAGCGCCATGGCCGAGGTCGAAGCGTGCCACGTGGTCAAACTCGCGTGGCGCGCCCGCAGCCTGCGCGACAATCTCGAAGCCTTCGAGTTGCTCGGCGCTCCGCCCAAACGGATGATCGCCCTGTGCATGGGTGAGCCCGGCCAACCCTCGCGCGTGCTGGCGAAGAAGTTCGGCGCGCTGCTCACCTTCGCCGGCCTCGAAGACGACACCGTCACCGCCCCTGGCCAAGTCGGTGTGCAAACCCTCAAGCAGCTCTACCGCTGGGATGCGATCGATCGCGACACGCAGGTGTTCGGCGTCGTCGGATTCCCCGTCGGCCACTCGTTGAGCCCGCACATCATGAACGCCGGTTTCACCGAGACCGGCCACAACGGCGTCTACCTCCCCCTGCCCATCCCCGACGACTACGTCCACTTCAAAGCCACCGTCGGCAGCTGGCTCGACTTCGCACCGCTGGACTTCCGCGGCGCCTCGGTGACCATTCCCCACAAGCACAACCTGCTGAAGTTCGCCGCCGAACGCAACGGAGAGATCGAACCGCTCGCTCAGCAGATCGGAGCCGCCAACACGCTGACGGTCCGCGACGACGGTTCGATTTTCGTCTCCAACACCGATTACGCCGCTGTGCTCGATTCGGTCTGCGCCGCGATGGGCATCGAGCGAGAATCGCTCGCCGGCAAACGTGTCGCCATCCTCGGCGCCGGTGGAGCCGCCCGCGCCGCGGCGGCTGGTTTCGCCCACTATGGCGCGCGCGTGACCGTCTACAACCGAACCCTCGCCAAGGCGGAGAAACTCGCGGGCGCCTTCGAAAACGTCACCGCTGCCCCGCTCGAAGCGATTCAGCAGGCCGAAGCCGACATCCTCGTCAACTGCACCCCGATCGGTATGCACCCGAACACCGACGCCACCCCCCTGCCCGACTGGCCCGATTCGCTCGGTAAAAACACCATCGTGTTCGACACGATCTACAACCCGATGCAGACGAAGCTGCTGGCCGATGCCGCCGCCCGCGGCTGCGTGACCATCACCGGCGTCGAAATGTTCGTCCGCCAGGCCGCCGCCCAGTTCCAACAGTGGACCGGCCAACCCGCCCCGACCCAAACCTTCGAGCAGGTCATCCGCGAGCGCTTGAACGTGTGAACAAACCCGACGTTTAGCCGCGACCCGCAGGGGAGCGCGACGCCAAACGCTCCCCTGCGGGTCGCGGCTAAACGATCTATGGCCCGATCACATCATCGACCGCCTGCTTCATTTCACCGGCGAAGTCGACCTTGTACGTTTCGTTGGGCACGCCCGCGTCGTCGGCTTCCTGCTTGATGCCGGCAACAAAATCACGCAGCTCATCGACAGGCACATCGTGCCGGAGTCGGCGTTCGCCGGGGTTTTCCGGGTCCGGCTCGCTGATCTTTTTCCAGTGGGGCTCAAGCTGGGCCTCGGTGATTTTGCCCTCGGTGTAGCCACGCAACACGCGCCGAAGCTGCAGCGAAGCGTCCTGCTGCTCGGCCTCGGTCAGATCCGAACCGTAAATCTGCGAGGCTTCAACGCCCCACACGACCAACGCCCCGGCGAAGGGGCCGTCCGCGAGATTGGCGAATATCTGGTTGATCTGCTCTTCGGTGATGCGCTCAGCCTTGTAGCCTTCGGCGACGCGATCGATCTGCTCCAGGATGCCGGTCTTCTGATCGGCCGGCAGATTAAGATGACCGACCGCGTCGGTGGCGGCTCCCTGCACGGCAGTCGTGATCGACTTTTTATCGAAGATGTCGATGCGGCCTTCGCGCAGATCGTCAGCAAAGCGATCGGCGATGGCGACGAAGGCCCGCTTCTGATCGTCGGGCAGGGCTGAGTCGTTGATCTCGGTGACGACCTGGGCGTGCACCTCGGTTGAAATGAACTCGACGATCTTCTTCTTGACGTACATCATGCCGATGATGCCGAGAATCGCCAGCACGGCGACCACGCCCAGGCATCCGATCAGCATCTTGTTGGGCCCGCGCCGCTCGGTGACAGGCTCCAGTTCCATCGGCTCGATCATGTCTTGACTCCGGGCGGTGATTGGCGACCGGCCCATCATAACCGATCCGCTACAATGCTCGCATGAAACTTCGCTGGATCGTGTTGGCAGTGTGCGTGTGTGCGGCGGTCGGTCGGGGCATTCGAGCCGACGTGCCGTATCCGATGTATGTTCAGCAGGCCGAGGCGGCGATCGACAAAGCGATCCGGCGCGGCCACATTCCCGGGGCTGTGCTGGTCATGGGCAATGCCGACGGCGTGACCTACCGCAAGGCGTTCGGTCACCGCACGCTCCGCCCGAAGCGCACGCCGATGACGCCCGATACGGTCTTCGATGCCGCCTCGCTGACCAAACCGCTGGCGACGGCCATCTGCGTGATGAAACTCATCGAGCAGAACAAGCTCGCGCTGACCGACCCGGTCGCCAAGTACCTGCCTGCCTTCGGCACGGTCGGCAAGCAGACGGTCACCATCGAGCAACTGCTGCTTCACCGCAGCGGGCTCGAACCCGCCAACAGCATCGACGCCTACGCCAACGGCCACGAAGCCGCCCTGCAGAACATCTACAACCTCCAACTCGAATACGAGCCCGGCGAGCGCTTCGTCTACAGCGATCTCGGCTACATCGTGCTCGGCGAGCTCGTGGCCAAAGTCTCCGGCAAGCCGCTGAACGTGTTCGCACACGATGCGATCTATCAGCCGCTGGGCATGAACGACACCACCTTCAATCCCCCCGCCGACTGGCGTGACCGCATCGCCCCGACGACGTTCACCGGCCGCGTGCACGACCCCCGCGCCGCGGCGCTCGGGGGTGTGGCCGGCCATGCCGGGGTGTTCACCACCGCTGACGACATCGCCCGCTATTGCCGCATGATCATCGGCGGCGGCGAACTCGACGGCCGCCGCATCCTCAGCGAGTTGACGGTCGATCTGATGATCGAGCCGCGCTGCGGGGCGGATCGGCGCAACTGCCGCGCGCTCGGATTCGACGTTGACACGGGGTATTCCTCGGCGCGCGGCCGCCGGTTCACGCCCGGCGTCACCTTCGGGCACACCGGTTTCACCGGCACGATGTTCTGGATCGACCCGGTGAACAAGTGCTACGTGGTCATGCTGACCAACCGCCTGCACGCCGGGGATGATTCGACGGTGCCGCTGTACCGGGCGGTGTCGACCGCCGCGGCCAAAGCCATGCTCGGCCCGCTGCGCGTGTGGAACGGCATCGACGTGCTGGCACACGACGATTTCAAACCGCTCACCGGCCAGCGCGTCGGGCTCATCACCAATCACACCGGCATCGACCGGCACGGCTGGCGCACGATCGACCTGATGCAGTCGTCGAAGAGTGTCAATCTCGTGGCCCTGTTCAGCCCCGAGCACGGACTCTTCGGCGCGGTCGACGAAAAGGTCGGCCACAGCGTCGACCCGAAGACCGGCCTCAAGGTGTTCAGCCTTTATGGTGAGACGCGCCGGCCGACGCCGCAGATGCTCGAAGGTATCGACACGCTGGTGTTCGACATCCAGGACATCGGCACGCGCTTCTACACGTACATCGCCACGATGGCGTATGCCATGGAGGCGGCCGGCAAGGCGGGGGTGAAATTCGTCGTGCTGGATCGGCCCAACCCGATCGCCCCGCTGGGCGCGACCGGGCCGCTCGCCGATGTCGATCGGCTCGGGTTCACCGCTGCCGAGCCGATCCCGGTCACGCACGGCATGACCGTCGGCGAACTCGCCCGCATGTTCAAACATGAATACGGGTGCGACTGCGAACTGCTGGTCGTGCCGATGGGTGACTGGCGACGCGATCTGTGGTTCGACGAGACCGCCCTGCCGTGGATCAATCCCTCGCCGAACATGCGCAACCCGACGCAAGCGGCGCTGTACCCGGCGATCGGGTTGATCGAGTCGACGAATCTGTCGGTCGGACGCGGTACGGATGAACCCTTCGAGCGTTTCGGCGCCCCATGGATCGAGTCACGCCAACTCGCGGTGGCCCTGAATGAATCCGACCTGCCGGGGCTGCGGTTTGTGCCGATCGCGTTCGTGCCCGAGTCGTCGAAATTCGCCGGCGAAACCTGCCAGGGTGTGCACATCATCGTGACCGATCGCGAAGCACTACAGCCGGTTGAAAGCGGACTGACCATCGCGCGGGTGTTGCGTGATCTGTACGGCGAGAAATTCGACGCCGCCCGCGTGTTGAACCTGCTGGCTAGCGCCGAGGCGCAGACCGCATGGCAGACGACCGGCGACCCGTCGAAACTCAGCGACACATGGTCAGCCTCGCTGGAGGCGTTTGGCAAGCGCCGCGCGCCGTACCTGATTTATCGTTAGACCAGTACACAACTTTTGATGGCCATATGGTTTTCACCACTGCGACGCATTGCGTCACGGCTTTTGCATCATGAAGAACCCCGGGGCGTTCGGCCACAACCGGTTGCCGCCTGTGGCACAGCCGCCCCCGGCTGTGCGGAAGATATCGACCGCACCACCGAGGCATCTACCCCGCACTTGATGCTCAAATCGTTTCGCGATTCACATGACATCCCGCCAACTCCCACTGACGAACAACATGCCGCGCACGCCCCACCGCGACATGCTGCCATATACTAACGCATACTGACACACCACTTGCTCACAACCACTTTCCGCCCATCCAAAAACCCTCTTGTCGCGCCACAAATCGCACCAACTCAAAAAGATCAAATATATGATATATAATATTTTTCATATATCATATATTTGATCTTTGTGTGAGTGGGCGGACCAGAACACTTTACGGCATTCATGACCGTGTGATAGCCGCAAGCGGAAGCTTGCGGTCCGCGGGCTTCCGCCCGTGGCGATGAAAGAAAACATGGCCAACGATCTTGCAACACGCTCCCAGGCGAGTTTTGATTGGTTACATTCTTTGTGTGGTTGTTGTGCGGCGGTGGCGCCTTGCCTGCCATTGCGTTGTGTCACACCGGCGGGCAAAACGTCAGGGCCATTTGCCGCCCGCCATCCGCGAAACGGGGCGACCGGTTACTGCCCGACCAGATGCTTGCCCGCGCGGGTCGCCGCCTCGGCTGAGTTGTAGAACGTGACCAGGTCGGCTCGGATCAACTTCGCTTCGGCGGCGTCGATCGGCCAGTAATGTAGACCGCGCCTGGAAGCGACAAACTTCGCGGCTTCCGGCGGCTGAACAACGCCGACCCAACTGAACGCCGGGGGTTGATCCGGCGCCGCAGCTTTCGGCGGTTCGGCGCCGACTTCGCGCAAGCCGTACGTCAGCGGCGCCGACGGGTAAAACTCCGCCAGATTGCGCGCCTGTCCCGAGTGGCGGCTGACCAACACAGCCGACGACGCCGCGATGAGCACCGCCAGAATGCCGATCAGGGTCACGAGCACCCGGCGGCGCCGACCTTCATGCTGGAAGATGCGCGTGGCCGGCGGCTCGGACTCGGCTTCCAGCGGCGCCCGTATGATCGTCGACCCCATGGCGAACGACCCCGAGGCGTCGGGGCGCAACTCGATCACCTCCGCGCGCAACAGCGAGGCGACATCCGCTGCCGACGGGCGATCGGCGGGTTCTTTGGCCAGCATGCGCCGGACGAGATTCGACAGCGTCGCCGGCGTGTCGGGTATCACATCGCGCAGGTCCGGCGGGGGCGAGTGCAGGTGATGCTGGCAGATTTCCGAGATCGTCGATCCGGTGAACGGCGAACGGCCGGTCAGACCGTAGTAGAGCGTCGCGCCGAGACTGTAGATATCGATGGCGGATGTCGGCGGTTTCTGGCGGATGACCTCGGGGGCCATGTAGCGCGGCGTGCCGACGGATTTGTTGGTGAAGTCGAACGGGTCGTTGGGGTCTTCGTAGCGGACGAGACCGAAGTCGGATATTTTACAACGGCCGTCGCGGGTGATCATGAGGTTGTTGGGCTTGATATCGCGATGAATGATGCCGCGCTGATGGGCGACGGCCAGGGCCAGCGCCGCATCGGCGATCAGCGGACAGACGCGCGCCACCGACATCGCCCCGCCGGCTTTGACCAGGTCACGCAGCGTGCCGCCTTCGACCATCTCCATCGCGATGTACCACCAGCCGGCGTGCTCGTTGATCTCGTAAACGCGCACGATGTTGGGGTGTTCGATCGCCGCCGCCGCACGGGCCTCGCGCAGAAACTGCTCCACGGCATGTTCCTGGTCGATGCCGACGACGCGCTTGCGCAGAATCTTCAACGCCACGATCCGTCGCAGATTCACATCCATCGCCTGCACCACGCGACCCATCGCCCCTTCGCCCAGCAGGCAAAGCAGCTTGAACCGCCCCATCCGTTTGCCGATCCACGCCGGCTGATTCGACGGCGACGGCGCGGCGGCCGGTGGCTCGGCGTCGAGCTGCACGGTGTCCTCCGGCGTCAGCGAGTCCGACGTCAGCGACGCATGAAATGACTCGTCGTCGACGAGGCCGAGCAGTTCGTTGGGCGAGTTGGCGGATGATTCAGCCATGTGGACGCTCTGAGTTCAAGGTTCAAAGTTTAAAGTTCAAAGAAGAAAACCTGCCGCCGCCTTTGAACATTGAACTTGAAACTTTGAACGTTGATCCTCCTTACTTGACCCCGGTGAATTCCATAATCGTCAACACGCTCTGACGTTCGGGCCGGCCCTCGCTGACATCGCCCTCGTCGGATGCGATCGCGATGTAACGAGACTCGCCGAGGCGTGTGATCGCTTCGATTTTCATGTCCGGCGCTTTGGCGAACAGAATCGGCTCTTCGCTTTTGACCCCGCTCCACCAGAACAGGGCGCAGTCCAGCGAGTTCGGCGGAAACGCGACATTCTCATCGAGCTTGGGGCCGTTGCTCTTACCCGCCGCGATCAGGTAGCCGCGTGTGACGGGGTCCCAGTTCAGTCCGCTGACGCCGCGCCCGCCGAGGTCCAGCGAGAACAGATCGACGACCTGTATGGCCCCCGCGTCGCGATGATCCAGCGCCTCGTCGACCTCTGCCAGCACATACATGATCGCCCGATCGTTGTGCAACGGATTGCGCATCCCGCACAGCAACTTCAGCGATTCGGTCCCGGGCGCCACGGCGATCGCTTCGGTGTTCGCCCAGCGATACGTATTGGCGCGAGCCGCAGCGTTGTAGGTTAAATACGGTTTGACGCCGGCTTTGGCCAACTGCTTGCGCAGCATCTCGCGCACCGGCGTCAGATTGATCACGATGTTATTGAACGTGTCGATTTTCGTTGGGTCTGTAAAGTCGAACCGCAGCATGTGACGACGCTTCGGCAGCGGCATCCCGTCTTTGTCGTTGCTCATCGAGCACATCACGTAAGCGACGCAGCGCGACCCCAGATGCCGCATCGCGATCGCCTCGGCGTCGTCGAGCAACTGCTGCTCGTTGGCGATCACCACGCGCGGTTCCGGCGTGCTGAAGGTCATCGTCTGCTCGTCGATCCGACTGACAAACACCACATGCCCGTGGCGGTCCGACGTCATGATCAGATGCCCGTCGCACCAATCCAATCCGCTGCATTCCAGCGGACGGACCTCCGGGTTCTGATTCGACACCGCGGCGCGCACCGTGATGTCCGCCTGCGAAACCACCGGCGGTTCGATCACGCCGAATCGAACCACCGCCACATCGGCGCCGCCGGATGGCCGCGCCGAATCAGCGTTCGTCGACTCTTGAGCACAAACCGTCACGCCCGCCAGGCTGTACAAACAGCCCACCAGCAGGATGCCGATTCGTTGATGTCTGCTCATCAACAAACCTTTCAAATGCGCGGCACCCGACCGCGACATCCCCGAAATTCTCCACGACAGACCGTCAGATTTTCGCTCGCCCCAAGGACGCCCCCGCAAATGCATTGACGACAATCAAAAATCCAACGCCGTCGACGCCATCATTCTAGCAACTTCCAGATGTTGTGATATGGGTTTTTTCACCAGTATCGTTCAAAGTGAATGCTGCCCGGTTGCTGGCGGGTGTGCGTGACAAACCCGCGGGCCTGAAGCAGGGCTTCGGAGTCGTCGACCATGCGGGGATTGCCGCACAGGTAGACATGGCATCGCTCGGCATCAAACGGCACGCCGAGCATCGATTCGAAACGGTCCGGGTGGAGCAGGTCCGTGACGCGCCCGTGCAGCCCGCCCCACGGGCCGGCGTCGGGTTCACGCGAGCAGATGGGCACATATTTGAAGGTCGAATCCGCCTCGGCGATGTCGCGCAGTTGGCGATCGTACCCCAGGTCATCGGCGGTCCGCACCCCGTGAACAATCACGAAACGCTCCCACCGCCCGGTGCCCCCATAGGTCCGAAGCATGGAAAGATAGGGGGAAATCCCCGTACCGGTGGCGATCATCACCAGGTTTTGCCCCGTGGGGATACGCTGGAGGGTGAACTCGCCTTTGATGTGCGGATCGACCCACACGCGCCCGCCGGACTTGTCGTGCCAGAGCTTGCTGGTCAGCTTGCCGTCGCGGACGTGGACGGTGTAAAACTCCAGCGTATCGCCACCGGGCTTCGAGGCGATCGAATACTCGCGGCGACACAGCTTCTTCCAGCGCGGATCGCCCGCGGCAAACTCATCGGGATTTTCCACCGGCGGATGATCACGCGGCAAACCGAGGGTGGCGTACTGCCCCGGCTCAAAGGTCGGCGGCGCCCCGCTGTCGAGTTTCACACGAAACACCGCCGCGGCGGGATTCACATCGCGCCAGTCGACGATGGTGGCGTTGTAGGGTTCAGGTGTGCTCATGGAAATTCAGCCCACACCTTTTAGGGGGCCGCGCCGCCGAGGTCAAACCCGCCCCCCATTCGCCCCGTTTAGCCGGCGAGTTTACTCGCCGCTTCGGCGCGGGTGTTTTGCCGCCACATCGTGCGATCACCGCGCGATGTTCAATCACCCAAGCGGCGGGCGAGCCCGCCGGCTAAACGAAACTTGCCGTTGCGGCGAGCGAACGCTACTTTCAACGCATGGTCATCGCGTCGCACGTGATCTTCTGTGCGTATGGCTTCTGGCTGCCGAATGACCCCCGGGGTTCATGGTCGGATGTCGTCGCAGCCTGGGAACTGCTCCGATTCGGCCGGGCGACGACGACCGATACCCGCCGCTCCGTCGCTGGTGCCCAACACGACATCCAACAACGCCGACTGGCCAAACGGGCCTTGAAATACCCACACGTGTCATTCACCGGCACCCAGGCGCTGACCATTTCGCGAGGTTTCGCCAAGGCGATCACGGAAAGTGATTACCGGGTGCACGCTTGTGCGATTCTGCCGGAGCACGTGCATATGGTTATCGCCCGCCACGCGGACCGCACCGTCGAACGAATCGTCGGCCACCTCAAGGGACGCGCCACCCAGGCGCTTGTCGATGCGGACTGGCCCAAGGGACGCCCGGTGTGGGCCGAGCGGTGCTGGAAAGTGTTTCTTGATGACGATCGTGATGTCCACCGGGCGATCGACTACGTGAACCAGAATCCGATCAAGGAACGCAAACCACCGCAGACCTGGTCATTCATCCATCGGTAACGTTTAGCCGGCGAGTTTACTCGCCGCTTGCGTGAATCAACATCGCGCGGTGATCGCACGACATTGCGGATAAATACCCGCGCCCAAGCGGCGGGCGAGCCCGCCGGCTAAACGATGCCATGGCGATCACCGGGTTTCGCTGGGCTGCCCGTCGAGTACGGCGATCATCTCGTCGATGCGGGTGAAGTTGTCGCGGGGCTTGCCCTTGGCCTGGCCGCGTTCGACTTCGGCGGCGTCGATCTTCAGCCAGTCTTCATACGACACCGGCCGCACGCCGCGCTGTTTGAGAATCGCGCGAAGTCCCGAATCGTCGCGGGCCTTGGGCTCCAGTCGCTTCAGGTCGTCGAACAGTTTGTCGACCGACTCTTCGGAATCCTTCTTGTTGGTGCCGATCAGACCCGACGGGCCGCGCTTGATCCAGCCCACGGCATAGAGGCCGGGCTCGACGCGACCGGACTCGTTGGGCACCACGCCCTTGCCCTCGTCGAAGGGCGTGCCTTCGATCGGCACGCCGTGATACCCGATCGAGCGGAAGAACACCTGGCAGTCGAGGGTTTCGGTTTCACCGGTGCCGCGCGCCTTGCGGGCGCCGGGTTCGCCGACGAGCTTGTTGCGTTCGAGCACGACCTGTTCGACGCCGCCGTTGCCGCGCAGCTTGATCGGGCTCTTGAAAAAGTGAATGATGATTTTGCGGGGCGCGCCGGTGGGCTTGCGATCGGCGAATTCCCGGAGAATCTCCATGTTGCGTTTGTTGGCCTCGTTGCCGGGCAGTTCCAGCTCGATGGCACAGTTCTCGTTGATGCGCAGGTCGTCGGGATTGACGATGACGTCGCAGCCTTCGATCTCTCCGAGCTCTTTGATCTCCTTGGGCGTGAACGCCGCCTGGGCGGGACCACGCCGGCCGACCACGTGAACCTCCCGCACCTGCGAGTCAGCCAGCGCGTCGACGGCATGTGAGGCCATGTCGGTGGTCGACAGTTGCTCGGATGTTTTGGCCAGCACGCGCGCCACGTCCATGGCGACATTGCCCTGGCCCATGACCATCGCGACCGGGTGGCTGAGGTCGAATTCACGATCGCGGTAATCCGGGTGGCTGTTGTACCAGGCGCAGAACTCGGTGGCGGTGTAGCTGCGCGGCAGGTCGACGCCGGGGATGTTCAGCTTGCGATCGGTCTGAGCGCCGAAGGCGAGGATGACCGCATCGAACTCGGCCCGCAGCTCGTCCATCGTGATATCGCTGCCGATCGTGATGTTGCCCCAGAAGCGGTAGTTCGGATGCTGGGCAGTTTTTGCGTAGACCTTGATGACGTTGCGGATCTTCGCGTGATCTGGGGCGACGCCGAAACGGACCAACCCAAACGGCGTGGGCAGGCGTTCAAACATGTGCACGTGTACGTTCATCCCCGACCGCAGGAGATAGTCGGCCGCGTAAAATCCACTCGGGCCGCTTCCCACAATCGCTACGCGTAGGGGGCATTGTTCTGATCCCAGTTCTACCGCTTGATCTGGCATGACCTTGATTCCAGTCCGAAAAGGTTGTTCAACGCGACGCTCTGCACTACTGTACACGACCCATGAGTGTACCTGACTCCATCGTGTTTGCCAGTTCCAATCCCCATAAGCTGGAGGAAGTTTCCCGTGTTTTTGCCGGGATAAACGTAACGGTTGTGGGGCTGGACGGATTTCAGGAAATCCCCGAACCCGTCGAGGACGGTCGAACCTTCACCGCCAACGCCCTGATCAAGGCCCGGTATTACGCCCAGGCGACCGGCCGGGTCGTGCTCGCCGACGACAGCGGGCTCTGCGTCGACGCGCTGGGGGGCGCTCCGGGCGTGCTCAGCGCCCGCTACGCCGGGGTCATCGATCAGCCCCGCCCCCGGAAGCAAGTCGATGCGGCGAACAACGCCAAACTGGTCGATCAGCTTCGCGCGGTCCCCGAAGCCGAGCGGACAGCCCGGTTCATGTGCGTGATGGCGCTGTGCGATGCGAAGACGACCTGGGCGGTTGTGCGCGGCTCGGTCGAAGGCCGCATCGTGCTGGAGCCCCGCGGCGACAACGGTTTCGGGTATGACCCGCATTTCGAGATCGCCGCCCTCGGCCGCACCGCCGCCGAACTGCCGCCCGACGAAAAAAACGCCATCAGCCACCGCGGCGTCGCCTGTCGCCACATGATCGACGCGCTGCGTCAGCTACAGGTGCAACGCCCCCCCGTTTAGCCGGCGAGCTTGCTCGCCGCTGCGGCAGAGTTGTTTTTACAGTACATCATTCAATCACCACGTGACGCACATCATCGCAAGCGGCGAGCAAGCTCGCCGGCTAAACAAAAACACGTCCGATAACGACAATTTCAACGTAGTAACACCCAAATTCTTCTCCGTGATTAAGTCGCCCTGAAGGTCGGACGATGAACTTCGTGGACAGACAGTTGCTGAGGAGAAAAGCATGTCGCAGGTTACGTCGGGAACTGGAGCTGATGTCGATCGCAAACAGATCGTCGCCAAAGTCATGGGCGACATCTCGCACATCGCCACCCTTCCTGAAATCACGATCAAGATCATCGAAACCGTCGAAGACCCCGACGCGTGTGCTGAAGATCTGCACAAGATCATCGCCAACGACCCGGCCCTGTGCGCCCGCGTGCTCAAGGTCGTCAACAGCGCTTTCTACGGCCTGCCCGGACAGATCGGCTCGATCAACCGCGCCATCGTCCTGCTGGGCCTCAATGCTGTGAAAAACATCGCCATCGCCGCCAGTCTTGCCAAGCTCTTCCGAGGCGGCAAGCTGTGCGACAGCTTCAACGCCCGCGACCTGTGGAACCACTCCACCGCCGTCGCCGCCGGCGTGAAGCTGCTGACCGAACGCCTCAAAGTCAGCATGCTCGACGAGTCTTTCCTCGCCGGGCTCATGCACGACATCGGCATCATGGTCGAAATGCAGGCGATACAGCCCAAGCTCATTGAAGTCTTCGACGTCATGGCCGAGAAGAACATCCCGATGGTCGAGGCCGAGGAACAGGTCATCGGCGCCAACCATCAGGACTTCGGCCGGGCGCTGGCTGAGAAGTGGAAGTTCCCCGCGAGCTTCAGCTTTGTCGCCGGGTTCCATCACGACCCGATGCAGCTTTCGCATGAGCAGCGTGCGCTGCCGTGCATTGTTCATGTGGCCGACATTCTCGCGGCCCGGATGAAGATCGGCTTCACGGGAACCGTCTCGAGCCTCGAGATCGACCCCGAAGTCCTCGACGAACTCCAACTGACCGAATCAGTCATTCAGCAGATCCTCGACGATCTGCCCGAAGCCCACCAGGTTGCCGAACAGATGCTCAGCCCCGGCGCTGCCGCCTGATCGGGTACCCGGCTTCGGAATTCCATTTTGGCGTCTCTCTTTCTCCCTCCGGGCGACCAGAGTTCTTCTGGTCGCCTTTTTTTGCGCGCGGACACCGTTGGGGCGTCGCACTTAAGTGCGACGCTCCGGGGATTCCGGGGGTTCGGGGTTATCGAAGTGCGCGATCGCGAGGCGAATCCTGCGTAAGGTCGTTTTCGCTTCGGAGGCGATCTGCCGCTGGAGCCCGCCGCGCACCAGGCGGTCCAGTTCATACAGGGTGGCGGAATCGGCGACGTGGACCGTCAACACGCCACGATGAAACTTCGCCAGCGCGGTGCGCGGCGCCAACGCCTCGGGCACGTGTCGCTCCCACAGCTCGACAAACTGCCCCAGGTGTTTGCTGGGTTTGACGAAGGCGCGGTCGACGTATTCACTGAGCCCCGAGAGCGTCAGATCGCGCGGCGGGCGGTTGCGCCACTGCCGCAGGCGCTGCAGGTATTGCTCACGGGCGGCCAGATCGTCCATATGTTGATTGTATCGCGCTGCAGATGAAATGCTTGACGCTTGACGGTATGCTGTTGCGACCATGGTGGGTATTACACTCAAGCAGTTGACCAAGCGTTTCGGCGCGACCACGGCTGTCGACAACGTCGATCTGGCCATCGAACCCGGCGAGCTGTTCTTTCTGCTGGGCCCGTCCGGCTGCGGCAAGACGACGCTGATGCGCATGATCGCGGGACTGATCGATCCGACCGAAGGCATGATCCGCTTCGGCGATCGCGATGTGACCCACCTGCCCACGAGCAAACGCAACACGGCGCTGGTGTTTCAGGGCTACGCGCTCTGGCCGCACATGACGGTGGCGCAGAACGTGGCCTTCGGGCTGGATGTGCGCAAGGTCGAGGCGGAGCAGAAACAGCAGCGCGTGGCCGAGGCATTGCGCGTGGTGCAGATGGACGCGCTGGCGGACCGGCGACCGATGCAGATGTCCGGCGGACAGCAGCAGCGCGTGGCGCTGGCGCGGGCGCTGGTGGTCAACCCGGATGTGCTGCTGCTGGACGAACCCCTGTCAAACCTCGACGCCAAGCTGAGGCTGGAGATGCGCAGCGAGATTCGCCGCATCTGCACCCAGACGCGCATCACCAGCGTGTACGTGACCCACGACCAGGAAGAGGCCCTGAGCATCGCCGACCGCATCGCGGTGCTGCGCGACGGCAAGGTGATTCAGGTCGGCGCCCCGCAGGAGGTTTACACCTGCCCGCGCAGCCGCTTCGTGGCGGACTTTCTGGGCAAAGCGAATTTCATCCCGGCGGTGGTCGCCGGGCGCGATGGCGACGCGGTCGTGCTCGACAGTTCGCTGGGCAAGCTGCGCTCGACCGCCTGTGCCGGGGATATCCCCGAGCGTGGCAACGTCACCTGCTGCGTGCGCCCCGAGTCGATGCGCATCGGCGAGTCTGCTGGCGCGGGGCGCAACACCATCCAGGCCCGCCACGCGAGCACCATCTTTCTCGGGCACATCGCCCAGCACGAATTCACGACGGAAGACCAACTCACGATCAGCGCCGAAGAACTCAAGCCGCCCGCCCGGCAGTGGGCCGAGGGCCCGATGACGCTGAGCTTCGACCCGGCGGACCTGGTCGTGCTGTCGGACTAAACCTTGGGAGTCTGCATGGACATTGTCAATATTATTGTGCGCGTGGTTCACATCGGGTCGGTCGTCGCGCTGGTCGGCGGGACGCTGTTCATGGTCTTCGCGATGAAGCCTTCGCTGAAGCTCGTCGATGAGCAGCTTCGCCAGTCATTGATGACGCTGGCCCGCAAGCGTTTCATGCGCATCACGCACACGGCCATTTCGCTGCTGATTTTGTCGGGCGCATGGACGTGGTATCAGAACGTCGAGGTATACCGCAACGCCAGCAAAGCGCTGCAGGCGGTGCTCGGGATGAAGGTGCTGATCGCGCTGGTGATCTTCGCGATCATCTTCGGGGTGGCGGCCGGGGCGCTGAAAGGCTGCCCGGCGCGATGGGCGTGGATCAACATCGCCCTGGCGCTGGTGGTGATCATTCTGGCGGCGGTGGTTCGGTCGATGCACATGGCGGCGATGTGAAAGTCGCGGCGCGCCACAGCCCGCCCGTACCGCTGCGCCGTTGGCTGATCCGTCAGCGATGGCAGTCGTGGCTGTATGCACTGGCGGTCGCCGGGGCGGTGGCGGCACTGCTGATGTGGCGCGGGGCTCAACATACCGAGCCGTGGCGATCACTGGTGTACGGCACGTGGCAGGTCACGGCGGTGGACGACTCGGGGGCGCTGACGGTCCGTCGCGCCACGCAATCGCACGCAGTCTGCCTGCTGGGCATCGAGCCGATCGACTCGGGCGCCTATCGACGGACGATTCAATCACTGATCGGCGGGGGCGAAGTGCGCGTGTCTTTCGATGCACAATCGATCAAAGCGCCGAACGGACGCCTGGCCGGTTACGTGTATCTCCCCGACGGCCGCATGCTCAACGAGGCCCTGCTGCTGGGCGGCGCCGCCCGGCCGAGCACGACCGTGCCGCACGAATTGTCACGCTGGTTTAAACGCCTCAGATCCCGGGCGAAATAGCGTATTTTGACTGTTTTTCGAGGGCTCCCAGCCCGCCCGCATCAAGCAAAATAACCTTGCAATTCGGGGTCAAAACCGTTATAAAAGCATAAGCAAGTGCAGTTTTATCGAGGCACGGAACCGATTTGGAGAATGTCGATTCTACGAAAATGGGCGATGTTTTTGTGAGTGGGGTCGGGTGCAGTCTGTGGCACCTGGCATGTTATTGATCGGCCCATGGCGCATCACGATGGTATCTGAAAACTGGAGTCAGAAATGAGCACGTTCCTTCGTCCGATCGTATGGTCCGGTGTAATCGCGGTGGCGGTCAGTCTCTGCTGTGCGGGGTCAGCCCCGGCGGAGATTGTTGTGCACACCGAAGCCAGCCACGCGAACCATCGCACCGTCGAAGGCCCCGGCGGCGGCACGCAGAATTTCAGCTTCGGCCTGCTGGCCGGTGGCGGTGGCGGACAGAACGGCTTTGCCGGCATCGCGTATTTCAAACTGCCGGATGTGCTCACAGCCGACAGTCTGACCGACGCGGATCTGCAATTCACGCTCTCGGCCCTCGGCAACAGCGTGCTGGGCAATCTCGATATCTACGGCCTGGGTTATGTCACGGGCACGCCTTCGACCAGCGTCCCCAGTTCATGGTATTTCGATGACGCCAACGACACGCGCACCGGCAATGACCTGGGCACCAACATCGGCACAAACACCGTCACCAAAATCGCCGACAACGCCCTGCTCGGCGGCACCTCCAACCCCAGCCCATCCGTCCACAGCACCAACGCTTCTCAGGACACGACCCTGGCGACGTTTTTGCGTTCGCTGTACACCGCCGGCGCGACGGCGAATGACTACGCCGTGATCCGCTTCAACGTCGACGATTACATCCCCCATGATCCCGGCAATCAGAATCGCTACAACATCGGCTCGGTCACCTCCGGCCCCACGCCGCCCAGCCAAGCGCCCGTGCTGACGATGACCACCGACAACCCGACCCTGATCGACAACACCGGCATCACCGCCATCGCCTCTTCGGAGTGGACCAACACCACGCCGCACCGGCTGGCCATTCAGGCGGTCAACGGCGCCGGGCTGTCCGGTTCTGAATACACCACATCCACCCACTCCGGCACGCCTGAAAATGTCTGGTTGTCGGGCTACGGCACCATCGCCGATCAGTGGATTCGTGTCGACCTCGGCGATGTCTACGACCTGGACGCGGTCAAAATCTGGAACGACGGTCTGACCAACCGGCAGATCACCCAGGCCGACATCTACGTCGCCAAGTCATCCTTCAACGAAGGCGGCGACCCCGGCAATCCCGATGACAATCCTGAAAATTGGGTCCTTAAAATCGAGGATCGCGTGTTCGCTCCGTACACCAACGGTGAAAACAGCATCGACATCCTCGCCCTGACCGGCAAGGCCCGCTACTTCGCCATCGCCGTGGACACCAACGGCGGTGACAACCTCGTCGGCCTCGGCGAGTTGCAGTTTTTCGGAACCGTGGTCATCCCCGAACCGTCGACCTTCATGCTGGCCGCGATCGGCCTGCTGGGCATGACCCGTCGCCGGGCGTAAGCCTCATACCTCATGTCAACAAAATAGCCGGGTCGCTGCGCGAACCTGGCTTCATACGAACACCAAGGCCGCGTAGCGACCCGGCTGTGGGTGTGATTCAAATGCGGAGATTACCGGTCGTACGGATTGGCGGCGGCTTCGCGGGCTTTGTTCTTATCAGACTCGTTGCCGACGATATACCCGCCGACTGCACCAGCCCCGGCGCCGATGAGGGCGCCTTCACCGGCGTGGCCGCTCTGATGACCGATGATCGCTCCGAGTCCGGCCCCCGCGCCCGAGCCGATCAGGGCCCCGGTCTGGGCGTCGGATTGACAGCCGACCAGTGCGCCGGCCGCGATGGCGATGCTGAGTACGATCTTTTTCATGGTGAAAACCTCCTGTCAGTGGCCTCGGATGCTGATGATTATACGTCCGTGATCAGGCTTCGTTCGCCCCAACCCCGGCCCGGGAAATACACCATATGCTCATCTCCCGGCGTTGGATCAGGGCTCACAGCCGCTTATACTATCGGCGAACCCGGCATGTCTTTCGAGCGTAAATTTCCGATCCGCTGGAGTCTGGCCCGTGATCTACCGATCCAATCCGCAGGACCCGGATGCTCGTCGGCGGCGAATGATCGCCGAGACCAGCGCCTGGCTGACCTGGGCCCTGGATAACGATCTGGAAGGCCCCGGAAACGCCAAGCTGCCCCGGATCCCGCGCCGGCGGGTCGACATGGGAGGCTTCGGCAATATGCTGAACCACCCCGGCGCCCGCGCTGCGGTGTATCACTGGTGGATGAAGACGTTGGGCGTGGTGCACAATGTCAGCGACAAATTCGGCCTGTAGCTCGCCGGGTTGAGGCAGTGTTTTAGAATTTCTGACCGGAGTAAGCGACTGATGGCTATCGAGGCACGTGTGAATCCGACCTGGGCGTGGAAGTGGGTCATCATGGCGGGGTTCTGTCTCGGCTTCGGGGCGTTGTGCATCTACGACGGTCTGATCGCCTATCCGAATCACAATCAGAAGGTCGCCGCGTTCGCGCATTACCAACCCGACGCCGCCGAGAAGCTCTTCGATATCTCCGGCCAACCCGCCGGCTGGTCCTTCGACGAAACCAAACTCGACTACACCGGCCACGCCGACTTTCCCGCCTTCGCCGACGCCATGGGCTGGTCCGATGAAAACCCCGGCCCGCCCAAGTCGGACACCGACATCACCACGCAGTGGATCATGCTTGTGATCTGCGCGTTGATCGGCGCCTCAGCCCTGATCTGGGTCTTCCTGCACAAGGGCACCAAGCTCATCGCCGACGAGAACGGATTCATCGCTTCCGACGGCACGCGCATCGGCTACGCTGAAATCACCGACATCAACAAGGCCAAGTGGGATTCAAAAGGCATCGCCGTCGTGCATTACAAAACCCCCGAAGGCGCCGACGCCACCGCCAAAATCGACGACTGGGTCTACCGCGATGGCGACCTGGTCCTCGAGCAGGTCGAACAGATGACCGGCATCGGCGCAATCTCCCGCGACTGACCAAACCAAAATCCAGCTCAGCCTACCCCCGTTTAGCGCCGCCGCCTGCGGCGGGCTTTCTTTGTCTATCCTTCCGAACTCACATCCGTGATGTAGCTGCGCTTTTTGTGTGATGTCATCGCTTCGATGGCGTCTTCGATCACGCCGCCGTCGGTCACATCATCAGCATGCAGCCACTGCCCCGGGCCGCGCGTGTCGTGATACAGGTGCCAGGCGATCAGCCCCATGCGCTCAGCGCCGGCGGTGTCGATCTCGCCCAGCGGCTGGTCACGCAACGCAGCGGCGCGCTCGGCGAGTTGTGCGCACTGCTCCGTGCGTGTTTTGACTTCGATCTCATCAAACGGCTCAATCACCCCGCCGCGGATCAGCCACGCCCGCGCCCGGCCCTTGCGCGAGCCCGGCTGAATCGTCACCCATCGAAAATCGTCGAGCGGCTGCATCTGCCACAGCGGCGGCGCGTTCGCCTCTTCGCTGCGCTTCAGCGCCGCCTTGTATCGATTCGCCTTCTCGAAATTCAACTCCTTCGCCGCGGCCTGCATGTTCGCCTGCGTCTGCTTGCGCCATGGTTGAACCCCGCCGCGCACGAAGTCGAGTGATGCTTCAAGCTGACTGCGGTAATGGTCCATGGCGACGGTGCCGTCGCACGGGGCCGGGCACTTGCCCATCTCCTTGTATGCACACGCGGCCCCGTCGGGCGCCTGCACCAGCACGTGGTGATACCGACACAGATCGAACAAATCTTCGAGCATCTGCACGTACCGCCGCCCCGCCGCCAACTCTGCGATCGGCCCGAAGCATGTGGCGCGCGGCCCGCGCGGGCGATCGGCGACCTGCCATTGCGGATGAACCTGCGACAGGTCGATGCCGAGCCACCCGCACCGCCAGCGCTTGATCAGCTTGCGATACGTCTGCGGGAACACCCGCCGCGCGGTTTCCAGGTAAACCCAACTTCCCTCGAATCGGCTGAACACATCCCGCCAGCGGACGCGACGCACGATCGCACGGTAGTCGACTTTTCGCGGAGCGTCGTCTTCGGTTCCGGGGGCCAGTCGATGCACCAGCGCGCCGCGCACGTTCGCCATCGTCGCCAGCAGCACCGGTCCGCCAGCTTCTGATTCCAGCAGAAAACACCCCGCCCGACCCGGCGTCGTCAACCGCCATGTCTCGACATCGACCCCCGGCCCGACCTCGACCTCGCCTGTCCACGCCATGCTCATCGTGCCAGTGTAACCGCAGCCCGTTGAACTTCGAAAACGTAAACCACCAAGGCACAAAGAGCACTAAGGAGAATATTTTGACAGGATGACAGGATCAACATGAACGAGACGGATATTCGCCCAGCATCATGCTTATCCTGTCATCCTGTCAACTGTTCTGGTCTTGGTGCTCTTTGTGCCTTGGTGGTTCAATGCCTTATCGTCGATCGGTCGACTGGAAGATCTTGTCGGCGCTCTTGGCGACAAAGCCGTTGAACTGCTTGCCGCTGGGCATCATGTAACGGCGGGCAAATTCGTAGTAGCAGGCGGGAATGGTCAACTTGCCATCGGCGAACTCGACTTCAACCTCGCCGGCCAGCGTCGACGACTGCTCCAGGTAATCATCCGGCGAACCTTTGATCTCGCCGCCGGCGGTGTTGAGCGCGAAGCCGTTGGCCTTGAGGAAGGCGTTGAGCTCGGGCAGATCGGCGAATGTCTTCAGCGCGTTGACGTCGACGGTGAAATGGTTGGCGCGAAACCCGAACGCAGCGACCCACGCGGCATACTCACTTTCGCCGCGAAGCGTTTCATATTCTTCGATGCTGATCGACCACGGCCGACCGGTGGCGGGCAGGTCCCACTGGCGCGGCAGTTCGGCCGGCACCTGGTCGACGAGCTCGGCCACGATCGATCGCAGCGTATCGCCGAACACATCCAGCCGCAGCTCGGACACGAAGACCTTCGGCATCGACTGGTCAGCATGTTCGTAGTGCGTGGCGTAGAGGTGTTTCTCGGTGAAGGTGTAAAATCCCCGTGGCTCGTAGCCGAGGTTGACGAATTTCTCGCCGAGCACATCCATGCCGATGCGTTTGTCGCCGAAGGTGCGCAGGGCGATGTGGTCGTTGTGGATGGTTTCGCCGCGTGATTCGATGAGTTGGTGAATCTGCAACGCGTGGGGATTCAGCGCCACGTAATCGTCCCACAGCCGCGTCAGCAGATCGTTCAATTGCGTCATGGCCGGCCTCCTTTCGGTGCAGTCAACCGGCTGATTTCATTGTATGCATGCGGGACAAGCGGGGCGTTAAATCGCATCAAAACAAGCATTTGCACATTCTTTACAGGCCGCTGACGCATCGCTGACCGCCGCGTGGTTCAATGCTTGTATCACTTCCAAGGAGGCTGCCATGACCTTGACCACCCACCGTGCGGCGCGCCCGATCGGCCAGGCCCTGCGACCGACCACGACCGAAAAGGTCATGCCGCGCCTGCTGCGCTCGGCTGTCGAAAGCATGCTGGAAGAAGCGGCTACCGCGACGGATCACCACGATCAGCCGATCGACATCGTCATGGACGGCCAGATCGTGTTCAGCCACGCGAGGCATCTTCAGCGGGCATAAGTGTCGGCGGGCGTCGAGCGTGTTAGAATGCCCGCGATGACACAGGCTGTACTCGATCAATCAAACGCCAAGCCCCACCCGAATGAACCGCTGCTGAGCGTGCGCGACTTGTGCACGTACTTTCCTGTCAAACGCGGGCTGTTGCAGCGCGTCGTCGGTCATGTCAAAGCGGTCGATCATGTGAACCTCACCGTCGGCCGCGGCGAGACCGTCGGGCTCGTCGGCGAATCCGGCTGCGGCAAAACGACCGTCGGGCGCACCCTGCTGCGACTGATCCCGGCCACCAGCGGAAAAGTCACCTTCGACGGCACCGATGTCTTCGACGCCGATCGTCAGACGCTCCGCAAGCTTCGCCGCAAGATGCAGATCATCTTTCAGGATCCGGTCGGCTCGCTGAATCCGCGCATGACCGTCGGCCGCATCATCGGCGAGCCCATCGCTGTGCACGGCCTGGCCAAGGGCGATGAGCTGACCGACCGCGTGGCGTCGCTGATGCAGCGCGTCGGACTCAGCCCCGACTACTCGACGCGCTACCCGCATGAATTCTCCGGCGGCCAGCGTCAGCGCATCGGCATCGCCCGCGCCCTGGGGCTCAACCCCGACTTCATCGTCTGTGACGAGCCGGTCAGCGCGCTGGACGTGTCGATTCAGTCGCAGATTCTGAACCTGCTCAACGACCTGCAGGACGAGCTCGGCCTGGCGTATCTTTTCATCGCGCACAATCTGGCTGTCGTCGAACACTTTTCCGATCGCGTGGCGGTGATGTACCTCGGGCGGATCGTCGAAATCGCCGACCGCGAAACGCTGTACCGCGATGCGCGTCACCCGTACACGCTGGCGCTGCTGTCAGCCGTGCCGGAGACAACACCGCATCCGGATAAGCAGCGCATCGTGCTCGAAGGCGAAGTGCCCAGCCCGATGAACCCGCCGACGGGATGTCACTTCCACCCCCGCTGCCAGTTGACACGCCAGCTCGCCAAAGAAGCCGACGCCGATCAGACCGTCGAGTTGACCATACTCGGCCGCCGGCATCGCGTGATGAAAAACTGCGTCAATCAGGCGCCGCAGCTCGAGTCCATCAACGCCGACGCCACCCACTGCGCCGCATGTCACTACACCGACGAATCGCGGCGTGGTTGATTCGGCAATTCGTGCTCGTGCTCGTAATCGTCACTCGTAATCGAACATGAACCCCGACGCTTCGCTACGCTCAGCATCGGGCTTGTATTCACCAATTAACGAGTTAACGGATTAACCAGTTAACCACTCACCACGGCAGGTCGTCGCTGGTGTCGTCGAAGTAACCCTGCATGCGGTTGGTCGGGTTGGACAGATCGCCGAAAGGAAGGTCGTCGTCATCGTCATCCGACCACTCGGCGCTGACTTGGGGGTCGTCGTCGAATTCGGGTTCGAGTGCATCGGCCTCGGCGTCGGGGTCGGCTTCATCTTCGTCGCTGGACCACATCGCCTCGCCGTCTTCACCGACGTATTCGGGGTCGGTCGGCAGGATGTCGAACCCGAAGCCGCGGCCATCGCACCCGGGGGTTGGGCAACACCAGAAGCCGTGCTGTTTGCCGTCGTCGGATTGCTCGACGCGCCACTCGATCAGATACGACTCGTACTCGCAGCCGCAGTGCAAACAGCAGACCTCGGTGGGAATCGCCGGTGGCTTGAAGCAGTCGGTTTCAGGATTAAGCGGATCGTACGCTGGCATTACTCTCATCTTCCCCACCAGATCGGCCCGGGGCAAGTCGGGGACACACCGATATGCAAATTATTGACGAATCATACCGCAGCCGGGCCGCTACGCGGCCCTGGTCCGCGGCTGCGTAGCGACCCGGCGGCGGGTCGGCTACGATAGAGGCCTATGGCAGGCAACAGTTTCGGACAATTGTTTCGGGTCACCACCGCGGGCGAGTCGCACGGGGCGGGCAATGTCGTGATCGTCGATGGCTGCCCCGCCGGGCTGGAGTTGTCCGAGGCGGACCTTCAGCCGGACCTCGACCGCCGGCGGCCGGGCCAATCCAAGATCGTGACCCAGCGCCAGGAGCCGGACACCGCGGAGATTCTCTCGGGGGTGTTCGAGGGTAAGACGACCGGCACGCCGATCGCCGTGTTGATCCGCAACAAGGACCAGCGCAGTCGCGACTATTCCGACATCAAGGACAAGTACCGCCCCGGCCACGCCGACTACACCTTCGACGCCAAGTTCGGGGCGCGCGACTACCGCGGCGGCGGGCGCAGCTCGGCGCGTGAAACCTCGGTGCGCGTGGCGGCGGGCGCGATCGCGAAAAAACTGCTGCGTGAGAAATTCGGCGTGAACATCATCGGGTACGTCACGCAGGTCGGCCCGATCATCGCGCCGGTCGACGATCCCGCCGGCGTGACGCTTGAGCAGGTCGAAGCCACACCGGTGCGATGTGCGGACCCCGCCAAGGCCGACGAGATGATCAAGCTCATCGAGCAACTGCGCAGCGAGCAGGATTCAATCGGCGGCGTGGCGGAGATCTGTGCATCCGGCGTGCCGGCCGGTTGGGGCGAGCCGGTGTTCGACAAGCTCAAAGCCGACCTGGGCAAAGCGATGTTCACGCTGCCGGCCGTGCTGGGGGTTGAATACGGCGCCGGCTTCGGTGTGGCGACGATGCGCGGCACGGAAAACAACGATGTATTTACCCGCGGCGAAGGCGGCCGCATCGTGACGGAAACCAATCGTCACGGTGGCATGCTCGGCGGCATCAGTTCGGGCATGCCGATCGTGTTGCGATGCGCGGTCAAGCCCACCAGCTCGCTGCCGCAGGAACAGCGCACGGTGACGCGCGCCGGCGAGTCGACGACGATTTCGACCAAGGGGCGTCATGATCCGTGCCTGCTGCCGCGGTTTATACCGATGGCCGAGGCGATGGTCGCGCTGGTGTTGGCGGACCACGCCATGCGACAGGCGGCGCAGCAGTCGCTGCATGTGTGATTATTTTCGCCGTACCCCGATAGGGATCACGATAACAAGCGCTCCCCTTCGGGTCGCGGCTAAACGTTGGCATGTTGATACGGGGGATGGTTCAGCTGTTGAGCTGGGCGTGCTGTTCGCTGAGGTAGCGTTCGCGCAGGGCCGGCAGGACGGGGTTGTCGCCGACGGTGCGACCGAAGTCGATCAACTGCTGACGATTCATCAGCGGAGTCGAAGCATCGGTGGCTTCGATGAAATCGGCGAGTTCGGTGCCGGTGGTCGGGCCGAACTGCATGGTGCTGAGACCGGGACGAAGCACGGAGGCGACCACGTCGACGCCGTTAAGCGAGCTGATCAGCAGGCCGACGCATGCGACGGCGACGAAGATCGGGATCAGCGCCATGGGCTTGGACTGGGAAGAGGTCGTCATGAGGATTACCTTTCTATCGAGCGCCCGTGAGGGGTCGACGCGCCCGGGCGGAGCGTTGCGCCGACAAGGAGGGAAGGAACCGCTCGGGATCGTCCTGCGATCGCGCCGAGCAGTGGTAGGACGCGGGGAGTTTATCCCCTATTGCATCGGCGGTCGAGCCACCGAGGTTAAAAGCCGATCAATCATTCTCGGGTTTTCACGTCAATCAGGGGGCTTCAGGGGTTATAGAGACCTTGGGTGAAGCTTCGGTGGTAAGCTCGGGGGTTTTGTCAGCAGCGGCAATGTTTTCACGCATGGCATGAATCAACGGGCGCTTGCCGACGGACTGCGAGAAGGCGTAAAGCCCATCGTAGTCGACGAGTGTACCGCGCAGATGATCGGCATTTTTGTCGAGGAATTCGACCATATCGTTGCCGGTCAAAGGCGGGAAGTACACGGTGCGTGTTGAGGTTGATGCCGAAGCGGTGCTGATCCAATCGGGCACGGCGATGGTTCCGCCCATCTGCACGTGCACGAACAGGCTGAGGGCGACAATTGCCGCCAATCGAGTCATCAGCCCAAATATAACAGCTCCACGATTACGAATACGATCCATGATGAAGGTCCTTTCAGCCCGTTTGTTGGGCAGGTTTCGCAGCGGGGGGCGGGTGTTTGCCGCGATTCGCCTGCCCTTTGGGCAATGGTGTGTCATCTTTAGATCACTAAGGCAAAGGACGTGCCAGCAGAACGTCAGATTTAAGTGAAACACCTACAAAGTGATGGAGCGCCGTTCAGTGAAATTGAGTCCGCGGGCGGTTACATCACCAAATCATCACGAACGACCTAAACCGCATAAACCACACAACCGATATCGGGTGTATCGCAAGGGAGCATGTTGATGGCCCGCTGGAACCCGATGCACTGGATTCGCCGACGCACGCGTGATGCGAACACGAACGCTGCGCCCCGCGCGGCGGCAGACTACCTCGCCGCCGAGGCAGCCGCTGAGCGCGCTGAGCAGGCGCTGCTTGTTCACGATCACGCCGAGGCGCGCAGCGCGATTCGGCAGGGTCATCACCTCGCGCCGCAGCATCCGCGCCTGCGCGAGCTGTCGGCAAGACTGGCCATGGCGGATGGTCATCCCGAACTGGCGGTGCGCCTGCTGGACGCCGATCCAAAACCCAACGCAAAACGTCGACTGCTGCTGGCGCTGGCGCAGTGTCAGGCCGGTCGCCGGCTGCAGGCTGAACTGCAGCTTCGTAAATGGAATCGCGATCCGCAGTGCCCTTCGGAGGGGAGGGCATTGCTGGCGTGGTTGGAGTTGGAGAAAGAGAACGCGGCAGCGGCGCGTCGGGTTCTGACGCCGAATTTGCGTCACGGGCCCGACGCGCTGACCTGCCAGATGCTGCTGATGATGGACATCGCCGAGCAACTGCCGCGCGCCACACGCAAGGCCGTCGCTTACCTTTCGCACGCCTTCTGTCACGACCCGCACATCGCGCGCTGGCTCGACAGCTTTCACATCGCGCCGAAGATCGACCACCTCGAAGCGCCGCTCGAACTGATCGAACGCCTCGCCGAGCAACTGCTCGAACGCCCGCACATGATCCGCTCGCTGATCGTCGCTCAGCAGCATCGCCCGAGCCTGGGTCGCATCGACCTGCTGCGCCGGGCGCTGGTGCGCATCGTCGATCGACTCGCCGAACCGGTCATCGCTGTCGAATCACTGGCGCACCTGGCGCACATCGCCGGCGACATCGACGAAGCGCGTCGCTGGACCCGTCACGGCCTCAAGCTCGAACCGTACTCCGCCTCGCTGGCGTTGTTGTTGGATCAGCTTGCCGACGCGGATCAGGCGGATGATGTTTCGCCGCGTCCGCTTCAGGTGTTGCGTCGAGCCGTCGCCGCCAAACCGCAGTACAGCGATCTGCGCCGGGCGTTGATTTTGCGCTATCAGAAAGCCGGCCTCAGTGCGCAGGCTTCCCGCAATGCCCAGCGTTGGATCAAACAGCAGCCGGACAATGCTCTGGCGATGCGCACGTACACCGAGATCGTCGCCCCCAACCTGGAACAAGCCGCATGACCTGCCACCGCCGTGAAAAAACACAGCGACTGCTGGATCGCGCCGCGCGACTGATGACCCTCGGCGATGCGCCCGCCGCCGCCGCACTGACCCGGCAGGCCGTGCGCCTGGAACCTTCGCATGATCGCGCCCGCCTGCTTCACGCACAGGCGCTGCTGGCGACCGGCAAGCCGCTGGAAGCTGTGCGTGCGCTCAACGCCGCCGCCTGGTACGACCAGGCGGCCGACAAACTTTCGATCAACCCCGCCGATCTGTCCGAGCGACTGGTCGTGCGCGCCGCGGCGCAGCATCAGATCGGCGAGCCGCACATGGCCGCTCGCGCGCTGCACGATGCCGTCGACCTGTCGCCGCGTCACAACACCGCCATCCGTCGCCTGGCCGCACTGCTGATCGAACAGGGCCGCGCCGACGATGCCATCGAATACCTGCTTTGCATTCACGACGATGCGTCGCCTGACCCCGCTCTGCTGCGCATGCTCGCCGAGGCATACGAGTCGGCTGAACGCATCGATGACGCACTGCGCTGTTACGAGCAGCTTGCCGCCGGTGAGGCGAACGACCCCACGCTCGACCCGGCCGCGCTGCAGCTTCGCATCGCCCGACTCATGCGACGCGTCGACCGCATCGCCGATGCCAGGGTCTACTATGACGCGCTGATCGCCCGCCACGATGACGACATCGAGCTTCGCCTTGAAGCGGCCAACCTCGCCATCGAGCACGGCGACGATGTCCGCGCGCGCCACCTGCTCGAACAGGCACTTCGCATTGACGCCGACCATCCCGCCGCGCGGACCGCGCTGGCCGAACAGCACATGCGCTGCGGCCGATTCGAACCCGCCGCTGGCTGCTGGCATCGACTGGCCCGCGCACATCGTGATCGCCCCGATGCGGTCGCCGGCCTGATCGTCTGCGCGATCACCTGCTGTCGACACAGCCTCGCCGAGCGGTTGCTGGCTGATTTTCGCCATCGCTTCACCGCCGCTCAGCAGCACGCCGCGCTGACCCGCGCCTGGCGGCTGTCGATCCCCGGTCAGTTGCTCAACCGCCCGACGGTGTCCGATCGCTCAGCGCCGCTGGATGTGCTGGCCGGCGTCACCGCCGATGCCGCACGCACCCTGGGCCAGGTCATCGAAGAACACCCCGACCACGCCGACCTACATTACCACCTGGCGGTCTGCTGCACGCAGCTCGGTCAACACGAGCGTGCCGCCGCCTCGCTGGATCGCGCGCTGGCGTTGAACGGCGGATATCTCGCCGCCGCGCGTCGCCGCATCGACGACCTGATGACCCGCCGTCAGCGAGATGCCGCCGTCGCCCTGCTCGCCGCCGTGCTCGAACACAAGCCCGACACCCGCGAGCTGGCCGATCTGCAGGCAGCCATTGACGTGATCGCCGACCGTGTCGACCTCGCCGTCGAACGTCTGCGCGGCGCCGGCCTGGACCGCGTCCACCTCCAGTCCGCTGCCGAGTCCGTCACCGATGCCCTGTATCGCTACGGCGCCGACCCCAACCGCATTCACCGCTGGCGTCGTGTCGTGCTCACCGGCCTGGATGTCAACCTCGCCATCCCCCATGCCGCAGCGGCATGAAGTGGCTTACTCGCAGCATGTCACGGGGGCCGAATGCCGTACAGGGATCAACCGTCTGCATCGGAAAATTCTTGTTTTCATGGAATTCGCAGGGTATATTGACTGTATATATCCTGCACATGCATAACACACGCGACGAATCCAAAAGATGGGGTATCTTGTCGTGTATATTAACTTTGCCTAGTGACTTGCGTTAACATGGCAATCCTTTCTCAGTGAAGGGTGCACGACAGTCAAAGACGGACATGAACATCAGCCGCCCACATTCTGATCGCCGCTTGCTCGGAATCGAGCGCAGCGGAACCGGTCCGCGCGGCGCATGGGGGTTTACACTTATTGAGTTGCTCGTGGCGCTCGGCATCATCGCGATCATGGTGGCGATTCTGATACCCGTTCTTTCCAGCGGCGCCGCCAGCGGCCGACTGACCACCTGCATGGCCCACCAGCGCAAGATCAGTCAGCAGGTCGACAACTTCCTCGTCGACCACATGATGATTTTCCCCACGCAGCAGGAACTCGGCAAAGTCTTCGACGACTACTCGGTGCTCGATCCTGAAGACGACAATCCCTTCCTCATGCCCGGCCCGGCGATCGGTCTGCCCGACGATGTGGCCATGAGCTACGCGTTCAACATCGAACTGCAGATGCGCCCCATGTCCATGACGCAGATCACACGCGCATCAACCACGCTGCTGATCTACGACGGCTTTGCCGGCTCCAGCAACGGGACCGGCGACGGCAATGGCCAGGTCAACGGCGCCAACAAATCAAAAGTCACCACCCTGCACAAGCCCGGCACCCCAGCCGCCAAGGTGCTGACCCTGCCCAGCAGCGCGATCGGCGGCCATCTGAGCCACGGCGACCTGATCGGCTCCTGGGAAGATCTGCCCGTCCTCAGCTACACCGACATGATGATCGATGATTTCAACCCCCGCCACGATGTCGACAGCGACGTCGGTGTGACCACCTTTGTCGACGGCCACGCCGAGTATCGCCCCCGCCTCGATGAGTCGATGTTCATCGCGCCCGACTCGAATCCCGCCAACGCCCCATAACACTTCCGCAGCTCTCAGCGTCTTTCCCAGATCCGCAGATTTTGATTGATTTTCTGAAGAGCGCAAACTATTTGCACAACTCGCACTACGGGTTTACCCGACATTAAGTGGGCAAAAATGCTTGTTTCACCCACATGATGCGTGTATATTATGCACAATGTCGGGAGAACTAGAAAGATGAAGCAAGGGAGCTAAGAAGCATGTTTTGGGATAAAAAGCAACTCGTGTAGTTCCATCGGGTCTTTAGACAACATTGAAGAGAGAGCCGCCACGTGATGTGGCGATTGTTTTCGTGTTGTACGCCGAGAACCGCAACATGCCTGCGGAAAGATGAAACCTGCGATGTGCATTGAGCCATGCGCTCAAAGGGGATCGAACATGATGACCAAGCTTCATACGCCGCGTCGGCGCGGGATCAGCCTGCTGGAACTGCTGGTGGTCGTCGCCATCATCGCCATTCTGGTGGCCGTGTTGATACCGATGCTCGGCGGGGCACGCGCCTCCGGCCGCCTGGCGACCTGCATGTCGCAACAGCACAGCGTCAGTCAGCAGATCGAAACCTTCATGATCGATTCGTACATGCGCTTCCCGCAGCAGTCACAGATGGGGCGCGTGCTCAACGATGCAGAAGCAATGATCGATCCCGAAGATGATGATCCGTTCGTCATGCCCGGGTTTGCGATCGGCGCCCATGACGACATGCCCATGAGCTACGCCTTCTCAGCCGAGCACCTGTTGCGCGGGTTGTCCATGACCCATCTGCCCAACCCCGCCAGCGTCCTCATGCTCTACGATGGATTCGCCGGACTCGATGAGGCCAACAACAGCAGCAGCAGCAGCAGCACCAACTCGACTGACGAAGGCCCGAAGATGACGGTGCTGCACAGGCCCACCTCCAGCAACAATCCGCACGGCTACACCATCATTGAAGTGTCGACCAACTCGGCGGGGGCTCACGCCGGCCACGGCGACCCGATCGGCGCGTGGGACGACTCGATGTCGTTCAGCTACTCGGATTCAACCCGCGACGACTTCGCCCGCCGCCACCCGGTCTCCGACGATGTCGGTGTCGTCACCTTCGTCGATGGACATGCCGACTATCGCCAGCAGCTCGAAGACTCGATGTTCCTGCGGCCCGACGCCGGCGACAACGGCTCGGGTACCGGTAATGGGAATGACAACGGCAACGGTAATGGCAATGGGAACGGCAACGGCAACGGCAACGGAAATAATTAAGCGGGCAATCAGCTTCGTTTGAAGTGTTTTTCCAGGTCGCGCAGGCTCAGGCGCACCGTGGTCGGTCTTCCGTGCGGGCAGTTGCTGGCCCGCTCGATCTGATCACGCCGGGCCAGCAGTTCACCGAGTTCTTCGGGCCGCAGTGAATCACCCGCCTTCACCGCCGCTTTGCAACTCATCATGTCCAGCACCTCATGCAGCGCCGCCTCGTCGCTGGGTGAGTACTGCTGCTCCTCAGCCCGATCCAGCAGCGCCTCGATGAACTCGACCGGATCAACCCCGCGATCAAACAGCAGCGTGGCGAAAGCATGCACGCCGATCGTGTTCGGCCCCATCGCCTCGGCTTCGATACCGATCTTCGCCAGCAGCGGTTGAACCTGCTCGAGCGTCGCGATGCGGCCGGCCGTCGCGTCGATGATCACCGGCGTGATCAGTCGCTGCGATTCCAGCGCGCCGTGTTTGCAGATGCGATCGTAAAGCGTCTCGAACATCATCCGTTCGTGCAGCGCGTGCTGATCGATGATCACGATGCCATGTTCATCCTGCGTGACGATGTACGAGTTGTGCACCTGCAGAATCGACTGGGCGGACGGGCGGATCGACTCGGTCAGCGCCGGCTCGTCATCACGCTGCTCATCCGCCTGATCGTCTTCGCGGTCGTCGGCCATCTCCTGTTTGACCTGCTGATAGATGAACCCCTTCTGCGTCGGGTCCATCCGCTTGAAATAGTCGACGAAATCGCGTGTTGATTCGATCTGCGGCTGCGGCTGCTCGCCCGCTGCGGTCAGGTCGACACTCGACGCGCTGAACGATGATTTGAATCCACCAGCAAGCCGCGCCTGCGGCACCAGATCGGTCGCCAGCAGGCGCTGCCGCACCGTCGCCAGCACCTGCCCGTGCACGGCATTGGCATCGGCGAAACGCACCTCCGACTTGGTCGGATGCACGTTCACATCGACCTCGCGCGGCTGCATCGTCACGAACAACACGATCATCGGCTGAGCGCTCGGCTCGATCAGCCCGCGGTAGGCTTCCTTGATCGCGTGCATGATGTTGCGATCGCGCACCGGGCGGCCGTTGACATAGACGTATTGATACTTGGCGGTGGCGCGGGCCAGCGAAGGCAGACCCGCCATGCCCCAAAGTTTGATGCCGCGCTCGTCGGAGTCGAACTCGAGCATCGCCTCGGCCACGTCGTCGCCGAGCAGCGCCATGCACCGCTGGGCCGGGGTCTGACCCGGCGGCAGGTCGAAGGTGACGCGCGTCTGGTGCGTGAGTTTGAACCCGACCGATGGATGCGCCATCGCCAGGCGGCGGAGCATGTCGTTGATATGACCGAACTCGGTCGAGGCGCCGCGCATGAACTTGCGACGGGCCGGCGTGTTGAAAAACAGGTTGCGGACTTCGACGACCGTGCCGACGGCACTCCCGATCGGCGCCAGCGATCCGATGCGATCGCCCGACGCCTCGATCACCCCGCCGGCCTCGGCCCCGCGGGCGCGACTGGCCAGCCGCATCCGCGATACCGACATGATCGACGCCAGCGCCTCGCCGCGGAAACCCATCGTCTGAATCGCCGCCAGATCGTCGGCCGTGGCGATCTTGCTGGTGGCGTGCGGCGTCAAGGCCAGTTCCATCTCGTCGAGCCCGATGCCGGCCCCGTCGTCAGCCACGCGGACCAGGTCGCGCCCGCCCTCGGCGATCTGCACATCGATCCGGGTCGCCCCAGCGTCCAGGGCGTTGTCGACCAGTTCCTTGACCACGGACGCCGGCCGCTCGATCACCTCCCCGGCGGCGATCTGGTTGACCAGCAACGGACTGAGCTTGGCAATGGGCATCCGGCTATTGTAACGCCCCGACTCAACCGGTGAATCCCCCGCAAGAGAAAACCACCCGGCCGGTCTATGGTGAATTTGTTGTGGAATCGGGTGTAACCCCCGCCCGCGGCGAACATCAACATCACAAGTCATCCGGATTACTCGACAAGGATATCCAAACCCCGGAACCCCCAGCGATGAAAACCATCCAACCCGCCGAACTGGCCCAACTGATGTCTGATGGCAAGTCCATCGAGCTGATCGATGTCAGAACCCCCGTCGAATACGCCCAGGTCCACGTCGACGGGGCGCGTCTGATGACGCTGGACCAGCTTGACCCCGAGGTGCTGAAAACAGGCGACCCGGCCCGCCCGATCTACACGATCTGCAAGGCGGGCAAGCGCGGCGAGCAGGCGTGTGAACAGTTGACCGCGGCCGGTTTCACGAATGTGATCAATGTCGTGGGCGGCACCGACGCGGCGGCCGCGGCGGGCGTGCCCGTGATCCGCAATCGCAAGGTGATGTCGCTGGAGCGGCAGGTCCGCATCGCGGCCGGCACGCTGGTGCTGACCGGTGCGATCCTCAGCGCGACGGTCCACCCGGGTTTCATCTGGCTCAGCGGATTCGTCGGCGCCGGGCTGATCTTCGCCGGCGTCACCGACACCTGCGGTATGGGCATGATGCTCGCGAAGATGCCGTGGAACCGGCAGTAGTCGGGCGACGCGCTCCCCTTCGGGTCGCGGCTAAACATTTTGTGAACACCTCTCCCGTTAACGGCTGCCCCGCAGGGGCGCTGTGAGCGATCACACGCCAGCCGCGCGATTCTCCAATCACCCACGATCCGCCGCATACAAAAAAAACAGCCCCGACCGGGGAGGCATTCCGGTGCGGGGCCAGATCCAGGGTCCGATGGAGTCGCCGGAGTGACCGGGGGGGAGCCGGTCACCGGTGGTGGGTAGGGTGGTAGATGGGTGGAAACATGATCAGCGACCCCATCTCGGACCATGGATTTCAGGGAGTGGGCAGTGCGGTGAACTCCTTGGGTGGTTTGGTATCGCCTCGTCGTTGAGGCCATTTGTAACATCCGATTCACAAGCGGCGGCGGCAACCGATCCGTCGAAATTTCCCGCGGCAGACCGCCGGGCAGGTCCGCCTGTAACGCCTGTGCGACCTATCCGCTACAATGGGGCCCATGACGTCTGACCCATCACGCATCGCGCTGTTTCCGGGCACCTTCGACCCAATCACCAACGGTCATCTGGACGTGGTCCGCCGCGCCAAGGGGCTGTTTGACGAGCTGGTCATCGCCATCGGAACCAACCCCGCCAAGGTCGATCTGTTCAGCCCGGAAGAACGCCGGGCGATGATTCAGCAGATCGCCGACGCTGAAGACCTGCCCGTCACCGTCGAGACCTATACGGGGCTGACCGTCGACTTCGCCCGCAAGCGCGGCGCGAAAGTGATCCTCCGCGGATTGCGCAGCGCCTCGGACCTGGCGTTCGAGTTTCAGCTCGCGCTGACCAACCGGGCTGTGGCCGACATCGAGACGGTGTTCATCCTCTCCGGCGAGTCGCACGGGTTCACCAGCAGTTCGCTGATCAAACAAATCGCCGCCGGCGGCAACATCGATCGCCTCTCGCGCCTGCTGCCGGCGCAGGTGATCGACGCCATGAAAGATCGCATGGACCGCATCCGCCAGATCGCTCACACCAACGACGCCCACACCCAGGGCACATAATCCCGTTTAGCCGCGAGCCGCAGGCGAGCGCGTCTTTTCATCTGTGTAAAACCATGTTCGACTACCGCATCATCAGCATCGGCGCCCTGTCCGCTCACCCCTTGTGGAACGAATCGCCCGGCCTGCGCACCGCGCACGCCACGACCACGCTCATCCGCTCCGGCGACCGCAACATTCTCGTCGACCCATCCCTGCCGACCGCGGCGCTGGCGGCCCGACTGCACGAGCGCAGCGGCCTGCGCGTCGAGCAGATCACCGATGTGTTTTTGACGTGCTTCCGCCCCGCCCATCGACGCGCCTTGCCTGATCTGACCGGCGCGGCTTGGTGGATTTCCGAGGTTGAACGCGAAAGCATCGGGGTTCACCTGATCGGCCAGTTTGAGCGTGATGAAGATCCGGCCATGCACGAAACGCTCAAGCAAGACATCGCCCTGCTGAAGCGTTGTAAAAGCGCGCCCGATCAGCTTGCCGAGCACGTGGACCTGTTTCCCCTGCCCGGGTACAGCCCCGGCACGTGCGGCCTGCTGCTTCCGCTGACCGGCAGCACCGTGCTGATCGCCGGCGACGCGATTCCCACCGTCGAGCACCTGGAGCAGGGCAAAATTTTCCCCGGCGCCTACGACGTGAACCAGGCCACCGAAAGCTTCAAAGAGGCCGTCGAGATCGCCGACGTGATCATCCCCGGCCACGACAACATCACCCCCAATCGCACCCGCCAGATGTTCTAAACCTCTCCCTGCGGGAGAGGTCGGCCCAAGGGCCGGGTGAGGGTGGGGCCAGATGAGGATTTCGTCCGAAAGGCAAACCGTTTTTACCGACCAGGCACCCTCACCCCAGCCCTCTCCCGGAGGGAGAGGGGGTTTTCAGAGTACCGCCATGACACGCCAGCAACTGTTTCCCGCCATCGTTGCCTCGCTGATTCTTGTCACCTGCTGCGCCGCCTGGGCTGTCGATGACGACGAGCAGATACCGGCGATCGCGCCGAGCGGGCCCGTGATCGATCTCGAACAGGTCGGCGCGTATCGACTCGGATATCAGATGGACGACAAGCCGCGGGCGCTCTACGCCATCGGGCTCGACAGGGTCAGCGACAAGGACACCGGCGTGTCGATCCGCACCAGCGATCGCTACGACGGCAAGACCGGTTGCTTCATGCACCCGCCCTACCGCGGCGGCCACGGCGCGACGTTTCAGATCATCCGCGTGAAGCTGCCCGCTGAGCCTGCCGCCACACTGCGCGGGTCGATGCGACTGGCCGACGGGGCGGGTAGTTCCGACGGGGTGACGTTCCGCGTGTTCATGGATGATGAAAAGATTTTCGAGCAGCACGTGGCCGCTCAGTCGTGGCAGGACTTCGCTGTCGACCTGTCGAGCGCGGCCGGCCGCACGGTCGCGCTGCGATTTGAAGCTTCGCCCGGGCCGAAGAACAACACCGCCTTCGACTGGACCTGGTGGGGTGACCGCCGCATCGAGCTGCCGGGTTACACCGCCCCGGCGCCGGACTGGAAGACACCGCCGTCGATCGATCTGACGAAGCTGGCGTCGAAGGAAAATGGAAGCTGGGCCCCGCTGAGCGCGTTCAAAGGCAAGTTGTCGACCGAGATCGGGCGTGACACGGCCGTGCTGAAATACAAAGGCGCCGACGGGCAGATGGCTTATCACTGGAAGCGGCCGGTCGAGCCGAACGACCCGCCGCTGGGCAAGTGGGTCATGCACGCGAAGATGAAAGGCGATCGCGAAGTCGAGCTGCCGCTGATGCGCGGCACGGGCATCGAGTGGACGCAGCCGGTCACGCCGATCGGCTCGAGCTGGCAGCAACACGACGGCCGCATCATCTTCCACCGCGCCTATCAGCTTGCAGACGGCTCGGTCGCCACGCTGACCACGCAGGCGAAACTGCAGGGCAAGGCGCTGGTCGTCGAGGTGCGATGCGATCAGCCGATCGTGTCACAGTTTTGGATGGGGCAGTGGGGTCCGCCGGCGCGGCGTCAGTCGGTGCCGACGCCGTACTACCAGCACCTGGTGTATTACCTGCCGGACACGAATCTGTTTGTCAGCCGCTATCTCGATTTCAGCGCTTCGCAGGCGGCGCGTTATGACAACGAATACGTGCAGGCGTATTACCAGCCGCGCACCGACGGAACGCGCCAGCTTTTGAACGAGCGCATGATCAGCGCCGCGGCGTGGCACCCGATCGAAGTCATGGCCAATCTGCCGAACCCGACCTCACCGTGGCGCAAAGAGCTCGGCAACCGTCTCGTGCTCGACATCTGGGGCGGAAAGTTCGACGGCATCGCCGAGCAGTTCGACGAGTTCAACGACTACGGCCTCAACGACTGCGCCGCGATCATTCACTCCTGGCAACACCACGGCTACGACAACGGCCTGCCGACGCACATGCCCCCGAACCCCGGCGCCGGCGGCGACGAGGGCATGCAGAAACTCGCCAAGGCGGCGCTCGATGCCGGTTTCCTGTTCGGCCTGCACGAAAACTACGTCGACTACTACCCGAACTACGAACACTTCACCGAAGACGAGATCGCTTTTAACTCTGAAGGCGAGCGCATCAAGGCGTGGTTCAACTCCGGCACGGGTATTCAATCATTCGCGGTCAAACCCGGCAAGATGGTTCCGCTGGCCCGCACGCAGAGCCCGCGCATCCACGCGGCGTACAACACCAACATGATGTTTCACGATGTCGCTTCATGCGTGCCGCCGTGGTTTCACGTCGACCATCGCGCTGATTCCGAACTCGGCGCGTCGATGCAGCAGACGATCGCGGCGCATCGTGATCTGTTTGCCTTTGAATCCAAGACGCACGAAGGCCCCGTGCTCGGCGAGGGCAATCGCCACTGGCTCTGGACGGGGTATCTCGACGGCGTCGAGGCACAGTTCGGCACGGGCTGGCCGCACAGCGGCGGGATGACGGCTCCGCTGGCGGTCGACTTCAACCTGCTGCGGATCGCGCCCCTGCAACTGAATCACGGACAGGGGTATTTCAGCCGGTGGTGGGATCATGGGCCGTGGGGCGGACAACTGCCTTACGTGGCGCTGGATCAGTATCGCATGCAGGAAATCGCCTTCGGCCACGCGGGGTTCCTCAACGCCAACTGGCGCATCCTGCGCGACGCCTGGCTGGAGTATCACCTGACGCGCCCGGTCACGAGCCGGCGAGCCACCGCGACCGTGACCGACATCGCCTACCAGGTCGACGGCGCCTGGGTGAACACGACCGCCGCAGCCAAGGCGGATGATTACAACCGCGTACACATCACCTACGACAACAAGCTGAGCATCATCGCCAACAACGCCGACGCCGAGTGGGATGTCGACGGGCTGACGCTGCCGCAGTTCGGGTGGGTCGCCCGCGGCAAGGATGTGCTGGCATACACCGCCCGGCGCGACGGGGTTGTGGTCGACTATGCCCGCACGCCGGACACGATTTTTGTCAACGCCCGCCCGGCGACGGACTGGCGGCAGGAAGAACCGCCGCTGGCGATCACGCCGTCGGTGAAAAGCTTCGAGCAGATCGGCGAGCGCAAGTTCCGCGTGAGCTATCACTGGCAGGCGGATCAGCCGATACCGGACAACACAGTCGCCTTCGTGCACTTCTGCGAGCCGCGTCGTCACGGCAATCGCCCCGGCCGCATCCAGTTTCAGCAGGACCATACGCCCAATGCGCCGACAGACGGCCCGTATGAGATCACGCTGCCGGACGATCTCGAAGACGGCGTCTACCTCTGGGAAACCGGCCTGTTCCAGCGCGGCAAAGGCGGCGGCCGCCTGCCCATCGACGGGTATCACGATGAAGGCAACGCCATTCGGCTCGGCGTGCTGAACGTCCGTGACTCGGGCAAAGCGATCAGCTACACGCCAATCCCCGATCTGCCGCCGCGCTCGTCGTGGTACACCCGCCACATCAATCTTGACAACCGCATCGTCGACTTCGGCCCGATCCGCACCGATGCCAGTGTGTTCCTCCAGCGCCAGGGCAAGCAGTGGACGATGCGCACGCTGCCGCGTGAGCGTGCATTCACCGTGCAGTTCCGCACCGCTGAGCTGCCGATGCCGAAGACGGTCACGACCGACACCGGCCAGACGATCCGCCCCACGCCGGACGGCGACTGGTGGTCGTTCCCGCTGGTCGGCGCGAAGCTGTACAGTTGGCCGCGTTGATGAATCTCGACGTCTGGCAATCCCTGTTGGAACCGTCAGCGGCCGAACTGCTGGAAGCCGCCGCGGCGTGTGATGATTTCACCTCGCCGTCGACGATCACGCGCCTGCGCAAGCTGGGCGATGACGAGCAGGTCCGTGCGGCGATCGAGTTGACGATCGCGCGTCGCAAGGCGGCCGACAAATTCGATCACCCCGAGCAAATGATTGCTGACCCGGTCGGCGTCGAGCAGGCGACGAGCCTCGATGTGGCGCGACACAAGGCGAAGCGTTTTGCCGAAGCCGGGATCGATCATGTGGTCGACCTGTGCTGCGGCATCGGCGGTGATGCGATCGCGCTGCGTGAGCACATGAGCGTCAAGTGCATCGACCGCGACCCGGTCCGCGCGTGGATGGCTCAGCACAATACCGGTTGCCCTGCCGAGTGCGCTGATGTGACGACACTGGCGCGGGAAGGGGCGGCGTATCACATCGACCCGGATCGCCGACCCGGCGGCCGCCGCGTGTGGTGCATCGATGATTGCGAGCCCGGGCCCGAGTTTTTACACACGCTCAATGGCGACGGCGCGATGAAGCTGTCACCCGCGGTCGACTTTGAGCAGTTGCAGGGCTTTCCGGGAGGTGAAGTCGAAATCATCAATCGCCGCGGCACGCTGGTGCAGGCGGTGCTTTGGACCGGCCGACTCGCCCGTCATGAACGCACCGCCACGCGGATCGACTGTGACACAGCCGCCCCCGGCTGTGCGGAAGCAATCTCTATGCACGGCAGTCCGCGATACGTGCCGCTGTGCGAACCGCAGCGTTACCTGCTGGCGATCGACCCGGCGATCGAGCGGGCTGATCTGACCGGCGAACTGTGCGATCAGCTCGACCTGGCCGCGATCCACCCCGCCCTCGGGTTGTTGACGTCTGACACGCCGGTGCAGTCGCCCTGGCTGACGGGTTTCGAGCTGCTGGCGACGCTGCCCTGGCACGAGAAAAACCTCAAAAAGATCAAGGCCGCCCTGCGTGAGCACGATGCCGGGCTCGTCGATGTCAAAACCCGCGGCAAGGCGGTCGACCCGGACCGGTTTTCCCCGAAACTGCGTCAAAAGGGCAATCAACACCTGACGGTCTTCGTCTTGCGTATGGATCAGAAACACACCGCCTTCATCACGCGCCGTCTTTGAAAGGCCCGAGTATGTCCGCCATGAAATATTTCCTGCTTTGCTGCTTTACGTTTGTCCTGTTTTCATCCGCCGTCTTGGCGGCCGATTTCTTCGTCGCCCCCGCCGGCAACGACGCCCAGCCCGGCACGCTCGACAAGCCCTTCGCCACACCCGCCCGGGCTCTGGCGGCGGCGCGCGAGGTCAAGGCCGAGCCGGTGACCATCCACCTGCGCGGCGGCGTGTATGAGCTGACCGAGCCCGTGCGGCTGACCTCCGAGGATGCCCGCACCGACAAGGCCCCGATGGTGATCCGTGCTTACAAGGATGAACGCCCCGTGCTCAGCGCCGGCGTCCGGCTCACCGGATGGCAGGTCGGCGAAGACGGCCGATGGCGGCTGACGCTCGATGCCGTCAAGACCGGCGGGTGGACCTTCGGTCAACTGTTCGTCAACAACCAGCGCCGCCTGCGCCCGCGCCTGCCCGAAGCCGGCTACTTCAACGTCGCTTCAAACATGCCCCCCACCGAAGCCAACGCCAAGCGCGGCTTCGATCGCTTCCAGTTCAAAGACGACAACGTCAAACCCAACTGGTCCAATCTCCAGGATGTCGAACTGATCGGCTTTCATCAGTGGTCGACCTCGCGCATGCGGATCGCTTCGGTCGATGCCGAGCAGAAGGTCGTCAACTTCACCGGCCCCACGCGCGGCCTGGCCAGTTGGACCGACTTCAAAACCGGCCACCGCTACTTCGTCGTCAATGTCAAAGAATCGCTCAACAAACCCGGGCAGTGGTACCTGGACCGCCCCACCGGCGTGCTGACCTACATCCCCATGCCGGGTGAAACCACCGACAAAACCGAGGTGATCGCGCCGCGGATCGATCAGGTGCTCGTATTGGCAGGCGATGTGAAACAGCACCAGTGGATTCAACACATCCGCTTCGAAGGCCTCACGCTGGCGCACACCAACTGGGTGTGTGAAGCCGACGGCGAGAGTTTTCCGCAGGCGGCGATCAACGCCCGTGAAGCCATCGCCGCCATCGGCACGCGGGATGTGCAGTTCGTCGGTTGCGCGGTCGTGCACACCGGCGGATACGCGATGGGCTTCGGGGCCGGCTGCCGGAATGTGACCGTCGAGCGGTGCGAGATGGTCGACATCGGCGGCGGCGGGGTGAAGATCGGCAACGCCGGCGGCGCTCATTCGTGGGGCGAACTGCAGGCCAATGCCGGCGACCCAGAATCAGGCGTTGAGCACATCACCGTGCGCGACAGCACCATCGCCCACGCCGGCCGCATCCATCCCGCCGGCGTCGGCGTGTGGATCGGCCACGCATCGCACAACACCATCGAACACAACGACATTTTCGACCTGTACTACAGCGGTCTTTCCGTCGGGTGGACCTGGGGCTACCAGACGCCGAGCAACGCGCATCACAACGACGTCGGCTGGAACGATGTCTACCAGATCGGCCAGGGCGTGCTCAGCGACATGGGCGGCATCTACACGCTCGGCGTCAGCCCCGGCACGCGCATCCACCACAACAACTTTCATGACATCGAAAGCTTCAGCTACGGTGGATGGGGGCTGTACACCGACGAGGGCTCCAGCGAAATCAAGATGGACCACAACCTCGTCTACAACACCAAGGACGGGTCCTTCCACCAGCACTACGGCCGCGACAATCACATCACCAACAACATCCTCGTGAATTCCAAGCTCTGGCAGATCCGCCGCAGCCGCGTCGAAGAGCACCGCTCGTTCATCATCGATCACAATATCGTCTACTGGAATCTGCCCGACACCCCCCTGCTCGGCAGCGGCAAGGGCAACTGGAAAGACGGCCACTACGACATGGACAACAATCTCTACTGGTACGACGGCAAGGCCTTCGACTTCGCCGGGTTCACTCAGAAAGAATGGAACGACATGGGCAAGGATCAGCACTCGATCATCGCTGATCCGCTGTTCGTCGACGCCGCCAACGGCGATTTCCATCTGCGTGATGATTCCCCGGCGAAGAAGATAGGCTTCGAGCCGTGGGACTACACCAAGGCCGGCCGCACCACGCCGCGCTCGCTGACCAAAGACATGCCCGCCGTACCGGCGACATATGAATAAAGACAAACCGCAGAGGACGCTGAGCGCGCCGAGATGATGAATAAATATTCACCCTCTGCGTGCTCTGCGACCTCTGCGGTTCAATCATTTTTGCTGGCCCATATATATTTGCGACTTCATCTTTTTCGACTACGTGAAAGGTTCATCATGACCACGTTCCGCTATTTCCAGCTTTCCTGTTTTGCTGTTTTCATGCTTTTGCTCCAAGCGTGCAGTTCGGGCATCTACGTCGCCCCGGGCGGTGATGACGCCAACGCCGGCACGTATTTCAGCCCCTTCGCGACACTCGCCCGAGCTAGGCAGGCGGCGGCGAAAGCGGACGCGACCGACAAGCCCGTGACGGTGATCCTGCGCGGCGGCGTGTATCAACTCGCCGAGCCGATCGTGTTCGGCCCCGAAGACAGCGGCACGCCGGAATCGCCGATCACCTACCGCGCCGCGTCGGGTGAAAAACCCGTGCTCAGCGGCGGGCGGCCCATCACCGGGTGGCAGGTCGGCGACGACGGCATCTGGCGCACGACGATTCCCGCCGTCAAGGCCGGGCAGTGGTCATTCAGCGAACTGTTCGTCGACGGCACCCGCGCGACGCGAGCCCGCTTCCCCAACGAAGGCTATCTCCACATCGAACAGGTCGGCGAAGACAATCGCACCAACTTCACCTACACCGCTGGTGATCTGCCCGACATCAACGATGCCGACGGCGCTCAGCTCGTGTTCCTTCACGACTGGTCGATCTCGCGCGTCCGCATCGCATCGATCGACCCGAAGACGCGCACCGTGCGCATGGCTCACACCGTCGGCCCGCACGCCAAGCACTACCGGATGAACCACTACGAGCCGCACCCGCGCTACTTCCTCGAAAACAGCATCGCCTTTCTTGATGCTCCCGGCGAGTGGTATCTGAACACCAAAACCGGCGTGCTGGCCTACAAGCCGCTCGACGGGCAGAAACCCGGCAAGGTCAACGTCGTCGCCCCGGCGCTGAACACGCTCATGCAGGTCGTCGGCACGACGGACAAACCCGTGCACGACCTCGTCTTCAAGGGACTGAGTTTCGAGCATTGTGTCTTCGATTTCGGCGAGCGCTACGCCGCGGGCCAGGCCGCTTTCCATGAAGAAGACGATTCCACCGGCGGCCTGCGCGTGCCGACACCCGCCGCGCTGCCCGTCAAATATGCTGACCGCGTGACCTTCACCGACATCACCATCGCCCACGTCGGCGGCTCGGGCATGTGGGTCTCCAACACCAGCAAAAACATCGACATCACCCGCATGCACGTCCACGACACCGGCGGCAACGGCCTGATGATCGGCACCGGCTACGAAAAACACGGCAACGAACCGCAGGTCACGAACATCAACGTCACCGACAGCGTGTTCGAACACGTCGGCAAGCGTTTCTTCGGCGCGATCGGCGTGTGGATCGGCATGGCGGACCACGTCAACTTCGAACACAACCTCGTGCGCTACACGCCCTACACCGGCGTGTCGCTCGGCTGGCAGTGGAACGACAAGCCCACCAACTGCGGCAACAACACGCTGGCCAACAACCACATTCATCACAACATGCAGACGCTCTCCGACGGCGGCGGAATCTACACGCTCGGCCGCATGCCCGGCACGAAGATCATCGGCAACGTCATTCACGACATCCCGCGCAACGCCGGCCGGGCCGAGTCCAACGGCATCTTCTTCGACCAGGGCTCCAGCGATATGCTCATCGCCGACAACGTGATCTTCAACACCGATCGCGCCCCGTTCCGATTCCACCAGGCCAAGGAAAAGAACATCAGCCGCAACAACCTGCTGGTCCACCCCGCCGATCAGCCGGTGTATCGCTACAACCGCACCGAAGCCGAAGTCATCGTCAAAGAAAACGATCGCCCCGTCGAAGCCGACAAGTTCGACCCCGCCACGGTGCAGGATGCGATCAAGGCCGTCGGCCCGCGGTAAAACATCACACACCGAGCGTAATCGATAAAGACAAACCGCAGAGGGCGCAGAGGGGCGCTGAGATCAACAAAGCCGATCAAGGCGTTAGAGTGCTTTTACAGCCTCAGCGTTCTCTGCGTTCTCTGCGGTTCAAAGGATTTGTAAGCGGTCACATGGAGTTTATATATTTCAGTGGCATCGTGTATCGGTTTCTGAGAAAGTACCCGCATGATGACTGCGACACTGCCCCGCGTGATCGGCATGCTTCACCTGCCGCCGTTGCCTGGCGCTCCTCACTACGGGGGCGATCTGGCGAAGGTGCGCGATTTCGTTCTGCGTGACGCCGAGGCGCTGGCCGCCGGCGGCGTCGATGCGCTGATGATCGAAAACTTCGGCGATACGCCCTTCTACCCCGGCGCGGTCCCGGCCCACGTGGTCGCGCACATGACCTCGCTGGCCGGCGACGTGATGCGTCATTTCCCCCTGCCGCTGGGCATCAACGTGCTGCGCAACGATGGATGCGCCGCCCTGTCGATCGCCCACGCCCTCGGGGCCGGCTTCATCCGCGTGAACATCCTCACCGGCGCGCGCGTGACCGACCAGGGCCTGATCCAGGGCATCGCCCACGACCTGCTGCGCCTCCGCCGCACGCTGGATGCAAGCAACATCCGCATCTTTGCTGATGTGAACGTCAAACACTCCGCCCCGCTGGGCGCCGTGGCGCTCGAGGATGAAGTCGATGACGTGATCCACCGCGGCGGGGCGGACGCACTGGTCGTCACCGGCGCCGGCACGGGTAAAACCACGAACCTCGATGAACTCAAGCGCGTCGCCGGCCGCGCCGGCCAGATGCCGGTCTACGTCGGCAGCGGCGTCAGCGCCGACACCATCGGTGATTTCCTTCAATACGCACGCGGCGTCATCGTCGGCACATCCCTGAAAACCAACGGCATCGTCGATGTCAACAAAGTGCGCACCCTCGTCAAAGCTGCCGGCTAGCGCATTTTCAGTTTTAATCAGCAACGGACAGATGGCGCTGACGGCTCGTCCGCCAGTGTCGAGCCACACACTGACAGATAGTCCCCAACAGCCCCGCCACGCTTTCCATCACCCCCACGACAACACCCGCAACAACAACGCGAATGCGCAATACTGCAATCGCGCATTTGCGCATAATACCAATCACAGAAAAGACTCGGGCCCTTGTGTAAGGCCCGAGCGCGGCATTGTGGCACAGCCGCCCCCGGCTGCGCTGGAGTCGTCGCCCGCACAGCCGGGGGCGGCTGTGCCACAGGTTCGCAATCGATCACCTTCTGACGCCCGAATCTTTTCCGGGTTGGGCATCATGCCATTCCGCCAGAAATATTAAATATATGATATATTTGATCTTTCCAAGACGATGGTTGATGCGATTGTGTTGCGTGTGAGCGCGTTGCATACGAGCTGGACACTTTGCGAAATTGTTGACCGCTATTCTTTCATGGCCGCGAGCGGAAGCCCGCGGGCCGCAAGCTTCCGCTCGCGGCTATCAGGCGGTCATAAACGACGTAAAATGCTCTAGCTAATCGTGAACGTATTGTGTGAGCGGGTTGCTGGAACCGTTTGTGTTTTATGTCGCAGCGGAGGGCTTCAGCAGCACGTAATCTCCGCGGTTGGTCCAGCGTTCGGTGACGTGGTCGGCGAACCAGCCCCGTGCGAGCTGGCGGCGTTCCTTGAACGTCAACTCGGTCCGCCACTGCGGTGAGTCCAGGTCCAGGTGAACATCGTGGCCGGCGATGCGGTCGCGCATCACGGCGGGGTGATCCCCGTCGAAGTGCGTGAAAAATCGCCGGGGGTATTTGCGGTAGTAGAGGCTGTCGGTCAGCGCGTCCATGTCGACGTGGCCGCGATCCCAGAAACGCTGCTCGTTTTCACGCTTGGCGGCGATCGCTTTCAGTGATTTGACCGACCCGTAGTGAAACTGCCGTGCGGGGGTTTCGACGACGCGCAGCTTTCGGCCGCGTTCCTTGTATTTCGGGTGGACGGTGAAGTTCGCCGCATCGCCGCGCGAGAGCACGAAATGGTGCGGCTTCACGATCCAGCACTTGCGCCGGCCGGTCCACGGGCGAATGTTGAACTGCGTCTGGTAATCACCCCAGAAGTTGATCTGCCGCAGGGCGAGCCCGTCGACGCGCTGATCATCACGGTAGCGCTGCATCATCGTCGACAGCCCGTCAAAATCCTGCTCGTGAATGATCTCATCGCACTGCACGTACATCGCCCACCGCCCCTGACAATTCATCAGCGCGATGTTCGTCTGCTGGGCATACACGTAAGCGCCGGTCGCCAGGTGCGGGTTCCACTTGCTTTGAACGATGCGTATCTTGTCGCTGTCGATCGAGCGGACCAGGTCCAGCGTGCCATCGTCGGGTTCATCCCCGAGCGAGCCGACGTTGACGACGAACTCATCGACCAGCGGCAGCAGATTGGTGATCGCCTCGACGACGGGATAGTCCAACGTCTTCGCATTGCGGATGAACGTGAAGGCTGAGATTTCCATGAAGCGGGCCACCATGCCGGGCGAAATGAGAGTGTCGAAGTTGCCGGGCATTATGGCGGGGCAGCGGATTGGATTCAACACGCCGGTCGATCAGCTTGCTGTGACCTGGTCAATGCAGCGGGCGGTCACGTCGATCAACTGCTTCAACGACTCATCGCGGATCGACAGCGGCGGCATCAGAATCACCACATTACCCAGCGGGCGGATGATCACGCCATAGGCCCGCGCCAGGTTGCAGACTTCGTATCCGATTCGCCGCAGGTACTTCGAGGGCGACTCCCCGAAGTCGCCCAGTTCCGTGCCTCCCCCAGCCCCGGAAGCGTCGTCCTCGGCGCCGGCGGTCGCCAGTTCGACGCCGGCGATCAGGCCGCACTGCCGCACTTCGCAAACGCCCGCGTGATCGTTCAGCGGCTTCAGCCACTGGGCCATCAGCTTCGCCTTGCGCTGCACCTCGGACAGAACATCGTTCTGCTCGAACAGGTCCAGCGAGGCCAGGGCCGCGGCGCAGGCCAGCGGGTTGCCCGTGAAGGTGTGCCCGTGGTAGAGCGTCTTCATCTCGTGCAGCTCGCCCTCGAAAGCTTTGGCGATGCGCGAGGTGCACAGCGTCGCCGCCAGCGGCAGATACCCGCCGGTCAGGCCCTTGCCCAGGCAGAGCACATCCGGTTCGACGGCTTCATGCTCGCAGGCAAACATCCGCCCGGTGCGCCCGAAGCCGGTCGCCACCTCATCGGCGATCAGCAGCGTGTCGTGCTCGCGGCAAAGCTGCTGCACCCCCGCCAGGTATCCGGCCGGCTGCATGATCATCCCCGCCGCCCCCTGCACCAGCGGTTCGATCACCACGCCGGCACAACCCCGACCGCGCCCGTGCAGTTCCGTCAGCTTCGCATCCAGAGCAGACAAATCACCGGGGGCGACGAATTCGGTTTCAAACGTCATCGGTTTGAACGGCCGATGAAAAATGTCGCTGTACCCGATCGACATGGCGCCGGTGGTATCGCCGTGGTAGGCCCCGTCGAGCCCGATGAACGTGTGCCGCTCGGGCTGACCGGTGTGATACCAGTAACCGACGGCCATCTTGAAGGCGATCTCCGTGGCCGTCGCCCCGGCGTCGGAGTAGAACACCTGCGTCAGGTCACCCGGCGCGATCGCGCAAAGCCTGGCCGCCAGTTCAACCGCCGGCTCGTGCGTCAGACCCAGCAATGTCGAATGAGCGATGCGATCGAGTTGATCGCGGATCGCCTGATCGATCGCCGCCACGCGATGCCCGTGGATGTTGCACCACAGCGATGACACGCCGTCGATATACCGCCGGCCCTCGGCATCGATCAGAAACTCGCCCTCGCCGGCCTCGATGATCAGCGGATCGGATTCGCGCCACTGCCGCATGGGCGTGAATGGATGCCACACATGTTCGTGGTCGAGCCGGGCGATGCGTTGTCGAGTGTTCTGGTCCATATGTCACCAGCGTATGAGCCCCGATGAACTCATCCAAGGCGCAAATGAAAAAGTCCCGATCGCGGGCGGGCCCGGGGGTTGGGCCGACTCATCATGTGTTTATTTTCAAGGGCTTACCGCGCCGGGCGTGTGGTGGAATATCCAATTCCGAAATCAGGTAACACCATGCCGGGCAAATCACTTATAGTCGTGGGTGAGAAAACAGCAGTTCTTCGCGTCGGAACGATTCAATTCAACTTTGTGGAGACGGAGTCATGATCCGATCATCGACCAAGCGGTTGCGTTTGTGCGGTGTGGTCGTCGCGGTTGCTGCGGTGGCCGGGGTTGTCGGGGTGTGCAGTTCGGCGAATGGCGCGGTGGTGACCGTGCCGACGGACCTGAACATCGGCGACCACTATCGGCTGGCTTTCGTGACCAACTACACGTGGTACGGATACGAAACCATCGACTACTACAACACGCAGTTGACCAACACAGCCAACCATATCAACTACGCCGACCCGGATGTCATAGCCCTCGGCGCCCAGTGGTATCTGCTCGGCAGCACCGGCGCCAGCTTCGCCCGTGACAACACCGGCACCAATCCCGGCGTGTCGACCGGCGTTCCGATCTACCGCCTCGACGGGCAGCGCATCGCTGACAACAACGCTGATCTCTGGGACGGCACACTGGCCGCGCCGCTGAACCTCTCGCCCAAGGGCACCGCCCCGCCAAACGTCGGCACGACATACGTCTGGACCGGCACGCAGGCCAACGGCACCGGCTACATCACGCTCGGCGGCAGCAATCCCAACCTCGGCAATTACACCTCCACCGCCAACTGGGTCAACGCCTTCACCACGTCCAACTCCAGCAGTCTGTACTGGCTGTACGGCATCTCAGAGGTGCTGACCGTCGTACCCGAGCCCGGCTCGCTGGCGATTTTGAGCCTCGCCCTGCTGCCGGCGACGCGATATCGACGTCGCCGAGTTGCCCGTTAACGGCCGCCCGGCAGGGGCGCTGTGAGTCACGCCGCATCAGCGTATAAAAAAAGCCTCGGCAGGCCTAGGGTTGCCGAGGCTCTTGGGTCGAAGCCCAAGTATTCCCAACGGGATTTGAACCCGTGTCTCCAGGATGAAAACCTGGTGTCCTAGGCCAGGCTAGACGATGGGAACACACGGGGAGCGGTATTTTAGCGACTCGTCCGCCGAGGGCAACCGCTTCACGAAGTTCGTGCGAAGATGTTACGATGGGCCCATGAGAACCGTGATCGTTCAGCAATTCGGCGGGGTTGAAAACCTGCAAATCGTCGAAAACACTGCCCCCGAGCCCGGGCCCGGGCAGGTGGTGGTCCGCATGACCTGCATCGGTCTGAACCACGCCGACCTGATGGCCCGCCGCGGCGAGTACCGCGCCAGCAGCGGTGATCCGCCGTTCACACCCGGCATCGAGGGCGGCGGCGTCATCGAGGCGATCGCCCCGGATGTGCTCGACCGCCGCCCCGGCCAGCGCGTCATCCTCCCCCTCGGCGCCCGCGGCACGTATACCACCCACTACCTTATCGACGCCCACCGCACCGTCCCCGCCCCCGATGATCCCGACCGCTTCCCCGACGACCACCTCGGGTCGATCTGGCTGCCGTACCTGACCGCCTGGGGCTGCCTCGTCTGGCGACAGAACATCAGCCTCTCGCAGACGGTCCTGCTCCCGGCCGCCAGCAGCGCCGTCGCCCTGGCCGCCGCGCAGGTGGCGAGCGACTTCGGGGCTGTGCCGATCGGTCTGACCACCTCGCCCGAGAAGATCGACGCCCTTCGCGAACACTACGACCACGTGATCGACGCCACCGATGACGATTGGCCCAAACAGGTCAAGGCCGCCACCGGCGGGTGCGGCGTCAGCGTCGTGTTCGATCCCGTCGCCGCCGGCGATCTGCTGACCCAGGAGATCCGCCTGCTCGCCCCCCACGGCCGCGTCTGGATCTACGGGCTGCTCGGCTCGATCGGCCCCGTCAATGTCCAACCCCTGATCATCAAGCGGGCCGCCCTCGCCGGCTGGCTCGTCAACGAAATGCTCGACGCCCCCAGCGTCCTCCAACATGCCTGCCAATACATCATTAAAAAAGTCGCCGACGGAACCTACCGCCTGCCCATCGCCCAACGTTTCACACTCGACGAAGTTCAACACGCCCACGAAGTGATGCAACAAGGCGCCCACCTCGGCAAGATGATCATCACGCCTTAACCCCACCACATCGCCGACTCCACCAGGGTCGGACGGGGGCAATATTGACTCGTGCGTTAGAGTTGTGTTAACAGACTGCAAGCAGGGCATTAATTCCTGACCGAGCACGACGCGCATGAGCCAGGCGAATTCAAACATGACGATCACCCACCAGGCGGTGATGCGGCCGGAGCTACCGTCTTGGCAGCACTGGTGGCCGGTACTGCTGGGGCCGATGCTGGTGGTGGTGATTTATCTGTACGACCCGAATGCCGAGAAAATGCTGTTCAGCCGGCAGTGGCAGGACAACACGATTCTGCCCTACGCGCTGACGCTGGCGGCGTTCGGCGCGGCAGTGTTTCGAGCGCTGGCGGGTCGCAATCCGCTGATGGCGCTGGTGGCGGCGATGGCGTTGGTGATTTTCTACCGCGAGTTGCACTGGGCTTTCAGCAGCGAGATCGCCTACGCGATGCTGGTGACAGTCTGCCTGATAGGCTGGCGATGGTACGACAAGGTCGGGCCGTTTCTTTGCCGGGGCCGCATCGCGCATTGGCTGATCATGACCGCAGCGTTGTACGTGTTTGCCGTGGGCGTGGCCAAGGGATGGTTTCAACACATCGTGCCCAACGACGACGTGCTGCGCACCGGGTACGAAGAGACCAGCGAAAACCTCGCCCACACCGCCCTGCTGTTCACGGTCCTGTTCACCGGGTATTGCAAAAAAACCAGCCCCGAGCCTTAAGGGCCAATCACACCAAACACGAAAAAACTCGGGCGTCAGCATGTGATCGATTCCGACCCCGTGGCACAGCCGCCCCCGGCTGTGCGGGCGATGACTTCAGTACAGCCCGAAGACGGCTGTGCCACAAGGCTTCAATCAGGCCCACGACCTGATGCCTGAGTCGCTTTCGCGATGGGCCTCACACACCACAACGCATGACCGTAATTCACCGCTTAATTACCCAGCATCAAAGAACATATTTAACTTAAATATGTTCTTTGGTGTTGATGCGATGCGATTTGATGTTGATGCAACATGGACGCCAAAAGAGGCTTAAGGCGACACCTGTGACCCGATCGTCCCCGGCGGGACTGAAGCTGTCGCCCGTCCGGCATGGCGTTTGGACCAGGGGTCTTGGATCGGTTGTGATCTGACGCTCGAGTATTTTCGAGATGGGAATTACACGGTCAACCGCGTCTGCGGAACATCGCCAGCCAGGCGAGATGTTCGGGCTCGTCGTTGTCGGAGCCGGCCAAATGAGCGCGGCTGAGGCTGTGCAGCTCGAAGCGGCCCGTCGTGGGATCGACGATCTGCGCAGCGTTCAGTTGCGGCGGGCCGACCGCATCGGCGGCCCGGTCTTCATCGGCGTTACCGCACATCAGCAGCCACCACGCGCCGGGGGCCATCGCCTCGGCCAGATGATTCACGTAGTGCTCGCGATCGGCTTCGTCGATGGCGTGATAGCACCCGCGGTCGATGGCCAGCCCCACCGAACCGGCCTCAACCGGCAGCGGCTGGGTGATGCTGGCACATTCAAACCGGCAACCGGTCACGCCCCGCTCAGCGGCGCGCCCCCGGGCCATGTCGACCGCAACGGAAGACACATCCAACCCGATCGCTTCGAAGCCATGTTCCGCCAGCCAGGTGGTGCTGTCGCCCGCGCCGCAGCCGAGGTCAATCGCCCGGCGCGTCGGGCAGTTCAATTCGGGGATGCGCTCGATAAACAGCGGCTCCGGCCGGCGCGTATCCCAGGGTAAATTCCCCGTGCGGTAACGATCATTCCAGTGTTCAGCGGTGCGGCTCATGAGGACATGATACTCATGTCGCCGGGGCCAGGTTCAGTCAGCACGACAGCCAGGCGGCGATTTCGTCGCGGAACTGGCGGTTGTGCCGGGCGTGGCCGGGGCGGATGTCGGAGTCGATGATGGGCACGGATTGACCTTCGACGACCAAGTGGACCGCCCCGCCGCGTGCGGTGGCGCCGCCTCGCCCGTAGGCCATCTCGATGCGATCGATTTTGTTCAGCGGGAGGCGCTGCTCGTGATGGGTCAACCCGAGGCGGCGCGTGTGGATGACCACCTCGCCCGCGGCCCGATCGAAGATGACATGACGGTGTTTCTGGATGGCGAGCGTGAACCCGCAGACACCGTTGAAAATCAGGTAGCTGGCCAGGTCCGGTCGCTGATCACCCAGCCAAACCGCCAGCCAGAACGCGGCGAGGAATCCCCCGGCCACCAGACAGATGCCGAGGGGATAAGCGGTCACGACCAGTTGGTCGGCATCCTGGTGAACGATTTTTGCCATGCGGTGGAGCCTCTGAATCAGACGACGCGGACGTGTTGAATCAGCAGCGATTGTAACGGATACGGCGCCTAACTGTTCACCGTCCGGTTCACCGGGAACGGTAAAAATACCAAATGCGAAACCAAACGAAACTTTGGTATGATGCCAATCGCAGAAAATACTCGGGCCTATGTGTAAAGCCCGAACGCGGCATTGTGGCACAGCCGCCCTCGGCTGTGCTGAAGTCATCACCCGCACAGCCGAGGGCGGCTGTGCCACAGGTTCGCAGTCGATCATCTTCTGACGCCCGAATCTTTTCCGTGTTGGGTATGATTTGGATGTCCGCATTTGAATTGCCACTCCGGCGGCTTCTTTCAAGGGGGTTTCCTATGAACCAACGCAGACTCATGATCGTTGCGGCGGCGGTGTGCATGGTGACAGCCAGCATGGCGGCGCCGGCACAGGACAAAGTCACGCTGAAGTTGAATCTCGCGGCCGGCAAGCAGTACCACATGGCGATGACGTCCGACCAGGACGTGATTCAATCGATGCGCGGCATGGACACACACGTGATACAGACGATCGGCATGGGCATGATCAACCACGTCGAGCGTGTCGACGACGACGGACTGATGCATATCAAGATGACCTACGACTGGGTGGTGTTCAATCAGAAGGGCCCGGGCATACAGACCAGCTACGACTCGCGCACCGACAAAGACAACGTACCGCTGATGGCGCAGGGTTTTGCGGGACTGGTCGGCGAAGGTTTTCAAATGCAGTTGCGACCCGACGGCAGCGTCGCCAAATTTATTGGCACCGACCAGATACTCAAAGCCGTCATGGCCAAATCGACCATGCCGCCGGGTCCGATGCGCGACAAAATCGACCAGGCGCTGCAGAAACAGTTCAACGATCAGACGCTCCGGGAAAACATGGAGAAGATGACGCGCATCTTTCCGGGTCACCCCGTCGGCGTCGGCGATACCTGGTCGCGGCGACAGGAGATTCGCGTCGGCCTGCAGGCTGCGATGAACACCACATGGACATTGAAGAAACTCGACCACGGCCGGGCCACCATTGAATCCAATTCGACCGTGCAACCACTGGCCGACGCAGAGCCCATCGACATGGGCGTGATGAAGATGACCATGAAACTCGCCGGCACGCAGTACGGCGAGATGATCATCGACATCACCGACGGGTGGATGCGACAGGCTTCGGTCGTTCAGGACCTTAAAGGCGACATGGTGATGACCAGCGACCAACTGCCCCAGCCGATACAGATGCCGATACAAATCAAGGGCAATACGAAAATCACCGGCGAAGTGAAGTAACCTGCACACCGATTATGCGCATGAACGTGTCGCGGGGCGGCGCGAAACTTGCAAAGTGTACTGAATTGTCGCGACGGGTTGGTGCGCGCGGGGCGATTTGTGGGGGTGGGAATCGGGTCGCGCACACGAAGGTGTCGCGACTTGCCATGGGTGTGCGCGCCGAATGGCAAAAAACGGGCGAAAAGTGCTTTAGAGCCTCTTGCGCCATTTCATTAAATTTGCGATGATGTGCCCCGAACACGGAGGTTGCGTCATGGCGATACCGCTTCAAACCCGTCGGAAAATGCTCGCGGCGATCGAACGCGGCGAGTCGATCGCTTCGGTGGCTCGACGCTTCGAGGTCACCCAGCAGGGTCTGCATCAAATTCGACGCAAGGCCCGTCAGCGCGGCACGCTTGAGCCGGCCAAGACCGGGCCCAAGGGTCACGTCAAACTCACCGACGCGGACGTGCAGTTGATGCGTCAGCAGATTCAGATCAATCCGGGCATCACATTGATCCAATTGCGTGACATGCTCAGCGTGCATGTGGCTGAGTCGACGGTGTGCCGGGCGCTGCAGAAGATGAACCTGTCGCTGAAAAAAAGTCGCTGATCGCCGCCGAGCAACGTCGGCCCGACATCGTCGAACGTCGACGCAACTTCGCGATCGCCCGACGCTTCGTCGACCCCGGATCGTTCGTGTTCCTCGACGAATCCGGCGTCACGAGCAATATGACACGCCTGTACGGACGGTCGCCCGTTGGCGAGCGTTGCGTGGACCACACACCGCACGGCCACTGGAAAACGACAACGTTGCTCAGCGCGATGCGGCTCGCCGGTGTGATCGAATCCGCCACGGTGATCTACGACGGCCCGATCAACCGCGTCACGTTTGAAGGCTACGTCGAACAGTATCTGGCGCCGTCGCTACGACCCGGCGACGTGGTGGTGATGGACAATCTGTCATCGCACAAGTCGCCGGCGGTGATCCAGGCGATCGAATCCGCCGGTGCAAATGTGTGGTACCTGCCGGCGTACAGTCCGGACCTCAACCCGATCGAAAAGTTGTGGTCGAAGGTCAAATCGTGGCTGCGTCGCGTCGCTCATCTTGGCATTCTGACCGACTCAGCTCAGAAAGAAAAGCGCCCATGTCGTCCACAGCGTTCCAATCGGGAGCCCAAGCGCAACAGTATCAAACCGGCTGCAGATGTAGATGGTGCCGAAACCATCGCACCCGCTCGCCAGCCACCTGGCCCGAATGCCCGGGGCCATCTGAGTATCATCACTCCACTGCGGTGAGAATGGATAGGTCAAGTTAGAGCGAGCGAACAGCCCGTTACCATAATTGGGCCTGCTGGCTGTCGCGTTGAGGGCTTCGGGCGGTGGCGGTCAGGTTCGTTAAGTGGCACCGAGTGTTGGTCAGTTCGGCATTTTTGCAGCCACAGATGCGCAGCGCCAATCCGTGATGCCCGGCCAGGCGGCGCACCCGCTCCAGTTCGCGTCGGCGCTGTTCGACGGGCAGGGATAGGCCGGTGCTGGCGCCACCCCGGATCGAAGAACGCCGAGCTGTTTCATAAGGTGCAAGGATGCATCGCAGCAGCTGCGCATCGCGAATGTTGCGCTTCAGTGAGCCGATGATGCCCGGGCGCAGGAACAGATAGCTGGCCGAGACATCGCGAATGCCGTGCGATGCCGCTTTGGCGAATAATGCATTCAGGTGTGCATCGTCGTCGGTCACACCATGAATGAGCGGATCGGCGCGGAACGATGCGGTGACGCCGATTTCGACCAGTCGCCGCAGGTCATCAAGTCGACGCTGCGCCGGTGCGGCCTGTGGTTCAATGGCGGCGTTGAGCGGATCATCCAGCGTGGTCAATCCAATCTGGCCGGCGACGAGTTGCGGGCGCTGAGCAAACAGGTCGAAGAAACGATCGGGGATGGCGCCCTTGGTGACGAACTGCACGCCGATGTCGTGGTCCAGAAGCAGTTTCATCGTGCGGTACGACTGGTCGAGTACCGGCTCAATCGGCATGAACGCATCCGAAGACGGACAGAAATACACCGCGATCGGTTGTTTACGTTTGCGATGGAGTTCGCGCTCGACTTGTTCGGCGGTATTGCGATACACCACCACGGCATCATCGCCGGGATATTGCGAATAGCCCCGAATGTAGCAATACGTACAGCCGTGCACACATCCCACGGTCATATTGATCGTGGGCAGGTGAGATAAGCATCGCAAACTCGATGGCGTCAGCGCGTTGCTTTTTCGATCAACGAGCGTCACGTTCACCATATGGATTTCCCCGGGAGTGCACGGCCGTTTTCAAAATAAAACATAACGGCGGAAGTGTGCCACTATGTAATATCGATAGCCAACTTTTTCGGATTAAGATACCACGATGGCACAACCAGAACAGGCATCACAGATCGCAACACAATAGCTCCAAATCATTGCCCGACGTAATATCAACCTGTTACATAAGCCATATAACACCTACACACAGCTTGGCCCGCATCTTACCATGTATTCAGTATACACATCACTACTCCCATGGTGGTGTGATCGATGAAGTTTCCTCATGTCCAAGGCGCTATTTATTCATGATTCACAGGCAAATCGGCGATCAGTGATGAGCGCTCGCTTCGCTGGATGCGATCGGCGGCATGGAGCCGAAGATTTCCGTGCGGCGTTTGCCGGCTCGTTTGGCTGAATACAAGGCGCGGTCGGCGCAGACCAGCAATTCCTCGGGCGTCTTGGCCTTGCTTTCGATGCGCGAGGCGACGCCGCAACTCATGGACGGCTGAACTGAAATGTCGTGATCGCGCAACAGCATGGCGACATCTTCCTCGAATTTCATGCGAATTCGATTCGAGATTTCGACCGCCCGGTCGATGTTCGGCAGCTTCAAAACGAGCACGAGTTCATCACCACCGAGGCGGGCGGCGATGTCGTGCTGACGGCAGTGCGCCCGTAACGTGGTGGCTGCGATTTTCAGCAGCTCATCACCCATCTTGTGGCCGAGCGTATCGTTGACGGCCTTGAATCCGTCCAGGTCGAACATGATGCAGTGGGTGTCCAGGGCCTTGTCGGGAATGCACTCGAAGATTTCTTCCAGTTGAACAAACAGCGCCCGGCGATTGGAAAGCCCCGTCAGGACGTCCGTCGAAGCCATCTCGTCGAGTTGGGCCATGGCGTTGCGCAGTTCGCACGTCCGCATTTCGACGCGGTGTTCGAGTTCCTCGTTGGCCAGGATCAAGGCCTGACGCCGCGAGGCGAGCTGGCCCGCCATGGAGTTGAATGCCGCCATGAGGTAGCCGATCTCATCGGGAGCGCCAACGTCCAGCGGCTTGGGATCGGACCCGTTGCCGAAACCGCACATGGCCTTATGCAGGCGTTTGAAGCCGTCTCGCCAGCGTTGAAACGTCGAACGGACATATGGGATCGTCAACAAAACGCCCACCACCATTGAAACCAGCATCGCGGTGGCGCTCAAAGCCAGCGTGAGGATCATCGCCATGTCCGGCATGCCGACGACCAGTCGATACGCACCGGTCTCGCCCATCGGCGCTTCGTATACGGAAGCGACATGATTCCAATAGGTCGTCATGGAATTCAGGTCGATGATCTCGGCGCGTTCGGCCTGCCAGTCGCTCCACAGGCTGTCGTCCTTGACGGTCATCGCCAGCGGACGATTGTTCTGATCGACGATCGCCACGAAGCCGACCCGCAGATCTTCCATCGATCCAATCTGATCGGTCAACTGCTGAAAGTCCCGCGGCGTGCGGGTGGCGTTGGTCGCGGCCAGGGACTGGACCATGGTCAGGCTGGGGTTGAACCATCCGCCGGCGCGCACGGAGAGTCCGACCCCCGCGATGATGATCAGCGAGAGCAGAAACTCGAAAAACAACACGCGAAAGATCAACCGATAGATGCGCCTCGAAAGCGCCACATCCGGTGAAAACTCTGTCATGGTCGCGCCGTTGGTCGAGTGCCAGCGGTTGGCGTCAGGTCGTATCATGTTCCGTTCTCCATTTATAAGCGAGGCTGGGTCATCCATCGGATCGACGACTCAGACGCTGCGTCGTAGTGAATCTGCCCGTTTTTTTCCGCTTTGATTTTGCGGGCCAGGATCGAGCCGTAGTACTGGCTGTCGTCCTTGACCTTGAATTCCGCGATCGGCGCCGTGGTGGTGGCGGCCATCTGGGTCCGCCCGGTCAGTTCGATCTTGTCTTTGCCGCTGTAGAAGATCAGGTTGGCCGGATCGCCGTCGAGATTGATCTCGGCGTCGTCTTTGAACTCGAATTTCTTCTCTGTGTAGATCGTGAGCGTCGAGCCGGACGTCAGCTTTAGCTGCGCGTTCTTCTCAAATTTACTGTCTTCCGTGACCACCATCTGCACCTGACCGTCGATCACGAGGATGCCGTCTTCCTTGACTTCCAGCTTCTTGACGTTCATGTCTTCGGTGACGGTGACAGTCGCATTCTCGGCTTTGAGGTCATGCGCACTGCCGAACAGGCTGGGGAAGGTCGGCAGCGTGATGTCGACAGCCTCAACGAGGTTGCCGGTGGAGCCGGTCATGGAGGCGCCGCTGTCAATGCGCACGAAGGTGTTGCCGCCGCTGCCGCCCGGCCCGCCGTAAGCATCGCCCTTGAGCGTGGCCTGGTCTTTGATCGTGATGACCGGCGTGCCGATGGAGTTGAACGCCAGATTCAACGTGCCGTCGTATCCGTTGATGTTGATGTCGTTTTTGAGCTCAGCCAGATTGTCGATCACGAATCCCGGATCAGCCGCACCGCCGCTGGAGTCGACGTTGAGGACGGCATTTTTCTCGAGCTTCAGGTCGTAGACCCAGCCGAGCCCGTTCACGATGGCGTCGTCCTTGATCTTGAACTCGCTGTATAGCGCGTTGATCGTGGCGAAGGCTTGGGAAGTGCCGTTGACTTCCAGCTTCGCATCGGCGGCGTCGTTCAGATGCCAGAACGTGAAGCGTGACGGATCCTGGGTGTTGACATTCAGTTGAGCCTTGGATTCAAAGGTCGCCTGGCCGTAGCAGTAGATCGTCAGCGAGGCGCCCTGGCCGGCGACATTGGCGCTGAGATACATATCCAGCAGGCGGGTATATGAGGCGTCTGAAGTCCCCCAGCTCGCGAGGAAACCGTTGCCATAAGCGTTGTAGGCACGGTGGCGCATGGAACCGGTCGTGTCGTAGTAATACTCCTGATCCTTGTCTTCGAATGACAAGGCCAGCCAGTATGTTCCGGCGGTGATCGCCACCGGCGCGTCCAGCGGGATCTCCAGCCAGCCGTTGGATTCGGTCATCTTGACCTGTTCGGTTTCAGCGATGAGTGTGCCGGGCTCACCGCTGGAGTCGGAGTAGATCGCGTAACGGACCTTTTTATCTTTCTTGGAGATGTAGGCCGTCAGCGACGTCACACTCATCGCCTGCCCGATGGTGATCGGCGAGGCGATCTGTAGCTGCTGGACATTCTTTTCTTTGTTGTTGTGCTGCGTGGTGTTGCCGAAGCTCGGATTGGTCAGGCGAATCTGTGCATTGTCTTTAATCTTGAAATCGCCCTCGACGATGATCGAAACGTCTCCATCGACTTTAAAAATGGTGTCGCCGCTGATTTCGAGTTTGTTACACCAGATGTCGGCATTGATGATTTCCACATCGCCGGAGTCGTATTTGAGGTCGCCCTGCTGACTGGCGATGGTGGGCAAATTGGGTTCATCGAGCGAGATAGTGTTTGCCAGCGTGCCGAGCGAGCCGGTGATGCCGATGCTGCTGGAATCTGCCAGGGCGAGCGTGGGGTCACCGCCGGCGGGGAAGATGACATTGCCGTTGATCGCGGCGTGATCCTTGATTGTGACATTCGCCTTGCCGGTGTCATTACAGGAAATGATCGCATTGGAACCAATGTTCGTACCGCCGTAGGCGCCGACGCGCGTGGAGTAGCTGTCGACGATACCGTTGTTTTTGAGTTCGATTTTTTCCGAAGCCGCGATGGTGGAACCGCCACCGGGCGACCAGGCCGCCTGCAGGCGATAGCTGCCGTCGCCGTAGGTGGCAGTCACCGTGACGGTGATCGGATCGCGGCCGCTGTCGGACAGGTCGTTGTCGCCGTCGATGACGCCGTCGTTGTCTTCATCGATGCCGTCGACGACGTTGACGGTATACGTGCCGCCGCCGAACGACTGATCGGTCACCCAGTCGCCCTCGGTGCGATCGGTACGCCAGGTGGCTGAGTTCTGGATGTATGAGAAGGTCTGGTCAACGCCCGATTCAGCGATGTAGCGAGCGCGGTTGTAGTCCGCCATGATCTGGACCGTGGCGGTGGCCGAGGTCGACGTGGCCAGGAACGTGGCGCCCATGATGACCGCGATCCCGACCGCGATCAGCACCAGCGCCATGGCCATACCGGCCTGACGATGGGCTGCGGCTCGGGCGCTGCGCGTACCACGCTGGAGATGTTCGACGGGTTTGATCATGGCACGGTCCCCCTGAGGGAAAACGTCGCGTTGATATCTGCGGTGGCCGCGTTATCCGCATCGCTGACGGTCATGTCGATGGTCACGATGCGCGATGTGTTGGCGGTAAACGCACTGGCCGACACATTCGTGGCCCAGGTTTGAGACGGAAAGTTCGCAGTCCCATCCAGCGAAGCTGCCACGCTGGCGAAATCGCTGCTGATGTCGTAGCCGATGTCGTCATCTTCGGCGAGCCCCGTGGCGCCGGTGCTGTACACGATCGTCTGGTCCGCGCTCGACCACTTGAGATTGGCCATTTCCGAAAGATTGACCTTGCCGTCTTCGTTGCGATCGCCGTACCAGACGGTCAACGAGGTCGTCGAAACATCCAGCACCTGCGCCGCAGCACGAATCACGTTGCCGACGCGCTCGGCGAGAATCAGACGCTTGGCATTGACGCGGCGCTGATCGGTGTTGCTGCTGGTGCCCTGCGAGACGGCGAACAGCATCGTGGTGACGCCCGTCGCCAGCAGCGCGGTGATCACCAGCGCGATCATCAGTTCGACGATCGTGAAGGCCCGTCGTCGGGAGCGAACCGTCATCGGTTTGTCGGTTATGTCGATCATGGTGATGGAACGAACCGAATCAATGTGGCGCTGGCGTTCTGATCGCCGGTGACCGTCACCGTGATCAACTTGCCGCTGACAGTCGTTGCCAGGTCGGTGATCGTCTGATCGGAAAGCGCGACCGTCACCGATCGGCTGAAATGCTGAATGTTGGATGGCCACAGGTCGCCGTTGGCGTCCAGCAGATTGCCGAGCGTTTCTTCGGATCCGTTGTAGTCGTCGATATCGTCGAACGTGGTGCGGGCGGATTCACCGGTGTCCGGCCCGAGGCCTGTACCACCTTCGGGATCCGCGTACTCGTGCGTGAGTATCTCCTCCATCATGGATTCAGCGACCTGCGACGCCTCGACGGATTGCGATCCGTACGCGGTGTGCGCATGGCCTGCCGTGACGGTGTAAACCAACCCCAGCACCGCGATCTGAAGAATCACGATGGCCAGCAAGGCCTCGGCAAGGGTCAACCCGCGACAACCGGATATCGGTGTGTTTCGGCGTGTGTTCATGATGATGCGATGGACTCCGATGCATCAACTATCGGCAGAAAATACACACCGGTTTGGTGATTCCGCGTCAGCGAAACTGCTTTAACACGACCACGAGACCGATAACAAACCGCTTCGCAATTCGTCATCACTGGCCGATCGGCCGCAAGTCGCCTGGGTCGACCGCCGATGAATACATCGTGCGTACCAAACTCTGTTGCGAGTCGAAGATGAACTGCCGGAAGGCCCGTTGCGGTTATACGCTTGTTGAAATGCTTCTGGTGGTCGTGATCCTGGCGATCATCGGCGTGCTTGTGGTGCCGACTGCTGCGGATGATCGAACCAATCAACTCCGGGCCGCAGCGCAGATTCTGGTCGCCGATCTTGAATTCGCACAACTTCGATCCATCGGCAAGGCCACCTCGACCACCCTGCTGGTCTTCGACTCGACGACCGGCGGCTACCGGGTGGCTGAAGCCTCGGACCCGGACACCCCGCTGACCGATCCGACGACGCATACCGATTACGTCATGACCTTCGGATCGGGGCGCCTGCGGGTGTGTCCGGATGTGGTGGTTGAGAGTGTGTCGGTCGGTGGTGACGACATGCTGGGCTTCGGGTCGTACGGCGGGCTGGATCAAACCACCGCGGCGACCATCACGCTCGCCTGTGACGGCTTCCAACTCACAATCACCATTCAGCCTTATACCGGCGAAGCGACCATCGGCGATATTCTGTGATCGCAACGATCGCATACTCAAAATCACGTCGCTGATTTGAAAACGTCAAAGCACCCGAGGCTTTCACACGCCTGACATGACCTGGTTGGCCCAGTTCATACTGTCGTAATAGGCCACGGCGACTTCCGCCTGCTGCTGCTTCAATGCGATGGTGTTTTCGATGACCTCCTGCCAGTCACCGCACTCGCATGCCTTGGCCAGGTTCAACGCCGTGACGTAAAAGAACGGCGCGTCATTCGTATTTGTCAGCGTTGCGACCACCGGTGAGGGCAGATCGATCTGGCGAACGATATCCGCGATCGGCTGATTCATGATCCCTTCCAGCAGTGACCCGAGGCCGAGCAGGAAGAGGTCCAGTTGCTCGGCGTCGTGCTGTTCGCCGACGGCCAGACGCTCGCAGAAGCGTGCCCGAACCATGCACATGCGCAGCAGCTCGGAAGGCTTGCCCTTGACCAGACACCCCACCACCGCCACATACGACCACTTGCGAATCGTTTTTTCACCCAGCAGGTTCAAAGCAAGCTTCATCGAAGTGATCTTGTTGCGAATCCCCATCACGCTGGAGTTGATGAAACGCAACAGGTTGGTCGTCAGTGAAGGATCCTGCTTGATGACCTCCTCGATCGCATCCATATCGAGCTGCGGCTTGTTGACTTCCTCCAGCAAGGCGAGATGACTCCGCTCGATGCCCGCCAGCCGTTGGCCTTTGATGATTTCAGGCTTGTTGAAATAGAAGCCCTGAAAATAGTCGTAACCCAACGCGAGGGCTGCCTCGAACTCTTCGCGAGTTTCAACTTTCTCGGCCAGAAGTTTGGCGTCGCTTCGGTCCCGCACCTTTTTGACAATGTCGCCCGATCGCTCGGAGTCAATCTCCATCAGGTCGACCTTGACGATGTCGGCCAGGGCAAGCAGTTCGTTGGGGCACTGCAGAGAGCGCACATCATCCAGCGCAACCATGTAACCGGCGTCTTTCGCCTGCTGAAAAGCCTTGATGACAGCCTCATCGACCGGCACGGTTTCCAACAATTCGAGGACCGTGTTTTCACACGGAAGCACCATGTATACTTCGCGCTCCAGCAACTCGCGCGTCATGTTGACGAAGGCTCGTTTGTGGTTGACCAGCTCATCGAGCTTCATGTAGTGAATGGCATTGCTGATCAGACTGGACGTCGCCAACTCGCCGTCGATGTCGGGGCATCGGTTCTCATCACTCGAACGAAACAGCAGTTCATAACCATATAGATTCTCGCCACGATCGAGAATGGGCTGGCGCGCAACATAAATCGGCATGCTCAACTCTGCATTCGGTACTGCTGTCGCTCCAGTCGTTTTATTCATCATGGTGTTGGCAGGAGAGCTGTAAAACTCTGGCTCTCGGCTCCTGAATGTGTGCTGGATACCGAAAGTTTCTATCTTGAATAAGCAGTTGTCTCATAATTTTCATCGGCAACCGCTGTGCACAAATTAACCAGTCGCGGATTATCTCTACCGCCATCCCTGTCGCCGTCAATTTCTGATGCGAATCCCCCTTGGGACCGATAAGCCAATGTGATGGTTGCACTCAACTCGGATACAGGTCTGCCCGACTATCTAAAGGTCAGATGTAGACATTTTGCTCAGACTCACGGGGCGGCAAATGCGTAGACCTATCGCGCAAGCTACGGATGGAGACTGTAGGGTGCGGCGTACGAAGGAGCGGTCAACAAGATGATTCAGGTCAAGGACCATGCTCATTGGCCGATCGGATGTGACATCCAGGGTGATTCCGTGCGGATTGCTCAGGTCTCATCTGCATCCGGCAACCTTAAAAAGCTCGAGGCAGCGTGCGCTCGGTTGCAGGATTGCAACGCCGCGGCCGAGACCATTGCGAAGCTGGTCCAGGAAGGATCGTTTCACGGCAACGAAATTGTGTTGCCTTGTCCGGCGACGCTGCTTCAGTACCGGGCGCTGCAGATTGTGTCGATGCCTGCGGCGGAATTGAAATACGCAGCGCACTGGCAGTTCTGTCGCGAGCTTGAGCTGGATCCGGACAAGACCATTTCGATTTTTTCGTAGTCGGACAAACCAAGGTTTCAGACAAGACGCACCTCGAATTGATCTGCTTCGGCGTGGACATCGCGGCCATCACGGACTGGGTCCGCGGGTTTGAAGCCCACGATCTGGTGCCGGTGGGCATCGACCTGGCCGCCGCCGCCATGGTTCGATTCGCTAACAACCGGCTGGCGGTCTCGGGCGATGCGTCACGCAATCTCCTGGTGATCGACACGGTCGATCCGGCGGCCGGCATTGTTCTGGTCGTGGGTGAAGACATTCGATTCACACGTTCGGTCAAAGCGCTTCGCCAGTCGCTTGATCAGCATATTGCTCGCGCCTTTCGGATTGAACCCGAATTGGCCTGCGAACTGCTCGAGCAGTTACGCTCTGGTGCGCCATGGACGAACCAGGCGATCGATCGTGATGCGGCCTGCGAAGCGCTGATCAACATCGAACGGAATATCGCACAGAATCTGATCCGGGAAGCCACGATGTGCCTTCAGCATGTCAAGCGCATCGATCGTGAGATCATGCCGACGCATGTTTATGTGCGCAGCCAGCAGCTTGACGCCGACGCGATCAGTAATATCGCCGACGGATTGGATCTGAAGCTGGGCGACTGGTCGTTGTTTACCGGGGACGGGTTTGAACTGAATCACAGCGGGTCGTCACGCCCTGAAGGTAGTGAGTGGGCGGTGGCGTTGGGCCTGGCGCTGTATGGGAATCCGGCCGCGCAGGCATGGAGGGATGCGGCATGAAGCAGTTCAATCTTCTACCAGCAAACATTGTGCGCGATCGCACCCGCAAGGCGCTGCTCAAGAAGATCAAGGTGATCGGCGCCGGACTATCGGTTGTGGTGACGGTTTATGGTCTGACGATCGCGGGTCTGATTCATCTTCAGAATCACAGAATCGATGAGTTGCGGCAGGTTGTTGCCGAAGCCGAGCAGGTTCAGCAGCAGCGCGATGCACAGCAGGCGGCCTACCGCCAGGCCCAGGCCACGCTGGCGATTCGCCACCGGCTGGACCCCGTGATGTCGCCCAAGGAATTGCTGACGATGCTCTCGCAGGTGGTGCCCGAACATACGGGCCTGACCGCGCTGAAATGGGAGACCACGCCGGCCGTACTATCGACGGACCCGACCAAGCAGGCCGCGCCCAAACCCATCGGCGCCACCTGCCAGATTCAGGGCATCGCTCGTGACGAGCAGGAGATCGCCAAGCTTTTAAGCGCGCTGAACAAACACGAGTTGTTCAGCGAGGTCCACCTGGAGCGATCCGAGCCCGTAGACGTCAAAGGCAGCAAAATGCGGCGTTTCACGATCGTCGCCACGCTGCGAGCGAATTGCCGCTTCGAGCGGGCTCAGCTTGCGGGAGTCGACCATGCGCATTAATCCTTCATCCATCACACTGTTCCCCATGGCCGCGGCGGTCCTGATCGTGGCGACGATGGTCAGCATCGCCTGGGCGCTGACTTCCAGCAAGCAGGGCACCATCGACGAACTCCGCGTCAGGTACCAGTCTCTGGTTGACAATCGCCCGGATGTCCTACCGCAGAACATTCAGGCGACGATCGCCAGCGCCGACGCCGCCGTGAAACAGATTCCCGCCAGCAACGACATCAGCCAACTGCTGGCGGCGCTCGGTCGCGACCTGGCGGCCAACCAGACCACCGATCGCCAGATCACAACCGGCCGGTCCTCCGGCGAAGCGATTCAGCAGATTCCAATTCAGATCCGATTCAAAGCGGATTTTGAATCCACCTGCCGCCTGCTTGACGCGCTGGAGCAGTATTCGACGCCGGTGCGCGTCGATCACATGCGAATGCAACGGGCAGGAGATGATTCTGCGTCACTGGACGTCGAATTGAATCTGTCAACATTCTTCGGAGATTTGAAGAGGGCCATGCCATGAGCGATCTTCAACTGAAGCGACCGAGCGGCGACGCCAGCAAATCGTCCGGAAAATGGATCATGCTCGGCGTGCTGGGCCTGTTGCTGGTGGGTGTGACGGTGAAGCAGTTCAGCGGGAAGTCTCGCGGCAACCGGCCCCACCCCTCGGCGCAGGCGCCGTCGGCGTCAGCCAACCCGACCCAGAGCAGCGCGTCGACGCAGGTCGCCGTCGTGCCGATCACATGGTCCACGCAAAGACCGCGTGATCCGTTCGCCCTGGAGGTCAAGGCTGCGGTCGTCGATCACTCCGAATCCATCCAGACGGTGGCGGACAAACCCTCCGCCGCGAGCGCCGCCGACACCATCCGCAAAAACGCCCAGCGTGAGCTGAGCCTGACCAGCACGATCATTGGCGCTCAGCCTGTGGCCATCATCAATGGCCAGTTGTGCTCGCCCGGCGCTGACGTGGCCGGCTACACGCTGGTGAAAGTTCAGCAGCGCAGCGTCATCGTGGCACGCGAGGGAGTGACGGTCACCATCGATCTGGTCAACCCGCTGTCGAATCAGGGACCCAAGTCCACCCGGTGAGAGGGATATGTCGCAGAACACTCAAACTGACAAATCTGACACGACGCGCTCGCAGAAACCTGTCATGCGGGTTGGCGATGTACTGATCCAGCGCGGCGTGATCACCAATGAGCAGCTCGCCGAGGCGCTGGATAAGCAGCGCACCGAGGAGCGCGGTCTGCTGTTGGGTCAGATTCTCGTCAACTTCAATTATGCCTCGGAAAAACAAGTCACCAGCGCCGCCGCTGCGTGTCTGGGTATCCCTTTCATCGATTTGACAGAGGCGATGATCAACCAGGAAGTTCTGGCCACGCTGCCCGAAACGCTGGTCAAGAAGCACAAGTTTCTCCCGCTTGCGATGACTGATGAGTGGATCACCGTCGCCGTGGAGGAATTTTCAAATGTCTTCGTGGTGGAGGAGATCGCCCGGACGACCGAACGGCAGGTTCAGGTGTTGGCGGTTGATCCGACCACGATCCGTCATATCCGCGCCAACCTGCTCGGCGAAACCGATGATTCCAACGATGACGACTCCTCCGGCGGCGACCTCAACGACCTGATCGATGAGATCGCCGAAGATGAATTGACCGTGGTGGAGCAGGAATCCGAGGCCGCAGTCGCCGCCAACGACCTCGAAGCCGCCGCGACGGATTCACCGGTCATCAAGCTGGTGAACCTGATCATCCGCACGGCCGTGCAGCAGAAGGCCAGCGACATTCACTTCGAACCCGAAGAAGGCTCCTGCCGAGTCCGCTATCGCATCGATGGCGATCTGGTCGAACAGATGAAGCCGCCGGCCAAGCTGGTTCCGGCGATTGTCAGCCGCATCAAGATCATGGCGAAGCTGGACATTTCCGAACGGCGCGTCCCCCAGGACGGCGGCATTCGGGTCATGGTGTTCAACCGAGCCGTGGACCTGCGCGTTTCCACCATGCCGGCCAAGCACGGCGAAAAGGTGGTCATGCGCATCATCGACAACAACAAAAGTCAGCTCAGCCTCGAATCGCTGGGCTTTGTCGGGGACAACCTAGCAGCCTTTCAGTCGGTGATCAGCGAGCCCAACGGGATTTTATTGGTGACCGGCCCGACCGGCAGCGGCAAGTCGACCACGCTGTACGCGGCCCTGGCGGAAATGATAACGCCGTCGCGAAACATCAGCACGGTCGAAGATCCGGTGGAATACGACCTGCGCGGTGTCAACCAGTTCCAGGTGAATCCGAAGGCGGGCTTCACATTCGCCTCGGCCTTGCGTGCCCTGCTCCGCCAGGACCCGGACATCATCATGGTCGGTGAAATTCGCGATTCGGAAACGGCGCATCTCGCCGCCGAAGCCGCGCTGACCGGTCACTTTGTGCTGTCGACGATGCATACCAACGACGCCGCCAGCGCGGTGCCGCGCATGGTGAACATGGGTGTGCAGCCGTACCTGGTTGCCGCGGCGTTGCGCGGCGTGCTGGCCCAGCGCCTGGTGCGCCGCATCTGCCAGCATTGCAAGCGGCCCAAATCCGTCGATGAGAAAATGCATGTCATTCTCGAGCAGATTGGCATCGACGCCGCGGCGTATGAAACGGTCTACGAAGGCGCGGGCTGCCCGCGATGCAACGGCACCGGCCTGTCCGGACGCACCGCCATACACGAGATGCTTGTCGTCGACGAATCGATGCTCAGCCAGATCGCAAACGACATGTCGCTTCGATCGATCCGCAAGATCGCCAGGCAGCGTGGCTTCAGAACGCTCATCGAAGACGGTCTGGACAAGGTCAAAGATGGCCAGATCACGCTCGACGGCCTGCTGGGCACCGTATCACACAGCGCACTGGATGACGAAGAGTAACGCCGCGAGCCGATTGGCCGCAGGACGGCGGAGATAAGTTATGGCCCTTTTCAGTTATGAAGCACGCAATGCGATGGGCGACCTGGTCGCCGGCATCATCAATGCCGACAGCGTCCAGGAAGCCAGCGACCGACTCTGTCGGCAGGAGTTGTACGTCGTCAAGCTGGGCGCCGCCGATCGCAATACCGAAAGCAAACTTCACGTCAACAAGGCCGGCAGCAAAGCGCGGGTCAAATCCCAGGACGTGATGTGGTTCATCTCGCAGTTGTCGATCATGGTTGAAACCGGCATTCCGCTCAGTGATGGTCTGGACTGCCTTTCCCGCCAGACCTCGAGCCCTGCGATGAAGCCTGTTTTGACCGGACTTTCCAAGGCGGTATCTGAAGGCCGATCGCTGTCGGACGCGATGAATGAATACCCTCGTGTTTTTGCGCCCACCACGGTCGCCCTGGTGCGCGCCAGCGAGATGAGCGGCACACTCAGTTCCGTGCTCAAACGTATCGCCGAGTATCTGCTGAAAGATCACCTGATCACCAAGCGCATGAAAGGCGCGTTGATTTATCCGTCGTTTATGTTCGGCATGTGCGTTGTGATCACGGTTTTTCTGCTGGTGTTCATCCTGCCGAAATTTGCATCGATCTTCGCCAGCCGCGGGGCCGCCCTGCCGGCGCCGACGCGCTTCCTGATGGGAACCAGCGACCTGCTGATTTACAACTGGATATGGATCGTATTGGGACTCGTCAGCGCAGGCATCGGAATCCATCTATGGCACCGCACCATGGCCGGTCGGATTCAGATCGATCGGTTCAAGTTGACGTTGCCGGTGATCAGCACGGTGTTCAATAAGCTTTACCAGAGCCGAACCTTCCGTACGCTCGGCACCCTGCTGCAGTCCGGCGTGCCGCTGACCGATGCCCTGGAGATCACCGCGGACGTCAGCGGCAATGTGTTCTACGCCGACCTCTGGCAGCGCGTCAATCAGTCGGTCAAGAACGGTGAAAACATCGCCGGCCCGTTGCAGAATTCGGCGCTGATCCCCGAGTCGGTCGGCTACATGATCGAAAGCGGCGATCGATCCGGCCAGCTTGCCCTGGTGTTCGGACGCCTGGCGGCGTTTGTCGAAGAAGAGTACGACCAGGCGATTAAGACGCTGATGCAGATGGTCGAGCCGGTGATTGTGATGTTTATGGGTACGCTGATCGGCTTCATCGCCATTTCCGTGCTGCTGCCCCTGTTCCAGACCAGCAAAGTGATGACGCATTAACGTTCATTGTGATCATGAATCATGATGGACGCTAAACCCCAAATCCCATTCCGTTCGCGGAGGCGGTGATACGTCGCCTCGCAACCTCGTGCAATGTTGCTTTGACCGATGTCGTTGTTAATTTGATCCTGCGGTCTGCGCGGGTTCTGACATCGGCCGGACAAGCCGGTCAATTCGAGAAGCAACTCACTCCAGAAGAGAGGCCTGATTTGTATTACAACGATTGCCGAGCCAGCGTGTGGGGTGCTTCGAGTCTTCTTCTGGGTTTTGCCGTTTTGGTGCTTGCTTCTGTGGCCATGGCGGAAGATGCGCCGAACACGGTGATGATCCAATTCGAGAACGAACAACACCCGACGGCCGATGCCGGGATCGGACCCGGCATGGATGTGGTCCGCGACGGGGACTACCTCTACATGCTCCAGCAGCGCGACCTGGCCATCCTCTCGCTGAAGAATCCGGCCAAGCCGATCGAGGTGGGACGGCTGAAGACCGTCGGAAATCTCCGCCAGATCGCTATTCACGGCGACGTTGCGTACATCACCGCCCGCGAGGACGGCCTGTTCATCGTCGACATTTCAGACCGCAAAGCCCCGAAGCTGCTGTCGCGCTACGACAGCATCGAATTCGCAACCGGCATCGCGGTGGAAGGTCAATATGCCTTCGTCGCCCAGCGTTGGTTTGGCGTTGAGATTCTCGACATTTCCAATCCGGCCAAGCCGCGTCATGTATCCGTGGTTCGGGTTGGTGAAGCACAATCGTGTGTGGTCTCCGACGGCTACCTTTACGCCGGCGCCTGGGGTGAGTGCCGCGTGGCGATTTGCGATGTACGCAATCCCGCTGACCCGAAGCAGGTGGCCACCGTCAAGCTCAACGGCCGGGGCGACGGGCTCTGCGTGGAGAACGGGCTTCTCTACGCGGCGTACGGACATCATCAACCGGGCGCCAAGACTTCACTGGACGATCCGCGATATGGCTACGGCAACGGGATGGAAATTTACGACGTCAGCAACCCGGCCAAGCCCAAGCGTCTGTCCCGCGTCCAGTTTGCCTGGCGCTACTACTATGGGTGGCCGGACACGTGGCGCGTCCGACTCGCGCTTCCGTATGCTTATCTGTACCACACGCACAACGGGGTGTTTATCCTCGACGTGTCCGATCCGCGACAACCAAAAGAACTGGCCCAGATTCGCATTCCCCGTCGCCCCGGCGAAAAGGGCTATCGCAAGCTCAGCACGAAAGACAAATCCGGAAGCCGGCCCGTCGCCCTGCCGTTCGACCCGGAGCAGGTCAGCTACAGTCCCGTCTGCGGCCTGGAGACGGTCGACGGCTACATGTATTTCACGGGTATGTTCACCGACCTGCACGTTTACAAGAACGAAGCCCTCGTCAAACCGATCACGCATGGAGAAAACAATGCTGCCAAGTTGAAGGCTGTCGGCGACTTCCACGACTTTAAGGCGCTTAAGCCGTTCGACCTGAAAGCCCTTGCGACCTATCGACCCCAGGGGCAGGTTTATGCGGCGGTGGAACATGGCGGGTACATCTACGCTGCGTGCGGGTCTGCCGGCATTCATGTGCTGGACTCAAAACTCGGCCTTCTGAAAAAGCACCCCACAGCCGGCTTTGCGATGGACGTGCAAGTGCTTGAAAAAAAGCTCTATGCCGCCCAGGGCTCTGGGGGGCTGGTGTGCTATGCGTTGGATGGACCGTCGCTGCGGAAGCTGGCTTCGTACAAAACGAGCGGATCGATCAAACAGGTCCGTGTCGCACCCAATGACCGATTTGCCGTCGTTCATGTCGGCGGGTCAACGTACGAGATACTCGACGTTTCCGCCGAGCACGAGATCAAGCAGGTCAAACGCGTGCGCGGTTGGGGCGGGCTGGTGTACTATCGCCAACTCTGCAACGGGTTCATAGACGACCGGTACATTTGCGGAACCTGGTGCGCCGGGCGAACCTTCATGTCCGACCTCGGCGGCAACAAGCCGGTGGATCTGCCTGACCCGATCAACCTTCTGCCGGACATGCGATCCGGCGGCTATTGTGCATTCGGTCCCTACGCGCTGCTGACCCGCAGCGGGGGTTATTCTTTCTACAAGCCTCGATTGACGGGCGAATACGATGCGTCGGTCCCCGTTTACCGGATTCAGGGTGGCCCCGCGTTTCGAGGTAAACCGGCAATCCGGGACAACATTCTGGTCGCCTGCGATCGCGTGGACGGCGACGTCACCGTCGTCGACATCAGCGACTTGACGGCCCCGAAGCTGGTGCGCCAGTTCAAAGTAAGCGGCAACCCCGACGTGCCGTTTGTCGGCGACGGGTATGTTCTGATTCCGGCCGGCTACCAGGGATTGATCAAGTTCGGGTTGTAGCTTTGAACTATGTCGCGTCGAACAGGGCAAACCAACTGCGTTCTCATGAACCATCGTCACCCTGTTCGCGCTGCACACGATCCAGCAGTTGCGCATCGCCGGTCGATGCCGCGGCGGCACGGGCTTTGGCTCGCCACTGCTGATCCCATGTGTCAAATCCCTGTAAGCGGGCGCTGCGTGCGGCGCGTAGCCAGAGGTCGACCGCGGTCGCCGGGTCGCCTGATGCGGCGGTCGATTCAGCCGCTTCCGCTAAGGCGCGGGCCATCGCGGCGTAGTGGAAGCGTTGGCGATATACGTCGGCAGCCTGTTCGAACATCGTCGCGGCGGCGACGTGATCACCGCGCAGTCGATCGTATCGCGCCTGAACCATCAGTCGCGCCGGGTCGGACGAATTCATCTGACCAAGCGCCGCCATGAGTCGATCCGCGCCGGCGCGATCACCACGACGAATGGCCAAATCCACCTGATGAAGCTTCAAGTCGCGATGCGCCTCGGCGGTCCGATTCGCCTGTTGCAACAGTTCGGTCAGCAGCGCATCCGCCTGATCGTATCTTGCCTGCTCAATCAGAATCGCAAGGCGCAGGCGGGCGATCGATGCAGCGGGATCGACCGGCAGATCGGCGGCATTGCGGCCAGCTTCATCAAGCCTGTCCAGCGCCGCATCAAAGGCGCGACGGCGCGACAGCGCGGCGGCGGCGTTGTAGGCCGCATCGGCCGCGGCCGCTGAATCATCACGCAAATACGCCCGCTCCAGGGCTTGGCCATACAGGCGGGCGGAAAGTTCACACTGGCCCGCGTCGAAGGCCGCCCGACCGGCTCGATTCAACTGATTCAATTGAACATCGACCGGCGCCGCGGGCTGTCGCGCCGGCGATGAACAGCCCCCAACCATCACGGCGCACGCAACCAGCATCAGCAACCCGGCTCTTGGTAAAGTCATGGCTGAGCCTCCCGGGGTGCGATGCGGTTGGATTCGACCGGCGCCTGGCCGCCGCCACCGCCGAGCAGCCAACTTTGCTGTGTCTGCTGGATCAGCTTCTCCAATTCCTGCAGCGTCTGCTGCACCTGCAGAATCGTCATCGGCAGTTGCTGCGTGGTATCGCCGATGTCTTTGGCGATGCCGGGCAACTGCGGCGTGACACGCTGCACATCAGCCAACACCCGCTGAATCGACTTCAGCGACGCGTTGAGCTGCGTCAGCAACTCCGGCAACTGCTCGCGCCGCTCGGCCAGCGAATCGGTGATCTTGGCGGCATTGGACGAAGTCTTCTGCAAATCGTCGATGATCGGCTGCAGCTTGGTGATGCCGGCTTTCAACTCGTGAAATGAGGTGTCGATTTCTTCGACGAGTTCTTCGCTGGTCAGCAGACGGCCGACAGCGCCTTCGCCGCGCTTGATGCGTCCGCTGATGGAATTCAGATTCTCCACGAATTCCGACACATCGCCTTCGGGATCGGCCAGGCGTTCGCCAAGCTTCGTCCACGCCACCAGGGCGCGATCCGCCTGCTCGACCATCGGCACCGCCTTTGAACGCAACTCTTCGAGTATCGACTGCAGTGTCTCGGTCGGAGCGCGATCGACCCGCGCTTCGATCACAGCAAACTCCCAATCCATCGGCTTGCCGAAGCCGCGTGTGATTTCAACGAATGCATCACCCGCCACGCCGAAACGTTTACGGATGTAAGCCGCCGAATCCTGCCGGACGAAAGGCTTCATGTCCTGTCGGATGCGGACGCGTGCATGAATCTGCTGGTCGGGCTCGATGACGATTTCCTCGACGGAGCCGGCGTCGGTGCCGAGGATTTCCACGCTCGCGCCGCTGGCGAGGCCGAACAACCCTTCCTGCGGCAGCACGATGCGGATTTCCTGGCCGGGGTTGAACCACTGCCGCACGCGCCCGGTCTGTAGAATCGACGCGACGACGATCGCCAGCGTCAGCAAAAAGCACGCGCCGACGAGGTGGCTGGCGTAACGGTGGCCGGTCGGTGAGAGGCGGGCGCTCATGAAACGGTCTCCCGTGACGTCTGACTCAGAAAAACACGCCGAGCATGAAACGGCGGTCGGCTGAAAAACCCACGATCGGTCGTCAACCACAACACCGCGCCGCCCTGTCGACACAGATCACGACAAAGATTCACCACCGGCGCCAGCAAACTTCGATCGGGCGCTTCGAGAACCACCAATCGACGATCGCCCATGAAGGCCCGCGCGATCGCAGCCCGTGCCAGCTCGTCGGCGCCGACTTGTTCGGGTCGCGCCAGAGGCGCCCCCGGAAGCTGCATTCGGCGACAAAGCATGGCGGCCTGATCGGCGATCACTTCTCGCGATTGCTGCTCATGATGCAGCGAGGCGAGCATCAGATTCTGCAGCAGGCTCATGTAGTCGATCCACACCGGCCGGCGGCGGGCCAGACCGAGATGCCCCCGCAATCGCCCCGCTGTTTCCGGGCGCACCGTCGACCAATCCTCGCCCATGAATCGCACATGTCCGGTCGTCGCCGGATCGAGCCCCGCGATCAATCGCACCACGCGCATCATCATCGTCGGCGTCGTGCACCGGGCCAAAACGAATTCCCCGCGGTAGATCGTCAACGACGCGGCATTGGTCTGATCGATCAACGTGTCGATCTCCAGCACGGGGCGTTGGGTTGTCAGTGCGATAGCCATGATGACTCACAGAACCAAGGTAACCGCTCCCGAGATCAGAAACGTGGCGAGCAGACATTCCACAAAGCATCGCGGCAACAGGCGCGGCACATTCAACGCGCTGGTCCCGCACTCAAATCCGTGCAGCGTACAGATGATGCCGATCACCCATCCGCTGAGCGTGGTTTTGATGAAAACGCCCAGGTAGGCCCAGCCGTCCAGTGCGCCGAGCACCTGATTCATGAACTGGCCGGCGGTGAGATTCGTCGCGCTCAACGCCCCCGCCGCCAGGTAGCCGGTCAGCATCGTCACCACGATCATCCACACCGTCAGCCCCGCCACGCTCAGCGCGCCGCCGATGGCGCGCGGCACGCCCAGGTACAGTATCGGATCAATCCCCGAGGATTCGAGCAGTTCGACGCTGCCGCTGACGCGCATCGAGCCGATCTCGGCGACGATCGCCGTGCCGCTGCGCCCGATCAGAATCAGGGCCGCCAGCAGCGGGGCCAACTCGCGCACGAAAATCAGCGTCACGAACAGCCCGGCATATTCGCTTTGCCCCGCCAGGGCCGACCAATACAGCACCTGCGTCACCAAACCCAGCCCCACGAGCACCGCCAGAATCGTGACAAACCGCAGCGCCTGCACGCCGGAAAAGTAGCACTGTCGGACAACCGCATCGGTGATGGTCGGACGCCATGTCGACGGACGCACCGCCAGCACCCCGATCAGCAGCACGCTGGATGTCAACTGCAGTACGCGCGAGACACGGCTGATCACCGCGTCGCCGATGATTCCCGTCGCCATCAGCGCCCATCGCACCGGCAGCGGGATATATGCCGATCTGCTCACAGTTGTCGAGACCCGGTCGTTCATGCCCGCAGCCTCCCCACGAGCACGAAGGTGTTCATCTCGCCGACACCGTCGATGAAATACAGGCCGCGCTCACGACACACGAAGTTCGCCTCCAGCACATCCTCCGCGGCAGCCGAAAGCTGGATCGCACCCGTCGGCGTCGCCTGCGCCAGCGCGATCGCGCCGACGATCGCCCGCCCCGAAGCGGCCAACCCGCCGACTGACTCACCGGCTAAAACACCGACTGACCCGCAATCGATCGCCTGTCGGATGCCAACTTCTTCAGCCTCCACGCCGAGTCGATCCGCCACGTACTGTCGGATGTCCATCGCCAGCGCCGCCAGCGCATCACCCTGTGAACTCTCTCGCGGTGACGAGGGAATCGCCACGCAGCAGAAAGTCGATCCCGCCGCCATCCAGTGCGACGCCTGCCCCGCGTCGACCGCGCGGCTGATGCGATCGACAATCGCCTGACCGATCGTTCTGCCGTGACCGTCGTCCGCCGCCAGCAGCAGGTCCGGGTCGTCGACGCAGATGCTCAACGCCAGCGCCCCAGTGTGCATGGTCACCGAATCAGCCACGGCAAGCTCTCGCCGCATCGGCTCCGGTGTTGTCACCTCGCGGGTCACCGGCTCATCCGCTGTATCCTCGGCTGCCGACACCTGATCTTCAACGACAGGACTCGGCGCCTCGGGTTCGACAGTTCGCATTGACTGGACCGGCGCCTTCTGCAATTCCCCGCAGCCCAGCGCCACCAGCCCGGCGATCGCATCGGCGTATGCGCGATCGTCGGACATGATTTCCGGATCATCCTCGCCCCGTTCGAACCACACCCAGATGCGCGCCTCGCCGTCCACAACGACCGGCAGCATCAACACCGCCGCAATGCGCAGCGGCTGCAGGTAATTACGTATCAATGCCGCCTGGTCGCCATCGCGCGTCACTTCAATCGCTTCGCATTCCGCCATCGCCCGAAACAGCCGCGGGTATTCCGCCGCTTTCAGTTCGCTGCCGTCGGAGTGGCCGGCCCCACGTTCAAACGCGTCCATACATTCCAGCGCGTCGTGCGATGGGTCGCGCCGCCAGAGGCTCACCCGCTGAACACCCGCCCCGACGGCCGCGTGCTCGGTCATGTGGCGCAGCGTCGCCAGCGTGTCCAGCGACCGCTCGCTGAGCCCGGCAATCAATTCCGAAAACGCCCGGCTGCGCACTTCCAGTTCCTCTTCACGATGCGCCACCAGCGCCGCGTTGCGATCCGCTCGCACACTCTGCGTCGCCAGCATGCCCGCCAGCATCAACCCGAGCACGATCACGCCGATCGACATCACCAGGGCGGTGCGATTGTTTGCCCGCAACAGTCCGACGAAATCCTCTTCCGGCACGGTGATGAGGATCGACCAGTTGCGCCCGACATTGGTCAGTGGTTTAACCGTCGTGATGTATCGCGAGCCGTCAACCTCGATCACGCGCCGGCCGTATTGCTCGACCTGAAAGCGCGACCAGGTGCGCGTCAGCACGGGGTCATCGAGTTCGAGGATCGACACGGGGCGAATCTTCTCGCCTTCGATCTTGCTGATGCGTCGGATGTCGGGGTAGGCGATGAGTGTGCCGCGTTCATCGATGAGCATGCCGCGGCCGGTTTGGCCGATCTGCAGTTTCGCTAGGAAATCGCAAAGGTGGTCCAACTCGATGTCGATGCCGATGACGCCGAGCGTCTTGCCGTCAGCGGCGACGACCGGGTATGCCGCGGTCATGCCCGGCTGTCGATCCGTAAAGAAGATGTAAACATTCGTCCAGAACAGTTTGCCGGATTCGCTGGCGCCGAGATACCACGGCCGCACACGCGGGTCATAACCGTCGAAATCGGCGCGTTCGGTGTCGACTTCGTCACCGGCTGGATCGCGCCGAATCCACATCACCTGCGGGGGATCGCTGCGGCGGTCGATCAGCTTCGTGTCAATCGCGCCGTTCGGCATTTTCTTCGGCATCATAAAATTGCCTGCCGAATCCGCCACGTTCACCATCGCCAATTGCGGGTGCTGACGCAGCAGTTCGACTGACACGGCACTGAGCCGCGAGTGCGGGTCCATTTGCAGGGCGTCGTCGGCGCCGAGCCGCGCCGCGAGTGTCGCGTTGACCGATGCCGGCTCCAGGTAGGATTCCACCTCCGAGGCGATGCGCTGTTCAACGGAATCCAGCAACTCACCGGACAGATCAAGCACCACCCGCCGATTGCTGCGATAGGTGTACGCCGCGATAAACAGCACCGAAGCGATGATCAATCCGACACAGATCAACGGCGCGATGACGCGCCACGATCGCCGCCCGGTGCGACCCGATGTCGCCTGCCCCGTGGACCCGGTCGTGTAGGTTTGTGGAGCCGACATCATTGCACTCCAGCCCGATGTGGATCATCGCCCCGCAGCATGCCAACACATCACATCGTTAACACCAGCATTCTACTCGAATTCAGAAACATGGCGACCACGTAAGCCGCGTCGTAAAACGCCTGGCGCGCACGGGCTTGTCATGCAAAGCATCGAGACTTTCAGAATGTGAAATGTCGCCCAAAAAAAGACTGGCGTTCGGCGTCTGTTGGGTTGTATGATGGACTCGATAGCTGTAGATAAATAGATAGAGAAAAACTGGAACGATTTTATTACCCCACCGGACCCTCGATCCTGACGGTCCAACAGCGAAGAGAAAAAGGCCAAACATGCGACAATGTCAATCCGTGCGTGGTGAAGGAACGTCTATTCTGTGGCTTCTGCTGGTCATCGCCTGTGTGGCCACTTCCTGCCCGGGGGCGACGCTGCCAATCACCGACAACCTTCGTCTATGGCTCCGCGCCGATGCGAACGTCTATACGGACGTGAACTCCACCATCGAAGCGACCGCAGACGGCCAGCTCGTCGCCCGCTGGCACGACCAGCTTGTCGGCACAGACAACACCATCGACAACCTGGCCAAGGCCTCGTCGAGCAATCGCCAACCAACCTATCGGCTGGATGCGATCAACGGGCTGCCGGTCGTCCAGTTCATCAATGACAACTCCGACGACAACGAGGACGACTTCATGAACAGCGAGGGCGGCGCGCTGTTGTCCAGCGGTGATGCAGCCCGCACGGTGTTCGTCGTCGCCCGGCACAACGGCGGGTCGGAATCCAGCCCGGCAATTTTTGAACTCAACGGACAAGCAGGCGGCAATACAACCGGGGGACAGTATCGCGTGACACCCGAAGTCGGATTGCGCGTCAGCGGCGGATATCGCTTGTATAACGGCTCGATGGGAACCAGCAACTTCAGAATGATCTCGATGCAGACGCCCGCCACCCCCGACAACGACACAGCATTGACCCTCGCCTGGCTCGATGGCATTGAGCTTTCCGCTACTGACACACTCAGCCAGGCCGTCAACACCGGTACGAGCGGCTACCGCCTCGCCGGCGGCACGGGGGCGAACCCCGGCGGTTCGATCAGCGCGGATATCGCCGAGATCATTGTGTATGAATCCGAACTCAGCGATGTCGACCGCGCGGCCGTGGAAAGTTATCTCTCAACGAAGTACCGCCTGAATACCCAGGCCATCGACAATCCCGCCAAACCGGTGAAGGTCTTCTTCCTCGGCGGTCAGTCCAACATGGTCGGACAGGGCGCCAACGCCGACCTGTCGACTCTGGCGCCGACGCTCAACGGCACACAGGGCGACGTCGTGATCTGGCACAACGGCGATGACAACAGCAACACAACCAGCGGCTGGGTGAAACTCGCCCCCGGCCAGGGCCGCAGCGGCAGCGAGTTCGGCCCGGAATTAGCGCTCGGCCGAGCGCTGGCCGATGCTTATCCCGATTACCAGATCGCGCTGGTTAAACACGCGGTCGGCGGAACCAATCTCGATGTCGAGTGGAACCCCAACGGCCCCGGCCCGCTGTACTCCGGTTTTCTCGAATCCGTGAGTAACGCCCTGGGCGCGCTTGACGCCGACGGTCTGAACTATGACATCGGCGGCATGTTCTGGATGCAGGGCGAACGCGACTCTCGCTTCACCGACATGGCGGCCAACTACCAGGACAACCTGCTGGACCTCATCGCCGCGGTGCGCAGCGAAGCCGGTGTGGCGGACCTGCCGTTTGTCATCGGTCGGATCAGTGAGAATCTACCCGATGCAACTTACACCGAAGAAGACATCGTCCGCGCCGCCATGGATGCCATCGCCGCCGGCGACGATCAGGTGGGCCTGGTCGACACCGACAGCTTCGGCCTGAAATCCGACAGCGTGCACTTTAACTCCGCCGGCCAGTTGGCGCTTGGCGAGGCATTTGCCGCGCAGTATCTCGCCATCGCCATCCCCGAGCCGACCACGGCCGGCCTGCTTGTTATGAGTATGTTGGCCATCGGAACACGCACTCGCCGGCGGGCGGGCTGACAAACTCAACTGTGGCGAGACGTCAATCCTGAAATCAGACCGGGACGGATGGCGACCGTCGGCGGGCAGGCGTCCGGCGGATCAACGGTCAAGCCCTGTTCGATGAGTCGATCCCGCAGCGTCTGAGCGGGGACATCGGCCAGCTCTATTGAACTTTCGATCGCTAAATGTGCCGCCATGCCCGCGGCCTGGCCCAGCGCCATCCACGTCGGTTCCATCCGCAGGGATGAAAACGCCACGTGCGATGCCGACACCGCCAGCGGCACGATCAACCGCCCCACCTTCTTAGGCAGCATCACCCGATACGGAATGCCGTACGGCCGGGCGATCGGATCGAGCATGCCCAGGTAGCCTTCGAGCACGGTACGATCCGCCGACGGTATACGCTGCACCGGAAAACTGTCGATCGGAAAGTCCGACACCGCAATCGAATCCGCATGCGGGCCGCGCGGCTGGCAGTTGGGCACACGGGCCACATCGTGTTCAGTCAGCGTGTACCGTCCGACAAGCCGCCGCGCTTCGCGGATGTACATCTGCCAGGGGAAATGCCCGTTGTCGGTGAACTCATCGCGCGGCAGGTTGTACCGGCGCGCCATCTGGCGATGTTCTTCGGGAACGACCTGGTCGTTCTGCAGGAAGTACAACAGCCCGAGCGCCAGCGAACGGTGTCGCAGACAGATGCGCTGCCGCGTGGCGAGGTCGCCTTCGACATAGCCGACGTTTTCACCCGGGAAGGGAAACGCCAGCGGGCGGGGGTTGATGTTGGCGTCGACCTTGCTGTTGGGCAGTTCCGCCACGGACAGCGCCCGCATCAGCGTGTCGAAATGTTCGGGGTAGTATCCGCGGCCGTCGATCAGTTCCGCCGGCGCGCTGAGCCGCCCGGCTTCCAGATCTTCGAGATAGCCGAGATAGTCGGCGCGGTCGTACCCGGTCGGTGGCGCATCGAGCGCGACGCTGTTGGCCGGGTCCGTCGTCAGGCACAGCCGATACGTGAACGCCGGTATGCAGTCGTCGCCTTCGTGCGTGGTGCCCGGCAGGAAGCGGTGATGTTCATAATCGTAAAACACGACGCCCGCATGCGGCTCGCCGAATCGTGACCGGCTCTCGCGGCCGAGGCGATACTCCGCCCCTGCCGCCGCCAGCAGATCGCCTTCATACGTGGCGTCGATAAACACGCGGCCGGTCAGTTGCAGCCGTCGCCCGTCGTGTACGTTCACGATGTTTGCACCGACAACTTCATCACCTTCACAAATGGCGCCTTCGAAGCGGTGGCCCCGCAGCACGGTGATCGAGTCGACCTCATCAATCATGCGGTCCAGCACGCACTCAGCGACCGACGGCTCGAAGTAATATCCGTTCTGGCACAACTCGACATGGCGCGAATCGCTGCCGTAGCGGTCGACATAGGTGCGGCGCACCCGCTGGCTGAATTCCGCAAACAGTCCGCTGACGATCGAGCGACTTTCGATGTCGCTCTTGCCGAGACCGCTGGTGATCATCCCACCGAGATGGTCATGGGCTTCGACTAGCGCGACGGTATGCCCCAGCCGCCCCGCGGCGAGAGCGGCGGCGATCCCGGCGGGCGTTCCGCCGATCACCACCACATCAAACGATTCCAACTGCTCCAACGAAGACACTACGAAACCTCCTTCGGCGCCCACACCGTGAGCCCCGCCACCGAGCGCGGCGGCACCCGTCGCAGCAGCGACAGACCATACGCAATGATAATGAAAACAAGATTGACCAGCGGCCCGATCCAGTAGCTGTGGACCCCGAGCCGCCAGCTTTCAGCAATGCGCCCGGCCAGACACAACGCCAGGTAAATGTTGAACATGATCGCCAGCCCGATCGCGATCGTCGCCGACCGGCCGTCGACGCGGCGCGTGAAAAACCCGAGCATGAACAGACCCATCACGCACCCGCCAAACACGCTGGTCACGATCAGGCTCACATCGTTCATGCTTTCCTTGGGGAGTCTGCTGAACGTGATCGCGCCCGTAATCATCAGCGCCGCCACGGCGATGCCAATGAGCCGGGCTGCCCGCAGGTAGTAGCGATCGTCGCGCCCTTTGCGCAGGTAGGGTTTGAGAATGTCGACGACCACGACCGTCGAAATCGAGTTGACCCCCGAGTCGAGGCTGCTCATCGCCGCGGCCATGATCGCCGCCACCACGAGTCCGGCCACGCCTGCCGGCACCCGCGTCAGAATAAAGTGCGGCAAGACCTGGTCGACCTCGAGCCCGGTGATCGTCTGATCAGGAAACTGCAGGTAGTACACGAACAGGCTCGTCCCGATCAGGAAGAAGAACGCCCACATCGGCAGCGCGATCGCCGAGTAGATCGCCGTCGCCTTGCGCGCTTCGCGCATCGACTTGGCCGCGGCGTAGCGCTGCACGAGGTTCTGATCGCTGGCGTAGATCGTCAGCCAGTTGACGATGCCGAGGATGGACACGGTCCAGAAGGTCCGCTCGGCGAAATCGAAGTCGAAGCTGCCGAGGCTGAACTTCTCGTGGGCCGTGCCGATATCGATGATCTGCGACAGGCCGCCGGGTAGGTCCCACACAATCAGCGTAAAGCAGATGATGCCGCCGCCGATGAGGACGATCGCCTGAATCACGTCGGTCCAGATCACCGCGTCGATGCCCCCGACGATGGTGTACACCGCCACGAACACGCCGGCGATGATGATGACCGTTTCAATCGATGCGCCGGTTAGAAACTGAATAGGCAGTGCCACCAGAAAGAGAATCTGCGCCATGCGGATCAGTTGCATGACGATGAAACTGGCGGTGCCGTACAGCCGCGGGCCGGTGCCGTAGCGATCACCGAGATACTCGAACGCCGAGGTCAATCCGCTGCGGCGGAAAAACGGAATGAACACCACGATCGCCAGCACCGCGATGATCGGCAGCACCAGATTGATACTGAGTTGTCGCCAGTCGAGCACATACGCCGCCGCGGGCAGCGCTAAAAAAGTGCCGCTGGAGATGATCGTGCCGAGCATCGACAACCCGATCGCCCAACCCGGGAATGAGCGATTGCCGACGAAGTACTCCTCGGTCGAGTTGTTCCGCCTGGCGAAGTACAACCCGATGCCGACCATCAACGCCAGATAACCGGCGATGGCGACCCAATCGAGCGTGCGAATCGGAATGACAGCCGGATCACTCATCGCGAAGCGGCTCCATTCGGGGAAGTGACCTGCTTGATCCATCGTTGATACGCCGCTTCGAGGCGGGCTGCATCCTCGGGGCGTGCGCCGATGAGGTTGTTGGCTTCACCGGGATCGCGACGCAGGTCGAACAGCCCCGGCCCGTCCTTTTCGATGACGTATTTCAAATCACCGTCGCGCACCGCATGAACACGCGTCTTGTTGTACATGTTGTTGAATCGCCAGAAGAGCTGACGCGGGGCAAGCGTCTGACCATCAAAGAGCATGCCGCTGAGGTCGACACCATCGAACTGCACCGACTTGGGCGCCTTGACATCCGCAATCGCCAGCAGCGTCGGCAGAATGTCCATCGTCATCGTGGTCTGATCACTCACCGTGCCGGACTTGATCCGCCCGGGCCAGTTCACGATCGCCGGCACACGATGCCCGCCTTCATAAAGGTCGGCCTTCTGCCCGCGGAAGGGCCCGTTGGAACCAACCCACGAATACGCGCCATTGTCGGAGGTGACGATCACGAGCGTATTGTCTCGCAGGCCGAGTTCATCAAGCAGGCTGATCATCTTGCCGACGCTGCGGTCGACGACTTCGAGCATGTCTTTATACGCGCGGGGAAATTCGGAGCGAGGCAGCGGGCCGAACTTCTGCTCGTGCCATATCTTGCCAAGCGTACGCAGCGGCGGATCATCAGGCCCCTGGTAGGGAAAGTGCACGGCAATGTGCGATACGAAAGCGAAGAAGGGCTGATCACGATGATCGCGGATGAAGTCGCAGGTGTGTTTGGTCACCAGATCAGTGAGATAGCCGGGCTCTTCGTCGAGCTTCTGGTTGTGGTACCAGTCCAGCTCGCCGACGCGCGAGACATGCGTGTGGTAGTCGGGGCTGTTGTTTGAGCACCATGTGTCGGTGAAGCCCTGGTCGTTGGGGCCGAACTTGGATACGTGGCCGATGTGCCACTTGCCGAAGACACCGCTGACGTACCCGGCGGGTTTGAGCAACTCGGCGATGGTGTATTCCGAAAGCGGTACACCCTGATTGCGGTTGAACCCGAGGGCGTACTCGATGCCGGTGCGCTGCTGGTAGCGGCCGGTCATCAGGGCCGCGCGGGTCGGGCTGCACACCGGGCCGTTGGTGTGGAAGTCGGTCAGCTTCATGCCGCCGGCGGCCAGCGCGTCGAGGTTCGACGTATCGTGAATCGTGCTGCCATAGCAGCCGAGATCACCGTAGCCGAGGTCGTCGATGACGATCAGCAAGACGTTCGTCTTCGGCGCCGCGTGAACACACGCAGCGCCCGTCACCGCAAACAACATGACTAACACACGAAACAGCATGATCCACCTCACGGCTTGAGTATCGCCTCGACGTCATCCAGCGAAAGACGCAACACTTCAATGGCCTGCTTGCGACGGGAGTAAGCGATGTAGAGCGACCCGTCGTGTTCAATCACGTGCGGATACTGGAAGCTCTCGTAGAGCGAATCGCCGTGGTTGGTGTTCAGGCTCCAGTCGTCCTTGTCGATGCGTGCGGGGATCGGCAACACGCCCATGCGGGTATAGACCAGGCCGTCTTTGGAGATGGACAGGCACAGCGGGTTGCGCCGCATCGGGTTGGCGTTGGAGATCAACACGTAGTAGCCGCGCGTGGTGTGGACGACGTTGAACTTGCTGCGGGCATCGGGGAAGTTGGTGTGAACCAGCGGCGACCAGGTGCGGCCGTTGTCGGTGGAAAAGGCGCGGAGCAGATCCTTGCCGCCGTTGTTGCGGAAGAGTCCGACAATGTTCTTGCCGTCGGGCAGGATGTACCAATACGGCTCTTCGGGTCGGGCCTTGTTGCCGGCGGCGTACGACGCCAGCGGCAAAACTTCCCATTGATCGAAGGCTTTGACGCCGCCGATCATCACCGACACATCGCGATTGCCGCTGCGGCGGGTCATCATCCAGTTGCCGTCCGGCAGTTTCTTCGGTGCGAAGTTGTTCATCGAATCATCGCGGACCATGCCCATGTGATCCCAGCGATTATCGTCGCCGTTCCACCGGAATGCGTGCAGGCTGAGTCCGCCCCCGGCGTAGCCCGGCGCTTTGAACATGCTGGCCAGCGCAATCAATTCACCATCACGCAGCCACAACCCGCGTGCGATGTAGCCAAAGCCTTCCTTCGGCGGGCCGACGAGCACTTTTGGCTCGGTCCAGTTCAGCCCATCTTTGCTGGTTGAATACTGCACATGCTGCGTGGCGAACTCTTCGATCTGCGGGCCGTGGCTCCAGATGCACCAGAATCTGCCGTCGTGCCAGGCGAGATAGTTGTGCAGACGAAACTTCCACTCCGATGAACCCAGCGAGACGATCGAATGATCAGCCTTGAGCACGGGGAGTTTGTCGTAATCGATCGCGCCCATGTCCTTGCCGGTCGCCGGCAGGTCGAGCATGAGACCACCGGTGGGATTCTTCACCGGATCAGCCGGGGAGATGTCCGGCGCTTCGGGGCCGACCTTCAGCGTGTCGTCCAGCAACGGCGAACGCAGCAGCGATGCCCATGTCCCGGCCACGCGCACCTGCGTGATGTGCCCGCGCGACTGGGCGGGACTGATCTCGATCTGCGACAGGTTGGCCCGTGAATCACCGCCGTCGTTGATCAGCGTCCACTCGGTCGGCTCTTCCGTCGGCAGCGGCTCGTCGGCGGGATAGGTCGCCAGCAGAAGCATGTCAGGCGCCTTGGCGTGACTGATGATTTTGACCACGAGCTTGAAAGGCTCACCCGGCTTGGCGATCGGCCCACTCACGCTATGGCCATACAGCCAGAGCCGGCCGACGCCTTTGTCGTCGAAGCGCAGACTGACGCGCGTCTCGGAACCGGTCGTCAGAGCGATCACGCGCGGCTGGCCGTCGCCGGTGAAATCGACGCGGGCGGTCATCCACATCTCCGCGCCTTCATCGCCGAGATCGATCCACGCGCCCCGGGCGCTGCTGACCGATAGCAACCCCATCGCCAACCCCAGCAGCAGCGCGGTCAGTTGAAACGTGCGGACATCACGGCGATGAGCCGATCCAGGTTGAAACATGTTGTATTCCTTCATCAAAAATGTACGGCGGGGAGCTACGGCCTTTCCAGCAGTTCGAGCACGTCAAAGTAGCTGCTCATCGGAGTCCACTGGTCCCACCAGGCGGGTATGCGTTCGAGGGCTTCGGCGCTCTTTTTAAACTGAACACTCGTATCCGAAGTCATCAGGTTCCATCCGGCCAATTCTTCATGGGCGATGGCGGCCCGGTGCTCCATCAGATCGGCTGTGAGCGTCGCCGACGGAGGCATGTCGGTCAGGTTCTGATACAGGCGCGGCGAGCTGGTCGACTCTTTTTCCAGATGGGGGTTGTATTGGAAGCTGCAGCGGATACCGAGTGTGCCGGTTCCCGTGCCGTCGTAGCTGGCGAAGGTCGGCCAGGGGTCGTAGTTGTCGTATCTGAATCCTGGAAACTCCTGGCTGGGGCAGAAGAAGGTTCGGCCCTCGGTGATGACCTTCGTCTTGTAAAGCAGGCCGAGGTTCTGATACTTGTTGATGTCGTGGTAAAACCAGCGGTGTACGACGTGGTTGACGTTCTGATCGTCGATCCACGGCGGCAGTACGTTTTTGAACGACTGCACGTACATCACCAGCCCCATGCCGACCTGCCGCTGATTGGACGCACAGACCGTCACACGCGCCAACTCCCGCGCCCGCGAAAGGCTCGGCAGCAGAATCGCGATCAGCAGCGCGATGATGCTGACCACGACCAGCAGTTCAATCAGCGTGAAACCCTGTCGGCGCATGAATGCTGTTCCATGAAGCCCACGGATAAAATCCGTGGGTTTCGCATCTGTTATCGTGTATGCCGGCGCAACAGCGCCAGCGAGCCAATGCCCAACAACACAGCGCTGGCCGGTTCAGGCACTGCATTCGCCGTACCGGTCAACTGGAGATTATCCAGTCGCGTGTTGGGGCCGGTGCCGTCGGTGCCCCAAAGCCCGCGGATCTGTACACTGGAGGCGTTGTTCAAGCTGGTTATCGACGACAGATCAACGGTGTAGGCGGCAAAAGATGAATCCCGGTTCAGAGACAGCGTCTGTACATCCGTAAATGAACCGCTGTTGACCGCCCAGGCAATGGTCAGCGAAGTGGCGCCGGCGCCGCTGGAACGGTTGTCAAATCGCAGCGAGAGGTCTGTGTAACCGGTCGTGTTCACATCGAGGATCCAGCTTGCGGTCCCGGAGGTGGTGTCCGTCCAGTCAGCGACGGAGGTGTCCGCGTGGGAATCGCCATCGGCATCGTTGAACGAGGTGCCGCCAACCAGGCTGCCGCCTTCGCCGCTCAAGGTGAGCGTCGGCGTGCCGACGGCGTTTTCCTTGGCAAAAGTGGTGCTGTTCAGGTTGTCAAATGTGTTGAGCGTAATAATCGCCGCTGGCGCCGGCGCGGCGACGGTCAGCCCCGCCAGCATGGCGATCATCAAGCTGAGGCGAATCATCATTTTGTGTGTACCGGATTGCGTTTGTTGCATACGAGTGTTCATTGTGCTTCCAGCTCCATTTCATCAAAGATGCAGTTCAATCATTTCGCTTGTGATTCGTGATATTCAGACCGAACGGCCGCGACGGCGCAACAGGGCCAGCGAGGTCAGCCCCAGCAGCGCGGCGCTGGCGGGTTCGGGGATGGCATTGACCGAGCCGTTGACGATCACGTCGTCCAGACGAAGCGAACTGGGCGTGATGTTGCCGTAGATCCGGAACTTGACGCTGCCGGTCGTCGTGTAGCCGATGCCCGTGGCGGACTTGAGTTCGAAATCGGTGGTCAGATCGCCATCCGGCGACAGCGACAGCGCGTGTTCGACGTTCAGGCTATCGAGGTAGCTGGCTGATACGGACCCGGTGCCGGCGCCGATGCGCGCGAAGAAGTTGATTGAGTCGACGGTGACGCTGTAGCCGGATTGCGGCGTCAGGGTGAAAGTCGCGTACAGGGTGGAGGAGCCGCCAATATTCAATTGCGCCCCCATGCTGGTGGTCTGCGAGGAATTGACCTCGCTGTAGGTGGGAGTCGAGTCGCCGACGGCGCTGATGCTGGTGACCGTCAAATTCGATGCGGTCGCGGAGTTGGCCAGCGTGCCACTGGCGGCCGAGGGCCCGAAGTCGTAATTGGCGAGCACCGCCGCGTGCACGGAGGTGGACAATGCAAACAGAGCCGCCATGGCCATGACCATGTGTTGCGTGCGGGTTTTCATACCGATCTCCTGAATGGGATTAAGGTTCCATTGACTCCATACGGTGAACCGGCCGCCTCAGGCCGCCGGCATCTCAATTAAATTGGATCGCCCTCGATCAACTGCGGCTGCACCACCACCCCGACCGATCGCTCATGACTGCCGCCGCGCACCTGCACCATCAGATGATCCACCGCCAATCGCCCCGTCAGGTCCGGCGCCAGGTCGATCGTCGCCGGCCGCGGACTCAGCGCCTCCAGGTACGACCGCTCGTTGTTGCACGAGATCACACGCACTTCGCGACCCGGCTCAACGCCGCGCTCACGTAACTGCTGATACACCATCGGCGCGAACCGATCGTCCGGCACGAACACCCCATCCGGTCGCGGTGAAATCTCCAGCATCCGGTCGATCAGGCGCTTGATCGCCTGGCGGTAATCGCCCAGCCGATTTTCAGCCTCGTCTTCGTCAGACTCTACAAGCATGTGCACCGGAACCCCGGCCCCTTCCGCCAGCGTGGCGAAGACACTGCCGCTGAGCAGCGTGCGTGTGAATCGGCGCGTCGGACAGACAAATGCCAGATGCTGGGCCCCGTGCTCACGCAGATAACGAAAGGCGATCGAGCCGACCTCGGCGTTGCCTTCGAGCACGCGGTCGCCATCGTCATCGCCGTGCGAGGTCAGCCACACCGACGGCACGCCTTGCAGCGCCCGGGCCACATGCCCCGGAAGCGATCGACCCCAGAGCAGCGCCCCGGCGAATTGCCCGGACTCCAGCACCGGCGGCAGCGTCCCATCGCTTCCCACGCGCGACGTGATCAGATTCAGCTTCGCATCCGCCGCCGCCTGCTGAACGCCTGCGAGTTTGGCGATCGCCATCGAAGGGTGCTCATCGATCGAATCGTCGAGTATCAACAGCACAATGTTGGCAGCAGCACTCATCGACATGTTGGTCTTTACCCTGGCCGCCCGACGACGCGGCGGTTGATATCCGATCGAACGCATCGCCCGACGCACCGCGGCCACCGTCTGCGGAGAAATGCCTGCCCCGCCCCGCACCACGCGCGACACTGTCGACTGTGACACGCCTGCCAACTCTGCCACCTGCGTCATCGTCATGCCCCCAACGTATCAAGCCGCCCAAAAATATGCAACACATATTACCGATTATTTTTATGCATATTCATAATTTGACACATCAAAAATACGATTAACCAATTACTTAAAACAACTTACAAGCCATGGCAAAGCCTTGATAAAATTATGCATATGCAGCCAAAGATTGCCTTGAATAACCCGGCAGGATCGTCTTCAAGTCTAGGATTGACCAAGTTTTGTCAGCTTGTATACTAGTTGCATGCAAGATGTCGACAAGGTGACAACGCAGACTGGCAACTCGCTGCAGCAACATGCTTATGAGTTCATTCAGCGGCAGATTGCCGATGGGTCGCTGGCGGCGGGAACGCTCATCTCCGAACAGACGCTGGCGCGTGAGTTGGGCATCAGCCGCACGCCGGTGCGCGAAGCGATCGGCCGGCTGCAGACCGAAGGCCTGCTCGAATCCCTGCCCAAGCGCGGCACGCTGGTACGCCGGCTCGACCGCAACGACCTGATCGAACTCTACGAAATGCGCGAAGCGATGGAATCGTTCGCCGCCTCACGCGCCGCCGGTCGCATCGAAGCGGCCGAGGTCGAACACCTGCATTCGATCTGTGACGACATGAGCCGCATGGTCGACGAGCTTCGTGACAGCGACAATACCGTGCTCGACTCCGAACAGATGCGTCGCCACCTGGCGCTGGATATGGCTTTGCACATGACCATCATCCGGGCGGCGGGCAACTCACGCATCTTCAAGGTCGTGTCTGATTCACGACTGCTGACGCGTGTGTTGTGGGCCCCACGACAGGAACACGACCTGACCGTACTCACCGAGGCGCACGATCATCACACGCGCATCGTCGGCCACATCAAAGCTCACGAAGCTGAAGCCGCCGGCAAACTCATGGCCGAACACATCCGCGCCAGCCTCCAGCGGGCGCTGGATCACGCCGACCGCGATCGCCAGCGCCGCACGATGTCCGCCGACTATCTCCCACCGCTGAATTCACACGGCGACACCACCGTCGATTGACCCGATCCTTAATGAGGCGCCTGACATGACCCCCTATCGACAATGCTTAACGCTCGTACTGCTGGCCGCCTGTATTGCCGCGCCGGTCCGATCCGAAGACGCTGAGCGCGTCACCTTCAACCACCCCGGCCTGACCGTCGGTCTGGGCGCCGGCTTGTGGGCCTGGCCGCTGCCGTTGGACTATGACCACGACGGCGATATGGACCTGATCGTGACATGCCCCGATGTGCCCTCCAACGGCATGTATTACTACGAAAACCCCGGCGGGGATCAGACGCTGCCTGTGTTCAAACCGGCGGTGCGGCTCAGTGGCGGTATGTCCAACATTTCGATCTCTACCGTGGATGGCAAGCCGCGTGTGCTGGTTCCCGGTTACGAACTGACCGGCGCGCCCCAGGGTGACTTCAGCACACGCAAGAAGATCTACCCCACCACCAATGTCAACAAAGACCCCAACATGCGCGCCAACCAGTGGAAGTACGCCGACTACGACGGCGACGGCGCGGTGGACCTGATCGTCGGCGTCGGGTCGTGGAAGGAGTACGGCTGGGACGACGCATTCAACGAAAAAGGTGAATGGACACGCGGCCCGCTGCACGGATGGGTTTACCTGCTTCGCAACACCGCCACCACCGACAAACCCGAGTATGCCGAGCCTGTCCGCCTGAAGGCCGACGACAAAGAGATCGATGTCTTCGGCATGCCCTCGCCCAACCTCGAAGACTTCGACGGCGACGGCGACCTCGATCTGTTGTGCGGCGATTTCATCGGCGGTCTGACCTACTTCGCCAATGTCGGTACACGAACCGAGCCGCGCTACGCACCCGGTCGGACACTGACGACGGCCGCCGGCCATCCGCTGGTGATCACACAGCCGATGATCGTGCCCGTGGCGGTGGACTTTGATCGCGATGGCGATGTGGACCTGCTGGTCGGCCAGGAAGACGGCCATGTCGCCTTCGTCGAGCACACCGGCAAGGCGGTTGATCAGGCGCCGGTATTCGACGAGCCGCGGTTGATTCAGCAGCAGGCCGACGCGCTGAAATTCGGCGCGCTGGCGACCCCCGTGAGCGTCGACTGGGATGGCGACGGTGATGAAGACATCATCGCCGGCAACGCGGCCGGTTACATCGGCTTCATCGAAAACCTCGACGGCGGCAATCCGCCCAAGTGGGCCGCCCCGCAGCGGCTTGAGGCCGACGGCAAAACCATTCGGATCATGGCCGGTTACAACGGTTCGATCCAGGGCCCCGCTGAAAAGATGTGGGGTTACACCACGCTCAGCGTCGCCGACTGGGATCAAGACGGCCTGCTGGACATTCTCGTGAACTCCATCTGGGGCAAGATCGAGTGGTATCGCAACGTCGGCTCGGCGAAGGCCCCGCGACTGGCAGCCGCGCAGCCGGTGCGTGTGCAGTGGGAAGGCGCCCCGCCCAAGCCCGCCTGGAACTGGTGGAACCCCGAGTCCGGCACGCTGGCCACGCAGTGGCGCACCACGCCGGTGGCGATGGACCTGACCGGCGACGGGCTCTGCGACCTGGTCATGCTCGACCACGAAGGCTACCTCGCCCTGTTTGAACGCAAGCGGCAAGGCGACCAGCTCGTGCTGCTGCCCGGCCGACGAGCCCTGGTTGATCCCGCCGGCAAGCCGCTGCAGTTGAACAACGGCGCCGCCGGTCGCAGCGGGCGGCGGAAGCTCTGCTTCGTCGACCTGGATCGCGACGGGATGCTGGACCTGCTGGCCAACTCACGAAACGCCACCTGGTACAAGCAGGTGCCGATCGACAACAACGGCCAACCGCGGCGCTGGGCGTTCGCCGCGATGGGCGATGTCACATCACGCAAACTCGCCGGCCACACGTCGAGCCCAACGACCGTCGACTGGAATCACGACGGTGTCCGCGAGGTGCTCATCGGCGCTGAAGATGGTCGGTTTTATCGCGTAGCCAACCCACGCCTCGCCAGCGACCCGATCGTCATGAGCGATCTAACGATCACCGGCCGGGGCTTTGAGATGGCGAAACTCACCGACGGCAGACAGGCGTTCAGCAATCGTGATTACGTGTGGCACGATGTGCCGGGGCAGCTTGACGGCTGGCAGTTCACGCGCATCAACGGGGGCGGCTTCGCGTCGATTCAGGTCGAGGTCAAACGCAAGGCGACGTTACTGGCAGCCACCTCCTACCGACAGTCGAAGTTCAGTCCGCCGGGGTGGGAACAGGTTGACGGACTGTCCTTCGGGTACAACGACGGCGGGCGGACCCGGCTGCAGGTGTATCGCCGCGAGGCAGAAGCCGGCGACAAGATTGAAATCCCCCAGGGCAACTGGACCGGCGTCCTGCTGCTGGTCAAACCCGACGAGTCGAAGGGGGCCGGTGACTGATGGGCCAACACTTTTACACCATCGACTGGCTCGTGCTGGCGGGATATTTCGTTCTGACAATGTCGATCGGGTTCTACTTCTGGCGCAAGAGCCGATCGACCGAGGGATTCACCGCGGCGAGCCGGTCGCTGCCGGGCTGGGTCTGCGGGTTGTCCATCTTCGCAACGTACCTTTCGAGCATCAGCTACCTGGCGCTGCCGGGTAAAAGTTTCGCGGGCAACTGGAACCCGTTCGTATTTTCCCTGTCGATTCCGATCGCCACGTGGATTGCGGTGCGGTGGTTCTTACCGTACTACCGCAAGAGCGGCGAAGTGTCGGCCTACGCCCTGCTGGAAAGCCGCTTCGGCGTGTGGGCGCGGCTCTACGCAAGCGCCTTCTACCTGCTGACTCAGATCGCTCGCATGGGGGTTGTCATGTACCTAATGGCGCTGCCGCTGGCGGTGATCTTCGGGTGGGACATCCGCCTGATCATTCTGATCACGGGCATTTCGGTGATCGTGTATTCATTCGTCGGCGGGATTGTGGCGGTGATCTGGGCGGACGCGATTCAGGCGATCGTGCTGATGGTCGGCGCGGTGGTGTGCCTGGGCGTGATGTGGGCGGGGATTGACGGGGGCGTCGGCGAGGTGATTCGCGTGGCGTCGGAGCAGGACAAGTTTTCGCTGGGGTCGTTCGGGCCTTCGCTGGCGGATGCGACATTCTGGGTGGTGCTGATCTACGGGCTGTTCATCAACCTGCAGAACTTCGGCATCGATCAGAGCTACATCCAGCGCTACATCGCCTCGAAGTCCGACCGCGATGCGCGGCGGAGCCTGTGGCTCGGCGGGGTGCTGTACGTGCCGGTCAGCGCGCTGTTCTTTCTGATCGGCACATCGCTGTTCGTGTACTACCACGCCCACGACGGCTCGATCAATCAGGTCAAAACGATCGTGGCGACGCAGCGGATGATGCAGGCGGGTGTCGACCCCGCGGACGCCGGCACACCGGCATATCAGCAGCAACTCGGCGAGCGCATGGCCGGCCTGGATGAAGCCGACATCGGCGATCGGGTGTTTCCGCATTTCATCGCGGCCAAAATGCCGCCGGGCCTGACCGGCCTGCTGATCGCCGCCATCTTCGCCGCGGCGATGTCGACGGTGTCCACCTCGTTGAACTCGTCGGCGACGCTGCTGATGAGCGACTACTATCGAAGATTCATCAACCGCGAGGCCGGCGAAAAGCAACAGATGCTGGCGCTGTACGCAGGCACGATCGTGTGGGGCCTGCTCGGCGTGGGCATGGCATTGCTGCTGGTGCGGCTGACCGACAGCGCGCTGGACATGTGGTGGACGCTGTCGAGCATCTTCTCCGGCGGCATGGTGGGCCTGTTCCTGCTGGGCATGATCAGCCGGGCGAAGAACCCGCAGGCGATCACCGCGGTGCTCGTCGGGTTTTTCGTGATTGCGTGGATGGTGGCGTCCAAGTCGCCGGCCTGGCCGGAGAGCCTGGCGGCGCTGCGCAGTCCGTTCCATGGCTTTCTGATCATCGTCATCGGCACGCTGAGCATTCTGCTGGTGGGCTCGGGGCTTTCGTGGATGACGCGCACATTGCGAAGCGATTCAAATTAATTCGAGGTAACCATCGTGAGCAATCAACTGGCATTGGGATTGGACTTCGGCACCGAGTCAGTACGGGCTGTGCTCGTGGACCTGTCGGGCGACGAGCGGGCGGCCGCATCGATGAACTATCCGCATGGGCAGATCACCAAAACACTGCCGGGCAGCGACCAGGCGCTGGAGCCGCTGTTCGCGTTTCAACATCCAGGCGACTGGATCGCATCGTCCGCCCAGGCGGTGCGCAGCGCGATGCAGCAGGCGGGCGCGACAGCGGACGACATCGTCGGCATCGGCGTGGACTTCACCAGTTGCACGATGCTGCCGGCGCTGCGCGACGGAACCCCGCTGTGCATGGCAGACGGATTCGCGGACCGGCCGATGGCATGGCCCAAGCTGTGGAAACATCACGGGGCGCAGAAGCAGACCGACCGCATCAATGAAGTGGCTCGACAACGCAAGGAAGCGTGGCTGGACCGCTATGGCGGCATCGTCGGACTCGAATGGTTTTTCCCGAAGATTTACGAAACGCTGGAGCGCGATCAGGCGGTCTACGACGCGGCGGAAGTGTGGGTCGAAGGCGGCGACTGGCTCGTGTGGCAACTGGTCGGAGGGGAGGCGGATGATCTGCCGCGCTCGACCTGCCAGGCGGGATACAAGGCGATGTGGAGCGCCGAAGACGGCTATCCTTCGCGCGATTTTCTGGCGGCGGTCGATGCGCGGCTGGCGGATGTGGCCGAGACGAAAATGCCGGGGCGGATGGTCGCCCCGGGGCAACAGGCCGGCGGATTGTGCGCGGCGATGGCCGAGGCATTCGGCCTGCGCGAAGGAACGCCGGTCAGCGCGGCGATCATCGATGCACACGCCGGTGTACCGGGCGTCGGGGCGGGCGATGCGGGCGCGCTGGTGATGGTGATGGGCACGAGCAGTTGTCACATGCTCAACGCCGTCGAGCAAAAAGCCGCACCGGGCGTGGCGGGGATTGTCCGCGATGGGATTCTGCCGGGTTACTACGGTTATGAAACGGGGCAGGCGGCGGTCGGCGACGCTTTCGACTGGATTCGCCGCATGCTCGGCGTGGATGATTTCGCCAAGCTCGACGAAGCCGCCGCGGCGATCGAACCCGGCAGCGATGGCGTGACCTGCGTCGACTGGTTCAACGGCTGCCGCACACCACTGATGGACGGAGCGCTACGCGGTGGTTACACGGGGCTGTCGCTGCACCACGGCCCGGCCCACGTGTACCGCGCCACGCTCGAAGCCTCGGCGTATGGCGTGCGGTGGATCGTCGAGTTGTTGCGCGAGCATGGTGTGCCGGTCGATCGGTTCGTCGCCACCGGCGGGCTGCCGCACCACAATCCGTTGCTGGTGCAAATCTATGCCGATGTGCTCGGCGCCCCGATCGAAATCCCGAACACCACCCAGGGCCCCGCGCTCGGCGCTGCGATCCTCGGCGCGATCGCCGCCGGTCCCGATGCCACCGGCTTTGCCGATTCAGCCGTCGCCGTCGCCGCCATGACCGCACGCATCACCGGCGAGCACGCACGTATCGTCCAGCCCGACATGGCGCGCCATGCCGATTATGAAACACACTACACGCGCTACCGCCGCACGGCCGCCATGCTGCAGCGCGATACCGAAGGATAAATCCCCATGACCGCTTCACGACTGCGCCCGTTGCGCGGCATTGTCCCGCCGATGATCACTCCCCTCAGCGACTTGGATCAGCTCGATGTCGACGGACTCGAGCGCCTCATCGAGCACATCCTCAGCGGCGGCGTGCACGGGCTGTTCATCCTTGGCACGACCGGCGAAGCCCCGTCGCTGAGCTATCGACTGCGGCGTGAACTCATCGAGCGCACCTGCCGCCAGGTCGACGGCCGCGTTCCGGTGCTCGTCGGCATCACGGACACTTCCCTGGCCGAGTCGCGCAACATGGCCCAGGCATCGGCGGATTACGGCGCGGATGCGGTCGTCCTCGCCCCGCCGTACTACTTCACGATCGGTCAGCCCGAGTTGATCGAACACCTGGATCGCCTGCTCGACGGTCTGCCCCTGCCGCTGATGCTTTACAACATGCCGGGTCTGACCAAGGCGACGTTCGAACCGTCGACGGTCGAGCAACTGATGCAGCGGCCGGGCGTGATCGGCATCAAGGACAGCTCCGGTGATATGGACTACCTGCATCAGCTTGTCGCGCTGGCGGAGGAACGCGACGACTGGGGCATCCTCGTCGGCCCGGAGATTCTGCTGCCGGAGTCGGTGATGATGGGCGCGACCGGCGGCGTCAACGGCGGGGCCAATCTGCAACCTCGCCTGTATGTCGATCTGTACGAGGCGGCCGTCGCCGGTGATCTGCAGCGTGTCCGCCAGTTGCACCGTCGCGTGCTCGAACTCGGCAAGGCGATCTACCAGGTCGGCCGGTACGGATCGTCAATCATCAAGGGGCTCAAGTGCGCCCTGTCGCTGGCCGGCATCTGCGACGATGTCATGGCCAGCCCGTTCAACGCCTTCGCCGAACCCGAGCGGCAGGAAGTTCAGCGACGCCTGGCGGCCTTGAATCTCGAGCCCGTCAAATAATCCACTATTCGTCACCATCGGGTGCATCCTTTCGCCGGCGCGGGCCCTACTGTATGGGTAGCAGCCCCCCACCCCGCGCAAGGATCATGTTGTGATGATGGATGCACCCATGCAGCAGGCCGACCAGCCCGCGCGGCCGATCGTGGTCTACGATGGCGAATGTCCCTACTGCCGCCGGCAGGTGGGCAAGATGCAGCGCCGCGATGACGATGGGGTGTTTGACTACGTACCGCGTCAGACCGAGGGGCTCGAACAGCGCTTCCCGAAACTGGCCGAGGGCGATTTCAACACGGGCCTGCGGCTGATCGAGCCGGGTGGCGAAATCTTCGTGGCCGGCGACGCGGTCTACCACATCGCCCGTCGCCTGCGCGGTTGGCGAAACTGGGCGTGGCTGTACCAAGTTCCGGGGCTGAAGCAACTTTTCCGGGCTGTTTACGCCCAAATCGCCCGTAATCGCCAGAAACTCGGCCCCTGCACCGACGATCAATGCAATATCGGTTAACCCATTAACCACACACGCTTCGCTTGTCCGCCCAGACCAGCCGCCCTACTATTACCGACCTTCATTTTTGAACGGACTCCCCCGATGAGCCAGCAGGACATCCGAAACGTCGCGATCATTGCGCATGTCGACCATGGTAAGACCACCCTCGTCGACGCGCTGCTGCGCCAGAGCGGGCAGTTCCGCGAAGGCGAGCTGCAGGGCGACTGCATCCTCGATTCCAACCCCATCGAGAAAGAGCGCGGCATCACGATTCTGTCGAAGAATTGCGCCATCCGCTACGCCGCCCCCGATGGCCACACCTACCACATCAACATCGTCGACACCCCCGGCCACGCCGACTTCGGCGGCGAGGTCGAGCGCGTGCTCAGCATGGCCGACGGCGCCCTGCTGATTGTCGACGCCTTCGAAGGCCCCATGCCGCAGACGCGCTTCGTGCTCGCCAAGGCGCTCGCCCTCGGCCTGCGACCCATCGTTGTGATCAACAAGATGGACCGCCCCGAAGCCCGCCCAACCCAGGTCCACGAAGAGGTGTTCGACCTGCTCGTCGAACTCGGCGCCGATGACCACGCCCTGGACTTTCTCACGATCTACGCCTCCGGCGTCAACGGCTGGGCCTCGACCGAAGAAGACGTGCAGACCGACAACGTGCAGGCCCTGTTCGACACGATCATCGAACACGTGCCGGCTCCGAAGTTCGATCACGATGCGCCGGTGCAGATGCTCGTGACGACGCTGGACTGGTCCGACTACGTCGGCCGCATCGGCATCGGGCGCGTGATGGCCGGCGTGCTGAAGTCCGGCGAGCCGATCATGCGCATCGACCGCGATGGCAAGCAGACCCGCCAGCGCATCGGCAAGCTCTATCAGTTTGACGGGCTCGGCCGCCGCGAGGTCAGCGAGATCCGCGCCGGCGACATCTGCGCCGTTGTCGGGCTCGACAACGTCGACATCGGCGACACGCTGGCCGACATCAACAAGCCCGTCGCCCTCCCGCCGGTCGCGGTTGACGAGCCGACGCTGACGATGAACTTCCGCGTGAACAACTCGCCGTTCTGCGGGGCGGAAGGCGACTTTGTCACGAGTCGTCAGCTTCGTGAACGGCTGATGAAGGAATTGCAGACCAACGTGGCGATGCGCGTGGAGCCGGGCATCAACGGCGATGAATTCGAAGTGTCCGGGCGCGGCATGCTTCACCTCGGCATTCTGCTGGAGAACATGCGGCGTGAAGGCTACGAGTTGTCCGTCGGAAAGCCCCGCGTAATCATCAAGAATGTCGACGGCCAGCGCATGGAGCCGTATGAAGACCTCGCGGTTGAAACACCCGAAGAATACGTCGGCGCGGTGATGCAACTCGTCGGTGAGCGCCGCGGCGAGATGAAGCACATGCACCACAAGGGTTCTTTCACCGAACTGCAGTTCCGCATTCCGGCCCGCGGGCTGATCGGCCTGCGCAGCCGCATGCTGACCGCCTCGGCCGGCAACGCCATCATGCACCACACGTTCATCGAGTTCGGCCCGTACCTGGGCGCGATGCCCGGACGGTCCAACGGTGTAATGATCGCCACTGAAACCGGAGCCGTCACCGGCTACGCGCTCGACGCCCTGGCGGACCGCGGCATCATGTTCGTCAAACCCGGCGATAAGGTCTACGAAGGTCAGGTCGTCGGCGAGCACAATCGCGACGTCGACATCCCCATCAACGTCGCCCGTAAAAAGCAACTCACGAACATGCGCAATGCCAACAAGGATGCCACAGTCACCCTCAAAGCACCCCGCCAGGTCAGTCTCGAAGCGGCCCTGGAATACATCGAGGATGACGAGCTTGTCGAGTTGACCCCGCAGTCGATCCGCATCCGTAAGGTTTTGCTCAAGGAATCCGACCGCAAGCGCGAATCCCGCCGCCTGGCCTCGATCGAGGTGTAAGCGTGAAGCGTCGGGCGATCGGTGTTACACTGCCGGTCTTCGCCCGAGGCAGGGCATTGGGAATTCATCATGAGCACCATCGTCTGTAAATTCGGTGGATCCAGCCTGGCCGATGCCCGGCAGATCCTGAAAGTCAAAGACATCATCGAGTCGGATGCCAACCGGCGATTCATCGTCGTCTCGGCCCCCGGTAAACGGGAGAAGTCCGACCAGAAGGTCACCGACCTGCTGTACCTGTGCCACGAGCACGCCAAGCGCGGCATGACGTACGACAACATCTTCGACCTCATCGAGCAGCGCTACCTGCAGATCGTCGAAGACCTCAAGCTCGATCTCGACTTCAAGCCGCAGCTTGACGAGGTCCGCGGCCGCATCGCCAACGAAGGCCCGGACTACACCGCCAGTCGTGGCGAGGCGCTGAACGGCATGATCATCGCCGCCCTGCTCGGCGTCGACTTCATCGACCCGGCCGACGTGATCTACTTCGATGCCAATGGCCGGTTCGATCCCGAAAACACACAGATCGCCGTCGCCAAGCGGTTGACCGAGCACGAACGCGCCGTGATCCCCGGATTCTACGGCTCGATGCCCGACGGCCGGGTGAAAACCTTCTCGCGCGGCGGGTCCGACGTCACCGGCGCCATCATCGCCCGCGGCGGCGCCGCCAAGGTGTACGAAAACTGGACCGATGTGTCCGGCCTGCTCATGGCCGACCCCCGCATCATCGACCAGCCCAATCCCATCGCGACCGTCACCTACAAAGAACTGCGCGAGCTCGCCTACATGGGCGCCAGCGTGCTGCACGACGAGGCGATCTTCCCCGTGCGCCAGGCCGGCATCCCGGTGAACATCCGCAACACCAACGCCCCCGATGACGCGGGCACAATGATCGTGCCCAACGATCGACTTGACGAGCCCCCGACGACAGCCATCACCGGCATCGCCGGCCGCAAGGACTTCACCATCATCGCCCTGGAAAAGGCGCTGATGAATGCCGAACTCGGGTACGGCCGCAAGCTGCTGGAAGTCTTCGAAGATCACGGCATCAACTTCGAGCACGTGCCCTCGGGGATTGACACGATCAGCGTCGTCGTCGCCGACGATGAACTCGACGGCAAGCTCGAGGATGTGCTCGAAGACATCCGAGCGATCTGCAAGCCCGACCATCTCGAAGTGCATCGCCACATCGCGCTGATCGCCACGGTCGGTCGCGGCATGGCCCATCACCCCGGCATGGCGGCACGTTTGTTCGGCGCGCTCGGCGCCGCGGCGATCAACATCCGCATGATCGATCAGGGCTCCAGCGAATTGAACATCATCTGCGGCGTCGAAGCCGACGACTTCGAAAAAGCCGTCAGCGCGATCTACTACGCCTTCGTCGAAGGTTGATCTGCCGACAGCGGCAACGACATCACCGACCGACCCCCAGCGCGACGCCACTTGCCCGGCGTCGCTTTTTCACAGGTCGAACTCTCGCTCAACACCCACACACCGCGCGTTCAGCAACACATTTCAATTCTAATGTTCTTAATAATATTAGAATTTGTCGAGACCGCGCTTGAGATGGATTACTCGACGACTTTCTTCAATGAGCCGGGGCGCGGGCGCATGGTGCGGGTCGGATTGCCGGCGTCGTAGAGTGTTTTGATCTGATCTGAAGACAGCGCGTAATTGAACATCGCCACATGCGCCAACCGACCGCCGAAGGGGTTCGACCACCCTGAAAGCGAACCGGTCAGCGAGGAGATGGTGCTGACGCCCAGCGCGATGGGTTCTTCATTTTTAACGATATTGAAGAACGAGAACACCGTGTACAAACCGCCGGTGTAGCTGGATGAACTGACCTGCTCGCCGTTGAGGTACAGTTTCATGCCGTCGGAGCCAAAGTTGAACACCGCGTGGTGCCAGTCGCCGGCGGTGACAGAACCTGAAGCCGAAGTGATGGTGTAGGAACTGAGCAGGGATTGAAGTCGGACCTTCAGGCGACCTGACTCGATGTAAATCGTCATGTGCCCGCCGGTGACGATTCCGTAGGCGTCTTTGGAGAACAGTCCCTGCGTTCCGGAGGCTGAGTTGGGCTTGAACCAGAGGCTGACCGATCCCGCGGACATGAGGAAGGCGTTGCGGTGCGGGATGGCGACGTAGTCGTTGCCGCCGTCGAACCTGGCGGTGGCTTCAGCGAAGTGCGAATCGTAGCTGTTGAGCGTGACGCCGTTGGTATACACACCGCTGACGTCGCCGGCGAGATCGGTGGCGGCGGTGCCGGCAGCTTCCTGCAGGGGCCAGTAGTTGCTGGGTGAAAGCGCCAGCGTGGCGGCGCGGATCGGCCGTGCGCCGGCTGGGTCGGGGTCGAGCGTGACTTCATAAATCGCACGGGCCCGGCCGTCATAACCTGTACCGCGCACCACGACGGGGTCGACCCACGAGTTGGTCAGATCGCTGTCGGTCGGATCGGTCACCTGCAGCGTGTAGGTGCCACGGCCGACGGTCCGGTTGGTTTCCCAGACACCGTTGGGATGGTTGGTGCGCCAGTCGGCGTCGTTGCCGATCCAGAACAGTCCCATTTCTACGGCACTGCGGGCATGTAGCTCCGCGGCGCTGACGCTGCGATCCAGTTCCGCCGCCCGAAGGCGCAGCCGCACCGCGGTCAGCGCGGAGATGCCGATGACCGTAACGATCATCGACGTGGCCAGCACGAGCACGTAAGCACTGCCGGCACGGCGAGACGGACTGTCGAGCCGGTTCATGCTCACCAGGCGTCTCCTGAAAGCTCGGTCCACGCGACAGTCTTGATCACGATGCGTTCAGCGAGCACGACGTTGCCGCGCTTGACCTGAACGGTGATGCGCTTGACGCCGGTTTCGTAGCTGCGCTCAGTCTGAAAATCGGACGGATCGACCCAGGGCGTTTGAACGGTACGGGTGAGTCCGGCATAGTCGGTCATCTCCGTGCCGTCTTTGGCCTGCGGCGGTGAAGCGGACCAGTCGTCATAGTCGTCGGCATCGTCGAATTTCGATCGATTGCCGGTGGCGGCCTCTTCGCTGTTGGGCCCCATGCCCGAGTGATACACCGGTGACCAGTATGGCAACGCGAGAATCTCAGCGGTCATCTGGGCCGCCAGCGCATCGGCGGCAGCACGATCAGCAACGCGAAACATCATCGTGCGCGAAGCGCCCACCGTGTTCATCGCCACGATGAATACCGTCGCCACCAGCACAATGCTGATCACCATCTCCACCAGCGTGAAAGCGCTGCGCTGAAAACGACCTGGGTCGCGTAGCGACTCGGCTAGGGCCATTGGCTTTGTGTTACACGATGTGTACATCAACGCCCCCCCACCACGATCTGCGCCCAGTCAAACTCGGCGCTGGAGCCTGAGGTGTACATCCGCATGACGCGATCATTGCCGGACAACCCATAGCGGTGGTAGGCATACGTGCCGAAATCAACGCCGTTGAGCTTGAGGTTGACGAAATCGTTGGTCGGATCGATCAGCAGCCGCATGGTGATCCAATCCGCCGGCAGGCTTTGAACCGTCGTCAACACCTGCGGCACACTCGCGCTGGCCTTGCGGTAGAGCGTGAGCGTCTGGGTGTTGTCGGACTGAAGCTGCAAGGTGGCGTAGATCGGCGCGCCGGTGGAGCCGCTGAAGTCCGCGTTGATCCAGACGACAGCCCCGTCGCCGCCGATGCTGGTGTTCCGGAAGCAAACCTCGGCTGTGGTCAATTCCGCAAAGTCGTTGTACGGACGTGTTTCAAGCGTCGAATCGACCGCCCACCGACCATTCGACAGCGAACCCGCCCCGAAGGCCGCGCCGTCAGCGCAAACCCAGTCGGCTGAGCCGTCGCCGTCGTAATCGAGATCGGTCGGATCATGATCGAAGTCGACGCGCCACACGGCGGAAACCACCTGCGGATGATTCAACAGCGAAGCGCCGATGTCGATCGGCATACCGGCTCCGTCGACATCCAACGCGATGTCGATGCGCGTCAAGTAATTGCGATAGACGGTCTGATCCGGCCCGGGAGTTGTGACCGTACCGTAGGCGTAGAAATGCATGCCTTCGTTGTCATTGGTTTCCCAAGTCGCGCCGCTGTTGGATGAATTTTTCCATGGGCCCCATGACGGCGCGGTGTTGTTGATAAAACCGAGCTTGATGGAGGGATCGGACGATGTGCTCGCGACGGCCAGATTCAGCATCTGGCCCGGTGCAAAGAGCGCCGCATAGTCATACTTGACCTGGTACCACTGCCATGTGCTGGACGTCATCGATGACGTGTCCAACTCGGCGGAATCATGGATCGGCTCGATCGGCGCGTTGGACGAATCCGCATCCGTCAGCGCGACGATCACCGTCTGCCCGCTGTTCTGCGGCTGAGCCTTGATGAGCGCCCGTGTCACACTCCAGTACAGCGCATTTGAGGGCAGCGAGGCGGTGAACGGTTGAGCCCACCACTGGTCGGATTTGACTTGTTCGTTGTTGGAACTGGTGCTCGAATCATGTTTGGCCAGCAACTGCTCGCCGGATTCAACCGGCCCGCCGGGATAGGTCTCACCCAGCGTGGCGGTCACGTAGCTCAAATTAAAACCGTTGACATGATCGATCACCGTGACCGCTGCGTCGTTGTTGAGCTGACGCGTCAGCGGATCGCTGGAGTTGCCCGACCATGCATAGCGTATCCGCTCGGGACTGCCGTCGGCGTCACGATCCGCCACGGTGAAAGCGACCACGTGGTCATCGGCTTCAAACACGTAAATCGCTTGCGCCAGTTCAGCGGCAATGTCGCGGGCGACCTGCGCGGAGCTGACGACCAGATCGCCGGGATTGTCGTCGGCGGGTATCGCCCGAGACGCCAGCATGATCGCCGAGCCGATCGACACGAGGATGATCGACATGATCGCCATCGAAACCACCAGCTCGATGAGTGTGAACCCCCGGAAGGCGATCTTCGATTTGCGTCGCGTGCCCACCATCACTGCACGCTCGCTTTCCCCGTCGCCTTGTCGAGGGTGATGGTGCGTGTTTCATCACCGGAGCCGACGACGATGGTGCCGCTGCGATCGGGTTTGCCGTAGCCGTCGAAGGTGAACGTCTGCTCGCCTTCAAAGCTCACTTTAAGGATGTAGGCGCGGTAGGGTTCGAGCGAAGTCTGCACGAGGTAGTATGAATCGTTGGTGCGATTCGGATCCGGCGCGCTGATCGCCAGGTACCACTGATCGGGCACGAACCAGACCCAACGTTCGGCGCTGGAAGCCTTGGCGTCGGCGGCAATATAGTTCAGATCGGCAACGATGCGCTGAGCCAATGCGCCGGCGCGATAGCGATTCAGCGCTGAAACGTAGCGCGGAATCGCCAGCGCGCTGACGGTCGCGATGATCGCCACGACGATGACCAACTCCAGCAGGCTGAAGCCTCGTCGCGTAGCGAAGCGGCGGGCAGGCGTTGAAATCGAATGAGCTCGGTGACGGATCACCTGATTCTCCCGCGAGGTTCGAATCAACACAGCAGGCTGCTGCGCGTTCCGTCGGTCAACGGTTCGGCAGCAGCCTGCGTGTTGAAATCGTAGACACGGAGTCGACGAGCCATCGGTTCGTCGGATCAGACGAACTTAATAGGCGTTGTAGGCCTTGGTGGTGTCGTCCGCTTCCGCGTCCGGCAGGTTTGCCTTGACCACGCCGGTCGTCGGGTCATACCACCAGCCGCCGGTGGCGGTGCCGATGGCGGTGGCGCTGCCGTCGACCACGGAAGTCTCACCTTTGTTGGTGCCCACGGGCAGCGGCGGAATCTTCCGCATGTACGGCCCGTAGATGTGGGTCGAATCCTTGGTCGCCTGGGCAGAGTCGCCGGCGGCGTTGGAGTAGCCGGTCATGTGATCTTCAAACGTCGCGGCCGGCGGGAACTCGCCCGCGTGCTCGGCGGCGTAAAGATCGATCGCGCTGCGGAGAATCGCCAGGTCACCGACCAGCGCCGATTCCGAAGCGCCCGCGGCGCCGCGGCTCATGCGCGGAATGGCGATGGCGCCGATGATCGCGATGATCACGACGACGATGATCAGCTCAACCAAGCTGAAACCCTGATTACGATGTGCGTTCACCCTGGACATCATGGAAAAGTCTCCTTCGACTGCTATTGCCAACATCCGTGTCTGCGCCGGCCAACCATTGACTCGGCGTGTGTGTGTCATCGACAGGTTTTGAAGGCCGCTTGAGGCTCGGGATATGCGAGCAACGATCTCAGCGGACCGCTTTGTCGTAGTTTCAATATCGTCATATTTCCCAGTTGACTTTTATGTCAGCAGTCAAAAACACTTAGTTAAATCGCTTATTTGAACGGCGCCGGCGGCAAGGCAATCGGAGGCCGACGATTACCGGACGGGCCCGGCGGCGGTGCTATCCGCGGGCTCGGAGCAGGCGTCGCAGCGCCGGCCCCGGAGGGCAATTCGAGCGTCAGCGTCAGTTCCACGCCCGCGCCGGCGAAGGTCGCGGTGTTGTCCGTGACCGCCTTGAGCATCAGACCATCGAGCGTCTGTCCGACGCGCAGCGGTGTCCGAGTCGGCCCGCCACGACCACCGGCCGATTTGCTTTCGACCATGGCCACACCCCCCTGCGAAGTGACCATCACGCCCGTGAGCTTGTGCGCCGCACGGAAGGTGTCGACGATCTTCGACGCCGGAGCCGATGCCTGCTTCGCCGCCGGCGCGACCCACGATGCGTCCGGTTCAAACACGTTGCTGACGCGCGGCAGTTGATACTCACGCTCGGCGGCAAACTGATCCAGCCGATGCGCCAGCGTGTTTTCATCGCTGAGCGTGGCGGCCGCCTGATTCATCTTCTTGACCACATCGTCGACGCTCGACAGGCTCGGGCCGCCCAGGTTCGTCGAACCCGTCGATGCAATCGGCGTCGACAGACCCGCCGACGCGGACTTGGGCCCGGTCGCGTCGCCCTGAAGTACAAACTGGTCGATCACCAGCGCAGCAACCACCAGGCTCAACACCGCCGCGTAGATTTTTCGTTCCTTGGTCATGTTCGTGCTCGCGATTGCGTGCGTGTTGATGCCATCGTCATGAGCCGGTCTTCGACAGCGCGGGCGTCGGCGCCGCATACCAGATCAACCCGAACTGAAAGTCCGCTGGCCGATCGGTCTGCCGCGGGTGTCCGCCCAGCTCGAAGCTGCGCACGCCCGTGTCGGGAAACGTCTTCTGCAACCGATGCAGGAACATCGCGCAGGCTTCGTACTGCCCCGTACCCGCGAGGCTGATCGGCACCGTCTCGTAGCGTTCACCGGTCGAAACACTGCCCGGTTGAATCTCGTCAACCTGCAGGCCACACTCGGTCGCCAGCTTGGTGATTTCCGAAAGGCGCTGATTCAGATGACGGGTTGACTGCAGTTGAATCGCGCTGTCTTTGATCTTGTCGCGGATGCGCGCCAGCGTGCTGCGCGAGGTGTTCAGGTCGGTCGTGAGCTTGAGCGCTTCCTGCCGCCCCGTCGTCAGACGGGCCTGATGTCCGGCTCGCTCGGCCTGTCGATCGATGATCGGTTTGAGCCCGACGAAGTAGACCGCCGCGCCCAGCAGCAGGCACACGCCCACTGCGGCTGCGTCGATCTGCCAGGTTTTGGCGTCGGCCATGCTCATGATCCACTCTCCGGGTCTTCGCCGATCGCGCAGAGGATGCGGAAGGAAACCGCCTGGCCGTCGCCGAACGGATACCGCGCGGTTTCCAGCAGTTTCACTGTGCTGAAAAGCCCCGTGCGTTCGAGGTTGAGCACAAACTGCGAAACGTCGGTCTGCTCGTGCCCGAGTCCGCCGATCTGCAGCGAAAAGTTCAACGGCTTGCGTCGCTCGGCCGCTTTCTTGACCGCACTACCCTCCGGCGCTGACTTGGTCGCCGCGCCGAATTTGCCGACAGCCTTGGCCATCGTTTTGGCTTCGACCTGCTTGACCGGGCTCAGCGAGCAGCGTTCGAGCACGATGTTCTTACCGCGAATGTCGCTGAGCATCGCCAGCACCACCGACCAGTCCGGCTGCACGGCCACCGCACGGCTCGCTTCCCACTGCGCGTTGGCTTCCAGCAACTCGGGTTTCAGCGCCGCGATCTGCGCGCGGGTCTGTGTGATATCCGTTTCCAATTCGACCAATTCGTCGGCGACCTGGCGATCGGTCTGACCCCAGACCATGTGACAAACCACCGCCGCGCCAAGCAGCAGCACCGCGTAGATCGTTCCACCAACCACCCACTTGCGCAGGCGGCCCAGGCGCTGTCGCGCCTGGCGGCGATGCATCGGAATCAGGTTGATCGTCGTCATGCCGCGGCGCCTCCCCGACCGTGAAGCGCCAGCCCCATGGCCTGACAAAGCGCCGGCGAGCCGCCCAGCTTCTGAAGTATCTGACCGCGCTCGGCGTAAAGCGCCGGCGTCGCAGCGTGAACTTTCATGCCCAGCTCCGAAGCCAGGTGCTCGGCGAGTCCCGGAATCGCCGCCCCACCGCCGACCAGCGACAGCGGCCCGACCACCGCATCGTTGTACTGGTGCAGCGCATACGAGAACGACACGCCCAGCTCACGCACCGCATCTTCAAAATGTTCACGAATTTCCGTGTGAATCTCACCGAGTTGCGGCGTCTCGGCCGCTTCATCGCCGTCACGCAGGCCGACTTCGTTCAGCAGGTAATCGGTCACTTCGGCTTCGATTTCAAGGCGCGCCGCCAGCCCCTGCCAGAGCATGTTGATCCCGGCGTCGGTAAGCTGACGTTCGTAGATGATCACATCCTGGTACAGCAACGCCAGCCGCGCCGATCGCCAGCCCAGGTCCAGCACGGGCACGATCTCCTGTCGACTCGCGCCGGACAGATCGCACACACGCGCCACCGCGGCGCTGGAAGTGTCCAGGGCCGTGATGTTCAGCCCACGCGACTCGAAGAGGTTCAGATATTCATCGGCATCGCCGTGCATGCACGCGGCGGCCATCACACGTGAGCTTTCACGCTGGCGCGAAGTCTCCGGCAGATCCCAGTAGCTGAGTTCCAGCGCCGCCGGGTCCAGCCGGTGCATCGACGCCAATTCCATCCGTGCGATCTGCGCCACCGGGGCGCCCGAGTCGCGCGGCGGCAGTTCAAGGATCGCGCTGATCAGTTTTTCCTGCGGCACCGCCAACACGGCATCACGTCCGGAAAAACCCTGCCGACCCATGACGTCCATGAGCCGGGTGATTTCATCCGGGCTGATCTGACAACCATCGGCCTCGCGCGGCACGGCCGTCGCCGCCGCCAAACGCCAGGCGCCCGGGCGGCCGGTCAGCTGCGCCGCGTGGATCCAGCGCGCACCGACATCCAGGCCGATCGGCGTCCGCGTTGTCGTGCTGCGCCAGCTCATTAATGCGCTCCTGCCATCGCTGTCATGTCGAACAGCGGTAAGAACATGCTCACCGCCACAAAACCAACCAGCGCCCCGAGCACGATCAGAATCAGCGGCTCGATGATGCTCGTCAGCGATTTGACGACGACTTCGTTATCTTCGTCCAAAAACGTGGCCACATTCAGCAGTAACGGGCCGACCTGTCCGCTGTTTTCACCGCTGCGCAGGGCTTCGTAGACCGTCGGATTGATCAGGCTCGAGTCCTTGAAGGCCGAGCTGATCGGCTCGCCGCGCGTCACCGCCTGCTCGGCTTTGCCCAGCAGATTCCGATAATGCAGATTCGGTGTTGAGTCGCGCACCAGCGCGAGCACCTCCAGCAGCGGCAGAAAGCTTTCCAGCAGAATGCCCATCAGCCGCGCGATGCGGGCCGTGGCGAAACTTTGCGTGATCTTGCCGAGCCCGGGCAGGCGCACCGCGATCGTGTGTACAGCGTAAACGCCGCTGGGTGTCTTCAACCAGAACTTCATGCCGAAAAAGGCGCCCAGCGCAATGAACGGCACCGACCACCAATACGCCAGCAGGAAGTTGCTGAGCATCATCAGCATCTGCGTCGTCGGCGGAAGTTCCATGTCGAGCGTTTCAAACAGCCCCGAAAATCGCGGCAGCACAAACATCAGCATCAGCGCCAACACCCCCACCGCCACCACCAGCAGCATGGCCGGATAAACCATCGCGCCAATGACGCTGGAGCGCAGATGCTGCTGCTTGCGGGTGACCATCGCCAGGCGGTCGAGCATCATCGGCAGCTTGCCCGCCGTCTCACCGGCCGCCACCAGCGACTGACAGATCGCATCAAAATAGTCGGGGTATTCCGACATCGCATCGGCCAGCGTCGAGCCTTCCTCAACACGCTGACGCACGCGGCCCAGCACCTGCTTCCAGTACTTGTCCTTGGTCTGACGCTCGATTGAAATCAGGCCTTCAACCAGCGGCGTGCCGGTGGAGACCAGCACGTAAAGCTGTCGCATGAACACAGCCAGATGCTTGAGTCGCTTGCCCTGCCCGACCTTCTTTTTCCGAGTCGCGCCGTCGGCTGGCGTCGAAAGCTCGCCGGTCTTCACCGACGTGGCCGGTTTGAGATTGGTCACGTACAGACCCTGACGGCGCAGCGACTCGGTCGCCTCGGCGGTGTCCTTGGCCTCGATCGAGTTTTTGACGATCTTGCCGGTCTTGTCGTACGCCTCGTAGGCCAGCTTCACGGCGACACCTCCGTCGGCGCCTCGGCCGGCGCGGGGTTGCCCAGTGATTTGCGTTCAGCCTCTTCGAGTCGATCAAACACTTCATCTTCGCTCGCGGTGACGCGCAAGACTTCTTCGAGACTGCTGCGCCCGTCCAGCGCGATCTTCACGCCTTCCTGTCGCAGTGAAAGCATGCCGTCTTCCTGCTGTGCTTTTTCACGCAGTTCGTGCGACGGCGCGCCGTGATGGATCATGCGCCGAACCGCCGGCGTGACCTCCATCACCTCGTAAATGCCCATGCGCCCCTGAAAGCCGCTGTTGTGACACACATTGCAGCCGGCCCCCTTGCGGAAGGACTTGCCGGTCTTATCGGGAATGTGCGCATCTTTGAGCACGTGCTCGGCGGGGTAGTACTTGGTTTCGCAGTGCGGACAGATCATGCGCGCCAGGCGCTGGGCGACCGCACCGTTCAGCGCCGTCGAAAGCAGGTAGCTTTCAATGCCCATATCCAGCAGTCGCGCCACGGCGCCGGGGGCGTCGTTGGTGTGCAGCGTCGCCAACACGAGGTGGCCGGTCAAAGCGGCCTGCACCGCCACGCGGGCGGTATCCTCATCGCGGATTTCACCGACCATGATCACATCCGGGTCCTGGCGGAGAATCGTCCGCAGCGCTCGGGCGAAGGTCATACCGATCGACGCCTGCACATGAACCTGGTTGATCAGGTCCAACTGATATTCGACGGGGTCTTCGACGGTGATGATGTTGCGTTCGGGGCTGCGCAACAGGTCGAGCGCCGAGTAGAGCGTCGTCGTCTTACCCGAGCCCGTGGGGCCGGTCACAAGCACGAGCCCGTGTGGTTTTTTCAGCATGCGCTGAAAGGTCGCCAGCGCTTCAGGTCGGAATCCGAGATCCTCCATGCGCACGCAGAGGTTCGACTTGTCGAGAATACGCAGGCAGAGCTTTTCGCCCAGCAGCGTCGGCATCGACGAAACGCGCAGATCGATCTCGCGGCCCTCAGCAACGATGCGCACGCGGCCTTCCTGCGGGAGGCGTTTTTCGGCGATGTCCATCTTGCCGATGATCTTCACGCGCGAGATGATCGCCGCGTGCATCCCCGACGGGGGTTTCATCAGATCGCGCAACACGCCGTCGATGCGGTAGCGGACGCGCGTGCCGCGTTTGTCCGGTTCGATGTGAATATCCGAGGCTTTGTCGCGGATTGCCGTCAGCAGCGCGACGTTGACGAGGTTCACGATCGGTGAACCCTCGACCATCTTGTCGAGGTCCGTGGCCGGTCCGTCGTCGACGGCCTCGCGTTCGATGACTTCGACGTCGGACTCGACCAGGCTCGTCAGAAAAGCGTCGACATCGACATCGCCGCCGGCATATTTCTTGATGTATTCCTGGATGTTCGCTTCCATCGCCAGCACGGGACGGATGCGACAGCCGCTGATCTGGCGCAGGCGATCGATCGTCGGCAGGCTCTGCGGCTCGGCCATGGCGACGGTCATCGTGTCGTGCACCTTGAACATCGGAATGAGCTTGAGGCGCTCGCACTCTTCTTCGCCGAGGGTTTTGATCAGCGTCGGGTCGATCAACCCGTGGCGCAGCACGGTGCCCTTGACGCCGAGCTTATCCGCCAACACGCGCACCAGCGTGACACTGGTGATCGCGCCGGTGTCGACAAGCATCTCGCCGAGCATGCGCCCCGAGCGCTTCTGCTCGCGCAGCGCGTCGCGAAGCTGATCTTCGGTGAGTACACCGGCTTCGACCAGCGCCTCGCCGATTCGAATTTTTCCAGCCCCCTGGCTCACAGAAAACTCCTGACGGCACTGTTGGCGTCGGCGTAGTGCTCAAACATCGGCGAAAGCTCGGTCAACTCGAGCACCTCGCGAATCGTTTCATTGACGTTGCACAAGCGCAGCGCCTGGCCCGAGTCGGCCATCTCCCGCGTGACTTCGACCAGCGTTTCAAGCCCCTTGGAGTCGATGAACGGAATCGTGCTCATGTCGACCACAACGCGCCCGAGGCTCGCGCGGCGCACGTTGTTGAGCTGCTGACGAAACGGCACCACGTCCTGATCGACCAGCGGTCCTTCCGGTCGCAGAATCATCACGGCGCCGTGACGTTGTTCGTGAATCTTCATCCCCACGCTCCAGGGTCAAGTTCGGCTCATGCAGCGTCCGCCGCGCCGGGTATGGTCATCGAAAAGGTGCTGCCGTGGTCGATAGCCGACTGAACGGTGATGTCCCCGCCGTGCAGGCGAACGACCTCGCGGGCCAGCGCCAATCCGAGGCCCGAGCCGGTGATGTCGGTGATGCGTTTGTCCTGGGCACGGTAAAACTTCTCGAACAACCGCTCCTGGTCCTGATCGCTGATGCCGATGCCGGTGTCGATCACGTCGACGGTCAGGCTGTGCTCGCCGGGGTCGACATTGATCTGCACCTTGCCGCCTTCGGGTGTGTACTTCAGGGCGTTGGAGATCAAGTTGTGAAGCGCAAGCGTGATCATGTCACGGTCGGCCTGAATCACCGGCAGCTTCGGCGGCAGATTGAACGTCACCTCCAGGTGCTTTTCAGCAGCCTGGGCTTCATAGTCAGCCTGCAACTCGGCAAACAGCGCGTCCAGATGCACATCGTCGCGCTGGATGCTGAATGATCCGGACTCGATCTCGGCGGTCGAAAGCAGATCGTTGACGATCCGTTCGAGGCGGCGCGATTCGCTGTTGATCACGTTCAGACACTTGGCCCGAAGGACCGCATCGTTTTCCCCGTCATCCAGTGCCGTTTCGACATACAGGCGAATGTTCGTCAGCGGTGTGCGCAGCTCGTGCGTGGCGTGGGCCACGAATGCATGGCGCGCTTCCTCAGCGACGCGCTGCTGGGTGATGTCTTCAAGGACGAGCATCGCCGAGCCGGTGTCTTCACGACGGACCGGCCGAATCGACACGCGCAAAACCCCTTCGCCGAAATGCGCGTCGCCGCGCTCGGCCTCGATGGTCGTGCGCTGTCGCACGCGCCCGCTGGCCCAATCGTCCAGCAGCGTTTTGACGTTCTCGGTCTTGACGAACTGCCGCACATCGGCGCCGTGGAGCTGGTCGCGATCGGCATGAAGGAACACCGCCGCGGCGCCGTTGGCGTATTTGCAGCGCATTTTCTCATCCACCAGCACGATGCCCTGAGTCATCACATCGCAGGCTTCGTCGAGATCGCTCTTGCCGCGCCGTCGATCGCCCAGCGATTCGCGGGCGCGTTCGGCGACCTTGTCATGACGGAGCTTGTCGGACTGATCGAGAATCTGATTCCACGCCGAGGCTTCGGCGCCGAGGTCGGCCGAGATCGCCAGGGCGCTGGATGCGCCTTCGCCGGCGCCGATGGCCAGCAGCGCTTCTCGGATCGCGCCCACAGCCCGGAGCCGCGCCCGGCTGTGTCGATACACCAGCAACAGCGCCAGCATCGACCCGGCGCCGATGACGCCGAGCCCCGCCTGCGCGCCCCAGAAGCGCGACACGGATACCTCGATCGGCGCCTGAACATGCAGCGCCGCCAGGCCATGCCCGTTGATCGTCAGCGGGCGATCGATCGTCAGCGTTGTCTGGGTGACCGCGGTCTGGTCAGCCGGGGGATTCAGACCCGCCGACCAACGATCCGGCAGACTCATCACGAGTTTGCCGGCTGGGTGTTTCGAAAAGTCACTGGCCGCGACCACGCCGCCGTCGGGCAGCATGATCGTGCACTGGCCCAGTCCGTGCTCGCGCGCCGCATCGGCTACGAGGCGGCGCACCGCGGAGAGTTCACCGGCATTCATCATCGATTCGGCGCTGTCGGCCAGCATGGCCACCACCGCGCGGATGCGGTCGGCCTCGGCATGTTGTGCGTCTTCGCGCAATGTGCGTATCGCCCACCACGCCGACGCCCCGACGGCGCACAACAGAATCACAGCCAGCGCGATGCCGATCGAAGCCACGGTTGATTCACCGCGCAACAGCATGGGCCAGCGGGCTTTGGCAGGTGAGCGTGCGGTTGTCTGTTCATCCATCGTCTGCCCCAATTCCACCAATCATTCAAACTATCCCAAGTGGATATCGGCGATTCGGACGATCGGATTAACCGGACCGGGCCGCAGAACCGGCAACCAGGAATTGAAGATCACCCCCCCACAACAAATACATCTTCTGAACGTGGATGTTCCGCTCGGCGACCGGCCCTTGTTCGGCCGGCGGCTTATCAGACCTTGCGTTGCAGGATCACCAGGTCCGCCAGGCGAGCGCCCAGATCAGCCACAGCATCCAGACAAGCCTGCTGTTGAAAGCCGAACCGCGTAAACAACGTCATGCTGGCCGCATTGTGTGCGAATACAAACGCCAGCAGATTTTTGAGTCCCAGCGACGGGGCGCGGCCGATCGCTTCGCTGAGCAGCATCGAGCCGATGCCCTGCCGCTGATGGTCCGTATCGACGTAGACCGCCACCTCCGCCGTGATGTCGTAAGCGGGTCGACCGTAGAAATTCACGAAGCTGAAAAAACCGATCACACGGTCATTGCGCTCCGCCACGATCAGCGGCCGGCGGGCTGGGTCATGCCGACAAAACCACTCGCGGCGGGACTGCACCGAGACCAACTCCAGATCAGACGTCGCCACGCGCGCCGGGATGGAACGGTTGTAGATCTCCACAATCGCAGGCAGATCATCAATCAGTGCGTCCCGAAGCAGATCGGACATTCACGTGACCCCATAAAAAAACCGGCCCCTGTGGGCCGGTCGTTACTCTACCAGATTATTGGTCAGGCGCGACAGTCAGTTGGCGCGGGGGCTGGATGCAGACTTCTTGGAGCGCTGCTTGCGGGCGAGTTCACGAGCGTCGGCCAGCGGCTCAGACTTCATCAACTCCTCCATGAACATCTGCTCGGTGTTTTTCGCCGGCATGAACCGTTTGCCGTAGTCCGGATTGAAATGGAACAGCAGGGCCGTGTGCAGCCAGTGCGACTCGACATAGATCTTACGGGCTTCGTCAGAGTCACGGAGGTATTGTTCGAGGCGACCGAATCCCGGTTCGTCGATCTCCTGATCGATCGTCCTCCAAGTAAGCTCTTCGACCTCTTTCCGCGCCTTGCGAGTAAAAAACATGCCGCTGCTCCTGCTCGATGTGTCCCTGGTCTGCGGGATTTCGGAGGTGTCTGACTCCCGGGAATCCCTGCGGCGAGATCGCCGAATCCATCCGGCGATGAAAACCATCCTACCAAAGATATCGGCACGATGGAGCGTAAACCTTGCCCCGAGGCCGGGTCAAAGTGAATAATTTATGAATAAGCTCAGGGACCGTCAGCTCAGCGCGATTGTTTCGAACTGCTGAGATTCGACATCTGCATAACCGCTGAAGCATCCAGGCCGGTGTTTGTACCGGACGAACCCATCAGGCTTGAAAAGTCCTTGGAGTCGACGGAAATCGACGTGCTGGACGTGCTGTCCAAGGCCCCAAGCAGGTCGAAGTTCTCGCCGGTCGACCGCGTCGGTACATCCGGAATCTTGACCGCTTCATCAGGGCCTAAGTCCACGAACGTCTCCGCTTGAGCAGCCGGCTTGACGTGGCTTGACACCACCGCCAGGACATAGATCACAGCCGCTGCGGCAATAACACCACAACACCATGACATAACTACAGTTACAGACGTTTTGCGCCGAATCGTTCTACGCCGCATCTCTACCTCTTAGATTGTCATGCCCGGAAGCGCTTTTTTTTCGTCCCTGGCCGCCCGTGGTCCTCTCCAGAAGTCCACAAGCCAGGAAAATTCACTATAAGATACGGATTATCCGGACGCAATAGTTTTTTAGACCTCAGATGCGTTTTTTTTCAATTCGGTTCAACCACCGAGCTTGTCGATGGCCTGATCCAGGGCGCGGATCACGTAATTAAACCCGCTTTTTCGCTGTTTTTCCGCATCGAGGGCGGCCTGCATGGCGGGTTTGACCGGCTGGGCCATCGCATCGAGGCGATCGAGAATATTGGCCGCTTCCAGCCGTGCCCAGACATTGTCGTTGGACAGCCCGTCAACCAGCACGGCCAAAGCCTTGTCACGGGCCGCCGGATCGCGACGCGCGATAAACTCCGCCGCGGCCAGCCGCACGGTGACATCCTGATCCTTCATCAGCGGCATGGCGGCGCCCGTCGCCGGAGCGGCCGGCTCGCCGATCGTGATCAGTCCGATCAGCGCCCAGTATCGCACCATGGGTTCGGAATCGCGGAGCAGATCCACCAGCGCCGACAGATTGCCCGCCGCGCCGGAGTTGGCCATGTCGGCGATCGCGCGGATGCGCTTCAGCGGATATCGACCCGGCTTCTTGCGCACCGCGTCGTAGGGCGACTCTTTGCCGAAGCGATCATGAAGTTCGGCTTCGGTGAGAAAACCGAGGTCAACGATCTGTCGCTGCCACTTGTTCAGCGCCTTGCGCATGCGGTCGATCTGCTTGGCGTATTTCGGATCATCCGCGAGATTGTTCACCTCGTCGGGATCGGCCTGCGTGTCGAATAGCTGCTCGGCGGGTTTGGTCGGAGCCATGTACATCGCCGCATCGCCTTTGAGCTTGCCCTGCTCGGAAAGTTCCATCCACTTGGCCAGGGCCGGCGTCTTGAGGTTGTACTGACAGGCCTGATCGTGGAACCACGGGCGCTCGGGGTGGAAGTTGCGGATGTAGTTGAAGCGGCCGTCGTGGACCGAGCGGATGAAGTCGTAGCGTTCGTCCATGCGATCGCGATACTGGTAGACGAAGTCGCGGGGCTTGTCGGCATGTTCACCGAGAAAGGCTTTGCCCTGCATGTAGTCCGGCGGGTCGATGCCGCAGAGGCTCAGCAGCGTCGGGCCGAAGTCGACGAAGCTGACCAACCGATCGGTCGACTCGCCGGGTTTGACCGGGGCCATGTTCTGGTACTTTTTCGGGAAGCAGACCAGCAACGGCACGCGCGTCGACGAATCGAAAAGCCACCGCTTGGACCGCGGCATGCCGCCGCCGTGGTCGCCGTAGAAAACAATGATGGTGTTGTCGGCGAGACCTGACTTGTCCAGTTCATCGAGCAACTGGCCGACCTGCTTGTCCATCGCGGTGATCGAGTCGTAGTACTGGGCCCAGTTCTTGCGGACCTCGGGGATGTCGGGCATGTAGGCCGGTACGCGAGCCTTGGCCGGATCGTGGACTTCATCATCGTTGAGCCGGGGGCGGATGGACTTGGTGTAGGTCGGGTCGCGCAGCTTGGATTCATGGCTGGTGGTGATGTTGAAGATGGCGAAGAAGGGCTTGCCATCGGGACGGTTTTTATAGTGGGCCTTGCGGCTGGAATCGTCCCACATCTGGTCCATCGGGGCGCGGGCCCAGTTGTAGTCGGTCTTGACGTTGTTGGTGGTGTAGTAGCCGGCATCGCGGAGGTAGCTGGGGTAGCCGCGTGCGGCCTCGGGCATGGTCGCGGCGCAACGCATGTAGGACGAGCCGATCGACGCAGCGTACATGCCGGTGATCAGCGTGGTGCGCGCCACGGCGCAGACACCGGCGTTGGAAAAGGCGTTGGTGTAGCGCACCGAGCGTTTGGCGAGTTTGTCGATGTTCGGCGAGAGGGCGTACGCATCGCCGTAGCACCCGAGATTGGGGCTGATGTCCTCGACGGTGATCCACACGACATTGGGGCGATCGGTTTTATCCGCGGCAAAGACGGCGACGCCCAACCCCAGGCAGATCAGGCTCGCCACGACAATTCGTTGCATGATTTGCATGATTAATCCTCGATAGATCAGCATAACGTAACTGCTTCATCTTACATTGCTGGACAATCGGCATCGAATATGCGAAAAACACGCTCCGCCCCCACCTACAAGGATGCACCGGATGCCCAACCGCACGCCGTTTTATTCGTTTCACCAGGAGCACCACGCCAAGCTGGTCGACTACGCCGGCTGGGAGATGCCGCTGCACTACGGGTCGATCATCGACGAGCACCACAACGTCCGCACCGGCGCCGGCATCTTCGATGTCTCGCACATGGGCCGGGTGAAATTCTCCGGTCGCCATGCACGGCGATTCATCGAGCATGTGTTCACCCGGCGCGTCACCGACATGAAAGCCAAGTCCTGCCGCTACGGTTTTGTCTGCAACGAGGCCGGGGGCGTGCTGGACGATGTGATCGTCTATCGCTTCGACGATCATTTTCTGATGGTCTGCAATGCGGCCAATCGTGAAAAGCTGTTGGCGCATTTTCAGTCGCTGGTCGGTGAGATGTCGGTGAAGATCGAAGATCAGACCGAGTCCACGGGCATGGTCGCTCTGCAGGGGCCGCGCGTGATGGAGATGATCGGCAAGTTTTCCAGCGAGGTGCCGACGCTGAAGCGCTACGCCTTCACGACGAAGAATCTGCTGATCCTCAAGCTGGTCATCTCGCGCACCGGGTACACCGGCGAAGACGGCGTCGAGGTGATTCTGCCGGCGAAGATGACCGGCATGGCGATCAAGCTGCTGCTGCGCGACTCCGGCGACCTGCAGGTCAAACCCGCGGGACTGGGCTGCCGCGACTCGCTGCGCCTGGAAGCGGGCATGCCGCTGTACGGCCACGAACTGACCGAGTCGATCGACCCGATCTCGGCGGGGCTGAACTTCGGCGTCACACTCGACAAGGACAAGACCGAGGAAGGTCAGCCGGAGATTCCGCGGTTCATCGGGCAGGATGCGCTGGAGAAGATCGCCGCCGAGGGACCGACCCGGAAGCTGGTGGGCTTAAAGCTCGAAGGCCGCCGCACGCCGCGTCAGCACATGAACGTGATGCATGGCGATCAGGCGGTCGGCGAAGTGACCAGCGGGTGTCTGAGCCCGACGCTGGGATATCCGATCGCCATGGCGTATGTCGACAACGCCCAGGCGGCTGTCGGCACGAACCTGACGATCGACTTCGGCAAGCAGACTGTTGCGGCGGAGATTGTTCCGCTGCCGTTCTACAAACACAGCTAAGCCCGTGACCATTCCCGTTCATGATGCCGACGACCCGCGGCTGGATTACTACCGCGGGCTGCGCGATCGCCGGTTGGCCGACGCCTGCGGGCGGTTCATCGCCGAGGGCAAGCGGCTGACCGAGCGATTGATCGCCAGCGATCTGACCGTCGAGTCGATACTTGTCGACGATCGACGGGCGGCGGAGATCGAGGCGATCGCGCCGGCGGATGTGCCGGTCTATCAGGCTTCGCGCGAAGTCATGGCGAAGCTGGCGGGGTTTGCGATTCACACGGGTGTGCTCAGCGTCGGACTTCGCCGGCGTAATCCGACCATCGACGAACTGGTGGCGGGCGCAACAGGGCCGATCACGCTGATGGTGGCGCCGATGTTGAAAGAGCCGGCGAACGTCGGGGCGATGGTGCGCACGTGCGCGGCGTTCGGTGTGACGGGGCTGATCATCGGCCCGCGTTGTTGCGATCCGTTTTACCGGCGGGCGGTGCGGGTTTCGATGGGCACGGTGTTCCGTGTACCAATCCGCCGCAGCGAAGACCTGGCGACTGACATCCGCGCCCTGCAGCAACAACACCAGGTGCAGTGCATCGCCACGACGCTCAACGACGCCGAACTGCTGCACGATGCCCGGCGACCGGCGAATGATCGGCTCGCCCTGCTGCTGGGCCACGAAGTCGACGGGTTGGAACCGGACGTCGAGGCGCTGTGCGATCGGCGCGTGACGCTGCCGATGCACCTGGGGACCGACTCGCTGAATGTGTCGGTCGCCGCGGCGGTGTTCTGCTACCATTTCATGCCCCCGGCGCAACCGATCCGGTTGCCCGAAGCCGAATGACCGGGGTCGCGCAGCGACCCGGCTATCAAACAAACACGAGACTTGAAGGACTTTCATGGCACGCGATTCATCAGCCCATCAGAAGAAAATTATTCAGCGGTATTACGAGCACCAGGACACGATCGTGCTGACCCGCCTCAACGAGATGATCAGCGATCTTTACCTTTGTGAAAGCGAGAAGAAGGCCGCGACGCTGTGGAAGCGCGTCGGCGAGGCGCTGGCGAAAACGGAGGCGAACCCGGTGCGCGTAAAAGTCGTGATGCAGAAAAAAGATGTGACGGCGTTGGCGCAACTGGTCAGCGAGTTGACCGTGCCGGGGAATAAGAAGAAGTAGGCGCTACGCCGCTAAATGGTTGGACCGCCGGTGGGCGACCACCCTTCTGCGCCGACGAGCGGGACGAAGCGACAGGCGAGTCCTTCGGTTTCGTTGATTTGACCGTGGCGTTTTTCGAGTGTGTTCAGCGTTTGCGCATCGCGCGGACCGACGGGAATGATCAGGCGGCCGGGGTCTGCAAGCTGATCGATCAGCGGTTGCGGGACGCGCGGCGCGCCGGCGGTGACGAGGATGCGATCATACGGAGCGGCGTCGGGCCAACCGAGCGTGCCGTCGCCGACGTGGATGTCGACGTTGGTGATGCCGAACTCGGCCATGCGCTGTCGGGCCTGCTCGGCGAGGCCGGCATGTTGCTCGATGCTGACGACGCGCCGGGCAAGCATCGCGAGAATCATTGTCTGATATCCGCTGCCGGCTCCGATTTCCAGCACGACATCTTCGGGGCCGACCCCGAGGCTGGCGGACATCACGGCGACCATGTACGGCTGACTGATGGTCTGATCGTCGAGCGTCGGCAGGGCGACATCCTCGTAGGCCCGGCCGCGCAACTCGGGGGCGAGAAACAGGTGACGCGGGATCATGCGCATGGCGTCGAGCACGCGGGTGTTGGTCACGCCGCGGAAGCGCAGTTGGCCCTGGACCATGTTCTCGGCGGCCCGGCCGAATTCAGCTTCGTCGTGCAGCAGTCGAGGCATGTGGGATTGTAGGGCGCGGGGAGTGTGCGGCGACCGGTGGCTTGGCATACAATGCCCGGTTCATGAATGCTTCGATGTCTGACACCGCCCCACCTCCGCCGAGCCTGGCTGTTCCGGAGGGATCGATTCGAGAGACGCTCGAGTCGATCGTGATCGCATTCGTTTTGGCGTTTGTGTTTCGGGCGTTCGTGGTCGAGGCGTTTGTGATTCCGACCGGTTCGATGGCCCCGACGCTGCTGGGCGCTCACGTGACGGTGACATGTCCGCAGTGCGGGTATCGCTTCACGGTCGGCCCGCGCGATCATGATGTGAACAACATGGCGATGTCGGTTCAGGGCGGGCGCTACGGGGCGCTGGAGACGCCGTGTCCGATGTGTCAGTACCCGATCCGCCACGACTCGATGAAGACCAACGCGGGCGACCGCATTCTCGTGCTCAAATATGTGTACGCCTTCAGCGAGCCGCGGCGGTGGGACGTGGTCGTGTTCAAAAATCCCGAGCAGCCCGAGATCAACTACATCAAGCGACTGATCGGCCTGCCGCAGGAGCAGTTGTGGATCGTTGACGGCAACATCTACACGCGTCACTTCAATGACGACGGCTCGCTGCCGGATGCAAAAGCCCCGTGGCACATCCAACGCAAGCCCGAAAAGGTCCAACGCGCCGTCTGGCAACCGATCTACCACAGCGACTATCTCCCGCTGGACGGCGGCCAGGCCACCACCCAGCTCGGCGGGCGCAGTCACGACTGGCAAATGCCCTGGCGGGCATACGGCCCCACGGCCGGCAACTGGCAATTCGACCCGCGCGGCCCGGTATGGAAATACGACAACCGGCAAACTCAAACCGGCGTGCTCGATTTCGCCTTCAACCCCATGACCGCGGTCAACTACTACGCCTACAACACGCTGACGCGCGATGGCCCGGTCGGCGGCTCCATCGTCGAAGACCTGCGCCTGGCGGCGACGATCACCCCCCACGCCGACGGCCTGCGCACGGTGATGCACATGGCGGTCGCCGAGTCGGAATTCCGGGCGCTGGTTGAACCCGACGGGCAGGTGCTGCTGCAGGTGCGCCCGCGCCAGAGCCAGATGAAGATCGACGACGAAAGCGCCTGGTCGACGCAAACCCGGGCACAGATTCCGGCGCTGGCGGCTGGACAACCGGCACGGCTTGAGTTGTGGCACGTCGACCAGTCGCTGTCGTTCTGGCTCAACGGCAAGCAGGCGGCGGTGTGGCACTACGACCGGAATGTACCCCAACTGGCCATGCAGGGTGGCACCGCGCTGACCCCGAAAGTCCACCTGACGGTGCAGGGGGCGGCGGTCACGGTCCGATCGCTGGACCTGGATCGCGACCTGTACTACACCCAGCAGGGCCGCAACGCCCTGGCGACGCACAACCGCCCCGCCACGATCCACGCCGACCGTTTCTTCTGCCTCGGCGACAACAGCCCGCAGTCGAAAGACTCGCGTTTGTGGACCGATGTCGACAAGTGGGTCCATTACAACGTCGCCACCGCCGAGGAAAAGCAATACCCGCGGGAGTTGGTGGGCTTCGTGCCGCGTGATCTGATGATCGGGCGGGCCTTTTTCGTGTACTTCCCGGCCCCCCACCGCCTGAGCCCCGACTCGGTGGGCTTCATCCCCAACTTCGGCCGCATGCGGTTTATCCACTAATGCGTTTAGCGCCGCCGCTTGCGGCGGGGTTGACGATCGGATGAAAAGCCCGCCGCAAGCGGCGGCGCTAAACGGGGCCCAAATCGCCACTTTTCAGCCCCGGCCCGGTCAACTATACTGCCTTGCTTGTGACCCCGATTCACGCCGCGGAGCTTTCCCCGCTATGCCGTACGAACTGCAGCCGTTTGATGTGGACGTGGAAACCACGCCATACGTCGACGATTTCGAAAACACCGACGAGCGCTGGACCCTCAACTTCGGGCCTCAGCATCCCTCGACCCACACGACCCTCCGCCTCGTGCTCCAGCTCGACGGCGAGCGCATCGTTCGGGCGGTCCCCCACATCGGGTACCTGCACTCGGGTTTCGAGAAGATCGGCGAAAAGCAGGACTACAACCAGTACGTGACGGTCACCGACCGCATGAACTACGTCTCGCCGATCCACAACAACATCGTCTGGCACCACGCCGTCGAAAAGTTGTTCGACATCGAGATCACCCCGCGATGCAAGGTGCTGCGGACGATCATGGGCGAGCTGGCCCGCATTCAGGACCACCTGCTGTCCGTCGGGGCGGCCGCGCTGGACCTCGGAGCCTTCACCGCCTTCCTGTATGGCTTCAACGAGCGCGAGCGCATCTACGACATCTGCGAGTATGTCTCCGGCGCCCGGTTCACGACGTCGTGGACCCGCGTGGGCGGTCTCAACCAGGACCTGCCCGACGAAGAGCTTTTCAAGGGCAAGGTCAAGAAGTTCGTCAACGAGCAGCTTCCGCCGATCATGGACGACATCGAGCGCCTGCTGAATAAGAACCGCATCTTCATCGACCGCACCGCCAACATCGGCACCATCACCACCGAAGACGCGATCGCCTGGTCGGTCAGCGGCCCGGTCGCCCGCGCCTCCGGCGTCAAGCGCGACCTCCGCAAGGATGAGCCGTACCTCTGCTTTGAACCCAACTGGGACGGCCAGGGCGCCGACCCCGTCGAGTTCAAAGTGCCGCTGATGTACGAGGGCGATGTGTACTGCCGGTACCGCGTCCGCCTCGAAGAGATGAAGCAGTCGATCAGCATCATCCGCCAGCTCATCGACAACATCCCCGGCGGGTCGGTCAACGCCTTCGACGACAAAGCCGTGCACATTCCGCCGAAGTCCGAAACCTACGGCTCGATCGAAGGCCTGATCCACCACTTCGAGTTGATCATGACCAACCGCAAGTGGCAGGCCCCGATCGCCGAGTGCTACGGCGCCCAGGAAACCGCCAACGGCGAACTCGGGTTCTACCTCGTCTCCGACGGCGGCCCCCGCGCATGGCGCGCCCGCTGCCGTCCGCCGTCTTTCATCAACTACCAGGTGTTCCCGAAAATGCTCGAGGGACACATGCTCGCCGACGTCGTCGCCGTCCTCGGCAGCCTGAACATCATCGCCGCCGAACTGGATCGCTAAAGAAAATGACCAATGACCAAGCACCAATGACCAAGTCGGAAGCCCACACATTGGACATTGGGATTTGGTCATTGCGAGCGAAGTGAGGTTAACATGGCCTGGATCGTCAAAGACTCCGCCGGCACCGAGGTCGATCGCCGCCCCGAGGCGTATCTGACCGATGCCCTGAAAAAACGCTTCGAGACCGACATCCTCGTCCGCTACCCGACGCGTCGCGCCGCCCTGCTGCCGATCTGTCACGAGATGCAACACGAGATCGGCTACCTCCCGGGCCAGGTGCTCGAAGAGATCGCCGAGTTTCTCGGGCTCTCCAGCGCTGAAGTGATCGACACGGTCACCTTCTACGAGGAGTTCCACCTCAAGCCCAAGGGCAAGTACCTGATCCAGATCTGCCGCTCGATCGCGTGCCACCTCTGCGGGTACAAGGAGCTTTCCGAGAAGGTTCAGAAGAAGCTGGACATCCTGCCCGGTGAAACCACCGAAGACGGCAAGTACACCCTCCAGGAACTCGAGTGCCTCGGCGCCTGCGACTTCGCCCCGATGGCCCTGATCGACGAGAAGCTGCACGGCCACCTGGACTGGGAAAAACTCGAAAAAGCCATCGACGAGTTGCCTGACTAACCCATAAAGCCCGGGGACCGCTGTCCCCGGGTGCACACCATGAGCTGGTTCACCCAACTATGTCGAAACGTCGGACTGATGTTCCACAACGTGAAAAACCCCGGCGAAGATGACAACGCTTCCGGGGCCGGGACCGAGCGTCGCGAGATCAAACGCGACGTGCAGGAAAAACGCCAGGGCAACATGATCCTGCGCCGCACCACGATCGACGAAATCGAAATCAAACGCGACGAAGAGTAAATGATGGCCTCCGACCGCCTCATCAACCTGACCAAGCACCTGTTCGAGGTCATCGGCTTGCTGATCCTCGTCGCCTATGCGCTGTCGTATAACCGTCTGGCGGATACGACCCAGACCGTGCTCGGCGTCATCGCCACCACAGGTATCGCCGGCTACCTGATCTGGTTGTTCTTCCACCTGAGTCTGGACAACAAGCCCAAGCTGCCGCATCGCGTGGATCGCGACGAAACGGAAAGGGACGCCGCGAACACTTCGCTACGCACCCTGCAGCGCGAGCACAACAAGCGTTCTGACTGATAGCCGCGGGCGGAAGCCCGCGGAGGACAACATGGTTCCTGTCATCCCTGATAATCCGGTGGATCAGACGATGAAAGGATTCCCCAGCGGGCCGGCCTTAGTCTGGCTCATTGCGGGAATACCGCTGGCGCTTGTGGCCGGGTACGTGGTGTACCTGGCGATTCGCTCAGCGTACGACACGAAGCTTCGGTTCAAACGCCGCACGGAGACCGACCCGCTCGAACGCAACGCCGCCATCAACGCGATGGACAACATGGACCACGATCACGATCCAAGGTGATTCACATGGATGACTTCTTCAGTTTTCTATCGATCGTGGCGACCATCGGCTGGTTTATTTTTCTGATCGTGATGATCCTGCGGGCGGTGTGGGCTTTGGAGCGGATTTCCGAGGCGCAGGACAAGATGGCGGGCATCGACCGCAACGTGATGCGGGCACACGACCCGTCAAAAGTGATCGGCCCTGACGACCCCGACGCAGACCTTTTCGAAGGCAAGCGCGAAGGAATTTGAATATGCCACTGAAAGACCCCGTTCTCTGCAAGCGCATTCCCACGGATCCGTGGGGTGAACCGAAGAATCGTCACTACGTCGGTTATGACGAATTCGTCAAGACCGGCGGGTACGAATCGCTGCGTCAGGCGATCACGATGCAGCCCAAGGCCATCGTCGACCTGGTCAAAGCCTCGGAGCTGCGCGGCCGCGGCGGTGCGGGCTTTTCCGCCGGCCTCAAGTGGTCGTTCCTGCCCGAGCCCGATGGCGAGCAGCGCTTCCTGGCGGTCAACGCCGACGAGTCCGAGCCGGGCACGTTCAAGGACCGCATGCTCATCGAGTTCGATCCGCATCAGATGCTCGAAGGCATCGCCATCGCCTGCTTCGCCACCGAGTGCGACACCGCCTTCGTCTACATCCGCGGCGAGTATCACCACGAAGCGAAAATCCTCCAGCGGGCGATCGACGAGGCCTACGCCAACGGCGTGTTCGGCCCCAAGTCGTTCGTCGGCAAGGTCAACGGCCGTACGCTGAACTGCTATGTCCACCGCGGCGCCGGGGCGTACATCTGCGGCGAAGAGACCGGCCTGCTCGAATCACTCGAAGGCAAGCGCGGCTGGCCCCGCATCAAGCCGCCCTTCCCGGCGATCAAGGGCGCCTTCGGCCGGCCGACCGTGATCAACAACGTCGAAACGCTGGCGATGGTTCCGCCGGTCCTCACCAACGGCGTCGACTGGTTCAAATCCATGGGCGGCCCGTCCAAGCTCAACCCCAACGCCCCCGGCAGCTACGGCCCGAAGCTCTTCGGCATGTCCGGCCACCTGAACAAGCCCGGCGTCTACGAGGAAAACCTCGGCGTCAAGCTCTCGGAAATGATCGAACGCTACTGCGGCGGCATGCGCAACGGCAAGAAATTCAAAGCGGCCGTCGCCGGCGGTGTCTCGATGGGGCTGCTCGGCACCGATCAGTATGACGCCGAGCTCGACTTCGACATCGGCCGTCGCTACGGCGTGCTGGGCCTGGGCACGGCGGGCATGATCGTCATGGACGAGGACACCGACATCGTCGCCGCCACGGCCAACATCGTCCGCTTCTTCAGCCATGAATCCTGCGGCCAGTGTACGCCCTGTCGCGAAGGCAGCGGATGGCTGCACCAGATGTTCCAGCGCATCATGGCCGGCGAAGGCCGCATGAAAGACATCGATCTGATGGACGAGATCGCCCGCTCGATGGGCACCATGCCCGGCACGACGATCTGCGGCCTGGCCGACGGAACCAACTGGGCGGTGAAGACCGCCATCGAGAAGTTCCGCGGCGAGTTCGAAGCCAAGTGCAAACCCTCGCTGGTCCAAGTCGGCGTCAACATCGGCGCGTAAGCACGATCAATCAAACCCACAAAAAAACCCACGACGCGAGCCGTGGGTTTTTTGTTGGTTGAATCGAGAGCGGCTTACGCGCTGAAGGATGATCCGCAGCCGCAGGTGCTCGTGGCGTTGGGATTCTTGAAGACGAATCCGCGGCCCATGATCTCGTCCTTGAAGTCGATCTCGGTGCCGTTGAGGTAGAGATAGCTTTTGGGATCACAGACGACGTTGATGCCGTGGACCTGGAATCGCTCATCGGACTCGCTGGCTTGTTCGGTCAGATCCAGCAGATAAGAGAACCCGCTGCAGCCGCCGCCTTTGACGCCGACGCGCAGGTACACTTTTTCGAGTTCGAGCTTCTGCTGTTCGCAGATGTGCTTGATCTCGCTGGCTGCGGTTTCGGAAAGTTCAACACCCATATCGGAATCTCCTGCATTTTTGTGCATAGTTTATACGGGGCACGCTGCGTTCGTGTTCATCCGTACGGCGGATTATAGCCACGCCGGCCCGGTGATTCTCGTATACTATTCGCCATGAAACGCCACGCCGTTGCATCGACCGCCTACGAACCGCGCATTGAGATGACGCCGCTGCTGGACGTGATCTTTCTGCTGTTGACGTTTTTCATGTACAGCCTCGTGCTGACGGTGCGGGCGCAGGTGTTGCCGGTGAATCTTCCGACGCTGACGGCCGGGCAGGTTCCCGCCGAAGCCGAGATCGCCGCCATCACCGTCGACGCCGCCGGCAAGTTCTACCTGAACACCAAACCGATGAACTTCGACACGCTCAAGCAGCAGCTTGCCGACCTCGGCAAGCAGACCAAGCCCCCCGTCGTGTTCATCGCCCTCGACGCCAAGGCCGGCGATGTCGACCGCGGCCCGTCGCTGATCCGACTCATCGACACCCTGCGCACGGTCGGCCTGCCGAATTTCTACATCGTCGGCCAGAAAGACGCCGAGGCCCCGCCACCGACGCCATAATCCCCGTTTAGCCGCGAGCCGCAGGCGAGCGCGTCTTCCGCCTTCGCCCGCTCTACACTGTATTGACCGATGAATCACCACGATTCCATCTTCCCCCTGCTGGCGGGTCTGATCGTCGCCATCGCCATCCACGTCGCCGCCGCGGCCGTGTATGCGCTGTACCAGGCCGACGACCCCGCCAAGCCAAAGCAGGTCGATCCCAAACCCAAGCCTAAACCAAAGCCCAAGCTCCCCGAACCCGAACCCGCCCCTGAGCCGAAACGAGGCGTGCCGATCCCGGACCTGGCCGCGCTGTCGCTGGACGTCGCCCAGCCGCGTTACGTGAATCAACCCGTGCCGATGCGCCTGCGACTGGCCGACCTCGGCGCCGCCGTGACCCAACCGATCGAGGTCGCCGTCACGCTTGATGGTCAACCGCTGCTGAATGCCGTCATCCATGAGTCGCTATCGCCCGGCGCGGTACGTGATTTGACCCGCCAGATCACTGTCGAGCAACCCGGTGAACACACGCTCAGCGTGCATGTGGACCCGCGCGAGTTGATCGACGATGCCGACCGCACCAACAACACCATCACGCGCACCTTCACCTGGCAGGCCAATGCGAGCAAGGTTCCGATCGGTCAGATCGAATCAGAAGCCGTCGATGTCAACTGGATCACGTACGACGATTTTCAGAAGCTGATCGCCGAGCGCGCGAAGTTTGATCAGGCGGTCGTGCAGAAGACCGCGCCGCGCGATCCCAAGGCGGACAAGGCCCCGACGGATCCGACTCCACCGATGCCGACGCCTTCGCCGGATCAGCCGACTCCGATCGCCGCCGCGACGCCGATGCCGCAACCGGTCGCGCCCAGGCAACTGGACAAGCCCTCACCCAAGCCCGATCAGCCGACGCGTCGCAATCCGAGTGAGGAGCCGGAGAACGTCGCCGCCGGCCTGCCGGATCGCCCCGAGTTGCCGCGTCACCCGCAGACCTCGCCGATGACCGATCAGCCCAGCGATCCGTCCGCCATTGCCGCGCGGGGCGACGACGCCAAAACCCCCGAGCCGATCACCGACGCCACGCCCGCTGATAAACCCGTCGCCGCACCGACCCGCGAAGGCGCCCCCGACCGTGAAGTCGCCATGGCCACGCTGCCGACGCCCGACGCCGTACCTGGGCGCGACCCGATCGTGCCCACGCCGGACGACAAGCACCCCGCCAAGGACAAGGTTGTCGCCAAGACCCCGCCGATCAAACCCGACCCCGACGCCGACCCGACCGACAAATCCACCGAAATCAAGGGCGACAAGCTCCCGCAGCCGGCCCCGCCGACGCCCGAAGGCAAACCCGATGCGCCCAAGTCGCCCAAGCCCCCAGCGGACAAACCCGCCGAAAAAGCCGAGCAGATGACCGACGGCGCCGAACCCCAGCCGCCGCAGCCGGATCAACCCCCGCAGGCGCCGCAGCAGCAGGCGCCCGCCCAGCCTCGCCCCGCGGAAAAGCCCCGCCCCACCGCCGCGCCGCGCGATGAGCGTGAAGCGCCCCCGGTCAGTCGCAACGAAGGCTTCCAGGTTCAACCCGGCCAGGTCATCGCGCGCAAGGGATTGGAGATTCGCACCGCCATCCCGCGCTTCAGCGTCGTGGCCCGCATGTCCAGCGCCATCACGAGCAACCCCATCGTTCAACTCACCTTTGACAAGTCTGGCAAGGTCATCGCCGCGCACTTCGTCCGCTCCACCGGCTTCGACAACATCGACGGCCCGATCCTCGCCTCACTCTACAAATGGACAGCCGTCGGCGACTCGCTGAAAAACGTCGACGATCATTTCATCATGCAAATCAAATTGCTGCTGGTCCCCGAATAAACCCGGCGTGCGGCAGCACCAACCAGCCGCGACATCATCGCCAGCCGATGACCACGAAGGCCATCACACAAACCGCCAGGTTCATACACACAATCGGATCATGAGGAATCATGACACGACGGTAACACCACAGCGTTAACGCCATGCAAAGCTTGCAAGGGGACGGTTATTTCTCGTCGGACTTTTCAGCCTCGTCGGACTTTTCAGCCTCGTCGGACTTGCCGACTTCCTTGGATTTGTCGCCGTACTTCTTCTCGAAGAAACTCTTGGCGTCTTTGACCTTCGACTCGCGGTCGGCGGTTTCACCATCGGTCTTCTTACTGCCATACTTCTTTTCAAAAAAGCTGCGTGTGTCTTTTTCCTTCGACTCGGCGGCGGGCTTGTCGCCATCGGTTTTCTTGTCGCCGTATTTTTTCTCGAAGAAGCTGCTGCCGCCGGATGATTCGCCGTCCTTGTGGTCGCCCGGCTCGGCGGTCTCGGGTTGCTGCTCGTCGTGTTCGGCGCGGGCCTGTTCCAGGGCTGCGAGGATGTACGGCTGCGTGTCCTGCAGGCTGCCGGTGTGGGCTTTGAGCTGCTCGCGCACGAGTTCAACGAAGTCGGCGCGGGTCAGACCGCGTGCCGCCAGAAGATTCGTAAATTGTTGTTCATCAAGGCCCTTGCGAAGCATGTCCGCATTGACGGCGACAAGCTGAGTATTCCGCGAGCGACGTTTGGGTTTGTCGGCTTTCGTCGCGGCGTCGTCGACGACGGCGATGTGTACCCCGCGCGGATCGTACCCGCTCCAGCGCTGCCCGACGGTCGCGCCGGTCGTCGGGTAGCCGATCAATCGAAGCTGCACGCGGGAGAAGCGGCCCTGCTTTTTGGCGAGCTCCAGGCGCTGGCCGTAACGGGCTTCGATCGCTTCGCGCACATCGGAAGTCGACAGCTCGTTGTTGGAGCTGTCATATCGATCGCGATCGGAAGAGTTCGAGTTGGAGTAGCGGTTGCGATCGCGCTCGCGTTGTCGTTCGATGCGTTCGCGTTCGTTCTGCGCGGCGATAATCCGCTGACCGCGCTGCTCAATCTGTTTGATCTCGGTGTTGAGTTTGTCAGCATCGACGAGTTGAACTTCGTCGACGATCATTTCGAGCGGGCTTTTGACTTCGACGACCTTGGCCGAGTGGATATAGCCGTACTCGTTGGGGGCGAGGTTGGGGATGGCCATGACGGCGGCGTTGGCTTCTTCGGAAGACGGTGTGAATTTTTTATCGCGAACCAGGCCGCCGACTGTTTCGGTTTTCGTGATGGTGTTTACGCTTTGCCACTGGGCGGGGGTCATTCTTCGCGGCGGGTTGGCGCTGGTCGTGAAGCTGCTGGGGTAGCGCGGGTCCCACTTGGAACAGAGGAAGTAATCACCATCCACTTCGGCGTAGTAGATCGCGGAGTTGTGCCAGTGCAGGTTCCATAGCTGCTGCTGGGTGGGTGTGAGCTCACCGGCAGGGGCTGACTCGACAACGGGTGCGGCGCCTGGTGTTGTGATCGGCGCCTGAGCGGGCGCAGCCGGTTCGGCCGCCTCGGGTTTATCCGCGGGCGGCTGCAGCAAGGAACGCAACAGTTCCTTGTCGGGCTCATCGGCGGCAAGGGGCGACACGGCAACAGCGATCACCGACATCAACGCGGCGATCAGACATGGTGACGATTTAAACATGGGTCAGCTCCCGGCGGTTTGCGGGCGTCAGATGATTGTAGCAGGGCGAAACGGGATATGAAAAAACCGGGCCGCGTGGCGACCCGGTCTTGAGGGCGTTGTGCAGATCGGGCTGATCAGAAATCCTTGCCCTTGGTCAGCAGGTCGAAATCGTCGGTGCGGAACGGGCTGGCGGGCAGGCCGGCGCCGTTGAAGAGATTCGGCTCGGCGATGTTGCGCCAGGCGAAGCGGACGGCGACGGGCTGCTTCACAGCCTCGGCGCTGACGACGATCGTGTTGCCGACGATCTTCGCTTCGGCGGGGTGGAACTGCTTGTCGGCTCCGGCGATGGTGAAGTAATCCGGGGCCTTGCCGTCGGAGGTCTTCATGCTTTCGGCGGTGCCTTTTTCAAAGTGAATGATCGCCTTGCCACCCTTGAACTCGACACGATCGTAGATCGGACCGCTGTAGACAACATCCTTGCCGTGAATCTTGGCCAGAGCCCAGCGGGCGAGGCGCCCACCGACGGGCAGTTTGTTCGGCGGGTGAATGTCTTTAATGGTCGTCACGTCGGTGGTGACGGCGAAGCCGATGTTGGGCAGGGTCTTGTAGGTGTAGGTCTGCGCGTCCCAGAGTTCAGGCAGAAGCTGGGGTTTATCCGCCTCGGCGGCCCCGTAGGTGTAAGGCGCGAGCTGCACGAAGTAGAACGGGAAATCGTGATTGGTCGGCTGATTCCAGTCGTCGCGCCAGCACTTGATCATGGTCGGGAAGATGGTGTGGTACTGATCGGCGCGGCCGACGTTGGACTCGCCCTGATACCAGATCGCGCCACGGATGCTGTAGGGAACCAGCGGAGCGATCATGGCGTTGTAAAGATTGGCCGGGTAGTGACGATCATCACGCGGATGATTCGGCTTGCGGGGCTGGCGCGGCGGGCGCTTGTTTTCAAGTTTGGCTTTCTCGGCGGCCTGCTTCCATTTGGCGAGCGCCTTTTCGTAGTTGGCCTGGGCCTTTTCGGGATCGTACTTGGCGGCCTGATCGTCCCACCAGTTCAGCAGCGGCTTGAGTGAATCGTGGGCTTCGAGGCAACCGTAGCGAGTCCATGCTTCGGAGCGCGTGCCGCCCCAGCTTGTGCCGATCAACCCGACGGGCACATCCAGCTTCTGCAGCAGATCGAGGCCGAAGAAATAACCCACAGCGGTGAAGTACTTGGCGGTGTCGGGCTTGCTGACGGCCCACGAGGCGTTGACGTCGTCGGCCGGCTGGCGGGCGGTCTTCAGCGGCACCTTGAACAGACGCAACGTCGGATGATCCGCCTGGGCTGCGGCCTCATTGCCACCGGTGGCGCGTGCCAGGTTGAAGGCCATGTTCGACTGCCCGGAGCAGACCCAGACTTCGCCGACGAGCACATTCTCGAGCGTGACAGTCGTGGACCCGGCGATCGTCATCTTCCGCGGCTCGGCGGAGGCTTTCAGCGGCTTCAGACGAAGCATCCATTTGCCGGACTGGTCGGCGGTGGCGGCAGCGGTCTGCCCGGCGAACTGAACGGTCACCTTCTGGCCGGGATTGTCCCAACCCCAGACGGCCGCGGGAATCTGCTGCTGAAGCACCATGTTGGAGCCGATCACATTCGGCAGTTTGACCTCGGCGGTGACGACTGCTGAGACAAGCAGCACCACAGCCAGGGCTGTGAAAACGCGTGAACGTTGAAGCATTGATAATCTCCAGGCAGGAGGTGGGATGAAAGCGTCAAGATTATGCCGAACCGGCGACGGGCACAAACGGCATTCGCGGTCCAGACGGGCATAACGGCCCGGTGCATGGTTTTGATGCACACGGGGTCGCGATGTCGTGTTTCTAAGCGCACGGATCGGGGTGATTCTGCGTTTAGACCTCAGAATCGCGATTGGCACGCCGATTGTGTAATGGAATCCCGACCCCGCCCAGTGCGTAGCGCGTAAGCGCAACCCCGGGCGGTCCACAAGCCCTTCCAGGCGTCTACACGCCTCCTTTACTGCCTGCCGCGTGTTGCCTCGCACGCGGTGGGCTCTTTTTTTGCGCCGCCTATTTGTTCAATCAGCCAGGCGACTGTTGTGCGCAGCTGATACCCACTCGCAATTAGACACGAACAGAGAGCATGCATGCCTTTCTGTGACAGCGCGCTTTTTAGTCAATTCACGACATAACCACCCAAGATTGCGCTTAAACCGCGCGGCGTTTGGCACGCCATCCCTGTTTTTAGCCCAAAAATACGTTTGGCACCACCGTTGTATTAACCGGTTTCTTGTCCCCACCACGAGAGCATCCCCTGCTCAAACCAATTTTTTCCGTAAAGGAGCTGTCTGACATGTCCCGCATCGAACCGCTACCCACACTGGGACGTCGCCGCCGGCGCTGGAGCCTGACCATCATGCTGATGGGCGGACTCCTGGCGCTGGGGTTGATGTCGGTCTTCTCACACCATGCGATGGCACAGGACGCCGCCGCCACTACTGAAGCGGTCACGGAAGCAGTCGCCGCCGTCGCCGAAGCGGCCCCCGCGGAGGAGGCGCCGTCCTATCTGTCGCAGGGCACGGCCGACATCATGTGGCTGTGCATTGCCGCCTTCCTGGTCTTCTTCATGCAGGCGGGCTTCGCGCTGGTTGAATCCGGCCTCACCCGCGCCAAGAACTCGGTCAACATCATGACCAAAAACCTGATGGACTTCAGCTTCGGCGCGCTGCTGTTCTGGGGCATCGGCTACTGCCTGATGTACGGCGAAAACGGTAACGGCTTCGTCGGTTGGGACTCCGGCTACCTGATGCTGAACAGTTTCGGGGCTGCGGAATCGCAGATCGACAGCGCCAGCTGGCTGTTCCAGATCGTCTTCGCCGCCACTGCCGCCACGATCGTGTCGGGGGCCATGGCTGAGCGCACGAAGCTGATCTCCTACGTGGTCTACTCGATCATGATCTCCGGCCTGCTGTACCCGGTCGCCGGTCACTGGATCTGGGGCGGCGACGGCTGGCTCGGCGCCATGGGCATGCGTGACTTCGCCGGTTCGACGGTCGTTCACTCCGTCGGCGCCTGGGCGGCTCTCGCCGGCGCCATCATGGTTGGCCCCCGTCTGGGCAAGTACAACGCTGACGGCACCCCCAACGCCATCCCCGGTCACAACATGGTCATGGCCACGCTCGGCGTGTTCATCCTCTGGTTCGGCTGGTACGGGTTTAACCCCGGTTCAACCCTGGCCGCGGTCGACGGCATTGCTCACGTCGCCGTGACGACCACCCTCGCCGCCGCTGGTGGCGCGGTCGCCGCCCTGATCATCACCTGGCTGACCATGGGCAAGCCGGACCTGTCGATGACCCTCAACGGCACCCTCGCGGGCCTGGTCGGCATCACCGCTCCCTGTGCCTCAGTTTCGACGCTCAGTGCCGTGATCATCGGTCTGGTCGCCGGCGTGCTGGTCTACTACTCCTGCCTCTTCATCGAGCGCGTCCTGAAGGTCGACGACCCGGTCGGCGCCATCAGCGTCCACGGCGTCTGCGGCGCCTGGGGCACGATCGCCGTCGGCCTGTTCGGCCAGACCTCGATCGACGTCCTGTACTGGGATGCGGACACCGCCATCAAGGACGGCCTGTTCTTCGGCGGCGGCGCCAGCCAGCTGGTGACCCAGCTGATCGGCATCGTTTCGGTCTTCTTCTTCACCTTCATCGTCGCGATGATCATCTTCGCGGCCCTGAAGTTCACGATCGGCCTCCGCGTCTCCGACGCCGAGCAGATCGAAGGTCTGGACCTCGGCGAGCACAATGCCGAGTGCTACCCTGACTTCCAGCCGGCCCTGTCCGAAGGCTAAATCCTTTTACCCTTCCAGGCGTTCACACCACGCCTCCTTTACTGACCCGCCGCGTGTTGCCTCGCACGCGGCGGGCTTTTTTATGCCTGAACACGGTTCGGCTTCGTGCTAACCCCCCACAAACAGGTCGATTATGCGACACGATCGGAGCAATTTGATGCAATGTTGCCCCCGACTGCGCAATTGCGCGGCACTCGTGGATATTTTGCCGAATATCTGACCTAATTTCAGGCGCTTTATTCAGCACAACCCCCATTTTCAGACTCTGAACGCACTTGGCACGCATCTTGTGTAATAACGCGACGTGAACGCTGGGCGGTCGTAATCCGCTCGAAAACATTCCCGTAAAGGAGCACCTTAGTATGAACCGTCTGATCAAGCCCTTTTCTCTACTGGACCGCTGGACCCGGCGCTGCAATCCACTGATTCTCGGTGGTGTGCTGGCTGTTGGTGCGATGGCGGCTTACACCGGACACGCCATGGCCCAGGAAGCTGAGGCCGCGGTTGAAGCCGTGACCCCGGATGCCGCCCTGGCGGCCGCCAACGAGGCCAAGTTCCTCGTGAACAACCTCTGGATCATGCTGGCCGGCTGCCTGGTGTTCATCATGCACCTGGGCTTCGCGACGGTCGAATCCGGCCTCTCGGCTTCCAAGAACACCGTCAACATCCTCTTCAAGAACGCGATGATCATCTGCATCGGGTTCCTGACCTACGCCCTGTGCGGCTTCAACATCATGTACCCCGGCGATTTCAACGGGTACTTCACGATGTCCGCCGTTTCGGGTTTCATCAGCCGTCCGCTGGATGACCCGTCGCTGATGACCTCCGCTTACGCTGATTACACCTGGTACACCGACTTCTTCTTCCAGGCTGTCTTCGCCGCCACCGCCGCGACGATCGTCTCCGGTGCCGTGGCCGGCCGCATCAAGCTCGGCCCCTTCCTGGTCTTCTCCACGATCTTCGTGGCCATCTGCTATCCGATCACTGGCTCCTGGAAATGGGGCGGCGGCTTCCTCGATGAACTCGGCTTCTATGACTTCGCCGGTTCGACCCTCGTGCACTCGGTCGGCGGTTGGGGCGCCCTGGTGATGGCGATCCTCGTCGGCCCGCGTCTTGGCAAGTTCAACGCCGACGGCTCGGCCAACGCCATCCCCGGCCACAACCTGACCCTCGCCTGCATCGGCGTGTTCCTGCTGTGGTTCGGCTGGTTCGGCTTCAACGGCGGCTCGGTCCTCTCGGCTGACCCCGGTCTGGTCTCCCTGGTGCTTGTGACCACCTCCATGGCCGCTGCGGCTGGCGGCGTCGCCACCGGTCTGGCCAGCTGGATCTTCGGCGGCAAGCCCGACCTTTCGATGTCGCTGAACGGCATCCTCGCCGGTCTCGTCGGCATCACCGCCGGCGCCGACCAGATGGTCGTCTGGGAATCGGTCTTGATCGGTCTGATCGCCGGTGTCCTGGTCTACTTCTCCGTGCTCTTTGTCGACAAGCTCCGTGTTGACGACCCGGTCGGCGCGATCAGCGTCCACCTGGTCTGCGGCATCTGGGGCACCCTGGCCGTCGGCATCTTCGGCGCCCTGGCCTCCCCGGCCCAGATCGGCTACCAGTTGGCCGGCATCGGCGCTATCGGCGCGTTCACCGTTGTGTTCACGCTGATCGTCGGTATTGCGATCAAGGCCACCATTGGCCTCCGCGTCTCCGACGCCGAGCAGGTCGAAGGTCTGGACCTTGGCGAGCACAATGCCGAGTGCTACCCCGACTTCCAGCCGGCGGTCGTGGAAGCCTGATCTTCCTCTTACCCTTCCAGGCGTATACTCACGCCACTATGCTTGCCCGCCGCGTGTTGCCTCGCACGCGGCGGGCTTTTTTATTTGGAACGAATGCACACCCCATGAAACTTCAAGTCGCTTGCCGGGCGGCCTACGGACTCGCCGGCGGGCATGGACTGAAAGGCGACTGGTACATGAACGGAGCCCGGGCCTGGAATAGAGCCTGGGTCTATGGCTGGGACTGGGTGCGAACGAACTTGCAGGAGGGGGCCTGGCGCGTGCGAGCGCATGGCCGATGGGAATCGTCTGAATGTGGGCCACGTGCCGGGTGTTGACCGGCTTACAGCACTTCCGCCGCGGTCAGGTCATCGTAGGTTTCGCGGCGGCGGATGAGGCGCCACTGGTCGCCTTCAATGAGCACCTCGGCGGGGCGCGGCATGGCGTTGTAGTTGCTGGCCATGCACATGCCGTAGGCGCCGGCGGTGTGGATCGCCAGCAGGTCGCCGCGCGCCACCGGCGGCAGCTTGCGGGCCTTGGCGAGAATGTCGCCCGTCTCGCAGATCGGCCCGACCACGTCGACGAGGTCCAGCCCCGGGTTCGGCATCTCCGCGATGCGCTTATCCGGCAGGTGATCCGGCGCCACGTTCGTCGGCCACATGAAATGAAAAGCATCGTACATCGCCGGGCGGATCAGTTGATGCATCCCCGTGTCGACGATGACGAACTTCTTGCGCCCGCCGAGCTTCACGTACAGCACGCGCGTCAGCAGGATGCCCGCGTTGCCCGCGATCGTGCGGCCGGGTTCGAGAATGATCTTCAGGTCCTTGCCGGCCACCAGCGGGACGATGTCCGCAGCGTACTGGGCGTAGTCCGGCGACTTGCCTGTTTCGTAGTCCGCCGCGTAGCCGCCGCCGATGTCCAGCGTGTCGATGGTGTAACCCTGGCCGCGCAGTTCGTCGATCAGTTCCAACGCCTTCCTGATCGCCAGCACGTACGGCTCGGCGGAATAGATCGGCGAGCCGATGTGCAGATGGATGCCGGTCAGGCGGCAGTGTTCATCCTTGCCGTAGTGAGCGAAGAACTGGCGGGCGCGATCGATGTCGACACCGAACTTGGTTTCCTTCTTGCCGGTCGTCGTCTTGGCGTGGGTGTTCGGATCGGCCACGTCGGGATTGACGCGCAGAGCGCCGTGTGTCGTCTTGCCCATCGAGCGCGCGATCGAGGCGATGTTTTCGAACTCGGCTTCGGACTCGATGTTGAACCAGCCGATGCCTTCATCGAGGCCGAGGCGGATTTCTTCATCGGTCTTGCCGACGCCGGCGTAGACGATCTTGCTCATGTCCGCCCCGCCGAGCTTGGCGCGGTGGATCTCCCCGCCGCTGACAACGTCCATCCCCGCGCCGCGATCAGCCAGCAGCTTGATCAGGTGGACATTGCCACAGCTTTTGATCGAGTAGCAGATCAGCGGATCGACCGCCTCGAAGGCCCTGGCGATCTTGTCGTAGTGGGTCTCGAAGGTCTGGCGGCTGTAGACGTAAGTCGGCGTACCGACCTCGCCGGCCAGGGCGTCGAGGCTCACGTCCTCGCAGAAAAGCTGTCCATCGCGATACTGAAACAGGTCCATCGGCTGCTGACTCCCGTAGCCGGGTCGCTACGCGACCCTGGTCCTGGGCCGCGTAGCGGCCCGGCTGATAGCGGCAAAGCAGCCTATTGTAGCCGCTGCACGCCCCCTGTGCGATGGCGGTCGGCCCTGCTACAATGCAACCTTCATGACTGCAGCGAACGCCCTGAAATCGATCGACATCGACGCCGTGATCGCCGGCCGCGCGCGCCTTTCGCCCGCCGACGCCCTGACGCTGTATCACCACGCCGACCTGAACGACCTCGGCCGCTGGGCCACCGCCGTCGCCGATCGCGTCCACGGCGAAAAGGTCCGCACCTACGTCATCGATCGCAACATCAACTACACCAACGTCTGCACCGCCTCGTGCACCTTCTGTGCGTTCTACCGCAAGCCCGGCGACGAAGAAGGCTACGTGCTCGACCGTGACAAGCTCCGTGAAAAGCTCACCGAGCTTTCGGGCATCGGCGGCACGCAGGTGCTCCTGCAGGGCGGCATGCACCCCGACCTGCCGCTGACGTTTTACGAAGACATGCTCTCGTGGATGCGGGAGGAATTTCCGAACATCCACCTGCACGCGTTCAGCCCGCCGGAGTTTGTCGAGTTCGTGGCCATCTGCGATATCGAAGGCTTCACCAAAACCGCGCCCGGCGAGTCGGACACGATGGACCCGGCCGAGTGGCAGGAGAAGCTCGAAGTCATCATGGAGCGCCTCGTCGCGGCGGGCCTGCGTTCAATCCCCGGCGGCGGCGGCGAGATCTTCCCCGAACACATCCGCCGGCGCATCGGCCAGGGCAAGGCCACCGGCAAGCAGTGGCTGCAGGTGATGCGCACAGCGCACACGCTCGGCATGAACACATCATCGACGATGATGTTCGGCCACATCGAAGGCATCGCCGACCGCGTCATGCACATGGACATGATCCGCGCCGCGCAGGACGAAGCCATCGCTTCCAACCTGCCCGGCCGATATGTCAGCTTCATCAGTTGGCCCTTCCAGCCGGACAACACCCCGCTGGGCAAGCTGCCGCGCTACGACCGCGAGTCGAACAAACCCTTCCCGGGCGATGTGCTCGCCGAGGCGGTCTTCGCCGGCGAGGTCGACCCGATGGACAAGGCGGCCTGCCAAAAAGTCGCGCCGGGTCACAACCGCACGCTTCGCCTGGCCGGCGGAACCGAATACCTGCGCATGCAGGCGCTCGGCCGACTGTTCTTCGACAACATCCATTCGATCGGCAGCTCGTGGGTCACCATGGGCCCGAAGATCGGCCAGATGGGCCTGTTTTTCGGGGCCAACGACATGGGCTCGGTCATGATGGAAGAAAACGTCGTCAGCTCCGCCGGCACGACCTACTGCCTGAACGAAGCGACGATCTGTCGGCTGATCCGCGATGCCGGGTTCACTCCCGCCCAGCGCGACAACGCCTACAACATTCTCAAAACACACGAAAGCGAAGGCCCGGACACGCAGGTCGCCGACTGGGCTGAACATCGCCCGGCCGCCAGCGCCTTTTCCGCGCCGGATGAAACATCTGAAACAGCCAGCCTGACCGTCGACAACGCAGCAATCAGTTGACAGCACCAAGGCACGGAGGCCCAAAGACACAAAGAACAAATCGTGTTTTCATCTTTGCGTCTTCGAGCCTTAGCGTCTTTGTGCTTTGATGTCAGACATTCACGCAACTTATCGATCAAGGGGTGCATCATGGGTGGTTTTTTCGATCGGATGTCGCGCAGCTGGGAGTTTGCCAAGATCAGCTACTCGATTCTGTGGGACTTCAAATCGCTGCTGATCTTTCCGATCATCTCCGGCATCGCGGCGGTGTTGGTCATCGCCAGCTTCATGCTGCCGCTGTGGGGCACCGGCACGCTGGAACATTGGATGGCCATGACCAGCGGGGAGTCGGCCGAGCAGGCCTCGCAGGCGGATCAGATCACCATGTGGGTGACGCTGTTCGCGTTTTACTTCTGCAACTATTTCGTGATCGTGTTCTTCAACTGCGGGCTGACGGCCTGCGCGATGAAGGTCGTACATGGTGAAGTGCCGACCGTCGGGTACGGCCTGAACGCCGCCATGAAGCGCATCGGCCCGATCGCGGCGTGGGCGTTCGTGTCGGCGCTGATCGGCGTGTTGCTGCGCGCGATCGAGAACGCCAACGAGAAGGCCGGCAGGTTCATCGCGGGCCTGCTCGGGGCGGCGTGGACCGCGCTGACGTACTTCGTGATCCCCGTGCTCGTGATGGAAAACCTGGGGCCGATCGATGCGTTCAAACGCTCGGTGGGTGTGCTGAAGAAAACCTGGGGCGAAGCGGTGATGGGCAACTTTTCGCTGGGTTTTCTGGGCTTTCTGGTGATGCTTCCGGTGATTCTGGTGCTGGTGGTGCTGGGCTTCATGGCGGCGGGCAATCCGGCGATGCTGACGATCGTGATCACCGTCGGCGTGGTGCTGCTCGTGCTGGTGACCGCGGCCAACAGCGCCGCCGACGTCATCTTCAAAGCCCTGTTGTACAACTACGCCACCGATCAGCCGCTGCCTGATTTTGTCGATACCGACTCGTTCGACCGCGCCTTTGCTCCGAAGGAATAAGAGGCAAACAACATGCAACGCTTCGCGTGTCTGATGATCGTGTGCTGCGCCGCCGGCGCAGCACTGGGCGAGCCGCACACCATCGACGACCGGGCCCACCACCTCGGTGACAACACGCTGCCGGAGTGGAAGGCCTTTACCACGCCCGAGGCCCGATCGGCCCCGCTGAAGATCGACTTCGAGGCGGCGCCCAACGCGACCGAATTCACGCTGAAGATTCAGCACCGCGATCTGCACAGCCCGTGGACCGTCACGCTCAACGGCGTGTCCCTCGGCCAACTCGAAAAAGGCAAAGACCCGAGTTTCACTGCGCTGCCGGTGCCGGCGAACACGCTGGTCGCCGGTTCCAACACGCTGGTGATCAACAGCCGTGACAAGAAAGACGATGTGGTCATCGGGCCGGTGCAGTTGCTGGACGTGTCGCCACGCAAGGTGTTGAACCTCGGGCGGGTGCTCGTGACCGTCAACGACGCTGCGGGCGGACATGTTCCGGCGCGTCTGACGATCATCGACGCCAAGGGTCAGCTTGCTAAAACCTGGTACACCGCCACGGAAAAGACCGCCGTGCGCCCCGGCGTCGTGTACATGCTCGGCGACCAGACGTCCATCGAACTGCCCGCCGGCGATTATGTCATCACCGCCACGCGCGGCATGGAATGGTCGATGGCCAAATCGCCGATGACCATCGAATCCGGCCAAACCGCCACGCTGCCGCTGACCATTCAGCGTGAGGTCGACACGACCGGCTGGATCGCCGCCGACACCCACATCCACACGCTGACTTTCTCCGGCCACGGCGACGCCTCCATCGACGAACGCATGATCACCCTGCCCGGCGAGGGCGTCGAGCTGGCCGTCGCCACCGATCACAACCACCACACCGACTACCGCCCCTACCAGGAAAAGCTCGGCGTCTGCGATCATTTCACGCCCGTGGTCGGCAACGAGGTCACCACCAAAAACGGGCACTTCAACGCCTTCCCCCTGCCGCCGTCCGGCAAGGAGAATGTCCCCGACTGGCATCAATCCGACTGGGTCAAACTCATCGACGACATCCGCGCCCACGGCGCCAAGGTCGTCATCCTCAACCACCCCCGCTGGCCCAGGGACGACAACAACCCCTACGGCAACGCCGGTCTGAACCGCGGCTCCGGCGATCGTGAAAGCGGGCCGACCCGCATGCCGATGGACGCCATGGAACTGGTCAACTCCTGCGACGGCCGCACCGATCCGCTGATCATGCTCACCGACTGGTTCGCCCTGCTCAATCACGGCGAAAAGCTGCTGGCGGTGGGCACCAGCGACTCGCACACCGTGTATCACCACGTCGGGCAGGGCCGCACGTATGTGCCCTCGTCGACGGACGACCCGTCGGCGATCGATGTCGACCAGGCGTGCAAGGCCTTCACCGACGGGCGCATCCTCGTGTCATATGGCATCTTTGCCAACGCAACCGTCAATGGGAAGTACACGCTGGGGCAGGTCGTGCCGGTCGGGAACAAACCGGTGAAAGTATCGCTGCGTGTGGCGTGTGCTTCGTGGGTTGGACCGCGTCAGGCGATCGTGTATGTGAACGGGATAAAGGTTGCCGAGCGGACGATCGAGCCGCACGAGGGTCCACTGGATACGATGCTCACCTTCGAAGGCATCACCCCGCCGCATGACGGGCACCTGGTCTGCGCCGTGGTGGGCGATCCGGTCGATGATCAGGCCTATTGGATGGAGCACCCGCACACTTTCGCGGCAACCAACCCGATCTACCTCGATGCCGACGGCGACGGCAAGTACACCACGCCGCGCGACACGGCGGCCAAGCGCCTGGCAGACATCGACACGGTCGATCAACTCCGCGCTGCCCTGCAGAAAGTCGACGACGCAGTGGCCGTGCAGATGTTCAGCCTGCTGCGCGAGCGGTGGGCAGGCGACAAACGCTCAGCATTGGACGCCCTGGCCCGATCAATGGACCAAGACCGCCCCCTGTTCGCCCGCTATCTGCAAGACCTTTCCACCCATTAATTCGACGCACCACAGCCACGCGTGTGCGAGCCCGGTCGAAATTCTAATGTTATTAATAACATTATAATTTTAGCAGTGCCAAACACGGAAAAGACTCGGGCGTCAGGATGTGATCGATTTAGAACCTGTGGCACAACCGCCCCGGGCTGTGCGGGCGATGATTTCAGCACAGCCGGGGGCGGCTGTGCCACTGTGCCGCGACCGGGGTTACGCAGTGGCCCGGGGGATGGTCTGTGGTGGGTGTGACAGGTCGGCGCGGCAGGTGATGATGATGCGGCGCTGTCGGGGTGATACACAAGAGTACCCCGACGACTCGAAGACTCGTCATCGGGCTTGAGCGGTGTGCGGTGTAAGGCGGAGCCAGAACATCGGGCCCCAAATACTCACTTGGTGAGTTTGAGCTTGCGGCGGGAGCGGGCTTCGGACATGTGGACCAGCACCTGCTGCGTAATCGAACACTGACGGATCACGTCGTTGAGCAGGGCGACCAGTTCGATGGATTCTTCGGTGTCGATGACACCGTCGAGCGAAGCCTTGCGGACCGCCGACAGCGAGCGGGAGGCGCTGCGGACGGCGGAGATGGTGGAGTCCAGGGCATCGTCGACGTTGATCTGACCGTCGGCGTTGACGTCAAGCTCGGCTTCGAGGCTGTAGAAGCGCCAGGCGGAGCCGGCGGTGAAGGCCGCGAGGATGGCCTCGACGCAGTCGGCGCTGTGCAGGTGGCGAACGAGCAGGCGGACGGCATTGAAGTCGGGTTCGGACTCGCCGCGGATCCAGCGGTAGACCGTCGAGGGGGCCACACCAGTGAGCTCACCGATTTCGCGGGCGGTGGTGAGCTTGCGTTCGATGAGCTGAGCGAGGGTTTTGGACAGCATGCGTGGCTCCCGGTGCGTCGTATGGAGCCAGCATAATGCGGTGTGGCAAAAACGGCAATCGGGAAATCTGGCGAATCGCAGAATACGGCGATGGGCCCCATCCACGGCCCGGCGCCCCGGCCGTGCTGAACAGGTCGCTCACATGGCCGGGCCGGCTTTGTCACCGTACCCCAACCACCGCCACGCCCTGATGGTAAGTCGTTTTCGTGATAGATGTCACACCCATCACAGACAGTCCCCGGGCCTTGGCCTAAGCCCGGACGTGGCGCTGTGGCACAGCCGCCCTCGGCGGCGCCGAAATCATCGCCCGCACAGCCGGGGGCGGCCGTATCTCAGGTTCGAAATCGATCGCGTCCTGACACCCGAGTCTTTCCCGTGCACGGTCACACACCCCGCAAAACACACTTGTTTTCCCATCGAAAATGTTGAATCAAAGACCATATTTAAGAGCCTCTAACATAACTTCATGGTTGCCGGTTGGTCGTGTCGATGTATGCTGTGGCACGCCCTGTCACCGTGGTCATGGAGGACCGTATCATGGCACGCCCGCTACTGGATGATGGATTGTGGCAACGGATTGCGCCGCTGTTGCCTCCGCACAAGGTTTCGGCGCGTGGCGGCCGGCCGTGGGCTGATGATCGGCGGGCGCTGGAGGGGATTTTGTTCGTGCTCAAAACCGGCATCGGATGGGAACATCTGCCGGCCCAGTTTGGTTGTTGCGGGATGACGTGTTGGCGACGACTACGTGACTGGAACGCGGCGGGCGTGTGGCAGAAGTTGCATCAGGTGCTGTTGGACGAGTTGCGTGGTGCGGATCTTCTGGACTGGTCGCGTGCGGTGGTCGACAGTTCGTCGGTGCGGGCTTTAAAGGGGGCTCGCAAATCGGCCCAAACGCGGTAGATCGTGGGCGAAACGGCAGTAAACATCATGTGTTGACCGACGCGCGTGGCACGCCGCTGGCGGTGTCGCTGACGGGTGCGAATCGTCATGACATCACGCAGTTGATGCCGCTGGTGTGTGCGATCCCGGCGGTGGGCGGCAAGGCGGGCGCGCCGCGTCGTCGGCCGACGATCGTGCAGGCGGATCGGGCGTATAGCAGTGATCGATATCGGGCGGAGTTGCGTGCGATGGGAATCAAGCCGCTGCTGTCGCGCCGTCACGATGTGCACGGCAGCGGGTTGGGCGTGCATCGTTGGGTGGTCGAGCGGACGATCAGTTGGCTGCACCAGGCCAAGCGGTTGCGTGTGCGTTGGGAGGTGCGTGACGACATGCACGAAGCGTTCCTGAAACTGCGATGCGCCTTGATCTGTTGGTCCACGCTCAAACGCGGGTTAAGTTAGAGGCTCTAAGTTAGAGCCTCTAACATAACTTCATCCTTTCCGGTTGGTCGTGTCGATGTATGCTGTGGCACGCCCTGTCACCGTGGTCATGGAGGACCGTATCATGGCACGCCCGCTACTGGATGATGGATTGTGGCAACGGATTGCGCCGCTGTTGCCTCCGCACAAGGTTTCGGCGCGTGGCGGCCGGCCGTGGGCTGATGATCGGCGGGCGCTGGAGGGGATTTTGTTCGTGCTCAAAACCGGCATCGGATGGGAACATCTGCCGGCCCAGTTTGGTTGTTGCGGGATGACGTGTTGGCGACGACTACGTGACTGGAACGCGGCGGGCGTGTGGCAGAAGTTGCATCAGGTGCTGTTGGACGAGTTGCGTGGTGCGGATCTTCTGGACTGGTCGCGTGCGGTGGTCGACAGTTCGTCGGTGCGGGCTTTAAAGGGGGCTCGCAAATCGGCCCAAACGCGGTAGATCGTGGGCGAAACGGCAGTAAACATCATGTGTTGACCGACGCGCGTGGCACGCCGCTGGCGGTGTCGCTGACGGGTGCGAATCGTCATGACATCACGCAGTTGATGCCGCTGGTGTGTGCGATCCCGGCGGTGGGCGGCAAGGCGGGCGCGCCGCGTCGTCGGCCGACGATCGTGCAGGCGGATCGGGCGTATAGCAGTGATCGATATCGGGCGGAGTTGCGTGCGATGGGAATCAAGCCGCTGCTGTCGCGCCGTCACGATGTGCACGGCAGCGGGTTGGGCGTGCATCGTTGGGTGGTCGAGCGGACGATCAGTTGGCTGCACCAGGCCAAGCGGTTGCGTGTGCGTTGGGAGGTGCGTGACGACATGCACGAAGCGTTCCTGAAACTGCGTTGCGCCTTGATCTGTTGGTCCACGCTCAAACGCGGGTTAAGTTAGAGGCTCTTAAATATGTTCTTTAAAACGATGCCATGCGAGCCACGAATTCTGTGTTGTTGTGAGGAGGTGGTTTTCACACACAGCGTGCCCGGGGGAACGCAGGCGGAACCCGGCGGGAGCGGCGGCGCCACCATGACGGCGGACTGACGGTCAAGGCGGGACATTGGATGTGTGACGGGGAGATTTGGCGCATGAAAAACGGGCCGGCTCCAAGTGGTGAGCCGGCCCGTGAACGTTGGCGAATTACTTCTTCTTGGAGGCCTTCTTCTTGGTCGCCTTCTTCTTGGCTACCTTTTTCTTGGCGGTCTTCTTCTTGGCGACTTTCTTCTTCGCGGCCTTCTTCTTGGCTACCTTCTTCTTGGCAACCTTTTTCTTGGCGGTCTTCTTCTTCGCGACTTTCTTCTTGGCAGTCTTCTTCTTGGCCATCAGTGGCCTCCTGTGAACGGCCCAGGTTCGGAGCGGGCCGGAATCTCGGTTACTCTCATCGCCACCACGGCGATGTTCGGCAACCGTAAGATGTTCATCGTCCGATCAACACCGATTCATTCATTTTTCCATCGCAGCGGCGCGCCGTTTGCCACCGGTTCGACGGCGCGATCGCTTCTTGCTGGACCCATCCGGGTCGCCGGGCCGGGTCGTGATCTGCACGCGCGAGGCTGCGGCGCGGCTGAGCATCTCGCGAGCCTGGCGGCGCGTCGTGTCGGTGGCGTCCTTGCCGGTGAGCATCTCGGCGAGTTCATCGACGCGCGGGGACTGGTCGGTGAGGGCTTCGACCTGCGTGCGGGTCTGGCGGCCATCGACCACCTTGCGAATCCGCAGATGATGATCCGCATAAGCGGCGATCTGCGGGAGGTGGGTGATGCAGAGCACCTGGTGCCCGGCGGCGAGGTGACGCAGTTTGTCCCCGATGACGGTGCCCATGCGGCCGCCCACGTTGGAGTCGATCTCGTCGAACACGAGCACGGAGACCTGATCGGCCGCCGCGGCGATCGACTTGATCGCCAGCATGATGCGGCTGAGTTCACCCCCGCTGGCGACCTTCCGCAGGGGCCGGGCCGGCTGACCGGGGTTGGCCTGCACGAGCAGTTCGACGGCGTCAAACCCCGTCGCGCCGCCGCCGAAAGCGGCCTCATCTGACTCCTGCGCCCCGAACTCGACGGTGAACTTCGCCCCGCTCATGCCCAACTCGCCCAACTCCGCTTCGACACGCGGGCAAAGCTCATCCGCAGCGGCGCGGCGACGCCCGGTCAATGTCGCGCCGACCTCGTGAAGCTCAGCTTCAACCGGCGCGATCTGCTGATCGATCGAGTCCAGGTCGTCGGACTCGCCCCTCAGGCGCTCGATTTCGACTTGAATCTCGCGGCGATACTCGATCACCTCGTCCAGCGAAGTGTTGCCATATTTGTGAATCAGTCGGTTGAGCGTGTTCAGCCGCTCGGTGACCTCGGCCAGTTCGGCGGGGTCCAGATCGATGCGGTTGATGTAGCGGCTGAGTTCGAGGGCGGCGTCCTGCAGCACGGCCATGCCATCGCTGGCGCTGGCGGCCACGGGGGCCATGGCTTCATCGAGGTCGGCCAGCTCACGCAAAATGCCTACGACCTGTTGAACCTGCTCGAGGATCGCGCCTTCGGATTCATACAGCGCGCCATAGGCGGACCCGGCGTCGGCGTAGACCTTTTGAAGGTTCGACAGCAACCGGTGCCGCGCGGCGACTTCCTCGTACTCGCCGGCGGTCGGTTCGGCGTCGTCAATCTCGGTCGCCTGAAATTCGTAGAGCTCGAGTTGCTGGCGACGGAGCGTCGACGAGGCGGCGAGCTCCGCCCGGCGGGCGCGAAGCTGCTGCAGGCGGCGGTGCAGATCACCGAACTGTCGACGCAGGTCATCACATTCGCCGAAGCGATCGAGCATCAGCAGTTGATTGGCGGGTTTGAGCAGGTACTGGTGATCGTGCTGACCGTGCACATCGACGAGCAACTCGCCGACGGCGCGGAGCATTGGGGCGGTCGCCGGCTGACCGTTGATCGACACGCTGGTGCGCCCGGAGGCGAACAGCTTCCGCGTGATCAGCAGTTGTTGCGGGATTTCCTGCGGGTCCATCTCCAGGTCGGCCGCTTCGCTGACGCGCTGAATCGTGTCGGCATCGTGCAGTTCGAACACGCCGCTGACGCGCCCGCTGTCTGCCCCGGCGCGGAGCAGATCGGCGGTCGACCGCAGGCCCAGCAGCATCTCAAAGGCGCCGATGATCAGACTCTTGCCGGCCCCGGTCTGACCGGTAAAACAATTCAACCCGCGGCGCAGGTCGACGGCGACGTCTTCGATCACGGCCAGGTTCTGTATGTGAAGTTCACGCAGCATCCATGCTGACTCAAAAGCTGTTGACCCGGATGTTCGGGTAAAGTTTAGTGTCGACAAATATGGGATGTCAAGCGAAATCGTGGCGAAATGACCCGAGCGGCATGTCTGATTGATGCGTTGGTGATTTGAACATTCACCGGGTCATTGGGACTTGGTCATTGGACATTCTTCTTCGGCTGGTGCCAGCGGACTGACTCGCGAATGTAGGTGTGCGACTCGATGGCGTCGGAGACTGCATCGAGGAAAGTGTCGATCTGCTCGGGGATGTCGATGATCTCGATGACGATCGGCAGTTCCTCAGCCATGACCAGCACGTGCTGATGATGCATGCGGCGATGGTGGCCGAACCCGGCCAGGGCCTTGTGGGTCGTCGCGCCGCCGAGGCCCTGGTCGTAGGCCTGTCGCAGCAGCCACTCCATGAGGTTGTGACCGTCGTGGCGGTCGGACTCCGAGCAGTAGATCGTCAGACGCTCAGCGGGCACTGCGTGATGGGTCATGACCGGATCCTTTACAACAAATGTGCCTACAACCGCCTCGTTCAAAGCCGCCGGGCCAGGGCCATGCCCAACGCCACAGCGATCAACCCGAGCACCAGACTGCCCAGCAGATTCACCGCGGCCGGCCCGTATCGCCGCTGCTCCAGCAGCAGCAGACTTTCGAGGTTCCAGGTCGAAAAGGTCGTCAGCGCGCCCAACAGGCCCACCATCAGGCCCATGCGCAGCACGGGATTGGCCGCCCGCTCGACGAGCCAGATGTATCCGAGGCCCGCCGCGAAGCAGCCGATCAGGTTCGCCGCCAGCGTGCCCAGGGGAAACTGCATACTGCTGAATCGCTGAAACCCGGCCGCCAGCGCCCATCGCAACAGCGCCCCCGCTGCTCCCCCCAGCGCCACCGCCGCGATCATCCACACACGTGTCATACCCGACAATTTAGCACGAAAAGCCAATCACCACCAAAGCACATCGCGAGTTGGGGCCCGGGGCGATATAATTAGTTTCATGAATATCCGGCGGATGGCATTGATGTTGATCGCGGCCGCGCTGGTGGGGTCTGTCACGTTCGGCCAGAACGAAGATGACGCCCCACCCGCAGCGCCTGTCATGCAAACCGAGTCTGTGGCCGGCGGCGGGGTCTATATCGTCCCCATCCGCACACAGATCACCGACCTGACCCGCGACTTTTTAGACCGCTGCATCACCGAGGCTGAATCACACGGCGCCGCGTGCATCGTGCTGGACCTGGACACGCCCGGCGGGCAGGTCTCCAGCGCCATGGACATCTCCCGGCGTCTGAAAAACCTCGATGTCCACACCGTCGCCTGGGTCAACACCGAAGCCATCAGCGCCGGGGCGCTGATCAGCCTGGCGTGCGATGAAATCATCGTCGCCCCGCGCGGCAAGATCGGCGACTGTGCCGCGATCATGATCGGCCCCGAAGGCCTGCAATCGCTGGGCAAGACCGAACGCGCCAAACTCGACAGCTACATCTTCGCCGAGTTCCGTGACTCGGCCCGAGCCAATGGCTACCCGCTGGAGCTCTGCGAGGCGATGGTCACGCTCGGCCCGGCGATCTACCGCATCAAAAACGAAGCGACCAGGGAAACCCGCTACGTCCGCTCGACCGAGCTGCACGAATTCAACCTCATCGCGCCGGGTGAAAAGCCCACCGACGAGGTTGGCTCCTCCGACTGGGCCATCGATAAAAAAGTGCTCGAGGCGGACAAGCTGCTGACGATGCTCAGCGACGAGGCGATCGAGTACGGCTTCGCCAAAAAACAGATCGCCGATGAAACCGAGCTCGCCGCCCACCTGGACACGACCGTCGACCAGGTCCACCGCTACGAGGCCAACTGGTCCGAGCAACTGGTGGCTGTTTTAACCTCGCCGATCATCCGCGGGATTCTCACGATCGTCATGCTGATGGGGCTGTACTCGGAAATGCAATCGCCGGGGCTGGGCCTGCCGGGCGCGGTGGCGGTGATCGCGGCGGTGATTCTGTTCGGGGCGCCGTTCCTGTCGGGGCTGGCCAGCGTGACGGAATTGCTGGTGGTCGCGGCGGGGGTGATCCTGCTGGGGGTTGAACTGTTCGTGATCCCGGGGTTCGGCTTCGCGGGGGTGGCGGGCATCGCGCTGATCATGATCGGGCTGGTGATGACGTTCGTGCAGTACGAGCCGGGCCCGGGCTTCATGCCGACGCTGCCGGGCTCGTGGGACATGCTGCGTGAGGGCGTGATCACGATGTTTGTGGCGATGATGGTTTCAGCGGTCGGGCTGTACTTTCTGACCAAGCACTTCGGCCACCTGCCGCTGTTCAGCCGGCTGGTGCTATCCGACGGCGTCAGCGCCGGGGCGTCGACCACCGAATCGCCAAGCTCACCGCCGACGGCGTCGGAGCTCGGCGTGCACATCGGCGACAGCGGAAAGGTCACGGCGATGCTGCGGCCGGTCGGCCGGGCGATGTTCGGCGATCGACTCGTGGACGTGGTGTCCGACGGACAATGGATCGAGCCGGGCAAGACGATCAAGGTCGTCGCCGTGCAGGGCAACCGCATCGTGGTCGAGGAGGTTTAACGTGACGACGGAGATGTGGGCAGTCGTTCTGATCGGGTTGACGTTTTTGTTTTTCGTGCTGGAGGTGTTGATCCCCAGCGGCGGGCTGCTGGGGTTGATGTCCGCGGTCTGCCTGATCAGCGCGAACGTGTGCCTTTTCATGATCAGCACGACCGCGGGCATGATCGGCATGGTCGCGTCGCTGATTCTGGTGCCGGTGGCGTTTTTCACGGGGCTGAAGATTTTCCCGCACACGCCGATCGGCAAGATATTAATTCTCGGTGAGCGACAGAAGGCCGGGGCCGACGGGGTAAAGTATGAAGAACATCGCGATGCCGATCCGCAGTCCCTCGTCGGGGCGCGCGGGCAGGCGGTGTCGGAACTGCGGCCGGTCGGCATTTGCACGATCGACGGCCGCCGACTCGAGTGTATCAGCATCAGCGGCGTGATCGACCGGGGAACCAGCATCCAGGTCGATTCCGTGCAGGGCATGGAAGTGCGTGTCAAAAGCGTGTAAAACCGATAAATAGAAGAATCCGCCGAAATACCCGGGAATAATCCACCACTCTGAACCCGTCCCCCGCATCTGACCGATACAGATTGAGCCCATGGATCAGCCGTCTTCCGGACAACTTCTCAGCGTGATCGTCCCCTGCTACAACGAGCAGGAAGTCATTGCCACCACGCACAAGCGATTATCGGGCGTGTTGAAGTTGATCGGCATGCGCTACGAGATCATCTATGTCGACGACGGCTCGTCCGACCAGACCGAGTCGATCCTCCGCAATCTTCAGAAGAATGATCCGACGCACGTGCGGTTGATTCTTTTCGCGCGGAATTTCGGACACCAGATGGCTGTCAGCGCCGGCATCGATCATGCCGCCGGCGATGCGGTCGTGCTCATCGACGCCGATCTGCAGGACCCGCCCGAGGTCATCGAACACATGCTCGCCCGCTGGCGCGAAGGCTATCAGGTCGCCTACGGCCAGCGCACCGATCGCCAGGGTGAATCCATCTTCAAGCTGTGGACGGCGAAGCTGTTCTACCGCATGCTCAACACGATGTCGGAAATTCCGATGCCGCTGGACACCGGCGACTTCCGCCTGATGGACCGCTCCGTCGTCGATGCCTTAAAGGCGATGCCCGAGCGCGACCGCTACATCCGCGGCATGGTCACCTGGACCGGGTTCAAACAGATCGCCGTGCCGTACAAGCGCGCCGCCCGCGCCGCCGGTGAAAGTAAATATCCGCTGCGGAAGATGATCCGCTTCGCGGTGGTCGGCATGCTGTCGTTCTCCCGCGCGCCGCTGCACATGGTCAGCACCCTCGGGTTTGGATGCGCGGCGCTGTCGTTCGTGGCGATCATCTATGCCCTGGCGATGCGCCTGTTCACCGAGCAGTGGATCAGCGGGTGGACGCTGCTGTTCATCGCGGTCGTGTTCTTCGGCGGGATTCAGCTGATCTGCCTCGGCATCGTCGGCGAATACGTCGGACGCATCTACGCGGAAGTCAAACGCAGACCCATCTACCTGGTGCGCGAATGCGTCGGGTTCCAACACGCCGCCGGCCGTTCAGATGTTCACAGGGGAGTCGTGAAGGAGTCGGTCGATGTCATCGCCGAAAGATGAAACGCCTTCCAAACGCGGGGGGCTGTTGCGCCTGGCGATCGGTCTGCCCATCGCGGCGGTGTTCGCCTGGCTGGCGTTCGGTCGCATCGACTGGTCGGCGGCGGGCAGCACGCTCGCCGAGGCGCGGCTCATGCCGCTGATCGCGGCGCTGGCGCTGCTGGGCGTCGACTTTTCCCTGCGGACGCTGCGCTGGTGGTGGATGCTCCGCACGTTCGACAAAACCCTGCCGGCGAGTGCGTGTTTCGCCCCGTTTTTCGGGTCATTCGCCGCCAACAACATTCTGCCCATGCGGGCCGGCGACCTGATCCGCATCGTCGGGTTTCGCCACCACATCGGCGCCCCCGCCATGCGCATCCTCGGCACGATGGTCATCGAGCGGCTGCTGGACCTTTTCATGCTGCTGGCGATCTTCTTCGTCGGGCTGCACTCGCTGGCCGACGGCGCGATCAATCCGAAGTTCATCACCGGGGCCAAAGTCATCGCCGGCATTGCGCTGGGGCTGCTCGTGTTTCTCATCGCCGCGGAGCGGTTGATCCTTCGCGGCGTGCGCAAGCTCGAAGCTTCCGACTTCGCCCAGCAGCGCGGCTGGCTGATGCGCGGGCTCAAGTGGTTCGACCAGGCCTTGTCCACCGTCGGTATCTTCCGCTCGCCGACCATGGTGTTGGCGCTGTGCGGATTCTCGATCGCGGCGTGGCTTTGCGAAGGCGCGGTGTTTTACTGCGTCGCCGGATCGCTGGGCATTGATGTGCCGCCGATCGGGGCGTGGTTCGCCATGAGCACAGGCACGCTCGCCACGCTGCTGCCCTCCTCGCCCGGGTACGTCGGCACCTTCGACTACTTCGCCATGCGGGGCATCATCGCCTACGGCGCCGCCGAAGACCCCGCCGCCGCCTTCACCCTCCTGGCCCACCTGATGATGTGGCTGCCGGTCACCATCGTCGGCGGATTGTTCCTGCTGGCGCCGCGCGGCCGCCGCGCCCTGCACGACGCACAAACCCTCGAAGCCTCACAACTCGATTCCGAAACTTCGACATCATGACCCAGAAAGCTGATCCCAACACCAAACCCCGCACGCTCATCGTCGGCGGTGGATTCACCGGCCTCGCCGCCGCTTACGAGCTCGCCCGCGCCGGCCTGCCTGTAACAGTCCTCGAAGCCGACCCCGATGTCGGCGGACTCGCCGGCAGCTTCGATGTCGACGGCGTATCCCTCGAACGCTTCTACCACCACTGGTTCACCAACGACCGCCACGTGATGGACCTCATCGAAGAGCTCGGCCAACAGGACCGCATCCTCCTCCGCCCCACGCGCACGGGCATGTACTACGCCAACAACTTCTACCGCCTGTCGACCCCCAAAGACCTGCTCACGTTCAAACCGCTGGGTTTTATCGACCGCGTGCGCCTCGGGTATCTCGCCCTCAAGGCCCGGCGCGTCAAGGACTGGATGGCGCTCGAAGACATCACCGCCAGGCAGTGGTTGATCGACATGGCCGGGGAGAACGTCTACCGCGTCGTGTGGGAACCGCTGATGGCCGGGAAGTTCGGGCCGTTCGCCGACAAGATTTCCGCGGTGTGGATGTGGAACAAGCTGAAGCTGCGCGGCGGCAGTCGCGGCAAGGGCGCCGCCGAGATGCTCGCTTACTACCGCGGCGGTTTCGCCTCGCTGGCCCAGTCGCTGGCCGACGAGATCGTCAAACACGGCGGCGAGATTCTCACGAATCATCCCGTCAACGAGCTGCACATCACCGACAATCGCGTCACCGGCCTCCGCGCCGCCGGCAAGGACTTCGAAGCCGACCGCGTGCTGCTGACCACCCCCCTGCCGATCGCCGCTGATCTGATCCAACCCCACGCCGACGCTGCCTACGTCGACAGCCTCCGCCGCATCGAGTACCTGGCCAATGTCTGCCTCGTGCTTGAGCTGGACCGCTCGCTGTCGGAAACCTACTGGCTGAACGTCAACGACCCGAGCTTTCCGTACGTGGCGGTCATCGAGCACACGAATTTCGAGCCGCCGGAGACTTACCACGGCAAGCGCATCGTCTACCTGTCGAAATACCTGCCGGCCGACGCGGAGTTGTACCGCATGAGCGACGAGCAGGTGTTCGAGTTTTCCCTGCCGCACATTCAGCGGATGTTTCCCGACTTCGATCGTTCGTGGGTGCAGGGCCATCACGTCTGGCGGGCGCGCTACTCGCAGCCGATCGTCGGCAAGCACTACAGCAAGTTGATTCCCGCCGAGCGTATGCCCGTCGACGGCATGTACCTGGCGACGATGGCGCAGATTTACCCCGAAGACCGCGGCACCAACTACGCCATCCGCGAGGGGCGCGCCGTCGGGAAGCGACTTGTCGAGTCGGTATCATGAGCGACATGGATTGGTCAACACTGAACGTCACCGTCACCGGCGGGGCTGGGTTTCTCGGCCGCGTCGTGTGTGAGAAGCTACGCCAGCGCGGGTGTGCGAACATTAGCGTGCCGCGCCGGGCTGAGTATGACCTGACGCAGGGGGCGGACGTCGTGCGCATGTATGACGACTTCGCCCCCGACGTCGTGATTCACCTGGCGGCGGAGGTCGGCGGCATCGGCGCCAACCGCGATCACCCCGGGCGATTCTTTTTCGCCAACATGGCCATGGGCCTTCACCTGATCGAACACGGCCGCCGGCGCGGGCTCACCAAGTTCGTGCAGACCGGCACCGTCTGCGCCTACCCGAAACACACGCCCGTGCCTTTCCGCGAAGAAGAACTCTGGAACGGCTACCCCGAAGAAACCAACGCCCCGTACGGCGTGGCAAAAAAGTCGCTGTTCGTCATGCTCGACGGGTATCATCGCGAATATGACTTTCCGGGCGTCGTCGTCGTGCCGGTCAATCTCTACGGCCCGCATGACAACTTCGACCTGCATACCAGCCATGTGATTCCCGCGTTGATCCGCAAGTGCCTCGAAGCCAAGCAGCGCGGCGACAAGTCGATCACCTGCTGGGGCACCGGCAGCGCCAGCCGCGAGTTTTTATACGTCGACGACGCTGCCGAGGGCATCATCACCGCTGCTGAAAAAATGGCCGACCCGACACCGCTGAACCTCGGCACCGGCCGCGAGATCACGATCAAAGACCTCGTCGAGCTGATCGCTCGGCTCTGTGAATTCGACGGCGAAATCGTGTGGGACTCGACCAAACCCGACGGTCAGCCCCGGCGCTGCCTGGACACCTCGCGCGCCGAGAAGCTGCTGGGGTGGCGGGCGCAGGTGGGATTCGAAGAGGGGTTGCGCCAAACGATCCAGTGGTATCGAAACAACCCCGTTTAGCCGGCGGGCTTGTCCGCCGTTTTGAACGACGCATGAAGCGGCGGGCAAGCCCGCCGGCTAAACATGAAGATTCTCTTCGTCAATCAGTTTTACTGGCCCGACGTCGCGGCGACGGCGCAGCTCATGGTCGACCTCTGCGAAGACCTGGCCCACCAGGGACACGACATCACCGTGCTGTGCAGCCGCGGGCAGTATGACGACGGCACGGGCGCGCCCACACCCAAACGCGAGACACACAACGGTGTGAACATCCGCCGCCTGTCCGCGGCCGGTTTCGGCAAGCGGTCGACACTGGGGCGCGTGATCGACTACGCGTCATTCCACCTGCTCTGCGGCGGATACCTGCTGCGCCACACCCGCAAGTTCGACATCATCGTCACGCTGACCACGCCCCCGCTGATCGGGTTGTACGCCACGTGGTTCAAGGGCAAGTCAAAACACGTGTGCTGGGCGATGGACCTGCACCCGGATATCGAATTCGAGATGGGCCTGTGGTCGCGGCGCAATCCGGTGTGGCGGATATTCGACTGGCTCAACGGTCTGCACTTTCGACGAGCCGATGCAGTCGTCGCGCTGGGCGGGCGAATGATGGTTCGCCTGGTCAACAAGCATGTTCAGCAACTGCGTATCGAAGTGATCACGCCATGGAGCCCGGGCGACGATGTGCAGGCGATGGAGCGTTCACCGTGGCGCGACACGCAGCCGTGGGCGGACAAGTTCGTCGTGATGTACTCCGGCAATGCGGGACTGATTCACACGTTCGATGCGGTCACGGCGGCGATGCGCGAGTTGCGTGATGATGACCGCTTCGCGTTCGTGTTCATCGGCGGGGGCAAGCGGCTTGCGGAGATCGACGACGCGTTGGCGGTGAAGATGCCGTATCAGCCGCGTGAAATGCTCGGCGAGTCGCTGGCCGCGGCGGATGTTCACCTGGTGACGCTGCGAGACGGCATGAGCGGGACCGCCGTGCCGTGCAAGTTGTACGGCATCATGGCGGCCGCCCGCCCGACGATCTACCTCGGCCCGGCGGATTCAGACACCGCCATCGACATCAACCAATCTGACGCCGGCCTCACCCTCGCCACGGATGATGCGGCCGGTCTTGTCGCAGCCCTGCGCAAGCTGGCCGATGACGAGGCCGAACGAAAGCGCCTCGCCGCCAACGCCCGCACCGCCTTCGAACAGCACCACAGCCGCGCTGCCTGCTGCCGCCGATGGATCGACCTGTTGGAAAGCCTCGGCCGGTAGCTTATCCTGTTCGGCATGAACTGGCCGAACATCTGGGCGCCGTGGCGCATGGACTACATCAAGGGACTCGACGACGACGCGCCCGCGCCGGCGTGTTTCCTCTGCGACGCCTGGGCGCGACCCGAGGCCGATGCCGAAACGCTTGTGGTCCATCGCACCGCCACCGGCATGATCATCATGAACCGGTATCCCTACACCAACGGCCACGTCATGGTCGCCCTCGGCGAACACCTGGCCGACCTGCCGGACATGACCGCCGAGCAGCGCGTCGAGCTGATGGAGCTGACCAACCTCGCCGAGCGGATGATTCACACGGCGATGAACCCGCAAGGCATCAACATCGGCATCAACGTCGGCCGCTGCGCCGGGGCGGGCCTGCCGGGCCATCTGCATGTTCACCTGGTCCCGCGCTGGGGCGGCGACACCAACTTCATGCAGGTCGTCGGCGGCGTGCGTGTTCAACCGCAGGCGATCGAAGTGGTGTATCGCGAATTCGTCGATGTGATCAAAACGCTGAATCCCACAGGCGGGGAGAATTAATTCTCCCCGCCGTGATCGCGCAAATAAAAAACGGCGACCGGTGAGGGCCGCCGTCGGATCATCTTTCGTGCCCTCTCGCAGGCACGGGCAGCGTTTTCACGCAGCCGTAGCAGGATCGAATCGAAGACCGATTTCGTAACCGGTCACGGGGAGGTCTTTGTCGGTTTGACCGGCACGCAGGGGCTGACAGCGGACGACGTGGCCGACGAGTTCGAAGCCCTGGTCGGCGCCGTGGGGCTGAAAGTACACGCTGATGCGTTCGTCGGGCGACAGGGGGATGTCGCTGATGGCGCCGATGCCGCCGTCGGAGAGATTCCGCAGGCGAAGCGAGCAGACGGGGCGACGATGGATGCGCATGTCGTGATCGCGTCGCACGGCCGTGACGCACCCGCCGAGATCGTGGCGGTCGCACCGGCGGCGGTCGAAGCGGTACACGGCCGGGGCGGGGAAATCGTCTTCCGGGGTGTCGGTGATGGCAAGTTTCGTCGTAGCGTTTACCATGTTGGGGCCTCGCTTGCCGGGCACACGGCCTCGGCACAGAATGCATCGGCGGAATAATCGTCACAGTTAACCCGCCTTAACATCCCGGAAGAAAAAAATGTCCGATTCCCGGCAGCAAAGTCCCAATAACCCGCCAACCCCCGCCAACGGTATCGTCTACCTCATCGGGGCGGGCCCTGGTGATCCGGGCTTGTTGACCGTCCGCGGGGCTGAACTGATCCGTCGCGCGGATGTGTTGGTGTATGACGCCCTGGCGAATCCCGCCCTGCTGAATTACGCCCGGGCGGATGTCGAGATGATCGACGCGGGCAAGCGGGCGAAAAAACACAAGCTCACGCAGGACGAAACCAACGCCCTGCTCGCTGAGAAAGCCAGCGAAGGCAACGTGGTCGTGCGACTCAAAGGCGGCGATCCGTACGTCTTCGGGCGCGGCTCCGAAGAAGCGATCTACCTGCACGAGCGCGGCATCGCTGTCGAAGTCGTGCCGGGCATCACCGCCGCCATGGCCGGCCCGGCCTACGCGGGCATTCCGGTGACGCATCGCAACGTCGCCACGACCGTGACGTTCATCACCGGTCACGAAGACCCCACCAAGGACGAAACCCAGACCAGCTACGAAGGCCTCAGCAAGATCGCACAGTCCGGCGGCACGCTGTGTTTCTACATGGGCATGGGGCGTCTGCCGTTCATCATCGAAGAGTTGACGCGCTACGGGCTGGCTGCCGACACCCCCGCCGCCGTCGTGCAATGGGGCACGCGCTCGATGCAGCGCAGCGTGCGCGCCCCGCTGAATGAACTGGCCGCGGCGGTTGAAAAAGCGCAGCTCGGCGCGCCGGCGATCATCCTCGTCGGCCCGGTTGCTGCGGTCGACGCCGACCCGCAAGGCGCGCTGCACTGGTTTGAAAAACGCCCGCTGTTTTCAAAGCGCATCGTCATCACCCGCACGCGCCACCAGGCGTCGGCCCTCCGCAACAGGCTCGAAGACCTCGGCGCGGAAGTGCTCGAGGCCCCGACGATCGAAATCGTTCCACCCAGCGACTGGGCCCCGATCGACGATGCGATCCGGCGCGTCGGCGATTACAACTGGCTGATCCTCACGTCCGTGAACGGTGTGACCGCGCTGCGCGAGCGACTGGACGCAATGGAACTCGACGCCCGCCACCTGGCCGGTGTGAAGATCGGCGCGATCGGTGATGCGACGGCCGCGGCGCTGATCGAGATGGGTGTGCGCCCGGACCTGGTGCCGACGCAGTTCGTCGCCGAATCGCTGGCCGCGGAGATGATCACGCGGGAGGACATGGCCGGCCAGCGCGTGCTGATGCTCCGAGCTGACATCGCCCGCCCGGCGCTGAATGAAAAACTCACCGAAGCCGGCGCCACCGTCGACGATCTGACGATCTATCAGACGAAGACCGCCGAGTCGCTGCCGGACGACGTCGTCGAGGCCCTGCGGGACAAGCGCGTCGACTACGTGACATTCACCAGCAGCTCGACGGTGCGCAACTTCGTGCAGCTATTGGGCGATGCGTCGCTGCTGGAGGATGTCAAACTCGCGAGCATCGGCCCGATCACATCGAAAACCGCCGCCGAGCTGGGATTAACACTCAGCGTCGAAGCGATGCGCTACGACATCGACGGTCTGATCGAAGCGATCGTGACCGCCGAGCGGAAGTAACTGCGATCCGTTTCGTGCTTGTGATCGTTCGTCGTAATCGATTACGAGTGACGATTACGATTACGAGCACGAGCACGAGATGGCGGTCGGAAAAAGACTGACGTAGCGAACAGCCGATGATATGATGTAACTGGAGGTGTCTCATGCGCAGTCACATCCACCATCACGATTACGGGCACGACGATCATCTGGGCGCGTGGTTCTGGGGCACGCTGCTGGCGGCGGTGTTGATACTCGCCAGTAACGCTCATGGGTTGTGGGCACATTTGGCCTGACAAACTCAGCGTTTTTCTGATTTCGCCGTCGTGGCGTCGGATTGACTTGACCATTTCAAAGGGTTGTTCTACGGTGATGCGCGGTCGGTGGAGTGTTTCGCCGACGCAACCGTTCGCAGCAAAATCGTATCTGAAGGAGCCCGAAGATGGCTTATACCCTGCCCGACTTGCCCTATGCGTTTGACGCCCTGGAGCCGCACATCGATGCCAAGACGATGGAGATCCATCACGACAAGCATCACGCCGGCTACGTGTCCAAACTCAACGCCGCCGTCGAAGGCCTCGACGTCCCCGATTGTGTTTTCACGCTGATCAGCGATCTGTCCAAGCTCCCCGAAGACAAGCGCGGCGCCGTCCGCAACAACGGCGGTGGCCACGCCAACCACACCCTCTTCTGGACCGTCATGGCCCAAGGCGCAGGCGGCGCTCCGTCCGGCGATCTGGCCAAGGCCATCGACGATGCCTTCGGGTCGTTCGATAAGTTCAAGGAAGCCTTCGCCAACGCCGCAGCCACGCGCTTCGGGTCCGGCTGGGCCTGGCTGGTCGTCACCGGCGGCAAGCTCGCCGTCTGCTCCACCGCCAACCAGGACTCACCCGTCATGGGCCAGGCCGTCGCCGGTTGCGAAGGCTGCCCGATCCTGGGCCTGGACGTGTGGGAACACGCCTACTACCTCAACTACCAGAACCGCCGCCCCGACTACATCGCCGCCTTCTGGAACGTGGTCAACTGGGACAAGGTCGCCGAGTACTACGCCAAGGCAACGGCCTAACCCACCCACCGCATCAACCAACACACCCCGAAGCCCACGGTGTCACACCGTGGGCTTCTTTTCGTTCTGGTCGTCCTTCATCTGCTGTTCCTTCGTCTGTTCTAAGAACTGACTGCGAGCGTTAAACTTGCCGCAGGGGCAACGTCAAGAACACGGCCTGTGAAATAGTCTGAATAAAGTTCAAACCAAGTGATTCGATTGCTTCGGCATGTGGTATGTACTGAATGCAGGAGGCTTCATCGTCATGCCCGATCGTATGCAATACAGCGACATCGTGAACCAGCTGACCGAGTCGCAAGCTCGCCTGTATGCGTACATCATGTCGATTCTGCCCGATCCTGATCACGCCCATGATGTGCTTCAAAACACCAACCGGGTGCTCTGGGAGAAGGCAGACGCCTACGACCCGGAGGTGCCGTTCATGACCTGGGCGTGCGGCGTAGCGAGGAATCAGGTGCGGGCCTACCGTCGTGACAAACGCCGAGATCGTCACATACTCAGCGAAGATGTGGCAGATCTGATCGCCGACGAGGCGCCTTTCGAGCACACCAATCAGCGCCTCAACGCCCTGCATCAATGCTTGAAAAAGTTGCCCCCATCTCAGCGGGCCATCGTGGATCAGCGCTACGGCCCCAACGGATCGGTGGCGCAGATCGCCCGGCAATCGGGGCGGCCGGCAGCCTCGATCTCCATGTCGCTGGGGCGTATCCGCAAGGCGCTGGCCGAGTGCATTCAGCGGACGCTCGCGGAAGCGGAGGGATCATGACCGGTCCGATCATGAATCTCGATGAGTTCCACGAAACGGCCACCCGCTTCCTGGATGGCATGATCGATCACGCGGGGCACGAGCGATTCGAGCAGGCGCTGCGGTCGGATCGGATGTACCGCGATCTTTACCGTGAACTGGCCCAGACCCATGCGGAACTTGCCTGGCTGACGCGATGGCAAGTGATGGCCAAAGACCAAACCCCGCTCGACGCACAGACCACCGGCGGATTTCGTTTTGTCAAACCACTGATGATCGCGGCTGCGGTCGCGCTGGCGGTGAGTCTCTGGTTTGCAATCGCACTTGATCGCAACACAACGCCCAATGCATCAACCGCTCAGACGCCCCCATCCGTGGCGATGCTGACCAACACCGAAAACGCTGTATTCGCCGGCGATACACCGCAACTCGGCAGCAACCTGCAGGCTGGTGTCATCCGACTCGCCTCCGGCAAGGCGCAGGTGATGTTCGATTCCGCGGCCGTGGTCGATCTGACCGGGCCATGCGAATTCGAGATGACCGGCCCCAATCATGGCAAACTCATATCCGGCAGGCTTGAAGCCTATGTGCCAACCTCCGCGCACGGCTTTGTCGTGGACTTGCCGAATCGAGTGTCCGTGAAGGACTTGGGCACGAGATTCAAAATCCGCGCCAATTCGGAAGGTGATGCGCAGGTGTTCGTGATCGAAGGCGCCATTGAGGTGACCGATCGAACCGGGGCGCAATGGCGCTTGACGCCTGAGCTCAGTGCAATGTGTGTGCAGGGCGTGGCTCACCTTCGATCGCTGGCGGGCTGCATCGCTTCCGTTCAGGCAAACAACGACTTGGCCTATCAAATCGCTCCGCAGCGCCTGGACGAGGATGTTCTTGCCTATATCGATCGTGATTATCAATGGAACGCGGTCGATGCTTCGGGCCTGCCGTATGAACTTCTCGGCGCCCAGTATGTTCAGACCGCGCTGGCCGACAAGACCAACACCCAACTGACCGTGACGCTGAGTTTAAACCGCCCGACAACGCTCTTCCTGTTCGCCAGCGAAGACATTCCAATACCCGGCTGGCTCACCCGGATGGGCTTTGTGGCCACCGGTTTGAAAATCGGACTTGATCTCGACAGCACCGCCCGGCAGTCGCTGGGCCGGGGCGCGGGCGTCAGCATCGATCGCCGTTTTAATGTCTGGCGGCTCGATGTGAATGAAGCCGGCACGATCACGCTTGGTTCACACTGGCCCGACGGTGGGAATCGAGCGACCCCGGGCCTGTATGTCTACGGCATCGCCGCTGTGCCGTTTGAGCCAGACGGCAAACCAACCCAATCCAATACATCAATATCTGCTCAGCCCCCGCATTGACAAAGGAGATCAAGATGCTTCGATTTGTTGTTACCACGTACGCGTTTGCGATTCTCATCGGATGTCTGACCCTCAACGCCGCACCGGCCGCCGCGGATGTGGTCGGCTACTGGCGTTTCGAAGACGGCGGCTTCACCGCCGACTCCAGCGGCAACGGCCATGCGCTTTCGGTCGGTGGCAGTTTGTCCGCTTATGCCCTGCCCGCCACCGGTGACGGCAGCGACTTTCCCACGGTGGTTCCACAGACCGGCCAGTCCAATCAGCAAGCCGCCGAGTTTGGCGGCAGCGGCAACTTCATTGTTTCGGATCACGCCGACTTCAACGTCGGATCGACCTTCACGATCGAAGCGTATTTCAATTACTCGACCATCTCCGCAACATCGTCGGACATGATTGCTTCGCAGTGGGAATCTTCAGGCAATCAGCGTGCATGGTTCATGAGTCTGGACAATGCCACGAACAATCTGCGATTTGCCATCAGTGCCAATGGCTCGACCGCCGAGGCGCAAAACTCGGGGCTGGTCACTGAAGCCGACAAAGACTACTACGCCGCGGTGGCCTTCAACGCCGGCTCGGCGACGTTCTATCTGAAAAACCTCACCGACGGAACGCCTCTGCAAACGGCGACGATCAACTACACCGCCACGTCGATTTTCAATAGCGACGCGTCCTTCCGGATCGGCGCGTATTCCGGCGCCAGCAATCGTTTCTCCGGAATCATCGACGAGGTACGCTGGGCCAACGAGGCTCTGTCGCCCCAAACCCTGCTGGCAACGGCAGTTCCCGAGCCCGCGTCATTGACGCTGCTTGTTCCGATGACCGCGGCGCTGTGGCCGAAGCGACGACGTTCCCATTGAGGGCGTATAATCACGAAGGGGCTGTCACAATGCGCCGAAGTGGTTTCACACTGATTGAACTGCTGGTCGTCGTCAGCATCATCGCGCTGCTGGTGGCGATTCTACTGCCGGCGCTGTCTCATGCCCGCGAGCAGGCGCGGCGCGTGGTCTGCGCCACAAACCTGCGCCAGATCGCTCAACTGTCGATCCTGTACACGCTCGACAATCAAGGCATATTGCCCAGCGGGGTCGGGCGTCGTGTGCCCAACGCCATCACGGTCAAACGCAAATACCCGTTCCATGACAATTCACCGTCGGATTCAGATTTCAACTGGTCCGAAGCCTTCGCGACGGTCGGTCTGCTCGGCCCCGACCGGATGCAGGTCGCAGGCGACAGCTCCGGCGTGCTTCGTCCGATGCCGCCGGGCTTCTGGGACTGCCCCTCCCGTGACTATAAAACCAAGTGGTGGTACGACGGGGTTGGCTCGGACTATTACCCGTCGGTCATCATGGGCTACAACTACTTCGGCGGGATCAAACGCTGGTTTACCCAATGGCAGGGCACGCTCAGCGAATCCGATTCACGCAGCCCGTGGAATCTCCGTACCGCCGGCAGCACCTGGGTGCTCGCCACCGATGGCACCATGAAAATCAATGGCCAGTGGGGCGCCGGCGGCGATCGTTACAAAGGCATGCCCGCGCATCCCGCCGATCCCAACCCCTGGCCCGCCGGGCACAACCAGGCCTACACCGACGGCTCGGTCAACTGGATTGATTTCAACCGCCTGCGTTACATCCACACCTGGAGCCGCAGTCTCAATCGCATCGTGCTGTTTTATCAGCAGGATCTCGGCGGATTCATTCCCACCTCGCAAACTGAAGCAATCAACTTCCGCTGATCACCCCCTGACACATCACGACGCAACTTGCATTGCATGACGCTGTGCGTATAGGGTCTTGACGATTCGACGCGCGCATGCACAAGGAAATCTGGTCATGACAAGAACACGCTGGGTATTGATCAGCTCGATGGTGATGTTGGTTCACGGGGCGGCGTCCGCCCAGCAGAACGCGCAGGCCCTTGAGCCCGGTGATGTTCCGGGTTTGATCTGCTTCTGGGATTTTCAGGAACCCGGCGGTGAGCAGCGCCATGCGAAAGGCCCGCATGACTATCCGCTGAAAGAACGTCACGGTCCCATCAAGCGGGTCGAGGAAGGAATCTGGGGGCCTTACAGCGTGCAGGTTAATCGGGGGCAGTGGTTTTCGATCGATCGGGCGGATTGCCCTGCTCTGAATATCCACGGCAAAGGCGCGCAGTACACCATCCTCGCCTGGGTCAAGCGGCTGGATTCAACGCCGTGGCAGTTCGTGGCAGGCATGTGGGACGAGGCCGATTCAAATCGTCAGTATGGATTGTTTCTCAACGCCGGCAGCAAGACCGACAGCCGGACGTTCAAGCGCACCCCGGCCAAGCGCCAGGTCCACGCTTATGTTTCAGCTGAAGGCGGGGCGACACCGGGTCACACGTTCTGCCACTCGTACGCCTCCGGCGGCACGGTGTTAGAAAATGGACAATGGTATTTCATCGCCGCGACATACGACCAACAAGCGCTCCGCGTGTATGTCGACGGCCAGTTGGACACGCTTGAACACTACAACCCGTTTCCTTATCCGGGCAAGGCGATTCACGACGGCGGAAAAAATGGAGCGATGTTCACCGTGGCCAATCGAGCGATCCCGGGGTGGCGCGGCTACCCCGAATCACAATTCAAACACGACGGCTTTGCCGGCCTGATCGGCGGCCTGGCGGTCTACAATCGGGCATTGACCGCGGAGCAGATACGCCAGATCCATGCCGGCGCCGAGACTGAGCGGCGGAAGCATCGGCGTGTGGCGCCTGGATCTGGATGACCCGATCACCTCGCGTCTGCGCATCGCGGTGAACAACGCCGAGCCGTCGGGCATCTTCGACATCTCCGAACTCGTCGGCTACGCGCCCGGCAGCGTGTTCATCGCGTCGAATCTGTCCGGCTCCACGGCGCCGTTGAACGTGCTGATCTCGCCGAGCGCCGTGGCGATTCCCGAACCGGCGACCGTAATCATGCTGGGCCTGGCCGCGATCGGCCTGCTTCGCCGACGCCGATAAAACCGCGAGGTTGTCGTGATCTGACGGGGCATTTATCATTCTCTGTCCACACCCACTCCCTCGCCAGGTTTCCAATATGCTCAAATTCATCGATGTTTTCCGCCCAATGGCGTGGTCGGCCCTGCTGATCGTGCTGTCGCTGTCCGCCTGCAGTCGCCCCGAACAGAAAAAGGCAACCACCGCCGAGCCTGAAAAACCCGAGGCGGCCGCGCCCGATCCGGCGACTTCGATCGGCGTCAACCTCGCCGGCGCCGAGTTCGGCCCGACCGACGGCAAGTACGGCCAGGCCTACATCTACCCCGGCGCCAAATCGTTCGACTACTTCAAATCGCAGAACATGCGCGTCATCCGCCTGCCCTTCAAATGGGAGCGGTTGCAACCGGCGCTGATGGGCCCGTTCGATGAGGCGGAACTGTCACGCATGGATCAGGTCGTCGAGCTCGCCCGCCAGCGCGACATGCTCCTGCTGATGGACCTGCACAACTACGCCCGCTATCGCGGCAAGCTCATCGGCACAGATGAAGTGCCCAACGCCGCCTTCGCCGATTTCTGGCGTCGCTTCGCCGAGCATTACAAGGATGAGCCGGCCGTGTGGGCCTACGGCATCATGAATGAACCGCACGGGACCAAGGGGCTCTGGCCCGCTGCGGCGCAGGCGGCCGTCGATGCGATTCGCCGTGTCGACATGCATCACGTGATCACCGTCTGCGGTGATGCGTGGAGCGGGGCGCATTCCTGGCGGAAGTATAACGACGACCTGAACATTCACGATCCCGCTGACAACTTCCTCTACGAAGCCCACCAATACTTCGACCACAACAACTCCGGCACCTACCAGAAACCCTACGACGCCGACGGCGCCGGGCCCGACACCGGCGTCAAGCGTCTGCAGCCGTTTATCACCTGGCTCAAAGAACGCAACGCGCGCGGGTTCATCGGTGAGTTCGGCGTGCCGGCTTATGATCCCCGCTGGCTCGTTGTGCTCGACAACTTCCTCGCCGAGATGAAGGCCAACAACCTCGGCGGAACCTACTGGGCGGCCGGCCCGTGGTGGGGCTACAGCCCGCTGAGCGTCGAGCCCGTCGACGGCATCGAGCGCCCGCAGATGCAGGTGCTCGCCTGGTACGCCGGTCATCGCACGCGCCCCGCCGAGGCGGCCGTCGATATGTCCTACATCCCCCCGAAGTCCACGCCCGGGATGATTCAGTTCAGTCACGATAAACCCTACACCTACAAGAACGACGCCAGCGAGATCAAACTCTCGCAGGTGCCCGCCAATCAGCACCTCGTCCGCTGCGTCAATTTCAAGCACCGCGGCAATCCCGCCTGGGTCGGCTTCGGGGTCTACTACGGCAAGCTCGACTGCAAAGACTTCGATGCTTTCGAGTTGACCGTCCGGGCCGACGCCCCCTGCAAGATCGGCCTCAGCGCCTACCTCGTAAAAGACACCCGCTACAACGCCGATGTCGAAGTCGGCACCGACTGGCAGACGCTGGTGATCCCCTTCAGCCAGTTCAAGAACAAAGACGGCAAGCCGCTGGACCCCGCCGCCGCGCCGGTTGAGAAGGTTTCATTCCAACCGAACATCACCGACGCCAGCCGTGCCAAACAAGGCAACAACCTCTACCTCGACATCTTCCGCCCGATCAGGCAGTGAGATGGAAGGTTGAAGTTCTGAGTTTAAAGTTCCCAGTTCAAAGTTCACCCCACCCACGCCGACGCTGAGGCCCCGCGAAGCGTCTGGTCCGTTATACTGTCGGTCCACCTTCACGAGGACTCTGACCATGCAGGTATCGATCGTGCTCACGATCATCGGGACGGACAAACCCGGGCTCGTCGAAACGCTGTCGCGGACCATCGCCGACGGCGGAGGCAACTGGCTGGAAAGCCGCATGGCCCATCTCAGCGGGAAGTTTGCCGGCATCCTGCGCGTCATGGTCGATGCCGACAACGCCGACGCCCTGATCGAATCGCTCCGGGCCCTCCGCGAAACCGGTGGCCTGTCCGTTCACGCCGTGCGCTCCGATGCCACCGAACCCGGCGAAGCCGCCCGGGCGGTCCTGCTCCAGTTCATCGGCCACGACCGCCCCGGCCTCATCCGCGAGGTGACCCAGGCCCTGGCCAAACGCCAGATCAACGTCGAACAGCTCGACACCAAGGTCATCAGCGCCCCGATGACCGGCGAGCCGATGTTCCAGGCCACGGTCCACCTCCGCGTTCCCGCCGCCGTCGACGAAGCCGACCTCCGCGCCGAAATCGAACACATCGGCGACCAGCTCTCCCTCGACGTCAGTCTCGAAAACGAATAATTCACGATGCAAAATGACTACATCAATCCTCGCGATTCATCCTACTAACATAAGGGGGCTGATGGGGCGTCGGTTGTTCCTGCACATCTCAGTTTTTGCGATATTGTGAAGTTTCTTGCAACACCTTAATGACGTCAGATTGATTGGTCTCATTAGCTATATCAAGCGGAGTTTTGTTATCTGAGTGGCGGCGTACATTGATATCTGCTCCAGCTTGAATCAATAATTTCAACATACGTATTCGTGAGTTCAAGAGTACTTCAAAAATCGCTGAATCTGACTGTGGCCCATAGACATTCGGATCTGCGCCAGATGAAACAAGGAGTTTCACCATAGCATCGCTCTCCATCTCAAGAGCCAAATGCAATGGGGTTCGACCGTCGTTAGGAAGAACAGGATCAACATCTGGATGCTGATGAAGTAAAACTTGAGCAACCGATAGATTGCCATATAACGCAGCAATATGCAACGGCGTTGCCCCCTTCGGAAATAATCGCACTCCAATTGGAACACAAAAATATTGGCTATACACATTATCTCTTATGGCTCTTGGGCATTTTGAGTTTACATCATCCCCTCTGGCAATACATTTGTTGACAGCTTCAACATCATTTTGTGCTGAAGCAAGGTATATTAGCTCGCCCTCAGATATATGATGTATCTGAATGACTAACAATAATATACACGACAGGATCAAGCTGATCCGAATGACTAATTTTATGTAAATCGACATAGAGTATCCACGACAGTTGTTAGTCACAACACTTGACCTTGTTGCGTAACCATTTACACCAATCATTCAATGCTTCGTCAGACTAGCGAGAACTCTTTCCTAAAGATGGATTCTCGGCATCAACGTATCCTTTTTTATGATGATGAGCTACAATGGTCCAATCAGACTGAGTTAGGTCATGCCAAAATTCATGAGCCATAACTCCGCCTAAATACCACAATTTATCTGATGCCTTTATATTAGCTAGGTTATTCGGGTCAGCAGTTACAACAAAATCAGCACCACCAGCTATTCCTACAAGACTCCCAATATCGCCTTTTTTAATTCCAATATTAACATTTGTCGGTGCCGTTTCCTCTACTGCTGGAAGCCGTATACCAAAATAGCGAGGTCTGTGGGGATTAGAATCATCGTCCAACGCATCGAACTTCGCTCTGGTCACTTCTAGCCAATTAAATGTAATCGTCGGTGGAGAACTCTTGCAACACCCTGACACCGCGTCATTGAAGAACTTCTCAAATGCCTTCTTGCTTTGATCATTAAATTTGAGTGCTTTATCAAGGACTATGTTGACGATGACGGACTCATATCCTATTGGATCAAGCAGGTTAATTGGTTTCGATCGAACGTATTCTGTCAAGTTTCCGCCATCAACATACCTCAACGGATCACGTTGCATGAATCGGCCGAACTTCGGATGCAGTTCGCGGGCGCGGTTGTAGATCAGGCCGAGGGATTCGTCGTGCATGAGTCCCTGGTGGCCGAATTCGCACAGGCCGTAGGGTTGATCGACACTGCTGATCGACACGCGGCGGGAGATGTAGGTCGGGGCGTAGGCCTGCGGGTCGTTGGTTCCGGGGGAGAAGAAGACGTGGCGTTGGCCGTAGGGGTCGTATTCGTAGCGTTCGACGCGAAGAAGATGTTTATTAGATACAACCAAAGCTTGTCCCCGGTAGGACTTAGGCAAGGATTGTACCTTGTCGCCGAATCGTTGGACAGCCCGAACACTTACCCTGCCCGGCAGATGAAATGGGTCGCCAGACTCCGACGACTCAGATCGAAACGAGGCCATGTGGCACACACTTTTAAATTCTAATGTTCTTAATAAAATTAGAATTTAATGATAAGGCCGCGGTTCGTCACGAGGGTGGATTGTTGATCCATTTGCGATGCGCGGACAGCATTTTGCGGCACGCGGCATGGCGAGGCCGTGGCTGCGGAGTGATGCGTTGCAACAAGCGGGGTGGCGGCGGGTGTTATCTTCGTGGGCGGCGGGGGTGGATCAGGGTTGTGGCCAGCAGGAAGGTGACGAATGCGGCGGGTTCGGGGATGGGGGTGGTGTAGAGGAAGCTGCTGTCGGCGAGGCGGGTGATGCCGTCGGGGCTGCGGTACATCACGGAGATGTCGAAGTAGTCCGCGGCCGACGAGGTGACCAGGTTGGCGGCGAGGACGGTCAGGTCGTGCTCGCCGGCGCCGAGGAACAGGGCGGGGACGAACTGCGTGAGCTTGCCGCCGTTGAAGTTGTCGAAGCCGAGTATCTGCTGGCCGTCGATGAACAGTTGGGCTGAGTCGTTGGTGCGATAGAAGTAGAACTCGTATTCGCCTTCATCGGCCGCGTCGATTTCGAATTTGGCCGAGGCGCGGACGGCGAGTTGATCGAGGTTGATACCGACGTCGTCGAGCTGCATGGACAAAGGCGTGAAGTTGTCGAGGCGGCTGTACCGGGTGACCTGGTTGGACGCGTTGAGGTAGGTGCGCCCGCTGTAGAGGTTCAGGGCGTCGGCCTGCTCGACGCGATCGGGCGTGCCGGTGAAGTCGCTGGCGGCAATGGACGAAGCGCCCTGGCCGGCGAAGTATTCGACTTTCACGCCGGGCGTGCGATCGGCAAGAGCGGTGGGCGCGGCGCCCATCTGCAGGGCCGGGGTGTCACGATGCACGGCGATGGAAGCGCCGGCGACTTGCGAACCATCCGAATAGACGGCGACGGGGACGACGGGATTGTCGCCGTAGGCGAGTTGCGAAGCGTCGACGTTGATGTTGCCGGCCGCGGCGTTGAGCGTGCCGATCACGCGCCCGAGTTGGCGCAGCTCGACGCGGGTGACAGTACCATCGCCCGCTGCGGCGCTGACCGAGACCGACCCTACCTGCGTGGCGGCCAGCGTGAGCGCGCCGCTGGTCGCATCCACCGAGCGGTTGTGGTTATCGACGACGATGTCGCGGACGAGCGAGCCGGACGACTCAGCCAGCGCGTTGTTCAGCGCCACGACACGAATTTCGTGCATGCCGTCGGATAACTGCGTGGTGTCGATGTCGAACGATCCACCATCGGAGACGATCGGCGAGCCGGCGAGTTTGCCGTCGATGTAGAGGTTCAGTTGCTTGATGCCGGTGGCGAGGGTCGGGGCGTTCAGCGAGGCCGAGGCGCCGACCTGAATCTGCCCGCTGACGGTCTGGTTGTCGGCGACGCCGGTGATATCGACGACGGGCACATCGGCGTAGGGCTGGGCGAGCAGGTCGCCGATGAACATCTGCAGATCGGGGGTTCGGACGGACTTGTAGAACGCTTCGCCGAGCGTGGAGCCGTCGGCTGTGTGCACGAAGATGTCGGAGTTCGGAAAGCGGGAGGACACCGCGTAGGGCTCGGTGACGGTGCCGGAGGTCGCGCCGGCGCCGGAGCGGATGAACTCGGTGGCCTTGGTCTGACTGCGGTTGTCGAAGGTGGCGGCGTGACTGGTCAGGCTGTCGGCCCACGCGCCTGGAAGATATGTCGAACCGTTGGGCAGGGTCAGGTAGGCGCGCCCGACAACGGCGCCGCGCACATCGGTTCGGTTCTGCGGGGTGCTGCCGGCAACATTGGACTCTTCGAGATAATCAATGCCGCGGGCATCGAGGTCGGACTTGGTGCCGGGCCATTGCGACTCGCGCGTGTTGGATCGGATGTCGTTGTTTTCTTCGAAGTAGATTGTGCCGGCGGGTTTGGTCCCGTCGCCGGCGACGGTGGTCTGAAGATTGGCGATGACCTGGTCGGCGGAATTGCCCCCGAAGCCGGTGAAGGCGGCAGCGCCGGCGAGGTAGTATTGGGTATCGACGGTGGAACCGGTTCCCGTGGTGGGATTGTAGAAGTATTCGCTGTAGACCGTGTCGTGGTGGATGGCGGTGTTGTTGGGCGTTGAGCCGGCGAGGCGGTAGAGCGAGGTGGTGTGGTATCGGCCGGCGTCGGTGCTCAGGCCGTTGGAGAACGGCGTCAACAACGACAGCGCATAAGTCACCGAGTCGCGCGTATCCGAGCCGAAGTAGCCGGGGGCGCTGTAGGCGGTGGCCTGGCCGACCGTGGAGATGTAGTCGATATTCGTCAGGCCGCGCTGGTTGATGATGTTGGCCAGCGGGGTGATGTAAAGATCGCTGACCTGCTGTTTGCTCAGCGAGGTGTAGGCATAACCGCCGCTGGTCGGCGGGGCGATGTCGAAGATGATGTTGGCATCGGGGATGTGGCGAAGCTGGGCGTAGGCGTTGGCGATGCGGAGTGAATTTTCATCGTTGGGATTGACCACGAGAATCATGTTCTCGCCCCCGCCGCCGGCCAGAACACCCGGAGATACAGCCAACACCAGCGTCAGAACCGCAGCCAGACGTCTCATGGTCACTCCAATCAAATTGTCGCGAAGCAGATATAGATTCCGCGCGGCCTCTATGCGATAGATTCACGCGGGGCGGGATCGCTCATTCAGTCCGCCGACCGGCGCTGCATGACCGAACGGTCGCAGGCGCCAGGTCGGACCCCGGCTACACCATGACGTATAGCCTCATGGATAGAATAGCAGAAGCCGCCGGAATCTAACGCTTAATCTCCGATTTCTCACAAATTTAGCGCTTCAACGTGTCAACGACATCACGAAGAAGCACTGCGGCGGCCGCGCGCCAGGGCGGCGAGTTCGGACATGGATGAGACGGTATGAAGACTTGCCGGGGCGCCGGTGATACGCCGGGGCCAAGACCGCCCGCCGCCGACCAGCAAGGTGTTGCGCTGACCGAGCGACTCGGCCATGCGGACGATGCGCTGGGGCAGGTCGCCGGGTGATTCATGCAGGTTGACACCGAGCCAGGCGAGCTCCGCATCGGCCTGCTCGACCGCGGAGAGCAGGACTGCATCGGGCGTGTCCGGGCCGAGGTTCATCTCGCGCCACCCGTCGGCGGCCAGCACGGTCGCCACCATCAACGAAGCCAGCGCATACGGATCGCCCTGCGTGCAGCCGCCGACAGCAATCGGCGCGCTGTCCTTCGGGCGCGGCATGAGAACGCGCAGGTGATTCAGCGCCTGAATGGCCAGGTCCGTGGCGCGGTGTTCGATGAAGATGCCGGAGTCGCCGTGCTCCCACAGCGAGCCGATGTGCTGCATCGCCGGGGCGATCACATCGTCGCAGATCGACGCCAGTGAAACACCCGCCAGGTATTGCGACACGATGATGCCGCGCACCCGCGAAGCGCGCCCTTCGGTCAGCGCCGACTCCAGCGCCGCCGCCTCTTCGCCGACCGCCGCCTGCCCCTCGGCCAGTTCTTCTAAGCCCAGCAGTTGCGGCTTGAGTACCGGCATGCCCGAGTCACGGATGAATCGCACGACCTCGGCCATGTAAATCCGCCGATGGCCCCCGGCGGTTCGGCTGACATCGATGCGGCCCTCATCGGCCCACCGCTTGAGCGACGATTCACTCACGCCGATCGCGCTGCCGAGCTCCCGCGGAGATAAATATGCCTTAAATGCCATCGGCCCAACCTCAATGTGAACGATTTGGTTGATTATAGACCGAAACACACATCGGTCAACACCTCGCCAAATAACGATTTAACACACGTATTCAAGAATTTTACGCAGAACCTTGACATTCGCGCGGAGGGATGACTATCCTTCTTGTGAACGTTTTGAACGTTTTAGATGAAATGACCGTTTACCTAGGGAGCCTCACATGATTCGTTCAAACACCCACGGCGACGCCACGGCGGACCATGCCCACCTGTGTGTTCACACGGCTGGGGGTGCCTGCGCCGAGGGCGGATCGCCCCCGTTCGGCGAGGGCGCGACGACCGAAGCGGCCGCGAATGCCGGAGCGGTCGATCTGGACGCCGCCGCCCGAGCCGTTCGGGATTTACTGGTGGCTCTCGGGGAGAACCCGGCCCGCGAAGGGCTGCTGGATACGCCCCGCCGCGTGGCCCGGTCGATGGCGGAACTCATGCGCGGCCGGTTCGAAGACCCGGCGGTGCATCTTGGCCGCACATTCGAGCAGCGTTGCGATCAGCCGATCGTGTTGCGCGACATTGAAATGTTCAGCCTGTGCGAGCACCACCTGCTGCCGTTCATCGGTCGTGTGCACATCGCCTACCTGCCGGGCGACGGGCGCGTGGTCGGCCTGTCGAAGCTGGCCCGGCTCGTGGAGGTTTATGCACGTCGCCCGCAGCTACAGGAACGGCTGACCGATCAGATCGCCGATGCGCTGCAGCAGCACCTGGCCCCGCGCGGCATCGCGGTCGTCGTTCAGGCGGAACACATGTGCATGAAGATGCGCGGCGTGGCCAAGGCGCATCCGACCATGGTCACCTTCGCCTACCGCGGGATCTATCACAGCGATCCCGCCGCTCGACTCGAAATCTTCAACATCCTCAACGCCGAGTCTCGTTGACTCGGCGCATGCACCGCACCTGTTGACTGAAAGGAACTCGTCATGAAAACGCTCGACATCATTGCAGCCGTATTGCTGGTCGTCGGTGGTTTGAACTGGGGCCTGTGGGGCGCCTTCGAATTCGACCTGGTCGCCGCGCTGTTCGGCGGCAACACCGCCGTGCTCAGCAAGATCGTGTACATCCTCGTCGGCGCCGCGGCGATCTACCAGGCCGCGTCGGTCCCGATGATCCAGAAGCGCTGGCACATGACCCCGCACCACGCGTAAACACCACACCCGCGCCCGTCCGCGCGATCCACCCACCCGAAAGGAAACACACCATGACCCGCCTGCTCAACACCCTCCTGATCGCCGCCCTGACCGTTGGAGCGTTCACATTCGTCGCGCCGGCCTCAGCCTGCAAGACCTGCGACGCCCACGCCGGCGACAAGTCCAAGGCCCCGAGCATGGACATCGTCGACACCGCCGCCAAGGCCGGCAAGTTCAACACGCTCGTCGCCGCCGTCAAAGCGGCCGGCCTCGTGGACACCCTCAAGTCCGACGGCCCGTTGACCGTGTTCGCGCCGACCGATGAAGCTTTCGCCAAGCTGCCCGAAGGCACCGTCGAAAGCCTGTTGAAGCCTGAAAACAAGGACAAACTCGTCGCCATCCTCACCTATCACGTGGTGCCCGGCGAGATGACCGCCAAGAAAGTGCTCAGCCAGTCGACGCTGAAAACCGTCCAGGGCCAGGCGTTGAAGGTCGCCCTGCACGACGGCAAGCCCCACGTCGATGAAGCGCACATCGTCGCGGCCGACATCATGACCACCAACGGCGTCATCCACGTGATCGACACCGTCGTGATCCCCGAAGGCTGATCGACAGATTCCCACCGGCGTGGAAGATGATTATCCACGGCCCCCACAAGGGCGCAGGCCACACTCGAAAGGGTGTGGCCTGTTTTATTTTCACCCGTGCGTGTGTTTACCTGGCGGGAGTCAGCAGCATGCAATGCCCGCCGCCGGGCGCGAGCTTCGCCTGGATGACATCGCCGCGTTTGGCCTTGGCATGGCGCACCTGGTACGCCTCGCGGTTGGTCTTGTAGTGCGCGTCCGGCGCGTCCTCGTAAAGCGTCACGTCGTACGTCACGCCGGGCGTCAGGAAGTCGAGCTTCACATCGAGCGTGCGCCCCGAGTCGTTGGTCGCCGAAGCGATGTACCACGCGTCGCCGGCCTGGCGCGCGGTTGTGATGTATTCGCCGACCTTGCCGTTGATGATGCGTGTCTGGTCCCACGTCATCGGCAGCTTTCCGATAAACTCAAACAGGTCCGCCTTCGCCTCGTAGGCCTCGGCGGTGTCCGGCAGAATCGCCAGCCCCGAATACGTGATCAACACGCGGGCGGTCTCGGCCACGATCGTCGTGTCGATATTCTTGAACACCTTCGGCCTGTCCGCCGCGGGATCCTTCAACGTGAACATGCCGTTGTTCATGTCCAGCGGCCCGGCCAGCATGTTCACGAACACCGTCTTGCAGAAGTCCTCCGGCCCGAAGCTGCGCAACGCATCAGACTGCGCGTGGCAGAACTCGCGCGCCACGTAGTTCGGATACGTCCGCTCATCGCCCGACGGCGGGATCGGCCCGTCGTGGAAATCGCAGATCAGATGATGCTTGGCGCACATCGCGATGATCTCGCGTGTCTTGCGGACTTTGGCCTGACCCTTGGCTTTCATGAACCCGTACTTGATCCCCGCGGCGCCCCACTTTTCATACAGCGCGAGCGTTTCGCCGAGCGGGCTGTGGTCTGCCGCCAGGTCGTTGAAGTAGAGCACGATGCCGACGTTCCGCTTTTTGGCGTACTGGATCAGCTCGGGGATGTCGATCGGGTCTTTCCAGTTTTCCGGGGCAGGGCGGCGTTCGAGCTTCGGCGAATTGGGGTCCGGCTGAACCAGCAGGTAATCGCGGTTGGTCTGCGGGTCCGAATCCTTCGACCACTCATCGCCGTACCACCCCGCGTCGAGCACGACGTACGCCACGCCGCGCTTGCCGGCGAAGTCGATCATGCGACGCCAGCTCGGCATGTCCAGCCCGTAGGTGAAACCGTCATCCGTCTTCGCGCCCCACTCGCGCCAGTCCCACATCGCGGCGCCGGGTTTGACCCAGTCGCCGGTGATCCCTTCCGGCGGGGCGGGGTTCAGGCAGTACAGCACGGGTGAAGTCAGCAGTCCGCCGGCTTCGGGTTCGATCAGCAACACGCGCCACGAGGTGTGCCCCCCCGCCGCCAGCATTGATTCGTCAAACGTCGCACGGACACAGGCCCCTCCGCTGTCCGCGGCAACGAGCGTGAACGGCGCGATGTCGAAAATCGCCGCTTCCATCACAGCCATGTGCAGTCCGTCCGCGTTGCGCACCGTCATCGGCGGGTTGCCGCCCTTGCTCGCCGCCATCGCGCTGATCGCCATCGGCCCCTTCGGCGACCGCTCCTGCAGATATGACCAGCAGGTGCCATCTTCGGCGAAGCAGAATTCCGTGGCGTCGTCAGCCAGCGTGATCGACGAGCCCCACCCGCCGTCTTCCGGGAATTCATACCGCACGCCGACGCCCCGGTCATACACGCGCGCCACGATGCGCAACACGCGACCGGCATCACCCGCTTCGCGCAAAGTCCACGCCGCCTCGTGATAGTCATTGCGATACGCCGCGAACTTGCCCCACGGCAGCTTCACCACTTCGTGATGATCCGCCCGGTCCAGCTTCACGGCCGCCAGCTTCCCGATCGCGCGCGGTTTGACCGCCACGCCGAGCGCGCCGCGCTTCAGCACCGCCTGTCCATCATGATCGATCCGCCACGTCGGCTGCCCGTCGACCAGTTCCAGCGTCACAACCGTCTTGCCATCGGGGCTGGTCACCTGCTCGGCCCGCGCCGCAGTCGCCATCGACATCGCCATCCACACAACCAGTCCGCTCACGAAGATGCGTTTCATGTTCGCCTCGAAAAAAGGGTTCACAACCCCCTCTCCCTGAGGGAGAGGGCAGGGGTGAGGGTGCACATCAGTTCAAATCGGCTTCGTAACGATCGCAATCGACAAACGAAACCACCCTCACCCGGCCCTTCGGGCCGACCTCTCCCACCGGGAGAGGTGCGCGCCATTGTACAGCACCACCCGCCACGCGCCGCCGATCCCCACAAATGCAGGCCTCCCCCTAATCCGCTGAACATTGCCGCCGCAGGTCAGGCCCTGCCCTGACACCAAAACATGAAGTTGTCAGGCCGGGGCCTGACCTACACCCGATCCGCGTCCGTCAGGGCGGCCCAGAATTGTTCGGGGTGATGCGACACCACGCTGATCGTCCGCGATTCGCCATCGGCGCGCGTGTAGGTGATCAGCATGACTCGCTTCTTGCGTTGCAGATCGGTGATCGACTCCAGCGGGATGCGGTGCGTCAGATCGAGCGGCATCGCGAACACGTTAAACGGAAAAGTCAGCCGCACCCACAGTTCGTCATCGGTGACCACGAGATTCAGACAGTTGTTCGCCCCGCCGAGTCGCGTGAAGAATGTTTTGTGCGAGTTGCCCGACGCCCACCGCTCCTGGTAGCGGATGTTCACCATCTCGCGCTTTGGAAACTTCACCCCGTCGCGTCGATGCTTCCAACTCTGATACACGATGCCCACGATCGTGGCCGCCGCCAAAAACACGAACAATAACACATACACCGTCAGCAACCACAGATCGAACTGTGCCAGCATCCGCAGCATAAAAACCTCACGGCACCACATCGCGATCATGTTCACGTATTCGACCATCACCGGCAAGTCAGTCCGGCGAGTGGCGCATTGCCCCTGCGGCATGCGGTCGTTTCACATACCGATTGAAGTTACGCCGAGCAACGAAAAACATTGCAACCGCTGCGGCGGTCAGTCATGATGGGCCTGTTGGTCTGCGCCCGTTGAGAAGTCAAAACAAGGAAGCCGGCGATGAACAAACCGCTCACAACCGTGCGAAGCTTCATCCGTTTGTTGGCGTTGACCGCCCTGCTGTTCGCCGCAACATTCCGGGCCGACGTGGTCAACGCAGCGGCCGAGGGCGCACGGCCGAACATCGTGTTCATCCTCGCCGACGACCTGGGCTACGGCGATTTGGCCTGCTACGGACGGCAGGACATCAAGACCCCCAACCTCGATCGCCTCGCCCGCCAGGGTGTTCGCTTCACCAATCACTACGCCAACGGGCCGGAGTGCTCGCCGACGCGCACCGCCCTGCTCACCGGCCGTTACCAGCAGTGGGTCGGCGGGTTGGAATGCGCCATCGGCACCGGCAACGTCGGCCGATACGACGACGCCATCCGCCTGCGCGAAACCCACGACCTCGGCCTGCCAACCGAAGAGCAAACGATCGTCCGCCTGCTCAAAGACGCCGGCTACGCCACGGCCATCACCGGCAAATGGCACCTGGGTTACGAACCGAAATTCGCGCCGAATCTCCACGGGTTCGACTACACCTTTTACTGCATCGGCGGCGGGATGGATTACTTCTACTACCTGGACACCGTCGCCGGGTACAACCTCTTTCAAGACGGTCGGCCCATCCACCGCGAAGGGTATTTCACCGACCTGATGACCGACGAAGCGATCGCCTACATCAAGCAGCCGCGTGACAAACCGTTTTTCCTGTACGTGCCGTACACATGCCCCCATGCGCCGTTTCAGGGGCCGGACGATCTGCTCGACGATCCGCTGCCGCTGGATTCACCACTGTGGAATCAAAGCAAGTCGCCGCCGGAAGTCTACATCGCCATGATCGAACATATGGACAAGCGCATCGGCGATCTGCTGCGAACGCTGGACGATGAAGGGATCGCGCAGAACACCGTCGTGATCTTCGCCAGCGACAACGGGGGCACCCGCAGCGCCCGCAATGCGCCGCTGTCCGGCCACAAGGGCAGCACGCTGGAGGGCGGCATTCGCGTGCCGGCCATGGCGCGCTGGCCGGGGGTCATCCCCGCCGGCACGGTTTGCGATCAGCCGTGCATCACGTTCGATTTCACCGCCTCGATGGCCCGCATCGGCGGCGCGACACCCGCGGCCGACAAACCGCTGGAAGGCATCGACATTCTCCAACACGTCGCCGAGGCCAAAACGGATTTCGACCGCACGCTGTACTGGCGCAAGCCGCGCGGACAAACCATCTGGATGGGCGTTCGACAAGGCGCCCTGAAATTCGTGGCCCGCCGCAAGGGCGATTCATACAACGAACATCTGTATGACCTCGCTTCAGACGTTGGCGAACAACACGACCTCAAAGACGCCCGCCCGAACGACCTGGCGCGTCTCAAAAAGCTGTACCTCACCTGGGAACAAACCGTCCGCCAAAACCGCCGCGGCCGCCCCGAATAAGTGATGATCACCGCGCAGGTCAGGCCCTGGCCTGACGCCAGAACATGAAGTTGTCAGGCCGGGGCCTGACCTGCGTTTTAATTCTGCAAACATTACTGAGCGAATTAACCGATATTTCCCTATAGCCATACAGGGATCTAATGCGTACGGTTTAACATGGAAGGAGATGTACCCATGCTCCATCCGATGGAGGAATCTCGCCGGGGGCCAAGATTCAAGGTCGGCGATCCGGTCGTCTGCTCGGTGACCAAGTACAGCGCCCACCCCGGATCGCGCGCCCGGGATATCGATCCCGAATCGCTGGGCGAGAAGTACCGGTACGTGGTGGACAAGTACTGGGTCGTTTCGGAGATTCTGCCGGACAATACCTGCGTGCTCCGCACCCGCCGCGGCAAGCAGCGGCGCATGCCGATCGACGCTCCGAACCTGCGCCACGCCCGCCTGTGGGAACGTTTGTTCTTCCCGAATCGCTTCCCTGATCTGCCCTCGGCGGACTCATCTTCCGCCTGATCGTCACCGCATCGATGGGGCGCGATCGTGCGCACATGGGCGTCGCGGGGTGATGCGAAACTTGCAAAATGTACTGAATTGTCACGACGGGTTTGTGCGCGCGTCGCGGTTGATGCGTTGATAATCGGGTCGCGCGCACGAACGTGTCGCGACTTGCCATGGGTGTGCGCGCCGAATGGACGAAAACGGGGGTAAACCGTTCTTAACCGGGTGGTTTTTTGACGCTGGCGCGCGCACGGGCGCGACGAGGCGACGGGGTTGTGCGCGCCGGCGAGTATCTGTCGCGGATATTGGGGAGATAACGGGGGGCAAACGACGGCCAAAGTGAGTTTGTCGGAAGCGGGGTTTTTGTTGTGTGGTGCGCGCGCGGTGAACCAGACGCTTCGCCCGGGGGGCTCAGCGTCGGCGTGAAGTCGGACGCGCTCGCCTGCGGCTCGCGGCTAAACGGGGGAATGGGAGTTATTGCAGGGCGTGCTGGAGGGCGAGGATGGCGTAGGCGGTGGCGAGGTTGGGGTCGGCCTCGGCCCAGCGGGGGTGGTCGTCGTTGATCCAGTGGCCGTCGGACTTCTGCAGGCTGACGAGCTTGTCGATCAGTTCGTTGGGCCAGTTGTGCTTGTTGCCATCGGCATCGGTAATGGTGGGATCGCCCCAGGCGTTCAGCGCGCGGGAGAGCATGTGCATGTAGTAGTAGTAACCCTGGCGGCGCTCGTCCTGCTGGGTGGAGGCGTCGTCGACCATGCCGGGGTTCTGCTGGAGGGTGTAGTTGCGGCGGAGCCAGTTGTAGGCGTCCTGCACGCGGGAGTCATCACGATCCAGTTCGGCGTAGAGGTAGCTCATGAAACCGGCGTAGGTCATCGAGCCATAGGTGCGGAGGCGGGACTTGCCGGTGGAGTCGACAACGGTGCCGGCCTTGGTTTCGAGCTGGTCCATCTTGTCCTTGCCCTGAGACACGGAGTAGATGAATCCGCCACCGGGTTCGATCTGGTCGCCGAACTTGGTGTTGGTCTTGGTTCCCTGAAGTTGGGAGATGAAGCTCATGGCCCGGACGTAGGCGGGATCGGTGCAGACGAGACCGGAATCGTGGAGACCTGCGATCATGGTGGCGGTGTTGGACAGGTCGGGGCGGCCATGGCCACCGTAGCCGGCCCCGCCGTACCAGCGGTGGTCCGGGTCGATGGTTTCACCGTCGGGGTCTTCCTGGCCGGCCCACTGGAGATTGCGAAGATAGTCCTGGGCTTTTTTGATGTTGGGGGCGACTTTGTCCTGATCCGGGAGGCGACCGAGGGCCATGAGGCAGATCGAGGTGTTGTAATTACCGAGGATCTGGTCGTAGATGCCGCCGTCGGGTTTCTGATGGGCGAGGATGTAGTCGATGGCCTTGGCGAGGGCGGGGTCGGTCGGGTCGGGGTTTTGACCGTCGAGCATGCCGGCGACGATGAGCCCCGTGACGGCCGGGCCGTATTTGGGAGACCACGACCCCTCGGCGGACTGTTGCGACTTGAGCCAGGCGGTGGCCTTGGCGATGGCGGCCTCGGCCTTGGCGCGATGTTCGGCATCAAGGGCGAAGCTGGGGGCGGCCAGGGTGGCCATCAGCAACGCGGCGGCGAGGGTGGACGCGAACAGTCGAGGGGCGGTCATGACGCAACTCCGTGTCGTGTATCAGGATTCGCGGCGACAGATGGCGACGGCGGCGAGGGCTGCGGTTTCGATCCGCATCACGTGCGGGCCCAGCCGCTGGGGTGTGAACCCGGCGTCACGGGCCGCCTGACGCTCGGTATCCGTCCACCCGCCTTCAGGGCCGATCAAGACTATCACACGTTCGCCTGGACCCGTGCCGCTGGGCATCTTATGCACAGATTCGCCGGCAAGCGACGTATCGGCGATCCACTTCAGATCGTGATCCGCCCTAGTTATAACGTCGCTGAGGGGGGTTGGTTCGTCGATTTGCATCAGATACGCCCGGCCGCACTGCTTGGCCGATTCGATACACAGCCGATCAAACCGCCGCATCTTCGAATCACGCGGCTCCACGACGCTCCGCTGGGTGATCAACGGAATCACCCGATCGGCGCCGAGTTCACTGGCCTTTTCGATCAGCACATCCGCCCGGGCCCCTTTCGGCAGCGCCACCGCCAGATCGATCACCGGGCTCAACCGCGGGGCCTGCCGGCGCTGGACGATGTCGATGCTCACTCGTTTTTTCACCTCGGCGACGCGCCCCTCGGCGATTTCACCAGCCCCGTCGAAAAGTTCGACCGCGTCCCCGGCGGAAAGTCGCAGCGATCGCCGGGCGTGCGAGCCCTGCTCGTCGTCGAGTGTGAGCGATGACGGGGAAAGATCCGGGCAATAGAATCGACGGGTGGCCATGAGCAGGGATTTTATCGGCCGATTGCGTCGCAGGCGAGCCGCCCCCCGCGGTGTGCTGATCAAGTGGCCCGTCGGTACCGCCGATGATGCAACAGGACTTATGCGCGATCGCCGGGTCGGACGACGTGCCCGGGTATGGTGAGAACCGAACGTTGAGCGAAAAAGAACTCGACATCGAAGCGCAGCTTGACCGCATGCTCGACGAGGCCAACGAGTCGGCCGCCGAATCCGACGGCGACTCGGACGCGAATGTCGATGACAGCGGCGAAGAAGCGGAACTGGTCGGCGACATGGAAACCGTCGAGGAAGTTGTCGCTTCAGCCGCCCGCGATCAGGAGTTGTCCCCTGCCGAGGATGACGACGCCGAACCCGAAGCCGATGAAGCTGAAGACACAATCCCGGGCCAAGCCGACGACGCAGAGGTAAGCACCGACGCGCCCGCGGAAGCGGAGCCGGCGGTAGCAGCCAAAGAAACCGAAGAAGCCGACACCGAGCCGAAAGCGCCTGCTGCCGACAAGGCCGCCGAGGCATCGCTTTCCGATGACGACCTGGCCAACCAGATCGAGCAGATGCTCAACGCGGCGTCCGATCAGGCGAAAGATCCCTCGGCCGCGGACATCGCCGCCGAAAAAGCCGACGAGCTGCCGGAAGACAACAGCACCGCCAAACAAACCATCTCGCAGATCGACGACCAACTCGCCGACGAGGCGGACGATGAGATCGTCGGCGACTTCGAATCGATCGAAGACGTCGCCGCCGCGCATGGTGACACCGTCGAGCGACCCGAGCCGGTCGCCTCACGTGAAGCCGCCGCCGCGCCCGATGACGATCGCGAAGCGAAACACGATCAGCCCCACGATGATGACGACGATCTGCCCGGCCAGATGCAGTCGGTCGACGAAGCGATCAGCGAGATGGTGGACAGTTCCGCCGACTCCGATGCGGGCTCATCACGCGATGAGGCGTTTGATCGCCCATCCGACTCCGATGACGACGCTGAAGCTTCACGCGAGGCCGACGCCGCCGCCGTGGCCGCCGAGCTCGAAGCCGATGAAGCCCTGCACCGCCGTCCCCGCCGCGATGCTGAAGCGGATACCGACGACCAGGCGATCGATCAGCCCAGCGGAGCCGGCGATCACGATCGTGATGTGCCCCTGGACCGCGCCGCATCATCGGCCAAACCCCAAGCCGAGGCCGAGTCTGAACCCGACCCCGAAGCTAAAAAGCCGAAAAAACGCACCGGCCCCGGCGTGTTGATTCGACTGATGGCCAGGATCAACCGCCCGTTGCAGTCGGCGCCGCGCTCGGTGCGTGACTTCGTCGGCTTCATCGGCCTGACCTTGATGTTCTGGGCCGCGTGTCTGTTCGCCGGGGCGTTCGGCGGATTCATGACTGCCGTGATCACCGGCGCCGCCGCTCTGCCGGTCCTGCTGGTCATCTTCTACCTGCTGTTCATCCGCCAGGGACCGGACATCATCCATACCTGATCTGACCCGCCGCCCCACCACGCTACAATGGCTCCATGAGCCTGAGCCTGTCACATGGAAAACCGCTGGAGCCCGGCTGGGCGGGGTTGAATCTGTCCGACTTTCCGCCGCTGGGTCAATCCCCCGCCGAGACGCGCTTCGACCTGCGCACGTGGTGGCCCGAAACAGAGCGCGACCGCCCCATCGAGCTCGAAATCGGCTCGGGTAAAGGCACGTTTCTCGTGCAGCAGGCGTCGCAGTTACCTGACGTGAATTACGTCGGCATCGAGTATGCCCATGCCTTCTGGCGTTACGCAGCCGATCGCATCCGCCGTCGCAATCTGACCAATGTGCGGATGGTTCACGCCGACGCGAAAACGATCGTCACGTGGTACTGCGCCGATGAGTTGTTTCGACAGGTGCACGTGTACTTCGCTGACCCCTGGCCGAAGAAGCGCCACAACAAACGCCGCATGATCCAGGCGGACTTTCTCGCCGAGTTGCACCGTGTGCTGGAGCCTGAGGGCATGGTCCGCATCGTGACCGATCACGATGATTATTTTGCGTGGATCGAGGATCACGTGGCGCAGTGTTCACATCTGTTTGATCGTGGTGATTTCGAGCGCCCCGCATCAGCTGCCGAGGGTGAAGTCGTCGGCACGAATTTCGAACGCAAGTACCGCCGCGAGGGTCGACCGTTTCACGGATTGACGCTGCGCAAGCGGTAACACCGCATAGCCGAAAAAACTCGGGTCTTTGCTTGAAGCCGGACGCTGCACTGTGGCACAGCCGCCCTCGGCTGTGCTGAAGTCATCGCCCGCACAGCCGAGGGCGGCTGTGCCACATCCTGACGCCCGAGTCTTTCCCGTGTTGGGTAAAACGCCGCCTTTGATCCCACTTCCGCCGCGCACGGGGTGAACTTTCCCGCCATTGGCACGTCGGATTCACTTAGACTGAAAATCATGATGGCCGATCCAGTCGACCAGCCACGTGGCGAATTGCGGCTTGGGCATGGCGCCCGGGCGCAGGTGCTGCTCATCCGGGGTCAGCACCTGCGCGTCGATGGTGTCAGCGCCCATGGTTACCAATGGGTTGGCCACGATGGCGTCCAGGGCTTTGCGTCGCATCTTCCGGCGGGCACGGTCTTCAAGCTGATCGGGCTCTTCCAGGGCGAAACCGATGATGATCTGATCGCTTCGCTTGCGCTTCACACACGCGGCGACAAGGTCTTCGGTGGGCTCGAGCTCGAGCGTCAGCCCGGCGCTGCGGGGCAGCTTCACCGCCGACCGCTGTTTGGGGCGGTAATCAGCCACGGCCGCGGTCATGATCAGCGCATCGCACCACGGCAGATGTTCATCCAGCAGCCCGGCGAGATCGGCCGTGCTGACAAACCGCCGCACATCCAGCCCGGCGGCCATTTCAGTTTCCGTCGGGCCCATCAACAGGCGAATTTCCCACCCCGCGGCCTGTCCCGCCTCGGCCAGCGCGATGCCGAGCTTGCCGCTGGAGCGGTTGCCGAGGTATCGCACGGGGTCGATCGGCTCGTGGGTCGGCCCGGCGGTGATCAGCAGGCGGCGCGTGGTGGACATAGGCGACCGAATTCCTTACAAACAGGTGCAACCCGTGTGGGAGGTTCCGGTAGAATAAGTGGCAAGGTAACGACCGACAACTCGGATGATCGCCGCAGGGCCGTGTGGCCGCGGTCATCGTCATCAATCTGGAGCACGTGAAATGACTCGATTCAAACGTATGGCCTGGGGTGTGATGGTGATTCTTCTGACCGGGACGATGCTCCCGGCCGCCACGCCGAAGCTCGTCGGTCAGATCCCGTCCGGGGCGCCGATGTTCGTCGTGATCAACAACCTGCAGGGCCTGTCGACCAAGCTCGCGGCGTTCGACAACGCCCTGGCGCTCGGCCAGCCGGTCATGCAGAACGCCCTGGGCTTCGCCAAGGCGATGACGGGCATGGTCGCCGGCGTCGATGACGACGGCTCGCTGGGCCTGGCGATGTTGAACCTGCCGCTGCCGAATGCCAACGGCGAGCAGCAGCCCCCGCGCGTGGTGCTGCTGGTGCCGGTCAAGGACTACAACGCCTTCCTCGGCAACTTCCAGCCGCAGACCAACGGCAACGTGTCGCAGATCCAACTCACCGGCAAGCCGATGTTCGTCAAGCAGGCCGGCGGATATGCCGTGCTCAGCGATCTGCAGGACACCGTGGCCAACTTCGCCCCCGCCGCCGGCAACAGCTTCCAGGCCGACTCCGGGCATTTCGGCTCCAAGGTGCTCGGTGAATCCGACCTGATGGTCTACGTCGACATGGCGACCGTCGGCCCGGTGATGCAGCCGTTCGTGGCGATGGGACTCATGCAGGCTCAGCAGCAGATGGCCGACCCGGCCCTCGGCGGGCAGGGCAAAATGGCCCAGGCCATGGTGGGCCTCTACGGCGATGTCATCAACGCCATCCTCCGCGATTCGAAGTCGGCTGCGCTCGGCCTGGACCTCTCCGATCAGGGCATCGGCATCTCCGGCAGCGTGCAGTTCAAACCCGACACCCCGTCGGCCAAGGCCTTCGCCATGTCCGGCTCAGACAATCTGACCTTCGATCATCTGCCGGCCCGGCCGTACCTGATCGCCAGCAGCATGAACCTCAAAGGCCTGCCGCTGGAAGACTGGTTCAACACCTTCGCCGCCCGCATGCCGGAAGGCGACGGCATGGCCGGTGTCATGAAAAACGCCGCCGCCATGATGAAAGCCGCCGGCAACTCCGCCCAGCAGGCCTGGTACGCCCCGGACATGGCGGCCGGCCCCGGCAGCTTCCTCAACGCCGTGACCGTCTACAGCAGCACCGACCCCGATGCGTTCATCAAGCAGTACAAGCAGCAGATCCTCGCGATGAACAACATCGAGATCGCCCCCAACAGCAAGTACATGACCAGCTACACCGACAACGTCATGCAGATCGAAGGCAAGAACGTCGATCAGTTCTCGCTGAAGATGCAGCTTCCGCCGGAAGCCATGCAGCAGCTCGGACCGGCGGCCATGTTCTTCGCCGGCGACATGGGCGGGTACATCGCCACCGCGGATAAGTCCGTCGTGCTGACTCAGGGTGGTGATGCGATGCTGCTGAAGCAGGCGATCAACGTCGCCGGCGGCAAGGGCGATCAGCTCGGCGCCGATGCCGGCATCAACTCGATGCGTAAGCACCTGTACGACCACCGCATCGCCGAGGGCTACGTCGGCATCGGTGCGATCATGAATCTGGCCAACACGTTCATTGCGATGTTCGCCCCCGATGCGGCGATGGACGTCCCGCAGAACCTGCCGCCGGTGGCTTCGAGCATGTCGGTGCATCAGACGGGTGTTGGCACGCGGACGTTCGTACCGCTGCCGACGATCGTCGCGGTCAAAAACGCCGTGATGAAGGTGATCGAGGCTCAGCAGAAGCCGGCCGCCGTCTCCGACGCTTCGACCCGCTGAAGCGGATCAGCCGATCAAACATCTGAATAAACGCACAACGCCCGGTCCATGCGGCCGGGCGTTTGTGTTTGAAATGACGCGCGTGAGATCATCCGAATCCCTGAAAAACCTCGGGCTCGTGCGCTGTGGCACAGTCGCCCTCGACTGTGCGGGCAACATCTTCAGCACAGCCGAGGGCGGCTGTGCCACAGGTTGGAATTCGCACGGGGCCGGCGTCCGGGTTTTTCACGATAGAGGTCAATACCCGTAGCGTTTGATTTCGCTGCGGGGATCTTCGAATTCGCGATACGTGTCTGCTCCCTTGGCCATCACGATCAACACGCGCTGGCCCCCCGGCGGCAGCTTGAAAAAGCCCTCGGCATGTTCGCGCCCTTCGATTCGGGCCAACACGCCGATCTCGTATTCGAGCAGGCCGGCCCCGAACTCGTTGATCGGAATGGCGAAGGTGCCGTCACCGTAGCTGACCCCGTCGCCCAGCGGCTTGCGCCCGAGGCTGCGTGGGTCCAGCGTCAGCGCGACCGTCACACCGTCGATGCCCGGCCCGGCGAGGCGCGGGTCGTCACCCGGCACGACCATCACCATCGACTGCGGCCCGCTGACGACCTTGCCGCGCAGGATCGTCCCCCCGCCGCACCCGGTCAGCAGCGCGGCGGTCAACCCGCAGGCGATCAGCAGCAACGCGCGTCGGGTCATGGCTTTTGCAGTTCCTCCGCCTTGGGCAGATCTTTGAGCGTCGACAGACCGAACACCTCGAGGAAGGTCTTCGTCGTGCCGTAGAGCATCGGGCGGCCGATCTCTTCAGCACGGCCGACGATTTTCACCAGGTGCTTATCCATCAGCGAGCGGATGACCTCGCCGGCGCTGACGCCGCGGATGGTCTCCACGTCGGCCCGCAGGATCGGCTGCTTGTAAGCAATGATGGCGAGCGTTTCCAGCGCCGCGGCCGAGAGCTTGTTGTCGACCTTGGTCTTGTGCAGCGTGGCGACCGTGTCTTTGTACTGCGGCAGCGTCAGAATCTGATACCCGCCGGCGACCTGCTCGATCGTGAAGCTGCGGTCGTGCTCCTCGTAAAACGCATTGAGGGCTTCGATGGCGTCCTTGATCGGCTTGGTCGTGTCCAGACCGCAGGCTTCGGCGAGCTTGCCGAGGCTGATGGCCTTTTCCACGCTCATGAGCACCGCTTCGACATGCCGCTGGAGCGTCGGCTCGTCGATTTCGATCTCGGGTGATTCCGCGGGGGCCGGGGTTTCCGGGGTATCCGGGGTTTCCGCGGCGTCGTCTTTCACTTCCTGGGGGGGCTGTTGCGTCATTGGGGTTATTGTACACTGGGTGTTATGGCGGTGCATGTGGCGATCGTAACCGGGCCGTATGATCGGCTGATTCTCGAAGGGCGCAAGACGATCGAGTGCCGACTGACGCGCCAGCCGAGGCCGCCGTTCGGATGTATCGTTCCCGGGCAACGGGTGTTTTTCAAGCGGTCGAGCGGACCGTTTTTCGCCGCGGCGATCGTCGACCGCATCTGGATGACCGACAACCTCACTCCCGCCGGCGTCGACGACCTGCGCAAGCGGTTCAACGACCGCATTCACGGGCAGGCCGACTACTGGCAATCACGACGAAACTGCCGCTACGGCACGCTGATCTGGCTGCGGGATGTCTGGCCGTGCTCGCTTTCGCCGCGCTACCGGTCGCAGAACATGCGGGCGTGGTACACGCTGGAAGATGATGCGGACCCGCTGAACGCCCCGTCAGCCAAACCCCGCCGGCGCCATGGTCATTTCGACATCACGCTGACCGCCGGTTCGCTGCGACAGAACCAGGTGCGATTGACCGAAGTCATCGACCGCTTCCCGCGTCAGTGCCTTGGCGGATCAACCCGCACCGAAGCCGGCGAGGCGATCACGCTGCACCTGCGCGGCGGCGAAACGATCACCACCGACATCGTCGCATCGAAAAAGATGTTCCGCTGGCGGGGTTGGAAAACATGGTTCGCCGAATCTGGCCTCGCAGCCGGCGATCGCTTACGATTCACTCCCATCGCGCCGCGCGCGTTTTCCGTGACTCCGATTGTGAAATCCACCCGATGAAACTCGACCAGCTCGCTTTTTCGACCAACGCCTTCAAGCAGACCGACGTCTTCGACGCGGTCAAAACCCTCGCCAAGATCGGCTACCGCGGTGTGGAGATCATGGCCGACAAGCCGCACATGCGCCCCGACACATTCACCGACGCCGAAGCCGACCAGCTGCGCAAGCTCATCGAAGATCTCGGGCTGTCGGTATCCAACGTCAACGCCTTCACCGGGTTCTGCTTCGCCGACGGCGACACCTACCACCCGACCTGGGTCGAAGCCGACCCCCGCAAAAGACAGCAGCGCATCGACCACACGCGCCGCGCGATCGAGCTGACCGCCCGCCTCGGGTGCAAAAACATTTCGCTTCAACCGGCGGGGCCTTACATGGGGCGCGATGTCGATGCGTTGTATACCCAGTTCGCCGAAGGCATCGCCGCGTGTATCGACACGGCCAAAGCCTGCGGCGTATCGCTGAACGTCGAGCCCGAGCCCGGCCTGCTGATCGAGCGCTCGGACCAGTTCATGCGGCTGAAGCGCGACTTTTTCGCCGATGAACCGATCGTGCAGATGAACAGCGACCTGGGCCACTTCTACTGTGTGCGTGAAGACCCCGCGACCGTGCTGCGAAACCACGCCGATGTGACGCGCCACGTGCACATCGAAGACATCGTCGCCGAACGCGTGCATCAACACCTGGTGCCGGGCGAGGGCGCGATGGACTTTGCCGGCATCTTCGCCGCACTCGACGAGATCAACTACGACGGATTCGTCACCGTCGAACTGTACCCGTACACATCGACCGCCGGAGACGTCGCCCAGCGGGCGTACGATCACCTGGCGCCGCTGATCGTGAAAAAATGACCAAGTCCCAATGACCAATGACCAAGGCAATGCAGAATGCTTGAATGATCAAAGACGCCCGCGAGCGTCCATCCTGCCATTGGGTCATTGGACATTACCTTGGACATTGCGGCTTGGTCATTGGTCATTCAAAACAGAAGACGCTTTCGGCGTTGGATAAAGTAATACTTCATGGTTCAGAATTTCAACACGCTGTCGTTGTCGGACCTGTTCACAGCCATTGAGCTGGACGATCGCAATCCGCTGGATGCGCTGCTGAAGGTCGCCAAGTTCGAAGACCAGCGCACCGGCGGGGACATTACTGCCGCGGCGCTGGTGCCCGAAGCCCAGCAGGCCGCGGCCCGGCTCGTCGCCCGCGCGCCCGGCAAGCTCTGCGGGCTGGCGCTGGCGCCGCGACTGATCAGTCTGTTTGACGAGTCGATTCAGTTCACCGACTTCAAGGCCGACGGCGATCTGCTGGCGCCCGGCGATGTGCTGGCGGAATTCACCGGTCCGCTGCGCAGCATCCTCGGGCTGGAGCGCGTGCTGCTGAACTTCATCACGCACCTGTCCGGCATCGCCACGCTGACCGCCCGCTACGTGGACACCGTCGCGGACACCTCCGCCAAAATCTACGACACGCGCAAGACGATTCCCGGCCTGCGCACGCTGGCCAAGTATGCCGTGCGATGCGGCGGCGGGTTCTGCCATCGCATCGGGCTCTACGATGCGGTGCTCGTGAAGGACAACCACATCGCGCACATCCCGCTGGATGAGTTGGCGGGCCAACTGACCGCTGCGTTTAAAAAAGCACGCAACGCCTCGCCGCCGCCGAGCTTCATCGAGGTCGAGGTCGACACGCTGGATCAGCTACGCGTCGTGCTTTCACTCGACGCCGACATCGTGCTGCTGGACAACATGCCGCCGGACGTGCTGCGTGAGGCGGTCACGATGCGTAACGACATGAACCCGCAGGCACAGCTCGAAGCCAGCGGCGGGATCAACCTGCAGACGGTCCGCGCCGCGGCGGAATCGGGTGTCGACCGCATTGCCGTGGGCGCGCTGACGCATTCGGCGCCGGCGCTGGACGTGGGGCTGGATATCACATGAGCGTTTCCTACAAAGACGAATACACTCCCGAGCAGAAACAGCGTTTGCTGGGCATCGCGCGCCAGGCGTTGACGGATCATCTGTCCAACCGCCAGCCGACCAATCCGACGATCGATCCGCAGCAGGACAAATACCTGATCGTGCCGCGCGGCGTGTTTGTCACGCTCCGTGACCGCGACGGACGACTGCGCGGGTGCATCGGCACCTTCGAGCAGACTGAACCGCTGTACCGGACCGTCGTGCGCATGTCGGTCGCCGTCACGCACGATCCGCGCTTCGTGTATACCCAACCGGTCGTGCTGGCCGAGTTGAATGATCTGCGCATCGGGCTGTCGATTCTGACGCCGATGCGTCGCGTGACCGACCCGACGACGATGCAGATCGGTGTCGACGGCCTGTGCATCCGCGATCCGAATCCGAACACGCACAACGGCGTGTTCCTGCCCGAAGTGGCCGAGGAAAACCGCTGGACCGTCGAGCAGACGCTGAACAACTGCTGCTCGCAAAAGATGAACCTGCCCGAAGACGCCTGGCGGACGCGCGACGATCTTGAGTTCTACTTCTTCGGATCGCACAAGATCGCCGAGCCGGATTGATTCGGCTCCGCATTTCACTTCGCCAGTGCCACCCATTAAACGACAACAGGCGGGCCGCCGAGCGACCCGCCTGTTTGATTGGTGTCAATGTGAAACGGATCAACCGCGACGGCGGCGGAGCACCATCAGCGAGCTGAGCCCCAGCACCATGAAGCTGGCCGGCTCGGGAACCGGCACGCCGGTGATGGCGCTGAAGTTGGCTCGAATGTCCTGGGTGCTGAGCACCTCGCCATAAAGACGGAGAATGGCCATCTGACCGAAGTACTGGCCGTAACCAGTCCCCGCGGCGCCGAGCCCGTTTTCGAAGTTGCCGATCGCGGCCGCGTCGCCGCCGTCCCAGTCCGGGCCGTTGAACACGCTCGTGTCCCGCTCGAGGCCGTCAACAAACAGCCGCAGAACATCGTTGGTCAGATCGAACACGGCCGACACCTGAATGAAGTCAGTGAAGTCGATGCCGTTGTCGTCTACGTCGAGGTCGAAGGTCAGCAGGCGCGACTCGCTCTGATACTTGACCGCGACTTCGAGCAGGTCGCCATTGAGACGGATGGAGGTGCCGGTGGTGGTTCCGCCGGTTTCGAAGAGAACTTCCTTGCCGGTCAGATCGTCGGGTTTGAACCAGAGTTCGATGGTGGCATCGTCATTGGTCGGGTCGCCCAGAACCAGGTCGCTCCAACTGTCATTGCCGCCGATGGCGGGGTAGACGCCCTTGGAACCGGTGGTGAACTCGAAGGCGGCGGTGATGCCGGCGTAGCTGCTGACGCCGGTCTGGCGAGTGGCGCCGGTCATGTTCCAATCCAGCGCGGTGGGGTCACCGGCCTGGTTGATCTGGGTGGTGGTTTCGACCCAGGTGCTGTTGCCGGAGTCGTAACCGGCGTTGTAGTTGACGATCGCGCCGAAGGTGCTGCCCGCGGCGATGCCGATGTCGCCGCCGCCGGCCACGTAGGTTTCCTGCGCCGTGGCGCGGCTCGGGGCCGTGTTGTAGAGAGCCAACTCGTCGATTGAGCCGGTGAAGTAATCCGTACCGGTCGAAGAGTCTCCGTCGTGGTACTGGGTGTCGGCGCTGAGTCCGCCGATGCCGATGGTGCCGGTGTGTGCCGGCATCGGGTTGATGCCGGAGGTGTCACGGCCGATCAGCACGCCATTCACCCAGCCCTGCAGTTCGCCGCTTGTCGCATCCCAACTCATCTGAACGAAGTAGTCCTGCCCGCCGGTGACGGCCGTGCTCAGATACTGGTTGCTGCTGTCGATCCAGCCGCCCATGTAGAGCTGGCCGTCACTGAGGTAGACGTTCAGGCCGTTGGTCTGGCCGCCCTGTTCGTACAGCACGGCATGGTCGCCGCTGCCGGGAACGCTGTCGGCATTAAACCACAGTTGAATGCCTTTCTGGTTGTAACTACCGCCGGTGTTCAGGTCGTCGCTATTGGGGACTTCGATGTAACTGGTTCCATCGAAGTGAACGGAGCCGGTGTCGGTGTTCGACGCCAGGGCCGCTGCGCCGTGGGTCACGCCGGCGCCCACGTCGGTTCCACCGACACCCAAGGCTGTGCCGTAGCTGACGACGCCTTCGGAACCGGCCTGCTCACCGAAGCGGTAGTAGGCCACCGGTGAGTCGGCGAGCACGCCGGCCGCATAAGCATCCGGGGCCGCGGTGCTGTGCTCGCTGTAGGCGTTGGCGACTTCGTAGCCGGTGATGTTGCCGTTGTACAAACGCGCCTGGGCGACCTGCCCGTTGAACACGCCGTAGGAGCCGCTGCTGTCGAGAGCGCCGAGGTCGTTGCCGATCCGTCCGAGGCCGGCGGCGTCGGTGCCCTGCGACCAGTTCTGCGTTCCGGCCTTGACGTTCCGCGCGATGCCGTTGACATAAACGACCGTCTGGCCGGACCCGCCGTCGACCGCGCTGACGACCTGCATCACATCGGAGATGTCGCCGGAGGTCAGACCGACGGTGACATCGGTGTTGTTGAAGTTGTTGCGCGTGTAGAAGGTGAGATTGGACCCCGACAGCAGCAGCGCCGTGCCGTGCGTGGCTCCGCCGGACTCGAAGATGACTTCATCGCCGGTCAGGTCGGTGGGCTTGATCCAGAATTCGAAAGCGGCCGACGCACCGCTGATGTCACTGCTGCCGAAGCTGCTGGCGGTCGCGCCGTTGATGCCCGAGCCGAATTCGTAAGCCTGGGTGAAGTCGGTCGCGCTGGATGAAATGGCCGTGGGGCTGTAGCTGCCGGACGGCTGGAAGGCCCACGTGCGCACCACGGTGGCGGACAACTCATTTTCCCATGAGCCGTTGCCGGCCGTGTCCAAGCCCGCGTTGTAGTCGTATTCCAAGCTCGCCGCCTGGGTCGTTGCCGCCATGCCGCCGATCAGCAGCCCGATTGCAAGCAGTCTCACCGCCTCGCGTCTCATCTGATTTACTCCTGTTAGTCCAACGGGATGTGCCTCATCCCTTCGAGTCTTAAATGCGTCTGTTTCTCCATCTTTATTCTACATCAACATCGGTTTTGTCACAAAAAAATTATGACTCGCGACTGTTTTCGTAAACTTCTGCAAAACATGTCGATACAGGCCTTGGGGAAAACCCCCTGATCTGATATCCTTCACAGGGAGACTTTGATCATTCGGCCGGAACCCCCTTCACGATGCAATCCGAAGCCCTCACGCCCCCGCCGCAGTTTCTGACCGATGCGAACACGATCGGCTTCGAACTCACCGAAACCGAGCTGCATCGCCTCGGTCGCTACCTCCACCTGCTGCTGGAAACCAACAAGCAGTTCAACCTCACCGCCATCCGCGAGCCCGACCTCGCCTGGCGGCGTCACATCCTTGAATCCATCGCGGTCGTGCCCGCCATCGGCGAGGCCCGCAGCCTCATCGACGTCGGCGCCGGGGCCGGCCTGCCGGGGCTGCCCATCGCCATCCTCTGCCCCCAGCTCAAGGTCACGCTGCTCGAAGCCACCGGCAAAAAGGCCCGCTTCATCGGGAGCGTCTGCGGCGACCTCGGCCTCAAAAATGTGAAAATCGTCACCGACCGCGCCGAAACCGTCGCCCATCAACACGAGCATCGCGAACGCTACGACCTGGCCACCGCCCGCGCCGTCGGCCCGATGAATGTCCTGCTGGAATTAACCCTGCCGCTGATCACCCCCGGCGGCCGCCTGCTCGCCATGAAAGGTCAGGCCGCCGAGCAGGAGCTGCGCGACGCCGGCGACGCCCTCATGCTCCTCGGCGCCGGTGAGGTGCAAGTGTTCGAACTGCTCCCGGGCCTCGACGACGAAGCCAACCTCATCGAAGTCGTCAAGGAGTCCGCCACCCCCAACCAATACCCCCGCCGCCCCGGCATCCCCAAACAGGACCCGCTGTAAGCAGGGATCAGGGATCAGGAGACAGGTGACAGGAGACAGTTCAGACACCTGCCCCCCACGCCGACGCTGAGGATGACGACGCAGTCGGCAGCCGAAGCGTCTGGTACTCACCACGATCTGATCCTCACGTTACAATCGCCCCATGCAACTGACGCTGACTGATGATCGCGTGTTGAAACTCGATCGGCCGCGGCTGTTGGGCATACTCAACCTCACGCCCGACAGCTTTTCCGATGGCGGGATGTATCCCTCGGCCCAGTCGGCGGTGCTGCATGCGCATCAGATGATCGACGATGGGGCCGACGCGATCGACCTCGGAGCCGAGTCGACGCGCCCCGGCGCAGCCCGCATCGAGGCCGATGAACAACTCGCCCGGCTGTTGCCCGTGATCGAACAACTCGCCGATCAGACCCGCGTGCCGATCAGTATCGACACGACGCGCGTCAAGGTCGCTGAAGCGGCGCTCGATGCCGGCGGGTCGATCATCAACGATGTCTCAGCCGGTCGCGATGACAAGGACGACATGCTGCGCCTAATCGCCGAGCGCGGCTGCCCGATCATCCTCATGCACATGCTCGGCGAGCCGGCCACGATGCAGAATGACCCGCGCTACGACAACGTCGTCGCCGATGTGTTGAACTTTCTGCTGAGCCGCGCCGAGGCGGCGCAACAGGCGGGCGTGAAGCGTCAGCAGATCGTGATCGACCCCGGCATCGGGTTCGGCAAGACGCTCGATCACAACCTCGCACTGCTCGCCGGGCTCGATGAGTTTGTCGCTGCGGGTTATCCCGTGCTGCTGGGCACATCGCGCAAGGGGTTTCTCGGCACGATCACCGGCGCGCGCCAGCCGGCAGATCGCGCCGCCGCCACGGCCGCCACGACGGCGATCGGTGTCGCCGCCGGCGTGCAGATGTTCCGCGTGCATGATGTTGTGCCCAATCGACAGGCTGCGGATGTAACCTTCGCGATTGGTCGGCATCGCAGTTGAGCGATCAATACCGTGCGTGTTGATCGTCCCCGGACCCGCCATTAGAATGGGTCGCATTCAAGGAGCTAACCATGGCAAGCAACGCCGTTGTCGAATTCACCGACGCCAATTTCGAATCCGAAGTCCTCTCCGCCGACAAGCCGGTCGTGGTCGATTTCTGGGCTGAATGGTGCATGCCCTGCCGCATGCTCGCCCCGGTCATCGACGAGCTGGCCGCCGAGTACGAAGGCAAAGCCAAGATCGGCAAGATCGACACCGACGCCAACCGTGAAGTCACGATGAAGTACCAGATCAACGCGATCCCCACGGTCATCGTCTTCAAGGACGGCGAGGTCGCCAAGAAGTTCGTCGGCATGACCAACAAGGCCGACCTGTCGGCCGCGATCAACGACGCCGCCGGCTGAAGCTGATCGGACCAACTGAATACCCCACCGCGGCCATGCGCCGCGGTTTTTTCATGGGGCGCTGTCCGCGGTAAAGCGGATCGTCAGCGTCTGCCCGGCGGTCATCTCGGGCTGCTTGAGCACCATCACAAAGTCGTCGGCGATCAGCGGGTCCAGCCCGGCGTCTTCGATGATGTTGATGTTCGTCAGTCGCTGCGGCAGCATCATCGCCAGCGGTTGATTTGGCTGGGCGTCAGCGGTGGCGGTGATCGTCAGTGTGTAGCCCCGGCCGTCGCGGGTCAGGCCGGTGGTGATCGGCAGATCGCGCGGGGCGAGTCGCGCCTCGTAGGCCGGATCGCCGTACAGCGCGACGGTGTCGCGATCCCACAGCAGGCCGACGTTTTCCTTTGCGGGGCCGTCGAGTTGCGTGTAGTTCAGATCACGAGCGATCTGCGCGATCAGGCGTGGATTCTTCTTCAGGTCGTAACTGCGAATGTTGTAGTCGCGCGAGTCGGGGAATACGTCGAGCAGGCGGTGCGTGATCGCCTGGTTGTTGAAGAAGAACGCTTCGGTCAGCGTGTATCGCGACGGCAGGTCGAAGAAATAATCACGCGTGCCCCAGCCCATGCGGCCGAACCACGTGAGCACGGTGTAGCCGATCATCTGACGGACCCCGCCGGACTCGGACATGAACGCCAGCGCCATCGCTTCGGGCCCGTCAACGTGACCCATCAGGCAGTTGCCGACCGGCAGATACACCTTGGGGTTCGGCGAGTGAATCGGCAGCCTGTTCCCGCTCGTATCGAGCCCGTAGAGTTGACCGTCAGCGCAGCGGAACTGACCGTTGCGATACGAGTAGCCGATCTGCCAGTCGCGTTCGGTGGCATGCCCCGAGGTGATGAACAGATCGGGTTTTTCATCGTTGAGTGTGTCGACGAGCGCGGCGGTTGAATCCCGCGGGCCGATCATTTTTGCAGGCTTTTCGCCGGGTTTTTTGACGTAATACTCACCGGCCGCGACCTCGGAGTACCACTTGCCCCGGTCGAACAGCGTTAAGTCGAAGCCCGTGCCGGCGGCGGCGGAGCGGATGATCAGCGGGCCCTGCGCCCTGGCGATGCGCAGCGCATCATCAGCGGAGTAGCCGGTGAGAATCGCCCAGCGCGTATCCGTGTAGGGATCATCATCGAGCCGGCGCGTCATGTGGTGAATGGACACGACAAAGTCGCGCCCTGCGGCGGTCGGCTCGGCCACGAAACAGGTGTAGCGCGGCATCAGCTTCGACAGCGCCGGCTGTGACTCGACGACGTCGCTGGACCATGTGATGACCTGCGCATCATGCTTTTTCACGAGGACGTCAACGACCCGGCGCCATGCGGGATCATTCTGCGTTGCATCGGAGACGACGACCGCATAGTCGGCTGCCCGGGCGAAGGGACACGACAACAACAGCACGATGAGAAAATGGCGCATGATTCAGTTCCGCGTTAGACCCCGACGCGTCGCTCCGCGCCGCATCGGGCTTGATTGACCAGTTTAACCAATTAACCAGTCAACCGACTCATGTGAGGCGCTGAAGGGCCATGGCGTGGGCGCGGTCGTAGTAGCTGGCGAGATTGGACCAGTCGAAGTGCTCGGCGGAGCGGTCGACGCGGTTGCGCAGAGCGATGCGGTCGCGGCGCTCGAGCACGGTGAGGTTGTACATCTTCTCGGTCAATTCATTGACGGAGGTGTTGTAATCGGCGTAACGGCGATGGCAGACGTACAGACCGTTTTCATCGTGGTCCGGCAGGTGGTCCAGCACGTAGGAGCCGAAGCCGGACACATCCGACGTAATCGACGGAATGCCCAGGGCCATGCATTCCAGCGGCGTGTAGCCCCACGGCTCGTAATAGCTGGGGAAGATGCCCGCGTGGCAGCCGCGCACAAACTGATCGTAATCCATCGACCACAGCGGATTGGTCGCGGAAATGAAGTCGGGGTGATACACGACCTTGACCGGGTCGGATCGATCGTTGAGCAGCCCGCAGGCGCGAATCTGGTTGAGCACCTCGTCGGTCGAATCGTCAACCAGGTCATGGGTGACGACCGCGGGCCAGCGGCCCGTGCCCCATGCCTGACGCAGGCGGCGCAGGCGAAGCTGCCAGTACTCATCGACCAGGTCGTCGAACTTCGGCGTGCGCCCGGTGGCGACGGCGGTGAACAGACGATCGCCGATCTGATCTTTGATCGAGTCGCAGGTGTCGCGCAGTTCCTTCATCACGGCATGCTGCGACAGTTCGTCGGCGTTGATTCCGCGGAACGGGCGGCGCGTGACCATGAACGCCACGACGGTGCGGTCGATGCGATCGTGCTTCAGCCGCCAGTTCAGCCGCGACAGGGCTTCGAGCGTCATGTCGAAACCCTTGTTGCGATACTCGAAGCGGCCGGACGTGAAGAAGTACAGCGTCTTGTCGAGGTCGAAGCTGTAGCTGGGGAAAAAGTGGCCCATGACAAACTGATGGATGCGTTGCTTGAACCGGTTGTGCAAGTTCTGAAACTGGTGCAGCGCGACGAAACGTTCGATGTTCAAACCATTGGGCGTGACCACGTCGACCTTGCGCCCGAGGATGTGCTCGCATTCATAGGCGGTCACATTCGACACGGTCGTCAGCACATGCGACCCATGCGCCGCGGCGCGTTCGATGTACACCTGCGGCTCGATGTTGAAGCGCTTGGCGTCCTTGGCCCAGTCGATGAAGGGGACATGGTCGTAGTACCACGGATCATTCGCCGCGATGTAGCGCCCGAGCATGGTGGCGTGCGTGGTGAACACCGTCGTGATCGGCAGCACCCGCCGGCGGATTTCCGGCAGGGCCGACCCGCCCATCCACTCGTGAAAATGCGCGATGATCGGGCGCTTGTCCGCTTCGCGGTCCGCCAGGATCGAGAGAAACTGCTCGACCAGGTACCCGAAGGTGACCACGTCGTTGATCAGCGGGTTGTCGACGGGCGCGGGGATGCCGTGATGTTCCCACAGCCGGCGCTTGGCCGAATCCAGGTGCTGATACCCGGTGCCCAGGTCCAGCAGCACGGCGCGCGGCCGGCCGGTGACCAGCCAGTTGCCGAAGTGCGCGCCGATGCCCATCTCGCGCAGCTTTTTGACGGCCTGCCCGAACGGACCCGTCAGCGGCGCTTCTTCGAATTCCACACTGGCCGTGTGGTGCATGTACGGCCCGACGACGCAGAAACGCTTGCCCCACCGCTCGGTCATGCTCGGCAGCTTCGAGCGAATCACCGTGTAGATGCCGCCGACCTGGTTGACCGCTTCCCAGGCGATCTCCACCAGCAGCGGATCGCTCTTGCGCCCGCCGGCGGCGCGCGATCGACTACCCGCGGCGCGCGATGCGGCAATCACGACATCGCTCGCCGCCGATTTGCGCCTTGTGCCGCCCCCCGTTCTTCTAGTGCGCTTGGCCACAGTAAGACTCTCCGGGATAAATCAAACGATGTGCGCGCCATCATAACATGACGCCCCGACGATGACACCCGCCGACCTCAGCCCGTCGGCAATTCGATGATGCGCAGGCACGCCGGTCGACCGGCCACCACATCACTTTGCGCCAGCGCTTCGGCCGCCTGCCGGACTGAACCTTCACGCGCGTCGTGCGTGGTGATGATCAGCGGGACAAACCCGCTGTCTTCATCGGATTCGTGTTGCAGGATGGCGGAGATGCTGATGCCCAGGTCGCCGATGATCTTGGCGACCTTCGCCATCACGCCCGGCACATCCCGCGCGGCGATGCGCAGGTAGTAGCGGTTGTTCACGTCGTCGGGATCGACCATCTGCGACGGTTCGTGCTGGTCGGGCCAGATCGCCATCGACTTGAACGCCTGCGGGTACCAACCGGCGGCGACGTTGAGAATGTCGCTGACGACGGCGCTGGCGGTCGGCATCTGCCCGGCGCCGTGCCCGTAAAACATGCTGTGGCCCACCGCATGGCCAAACACGCTGACGGCGTTGAAGGCGTCGCGCACCTGCGACAGCGGCTCATCCATGTGAACGAAACACGGATGAACCCGCAGCACGTAGCCTTCGTCCTGTCGCTCGGCGATAGCCAGCAGTTTGATCGCGTAGCCGAGTTCCACGCCGTAGTGAATGTCTTCGATTTCGATCTCGTCGATGCCCTGGCAACTGACATCGTCGGCGTTGACGGCCACGCCGAACGCCAGCGACGCGAGGATCGCCAGCTTCTGGGCCGCGTCGGCGCCGGTGACATCGAGCGTCGGATCGGCCTCGGCGAAGCCCTTGGCCTTGGCGTCGGTCAGCGCGGCGTCGTATTCGGCGCCGTGATCGGACATCTGCGAGAGGATGTAGTTGCAGGTGCCGTTGAGGATGCCGTAGAGGGCGTCGACACGGTTGGCGGCCAGACCGAACTTCAAGGCCTGCAGAATCGGAATCCCCCCGCCACATGACGCTTCAAACGCGATGCAGACATCGTGTTTGCGGGCCAGGGCGAACAGCTCGACGCCGCGCGCCGCCAGCAGGGATTTATTGGCGGTGACCACATGCTTGCCGGCGGCCAGCGCCCGCTCGACAAACCCGCCGACGGGATCGAGTCCGCCGGCGACCTCGACGACGATATCGATGTCGGGGTCGCCGAAGAAGGTTTCGGGGTCATCGGTCATCAGGTTGGCCGGCACCACGGCGTCGCGCGGGGTGGTGGTGTTCCGCACCAGCACACGTCGCAACTCCAGCGAGCGGCCCAGACGCTGGGCGTAGGCCTCGCGCATTTCGCCCAGCAGGGTGATTACACCGCTGCCGACGGTTCCACAACCGATCAGACCGATACCGATACTTGCTTCAGACACGTCAGGCTCTCATCAAATGGACTGGCGGCATTGTAGCAGTTACCGCTTGTCCATTGGCGTGTAGTCACGCTCTGTGGGGCCGGTGTAAACCTGACGCGGACGGTTGATGCGGGCATTGGGGTCTTTGAAGACCTCATACCAGTGGGCGATCCACCCAGGCATGCGCCCGATGGCGAACATCACCGTGAACATGTTGATCGGAATGCCGATCGCACGCATGAGAATGCCGCTGAAGAAGTCGACGTTCGGGTAGAGCTTGCGTTCGATGAAGTACTCGTCGGCCAGGGCGATGTCCTTGAGCTCTTCGGCGATGGCCAGCAGCGGATCCTTGACGCCGAGCTTGGGCAGCACCTTCTTGGCGCTTTCTTCGAGGATCTTGGCGCGCGGGTCGAAATTCTTGTAGACCCGGTGGCCGAAGCCCATGAGCTTTTCTTCCTTGGACTTGACCTTCTCCATGAATTCCTTGACCGAGGTCTTGCCGCTGTAGATGCGACCGAGCATGTCGAGCACCGCCACGTTGGCCCCGCCGTGCAGCGGGCCCCACAGGGCGCAGACGCCCGCGGCGCACGAGGCGAACAGGTTCGCGCCCGACGAGCCGACCATGCGGACCGTCGATGTCGAGCAGTTCTGCTCGTGATCGGCGTGCAGGATGAAGATCTGGTTCAACGCCTGCACGACGTCGGGGTCCGGCTCGAAGCTGGAGTACGGCTTGGAAAACATCATGTGCAGGAAGTTGGTGCAGTAGTCGAAGTCGGGCTTGGGATACCGCACCGGCGCGCCGACGGTCTGACGATAGCTGAACGCAGCGATCGTGCGGACCTTGGACAGCAGCTTGGCGGCTGCGACCTTGAAGCCATCATCGCTTTCGATGTTCAGCAGTTCGGGGTGATACGAACTGACGGCGTTGATCATCGACGACAGCGTCGCCATCGGATGACCCTGCGGCGGGGTGGAGTTGAAGGCAAACCGCAGGCCTTCATGCAGCGGGGCATGCTCAGTCAGCAACCCGCTCCACTCGGCAAGCTGCTGCTTGTTCGGCAGCTCGCCCCAGATCAGCATGTAGGCCGTCTCGACGAAGGTGCTGTTCTCGGCCAGTTGCTGAATCGGGTATCCGCGGTAGCGGAGGATGCCCTCTTCGCCGTTGATGAAGCAGATATTCGACTGACACGAACCGGTATTGCCATAGGCCGGGTCGATCGTGATGTATCCGGTCGAAGAACGCAGCTTGCCGATATCCAGGGCGTGCTCATTCTCCGAGCCGACCACGACGGGCAGATCGATCGTCTTGTCACCGGACAACTTAAGCTGGGCCGACTGGCTCATATTCAGGACTCCTGCAATGTGTAACGGCGCTGCAAAAACAAGTTGAGACGATAAGCGTAGCAGGATTCGGCCTGCATTCCAAGCCGGGCCACACCTGACAGCCGATCCGGCCCGCCCCGCCCCCATACCCCTTCAGAGTCAGGGGTTGCACGATATCGCCCCGATGCCGGATGCCGGGGCGAGTCCGCAACTGATCGTGGTTCATTGTGAAAAACTATTGAGCGAGTTTCTCACGCAGCTTCTGCTGCACGGCTTTGGGGTTGGCCTGGCCTTTGGACAGTTTCATCACCGCCCCGACGAGGCGGCCGATGGCGGCCATTTTCCCGCTGCGGACATCTTCCGCCGCCTGCGGCTCAGCTTCGATGGCGGCGGCGACCCACTCATCCAGCGCCCCTTCGTCAGAGACCTGCACGAGCCCGTTGGCCTCGGCGAGCTTGGCCGGTTCGTCATCGGAATCCAGGCACAGCGCGTAAAGACTGTCGGCGGCGTTGGAGCTGATCGTGTTGGCCGTCAGCAGTTTTTCGACGCCGGCGATCTGCTCGGCGGTGATGCCCAGATCGCACGGCAGCACGCCGCGCTCATTGGCGAGCTTCGCCAGATTGTTGCGAATCACCTTCGCCGCCCGCTTGGGCTCGACCCCTGCGTCGATGATCGCCTCGAAGTAAAGCGTCACATCACGCTCTTCAATCAGCCCGCGGGCGTCTTTGGGATCGATGCCCCACTGCTCGATGTATCGCGCCTGGCGGGCCTGCGGCAGTTCGGGGATGTCGATGCGAATGCGGTCCAGCCACGCATCGTCCACCGTCACCGGCACCAGGTCCGGGTCGGGGAAGTAGCGGTAGTCGTGGGCCTCTTCCTTCTCGCGCTGCAGCACGGTGACCATCCGGCCGTCGTCCCACCCGCGGGTGCTCTTGGAACCGGAGGTCAGCACCTTGCCGTCGTCGAGCCACTGCTCGACCTGGCGATGGTGTTCGTACTCGATCGCGCCGCGGACCGCGCGGAAGCTGTTGAGGTTTTTGATTTCGACGATGGGCGTGGCGTACTCCTGTCCGACCTTTTCGATGATCACGTTGATGTTCGGCTCGAAGCGCATGTGGCCCTGCTGCATGATGCCCTCGGTGACGCCGAGGAAGCGGCAGATGTTGCGCAGCGTCTGACCGAACATCACCGCCTGCTCAGCGCTGGTGATGTCCGGCTCGGTGACAATCTCCAACAGCGGCGTGCCGGCGCGATTCAGATCGACGATCGAATAATCGATCGGCCGCCCGCCGGGGCCTTCGTGCATCAGCTTGCCGGCGTCTTCTTCGAGGTGGGCCCGCGTGATCCGCACGGGGCGAATCTCCGCATCGGCTGCATCGCTGATCGGCACTTCGAGCACACCCTCGCCGCAGATCGGCAGGTCGTACTGCGAAAGCTGATAGTTTTTCGGCAGGTCGGGGTAGTAGTAGCTTTTGCGATCCCACTTGGAAAACCGCGCGATCTCGCAGCCCAGCGCCATGCCGACCTTGATCGACATCTCCAGCGCCGCCTTGTTCATCACCGGCAGCGTGCCCGGCATGCCGATCACGACCGGGTCGACGAGGCTGTTGGGCTCGGCGCCGAAGTGATCGGGGTGTGCGACGTTCGCCGCGCCGGTCCACATCTTCGTGCGCGTCGCCAACTCGACATGAATCTCCATGCCGACTTTGAGTCGTGTTTTCAAACCCTGAATCATCGTAATCGCGGTAGTCATGCCCCCATTGTAGCGTGAAACATTGAACCACCAAGGCACCAAGGGCACCAGGAAGAAGAGTTGACAGGATTACAGGATCAATTGAATTGGATCACAAAAAAGTCTGTTTCATCCTGTGATCCTGTCTAATGATCTGCTTTGTGCCCTTGGCGCCTTGGCGGTTCAATGTTCATGCATACTGAACTTAATGCCCCGGCACATCGTCATACTGAATCGCGCTCATGTTCAACGCGCGATCAACTGCGGCGGGAGTCGATGAATTGCAGCTGACGATACAGGCATTGCATCAGCGGCAGGTCGACCCCTTGCGAAGCCGCCGCCCGCACCGGCTCGCCGTGTATCGCCTCGATCTCCATGGGTCTGCCCGCTCGATAATCCAGCAGCATGCTCGGGGCGTAAGCGACCATTTTGTCGGTGTTTTCGAGCATCTGCTGCACGAAGGCCGGCTCGATGGTCCGCCCGAACGCCGCCGCCCCCGTCACGACCTCGCCCATCAGCGCTTCGCACAGCGCCCGCGTCGCCGGGGTCTGCATCAGTTGATCGGTCGTGGTGTCCAGCACGACGCTGAGCCCGTTATACGGAACGTTCCACACCAGTTTCTTCCACCGCGCCAACACGAGGTCGTCTTCGAGCACGGTGTCGATGCCCGCCGCTTCGAGGTCCGCCGCGAAATCGCGCATCGCCGACGTGATCCCGCGCGGCTCATTGTCGACCGAGTATTGACCGAGTCGAATCAGTCCGTAATCCAGGTGACGGATGTGACCGGGTCCGATTTTATTGGAACATAAAAAAGCCATGCCGCCGATCACGCGGTCGGGTCCGACGATCGCCGCCGCCTCGGCTTCGACGTTCAATCCGTTCTGCATCACGACGACGACCCCATCGTCTTTCAGGGCCCCGCCGAGCGCTTCATCCAGCAGTCCGCGCGTCGTCGTTTTGACGCAGACCATGACTACATCACATGGGGGCAGGTCGGAAATTGACTGGGATATGCGGGGTTTTTCGATGCTGAAGTCGCCATGCGGAGATTCAACGCATAATCCGTGCAATCGAACATGATCAAAGTCGTTATGCAAGTTGAAGTGCACCATGCGCCCCGCGTGGTGCAGGCGCGACCCATAATACCCCCCTAATGCGCCGGTCCCGATGATCGCAATACTTCGTTCAGACATGCCTACAGAATATCAGACAATCGCGAGTCAATGTAACCGGGTCGATCTGCCGATAGAGCCTGATGAGGAGAGGCGATATTCCCGGAGAACGTGATCATGCGATATGCGAAGATTTTAACATGGGGCGGCGCTTTGTTGCTGTTGAGCGTCGCGGTGCACGCCGCCGAGCTGCAGCATGTGCGCATGCGCAGCGGGGATGTGTTCGTGGGCCAGGTGCTCGAGCGCAACGATCAGCACGTGGTGATTCAGCATCCCCTGCTGGGGCGTGTCGAGTTGCCGGCCGACCAGGTCGCCGCCGTCGAAGCCCCCGGAAGCATGAAGCCCGCGCCCGCCAAGCCGAGTGCTGAGCCCGGCGAAGCACCGGATGCCCCGGCCCCCGCCGCCAAGCCCGCCGAAGCCCCCAAGCCTGAAGCCAAGCCTGCACCCAAACCCGAAGCCAAGCCCGCGCCTAAGCCGGCCGCGGCCCCTGCGCCCAAGCCCGCCGCCAAACCCGCCGTAGCGGAAAAACCCAAGGAAAAGGGCTTCATCGACAAGTTCCTCGAAGAGTGGAAGCTTCGCTTTAAGTTCGGCCTCAGCTCACGCGATTCCAACACCGACACCAAAAACGTCAACACCAGCCTCTCGGCCAAATACGCCGACAAGAAAGACCGCTGGGACGTCAACGTCACCTACTTCTATCAGAAGACCAACCAGTCCAAATCGCGCGAGGATGTCCACGTCGCGCTCCGCAAGGATTGGCTGTTCCCGGATTCACCCTGGTTCGTCTTCACCACCACCGAGTGGGACTACGACCAGTACAAATCCTGGGACCACCGCCTCAGCGTCCACGGCGGCATCGGCTACGACCTCAAAGATTTCCTCGGCCTGCAGGCTGAGCTTCGCGCCGGCGGCGGTGTCACCAAGGAGTTCGGCGGCGTCGATCCCAAGTTCCGACCCGAATCGCTGTTCGCCAGCGAACTGACCTGGAACATCGACAAAAAGCATAAAATCTCCGGCTCCGTCGAAATCTTCCCCTCGGTCAACGACGAGGACGAGTACCGCGTCCGCACCAAGGCCGACTGGACATACAAGTTCACCCAGAACGTCGGCCTCAGCATCGGGTATTGGAACGAGTACGACTCGGCTGTGCCCGACGGCTACGAGAAAAACGACACCCGCATCTTCGGGTCCGTCGTCTTCGACTTCTGAGCCTCACATCCACTGTCCATTCCAAATAGCCGGGTCGCTACGCGACCCCGGTCAACCGGGGCCGTGTAACGGCCCGGCTGTTGTTGCATCGATCCGGCTGATCCGTAATACTGTTTGGCCCCGCAGATGATCCCCCCAAGCCTGATTCACAGGAGTTGACCATGCGTTGTGTCCGAATGATGATTCCCGTGCTCGCTATTGCGCTGACCGCCTCCGTGGCCCACGCCGATGATGTGGTCACGCTCAAGACCGGCGAAGCCCTGCACGGCACCGTCGTGAACCAGGCCGACGGCGTGGTCACCTTCAAGCACCCGGTGCTCGGGCAGTTGAAGATCAAGTCCGATCAGGTCGCCACGGTGATGACCGCCGAGCAGATCGCCGCCAAGGAGGCCGCCGCCGCCCAGGCCAAGGCCCAGGAGGAAGCCGCCGCCAAGCTCAAGGCCGAAAAGGCCGGGTTCTTCCCCGGTTGGGATTCGCAGCTCGAGGCCGGCTTCAGCGGCGCCGAGGGCAACACCGAAGAGCTCAACCTCTACCTGCGCTTCGCCACCAAGCACGAAACCGACGACACCCGCACCAAGATCCACGCCCGCTACTTCCTGTCGACACAGAACGGCGACCGCAACGAAAGCGAAGCCCAGGCCGGCATCACCAAGGACTGGTTCATCAACGACAGCCCGTGGTTCATCTTCGCCGACGCCACCGGCGACTACGATGAATTCGAAAGCTGGGAATACCGCGCCGCCGGCCACGTCGGCCTCGGCTACCAGCTCGTGAGAAACGAGAAGTTCGACTGGTCGGTCCGCGGCGGTATTGGCGCCATCAAAGAGTTCAACTCCCCCAATGACGACGTCCGCCCCGAAGCACTCGCCGGCACCGATCTGTCCTGGAAGATCAACGATCGTCAGACCCTCAACTTCTCCAACTACATCTACCCCGACCTCGACGAGACCGGTGAGTTCCGCAACGTCACCACCGCCGACTGGGCCATCAAGATCGACAACGTCGACAACCTCAGCCTCAAGTTCGGCCTCGCCAACGAGTACGAATCCAACGCCCCGTCGGACACCGACAAGAACGACCTGAAATACTTCGGCGCCCTGGTCTGGGGCTTCTGAGCCCCCCACACGCCGACGCTGAGGTCTTCCGAAGCGTCTGGTATTTCTGCGCGCACAGCGCGCTCAAAAACACCGTTTCAAAAAAAACCATCTTCACCCCGCTTCTGACGCGGATATCGCCGATGCTCGCCCCGCGGCGCGCACAGGTCCGTCGCATTTGTCACGCCGTGCGCACACCCACGGTAAAAAACCGCCTGCTATCGAGCGCTTTCGCGGGGTTTATCACCGAAATCTGTGCGCACCAGAAACGACCGACGACACATTCGTGCGCCGCACCGCATTTGCGATGCGTCACGCCCCCCGCGCGCACCAATGTGTCGCACCGGAAATGACAAAATCCGAGTTTGTGATCGAAATCGGTCACGTGGTGCGCATTGTTCGGTCGTCATGGAAGACTGCCGTCAGGGGCGTTCCGCCCCCGACACCCCCTGTTGAAAAACCCCGCTGTGGCACAGCCGCCCTCGGCTGTGCTGAAGGTTGCGCCCGCACAGCCGAGGGCGGCTGTGCCACGGACTCGTAACGGACACGTTTGGCCCACGGTGGTCGACCATCGGGCTCTTCGATTACGATGTCGGCAGTGAATGTGAGGTTGTGATGGAAACGACTTATCTGTTTGTGTATGGCACGCTGCGTAAAGACGGGGGGCATGCGATGGGGCGGTGGATGGGACCGCATTGTGATTTTGTCGGGGCGGGGTGGTGTGCGGGGCGCATCTATCGGGTGCCGCGACATCCCGATGGCATCGGGCGGCCGGATGATGTGGGCTACCCGGGGCTCATCATTGATGATGCTGAACGGCCGGGGGTGCTGGGCGATGTGTTTCGCGTGCGGCAGGCCCAGGCGGTGATGGGTCAACTTGATGAGTATGAACTGTGCGGGGACAAGTACGGCGACGAGGCGGAGTACACACGCGAACTGCGCGAGATCAGACTTGCAGATGGCGGATTGGTTATGGCGTGGGTGTATGTTTACAACAAACCCGTTGAAGGGTTGGAGTGGATACAGAGTGGGGATTTTCTGGCGGGGTGAGTGAGTAAGAGAAGACAGGCGTCGCTGCGCGACAGCCGCTAAGGGTGGCGGTGTTATTTGAGCAGGCGTTCGAGGAGTTGTTCTTCGAGGGATTTGGGTTTCTTTTTGGGTTGCGTGGCGGGCTGCTTGGGGGCGGCGGGCTTGGGCTGGGTGGTGGTGTTGGTGTCGGGCTGAGTCTGTGAGGTCTGATCGGTGGCCTTGGTTTCGGCGGGCCAGGGGTAAGGCTCGGGGGCTGCGGGGGTCGGGCCGAACTCCTGCTTGAGGACTTTCTTGCCGACGACTTCGCCGAGGATCTTGATGCCGATGCCGACGCCCTTGCCGACGTCGTCGCCGCCGACCTGCGCGGCGGTGCCGGCGGAAGTCAGCAGGGTCAGACGGGCGGTCATTTCCTTTTTGTTGGGACCGATCGAGTCCAGCGGGCCGGACATGACGAACTGGTCGACGTAGTTGGGCTGATCCTGGAAGGCGTTGATGCCGTAGACCCGACGCATGGCGCGTTCGGCGATGCCGAGGACCATGTAGCCGTGCTGTGCGGGGATGGTCTTCTGGTTGAGGGTGATGGGTTTGTCAGAGAGGTTGAGGGTTCCCCAGGTGGCGACCTGGTAGTTGTCGCCCAGAAGCATGTCCATGCGGTTGTAGGTCATGACGCCGTTTTTCAGGGAGAAGGTCAGCGGCGTGAACCAGGCGGTCAGGGTTTCCTTGCCGAGGAGGCCGGACAGGTCGCCGCGGACGGCGCCGCCGATGCCGGCGGGCAGCTCGATGAGCGTCTTGATCAGACCGGAGTTGGCCATGACGATGCGCTTGGCGTCGAGGGTGGCCTTGTCGATGTTGATCTTCGCGAGAGCATAATCACGGACGGGGAAGCTGAAGCCGTCGCGGTAGAGGACCAGCTCGGCGGGCTCTTCGGACTTGAGGGCCTGTTTGAACAGGGGGTGGTTGAGGAAGGCCTTGGAAAGCTGCTCGGTGATGACCAGCGAGGCGGTGGCGTTTTCGGTGAGGGTCATCACGCCGTCGCCGAGCATGCCGGGGACATTGGCCTTGACGTTGGCGCCTTGGAGGGAGAGGACGACGGGGCCCTGCATCTTCTGAACATCGGCGGTGAAGGAGGCGTTGGCGGCATCACCGAGCAAGGCGGCGAGCTTGCCATCGCCATTGCCGAACAGGGCCTCGGCGAGGTCGCCGGGCAGGGAGGTGATTCTGGCGTCGACCTTGGCGGAGAGGGTGTCGGTATTGACCGAGCCGTCGGGCTTGAAGGTGTCGGTGACGTTGGCGGTGACGGCGAGTTTGCCGGAGGTGGGGGCGGCGGTCGGCGAGGGGCGGGCCAGGTCGGCGGTGATGTTGACGTCGATGGCCTGGGCCAGCGACTGGGAGGCGGCGGTGGCGGTGAAGTTTTCCAGTGTGGCGGCGCGTTCGGTGCCGGCCTGTGTGACGGTCAGCTTGGTGATGGTGACCTTGACGTCGCCGCCGGCGCGGGCGGGGTCGAAGCCGGCGCCCTCGGGGAGATTCAGGGGATAGGCGAGGGAGTTGATGGTGGCGTTGACGGTGGCGGGCTCGACGAGCTTGAGGGGGGCATCGGGGCCGCGCAGGCTGGCGTAGCCCTCGGGGGTGAGGGTCATGCGTAGCGTGGCGGGTCGCGCGAGGGTGAGCGTGTCGGCGAGGTTGAGGGCGGCATCGGCGGCGAGCTGGGGCGAATCGGCTTTGAGGGTGACCGAGCCGGTGGTTTTTTTCAGGCCGCCGGTGAGCTTGATTTCGGACACGGCACTGAGCGTCGGGCCGACCACGGGCACGAGCTTGCCGGACTGGCCGGCGATGGTTTCCACGAAGCTGGTGGGCAGGCCCTGGAAGTGGACCGAGGCGTCGACGTTGGCGGCGTCGAGATTCACGGCGGCATCGGGGCCGAGCAACTGCGCGACCTTGATGCGGGCGTTCAGCGGCGAGGGCTGGTCCTGGCCTTCGATGGCGGCGGCGCCTTCGAGCGTCAGATCGGCGGCGGCGGCGGCGCCGTCGAAATTGACGGTGAGGTCGGTATCCGTCAGCGACGCGCCGGCGAGGCGCTTGTCACCGGCCAGGCGCAGCGACTCGATGGCGGCGGTGAGTTGGACGGCGGCCTTGGCGAGCGTGAAATCTTTCAGCGGCAGATGAAGGGTCTGCACCTGGGCGGTCACGTGGGCGGGCTCGGCGAGCGTGGGCTGACCTTCGGGGATCACGTTCAGCAGGTGGAGCATCTGCGGGGTGATGGTGCGATCGATGGTGGCGGGCTTGGTGAGCGTGAGCATCTGGTCGGCATCGATGGCCGCCTGTATGGAGGCTTTGAGGTGTTCAGCGGTCACATCGGCGATGACCTGCGAGCCACCGGCTTCGACGGGCGCGACCGACGCCGAGACCGTCGTTGCGGGCCCGAGCAACACGGCGAGCGGGTCTTTGGCCGAGGCGGCGGTGACCTTGAGGTCGACCACGGCACGGACCTTGTCAGCAGCGAAGTCTTTGATCGGTGTGCGGAGCTGGGTGATGGTCAGCGCGACGGGCGTGGGGCCGGTCGGGGCGAGGTTGTCCGGGACGGTGATGTTCAACTGCTTGAGCAGCGCGGGCGTGGCGGTCAGGTTGACGTGACCGGGCTCGGGCAATTCCAGCGAGGCGAAGTCGGCCGGGAGACGCGCGCCGAGTTGGACATCGAGTGTCTTGCCGTTGGCGGTGACGATGGCTTCGATGGGCTTGAGGGCGTTGTCGTCTTCGAGGCCGACCTTCGCCACGACGCCGAGACCGGCCTGCGGCTGGCCGGCGAGTTCGGCGATGAGCCCCGGCTGCGGCTGCGACGCCAGCGCGGAAAGATCCACGCGCATCGCCGCCAGCGATTCACCGGTGAGATTGACCGCCAGCTTGTCCAGCGACAATTCACCAAGCTGCGGCACCTGCGCGAGCTTGACCGTATCGCTGGTGACCGACGCGGCGAGCGACGTCTTGCTCGGCACAAAGGCCGGCTGATCCTCGGCGGGCATCGGCGCTTTCAGCGACTTGATCGTGGCGATGACGCGCGTCGGCTGGGTCAGCTTCATCGCATCGTCGCCCTTGAGGAAGCGCTCGGCCAGGGCCGGCGTCAGCGTGAGCTCGATCACGGCGTCCTGCAGCGTGACGGCCTCGGCGACGGTGAGGTTCATGTCTTTAGCGACAAGGCGCGGCGAGTCGATGCTGAGCTTGGCGTCGATGCGGTTGGCGCCGGCGGACTGGGCGGTGGCGGTGAGGTTGATCACTTCGCCGAGGGCTTCGGCGAGCAGGCCGGGGTTGTTCGGCACGCGGTCCAGCAGGGCTGTGGGCACGCCTTGAATCTTCGCGCTGGCGTCGACGTTCAGCTTGTCGAGTTGCATCTTGCCGGCATCGTCAAACGCATTGGCCAGCTCGCCGGCGACGGTCAGCTTGCCCGCCTGATTGTTGTGGCGGGTGTCGGCTGACAGCGAGATGTTGACCGCCTGCGAAAGTTTTTCGGTGTCGATCGACGCGGAAAGATTCGACACGGTGACCTGCCCCACCGCTTCGCCGGACAGTTGCACCGGCACCTGGGCGCCGAAGCGGACACGGGCTGCAATCTTCGACGGGTCATACGCGCCCATCGGCAGGTTGAGCTTTTCGATCTGAAGCTGCGTGGGCACATCCGCGCCGAGTTTCCAGTCGCCCGACAGCTTCTGCATCAGCGCATCGGTCATCGTGAACTTCACCACGCCCGGCTCGGTCAGCGCGAGCGTGCCGTCAGCCGCCTTGGCGGACAGCTTCACCTGCGCGCGCGGCGCATCGACGTTCACAGCAAACTGCTGCTGCTGGGCTGTGGCTGAACTGGTCACGTGCAGGTCGACCCGCGAACCCAGCGCCGCGGCGAGCTTGCCTTCCAGGCCCGCCAGGCGATCGACGCCTTCGACGGGCAGACCCGTGGCGTCGAGCTTCACATCGGCGTTGGCCTTGTCGGCGGTGACCAGACCGTCGGCGGCAAACAGGTCCGACGCGCTGCCGGAGGCGGTCAGGTCGCCGGCGAGATCGCCCTGCTTGCTGTGGGCCGAGAGGTCGAATGTCAGCGGGTCGTTGATCGACGGCAGCTTCGCCCCGAGCGTTAGATCGTTGAATTCGACCTTCTCAATGCCGGGCGCCGTCAGCGTCACGACCGCATCGCTGAGCTTGGCGTCCATCGCCAGCGTCGTCGGCACCTTCGCCGGCTCCTCGCTCGGCGGCGACGGATTGACCATCTCGATCGCCCGCAGCAGATTCATCTGATTCGCTTCATCGACGACCAGGTCCGCCCGCAGGCCGGTGATCGCCACCTGCCCCAGGTCCAGATTCCCCCGCACTGCCGACAGCAGCGACAGGTCCGTCGAGACCGAGCCGACCTTGGCGACCGTCTTGCCATCGGGATCGATCAGTTCCACCCCGCCGAGGCGCTGCCCGCCGAACCAGCTCAGCGACAGGGCGTCGATCTTCACCGAGCCCTTGATCAGCCCGTCGATCTGTGAGACCACCGCCCCCTTGCCCATCGAACTGATCAGCGTCGGCGCCAGCGCCACCAGCAGCAGCAACAGCACGACGATTCCGCCGATCACATACGGCCATTTCCGCCGCTTGCGTCCTTGAACTTCCGGGCTCTGGGCAGACTTGCTCTCAACGTTCATATACGTCCCCTGCAACGGTTCAAATAAGATCGCCCCCGGATCGCTCCCCCGAAGCATGCCTCGCATGTGTTCTACGTCAACATTGTAGTAACTGGTTCGCTCCCTCGCGCCCCCGAAATGAACATCTCCTTGTCCTGCTTCGGCAAAACCTCATTGAACAGGCGATCATCAGACGCGGGCCTGTGGCACTCACCGCCCTCGGCTGTGCGGACACAATCCTCAGCACAGCCGGGGGCGGCTGTGCCACAACTTTCACAGATAACCCAGTTCACGAGTTAACCAGTTAACCAACTCAAACCGCCGCGGCCTGGGTGATGTCCAGCATGCGCTGCAGGCTCACCAGCGACCACTTGCGGGTCTTGTCATCCACGCGGACTTCGTTGACCACCTTGCCCTCGGCCAGGTTGTCCAGCGCCCAAAGCAGGTGCGGCGGATCGATGCGGTACATCGTCGTGCAAAGGCACTGACACTCCGACAGAATCCGCACATGCACATCGCGCTTGGCCGCTTCGGCTGCCAGGCGGTTGACCATGTGCACCTCCGTGCCGACCGCCCACTTGCTGCCGGGGGCCGCCTGCTCGATGGCCTTTTTGATCTTCTCGGTCGAGCCGGAGATGTCCGCCTTCTGCACGACCTCATAGATGCACTCGGGGTGAACGATGACAGTCGTGTCCGGGTCGTGGGCCTTGATCTGGTCAACATGCTCGGGGCGGAACAGCTTGTGTACCGAGCAGTGGCCCTTCCACAGAATGACGCTGCTGCCCGCGATCTGATCCGCCGTCACGCCGCCGTCGCCGGTCGGGGCTTTGGGGTCCCACAGGCACATGTCGTCATCGATGTCGTAGCCCATCGCCGCGGCCGTGTTGCGACCCAGGTGCTGGTCCGGGAAGAACATGATGATGATCTTCTCATCGGGCGCCTTGGGTTGCTCGCCGCCGGCGAAGGCCCATTCGAGAATGGCGTCGCAGTTGGACGAGGTGCACACCGCCCCGCCGTGTTCACCGACGAAGGCTTTGATCGCGGCGGTCGAGTTCATGTACGTGATCGGAATCACACGGGCCTTGACCTTGCGATCGGCCAGCGTGTCGTGAATCTGCTCCCAGGCGTCGACGACATCGTCGTACGCGGCCATGTCCGCCATCGAGCAGCCGGCCGACATATCCGGCAGCACGACGTGTACATCCTCCGGCGTGAGTATGTCCGCCGACTCGGCCATGAAGTGAACCCCGCAGAAGACGACGTACTTGGCCCCGGCCTCGCGGACTTTCTCCGCGGCGAGCTGGCTGAGCTTGAACGAGTCACCCAGAAAATCGGCGTGGCGCACCACGTCGTCGGCCTGGTAATGGTGGCCAAGGATCACGACCTGATTGCCCAGCTCCGCTTTGCGGGCGGTGATGGCGGCGTTCAACTCGTCGGTCGTGAGGCTGACATATTTCTCGGGCAGCGGGTTCTGCCAAAGCATGGCGGTCTCCGTCGTTTTTCAAGTAGCCGGGCCGCTACGCGGCCCTGGTGCATCGGGTCCCGCAAAAACCGGGGCCGCGTGGCGACCCGGCTGGCGGGAATTGTTCACGTATTCGTGTCCAATACGTTAGTATAGGCCCCCAGCAGCCAAACCCGAAACCCTCCCCCACCCGGACGGATGATCGCTATGAGTTACACCATCGGACTCGACCTCGGCGGAACGGCCATCAAAGGCGGCCTTTTGGACGATGTGGCCAACGTCATGGCGCAGGACAAAATTCCCACCCGCCCCGAAGAAGGCCCCGATGGCGTGTTCACCCGCATGGCCGAGTTCGCCGATCGACTCTGCGACGAGGCGAAAATCGACCCCGACGAGGTGCGGGCCGTCGGCGTGGGCGTGCCCGGACCGATGACCACCGAGGGCATGCTGCTGTACGCCCCGAACCTGGCCGGCTGGCGAAACATTCCGATTCAGAAGCAGTTCGGCCGCAAGCTCCGCTGGCCCGTGCGCGTGGTCAACGATGCCGACGCCGCCGCGTACGGTGAATACTGGGCCGGCGCCGCACGCGATCAGACGATCCAGTATTCGATCCTGCTCACGCTCGGCACCGGCGTCGGCGGCGGCATCATCCTCGACGGTGAAATCTACTCCGGGCCCCACGGCGCCGGCGCTGAACTCGGCCACACCATCGTCCAGCTCAACGGCCACCCCTGCGGGTGCGGACAGCGCGGCTGCCTCGAGCAGTACACCTCCGCCACCGCCATCGCCAAGGAAGCCAAGCGACGTCTCGAAGCCGGCGCCGCCTCGACGCTCAGCGGCAATCCCACAGCCCGCGATGTTTTTGGGGCCATGGAAGCCGGCGACAAAATGGCCACCGAGGTCGTCGATCTGTGCTGTGAATACCTGGCGATCGCGTGTGTGAACATGACCCGCATCTTCGATCCGCAGATGATCCTGCTCGGCGGCGGCGTCACCGCGGCCGGGTCCGCCCTGCTGGATCGCGTCCGGGCGGATTATCAGAAACATTCGCTGACCATCTACGAGGCCCGCGCCCGCATCGAGCTGGCCTCGCTCGGCAACGACGCCGGTTTTATCGGCGCCGCCGGCATGACCCGCGGCCGGTAAACAGCGGCAAGGGGGATGGGGGTTAGTGGAAGGGGGAAGGTGTTGTTCCCCCCCAACCCCCATCCCCTTTCCCCCAACCCCCTTCTGCCCGATTAAGCCGGGCCTCGAATCAACCGACAAACAACTTAGCGACAGTTGTGCGCTGCGCGAGGCGCAGAGACTTAAGTCTCTGCGCCGGGATGGTGGAAATGCCCCCGTGTAATGACCCGAGGCCGCGTTATGCCAGGTTCACAGGTCCAGTCCACGCTTCAGTTGTATCTGAAGCAGATCAATGAGACCCCCCTGCTCACCGCTGAGCAGGAAAAGCAACTCGCCTGGAACATCATCCGCGACTCGTGCATGGCATCGCGCGAGCACATGATCCGTGCGAACCTGCGGCTGGTCGTCTCCATCGCCAAGAAATACGCCAACCGCGGTCTGCCCCTGGCCGACCTCATCGAAGAAGGCAACATCGGCCTGGTCAAAGCCGTCGAATCGTTCGACCCCACGCAGGGGGCGCGCTTTTCGACATACGGCTCATGGTGGATCAAGCAGGCGATCAAACGCGCCCTGATCAACGCCGTCCAGCCGATCCACATCCCCGCCTACATGGCCGAGCTGATCACCAAGTGGAAACGCGCCCGCGCCAAGCTCGAAGACGAGTTCGGCCGCACCCCCACCATGGAAGAGCTCGCCAAGGAATTGCAGCTTCCCGAAAAGAAGGTGCGCCACATCCGCAACGCCGTCCGCATCTTCCAGCGGCCCAGCCAGTCCACCGCCACCGGCCCCGGCGACGATGAAGCCGTCTCGCTGGCCGATCTGCTCGCCGATGACTCCAGCCCGAATCCCGAAGATGATCTGCTGCAGCGCGACCAGATCCGCCAGATGGGCGAACTGCTCGACGTCATCGACCAGCGCGAAGCCACCATCCTCCGCCTCCGCTACGGCCTCGACGGCGAAGACCCGATGACCCTCAAGGAAATCGGCGAACACATCGGCCTGACCCGCGAGCGCGTCCGCCAGCTCGAAATCGAAGCGATCAAGAAGTTGAACCAGCGCCTCACCGCCGAACCCCGCCGCCGCCCCAAGAAGAAACTCTTCAACAGCAAATCCAACGGCAAATGGCGAGGCGCCAAACCCGCCGCCAAACGCTGACTATGTCAACATGAATTCAATCGCCGTGGTGCAACGCACTGCGGACCGCGACGCGTTGCGTCGCGGCTGTTGTTTACAACGCAATTTCGTCGGATGGCACTGGCGGCTTGTCCGCCAGTGTTGAGTGTTCGGCCACGCCCTGGCAGACAAGTCGCCAGTGCTACACAACCGCGGCGAGCATCACACCCCGCAAAAACACCAGCTCAATGGATCATCGAAAAAGCCGATTTTAAAGAACATATTTAACTTAAATATGTTCTTTGACATTGATGTAATCCAAACCGCAGAAAAGCTTGACGGCAATCCATGGCGATGTGGAGGGCAATCGGACCACAAGGGTGCAACCGAGGCCACGGTCTGATGTCCCCGGCCTGAAAAAGAAACTCCTCAACGGTAAAACGGCGAGGCGCCAAACCCGCCGCCAAACGCTGATCACTTCAACATGAATTCAATCGCCGCGGTGCAACGCGTCGCGGCTGTTTGTTGATCTGTCTTGCCTTCTTTGTGTCTTCGCGCCTTCGTGTCTTTGTGCTGAATCATTCACTTACAGCGCGGTTTCGACTTCCAAACCGTCATAGGACAGGTGGACATTCGGCGGGAGTTGGGGATCGAGTTCGGCGTGCAGAATCTCGTGGGACATGTGCGTCAGGTAGGCGCGCTGTGGGGCGAGTTGGTCGATGATGCCGAGGGCCTGGTTGATCGTCAGGTGGGTTGGATGATGGCGGTAGCGCAGGCCGTCGATGATCAGCACGTCGAGGCCTTCGAGCTGCGAGTAACTTTCCGGCGGTATGGCGGAGCAGTCGGTGCAGTAGGCGAGATTGCCCAGGCGGTAGCCGAGGATGGGCAGGCGGCCGTGCAGCAGGCGCACGGGGGTGAACGTGTGGCCGAACAGGTCGAACGGCTCGGCGGGGGCGACTTCGTGAAGGATCAGGTCGGGCACGAACGAGGGGTTCACATTCTTGTGCGGCGCGAAGATGTACGGAAACGTCGTGATAAGCCAGTCGAGCATGTAGCGCTCGCCGTAGATATCCATCGGCTCCTGCATGACGGCGTTGAAGCGGCGCAGGTCGTCGATGCCGAACACGTGGTCGGCGTGGTTGTGCGTGTAGAAGACGCCGTCGAGGCGATTGACGCTGTGGCGGATCATCTGGTAGCGGAGGTCCGGCGAGGTGTCGATGAGGATGGTGCGCCGGCGGCCGCGCTGGTCGGCGAAGCGCAGCATCACGCTGGGGCGGTCGCGCCGGTCGCGTGGGTCGTCGCTGGTGCAGACCCGGCAGTCGCAGCCGATCATCGGCACGCCGGCGCTGGTGCCGGTGCCGAGGAATGTGAGCGTTAAAGACATGCGGCAAGTGTAGCGGAGAATTGTTAACTGGTTAACTGGGGGACCGGTTAATTGGACCCCGACGCTTCGCTGCGCTCAGCATCGGGCTTGGGGCGCGCGGGGTGGTGAATCGGTTAACGCTTGCGCTGGAGTTGCTGGCGCTGGAACTCGGCGGAGAAGCGGCAGAGTTGATCGACGAAGAAGCTGCGATAGCTGGGGTTGTGGTCGAAGTTGAAGCAGAGGCCCAGGCGGAAGTACACGTCGGACTCCTCGCGCCAGTGCGCCAGGCGCGACACGGCAAACAGCGGCTCTTCGATATCCGGCAGCACGATCTTCGTCCACAGCAGCGGGGCTGTCGGCAGCAGCCAGTCCATCTCGCGCTTCACCAGCACACCCAGCCCGCCGGCGGAGACGTCCATCAGCTTCGTCGGAAAATCATCACCGAGGCAGGGGCTCGGCGGCTCGATGATCTCGTCGCGCTCTTCGGGGCTGGCGCGGTGGCGCAGGCGGCAGTAATGCTCATACTCGGCGCAGCCGTCGTGATCCAGCAGGTGCCAGAGATGCGCCGACGGCAGCGCGGCCCCGACGGTTTCCACACGAAAGTAATTGCGTCGCTGGCCGTCCTGCACATCGCCGGGGCGCGACAGCCGCAGGCAGATCACCTGCTTGCGTTCGTTGAGCGCGTGGCGAAAAACCTCCTGAATCCGGCAGGTGAATGTCCACCGCCGCAGCCCGTCGACCATCAGCCCGTCCAGCAGCATGCCGGCGTGAAACCTCACATCCTGCGTGATCGACCACGGCCGCTCGACGACGATGCCGTCCGGCTCGACCGCAAACACACGCACCTTCCAACTGTGCGCATCGCTCAGCTGAAACGACCCGTCGCTCTGGCGGGTGACCTTCTGCGCGGCAAACTGCGTCGGATCGCGGCGCAGCGACAGTTCGATCACGCCGTCGCGCTGCGACAAGTCGTGCATCACACGGAACCAATCAGGCTCGGCATGTTTGACGGTATGCGACACAGTCTCACCGTCGTTAGCATCGGCGTAAGGGCATGCCGACTTGACGGTCCGTGACGGTTATCGGGACGTTGCCGGTCGCACGGTCTGCCGCAGTGAATCCAGATACTGGCCGATCTGCCGGGACCGCGAAGCGTCCATCGGCCGCCCGCCGAAACGGATCTCGTAAAACAGATCTGTCAGCGGCACCACCGTTTCAAAACGCTGCGGGTCGCGATCGGTCAACTGCGACGCGAAGCTGGCCGGGGTCTGCCACAGCGGCTTGCTGAAACCCGCCCGCTCCAGGATGCCCAGCATCTGCAGGTAAAACTCCAGGTGGCGCGCCAGCCGGCGCTGATCACGCCGCCCCACCGCTTCCAGCTGAAGCTGGCGAATGTGACGCCGGCGGCGAACGACGATCCACACCAGCATCGTCAGCGCCCCCAGAATCGTCAGCCCCACCGCGCTGATCAGCACATAGCCCCAGGCGCCCAGCAGCCAGCGTTCGTTAAACTCCTTCACCCACGCCGCCAGGCTCGACCACATGGCGCCGGCCCGATCGGTGAACGATCCGAGGTTGTCGTCGAAGCTGTTCATCACGCTGCGGCGCTGGTTGGCGTCGTAGGTGATCACGCCGTTGATCCAGTGAAACTCCATGTACTCATACAGATCGCGCACCAGCGCGACCAACCCGCCGGCCGGCTTCTGCAGGTTCTCCACGGCGCTGGGCGGCGAGGGGTCATACTCCTGCCAGCCGGCCCCATCTTCGTAGACCTCGACCCAGGCGTGGGCGTTCATTTCGCGCACCACGTAATACCCGCCGACGCCGTTAAACTCCGTGGCGCGAAAGCCGGTGACCACCCGACTGCGGATGCCGACCGAGCGCAGCATGGCGGTCATCGCCGAAGCGAAAAATTCGCAGTGGCCCCGCTGGCTGTCGAAGATGAACGCCATGATCGGGTCCTGCCCGGCCGGCACCGGCGGAAGATCCAACGTGTAGGCGTAGTGGCTTTGCAGGTAGCTTTCGAGCGTGGACGCGATGCGCAGATCGTTCGGGGTGGATTCAGCTTCGGGATCGCGCTGCAGGTTGTAAGCCCGCAGGATGCGCGTCGTCTCAGCACGCAGGCGCGGCGAGCTGATCACCGGCTGGCGGGCGTAATCCGACCACTCGTTGCGGGCGCGACGCGCCCGCCGGGCCTCGCGCCGATCCACCGGGCCCGCGTCGTCATCCTCATCGGCCTGCTCAGACATCGGCGGACCGAACACCTGCGCCGGGTGCAGCGGATCGCTCACGGCCGACTCGACGCTGTACTGGATATTGCCCGGCACCGGATCGCGCACCACCAGCACCTGATCCAGCGCGTTAAACCGCACCGACGGCAGATGACGGCTGGCGATTTTCACCGGCGGATACGCAGCAAACAACGTCCCGCCGGTCTGCCGCCGCAGCGTGATCTGCTGATGCAGCAGGCTCGCGGCTTTCGGCGCCTCGGCGAGCACGACGGCGTCGTGATCCTTCAACGCCAGCGGGTTGTCACCGGCCACGGTGCGTGTCCAGCGATGGGTGGTTCGGTCGTAATGATCCAGCGACAGGCCGCGCATGAGGAAGTTGTGCTCGTCGGACCCGAAGGCGCGCCCGTCGAGCGTGAGCTGGACATTCATCACGGGCACGCGGCTGGTGGTGATGCGCGTGCCGCCGGCGAGTTCGACCTTGTCGTCGAATCCGCTGACGGAGCGGCGCGTCGGGGGCGTCCACTCGCCGAGTATGCCCTTGCCGGCGCCGCGCGGCAGCACGACAAAGAAGAAGGCGGACAACCCCATCGCCCCGATGCCGCAGACGATCGCGGTGATGTTGAAATGGTGGCGGTGGCCGCGCGAGACGACCGGGCGCGGGCGCGTGGCCTGCTCGCCCGGCGGCGCCTGTTTCATCGCCGCCCGCAGCGCCACGTCGTAGCTGACCTTCAACTGAAACTGCAGCAGCGTGAACAGCGTCAACACCAGGTACAGCGCCAGCAGAATGCCGAACACGATCTCGGCGCTGATGATCGACGCGCAGACCATCTGCATCAGGCTGAGCACGATGAGCTGGGCGTAGTCGCGGTTGAGCTTGCGTTCGTAGAGCTTGAAAAGCTGGATGCAGAGGATGAACTCACCGAGGCCGATGATCAGTTCTTTCTGGCGGGTGACCTGCGTATAGAAAAGCCACACCGTCACCGTGACCACGCCGAGATTGATCAGCCAGCGCGGCAGCGGCTTGCCCCCGGGGCCTTCGACGACGTACCAGCTCAGCGTCGACAGCGTGCCGGCGGCGAGCACCATGGCGGCGTTCTGCTCGGCAACCGCGTAAGCGATCACGCCGAGGATCACCTGCCCGTAAATCAGTCGCCGAAATGAGCGGATCATGTTCATGACACGCCCTCGGAGAAGTCGGCGATCAACACCCCGCGGCGGGGCCGGGTCACCAGGTTCACCCGCGACGACTTGCCGTCATGATTCAGCTTCCATTGGTCGAGCTCGGCATCGCTGAGATGGTGCGCGCCCGGCGGGCCGAACAGTTCGTCGATTTCGCCGGCGTGGATCACCATCCAGTTCACATCCCGCGCCCGGTGCGTCGACCAACTGCCCGGCTCGTCGGTTTTGAAGTCCAGTTCGCCCAGCGCGTGCAGGATGCGCGTGCGGTGGATGCGGCCGTGATGCGGGGTGAAGGTCGGACAGGGCGTTCCGGCGACGGCCAGGCCCACGTCAAAACCCTCCATGTATGCCTGCACGACCAGCGACGCCACGAAGCTCAGCGCCCGCTCGGCCGTGTCATACGGCCACGCCCCGCGATGGCGGACATCCAGCAGCAGCATTAGCTTCGGCGGCGTCAGCCGGGTCATGTCACGACAGACCAGCTTGCCCGCCCGGGCCGAGTGTCGCCAATCGATGTGTCGCATCGAATCTCCGCTGCGGTATTCGCGCAGTCCGTAAAACTCTTCGCTGCCGCCGCCTTCGTTGGAATTGCGCGAGCCGATCATGTCGCGCGAGTGAATGTCCCACAGCGCTTTGCGGCGCAGGCGATACATTTTCGGGTAGATCAGCACGCGCCCGGGCTGGGTCACGACGATCGACTTGCTGAGGATGCCGAAGGGAAACGTCGTCGTGATGCAGATGCGATTAAAGTGCACCGCGCCGCGGCGCGTGGGCCAGCCGACGGTCTGCGCCTGCAGCGTGGCGCGGGGACCGCAATGCAGCACCCACCCGTGGGGCTTGCCGCGAAGGTATTCATCGTCGCCGTCGAGTTCGCTGATGACCAGCCCGAAAGCGGGAATCATCCGCTTGCGGTTGGTCAGCTCGTAGCGGATCAACAGCGGCTCATCGACGGCGCCGTGGTCGGGCAACACGCGCGTGATGCGCAGCGACATCATCATGGCCGTGGAGTAAATCGCCGAGACGATCATGCCGCCGACCATCAGGCCGAAGGTCCAGAACAGCAGATTGGTCTGGCTGGAGATCGCGCCCAGCCCAATGAACGACGTGACAAACAGATACGTGAACCCGCCGAGGCCCAGGGAGAATCGTCGCTTGATGCGCACTGGTTTCATCGGCGACTCCGGAACACCTCTGCCCGCGGGAGAGGTCGGCCCATCAGGGCCGGGTGAGGGTGCATTTGAGGTCTGTCGGCTTCGGCATGATCAATGACTGCCGACCGCCCTCACCCCAGCCCTCTCCCGCCGGGAGAGGGAGCAAAGACATCACGGTTGACGAATCAGCTCGACGCCGATGACCTGACCACGAGCATTCACCTTGCCGCTGTAGTTGCCCGCGCCGGCGGGTTCGAGATTCACCGGCTGTTCGGGCGTCAGCGCCAGGTCGAGCTCGGAACCTTTCTTGGCGGCGATGTCGACAAGCTGCTGAGGGTTCACCAGGCTGATCGCGAACGGGGTGGCGACCAGTTCGGCGTCCAGCGGCTCGGGGCCCAGGGCGACCGATCCACCGTTGAGATTGATCAGCACTTCGCCGAGATCGTACGGCGTGAACTTCGCCCCCGCGGCGGCGGGTTGCTTGCCGCGCTCGTAGATTTTCAGCGTCATCTTGTACTTGCCGGGCACCTGCTCGGTGAGCTGCTCGGCCAACTGCTGCTTGACCGTCTGCCAGATCGTCGCCAGTTGCTCAGCCTGCTGCACGGGGTCCTGGATCGAACCGGCGTGCTGGACCGCGGCGGCCCGAAGCTGCTCGGCGGTCCCCGGTGTCGGGGCCACGACCGTTGAAATCATCGCTTCGCAGCAGGCCAGGGCGTAGGGCTCATCCGGCGAGGCCATGCCGATCAACAGCGCATCGGGATTGGCGAACGCCTGGGCCCACTGGCGCGGGCGCGGGCGCAGATCCTCCGCCATCTGTTCACCAAACCAATCGAAAATCGGCGGGCGCGTCTGCCCTTCGATGACCGTGATCCGCAGCAGCCCGACCGACAGCGGGGCCTGCATGTCGGGTGTCATCTCAGCAGCCTGGGTCGGCGCGGCGGGTGTCTCGGCGCCATTCTCAGCCGGGGCGTTGGCATCCTGATCCGCCGGCGCGTTGGCGGGCTGATTGCCGCCGGCTCCGATGGCCGCCTTGAGCATGCCGAAGAAACCTCCGGCAGTGGGCTTGGACGTGGCCTTGGCCGCCGCGGCGGGATCGACCGTCGTGGCCACGTCGCCTTCGGGCATCGGGTAGCGTTCGTACCACACACGCGCCGTGATCAGTCGCTGGTCGGCTGTCATGCCCACCAGCCAATCGCCGGCAGCCTTACCGCTGGTCGGTAGAATCAGTCGCATCGCTGCTAAGCGCGTCGGGCCGTGACCTTCGAGCATGACACGCTGAAGCGCCGCGGCCACCTCCGGCTCGCGCACCTCCGGCTCCAACACCCGCACGATCTGCGTCGGCGTCGGCTTCACCGCCAGCGAGGCCGTCACCAGGGCATCGTAAATCGCGCTCGGCTCCGATCGGTCCAGCGGGTTTTCACCGTCGCGACCACCCCGGCCCCGCGTGTTGCGCGTCACCTCGAATTGCTCCAGCGCCTTCCACGCCATCGCCCGCACCGAAGCCGACGGACTCGCCAGGCAATCCATCAGCCCGTGATTGGCCGAGTACAGGTCAAAACGATTCTGCCCGGATCGCCGACGCTGGTTTTTGCCAGCCTCGGGGGCCGGTTCGGCCATCGCCAGAATCTTCGACAGTGTGCGTTGCTGAAGGTCCGCATCGCCGCCGCCGAGCAGTTGATCACTGAGCCATCGCATCGGCAGCAACTCGCCGGCCGCGGCGCCCTCGACCACCAGATCAACCATCGCCGCGCGGCGTGATGCCGGCGCCTGGGTCAGATCGATCTTCTCGGCAAACGGCTTGACCAGTTCCTGGCGTTTACCCGCTGCCTCCAGCGGCACGGCCAGCACTTCCGCCACCGGCTGATCCTCCGCTTTGACCAGCAGTCGCTGCGCCCCGTCAGCCAGCGCATCGACCTGCGCCGGCGACATTTGCCCCTTGCCGCTGACTTCGCCGGCCTGGGCCTGCATGGCGATCAACCCGACTTCCGGGTCCGGGTCCGACACCGCCTTGGCCAGCAGTTCACCCACGATCGGCACGCTCGACTTGCTCGACGCCAGCGCACTGACCAGCCGCATGCGCGTCGCGCGGTCGTTGCTTTGCAGCAGTGTTTGAATCTTGCCGATCAGCGGGCTGTCCGCCGGGAGCTTGCTCATCACGCCGCTGTCAGCGATCACGATCGCGGCGGTGCGCTGGCTGTACACGTGATCGATCTTCAGCAGTTCGGCCAGCGCCTGATCGATTTCGAAGTGGTTGCTGCGACCGCCGGCGTATTCCTGGAGGCGTTGCAGCAGGTCCAGCGGAACCTTCCACGAGTCGCCTTCCAGTCCGCTGAATTCGATGTCGCGCGCCAGCACCGGCACGGCAAACACGCCGTAAATCACCGACGGCGTCGGCTTGGTGAACTCGATCGGCAACTGCTGCACGAAGGCGATCTGGCGATTGTAGTTGTCCATCGCCTGGCGGTATTCGACCATCGCTTCGAGGCGCTGGCGGCTGTCAGCGTTGTTGGTTCTGGTCGGCAGTTCGGGGCGTTTGAGCTGGTTGCGGTCCAGCAGGACGGCGTAGGCCTGGTTGCCGCGTTCGCTGAGCTTGGCGTAGTTGATCCGTCGCGCCAGGGTGTAGTGCACGACGTTGCCGCGCCGAAGCGTCACGTTGATCGCCAGCAGCGGCGGGTCGATCTGCAATTCACCGTGGCCGCCGCGCCGTCCGCCGCCGCGCCGACCGCCCCGCGCATCCTGATCATCCGGCAGATACCACGCCAGCTGCCGCGCGCCGACCAGCCGCATCGTCTTGAACATGTCCAGGTCGACCGGCTGATCGACCGGCAGCGGGTTCAGCGGCACCAGCATCAGCTTCTGACCCGGCGGCAACTCGAATTCCCAGATCGGGTCTTCCACGCCCGAGGTGCGACCGCGCCCACCGCCCCCTTCGCTCAGCAGCGTCTGCAGATCAAGCTGCACGACCTTGACCCCGGGCGGGGCTTCGGCGGGCTGATCCTGGCCGGGCGCCGGCTGCTCAGGCGCCGACTCGGGGGTGGGCTTGTTCTTGTTTTTGTTCATCTGCTCCAGCAGACGCTGGGCTTTGCGGATGCGCAGCTCGCGGAGCTGTTCGGGTGAAAGGTCTTCCTTGTTGACGCCTTCGGGGATCACCGGGTCGGCGGCAAACACCTCCGCCGCACCCGTGGCGAAACACAGAAGCATCACGATCAAAAACCAACGACACGTGGTTGATTGCATGTTGGGCCCTCTCACGAGACCGGCCGCGCGCCCAGCGACACCCATACCGGAAAATGGTCCGAGCAGTACGGCGAAAAACCGCCGGTGTCCACGTCGGCGTCGACCAGGGCGGACGATAGATCCTGGCTGATGAAGATGTAGTCTAATCGTAGCGCGGGGAACCCCGTAGTGAAAGTGTGTTTCGGATCGTCGTGACGCAGAAAATGGTACGCATCGATCCACCCGTCGCCGGTGAGCCGCCCGATCACATCGTGGTCGAGCTTGCCGCCGCGATCAATCAACCGCTGGCGGCGGTGCTCGGGCAGCTTGTCCGCATCGAACGGGTGGTACGGGGCGACGGCATTCAGATCGCCCATGATCATCGTCGGCGTCTGCGATTCAGCGAGCATCTCCAATATCGGGTCCAACTCCGCGAGGCGGTCGGGTTCGTGGTCGAAACCCGCCTGCAGGTGGATCACGACGATGCGCATCGGGCCACGCGGGGTGTCGACCTCGCACAGCATCGCCGCCCGGCTCAGCGACGGAAATTTCACGCCCAGGTTGATCATCGATCGCACCGGCAGCTTCGTCATCATCGCCACGTGATGCGACCCCGTCGGCGACTCGGCCAGCAGCAGCTCGACGCCGAGCTTGTCGGCGATGTACTGAGCCCCGGCCGGGTCGTCGACTTCGCACAGGCCGACCACGTCGGCGTCGAGGTACAGCAGAGTTTCATAGATCGGGTCCAGCCGCCCCAGGCCGCCGTCGAGGATGTTGTACGTCACGAATTTGATCGAATCAGACATAGCGGCAGATTGTAACACAGTGCGGCAAATCACGGGGTGGTGTGATGCGGGGCCATGGCCTTGAGGCGTTTTCGTATCCGCCACAGCGCCCGCAGCATGCGGAGCGAATCGCGCACCGGGCGAATGGTGGAGTTGGCGTGATGACGCCAGACGACGCCGACCTCGACGATGCGGTAGCCCAGGTGGCGGGCCAGGGCGAGCACCTCGCAGTCGAAGGCAAACCCATCGTCCTCGGCCAGGCCGAATATCTCGCGGGCAGCGTGGCGGGTAAACAGCTTGAAGCCGCACTGCGTATCGCAGATGTCCGGCAGCATCAGCCGACCGCGAATCATGGCAAACGCCTGCCGCATGAGTTGGCGCTTGAACGTCGGCGGCGGATCGATCACCGACTCGGGCATCGCGCGCGACCCGATCACGACGTCAGCCCCGCCGGTCATCTCCGATCGCAGCTTGTCGACTTCTTCGATCGGCGTGGCGCCGTCGGCATCGTACATCAGCAACTGGTCGCCGCTGGCTTCGAGCATCCCGCGGCGGACTGAGTAGCCTTTGCCCTGGTTTTGTTCGTTGACCAGCAGCTTCAGGTGCAGATCGCCGGCCGGATAGTCACGGACCAGGTCCGGCGTGCCGTCGGTCGAACCGTCGTCAACGACGATCACCTCGACGCGCCCCGTCGTCAGGGCGGCATACTGGCGAATGGTGTCCAGCGAATCGCCGAGACGATCGGTCTCGTTGTAAGCTGGAATGATGACCGATAGATCTGACTTCATGAACGTCCGAATTCAGGGCCTCAGAGGTCGTAACACAGCAAGCCGGATTATAACGCGAACCGCCGCGTGATAAATGCGTTGTGTTGATTCGTAAAATCGTAGGGGCATTTCACGCAAATCAACAGCAGTGCTATAAAACTTTGTGGTATGATGATCAGCTTGTGGCATTAATCAAGCGTCGAGAGGCGTTTGAATTCTTACGTTCTGTTTCGTGATCGTGCCCACGAGGAGCCGCCCATGTCATCGTACTCGACCCCGTCGCGTCGCCGGTTTATCGGTGGAGCCGCCGCTCTGGCGGCCGCGCCGATGTTCGTGCCCCAGTCCGCCTTTGGTGCCAACGACAAGGTGCAGTTCGGGTGCATCGGGCTCAACAGCATGGGCAACGCCGACATGAAGCACTTCCTCCGCAATAAGGAAGCGCGCGTCGTGGCGGTGTGCGATATCGACTCCAACGTGCTGACCAAACGCCAGGGCGAAGTCAACAAGCACTACAACGACACCGCCTGCACAGCCTACAAAGACTTCCGCGAGGTGATGAGCCGCCCGGACATCGATGCCGTCCTCATCGGCACGCCCGACCACTGGCACGGCATCATCGCCATGACCGCCATCAAGGCCGGCAAAGATGTCTACTGCGAAAAGCCCATCACGCACACCTTCGCCGAGGGCCTGGCCCTGTACCAAGAAGCCAACGCCCGCAAGACGATCTGGCAGACCGGGTCGTGGCAGCGCAGCCAGTTGAACTTCCGCCTCGGCGCCGAGCTGGTCCGCAACGGCGTGATCGGCAAACTCAAGCACGTCGAAGTCGGCCTGCCGACCGGCAAGAAAGACCCGCCCGCGCCCGACTTCAAGGATCCCCCGTCCAACATCGACTACGACTTCTGGATCGGCCCCTCGAAGATGGCGCCATACGATCCGAATCGACTGCACTGGTCCTGGCGATGGTGGTTGAACATCGGCGGCGGCCAGCTCATGGACTGGATCGGCCACCACAACGACATCGCCCACTGGGGCATGGACCAGGACTACGGCGGGCCCGTCGAGGCCCAGGCGACCGGCTTCGAATTCCATGAAGACACCCGCGTCTGGGACGCCCCGATCAATTACGAAGTCAAATGCCGCTACGCCTCCGGCGCCACCACCAGCATCTCCAACAAACACCCGATGGGCACCAAGTGGATCGGCGAAGACGGCTGGGTCTACGTCAACCGCGGCGGGCGCTTCCAGGCGTCCAACCCCGACTGGACGAAGAACGACTTTCTGAAGACACTGAACACGCGCCTCTACGAATCCCGCAACCACTGGGACAACTTCGTCGAAGGCGTCAAGACACGCAAACCCTGTGTCACCACGACCGAAATCTCTCACCGCTCGATCGTGCCCGGGCACCTGGGCATGGTCAGCCAGACCCTGGGCGGCCGCAAGCTGAACTTCGACCCGGCCAAACAACAGATCGTCGGCGACGATGAAGCCCAGAAACTGCTGATGACCTTCAACCCACGAGGCTCGTGGAAACTGTGATCGAAGAACTCTGCTCTAATAGCCGCGACCTGACAGGTCGCGGAATCCGCAGGCTGTCAGCCTGCGGCTATTTGAGCATTCGCAACTTTTACTTCAGGAAGTCACTGATGAAAATGCAATCGTCCCGCCGCCAATTCGTCAAAACCACCGCCGCCCTCGCCGCGGCGCCGATGTTCATCCCCAGCCGTGCATTCGGCGCCAATGAGCGCCTGCAGATCGGGATGATCGGCGTCGGCAAGCAGGGCCAGCACCACTGCAACGTGCTGGGCAACTTCAAGGAAGCTCAGATCATCGCGATCTGCGATGTCGACAAGATGTCGCGCGAGCAAGCGGCCGGCAAGGTCAAGGCCATCCACGAACGCCGCAAGAAGCCCACCGACATCGACCTGTACAACGACTACCACGAAATCCTCAATCGCAAAGACATCGACGCGGTCGTGATCACCACGCCGGACCACTGGCACGAGATTCCCGTCATCGACGCCTGCAAGGCCGGCAAAGACATCTACTGCGAAAAGCCGCTGTCGCTGACGGTCGATCAGGCGTGGCGGATGGTCGACGTGGTCCGCAAGTATGACCGCGTGTTTCAGACCGGCTCGATGCAGCGGTCGATGGGTTATTTCTACCAGGCGGTCAACCTCGTCCGCAACGGGTACATCGGCGAGATCAAGGAAGTCGTCGTCAACGTCGGCGGCCCCAGCAAGTGGTGCGACCTGCCCGAAGAACCCATGCCCGAAGGTCTGGACTGGGACCGCTGGCTTGGCCCGGCGCCCAAGCGGCCTTTCAACAAGGTTCTTCGCCCGCCGCATAACAACTCATTCCCCAACTGGCGTGGCTACCGTGAATATTCCGGCGGCATGATGACCGACTGGGGCGCTCACCACTTCGACATCGCCCAGTGGGGCCTCGACAAAGACGGCTCCGGCCCCGTCGAAGTCCACGCCCCCGATGGCAAAGACTTCAAGGAACTGACCTACATCTACGACAACGGCGTGCGGATGTATCGCCCCGAGCACAACGGCGTCAAGCCCAACGGCCTGATCTTCATCGGCACCGAAGGCACCGTCGAAGTCAACCGCGGCCACCTGACCTGCTCCAACAAGGCCCTGCAGGAACGCAACTTCAAATACAAGGACTCCGACAAGCTCGTCTACAAGTCGCAGAACCACCACATGGACTGGATCGACGCGATCAAGAAGCGCACCCGTCCGATCTGCGATGTCGAGATCGGCGCCTCCTCGGTGACCGTCTGCCACATCGGCAACATCGCCTACTGGACCGGCAAGGCCTTCAAGTACGACCCGGCCACGCACAAAATCACCAACAACGACGAGTGCGCCGCCCTGCTCGACCAACAAAACCGGGCCTCCTACGCCCGCCCGAGCTACTGATCAAAGACTGTCAACACGGAGGGCCACGGGGGGCCACGGATTCAAAGATTGAACATTGAAAGCTGCCACATGACGCGCCGCGGCACGGTCGTCAATTTACAATTTTCAATGGCCAATTTTTAATTTTCAATTCCGCCTTTTCTCCGTGGCCCCCCGTGGCCCTCCGTGTTGAATCCATCACGCTTTCACGAGGAACCGCTGAACATGAGCAAGCCCCTGTCCCGTCGTCGTTTTACCCAGGCGGCCGGCGCTGTCGCCGCCGCGCCGATATTTGTCCCCAAGTCCGCCTTCGGCGCCAACGATAAGATCACACTGGCGGGCATCGGCATCGGCTGGCAGGGCGGGACCAACATGAATCAGTTCCTCGGCAAAAGCGATTGCCGCGTCGTGGCGGTGTGCGACCTGGACAAGAAGCATCTGGAAAGCGCCAAAAACGCCGTCAACAAAAAGTACAACAGCAACGACTGCAAGACCTATCACGACTACCACGAGGTGATCGCCCGCAAGGACATCGACGCGGTGTTCGTCTGCACCCCGGACCACTGGCACGCACTGCCGGTCATCGCCGCCGCCAATGCCGGTAAAGACATTTTCTGCGAGAAGCCCATCTCGCATTCGATGATCGAAGGCATCCGGATGGTCCAAGCGGTCCAGAAGAACCACTGCATCTGGCAGACCGGATCGTGGCAGCGCAGCACGTGGAACTTCCACCAGGCTGTCGAGCTGGTGATCAATGGCCACTGCGGCAAGATCACCCGCGTCGAGGTCGGCCTGCCGTCCGGCCACGCCGACTTCGCCAAGACCGGGGCCCCCGACCCGGCCAAGAGCGGCAATCCCCCCGCCGAACTCGATTACGAAACGTGGATCGGCCCCGCCCAGATGATGCCCTACAACATCGCCACCAGCCACAAAAACTGGCGATGGAACTACAACACCGGCGGCGGCCAGCTCATGGACTGGATCGGCCACCACAACGACATCGCCCACTGGGGCCTGTCCGACCCTGAGTTCGGCATCGGCCCCGACGACCAGCTCGGCCCGCTGGAACTGTCCGCCACCGCAGAACTGCCCCCGCACGGCGACCTGTGGAACACCGCCGGGAAGTTCCGCATCGAATGCAAATATCCCAAGGACGTTCAGCTCGTCATCGCCTCGGACAACCACGGCGACATCCGCCGCGGCACCAAGTGGATCGGCCCCGATGGGTGGGTCTTTGTCGATCGTGGTAAGTTCGAAGCGTCCAACCCCCAGTGGATCAAGAAGGGTTTCGACCGCGGCCCGAAGAAAGCGTACAAGTCCGACAACCACTGGCAGAACTTCCTCGACGGCATCAAGACCCGCAAGCCTTGCGTGACCACCGCCATGATCAGTCACCGCTCGGTGAGCCCTGGCCATCTGGGGCACGTCGCCGCGGTGCTCGGGCAGACGCTCAAGTGGGACGCGGCCAAGCAGGTCGTGACCAACTCCGACGCGGCGAACAAACTGCTGAACCTCCACGGCGACCAGACCCCCTGGATGCCCTACCGCAAGCCATACACGCTGTGATGTACCCCCTGCTCCCCCAAGCCCGACGCTTCAGCGTCGGGGTCTTATCAAAGGATACCCCCCATGAAGCTGTACCAATCCGCATTGATGTTGCTCGTGACGGCGTCGTTGGCGCTGGGCCAGGTGCCGGAGGATCAGAAGCAGAAGATCGCCGAGGCGAGCCCGACCGAGCCGATCGTGAAAGTCGACACCAAGCGCAAGCTGCTGGTGTTTTCACGCACGACCGGGTTTCGCCACAAGTCGATTCCGTGGGGCATTGAAGCCCTGCGCGTCATGGGCGAGAAAACCGGCGCCTACACGATGGACGCCACCGAAGACCCGGCGGCATTCACCGATGAAAACCTCAAACAGTACGACGCGGTCGTCATGCTCAACACCACCGGCGACCCGATCCCCGACGCTTCGCAGCAGAAGGCGCTGGAGCAGTTCGTCGCCGGCGGCAAGGGGCTGATCGGCATCCATGCCGCGTCCGACACCGGGTACAAGTGGGAAGCCTACGGCAAGATGATCGGCGGGTACTTCAACGGCCACCCGTGGCACGCCGGCAGCGTCGTCACCATCGCCAACGAGCACACCTCCGACCCGATCAATTACGCCGCCTACGGCGACCAGAAAACCTTCCAGCACCGTGACGAAATCTACCAGTACAAAGACGAGCCCTACTCGCGCGACTGCCTGCACATTCTCCAGTCGCTGGACCTGACCGGGCCGAACATGGACCGCAAAGGCATGAAGCGGGCCGACAACGACTACCCCGTCGCGTGGATTCAGCAGTGGCAGGCCGGCCGCGTGTATTACTCGAACCTCGGTCACAACGAAGCGACCTACTGGTCGACGCCCGTGCTCAAGCACTTCCTCGCCGGCATCCAGTACGCCTGCGGCGACCTCAAGTGCGACGCCACCCCGTCGAACAAACTCGACAAGAAGTAAAACCACAACCCGCCAACAGTGATCACAGCCGCCCACGGCCGTGCGCAAGACGATTCCAGCGCACCCCGTGGGCGGCTGTATCACTTGGACACGATACGCAGCCCAACGCGCACACTCCCGCGCCGTCATACCACGCCTCGCGCGACCCTCACACCAACCAAGTCCCCGCACCCCAATTTCCGTCGCCTCCACATCCCCCTGACATCTTGAGTTCCATCCTCACGAGCCCCGCCACATTTCTCCGCACCGTCACCCGACTCGCTGCCCGCCCCACACGCCTGCCATGCCCATACGCCCACACGCCTGCCATGCCCATACGCCCATACGCCCATACGCCCATACGCCCATACGCCCATACGCCCATACGCCCATACGCATCGTACATCTGGCATGCTTGGGCTCAACACTCCGTTATTCCCGTTTAAAAGATCACATATATGATATATGTAGGCCTAAATATATCATATATGTGATCTTTTTAGATGCTGAACAAGATGCCGGCGGTGCGGGCTTGAGCGACCTCCGGTGGGTGCGAGCGATGACACTGTGCGGCGGGCGATGCGACGGATGCCGGGAATGGGGGACACGAGCTATGCGGGAGCGGTTGGGCCGACGGAGACCCGGACATCAGGCGGTGCGGATCAGGGTGGCGCGGTCGATGCCGAGGCGGTCGATGAGCGTGTCGATCTCGGCGAGGAAGCGCCGGCCGTCCTGGACGTAGCCCGCGGTGGGGGTGAGGTCGGGCTGGTGCTGACGCCAGAAGGCGTTGAAGCGGTGCATCAGCAGCTCGCGGGTGTACTTGGCGGTCATCGAGGCCAGCGCGACCGGCAGGTGGTTGGCATCGCACTTGGTCTCGAAACTGAGGGTCATGGCCCGATCGCCGCGGCGGATCACGTAGCGGCTCACATCGTCAGACTCATCGAGCAGGCGCAGTTCAGCACCCTCGAAGATCAGTTGCAGCAGGTGGTGATACACGCGCCGCCCGCCCTGCCGATCGACGGCAACCCACGGGTGATGTTGCCCGAACTGCTGCCAGATATGCCAGAGGTGTTGCGAGACGAAGGTCCAGGCGCAGCTCGCCTTGGAGCGTGTCTGTGCGATGATCTGGTTGAAGCGGTCTTCGTAGACCACGGCCGCGGCAAGCTCGGCGCATCGCACCGCGGCGCGATCGGCATGGCGCGACAGCATGCTGCGGGCGATCGAAAGTTCGGCGGCGGTGTGACACGTCGGCAGCCCCGGGCCGCCTGCGTCATCGTGATACCACAGAAGCTGCGGGACGCGCGAGTCGTCACCCATGCCGACGGTCGCCAGCAGATCGTCGAGCGTGGCGATCTCGTGACCGGCCGCGTGGGCGAAGCTGAGCACGGCGCGTTCCAGGTGGGCGAGTCCCGCCGCGGGTGTGTACAGCTTTTTCGAATCGTTGACCGCGATGCGTTTGCGTTTGTCCGATCCCTTGCGGCACACCGCCGATTTGAGCATGGCCCACAGCGACCCCGGCCCCTGCTCCCGATCGATCGTCGCCCCGTCCTCATCGACCACAAACACCGACCGCGCCACCACAAACGGCCCGAACATCGGCCCATATCCCGCCTCGTCAATACCTGCATAAACAAGAGTCATCGGATGTTGGTATTCATTGTGTGAAGTTGCATGAATGCGCAGCCAGTTTCCATGTGATCACATGATAACGACGGATCAGCATGTACAAACCGAACAGAATCGCAAAATAGAACGCAAACAGAAATTTGTCCGCCATGTGCTGTGCCGCTTGAACAATCTTCCACTCATCCCGCGTCAGACCACGGTTCTCCTGCTCGGCACGTTCAACGATCCTGTAACCACCCGATTGCCGCGCCAGCGCGTCGTACTGCCGATAGTACTCAATGCCCTGCCAGGTGTAGCCGACGACCAGCAGCGGGATCATGATCAACATCAGCCATTTGCAAATCACACCCGTGTAGTTGCCGTCTCGACCGCTGCGGACCACCCAGTGAAGAAAACGTTCTTCCGATGACGAAAGTTCCATGTCCGACATTGCTGACTCCAGCCTAGCCTCAAATCCTGAAAAACCCGAAAAAGACATCGATAGTTGACCCGCCGCTGAACGGCCTATGATACCCACTATGACCGGATCGGCGAAGAAAAAGGTGGTGGTCGCGATGAGCGGCGGGGTCGACTCGTCCGTGGCGGCGGCGATGCTCAAGGATGACGGTTACGACGTCGTGGGTTGTTTCATGCGCCTGGGCTCGCCAGGCGAAACGCTCAACGAAGATGTCGACCAGTGCAACGTGAAGATCGGCAAGCAGGGTTGCTGCTCGATCAACGACGCCAAAGACGCCCAGCACGTGGCGGCCAAACTCGGCATCGCGTTTTACGTGCTGAACTTCAAGCAGGACTTCGGGCGGATCATCGACTACTTCGCCGGCGAGTACAACGCCGGCCGCACACCCAACCCCTGCGTGCGGTGCAACGACTGGCTCAAGTTCGGCAAGCTGGCTGACTATGCCCGCTCGATCGATGCCGACTATGTCGCCTCCGGCCACTACGCGCGCGTCGACACGATCGACGGCCGCCCCGCCCTGCGACGCGGCGTCGACGCTTCGAAAGATCAGTCGTACGTGCTCTTCGGCGCCAAGCTCGAAAATCTCCGCCACACGCTGCTGCCCGTGGGCGGGTATCACAAGTCGGAGATTCGCCGCATGGCTGAGCAGTTCGATCTGCCTGTTTATGACAAGCCCGACTCGCAGGAGATCTGCTTCGTGCCGGACATGGACTACGCGCGCGTGGTCCGCTCGAAAACCCCCGGTAGTTTTTCACCGGGTCAAATTCGCGACACCGAGGGCAACGTGATCGGCGAACACGAAGGCCATCAGCATTTCACGATCGGCCAGCGGCGCGGCGTGAAGGTCGCCCTGGGCTATCCGATCTACGTCGTGAACAAAGACGCTGAGGCCAACACCATCACGGTCGGCCCGCGCGATGCGCTTGCCGCCGGCGGGTGCGTCGCCGACCAGACCAACTGGCTGATCGACCCGCCGACGGAGCAGCGCCGCTGCGATGTGAAGATCCGCTACAACGCCCGCCCGGTGCCGGCGAGCGTTCACGTCGAAGGCGACCGGCTGCATGTGCGGTTCGACGAGCCGCAGGACGCGGTGGCCCCGGGGCAGGCGGTCGTGTGTTACGACGGCGACCGCGTGCTCGGCGGCGGATGGATCAGCCGCGCCACTTCCGGCGACGGGTGATATTCAATTTTCTAATTTTGACCCCATTGCGGCGAGCGCAAAAAAACAGGCGCTCGGCCGGGTGAACCGAGCGCCCTAAGGAGTCCGGGCGTGCGGGAGTTCACGCCCGAGAAGGTCAGTCGCGGCGTGGGGGACGTCACACCGCGGCGGCAAGGCGAACAGAGATGGGTAATTCGCCGCCTCGCCTTGACCGATAGTGATACGCCCGGTGATCGGAAAATGTTCACCCGTCGCCCGGCCGCCTGCCGATGCATCAAAATGGGGTAAACCCGAAGCCCGCTTCCTGCCGATATGGACGGTTCGGCAAGCGGAAGTGCCAAGGTGGCACAAAAGGCCCGACTACGGATTACCCGTATACCGATTCCCGGACGGGGATTACGGGCGACACTCAGAACATGCTGTCAATAAAAGGCTTTATGTCACAATCAGGCGGTTTCAAAAAAGGGGATGCCCTGACGGTGGAAAAATAAATTTCACGCGCATATGCAACTTTTCCCTTCCTCCTGCACCTAAATGTGGTAGATTGTGGTCCCAGCCTTATGCACGGGACCCTGATAAGTCAAAGCCCGCTGCGACCATGGCATGAAAATTGCCATAGAAAAATAGTCAGAATGCTGACAAACCCACGCCGAATTATGGCGTAAAACAGGTACGGTGGTCACGGTTGGCTCATAGGGAGCCATGGTCCACTGGAGATTCATGATGTCTACGAGCACGATTAAATCAGGAAGCCCCCTGGATCACATCAACCGTCGCCGGAAGGTGGCGGTCAAGCCCTCGGCAGCGCAGCTGTCGCCGCGTGAACAGGAGCAACTCAAGGTCATTCTCGACGAAGAGATGGACTACGTCACCGACGAGGCGTTCAGCAAGTCTAACGCCTACAAGAAGCTCTTCGACGAGGCGCCCGAGATTCCCAAGCCCAACACCAGTTGGTACCACCCGGTGATGGAGGATCTGTCCTCCACGCCGAACATGAAATCGGTGGTCAACGTGGTGCTTACCGCCAAGCAGGAGCAGGCGCTGTTTCTGCAGTTCAACTATGCCCGCTACCGCGTGGCGAAGCTGCAGAAGAAGGTGGCCGGCAAGTCGGTCTCCAACGAAGACGCCCGCGAACTGCTCAAGTGGCACGACATGGCCTCGCTGCTGCGTGACCAGATCGCCCAGTCGAACCTGGCGCTGGTGCTGGCGATGGCCAAGCGCGTCCGCCACAGCGACATGGACTTCGCCGATCTCATCAGCGAAGGTAATATGGCCCTGCTTCGCGCCATCGATAAATTCAACGTGGCCCGCGGGTTCAAGTTCTCGACCTACGCCTGCCGCGCGATCCTCAAGGCCTTTTCCCGCTCGGGCATGAAGCACAGCCAGTACCGGCAGCTTTTCCCCACGGACTTCGACCCGGCCCTGGAACGCAGCGACTTCACCCGTCGCAAGTTCGACGAGCACGAAGGCGACTGCGCCCACGAGGTGCTCCGCATCGTCGAGTCCAACAAGGCGGACCTGACCGACGTCGAGCAGGCGGTGATCCACCACCGCTTCGCCCTGAATCGTCACAAGGATGAAACCGCCGAGGCCCTGACCCTCGAGCAGGTCGGCCAGATCGTCGGCCTGACCAAGGAGCGCGTCCGCCAGATCCAGAACAAGGCCCTGGAAAAGATTCGCGCCACCCTTGAGCTGGATTACCTGGACGGCCCGGAATCCGAAGAGCCCAAGACGATCCACAAGGCCCGTCAGTAAAACGGGTTCGACAATTCAAACACCCCTCGCCCCCGGCTTCGGCTGGGGGTTTTTTTGTGGCATTTCAATAGCCGCGACCTGACAGGTCGCGGACCGCGATCCGTTGGATCGCGGCTGAACAAATCCGTATTTTCCAAAATTTCCTGTCCAATCGCGGCCGCATCGATCATCTTCTACTGATGAGGCCCGTCATGGACAAACGCGATCGCGTGGATGAATTCATTCGGCTGTTCACGGAGTTTGAACCCCGGGTGCATGCGTATGTGCTGTCGCTGACGCCGGACTGGACCGAAGCTGAGGAGATTCTGCAGGAGACCAACGCGGTGCTGTGGGCGAAGTTCGACGAATTCGAACCGGGCAGCAGCTTCTTCGCGTGGGCCTGTCAGATCGTGCGATTCAAGGTGATGGAATATCAGCGGTCGCGCGGCAGGCGCGGCATGCAGCTCGACCCGGCGGTGCTCGAACAGATCGAAGCCGACACCGTGAGCATGGCCGACGAACTGGTCGATCGCCAGCGGGCGCTTTCCAGTTGCCTGGCGAAGCTGCCGGCCCGCGATCGTGATCTGATCCAGCGGCGATACATCGACAGCGCCACACCCCAGTCCGTCGCCCAGCAACTCGGGCGCACCACCGAAGCGGTGTACAAAGCCCTGCAGCGCATCCGCCGGGCTTTACACGAATGCATCACGCGAACGCTCCGCACCGAGGGCCGGGCATGAACGACCGCCTCGAACAACTCGCCGAGCGACTCTGCGAACAGCGCCTCGACGCCGCCGACCTCGACGCACTCAACGACCTGCTGCTCGATGACGAAGCCCGCCGCGACTACATCCGCCACGTGCATCTTCACGCCGCGCTGAAGCGGCAGGTCAGGCTTCAGGCAGAACCCGCAAGCCGCATGCTGAGACCGAGCCATTCATGGCGAGGCCGAAGCATCGGATGGCTCACCGCCGCCGCACTGATTGCGCTGGCCGTGACCGCCTGGTTTGTTTCATCATCCTTCACGACGCCGACCCAACCCCACGATTCGCAATCAACCGCCGTCGCGCTGCTGTCGGATACACGCGACGCGGTGTTCGCCGAGGGCCAGGGCGCCATGCAGCTCGGGGCCGACCTGCCGCCGGGGCTGATCGATCTGCGCTCGGGGGCGGCACAGATGATGTTCAAGTCCACGGCGGTGGTTGATCTGACCGGGCCGTGCCGGTTGAAACTGACCGGGACTAACGCGGCGGAACTGATCGGCGGAACACTCAACGCCTACGTGCCCGAAGCGGCGCGCGGATTCGAGATACGCTGTCGCGGGCTTCGGCTGATCGATCACGGCACGCGCTTCGTCGTCGACGCGGCGCCGAGCGGCCCGGTGCGCATCCTCGTGACCGAAGGCCTCGTCGAACTGCGCACGCGCCTTGCCGGCGGCGATGAACAGTCGATCTGGCTCACCGCGATGCAGGCGCGGCAGTACGACCCCGAGGCCGGTCGCATCAGCGAGCTGTCACCCGACGCGATGGTCAATACGAACAACCCCGTCGTGAATGCCGGCTTCGAAGATGCCGCCGAGGTGGCGACACATGCTACCGCGTGGAAACTGCCGCACGATGTGCAGCGCCGCAGCGAGCAGGTTCGCAGCGGTTCGTATGCGATCTGCTGGACGCCGTCGGAGGATGTTCAGTCGCTGCAGATCCGCCAGGACAACCGCATGCCGATCACGCCCGCCCAGTGGGGCCGCACGATCAGCACGTCGGTCTGGGTGCAGGCCGAGCAGCTTGATCCGGACACGGGCATTGTCGTGAAGACCGCGTTCTTCGACGGCCTGCTCGGCGAAGGCGGCAAACTCATCGGCAGCGCCACCAGCGATCGAATGGTCGGCGACGCCACCGGCTGGCGGCAGATCAGCGTGCAGCAGGCCATTCCCGCCGGCGCCCGAAACATGAACTTCCAGATTCTGATCATCCCCTCGCATCGAAGCGGCGAACCGATCACAACATCGCCGGTGTATTTCGACGACGCCCGCATCGACATGCTGCCGATCGCAGCAACGCAAGAGCATTTTCAAGAGCAATGAGACCCCGGAAAATGAGCCACCCGGAAGGAGCAAGAGTCATGTCTGATTTTCGTAACGCGTGTTCGAAGTTTCGAGTGTTCAGTTCACTGGCCGCCGCCTGCCTGATGACCTCCGCCTCGCTGGGCGCGACGTATCAACTGCAGAACGGCGCCACCGTCAACGGCAGCACCTACACCGGCGCGGAAGACACGTACATCGAACGTGACGATTCCGGCTTCGGTTCCGACCCGGACATCGAAAACAAGAACTTCGGTTCCGCCGCCACGCTGAAGCTGTTTAACCGCGGGTCGCGCGAAGCGCTGGACCTGCTGCGTTTCGACCTGAGCCCGATCGGGTTCGACCGCGTGGTGTCCGCCAAGCTCGTGCTGACCACGCAGTTCCTCAACGACGGCATCGTCACCAGTCCGGACAACAACGTGCAGGTGTCGAGCATCGGCGCGGCGGACGCCGACTGGGTCGCCGGCACATCGACCGCCGCCACCGAAGTCGGCGCTTCCAACTGGCTGTACAAACAGCACGACACCGTCGACTGGTCGAACGCGCCCGGCGGCAATGACAACCCCGGTATCGCCACCTCCGCAGCGCTGGCCACCGCAACGATGGCTTCTACCAACAACACCACCGAGCTGGTTTTCTCCGACGCCTCGTTCCTGACTGACTGGGCCCGCACCCCATCGACAAACGCCGGCTTCCTGGTCAACTCGACGAACTCCGACGATTATCTCATCTCCAATGCTTTCTACAGTTCCGACGCCGCCACCGCTTCGGTGCGTCCGATGCTCGAGTTGGAAACCACGCCCAACCAGGTGTTCAACCCCGGCTTCGAAGAGTCCGGCGGCGCGGCGACCAACGCCACCAACTGGAACCAACCCGCCGGCGCGACGCGCAGCGACGAGATCGTCCACTCCGGCGACTGGTCCATGAAGTGGGACGCCTCGCTACAGGGCAGCACCGGGGTGCTCCAGATCCGCCAGGACAACATAATGGACGTGACGCCCGACATGTGGGGCGAAACCATCGAGACCTCCGTCTGGATCTACCAGGATCTGATCACCAGTGGCACGTCCGCCGCGGTGAAGACCGCCTTCTTCGACGGTGGCGGCAACATCGGCGACGCCACCAGCGACTTCGTGTCGCCCGGGGGCAGCGGGTGGGTTCAGGTCAGCGTCCAGCAGGTCGTCCCCGTCGATGCCATCACCATGAACATCCAACTCATCCTCAACGGCGCTTCCACCAGCAACGATTCGATCGTCTACTACGACGACGCGTCGATCACCTTCGTCAACACGATTCCGACCCCCGCCGCATTGCCCGCGGGGCTGGCGCTCGTCGGGATGCTGGCGATGCGCCGCAAATAGAACTAGCCGCGATGCAACGCATCGCGGTCCGCGAATCGTTGATTCGCGGCCATTGGATAAATGCTCATGCGCCGTGATGGCTTCACACTCATCGAACTGCTGGTCGTGATCAGCATCATCGCCCTGCTGATCGCGATCCTGCTGCCGGCCCTGGAGCAGGCGCGCTACACCGCCCGCCTGACCGGCTGCGCGGCGCGCATGCACAGCATCGGCACAGCCGTGATGACCTATGCCGCCGGCAATCGCGGGGCCTATCCCCGACGGTCGGTCGCGATGGACACCTCCAACTGCAAGTGGACCAAGCTGCAGTTCAAAGCCACCAACGGCACACGCTGGGACGACCGCCCGAAGCTGCGGCCGTACCTGCCGATCACGATGTTTCACTGCCCGTTTTCCGTGCCGGATGATGAAGACCTCGAAGCCGCCATCGACGACATCGATCTGCAGGATGTACACGGCAGCTATTCGATGTATTTCGGATCGCAGCTCGTGCAGGGCGATCACTCTACAGACATGCTCAAAACCAGCGACCGCGCGATGCGCTACGACGGCAATCGCTTCACGACGCTGCTGGCCGATGTCGACTGGCACTGGGCCGGGGCCGGCGGGTTGGTCGGTCGCTCGTTTTCACACCCGGACAAGGGCGCCAATGCCACGGCACGCTTCCGGTCGTACGCCACGAGCTTTCAGTATTTCAGCAAATGGTTTGGCAAAGCGGAGCGCGGCCCGCTGGATCGCAACTTCCTTTACTCCGACAGTTCCGTCGAGCTGATCACCGAGATCACCTGGGATGACAACCGCATGGTTCAGGTTCCCGCCCGCAACAGCGCCCCGGCCGGGCTCGAATACAACTACCTGCCGCCGAAGTGACTAACCACCAAGGCTCCAAGGACACCAAGAAAGCATGTTGACAGGATGAACAGGATAAAAGCAGCTTGCGCTGGCATCCTGTTCATCCTGTCAACATGTCTTTATTCTTCTTCGTGTCCTTGGAGCCTTGGTGGTTCATCCCAACGGCAAGCACATCACGCCGCTTCGGGTTTGCCCGCGGGGGCGCCGGCTTTCTTGGGGGGCGGTGTCTTCTTGAGCCCGCCGAACTGATGCTGGAGCACCAGCCCGATCACTGCCGGCACGATCACCAGCATCGGTATGATCATCGGCTTTTTCGCCAGTGAGTTGGTGATGCCTTCACGCAGGCCGTCGATCTGCAGCAGCAGCGCCATGATGCCGAGCACGCAAAGCGTCGCACCGGAAAAGCTGGTGAACAGCACCACCGCCAGTTCGAAGAGGATGAAGCTGAGCAGCCCCAGCGTCAGCAGGCCGAACAGCGCGCCGATCCACGGGGTCTGCTCGTTGAGTGTGAAGCCATGCGACGACATCTGCGCGACGAACCCCGTCCAGGCGTTGGCGCCGATGAACGCCCCGGCCAGTCCGCCCGCCACGGCGACGGCGTATTTCATCAGCGGCCAGGCCACCACCGCCAGCAACACACCCAGGCAGCCGGCCACGATGACTTCGGCCTCGACGGTCTGTCCGAGTTTGTACCCGACGCTGATGCCGGTGATCAGTGCGATGAGAATGACCACGCCCTTGTACAGGCGGAAGCCCTGCAGCATGCACACCAGGCCGATCGCGACAAATACCGCCGCCATCACGACGGGCAGGTTCGCCAGCTTGGCCATGAGCTGATCGGGCTGTGCGAGAATGTCGACGCGGTCAAACAGGTGAGCGATCGTCGCGGCGGTGCCTTCGGTGGTGTTGGCGTCGGCGGCCTGGGCGAGCAGTGTGGTCCACATGGGTGCGTCTCCTCGAAGCGGAGTTCTGAGTTTAAAGTTCAAAAGTTCAAAGCGGTCACGCGACCTGCGCCTTTGAACTTTCAACTTTGAACTTTAAAACTTCCTGCGTGCACCCTTACTTATCGGTTCGAGGCCGGAAGATTGTCCACTGAATCAAAGCTCCGATAATCGTGGCCGCCACGACGGTCACAACCATGCCGCGCGCGGTGCCGGGCATGATGTCCATCGACAGGTGGGTCTCGGTCAGGCGGCCGATTCCGCCGATCATCATCAGCACACCGACCATTGCCGTGGTGATCGCCGCGCCGAAGCTCGGAAAGATCAACCCGAGCACGAGCCCGAGAATGCCCGCCGCCCCGCAGAGGCTGACCAGCGTCACGCGCGCCGAAACCTCCATCGCCCCCCACCACTCGCTCGCCGCGGCGCGAACACCGTCGGCGCCTTCCTGCAGCGGTTCGCTGAGCGACTTGAGCTTCAGCGCCGCATCGTTGCTGTCGGCATCGGCCTGGACGGTTTCGACGATCGCCTCGGCGACCGTGTGATACGTCTGCACGATCGGCTCTTCGATCGCCGGCCCGGTCTGCCCCTGGGCGATCAGCAATCCCACCGGGGCCGCCACCGCCAGCAACGTGCCCAGCAGCAATCCCATGCCCAGTCGAAACAGCGCAAAGCCGAGCGCCGCGCCGACGACCGCCCCGATGATCACAAACGCCACCGCCGGCCACTCGGCGAAAAATGTCTTCGCTGCCGCCAGTCCAAACAGTGCCCCGCCGACCAGCCCCACGACCGCAAACATCGGCCGGACCATGCGACGCCCGAAAAAGAACAGAATCAGGCCCATCAGTCCGAGCCAGATCAGCAGGCCGTCCAGCCACCACCAGGGCATCTGGATCAGCACGTCGCCGAATCGCAAGTCGTAGGTTTGCATGTTGACCTCAGTCGCTACATTGACCGGACCCGGCGGTGATCTACAATGGCAGGCCGCCGCGTCGTGATATCCGCGGTGGGGCATTGTAACCGATGAATCGATCCAACGAAGCGCCCGACCCGCTGGCTCCTCTGAGACAGCGCATTGATACCCTCGACGAGCAACTCGTCAGGCTGCTCAACGAGCGCGCCCGCGTTGTGGTCGAGATCGGGGAGATCAAGCGGGCCCACGGGGTTGCCCCCATTTATGCGCCGGATCGCGAGCAGGTCGTGCTCGATCGCATCCGCTCGGCCAACGCCGGCCCCCTGCCCGACACCTGCCTCGAAGCCATCTGGCGCGAGCTGATGAGCGGGTCGTTCGCCCTGGAGCGTCACCTGAAAATCGCCTACCTCGGCCCGGCCGGTTCGTTCAGCCATCTGGCCGCCCGGCGACAGTTCGGCGCCTGCGTGGAGTATCAGGCGCTGGATTCGATCTCCGCGGTCTTCCGGGCCGTCGAGTCCGGGCAGGTCGACCTGGGCCTGGTGCCGATCGAAAACTCCACCGGCGGGGGCATTCACGAATCCTTCGACTGCTTCATGCACACCACCGCGCGCATCTGCGCCGAGGCGCTGATTCCGATCCACCACCACCTGCTGTCGCAATCCGAAGACGCCGACATCAAGCAGGTCTGCTCGCGCCCGGAGATTTTCGAGCAGTGTCGCCGATGGCTGGGTGAACATCTGCGCCACACCGAGCATGTGGCCACGACCTCCAGCGCCGCCGCCGCCGAGCTTGCCGCCAAAGACCCCCACATCGCCGCGATCGGCTCATCGCTGGCCGCCGAGATTTACAAGCTGCCGGTCCGCCACGAAACCATCGAAGACAATCCCAGCAATATCACGCGATTCTTCGTCATCGGCAACCAGGCATCGCGCTCCACCGGCGATGACAAGACCGCGATCCTGTTCACCACCCAGCACAAGCCCGGCACGCTCGCCTCGGTCATCGACGTGTTCAGCGAGCGCGGCGTGAACCTGACCCACATCGACAAACGCCCCAGCCAGCGCGTCAACTGGGAGTATTACTTCTTCATCGATTGCGAAGGCCACGCCACCGAATCCCCCGTCCGCGAAGCCCTGGCCGCCGTCCGCGAGCACTGCATGCACCTGACCGTGCTCGGCTCGTTCCCCCGCGCCCGCAATGTGCTGGAATAATCCGGTTTTCTGTGACTGACCAACCCGCAACACAATCAGACCAACCCGCCGCCCCGCTGCATGATCCGGATCGTCTATTGGACATCTGCGATGGCGTCACGGTCGGCATCATCGTGCTGTGCGTGATCTTTGCGTACCTGCTGCCGTTTGATTACACCAGCGAATCGGCGGTCTATCACGGCCTGATGTGGTTTGCTTTCTTCACGCGCACTTTCATGCTCCATCTCGGCGGGGCGCTGTTGATCATGGCGATCTTCGCGCTGATGCGCAAGAGCCGGGCGAGCCGATGGCTCGCGGTGAGCGAGGTCGTCGCCGCGATGTTTCTGCTGATCCCGACGCTGGTTCAATACCTGCCCGCCAGCGCCCCCCCGCTGACTGCACCGAGCCTGACGCTGACCACCGCCAACCTGCGCGGCACCAACGCCACCCCCGACGAAGCCTTCAAAGCCCTGCTCGCTCTCGATGCCGATCTGCTCCTGCTGCAGGAATACACCCCCGCCATGCACGTGAAGTTCGGCCCCGATCTCGAAGCGAAATACCCGTACAAAATCACCGAGCCGCGCGAAGGCTTCTACGGGCAGGCTGTCTACGCGAAGGTGCCCCTCGGCGGCGTCACGCTGACCCAACCCCCGCTGGCCGATGACGATCACCCGCTGATCCGATTCTCCATTCTGCTCGGCGCCGACCGCGTCACGATCTATAACCTCCACCTGCGCTGGCAGTGGCTTGGGGCCGGGCGTCATCAGTTTGCCGAGTTGATGAATCAACTGGCGCGCGAGACGAGCCCGGTCATCCTCGCCGGCGACTTCAACATGACCAACACCAGCCCGCAGTCCGCCGCGCTGGTCAGCGCCGGCTTCCGCGATGCCGCCGATCTGCTCGGGCAGGGTCTTGCCGCCACGTGGCCCATCCATCGCACCGCCGAGTACTTCGCATGGCCCGGCTTCCGCATCGATCACGTGTACCTGTCGCCCGAGTTGACCACCGCCGACTTCTCCCTGCTTCAAACCCCCGGCTCCGACCACCGCGCCACGACAGTGAAAATCAGCTTCACCGAAAGTCTCAACATCAATCCCCACCAAGCCCGATGATGAGCCTTCGAATCGTCGGGGTATCGCAACGTCACGATAACGACAATTTTCACACAACGTCGCGCGGTGTCTGATAATTTCCGGCATGATGATGCGGTGCGGCGACGTCTTTTGGTGTTATCAATTTCGTGATTGCATTGCCGCGAACGTGGGGTAATATTGAACCGTAGATGCGAATAGAAGCGAGCCATTCCGTCTCATCTTCGACCCCGATTCGGCCGATCGAATCGACGGAGAAGGTGACGCGCCAGCCGAATCAGACCAAGGCGTCTGAGGCGGGCGATTCGTTGAGCTTCGAAGCTGTGTATCAGTCCCAGTTGCCGCGTGTGCCCATGACCGAAGCCCATCGCAAACTCGATCGCATCCGCAGCCAGCTCGTCGGCGGCAAGACCGAGGTGCCGATCCACTTCGCCGACGCCCCCGCCGCCTCGACCGGCCCGGCCAATCCTTTCACCGCCGCCTACCCCCGCCTGATCGCCGACCCCGGCTCGATCAACGCCAATCTCACCGCCGCCGCCACCGAACGCTCGGCTTGAAATCGACCGCAAGCTGTCATTCTGGCAGTTTTTTGCCGTGCGCGGATGTCGGCTAATATTTACATAAGCTGTTTCATTAAAACGATTAACGGCTGATCATATGTCAGCGTGATTCGAGCGCGCCGTTTGCACTATGAAGTGTGGCGGAGGATGTGTTTGCACCCCCCGCCGCCTTGAAAAATAGGAGCGAGCGATGTCACCGATGGACAAATACACCACCAAGGCCCAGGAAGCCCTCGCCGCCGCGCAGGCCGCCGCCCAGACCCGCGGGCACGGGCAGGTCACCGCCCTGCACCTGCTCAGCGCGTTGATGGCCGACCCGCAGGGCGTGGCCCACTCGCTGATGCAGCGCATCGGCGTGGATGGTTCACGCGTGGCGTCGATCGCAACCTCCGAACTCGACCGCCAGCCGACCGTCAGCGGGGCCGGCTCGGTCACGATGTCGCGCGACCTCGGCGAAGTGCTCGGCAAGGCGCAGGCTGAAGCGACCTCGATGAAAGATCAGTACGTGTCGACCGAGCACCTGCTGCTGGCGCTGGCCGAGGTGAAATCCGACGCCAAGGAAGTGCTCTCCGTCAACGCCGTCGACCGCAAGCATCTGCTCGAAGCCATCAAGCAACTTCGCAAAGGTCAGCGCGTCACCGATCCCGGGGCTGAGGAAACCTACGAAGCGCTCGAAAAGTACGGGCGCGATCTGGTCGAACTCGCCCGCCAGGGTCGCATCGATCCCGTGATCGGGCGCGATGAAGAGATTCGTCGGACGATGCAGGTGCTCAGCCGGCGCACGAAGAACAACCCCGTGCTGATCGGCGAGGCCGGCGTCGGCAAGACCGCCATCGCCGAGGGACTCGCCCTGCGCATCGCCAACGGCGATGTGCCCGCCTCGCTGCAGAGCAAGCGACTGATCGCGCTGGACATGGGCGCGATGATTGCCGGCGCCAAGTTCCGTGGTGAATTCGAAGAGCGGCTCAAAGCCGTGCTGCATGAAGTCACCGCCAGCGACGGGCAGATCATTCTGTTTATCGATGAGCTGCACACGGTCGTGGGCCTCGGCAAGACCGAAGGCTCGCCCGATGCCGGCAACCTGCTCAAACCCATGCTCGCGCGCGGCGAGTTGCACGTCGTCGGCGCGACCACGCTCGATGAATACCGCCAGCATGTTGAAAAAGACGCGGCGCTGGAGCGGCGTTTTCAGCCGATCTTCGTCAGCGAGCCGAGCGTCGAAGACACGATCGCCATTCTGCGCGGCCTCAAAGACCGCTACGAAGCCCACCATGGCGTGCGCATCCTCGACGGCGCGCTCGTCGCCGCGGCGCAGCTCAGCCACCGTTACATCACCGGTCGGCAGCTCCCCGACAAGGCGATCGACCTCGTCGACGAGGCCGCCTCGCGCCTGCGAATCGAAAACGAATCCATGCCCGCCGAGCTCGATGAACTGCGCCGCCGCATCATGCAGCTTGAAATCGAGCGTGAAGCGCTCCGCAAGGAAAAAGACGCCGGTTCCAAAAAACAGCTCGATCAGGTCGAACGCGAACTCGCCGAGCTGCGTGAAACCGACAGCCAGCTTTCGAGCCGATGGGAATCCGAAAAGGGCGCCCTCGACAAGATCAAACAGCTCAAGGAGCAGATCGACCACAAGCAGGTCGAACTCGAGCAGGCCCAGCGCGCCGGTGATCTCGAACGGGCAGCCCGCATCGCCTATGGCGAGCTGCGCGAGCTGAAAGCCCAGGTCGAGGAGGCGGAAGTCGCCGCCGCGGCGCGTGAGCGTGACGGCGCGATGCTGCGTGAGGAAGTCACCGCCGAGGAAGTTGCCGAGGTGGTCGGCAAGTGGACGGGCATTCCCGTCAGCCGGCTGCTCGAAGGCGAAAAAGAAAAGCTGCTGCGGATGGAAGACGCGCTGGCCAAGCGTGTCGTCGGGCAGGACGACGCGGTGCGCGCGGTCAGCGATGCGGTACGCCGCAGCCGCGCGGGGCTCGGCGATCCGCGCCGCCCGATTGGGTCGTTCCTCTTCCTCGGGCCAACCGGCGTGGGTAAGACCGAGCTGTGCAAATCACTGGCGTGGTTTCTCTTCGACACCGAAGACGCGATGGTGCGCCTGGACATGAGCGAATTCATGGAGCAGCACTCTGTTGCCCGGCTCATCGGCGCGCCGCCCGGGTATGTCGGCTACGAGGAAGGCGGCCGGCTGACCGAAGCCGTGCGCCGCCGGCCGTATTGCGTGATCCTCTTCGATGAAATCGAAAAGGCCCACCCCGAAGTGTTCAATGTGCTGCTGCAGGTGCTCGACGACGGTCGGCTCACCGACGGCCAGGGCCGCACGGTCGATTTCAAGAACACCATCATCGTGATGACCTCGAACATCGGCTCGTCGGCCATACTCGACATGGCCGAAAAGGGCGCCGAGGATTTCGAGATCGAAGCCCAGGTGCGCAGCCAGCTCAAGGCCCACTTCCGCCCCGAGCTTCTAAACCGCATCGACGAGACGATCATCTTCCACCAGCTCACGCGCGCCCAACTGCGCGGCATCGTCGACATTCAGCTCGACGAGCTTCAGCGACGACTGGCCGAGCGGTCGATGCACCTGACGCTGACAGACGCCGCCAAGGACGCACTCGCCGAGCAGGGTTACGACCCGACCTTCGGGGCGCGCCCGCTGAAGCGTGTGATCCAGCAGCGGCTGGAGAACCCGCTGGCCCAGAAGCTGCTCAGCGGCGAGTTCGGCCCCGGCGAGACGATCGCCGTCGACTTCGCCGGCAAGAGCTACACGTTCGAGAAGGGTCACGAGGTCGTCGAAGCGGAAGTGATCGAAGACTGATTCGGCTCGTCACTGCGACTCGGCTTCGCGCTGGATGCCGCTCAGCATGCCGCGAAAAACCACGTGATGCAGCGGCACGACGCTGTACCAGTAGGCCAGTCCCATCAGGCCGCGCGGCTTGAACCGGGCAGTCTGGGTGAGCGTGCAGCCGTCGGCGGTTGGTTCGATGTTGAATTCCAGCGAAGCGACGCCGGGCAGCTTCATCTCGGCCCGCAAGACGAGTCGATGCGGACGATCCACCTCGGTGACGCGCCAGAAGTCGAGGCTGTCGCCATAGGCCAGCGTGGTCGGATTGCGCCGCCCGCGTCGCAGGCCCGGCCCGCCGACGAGACGATCCATCATGCCGCGCAGGCGCCAGAGCCAGTCCGCCGCGTAATACCCGTGCCCACCGCCGACCTGGCACACGGCATCGAACACCTTATCCGCCGACGTCCGCACCGGCGTCTGCCGTTCATCGACGAATGTCGTCCCGCCGGCCCAATCCGGGTCGCCCGGCATCGGCCCGGCGTCCGACCACATCGACGCCACCTCCGCGCGTTGCATCTTCCCCAGCGCCGCTTCGATCGCCTGCCGCACGGTCAACAGATCCTGCGGCATCCAATGCGCTGCGTGATCATCCCGACAGACCACGCGGTTGCGTAGTCCTTCGGCCAGCGGTCGCGCCAGGCGATACCCGATCGGCGTCACCAGGTGAATCCACATCGAAGAAAGCCGCGGCGTCAGCACCGGCACCGCCACAATCCATCGCCGTCGCAACCCCATCGCCTCGGCCGCCTGCTGCATCAGCTCGCGGTAGGTCAGCACCTCCGGGCCGCCGATGTCGAGCGTCGCACCGATCGTGCGCGGCTCGTCCAGACAGCGGCGCAGGTATTCGACCACGTTACGAATCGCAATCGGCTGACACGCCGTGCTGACCCAGCGCGGCGTGATCATCACCGGCAAGCGCTCGACGAGGTAACGCAGTATCTCAAACGACGCCGAGCCCGAGCCGAGTATCACCCCCGCCCGCAGGACCGTCACCGGCACCGACCGCTCGGCCAGGGTGTGCTCGACCTGCCGCCGACTGGTCAGGTGCTCGCTGAGATCGTCGCCGAGTTCACCCAGCCCGCCGAGGTAGATGATCCGGCCGACGCCCGCTCGCTCGGCGGCTTCGGCGAATGTCGCTGCAAGCTGACGGTCGGCCTCGGCATAGGTGGACCCGACCGCCTGCATGGAGTGAACCAGGTAATACGCTGCGTCGCACCCGCGCAGCGCCTCGGTCAACGCCTCGAGCTCGCGGAGGTCGACCTCGACGGCCGTGACCTGCGGATCATCCGCCCACGGCCGCGAGGCGAACTTGCGCCTGGATCGCACCAGCGCCCTCACGGTATGCCCGGCTTCCAGCAGCGCCGCCCCGAGTCGGCCGCCCACGTAACCTGTCGCTCCTGTCAGCGCGACGCGCATCAGCATTCGCTCCATATCAATCGGCAAACCCGAACGTCCCGACTAACGTACAATATCAGGCCAACAGGAGTAGGGCTCATGGCTGAAGCAAAGATTGATCTATTGGGGATGGCGGACCTGGAGCTCGTGGCCGAGCTGTACAACCAGGTGTTCGCCCCGGCGCGTGATGCGGCATTTTTCAAGCGCCGCTTTCTCGGGCGCTACAACGAACTGATCATGGTCGCGCATGTCGACGATCGGCCGGTCGGGTTCACCACCGGCTTCGAGCTTAAACCGTCGGTGTTCTTCTCGTGGCTCTACGGCGTGCTGCCGGACTACCGCCGGGCCGGCGTCGGATCGCAGATGATGACGGCCGTGCAGGCCTGGGCGCAGGAGCACGGCTACGAGTCCATCCGCCTGGAGTGTCAGAACTCCCACCGCGCGATGCTGCACATGTGCATCGAACACGAATACCACATCCATGGCGTCCGATGGGACCCCGACCTCGGCGTCAACCTGGTCATCTTCGAAAAAACGCTCAATGACTGAGAAGATGTTTTGACGGGATGAACAGGATCGCAACTGGACGTGATCGTTTTTGAACCTGTGGCACAGCCGCCCTCGGCTGTGCGGGCGATGACTTCAGCACAGCCGAGGGCGGCTGCGCCACATTGATCCTGTCAACATGGATTCAGCAGACGGTGTCTTTCTGCACGGCGTCGACTTCCGCGGCGTGCTCGGCAGCATCGTGAATGATCTGCTGCACGCTTTGACCGGCGGCGTGATCGGCCAGCCAGCGCTGCGCGACCGAGCCGGTGGTCAGCAGACGCTCCAGCGGGTCCAGTCCGCAACAGAATCCGTGAGCTTTGGCGGTCGGCCGAACTTCTTCGAGCAACTGCTCGACCCACTCGCGGGCCTTGATGGGCTTGCCGTCGCGCCAGTGACGCAGCTCGGCGTCGAGACTGTTCACCGTCACCGCCTGTTCATTCTCATCGGCAATGCGACGAAGCTGCTCGGCGCGGGTACACGGCGAAAGCGTGCTGCGGCGCATCGGGTCCAGTTCGTCGTCTTCGATGACCTGCCAGATGCGGGCTTCGAGCAAGGCGGTCAGGGCCATCAACTCATCGGGGCAGGCCACGCGATCGCAGATGCGCAGCTCGAGTCGCTGCACATGCTCGGGGGCCTCGGTGCCGTTGGGGCGGACCGATGACCACAGGTGGCGGATGTTGCGCATGACGCCGGTCATGAGTTGGGCCTGCACGTAGCCGACGTAGTGCGCGTGTGAGAGGAACAGCGGCACATCGCTGGGCGTATGCGGGAAGATGCGCCAGCGCGTCGAGTGAAACCCGGTGGCGCGTCCGCCGAGGAACGGGCTCGTCGCCGATAGCGCCAGCCAGAGCGCCGCTTCGCATCGGATCACCCGCGTGGCGCGGATGAGCATTTCGGTGTCGGGGATGCCGACGTTGATGTGCGTGGAGGCGGTGACGACATTGGTGCCGTAGGTTTTGCGGATGTACTGGTAGTACGGATTTTCCGGGCGGGAGATGTGGAACGTGTCGGCATCGCCGAGGCTGATCGTGGCGCCGGGCACGAGGGTGTAATCACCGTGCTGGGTCAGCCACTGGCGGAGCAGGCGGCGCTTGTGCATGAGTTGCTGCAGCAGCAGGTCGTAATCGCGCGTCGGATCGGTGGTGTGCTCGACGTTTCGGGCGTCGGGCTCGGTGGCGTAGCCGTCCATCTCGTCGGCGATCTGATTGGACAGGCCGACGATCTCGCCGTCGAGCGTGCCGGTGTAGACCTCTTCTTCGAGGCCTTTGAGAAGTTGTTTGTGGTGGGGTTTGCTCATGTAGACACGCGCTGGCCGGCGGCGGCCGAGGTATGGGTGAGTTGATCAATGTAGGCGATGACCTGGTCTTCGTACTGGCGATCGTAGAGGCGGTTGCATTCCTGCACGCAGGTGGGGCTGGTGACGTTGACCTCGATGAGGTAGTCGCCGATGACGTCGATGCCGACGAAGTGCAGCCCGAGCTCGACCATGTGCGGGGCGAGCGCGGCGATGATCTGCTCATCGCGCGGGGTCAGTTCAGCAGGGGCAGGCTTGCCGCCGGCGAAGAAGTTGTTGCGGTGATCATCCGAACCATGCACGCGCATGCAGGCGGCCAGGTACTCACCGCCGAGCAGAAGGATGCGCTTGTCGCCGCGCTCGGCTTCGGGGATGTACTGCTGGACGATGACCTCGCGGGTCTTGTTATGCGACAGCGTTTCGAAGATCACGTTGGCGTTGGAATCGCCGCGTCGAACGATGAACACGCCCTCGCCGCCCTTGGCGTCGGTCGGCTTGACGATCGCGCGGTCGTGGGCGGCGATGAATTGCTTGTACAGCGCGAGCTGACTGGTCACCAGCGTCTGCGGCACCAGGTCGACGAACTGCGTCGACCACAGCTTCTCGTTGACCGTCCGCAGACCGCGCGGCGAGTTGATCATCGGGATCCGATCCGGCAGTCGCTCCAGCAGCCAGGTATCCATCAGGTACCGATCGCCAAACGGCGGCTCGGTCCGCACAATCACCACGTCAACCTGCTCATCAGTCAGCTCGACCGGCTCATCGACGTCGAATGGAAACGACGCCCGATCCGGCCGGGGCTTGACCGGCGTGACGTTGAACTGCACACGCGGCCCGTCGAGGCTCATCCCGCCCGGCGCCAGGTAAAAACACCGGTGGCCCGCCCGCTCGGCGCCGACCATGAAGATCAGCGACGTGTCCTTGTGGGCGATGACCGTATCCAGCGGGTCCATCAGAAAAACGTAGTTCATGCGAGCGGTCTCCAGGCGGATCGTTCAAGCAGAAGTTTAGCGCTCAGCGAACGATCCGCCTTATGGGTCAGATGCGGATTTGTCCCAGGGGTTACGCTGATGGATAATGACCGCATGGCCAGCGGCGCAGTGGACAAAACGATGATCGGGTGGCGGGAGTGGGTCAGCCTGCCGCAATTGGGCATTTCCGAGATCAAAGCCAAGATCGACACCGGCGCCCGGACCAGCGCCCTGCACGCGTGGGACATCGAACACTTCCAGCGCGACGGCGTCCGGATGGTCCGCTTCAAGGTCCACCCCATCCAGCGCGACACCCGCCAGACGGTCATCACCGAGGCCCCGCTGATCGAACACCGCCACGTGCGCAGCTCCAGCGGCGACGCTTCGCGCCGGCCGGTGATCATGACGCAGATTCAGTTGATGGGGCGCACCTTCGACATCGAGCTGACGCTGACCAATCGCGACGCGATGGGCTTCCGCATGCTGCTGGGCCGACAGGCGCTGCGGGGGCGTGGTCGGTTCACCATCGACCCGGGCCGGTCGTACCTGGCGGGCAAGCGACGCGTCAAAAAGAAGAAGAAAAAGATAAAGAAGATCAAGCGCAAGCCGCGCGGTGAATGATCACGATCACGACGCTTCGATGCCGAGGTTTTTCATCTTGTAACGGATCATGCGGGCGGTGATGCCGAGCTGGCGCGCCGCGGCGGTGGCGTTTCCGTCGGTGCGCTTCAAGGCATCGGAGATCATGTCGCGTTCGACCTTGTTGACGGAATCCTGCAACGAGCCGGGGCTTTCACCAGGCTCGCGACCGGGCATCTCCAGCGTCGGTGGCAGATGGTGGCTGTGGACGGCGTCGCCGTCGGCGAGCAGCGCGGCGTGTTCGATGCAGTTTTCCAACTCGCGGACATTGCCCGGCCAGTGGTAGGCCATCATCATGTCGATGGCGGGTGTGCTGATGCGGCGGATGTTCTTGCCCATCTGCTCGGAGTACTTGCTGACAAAGTGATTGGCCAGCAGCAGGATATCGTCGCGCCGTTCGCGCAGCGGCGGCAGATCGATCGGAAAGATGTTGATGCGGTAATACAGATCGTGGCGGAAGCTATGATCGGCAACAGCCTTTTCGAGATCACGGTTGGTGGCGGCGATCACGCGAACGTTGGCCTGGCGGGTTTCGTTGGACCCGACGCGCTCGAACTCGCGCTCCTGTAAAAACCGCAGCAGCTTGACCTGAATCGCGGGGGGAAAGTCGCCGATTTCATCGAGAAACAGCGTGCCGTCTTCCGCTTCTTCGATGCGGCCGATGCGTCGCTGAACCGCCCCGGTGAAGGCGCCCTTTTCATGTCCGAACAACTCGGACTCCAGCAGATTTTCACTGAGCTGGGCGCAGTTGACGCGGATGTAAGGCCCGGCCGAGCGGGGGCTGGAATAGTGGATCGCCGAAGCGACGAGCTCTTTGCCGGTGCCGGTCTCGCCGCGGATGAGCACGGTGGTCTGCGAGGCGGCGACGCGACGGATGCGCATGTACACCTCGCGCATCAGGCGTGAATTGCCGACGATGTTTTCCGGTCGGAAGCGCTCTTCCAGCGCATCGCGCAGGCGCAGGTTTTCCGCCTGCAGAGATTCGTATTCTTCCCGCTCGGCGCGGCGTGTACGGACATCGAACCCGATCATCGAGGCGACGATCGTCAGCGTGCGCTCGACTTCATCGAGCCAGGTGCGATGCGACGGCGGCAGATCGGCGGCGAGCGTGCCGACGACTTCAGCGCCCAGCATGATCGGCACACAGATGAAGCTGGCGTCTTCGACCTGCCGACGGCTTCGCTCGTGAATACGATCGCGGAACTCCGGCTCGGCGGCGATGCTCGGTACGATCAGCGCCCGCCCGGTCGAGAGCACCTTGCCGGTGATGCCTTCGCCGCGCTGGTAGTGGGCTTTGTCGACCAGCGACGGACTGACGCTGCGCGTGGCGGCGATGATCAGGCGCTGGCCGTCCGGCGCCAGCAGCATGACCGTGCAGCGCATCATGCCGAGTTGGGACTCGAGTACCTGAATGATGTCGTGCAGGGTCTGGCTCTGGCCGGAGCGTTCGGCGAGGACGCCGGCGATGTCGTAGAGGGCGGACATCTCCCGTTCCCATCGCATTTTCTGGGTGGCGCAGGCGACGGCGTCTGCACCATCTGAGTGCAATGTGCAATGCGATGAACAGATAGTAGGCAAACGGTGGGACAAGGTTCGGCTCATCGTGGAGGTTGGCGGCGGCGGGGTTGGTGCGGGGCCACGGCCTTTTTTCAAGCGCCAGAGGGTCTTGGCATCGGACCAACCCGTACAGCCGCTTGATGGTCTAGTGGACGCCCCGAAACCTTCGATCATCGAGGTTGTCGGTGGCTTTCGTGCATATCAGAAGTGAATGCAAACATGATGCCACAGCGCGGACGCTGCGGGTAACTACCGACCGGCAACCAACTGATGGTGCATCGCCGCGGCCTGAGCCGGCGACACCGCACCACGCGTCGTCTCGGCATGAATGCGAATCCGATCAAGCAGCGTCTCCAACACCGACTCGCACGGACAGACCCCTTCGGTCCAAAGCGCCGCGATGAGTCCGGCCCGACCGCTGTGTGTGCCCAGTTCGAGTTGCCTGCCTGAGGCGCCGATTCTTCCCACCGCCTCGGGACCAAACGGCTCGAAGCAGCGCGGGTCGCGCAGCATGCCGCGCACGTGAATGCCCGACTCGTGGCGAAACACATTCGACCCGACGATCGGCTTGCGCGCGTGCACCTGCTCGTCAACACACCCGGCCACGTGTTCACACACGGTAGCCAACCCCTCGGCCCTGACGCCGCTGATCAGTTCTGTCGTAGTGCGCAGCGCCATCACAAGTTCTTCCAGCGGCGCATTGCCTGCCCGCTCGCCGAGACCGAGCACGGTCGTGTCCGCACAGTCGGCTCCGGCTTCGAGTGCCGCCAGCGCGTTGGCTGTCGCCATGCCCAGATCGTTGTGCGTGTGCACACCGATGATCAGTCGCGGCGATGCAACCTTCACAAGGCTGACCGCCGCCGCCGCGGTGCGCGGGTTCCACAATCCGACCGTGTCGGCCAGCCGCAGGCGATCGACCCCAAGCGCATCGCACAGACTCGCCAGCTCGATCAGCCGCGCCGGCTCCGTGCGTGAAGCATCCATCACGCCGACTGACACGAATGCAAAGCGACGCCTCACCCCGGGCAGCAGCGTCGTCAGTGTGTTGCGCACCCAGTCCCATGACTTGTCGAGCGCGGCAAGCTGAATCGTCGACCCCGGCACGGACAGGTGAACCGCTTCGAGCCCGCAGGCCGCCGCCGCATCGAGGTCCGCCTCGCAGGCCCGGCACCACGCCGTCAGCCTGGCGGCGGGTTTCATCGACACGATCCGTCGGATCACCGCCTGCTCGGCGTTTCCCATCGCCGGGCAGCCGACTTCGATCTCGTCGATGCCGATCGCATCCAGCGCCGCGGCGATCTCGACACGCTGATCAGAGGTCAGCGCCACGCCCGGCGCCTGCGCCCCGTCGCGCAGCGTCGTGTCGATCAGGTGAACCCGCCGGCGAGGCGCGTTGACGCCTCCCGGCCCGGTCACACCTTCGCAGCCCAGTGTCGGCGCTTTCATCGATCAGACTCCAGCGGTCATTCCACGGAAAGCAACTCTTCAACCGGCTGCTCGTCTTCCAGAGCGTCGAGTATCTGATCGATCTTCTCTTCGTCGACCTGCGGATACCACCAGCCTTCGGGGTAGACCACCAGCAGCGGTCCCTTGTCGCAGACTTTGAAACAACTGGTCGTCGAAACCATCGCATCGAGGCCCCGGTCGATGATCTCTTCTTCCAGGTACTGCGGCAGATCCGCCGAGCCGCGACGGTGACACACGCCCTTGGCTTCACCGTTGGTGCGGTAGCTGTTGCAGATCAGCAGGTGAAATCGACTCTTTTTAACAGCCATGGCCCTGTTCCTTCATGTAGCAGGTGATAATGATTCAATCGTGGGTTCAACCGCAGCCGGTGCCGCTGCCGGGACAGCCCCCGCAGCCGACGCCGTCGTCGTCGCAACCCGCCGCCGGGGTCAACACCCGGGCCGGCATGCGCGGCTTGCGATGCTGATACACCGCATCCAGCGCCTCATCGATCAAGCCTTCAGCCACCATCACCCGGATGCCGTACTTGCCCAGCGCCACCTTCGGCCGCTGCCCCGCATTGCCGCAGAGCACCGCCCGGCAGTCCGGCAAGCGCCGGGCCAGTTCATCCCACCGATCGGCGCCGCCGCCCGGGATCGGCGTCGGGCGCGTTTCGACCGGTTCATACCCGCCGCTCTCACTCGGCTTGAAAATCCACATCTGCTCGGCTTCGCCCAGATGCTGGTTGATCAGCAGTCCCTCGAAGCTTGTGACCGCCACGTACGGGCGATCCTCTTCGGGGTTCATCGGTGTGCTGGCCGCGTCGCTGAGCGCCTGCTGAACCAGCTCGTCGTTGTCTTCACCGAGCAGGCCTGCCGCGTCGGCGCGGCAGCGCTCGCAATGACGCATCTGCACGACGTACTTTTCACACTCGCCGCGGATCGAAGCCATCATCGCATCATCCGGTTCGCTGAGTTCACCGAAGGGCGTATTCGCCAGCGGGTACAGCGCCATGCAATTGTGATAGTTCACACCGAAGCGGCACATCGTTTTGGCGATCGTCAGCACGTGGTGATCGTTGACGCCGGGCATCACGATGGAGTTGACCTTCACCGTGATGTTGTGGGCACGAAGCGATTCGATGGCTTCAAGCTGGCGCTGCAGCAGGTAGGCCGCGCCTTCGACGCCGCGCATGACCTGTCGGCCGGGGCGCACGAAGCGGTAAATCTGGGCGCCGATGTCGGGATCGACCGCGTTGACGGTGATCGTCACATGGCTGGTGCCGAGTTCCGCCAGCTCGGGGATGTGCGGCCCGATCTCCAGCCCGTTGCTCGCGACACACAGCAGCATTTCGGGATAGTGCTTGCGCACCAGGCGAAGCGTCTGCATCGTCTCATCGGGATTCGCGAACGGATCGCCGGGGCCTGCGATGCCGACGACGCTGATGGGCGTATCGAGAATGTCGGTGACTTTTTCGAGATAGGCCACAGCCTGGTGCGGCGCGAGCACGGTGCTGGTCACGCCGGGGCGCGACTCGTTGAGGCAGTCGTACTTGCGGTCGCAGAAGTTACAGCCGATGTTGCACTGCGGGGCGACCGGCAGGTGCACGCGGCCGAACAGGTGGCTGGCGTCGGGGTCGAAACACGGATGAAGGTTGCTGCGATCATTCATGATCATGCCCTCGCTGGCATGGGGTGATTAGAGATACGTGTAGCCCATTTCGCTGAGATCCTGCTTGGATTCCAACAACGTGTTGACGATGCGATCGAAGAGCTGCTGCGTGCCTTCGTAGCCGACGTGCAGCATGCGGGCTGCGCCGAATCGATCGTGAATCGGCAGGCCGACGCGCACCAGCGGCAGGTCGAGCTCACGCGCCAGCTTGTAGCCCTTGGAATGTCCGACGATCAGATCCGCCGAAACGGATTCCGCCGCTTCGGTGAGGTCTTCAAAGTCAACGCCTTCGATCACTTCCGGCATCTCGGCGAGCCCCGGGGCCGCGCTGGCGATGGCGTCGGCAAGCGTGCCGCTTTTACCGCCGGAAGCGCACAGCACCGGCATCACACCGATCTCCGCGAGGAAGCCCGACATCGCCGCGACCATGTCTTCATCGCCGTAGACGATCGCGCGCTTGCCGAAGACGTACTTGTGGGCGTCGACATAGCTGTCGACCAGGCGGCCGCGCTCGGCGACGAAGGCCTCGGGCGTCGGCTGGCCGCTGATGGACTCGAGCGCCTCGAACAGTGCGTCGGACGCGCGGACGCCGATGGGCAGGCCGATGCGATGCCGTGTCACGCCGAACTTCTTAGCCAGCACCGCACCGGCCGTCGCGTTGTCCTTCGCCGCCGTACCCAGATCGAGCGCGGCCGCAGCTGTGCCCATGCGACGGATATCTTCCAACGGCGTGCCGCCCTCGGGGATGCGGCGGTATTCAGCCCACGACGGGCCGTCCAGCCGATCCGAATAATCCGGCAGCACGATCGGTTCGAGTCCAAAAGCCTTGACGATCTCGCGAAGATGACGCAAATCCGCCGGCGACACGATGCCCGGCAGCACGTCAACGAGCTTCACATCCCGCTCCCCCCCTTCAGCGATCGTCGCCACCGTCGCGCGGATCGCTTCGACATAACCGTCGGCATGCGATCCGGTATAGCTCGGCGTCGACGCATGAATCATCACGGGCAATGCTTCGCCGGGATGCTCGGCGGCGAACTCGTGCAGGAACATCGGCACATCGTCGCCGATCGTTTCGCTCAGACACGTGGTCGCCAGGCCGATCACTTTCGGGTTGTAACCCTGGATGACGTTGCTCAAGCCCTGCGAGAGATTCGCCTGCCCGCCGAAGATCGCCGCCTGCTCGCCGAAGTTTGACGAAGCGATGTCCATCGGCTCGCGGAAATGGCTGATCAGGTAGCGGCGGATGTAGGTCGAGCAGCCCTGCGATCCGTGGAGGAAGGGCAGGCACTTTTCGATGCCGGCAAAAGCCAGGCAGGCGCCGAGCGGAGTACACATCTTGCAGGCGTTGCGCGTGGCGACGAAGTTCGGGTTGGATGCCTTGGTGATCATGCCGTCACCTCCAGGCCGCCGAGCGTCAGCGGCGTCAGATTCGATTTCGGCTTCGGCGCCGTCCGCACTCGCCGCAGGTATGGCTTGGGCGGCGCGGGAATCGGTTTGGGCAAAGGCGCCGTCTGGCCGTCACGCGTCCGGCGCTGGCGCGGCGTCAGCGACCACACGGGGCTGCACACCGAGCTGTACACCTCGCGGGCGAAGTTGAGCATGCCGACGTAGCCGGCCAGGCAGTCTTTGCGTTCGTGGTTGTGATCGCAGAAGGCGACGCCGAGCTTGTAGGCGATCGGGCGTTCTTTCACGCCGCCGATCAGCAGGTCCGCGCCGGTCTGGTCGATGAACTTGGCCAGCTCCAGCGGATTGGTGTCGTCCAGCAGGACGGTGCCTTCATCGCAAAGCGACTCGAGCTTGAGGTAGTCCTGCGGATTGCCGGTCTGCGAACCGGCGATGACTGTTTTAACCCCGAGGGTGCGCAGCGAGCGGACGAGGCTGAACGCCTTGAACGCCCCGCCGGTGTAGACCGCCGCCTTCTTGCCCTGCAGCGCCTCGCGGTACTTCCGCAGCTCGGGCATGACCGCGCTGATCTCATCACGCACCAGGGCCTGGGCCTTGACCATCATGGCCGGGTCGTTGAAATGTTCGGCCACGTCGTACAGGGCCTTGCTCATGTCTTCGAGCCCGAAGTAGGACACGTGCATGAACGGAATGTCGTAATCCTTTTTCATGATCTGGGCCAGGCCCTTGATCGACCCGGAGCACTGCACGACGTTGAGCTGGGCCTGGTGCGAGCGACGGATGTCATCGACGCGGCCGTCGCCGGTGATGGTGGCGATGACATTGAGGCCCATGCGTTCGTAGTATTCGCGGATGAGCCACGTCTCGCCGGCGATGTTGAAATCGCCGAGGATGTTGATCGACGGTCCCGGAGGGGGCGGCGCGTCGCTTGTTCCAACCAGATGATCGATCGCCCGGCACGCCGCGGAGTAGCCGTCTTTCTTGGAGCCGGCAAAGCCCTCGGAGTGCACGGGGATCACATCGATGCCGGTGCGTTCGGTGACGCGCCGGCAGACGGCTTCCAGGTCATCGCCGATCAGGCCGACGATGCAGGTGGCGTAGACGAACGCCGCCTTGGGCTGATAGCGCTGGATCAACTCCATCAGCGCGGCTTCGCATTTTTTCTCACCGCCGTAGATCACGTCCTTCTCGCGAAGATCCGTCGAGAAAGACATGCGGTGCAACTGCGGGCCCGACGACTGCGAACCGCGGATGTCCCACGTATACGCAGCGCAGCCGACGGGCCCGTGGACCAGATGCAGCGCGTCGGTGATTGGGTAGAGCACGACGCGCGACCCACAGAACACGCAGGCCCGCTGACTGACCGCCCCGGCGACCGAATGCTTCTCGCAGGCGAGCTGAAACGGCGCGGCGCCCTTGGTGTGGACCTGCGCCTTGCGGGCTTCGAGAATCTGAATGTCGTCCGGGGTGGGGTTCATCGTGTTCACATCGTGTGGGAGGTTGAAATTAGTGGTGGTGTTCGCACCCGCAGCCGGCCGCTCCTTCGTTGCAGATGCCGACCATGATGTTGGAGGCCTTGATGACGGCCGTGGCTTCACCGCCGACGGCCAGTCCGAGTTCTTCAGCCGAGTCGTTGGTGATCACCGCGGTGACGATCGGCTGCTTGGAAAGTTGAATCTTCACGACGGTGTTGACCGAACCGACTTTCAGTTCGGTGACTTTTCCGCAGAGCTTGTTGCTTGCACTGAGTTTCATCGGTATGCATTGCCTTTCGCGGCTCGATGTCCGCAACGTATGTGTTGGAAACGAATCACATGGTCAGTTCGAAGCTGGACTCGGGCGAGTCGCGATCCTGGCGGTCCATGAAGACGTTGAGGATCTGCTCCAGCATGCGGATCGCCCCGCTGTAGCCGACCGTCGGGAAGAACTGATGGCCGACGCGGTCGAGGATCGGGAATCCGTGACGGACAAAGGGAATGTCCTCATCGCGGGCGATGTACTTGCCGTAGGTGTTGCCGATGAGCAGGTCGACCTTGTTCGGATCGGCCTTGATCCACTGGTGCATTTTGAACATGTCGGCGCAGGAGCCCTGCTCGACCTTGCATTCGTGAGCCAGCGGACCGAGCACATCGCCGAGTCGCTTGTAGAACTTCTTGCCCGGCGTGCCGGTGACGACGTACTTGGGCAGCATGTCGACGCTGGTCAGCAGGCCGGCCAGCGAGACGAGCTGATCCGGATCGCCCCACAGCGCGACGGTCTTGCCGTAGAAGTACTGGTGCATGTCGGTCATCAGGTCCAGCAGGCGGCCGCGCTCGGCGGTGATCTCTTCGGGGACGAATCCGCCGTTGAGCTCGCGCAGCTTCATGATGAACTGGTCGGTCGCGTGCAGGCCGATCGGCAGCGGCAGCGTCGAAGCCGGCACGTTGCACTTGCTGGAAAGCGCCTTGGCGGCGGCGCTGGAGCAGATCGGCCCAAGCGCCACGGTGTGGCTCGAATCACCGGCGGCGATCAACTCGTCGACGGTGGTGCCGCCCTTGGGATACATTTCATGAACGCCCGTCTGCGGCGCGTCCATGACGCCGGAGGTGTCCGGGAAGGTGATCGACTCCAGGCCCATCAACTTCACGAGGCGCTTGAGTTCGGTGATGTCGGCCGGCTCGACCCAACCGGGAATCAGGTTGATGCGGCCTTCGGCCTTCTTCTCGGCCTTGGCCTCGGCGAAGTAATCAACCATCGCCTTGGTCATGTTGGAGAAGCCGGTCGTGTGGGCGCCGACGTAGGAAGGCGTATTGCAGTGGATGATGCGCTTGCCTTCGGGGACCAGGCCCTTGTCCTGGGCGGCTTCGGCGATCTGCGGGATGTCGTCGCCGATCGTTTCGCTCAGGCACGTGGTGTGCACGGCGATGACATCGGGATCGTAGATCGTGAAGATGTTTTCGATGGCGGTCAGCAGGTTGGACTGTCCGCCGAAGACGGAGCTGCCTTCGGTGAACGAGCTGGTGCCGGCCATCGCCGGTTCCTTGTAGTGACGACTGAGCGTCGAGCGGTGGTAGGAGCAGCAGCCCTGCGAGCCGTGACTGTGCGGCAGGCAACGGTGGATGCCGAGGGCGGCGTACATCGCGCCGATCGGCTGGCAGGTCTTCGCCGGGTTGATCGTCAGCGCCTCGCGGCGGACGGTTTCTTCTTTGGGTGTGTGACGGAGGAGTGTCATCGTTGGATTCCCGCGTTGGGGGTTGTGTTTGAATCGGGTGACGTCAGCGACGGTCAGTTCGACGAGGCTTCAGGGGCCGGAACGGTCGTCGAGGCGGCAGTCGTGGTGATGGTCGGCTTGGCGGCCGGGGTCTTGTCTTTCCACGGCGGGTCGATCATCTTCCAGACCTTGGCGTTGACCATGCGGTCGATCTCTTCGTAGAAGTTGATCGCGCCCTTGAATCCAGCGTACGGGCCGCCGTAGTCGTAGGAGTGGAGCTGCTTGCAGGGCACGCCCATCTTCTGCACGACGTACTTCTCCTTGATGCCGGCACAGAAGATGTCGGGCTTGACGCGCTTGATCAGCTCGTCGGATTCCCAGTGGTTGATGTCGTCGATGACCAGGGCGCGGTCTTTCATGTCGGCCATGAGACCGTCGTATTCCTTGAACTTGTAACCGGCGCGTGCCTTGGCGCGAGCGTTCTTGAACTCGTCCTGGCGGTACTGGTCGGGGTCGGCGTTGACGGTCAACTCTTCGATGTTGCGCGAGTCGGCGTCGATCTTGATGTCGGGGATGACCTTGCGGCCTTCGTAGTCGTCGCGGTGGGCGAATTCATACCCGGCGGCGATCGTTTCCATGCCCAGTTCGCTGAACAGCTCCTGGTAATGGTGGGCGCGCGACCCGCCGACAAAGAGCATCGCACGCTTGCCTTCGCAACGCGCCCGATACTTCTTCTGGGCTTCAAACACCGGGCGATATTCCTCGGCGATGACCTTCTCGATGCGGGCGGTCAGCTCGTCGTCGTCGAAGAATTCCGCGATTTTCCGCAGGGATTTCGCCGTGGCGTCGGCGCCGATGAAGTTGACCTTGATCCACGGAGGACCGTACTTCTTCTCCATCATGTCGGCGACGTAGTTGATCGAACGGTGGCACATGACGCAGTTGAGCTGGGCCATGTGAGCATTGGCGAACTGATCGTAGGTGCTGTTGCCCGAGAAGGTGGCGACCAGGTCGATGCCGCATCGCTCCAGCAGGTCTTCGATGAGGAAGGCGTCGCCGCCGATGTTGTACTCACCGAGCAGGTTGATCGAGAACTTGCCGCGGGGGGTGTTGTCCTCGCCGATCACGTGTTTGAAGATCTGGTTGTTGGCGATGTGGTGGCCGGCCGACTGGCTGACACCCTTGTAGCCTTCGCAGGAGAAGGCGAAGATGTTGATGCCGAGCTTTTCCTTCATTTCCTTGGCGACCTGGTGCACGTCGTCGCCGATCAGACCGACCGGGCAGGTCGAGAACACGGCGATCGCCTTGGGATGGAACAGGTCGTAGGCTTCCTGGATGGCCTGCTTCAGCTTCTTCTCGCCGCCGAAGATGATGTTGTCATCCTGCATGTCGGTCGAGAAGCTGTAGGTCATGAAGTTGTCGTGTTCATCGGTGGGCGTGTAGGTCTGGTTGCGACGCGTCAGCCAGGAGTAGTACCCGCAGCCGATCGGGCCATGGGTGATGTTGACGATGTCGCGGGTCGGCCCAAGGATCACGCCCTTGCAACCGGCGTAGGTGCAGCCGCGCTGCGTGATGATGCCGGGGATGGTGCGCACGTTGGCGCCGATCTGCGGCAGGGTGAGCGAGCCGCCCTCGCCGGGCGTCTTCTCGTTGACCAGCACCTGCTTCTCACGCTTGCGGCGGGTCTTCTTCGGATAAACCTTCAGCAGGTCTTCACGAATCGACTCGGCGGTGAGCGTTTCGTTGGGTGTCAGTGATGTGAATTCAGGTTCGGTGGACACGGTCCGACTCCTTCCGCGCCGTGCGGCGCGTTGGTTTTAGCTTGAAAATAAGGGTGAAACGCGCTCGGGGGCGTCGCTTACGCGCCGGCGCCTTCGAGCAGACCGAAGTCCATCAGCAGCGCTTCGAGATCCTCGATCGCCATCGGCTGGGGCACGACGAACATGTCGTTGCCGTCGATGTTGCGGGCGAGCTGACGGTATTCATCCGCCTGCGTGCACTGCGGACTCCAGTCGATGACGGTCATCTTGCGGATTTCCGCCCGCTGCACGTCGTTGTCACGCGGGACGAAGTGAATCATCTGCGTGCCCAGACGCTTGGCGAACTCTTCGATCATTTCCTTTTCGTTGTCGACCTTGCGGCTGTTGCAGATCAGACCGCCGAGGCGAACGCCGCCGGAATCAGCGAACTTGCGGACGCCCTTGCAGATGTTGTTCGCCGCGTACATCGCCATCATCTCGCCGGAGCAGACGATGTAGATCTCCTGGGCCTTGCCCTGGCGAATCGGCATGGCGAATCCGCCGCAAACCACGTCGCCGAGCACGTCGTAGAAGGCGTAGTCGAGGGCTTCGGATTCAGCGTAAGCGCCGAGCTGTTCAAGCAGGTTGATGCTCGTGATGATGCCGCGGCCGGCGCAACCGACGCCCGGCTCGGGGCCGCCGGACTCGACGCACATGCAGTCGCCGAAACCGGCGCGACGGATGTCTTCGAGCTCGACGTCTTCACCTTCTTCGCGGATGGTGTCCAGCACCGACTTCTGCGCCAGACCGTGCAGCAGCAGACGGGTCGAGTCGGCCTTGGGGTCGCATCCGACGACCATGACCTTCTTGCCCATCTCCGCCAACGCGGCGACGGTGTTCTGTGTGGTGGTGCTCTTGCCGATTCCGCCCTTGCCATAGATCGCGACTTTACGCATGGCTGTTACTCGCTTGATTGATCAGGTGTCCATTGGTGCCGGGCTCACCACATCGGCGTCCCGCGTTACGCAATGCCCTATGGCAAGGGTCGTGCCAGAACGCATAACCGCGCCAGACATCACCACCAGCCCGCCCCGCGTCACGCCACGCAGATGTTTCAGATATCAGACGTTAGAACAATCCAGAAAATCTCCGCCCGCACACGATCACGTCCCTGTGTTCACATGCACGCGCTGAAATGGGCCCCGGCGAATCGAACATATTTGTAAGTCGTACATTGCAATCCGACAGAATTGTCATCGCCTCGCGAGGCGTTGACTCACCCCAGCCGCAACGCGGAACATAAGATTTGACACGCCTCCGAAAGGCTGTAATGATGCAGGGCTCACCCGGAGAGGTGCCAGAGCGGCTGAATGGGCCGGTCTCGAAAACCGGTGTGGCGCTCGTCGTCACCGAGGGTTCGAATCCCTCCCTCTCCGCTTCCGTCGAACGCTCTTGCATCTGCAGGAGCGTTTTTGTTTGCGCGGCGTGAAGCGCCATCCCGTGGGTTGGGACCACTCACTTCTGGCTGTTGATGTGGCGGCGGCCTTCTTCCGGGGAAAGCTTTTGGGCCGGGGCGGCCTGGGGATTGAATCGCCCGCGGGCGCCGAGAATGGTGTTTACACGCGCCCGGTTCGTCGCGCCGACGTAAATCAGATGCCACTGATCGCCGATGCGGAGGGTCGTCGGCTGGGCAAGTTCTTCGTGATCATCCGCGCCCGCCGGGCCGTTGGCGAGCATCTTGCGGCTGCGTCGGGTGAAAGTCTTGCCGTCGGCGGCGATGAAAATTTCGAATAATTCCGTCACCCGGGCGCTGCCGCCGGACGAGCGGCTGCCCCCCGCTGCGATCGCCACGAATTCACCATCGCCCAGCGGCGTGATCGAATTCGGGTCGATCTGAGACCAGATCAGAATTCTGTTTTTCTCGGTGGCCTGGCCTTCGATTGGTGTGAACACCGCCTGCTTGTCCCAGTGGATCGCGTCGTTCGATGCCCACATGGCGGTGTAATAGTTGTCCGCCCCGCCGTGCAATGAGTAGCCGACATATTTGTAATCGACGCCCGGGAACGGATTGCGGGCCCAACGGAAGTAACCGGTATGCCCATCGCCGGGCGCGGCAGCGGGATCGTAGTCGAGGATGACCGAATCCTTGTTGCCGTGAATGCGTTTGAAATTAACGCCATCGGAAGAGGTGGCGAGCATGGTTGACTGGTTGTGACCGGCGCCCGCGTTGTGGTAGGTCATGTAGGCGACGCCGTCGATGATGTTCACGTGCGGGGTTTCGGTCTGTCGGCCCTGCACCCTGTCAATGTAGATCGGGTTGGCTGCGGGTTTCTGCGGCAGGTGATCGAAATCACCATCGGCGACCGCCTGGTCGTATGACTTCCAGTTGCCGGGCTCGGTCGGCGAACCGCTGCAGACGTAAAGCCAGATGCCGCCATTGCCGGCGTGATGGTCCGTGGAAAAGTACAGCGCGTAGTCATGCGGGAAGCCCTGCACCGCGCGCATGTCGACCAGGCACGTGAAGTACGGCCCCGGCTTCGGCATCACCGGCTGTGTTTCGAGCAGCCGACCGACCTTGTCGAAAGTAAAATTCGTCTGGGCTGCACACGCACCGCCAAAGCAGAACATGGCGACCACAACCGCCATCCCCGCCCGACCCAATCCATCTGAAATCTTCGCAGGCCTCATGATTGATCTCGCGTCAGAGTGTTGACGGTTTAACGGCGAATCGGGGCATTCTGATGCCGCCTTGCCGCATGTCATATCCATGCCGGCCCTCGTATCCGCCGCGCCTATCATGACAAGATGTCGCAGAACACCACCAACTATTACTTCGCCTACGGTTCAAACCTCTGCCCCGACCAGATGCAGCAGCGCTGTCCCGGTGCGCGGCCGGCGGGTGTCGTCCGCCTTGAAAAACACCGCCTGACTTTTCCGCTTCACTCGCGCAAGTGGGGCGCGGGCGTCGCCGGGATCGAACCGCATGACACCGAATACGTCGAAGGCGTGCTCTACGAACTGACCGATGAACACTTCGAACTGCTGGACCGCCACGAAGGCAACTACACCCGCGGCGTGATCACCGTCCGATGCATCGAACGCGGCGACCTCGAAGTCATGGTCTATCGCCCCGACACCAACGGCGGGCCGTTTGCCCCGTCCGATGCATATCGCAACACCATGCTGCGCGGCGCCAAAGCACACGGGCTATCTGAGACGTGGATCAAACTTCTGAAAAGCATCAACACGTAAGCTGTGGCACAGCCGCCCTCGGCTGTGCATAAGTCAACACCAGCACAGCCGAGGGCGGCTGTGCCACCGTGTTGCTTCCGATCACATCATCAAAAACTCACGCTGACTGTTTAATCATGCGCGTGGCTTCAGTAAGCTGGCGGACGACTTCGACGGGGTCGCCGATGCGCGACAGCATCTCGCGCTGATGGTTGGCGGCGGTCGGGGCGGCGGCGAGTTTCACAGCCCGGTTCAAATATGACGAGCAGTTCAGCTCCGTCGCCACCGGGCGCAGCAGTTCGATCAGGTGGCGCAGCACATCGCGAGCCGGTTGCAACTCGAAGGTGCCCTGCTCCACGAGATTCGCATCGAGCCCGTAGCGTGCCGCGCGCCACTTGTTCTGTCGCACCAGCATCGGGTGGCAGTCATGCTGGTAAGTCCCTTCGTCGATTTCATCGGACAGCGCTTTGACCAGGCACTGCACCAGGGCCGCCAGCGCCAGGGCGTCGTCGAGGCAGGCGGGGATGTCACAGATGCGGACTTCGACGGTGCCGAAGTTGTAGTGCGGGCGGACATCCCACCAGATTTCGCGGATGGTTTCGATGAAGCCGGTGTCGATGAGGTGGTTGATGAGCCAGACGTATTCCGACCAGTTGCGCATCAGCGGGGGCAGACCGGCGGTGGGCAGGCCGTCCATGATTTTCGATCGCCAAGAGTGCAGGCCGGTGTCGCGACCTTCCCAGAAGGGGCTGTTGCAACTGGCCGCCAGCAGCGTCGGCAGGTGCGACAGAATCCGGTCGCAGATCATCACCGCCTTGTCGCCGGTGTCGACTCCGACGTGCACGTGCAGGCCGAAGGTGACCAGTTGGCGGGCGGTGTCCTGCATCAGGTCGACCAGGCCGTGGTAGCGATCATCGGGGGTGACCTTCTGCTGTCGCCAGCTCGAAAACGGATGCGTCGCCGACCACAGCAGGCGGATATTCTGCTGATCGCAGACGGATTCGAGGGCGGTCAGCTTGTGACGCAGATCAGCTTCGATATCAGTGATCGTGTCGCAGACATCGGTGTTGATCTCGACGTAGCACTGCATCAGCTCGGGCTTGATGTGGCCGGCCAGGTGTTCGGGCAGCGCTTCGAGCACGGGCGTGTTGCCATGACACAGCGCCATCGTCTGCGCATCGACCATCGCCAGTTCGATCTCGACACCAACCGTCGGGCTCGCCGAGCTGTTGAACTCGATGCGGTTCATCGTGACTCCTTTTTTTCACCGCGGCGATACGGAAAAAACATTCTGACGGGATGAATTGACCTCCGCGACTCCGTGGTGAATCTTTCTTTATGTCGGCTTGGCCCAGCGCACCGCGGCGCGGGCCAGGATCTTCGCGCCGATCGCCAGGGCGCGCTCATCGAGATCGAACAGCGGCGAGTGAAGCATCGCCGGCGAATCGACCTGTGGCGGATTGCACCCCAGGCGAAACATCGCGCCGGGTACATGCGCCAGGTAATTGGCGAAGTCTTCACCGCCCATGCTGGGGCGCGGGATCGACTGAACATGATCAGCGCCGAGCAACTGTGTGGCGGCGAAACGGAGGTGGCCCGTCAGTTGCGAATCGTTGAACACGGCAGGCGGGCCGTGGTGGAACTTCACATCGATGCGCGTGCCGGAAGCGGTCGCCAGGCCGCGGGCAAGCTGTTGAATGTGATCGACAGCCGCCTGGCGCACCGTCGCATCGGCGCTGCGGAGGGTACCTTCCAGGTGAACGCGATCGGGGATGACATTGTGCGAATCGCCGCCGATGATCTGACCGATCGTGACGACGACGGGCGTGTATGACTCGACGGCGCGCGGCACGAACAGATAGATGCTGCTGATCAATTGAGCGGCGGCGGCGATGGGATCAAGCGACTCGTGCGGACGGGCGGCATGACCCCCGCGGCCGATGATGTCGATCTCCATGGCATCGCAGTCGGCGGTGAACGCCCCGGCGCGCAGCCCCACCGTACCGACGGGGCGCGTCGGGTCCATGTGCACACCGAGCAAGGCTTCAACCCCCACCACCGCCCCGGCTTCAACCATCGCCAGCGCGCCGATGCAGGTTTCCTCAGCCGGCTGAAAGATCGCCCGCCAGTTCACCGGCCACGGCAGCAGGCCCGACTTCTGCACCGCATCCAGCGCCATGATCGCGCCGAACACGATGGCGCTATGCCCGTCGTGCCCGCAGGCATGCATCACCCCCGGCGTCTGCGAGCGGTACGAAACATCCTTGGCGTCGGCGATGCGCAGCGCGTCGATGTCAGCACGCAACCCGATGCGGGGCGCCTGCGGCGGATCGGCCGGATCAACGATCAATCCGCGGTCTTCAGGCCCCAGGCGCAGTTTGAACCCTGCATCGCTGAGCAACGTGCGGAGATGTTCGGTGGTGTGGGTTTCGCTGCCGCTGGGTTCCGGGTGCATGTGCAGGTGACGCCGCAGCGCGACCATTGGATCAAACAGATCGTCAATCGCCCGATCGAGTTGCTCGGCCCACGCGGTTTGTGTCTGCATGTTCATCTGCTACGCACATGATATGGCCGCTCAACACGGGGAGCGAGTTCGGTATAAACAAGAAGCCCACGGATTAAATCCGTGGGCTTCGGGTGAACTTCAAATGTAGTGTGTTCGAATCACACGTCGCATTCGGCGACGGCGGCGCGGAGGCCGGCCATCGGGTCGCGCGTCGGGATGAACTCCTGGCCGACGTAGCCCTTGTAGCCGATCTTCAGCAGGGCGCGCATGATCGGGGCGTAGGCAATTTCCTGTTCGTTGTCGAGTTCGCAGCGGCCGGGGTTGCCGGCGGTGTGGATGTGACCGATCAGGTCGGTGCCGTAGTCGAGGATGCGGGTGATGACATCGCCGTCCATGATCTGGACATGGTAGATGTCGAACAGCAGCTTGCAGTTCGGCGAGCCGACGGCGCGGATGATGTCGGCACAGTAGTCGATGTGGTCGCCCTGGAAGCCGGGGTGCCCGCGGTTGTTGTCGTTGAGCACGCGCGAGTTCAGGTGCTCCATGCAGATGGTGACGTTCTTCTTCTCAGCGTAGGCGGTCAGTTCCTTCAGGCCTTTGACGGTGTTCTTGGCGCCTTCGTCGGGATCGATCTCGCCCTTGGACGGATCGTCGACATCGACCCACTTGAAGCCGGTGAAGGCGATGACGTTGGGCATGCCGGCCTCGGCGCAGGCGTCGATGTGCTTTTTGGTCGTCTCGATGACCTGGGCCTGGTACTTGGGATTGTTCAGGCCTTTGACGAAGGGCGCGCCGGGCATGCCGTTGTTGGTCATGGCGCAGACCAGGCCGTGCTTTTTGAGGGTGGCGAAGGAATCGGGGCCGAGCAGTTCGACGCTCTTGCAGCCGAGCTGGACGGCGGCCTGGCAGGTCTGGTCCAGCGACCATTTTTCGCCGAAGTTGGCGAAGGGCCAGTGACAGATCGATTGATTGATGCGGTTGTTTTTCACGGTGAGGCCTCGTGGTTTGGATTCAGCAGCGGTCGCCGATTGGATCGGACCGGACATCGACGCGGCGCCGACGGCAACAAGCCCGGCAGCGCCCTGGAGCACATGGCGGCGTGACACTGATGAAGATGAATCGTGTGGGGACATGACAAGCTCCTGAACAGGTGGGAGCTTGCATGATAATGCGGTGATCGGCCCGTGGGAAGGCGGGAAAGCCCCGGAATTTCACGCGTTTGCGGCGGTCATTCCCCCAAGGCCTGGCGCAGCTTCGACGTGGGGCCGGGTTTCTTGGAATCCGGCGCGGCGCGCCCTTTCGGCAGCGAGGGCGCTACATTCGGGAAAGACGGCTCGGCGGCTGTTGGCACTTCCGACATCACCGGCTCGGGCGCGCTCGGCGACTCGGCGGGCGATGATTCGACATCGTCGACGGGTTTTGATGGAGCCGCCAGATGGACCTTCTGCTTGACGGATGCCTTGGCAGCGTTGACGGTCGCCAGGCGCTTGGGATCGGTCCAGTCGACATCTTCGGAGCGTATGGAAGTGCCGTTGACGAGGTTGTACATGTCGAGAGTCGCGCTTTGGGTCAACTGCATCGGCACGCGGGCGCGGATGATGCCCCGGTACGGGTTGTACCAGAACGCCGCCAGATCACCTTCCCCCACGATGCGCGCAGGATTAAATGCATCGGACTGCTCTTCGGCAACGATGTCGATCCACGGGCGGGCCTGGTCGTCGAACAACTGATTGATCGGCAACCGCTCAAACCACGCCGCATCGATCTTCAGCGGGTAGCCCCGCCGGCTCGTGTCCACTTCCCCCAGCGCCGCGAAGTACAGCGCTTTGCTGTCGATGGCGCGCAGTGACTCGTGGACCAGCGTGACTTTGTCGAGCCACTGTTCCTGCCCGCGCTGCAGCCAGATGATGCCGCCGAGTACCCCGATCAGCACCAGAGCCAGGATGGTGTCAAAAAGCAAGCGCATAGAGCATCCCTGAGCATACTGCCTCCTATTCGGTGTTATCGGCGCAAGCGGCAGTCGACTTTACGACCGCCGCCGGCGTGATCTGACATGACCGATCCACCCCGGTACAATGCGGCCTTCGCATCGCATATGACGCCATTTTCAGCAAGGAAACGCCGCTTGAACCTTTCCGCCGCCACCGCCCCGCCGATACTGACCCACCGCTATGCCAACGGGTTGACCCTCGTGGTCGAACCGATGGCGGGCGTGGCCAGCGTCGGTATGACGTTGCTGACCCCGGCCGGCGCCGCCACCGAACCGCAGGCCCGACAGGGTGTCGCCGGCATGCTCAGCGAAATGATCTTCCGCGGGGCCGGCAAGCTGGACTCGCGGGCGCATTCGGATGCGCTGGACCGACTGGGCGTGCATCGATCCAGCGATGTGTACACCCAGCACATGCGACTCGGCGCGACCATGATGGGCGAGCGCGTCGCCGAGGCTCTGCCGCTGCTGATCGATTGCGTGACTCGCCCGCACCTGGCGGACGATGCGTTTGACCCGAGCCGCCAGTTGGCGATCGCGTCGATCGAAGCCCTCGAAGATGACCCCCAGCACAAGGTGATGATCGAGCTGAAGCGCCATCACCTCGGCGAGCCGATCGGGCGATCGACGATGGGCCGGATCGATCACCTCGAAGCGATGGGCGTCGACGATGTGCGCACATTCGCTGAGCAGCGCTGCGTCAGCGGCGGGTCGATTCTGGCGATGGCCGGCTGCGTGGATTTCGAGATGGTGCGCGACCAGATCGGCGAGTTGATCGAAGACTGGAGTGGCGCGGCCGACGAGATCGCGTCCAACGATCCGCCGGCCCGCAGCTACCACCACATGCAAGCTGAAAGCGCCCAGCAGCACATCGGCGTCGCCTACGACACGATCGGCGAACTGGACCCGCAGAACATGACCCAGCGTGTGGCGCTGGCGGTGCTCAGCGGGGGCATGAGCGGGCGACTGTTCACCGAGGTGCGTGAAAATCGCGGGCTCTGCTATTCGGTGTACGCCACTTACGGAGCCGAGCGCGGGCGCGGGTTCGTGTATGGCTACGCCGGCACGACGCCGCAGCGGGCCGATGAAACCCTGCAGGTGATGACGGGCGAATTGCGCCGCATGGCCGACGGCGTCGACGCCGATGAATTCGACCGCGCGATCGTCGGCCTCAAGTCGCGCCTCGTCATGCAGGGCGAATCCACCGGCGCCCGCGCCGCGTCGCTGGCCGGCGATCAGTTCATGCGCGGCAAGCCCCGCACGCTCGACGACATCGCCGCCGCCATCGACGACGTCACCCTCGACAAGCTCAACGACTTCGTCGCCGCCCACAAGCCCGGCGACATGACCACGCTGAACATCGGCCCCGAGCCGCTGAGAAACGACTGAATATGCCCGTCGAATTCAAACACACCACGCTGGACAACGGCCTGACGATCGTCGCCGAGGTCAACCCCAACGCCCACACCGCCGCCACCGGTTTCTTCGTCAAGGCCGGGTCGCGCGATGAAGTCACCGAACTCATGGGCGTTTCGCACTTCCTCGAGCACATGATGTTCAAGGGCACCGAGCGACGCACCGCCGCCGAGGTCAACCGCGATTTCGATCGCATCGGCGCCAACTACAACGCCTCGACCAGCCAGGAAGTCACCAACTACTACGCCCATGTTTTGCCGGAATACCTCGGCGACGCGCTCGACCTACTGACGGATATTCTCCGCCCGACGCTGCGCGGCGATGACTTCGACATGGAAAAGAACGTCATCCTCGAAGAGATCGGCATGTACGAAGATCGGCCGTTCTGGGTGGCGTACGAACAGGTGATGGAACGCTACTTCGGGCCCCACCCGCTGGGCCATCGCGTGCTCGGCACCAACGATTCAATCACGAAGCTGACGCGCAACCAGATGATGGGCTACTTCAATACGCGCTACAGCCCGAACAACATGGTCGCCTCACTGGCCGGGCGCGTCGACTTCGATCGATGCGTCGATCAGATCGCCAAGGCGACTGAGTCGTGGACACCCGCCGAGGTCAGCCGCAACTATCGCCCCCCGCAACCGGTGATCAGCGATCATCACCTGACGCGCAGCTCGACAAACATGCACTACCTGGTGGCGCTGACCGATGCGCCGTCGGCACAGGACGATCGCCGCTATGCCGCCGCGGTGCTGGCCAACGTGCTGGGTGATTCAGACGGCAGCCGACTGTACTGGAAACTGATCGATCCCGGCATCGCCGACGAGGCGGAACTTTCGCATCACAGCTTCGATCAGACGGGTGTGAACCTGATGTATTTGAGTTGCTCGCCGAGTCAGGCCGAGCGGGCCGAGACGATTTTCGACGAGGTGCTCACCGGCGCCGGCGATAATCTGACAGCCGAAGAAGTCGAGCGAGCCACACGCAAGATGGCGATGGACCTGACGCTTCAAAACGAGCGCCCCGCCGGACGGATGATGGCCCTGGGCGCGCAATGGTTGTATCTGAACAAGTACCTGCCGCTGGCCGATGAACTGCAGCGCCTGACCGCGGTGAGCGTGGACGATCTGCAATCGCTGCTGACAGCGTACCCCCTGTCGCCCCGCGCCGCGGTGCGCCTGTCACCGGCCGCCGCTCCCACTTCCGCACAATAGCCCTACCCGCCAGTTCGCCCCCTTTCCAATTTCTCACCATCTCGGCACAACGCCCCTGCGTCACGAAACGCCCCGCACCCCGCAACGGTCCGCGTCACGCAACGGCCCGCCCCCCGCAACGTTCCGTGTCACGCAACGCCCCGCACCCCGCAACGACCATCGCATAACACACACCACAAGCACGTGACAGGCGGCACGTGGCGCACCCACACAAACCGTTACCCACAAACCATTTACGCCTCAACACGCAGAACACAAGAACATATTTAAGTTAAATATGTTCTTGTGTTCTGATTCGTATATACATCATGCCGGTGGTGTGTGATGAAGGTGAGGGCGGGACGAGAGCGGGACAAAATGGACTTGTCTGTTATCGCTGGGCGAAGGCACGGCTGTGGACGCTGCCCTGGGTTTCAACACGATTCACACGCGAACGCCGCAGAAGCGCAGCCCCACGTCGTGATACATGCTCGACACGTAGCGACAGAACGCCACCGTGACATCGATCTGCCGCATCGTCTGATCCGGCATCGGCAGGTGGAGCGTGAGGTGGTCGCCCTTGTGAAACATCCGCTTGGCGATCAGCCCCATGCCGCGGCGTGACAGGTTGTGCGACATGGCCCAAAGCTCGCCCTGGTTCATGTGCTCGTCGACCCAGGTGAGCTTGACCGGAAAGACAAACCGGGCGCGATCGACATCGCGGCGCTCGGATTCTTCATCGACGGGCATCGGACGCTGCAGCTCGTTGATCACGTTCTGCAATTGCTGCCACTGCTGCGGTGAAAGATCCCACCGAAACCTGGCGATATGCGCAGGATCCAATTCCATCTGCTCTGCTACTGGAGTCGTCATAAGCAAGTTACCCCGTGATTAAATTAAGCTGAGTGTTCAAGCGGGCAGGTTGAGTCATACGGCGGCAGGCACGCGCGGTGCGAAGACTCGCACGCAGTTGCGTCCTGCGGCCTTGGCGGCATAAACGGCCTGGTCGGCGGCCTTGATCAGTTGCTCCGGCCGTTTGAAGAATCGCACGCCGTCGTAGGTCGCCACGCCCATGGACGCGGTGATGCGCAACACGAGATCTTCATCCGCCTCGATATCGGTGGATTCGATGACCAGTCGAAGCTTCTCGGCAACCTGCGCCGCCTCGGGGCGGGAAAGGCCGGGAATCAATACGGTGAATTCTTCGCCGCCGTAGCGCGCCACCAGCGCCTCTTCGGGGGCGTTGTCCATCAAGGTTTTGGCCAGCGTCATCAACACGCGGTCGCCGGCGAGGTGGCCGTGGGTGTCGTTGACGGATTTGAACTTATCGCCGTCGAGCAGGATCATGCTCAGGGGCGCTGATTGCCGGGACGCCTGCTCGAACCAGCGGCAGAGCGTTTCGTTGAAATGACCACGGTTGGCGGCGCCGGTCAGCGCATCGCGGGTGGCCTTTTCCTGTAGTTTGCGATTGCGCTCAGTCAGATCCTGCTGGCTCTTGAGTGAGACTTCCTGCAGGACCTCGTTGGCTTCACAGAGAATCTCGCCGACGTCGCGGACTTTACCGGTATCGATCTCGAAGAGCTTGGCGATTTCCTGGGTGCCGTTGCCGATGGTCTCCAGCAGATCGGTGGCGTCTGAGGCGTCGATCCCGAAGGTCGATCGCAACTGGCTGATCAGATCCTGCATCGCGGTGCAGGAGGTTTCCCGGAGAAACACATCGGCGGCAAGCCCGCCGAGGGCGACGGCCTGAGTGGCCTGGCGCATCGCCGGGGGCGCTTTCTGAGGCTGATGATGATGACGGATCGGCTCGACGAGCACCTCCGGGAGGCGCCACTTCTTGGCCAGCGCCTCACCGACCTGGGCGTGATCGATCTTCATCTGCTTGCGCTCGGCGCGCCAGAGCTTTTCATGATCGTCGCCGACTTCCGACAACAGTTCGACATACTCGGACTTGAGCGTCTGAACCATGGCGATCACGCCGAGGTCCTGCAACAGGCCGGCGAGGAAGGCTTCCTCGCATTCGGCGATGCCGACGCGCTGGGCGATGGAGCGCGCCGCCACCGCAGCGTAAAGCGAGCGACGGAAAATGACATTGGGATCGTAATCCTCATCACCGGCATTGCGGACGGTGCTCACAAGCGTAAAGCTCAGCGCCAGGGTCTTGACGCTGTTGAGGCCGAGAATGACCAGTGCGTGAGAGATCGTGCTGACCGGCTGCGAAAGACCGTAGTAACTGCTGTTGACGGTCTTGAGAATTTTGGTGGACAGTGCCGGATCATTGGAGATCGTCTTGGCGATCTGCTTGATGTTGATGCCGTCCTGTCGGCAGAGGTCGATGACCTCCATCGCAATCGCCGGCAAGCTAGGCAGGCGAGGGCAATTTAAGACCTTGTCCAGAAGAGGCTGATTCATTGATACCGTTCTCGCCCTATCGAAACGACGCCGAGCCGTCGATCGTCTTCATCATTGGTACGCCGGAGCGTATCACCGCCGCGCACCCCGTTATGGCGCGGCCGGTGATGTTTGTATCGTCGTGAAAAGTAACAGACTTGAGAAAGCCTATGAGGGTTTGCCGCAAATGTGTAAAGCCCTATAAAACCAGACGGAACTACGCAATCCCCCAACAGAATATCGGTACTGTGCAAACTATTTACTGAGCAATTCGAGTTTCTGAGCGCGCTCCCGGGCCAGTGGAGCATTGGCGTGATTCGGGTGTTTTTCGGCAAATGCGAGGTAGCGTTGCCGGGCGGTTTGGGGGCGATTTAACTGCTCGTAACAGCGGGCCACGCGAAACTCCGCCTCCACGGCGCGGGCATCGCTCGGCTCGGCGGCGATCGCCTGTTCGTACACCTCGATCGCCTGCTCAAACAGCCCGCCGCTGAATTTGAGCGCCGCCGCCTCGTAGGGATCGGCCGCGGTGACCTCGGCGAGTTTCTGATTGCCCCCCCATTGCGTGTATGCGAAATACCCGGCGCCGATCAACGCCGCGATCAGCAGGATGCGTCCGAGAGTCATGCCCATACGTGCCGCCTTTCGAGTTTTCGGGCGTTACGGGCTGGTGGCGATCAACCCCTTGAGCGGTCCGAACATCACCGCCCACGCCGCCGCCGCCGCCGCCGCCGCCAACACGATCAACCCGATAATCAGTTTCCATTTGATCCCGGATGATCGACCCGAGCGCGACGCGGCGGCGATCTGTGCCGTCGAGCCCATCGCGCCGGTGTCGCGCGCCTGCTGCTGTTTGGCGACCATGGCGTCGTAGCGTTCGACATCGCGCTGACCGCCGGCCTTGGTCGGCGCCGCGTAATGCCCCCCGCCGTCCGGCCGCTCCAACACGTAAAACATGTGATCGGATCGATCCTTCACCGCCCGCCCCACATCCTGCGGCCGCACACTGACAAGCTCGCCCGTAAACGGGCTGTACACCGTAATGCTCATGCTGTTAAGTCCCTCAAAGAAATGCGCCCAGTGGCGTGCGCATTATAGTCACGAAAAAACCGGCGGGCAGCGACACAACAAAGAAGCCCACGGATGCAATCCGTGGGCTTCGGGTGGGCTGAAATTGTCAATTCAATCGATCAGGTCGTCGATTCGGCGGGGGCTTCATCCGCCTTGCCGTTGGAATCGTCGTCGACCTGCTCGGCCTTGAAGGTCAGATGATCGGCCTCATCCACATGGATGACGGTGACTTTGTTCTTGCCTTCGAACTCGCCGCGGAGGATCGCCTCGCTCAGCGCGTCTTCGACGTACTGCTCGATGGCGCGACGCAGCGGGCGGGCGCCGAAGTCGGGGTTGTAACCCTTGTCCATGAGGAAGGTCTTGGCTGCATCGTCGAGTTCCAGCGCGATGTCGCGCTCGGCCAGACGGGCCCGAACCTTCTTCAATTCGTACTCGACGATGCCGTTGAGATCGTCGCGCGTCAGCGGACGGAACACGATCACATCGTCGAGGCGGTTGATGAACTCGGGGCGGAAGTAGTGCTCGATTTCCTTGAGCAGCAGTTTCTTCATGCCCTCGTAGGTGGCGTCGGCATCCTGCTTGGCAAACCCGAAGCTGCCGCCGCCGCCCTTGATCAGGTCCGCGCCGATGTTCGAGGTCATGATCAGGATGACGTTGCGGAAGTCGATGTGGCGGCCGAACGAGTCGGTGAGCCGCCCTTCTTCCATCACCTGCAGCAGCGTGTTGAACACATCGGGGTGAGCCTTTTCGATTTCATCGAGCAGCACGACGGCATACGGGCGCCGACGAATCTTCTCGGTGAGCTGGCCGCCCTCTTCGTAGCCGACGTATCCGGGAGGCGCGCCGATGAGGCGGGAGACGTTGTGCTTCTCCATGTACTCGGACATGTCGATGTGGATCAGCGCGTCTTCGTCGGCGAAGAGGAACTCGGCCAGCGCCTTGGAAAGCAGCGTTTTACCGACACCGGACGGGCCGACGAAGATGAAGCTGCCCATGGGTCGCTTGGGGTCTTTGAGGCCGGAGCGGGCGCGGCGGATCGCCTTGGCGACGGCCTTGATCGCTTCGTCCTGGCTGATGACGCGCTTGTGCAGCTCTTCCTCGAGCTTGAGCAGGCGTTCGGTCTCGGCCTTCTCCATGCGCGTCAGCGGCACGCCGGTCATCTTGCTGACGACCTCGGCGATGACTTCCTCGTCGACAACGCCGTCGACCTCGCGGGCACGCTCACGCCACGAGTGCTGGATCTGCTCCTTCTTCTTGCGAAGGGCTTCCTGCTGATCGCGAAGCTGGGCGGCACGCTCGTAGTCGGCCGCTTTGACCGCTTCGTCCTTATCGAGGCCGAGGCGTTCGATCTGCTCTTCGATCTCGGTGAGATCCGGCGGCTTGCTCATGGACTTCAGTCGCACGCGGGCGCCGGATTCATCGATCACGTCGATCGACTTGTCAGGCTGCACGCGGGCTGTGATGTAACGATCCGAAAGCTCGACCGCCCGGCCGATCGCCGCATCGGTGATCTGCACGCGGTGGTGGGCTTCGTAGCGATCGCGCAGACCCTTGAGGATCTCGACGGTCTGCTCCTTGTTCGGGGGCTCGACCAGGATCGTCTGGAAACGACGCTCCAGCGCGCCGTCTTTTTCGATGTACTTGCGATATTCGTCCATCGTCGTGGCGCCGATGCACTGAATCTCGCCGCGGGAAAGGGCGGGTTTGAGCACATTGGACGCATCGATCGCGCCCTCGGCCCCGCCGGCTCCGACCAGCGTGTGCAACTCGTCGATGAAGAGGATCACGTTCTTGGCGCGGCGGACTTCGTTCATGACCGCCTTGATGCGCTCTTCGAACTGGCCGCGATACTTGGTCCCGGCGACCATCATCGCCAGGTCGAGCACGACGATGCGACGCTCGTGAAGAATCTCCGGCACATCGTTGGTGATGATCTTCGTGGCCAGACCTTCGACGATCGCGGTCTTGCCGACGCCGGCCTCGCCGATGAGGACGGGGTTGTTCTTCGTGCGGCGGCAGAGAATCTGAATCACGCGCTCGATCTCGTTGGATCGACCGATGACCGGGTCCAGTTCGCCCTGCTTGGCCATCTCGGTCAGATCACGACCGAAGCTGTCCAGCGCCGGCGTTTTGGACTTGCCGCGCTTGCCGCCGGCCTCGGGGCTGCCAGGGTCAGCGGCCTCGGCGGCGGCCGGTTCAGCCGACGGCCCGGCGCCGAGCAGGTTCAACACTTCCTCGCGAACCTCTTCGAGCTTGAGCCCGAGGTTCATCAGCACCTGCGCGGCCACACCGTCGTGCTCGCGGAGGAGCCCCAGCAGCAGGTGCTCGGTGCCGACGTAGTTGTGGTTGAGGTTTCGAGCTTCCTCGATGGCGTACTCGATGACCTTCTTGGCTCGGGGGGTCTGGGGCAGTTTGCCCATGGTGACCATGTCCGGGCCGCTCTTGACGAGCTTCTCGACCTCGAGTCGGACCTTGCGGAGGTCGACATCGAGGTTTTTCAGGACATTGGCGCCGACGCCGGAGCCTTCCTTGACCAGGCCAAGGAGGATGTGCTCGGTGCCGATGTATTCGTGGTTAAAGCGCTGAGCCTCCTGGTTGGCCAGTGCCATGACCTTGCGGGCTCGGTCTGTAAATCGTTCAAACATGGTGAAACCTGCTCCTAACGGCCCTGAGTTACGCCCGGATCACTTCCGGTGGGGTTGCCAGTGATACGTCCCATTATAGGGCCTTGTTCGCTTGTCGCACCCCCGTGGGAAAACCCGACCGCGCGTCAAGCGAATGCTGAGGCCCACATGGTGGTGCTATCGGCATTTTGAACGTGCGGCTGTGACAAATCGCAGTCAAGAAGCCCCCGCTGCATGCCGATGTTTTGACAGTTGAGGGCCTTGTCCACGACTGACAATTTCGTCCCGATCAGACTTCGGGGCGCCTCAAAGGGGGAGCCACATTTCCGGCTTGAGATCACCATCATCGCATTCAACACCGCGCGTCAAGCACTCGGCCGCACGTGAACTGCCCCTGCGCCTCAGATCACAGACCGTGCTGCGCGTGTCCAAACTGCCGGGCTGGACGCCGATTCTGATGACGGTGGTGATGAGCCTGGGCGTCGTGTTGATGTGGCGCCACACGATTCAACAGCAGAACAACACAATCAGGCAGTTGATCCACGCCGAGACGCTGCGCACCGCCGACGAATTGACCAGTTGGATCGAGGTCTGCGAGCGCGCCGCGCTGCGCATGGCGCGTCGGACCGAACAACACCACATCGACGACATCGAAAATTGGCAAAATGACCACGATGCCCTGCTCGAAGCCTTTCCGGCGATCCGTTGCGTCTGCCTGATCGCACCCAACGGTGAGTCTTTGTTCGCCGCCAACCATGACTCCGATCAGGCGTTTTCGAGTGTCGCCCCCTGGGCCCAGCTGCGCCATCAGATGATCGAGCGCTCAGAATCCGACCCCAAGACGCTGTTGTTCAGACAGCCATTGCAAATACCGGACGGCGATGAGTCGGCGATCAGCAATCTGTTGATCTGGGCGCCGCTGCGCCATGACAACCGCTACAGCGGCGCCCTGGAGATTGTGCTCAACATCAAACAGTTGATGCTTGAACCCCTCCTGGATGAACACGATCTCGGCTACAACGTTCAGGTGATCAAGGACAACCAGGTCATTTGGTCGCTGGTCGAAGCCGACAGCGCCGCCTCCGAATTCGCCAATACAACGCCCATCCCCCTGCCCCGCCTGCCGTGGTCAATCCGCATGTGGCCGACCCGGCAGCGACTGACTCAACTGGCCGGCATCCACGACCAGACAGTTCTGGTGCCGGGGCTGATGACCGCGGTAATGGTCGGGCTGGTCACCTGGCTGGCGATCATCGCCCGGCGACGCGCCCGGGAGTTGAACACGTTGAACGGCCGGCTCGAATCCGAACTTGCCGAACGCCATCGCATCGCGGAAGAGCAGAACCGGCTCGTGTCCATTCTCGAAGCGACCAGCGATTATGTCTCCACCGGCGCCCCGGATGGACGCATCTTCTACCTCAACAGCGCCGGCCGACGCATGGTCGGACTCGGGCTTGACCAGGATCTCGATGATGTGTGCTGGCATAATCTCTGCCCCGAATGGTCGGCAAAGACCATGCTCGAAGTCGCGATTCCCCAGGCGATCGAACGGGGCGTGTGGTCCGGTGAAACGGCGTTGATCAATCCGCTGGGCTATGAGATTCCCGTCTCGCAGGTCGTCGTCGCCCACACCGATGATCAGGGCAAACTCAAATACCTCTCGACGATCATTCGCGACATCTCCGACCGCAAGTTGACCGAAGAGGTGCTCCGCGAAAGTCGCCAGACGCTGACATCCCGATTGACCGCCATCGAAGCGGCGGGCGACATGATCGTGATCACCGATCCCGACGGCGTGATTGAATACGTGAATCCGGCGTTCACACGAATCACCGGCTACAGCCTCCGCGAGGCGATGGGTCGCAAAACCTCGATCCTCAAATCCGGCCGCCATGACGCGGCGTACTACAACCGGATCTGGAAGACGATCAGAGCCGGTCGATCGTGGCGCGGCAGAATCATCAACCGCCGCAAAAACGGCCGGCTCTACCACGAAGAAATGACGATCACACCGGTGAAAAATGGCGACGGCAAGATCGATCGCTACGTGGCGATCAAACGGGACATGACCCGTCGCCGCCAGGCTGAGCGCACCGCCCGCGATCGCCAGGCGCTGCAGCAGGCCGTCTCAGCGATGGAGCAGGTGCTGGGCGTGGTCGGTCACGAGTTGCGAACGCCGCTGGCCGCCCTGCGCGCCACCGCCGAGTTTCTGCTGACCGACGCGGACACCCTTTCGCAACAGAATCTGTCGTTCATGAAGGCGATTCACGATCAGACGATCGCCATGAGCGAGATGGTCAACAATCTGCTGGAGGCCGCCCGCCTCAACAGCGGCTGCGCCCGCTGGAACTGGGAGCATGTGAATCTGCAGCAGGCCTGCGACTCGGCCATGAGCATCGTCAGCAATCTCATCGACACCGAGCGCGTCACGATGAGTTGCCACGTGGAGCCGGATGATCTTCAGATCAACGGCGACGCCGAAGCGATCCGGCGACTCGTGATCAACCTGCTGACCAACGCCGCCAAGCACACACACGACGGCGCCATCGAGGTGTCGATCAACCGCTGCGTCAAGGACCATCATGCGTGGGTGCAGATGCGCGTCAGCGATACCGGTGAAGGCATCGACGATCAGGTCGTCGACAAACTGGGCCAGGCGTTCGCACTCAACCGCGGCGTGGTCGGGTCTGACTATGTCAAAGGCACCGGACTGGGGCTGGCGATCTGCCGCGGGATCGTGGCGGCGCACGGTGGATCGATCAGCGTCGACTCGACCGTGGGCGAGGGAACCTGCTTTACCGTGATGATGCGCGCCGACCTGGCCGGACCCAACGATTCGGCCGGCGACCAACAGAAAGCGATTCGCAAGGAGCATGCCGCGTGAGAACCATCCTTGTCGTCGATGACATGGCGGTGTTTCGCGAGCCGATCGCCGCCTCCCTGGTCCACCAGGGATATCAGGCCGTCTGCGCCGCCAATGGGCGCGAGGCGCTGGATATGATGAAAAAGAAATCCGTCGATCTGATCCTGCTGGACGTGGCCATGCCGATCATGAACGGCCTGGACTTCCTGCGCGCGCTGCGTCATGAAGCCAAATACAAGGACCTGCCGGTCATCCTGCTGACCGCCGTCAGCGAGCGTGACTACATCGTCCAGGCTGGTCGTCTGGGGGTTCGTGATTACCTGCTGAAGTCTCGCTTCTCACTCAAAGAGTTGTCCGCCCGGATCGAGTCTTACTTCCAGGCGGCGCCCGCCGACGAGGACGCCCAGACCAAACCCGACGCCGCAGCGCCCGCCGCGCAGACTTCCAACGATGACGAAGTCGGCGAAGCCACCATCGTCATGACCGACCCCGGCGTCAATCCCAACGCCACCGCCCTCGAAGCCCTGCGGTCGATCAAACCCATCACCACACGCAGCGCCATCAACGAACACATCGAAAGCTTTGACGAGCTCAAAGCCCTCTCGCCCTGCGTCGGTCAACTCATGAAGCAGACCGCGTCTTCCACCTGCTCCATCGAGCAGGTCGCCCGAACCATCAAGCAGGACCAGGCCATCGCGCTGAAGGTGCTCAAACTCGCCAACAGCGTCGTGTACAGCCGCGGCGAGCCGGTCGAATCGGTCCACAACGCCGTGATGCGCATCGGCCTGAGCCAGATCCGCAACGTGGTGATGAACATCGCCGTGATGGATCAGTTCTCCAACGACACCACCGCCGCCCACATCGATGTGCGGCTCTTCTGGGAACACGCGATCGCCACCGGCATGATCGCCTCGCAGCTCACGCGCGTGCGCGGCGGCAACGAAAACGAAGTCGAAGCCGCCTTCACCATGGGCCTGCTGCACGACGTCGGGCGCATGGTCCTCGCCGACCACCTCCAGGAGCTCTACGCGCAGGTTCTCGAAACCGCCGAGAAACTGCAGCTTCCGCTGGAGCAGGTCGAAAGCCGCATGATCCTGGTCAACCACGCCGACCTCATGGACAAACTGCTGCACGCGTGGAAGTTCCCGAAGAATCTGATCAACCCCATCGCCTTCCACCACCTGTCCATGGCCAACGCCCGCAAGCTCGCCCCGCGCTCGATCACCGAGTGCGCCACGCTCGGCCTGGCCAACCGATTGGCTCACGCCCTGCTGCTGGGCTCCAGCGGCAACGAGTCGATCTATCCCACCGAAGACTTCGCCCACGCGCTGAAGCTCAAACCCGAGCAGCTCGACGACATCGTCGAAACGATTCCGGATCAGACCCACGATGTGAAGTTCGCCATGCTCTCGAGCACCAATCAGCAGGAGTGGCCCGACATCCGGGTCAACACCCGCAAGCAGCTCGAAGCGCCGCTGCGCCCGATCTTCATCAGCGCCCAGTCGCACCTGGACGCCTTCGGTATCTTCACAAAAGTGCTTGCCGATCCCCTCGCCAGTCCTGAGGATCCGCCGAACATCGCCGTGGCGCATATCAGCAACGTCAACGAACGCGTGCAGGTCACCACCCTCCTGCGCAAGGCCGAGTCCGAGGCCGGCGTCGAAAACCTGCCCACCCTGCTGATCAGCCCCAAGGCCAACATCCTCCTCGAGGACAGCGCCATGGCCAATCGGTCGCATCAGTTGCTGCCGAGCCCCACGTCGATCTCCCGCATGATCCGCGCCCTGCGGGTTCTTCTGGGCGTGGAGCAGCAGGCCGGCGGCGCGGCGGCCTGAACGGATAATCTGAAAAAGTCTGTAAAGTGATCGCCCCGCCTGCGAAAATAGACATGGAGCCGCTCTATGCCCATGTCGCCGGAGGATATCGCCCGCCTGCTGGTCCGTGACCGCGATCGTTACGTGGCGCGTATCTGGGGTCTGATACACGACTTCGATCAAGCGGAAGATCTGTTTCAAGCGATCTGCGTCGACGTGGTGCAGCAGCGGGAATCCATCGCCGACGAAACCCACCTCGCCCGCTGGATTCATCAGGCGGCTCGTTTTCGCGCGATTGATGTGCTCCGTCGCCGCGAGTCCCGGCCGATGGTGTTCGACACCGATCTGCTGGACCTGATCGATTCCGAATGGGACGCACAATCCCACGAACAGTCTCAGCAGACACGCCGGGCGATGCGTCACTGCCTCGATCAACTGACGCCCAAGACCCGCGAGTTGATTCATCTGCGCTATGTGCGCGACCTCAAGGGCCGCACCCTGGCCGAGCATCTGGGTCGCAAACCCAACGCTGTCTTCGTCGCACTCAGCCGGGCGCATCGCGCGCTGTCGGATTGCATCCGCGCCCGCCTGCGTCTGGAGGAGGCGGCCGATGCATGACACCCACGACCTGATCCTCGCCTTCCTCGAAGGCGACGCCACGGCCGAGCAGTTCGATCAACTGCAGCAGCAGTTGATCGATTCCCCGCAGGCTCGCCAGTTGTATCGCCAGACCGTCGACCACTGCGTCGACCTCCGCAATCTGCTGCGCAGCGCCGCGGTCGAAAGTCATCCATCTGAGTCTTTGACGCCGGCGACGAGTCCGTGGCCGTGGCCGTGGCGCAACATCGGGTATGCCGCGGCCGCGCTGATCATGCTGACGGCCACACTCACCGGCTGGCTCATGCTGATGTCAACCCCTTCTGCCACACCCGGCAAATCACAGTCACCCGACAGCGCCCCGGTCGCCATCGTCGCCAACCTGTCGAGCGACGCGAAGTTCGCCTCCTCGCAACTGCCCTTGGCCCCCGGGTCGAACCTGTCGGCCAGCTCGATCCGCCTGGTAGCCGGCACGATGCAGTTGATGTTCAACTCAACGGCCATGGTCGACCTGGCCGGGCCGTGCACGGTCGACGTGACCGGCCCCAACCGGGCGCGACTGACCGCCGGCGTGCTCGAAGCGCATGTTCCCGATCGCGCTCATGGCTTCACCGTCGATCTGCCCGGCGGCATGCGCGTCGTCGATCTGGGCACACGTTTCAAAGTCGTCGCCGAACTTGCCGGCGAGGTGTCCGTTCATGTGCTCGAAGGGAAAGTGCTCGTGATCGAAGCCGACGGCACGAAGCGCCATCTGGGCCTGGCCCAGTCCGCTCGCTGGGTCAACGGCCACTTTGCGGGCGCATCCCGCAACGCCATCCTCGCGTCGTGGGACCGATGGAGCGACACGAACAGGCCCTACGACGCCGACACCGTGCTGGCCGGCTTCGGGGCCCGGATCGACCAGGGCAGCGAGAATCGTGTACTGACCGGCTTCGGCTCCAATGACGGAACCTTCGGCATCGAAGGCGTTGCGACCGCCGCAGACCGACGCGGTCTGCTCGTGCGCCACACCCACCGTTCGCTGACCCTGTCGTTCACGCTCATCAACCAGACCGGCCGCGACTATCTCATCGAGTCGTTCCACTTCGACTTCGCGCCCCGCCGCAACAACGCCAGCAACACCGGGCCCAACGCCTTCACGCTGACCTACCTCACCGGCGGGCTGGGGCCGCACAACACCCCGATCGCGTCGACGGCCAATCTGCCCTACCACATCACCAACAACGCCGGCTCCGTCAGCGACTATCCCGACTACGACTTGGATCTGTCGGCGGCGCTAAGCGATCGGGTGCTTGCCGATGGCGAGTCGGCGCAGTTCCAACTCGAGTTCAGCGGGCAAACCTTCGACGACTCTTCAAGCATCGTCGACAACATCGCCTTCATCGGTTCGCCGGTGCAGGCAGACGACGCCCCGGTCGTGCCCGCCCCTGACGTGACCTCATCATCAAAAGATACACCAAAGGAGACAAAACCATGACCACTGGACACCGCAAGATCTTCACCGCCGCCGTCTGTGTACTGCTGACGCTGACCGGCGTCTCGCAGGCCGCCATCCTCGCCTCGTGGGACGAGTGGGCTGACGCCAACCAGCCCTACGTCGCCGACGATGTGCTGGCCGGCTTCTCAGCTCAGATCGGCATGAACGCCGACCGCGTGATCAGCCCCTTCGGTTCCACCGACGGCACCTTCGGAACCGTCAGCGGCGCGACCACCTCGGATCAATACGCCGTGCTCGTCCGCCAGACCGGCAGCGCGCTGGTGGTGGACCTCACGCTGACCAACAACACCGGCATCGATTACACCGTCGAGTCGATCCACTTCGACTTCGCGCCGCGCCGCAACAACACCAGCACCACCAGCGGCACGGGTCCCAACTCTTTCACGTTGACCTATCTCACCGGCGGCCTGGGCCCGGACAATACGCAAATCGCCGCCGAGTCCGACCTGCCCTACCACATCACCGCCAACGACAACAACAACAGCGACTTTCCCGACTACGACTACGACCTTTCCAGCGCGCTGAGCGATCTGATCCTCGGCGATGGCGAGTCGGCGCAGTTTCAACTCGTGTTCAGCGATCAGACGGATTTGAACGTCTCGAGCATCCTCGACAACGTCGCCATCGTCGGTTCGACCGCCGTGATTCCGACGCCCGCAGCCCTGACGGGGGGCCTGGTCCTGCTCGGCGCCATGACGTTGGGTCGTCGTCGCTGATGCAGGGATCAAACCGAGCGCCTCACGGGCCGCCGCGGCGCTGCAGGCGGTTGATCATGACGTCGGGATCCATCACGCCCTTGTAATCCAGGTAGGCGTCCGGCAGCGCGTCGAAGACATATTCGGAGATCAGTTTTTTGACCGTCGCCAGCAGCGTGCCCGGCTGCCAGGGCTTGGCGGTGTAGTTGTCGATGTGGCCTTCGTTGATGGCGCGGATGGTGTCTTCGTGCGTGGCCAGACCGGTCAGCAGCAGCTTGCGTGTTTTGGCGAAGCGGCTCTGGGCGGCGATCTTCGAGAGGAAGTCGACGCCGCTGACGCCGGGCATCACGTGGTCGGAGATGATCAGGGCGATGGGCGTGCCGCCGGCTTCGAGATCGTCGAGCACGTCGATGGCTTCATCGGCGGACTCGGCGTCGACGAGGCTGAAGTGGCTGGTCAGCGGTTCGAGGTCCTTGGTCAACGCGGCGAGCACTTCTCGTTGATCGTCGACGCAAAGAATCACGGGTTTGGACATGTTCAGGCTCCCAGCGGCAGCGTGACGCGGAACGTCGCGCCCGGCGATTGCGTGGTGTCGGAATCCAGCAGTTCGATCTGGCCGCCGTACTCGGTGACCAGGTTCTGCACGATGCCGAGACCGAGGCCGAGCCCGAACGACAGGCCCGACTTTTTGGTGGTGAAACTCGGCTCAAAAATACGCTTGGCGATGGCCTCGGGAATGCCCGGGCCGTTGTCGGCGACCTCGACGACGATCTCGTGATCGCGGGCGTCGGTGGTGATCGTGATTTGCGGAGACGGCGCGTCGGTGGAGCGGCCCGCGTCGTGCAGCGCGTCGGCGGCGTTGCGCAGCAGGTTGGTCCATATCTGCACGAGCTCGCCGCGGTTGGCCGCCAGCATCGGCAGCTCGCCGAAGTTCATGTTGATCGCGATGCCCTTGAGCGCGTTGCGGAGAATCTTCAGCGCGATCTCGATAGACCCGTTGACGTCAACCTGCTCGTTGTGCTGGCCGCGCCGCCCGCCGAGGTCGCGCATCGAAGCGACCACGTGCTCAGCCTGGTGGGCGGCGATCTGCATATCCGCCAGGGTCGCGCCGATCTCCCACACCTCGATGATGCGCCCGATCGATTCGCTCAGCGGAAACAGCGGTTGAAGCTGCGCCGGGTCCAAGCCCGTCTGAGCGAGGCGGCGCGCATCGGCGTAGGGCAGCTTGTACTTTGATTTGAGTTCGGCGGTGCGTTGGCGGACTTCAGCGCTGGACACGCCGCGTCCGTGCTCGACGCCGCGCTCGAAGATCATTTTCATCGTGGCGTCGATGTGCAGCTTGTCGCCGAGGGCATTGCCGAGCCACTCGGTGCCGCGGGCGATCACGGTGATGGCGTTGTTCAACTCATGGGCCACGCCGGCGGCGAGCGAGCCCAGGGCGCTGGTGCGCTCGAGCTGGCGGATGCGTTCGTGAGCTTCCTGCTGGGCGTGCAACAGTTCGACGACGATCTGGTGACGGCGGGTCAACTCGCTGATGACCGCGGGCATCAGCTGGCGCTCGATCGAGGCGCCGTCATCGGGCATGGGCCAGTCGCGCTCGATGTACAGCAGGTCCGTCGGCACGATGGCGGTGACGGTCATGGCGGCTCGCTCGGTGCCACCAAAGAAGCTGAGCACACCGATCAGATCGCCCGTGCCGGCCCGCATGACCTGGTCTTCGGCTCCGCTGTCGGCGCGGGTCTTGGTGCCGACGACGAATCCGCTACGGATGTAGTACAGGCGCTGCTGGAGTTCGCCCTCGCGCGTCAGCACCTCGTCGGCGTCGACGCGCAGCGGTTTGCCGACGCCTGTGAACAGGCGTTCGACGAGATCCTGGGCGACGTTTTTCAGCGGCATGGGCATATCCGAATCAGGCGCCGAACGTGGCGAAGTAACCCATTGTTTTAAGCATCATGAGCATTCCGCCGAGCAACAGCAAGCCGATGACGCCGGTGATCAGCCCGCTCTTGGCCATATCGCGGTTTTCGATCCACCCGGTGGCGTAGGCCATGGCGTTGGGCGGGGTCGAAATCGGGAAGGTCATCGACAACGACGCACAGAACGTGCAGGCCAGCAGCAGCGCGACCGGTCCGCCGACATCGCCGAGCGTGGGCAGGGCTGTGGCAAGCGTGGCGACCACGGGGAGAATCAGGTTGGACGTGGCGGTGTGGCTCATGAAGTTGGCCATCACGAAAGTCAAAATGCACACCAGGGCCAGCACCACCATCGCCGACATCGAGGCGAACGGAATCGAGTTGACCAGCGCGTTGGCCAGTCCGCTGTCCTGCAGGGCCATGCCCAGCGCGAAGCCGCCGGACATCAGCCAGAGCACTTCCCAGCTCATCTGCTTCAGGTCGTTGGAATCGATCACGCCGGTCGCGCAGAACACGCCGACCGGAATCATCGCCACGACCGTCGAGCTCATCCCGTGGAAGCTGCCGAGCAGCCACAACAGAATCGTCAACGCGCTGGTGACGTACACCACCCACGCCCGACCACTGCGCAGCCACTTGCCTTCGAAGTTCACCGTCATCTTGTCGGCCTTGGGTTTGAACATGAACAGCAGCAACAGCCAGGTGATCACCAGCAGCACCAGCATGTACGGCACGGCAAACAGCATCCACTGCCCGAAGGTGATCAGCGGGGTTTTGACCGTCGAGGCCGAGTCCAGCAGCTGCGGCGTGAGGTACTTCATCGCCACGGCGTTGGGCGGGGTGCCGATCGGCGTGCCGATGCCGCCGACGTTGGCCGCGAAGGGAATCGACAGGGCGAATCCGACGCGGGCCGGGTCTTCCGGGGCGATGCTGCGGAGCACGGGCATGAGCACGGCGAGCATCATGGCTGTCGTGGCGGTGTTGGACATGAACATCGAGAAGATGGCCGTGACGATCATCATGCCGAGCATGACCCATTTGGGATTGGTCCCGAAGGGTTTGAGCAGGACGCGGCCGAGGTTGATGTCCATGCGGTACTTGGTGGCGGCGGCGCCGATGAAGAATCCGCCGAGGAAGAGCATGATGATCGGGTCAGCGAAGTTGTGCATGACCGCTTCGTAGTGCAGGGTGTCCGGCGGCTTGAGCCATTTGATGGACTTGTTGGACATGAACAGCAATTCGAGCACGATGATCATCACACTGGTGGCGAAGATCGGAATCGGCTCCAGCACCCAGAAAAACATCGCAAACACAAACAGGGCCATCACGCGCTGTTGCAGCACGGTCAGCCCGACGATACCGAACGTATCCGCCGGCAGCATCAACACGATGGCGGCGGCGAGCAGGGCAATGACAGTTTTCACGATACGACCAACGGGCATGGCAGTCACCTTTAAGTAGAGACAGCAAAGCGAGTCCGGTATCAGAGCATACCAAGCCCCCGTGTTCAATGGGGAATTCACCGTCTGTCGATGGAGGCGCCGCAGGTCATTCGCCCGCGGCCATGGGGGAGAATTAGGGGTAAGACATGCAATCGGCACACGCAGTATCAAACATACCGTCCGCGAGATCAATTCAAATGAGAATCCAAGCTGCCGCGTGCACCGTCGCTGAGCCTGAATTAGTTAGTATTTAGGCTAAATACTAATCTTTGACATAGGCACAAGTATTTATTCTTGAATGAGATGTGAGTATCTCTGCGACGGCGTGTCGCGACATGGAGTGTGTTGAGCAGGCTCGGAGATTGATCACTGACCGCCGATGGGCAGCGGATCCACGCGCGATCAGTGCGATCAGTGCGATCCGCTGACAGATTGATCAGGCGGAGGCGGCTTTCAACTGCGGCACCCAGGCGGCGGAACCCGCTTCGGCGACGCGCTGTAGAAACTCCGGCATCTCGGCGGCCTTCAGGGCCTCTCCAAACAGCGGCCCCTGTCCCAGGGTGCAGTCGAGCCCCTGCAGCTTGGCGACCTGGTCCGCGGAGTCGATCCCGTCGGCCACGATCGTCAGGCCCAGGTTCCACCCCAGCGAGACGATCGCCTCGACCATCGCGGTAAACGATCGGCTGTAGGTGATGCAACGCACAAACGAACGATCGATCTTCACCATGTCCAGCGGAAAACGCTGCAGTGAAATCAGCGAGGCGGTGTCTTTACCGAAATGGTCCAGCGCCAGCTCGGCCCCCATCGCGCGGACCTGCTCGACCATCGGCCAGATCGCCGTCGGCTCGCAGAGAAACTGGCTTTCGGGGAGTTCGACAACCAGGCGATCGGCGGACATGCCCACGTCCTGCAACACCTGATGAATCAACACCGGCACATCGGCGTCGAGCCATTGCCGACGCGGCATGTTCACGTGCAGTTTCAACGAAGCCGGCACGGTCTGATCCGCCACCCATGAGGCAAAGTCAGAACATGCCTGATACATCATCCACTCCGTGAGGCTTTTGACAGCCTGCTCCCCCTCGCCGCTGACATGCTTATCATCGCAAATCGACACGCACGGCGTCCCGGCCAGGCGACGCATCGTGTTATTCCACCGCGTCGACACCTCCAAAGCCACGACCTGTCCCGTCGTCAGATCGACGATCGGATGATAGCGCAACCCGATTTCATCGCTGCGGACCAATCTGCGGCTGCCGCGCTCCACGGATGCGGCGGCCGTGGGCGTGCGCCCCGCTTCGAACATCACGATGCGCCCGCGGCCGGCCTCCTTGGCCTCATACATCGCCGCGTCTGCATCACGCAAAAGATCGTCGCTGCGCCCCTCGTACGGACCGCTGAAACGGATGCCCACGCTCACACCGACCGAAACATCATGCCCGTCGATTTCCAGCGGTTTCGCCAGCATATTTTCCACACGCTGGGCGATCCGCCGAGCGACCTGTGCGTCTTCGATGTCCTCCAGCAGAATCACAAACTCATCGCCGCCCATGCGCGCGATCACATCATGCTCATAGCCCTCAGCCATCACACGCTCGGTCCGCACCGATTCGCACAGCAGCCGCGCCACGCGCACCAGCAGTTCATCGCCGATCTCGTGCCCGTGGGTATCGTTGATCGCCTTGAAGCGGTCCAGGTCCATGAACAGCACCGCGAAGTTGTGGTCGCGCTCTTTCATCCGCTCGATGCTGGCGTCGAGGCTCTCAATGAATCCCTTGCGATTGGCCAGGCCGGTGAGACTGTCGGTCCGGGCCTGCGATTCGAGGATGTCGATCAGCAGTTGTGTCCGCAGCGCCGATCGCACGCGGGCTTTGAGTTCAGCGGGATGAAACGGCTTGGTCACGTAGTCGACCGCCCCGGCTTCGAAGCCGTGTACTTTCGCCTGCGGATCATCCGAGCCCGTCAGAAAGATCACGGGCACTTCCCGCGTGACCGAATCCTGTTTCAACCGCCGGCAGACTTCGAATCCCCCGACCCCCGGCATCGCCACATCCAGCAGAATCAGATCCGGCGGATGACGATGCGCCAGCGTCAGGGCGCGCTCGCCGTCATCGCAGTACTTGATCTCCACGTCCAGCGTCGCGAGTCTGGCGCGTACCAGGTAGTAGATATCTTCGGAATCATCGATGACAAGAATGGTCTGCAAATGCTTCATAACACCTTCTCGGGGGCTGGCTGCGCCGACGCGCGACGGCACAGATCGCCGAGTTCATCGACCGCGCGGCCCAAGGCGTCAATATCCTCGTGCTCGCGCGACAACTGCTCGACTATCCGGGCCGCTTCGGTAATGGGTGCAAAACCGTATCCCCCGGCGGACCCTTTGAGACGATGCGCCACATGCGTGAGCGTCTCCAGATCGGTTTGGTCCAGTGCCGCCTGGCACTGCGTGATCTGCTCGCTGAGTCCGTTGACAAACTGTTCGATGATCGGCGCCATTTCAGGGTCGCCGGCAAAGTCGCTCAAGAGCGGCGGGCCGTCCGTGGCCTCGCCGCCGGCCGGTGGCGCCGAAGGCGTTTGCGAAGACGGCGCCGATGACGTCACCTTCCCCAGATAGGTTTGCACCATCTCGCAAAGCTTCGCCGCGTCCACCGGTTTGGACAGATAATCGTCACACCCCACGCGCAGGCACGCCGCCCGATCGTCCGACATCGCATGGGCCGTCAACGCGACGATCGGCCGGGTGTAGCCGTCCTGTCGCAGTTGGGAGGTCGCGCCATACCCGTCGAGCTCGGGCATCTGCATGTCCATCAGAATCACGTCATACGGATCGTTCGCCGACTCGGCCGCAGCGACCATCTCCAGAGCCACCTTGCCGTTTTCCGCCACGTCCACATGGTGGCCGGCGCGCGTCAGCAGGAAGCGGATCAGTCGCTGATTGTCCGGCCCATCTTCCACCAGCAGCAACCGCCCGCAGGAGCCTGCCGGATTCGACTGCGAAGATTGATCCGAGACGTGTTGCATCATCTTGACCCCCGAAATTTTGACCATTTCCAGATCCTGCGCCGGCCCCAGGTCCAGGTCCAGTGTGAATGTGCTGCCGCGACCGGGCTCGCTTTCGACGGAAATTTCGCCGTTGAGCTGCAGAGCGATCTGTCGCGAGATCGCCAGGCCCAGCCCGGTGCCCCCGTAGCGCCGCGTCGTGGAAGTGTCCGCCTGAACAAACGGCTCGAACAACTGATCGACCTGCTGGCGCGTCATGCCGATGCCCGTGTCGCTGACGATGAACAGAAGATGAGCATGATCAAGTTCATCGACCGGTCCCATGCGGATGTCCAGGCGAACCTGCCCCTGCTCGGTGAACTTGATCGCGTTGGTGATCAGGTTCAGCAGAATCTGTCGCAGGCGGGTGGGGTCCGTCTGAATCATGCCGGGCAGCTTCTGGTCGTAATACACATGAAACTCGACGCCCCGCTGCCTGGCTCGCACCATCGACATCGACACCGCGCCCTCGACGATTTCCTGGGGCGAACTGATGATCTGCTCGATGGTCATCTGACCCGCTTCGATCTTGGACAGGTCCAGGATGTCGTTGATCACCGACAGCAGGTGCTGACCGTTGCGACGAATGGTCTGCAGGTGCATGGAGCGTTCTTCGCGGCTGCACTTGGGGTCCAGCACGAGATCGGAAAACCCGAGGATCGCCGTCATCGGCGTACGGATTTCGTGGCTCATATTGGCGAGGAATTCACTCTTGGCCAGCGCCGCCGCCTCGGCCGCGTCGCGCTGCTCGCGCAGGTCGTCTTCGACGTCCCGCAGCCGCCCGATCATCCGACCCAGCGTCCGCAGCAGGTACACGCCGCCGACTACCGCCAACACCATCATCCACACCAGCACCGCGATGAACACATGCAGATAACCGGCCGACTGCTCCAGTGCGCTTTCCGCATGGCGACCGTAGTTCCCCAGCGCGTCATCGAGTTTCCCGGTCAGCACCGTCAGCGCATCAGCCCAACGCTGAGATTGCTTCAACATCTCATCCACCGCTTGCGCGTCGAGAGGCGTCTGGCGATTCAGCGCTTCGTGAACCTCTTGTTCCTGTCGAACAATGATCGCCTCGATCTCCTCGGCGACCCGCTTCACCTGCCCCATCACGTCTTCGACCTCTTCACGCTCGCTTTCTGTCGGCGCTTCTTCACGAACCTGCTCGTAAAGCGCCAGCAGGTTCCCGATCTGATCACGCACTTGCGTCACAAGCTGGTCGTACTCATGCAGCAACCTTGGTGCATCGGCCGGTTTGGACCGGACCTGTTGCGACTTGGCATCAGTCAGATCAAACAGTCGCCGTTGAATGTCATTGAGTCCCTGTCGCACCCCGACCACCATCCGCAGGGCCGGCATATCCCGGTGCGCTTCCTCGGAGACCTCCCAGAACAGCCGCTGCAGCACCACCGCGGACACCCCCAGCGAGCACAGAATCAACACCATCACCAAAAACACAATGCGGTGTACGCGCCGGCGAACCTGCGCCGCCCCGGATGATGCGGCGTTCTGGGAATGCGATATCTCAGCCCCCAACGACTTTCTCGGCGCCTGCTCTTTGCCGGTCACATCCACCATAGCATCCTCGCTTGTCGCGGTACCAGCGTCGCATGTGAGCGAACATACCCAGCTCACAGCACCACCCTGCCTAAAAACATCGACCCTCGACGGATGCGCCTTGACGCGGGTGTGTTGAATTGAGTAGTTACCTCTAGTCGGCCTTCGGTGAACACGTATCGCGACATCGAGGATGATGCGAACGCCGTGAACAACCACCGGCAAACCACATTTCCAACAAAACTCATACTTCCGTAAAATGGATGAAACCCGAACGGACCCACATCATGTCACATGCCCGATCGAGCGTATTCTGGATGATCTGCCTGCTGGTGTTGTGCGGGCTGACCGAAGTAAGCCAACCGGCATGGGCGCTACGTAAGGACGGGGGCAACTACGCGATCAAGACCAAGGTCGACCCGGACGCCCAGGCGGGCGGATGGTTCATCAACCTCGGACTCACCGGCGCGCGCGGCAAGATGATGCCCGAAGAGCCGACGCAGATCGAGGTGGCCTACATCTTCGAGGACACACCCGCCGACGGCGTGTTGCACCTCGGCGATCGCATCATCGGCGCCGGCGGCAAACTTTTCCTGACGCCGCACAAGTTCGGCTACGGCATGGACAAGTTCGGCTACGAAGGCCCGATGATGGACCTCGGCAACGCGCTGGACATCAGCCAAGGCCCCGAGCAAAAAGGACGACTGACCTTGCGCATCCTGCGCGAGGGTCAACCCCGCGACGTGACGCTGCAACTGCCGACCCGTTACGGTCGGTATGCGCCGACGTACCCGATGGATTGCCGCAAGACAGACATCATTCTCGATGAGTTGTACGACTACCTGATCAAGCGTCAGCGCGAGGATGGTTCGTGGCACGGCCGGCCGCACCTCAACGCCATGGCGGCGCTGGCGCTGCTGGCCGGCGGAAGGCCCCAGGACCGCCCCGCGATCGACAAGGCCATGCACTACTTCGCCGAGCAGACCAATGACCAGATCGATTACCGGGGATATGACTGCTGGAAGTTTGGTCTGTACGGCGTGTGCCTCGGCGAGTATTACCTGGCGACCAAGCAGGACTGGGTGCTCACAGAACTCGACGAGATCAACCGCTGGCTGGTGAAGTCGCAGTTCACACTGCCCTACGGCAAGCGGCGCGGCCCCGGCGGGTGGGGACATCGCCCGACGAATCGACCCGGCGGCAACGGGTATGGACCGTTCAGCATGGTCACCGCCCAGGCGATGGCCGCCTGGGGCTTGTGCGCCCATAGCGGGCTGGACGTCAACCGCGAGCGTTATCAGTTGGCCCACGAGTTTCTCGCCCGGGGCACCAACAACATCGGCTATGTCTGGTACGCCGATGGCAACGGCGGCAACGACAAGTATGCCGACCTCGGTCGCACCGGCGGCGCGGCCGTGGCCCATGCGCTGAATCCGTTTGACGACCCGGCCACGGCGGCCTACGCGCTGAAGGCTGCACACTGCATCGCGCAGAACAACAACACATTTCCCGACACGCACGGCTCGCCCATACTCGGCATGGCCTGGACCGCCCTGGGCGCGGCGATCGATCCGCCGTCGCTGCGACAACTGATGGACGATCATCGCTGGTATTTTGAGCTGGCCCACTGCCCCGATGGAACCTTCTACTATCAGCCCAACCGCGACAACAACCCGCAGGACTTCACCGCCGCCCCACGCCTCAGCGCCTCGGCCGCCATCGCCCTGATCTACTCCATCAAGCACCGCTCACTGCGCATCATGAAGCCCATCGCCCATCACTGACCCGGCGTGTTTTGTCAGCTTGTGCGCACAGGCCTGTCGCCGCGCGAACGGGTTTCAATGATTCCGCCTTTTTTCGTGCGACGTGTTTATGCGCGCGGCGGGATTGGCGATGTCGAAAATCGGGGGGCGCGCACGAAGCTGTCGCCACGTGCCACGCGTGTGCGCGCCGAACGGCACAAAACGGGGCAAAAGCGCTCTTATAAAGGTGTTTTTTTGACGCTGGCGCGCGCATCGGCGCGGCAAGTGGTCATGCTTGTGCGCACCCGCGGGCGCGCAGCGGCGATATTCGCCGAAAAATGCGGGAGCAGGTCATCGATTCGCAGGCATGTCGAAACCGGGTTTTTTGCGCGCCGGTGCGCACCGGGGCGTGCGGCTATTCGTCGCCGAGGTTGACCCAGACGGTTTTGGTTTCGAGGTAGTTGTTCAGCGCATCCCTGCCGCACTCGCGGCCCTGGCCGGAGAACTTGTACCCGCCGAAGGGAGCGCCGGCGTCGAAGGTGTTGTAGCAGTTGACCCAGACGGTGCCGGCCTTGACGTTGTTGGCGATGTTGAAGGCCTTGGTGATGTCCCTGGTCCAGACCGCGGCGGCCAGACCGTAGACCGTGTCGTTGGCCTGGGCGATGAGCTGCTTGTGGTCGGTGAACGGGAGCACGGTGACGACCGGGCCGAAGATTTCATCGCGGGCGATGCGCATGTCGTTGTTGACGTGGTCGAAGATGGTGGGCTTGATGAACCAGCCCTTGTCGCCGACGCGCTCGCCGCCGGTGATGCACTGGGCGCCTTCCTTCTTGCCGGACTCGATATAACCCATGATCTTGTCGAACTGCTCCTGTGAGATCTGGGCGCCCTGCTCGGTGGCGGGGTCGAACGGATCGCCGATGCGGCGGCTTTCAGCCATCTGCTTGAAACGATCGACGAACTCGGCATGCACCGCTTCCTCGACAAACAACCGACTGCCGGCGCAGCAGACTTCACCCTGGTTGAAGAAGATGCCGGCCATCGCGCCCTGCACGGCGGTGTCAATATCCGCGTCGGCGAAGACGATGTTCGGGCTCTTACCGCCGAGTTCGAAGGTGATGCGTTTGAGCGTTTTGCTCGCCGAGGCCATGATCTTCTGGGCGGTTTCGTAGTGACCGGTGAAGGCGATTTTGTCGACGCCGGGGTGTTCGGTGATGGCGGCGCCGGTGTCGCCGAGCCCCTGCACGACGTTGATGACGCCGTCGGGGTAGCCGGCTTCCATGGCGAGTTCCGCCACGCGGAGCGCGCTCAGCGGGGTCTGCTCGGCGGGCTTGAGCACGACGGTATTGCCGGTGGCCAGCGCCGCCGACCATTTCCAGCACTGCATCAGCAACGGGAAGTTCCACGGGATGATCTGACCGGCCACGCCGATCGGCTCCTTGCGCGTGTACGTGAAGAACCGCCCCATCGCGCGGTCGACGGGAATCGTGTCGCCGTAGACCTTGTCAGCCCACCCGGCGAAGTAGCGATACGTCGAAATCACCAGCGGCAGATCGGCCGCCATGACTTCGCTGATCGGCTTGCCGTTGTTGAGCACCTCGAGCGCCGCGAGTTCTTCTTTGTTTTCTTCGATCAGGTCGGCGAGTTTGAACAACAGATTGCCATACTCACGGGCCGACATCTTCGGCCACGGCCCCGACTCGAACGCCGCGCGTGCCGCCTTCACCGCCCGATCGACATCCTCCGCAGAACTGTGCGGCACTTCGGCGATGACTTCGCCGGTCGAGGGGTTGTAGGTGTTGAACGTTTTGCCGTCGGCGGCGTCGACCCATTGGCCGTTGATCAGGTTTTGAGTCAGACGAACCTGCGGACGCGCAATGCTTGCGGGAGCGGCGGCAGTGGACATGATGTACCTCCTGAACGAAGTGCTGCGTGGCTGCGAAAGTCAGTTTGCTGCGAATGCCTGCTTGAATAAGGCTACCGCCGGGCGGCGCGGCGTCAAGGAAATTTCCCCCGAGGCCTGTTTTTTCAGAAAAATCATGTACCGCACCCGCGTCGGCAGGCGGATAAGCGGTGAGGAAGTCGTGTTTTGACCCTCCGAGGTGTTTGTCCATGCCCGTGACTGAGCAACAGATTGTGACCACCCTGCTGCGTGAGCGGCTGGCGATTTTGACGCGGATCGATGCCGTTCTCGGCGATATCCACCAGGCTGAGGACGTGCTGCAGGACCTGTCGCTGGCGGCTCTCGACAAGCGCGACAGCATCGAAGACCTCGACCACCTGCGTCACTGGTTGCGCAAGGTCGCGCGGGACATGGCGGTTGATGTGATCCGCCGCGCCGGACGACGGCCGGCCGTGCTCGACGCCTCGGTGCTCGATCGGCTCGAAACCCACTGGCAGCGATTCGACGGCCTCGAAGCCGCCGAAGTCCAGCAGATCCTCCAACATTGCATCCAACAACTTTCGCCCTACAACCGCCAACTTATCGAGCAGCGTTACCGCAACAACCTGACCGGCCGATCGCTCGCCGAAGCGCTCGGCCGCCCGGTCAACACCGTCAAGGTCGCCCTGACGCGCGCCCATCGCACGTTGCTGAACTGCCTCCGCCGCCGACTCCAACACGATGCGCCCCACGCATGAATGATGCCTCGTCCAACCCGCTGCCCCTGCTCGGCGACGCCGACGAAGCGCTCGTCGATGCCGCCATGGCCTACCTCGCCGGTGAGATGTCCGACGAGCAGCTCGATGCGTTCAACCGCCAGCTTCATGATGATGCGCATGCGCAGCAGGTTGTCGCCGCCCTGATCTGGCACCGCCGCATGATGATCGAAACGCTCGCGCGCGGCCCCGCATCAACAACCCCCATCACCTCCACCACGCCGACGCTGAGCCCGTTCCGGGGGCGAAGCGTCTGGTACGCCGCCGCGACGATCGCTTTATTGATCACCGGCGTCACGTGGTTTGCCATGACTTCGTTCACATCGCCAGCCGACAACAGCACGCCGCAACTATCTCGCCCCGTGGCCCTGTTGACCAGTTCGACCGGCGCGACATGGGGCGGGTCGACCCTGCCGACCGCCCTGGGTTCGGAACTGGCGCCCGGCACGCTCACACTCACCGCCGGCTCCGCCCAGGTGATGTTCAACAGCGGAGCAGTGATCGACCTGGTCGCGCCGTGTGATTTCGAGTTGCTCGATACTCAGACCGGGCGACTGACGCATGGTCAGATCACCGCCTTCGTCCCGCAGCGTGCGCGTGGGTTCACCGTCGAAGCGGAAGGTTTTGCGGTCGTCGACTGGGGCACGCGGTTCACGATGCGCGTCGGGATGGGTCTCGGCGAGCCGTCGTCGGTGATCGTTCACGAAGGTCAAGTTGAGGTCCGCACAGCCGCCCAGGCCACGATGCTGTCGGCCGCGCAGGCGGTACGGATTCACGACGGGCAGGTGCAACTTGTCAACGCCGGCTCACTGCCGACGATCGCCGCGCTGCTACCGGGCGTGGCCCGTGTCAAAGGCAATGTCATGATGCTGCCGACCGCCCCCGAGTCGGTGGCCAGTCGTCAGCGAACCGACCACGACATGGCCATCCTGTTTGCCGAGCGTTCGAACGTGCTGCTGGAACAGCCTCTGGCGGTGCGTATCGACAAGCCGGGCGCCTACATCGGCGACCGACTGCCCGGCGGCATCGTCAAACCCGGCATCCATGTCGACAGCTACATGCTGCACTTCGACCCCGCCGGCGACGGCCCCGAAACCGCCGGTGAAGTCAGCGGCTCGATCACCTTCAAACACCCCATCCGCGGGTTGATCACCAACCCCGGCCTGGCCGACGCCGACTCGATCTTCGGCTCGCCAACCACCGTCTACGACGACTTCATCCACCGCGGGCTTGAACACGAAGACGAGCTGACCCTGAGCCCCGATCGGTTGACGTTGCAGTTCAAACTTAGTGCCTTTGCCGTCGACCAGGTTCGCATTCTGATCGAACACAATAACGAAGATGATGCTTTACAAGGAGACTGAACCATGAGACAAGGAAAGACCCATGTGTTTGCGATCGCCTGCACACTCACCCTCATCGCGTTGCTGACAGGCAATGCCCGCGCCGCGCTGCTGCTGTACGAACCGTTCGACTACACCAGCGGTCAGAACCTCGCCGGCCAGGGTGGCTCCGAACTCGGGTTCGACAACGGCTCGTCATGGAACTTCGGCGGCGCTCATGCGATGACCATCACCACCGGTTCGGTCGCTTTTGGCGATCTGAGCGTCAGCGGCAACAGCGGCTACGCCGCATCGGACAACCCGACCAACGAGATCTCCGCCGCGATCCGTGCGATCAACTTCAACATCGCCGCCGGCGAGGTATGGATGTCGTGGTTGACCCGCACCGACATCACCACCACCTTCAGCGGCCAGGGGCTGTCGCTGAACAGCGTCGGCGGCAATCAGGACTTCGCCCTGTTTTCGAAGCGAAACACTTCAACCGGGGCCGGCGTGATCAAGTACGGCGCCGCCGGCGCCAACGCCGATACCGGCGCTGGCCTGGTCAACGGCGAGTCGTACCTGATCATTGGCAAGTTCGACGCGGGCGCCAGCGGCAACGGCACGATGTGGATGGTCAGCGAAAGTGAATTCGCCTCGATTTCAGCCGACGGCGTCACCGAAGCGGAGCTCAACAGCGCGGTCAGCGCATCGCGCATCGCCACCGTGGCTGACACGACCATGCCCGTGGTCGCTGACAACGGCACGCTGCGCCTGAATGTGGTGGACACCACCGGCTCGGCCGGCCACGCTTTTGCTTTCGATGAATTCCGCGTCGGCACCAGCGTGGCGGATGTCACCCCGACCGGGCAGGTGTTGGCGAAGTACAGTTTCGCCCTGCCGGAAACGGGCACTTTCAGCGGGCCGCAGTTCGCATCGTCTGACACCAAGCCCAGCACCACCGCCTCGAACCTCGCCAACCACGGATTCACCGGCGGCGGGGCCGACAAGTACATCATCGACAACACCACCTTCAACACCAGCGACAGCACCAGCCCCGGGTTGAACCTCGCCAACGCCGACGACACCTCCGCCACCAACTACGTCAGCTTCACCATCGACCCCACCGAAAACGCGGAGGTGACCTACACCCGCATGTCCCTGTTCACCGGCGGGTACTTCGCCAACGACGAGTACAACATCGAACTGCGCGTCGTCATCGGCGGCGGACTCGAACAGGTGCTCTATTCGACAACCAATACCAGCGGCACGGCCAACAACAGCGCCGTGGTTCCGATGAGCTTCGACTTTGCGGATTTCACCTCGGCCCAGACGACCGAGTGGCGACTGTACGTGTGGAACGCTGATGACAATGTCGGCGGCATCCGTTTCGATGACATCACCCTGATCGGGGTGGTCACCGTGCCGTTACCCGCAGCGCTGCCGGCGGGGCTTGTCATGTTTGGTCTGATCTCATTGCGCCGCCGCGCCCATTAAAGCCCGGGGACTGCCGTCCCCGGGGTCCGCAAGCTGTCAGCTTGCGGCTATTGAAAGAATCCGCATCATGCGCCGACTTGGTTTCACATTGATCGAACTGCTGGTGGTCGTGGCGATCATCGCGCTACTGATCGCGATCCTGCTGCCGTCGCTGAGCAAGGCGCGCGAGCAGGGCAAGCGCATCGTGTGCGCCTCGAACCTGCGCCAGACGATGATCGCCCACATCGGCTGGGCCGGTGATCATCACGGGCAATTCGTCACCAGCCAACCCATTGATCCCACGGCCGGCAGCGGCATCTTCGCGGTGTGGATGCGCACCATTCCCAAACTCCCGGAGATCGGGAAATTCCGCGCTCATGGCGTGCTGGCCGACCAGGAACGGATCGATCCGAAAATGATGTACTGCCCGAGCTGGACCTATCCGTACATTCAGTACAACGAGTCGTACGGCAACGGCGGTGGGTGGTTTGCACCCGACGAACTGCCCGCAAGCCAGCAGTGGATTCAATCTTCGTATCACTATCGCGCCACATTCGACGCGCCCGACTGGCGCCCCGCGGAACTTACCGACCGCGGCAGCGAAGCGATCATGGCCGACGCGTTCAGCCACAATCTGCGCGGCGTCGACTTCCACCACCTCGAAGGCTACAACGTCGCCTACCTCGACGGCCACGCGGGATTCTACCTCGACAGCCAATATGAGATTCGCGACAAGGCCGGCGGCAATTATTACGTGACCGACGCCGGTTTCATCATCCAGGAAGAAGTCTGGCGCGACGACTTCTCCGGGAAGTAAACACCTGCCGCGCACAATGAAAAAGCCCACGGTGTGACACCGTGGGCTTCGGGGGCGTTGTTGATGGTCGCGCGGGTCAGTGCGGCAGGGGGAACTCTTTGCAGAGATCAACCACGTCACTGCGGACGCGCTTGGCGGTTTCGGCGTCGCCCTTGCTGGACAGCACCCGGTCGATGAACTCACCGACCTGAACCATTTCGGTTTCCTTGAAGCCGCGCGTCGTCAGGGCGGCGGCGCCGAGGCGGAGGCCGCTGGTGATCTTCGGCGGGCGCGGGTCGTTGGGGATGCCGTTCTTGTTGGTGACGATGCCGGCGGCTTCGAGCCACTGCTCGGCGTCGGCGCCGGTGAGGTCAGCATCCTTGGCGCTGAGGTCGACGAGCATGAGGTGGTTGTCGGTGCCGCCGGAGGTCAGGCGGTAGCCGGACTCGATGAGCGTCTTGGCCAGCGTCTGGGCATTGGCGACGACCTGCTTGGCGTATTGCTTGAAGTCATCCTTGAGGGCCTCGCCGTAGCAGACGGCCTTGCCGGCGATCACGTGCATGAGCGGGCCGCCCTGCATGCCGGGGAAGACCGAGCGATCGATCTTCTTGGCGATCTCTTCGTCGTTGGTCATGATCATGCCGCCGCGCGGGCCGCGGAGGGTTTTGTGCGTGGTGGTGGTCACGACATGAGCGTGCGGGAACGGCGAGGGATGCGCCCCACCGGCGACAAGACCCGCGATGTGGGCGATGTCGGCCATGAGCAGCGCGCCGCACTCATCGGCGACTTCGCGGAACTTCTTGAAGTCGATGATGCGCGGATAGGCGGAATAGCCGCAGAGGATCATCTTCGGCTGGGCTTCGAGGCAGACCTTGCGCATCGCGTCGTAGTCGATCTGCTCGTAGCCGTCGGATTCGAGATCGTAGTTCAGCGGGTAGTGGACGGGCTTGAAGTACTTGCCGGAGAAGTTGATCTTCATGCCGTGGGAGAGGTGCCCGCCGTCGGAGAGAACCAGCGAGGCGAAGGTGTCGCCGGGCTGCATGAGAGCGAAGAACACCGCGGCATTGGCCTGGGCGCCGGAGTGGGGCTGAACGTTGACGTATTCGCAGCCGAAGAGCTGTTTGGCGCGGTTGCGGGCGAGGTTTTCGACCTGGTCGTGGTACTGACAGCCGCCGTAGTAGCGGGCGCCGGGATAACCCTCGGCGTACTTGTTGGTCAGGCACGACCCGACAGCCTCCATCACGGCCGGGGAGGTGTGGTTTTCCGAGGCGATCAGCTCGAGGGTGTGCTCCTGGCGCTGCTGCTCGGCGGAAATGATCTGCCAGACGTCGGGGTCACCGGCCTGCAGGGGGTGAACGGTCTCATGGGACAGGGTCTGAGCTTCGGCAGCCATCGCGATTCTCGCTTTCGCAGAGGGGTTTTTGAGGTCGAAGTGTGCATAGTATCCCGCGCGGCGCGGTCAGGCAATGCAGGGGAGAAGTGGTGATGTGGCGATTTGGCGAAGTGGTGACGGATTGGAATTCGCCACTTCGCCAAATCGCCACATCACCCCATTCGACCGGCCCCGCCGGGGTGTCTATAAATCAGTAGACCGTCAATTTGCTGGGTTCCGTGCCATCCACCCCTCGTGCAAGGAGCCACCCATGACCATCACCTCCACCCGATTGCGTCCCCATCCGTCCAAGCGGTTCGCGCCCGATGAGCACGTGTTCGATCTGAAGATCGCCGCGGATGAACTCAGGGCCGAGTCGTCCGGCCAGCGCGGCCACAAGCAGATCACGCTGTTCAAGCACGGCCCGTCGACACTCGCGATGTTCATGTTCGACCCCGGCGCGCGGCTTGCCGACCATGTCGTCGACGGCCCCGTGATCATGCAGGCGCTGACCGGCCACCTCTCGGTCACCACCGACGAGCGGTCCTACGCCCTGCCCGCCGGCACGCTGCTGCGCCTGGCCCCCGGCGTGCGACACGACGTCCAGGCCTCCGAAGCGTCGCAGATGCTGATGACCGTCTGCGTCGAAGGGCCTGAATCGCACGGTTGAATGCGATGGTTGGGGCGTCGCACTTGAAGTGCGACGCACCGGGTTATTCGATGGGTTTCATCGAATCGCTGACGCCGTGGATCATGAAGCCGCCGTCGACGTTGATGCATTCGCCATTGATGAAGCGGGCGGCGGGGCTGACCAGGAACACCGCGGCGCCGGCGATTTCTTCAGCCGTGCCGAAGCGCTGCATCGGGGTGCATTCGAGGATGCGCCGGCCGCGGTCGCCGGACTCGAGAATCTTGCGGTTCTGCTCGGCGGGAACGAACCCGGGGGCGACCGCATTGATGCGGATGCCGTAAAGGCGCGGCCATTCAACCGCAAGCTGGCGCGTCAATGCCAGCAGCGCTCCCTTCGTCGCCGCGTAGGTCGTGACTTCACTCAGCGCCAGGAAACTGGTCACCGAGCAGACATTGACGATGCTGTACCCGCCGCCCCCGGAAGCGTCTTCATCCGGCTTGCCCTGGGCGATGCACTGGCGGGCGAAGGCCTGCGCCATGTAGAACGGACCGAAGTAGTTGATGTCGAACAGTTGCTTGTGCTCGGCTTCTTCGACGTCGAGGGTGGGCTTTTTGAGGTTGGCCCCGGCGTTGTTGACGAGGATGTCGACGCGACCGAAGGTTTCAACAACCTTGGCGACGGCGGCATCGACCGAGGCGCGATCGGCGACGTCGAGTTGCGTCGACAGCACGCTGCCTTCGGGCCGACCTTCGGAGAGCGTTTCCAGCGCCGCGGCGACCTTCTCCGGCTTGCGGGAGCCGACGGCCACCTTCGCCCCGGCGTCGAGCATCGCCTCGGCGATGGCGAGTCCGAGCCCGCCGGTGCCGCCGGTCACGATGGCGACTTTTCCGGTCAAATCAAAATTCAGACTGGCCATGACGGGCTCCTTTGTGTCAATTGCGGTTGAGCCCACCAAGGTATCGCGGAATCGGGGTCATGTGCAACCGGCGTCTTGACGATCGCGCCGGCATGCGGGAAACTGGCGGGATGAAACTGCTGAAACTGGGCAGTGTGCTGTTGCTGGCGGCGGTGCTTTTACCGGCCGGGGGTTGCAACACGATCGAAGGGGCCGGCCAGGATCTCGAAGCCCTGGGGCGTAACACGTCCCGCGCCGCCCGGGAGAACAATCCCTACCGCGAGCCGGAGTCCCCGGAGCAGGCCAATCCGTACCGCTGACCCCCTACCCCACGATTGATGAGTCCCATGAAAGTCAGCCTCTTTGTGACCTGTCTGACCGACACGTTCTACCCCCGCGTGGGCGAGGCGGTCGTGCGTGTGCTCGAACACCTCGGCTGCGAAGTCGACTTCCCCGAGCAGCAGACCTGCTGCGGGCAGCCGATGTACAACACGGGCTGTCATAAGGATGCGGCGGACCTGGCCCGCGGGCTCATCGACGCTTTTGAAAACAGCGACATCGTCGTCACGCCGTCCGGCTCGTGCTGCGCGATGGTGCGTGACTATTACAACGAACTGCTGGCTGACGACCCGGTCTATGCCGAGCGGAGCAAGGCGTTCGTCGCCAAGACGTATGAATTCGCCGAATTTCTGCTGAACGTGCTGAAGGTCGATCTGTCCCGGTACAAGTGCACCTGGGGCGGCGGTCAGAACGGCGACCAGACCGTCAAAACCACCTACCACTACTCGTGCCACCTGCGTGGGTTGGGCATGACCGATGAAACGGTGCGGCTGCTGGGCATGATCAAGGGCGTGGACTACGTGCCGCTTGAGAAGATCGATCAGTGCTGCGGGTTTGGCGGAACGTTTGCCGTGAAGTACCCCGAAATCAGCGGCACGATGGTGCGCGACAAAGTCGACTGCATTCAGCGCAGCGGCGCCCGCGTGCTGGTGTGCAACGACGGCGGGTGCGCCCTGAACATCACCGGCTCGCTGCACCGCGAAGGCGTGCCGATGACGACCAAACACATCGCCGAGATCATCGCCGAGGGGCTCGGACTGATGCCGATTGAACAACGGAGCAACGATCGATGAACCAACTCACCCGCATGTTGTCGCTGGGCTTGATCACGCTGCTACTGGGCGGCGCGGTCGCCTGTGCGGCCGAGCGCCCGAACATCCTGCTGATCATGGCCGACGACCAGGGCTACGGCGACACCGGCTACACGGGCCATCCGCTGATCAAGACGCCGAACCTCGACGCCATGTCCAAAGCGGGGCTGCGGTTTGATCGGTTTTACGCCGCCGCCCCGGTGTGCAGCCCGACGCGCGGCAGCGTGATGACCGGCCGCCACCCCAATCGCTTCGGGGATTTCAAATGGGGCAACACGCTCCGCCCGCAGGAAATCACCATCGCCGAAGCGCTCAAAAAGGTCGGCTACACCACGGGTCATTTCGGCAAGTGGCACCTGGGCTCGGTGCGCGTCGGCGACCCGGTCAACCCCGGCAACAGCGGGTTCGACCACTGGCTCTCGGCCCCGAACTTCTATGACAACGACCCGATCCTCAGCCTCGAAGGCAAGGCGATTCAGCTTCGCGGTGAAAGCTCGATGATCGCCGCCGACGCCGCGATCGAGTTCATGCAACTCGCGGTGAAGAATGACAAACCATTTTTCTCGGTGGTGTGGTTCGGCTCGCCGCACAAACCGCACCAGGCTGCCGATGAAGACAAGTCGATCTACCCGAAAGACAACAAGCGCCGCGACTGGATGGGCGAGATCACGGGGCTGGACCGGGCCGTCGGCAAGCTGCGGGCGTATCTGCGCGATCGGAAGCTCGCTGAAAATACGTTGGTGTGGTACTGCTCAGACAATGGCGGCCTGTACACCGATTCATCCGGCGGGCGGGCGAAGAAAGGCTCGATCTACGAAGGCGGCCTGCGCGTGCCGGCGATCATCGAATGGCCCGGTCGGGTCAAACCCGGTCGGGTGATCACGCAGCCGGCGGTCACCAGCGACATCTACCCGACGCTCGTGGCGCTGACCGGCGCGACCGTCGAGCATCAACCGCCGCTGGACGGTGTGAACCTGATGCCGCTGATCGACGGGGCCGATCGGGTGAACCGCGGCCCAATCGGGTTCTGGGACTACGCCTCGGCGGGCATCGGCACCCCCGCCGCCAAGCTGATGGCCGAACTGCTGGCCGCTCAAAAGGCCGGCGACATCGACGGCGATGAAAAGCACATCCGCAATGAAGCCGGCGACCTCAGCAAGCAGTACCCGCTGGACACGCTGCCCGGTCATGCCGCGTGGCTGGACTGGCCCTGGAAACTGCACCGCATCGAGAAAAAGAAGGACGGCAAAGTCCGCTTCGAGTTGTACAACCTCGTCGACGACCCGATGGAAAAACACGACCTGGCGGGCGATCAGCCGCAGCGCGTCGCGTCGATGAAGGCTGCCCTGGAAGACTGGCAGAAGCAGGTGATGCGTTCGGTCAATGGAGAGGATTACCGTCAGTGAGCGATGGACACGAACACCCTGTAGCGCTCTCGGTCGACGGTCAGCCGGCGCTGTTTCCGACGCTGCCGTACAAGATGCACGATCGCGCCGAAGCGTTCATGCACGATGAGCAGATTCAGCGCTTCGTCAACCAGGCCACGCTCAATCGCAATGCCAACCGCCAGGCGACCGCCCACGAAGTGTTCGGCGACAAGCACAGCGATCTCCGCGCGCTGGCTGGTTCGATCAAACAGCACACGCTGGATCACCTCGATCACTACATCGAACAGTTCATCGACAACGCCACCGCCGCCGGCGTGCAGGTTCACTTCGCCAAGGATGCCAAAGAAGCCAACGCGATCTGCGTTGAAATCGCCAGGCAAGAAAAGTCGACCGCGTGCGTGAAGTCCAAGTCGATGGTCACCGAGGAAACGCATCTGCTGCCGGAGCTCGAAGCCATCGGCGTCGATGTGCTGGAGACCGACCTCGGCGAGTTCATCCTGCAGATCGATGGCGACGCGCCGAGCCACATCGTCACGCCGATGATCCACAAGGATCGCATCGCGGTGGCCAAGGCCTTTCAGCGTGAGCTGGGCGCCCGCTACACCGAAGACCCCGCCGAACTGACGATGATCGCTCGCGAGCACCTGCGTGAGAAGTTCCGCCAGGCGGATCTCGGCATCAGCGGCGGCAACTTCCTCGTCGCTGAGACGGGTTCGATCGTGCTGTGCACCAACGAAGGCAACGGGCGACTCTGCACGACGGTGCCGCGCGTGCATGTCGCTTTCGTCGGCATCGAAAAGCTGGTGCCGACCTATGAACATCTGACCGTGTTGCTGAAGTTGCTGGCGCGCACGAGCACAGCCCAGCCGTTGACGGTTTACACGCATGTGCTGACCGGCCCGAAGCGCGCCCCCGAGCACGATGGCCCCGAGAAGATGCACATCATCCTCATCGACAACGGCCGGACGAACATCCTTCGCGACACCGAATACCGCGAAGCCCTGCGCTGCATCCGCTGCGGGGCGTGTTTGAACGCCTGCCCGGTCTATCGCAAGGTGACCGGCCACGCCTACGGCGCGGTCTACTCGGGCCCGATCGGCGCGGTGATCACGCCCCTTTTCAAAGGGCTGGAAAACTACAAGGACCTGCCCGGCGCCACGAGTCTCTGCGGGGCGTGCTACGAAGCCTGCCCGGTGAAGATCAACCTGCCGGAGATGCTGATCAAGCTGCGGCGCGACATGCTCGCCGGCAAGGCGGTCGGCCGCATGGAGAAACTGGCGTACAAGATGGGCGCGATCGGCCTCAAGGGGCCGCTGATGTACAGCATCGGCGGATGGTTCCAGCGCGTCGGCCTGCGCCTGCTGGCGGACAAGGATGGCTACGTCCGCAAAGGGCCGAGCCTGCTGAAAAACTGGACCAGCCAGCGCGACCTGCCCGCCCCCGCCGCCCAGAACTTCCGCACATGGTGGAAACAGTACAAACGCAAATGATTCTGGTGCGCATGCTCGGGCCCGCGTAGAATAGATTGTGATGAACCTGCGTGACTTTATCGAGCGTGATGCATCGGTCTGCGGCGGCGAACCGGTTTTTCGCGGCACGCGCGTGACTCTGCGAACCGTGCTGGCATCGCTGGCCGACGGCGATACCATCGAGCAGGTCGTCGCCAGCTTCCCGACGCTCAACGAGCAGCAGGTCCGCGCGGCAATCGCCTTTGCAGCCGCTTCCGTGCAGGAAGATTTGCCGCTACCCGAATTGCCCGCCGTTTCATGAAAATCAAACTCGATGAGAACCTGCCGACCGAAGCGGCGGAACTTTTCGCCGAGCACGGCCATGATGTGCATACCGTGCCTGATGAGAACCTGACCGGCCGCGACGATCGAACGATTTTCGATGCGGCACGATCAGAACATCGCGTGCTGATCACACAGGATCTCGATTTTTCAGACGTGCGTCGTTATCAACCGGGGACGCACCCCGGCATTGTGCTCGTGCGACTGCGCGAACCCAGCCGCCGCCTGATCGTCGAGCGTCTGCGGCAGGTGCTGGCTGACGAAGCCGTTGAAACATGGCCGGGATGTTTCGTCGTGCTCAGCGACCGCAAGCTGCGTGTCCGACGACCGTGAGCGATAACTCCCGTCGATCATCCGAATCATGTAGAATGATCCCCATGACCGAGTCATCGCATACAACCCGTGAGCAGTTCGTCGGCAGTATCCGCAAAGCGCTGGGGCGTTCGGCGGCGCTGAAGACCGCGCCGACGCCGCCGGCCGTTGATGAGTCGCTGGTGCGCCTGGCGTCGGCGAATGACGACCTGGTGGGTCTGTTCGCCGAGCGGGCCGCGCAGGTCGGCATGAAGGTCACACGCTGCACGCGGGCACAGGTCATCGAGCAGTTCGAGGCGGTGCTGGAAGAAATCGGCGTTCAGCGCATGACACTGGCGGATTCCACCCCCTACCTTGATGAGCTCAAAGCCGCCGCCCAAAAGCGCGGCATCGAGTTGGCCGACTGGCATCACGACCGCTCGCTGGGGGAGCACTACGCCTCGGAGGCGGGCGTGTGCGGCGTCCATGCGGCTCTGGCTGAAACCGGCAGCCTGATCTGCAATTCCGACGCCCGCAACGGGCGCGGCCACTCGCTGATCCCCGAGTCGCACATCGCCATCGTGCGCCGCGGCGACATCGTGCCCGACCTGCTCGACTATTTTTCGCGCATCAAGGGCACCGCCCCCGCCGAGTTGCCCAGTGCGCAGGCGATCATCACCGGTCCATCGAAAACAGCGGATATCGAAGGCGTTCTGATCACCGGTATCCACGGCCCCGGCCGTGTATTTGTGCTGTTGGTAGAAGACGATCCTGCCTGATCGTTACAAACGGGTAATGACTTTCCACAATTCTGTTTCTCCGCTTTCCAATCGGCCGATACACGCTAATATGCTTTGGTTCGCGTGAGGCCCCGGCGAACGGCGTGTCGGGGATCGGTCCAGCTTGGGACCAGGAGTCAGGTTTATGCCTGCAGTTTGCCTGTATTTTCAGATGCACCAGCCGATGCGACTGCGTCGGTATAGCGTCTTCGACACCGATGCCGACTACTTCGATCACGATCTGAACGCGCAAGTGCTCGCCAAGGTCGTTGAGAAGTGTTACCTGCCCGGCACGACGCAGTTGCTTGAGATGATCAAGCGGCATGAGGGCAAGTTCCGCCTGAGCTTCTGCGTGACCGGCGTGCTCATCGAGCAGCTTCGCGCCGGCGCCCCGAAGGTGCTGGACAATCTCGTCAAGCTCGCCGAGACCGGTTGCGTTGAGTTTCTCAACGAGACGTATTACCACTCGATGGCGTTCCTCTACAGCCGCGATGAGTTCCGCCAGCAGCTTCAGCTTCATGCCGACCTGATGGAAGATCTGTTCGGCCGGCGTCCGACGATCTTCCGCAACACCGAGTTGATCTACAACAACGACCTGGCCTTCTACATCGACTCGCTGGACCAGCACAAGGGCATTCTCGCCGAGGGGTCAGACCCGATCCTGTCCGGCCGCAGTGCCAATCTGACCTATCGCCCGCCGCACACCGAAAACATCTCGCTGCTGCTGCGCAACTACCGCCTCAGTGACGACATCGCCTTCCGCTTCGGCAATCGAAGCTGGTCGGAGTGGCCGCTGACCGGTGAGAAGTTCGCTCAGTGGGTCCAGCGCATCGACGCGGTCGACGGCAAGGTCTGCAACATCTTCGCCGACTTCGAGACTTTCGGTGAACACCAGTGGGCCGAGACGGGCATCTTCGAGTTTCTCAAGGCCATGCCCAAGGCCGTGCTCGCCGATTCCAAGGGCAGCTTCGCCACGGTCAGTGAAGCCCTCGCCGCCAATCCCCCCGCCGATGAGTTCGACGCCCCGCACATGATCTCGTGGGCCGACACCGAGCGTGACCTTTCCGCCTGGCTGGGCAACGCGATGCAGTCCAACGCGCTGCACGAGCTGTACAAGCTCGAAGGCCCGATCAAGCGCGGCGGCGACGAGAAGCTGCTGCGCGACTGGCGACGCCTGACCATCAGCGACCATGTCTACTACATGTGCACCAAGTATTTCGCCGACGGCGATGTGCACACCTACTTCTCGCCGTACGAATCGCCGTACGACAGCTACATCAATTTCATGAACGTGCTGGACAACCTCCGCACGCGCGTCGGGGCTGTCAGCGTTTAATGTTGTGCCGATGACCTGCTATCATGCCGCCATGGCAGTGGCGGCAGTTTCCCCATTTCGCAAAAGCCCGCTCAGCGCGGCGCGCCTCGGCGGTGTCGTGCTGGCCGTGATGGCGCTGGCGTGTCTGCTCACGCTGCCGTGGTCGATCCATCAGTACAACGCGCAGAACCTGTCGCAGACGCTCGCCCCGCCGTCGACTGATTACCCGATGGGCGCTGATCGACTCGGTCGATCGCTGATGTGGCGATGCCTGCTGGGCGGATCGATCTCGCTGGGCATCGGCCTGGCCGCCGCCACGATCACGACATTCATCGGCACCGCGTGGGGCCTGGTCGCCGGGTACTTCGGCGGACGGGTCGACTCGGCGATGATGCGCATCGTCGATGTGCTCTACGGCCTGCCGTATATCCTGCTGGTCATCCTGTTGAACATCGCCCTGGGCCCGATCTTTCAAAACGCCATCGGTCCGCTGGCCGGCAACGTCGTCACGCTGCTGCTGGCCATCGGCGCCGTCAGTTGGCTGACGCTGGCGCGCGTCGTGCGCGGGCAGGTGCTCTCGATCAAAACACAGCCGTTCGTCGAGGCCGCCCGCGCCACCGGCTGCCGGCCCGTCTACATCATGACCCGCCACATCCTGCCGAACCTGCTGGGCCCGATCATCGTCTATACCACGCTGACCGTGCCGCAGGCGATTCTGCAGGAATCATTCCTCAGCTTCCTCGGCATCGGCATTCAGGCTCCGCTGCCGAGTTGGGGCAACCTCGCGGCCGACGGCCTGCCGGAACTCAACCCCGTCGAGTCGCACAGTTGGCTGCTGATCTGGCCGTGCGTGCTGCTGGGCGTGACGTTGCTGGCCCTCAATTTCCTCGGCGACGGTCTGCGCGACTACTATGATCCACGCGCTCGCCGCAAACGCTGATTCAAAACGGTGCATCGAATATGGAAAACAGATTCGGCCTCAAAGACCTGTTCGTGATCATCCTGCTGATCCTGTTGATCCTCAGCGTCTGGCTCGCGATGAAACAGTTCGATCGGCAGTGGAAGGATGTGCAGGAAGTCAAAACCTCCGTGGGTGAACTCACCGGCGAGCAGGCCCGCCTGCGCAACCAGATCAGCGAGTTGCGCCGCCTGATCCAGAGCGGCGTCCGCGTGAATGACTCTGCCGCCGCCGGCGACACGCCCGAGCAGTATGATCCGTTTGAAGGCGTCCGCGCCGCCCGCGAGAAGGAAGGCTTCGCCCAGGGCGACTGGTGCATCGACGTGTTCGGCACCAACGTCTCGATCATCACCGCGTTGACCTATAAGGATCTTTACGGCCGCCTGATCCAGGCCCAGGTGCTCGAATCGTTGATCACGATCGATCCGAACACGCTCGAAAATGTGCCCCAGATCGCCGAAAGCTGGAAAATCCAGGACAACTCCGACGCCTGGCGTCAGTACATGGACCAGGCTACGGAAAAGTTCGCTAAGCAGGCCGACGCCGACGCGTCGGTTTTCACCGAGCAACTGAAAAAACTCGTCAGCAAAATCGAGGGAGACTCCGGCCCGGTCGCGGAAGGCTCCGAGCAGTACAAGGCGTTGACCGCCAAAGCGCGTCAGCAGTGGATCGACGCCCAGATCGACGCCGATCCCAATCGCCCCCCCGCCACGGTGATCACCTTCAAGCTCCGCGACGATGTGGTCTTCTCCGACGGCGCGCCGCTGACGGCCGAAGATGTGGTCTTCACCTGGGAACTGCTGAACAACCCCAAGCTCGACGCCGCGAGCACCCGGCAGTTTTACGACAACATCGAAACCTGCAAAGCACTCGGCAAATACGAAGTGCAGTTCGGGATGACCGAACCGCACTACATGGCCCTGTCGATGTGCGGCGGGCGACCGGTGCTGCCGAAGCACTTTTATTCGAAATACACGATCGACCAGATCAACCGCATGCCCGGGCTGCTGATGGGCACAGGCCCCTACCGTCTGCCGGACCCGGCCGCGTGGGCTCCGGGCAAGCCGCTCGAACTCGTGCGTAACGAACGCTACTGGGGCCCCCAGGGTGGATTCGACAAGCTGGTCTACCGAGAGATCATCAACGATGTGGCGCGCGTCACCGCCTTCAAGAACGGTGAGATCGACATGCTCGCGCCGACGCCCGAGCAGTTTGAATCGCTCAAGGACGATCCCGCCGTCGCCGAGCGCACCCAGCACTTCGTTTACCAGTCGATCCCGACCGGATACATGTGGCTCGCCTGGCAGCAGAAGCGCAGCGACAAGCCAACCATGTTCGCCGACAAGCGCGTCCGCCAGGCGATGACCTATCTCACCGAGCGCCGGCGCATCTGCGATGACGTCTTCCACGGTTACGCCACGCCGGCGATGGGCCCCTGGCCCAAGGGGTCCAAACAGGCCGACCCCTCGCTGGAGCCGCGCCCCTACGATCCGGAAAAAGGCAAGGCCCTGCTCGCCGAGGTCGGCTGGAAAGACCGCGACGGCGACGGCGTGCTCGAAAATGCCGAGGGTAAGCCGTTTCAGTTCACGCTGACTTACCCCTCGGGCAGCGCGGATTATGACCGCATCGCGCTGTTCCTCAAAGACTCCTACGCCAAGGCCGGCATCGTGATGGAGCTCGACCCGCTGGAGTTCAGCGTGTTGATTCAGCGGCTGGAGCAGCAGACTTTCGACGCGATCATCCTCCGCTGGGGCGGCGGGGCTGTCGAGTCCGACATCCGCCAGATGTTTCACTCGTCGCAAGCCAACAAGGGCGGCGACAACGTGATGAACTACATCAGCCCCGAACTCGACCGCCTCATCGACAAGGCCCGCAGCACGGTCAATCCCGACGAGCGTTATCCGCTGTGGCAGGAATGTCACCGCATTCTCTACGACGATCAGCCGTACACCTTCATGCTCTACCAGAAGTCGCTGCGGATGTTCGACAAGCGCATCGCCAACATCCAGCGCAACAAGATGGGCCTCAACGACCCGCCGCGCAACGAATGGTATGTCCCCGCGCCGCTGCAGAAGTGGGGCAAGTGATCGGGCCGACTTTCAAACTCTGACTCGCGATCTCCATGACCACTTACGTCATACGCCGAATGCTGCTGATGATTCCGACGCTGATCGGGATCACCGCGGTGGTGTTTTTCGTCATGGCCATGTCGCCGGGCGGCGTCGGCGGGTCGCTGCTGAATGAACTCGGCGAGATGGAAGCGGAAAAGGCCCAGGCGATGCGCGAGTATTACAACCAGCGCTACGGACTGGATAAACCGCTGCCGGTGCAATATGCGCGCTGGCTGAATCAGATTTCACCGATCGGTTTTGAAACGACGCAGACTGCTGAGGGCGTGAAATTCGGCGGGTTCGGATTCAAATGGCCCGACCTCGGCGTCAGCTTTTCCAAGGGCCGACCCGTCATCGATCTTTACAAGGAAGCGCTGCCGGTCACACTGCTGCTGAACCTGGTGACGATGCCGATCGTGTACATCATCGCGATCTTCAGCGGCATCTACGCGGCCAGACATCGCGGCAAGCTCATCGACGTCGGCTCGGGCGTGACGCTGCTGGGGTTGTGGTCGATTCCGACGATCTGGGCGGGCGTGATGCTCATCGGGTTCTTCGCCAGCCGCGAGTATTGGTATTGGTTTCCCTCCAGCGGATTGAACTCGACGCTCGCTACGCAGATGAGCTTTCTGCCCTCGTGGAGCGGTGGCGTATTCGAGCGCGGGTGGCTGCTGGATCGCTGTTGGCACCTGGTGCTGCCGGTGGCGTGTCTGACCTATGGTGGGTTCGCTTTCCTGTCGAAGCTGATGCGCTCGGCGATGCTGGAAAATCTGTCGGCCGACTACGTGCGCACCGCCCGGGCCAAGGGGCTTGCCGATCGCGTTGTGCTGTGGCAGCACGCCTTCCGCAACAGCCTGCTGCCGCTGATCACGATCGCCGCGAGCATCGTACCTGGCCTGCTGGCCGGTTCGATCATTGTCGAGTCAATCTTCTCGATTCCGGGCATGGGCCTGCTGACGATCAAAGCCATCAACGCGCGTGACCGTGAACTCGTGCTCGCCGGCGCGCTGATCGCCGGCCTGCTGAGCATGATCAGCATTCTCATCGCCGACCTGTGCTACGTGCTGGCTGATCCGAGGGTGAGCTATGACTGAGCACAAGCCTAAACCGCGCGGCACCTATACGCGACAAGTTATTGCCGGCACCTTCTCGCGTCCTGGCGCGAAGGTGGGGCTGGTGTGCATCACCGTGATTGCGTTCTGCGCCGTCTTTGGCCCGCTGCTGGCCAACTCACATCCGTATGTCATGAAGACGACCGACGGACAGATCAGTTTTCCACTGCTGAAATACCTGCAGCCGTCGGATGTGATCCTGCTGACGCTCACCGCGGCGGGCGTCATCGTGTTACTTATCCCGCGATGGCCGGCTCGAATGCGATGGTTGACGATGTTCGGCGTACTCATCGCCAGCATCCCGCTATGCTACGCGCTGGTGAGTCCACCGATTGCCGTCGTCGGCGGCTTCGAAAAATATCGCCAGATGGAAGCGGACGGAAAAATCGACTGGGCCGTGTACGCGCCGATTCCCTACTCCCCGACGGACCGCCTGCGCGATCAACCCGAAGCGCGGCTCCAGGCGCCCGGCAGCAAACACTGGTTCGGCACGGAGACCGATGGCGCCGATGTGCTCAGCCGCATGATCCACGCCTGCCGCATCGCCCTGGCTGTCGGCTTCATCGCCACCGGCATCGCGCTGATCATCGGCATCCTGCTCGGCGGGTTGATGGGCTACTTCTCCGGCATCATCGATCTGCTGGGCATGCGCCTGGTCGAAATCTTCGAAGCCGTGCCACAGTTGTATCTGCTGCTGACGTTCGTGGCGTTTTTCCCGCGCAATCTCTACATCATGATGGCGATCATCGGCCTGACGAGTTGGACCGGCTACGCCCGCTTCACCCGCGCCGAGTTTCTCAAGCTCCGCCAGCAGGACTTCGTGCAGGCGGCCAAGGCGTGCGGCCTGCCGCTGCGGTCGATCCTCTTCCGCCACATGCTGCCCAACGGCGTGGCGCCCGTGCTCGTGACCGCCAGCTTTGGCGTCGCCAGCGCGATCCTCGCCGAGGCCTTCCTCAGCTTCCTCGGGCTCGGCCTTGTCGATGAACCGTCGTGGGGCCAGATGCTCAGCCAGGCCGTCGGCGCCGCCGGGGGCTTCCGCTGGTGGATCGCCACGTTCCCGGGCATGGCGATCTTCGTCACTGTCTTCGCATACAACCTCATCGGCGAGTCCCTGCGCGATGCGATCGACCCGCACCTGAAAAAATCGTCGCAACTGTAAGAGAGTCCGGCATGCCCGAATCACCGCTGCTGCAAATCGAAGACCTGGCCGTCACGTTCGACACCGAAGCGGGGATCGTCCGGGCGGTCAACGGCGTCAACCTCACGATCTATCCCCAGCAGACGCTGGCCGTCGTCGGCGAGTCCGGCTGCGGCAAGAGCGTGTCCGCTTTGTCGACGTTGCAACTGGTCCCGACCCCGCCCGGCAAGTTCGAGCGCGGCCGCATCCTCTTCGATGGCGACGACCTGCTTCGCTACTCCGAAAAACAGATGCAGGGCATTCGCGGCAACCACATCGCCATGATCTTTCAGGAACCCATGACCTCGCTGAACCCGGTCTACACCGTCGGCGACCAGATCATGGAAGCCATCCTGCTGCATCAGAAAGTCGGCCGCGCCCAGGCGAAGGACATCGCCGAGCAGGCGCTGCGCGATGTGGGCGTGGCTGATCCGCGGAATCGACTGGACGTGTATCCGCATCAGATGTCCGGCGGCATGCGGCAGCGTGTGATGATCGCCATGGCCCTGGCGTGCAAGCCGCGCCTGCTGCTGGCCGATGAGCCGACGACCGCGCTGGACGTGACGATCCAGGCGCAGATTCTCGAACTGCTCCGCAAGTTGCAGCGCGAGCACGGCATGAGCATCATGCTGATCACCCACGACCTGGGCGTGGTCGCGGAGAATGCCGATGTCGTCGCCGTCATGTACGCCGGGCGCGTCGTCGAATACGGCTCCGTGCATGATGTGTTCGCCAACCCGCTGCATCCTTACACACGCGGACTCTTCCGCTCGATCCCGAAGCTCGGCGAAACCGCCCATCGCCTGCCGACGATCCCCGGCAACGTCGCCAATCCCGCCAACCTGCCGATCGGCTGCCCGTTCCACCCGCGCTGCGATACGACACGCCAGTGCGCCGCCGGCGCGGGCAACGACCCGGACACGACGGTCAAACCCGACAACGCCGAAAGTGAATCCGAACGGGTGATGACTCAGTGCACGACCGACGATCCCAAATTGCTGGAAGTGACCGCCAATCACTGGGTGTCATGCCACTTTGCTGAAGGTTATGATGCCGGCCGGGCGACGCGGCCGGATGTCAAGTACCGCCGCCCGATCGAACAACCCGCCTGAATCGAGGTGCCCGATGCTGCGCCGATTGATCTGCGTGATGTGCGTGCTGTGCATGACGGTGGCTGTTGCTGCGGCGGATGATCCGTTCGAGGCGTTCGGCGTGCGCAGCGTGAGCTTCACCGCCGACCGTGATTACGCCAACCCGTTCGGCGATGTCGACGTCGTCGCGGAAGTGACCCGCCCGGACGGCACGAAGCAGAAGCAGTATGCTTTCTGGGACGGCGGGCGCATCTGGCGTGTGCGCATCCGCTGCGAGCAAAAAGGCGCGTACCACATCAACGCTCATTCAAGCGATGGCAAACGCTGGGGTGAGCAAACCGTCATCGCAACCGATCACCTCGCCCCGCCGCGCATGCGCGTAAGCGATGATCGAACACACTTTGTCGACGGCGCCGGCCGGCCGTGGTTCTATCTCGCGGACACCGCCTGGAACGGGGCGCTCCGCTCGTCGGATGCGGACTGGCAGGCCTACCTCGACACGCGCCGCAAGCAGCGGTTCAACACGATCCAGTTCGTGACAACCCAGTGGCGCGGCGGGCGGAAGTCGCTCGATCTCAAAGCCTTTGAAGGCACGAAGAACATCACGATCTCGCCGGCGTTTTTTCAGCGGATGGAAGACAAATTCGCGGCCGTGGTCGAGCGGGGGCTGACCCCGGCGCCGGTGATGCTGTGGGCCCTGCAGAAAGACGACCCCGGCCAGGCGCTCGACGAAGCCGATGCGATCCGGCTGGCGCGGTACGAACTGGCCCGCTGGGGCGCGCTGGATGTGATCTGGCTGCTGGGCGGCGATGGTCGCTACACCGGACAGATCGATCGGTGGAAGCGCATCGGGCAGGCGACATTTTCCGATCACCCCGAGCAGATCGTGACGCTGCACCCGTGCGGGCGGTCATGGGTCGGCGAACAGTTCGCCGATCAATCGTGGTACGACTTTGTCGGGTATCAATCCGGGCACGGCGCGGGCGAAGGCGATTTGAAGTTTCTGACGCAGACGATCGCCGAGCGGTGGGCGAAGGTGAACCGCCCCGTGATCAATCTCGAACCGAACTACGAAGGCCACCCCGCCTACGGCACGGGCAAGCCACACACGCCTCAGCATGTGCGACGGGCCGCGTACTGGTCGCTGCTGGTGACGCCGCCGACAGGTGTGACCTACGGCAACAACTGCATCTGGACGTGGAACGACAAGTCCGGCCCGTCGGAAGGACACAGCGGGCTCGGCAAAGTCGACCCATGGTCCAGCGGATTGGATATGCCGGCGATCGCGGACATGACCGTGCTGCGTGACTTTTTCGAGAGCGGCCCCTGGCCGAAACTGCGACCGGCGTCGAATCTGCTGGCCCATCAACCGGGCGATAAAGACCCGAACCTTTTCATCGCTGCCGCACAATCCGATGGCGGCTCATGGACCGTGGTGTACACCCCCGTGAAGCAGGCGATCGAATTCCGCCAACGCCCCACCGGCCAGGCCCGATGGTTCAACCCGCGCACGGGTGAACGCCTCGATGCGAAACCAAACGGCAACACGTTCAGCCCGCCGGATGAACATGACTGGGTGTTGTCGTTTGACGGGTGAACGTTTAGCCGGCGAGCTTGCTCGCCGCTGAGGGGGCGGTTGGTTGCGATGGATTTGTCGGCGCAGCGCGCGAGTCACGCCGGTAGAAGCGGCGAGCAAGCTCGCCGGCTAAACGGGTGATCACTGCTCGGTCGTGATCGGCTGCTCGGTCGTGTCTTCGTCTTCGTCTTCGAGCAGTTTCTTTTTGACGGCTTCGTAGCTTTTCTGGGCTTCGTCGAGGGCTTCGTTGGCCTTGTGCTTGGCGTTTTCCCATGACTCGCCGCCGGCGTCCTTGAGCTCGGCGAGTTTGGCGGCGGCGGCGGCCTTCTTCTGCTCGTACTGAAGCTTCATCGACTCCCAGGTGGACTTGGATTTATCCTTGGCCTTGACCGCCAGCTCGTCGATCTGCTGATCCATCTCGGCAAGTTTGACCTTGGCCGCTTCGACGAATTCCTTCGTCTTGGCGGCGGTGTACTGACCCGTGACGGTCAGGGCTTCACCGACTTCGCGTTTGACATCCTCACCGGTCGGCGCCGCGGGCTCGGCCGGGGCAGGCGCCTCGGTCACCGGTTCCGTCTTCACCTCGGGGGCCGGCGGGGTCGTGGTCGGCGGATTGTCCGGCGTTTGCGGCGGGGTCGGCGGCTGCTTTTCGCAACCGACCAGCGCGATGGTGAGCATGAGAGCGAGTGAGAACGCGATGTGTTTAAGCATGGTGATACCTCCAGGGGCGCTGGGCCCAATACGGGATCATACCCATGTGGCGGAGAAAGATCGGCGCGTGTTGCCGCAAATGACACGAACGGTGCAAACGTTGCCGATTTCGGCACACAATCGCCGATGAGTATGATATGAGCATGGGAACGGAAGCCCCCGAAACAGAACGGACCCTCGCCCTGCTGGATGAGTTGGGCGTGGGGTATGGTTGCGATGTGCCGATCGGGCCGCGCACGTGGTATGGCGTCGGGGGCAGCGCGGCGGTGATGGCTCATCCGACCGGGGCTGAGCAACTGGCGACGCTGATCGAGCGCTGCGCCGAGGCGGGTATCGACTCGCGCGTGCTGGGCAAGGGCGCAAACCTTCTAGTGATCGAAGGCACGCTCGGCGGGGTCACGATCGCGCTGGATGATCCCGGTTTCCGCGTGATCGATATCGATGTCAACGCCGAGCGGGCGATCGCCGGGGCCGGGGCGGACCTGGAACGGCTGATCACGTCGACCGTCCGCGCGGGCCTGGCGGGTCTCGAAGGCCTGGCGGGCATCCCGGCAACGGTAGGCGGCGCTCTGCGGATGAACGCCGGCGGCGCGTTCGGCGAGATCGGCCCGGCGGTCGAGTCCGTCGACGTGATCGAACCGGATGGCAGGCTGCACACGCTCGGCCGCGCGGCGCTGGAATTTTCATACCGCCGATCTAATCTTTGTCAGCGACTGATCTGCTCGGCGACATTCGCCCTGAAGCGCGTCGAGGATCAGGCCGCCCTGCGCGAAAAGCTCAAACAGGTGATGGCATACAAGAAAGGCAGCCAGCCGATGGCCGCCTCGAGCGCCGGGTGTGCGTTCAAAAACCCGAAAACGCAGTCCGAGCACGGGGCCGGCAAGCTGATCGACGACGCCGGTCTCAAGGGCCTGCGCATCGGCGGCGCGGAGGTTTCGACCGTGCACGCGAACTTCATCGTGCTGCACGAAGGCGGCACCGCGGCAGATGTGCTGGCGGTGATGAACGAAGTCCAGCGCCGCGTGAAAGATCAGACCGGCATCACGCTGCAGCGCGAAGTCGTCGTCTGGGAACCGGATATCTCACAGAGGACACAGAGCACACAAAGGACCACGGAGTGAATGCTTATCAATTGACTGTCTGTGACCCTCTGTGTTCTTCGTATCTCTGTGAGAAACTGGTCGTCCGCACACCGAGGACGTTGGCATGAGTGAATCGTTGAAAGTACTGGTGCTGGGTGGCGGGCCGGATCGTGAGCGGCCGGTGTCGCTGAAAAGCGCGGCGGCGGTGGCGGCGGCGCTGCGCCGGGCGGGGCACGAAGTCATCGAAGCGGATATTTCGCCGGATCGCCCCGAGACGCTGGACACGCCCTGCGATGTGGTGTTTCCCGTGCTGCACGGGCGCTTCGGCGAGGGCGGCCCGCTGCAGCGGATGATGGATACGCGCAAGCTCAAGTACGTCGGGGCGCGCTCGCGCGCCGCCGCGGCCGCGATGGACAAGTACATCAGCAAGCAGAAGGCCGAGGCGGCGGGCGTGCCCACGGCGGCGTATCAATTGCTGGGTCCGAACACGCCGATCACGCTGGACGCTCCGATGGTGATCAAGGCCCTGACCGAAGGCAGCAGCTTCGGCATGGCGATCTGCCCGACAATGGACGAAGCGGTCAAAGCGCGAGCGCAGATGCTGGCGAACTTTTCGTTTCAAATGGCTGAGCGGTTTATCAAAGGACGCGAGATCACCGTCGGCATCGTCGAGCGGGATGTTCTGCCGGCGATTCAGATCGTGCCTGCGGTCGAGTATTACGACTACGAAGCCAAGTACAACCGCAACGATACGCGCTACGAATTCGACATCGACCTGCCCGCGGAGACGATGAATCAGATTCGCGCCGATGCGTTGAAGGTCTACGACGCGATCGGGTGTCGCCACCTGGGGCGCGTCGACTTCATCATCGACGAAACGGGGCGGCACTGGTTTTTGGAGATCAACACGATGCCGGGCTTCACGGACCATTCCCTGCTCCCGATGGCGGCGAACAAGGCGGGGATGGACATGGCGGCACTGTGTGACCGGCTGATTCGACTGGCGCTGAAAGACGGCGATAGCCGATAGTGTTAAGCGGGTGTTATTGCGCCCTGGTCGGGTCGCTACGCGGCCCCGGGCCGGGGTCGTGTAACGACCCGGCTATGGGCAGTCACAAAATCACAACACATACCGGATGATCTGATGGGTTGGTTTCTGACGAAGAAGACGGCGAAGAAGGGCAAACGCGGCTCGACCAAGTCGAAACAAGCCGCCCAGCCGTGGGATCCGCAAAAGACGTTGCGGATGATGCGGGCGGGCGGATGGACCGTGGCGGCGCTGCTGGCGATTGGGGCGTGGTTTTTCGGTGAATCGGCGTTGCAGCGACAGGTGGGCAAGACCCAGGCGACGCTGCCGATCGTGAATCTCATCGACGCGCCGCAGTGGATGCCGGGGCCGGTCGTCGACGGGCTGCGCGCGACGGTGGCGGCGACAGTGAATCCGAATCCATTTGACGGGGCTTCACTGGAAGCGGCTGCCGCGGAACTTCAGCAGAGCCCGTGGATCGAACGGATTTATCGCGTGCATCGTCAGCCGGCCGGGCAGATCGATGTGATCGCGGCGTACCGTCGCCCGATCGCGCTGATCCAGGCTGAAGACGGCTGCCACCTGGTGGATGTGCGCGGCACGGTGCTGCCGCTGGTGTATCCGATCGAGAAGGCTCAGGCGCTGGGCCTGCCGATTGTTCAGGGCGTGGCGCAGGCGCCGCCGCGCGCCGGTGAGGCCTGGCCCGGCGGAGATGTCCGCGCGGGGCTGCGGCTCGGGCTGCTGGTGTCGACTCAATCGTGGGCTGACCAGGTGCTGGCCATCGACGTGAGCAACTACGGCGGACGTCTGACCGCGGGCAAAGCGCATCTGTCGCTGCTGACCGCCGACGGCGCCGTCCGCTGGGGTCGCGCCCCGGGCGATGAGCAGTTTTACGAACCCCCCGCCGCCACGAAGCTGGCGCACATCGATCTGCTGATTCGCAAATTCGCCTCGCTGACGCCCGGCCGCCAGGATGTCGACGTGTCCGGCGACACGATCGTCACCTACCCACGCGCCGAGGCGGCGACAGTGCAATACACTTCCCAGTGATCCATGCGGATGAAAAATCTTATCTTTCGCGCCCGCTGTTGATGGCGTGGTGCTGCTGGCTGCTGGGCAGTTGGATGGTGAACCTCGACATCGACGCCCCGCGCTGGATCAGCGACGACGCGCTGATCCCGGCATCGCGCGGCATGTTCCTCTCGATGATGCTCGGCGTGGGGCTGATCTGGCCGGCGTGGCGATTGTCGATGCCGCTGGACCACGACGCTTCGCCGGGACTGCAGACGGCCACGGATCTGATCAGCCTGCTGGCGATCGCGCAGCTGGTCATCTGGCCGCTGCGTGCGCTGCTGGGCTGGCCGGCGGTGATGGCGCTGTTGATCGACACGGCGTTGATCGTCTGGGCCGGGGCGGGCGCGCTTTGCGTGTGGGGCGGATTGGTCGGGCGCTCGCCGGCCTCGCGGACGATGGGCATGGCGATGGCGGCGGTGATGCTGACCGGCGGGCCGATGCTTGCAGCGCTGACGGGCACGGTCGAGCCGGCGCGGTGGAGCGGGCTGCATGTGATGTGGACCGTCAGCAACGGCGGGCTGTCCATCGCCGAGGCCGACGCGATGATCATCCGCCTGGCGATCACGGGATTGATCGTCGGCGTCACGTTGGTGATGATGCGTCATCACCTTCGACCCGGCGGGCCGACGACGGTATAGTATGGTTTACACCTGAAGGCACCCTCGAAGATTCAACACAGACCGAGGGCGACGCGCAAGCCGCCCGTTGTGGTGCGTATTAACTTGATCCTGGAGCAAGCGACGATGGAATTCATCACCGCCGAGGAAAAGAAACAGCTCGAAGACAAACTCAAGCAGATGATCAGCGACCGCCCCGTGATCGCCCAGCGCATCGCCGAGGCCCGTGCTCATGGCGACCTCAAGGAAAACGCCGAGTACCATGCCGCCCGCGAAGACCAGGGCATGGCCGAAGCTGAAATCCGCCGCCTCGAAGAGCGCCTCAAAACCGCCAAGGTCGCCGATGACGTCGAAATCCCCGACGACATGGTCTTCCTCGGCGCCACCGTCAAGCTCCGCGATACCGACAACGACGACGAAGACCTCTACAAGCTCGTTGGCGAAGCCACCGGCAACTTCAGTCTCGACTACATCGAAGTCACTGCTTCCAGCCCGATGGGCGAAGCGCTGATGAAGGCCCGCGTCGGCGAGACCGTCAAGGTCGATCTGCCCAGGGGCATCAAGCGATTTGAAATTCTCGAAATCGTCTGACCCAGGTCATCGCGGCGACCTGGCCAGATATTTGAAGAACACCGATTCATCGATCGGCCCGATGTACTGTGCCGTGATGCGCGGCTCGCGGAGATACTCGATCTGACGCACCGCCGACTCTTCGGGCACACTCAGCGTCCACGCCTGCGCCGCCTGAAACAACCGATACGCCGGCACGACCATCCCGATGGCCAGCACCACCGCGAACGCCCACGCCACCGGCCGCCGGCCGGCGTCGACCGCCGCCCACGCCGCGCGCCACGTCAACAGCAGCACCGCAAACACCGCCGGGTCCGAGCCGCGCATCGCCAGGTCGTTGTACTGCCCCAGTCGATACAGCGGCAGCAGCAACAGCAGCACCATACACGCCCACCACAACATCCGATCCTCACGCTCGGCACGCCTCGCCTTCTGTGCCCAAAACCACAACCCCGCCAACGGCCCCAACTCGATCAGCACAAACAGCGCATACCGCTCTGCAAAAACCCCCGCCCCAATCTGGTCCCATATCCACCCCATCGGCATGCTGCCCTGCCGCGTGATGTAGTACAATCCCGCCACCGCCAGCATCGCGCCCCCCGCCGCCAGTTCCATCACGCCGAATCGTTCCCGCCGCCATCGCCACAAGGCCATCACCAAAAACGGCGCCATGCCGATCATCACCAGCGGCGACCACAACGCCGCCAGCCCCACGATGAACATTTGACGCCCGACGCCGCCGCGACCGGTCAGCGACTCGATCGCCATGGCCGGCGCGATCCACCCAATCAACGTATGCTGCGGCGCCCACATCAGCGAAATTGCCCCCGCGTCGTACTGCCACACGCCCGACCACACCTCCCCGCCGGTCAAACGGAAGATGCCGACCGGCTCCAGGTGCAGCACATGCCCGAGAATGTCCCACCCGCCCATCAACAGCACGAACATCACCGACGCGATCGGTCGCCGACCCGCCAGTTGAACAAACCACCCCAACCCCAGCGCCGCCCCAATCGCCGTCCATGTGAACATCGCCGCCTGTGCCGCGCCCCATCCGCAAAGCTTGCCCACCGCCGCGCCGGGCAGGTAATACGCCACGTAGTACACCAGCGCCGACGGACGATCAAACAGCATCGACGTGTCGAACACCACGGGCCACGGCCGATCGATCAGCGCTTTTAAAATCGCGTTGTGCTTGTGATAGTCCTCGTACTGGTAGCCCACCCCGCCGGAACCGCTCAGCGCCATGCACAGCGCCGTCGCGATCAACACCACGACCAACCGCCAAAAGCCCGCTCGGTCCCTCGGCCACGGCGCCCCCGCGGCGCGATGCTGATCGAGCATCATCACCACAAGCCCGCCCAGCATGACCGCACCCAACCCGATCGCCCACGTCGGCCGCAGCCACCCCGCCATGAACATCGCCCACGGCAGCGCCAGATACAGCCCCGACGCCCAGCGCAGCCACCACGCAGCTCCCGGCAAATTGTCGTTACTGATCCTCGTCATGCGTTAGACCCTGTGAGCCAGGTCGAGCCAGGTATTTAAAGAACGGCGAGTCGTCGATCGGTCCAACATACTGGGCGGTGATGTTCGCACTGTGAAAATACTCGATGCGCAGCACCGGTTTCTCCGGCGTTGCCCATGTCCAACGATCGACCGATCGCCCCACCTGGTACAGCGGCACCATCGCCCCGATGATGAACACGACAGCAAACCCGATCGCCACCGCACGCCGGCCGTGATCCACCGAAGCGCTCAACACCGCCCGCCAGGTCAACAGCATCACCGCGAAAAACGCCGGGTCCGAGCCGCGCATCGTCAGGTCGTTGTACTGCCCCAGTCGATACAGCGGCAGCAACAACAGCAGCACCATGCTCGCGCCCCACAACAGCCGATCCTCGCGCCCCGATCGGCGTGCCCAGAACCACACCGCCGCAAGCGGCCCAAGCTCCAGCAGAATAAACAGCACATACCGCACCGCGAATATTTCCAGCGGTATCTGCCCCCAGATCCAACCCATCGTCATGCGCCCCTGCCGCGTGGCCAGGTACAGCCCCGCCACGATCAGCAGCGTCAGCCCCGCCACCAGTTCGAGGCGCGCCGCCCGAGCGCCGGATCGATTCCGCCACAGGCAGACACCGACAAACGGCGCCAGCCCCACCATCACGAATGGCGACCACAGCGACGCCAGCCCCACCAGCATCAGTTGCCTGCCGATTCCCCGCCGCCGCTGAAGTCCGTCGATCGCCATCGCCGTCGCCAGCCAGCCGATCATCGTGTGCTGCGGCACCCACACCAGCGACATGATCTGACACTCGTATTCCCACACGCCCGACCATGTTTCGAATTTCGGATCGAGAAATATCGGGTTCGGCGTCGGCCCAAAACCAATCAGGTGACCGAAGATGTCCCAGCCGCCCATCAGCAGAAAAAACAGCACCGACACCAACGGCCAGCGCCCCGATAGATGGGCGAACCACCCCAATCCGATCGCCGTCCCGCCCGCGGTCCACCAGAACATCATCGCCTGGGCCGCGCCCCAGCCCAGCAGTTTGCCCGCGGCCGCGCCCGGCAGGTAATACACGACGTAGTACACCAGCGCCGTCGGCCGCTCAAACAGCATCGAGGTTTCAAACACCACCGGCCAGGGTCGATCGACCAGCGCCTTGAGCACTGCGTTGTGCTTGAAGTAATCCGCGTTTTGAAAGCCCACGCCGCCGGCCCCGCTGATCAGCATGCTCAAGGCCGCCACGACCACCACCACTCCCGCGCACCACCACCCCCGTCGATCACGTGGCCACGGCGCTCCCGCCACCCGATGCCCGTCGAGCATCGTGGTCATCACCCCGCCCAGCATGATCACGCAAAAAAGGATCGCCCACACCGGCCGCAGCCAACCCGCCATGAACATCGCCCACGGCAGCGCCAGGTACAACACCGACGCCCACGTCAGCCACCACGTCGCATTCGACGGTTCGTTGTTCTGAATTGGCTTAATCGCCGCGGTCATGCAGCACGATTCCGGCAAGCGGCGTCATCTTCATCATCAGATCATCAAGCGTGTATCGCCGCGACAGGTCCACCGCCAGCGCCTGCGCGTGCGAATGATCGGAGTTGATCACCAGGATGCGCCGGCCGTAGTCTTCGTAGCCCATGTCCGCATGCTGATGGCCGAGCACGAACACGTCGACGCCCCACTGCTCGGCCAGCGCGTCGGCTGTTTCATCATTCGCCTTGCGCCCCCAGATCATCAGGTACGCGCTGCCCGCCGGGCCGGTGATGTCTTCGGGTTGCATCTGGCGATCAAGCACGGTCGCGTCGAATCGATCCAACAGCCGCGGTGAGGGCAACGAGTGAGCGCACAGAATTCCGCTTTCGGTCTTCACCGCCAGCGGCAGCGCCAACACGTAACGTGCCACCGCTTCGTTGACGCGCTGCCCGTCATCGCCAAACACGTAGTCCAGCCCGTTGCAGAAAGCTTCGGTCTGACTGCCGCCGGACTTCATCACCGCTTCGCCGCGCGCCTGCGCCAGCTCGTGATTGCTCAACACGTGATGCACCTGCAGCGGATAAGCCGCTTTCAGCGCCGCCGCCTTGGCGAGGGTGCGATACGACAGGTCCATGCCGTGAATCAGATGGTCGGCGTGGGAAAGCTCCTGCAGCACGACGTGATAATCCGACGAGGCGCTGAGTTTGGCGACACGCAGAATTTTTTCGAAGTTTTCCCGGTGGTCGTGCAGGTCGCCGGTGAAGGTACACCGCCCGGTCGAGCCGAGGTGGTCGACACATCCGCGGCGGGCCGGGTCTGATTGATAAAGCGCCGCCGCCTGATCGAACACCTCGCAGATGGCATCGGCGTTGTGCAGATCAAGATTGGCGACAGGGTCACTCATGAGTGCAAAGACTATCGGCCAATGCGCCGCCAAAGTCAATTCATAGGGCGGTTGACCGGTGGATTGGTGGATTGGTCAGACCCCGACGCTTCGCTGCGCTCAGCATCGGGCTTGGCACATATCCGATTTAACCAATGAACCAGTTAACCGGCCACTCTATTTCAGCCCCAACTCATCGAGCATGGCGCGGCACATGTTGATCTGGTCGCGCGTGAGGGTGAAGCCCTGGTGGCCGAGCTGGCCGGTGACGTTGGTCGAGCCGTAGGCGTTGGCCACGGCCTTGAACTGTTCTAGCGTCAGGCGGATGGTGATGTACTCGTCGTCATTGCGGGTGCGGTTCTTCGGCGAACCGGACAGTCGCATCTTCGAGTCGTAGTTGGCGACCGGCGCTTCGAAGCTCTGCGTGCCGATGGTGAAACGCACATCGTCCACCGACCGGTACTTGCGGCCGGTGGCGTAGGTCTGAATCACCAGGTCGATCTGATTCGGCTTGGCCGAGCCGGGCTGACCGGCGTATTCGGCGGCAAGGCTCATCCAGTGACGGCGAAGCTGGCCGCGATCTTCGTTGACCATCGTGGTAACGCGGGAGGTGACCTCGGTGCGACCGGACTGCTGGTTGTATTCACTGGCAATGTAGAAGTCACGCTGCTCGGCGGCGGCCTGCTCACGCTCGGTGACCATCGCCTGCTTCTCGGCGGCAAGCTGCTGCTTTTGCTGCTGAGCGATCCCGAGCTGCTTCTCGAGCTCGGCGACGCGCGCCTTGAGCTGCGCATTTTCCGCACGCAACTTCTGCAGCTCCGCCGCGTCATCACCCCAAGCCGCCCCCGCCACCAACAACAAAACCAATGCCGACCCGATCATACGTTTCATAACATGTGTCCTTTATTCAGTGCGATGCCGCCCCATCATATCGCAACTTACCGCGCATGAAAAAACCGCGGACTTGCGCCCGCGGTTCTGGGTGTCAATCACTGGCCGGGTTACGCCAGGCTCGGTTCGAGGTTTTTCACGACGTCGACGAGTTCGGCGACGTGGTCGGCCGAGGCTTTGAGCAGGGCTTTTTCGTCGTCGTTGAGATCGATTTCGAGCACCTTTTCAACGCCCTTGGCGCCGAGCACGGACGGGACGCCGACGAACAGGCCGTTGATGCCGAACTCGCCGTCGCAGTACGAGGCGCAGGGGAGGATGCGCTTCTTGTCCTTGACGATGGCTTCGACCATTTCGATCGTGCCGTAGGCCGGGGCGTAGTAGGCGCTGGTGCCCATGAGCTGAACGATCTCGCCGCCGCCCTTCTTGGCGCGTTCGACGATTTCGTTGAGGCGCTCATCGGAGATGAACTGCGAGACGGGGATGCCGGCGATGTTGGTGTAGCGCGGCAGGGGAACCATGTCGTCGCCGTGGCCGCCGAGCAGCAGGGCGTTGATGTCTTCGGTGGAGAAGCCGGTCTCCATCGCGATGAAAGCCTTGTAGCGCGCCACGTCCAGGCAGCCGGCCTGACCGATGATGCGATGCGTCGGGAAGCCGGTCGCCTTCCAGGCGGTGTAGACCATCGCGTCCAGCGGGTTGGACACGATGATGACGATCGCCTCGGGGGCGTGCTTGGCGATGTTTTCGCTGACGGACTTGACGATCGCGACGTTGGTCTTGATCAGGTCGTCGCGCGACATGCCGGGCTTGCGCGGCAGGCCGGCCGTGACGACGACGACGTCGGAACCGGCGATGTCGGCGTAGTCGGTCGTGCCGAGCACGCCCGAGTCGGAGCGCTCCATCGACATCGCCTGAACCAGGTCGAGCATGCGCCCCTTGACCACGCCCTCGGCTTGGGGAATGTCGACCGCCACGATGTCGCCGAGCTCCTTGACCGAAGCCCACAGTGCACAGGAAGCGCCGACGTTGCCGCCGCCGCCGATGATCGAGATCTTTGCTCGCGATGCCATGTTTCGAATCCTTCAGCAAATGTTTACGGTGAATGCCGCGCGGGTGCGGACTGGCCATGATAAGGCGTTTGAGCCCTTGTGCAAAATCCCAGTAACCCCCATTTGCCCCCCGCATCTGAAGCCTGTCCCCGCCCACCTGGACCGGAGTTTTCCCCATGGCCCGTTTTGACATCACCACCACCGTCGCCCTGATCACCGGCGCCAACCGCGGCATCGGCCGCAATATCACCATCGCGCTGCTCGATGCCGGCGCCGCAAGGGTTTATGCCGGGGCCCGCAAGGCCAGCAGCCTCGACGACCTCAAAGCTCAATATGGCGATCGGCTCGTGCCCGTCGTGCTGGATGTCACCAGCGAGGCCGACGTCGCCGCCGCGGTGCGCACCGCCCCCGATGTGAACCTGCTGATCAACAACGCCGGCGTGCTCTACCAGTCGACCGGCTTCGAAAACGATGTCATCGACAAGGCCCGGCACGAAATCGAAGTCAACTACCTCGGTGTCATCCGCATGACGCGCGCCTTCGCCCCCGTGCTCAAAAACAACGGCGGCGGAACCGTCGTCAACATCGCCTCGATCGCTTCGTACCTGAACTTCCCCATCCTCGCGCCCTACTCGGCGTCGAAGGCGGCGGTGCTGTCGCTCTCGTTCGGCATGCGCCCCACGCTTACCGCCCAGGGCACGCGAACGCTCGTCGTCAACCCCGGGCCCATCGACACCGACATGGCCAAAGACCTCGACTTCGACACCTTCTCGCCGAGCGTCGTGTCTGATCAGTTGCTGGCCGCGCTGAATGATCCCTCCATCGAAGCGGTCTTCCCCGATCCGATGTCGCAGCAGATGTATCAGAACTGGCTCGACGATCCGATCGCCGCGCAGCGCGCAGCCGCCGGCGAACTGAATGCGTAGACTGATACAGCAGGCAACACCCCAGCCTTGGAGCAATCTGATGAACACCAAATGCTGTCCCTTCGCCGGCGACTTCGGTCTGCTGATCATCCGCCTTGCCCTGGCCGCGGTGTTCATCTACCACGGCTACGGAAAAATCACCGACATCCCCGGCACCGCGAAGATGTTTCACGAAGGGCTGGGCATCCCCCTGCCGATGCTCAGCGCGACGCTGGCGGCCCTGGCTGAATTCGGCGGCGGCATCCTGCTGGCGGTCGGCCTGCTGACGCGACTGGCCACGATACCGATGGCCTTCACGATGTGCGTCGCCGTCTTCCATGTGCACTGGGGTAAGTTCCCCGTCAACGAAGGCGGCATCGAGTTCGCCATGACGCTCGGGCTGTTTCTGATCGCGCTGGGCCTGCTGGGCCCCGGGCGGTTCAGCCTCGACCATCTGCTGTTTCGCAACTGGTGCTGCAGTGGCAACAAATGCGCCCCCGCTTCCGACGATGTGAGTTAACGGCGGACGCCATATCGCAAATTGTGGATATCTTTGTCTTGAATTAAGCTGCTGTGCCGCTTATCATGTCGCATCCCGTAGGAACCATGGGGTTTGCGGGATGATGGAGGCCCGACATGGTCAGCGCAAAATCATCTGATACAGCCAGTTACCCCACTTCAACGGCGTCGCCCTCACCGCGACCGAGGTGGGTCAAATACGAGCCGGACGATGTGCACCACAGCCCGTTTGTGGTGTTTTACGAGATCACGCGGGCATGCGACCTGGTGTGTCAGCACTGCAGGGCCTGCGCCCAGCCCAAGCCCCATCCGAGCGAGCTTTCCTTCGACAGCGCCTGCGGGCTGATCGGTCAGCTAGCCGAGTTCCGTCGTCCGCCGCTGCTGGTTTTCACCGGCGGCGATCCGCTGAAGCGACCGGACGTGTATGACTTGGTGCGGCACGCTCGCCAGGTGGGCTTGACCACCGCGTTGACGCCGTCGGCCACGCCGCTGGTGACTGATCAGGCGGTGCACGATCTGCGTGAAGCGGGCATCAGTCGACTGGCGGTCAGCCTCGACGGCATCGATGCATCCACGCATGATGCGTTTCGCGGCGTCGACGGCAGCTACGACCACACGCTGTCGATCATGGCGGCGGCGCGCCAGGCTGATCTGCCCATGCAGGTGAATACGACCGTGACGCGCCGCAACGTCGGGCAGCTCGACGCGATGGCGCAGATGCTGGCCGATGAAAAGATCGTGTTGTGGTCGGTGTTCTTCCTGGTGCCGGTCGGCCGTGGGCTGGCCGAGCAACGCATCACGCCGACGGAGTATGAACAGGTCTTCGAGCGGCTGTGGCATCACGCCGAGTCGCAGCCGTACGCGATCAAAACCACCGAAGCGCCGCACTACCGCCGATACGTGCTGCAGCGCGACGGCGACCCGCAGCGCGGCGATGTGGCCGGCCGGGCCGAACGCGCCCCCATCGGCATCAACGATGGCAAGGGCGTGATGTTCATCTCGCACACCGGGCAGGTGTTCCCGTCAGGCTTCATGCCGATCCAAGCGGGGCGCTACCCGCGACAGTCAATCGTGGACGTGTATCAGAATTCAGAAATCTTCCGCAAGCTGCGCGATCCCGACCTGCTGGGCGGCAAGTGCGGCGCTTGCGAGTTTCGACATGACTGCGGCGGCAGCCGGGCGCGGGCCTATGCACTGACGCGCGACCCGCTGGCGGCTGAACCCGACTGCGCTTACCTGCCGCAAAGCTGGCGCATCGGATCCTGAAATCGCTGCATCATCAGCGTGACTTGGAGCGTTTGGTCTTCTTGACCGTGACCTGCGTGGGCTTCAGCGACTCGCAGAGCGGGGTGGACTCCGCTTTTTCCTTCATCAGCTCGGAGATCGTTGTGCCGGAAAACGCCGACTCAACCTGTCCCATCGCCTCATCCAGACGCCGGTGCAACGGGCAGAGCTTGACGTGGGACTCGAGTCCCAACGGGCATTTGTCGATGCGGCGGATCGGCTCGATGGCATTGACGACATCGAGGATCGTCACGTCTTCGGGGCTGCGCGTGAGCATGGACCCGCCGTGCAGGCCGCGCTGGCTGCGGACCAGACCGGCCCGGCCAAGCTCTTGCAACACCTTGGACATGTACCCCGAGGGCACGAGCGTCTCATCGGCAAGCTGCTGGGAGGTTTTGGGCTGCTCAGGCGTCGCCGCCAGGCAGACCACGGCTCGAAGCGCATATTCGGTAGTCTGTGATAGCACGGGCTGCTCCGTGAATACTGGAATGGCAAAGCTTAGCCGCCGCTGGCGGCAGACGCCAATCGGATATAGAACTTTTGTTGTCTGTGAACGTCTTTTTCGAGGCCCAACCGGAGTGCCGACATGCGACAATTAGCGTTTTTTTGCTGTTTTATCATGCTTTTGGGCGTGACGGGACTGCGGGCCGATCAGCCGGCGACGTGGCAGAATCTGCCGGCGGGCGATCAACTGATCAAGATGGTTCGCCCGGACCACCCTCGGCTGTACATCGATGCGGCGGGTTTTGACACGCTCAAAAAGCGCGTCGCCGACGAGCCGGTCATGGCCCGCATGGCTGAGCAACTGATCGCGCGGGCTGAGGATCTGCTGGACGACGCCCCGGTGACCTATCGCATTCCCGATGGCAAGCGACTGCTGGCGGTGAGCCGGCGCGTCGTCGGGCGGGTGTTCGATCTGGCGATGGCGTATCGGCTGACCGGCGAAGCGCGGTACCGCGATCGGCTGTTTGTCGAGATGAAGACCGTGGCTGAGTTCAAGGATTGGAACCCGAGCCATTACCTGGACACCGCCGAGATGACGCACGGCGTGGCGATCGCCTACGACTGGCTGTACAACGACTGGACCGACGAGCAGCGGGCCGTCATCCGCGAGGCGATCATCCGCCACGGGTTGACCCCCGGGCTCAAGTGCTACCGCGGCGAGGAGCGCTACGGCTGGTGGGTCCGCAGCCAGCACAACTGGAACCAGGTGTGCAACTCGGGCATGACCTTCGGCGCGCTGGCTCTGGCTGATGAAAAACCCGAAATGGCCGGTGAGATTCTGCACGATGCGATCGTGTCGACCCCGCTGGCGATGAAACACTTCGCCCCGGACGGCGGCTGGGGCGAAGGCGTCAGCTACTGGCATTACGCGGTGCGCTACAACGTCGGCATGATCGCCGCGCTCGACACCGCCATGGGCACGGACTTCGGCCTGGCGGACATCGAAGGCTTCGACCACGCCGGCTGGTTTCCGATCTACATGACCGGCACGGTCGGCACGTTCAACTTCGCCGATGCGGGGATGGGCCGCGTGGTCAATGCGCCCTCGCTGTTCTGGTTCGCCAACCGGTTCAATCAGCCGCTGTTCGCCTCGTATCAGCAGTTGCACCAGACCGCGCAGGCGCGCGACATGATCTGGTATCCGCCCGATGGGGCATCGAAAGACCTCGACCACATGCCGCGGGACAAACACTTCCGCGGGATCGACTTCGTGTCGATGCGCAGCGGGTGGGATCACGACTCGGTGTGTGTCGGATTTAAGGGCGGGTCCAATGCCGTCAACCACAGTCACCTCGACCTCGGCAGTTTCATCCTCGACGCCCACGGCGAGCGGTGGATCAACGATCTCGGGGCTGACAACTACAACCTGCCGAGCTACTTCGGCCGCGGCCGCTGGAATTACTACCGCCTGCGCGCCGAAGGTCACAACACGCTGGTGATCGCCCCGGACAACAAAGCGGATCAGAACCCCAAAGCGACCGCGCCGATCACGCGATTCAAAAGCGGTGATGATCACGCGCTGGCGATCGTTGATCTGACACCCGCCTACGCGCCGCGGGTCAAACAAGCCAAGCGCGGGCTGATGCTGATGAATCAGCGGCGGTCGGTGCTCGTGCAGGATGAAGTAGAATGCGAGAAGCCGACGCAGGTGCTCTGGTTCATGCACACGCCGGCCAAGGTCGCGCTGGATGAAGCCCGGCGCATCGCGACGCTGAATCAGCATGACAAGCAGATTCGCGTGAAGCTGCTGGAACCGGCCGGTGCGACGTTCGAGGTGCGCGACGCCGTCCCGCTGGCGACTTCGCCGAACCCGCAAGGCCAGAAGACCAACCACGAACGCAAACTGACCGTGCAGCTTGATAACATCAGCACCGCGCGGATCATTGTGCTGATCGAAACCGCCGAACCGGCGGGTGACGCTCCGAAGCTTAAACCCCTCGCCGATTGGTGAGGTTGAAAGGATCAACAGACGATGGCGAAGAGACCGCAACAGGTGGTGCCGCTGGCGGTGAAGGGGGTGGCGGCGGGAGCGGATAAAAACAGCATGCCGCTGTGGGCGATGGGCTTTCGGCCGTTCTTCCTGCTGGCGGGCGTCAGCGCGATCATGCTGGTGGCGGTCTGGGTGGGGATCTACCGCGGTGAATGGATCGCGGTGGCGCCGGGCCGATACTTCGACATTTTCACCTGGCATTACCACGAGATGATTTTCGCGTTCACCACGGCGGTGATCGCCGGCTTTCTGCTGACGGCGGCGAGCAACTGGACCGGAATGCGCACGGCGCATGGCCCGTGGTTGATGGCGCTGGTCGGGTTGTGGCTGGCGGGGCGCGTGGCGATTCTCAGCGGCGAGGTGATGCCCGAACCGCTGATCGCGGCGATCGACATCGCCTTTTTGCCGGCGCTGATCGCGGCCGTGGCCGTGCCGATCATTCAAACGCAAAACTGGCGCAATCTCGTGTTCATCGTGCTGCTGCTGGCGATGACGATCGCCAACGTAATGATGCACCTGCAGGCGATGGGCATCGCCGCCGTCGCAAGACCCGGCGCGTTTTTCGCCGTCTACCTGGTGATGATCATGATCGCCATCGTCGGCGGGCGGGTGTTTCCGTACTTCGCCTCCAAGCGGCTGCCCGAGGCGAAGGTCAAACGCTACCCGGCGCTGGAGATCGCCTCGATCGCCACGCTGGTGGCGCTGACGCTCGCCGAACTGGTGGCGCCGACGGCGCTGGAAGTGATCGCGCTGCTGGCCGCCCTGGCGGCGGTGGCGCACACGCTGCGATTCGTCGGGTGGTGCGATCGACGGGTGTGGGGCGTGCCGCTGCTGTGGGTGCTGTACACCGGCTATGCATGGCTGATCATCGCGCTGATCATGCGGGCGGCGGCGGCGCGGGGGTATGTCATGCCGATGCTGCCGACGCATGCGATGACCGTCGGCGCGATCGGCGTGTTGACCATGGGCATGATGGCGCGCGTGTCGCTGGGCCACACCGCCCGCGAACTCAAAGCCTCGAAGATCACGATCGCGGCGTTTGTCGTGATCAATCTCGCAGCGGTGGTGCGCGTGCTGGGCCCGATGGTCGTGCCGCAGAAGTACGCCGCCTGCGTGTCGGCTTCGGGTGTGCTGTGGGCGATCGCGTTCGTGCTGTTTCTGATCGTGTACACGCCGATCTTTATCAAACCGCGCGAAGACGGGCGGATCGGATAAACAACAAGGCGGGGGGATTTAAATCCCCCCGCCTCGAAAGATCATGTGCATATCGATCAGCGCGTCGTGAACATGAACAGCATCTTGTGGTGGTAGGTTTCACCGGGCTTGAGCACGACGCCGGGCCAGTCGGGCTTGTTCGGCGAATCGGGGTAGTGCTGGGTTTCGAGGCAGAAGCCCTGGTGCTGGTTGTACACGGTCTCGCCCTTGCCGACGTTGGAGCCGTCGAGGAAGTTTCCGCTGTAGAACTGCACGCCCGGCTGATTGGCCCACAGGTCAAGCTGGCGGCCGGAGGCGGGGTCAAACGCACTGCCCACGTAACGCATCTGATCCTTGTCGCCGTTGACGACGAAGTTGATGTCGTAGCCCTTGCCGGGCCCGCTGCGCAGAGCATCGATGTCCTTGCCGATGGGCTTGGGGCTCGTGAAGTCATACGGGGTGTCTTTGACGGGGACGATGTCGCCGGTGGTGATCAGCGTGTCGTCGGTCGGCGTGTAGTAGTCGGCGTTGAGTTCGAGCACCTGGTCCAGCACATTGCCCGAGGCCTGGCCGGCGAGGTTCCAGTAGGTGTGCTGAGCGAGGTTGATGATGGTCGGCGCGTCGGTGATGGCGGACATGTCGACGATCAGTTCGTTGGCGTCGGTCAGCGTGTAGATGACGGTGACGGTCAGCTTGCCGGGGTAGTTCTGGTCGCCGTCGGGGCTGACCAACGTGAGCTTGAGGGACGGCCCGTCGTCGGTCATCATCGGCTCGGCGTCCCAGACCTTCTTGTCGAAGCCTTCATCGCCGCCGTGCAGGTGGTTGGTCTCGTTGTTGGTGGCGAGCTGGTACTTCTTGCCGTTGAGGGTGAACTTACCCTTGGCGATGCGGTTGGCGTAGCGGCCGGCGATGGTGCCGAAGTAGGGATGGCCGGCGAGGTAGCCATCGAGCGAGTCGAACCCGAGCACGCAGTCGGCCATCTTGCCGTCGCGATCGGGCAGGTGCAGCTCGGTGATGATCGCACCGTAGTTGGTGATTTTGGCGGTCACGCCGTGGGCGTTGGTCAGGGTGTACAACTCGACGGTCTGCTCGTGGGCGGCGCCCCAGTCGGTCTGCACAGCGATCGAGCTTTTCTGCATACCGCTGCATCCGCCGAGGGTGATCACGAACAACACTGCCAGGAGCGACGCGGCCAGGGAACGAACATGCATGAGCTTGCCTCCGCTCTTGTTAAAGGGGACGCCCATCATAAGTTGCGCCACGTTCGACCGCAACGGGCATGACACGGCGCGGCCCGCTATAATCGCTCCCATGAAATACGCCATCATCATTCCCGACGGCGCCGCCGACTATCCGCTGACCGCACTGGACGGTCACACCCCCTTTCAGATCGCGCGGAAGCCGAACATCGACCGCATCTCCGCCGAGGGCCGCCAGGGCACCGTCGCCACGACGCCCGAAGGCTTCGCCGCCGGGTCCGATGTCTGCTCGATGTCGCTGCTGGGCTACGATCCGAATCGGTATCACCCCGGCCGCGCCCCGCTGGAAGCCGCCGCCATGGGCATCGCCATGAAGCCCGGCGAGTGGATTTTCCGCTGCAATCTCGTGACGGTCATCGACGGCTCGATGGCCGACCACTCCGCCGGTCACATCACCAGCGCCGAGGGCCACCGCCTGCTGGCCGACTTCGCCGAGCACGTGAAAAAACTCGGGCTCGCCGAGGGCCTGGAGTTTCACCCCGGCGTCAGCTACCGCAACATCATGGTCGACCGCTCCGGCCGGGCGTATGAAGAATTGAATTCGACCCCGCCGCATGACATTCCCGGCGAGCCGATCAAAAAGTTTCTACCGCGCGGGGGTGAACACGCCGCGTTGATTCAGAAGCTGATCGCCGAGTCGGAGACGTTTTTCGCCGAGCACGAAGTCAACGTGACGCGCCGCGAGATGGGCGAGCCGCCGGCGTCGCATGTCTGGCTCTGGGGCCAGGGCACACCGCGCGCCATCGACACGTTTGAAAACCGCTTCGGCATCCGCGGGGCGATGATCACCGCCGTCGATCTGCTGGCCGGCATCGCCGCGCTGATCGGGTGGGACCGCCTGCCCGTCGAAGGCATCACCGGGTATCACGACACCAACTACGCCGGCAAGGGCCAAGCCGCCTGCGAAGCGCTTGATCAGTACGACTTGGTCTGCGTGCATGTCGAAGCGCCCGACGAAGCCTCGCACCAGGCCGATGCCGCCACGAAGGTCGCCTCCATCGAAGCGATCGACCGTCACGTGGTCGGCCCCGTGCTCGAGAAGCTCAAAACCTACGACGAAGGCTGGCGCGTGCTGCTGCTGCCGGATCATTACACGTGCGTGGAGACGCGCAAGCACGATGCCACCCCGCCGCCGTTCTGCCTCGCCGGCACGCGCATCCGCGGCGTGCGCAATCAGCCCTTCAACGAAAACAATTCCAACGACTCGGACCTGCACATCGAGTTCGGCCACGAGCTGATGGAGTTCTTCCTCCGCAGCGGACTGTAACATGTGGTGATGTGGTGATGTGGTGATGTGGTGATGTGGTGATGTGGTGATGTGGTGATGTGGTGATGTGGTGATGTGGTGATGTGGTGATGTGGTGATGTGCGAGTTTATCGCACCGTTGTTCACCACCACTTCGCCAAATCGCCACTTCACCACTTTCAAGCATACCGCGTCGGCTCGGGCAGCCCCAGCGGCGCGGCGCAATACTGTGCAAACCGCCACGATGCTTCATCCAGGTAGGCCGCGGGCAATTCATCGCCGAGCTGCATGTCGTACAGAATCAGCTTCTTGCCCATGACCGTGTACTGAAGCAGCGACCAGTACATCTGCACCCAGAAGCCGATGTCGACCTCGGTGAAGTCCGGCCGAATGCGGGCGATCACCTGCGGCAACAGTTGCTGCACCGGAACGAAACACTCCAGCAGCATCATCAACGCCTCAACATCCGACTCGACCATGATCCGCCGATACAGCGCCAACGTTATCTCGTTGGCGCTTGGGCCGTGACACGCTTCGAGGAAGGAACGGATGCTGTCGCGGATCGCATCGACGACCGCCTGATGATCGTCGTAGTTCAGGTCGTGGAAGAATCGGAAATGGTGGTCGAGCTTGGACTCGGCGATCACGTAATGCTGGATCGCCGCGAGGTAGAGATTTTTCTTCGTTTTGAAGTGGTACACCAGCGAGCTGAGCGCGGCGCCGGATCCCTCGGCGATGTCGCGCATGGAAGCGCCTTCGTAGCCTCGCTCGGCGAAGACGCGCCCGGCCTCGGCCACGATGGCCTGTCGCGTGGCGATCCCCTGGGCATTGGGGTAGCGGTCGCGGGGTTTGGGCGGGTCAGCCATGGACGCCTTCGAAAATTGATGATGAAGCCAAAGCCTTCAGGGGGCACATGATACCACTGCGAGGTTCGATGTACACCCGCTCGGTTTACTGGAACTCCCCAACCAGTTTACGTGACAAATTAAGACTGAAGTACAAGAATAGCCAATCTTTCTTTTGACACAAGATATTTAACGTGATATATCTAATTTGTGATTAGTACGCACGTACGACTCATGTGTGCGGCTGATCTGGCGAAATTCGGAATCCTTATTACCTGACAGGAGAAACGGAATGAAAAGATTGATGATCACGATGGCGGTGGTTGCGCTGGTGCTGGCGGGCCAGGGGCGGAGGGCGCAGGCAGTGATGATCCACGAGGTGCTGGACCCGGCGCTGAATGCGTCGGTCAGCAAAATCGCCACGGGGCTGAGCAAAACGCTCATCGATGGCGCCGCGTGGAGCGAGATCAACTTCTACCTGTTCAGCGAGTATTACTCCTACGGCGGAGCGGATTACAGCTGGACCACCCACACCAAGCTGACCGCTGACACCTCGGTGCAGATTGCCGTCGCCGGCGTCGAAGCGATGAACCTCGCCCTCGGCGATGAGGTGTCCGGCGCGATGAGCTTCTCCACCGATCAGGTCACGCTCGCCGGCTACTCGCGCTACAAAGATATGTGGGGCTGGGGTGATCCCAGCTACGGCGGAACCTTCGGCGGCGGCAGCCTCGTCGATGGCTACCTCGGTCTGATGCTCAACGACGGTGTCAACACCTACTATGGCTGGATGCACATCGACGTGACCGGCAGCACCACCCAGAAGATGAACATCCACGAGTACGCGATCAACCTCAACCCGAACGAAGGCGTCCTCGTCGGCCAGACCGAATCGGTCACGACCCCCGAGCCCGCTTCGATGAGTCTGCTCGCGATCGGAGGCGCGGGCCTGCTGATGCGTCGCCGTCGACGCTGAAGCCAGATGCATTCACAATTCAAAACCCCGTGCCGCAGGGCGCGGGGTTTTTTTCATTTGTCGCCCGTGGCGTGCTATCCTTTGGGCGATGGAACACGGCTTCTGGCAACCTGTCGCAGACATCGTCACGCTGCTGGGCGCAGCCCTGGTGCTCGGGGTCGTCTTCGAGCGGCTGAAACAGTCGGCCATACTCGGGTATCTGCTCGCCGGCACGCTGCTGGGCCCCGGGGCCCTGGGCTGGGTCAGCGGCGGGGATGTGGTCACCGCCACGGCTGAACTCGGCGTCGCCCTGCTGCTGTTCGCCATCGGGTTGGAATTTTCGCTGAAGCGTCTGGTCCGCATCGGGCCGATCGGACTCGGCGGCGGCAGCGCGCAGGTCGCGCTGACACTGGGCGCCGCGGCCGGCATCGCCGTGCTCATGGGGCTGACCGGCAAAACCGCCATCGCCATCGGCGCGATGGTCGCCCTGTCGTCGACCGCCTGCGTGCTGCGCGTGCTCAGCGACCGGGCTGAAATCGATTCGATGCACGGGCGCAATGCGCTGGGCATTCTGCTGCTACAGGACATCGCGGTCGTGCCGCTGGTGCTGATCGTCGGCATGCTCGGGGGCGAAGGAACCGGCGGCGAGCTGGCCCTGCAGTTTGTGAAGAAGATCGCGCTGATCACCGTGATGGTCGGCAGCTTTTACCTGATCAGTAACTACCTGCTGGCGCCGATTCTGAAAACCTCCGCCCTGCTGCGCAATCACGAACTGCTGGTGTTGCTGGCGGTGGTGCTGGCGCTGGGCGCGGCGCTGGCGGCACACGAGCTCGGCATCAGCCCGGCGCTGGGGGCGTTTCTGGCGGGCATGATGCTGGCCGAGTCGCCCTTCGCCGTGCAGGTTCGCTCCGACATCGGGGCGCTGCGCACGTTGTTCGTCACGCTGTTTTTCGTTTCGATCGGCATGCTCGCCGACGTCGCCTGGCTCAGCGGTCACATCCCGCTGGTCGCCGGCATCGTCGCGCTGCTGGTGATCGGTAAGGCGGTCGTCATCACCGGCGTCGTCGTGCTGTTCCGCTATCGCATCGCTCATGCCGTGGCGACCGGGCTCTGCCTGGCGCAGGTCGGTGAGTTCAGCTTCGTGATCATCGAGGTGGCGCGCGGCGGGGGCGTCATCGACGATCAGGTTTTCCGCGTGATGGTGTCCGCCACGCTGGTGTCGCTGTTCATCACGCCGTTCATCGTCGCGCTGGCTCCGCTGGCCGGGCGCTACGCTCAGCAGTGGCTCGGGCGAACCGATCCGCTGGATGAAACCGACAAGGCCGACCACGCCCATCTCAAAGACCACGTCGTGCTCGTGGGGTTCGGCCCGGCCGGGCAGCGCGTCGCCGATGTATTGGTGCGTTCCAAAACCCCCGCCGTCGTGATCGACCTGCACCCGCGCAACATCACGCTGGCCCGCGGGATGGGGTTGACCGGCCAGGTCGGCGACGGGTCCAGCGCCGAGGTGCTTCACCACGTGGACCTGCCGGCGGCGCGGCTGGTCGTCGTCACGCTGCCCGACCGCCGAGCCGTGACCAACATCGTCCAGCGCGTGCAGGCGATCGCGCCGAATGTGCCGATCATCGCCCGGGCGCGCTACCACGTGTTTGTCCGCGAGATCGAGTTGTCCGGCGCGCAGATCGTCATCGATGAAGAGCAGCAGATCGGCCGGCGGATGAGTCTGGAAGTCCGCCGCGCCCTGGCCCGCCCCCCGGGCGCGCCGCCCGAATCCGTCACCGGGCAGGAGCAGGCGCTGTGGCGCACCAGCGATTGATCGCCGGGCTTGACAGTTCCGCCACGCCTCGGGAAGCTGATCGCATGGCTGCCTCGGATCTCGAACTTTCACAGCGCCGCGTCAAACGCAGCCTGATCATTCTGCTGGTCTTCGCGATCATCAGCACCATCGGGTATTACGCGATCGGCTCGCCGGAGTCGGACCTGATCGATGCGCTGTACCTGACGGCGAATGTGTTCTCGACCGTCGGCGCGTGGAACCCGGCGATGTCGCGGGCCGAGGAAACCTGGACGATTCTGATGATCGTGTTCGGCATCGGCGGCGCGGTCTATGCCTTTTCCAGCGTGATGGCGATGATGACCAGCGGACAGATCCGCAGCATACTCGGGAGGCGGCAATTGACCGGAAAAATCCAGTCGCTCAGTGATCACTACATCGTGTGCGGGTTCGGCCGCATGGGGCGGAGCGTGTGCAACTCGCTGGCCGAGGCGAATCAGTCGTTTGTGCTGATCGATCACGATGCGGACCGCACCGCCGCCGCCGACACCGCGGGCCACCTGTACGTGCTCGGCGAGGCGGCCGACGAGCACATCCTCGAAAACGCCGGCATCACCCGCGCCCGGGGCTTGGTCACGTGCCTCAAGCACGATGCCGACAACGTCTTCGTCACACTGACGGCTCGCGGGATGAACCCGAAGCTGACGATCATCGCGCGCTCCGAAGCCGAGGGCACCGAAAAGCGGCTGACCCGCTCGGGCGCTGATCGCGTGATCACACCGTCGGTCATCGGCGCCCACAAAATCACGCGCATGCTGCTTCACCCGGCGGTCGAAGACATGATCGACGCCGCCGCCGCCGAGCACATCGCCATCGACCGCGTGGCCGTTGGGCAGCTTTCGGGGCTGGCCGGTCGCAGCCTGCGTGACGCCGCCCTGCCGCGCGAGTACGGCGTGACGGTGCTGGCGGTTGAAACCCCCGATGGCAAGCGGCAGTTCAACCCCCCCGCCGATCATGTGCTGACCGCCGAGGAGCAGTTGATTCTCGTCGGCCCGGCCCCCGCCATCGACCGCCTGCTCAGCCGCCACGAAGACTGAAAAGCCGGAGCAGGACAAAGACATATTTGACGGGATCAACAGGATTGGATCATTTTGGGTCGCTCCTGACCGTGTGATAACGGCGAACGGAAGCTCGCGGTCCGCAGGCTTCCGCCTGCGGCTATGAAAGAACAACCGCCCAAAAACTTCGCAAAATACTCTGATCATGAATCCAGGCCTTGATCCGGTTGATCCTGTCAACTGTTTTGAGCATGGCTGGCGATTTGCTGTTATTCGGACGATCTCTGACTTCATTCGGCTCACGATTGCGTCGATACAGGCAGTACAGACCGCCTGATCCAACCTGGAGACGCATCATGGTTGCCAATGTTGAACGCCGCCGCGAGCCGCGCATGCAAGCGAACTGCTCGGTGAAAATCTTCGACCCGGCCTCGCGCCGCTACGCCGCGGGTGTCACACGCAATGTGTCGACCACCGGCGCGCTGATTGAACTGCATCGGCCGATTTCGATTCCGACCGGTGAAGCCGTCGGCGTCGTGATCGACTACACCAACTGCGCCGGCGCGATCAACCAGGGCGACTTCTCAGCCGCCACGATCGCGCGCCGCGAGTTCGGCGCCGGCCAGCGGCTGGTGGCTGTGCATTTTGTGTGTCCTCAGCAGACGCCGACCGCCGCGGCGGCATGATGATTCGTTGCCGCGGCGCACTGCCGTGATCAGTCGATTTCTTCCTTCGGCAGCGGCGGCTTTTCGGGCTTCTCAGGCTTGGGCGGGGTCGGGGTGTCCGGCTTGGGCTTGGGCTCGGGCTTGCCGATGCAATTGACCTTGCCGTGAATCCAGATGCGCCATTGCCAGTTCGGGCTGACCGCCGTCCAACCGGCCGGCACGTCGGCGATGTCCGCCAGGCGGCGGGCTTCGAGGTACGCATCATAGCTGTCTGACGCCACGATGAATCGCAGGTAGTTGCCCTGCTGCTTGGTCAGACGCACGGTGCGCATGTAGGTGGAACTGAGCTTTTCGAGTTGGTCGATGGTCTCGCCGCCGTTTTCGCGCCGCTCGGGCACGATGTACGGGCGGAAGTTGTAAATCTTCAGGCGGATGATCCAGTTGCGGTCGCCGAGCTTGGCTTCGTCGAAAGCCCCGACGAGCTTCTCGCAATCGATGAGGCCTTCTTCGTTGGGCTCGATGTGCAGGCGCTTCATGGCCGTGTCGACGACCTGCCGCAGCGCATCATCATCGGCGGGCGTGACGCGGCCGTCCATGACCAGCATCGTCACCGGCTTGGCGCCCTCGGGGGCCTGACGCGGATTCGGCAGCGTCACCACCTTCACCGGCGGCAAGGCCACATCGGGCTTGGTCTCGAGCTGCGCCCGCAGCATCGCCAATTCCTTCTCCAACGCATCCATGACCTTCTTCAGTTCGTCGGCCTTCTTCTCGCGCGCTTCGAGCTCTTTCTTGAGCTTCTCGGCGTCGACCTTCGCCACCTTCGCCGCGGCCAACTCTTTTTTAAGCTGTTCAGTCAGCTTGGTCACATCTTCGATCGCCGCCACGTCCTCGGGCTTGCGGGACTCGAGGTCTTTCCATTTTTCCCGCAGCTCGAGCAGGGTCTTTTCCAACTCGTCGCGATGGTCCTTGGCCTGGTCCAGCGCTTCGGGGCTGATCACCATGGCGGGCGTTTCACCGGCGCGCAGGATGCGCTTGACCGCGTCGGAGACGCCCAGCTGCGTCACGATCATCAGAATCACAAGGATGCCGACGACGTTGGTCATCGTATCCAGCAGTGAGTCCAGCGACCCTTCTTCTTCTTCAGCGCGGCGTCTGGCCATGATCGGTTCCGAAGGCTATTTCGTCTTACCGGTGAAAAGGGACAAATCGATCTCGCCCTGGGTCGAGATCGGCAGCTTGCCGTTGCGGGTCTGGTTCACGCGAGCGACGTCGGAGGCGACGTTGTAGGTGTGCACCGCATCCGGCCTCACAAGGAATGTCATCACGCCCTTGGGATCGGCGCGAACCTGTGCCATCGCCTTGGCGAATTCAGGGCTCTTGGAAAGGTCATCACGCCGCACGCGGTATTCTTCTTCGCCGAAGAGCACGACCACATCGTTGCGGGCGCACTCGACGAAATACGGATGAATATCGTCGCCGGAGCCGCCGGGCTTGATCTTCACCTGGGCCGGCGGCGGCGGAGCGTCGCGCTTGGCCAGTTCCGCCTTGAGCTTTTCGATCTCGGCGGTGATCAGCGGCTTCTGTTTTTCCATCTCGGTGATGCGTTCGCGATGACGATTCAGCTCGGCGAGCACCATCGCGCTGGCGTCGTCCTTGGCCATCGTGTCGTACTGGGCCTGAACCAGCTTCAACTCGGCGCGGGCGCGCTCCAGCTTCTGGCGGATCGCCTCGGCTTCGGCGATGAGCTTCTGCAGATCGTTGACCTGCTGCTCGTATTCGCTGATCTGGGTTTTGACCTGCTCGTGTTCCTTGGCGCGTTTCTCGGCTTCGATGAGCTGGCGGTTGGCTTCCTTGACCGACTCGGGATCGAGCTGGCCCAGCGCCATCGCGGTGATCATGAGCGTCAGCACGCCGATCACGCACGCGAGAATCGACAGAAAGGGAAACAGCGAAACGCTGTTTTCTTCTTCTCTGGGTCGCCTGGACATCGATTAAGCCTCGTTGTCGGACTCGCGACGAGCCGGCTGACTCTCGACGGGCCGGTCGGCGACGTCGGAACCGACCACATAGGCGCGCCGGCCGAACGGCCACCACCCGCGCCGGCCGTTGGAATGAATCACGACCTGCTTTTCGCCAAGCTGGGTCAGCACATGGTTCAGCGCGGTGATGCCTTCGGTCATGGCCTTGAAGTGGCCCTGCAGGGCGTCGGCGCTGGTGCGGATCGAGTCGGAGGTGTCCTTCTCGACGCGGTCGGCCCGCTCGGTGATCTCGGTCATCATCTTCTGCAAGTGGTCGAGCTGATCGCGATGCGCGCCGGTCTGTTTTTCCTGCGACTCGTCGATCTGTTTGAAGATGTCGGTCCAGCCGCGCACAATCTCATCGGTGAGCGTGCCCCCGATCGATTGGAGCTTCTCGGTCCACGATTGAAGCTCGGCGTGGTGGGCGGTCATCGCCTGCTCGATGGCCTTGCGGATCACCTGGGCGTTGCCGCCGGAGGCGATCTGCGATTCATCGTCGTTGATGCGCTTCAGCAGGTTTTCGTTGCAGTATTCATCGACGCGGTTGAGCAGGTCTTCCTCGCTCTTGCGGAGGGCTGTGGTCGGGATCGACACCAGCAGCGACATCACCAGCGCGACCAGCGTGGTGTCGAACGCCACCGACAAGCCGCCGGTGACTTCGCCGAGCTTGTCTTTGAGGGCGCCGATGTCGGTGGCTGTCGACATCTCACCGGAGAAACCGCCGACGGCGGCGCTGATGCCGATGACGGTGCCGATGAACCCGAGAATCGGAATCGCCCAGGTGAAGACCTTGACCAGGGCGTAGCTGGAGTGGGCGGCGTTGTTGTCGATGTCGCCCTGACTGGCCAGGATGTTGGCCACTTCGGGGCTGGATCGGCGGACGCGGAAGTGCTCCAGGCCTCGGAGCACGCGGTTGATCAGGAAGCTGGCGCCCGGGTCGGCCGGCAGCGAGCGGATGTGGCGGGTGAACTGCGGGACGGTGTCGACGGTGATCTCGTCGGAGATTTCCGTGGGCAGCAGGTCGAAGAGCACCGCGTCTTTTTGTCGATTGAGCTTGCGGTACTTCAGGAACAGGATCGTGCACGACCAGGCCATGAGGAAGACCTCGGCATATGTGACCCAGCCGCGATTCCAGAACAGCTCGGCGAAGTGCGTCTTCCAGATCGGCAGCAGCGCGAAGTAGAAGGCGACCGACGCGATGGCGGCGACGACCGAGGTAAGAATCGGCGAGACGTTGGTGCCGTCATCCAGACTGCCGACCGCGCCGGCGCCGCCGGAGGAAGACGGCGCGCTGGCAGTCGACTCGGTATGGCGCGAAGTCGCAGGCGACGAGGGACGACGCGACGCCGTCGGGGCGCTGGATACGGCCGCCAACTCCTCAGCGGGATCCTTGGCGCGCGGCTTGGCCTGCGGTACGTCTTCCATGGAAAACTTCGGCACGGCAACCTGGCTCTTGCAGTAAGGACAGCGGGCCTTGCGGCCTGCGTATTCCTCGGAAACTTTGAGGTTTTTGCCACACGAAGGGCAGGCGAACTTGAAGAACATGCCACGTCTCCAGGCAGGGCGGGTCAACTTCGATTCGGGCTGTGCAGGCGCTCGGTTTCAGAAAAAACCGTGCGAATCGTATCATATCCCCATTGATGAACACGGGGGGAATCTTCTGAGTCCATTAGTGTAACGTCCAAACGCCGCAAACCCAACATCGGGGTCTTGCCTATATTTGACCGCGGTCCTGATCAGACCTCATAACCGACGAATTGTTCTCAAAATTCACGAAATCCCGCCTGCCGACACGTGACGCGATCGCACAGCCGTCGGCAACGACACCAGCGCCGGCCAAGTGTGACATTGCGGTATTCACCCACCCCGATCTGACGCGCTGTGAGGCCGCTCCGCGGTTCATCGCCGGACAACGGAGCGCGATCCGCCGGGTGGGCGCGCAAAAAAGAACCCGCCGGGTGGCGGCGGGTTCCGGGGAGCGAATCATTTCAGGACGGGTGGTTACTTCTTGGCGTTCCACTCGTCCAGTTGCTTCTGCATGGTCGCGGTCTTCCAGCTGTCGGGCTTGGGGTAGTCCTGGTTTTCTTCCAGGCTCGCGGCGGTGAGGGGCTGGGTCGGCACGCCGCATTCGGGGACTTCCATTTTAGCGGTCCATACGACGGCGTTGAGCACGAGCTTGCGGAACTGATCGTGGCCCCAGTTCCAATGGAAGTGGGCGCCGGTGAATCCGAAGCCGCGCCCGCCGTTGTATTCAGAGCCGCGCAGGTAGGCCCAGGCCATGTGCTGGGGCTTTTTCTCTTCGAGCACTTCCTTGCGGACGGCGGGATTACCCGAGTGCGGGCCGTCCTTGCGCGTCAGCGTCGAGGCCGGGGGCAGGTCCGTCAGAATCGGTGTGACATTCTGCATGGTGTCGGCGAAACGCATGTGGTAGTACCACTCGTCGTTCATCTTGAACGGTTCGACGCCGCGGGTGATCTCATGCATGGGCAGTTCGTCGTAGTTGGCGACCCAGTGCGGGTTCACCGACCAGTCGGTTTCGAAGTAACCGCCGATCCATTTGAGGAACATATCGCCGGGCTTGCCCTTGACGGTTTCAACGCCGTAGTGCAGGCAGACGAGACCGACGCCCTTTTTCATGATGGCGTCGAACTCATCGAGGTGGTCGTTGAGCAGGTGGCGGCCGCCGCCGTCGCAGTACACGACGATCGCGTCGGCCCCGTCGAAGACGGACGGGTCTTTCGGGTAGCCATAGCCTTCGGTGACGATCGCTTCGACGGGCAGGCCGCTCTTGTTGAGCTGATCGGCCAGCAGCAGGCAGCCGGCGCGGTGTTCGTGAGCGCCCCAGCCGTGCGACTTGGGCCCGGGCACGAGCACGATCTTCTTCTTGCCGGCCGCAGCCTCCGCGCCGAGCGGCTTGATGCGGACGTTGCGAATCTCAACCTTCATCGGCTGGCCCTTATGAACCTGAAACGCCAGCAGGCCGGTGTCGCGCCGCTTGTCCTTGTCTTCATCGGTGGACTCGATGGTGGTCACGCCGTTGATCTGGTGGGTGAAGTGGTAACCCTTGGCGGTGATGACGTAGTCGTTCCAGTCGTTCTTCTTGATGTGGGACTGGATCTCGGCGGTGTCGCCGATCTTCTCGACGACGGTGGGCTTGCCGTTGTCGCCGATGACGGTCTTCTCGCCGCGCTTGGCGAGGATGCCGCGGAAGGCTTCACCGTAGAGAATGCCGGACCAGGTGTCGCCGGCTTCGAAGTCGGCCTGGTAGCCGCCGATGCGCCAGGCGTTTTTGTCATCCGGAATGCGGAAGCTGCGGTACTGCACGCCCGAGTTGGCGAAGCCCTTGTCGTTCATCGGCGTGATGCGGTACTGCAGGCGAAGTTCGAAATCGCTGAACTCCCCGTCTTTGTAGATCAGAAAGCTGTTGGAAACGACCGGCTTGTCGGGCGTGGTCTCGCCGACGATCGCGCCGTTTTCAACCCGCCACAGGCGCGGGTCGCCATCCCAGCCGTTCAGCGTCTTGCCGTCGAACAGACACTTGAACCCGGCTTCGTCAGCGCCGCGCACGGATTGACCCAGCGGCAGCACGAGCACAAAAGCAAACAGGGCGAAAAACAGACGGTTCATCGGAAGGCTCCTTGGTTGTCAAATGACCAATGTCCAAGCACCAATGACCAAAGCCATGCCTGAAGATTCAAACGCGCAAACACCACCCATTGGGCATTTGATCATTTCCTTGGGCATTGGGGTTTGGTCATTGGTCATTATGTTCAGTTACTGTCGGGCAGCGCGAGGCGCTTCATGTTTTTCTTCGCGTCGAGGTTGGCGTTGAGTTCGTCCTCGCTGACGGGTTCGGAGTCGATGCCGCCGGCGGGAACCTCCGCCCCGGCGACCCAGGCCATGGCATTGAGCACGACCTTGCGCTGGGTGTCGTAGGCCCAGTTGTGGTGGAAGTGACCACCGGTGAAGCCCACGCCGCGCCCGCCGTCGGGGCGCTGGACCGCCCACATCAGCGTCTCGCTGCGGCCGGACGCTTCGACGATGTGCTTCTTCGGGCCGCGCGGCCAACTTGTCGAGCCGCTGCGGGCCTCGTCGTCGGGGGTCGCTTCGAGGATGCTGGTCACCCCCTGCATGTTGTCGCGGAAGCGCATGCAGTAGTACCACTCGTCGTGAATCTTCGCCGGGTCGACGCCGCGCGTGATCGGGTGGTTCTTATTCGCACGCAGGTCGGCGTCCCACATCGGGTTGATCGACCAGTCGGATTCGTAATACCCGCCGATCCATTTCTTGAAGTAGTCGCCGGGCTTGCCCGCGTCCACATGCACCGCGTAGTGCATGCACATGAGCCCGACGCCCTGCTTCATCAGCTTGTCGACCTGCTCAAGATGCTGGCTGACCGGGTGCTTGCCGCCGCCGTCCATGTAGAGCACGATGGCATCGGCATTGTCGAAAGCGGTCGGGTCCTGCGGCCAACCTTTGTCGTGATACTCAGCCACGACGAGGCCGGGCACTTTCGCCAGCCGCTTGCCGAGCATCGCGATGCCGGCGTTGAACTCGTGCGCCCCGCAGGGGTGCGAGGGATGACCGGCGATCATGACGACTTTCTTGCGGCCGTCGGCCATCGGCAGGCGCTTGAGCATGATGTCCTTGAATTCGATCTTCATCGGCGGGCCCGAGTGAAGCTGCAGCGCCAACACGCCGGACAGATCAAGCCCCGCCGGGTCGTTGTCGATGACTTCGATGGTGGTCTTGCCGTTGATCTTGTGAATCAGGTGGCCGCCGTGGGCGATGATGTGGTATTCGTTCCAGCCGTCGATGTCGACGTTCTTCCACAACGCCGCGGCGTCGGCGACGTCTTGGGTGTGCTTTTCGCCCTTTTCATCAATGACCGTCTTCTGCCCACGCTTCGCCAGCACCTTCCGAGGCGTCGCTTCATCGTACAGCGCGCCCATCCACTGCCCGGCGCGGTCGATGTCCGCCTGGTAGCCGACCACATGACCATCGGACTCGCGCAACACGCCGCGGTACTGAATGCCGCTGTTGGCCTTGATCGTGCCGGTGATGCGGAACTTGAGCTTGAGTTCGAAATCGTCGACCGGGCCGCCCTGCCAGACGATGAACTGGTTGTGCTCCAGCGGCTTGTCCGCTTCGGTCGCGCCGACGATCGAGCCGTCGACCACCGACCAGTACTGCATCAGCGGCGCCTTCCAGCCGTCGAGTGTTTTGCCGTCGAAGATGGGTTTGAACCCGTCATCGGCCGCGCGGCTCCCCGCCGCCGTCAACATCAAAACCACGACCGTCAGAAGAACCTTTGCGGTGCGTTGCATGATCGCCTGCTCCAACATGAATGAATAATGCGGCCTCAGCCCTGCAAGAGGGGCTATCGCTCAGTCTCACCATGTTATTGCAACACGCAACGCCGAACCAGCCATCGGTCAACCCCCCAAGCCCGATGCTGAGGTTTCGACCACGTCGAAGCCGAAGCGTCGGGGTCAGAACCGCTTACGGCCGGGTCTGCTCCGCTTTTCGCAGTTCATCCATCTGCTTGATCAGCGCCGCGACCTTTTCAGGGTGCTGATCGGCGACGTTGGTCTTTTCAGCGGGGTCGGCCGCGAGATTGTAAAGCTGGTATCGCACCTTTTCGGTCTTCTGAAACGTGTGAATGCCGTAGGGCTTGGGGCCCGCGTGGTCCAGCAGCTTCCAGTCGCCGACGCGCAGCGCCATGCGATGGCCGTTGTTGGGCTGCTGCAGCAGATGGTCGCGCCCCTTGGCGCCGGGTTCACCCAGCAAAGCGCCCAGCACGTTGAAGCTGTCCGGGGCGGCGCCGTCCGGCAGGTCAACACCCGCCAGCGCCGCCATCGACGATGCCAGGTCGATCGTGCACACCATCTGATCCGACACGCCCGGCTTGATCCGACCCGGCCAGTACGTCACAAACGGCGTCCGCGTGCCACCTTCATAGATGCTGTACTTACCCCCGCGGTACTGACCCGATGGCGTGTGCTCACCTAGCTGCGTGACCGCGCCGTCTTCATACCCGTCGTCGAGCACAGGCCCATTATCCGAGCAGAACACGATCAGCGTGTTCTTGTCGAGCCCGAGCTGCTCGATCGTGTCGATCAACTCGCCCACGCACCAGTCCAATTCCAGAATCGAATCGCCGCGATACCCGAGGCCTGATTTACCCTGAAAACGCTCATGCGGCATGCGCGGCACGTGAATGTCATGCGATGCGAAAAACAGGAAGAACGGCTTGTCTTTGTTCGCCTTGATCCACGCCTTGGACTGCTTGACCCATTCATCACCGAGGTCTTCATCGCGGAAGCGCGCGCTGTGGCCGCCGCCGTAAAACCAGATGCGGCCGATGCCGTTGTGGATCGTGTCGTTGTGGCCGTGCGACCACTTCATGCGAAGCAGTTCGGGGTGATCTTTGGCGGTCGGCTGGCCGTCGAGATTTTTCGGAGACACCCACAGCGGGTCTTTCGGATCGAGATTCTTCACGCGGTGATCTTCGACATACACCTGCGGCACACGGTCGTTGGTCGTCGGCAGCATGTAGCAATGGTCGAAACCGATCTCCAACGGGCCGGGCTTCAGTTCGCCATTCCAGTCGGGCCCCTTGCCTTCGCCGAGCCCCAGGTGCCACTTGCCGATGACCGCCGTGGTGTAACCGGCTCGCTTCAGCAGCGAGGCGATGGTTTCCGTGCCGACCTTGATCCGCATGGTCGCATTCGGCGGGGCGATGCCGGTGCCCTTGTCGCGAAAGGCGAAGCGGCCGGTCAGAAACGAATAGCGCGTCGGCGTGCAGGTCGATGCCGAGCAGTACCCGCTGGTGAAACGCAGTCCGTTTTTCGCCAGCTTGTCGATGTTCGGCGTGTTCAACTCGGTCGCGCCGTTGCAACTGACATCGCCGTACCCGAGGTCGTCAGCCATGATGACGATGATGTTGGGCTTGTCGGCAGCGTGAACCACTGCGCTGATCAGCGCCAACACGATGAACATGAATTGCCGCATGGTGAATGATTCCTTGAAAACAGCCGGGTCGCTGCGCGACCCGGATCCAGGGCCGCGCAGCGACCCGGCTGGGGATACTACGCGAATCAACGAGTCCTGATCGTGGGTTATTTCTCAGCCCACTCGACGCCCGTGTCTTTCCACGCGCGATCCTTGGCCGAGGCGAGCACGGCATCGCAGACCTTTGCCGTCTCGTACGCATCGCGGAAGGTCGGGTGACACGCCTCGCCGGTTTCCAGTGATTTCAGGAAGTCGGCGATCTGGTGCACGAAGCTGTGCTCGTAGCCGACGCAAAGACCCGGCACCCACCAGTTGCCCATGTAGGGCTGATCGCCGTCGGACACGTGGATGTTTCGCCAGCCGCGCACGATGCCTTCATCGCGGTGGTCGAAGTATTCCAGGCGGTTGAGGTCGTGAAGATCCCAGCGGATCGAGGCGTCGGCGCCGTTGATCTCGAAGGTGTACAGCGCCTTGTGCCCGCGTGCGTAGCGGGTCGACTCGAACAGGCCCAGCGACCCGTTGGCGAAGTGACAGTGGAAGAGGCAGGCGTCGTCGATGGTGACTTCCTGCTTCTTGCCGGTGGCCACATGCTCGCGCTGCTTGATGAACGTTTCGGTCATGGCGGAGACGTCGGAGATGCCGCCGTTGAGCCACATCGCCGTATCGATGCAGTGGGCCAGCAGGTCGCCGGTCACACCCGAGCCGGCCGCCGCGGCGTCCAGTCGCCACAGCCCTTCGCCGCCCTGGGGCAGGTCTTCGCTGATCGTCCAGTCCTGCAGGAAGTTGGCGCGGTAGTGGAAGATCTTGCCGAGCTTGCCGGAGTCGACGATCTGCTTGGCGAGCGTGACCGCCGGCAGGCGGCGGTAGTTGTAGTACACCGTGTTGGGCACACCGGCCTTTTCAACCGCGTCGACCATCGGCTTGGACTCAGCAGTGGTGCGCGCCAGCGGCTTCTCGCAGAGAATCATCTTGCCGGCCTCGGCCGCCGCGATGGCGATCTCGGCATGCGTGTCGTTCGGCGTGCAGATGTCGACCGCGTCGATGTCATCCCGCGCGATCAGTTTCTTCCAATCGCTCTCGGTCGATTCATAACCCCACTGCTCGGCGAAGGCCTTGGTCTTGTCGGCATTGCGCCCGCAGACCGCCTTGAGCACGGGCCGATACGCCAGATCAAAAAAGTCGTTGGCGCGCTTGTACCCGTTGGAGTGCGTGCGACCCATGAACCCGTACCCGACGAGCCCGATGCGTAGTTCCTTTTGCGGCATGAAGTCCACCTTTCAGTTATCGATTGAACCGCGGAGAACGCAGAGATCGCAGAGAGCAATCTAATCAATTTTCAACTCTGCGTTCTCTGCGCTCTCTGCGGTTAATTCATACTTAAAAATAGCTCAGTTATGCATCCCACCCGTGGGCGTTGCGGACTTTGATCATGGCGTCGAGGATCGTGTTCCACGTGGCGGGGTCTTCGAGCATGGCGTTGGGGAACATGCAGCCGTCCCAGCAGATGTGCTGAATCCCACGGGCCGCCGCGTCCTTGAGCCAGTAGCCCGAGCACCTGGTGATGTCGAGTTTGCCGCCGGGATCGTCGGCGGGGCAGTGCTTGCCGGTCTTTTCATGCGTGCCGGTGCCGTGGACCTCGCCGTTGTTCTGGGCGACGTGGAAGTCGATCGTCCACGGCCGCAGGGCGTCGGTCATCTTTTCATACGCGGCGTAGAACTCGTCCTCGCTGTAGCCTTCTTTGAGCAGCGCATGCTCGGGGGCGTTGTAACCCATCAGGTACAGATACGTGTGGGCGAGGTCCGCCTGGAAGCCGAGCGTTTCGGGCATGCCGACGCCTTCGAGCACATCGAGCATGTCCTTCCACGAATGCATGCCGGCCCAGCAGATTTCACCCTCGGCAGCGAGGCGCTCGCCGTGGTCGGCCGCGATCTTCGCCGCCTGCTTGAAGGTGTCGACGATGCGGGCGGTGTTCTTTTTCGGGTCCTGTCGCCAGTGCTCGACGCCGAACTCCGCCGAGTCGATGCGGATCACACCGTACTGGCGGACGCCGTGCTCGTTGAAAATTTTCGCAATGCGGCAGGCTTTCTCGATGGCCGTGAGAAACTTCTTCGTCTGCTCATCATCGCCCATCGCCGAATCGCCGACCGTGCCGGGCCAGACCGGCGCCACCAGCGAGCCGACGGTGAAGTTGTACGACGCGATGAGGTCGGCGATCTTTTTGATGTCGTCGTCGGAAGCATCCGGATCGGTGTGCGGAAGAAACAGGAAGTAGTCGATGCCGTCGAACTTCTGCCCGTCGACCTCGGCCGCGGCGGTCAGTTCGAGCATGTGCTGGAGACTGATCGGCGGATGGTCGGTGCCTTCTTCCTTGCCGACGAGCCCGGGCCACATCGCGTTGTGCAGTTTCGGTAACGAATGACTCATGGGTGTTCCTTCCTGTTTGGCGCGTATCACGGCGGCGGGCGATTCCGCCGCGTCATGTTTACTGGCTGACGTTTTTGAGTTTCTGACTGATGACGTTCATATCGCGGTCGTAGGCGCGCCAGTCGAGCTTCCAGGCGCCGGACTGGCGGACCATGTGAATCGTCGACGGGGCCGGGGTGATCTTCGCCTCGCGCATCGTCTTGGCGCGGGCCTCGGCGAAGGCGCGGTACGGATGGCGCTCGCCGAAAAAGGCGTCGGCGATCGGCTTGAGCTTCGGGGCCGGCTGATCGTTCTTCACCGACAGCGCGGCCAGGCGCACGTATTCGTTGTTCACCTGCACGGCCATGATCCAGTCGGCCAGGCGTTCATAATCAAACGCCATCTTCGCTTGGGCCTGATCGCCCTTGACCTTGACGTCCGTGACCTTCATCACCTGATCCTGGTAGCCGGCGACGAAGGCGGCGACTTTTTCAGCGTCGGGCAGCTCGCCGATCTTGCGGACAAACTCGCGCGCCGCCGGGCCGTAACGGGCGAGGTAGGCCTTGCGCGATTCTTCATCGATGTGGTCGGCGAACTGGAGCATGCGCCCGCCGTAGGGAGCAGCCAGCGTGTCGCGCACGACGGCGGCCAGTTCATCGGCCGACTGGGCGAACGTGGTGTTCACCGTCAGCAGGCAGATCGCGATCGTGATGAATCGTTGCATAGGCGAGTCTCAATCACCGGGCTGCGGGCAGTCTCAAATTCAGCGGCCGGCTTGTTGCTTCATGTCTTCCTGGAATTTTTCGGCATCCAGCTTCCACTGACCGTCTTCACGAACCATGTGTATCACCGCGGGCACGGGGGTGATCCCCTTTTCGCGCATGACCTCGGCCCGCTGCTTGGCGAGCTTGCGATATGGATGACTCTCGGCCGAGTAGCGACGAATAACCAACTGCGGGCTCTGCCTGGGCAGATCATTCTTGACCGACAGCGCGGCGATCTGAACAAACTCATTGCTCGCCTTGGCCATGATCATCCACGGGGCCAGTTGGTCGTAATCGAAATTCAGCGGCAGCGAGGCCTGATCGCCGTCGATCTTCACGTGGGCGAGGTCGGGTTTGATCAACAGTTCCTGATGCGCCTGCAGGATCTTGGCCATCTCGGCGGTTTCGGGCATCTCGGAGACTTTTTTGATCAACATGCGCGCTTCATCATTCAACCGCTCGAGGTATTTTTCACGCGAGACGGCGTCGATGCGCTGTGCAAACTCGTAAGCGCGCCCGCCGTACATCGCGCCGATCGCCTGCTGGGCCGCGGCGGCGACCTGTTCGGCTTCGGTCTGTTGCTGCTGACCGGGCGCGAAGGACGCGGTCAGCAGCAGGCAGGTCACGATCGTGAGCAGTCGTGGCATAGGCAACTTTCAACAGCCGGGCCGCTACGCGGCCCTGGTCCTGGGCCGCGTAGCGGCCCGGCTAGGGCATCGTGTACCGATCAGCCGCCGATGTTCGGGGCGTCGGGGTTGGTTTCGGGGCCGAAGTAGCGGAGGATCACCAGCGGTTCGGTTTCGCTGGTGTTTTCATACGTGACGCCGGCCTTGGCAGCGGCGGCGGTGATGTAAACCTCGTCTTCGGTCAGTTCGGTGAAGCCGATCATCTTCGGGCAGTTCAGGCGGAGGTTGTTGATCTTGCCTTCGCCCTGCGTGACGATGATGCTGGTGGCTCCGTTGTCGGTGATGGTGACCTTGCCGCCGGGCAGCACGGTCAGTTCCTTGGCCGAGAAGTACTGCTTGCCTTCGATGCGGCCGTAGACGATCCACCGGTCGGCGTGGGCGTCGTCGGAGGTGTCGACGATCGGCTCGAGGAAGTGGTTACGCTTGAAGTCGGGGTCGACATTGCCTTCCCAATCGAGCTGATCGATGATGAAGTCGACGTCCTGATGCTTGTCGGCGGGCATGTCCTTGACCAGCAGCGACCACGGTACGCTGCGGCCCTCGACGAGATTCTGATACATGCCGAACACATCGCTGCCCCACTGCGGCTCGTAGGTGCACAGCGAACCGGGCGCGTGCAGCACGCACGGCGGGACGAGCCAGCCGGTGCCGGGCTGCAGCTTGTGGGCCTGCGACAGGCCGAGAATGTTGTTGTCGCCGGCGTGCCATTCGGCGATGCACTTGCGAAGCTGCTCGCGGGTCGTGCCGGGGGCCAGGCCGAAGAAGGTGTACGGGAAGTTGTTGCCGACGTTGTTGTGCTGCGGCGGGAAGTAATACGACTCGGGCTTGCCTTCCTGGCCGACAAGTTTCGCCTGCTCGGCGTTCTGGTGCATGTGGTGCGGGATGGGGCCCATGTTGTCGAAGAACTTCGAATAGACGGGCCACTTCTTGTACGTGTTCCAGATGTCATCGCCGACGATGGTCGCGCCGAGCTCGGCGACGACATCGCGCAGCGTGAAGCGCTGACCGTCATGCACCACGTAGCTGAGGCCTTCATCGGGGACGCGGCCTTCGTTGGCAGCTTCGGTGGTGGACCCGAACCAGCGTTCGTCGATGCCGCCGCGCTCCAGGCCGAAGGCGTAGAGATCTTTGGGATCGAGCTTCAGGCGCTTGCCGGGATGGAGGAAACTGCGCGGCACCCAGTTCGGAGCCAGCCGCAGCAGCCCGCCACCGGCCTCCAGCGCGGCTTCAGCAGCCTTGGCGACATTGTCCGAGACGGTCTTCAATTGCTTCACCGACGTGTAACGCATGACAGTACCTCGTTTGAATTCACCGATGGGGAAAAGAACTATTTTGTAACCGCCGAACGAGCGCCCTGCAAACCTGAATGCACCCGGAATGATGAAAAATGAAATCCCATGGTTTTTGGGGATTCAAAGATCAATTGCTCTATTTTCGACGAAAACAAAGTATTGGTGTGTTTTGATCGTGAGTGCAATTCGATGCGGCGGGTTGAGGTTTTGCCGCAGGGTCATAATTTTTTTGTGCAGCGTGTCCAATCCGCCCGGGCATGCGCCTTATCCGATTGGAGGGTTTCGTGGATCAGCCCGCAAAACAGCCCGACACCGCCCAGTTTGTCCGCCTGCTGACCCAGCACGAGCGGCGGGTCTATGCCTACATCCTCGCCCTGGTCGGCGACTGGAACGATGCCGACGAAATTCAACAGGAAACCAGCGTGCGGCTGTGGGAGCAGTTCGATCATTACGAGCCCGGGACGGACTTCGGCGCCTGGGCCTGCACGATCGCGCATTACCAGATTCTGACCCACCGCAAACAGCGCCAGCGGGCGGCGGGTCGATTCAGCGATCGGCTGCTGGAAACGCTCGCCGCCGAAGCGGAGCCGGTGCTCGCCGAGGCCGATGCGCGCCATCGCGCCCTGGCCGGTTGCATCGATCAACTCAGCGCGTCGGCCCGCCACACCGTGCAGCTCGCCTACCAGGGCGGGCGAAGCGCCAGCGACGTCGCCGCGGCGCTCGGGCAGAAAGTCGATGCGGTTTACAAAGCCCTGCAGCGCGCCCGCCGCGTGCTGCACGACTGCATTGAGCGCACGCTGACCGGGGAGCGTGAATCATGACCCCCGGAGTGACCACCCTCCCCGGAAACGATCACCTGCTCGAACAGATTCACGATCTGATCGCGGCGGATAATCACGCCGGCCTCGAAGCGTTGCTGCTGTCTGATGAACGAGCCCGCCGCGTGTATCTGCAATACACGCTGGAAAGCGTGAGCCTGCGGCGTTGGGCCGAGAGCGAACAGCAGGCCCCGGGCCCCGCATACAAGCTGCCCACCTCATCAAACACGCCGACGCTGAGCCGCCCCCGGCGGCGAAGCGTCTGGTACATCGCTACCGCCGCCGCCATCATCGCGCTGGCGATCACCGCGTGGTTCGCCTTGCCGACTTCGACGCAGACCCCCGATCACAAAACTCGGACCACGTCCACCATCGCGATGCTGTCTGACCTGCAGGACGCGGTGTTTGTGGAAGATCAGCGGCCGATGAACCTCGGCGGTGAACTGACGGCCGGCGCGATCAAGCTGGTGTCCGGCAAGGCGCAGATCATGTTCGACTCGACGGCTGTGGTCGACCTGGTCGGCCCGTGTGAGTTCCGCATGATCGATGCCAACCACGGGCAACTGACCCGCGGGCGCATCGAGGCGTTTGTCCCCGAAGCGGCGCGTGGGTTTGAAGTCGACCTGCCGAATCAGTGGCGCGTCGTCGACCTGGGCACGCGGTTTTTCGTCGACGCCAGGCTGGCCGAGCGCAGCGTCGTGGGCGTGATCGAAGGCCGCGTGCGTGTCGAAAGTGATCACCATCGCCGTGAACTGACCGCCGGCAGCGCGGTGTCGCTGCACGACGGCCGCATGCAATCGATGCCTTCGCTGGCGGCGCTGGCCTCGACGCTGAACGTGTACGGCTACTTCGCCATGAATGGCGATGTCGCCGCGAATGTGGGCCCCGATGGAAAAATCACCGGGCAGCCGACGCCGACCGCAGATCGATACGATCGGCCCGGCGGCGCGATGCAGTTCGACGGAAAAACCTACGTGGCGCTCGGCGTCGCCTGGCCGGCGGATGCTTACACCGCCGCGTTGTGGGTCCGCCCGGATGTCGTCAACGGCCGGCAGCAGTACCTGGTCGGCGTGCAGAACTCCGGCAACAATCCCGGGCGATTCATGCGTCTATCCGAGCAGGGCGCCGTGCAAGTCACGCATGTGGTGCCTTCATCGATCTACAAATTCGAAGGACCGATTCTGCCTGTCGACCAGTGGACTCACCTGGCGATGACCTTCGAGCCGACCGCGCCGCAAAAGGGCCTGCTCACGCTCTACGTCAACGGTCAGCCGGTCGCCGCCACGCCGGTCGAAGGCGATTCCTCGCAGACCGAATCCCTGCCCAACCTCACACTCGGCGCGCGGCCGGATCACCCCGGCGAGTTTCCCTTCGTCGGGGCGATGGACGATGTGACGATTTTTGATCGGGCGCTGTCGGCGTCCGAGGTGCTGGAGTTGTACACGCTGACTGATACGCCCAAGCCAACATCTCAGGAGAATTGACATGACGACTTTCCGCATCCTCATCGCGGCGCTGGCCGCGGGTCTTCTGCAAGCGGCCGTCGCCCAGGCGGCGATCAATCCCTACGCCACCGACGGCGACACGCTGCACCTGTGGCACTTCGACGAGGTGTCGAACCCCGCGGCGGATTCGGCGGGCTCTGAAGACCTGACCCTCAGCGGCAGTGCGACGTTCGGCGCGACGGCCGTGACCGGCGGGTTCGGCACAGCCATGCATGTGGCCGACTTTCTTAGCGATGACAACGGCGCTTACGGGTCGCTGGGCGTGTCGCCGACCGGCTTCGTGACCGACGCGGCGACCGGGGCCTTCACGATGGAAGCGATGATCCGCCCGACGATCGCGCTGGGTTCGATCACGGACAACATGCAATTCATTTCGATGGAAGGCGCTGTGCAGCGGTCGTTTCAGTTTCGCATCAAGGCCGGCACCGGCGAGCTGGACTTCATCAACATCGGCGGTGGCGGCAGCCCGGCACAGGTGGCGATTCCGACGACCGGGCCTGACGCCTACGAGGTCGGCGCGTGGTATCACGTGGCGGTGACCTACGACGGCAACGAAGGCTCGGCCGGCAATTTCAAGTTCTACTGGACCAAGGCTGAGCCCGGCCGCACGCGCGCCAACCTGCTGGCTGAGCGCACGATGGGCAACGATCTGGCCTCGACCGGCAACTTCGTCGTCGGCAATGAAAACCGCGCACCATCGGAAGACAGCTTCGTCGGGCAGATCGATGAGACGCGCATCTCCAGCGCCGTCCGCGAGGCCGATCAGTTCATCTTCTCGCGCAACGGGACCGGCCCCGTGCTGCTGGCTGACAATTTCAACACCACCGACACGGCCGACATCAACGCGGACCTCGGCTCGCGTCAGACCGGCCTGCTGGCTGCGACGACCTACTCGACGCTCAGCGACGGCGCAGCGATCGTGAACAATCAGGCCAGCTTCGGGGCCACCGATTCCAGCACGCTCTCGCCGAATGTGAACTTCGCCGACGGCGCGGCCGGGGCGGCGATCAACAGCGGCGGCGGGTTCATCATCGACTTCGATGTCAACCCCGTCTCCGGCTCCAATGACACCGGCGGCGACAGCGACTGGTTTGCCGTCAGCTTCGGCCACACCTCCGCGACGCCCGGCGGCAATCCGCTGATCACCAGCGGCTCGGCAGACTTCGGCATCCTCTTCCGCGACAACGGCGAGTTTCAGATGTTTGACAACGGCGCGAATGTCGCCCCGACCGCGTCCACCTTCGATGCCAATGTCTTCGCCGGCGAGGTCTACAACATCCGCCTGGTCGTCGACACCGATGCGGCCGCCGCCGGGACGGGGGGCGTCCGCGTGTTCGTCAACGGCGTGGCCATCGACCTGACCAACGACATCACCAGCCTGGGTTACAACTTCACGTGGGACGCCCAGGGCGACAACTACATCGTCTTTGAATCCCGCAACGAGCCGGCTGTGTTCGACAACCTGCTGATCGCCGCCATCCCGACGCCCGCCGCCCTGCCCGCGGGGCTGATGATGTTCGGGTTGATCGCACTGCGCCGTCGCGCCCACTAAAGCCCGGGGACCGCTGTCCCCGGGGTCCGCAAGCTGTCAGCTTGCGGCTATGAAGGACATCACGCATGCGCCAACGCGCCTTCACCTTGATTGAACTGCTGGTGGTCGTGGCGATCATCGCGCTGCTGATTGCGATTCTGCTGCCGTCGCTGAGCAAGGCGCGCGATGAGGCCAAGCGTGCCGCGTGCATGAGTCAGCTGCGGCAGTTCGCCAATGCGTGGACGCTGTACACCGTCGACTGGCGCGGCGGGTTGTTCGACTACACCCTGACCCGGTCAGACAACGAGTACTGGACCAGCATCCTGGCCAAGTACTACGCCGAAAACAGCGCGATGCTGATCTGCCCGCAGACCGAAGACCTGCCCGGCGACCAGGGCGTGGGCAACACCGGCATCGCCGGCGTCCGCATGGGCAGCGCCACCATCGCCTGGAGCGAGCAGCGCCCCTACGGCACCAAGTTTCCCTTCGACCGCTCCAGCTACAGCTACAACGGCAATCTTCACCCCAAATCAGCCTACGGCCTGGAACAGGACCGCTACCAGAACATCACCGACATCCGCCGCTCCGGGTTAACACCCGTGTTCGGCGACGCCACCTGGCGCGAGGCCCACCCCGGCGCTCCCGGCACGCTGCGCCTGTTCGCCTCGGACCTGGATAACCCCGAAGCCGTGGCCCCCGCTTCGGTCGACAAAACCTACCGCTTCGTGACCAACCGCCACGGGCATGTGACCAACCTCGTCTTCGCCGACACCCACGGCGAGATGGTCGAGCTGACGCGCATGTGGAACCTGCAGTGGCACCGCCATTACGACACGACCGCCGCGGTGACGGGTCTTCCCTGATTCGGCGTGTTTTTTGACATTCGATGTACTAAACCGTCTCCTGCACGCTTTATTCATGCAGGAGACGCTGTATGGCCTTGTCATCCGAGCAATTCGTATCGCTTATAACCGCTCACCAGCGCGACCTTTATCGATACATACACGCCATGTCGCCCACCTCGGTCGACGCCGACGACCTCTACCAGGAAGCGGTCATGGCCCTGTACGCCGATCGTGATCGATTCGAGGCGGGGTCCAACTTTCTGGCGTGGGCCTGCACGGTCGCCCGGTTCAAAATCATGGCCCATCGCACCAGCGCCCGGCGCGATCGTCTGCAGTTTTCCGGCGAGCTGGTCGAGCGGCTCAGTGCCCGGTGGATCACGCTGAATTCCGGTGAGCTGGCCCACCGCCGCGCCGCCCTGGACCACTGCCTCGACCGCCTGCCCGCCCGCCAGCGCGAGCTGATCGATCAGCGTTACGGCAGCGATCTGGCCATCAGCGAGCTGGCCCGCCGCACCGGCCGATCCGTTCACACGCTCTACAAAACACTCAACCGCGTTCGCCAGTCGCTGGCCGAATGCATCAACCGTGAACTTGCCCGAGCCCGGTCGTGACTGACGCTGTGATCCATCCCGACAGTCTGCACGACCTGCTGTGCGCCCTGGTCGACGGTCAACTCCCCGCCGCCGAATTCGACGCGCTGCACCAGCGTCTGCTCACCGATGATGACGCGATGGACCAGTACCTGCGCCTGGTCGATCTGAACACCGAGCTGACCTTCCGCTGCACACCTTCCCCTGCCGCCGCACCTCTCTCCACGCCGACGCTGAGCCGCCCCCGGTGGCGAAGCGTCTGGTACGCCGCCGCCGCACTCATCGCGCTGACCGTCACCGCCTGGTTCGCCCTGTTTTCACCCCCGTCGTCATCCACAACAAGCACATCGCAGTCCCGCCCCGTCGCCCTGATCTCCGAGCTTCGAAATGCGGTCTTCGCCTCGCAGCAGGCCCCGATGACACCCGGCAGCGAACTGACGGCCGGCCCCATCGAGCTGGTCTCCGGCTCGGCGCAGGTCATGTTCAACTCCACCGCCCTGGTCGACCTGTCCGGGCCCTGCAGCTTCCGCATGATCGACGACAACCGCGCCCTGCTGACGCGCGGCCGCCTCGAAGCCCATGTGCCCCCCGCCGCCCGGGGCTTCATCATCGAACTGCCCGACGGCACCCGCCTGATCGATCGCGGCACGCGCTTCCGGGTCACCCTCGACAGCGACGGCCGATGCGAGGTGCTCGTGACCGAGGGCCACGTCGACATCGTCACCGGGTCCAAACCCGCCCATCGCCTGGCCGCCGGTCAGTTCGCCGTGATCGACCACCGCTCGATCACCCGCCTGGCGACGCTGTCCGCCACCGGCCGATTGGACCTGGCCGACATCCTCGCCGGCGGCGACGGCGCCGGCGATCGCACCGCCATGCTCAATCCCGCCGACGGCTCGCTGCGCCCGGTCGGCGACGAGAGCATCTACCTGCAAGGCGATGGCAAGTATCACCCCGTGCCGGACAGCGCGCTGATCGACGGCGTGTTCATCCCCGACGGTTCACGCGGGCCGATGACCCTCGACTCGGCCGGCCATCAGTTTGGCGGCTTCGGTCAGACCATCGGCAAATCATGGCACTCGATCTGGGCCGGGGCCGTGCCTGATGAGCGCACCGATCTGACGACCATCGACGACACCAATTACCTCCAGCCGCCGCATCGCCTGGTGTTCATGCACCCCAACAAGGGCGTAACGATCGACCTGGATGCCGTGCGCCGGGTTCATCCGGGCATGAAGCTGATCGAGTTGACGGCGGTGGCCGCCTGCACGCTCGAGCCGATCGAGCCCGGGCCGGCCACGGCGGGTTTGTACGTGTTCATCGATGGAACACCGCGCCTGACTCATCCGCAGATGCGTTACGGCGATGCCCCGATCCGCCTGCGTGTCGCGCTGCGTGATGGCGATCGTTTTCTGACGCTGGCGACCACCGACGGCGGCGACACCACGCGCTACGACTGGGTCGTGCTCGGCGACGCCAAGCTGACCTACGAACAACTGGCTCCGCAAAATCAACAGACCTCGACAGAAGGAGATACCCCATGAACATTCGCCCCCTCGGCCGCTACGTCCAAGGCGCCCTGGCGATGGCCGCGGCGCTCTGCCTCGCCGCTACGGCGCAGGCCGCCTCGATCACCACCAGCATCCCGATCACCAACGCCGGGTTTGAATCTCCGGCGACCAGTAACTTCATCGTGACGGTGCCGACCGGCTGGACCGGCTCGGGGCAGGTGGTCGTTCAGAACGAAAGCGCCAGCACCATGCCCACCGATGACGACGGGTTGAACTGGCTGATCCTCGACTCGCGCGCCGGCGGCGGGTCGGTCTACCAGCAGGTCGGCGCCGTGGCGTCCAACACCATCTACGATCTGTCCATGCTGCTGGGCGCACGCGACCCGGGCGCTCTGGCCCTGCCGGACGACTACATCTTCGGCCTCTACGTCGACAGCGACGACAACGGCTCGCCGGAGACCGTCCTGGCCAGTGCCGACAAATCCGCCTTCACCCCCACCTTCGCCACACCGATCAGTGGAGCCGTGCAGTACGACTCGGCCTCCAGCGCCTACCTCGGCAAGGATCTGTACGTCCGCATGTTCATCCCGAGCGCCGCGGCCGACACAAACGCCCACCAGGTGCTCTTCGACGATGTGGCCCTGACCGCCAGCGTCCGCGCCCCCGGGCCCAAGGTCGTCAACGGCTCTTTCGAGCTGCCCGCCGCTCCGTCGTCACCCGGCTACACCACCTCCGGCCCCAGCGGGTGGGTCGACGAAGGCCCCGACAACCGCAGCGTCATACAGAAAGACACTTCCGGTGATCTGCCCGACGCCCCGGACGGCGACCAGTGGCTGATTCTCGACACGCGCGAGACCCCCGGGGCCGTGCATCAGAACATCGGCCTGATCAACGAGGGCGAGATCTACACGATGGACATCACCGTCGGCCAGCGCGGCGATCAGCCGTTGCCGGAAACCTTCGAGTTCGGGCTCTGGGCCGACGACCAGACCGATCCGTCGGTCCCGGACACCGTGCTGGTGATGCTGACCGAAGCGGACCTGTCGCTGCCGAGCCCCGGAACGGCCGGCTCGCAGACGCTGCGTCTGGTGTGGGACTCAACCGGCAGCGGGCTCGACGGCTACAACCTGTTTGTGCGACTGGCCGCCACGACCGCATCGAGTTCATCGACCGTGCGGCAGGTGCTCTTTGACGCGGTCAGCGTGACGATCCCCACCCCCGCCGCGCTGCCTGCGGGATTGGTGATGATCGGCCTGATTTCACTGCGTCGCCGCGCCCGTTAAAGCCCGGGGACTGCCGTCCCCGGGGTCCGCAAGCTGTCAGCTTGCGGCTATAGAGGACACTTGTTCATGCGCCAACGCGCTTTCACACTGATCGAATTGCTCGTGGTGGTCGCGATCATCGCACTGCTGATCGCGATCCTGCTGCCGTCGCTTTCCAAGGCGCGCACCGTGGCGCGCACCGTCGCGTGCGGGTCAAACCTGCGGCAGAATCAGACCGCGCTGATGAGCTACGGGCTGGATTACCGCAATGCCCCGGTGCCGTACGTATCCAACGTGCTGTACATGTCACGACTTGAAAAGTACGGCGCGCCCCAGTCGATCCGCTTCTGCCCCGAAGCCCTCGAAGTCAACCCGAACTCCACCAGCGCCACGCGCATCCTCGGCACCGCCCATCTCGCGTGGCAATACGAATCCGACGCCGGCTCCTACGCCTTGAACGGCTACATGTACAACTCCGCCGGCGGCAGCAGCGCCAACCAGGGCGGCAGCGCCTACGCTCCGGCGAGCGTGCCATTCCCCGAAGCCTGGTGGGACACGCTCGCGCCCAGGCACTCGGCCGACGTGCCCACCTTCGTCGACTCGATGTGGGTCGACCTGTGGCCCCACCACACGGACCTGGTTCCCGACGATCTGGAATCAAACCCCCTGGGCGCGCCGATCGGTCAGATGTACCGCGTGTGCATCGACCGCCACCTGCTGGGTGTGAACATCGCCTTCACCGACGGCCACGTCACCCGCACGGACCTTGTCGATCTGTGGAATCTCCGCTGGTCCAGAAGCTTCGAAATGCAGGGCCGAGTCGATTTGCAGTAATCCCCCATATCAACATAACCCGCTGATGTTATGACGCTTAACGATCGGCGGGTATTTTTTCTGCACGGATGCTGTCCAAATTCGCCCCCCAGCGCACCAATACTTGGTGGAGTGTTTTATCTGTTGACCATCCGGGCCGGCCGAGGCGCACGTGCAGAGTTCCGATCGACAATTTGTTCAACAGTTGCTGCAGAACCAGCGGCGGATTTACGGGTTTGTGCTGGCGATGGTGGCCGACGCCGACGCGGCCGACGATGTGTACCAGGACGCCTGCATGAAGCTGTGGGAGCTGGCTGATCAGTACGACCCCGAGCGGCCGTTCATGCCGTGGGCCTGCGGGGTGGCGTTCAACGTGGTTCGCAATCATCGCACGAAGGCCCGCCGCGATCGTCATCTTTTCGATGAGCAGTTGCTCAGCGAGCTGGCTGCGTCCTACCACGCCCACGAAACCGAGATCGAACAGCGTCGCATCGCGCTGGCCGAGTGCATCGGCAAGCTGGCGCCCCAGCAGCGGCGGGCGCTGGAACTCAGCTATGACGGTCAGCACACCATGCAGCAGGCGGCCGAGTTGATGAAGCGCCCCGTCGGGGCGTTTTACAAGCAGCTTCAACGCCTGCGGCGCGCGCTGGCCGAGTGCATCAATCGTCGTCTGACCGGGGGGATCGAATCATGAAGACGCTGACGGACCAGATCGAAGCGTATTTCGACGGCCGACTCGATGATCAGCAGATCGCAGCACTGCGGCAGACGCTTCACGAAAGCGACGAAGCACGCCGTCAGTATCTGATCTGGTCGACGCTGCAATCCGAACTCACCTGGCAGCACCGCGCCGGCGCGGAAGTATTCACCCCCCTGCTCAAAGGTGAAATACCCCCCAAGCCGACGCTGAGGCGACTTCCGGGGGGCCGAAGCGTCTGGTACATCTCCGCGGCGAGCCTTGCCGCAGCGATCGCGCTCACGATCACGCTGTGGTTTGTCCTGTCGTCCGGCGGTTCACGATCGGGCGATCACGAGGCGGCCATGCAATCGCTCGCCCTGCTGACCGACACCCGCCACGCGGTGTTTCTCGATGACAGTCAGAACGCGGCGCCCCTGCCGACCTCCCTCGGCGCCGAACTCGGCCCGGGGCTGCTGCACCTGCAATCCGGCACGATTCAGGTCATGTTCAAGTCCGGAGCGGTAGTCGATGTGATCGGCCCCAGTGATTTCGAAATCGTCGGGCCCAACCGGGGCCACCTGTCGCGCGGCACGGTCGTGGCTCAAGTGCCGCCGGCGGCGCATGGATTCACCGTCACCGCCCCGCACGGCGCCGAGATCATCGACCTGGGCACACGCTTCGCCCTGCGCGTCGACGAGGCCGGCCGCAGCCGCGTGGATGTGTTGACCGGGCGGGTGATCATGAGCCTGGACGGGTTCGGCCGCACGATCGAAGCCGGCCAGGCCTGGGCGATGAGCGACGGCGGCGAGCTCGAACAGGTGGCGTGGGACGCGTCGCCGTGGGCGATCGTCGAGATGGCGTCGACCGAGCCGATCGCGCTGGGCAACCTGTTCGACGATCCCGCGGGTCGCCCACTGGAATCCGCCATGCAGACCGACAGCTACCAGGCGGTGGCCGACGAGTCGGACCTCGGGGTCGACCGCGTGATTCAGGGCGGGCCGGCCGTGCAGGAACTTGCTGCGGATGTGCGCCTGGACCTGGCGACGCTGGGGTGGACCGCCCACCAGTACGGCAAAATTTCCAACGATGGGTGGAACGGCGACAGTGAATTCGAAACCGGCGCGATCAGCACCACCGGCCGCCTGATCAAACCCGCCGAACGCATCGAACAGGGCGTCGGCATGCACGCCAACGCGGTGCTGGTGATCGACCTTGAACAGTTGCGTCACGCCGGTCGGCTCAAGGATCAGCATCTGCGTTTTGTCAGCGACCGGGCCGGGATCAACGACGATGCGTTCGGCGATGGCAATGTGCACGTTCGGCTCGCCGCCGTGGTGATCGGCCCCGAAGGCATTGCCGCCGCGCAGGTCAACGGACAAGCCCGCATGCCGCATCGCGATGCTGACGGTGTCTGGCGATTCGACACGCCGACGATCAACGACGTCGTGCTCGCCGACGGCCGCTATGTGCGTTTTGATCTGCCGATCAATCCCGATGCCCGCTACCTGGCCCTGATCGCCACCGGCGCCGGGGATGTCGACGGCGGCATCGGTCACGACCACACCGTCTTCAGCGGCGCCCGACTGGAGATCACCCCATGAGAGAAGTTGAACAACAACCCCGACAAGGAGCTTGTGAGATGAACCCGACCCGCCGACCCCGCTTCGTCCGTCAACTGACGCTCGGTCTGACTCTGCTGGCCGCCGCCTCGATGGGCCGCGCCGCCACGTACGATCAGATCGTCCTCGAAGACAGCCCCATCGGGTATTACCGCTTCGAGGAAATCACCGGTTCCACCGCCGCCGACGCATCGGCCAGCGCCAACGACGGCACGTACAACAATGTCACGCTCGGCGTGGCCTCTGCGGCGGACAGCCTCGGCAATGCGGCTGGATTCACAGGCACCTCCAATGTCCGCCTGACCGACATCGCCGCCTTCGACATGGGCGCCGGCCCCGCCTCGTTCAGCATGTGGTACAGAACCACCTCCGACGCGCGCGGCGACCTGCTGACCTACAAGGGCTCCGGCGGCGACTTCGGCATTCACTCCAATTCGCAGTCCGATCCCGCGGGGTATGACAGCTCGGTAAGCATCTACCACGGCAGCTTCAGAAACCAGGCCGGCGCCGACAAAAACCGGTGGCATCAGATGGTCTACGTGCGCGGTGACGGAGCCGGCGATTCCTCCAAGCTCTACATCGACGGCAAGCTCGTCTCCACCGGCGCCAACGGCTCCAGCTTCAACATCACCAACGACATCCTCATCGGGTCCAACCACGCCAACAATCCCCCGACGCTGTCGCTGCAGGCCGGTTTCGTCGGCAGCATCGATGAAGTCGCCATCTTTGATTCAGCGCTGAAGGCCGAAGCCGTCAGCACGCAGTACTACGCCGCGGTCGGTCGCCAATACGCGATCAACTTCGGCGCTAATGAAGCCGGCGGCTCGCTGGGCGGTTCCGACGTCGCAGGTCACGTCGCCGTCGAACAGGCCAACTGGAACAACACCTCCGGCGCCGCCGGCTCCGCGTTCAACCTCGTCGACAATCAAGGCGCCAGTTCCGACGTCTCGGTCACCTGGTCCGCCACCGCCACCAACGCCCTGCCCGGCGCCTCCACCAACGCCGACCAGACCATGATGGCCGGCTACCTCGACAACGACGCCACCACCACCGTCACCGTCTCCGGCCTCGATGGCAACATCGCCACCAACTACGGCTACGACGTCTACGTCTACTTCGACGGCGACAACGCCGGCGAATGGCGCAAAGGCGCCTACACCATCAACGGCGTCACCCTCGACGGTGAAGACTCCGAAGGCAAAGACTTCATCAACGTCACCAACGCTTTCCAGCTTCCCGTCACCGCCGGCACGGGCAACGTCGCCTACGTCGAGCGTCTCGACTACTGGAACTCGGTCGGCAACAACGATGAAGGCAACTTCCTCGTCTTCCACAACGTCACCGGCGACAGCTTCACGCTGACCTCCATCGGCGGAGCCCATGGATCCACCAACGGCAACGTCGCCCGCGCCCCGATCAACGGCATCCAGATCGTCGGCGTGGCCATCCCGACCCCCGCCGCGCTGCCCGCCGGCCTCGCCCTGCTGGTGCTGACCACGATGCGCCGTCAACGCAACTAAAGCCCGGGGACCGCCGTCCCCGGGTGCCGCGTGCCGCGTGCCGCAAGCAACCCGCTCGCGACAAACGACACGACAAACACCGATTCACCTTTTTTCGAGACCCACTGAGATGAGAAACTTCCGCGAGAAATTGACCGTCGCCGCGGCCGCCGCCGTGATCGCCTGCACTTCGGGCGCTTTCGGTTCAGCGATCGGCATCAACGTCATCGGCGGGCGCGACGGCACAGCCGGAACGTCCGTGACCTCCGCCGCCGGCGTCATCCCCTTCGGCCACTGGAACAACATCGCCAACAACGGCACGACCACCACCTCCGGCGGCAACCAGAACGGCTCGGCGAGCAACCTGCTGCTGTCCAACAACGCCGCCTCCGACGTCGGCGTCACCTGGTCCGCCACCAACACCTACATCACCAGCATCGCCAACCTCAGCGGCGACAGCGCCCTGATGAATGGCTACCTCGACCACAACAGCGGCGCCGCCCCGGCCACCGCCGTCACCGTCACCGACATCCCCTACAAGCGCTATTCCGTAATCGGCTACGTCGGTTCCGACGGCGCCAACCGCACCGGCCGCATCAGCATCGGCGCCGAAGGCTACAACTACTCGACCCTCAACAACTACAACGCCAGCGGCTACGTGCAGACCACCACCACCGCCGGCACCTACCCCGCGGCAAACTACGCCGTGTTCAACGACCTGACCGACTCCTCCTTCACGCTGACCAACTCCCGCGTCGGCAACAACACCGGCCTCCACGGTCTGCAGATCATCGACCACTCGGCCGTCCTCAGCGTCAACTTCGTCGGCGGCACCTCCACCGTCGGCGCTTCAGTCACCGACAACGCCGGCTACATCCAGGCGAAAAACTGGAACAACGTCGCCGCCAACCCCACCTCCACCACCGGCGGCGGGCAGGCCGGCTCCGCGTCCAACCTCATGCTCAACCACACCGCCTCCAACGCCTCGATCACCTGGTCCGCTCCCAACACCTACCGCACCGGCTCGCCCACCGCCGACCAGGACGACGCCCTCATGGACGGCTACCTCGACGCCTCCAACGGCACCGACGCTCAGATCAATCTCACCGACCTGCCCTTCGTCGGCGCCTACGACGTCTACGTCTACCTCGGGTCCGACGCCAACGGCCGCACCGGCGGCGTCTACCTCAACGGCGACACCTCCAACGAAATCTTCTTCACCACCAACGTCGGCGGCAGCAGCTTCACCGATGCCTCCGACTACCTCCGCGCCGTCGCAACCACCTCCGGCGATGCCGTCGGGTCCAACTACGTCCGCTTCGAAAACATCACCGGCTCGTCACTGTCGATCACCATCGACAACATCGGCTCCAACGTCGGCATCACCGGCCTGCAGATCGTCGGTGTGATTCCGACTCCCGCCGCCCTGCCCGCGGGCATCGGCCTGCTGACCCTGGTCGCCATGCGACGCCGCCGCGCGTGAAAGCTCGACGCCTGCACGCGGTCGTGCGACGAAAGTTGCACGATCGCTTTAACAAGTCCGTGTAGTGAATCACTGATGCAGTTTGTCGTCATCGTCAGGGAACGCCGATGCGCCGCCAAGGCTTCACACTTCTCGAGCTGCTCGTGGTCGTCAGCATCATCGCGCTGATGATCGCCATGTTGATGCCGTCACTGAAGCGGGCCCGATCGCACGCACGCACCTCGGCCTGTCAGATGCAGATGCGCCAGTTCATGCTCGCCTCGATCGCCTATGCCGCCGACTGGGCCGGCACCCTGCCCGAGCCCAACTGGGGCACCTACACCACCCGCCCCGGCTGGCTGTATGACCGCGACGGCTCCAAGCCCCGCCCTCAGTCCGGCGTGCTCTGGCCCTTCCTCAATAACTTCAAAATCTACCACTGCCCCGACCACCAGGCCCCCTGGCCCAACAACACCCAGCAATACTCCAGCTACACCATGAACGGCTCCGTCTGCGGGTACGGTAAAAACGACATCGTCTACAAGCTCAGCGCCTTCCGCTCCGAAGACATCATCTTCTGGGAAACCCACGAAGACAGCACCTACTGGAACGACGGCTCAAACTTCCCCCACGAATTCGCCACCGGTCGCCACCCGCTCGGCGACGACCTCGGCGCCGGAAACATCGCCAACGTCGACGGCTCCACCGCCTGGCTCAGCACCGATGCCTACCACTCATTGGCTTTCCCCAGTTTTCCGTCTGTACGCAATCGACTCTGGAACCGCCCCTTCACCGACCGGGGCTGGTAATGCAAAACCCACGGATTAAATCCGCGGGCCCCATGGAACCCTGCTCATGCATCGACGCGCCTTCACACTCATCGAACTACTCGTGGTCGTGGCGATCATCGCACTGCTGATCGCGATCCTCTTGCCGTCGCTTTCCAAGGCGCGCGACACCGCCCGCATCGTCGCCTGCGCCTCAAACATCCGCCAGTACCAGGCCGCGCTGATGACCTACGGCTTTGATTACAAGAACCAGCCCATGCCGTACTACTCCGGCGTTCTGTTCATGGAGCCCCTGGAAAAGTACCACGGCCACGTCGACAACATCCGCTTCTGCCCCCAGGCCAACGAGCCCACGCCCGGCAGCGGCATCGGCTCAGCGACCACCGGCTGGACCTACGCCGGATACCACGGCTCCTACGCCCTCAACGGCTTCATGTACAACTCGCAGTCCGGCTCCAACCCCGGCGGCAAGAACCACGCCGCCTACACCATCACCGATGGCGACTATCCCACCGCCTGGTGGGACACCCTCTCGCCCAATCACGCCTCGGACGTCCCCTGCTTCGTCGACGCCATGTGGCCCGACCTCTGGCCCCACCACAACGACCTGATCCCCACCAACGTCGATCGCCCCGCCATGGGCTCGACCAATCCCTACCACATGAGCCGCGCCTGCATCAGTCGCCACTTCCTGACCGTCAACATCGCCTTCGCCGACGGCCACGCCTCCCAGGTCAACCTCACCGACCTCTGGAACATCAAGTGGTCCCGCACCTTCCAGACCCAGGGCCCAATCGTCCTGCCCTGATCGCCCAACCACCCGAACAACGCGCGTGGCACTGACGGCTCGCCCGCCAGTGTTCGTAGCCCAGTGGCACAGACCACTTACCCGCCAGTGTTCGCAGTCCAGTGGCACAGACCGCTCGCCCGCCAGTGTTCATCATCCGTCACCAGTGAGCAGGTCGCCGATGTTGCTGAACCTTCACTGGCGGACAAGCCGCCAGTGCCATGTGGAATCATCTCTGCCACATGCGATGCCATCTTCAGAGCATTTTGCATCATTCACGACCGTCTCATACCAAGCACATAAAAAGACTCGAACGTCAGAACGCGACCGATTCCAACCCTGTAGCACAGCCGCCCCCGGCTGTGCTGAAGTCATCGCCCGCACAGTCAAAACCGGCTGAGCCACAGAGCTTCAATCAGCACCACAATCTGATACCCGCCCCCCCCAATCCCTTTCGCATTGGCAATCACACCCCACAACACATAACCACACCCCGCAACACATGCTCACACGCCGCAGCACATGACCACACCCCGCAACGCATGGCCACACGCCGCAACGCATGACCACACGCCGCAACACTTGATCGTAACTCACCGTTGAATAAGCCCAATTTCAAAGAACATATTTAACTTAAATATGTTCTTTGGCGTTGATGCAATGCGATTTGATGTTGATGCAATTTGAACATCAGGAAGATTTGGGGCGCAGTCTGTGGGCCGATCGTCTGCGACTGAACTGAAGCTGTCGCCCGCCCGGCAAGGCGTTTTGAGCCACGAGTCTTCAACCAGGGCCACGATCTGATACCCGAGCCTCCCCGTTCGCTTTCACGTTGGCAATCACACGCCGCATGGCATGGTCGCGCGACACAACACATGCTCACACGTCATAACAAATACTTACACCCCGCAGCATTTAACCGTAACTCACCGTTGAATATGCCCAACACCAAAGAACATATTTAAGTTAAATATGTTCTTTGGTGTTGGTGTAAAGCGATTAGGTGTTGGCCCAATGTGATTTGGTGTTGATGCAATTTGAACATCAGGAAGATTTGGGGCGCAGTCTGTGGGCCGATCGTCTGCGACTGAACTGAAGCTGTCGCCCGCCCGGCAAGGCGTTTGGGCTACGGGTCTTGGGTCTTGGTCGGTTGTGGTCTGACGCTCGAGTATTTTTGAGGTGGGTATAATAGCCGCGAGCGGGAGCTTGCGGCCCGCGGGCTTCCGCCCGCGGCTATGAAAGTAGAAGCGGTCAACAATTTTGCCAATGTTCTGACCCATCGACGGAGGCAATCACGATGCGCGATCGGATGATGATCATCGGCCTGGTGCTGGTGTTGGCGGGATTCTCCGCGGCGGCCGAGAAGCAAAACGCCGAGCATCTGAAATCGGAGCTCGACGTCAGCGAGCAGGTGCCGCCGCCGGATGATCCCGATGCGTTTGTGATCCTCTACATCGGCGACAGCATCACGCGCCACGGGTTCAACGACGACACGATCAAGCGGCTGGGCTGGGACCACCTCGCCGGCATGGCGGCCACGGAAGAATCCAAAGACTACGCCCACCTGTTTGCCGCGGAAGTTCAGAAGCTGCACCCCGATCGCAAGGCCATGCCTTACTTTCACAACAAGGGCGGCACCGGGGCTGTGGCGACGCGCTCGGCCACGCTCGGAGCCTACCGCTCACTGAAGCCCGACATCGTCGTGATCCAACTCGGCGAACACGAAAAGCAGGCGACCGGCCCCGACGCGCTGCGGGTCAACTTCGATGCCATGCTCAAAAAGCTGCAGGGTTGGCCCAAGCCGCCCGTCGTGCTCTGCGTCGGCGTGTGGAGCCCCGGCGGCGACCGCGAGCACATGACCTACGTCGGCTGGACCCAACAGGTCGACACGATCATGGGCGAAGTCTGCGCCGAGCGGAAAGTGCCCTACGCCAGCATGGCCCCCCACGCCCTGAACCCCGCCAACCACGGCTGGGGCACGAGCCCCGGCGTCAGGTGGCACCCCAACAACGCCGGCATGCAAGCCTACGCCAATGAACTGACCCGCATGTACAAAGCTGTCATTACCCCGGCGGACAATTCGAAGCCGTGAGTCGACCGGTTTCTCTTTCCATGCAATCGCTGCGTGGCACTGGCGGCTTGTCCGTCAGTGTGGTGCGCACGGACGTGTCGCGGTTTTTTCAGAAACGTGAAAAGTCGCTTTTTTGGTGCGACGTGATGGTGCGCGCGGGCGGCGTGGCGGGCTGGAAATCGGGTGGCGCGCACAAGGGTGTCGCGACGTGCCACGCTGGTGCGCGCCGAACGGCAAAAAACGGGCGAAAAGTGCTTTAAACTGGCTGATTTTTGCCGCGCCGGTGCGCACCGGCGCGACGAGGCGACAGCGTTGTGCGCCAAGGCGGGGTCATACCCGCGATTGCGGGGGAAAAACCGGGGGCGGAACGCATGAATCGTGACTGTGTCGAATCGGTGGTTTTTGCGCGGCGGTGCGCATGGGGATACCAGACGCTTCGCCCCAAGGGGGCTCAGCGTCGGCGTGGGTTTTACTTCCTGGGGCGGGGGTCAGAGGTTGTTGCGGATGACCTTGATGCCTTCTGTGAACACGTAGTCGGGGCTCGGGGAGAGATCACGCCAGACGCGGGTGGCGGCGGCGAGCTCGGGCAGGGCGCGGCCGAAGGCTTCGATGGTCATCCAACCGTCGTAGCCGGCTTTGACCAGGGCGCCGATGGCGGCGGCGAAGTCGATGTGGCCGCAACCGGGCGTGCCGCGGTCGTTTTCCGAGATGTGCACGTGATTGATCACGCCGATGTTCGGGGCGATGATGCCGATGGGGTCGGCCTCTTCGATGTTGGCATGGAAGGTGTCGTACATCGTGCCGAAGTTGGGGTGGTTGACGCGCTTCACATGCTCGGAGGCCTGGGCCATGGTCGTCACGTAGTAGCACTCGAAGCGGTTGAGATATTCCATGGCGAGCTTGATGCCCTTGGGCTGGGCGTACTCGGCGATCTCGTGATGCACCTCAGCGCACCACTTCTTTTCATCGTCGGTCGGACCGTTGCCGGTGAACACACCCAGCGGTTGGTGGAACGGGCCCATGAGCACCTCGGCGCCGAGCGCTTCGCTGCAATCCACCGCCCATTTGAGGTGTTCAGTCGCGCCGGCGCGCGAAGCGGGATCGGGGCTCACGCACGAATGCTGCTCATCGGGCATGACCGTGGTGACGGTGCGGCCGAGGCCGAGGGCATCGAGATGCTTGCCCATCGCGGCGTAGTGGTCGGGGTCGCCGGCGCCGCCGAAGATCGGCAATTCGACGCCGTCGTAACCGGCGGCCTTGATCTTCTCGATCGTCGGCAGCATGGAATCGTCGACGAACCCGGTCCACAACAGCAGATTGAATCCGATCTTCATAGGAGCCTCGCTTGGGAATGATGATGGCGTTACTTGCGGGAGATCACTTCTTGGGCAGGTACTTTTCGATTTCGACCACGTTGGTTTCGGCCAGGGCCTTGTAGCCTTCGCTGGTGAAGTGGACGTTGGCCTTGCGCTGGGTGTCGGGGTGTTCCATGACGAAGGTGTACATGTCCTGCACGGGAACGTCGTACTTTTTCATGACGCGCAGGGCAGCCTGGTTGTACTTGACCGAATCACCGACGACGCGGCCGACGTTGCCGGGCGGGCAGGGCGTGGTGTTGCGCCAGATCAGCTTGGCGCCGGTCTTTTTCAGACGCTGCACGAGCTTGTCGAGATTTTTTTCATATTCGTCGATCGGCACCTGCTGGTGCGCGCCGGGCGCATCGACGCGCGTGAGCTTGTCTGAATCGGGCGCGATGTATTTGAGGTCGTGCAGGCCCCAGTTGAAGTGGATGACATCCCAGTGACCGTCGCCGAGCCACTCGTCGATGTGTTCGAGGCCGCGCGTGGTCGGTCCGCAGTTGGTGCGGGGGCGGTGGACGTTGGCCTTGCCGGCCAGCAGGTGGCGGGTCGGCAGGGTGTAGCCGATGGAGATCGAATCACCGATCAGCAGCACCCGCGGCAGGTTCGGATCATCCTTGATCGGGGACATGGGGTTTTCTTTTTTCGCGGCGGCGACCATGGTGGCGGCGGCGGCCAGCAGAACGATCGTGAACATCCATTGCGGGCGTGTCATCGGCGTCTCCAGACAGGGAAACCGGGGTCGGGCGGATGGTCCGTGACTCAGATCGGACAGTGTACCCGTTCAACGCTGAATGTGCGATAGTGTTGCATTTTCAGCCTGAAAACAGCCAATGCAAGCCATGTTAAATTTGTGTACCATGCCCGTCCGCGACACGAGGCACGTCGCGGTGTGAGGCGCTCGGGCTGGACCCGGGCCACGACATCCAAGGCACTCAAAGAAGGACTCCTTATGGGTCGCGTTACCTATTGGAGCGCCATCTGCGCGGTCGTTGTCGGTGGACTGATCGCGGCGGTGGCATTGGGTCAGACTGAATCCCCCGAGCCCGGCGTCGCCAACGCGCCGCAGGCCATCGCCGCGCCCGAAGTTGCCGCGCCGCCCGTGGCCGATGACGACGCCCGCCCCGTCGAGCTCGCCGAGTTGTACCAGCAGCGTCTGGACAAACTCGCGGCCGACGACATCACCGGGCAGTACAACCTCGGCATGTGGCTCGTGCGCCGCTACGACGACCACAAGAAAAACATTGAAGCCCTCGAGCTGGCCAAGCAGCAGTTTGAGCACGTGTTGGAACTGTCGCCCAAACACGCCGACGCCAAAACGATGCTCGGCATCGTCAAGGGCCAGATCAAGGACGTCTCGAAAAAGCTTCACCCGGATTACTTCGCGATGGCGTTCAGCGTCGTCGGCGGGCTCGGCATCTTTCTGCTGGGCATGAAGAACATGTCCGAAGGCATGCAGGCGGTGGCGGGCAGTCGCCTGCGCCGCATGATCGGCATGGCGACCGACAACCGCATGCTGGGCGTGGCCACCGGCACGGCCGTGACCTGCCTCGTGCAGTCGTCGTCGATCACCACCGTGCTCGTGGTCGGCTTCGTCAACAGCGGGCTGATGGTCCTGCACCAGGCGATCGGCGTGATCATGGGCGCGAACATCGGCACCACGATCACCGGCTGGATCCTCGTGCTCGACATCGGCAAGTGGGGCCTGCCGATTCTCGGCGCCGCGGTGTTTATCTACCTGTTCACCCGCAAGGAACGACTGCGCTACCTCGCCGTCGCGGCCATGGGACTGGGCATGGTCTTCTTCGGGCTGGAGCTGATGAAAAACGGCTTCAAGCCCATGCGCTATGTGCCCGCCTTCGAGCAGGCCTTTTTGTGGTTCGATGCGCATACCTACTTCGGCGTGCTCAAGTGTGCCATGGTCGGCTGCATCCTCACGTTCATCGTGCAGAGCTCCTCGGCCACGCTCGGTGTGACCATCGGCCTGGCCAGCACCGGCGTGATCCCCTTCGAAACCGCCGCCGCCCTCGTGCTCGGTGAAAACATCGGCACCACCATCACCGCATGGCTCGCCTCAATCGGCACCACCACCGTCGCCAAACGAGCCGCCTACGCCCACGTCATGTTCAACCTGCTCGGCGTGGCGTGGATCACCGCCGTCTTCCCGTGGTATATCCAGGGCGTCGACTGGTTCATCGCCAATGTCCAGCATCAGCTTCACCCGCTGACCGCCCACCTGGCCGACTTCGGCGAAGACCCCAGCGATTTCGAGCAGATGGTCACCAGCGCCATCGCCGCCACGCACACCGGCTTCAACGTCATCAACATGCTGCTGTTCCTCCCGCTGGTGCGCATCTATGCGCGCTTCCTGGAATGGCTGATCCCCGGCAAGATCGTCAAGGAAACCCCACACCTGACCAGCCTCGACATCCGCATGGTCGAGTCGCCCGTGATCGGCATCGAGCAGTCGCGCGGCGAGATCATGAAGATGTGCGAAGGGCTCGAAAAGATGCTCCGCTGGACCCGCGAAGTCTTCGACCAGGATCAACCCGATGAGGTCCTCGTCCAGAAGATCTTCCACCGCGAGCAGGTGCTCGACAACATGCAGCACGAGGTCATCGAATTCCTCACCGACCTGATGACCGGCAACGTGCCCCACTCGATCACCGAGGAAGCCCGCTCCCAGCTTCGCATCGCCGACGAGCTCGAATCGGTCAGCGATTACGTGGCCACGATTCTCAAGGCTCACCTTCGCCTGCGCCAGGGCAATCTCCGCCTGACCGATACCGAGCGAGCCTACCGCAACGAGCTGCACGAGAAGTTCACCCAGTATCAGCAGATGATCGACGAAGCCGTGCGGCACAACCAGACCGATGTGCTGTCCAAGGCCAAGTCCAAGGGCGACGCCATCACGCACCGCTTCAAGGAGCTGCGCGATGCGCACCTGGTCCGCCTGACCGAAGAGAAGGTCGATCCGCTGGAGTCGATGTCGTACAACACGATGATCGGGTCATACCGCAAGATGAAGGACCACGCCCTGAACATCGCCGAGGCCATCTGCGGCGAGAAGTAATAAGGCATAACCGCAGAGCACGCAGAGGCCGCGGAGAAGGCGCAGAGCGGATCAGTGAGTTTTCAATTTATCCTTCTGCGCTCTCTGCGGTTAAATCCAATCAAAGGTGGTCGTCGAGATAGCGCGGAATGCGGTGTTCGAGCCAGTAGGTGGCGCGCCATGGGCAGCGACCGGCGACGAAACCGACGTGGCCGCCGCCGGGGCTGACTTCGAGTTGTACGCCATCGGGCAGGTCGGCCGGTGACGGAATCGCCTCGGGGGTCATGAACGGATCATTGCGTGCGTGAAGGATCAGCGTCGGGCGATCGATGCGCGGAATGTATTGACCGCTGCTGCTGCGGGTGTAGTAATCATCGACGCCGGCGAACCCGTGCAGCGGCGCGGTGATCGCATCGTCGAAAGCCCGGAAGGTGTTCAGCTCGGAAACCTGTTGCGATGTGATGGGTAGATCAACGGTCATGCGCTGCATCTTTGCACGCACCGAGGCATGCAGCCGCGTCAGTAGATGACGCTGGTAAATGCGCGAGATGCCGTGTTCCAAGCGCGTCGCCGCAGCGTTCAAATCGAACGGCACCGACACGGCAACCGCCGCAGTCAGCGGGTTGTCACCGCCGGTTTCACCGAGCCATTTCAGTAGCACGTTGCCGCCGAGTGAATACCCGACCGCCGCGAGCTTCGAAGCGGGGTGTTTACGACGCAGGTGGTCGATGAACCAGGCCAGGTCCGCCGTGTCGCCGCTGTGATAACCGCGCGGCAGGCGGTTGGGCTCGCCGCTGCAGCCGCGAAAGTGCAGCACCCCGCCGCGCCAACCGTGGGCATCGATCGCTGCCAGCAACCCGCGCACGTAGCTGGACTGGATCGATCCTTCCAGCCCGTGCAGCAGAATCACGATCGGCTGATCGTCGTGCTGCTCGCCGACCCAGTCGACATCGACGAAATCACCGTCGGGTAAGTCATATCGCTGGCGGCGGGTCGTCAGTTTCACCCGGCGAACCAGCGTCGGCCAGATCGTCTGCAGATGCCCGCCGGGCAACCACCACGCGGGGCGAAAGGCATCATCATCCATGCGGCGCGTCATGGGCGGATTCTACCCGAGCGGCGAGCGATCGTGCATCACCCGATTGACATCACCGGCCGAAATCGACACGCTTTGATCATGAAACAGATCACGATGACCGCCGTGTTGATGCTCCTGCTGACCGTGTACGCCCATGCGGACAAACCCCTGCTGCGTGACTTTCTCGGCATCAACGGCCACACCGTGCAGTTCAAACCCGATCTGTATCGCCCGACGACCGAACTGGTCCGCGATTATCACGGCATGAACTGGGACGTCGGCGACGACACGAGCCGGGCGACGACCTTCCCCTTCGCTAATAACAGGGTGGACTGGCAATCACTGTACGGCTCGTGGCGGAAGGCGGGCTATCGCATCGACGCCTCGATCATGATTTCGAAGTACAAGCCGAACCAGTGGCGCGACCTGGCTAAAGACGCCGAGCGTTACGGCAAAGCCTTTGCGAAGTTTTTCGGGCCGTCGGGTCGCAACCTCGTGCAGGCGGCGGAGGTCGGCAACGAGCCCGGCGGGTATGACGATGCATCGTACCGCACGGTGTTCGAGCACATGGCCCGGGGCTTTCGGGCCGGCGACCCGAAGCTGAAGGTCGTCACCTGCGCGATGCATGATGAGCCCAGCGGCAAGTATCACAAGGCGCTGGACTGTGTGCGCGGCCTCGACAAGTTGTACGACGTGATCAACGTGCATGCCTACCCGCAGCTTGAGGGCTGGCCCACGTGGAAGCGGTCGTACCCGGAAGACGCGCGGCTGAAAGACTTCATGCCGCGCATCGAAAAGGTGATCGACTGGCGAAATCAACACGCGCCGGGCAAGGCGATCTGGCTCACGGAATTCGGGTATGACTCGACGACGAAGCCCTCGCCGGCGAAGGGAACCTTCGCCAAGTGGGTCGGCGTGACGGATGCCCAGCAGGCGCAGTGGCTGGTGCGATCGGTGCTGGTGTTCACCGCGATCGATCTGGACCGGGCGTACATTTACTTTTTCAATGACGACGACAATCCGTCGGTCCATGCGGCGTCGGGCTTGACGCGCCATTACAAACCCAAGCCGAGTTTCCACGCGATCGCGCATCTTCAGAAGACGCTGGGGGATTATCGATTCGACCGCGTGGTGATACAGCAGGCTGATGCGGTCTACGCCTACCGGTATGTGCGGGCCGACGGCAGGTCGGCGGTGATCGCAGCGTGGTCGCCGACGGGTAGCGATCGCGAAGCGCAAGCAACGATCGACCTCGGCGGGGCGAAGCTGATCCGAGCCGAACGCATGCCGCTGACCGATGGCGCCGCGCCGAAGGTCGACGTGAAAGTTCACGCCGGGCGCGCGACGTTGACGCTGAGCGAGTCGCCGACTTATCTGATTCTCTCGCGGTAAAGCGGGCCGGCGATCTGGTGCCAGAACGGATCATTTGAAGTCGCATGCGGCCGCGCTGGTACTACGCGCCGTTACAACCGTCATAACCCGTCCCGCTCGCCGCCTGCCACATCCTGCGGCAGACACACGATTAACAGCTTGATGAGCCGCCCCGCCCGCCCGTGGCATGGTGATTGCTCATTTTCGTGTTAGATCATCGCTGCAGGCAGCACAGCGATGGGTCTGCACGCGATCAGATTGTGGGATCCGATCGTGGTGTCGAGAGAGGCTGTCGGAATCAGATTAGAGGATCCAACCCATGACATACCGCTTGATGAAGAGAAAATTGTGCAGCGCTTCGGCTGCGCTGCTTGTCGCTACGTTCTGCCTGACCGCCGCGCCGGCGCACGCCGCCTACGACGGTTTTGAGTCGTACAGTTCCGGCAGCAATCTCAACGGACTCAACGGCGGCGACGACTGGGCCAACGCCTGGTCCAGCGATGCCAGCGATGTGAGCGTGCAATCGATTTCGCTGGATGACCCCAACGGCACCGTCGACGGCGGCGACCAGGCCATGCGCATTCAGCCGGGTGCCAACACCGGCGACAACACCTCCGTGCTGTCGCGCGACTTTGCCGCCATGACCGGCGATGTCTACCTCGGCCTGCTGATCCGCGTGTCCAGCTTCGAGGACGGCGACTTCCTGCAGATCCAGCTTTCCGACGGCGCGGCCGGCAACAGTTCCGACACGCTGTCGATCGGCGTTCAGCAGTCGGCCGGCAATCCCTTTTTCGCTCGCGTTGGTCAGTCCAGCAACGACAGCGTCAACGCCTCGACACAGGCTGCCGACGACACCGACTTCCTCCTGGTCGCCAAGTTCTCCAAGGACGGCAACGGTCAGTACGCCAACACCGACCTGTTCATCAACCCGACCGACCCGTACCACGAACCGGCCATCGCCGATGCGGCCGCCAGTTCCAGCGCGCCGAGCATCACGCAGCTCAGCCACTTCACCATCCGCCTGTTCAGCTTTGAATCCGACGATGTGGTCTACCTCGACGAGATTCGCATCGCTTCCAGCTTCGCCGAGGCGGTCGGCGTTCCCGAGCCCGCCTCGATCGGCCTGCTCGGTGCCGGTGTGCTGGGCCTGATCAGCCGCCGCCGTCGGCGCGCGTGAACGGCTGAATTTCGACACTACAACCAAAGGTAATTATATACTTGACTCACCAAGCTATTCCAGATAGTATGTGGTCATGGAAAGCAAAAACACCCACCCTGAAAGTCTCATGGAGGCCGTGACATTCTTTTCTGATAAGCATGTCTGCCATGACTACATGACTCGGATCAAGTGGCCGGACGGCTGCGTGACCTGCCCCCAGTGCAAAAGCAAGAACATCGGCGAGATTAAGACGCGCTGCATGTTCAAATGTCGCGATTGCAAAAAACAGTTCAGCACCAAAGTGGGCACGATTTTTGAGGACAGTCCGCTGTCGCTACAAAAGTGGTTTGTTGCTGTTTGGTGCATTGCCAATGCCAAAAACGGGATTAGTTCTTGCGAACTGGCGAGAGCGATTAAAGTCACACAGAAAACCGCTTGGTTCATGCTTCATCGTATTCGTCTTGCGATGAAAACTCAATCATTTACCAAACGCATAAAGGGTGAAATTGAGGGCGATGAAACTTTCATCGGCGGCAAGATGCGGAACATGCATAAGAGCAAGCGTGCGGCGTTGCCAAAGGGTCGCGGTACGGTTGGCAAGGCCATCGTTCAGGGGTTAATTGAGCGTGGCGGCGAGGTTCGCGTGCGCGTCGTCAAAGACCAGCGTCGTTCCACGTTGCAACCAATAATCCGCGAACACGTTGAGCCGGGATCGGCTGTCTACACCGATGCGCTAAAAAGCTACGAAGGCTTGAGTGATGATTATGTCCATGCAGTCGTTGACCATGCCGTTGAATACGTCAACGGACGGGTTCACACCAACTGCATGGAAAACTTCTGGTCTCTGCTCAAGCGGGCACTGATGGGAACGTACGTCGCAGTTCGCCCCGAACACCTTGACGCCTATCTTGACGAACAGATGATGCGGTTCAACGCACGCAATGGAGACGATGCTGGTCGGTTCCGTCAGGTTATGGGCAACGTATCGGGTCGTCGTGTGACTTACCGCGAACTGACAGCCTGATACGATGGTCCAGAGTTGGCTATAATACGTCTATGACAGACGACATATCGAAACAGAAACAAGAGTCAGAATCGTTCGATCGCCTCATGCGCGGACTCATATTGGTTTCCAAGGATGAGCTAGACGCCGAAGAAAAGAAGTACAAGAAGGCACAGCGAAAACAAAAAAATGGCGATTCTGTTTTTAAGAACAAAGACTCATGATGATTCGGACGCCGCGGCGTGCGATCTTCTTTCTTTGTATCCAGACTGACAAAATGGGTGTGTTACTTGGGCATTCTTAGAATGACCACTGCCTCCATCCCGCAGAGGAACACTGTGATCAATGTTGATTCCCTTCATGTGAATTCTAGCGTTGCAAATTTCGCAACGAACAGCACCTTCTTCCAGCGCCTTGTGAAAAAACGCGGCCGATTTCGCTGAACTCGTAAACTCCTTGGAGTTGGCGATAGATTCATCATCCATTACCTTCAAGAACTTAAGGCGTTCATTTTGCTGCAAAATTACGGCAATTTTTTCGTCTGATGCGTCGTCTCTTATGCTCTGTATGACAGTTTTATACATGGTCACAAGCGGCTCAAGCCCACGAGTACCAGCTCCATAATTACGTACAATCTGATTGATGAAGTATCTGTATTTAACCAGAAATTCTTCTAGCCTATAGCGTACTTCAGTGAACGCATGGAACCCGTCGTTCAGTTCAAGTTCTTGAAATAGTGATACAATCGCCAAGAACGTAGCGGGTTGGTATCTTCCGGTTGCGCTGTAAAAATACACGGCAGGATGAAGACCCAACGACCTTGATGCATTGCCGGAGACACGAGTCGCAATCCTTTTTACGCTTCTCAAATACTCAATCGTCTTCGCTCCATCTAAATCATCCGGTAGAATATCTCGCTCGTCAGACGACTTTTTCCGACCCGCTTTTTTTTGCGCGTCTTCAAGCCACATCTCGGTTTTTAGTTTGTTGGCTACATTTATGAACTCCACCACAAGGCTTAGTCCGTCTGCCGATTGTCCCCTTCCTGCAACTGGTAGCTCCAATGTCTTGATGGGCGTTTCCAAGAATGGTTCAAATAGAACGCCGTAAATATCTTTGGATAGTTTTTCAATTTCATTCTGCACGTCTGCGTTGAACGCAGACCAATACTTGTGGCCCGTGCCAGACCGAATAATGCCACGCGCGGCGATCGCGTTCGGCTTCTTTCGGGCCTTGATAATTCGCAATTCAACAGGATGAATAGCTACGGCACTTTGATTAATTGTAAAGAATGACCGTTCGGCCTTTGATGCGTCTCCTCTAATCCACTGTGCTTCAATTTGTCTCATACCAAAAGTGTTCGCGCGTCGTCTTTGAATTGGTGTCGCCCTATCGCCAAGCGACTTCAAATCTGCGTAACTTCCAACAGTCTTGGCGATTAGTTCACGCGTCTTCTTCGCAGCCGATAATTCATCTTTTGAAAGTCCTGCGCTGAAATACGTACTTGATAATTGTCTATCTCCATAGTCATCGTGCGTCCACGCAATGAGCGCGCTGAGACGATGTGATCCATCGACAACAAAGATGTCGCCACTCAATTGCGAATGCCAAACGATAACCGATGGGATCAGGTCGCCATCTACAAACGATCGGATCAACTCGGCAACTCGTTCTGGAGTCCAGTCTTTGGTTTCTCGCTGGAACTCTGGCTTGCGGAGCATATTTAATACAATTTGCCCCTGCTCCAGCTCGCTCAACTTGAAGTTTCCACTATCCCTTCCAGTAGATTGCGAGTCGTCTTCGATCTTTACTTCAAAGTCGTCTCTGGCGATCATCGCATCGAGATTTACGGTCAGTTTGGCCACCCGGTGCTCCTTAATGTCAAATGGCCGGAGTGTCATAGACGACCTCCCGACTCCGACATGAGCATAATACTATCAGACCGAGAAGGCCCCGAAACTCGCCCCGGTGAGCGTAGTATATAATTACCCAACCAAAGACAAAACCCGCGTCGCAAGACGCGGGTTTTTCTATGGGAATCCGGCCGCCGTAGCAGCCGGTGAAAAGCATCCGGTTTAGCCGCGAGCCGCAGGCGAGCGCGTTCGCCGCGGCCGTCAGCAAACGTCGATGATCACCGCACGATGCGGGCGCCGCCGCCGCCGGCGACGTGCTGCAACTCTTTGAGGGTGATCTGGCTGGTGTCGCCACGGGTGGTCTGAAGCAGCGCGCCGTGGGCGGTGCCGAGGTTGACCGCTTCCTGCGGGTCTTTACCGGCGAGGAAGGCGTAGCAGAAACCGCTGGCAAAACCGTCGCCGCCGCCGACGCGGTCTTCGATGATCAGCCGCTCAAAGGTCGGGCCCTGGTAGAAGGTGTCGGTCTCAGCCCAGTACAGAATCGCCGACCAGTTGTTTTCACTGGCGCTGATGACTTCACGCAGCGTGGTGCCGATGACCTTGAGGTTCGGGTAGTCCGCCGCGACCTTGCGGACCATCTTCTTGTAGTTTTCGATGGGCAGTTCTTTGAGGTTTTCATCGGCGCCTTCGACCTCGTAGCCGAGCACCTTCTGGAAGTCCTCTTCGTTGCCGATGAGGCAGTCGATGTACTGAACGAGTGGCTTGGTCGTGGCGATGGCCTCCTTGGAGGACCACAGCTTGCCGCGGAAGTTCAGGTCATAGCTGACGATGGTGCCGGCTTCGTGGGCGGCCTTGAGGGCTTCGGCGGCGACGAGGCGGGTCGACTCGCTGAGGCAGGTGAAGATACCGCCGGTGTGCAGCCAGCGAACGCCGCGGCTCTTGAACAGGGCGGTCCAGTCGACTTCACCGGGCTTGATCTTGCTGGTCGCCGAGTGGCCGCGGTCGTAAAGCGTCACCGACGCGCGGGGCCCGGCGCCGACTTCGGTCCAGTTCAGGCCCATGCGGGCGGCGCGGCCGACGCCGTCGTAAGGCAGGTTCACGACGAAGGAGGTGTCCAGCCCGCCGGCGTGGGCGTGGTTGAGCACGAGTTTGCCGACGGGGTTGTCGACGACGCCGCCGACCCACCCGGTGCGCAGCCCGAGGCGCGACAGGGCGTAAGCGACGTTGTACTCGCCGCCGCCGACCCAGGCTTCGAAGAGGTTGGAAAACTCGATGCGGCCGTGGCCTTGCGGGCTCAGGCGCACCATGCACTCGCCGAGGCTGACCTGGTCGAGCTGACATTCAGTCGCGGGACGAATCTTCAGACCCATGGTGGGGATCCTTTCAGGATGCGGCGGAGCGGGAGCGTTCCGCACGCGAAAAGGTGGGGTGATATCGAGTCCTCTTTTGTAGAGCGCGAAGACCGGGTCGTCAATCCATCTTTTGCGTCGCCGCGGGGGCGAAATTTCAGACCCCCAGGGCAGAAGAATGAACCGCAGAGGGCTGGGGCCCCAGTGGTCAGAAGACTCTGGCCAAGGCGCAAAGGCGCAAACAAAGGCAGAAGAATATTGACGGGATGAACAGGATGGAGATTGATTAAATCCAACCGAGCCGGTTCATTCTGCCAATTTTCAGTGTCTTTTCTTTGCGGCTTGGCGCCTTGGCGAGAGGCCCGGCCTTTGATTGCATAGCAGCTCGGCGTTTTGTCTTTATTTGGTGTGTTTGTCGATGAAGTCGAGGATCGGGGCGGGATCGTCGGGCAGGCCGTGGGGGTGGTGGTCGCAGCCGGGCTTGAGGATGACGGTGATGTCTCCGCCGAGGGCTTTGTAGCGGGATTCGATCAGGCCGCCGTTTTCTTCGAAGGGAACGACCTTGTCGCTGTCGCCGGCGACGATCAGCACGGGGATCTTCGCTGCGGCGATCGGGGCGAGATTGTCAATCGGGTTCTTCTTGTACGCCATGGCCTCGGCTTCATCCGCAAAGTCGTAGGCTTTGAACAGTTGCTTCCAGCTGCCGGCCGAGCCGCCGCCTTTGCCCTTGCCACCGGGCCAGCTTTTGAAGTCGCACACCGGGGCGTCGCCGTAGATCGCTGTGACGCGATCCGGGTGCGCCGCCGCGTAGTTGAAGACGAACAGACCGCCGCGGCTGAGCCCCTTGAGGATGGGCTTTTTCGACAGGTCATGCTTGCCCGTCATCAGGCCGTAGAACCCGTCCATCACCGCGATGGCCTTGGGCGAACCGAAGAGATTGGGCATGTCGATGTAGGCGATGTGCCAGCCGCGCTTCAGCAGCACGAGATCGTCGTTGATCGCCACACCCGGAAAGCGCATACGCCAGTACCACGGCCGCCCCGCCGCCGCCTGCTCGGGTTCGACGACATAGGCCTTGCGGCCGTCGACCTTGAAATCGTGTCGCGTAAAGCCGTGCCAATCACTCGCCTCACCGGGCCAGGGCTCGCCGGCCGTCGCCGCGGAGCCGATCATCAGAATCGCCAACAACATCATCATCGACTTGAGCATGAATGCCTCCAGGGTTTGACGTACAACGCGGCATTGTACCGGATTGTTGTCACACGGCCGCGGATGCTTCACAATGCCCACATGATGCGAACCCTACTGATCGTGACCGCCCTGCTGCTGCCCGTCGGTTGCTCGGCCGTCAAAGCCAATCCCGCCGCCGGCCGACAACACGACGTCGTCATCTATGCCGCCACGCCCGGGGGCATCGCCGCCGCCATCAGCGCCGCCAAGTCCGACTGCCGCGTGCTGCTGATCGAGCCCACCCCCCGAATCGGTGGCCTGGTCACCAACGGCCTGACCCATCCCGACTTCCACGCCTTCGAGGGCCTCACCGGCTTCTACCTCGAATTCACACAACGCACAGAAGATTACTACCGCAACAAGTACGGCCCCGACTCCGACCAACTCCGCATCAGCCTCCGCGGCACGCAGACCGAACCCAGCGTCGCACTGACGATCTTCCAACAGATGCTCGCGGAACATCCGAGCATCACCGTGCTGCACAACCACACGCTCGCCAGTGTCTCGATGACACACCGCGGCCGTCGCATCGCCTCGATCAAGCTCTCTGACACCGACGGCTCCACATCGAAAATCGCCGCGCCGATGTTCATCGACGCCAGCTACGAAGGCGACCTGATGGCCGCCGCGGGTGTGCCGTGGCGCGCCGGGCGCGAGGGCCGCGAGGAGTACGACGAATCGCTCGCCCCGGAACAACCCGACGACCAGCTTCAGGCCTACAACTTCCGCCTGACCATGACGCAGGACCCGGACAACCTCGCCCCCGTGCCCCTGCTGCCCGGGTACGACCGCAACGACTATCTCGACCTGATCCCGCTGCTCGAGTCCGGCAAGGTCAAACAACTCTTCGCGTACAAACCCAACGCTGTCTACAAAGCACAGATCCCCCCGCTGCCCAACGGCAAGTACGACATCAACGACGTGTCGCGCAGCATCGTGCGTCTGTCGATGCCGGGTGAAAACCTCGGCTGGCCGGACGGTGACGCCGCCACGCGCCGCGCGATCTTCAACAAACACCTGCTCTACAACGTCGGCATGCTGTACTTCCTGCAGCACGATGAAGCTGTGCCTCAGGCGTTCCGCGATGAAGCGAATTCGTGGGGCCTCTGCAAAGATGAACTGGTCGAAAACAACCACCTGCCGATACAGCTTTATGTGCGCGAGGCCCGCCGCATGATCGGCCAGTATGTGTTCACCGAGCACGACACCGCCTGCGCTGAAAACGACCCGCGGGCTGTGCTGCACGAAGACGCCATCGCCATGTGTGAATACAGCCTCAACTGTCACGGCACCTCTCACGAAGGCCCGCTGTTCGGGGGTCATCACACCGGCGAGTTTTACAAGGCTGCCGCGCCGTATCAGATTCCCTACGGCGTGATCGTCCCGAAGCAAGTTGAAAACCTGCTCGTGCCCGTGGCGTTGTCCGCCTCGCATGTCGGGTTCTGCGCGCTGCGGCTGGAGCCCTGCTGGAGTTCGCTCGGCCAGGCTGCGGGCTTCGCCGCCGCCCAGGCGATCGATTCGAAGCAACCCGTGCAGCAAGTCGACGTGCCCAAACTGCAAACACAGTTGCACGAAGACGGCTCCGCGACGATTTACCTGGGCGATGTGCCGCACGAATGCGGTGACTTCGCCGCCGCCCAATGGTGGGGCACGCACGGCGGTTTTCACGGCATCACCCCACGCACCGTCAAACCCGGCCAGCGCGGCAAACACATCGTCGGCCAGTACTACGAATCCTACCCCCAGCACGACGCAGAACTCGACACCCCCCTCGACGACACCCTCCGCGCCCGCTGGATCACCCTCGCCAAAAAACTCGGCGTGATGAACGACAAACTGAAGACCGCCCCCACCCGCCGCGATTTCATCCGCGCCGCGTATGCGTCACGTTCGTGAATCACGCAGGTGGTGTAACCGTCTGTTGACCCAATCGAATGATCACACAAGAAGAAACGAATACGGCCAGATAAATCAAAGATGATATTTCCACATATGGGTCAGTCGCGAGAAATGCCAAAATCAGATCACCAAGAAGCGCGGCTGAAAAGATGTCCCCGTGAAAAACGTCATAGTCGTTAATGACGAGATTGAATAGACCCACATGTAGCGCCATGATGATTAGCATGATCACCACAGCGCCAAAGACTGCCAGATAACGGGTTTTTCCGGCAATCCATGCAAATAGCGTGTGTACCAGACATATCAGTAGCGCCAATCCTATTTCCAGCCACATGATTTGACCGCTCTGCCAGCGCGAAAGCCAATCCTCCCGGCCGATTTCTGATGCCAGTTCATCTGGATAGGTCTCCAGTGTGTAGTACTTGATCGCGGGGTTGCGTATGACATCTGCCAACTGCTCTCGCCCAAAGGTCAGCCCCGTCACAACAACAATCAGCGCAACACTCCATAGGACAAACGCAAGTACGGCCATTCGGGCTCGTCCGGCGACAACTGAATACGCCCGAGCCAATGTGACAAATACTACGAACAGGACCAACAATTTCAGGGCACTTGCGGCAACCCAAAGACCAATCTCAACACCAACGGCGAAATCTCGATCAGCGCCCACCAGGGCGTGCCACCAGATGACCGCCATAAACAACACCGTCACGACCGAGGCGCGTGTCAAAGTGATCGGATGTTTCGACGGGGCGACATGGGGCGACGCTTGCTCCATAACCGCATGTTAGATCGATTTCAGACTCGCGGCATCCAAGTCGATGCTGATTTCACCAGCGCCGCGCATGCATCACGTTGATCAGAATGAGTGCCAACGGCTCAGTGGCAGATATCGCCAACCGGCTACACCCACATAATGGTCTTCCGGTATGCGCCCGAAAAATCTTGAATCCTTGCTCTGGTCGGTGTTGTCACCCAACATCACCCACCCGGGTGCGGGAGAAAAGTCATCCATCTTGCCGATCGTCGTGAAATAAATGTCCCTCCAAATCGCGATGCGATCGAGTTGGATTGAACATTTATTGGCAGTGATATTGACCAGGCATGGCATCGACGATGTCTGATCCGGTCGTGTCGGCACATTCGTCATGGCGACCAGTCGTTCGTTTTGATACAGCATCGCTTTGCCGTCACGAACCGACACGCGCATCAAACTGCCCGCCAGCGCATTTGGAAGCGATACCAGTTTCGCCTCCTGCTCATCAATCTGAATACCTGCCGTAGAATCCGGTTTGATCACGAACGCAACCGTCTGACTACCGATTATGCGCCTGATCTCCAACGCCGCCTCCGCTTCGCCTGTCAATGATGCGACTTCCAGGTCCAGACGCACATCACCCACGGGCTTCCAAGAGTGATAGCTTCGTGTTGTCTGGTTGTATGGCAGGCGTGAGTCAATCGGACCTGTATATTCCAACACCTGCTGCGGTTCTTCAGCAGATTTCTCGCACGCCCAACCCGCGCCAGCTTGCCGCCAGTCGGATCGCGGGCCAGTCATCCAGCGCGGCCCATTGGGATTCATTCGTTTCACAATGTAACGGGTATCGTGCAGCGGAAACCACAGGTCATCACATACTGGCGGCTGTCCGAGTTCGCTCGGCACCTTGGTCGCGACCTTGCCATTGATGACCACCTCGCCATCAACGATCTGCACACGCTCGCTGGGCAGGCCCACCACGCGCTTGATGTATCTGATTTGGCGAGCTTCGGGATTTTCAAACACGAGCATATCCCATCGATGGGGCGTTCGTGTCTTATCCGCCAGTAGTCGTTCACCGCTGGCAAGACGTGAACCCGCCGGGAGTGTCAAGAAATCACCACAATTCGGGCATATTAATGTGACTGCTTGAGGAATTGGCGAAGCAGCCACACCATCAAAGCTGCGGTGCACGGGCGAAGCCACCACGAGATAGCCGCAGTTATCACAGGACTGTTGCAGGTGATACCCGTAAAACGTCGGCGCGACTCCCGCGGTCGGAATCACAAATGCCTCGATCAGCACCGGCCGCATGATCCCCATAGCGATCACCAATGACCAAGCGACATGCGCCGCTAGCAATCCAAGCGTCAACAGAAAAGCCCGATTCGAGGAAGCGCCGAGTTTTCGCCGTATCAACAGATATGTAATGCAGAGACTTGCGAGGAACACACACATGCTCACGGACTTCTGTGCATCCTGCATCTGCTGAGAGCCATCGTCGATCAGACGATACATGAGATAGGCAACAAGCAGATTAATCGCCGCGACGACGGGGATTGACGCGGCAACCAGTTGACACGCGCCCATATTCCGCCGACGGTTGACAAGCCACAGTGTCGTACCGCTGAGCACGACCAGAACGATGATGTCGGCAGCGAAAAGCGCAAATAGTGTAAACGTCGACATGGCACATCCCCGGTAGGTTGTGCGATCATGTTACACGGTCTTCAGTGATGACGCATCCAGTTCGACGCTGGCTTCTTCGGCGATGTGTTTGAATTCGTCGATTTCGGCGGCGGTGAAGAGCAGGCCGTCGTGTTTTTCGGATTCGGCGGCGGCGCGGGCTTCGATCTGGCCGGGCAGGAGGCAGCCTTCATTGCCGTGGCCGAGGATGTCGTCGATGACGGCTTTGACGTTTTCAGACTGCGTGCGGCCCTTGGCGAAGTTGACGCCGATCGCTTCGGGGTGGATCACTTCAAAGTAGAAATTCGCCGTGCGCTTTTCATCGGCATCGCCGACGCCCCAGCGGTTGCGCAGGGTCGGGAGCGATCCGCCGACGAAGCCGCCGACGATTTCGTTGATCAGCGACAGGCCGTAGCCTTTGTGGGCGCCGAACGGAAGCAGCGCGTTGACCTGGTTGGGGTCGGTCGTTTCCTTGCCATCTTTATCGACGGCGGCGCCGAGCGGAAGCTGCTTGCCTTCGCGTTTGAACTGCTGCACGCGGCCCATGGCGACGGTGCTGGTCGCCCAGTCGATGCAGATGGGGAAGCCGATGGCGTCGGTCGTGGGGAAGCCCCAGGAGTGGGGATTGGTGCCGAGCGTCGGGTACTTGCCCATGAAGGGGACAACCTCGGCGAGCGCGGCGGTGCAGTTGGTGTAAGCGATGTAGCCCTTCCTGGCGGCGTCGATGACGTAGCCGCCGCCCCAGAGGTAGTGGAAGGCATTGTCGACGCTGACGACACCGACGCCGTACTGATCGGCGAGCTGCATGGCGGTGTCCATGGCGTCGAAGGCCACGGCCTGGCCGAGCTTCTTGTTGGCGTTCCACCGCTGCACGGCAGGGAAGCGGCTGGGTAGTTTGTCGATCTCAGCAGCGGGAACGCATCCGCCCTTGGCCGAGCCGAACAGCTCATCGAGATGCAGGGCTTTGATGGCGTTGTGGGTTTTGATGCCGTGCCAGGCGGCAAGCTGGCAGAAGCGGGCGGCCTGCTCGGCTTCGTCGGCGGTGTAGCCGCGTTGCTGGTAGGCGCCGGCGACGAGGCGGTTGTGCAGTTCGACGGGCATGACGTAGGTGGCGGACATGGGCTTTGCTTCCGGGAATAGAGGGCGGATCGAAGACCCACCAGCATAATCACCCCGCCGCGGCGTGACTAGGGCACAATTGCGTCGCGCATGTCGTGACTTTGCCGCAGCGCCCGGCGGCAGTCAGCTCTCGTGACGGGTATTAACCCGCCGCAGAATCCATGGCCGCCCAAACACACACACCAATGCGATCGCCACCAAGACCCCGAGAATGATCGGCTCGTTGAGCGCCAGCCGAATGAGCAACGTGACCGCTGCCAGCGTCGCCCCGCCTGCCCCTGCCCAACAGACCCAGCGCCGCCCGTCGATGCGACGCGCAGCGATGAGATTGACGACCGCGAAGGTGAACAGAAACGCCAGCGAGGCGGCTTCGACGAGTTGACCCAGCGAACCGATCGCCGCCAGCAGTGCCCCGGAGGCGCCGAGGATCATCACGCTGCGATCGGGGATGTCGCTGCGGTTGGTATGGCTGAGCCAGGCGGGCAGTTCGCCGTCATCTGCGACGACGCGCGACAGTCGGGCGGTGGCAAACAGCGTGGCGTTGATCGCCGAGGCGGTGGAGAAAGCCGCGGCAATTGACACGAGAATCTTGCCGGTCAATCCCATCGCCTGCTGGCCCGCTTCTGCCAGGGCGATTTCCTTGTGCTCGATAAGTTTGCCAGCCCCGACCAGCGAGGCGGCCCCGAGGCTGACAATGATGTACACCGCGATGACAGCGATGATCGCCGTCGGCACAGCACGATGCAGCGTCCGCCGGGGGTGGTCGATGTCTTCGTAGTCGTAGGTCAGCAGTTGGAAGCCTTCGTAAGCCATGAAGATCGACGCGGCTCCGAGCAGCATGCCGCCGATCCCGCCGGGCTGCGCTTGCTCGTATTGAATCTGCTGCGGTGAAAATGACCACAGCCCGATGCCCGCCAGCCCGATCAGTATCACCAGCTTGCCCCACACCGTCACAATCTCCAGCCACGACGCTTCGCCGACGCCCAGCAGATTCACCCCCACCAGCGCGCCGACGATCCCCACCGCCGCGGCGCGGACAAACCACGGCCCAAGATCAATCACCGCGCCCAGGTAATGCCCGAACGTGAACGCGTACACCGAGATCGTCAACACATACCCGATGATCAGAATCCACGACAGGCTGCCGGCCAATCCTTCGCGGTGCACCTCGCGCAGAAACGTGAACGCCCCGCCGCTCTCGCCGAACTTCGCCGCCAGCGCCACGTAGCTGTACCCGGTCGCCAGCGCGATCAGCCCGGCGATCAGAAAGCTCGCCCACGCCCATTGCCCGGCCGTCGCGATCACCACGCCGAGCACGGAAAAAATACCGCCGCCGACCATACCGCCCACGGCCATCGACCACGTGGCGTTGAACCCCATTTTTGCGGATGAATCACTCATGAAACCATTGCTGATGAGTACCGATTTAAGTAATCCTACCCTATGATGCTGCCGTGATGACTCAGGCAAATGCTGTGATCTCGGTCGGGTTGGACCCGGCGTCGCTGGCGACGGCGCAGGCGGTGTGTGATGCGCTGAACGTGACGCTGCACGAAGCATCCGTTGATGAGGCGACCGGCGAGGCGGGGCTGGCGCTGTGTGCGATCGAGCAATTCGATGCGCTGCATGCGTTGCGTCCCGAACTGGCGACGATCGTGATCGCCTCGGCGACCGACAGCCAGCAGACCATCGAAGCGATGAAGCGCGGCGCCATCGAATGCCTGCTGATGCCGCTGCACGAACCGGCGCTGCGCGAGCAGATTTCCGAAGCGCTGATCGCCGGCGAGGCGCCTTCGCCACGCCAACCGATGCGATCGATGGTCGCCGGGGCTGAAGACGGCATCATCGGACAGTCGCCGGCAATGGCGGCGGTGTACAAACTCGTCGGTCTGATCGCGCCGCGGCAGGTTAATGTGCTGATCACCGGTGAGTCCGGCACGGGCAAGGAAGTCATCGCCAAGGCGCTGCACCGTCACAGCGATCGAGTGGATGAAGCGCTGCTGGCGGTCAACTGCGCGGCGATCCCGGAGACATTGCTGGAAAGCGAACTGTTCGGTCACGAGCAAGGCGCCTTCACCGGGGCCGACCGCCGCAAGATCGGCAAGTTTGAACAGGCGCACGGCGGCACGCTGTTTCTAGATGAAATCGGCGACATGCCGCTGGCGACGCAGGTAAAACTGCTGCGCGTATTGCAAGACCAGAAGTTTCAGCGGCTCGGCGGCACACAAACCGTGCAGGCGGATGTGCGCATCATCGCCGCTACGCATCAGCCGCTCGAACAGCTCATCGCTGACAAAACATTCCGACAGGATCTGTACTATCGGCTGAAGGTGGCGACGATTCATCTGCCGCCGCTGCGTCAGCGGGAAGTCGATGCCGTGCTGCTGGCGCACTACTTCGTCGAGCAGTTGAATCCGCAATTCGGCACGCACATCACGAGCTTCAGCCCCGAAGCGGTGAAGCTGCTGCTCAGCTACGACTGGCCCGGCAACGTGCGTGAACTCGAGAACGTGATCAAGGCGTCGCTGCTGGTGGCGCGCGGCCCGGTGTTTCGGGCGGAGTTTTTACCCGAGTCGATACGCCGGCCGATTCAAACCACCGATCGCGCGGCGCGTGATGAAACCGGTGACGGTGATCTGCAGGCGCTGGTGCAGCATTACCTGTCGGATGCCGGCAGCGTGGGCCATGTTCACCGGGCGGTCAGCGAGCATGTCGACCGCGTGCTGCTGACCGCAGCGCTGAACCACACCGGCGGTCATCTCCAGCGCACCGCCGACCTGCTGGGCATCTCCCGCACGACCCTCCGCCAGCGGATGCGACACCTCGGCATCACCATCGAATCGTCGGCCAGAACCAACTCGTAACGATCAATTTTTGACCGTTGCGGCTGAAGTCTGTCCGCTCTGGCGGCGTTGGCGGACTTTCGAAGTATTTACACATCGCATTTGATTACAGTGATTTACATCACTCAAACCGCCGGCTCTACCAACTGGCATGGGCCTTGCCTTGGGTGGGATGTCTTGGTTGTCATCCCCTTAACCCAGGAGGTCATCATGACCCGTCATCAGGAACTTGAGATGCTCGAAAGCGTACTGTTGGAGAAGTTGGACCAGGTGAACAACGCCCTGGCCAGCGACGTGGCGATCATGGGCCCGGACCAGATCCGCGAACTGGCTGAGGCGGCCGAACAGGTCGTGCGCGGCGCCTACGGGCAGTGCGTCGAATGCAATGCGTCGATTCCCCTGCAGCGGCTGCGTGTCAAACCCGAAGCGGTGCGCTGCATCAAGTGCCAGCAGCAGGCTGAGCAGATGCGCGTGCGGCCGGAGTACATCCGCTACGCCTCATAAGCCAACGCCAACCCACGAAACGCCCCACGCAAAAGGCGGGGAGACTTCAGTCTCCCCGCCTTGGGGTGAGGGCGATGGTGGTATGACCGTTTACGCTTTGAGCTGCGGGCGGTCGGCCTTGGGCCAGTCGACGTGGAAGAACTGGCCGCGCGGCGTGTCGGTGCGCTCGTAGGTGTGGGCCCCGAAGTAGTCGCGCTGAGCCTGCAGCAGATTCGCCGGCAGCACCTTGGCGCGATACCCGTCGAAGTACGCCAGGGCGGAGCTGAAGGCCGGCGTCGAAACACCGTTGAGCACGGCGAGGCTGACGACCTTGCGCCAGTTTTCCTGGCAGCGGTGCAGTTCCTTCTTGAAGAACGGATCGAGCATGAGGTTCTGCAGGTCGGGGTTCTTCTGGTAAGCCTCGGTGATCTTCTGCAGGAAGCGGGCGCGGATGATGCAGCCGCCGCGGAAGATCTTGGCGATCTCGCCGAAGTTCAACTTCCAGCCGTATTCCTTCTGAGCCTCGGCCATGAGCTGGAAGCCCTGGGCGTAGGCGCAGATCTTCGAGGAATACAGGGCGTCGTGAATCGCTTCGACGAGTTTCTTCTTGCCCTTGATCTCTTTGACCTTGGGGCCTTTGAGCTTCTTGGAAGCGGCGACGCGCTCGTCCTTGAGGGCGGACAGGCAGCGGGCGAACACGGCCTCGGCGATCGAGTTCGCCGGGATGCCGAGGTCCAGGGCGCTGGTGGAAGTCCACTTGCCGGTGCCCTTCTGGCCGGCGGTGTCGAGCACCTTGTCGACGAGGAAGCCGCGCTTGGTGGCGGGGTCTTTCTGCTGGAGGATGTCGGTGGTGATCTCGATCAGGTACGAATCAAGCACGCCCTTGTTCCACTTGCCGAAGACCTTGGACATCTCGCCGGCGGACATGCCCAGCAGCGTCTTCATGAGGTTGTAGGCCTCGCAGATGAGCTGCATGTCGATGTATTCGATGCCGTTGTGAACCATCTTGACGTAGTGGCCGGCGCCGTCGGGGCCGATGTGCGTCGTGCAGGTTTCACCCTTGGTGATGGGCTTGCCGGCGGCGTAGTCTTCGTAGGCCTTGCCGGACTTGGGATCGACCTTGGCGGCGATCGCTTCCCAGATGGGCTTCAGCGACTTCCACGCCTTGGGGCTGCCGCCGGGCATCAGCGAAGGACCGAAACGCGCGCCGAGTTCACCACCGGAAACACCGGAGCCGATGAATTCGTAACCCTGCTCGGTGAGTTCCTTTTCGCGACGGATGGTGGCGTTCCAGTTGCTGTTGCCGCCGTCGATGATGATGTCGCCTTTATCCAGCAGCGGCAGAAGCTGCTCGATGGACTTGTCGACCGCATCGCGATCCGTCGGCAGCACGGCCGTCGACTTGACCAGCAGCACGATCTTGCGCGGCGTGGCGATCGAGTCGACGAAGTCCTTGAGTTCGGCGTGACCGACGACGCGCTCGGCCGAAGGTTCATTTTCCTGGCAGTGCTTGATGAAGTCTTCCATCTTGGAAGTCGTGCGGTTGAAGACCGAGACGGTGTAACCGTGGTCGGCCATGTTCAGCACGAGGTTCTGCCCCATGACTGCCAGACCGATGAGTCCGATGTCGGATTTGCCGTTGGACATGATGCTTATCCTTTGATGAAGCGCAGGGCGATGCCCTGCCGCTAAACGTTAAAACTTGTTCGCCTGGATGAAGTCGCTGTCACCCTTCAGAAAGTTCACGATATTCTGGGTCGCCCGCATGGCCTGACGTTCGACCGATTCGAACGTGCGGCTCCCGACGTGCGGGGTGATGATTATGTTATCAAGTTCCTGGAAGATGTGCGGAGATTTCATGGGTTCGGTTTCCAGCACATCCCCGCCGTAGCCCTTGAGCTTGCCCGAGCGGCAGGCGTCGGCGACCGCGGGCTCATCGACGAGTCCGCCGCGAGCGGTGTTGATGATGATCGAGCCGTCCTTCATCGTCGCCAGGCGGTCGGCGTTGATGAACTTGGCGGTCTTGTCGGTCATCGGCATGTGCAGGCTGACCACGTCGGCGACCTTGAGCACATCTTCAGCCGAGGCGGCCTTCTCGACGCCGTGTTGCTTGGCGAAGTCCTCGTCCCAATATTCGTCGAAGGCCACGGGTTTCATCCCGAAGGCGATGCCGCGGGTGAGCACTTCCTTGCCGATGCGGCCCATGCCGAGCACGCCCAGCGTCTTGCCCATGAGCTCATTGCCGGTGATCCGCTTCCAGGAGCCTTCCTTCACCGCCCGCATGTGCGGCCAGAAGTGCTTGGCCAGAGCGATCATAAGGCCGATCGCGTGTTCGGCGACGGTCGTGTGGTTCACGCCCGGCGTAAACAGCACGGGGATCTTCTTGCTGGTGGCGTAGGGCACATCAATCGAGTCCAGGCCGATGCCGTATTTGGCGATGACTTTGCACTGCGGGAGCAGCGCGTCGATGACCTTGGGGGTGAAATGGTCATCGCCGTTGAGCGTCCCGTCGAAGGGGCCGGACTCGGCGGTCAGGTCGAGCATCTGCTGCTCATTGAGGGGCCCGCGGGCTCGCACGACGTCGAAACCGGACGCTTCGAGGGCGGCATGATGGGCGCCGGGGGTGTCTTGGTAGCTGGTGGTCGTCAGTAAAATGCGCATGAGGCACGCTCCGTGAAAAGTCGTTCCACGGTAGCGTGTTTGGCGACGGATTCAAGGCCATCAAGCCCCGAATCTTGCGTCATCGGATACATGATATTTCCCGATCCAATTACATCTTTTCGAGGGCGGCTTTCGCCTTGGCGGCCCACTCGGTGTCGGGATATTCATCAACGATCTTCTGGTAGCCCTTCTTGGCCAGATCCTCACGGCCGGCCTGCTGATAGCCCGAAGCCATGTTGAACGCCGCCTTGGCGCGACCCTCCTGGTCGGAGGATTTCATCTTCTTCATGAACTGCTCGTCGGCCTCGTAGGCGGCGACACGCTCAGCGGCGGCGGCCCCGGCGTCGGTCTTGCCGTAGCGCGAGGCGATGAGCTTGTACTTGCCATAAGCCTCGACATGTTTGTCCGATTCGCGGAGGCCGTCGGCGATGGTCATCAAGCGTTCGGCGATGGCCTGTTGCTTGGCTTCGGGGTCGGCCGCGGCCGCGCTGCCGGCGCTCGGCAGGCGCACGCCCATGGCTTTGAGCTTTTCGATCGCCTCGGGGTGTTCTTCGAGAAACTTCGCCAGGGCGGCGCCGCGCTCACCGGTCGGCCGAAAGCGCATCATCAGCGGCCGCAGCGTCGTCAGTAGTTTGGTGTCTTGTAGCTGCTCGGGTTCCATCTGGCTGAACAACTCAAGGGCGGGCATGAAGTTCATGTCCTTATCGATGGCGTCGATCGCCTGTTCGATCTGCTCCTTGAGTTCAGCGCGGCGGACGGACGCCGGCGGCAGCGGCGGGTGCTGCTGGACCGCCTGCTTCAGCGGCTGCTCGATGCCCGCGGGATGACCGCCCCACAGCACCTCGCCATCGGGCGAGATGATGAACGCATGCGGAATGCCCGTCACACCGAACGCCGGGCCAAGCTGGTTGGGCTGCTCGGTGTCGATGGCGTGGGTCCAGTTCATGGCGTTCTGCTGAATGAACGGGATGACCGGTTGTCGATTGTCGTCACGGCTGACGCTGAGCAGTCGCACGCCCAGCGGCGCGTACTCAGCATTGAGCTTTTTCAGGTGCGGGATCTGCGCCCGGCACGGCGGACACCACGTCGCCCAGAATTCGAGCACCACCATCTGGCCCTGCATGTCCTTGGAGGTGAGCACGCTGCCGTCGATGAGTTTGATCGCCAGGTTTGGCTTGTCGCCGACATTGACCGCCGCGTCGGCCGTTCCGAAGCAACCGGCGAAGATCAATCCGATGAGCATGATGCGGACACAAGACATGAAAGGCCCCCTTCGGTGTGTAGGTGCTAAACAACCAACGCATCATCATACCGCGGCGTTGCATCCGGCGAAACGGAAAAATATTCGCCGCTTCCGGGGATTCAGGCGGCCGTAGGGGCTTCCCTTGCGGGCGGGTGGCTGTTAAATTAGCAGCCCATGTCCGATGATTCGCCGGTGATCAGTCTGAAACAGGTGCGCAAAAGCTTCGACGGCCGCGTCGTGCTTGATGATGTCACCTTCGATGTCCAAAAGGGCCAGACCATCGTCATCATGGGCGGCTCGGGCTGCGGCAAGTCGACCACGCTTCGCATGATCATCGGATCCTTTCCGCCGGACTCCGGGTCGATCCAGCTCTGGGGCGAGGAAGTGACCGGGGCTGGCGAAGCCAAGCTCAACGAGTTGCGCAAGAAGTTCGGCATCCTGTTTCAGTCCGGGGCGCTGTTCAACTCGATGACGATCGCCCAGAACGTCGCCCTGCCGCTGACCGAACACACAGATCTGGACCCGTCGACCGTCGAGATCATGGTCAAGATCAAGCTCGAGCTCGTGGGCCTGCGCGAACATGCCGACAAGTACCCGGCGCAGATCTCCGGCGGCATGAAAAAACGCGCCGGCCTGGCGCGGGCCCTGGCGCTGGACCCGCAAATTCTGTTTTACGATGAGCCCTCGGCGGGACTGGACCCGGTGACCAGCGCCGAAATCGATCAGCTCATCATCGACCTGTCCAAAAAGCTGCACGTGACCAGCGTCGTCGTCACACACGAGATGGACTCGGCGTTCACGATCGCCGACCGGATGGTGATGCTCGACAAGGGGCGCGTGCTGGCGGTGGAGGATCGGGCGTGGTTTGAAAAACTGCGCGACACCGAAGGCGAACTGCCGACCGATCAGGCGCTGATTCGCCAGTTTCTGCGGGGCGACCCGGAAGGCCCGATCACGCAGCGCAAACAGACGACCGGTTATGCCGAAGACCTGCTCGGCGAGGCGGAGCAGGCCCCGCGCGCGCCGGTGCCGTCTGTGGTATCTTCTCGAGGCGCCTAAGCGCGCCGACCGGTAGGGAGTGCAACGATCATCATGAGTCAGGATCGCAACAATTTCAAAGCGGGTTTGTTCGTGCTCGCGGGTCTGGTGGTGGCCTTTGTCGTCATCGTCATCCTCGCCGACTTCGACCGACTGCTCACACCGATGCAAACCATCGAAACGCGCTTCACGCTCAGCGACGGCCTCAAGGGCCTGAAGAAGGGCGCGGGTGTGACCATCGGCGGCGTCAGCAACGGGGCTGTGACCACCATCGAAGACGAACTCAACGAGCACGGCGTCGTCGTCGCCAAGATCGTGCGCTTCACCATCCCCGCGTCGTACAAGGTCTACGAAAACGCCCACCTCGAGCTGAACGTGCCCACCATCGGCACCAACACCAAGCTCAATGTCCGCGGCTTCGGCGGGCCCGTCGACACCGCCGAGCCCCACGGCAAAGGCTGGGAATATGAGTTCGGCGTCGATCCGCCGATCCCCGGGGGGCTGGCCACCAGCGAAATGGTCAAGGGCTTCGTCGCCGAGCTCGGCATCGAGGACGAGCAGCGCCGCCGCCTGCAGAACATCATCAAGAACATCGACATGCTGGTTTCAGAGATCAGCGACAAGCGCGTCCCGCTGGCTGAGGTGATCACCAACGTGCAGTCGATCACAGCCGGGCTCCGCGAAGATATGCCCGGCATCCAGGAGAAAATCAAGACCGCCCTGGCCCACGCCGACGAAGCCATCGTCAGCGCCAAGGGCATGCTCGAAGAAAACCGCCCGGCCATCAAGAAGACCGTCGACCAGGCCCACGGCGCCTTGACCGATGTGCGCGATGTGATCGGTGAAAACCGCGAAAATGTGAAGGTCGCCCTCGCCGGAGCGCGCGACACGATGACCAACGCCAAGGACATCACCACCACCGTCAAGCAGGAAACCATCACCAAGGTTCACAAGGCGCTGGACACCGCCAACGAAGCCGTGGCGAACATCAAGCAGACCACCGAAGACCTCAAGGGCTTTGTCACGACGCAGCGGCCCGTGCTCGAGCGCACTGTCGCCAACGCCCGACTCGTGAGTGATCAGCTCAAGCTGGCCGCCATCGAGATTCGTCGTTCGCCGTGGCGTCTGTTGTACAAACCCACCGACCGCGAGTTGGAAACCGACAACCTGTATGACGCGGCGCGCAGCTTCGCGCTGGCGGCTTCAACGCTTCAGAGCACCGCCGATGCGCTGGAAGCGCTGACCAAAGCCAACGGTGGGCAGCTAGAAAAAGATGATCCAAATTTACGCCTGATACTTGACAAGCTGCATCAAACGTTCGAAAAATTCGGTAGTGCGGAACAGAGTTTCTGGGATGCACTCGGCGCCAAGCCGTCGACCGGTGGCAAAGCCCAATCGGTCAGTGAAAAGTAAAGTCGCGAAGAGTGGCATGGAAGCCGCTCGATTCACGCCCCAGGGAAAACGCGCCACGTTTTCCTGGGGCGTTTTTCTTGCGCCCCAATCATGTGACACAGCACAACAAAAATAGCCGGGCCGCTACGCGGCCCTGGTCTTCTGTCACTTCATAAAGAAAGACCGGGGCCGCGTAGCGGCCCGGCTATGGCCTGTGTTTACTTGTTGTCGTTGAGCCCCGCCGCCCAGCGAATGCCGTTTGTCAGCAAGCGGCAGAAAGCTTCCTGCTCGAAGTCGCCGACGTGACCGAGCGACGTGTAGAACACCCGCCCACCGCCGGGCGATGTGTTGGTCCACGCAACCGGCTCGGCGTCATGCCCTTCGATTTTGCCCATCAACAGACATGTGACCGACTCGCTCAGCGGCGCGGATTTGTACAGCGACCAGCCCGAGGTAAACGGCATCTTGACGCCTTGCATGATCGGGTGATCTTTCGCCGCCGGCGTGGCGGTGATCACAGGGTGCTCGGCGTTGTGGTAATGATCGCTGTAATGACACCCGAGCACCTGCTTGTCGAAGTCATCCCACACGGCGTGACCATCCGGCGTCGGCTTGCCGCGCAGGTTGAACGCATGCGACATGGTGCGAATACCAACGACCGGCTTGCCCGCCGCCACAAACCGGCGCAGCGCCGCCATCTGCTCGGTCTTCGGGGCGCGACGCCGCACACTGATCAGCACGATGTCGCAATCGTCGAGCTGCTCCATGCCGGCCAGGTCGTTGCTGCCGGGCGGGGCCGTCACGTAGCGCACGTGAAACGCCTCGCCGAGATACTGCTCGACAAACTTCGGCACTGTCTTCTCGGTCTGATACTCCCGCTCGGCGAGGATGACCATCATCTCGACGGGTTTTTCAGCCAGCGCGGGCGCGCCCGTGACTGCCATCAACACCAATACCATCGCCAGCATCCACCGGCGTGTGACCTTAACGTTCAGCATGTTCAGACCTCCGATTGGTGCGACGCGATGACCTCTAAAAAGGCGTGTCCGTACTTGTCGAGCTTCTTGGCGCCGACCCCGTGCAGGTCCGCCATCTGATCCATCCGCTGCGGGCGGTGATGGGCCATCTCGATCAGCGTGCGGTCGCCAAACACGACATACGGCGGAACGCCCTGCGACTTGGCCAATTGCATCCGCTTGGCCCGCAGCGCTTCGAAGAGCTCCCTGGCCGCATCGTCGCGCAGCTCGACCTGCACCGTGGCGCGGCCCCGCTTGCTCTTGCGATCCCGCCGGGCGGGTTTGGGGTCTTTACGAAGTTGCACGGTCTGATCGCCGCGCAGCACCGGGCGCGCTTTCTCAGTCAACCGCAACGACCCGTGCTCAACATCCACGCTCAGCAGCCCCCGCGCCACAAGCTGTCGATACACGCTGAGCCACTGCGTTTTGGTCAACTCCGTGCCGATGCCGAACGTGCTGATGTCTTCGTGGCCGTTGCGCCCGATGCGCTCCTGGTCGGCCCCGAGCAGAACATCAACAAGATACGCTGCGCCGAAAACCTGGTCCGTCCGGTAGGCACACGACAGCGCTTTTTGTGCCGCCACCGTGGCGTCCCATGTCTCAACCGGCTCCAGGCAGGTGTCGCAATTGCCGCACGGGGCGTCCATCTGATCCCCGAAATAGTGCAACAGCGTCGCGCGGCGGCAGTCGGTCGTCTCGCAATAGCCCAACAGCGCGTTGAGCTTCTGATGTTCGATGCGCTTCTGCTGCTCGGAGGCCTCGCTGCGCTCGATGAACCCACGCACCTTGCCGGCGTCCGACAGCCCGTACGCCATCCATGCATTGGACGCGAGCCCATCACGCCCGGCGCGACCCGTCTCCTGGTAATACGCCTCCATGCTTTTGGGCAGATCCAGATGCGCCACGAATCGGACGTTCGGCTTGTCGATGCCCATGCCGAAGGCGATCGTCGCGCAGATGATCAGGCCCTCCTCCTGAATGAACCGATCCTGGTGGCGCTGCCGCAGGCCGGGGTCGAGCCCTGCGTGGTACGGCAGCGCGGTATGACCATGCTCGTTGAGGAAGTCGGCGGTCTGCTCGACGCGCCGGCGCGACATGCAGTACACGATCCCCGCGTCACCGGCGTGTTCAGCCTCGATGAATCGCAGAAGCTGCTGATGAGCGTTTTTCTTCAGCGCCACCCGGTACTGAATGTTCGGCCGATCAAACCCGCTGATGAACTGGGCGGCGTCGCCGAGTTGCAACCGCTCGACGATGTCGCGCCGCGTCGGTTCGTCCGCCGTGGCCGTCAGCGCTATGCGCGGCACCTGAGGGAACTGCTCGTGCAACACCGTGAGCTGCCGATACTCCGGTCGAAAGTCATGACCCCACTGTGAAACGCAATGCGCTTCGTCGATCGCGAACAGCGCCAGCTTCGTTTTCGCCAGTCGGCCCATGAAACGCGGCGTGACCAACCGCTCGGGGGCGACATAGACCATGTCCAGTTCCCCGGCCATCATCTGCTGTTCGATTTCCTCGGCTGCGTAAGCCGGCAGCGAGGAGTTCACGAACATCGCCTTGACGCCCAGCTCGCGCAACGCGCTGACCTGGTCCTGCATCAGCGCGATCAGCGGTGAGACCACGATGCCGACGCCCTCGCGCAGCACCGACGGTATCTGGTAACACAGGCTCTTACCCCCGCCGGTCGGCATGAGCACCAGGGCGTCACCCCCGCCGACGACGTGATCGATGATCTCGGCCTGCGACCCGCGAAAGGTGTCGTAGCCGTAGACGGATTTGAGGATTTTCAGCGGGTTGTTTTCGGGGGCGTCGTCCATGAAGGTGTAACCCTATACTGTCTGCACGATGCTGACAATCGGCCCGGTCCAACTGAAAACCAACCTCATGCTCGCCCCCGTGGCGGGGCATTGCGATCTGCCGTTTCGGCTGACCGCGCGAGCCTGCGGCAGCGTCGGATTGGCGTTCACCGACCTGCTGTGTCCCCACGGCATCCTCAAGCAGAATGACCAGACCCGCTGGCTGGCGTCGACGAATCCCGACGATCAGCCGCTGGGCATGCAGCTTTACGGACAGGACCCGGACATCATGGCCGAGGCCGCCCGCTGGGCCGAGGGTAACGGGGCCGTCACGATCGACATCAACATGGGCTGTCCCGTCGACAAGGTGACCAAGACGTTCGCCGGGTCGATGATGCTGTGCACGCCGGACCATACGGTCACGGTCGCCGAGCGCCTGGTCAAAACCGTCAAAGTCCCCGTCACGGCGAAGCTGCGGCTGGGCTATCACGATGGTGAATGCACCGCTCCCGAAATCGCCCGCCGGCTCATCGACGTCGGCATTCAGTGCATCACCATTCACGGCCGCACCGCCGCGCAACGATTCAAAGGCCAGGCATGCCGCGATGGCATCCGAGCCGTCGTCGAGGCGGTACATGATGCGGGCAGCGGTCGCGTACCGTGCATCGGCAACGGCGATGTCAAAACACCCTACGATGCGCAGCGCATGATCGAACACACCGGGTGCGACGGCATCATGATCGCCCGCGCCGCCCTCGGCGCCCCGTGGATCTTCCGTGATACCCATGAGCTGCTGACCACCGGCGCGATCACCGGCGAATACACACTCCGCCAGCGACTCGAATTCGTGAAGATGCACTACCACCACATGCACGCGATGCGCGGCCCGCGCCGGGCGGTCATGCGCATGCGCCAGTGCATCAGCGGATACACCCGCCACCTGGGGCCTTGCAAGCCGCTGAAACTCGCGATCGTCGCTATGACCGAAGCCGATCATGACCGCTTCGATGACATCGTCGACGGGTTCATCGATGCCGCGGGTGATGCGGCCGACCGTGTGCCGATCACGTGGGCGCAGCGAGCCGAGCAGCTGGCTCAGAGCACCCGCTCGCTGGCCTCGGCGTAAAACCGTTTAGCCGCGACCCGAAGGGGAGCGCTTGGCGTCGCGCTCCCCTTCGGGTCGCGGCTAAACAAAGCTGGATTCAACACGGTCGGGAGCCAACAATTCGACATGAAATATCTCGCAGCACTGGTATGCGTGGTCGGGCTTCTGGGCGGGTGTTCATCGTTTGAGCGTGACTGGGAGGTGGCGGGCGAATCGCCGACGCCGACCGATGCGATCACGGGGCGATGGACCGGCACGTGGCAATCGGATGTCAACCAGCACACCGGCGAGCTTCGGGCGATCATCACACCCATCGACAAAGACACCTACCAGGCGCGTTATCACGCCACCTGGGGCGGCTGGCTCAGCGGCGAATACACCACCGACCTGCAGGTCACCGGCCGCGATGGCGGGCGTGTGCAATTTGAATCGAGTAAAGACCTCGGCTGGCTGTACGGCGGGGTCTACCACATGACCGGTCACGCCACGCCGACCGAGTTCATCAGCCACTACAAATCAGAACACGACCACGGCACCTACACGCTGAACCGCCCGCAGTGACGGATCAGCGCATCAGGTGATAAGCGCCCAGGTCCGGGCGCGGGCGTTCAACGCGCGGCTCGCCGGAGGCGGGGTGGCGATACTGCGATTGCAACACGGTCTTCTGCGTCACGCCGGCGGCATGGACCGGGTCGGGCAACGTCAACCGATGCAGGGCAACACCCGCGCCGGTGATGCCACGTACCGGGCCGGCGAGGTGGTAATCATGATGATCGGGATCGACGAACTGCGGCGCGGGGTCGCCGTGGAAATCGTTGTCGCGGAGCTTGATGCCGGTGGCGGTCAGGCGATGGGTGTAGGCCGGTGAACACCAGTTGTGATCGCCGACGGCATTGCGGAGATTGGCCCCGGCGCGGGCGGTGACCAGCGGGGCGCGACGGATGTCGGGATTCGGGTTGTAGATGATGTTGTTGTAGAGCTGCGCGGCTGTCAGCGAGGCGGACAACTCGAGCACGGAGGAGACGAACGGCGTGATGATGGTATTGTTGACCAGGTAGATGGCGCCGTCATGCTGGCCGTGGATGTCCTGGCCGAAGTGGATGACGCCGCGATTGCCGGGGCAGTCAGGGTCTTTGACGATGATGTTGCCCAGCAGCAGCGCATCGGACCCGGGGCGCGCGGTGTCTTCGGCATCGACGAGGTCGATCTCGCGATTGGCGGAACTCTCGATGTAGCAGTATTCGATGCGGTTGATGTGGGCGCGACTTTTGACGTTGTGGCCGGTCGTCGAGTGATGCACCCAGCAGTAGCGGAGCGTCACGCTGGCGCCGCCGAGGTAAAGGTTGTGGCTGTAGCCGGGGTGGGTTTTGTCGCCGTTGTGGTGGATGATGCACGACTCAATGAGCTGATCGGCGGCGGTGTCCAGCGAGCCGGCGGAGCTGGACATGATGCCCATGTCGTTGTGGTGAATTTCACAGTTGCGAATGGTGATGCGGTCGGCCTGGTTGATGCGGACGGCGGCGCCGTTGTGCGATTCATTGTGCGCGCCGGACAGGTCGAAGTTGGCCAGGGTGCAGCCGTCGGCATCACGGTTGAATTGAAACATCGCACGCGGGACGCTGCCCCGGCCGCTGTAGTCGAAACCCTTGCCGCTGAGTTTGACACGCTGGCCGGCGGCCCCGGAAGCGGCGACCGCGCCCTGGATGGTGAGACCGGGCGTGGTGATGTAAACCGCAACGCGCTCGTACGGGGCGTTGTCCGGTTGGGGGTGTACGACGATCACATCGCCCGGTTGAGCCTTGGCGATCGCGGCTTCGATGCGGTCGTAGTCCCGGCCGGGACCGACCTCGAGCGTTGCGCCCAAGCAGGTGCAACACGCCGCAACCATCCACGCGAAAACAGCCATGCCGCGTTTCATGACGGACCTCCCTCAACCACCTGCACGCCCGAGTATACCCGATCACGCCCCGCCGCGCAGCTTCGTCATCAAATCCTCATCGAGCTTCGCCTTGACCGTACGGCGATCCAGCCCGAGCCGTCGCCCCGCTTCTTCGTAGCTGCCGGTCGCCACGTACATCAGCGTGCAGTACCGCTGCAGCAGTTCGTCGGCCGTCAGCTCACACGCCAGCATCGAGTCCGCGATTGACTGCCGCGCGCCGCCTGAGGCCGAGACAACCGTCGGGTGATACGACTTGTGAACCAGCACGTTTCGCACACACTGTTCCAACTCGCGGACATTACCCGGCCAAGCGTACTGATCGCCGAGGTGTTCGTCGATCCACCGCTCGACTTCATCGGTTACCTCCGCCGCCTCGTCGTCGACCAGCCGCGCTGCGATGTACATGATCAACTCGCGCAGCTCGGCCGGGTCCGAATCCAGTCGCTGGCGCAGCGAAGGCGTGACGATCAGATCGCTGCAGAGCCGATAGTACAAATCTTCGCGGAAGACCCCGTCGCGCATCTGGGCGGCGAGATCACGATTGGTCGCTGCGATGATTTTCCCGTCAAAGCGGCGCTGCGTTGTTTCGCCGAGTCGGCTGAATGTGCGCGATTGCAACACGCGCAGCAGCTTCACCTGAATGCCGCCGTCGAGTTCACCGATTTCATCGAGAAACACGGTACCCAGCGGTGGACAGACCTCGAGCCAGCCCTGCCGATCATCGACCGCCCCGGTGAACGTGCCGCGTACGTGGCCGAACAGCTCCGACTCGATCAGCGTCGGGGTCAGCGCCGACAGGTTCAGCGGCAGAAACGATCCGGCGAAGTCAGCGCTGAAGCTGCGCGTCTTCGGGTCAAACGGGATGTAACGCGACAGGCCGACCGCGCGGGCGATCAGTTCCTTGCCCGTGCCGCTGGGGCCGGTCACGAGCGTGGTGAAGTCGGCCATGCGGTCATAGAGCACGCGCCGGTATCGCCGCATGTCGTGCGAGAAGATCGACTGCCAGACCGAGGCGCGGAGCCGCACGGTGGGTTCCGACGCGCCGAGGATGAACTGGAAGATGTTGTAGAACGCGCGGCGGATCTGAAAGAATGCGGCGAAGTAGTGCGGCAGATCATCCGCCATCGGCATCGCCCCGTCGCCGAGCCGCAACAGTTTCACCGCATCGTCGCTGAACGAGTCGTACGCCATCACGCGCTTGGCCGGCGCGCCGCGCTCCATCGCTTCGAGCATCGTGCGATCGAACCCCTCGCGGTAGCGGTGATACAACACAAACAGCACGAGGTCTTCATACAGCGCGATCTCGGCCTCGCTGGCGGCGGGGTGGTCATCCAGTTTTTGCCTTGCCGCATCGAGCACCGCCTCGGTGTGTTTCAGCAGCAGCAGCACATTCGGGTGGTCATGCTCGTCGATCGACTCGGGGCGGATGTTCCAGTGGGCATCGCCGGGGTCGAACTGCTCGCCCAGCGCCGCCTGCTCAAACTCGATCCGCTCGGGCAGAAACGGGTTGCAGTACACCAGTTGTGAAACCGCCTCGACCAGTCCGCGATCCGCCGGATCAAACAATGCCATGGCATCACCTCGCTGCGGTGATTGTACATCGGATGTACACACCACACACGTCAAATGCACAACTTGACACCGTCACAGCGATGCCAATTCACGCAATTGGCTGACCATCCATGACTTAAAAATCACGCAAAGGCTGGCACGCCCCTCGCTAAATGCTCTTTGACACAAGGAGCCACCCGTGAACACCGCCACGCTCAACACGCTTGATCAGCCGACCGCTGCCCCCCAGGCCAATCCCCAGGGGGCCCACCACCTGCGTGTCGCATCCAAGGTCGTCGGCATGTTGTGGCTGGTGGCGGGCTTTTTACTGCTGGTGTTCTGGGGAACCCACCCGCATCCGACCGGCTGGGACGGGCTCGGCCATGTCATCGTGACCGCCATCACCCTGCTGGGCATGATGATCGCCGGCGGCATCGGCATGCTGTTGGAACTGGTCCGCTTTCGTCCCTGTCGAGCCGAGGGCCACGATGTGCTGCTCGGCATACTCGCCCATGCAACACCGATGCTGATCACCGCGGGCCTGTATCTCGCCGCTGTCATCTTCAACTGGTGAACCCGATGCAGCCGCACACCCTCGCCATCTGGAATCTGATCGCCGCGTGGGCCGGGCTGCTGGCGGGCATGGGCGCCGGGGCCGTCGTCGGCATCTTCTTCGGGTCAGAAGATTTCGCCGGTGGGTATGGCTCGTGGCCGCGCCGACTCATGCGGCTGGGGCACATCAGTTTCTTCGGACTGGCTGTGGTCAACTTCATGTACTACTTCACCACCGTCGCCCTTCCGGGGCCCCTTTCGAGATACGAAGGGCAACTTCCTGGACAACTTCCGGGGGTGCTGCTCATCGCCGGCGCGATTCTGATGCCGACGGTGTGCTATCTCAGCGCGTGGCGGGCGGGAGTTCGCCACGCGTTTTTTCTGCCAGTCGGCTGTCTGATCACCGGGGTCGGACTCACGCTCATTCACATCATCGGAGTACTGTCATGAAAATCGCACTGATCGCCATGAGCGGGATTCGCGCCTGCGATACGGAACTGCTCGAACTCGGGCTGACGCTGCCGGGGTTTGTCGAGCGGAGCAAGGCGATCGCGTCGCTGCCGTCGCTGGGATTGCTCACGCTGGCGTGCATGACTGATCGCGAGCAACACGAGGTGCGCTACATCGAGGTGGCCGATTTGAAAGACGCCGAGTCCCTTCCGGGGCTTGAAGATTGCGACCTCGCGGCGATCAGCACATTCAGCGCCCAGTCGCTGGAGGCCTATCAGCTTGGTCGGCGGCTGCACCACATGGGCATCCCCGTCATCGTCGGCGGCTTGCACGTGACGAGCCTGCCGGATGAGCCGGGCCGGTATGGGCTGTCCGCCATGGCGGGCGAAGGGGAGATCGCCTGGACGGACATTCTCGCCGACGCCGAGCGGGGCAGGCTGGATACGATGTATGATGCACGTCGCAGCGAGTTTGATCTGTCGGAGGCGCCGATGCCTGCGTACGACCTGCTCGACCTGGACCGCTACAACCGCATCACGGTGCAGACCAGCCGCGGCTGCCCGTGGCAGTGCAGTTTCTGCGCCAGTTCGATCCTGCTGACCAGCCGTTACAAGCAGAAGCCGATCGACCGCGTGCTGGCGGAGATCGACGCCATCGCCGCCCGGTGGGACCGCCCCTTCATCGAGTTCGCCGACGACAACGGCCTGGTCAACCGCAGCTACTGGCGACAGCTTCTACCCGAGTTGGCACAGCGAAAGATTCGCTGGTTCACCGAGACGGATGTGTCGATCGCCGAGGCGGACGACGCGTTTCTCACGTTGCTGCGCGAGTCCGGCTGCCGGCAGGTGCTCATCGGCATGGAGTCGCCGCGCGGCGTCGGGCTCAACGGCCTGGAACTGCGGCGAAACTGGAAGCAGCATCAGTGGCCGCACTATCGCCAGGCGATTCAGAAAATTCAGTCGCACGGCATACTCGTGAACGCCTGCTTCGTGCTCGGCCTGGACGGACAGACGCCGGACGTGTTTGACGATGTGTACGAATTCGCTGCCGACGCCGCGCCGTTTGATGTGCAGATCACTTACCAGACGCCCTTCCCGGGCACGCCGCTGTATGCACAGCTCAAACGCGAAGGCCGCCTCACGCACGACGGGCAGTGGAACCGCTGCACGTTGTTCGACATCAACTTCGAGCCGCGCCCGATGAGCGTGTCGCAACTGCGCGATGGTTTCTTCGATCTGGCCGAGCGGCTCTACAACGATGAATTCACCCGCTGGCGGCGCGAGAACTGCCTGCGTCGCGCCAACGGTCGACCTGATCTGCCGCGACTGAGCGTCGCGTAAAGGGGTATCCGCATGGAAGGCTTCATTGTTCTGCTGATCGTGATGTTTCTGGCGCTGCCGCCGATCGCGCTGATCATGGCGATTCTGGCCATGAAGCGAGCCGGAGCGGCTGAAGTCGAGATCAGCCGACTGCAGGATCGTCTGCGCCGGATCGAGTCTCCCAAAGCGGCAGTCAAACCCACAACGGTTGCCGTGGAATCGGATGTCGTCAAGCCGGCTGTTGCACCGCCGCCGCCGGCTGATCGCGCCCAAACCTATGCGCGCAAGATCGAAGCGATGCGACCGGCGGCGTCGACTGCCGCGCCAAAACCGGCACCGACAAAACCCGTCGAAACCCCATCTGCTAAATCCCCCGCGCCACGGCGGTCGATCGACCTCGAGCAGAAACTCGGGGCGCAACTGCCGGTATGGATCGGCGGGATCGCGCTGGCGCTGGCGGGACTGTTCCTGGTGCGCTTCGTCGCCAGCCAGGGATTGTTGACGCCGACGGTGCGCGTGCTGATGGCCGGGGCGGCGGGGTTTGTGATGATCGGCCTGGCGCAGTGGTTCAAACGCAACTGGGCGCAGATCGCCCAGGCGCTGGCGGCGGCGGGTGTGGCCACGTGGTACGCGGCGACGTTCAGCGCGGTCAACGTGCACGCCCTGATCAACCCCGGCGCCGGGTTCGTGCTCGTTAGCATCATCACTGCCGCGGCCGTCGTGCTCAGCCTGCGGCACGGGCCGTTTGTCGCCCTGCTCGGACTCGTCGGCGGATTCATGATGCCGGGCCTGCTGGGCGCCGAACACTTCACGCCGGTGCAACTGTTCGGCTACCTGATCGTGCTCGAAGTCGCCATGATCGCACTGACGCGGCAACGCGACTGGTGGCCGCTGGCACTGGTGACGATGGCGTTTGCCTATGGGTGGGCGCTGCTGTGGATGGCGATGTGGTTCGATCCGCACTACGCCAACGTGATCGGGCTGTTCGTGCTGGCCTCGGCGGGCGCGTTCGTGGCGGCCTCGTGGAGCGTGACGCGCCCGCTGGGCGGCATGCCGATCATGCGTGTGATGCCGTACCTGGCGGTGGTGATCGGCCTGCTGATCGCCGGGCGGTTGATTCAGGTCAGCGACTTTGAGCCGGTGCAGTGGATCTACCTCGGTGTGCTCGGCGGCGGGGCGCTCGTGCTCGGGCGACTGCGCAAGGATTACTTCCCCATGGCCGGGGCCGCCGCGGTGATCACCGCGGGGCTCATCACGCTGTGGGCGGAAGATTATCAGTATGACATGAGCACGCTGTTCAACTGGATCGTGCTCGACTTTGCCGTGATCTACGGCGGCGGGGCTTACATTGCCCTGTTCGGTGATAAACATCCCGCGCGATGGGCGACGATGTCCGTGCTCGCCACGCTCGTGTTCGGCCTGCTCGGGTATCACTACATCGATGAATCGGTCGCGCTGACAGCCATGCCCTGGTGGTCCATCGCCGCCTGCCTCGGCGGAGTTTACACGCTTGGGTCGATGCTGATTCTGGCGCGGCGCAAGACGATGCCGCAAGGCGATCAAACCCTCGCGGCGATGCTCATCGGCGTCAGCGTGTTTGCCGCCCTGGCGCTGACGCTCTACTTCGAGACCGGCTGGCTGACCGCCACACTCGCCATCGAAACCTGCGTGATCGCGCTGGTGGCGTGGAAGCTCCGCGTCAGAGAACTGCGGGCGCTGGTGCAGATCGGCGCCGGGGCGGTGGCAACGCGTCTGCTGTTGAATCCGGCCGTGCTGGATTACACGCTGTCTGAGCATTGGCTGATCAACGAACTTTGGTACATCTACGGCATTCCAATCATCGCTCTGCTCGCCGCCGCATGGATCAGTCAGCGTGATGACAATGCGCCGGTCGCCGAGCGGCTTGGCGCGATCAGCGCCGCGCTCGGGTTTGCGATGATCGGCCTGCTGATCCGGCACGGGTTTCACCCCGGGCAGATGGACCGAGGCGGATGGACGCTCTACGAGACATCGACCGGCGCAATCGCCTGGGGCGCCTACGGACTGATGATGCTGGCGACGGACCGCATCAAGCCGCGCCGCGTGCTCAACCTCGGCGGTCAGATCGCAAGCAGCGCAGCGATGATCGTCGCCGTCGGCGGGTCATGCGTGGCGATGAACCCGCTGTGGGAAACAGCCGACGTCGGCGACCGGCTCATCGTCAACGGCCTGCTGTACCTGTATGCCATGCCCGCGCTGATCGCCGGGGCGATGATCTGGCTCGGCCGGTGCAAGCGCCACGAACTGGTGGGCGTGTTCGGCTCGATCGCTGCGATGCTGCTGGTGTTCACGCTGATCTCGCTGCAGGTTCGCCAGGCCTTCTGGGGCAGCAATCTGCTGATCGATCAGCAGCCGGCAACGCATGCGGAGTGGTACAGCTACTCGGCGGCATGGCTGGTGTTCGCCGGGGTGCTGCTGGCGGCGGGGGTGATCGGCGGATCGGTCATGCTACGATATGCGGCGCTGGCGATGATGCTGGTGGCCGTGGTGAAGGTGTTCGTCTTCGACACGCGCCACCTGGCGGATCTCTGGCGCGTGATGTCGTTCCTCGGGCTCGGCGTGTGCCTGCTGGGCCTGGCGTGGGTGTACCAGCGGTTTATCTTCCGCATGAATCGGCCGACTGAAGAATCGGCCATGGTGTAACGAATGCTGCAGACGTCGAACATTCCGACTGCCCCGCCGAAGCGCCACCCGCTGCGTGGTCTGCTGATCGCTCAGTACTTCGGGGCCTTCAACGACAACGCGTGGAAGATGATGATCTTCACGCTCGCCACGCGCCCGCTGATCCAGCGCTTCGCGCCCGGCACCGAGCAGTACGATCACGAAACGCAGGTCGTCGCCACGCTCGCCATGCTCGTATTTCTGATACCGATGACGCTGGTGAGCCTGCCGGCGGGTCTGCTGTCGGATCGCGTATCCAAGCGATCGGTGATCCTGGCGATGAAGACGGTGGAGTTGGTGCTGATGGCTTCGGCGGCGGCGGTGCTGTGGTGGAACCCGCAGGGCGTCGTGCTGCCAATGGTGATCCTCGGGCTCATGGGCGCGCAATCGGCGCTGTTCAGTCCGGCCAAGTACGGCATTCTCCCCGAAATCCTGCCGCACGAAAAACTGTCGATGGGCAACGGCCTGCTGGAGATGTGGACGATGCTGGCGATCATCGTCGGCACGGGGCTGGGCCCGATGATGTTGATGCTCGATGCCGGCGGAGACAAGCCGCACCTGACGTGGATCGCGCCGGCGGGGCTTATCGCTCTCAGCGTGGTCGGGCTGGTTGCGGCGCTGGCGGTGCCGCGCGTGCCGGTCGGAACACAACAGCGGTTGACGCTCGGCCAGACGATCGGCGGCGCCTGGCGCGCGATGTCTGCCGATCGTACGCTGGGGCTGGCGGTGATCGGCTCGGTGCTGTTCTGGTCGATCTTCTCGCTGCTGGGCCAGGACATTCTCGTCTACGCCAAAACCCTGCTCGATGACGACTCCGCCGAGGGGCTGATCCGATCGTGGATTCACAACGAGGAGATTCTGACCGGCGTGCCGTCGGCGTTTTTCGGGATCGGACTGGCGTGCGGGGCCGTGCTGGCCGGGCGGCTGAGCGAATCGAAAGTCGAGTTCGGGTTGATCCCGCTGGGCGGGCTGCTGTTCGGCGGTGTGACGATGCTGGTCGGACTCATCGAGCCGCAACTGACCATGACGACGGTGCTGATGATCTTTCTCGGCGCGAGCGCGGGGTTGCTCGTCGTGCCGATCAACTCGACGATCCAATGGCGCGCCCCGGCCGATCAGCGCGGAGCTGTGATCGCGCTGGCGAATGTGTTCACACTCGGCGCGATGATCATCGGATCGCTGTCGGCGCTGGGGCTGTCGGTGGTTTTCTCCAGCGGGACGATTCTGTTGATCAGCGCGGCGATCGTGCTGGTGTGCACAGCCTGGTCGCTGTGGCTGCTGCCGGCGGCGCTGGTGCGGCTCGTGCTCGTGTTGCTCACGCATACGTTTTACCGCCTCAAGGTCATCGGTCGCACGCATGTCCCCGAGCAGGGCGGCGCGCTGCTTGTGCCCAATCACGTGACCTTTGTCGACGGGCTGTTCATCCTCGCAAGCATGGATCGCCCCGTGCGATTCATCGTCGATGCCACGTACTACAACAAGTGGTGGGTCCGCCCGTTCATGCACAGTCTCGGCGCGATACCGATCAGCGCCAGCGGGGGGCCGCGCGTCGTGCTGCGGGCGCTGCGACAGGCCGGACAGTATCTCGATGAAGGTCACCTGGTCTGCATCTTCGCCGAGGGCCAGCTTTCGCGCACGGGGACGCTCATGCCCTTCCGCCGCGGGATGGAGCGCATCGCCAAGGGGCGCGACGTGCCGATCATCCCGGTGCACCTGGACCGCATCTGGGGCAGCATATTCAGCCACAAGGGCGGGCGTTTCGTGACCAAACTGCCGGAGCGCGTGCCGTACCCGGTGACGGTGTCGTTCGGCGAGCACCTGCCGTCGAGCACGCCCGCCTGGCAGGTGCGTACGGCGATTCAACTGCTGGGCACCGAGGCATGGTCGCAGCGCCGCGCCGATCGCCCACCACTGCACCGCAGCTACATCAAGGTTGCCCGTCGTCGGCCGTGGGCGTTCGGTTTCGGCGAGATGAATCGACCGCGCGTCCGGCGCATCAGCGCCCTGGCCGGGGCGATCGCGATGTCACGTAAGCTCCACCGCCACTGGGCCAATCAGCAGCGCGTCGGCATTCTGCTGCCGCCGTCGATCGCCGCGGCAACGGTGAATCTCTCCGCCGTGCTGGCCGGGCGAACCAGCGTGAATCTCAACTACACCGCCGGCGCCGCCGCGATGAACTCCGCCGCCAAACAGGCGGGGCTCACCACGGTCGTGACCAGCCGCGCGTTCCTCGAAAAAGCGAAGCTCGATCTGCCGGCCTCCGTTCACGCGCTCTTTGTCGAAGACATCGCCGGAACGATCCGCACGGGCGACCGCCTTACCGCCCTGCTTGCGGCGTTGTTTGCTCCCGCCCGGCTGATCGAAAAAATGGCCGGTGCGACCCGCAAGCCGCGCCTCGATGATGAGCTGACGATCATCTTCTCTTCCGGCTCCACCGGCGAGCCCAAGGGCGTCGTCATCACCCACTACAACGTCGACTCGAATGTCGAAGCCGTCGCCCAGATCTTTCACGCCGAGCGCGGCGACAAGATGCTCGGCATCCTCCCGCTGTTTCACTCGTTCGGGTACATGACGACCTGGCTCGGGCTTAACCACGGCATCGGCATCGTCTTCCACCCCAACCCGCTGGACGCTGCCGCCATCGGCGAGTTGGTCGAGTCGCGCCGCATCACCTTCGCCATCGCCACGCCGACGTTTTTGAACCTGTTCATGCGCCGCATCGCGCCGGGGGCGTTCGGGTCGTTGCGCATCATGCTCACCGGCGCCGAGAAGCTCCCGCAGTGTCTGGCTGATGCTTTCGAAGAACATTTCGGCATCCGACCCATCGAAGGCTACGGCGCGACTGAATGCTCGCCGGTCATCACCACCAGCACGCTCGACGTGCGCTACGAAGGCATCTTTCAGGCTGGCTCGCGCCGCGGGTCGGTCGGCATGCCGCTGCCCGGCGTGTCGATCCGCATCGTCGACCCAGACACCGATGAAGAACTGCCCCCCGGCGAAGCGGGCATGCTGCTGGTCAAAGGGCCCAACATCATGGCCGGCTACCTCGGTCGTGATGATCTGACGCAACAGGTCATGCGCGACGGGTGGTACGTCACCGGCGACATCGCGCGCGTCGATGACGATGGCTTTCTCTACATCACCGATCGCCTGTCGCGCTTCAGTAAGATCGGCGGCGAGATGGTCCCGCACGGGCGCGTCGAAGAAACTCTGCACGAGGCGGCCTCGCTGACGATTCCGACATTCGCCGTCACCGCGGTGCCGGATGAGAAAAAAGGCGAGCGGCTTATCGTCGTGCATACCTACGACCCGAAGAAGATCCCCGATCTCGTGAAGCACCTGCTCGACTCGGGCCTGCCGAACCTGTTCATTCCGCGGGCCGACCAGTTCATCAAGGTCGACGCGCTGCCCATGCTCGGCACGGGCAAGCTCGACCTGCGCGAGTTGAAAAAGATTGCCGCCGAATCGCAGAACCCCCATCCGGAGGGCGTGTCGCCATGATCGAAAAGTGGCTTACCTTCGAGCGCAAACGCGTGGTGTTCATCACGGGGATCGCCATGCTCATCGGCGCGATCATGCTCGTCCGCTGGCAGAATTCACTGCGCCATGAGCCGCCCCATACAACCGCCAATCCATCGGAAGCGCACACGCTGTTGATCCCGCTGTCCGAGGGTAAGGTCGACGTCGGCCGACTCGTGGGCGGCGTCAGCGACTGGCTCGGGTTTGACGGTGAGGCTGCCGCCGAGCGGTACGCCGGCGAGATCGACGTGCCGACCGACTCGGCGATCAAGCTGATGCAGAACCTGCAGGAAGCGACCGGCGATGTCATTGTGGCGGAAAAGTCCGACGACGCTTTCACGCTCAAGTTCGACACGCAACAGTTTCACCGCGAAGAGCGCAAAGTCCGCAGTGGTTTCCGCACGCTTGTGGAGCAGTGGTTTCCTGAAGAAGCCGCCGAGGCCAAGGCGCGGTTCGGGGTGTGGGTTTATCACCAGGCGGATCAGCCGCCGGTTCGCCTGGCGGATACGAAAGTGCCGCAGCGCGTGATCGTGTTGATCCACGGGCTCGACGATCCGGGCCGCGTGTGGATCACGCTCCGGCCGGCGCTGCTGGAAAAAGGTTACACCGTCGCGCAACTCGAATACCCCAACGACCAGTCGATTGCGGATTCGACCCGGCTGGCGGCCGAGCAGTTCGCCATGCTCAAACAACACGGCGCCGAGCGCATCGACATCATCGCCCACTCGATGGGCGGCTTGGTCGCGCGTGATCTGCTGACCGACCCGCAATACGACCGGACCACGATGCCGGTGGTGGATCGGCTGATCATGGTGGGCACGCCGCAGCAGGGTTCAAAGATGGCGCCGATGCGCTTCGCGGCGGAATGGCGCGATCAGTTTTCCCGAAGCGTGGATGATCAGGTCGCGGCGCCGGGCCTGCTCGGGGGTATCTTCGACGGGGCTGGCGAAGCGGGCATCGACCTGCTGCCGGGCAGTGAGTTTCTGACAGCCCTGAACGCCCGCCCGCTGCCGGCGGAGGTGAACATGACGATCATCGCCGGCCGCATGACGCCCGAACTCGGCGAGGCGGTCGAAGGCGCGGCCGAGTCGATCGGCGATGGGTGCGTGTCCGTCGAGTCGTCGAAACTTCCGGGCGTTGAAGATTACACGCTGGTCACGGGCACTCATCTGTCGATCGTGCGGAACGTGACGGTCAACTCGACGCGAACGCCGCCGGCGATGCCGATCATTCTCGATCGGCTGGCGAAGTGACACTTACCGGGGCGTCGCACTTAAGTGCGACGCTCCGATCATGTCATTTGCGGCACAAATCTCATCATTCGTCCCGGGGTCGCCACAGGCGTCTTGCCGCCGGGTGTCGCCGGTCGTATCTTTACCTGTGAGGTCAACTCACACCCCTTCGGAGGCCGTGCCATGTTCGACGAAATCTTCAGCGAGTTTTCCGACTCGACGGTCTATTTCGTCATGGGGTCGATCGGCACGGCGCTGTTTCTGATCAAGACCATCCTCATGCTCATCGGCGGCGATGGCGACGGCGACTTCGATCTCGACGTCGACGGCGACGGCGGCATCGAGGTCCACAGCGGGGGCTTTACGCTGTTTTCCCTGTTGTCGATTCTGGCGTTCATGATGGGCGCCGGGTGGATGGGGCTGCTTTGCCGACAGGACTTCGGCCTCGGGTCGGCGCTGTCGGCGTTGATCGCGTGCGCATTCGGGTTCGCGCTGATGCTGTTCGCTTCGCTGGGCATGCTGGCGATGACGCGCCTTCAGCAGTCCGGCAAGTATGACGTAGCCAACAGCCTCGGAAAGACCGCCAAGGTGTATCTGACGATCCCCGAAGCCGGCCAGGGCACAGGCCAGATTCAGCTTAATCTCGACGGGCGCAGCTCGCTGCTGACCGCGGTTTCAAGCGGCGGAAAAATCGAATCCTTCGCCTCGGTCAAGGTGATCGAGGTGCGCGATGATGAAGTGGTGGTTGTTGAAAAGATCTGATTTGTGTTGATCAGACTTTAACTCCGGGGCGGCCGCCGCAATCGGCCGCACAGAAAGGAACGGGTCATGCTCGGTTCACTCACGCTCGCGGCAAGCTACACGATCTGGCTGGTCATCGGCACGCCGGTCGCCTTCACGCTGTTCATGCTGTTGTACCTGGCGACACGGTACAAACGCTGCCCCTCCAACCGCATCCTCGTGGTCTACGGCAAGACCGGCGGCGCACGCACCGCCCACTGCATCCACGGCGGCGGCGCGCTGGTCTGGCCCATCGTGCAGGACTACATGTACCTGTCGCTGGAGCCGATGACGATCGAGATCGACCTGACCAGCGCCCTGTCGAAGAAGAACATCCGCGTGAACGTGCCGTCGACGTTCACCATCGCCGTCTCGACCCAGGGCGAGATCATGACCAACGCCGCCGAGCGCCTGCTCGGGCTGCCCGAGCGCGAAGTCGCCGCCACGGCCCGCGATGTGATCCTCGGGCAGATGCGTCTCGTGATCGCCACGCTGACCATCGAGCAGATCAACCAGGACCGCGAGACGTTCCTCGACCTGGTCAACAAGTACTGCGGCGCCGAGCTGAACAAGGTCGGCCTCGAAGTCATCAACGTCAACATCCGCGACATCACCGATGAGTCGGGTTACATCGAGGCGATCGGCAAGAAGGCCGCCGCCGAGGCGATCAACCAGGCGAAGATCGAAGTCGCCGAAGCGACCAAGACGGGTGCTATCGGCGAGGCCGGGGCCAACCGCGAAATGCAGGTGCGCGTCGCCGAACAGCAGGCCCAGTCGGACATCGGCCGCAAGAGCGCCGAGCGTGATCAGCGTATCCAGGTCGCGAAGCTCGAAGCCGAAGGCGTGACCGGCGAAGCGGCGGCCGCGCGTGAGCGGGAAGTCGCCGTCGCTGAGCAGGGCGCCCGCACCGCTGAAGGCCGAAAGGCCGCCGAGGCCGAGCAGCGCATCAAGGTCGCGCAGTTCGAAGCCGGTGCCGTGCAGGGTGAAAATGAATCCAAGGCATCGATCGCCGACTACGAAGCCACGCTCGCCGAGCGTCAGGCCGACGCCCGCCGGCGCGGCGATGTCGCCCTGGCCAATGCGTCGCGCGACGTGCTGCAGGCCGAGAAGGAAGAAGAACTCGCCCGCCTTGAAAAGGAAGTCATCGCCAAGCAGCAGATTGCTCGCAAACAGGTCGAGATCGATGCCGAGGCTGAGGCCGAGAAGCAGCGGCGCATCGCCAAGGGTGAAGCCGACGCGATCCTGTTCAAGTATCAGGCCGAGGCCGAGGGCGTCCGGGCCGTGCTCGAAGCCAAGGCGTCCGGTTACGAAAACCTGCTGAAGATCTGTGGCGAACGCAAGGACCTGGCCCCGACGCTGCTGATGGTCGAGAAGATGCCCGAGCTCGTCCGCGAGCAGGTCAAGGCGATCCAGAACCTCAAGATCGACAAGATCACCGTCTGGGATTCGGGCAACGGTCTGGGCGGCGACGGTTCCTCCACGTCGAACTTCCTCCGCAGCCTCATCGGCTCACTGCCGCCGATGCACGAGCTCGCCGAGCAGGCGGGCGTCGACCTGCCGGGCGTGCTGGGCAAAGTCGCGGACGGCGCCAAGAAAGCCCAAAGCGCTTCCAAGCCGAACCCCCCGGCGAATTGACAGGACCAGGGCCGCGTAGCGACCCGGCTATCGAACATTACCGTGATGTGTTTTCTCTCGGAAGCGGCGCCACGATCCCGGCGCCGTTTTCCACAAGTAGAAGTCCGACCAGCGCGCCGTCGGCCCGTGACAGCACCGCCGCGCCGTGCATCTCGGCATCAAACGACACGATCGGATCGATCCGCCACCGCTCGCCCACAGCGCGCATCCGCGACGATGCCAGCGGAACAATCCGCAGCGCCGGGTCGGTCATGATCACGCAGTCTTCGGGTTCATCCATGCGGCGCACATGCTTCGACACCCACGCCCGGGCATCCGGCACCATGATCGCACGCTCGGTGAGCCCGCCGAGATTCACCGTCGGCTCGTCAGTCAATTCAAAGCGCTGACCGGCGACTTCCAAGCGAGTAGATTCACCCTTGGCCAGCAGGTCCGCCGGTCCGATCACGCCGCCGGCCACGGGCAACAACCAGCCGTTGCGCCGACGCTCGCCGCCGAAGAACCCGCCGCCGTTTTGCCGCCGCGTGGCACGCAGCATGTCCGGTCGTGACGCGCCGGACGGCAGAAGCTCCGTGCCGACCGCCAGCGCCGGGCGCCATTTCTGCCATGCTTCATCCAGCTCGCGGGCCAGTTCGAAACGATGCCCGGTCGTGACGCGCCGGCCGGGCGTGTTCGGCGTCGCCATCGCCACGCCGCCGGTGATCAGCGATTCCAGGCTCTCCAGTTCCAGGCTGAACCCGGTCAGGCCAGCGTCGATCTTCGCGCCGCTGACATTCCAGAAGCGGGTGTTGTCACGCACCAGCGAAGCGTACTGCGGGCGGATGTACCCGCGCACCTCGATCGACGCCGCATCGCTGGAAAGTCCGAGCCCCAGCACCACGCCGACTCTCACCCCGCGGTACAGAATCGGCGCCCCGGGGCTGAGGCTGTGTCGTCGATCCGACAGCAACATGATTTCGAGGCCCTCGGATTCGATCGCCGCCACGACCGGCGGATCAGCCACCGCGATGAATTCCGACTGCGGCTCACCCGTGCCGGGTATCACCGCCATGTAACGCGGGCCGGCGATCGTCTCCAACCCCGCCACGCCTGTCAGACTCACACGCGGCCGCTGCACCCAGAATCGACTGCCCGCCCGGGCGATGCGCTCCGAGCCCGGTGTCAGGCGGACCGTCACCACCACGCCGCGCAGCGCGTCGTCGAGCGCGACCGCCTGCACCTGCCCGACGTTGATGCCGCGGCAGCGCAGCGCGTCGCCGGGTTTGATCCCGTGGCCGTCGGTCATGGTGACGGTGATCACCTCGCCGCGCTGCACGACATACATGCCGATCAACACGCCGACGAACACGACCGCCGCGATCGGAATCAACCAGACCCACCGCCCCGTGCCGCGCTGGCGGATCGTCGCCGTCGGTATCGCCTGTTCCTGTGGTTGGCCGTCACTCATCGCGCGTCTCCCAGATTGCATGCGGATCAAACACCGCCGACGCCAGCAGGCTCAGCAGCACACACGTCGCAAACGCCGCGACGCCCGGTCCGGCGTGTACCTCGACCAGGTCGCCGAGCTTCACCGCCGCCACCAACAGCGCCACCAGCAATACATCGATCATCCCCCATCGCCCGGCGATCTCGATCCACCGGTACATCCGCGACTGGTGGTGTCGCCCGATCATGCGCGGCCGCGACGCCAGCACGAACAGTCCCGCCAGCTTGAGCACCGGAATGACCACCGAGCACACCAGCACGATCAGCCCGACAAACCACTGGCCCTGTGAAAGCATTTCGATCGACCCCGCCCAGATGCTCGCCTCGTTGACGAAGCCCATCCGTTCGAGCTTGAGCACGGGCAGCGTCACGCCCAGCGGGTAGCAGATCAGCGCCGCCAGCGCCAGGGCCGCACACAATCGGTTGCGCCCCCACCCCCGCCCCCGGATGTGAGCCCCGTGCACGATCACATCTCCGCAGCGCGCACAGCGCGCCTCGCAGTCGGCCGCCAACACCGGCACCCGCTGCACCAGCCCGCACCGCGGACAACCCCGAAGCGAAGACGGATCGTTCATGCCCATAGTGTATCCGCATCGCCGCTTCGGCCTGCCGGTGATTTTTCGTATTGACCGGGCACTTTTTGTTTGGTATATGTTTGGTATTGTGCTGCGGTATCTTTTCGTGGATATGAACTCGTATTTTGCGACGGTTGAGCAGCAGGCTCAGCCGACGCTGCGGGGACGCCCGGTCGGGGTGGCGCCGATGATGACGGATTCAACCTGTTGCATTGCAGCCAGTTACGAGGCGAAGTCGTTCGGCGTGACCACGGGGACCGGCGTCCGGGAGGCGCGGCGGCTGTGCCCGGGGATCGCGATCGTCGAGGCCCGGCCCCAGCTTTACGTCGAGTATCACCATCGGATCATCGAGGCGGTCGAGTCGTGCCTGCATGTCGACTGCGTCAGCTCGATCGACGAGATGTACGGGCGGCTGATGGGCGTCGAGCGCACCCCCGAGCGGACGGCGGCGATGGCGTTTGCCGTCAAGGCGGCGATCCGGCGCATCGGCGAGGCGCTGCGCTGCTCGATCGGCATCGCGTCCAACGCCTGGCTGGCCAAGGTCGCCTCCGACATGGTCAAACCCGACGGCATGACGATGCTGCTGCCCGAGCAACTCCCCGAGGCGCTGTATCGACTGAAGCTGACCGATCTGCCCGGCATCGCCTCGCGCATGAACAAGCGCCTGGCGGCGCGCGGGATTCAACACGTGCACCAGCTCTGCGCCGCCAGCGAAGCGGAATTGTCCGCCGCGTGGGGCTCGAAGGTGCTCGGGGCGATCTGGCATCAACAGCTTCGCGGCATCGATCTGCCCTATCGCCCGACGAAGCGCGGCACGGTCGGCCATTCGCATGTGCTGCCGCCGGAGCTGCGCAACGAGCGCGACGCCTACCGCGTGGCGATGCGCATGCTGCACAAGGCTGCCCACCGCATGCGCCGCCTCGGGTACCACGCCAGCCGACTGACCGCGCGTGTCAGCTTCCTCGGCGGTGGGCGATGGAAACAGTACGCCGCCCTGCCGCAGACGCGCGACACGCTGACCATGGCCGCCACGCTGGACACGCTGTGGCGACACAAGCCGGTGCGCCCGCCGCTGAAAGTCAGCGTCGAATTGTCCGAGTTGACCGCTGACCGCTGCGCCACCCTGCCACTGCACCCGGCCCAGGCCAGACACGAAGCGCTCGGCGACACGATGGACCGCATCAACGAACGCTTCGGTCGCGATGCGATCTACTCCGCCGCCATGCTCGGCGCCGCACACACCGCCCCGACGCGCATCAGCTTCACGCAGATCCCGACGGAAGATGAGTTTTGACTTTGACGGGTGTTAATCCCACAGGCCGTCGAAAAGATGCGTCGACAGGTAGCGTTCACCCGCCGAGCAGGCGAAGGTGACGATGCGCATGCCGGCCAGGTCGAACAGGTCGATCGCCTTGGCGACGGCGCACACGTTCGCCCCGGTGGAGATGCCCGCGAGGATGCCTTCTTCGCGCGCCAGGCGGCGCGCCCAGTCGTAGGCTTCGTCGTTGGTGACGGTGACCACGCCGTCGAGCAGGGATGTGTCGCACGTTTTGGGAATGAACCCGGCGCCGATGCCCTGAATGTCATGCCCGCCGGGCTTGCCGCCGGACAGCACCGCCGAGGTTTCCGGCTCCACGGCAAAGGCGAGAAAGTCGGCGTTCTGGTTTCGGATGAACCGCGTCACGCCGGTGATGGTTCCGCCGGTGCCGACGCCAGTGACGACCGCGTCGATGTCGCCGCCGGAGTCGGCCCAGATTTCGGGGCCGGTCGTCTGCTCGTGGACGGCTGGGTTGGCTGGGTTCTCAAACTGCATCGGCATCCAGGCGTTGGGATTGTCGGTCGTCATCTCGACGGCCTTGGCGATCGCCGCGCCCATCCCGCCGTCGGCTTCTTCGGTGAGCACCACCTCGGCGCCGAGGCTGCGCAGCAGCGCCCGCCGCTCGACGCTCATCGCCGCGGGCATCGTCAGCGTCAGCTTGTACCCGCGCGCGGCGCAGACGAACGCCAGCGCGATGCCGGTGTTGCCGCTGGTGGGCTCGACGATGTGCATGCCGGGTTTGAGGATGCCGTCGCGCTCAGCCGCCTCGATCATCGCCCGGCCGATGCGATCCTTGACGCTGCCGAGCGGGTTGAAGAACTCGCACTTGACGAAGACGGTCGCCTTCGCCGGATCGATAATGCGCTGAAGCTGCACCATCGGCGTATCAAACACCGTGGCCGTGACATCGGAATATGCCCTGCGACGCAGCGATTCGTGGGGTGACATGGCCGATAGTGTCGCCGGGCGGGCGACAAGTTTCAAGTGCAGGGCATCCGTAACGCGCACACGTATAATGCAACAATCTTCCCGGGAACCACCGTGCGTCGACATACTCACAATCCGGCGTATATTCTCGCATTCTGCATCATTCTCACCAGCGGGATCCTCCGCGCTGATGACAACGCGGAACTGATTGCCGCATCATCCCGCGCCATGCGAGCCGGCGTCATACGCCAGCTCATCGCGCGATTCGACGCGCTGCTGGCCACCGGCAATTACCACCAGGTCGCCCACAAACAATGCCGCATTTTTCCAGAAGGCAAGCTGTTTCCGTACAACCTGCCGGCGATGGCGTACTGCTCGCTGGCCGCTGATGAACCCGATCGAAAGCAGCACCATCTCAAACACGCCGCGATGCTGATCGACCTTGCGATCACCAACACGGCCGCCGAACTGCAAGTGCCGCGTGGCGATCTGATGAGCCTGCGTGACTATCGCCGCCAGGGCACGTGGCTCGGCCAACTCAACCTTACGCTGAGCGTGTGGCGATGTGCCGGCGGCGACGGTCGCTACACGAAACTCAACGATCATCTGACCAGCCTGCTCATCACCGCGATGACCCCGCTCGGCGGCGCGCCGATCGAGTCATATCCGCAATACTCGTGGTCGTTCGATACGGTTCCCGCCTTGCTGTCGGTCAAACTGCATGATCAACAGACGGGGCAGCATCGCGCCGATGCGCTGGTGCGTGATCACATTGCATGGCTCAAAACGCACGGCAGTGATCCGGTGACGAGCCTGCCGCTGAGTCAGATCCGCAACGGCCAACGCGCGGTGCGCCACCCGCCCCGTGGGTGCGATCTGTCGTGGCGCATCGCCATGCTGGCACAACTCGACGCGGATTATGCCCGCCGGCTTTACGACGCATACGTGAAACATTTCTGGATTCAGCGGGAACTGATCGCGGGCTTTGCAGAATGGCCCGGCGGCCGCGCGGACATGGATGTCGACAGCGGGCCGATCCTCATGGGCGTCGGCGCATCGGCGACCGCTTCGGGTATCAGCACGGCGATTGCCATGCACGACAACGCCCGGTTGATGAGGCTGCTCGGTGTGGTGCGTAATCTGCCGATGATGCTGCCAATGGTCATGGAAATTGATCCGGCTACACATCGCGCCACGCTGCCCGGCGGGCTGCCTTACGATGCGGAATCCATTACCGGCCTGTTTTACGGGGATGTGACGCTGTTTGCGATGGTCACATGGCGTGATTGGATGCCCCTGAAAAACGATGAATAAAGCCCGCTTGAAAGATTGCCCCGAACCGGGGAAACTATGCCGATGACCACTGACACCAGCAAACTCATTGACGGAAAAGCTGTCGCGGCGAAAGTGCTCGAGCGCTGCGCGGCCAAGGTTGAAAAAATCAAGCAGGCCACCGGTAAAACGCCCTGCCTGGCGACGGTGCTCGTCGGCGATGATCCGGCGTCCGAGACTTACGTCCGCATGAAGGGCAAGCGCTGCGAGGCGGTGGGCATGCAGAGCCTGCGCGTCGAGATGTCGGCGGAGACCACCACCGAGCAACTGCTTGAAAAGATGAACCAGCTCGCCATCGACGCGGCTGTCAACGGCATTCTGCTTCAGCACCCGGTGCCCAGTCAGATCGACGAGCGGGCGGCGTTCGAGGCGATCCCCGTCAGCAAGGATGTCGACGGCGTCACGGCCGGCGGGCTCGGCGAGATGTGGCTCGGCATCGAGCGATTCGGGTCGTGCACCCCGGCGGGCATCATGACGTTGTTACGGGAGTACAACGTCAAGCTCGAAGGCCTCGAGGCCTGCGTGATCGGGCGCAGTCCGATTCTCGGCAAGCCCATGGCGGCGATGCTGTGCAACGCCAACGCCACGGTCACCATCTGCCACAGCCGCACCAAGGACCTCGGCGACGTCGTGCGCCGCGCGGACCTGATCGTCGCCGCGGTCGGCCGGCCGAACTTCGTCAAGGGCGACTGGGTCAAGGAAGGCGCCATCGTCATCGACGCCGGTTACAACCCCGGCAATGTCGGCGATGTCGACTTCGCCGCCGCCGAGCCGCGCGCTTCGCTGATTACCCCCGTGCCCGGCGGCGTGGGCCCGATGACCATCGCCACGCTCATCGACCAGACCGCCGACGCAGCCGCCGAACAGTTCGGCGTGTCGCTCGACTGATCGGCTCCAAAGCATGAGCCTCTCGCAAAGGCGCTAAGACGCCAAGAGGTTCAGCAAAATCAGTTTCTTTGCGCCTTAGCGCCTTTGCGAGAGGCCTTGCCATGATCGTCGGCATCCCCAAAGAGATCAAAGCCGATGAATACCGCGTCGGGCTGCGGCCGGTCGGGGCGCACCTGCTTTGCGAAGACGGCCACGACGTGCTCATCGAGCGCGATGCCGGGCGGGGCAGCGGGTTCACCGACGCCGATTACACCACCGCCGGCGCGACGATCATCGACAGCGCCGATGAACTCTGGGCCAAAGCCGAGCTGATCGTCAAAGTCAAAGAACCCCAGCCCGTCGAAGTCGGCCGCATGCGTCCCGGCCAGACGGTTTTCACGTACTTTCACTTCGCCGCGTCGCGTGAGCTGACCGAGGCGTGCCTGACGACCGGCGCCACGGCGGTGGCCTACGAAACGCTGGCCGATTCCAAAGGTCAGCTCCCACTGCTGACGCCGATGAGCGAAGTCGCCGGGCGGATGAGCATTCAACAGGGTGCGAAGTTTCTCGAACGCCCCATGATGGGGCGCGGCATTCTGCTGGCGGGCGTTCCGGGGGTCGAGCCGGCGGATGTGCTGGTGCTCGGCGGGGGTGTCGTCGGCGCCAATGCGGCGCGTGTGGCGGCCGGCCTCGGGGCCAACGTCGTGATCATGGACATCAACCTCGACCGCCTGCGCCACCTTGACGACATCATGCCCGCCAACGTCACCACGATCTATTCCGATCCCCATGCGATCGATCACTACCTGCGCCAGTCCGATCTGGTCATCGGCGCGGTGCTCGTGCCCGGCGGTCGCGCCCCGCAACTCGTCCGCCGGGATCAACTCAAACACATGCACGACGGCTCGGTCATCGTCGATGTCTGCATCGATCAGGGCGGCTGCATCGAAACGTCAAAACCGACCACGCATAAAGAGCCGACCTACGTCATCGACGGCGTCGTCCACTACTGCGTGACCAACATGCCCGGCGCCGTCGGCCGCACCAGCACGCAGGCCCTGTGCAACGCCACCTTGCCCTACGCGCGCGACCTTGCCCGCCTCGGCGTCGAACAATTCATCCAGCGCAGCAGCGGCCACGCCTCGGCGCTGAACATGCGTGATGGCAAAATCACCAACCCCGCCGTCGCCGAAGTCTTCCCCGATCTGCCGCACAGCTGACCAGCATTCATCATTTGACCGGCATCGCCACACGAACCTCACCAACCACCTGCCCATCCGTCACATGATGAATCAGGTAATGCGCCTGGCGCGCCGGTGTGTCGGTCGGCACATCAATCACCAGCTTCACGCCATCGTCGCCCACGGGCTCGACCTTCGTCGCCCACAACGCCGGACCAACCACGCGAACAGCCTGCGGCAACACGCCGACCAGCGTAATTTCCGCTGTTTTACCGCTCGAAATCGCTTTGGGCGCTTTGACGAGGCGCATCGAAGAAGGCGGTAAGGCTTGCGGCAGCGCCATCTCCGGGCCGTCAAAAAGCAGCAGAATCGGTTCATGGTCGACCGTCAACGTGAGCTTGCCATCGACCGGCTTCATCGTCGTCGTTGAACCGTCGAGCAGCACGCGCTTCACATCGCCGCTGGTTTGAATCGGCAGCGTCACATCCGATCGCGACTCGTCCTGCCAAAGCACCACCATCGCGCGGCCGGCGTCATCGCGAAACAGGTATGCCTGCACGCCATCATCATACTGCTTCTCGGCGATGAACCGTTTGTCGAGAAAGCTGTTGATCAGGTGGTATTCGGTGATCGCATCGAGGCGGGGATTGTAGAGGTTGTACTGACAGTCGAAAACACAATGCGCATTGCCGAAGGTGCCGCGAGCCTTGCCTTCGCGATCGGGGTACATGATCGTGAACCAGCTCACGGTCGCTCCGCCCTCAGCGAAAAAGCTGGTGAGCTTCTTGATCATGCTGATCGACACCGTCCGCCGGGTCTGTCCCAGACTGTTGAGCCCGAGTTCGGTCGAATGAATCGGCTTGACCGCATCAAACTCCTTCATCAAGGCGCGGTACTCGCGCATCGTCCGGCGCACATCGCGATACGACTCGTAGATGTGAAAGTCATAGGCATCGAGGTAATTCTGATAGCCGGCTTCGAAGTATTCACGATTCGGCTCGACGGAAGTGCCCAGCACGGTGATGTTCTGATCGTGGGCCTTGGCCGATTCGTAAATTGCCTTGTACGCGCGGACGTTGTCGATGACGGTCTGACCGGTGCCGTGCGGTTCGTTGCCGATGGCGATGGCGATCAGCCCCTGATCGGCGTATTTTTCGAGGAAATTGGTCATGCCCTCGCGCAGGGCTGACTCGCTGTAGGTCTTGAACCCTTCGTCTTCGATCTTCGACGCCGGCGTGCCCGTCAGCCAACCCGCGTCAAGTTGCTGCACCTGTTCGAGCCCCGGCAGACTCGCCTTGTAAGGCGGCTTGCTCGACCACCCGCCCCACAACCCGATCTGTCGAATCCCCAGTCGATCCGCAAGCTGAAAATACGGCGGGATGCGGCTGTCCCAGTTGCGGATCGTGAACGGAATCTTGCTCGGCGCATAATCCTTCGACGCCGCCCGCGGCAGTATCGCCAAGCCTGTGAATTCATCCGCTGACTCATCGCCCTGCGGCACTTCGACGTCCAATTCGTAAAACCGCCCCACCATCAGATCATCCGCCCGCAGCGCGATGTCGGCGGTGTAAACAAACTGATCGCGATCGCCCTGGGTTTCGTTCAACACCACCGCGGCCGGCTCAATCACCAGCGCGCCTGATGCATCACGCAGCTTGTAGCGCATCCGCCGTTCGGGTTCAGTCAGCGGTTTGTCGGCGATGACTTTCGCGTGAACAACGACCGGGTCGCCGGGCATGAATAGATTGCCCAACGCGTCCGATGACAATTCGATGCGTTTGACCTTGCGAACGATCGCGCCGAGTCGCAGCGGCGCGGCGGCCAGGTCATCGAGTTGATATGTGCCGTAGGTTTTTTGCAGCGATATTTTTACACGGGCCGTCGCGGCGCCGGCGGGCAGTTCAACCGGCTTTGTCACCTTGCCCCAATCGTGTTTGCCGAACTGAATCGTCAGCGGCAGCGTGTCGATCGACTTGCCGGCGCGATCGAACACGACAAGGTCGACGCGGGCGTGGTACGAATTGTCCGGTGAATGCAGATCGCTTTTCTGTTTGAACGCCACCTGCCACAACCCGGGGGCGACGTCGAACGCCGGGCTGGTGGCGCTGGTCGCATCGTGTATCTGCTCAAGTGAACGGGCAAGCTGAAGCGACCCGGCGTTGATCGTCACATCGCCTTCGCGTTGCCAGTCGGCGAGCGGTGCGTCGTCGAAGTCGATCTTCATCGCCGTCGGCTGCATGCGTGTTTCGACACGCACATCCATCGCCATATCCGCCAGGTCGAGCTGCAACTTCTTCGTCTGGTTGCTACCGCGCGGCGTCAGCGACATCTGTATCAACTGGATCGGGTCATGCCATCGACCGTCGTTGGCGCCGCCCCAGTGTTCACCCCCGGCGATCCGGCGCGGGTCGATGGTGAAATTGTGCCAGTTGTCATCGCCGGTGATCGGCACGCCTTTGCGTTGATGGACCTGCCCCGAACCGTCGACCAGCAACAGGGTGATGCGCTCGGCATTCGGCGAACGCAGCTTCATGCGGATCGCGTCGACGCCGACGATGTCGTAATCAGCCAGGTTCTTTTTCACGCCGACGTACGCCCCGCCGCCGGTGAAGTCCGCGGTCAGCCGCATGGCGTTGCGGCCGGGTTCGGGGGCATCGCGCAGCAGTTCGACATCGCCCTTGGCCCCCTTGAATTCCCACCCGAGATTCAATACCCAGTCGATTCGGCCGAGCGTGAGCATCTCATCCAGAGCAACGGTTTGCGGAACAGTCACCCCGCGACCGGCCGCCGGGTGAAGCAGAAAATCGCGAATCTGCAGCGTGGACTGCTTGCCGAAGTTCTCCGACGTCAGAATGGTCACATACTTAGCGGGCTGGTGCCAGCGACTGTCGTTGGCGCCGGACCAGTTTTCATATTGCGCCACACCGGGGACAGCGTCGGGGGTGCCGACGGTTTTGAAATACCGCAGCAGCGGGAAGTCGATCTTCTGCCAGCCACCGCGGTCTGAAATCTTCAAACGAAACTGGTGGACCTGCCCCGAGCCGTCGATCAGGCGCATCACGATCGTGTCCGCCCCGACGGGCGCGTTCAGCCAGAACGACACCGCATCGATCGACACATCCGGCAGATCGGTCGCCGCCTCGATGTACTTACCGCCGGCGGAGAAGTCCGCCTCCAGTTGCAACACGGGGCGGCCTTCGAAGCGCTCTGCGGCGAGTTTGAGTTCGCCCCTGGCGCCGGGAAACTCACGCCCCAGGCCGAGCTTCCATCCGCCGGCGGGCTGGTCGGCATCGATGATCGCCAGCGGCTGGGCCCATGTCACAGAACACAGCAGGCCGACGAGGGCGGCGCTGATCAGTCGAGGCATCGGGGGCGCCCCTTTCATGTCCGGGGAATCAGTCGAATGCGAAGACACCCTTGCGCCACGCGTAGAGGAACGCGATGATGCTGGTGCCGATGAAGAAGAGCATGCGGGCGAGGAACTGGAGCCCGAGCGGATCGCCGGGAGCCAGGTTCGGGAAGACCGTCGCCCACGGGTAGAGGAAGACGATCTCGACGTCGAAGACCAGGAAGGTCATCGCGAGGATGTAGAAGCGGACATTGAATCGCTTGCGGGCGGAGCCGATCGGATTCATGCCGGTTTCGTAGACGGATTCCTTCACGGGGCCGGTGCGGGACGGGCCCAGCAGGGAGGTCGCCACGAGGTTGAATACGCCGAAGCCCACCGCGATCAACAGCAGCACGCCGAGCGCGGCATAGTTGTCCAGGCCATCATTGGCCTGACCGGCAGCGGCGAGCGACGTGATGATGAGGTCGGCGTTCATGAGCGGGTCATTTTATCAGGGCGGCGCGGGGTGTAAAGTCGCCGACCGGGCAGGGCCAGGTTACTTGGAATACTCCGGCTTGTCCTTATCCGAGTCGCGCCGCTTGAGCATGGTTTTGATCGGTTTGATCGGAAAGTCGGTCTGCCACCCGGCGCGGGCGTCGGCATCGGCGGTCGGCAGGTCGAAGCCGGCAGCCACCGCGGCATGGTCCGAACCGGTCTCTTCAGTCGTTTTGCCCACGATCTTTGCGCTGCCGGGCGTGATGTGCTTGGCCATCGCCGGTGAAACCAGCATGTAGTCGATCGTCGAGCGGTAGGGTTCGCGCAGATAGGTGATGCGGTCTTCGGCGGGAATCGAGGCGTGCGGATCGATCAGTCCGGTCGACAGCAGCGTTTTGATCGGGGCGGAGTCCGGCGTGTCGTTGAAGTCGCCGGTCACGACGATGCAGGCGTCGGGGTCGGCCTCCAACTGCTGGCGCACGAGTTTGGCCAGCCCGGTCGCCTCGGCCAGCCGCCACTTGCTCGAATTCGGATCGTCCTTGGAATCACGCTTGGATTTGAGGTGCACCACGTAAACCGTGATGCTCACATCCGACGCCGGCTGAAGCTCGACGCTGACCAGGTCGCGGGCGTAGAACCATTTTTTCGACTCGCCGGGCAGCGTCAGCGTCGTGAACTTCCGCAGCATGATCGCGCCGACCGGCACGCGGGAGATGAAGCCGTTGTTGATGCCGCGCTGGCCCTGCATGTAGTTGGTCCAGATGTAGTCGTAGCCCTCGCCGGCGAAGTTCCAGTCGCGGAAGCGTGTGAGGATGCCGACGTTCTCGATCTCCTCGCAGGCGATGAAGTCGGGGTCGATCGATTTCAGCAGTTTGCCCATGGGTTCGGTTTCGCGGCGCGGCTTGGGCCAGGCGTCTTCATCCCATGTGTAGGCGTCGTCGAAGGAATCGAAGAAGTTTTCCATGTTCTGCGCGGCCAGTGTGATGTGGACGCTGTGCGACCGGACTGCCGGGTCCGCCCCCGCCACGTCGGCGGTCTGCGCGTTGCAGGCGGCGCTGCCCACGATCAACCACAACACAAACAAACGCACGCCGATCTTCACACGGATTTGATTCATGGGATTCCTTCCAGGGGGTCCGGGACAGTCCGCCGGGCGGACGATGCACAGTGGTTATGATATGATGCCCCGATGGCCACAATCGCATCCATCGACGAACAAATGCAATTGCTCAGCCGCGGCGCCGAGCATGTGTATTCGCAGACCGAGCTTGCCGCCAAGCTCAAGTCCGGCCGCCGCCTGCGCATCAAACTCGGCATGGACCCCACCGCTCCGGATATCCACCTCGGGCACACGGTCGTCCTCCGCAAAATGCGTCAGTTTCAAGACTTGGGCCACGTCGCCGTCCTGCTGATCGGCGACTACACCGCACGCATCGGCGATCCGACCGGCCGCGATTCGACCCGCCCCATCCTCGACGAAGCGACCATCACCGCCAACGCCGAAACCTATCTCGCCCAGGCCGGCAAAATTCTCGACACCGATCCCGAGAAGCTCGAAGTCGTCCGCAACAGCGACTGGCTCGCCAAGCTCAGCTTCGCCGATGTGCTTCGCCTGACCGGGTACGTCACCGTTCAACAAATGCTGCATCGTGAGAACTTCAAACTCCGCATGCGCAACGACACCGAGATCATGGTCAGCGAGTTCATGTATCCGCTGATGCAGGCCTACGACTCGGTCGTGATCAAGGCGGATGTCGAGCTCGGCGGCACCGATCAGACTTTCAACAACCTCATGGGCCGCGAGCTCATGGCCAAACATCAGATGGAAAAGCAGGTCGTCTTGACCATGCCCATCCTCGTCGGCCTCGACGGCACCGAAAAGATGTCCAAGTCCAAGGGCAACTATGTGGCCGTCACCGACGACGCCAACGACATGTTCGGCAAGATCATGTCCATCCCCGACACGCTGATGTCGAACTACTTCACCCTGCTGACGGATCTTCCCACGGAAGAAACCGCCGCTTTGTTGGAAGGACATCCCCGCGAGACGAAAGATCGCCTGGCGCGCATCATCGTCGAGCAGTTTCACGATGCCCAAGCTGCCGAAGCCGCCGCCGGCGAGTTCAAGCGCCGCTTCGCCGAGAAGCAACTGCCGACCGATATGGAGGTTCACACCGTCGAGCCGGGTGATCACCCGCTGGCGGGGCTGATGGTGAAAGTCGGTTTTGCGGGATCAAACTCCGAGGCCCGGCGTCTGATCAAGGGCGGAGCGGTGAGCTTCGGTGATGATAAAATCAGCGATCCGACGGCTCACGTGAACGTGACCAGCGATGCGGTCGTACTGAAAGTCGGCAAACGCCGCGTCTGCCAGGTGCAGGCCGGCTGATCGAAATATAACGAGGTTTTAGTTATGCAATCATTCCGTCGCGCGTTGTGCGTTGTCATCCTGCTCGGCCTGCTGGCCCCCGCCTTCGCCGCCGAAACGGCGACCGCTTCGAAATCGACCACGCCCGAGACCCAGCCGTCCAAGTGGTGGATGCCTCGCCATGAAGCCAAGCTCAAGGACCTGGAAGCACGGCGCGACGAAATCAACCTGCTGATGATCGGCGATTCGATCACGCACGGCTGGGAAAACGCCGGCCGACAGGTGTGGGACAAATACTACGCCAAGCGCGGCGCGATCAATCTCGGATTCTCCGCCGACCGCACCGGGCACGTTCTCTGGCGCCTCCAGCACGGCGAGGTGGCGGGGACGCACCCGAAGCTGGCGGTGGTCATGATCGGCACGAACAACACCGGGCATCGGATGGACCCGCCGGCCGAGATCGCCGACGGCGTGAAGGCGATCATCGATGAGCTGCGCACGCGCCTGCCCGAGATGAAGATTCTGCTGCTGGCGATCTTTCCCCGCAGCGCGTCGGCCGATGACACCAAGCGCGTCAACAACGAGAAAACCAACGCCATCCTCAAAACGTTCGCCGACAATGAGCACGTATATTGGCTGAACGTCAACAACGTGTTTCTCACTGACGACGGCACGCTGACCCGCGAGATCATGCCCGACCTGCTTCACCCCAAGCAGAAGGGCTACGGCATGTGGGCCGAGGCCATGGAGCCGACGATCAAGAAACTGATGGGTGAAACCGACTGATTCAACCGGGAACCGCATGACCACGGCGTTCATCATCACAGCGATCATCGCACTGGGGGCCCTGGGCGCCGCGCTGTGGTTCTATAAAGATCGCCAGGCGATCGCCCGGGATCGCGATCAACTCGAACAGGCCAACGAATCACACCTCGCCAAGCTCGACGCCCAGCAGAGCGAGCTCGCCGAGTTGAAAACGCAACTGACCGTCGCCACGGAAAAGCAGGCGGCGATCCGCGAGCAATTCGAAGCCGCCCAGCAGCAGGCCCGTGAAACCTTCGAGTCGCTGGCGAACAAGACGCTCCGCCAGACCGTCGACGACTTCCACAAGCAGGCTGAAAAGCTGTTCAAGGCCGAGCAGGAGAAGTCGACCACGGCACTGGATTCGATGATCAAACCCGTGCGCGAAACGCTGACCGAGTACCAGAAAAAACTACTGGAAGCCGAGCAGCTTCGCGCCAAGGCGTACGGCTCGCTCAGCGAACAGGCCAAGCACATCGCCGACAGTCACAAAGACCTGCGCGACGAAACCGCCAAGCTGGTTCGCGCCCTGCGCCGCCCGGAAGTGCGCGGCCGATGGGGCGAATTGCAGATGAAGCGATTGTTCGAACTGGCGGGCATGACCGAACATGTCGACTTCGAAGAGCAGACCACCGTCGAGGGTGAAGACGGCTCGACGCTGCGGCCGGACTTCACCATCCGCCTGCCCAACGATCGCGTGATCGTCATCGATGTCAAAACCCCGATCGACGCCTACCTCGACGCCACCGACGCTGTCGATGAATCACAGCGCGAACACCACCTGGAACGTCACGCCCGGCAGGTTCGACAGAAGGCCGACCAGCTTGCTTCCAAGGCCTACTGGGACAAGTGCGACGGCTCGCCGGAGTTTGTCGTGATGTTCATGCCGGGCGAGTCGATGCTCTACGCGGCGGTGCAGCGCGACGCCGATCTGATCGAACGGGCGATGCAGAAGCAGGTCATCATCGCCACGCCGACCGTGGTGATGGCGTTGTTGAAGACGGTGGCGATGGGCTGGCGTGAGAAATCGCTGGAGGAAAACGCCAAGCAGATCGCGGCGCTGGGGCGCGAGCTGCACGAGCGGCTGGCGACTGTGCTCGAACATGTCGACAAGCTCGGGGCGCGCCTCGGCAGCGCCGTCAAGCAGTACAACCAACTCGTCGGTTCGGTCGATGCGCGACTCGTGCCGACGGCGACCAAATTCAAGGAACTCAAAGCCGACTCGCCCAAGGCCTTGCCCGAGTCGCTGGAGCCGATTGTCCAGGTGCCGCGTGAGATTCAGTCGGCGCCCGTCCGGGAGGTTGAAACCGATGCGTAGTTGTTCCGTTGTGATCACCATGATGATGTTGTCGCTTGTGATGACCGCACCGGCGCCGGCGCAGAACATGCGGCAATTCAACAGCCGCTATTACCGCATCGCCACCGATGTCGACAAGCAGCTTGCCGATGAAATCGCCGCCCACATGGACCTGGTCTATGGCGAATATGTGCGGCGATTCGCGGCGTTTCGATCGCGCAACGCTCGGCAGCATCCGCTGTACGTGTTCACCCGGCAGGAAGATTACCTCGCCATGCTCGCCCAGCACGAGATCAACGGCGAAGGCACCGGCGGCATGTTCTTCATCTCGCGATCCGGCTCGGGACTGGCGACGTTCCTCGAAGGCCAGAGCCTGGACCGCATGTTTCACACGCTGCGCCACGAAGGCTTTCACCAGTTCGCTGATCAGCGCATCGGTCGCCGACTGCCGACGTGGGCCAACGAAGGCATCGCCGAGTACTTCGGCGAGGCGGTCGTCGTCGGCAAGCGGCTGGACACCGGGCGCGTCAGCCCGCAGAAGCTCCGCCCGGTGGTGCAGTTCATTGAGGCAGGCCATGCGCTGCCGTTTGAGCTGTTGATGGAGATGAGCAACCAGGAATGGATCGAGCGCGTCAACACCGGCACCGCGTCGATCCAGTACGACCAGGCGTGGTCGGTGGTGAACTTCCTCGTGCAGGGCGATCGCCGCTACCGCGCGGCGTTCAACCAGTACCTGCAGAACATCGCACGCGGCGATGCCCCGCATACCGCGATGTCCAAAGCCTTTCACACCAACAACTATGACAACTTCGAAGCCGCGTGGCGGAAATACATGCTCGAACTGGAGCCGGACCCCTCGCGCAGCGCCGGCTATCGGCTGGAGTTTCTCGCGGCGGGCCTTCGGCTGATGGCTCAACACGGCCGATCGGCCCACAGCATCGAAGAACTGCGGAAGATACTCGCCGGCGTGAACTTCACCGTCACCCAGGAAATCTCGCACGGCCAGACCATCACCATCTCCGCACAGGATTCAGAAAACTTCGAAGCGCCTCAGCCCAAGGCCGCGGATAAAACCGCCACCATCAAGCTCACCGATCCCGAAGCCGCCGATCTGCCGCCGGGCATCGTCGTCGAAGGGCTTGAACTGACGGTGCGACTGGTCTGGCGGCGTGATTCAAATGGCATCCTCATTTCGCGAGTCGTCTACGAATGAACTTTTCATGTCCCGCCAAAGTCAATCTCGCGCTGTCGGTCGGCGCGCCACGCGACGATGGCATGCACCCGATCCGATCGTGGATGGTGCAGGTGTCGTTTTACGACGACCTGATCGTCGAGCGGACCGACGGCCGCAGCGTGTACCAGATCCAGTGGGCCCCCGATGCCCCGCAGCCGAGTCCGATCGACTGGCCGGCGGACAAGGACCTGGCCGTCCGCGCCCACCGCATGATTGAACAGCACGTCGGTCGGCCGTTGCCGGTGAAGATGACGCTGGCCAAGCGCATTCCGGTCGGCGCGGGTCTCGCCGGCGGGTCCAGCAACGGCGCGATCATGCTGCGGGCGGTCAACCGCCTGTTCGACCTGAACCTGCCGCACGAGTTGCTCTGCAAGATGGCGGGCAAGCTCGGTAGCGACCCGGCGTTTTTTCTGGGGCCGGCTTCGGCGATCGTGTCGGGCCTGGGCGATGTGATCGAGCCGTGCGCGCTGGAGTCGCCGGTTCACCTGGTGCTGATGCTGCCGCCGCTGCACTGCAACACCGGCGCGGTGTATCGCACCTTCGATGCGCTTTCGCCGACCACCACGCTGCAGCAAGTCGGACCGGGTATTGAACCATTCAATGATCTGGCAGGACCGGCGTGCGCGGTCGAGCCGCGACTGCGCGAGGTACGCAAGCAGTGTGAAAGTCTGCTGCAACGCCGTGTGCATGTCACGGGCAGCGGCGCGGCGCTGTTCGCCCTGGCCGACAGCGCCGAGGATGCCGAGGCGCTGGCCGATCGCGTCACGGACATTCCGACGCGGGCGGTATGTTCGCTCTGACGGTGTGATCATGCGAGGGCGCAGCGTCTTGGATACGGCGCTCGATCAGTCGCCGATGCACTTGAATCAACTGCTGCATGTCGATGTCCTGGTGTACGGCGAGCGGGGGATGATCCAGCGGCATCGATTCGCTGGGTTCGCCGTAGGCATGTCCGATGAGAATGGCTCCGAGCGTGGCCATCCAGGCCTTCTTGCGTCTGTCCATCAGTTACTGCTCCTGGTCAAGGCGCCTCCGCGTCTGTCCTGGTGGGATGTCGCGGGCGGTCGTTCCCGACGAGACCGCCTGCACGTACAACATACGATTCGCACATCAGGCGCGGCCAGCCGATCGCGATGAACTGACGCCAAGAATTCAACACACGCCGGTATGATCCGCATGACTGGTTTGTTTTGACAGCACGCATCGCGCCATAAAAAAAAGAGCCGCGACCTTGCAGTCGCGACTCAGCAATATACTGATACGCCAGTCGGAAATTATTCGTGAAGACCGGCGGACTGAACCCCTTCGCCGGGGTTCTTGATTTCGTAGGTGTCGCCGGCGTAAAGCAGCTTGCGAAGATCACCGGCGCCGCGCGCCTTGACCGCCGCGTCGACCTGCTGCTGAAGCAGATCTTCGTAGCACTCATCGGCGATGCGATAGAACACGCCCATCGGCTCGGGGAATTCAGGCTGCATCAGGCGCGACAGCAGGAAGGCGTGGCGCTCATCGTTCTCATCGTGGAACAGCAGGTCGTCTTCCTTAATGCCCTTGCCGAGCTCGACGATTTCCGGCTTACCGTCCATCGTCAGGCGGATGCCCTTGTCGCGATCGGCGCCGAAGATCAGCGGCTTGCCGTGCTCGAGGCGCACGATGCTGTCTTCCTTGGTCGACTTGTCCGTGGCGTACTTGAAGGCGAAGTGGTTGAAGACGTTGCAGTCCTGGTAGATTTCGACGAATGATGTGCCCTTGTGCTCGGCGGCGCGCTCGAGCATCGTGCCCAGGTCCTTGTCGACATCGACCGCCCGGGCCACGAACGACGCTTCAGCGCCGACCGCGATCGAGATCGGGCTCAGCGGCATGTCGATCGAGCCCATCGGCGAGCTCTTGGTCTTCTTGCCTTCTTCGGAGGTCGGTGAATACTGGCCCTTGGTCAACCCGTAGATGCGGTTGTTGAAGAGCATGATGTTGATGTTGACGTTGCGGCGCAGGGCATGAATCAGGTGGTTGCCGCCGATCGAGAGCCCGTCGCCGTCGCCGGTGACCAGCCACACGTCGAGCTCGGGGTTCGCCAGCTTCACACCCGTGGCGAACGCCGGGGCGCGCCCGTGGATCGAGTGCATGCCGTAGGTGTCGACGTAGTACGGGAAGCGGCTGGAGCAGCCGATGCCCGCGATGAACACCGTCTTTTCCTTGCGGGAGCCGATCTTCGCCAGCACTTTTTTGACCTGGTTGAGGATCGCGTAATCGCCGCAACCCGGACACCATCGCACATCCTGGTTGGAAGCGAAGTCCTTGGCGGTCAGTACGGTCAGTTTGACGTCTTCTTGCGTGGCCATGTGTGTTTCTGCCTTAGTTCACGGCTGTATGTACGATCCGATCATCCAACGGGTTCACCCAGATACGGCTCGATCGATTGATTGTCGAGCGAGACATGGTGATGGTGCGGCTGCACGAATTCACGATCGCCGAACTTGTCGGCCAGCATCAGGTCGATCGTTTCAACGATTTCCTCGACGAGGAACGGCTGGCCCTGGATCTTGTTCAGGCCGCGCGCGTCGACGAGGTACTTGCCGCGAATGAGCGAGCGGAGCTGGCCGGTGTTCAGTTCGGGGATCAGCACGCGCTTGAACGACTTGAGCACTTCGCCGAGGTTCGACGGGAACGGGTTCAAGTACTGCAGGTGGGCGGCGGAGACCTTCAGGCCCTTGGACTGAGCGCGGCGGACGGCGGTCGTGATCGCGCCGTAGGTGCCGCCCCATCCGAGCACGAGCAGATCACCGGTCGATTCACCATCAACCGCCAGCTTCGGAATGCGCTTGGCGATGCGATTGATCTTCTCGGCGCGGATGTTGGTCATGAGCTGGTGGTTTTCACCGTCGTAGCAGACGCTGCCGGCGACGTTCATCTTTTCGAGACCGCCGACGCGGTGCTGCAGGTTCGGCGTGCCGGGCGCGGCCCAAGGGCGGGCGAGCTTGTCATCGCGCTGGTACGGCTGGAAGACTCCGTCAGCGTTGAGGTCCGACTGGTCGGCGTGGCGCACGGGAATCTTCGGAATCGTGTCCGGGTCCGGCAGCTTCCACGGCTCGGCGCCGTTGGCGATGTAACCATCGGACAGCAGCACGACGGGAATCATCGAGTCGAACGCGAGGCGCACCGCTTCGATCGCCATGTAGAAACAGTCCGACGGACTGCGGGCGGCCAGCACGACCACGGGGCTGTCGCCGTTGCGGCCGTACATCGCCTGAAGCAGGTCCGACTGTTCGGTCTTGGTCGGCAGACCGGTGGACGGCCCGCCGCGCTGAACGTTGATGACGACCAGCGGCAGTTCGGTGATGACCGCCAGGCCGAGCGCTTCTGATTTCAGGGCAAGCCCCGGGCCGGACGTGCCGGTGACGCCGAGCTGGCCGGCGTAGCTGACGCCGATCGCCGAGCAGATGCCCGCGATCTCGTCTTCAGCCTGGAAGGTCTTGACGCCGAAGTGTCGCATCGCGGCCAGGTAGTGGAGAATGTCCGAGGCGGGGGTGATCGGATAAGTGCAGTAGATCAACTGCTTACCGCTCTTGGCCGAGGCGGCGACCAGGCCCATGGCGGCCGCTTCGTTGCCGGTGATGCGGCGGTAGGTGCCGGGCTCGATCGGGGCTTTGTCGACGTGGTAGCGGACGGGGAACATCTCGGCGGTTTCGCCGAAGTGGAACCCGGCCTTGAGCACCTTGATGTTCGCCTCGGCGACCTCGGGCATGTTCTTCTTCTTGCCGAAGAAGTCCTCGAGGAACTTGATCGTCGTGTCCAGCGGGCGATCGTAGAGGTAGTAAGCGACGCCGAGCGCGTACATGTTTTTACAGCGGCCGATGTCTTTGGCGCTGAGGGTTGAATCCTTCAGCGCGTCTTCGGTCAGGCGTGTGACCGGCACGCGGTAGAGCTTGTAGTCGTTGTTGATCTTTTCGTCGTCGAGCGGGTTGTAGTCTTCGGGGTAACCGGCCTTGCGGAGGTTGACCTTGTTGAACTCGTCTTCGTTGACGACGACGACGCCGCCGTTGCGGACATCGGGAATGTTGGCCTTCAGCGCGGCGGGGTTCATCGCGACCAGCGCGTCGACCTCATCGCCGGGCGTGTAGATGTCGGTGGCGGCGAAGTTGACCTGGAAGCCGGAGACGCCGGCGACGGTGCCGGCAGGCGCGCGGATTTCGGCGGGGAAGTCCGGGAAGGTCGCCACGTCGTTGCCGATGACGGCGGAGGTGTCGGTGAACCGCATGCCGGCCAGCTGCATGCCGTCGCCGGAGTCGCCGGCGAAACGAACGGTGGCGGATCGTACGTTTTGGACTTCCTTCTCGGAACCGGCAATCATTGCGGTCTCCTTGGGTCGAGAAAAACTGTTGTAAATGTGGCCGACATTATATCTTCATTCGTCGTCCGGTCGATTCCTACAACAGTTACAGGCGTAAATTTTTCACTTCTTTTCACGCGGTAAAAGCGCGCACCCCGGCACGTGTGTTTGTTACTTTTTTCACTAAGTTTGGCGGGATCACACCAGCGCAACGTTGGGCCGGGCTTCACCGGTACCGTATCGGGGCGCTCGCAGAGAATCAAATGCAAAAGGGGCGGCCCGGCCGACGGGGATCGTCGGTCGGGCCGCAGCGCGGGTGGTTGAATCCAGGGTGTTGCAACAACCACTTCACGTGGCCTGTCTGGTCGGCCGAATTATTTCCGAGGCTCCGCAGAGCCGGCGCCCTCAGCGGGACGAAACGTCCTCGCCGACCGCTTCGGACTGCTGCGCGTGACGCAGCGCCGCCGCCCCCAGCAGGCAAAGTCCAACACACGCGCCCGGACCGGCGTCCAGCAGACCCGCGTCCGGCGCGAACATCGCATAAAGCACAAGCCCCGCAGCCATCACCCAGCCCAATAAAATCATCGTTTTCTTCATCATGTTCCCCTTGGTCACCAACTTCGCCCGCCCCACCGGCGGACACACCCAGAAGATCCGATATAACCCTTACGGACGCAAACGCATGGGGCAAAAAAATCAGTCGCGGTGTCGACCCGCTATACTCATGCAGCAGTCGCCGGAATCGGACCCGCCTGGGGAGCCCCCGTTGATCATTCGCCGCACGATCGTTGTCATTTGGGTGCTGGCCGGCAGTTTCGCAGGCAGCGGGTTGGCACAGCCGATCGATGTCGTCGGTCAGCTCACGCAGGTGCGGCAGAGTCTGCTGTCGGCCGACGTCGCCGCGGCGGTGCAGCGTCTGAATCAACTCCGCCAACAGGCAGACCGCCTCACGCCCGCCCAGCGCCACCAGGTCGATCTGATCTTCGGGCAGATCACCGGCGCTTTTGCTCCGCGACAGGCTGCCTGGTCTGACCGCAAGGTGATCGACACCGTCGTCCTCGTCGACAACGAGCTGATGCTGATGCGCGCGATCGGGGCCTGGCAGGATGATGCGTTTTACCCCGTGCTGCTGAATGACGGGTGGTACAGCCGGTTGTTTATCGAGGCATTCAAGCCCAGCCGTGTCGTGCACATCCCGTCGGGCGTGATGATCGACCCGACGGTCGCCGCGGAAACGGCCGTCAAGCTGATCGCCCGGCAGAACGCCCGCATGATTGTCCACCGCGAGGCCAACGCCGCCCCGCCGCCGGGACTGGTCGTGATCGATCCGGCCGGCCCGCACCGCACCGCCGGGCTGGCGCTGGCCATCGGGCGTGGCCAGCCGATCCTCACCGCCGCCGGCGTCCCCGATCCGATGGCCCCTTTCGCCGCCGAAACCATCACCCAACTGGCTGCCGACATCCTCAGCGCCCTGGGCCAGTGGCGGCTGGCCTCTTCCGAAACATGGGTCGGCCTCACCCTCGCCGCCCGCCTGCCGTACTTCTACAAGGCAGAACCCACCACCCTGCCCGCCAACGCCCAGATCAAACTCACCGGCCCCCGCGCTCTCGATGACCTGCTCGGGCGCAACAACCAGGGCGTCCGCTTCGCCATCGCCGGCCGACTCACCGGCGACGCCGCCCGCGCCAACTACCAGGCCATGTGCGCCCTGTTCCTTCAGCCCAAAAACGCCCTGCTCATCGACGATTACCCCACGCGCCCCGGCAATCCCATCTGGAAAACCTACAGCCTCGATCAATCCGAAAAACTCTTCGCCGGCCGGTTCCCCATCCAGCGCCTCACCGGCGACGGATTGAACATCGCCGCCATCCGCACCGCCACCGCCCCGCGCCACCGCTTCGACCTGCTTTGGGTCAACTCCTCCGGCTCACCCCACCGCTTCGCCATCCATGGCCCGGATGAAGGAACCGCCGACGATATCCCCCTCGGCCGAGCCGCGGCGTTCAACGTCGTGCATTCGATGTCCGCCGCCGACCCGTGGGACGCCGACACCCTCGCCGGCCGCGCGCTCGCCGGCGGCGCCTACTGGTACTTCGGCTCCATGAATGAGCCCTACCTCTCCGCCTTCGTGGAACCCGAAATCGCCGCCGTCAAAATCCTCGCCGGCTGCCCGCTCGCCTTCGCCCTGCACCACGGCCCCGACCACCCGTTCTACATGCCCTGGAAACTCGTCTGCCTCGGCGATCCGCTCTACAGCCTCCGTGACACCCCCGCCCAGCGCATCAACGCCCCCCTGCCACTCAACGGCGCCCACCCCCAACCGCCGCATGAACTCGACCCGCCCGACCTCGCCGAAGCCGACGACCTGTCGCCCGGCGACCTGGCCTCCGCCGTGTATCACCACTTCGTCGAGGGCGACTACCCCGCCATCCTCAAGCTCGATCCAATCCTCGCGCGGCGACACCCGATCGCCACCGCCTGTTACCGCCAGGTTCTCGCCCAGCGATACGCCAAGCTGCTCAATGCCAACGAGCTCGACGACGCCCGGGCCGCGCTGACCCGCCTGCTCATCCTCGGCGGCGACAAGTCCGACCTCACCCACCACGCCCGCCAGTGGCTCATGCAGATGGCCCGCACCGGCAACAAGCCCGCCGCCATCAACTACCTCAAAGCCCTCGCGGCTCAGTCCCTGCCCGCCCCCGCCAAACAAGCCCTCACCGACCTGATCGATTGATCACGCCGACGCTGAGCGCAGCGAAGCGTCTGGTACCCGGCGCGCGCACCGCACGACAAAAAACCCCAATTCAACAACATCGATTTCCCCCTCGATTCACCGCGAATTTTCCGCTGCAATCGGCGATGACTCATCACCGGCGCGCACGTTCACGTCGCCTCGTCGCGCCGGTGCGCACCGGCGCGGCAAAAATCGACCCGTTTAACACCGTTTTACCCCCGTTTCGTGCCGTTCGGCGCGCACCAGCGTGACCACGAACGACACCTTTGTGCGCGCCCCCGGTTTAAACCCCCGCCAACCGCATCGCGCGCATAAACACGTCGCCTCAAAAAACCCGTTTTTCGCGTTTCGGTTCATTCCGCGACAGCCTCATGCGCACCACCGCTTCGCCGGCGGGGTCATCACATCACAACACAATCCAAAATCACTTGGGCTGATGACACACTGCGCGGTACAATTTCATACTGCGGTATCCGGAGGTCTGTCATGTCTGATCCATCTGCACGCCAGTGCGCATCCAGTTCCAGGCGATCGTTTTTAAAACAGTCATCGGCAACGGCTGCCACTTCAGTGATGGCCGCTTCGATTGCCCGCCGCGCTTACGCCGCCGACAACAACGACATCAAAGTCGCACTGATCGGTTGCAGCGGGTTTGGCACCGCGGCCGCCAAACATCTGTTGTTGTCGACCCAAGGCCCCGTCACACTCCATGTCATGTGCGATGCGTTCGAGGACAGTCTCGAACAAAGCCTCAGCTACCTTCAGCGCGAAGCTGAACACAACAATGACATCACGGGCAAAATCGACGTCCCCCCTGAACGCCAATTCACCGGTCTCGACGGCTACAAAAAAGCCATCGACAGCGGCGCGGACCTGGTGGTTCTGACCACCCCGCCCGGGTTCCGCCCGCTGCAATTCGAGTACGCCGTCAAGCAGGGCAAGCACGTGTTCATGGCAAACCCCCTGGCCGTCGATGCCGCCGGCGTTCGGCGCGTGCTCGCCGCCGCGGCAGAAGCCAGGCAGAAAAACCTGAAAGTCGGCGTCGGCCTGCAACGTCGCCATCAAGCGTCCTACCTCGAAACGATCAAGCGCCTGCATGACGGCGCGATCGGCGACATCACCTGCATGCGCGTCTACTGGGACGGCGGCGGCGTCAAGCATCGCGGTCGACAATCCGACATGACCGAAATGCAGCACCAGGTGCTCAACTGGTACTACTTCAACTGGCTCAGCGGCGACCACATCGTCGAGCAGCACGTGCACAACCTCGACGTGGCCAACTGGGTCATCGGCAAACACCCGATCGCCGCGCAGGGCATGGGCGGGCGACAGGTCCGCACCGGCAGTGAGTACGGTCAGATCTACGACCATTTCGCTGTCGAATTCATCTACGACAACGACGTCCGCGTGATCTCCAACTGCCGCCAGATCAAAGGCTGCTACAACTCCGTTTCCGAATACGCCCACGGCGCCAGGGGCATGTCGACCATTTCCAGCGGCATCATCGAACCCGCCGGCGGCCCGAAGTGGCGCTTCCGCAACGAGAACCCCAATCCCTACCAGGTCCAATACGAAGACCTGCAGCGGGCCATCCGCAACAATCTCGCCTACAACGAGGCGGAGTACGCCGCCACCAGCACGATGACCGGCATCCTCGGTCGCATGGCCGCCTACTCCGGCAAACTGATGCGATGGGACATCGCCCTGAGTCGAGGCAGAAACCTCGCCCCCGGCATCGACCGCTACGACTGGAACACCCGGCCGCCCGTTGTGCCGAACGCCGAAGGGCTGTACCCCATCCCCATGCCCGGAACCTACGACCCGCTGGAACCCGAAACAAACAGTTGATTTCGTGGCCGGGTATCGGGATCGATCGGTTTGACGATTTTCAGAGCATCAGCGCGCCGCCGGTGACCGGGATGTAGGAACCGCTGATGTGGCGGGTGTGATCGCTGACCATCATCAGAATGGCGCCGGCGATGTCATCGGGTTCGGCGATCTGGCGCAGCGGCACCGCGCCCGCGATGGCCTGCTTCGCCTGATCGGGGATGAACGTCGTAGCGTCGGTGTTTGTCAGGCCCGGCGCGATGGTGTTGATGCGGATGCCGTCGGGGCCCAGTTCGGTGGCCAGGGATCGCACGAAAGCGTCGAGGCCGGACTTGGCGGTGCAGTGGGCGACAAAGCCTGTGTCCGAGTGACGTGAAAGCGAGCTGGAGATCACGACGATATTGCCGCGGCGCTGCTGAATCATCGACGGCGTAAGAGCTTTGCAGCAGTGAAAGGCGCCTTTGAGTTCGCCGACCAGTTTGCGCTCGAAGTCTTCCCAGCGATAGTTCACAAACGGCTCGACCGGGAAGCTGGGCCCGGCGTTGAGCACGGCGGTGTCGATCGGCCCGAACTCGGCACTGACCGTCTGCACCATCTGCTGCACCTGCTCGGGGTCGGTGACATCCGCCTGGGTAAGGATCGCGCGGCCGCCGGCCTGTTTGATCTGCTCGACGACGGCTTCACCGGCGGCGCGGTTGCTGACGTAATTCACGCCCACGGCCGCTCCCTCGGCGGCGAGCAGGCGGGCTGTGGCGGCGCCGATCCCGCGACTGGCGCCTGTGACTAACGCGACACGATTGTTCAGAAGCATGGGTATCCTCGCTGGAACTTGGAGCGGATCGATCCCGACGTGTGTCCGCCTCGACGGTGAAGCGAGCATGCCGGGCGTCTTCTCATGTCATACACTCGTATGACTTGAAAAAAGTATACGTGCGCCCTTTTGAATGTCATACAATTGTATGATTTAATGATGTCCACCATGCCGAGTCGTCAGCCAAAACGTAAAGATGCCATACGGACCCGGGCGGCGTTGCTTGCCGCCGCCACGGAGTGTTTCGCACGGCAGGGTTATGAAGCCACCAACATCCGTGCGGTATGCGCCAAAGCGGGCGCGAACCTGGGCGCGGTGAGCCACTATTTTGGCAACAAAGAGCGGCTCTACCGGGAGGCGTTGGTGTTGGCGCATCGCGAGCTGGTCGCTCGTGAGCCGGTGCCGCAGATGGGGGCGGGCGACAGCCCACGGCGGGCGTTGCGGAACTGGGTGCGCTACCTGCTACGCATCTTTCTGCTTCGGCGCGCCGCTCACCCGTACGCGGGCCGACTGATCGCCTGGGAACTGCGCGACCCGACTCCCGCGCTGGATGATCTGATCGCCGAGGTGCTTGGGCCCGTGCGACAGGCGCTGAATCAGATTGTCGCCGCCGCGCTGGGCGACGCCGATGAGCCCGAACTCCGGGCGCGATGCGCCAACTTCGTTCACGGCATCTGCGTCTTCCACGACCAGAACCGGGAACTGCTGCAGCGCTTTGGCCATCCCGTACCCGACCGCGAAGAGGAGTTGGTTGTTCTGGCTGATACCATCGTCGAGTTTGCGATGGCCGGGATCAAACGGCTGCGCACGCAACCAAGTGCCACATCCCCCCGACGCCGCAAGACCACACGCTCCCGGCCGAGCCGCGGCTAGATCGGCTACACCTTCTATTGAGACGTGGTGTAACACCGACGACTTGTGCACCAGTGCGCATCTCAACATTGGCGCATGAGCCGCCATCACCATCACCATCGCCATTCGCTACCCGCTACTCGCTACTCGCTACTCGCCACTATCGCCACTATCGCCACTATCGCCATTCTCCGCTCGCCGCTCATCACTCATCGCCCATCGCCCATCGCCCATCGCCCATCGCCCATCGCCCGCCACGCTTTACTTTTTCGGATTGGTCCGCAACCCACACAATTACACCTTTAATGCCTTGAAGAAATTAGTTTGTTTTCGTCGAAAATAGATCAATTAGCGTACACATAATTATTTTACAAATAATATATTATAATGATATCAAAAAACACTCATCCCTTTGGCAAAGCCCGAACGCGGCATTGTGGCACAGCCGGGGGCGGCTGTGCCACAGGTTTGCAGTCGATCACCTTCGGACGCCCGAATCTTTTCCGTGTTGGGTATCACCAAGACATGGCCAGATTGTTAGCACATGCTGCGAGGTGCGGTCAGGCGGTCAGTTCGGGGTCGTCGAGGTCGGTTTGAATCCACTGATCGCTGAGGTGGATGTCGGTGGTTTGCAGGCGATCGGGGCCGAGGCTGTGGTACTTGTGGGGGATGTTGGCCGGGCCCATGAGGATGTCGCCGGGGCCGGCTTCGATCTTCTGATCGCCGATGGTGAACAGCGCCCGACCGGCGCGGACGATGAACACTTCGTCATAAGGATGCACATGCCAGCGCGGGCCTTCGCCGACGGTGTCGGTGCTGTAGAAGAGCACGGTCAGATTGGTGCCGAGGTTTTCACCGAGCACGTGGCCGAGCCACATGTTTTCGTCGGTCGCCCAGTCGGCGCGGCGGACCACCGCGGGCTGTCGCCCGGCAGGGTGTTCTTGATCGGAGGGAGTCGACTGGGTCATGCGCGACGGCGGCGGGACAGGCCCATCAGCATCAGGCTGCCGAGCAGCGCGGCGCTGGCGGGCTCGGGGATCACGGACGTCGGCGAGTAACCGTTGGCCAGCGAGGCGATCTGGTACGGGGTGAGGATCTCGTTGTAGAAGGCGAGTTCGTCCATGAGGCCGGCGAACTGTTTGTCGTTGTTGATGGCGTTGGAGACCTGCCCGGCGGCCAGGGGGTCGGTGCCGCTGGCGCCGATGGTTCCGGGCAGCGTGCCGGAGGTGGTGGTGGTCACGTCCACGCCGTTGATGTAGAGGCGCAGGCCGTTGCTGACGCCGCCCTGGTAGGTGAAGGCCAGGTGGTACCACTCGGAGGTGCTGGTCAGGGCGCCGGCGTTGCTCTGGGCGCGGGTGGTGCCCATGAGCACGACAAAGCCGTCGGCCCCACCGCCGCCGGCGGACATCGACTCATCACGCCAGACGATCAGCGGCACGCCGCTGCTGAATGATCCGATTGACAGCAGGGTGTCGTCGTCGCTGACCGAGCTGAACTGAACCCACATGGAGACGGTGGCCTGGCTGAGTCCGCTGAGCACGCCGCCGCTGGCGCCGAGGGTGATGCGCTGGCTGCTGGCGTCGAAGAGGACCGAGTTGTCCGGCGAAGCCGAGTCGCCCGGCGAGCCGGCCTGGGCGAGGTCGGACACATCGAAGTTTTCATAAGCCCCATCGGGACCAACCGTCGCGTTGACAGCCGACGTGGTGGTGTCGTCCAGTTCATACCAGCCGATCAGGTCCGCCCGGGCGCCGCCGGAAACCATGGCGACCACTGCGACAGTCGACAGCAACACACTCAAACGTTGAAACATGGGTATTTCCTCACTCGTGACCGGGGTCATTTCCCACGTGATAGTGTACCCCCGAAGTGGCGGATGTGCCAGAACAATCTCAAAAGCGGAGAAATGGCGACCGAGCGGCGTCACACCAGGGCCGCGTAGCGGCCCGGCTATTGAGGTTTCAAAGGGGGAATGCGGTTACGCGCGTCGCTCAGTGGGCGACGGCTCGGGCGGCGGACGCATCCGAGGCCTCGGCATCGATCAGCTCATAAGCCGGGTCAAATCGCGGCAGGCAGCGGGCCATGTCGTTGCGCGTCGCCAGGTCGATGCGGAGAATCTGCTGATCGGTCATCCACTTGATATGCCAGGCAGTGCACAGATGACCGAGCATCTGCCCGAAATAATTCTCCAGCTCGGCGCGGTCCGGGGCGACGTCAGCGGCTTTGTCGATGTGGTCGATCAGACGCTGGATCAGCGCGCCGGTGATGCGCAGCTCGCCGATGGTGACTGCGTGATTGATCACTTCCTGCTCGAGCACGACCACGCCCCAGGTCCGCCACTGCGCGGGGCGGTCGGCCTCGACCAGCTTCCACTTGCCGCCGTAGTTGGGCATCTGCGCGTTGACACGATGCAGATCGCGATCGCCGACGGTTTCGTAGTCGGTGTTCGAAATCCACACGGCACACCAGGCGTGATTCAGATGGGCAATGACATGGGCGAAGTCGCCGGCCAGGGCGCGGGAGGCGCCGTCGTGATCGTGAGCGCCGGCGGTGATGTCATCGACGACGACACCAATCGCCTCAGCCGCCTCGGCCAGGTTGTGCCGTACGCCCCAATGCTTCAGCGATGCGCCGCGTCGTGGCATGATCATCAACTCCCATCGGCGACGCACCCCTTGCGCCACCCCGTAAGATCATCATCGGCCAGATCACCCGGCAATATAAGTTCGGCTGAAAATCACACCTTGGGCTTATGCTTCATGGAGTAGACGCGGTTGGGCAGGCCGTAGAGGTCGATGAACCCGCGGGCGGCGGTGATGTCGTAGCCGCTCATGGCGAAGCTGGCGAGTTTGTCGTCGTACAGGCTCTTGGGCGAGCTGGCCTCGATGGCCAGCGCCCGGCCCTTGTAGAGTTTGACCTTCACCGAGCCGGTGAGGTTGGCGTTGATGTTGTCGTAGAACGACTGCAGCGCGTAACGCAGCGGGTGGAACCACTGGCCGTTGTAGACCAGCTCGGCGTAGCGCACGGCAAGCTGACTGGCCATGTGGTAGGTGTCGCGCTCGATGCACAGATGCTGCATCGCCTTGTGGGCTTCGTAGAGGATCGTGCCGCCGGGCGTTTCGTAGACGCCGCGGCTCTTCATGCCGACCAGGCGGTTTTCAACCAGCACGGTGATGCCGACCGCGTGCTTGCCGCCGACCTGATTCAGCTTGGCGATCAGCGCCTCGCCGGACAGCTTCTTGCCGTCGACAGCCACGGGCACGCCCGCCTTGAAGTCGATCGTCACGACCTGCCCCTTGGCCGGGGCCTTTTCGACCGGCACCGTCATCGTCAGGCAGTGGTTCCAGTTGGGCTCGGCATCGGGGTGTTCGATCTCGGCGCCTTCGTGGGAGATGTGCCAGAGGTTGCGGTCCTGCGAGTAGATCTTCTTCTTGGTGCTGGTCACCGGGATTTTGTGCTTGGTGGCGTAGTCGATCGCCGTCTCGCGATCGGTCAGACCGTCGGCGATGAACTGGGGGTCTTTCCACGGGCTGATGATTTTCAGCTTCGGGTTCAGCGCCTGGTAGGTCAGCTCGAAGCGCACCTGATCGTTGCCCTTGCCGGTGGCGCCGTGGCCGACCGCATCGGCACCGGTCGCCTTGGCAGCCTTGACCTGATGCGCCGCGATCAGCGGGCGGGCGATCGAGGTGCCCAGCAGGTAGTCGTTTTCATAGATCGCATGGGCCCGCAGCATCGCGAAGCAATACTGCTCGGCGAACTCCTTGCGCAGGTCCTTGACGATGACCTCGTCAGCCCCGCTGGCCAGAGCCTTCTTCTTGATGCCCTTGAGCTCATCGCCCTGGCCCAGCTCGCAGGCAAAGGCCACGAGCTTGACCCCCGGGTAGCGGCTTTTGAGCCACGGCAGAATCACCGACGTGTCCAACCCGCCGGAGTACGCGAGCACGATCTTCTTGGGGTCATTATTTTTAGCCATGAGCGTGAGTCCTTTCGTGAATGAAACCGTCATTGTAACGCGTCTCCGCACAATGAAAAATCATCGCCATCATCCCCCGTTTAGCCGGCGAGCTTGCTCGCCGCTTCGGCGCGGGTGTTCATCCGTCACATCGTGCGATCACCGCGCGATGTGTATTCACGTAAGCGGCGGGCAAGCCCGCCGGCTAAACGATGACGAGTTACGAGCACGGGTTAACCAATTAACCAGTTAACCAGTTAACCAATTCCCCCGCCGCTGTAATAGATTCCGCGGGCGCGGTATTACACACAGAGGTGTTGTGTATTGACGTTGGCCCGGGCGGGAATTGGCACATTGGACAAGGCGACCACAGAACAATTCGTCCAGCATTTAACCGACTGCCAGGACCGTCTTTATGCGCTGATCCGGTCGCTGATGCTCGATGCGGATGCGGCCCGGGACGTGCTGCAGGAGACGAACCTGGTGCTGTGGCGCAAATCAGATGAATTTGCACCGGGCAGCGATTTCGGGGCCTGGGCGTGCCGGGTGGCGCGGTTTCAGGTGCTGGCCTGGGCGCGGGACCGGGGGCGTGACCGGATGGTGTTTGACCAGGAATTGCTGGGCGATCTGGCTGAGGCGGCCGAGCGGCAGTACGCCAACGGGACCGAGCGGCGGCGGGCGCTGCGGCAGTGCCTGGGCAAGCTGACCGCCGAGCAGCGGCAGATGATTCAACTGCGGTACGAAGGCTCGACGGTCAAGGCCGTGGCCGAGGTCGTCGGCAAGAAGGCCAACCACGTGGCGCAGTTGCTGTTTCGCATCCGTGCGGCGCTGGCCCAGTGCATCGAGTCGACGCTGGAGGGCCGCGAATCATGAGCCCAGCCGATCGCAAACGTGCAGACCTGCTGAACGCGCTGCAGCCGCTGGTGATGGCCGCGACGCGCGACGATGCGCAGGCGGTCGACACCGACGCCTTGGCGGCGGCGATCGACCTTTTGCGGCGTGATCCCGAAGCCCGCGAGCTTTACACGCAGATCATGGCCACCAGCGCGATGCTGGAGCTCGAACACGCCCGCCCGCTGGAGACACGGGACAGGCAGCAGACAACAGCCCCACCCAAGCCGACGCTGAGGCGACTTCCGGGGAGCCGAAGCGTCTGGTACGCCGCGGCGGCGGCGATCGTGCTGGCGGTGACGACATGGTTCGTGTTGCCCCAGCGCACGATGCCGACGGCGCAAGCACCGGCCGCCCGCATCGCGATGGTCACCGGGGCTGACGGCGCAGTGTTCGGCGAGACCGCCGAGCCGATGACGCTCGGGGCTGAGTTGTCGCCGGGTCGCTTCGTGCTGGAGTCCGGCTCGGTGCAGTTGATGTATCACAACGGCGCGGCGGTGAACCTGTTCGGCCCGTGCGCTTACGAAGTGATCGCCCCGGACACCGGGTACCTTCACCACGGTTCGATGCACGTGCTGGTGCCGGAGCGGGCGCGGGGGTTCACCGTCCGCACGCCGCGCTGCGATGTGGTCGACCTTGGCACGGAATTCAACCTGCGCGTCGGCGCGATCGGCCCGATGAGCGTGGCGGTGACGCAGGGCGTCGTCGAGCTGCGCGACCTGACGGGGCGCGTGCTGCGGCAGGTCAGCGCGGGCATGGCGGTCGGCATCACACGCGACCCCCGCTCCAACGCACTGAGCCTCGATGAGTACACGCTGAGCGATGTGGCCGATGCTTACACCGGCGCCGAGGCCGAGGTCGTGGCCGGGTATCAGCGCGACTTTGATCCGGCCAGGCCTGCCGCCGGCTGGTCGTACCTGTGGAACGCGCCGGTCGATTTCGACGGCCACCGCGCCCGCCGCATGGACACCGGCCCGATCAGTGATCCATCCTGCTTCCGTCAACTGCTCGCCACGCCGCGCGGCTACACCGCCGACGGCGACAACGACAACACCAATGCCTCGCCCGCCCGTTACCTGCGGTTGATCGACACCGGCGGTCACCCCGGCCGCGGGTCGCAGCAGGGCGAGTTGCAGGAGATGGCCCAGCCGATCCCGGGCACGGTCGCCAACTGCGTGGATCGTTACGCCATCGCCGCGTGGACCGTCGACAAGCCGGGCTTTTACTCGATCCGTCGTTCGAGCCTGGCGCAGAACCAGCCGGAAAACGGTCGGGGCGTGGCGGTGCGGGTGTTTACTTCGCGTCGCGCGGCCAGCGCGATCGTGCAGGGGCGCGTCACGGACGGCGAAGGCGTCTTCGATGCCGACCTGGGCTACCTGCAGCGCGGCGATGTGATCTACGTGGCGCTGGGGCCCGACAAGCACGACGGTTCTGACAGCTTTCGATGGGATTACGACATCGTCCGGTCGCAGGCGTGGACCGGTCCGATCCCGCACCAACTTGAGAATGTGAACTGACCTGCAGGCAACGCAAGGAGAACGCAATGAGAATCGCAACACTGAGTCTGACGCTGGCGGTGATGATCGCGGCGAGCGCTTCGGCTGCCCAATTGGCCGGTTTCAACGACGACTACCAGGGCACGACCCCGGCGACCGGCTGGTCGTACCTGTGGAACGCCCCGCTGGACTGGAACCTGGGCAACAGCCCGCCGAGCCTCGACGGCTCGACCAACCCGCTGGGCACTTCAGCCAACTACGTCCCGCTGATCTGGAACGGCAGCGTCTACACCGCCGACGGCGACGGCACCAACACCAACGGCGTCCCGGCGAACTACCTGCGACTCGGCTCGACCGGCGGTCACCCCGGCCGCGGTTCCAGCCAGGGCGAAGCCGCCACGCTGACCACCGCCCCCAACGCCCATGACCGCGCCCCCATCGCCGCCTACACCATTCAGAGCGGACAGGAAGGCCCGGTCTACCTGACCAATTCGTTCCTGACCTCCAGCGACAGCGGTCACAACACCGCCTCGCACACGCTGCGCATCCAGGTCTACGTCAACGACACGCTCAAGGTCGACAAAGTGCAGACCGGCTACGGTCCCGGCACCAGCATCAGCTATGACGCCGCCTTGGGCAACCTCACCGCCGGCGACACCGTCTACGTGGCCATGAGCCCCGACGGGCAGGACGGCTCAGACACCTTCTCGTGGGACTTCACCCTCTCGACCGTCGCCAACACATCCAACGGCCCCATCATCGTCGCCGACCTCGTCGATGACTACACCACCGCCAACGGCTCCAACACCGGCGCCGAAGCCAGCTTCGCCAACCTCGGCAACGGCTGGTCCTACATGTGGAACGCCCCGTCGGATTGGAACCTCGCCAACGATCCCAACGCCAGTTCCAACGCTTCCGATGGCGACATCACTTCCACCGGCACCTTCCTGCCGCTGATCAGCTCCGGCACGCGCTGGAGCCCCGATGGCAACAATGCCAACCTCGACAACCCCCCCGCCCGCTACATGAATTCCGGTGGCGTCGGCAGCCTGGTCTCCGGTCACCCCGGAGCCGGCAGCGCCCAGCCCGAAGGCATCGGCAACGATGAAGACCGCTATGTCATCTACGCCTACACCGTCGACACCGACGGCCTGTACGCCATCGTCGACAGCGTCTTCTCCACCGGCAACGACTCCGGCGACGGCAACAACGTCCGCATCTTCACTTCGCTGAATCCGTCCAGTCCCGTGTTTGATACGACATGGGACGGCGTGTCCGACGCATCGTTCAACACCTTCGTCGGCAGCCTCAGCGCCGGCGACATCATCTACGTCGCCGTCGGCGTCGGGTCCAGCGGACTCGACGGAGCTGACAGCTACGCGCTTGATTTTTCCATCGCCGCGGTGCCGACGCCCGCCGCGCTGCCCGCCGGGCTGATGATGCTCGGCCTGCTGGCGGTGCGCCGCCGTAAATGATCAACAATGAACGGGCCCACGGATTCAATCCGCGGGCTTCTGAGAAAAGCATGAATTCATGTACCAGGAGATCGCAATGAGAATGTTCACCCGAAGCCTCGTCGTCGCCGCCGCCTTGTCCGGCGCGGTGCAAGCCGCCGAACTGGCCGATTATCGTGACGATTTCTCCGGCACCCCGGCCACCGGCTGGTCGTACCTGTGGAACGCCCCGGTCGACTTCGGCCTGGGCACCATGGACGCCACGACCAACCCGCTGGGCGACTCGTCCAACTATGCCGCCCTGCAGTGGACCGGCTCCATCTGGACCGCCGACGGCGATACCGATGCGCTGAACAGTTCACCCGACAACTACCTCCGCCTGCACGCAACCGGCGGGCATCCCGGCCGCGGATCGACTGACGCCTCCGGCGTCGGCAATACCGTCGACCGCGCCCCCATCGCCGCCTACACCATTCAGAGCGGCGAGGAAGGCATGATCTCCCTGAGCGACACCCTGCTGCGTTCGGCCAACTCCGGGCACACCGCCACCATGCGCGTGCTGGTCTACGTCAATGACACGCTCAAGGTCGACAAGGTGCAGACCGGCTACGGCCCGAGCACCGATGTGACCTTCGACGCTGAGCTCGGCAGCCTCGCCGCCGGCGACACCGTCTACGTCGCGGTCAGCCCCGACGGGTCCGACGGATCAGACGGCTTCGCCCTGGACTTCACCATCAACAACAACATCGTCGCCGACCTCGTCGACGACTACACCCTCGGCTCGTCGGTCGCCGCCTCCACCCCCGCCACCAGCGCCAACCTCGTCGGCGGCTGGTCCTACCTGTGGAACGCCCCGACCGACTGGGACGGCACCTCCAGCGCCGACGCCTCGACCGGCGACATCACCTCCGTCGCCGACTTCGAACCGCTGATCAGCTCCGGCACCCGCTGGACCGCCGACGGCGATGACGACAACGGCAACGGCTCGCCCGCCCGTTTTCTCACCTCGAACACCATCGGCGGCGGACTCATCAACGGCCACCCCGGCCGCGGGTTCAGCCAGGTCGAAGGCAACGGCAACGATGAAGACCGCTACGTCATCTACGCCTACACCGTCGACGCCGACGACATCTACGCCATCACCGATTCGACTTTCAGCACGATCAATGCCGAAGGCGATGGCAACAACGTCCGCATCTTCACCTCGCTGGACCCGTCCAGCGCGCTGTTCGACACGACCTGGGACGGTGTGACCGACGCCAAGTTCGACCTGGGCATCGGCGAATTGTCCGCCGGCGACACCATCTACGTCGCGGTCGGCGTCGGCAACAACGGCAACGACGGCAACGACAGCTTCCGCATTGATTTCACCATCATCACGGTGCCGACGCCCGCCGCGCTGCCCGCCGGGTTGATGCTGCTGGGCGCGATCACAATGCGCCGTCGATCATGAACCAAAGCCCGGGGACTGTGTCCCCGGGGTCCGCAAGCTGTCAGCTTGCGGCTGATGAAAGAAACGCTCATGCGTCGCAAAGCCTTCACCCTGATTGAACTGCTGGTCGTCGTCAGCATCATTGCGCTGCTGATCGCGATCTTGCTGCCGTCGCTTTCCAAGGCGCGCGAGGTAGCCAAGAACGCCGTCTGCATGACGCATCAGCGGCAGTTGGGCCTGGCGTTGACGATGTACGCCAACAGCTACCGCGATCGTATGTTTCCGTATTACAAAGACCCTGACACTACCAACCTCATCCGCAGTCATTTCTGGATGACGGTTCTTGAGCCGTTCTACCTCGACAAGAAGGTGATGTTGTGTCCGTCAGCGCCGGTCGATTACGAGCGGCAGTGGAGCTACAGCACCGATACGCCCTTGCCGTACTCGGGTTGGGGAACCTTCGAAGTGGCCTGGGGCAAACCCGAGCCGGCCACACCGACCAAAAGCTTCCTGCCCGGCTACGACGGCAGCTTCACCTGGAACGCCTGGATGCACGGCGGGCGCAATTACTCAATCGGCGCCAACAATGCTGAAGATGATCGCCGCCACTACAAGCAGTTCTCCGCCGTCAAGCACGCTGACTCGACCCCGCTGTGGACCGACGGCACATGGGTCGACATGTGGTTCCGCAATCAGCCCGGCGCGGTCAGTTGGCCCCCGACGCGCCTGACCGGCACCGACGGCACCGGCCGCATCTGCATCGATCGCCATCAATACGCCATCAACGCCGTCTTCGCCGACGGCGGAGCACGCCGTGTCGAGCTGCCCGACCTCTGGCGGCTGTACTGGAACACCGACTCAGTCCCGATGGACCCGCCAACCCAACTCCCACCCCCGCTGGATTAAACCCAAACCACCAGGCCGCAAGCGGTGTTGACAGGATGTACAGGATAAAAAATGCCAACCGGTATTGATCCTGTTCATCCTGTCAACTTGTCTTTACTTGGTGCTCTTCATGTCTTGGTGGTTCAATTCTTCAGCCGCAGTTGTCAATCGAGCCGGCAGACGCATAAAACTCCCGTATGAACACCCCTTCGAACGCCGCGGTGCTGCCGGAGCTGGATGTGGCCGACTGGTCGCAGGTTCAGCCCCGTCTGCAGCAATTCATCGATGCGACCCCCGACTCGGCCGACGCCCTGCGCCGCTGGGTCAGCGAGTTGTCGCGACTCAGCGAAGTCATCTACGAGTTCGGCTCGCGCAAAAACATCGACAACGCCTGTCACACCGACGATGAAGCCATCGAGGCGGCCTACCTGCACTGGGTTCGCGAGATCGCCCCGAAGCTGCAGCCGATGTTCTTCGAGATTCAGAAAAACTACCTCGCCAATCCCCACCGCGACGCGCTGACCGATCAAGGCTTCGACATGATGCTGCGTGAATGGTCCGCCGATGTCGACATCTTCCGCCCGGAGAATGTCGCACTGCAAACGCAGATCACCGAGCTGGTCACCCAGTACGACAAGCTGCAGGGCGCGATGATGATCGAGTTCCGCGGCGAGACTTACACGCCGCAGCAGATCGCGCGTTTCTACGACGATGTCGATCGTGACACGCGGGAGCAGGCCTGGCGCGCCGCCGCCGAGCGCCGCTACGCCGATCACGAAGCCGTCGAAGACCTCTTCGACCCGATGTTGAAACTGCGCCAGCAGGTGGCTGAGAACGCCGGGTTCAACGACTACCGCGAGTACATCTGGACCTCGCGCTACCGCTTCGACTACACCCCCGAGGATTGCCTGGAATTCGGCAAGGCGGTCGAGCGCGTGTGCATGCCGCTGGCCCAGCAGGTCGATGTCGACCGCAAAGCCGCGCTTGGCGTTGACGCCCTGCGCCCGTGGGACACCAGCGTCGATGTGCATGGCCGCCCGCCGTTGCGCCCATTTGACCCGAAAAACATCGATGATTTCGTGGCGAAGACGCGCGTCATCTTCGACCGCATCGACCCCCGCCTCGCCGCGGGGTTTGACGCGCTGTCCGAGCACGGCAACCTCGACCTCGATTCCCGCAAGGGCAAGCGGCCCGGCGGATTTCAGGCTTCGCTGGAAGCCACCCGCCAGCCGTTCATCTTCATGAATGCCGCCGGTCTGCAGCGCGACGTCGAAACCCTCATCCACGAGGGCGGCCACGCCTTCCACTACCAGGCCGCCTCGACCATCGACAATCTCTTCACCCGCCACGCGCCGCTGGAGTTCTGCGAGGTCGCCTCGATGTCGATGGAGCTGCTGGCCATGGACCACTTCGACGTGTTCTACGACAGCCCCGAAAACACCGCCCGCGCCAAGCGCAGCAAGCTCGAAGGCGTGCTGCACACCCTCACGTGGGTCGCCACCATCGACGGTTTCCAGCACTGGCTCTACACCCACCCCGGCCACACCCGCGATGAGCGCGAAGCCGCCTGGCTCGATCTGCTGTCGCGCTTCGGCAGCGACGTCGTCGACTGGGCCGGCCTCGAAAACTTCCGCCGCACGATGTGGCACCGGCAGGTTCACCTGTTCCACGTGCCGTTCTACTACATCGAATACGCCATCGCCCAGCTCGGCGCGCTCGGCGTATGGTTGAACTACCGCCGCGACCCCAAGGCCGCCCTCGCCCAGTTGCTCGACGCCTTCGCACTCGGCGGGGCCGCCCCCCTGCCGACGCTCTTCGAAACCGCCGGCGTCAACTTCGACTTCTCCGAAAAAACCATCGCCCCACTCGTCGAAAACCTCCAGCAGGAAATCGAAGCTCTGCCCGTTTGATGCGGTTTGTTTCTCACAGAGGACACGGAGCACACAGAGTTTCACAGAGATCGATGAAAGATGTGAACTGAATCACATTCATTGATTCATCTCTGTGGCCCTCTGCGTGCTCCGTGTCCTCTGTGAGATATCCCCTACGCTTTCAAGCGATCGCCCCGCGAATGCCGATTCACGGGTTATGAGACTGTTGTTTCTGCTCCAGCCCGGCACCAACTCGCGAAGCATCTTTCAGGATCTGATCGCCGGCTGTCGAGCGCTCGGCCATGATGTGCTGATCTTCGAATTGGAACCGATCTGGTCGCTGAGCCAGCGCGCCCCCCAGCAGCGCACCGCCGTACAGGGTGATATCTCCCGCATGCTCGCGACCTTCATCCAGAACAACAAAATCGACCTCACCATCGGCATGTGGGCCAACGCCCTGACCACGCTCGGCCTGGTCAATCACAACGGCAAGGTCGTCACCTTGTTCGACGCCATCGAACACCCCCACCTGATGATCTGGCTCGACTCGCCGGAGCGCGCCAACGATGGCTCGATCGTGCCGCTGTTCGGCGCCGGCGTCATGAAAAGCCCCTGGCTGTTTCACTTCATCAACAACACCGGCACCGCCGCCGAGATGACCGAACTGTTCGGGTTCAACCCCGACACCGTCCTGCCCTCGCGCTACGGGATCAACCCCGAGGTCTTCTGCCCCCAGCCCGATGCCGCCAGCAAGCGCTACGACATCATGTTCTCCGCCGGCGGCGGCGATCGCTGGCAGACGCCCACGCCGCTGATGCTCGACCAGGTTAAATCCGACGAGCCGGACCTCGATGCCATCCGCACCGAACTCGCCAAACAGGTCAACCCGAAGCTCGATGTGATCTCGCAGAACTTCGACGCCGCGACGCGCCCCGCCGTGCGCGAGGTGATGACCCAACTGATGACGATGCAAGTGGAGCGCCGCGATATGCCGATGGTCGATCGGCTGAACCTGATCCGTCGCGATGACTCGCTCACCGGCGCGGTGACGACTTTCACCAGCCGCCACAATCTCTACGTGCAGGCCACGCAGGCGATCCGCAGCATCGAGCACTTCGCCCGGGCTTTTTCGTTCGTTTACCTGTCGCGCTTTTTCAACTGCGGCATGTTCGGCTCGGCGGACTTTTCCGCCTGGGGCTGCGAGGTGAAATCCGCCGGCTTCGTCGACTACGACAAGCAGGCCGCCGTCTACGACCAGGCCCATCTCGGGCTCAGCGTGATGCGCTGGCAGGATGAGGTCGGCATCCACATCAAGCCGATGGAGATCGCCGCCTCGGGTGTCGCCCCGCTGGCGTGGTCGCGCCGGGGGTTGGGTGATCTGTACACGCCCGGCAAAGAGATCGTGACCTACGAGGGTTTGTCCGAGGCGCGCGAGAAAGTCAGTGCTCTGCTCGCCGACCCGACGGGGCTTTCCGCCCTGGCCGAGTCCGCCTACCAGCGCACGCTGCGTGATCACACATGGTCCAGCGTCTGCGCCGAGTTGTTGTCTAAAATCGGCGCTGTCACAGGCCGATGGAACAGCCCCGCGAGTGATGCGGCATCCGCCGATTCAAAAGCAGCGTAAAATCAGGTAGATGCTGATCGTGCGTGCGATGTTTGACACATATATTGCATCGATAAGAGTCAGGGTCCGTCTGTCAAATTTGTTGTGGAGGTGATCATATGAACGAACTGTCCAACAGCCCGTGCGAAGCCTGTCGCGCCGATGCGCCGCGTGTCACCGATGCTGAAATTCAGCAGCTCACGCCGCAGATACCCGAGTGGTCGCTGATCGAAGTCGAAGGCGTCAAGCAACTGAAGCGCACCTATGAATTCAAGAATTTTATCGAAGCCCTGACCTTCACCAACAAGGTTGGTGATATCGCCGAGTCTGCCGGTCATCACCCGGCGATACTCACCGAGTGGGGCCGCGTGACGTTGCGTTGGTGGACGCACAAAATCAAGGGGCTTCACCGCAACGACTTCATCATGGCCGCCAAGTCCGATGTGATCTACAAAGCGTAACGCTCACAGCGTGACGCGCAGCTCGATCGGTTTGAACGTCTCATTGCCCGACCAGTTGTTGGCATCCGTGCAGGTGCGGCAGGGTGTGATGTCGTTGCCGCAGCCGGTGCGATCGCGCAGCGCGGCAGCCCGCTCGCCGTGGTACAGCATGTCGATCGACTCGGTCATGATGTTGCCCAGCGACAGGTCCATGTTCGTGTCGAGGTTGCACGGGCTGACGTTGCCCGCCCAGTCGATCACGCAGTACCCGACGTCCCACACGTTGCATCGGCCGGCCTGAATCATCGGGTCGACGATCTTCCCGCCGTAGCTGAGCACGTTTTTCATCAGCACCACATCGCCTGCGCCGAGACGCGGCTGCCAGTGGTTCAAAAATTTCTCGCGCTGCCCGACGTTGTGCGAGCTTTTCACGAACACCAGCCGCGTCGGGCGATGATCCGGCAGACTCAGCCAGTGTTCGATCTTGTCGTTGATCGCCGCCATGCGATCGACCTCGTCGACGGTATTGCCCTCGAGGTCGCGCACCAGCCCGGGGCGCACGCGGTTGAATACCTCTCCGTCGATCGCATCGACGCTCAGCCGCACCAGGTCGATCTCGGCATCGATCCACGCCGCCATCATGTCGCGCGTCAGCATCGAAATGTTCGTGTTCAACTCAACGCCGAACGGGCGCGGCCGGCCGAGAGCGCCGATGTACTCGATGTATTGCTTGTGCAGCGTCTGCTCGCCGAAAAACCCGAGCTCCACCGTGCGCGCCACGCGGTGCGCCTCGGCCAATGCCCGGTCAAACACCGCCCGGCTCATCATGCCCATCTTGCGATCGTACGGCGAGCCGGCCGGCTGATTGTCCAGGTGCTGATACGCCTGCGGGCAGAACGGACAGCGGAAGTTACACACGTTGGTGAACTCCAGCGACATCACCAGCCGCTCATGCTCGTCATACACGCGTGACTCAGGCGGCATGATCACGCTCCCGGGCAGCGGCGCCACGCTCGACGATCAGTCGCTGCAACGTGCGCGGCGACCACATCGCCAACACCGGCAGACCGAACTTGCGCAACTCCGCAGCACGCGCCTCCACCTGCGCCGGATTCACGTTCGACAGAATGATCCCGTCGGGCGCCGACAGCGTATCGATGGCGACCTTGTCGCCGCGCACCGCCACATCGCGATACGTCAGGGCGTTGAAGGTCGGGTTGTTGTCCGCCACGCCGCACACGCTTAACCCCGCTTCGTGACAGGCCCGCCAGGTGGCGTAGATGTTCTTGCCGAGGTCGCCGATGACGACGCGCCGCAGACGATGACGACGCGCGAACCCTGCCACTGACCGGGCCTGCTCTTCGAGTCCGAACATCTGCTCAAGCGCCTCGTCCCCGAGCACGCGATTGGTCACCCACCGCTCGCGCATCGCCCATGCCCGGGCTTCCCACATGGCGCGCTTCGCCACGCGGTGCAGCTCGTGAGCCGCGGCGATGGCGCGATAGCGCTGCGTCCAGTCGGCGAGATATTCACGCCGCAGGTCACCCGGCAGATAACGATGCGCCAGAATGAGATTGTTCCGCAAATCCATGCGCACCGTCAGCGACGAGCTGCGCCCGCGCACATGTTTGTCGTGTCGGAATTCCAGGTCTTCGAAACGCTCGACGGTAAAGCCCGCGGCCGCCAGGCGGAAGCTCAGATCGTACTCCTCCGCCTGCCGAAAGAATTCCGGTGCAAAGGCGCCGACCTGTTCGATCGCCGACCGGCGCAGCGTCGTGGCGCAGCCGATCATTACGCCGGGCAGGGCCGAGGCTTCGTATCCCCCGTTCGGGAGAATCACGCGACCGGTCACGGCGGCGGTGCGCGGGTGAATATCCATGTATCGCATCGAACGCGCGACCGCCTCGCCGACGGGATAGCTGTCGTCGTCGAGAATCGTGATGTACTCACCGGCAGCAAGAGCGATGGCATGATTACGCGCCGCCATGCCTTCGTTTCGCCGAAGCCGAATCAGTTGCACATGTGGAAATCGCTCGGCGACAGCCTCGGCCGTGCCATCGGTCGAAGCGTTGTCGACGACGAATATCTCATACTGTGATTTCAGCAGCGGTGTGCGTTCAACCACCTGCTGCAAAGTCGCCAGCAATCGCTGACAACGGTTCCATGTGATGATGACGTATGTCAATCTCATATTGATACTCGATCAAACCACCAAGGCACAAAGGTGGGATTAATGTTAGAGTCAGAGTGCAACACGCTTAATTCCATGACGCATGACTTCGGCATTGAAGTTCAGCAAGAGCCCCAGGTGCAGTCGAATCGCTTTCAGGTAGGACAGGACCTGGGCCGTGTGAATCGGATGTAGCTTGTCGACTGCCTTCAGTTCGACCAGCAAACGATCTTCGACAACCAAATCGAATCGGCCTTGCCCAACTGGATGTTGCTTGTAAACCACGGCAACGGGCTCCTGCCGCCGAAATGCCATTTTTTGAAGCGCAAGTTCGTGACACAAAGCCTCCTCATAGACTGATTCCAGATACCCGGGACCGAGTTCCCGGTGGACTTCAATCGCTGCCCCAATGACTTGATGGGCGATTCGATCGGTCAGTTCATCCGGGCCGCTGATCTGGCTCATGATCATGTCAACCTTGGTGCCCTTGGCGCCTTGGTGGTTCATGCTTGCTGTTCATCCGCAATCAGTTGCCCGATCTGTCGGGTCACGCGCTCAAGGCCCGCGGTGTAGCTGAGGCGGGACTCGATGTTTTGACGTTGAGCTTCGGCGATCGCCTGGCGGGCCTGCTCGTCGTCGATGAACCGCTCGATGCATTGTCGGGCGGATTGGGCGCTGTCGAAGGTCACATCATCAAAATGCGGAAGCACCGCCTGCTGCGGGATGATCCAGCCGGCGCGTCGCCAGCTTTGAATGATGCCGATCACGTCGCCGCGCTCGGCCAGGGGCTCCGCGGCCTTGAGTTCAGCATCCAACATCTCGCGCTGCGACCGGTCGATCGCCTGCCGCGCCGCCTCGACGCTGTCGATCGCATCGTCATCGCCAAAGTGCGCATCGACGAAGTTGATCAACCGCTGGGCGATGGTGTCATACGTATTGGCCCGAACCAGGAAAAACCCGCCGGCGGCAAGGCCGTCGAGCAGACGCTGATGCAGGCAGAAAAACGGCACGATCTGCAGGTTGATCTTCGTGCGGCGAGCCAGGTCTTCAAGGTCGGCGCCGTATTCGATCCGCCCGCGAGCATAACGGGCAAAGCGTGGATGCTGATCCCACCCGTCGCCGTACAGCGCCAGCGACAACCCGCGCTCATCGGCCGCGTCGGCGAACCACCCCAGCGCCTGCTGGCGATACAGCACGTTGTTCAACCTCGTGAAGAGCATGTCGATCACGTACGGCCGATGCTCGGGGTGGTGAATGCTGATGCCGGTTTCGCGCTCGGTGTCTTCAAAGAGCAGTCGCACATCATGCGGCGTGCCGAGCGACTGACCGCGCCCATACAGATCGATCATGCGCTGGGCGCAACAGCGGATCAGCATCTGCGCCTGCGGGTCGTTTTCGGCGGTTTTCACCAGCTCGCTGACAATCGCATCGGGCTGATCCGAGGCGTGCGACACGAATGCAAAATCATCGCCATCGCTGGTCCAACTCGCCGGCCGCTGCGGAATGCGCGTCAGCTTGCCCAAAGCCACGCACTGGCGGATCGGGTAGCCATGTCGCGAGGCGTACAGCGGACCGAACGGCGTGAGTACGAAGTCACGCTGGGTCACCGTCGCGCCGGCGGCGCGATTGGTCAGATTCGGCAGGTGGTCCTGCACCCAGCAGACCCACGGCAGCTTCGCCGGAAACACCCGCGGGTATTCGGTGCGCAGGTGATCGATCACGAAGATCATGTCCGGTCGCATTTCATCGAGCAGTCGCTGAATTTTCGTGCCGGTGATCTGCAGGTGTTCGCCGACTTCGATCAGCAGCTCGACCTGCCAGCCAAGCCGTCGCAGCGCATCGACGCTGTCGCGCGCCGAGTACTGCAGCACCGTGGTGAATCGCGAGGTGATGACCAGCGCCCGCGGCGCCCGCGGCGGGTTTTCACCGAACACCGCGGCCAACTCCCCGCGATCAAGCTGTTCGTAATACGCATCCAAGCGCGGCTGAAGCTGCAGGCTGATCGCGCTGACCGCCTGCCCGACACGCCGCATGCCCTGTTCGATCGCGTCGCCGGCCTGGCCCTGCATGGTGCAGACCTGCGGAAACGGAATCATCGACTCGTCGCACATCGCCTGGTGGACCTGCTTTTCCCAGTCGCTGCCGACCCACCAGAAAAACCGCGGCTGCTGAATCGGCCCCGCCGGACCGGTGTAGTCGTGTATCGCCAGTGCGGCGGTCAGGTGCTGGGGGTCTTCGACGACGACATGCACAACGCTGCGCGGCCTCGACGGCAGCGGCTGCGGATCGTGATCCGCCACGGCACGCAGCAGATACCCATCGCCCAGCCCGTAGATGCCGATCGTTTTCTGCGTGTTCAACCCCTCGGCGAGACGGCGCATCGACTCGGCGAGCGCCGCTTCGGGATTGTTCATCGGTGAAAGCACCGTCGACCGGCTGCCCGGGGGGGTGTGCATGATCGTGAGCTTGCCGGAGGGCGCCGCGGTGATCTGGTAACCGCCGTCGTTGCCGGCTTCGTTTAAACGAGCGGCGAGTTCGGGGCGGTGCTCGGTTAACTCGGCCATGTTGCGCGACAGGGTGCGCTTGAGCTGCTGCTCGGGGGTTTGGTCGACGATGCGGCCGAGCAGACGCCCCGCGTCGGTCCAGCGGGCGTGGTGCATATGCAGATCAGCGGCGGGCTCCAACAGGGCCGGCGGAACGGCTTTGCCCATCGCGGCCAGGGCTTCATCGGCACGCACCAGGTCGCCGCGCTGCATGGCGGCGGTGAAGACGGCGGCGGCATCCTGCTGTGATGTGCTCTGGCTCATGAAACGGTCCATCCATGGACGAAATGATCGGTATCGTCATCATCGGCGACCGGGCGACAAAACCCGCACAAAAAGCCGGGGTGAAGTGGCGATCGGACGATGGGGTGACAGGGTGACTTTTTCGCCACTTCGCCCCATCACCAAAACGCCGCTTGTCGAGTAAACTACGTTCATGACCAAGTCCGCAAGCAAGACTGAAGTAAAGCAGCGTATCGAGTCGCTCCGTGAGCAGCTCGATCGCCACAATCGGCTGTACTACGTCGAAGCCAGCCCCGAAGTCAGCGACCAGAAATACGATCAGCTGCTCAAAGAACTCGAAGCCCTCGAGGCCGACCACCCCGACCTGATCACGTCCGACAGCCCGACCCAGCGCGTGGGCGGCGAGCCGATCGAAGGCTTCGAAACCGTCGAACACGCCGCGCCGATGATGAGCATCGACAACACCTACGACGAGGATGAACTGCGGCGATGGGCCCAGCGCGTCAGCAAGGGGCTAGCCGGCGAGGGCGATCAGCTATTCGGCGATGCGGCGCAGTTTGTCTGCATGTCGAAGATCGACGGCGTGGCGGTTTCGCTGCGCTACGAAAAGGGTCAATTCACGCAGGCGCTGACACGTGGCGACGGGCGGCGCGGCGACGACATCACCGCCAATGTCAAAACGATTCGGGCCGTCCCGTTGACGCTGAAAGGCTCGAATAAACACCCCGTCCCGGACTCGATCGACATCCGCGGTGAAGTCTTCATGACCTTCGCCACGTTCGACCGCATCAACGCCGAGCGCGATGAGCAAGGCCTGCCGCTGTTCGCCAACCCCCGGAATTTCACCGCCGGCACGCTCAAGCAACTGGACCCGAAGGTGACCGCCTCACGCAGCCTGCACTTCTACGCGCACTCACTCGGCATCATTCAAAAAAAGGTGTCAGGAACCTTTTCTAGCGACAATAAAAAGGTTCCTGACACCTTTTTTAAATCGTTCAGCGAGTATCTCGAAACCCTGCGCGCGTGGGGTGTGCCCGTGACCGAAGGCACGAAGCGCGTGGATGATGTCGATGCGGTGTGGCAATACATCGAAGACTACGACAAGGTCCGCCGCGATTCGAAGTACCCGATCGACGGCGTCGTGGTGACCGTTGATCGTTTCGACCAGCAGAAGACGCTCGGCCAAACCAGCAAGGCTCCGCGCTGGCGCATCGCCTACAAGTACGCCCCCGATCAGGCGACGACGGTGCTGGAAAAAGTCGACTGGCAGGTGGGCAAGACCGGCAAGCTGACGCCGCGCGCCACGATGCAGCCCGTGCTGCTGGCCGGCACGACCGTCAGTCATGCCACGCTGCACAACCTCGATGAAATCCGCCGCAAGGACATCCGCGTCGGCGACACCGTCGTCATCGAAAAAGCCGGCGAGATCATCCCGCAGGTCGTCGAGGTCAAAACCGACCAGCGCCCGAAACACGCGAAAGAAATCAACGTTCCCGAAAAGTGCCCCTCCTGCGACGGCCCGATCGTGCAGGAAGAAGGCGAAGTCGCCCACCGCTGTATCAACCCCGAGTGCCCGGCCCAGTTCCGTGAAAAGCTCATCTGGTTCGCCGCCCGCGGTCAGATGGACATCGACGGCCTCGGCGAAAAACTCGTCGACGCATTGATCGAACACGACCTCGTACACCACTTCGCTGAAATCTTCACGCTGAAAGCAGAACAACTCGCCGACCTGCCGCGCATGGGTGAGAAGTCCGCGGCAAATGTCGTCGAAGCGATCGACAAGTCGAAACAGCGCGGCATGGCGCGCGTGCTCGGCTCGCTGGGCATCCGCCACATCGGCACAGCCACCGCCCGCACACTGGCGATGCACTTTGAAAACATCGACGCGCTGACCGCCGCCGAGGAAGAGTCGCTGACGGAAGTACCCGATGTCGGGCCGATCGTGGCGGCGTCGCTGCACACCTACCTTCACTCGCAAGTCGGCAAAGACACGCTCGCCGCGCTGCGCGAGGCGGGCGTTGATCTGACATCCCGCGAATACCAGCAGCGGGCCGAAGCGCCGCCCCCGGAAGATTCACCCTTCGCGGGTAAGACGATCGTGCTGACGGGGACGCTGGAAAACTTCACCCGGCCGGAACTGACCGAAAAATTGCAGGGCTTCGGCGCGAAGGTGACCGGGAGCGTTTCGAAGAAAACGGACCTGGTCATCGCGGGGGAAGAGGCCGGCAGCAAGCTGGACAAGGCGCAGAAGCTGGGCATCGAGGTGTGGGATGAGCAGCAACTGATGAAGAACCTGAAGAGTTGAACACTCCCTCTCCCTTTCAGGGAGAGGGTTGGGGTGAGGGTCGGATTGTTCAATAACAGGATCGGTGAAACCACATCGCCATCTGCCGGGCTTCACCCTCACCCAGCCTCTCCCTCAAGGGAGAGGGGCAAGGCTGCAGCCTGGCAATCACCCGCTAAGCCTCACGGTTTTTCGATCCAGTGGACGCCGAAGGCGACGTCTTTCTGGTCGGAGTAGTCGCCGGGGGGATCGCCGTTGAACAGGTCTTCGGCCTGGAGGTTGTTGACGCCACGGTCGTAGATGGCCACTCGCGTCAGGCGGCCGAGCCAGGGGCGGTTGTCGGTCAACTCATTGCCGAACACCAGGCGCATGGTCTGATCGAAGGCGTCGAGCGTACCGGAGCGGACGACGGTTTTGTCGAGATTGCCGTTGCGGTAGATGCGGATCTCGGACTTGTCGTAGGCGATGATGAGGTGCTGGCTGATGCCGGCGGAAAGCACCTCGGAGGTGGTGACGGCGGGCGAGCCGTCGTTGCCGGAGGTGCTGGTGCGCAGGCGCCAATCAAATGCCCTGCCGGACTGACCGGCGGTGAAGTTGCGGTTGGAGGCGCTGTCGGCGTAGGACACGATCGCGGCGGGGCCGTCCTGGCTGTCGTTTTCAGGGGTGAAGACCACTTCGAGCGTCATCTCATCGGTGGCCGAGAGCACATCGAAAAGCTTGGTGGCCGCGCCGGGCGAGATGATCTTCGTTTCACTGGTCAGTTCGAGGCCGCCGCTGTCGATCCAGTTGATCTTGGAGGTGTCCTCGACGTAGAGGTTCAGCGGGTCGAGATAACCGGCCGAGTCGACGACGGTATAACCGGGCCCGGAGGTCGGGCTCAGCTCGCGCCGGTTGTAGATGTCGGCGGCCTGGGTTTGGTCGATGGGCTGATTGTAGATGCGGACATCATCCATCAGGCCCGAGTAGAAGTTGGTCAGGGGCAGACCCGTGCCCGCGGAGGCGGACGACGCATCGGCGCCGAGGATGATCGGCTCGGTATTGCCCGCCCCGCCGCCGGAAACGCCGAGCCCGCTGGTGCAGGCCGACGACGCCACGAGCGAACCGTTGACGAAGAGATTCAACCCGGTGGGCCCGAAGCTGACGACGACGTTGTACCAATTGCCGGAGTTGATGAGGTTGCCGGTCTGGGCGGTGTAGGTGGCGGTGGTGGACTGAATCTGGGCACGGAGGGATTTGCCGGAGGTGTAGATGCGGAGGTGGCCGCCGTCGCCGAAGTAGGCGGCATCCTTGCAGAGCAGGCCGCGCGTGCCGGAGGTCGAGGAGGGTTTGAACCAGAAGCTGACCGCCCCGGCGTTGAGCAGCATCGAATCCGAATGCGGAATCATGACGTAATCGTTTGAACCGTCGAAGCGGACAGCGCGGTAGTCGATGCCGTCAAGCCCGCGGGTCGGGCCGTTGAAGGAGCCATCAGCATCACCGGCATCGTCAACGGCGGAGCCGGACATGGCGCCGGAGATGGTGGTGTCGAGGTCGATATGGATGCGCGAGTCGTTGATCGAAGCGCGGCGGCCGATGTAACCTCCGTAGAAGTCGCCCTGGTTGGTGACGTTGAGATAGCCTCGCGGGTTCTGCACGAGGGCGTAGACCTTGGCGCTGTCGGCGACGTTGAAGTCGTAGCCGTCGCCGAGCATGAAGATGTTGCATCGCGCCGGGGAATAGGCATTGGCGACGTTGACCTTGCCGTCGATCGAGGCGCTCTTTTTGAGGTAGAGATTCAACGTGGCGCCGTCGGCGATGATGAGCTGGGCGCTGGAGCCGACGGTGAAGTCGTCGTCGCAGAGGATGGTCACATCGCCGGAGATGGTCAGGCGGGCATTGCCCTGAAGCTGAAGCTTTCGGAAGTGGCGATCGGAGTTGATGGTCGTGCTGCCGCTGACGGTGTAATTGCCTTCGGCATACTGGTCGAAGGGGTGGCCGGAGGGCGAAGACAGCGAGGGCATGTCGACCGTCTGATCGAGGCGATCGCGCAGGCCGGTGATGTCGGCGCCGCTGGCGGTGCTGATGGCGCTGGACACGTTGGCGCTGGGACCGACGTAGGCATCGCCCTGGAGCACGGAGCTTTGAGTCAGCTCGATGACGGAACTGGAATTGCTGTTGACGGTGAGGCCGACCTTGTCGGAGGCGGCTTCGGCGTTGTAGGCGCCGTTGACGGAAGAGTACGAATCGACGACGGCCCAGGGGCCGGTGGCGTAGAACTTCTCCGTCAGCGACAGGCCGGGCATCGCGGAGGAGTCGGGCTCGTCGAGTTTCCAGTGGTGAATGAGCTGGGGATCGTAGACGGTTTCCTGAAAATCGTAGAGGGCGATCAACTGCGGCACGGGGCCGGTGTCTTCCGGCTTGCCCTGATCGTAGAGCCATTTGACCTCGGCGCTGTTCAGCGCGACATTGTAGATGCGGACATCATCCATGAGGCCTTTGAAGTGGTCGCCGGAGGGGGCGGTCGAGTGCTTGGTGCCGACGTAGAGGGGATGGTTGGTGACATCGATGGTGCCGGTGGCACTTTTGGAAGCGACTTCGACGCCGTCGTAATACAACCGCATGGTCGCGCCGTCCCACGTGGCAGCGAGGTGTTTCCAGCTTGCGGTGTCGGGGTAGGCATGCGTGAGTTCACCGACGCCGGAGAGGTGGAACTTGAAGCTGCCCCATTCCGAGAGGAAGCGATACTGGTTGTCGGAATTGCCTTTCTGGAGGATGCGCGGGTTGCCGCCGGCCCAGTTGTCGGACTTGACCCAGGCGGAGAAGCTGATGGCGTTGCGCGGATTCAGCAGCGTGGAATCATCCGCGATGACGTAGTCGTTGACGCCGTCGAAATTCATCGCGCCGCTGATGGTGCCGGCCCCGGGGGCGAAGGTGGGGCCGTTGGTGAGTGTGCCGGTGTGGTTGTTGCCGGAGCCATCAGTTTCGGTGGAACCGGACACTTCGTCGAAACCGTACAGCAACACCGGCGGCGGCGGGACCATCGGCTTGGTCGCCCACAGCAGCGAGCGTTCCATGATCGTTTTGCCGTTGTCGTTGAGCGTGTTCGGATCGAAGCTGCTGGAATAGGCCCAGGGCAACTGCACCCGCCGCCCGGGCGATGTATCGCCATCGTGTCGTAACTTGCCGGCATCCAGCGCGCCGAGCATCTTCTGCGAGTCGACACCCGGCCGCGTCGCCAGGTCGTACAGGTCGTCAGACAGCGACCCGTTGAATCGCAGCAGGCTCTGGCTGGACGTGCAGATCGTCAACTCGCCGATCGGGAAGACGCTGGTGATTTCGTGGGTGTTGTCGATGATGTCGACGGCGTCTTCCCTGCGCTGGCCGCTGCTGGAGGCAAAGCCGAGATTGTCGACCAGATCTTTTTGCTCATTGACGACGCCCAGCGGTGTGGCGGTGACCTTCGTGGCGATCTGATTGGCGTTGGCGGTCGCTGAGATGTACACAGCCTTGGCGTCGGCGGCCTCCTCGTCGAATTTCGAATTGACATCGTCATCGGCCAGCATGGTGACCGCCCAGCCGAACTCCTCCATCAGCCCCTTGCGCGTCGCGTCGGTGGCTTCGGGGTTTTCCGAGTCCGAGCAGATCAGAATGATTTTTTTGCCGCCGGAGACCGTGGGGGTCACGACGTTGGTCAGCGTGTGGCTGGCGCCGCCGAAGCGACCGGTCACGGTGAGCGTGACCTGATCGGCGACATCGTCGGTCAGATCGCCGTCGCCGCCGGTTTCATCGCCATCGGTGGCGCGGATCGTGTATGTACCGCCGGCGTAGGACTGGTTGACGACCCAGTTACCTTCCGCCATCTCGTAGCGCCAGTTGTCGCTGTTGGAGATATACCCGATGGCGAGTTCCATCGCCGATTCAGCGATGAGCCGCGCCTGGGCGTGGGACTGGATGTTGGACGTGACCGACGAGGCGGTCGACTGCCGTGTGACGAACCCCGCCGCGAGCACCACGGCCACGGCCACCGCAACCATCACGACAATCATCGCGATGCCCGCCTGGCGCGGCCTGCGAAATGCAGCTTGCAGTCGATCGTTCATCACACGCTCCCTTAGTGATTACGCAACGCCACCGATTCAACCCCGAGAACACTCATGCCGTCGAGCGTGACGGTCAGTTGATAATTCACCAGCGAGGCGGCCTGCGGCTCGTTCCCCGCGTAGGTGCATTCAAAAGCCGTCACGTGTCGCGCCCACACCGTGCCGGGAAACAGCGACCCGCTCTTCAGCGCATTGACCACGGAACGAAAGTCGCTGGTCAAAGCGTACTGCGTATCGGCGGCTTCGATCTGGGTATCGGTCATCGAGCCGAAGTCAGCTTCGTAACCGCGCATCGCGTTGGTGTCGGGGTCGCGCTCGATCAGACGAAGCTCGGAAATATTCGGCAGGTCGTCGGCACGGGTGTCGGCGGTCCACAGCACGATGTAGTCGGTCCCCGAAGCCAGAATCATTTTCGAGCCGCGCAGCGCGGCATCGAGGCGGCTGCACACGGCCTTCAATCGCACACCGGCTTCGCGCATCTGCGTTTTGCTGGTCGTGCCGTAAGACACACCCACCATCATCGCGCCCGTGCCCAGCGCCACCAGGCCCGTGATCACCAGCGAAATCAGCAATTCGACGATGGTCATCGCCCGGCGGCGGGAGCCGTCACACGATCTGCATCGCGTCACAATGTTTAACCCGGATATCGTCATTTGCATCACCACCACCAGCCTCCCCAGTCCCAACCACCCCAGCCGCCATGGTCGTCGTCATCATCGTCATCGTCGTGGTTGCCGTGGTTGCCGTTGCCGCCGTGATTCCCGTTGTCCCCGTTGTTGCCGCCGTTGTTGCCATTACCACCGTTGTTGCCGTTGTTTCCGTTGTTACCACCGTTGTCGTTGTCGTTGTTGTCTGGGTTGTCGTTGCCGTAATGGTTGCCGTTGTCATGGCTGTTGTCGTTGTTGTTATCGTCGTCGCTGCTGTTGTCACCGCCGTTGCTGTCGCCGGTGTTGGTGTTGGTCGAGCCGCTGCCGGTGCCGGCCTCGGTGTTCGCTTCAGCGACAAAGCGCGTCAGCGCCCAGGTGCGGCCGGTCGTGTCGGATACCGTCACCGTGATCGTCAGTCCGTTGACCGCCGCACCGAACCCCGGCACATTCACCGAGCCGGAAGTCACCGTCACCGATCGCGACAGCCTGTCAAACTCGCTCGGCAGCGACGCCCCGGTCGAATCGATCAGGTTGCCAGCCGATTCGTTGTACCCGTGAAAATCATCGATGTTGTCGAACTGGTCGACGGTCGACTCGCCGTTGTCCGGCCCGATCGTCAACGCCCCGCCGGGATCGTCATACGGCAGCGAAAGCACCCGCTCGATCATCTGCTCGCCGACCATCAGCGCCCGCTGAGAAAGCTGAGCGTCGTAAGCCTGCATCTGCCCGGAGATCACCGCTTCGGTCACCGACAGCACCGCCACCGACAGCACCACCGTCGCCATCAGCGCTTCAGCCAGTGTAAACCCTCGATCTCTGCGAGCGCGCGTGATCATCCGAGCCTCCATGCACCGCAACCACTGCTCGACCACCGAGCATGCGGCAACTCGTGTTTCTTCGACCATATCGTTGATTCAATTGACCGCCGCGCCGCCCGATGACCGCCATTTCAAACCCGTCGCCGCCCACATAATCCGCACAACCGTTACAACCGTCACCGCTTCACACCGCCAGCCCGCCGGCGTGCTCATCCAAGTTCGTCCACGATTTCGCCGATGATTCTGACGATGATGTATTTCGACGTCTCATCCTCGCCCGCTCGCCGGCCGCGCCGCGCCTTCACGCTCGTGGAGATGCTCATCGTCGTCGTGATCCTCGGCATCATCGCCAACCTCTCGCTGGCCATGCTCGGGTCCGTCGAAACGACCAAACTCCGCTCGGCCGCCGAACTGCTCGAAGCCGATCTGTCCCTGGCCCGTGTTCAGTCGCTGGCGCACAGCGACGACCTGCGCGTCATCGTGATCGATCAGCCCAACAATCGTTACTACCTCACGACCGCCGCCGACACCGACACCCCGCTGACCAACTCCGTCGACAAGCAGCCCTACATCGTGAAATTCGGCTCCGGCCGCGCGTTCAAGCTCGGCTCCGTCGCCATCTCCGCCTACGACTTCGGCGATGACAACCAACTGCAGTTCGGCCAGTACGGCCAGCTCGATCAACCCGACGACGCCACCATCACCCTCGCCAGCGGTTCGCGCACGTTGACAATCACCCTCGACGCCGCCACCGGCGAACCCACCCTCGGCCCCATCGAATAACTCCCCGTTTAGCCGCGAGCCAAAGGCGAGCGCGTCCCCGCCCCCTCACCCCGCATCACTTTCGTATTTTGTTAGCCATCGACGAACCCCGCCGCGGGTGTAGAATGACAACAGTCGTTTCCCGTCACTCGATCACCCAGAGGTTCGCCACGGATGGCCCAAAATCCCGGCAATTTCGTCCATTTGCACGTCCACAGCCAGTATTCGCTGCTGGACGGCGCCTGCCGGACGTCCGACCTGCCCAAGCGGGCCAAGGAACTGGGTCAGACCTCCATCGCGATCTCCGATCACGGGTGTCTGTTCGGGCTGGTCGACTTCTACAGCCGCTGCGTCAACGAGGGCGTCAAGCCCATCATCGGCCTTGAAGCCTACATGGCCCCGGGCGATCGTCGCGACAAGTCCTACACCGGCGTCAAGGACGGCGGGTATCACCTGCTGCTGCTGGCTGAGAATCTGACCGGGTATCACAACCTGCTCAAGCTCGCTTCGATCGCCTATGTCGAGGGGTTCTACTACAAGCCGCGCATCGACAAGAATGTGCTGCGTGAACATTCCGCCGGCCTGCTGGCGACCAGCGCCTGCCTCGGCGGTGAGATCCCCAACGCGCTGACCGCGTCCGATCGCAAGAAGGCCAAAGAGCTCGCCGAAACCTACATCGACATCTTCGGCACCGATCGCTTTTTCATCGAGCTTCAGTCGCACATCCCCGAGCAGGCGAAGATCAACCCCGAACTGATCGATCTCGCCGAGCGTGTCGGTGCGGGCGCGGTGGCCACCAACGATGTTCACTTCCTGCTGCCGGGCGATCACGAGCCGCACGATGCGCTGTGTTGCATCTCGACGGGCCGCTTGGTCTCCGACGAATCGCGCCTGATCTATCCGACGCAGCTTTATCTCAAAAGCGCTGAGGAAATGCGGGCCGCCGCCCCCGATCTGAAAGATCACTGGCAGCGTGCGTGTGACAACACGGTGCGCATCGCCGAGATGTGCAATGTCGAGCTCGACTTCAACGCCAACCATGCCCCGGTGGTGAAGATCGAAACCGCCCCCAAGCCCGATGCTGAGCGCAGCGAAGCGTCGGGGTCGAAGTCCGAACACCCCGTCGGCTCCACCCAGTGGTTCAACGACTACTGCGCGAACTTCAACCTGCTGCCTTTCGACTCGCAGAAAGACACCGAGTCTTCCGATGATCTGAAGACGCAATGCGACAAAGCCCTGCGTGATCTCGTCGAGGCCGGCGCCGTCTGGCGGTACGGCGAAGACGGCATCACCGACGCCATCCGCGCCCGACTCGAACGCGAGTTGAAGGTGCTGTCGGACAAGATGATCAGCGCGTACTTCCTGATCGTGTGGGACTTCGTCAACTACGCCCGGTCCAACGACATTCCCTGCAACGCGCGTGGCTCGGGCGTCGGCACGATGGTCGGTTACTGCCTGGGTCTGTCCAACGCCTGCCCGGTCAAGTACGGCCTGCTGTTCGAGCGATTCACCGACCCCGATCGCTCGGAATACCCCGACATCGATATCGACATCTGCCAGGACGGCCGCGCGGCGGTCATCGACTACGTCCGCCGCAAGTACGGCCACGTCGCGCAGATCATCACTTTCGGTACGCTCAAGGCACGCGCCGCCGTGCGCGATGTCGGGCGCGTGCTGAACATTCCGCTGGGTGAAGTCGACCGCATCGCCAAGCTCATCCCCGCCGACCTCGGCATGACGCTGGACAAGGCGCTCGACGTCGAGCCCGACCTCAAAAAAGAGTACAACGACAGCCCGACGACGCGCAAGCTGATCGACATCTCCCGTCGTCTCGAAGGCCTGGCTCGCCACGCGTCGGTCCACGCCGCCGGCGTCGTGATCGCCACGCAGCCGCTGGACAACATCATCCCGCTGTACAAAGACCCGCGCTCCAAGTCCAACAACGCCGACGGCGAGCAGGTCACCGAACTGATCACGCAGTGGGACGGCCCGACCTGCGAAAAGGTCGGCCTGCTGAAGATGGACTTCCTCGGTCTGCGCACGCTGTCGATCATCGAGCGCGCCAAAACCCTGATCAAAGCCACGCTCGATCACGACACGCAACTGAAAACCATCACCGGCGCCTTCGGTCCCGGCCCCCGCCCCGACACCCCGCGCGAATTCAACATCAAGCCGCGGGCTGAGGAGCGCAGCGACGAAGCCCCGGATTCCCCGGATACAACGATCGACCCCCTCGACCTCGAGCGCCTCACCTTCGTCGATCAGAACGTGCTGGACCTGTTCCGCCGCGGCGATACGGCCGGCGTATTCCAGTTTGAATCCGGCGGCATGCGCAATCTGCTGATGGGCATGAAGCCCGACCGCCTCGAAGACCTCATCGCCGCCAACGCCCTGTTCCGCCCCGGGCCGATGGACCTGATCCCCGACTACAACGACCGCAAGAACGGTCGCGCCGCCGTGCCCGAAGCTCACGAGGTCGTGGCGAAATACACCGCCGAAACCTACGGGATCATGATCTACCAGGAACAGGTGATGCAGATCATCCACGACCTGGGCGACATCCCGCTGCGTGAGGCGTACACGATCATCAAGGCCATCTCGAAGAAGAAAGAGAAGGTCATCAACGCTGCACGCGGTCAGTTCATCAAAGGCGCCGGTGCCAAGGGACTCGCCAAACCGCAGGCCGAAGAGCTGTTTGATCTGATCCTCAAGTTCGCCGGGTACGGCTTCAACAAGTCACACTCGACCGGCTACGCCATCGTCGCCTATCAGACCGCCTACCTGAAGACGTACTTCCCCGTGCACTACATGGCGGCGGTGCTGACCTACGAATCCGGCTCCACCGAGAAGGTCACCGAATACATCGACGAGTGCCGCAAGGTCCGCTTCCCTGACGGGCACAACGGCATCGATGTCCGCCCGCCGGATATCAACCTGTCGTATCTCGACTTCTCGGTCGTGTATGAAAAAGACGAGCCGCACACGCCGAATCATGGCCACATCCGCTTCGGCCTCGGGGCGGTCAAGGGGGTCGGCGCCAAGGCTGTGCAGACCATCATCGACGCCCGTAAGAAGGACGGCCCCTTCAAGAGCCTGTTCAACTTCTGCGAGCGCGTCCCGCAGTCGGCGGTCAACAAATCGACCATCGAAGCGCTGATCAAGTGCGGCGCGTTCGACACACTGCATGGCGCTGAAAAGCGCGCCGCCATGATCGCCGCCATCGAAACCGCCATGAGCCGCGGCGCCCAGGAAGCCACCCTCCGCAACAGCGACGACTTCCTCTTCGGCGCCGTCGCCACCGACCCCAAGCCGAACGCTGAGCGCAGCGAAGCGTCGGATTCTTCCGACGAACCCCGCCTCCCCGACGTCACCCCCTGGGATCCATCCAACACGCTGGCCCAGGAAAAGGCCGTGCTCGGGTTCTACGTGTCAGCCCATCCGCTGGACCGCTGGCGCGACACGATTCGCCGGTACTCGAATGTCTCGCTCTCCGAAGCCCACCGCCTGCGGGCCGACACCGAGGTCATCATCGGCGGCATGCTCTCGCGCGTCCGCCAGACCCTCGTGAAAAACGGCCGCTCCGCCGGGCAGAAGATGGCCATGATCACCCTCGACGACATGACCGGCCAGATGGATGGCGTGATCTTCTCCGACGGGTTCGCCGCCCACGGCCACCTGCTCGAGCCCGAGGCCATCGTCTTCCTCAAGGGCAAGGTCGACCGTCGCCGCGAAGAGCCGAACATCATCATCGAGTCGGTTATCCCCGTGCGTGAAGCCCCCGAAACGCTGACGCGCGCCGTGCGCATCGTCTTCCGCGATCGTGATGACACCGGCGCCCCGCGCACCTACAACGGCGAGATGACCACGCTGCGCACCATGTTGCGACAGATGGCCGGCTCGGCGCAGGTGCAGTTCGAGGTTCACACCGGCGGGCAGGTCGCGCTGCTCGAGTCGCCGCGCGTGCGTGTCCGCGCTGATGCGGAGCTGCCCCACCGCATCGCCACCATCCTCAAGGACGACCGCGCCTGTCAGCTCATCGGCCCGCCGAAGCTGTTCAACGGCGCCCCGACCCGCCCCGATATCGTCATCGCCGATGACTCCGAAGCCGTCGTCGACCGCCTCCGCCGCAACACCGCCGACGACCACGGCTACTGCGACTCGATCGACAGGTATTAACGTTTAGCGGCGGCCCAACGGGCCGCGTTCCCGCGGGGCGATGCCCCGCCGCTAAACAAAAATCATGATGAACATCCCCATCAAAACCGAAACCATCGACCTGGACCAACTGCTCAAACTCGCCGGCATCGCCGGCTCGGGCGGTGAAGCGAAGTACCTGATCCAGTCGGGCATGGTCACCGTCAACGGCGCAGTCGAAACCCGCCGCCGCGCAACACTGCACCTCGGCGATGTGATCGAAGTCGAAGAAAACGAACCGGTCACTATCACAACAGTCGAATGAGACCAACACAAAGCCACCAAGACACGAAGATGAATGTCTGTTGAATCTTCTTCTTTGCGTCTTGGTGTCTTTGCGTCTTTGTGCTATTACCGTGCCGCGCCGGCGGGGCGGTTTTTGCCGACGAGGTCGTCGTTGGTGGGGAAGTGCTCCATCGCCTTCAGTAGCTGCTCGACCTGCTGGATGGGGGGCATGTTCAGCAGGCGGCGGCGCAGGGCGGTGGTGGTTTCCAGCGTCGGCTGATCCAGCAGCAGGTGTTCCTTACGCGTGCCGGAGGCGGCGAGGTTGATCGCGGGGAAGATGCGGCGGTTGGCGATCTCGCGGTCGAGGATCAGTTCCATGTTGCCGGTGCCCTTGAACTCTTCGAAGATCAACTGGTCGCCGCGCGAGCCGGTGTCGATGAGGCAGGTGGCGATGATCGTCAGCGAGCCGGCCTCTTCGGTGTTGCGGGCGGCGCCGAAAAGCTGCTTCGGAATCGACAACGCGCTGGCATCAATACCGCCGGACAGCGTGCGGCCGGTCTGCGCCACGCCGGGCGCGGTGTTGAAGGCGCGACCCACGCGTGTCAGCGAGTCGAGCAACACGACCACGTGCTTGCCCTCTTCGGCCAGTCGCTTGGCGCGCTCGATGCCGATGATCGCCAGGCCGACGTGTCGCTCCGGCGGGTGGTCATTGGATGAAGCGAACACCTCGCAGGGCACGTTGCGGCGGAAGTCGGTCACTTCCTCGGGGCGCTCGTCGATGAGCAGCGCCTGCACGATGACATCGGGGTGATTCTTGTTGATCGCGAAGGCGATCTGCTGCATGAGCGTGGTCTTGCCGGCCTTGGGCGGGCTGACGATCATGCCGCGCTGGCCGTACCCGATCGGGCAGAACAGATCGATCAGTCGACACGCCGGCGGACAGCCGGGGTATTCGAGGCGCAGGATCGGCTGGGGGTCGATGCTGGTGCGCTCTTCCAGGGGGATGGTCCGCTCGAACTTGTCGACGGGCACGCCTTCGATCTCAACGATCTTCTCGATGCGCGGGGCGGCGGCGAGCTCTTTGGCGAGGCGTGACTTCTTCTTTTTCTTCTTCTTGCCGTTGGGCTCAGGCCCGCGGCGGCCGCCGAGGTTGCCGGTGATGAACATGCCGGAGCGCAGGTTGAGCTGCTGGACCAGCCGCATGGGAATCAGCGGGTCCTCGGGCTTTTCGATAAGCGTCTTATCGAGTTGGCGCAGGCGGCCATCGGCGGTCTGCGACAGATCAATCACGCCGGTGCGTTGACTCATGGTGTTCGACTTTTTGCTGCAGGATATCCGCAGCAGCCTCGCGCGACGAGATAAGAGATGCCGTGCGTGCTGACGGAATATCCGTATGTTGTAGATTGCCCGGTGGGGTAACACTTGGGCCCAGAAGCCGAGCTATCTATTGGTTGGGAACGCCCGAAAGTCTCACCTGTCTGACGGACGTGTCCCCGACTGAACAAATACATTATCGTCTATCAGGGCGGATTTGTCCAGTCGAATTTTCGGGGCGGGCCACAGGCGGCCGTACACGGGCCGGGGCCGCGCCGCGACCGGGCCAAGGGCGGTTTTAGACCAGCGGTTTTCCGCAGGCGTCGCAGAAGCGGGCGTCGGCGTCGTTGGCGCTGCCGCAGGATGGACACGCACGTGACAGCGGCTTGCCGCACTGGTCGCAGAACTTCGAGCCGGCTTCGTTGGCGTGACCGCACGACGGGCAGGCGATGGCGTCGGCCGTTTCGGTGAAGCCTTCACGCAGGCCGCCGGCGAAGGCGCGCGACGCGGTGCGGACGCCCTGCTGTGTGCCGTCGGCGACATCGTTGAACGTGTCCATCGCCACCGGCGCGATCTCGTTGGCCTGGTACCGCGCCAGCGCCCCGGCGAAGCCCATCATCGTCGTCGATGCCCCGACAAAGATCATCAGCATGCCGACAAACGGCGAAAAGTGAAAGCCCATGTTGCCGGCCACGAAGATGTCGAACAGTCCCCACCCCAGCGTGAGAAACCCGGCCACCAACACGATCGGCCCCACCGTGCGCAGCTTGTTGCGCCGCCCCGTGTGACGCCCCGATGGATCCAGATGACGACGCTGATGCAGATCGGACATGACAGCCTCCGGTGTCTAACCGCCCTGCAGTGTATCACACACCGCCCTGTCATCACCGGCAAATTCACCCTGCCGCGCGGCAGGGATGCGAATCATATTTCACTTGAAAACAATCGGTCGGCCTCGATCATCGATAGGCCGAAAGTAGCCGAGAATACAGCGGTGGTCGCGAACACAAACCTGAATGTGATTTTTCGACGCGAAGCCGGCGTTTTCATAAAGCCGACTGCCTTCAAAAAATGCGGCGCGAACGGTGTCAAACGCCGATTCGCCGGCATCGGCTCGGGTGCGATGCAGCATCCGCAAAACCGCGCAATCGAGTTTACGATCAACCAGATCCGTACCACCTGAATTTCGCGGCAATTCCGTGTCGGCGGCTTTACAGACGTGAACCAGATCGTGATGCGCGCGCTGAACCATTTTGATGAATTGACTGTCGAGCAGGTTCAAACATTGTCCAAGGTGAACAATGGCGCCGACCACCGCCGGTGTTTTGATACGCTGGCCTGAGGGGTGAGGACGCTTTGACATTGAGCAGGCAAAGTCGTACGCGCGCCGAGCGTTGTGTTCCCAGAAATAAATGCCGTCAGCCAACCAGTCGTAATCGTTGTGGCTGACCTTGAGGCTGCCCGCGCCGGCAAAAATATCTTCTGCGACGCGCGCGTCACAACCATGATACCCCAGAATGATCGGTGATATGTCGTTCATTTGGAACGAAGATCAGCGGCCAATACCACACGCCCCGTCGCCTTATCACGCTCGGCAATCCCAGCACGAATCAGAAACGCCCTCGCCTTTTTCGGATCTTTGCTCTCGCGGCGGAGTTTCTGAGAGGCTTTCATGTAGCCGCTGACAATCTGTTCGGTGGAATGAACCATGTATTTATTATGCAGCCAAAAAAGCTTACTGTCCACAAACATCAGCGATCAACATCAACCCAGGGCGTCGATGACCATGCGGCCGATGTCGGTGGTGAAGTAGCCGGAGCGGTCGAGTTTTTCACCGGCGAAGGCGGGGGTGACGCGCTGCACGGCGACGCCGATGTTTTGGCCGGCTTTCACGGCGGCGGGCTCGCCCTTGATGCGGCCGACTTCGCGGAGCAGCAGTCCCATCGAGTCGATGGCGGCGATCGGGTTGGCGAGGTTCTGACCGGCGATGTCCGGCGCCGAGCCGTGCACGGGTTCGAACATGCTCGGGGCGGTGCCGTCGGGATTCAGATTGCCCGAGGCGGCGATGCCCATGCCGCCGGCGATGGCGGCGCCGAGGTCGGTGATGATGTCGCCGAACATGTTCGGCACAACGATCACGTCATAACACTCGGGCTGCGAGACCATGTACATGCAGCAGGCGTCGACATGGTGGTAACCGGTCTCGACGTCGGTATATTCCTCGGCGATCTCCTTGAAGGCGCGGTGCCAGGTGTCGCCGGCGAAATTCAGCACGTTGGTTTTATGCACGAGGGTCAAGTGCTTGCGGGGGCGGGTGCGGGCGAGCTCGAAGGCGTAGCGGATGCATCGCTCGACGCCGAAGCGTGTGGCGACCATGGTCTGGTTGGCGACTTCGTGGGGGGTGCCTTTGCGCATGATCCCGCCGAGGCCGCAGTAGAGGTCTTCGGTGTTTTCACGGACGCAGACGAAATCGATGTCTTTCGACGTCTTGCCCTTCAGGGGCGTGTCGATGCCGTCGTAAAGTTTCACGGGGCGGAGATTGATGTACTGGTCGAGATCGAAGCGTAGCTTGAGGAGGATGCCCTTTTCGATGACGCCGCCGGCGAGGCGGGGGTCGTTGGGCTGACCGCCGACCGCCCCGAGGACGATGGCGTCGTAGGCCTTGAGTTCGGCGATGTCGTCGTCGTCGAGGATATGCCCGGTTGCTATAAAGTGAGTGGCCGAGAAGGGAAATTCGGTGGTCTTGTAGGTCAGGCCGGCGGCGCCCGCCGCGGCGGCGAGAACTTCGAGGGCCTGCTGGGTGACTTCGGGGCCGATGCCGTCACCACCGATAACAGCGAGATTCAGGGGCATGCCAGTTCCTTTCGATTCAACGATGACCCAAGCCGCGTCACGGCCGGGCTAGGGGGATACCTTGATAGCAGTTTCAACGGCCTGATTCAACTGGACCGCCCGTCAAACCGGCGATACGCTGGTGGGCCAATGAAGTATTTTCTGCTTATCCGGAGTGCGACAAGTCAAGGGCGTCTCGCGTTGGGCGATGAGGCTGTGACGATCGGTCGACATTCGAGCAATGTGCTGAAGATCACCGATCCGCGGATGAGCCGCTATCACTGCGTGATCGAGAAGACGCCCGAAGGCTCGATCAGGCTCGTGGACCTGGGCTCGCGCAACGGGACATGGCTGAACAAGCACAAGCTGCCCGGGCCGACGATATTGACACCGGGCGATGTGGTGCAGATCGGCGGCGTAGCGATCAAGCTGATGCTCGAAGCGCCGGAAGATCTGCCGGTGGCGGAGTTGGCCCAGCCGGTCGAAACGTTGCCGGAGGGGCCTTCGAAGGTGTACGACGACCCGAACGCGGTGATCCACCTGAACGAAGAAGATGTGGCCCCGGATCCGCCTTCGGCATCACCGAAGAAGCCCGCGACGAAGCGCGATGTACCCGATGCGCTGGCGCCGCCGCCGGGCGCGGTGCAGCTTGACGCCGATGATGAATCAGATGATGACGATGTGCCGTCCGAAGCGGTCGCCGCCAGCACGCGATCGATCAACCAGGTCGTCGCCGCCCTGCCGACCGCCCCGCTGACGCCCGCTGATCTGATGCTCGTCAACGCCCGCAATCAGCGCTTCCGCCGGGCCAAAGGCGACGGAGCAGACGACTCGGCCGGCGGCATCACCGTGCTCAAGCAGTTGCTCGTCCTCTGCGCCAAAAGCGGCGCGTCGGATATTCACGTCGAACCCAAACGCGACGACACGCAGGTCCGCATCCGTGTCGACGGCATGATGGTCGAAGCGGTGCGTCTGCACGCCGGCGTGGCCAATCGGCTCATCGGCGTGGTGCGCATCCTGTGCGACCTGGACATCACGCAGAAAAATGCCGTGCAGGACGGTCACTTCTCCGCCGAGGCTCCCGACCGTCGCATCGACTACCGTGTCAGCTTCACGCCTTCGATGCACGGGCAGAAGCTGGTCATCCGCGTGCTCGATCAGGCGATCAGCCCCCAGCGGATCGACGATCTGCAACTGCCCCCGTGGATGGGTGAAAACATCCGCACACTCATGAAGCAGGACTCGGGCATGCTCATCGTGTGCGGCCCGACCGGCAGCGGCAAAACCACCAGCCTCTACGCCGCCATCCGCGCCATCGATGCCGAGATGCGCAACATCATCACCATCGAAGACCCTCCCGAATATCAGATCGACGGCGTCACACAGATTCCCATCAACGAACAACAGGGCAACACCTTTTCGACGCTGCTGCGCTCCGTGCTGCGGCAGGACCCCGATGTGATTCTGCTCGGCGAAATTCGTGATCCCGAAACGGCGCGCATCGCGCTGCAGGCGGCGATGACCGGCCACCTCGTGCTCAGCACCGTCCACGCGCGCGACACGATGGGCACGATCTTCCGCCTGCTCGATCTCGGCGTCGAGCCGTACCTGATCGCCTCGGCGTTGAACCTCGTACTCAGCCAGCGGCTCGTCCGCAAGCTGTGCCCACACTGCAAAATGGGCGTCGCGCCCAAGCCGCCGCAGGTGATGAAGATGGGCCGCTTCGGCACAGGGCTTTCGAAGATTTACTTCCCCGCGGGCTGCCCCAAGTGCCTGAACACCGGGTACCACGGCCGCATGGGCGTCTACGAACTGCTGACGACCAACGCCGAGCTGCGCGATGTCATCTTAAAACAGCCCACCATGCAGGAACTCCGCAAAGCGATCAACATGGAGTTGTTCAACAGCCTGCGCGAAAGCGGCTACCGCCTCGTCGCCGAGGGCGTGACCAGCCTCGACGAAATCGACCGTGTGATGGGCGCCGAATGAAAGATTAAAAAGACATTAACCGCGGAGTACGCAGAGAGCGCAGAGGGCAAAACTATTCATTTGCTTCTCTGCGCTCTCTGCGTACTCCGCGGTTCAATGCTTTACGGAAAGCGTGTGCGTCTGGCCGGGTCGGCGGGGCGGTTGTCGCAGAGTTCGATGTAGTGATCGTCGGGATCCATCAGGAAGATCTGCAGCGCGCCGTCGGGGCGCGGCTTGGGCGGGTGATGGCGCAGACCTTTGGCTTTGACATGCTCGACGGCGGCGTCGAAGTCTTCGACGTGCAGGGCGAAGTGGGTGCCGCGGTTGTGTGAATTCGCCGGATCGCTGCGACCGGCGATCAGGTGAATCTGCCGACCGTCGGGCAGCTCGAACCACGCCCCTTCGAAGTCGAACTCAGGGCGAGGCAACTGCTTGAGCCCGAGCCCGTCGCGGTAGAAGGCGATCGACGCCTCGACATCGCTGATGTGCAGGGCCACGTGATTCAACTCGGTGATTTTCAGCGTCATGGCGGGATTGTACCCGCCCCGGCCGAATGATTCTTTTGATCGGTGGATACGCTACACTATGGGCCTGATGTCACCCGACGCCGCACAATCCGATCGCTCGGCTGCCGGCCAATCGCCCGAATTGTCGATCATCGCCCCGGCCCACAACGAGCAGGACAACATCGTCGGCCTCGTTGAAGACGTGGAAAAGGCGATGTCAGGCGGCGAGGTACGCTTCGAGTTCATCATCATCGACGACGGGTCGACCGATGCGACGGCCGCGCGGCTTGCCGAGTGTTGCGCCACGCGCCCGTGGCTGCGCACGTTCAAAATGCTGAACACCCCGCCGGGCAAGGGCAACGGCCAGTCGGCTGCATTCTTTGCAGGCCTGCGCGAAGCGCGCGGCCAGTTAATCGCGTTGATGGACGCCGATCGTCAGAACGACCCGACGGACCTGCCGGCCATGATCCAACTGCTGCGAGAGCGTGATGCCGACATGGTCCAGGGCGATCGCTCGGCGAATCGGCGAGACACGATCGTGCGCAAGTTTTCAAGCTGGGTCGGGCGCACGTTTCGCCGCACGCTGCTGGGCGACACCATCCGCGACACCGGCTGCTCACTGCGCGTATTCAAACGCGAACTGGGGTTGCAACTGCCACTGCAGTACAAGGGCATGCACCGGTTCATTCCGGTGTATGCACGCACGCTGGGCTACACCGTGATCGAGATGCCGGTTCATCATCGCCCGCGCACGGCCGGCGAAGCGAAGTACGGCGTGTGGAACCGCGCCCTGCCGGGGCTGCGCGATCTGATCGCCGTCCGCTGGATGCGCCGCCGCCTGCGGCCGGTGCGGTGTGAATCCACGTCAGAGAATTGAACCACCAAGGCACAAAAACACCAAGAAGACCATTGAAATACAAAGACTACATCTCGGTATCGCCTGGGTGTCCTTGGCGCCTTGGTTTGGTATTTCTGATCGTGTGCTGCGCGCCGATGGCGGCAGCGCAACAGTCAGAGAAGCCCGATCCGCCGCGCGCCTCGGTGAAGGTGAAACTCAAGGGTGTGGACGTGACAGTGCCGGTGATTCAGCTCGACGACGGGTCGCACCGCTTCGTCGTGAAAAAAGCCGACGGCAGCGAAGAGCCGCTGACGCCGGATGAATTCGCGTCGCGCGTGTTCGATGAGCAGACCCACCGCCCGCTGTGGATGCGCGTGCTGAACATCACCTCCGTGTTCGGCGTGGCGTGGGTGGCGCTGGGGCTGCTGGGGCAGGTGTTGTTCACCGGTCGAATGATCGTGCAGTGGCTGGTCAGCGAGAAGCATCGCAAATCGGTCGTGCCCAACGCATTCTGGTGGATGAGCCTCGGCGGCGCGTCGATGCTGCTGGCGTACTTCATCTGGCGCAAGGACATCGTCGGCATCCTCGGCCAGGCGACCGGGTGGTTCATCTACGTCCGCAATCTCTACTTCATCTACAGCCACCACGACACATCCATCGCCGACGATCCCGGGCCCGAACCCGAACTCGCCGAGTCCGATTCGCCATCGTGATCGTGATCGACTGACCGAATGTCATTTCACGCGGTACAGCGTCCAGGCCTGGTCGCCGGAGCAGTCGGGTACGGTGCCGACAGGCTCAAGGCTCGCGGGGCTGATCGTGGACACAATCATGTCCTGCATCATCTGCGGAAGGATCAACGCCAACTGCTGCTTGCCCTGGTGAGCATCCGCACAACGGGCTTTGAGCTCCGCCAGCGTCGTGGGGTGAATGATCCGTTCGCAGTAAAACTGGATGGAACGGGGATTCGCCGCGTAGGAGATGACTGCGACCTCCGGGGACAGATCCTCACGGATCATGCGTGATATTTCCAGCCGCCCCCAGCGTGACTCGCTCCACATCGCGGCCGCCGCCCCGCCGAAGATAAACAACATCGAAAACACCACCGCCGCCGCTGCGAGTTGCCGCTGCAGGCCGCGCGGCGTCAGCGCATCGCGCCAGCGCGTCGCCATCATCACACCGATCACAAACACCGCCATCACCGCCAGCCCCGACGCCACGATCCACTGATCACCCACATCCATGCCGTCGTCCGCCCAGCGGATATACCACAACACCGACAAAAACCCGATCGCCGCCAGCGCGTGTCCGATCAGCAGTCCCCCGCGCCGGACCCAGCCCAATCGCCTGCCCGCCGCCAGCCATGACAAACCCCGCCGCGCTGCGTACGCCATCCACACACAGGCCGCCGGCAGCAGCGGCAGCATGTAAAACGACCGCTTGCCTCCGCCGAAGCTCAGCGCGATCGCCGCCACGACGATCCACAGCGCCATCATCCGTGCCGGATATCCCATTCGCCCGCGATGCACAGCCGTCGCCGCCGCCACCGGCCACAGTATCACCCACGGCATCAACCACTGAAACGGGTGCGTGAAAAAGTATGGATCAAGCACGTTCGACCAGCCCAGCATGTATCGCGAGCCGGCAAGCTGCGATTCAAAAAGCCGATCGCCGATTTCAAGGTATAACATTCCCCACCACGGCAGCGCGATCGCCGCGGCAACCAGCAGCCCCGTCACCGGCCGCATCACCCGCAGCAGTCGCCCACGGCTCGGCCGATGCATCGTCAGCGTGATCGCAAACGCCCCGATCAGCATCGCCGGCACGTGCGGCCCCTTGGTCAGCGTCGCCAACCCGAACGCCGCCCACATCCCGTAACTCGCCCACACCGAACGACGCCGCCACGCCAGCACGAACATCGCCATCATCACCGCGCCCCACAGCGCGTAGAGCATGTCCGGCCGAGCGTTGTGAGAGTAAATGAAAAACCCGCGTGTGCTGACACACAAAATCCCCGCCAGCAATCCGACCGACTGGCCGCACAACACCGTGCCAATGAGAATCGTCATCCCCGCCAGCGCCACCGCCGCCGTCGCCGACACCATTCGCCCGTGACTGGCCTCCAGCGAATCAGCGCCCGCCAGCTTGCCGGCCAGCCCCGTCAGCCAGTAGTTCATGGGCGGTTTTTTCAACCGTAGTTCATCATTGAACCGCGGCACAATCCAGTCGCCGGACTCGCGCATGTGCTCGGCCGTGCTGACGACATACACCTCGTGAGCTTCCAGCGGCACGCGCGATTGCCCCACCATCGCCACCACCGCGCCCAACAGCAGAATCACCGCGCAGCACACCCGGAAGTTGCACACGCGACTGAGTCGCCCGGCCAAAATGGTGATGGGGAATTCACCAGACATGCCGCCATGGTAAAAAGCCGGCCGACCCCACTGCATCATTTGCGTGATGGTTTGCCCTGATCACCGCAACTGCAACAGCACCCAGTCTTTCTCATCAGCAGCGTCCGGCACCGTCGCCAGCGATTCGATCCCCCGCCCTGTCAGGGCCTTGCGCACCGCCGCCTCCTGCTCGGTCGGCGTCACCAGCACCAACCCACTCGCCCCCGCGTGGTCGACGGTTGTTTTCAACTCATCCAGCGTGTACATCTCCCGCACGGGTCGATCCGCGTAGTACACCAGCGCCCACGGATTAACCCCCCAGGTCAACACCGGCGTGGCCGCATCGACCTGCTCATCGATGATCCGCCCCATCGTCACCGGCCCCCACCGAGATGGCGACCAGAGCACCGCGCTGGAACCCCCCGCCTGAAACATCACCGCAAACACCAATGCCGCGCCGACCAGTTCCGCCCGGCCGCGTCGCCAACCCCATTCCTGTTTAACCCACAACCACGCCGCCCCGACGCTCGCCGCCATGATCAGCAACCCCGTCGCCACTTTCGCCCCGTCCAGTTGACTCACATCCCCGTCGCGCCAGCGCAGCCACCACGCAACGGTCAACACCGCCCCCGCCGCCAGCGCGTGTCCGACCAGCAACACGCCCGGCCGCAACAACCCGCGCCCATAAAACTGCGACAGCATCCGCCGCCCCGCAAACGCCATCACCACGCACATCGGCCCCAACAGCGGCAAGGCATACAGCCATCGTTTGCCCCCGCCGAAGCTGAGCACGATCACGCCGATCAACACGATCAAACCCATCGCTCGCGCCGCGAAGTTGATCCGATGCTTGACCACCATCGCCGCCACCGCAGCCGGCCACAACATCACCCACGGCAAGACATGCTGCCATGAGCGATAAAAATAGTACGGGTCCAACACCTGCCACCAGCCCAGTTCAAACCGCGAGCCGGTCAGTTGCGATTCGAACAGCCGATCCCCGATCCGCCAGTACAGCATCGCCCACCAGGGCAGCGCGATCGCCGCCGCCACGATCAATCCCGTCACCGGTCGCAGCACCCGCCAGGCGTCGCGCCGGCTCGGGCGGTGCAAAGCCATCACGATCGCAAACGCCCCCACGAAGATCGCCGGAATGTGAGGCCCCTTGCACAGCGACCCCACGCCGAACATCACCCACATGCCGTATGTTCCGATCAGTCCCCGCCGCCCCCGGCCCCTCGCCTTCCACGACATCACCCACAGCCCCGCCATCGCCGCGCAGATCGCCGCGTAGAGCATGTCCGACCGCGCGTTGTGCGTCCACGTGAAAAACCCGAAGCTCGTCGTGCAAAGCAGCCCCGCCATCAATCCGACCGGCCCGGTGTAAAGCTGCGCCGCGGTCCACATCACCATCGCCACCAGCAGCACGCCCCCGATCGCGCTGATGCTCCGCCCATGCCAGGGTTCGAATTCATTCGCCCCGTCGATCGCCGCCACCACCCGCGTCAACCAATAACTCAGCGGGGGTTTATTCAGCCGCAAATCTCCCCCGCAATACGGCACCACCCACTCGCCGCGCTCGTGCATCTCCTCAGCGGTCTGCACCACGTACACCTCGTGCAGATCCAGCGGCACGTGATTGTTGCCTACTGTTCCGACCATCAGCGCCAAAGCCAACACCGCCCCCGCCGCCAGTTTCATCCGCATCGATTTCATCGCCGCCAGTATAGCCCCTCCCCCCGTTTAGCCGCGAGCCAAAGGCGAGCGCGTCTGTCGCAAACTTTCCGCTAAACTGTCCCCATGCCCCCGATCGCCCGAACCCTCGATGCCAATGCCAACCGCGCCCGTGAAGCGATGCGCGTGATGGAAGACGCCGCCCGCTTCTGTCTCGACGACTCCAAGCTCGCGCGTGACCTGAAAAACCTCCGCCACGACTTCGCCGCCGCCGTGCGGTCGCTGCCCGACCTGCCCGCGCATCGCGACACCCCTGGCGACGTCGGCACCTCGATGACCACCGCCGCCGAGCGCACCCGCGCGACCGTGGCCGATGTCGCCATCGCCGCCGGCAAGCGGTTGACTGAAGCCCTCCGCAGTTGTGAAGAGTTCGGCAAGCTGATCAGCCCCGACTTCGCCGCCGCCGTCAAACAACTCCGCTACCGCGCTTACACCCTCGAGCAGCGCCTCGTTGAAAAGCTCGCCCCCTTCGCCGCGCGACAATGGCAGCTCTGCGTGTTGATCACCGCCTCGATGTGTGAACACCACGACTGGCTCGACGTCGCCCGGGCCTGCATCGACGCCGGCGCCGACTGCATCCAACTCCGTGAAAAAGATCTCGACGACGGCGACCTGCTCGACCGGGCCTCGCAGCTTGTCGACCTCGCCAAAAACACGAACACCAGCGTCGTGCTCAACGACCGGGCTGACCTCGCCCTGCTCGCCGGGTGCGCCGGCGTTCACCTCGGCCAGCACGACCTGCCCGTCGCCACCGCCCGCAAGCTGGTCGGCCGCCAACTGCTCATCGGCACGTCGACACACAACCTCACCGAGGCCCGCCGGGCGATCCGCGACGGTGTCGACTACTGCGGCGTCGGCGCGATCTTCGCCACCGCCACCAAGCAGCGCCGCCCCGCTGGCTGTGAATACCTCCGCAAATTCGTCGATAAATTCCCCGATATGCCCCATCTGGCCATCGGCGGCGTCACCCCCGACAGCCTCCCCGAAGTCATCGCCGCCGGCGCCCGCGGCGTGGCGGTCTCATCGGCCGTCTGCGCCGCGACGAACCCGACCCGGGTGGTCCGACGTATAATCAACCAGTTCAAAAAAGCCCACCGCTGACTTTTCCCGAGGTGACTTATGACCCATCGCAAATTGATTCCGACGTTCATCGCGTGCGCCCTGCTGATCGCATCGATCGCTCATGCCGAGTTGAAAGTCGGCGACACCGCGCCGCAGCTTCACGTTCAGAAGTGGCTCAACGGCCAGCCCGTCGAAAAGTTTGAAGACGGCAAGGTCTACGTCATCGAATGCTGGGCCACGTGGTGCGGCCCGTGCGTGGCGGCGATCCCGCACGTGTCCGAACTGCAGACCAAGTACAAGGACAAGGGCCTGGTCGTGATCGGCCTCAACGTCTGGGAAGGCAACCCGCCCAAGGTTGAGCAATTCGTCCAGAAGATGGGCGACAAGATGAACTACGTCGTCGCCATCGACGAAGGCGGGCGCGAAGGTCAAAGCGCCGTGGCCTGGCTGAAGGCGGCGGGCGTGCAGGGAATTCCGACCAGCTTCGTCGTCGATCAGAAAGGCAAGATCGCGTGGTTCGGTCACCCCATGGAGATGGAGCCCGTGCTCGAGCAGGTGCTGGCCGGTGACTTTGACGCCGTCGCCCACGCCAAGCAGCAGGAACAGGTCGAAGCGCTCGGCCAGCAGCTCAACGCCGCCGCCCAGGCCGGCGACTGGGACAAGGCGTTGAAGATCGTCGACGAACTGGCCAAGCTCAGCCCGATGATGGCGACGCGCATGAGCGTGATCCGGTTCCACATCCTGCTGCAGGAAAAACATGACTACGACGCGGCGTACAAACACGCCGGCCAGTTGCTCGAAGGCTCCGCCAAGGATGAACCGGCCGCGCTGAACGAAATGGCGTGGGCGATCCTCGCGGCCGACGGTGTTGAAAAACGCGACCTGCCGCTGGCTCAGAAGCTTGCCGGTCGCGCCAACGAATTGACCGAAGGCAAACAACCGCAGGTGCTCGACACACTGGCCAAGGCCCACTTCGAACAGGGCCGCGTCGATGAAGCGATCAAGCTGATGACCACCGCGGTGAATCTCGCCGATGGCGATCTGAAATCACAGCTTGAAGCGACGCTCGAAGAATACAAGGCCGCGAAGAAGTAAACACGTTTAAGGCGGGGTGACTTAAGTCACCCCGCCGCATGAAACACCGCATGATTAACTGAGCAGACGTTCCAGGTCTTCGCGGGTGAGCTGGCTGAGCAGGTTTTCCTGCCCAGCGACGATGGCGTCGGCGAGCTGGCGTTTTTTGTCCTGCAATTCGATGATGCGCTGCTCGACGGTGTCGGCACAGACCAGGCGGTAGGCCGTCACGTGCTGGGTCTGACCGATGCGGTGGGCGCGGTCGATGGCCTGGGCCTCGACGGCCGGGTTCCACCACGGGTCGAGAATGAACACGTACTGCGCCGCAGTGAGGTTCAGACCAAGCCCGCCGGCCTTGAGGCTGATCAAAAACAGCGGGCAGTCGGGGTCGTTCTGGAAACGATCGATGCGCGACTTGCGATCGCGTGTCTGACCGTCGAGGTATTCGTAGGTGATGTTGCGCTCGTCGAGCGGCTTGCGCACCAGTGAAAGCATCGAGGTGAACTGGCTGAACACCAGTGCCTTGTGGCCTTCGTCGATGAGCTCTTCGAGTTGCTCGAGCAAGGCGTCGAGCTTGGCGCTGGCGGCGTCGGTCCGTTTGGCGTCGATCAGCGCGGGGTGACAGGCCGCCTGCCGCAGGCGAAGCAGCGCTTCGAGAACGATCATCGCCCCGCCGTTGGATGTCGGCGCTGTGCCGCCGGAAGCACCCGATGCCCCGAGGACCGACCCGCGATAGTAATCACGAAGCTGTTCATACACGCGGCGTTGTGCGGCGCCCATCTCGCAAACGATGGTCTGCTCGGTCTTCGGCGGCAGCTCGGTGAGCACCTGCTTTTTGGTGCGCCGCAGGATGAACGGCCGCAGCGCGCCGGCCGCCTGTTGCGCCGCTTCGAGGCGCGAAGGATCGCTGGCCCCGCCGCGGACCGCCTCGGCGAAGCGCGTGCCGGAGCCGAGCATGCCGGGGTTCAGGAATTCGAAGATCGACCACAGATCGCCGAGGTGATTTTCCACGGGCGTGCCGGTCAGCGCCAGGCGGTGGGCCGCCTTGACCGACCGGGCGGCGCGGGCGCTCTTGGAGCGCGGGTTCTTGATCGCCTGGGCTTCGTCGAGCACGACGTAGTCAAAGGCGAAGTCCTTGAGTTCGGCAATGTCGCGACGGAGGATGCCGTAGGACGTGATGATCAGATCGTACTCGCTGAGATGCGGACGCAGGGTGTCGCGGTCGGTCCCGCTGTAGGTCGCCACGCGCAGGTGCGGCGTGAACTTCTCCGCTTCATCGGCCCAGTTGAACAGCACCGACTTGGGCGCGACCACCAGGCACGGCGCGTGTTTATCACCTTCAGCCAACTCGGGCATCGAGGCCCGCCGGCGATCCAGCAGCGCGAGCACCTGAATCGTCTTGCCCAGGCCCATGTCGTCGGCGAGGATGCCCCCGAAGCCGAACTGCGCCAGAAAACTCAGCCAGCCAAGCCCTTCACGCTGGTAGGTGCGCAGATCGCCGCGGAAGCTTTCAGCCGGATCGATCGGTTCGATCTTCTCAAACGCCCGCAACCGCTGACGCAGTTCCTCGAACTTCGCATCGACCTCGGCCAGCTCTTCGGGATTCACCAGCACGTCGAGCAGCGCCGCCTGGGCTGCGCCGAAGCGCAGGTGATCTTTCTCAACGCGCCCCAGCGCCGCCAGCAGGCCGTGCTGGGCGAGCCACTGTTCGGGCAGCAGGCCGGTCGACCCATCGCTGAGCGTGATCATCTTCCGCCCGGCCCGCGCGGCTTTGAGGATGTCCGGCAGGGCGACCTGCTCGGTCCCCGAGTCCGTGGCGAACTCGACCTGCCCGTGCAGTTCGAACCAGTCGATGCCGCTGGTGATCGACAGACGCGGCGCGGCGGCGGCACGGATGGCGCGCTCCTCCGCCTGAACGATCCACCCCTTGCCAAGCAATGTGCCGACCACGCCCGGAACCTGTCGCGGCTGAAGCGTCCACGCATCGGGGCCCTGGTTGGGCTCGGGTCGCAGCCCCAGCTCAAACAGCAGCGTCTGGGCATCACGCTCGCGCGCCCGGTCGCGCAGCAGCAGGTCCGCCGAGGGCTGATCGCCTTCGATGAATCGCCCCGGCGAGTCCGGCGTCACCCGGCGGCCTTCATAGTCAAACCAGAATGTCGCCGGCGTGTTGTTCCGCAGCGTCGCCCCGAGGTCCAGGTGCGCCACCGGCTCGACATACCGCTGCTGGCGCCCCACGCCCGGCGGCAGGTCCAGCGGCGGCAACTGCGGCAGCGCATACAGGCGATCCAGAAACGTCGAAACCCCATCGACCGGCACGTGAATCGGCGCCCCGTCGCCGGCACTCCAGCGCTCACGACGGAAATGCTCCGCCCATGCCCGCGCTTCGTGATCATTCAGCGGCCAGGCTTCATCGTCAATCACGACCACGCCCTGCTCACCGCCGACGAGCACCTCCGGGTCGGTGGCGTTGAGCTTCACCTCGCCGCGTCGCAATTCGGTGGTGACAGCCAGGCCTTCGTCCTCAGCCAACTGCGCGATCATCCACAGGTCCCACGCCTCGTCGCCGCCCCACTTCAACGGGATGCCGATTTCATCGCCGCGGCGGTCGCGCCGGTCGGTCGATTCACCAACAAGATGGCAACGACCGGTTTCGATGATCCGCTTCAGCAGCGTGCGCTGAGCGGCCGGCTCCAGGCAGAACATGCTCGATCGCGACGGGTCGTTGAACGCATGCTCGTAGCCGATCTCATCGACGGGTGAAGCGCCGATGAGCATGGCGAGAATCTGACGATCGACGGTGTGGGTCAACTGCTCGCGCGTGGTGCGATCCAACCGCAGGGCTTTGAGCGCGCCCCAGCCGCTGCGCGTGGGCTGGCGCTGACGAAGCTCGATGACGATCGAACCGCAGCGGGCGGTCAGCGAGGCGTTGAGCATGTAATAAACGGTGGCGGGCGTGATGGGCGCGGCGGCGGTTTCAGAGCGATCGACCATCGCGCGCCGAAGCAGCGTCAGCCGATCCATCCACTCGGGCGCGGCGGGTTTGACCTCGGTACGCGAGCCTTCACGTTTGCGGGCTTTGGGCAGCGGCGGAGCCTCGGCTTCGGTCAACACATGCAGCGCCGCTCCGCCGGCGCCCGGCGATCCGGCGCGGCTTCGCTGTTGGACTTCCAGCAGCGTCGCCCACAGATGTTTGCAGTAAGCGCCCCGTTCGAAATGCGGACAGGTGCACGACGCGGCTGTCGCGTCATCGGCCGAGCCCAGCGCCACGGTGTACACCTCGTTGCCTTGCACGTGGGCGCGCACCGTCTGACCGGGCTCGGGTTCGATCAACTCGACGCGCCCTTCGGTTTGGTATTGCCGACCACGCCGCCTGATCTCAGCGGAAAACAGTCGCTTCCATCGATCCGTCAACGCCATCCGTTGCGATCCTCACACGGGAAATTCAGCCAATCCCCCAGCATACCCACTTTCGCCTCCGCCCGCCACGCCCTTGATTTACATTCATGTCCACATCAATAAAAAAACCGGCCTGCGGACAGATCGGCCAACACAATTTGCTCTTGTTTTATCGAAATCAAAATGGCACTGAATCCAAAGGACGCATCCGCGCGCGAGTCCGTGTCGCAGACATGCCTTCATCCAGCATGACATGCATACGCTGAACCTGATCGTCCACACAGATCACCAAGACTGCCGCCCCTGCTGGCAGATCAATTGGTTGCTGTGCTATAACGTCGGCTGGTTCGACATGCGAAAGTGGAATCCTGCGACCGTCGTATTCCAGCCACAGGTCGACGTTTGCGGAAAACGGCTCACCACCGAAGGCTGCCTGAATCATGGATTTGCTCCATCCCGATGCTGCCCGTAGAGCACGAGAGTTTCTGGGCGATGAACCGCTGGCAACACTCGGCTCAGGCCTTGATGGTATCGTCTATTCCACAGGCCGTCCATCAGCAATTAAAGTCTTCACGCGGAAAGACCTTTACCATAAAGAATTGTGTGTATATCAGAGACTAAAGGCACATGATGTGACCTCGATCTGTGGGCATGCCGTCCCCACGCTTATTTCACACAGCCGCAAATTACTCGTCATCGAAATGTCAACGGTTCGCCCGCCGTTCATTCTCGATTTCGCCAAGGCGCAACTCGATATCGTCACAGACTACACCGAGGATGCGTGGAACATCTGGCGGCAGCAATGTGCTGAGAAGTTCGGGGACAACTGGCCCATGGCATGGACGATATACAACAAGCTTGTCGAGCAGTTCGGCATCTACTATCTCGACCTGAAACCCGGCAACATTACATTCGCAGAATCTGACCACTCGCTTTGATTCACTTGACCACGCGCACTGTCGGCGGATCGGTCCAGTTCTGCCACAGCGCATCGAGTCGCGTGCGGTCCAGTTCGCCGTCGCGTGTGACAAAACGGTAGCGCGAGATGTACGGCACATTGGCCGTGATGTCGAATCCCCCGAGCACCTGCGGGCTGAAACAGAAGTACGGCTTGTCGGGGTGCAACCGCACGGGCTGCGGGAAGCGGACATTGTCGGGGTGGTCCATGACCGTGACGCCGGCGATCGATGCGGGGCCGGCATCGGGGGCATGGTCAGCGACGTCGACCGGGCCCTGCATGTCGACCCAGCCGGGGCGCGTGTGGTTGCCGGCGGAGCGGTCGTCGCCAAGGCGCGTGAGCATGCGGCACGGCGGGTTGAGCCACGACCTGGCGCCGCGGATCGCCATGCCGCCGTAGTGGTACTGATTCACCTGCAGTGGATTCCGCACCGCTCGCTGCACCGAGATCAGATCCATCACGAACACATCGGTGAAGTTGTACACCCGCACCGACCATATCTCATCCAGCACATCGGCCGGCCCGTTGGGCGCGTTGAGGTTCACATGACGCAGGCCGACTTCGAATCGCCCGAAGACAGGTCCCGACTCGGCGCCGATCACGCGGTTGTGCTCGACGGTGCCCTGCAGTTTTTTCTGATTCCAGAAGTCGATCGCCCGCCCCTGGAAGGTGGTCTTCGTCCACGCGAACATCACGCCGTGCTGATGGTAATGATCGGGGGGAAAGTCGTCGGTGACGACCGCGCCGCTCGGCGCGTGCAGCGGATGAATCTGCCCGCTGCGGCGGTAATACGGCTCACTGGGCTCAGGCGACAGCAACGCCGCGATGTGATACTCGAGCACCGGCAGTCGATTCGCCGCCACGCGGATCGACTCGGCGTCTCGCTCGACTTCGACCGTCCCGTGGTACACATTGCCCGCCGGGGCTTCATCGGAGGCGCTGAGCACATACCGGCGCGTCGTGCCGGCTTCGAGCTTCTGACCCAGCAGAAACACCACCTTCGGCACATCGTCGCCTTCGATGCGATCGATCTGCGCGTCGATGGGGATGCCCGTGTCAGCCCGCTCGAGTTTGACGTGTTCAGCCTCGGCCAGGGCAGACGGCAGATCGAATACGATCGGCGTATTGACGCGGTCGTGATCCCCCGCCGCCACTTCGATCGTGACGGACTGCGCCTGCAGCAAACCCGCCGCGCAGCCGATCATGCACACCATCACCCAGGCGCGTCGCATCACTTGCCGCTCCCCGCGGCCAGCGCTTTTTCGATGTCGTCAGCGATCTGCCCGGGTTTGACCTTCGAGCGGTAGCGGCGGATGACCTTTCCGTCGCGCCCGATCAGAAACTTTTCGAAGTTCCACTTCACTTTGCCCTGCCCATCCGCCTGGGTCAGGTGTTTGTACAGCGGGGCGGCGCCGTCGCCGTTGACCTCGATCTTTTCGTAGAGATCGAAGTCGACATCGTAGTTGTCTTCGCAGAACTGCTTGATGTCGTCGGAACTGCCGGGCTCCTGCTTGCCGAACTGATTGCAGGGAAAGCCCGCGATGGCCAGGCCCTGGTCCTTGTACTTCTGGTAAAGCGCTTCGAGGCCCTTGTATTGCGGGGTATATCCGCAGCGGCTGGCAACGTTGACCATCAACACCACCTTGCCCGCGTAGCGCTCGGCGAGGTTCACCGGCTTGCCGTCGATGTCGTTCATCTTGTATTGCAGTGCCGGCGCCTCCGCGAAAGCAGCCACGCTCATCACCAACACAACCGCCAAAGTCATCATCTTATGCATGTCCGACTCCTTGTATTTTGTGATTTGAACCGCAGAGAACGCGGAGAGCGCCGAGGTGAAAGATGAAATGAATCATCTCTGCGTTCTCTGCGACCTCTGCGGTTTGTCTTAGCTTATGCTTTCGCCACGCTCGGGTCGACGACCGGCTCGGGGTGTTCGGTCGTCGAGGCGTCGAAGTCGAGCACGACCTCGCCGGCGTCGAATCCCTTGGCCAGGGCTTCGAGCGTCTGCCGGGCCGAGCTCTGGGCTTCGGTCTGAAGCTGCTCGACCATCTGCCGGGCTTTCTGCTCAGCTTCGTGTCGCGCCGCTTCCAGCAGCTTGTTCTTGTCGTCCTGGTCGAAGCCCGGCCCGAGCACTTCGGTCACATCACCTAGCAGCCAGGGCAGCCAGCGGCTGTTGCGCTCATCGTAAAACTTGATGTCGCGGATGTAGGTCTGACAGATGCACGCGGGCATCTTCAGTCGATAGCGACCCTCGCCTTCGTCGATGATCTCGAAGTGCGGGTCGCGCAGGTTGTATTTGAAATCGATGCCGTACTCGATGATGACAGCCAGCTTCTTGGTCGACAGCAGCCACTTGACCCAGTCTTTCCACTTGCCGGCGATATGCTGCTCGGCCGTGACGATCTGCTGCGTGATCAGCCGAAAGACGGTCAATTCCCCGACGGCCCGCAGCTTCATGATCGAATGGCGAATCTCCACCTTTGGCGCCGCCGAGCCGCCGCGCCGCATCGCCCACGCCACGACCAGCCCGATCACCACCCCCAGCAGACTGCCGATGAAAATGTCCATAGTTGGATTATAAGCCCGTTGCCCCGCGAGGGGGGGCAGGTCACTTGCGTTTGCCCTCGGCCCACCATTGGTCCCAGGCGGCGGCCATCTTTTTAAGGCGATCGGGTTGGGCCGAGGCGAGGTCGTGCATTTCGGTGGGGTCGGTGGCCAGGTCGTACAACTCCCACTTGACGTTTTTGCCTTTGCCGTAACGGACGATCTTCCAGTCGCCATCGCGCAAAGCGGCGGCGCGGCCGAACTGCCAGTAAATCGGCGGACGCTTGACGGGATGACCCCGCAGCGACGGCGCCAGCGAGATGCCCGGCAGGTCCGACGGAATCTTTTCACCGGCCAGTTCGAGCATCGTCGGCAGGAAGTCGACGAGGTGGCCGACCTGGTCGGTATATGCGCCGGCGGGAACACCCGGGCCGGCGGCGATCATCGGCGTGTGGGTGCCGCCTTCGTGGTTGAAGGTTTTGTACTTGCGGTACGGCGTGTTTGAGGCGTTGGCCCATACGCGACCCTGCGTCTGGTAGCTGACGACTTCCCACGGCATCGAGCCTTCGACCGTCGAGCGATCGGCGCTGTCTTCACAGGCGCCGTTGTCGGAGAAAAAGAAGATGTAGGTGTTGTCCATCTCGCCGAGGGCTTCGAGTTTGTTCATCACCCGGGCGAGGTTGCGATCCATCCGATCGATCATCGCGGCGTAGGTCGCCATGCGCAGGTCCCAGGCTTCTTTTTCTTTCTGACTGAGCGAATCCCACGCGGGCAGGCCCCCGTCGCGCGGCGGCAGCTTGACGTGGTCGCCAAGCAGACCCATCTTCTTCTGACGGGCAAAGCGGATCTCACGCAGCTTGTCCCAACCCATCATGTACTTGCCGCGATACTTGGCGATGTCTTGCTTCGAGGCCTGCATCGGGTAATGCGGCGCGGTGTAGGCCATGTAGAGCACGAAGGGCTTGTCTTCGTTTTTATACTCGTCGAGATACTGCAGGGCGTAGTCGGTGAAAGCGTCGGTCGTGTAAAAATCTTTGCTTTCCGGCGTGTAGGGGGTGAATTCCTTGTCGTCGATGGCCCAGCGGCGCACGCGTTTTTTCGCCGGCTCCGGTTCACCCGGCCGGGCATGACCGGGGTTCCAGAAATTACAGCAGCCGTCGCAGAGCCCGAAGTGACGATCGAACCCGCGTTGATGCGGCGTTTCGCCGGCGTGCCACTTGCCGACCATCAGCGTGCGGTATCCGGCCTTGCGCATGATCTCACCGAACGTCGGCGCCGCGTAGTGCACCGTCGCCGATGCGCCGACCTGCGGCCACCATCGCCCGGTCACCAGCGAGGCACGCGTGTGTTCGCACTTGGCATTGTTGTAGAACTGACGAAAGCGCAGCCCGCGATCAGCGAGCTTGTCGATCGTCGGCGTGTCGACCTCGCCGCCGTAGCAACCGATGTCGGAAAAGCCCATATCGTCAGCCATGATCAGAATGATGTTCGGCCGCTTGTCTGCCGCCGCGATGACGCACCCGACGCCGATCAACATCGCCGCCATCGCCAGAACCAGACTGATCCGCTTCGAGTTCAACTGCTTAAACATAAACGCCTCGTGATCTGAGAGTGTCGTGAACAGATAACCGAACGTGATCTTAGCGCCCCCATTGCATCGCGGCGCGCATCGAATCGGCACACATTGACAGCATAGGCGAATGCGCGTTAGAAGGACGACTCACAGGTGCCCGTGACGTTCACGGGTGAAAAGGGAAGTGGGGTGCGGCCGAGCATCGCTCAGCCAACTCCCCCGCGGACGCGCCGCCGTGATGGGCGGTGATGCACGACGAATGTGGATCGTGCTCACCAGCGTTCGTTCGAATTGCCACTGTCGACCCGCAACGGGCCTCGATGGGAAGGCGAACGAACGCAAACCCTCAGCCGGAAGACCTGCCTGTGCGTATGCGATGTGTCCTCGCGAGACGGGACGCCGAAGTTTCGACGCGCATGCCCCCCGCCGTTGATGGTTTGGCGATCGAGCCCCGCCGCCTGGACGTGTAACACAGTGCACGGGGGTCGTGGCCTGCGCGAAACAGGCCGAAAGGACATACGTCATGTTTGGAAGCAGTTGTATTGGGTGGTATCGGTGCGCGCTGGTCGCGGCAGTGGTGTTGTTCACGTTCCATGCGGGGGCCTACGCCGGACCGTATTCACCCGGCAAGGGCGGCGCCGATGAAGCTGCGTTCATCGATGCCGGCATCGCCGGATTCGTCGGCCCCGCCGGCGAAGGCATCACCGCCACCGACACCAACGGCAACTACATCAACCCCGTCTTCACCGCCTGGGCCACCGGCGTCGTCGACTACACGCCCTCCGATGTCGTCGGCGTCTACGGCAACAACGGCATCGGCTCGCAGTTCGCTGACCCCACGCTCGTACTCGGCCACGTTACCGGCTCCAACATGGACATCGCCAGCCTTGGCGACATGGACGCCGACGAACTAACCGCCTACTTCAACGATCCGCAGAGCGCCATCGCCCCCGGCTCAATCACGCTCAGCTTCGATCAGGCGATCACCAACGGCGCCGGAGCCGACTTCGCCGTCTTCGAAAACGGCTTCGTGTCCAACTACAACACCGGAGCCGGCAGCGCTTCCGGGCAGATGTTCGCGGAACTCGGCTTCGTTGAAGTATCCACCGACGGCGTCAACTTCGCCCGATTCCCCAGCTCGTATCTGAACTATCCTCTCGGCGAGGGCCTGCCATCCAACACCAGCTACCTCACGCAGGATGTCAGCAACCTCTACAACCTCGCCGGCAAACACGCCAACGCCTACGGCGAAAGCTGGGGCACCCCCTTCAACCTCGACGACCTGCTGGGCGATCAACTCGTCATCGACGGCATCGTCCTGCTGAACGAGATCAACTTCGTCCGCATCGTCGACATCCCCGGCGATGGGTCGTTCACCGATGCCGCCGGCAATTCCATCTTCGACGCCTGGGTCACCTGGGGCTCCGGCGGCATGGACGTCGAAGCCATCGGCGTGATCAACGCCGTCGTCGCTGTCCCCGAGCCCGCGTCGATCGTCGCCATACTGTTTGGCGCCACCATGCTCACACACCGCCGCGAGCATCGTTGACAACTGTCATGCACGCTAAAGCCCGGGGACCGCCGTCCCCGGGTCTTTCTTCTTCCTGAAAGCACCACCATGCGTTCACACGCCTTCACGTTGGTCGAGCTGATCGTCGTCGTCGCCATCATCGCGTTGTTGATCAGCATTCTGCTGCCGTCGCTGGGCCGCGCCCGCAGCGTCGCCCGCACCGCCGTCTGCGGTTCAAACATCCGGCAGCTCGCCCAGGCCAATCAGTTCTATGCCCATGACAACCGTCAATACTTCGTACTCGCGGCGCGCGACATCTGGTCTGACAACTTCGAACGCTGGCACGGCAAACGCTCCGGCTACGGCGAAGCCTTCGACCCGGCACGCAGCGACCTGGCCCGTTACTTCGGCCCCGATGGCAGACTCAAACAGTGCCCCGGATTCATCGCCGGCGATGACTACGATGACACCCCCGGCATCAGCGCCGCCTACGAAGCTGGCTGCGGCGGCTACGGCTACAACCAGTCCTACATCGGCGGCCGCTGCGATCTGTTCGGCTCAAGCGATCAGGCCGCCCGAAACAGTGCCGCGACCCACGAGTTCGCACACCCCGCCGCCACCATCGTCTTCACCGACGCCGCCTTCGCCGCAGCCACCAGCAGCTTTGAATTCATCGCCTACTCCTTCGCCGAGCCGCCCTACTGGCAACTCAACCCCGGCGAACCCAGCACGATGCGACCCAACCCCTCGGTCCACTTCCGCCACATCGGTCAAACCTCCGTCGCCTGGGCCGACGGCCACGTCGACCGCCAGTCTTTTAACTTCACCAGCGAATACCTCACCCACAGTTACATCACCAGCGACACCGCCACCGCCATGCGCATCGGCTGGTTCGGCCCCGATGACAATTCCCTGTTCGACATCAAATAAACATTCCCCGCTCTAGCATTTTGCGTCATTCATGACCGTGTGATAGCCGCGAGCGGGAGCTCGCGGTCCGCGGGCTTCCGCCCACGGCTATGAAAGAAAAGCGGTCAACATTCTGCGTAGCGCTCAAGCCGCCGCCTGTCACTTGCCCTTGCGCTTCTTCACAGGCCAGGGTTCAACCCCCACGCGGTCGGCCCACGCTTTCCATGTCGCTTTCAACGCGGTCGCCTTGTCGGGCATCTTCTTCGACAGGTCATCCAGTTCCGTGCGATCCTTCGCGAGGTTGTACAGTTCCCACGGTCGACCATGCTCGCGCACGAGTTTCCAGTCACCGATGCGCACCGCCGCGTTGCCCTGATGCTCCCAGAACAATCCCTCGGGCCGATCGATCGAGCCGCCGGCGAACACCGGCGCGAGGCTGCGCCCCGGCGTCGGCGTGATGGTGCGATCGCCAGACTTCGACGGATAGTCAATACCCGCCAGGTCGACAAAAGTCGGCAGCAGGTCGATCACGTGACCGACCGCCGGGGTGAACTTGCCGCGCAGCGTCGGGGTAATGCCGTTGGGCCAGTGCGCGACCAGCGGCGTGGCGATGCCGCCTTCGTGGTTATACATTTTGTACCTGCGGAACGGCGCATCGCAGGCGTTGGCCCCCGCGATGCCGAAGCTCACGTACGAAGTCGGCGTGCCGGTTTTCGCTTTCGGGTCGCCGCGCTTGGCGTTGATGAAACCCGTAGGCCCGCCCTCGGCGCTGGCGCCGTTGTCCGACAGAAACAGAATCAGCGTGTCGTCGTACAGCCCGCGCTGTTTCAACTTGTCGACGATGCGCCCGACGCCTTCGTCGACCAGATGAACCATCGCTGCGTGCGTCGCCAGGCGCAGGTCCATCTCGTCAACGTCTTTCAGCTTCGACCAGTCGGGTGTTTTCGGGTCGATCGGCGACAGCTTCACGTTGTCATCGAACAGCCCCATCTGCTGTTGACGCTCGAAGCGCGCCTCGCGCATCGCCTGCCAGCCGGCCTTGTACTTGCCGCGATACTTGGCGATCTCTTCCGCCGGCGCCTGCAGCGGCCAGTGCGGGGCGGTGTACGCCACGTACAGAAAGATCGGCTTGTCGGCCTTCGCCCCTTCGTCGATGAACCGCAGCGCGTAATCGGTGAAGGCTGTCGTCGAGTACCAACCCTCGGGCACGTCGATGGCGGTGTCATCGATGACCAGGTGGCGCCCGGGCAGCAGGCGATAGTGATGGCCCCCGCCTTCGGGGATGCCGTAAAAGCGATCGAACCCGCGCTTCAGCGGCCAGTGCTCGGGGGCCGACCCGACGTGCCACTTCCCGCTGATGGCCGTGTAGTAACCGGCCGGTTTCATCGCCTCGGCAATCGTCACGCACTGATCATTCAGATGGCCCTGGTAAGCCGGCCGGCCGAAGTCGCCGGTCATGTGGCCCATACCCGCCTGGTGTTGATACAGGCCGGTCATCAGCGCGGCCCGCGTCGGGCAGCAGCGACCGGTGTTGTAGAACTGTCTAAAGCGCAACCCGCCCGAGGCGAGACGATCGAGGTTGGGTGTCGAAATTTCGCTGCCGTAGCACCCGATGTCGGAAAAGCCCATGTCGTCGACCATGATCAGCACGATGTTGGGCCTGGCCGCCTCCGACTCGGCCGACAACCCCATCATGACAAAACCGAAAACCAGGGCCCCGATGATTGTGTGCAAGTGCCGCCTCATGAACATGTTCCTTCTGCATGGCGTCTGCAATCGCGAACGTAATGCTTGATCATTGTATTGCAAACACGAAAACAGGGTTGACACGCAACATACCAATGAGTATGTTATTCATACTGATCAGTATGTTTTGGAGACACGCATGCCCCGCACCGCTCCTGAAATGCCCACCCGCCTGGCCAAGGCCGCCTTCGACTGTTTTGCCCGCCACGGGTTTAAGCGCGTGAACCTCGACCAGGTCGCCGCGGCGGCGGGGGTCACCAAGGGGTCGCTGTATTCACACTACAAGTCGAAAAAGCAGCTGATTCTCGCGGCTTGCGAGCACTACTACACGACCTACCACCAGCGCGTGCAGCGCGAGATCGCCGACCTGATTGATCCCGCCGAGCGACTGCACCGCGTGCTGGCGTTGTCGGTGAAGACCTGCGTGGCCGACCGCAGCAACCGGGTGTTCACTACGGAGCTGTTCGCCCTCGGGCTGCAGGACGCGGCGGTGCGGCGAAGCTGGGCGAAGTTTTACGATGATGTGCGGCGGATGTACGAACAGCTACTGGCGGCTGTGTTGTATGGACGCGGGCGATCGGCGGAAGATATCCGGGGTTCGGTCGATCTGATGCTCGCGGCGATGGAAGGGATCAAGCAGCGGGCCGCCTTCGAAACCCACATGATGCAGCCCGATGAGCAGACCCGCATCGTCGAGGGCCTGCTGCGCATTCTCGATGACGAGTTGGCGACGATGCCCCAATCGTGAGGCTTCAATATGCTCAAGCGACTGGTCATGATCGCGTTGTGGATGATCACCCCGAGCCTCGGGTTCAGTGCCGAGCGTGTGCTGATCGTCACGGGTGAAGACTACAAGGGGCATCGCTGGCAACAGACGACACCCGTGCTCAAAGCGGCGATCGAAGTCGACGATCGTTTGCAGGTCGATGTGCTCGATGATCTGACGAAGCTGGCAGCGACGGACCTGGCGCCCTATCGCGCCGTGGTGATGCATTTTAAGAATTACGATGCGAATGTACCCGGCCGGGCGGGGTTCGACGCGCTGTCGAAATACGTTCACCATGGCGGCGGGCTCGTGCTCGTACACTTCGCCTGTGGGGCTTTTCAGGAATGCAAGGACGACTTTGAAAAGCTGGTCGGCCGCGTGTGGGACCCGAAGCTGCGCGGTCACGATCCATTCGGGCCGTTCACGGTGCGCATCACCGATCATGATCACCCGATCACGGCAGGCATGAGCGACTTTGAAACCGATGACGAGTTGTACACGTGTCTGGCCGGCGAGGTGTCGATTCATCCGATCGCTGTGGCGAGGTCGAAGGTTGATCACAAGGACTACCCGATGGCGTTTGTACTGACCGTCGGCAAGGGGCGCGTGTTTCACAGCGTGTTGGGGCACGATGTCAAAGCGCTCAGCGTGCCGGCCGTCGGCGAGCTTTACCGGCGCGGCACGGTGTGGGCGGCGGGACTCAAACAGGACAAGGGGGCATCACCATGAAGATCGGGTTTCACACCGATGCGTTCAACTCGCACGCATTCAGCTTTGAAAAGGCGCTGGCGTGGGCGCGGGCGAATGATGTGCACTACATCGAGCCGGGGCTGATCGACGGCGTGGCGTGGATTCACGGGCTGGGGTACTTCCCGCACGTGGCGCTGTACGAAGACCCGGCGCTGCTGCGCGAAAAGATGGCGACGTACGGCGTGCGATTCAGCCAGGTCGATGCGGCGTTTCCGCTGAGCGGCGTCGACGGGCCCTCGCGCGGGCTGCCTTACGTGCTCAAGGCGATACCGTGGGCGGCGCACGCCGGGTGCGATCACGTGGCGACGACCGACGGACTGCACGCGCCCGAAGGCCTCACCGACGATCAGGCGATGGACCACATGAAGCGCAGCTACGAGCAGATCGTCACCTGCGCCGAAGCGTACCGTGTGATCGTCACCATCGAAGTGCACGGCCATTTCACCACGAACCCGGACCGCGTGGCGCAGATGCTCGACTTCGTCGATTCACCGAACCTGCGCATGAACTTCGACACGGGCAATACTTTCATCGCCGGGCAGGATCCGGTCGCTTTCTGCGAGCGGTTCATCGATCGCATCAGCCATGTACACATCAAGGACGTCAGCGAAACGCTCGCGGCGGCGATGCGCGGCAAGGACACGGGCATCGCGATCAGCCACTGCGCGATCGGCGAAGGCGTCAATGCCGACAACATCCGCACGTGTCTGGCGATGCTGCGCGATCACGGATTCGACGGCGTACTGAGCATGGAATGCGAAGGCGCCGGCGGCCCGCTGATCGAGAAGTCGTTGGCGTGGGTGAGGCGCACGCTCGACGAATTGAACATTCCGCATGATTCAACACAGGAGACGGCTCATGTCACCGGTTAACAGGTCCACCTCGCGTCGGAGTTTTCTCGCGGGCTCGGCAGCGCTGACTGCGGCGCCGATGTTCGTGCCGTCGAGCGTGTTCGGAGCCAATGCACCGAGCAATCGCGTCACGTGCGGCGTGATCGGCTGCGGAGCGCGCGGCCCGAGCCACACGCGAACGCTCATCCGCATGAAGCAGGCGAAAGTGCTGGCGGTCAGTGATGTGTCGCTGTCACGCGCCAACGCGCTGAAGGGTGAAGTCGACAAGTGGCATTCGAATACCGACTGCACGGCGCACCAGGACTTTCGCGAGCTGCTTGACCGCAAGGACATCGACGCGGTGTTCATCGCCACGCCGGAAAACTGGCACGGCGTGATGATGGCGATGGCGTCAAAGGCGGGCAAGGCGATCTACGGTGAGAAGTCGCTGACGCATACTGTCGCCGAGGGGCGCGCGTTGATCGACGTGGTGCGCGGCAACAAGACGATCTTTCAAAGCGGGACGCAGCAGCGATCGGACCCGAAGTTCCGCAAGGCCTGCGAGCTGGCGCTGAACGGGTATCTCGGCAAGGTGACGGAGATTCACGTGGGCGTGCCGGGGGGCAAGACCAGTGCGAAGCCGGGCGTGTGGCCCGTCGCCGAGCCGCCGGCGGATTTGAACTGGGACTTGTGGGTCGGACCCGCGGCGGCGGAGCCTTATCGCCAGGACCTCGACCGCTTTCACTGGTATTTCGTGAGCCGATACTGCGTGGGGTGGATCGCTTCGTGGGGCGTGCACCACATGGACATCGCGCTGTGGGGTCAGCCGTCGATCGGCGCCGGCCGCATGACCGTCGAAGGCTCGGCGGAATTCTTCGACGGCACGGCGGACGACTCATATGCATGGGACATGACGCTGACGCCAGTGAACGGCCCGCGCGTGCGCTTCGTCGACAACACCAAGGGCCACGGCCAGGGCGTGCGCTTCATCGGCGAAGACAGCTGGGTGCAGGTCAACCGCGGCAAGATCTGGGCGTCGGACGAGGCGCTGCTGAAGATTCAATTTAAAGAGTCAGACACGCGCTTGCAGGAATCGATTCACCACCACGCCGACTTTTTCAACAGCATCGCCAGTGGTCAAGACCCGGTGGCGCCGATCGAAGCCTGCCACCGCGCCACCACGGCCACGGTCGCCTGCGACATCGCAACACGCCTGAAGCGCAAGCTGACCTGGGACTGGGATTCGCAACAGTTCATCGGCGACGCCGAGGCCAACGCCCTGCTGAGCCGCCCGCTGCGCGGGCCCTGGGTGATTTGACTTTTGTGTACCAGACGCTTCGCCGCAGAGCCGGCTCAGCGTCGGCGTGAGCAGTAAGGAAGACACTCTTACTACCCACGCCGACGCTGAGGTCTTCCGAAGCGTCTGGTACTACTCAGCGCGGAATGACCAAGTCCATGCGCCCCGCTTGGCATGATTCAAAATGTACCGATAGACCCGCCGATGGTGCTGCACATCACGCACCGGTATCGGATCACAACTCTTGGACCATATCTCGCCCGGCAGGCGATCGCGCACAGCATGCGAGGCGCGTTGCTTCCATGTGCCGACGAGGCGCTTGACGCGTCGCCGATCCGACGGCAATTCCACCAGCAAATGCACGTGATGTGCATCAACGCAGATCGCCAAAGCGCGATGGTCCTGCGATGTGAGTTTGTCGAGCATCGTGCGACCGATCGTGGCCCACAAATCACGTGGTAATGCGATCGCATCACGGCTGTTGGACTTGATCACCCGATAGAGCCCGAGATGCTGGCCGGGCGGCGGCGGGGCTTTGTAATCGCCGTCGGAATGTTTGCGGTGGTTACGACTGTGGAAGCCGCGCGGGTCGCCGGTGAGCCATGAGCCGCGCGTGTTGATGATGATGATGTGATGCCACTGTTTCCCGGAAGTGGGCATGGGGGGAGTATATCAGATTCAGGAGTACCAGACGCTTCACTCGCTGCGCTCGCTCAGCGTCGGCGTGGGTAGTAAGAGTGTCTGCCCTACTACCCACGCCGACGCTGAGGCCGCCGACCCGAAGGTCGGCGACCGAAGCGTCTGGTCAATGCGATCAGTAGCGGTAGTGGTCCGGCTTGTACGGGCCATCGACCGGGACGCCGATGTAGTCGGCCTGTTCCTGCGACAGCTTGGTCAGCTTGACGCCGAGCTTATCGAGGTGCAGACGGGCGACTTCCTCGTCGAGGATCTTCGGCAGGGTGTAGACCTGCTTGTCGTAGGTGACACCGGAGAGCGTGGGCTTGCCGGTGGCGTTGAGCCAGAGGTCGAGCTGGGCGATGGTCTGGTTCGTGAACGAAGCGCTCATCACGAAGCTGGGGTGACCGGTCGCGCAGCCGAGGTTCAACAGGCGGCCTTCGGCGAGGATCAGCACGCTGTGGCCATCGGCAAAAACCCACTCGTCGTACTGCGGCTTGATGTTGATCCGCTTGATGCCGGGCGTCTTGGCGAGCTGGGCCATCTGAATTTCGTTGTCGAAGTGGCCGATGTTGCCGACGACCGCCTTGTCCTTCATCTTCGCCATGTGCGCGGCGGTGATGATGTCCTTGTTGCCGGTGGTGGTCACGAAGATGTCGGCAAAGTCGACCACGTCTTCGACGGGCTTGACTTCGTAACCTTCCATCGCCGCCTGCAGGGCGCAGATCGGATCGACTTCGTTGATGATCACGCGGGCGCCCTGGCCGCGGAGCGATTGGGCGCAGCCCTTGCCGACGTCGCCGTACCCGCAGACGACAGCGACCTTGCCGCTCATCATCACATCAGTGGCGCGGTTCAGACCGTCGATCAGCGAGTGGCGGCAGCCGTAGAGGTTGTCGAACTTGCTCTTGGTGACCGAGTCGTTGACGTTGATCGCCGGGAACAACAGGCGGCCCTGCTTGGCGAACTGATACAGGCGATGCACGCCGGTGGTCGTCTCTTCGCTGACGCCCTTGATGCCGGCGGCGATGGCTTTCCAGTCGATCGCGTCGAAGTTGTCACGCAGCAGGTCGTGGAAGACGCATTCTTCCTCGCTCATCTTGTCGGGATCCGAAGCGGGCACCGCGCCGGCGGCGAGGTATTCCACACCCTTGTGGATCAACAGCGTGGCGTCGCCGCCGTCGTCGACGATCAGGTCCGGACCGGTGCCGTCGGGCCAGATCAGCGCTTCCTTGGTGCACCACCAGTACTCTTCGAGCGTCTCGCCCTTCCAGGCGAAGACCGCCACGCCGGCGGGGTTGTCGACGGTGCCATTGGGACCGACGGCCACGGCCGCGGCGGCCGAGTCCTGCGTGCTGAAAATGTTGCACGAAACCCAGCGCACATCGGCGCCGAGCTCGACGAGCGTTTCGATCAGCACGGCGGTCTGCACGGTCATGTGCAGCGAGCCCATGATCTTGGCGCCGGCCAGCGGCTTGTCCTTGCCGTACTTGGCCCGCAGCGCCATCAGCCCGGGCATCTCGTCTTCCGCCAGGCGCAGCTCCTTGCGGCCAAGCTCGGCGAGCTTGAGGTCGGCCACCTTATAGGCCAGTCGTTCAGTCGCGGTCGTCATGTAAAGTCTCCAGGGGATAGGGTTCGGGGTTATTTAACCGCCGTGGCGGCGAACAGGGCCGGGCCTTTGGCGGTGGGTTCGATCGGCAGTGGGATGTAACGTGATTGCGTGAAGCCGGCGTCTTTGAGCCAGGCGGTGATTTTCTTTTCGCTGAAGCCGAGCCAGATGTGGCCCATCTGCTGGCGGTATTCTTCGCGGTCGTGTTCGGTCATGTCGACGATCAACACGCGGCCGGCGGGTTTCAGCGCGCGGCGGACTTCGCTGAGCACGACCGGCGGATCGCTGAGGTGGTGCAACACGAGGTAGATCACCGCGGCGTCGAGCGTGTTGTCATCGATCGGCAGTGCGGCGAGGTCGCCCTGCCGCAGGTCGATGTTGTCGTGATCTTTGAGCCGCTTGCGGGCGGCGGTGAGCATGGCGGCGCCGTTGTCGACGGCGATGACCTGCTTCACGAACGGAGCCAGCGACTCGGTGATCTGACCCGTGCCGCAGCCGAGGTCGCCGACGGTCCAGTCGGCATCCAGCAGGCCCGGCAGCGCCTGCAGATCGAAACGCTGACCGAACAGATCGTGGCGAAGCTTGTCCCACTGGCCCGCGGCCGAGGAGAAAAATTCCTGGCTGCGCGTCTGGCGTTCAGCGAGCACACGTTGCAGGCGTTGATCGTCCGCCTGGTCGTGCTGGGTCTGCTCGCGGACGAGCAGCCAGAGGCGCCGCGCCGCCGGGTCCAGTTCATCGCTGACCATGCGGTAGAGACTGCTGGTGCCTTCACGCCGGCGCTGCACCCACTGATCGTCGGCCAGCACCTTCAGGTGCCGACTCACCGTGCTCTGCGGCATCTGCAACACCGCGCAAAGCTCAGCCACCGTCAACTCACACCGCTCCAGCAGGCGCAGAATCCGCCCGCGCGTGGCGTCGGCCAGCGAGGTCATCCAGCTGATCATGGGGGAGGCGACAGGCATAGCTTTATCCGTTCATCCGGATGAACGAAGTATTGCCTGATTTCCGCCCCCGGTCAAGTGGCCCGAACAAACCCGTCTGTAGTGCGGCGAGCAAAACGGGAATTCACTGCGCTAAATGGGATTACATCATCGCGCACGACAATAAGCGTGGTTTCTGGCCACGCCTGAGCGATTCTCGCCATCCCTCCGCACCAGGTTGTCGAACGGCCTTCAAAGGTCGTTCAAAGGCTCGTTGAGCGGCATGCTCAATGAGCCGTGTGTCTCGCTCCCGTCACCACCAGGTGGCCCCCGCCGAGATCGACGACGCGGGAAAAACCACTGGCCGGCTCCACAAAGATGGGCAGAGCCTGGAAGCCGCATGGCGACCAGCTCCACCGGATGACGCCAGTCGCTGGGTCAAGCCCGTAGGCTCGCCCCACGGCATATTCGAAATCCCCCACAGTCTCTTCACCCACGACAACGAGATCGCTCCCAGCGACGATCATGTCATTCGCAACAAAATCACCATCCGCCGCAAACTGATACCAGTCCGCCCGCTGTCCAATATCAGCGCCGACGGTATCCACGTCTATTAGTTGATCTTTGTCCATGCCAAACACGTGATAGAACGTGTCTGGAGGGTCTTCGCTTAAATAGTCACCCCGCAACAGCGACGGATTCAACACACCAAACAGGCTGTCGCCTTGATCCGCCACTGACAAGAAAGGGTCTTGCACAATCCCAAGACCTATGCGCGATGACACGATCAGCTCATTGGTCGGAGTGTCTGGATCGTTCGATTGAAGCACCGTGGAGGTTGGGGTGTAAATCCTGCCATCCGTGCCGATGCGCGGCTGAGTCATCGGCATCCCACTCGTCACCCACCCCCAAACCAGCGTGCCGCCGGAGGTCACGCGCACCATGTCGTGAACTTCATAGGTGTCTGGCGGAAATAAATAATAAAACAGCCCATACAGAATCAGATCACCGCCTGCTGGTGTGATGTAGTCCACATGATTTCCAGGCACGTCGGGAATCAGCCCCTCCAAAGTCAACTCGCCGATTATCTGCCCGGTGTGCCGGTTGATGCGCTGCACGTCGCCATCGATCGCGGCGTAAAGGATGCCGTTCGCGCAGGCCAGGCACGTCGGGAAGCCCGCCTCGATCGCCCACAACTGAGCGCCGGTCTGGCCATCGATCTTCCAGATCGTCGCATTGCCGCAGTAATTTTGCGTGTTGCGTTGCCGGCCGACGTAGACGTCGCTGCCATCGGTCGCGATGCAGATCGTGCCCGTCGAATGAGTTTCGAATTCCCACAAAAGCTTTCGCGTGGATTGATCGAAACACCAGACGCTCGGCTGCAGGTAGCCCCGCACGCCGTTCAGGCTGCTCACGTGGACGTCGCCACGAGATCGCATTGGTGGAGCTGGCCAGGTCATGCGCCACACCTCGTCTGCTGCCACGCCCTGCCGTCGACGTTTTGATCCTGCCAGGTCACGTACGTGCCGCCAATCTCCACACCGGCGTTGTCGGTATCGATCGCATAAATGATCGTGGGCGGCGAGTCGTCATCGTTCAGATACGGCGGATAAATCACCTCATTCTGCACATGCTCATAGCCGACATTCGTGTTGGTCGATCGACGCTCATTCTCACCGGTCACCGAGAACCTGATGCCGTTGATCGTCTTGGCGCTGTAGTAGCTTTCTCGCAGGCGTGGCGGCTTGGCGATGTAGACCTCTTCTGCACCTTCAACGAAATCATCTGCTTCCCAATCCCACTCCTTGCCGAGCACGACGTCACCGTTGTAATCGGGGCCTTGAGCGATCAAGCGAAACCATTTGCCCGCAACACCGCCGGCCGGAGGAATCGGATCACCCTGCTGGCGTTCCTGGGCGCGAAGCTCAGCAGCCTGCGCCGCATCGTCGCGGACCTGGTCCATGTGCCTGAGTGTGCCACGGCGGATCGTCATTCGTTGGTGACCTCCACGTCGATCGACTGCGGATCATCCGGCGCGGCCGCGTCGATCGAGATCTCCGCGAAGCGACGAGGCGATGCCCCGCCGGCGGCGTCGACGGTCTCGACGGCGACGCGGAGCTGCTGGCCGTCGCTGTAATTGCCGACGGTGATCTCATGAACGTAACGCGACGCATGCGCGAGCGTGTAGTCCGGTGCGCCGTAATCGAACGCCGCCCCGTCGACGGCCGTGTAGACGGCGTAGTGGTCCGGGGCGGTGACCTGGCTGTTGGCCCGGTACATCCACCGAGCAGTCACCGTGCCGGCGAGGTTGGTGAGCTGCAGGTCAATCACTGGATTCGGCATCTGCGCGTTCAGGTTGCCGGCGTCGTCGAAGCTCGCCAAGCGAGCGTGAAGCGCCTCATCGTCTTCACGGCCGAGGCGGTTGGCCGCACGCACACTGATGATCCGCGAGCTGCCAGGATCGAAATCTTTCGCTACGTACTCCGTCGCTCCGGCCGGCGCCACGGCGATCAGCTCGTCGACCGCGTCGAGCACCGGCCGGCTGTAGATGTTGTAGCCCTGCAGGGGCAGAAGAATTCGAGCTAGTGGATCGCCGATCATGCGAAGGTTGCTGTTGATGACCGGGGCCGCAACAGCAAGCGCCTCGCCGAGCGTCCAGCCCGCACGCAGAGCCGCCACGAACGCCGCAGGATTGATCAACTGCCCAGCGGTCGGCTCTCCCACGTGACCGACAGCAGCCGCGTAGCCGGCCACAATCGCATCACGGATCAGCGTCGACGCCGGCGCCACAACCTGCTCTTTAAACGTTGCGACTAATGCATAAAAATAATCAGTAGCCTCTGTCGGGCCAGCTATCCGCCCTGGAGCTGGCGCAGATCTGGCACCTGGCGGAGAACAGCGTCTATCGGTACTACGACGAAACCGAGCCGACCTATACAAGGTTCGCGATGCTCTTTCGCGCCGTGGATCATCATCTACAGCGCGAGTTGCTTGAGACGCTGGCCGCCGGGCAGGGCTGGTTGTTCAACTCAGCAGCCGACGACCTGGACGTCAACGGCGACGGCCGGATCGACATCGACGACGCCATGCAGCTCGCCATCGAGAACTGCGACCAGTGGCCGGTGATGCTCAAAGAGATCAGTCGCCAGGCCGCCGACGCACGCAGCGATGTGGAGCTGCAGGAGCTCGCCCTGGTCGTCCGTCGAATCATTCATGCAGCACTGCGGATCGAGGGCGTGGTCGAACAGTACCGCGAGCATCTCCGCCGCCGCAAGCTACGCACCACCGGGGTCGCGGGGAGGGGGGCGTGATGCGCGATCTTGATGTTCGAATTGTCGAAACCGGTACGCACTATCGCGCGGAAGTCTTCAGAACGGGGATCAACCGTAAACACGTTCGCCTGGCGTTTCGTGGAGCTGTGCCCGACTTCGCTCTTGGGCGATTGGCGAGCAACCTTCGTGCGCTGGCAGACCGGTGCGACGACATGGCCAACGAGCATCTCGCGGCGGAGGATGCCAAGTGAGCGACTTCACCCTACAGGAACTGATCGACCGCATGACACACGAGCATCGTGAGTTTCGCGGCATCCTGCAGATGGCGATCCGTGCCGAAGAGCGGCAGCGTCGCACGCTGGCTGAATTGGTCGCCCTGCATGTCGAGCATGGGGCGAAACTGGAATCGGACCATCGCGCCGGGATGGCTCGCGCAGATGTTGCCGCTGCATTCGATCTTCCAAGCGACGAGCTGGAGCGGCTGAACTTCGACGAACGTGACGGCTTACCGCCAATGGTTCGCCGACAACTTCATGCCATGCAGTGCAGAATCTTTTCAATCGCCGGCGGCATCGTGCGCACCGTTCATGTCGACCGACGCGACTCCACCACTAAAGAGGATTGATCACGCATGCCACTGACCCACGCCCCCATCGAAACCGTCGAGCCCGTCGACTGCCAGGCGCCACCGAGCGACCATCTCGTCAGTTGCGGCAAGTGCGACAAGACCTATCGCCAGGGCGGCGTCGTCAGCGAGTACGCCGGCATGCACTCTTATGAGGAATGCTACTTCGCGGTTCGTCGCCTGTACTGCGATCACTGCCACCACATTCAGGTGTGGCAGGAGCGGATCGACCCGGTGGTGCTCGAAGATGTACTGGTCGCTCGGGCCAAGGGGCATGCCGTCGACATCAGCGATTTCCGCTTCACCGGCATCGTACTCAGCGGCCCAGGCTATACGACTGGTCGCCGGGCGATCGAAGCGTTTCTCACCAAGCACCCCGAAGCCGCCGGAGTCTCACAGTCATGATGATCGAATTCATCCCCATGATCGTCGTCGCGTTGCTGATCGGCCTGCTGGTCCGCTGGCGCTTCACGCTGTGCGTCATCGCGGGCATGATCCTGCTCGGTCTGACCTACACCGTGATCTACTGGTGCCAGGGCGCCATCCCCGACCCGATCAGCGGAGGGATTCTGGCGGGCATGATCTACTTCGCCATCGACGGCCTGACCAAACGCAGTTGCGACAACCCCGACTGCCCTCTGGCCAAGATCGGCCCCGGCGGCGACTACGTCAAGCAGATCGAAGCGCCAACCGGAAACTTCATGAGTACGCGATGACCAACGCCGCGCGAAAATCCGCTTATTCCGGTGCCGCACCATCGCACATCGATTGGGCGGATTGGGTCCACATCAATGAGGCTGCGGACCTGCTCAAAATCGATGAGGGGCGACTCCGCACGATGTGTGCCAACGAGCTCGGCCCGCGCGCTCACGCAGCGAAGATGAACCCACCGAGCGGCGGCAAGGCGACGTGGTTTGTGCATCGCAGTTATGACCCCCGCCTGCAAAACAATATTGTTGAAGACGACTTCGACCCCAGCGATTTCACGATGAAGCAGGTCGCGATCATGCAGGCCAAAAAGGAATGTGTGATGCGACTGAGGGAGCTTCGCCAGAATCCGAACGTGCAACTTAACCGGGCCATAAAGCCGCTGCTGATTCAGCTGCGTGCGACGGTCGGTGCCCGATTGAAAGACCAGTTCAATTTCAAGATCGGCATCAGCAAAACACGGCTGTATGAATGGGATGGCGATTATTCACGCGACGGGCTGGCGGGGCTCTGCGACAACCGTGGCGGCGACCGCTTCGACGATGGTGATGAGGCGGCGTGGGACTACTTCCGCGGACTCGTGCTGCACGAGAACAAGCTCAAGGATAAAACCGCCTGGCAGAATACGCGGGATCGTGCTGAACAAGAGGGGTGGGCCTGGATCAGCTATCCGCAGTTTTTGCGGCGTGTCAAGCAGCGCATTCCCAACGTCGTCAGGTTGGCCGCTTGTGACAAGGCGGCAACTCGCAACTGTGCCGAACCACGCCAGACGATGCCGATCGATCTATTCGATGCCAACGAGGTCTGGATGGGCGACCACGCGCAGGCGGACGTGTGGGTCACCGCACCAGGCTATGACAAACCGGTGCGGCCGTGGATCTCCGCCCGCATGGATTGGCGGACCGAAACAATCACCGGCTACGTGGTCACGCTCAAGCCCGATTCGACATGCATTGCGGCGGCACTGCGTGCGGGCATCGACAACCCCGACATGCTCGGCCCGCCTGCCATCGTGTGGGACGATAACGGCAAAGACTACCGATCGGTCCAACTCGTTGGCGGCAAGATCAGCAAGCGCACGGTGATTCGCAAAGGCTCGATCGATGAGTCGCTCTGCCGTGGCTTGTACGACATGCTGGACATCAAGCCGCACTTCGCCATTCCTCACAACCCGACCGGCAAGAGCCGCTTGGAGCTCTGGTTTAAGAATCGCCTGCATAATCGATTCGACCGCCAGTTCTTCACCAGCTACTGCGGAACGAACACGCTGCAGCGCCCCGAGGGTTTGATCGACGCGATGAAGCGTGGTCAGTTGATCACCCTGAAGGAATACTGCGATCGGCTGGTCGTCCCGCTCGCCCCCGCGACGTAAACCCCCGTCACGTCAAGATTCCCATCGTTTCCCGGTGCGCCCCATTGAGTCCCGTTCTACTCGTCGTTTCACACCGTCAAAAGAATATAACGAGGCGTGAACTCCGCCAGCCACAGGACCACCACGCACCCCACGACACCACGCAAACCACTGATAACAATTGTATTACGACACCCAAAACTAGAACATATTTAAGTTAAATATGTTCTTAATGATCCGCGTTTTCGATGGTCAATCGGGGGTGGTGTTTTGTGGGGCGGGCTCGACGGATGGGGGCGAGGGGACGGGCGGGGTGAGTGGGCGGGCGGCGGCGGCCAGGTGCGGGTTGAGGGTGTTGGGCCTGTGCGTGCATGGTGAATGTTTCTCTCGCCAAGGCGCAAAGTGAATTCTGCTGCTTTTTTCTTTGCGCCTTCGCGCCTTGGCGAGAGGCTATTGGTCTTTCTTCGCCGTGGCGGCGAACAGGGCTGGGCCTTTGGCGGGCGGGGTGAGCGGGATGGTGATTCGTCACGGAAATACGCGGGCTTCGGGGCGTGTCGCCGTGGTGTGGCACTGGCGGCTTGTCCTCAAGTATTCAGCCACCCGCTACGAATGTGCGGGCGATGTCTTCAGCACAGCCGGGGGCGGCTGTGCCACAGGGTGCGATCGAGGCTTGTTCTGTGATGGGTATGAACAGGGCACTTCGGTGGGAATGGGTACTTTTGGCCGTGCAAACGAATTCAAACAGCAACCCGACTCATGTTTATGCAACAGAAGTTTCGTTCCCCGCGAGTCAGCATACGCAGCCCATCTGACCGGCGGATCAGCCGCACATCAGCGGGGGCACCGGGGCGTCGGACCAGTCGCCCTGCTCAAGCTGGTTGCTGCGGATATGCTCCAGCTCGCCCAGCAGCAGGCGCACATGACGGTCGATCACGTGCGGGTCGCAACGGTGGCACGTCGGCGCGGCTCCGATGACACAGCGCTCGATGATCATCTCGCGAATCGCCGGTTCGAAATGCTTCACCGGCTTCTCGTGTTCGCTGATGATCATGTCCACGAGCATGGGCACGCACCGGCAGAGATTATCCGCCCAGGTCTTTTCACACTGGCGGATGATCGCGTCGGCGAGATGTTGCTCGAGGCTCACATTGATGTGACAGAACGTTTGCACAGGCGTCGCCTCCTTTCGAAGGAAAAAGGCTGATACCTCCCTGCAATTTTCCAATTCCCCTGAATGCGTCACGATCTGGCTGGTACTTCTGTTTAATTGTAGTCCGTAAATAACATCGCGGCGACAGACTGTCCGCGTTTTTTATCGGCTGAACTGCAAATGGGATTTAACACGAAGCGGCCTGGGGCAACCGCTGATGGGCCGATTTTACGGGGTGTATTGACGGGGCAGCGCGATGGTGGGCCCGGGGACCAGGCCATGGGCGCGGATGCGGTCGGTGAGGCCTTCGAGCGTGGGGTCGATGCCGTAGGCAGCCCGAAGCTGCACCAGCGCCGCGGGGCGGTCGCCGATGGCATCGTAAAAGTCGGCCAGGGCCAACTCGGCGGTCGGATCATCGGCGGGTGAAACCTTGATGGCCTGGATGTAGCTGTTTTTGGCGGCATCGTGGTCGCCGGACTTGGCCAGATATTCCGCGAGGCGCAGGTAGTCGCTGACCTCGCCGTACTCATCGGTGGTGCTGCGAAGGAAGGCGAAAAGCTGCTGGGGTGTGCCCATGCGATACAGGGCCTCGGCCAGGGCGTCGGTGATGTCGGCCCGGGAGGGATAGGGCACGGTAGTTTCAGGCAGACCCGACTCGAGCACCAGCGGACGACGCAGGCGGGAGTCGCGAAGCGTCAGGGCCAGTTCAAGGTGGCGACGGGCGTAGGCGGGATCGTTAAGCTGGTTGAGCCCGATCACGCCGAGGTAGTAATGGGACTTGTAGTCGGTGGGATCGCGGCGGACGCAGGCGGCGAACTGATCGCGGGCGGCGGCCGCATCACCGGCGCGGTAGGCGTCGTAGGCGTTCAGCCGCACGGTGTCGACGGGCAGCTCGCTGACACAACCGGTCAGCGCGGCAAGCATCAGAGCGGCGGACAACGCGGCGAATTGACGATGAGCGAGGATGTTCATGGTGGGCGACCCTTGAGATTGCGTTGGTCTGCCATCAAGATACGCCCTATGCCCACCGGACACAAGCAAGCCGAGGCCCGGGAAGTCCGCACCGTGGTGCTGGATCACCAGTGCGGGCCGAGCAGCCACTACGACTGGATGGTCGAAGACCCGCAGGCCCCGGCGGGCGAAGGGCTGTTGTGCACGTGGCGTATGACCGTCGAGCCGAGCCGGTGGGCCGCCGCGGGGCAGGTCGAGTTGACCCGGCTGGGCGATCATCGCCGGGCGTATCTGACCTATGAAGGTGAGATCAGCGGCGGGCGCGGCACGGTCAAGCGCATCGATGAAGGTGAGGCGACGATCGTGTCATGGTCCGAGCGGGCGGCGGTGATCGAGGTGAGACTGCGGGCTTTCGATGGGCGGGTCACGTTGCAGCGGATCGATGGCGATCGGTGGGTGATGGTGGTGGGGAGTTCGGGGTGAGCCATTTAGTACCAGACGCTTCGGCTGCGCCTCAGCGTCGGCGTGGGGGGCATCGGCGTGAGTGGGAATGAAAAAAACCCGCCGCTGGGGGCAGCGGCGGGTCTGGGTAGAGTCACATCTGTTGGCACAGCGCCATGCGGATCAGAACAGGAACTGCACCTGGCCACGGATCGAGAATTGATCGTCCTCGCCGGTGGCGCGGAGGCCCTGGTTGGAGGCGTTGAACGGCAGGTTGTCCAGCACCCAGACCAGGTCCAGCGACACCCGCAGGGCGTTGCCCTTGCAGTAGTAGTTGGTGCCGAAGGTCAGCATGTCGATGTTGTCTTCGAGACCGGACAGTTGATAGTCGATCACGCCGTGCGATGTGGTCGGCACGTAGGCCAGGTCGTCGAGATTCAGATGCTCCCAGCGAAGCAGCACGTCCATCTTGTCGGGGATGACGAAGACAGAGGTCTGCAACAGGAAAGCGTACTGATCGGCGCCGCCGGCGGCGAGGCGTTCACCATTGGTGGTGATGTGCTGACCGACGATCGCGGCAAAGACGCTGAGACCGTACATATCCGGGGCTTCAAAGCTGGCGTCGACGGTCCACTTCAGGACGTTGGAGTTTTCGATGTAGAATTGGGGATCGACATCGTCGCTGAATGAGTAGGCGCGGGAATTCTGGCCGCGCTCGCCGAGTTCGTAGTCGATCGCAGCGCCGACGAGAATGCCCATCGGACCACCGGACCATGCCTGCTGATCATCGAACTGGCTCCACTCGCCAGACAGCAGCATCTCACCGCGCGCCGCCATGGCGAAGTCGGTCATGTCACGGTTGAAGGCGGTGTTGGACTGGTAGGAACCATCATGAATCATGCCCATGGCGCGGATCGACCTGCCAACGAGTTCACCGCTGTAGCAGACCCCCAGGCCCTGGGTGTAGTCGATGGTGAACAGATCATTGACCAGCGATCGCTCCAGGGTCGCGAGGTTGGCTGAGCCCACGGCTTCCTCACGCATGAACGGGCCCTTGAACTGGCCCACCCTGGCCTTCCAGCCATCGGCGAATTCGTAGGCGATCCAAGCGTCTTCGAGGAAGATCACGCCGCCGCGCTCGTCATAGCTTCGCCCCACGTCCGGCAGCGGGCTCTGGAATTCGCGAACAGCGACGACGGCGTCCGGTGCATTCGATTCCATGTAAAAATCATCGCTGGAACCGGGGGCCGCGTTGATCTGCAAGGCGTAGGTGACGCGCGGATCAAAGACATGACCGTCGAGGCGAATCTTGGCGCGGCGGGCTTCGAAGCCGGACACGTTGCGATCGCCATAGGTGTATCTCGTGTCAATCAGGTTGACCGATGTGCCGTTGAAGATCACCTCGGCGTCGTCGCTGAGGAGGGTGATGGGATTGCGAGCCTGGTTGTACACGTAGCGGGCCTGGACCTGGCCGCTGATGCGGAGCAGGAAGTTGCCGTCTTCGGAGGCCAGGAAGAAGTGATCCTTCCAGCCTGCGGTCATGCCGCCTTCGGCCAGCGAGGCGCGCGTGTCGGCATCGGAAAGCACATCGCGAATCAGTGTTTTGACTTCTTCAGCCCGGCGCTCAGTGAGCCAGCTGTCACCCTGTGCCGCGCGCATCTGCTGAAGCTCGGCTTCCTGTGCCGCGATGCGCGAGTTCTGTTGTTGGAGTTGCGCCTTCAGCGCCTCCAGTTCGCGAGCAAGGTTCTGATCGTCAGCCCGCAACATACCGGCCGATGATAGAACCAGACCCCCTGCGAGTAGAACTGCAAACAATCGTTTCATGATGACATTGCCTCCTGTCATTCATGTGGCGGCCCGGCTCCAGCCGGACCAGATGTGTAAATACCCCCGCCGCCCTTTCGGTCGACGCGAGCCATGCACATTCAGATTGTCAACAAATGAACTTCATCGTGACATCTCCCGAACGAACCGACCATCATCTAGAATTGGCACCCCTGGCCTCGGATGCGTCTCGGCTCATGGAGACGCGGAACTTCGCAATGGCGAAATTATCCATCGCGGCGATACGGGTTGTCAAGCAACCGGCCGGCAAGGCATTCAATGACATCCACCCGACCGGCGCGACCACCGCATGGGGCCGCACATCGCCCCGCTGTTTTGAATATCGGACGGTCCGATTCGCCGGCTGTAATTCTTATTCCCGCCCCACCGGGCCGGACAACGGACAAACCACACTATCGCAAATCGGGCTAGGGTTTTCGCCGATTTTTACACGACGCGGCAAATCCTCTAATATAGTCCGTCTTGGCAGTTGTTCAGTGAACGTCGTCACCTTTCGCCTTGAGGCGCTGAGTATGCCGCCACATATTTGTCTGTCGAATCGGCTTCTGCGCCCGCGATCGGGCCGCAGCGTCGGTCTTGTTGTCTGCCTGTTGATCGCCGCCGCGGCGAGCGCGCAACCAACATCCGACCAACCCGACCACCCCACGCTCAGCGGCTCGGCGGGCGTCGCCGGCATCGGGTTCTATCAGCCCGACCGCTGGGGGCTGGTCTCGGCCCACATCAACAACCCGACCGGCCGCGAGCAGACCACGCGCCTGATCTTCCGCTTCGAAGATCAGCCCCAGCGCCAGTTCATGACCAATACCTGGCTGCCGCCGCACACCCGCCGGCAGGTCACCGTGCCCGTCCGCTTCGGCAAAGTCGACATCACCGAAGAGCACAAGACCGCCACCACCGAAACGCTGCTGACGCCGACCGACGCTGAACTCGAATACGATCGCGAGACGGGGCTTGTCCGTCTGGTCGAAGATCGCGCGCTGACGGCCGTGATGTCCGACAACACCGACATCGACGACGAGGCGATCACCGTGGTGGCTGACATTCGCAGCCGCCTCGGTCTGCCGCGCGGCATGGCGTTCATCGCCGCCGAGCGATCGATCCGATTCGACGTCGGATGGGACGGCGTGAAGCTGTTGATGCTCTCGGCCGATGCGCCGCAGATCGACGCGGCTCAGCGCCGCTCGCTGAAGCGCTGGCTCGTCGCCGGCGGCACGTTGCTGGTCTTCGCCGACCAGGTTGAAAATCACACAATGCAGTTGCTGCTGGACGACGCATGGCCGGTGCAGGTCGTCGACCAGGTCACGCTCACGTCGATTCAGTATCAGCGCGGTCCGCAGGCGGCGACGATTCTGCCGGGCCAGCGGCCGTGGGCTGATCCGACCGTTGAAACCGAACAGCCGATCACCATGACGCGCCTGCTGGCGCCGGGTTACGACACGCTGCTGCAGGTGCGCGGCTGGCCGGCGCTGCTGACCCGCCCGATCGGGCGCGGCCGCATCGTCGTGTCCACCCTCGGCGGACGCGCCTGGACCGACGCCGCCGCAGAACCCGCCGCCGACATGCTCAGCGGACTGATTCTGCCCAACGCGATGGCATTCGCCACGAGCAAACCCAAAGACGCCGCCCAGACCATCAGCGGGCAGACCGGCCAGCAGTTCGTCACCTCGCGCATCGGCTACAAGGTGATCTCCCGCAAGCGCATCGCGATGGTGCTCGGCGGATTTCTCGTGGTGATGATCGTGCTGAGCCTGCTGTGGCGACTCAGCGGGCGGTTGGAACTGCTGGCGCCCGTCGGGGTGGTCGCCTCGCTGGCGGCGATGGGGCTGCTGATCACCATGGGCAACAAGCAGCGCGGCAGCGTCGCGCCGACCGTCGCCACGATTCAACAGATCACCGTCGAGCCGGGCGGCAACACCGCCCAGGTCGTCGGCGCGATCGGTCTCTACGACAGCGCCGGCGTCGAGGTCTCACTCGCCGGGGCGCAGGGCGGATGGGTATGGCCCATGCCGCTGGGTCAGACCGAGCAGCTCATGCGCCTGCGCTACGAAGACCTCGACCAGTGGATCTGGCCTCAGTTGACCGTCGCCGCCGGTGCGGTGCGGCCGGTGCAGTTCGGCGCGTCGATCACATTCGAACATCCCCCGACGATGGACCTCGCCTTCGGGCCCGAGGGTCTTGTCGGCACGATCAACCTGCCCGGCGGCGCGACGCTGGCCAATCCGATCATCGCCACGCAGCAGGCCAACCTCGCCGTGCACGCCACGGTCGTTGACGACGTGACGAAGCTGCACGCCTCGGCCGCCGATGTGCTGCCGCGCGGTGTGTACATCGCCGGCGGGTTGCTTGATTCCGATGAGCAGGCCCGCGCTGCCGTGCTGTCTCACATGCTGGATCATCCCGACTTCGATCGGCCGATGGTCATGGGCTGGGCCGACCCGCTGGATTGGAAGCTCGACGTCAAGCCCGACCTGGCGAAGACCGGCTCGGCGTTGTGGTCGATTCCGCTGTCGGTCAAACACGCCCAGCCGGGGCAGCAGGTCCGTGTGCCCTGGCCCCTGCTGAGCATGCAGCAGGTCGTGCTCCGCGATCAGAACGTCGGCCTGAATCTCCTGCCGATCTACCGCCCGGACACCAAGACCTGGCTGCCGGAAATCTCCGGGCCCAGCGCCTTCGTCGGCCGATTCGTGATCCCCGAAGCGGTCCGCCCGCTGAAGATCACCGCCGCCAAGGTCCACCTGGACATGGACGCCATCGGTCGCCCCGTCCGCATCCTCACGCTGCGCGACATGAAGCCCGTCGAACTGGCGAGCATCATCAATCCGTCCGGCCCCCAGGCGATCGACATCCCCGTCGATCAGCTCGACATCGATGCCGACGGCGGCGTGATGATCGCCTTTGATGTGCAGAACCCGCCGAACTTCACCCCGGGCTCGGCCAAGAGCTCGGACATCTGGACCATCCGCCGCTTCGGCCTGGAAGTCACCGGCGCCGTGGCGGAGGGATTTAAATCCCCCCGCCTCCCCGAACCCCAAACCCCCGAACGTTGAACCGCACCTATGTCTGACCAGCCCGTCGTCAAAACCGTTCAACTGACCAAGCGCTACGGTGAGTTCACCGCGCTCGACAGCCTCGACCTCGAGTTGCGCAAAGGTCAGATTCTCGGGTACATCGGCCCCAACGGAGCCGGCAAAACCACCACCATCAAAATCCTCGTCGGACTCGCCCGCCCCACCAGCGGGCAGGCCTACATCGACGGGCTCGACTGCACCACCGACGTCCGCGCCATCAAGCGCCTCGTCGGCTACATGCCCGATGTGTTCGGCGCCTACGACAACATGCGCGTCCGTGAATACCTCGACTTCTTCGGGGCGGCGTTCAAGATTCCGCAGAAGCATCGCGCCACGCGCATCGGCGAGGTCATGGACATCACCGGCACCGCGTACATGTCCGACCTCTACGTCGAAGCGCTTTCGCACGGCATGAAGCAGCGCGTCGGCATCGCCCGCACCCTGCTGCACGATCCGTCCGTGCTGATCTTCGATGAGCCGGCCAACGGCCTGGACCCCGCCGCCCGCATCGACATGCGGCAGGTCTTGCTGCGCCTCGCCGAGATGGGCAAGACGCTGATCGTCACCAGTCACATCCTCCCCGAACTGTCGCGCATCTGCGATGTCGTGGCCATCATCACCCACGGCAAGCTCCGCGCCTTCGGCACGCTCGATCAGATCATGCACCAGGTCCGCCAGCGCCGCATGGTGCTGGTGACGCTGGCCCAGGGTCACGACGTCGACGCCATGGCGAACCTGCTCCGCGAGCAACTCGGCCCGGACGCCGAGATCAAACCCAGCCCGCAGGAACAGCAGGTGCGCTTTTCCAGCACCGCCGATGACGAGCAGCTGTCGCGCCTGCTGGCCGCCGCCGTCGGCGCGGGCATCGGCGTGGCGCAGTTCAACGAAGTCCCGCTGGACCTCGAAGACGCCTTCCTCGAAGTCACCGGCCTCGGCCACGCCGGCGCCGGCCCCGCCGACGCGCCGACGGATGCTCCGGCCGAGCAAGCCGACGAAGAAACCGACGCCGCCGAGGAGTCCACCGACGCCGAGGCGGAATCCGTAGCCGAAGGCGAAGCCGGTTCCGAGGCTGACGACGAACAAATCGACGAGGAAGTCGAAGTCGAACCCGCCGAGGAGGACGACATCGAAGACACCGACGAAAACGGCGAAACAGAAAAACCTAAAACATGAAAAGGAGCCTCACGCCAAGGCGCTAAGGCGCAAAAGGAAGAATCAAAAACATTTTCTTTTTGGCGCCTTAGCGCCTTGGCGAGAGGCCAAACTGATTAACACGGACACCCCATGGCCAATCCAATTATTCAACGCGAATTGATCACGACGCTGCGCCAGCCGCGTGCGGCGTTGATTCAGATCGCTTTCGTGGCGGCGCTGGCCGCGCTCGTGCTGGCCGTCTGGCCCGACACCGCGACGGTCAACCTCGGCGGGCGACAGGCCCAGCAGTTGCTCAGCGTGTTCGTCTACGGCCTGCTGGTCGGGCTCATGCTCATGGGCCCGGCGTTTCCCGCCATGGCGATCGTTCGTGAACGTCAGCGCGGCACGCTCACCCTGCTGCTGATCAGTCCGCTGACGCCGATGTCGATCCTCATCGGCAAAATCACCGGCGCCCTCGGGTTCATCCTGCTGTTGCTGCTGCTGTCGCTGCCGGGGGCGGCGGCGTGTTACGCCATGGGCGGCATCTCGCTGCAGCAGCTCGCCGTCGCCTACGGGGTGCTCGCACTGGCAGCGGCGCAGTATGCCATGCTCGCGCTGTGGGTTTCCTCGCGCGTCAAGTCCACCGACGGGGCGCTGCGCATCACGTACGGGTTGATCCTGTTGCTGTCGGTCATCGTGCTGGGGCCGCGCCTGATGACCCAGGGCAAAGACCTGGCCGGCATCACCGCCGTGGTCCTCGTGCCGCAGCAGTACATTCACGCGGCGGCCGACTGGCTGGCGGCGCTGAGTCCGATCCCCGCGGTCATGCAGATCGTGGGGCACGAATCCGTCGGCGCCCGCGGGCTCGAATCGCAGATCGATCCGGTGGCGCGCTACGGCATCATGGCGGGTATCACGATCGTGCTCTGCGCGATCGGCACACTGCTGCGACTTCAGCCGAAGGTCACCGACCGCCCGCGCGACAAGGGCATGGTCACCGATGAGCAGACGGCGAGCGTCCGCACGTATCGCCGCTTCATGTACCTGTTTTTCTTCGATCCGAAAAAGCGCACCGGGTCGATCGCCAACTACGAAAACCCGGTCATGATGAAGGAGTTCCGCACGCGCACCTTCGGCCGGGCGCATTGGATGGCGCGCATCATCGGCATCTGCCTGATCGTGTCGCTGATCCTCATGCTGCTGGCGACCGTCGGCACGATGTGGGTCGACATCGGCTACATGGGCGGGGTGCTGGTGATCTTCCAGATGGGGCTGATCATTCTGATCGCGCCGGCGATGAGCGCGGCACTGATCAGCGGCGAGCTTGAATCCGGCGGATGGACGCTGCTGCAGATGACGCCGATCAGCGCGCGAACGATCGTCGTGGGCAAGCTGCTGAGCGTGGCGTGGACCCTGCTGCTGTTGCTGCTGGCGACGCTGCCGGGCTACGGCGTGCTGCTGGTCATCGACGAGGGCCGCCAGGGCCAGGTCATGGACGTGCTGATCAGCCTGTCGCTGACGGCGGGGTTCTGCCTGCTGGTCGGGGCGGCCTGCTCGAGCGTGTTCCGGCGCACGACCGCCGCCACCAGTGCCGCGTACATGATCGTCGTGGGCCTGTGCATCGTGACGCTGCTGCCGTGGCTCGGCGAAGGCTCGCTCTTCGGGCGGCAGGTCGTCGAAGCGATCCTTACGATCAACCCGCTGGCGGCCGGGCTGGCGGCGATGCACATGCCGGGCATGACCGAGTATCAACTGCTGCCGGCAAACTGGATCTTCCTCGGCGTCGGCAGCGTGCTGGCGGCGCTGGTCCTGTGGCTGCGCACGTGGGAGCTGACCAAACCGCAATGAACCTGTTCAACGTTCCAAGTTTAAAGTTCAAAACGGCGGCGGCGCTGCTGACGCTCGGCGCGACCGTGCTTGCCGGGCCGATGGACGACGAGCAGCTTTACACCCTGCCGCAGCGCACCCAGACCATCGATCCGCGCCTCGAGCCGCTCATGAGCGAAGCCCTGAAGCAGCCGGATCAACTCACGCGCCTGCAGGCGATGACCGAGGTCCGCAAGTATCAGTTCACCGGGCTGACCGATCGCGTGGTCGAACTGCTCGACGCCCCCGAGCCGCTGATCGTCACCACCGCTTTGCAGACCCTCGACGTGCTGGACGATCGCAAAGCCGCCGAGCGTCTGATTCCCTTTGTCGCGCCGAAAGAAGGCTACGACCAGGCGGCGATGGATCAGACGCAGATCGCCGATCGGGTGCTGGCGCGATGGAAGTCGCCGGCCGCGGTCGAGCTGTGGGTCAAACGACTGCCCGAAGCAAGCGCCCCGCTGTCGCTGCGAATCTCCGCCGCCGAGGCGCTGGGTGTGTGCAAGGCGGATGCGGACAAGGTGCTGACATCGATCATCGCCGATGCGAACATGCCGCTGACGCTCCGCCTGGCGGCGGCCAAGTCGCTGGGTCAGATCGTCGTGGGTGAGCCCGGTCGCATGCCGACGGACCTGGTCGATCGCCTGGTCGCCGGTCGCGACACGATCGGGCCGCTGCTGGCGGTGCGCATCGTGCAGCACGCCCGCAATCCGCTGGCGATCGAATTCCTGCATCGCCTGGCCGGCCACAGTGAACCGGCCGTGCAGTACACCGCCATGGCCGAGCTGTTCAACATCGACCCGTCCAACCTCTGGCCCGCCGCCGCCCAGACGCTGGGCTCGATCGACCCGAAGGTGCGGCTGGTTACCGTCCGCTCGCTGAAAACGCGCCTCGACCCCGACAGCGTGAAGCTGCTGGCCCCCCTGCTCAACGACCCCCACCCGCAGGTGCGCACCGCGGCCCACGAATCGCTTTTGGCCCTGGCCAAAGACAACGCGCTGAACCCGCTGATCCGCGCCGCGATGGTCGACATCATCAAGCAGGCCGTCGACGAGCAGGCCCAGGACCCCGCCCCGCATTGGCGCGCCGCCGAGCAGGCTGCGATCCTCATCGGTGAGCTCGGCGAAAAGTCCGCCGCCGACATGCTGGTCGACCTGTTCGATCACACGCGGCTGGAAGTGCGCGTGGCGGCGGTGATCGGTCTGCGTCCGCTGAAAGTTCCGTCGACGCGCCAGCCGATGGTGAAGCTGACCAAAACGCTGATCGACCGCATGGAATGGCGCATCAAAGACCACGCTGAAAACGGCGACGAAGGCGACTCGGCCGCGTTGATGAAGATCGTCGACGCCAACGCCGCCGATTCGAAACAGGCCGCCGAAGCGGCGCAGACGCTCGGCGTGTGGCGTGTCAAAGCGGCCGACAAGGTGCTGCGGCGGTTCATCCCGAAAGATTCGCCCGCCTCGCCGCGCGCCCGCGCCTCGGCGATCTGGGCGCTGGGTTGGATTCACGAAAATTCCAACGACACCAAGCTCGGCGACACGCTGATCAAGCGCGTCTTCGATCTGAATCCGCTGAACCCTGAAGCCGATGAAGTCCGCAAGGCGTCGATCCTCACGATCGCGCGCATGAAGGTCGTCGAGCAGACCGACGCCCTGAAAAACCGCTACCGCCTCGACGGGCTGGACATCCAGTACGCTGCCCGCTGGGCGATCCATCACATGACCGGCGAACTGCTGGACGAAATCACACTCCAACCGGGCATGCGCCGCGATGCGTTCATCAGTCCGGTGGATTAAAGGTGGTGATTTTGCGATGTGGCGATTTGGCGATGTGAAGAATTCGCCACTTCACCAAATCGCCACTTCGCCACTTGTGGTGTTTTTATGAACTGTCACACGATTCCAATCCGCGTGCGTTACGTTGAGTGCGACCCGATGGGCGTCGTGCATCATGCGACGTACCCGATCTGGTTTGAGATGGCGCGGACGGAGTCGCTGCGGCTTTCGGGTGTCAGCTACGCGGAGCTTGAAGCCGCCGGCACGCTGATCGTCGTCGTCAAGCTCGAGGTCAAGTACCGCCGCCCCGCGAAGTACGATGACGAGTTGACCGTCACGGCCACGTGCACCCGGGCCGCCGGCGTCCGCATCGAACACGACTACGAAATCCGCCGCGGCGATGAATTGCTGGTGACCGGCTCGACCGTGCTCGCCTGCGTCGACCGAACCGGCAAAGTCGTCGGCGTCCCCGAAATGTTGCAGCACGACCCGGCCGACTGATCCGATTCACTCACTCAATCACACCAGCGGATGTCTTCGACGATCAGTTCAACATTCGTGCGACCGTTCCACGTGTTCAGCGTCGGCTCGGCAACGACGTCGATCACCGCGCCGGCGGGCAGGCGCTCGGCCAGATCACCCATCGACCATGCGATCGCACGCATCGAGGCGCCGTTCTGATTCAAAATCATCGATAAATGCCGTGCTTTCTGACCCATCGTGCGGGCGGGCTGATGCAGCTTCGCCCCGCGAATCAACAAACGCGGCTTGCGGTTGTCACGCCCGAACGGCTCCATCTTTTTGATCTGACTGACGACGTTCGGCGACAGCGCCGCCAGCTCGACCGCTGCGTCGATGTCGATCATCGGCGTCAGGTCGTCGACGCTCAGTCGCTCGGCGGCGTAATCGATCATCGCCGTACGGAAAGCGTCGACGGATGCATCCGCCAGCGTGAGTCCGGCGGCCATGGCGTGTCCGCCGAACTTCGTCAGATGATCGGCGCAGGCGCAGAACGCTTCGTGGATGTTGAACCCGTCGATCGACCGCGCCGAGCCGGACGCTTCACCCTCGTTGATGTTCAGCAACACCGTGGGTCGCCCAAACCGCTCGACGAGGCGCGAGCACACGATGCCGACCACGCCCTTGTGCCAACCCGCATCGGCCAACACGATCGCGCGCACGTCATCATGGTCATACCCGTGATCGGTCACGAAGTCGGCGGCCTGCTCGAAGATCTGCCGCTCGGTGGCGCGGCGCTGGTCGTTCGCTTTGTTGAGCGTCTCGGCGATTTCGTGAGCCTCGTCGGGTGTGGCGTCGGTCAGCAGTTTCACCGCTTCGCGCGCGTGGCCCATTCGGCCACAGGCGTTGAGCCGCGGGCCGAGGACGAACCCGACGTGGTAGCTGTCGATTTTCTTTTCGTCTTCGAGTCGTGACGCGGCGATCAGGGCATCGAGCCCGGCGAAGGGCGTGTGGCGAACACGACGCAGACCGCAGTGTGCGATCACGCGGTTTTCACCGACCAGCGGGACGACATCAGCAATCGTGCCGAGGGCTGCCAGCGGCAGCAGGTCGATCAGAAGCTGTTTGAACTTGGCGCTGACGCGGTCGGAGTTGCAGAAGACACGCGCGATCTGCCAGGCGAGTTTGTAGGCGACGCCGGCGCCGCAGATTTCCGCGAACGGATACCCCGACGACTCGCTTTGCTCGTCATCGGGCTTGAGGCGGGGGTGGACCAGCGCGAAGGCTTCGGGGAGGGTGGCGTCCATCTCGTGATGGTCGGTGATGATCAGGTCGACGCCGCGCTGTCGGGCGACGGCGGCAGGCTCGCAGGCGGTGATGCCGCAGTCGACGCTGATGATGACCTCGGCGCCGTCGTCGCACAGCGCGGTGATGGCATCGGCATTCAGGCCATAGCCTTCGTCGAGGCGATGCGGCACGTAGCAGGTGACTTTCGCGGCGGGGTCGGCGGTTTTGAGCGTGTGGTAGAGGATGGCGGTCGCGGTGACACCGTCGACGTCGTAGTCGCCGTAGATCACGATGTGTTGATTTTCGCGGATCGCCTGGACGATGCGTTCGGCGGCGCGGCAGGCGCCCGGCAGCAGTTTCGGGTCGTGTAAATTCGCCAGGCTCGGCTTGAAATACAACTCCGCCGCATCGACATCGCGCACCTCACGCTGCCAGAGCAGTTGCCCGATCAGCGTATCAACGCGCAGCGACTTGGCCAGCGCGATCGACTCGTCGCAAGGCGCAGCCAACCGCCAGCGTTTGAACCGGCCGCGCAGCGTGTCGTCATCCGTGACGGTGGTTTGGGTCATGATTCGGCTTTCGTGATCTCACGCAGCACAACGGTCGCAAAACTGCCGCGCGGCAGTTCAAACCCGGCATACACATACGGCCCAAGATCATCCGCCCCGCCGGACACCTGCGGCTCGCGCACCGGCATGCGGAATGACCGCCGCGTGCCATATGACGAGTAATCCCCGTCGGCCAGTTCACGCTCGCTCACCCCCGTGGTCGCCAGCGCCTCGGCTTCGCGCTCACCGATCGCCCCGCCGGCCCGGCGCATCTCCGCGCCCCACATCGGGCCCGTCGGCGAGATCTCCATCCGATCGGCGCGCGGCTGCTCGACTTCGGCATCGCGCACCTCGAACTGACCGCCGGTGTCGTGCTTGACGGCGATGTCGCCGACTTCCAGCTTGCCCATGCGACCGGCGACGAGGCGTTCATTCAGCAGCTCGTTGAAAATCGCGCTCTGAAACGCGCTGACCATCAACGTGCGGTGCGGCTTGTCGATGCCGTTGACCGCATGCGCCAGCGATGCCCCACGACTCAGCGGCCCAAGTGCCTGCCGCTCGAAGCGATGAACCGTCGACCACAACTCCAGCGCCCGGGCGTAATCACCGGCCTCGTAGGCCCGCCGGGCTTCCTGGTTGTTTTCGGGTTCACTGGCCTGCGGCCGGCCGAGCATCTGATCCAGAAATTCCTGCAGGTCGCCCTTGAGCAGCGATCGGCCCTGCAGGTGGGTGTCTTTGCGATACCCGAAGCGCTGCTCGCCGATGAAATTCGGCGCGCCTTCAGCCACGACCCGGTCGAGTATCCGCTTGGCCCGCACGGCCGCCGAAGCGTCGACCTCGCGGATTTTGATGTCGAAGCGGTTGCCGCGCAGGTGGCCGCGTTTGATCTTGTTGGCGTGGCGATCCATCGCGAGAATGCGGATCGCGTCGTCTTCGAATTCAGACGCCCGCGCTTCTTTGCCGAAGTGGACGCTGAACCACTGCCGCGTGATGGCGTGTTTATCCTTGAGCCCCGCGTAGCCGATCGCATCCCAAGGCACTTTGAAATGCCGACTCAGATAGCGCACCACGTCCGTGGTCAGCCGCCGGCGCTTTTCGATGTACAGATACAGATGTTCCCCGGCCCCGCTGAAGTCGTAAGCGGGAACTTCCGTGACAATGAAGTCTTCCGGGCGGGTTTTGATCGTGCCGCCGATTCCGGGCACATCGGCGGTCAAATAAGCTAATCCGTCGGCTGTAAGCATCAGTTTGAGTGTATCGCGATTCCGCCGCCACGTCATCAGCCAATTGCGTGGTAGAATCAGCGTTATGGCGCCGCCCACGCAATCTTTCGACGCACGTGTCGCTGTCGACCGCTGGATCGACACCGCCGCAGCCGACGGCGCGTCCGATGTCCACCTCGATCCCACCGCCGACGGCTACACGCTCCGCCGCCGCATCGACGGCCTGCTCGACGCCCCCGCCGCACTGCCCGATGAACACGGCCGGGCCATGGTCAACCGGCTCATGGTCATGGCCAACCTGCTGACCTACCGCCTGGACATCCCCCAGGAAGGCACGCTCCGCGCCGCCGCCCCGTCCGTCGGTAAAACCCTCGAACTGCGACTGGCCGTGATGCCGACCACGCATGGCCTGCGGGCCGTCGTCCGCCTGCCCGCTGAGTTGATTCAACCCCGCAGCCTCGATGCGCTGAACCTCCCCGAGCCCGCGATGCACACGCTGCGTCGCTTCGCCGATGCCGACACCGGCCTGCTGCTGCTGACCGGTCCCGCCGGCTCCGGCAAAACCACCACGATCTATGCCCTGCTCGAACTCATCGCCGCGCGCCACCCCGGCCTCAGCCTCGTCGCCTTCGAAGACCCCGTCGAGCGCGACCTGCCCGGCGTCACACAAATTCAGGTCGCCCCGCACGGTGAACTCACCTACCAGCGCGCCCTGCGCAGCATCGTTCGGCAAGACCCGCAGGTGTTGATGCTCGGTGAAATCCGCGATTCAGAAACCGCCTCCGCCGCCATCGCCGCCGCGCTGACCGGTCACCGCCTGATCGCCACGCTGCACGCCGGCTCGCCCGCCGCCGCCATCGCGCGCCTCATCGAAATGCAGCTTCAGCCGTACCAGATCACCAGCGCCCTGTTCGCCGTGATCAATCAGCGACTGCTGCGCCGGCGGCAGAACGATGAATACCGCGGCCGTGTGCCGATCGCCGAGTCGGTCACGCTGACCGAACCCCTGCGCCGCGCGATTCTCGAAAAGTCCGACGCCGCGACGATGACCCAGATCATTCACAATCACCCTGACCATCTGACCCTCCGCGCCGCCGCCAAGCGCCTGATCGAATCGGGCCTCACCGACGATGCGGAACTAACCCGCGTGCTGGGAGCAGAAGATCATCACGAAGTACACGAAGGCGCGAAGGACACGAAGAAAAACAGTTATTGACTTATCTTAGTGTCCTTCGCGCCTTCGTGTACTTCGTGTTTGATTGCTTTATGCTAATGGTTTCCCATGCCAGACGACCTGAACATTCCGGTGGTTTTTCAGTATCGGGCGCAAGCGGCCGACGGGGCGGCGATGGACGGTACGATCGAGGCCGACAGCGCTGAAGCGGCGAACTACCGCCTGCGCGCGATGGGTCTGACCGTGCTTGAATTGAACCCGGCCCCCACGCCGACGCTGAGCCCTCCCGGGGCGAAGCGTCTGGTCCCGGCCGCCGACTTCGCCGCCTTCAACGAACAACTCGCGCTGCTGGCCGAGGCGAACATGCCGCTGGAGCACGGCCTGCGCCTGATCGCCGACGACATGCACCGCGGCCGACTCGCCGACTCGGTCCGCGAAGTCGCCGGTGAACTCGAAGCCGGCCGATCGCTGAGCGATGCATTCGATAAACACCGCCACCGCTTTCCCACGATGTACAGCCGTATCGTCGAGGTCGGCATGGCCAATGGCAATCTCGCCGGCGTCCTGCTGAACATGTCGCGCCACCTGGCGATGACCCAGCGCCTGCGGGCCGCGATCTGGCGGGCGGTCAGCTACCCGCTGATGGTGATCGTGGCGATGTCGGTGGTGATGAGCTTTGTGGGTGTGTTCGTCGTGCCGCAGTTTGTCGACATTTACCATGATTTTGATACGGAGCTGCCCTGGCTGACGGAGGTGGTGACGAAGTTCTGGCTCGCCTCGCCGGTGATCGTGATCGCGATGGGGCTGGCGATCGTCGCGTTTCCGACGATCTGGCAGATGATGCGGGCCGCCGGGCAGGAGGGCCGCTTCATCGAGGTCGCCCTGTTGCCGCTGCCGATCATCGGACGCATGCTCAAACGCAACTACGCCGCCCGCTGGTGTGACCTGGTCGGCTTGTCGGTCGACGCCGGCGTCGATCTGCCACGCGCCATCAGCATGGCCGGCGAAGCGATCGGCATCCCCAGCTTGATCGACGATACCAACGCCATGTGCGCCGCCGTCGAACTCGGCGGCCGACTCACACAGGTGCACAGGCTTCACGTATTGCCCATCACCACGCCGCGCGCCATGGCCAGCGCCATCGAGCGCGGCACGCTGGGTGTGACTCTGCGCACGCTGCGCGACATGTACGCCAGACAAGCCGACCACGGCCTCGGCGCTCTGCAGGCCGTGCTGCTGCCGACACTGCTGATCCTGCTGGCGATTATCATCGGTATAACGATTCTCGCCCTGTTCCTGCCGTTTGTGAACATGTTTTTCTACATCACGGGCTGACCCATGAGCAGACGCCATGACATCATGACGGCCTTCGTCTTCGTCGTGTGGTTCCTGTTGGCCGCGTCGACCATCACGCTGCTGATCACGGTAGACATTTCATTCCGTACCGCTTTCTATACACCGTTGGCGCTACTGACCATCCTGCTGATCGTGATCTTCTCCGCGAGCACGAAGCTGATGACAAGACGGCGCAGAAACCGAGTGGTCGTGAACTACCTCGAGCAGGCGGTGCGATTGAATCTGCCATTGACGGAGATGCTCGACGCCGCGGCAGAATCAGAAACCGGCGGCGTGCGCCGCACGCTGCACAGACTGCGACACGAACTGGAAGCCGGTCGCCCGCTCGGCGAAGCACTGGCCGACGCATCGCCCGACATCGACCAGCGCACCATCGGCCTGATCACCGCATCGCAGAACACCGGCCACCTTGCCCCGACGCTGCGCTGGCTGACCGCCCCCGATCATGATTCATCAGAACACGTCACCGCCCAACAGCAATACACATGGCTTTACCCGGTGGTGCTGACGACGATCATTGCGATGGGACTGGTCTGGTTGTCGATGCTCGTCTTTCCGAAACATCAGCAGTTGTTCGATGATTACCAGATCGCCATGCCAGCGATCACGCAGGCGATGTTCGATGCCTCGACCAACGGGACGGCCAAATCGATCATGCTGGTATTGCTCGCAGCGATCTGGATATGGTCGACGATGGTGATGTTTCTGCCCCACCGCGCGAAACTGCGCCGATGGGTCGGCCTGGATGTGATCGTATGGTTCACACCGATCGTCGGCACAATCACGCGCAACCGCGACTGGCGCGATGTGATGCGCATGCTGGGCTCGGCGACGGCGGCGGGGCTTTCGCTGGAATCGGCGTTGACCGAATCGATGCAACTCCACGTGAACCCGGTGACACGCCGCAAACTGCTGCGATGGCGCGATGCGATGGAATCCGGCGCAGAAATCGACGAAGCGGCCCAACAGGCACGACTGCCGGAAATGGTCAGCGGTATGCTGGCGACAGTGAAACACACGAATCAACTGCCGCGGGCGATTGGGTATCTTTCGCGCTACTACGAAGACAAGTTCACACGGGCGGCGGCGCTGACCCACGGCGCGGTGTTGCCGGTGATCGAAATCGTGATGGGCGCCATCGTGGCTGGAGTCGCGCTGGCGGTGATCAGTCCGATCTTCACGCTGATCAACGCGCTGACGGGAGGCGGGCCATGAGACAAATACGTCGACATGGTTTTGTGCTGATCGATGCGATCGCGGCGGTGACGATTGTTGCGGCGTTGGGGGTGTCGATGCTGTATGCCCTGCACGGGTACCGGGGGGCGATGGCGACGCTGAACGATGCGAAGCAGGCGATCACGCTGGCGGAGGCGGCGTTGGTGAAACTGCAGACCGGGGACGGCTTGCCGCTGAGCGATGCGGACACGACGTACGACATCGAGCCGATCAACGAGGGCCACCTGTTGCCCGGGCGACGGTGGGTGCGACTGCGCATCACGCATCGCGGACACGAGGCTGAACTCATCGGGGTCGTGCCGATCGTGTCGACACCGGGAGGTGGGCGATGAGACGACGCGGCGGATGGACATTGCTTGAAATGGTGATCGCGCTGATCGTGGTGGGCGTGTTTGTCACGATGTCGATGAGGTTGTTTCGGTCGACGATGGATGTGATCACCAGTCGGCCGCGCCATGATGCGTCGGCGCGCCAGCTTGATCGGGCAATCGAGGCGCTGCGCGTTGATGCATGGGGGGCGCTGGACATGCGCGTCGTCGATGCGCACACGCTGCTGATTCGGCCGACCGATGATCGCACACTGACGTGGAAGCTCGACCAGGAGAATCATCGCATCGAACGTCACGTGTACCTCGATGAGAAACAGACTGATCAGACGGACTGGTCGCCGGAGGGCGCGCTGCGCTTCGAGGCGGACGGCTCGATCGTCATGCTGTCGTGGACGGACACAACCGGCCGCACGCGCCGCTGGCCGCTGTACAGTCAGCTTCGCATTCTGCTGGGAGGCGGCTCATGACCCGGCGGCAGAAGCATCATGCAGGCGGGCTGGCGACGGTGCTGGCGGTGGCGCTGATCGGGCTGGTGGGGCTGGCCGCGGCGGTGCTCACGGTCCAGCTCGGCGAGGCGCGATTGCAGATACCGCGCCAGGCGGACCAGGCCCAGCTTCGCGCGATGCTGCTGACCGGCGCGGCCGCGGCGCCGCGGTTGATCCCCGGCCCCGGCAAGGACCGCGCCGAGTCCGACCAGATGCTGCTGGCCCTGCCGCGCGAGCTGATCGCGCGCGGCGGACAGATCAAGCTGACCGCCCGCGACGCCCTGGCTGGTTTCGCCCGCATCGTGATCATCGAGGCGACGCTCGACGGCCGATCGATGCGCCAGTCGCTGCGCTACCTCAAAGGCGACGGCGGGTGGGGCCTGGCCGAGTCGACGCTGCAGCGTTAGCCCGCCGCGGCGTGGCCCGATATCGTCAATTCGTCCTCTCGGCGAACCATGGGGTATAATGTGCGTACACAATTGACCGATACAATCGGTATCGCATCACCATGAAGACGCCACGTCCGAAAAAATCCGCCCCTGCGCTCACGCCCGTGCTGATGGCCGGGCTGGTGCTTGCGCTGCCGATGGCGGCGACGCTGCCCGGGGCCAATCCCGCGACGGTCATGCCGGCCCGGGCGACGGCCGTGGTGGGTGTGGCGGGCGTGTCGGGATCGCAGGAGCGGGCGGAGTACCTGGCCCGTTGCGTCAGCGAGGCGGCGCGGCAGTTCTGCGCAGCTCATGTGACGCCGATGTTCTGCGATGCGGAACTCACCCTCGACGCGCCGGAAGTCGTCGGCATCGTGCCCGCGGAAGCGGTCGCCACTCCGCGGGTGTGTCTGACGCATGTGACATTGATCGATCTGCCCCCGCCGACGGATGTGATGTGAATCGCTGAGCGATTCGCGCTGTCCGTGTTTTCCGCGCGGGGTGAACGTTTCACCTCACCCATCCAAGATCGATCCCGCACCGTGACCTGTCCGTCAGCGTCCGGTCGTCACCGCAAAAGGTTTCCCCATGAATGTCTTCTCCCCCGTCACCGGCGCGATGCGCAAAGTCTTCGGCACGCGCAACGATCGTCTGGTCAAAGCCTACTACCGCCGCGTCGAGCAGATCAACGCCCTGGAAGATCGCATCCGCCCGCTGACTGATCAGCAGCTTCGCGATCGAGTCAACGAGCTGCGCGAAGCCTTCAAGCAAGGCGAGTCCCGCGACAACGATCTGCTCTACGAAGGCTTCGCGATCATGCGCGAGTCGCTGGACCGAAACGTCGGCATCCGCAACATCTTCCACCCGGACCACAAGGCCAAGTTCGACGTGTCGAAACTGCCGAGCGCCGTGCAGAAGATGTACCGCGATGTCGAAGCGGAGATCGCCACCAAGCAGCCGGCCCCGGTGATGGGGCAGCTTGAGATGGTGCCCGAGCATCTGCAGGTCGACATTCCCGTCGAGCTGTACCAGGCGGTGCGGGAGATGTATCCCGAATCGCGGCCGCCGTTCCGCTGCCGGCCGTTTGATGTGCAGCTCATCGGCGGGATGGTTCTGCACGAAGGCCGCATCGCAGAAATGAAGACCGGTGAGGGCAAGACGATCGTCGCGCCGCTGGCGTGTTTTGTCGCCGTGATCGAAGGCATGCAGTGCCATGTCGTGACCGTCAACGACTACCTCGTGCAGCGCGACCGTGACTGGGTCTTCCCCGCTTTCTACCGGCTGGGCGTGACCGTCGGAGCGATCCACCCGTACCACATGCTGCCCGAGCCCGAAAAGAAGAAGATGTACGACTGCGACATCGTCTACGGCACCAACAGCGAATTCGGCTTCGACTACCTCCGCGACAACATGAAGCTGCGCCACAGCGACCAGGTCCAGCGCCGCCGCGACTTCTGCATCGTCGACGAAATCGACTCGATCCTCATCGACGAAGCCCGCACCCCGCTGATCATCTCCGGCCCGGCGCACGACGACGCCCCGCAGTACGTCAAGGCCAACCTCGTCGCCGAGCAGCTCGCCGCCCTGCAGCGGCAGGCCAATCAGAAAACCGCCCAGCGTCTGCGCGAGCCCGACTTCGTGAAAAATCACACCGGCGGCGGCGTCACCGCGGGCCAGCTCGAAAAGATCATCGCCAAGTTCAAAGACCTGGGCCCGGACTACATCGACGAAAAAGAGGCCGGCATGATCGGCCACACCCAGTACTACGTCGTCAAACGCGAGCAGAAGCAGGCGAACATGACGCCGCTCGGCGTCGAGGAAGCCCAGAAGATCGTCGGCACGCGCTTCTACGTCGTGGGCAACGACATGGGCTGGGACCACCTGATCAATCAGGCGGTGCGCGCTCATGCGGTGTATGAAAAGGACCGCGAGTACGTCGTGCAGAACGGCGAAGTCGTCATCGTCGACGAGTTCACCGGGCGACTGATGGTCGGGCGGCAGTGGTCCGACGGTCTGCACCAGGCGGTCGAAGCCAAGGAAGCCAAGCACGGCGTCAAGATCAAACAGGAAACCCAGACGCTCGCCACGATCACCATTCAGAACTTCTTCAAGCTCTACCGCCGCCTGGCCGGCATGACCGGCACCGCCGTGACCGAGTCGACCGAGTTCATGGAGATCTACAACCTGGACGTGGTCTGCATTCCGACCAACGTGCCGGTGATCCGCGACGACGCCAACGACCTGATCTTCCTCACCGAGGGCGCCAAGTGGAAGGCGATCATCGAGGAGATCGTCGAGAAGGCCGAGGCGGGCCGCCCCGTGCTCGTCGGCACCACCAGCGTCGACAAGTCGCAGATTCTCAGCGAGATGCTCACCAAGAAGCACGGCCTCGACCACGAAGTGCTCAACGCCAAGCAGCACGAGCGCGAAGCCCACATCGTCGAAAAGGCCGGCCAGCAGCACGTCGATAATCGCAACCGCACCATCGGCGCCGTCACGATCGCGACCAACATGGCCGGCCGCGGCACCGACATCAAACTCAGCAAGCAAGTGCGCGACGCCGGCGGCTTGCACATCGTCGGCACCGAGCGCCACGAATCACGCCGCATCGACAATCAGCTTCGCGGTCGCGCCGGCCGCCAGGGCGACCCCGGCAGCTCGCGATTCTTCATCTCGATGGAAGACGACCTGATGAAGATGTTTGCCGGCAAGTCGACCATGAAGGCGCTGTCGATGCTCGGCATGCAGGAAGACGACGCCATCGAGCACAAGTGGATCACCCGCTCCGTCGAACGCGCCCAGCGCAAGGTCGAAGAACGCAACTTCGAAATCCGCAAAAATCTGCTCGAATACGACGAGGTCATGGAGTATCAGCGCAACTCGTTCTACGGCACGCGGCAGATGGTGCTCGAAGGCGAAGCCATCAAAGGGCTGATCTTCGACTACCTCGCCGAGGCGATCGAGGACGCGGTCGGCACCTACATGGACCCGCACTTCGTGCAGTCGCAGATTTCCGAGGGGGTCAAAGCGCTGATCGGCCTGGGCATCGACCCTTCAAAGCTGCGCGGCGACAACCTCAGCGAAATCGAACCGCAGATCCGCTCCGACGCCAAGGCGGATGTCCGCCAGGAAATCGAGATCACCGTCGGTGAATACATGGACGAGTCGATGACCGAAGAGGCGTGGGACTTGAAGGGTCTTTCGCAGTGGGCGATGAGCCGATTCAGCGTGGACCTCAAGCAGTCGAAGCTGCGTCAGATGTCGCCGCGCGAGATCATGGAAGACCTGACCGTTCACGCGCACGAACTGATCGACCGCAAACCGCTGGACGCGCTGGACAAGTATTTTCAGCCGCACTACGCCGAGCAGGAACTGGCGATCTGGGCGCGGAACAAGTTCGGCCTGGAGATCACCGCCGAGGAACTGGCCGGCAGCGACAACGAACGCGCCGGCGACACCCAGCAGCGCGTCGCCGAGCTGATCTACGAGCGGGCTGAGCAGGCGTACATCCGCCGCGAGATCGAGTACCCCGTCACGTTCATCCTGGAGATGGTGTTCGGCGCCGTCCAGCAGAGCCCCGACGCCACCGCGTGGGCGGCCGACCAGCTCGTGCAGTGGGCCAACCGCCGCTACGACATGGGCTGGACCGCCGAAGAAGTCACCCAGCACAACGGCCAGCAGCTTCACGCCATGCTCGTCGAAGCTTCGGAGAAGTGGCACGATGAGAAGCTCGACGCGTGGGTTGAACAGAACGTGAAAACCGGCAACCTCGATGCGAAGACGATCGCCGAGCGCGTTAAGGATCGCTGGGGCGTCGAGCTCGACGTCGAAGAGCTGGAAGAACTCGAAGACGACGATCGCACCGCCCTGGTGCGCGACAAGGCGGCCGGCGTGCTGCGGGCGGAGTTGACGCAGCTTGAGCAGTATGTGCTGCTGCAGATTCTCGATCAGTCGTGGAAGGACCACCTCTACGCGATGGACCAGCTCAAGGACTCGATCGGTCTGCGCGGCTTTGCCGAGAAAGACCCCAAGATCGAGTACAAGGCTGAAGGCGCCCGCATGTTCCAGTCGATGCTGCGCGGCGTGCGGGACAAGGTCACCGACATGATCTTCAAGGCCCGCCTGACCCCGCAGGTTCAGATGCGCAACGTCTACGAAAAGCAGCAGGCCCAGCACGAAGTCGACCAGGATCTCGGCGTCCGCTCGACCGTCGGCACCGAACAGCAGGAAGCCGACCTCGCCGCCGCCCGAAACGCCGGCGCCGGCGAACGCCAGGTCACCCAGACCATCGTGAACACCGACAAAGTCGGCCGCAACGACCCCTGCCCCTGCGGCAGCGGCAAGAAATACAAAAAATGCTGCGGCGCGAGCGCATGAGGCTATGGCTCTTTTGGACTGCGCTGTCGCAGATAATCCAGAATCATCCGATTAGGCTCGGCACCTTCCCATGAAGAGTCGATACCGTGTCGAGCACGAATGACATTGAATGGCTGCTGATCGTCTATTACCTCGACATGGGCTAACTTCTCGGGATCAACGGTCCAGTCAATTACGACGCGCTCGCGTAGCGTGTCGAAGCTCCATGACTGTCCCGATTGTGTTACTCTTCGATCAAAGTCATCTCGCAAGTCATCCCATCCCGTCGGCCATGCGTCGTTATTGACTTTCATGTGATCGATGACGAGGGCTGCGACATGCCATTTCGCATAGGCGTTGTTGATCAACTGTGAAATCTGGCGGTAAAGATACACCCCGCTGCCGGCAACCAGAACCGCACTCGCAACGATGGTTACGATGATGATTTGTCGACGTGCCATGGACACCCTCATACCTTCATCGCTCAAGGCGGTTTCAGTAGGGCGGGTCATCGATCCGCGTTTTGCTTTGTGTGGTTCAGATACACGGGAAAATCACCCGCCCTACGCGCCGCAGGCGGTTTGAACATCAGGAAGATGCACAGGCCTGTGAGTGTGATGGCCAGCCAGAATGAAACCGGCCGCACAATGGATAGCGGGCCATAGATTTCACCGTATGTCGATTCACCCTGACTGACGGCGGCTTGAAGCGTATTCGTCCAAAGCTGGTCAAGGTATACGTAGACAAGCCACATGAATATGGTCCCGGTTGCGGCGATAATTCGACACGTCATAACAAATCTCTGCGTCATCCTATTCCGATTTGTTGGGCATGGGTAGCCCATTGGGCGAGCGGAGCTTCACCCTCGCGTCGCTGCGCGACTGCCGCTAAGGGGACGAAGACACCTGTGGCCGGGTTTTGACATGGGTGGGGGGCGCTCTAAAATATTGGTTCACCCCCCGGACCGCCGGAAGGAGCTTGCCGTGGCCGATGGATTTGAATGCAGTCTGGTGACGCCCGAGCAGTCGATGTTCGAGGGGACGGTGACGTATGCGAACATTCCGGCCCATGACGGGCAGCTCGGCGTGATGGCCAATCACGCGCCGCTGCTGGTGCAACTGGGCTCCGGCGAGCTGGACCTGACCCTGCCCGGCGGGGCGCATCGGCAATTCGACCTGACCGGCGGGTTCGCACAGGTCAACGACAACAAGCTCACGCTGCTCAGCGAAGCGGCGACCGAGCGCGAGTAATACCACACACAATGCAACATGCGTTCAGCGCCGCCGCTTGCGGCGGGGGTTGTGACATGGGTAGTTGCGGGGAAGAGCACGCCGCGAGCGGCGTCGCTAAACGGGGTCAATCCGATTTGGATTCGGCCGGCTCGGCGTCGGAATCAGACGGGGCGTCGGTGGCGATGTCGGCGACGGATGGAACCATCGCCAGCACGGTCGCGCCGGCATAAACATACTGACCCTGCTGAACCTGCACATCGACACGGTCGGGGTGCGGGAGGTAGAGTTCGGTCGTCGAGCCGAACTTGATCATGCCGAAGCGCTGGCCGCGCTGGAGGATGTCGCCGACGTCGACGCGCGTGACGATACGGCGGGCGATGGCGCCGGCGATCTGTCGAATCGCGCAGACGGGCACATCATGCGTCGGGTTGTGAAACACGAGCAGGGTCGACTCGTTGAACTCGGCGGACTCGGCCTTCAGTGCATTCAGGTGCTTGCCCGGCACGTGGGTAATCGACACGATGCGCCCGTGCAGGGCGGCGCGGTTGATGTGCACATCGAGCACGGACAGAAAGATGCGGATGCACACAGCCGGGCCGTCGAAAGGCTCGTAGTGATCGATCGTGTGGATGGAGCTGATGCGACCGTCGGCCGGGGCGACCGCCTGCCCGCGCAGCGTCGGCACCGTCCGATGCGGATCACGGAAAAACGCCAGCAGCGCGACGATCGCCACCGCGAGCGCGGCCAGCACAATCCACCACCCCATGTACGCCGCGACGACCATGGCGATGGTGCCGAGCGTGCCGAGGAGGGTGGTCTGCGGTTTACCGTAGGGACTGAGCATGAACTAGATCATTGCAAATTGCGAATTGTGAATTGCAAATTGAAAATTGGCGTCACGTGAATTGCGGGCGCCATTTTCAATTTTCAATGGTCAATTTTCAATGTGCAATTTCCTTGCGAAACCAAAGCCCCCCGGTGTGCGACGCGGGGGGCTTGGTGGGTTGTCGTTGATGGATCGTTGCCTCGGATCACGTTGGTCGAATCAGGCGCTGCGGGCGCGCATCTTGCCGAGGTACCAGCCGATGCCGCCGAGGATCAGGCAGCCGATCGCCATGCCGCCGAAGTACATCAGGCCGGTGCCCATGTCATTGAGGCCATTGGCCAAGCTGGTGGTCAGATCAACGACCTGTCCCTGCAGCCCGGTGACCGCCACGATCGCCGCGATGACCAGCACACCGAACGTGCCGAACAGCAGCCCGCCACCGAAGCCGTCGCCCGCGGGGTCAGTCTCTTCGACCGCCCAGGCGGCATGCTCGTAACCGGCCGGCGCCTGTTCCAGATCCGCCAGACCCGAGGGAGCGCTTTCGGCGCCGCCGGCGCCTTCGAAGATGCCGGTCGACGAGCCGGGCAGATTCGCCAGGCCCGTGCCCATCTTGGCATCGGATTCCATCCCGCCGCCGGGCACGATGTCTTCGAGCAGCTCGACAGCGCCGAGGCTGGTGTCGTCGGACTCGCGCGTCAGGTCCAGAAGACCGGAGCCGGAGCCGACGGATTCCAGCGAGAGCTCTTCATCGTCGGTGACGAAGCTGGAGGTGATCTGCGTTTTGGCCAGCGGGTCCGAGTCGTCGACTTCATCAGCATCGAAGACGCTGATGCCGGTCGCGGTCGCACTCTTCTGCGACTTGACATCGGACGGCTGGGGCGCCGAAGTTTCGCTGATCAGATCGATCGTGTCGGTCTCGGACTTCTTGACGTCTTCCGGCGTCAGCGAAATGTCGTCGTCCTTGTCGATCTGCACGGTCTGCGACATGTTGAACAGCTCGTCGACCTGCTCGCGCTTGAACATCAGCTTGTCGCGGTCACGAAACTGTTGCAGGCGACCTTCATCAGCCATCTGCTTGACCTGATCTTCGCCCATGCCGAGCTTTTCGGCAGCCTCTTCCAGCGTGTAAAACATTTTGGCCATAGGTGCTGTGCCTCCCTCGGCAACAATGCCTGTAGTGACGTAACACTATAGAATACCGCGATATGCCCGTCGACACAAGCCCCCACCACCCCGGGTCATCCCCCGTTTAGCCCCCCCCACGCCGACGCTGAGCGCCGCGAGGCGTCTGGTACTTTCTCCCCTAACCCCCAACCCCAAACCCCCAACCCCAAACCCCAAACCCCTGATCCAAAACCCATGCCCGCCCCACTGATCGAATCCTTCAGTCTCTACCTGCCGCAGATGCCGGCCGCCCTCGAGGGCCTGCGCCTCCTGCAGGTCACCGATCTTCACCTGCGACGCCGCCGGGCACGACATCGCGTCCTCTGCGAAGCCGCCGCCGCCGCCGAGCCCGATCTGCTCCTGCTGACCGGTGATTTCATGCACATCCCCGGCACCGAGCCGCTCGTCGCCGATCTGCTCGCGCAGCTCCTCGACGCCGCCCGCCCCACCGTCGGCGCCTTCGGCGTCTTCGGCAATCACGACACCCCCCACCTCCGCAAGCGCCTCACCCACCTGCCCGTGCACTGGCTGAACAACGCCGCCTGGAACCACCCCCGCCTGCCGCTGACTCTCCTCGGCGTCGACTGCGCCGAACACGAACGCGCCACCCCGCGCGGCGACCTGCTCGGAGCCGTCCTCTCCACACCCGATCGCCCCAAACCCACCACCCCAAGCCCCGAGCCCCAACCCCCCTTCCCCATTCTGCTGGCCCACATGCCGACCTGGCTGCCCGTAGCCGCCGCCATGAACATCCGCCTCATGTTCGCCGGCCATACCCACGGCGGACAGCTCCGCGCCCCCGGCTCACCCTCCGGCATCCCCTTCTACAACGCCACGCCCGGCTGGCCCCTGCACCTGTCCACCGGCATCCTCCAGGCCCGCGACACCTTCGCCGTGGTCAGCCGCGGTCTCGGCGAGTCCGTCTTCGACGGCTTCCGCGCCTTCTGCCGCCCCCACGCCCCCCTGATCACCCTCCACCGCTCAGCCGCCGACATCCCCCACGCCGAAGTCCCCATCTGCATCCAGCGCTGGTGAATCCCCGTTTAGCCGCGAGCCGCAGGCGAGCGCGCTGCCGCACCCCGCAACCCGCCACCGCCCTCCCCGGTATAGTCAGGTAATGCAACCCGCACTCTTCGCCATCCTCCTCAGTGCGTTAAACCCCATCCCCACGCTCGACGTTCATCGTGATCTGACCTACGCCACCGTCGACAACACCCCGCTGCAGCTCGACCTCTACCTGCCGAAGAACATCGCCGACGCACCTTCCGGCACCCCGCTGGTGATCTGGATCCACGGCGGCGGATGGGTCGGCGGCAACCGCGCCAATCCCCCCTTGCTGTTCATGGCCAAAGGCGGGTTCGCACTCGCCTCGATCAGCTACCGCTTTTCCCAGGTGGCCAAATTCCCCGCACAGATTCACGATGCCAAAGCCGCGGTGCGCTGGCTGCGCGCCCACGCCGCCGAGTATGGCTACGACCCGAACCGCATCGGCGTTGCCGGCGGATCGGCCGGCGGCCACCTCGCCGCCCTGCTTGGTACGACCATCCATTCAAAACCCCACGAAGGAACCGTCGGCGACTGCCTGCAGACTTCCTCCGCCGTGCAGGCCGTGTGCGATACGCTCGGCCCCACGGACCTGCTGGACTATGAAGACTGCCAGATGAAACAGGCCGCCGACGACCTGGTCGCCAAACTCCTCGGCGGCTCGGTCAAACAACAGCCCACCCTCGCCCGCCTCGCCAGCCCCCTGTACTTCGTCGACCAGTCCGACCCGCCCTTCCTCATCGTGCACGGCCGCCTCGATCCCCTGGTCCCCGTCTCCCAGGCCGAACGCCTGCACAACGCCCAACGCAAAGCCGGCGCCCCCACCGAACTGCTCATCGACCCCGACGGCGGCCACGGCAACAACATGTTCGACCCCGCCACCATGCAACACATCGAACAATTCTTCCGCACCACCCTGAACTTCCCCACCCCCAACTAACCCCGTTCAGCCGCAAATTGCTGGCGAACGCGTCCATATTCGGCCCATTGTTGTGATCGCCGGGCTGCCAGCTTGTTCGCCCACAAATGTGGGGTATCATTGGACCATCGCGCTTTCTGCCTTGGTCATCACTGTGAATGAATCTGCAACAGAAACCCGACGTCGTCGCCCGGCGAATGTGATCCCCAGCCCAAAGCCGTATGACGGGCCGGCAACAACGCACACAATCAATCTTGGGGATGCTCGCACACTCGACTGGATTGACGACGAATCAGTTCATCTGGTGGTCACCTCACCACCGTATTTCAACCTGAAAAAATATAACGACCACCCGGATCAGATGGGCGACATCGACGACTACGAAGCGTTCCACGACGAGTTGGATCGTGTCTGGACTCACTGTTACCGAGCTCTGGTGCCCGGGGGCCGACTGGTTTGCGTGGTCGGCGATGTTTGCGTGGCGCGTCGGAAAAATCGAGGACGGCACCATGTCATTCCATTGCATGCAGACATCTCAGTGCGCGCCCGTGCAATCGGGTTTGACTACCTGACACCGATCCTGTGGAACAAGATTGCCAATGCTCAGTTCGAGGCTTCCGGCAATGGTGGGGGCTTTCTTGGAAAACCTTACGAACCCAACGCAATCATCAAGAATGATGTTGAATACATCCTGATGCTGCGTAAACATGGCTCTTACCGAAAGCCGACCGAAGCACAACGGGCTATGTCGCGCTTGACCAAGGAAGAGCAAAGCCGCTGGTTTCGCCCCATCTGGTCGGATGTCACAGGCGCATCAACCCGAAACCACCCGGCCCCATTCCCTGTAGAACTCGCACATCGCCTGATTCGAATGTTCTCCTTCACAGGGGATACCGTTCTGGATCCTTTTGCCGGGACCGGCACAACATCCATTGCAGCGATACGTACCAATCGCAACAGCCTGGCCAATGAGGTAGACCCTGACTATTACCAGATGGTCTGTAAACGCCTCAAACAGGAAGCGCGACAGGGTGTGCTTGGTTGCGAACCGCCGGAGTTGTATTTCCAATCGTCACGATGAGTTCATGCCATGACCGCGAAAATTGACGCGATCTCAGAAATGATGCCTGATGCGATTCGTCATTTCTGGCAGGCGCGCCATGTGGCGACAACCGCCCAACACAAACGCGGCAATACAGACCAGGGCAATCGTGCGGGGGTGACGGCAGGCAAAAATCTGGATGGGTTCGTTCACATGATCCGTCGCCTGGTCCATGACAACGGCATCCCGGAGGTGGATACATTTGTTCAGAAACGGATGGATATGACCATTCCGGGATTCTTCCGTCCAACCAAGACATGGGACTTGCTGGTGGTATCACGCGAACGGTTGCTGGCGGCCATCGAGTTCAAATCACAGGTTGGCCCCTCTTTTGGCAACAATTTCAATAACCGTGTGGAAGAAGCTGTAGGTTCAGCCACCGATGTCTTGACGGCATATCGGGAAGGCGCCTTCGGCAGCGCATCAAGGCCCTTCCTTGGGTTCTTCTTTGTGCTGGAAGATTGTCCCGCATCAACACGACCAGTCTCGGCCAAATCATCTCATTTTTCGGTGATGCCCGAATTTAAAGACGCCAGCTATGCTCAACGATATGAATTGCTCTGTCGAAAGTTAATGTTGGAAAATCTTTACGATGCCGCGGCTTTGATTATGACATCGAAATCAGGTGTCGACGACGGCCAACACAAATCGCTGAGTGATATGACCAGCCCTGAACGCTTTGCGGCAATTCTGGCGGGTAAAATTTCGGGGATGGCGGTCGAATGAGTCGATTCACATTACCGAGATGCCAGCGGCTGTAGTCTTGATTGTGCGCACCGGTTTGTCGCACAAAATCGCAAAACGCGAAAAACGGGTTTTTTCGGGCGACGGGTTTGTGCGCGCACCCGGCTTGGCGCGGGTGATAACCGGGGGGCGCGCATGAAGGTGTCGCGGCGCGCCACGCTGGTGCGCGCCGAACGGCCTGAAGCGGGGTGAAAACGTCTTGTTTGGAGTGTTTTTTTGACGCTGGCGCGCGCATCGGCGCGGAGCGTGGTCAACGCCGTGCGCACGGGCGCGACGGGCGGCGGGGATGATGGCTCAGAAACGGTGATCTGGGGCGCATGGAATGTACCTTGTCGAAAGTGGGTTTTTGATTGTGGTGTGCGCGCGCGGCGGCGGGGAGTACCAGACGCTTCGCGTGGCTCAGCGTCGGCGTTTGGGGGATCAGGGGACTTCGAGGACGTGGTTGAGGACGGCGGGGCCGTCGGTCTGGCGGAGGCCGACGCGGATGGATCGGCCGGTGAGCTGGTCCGCGGGGAAGGTGAAGTGCTTGACGAGGGTCTGGCCGGATTTGAGGGGGCTGACGATGCGCTGCTGGCGGGGCATGCCCGGGGGCAGGGCGAAGGCGTAGAAGGATTCGTCACGGTCTGAGAGGTTGGTGATCACGAGGGTGATCATCGCCAGGCGCGTTCCATCGGGGGCGGTCTTGAGGGTGATCGAGGACTTGAGATCGATATCCGGCAGGCCGACCTTGATGGGGGTGGCCAGGTCGAGGGTGTGGCGCTGGTCGGCGTCGAGGTCGACGCGGGCGGTGATGAGTTTTTCGCCGGCGGTTTCGTAGAGCGGGAAAGTCAGATCGACAGGCACTTTGTAGGTCTGCCCGGCGGGGATGGAGAAGTCGACCGAACGGGGAATGAAGTCCCATCGCTCGGGGCCGGTCAGGCGGAGATGGCCGGTGATGGTGGAGGGCCAGGGGTTTTCCACGTGGACGACGTGCTCGTGAATGGTGTGCACGGACTCGGTGAGATCAGGCTCGATTCTGAAGCCCGCGCGGAAGCGAGCGAGCCGCATGTCGACGCCTTCGATGAAGACCGGCTGCTGGGTCAGGCGCAGCCGCTGCTTGTCGCCGTGGCGAGACAGGGGGAAGCGATTGCCGTGGATATCGACGGCCGAAGGGTCGGACCCGAGGTAGAGATCCAGATCGGCCGAGGCGTTTGGCGAAGATTGATTCCAGGCGACGATCGCGCCGCCGGCGGCCGAGTCCAAAAGGATGCAGCGGATGCCTTCGCCGAGGTCCATCTCACCGACGTAACGCCGACCGGCGAGCTGCTCGGCCACGGTGGTCCAGACACCCAGCAGCGCATCGGGTGCGATCGCCGGATCACGCGGAGCCAGGCGCGACCAGGGCTGATCGATCGCCAGGGCGGCCGGCTGCAGTTTCCAGGTGTGGATCATACGCAGGGCCAGGTCCGTGGCGCGGTCGCGTGCGGAAAACTCATCGGGATCGAGCGTGGCGAAGTGGTAGATCATGCGCGACGGCGGAACGGACCACGCCTTGGCGTAGTCTTCGATGTGGTCCGGGCGGATCGACACGGGCAGGTGCATCATGATCTGCCCGGCGTCGGATGAGTCCGCGGCAAGTGAAGTCGCATCGTCGGTCATCTCGAAAGTGGCGCGCCACGGCAGGATGAAACTGGCACTGGGGACAAAGCGTTTGAAATGATCGGCGACGCGCTGATACACGGCGCCGAGATCGGCCCGTGTAAAGCCCTCCGCCCCGCCGGTCGGACCGAACTGCCAGTCGATGATCTGATGACCGTAGCGCGCCAGCACAGCCTGCACATACGGCTTCCACTCGGCGGCCGGATCGGCGAACATCTTCAGCGGCCGATCGATATCCGTCTGCGAACTCATCGCCAACTCGCGGGGCAATTCAGCGAAGCTGAGCATCACGTGCTGGTCCTGCTTGAGCAGTTGCGTGACCAGCGGATCGGGTTCATCGATGGCGCGCATGAGCTGGGCATGGGTCATGTCAGCCCGCCAGAGGCTCAGCAGCACGCGCTGGGGGCCGATGCGCCGCATCAGGGCGGGCACGAGGGGGCGCTGATCAAGGGGTAGATGCTCGGCGGCGATGACGAAACGATCCGACTCGCTGTAGGATCGCACGGTGGCCGGGGGCAGCCAGGTGAAGGGGATTTCAGTGATGGCGACGACGGTCTGTTCGTACATGACGTGCAGCACGGCACGGTAGTGACCGAGGGCGGGCAGGTCGGGCTGCCAGACCCATCGGCCGGGGTGTCGATCGTCCAGGGGGCGGACCTGCTGGCCGACCTGCCGACCGTCGGCATCGTAAAGCGACAGCCGGGCGGTGAGCACGGAGCCGGTCACATCGTGGACGTGGGCATGCAGCGCGGGCCGATCCGGCAGGCGAATGACGTTGAGGTCTTCACCGATCGAATCGGTAGCCGGGGCGTTTTTTGTGGTTGGCCCACTTTCGGAAGCGGTGTCGACATGCAGGTTGATCAGCGGCAGTTGGAAGATGGTGACATCATCAAACCACGCCACGGCATGAATGTCCTGCTCGAGCACACCCGGCTGAGAAGATTCGATGTGATCAGCGGCGCGCGGCGAGGCCAGCCCGAATGCGGGCACCTCAAACTGGTCGGCCTGCAGCAACTCCAAACGGAGAATGATCCAGGCGGCCTGATCGGGAGCATCGGGCAGTTGGATGCTGACCTGCGACCACTGACCATCGGTGCGGATTGGGGCGGTGGCGCGCTGCGTGGCGGCGAGCACCTTCGAGTGCTGGTTGATGAAGACGGCGGTGATGCGGGCGCGGCTGGTGCGGAGCTTGTCGGTCCGAACCTTGGCGGTGATCAGGTAGTTGGCCTGCGGGATGGCCGGGAGGGTTCCGGCTTCGAGGACGACCGCGGCCGAGCCGCCGTTGAGTTGAAGCTTGAGACTGGTGTCGGCTGAGGCGGAGACGGTGCGGTCGAACCCGATTTCGGTGTACTTCGGATAGCCGGCGCCCTGCACGCGGAACCAGTGCATGGGCATCGGCTCGAAGTTGCCGAGCTTGCGCTCCTCGAAATCGAACTGCCTGACGACGCGCTGGAGCACGGCATCGTGGACCGCGGCGCCCGCCTGATCGATGTTCAGTACCGCGCAGCAGGCCACGATCACCCCCATCGCAGCAGACAGTACTAAGGCCTTATGGCGCATACAGGTGTTATCGGGCGACCGGCCGCCAACGGGTTAATCTGCTCGCAGACGATCTGATCACCCTTCTAGAAGACGTCGCCAACGGCCCGCCGCCCGCATGATCGCCTGCGGCGATCCACCACACCTAACCGCCTGACACGGAACCTCCCCCATCAGCAAAACCCCCGACAAAAAGCGACAAACCACCTAAACAGCACACTTTACACAAAAATAAGCGTATTAGTCCACCTTCATTGCCAATGTGTTGACATTAGCTAATCTGATTATATACTATCGGTTCGATGAATACTGACGCCATCAAACTCTTCTGCGATGTAGCCCAGTACCGCAGCGTCTCGCGCGGGGCGGAGCTGCACGGCGTGACCCAGTCGGCCGCGTCGCAGCGCATCCGTGCGCTGGAGAAGGAACTCGGCGTCACGCTGATCGATCGCTCGACCCGCCCGCTACAACTGACCGGCCCCGGAGAGACGTACCACCGCGAGTGTCGCAAAATCATCGAACGCTACGAAAAGCTCACCGCCCAGTTGACTGAATCCACCAACGGCCTGCGCGGCGAGGTGACCATCGCGGCGATCTACTCCGCCGGCATCGATCTGCTGAACCAGGTCAAGGCCGACTTCGAAGCCGCCCACACCCGCACCAGCGTCAGCGTCAGCTACCTGCAGCCGGACGCGGTGTATGACCGCGTTCGCAACGAACAGTGCGACCTGGGCATTCTGTCATACCCGGAGCGCTGGCGCGAGCTGGCCTCGCTGCCGCTGCGTCAGGAGCTCATGGCGGTGGTGACCCGAGCGGATCATTCGCTGGCCCGGCCCGACAGCGTGCACGTTTCGGAGCTGGCGGCTTACGACATGGTCAGCTTCGATCTGTCGCTGCCGATCGGGCGGCGCATCAAAAAACATCTTCGTGATCATGGTGTCGAGGCCAATGTCGTCGGACAATTCGACAACATAGACACCATCAAGAACTTCGTGGCCCAGACAGGCGCTGTGGCGATACTGCCCAAGCGCACGGTCCAACGCGACGTGGCGGCGGGGACTTTGGCGGCGATGCCGCTGGAGCCGCGCCTCGTGCGTCCGCTCGGCATCGTGTACATGCGGCATCGTGAGCAGAGCCCCTTGGTCAAGGCGTTCATTGATTATCTTGTGAAACATCGGCCCACGGCGCAGGATTCGACCAAGTCGACCCGCGCGACCGTTACGGCCTGAAGTCGGGTTCGTGACAGGCGAACTTGGCGAGAGCCCAACCACCGGACTGGGAGGTCCAGCGTATGTCTTACGGAAGCCCCATCAAGCAAGGTCTCTACGACCCGGCCCAAGAGAAGGACGCCTGCGGCGTCGGTTTCATCGCCGACATCAAAGGCCGTCGCGATCACGGCATCGTCGCCGACGCCTTGAAAATGCTCGAGGCGATGGATCACCGCGGCGCCTGCGGGTGTGAAGCCAATACCGGCGACGGGGCCGGCATCCTCACCGCCCTGCCGCACGACTTCATCCGCAAAGCCGCCAAGACCGAGTTCGGCGCCGATCTGCCCGAGCCTGGCCGCTTCGGCGCCGGCAACATCTTCCTGCCGCAGGATGAACACGAGCGCGCCCACTGCAAGCGCGTCATCGACAAGATCGTCACCGAGCAGGGTCAGCGCCTGGTCGGTTGGCGCGTCGTGCCGGTCGACCCCGACAAGGCCGACGTCGGCCCGACCGCCCGCTCGGCTGAGCCCTTCACTGAGCAGCTTTTCGTCGCCGCCGCCGACGGACTCGACGCCGAGGCCTTCGAGCGCCAGCTTTACATCATCCGCAAGCGCGCCACCAACCTGCTGCGTGAAGACCCCGAGCTGACCCAGGGCAAGATGTTCTACGTCTGCTCGCTGTCGACGAAGGTGATCATCTATAAAGGTATGCTCACCTCGTGGCAGGTGCTGCCGTACTACACGGATCTGTCTGACCCGACCTACACGACCCACCTGGCGATGGTGCACTCGCGCTTCTCGACGAACACCTTCCCGTCGTGGGACCGCGCCCAGCCGTGCCGCTTCATGAGCCACAACGGCGAGATCAACACGCTCCGCGGCAACGTCAACGCCATGCACGCCCGCCAGGGCACTGTCCGCAGCGAGCTGTTCGGCGATGAGCTGAGCAAGGTCTTCCCCGTGGCCGAGCCGGACTGCTCGGACTCGGGCAACTTCGACAACGTGCTCGAATTCCTGCTGATGACCGGGCGCACGCTGCAGGAAGCGGTCATGATGATGATCCCCGAAGCCTGGCAGCAGCATGAGACGATGGACGAAGCCAAGCGGGCCTTCTACGAATATCACTCGTCGATGATGGAGCCGTGGGACGGCCCGGCGTCGATCGTGTTCACCGACGGCCACTACATCGGCGCGGTGCTCGACCGCAACGGTCTGCGCCCCAGCCGGTACTACGTGACCCACGACGACAAGGTCATCATGGCCAGCGAAGTCGGCGTGGTGCCCGTCGATCCGAAAAACGTCAAGCACAAGGGCCGCCTCCAGCCCGGGCGCATGTTCCTGGTCGACTTCGAACAGGGCCGCATGATTCCCGACGCCGAACTCAAGGCCGACCTTTCGACCCGTCGCCCGTACGGCGACTGGCTCAAGGAGCAGCGCCTCGAGCTGTCGGACCTGAACACCAAGGCCGAGCCGCACGGCTTCGATGCCGACACGCTCCTGCAGCGCATGCAGGCGTTCGGGTACACGACCGAAACGCTGAAGTTCATGCTGCTGCCGCTGATCGTGCAGAAGCGCGACCCGGTCGGCTCGATGGGCAACGACGCGGCGCTGGCGTGTCTGTCCGACAAGCCGCGCATGATCTACGACTACTTCAAGCAGCTATTTGCGCAGGTGACCAATCCCGCGATCGACTCGATCCGTGAAGAGATCGTGATGTCGCTGGAGTGCTACATCGGGCCGGAGAAGAACCTGCTGGAAACCACGCCCGAGCACGCGCATCGCCTGCGTCTGCCGCACCCGATTCTGAACAACGAAGAGATGGCCGCGCTGCGCCACATCGATCACAACGGCTGGAAGTCGAAGGTGATCGACATCACCTGGCCGCGCTCCGAAGGCGCCGCCGGACTCGCCAAGGCGCTGGATCGCATCTGCCGCGAGGCCGAGGACGCCGTCGACCAGGGTTACGCCCTGATGGTGCTGACCGACCGTGCGATCAGCGCCGACCGCGTGCCCGTCAGCGCCCTGCTGGCGACCGGCGCGGTGCACCACCACCTGATCAACCAGGTCAAGCGCACCCGCATCGGCATCGTCGTTGAAACCGGCGAAGCCCGCGAAGTCCACCACCACTGCCTGCTGTTCGGCTATGGCGCCGATGCGATCAATCCGTATCTCGCGTTCGAATCGCTGTGGCAGGCGCGCCGTGACGGGCTCGTGTCCGAAGACAAAGCTGAGGACGATCAGCGCATCGTCGCCCGCTACCGCGTCGGCGTGAAAAAGGGCATGCTCAAGGTCATGGCCAAGATGGGCATCTCGACGCTGCACTCCTACAAGGGCGCGCAGATCTTTGAAGCCGTCGGCCTCAAGAGCGACATCGTCGACCGCTGTTTCGCCGGCACCGCGTCGCGCATCGCCGGTGTCGACATGAACGTCGTCGCCGAGGAGCTGCTGCGTCGCCACGCCCTGGGTTATCCGCAGCGTGACGACGTCAAGCTGCCCGTGCTGCCCAACGGTGGTGAATTCCACTGGCGATCCGGCGGCGAGCGCCACATGTGGGATCCGCAGTCGATCGCCGACATCCAGGTCGCCGCACGCACTGGCAATGCTGATGCCTACTGGCGATTCGCCAAGCACACCAACGAAGAGGCCTCGCGTCGATGCGTGTTGCGCGGCCTGCTCGACTTCAAGAAAAATGCCAACGGCGGGCCGATCCCGCTCGGCGAGGTCGAACCCGCCAAGCAGATCGTCAAGCGATTCTGCACCGGCGCGATGAGCTTCGGCTCGATCAGCGCCGAGGCCCACGAGTCGCTGGCCATCGCCATGAACCGACTCGGCGGCAAGTCCAACACCGGTGAAGGCGGCGAAGACCCCGACCGCTGGACGCCCGATGCCAACGGCGACACCCGCCGCTCGGCGATCAAGCAGGTCGCCTCCGGCCGCTTCGGTGTCACCATCGATTACCTGACCAACGCCGACGAACTGCAGATCAAAATCTCGCAGGGCGCCAAGCCCGGCGAAGGCGGCGAACTGCCCGGCAAGAAGGTCGATGACAACATCGCCCGTATCCGTTTTTCCACGCCCGGCGTCGGCCTGATTTCACCCCCGCCGCACCACGACATCTACTCGATCGAAGACCTCGCCCAGCTCATTCACGACCTGAAAAACGCCAACCCCTCGGCGCGCGTCAGCGTGAAGCTCGTCAGCGAGGTCGGCGTCGGCACCGTGGCCGCGGGTGTCTCCAAGGCTCATGCCGACCACATCCTCATCAGTGGTCACGACGGCGGCACCGGCGCTTCGCCGATCACCTCGATCAAACACGCCGGCCTGCCGTGGGAACTCGGCCTCGCCGAGACGCACCAGACGCTGGTGCTCAACGATCTGCGCAGCCGCGTTGTGCTGCAGACCGACGGCCAGATGAAGACCGGTCGCGACGTGGTCATCGCCGCCCTGCTCGGCGCCGAGGAGATGGGCTTCTCGACCGCCCCGCTGATCACGCTCGGCTGCATCATGATGCGCAAGTGCCACCTGAACACCTGCCCCGTCGGCATCGCCACGCAGGACCCCGACCTGCGGGCGAAGTTCAGCGGCAGCCCCGAGCACGTGGTCAACTACCTGTTCATGGTCGCCGAAGAAGCCCGCTCGATCATGGCGGAACTCGGCTTCCGCAGCATCGACGAAATGATCGGCCGCGTCGACTGCCTCGAAACCGACCGCGCGATCAATCACTGGAAAGCGTCCGGCCTGGACCTGACGCCGATTCTGACCATGGCGCCCAAGATGCACGACAAGGTCGAAGTCCGCTGCACCCAGAAACAGGATCACGGCCTGGACAAGGCGCTCGACAATCAACTGATCAAGCTGGCCCAGCCGACGCTGACCAAGCGCGAGCCGGTCAAGATCGATCTGCCGATCATCAACACCAACCGCACCGTCGGCACCACCCTCAGCCACGAAATTTCCAAGGCTTGGATGAACAAGCCGCTGTCGGACGACACCGTCCACATCAAGCTGAACGGCTCGGCCGGTCAGTCGCTGGGCGCGTGGCTGGCCAAGGGCGTGACCATCGAACTGGAAGGCGACGCCAACGACTACGTCGGCAAGGGCCTTTCCGGCGGCCGGGTCGTGATCTACCCGCCGCGCGAGTCGACGTTCACCGCCGAGGAGAACATCATCATCGGCAACGTGGTGCTGTACGGCGCCACCAGCGGGCGCGCCTTCTTCCGAGGCCGCGCCGCCGAGCGTTTCTGCGTCCGCAACTCGGGCGCTTACGCCGTCGTCGAAGGCGTCGGCGATCACGGTTGTGAATACATGACCGGCGGCCGCGCGGTGATCCTCGGCGAAACCGGCCGCAACTTCGCGGCGGGTATGTCCGGCGGCGTCGCCTACGTGTGGGCCCCGGACCGCGACAAGTTCCGCATCAACTGCAACCTCGAAATGGTCGAGCTCGAAGACGTCGTCGCTCACGAAGACATCGCCGAACTCAAGGGCCTGATCGAACAGCATCAGCAGTTCACCGGCTCGGCCGTCGCCGAGAAGATTCTCGACGACTGGTCGGACGCGCTGAGCAACTTCGTGAAGGTGATGCCGACCGACTACAAGCGTGTGCTCGAAGAGCGCAAGGCGCGCGAGTCGGCCGTCGAGATCAAGACGAACGTCGCCCAGGGCGAAGCCGCCGTGCAGCCGTAACGCTCAACCCCCTCTCCCTTTCAGGGAGAGGGCTGGGGTGAGGGTCTGACCGCCCGCCCCCAAGGTATGAACCGCATGACCAAAGATCGTCCCAAAATTCATCGCATCGCGCCGCCCATGACGCAGCGCGCCCGCGACCTGAGAAAGGATTCGCCGACGCCCGAGCGAATCCTCTGGGGCTATCTGCGCAATCGCCAGCTCGGCGGACTCAAGTTCCGTCGACAGGTTCCGATCGATCGCTATGTGGCTGATTACTACTGCGCCGATGCGAAGTTGATCATCGAACTGGATGGTGAATCGCACGTCGGACGTGCCGAATACGATGAGCGTCGCACACAGGTTCTCGAATCGCGCGGCTACCGCGTGCTTCGATTCATGAATGACGATCTGCTGAATCATCCCGAAGCGGTGGCTGATGCGATTCTGCGCGCCGCCGAGGATGCTGAAATTAACACGACTTCACCCTCACCCCAGCCCTCTCCCTGTCAGGGAGAGGGGGTAAGAGGAGCCCGCGATGGGTAAGCCAACCGGTTTTAAGGAATTTCAACGACAAACGGTGCCGTACCGCGAGCCGCTGGTTCGCCTCGGCGATTACGGTGAGATCTACACCGAGCCCGATGAGAAGCAGCTCAAGACGCAGGGCGCCCGCTGTATGGACTGCGGCGTGCCGTTCTGCCAGTCGGACTCCGGCTGCCCGATCGACAACCTCATCCCCGAGTGGAACGACCTGGTCTACCACGGCCGGTGGCGCGAGGCGATCGACCGTCTGCACAAGACCAACAACTTCCCCGAGTTCACCGGTCGCGTCTGCCCGGCGCCGTGCGAAGGTTCGTGCGTGCTCGGCATCACCGACCCGCCGGTGACGATCAAAAACATCGAAAACGCCATCGTCGACCGCGCCTGGTCCGAGGGTTGGATCGCGTCGATGAAGCCCGCCGCCAGGACCGGCAAGAAAGTCGCCGTCGTCGGGTCAGGCCCCGCCGGACTCGCCGCCGCGCAGCAGCTTTGCCGCGCCGGTCATGAGGTGACCGTCTACGAGCGAGCCGACCGCATCGGCGGGCTGCTGACCTACGGCATTCCGAATATGAAGCTCGACAAGGGCGTCGTCGATCGCCGCATCCAGCAGATGCGCGACGAAGGCGTCACCTTCGTCACCAACGCCAACGTCGGCCCGGCGTCGACCGAATATGCCTCGCCCTCCACAGCCCACGCCGAAACCAAAAACATCGACCCCAAGCAGCTCGTCGAAGACTTCGACGCAGTCCTGCTGGCCACCGGCGCCACCAAGCCGCGCGACCTGCCCATCCCCGGCCGCGAGCTCAAGGGCATTCACTTCGCCATGGAGTTCCTCACCGCCAACACCAAGAGCCTGATGGACTCCGAGCTGGCCGATGGCAACTACATCTCCGCCAAGGACAAGCACGTGATCGTCATCGGCGGTGGTGACACCGGCACCGACTGCATCGGCACCTCCCTGCGTCACGGTTGCGCCTCGATGACCAACTTCGAGCTGCTGCCGCACCCGCCGGCCGAGCGCGCTGCCGACAATCCCTGGCCACAGTGGCCGAAGATCTTCCGCGTCGACTACGGCCACGGCGAATCCACCGAGAAGTTCGGTAAAGACCCCCGCGAATACTCGATCCTCTCCAAGCAGTTCATCGACGATGGCAACGGCAACGTCGCCGGCGTCAAGACCGTCATGGTCGAGTGGGTCAAGAAAGACGGCAAGTTCACGATGAACGAAGTCCCCGGGTCGGAGAAGACCTGGAAGGCCGACCTCATCCTGCTGTCGATGGGCTTCCTCGGGCCCGAGGCCTACCTCGCCGAGGCGCTCGGCATCGAGTGCGACGCCCGCAGTAACTACAAAGCCGAGCACGGTTACTTCACAACCAATATTCCGGGGGTGTTCACCGCCGGCGACTGCCGCCGCGGGCAGAGCCTGGTCGTCTGGGCGATCAACGAAGGCCGCGGCGCAGCCCGTGCAATCGACCTGCACCTGATGGGCGAAACCCAGCTCGACGCCCCGGGTCTGAACCTGCCCCAGCAGGCCGCCCACGCCACGCAAGTGTAATCACCCCGAATCAACTATTCGGATCGCAGCAATACGAAACCCACGGACCCGTGTCCGTGGGTTTTTTATCGCGACGCTTTGGTAATGATCTTTTCGTACTTTTCCCGGAAGAAGGCGGTCCACGCGAGACGGTCTTCGGTCTTGGCGGCCGGGTCTTTTTTCCATCGTGCCGGGGCGGCGAGCAGCTCTTCCTGCGTGAAGGGCAGCGCGTCGAAATCCTCCAGCAGCTCGGCGCGGAAGGCGAGATCATCCGTATTCTGGATCGCAGACCAGGCGGCTTTGAGCTGATCGTGAACATCCATCGCCATCGCGTGCAGCACCGTCGGCACGATGGTGAAATAACTCGGCGTGCCCTCCGGCCGCGGATGCGCCAGCTCATACGGATTGACCGCATCGACCATGTTGGCCATGCGATCGGGTGTGTACATGTCGCGTCGCACCGGCGGGCGGCGCAGCTCAAAACGCTCGGGGCCGGCTTCGACGCCGCGCCGATAGCACCACAGCTTCTGCCCGTTTTCGCTGAGCAGCCACCGGACGAATTTCACCGCCAGATCGTGGTGCTTCGCCCCGCGCAGCACGGCCACGGGGTCGGGTGTGACCACGGTGGCGTCGGCGGGCGCGATATAGCCGATGCGATCATGGCCTGTCGATGCGGCGATGACCTCGGCCTGGTAGCGACCGTAGAAATCGATGCACATGCCGGCGATGGCGTCGCCCTGTGACACATCCACCGGCACCTGCGAGGAATAGGCCGAAAAGTAACGGGCATTGGCGCAGACGCGCCGCAGGGTCTGCCAACCGCGCTGCCAACCGTAACGCTGAAGGATCGCATCGTAAGTCACGCGGATCGAACCCGAGTGCGAGGGGTCCGCCAGCGCCACGCCCATGAAATAGCGATAGTCGTTGAGGTCGGACCACGTTGTGGGCGTGGGCAGGTCGCGAAGCTGGAGCAGGTCGTTGTTGTAGGCGATGCCGAAGCTCGACAGCACAACGCCGTACCACATGTGGTCTTTGTCGTAGAGGCGCACATCGGCGATGGTCGGCTCCGGGTAAACCGAACTCATGAATTCATCGTCGAAGTCGAGGCGTTCGAGGATGGTGTGTTTGCCGCCGACGCCCGCTTTGAGCTTCGATTCGAAAAAGTAATCCCCGCCGCCGAAGACGATGTCGTAGCCGACGCCGTCGTCCATGCGGCCTTCTTCGAGCAGACCGGCGTACTCGCTGATGAGCTGACGTTCGATATCGCTGGTGCCGCCGATGGCTCGCCAGTCGATGACGACGGGGCGGCCGTGATGGGCCTGATGCCACCGGCTGAACGCCTGCTCGGTCTCGTAGCGGATCTGCTCGTTGTGCGGTGTGATCACCACCAGCCGCAGCGCATCGGCGGGAACCTCCGCGGCCTCGGGGCGAAACACAAATGGCAACCCGAGTATCAACACGAAGCAGGCCAGCACGATCAGTCGCGGCGTCCAGTCAGACATGCCATCAGTGTACCGCGCCGCACGCGTGCCATGAACCGCCCTATCGATAAAGACCGGAGCATGTACGAACATGCCCCGATCCGGTACGGGCGACTCAGTCATGGAGCCGCCCGGTGAGGGGTTGTGTTGTCAGTCCGCCATGACGGTCAGCGCGATGCCGGCCTTGTGTGTGACCGCCACTTTGTGACCGGCCTTGAGGGTCTTTTCCCTCGTCGACGCGATGCCGGCCTGCGTGTAGAGCGTGTCGATGTTGACGGTGAAATTCTGCGCAGAGCCGTCATCTGCCCGGACAGTGAAATCATCGCCCTGCACACCGGTGATGACACCATCGACGGTAACGACCGACGCCAGCAGCCCATCGGTTTCTGCCGCCGAGCCGACCGTAGGCGTGCCCACGACAAGAAAGGCCATGCAACCGACGCAAACCGCAACATCGATGACAAAACGGGTCCACATGAGGCGTCTCCTGCAATGAGGGATCAACGATTCAACCACAACACCACAACGTGTCATGTCGAACCGTTTACATGGGTCGGTGGGATCGATTCAGGCGGGCAGTCATGTCGCACGCTCCTTTCAGAAGGACCGGTGCTTGACTGGAGAATCATACGATAGAGAACGGCGATCTGTTGACAGGAAACCGGCGGATCAACGGATGGAAAAAATGCCGAGTCCGTAAGTGTGTGATTTCGTCGATTGGCGTTAAGCGAGAATCGCACCGACCTGCTGACACAGATCGACCGCCGCCTGTTGTACGGACGACTGCCACTGCGCCGCGTCGCCCCCGGCAAATGCGTAGATCACCGACCGGCTGGCTGTGATGATCGCGCCGCGACCGTCGGTGTTGAAACAGGCACGCACATCGTCCGCCCCACCACCCTGCGCGCCGAAGCCCGGCACGAGAAAAATCTGCTTCGGCATGATCTTCCGAAGCGCCGCCGCATCACCCGGCTTGGTCGCGCCGACGACCGCGCCCAGCAGGCTGTACCCCGAATCACCGACGTACGGCTCGCCGAGTTCCGCCATCAGCGCCCCCACCGCCTGCGCGACCGTGCGACCATCAGCCAGTTGCAACGACTGAATCGCATCCCCGCCGGGGTTCGACGTGCGCACCAGGGCGAACAGCCCCTTGCCGGTGGCGTCGGCGTGCTTACAGAACGGCTCGATGCCATCGCGGCCGAAGTAGCTGTTGATCGTCAGGGCGTCGACGGGATCGAGCCCGGCCACGGCATAATGCTCAGCCGTCACGCCGATGTCGCCGCGCTTGGCGTCGCCGATCACCAGCAGGCCCGCCTCGCGCGCCATCGCGGCGACACGGTGATACACCGCCACGCCCACCTCGCCGAATCGCTCGTAGCAAGCCGACTGAATTTTCACGCACGGCACATGCGGGGCGACCGCCTCAACAACGCCGAGTGAAAACGTCGCGATGGCGTCGAGATCGCTGTCGGCGGCGCGTCGCACCGGGTCCGGCAGTTTGGCGAGCACCGGGTCCAGCCCGACGCAGACGGGAGCCGCCTTGGCGGCGACGGATTCGAGCAGTTGATCGGCAAAGTGACTCATGGCCGCAGAGTCTACTATGATGTGAGCCCATGAGCGAGCGCCCCAAACACCTCGACCTCGACCGCGAAAAAGGCCTGACCGTCACCTGGCCCGACGATACGGTCAGCTTCTATCCGATCGCCCATCTGCGCAAGTTTTCACCCTCCGCCGAGATGCGCGTGTTGCGCGAGCAGATCGAGCAGAACCCGCTGACGGTGCTGCCGCAGTCAATGGCCGATCACGAAGGCCCCGTCACCGCCCTCAGCGCCGAGCTCGTCGGCAACTACGCGATCCGTATCAGCTTCTCCGACGGTCATCACACCGGCATTTATTCGTGGTCATACCTCCGCGAGATCGATCCCAAACGCAAGGGCCGATGATCGCGGCGTCGCGCTCCCGGTCGGGTCGCGGCTAAACGGGTAATGCATTGGGTGTCACGCGCGGTCGTCGCCTGATTCGCTCAGCGATGCCAGCCACTGCATGTATTGGCGGATGTGTTTTTCGTAGCCGCGGTCGACCGGTTCGTAGTAGGTTTTGTCGACGCCGAGGTAGTCCTGGTCGACGTAGCCGTGCTCGGAGTTGTGGGCGTACTGGTAGCCTTCGTGACCAAGCTTCTTGGCGCCGGCGTAGTGCGTGTCGCGCAGGTGTTTGGGCACGGGCACGGTCCGCTGATTCTTCACGTCCGACACCGCCCGGCCGATGGCGAGCGTCGAGGCGTTCGACTTGGGGGCGGTCGCCATGTAGATCGCCGCCTGGGCGAGCGTGAGCTGAGCTTCGGGCAGACCGATGCGCTCGGTGATCTGATACGCGCTGGCGGCAACGGTGATCGCGCGCGGGTCGGCGTTGCCGACGTCTTCACTGGCGAGGATGGCGATGCGGCGGGCGATGAACAACGGGTCTTCACCCGCGACGATCATGCGAGCCAGCCAGTACACCGCCGCGTCGGGGTCCGACCCGCGCATCGATTTGATGAACGCGCTGATCGTGTCATAGTGAGAATCGCCGGTCGGGTCGTACTCGAGGGCTTTGCGCTGGATGGATTCTTCGGCAATGGCGCGGGTGATGACAACCGCCTCCGTAGACCCCGACGACTCGCTGCGCTCGTCATCGGGCTTGGTCGTCGACAACACCGCGATTTCGAGGCCGGTCAGGGCGCGGCGGGCGTCGCCGTCGCACATCACGGCCCAGTGATCCAGCGCCTCATCGGTGACTTGGAGCTTGAGCTTGCCGTAGCCTCGATCTTCATCGGCGATCGCGCGGCGGAGCAGTGTTTTGATGTCGTCTTCGCTGAGCGATTGAAACTGAAACACCTGCGAGCGCGACACCAGCGGACTGTTCACGGCGAAAAAGGGATTCTCCGTGGTCGCGCCGATCAGTGTGATCGTGCCACGCTCCACATCGCGCAGCAGCACATCCTGCTGGGCGCGGTTGAAGCGGTGAATCTCATCGAGAAACAGGATCGTCTTGCGGCCCTGCCCGGCGGGATCAGTCAGCCGGCGCACGGCGTCCTCGAGCACCATGCGAACTTCCTTGACGCCGATTGTGGCGGCGTTGGCGCGTTCGAAGTGGCGCTGGGTGACGGTGGCGATGACCTCGGCGAGTGTGGTTTTTCCGCAACCGGGCGGGCCGTAGAAAATCACCGAAGTCAGGCGGTCGGCTTCGAGCATCCGTCGCAGCAGCTTGCCGGGCCCGAGGAAGTGGGTCTGCCCGGCGAATTCGTCGAGCGTCTGGGGGCGCATGCGGACCGCCAGCGGCTCGGCCGTCTTCAGAAGCTTCTCGCGCTGGTCCGCCCACAGGTCAGCCATGTGTATAGCGTATCCCGACTGGTCGATGTGGTATAGTTGACCCGCACGATGGATTTCGGCACGGAACACTCATGCTTTTATTGATCTTTTATCTGATGTTGGCGCTGGGGGTGTCGTTTCTCTGCTCACTGCTGGAGGCGGCGTTTTTATCGATGCCGTACGGGCACATCGGGCTGCTGTCCGAACAATCACCGCGGACCGGCAAGCGCCTGATGCAACTCAAAACGCATGTCGATCGCCCGCTGGCGGCCATCCTCACGCTCAACACCATCGCCCACACCGTCGGCGCGACCGGCGTCGGCGCCCAGGCGCAGATCGTCTTCGGCTCGACCTACGTGGCGATCATCGGCGCGGTGCTGACCCTGCTGATTCTCCTGATCTCGGAGATCATTCCCAAAACGCTCGGGGCGGTCTACTGCAAAGGCCTGGCCGGTTTCACCACGTGGACCATCGTCGCGATGATCTACGGAATGTATCCACTGGTGATCGTCTGCGACTGGCTGTCGCGCCACGTCTCCGGCCAGCGCCACCCGAACGTGCTCAGCCGCGAGGAGCTTCAGGTGCTCGCGGAGATGGGCAGCAGTGAAGGCGTGATCGCGCCCGGTGAGGCGCGCACGATCCGAAACCTGCTGGCGCTTCACGAGGTGCGCATCAAGGAGATCATGACCCCGCGCCATGTCGTCGAAATGGTCCACGCCGACGCCAGCGTCGAGCAGGTGCTCGATTCCGAACTGGCGCTGCGCTTTGCGCGCATGCCCGTGTATGACCAGTCGCCCGACGAGTTGGTCGGCATCGTCCTGCGGTACCAGATTCTCCAGCACATGCGGCACGGTGAAAACAACATCACCATGCGCGAGCTCGCCCGCCCCATCCATGCCATACCCGAAACCGCCGATGTCGCTTCGACGTTCACCGAGTTCGTCCGTCGCCGCGAGCACCTGTTCCAGGTCGTCGATGAGTACGGTGGAACCGCCGGCATCGTCACGCTCGAAGACACCGTCGAAACCCTGCTCGGCGAAGAAATCGTCGACGAAACCGACACGGTGATGGACATGCGCGAGCTGGCCCTGCGACTGGCTCGACATCGGCGGCCGGATTGATTGCCGCGTCATCCGGCGCGCGGGGCTATTCGACCGACTCAACAAGATGCTGATCAAACCAGGCGATCGAGGCGCGTTTGATCTGTCCGCCGAGGTCGACACCCGCGAGAATGTGACCGGTCAGCGGCAGTGATATCAACCGACTGTGATCCGGCGCTGCGTCATGCAGTTCGACGCTCTGTGCGTGCGGCACCACGATATCCCAACACCCCGAAGCGATCAGCACCGGCGCGTCGGTCCGCTTGATCGCCGCCAGCGCGTCCGCCTCATCGGGGTCAAACCCCGCCATGTCGCCGGCCTCGGTGATCAGTCGCTGGATGTCGGTCTCGCTGAGCCACCAGCCGCGCAGGGGAATGAACACGCGGATGGCGTGGGCGCCGACGGCGCGCAGGTTCGTGTACGGCGCTACGGCCACGACGGCCCGCACGCGCGGGTCTCGCCCGGCCAGTTGAATCGCTGTCGCCGCGCCCATCGACATGCCCCACACGCCTAGCCGCCCCTCGATCAGGCCCTGGGCCTGCAGGTCGTCGATGACTTTGATCAGGTCGCGCGACTCCAGCGCCCCGAAGGTTGTGTACTGTCCGCTGGACCCGCCGTGGCCGCGCATGTCGACCATGATCGCCCGGTAGCCGGCCGCGGCCAGGTCGTGCCCCTTGATGAGCATGACGGTTGAATGGTCGAGGTGGCCGTGCAGCACGAGGATGGTGCCGCGCGGTTTGTGGCCGGGGGTCTTCGCCGGATCGGGTTCGATCGCCCACAACCGCAGCGTCACGCCGGGCGCGACCGTGGCGAACATTTCACGATCCACGTGTAACAGATTCAGCCACCACGCATCCGAAGGTGAAGCCGGGGCGCGATCGTCGTGGTTGGGCGACTGGACCATCCAGGCCTTGATGAAGCTGTCGCAGCCGACTGAAAACATCGCCAGCAGGACGATCACGCCGAGTTGAATACTGAGCCGTTGCACATCACATTATCCGCCGACCGCAGCACCCGGACAAGGAACCACCTCATGACACGCATCGTCAAACACACCGCCACCGGCCCCCTCGAAGTCAAACCCTCCGATCAGAGCACATGGATCTGCATGTGTGGCCTGTCGAAAAACTATCCCTTCTGCGACGGCGGCCACAAACTCGCCCGCCAGCAGGAAACCGACGGCAAGGTCTACGTCTACGAAAACGACACTGCCCGCGAAATCGAGGATCCCGGCAACTGCCCCAGCGTTTGAGCCGTCCCGCGACGACAAGTCGGATCGCCGACGGCCCGGGACCGAGCAACAACCGTGAATCAACCCGACGGGTAATCGGTTAACTGGTTGACTGGTTGACTGGTTGACTGGTTGACTGGTTGACTGGTTGACTGGGCAAACCGCCGATTGGTCATCGCTTTTGCCTACTGATTCACATTCTAATGTTATTAAGAACATTAGAATTTGTGAGTTTGCTTGTGCATTGTTCATGACGCGATGACGTGCGTGATGGATCACGGGTCGGCGGGGTGGGGTGTTACACCTTGGGGCGGTCGTGGATGGGGGCAAGGCCGCTGGGTGGCGGGCTGGTCAGGCTTCGGGGGCGAACTGGGCTTCGGCGTCGGCGATGCGGTCGTCGGCGTGCCAGAGGTTGGCTGTCAGGCGATAGCCGTAGCCGACGTACTCGGTCAGGCGCGCTTCGACGCGATAGCGGTAATTCAGCAAGGCCGGCTTGCGAAAGCGTATGTGCAGCACGGCCGTGACGCCGACCATGTCGTGTGCGAACAGGCACTGTGTCATCGCGCTGTCGAGAACCATCGCCACCATCCCGCCGTGCATCCGCCCGTCGTACCCGCTCATCCAAGCCTGCGGTTCGAAGTCGCCGACGACCAGGCCGCCCGGCTGCACCCGGCAGTGCAGGCGCATGCCCCCGACGTGCTCGCCGCCGCACGCCAGGCAGCCTTTGTGACGGGCGGCGCGATGGCGATCCAGCGCCGCTTGCGTGGGTGGCCCGATCGGATTCGACATCGGCTTCAGTGGTGTTTGCAGTGGTGGTGTTCGTGCCCGGGTTCATCGTGATGATTGCACGAAGCGGGAGCCCGACCGGCGGCATCCGGGTCCGACACGAACTGATCGAGCACATCGATCGCCTCCGCCCCGTCGAACCCGCTGGTTACGGCGATGCCGCGCTCCCCGAGTCCGGCGATAGCCCCGGCTCCGATGCCGCCAGCCAGCACCCGCTCCACGGCCAGCGACGCCAGCCAACTCGGCATCGTGTCGCAGCCCTGGCTGTTTCGCTCCAGGGTCCGCACCTGGTCGTATGTCCGAGCTTCCAGATCGACCTCCGCCAACGCCACCGCGTCAGATCGGCCGAAGTGGGCTGAGAACTGTCCATCGCACAACGGTATCGCAACACGCATCGTGATCGCTCCTGTAAAAAGGCATCATATTGTATGCCTGATCATCCACGACCCGCGGCGACTTGTTCGGCCCCGCTGAGACCGAATTGCAACACCCAACGAGCACGGCGAACCGCTCATCGGTTCAGCGGCGTGATCGAAATGTTACGGAAAGCGACCGGCCCCTCGGCGCCCTGCAGCATCAGCGGGCCTTCGGTGTGTTCCTCGCCGGTCAGGTTGCTGGCGGTCACGTTCGGCACATTCACCTCAGCCTGCACGACCTGATCGTTAATGACGACTTTGCGGATCTGTGCGTCCAGCATCTTGGCCCCCGTCGGGTCGAAACGCGGCGCCTGGTATTCGATCACGTAATGGTGCCACTGGCCCGGCTCGAGTTTGATCAGTTTCTTCGGCGGACTCACCGTCACGATCGCGCCGCTGTCCATATCGCTGGGCGAATCTACGTTGGCCTTGGGGTCGTCGAGAATCTGCACCTCGTATTCGCCCATCACAAACACGCCGCTGTTGGACTCCGCGGGAATCATCACGTCCAGTTCGATCCGCGCATCGCCGAACTTCTGATCGGTGTGAATGTTCGCGCCGACGATGCCGGCCGAGACCAGGTCGCTGCCGCCGGGCTCGACGATGAGTTTCTTCGGGTCGCTGGGATCAACCTTGGCGGTGCCGACCTGCCAGTGGCTGCGCTTGACGTAGCCGCTGAGTGTCCAGCCTTCCAGGTCCTTGCCATTGAATGGGTGCACCGTCACGGGCTCGGGTTTGGGCGCGGGCGCCGCGGCGGGCGCAGCTTCCGCGTTCTGATCGGGCGTCGACTTCGATTCGGCGGACTGCTCCGAAGGTGAACACCCGACCATCAATCCCACGATCAGCCCAAACATCGCGCAACGCATCATGATCAGCTCCTTGAAATGGGTAACGCCTTAAAACTGCCACCCATTGTAACGCCCCGTCGGATTCTCGCCTCGGTCCGCTATAATCAGGGCACGTCGAAAATCGAGGAATTGCCTATGTTTTTCAGTCGCCCCGCGTTGCCGCAGAGGCTCACGCCGGCCGTAGTTCTGTTGATGTGTGCGGTCTGTTTGCCCGCCCACGCCGCCGATCACTTTCTTACGTTCGGTGGCGGGTATGCCCCATCCGGCAATCAACTCTCGCTGGAGCGGAATGTTCAGTATTTTCAACGCGTGCTTCAGGGGCTCGGCCGCGCTGAGAACGCACAGACGATTCTCTTCGCCGATGGCAACGACGCGGGGCGCGACCTGGTCGAGTTGGCCCCCGACGAGGTGCTGCCCGAGATCAACCTTGTGCTGTCGGAAATTTTTGATGACGCAGCCGGTGTTGATGAGCAGTACCGCTCGCACAAGATCGACCAACCGCACGAAGCGTGCAACCTGAAAAACCTTGATGCGTATTTTGACACTGCCGCCGATCAACTCGCCCCCGGCGACCGCATGATGATCTACTTCACCGGGCACGGCGGCAAAGCTAAACCCAAAAGCTCGCAGAACACGCTGGTACATCTGTGGAATCGACAGGACCTGTCGATGCGCGACTTCGTGAAACGACTGGACAAGCTGCCGGCGACCAGTCCCGTGGTGATGGTGATGGTGCAGTGCTACGCGGGTGGATTCGCCAACGTGATTTTCAACGAGGGCGATCCGGACAAGGGGCTGTCCGATGCGCCGCGCTGCGGGTTTTTCGCCACGGTCCATGACCGCCCCGCCGCCGGCTGCACCGCCGCGATCGACGAGGCGGAATTCGAGGAGTATTCAAGCTGCTTCTGGGCCGCCCTGCTCGGGGTCAACCGCCTCGGCGAAAAGGTCGACAAGCCCGACTACAACCACGACGGTGTCACCAGCTTCAACGAGGCCCATGCCTACACCCAACTCACCGAAGACTCCATCGACATCGGTGTCAAAACCTCCGACGCCCTGCTGCGGAAGTATTCCTCGGTCGCCAGTGACAAGCACAAAAACCTGTTTGATGTTGAGACCTCATACGCGCGCCTGCATGCCGTGGCCGATCCCGCTGAGCGGGCGGTGCTCGAAGGGCTCAGCGACCAGCTCAAACTGCACGGCGAAGATCGCGGCAAGTCCGCACGCCAGCTTAAAAGCAAGCTCATCGCCGAAGAAAAAGGCTTGAAAAGTCGTACCAGGCTCATCGAGAAGGAATACGACAAACTTCGTAAAAACATCGCCCGCGCCCTGTGCAACCGCTGGCCTGAGTTGGATAACCCATGGAACCCGCAGGTCTGCCTGATCATGCACAACGAAACCGATGACATCCTCGACGCGGTGTATGAACATCGCGATTACGACCGCCTCGAAAAACTGCGCGACGACCTGATCGACCTCGACATCCAACGCGATACCCTCGAGCGGAAGATCGTCAAGTGCATGCGGTTTCTTTACGTCGCTGAGTCGGTGGCGCTGGCGCACAATCTGCCGATCATCGCGGAGCAGACGATCGTCGACCGCTACCGCCAGCTTCGCCAACTCGAAGCCGGCACGCTGGCCCCTATTGGGAGATGACCATGACTCATCGCTTTTGCCAAACTGTGGCACAGCCGCCCTCGGCTGTGCGAAAGTCATCACCCGCACAGCCGAGGGCGGCTGTGCCACGGACCCGCTGCCGACAGGGGTTGTCGTACCTGTTGATCGTGCTCGTGTTCGGCGCCGCGGCCGTCGCGCAGGAGACTGAACTGCCGCCGGCGCTGACCGAGTACATGGGGCGCACGATCGCCCGGACCATGTCGTTTCACGGCGCCGACTGGCTGACGCGCAAAACCCGGCAGGCGGAGGAAAACACGGCGCTGATGATGAAGGCGCTGCATGTGAAGCCCGGCGATGTGGTGTGCGACCTCGGCTGCGGCAACGGGTACCACACGCTGCGCCTCGCCGGGGCAGTGATGCCCGGCGGGTGGGTCTACGGCTCGGACATTCAGCCCGAAATGCTGCAGATGCTCAACGACCGCGCCGATGCGGCCGGCGTCACGAACCTGACGCCCGTGCTCGGGACCGTGGTCGACCCCCGCCTGCCGGCTGCGTCGTGCGATCTGATTCTGCTGGTCGATGTGTATCACGAATTCGATCGGCCCGTGCACATGCTCGCGGCGATCCGGCGGGCGCTCAAACCTGCCGGGCGGGTTGTGCTCGTGGAGTTTCGAGCCGAAGATGAGAGCGTGCCGATCAAGCCACTTCACAAAATGTCGCGGGCGCAGATGATGAAGGAGATGACCGCCAACGGATTCAAACTCGTCGAGTCGTTCGACAAGTTGCCGTGGCAGCACATGATGTTTTTTCAGCGAGACGACGCACCCCCCAACGAGGCGAAGTGAAACACATGCAGACATATCAATCCCCATGGACCAAGCGGCTCGGCGTGATCGTGCTGGTGGCGATGATGGCCGCCTGCTCCAAGGAGCAGCCCAAACCCGTCGAGCGGCAATCCGCCACGCCAAGCGACGCCACGACTCAGACCCAGCCCGAGGCTCAGCCCAAAGCTCCCGCCGCCGAAGAGCCCCCGGCCAAGGCCGAGGCGCCCGCCACGGAAGAACCCGTCGCCAAAGAGTCGGCCCACGAGGTCGACCTGTCGCCGAATGCCCTGAACGCCCGCATCCGCACCGCCAACCCGCAGTACAACGGCTCCGGTCAGTTCCAGGTCAAGGATGGCAAACTCATGGCCGCCCTGCGTGAGACCGGCATTATCCGCCTCGGGCCGCTGCGCGGGTTGCCGCTGATCTACCTCGACCTGATGAACACGCCCGTGGATGATCTTCGCCCGCTGGCCAAACTGCCGCTGCGCGAGTTGTTCCTCGAGTCCACGCCCGTGTCCGACATCAGCCCGCTCCGCGACGTGCCGCTGGAAAAACTATGGCTCAACAACACCCAGGTCGTCGACCTGTCGCCGCTGGCAGGCAAACAAATCACCGAGTTGAATCTCGTCGGCACGCCGATCAAAGATCTTTCGGCGCTCAAAGGCATGCCGCTGACGATTCTCTGGATCAGCAACACGCAGGTCGAAGATCTTTCGCCCCTGGCGGGCATGCCGCTGGTGAGCCTGACGATCGAGAACACCCCCGTCAGCAGCATCGAAGTCGTCAAGCAGTTGCCGCAGCTCGAGCGTCTGCACATCGCCGGCACGAAAGTCACGGACCTGACCCCCGTGGCCGGCCGTAACCTCACCCGCCTGATCTTCACCCCAACAAACATCACCAAGGGGATCATGGACGCCCGCCGCATTCCGACGATGCAGGAGATCGGCGTGACCCTCGAAACCAAGCAGCCCCCGATCGGCTTCTGGGAAGCCTACGACGCGGGCCGATTCGACTGATTGACCAATGACGCAATTCGACTACGACCTTTTCGTGATCGGGGCCGGTAGCGGCGGGGTTCGCGCGGCCCGACTGGCGGCGGCGACCGGCGCGAAAGTCGCCATCGCCGAGTCACAACACTTCGGCGGCACGTGTGTGAACATCGGCTGCGTGCCGAAAAAGCTGATGGTCTACGCGGCCCACGTCCGCGAAGAGATCGACGACGCGGCGGGCCTGGGGTGGTCGATCGACAAGTCGATCTTCGACTGGCCGACCTTCATCGCCCGTAAAAACAAGCAGATTCAGCGCCTCAACGAGATCTACACGAATCTGCTGGAAAACTCCGGCGTGACGATCCTCATTGGTCATGCGACGTTGCGCGATGCGCACACCCTGACCGTCGGCGAGAAGACGATCACCGCTCAGAACATTCTCATCGCCACCGGGTCGCGCCCCCGCCTGCCGGAGATTTCCGGCGGCGAACTGGCGATCACCTCCGACCAGGCGTTCTTTCTCGATGAACTGCCGCGACGCGTGTTGATCGTCGGCGGTGGATACATCGGCGTCGAATTTGCCGGGATCTTTCACGGGCTGGGCTCGCGGGTCACGCAACTGTACTACGGGCCGATGTTCCTGCGCGGCTTCGACTACGAGGTTCGCAGCCTGCTCGCCGAGCAGATGCGCGCCCGCGGGATCGATCTGCGATTCGAGCGAGATGTGGTTCACATCGCCCGCACCATCGAGGGCGCGCTGCGCGTCGAACTCAACGACGAGTCGCATCTTGAAGTCGACCAGGTGCTCTACGCCATCGGTCGTGTGCCCAACACGCAGGAACTGGGCCTCGAAGCCAGCGGGGTCGACACCGCTCAGAACGGCGCGGTCATGGTCGATCGATATTCGCGCACGTGCGTCGAAAACATCTATGCCATCGGCGACTGCACCGATCGGATGAACCTGACGCCGGTCGCCATCGCCGAGGCTCACGCGCTGGTGAAGACGATCTTCGACAACACGCCGACGGCCATGGACTATCACAACATCGCCACGGCCGTGTTCAGCTCACCCCCGATGGCGTCGGTCGGCCTGACCGAATCCGAAGCCCGCGATGACCTCGAAGCCGTCGACGTGTACCACTCCCGGTTCAGTCCGCTGAAAAATGCGATGAGCGGGCGCGATGAAAAGACGCTGATGAAACTCATCGTCGATGCGACCACCGACCGCGTCGTCGGAGCGCACATGCTCGGGCCCGACTCAGCGGAAATCATGCAGGGCGTGGCGATCGCCGTGCGCGCCGGGCTGACGAAAAAGGACTTCGACGCCACGGTGGCGATTCATCCCACCGCGGCGGAGGAATTCGTGACGATGCGGAATAAGGGTTAGCGCGTCGCACTGAAGTGCGACGCACCGGGGGATCAGAGTTCAATCTCGACCATGTCGGCGCGATCGGCAATGACGGGCTCTTTGATGGGCTTGTCCGCCAGGGCGCGCGTGACGTTGTCAGCCTGCTCGGAATACTTGCCGCGGCGCTGCAGCAGCTTGTAGAACAGACCCGCGTCGGGCTGATTGATCTTCCAGCGGGGATTGCCTTCCTTGTCGTGGTCGATCTCGCCGGTGTAGACCGTGCGGCCGAGTTCATCCTTGACGACTTCCTTGCGGCCGTTGATCTCCATCATCTGCGGAACATACCGCACGCCGCAGCGGCACAGCGCCTCGTCCAGGGCGATCTCGCGGGCTTCGTCCGGCAGGTTCGCCCAGGCTTCCATCAGGATCACGATCTTGAAGTCATGACCACTGGAAAGCTTCTCGGTCTTGGTGCACTTCTTGGTCTGGGTCACGATGATGTGATTGTCGCGGACGGACTTGCCATCGGAGCAGAGCACCCAGACGCTGGCGTGGGCCAGGTGGTGATGGTGCTCTTCCTGAAGGGCCTGGACCTGCTGACGGATATCTTCGGGGGCCTGCCAGATGCTTGCCATGATTCTTCGCCTTTCCGAATCGGGGCTGCGGATTAAGACCCGGCAGCATATCACAGACGCGACCGATCACGAAGCGTGTGGAAGGCATGTGCAAAAGCTGTTGGTTGACGCTTGGCCGGCGAGTTTGCCTGCTGCGGGAGGCGCCGCAAGCGGCGAGCAAGCTCGCCGGCTAAACGGGGGTGGTTTAGAATGCATTCCATGAGTGATTTGCCGACGATTACCGCCATCAAGGCCCGCCGGACCGACCCGGACCGTTGCAGCGTCCGCGTGGGGAAGAAGACCGTGGCGACGCTGCGGTGGGAGCAGGTCAATACGCTGGGGCTGCGGGTCGGGGATGTCTGGGACCAGAACCTGGCCGAGCGGGTGACGCAACTCGCCGCCGCCGAGCAGGTGCGCGTCGACGCCCAGCGGCTGATCAACCGCCGGGACTATTCCTCCGGCGAGTTGCGTTTCAAGTTGACGCAGAAAGGACACGACGCCCGGACCAGCGAGGCGGTGGTCGCGCGCCTGGTCGAGCTCGGCATCGTCGATGATGAAGCCTATGGCCGATCCGTCATCGCCACCCAGCGCGCCCGCAAAGGGGCCGGGGCTCGCCTGCTGCAACAGAAGTTGATGCAGAAGCGCCTGCCGCGCGAGTTGATCGACGAATTGATCCGTGAAGCGGACGAGGATTACGACCACATCGGCGAGGCTCGCCAGCTCGCCGATCGCAAGCTCGACACCGCCGCCCTGCAGCGGTGCGATCCGGCCAAGCGGCGCCAGCGGATATGGAGCCTGCTGGCCCGTCGCGGGTTCAGCCCCGACACGATCAACCGCGTCATGTCTGACCTGGCCGACCGCTTGCGCAATGATGATGATGTGGACTGATCAGGGCGATGCGTGCAGGGCGCGCCAGCCGTTCATGGTGCGCGTCAGCAGATCGCGCGCCGGCATCTTGATGCCGTAACCCTGAAAACCGACCGATCCGGTGTAGCCGATTTCGCGAAGCTTGCGTGTGACGATGCCGACGTCGTAGCTGCCCTCGCCAAGCGGCTGAATCAACTGGTTCCATTTGCCGCCGGTGATGCCCGTGTCAGCCCCGCAGATGGTAACGGTCATCAGCTTGTCGCGGCCGAGTTCCAGCAGCGAGGGAATCTTCGCCTCGTCGCCGCCGGCCAGTGTGTGGCAGAGATTGAACGTGACGCCGAAGTTGTCGCGGTCCACGACCCGTGCAACCTTCACCGCATCGGCGAACTGCTGGGTCCATTCCCAGAAGTGCGGATAGATCGCCACACGCAGGCCCTGCTTGCCGACCTCGTCGGCGATCTTTCGCAGATTCTGAATCACGACGCTGTCGGCAGTCAGCGAGTCGATCGCCGGCCCCTTGCCGGAAAAGTGAATCCAGATGATCGTGTCGCGCCCTTTGAGGGCCTTGACCATCTCGCTGAACACCCCCGAAGCCGTGACGCTCCCGTCGGGGGTCAACTTCAGCGGGCAGTAGATGGCGATCATTTTCAGATCATGTTCATCGAGGGCTTTGAGCACGGGCCCAAGCGACTCGGGCGCCTGCTCGTGCCACGCCACGCCGCTGTACCCGAGTTTGGCCACGAGATCGAACTGCTGATCCAGCGGCAGACCCGAGCGGTTGAATGAGGTGTCCATCGCGTAAAACGGCGGGACCTTGTCAGCAGCACGAACCGTCGCGGCAAAGCTGATCGCGATGATCATCAGGCACCCAAACAGTAGACGCATCGATTGCATGTCAACCTCGCTTGTAAAGACCAGATTCGTGCTCGTGCTCGTCATCGTTCCTCGTAATCGAAATTTCTGGCAACCGTCGATAAACGATTACGAGTTACGAGCACGAGCACGGAAGGAAAGAATGATCAGGCTTGCCAGTTGCGACTTTCACGCGAGCGCAGCTTGTCGGCAGCCGCGTCATTGACGAACGACTCGGTCTTCGGATCCCACTTCACCGTGCGGCCGAGTTCGGTGGCGATGTTGCCGATGTGCATGGTGGTGCTCAGCCGCTGCAGATCCTCGGCGGAGTAAGTCGGCGTCTGTCGGCTCTTGACGCAATCAAGGAAATTGCGGTGTTCGGTCGGGGGCATGAGCCAGAGTTTGGTCTGGCCGGGCTCGTAGCGCGTGTGAAGAATCTTGTCGTCGCTGGCTTCGAGGCGGCCGCGCCAGCCGTTGTTGCCGACCCAGCCGGCATCACCTTCGAAGCGGAGGCTGATGCCGCCGGACTCGACATGCATCTCGACGCCGTTGGCGTAGCGGTAATGCAGCTTGTACGTGACGGGGCGCGTCGTCATCGCATTCGACGGAATCTCACCGGAGCCGGTCGCCTCGACGGGGCTTGATTTCTCGGAGAAGTTGGCGACCTGCGCGGTATCCAGCAGGTGCGAACCCCAGTCGGTGAACTTGCCGCCGGAGTAGTCGTAGATGTTTCGCCACTGCTGGGGGCCGGTGCGCGTCGGGGTGAACGGGGCAAACGGTGCGGGCCCCAGCCACATGTTCCAGTCGAGCCCCGCGGGCACGGGCACGGGTTCTTCCTTCGGAAAATTCTCACCGGCCGGCAGCTTGACGCGGATCGTGTGCAGCTTGCCGATCGCGCCGTTGCGGACGAACTCCGCCAGCTTGTGGTAGTAGATCACCGAGCGATCTTCGAGGCCGACGGCGAACACGCGCCCGGCCTTGGCCACATGATCGACCAGCGTGCGGCCCTCAGCGATGGTCAGCGTGGGCTTTTCGCACATGACATCTTTACCGGCCGACAGCGCAGCCATCGACAGCGGGACGTGCCAGTGGTCCGGCGTCGAAATGCAGACCGCGTCGATCGACTTGTCCGCCAGCAGGTCGCGGAAGTCGGCGTACTGCTTGCAGCCGGTCGTTTTGTAATGATCGTTGATCGTCTTCACCGCCCGGTCACGCCGGCTGGCGTAAACGTCACACACCGCGACGGCGTGTGCGTCCTTCTGCTGCAGAAACGATTTGAGGTTGTACCCGTGGCCGTGCGTGCCGACGCCGATGAACCCGAGGGCGATGCGATTCGATGGCGCATCATCACCGAGCAGGCGCGACGGAACGAACATCGGCGCAGCGGCCACCGCGGCGGCGCCGGCAAGCAAACGACGACGTGAAACTGAGCGTGTCATAGTTTGAGTCCTTCCAGGCGGCCGTCGATCCTGTCGGTGGATTTCACGAATTGGTCCCACGTGATGATCTTGCCGGTGTAAGCGGCAGTGCGGCCCATGATGGTGATGAGGTTGCTCTGCACGCTGGGGGCGACGGTGGTGTTGGCGAAATCCTTGCGGTGAATTTCGTCGGCGAAGGCGGCGATGTTGGCCGCGGCGCCGTCTTTGTAGATGCCGGGGCTGGCGCCGCCCTTGTAGAAGTTTTTACCGCGAATGAAGGTGAGCCCGCCGTACATGGTTTCGAGCACGCCGTCGGTGCCGAACATGCGGTTGCGGATGCCATCCGGTTTGGAGCCGAAGGCGTCGAACTGCCGTGAGCTGAAGTTGATGTTCACGTTGTCAGCATATTCATACACGAGACTGAACGTGTCGCTGCAATCACCGGCGTCGAGGCGCACCTTGCGGGCGCAACCGCCGACCGCACGCTGCGGTGGCGCCTTCATGATCCAGCTCATCACGTCCAGCGTGTGGATGTTCTGCTCGGTGATGATGTCGCCGGACAGGGCCTTGTCGAAAACCCAGTTGCGCAGGCGGCCTTCAGGGGTGTTGTCTTCACCGTGCTTGCCGAGGCGGCCGGCGTGGTAGGACGCTTCGCCGAAAGCGAAGTCGCCGATCGCGCCGTCGTGTACGCGCTGCAGCGCTTCGAGGTAGTACGGGTCCATGCGCGTCTGAAAGTCGACGCGGAAGGCGAGGTTGCTCGACGTGGCCGCGGCGCCCGAGGCGGTGATGCTGTGACAACCGGGCACATCGACGGCAACGGGCTTGGCCAGGTAGACGTGCTTGCCCGCCGACACGGCCGCGGCCGCCTGCTCGGGGTGAAAATACGGAGGCGAGATGATGGCCACCGCGTCGACATCCGAGGCCAGCAGTTTCTTGTAACCACCGAGGCCGGTGTACTGACGATCGGCAGGCACATCGTGATCTTTCGCCGCGGCGGCGGCACGGTCGGCGAAATAATCACAGACGGCGACGACCTGATACGCCCCGTGAGCCGCAAAGAGCTTGGCGATCCATTTGCCGCGCCCGCCGCAGCCGATGAGACCGAGGCGGATCTTTTTGGTTTCGTCGGCAGCGTACGCGGCGCGCGGGCGCGTCAGCGTCACGGCGGCGGTGGTTGTGGCGGCGGTGGCGATGAACTTTCGACGGTCGATCGATGCCTCGGTCATGGTCAACTCCCTGTGGGAAAGACGCTGCGCAGGTAGCGCTGATTGTGCTGGTAACATTCGGGCATGGGCTTGGCTTTGACGGTCGCGCCTTCGATGACGAGCCAGCCGGTCCAGCCGATCTCGCCGAGGGCGGTTTTGATTTTTTGGTAGTCGACGCGGCCTTCGCCGAGCAGGTGGCCGTACTCTTTGGTGTGAATCTGGCAGATGCGATCACGACCGAGCCGGCGCAGCTCGTGGTAGACGTCGTAGCCGCGCTTGTTCATATTGCCCAGGTCGTAGTAAATTTTCACGGCAGGCGAGCCGATGGCGTCGAGCATTCGCAGGTGCGCATCAGCGTCAAGCCACGACTCGATGCTGAGCGTGACGCCGGCCTGCTCCGCTTTGGGCGCGACTTTTTTGAGTCGCTCGACGACTTTCGCCTGCAGGTCGGGCCGATCGAGAATGTCGCCCTTGCCGAAGAACGCCAGCAACACGATCTTCTGCCCCATCGCCGCCATCACATCGACGCACTGACTGACCCACTGCTCGGCTTCGTCGTCCGTCGCATACGGTCGATTGTTCAACACGCCCATCGCCAGCGAGCAGATGTCGACACCCGTGCGCTTTGACGCGGCGGCGTATTCATCACGCACCTCCGGCTTTCGCAGGTCGTAGCGCGCCCCAGCCTCGTCGAAGCTGACCTGCACGCCGTCGAGTCCGATCTGCCGGGCGACGTCGAAAGCCTCGATGTGCTGACGCTTGCCGATGGACCAGTCACACGCGCCGATGTGAAATCGGCGGGTCTGGTCCGCGAGCAACTGTCGCAACCCGGGCGACAAACTCACCGCAGCGGCTGCGGCAGCCAGCGCGGCGCGACGGGTCAGGGGCCTTTGAGACATACGCACTCCTTCCAGGCGAACGCTCATTGTCACCGCCCGTATGCGGGGCGTCTTGTCACGAATGAGAATATTCTTGTAACATTTCCGCATGGTCACCCTCTCCGAACGCCAGCGTTTTTTCCACCAGATCGAGGATGTGTCGCAGATGTTCGGCATTCTCGACCACCTGCCGGACGTGTTGTTTTTTGTGAAAAACACGCGCGGGCAGATCATGGCCGGCAACCCCGCCTTCGTCCGGCAGATGGGTGGACGCACCGAGCGCGACGTACTGGGCAAGGATGCTTACGACCTTTGCCCGCAACTGCTGGCCGCCCAATACGCCGAGGACGATCAGCAGGTGATCACGACCGGCAAGCCGCTGTTGCATCGGCTCGAGCTCAACCAGGCGGCGGACGGTTCGCTCGGCTGGTTCATCACGCACAAGATGCCGCTGCGTGGGCATGGCCCGGGACGCGGCAAGCGACTAAAAGTGATCGGGCTCATCGGTGTGGCGCGCAACATCATCGAAGCGCAGACCGCCCTGGAGCCTTACAACGAATTCAACGATGTGCTCGACCACGTGCGTCACCACTACGCCGAGCCGCTGACCGTGCCGGACCTCGCCCACCGCGCGGGCCTGTCGCTGAGCCAGTTTGAAAGGCGGTTCAAACAGACGCTGGGCTTAACGCCATCGCGTTACATCCTGCGCGTGCGCCTGGCCAATGCGTGTCGACTGCTGCAGCAGACGCGCCAGCGCATCGCGGCCGTCGCCCAGGCGGTGGGTTTCTACGACCACAGCGCCCTGACCCGAGCCTTCACCAGCCACATGGGCATCACCCCAACCCAATACCGCCGCCAATTCCGCGGCGACGGGTAGGCTTTTGCGATGTGATGATTCAACAACGGCCCGAAGCCAATCCCAATTAATACCATATTAATTATATTATGATGGCTGTCTTGAAGGCGGACGACTTGCCTTTCAGCCGCCCGGCCATATGATTCGCCAGTGATTGACAGGGGCTTGTCGGATGCTAAAATCACTGTTTAAACAGTAAACATTTCGACGAATTCAGTCGATATACAAAACAAGGATTGGGATATCCCGATCGGCTTTCAACCTCGGTATTTACCGGGGTTGCTTGCTATTTGGAGGGGCCGAAGAGGGTCATCTCGCCGTCGCCATCGCGTCGGGGGTAAATCCACAACCCCCAGCCGTCGGCGCCATCCGGCGCCTCGGTCACAAATTTCTTTTCCAGAATTTCATACGCCCGGTTGGTCTGCCCCGGATTCAACACGTGCCGCCCGATGGGACGAGCCACAAGGTCCGCGAGTTGCAGCCCACACGAGTTGGTCATCTTGCTTGCAAATCGCAAACGGAATGGAAGCGGCTTATCGTGAACCAGCGGTTCGTCGCAAATTCTACGAAACTCCAACTCAAGCTCATTGTCTTCGCGTTTACCTCGCTGCTCGACGATCACATACGTCTGAATATCATCCTGGCCGCTGGCGATCAGGTATTCATTCACCCGATTGAGTCCGAACTCCAGCGCGATGTGGTACGGGTGCTCGAGTTCACCGTGATGTTTGCGAAGGTCATCCTTGCGAATGGCCACGGCAATCAGATGAAGCGGAACCTGCTGCATCAAACGGCGAAGGTCGGCGAAGAATGATTTGCGGCTGGCAGCGTCAAAAAGAAACTTGAAATCGTTTTCCTGCTTACGGATGTCGCGTTCGTGCAGCACAACCATATCGTGGCCGAACTGATCGAATTTGAACTCTTGCAGGGCGGGGGCGACTTGATGGACGTAATCCGAGATACGAAAGATGCAAAACGCAAGAACAAACATGGGGTACTCAGGGCTCGGCGACAACATTTCATGGTCGCCGCTCTCATCAACATAAATGATGTATTGACTTCGTTTGCCCATGATTGAGGATATGTTAATGCCAACATGACAGGAAGGCCAAACCACGCAAAAAGGCCCGCCAGGTGGTGCCTGACGGGCCTTCGGCGGGATGCGTTATCTCGGTCTTTACTGGTTGGTCAGACCGAGCGCGTTGGTGATAAAGGGTGAGAACTTGACGATCAGGCCGGCGAACACGACCGACACGACGCTGATCAGCTTGATGAGGATGTTCAGCGAAGGACCGGAGGTGTCCTTGAAGGGGTCGCCCACGGTGTCGCCGACGACGGTGGCCTTGTGGTTTTCCGAGCCCTTGCCGCCGAGGGCGCCGGCTTCGATCCACTTCTTGGCGTTGTCCCAGGCGCCGCCGGCGTTGGCCATGAAGATGGCGACGGCGAAACCGGACACCAGCGCCCCGGCCAGCATGCCCATCACGCCCGGCACACCGAGCACCAGGCCCAGCGCGATCGGCACGACCACGGCCATGATCGACGGCACGATCATTTCCTTGAGCGCGCCACCGGTCGAGATCGCCACGCAGTTGGCGTAGTCGGGATACTGCTTGCCTTCGGCCTGCACTTCGTACGGCCACTTCATCGGGTCGGCGATGTCTTCATCGGACATGCCGTTGGCCTTGAACGCGCCCTTCATGATGCCGAACTGACGGCGGCATTCTTTCATCATGGCGAAGGCGGCGCGGCCCACGGCGTTCATCGTCATCGCGCAGAAGACGAACACCAGCATCACGCCCACGAACAGACCGCAGAGCACCTGCGGGTTCATCAGCGTCACGTCGTAGTACTCGAGAATCTGCGTCAGCGAAGCACCGGCGGTCGCCATCGTTTCACCATTGACGGTGATTTCAGGATGGATGCCGGCCAGCGCCTGCTTGACGGTGATCACATAAGCGGCCAGCAGGGCCAGGGCGGTCAGCGCGGCCGAACCGATGGCAAAGCCCTTGCCGGTGGCGGCGGTGGTGTTGCCCAGCGAGTCGAGCATGTCGGTGCGCTCACGGACATGCGGGGGCTGGTGGGTCATTTCGGCGTTGCCGCCGGCGTTGTCGGCGATCGGACCGTAGGCGTCGGTCGCGAGGGTGATCGCCAGCGTCGAGAGCATGCCGACGGCGGCGATGCCGACGCCGAACACGCCCATCAGGAACGTGTCCTTACCACCGGCGCTGATGAAGGCGACGAGGATGGCGGCGACAGTCGTCAGCAGCGGGATCCAGGTCGAAATCATGCCTTCGGCGATGCCGGAGATGATGACGGTGGCCGGGCCGGTTTCCGACTGCTTGGCGATGCGCTGGGTCGGACCGTGTTCGTAGGAAGTGTAATACTCGGTGCCCCAGGCGATGATCAGACCGGCGATCAGGCCGGCGAAAATCGCGCCCCAGATGCCCCAGGCGCTGACGCCCTCGATACCGCCGAGCATGATGTTGAGCATGGTGGCCGAGCCGACGAGGATCAACCCGCTGGCGACCCACACACCCATGTGCAGGCTCTTGAGAAGTTGCTTCATCGAAGCGCCTTCCTTGGCCCGCACGGTGAACGTTCCGAGCACGGCACAGATGATGCCGAGGCCGGCCAGAGCAGCCGGAGCGACCACGACCTTCAGAGCGTCGGTCGCATTCAGGCCCAGCTGATACGCCGCCGCGGCGCCCAGCGCCGAAGCCGCGAGGATCGAACCGTAGTAAGACTCGTAAAGGTCGGCGCCCATGCCGGCGACGTCGCCGACGTTGTCACCGACGTTGTCAGCGATGGTGGCCGGGTTGCGGGCGTCGTCTTCGGGGATGCCGGCTTCGACCTTACCGACCAGGTCAGCACCGACGTCGGCGGCCTTGGTGTAGATGCCACCACCGACGCGGGCGAACAGAGCCTGCAGCGATGCACCCATCGCGAAGCTGAGCGTGATCGTGGTCAGCATCGCCAGGTCGTTGTAACCGAACACCTTGTACAGCAGGAAGAACCACACCGAAATGTCCAGCAGGGCAAAACCCGTCACGCACAGGCCCATCACGGCGCCGGCACGGAAGGCGACGCGAAGACCAGCGTTCAGCGATTCCTTGGCCGCCGCGGTGGTGCGGGCCGAGGCGTTGGTGGCCGTCCGCATGCCGAAGAACCCGCAAAGGCCCGACAGCGAAGCGGCGACCGCAAAGCCCAGCCACGTCAACTGCGACTGAAGACCCGTGAAGCCCATGATCAGCAGAATCACCACCAACCCGGCGACCACCGAGTAAACGACCTTCGCCTGGCTGCTGAGGTACGCATAAGCGCCCGCGCGGACCGAGGCGGCGATGCGAATCATGTTCTCATCGCCTTCGGAGTTGGACATCACCGACTTGTAAAACACAAAGGCCATGACCAGGGCGAGCACCGCGCCGATCGGCGCCAGGTACCACCAGAACGGTAGCGAGACGGCCTCAGCCGGCGCGGCGGCCGCCGCATCAGCCGCTTGTGCGAGCCACAGTGTGAAAGGCGCTTGCATCGTAGACACTCCTTTGGAGTAGAAAAGTGTGCGAAACCGTGGGGCGTATAGCCCCCGACCAACGTGATGAGTCCACCACGTAGTGGGGCGTCAAAGTAAATCAGCCCCACCCATCCCGCAAGCCGGGATCCCCCGATATTTGTACCTCGCTTCTATCATGTTGTGGGGGATTACACCAGCGATGCGGGGGCGCCGAAAGTAAATCCTCGCCACGGGCTAAAAACCACGCTTCACCGGGGCCTAACTCCCGCCAAGCCGTCCCATGCCACTTGCTCCCCAATCGGGGCAAGATAAAAACAGCCCGACCCCAGCTAGGGGCCGAGCATCAAACCGGGCGTGTGAACATCGTTTTTTAACAGGGGTGTGTGGCCGAGCCGGGATCAGCAGCGGCGGTGGGCGGGTACATCCCGGGAGAACTGAAATCTATCGTGTTGGAAAAGAAAAAAAGGGTCGCACCGAATTCCACCCGCGCGACCCGAATGGCGCTACAGCCAGGCAGCCTCCGTGGCTGGGCGTCTTCCGTGACCGCGCCTTCGCGTCATCCGTGTCGCGAGTCGGCGTCGCATTCCTTGGCGACGCCTGATCTGTCTGTCTCTCAATCCGTCAGGTTCAGCGGCACGAATCCTGAACCCGCCCTCTCTCAATACACCAGCGCGACGGTGTCTTCGATGGCTTCGATGACGCCACGCACGTTAAAGGGCTTCTTCAAAAATCCGTCGAATCCCCGGGCCATCAACTGATTGGCCTGCCCGTCGGTCAGACGGCTGCTCATGGCGATGATCTTCGTGAGCTGCAGGTCGGGGTTTTCGCGGATGTTCTTCTTGACCTCTTCGCCGTTGATGTCCGGCAGGTGGATATCCAGCAGCATCACATGCGGGCGGAACTTCTCGCACTCGATGCCGGAGGAGAAACCCGTGCCGCAGGTGCGGACCTCGTAGTTGGCCTGCTCGGTGAGCACCTGCTTGAGGGTGTCGACAATTTCCTGTTCGCCGTCGACGATCAGCACGCGGGTGCGACCGGACTGCAAACCGTCCATCGGAATGTTGTGCTGCTTCATGAAACGAACCAGCGAGGCGATCGGAATGCGGCGGTCCTTGGAACCGGGAATCCGATACCCACGCAACTGACCCGAATCAAACCACTTGCTGACGGTGCGCGGCGCAACGTTGCAGATCTTGGCCACTTCACCGGTCGTCATGACATCTTTTTGACGTGACATGGATATACCATCCTCCTCAGGCAGCTCCCTGAGCCCGTCCACGCAACGGACATCACCCCTGCTATCGACCGAAACAGGGGTCCGGTTAAGCGGTCTGGCGGAATTTGAACGCGCCTGACGTTGGAAGCGCCCGCCCCCGCGGCGAATCGACCCCTGCGGGCCGGTATTATCAGACAGCGATTTTTTCAGGGTTCTTTTTCAAGGAGCAGGATCATGAAAGTGCTCGCCGAAGTCTGCATCGTGCCGATCGGCATCGGCGTCAGCGTGTCGCAACAGGTGGCCCAATGCGAAAAAATTTTCGCCGAAGCCGGGCTCAAGGCCGAGCTGCACGCCTACGGTACAAACCTCGAAGGTGAATACGACGATGTGATGGCCGCGATCAAACGCTGCCACCAGACCCTGCACTCAGACGGCGTGCCCCGCCTGTTCACCACCGTCAAGCTCGGCACCCGCACCGATCGTGATCAGACCCTGGCCGACAAGGTCGACTCGGTCAACCGCAAGCTTCGCCCGCCTGCCGGTGACTGATGCCAATCGCAGAAAAATGCTCAGGGCTTTGTGTAAGCTCGAACGCGGCACTGTGGCACAGGTTCGGACTCGATAGCACCCTGACACCCGAATCTTTTCCGTGTTTGATATGACACCGCCTATGATGCCTCCGCCCAAGCCCCGGTAATTAAGAGGTACCCCCGCCGGCATGTGGTTTTTAGTCGACAGTCTGATCACGCCGATTCCCGGATTCCAGGAGCCGTTCAGCTCGCTCAGCCACCTGCTGGGGGCGGGAATGTTCGCCGTGGCGGCAATTCCGCTGATCCGTAAATCACGGGGCCATGCGGGGCGCGTGTTTGTCGCGTCGCTGTTCGCATTCACCGTCGTGTTTCAACTTTCCATGAGCGGCGTGTATCACCTGCTGGGCCATAACGCCGGCCGCGAGGTCATGCAGCGACTGGACCACGCGGCGATCTTCACACTGATCGCCGGAACGATCACGTTTGTACATGCGATCCTGTTTCGCGGATTCATGCGCTGGGGCATGATCATTCCGCTGTGGGCGATGGCGGCCACGGCGATCACGCTGAAAACGATCTTCTTTCATGACGTGGCCGAGTGGTTCAGCCTGGGGATGTACCTGGGGCTGGGCTGGCTGGGGGCGGTCAGCGGGCTGGCGCTGTGGCGGCGGTTCGGGTTTGCCTACATGCGGCCGATTCTGGCCGGCGGGCTGGCGTACACGATCGGGGCGGTGTTTGAATTCGCACGCTGGCCGTGGGTGGTGACCGGCGTGATCGGACCGCACGAGATGTTTCACGTGGCGGTGCTCATCGGCATCACCTGCCACTGGTATTTCGCCTACGGCATCGCCGGCGGACATGTGGACCCGCTGAACGTATCACCGCGCACGGCCGACTGACCGCAAGTCGTATCCGCCTGTAGGACATCATCGCAACGACCCTGTCGGACCAGGCAGCAATTCACAGAATATGAACGGTTATCGCGCCGTTTTCATAGTTGATCGGCGCCCAGGCCAATACGATCAAGCAGACGTGCCGTCGACGAAGTCGGGTAAGTGAATATCTGTAGTTCGCATCGCGAGGCATCAGCCTGGAAGGAGGTGCGTCATGCCCTGTGTCAACGATCTGCTTGCGGAAAAGGATTTTCGTGTGTTGACGATCGCGTCCGACGCCACCGTGCTGGAGGCGACGCGGATGATGAATCGCTATGACGTGGGCTCGCTGGTCGTGATGGAGGAAGGTCACGTGGTCGGCATGCTCTGCGAACGCGATGTGCTGCGACGTGTCGTCGGCGAGAAGTTGGATCCGGCCGACACGCTCGTCAGTGAAGTGATGACCGAGCAGGTGATCTGGTGCACACCGCAAACGCCGCTGGAAGAAGTGCAGCACGTAATGAAGACACGCCGCATCAATCATGTGCCCGTCATGGGCCCCGGCCAGACGATGCGCGGCATGGTGTCCATCGGCGATCTGAACGCCTACCTGCTCCGCGATGAGGAAGTCACCATCCACTTCATGCACGATTACATCTGCGGCAAGGCATAAGCAGCATGCCTGCAGAAGCGGCGGCGGTGTAAAGTTTCCGTACCAGATATGGGGCAATCTGGTATACTTGTGCGTTATGCCCACGACCAAACTCTCAGCGGTGAACCTCGTCCGCGCCACGGTAGACCAGGACCTCAAGCAGGTTCAGCGATTGCTGGATTCCGGCGCCAACGCCAATGCCGTCACCGGCAGCGGCGCCACGGTGCTGCATACCGCAGCCCAGGGTGGGGCCGCCGACATCGTCGAACTGCTGCTGGACCACGGCGCCGAAGTCGACGGTCGCGACAAGTACGGCAAGACCGCCCTGCACTGCGCCGCCAAGGCGGGCCACACCGACGTGATCAAACTGCTGATCGAGCGCGGCGCCGCGGTCAACGCCATGGCCCGAAACGGCGCCCACCCGCTGGACTGGGCGATCAAGTTCGAGCAGACCGCCATCGCCGACTACCTGATCACCCGCGGGGCCGAGTCCGGCAAAGCCCTGCGCTGATCGCTGCATTATGAATCAAGCTGTGCACGTTGACCTGATCGACTTCCCACCGATGAGGCTATGCATATGGCGCGCTGTCACAACATGATCAAAACACACTCGGCCTGCTGGATCATTCTCGCGGCCATGGTGATCGCACTGGCCGGCCGCGCGACGCATGCGGCCGACGACAAAGCCGATCGCCCGAACATCGTCGTCTTCATCACCGATGACGAAAGCTGGCTCGAGCGCAGCGCGTACGGGTGGTCGACGCTGCCGACGCCGGCCTTCGACCGGGTGGCTCGACAGGGCGTGCTGTTCACACACGGCTATGCCGGCGCGCCATCGTGTGCTCCCTCGCGGGCCTCGCTGCTGACCGGGCGAAACTTCTGGGAACTCGAACAGGGCGCCTACATTCAGGCATGGGTGCCGAACAAGTTCGCCCTGCTGCCGAACCTGCTCAAAGACGCCGGCTACCACGTCGGCAAGACCGGCAAGGTCTGGGGCCCCGGCATATACCCCGACGGCGCCCTGCAGCATGAAGATTACGGCGAAAGTTGTGATTCGGTCCGCGTCGACAAACCCGAAGAAAAGATCAGCCCCACGGACTACGCCGGCAACTTCGACCAGTTCGTCAAACAGCGGCCGGCCGACAAGCCGTTCTACTTCTGGGTCGGCGTGCAGGAACCGCATGGTCCGTGGGCGGCGAGAAACTACATCAAACTCGCCGAGCACTGCGGCATGCAACTGGCCGACATCCCCATGCCCGGCTTCATGCGCGACACCCCCGCCGAGCGCCGCAAACGCGCCAACATGCTCTACGAAATCTACTACGCCGACCTGCAACTGGCCCGCATCATCAAAACCCTCGAAGACACCGGCCAACTCGACAACACCCTGCTGATCGTCACCTCCGACAACGGCTCGTCGATCCCGCGAGCCAAGGCCTCGGCCTACGACTGGGGCGTGCATGTGCCGCTGGCGATCATGTGGCCCCGACGCGCCAAGGCCGGCCGCACCGTCGACGACTTCGTGAAGTTCAGCGATCTGACGGCGACGATGCTCGAAGCCGCCAACGTCAAAGTCCCCGAGTCGATGACGGGCAAATCGGCGCTGGACATTCTGACTTCCGACAAATCAGGGCTCGTCGACCCCTCGCGAGATCATGTGGTCACCGGGCTCGAATGGCACGGCGAGTTTGACCCGGTCAACCGGGCCGCCCGCATGATTCGCAACCAGCGCTACGAGTACATCATCAACTACGGGTCGATGCCCGAAGGGCGCGGCCGCGAAGAGTTGTACGATCTGAAAAAAGACCGCTGGCAGATGCACAATCGGATCGACGATGCCGCCCTCGCCGCCGTGCGCGATCGGCTGAAAAAACAGCTTCATGAATACCAGCAGAAGACGCACGACCCCCGCGTCACCGGCGACATGAAAATATTCAACGAAACCCGCCAGTTCGTACAGGAACGCAAGCGGGCCGGCTACCCGCACTAACATCGCGTTATCGTTGAATTATCGATTCCCCCGTTTAGCCGCGACCCAAAGGGGAGCGCGACGTCAAAGCGCTCGCTCACGCCCCTCAACCAACCACCATGTTCACCATGAAACGCCACCTGTTGCCCCTCACGCTGACTGTCCTGCTGTCGGCGGCGCTTGCCGCGCCGGCGGGGCCCAAGACATTCGACGATCACTTTCCATCGATCGCCGTGCCGGATGAGCTGGCCGATTCACCGCTGGCGCAAGATGGATTCGTCGACGTGACGGGCTCGATGTTCGGGGCCGACCCCACCGGCGTCAAAGACTCGACGCAGGCGATTCAGAAGGCGGTCATCTTCGCGCGCGAGCATCGGATGGTGTGTTACTTCCCGCTGGGGACGTACCTCGTCAGCGACACGATCGAGTGCCTGCACGGGCGGATCGACCCGGCGCGGGGCGTTACGAAAGCCCGGTCCAGCCGCGACTGGCCGTGCATCCTGCTGGGCGAGTCGCGCGGCGGTAAGCGACCGGTGATCCGACTGGCGGATCGCGCAGCCGGCTTCGGTGATGCCAAGCGCTCGAAATATGTGTTGCACTTCTGGGCGCGTGGCATCGGGCGTGAACAATCAGCCGACGAGCCCCAGCCGAACATCAACATGAATCAGATGCTCATCGGCATCGACCTGCACCTGGGGCGCGACAACCCCGGGGCCGTGGCCATCCGTCATCGCGGGGCGCAGGGCTCCAGCGTGCAGGACTGCACCATCGACGCCACCGGCGGCAAGACGGGCCTCGAAGGCGGGTGCGGCTCCGGCGGATCGCACATCAACGTGACGGTGCGCGGCGGGCGCATCGGCGTCGACGTGCGCGAGACACAACCCGCTGCAACGCTCACCGGCCTGACGCTGATCGATCAGACCGGCCCGGCAGTGCTGGCCAGCGGGCGACAGGCCACGACGCTGGTGGGCTGCCGCATCGTGCGTCGCTCCCCGAAGCCCGCCATCGAATCGCTGGCGCGGTACTACCCGCACCATTCGCAGATGTGCCTGGTCGACACCAGCATCCAGTACACCGAGCCGTACGATGGCCCGGCCGTCGAGGCCGGCGCGAGCATCACGATGCACAACGTGTACATCGCCGGCGCGTCGCAGGTGATCACCGGCACCCAACGACCGACCAACCGCGACGGATCAAAACACCAGCGTTTCACCATCGCTGCCGAAACCGGGGAATGGACCCATGTGCGTTCGCTCGCCCTGCGGATCGACCCGCTGATCACCAGCCCGCGCAGCCAGCAACCGGGGCTGGCCTACAAGATGCCGATCTATATAGATGGCCAGCGGCGTGATGCCCGAACGCTCGTTGATCAGACCGCGATCGCCGAGCCGCCGGCCGACCTGGTCTCGCGCCACGTCTGGCCGGATGACTTTCCGCGCCCGGGCGATCCGCGGACAGTGAACGTCAAACACGCCCCCTACCACGCCGGCGGCGAAGGCAAAACCGATGACACGGCGGCGATCCAGCGAGCCATCGATGAACACGACATCGTGTTTCTACCCCGTGGCATCTACCGCATCACGCGCCCGCTGACGTTGCGGGCAAACACGAAACTGATCGGGGCGGCGCGCTGTTTCACGTGGCTGGTGCCAACTCCGGGCGGCGCGTTCGACGATGCGGCACACCCAACCGCTGTGATTAAAACCGTCAACGATGCTGATGCCCAGACAGCACTCGCCTTCATCGGCATCAAGCTCGACCCCGCATGCCGGGGCGCTTGCTTTATCGACTGGCGAGCCGGGCGGCGGTCGATCCTGCGTGCGGTGAATTTGACAGCGCCGATTCCGTGGCATCTCAAGGGCAGCGACGAAGTCGAAGCCCCGAATTACAACTGGCCCACGACGGTCATCACCGGCCACGGCGGCGGGCGGTGGTACAACTTCCACAACGAGGCGTGGCACTTCCAGGGACCGGCCTACCGCCATCTGCTGATCGACGGCACGTCGCAATCGCTGCGCCTTTACCAGTGCAACCCCGAGCACAGCCGCGGCGATTCGAACATGACGATCCGCCATGCGAAAAACGTCGACATCTTCGGTCTCAAAAGCGAGTACAACCACACCGTGCTCGATCTTCACGACGCGCAGAACATCCGCGTGTTCGGGTACGGGGGCGTCGCGACGGCCCTGCCGGGCGAGGCGCTGTTCATCGTCGACCGTTGCAGGGATTACCTGCTGGCGAACCTCGTGGACACCCCGTACCTTGAAGGCAAGAACTCCGACGCCCACTTCGCCGGCCGCGGTGTCGACCCGGCGGCCTGGCACATGCTCAAAGAAACCACCGAAACCGGCGACACAATCACAACCCGCCCGATGGACCGCCCCGTGCTCTACCAGCGCGGCCGGCCACATCCCTGAAATACCCCATGAACGATTCAATGCACCGGATGCTGACACGATGTCTTGCGCTGGCGATGACGCTGGTGATGCTCACTTCGCCGGCGAACGCGAGTTCGATCCAGCGACTCAACGATCGCTTCGTCCTGCGCGGCGACAACTACACGCTGACGCTCGACGCCGGCACCGGTTCGATCGTCGATGTTCACGCGGGCGGTGGGCAGGATGTCACGCTCTGGCGCAGCGGTGAATCAGGCTTGTGGTCCGCCGAACTGGCCGACGGATCGATCATCCGCGCAGCGAACTTCGACGGCACGCTCGGGCCCGAGTGTGAAACGACCCTTGACGATACGGGCAAAGCGGTGGTGCTGCGTTACACCGGCGGCGCCGTCGACGTCGAGGTCACGGTCCGGCCGCACGAACGGTCGGTGACTTTCGATGCGAAGGTCACGGGGCGCGGGGCGACGGTGATGCGCTTCTCGCTACCCGGGCGGATGCGTTTTGACCCGACGCAGGTCGAGCGATTCGTCACACCGGCCACGCCGCATGATTCGGTGGGTGTTGCGTGGACAGGGCAATTTTTCGCGCAGCAGGATGTGACAAACCCCGCGGGATGGACCAACGCCCCCGGCAGCCCGGCGGGATTGCAGGAACTGCTCGGGCGTGGCGCGGTGGCGATGCGACCGGTCAACGACGCCAAAGTCGCACTGACCGTGACCCAAGCCGGCCGCGAGTGGATCGACCAGCGACTGATCGATCGCATCGAACGATCGCAGGCGATGGTCAATCGCGCCACGGCGAATCAGTACGTCGATCGGCCTCTGATTGAATCAGAGCATGGCATTTGGTTCGGCGTCAGCACGCTCGGTGGTGAAGGCGGGCTATGGCGATTCGGCGGGCGCGTGCAGGATGACGAAGCGCGGCTGGTGCTGCCGATCAGTCGCGTGGTGATTCGCCGGCTGGCTCATCAGGCTGGCGAAGGCCGCAAGCGGATCGGGTTGATCGATTTGAAGCAGAGCCCGCCGGGCGGCGCTTGGGCCGATGTTCAACTCGAGCAATGGCGCGAGGCACTGGGCGGCATCAGCGAGCGCAGCGATGGGAAGAGCGAATTCGTCCGCCTGCGCAGCTACGAGGCGATCGATACGGCGGTGAATGCGGATGATTTCGCGGCGATCGTCAATCCGTACGGCGAGTGGTTTCCCGCGCTGGATCACGAACAACTGATGGACCGCGTGCGACGGGTCAAGCGATACATTCAGACCGGGGGCAACTGGTTCGAGGTCGGCGGGTATTCGTTTTACGCACCGCTGCGGCCGACGGAATATTTCAGCTACGAGGGGTTGTACCCGCCGATGTTCGCCGACTGGGTGCAGCTTGAATCGCGCGGCGGGCGGGCGGCCCTGTATCGTGAGCAGCCGCGCACATGGGATGCGTGGGCCGGGGCGAAGGACGCGACCAAGCTGTTCGTACCCGGCGAGATCGCCTTCGGCGGCGATGCCGGCGGCGGGTATTACGATCGGGCGTTCGCCACGTACATCAATAAGGATGCGACCTGGCAATCGCCGCGCGTGCGGATGAGCTTCGGCGATGATGTGACCACTTCGCTGAAGCGCTACGCGAAAGCCAACGGCGTGATGCGCCCGCTCGACGAGAAGCTGACGCCGGACCTGCTGGGCAAGCTCAAACATGCCGTGCTGCTGAAGTACAACGGCTCGGCAGCGGACAAACTAGCGAATCTGAACCACATCCCGCGCGGCACGCTGGTGCACTTTTCCGACTACCTGCATGGCGGATTCGACAAGCAGTACCCCGATCACCTGCCGCCGAATGAGTCGTTCGGCAGCGGCGAGCAGTTGCGCGAGTTGATCGATCGCTGCCGCGCCTCGGGGCTGCTGACGATGCCGTATACGAATCCGACATGGTGGTGCGACGACCCGCGCGGGCCGACGTTCGTGCGCGAAGGCGACGCCCCGCTGCTGCGAACGCTCGACGGCGAGCTTTCCGAAGAGCACTACAGCACCAACTTCGGATTCACCATCTGCCACTGGCACCCGGCCGTGCAACAGGCCAACCACGTCACGCGCACGCAGTTCACCAAGCAGTATCCCGTCGACGTGATCTTTCAGGATCAGAACGGCGCCCGGCGGTGGCGATACGACACCAACCCCGCCTCGCCGACGCCCACAGCCTACATCGAAGGTCTGCTGTCGATGAACGACGAGGATTCGAAGATCGTTCCGCTGTCGACAGAAGACGGATGGGACCAGGCGTCGCGCGATCATGTGCAACTCTGCGGCATGGCGTTCGGGCTGGTGCCGATGGAAGGCGGACGCACACGTCTGCGGCTGCGCGACAAGTACCCGCCGAGCGTATGGCGGGTGTATCCGGTCGCGCAGGCGATCGCACACGACAAGACGATCATGGCCATGCACGACCTGGGCCACTTCGTGATGAATCGGCGGTCGATGGCGTGGGTGCTCGGGCTCGGGTTCAACATGAGTTGGGTCGTGTCGGCGGACTGGCTCGGCCGCAACGAGGCGAGCCGACAGTGGCTGAACTGGCTGGACCGCATGCAGAAGTCCGTCGTCAGCCGTTACACGGGCCAGCCGCTGGCGGCATTCGATCATCAGTGGAGCGCCGACGCCGGCGAGGAAGACGACGGCGTGATCAGGACCACCTACGGCCCGGTCCGCATCACCGCCAATCTCAATGCTGCCCCGCTGGAGCACGACGGCCTGACCCTCACCGGCTACGGGTATCACATCACCGCCCCCGGCCTGTTCGCCGCGAGCCTGCAAAAGTGCGGCGATGTCGACTACGGCCCCGACGGCCTCGATTGCATCGTCGAATACACAAACGACACGATCGACATCTGGCTCTACACGAACTACAGCGGAAAGGTCAGCCTGCCGCTGCCGGGCGTCAAAGACCGCGCCTTCGATCTGGCGCTCAACGACGCCAAGGCCCAAGTCATCATTCACGACGCCGCGCTGCTCGTCGACGTACCCCCGGCGCCGGATGGCCACCGACGGCTATGGCATATTGCCTATCCGATGAATTGACGTAGCGGCGGAGCGACGGATAATGCGAGCTCAAGGTCAGCCATGCTCCGGGGCACGGCGCCGTGGGGCTATGCGACCGCTTCATTTCAAGGAGCGTGCATCATGGCTCGTTGTGCGTACTGCGGCAGCACCATCATTGCAGGTGGAGCCCGTGCGGGCGGCCTGCGTTTCTGTAATGCCAACTGTCAGAACAAAGGCGCGATGATGCTCGCCGCGCAGGAGTTGCCAGCCGACCTGGTCGAAGATGCCGTGCTGGAGGCTCACCAGGGCGATTGCCCCAAATGCCACGGGCCCGGCCCGGTCGATGTGCACACCTCGCATCGAATCGTGTCGGTGCTGGTAGCCACGCAATGGTCGACGCGAACCAATGTGTGCTGTGTTTCATGCGGTCGAAAAGCAAAACTGGCGGACGTGTTCTATTGTCTGTTTCTGGGCTGGTGGGGCTTCCCGTGGGGACTGCTGGGCACACCGGTACAGATCCTGCGAAACCTGGCGGGCATGGTCAGCGGGCCGAATCCACATGAGCCGTCGGTCGCGCTGCACAACATTGTGAGCGTTCAGATGGCGCGCGAGCTGTGGCAGGCGGAGCAACAGGCGCAAATTCAAGATGCGCCGCATGGTTGATCATTTGTCATCTGCTGTTGTATTGTTTTTACGACCCCTATTGTGTTTTGCTTGATGAAAGAGCGTGTCGGATGACGCATCCACTTGTTTTCGGAGTCCTGCTGATGGGTATTTTTTCTTCACTTTTCGGATGTCGAAAATCTGATACGCCTCCCCAAAGGCCAAAAACTAAAGCCGTCGAAGTAGCCGACGTCTACAGGGATTTGCGTGGTCAAGCGCTGCAATTGTCACCCGACCAGCTTGGTTTAACCATCGCACCCAACGAGCCGGTGGCGATTTTGATGGAGTTCTCAGTATCCGGCAATATCGTGACCCTGGTGTGCGTCACGGATGGAACAACGAGTCTGTATTTCAGCAACGGCGGCGGAATCATCGGCGCCGGCGAGCACGCCGCAGTTCGTGCGATATCACAGAAAATGATATCGGCAGCTCAAGAGCATCTGGCGGATATGAAGCAGACCAACGATTTTCCACTCCCATTGGCCGGATCAGTCCGATTCTATTGTGTCACAGCGGAAGGCGTCGTCACTACTGAAGTAGCGGAAGAGGCGCTTGCCGGACAACACCCGCTATCGGCATTGTTTCGACAAGGCCACGAAGTCATCGCTGCAATTCGTCAACACGCGCCAAACTAAGACACACCGGGCAGATGGGTGAAGGTCGTCAAGCGGATGCTGCGAAGATGGCTCACGGCTGGCGACTGACGATCCGCGGATCGTGACGCAACGGTATAAGATGATTCATGCGATTGATTGCGATTTTATTCATGGGGCTGGGGTTCTGCCTTTGCGCGTTTGGCGTGTGGGGTTTTTACACGCCTGACGGGCGCGCCCGCTTTGATGAAATGGACGGGCTTTACCCGATTTTCGCAGGGGCAATCGGGGTTGTCGCGCTCGTGATCGGCAGCATCCTTTGGGGTGTGACGATGTGGCGAAATCGATCGCGATGAGGTTGGACGATCAGCGGGCTGTCAGCCTGCGGCGTGGGTATGGTCGGGTTGTAACAGTTGTGCGGGTTGGGGGACCGATTGCATGTGGTGGTTGGCGGTATGCGCCGGTCAAGTCGACTGCTCAAGGGGCCGATCAAAATGGCATGATCCCAAACACGCCATCGCGCCAGCCGAGCGAGCCGCTGCCGGAAGGTCACAAGCCGCGCCGGTTTGGTCGCTTGCGTTGCGAAATGCTGCGGTGCCCGCTGGGGCGGGTCGAAGACCTGTCGGTGTCGGGCATGCGCGTCCTGGGGCGGGGCAAAACCCCGGTGCAGGAATCTCAGCGGCTGTGGATGATGCTGCAGGGCGTCTTCGGCGAGCTGAAGGTGAAAACGCGCGTGGTGTGGACGGAGCAGACCGGGCCACGGACATTCGAAATCGGATTCGAGTTTGTCGAACTGGACGACGAGACCCGCGGCATGCTCAGCGAGGTGGCCAGGTCGTCGATGAAGTCGCATGCGTTCGCTCGCGCGAGCTATGACGATTAGACCGGTTGCGCAAAGCACACCGGTCAGGAGAAAAACATGGCAGGCTGTAACGGGAAAAACTTTTGCACGGGCCGAGGGCGAATCGTACGGTTTGCAGGCGGTGCGTGAACGTGGGAAACCGGCGGCGTGGATCGTCGCCGGCGTCTCGTTGGAAACGAGGCGGGTAGAGAACCTGTTGGAGGCGAAATGGGATTTCGTTGGGTCCAGAAAAACGTCAGCCCGATTGGGATCGACATCGGGGCCGACAGCGTCAAGCTGCTGCAGATAGCGCGCGAGACCGAAGCGCCGCAGCTGATCGGCGCCGGCCGCGTGGAGATCCCGCAGGAGCTTCGCCAGGATGCGTCGCAACATGCGGCGTTTGTCGCCGATGCGATCCGGCAGATCCTCAAGCAGAGCAAATTCAAGGGCAAGCGCGTCATCACGGCGCTGAGCTCGGCCCAGGCATATGTGCAGCATGTGCGTCTGGCCAAGTGCGACCCGTCGATGATCGAAGGGCAGATACAGGCGGAGCTGCGCGGCCGGCTGCCGATGGATCCGTCGCAGATGGTGATGCGGCATGTGTCGGTGGGCGAGGTGTTTTCCGACGGCGCGACCAAGCAGGAGATGATCTGCATGGCGGCGAGCCGGGAGTTTGTGCTTCGCCTGGTCAACACGGTGCGCAGCGCGGGGCTGGACGTCGTCGGCATGCACTGCGAACCGATGGCGATCCTGGCGGCCTTCGAGCACCTGTTCGAAGGCAAGACCGACGCCAACCAGACCACGATGTTTGTCGACATCGGCTCATCGACGACGAAGGTGCTGATCGCACACGGCCGCCAGCTTGTGTTCGCCAAGACGATTCAGGTCGGCGGCGAGCATTTCAACAAGCTGGTCGGCGAGTTGATGCAGGTCAGCAGCGCCGAGGCTCGGATGGTTCGCATCCGCGAGGCCGAGGAGGGGGTTCGCCCGCAGTTTTCCGCAGCCGAAGGCACGCTGCAGATGCTGGGCTCGACGGCAGTCGTCAGGCCGGCCGAACAGCCGAAGGTCGCAGACGCCACGGAACTCGCCGAGCGGGTGCTGGCCAGCGAAATGCTGGAAGTGCTCATCGACGAGCTGCAGCTTTGCGCCGGCTACCACGGCGCGATGTTTCACGATCGACCGATCGACAAAATGATCTTTCTCGGCGGCGAATCGCGACAGACGGCGATCTGCCAGCGCATCGCGCAGGCAATGCGGATGCCGGCGCAGCTCGGCGATCCGCTGGCGCGCGTGGTGCGTGCCCCGCTGACGCCTTCGCCGGGTGTGGACCTGCACCGCTCGCAGCCCGGTTGGGCGGTGCCGATGGGGCTTTGCCTGCTGCCGACGAACTTGTAAACACCGCGCACGGTGCGCGAAGAGACAGGGGAATGATTCGATGATGAATCACGACGATAAACTCAGCTTCCTGCCGGAAGACTACGTGCAGCGGCGCATCGAGCGGCGGACGAATCTGATCTGCCTGACGCTGTTTGCGGTGGTGCTCACGGGCATCATCGGCGCGTGGACCGTCACCAAGCGGCACAAGGACGAGGTCGCCAAGCAGCTTCAGGCGATGCGCGTGTCGTACACCGATGCGGCCAAGCGGCTGGAGCAGCTCGACGAGCTGCAGAAGCGCAAGCAGCAGATGCTGCGCAAGGCGCACGTGACGCGGATGCTCATCGAGCCTGTGCCGCGGACCTTTCTGCTGGCGGACCTGATCAACCGCATGCCCAAGTCGCTGAGCCTGTTCGAATTCGAACTGCACTCGAAAATGCAGCGCCCGACCGTGCACGTGAACAAGGCCAAGTCCGCCCTGGCGAATCAGGCCAAGGCCCCGCCGACCGAGCAGGAGCTGCTCGAAGCGGAGGTGCCGCGTTACCAGGTGTCGCTGATTCTGATCGGCGTGGCGCCGACGGACGTGCAGGTCGCCCAGTACATGTCGAGCCTTTCACGCTCGCCGCTGATGACCGATGTGAACCTGATCTTTTCCGAGGAAACGCAGATCGCCGACTCGACGATGCGCAAGTTCCGCATCGAGGCGATGCTCAGCGAGAAAGCGGATGTCCGCAATATCGATCCCGAGCAGCTTCAGCGCGACCTGAAAAAAGACCCCATGACCAACAACCCGACCGCCCAGCCGATCATCTCGCCGACGCCCGGCCCCGAGGCCGAGCCCGCGTCGCAGACGATCGTTGACGGATCGACGACGGTGGAGGAATAAGCCATGCGATTCGGACTGCGTGAACTGATTTTCGTGATGCTGCTGATCGGCGTGTTGTTCGCGTCGTGGCAGATCGTCTTCAAGAAAGACAACCAGGACATCGCCCAGGCGCTCGAGGAAAAGGCCCGCATGCAGCGCAAGCTCCAGGAGCTTCAGCTGGCCACGCGGCAGATCGACGACCTCGGCCGCGAGATCGACAAGCTCACCAGCGCGATCGATCTGTTCGAAGCCAAGCTGCCCGCCGAGAAGGAGATCGATGTCATCCTCAAAGACATCTGGCAGATGGCCGACAAGCACGGGCTCAAGTCACGCTCGGTCAAGGCGGACAAGGCCAAGCAGAACAACCGCTACTCCGAAGCCGAGCTGAGCATGATCATCCTCGGCGATTTCAACAGTTTTTACAGCTTTCTGCTGGACCTGGAGCGGCTCAGCCGCATCACCTGCGTCCGGGAGATGAGCCTCGGCAAGCTCAAGAAAGCCGACGAAGGTCAGATGGAAGCGCGCTTCACGCTGACGATCTTCTTCGAACCGCAGTCCGCTGATAAACCCGCTTAACTTCAAGAGGCCGCTATGCAGACCAATCTTGATTTCGACAACAACAACGAGTCCATGACCGGCCGCGTGCTGGCGCCGGAGGACGATGGGCCGACGCAGATGCCGCTGGGCGTCGGCGGCGAGCAGGACATGCTCGGCGAAGTGCCGCTGGGCATGGAAGGTTCATCGTCAACGAGCACCGGCAGAACCCAGAGCGTGCTGGTCATGCTGCTGGTCGTCGTCGTGGCCGGCGGGGCGCTGTGGACGATGCGCGTGACCGGCAGCGTCGAGCAGGTCGACAGCTCCGTCTCCGTCGCCGAGCAGAAGATCGAGCAGGCCCTGGCCCGACTCAAGAGCGAAGATCAGAACGGCGGAGTCAAGCAGGACCAGCTTGACAGCCTGTTCGGCGATACCGACCAGGTGGTCGCCATCTTCGAAAACGACCCGACCAAGAAGCAGGTCGATGTCGACAACCTGCGCAAGAATCCCTTCGCGCTGGTCGTCACCAACAAGAAGGGCCAGCAGACCGAATCCGTCGCCGCCATCGATCGCGTCAAGGCCGAGCGACTCAAGCAACTGAAACACGAGTTCGACAAGCTGCAGCTTCAGAGCCTGCTCAACGGCGCCACCCCGCTGGCGGTCGTCAGCGGCAAGGTCGTTCGCGCCGGCGACAGCGTCGGATCATTCGACGTGATCGCGATCGGCGCCGGCGGCGTCAAGCTGATGGCCGAAGGCAACAGCTTCACGCTCACCATGAAACAGCCCACGGACAAACTCCGCTGATGATTCGGGAAGTCAACGCTTATGCCCAAGGATGACCTGGACAACTGGATGCTGGACGTCGACATCGAGGACGGCGAGCTGAATCGCTCGGGTCCGGGCGGCATTGCGCCCACGTCGGTCGAGTCCACCCCCCGCGGCGAGTTGAAGCGCCAGGGCGCAGGCGATCTGGCAGACCTCTGGAAGCCGGACCAGAACCTGCCGGCGACCGTCGAAGATGTCGCCGACCGGCTGCTCAAGAGCGGTGAGATCACCGCGGCGCAGGCCGCCGAGGCGCGCGCCCTGCTCAAGCAGACGCCCGGCAAGCAGCTTGCCGACGTGCTGGTGGATATGGGCGTCGACGAGGCGGCGGTTCAGCAGCTTCGCGCTGAATTGTCCGGCGTGCCGTTTGAGCAGGTCGACGTCGACGCGATCGACGAGAAACTGCTGCACCGGCTCGGACCCGACTACTGCAAGACCAACGGCGTGATCCCGCTGCGCGAGTCCGGCACGCGCATTGTCGTCGGCGTGACCGATCCGCGCCGCCTGTTCATGCTCGACGAGGTCCGCCGGCGGTTCAACCGCCCGGTCAAGGTCGTGCTGATCACGCTGGCCGACGTCATGAAGGTGCTCGAATCCTTCACCGAGGAGCAGGTCACCGACATCGCCGTCGACGACATCATCAAAGACATCGAAGAAGACGACGTCGAAGTCGTTCAGGTCAAAGATGAAGACGTCGACCTCGAAAAGCAGGCCGGTGAATCGCCGGTCATTCGCTTCGTGAACTACCTGATCTACGACGCGGTGAAAAACGGCGCATCGGATATTCACATCGAGCCGCAGGAAAAGAAGCTCCGCGTGCGCTACCGCATCGACGGCGTGCTGTTCGAGATGATGAATCCGCCGCACACGATGCACGCGGCGATCGTCTCGCGTCTGAAGATCATGGCGAATCTCGATATCTCCGAGCGCCGTCTGCCGCAGGACGGTCGCATCCGCGCGATGGTACACGGCCGCAAGCTCGACCTGCGTCTGTCGACGCTGCCGACCGGCGCCGGAGAAAAGGCTGTGCTGCGTATTCTCGACTCGCGCAGCGTGCAGGTCGGCCTCGATGAACTGGGCATGCCCGAAGACACGCTGACGATCTGGAAGAAACAGATCGCCCAGCCGCACGGCATCATTCTCGTGACCGGCCCGACCGGTTCGGGTAAGACGACCACGCTCTACGCGTCGCTGCAGCAGATGGACCGCAACAAGCTGAACATCTCCACCGTCGAAGACCCGATCGAATACCACCTCGGCGGCATCAGCCAGGTGCAGACTCACGAGCGGATCGGCATGACCTTCGCCGCGGCGCTGCGCAGCCTGCTGCGACAGGACCCCGACGTCGTGATGGTCGGTGAAATCCGCGACGAGGAAACCGCGCGCATCGCCATCCAGGCCGCCATGACGGGCCACCTGGTTTTGTCGACGTTGCACACCAACGACGCGCCGTCGTCGATCACGCGCATGATCAACATCGGCGTCGAGCCGTACCTCATCGGGGCCGCGGTCAACGCCGTGCTGGCTCAGCGCCTGGTGCGACGCATCTGCGAAAACTGCAAACAGCCGGTCACACTCGACGACGAGATGGCCGAGCACATGGCCATGCACGGGCTGACCGTCGGCGAGATCTACGCCGGCGAAGGCTGCGACAAGTGTCACTCGACCGGTTACGCCGGGCGTGTCGGCCTGTACGAAATGCTCGTGCTGGATGATACGACGCGCGACGCGATCGCCCGCCGCCCCAACGTCAGCGAGTTTCGCCGACTCTGCATCGAGCGCGGCATGACCACGCTGCGGGCCGATGGTTTCGGCAAGGTCGCCAACGGTCAGACCACCATTGAAGAAGTCCTGCGCGTCACGCAGGCGACGATATGACAGCAATAACCGGGCCGCGTCGCGACCCGGCTATTTGAGGAGCACGTGAAGATGGATCTGGACACGATACTCAAAACCGCGATGGACAACGACGCTTCGGATATTCACCTGATCGCCGGGCACAAGCCCATGGTGCGTATCCACACCACGATGACGCCGCTGGACTATCCCGTGATCACGCCCGAAGGCGCCAAGCGTCTGTTCGAACACATGGCGCGCGACGTCCATCTCGACCGGTTCAGCGAAGTTCAGGACGTCGACTTCTCCTATGAAGTGCCGGGCCTGGGCCGCTTCCGTGTGAACGTCCACTCCCAGCGCGGGGCCGTGGGCATCGCCATGCGTGCGATCAAGGACAAGATTCCGCCGATGGAGATGTTGAATCTGCCGGACGTGATCGAGCGTCTGACCTACCTGCCGCGCGGGCTGGTGCTGGTCACCGGCGACACCGGCTCGGGCAAGTCGACTTCACTGGCGTCGATGATCAACGCGATGAATCAGCGTTACCACAAGCACATCATCACGCTGGAAGACCCGATCGAATATTCGCTGGTCTCCAACAAGTGCGTGATCGAGCAGCGCGAGCTCGGGGCCGACTGCCCGACATTCGCCAGCGGTCTTCGCCACGTCCTGCGTCAGGACCCGGACATCATCCTCGTCGGCGAAATGCGCGACCTGGAAACGACCGCCGCAGCCATCACCGCCGCCGAAACCGGCCACCTCGTGTTCAGCACGCTGCACACGAACTCAGCCGCCTCGACGGTCGATCGTATCATCGACATGTACCCCGCCAATCAGCAGAACCAGATTCGCTCGATGCTCGCGGGCACGATTCAGGCGGTGGTTTCTCAGACGCTGTTCCGCCGCGCCGACGCCAAGGGCATGGTGCCCGCGGTCGAGGTGATGCTGGCGACCAGCGCCGTGCGCAACCTGATCCGCGAAGCGCGCACGTTTGAAATCCCCAACGTCATCGAAACCAACCGCGCCATGGGCATGATGACCCTCGACAACGCGATCAGCCAGCTCTACTTCAACGGCATGATCAGCCGCGAGGACGCCATCGCCCAGGCGAACCATCCCGAGAAACTCGAGCGCATGCTCGCAGCGTAAGGCGCAACCCAATGACCAATGACCAAGCCCCAATGACCAAGGCAATGACCAATATGCGAATGCCTGATGCCCAACTGATGATCCACCCCTGGACATTGGTGCCTGGTCATTGGTCATTCAAAGCCTCGACGACCACGGCAGACCCAGGGAAGTAAGACTATGCCTCACTACCGATACCAGATTCAGTCCAGGGACGGACAGGTCACCATGGGCGTGCTCGCGGCCGACAGTGCCGTGGCCGCGGCGAACAACCTGCGCGCCCAGGGGCACCGTGTCATGGGGCTGGTGCCGATCGAGTCGGCCACGAAGTCGCTGGGCGACAAGCTCAAAGCCCTGAACTATTCCTCGGGCCCGAATCAGAAGGACATTCTGAACTTCACCACGCAGCTGGCGGTCATGATCCGGGCCGGCATCAGCATCCGCGTCGCCATCGAAGGCATCGCCGATCAGACCGAAAACGCCAAGTTCCGTGACATTCTGACTCAGATCAAGCGCGACGTCGAAGGCGGCAAGCCCTTCTCCGACGCCCTGGCCAAACACCCCAAGTGTTTCAACGCGCTGTACATCAACATGGTCCGCGCGTCGGAAATGTCCGGCTCGTTCGCCCGCATGCTCGACCGCATCGCCAGCTACATGGCCCAGCAGATCGAAACCAAGGCGATGGTCCGCGGGGCGATGATCTACCCGGTGGTCATTCTCGTGCTGGCGGTCTGCACCACGTTCTTCCTGCTGACATTCGTGCTGCCGAAGTTCGCGATGGTGTTCAAGGGCAAGGAATCCGTACTGCCGTGGCCGACGATCTTCCTGATGGGGCTGTCGGACTTCATGGTGCAGTGGTGGTACCTGGTGCTGCTGGGGATGCTCGGCGGGCTGATCGGGTTCATCCTGTTCATCCGCACCGACGTCGGCGGGTTCTGGTGGCACAAGACGCAGCTGACGATGCCGCTGATCAACAAGCTCTTCAAAGCGCTGTACATCAGCCGCTCGCTGCACACGATGGGCGAGCTGGTCAACGCGGGCGTGCCGATGCTCGACACGCTGGCGATCACCGGCGACATCTCCGGCAACAGTCTTTTCAAGCGGCTGTGGCGGGCAGTCTACGCGGCGGTCAAACAGGGCAAAAAGATTTCGCACACCCTGATGAAGACCCCGCTGCTGCCCAAGAGCGTCACGCAGATGATCGCCGCCGGTGAAGAATCCGGTAAGCTCGGCGAGGTGCTCGATGAAATCTCCGAGTACTACGCCAAGCAGCTCCGCGAAACGATCAAAACCGTGACCGGCCTGATCGAACCGATCATGATCCTGGCCATGGGCACCATCGTCGGCTTCATCGCCATGGCGATCATCCTGCCGATCTTCAAACTGTCGAGTCTGGTCAAATGAAACTCGGATCGCGGAGCTTGGAACTCGGAACTGTGAGGCTCAAGGCCGAATCGCATGACTGACGAATTCAAACACAGACTGCCCACCGGCGCGTCGCCGAAACGTTCGGCGTTCCGCGTTCGGCGTTCCGCGTTTGGTTTCACGCTGATCGAAACGGCGCTGGTGACGGTCATCGTCGGCGTCGGCGTGCTGGCGATCGTGCAGGCCCAGCAGGCCTATCACCAGCAGAACAACTACTCCCAGCACATCGGCACCGCCCTGCTGCTGGCCAATGAAATCCGCGAGCTGACGCTGAGCATGCCTCAGCATGATCCGATCGACGGCCCGAACAACTGGGGCCCCGAAACCGGCGAAGGAGCCGTCGCCGCCTACGACGACCTCGACGACTTCGACGGCAACGGCACCGGCACCACCTTCGATCCGCCCATCGACGCCCAGCGCCAGACCGTGCCGAACATGACCGGCTGGTCGCAGGTGGTCACCGTCGAAAACGTGCTGCCCAACGACCTGTCCGGCACCGCGGCGCCGGACCTGTCGACCGACACCGTCCGCATGACCTGCCGGGTGCTCTACCAGTCGCCGATCGACCAGGCGCCCTCGGAGATCACCCGCCTGACCTGGATCCGCGCAGGCGGTCAATAGATGGGAGTTCGAAGTTTAAAGCTCAAAGTTCAAAGGCTCGTCTTTCAACCTTGAACTTTAAACTGCGAACTCAGAACTCACACCAGCCGACCCCCGGAGGCTCGGGAGCTTCACATGAAGCGGGCAATTCGAAATCATCGCAATCGAGGCATCGTCTCGGTGCTGGCCATGATGTTCATGGTCATTTTCAGCGCGCTGGCCGCCGCCATGGCGATCGTCTCGCAGGGCAATCTGCAGACCGCCAACACCTACCAGCATGTGAACCGATCGCTCGCCGCCGCCGAAACCGGCATCAAATGGGCCAACTACCGACTGAGCAACATCGCCTCCACCATCTACACCTCCAAGGGTGAGATCACCGAGTCGCTGGCCGATCAGCTCTGGCCCGCGCTGCGCGACGAGATCATCACGGAGATGGGCAACGAACTGCACTCCGAAGAATCCTACACGCTCGTGGGCGACCGCATCACGCTCGGGCACGTGGCGGTCGGCAATGAGACCGGCGCTCCGAAGTTTCAGGTCGTCATCGAGCGGCACCCGCTGGCCGGTGAAGACTACGGCTCGGCGCTGTATCAGCGCACGCCGTACAACGTCAGCGGCGGCGACAACGAATTCACCGTCGATGGCGAACCCGTCACGGTGGACAACCCGATTTCCAGCGTGTGGGTCCGCGTGCGCAGCATCGGCACCGACGACAGCTACCAGCGCTCGGTGCAGATGGACTTTCGCATCGACAAGAAGATCCGCTTCGCCATCCTGTCGCGCAACCGCATCATGATCGGCCGCAACGTGATGATCAAGGGTTCGATCGGATCGCAGTTCATCGACACCGACAAGCAGCACGGCCACCCGATCCAGATGCGCGACAACTTCACCGGCCTCGACGCCGAGCTTGACGGCTGGCTGGACACGCTCGAAAACTACCTCGCCGCCAACGATGCCGACGGCGACAACCGCATTCGGCTCGCCGCGGACGAAGAATCCGACAACCTCGCCAACGCCGAGTCCTACGACGCCAATCACGACGGGTATGTCGACGCCTACGACATGTTCGTCCTCAAGTACGATGCCGACGCCGACGGCGCCATCTCCGAGTCCGAGTTCACCAACACCGGCGGCGAGATGGTCGACGCCCAGCTCTGGCAGCTGATCAACGAAATGAAATACCCCGCGGGCACCACGTTCGACTGGTCCAACCAGCGCGTGATGTACCCCGGCCAGAGCACCTGGACCGACGTGTCGGCTGACATGGGCTCGATCGACAACAACGACAACTACGCCAAGATCGCCGGCGAAGTCATCCTCGCCGCCACCAAGGCCGCCTGGGAATCCGGCGCCGCCGCCGGGCCGTACCAGAAGTATCTCGAAGACGCCATTCACCCGGACGCCGACGAAGCGCCGCTGACGTTCGACTCCACCGGCGGCGACCTGTCGGACTTCGAAGCCAGCGACTTCGACGTTTCGGGTTACAAGTCGATGGCCAGTGGATCGTTCGCCGGGCAGGTGCTGACCGCCACGCCGGCGAATTCGGACCTGGGCTCGGCCAGCTACACCGCTCCATCGGCCGACACGATCGAGTCGGTGCCGTACAACTCGCCGCACCCGTATGACTACTATGAGCGGCCGGTCTACAGCAACTACACCTTCACCAACGTGACGATCCCCAAGGGCACCAACGCGGTGTTCGAGAATTGCAAGTTCATCGGCGTCACCTTCGTCGAGACCGAAACCGCCAACGCCGACCCCAACTACAACTACGCCGGCACGCAGAATCCCGACGGCTCGCAGGCCTACGCGAACATCTCCGTCGACGTCAACGGCGAATCCATCACCGACACCAAAACCATCTCCAACAACATTCGATTCCACAACTGCACCTTCGAAGGGATGGTCGCTTCGGATTCCCCGGTGGAATTTTCACAGGTGCGCAACAAGTTGCAGTTCACCGGGGCCACGACCTTCGACCTCGATGCCGACAGCCTGAGCACCGAGCAGAAGAAGACATTCGCCAAGTCGACGCTGATGACGCCGCAGATGTCGGTCGACATGGGCAGCTTCGACGATCCGACCTCCGCGTCGCACTACGTCACGCTCGACGGCACGATCGTGGCCGGCGTCTTCGATATCCGCGGCAACGCCACCATCGACGGGTCGATCCTGACGACCTACCACCCGCAGGCCGGCGACGGCGCGCTGTCCAACGGCGGCAACCCCGCCATGTTCAACACGACTATCGGTTATTTCGAATCGGCCGCCGGCGACGGCGAAGGCGAAATCCCCGACGGCGGGTACGGCAAGATCATCATCCGTTACGACCCCAGCCGCTCCCTGCCCGACGGCATCAACGGCTCCATCGAGGTCAAACCCGACCTGTCGACTTACTACGAGGGCAAGTGATATGAACGCCCCACGCAAATCCAATCCACGTCGAGCCGCCGGCCTGTCGCTGGTCGAACTGCTGATCGCGCTGTCGATCTCGGTCTGGCTGTTGACGGCAGTGATGGTCGCACTGGACGCTTCGTTTCACGCCTACGCCACCGCGGCGGAATCGGCGTCGACCCAGTCGTCGAGCCGCCTGGTCATGCAGCGTGTGATGACGATGATCCGTTCGAGCACACTGCACGATGCGTACGACCCCGGTGACGCCTCGGTCACGCTCGACCAGCCCGCCAATCCGCCGGTGCAGTGCGTGGGCATTCAAATGATCGACACGCAGGGCCAACTGATTCGACTCTGGTGGGCGGCCAACGCCTCCTACGGCGATGCCGACCTCGGCGACATGTACTACAAGGCCGGCGCCAACGCCACGCAGCCGATTCTCGAAAGCGTTCGCATCCAGCGCACCGACGCCAATGATCCGTACCTGTTCACACTGGCCAGCCGCTCCAGCGACGGCGGCCTGCTGCTGAGTCGCGCCACAATGGACCTGACCGTCGAGCCCGGCGCCGACGCCACGCTGGCGCTGGAGTCCGCCCAGGGCGTTTCGTCCGCGGTGCGGCTGGTCGCCTCGGCCATGCCCCGTCGCAATCTCGAATAGCCCGATCGCCTTGATGTGCATGCCACAACCCCTCCAGGCCCCGCCCTCCGCGGGGTCTTTTTTTACCGGGTAAAACGGCCTGTCCACCTGTAACGACTGCGCGATTTAGGGTGTACAGATATTTCTCCCGCCTTGAAAAAGCATTTCGATTTACTGGACCGTGTGCGGCGCTGAATCGTAGTTTTGACTTGGATGAACATGCGGGTCTGATCCATCTGCTGTTCGCCGGTTCGATGCCTTGCAACACACACGCACACACATGCACGCACACGGCACACACACACGAAAGGAACCCACCATGAAATGGTCTCACCTGGCCGTTCTGGCGGCAGCGCTGATCGCGGCGTTCGGCAGCGGCGCTGCGGCTGAGTCGTTGGAGCTCACCGGCACGCTCCGCGACTTCAAAGACTCGCACGGCGACATGGAATACTCACGCAAGAGCTTCGGCCTGCGCACCGGCATCGTCAAATCAACCCTCGGCGCCGACAAGAAGCCCGTCTTCAACACCCGCTACAACCGTGGCGACTATTCCTACGCCATGATCACCAGCAAAGACACCTTCGACCAGTGGTTCCGCAATGTCGACGGCGTCAACCAGTCCGTGCCCTACACCATCGTCCTCGAAGACACCGACAGCGACGGCATCTTCCGCTACCAGCGCTCCAAGCACAACAACAAAAGCTTCTTCCCGCTGGACGGTCAGCTCTACGGCAATCAGGGCCGCAGCCACAACTATCATTTCACCTACGAAATCCACACCAAGTTCACCTACTCCGACCCGGCCAGCCGCGACTACGAAATGAACTTCCAGTTCTCCGGCGACGATGACGTCTGGGTCTACGTCAACAACACGCTCGTGGTCGACCTCGGCGGCGTCCACTCCGAAGAGTTCGGCTCGGTCAACCTCGACAACCTCGCCGAGCAGCTCGGCCTCGAGCCCGGCAAGACCTACGACTTCGACTTCTTCTTCGCCGAACGCCACACCACCGAGTCCAACTTCACCCTCGAAACCACCATCCAGTTCCTCAGCCCGCTCTACGACTAAAGCCTCCCTATCCACCCACCCACGCAAAAAGCCGCGAGCCCCAACAGGCCCGCGGCTTTTTTCTTCTTCATACCAGCAGCCCACGGCGCGTCCCCTGTCGCCCTCTCCCCTTGCGGGAGAGGGTTGGGTGAGGGGTATTCACGCCAGCGAACATCAACTACCAATCCAGCCCAACCCGCCGCGCCACATCCACCGCCACCGCCTCGCCGTCTTTCAACACATCATCATTCATATAACGCACCACCCCAAATCCCTGAGACCGCAGATACGCCTCGCGTCGAGCATCCTCATCCGCCCGCCCAACGTGCGACTCGCCATCGACTTCAATGATCAGCCGATGCTCGAAGCACACGAAGTCAACCACGAAAGGTCCAATCGGAACCTGTCGTCTGAATTTGATCCCCCCGAGCCGCCGGTCGCGAAGTATCCACCACAACGCCCGCTCGGGCCCGGTCATGTCACGACGAAGACGCCGAGCGCGATCCCGCGGTGCTTTGGGTTCATCTGAGTTTGAAGCCCCCATCGCCCGGCCGCCCCCTCACCCTGCCCTCTCCCGCCAGGGGAGAGGGTAAGAAGAAAACAAAACCCCCCGCAGTCCAAGGCGCGTCCCCTGACGCCCTCTCCCCTTTCCGGGGGCGGGAGAGGGTTGGGTGAGGGGTGATTCGCGCCAGCGAATATTTCACTCAGTCGCCTGTTCAGCCTGCTCTTCGGCGGGCTCTTCAACCGGCGGCGCCGCGCGGGCCAACGCCAGCGCCTGATCGACCGGCACGCGCCACACGCGCGTCTTCTGGGCATACCACCCATCCATATCGACGGCGACGTACACGCTGACCAGTTCCTGTTTGCCCAGGGCGCTGGCCGGACGGATGATGTCGACCTGCGCGCTGAACCCGCGCACCTGAACCTGCGCCACCTCATAATGCGGCAGCCCGCTCTGACCTTCGCCGACGGTCTGCGCGCCGACCGGAAGCTGATCCAACACCTGCGCGTAGGTCTGCTTCGACGTGCCGGCCGGCAGGTCGACGACATATCCGTCGGCGGGGTTGTCCCGCACGATCAGATGCTTCAGCGCCACCGCTTCAACCTTGGCGACCGAGGCGCCATCCGGATCGTGGGCCGCCGGTGAATCGCCCTGCAGCGGCGGAATGTTCACGTACGGCGAGCCGCACGCGGTCAGCGACAACACGGCAAACACGAGAAAAAGACGAGCAAACATGACAGGGCTCCCGTTTGGGGGATAAACGAATCTCATCGTGCATTCTACACAATCGACGAAACTTCGCCGCATCGCCGCGGCCAGGCGACCGCATCGGCCCGCCAGCCGCCGGCATCGTCGACCACGTGATGTCGCAACGCCGGGTCAGCCGCCGTGCCGGGCTCGATGTCGATCTGCCAGAATCCCTGCCCGTGCGGGAAGTACGCCGACCGCATCAGCGGCGCCCCGGCGTTGATGATCGTCAGATTGTCCGCCTCGGTGTGTCGCCAGCACTGCGGTTCGTGGACGTGGCCATGCAGGTACAACACCTGCGCCGCGCAGCCGGCCATCGCCTCGGCCAGCGAGGCTGCATCGATCAGCGCGTGGCGTTTGGCTTCCGGGGCGCGACCCGGCGGCATGGCGATCGGGTAATGACACATCACGATCACCCGATCGGAGGCCGTCATCGGCTCGATGATCTCACCGAGGCGCATCAGCGCGATCGGGTCCAGGTGGCCGCGGTCGGTGATGAGGTTCGGCCGCGTCGCGTCCAGGCCGACCAGGTGCAGGTGATCACCAAGGCGGCGGTACAGCGGTTCGTGACGCACGGTGTCGACGTTCATCGCCTGCTCGAAGTAGCGCCGCCGCGTAGACGTGAAGGTGTACCGGTCATGATTACCCGGCACCAGCACCGTGTCATACCGGGCAAACAGCGGCCCGAGTTTCTCGACGACAAGTCGAAACTCGGCGCGCGTCGCCGTGGTCGTCAGATCACCGGTGCCCAGCAGCAGGTCGGGGCCGATCGAGTCGACGTGTTCGATCAGCGATGGCAGGCCCGGGATGTGAAACCGGTGCCGGCGATGAAACCACAGATTCATCTGCCCCAGAACGCGCTTGGACAGCAAGTCCCACGGCCAGATCGCCAGCCGATACAGATGAATGTCGCCAAGCAGCACGATGCGCATCATGCGGATCCTTCAAAACATACCCCCCAGGGGTGTTGCCCAGCAAGGAACTCTGATCTTCGCCCCGTCATCGTAATCGTTCTTGTAATCGCAATCACCCCCATAAATAACCACGCCATACCAACCGTCAACAATTACTCTATTTTCGACGAAAATAAATTATTATTACACACAATAAAAACTGTATATTTCAAATCTTATGACCCACAAATCTATAACCTCAATCGTGCACTGCTCCGAGTCTCCGCAGGCCGCGTTGCTGCCAGTAATTGCTCACGAACCGATATGGCCGAGCGTTTTCCGTCATGAGCAATTACTCTATTTTCGTCGAAAATAGAGTAATTGTTGGCCTGCAAGAAACGCTTCTTCACTAACGGAAAAATGAAGGCGCTCGCAGGGTTTGATCACGCAAATCGTCGCTGATGAAAAGCGCGAACAGACTATTGAAGAACGACAAGATCGAAACCGCCGCGCTGTCCCGGCTTCAAGTGAGACAACCAATCTCACATTGTCACTGTTTCACGTCGACGGCTCGTTGCCGCGCGATACAGCAGCCCCGCCACGCCCGCCAGCAGCAACAGGCCCGGCCAGCTCGGCGGATGTTCGAGCCCGATCGACAGCGGGTTCACACCCTCGTTGATCACGATCGGTATTGCCAGCAGAATACCGAGAATCGCCTCGCCGGTGATCAACCCCGCCGCCAGCAGCAGCCCGCGCCGCTGTCCGGCCTCGCGCAGTTGCACCATCGACGATTGCATCTCGCCCTCGGCTTCATCGTCAAATCGCCTCAGATGAAACCGGTCCGCCGCCCACGCGATCAGTCCGCCGGCAAACATCACCGTGCCCAGTTCCAGCGGCAGGTAGAGCCCGACAGCGACCGCTAGCACCGGTGTGCGAAACGCCGCGTTCTTCTTTTCCAGCACCACATCTAGCGTGATCACCGCCACCGCCACGCCCGCGCCGATGATCACCATCGTCCATGGCAGATTGCGTTCGAATACACCCCTGGCAACCGATGCCATCAGCGACGCCTGCGGGGCGGCCAGCGGCTGCTGCCCCTCCGTGTGAATCGGCCCGATGCCGTAGGCGTGAAGCAGCAGCGTCAACACCGGCGCCATCACGAAGGCAGCCGCCGTCACCCCCACCACCTGCATCACCTGCTGCTTCCACGGCGTGGCGCCGAGCAGGTGGCCAGTCTTCAAATCCTGCATGTTGTCACCGCCGATCGCCGCGGCACAACACACGACCGCGCCGATCAGAATCGCCGCCACCGGTCCGTCCGCCGTGCCCGTGCCGATCCACAACAGCAACAGGGCGGTGCACAGAATCGTCGCGATCGTCACACCCGAAATCGGGTTGTTCGACGAGCCGACCAGGCCCGCCATGTACGACGCCACCGCGGAAAATAAAAATCCCGCCACCAGCATCGCCCCCGCCATGAACGCCACCACACCCGCCGGCTCCTTCGGCAGCACGTGACTGAACACGAAATAAAGCGGCACCACCGACACGACGATCCCCGCGATCACCCAAGGCAGCGGCGCATCGCGCTCGGTCCGATCCGGCGCAGGCGCGTCCGCATCACGAGCCGCGCGAAACGCATCGAGCCCCGACCGCACGCCCTCGACCAGACTCGGCATCAACCGGATCAGCGCCCACAACCCACCGACGACCATCGCCCCCACGCCGATGTATCGTGTCTGTGTTGACCAAAGCGACCACGCAAAATCAGCCGCCCCCGCGGAAGCTGCATCAGCCGCCGGCGTCTGGGTCGCAAGGATCGGTATCGCGATGTACCAGTTGATCGCCCCACCCAGAAAGATCAGCACGGCGATGTTCAGCCCGACGATGTAGCCCACGCCGATCAGCGCCGGCGCGAGGCTGATCCCCGCATAGCCGACCGATGATCCGATCCGCCCGGCGACCTCGGCATTGCCGGCAAACAGTCGCAGGCCCGACTCGCAGACCTTGAACACCGCGCCGATCGCCGACCCGACCACCAGCGGTTTGACTGATGCCCCCTCCGCGCCACCTCTCCCTCTGGGAGAGGTCGGCCCGTCAGGGCCGGGTGAGGGTGCGCCGGTGGTAGACGACGCTCGATGCGAAACCAGGTTCGACTGCTCAGCGCCCTCACCCCAGCCCTCTCCCACAGGGAGAGGGGGTTCTTTCGCCCCGCTGGAATGATCGCCGACCTTCAATACCTCCGCCGTCGCCACGCCCTCGGGGAACTTCAGCTTCGCCGCCACCACCAGCGCGCGCCGCAGCGGCACGGTGAACATCACACCGATCAACCCGCCCAGCGCCGCGATCAGCGTCGTGGTCCAGTAGTCAAAATGATCCCACGCTCCGAGGATCAGCAGCGACGGAATCGTGAAGATCACCCCGGCGGCCAGCGACTCGCCTGCGCTGGCGGCGGTCTGCACGGCATTGTTCTGCAGAATGTTTCCACGGCGCAGCGCCTTGAACACACCCATCGAAATCACCGCCGCCGGAATCGACGCCGCCACAGTCATGCCCGCCTTCAAGCCGAGGTAAACATTCGCCGCCCCCAGCAGCATCGCCAGCCCCACGCCCAGCAGCAGAGTCAGCGGGGTGATTTCAGGCAAGCTCGTCGCGGCCGGGATGTGCGGTTCTGAAGACCTGAGTTGCGAATCAGCCATAGCCCCATGATACCCCGACTAGCCCGGCACGTAGAATCGGTCGATGGATTGGTTACCGCAACTGCAACTGATCGGGCAGGTCGTCGCGGCGGGTGTGCTCGGCGGCCTGGTCGGCGCCGAGCGCGAATGGTCGAAAAAACCCGCCGGCCTGCGCACGCACATGCTCGTCGCCGCCGGGGCATGTTTATTCATGCTGCTGGGTGAAACGATCGTCGAGCAGTTTGCCGTCGAAAGTGAAAACACCATCGTCAGCGCCGACCCGGTCCGCATCATGCAGGCGATCATCGTCGGCATCAGCTTCCTCGGCGCCGGCACGATCATCACCAACGACCACCAGCAGCGCATCGAAGGCCTGACCACCGCCGCCAGCGTGTTGCTGACCACGGCCGTCGGCATCGCGGTGGCGCTGGATCAGTGGATCCTCGCGGCAGGCGTGTCGATTCTGACGCTGATCGTGCTGCGGCTCATGAGTCTGGCCAACAAGGAAATTCACGACGCCCGCGAACAGGTCGACGGCGAAGACGATCAGAAATAATTTCGGGCACTCCCTGACACAATTCATCTGCGCGGCCGCGTTTTGTGGGGTATTATGAACGCCGTGAGGTTGTTGCGCTTGCTCGCAGCAGACTGTTTGCATCATCGTCCGCCCGCCAGAAAAGCTGAAGGTATCCCATGTCCAAACAACACCAGCCCACGCGTCGCACGTTTGTCTCCTCCTCCATGGCCGCCCTGGCCAGCGTCTACGTCGTGCCGCGTCACGTGCTCGGCGGGGCGAAGTTCGTGGCGCCCAGTGAGAAGGTCAACCTCGCCATCATCGGCTGCGGCAATCAGGGCAGCGGGATCGGCCGAACGATCGGCGGCAACAAGCTCGTGCAGGTCGTCGCTCTGTGCGATGTCTACATGGACGACAAGCGCACCGAGAAAGTCCGCGAGCAGTTCGGCGAAGCGAAAAAGTTCCAGGACTTCCGCGAGCTGTTCGCGCAGATGGGCGACCAGTTCGACGCTTGCACCATCGGCGTGCCCGATCACGCCCACTTCCCGATCACCATGACCGCCATGAGCCGCGGCAAGCACGTCTACGTTGAAAAACCCCTCGCCCACACGTTCAACGAATGCGAGATGATGATGGCCGCCGCGAAGAAGTACGGCGTGGCCACGCAGATGGGCAATCAGGGCCACAGCGGCGCCAACTACCACCAGTTCAAAGCCTGGGCCGAGGCCGGCGTCATCAAGAACGTCACCCATATCGACGCCCACATGAACAGCCACCGCCGCTGGCACGGGTGGAACATCACCGGCTACCCCACCGGCGGTAAAACCCCCGCCGGCATGGACTGGGACACCTGGGCCGGCACACGCACCAAACGCGACTACGATGGCAAGTACGACCCCGGCAACTGGCGCAGTTGGTTCGACTACGGCAACGGCGCCTTCGGCGACTGGGGCCCGCACATCCTCGACACCTGCCACCGCTTCCTCGAGCTCGGCCTGCCCACTGAGATCGAAGCCCTCAAGCTCGACGGCCCCAACGAATTCATCTTCCCCCAGGCTTCGACCATCGCCTTCCGCTTCCCCAAGCGCGGCGACAAGCCCGCCTGTGAAGTCATCTGGTACGACGGCAAGGGCAACACGCCGCCCCGCCCCGAAGTCCTGGAAAAAGACCGCAAGATGACCGCCCCCGGCAAGATCATCTACTCCGACGATCTGACCTTCATGGGCGGCACCCACGGCTCCCCGCTGCGCGTCATCCCCGAATCGAAGATGAAACAGATCGCCAACGACGTGCCGCGCATCACCGGCAAGCACTCCAACCACCACCACAACTTCGTCCTCGCCTGCCGCGGCGAAGAACACACGCGCAGCCCCTTCGACATCTCCGCCCCCCTGACCCAGGTCTTCATGCTCGGCGTCATCACCCAACGCCTCGGCGGCAAACTCAAATTCGACCCCACATCAAAGCGCTTCACCAACAGCGACCAAGCCAATGCCCTGCTCACCCGCACCCCCCGCGCGGGTTGGGAGTCGTATTACAAGCTTTGAATGTTCCAGCTAAACAACGATGAATGACAACATCACAAACGGGGTCAGCGGCCGGCGGCAGGGCTGGTATCTATATCAACTGCTGTTGATCTCGCTGGTGTATTCTGCAAGCCATGGCGTAAAAGTGATTCGAGTCTGCGCTGGCAACCAATATGGACTTCGCAAGGTTCTTTATGAATATCCGGCGAATCTTCAAATACTGTTAGCTTATAATACGTTGTGTATATTGCTGGTTGTGGTGTGTGTTGTGCTGTCGCGCCATTATCTTCGTGCGAGAACGCTGTTGCAGTATTGTGTCACGATACCTGCGATATTCATGGCGTTGTGGCTGGCGTATGCCTTGTTCAATCCATACCACCAGTAAGCCGGGTGCCACACACCGCGCTTCGCGGTGTGTGTGATGGGGCGTTGCATCCGGTCAGGCACACACCGCTCAGGGCCGCGGTGTATGGCACCCGGGCCGCTGAGTGCGGGTGGATTTCATGGTGATGTTTGTGCGCACGGGGGTGTCGCGGGGTGGGGTGAAAGTTGCAAAGTGTACTGATTTAACGCGACGGGTTTGTGCGCGGGGCGGGGGTTATGGGGGTGAGAATCGGGGGGCGCGCATGAAGGTGTCGCGGCGCGCCATGCTGGTGCGCGCAGAACGGGTCCAAACGGGGGTAAAACGGTTTATTTCGGGTGGTTTTTTGACGCTGGCGCGCGCATGGGAGGTGTTGATTTGTCGGTGTGTGCGCACGTGAGCGGCGCGGGGCGGGGATACGGCGGTAAAAAGGCGGGTCGGGGCGCGTCAATGAGGCATGTGGCGGAATGGGGTTTTTGCTGGGGGTGTGCGCGCGCGGGGACCAGACGCTTCGGGGGCCTCAGCGTCGGCGTTTTGGGTCAGGGGGATTGGGTGAGCAGGGATTGGTAGAGGGCGATCATGGCGGCGGCGACCTTGGGCCATGTGTAGCGATCGCGGACGAGCTGGGCGCCGGCGCGGCCCATGGCGGCGGCGGCTTCGGGGTCGGCTTCGAGTTCGCTGAAAGCTTTGGCGAAGGCGGCGGCTTCGAGGGGCAGAACACGGCCGGCGCCGACTTCGGCGACTTCGGGGAAGTGGGAACTGTCGCTGATGATCACGGGCAGGCTGCAGGCGAGGGCTTCGGTGATGGCGATGGAGAAGCCTTCCTGGCGGGAGGACAGGACGAAGGCGAAGGCGTCGCGCAGGGCGGCGAGCTTGTCCGGGCCGTAGAGGGGGCCGACCATGTGGACGCGGTCGGCGAGGTTGCGATGTTGAATCAGCTTGAGGGTGGGGTCGCGTTCGCCGCCATCGGGGCCGGCGACGACCAGGTGCATGTTGCCTCCGGCGCGGACGTAGCGGTCGAAGGCGTCGACGAGGATGTCGAGACCTTTTTTGCGGTGCAGGCGTGAGAGGAACAACAGGTAAGGCGCATCACCAAGGCGAGGGTGTTGAGTACGGAAACGACCGGGCTCGGGCAGCGGGTCGAGGGTGTCGAGGTCGACGCCGTTGGGGACGATGACGACGGGGGCGGCGAGCTTGAGCGGCGCGATGCTTTGTTTTTCGTCTTCATTCAACGCGTGAATGGCGGCGGCGGCGTTGAGCATGCGTCGCTGCACCAGGCCCATGGACAGTCGTTTTTTCAGGCTGCTTTGCGAAAGGCTGTAGGGATCGAGCAGACCGTGCGGCGTGACCACGTACGGGGCGCGCCGGCGGCGGGCCTGAGCGGCAACGCGCGCGAGCATGGGCTCCCACACGCCGTGCAGGTGGGCCACGGTCAGATCGGGTGAATCGACCAGCTGATCGAAGCGGCGGAGCAGGGCCGGGGCGAACAGCTCGGTGAATCGGCTGTGGCGCGGGATGCGATGGAAGGTGACGCCCGCGGAGCCGGGGGCCTCGGCGAGCATGGCGTCGACGGCGGGGGTGGTGTCGGGGTCTTCGTGACAGATCAGATGGACCTCGGCGCCGGCGGCGGCCTGGGCGATGGCGATATGCAGCACCACCACGGGGGGCCCACCGGTGGCGGGATCGAGGCGTCGAATGGCGTGAATGATCTTCATGCGTGGTGGCAGTATCGTCGCGTCGGAAGGCAAAGTACAGCCTCGAAATGCTGAAAATCGACGAAAACCGTGTGGCCGATCATGTTAACGGACTGTCAGAAACTGGCTGCGGAGCGTGGATATGACGATAATCCCCGCATGGATTCAGCTTCGCAGCAGACACGATGGGTGCTCAAGCCATGGCAGCGGTGGTTGGTGATCGCGGCGCTGGTGGTGTTTGCCGGTGAATTCATCTGGTGTGGGCCGATGCGGGCGCTGGATGGGGGCTACGACCTGAGCATGATCTACTCGGCGTCGATGGCGTGGCGCACGACGGGCAATCCCTACGACTCGGAGCTGGTCCACCAACTGCTCGTGGCGAATGTACACCCGACTCGCGTGGCGACTGATGTGCCGCTGGAGCCGTCGCTTTACCCGCCGACGACCTACATGCTGATGTCGCCGCTGACGTGGTTGAATTGGCCAACGGCGCGGGCGGTGTGGATGCTGATCAACGTTGCGATGGCGGGCGGGCTGCTGATGCTGCTGGGGCGTCTGGCGGGGCTGTCGACGCGCGGCGATCGGATGATGATGCTGACGGCGGCGATATTGGCCATGGCGCCGCTGCACACGGGCATGGGGGTCGGCCAGATTTCGCTGGCGGGTTTCACCTTCGTGGCCGCGGCGGAACTGCTGTCACGGCGCGGGCGGCCGATTTTTGCGGGGATCGCGCTGGCGCTGGGCATCGGGTTGAAATTTCAGATCGCCGGGCCGTATGTCGTGTGGATGCTGGCGCGCGGACGCTGGCGAACGGCGACGACGGCCGCCGTGACGACCCTCGGCCTGCTGATCATCGCCGGCGGACGCAGCACGATCGCCCACGCCGACTGGCTCGCCGCCTGGACCAACCATATCACGGCATTCACCAGCGCCGGCGCCGGCGGCGACATTCATGGCCCCAACGCCTCGCAGATGATCGACCTGTCTTACCCACTGGGGCTGCTGCTGGAAAACCGGCAGATCGTCGGCTTGATCGCCAAGGCGGTCGTGAGCGCGGTGATGGCAGCGCTGCTGATCGGCATGTTCAAAAACACAGATCGGCGGCGCGAGCTGGCGGGTTTTGCGGCGTTTTCAGCTTTGCTGCTGCTGCCGATCTATCATCGATTCTATGATGCGGTGATGCTGGGGCCGGCGATCGCCTGGGCCATTGTGCATCTGACCACCGGCGCCGGTTCGACGGACGATGCTTCGGCACCGGCCCCGCGGCGGCGATGGGTGGGCTACATCGTGGTCGCGGCATGGGTGCTGATGCTGGCGCCCGGGGCGGCGATTCTGCGGTTTTTAGTCGAACAAGGACACATCGACCCGGCGATCGCCACGGCGACGTGGTGGAACCTGCTGGTGATGTCGCACATGGTCTGGGCGGTTGTAGCGGTCGCAACAGCAACGACGCTGGGCGCCTGCCGCTGCTCACAAACAAACAACAACACCATGCGGCAACAAGCCTCTAACCGCCTAAACTAACGCCTATGAGCGCACTGATCATCTACATCTCCTGGGTCAGCGGCCTGATGCTCAGCACCCTGCGGTGGCCCGCGGTGGCTGTCGGGGGCGTGCTCTGCGCCAACGGGTTGTTTCAGTGGGCCCAGGCCAGCATCGCCATGCTCGCGGCCCATCCGATGATCAGCAACTACCTGGTCGGCATCTCGCTCGTGCTCGCGCTGCTGGTGATGATCTTTCAGCAGAAGCCGATCATGCAGGGCTATCCCGCCGCGGGTTGGCTGAGCCTCATGCTGCTGACCTACTGCCTGCTGAGCACGCTGTGGTCGGTGGCTCCCGAATTGACATGGGTCGCCTTCACCGAACGCGGGCTGTACATGTTCGTCACGGTGATCATGTGTCCGCTGCTGATCTCCAATTCCAACGACGCGAAGGTCGCCATGACCGCGCTGGTGACTTTCGGGGCGGTGCTCGTGTTGTCGCTGTTGTTGACCGGCGGGTTTTCCGGTCGCAGCCTGCAGGCCATCGACCCGATGTACGGCTCGGCGCTGAATCCGCTGGGCCTGGCGTCGATGGGCATGTACGTCGCCGTCGCCGCCACGCTGATGAACTTCCGCGGAGTCAGCCGGCTGCTTCAACTGCTGCGATGGGGCGTGGTGGCCGCGTCGCTGATGCTGGTGATGTACACCCAGTCGCGCGGACAGTTTCTGGCGGGCTTTCTGATGCTGGTCGCCTTTTTGCCCTTCAGCCGACAGATCCGCAACAAGTGGGGCTTCCTCGGGGCGATGTTCGGCCTGATCTTCCTGATGGGCATCAGCTATTGGCTGGTGTCGACGTTCGGGCAGGCGCGCCGCTGGGAACTGGACGCGATGGTCGGCAACTTCTACGAAACCCGCATCGAGCCGGCCCACACCGTGCTGTCCTACTGGCTGAATTCCAACCCGATTCACTGGTTCCTGGGCCTGGGCTCCAGCGCCTGTTTCAGCCCGCGGGTGCTGGGCATGTACCCGCACGTGGTCAGCGCCGAGGTGCTCGCCGAGCTCGGCCTGATTGGATTCGGCATCTTCGCCTCGCTGATTTTCGTCAGCTTGCGGTCGACGTTCCGCCTGGCGAAGCTGATTCGCCACGACCCGGTGCAGCGCGGCGTGCTGGCGGCGATCAGCGCGCTGTTCTGGTTGAACTTCGTGCTGTCATTTAAACAGGGCTCGCTGCTGCAGAGCCTGGATCTGTTTCTGTTCGCGATCGTGCTCGGCCGATACGACACGGCGATTCGCAGCGAATACGCCCACCGCCCGCAGCCCCAGGCCGAGCTGCATCAGCCGGCGCGCGTTATCGAAATTCAGCCCATTCGCTCGTGACATTCGCCCCGGCTTCCGCGACAATCCATATCTGCTCAAGCCATGATACGCATTGCCATGTGCCAACCCGCCCTGCCGGACTACCGCGTGCCGGTGTTCAACCTGCTCGCCCAGCAGCCGGAGATCGAGCTGACGCTTTTCGTCGGCGAGTCGGCGGACCTGGCCCAGGCCGATCCGGGCGCCTGTCACTTCCAAGTCGAGTCCGCCCCGATCCAGCCGCAGCGCGTCGGGCCGATCACCGCCAAACATCAGCAGGCGCAGATCGACGTGATCGATCCCCATCGCTTCGACATGGCGATTCTTCCCTGGGACGCGCACTACCGCACGATCGGCCCGGCGCTGAAAAAGGCGCGCAGTGTTGACATGCCCGTCGTGCTCTGGGGCCATGGCTACTCGAAAAACCCCGCCCGCTGGCGCGATGCGATGCGCAACCGCCTCGGTCGACGCGCCGCCGGCGTGCTACTGTATTCCCAAACCATCGCCAACCGCCTGGTTCAGGTCCACGGGTTTGACCCCGGGCGCGTCTTCGTCGCAGCCAACACCGTCGACCAGCGCCCCATCCAGCGGGCCATGCTCCACTGGCTCGAGCACAGCGCCGAACTCGAAGCCTTCCAGCGACGCCATCGCCTCGATGCCCAGCGGACCATCGTCTTCGTGTCACGCCTGATGGCGGAAAACCGCATCGACATGCTGCTGGACGCCATGGTCCTGCTCCGCGATTCGCACCCGGACATCAAGCTCATCCTCGTCGGCTCCGGTGAAGACCGCCCGAATCTCGAAACCGCCGCTCAACAGGTGGGCCTGGCCGATCGTGTGATCTTCACCGGGGCTGTGTACGACCCCGAGCAGCTCGCGCCGTGGATGCTCTCGTCGGCGGTGTTCTGCTACCCGATCAACATCGGCCTGAGCATCTTCACCGCTTTCGGGTTCGGCCTGCCCGTGCTCACCAGCGACGACACCCCTTCGCACAATCCCGAAATCGAAGCCCTCCGCGTCGACGCCAACGGTCTGACCTACCGCCACGGCGACATCGAAGACCTCGCCCGTCAGCTTGCCCGCATCCTCGACGACCCGCCCCTCCGCGAACGCCTCAGCGTCGAAGCCCACGCCACCGCCACCGAGCAGTACACCCTCGAAAACATGGTGCAGGGCTTCCTCGACGCCACCCGCCTCGTCGATGGCAAGTCCCGCCGTGTTCAATCCGTCGACACGCCCAACGCGATCAAGTAAACTCGCGAAAGTCGTTTCGAAGTGAACATTATTTTCTGGGGCCTGTCATGCAAGACGATGAATTCGCGTCTGTCGCCGAATCAGAATCCGTCGAACCCACGCCGGATTTTTCCACCTTTCCCCAAGACGATCAGCCGCACCCAGCGGATCAGGTGAACCCGGCGCTGTGGCCGTATTACCTGTTCTTCAGACCGCGTCTGTTCTTCATCCATTTCGTGCTGACGGCGGTGCCGGCGCTGACCGTGCTGGCGGCATGGGCATACGGCATCGCCTCGACCATCAATCGAATGGAGCGAAATGCGATGCGGTCTGATCAAACGGTTAACGAGGCGATGCTTGGTTCCTGGTCGGTTTATTGGGTAGTCGTGGCCACTGGCGGCATTCTCAGCGGTGGGCTGTACTGGCTCTTCGGCGGGTGGTGGTACAACAAACGGCTGCGGTTCTGCGGGGTACACAAAGGTCCGATGGAAACCATGCTCGGGCGCCGCGTCTACCTCTACGCCGCCCTGACCCTGGCCCTGCCGACCATCGGTATGACGCTCTATGAAACCATCAAATACCCCACACCACTGGATACATTTGGAGGTAATGACGACTACTGGCTTTACCTCCTGTTCATGATCTTCCCGTTCTGGAGCATCTGGACCAGCTACGCCGGGGCCACCACATGCTTCGACCTCAAACGCGGTAAAGCGATTTTGTGGTTCATCGTGTTGCCGGGCATTGTCTACGGCCTGCTTTTCGGTGTGATCATCGTCATCGCGATGATGCCGTATATCAGGTTTTATGAATCCCCAGACCTGGCATCAGCCAACACCTATCGCGGGCAGATGATGAGCTTTCACTATCCCGGCAACTGGATCAAGGAGCCGCCCGACCCCGCGTTGCCCGCTGGCGAGGAATGCGTCGCCCTCGAACCGCCACAGGACGCCTATCTGAGTTTTCGCACCTTTGACTATGAAGGTTCGCCGCAGACTCTGTTCGAAAATTACCGCGATGAGCTACGCCCCTCGTTAGGCGATTTGCAGCCGCAGGGCGACATGCTGACCGAACTGGGCCCATTCAAGGGTGTCGGACGCGTCTTTGAAACCACCATCAATGACCAACCCTGCGAAGTGCGCCTGTTCATCTGCCCCAGACCCAACGATCAGGTGCTGATCGTTTACCAGGTCATTCACACCGATCATGCTGAATTGGTCGACGAGGGGCTCGGGCTGGTCCATCGCACGTGGGTCTGGCGATGACTTATGACGGCGGACTTTGCACGCGAAACGCTCGACGTGCCGATATCCGCTATCATGAGCACGTTCAAGACCCTCGATACGATGAATGAACCCCTTCTGACTTCCGATCCCAACGCCCCGCTGGACCTGCGCCAGCGGCATGTGCACTTCGTCGGCATCGGCGGGTGCGGCATGTCCGGCCTGGCGCGCATCGCCCGCCATCTCGGGGCGATCTGCACCGGCACCGACGCCTATCAGAGCCCGTTCACCGACGCCCTGACGCTTGACGGCATCGAGGTCACCCTCCGCCAGGAAGCCGACTGCGTGCCTGCGGAGGCGGACCTGATCGTCGCCTCGGCGGCCATCCGTGCCGAGCACCCCGAAATCGTCGAGGCCCGCCGGCGGAATCTACCCGTGCTCAAGTACGCCCAACTGCTCGGGCGGCTCATGCTCGGACGCACCGGCGTCGCCATCGCCGGCACGCATGGCAAATCCACCACCACCGCCATGCTCGCTCACACCCTCATCGCCACCGAGCAGGATCCGTCGTTCATCGTCGGCGCCACCTGCAAGCAGATCGGCGGTGGGGCCCGCGCCGGTCGCAAGGATGTGCTCATCGGCGAGGCGTGCGAGTTCGACCGTTCGTTTCATAATTTCCACCCGACCCACGCCGTCGTCCTCAACGTCGAGGAAGACCACCTCGATATCTACGGCTCCATCGACGCCATCATCGAAGCCTTCCGCCAGTTCGCCCAGAAAACCCACCCGGACGGCACCCTGCTGATCGCACATGACGGCGCGTATCGCACCGCCGTCGCCGCGGGTCTGGATTGCGCGGTCGAAACCATCGGCTTCGCTCCGCAGGCCGACTGGCACATCAAGACCGGCCCGGGCCTCACCGTCCAGCTCCACCACGACGGTCAAATCGTGTGCGCGTGGAAGAATCAACTGCCGGGTGAACACATGGCGTACAACTCCGCCGTCGCCGCCGTCACCGCGCATCGACTCGGCGCGCCGTGGGAAGGCATCGGCAACGCGCTGACCACGTTCAGCGGGCTTGACCGACGCATGCAGAACCTCGGCGAGCACCAGGGCGTCACCGTCGTCGACGACTACGGCCACCACCCCACCGAAATCGACACCACGCTCCGCGCCCTGCGTTCACACCACCTGTCTGCCAAGCCCGATGACGAGCGCAGTGAGTCGTCGGGGTCTCGCACAGGCCGACTGATCTGCGTGTTTCAACCGCATCAGCATTCGCGCACGCGCTTCCTGCTGGATCAATTCGCCACGAGCTTTTCGCAGGCCGACATCGTGATTGTTCCGCACATCTACTTTGTGCGCGATTCCGAGGAAGATCGCCGAGCCGTGTCCGCCGCCGATCTCGTGCACCGTCTTCAACAACGCGGCGTGATCGCCGAGCACATCGACGCCTTCGAAGACATCGTCGCCCACCTGCATCAGATCACCCGCCCCGGCGATCTGCTGGTCGTCATGGGCGCCGGCCCGGTGTGGAAAGTCGCCCACCAGTTCATCCACCCCCAGCAATAAACCATGCAAACCACCCCCGCATCCCGCGCCAAAGCCCGGGGACCGCTGTCCCCGGGTCTGCTGTTGCTGCTTATCCCCCTGCTGCTGCCAGCGTGCACACCCGTGGTGATCGACGAGGCGGATCTCTGGCAGCCCCTCTTCAACGGCAAAGATCTGACCGGCTGGAACGTCGCGTGTGTTTCCGCGGATCGCGACAAAACCTTCTGGCAGGTTCGCGACGGCATGATCGTCTGCGACTCGATGAACCTCGGCAAACACGATTACGTCTGGCTGATCAGCGACGCGGAGTACGGTGATTTCGAGCTGAAGATGAAAGTGCGTTCATGGGCCGACTCGCCGGGCAACTCAGGCGTGCAGGTGCGCAGCCGATATGACGAGGCGGCTGGCTGGCTCAACGGCCCGCAGGTCGATATTCACCCACCCGGCCCGTGGCGCAGCGGGTTCATTTACGACGAAACACGCGGCGTGCAGGTGTGGCTCTGGCCCAACGTCGGCAAACCCGCCAACGCCAAGCTCGAACACGCCCCCGCCGGTTGGAACTGGCAGCATGCCGACCAGGGCGACGGGTGGAACGACGTGTACATCCGCTGCGACGGCACGCGCATCACGACGCGCATCAACGGCGTGAATGTCGCCGACCTCGACGGCGCGGGCATCCTCGATGACGATAAGCACAAAGCCCACAACGTCGGCATGACCGGTCACATCGCGCTGCAGCTACACCGCGGCGACAAACTCCGCATCGCCTATAAAGACATCTATCTTCGCCTGATTCTGCATTGAAATGGCCAAATAAAAAAACCCGCGACCGACGGTTGCCCGTCGCGGGTTAGACAGGGGGATATAGCAGAAAGTTTGTGGGTTCAGGCGCCCAGCAGGCGACGCTTGCTCAGACCTGCCAGCAGCAGCAGCGCCATGCCGCCGATGGCGGAACTCGGCGCGGGCACGGCGGTCGGAACGATCGCATCGTCAAGCAGCACGTAGTCGAACGACGCCCCAGCGACGCCGAGCCCGGCGCCCTGGTCGGTCACCAGCGTGAGCGTGCCTTCGACAGGCCCGGCCACGGTCGGTGCCACGCGGAGAGTCAGATCGATCGACGCGCCGGCGGCGATGGTCATGCCGGGCGTGAAGTTGTCGATGGAGAAGAACTGGGGCGTCAGACCGCCGAACACAGCATCGATCAGCGTCAGATCGCTGGCCGACTCATAACCCGCCACGACGTTGGTCGTCGTGTTGGAGATGGTCAGAACATACGTTTCGAAGCTGCCGATGGGCACGTCGCCGAAGTCGATCGTTCCGCCGGGCGCGACGGAGCTTTCGAAGACCGGCTGAGCGCTCTTGCCGTAGTTGGCTGACAGCATGGAAAGGTCAGCGATGTTGACCACACCGTCGCCGTTGAAATCGCCGTCAGCCTGCGTGGCGCCGGACGACAGCCCGTAATGCGATGACAGCACCGACAGGTCGGCGATGTTCACATAACGATCGTTGTTGGCATCCCCGGGGATGAACGTGCCAGCGAAGGCTGTCGATGCGGTGACTGAACCGGCAATCGTCAGGGCAGACACGAAACGAACAACATTCACCAGACTCCAATGGCTCATAACTCACTCTCACTTAAAATTGTCCGGATCGAACGGCTGCACTACCTCGCGCGGCCGCGTCAGAACTATCACACGGGGGTGATCAGTCGATCCGGGTCTCCACACCAACGCATTACAAAGATCGTGCCAGGATGCTGAACGCGATTCGCGCACGTTGAAAATAGGCCTTTTCAGCCGCAAATCAGCATTTTTTATCTGTGCGTGGTCGGGCGGGCCCGTCCGGGAGAGTTGTTCGATTTCGGACAGTTATACCAGTGTGGCACAACGCAATCAGATCAGGGGCGCCCCGACAGCGCGCTCATCGGCGCAGGTTGTCAAGCCCACGCGCCTGGCCGTACCCGGCCACAAAGCGATCGAAACCGATGCCGAAACCGGTCTCGAACGCCTGCTCCCACGGCTCGCCGTCTTTGATGGCGTTGAAGAATTTGATGTAGCCGGCCTTTTTGTTGTCGATCATGAAGCGCGTCAGATCCAGCGCCACCGGGTACTGCCACCCGGCGATGTGCGGCAGGTCAAACATGCCGTTGAAGCCGCGCTTCTCCTTGAGGTACTCGATGGGAATCTGTGCATCGGCCCGCTGCTGCGCGGCGCTGGCGCCGGTGGGCACCAGTTCGAAGGCGATCCATTCAGCAAGCCCCTCGTTGACCCATGACAGCACCGGCACCGGCGAGCGGTAGCGGTGAATGAAACCGTGCACCGACTCGTGCACCAGCACGTGAGCGAACTTCATCTCATCGGGCTGACGGAAGAAGGCGATGTGTACAAAGCCGTTGCCGAAACTGTGACACATCCCGGCTGAGCCCACCGAGTTGGTGCCGTGCATGAGTATCTGAAAGCGGTGATAGTCGGCTTCAGCCCTGAACACGAAAACCAGCGCCTTGCCGCGCCAGATGTTCGAGCCCTTGGGTATGTCGAACATGCGCAGCAGGCGGCTGTACATGCGGTCCAGCAGGTTCTGCCAGTTACGCGCTTCGGCGGCGTTCAGGTCGGTGTAAAACAGGAAGTAGTCGGTTTCGTACAGCTTGAGCCGATCGTTGATCTGCTGTCGGGTCTGTTCAGCGAACTGCTTGAGCACCTGCACCGAGGCGGCGGTCTGGGCCGGTGACTGCTGCCCCCAGAATTTGGACTCAACCTCGCCGACCACTTCGCCGCCGCCCTCAACGTTTACACCCGCCTTCATGGCGGCCGCCTCGTCGCCGGCCGGGGTCTTGGCGGCGGCATCCTGTGCCGGTTCGCGCTCGGCGGGTTTGACCGACTTGGCCTTTTCGACAGCCTCGGCCAACTTGGCGTCACGCTTGATCGCTTCGCGAAACGCCCGATCGGACCAGCTTTCACCTTCCGGCAAACCGCGCAGCAATCGGCCCAGTTCAAACCACTGAGCCGCACTGCCCCCGCCGAACACCCGCATATGTGTCAGATAAACATTGCGCGGCTCAAGCTCATCCCACGCCACCGATTGAACCTGCCCCTCGGCATCACGCACCTCGAAACCCGCCGCCGACCATGCGATGCACTTGCCCGCCACCTTCGTGCGATCCAGTTTGAGCATGACCACCGGCAGCGGCTTATCAAGCTCGATGCGCTGACCATGCGCAGGTGAAATGATCGCACTGGCGATGATGAACATCAACGTCCAAACGATCACTCGCATGTTCAATACGTAGCGCCCACGGCGAAGCATGAATCGGTCTCTGATGCGGCGGTTATTGCTGGCGGTTGACCGATTATAGAACATCGCAGGCTGGCGTGTCGTGTTTTTACGCCGGTGCCGGGGCGGCGGTCAGACTTCGGCGAACAGCGACATCTGCGCGGTGTCTTGCGGGCGGCGGAAAGCGGTGGTGTTGATCGCAGGCAGGCTGTGGCGAAGGTTGTAACGGGCGGTAAATACGTCGAAAGTCTGCTTGATCTGCTCCGCGTAAGCGCCCTTACCACGCATGCGGTCGCCCCAGGTGGCATCGTAGAGCTTCCCGCCGCGCGCCTCGGTCAACAGCGCTTTGACATGCGAGCGGCGATGCGGAAAGTGACGGGCAAGCCATTCGTCGAACAGCGCTTTGATCTGGTACGGCAGACGCAGCAGCACATACCCCGCGGCGCTGGCCCCCGCTTCCGAGGCGGCTTTCAACAGGGCTGGCATCTCGCGATCATTCAGGGCCGGGATCATCGGCGCGACCATCACCACGACCGGTATCCCCGCCGAGGCCAGTCGCTGAATCGTCCACAGCCGATCGCGCGGCGAGGCGGCGCGGGGCTCCATCTTCGACGCCAGGTGATTGTCCAGCGTCGTCAGACTCACCGCCACGCGCACCGCGTTGTGTTTGGCCAGCTCCGACAGCAGGTCCATGTCGCGCAGGATCAATCGGCTCTTGGTCACGATCGACACCGCCTGTCGGCACTCGGCCATGACTTCGAGACACTGCCGCGTGATCTTCAATCGCGACTCGATCGGCTGGTACGGATCGGTCACGCCGGACATGGCGATCGTTTCACCCCGCCAGCGCGATTTGCCGAGTTCTGCCCGCAGCAGCTTCGGGGCATCGAGCTTGGCGAGTATCTTCGTTTCGAAATCGAGCCCGCTGGAGAAGCTGAGTGTTTCATGCGTCGGCCGGGCGTAACAGTAGATGCACCCGTGTTCGCACCCGCGGTACGGATTCAGCGTCCACGAGAAGCCGATGTCGGGGCTGTCGACGGGATTGATGACGGTGCGGGCATCATCGCGGTAGATTTCGGTGGTGACCTGTCGGCCGCCTTCGAAATCATGTCGCTCGGTGGCGATGTGATCCAGGTGCTCGCCCAGCACGTGCAGCGAGAGGCGCTCGAAGCGGTTGGTCGGGTTCAGCTGCGCCCCGCGTCCACGGGCCGGCCCGTCGGGCAGCATCCCGGGGCGCGGGTGATGATCGGTTGGTGCGGTATCTTTGACCATATACCTAACATATGCCGCACAGCTCCGTGAGTCAAGTATTTGTTAGGGTCATTTTGATTTTGTCAATGGCCGGAGGGCCCCCGCGAAGCCGATATGATGGCAGGCCTCCGACCTGATATGGACACAGGCATACCGACATGGCTCCGATCACAGCGATCATTCTGACACGAAACGAGCAGGTGCATCTGCAGCGGTGCATCGACAGCCTGCGCCCGTGTGTGAGTCGGATCTACGTGATCGATTCGGGCTCGACCGATCAGACGCTCCAGATCGCCCGGGCTGCGGGGGCGGAGGTTTTCGAAAACGCGTGGGTCAATCATGCGGTGCAGTTCAACTGGGCGATCGATCACTGCCCGATCGACACGCCATGGGTGCTGCGGCTCGATGCCGACGAAATCATCACGCCAGAACTGGCTGCCGAGATCAACGATCGCCTGCCGACGCTGAGCGAGGAGACGACCGGCGTGTGTTTCAAACGGCGTGTCCACTTCATGGGCCGATGGATCCGGCACGGCGGGTATTATCCGACGATTCTGCTGCGGCTGTTCCGCACCGGGGCCGGCCGCAGCGAGCAGCGGTGGATGGACGAGCACATCACGTTGCAGCGCGGCTCGTCGATCGTGTTCAACCACGACATCATCGATGAAAACCTCAACGACCTGACCTGGTGGACCGACAAGCACAATCGCTACGCCACGCGCGAAGCGGTCGACCTGCTGTGCACCCGCCACGGCCTGCAGCCCGATGACGCCCCGCTGGTCTCCAGCGCCCAGGCGAAACTCAAACGCTGGCTCAAGGAACGCATCTACGCCCGCGCGCCGATGATGATGCGACCCATGATGTATTTCCTTTACCGTTACTTTCTGCGACTGGGCATCCTCGATGGCGCGCCCGGGCTGATCTTCCACACACTCCAGGGCTTCTGGTACCGCTTCCTCGTCGACGCCAAAATCTACGAACTGCAACGCCAGGCCAAACACGAAGGCCTCGACATCCCCACCCTGCTCCAGCGCGACCACCACATCGACCCAAGTTGACCCCGCAGTGGTCCACACCACCGCACAAGCCCCAGCCGCCCCGCAACACTTCCACAACCCGCAGCCCGCAGCCCGCAGCCCGCAGCCCGCAGCCCGCAGCCCGACAGATCACACCCCAAAAAGTCGATATGTCTCGAATGTTTCTGCTTGCACAAAGATCATATTTAACTTAAATATGTTCTTCATGAGCAGACCATTGATGTCGGATTCGGATCGGGCTGATGCATTCAGAGGCGTGGCGCATCCGCTGCGGCGGAAGATTCTACGACTACTGGATCAGCAGGAGCACACCGTCAGCGAGTTACTCGGAGCCACGGGCGCGCAGGCTACGGCGATGTCGCAGCACCTGGCTGTGCTGCGCGAAACCGGATTGGTCACGCACCGCACCCGCGGGCCGCGGCGGTACTATCGGCTCAAGCGCTCGGCGCTGCGGCGGGTGATTACATGGGCTAATCAGTTCAAGTGATGCGTCCAAATTCACTCGAAGGCCGCTGATGCAACAGTTCATTCCGCATCGGGCTGCGCCACGCTCAACGACAAAACGCGCGGCTGAAGGCAACGTTCGCCGCTACATGGCTGCACATGCAAACTCAACGGAATCGGCGTATCTATTCGCGTTTTTACACGGGCTTCAATACAGACGTGGCCGTGGTATTGCGATGTTGTTGGATCACCCGCGCCGCCGACGGCCGACTCGGCTGGAGGATAGCTGACGGTTTCGAGTTCAAATGATTCGGGTGTTTCACACGTCAGCCTTGTCGCGCCCTCGGCTGCATCCGGGCCTTCTATGTGCCAACCCGGAGCGAGCCACACATCGATAGAGACCACGCACACCTCGCCATCGCGCTGGCATCGCGCGGCGGCCGTGATCGGCTCGCGCACCGCCACGGCGGCAGCGCGGGCGGTGACGAGTTGATCGCCTGCGGACAGCAAGTCGGCGTAAGCGGTGATCAGACTTTCCGAACCGTGCGGTTGCGACGCCATGCGGCCGGCGAAGTGCGAAAGCGTCTGATGTGCAAGCCCGGCGTAGCGACCGTCGGCATCGATCATCGCCAGGCGCATCAGGGCTGATGCAGCAATGCCGTTGCCGGAGGGCATGTTCCCGCCACCACCGAGTTCCTTGCCACGAACCATCAGCGTGTCGTGACCAGCGCCGGTGAAATAAAAGCCTCCGCTGTCAGCGTCGTAAAACTGTTCGATCATCGACTCGGTCAACTCGCGCGCGGCGGTGAGCCATCGATCATCATGCGCCGCGTCGTGCAGATCCAGCAGCCCGTTGATCATGAACGCATAATCGTCGAGATAGCCCGGCTGGCGACCGACGCCTTGTCGCCAGGCGCGTTGCAGCGAGCCGGCTTCAGTCCGCATGTTGTCGAGCACAAAGCTCGCAGCCCGCCCGGCCGCCTCGGTGTAGCGCGGCTCATTGAAGTGCCGCCCCGCACGGGCCAGCGATCCGATCATCAACCCGTTCCAACTGGCGAGCACCTTGTCGTCGAGATGCGGCGGCACACGCTGGGTACGAACCGTAAGCAGCTTTCGCTTACAGACCTCGATGCGTTCCAGTTCATCGGCCGAAGGCTCGGTCGACAGGTGCAGGTGATTCGTACCCGGCCGCTGACCGGTGGCTTCTTCGTAGTAGTTGCCGGGCGGCGTGGCGTTGAATCGCTCTGCAAAAAAGCGGCCGTCGGATTCACCGAGCAAATCAATCAGTTCATCGTGTGCCCACAGGTAACACTTGCCTTCGACGCCCTCACTGTCAGCATCGAGTGCGCAATAAAACCCCCCTGCCGGGTCCGTCATTTCGCGCTCAATCCATGCAAAGATGTCCGCCACAACGCGCTTGTACAGCGGCCTGCCGGTCAATGCATGCGCGCTCGTGTAAGCGCCCATGAGCTGCGCGTTGTCATACAGCATCTTCTCGAAATGCGGCAAAAACCAGCGGGCATCCGTCGAATAGCGATGAAATCCGCCGCCGACATGATCACGCAGACCGCCGAGCGCCATGGCGTCGAGCGTATGCATCACGATACTGCGTTCGTCATCGTCATCGACCTGCTGAAGATGCTGCAGCAGCAAGGACAGCGCGCCGTGCGGCGGAAACTTCGGCGCGGCGCCGAATCCGCCATGCCGCTTGTCGTACATGCGATGAAATATCTCGCGAGCGTTGTCGACGAGGTCGGGTGAAAGCTCACGACGCTTTGCCGATGGCTCGTGATCACCGCCACCAGCCTGGCGAATAGCCACCGCAAACTGTTCCGCCTGCGCTGCGACCTGATCACGATGCGACTTCCACGCCTCGGCAAGTTGCTTGAGCACACTGATGAACCCCGGCCGCCCGGCGCGATCGTCTTTCGGAAAATACGTCCCGGCAAACCACGGCCGCCCGTCGGGCATCAGCCAGACCGAATTCGGCCAACCGCCCCGCCGTGTGAACAACTGCGTCGCCAGCATGTACTGCTCATCAACATCGGGCAACTCTTCACGATCGACCTTGATGCTGACAAAGTCCGCGTTCAGCGCATCGGCGACCTGTTGATCCTCGAACGACTCGTGGGCCATGACATGACACCAATGGCACGTCGAATAACCCACGCTCAAAAAGATCGGTTTGTCCTCGCGCTTTGCCTTGTCGAACACCGCCTCGGACCACGGGTACCATTCGACGGGATTATCCGCGTGTTGCAACAGATACGGGCTGGTTTGATCGGCCAGATGATTGGTCATGGCGAATCGTAGGCGCAGCGGATCGATCATCAACACGCCAAAACGATGATGAGGTTATGACAGAGGCTCTAAGGCCAATGCGTTGTTTGCGATGAGGGATGAAGACCACGCCCGACGGACGATCACTCGGCGATGGCGTACTCAACGGTGACGACGGCCTTGATGACCTTGTGCAGCGAGGTGGTGTCGTTTTCGCCGTAGCTGGAAACTTCCGTACTGAAGGCCGGCGTGATCTGAAAGACACCCTGGCTGGCGGAGCGCAAGGGGCCGAGTCGATCGCCTGAACCGGCGACGAGCAGTTCGGCCCGTTGGCGGCCGTTGGTGGTCGCCTCACCGAGTAGTTTCAGCTTCATCTCGTCGAGTCGGGTATACAGATAAGTCGGGGCGCTGGAGTTGAGTTCGATGCCCTCGCGGATCAGATCGCCGGCGTCTCGGGCCGTTTGCGAGATGGTTTTCACATCCGTTGAAGCAATCGAAAAACGCTGGGTGATTGCGTAGTTTTCGATGGTGTTGGTCAGGCGGCCCCGGGTGTCGCGCTCGAAGTTCGGCTCGATGCCCACAGGCCCCATGGCGACGCTTGCCCCTTCAAACCCGAAATCCGCCAGGTATTCGAGCAGCCGATCGCGATGTTGGCTGAGTGTGGCATAGCCGCGTGTGCGATCGGTATCGCGTGTGACGATCTGTGTCGACCATTCGGCGCGGTCGCTGTCGATGGGCAGTTCGGCGTAGCCTTTGACCGTAATGGTCTGCCCGCGCAGCTTGATCTTCTCGAAACTTGATCGCGCCAGTTGTGTCGATACGACCACCGCCAGCGGGAGCGTTAATGTGAAAATGATCAGCCAGAACAGATTGATGCGTGCGGTCGACATACGACTGAACCTCCGTGTTCAGTGGGTCATTGCAGCGTTGCCGCACCCGATCACCACGATACTCAGTCGGCCTCGGCAGGCAGTCGTTCGCGGCGGAGCTGCACCTTTGTTTCACTTTTACGCACGCGCAGATTGATCAGTTCGACACACAACGAAAATGCCATCGCAAAATAGATATACCCGCGCGGAATATGCTGCCCGAACGCTTCAGCCAGCAGCATCACACCGATCAGAATCAGAAACGCCAGCGCCAGCACCTTCATGGTCGGATGGTTTTCAACGAAGCCGCTGACAGGTTTGGCGAACGCCATCATCACGCCGCCGGCAATGACGATCGCCGCGATCATCACCGTAAGCTGGCGGCTCATGCCGACCGCGGTGATCACCGAGTCCAGTGAAAACACGATGTCGATGAGCATGATCTGAACGACCACGCCCGCCACGGACGCGGCTGCGCGGCGCGTCGACCCGTGTTCGTTTTCGGGGCCTTCAAGTTTTTCGTGAATCTCATAGACGCTCTTGCCGACCAGGAACAACCCACCGAGTGCGAGGATCAACCCCTTGCCGCTGAGTTCGCCGAGAAACCCCGGCGCCGACGGCATCAGCGGTTTGGTCAGACCCATCAGCCACGTGATGCAAAGCAGCAACAGAATTCGCATGCCTACCGCCGCACCGATGCCGAGCCGTTGGGCCTTGGTGCGGTCGGCCTGCGGTAGTTTGCCCGACAGAATAGCGATGAAAATCACGTTGTCGATGCCGAGCACGATTTCAAGAATCGTCAGCGTTGCCAACGCGGCCAGGGCGCTCCACGACCAGAGCGACTCGATCTGCATCGGCTCCGCCGCTGTCGTCGATGCCCACGCCGTCGCCGCCAGCGCCAGCACGATCACACTGATGTTCAGTTTCCGGATCATGCGGCCATGATACACACCACCCAAATTGAGGTTTTAATGCTGAAAATATACTCGAGTATGTTTTCGACGAAAATAGATTAATTAATCGCAACGCAAAATGCTTATTGATATCAATTTACAATTTGATCGCCAGGGATGAATTTGTTGCCGATATCGACTGTTTTGATTTTGTTCTCTTCAAGTCTTCGTGCTGGACTTGGGCACTGTTGGCGTTAGGGTGGTCAGTCATGCCGTAAGTGTCACGTCACGATAGCCGCAGGCATCGCCGAGCCGGCAGCAGGCTGACAGGGATTCGACGCCCATCGATGCGGTGGCGTGTGACAGGCTCTGCGCCGCCACACACACCGCCCATCGCAGGCGCGTAGCCAGCGGCTCGTTTTCGTGAACGCCCCAAAGATAACCCGATGCAAAAGCATCGCCCGCCCCAACCGCCCCGACGATCTTCGACGGCGGCAACTTCACGGCCTGTTGCTCTACCCGCCCGCCATCACAATCGACAGCAATCGCGCCTTCAGCAAAGTGAACCACGACCGTCTGGCGCACACCGACTTCGATCAGTTGCTCAGCGGCACGGGTGACGGCATCGACATCGAGCACCCCGTCGCGCCGCATGGTTCTACCGACGGCCCGTTCGAGTTCGACTTCGTTCAACAACAGGTGATCCACGTGCCGTGCCGCGGCGGCGATGATACGACCGGCGTCGGGGTGATCAACGCTGACCGCATCGGCGCAAGTGATCATGCCCTGCTCACGTGCGGCGGCGAGTACAGCGGCCGCGCCGGTTGAGCCATCGGGTTGGACCTGGTCCAGTCGATCCAGCAACAGCAGATAGGCGAGGTGAAACACGCGGGCGCTGGAATGGGTGAAATCGAAGTGATCGACATCGAGCAAAGCGTTGGCGCCGCGCCGATGGAAGAAGGTGCGCCGACCGGTCGAGGCGACGGTCATCACATCGGTGTAGGACGTGGGAGCGTCGGCGGTTTGCCGGATCAGCGTGGTGTCGATGTGGTGATCGCGGCAGTCGTCGATGATGCGCCGCCCGTCGGGATCATCGCCGACGAGCGCGGCGGCGGCGAGCGGGGCGTCGACCTGCATGCGGGCCAGATCGATCAGCAGGTTGTAGGGACCGCCGCCGTTGGTGGCGGTTTCGTGGGCGATGTTGGCGAGCATCTCCTGGGCCGGGTACACGTCGATGAGCTTGACGTGATCGACGATGAAATTGCCGCCGGCGAGGATGCCGCGTCGTGTGTCTGCCACGTGGGTGCCTCCGGGAAGTGACCGATTAAACATAGCCGGTCCGCGGGCGGCCCACTAGCGCGATCGCCTCAATATTTGATACGATATTGCCATGTTGGATATGCCGCCGAGGCCTCATGCGGTAGAATCGTACATCTATGGCCATCGCTTATGAAAAAGTGCCGTTCGATCACGGGCAGTCGTTTCGGCTGCTGCGGTGGTCGGACAATGTGCGCGATGTGCAGATGTGTCTGCCCGGCGGGAAAGTTCAGCCGCTGGTGGGCGCCGGTGAGCAGTGGCACTTTCACCCTGAGGTCGAGCTGACGCTGGTGACACACGGGCGCGGCCGCCGCTTCGTCGGCGACCATCTGGCGGCATTCGACGCCCCTGATCTCGTGCTCATCGGATCCAACCTGCCGCACTGCTGGTCGGAACTTCAAGACTCATCGGGTTACGCGGTGCAGTTCAGCATCGACAGCCAGCAGCCACTGTGGCAACTTCACGAACTGTCATCGTTGAATCATCTGCTGGAACGCGCCCAGCGCGGGCTGCGTTTGTCCGGGCCGATGGTCGATCAGATTGCCGATTCGATGCAGGCGATGCCGCAGGCCTCTATGGTTCAGCGGTTGGCTCGCTTCGTCGACATTCTCGCATCGCTGGCAGCGGCGCCGCCCGGGTCATTCGAAGAGCTGTCAACGACGCAGTTCGGCCTCGGCGAGCAGGACCACCACCTCGGCGCGATCAGCCAGGCGGTGCAGGCGATCCTCAAACACCTGCACGAACCGATCGGGCTCGACGATCTGCTGGCGATCACCCACATGAGCAAGTCGACGTTCTGTCGCCAGTTCAAACGCCACACCGGCCGCAGCTTCGCCACGTTCATCAAAGAGGTTCGCATCAACCATGCCCAGCGTCTGCTCGCCGACACCGATCGGCCGATCACGCAGATCGCCATGGCGTGCGGGTATCACAACCTCTCGCATTTCAACCGCCAGTTTCGTGAGCAGTGCTGCGCCACGCCACGCGAGTATCGCCGTTCAATTGGTTCTGATCGCCAATGATGTCACACGACAGGGAGGCTCCGATGTTGCAACGTTTCGTTATGACGATCGTCATGTTCGCCATGGTGGCGTCAATCGCGCCAGCCGCCGACGAGTTCAAACCCGACACGACACGCGGTGACGCCATGCTGGCTGAATACTTTGACCACGAGGTGTCGATACTCGAACGCCAGTGCCTCGACGAAGCGACGCTGAACACGTGGAAAGATCAGCGTGAACACTACCGCAAGCAACTGCTGGAGATGCTGGGCCTGGACCCGTTGCCCGAGCGCACGGACCTGCACGCCACGATCACCGGCAAGGTCGAACATGATGAGTTCACCGTCGAAAAGCTGCACTACCAGTCGCGCCCCGGGCTGTACGTGACGGCGAATCTCTACATGCCGAAGGGGCTCGACGCCCCGGCTCCGGCGATTCTGTATGTCTGCGGGCATTCGAAGCAGGTCAAAGACGGCGTCAGCTACGGCAACAAGACCGGGTATCAACATCACGGTGAATGGTTCGCCCGGCACGGCTACGTCTGCCTGACGATCGACACGTTGCAACTCGGTGAGATTCAAGGCATTCACCATGGCACGTATCGCTACGATCGCTGGTGGTGGAACGCACGCGGGTACACACCCGCCGGCGTTGAAGCGTGGAACGCCATGCGAGGGATCGACTACCTGCAATCGCGGGTGGAGGTCGATGGCGAGCGCATCGGCATCGCCGGTCGCAGCGGCGGCGGGGCCTACTCGTGGTGGACGGCGGCGATCGACCCGCGCGTGAAAGCCGCCGCGCCGACCGCAGGCATCACGGATCTGCGCAATCACGTGGTGGCGGGTTATCCGTGGTCGCGTGCGGACGGCGTGGTCGAAGGTCATTGCGACTGCATGTTCGATGTGAACACCTATCGCTGGGACTACCCGATGGTAGCGGCCCTGGTCGCGCCGCGTGCCTTATTGATCGAAAATACCGACAAAGACACAATCTTTCCGCTGGACGGCGTGATTCGAACTTACGAAAAAGTGCGCAGCGTGTATGAGTTGTACGGCGCGCGCAACAAGTTGGGGTTGCACCTGACTGAAGGGCCGCACAGTGATACGCAGCGGCTGCGCGTCGGTGAGTTCGAGTGGTTTGAACGACATTTGAAGGGAAACAAAAACGCGGTGATCGATACACCGGCCGAAAAGCTGTTTGACAGCGAACAGCTTCGCGTGTTTGAACCCGGCGCTGAACCAGCCGACGCCATCAACGCCACGGCGGATGAGACATTCACCGTTAAAACGGGGCCGCCAACCGTGCCGGCGGATGCACCGCAGTGGGCTGCGATGCGTGATGGATGGATCAAGGCGCTGCGTGAAAAGTCTTTCGCGGGCTGGCCGGCTGAGGGTGAATCACTCGATGTGAAACCGGTATTTGACGCGGTGCACGACGGTGTGCGATTCAGAGCGTATGACTTCACTTCGCAGGATACGGTGCGTTTGCGGTTGTATGTCGCACAGCAGGGTGATGCTGAAACAGTGACGTTGCGAGCAGTCGATGATGACGGGTGGCGCGAGTTTCTAGCAGCGATGCGCGTCGGGTTTAGCGAACAGCTGAAAGATGAAACGTTGCCGGCAGCGGACCAAGCGGGATGGCAGCAGTTCAAACAGTCGCTGGCGAAGGGGCAGGTGATGGTGTGGGTCGCGCCGCGCGGGGTCGGGCCCACGGCGTGGAACTGGGACAAGAAGAAGCGCACGCACATTCGGCGACGGTTCATGCTGCTGGGCCAGACGCTCGACGGGCAGCGTGTGTTTGACATCTGCCGCGCGGTCGCCGCCCTGCGGACGATCGAAGCGTTGGGCCAGTTGCCGTTGACATTGAACGGGCGCGGCACGATGGCGGGCAACGTGTTGTATGCCTCGCTGTTTGTCGACGACGTGGCGGGGTTGGACCTGCATACCCTGCCGGCGTCGCATCGCACAGGGCCGATCTACCTGAACGTGCTGCGGTTCATGGATATGCCCGCGGCCGTAGCGATGGCGACCGAACGCTGCGGTGTGCAATTGCACGACACCGCGGCGGATGACGCAACGTATGCTCAGCAGGTGGCGAAGAAACTGAACTGGCCGGCGCAGACGGTGTTGATCGAACCGTGACTGATGCGGTCACCACTGAATCGCGATGACTTCAACGGTCCCTTTTTCACGGGCGTCGGCCGGCACATCGATGATCACGTGATCGCCATGTATCGCCGCAGTCAGTTTGCGACCGGTGCGGAGCATGGTCACTTGCGACGGGGTTTTGACACCGGTGAGCTTGATCTGCGCCTCTTTGGTTTCGGGGAGCACGAAGGCGTACCACGTGCCATCGCGGGTCGTCACCGGCACGCTGCACTGTTGCGGGTACGGCCCGGGGTCAACGTCGATCACCGCCGGCCCGGCCCAGCTCATCCACGACTGCATCGTCTTCATGAACGTGTAATATTCCGGCGGCATGTCGCCATCGGGTTGGGGGCCGAAGTTCGCCAGCACATTGCCGCCCCAGCAGCGGACGCGCGCCAGCCTCGCGGTCAGCATGCTGCGCGGCCGAACACGCGGCGGGCTGGTGTAACCCCACGCGCCGACCATGCTGAAGCAGTGTTCCCACAGCGGGTATGGCGGGCGCTTGTCGGGGAGGTGGCCCGCTTCGTAGTAGCGTGTGATCACATCGCCGTCGTCGCCGTGCTGGCGATCGTTGATGATGATGTTGGGTTGAAGCTTGCGGATGTCATCGGTGCTGAGTGCGCCGCGAATGCCGCCGTCGAACCAGAGATAGTCGATCGGGCCGTAGTTGGTCAGCAGCTCGTGCAGTTGGCCGTTGACATAGTCGGCCATCTGTTGATCGCAGTCGGCGGGTTTGGCCGGCAGCTTGGCGATGGGTTGATGGTTCATATCCAGGTGGGGCGATTCGGGAGTGCCCTTGGTGCCGTAGCCCCACGAGCGGTACTTCCGCGAGAAGTACCAGTCGGGTGATGAGTAGTAGAAGCCGACTTTCATGCCGGTGGCGCGACACGCTTCGACATACTCTTTCACGAGGTCGCGGCCGTTCATGTAGTTGCTGGTGTTGAAGTCGCCGTACTTGCTGGGCCAGAGGGCGAAGCCTTCGTGGTGGCGGGTGGTCATGACGGCATAGGCGAAGCCGGCGTCTTTGGCTGCCTTGAGCCATCGCTCGGGGTCGAAGTGTTCCGCCTTGAACCGCTTGGCCATGGCGTAGTAATCATTCGGTGTCATCACCCCCGAGTTGCCCTTGTTCCACGGGCAGTCCTTCATCATCGCCCACGACAGATCCTGATGACCGCCGACGGAGGCGAGTCCGTAGTGAACAAACAGCCCGAGGCCGGCTTTGGGAAACCATCGCCCGCCGGCCGGCACGAGGCGCCCTGATTTGGCGCCACCCGCCTGGGCGATGCCGATCTCGCTGTGCTGGCCCGCCGCGGCATCTGTTTTTTCATCGGCCACTCCCACACTACCGCCGAGCAGCATCAACGCGATCAGTGTGGTGAACATCTTGCCATGCGTATTCATGGGGTAGCTCCGGCAGGTGGAATGACATGCAAATTCTACTGTAGCGATCGACCAAAGCTCAACGCATTCGGGGAGTCACCCATATCCAATCGAGCCCGCCTCGATGACGATGAACGGTCGGTCATGTGCAAGATAATTTCTCAACAGATCGTTTGCTCATCAAGGAGCCCAATCATGAACAAGCTGGCATTGAGTTTACTGATCGCACTGAGCCTGTGTTCGATCAGCCTGGGGGCGGGGAAAACCAAAACGTACCGCAGCATCACCTGGAGCAAGTTCAAAGCGTCCGGGCCGAAGCTGAATCAGATCGGCTGGATCGCCACGCGCCATGCGAAAGACATCAAGTCGTCAGACTGGTCGGTGGGCTGCGAAACGCTTGATCGTGATCAGGCCCGATTCAGCGTGTACAAAGATTACGTCGGCGAGCTAGGGGCCAAACACGGACGACTGCAGAGCGGTTGGGCCAAGTGTGAAAAGCAGAAAGGCGTGTACGACTTCGCCTGGCTGGATGAAGGCATTTACGGGCTGGATGAACAGGGCGTCAAGCCGTGGGTTTGTTTGTGCTACGGCAACCCGATCTACAAGTCGACGGTTCAACTCGGCTCGACGCTGGCGCCGATCGTGCACTCCGAAGAGGCGATGGCCGCGTGGTTGAAATACGTCGAGGCGACAGTGCGGCGGTACAAGGACGTGGTCTACGAATGGGAGATCTGGAACGAACCGTTCGGCCAGGGCAAAGACTACGCGATCATGGTGCTCAAGACCGCGGAGCTCATCAAGCGGATTCAACCCGAATCCGTCATCATGGTCACAGAGGTTCACGACCCCGATCGCAAGGAAGTGCTGGAGGTGCTCAAGGCTGCGGGCAAGCTGGACCTGGTCGAGTACTGGATCTATCACCCGTACACGCGCAACCCCGACAGCGCTTACGCGGCCGTGGAGAAGACCAAGCAGTTGCTCGCATCATACAGCCCTAAATACAAGGTCTATCAGGGCGAAGTCGGCTGCCCGTCGATCCTCGAATGGACCCACGCCCTGGCCCATTACCCATGGACGGAGTACAGCCAGGCGAAGTGGGATCTGCGCCGCATGGCCGGCGATCGCGTCCGCAGCATTCCGTCGAGCATCTTCACGATCATCGATCTGAAATACCCGAACATGCTGCAGTCGTTCGGATTGATTCGCTCGAATCTGCTGCTCGAGTTCATCTACAAGCGGCCGGCTTACTACGCGGTTCAACACATGATGAGCTTCTTCGATGATGCGGTGAAACCCGTCGGTCTGCTGGATTGTGAGTCCGACTGCCCGCGGAAGATCACGATCGCCGGCTTCGAAAAAGCTGACACGTCGGTCGCGCTGCTTTGGTACAGCGACCAGATTCCCAACGACGATCTGGCCTGGGATCGCGTCGACCTGACGATCAAGGGCGTTACGTTCAAAGACCCCGTCTACGTGGAAATGATCACCGGCAAGGTCTTCGAGCTGGATCAGTCCGCGTGGCAAAGCGCAGGCGGCAACACCACGTTCAAGCAACTGCCGATGTGGGACAGCCCGATGATGCTCGCCGAGCGTGCGCAGGTCGACCTTCGCAAAGACAGCCCCGAGTGATTCGGCTTACCACCAACAGGAACCCTTCGACATGAAATACTTCACATGGTTGGCACTGGGCCTGATCGCCTCGGCGGCATGGGCTCAGGCGCCGGATTGTCCGATGCCGGGCGACTGGCGATTCGTGCCCGAGTTCAGCGATGAGTTCAACGCTGACAAGCTGGACGACGCCAAGTGGTGGGACTTTAACCCGATGTGGGTCGGGCGCCGGCCGGGGCTTTATGTGCGTGAAAATGTCGTGGTCAAAGACGGCATGCTCCAGATCTCCACCACGAAGATGCCGCAGCGCCTGGAGACCGTCGAGAATCACGTGCGGGGGTTTCACACGTTCGCGACGGGCGCGATCAAGAGCAAGCAGCGGGTGCGATACGGTTACTTCGAAGCCCGCTGCAAGGCGATGCCGTCGCATTGTTCCAGCGCGTTCTGGTTTTATGACCCGCTGGACCCGCCGAAGAAATATCAGAAGGGTTTCTACTCCGAAGAGATCGACGTGTTCGAAGTCTTCGGCATGCCGGAGAAGATGAAGAACGTGTTGACGATGAGCCTGCACCGGCAGGAGACACCCTATGTCGAAGCGACGGTGCGGCTGAACAACGTGCTGAAGAACACGAAATGGAAGGCGCCGTTCAACTTCGCTGACGATTTTCACACGTTCGGTTTTCTCTGGACGCCGGAGGTGATGAAGTGGTATGTCGACGGCGTGGAGCGCTGGTCCGTGCCGAATGAGAACCATAAAACGGCGCTGACGGTGAACTTCGACTCGGAGACTTTCCCGGGCTGGAGCGGAATGCCGACGGTGGAGGAACTGCCGGCTACTTTTTATGTCGACTATCTGCGCTGTTGGCAGTTGCCTGAAATGAAGAAGGCAAACGAATGAAAGAAGCCCACGGCTTGACGCCGTGGGCTTCGGGGGTAATGAAGTTGTATTTGTCGCTTAGCCGTTCAGCGCGGCCTGGGCGGCGGCGAGACGGGCGACGGGGACGCGGAACGGGCTGCAGGACACGTAGTTCAGCCCAACCTTGGCACAGAAGGCGATCGAAGCGGGGTCGCCGCCGTGCTCGCCGCAGATGCCGCACTTGAGGCCCTTCTTGACGCTGCGGCCCTTGTTCACGGCCATGTCGACAAGCTGGCCGACGCCGGTGGTGTCCAGCGACTGGAACGGGTCGATCGCGAGGATTTCCTGGTTGATGTAATCAGGCAGGAAGGTGTTCACGTCGTCGCGGCTGTACCCGAAGGTCATCTGGGTCAGGTCGTTGGTGCCGAAGCTGAAGAAGTCGGCGACGGAGGCGACCTCGTCGGCGGTCAGCGCGGCGCGGGGGATTTCGATCATGGTGCCGATGGTGATGTCGAGCTTGGTCGTGTACTTCTTGGCCTTCTTGACTTCGGCGATGGTCTTCTCGGCCAGCTCACGCAGCGAAGCGAGTTCGGCCTTGGTGCCGACCAGCGGAATCATGATTTCGGGCTTGGCGTCGATGCGCTTCTTCTTGCAGTTGATCGCCGCTTCGGTGATGGCCGTCACCTGCATCTCGAGAATCTCGGGATAGGTGATCGACAGGCGGCAACCACGGTGACCGAGCATCGGGTTGGCTTCGTGAAGCTGGCTGACGCGGGTCTTGACGACCGACGGCTTGACGCCGAGCGCCTTGGCGACTTCGGCCTGGCCGGCCGCATCGTGCGGGACGAATTCGTGAAGCGGCGGGTCCAGCAGGCGGACGGTCACGGGCAGGCCCTTCATGGCCTTGAAGATGCCTTCGAAGTCCTTGCGCTGGTAGGGCAGCAGCTTCTTGAGGGCGGCGCGACGGGCGGTTTCGTTCTCCGCAAGAATCATCTCACGCATGGCGATGATGCGTTCGCCTTCGAAGAACATGTGCTCGGTGCGGCAGAGGCCGATGCCTTCGGCGCCGAAGTCGCGGGCGCGCTTCGCGTCGCCGGGGGTGTCCGCGTTGGTGCGGATGTTCAGCTTGCGGTACTTGTCGGCCCACTTCATGACGGTGGCGAAGTTGCCCGAGAGCTTGGGCTCAACGCGGTCGACCGAACCGGCCATGACTTCACCGGTCGAACCGTCGATGGAGATCACGGAGTTGTGATTGAACTTCTTGCCGCCGACGGTGATGGTGCGCTTCTTCTCATCGATCGTGATGGCGCCGGCGCCGGCGACGCAGCAACGGCCCCAACCGCGAGCGACCACGGCCGCGTGGCTGGTCATGCCGCCGGTCGAGGTGAGGATGCCGGCGGCCGAGTGCATGCCGTCGATGTCTTCGGGGTTGGTTTCCTTGCGGACCAGCAGGACGGTTTCACCGGCCTGGGTGCGCTGCACGGCTTCGTCGGCGGTGAAGGCGAGCTTGCCTTCGGCGGCGCCGGGCGAAGCGGGCAGGCCGACGGTCAGCACGTTGGCGGTCTTCTTGGCCTTGGGGTCGAAGCTCGGCAGCAGAAGCTGGGTCAGGTCGCCGGCGGGGATGCGGCAGACGGCGGTCTTCTCGGTGATGAGCTTTTCCTTGACCATGTCGCAGGCGATCTTCACCGCGGCCACGCCGGTGCGCTTGCCGTTACGCGTCTGCAGCATGTACAACTTGCCGCGCTCGATGGTGAATTCGATGTCCTGGACGTCTTTGTAGTGCTTTTCGAGCTTGTTCTTGATGGCGATCAGCTCGTTGTAGACGCGCTTGTTCCACTTGGGCATGTCGCCGACCGGAAGCGGCGTGCGGATGCCGGCGACGACGTCTTCGCCCTGGGCGTTGACGAGGAACTCGCCGTAGAACTTGTTCTCGCCGGTCGAGGGGTTGCGGGTGAAGGCCACGCCCGTGCCGCAGTCATCGCCCATGTTGCCGAAGACCATCGACTGCACGTTGACGGCGGTGCCCAGCAGGCCGGTGATGTTTTCGACCTGGCGGTACTTGACGGCGCGGGGCTGCATCCAGCTCTTGAACACGGCTTCGACGGCCAGCTCAAGCTGCTTCAGCGGCTCCTGCGGGAAGTCGGCCTTGACGTGCTTCTTGTAGACCGCCTTGTAGGCGTCGCACAGTTCGATCATGCCTTCGGTCGGCACATCGGTGTCGAGCTTGGCGTTGAACTTCTTCTTGATCTTGTCGAAGGCGACTTCGAAGTGCTCGTGATCGACGTTCATGACCACGTCGCCATACATGTTGATCAGGCGGCGGTAGGAGTCGTAAGCGAAGCGCTCGTTCTGGGTGGCGTTGGCGACGCCGACGACGGACTGGTCATTGAGGCCCAGGTTGAGGATCGTGTTCATCATGCCGGGCATCGACATCGCGGCGCCGGAGCGGACGGACACGAGCAGCGGATTGGACTGGTCGCCGAACTTCTTGCCGGTTTCCTTTTCGAGGATCTTGACGTTGGCCTCGATATCCTTCATCAGCCCCGCGGGAAGCTTGCGGCCGGCCTTGTAGTAGCCGGAGCAGACTTCGGTGGTGATCGTGAAACCGGGCGGAACCGGCAGACCGATGCTGGTCATGTCGGCGAGGTTGGCGCCCTTGCCGCCGAGCAGCGCCTTCTGGTCGCGTTTGCCTTCCGTCTTGGTTTTTCCGAAGTAATAGACCGATTTCGATGCTTTTTGCTTGGCCATGGGGCTCGACCTTGATGGGGTTGAGGGGTGAATATCGCGGGCGATCGGCCTGTCCGTTTCGTCGGCCGACCAAAGAGCGTCGAGTATAGTATGCACCGATGTCAAGTCAATGCACACAATCCCTTGGCGACAGCGACCCGGCGCTCGCCGCGCTGGCGAAAATGCCGGTGAATCAGCCCGCCCTGCTGCTGCATTCGGGGCGGCGCGATCCGCGCTGGTCGACACGATCGCTGCTGGCCGGCGAGCCGACAGTCTGGTTTCGCCACACCGTCGACGGCCGCTCGCACCTGATCGGCGTCGAGCGTTCTCTTAGCCATAACTTGTGGCAGGACTTGCGAACATTACTGTACGACCCGGAGTTGCCCGGTCGGTGGATCGGCTACTTCAGCTACGACATCGCCCGAGTCGTCGAGCCGCGCAATCTGGCGGAGATGGCGGTTTCGGATTGGCCGCTGGTCGAGTTGGCGTGGTGTCCGCATGCGGTTGAATACTCAGTCAACGACGCAACATACGATGAATCTCGTAGCTGCGATGCAGGGAATCACCTACGTGAATTCTGCGCGAATTTCACCCGTTCGCAATACGAGGATGCCGTCCGACACGCGTTGGACTACATCGCCGCCGGCGACATCTTCCAGGTCAACCTCGCCCAGCGATTCACGGCCGACTGGTCCGCCACACCGCGCCAACTGTATCACCGCCTGGCCAACATCAGTCCCGCATGGTTCGGCGCCTATCTCGAACTGCCGGATCAACGCGCCCTGCTGTCGACAAGCCCCGAACTGTTCCTCCGCGTCGAAGACGGCCACGTCACCACGCGCCCCATCAAAGGAACACGCCCCGCGCGGCGGGGTGACTTAAGTCACCCCGCCTCCAACTTGCGCACCGCCCCCAAAGACACCGCCGAACTGAACATGATCATCGACCTGATGCGCAACGACCTCGGTCGCGTCTGTCGCTACGGCTCCGTGCGCGTCACCGAACCCCGCGCCATCGAAACCCACCCCACCATCCACCACGCCACCGCCACCATCGAAGGCGACCTGCACCCCAGCAAAGACATCGTCGATCTGCTCCGGGCCACCCTCCCGGGCGGCTCCATCACCGGCGCCCCCAAGGTCCGCGCCATGCAGATCATCAACCAGCTCGAACCGTCCCCCCGCGGCCCCTACTGCGGCTGCATCGGCGAAATCTCCCGAGACCACCTCCAACTCAACATCGCCATCCGCACCATGCTACTGACCCCCAACCCCCAAAAGCCGAATGCTGAGCCCCCCTCCGGGGGCGAAGCGTCGGATTCACCAACCTGCAACGTCTCCTTCTCCGTCGGCGCCGGCATCGTCGCCGACTCCGACCCCGCCGCCGAATACGAAGAAACCCTCGACAAGGCCCGCGCGATGATGCACGCCCTCACCCCCGACGTTACCATTTAACAGCGGGCTCGCCCCGCGTGGCCGTCCATCGTCACAAGCATCACCTCCAGGGGACTAAAACATGACGACGCTTCGCAACGCTGCCATGATCACATTGTTGACCTGCGCCATGGCACACGCCGACGGATTCAAGCTGATCCACCCAACGGGCATTGCCATATATACAATTCAGCCACGAGTCGTCACCGAATCTGTGCCACCAAACAGGTTGACTCCGCTGCCTGACACCGCTGACCCCACCAGTGTTCAAAAGCTTCTGCCGTGGACAATCCAGTTGATGACAAAACTCGAAGACATGGTCCGCAAACAACCGCCTCGCGGCGCGGACAAACTTGCCATGTCCGAGTTTTTCGGCCGTCAGCGTGATCAGGTCGGTCAGATCATCAACGACCTGATCGGCGTACCGATTCAGGGGCGCGTCGACATCGTGAATTTCGTCGAGCGCAAGCCGCCGACTCCGCCGCGGTATGTCGGTGACAATGCATCGGTTTCTCAGCGTGCGATATATGAGGGCCAGAAAAAACGATACGAAGTGCTCCTCGAAGATTTCCGCAAGCAGCGTTACATGATCGTGGCTCACATTCCCTGGCAGGCGCCGACGATCATCAGTCCCGCAGCCCGTGCGGAGGTTTCCGCCGCAGCGTCGGGTGAAGCCAAAACCAAGGCGCGTCTTAAGTGGGAATCCCGCAAGCCGCATCATTTCGTGTATTTCTTCGGCGGTGATGAGGTCGCCGACTGGAAGCCTGGCCAAAAACGTGAAATCATCGGCCTGATCCAGTCCGCCGGCGTGTTTTTGTATGACGGCGGCTCGGAGTACAACAGCAAAGCAGGTTTCGGCGACGAGTATACATACACCGGCTTGGAGTTATTTCTGAAAATCGTTCCCGATCCGGGGCAGGCGATGGTGGCTGGTGAAGACCACGAGAAGGTTGCCGAGCCGGTGGTTGATTCCGCCGCCGCGGAGAAACTGCTGTTGATGGGACACAACTATCGACAGGCCAGGCGCTACGACCTCGCCCGCAGTCAGTATCAAAAGGTCGTCGATCAGCATCCGGACTCTGATGCCGCGAAAGTGGCGCTCAAGTGGATTCAGTTTGTGGACGAACAAGAGAATATGCAGCAGCCGGCGCCGTGATGTCGGTTGCATGTTCGATGTGTTGGGAACAATCCGGGGCTCCGGGGGCCGATGCAATCGTCATTACCCTCACAACCGGTCGCCCGATTCCGATGCAGTCCATCCATATGGAGACTGGATCATGTCGCATGATTCGAGGATCGTCCGCTGGGTCGTCGTGTTTATTCTGGCGGGCATGGCACCGGTCTGCGCGCAGGACGCGCCGGAGCTGACACGTGAACAGGTTGTGGCCTTTGCAAAGGATCTGGCCCTGTCATTGAACAGCCGTGAAGCGGCCATGTTCAATGAGGCATGGAGCAACCGGGCGCTATTCGAGCGTGCGGTGCAGGGCATCCAGATGCCGAGTTCAGTGCGTCGTGGGTTCAGGTTGGGGCTCGACTCGAGTGGGTCGGAACTATCGCGCCAAATCGTGTTGCATGTGGCCAAAGGCGGCATCTACCGACTGCTGCACGTGCGCAAGATCGACGGCCACTACCGGGCGCTGTACCGCATGAGCTCACTGGAAGGGCTCAACTACCACGACATCGTTTTGGCCCCTGGCTCGGACGGCCGCGTCCGCATCATCGATGTCGAGGTGGCCACGACCGGCGAACTGGTGAGCCAGTCGATGCGGCACAGATTATTACAGCTTGTCGGTTCGACGAATCCACGGGTGTTCAAACGCCTCAGCGACTCGGAAAATGTCTATCTCGCTCATCTTGACGACATGTCCCGAATGCAGCAGGCGGCGAAAAATGACCAGTACGGTGAGGCGTTGCGGATTTATCAGAGCCTGCCCGAATCGCTTCGATATGACAGAAACGTCATGACGCTGGGGATTTTATTCGCCAGCCGCATCAGTCGGAACGAGCAGTACCTGCAGATGATCTCAGAATATATCGAGCGATATCCCGAATCACTGAACGCCGATCTGATCGGCCTTGACGCGTACTACCTGAATAAAAAGTGGGGGCCGGTGCTGCAGGCGATCAACAGGCTCGACAAGAAACTGGGTGGCGATCCATACCTGGATATTTTTCGTGGCAACGTTGCGCGTGAGCTGGGTATGAACAAGGAAGCCGCCAAATTGTTGCGTCGGGTGATCGCCGACGATCCGCGGCAGCCGGACGCATACTACCCGCTGATCGAAATCATGTTGGAACAAAAGGATTGGGTCCAGGTGACTAAATTGCTGCTGGCGTTGCGTCGTGAAGCTGGCAGAGATCTCGGTGATTTGACGCGCATCGACACCTTCGCCGGATACACCAAAACAAGGTACTACCAGAACTACATCAGCCACGTCGAAATCATGAGCGCCGTCCCAACTGGTCCATAACAACGGGCGGTAGGTTATGATATAGGCATGACCTTTCCGCTCTACCAGGTTGATGCGTTCACGGACACGGCGTTTGCGGGGAATCCCGCGGCGGTAGTGTTGATAGACCAGCCGGTCGATGCGCAATGGATGGGGCGCGTGGCGGCGGAGATGAATCTTTCTGAGACGGCGTTTGTCGAGCCACGTGAAACAGGCGTGTATGGATTGCGATGGTTCACGCCGCGCGTGGAGGTCGATCTTTGCGGGCATGCCACGCTGGCGGCGGCGCACGTGTTGTGGGAGACCGGCGTCGAAGCGACCGAACTGCATTTTGAAACACGCAGTGGGCGGCTGACCGCGGTGCGGCGCGGCCAATGGATTGAAATGAATTTTCCGGCGGACCCGTCCAAGGCAATCGTGGTGCCGCATGAATTGGAACCGGCACTGCGTGTGAAGCCGATGCATGTGCGGCGAGGCCGCGACGACATGCTCGTCGAGCTCGAATCCGCCGATGCCGTGCGGCAGGTTCATCCGAATTTCAACAAGCTGGCCGCGCTGGCCGACGTGCGCGGCATCATCGTCACCGCGGCCAGCGATGACGACCGCTACGACTTTATCAGCCGCTTCTTCGCCCCGGCTGCCGGCATCGATGAAGACCCCGTCACGGGATCGGCCCACTGCACGCTCGGCGCCTACTGGGCCCAGAAGCTGCGTGACGACGACCTGGTCGGCTACCAGGCATCACCGCGCGGCGGGGTGGTGCGCGTGCGACTGGATGGCGATCGGGTGCGCCTCTCCGGCCAGGCGGTCACCGTCCTGCGGGGCGAGCTGACGGCGTGATCGGCCGGTCGTTGACGAAACGCTCACCGTGCAGGACGATAGCGGGCCATGAAGGTCTACCTCAACGGGAAATTCGTCGATGCTTCACGCGCCCGACTCAGCGTGTTCGACGCCTCGTTGCAGCATGCCGTGGGCCTTTTTGAAACCTTCCGCGCGTTCGGCGGCGAAGTCTTCCGCCTCCAGGCCCACATCGAGCGCCTGATCACCAGCGCCCGCCAGCTTGGTTTGTCGGATCGATTGCGACCGGGCCCGCTGGCCGAGGCGGTCCGCGCCACGCTCGAAAAGAACAACCTCACCGACGCCCGTATTCGATTGACCGTCACCGGCGGCGACCTGGGCCCGATCGCTCCGGCGACCGCGCGGCGCAGTGGCAAAAAGCATCAACCCGGCGTCCTCATCATCGCCACCGAGCCGACGGTCTACCCCGAGTCGCTGTTCACCGACGGCGCGCCCGTCGTCATCGCCGATCCCAAAGCCAACCCGTTTGATCCGCTGGCGTCGCACAAGTCGCTGAACTACTGGGTGCGCCTTCAAACCCTCGCCCAGGCCGCCGCGGCCAAGGCTGCCGAGTCGCTGTGGTTCATGGTGACCAACCACCTCTGCGGCGGAGCGGTCTCCAACGCGCTGCTGATCAAAGATGGCCAGCTCTACTCGCCGATCGTGCGCGGCGAGGAGCCCGAAGGCTCGATCCCCTCGCCCGTGCTGCCCGGCGTGACGCGCGCCGCCGTGATCGAACTCGCCGAGTCGATGGATCTGCCGATTCATCGTAAGATGCTCACGATCAACGACGTCCTCGAAGCCGACGAACTGATGCTGACCAACAGCAGTTGGCTCATCCTGCCGGTCGTCCGCGTGGAGAAGGAAACCATCGGCGACGGCAAGGTCGGGCCGATCACGCAGCAGCTTCGCCAGCGACTGCTGCAGACCATCGCCGACGAGTGCGACCTCGAACCGAACTCATGATCAAACGCCAACGTGCCAATTTTCCCGAGGAATACCCCATGTTCATCCGCCTTGCCGTCGTCCCGTGTCTCGCGCTGCTGCTGGCGCTGAACCCCGGCTGTCAATCCGGCAACACCGGCTCGACACGCAACGGCGAATCGCAACGCCCCCATAAAAGCGAACTGTTGATCCGCACGGCCACCGTCGTGCTCGCCCAAGCTCTGATCGCCAAGAAGAACGCCGGCGAACAACTGCCCGAAGACTTCCGCTCCAAGGAGTTCGCCGTCTCCGTGCTCGAATCGATCCGCCTGCAGTACCCCGGCGTGTTCATGGCGACCGATGCCCAGGAACGCCGCTTCGCCCAGGGTAAATTCGACAGCCGCGGCAACGCCAAACTCGTCGCCAGCGCCATCGCCGATCTGTCCGAACGCCACGTGCCGCTGACCACGATGAACGCCTACCTCGCCGATGAGTTTCTCGCCGATCGCCTGCACGGCATTCGCCTGGAACTGGCCGCCCGCATGCTCGGCGCCCAGTGGCGCGTCTCGCAGGAACAATCGTGATCCACGGGTAAATCTGCATTTTTCTGGGCCCCAAGTGCCAGCGCGGGGTGCTGTCCATTGACATGTCGACCCTCATCTTCCATCACGGCGCGCTGGGCGACGGCGTGTTGATCTGGCCGCTGCTGCGGGCGCTTGTGCCCTGCACGCTGATCGGCCCGCGTGAAAAAGTTCGATTGGCGCAGGCACAGATTCCGGGCGTCGATGCGCTGGATGGTGACAGCCCCGATTTCAGTCGGCTGTTCGCACCCGCCGCGGAGGCGGAGGTGTCCGATCATGTTCGGGAGCTACTCGGCGGCGCCGGCCGGGTGATCAGCTTCATCAGCAACGGTCGTGACGCATGGTCGGACAACGTACGCCGCATGGCGCCGCAGGCCCGATGCGTGTTTATTCAGCCGCACCCGTCGAGCGATCGGGTTGAACCCATCGCACGCTTTCATCTGCGTCAACTATTGGAACAGGGCATTGATGTCGACCCGGTCATGCCGGCGGCGCGCATGAACCCCGACGGGCCCGTTGTAGTCCATCCCGGCAGCGGGGGGCGCGACAAGTGCTGGCCGACCGAGCGGGTCGAAGCGTTGCTGTGTCACCTGCGAGGCATCGGTCGACCGTCGGCGGTGATCATCGGCGAAGTCGAACGCGAGCGCGTTGCGACCGACGTGATCGATCGGTGGGAGCGACTGGCGGAGTTGATCGAGCCTGCATCGCTGATGGAGTTGGCTCGCGCGATCGGGGCTGCGTCGGTGTATGTCGGCAACGACAGCGGGCCGACGCATCTGGCTGCCCAACTCGGTGTGACCACGATCGCCTTGTTCGGGCCGACCGATCCGCGTGTGTGGACCCCGGTCGGACCGCGCGTGCGCGTGCTCTGGCCGGGTGAGACCGCCGCGATGGACTGGCTGCCCGTCGAAGCGGTCGCTGAGGCGATTGCCTGCGGTTGAGGCGCTAGACTGTTCGACCCCCCATAAGGAGTTGATCATGCGGATGCGACAGTGGTTGGTTGTGGCGTGGCTGTTCGTGGCGGTCTGCAGCGGCGCGGTACAAGCCCAGAGCGGCGACTTCGACACGCTCTACGCGAAGTTCACCGACACATCGAGTCAGCTTCAGAAGCTGCGCGGCACCTTCGACGCGACCAGCGATCCCGCCGAGCAGAAGAAGATCGTCGAAAAGTACAACACACTCGTGACGCAGATTCAGCAGATACTCACGCCCCTGTCCGATGCCGCGATCACCGCATACAAAGCCGCGCCGAACAAGGATCCCAAACTCACCGCCTTCATGATGACCGTCGTCGGCGATCTGATCACGCGCGACCTCTACGAGCAGGCCCGTGATCTGACGACGCTGATGATCGACAACAACTACCCGAATCACGAGATTTACGAAGCGGCCGGCATGGCGGCGTTCGCCCTCGATGACTTCGATGCGGCGGCGCGTTACCTCGACAAGGCTAAGCAAGCCGGCCACACCAGCGGCCCGGCCGAGCAATACGGCCCCTACCTCGATGAGTACAAAAAGCTCTGGGCCCGCGAGCAGAAACTCCGTGCCGCCGAGGCGAAGGCTGACGATCTGCCGCGTGTGAAATTCGAAACCACCGAAGGCCCGATCGTCGTCGAACTGTTTGAAAACGAAGCGCCGAACACCATCGCCAACTTCATCAGCCTGGTTGAAAAAGGCTTCTACGACGGCCTGAGTTTTCATCGCGTGCTGCCGAACTTCATGGCTCAGGGCGGCGATCCGCGCGGCGATGGCGCCGGCGGCCCCGGTCATGCCATCAAGTGCGAGTGCTACCGCGATGATGCCCGCATGCATTTCCGCGGCACACTCAGCATGGCTCACGCCGGTCGCGACACCGGCGGCAGCCAGTTCTTCATCACCTTTCTGCCCACGCCGCACCTCAACGGCAAACACACCGCTTTCGGCCGCGTCATCGAGGGTTTTGACACGCTGACCAAACTGCACCGTGTCAACCCACGCGACGGACAGACGCCATCGCGCATGACGAAGGTCACCGTCCTGCGCAAACGCGATCACGAGTACAAGCCGCAGACGATTCCCGCCCGCCGGTGAATGTGTGGACACGCAGCTAAGCCGTGGGAGACACACGGCATCAAGATCAGAGCAGCGTGCGTTGCCGCCTGGAATCAGCCGCCGGAGTAGTTCATCAATTCGGCCACTTGCCGTCGACGATCGGGCGGAGCGTGAGCTTTGACGGGTCGACGACCACGTGGCGCACGCGCTGACGTTTCCAGGTGTAGGTGATGTGTATGAGCCCGTCGTCGGACTGGATCACGGCTGGGTATGAATACTCCCCGCGTTCATCTTCGAGTACGAGACCAGCCTGCCACTGCTCGCCATCTTCGCTGACGGCGAGGTTCAACGGCGAGCGGCCTTTGGTCGTGTGGTTGTAGATCAACACGAAGCGACCATCGCGCAATGTCACCGCGTCAAGTCCGCTGTTGTTGTTCGGCAGGTTGGTGGCGGTTAACCCACTCCATGTGACACCGCCATCTGTGGATTGGATCTGAGCGATTTTGCGTTCCTGCGTACGGCAAAGCGCCTGCAATCGGCCATCGGGGTGGATGAGGATCGTCGGTTGAATGGCATTGAACTGCCCCTTGAGCCCACCATGCATACCTGTCCGCGTCCATGTACGACCCCAGTCGGCAGTGCGCTCGAAATACACGCGCCACCCGTTGTTTTCATCGCTCGTTGGACAGATCAGTTGATCGCCGGCGAGAATCGGCTTGTTCTTGATCGGGCCGTAGATCCCTTCGGGCAGGCGGTGCGGCCACGACCAGGTCTTTCCGCCATCATCGCTGGTCGTCAGCATGCCCCACCACGCGCGCGGGTCGGGTCCCACCTTGTAAAACAGCAGCAACTTGCCGCCCGGCTGTTGAAACAGCACCGGATTCCAACACGGGTGGCGGACCACTTTGCCCTCGGCATCGGTGTACTGCACACCATCGGCCACCTTCATCGGCTCGGTCCACTGCCCGTCCACGTGCCGCGACACGTAGATGCACACATCAGGATTCTTCTCACGCGTGCCGCCAAACCATGCCGCCACCAATCCGCTGGGTGTTTGCACGATCGTCGACGCATGACACTGGGCAAACGGCGCCTGCTCATAGATGAACTCGCGCGTCACAACCGCCCCCGAATCAGCTCGCCCTATCGAGGTCAACATCACAACGCCCCCCACCACCGCCAGACAGATTTTCCCTGTCGTCAACATATTGACCTCCATAGCTGCTCGCCTTACCCGAAAATTGCTGACCTGCTCATCAGCACCTGTCGGATTGATCCGCCGCATGACGCCTCGTACGATGGCTCAACGCAGCACAGACAGATTAACTTTCATTTATCTCCAAAACAAAAGGTGACACCGATGATCCAACGTATCGCACTGTTGACTTTCGCACTCGCGGGCCTGCTGACGCTGACCGGCTGTCAGGACAAAATGATGACCTGCGATGCGTGTTGCGAGTTTGACACGCTCGTGGCCGTGATGCATCCGACCCAGGGCAACTCCGCGCACGGCATCGTCACATTCCAGTCCGTCGACGACGGCGTCAAGGTCGTCGCCGACATCCAGGGCCTGTCGCCCAACTCCAAGCACGGGTTCCACATCCACGAATACGGCGACTGCTCCAGCCCCGATGGCAAGTCCGCCGGCGGCCACTACAACCCCGAAGGCCACGACCACGCCCTGCCCAACGGACACATGCGCCACGCTGGCGACCTCGGCAACCTCACCGCCGACGCCAACGGCAACGCCCACTACGAATACACCGCCCACAACATCAGTCTCTGCGGCATGACCAACCCGATCCTCGGCCGCGGCGTGATCATCCACGCCAAGCCCGACGACGGCGGCCAGCCCACCGGCAACGCCGGCGCCCGCATCGCCTGCGGCGTCATCGGCATCGCCAAACCCGGCATGTGATCCGATCACCCCATCCGCCCCACCAAACGCCGCGGCCGCCCGCGGCGTTTTTTCATGCTCCAATCTGCAGATAAATGATCCGCCGTTCACATTGACCCGGCCTCCAGACCGCGTAAAATATGCCCCATCGGCTCAGCCGACCCGCCCCCTTCGTCTAGTGGCCCAGGACACCGCGTTCTCATCGCGGTAACAGGGGTTCGACTCCCCTAGGGGGTACTTTCTCATCAGTACCAGGCGGCAAATCACCGTTTTCAGGGGTAAAATCAACGTTTTCTTCTTCGTCGTGCTGCTTGTTACCGCTTGGTAGCGCCCCATTGCGCCCCATATTTTGCCCCATCGGCTCAGCCTTCGGGGCCAGCCCTGCCGCTTTATCCATCAGTTCCTCGCTCGCCAACAGATCGTGATTCGGCGCTATACAAGTCACTTTTCTGAATCCGGATAAGAGCCAGAAAGTCGCACTCAATTTGGAGCAAAAACGGGGAGAAGCCGATTCATGAGTCGATTGCTTTTGGGGACCGCTCACGGGATGGCGTCAGGTGTGGATAGGCCATGCTTAGCCACAGGGCAACGGTGACCAATGCCAGCAAGGTCGCGATGGGACGCGCCACCAGTCCCCAGGCGTGTCCGTCTGCGGTGTTGAGCGATTGGATGAACCGCTCTTCCAGCGGGCCGCCGAGGATCAATCCAAGGACGACCGGCCCCAGTGGAACGCTCCATCGGTCCAGGAAGAATCCGAGCAGCCCCATCGCGAGCATGACGCCGATGTCGAAGCTGCTGCCGCTGACGGCATACGCCCCAAGCGTGCAGAACAACACGATCGCCGGCATCAGCACCTTGTGAGGAATGCGCACGAGAAAACCACCGAGACGGATGGCCGCCAGCCCGACAGGGATCAACACCAGGTTGGCCATGAGAAACAGCCAGAAAATGCTGTAGGCCAGGGGCGCCTGCGCGGTGAAGATCTCCGGTCCGGGTTTGACGTTTTTCATCAGCAGCACGCCGATGACAATGGCGGTGATCGAGTCGCCGGGGATGCCGAACACCAGGGCCGGCACCCATGCGGCGGCCAGTGCGGAGGAATTTGCTGTGGTTGCGTCGGCAGCGCCTTCAAGACGGGTTGCATCATCGTCGTGTGCAATCGCGGCCTGCTTGCGGCGGGAGATTCCCAGTGACACCCACGCAGCGATATCCGCGCCAGCGCCGGGAAGCATGCCGACCAGCGCGCCGGTCAGGCTGGATCGCAGGGTGATCAGACGACGTCGCCAGGCCGCTGGCAACACCTGTTGAAACAGATCACGCAGCAGAGTCATGCGCGGATGCGTTGTCGCCCGGTGCGACGGGTCGTTACCCGACGCCACGTTGCGCAACACTTCGGAGAGTCCGAACAACCCGATCATCGCGGGGATGAAATTGATACCCTGGCCAAGCTCCGGCTGGCCAAAGGTAAATCTCGCCTGGGTATGCACCGCGCTGAGCCCGACCGTCGACAGTAGAAGACCTATGAACAGCCCGCAAGCGGCACTGGCTTTGGATCCGCGTGAGGCGATCACGGCACAACTGAGCCCCAGCAGATACAGCCAGAAATATTCAATGACACTGAATTGTTCAGCCAGGCGTGCCAACTGGGGTGCGAACAACATCAGCAGAAGCGCGCCAAGAATGCCTCCGATCACGCTCATACCCAGGCAAGTGCTCAACGCCAGCCCTGCCTTGCCGCGCTGTGTCAGGGTGTGCACGTCCTGGGAATAGGCGGCGCTGGACGGTGTGCCGGGGATACGCAGCAGCGCGTTGGGAATGTCGCCGGCGAAGATCGCGCAGGCCTCGAGCGTCACGATGGCGGCGATGGCGTGCAGCGGACTCAGGAAATAAGTCGTCGGCACAATCAGTGCGACAGCCATCGTCGCCGTCAGGCCTGGCACCGCGCCCATGAACACGCCATACACCGCTGAAATCAAGACCACCAGCCAGATCGTCGGATCAGCCAATTGCTCAGCAGCGGTGATCATCGCGTCAAACATGTGCTCAGCCCAACCATCCGTAAGGCAGCGGCACACGCAACACCGTTGCGAACACCACAAATGTCACTCCCGCGAGAATCACTCCCGCCCCCAACGACCAGTACCATCGCACCCGCATCATCATCATCAGCCCCGCTGACATGACTGCGGCGGTGATCAGGTAGCCTGCCGACTCAACCACCAGAACAAAGCCAATGACGCAGGCCATGATGCCCAACATCTCCGCGCCGCCACGGGTCAGTTTGATACGCCGATTCAAAATCTTTCGTGGTGTTTTGTCGCGACCATGCCATATCGCTCCCATCGACAAAACCAGCAGGCTCACCGCGGCCATCGGAAACACCATCGGCCCGAATCGACCTTCTGAGGTCTCCGCAAAAGCCTCGTTGCTCAACAACTTGCCGAACTGTTCGTGGTGCTGCGCCATCACCCGCTCGAACTCGGCAGGTCGGGCGATCCGACGGTTGAATCCGGCAGTGCGCATGAACTCGATGAATTGCGGCGATTCAGCCATCGTCGCCAGAGCATCGACCAGTGTGCGGACGACTTGCGTTTCGGCGCCAAGTGGCATGGCGATGCCGCGCCACCCGCCCATCGACCAGTCCACGTCCTGCTCCACGAACGTCGGTACATCCGGGTAGGTTTCAAGGCGTTGCTGACTCATCACGCCCAGGCAGCGAACGCGTTGGTTATCCAGCAGCGTCTGGGCTTCGGGCAGCGAGCACGACACCACATCCACACCTCCGGCCAGCAACTCCTGCAGCGACGGCGCTGACCCGCCGATCGAAATCCATCGGATGTCATCCGGCCCCAAGTCGAGGCTGTTCAGCCATCCGGCCAGCGCCATGTGCCAGATACCGCCCCGCGCGGTGCCGGACGCTTTGAGGCGACCCGGATGATTCCGCACGGCCTCGGTCAGTTCCGCCAGGTTTGCCCACGGCGCCTCGGTGCGCACGAACAGCGCCGCGGCATCGGCGTTGAGCATGAGCAGCGGTTGGAAATCACGATAAGAAATGTTGGTCATGCGCTGATGGGGCAGCATGTTCAACTCAACGGTCGCCATGGTCAGCGTGTAGCCGTCGGGTCGCGCCAGGGCGCCGCGTGTATGACCAGTGACGCCGGCGCCCCCGGTGGCGTTGACCACGTTCACCGGTACGCCCAATTGCTGTTCCAACCCGAAGGCGACCTGGTGCGAAAGACGATCCGTACCGCCGCCCGCCGCCCACGGGCAAATCAGCACAATGGGTCGATTCGGATACGTCCCGTGACGTTCACACCCAGCCAGCGTGATCAGCATGCATGACCACACAACAACGATCACGCGATTCATGGTTGAACCTCGGGGCGCGGATGCAGCACCGTACCGTCAGGCATCGTTGCCTTGAAGGCGAAGACCCAGCCGCCGTGGTTGGTCCCGGTCGTGTTCGACAACGTGACCTGTACGACATTGCGACCCTTTTTCAAATCCACCGGGATGCGGCGGCTGCGGAAGCTCGGTTGCGTGCCGAGATCCATCGGTTCATCCGCGTTGACTTCGAGCACGGCCTGATCGTCGTATGCCAGTTGGATCACAGCGCGGCCGGCCTCGGGGGCTTCGACAACGGCGCGAGCCTTGCGCGCTTTGCCGGCGAAATGAACCCCGACGCCATGCTTGTGGGGCCGCTCGACGTGGTTGAAGTCGACAAACCCGTGAACGGCGCGGTGCGAACTCCAGCCCGATGGCGGCTGGTCGACATTCAACGGCTGACTGAGCGCGTCCTTGATCGCCGCGCCATCGGCGTTGTCCATCAACGGGCTGATCAGCCACGTGCCCGAATCCGGCAGCGGCAGGTCCATGATACCGCCGGGCGCCGGGGTGTCCGGCAGCATCACCTTGAAATCGGGACTTTTCACAAAAGGACGCGGCGCTGCGTTCTGATACCAGTACACCATGGAGCAGATATTGTTCTGCATGCAACCGAAGCGCATGTGAATCGACTCGCGGAACGGGATCAGGTCGCGGGTGAAAAAGCGGTAGCCGACCAGGCGCTGCACACGTCGCGCTTCGCCGATGTCTTCATGAGCGTAGTAAGGCATGCCGGCGTAGAGGTGCGTCTCCGGCGGATGATGCGCTCCGCCGTAGCTGGTGCCGAAGGTGTCTTCACCGCCGATGCCGCGAATGTAAGCGGGGTGATCGCCTTCGCCGTCGATGTAGATGTTCTCCGCGCCGCCGTGACTCCAGCGGTCGACATTGTCGATCAATCGCACGCCGTAGAAAAAGCCAACGAGCTGACCCGGGCCGTCGGCATCGAGCATGAGAAAGTCTTCGCCATAACGCGGGGTGGGATTTTCCTTGCGCCATCGAGCACAGAATCGGCGGGCCTCGGCCATCTCCTGATCCGGGTAGCGATGCCAGTCCACCTGCATGTAGCAGTGATTACCCTCGGGCCCGGTCTCCAGTTCGATGCGGGCGCCCCGAGCGAAGGGCATGTCGAAGTAGCAGTTGTAGCCCGAGTATTCCTTGACGCTCAGTTGCGGTGTATTCACGTCGTAAGCGTCGACGCCGTGCATGACGCCGAAGAAGTCGCCGACGGGCGCTTCCACATGCGGCGTGTCTGATCCGTCAAAGTAGATTCGAAGGATCATCTTGCGGTTGGCCATGCTGCTTTTGTGCGGATGTTTGAGCGTGACCCAGATGTGCTTGATGCACCCGGCGCCGTCGAGCGTCGCCCAGGTGCGTTTTTGATTGGGGCCGATGCCTTGTGTGATCGAGACACGATCAGGCACGGGCCGATCGGGCAGATTCAGATCAAATGGATTGTCGGATTGGGCGAACGAACCAGTCGCCGCGGAGGCGATGACGAGTGTGAGAATAGCTGTCAGACGCATCGTGGTCCTTGTCCATGAACAGGAATGACGGGCGGCATCACCACCAGTACGGCCGGTCGTCGCCGCCGTGGCTGTAGTGGGCGGAAAACGGATTGGGCGCCAACGGGCCGTTGTTCGTGCCCATCTGGTCGCGTGACACCCAGGCCGCCGAGCCGTCGGCATACACGCGGTTGGAGCCGACGATGGGGTCGGTGAAATCGGAATACGATCCGCCGGTGTATTGCGGGAAATAGCGGTAGTTCGACTCGGCGTGATTGGCAAAGCCCCAGCGTTCGTTGCCGGCGTAGAAGCAGGCATCCGCGAGCATGACCCTGTCGGCGCGATTCTCGCTTATACGCAGCCCGGCCGCGGTGGGTTGATCGTCGTACCACTTGGAGAGGCCGGCCACCAGGCGTGTGTTGAACTTGGGGTCGGCCAGGCCGGGCAGGTACACCAGCGTCACGCCGTAGTCGTCGATCCGATTGACCCAACCGTCCTGCCAGTATTCATACGGCTCCCAGTCGTTGGGTAAACCGCTGCTGAGTATCGGCGGATCAAACGCCTCGCTGGAAGGACACGAGATCATCTCCAGCGTGACGCCGTTGCGGATCAGCGGGTCGACGAGCGTCTGCTTGTTCCACTGGGCCGGGAAGGCGCGGGGGATCACCTTGGAATTGATCAGCGGCAGGTGCCCGTAATTGCTGTCGGCATACATGAACGCGCAAAGCGTGATCTGCCGCTGGTTGGAAGCGCAGACCACGCGACGCGCCTGCTCCCGCGCCTTGTGCAGCGACGGCAACAGCAGCGCGATCAGCAGTGCGATGATCGACACCACCACGAGCAGTTCAATCAGTGTGAACGCTCGGGACCGTGGCGAATTCAATGGCGCCGGTGCAATCAGCATATGCACTCCAAGTGCTTGATAAAGCGCTCGCTCAGGTTTCCCCGAGCGAGCGCAGCAGGCGGTGATCATTTTCGCGAGCGGCGCAGGGCGGCAAGCACGCCGGCGAATCCCAGCAGCGAGGCGCTGGCCGGCTCGGGGATGGCGTGCACAAATGTCAATTGAAAGCCGTTGAGCACGGCTTCGGCATGATCGTTGATGGCCTGCACCTCGAGTAGTTCGATGATGATGTCATCGATGCCGTTGGCGGTGAAGTTGAAAGTGGCCGTGGCGATCGAGGTCGGCGCGCTGCCTCCGGTCTGGATCAGATCATCGACGACCAATTGGTCGCTGCCGAGCGCATCGCTCAGCAGGATGTCGATGATGCCGTTGGCGACCGCCTGGTCGTGATGGAACGTGGTGATCTCGTAGACGCCGGCGTCGAGCCCGCTGAGCGTGAGAAAGAGGCTGTTGTCAGCCGTGTCGGTCAGGCCGTTGGCCTTGGCCTCATCGCCGAGCAGATCGCTGGCGTCTGCAAACGCGCCGGTGAGCGTTCCGCGATTGCGGAATCCGAGATTGGTGATCGGCCCGCCGACATTGGGCGCCGAGAGCGTGACGTCGACGGTTCCGATGGAACTGGTGTACGTGTTGGTCTCGGTGGGGTCGCCGTTGGCGGCGGCGTCTGTAAAGGCGCGATAGCCGCCGAGCACGTTTTGACCGGTCGTGCCGATGTCGACGAAGAGTGTTTTGGCCAATGCAAAATCGACAGCCGCGTCGAAAAGTTGACCGCCGGCGGTGGTGAGTTTGGCCGGTCCCTGGTCGAAATCAATCAGTCCGAGCGCAACACGCTTGGCCGGGGCCTGCGTGGAACCGTCAAACAGCAGGTCGCCCTGGTCGTAGCTGAAAAGGATCGGATCGCCGGCTCCGGTTCCGCTGACACGGGAATCATAAGCGGCGACGGCCGCGTTGCTCGCCGGGGCCGCGAAACCCAGTGATGTGTCGTCCATCGTGCCGCCGGACTTCACTGGATCGTTGTAAAAGGTCTGGTTGCCGGTGAGCCCGGCGCCCATGGGGTGGAAATTGTTGCGAACATTCAGGTCGTCGCGTTCGATGATGTTGGCTGAATTCGTCGCTCCGGTCATGTTCAATCCGTCCCACACGCCGACTTCCAGCGCCAGCACAGGCACGGCGGTGTTCACGAATGTGGGCTCGACATTGCCGGAGCCGACCGAAGAGGAGATCACGACCAGGTCCATGCCATTGGCGGCGGATGCCGGCGTGTTATGGTCCGTGAGGGTTACGGTGTGGCCGAGCGCTTCGAGTCGTGTTTTGATCGCATCATCGCCGCCCTGGTTGGTGTCGCCGTCAAGCGTGACCAGCAGGACATTGGCGGCAGGCGCGCCTGCTACCGCGACCAGCAGAATCGCGCAGGCAGCCAGCAGTTGCAGCATGCGGCGGAACGATGAGCATTGAGTCGACATCATGACTTGTTCTCCTTCGAAGATTGAACTTGGTTTGTTGTATTGGACTGGGAATCATGGCCGGGCTGGATCAGGGTCTGAATCTGCTGCGGCGAGAGTTCACCGCGATAGATCTGCAGATCATCCACTTGGCCCTGGAAATACCCGAATGTTTTCTGATTCAGGCCGGTGACATATGAACCGATGTTCCACGCTGCGGGTTGATTGAAGTTCAGCATGCCGAAATCTGAGGGAATCGGCGTTTGGCTCATCAACTTTGCATTGACATACACAAGCAATGCGTTCGGCGTACGGATTGCCGCGATGTGATGCCACCGCTGATCATTCACGCGAACCGCATCGACTTTCGCATTCACCTCGTGTCCCTCGGCATCACGCAAGTTGAACTCGATCGCTCCGTCATCGACCAGCAATTCGATCTTGGGATTCTGGTCGGTGTCTTTCCGATAGAGCAGCGCACCGCGACCGGTCATCGAAGTGCTTACCCACATGGCGAGCGTGAAAGGATCACGGCCGAGTTGGACTGGCGGCGTGGTCACAATGCTTGCGAACTGATCCCGCCCGTTCAGTTTCAGCGATCGGCCGACCGGTCCCAGTGGCAGTTCACCCACGGGTCTTGTGCCATGCCACTGCGCGGCATTGCCAGACGGGCTGAGATCTTCCAATTTGCCATCAAGCCAATCGTCCAGTGGCCAGTGCCCCAACAGCTGGATCGAATGGTCTTCCGCCGCGATGTCGGGGGATTGGGTTGAGTTCGAAACCGTCACCAGGCCGTCGGCATATTGCCCCACCATGCCGGTGACCAGCTCTTGCTCGACCAGTCGGCCATCACGATCGTAAGCGGTCATCTGCACGCGCCCTTGATACACCTCAACCCGCGAACGACCCGCCGGATCGACCACGGCCCGAAAGTGTGTGCCCAGGTCGACAAGCGTCATGCGGGGCAATTCCAGGGTGTACCCGCGGCCGCGCGGCTCGACCAACACCATCGCCTCGCCCATCGACAGCGAAGCGCGCATCAAATCGTCGAACTGAATCTGCGCCGGGCCCAGCAGCGTCAGTTGCACCCCGGAGTCCAACTGAACAACCGCCTGTCCCGGCCCCAGGCTCAATACCCCGTTTCCAATATCGTCACCGACTTTCACAGAACGCCACGCCTGGCCTTCGCTCCACTGCATGGTGGTTGAAGCCTCGACGACACGCCCCAACTGGTCGATGTTTGTCTGAGTCTGGTTCAATGGAGCATGAGGCCATGCCAGCCAGACGGTGATAGACAAGACGACCATCGCGGCCGCGGCTGCCCACCGCCGAATGCGCGGCAGACGACGGGCAGGCGCCGGCCCCGCTCGGAACAGCGTTTCGATACTCTGATCAAGCAGCATGTTGGGCTTGGCGACCTCTCGCGCCGTCTGCGTCTGCAGGCAGAGCAACGCAAAAAGCCGCCGCCGCCGCGCATCCTGCTGCAGCGCTCGCCCGAAGTCAGCGACCTGCTCGTCGACCATCAGACCGTCGAGGTAGCAAAGCGCCTCCAGCACGAACGCTTCGTCATGTAACTGGATCGCGGGAATGGCGGCGGGAAGTTCAGCCATGTTCAGCCTCCCGCGCCAACCGCTGGCGAATGCACTGTCCGAGCATGCGGTGGATGCGCGACAGCGTCACATAGACCGTATTCAACTTGCGGCCGGTCCGATTGGCCAGGTTCTGCCCGCTGATGCCTTCAGCGTAACGCAGTCGGACCAGTTCAAGCGAGGTCGGCGCCAGTTGGTGAAGGCAGTGACGCAAAGCCGTCTGCATGGGCGTGCCATCAAATTCGCTCAGCGCTTTCCAGTCGTCTTCAAGCTGGTCGATCACGGCAATGTCGAGCGTCGCCACCTGCCTGGCGCGCTGCTGCAAAGCTTTGAGTGATTGCCGGCGCGCGGTCTCGCGAAGCCAGCCGCCCAGATGATCCAGATCATGAATCTGTTCCCGTCGCTCATACGCCAAAGCGCAAACTTCCTGAAACACATCCTCGACCATGTCATCATTGCGTACGATCGCCAGGATGTACGACATCCATCGCGTCCGTTGTTGGATCAGCGTTGAGAAAAGAATTTTCGCATCGATCGCCATGGGCCTTCTTTCGGTACACAACCAGATACTCGAAAGGACCCAAATCTGTACATGAGGGATACACTTTTTTGCTTTACACCGCACCAGGCATGGCCACTGGGAGCGTAAATCTATTTACAACAATGGTTAACCGCACTGCCAGGCTCGAAAACCAGTGAATGCCCCGAAGAGCCTTGTGACTGTTCGACGCCCCCTTGGGGTGTTGGATTCTGTCGTTGACGCGGCCTTTGGCTGCGTCATTTTCGTTTGGTGGGGTCCGGCATGAGGTGTTCTGACAATGGGACGGCTAACTGCTGGACGGTTTGGGCGTAGGCGGGGCGAGAGGCGAGATTGATCGTTTCGCTGGGGTCTTCGGTGTGATCGTACAACTCGCGGGCGATGACATGCTGGTCGTGGATGTCGCGCCACTCGGTATAGCGGAAGCGATCGGTGCGGATGGAGTAACCCATGGCCTTGAGCGGGTCTTTGTAGTTGGGATAGGCAGGTCGGCAGTGCCAGGTGAATGCGGCGGATTTGATCGCGGCTTGCGGATCGTCCAGCACCGGACGCAGGCTTTTACCTTCCACATGTGACGGCACGGGCAGGCTGCATAAGTCCGCCAGGGTCGGGTACAGGTCGAGCAGCTCGACGAGGGCGTTGGTGCGGCGGCCGCCGGGGCGATCCGGCGTGGCGATGATCATCGGCACGCGAGCATCCAACTCAAAGTTCGATGTCTTGGCCCACAGCGCGTGCTCGCCGAGGTGGTAACCGTGGTCGGACCAGAACACGATGATCGTGTTGTCCGCCAGGCCCTGGCGATCGAGTTCGCCGACCACCCTGCCGATCTGCGCATCGACGTAACTGATCGCTGCGAAGTATGCATGCCGCAGCACCAGTTCTTCATCCGGCGTCGGCCGACCATTTTTACGACTCTTAAAATCACGGAAGATCTCACGGCAATCGTGCATCGCGATCGCCGGCACATCGATCGGCGGGTCGGAATTGGCCGGTGGTTTGATCTGCGAAGCGTCGTACATGTCCCAGTATTTTTTCGGCGCGTTAAACGGCGCATGGGGCTTCCAGAAACCGACCGCAAGGAACCACGGCCGATCTTTAGTCTTGCACGCATCAAGCGCCTTGATGGCAAGGTCCGCAATGCGTCCGTCGAAATAGGCGCTATCCGGCACATCGCGCTTCTCGCAGCGCGGCACTTTCGTCAGGTTTGGCGGAACCTTGCCTTCAACCTTCGGCTTGTCGGCGCCGTGCGATCCGTAGTGCATCACCGCCGGCACGCTCCACGATGCCGCATCACCGTCGTAATCGTCGCTCAACCAGTTGTGGAAGACCTTGCCGATGCCCTGGGTGAAGTAGCCCTGCTGCTTGAAGTGTTGGGGCAGCGTGACGACATCGGGCACGCGCTTGCGGAAGTCGGTGCTGAGATTCCAGATGCGCAGCGACTCGGGGCGCATGCCGGTCAACAGTGAGGCGCGGGACGGGTTGCACACCGCCTGCTGGCAGTAGGCCCGGTCAAAGAGCATGCCGCGCCGTGCCAGGGCATCGATGTTCGGCGATTGAACAATCGTGTCGCCGTAGCAACCGAGTTCGACGCGCATATCGTCGACGGCGATGAACAACACATTGGGCCGCCGGGATTCATCAGCCGCGCAAGCGGATCGAACGCCGCCCAGCAGCGCCACGCACAGCCCCACCGCAAGCGTCAGTGAACGGGCCATTTGTTGTTGAGTCATGATCAACTGTAGGGGCACACGACGCGGCCGTCGAGATGTAAGACTTGTAATTGCTGTGATTAACACGTATCGCATGCAGGCTGAATCACGCTGGATCGACCACCGTGTATCCCCGATATATTTTACGGTTAAGCTTTGCTCGCGGTCGTGCAATATCCGATGTCGCCGGACGTTGTGTTCGGCGGAGGGGCGGTAGATGATCCCTCGCACGATTGACCCGAACCAACCGCCCGCGGGTCTGAACCCGATGATGAATCACACCAGACAAGCTCAAAGCATGTTGGGGCTATGGCTGTTGGCCGGCGCATTACTGGCCACAGGCGTGATGTTGCCGCGCGCCAAGGCATCGACCAACGATGCCGCGGCGGTGATGCAGCGCGGCAAGACGATCTACGAGAAGATGTGCGCCTCATGTCACGGCGACCAGGGCCAGGGCGTCAAATACGAATATGAAGACCCGCTGATCGGCGATCGGTCGCTCGCCTCGCTGACGCGGAAGATTGATCGGTCGATGCCGGAGGACGAGGAGGATTCGTGCGTCGGTGACGACGCCGCGGCGGTGGCGCGTTACGTGTACGACACGTTTTACTCACCGCAGGCGCGGGCGGCGCAACTCGCCAAAATCAAACCCGACCTTCAGCGACTGACCGTGCCGCAGTATCGACGGACCGTGGCGGACCTGATCGGCAGTTTCCGCAAAGGCTATGACAAGCCCTACACGGACAAGCGCGGCCTGTCGATGCGCATCAACGGACATCACCCCACCGAGAAAAAAGGCGATAAGAAAAAGTGGGTCGATCACCGCGAACTCGCCGGCGAAGTGTTCTACGAAATCGCGGACAAGTCGCCTTATGACGACATCGATCGCGGCGACCGCATCAGTGTGACATGGGAAGGCTCGGTGCTCGCCGATCGCACGGGTGAATACGAATTCGTGATCCGCTCGCGCAACGGGTTCGACTTCTGGTTCAACGACCCCAACTGGCGCAACCCACCGCAGGTCGATGGGTCGGTCGTGTCGGGCAACGACGTGCGCGAGGTCAAATACAGCGCGTACCTGATCGCGGGCTGGGCGTACCCGGTGCGGTTGAAATGGTCGCTGTCGGAAAAAGAAGCGACGGGGATGATCGAGTTGCAGTGGAAGCCGCCGGGCGGTGTGGCCGAGCGCATTCCGATGCGGGCGATGATGCCGTATGAGACGCCGAAGGTGGCGGTGGTTTCGACGCCGTTTCCACCGGACGATGCGAGCATGGGCTACGAGCGTGGCACGGCGGTGTCCCGCGCGTGGCAGGAAGCAACCATCCGCGCCGCCATCGAAGCGGCGAACCTGGTGGTTCGTGATCTCGACGAGCTGGCCGACATCAAGTCGGCGGATGATCCGCAGCGCGAAGCGAAAGTTCGCAAGTTCTGCGAGCAGTTCGTCGCCCGCGCCATTCGCCGACCGCTGGACGATGATGCGAAAAAGCGATTCGTCGAACACCCCATCAGTGGCGCCCCAGACACCGACGCGGCGGTCAAGCGCGTCGTGTTGATGACGCTGTGCTCGGCGGAATTTCTGTATCCCGAAGCGGGTGTGACCCGGCCGGATGATTACGACGTGGCGGCGCGGTTGGCGCTGGCTTTGTGGGACTCGCTGCCGGATGACGAGTTGATCAAGGCTGCCGAACGCGGGCAGCTACACGACCCCGAACACATCGCCAAACAGGCTCAGCGCATGCTCGCCGACCGGCGCGCCCGCTCGAAGGTACACGGCTTCTTCGACCACTGGCTCGAACTCGACCGCGCCAAAAACGTCAGCAAGGACGAAAAGGTTTTCCCGGAATTCGATGCGGCGTTGATGAACGACCTGCGCGTCTCGCTGGAGATGTTCCTCGACGATGTGGTCTGGTCCGACGCGTCGGACTATCGCCAGTTGCTGCTGGCGAATTACCTGTACGTCAACGATCGCCTGCGCAAGATGTATGCCCCGCAGGCAACCGACGCCGGTGACAAGCACGATGGTGAATTCGTCCGCGTCAATCTCAGCGGCGATCGGCGCAGCGGCGTGATCACACACCCCTATCTGCTGACCGCCTTCGCCTATCACAACGCCACCTCGCCGATCCACCGCGGCGTCTTTCTGACGCGCAACATCGTCGGCCGTCACCTCAAGCCCCCGCCGAAGGCGATCTCCCTGGCCGACGCCAAGTTCGATCCTTCGCTGACCATGCGTCAGAAAGTCACCGAGCTGACGCGCGACAGCGCCTGCATGTCGTGCCACGCCACGATCAACCCGCTCGGGTTCAGCCTCGAAAACTACGACGGGCTCGGCCGGTGGCGCAACGCCGATGCGAACGACAAACCCATCAACGCCGCCAGCGACTTCGCCGGCGACGATGGCGACACCGTCCGCTTGGGCAGCGCCCGCGATGTGGCGGAGTTTGCCGTGAACTCGCGCCCGGCCCGGCGCGCGTTTGTCCGACAGATGTTTCACCATGTGACCAAACAGGACACCAGCGCCTACGGTATAGACACGCTGGATGACTTGGAAGCGTCGTTCGCCGAGTCGGGTTTCAGCATTCGCAAGCTGCTCGCATCGATCGCCGCTATCGACGCCGCGTACGGCCTGACACCCGCCACGGCAAGCCTTGGAGATACGCCATGACGAGAATGAACCGCCGCGAATTTCTGCGCGACCTCGGACTGACCGCCGCCGCCGCCCCGTTCGTGATGGGCCTGCCGTCGGTCAGCGGGGCGAAGCTCGACCCGGCGCCGAAGCGGCTGATCATCATGTTCTCGCCCAATGGCACGATCCCCGAAGCGTTCTGGCCCGACCAGGCCGGCCCGCTGGAGACGATGAAGCCGATTCTGTCGCCGCTGGAGGCGCTGCGTTCGCGCACGATGGTGCTCAAGGGCGTGTGCAACCAGGTACGCGGCGACGGCGACAACCACATGCGCGGCATGAGCTGCCTGCTGACCGGCCATGAGTTGTTTCCCGGTAACATTCAGGGCGGCTCGCACACCCCCGCCGGTTGGGCCAAGGGCATCTCCATCGACCAGGAGATCCGCAACTTTTTGCAGTCGAAGAAGGACACACGCACGCGCTTCGGGAGTCTCGAGTTCGGCGTGGCGGTGCCGAATCGCGCCGACCCGTGGACGCGCATGAGCTATGCGGGGCCGAACAAACCCGTCGCGCCGATCGACGATCCCCGCCAGATGCTCGACAAACTCTACGGCTCGGCGCGCGACACCGCCGATGTGCTCAGCATCGTCGACGGCGTCAAAGACGACCTTCGCCGCGTCTCGGACAAGCTCAGCCCCGAAGACCGTCGCATGCTCGCCGAGCACATGGAGCTCGTGGCGGCGATGGAAACCAACCTGAAAAACGTCGACAGCGACGATCAGCTCAACCACCCCGTGCCGGAGATCGATCCGACCATCGAGTTGGTCAACGACAACACGCCGACGATCAGCCGCATGCAAATCGACCTGCTGGTCAACAGCTTCGCCAACAACATGTCGCGCGTCGCCACGCTGCAGTTCATGCGCTCGGTCGGCCAGGCCCGCATGAACTGGCTCGGCGTCAAGTCCGGCCACCACAGCCTTTCCCACGAGCCGGATAAAAACACCGAGGCCCACGAGAACCTGATCAAGATCAACACGTGGTTCTGCGGCGAACTGGCTTACCTGGCCAAGCGCTTAGCTGACACCCCCGAGCCCGGCGGCGTGGGCGGCTCGATGCTCGACAACACGCTGATCGTCTGGACCAACGAGCTGGGCAAGGGCAACAGCCACACGCTCAACAACATCCCCATGGTCCTCGTCGGCGGTGACAACCTCGGCATCAAGTCCGGCCGCTGCCTCGAACTGGACAAGGTTCCGCACAACCGCCTGCTGATGACCTTCGCCCGCGCGATGGGCCACAACCTCGACACCTTCGGCCTGCCCCAACTCTGCGAAGGCGGCCCGATCAACCTCACATAAACCGCCGGCCCACCACCAAAACAGATCACCCCCAGCAGCACACGCATCGCATGGGATGCCGCCCTCACGTCGCACCCCGCCAGATTCACCCACGCCGCCCCCCCTCGAATCGTTCCCCCGCCTCCCCCGGCCTCCTTGTCGCTACATCACTGCGAATATTCGCCACTGATCAAAGAACATATTTAAGTTAAATATGTTCTTTGTTTTCGAGCTTGATATGAATTGGCTGTCGAAAGCATTTTGGGTCATTTCTGGCCGTGTGATAGCCGCGGGGTGGAAGCTCGCTGGTCCGCGGGCTTCCGCCCGCGGCTATGAAAGAAGGGGCGGTCAATAATTTCGCTATGCGCTCCAAGTCATTACGATCATGTTTTGACATGGGGGTGTGTTTTGGGCGCCAGGGCGTGGGGCGGGGCGATAACGGGGGCCGCGTGTTATGATGTGTTGATCACATTCACCGGGAGGTTTTTTATGTCCATTCGACGCTCGCTGGTTCTGATGATCATGCTGGTGCTTGCCGCGACGCTGCTTGCCGGTGACGATGCGAATAACCCGCATGATCTGAAAACCCTCGCCGCGAAGCAGGCGTGGATCAGTCTGCAGCGCGACCTTGAAAAGCTCGACGCCCAATACCAGCGCGACCGGCAGGCTCGTATCCGTAAAGCCATCGTCGATCTCGAAACGGCCAAGGTGATGGCCGCTCAGGCCGTGAATGCGGATGAGATCGTGCGGATTGATCAAGTCGTCAACAGTCTGCGAGAGCAGGGCCCAGTCGGTCAGGCTGATTCAGAAATCAAACCAGTTTTTCTTTTGAAGATTCAAGCGGTTGTTGATGGCGTTGACGAACTTCATATTTCAACTGGCGGTGCTCAATGGGTGAAGGGTCAAAACAAATGGCCTCCGAAAGTTCAATTGAATGACATCGAGTGGAATCCAAAAGAACAGAATCGCTTGTCGAATGATGGCAACAATACATATCTTTCAAAATCTGCAGACATTGGCCGTGTGATGGTAATTCAGCGATCTGGTCGAGGGCCTGTAGAAGTGATTTCGGCGGGAAATGTTGTCAGGATTGCCCTGTAGAAAAGCTCTGATGTTCGGCGCGTGTTCGGTTGCGCGGTTGGGTCCAAGGCGTTAGATGATGAACGATGAGCCTGACATCCAAGTCGCCACGGAGGGTGACGGCGATGGCCCTGGGGGTCGGCCGGCGGGTGCTGCCGCGCTACGGTCACCGGTTCTCGCGTCACGACTTCACGCTGCCGCAGTTGTTCGCCGTCCTCGTACTGCGGCAGTTCACACGCAACGACTATCGCGGCATCGTCGCCATGCTCATCGACTGGCCGACGCTGTGCAGCGACATGCAGCTTGCGAAGGTGCCGCACTTCACCACGCTGCAGAAGGCCGAGCGACGGCTTCTGCGCGACGCGCTGATCCGCCGCATGCTCGCGCAGACCGTGGCGCTGTTGCATCGTCATCCGGACACATCGCTGGAGACTTCGCCGCTGATCGCCGAAGCGATCGACACTGCCGCTGCCGACTCGACGGGCTTCGAACTCGACGGCGCCAGCCGATACTTTGTGCGAAGAAAAGCGCGATCGCCGGGTTTGTATCAAACCACGACCTATCGCCGATTCGCCAAACTCGGCGTCGTGGCCGATTGCGACAACCACCTGATCCTCGGCACCCACGCCACGATGGGCCCGCGCCCCGATGTCGATCAACTGCTGCCGCTGATGGGCGGCATGTGCGTCAACGCCGTGCCGCAACGGCTGATCGCCGACGCCGGCTACGACTCCGAACCCAACCACATCCTGCTGCGCGAATACCTGAACATCACCTCGCTGATCCCCGCCACCGCCGGTCGTCCGACGCTCAAACTGCCGACCGGCAAATGGCGTTACCTCATGGCCACCGCCTTCGACGACGAGACCTACGGCCAGCGCTGGCAGGTCGAGACCGTGATGTTCATGCTCAAGCGCCACTTTGGCTCCGCCCTGACATCACGAAAGTATCAAACCCGCCGCCGCGAAATGAACCTCCGCGCCGTCACCCACAACCTGATGATCCTCAGATTTGCAGAGCTTTTCTACAGGGCATGTCAGGATACGATTTGTCGATCGACAGCCAGGTGCTGGTCACTATTCGGTGACACTTGGATTTTCCGATTAATCCCCTTCCAAGACTGATCTTCAGTCAGCACTTCGAATTACAAGGGCGGCCCGGGCGATCGCGCACGCATGCGCGTCGCACTGACGTGCGACGCACCGGGGTGGGGTGTCAGTCGCCGAAACTGGTGCCGATGGCGCGGGCGGCCTGGATGATGGGGTGGTCGAGGGGGACTTTGCGCTGTTTGTTGGCAGCGCGGAGCAGGTCGACGTCGGTGACGGTGTGGCCCTGCATGACAACCAGGCGGTTGCGTTTGCCCTGCACGAGCAGGTTGATCGCCTGGTTGCCGAACTGCGTGGCGAGCACGCGATCGGCGGGGGTGGGGGTGCCGCCGCGCTGGACGTGGCCGAGCACGGTGCAGCGGGTTTCGATTTTCGTGCGCATCTGAATTTCGTCGGCGAGCACTTCACCAACGCCGCCGAGCTTGATCGGGTCCGGCGAAGAAGGGTCGACCTTGGCGACGACCTGCTGACCGCCGCGCGGCCGGGCGCCCTCGCTGACACAGAGAATCGTGAACCGCTTGCCGCGGCGCGACCGGTGCCGCACGTACTCACACACCGCATCGATGTCGTACTCGATCTCCGGCAGCAGAATCACATCGGCGCCGGAAGCGACGCCCGAGTGCAGGGCGATCCATCCGGCATTGCGGCCCATGACTTCGACGATCATCGCGCGGTGGTGCGAGGCGGCGGTGGTATGAATGCGATCCAGCGCGCCGGTGGCGACATCGACGGCGGTCTGAAAGCCGAATGTGACGTCGGTGCCTTCGAGATCGTTGTCGATGGTTTTGGGAACACCGACGCAATTGATGCCGTGGTTGACGAAGTTGGCGGCGCCGCTCATGGTGCCGTCGCCGCCGATGACGATCAGGGCGTCGAGCCGATGGCGGCGGATGTTTCGCAGGCACAGCTCGGTGAGGTCTTCGAAGATCGGCTTGCCGTGTTCATCCTCGGCGACGGCGTAGCGGGCGGGGTCGGCCTTGTTGGAGGTGCCGAGGATGGTGCCGCCGAGCGTGAGGATGTTGGACACATCGTCGGGGCTCAGGCGGTGGATGCGGTTTTCGATGAGGCCGAGGAAGCCGTCCTCGATGCCGAAGACTTCGAGGTCGTGCTGGTAGAGGGCGGTTTTGGTGACGGCCCGGATGACGGCGTTGAGTCCGGGGCAGTCGCCGCCGCCGGTGAGCACGCCGAGTCGCTGGATGGGCTGCGAGGTCATGGGCGAGGGTTCCTGAGGGGTCGGATCGCAAGTCATTGTAATGTTGTCGGTTCGCGGCGCGAGGGGGCGTGAGTCAGGGCAACCCGCAATTGTACGGGCCCGGCAAACGTTGGATTTTCTCCGCACCATGACGTCGATGGCGACGTATGATGCATATTGGCACTGCAGAAATGACGAAAAATCGTCCCTCGCGTGACGCAAGGTGCGGACATACACTTAAAAGCTACGCTTTGAGGCTCAAACCCTATCGCCGGAGAACCCCCCATGTCGAAATTGACCCGCCGTCATTTTGTTCAATCATCCGCCGCCCTCGCCGGCTCGGCCCTGGCGCTGAGTCCGCTGTCGAAGGCGCGCGGCGCCAACGATGACATCCGCCTGGCTTTCGTCGGACTCGGCGGACGTGGCGGCGGCCACGTCGGTTGGTTCGGCAAGCAGAAAGGCACGCGCGTCGTCGGCCTGTGCGATCCCGATGAAAGCCGCCTCGGCAAGTGGGCTCAGAAGCACCCCGACGCCCAGGCGGAGAAAGACATCCGCAAGATTCTCGACAACAAGGATGTCGACGCCGTCGTCATCGCCTCATGCAACCACTGGCACTGCCTCTCCGGCATCTGGGCGGTGCAGGCCGGCAAGGACGTGTATGTCGAGAAGCCGATTTCGAACAACGTCTGGGAAGGCCGCAAGCTCGTCGAAGCTTCACGCAAGTACAACAAGATCGTGCAGGGCGGCACGCAGCAGCGCAGCGATCCGCTGCAATCCGAGATCAAGGAGTTCCTCGACACCGGCAAACTCGGCAAGGTCCAGTACGTCCGCCTGAACCGCTTCGGCGTCCGCGCGTCGATCGGCAAGCGCGATACCCCGCTGCCCTGGCCCAATGATGTCGACAAGGATCTCTGGCTCGGCCCCGCACAGGACCAGGACATCTACCGCGAGAAACTGCAGTACGACTGGCACTGGGACTGGAACACCGGCGCCGGCGAACTGGGCAACTGGGGCCCGCACATCACCGACGACTGCCGCAACGTCGCCTTCCGCGATCGCATCGCCCTGCCCAAGCGCGTTGTCGCCGGCGGCGGCCGCTTCGCCTGGAACGACGGCGGCAACACGCCCAACACCCACTTCATCTACTACGACACCGGCGAAGTCCCGGTCGTCATGGCGGTGCACAACCTCCCGCTGAAGGCTGGCACCAACCAGGGCGATGTTTACGAACGCCTGCGCACCCGCGCCTTCCTGATCATTCAGTGCGAGAACGGTTACTACGCCGGCGGTCGCGGCGGCGGCTCGGCCTACATGAACGACGACATCCGCAAGCCCATCAAGAAGTTCAAGGGCGACGGCGGCGGCGGTCATGCAGCCAACTTCCTTCAGGCTGTCCGCTCCCGCAAGCGCGAAGATCAGAACGCCGAGATCGAGCAGACCCACTACTCCTCGGCTTGGTGCCACCTCGGCAACATCGCCTACCGCCTCGGCCAGGCCTACAACCACGACCAGGCCATGGAGCGCGTCAAGGGCTACGGCCCGTGGGAAGAACTCGTCGAAGGTTTCGAAAAGCATTGCGAAGCCAACGAGATCAACCTCACCGCCGCCGGCGCCAAGCTCGGGCCTATGCTCGAAATCGACGTCAAGAACGAAACCTTCGTCGGCCCCACCGCCACACCCGAAGCCAAGGCCCTGCTCACCCGCAAGTACCGCAAGGGCTACGAGATCACCGACAACGTCTGATCTCGGTCACAACCTCACCAGCCACACGCGGCTCGGGCTCCGGCCCGGGCCGTGTTGTTTTTTGAAGCGGTCCACCGTTTAGCCGGCGAGCTTGCTCGCCGCGTGAGTGGTCGTGTTTTAAAATGGCCCGCGCCGAATGATGTCATCTCAAACGGCGGGCAAGCCCGCCGGCTAAACCTATTTCCCCAGGTCAATCAGGCGGAGCGTGGAGGGTTTGGGCAAGTCGCCCTTGCGGGGGCGATCGCGATGGGAGTCGAGCGTTTCCCACGTGAGGAAGAAACGGCCGTCGCCTTCGCCTGCGTCGGCTTTCACGTGTTTGCGCATGCCGGGGAAGTCGGATTCGATCTTGCGCAGCGCGTGCGGCACACCCGGGCGATCCGAGGGCGGGGCTTGGGCCCCCGCGATGGGTTTAAGCGTGGTCTCATCGAGCACCCATGTGCCGCCGCCACCCGGACGACGGCCGTGCAACGTCAATCGCCCGCCCTCGATGGGCTCGACCGCCCCGACGCCGACTTCGAACCCGATCGATCCACCGCCGGAAAAGTCCCAGCGGTAGTCGTCCCAGTCGCTGACCTGCACGATGTTCCAACCGTCTGATTCACGACGGGCCGCGTAGATCTGCGTGTGACCCTTCGCATCGTATTTGTGATACGTGACGATCGGACGTTGCTGATGGTCGAAGCCGAGTTTGACGTTGCCATTGATCGCCCCGCCGCCGGGCGGCACCGGATCAACAATGTCGCACGTGTTGATATTAATCGGTAAATCAAGGGGTTTGCCAGCCGAGTCGGTCCAAGCAATCAAATCATCACTGCGGGCGTAGCTGACATCGTGATTGGTCGCGCAGTCGGGCGTGTTCCGCCAGATCCACACGATGTGAAACCGCCCGTCGGGGCCGAGCTTCGGGACTGAGCAGTAGGCGTTCATCTTGCCGAGCCCTGCCGTGAGCGGCTCATCCATCAGTCGCTGCCACGTTCGGGTCTTCTCGTCGTAACGATTGTAGATGTCGTCACCGTTGCCGCTGGAACCGTCGCGGTAGCGGAAGATCAGAGCGCCGTTGCGATCATGCAGGAAGATGGGATACGTGGCCCGCCGCTCGCGCTTTGGCCCGACCATGTGCTCGACGCGCTGCAGCGTCGACGCATCCATCGGCCTGGTCGACCGCAGATAAAACAGCGGCACGCAATGCATATCACCCGCCAGGTGGAGATGCCCTTCGCGGTCGATCGCCATCGCAATGTAGTTGTGTGAATCCCACCCGGTGACGCGCGGCAGCTTCGTGAAGGTCCACGTCTCAGAATCCAGCGACCGCTGCGCGACGGTCATGCGCCGCTCGGCATCGTAGTATGCGACGAACTGTTGGTCACCATGGGTCAGCAGACAGAACCGCACCGGATGCCCCGCCCAGACGGGTTCGATATCGATCACGCGCACCTCGGCGCAGGCCACGACACCCATCACGCTCAGCGTGAGAGTCGTCACGATGAAAGTTGTCAGTTGATTCATCACACAAGGTCAACGGATCGAAATCACCCGTTAATGCCGACACAAAGGCATGACCCGTGGGAAGGCCGCGCGAGGGTGCCACACACCGCGCTTCGTGGTGTGTGTTCGATGCATGATGCGACTTCACACACCGCCCAAAGCAGCGGTGTGTGGCACCCGCCGGAAGAAATTGATCATGAATGCATCAGGGCATCTTCGACGGTGGTGAACGAGGGATCGAAGCCTGCAATCGCTTCGCCTATTTAACTCGCATCAGATTTCGGTTGTTGCCGTTGATCGGCTCGTTGTATCTTGAGCGGTACTGATTGCACCATTCCCAGTGGGCTTGGTAAGCCCCAGTGCCATCCTCATTCATCTCGAAGATCCGCCCAGATACGGCAAGTCGCTTTCCGTCCAATGGGATCCATGGGAGCTGATCTTTGCCGTTTTGGATAACAAACCCATCATAAAATTCGTAAGTTTCGAGTTTCGTTTTCCACTTGGTTCCAATCAGACGTTCTCTAAGATCGTCTCGATCGCGTTGGAGTTGTTTCAAATCAAGCGTGGTTGCCGGCCCCGCCGTTGTGGTCACTTCATTGCCTTGTTTCAGTTCTGTAACCGCCTTGTCCAACCGCACGATCTCGTCTGCGTTCGCCGCTTGGGCCGCCTGGACTTTGGCGCGTTCGAGGTCGGTGATGCCTTGGTTGATGCGCACCTTGCGATCGCGCTGATACTGGGCTTCGAGTTTGTCGAGGTCTCGCTGGAGACTGATCCACGCCTGTTTACCCGCCAAGGTCGTCAGGCCGTACGGATTGTTCACATCGTCGCCGGCGAGGACGGTTACGGTGACAATGAGCGTGATACATGTGATCAGTGCGCGGGGGCGCAATTTCATGTCAAAAACTCCCGAATATTCAAGTGTTGAGTTTCATGATAACCGCCGGCGGCGATCAGGAGAATACATCGAAACGTGATTGTCACTTTGCGCCTTCGCGCCTTTGCGAGAGGTTCTGCAAGCGGCGGGCAAGCCCGCCGGCTAAACGGGGACCGTCAATTCACCAGCGCTTCTTCGACGGTGGCGAAGGACGGAATCGCTTCGTCGATGCGCGTGACGTGGAAGGCCTCGGCGACGTGGCCGCGCAGGCCGGCGATTTTGCACAGACCGCCATGACGCTTCAGGTTCAGCCGCAGTTCGATGATCGCGCCGATGATCATGCTCGAAACGAAATCCAACTGGGGCATGTTCAACACGACCACGGTGGGCTGGGTGCGGGCGACTTGCTGGAGGGTGTGTTGGAGATCGGCGATGTCGTCGAGATGACCTTCGCCGCGAAGGGTGACGACCAGGCCGCGCGGATCATTGTCGTCGATTTCGATCTTCAGCGTTTGCACGAGAAACCATTGTACCGAGTGTGTTAGAATACGAAAAGGAAAATCCCCCACAGGAGTCACCACCATGGCCGCCCCCCCCACAGCCGGCGCCCCCGGCCGCCCGCAGGTCGAAGCCCCCGATATCGACGAGCACGGATCACCGATCGACGGCAAGCCGCAAGTTTCGACCCGCCGGTTGTTTATGCAGCTTCAGGCCTTCGGCGGATGCACCAACGTCAACGAGGTCATCCGGGCGGTGCAGGCGGCGGAAATCCCCGCGACCGTCTACGAAGACGTCAACGATCCCCACGGCGTGGCGGTCGTGACCTGGTCCGAACAGGCCGATCACTTCGTCGGCCCCTTCCGCCAGTTGCTCAACTACGAGCCGTTCACCACGCTGGTCCACAAGCCGCAGTACACCATGTTCGGGCGGACCTACTCGCTGGGCTACGAGCGTGATCTCAACGACTGGCTCTTCGAAAAGCCGATCCACAACGCGACCAATCCCGACTGGCCCTGGGCCGTGTGGTATCCGCTGCGCCGCAGCGGGCGCTTCATGCAGCTCGACGATGCCGAGCAGCGCAAGATTCTGATGGAGCACGGCCACATCGGCATGGCCTTCGGCATGGCTGACTATGCCCATGACATCCGCCTTGCCTGTCAGGGCCTCGATGCCAACGACAACGATTTCGTGATCGGTCTGCTCGGCAAGGAGCTCTACCCGCTCAGCGCGATCGTGCAGGCGATGCGCAAGACCACGCAGACCTCACAGTATCTCGAAAAGCTCGGGCCGTTCCTCGTCGGTCGGGCGGTGTACCAGAACCGCGGCGACCAGTAAGTCAGCCGGTCGCGTTGCCGGGGTGACCGGGCAAATCGCGATAACGGCGGTGGCGATAGATCCGCCGAAGATATGGTGTCATGCCCTCGATCAGTTCGCGCGTCGTGACCTGCCAGCGTGGGTGGATCGTTTCACGATAGCCACGCAGAAACTCCGCCATCTCGCGCGTCGAGAGCTTCAGCCCTGACCGCTCGTGTTTGCCGCGCGCCCGAGCCAGCGACCACAAGCACCGCCCGCGTGTGAACACCTTCGCCCACGGGCCGGTCGCTTCACGATCGATCATCACCAACTCACCCCGCCGCCACGGCTGCCTCGGTCCGTTACCATCACGATCACTGATGATCAGATCCTTGGTGCGCACCACCTGGAAGAAACCCTGCGCGTGCAGCCGCCCGATCAATCGCCCCGCCGCCTGCCAGACCCGCCGCCGCGCCATCGGGTCATACTCCGCCAGCGCGTGCGTCATGTCCGGCCCGTCGATCGCCTCGGTGATGATGTACCCTTCGACCGGAACCCCCATCACGCGCCGCTCGCCGAATGCCAGCACCGGCGCCACCGGAATCCCCACCGCAGTCAGCCGCCGCGCCAACATCGCCTCGCGCCCCGCCGCGGTGCGCGGCAACCCCAGCCGAAGCAACACCCTCAACTGTTTGAACGGGTGCGGCTCACGCTCGCATTTGAAATAGACACATCGCCCCCCACTGCCCAACTGAAGCTTCCGCACCTGTCGCCCCGGCTCCTGGGCCACCATCTCGCCCGGCGGCTGTTTCATCAGCGCATCAGGATCGCTCAGCAGATTGGGTGCTGAGGCAAAATCAGCGCCTGACTTCTGAAGGAACCACATAATGTTAACCCCGCTCATAGCGTGCTAGCCAAGCGGTAACAATACGAATCGCGGGTAATGTGGTCAAGTAAATATTTCTGCAAACCACTCAGGGAGCTAGGCCCGCCGCCTTGAGCAGGACCGGGTCGATGTGATTGCCTCCGCCGCCGATGATCGACACCGGCTTCGAAGACGTTTCAGCGCGATCATCACGAATCAGCCATCCCGCCACACGGCTGTCGCTGACATCTTTCAGCAGCAGACCGGTGCCATCACAGTCGAGGATCGTGCCATTCGACAGATTCATCCGCCGGCAGCGATCAATCGTCACGGCAGCTTCCGCATGATGAACGCCCACCACGTGCAGCCCGCTGATCGTGCAGTCTTCGCTGTCGCGCAGGACGATGCGGTTGGTCGCCCGGGTCGAGTCGCCATAGGCGTAACGCGGATTGCGATCGAAACTGTTAGCCCCCATGACGACGCTGGCGCATCGCTCGATCAGCAGGTTATGATCGAAGCCCATCCACATCGTGTTGCCCGTCATCGTCACACCCCGGCAGTCGCGCAGATGAACATTGGTCTGCACATCGCTGAGCACATTGCCGGTGATGGTGACGTGACCTTCGCGAACGAGCGGCTGCTTCTCGGTCGGCTCACTGCGCCCGAAGATGCGGATGTTCGCCGAGTCGGGGGCCTGGTGGTTGTGCTGGATGGTGCAACCGGTGATGGCGACTTCACCCGTGCCGTATCGACTGTCCGTGCAATCGATCAACACGTTGGCGGTCGGCTCGCGATCGGCGCCCATGTTGGATTCGAGATCGCACCCGGCGATGTGGAGATTGCGGACATTGCCGGCCCGGCTGACGATGCCGCCGCCGTCGTTGTAGCTGATGTGCGAGCCGGTGATGTTGATCTGATGCAGGTTCACATCGTCGAGGTAGACCCCGACGCCGCGATTGTCGTATAGGTGAACATTGGCGATGACGACGTTGCGGTTGTTTTTGACCAAGCGGATGGCGTGACGGCAATTGCGAATATGCACGCGGGTGATGGTCAGTTGCATCGTGTAGGCCGCCTCGATGCCGTCGGCCTCGTCGTGCTCGGCGGTGATGCCGATTCCATCAATCAGCGGCATGCGCTGGCGCTGCCAGACGCGATCGTCGAACCCCTTGGGGTTTGCGGATCGGTCATGCGTGCCGACGATACGCACCGCCGGCCCGGGGCCGTGCATCACGAGCGTGGCCACACCGCCGCCGTGCAGACTGGTCCAGCCTGCCTTATCGAGATCGATCAGAAGCGACTGCGTGATGCGGTACTCACCGCGCGGCAGGCGCACCTCACCGTCGGCATCGAGCATCTTCTGAATGGCCGCCGTGTCGTCGGCTTTCCCGTCGCCGACGGGCCCGCTGGACGCTGTATTCACAGGTCCCGCCGCGAGGATCATCACACCGATCGCTGTCAGCAGCACGATCGCCGCGCCGCGTTGGATGGTACTCATCGATCGACCTCCGTCAGACGGTGTCGGGAATTTCGAAGCCCTTGCGATACGGGCCCTTGAGCATGGCGTTGGCGCGGTCGTTGTCGAAGCGGCCGGTCGCGCGGTCGTAGTTCAGGCCGATATTGCCCAGGCGATGAGCGATGTTCGACATGTGCACGACGGCGTTGGCGTTGTGGGCGATTTCAATGTCGGCATTGGGGCGCTGACGTGAGCGCATGCACGCCAGGAAGTTTTCGTAATGCCACGGATCGGGCACGCGGCCGAACTGCTTTTCGACCAGTCGCCCCTGCACCGTCTGCACAATCCACCCGCCGCCGTGGCGACCGACCGTCATCATCAGTTCCTTGCCGTAGATCTCGATGCGCGTGGCGTTCTGCGTCCAGTACGGCAGCTCATCGTTGCGGCGGATCGTCAGCGTGGTCTTACGCATGTAGCGCGGGTAGCCGGTGTTTTCACCTTCGAGGATGAAGTTGCCGTAGTCCCAGCTCGAGGTCTGCACATCCGGCCGCTCGGCGTCGGCGTTCGGGTAAGCGTACTTGCCGCCGAGGCTGCGCACACTCTTCGGCAGCGGCGGATCGCCCATGAGCATCAACGCCAGGTCCAGTTGGTGAATCCCGTCGGAAAGCATGTCGCCCCCGGCGAAGTCCCAGTAGTACAGCCAGCCGTGTTGAATCAGCTTCGAATGAAACGGCCGCTGGCTCGCCGGCCCCAGCCAGAGGTTCCAGTCGAACCCCTCCGGCTGCGGGGTCGACTCGCCGAGTTTGAACTCGCCGCCGTCTTTCATGTTGAACACGCGCACCAGCGGAATGTCGCCGAGCTTGCCGCTCTTGATGTATTCGCGCGCTTCGTGTGCATAAGGCACCGAGCGGTTCTGCGTGCCGACCTGCACGATGCGCTTGTGCTTCCGAGCCGCCTCGACCATCTTCTGACTCTCCCAGATGTTGATCGAGTGCGGCTTCTCGACGTAGACATCTTTGCCCGCTTCGCAGGCGCGGATTGTGCCCAGCGCGTGCCAGTGGTCCGGCGTGGCGATGATCACGCCGTCGACATCCTTGTCGTCGAACACGTGTTGCATATCCGCAACGAACTTCGGCTGTTGCTTCTGGGCCGAGGAAAGAAACTTCCAGACCCGGTCCATCTTCGACGGGTTCACATCACACAGATACGTGATCGCCGCCCCGGCTTCGATGAGCCCGCGTGCGACATAGCTGCCACGCCCGCCGCAACCGATCAGCGCCAGGCGGATCTTCTCGTTGCTCCCCGCCGCTCGCGTGTATGACGCGGCCGTCATGGCGATACCGACACCTGCCGCGGTTTTACCCGTGCCTTCGACGAATTGCCTGCGTGTCACGTTCGACATGATGCACCTCGTGGTTGTGTGTTTCGGCTTGCGTGTTCATGTGTGGTCAATGTCCGGCGGCGGCGCGATCCAGGTAAACCGCCACGCTCGGGTGGTTCTGCAGAATCGACGCCGGCGCCTCGGGTGAAACCGGCCCGTACAAACACCGCTCGACAGCCTCGGCCTTGCGCTGGTCCGGCACCGAGCAGATGATCGCTTTGCTTTTCATGATCTGACGGATCGACATCGAGATCGCCTGCCGCGGCACGGCTTCCAGCGATTCGAACCACCCCTCGCCGTGCTGCTGACGACGACATGCCTCATCGAGATCGACGACCAGGTAAGGCCGCTCGGTCTCGAAGTCCGCCGGCGGATCGTTGAAAGCCAAATGACCGTTCTCACCAATACCGACCATCGCCACGTCGATCGGCCCTTCGTTCAACAGCTTGCCGATGCGTTTGCACTCGGCCTGCGGATCGTGCGCCTCGCCATTGATATACGTGAAAGATCGCAACGGCACCTTGTCGACGACACGCTGTTTCAGATAACCCCGAAACGACGCGGGATGCGACATCGGCAGTCCGAGATACTCATCCAGATGAAACCCATCGACCTTAGCCCAGTCGATGTCATCCGCCTGCGTGAGCGTATCGAGTGTGTCGAACTGCGAAGCGCCGGTGGCGACGATAATACGGGCGCCGCCTCGCTCGGCGATGGCCCGGCGGATCAACTTCGCGCCGTGTTCGCCCGCCGCGCGGCCCATGGCCGGTGCATCCTCAAATATGTGAATCTCCATGCGTCGGGGTCCTTCATGCGTGTGTCGAGGTTCAGGTCAATTGCAGATACAACCGCCAGCCGGTGCGGATCGCCAGCAGCAGGGTCAACACCACCGCCGCGGCGCACATCAACTTCATCCACATCGGCACGTGTCGCCCGGCCCGCACCTTCGGGCGCGTCGCCAGGTACAACACCGCCGCCGCCAGCACCGGCACGCCCAGCACCGTCAGCGCCTGAGCGAACACGATCACGCCGATCGTGCTGACGCCCGCGGTAACCGTCAGCAACGCGGCGATCATGCCGACGGCCAGCGCGCCGGTGGTCATCACCTTCGGGCCCAGGCCGTCGATCTTCGCCCCGAGCCCGAGCGAGTCGGAGAAAATCGTGCCACCGATGATCGCATTGATGATGAACGGGTTGAACGCCCCGGCGAACAGCCCCACGCTGAACAGCAGCGTCGCCGCCGGACCGAACAGCGGTTCCAACTGATCCGACACATCGCTGACGCTGCGCAAGGCGGTCGGCTCGATACGGCCGAACAGCACCGCCGCGCTGGTCATCATGATCATCGCGCTGAGTATGCCCAGTGTGGTGATGCCGACGATCGAGTCGATCAAACCCTTGCGAGCATCGGTGACAGTCCAGCCCTTCTCGCGAACGAGGTATCCCTGGTAAAACGCCGCGGCAACCGAGAACGTCGTCATCACCATGCCCTGCACCGCCCACAGCGGATCGACGATCGCGCCCGCCTGTTCATACGGCATCACGCCCCCCGCAGGTATGTGCGGCACGAGCCCCTTGAGCGCGCCGATCAGCGACGGCCGGGCAAAAATCAGATTCGCCGCAAACGCCAGCACCATCACGCCGACCATCAGCTTCATCAAATGTTCGAGCTTCTTGTACAACCCCCGCAGCGTGAACAGCAACACCACGACAAACCCGTTGAACCCGATCAGGATCACCGCCGGCAGCACTTGCCCTTTCAGCGCCGACCCCTCGGCCGGCCGACCCGTGGTCAATTCGAACAGCGGTTCGATCACGGCCAGAATCGCCATGTTGTTGCTCGTCTGGTAGCACGCGATGATCAGAAAGATCACGAGCCCGACGAAAGCGGTCAGCGGTCGGCCGGCGTTGGCCGCCAACTCATCGCACATCGATCCATTCTGCACTACGCCCAGCCGCGCGCAGATCGCCACCATGGCGATCATGAACACGACCGCCCCGGCCAGTGCCCAAAGCATTCCGTATCCGTATTCCGTGCCGACTTTCGACGCGATCAGAATGCTGCCCGGACCCAGCACAACCGAAGCGACGATGATCGCCGGGCCGATCGCTTTGAGCATGTCCAGCGGGCCGCGCCGCGCGGAGGGAGTCGTCGACGGAGTGCTCATCAGTTAGGCCTCGCATGCAGGGTTTCATGACGCAACACAGCCAGCGGATTGGCGTGTGTCATCTGGTGAATCTGTGCTTCGGTCAGATGCAGATGTTCAGCGAGATTCGAAGCCGCATCGGGCAGCGTCGTGCACGACCCGGCGAGATAGCCGGTGTCGCCGTAGCGCGCCACGCGATCGGGCCCGACATCGATGCCCAGTTCACCGAGGCTGTATCGACCCGGGCCGAGGCCCGCCGCGGCGATGGCGTCGCTGACGATGATGCACCGCTCGGGCCCGGCGCAACGGACATAATTACCCAGCGCAAACCATGGCACGTGAATCCCATCGGCAATGAAACACAGCCACAATCGATCCGACAGGCTCAGCGCCCGCTGGATGATGTTGTCATGACGATCGACCTGCGCCGCGCAGCCGTTGCCCAGATGGGTGAACAGGCTGAGCCCGGCTTCGATCGAGTCGGTCAGTAGATCCAGCGGCGTGTCGCAATGACCGGCCGAAACGAGGATACCCTGCTCGGCCAGATGTCGTGTCACGCGTAATGCGCTGTCACGCTCCGGCGCCAGCGTCATAAGACTGACGACGCCGCCGCCGGCATCGATCAACCGATCGACATCGTCCACGCTCGCGGGGCGCACATGTTCAGCGGGATGAGCGCCGACGTAGCCGATCGTCTCGTTGAGAAACGGCCCTTCGACATGCACGCCACGCACAACCCGGCGAACCTGTTCGCTTTGCTCGCAGAAGTTCGCCAGCCGCGCGATGCGCTCGGCCATGCGTGGCAGCGCATCGGTGATGACTGTCGCCAGCACACCTTCGACGCCGTCGGCCTCCAGCCGGGCGCACACCCGCTCGACCTCGTCGAGGCTCAACTGCGGCGCGTTGAAATCGACCCCGGCATACCCGTTGATCTGCAGGTCCATGTAGCCAGTATGTTTCGTGTAATCAGTCATGAAATCAGGCTCAACTGGACCTGCGAACCCGCAGCAGGGGTTTGATGGTAACTGTTCGACCAGACGTCGATTTCTGACCACCGCCAGCCGTTTCACACAGCAGATCAAGCGCCGCGGCGGCATACTGGGTGTGCTGTTGATCGATGCTGGTCAGTTCGGGCTCCACCGCCTCGGCGATGTCGAGGTTGTCATATCCGACAATGGCCACCTCATCCGGCACACGCCGCCCGCGAGCGCCGAGCCGCTTGATCAGGCGAACCGCCCACACATCGTTAGGCGCGACGATCGCCTCGGCCCCGCGTTCATCAACCAGCACATCGATCGCGCGCTCGATCACATCGTCTGTCGGATCAGCCGTCTGGCAGTCGGCGTTATAGATCAGTTCGTCGTCGACCTCGATGCCGCGTGACTGACAGGCCGCCTGATATCCCTCGCGGCGGAGATCGCACAGGGCGTCTTCCTCGTTCCAGAGCAGCATGCCGACGCGGCTTCGCTGGCGGTCGAGCAGATGACCGGTCGCCTGAAACACACCATCGGCGGTGTCGACGCGAACACACATGCCGCCGGGCCGCAGCGGCTGGCCGTGCATGACGATGTTGCGGCGATGGGCCAGCGACGGATCCAGCGAACTGCGATACCCGCGCATCAGGTCCAGCAGACAGATCACGCCTTCGACGCCGCGGCTTTCAAAGTCGTCTAGGTAAGCGTCGATGCCGGTCGGATCGCTGTGCACCTGTCCGATCATGAGTCGATACCCGCGCCGGCCAGCCTCCTGCTCCAGGGCGGACAGGCGGCTGTACATGACCGGGGCGTTGACCGTGTCGAGGATCACACCGAACAACTGGCTGCGCACCCCGCGAAGTTGTTGAGCCATCAGGTTTGGGCGATAGTTCATGCGGCGGGCGATGGTGAGAATTTTTTCGCGTGTCGCTTCAGAGACGCGCACATGATCGCCGCCGCTGCCGTTGAGCACGCGGCCAACGGCGACGCGCGAAACTCCCGCAGCTTTGGCGATGTCGGAAAGTCGTGCAGGGCCCTTGGTGTCGGTCATCACAAACTCACTGATAATACGTTTATTTCGCGATGTTTTCGGGAGTTTTCAGCAGTTCGGCCAGCCGCTGGTCAGCTTGTTGTCGCGCCTGGTCGAGCACTTGCTTGACGCTGACGGGCTGACCGCCGCGGCGATGCGATTCGTCGGCCGCTTCCATGAAAGCATACACCGCCAGCGTCTGCTCAGCGGTGACCGGCGGCTTGCCCGTGCGGAACATTTTCACGATGTCGACAAGCAGCGGGCGGTAACCCTGATACGAGCCGAGGTCCATGATGCCTTTTTCACCAAAAGCTCGACCCCCGTAGCTGTGCTTGCCCGCGACTAAACCACGAAAAGTGCCGATGCGCCCGCCTGGCCATTGGCCGACGACAACATCAGTTGAGTCGGTTTTGTATCGCGTGACTGTCTGACAATCGTTGCCCATGAGCATGACCAGCGGCTCGACGCCGTGTATGCCGTACCAGAACAGGTCGGGGTGGCGCGGCTCGTAGCTGCAGGGACTGAACGTCTCGGCGCCGAGCACGCGGCCGATCTTGCCGGCCATCACCGCGGGCGCATTTTCGATGTAACGTAACGACGACGCGCTGTACACCGGCACGTGATAATGCTCCGCCGCTTTGAAGATGATGACGGCATCAACCAGCGACGCGGCGATCGGCTTGTCGATGAACACCGGCTTGCCGGCCCGCATGACCGCCAGCGCCTGGGCCAGGTGCGGACGGCCGTCGTTGGTTTCCAGCAACACCACATCAACGCGCTGCAGTAGCGCGTCGATCGAATCGACGATGTCGATGCCCATGTCACGATACTGCTGAGTGTATTTCGGAATGCGGCTGACGCTGGATTCGATGTCGGCACTGCCGTGGGGATAGGCAGCCACGACACGGAAGCCGGCCAGGTCATCCCCGGGCTCGGGAGCGTTCAGCAGCTTCGCAAAGGCGGGCGCGTGCGAAGTGTCGAGCCCGATGACGCCGACCTTCACGGGCTCCTGCGCCCGGGCCGCCCCCGCCAGCACGAACACTGCGATGACTAGACATGCAGCCCTGTTGATCATGGTGTCGCCTCGCCCTGATGACGGCAAATGTATCGTGACATCACCGGTAATTATAAAACGCCCCGAGTCGGGGCGTCAAGGGGGTTGCGGGATTAGACCGCCGGGTGGGTGGATCAGCGGCGGCGGCGACGGGCAGCCCCGACGGCCAGCAGGCCGAGCATGGACACGGCCGAGGCCGGCTCGGGGATCACCAGCGTCAGGCGGAACGCGTCCAGTGAAACGCCATCTTCGCGGGGCTGGAAGCGAAGCGTGTAGCTCTGACCGGCCACCAGCCGCCAGCCGGCGAGCGTCTCACCGCCGCCGGCGTCGGTGCTCTCAACCGCACCCATGTTCAACCAGCCGCCAAACGAGGCGTCGCCGTTTTCGACGAAGCGATACCAGTCGGCGATGTCGCCGCCGAGCCCGTCTTCGAGACCGAGGATTCGAGCGTAGAGCGAATCGCTGTCACCACTGAATCCGTCGAAGCGGACCGAGAGCTGATAGAACCCGGACATCGGGGCGGTGATGTCGAAGTCGAGGTACGGACCGTCGTCGACGGTGGCGGTGGTGTTGTAGATGTTGTTGTTGTCGTCGAGAACCTGCATGTAGTGACCGTTCTGCGCGTTGGCGAACTTACCGCCATCGCCGATGACCTCACCGTCGCCGAGGTTGCCCGTGCCGGCGTCGGCATCGACAAGCTGCCATGACTGGCCGGACCCGTTGTCGCCGCGGCGGGTGTAGTGCTCGGCCTCGACTTCCAACTGGAGACCGGACACCGTCGGGCCCACACCGGTCGGCGCCGCCAGCACTTCGGGCTGCAACACCCAGGCGTCGACAGCCGCGGCGTCTTCACGCTGCGAGTAGCGGAGCGTGTATTCACCGGCGGAGGTGAAGTTGAACGTGATCGGATTACCGGCCGCGCCGGCAACATTGACCTCGGCTTCGCCGGTGCCGTCCCAGGAATTCGTGGCGAAGTTGCCATCGAGCGAAGCGCCCAGGGTCATTTCGTACCAGTCGGTGCCGACACCTTTGATTTCGACGATGTCGACGAACAGCGAATCCGACGAGCCGGCCGTTCCGGACGTGGTGGCATTGCCATCCCAGCGGGTGTAAAGCTGATAAACGCCGGGCGTGTCGATCTGAATCTTGTACTCGATGGAGGGCGCGCCGTTCGGAGTGCCGGGCGAGCCGTTGTCCGGCAGCGACTGCACATACGTGCCGCGCGCATTGGTGAGGGTTCCGGCGCCAGCGCTTTCATCGGGTACGATCCGCCACCCGTTGGCGCCATCGTCGCTGCGGCTCATGAACACTTCGCCTTCGCCGACAATTCGATCGCTGGTGTTGTTGGCGGCGGTGTAAACAAAATCTGTCGTGTCGTAGTGGTACACAGCCGCGTGGTACTGATCGGTCACCTGCTGGCTGGTCAGGTCGGTGTTGTAGACAGCGACTTCGTCCATGTATCCGCCGTACTGACGATTCAGGTGGTTGCCGCCGGAGCCGAGCTCGCCGAGGCGGACTTCATCGGAGAAGTTGAAGTTGTTGAAAGCGCCGCTGCCGGAAGCGACGTTGTTGCCGTCGACGTAGAGGTTGATCTGGCCGGAGCCCTGGTTCCACGTGGCGGCGACATGATGCCACGCACCGTCGTCGAGATTCGCATCGCCGGCGGTCTGCACATTCACGTTGGTCGCGCCGCGTGCGAACAGTCGCAACTCACCGGTCGGCTGAATGCCCAGGTGCAGTTCGTTCTGCCCGCCGAACCCGTCGCCGCCGCCTTCATCGGTGCCGTAGAACAGACCCACCGCATCAGTATCCGAAAGCTGCAGCGCGGACGTGTTGACCCACATCGAAACCGACCCGGCGGCCGAGCTCATGTTCACCGCCGTGGGAACAGTCACGCGGCTCGAGCTGCTGGAAGCATCCAACAGCGCCGAGGTGTTGGTCGAAGTAAACCCGCGGTAAGTCAGCGGTCGCGGGGCGGTCGACTGGTTCACTGTCACGCCCGCGCCGTAAGCGCCGTCGTTGGACCCGACCGCATCGGCGGCCGTGGTACCGGACGCTTCATTGAAGTTGTAGTAGGCGGCCGCACCCTGGTCGATGCGCGTAACGTCTTCATATGTGATAGCGCCGAATGCAGGCCCCGCCGCCAGCGCGGCAACCATGCCACAAATCATCTTCTTGATTTTCATTTCAACCTCATTCACCGAAATGGATGCAGAATCTCATTCACCCAAACTGCTACTCATGTTTAATATACCCCCGATTACCGGGGCGTGACAAGAGAAAATCACAAACCCGTGCGGAAATGTGAAGCTGGGTAAAAAACGGCCGGTTTTCCGGTGTTTTAACGCCGTTTGACGTCGCGGCCGGCCTTGTCGAAATTGTCCCGCAGGTTGCCCGAAAGGATGCCGCGAGCGTCTCCGGGATCGTCAAACTGCCAGATCCGAATCGACGCAAAACGCACCTGGGCCGTCCGCCATGCCGCCGGTCCGCCCCACTCCGGCAGCCACACGCCCAGCGTCATCTGCCCCCCCATCGCCGGCACATGCTTCGTGTTGCGACCGATCAGCCGCCCGTCGATCCAGTGCGTCGCCGACACCCCCGCATGCACCGCATACCGATCGGGCCCCAACCGCTTCAACGGATTGCCCAGGTACTTCTCAAACGCGACCGCCTTATCCGCCACCCACCAATAGCCTTCAAATTCCACCACCTGCTCGTCGGTGATCTCCGGCAGCTCGCGCAGCTCCGTTCGCCAGTCAGTCGTATACGTGTGGTATTCACCGTCGGCAATGGGGCCGACCTCGTAAGTTTGCCAGTCGTAGCGGTTCTGACAGAACGTGTTGTACAGACCATGATCGAAGTCGCCGCGCTTGCCGAGTTCGGGGAAGTCGATTTCCGACCAGTACTCATTCTGCGGCCCGTTGTACGCCGGCATGTGCGGGTTGTACATCGGCGTCGCCTCGACGAATTGTTCCTTCATCTCGGGCGGCACCTGCACCCACCGATACCCATACGTCCACAGCGCCGGCACACACCCCTTCGGCCGCGCCGGGTCCGCCGGCCCGCCTTCGTGCGGCTGCTTCGACCCGACCTTCATCACGATCTCGAATCGACCCGAACAGAAAAATTCGTGCGACACGATCACCCCGCCGACGCGATCGGCCTTGCCCCACCGCCCGACGATCGGCCCGTCGTATTCATCCCCGTGCGCCCGGCACACCAGCACCGGCTTCGTCTTGCCGCCGACTTCATCCTCGACGAAGAACACGTTCTCCGGCACCACCCCGTGATTGCCCGCCCCCCAGTGATTGCGCGGCACATACCACGTTTCTTTGTCGAGTTCGCCCCCAGCAAAATGTTCATCAACAACCTGCCGCGCTTGTTCCGGCAGCGCCGGCACCTGCGCCTGACAGCCGGCAACACAAACTAATTGAACCACCAAGGCGCCAAGGACACCAAGCAAGAGAATGTTGACAGGATGAACAGGATAACAACAGGATTCAATTGGCATCCTGTTCATCCTGTCAACTGCTTTTTTCTTCTTGGTGTCCTTGGCGCCTTGCTGGTTCACGTATTTCATTTCGATCACCGAAAGCGCGTTACGCGGATTCCATCGGCTCGCAGGTGCAGATCAGGTTTCGATCGCCGTAGGGATTGTCGATGCGCGACACCGGCGGCCAGTATTTCCACCGGCGCAGACTGTCGACCGGATAGGCCCCCTGGCTGCGCGGATACTTGTGCGGCCAGTCGTCGGCGGAGACGTTCTCGGCAGTATGCGGGGCGTGATGCAGGGGGTTGTCCTCGGCATCGAGCTCACCGGATTCGATCGCGGCGATCTCGCGGCGAATGACCACCATCGCTTCGATCAGGCGATCCAATTCGGCGCGAGACTCGGACTCGGTCGGCTCGATCATGAGCGTGCCGCCGACGGGGAAACTCATCGTCGGGGCGTGGAAACCGAAATCCATCAACCGCTTGGCGATGTCTTCGACGCTGACGTGCGACGTTTTGGGCAACTCGCGACAGTCGAGGATGAACTCGTGGGCGCAGAGACCGCCGGGGCCGGTGTACAGCACCGGGTAATGATCGCGTAGGCGGCGGGCCATGTAGTTGGCATTGAGGATGGCGACCTGCGTGGCCTGCTTGAGTCCGGCGGGGCCCATCATGGCGATGTACATCCAACTGATCGGCAGGATGGCAGCGCTGCCGAAGGGGGCGGCGCTGACGGGGCCGACGGTTGTTTGATCCGACGCTTCGCTGCGCTCAGCGTGCGGCTTGAGGGGATGGCCGGGCAGGTAGGGGGCGAGTTTTTCGTTGACGCCGATGGGGCCCATGCCGGGGCCGCCGCCGCCGTGGGGGATGCAGAAGGTTTTGTGCAGGTTCAGGTGGCAGACATCGGCGCCGATTTCACCGGGGCTGGTCAGGCCGACCTGCGCGTTCATGTTGGCGCCGTCCATGTAGACCAGGCCGCCGTGTTCATGCACAGCGTCGACGACGGCCCGGACATCGGGTTCAAACACGCCGTGCGTCGAGGGGTAGGTGATCATCAACGCGCCGAGGTTGGCTTCGTGCTGTTTGGCCTTGGCGCGGAGGTCGTCGACGTCGATGTTGCCGTGGTCATCACACTTGACGGGGACGACCTTGAATCCGGCCATCACGGCCGAGGCGGGGTTGGTGCCGTGGGCGCTGGTGGGGATCAGGCAGATGTTGCGCTCGGTACCAGACGCTTCGCTTCGCTCAGCGTCGGCGTGGGCGTCGGCGTTGGCCTGGTGGTACCCGCGGATCGCCAGCAGGCCGGCGTATTCACCCTGGCTGCCGGCATTGGGCTGAAGCGACACCGCGGCGAAACCCGTGATCTCGGCGAGCCACGTTTCAAGATCGTCATACAGCTTGCGATAGCCCGCCTGTTGATCGGTCGGCGCGAACGGGTGAATGTTCGCAAACTCCGGCCACGTAATCGGCAGCATCTGGCTGGTGGCGTTCAGCTTCATCGTGCACGAGCCCAGCGGGATCATGCTCGATGTCAGCGACAGATCCTTCGACTGCAGGCGATGCAGATACCGCAGCATCTCGTGCTCAGCGTGGTACTGATTGAACACGGGGTGCGCGAGATAGTTCTGTGTTCTGAGTTCAAAGTTCGCAGGCTCGGGGGCTTCGAGCGTGTCGACCTCGGTGAAGCAACGCACGACATCGAGCACATCGTCGGTCGTGTGCGTTTCATCGAAGCTGATGCCGAGGCGACCGTCGCCGAAGTCGCGCAGGTTGATGTTCGCCTTGTCGGCGGCCGCGAGGATGTTTGCCGCATCATCACCCGCGTCGACCGTGATCGTGTCGAAGCGCGGCTCGTCATCAACCGCGATGCCGGCGAGGCGCAGGTTGTGCATACACCAATGTGCCAACCCCCGCACGCGCTCGGCGATGTCGCGCAGCCCCTTCGGCCCGTGATAGGTCGCATACATGCCGGCCATGATCGCCAGCAGGACCTGCGCGGTGCAGATGTTCGACGTGGCGCGGTCGCGCTTGATGTGCTGCTCGCGGGTCTGAATCGCCAGGCGGTAGGCGGGCTTACCTTCGGCGTCTTTGGAGATGCCGACGATGCGGCCGGGCATCTTGCGGGCGTACTTTTCATGCGTCGCCATGTACGCGGCATGCGGGCCGCCCCCGCCCATCGGCACACCAAAACGCTGGGCGCTGCCGACGGCGATGTCGACACCCCACTCACCGGGCGGTTTGATCAGCGTCAATGCTAAAAGATCCGCGGCGCAGATCACGATCGCGCCGGTGGCGTGTGCTTTCTCGACGAGCGCTGAGTAATCGACGATGCGCCCGTCGGTGGTCGGGTACTGTACGAGCACGGCAAAGATGTCATCACCCTCGAAGTCGACATCTTCCGGGGAACCGGTGACGACGTTGACGCCGATCGGCTCGGCGCGGGTTTCGACCACGCGAATCGTCTGCGGGTGACAATCGGCGGCGACGAAGAAGCCGGACTTCTTGTTGCCGGTGATCGACAGGGCCATCGACATCGCCTCGGCAGCGGCGGTGGCTTCATCCAGCAGCGAGGCGTTGGCCAGCGGCAGGGCGGTGAGGTCCGCGATCATCGTTTGAAAGTTCAGCAGGGCTTCGAGGCGGCCCTGTGAAATCTCGGCCTGGTACGGGGTGTACTGCGTGTACCACCCGGGGTTTTCGAGGATGTTGCGCAGGATCACCGGCGGGGTGATCGTGCCGCTGTAACCACAGCCGATGAAGTTGCGGGCGATGGTGTTCTGCCCGGCGATCGAGCCGAGGCGCGCCAGCGTTTGGTGTTCACCACCCCCATCTGTCGCCAACCCCGTCAGCGACATCGGCGACTTGAGGCGGATCGAGGCTGGCACGACCGCGTCGGTCAGCGCATCCAGCGAGTCGAACCCGAGTTCGGCGAGCATGGCCGCCTGATCGGCGGGCGAAGGGCCCAGGTGGCGGCGGGCGAAGGTGTCGGTCGGCATCAGTGAATCGGACAACCCGGCCGGGCGATCGGCGAGCGTGGTGGGGTTCATCGAAGTTCTCTTTTCGGGGTTCAAGCCCCAAGTTTATCAGCCGCGGGCGCGGTCGCAAACAGGCGGGTAGAACCCTATGATAGCACTCGTAACAGACCCGAAACGAAAACTCCGGTGAGTCGAATTTTCCTGGAGATCGCATGACCGAATCCCTGGACCACAATCAGATCGGCATCATCGTGGTCGACCACGGCTCGCGCCGGCCCGAGTCCAACGATCTGCTGCTGGCGGTCGTCAAGCTCTTCGCCGAACAGAGCGATTACCCGATCATCGAGCCGGCCCACATGGAGCTGGCCGAGCCCACGATCGAGCAGGCGTTTGACCGCTGTGTGCAGCGCGGGGCGAAGGTCGTGGTCTGTCATCCGTTTTTCCTGCTGCCGGGCAAGCACTGGAACCAGGACATCCCCAATCTGACCGCCGCCGCCGCCGGCAAGCACCCGGGCATCCGCTGGATGGTCACCGCGCCGATCGGCATGAACGAGAAAATGCCGCTGGTGATGAACGATGCGATCGATCACTGCCTGATGCACGTGCAGGGCAAGGCCGATGAGTGCACCGTCTGCGCCGGCACGGGCAAGTGTCAACTGCACACCGTCGACGGATAAAAGAAGAAGCCCACGCTTTGGAAGCGTGGGCCTCGGGGAATTTGAATTGGGGATGTCGGACTCAGGCCTTGCGCCGACGACGCACGATCATGATCATGCCGACGCCGAGCAGCCCCATCGTGGACGGCTCGGGCACCGCGGTGATCAGCAGAGTTGGCTTGCCGCCGCCTTTGCCGTTGCCACCACCTCCGCCGCCGCTACCACCCTTGCCGCCACCCTTACCGCCGCCGCCGTCGCCGAGGCCGGTGTAGCTGTTGATCCAGTCGATAAACTGCGACACGCGGGTGTAGCCGCCCACATCGCCGTAGTCTGAATCCGCAACGCCATCCAGTCGCCCCCAACCGAACGAGGTGATGCCGGCCAGCAGATCGATGCCGTCGACATTGATGAACAGGCCGCCGCCGCTGTCGCCGGGCGCGGTCATGTATTCCAGATCGAGCGGGGTCGCCGAGCCGAAGTTGTTGTCGGCCGTGGTGTGCGGATTGTCGAAGTCGGTCAGCAGGATGCGGTCGTTCTTGCCGGGGGTGTTGTACGAGGCATCGATGACGTTGTTGCCGGCGCGCTTGACCAGCGACCCGGACTGCCAGCCGGTCAGGCCGGTGCCGGTGGTGCCGAAGCCGACGGCCGTGGCAATCTCGCCGACTTCATTCTTGCCGGTGTAAAGCTCCGCCGCGGCGAGGCCCGTCTGCAGGACCAGGTCGTCGGAGAAGTGGACCAGACCGATGTCGTAACCCTTGCCGAGGTTGCCATCCCAGTTGGAGTGGGCGAAGTACTGGTCGGAGGCGAAGTTCTGGCCGCCGATTTTGAAAGTCAGGCTGGTGGTGGTGGATTCGGAGACGTGGCCGGCGGTCAGCACCCAGTTGTTGGCGATCAGCACGCCGGAGGCGGCGAAGCCGTAGGAGCCGCCCGAGTCGGTGCCCGTACCGATGAACTGCCCGACGCTGGCGTAGGCCGATGAAGCGCCGGCCAAGTCGAGATACAGCTGATCGGAACGGTCATCGCGGATGGTCCCGGCGAAGGCGCTGCCGGCCGACAAAACGCACAAAGCCATAATTGCCATGCGGATAGAATGAGCTTGAAGGGATTCCATACCCATAGACTCCTTTTTCTCGGATGTATGATTGCCTGATCTCTGCCCCGATGCGGTTGCCCACGTTGACGTGCGGACAATCGGATAATACCCCACGCTCGCAGGGTGGGCAAGAAAATTTTGCACACCTGTGTCAAACCCCCGGAATCGGGGTCAACCCCCGCGGAGGGCCGCCACCACCTGGGCGACGTCCTTGCCGTCGACGGTGGCCCCGGTTGATTTGAGGTGTTTCATCGCCACGCCGGTGGCCGCTCCGGCGTTGGGGGCATTGCGGATCGCCTCGTCCACCGGCGCCAGGGCCGCCTTGATCTGGGCCTGATCCAGCGTCTGGGGCAGCAGTTCCGACAGAATGCGGTTTTCCTCGGCCAGCTTCGCTTTGACCGCCTCGTCGCTGGTGACCGCGGCCGTCTCGTCGTTGGCCTTGATGATCTTCCGCAAAACCTTGACCGCTTCATCATCGCTGAGACTACCCGTGCGCGACTGGGTGAGCTGCAGATCGCCCAGGGCCACCCGCAGAATCTCCTTCTCCTGGGCGCGACCGGCCTTCATCGCATCGATCATCCGCTTTTTCACATCGTCAATCAGCATGGGAAAGTCTCCGATTTTCAGCGTCATCAACGCTCAGCAGCATCCTAAACCCCGCCGCCCCGCCTGCCAAGCGGAAGCGGATCAACCCGCGGTCTAGAATGGCGCAGAGTTTCCGACCGGCGCCGCCGTGCGCCGTCGTGCGGCGGCCGCCGATCGCACCCCGCGATCCGTCAGGAGGCCGCCCATGTCACTGAACCACGTCAAAACATTTCTCGATGAGCACCAGATCCGTTACGTGACCATCAGCCACAGCCCCGCCTACACCGCCCAGGAAATCGCCGCCTGTGCCCACATGCCCGGCCGCGAAGTCGCCAAGAGCGTCATCGTCAAACTCGATGATGAGTTGGCCATGGTCGTGATGCCCGCCCCGATGAAGGTCGACCTCGAACTGCTCCGCCATGCCACCGGCGCTCGGGATGTCGCGCTGGCCGATGAGAACGAGTTCGTCGACCACTTCCCCGACTGCGAGGCCGGCGCCATGCCGCCGCTGGGCAATCTCTACGGCATGAAGGTCTACGTGGCCGAGTCGCTGGCCGACGACGAACTCATCGCCTTCAACGCCGGCTCGCACACCGAGTTGATCCGCATGCGCTTCGACGACTTCAAGCGTCTGGTCAACCCGGTCATCGCCCCGCTGGGCATGCCGCTGTCGGTCTGAGTTGGGGGAAAGGGGATGGGGGCTGGGGGATGGGGAGAAGGGACACCGTGTGCCCAACGCCGACGCTGAGGTCTTCCGAAGCGTCTGGTCCGTATCGAGGCGCGCGCACGTCACGACAAAAAACACCCGATTGACATATCCATGATTCGTGCGCGCCGATCGCGGTTTTAGCGCCGGTATCCCCGCTCAATCTCCGCCGGCGCGCACACGCGTGTCGCCTCGTCGCGCCGGTGCGCACCGGCGCGGCAAAAATCACCTTGTTTAAAGCGCTTTTCGTCCGTTTTTTGCCGTTTGGCGCGCACATGCATGGCAAACGGCGACGCCTTCGTGCGCGCGCCCCTGATACCCACGCAAAAACGCCCGTGCGCGCACAAACACGTCGTGATAATTCAGTACATTTTGCAGTTTTTGAAAATTCCGCGACGGCTTCGTGCGCACAAAACGTGTCCACCCACCAGAGCCCGGAGCGTGAGCGACGCGGTACTGTGGCACAGCCGCCCTCGGCTGTGCTCAAGTCATCGCCCGCACAGCCGGGGGCGGCTGTGCCACAGGTTGGAATCGGTCACACCCAGCGGCGCTTGAGCGCGGCGAGGGTCAACAGCCCCAAGCCGGCGGGCAGCGCGGCGGGAGTCGGCAGCAGCGCGGTGTTGGACAAGGCGTTGAGGGCGGCGCTGTCCAGGTCGACGGTGGTGGAGAAAACGAAACGGTCGAGGGAGTAGCCGCTTTCGCGATCGTCGATGTTGAACTCGAGCACCTGCCCGACCTGTCCGGCAGTGACGGTGTAGGTGTCGCCGGCGTTGCGCCAGAAGTAGAGCCCTTCGTGGGGGTGGTTGATCGGATCGTTGTCCGGGCCGCCGGTGGAGTCGAGCACGTTGGCGGCAGTGTTCCAGTCGCTGGGCAGATAGACCGAATCTTCGTTGCCGTAGTTGGTGGTGTTGGAGACGTCTTCGAAGTGGGAGTAGTGGTAATACAGACGGTAATCACCGGCCTGTGCGAAGGTGATCTTGTAGGTGATGGTGGAGGAATGGTCGGCGTTGGAGACGCGGGTGTCGTCGAGGATGGCGGCTCCGCCGGAGGCGTTGGTGTCGGACGGCAGGGCCTCGGAGCCGAAGCTGGTGGTGTAGGTCGGCGTGGTGTCGATGATGATAAAGCCCTTGTCGGGGCTGGTGTCGTGTCGGACGAGGCTGTCAAAAAGCTCAGCTTCGAAAGCGACATAGTCGTCGCCGCCGCCCTGCTCATAAATCACGCTGGCGGCCGCGGGCATGGCGCAGACCGCCACCAGGAGCATCGACAGAATCGTTGAGCGCTTCATTCCTTGTCTCCTTTGCAAACGCACTGGATCGGGGACCTCAGAGAAGGGTCATTGTAACCGGAGAGGCGTGCGAGCGACATGAAAATTTAGAGCATTTATGTCATTCATGGTCGCGTGACAGCCGCGAGCGGAAGCTCGTGGCCCGCGGGCTTCCGCCCGCGGCTATGAAAGAAAACGCGGTCAGAAAATTCGCTGGATCACGGGCGACGGGGGTCGGAGCGGACGGCGGTGCGGATGCCGTCCTGCGAGATGAGTTCGGCATGCATGTCGCCGAAGAGCATGTTGACGTTCAGCAGATGATGCCAGCGGATGCGGTAGTGCCAGCGGGCGTCGTTGCCGGGGGCGCGGGGCACATCGTACCAGGCGTTGTTCAGGTCGAGCGTGCCCCAGGTCCAGCCGTTGGGGCAGAGATCGCCGTCGGCGGCGTAGGCATAACTGGCTGGGTCGTACACATCGGAGAGTTTGAACACACCGTCGCCGTCTTTGGCGGTTCCGTAGAGCGTGTGCTCGGAGAACATGTAGCTTGAGCCGCGCTTGAAGTCGGGGTGCTTGCCGTAGGCCCACCAGTTGTAGAGCGTCGGATCGGGGTCGTTGGGACACATGAACACTTCATCGGTTTGCGTGTAAGGATAGAACTGCTGCTGGGGCGGCATGGCTTTGCTGCTCCAGCCGGCGTTGTTGTTGGAGGGGTTGACCACCTTATCCGGGCTGACGCCGACGCCGTATGGAAACAACTGCTTGTAATCGTAAGCGTAGAACTGCAGGCAAAGCCCGATCTGTTTGACGTTGGCGCCGCAGGCGACGGACTTGCTGACCTCGCGGGCCTTCTGCAGCGAGGGCAACAGGATGGCGATCAGCAGCGCGATGATGCTGACGACGACGAGCAGTTCGATGAGTGTGAAGGCGCGGCGGGACATGGCTGGTGTTCCTATCTGATCGGTCCGGCCGGCGGGGCCGGGTGTGTCCCCCGGAATGTGTGGTGAAAAGCGGCCGCTCGGCTTTCGCCGGACGACCGCGCAGGCGTTTATGCGAGGTCGCGGCGACGACGGATCAGACCGAGGCCGGCCAGGCCGAGCAGCGCGAAGGTCGACGGCTCGGGCACGGACACGGCGGAGGCGAATGACCAGTTCAGCACGTTGTGCTCTTCGCCTTCACCGCCGGTGTTGGCGACGAACCCGACATACGCCTCGCCGCTGGCGTCGGCGACGTCGGACAGGTCGACCGCCTGGTCGTTGATCAGGAGCAGGCCGTCGAAATACACGTCCATGAGCCCGTCGACATACTCGACGCGCACGCTGTGCACGCCGCTGTCGCTGAGGTTGTCGATGTTCAGGGAGGTGGCGTCCAGGTTGACGGTGACCAGGCGGGTTCCATCTTTGCGGATGGCCAGCAGGGCGGCGCTGGGTTCGCTGTTGCTGAAGCTGTCGAGTTCGATGGCGACGGAGCCGGTGGCGCCGGCGCGTCCGGGGTTGTACCCGGTCAGGCCGTTGTCCTGAATCATGAAGCTCATGCCGTCGGCGCCGAGGGAGCCGTTAAACCCGTCGGGGCTGATGTTGGGAAACTCGAAGTCGAACTCGGTGACGAAGCCGTGCTTAACGGACTGTTTTTCCTTGAGCCAGGCGGACCCGCCCTGCGACAGGTCGTTGGAGGTCACCTGGAGGAAGGTCGAGCCGCTGGTGACCAGGCCCGTGGAGCCGGCGCCGGTGTTGACGAACTCGAACTGCGAAGCGGAGGCGGCGGAGAAGTCCGGGGCGAAGTTGAAGCCTTTGCCATTGGTGTCGAAGACGGCGTTGACGTTGTCGATGTCGTGGGTGGCGTCGGAGCCACCGGTGCCGGAGCCGAAGGCGATGCGGGCTTCATACGGCAGAGCGCCGGCGATGACCGCCCTGTTGAATACGGTCACGGGCGCGCCGGGGGTGCCGTAGGCGTCGGGGGTGATCACGAGGGTGACGGCAGTGCCGTTGGTGGTGTACTCGAAGGTGGCCTGGGCGTGATGCCAGTCGCCGGAGGTGAGGTTGAAGCTCAGCGGACCGGAGACGGCCCGGTCGGGCTGCCCGTTGTAGCCGATTTCGACGTGGTTGTTGTTGGTTTCGGTCGGGCCGTAGTTGTTGTTGTAATCGTCGATGCCGATGTTCAGCGATTTGGCAGGCGCGCTGTGCTGGGCGAAGTTGGCGCCGTCGCCGGTCGTGCCGTAGTTGGCGGTGCTCAGCAGGCTCATGCCCAGGCCGTCGGCGGGGGTGCCGGTGGTGTTGGTGATGCGGAAGTCGTAGTCGACGGTGATGGTCTGGTACAGGCCGAGTGCCGTGCGATCGAAGGCGACGGTGTTGCGCTCGTTGCCGACCTCGGGGATGAGCTGGAGGTAGTCGCCGATTTCGGTGTGGGCGGCGTCGTTCATGATGACGGGGGGATTGTCGCCGGCGCTGTTCCACTCGCGGAGGGAGTAAGCGGTGCCGGCGGTGTCGAAGTCGGCGACGGTCGAGGCGGCCATCGCCGGGGCGGCGACCAGCACGCTGGTCAGCGCGGCGCCGAGCGTGATGTTTCGCAGGTTTTGTCGCATCTCATTCAGTCTCATGGTGCATCTCCATTTTCGATGACCGCGAGGCGTCGGCTCGCAGGCATGGGGGGTTTGGTTTTTTCAAAGCGGTCACGCGGCTTTCACCGCGCGACCACATGCAGGCGGACCCTGATTCAGGCGATGTCGCGGCGGCGACGGATCAGACCGAGGCCGGCCAGGCCGAGCATCGCGAATGTCGACGGTTCGGGGACAGCGGAGACAAAGGCCCAACTCAGCACGTTGTGCTCTTCGTTGGCGCCGCCGGTGCGGGAGACAAACCCGACCCATGACTGACCGCCGGCGTCCATCGCGCCGATGGCGGCCAGGTCGACGGCGAAACCGTCGATGACTTTGACGTCGTCGAAGTACAGCGTGATTTCACCGTTGAAGTATTCCACGCGGACATCATGGGGACCGGAGTTCGACAGGTCGTTGATGCTCAGCGAGCTGGTGGCCAGGTCGTAGGTCAGCACATCGGCGCCGCCGGCCCAGAGGGTGATGTGGGCGGAACTGGGTTCGTTGGCGGCGTCGCCGTTGTCGTAGCTGTCGAATTCGATGGTGAAGGCATTGGCGCCGGGGCCGGTTTCGGTGGTGTTGACGCCGGTGCCGATGTTCTGGATGACGAAGCCCATGCCGTCGGCGCCGGAGGTGCCGTTGGTGGTGGGCATGTCGAGGGTGAACTCGGTGACGAATCCGTCGCGGACGGACTGCTTGGTGTTGTACCAGGCGGAGCCGCGCTCGTCGTTGTCGGCATCGGTGAGGTGGATGTAGGTGGCGCCGCTGGTGACCAGACCGGTGGGGGTGGCGTCGCCGGAGTGGTTGAAGGTGAAGTCGGAGGCGATGGCGGCGGAGAAGTCGGTGACGTAGTTGAAGCCTTTGCCATTGGTGTCGAAGACGGCGTTGACATTGTCGATGTCGTGGGTGGCGTCGGAACCGCCGGTGCCGGCGCCGAAGGCGATACGCGCTTCGTAGGGCAGCACACCGGCGATGAGGGCCTTGTCGAAGACGGTGACGGGCGCGCCGGGGGAGCCGTAGGCATCGGGGGTGATCACGAGGGTGACGGCGGTGCCGCCGCTGACGTATTCGAAGGTGGCTTCGGCGTGGTGCCAATCGCCGGAGTAGAGGCTGAAGGCGGTGATGTTGGAGACGGCCAGGGAGGCGGCGCCGTCGTAGCCGACCTCGGCGTGGTTGTTGGACGGATCGAAGTGGGGCGCGGCGGCGCCGTTGTTGTAATCATCCAGGCCGAGGTTCAGCGAATCGGCGGGCGCACCGAACTGGGCCAGGCTGGCGCCGTCGCCGGATGTGCCATGGTTGGCGGTGCTCAACAGGCTCATGCCCAGACCGTCGGCGGGGTTGCCGGTGGTGTTGGTGATGCGGAAGTCGTAGCTGACGGTGATCTTCTGGTACAGGCCGGGATCGGTCAGATCGAAGGCGATGGTGTTGCGCTCGGAGCCGGTCTCGGGAACGAGTTGGAGGTAGTCGTTGATCGCGGCGTGGGCGGCGTCGTTCATGATCACGGCATGATCGCCGTCGCCGGTGCTGGACCACTCGCGGGTATTGAACTGCGTGGTCGACGGGCCGGAAGCCGTGCCGGGGAATGAACCGGTGACCGACTCGAAGTCAGCGACGGTCGAAGCCATCGCGGGCACCGGGACGACCAGCAGGCCGGCGGACATCAAACCCGTGCATAACAGGTTCATCAGGCGTTGAGGCATCTCATTCAGAGTCATGACGTATCTCCGTTCTCAAGTTTCCAACACGTTCTGAGGGGTTAGAGTTTTCAGGGGAATCGGCGTGGTTCGTATCGGGACCCAGCGCGGCAAACCAGCAGTCGCGCACCAGGTGCAACTCGCTGGACCCACCCGTGCGGGCGCCGAAACCGAGCCACACCGCCGAAAGCGGACCGCCGCTCGAATCAGTCAGCTTCACCGGCAAATTGCGGACAATCCGCTGACCGTCCAGCGACACGCTGAGTCGGCCGCTGATGCACCACACGCGCACGCGGTGCGATCCGCTGTCGGTCAGATCACGCAGACCAAACGGCAAAGCCGCCAGATCGATGCGGGCCAGGCGCGGGTTGTTCGGCGTGATCACATCAACAAACGCGGCGCTCGGGTCGCCGGCCTCGGCGTTGCGATAGCTGTCGAAGGTGATGCCGAACACCTGCGGCGAAGGCGCATCGCGACCCGATGCCCCGTTGCCCGTCGGCGGATCAGCAGCGATGAAAAATTTCAGCCAGTCGGCGCCGGTGCCCTGGCCGTCAGCGAATTCAAACTCGAAGGTGCAAACGAAGTCGGATGCACCGGCCGCCAGCGGCATCGCCCGGCGTGTGACCACCGCGCCGAATTGACTGAACTCGTTGGGGTGCAGCGAGAGCGTGTCGGCGACGAAGTACGGGCCTTCGGTGGCGGCGGTCATCGCGCCGGCGCCGGCCAGCGGATCAACCTCGCCCCTGATCAGCGGGGTCATCATCTCGAATCGGCCGTCGTGGACCACCATCCCCTCGGCCGCGCGAAGCCTGCGATGCTGAACGACCCCGCGCGAAGCGTCGGTGTAACGCAGCTCGACTTCGCCTTCGACGACCCGCACAATCGAACACCCATCGCGCAGATCGGCAACACCCGCCGGCACCACGTCGAGCCCGAAGCGCGTGCCCAGGTCGACGACCGACAGCGTGCCCTGACCGGCCGGCGCTTCGACGACGAACCCGTGCGCCGCCTCCGGCACGTAGGCCGACATCGAGCCGGCCGCCAGTCGCCCGCGGTTGGGCCCGACCATCTCGAATTCACACGGGCCGACCAGGTCGACCACAGCAGTCGAGTTGAACATGATCTGTGCTGAGCCGGCGGTCAGCTTCAGCAGCCCCGCCGAAAGTTCACTGCCCAGCGTCATCGCATCGCTGCCGCCGCCGGTGGTGGCCTGGTTGTCGAAGACCGCGCCGTCGGTGTTGGTCAGCATGGCCACGATCGGCTTGGCGGAGTCGACATGCGATGTCTGCGGGCCCGGCTGCAGGATAAACCAGGCTGTCACCGCCAGCGCGATCATCGCGGCGGCGGCGTAGACCCCGACGGCTCGAAGACTCGCCATCGGGCTTGCGGGGATGGACTTGCTCTGTGTGCGCGGGCATTCAAACACGAGCGCCGCCAGTCGGCAATGCTCGATGAAGGCAGCCCGCGCTGCAGGGTCGTGACGCATCAGGTCGTTGAGCGCGGCACGATCCTCGGGCTCGCCGCCGTCGAGGTAGCGCGTGATCAGCAGATCGAGCTGGGCAGTCGTGTCAGCCATCAGCCACCTCCATCCGCCGCCGCACACAATCCGCCAGCACCCGATACACCCGCGAAAGCGACACGTACAACGACCCGCGCGGCCGCTTCAGCGATTGGGCCATCTGCTGCCCGCTGAGCCCGTCGGCATAACGCATCTCGATCAGCCGCCGCGCCTTGGGGTTCAACTCGCTCAGACACTGCCGCAGGGCGTCGACGCGCGTCGCCTGCCCCGGCTGATCAAACGCCTGCCAGTCGGCTTCGAGCTGGTCCAGCACATCCGTGTCAAACACCACCCGCCGCCGCTGCCGCGTGCGAAGCGTGTCGATCAAGGCGTTGCGCCCCGCCGCCCGCGCCCAGGCCAATACATGACCCCGGTCCGCGATCTCCGGCTGCTTCTGCGTCACCTTGATGACCAGATCCTGAAACACATCCTCCGCTGCGTGTATATCTGATGAAATGGCAAGCAAATACGACAAAATGCCGCTTCGCTCGGCAAGCAGAATTCTCACAATCGTCTGCTGATCCAGTGCCATAAATGCACGTACCTCTATCCCCCTAACGTACCCCCAGCCCGCCTCTTAACAAATAAATTCAGCAATTCACGGTAAACCCCTACGCCCCCTGCGATGGGCAGATTTCCATCTCCCCGCCTCGCATCCCCCAAAAGCCCACCGCCCAACTTGCCCCACCCCCACCGCTCGCTACGATGGGCGGACTATGCCCGACAAAAACCAACCTGCACCCGAAAATCAGCCCGCCGGCGGCAATGTCGAAGCCGATCGCCGCGCCAAGCTCGACCGCCTCCGCGACGAGTTCGCCATCGATCCCTACGGCCAGCGCACCGACGGTCTGGTCACCCTGCTCGATGCCCGCAACCAGTACGACGAAGCCGCCGACGAGGCCCACAAAGCCGACGCTTCGCAGGACAACCGCCCCGCTGTCAAAATCGCCGGCCGCGTCGTCCTCCATCGTGACATCGGCAAGCTCGTCTTCATGACCCTGCGCGATGCCAGCGGTGATCTGCAGGTCGCCGCCAACAAAAAGCTGCTCGGTGAAACCGCCTTCAAGCTCGCCAAACTCGCCGACCTCGGCGACATCGTCACCGCCTCCGGCAAGCTCGCCAAAACCAAAACCGGTGAGATCACCGTCTGGGCCGAAGGCGATGACGGATTCAACATCGCCACCAAGTCCCTCGCCCCCCCGCCGGAAAAATGGTCCGGCCTCAAAGACCCCGAACTCCGCTACCGCAAGCGCTACGTCGATCTCTACGTCAACCCCGACGTGATGAAGACCTTCGCCACGCGCTCGCGCATCATCAAGTCCGTCCGTGACCTGCTGACCGATCGCGGGTTCCTCGAAGTCGAAACGCCCATGATGCAGTCGATCGCCGGCGGCGCCGCAGCCCGCCCGTTCATGACCCATCACAACGCGCTCGACATCGACCTGTTCCTCCGCATCGCGCCTGAGCTCTACCTCAAGCGACTGCTCGTCGGCGGCATGCCCAAGGTCTTCGAGATCAACCGCAACTTCCGCAACGAAGGCATCGACCGCTCGCACAACCCCGAGTTCACCATGCTCGAGCTGTACGAAGCCTTCGGCGATCTCTACAGCGTGATGGACCTCTGCGAGCAGATGATCCACAACGCCGCGGTCATGGTTCGCTCCCTCTCCCTTCAGGGAGAGGGCCGGGGTGAGGGTGAACCCTCCGACGCCCCGGCAACCGACCCTCACCCCAACCCTCTCCCTGAAAGGGAGAGGGGGCCTGTGCTGCGCTTCGGCGATATCGAAATCAACTACGCCCGCCCCTTCGCACGGGTGAAATACCACGAAATCTTCGAGAAAGCCAACGGTTTTCCCGCTTCCGACGGCGGGCAGCTCCGGGCCCTGGCCCAGAAGCTGAACATCGACCCGGCCGGCAAAGACCACGACCTGCTGTTGAACCAGGTCTGGGAGGAAACCGTCGAGCCGACGCTGGTGCAGCCGACCTTCGTGATCGATTACCCGGCGAGTCTGTGCCCGCTGACCAAACGCAAGCCCGACGAGCCAAATATCGCCGAGCGTTTCGAGCTGTTCATCGCGAACATGGAGCTCGGCAATGCGTACACAGAGTTGAACGACCCCGATGTGCAGCTCGCCAACTTCCAGCAGCAGATCGCCGGTGAAGACGACGAGGACGCGACCTTCCGCACGACCGACGACGACTTCGTCGAAGCGCTGCGCGTCGGCATGCCCCCCGCCGGCGGCCTCGGCGTCGGCATCGACCGCCTCGTCATGCTGCTGACCAACAACCGCTCCATCCGCGACGTCATCCTCTTCCCCCTGATGCGCCCGCATAGCTGATAATGACCAATGACCACGCACCAATGACCAAGGGAATGTTCAAATGACCAACACCTGAATGTTCAACATGAACCGACCTTGGTCATTGATGCATTGGGCATTACCTTGGTCATTGGGATTTGGTCATTGGTCATTTAATTTATGTACAAACTGCTGCTGACATTTCGATACCTGCGACGCAAGCTGATTCCGGTGTTTGCGCTGCTGGCGGTGACGCTTTGCACCGCGATGGTGATCATTGTCATCAGCATCATGGGCGGGTTTCTGGACCTCGTGAAAAACGCCGGCCGCACCGTCATGGGCGATGTGAGCTGCTACAGCGGGCTCGGCGGGTTTCCTCACTATGATGAGTTGATCACCGCTATCGAAGATCTGCCCGAAGCCGAGGCCGCCACGCCGATCATCATCGCCTACGGCCTGCTCAAACTGCCCGGCGATGTCATCAAGGGCGTGCAGGTCTACGGCATCGAGCCCGACAGCTACGCCAAGGTCACCGCGTATCGCGACATCCTCTACTGGACCCGCGATACGCTGAAAACCCCCGACCCGCTCGGCGGCCGGCTGTATGCCTCCGTGGCTGAGATTTACAAAGACCACGATCCCGTCGAGGCCGCCGCCACGCTGACGCCTCCGTGGAAGGCGGTGGAAAGCCGCCCCGCCATCGCCACGGGCCTGGAAGTCAGCCCGTACAACGTTCGCATGCCCGACGGCACGTATCGGTTCAGCCCCTCGATCATCGGCCGGGCGCTGACGCTGACTGTCCTGCCGGTCACCAGCAAGGGCGCGGCCCTGGAGCCGGCGACGGACCAGTTCATCGTCGTCAACGAGTTCAACTCCGGCGTCTATGACGTCGACGCCCAGCGGGTGTTTATCCCCTTCGACATCGCTCAGAAGATGATGGTCATGGATGCCGCCACGCGCGTGGACCCCGACAACCCGACGAAGATTCTCGGCTCGATCCCCGCCCGCGCGACCGAAGTGCACATCAAGGCCGCCAACGGCGTCTCGCCGGTGGAATTGCTCGCGGCCGTGCAGGTGATGTATGACAAGTTTTCTCAGCAACACGAAGACATGCCGCCGCAACCGTTCATGTCGATCTCGACGTGGCAGCAGCGGCAGGCGAAGTTTCTCTCAGCCGTCGAAAACGAAAAGAGCCTGATGACGGTCCTGTTCGGGATCATCAGCATCGTGGCGGTGGTGATGATCGGCGTGATCTTTTACATGATCGTGCTGGAGAAGACGCGCGACATCGGCATCCTCCGCGCGATCGGCGCCTCGCGGGCGGGAGTGGCTTCGATCTTTCTGAGCTTCGGGGCGGTCATCGGCACGCTCGGGGCGGCCTTCGGCACCACGATCGCCTGCCTGATCGTGATGAACATCAACGAAATCCACGCATGGCTCGGTGATACCTTCGGCATCGTGATCTGGGACCGCAGCGTGTACTTCTTCGACCGCATCCCCAGCCAGGTGAATACGCACGAGGTGATCGTGATCGTGATCGTGGCCATCGTCGCGTCGATCCTCGGCGCGCTGCTGCCGGCCATCAAGGCGGCCCGCGTCGACCCGATTGAATCGTTGCGATACGAGTAAAAACCAGCACAAAGACACGGAGACACAAAGACACGAAGAAGAATATGTAAAGTAAAATGCAGACACTGTGTTTTCTTTGTGTCTTCGCGCCTTCGTGTCTTCGTGCTCAGACCCCCATGACCGACTCGCAAAACAACACGATTCTCCACGCCCAGCAGCTGCACAAGCACTATCGCATGGGCAGTGAAGACCTGCATGTGTTGCGCGGGGTCGATGTGAGTGTGAAGCACGGCGAGTGGCTGTGCATCCTCGGGGCGTCGGGCTCGGGCAAGAGCACGCTGCTGCACCTGCTCGGCGGATTGGACACGCCCAGCGAAGGCGGCGTCACCTTCAACGGCGAAGATCTGTTCAGCTACAGCGCCGCCAAGCGTGATCGCTTCCGCAACGCGCATGTCGGATTCGTCTTTCAGTTCTACCACCTGCTGCCGGAGTTGAACGTGTTGGAGAACACGATCATCAGCGGGATGGTCGGCCGATCCATGCTCGGCGGGTTCGGCGCGCGAGCGAGCATGCGCCAGCGCGGCAGTGAACTGCTGGAAAGCCTCGGGCTCGGCGAGCGACTCAAACACCGCCCCAAGCAACTGTCCGGCGGCGAGCGCCAGCGCGTCGCCATCGCCCGGGCCCTGATCAATCAGCCGGATGTCCTGCTGGCTGACGAACCCACCGGCAACCTCGACCGCGACACCGGCCAGCGCATTCTCGACCTGCTGCAGGGCCTGCACAAAGACGGGCAGACCATGGTCATGGTCACCCACGACGCCACCGTCGCCGACCGGGCCGACCGTGTGCTCAAACTCGAGCGCGGCCGCCTGGTACACGACTGATCGCTCCATACGTTTAACGGGCGATCGTCAGATCGCCGCTACGCCGCCACCAATTTGCGGTAAACTGGTGTTGTGACTTCGCAGTCTCACGATGTCGGCGGTATTCAGGTGGTGGCGTTCGACTTCGAAGCCAAACGCGATCAGACGATCGAGTTGGCGGCGGTCGACGAGGCGGTGTCGCGCGGGCAGTTTGTGTGGATCGACTTCGACATCGCCGACGAGGCGACGCTCGATACGCTGAGGCAAAACGGGTTCGTCGACGAGCGCATTCTCGAAGCCGTGTTGAACAATCCGCCGACGACGCGCTGCGCCCGGTTTGAAGACTGCGTCCACCTGGTGCTCTGCGATACGGAGATGGACGCCGATCACTTCGAGCGTCGCCGGCTCGATGCCGTGATGGGCGAGCAGAAACTGATCACGATCCGGCGCGGGCCCAGCAGTCTGCTGACCGCCATGCGCGCCGAGCTGCACAACGACTTCGTGCAACACGCCAAAACGCCCAGCTTCCTCGTGTATGAACTGTGGGACCACCTCCTGCAGAGCGCCGCCGCCACGCAGAGTCAGCTCGAGCAGCAGGTGCAGTCGCTGCAGAAGCAACTCATGCAGCGCGTCGATGAGAAGATGTTTGAGCGGCTGTCGGTGCTCGGGGCGAACCTGCTGGAGTTTCGCAGCGTGCTGGTGCCGATGCGATCGACGCTTGACGAGCTGGCCCTGCGCAAGAGCGTGATGATCTCCGAATCCACGCGGCAGTCGCTGGCGGACATGGCCCCGGTCGTCGAACGCCTGCTCGAAGACGTGCTGGCCGACCGCGAGATTCTCAGCGAGTCGCTGAACCTGCACATGTCGATGATCGCCTACCGCACCAACGAAACCGTCAAACGTCTGACCTCCGTAAGCATCATCTTCCTGCCGCTGACTTTCCTCGTCGGCGTGTACGGCATGAATTTCGTGTTCTTCCCCGAACTCAAATGGCGCTACGGCTACGCGATATTCTGGGTGGTCACCATCGTGTTGACGGTCGTGCAGGCGATCATTCTCCGCAAGAAAAAACTGCTGTAACACCACCGGTTTGCGGATCATCATTTCAACCGCCGCACTTCTCGCCGCGGCCCGCGGTGCGTTGCGGCGTGGCCGCGAACACGAACGACTCAACACTTTCGCAAAGTGCCCCAATACCAATCGCAGAAAAGACTCGGGCCTCTGTGTCAGACCGGACGCGGCACCGTGGCACAGTTGCCCTCGGCCGTGCTGAGGGCATCGCCCGCACAACCGGGGGCGGCTGTGCCACAGGTTAGGAATCGATCACACCCAGAGCCCCGAGTCTTTTCCGCATTTGCCGGAATCGATGTCCCAGCGTGATCCCCGTTCGCATCGCACCCTCCGTTCGCATTGCACCCTCCATTTGCATCGCCCCACCCATTCGCATCACATCTTTGTTCGTATTGCCCTCCATCCACACCGCGACCACCGCTTGAATCGTCACCTCCGCACGCATGCCTATCGCCCGATTATGAACACCTCGCTGGATGGTTCATTTGAAGACCATATTTAAGTTAAATATGTTCTATGAAATTTCCCCAGACAACGGGGGCGGGGGACTGCGGATAAGAGCGTTTTGCGAAATGGTTGACCGCTTTTTGTTTCATCACCGCGGGTGGAAGCCTGCGGACTGCGCGTTTCCGCTCGTGGCGATCACACGGTCATGAATGACGCAAAATGCTCCAGCAGTTGGTCGTCGGTGATTGGTGGCGTGTGATTGGACGGGGGTGGTCGCCGCAGGTGACTGGCGTGTGGTGATGGGGTTTGCAGGTGGTTCAAGAGGATCGGGCGGGTGGTGTCACAGGGCACAAAAAAGGACGCTCCCGCGTGGGAGCGTCCGGTAGGGTTGGGGTTGTTGTTCACACCGATCAGATGGTGGAACCAAGCCACCTGAGCAGCAGGTCAACCGAATCGCTATGGCCGACCGGGAACTCATCGGTTTCATAGCGAGCGGTGCCAAGACGCCACAGATCGTTGATCAGGTCGTCGGGGAAGATTGCATTGGGGCCCGCGGTGATGAGGTTGACGACATCGGCATTGGAATCATTGTCGGTCGACGCATCGTTGTCCGGATCGTCAATCGTCAGAGTCAACCGTTCGGTGTGGTTAAGACCAAGCGTGTGACCGAGTTCGTGAGCAATGACGTTAGCCAACGCATTGGAATACTCATTGAGTCGTTCGGAAGTGCTGGCGGCAGAGGACAAGCCCTGGAAGGTTTCGGCGACAATGACGATTTCATCGCTGCGTGAGAGGTTGCCGAAGTCGACGGTGGAGGCCATACCGAAGAGGCCCTGCGGGGCGGCGCCATTGGTGTCACCGATGAAAATTTCCGTAAAGGGATCGGTTTCACCAAGCGTGGTCGGATCCACGGTCGTGAAGTAGATGCCGGTGGTGGCACTGTCATAGATCGAGATATTCGACCCGATGTTAGCGACGGTCAACTGTCCAAACGGCTGAGTCAGCGCCGTGGTGGAGTAAATGCTGAGAATATGATCAAGCACGCCCGTGATGGTGGACCCGTTCACAGTACCGCCGTTGATCAGCGTCGAGGTGAACCCACCGAGGGACGGATCGAACGTGGCGACTTCGAATGGTGATGAGTTCACCACGCCAAGGCCGGTTTCGGTGGAAACGCCGCTACCGAAATTCAAATAAACCAACTGTTTGGCGGGCTGGAATCCGAGCTCGTTGTTGTTGTCATTCAGGGCGTTGGAGATGTAGAGAATCTCTTCGCCCACGGGCAGGCCGGCAGAATTGTTGCCGCCATCACCGTCGAGCAATTCATCGCTCACGGCCATGTTGATCGTCAGGATGTAGTCGCTGGAATCGTCCGGATTGAACAGCGGCGCGTATGGGGCAACAACGACATAGAACTGCAGATCGTTATGCTGCACGCCATCGGCCACACCGTCCAGAAGATCTTCGGTCCCACCGATGGCGGCTTCCAGCGGGGGCAATTCGAAAGCCTGGAAGATCGTTTCGTCGGTCGAAGCAAACGTCACTTCGCTGAATTCATGTCGCGAAAGCGCTTCAAAGGTGTCGTCGGCGATACTGGCCGTGCCTTGGGTATCACGGACAAAGACCGCCATCTGGGTGACGGCGTTGCCTGCGTAGCTGGCCGACAGGAAGTCGTATGCGTCGGCCGTGAAGGTGTAGATATCGATGTCGGCGCCGGAGGTGAAATTGTTGGTCACGACCTGTGAATCAAATCCGTCACCGCTGAGATCGAAGTTGACGACGAAGGGGCTGCCGCCGAGGAACGAATTCGGGGCGTCGGCATAGAACAGGCTGAGCACGCGATCGCCGCCTTCGATGCCGTCGCCGTTGCCGTCGAGGATGGTCCCGAAGGGGTCTTCGCCGTAGACGGTTCCGGCGGTTCCGCCGAAGGCGCCTTCAAGGGCCGCGGGGGCGCCGTCCTGGTTGAAATCACGGAGGATGCTGCGGCCGCCGGAGCGATCATAGATCGCCGGATCGGTCAGCCCTGCGGCGCCGCCGGACAGTTCGATGGTCAGGCCCAGGTCGGCGAAGCCATCCTGGCGGATGACCTTGAGCACGCCGTGCGTGTTGCTGTTGGCATCGGTCAGCGTGGTGTAGGCCAGGGTGACATCTTCATCGAGGTAGACCCGGTTGCCATTGTTGTCGAGGTAGTACACGCCGATGGTTCCGACGGTGTCGGCCGGGTCGCCGAGGTCGCCGTCGTTGTTGGCGTCGACGGAAAGGATGAACGAATCGGTGTTGATCCCTTCGCTGAAGACGATGTTGAACTGCTGCTGATTGATCTGGACGGCGCTGTCGACGGTCGGGGCGCCGAACGGATCTTCGTAGACGCGGGTATCGAGGTTGCCGATGTTGCGGCCGAACATGTAGTTGATTTCGTCGGCGGCGGCGGCGACGGAAGCGGTGCCACCGCTGACAACATCACCGCCGATGTACAGGCGGTTGATGACGCTGTCGAGGATGCCGCCGGCCTCGGCGTTGTCGACGAAGGTCGGGATGACATCGCCATCGACGGGGATCATCGCGTCGTAGCCGATGTAGGCCTGGTTGAAGAACGGCAGATTCGGCGAGCCGACGAGAACCGGTTCATTCAGTGACGGCAGGACGCCGGCCACGACGGCCGAGTCGGTGTAGTCGCCGCGGATGTTGACGTTGTTGGACCCGCCGCCGTAGATCACGTCGTCGAGGGTGTTGTAGGTGTAGTCGTCGCCGATCCACACGCCGTAGCTGATCACCGAATCGGTCACGTCGCCGGTGATGATGGTGTTGATGTTTTCCTGGCCGACGGCGAACAACGCGGTATTGAGGTCGGCGAAGATGGCGGTGGTCACATCGCCCTGGGTGGCGATCACGCCGCGGGCGGTTCCGCCGACGCGGATCAGCGAGCTGTCGCCTTCGACGATGAGGGTCGACCCGGTGGCGGCGCCCTGGCCGATGTTGACGACGCGGGCGTCGTCGCTGAAGCTCACCCAGGCGTCGGAGCCAAGCTGGCCGCCGACGTAGAAGCTGTTGGCGGAGCCGAACTCGGCGACGCCTTCGAAGTTGCCGCGGATGTTGACGCTGGAAACGTCTTCGTGGATCAACAGGTTCGCGGTCGGCGTCACGCGGCCGGCGATGTAGAGCGATGACGTGCTGAACGACTCGAAGGAGCCGGCGAAGACACTGTCGGCGCTGGTGAGGCTGAACACGCGCACCGTCATGTCGGAGTGGACCACGCCGGTGGCCAGGAAGTCGCCGCGGTAGATACCGACGACGTTGATGTCGTCGGCGGCATCGAGGGTGCCGCCGAAGTCGCCGGCGGTCTGGACGTAGGTCATGATGTATCCGGCGGAGACGAAGGCGCCAGTGAAATCGCCCATCATGAAGATGGAGCTGATGCCTTCGCCCTCGGCCACGACCCGGCCGCCGAACCCGATGTCGTTGGGATCGGTGACGCGGATCGAGCGGAACTGCGAGGCGAAGATGCCGCCGAGCGAGTCGGCGCTGGCATCGGAGAAGGTCACGACGCTGGTGTCAGTCAGGGCCTGCAGGGTGGACGTGTTGGAATCGTAATCCAGGTCCAGCAGCAGGGCCGCGTTGACAGCGCCCGGAGCGGAGATGGTCTGAACGGCCAGTCGCGTGGCGGTCACACCATCGTCGAAGGTGTCCAGGTTGTTGTCGACCTCGGTGAGCATCGTGTCGGTGGCGGCGTCGAAGACCCCGTCGCCGTTGATGTCGATCGCATCGAGGATTCCGTCGGCATCGGTATCGGCCAGGCGGATGCGGACAAGCTGGTTGAAGCGGGCATCGGTGGCCAGCAGTTCGACGACGCCGTTGTCGGTGTTGTCGGCGACCTCGATGTTGGTGATGTTCAGCGCGGCGCCGTCGGCATTGACGATCGACCCGAAGGACCCGACGAGCGAGCCGCCGGTGGTCGAGTCGTAGAGGTAGAGCTGGCCGTCGTCGGCAAGCACCCACACGTCGCCGGTGATGGTGGAGTTGACCGCGTCGACGGTCATCGAGCGGATGCCGGTGGTCAGCGGCGTGCCGTCGAAGTCGGAACTCAGGGCCTGCATCTGTGAGAAGATGCCGGTGACCGGATCGACGATGCCGAGGGTCAGGCTGGTGGAAATGTCCGGGGTGGCCCAGAGCTGTGACTCGACGACGCCGTCGGCGTAGACGCTGAAGGCATCGCCGTTGAGGTCGTAGGCCAGGCCGGCCAGATTGGCGTTGAGCGTGCCGTGGGCGGTCACGGCGACCGAGGCGTCGGGCTCGGCGACGTCGATCTGGACGACGCGCGAAGGCGTGGAGGAACCGGCCTCGGCTTCGTGGGCGATGAGGTTGCCGTTGGCATCGAAAGCGAAGCTGACGATGTTGGCCGGGTTGCCGTCGATGAGGATCTCACCGAGGTTGGTGACGGTTCCGTCGAGTCCGATTTCGACCAGCATCTGGCCGCTGGGATCATCCAGCACGCCGTAGATCGTGTTGGTGCTGTCCATCGACAGAGCCACGATCGAGCTGGTGACGTCGGCGCCGTTCAGCGAGAGCTTGCCGAGGCTGGTGGCCTCGCCGGTGAGCTGATCCAGGACATACAACTCCTGGGCGGCAGCGCTGCCGCGGGTGCCGATGATGTAGAGGTCGGTGCCGTCGCTGAACAGGGCCTGAATGTCGTTGACATTGTTGGGCCCGGGCAGGCGGTTGTCGACGATCTGGCGTTGGTTGGTCAGCGCCAGGCGGGTGCCGTCGGAATGGATCTCGACACGCAGGGCGCTGCCGGCGTCTTCGGCGGCCTGGTTGATCGTCTGGATCGCCTGGCCGAGGGTCGTATCGCCGGCGAGGTCGACGCTGATGGTCGTGCCGTAGATGTCGGTCAGGGCGAGGTCTTCACCGACCACGACCGTCACGCCGAGCGAAGCAAGCGTGGTCGAATTGGTCAGCGCGCCGATCGCCGAACCGTTGAAGACGAAGTCCTGGGTCATGTCGTCGGCGGTCGCTCCGTCGGCGCCGAGCAGGCCGAGCATGGTGGCGGCATCGGCGCCGACGCCGGAGCCGTCGGCACTGGTGATCGCTGCGAAGCTGACGATTTCACCGGTGAAGAAGTCGCGGTTGATCTCGATCAGTTCGTAGTAATCGTCGGAGGTGTCGCCGGCGGTGCCGTTGTTGTTGAGGTTGACCATCCAGTACTGGCTGGTGAACAGCGCGTCGGTGGTCGCCAGACCGGTGATGTTGAACGATTCGGTGTTCGCGCCGAAGTCGCCGTTGAGGACATTCAGCGGGATGTTCGAACCGCTGAGCGGGCTCAGCGCGTTGGGGCTGATGAACATGCGACCGTAGGGGCCGCTGCCGGCGGTGGCGTCGTAGTCGCCGTCGACGGCGTAGGAGACAAAGGTGTCGCCGTTGCGGCCGAACGCGAAGTTGTCCACGTCGGTGCGCAGGCTGTCTTCGCTGGTGACGAAGGTGGAGGCGGTCGGGGTGACCGTATCGATCAGCACCAGCTCGGCGCCACCGGCTGCGTTGTTGTTGTAGCCGATGAGGTTGCCGACTTCATCGAAGCCGATGCCGTTGAGTTCGACATCGACGCCGCCGACCTGAACAACGCCGACGCTCGTGGCCACGCCGGTCGTCGAGTCGATGCTGAACAGCGTCTGAGAACCGGCCACATCAACGACGACGTAGAGGTCGCCGAAGATGCCGTCGTAAGCCATGCCGACGATCGGCTGGGTGGCCGGATCGATCACGGCGCCGCTGAGCAGCACCGGCGGCATGAACGGGGTGGCGGGATTCGGGTTGACGATCTGCAGGTTGCCATTGGAGTCGGCCACGAGGCTGTCGACATAACCCAACGCCGGACCGTCGAGGGTCGAGTAAGCTCCGCCGGAGCCATCGCGATCGTCGATCAGCACGTAGAACCCACCGCTGTCATCACCGGCAATCTGCAGGACATGGTCGCCGAATTCGCTGCCGGAGATGGTCTGAAGGTTGCCGAGAACTGTCATCGCGCCGGTGGTGGTGTTGAACTCGACGAGCTGGGCTTCAAAGACCAGGTCGCTGTCGAGGTCGACGCGGTTGATCGCGATCACGCGGTCGGTGCCGCCGTCGTTGACGACGGTCAGGCCGATCAGATCGACCGGATCGCTGGACGCGCCGCCCAGGCCGACGGTCGGATTCTGATTCAAGGTCTGGGCGATGGCGAGCAACTGGCCCAGTGCATCCTGGTCCATGGCGGCCAGGTCGAGGCGGCTGTTGATGAACAGATCGATGACCGTCTGCACCGCGCCGTTGAGCGCCACGTTGTTGCCTGCAATGTCGATCGTGATCGGGGCGATGCCCGTGGCCTGGTCGAAGACGAACGCATCGCCGGGGCTGGTCGCATCGCTGACAAGCTGAGTGATCGAGGCCGAGAGCGTCGGCGGCAGCAGATCGATCACATCCAGCAGGCTGAAGCCGACCGAATTCGGGTCGGTTTCGGCGATGGTCAGGCTGGTGACATCGCCGCCGATACGCAGCGTGCCCGTGCCCTGGCGGTTCATCGTGATCGTGCTGACATCGGAGCCGATGCGCCCGCTCCAGGTCGGATCGGAAGCGGACATGTTGTGGAACGAAAGCGTCCGCACGCCGCCGTCGAGCCAGAGGTCGACCGGGTCGCCGGAGTCGCCGAGGTTGACGTTGGAGCGGAAGGTCGACAGCGTGGCGTCGTCGGAGGTGATCAGACGATTGACGGTCATCGCGCCGTCGGCCAGCGCGTTGGTGGCCGTCACGCGGGTTTCGATGAGCACGGTGCCGTTGTTGGTGCCGTTGACCACGATGGCGTCGATGATGCCGTCGTTGGCGGCCGCATCGTAGACGCTGAGGCTGCCGATGCCGATCAGGCGGATCGTCGTCGTGTTGGCGCCGTCGACGATCGTCAGCGGCGTGGAGCTGGTGACCACGGTGGGCACACCGGCCAGCGACGGCGCGATCTCGGCGATGCCGTAGGTGATCGTGCTGGCCACGGCGCCGCCGGCGGTGGCCGCATCGCTGATGATGCCGCCGTCGGTGATGATCAGGCCGGTGCCGTCACTGGTGGCGCGGGCGTAACGGATGTGGCTGTCGCCGCCGGTGAGGCTGTTGGTGATGCTGTTGGTGGCGGCGTTGGTGAAGTCGCCGTCGACCCCGGCGTCGACGCCGGTGGTGACCTGCGAATTGGTCATGTGGCCGAAGATGCCGGTGTTGATGTCGCCGCGATACAGTGCGGTGTCGCCGATCGCGCCGCCCATGCGGACGGTGTTGCGCTCGGCGCCGTCGGCCAGCGGGGTTGCGTCGTTCAGGGCCGCCAGCACACCGCCGGCGCCAACGCTGAAGCCGGTCGAAACCGACGAGCCGTCCATGCCGCTGCGGAGCACGAAGCTGGTGATCGACCCGCCGACCGCGAGGATCGAGTTGTCGAACTGCGTGCCGTAGAAGCTGCGCACATCAGCCATGCGGCTGGTGTCGCCGGGGTCGTCGGTGCCGAACACACCGTCGTTGCCGGCCGAGACGCCGATCTGGATCAGCGTGTTCTGGATCAGATCACGCGCGTTGAAGCTGGTCAGGTCGAAACCGGTGGTGATCACCGAGTTGGACGTGGCGCCCAGCAGCAGGATCGAACGGGCCGAGCCGTCGATGATCAGGTCGCCTTCGAGATTGGTCGTGCGGAAGCTGTTGACGTCCTTGCCGATGTGCATCGACGCGGCGCCGGACAGCACCGCCCCGGCGTCATCCTGGCCGAAGTTGCCGAAGATGTTGATCGTGGCGTCGTTGTCGATGACCGCCTGGCCGTCGTAGTTGCCGCGGATCGTCACGACGGTCTGCGACCGACCGGCGCCGAAGTCCATCGAGCCCAGGAAGTCGCCGCCGACGGTGAAGACCTGGTTGTAGCCGGCCGTCACGGAGGTGTCGGCTTCCCAATCGCCGAGCACGTTGAACACACGCGCATCGTTGGCGATGGTGAAGTCAGCGCCCTGGCGGACGGACGACTGGATGAAGAAGCTGTTGAGACTGTCGACGTCGAGCCGGCCGGCGAAGTCGCCCTGGCTGGTGCCCGTGCCGAGAATCGACATCGAGTTCAGCATGCCGTGCGTGGCCAGCACATCGCCGTACAGCGAGCCGCCGACGATCGTCAACGCGCGGAAATCGCCCAGCGCCGCCGAGGCCTGCCCGTCGACGGACAGATCGCCGTTGATGATGCGGAAGTTGTAGAAGTCTTCACCGGCCGCGATCGAGGCGTTCACATCGCCGCCGTTGGCCATGAAGTTGTAGATCGTCCCGCCGACGGTGATGTTTCCGTCGACCAGGCTGTGGTTGGATTGCCACAACTGATCCTGCACACCGTCGGAGTAGACCGCGTAGGCCTTGCCGTCGAAGGCGGTGTAGCCGGCCAGGCTGCCCTCGGCGCCGTCGATGACCGTACCGGGTTCGCCGAGCGCGGCGGCTTCGGCGGTCGAGGTGTTCAACTCCAGCAGTTGGGCGTCGTCTTCGATGGTGATGTCATCATGCACCGCCACGAGGCTGCGCACGTTGTTCTGCGTGATGAAGTCCATGCCGACGATGTCGGTGTCCACGCCGTCGAGGCTGACGACGCCGACGGTCGTGGTCTGACCGGTGCCGGTCAGCGAGATCGTGATCAGCGTGTCGGTCTCATGCGGCACGGCGGTCGAGTCGTGCAAAATGGCGTAGAGCGTGTCGTCGGAGCCGTTGGTCTTCGAGTTGCGATCGTCGACAGCCAACGCGCGGACCGACAGCGATCCGCCGGCGGCGATCGGCGCTCCGCCGGGCGCCAGCAGCACGCCCACCGACGCGACGGCCAGCGTGTTCACATCGATCGAGAACATTTCGAGGTTGACACCCGTCGTGCCGACCAGCAGCAGACGGTTGTTGAATTCGTCGTACTCCAGCGCGGCGATCTCGTCGAGATCGGTGCCGGCGCCGTTAAGACCGGCGTCGTTGATCACGCCCAGGTCCAGGAAGCTGTTGCCGAGGTTGTCGACGACCACCTGCCCGTTGGGCAGCAGGTCGATCTGGCGCAGGCGGTAGACGCCGCCTTCATTGGTCACCGCGTAGAGGCGCGATTCGCTGACGCGCGTCAGGGCCACGACGTTGAACGTCGTGGTGGCGCCGTTGTCGGCAGCCAGGTCGCCGATGCTGGCGACCGGGGCAGGATCGGCGGCGTTGCCGGTTTCCGTATCCGCATAGATCAGCGCCGAGCGCAGATCGCCGGTGACGACGACCGAGCCGGCCGAGGCGATCTTGCCGTAGACCAGCAGCGTCGACATGTCGCCGAGCACGATGACCTGCATGTTCAACGCCGCACCTTCCAGCGTCACGTCGCGACTGGCGCCGACGATCATGGTGCCGAGGTTGCCGTCGATCACGATCTGGTCTTCGACATCGGGGTTGGTCGGGTCGCCGAGGCTGCCGGCGATGTACATCGAGCCGACGTTGCCGGTGACGTTGAACGAACCGTTCAGCAGGTTGCCGTCGAGGCGGAACGAACCCAGCGCGTTGGTGAAGCGCGTGCCGGAGGAGTCCAGGTTCAGTTCGCCGCTGAGGTCGCCGCGCACGTAGATCGAGCCGACATAGCCGTTGATGTTCAACTGGCCTTCGAAGTCGCCGAGCACGTACAGCGAGCCGAGGTACGCCCCCGGGCCGGACACGTTCAACTGCGATCCACCATCGAAATTGCCGCGGATATAGACGCGGCCGACCGTGCCGGCGAAGTTCAGCGTCGTGCTTGTCACATCGGAACCGGGCAGGAACGAACCGATGCGGCCGGTGGTGATGAGGCTGCCGCTGATAATGTCCAGCGTGTAGACCTGACCGATGTAGTTGGCGAAGTTGATCGTCGAGTCCACGATCTGGTAGCCGGCCACGCGATTCAGATCGCGCGACATCGTCATCGACATGGCATAGATGATGCCGGACTCGTCGTAGTTCGGCAGGAACAGCGACGTGCTCTGCAGGTAGGTCCGCAGGTCGTTGTTGATGTTGATTGCCTGACCGGAGTAGGCGTCGAAGCTGGAGATTTCGCCCTGGCGCACGGCGGTCGAGTAGTCCATCGTGTCCAGCACATCGCCGCGACCGGTGGCCGTGATGGTGCCGACGCTGGCGCCACTCACATTGGTGACATTGCGGATGCCATAACCGTCAGCGGTAATGCTGCTGATGGTGCCATCGTCGTGGACTTCGATGATGCTGTTGAGAATACCAAAGCCACCGTTGGTGACACTGATGCTGCCGATATCAGAGGCAAAAATCCAAGTGCCGATGATACCACCTTCACCCTTGAGCGTGATGCTGCCAAGCTCAAGGGTTGGCGAGTTGATCGGATCACTGTTGACTTCACCACCACGGGTGCCATCAAACTCGCGCGTCCCAAAGAATTCGACTTCGGGCGTGGTGACGTCTGAATCAGATACCCAGATGTCGGCATTGATGATCGAGCCATTGACCAGGTTGATCTCGCCGATGGCGACGCCGGCCACGATGTCACCGCGGATGTCGCCGAGGCCCGGCTCGCTGTAGGCGTTGTGGACCGTTCCGATGGAACCCTGGACGAAGATGCCGGCCCAGGCGAGATTGCCGGTGCCCGAAGGCAGAACGCCTTCGCCGATGAAGATCGTGTTCAGATCGCCGCCGATGACGATCGGCGCATTGATCCCTTCATGGACGCCGACCACGTCGGCATTACCGTTCTGGTGGCGCGCATTGTCGTTGGCGGTGATCGCGTTGACCGAGCCGCCGATCATCAGGTTGCCCACGCCCATGGCCGAGACGACGCGGCGGACGTTGCCGCTGACCTGGATGCCGGTGGTCTGCTGGTTGTACGGGAAGGTGTTGTTGATCACACCCTGAGCGATGAGCGTGCCGCCGGCAGTGGATTCGGCCAGGCCCACGCTGCCGAAGCTGATCAGCGAATCAACGCTGGTGGCGTCGACGTTGACGATCTCGCCGCCGAAGGTGTAGTTGGCGATGACGTTCAGGTCGCCGCCGGTGACTTCGAAGATATCGACGCGGCCGCCGTCTTCGGAGTCCACGATGACTGAGACGCGCGGATCAGTGAACGCCGGCTGAACCGGGTCGCCGTTGGCGTCGAGTGTGATGGGTGTGCCGACCCCGTTGACGTTGATGACGCCGATTTCGCCGGCAGCGCCGCTGCCGAAGGTGTCCTGGGTGATCGACACGCCGCCGGTGCTGGTGATCGACGTGATGACGATGCCGCCGGAGCCGGCGACGCCGAACCCGGTCAGCGTCAGCGAAGGCATGATCGGGTCGCCGTTGGCGTCGGTGGCTTCATTGCCGACCAGCTCGGGCGCGATGGTCAACTGCGTGCCGCCGTCGTCGGTGATGACCAGTTCGGTGCCTTCGGAGTACATGGTGATCGCGTCGCCTGCGGTGCCGCCGAAAACATCGGCTTCATACAGTTCACCGCCGACGCGGGCATAACGCACGTTGCCGCCCGTACCGGTGTAGACCGTCGGGGCCGCCGCGTCACCGGAGATGTCGATCAGATCGATGATGCCGTCGCGACCGACATTGTCCGTGTTCACGGAGATGAACGGCGCGAGCCCGGCATACACCGAAGCCATAGAAGCGCCGCGCAGAATGCCCAAGCCGCCGTCGGCCACGACCATCACGTCGATCTGACCGTTGGGCGCGTCGATGACCTGGATGTCGCCGCCGACCTGCAGGCCGGGCATCCAGGCGCCAACGGCGCGGATCGGCAGGAATATCTGATAACCACCAAGGTCCAGCAAGCTGCCGGTGGCGCGGATCAGGCCCGCGCTGCCGTTGGGCGCGTAAAGCGTTGGCCCAGTGGGCAAGATGCTCGACGTGCCGACCGTATCGGCCACGATCGAACGCAGATTGCCCAGCGACACTTCCATCGAAAGCGCCGAACCGTCGTAGTAGGACCCGTCGACGCGGATCGCGCCGAAGTCGCCACGACCCAGGGTGATCGTCGTCGCCGTGGCGGCGTAGAAGTCGCCTTCGGCATTGACCGCGCCAAAGCCGATGTCGCCGGCGTTCTGAATGGACAGCAGATACGTGATCGGCGTCTCGGTTGTCAGATTCAGGCTGCCGGTCAATCCGGAGTCGTCGTTATCGGTAAAACCGTTGAAATTGAAGTCGCCGGTATAACCGATGGCGAAGCGCCATTCGCCGGGCCGATCCGCCGTGACCAGAAACGCCTGCCCCTTGGCGGAATCGAACGTGTCGTAGTCGGTGTAAACCAGACGGCCGTCCGGATCGTACACGCCGATCTGGACCGGGAACAGGTCGACACCCAACAACTGCACCTGAATCGTCTGACCGGCCAGCAGCGCGACCGAGTAGTAATCGATCGTGTCATCGAAGATCGAGATTTCGTTGCCGGCCGCTTCGTCGTTGTACAGAACGCCCTGCGCCAGGATGACGGATTCCTGGCCGATAAGATTGTCCACGATCGAGCCCAGTGCCTGGGCGGTTTCGAAGGTGTCGTTCTTGAATGAATCGTCGTCGAAGTTGTCCAGGAAGCCCAGGGAGAACAGGTCGCCTTCGCTGGTCTGGCCGTCGAGGCGCAGGTGGCGGGATTCGGTTTCGATCTGCAGACGATCGACCGACGTGAGAATGGGCACGTCGGCGCTGTTGGACACATGGAACTCGGCCAGCACGTCCTCCAGCGAGCGAACCTCGCCGAGGCGGCCGCCCACGGTGACCCAGACGCCGGAGGTGTACTGACCGGCGCTGACCGAGTCGGTGCCGATCGAGTCGGTTGTGATCAGGCTGCGCAGATCGCCGCCGACCACGAAGTTGTCCTGGATCGAGGGAACGCTGAAGCCTTCGCCGGGCGTGTTGCCGGTCAGCAGCCAGCCGGCGTAGAACGTGTCCATCGAACCGCTGACGATCACCTTGCCGGTCACCGCCCCGCCGAAGAGGAACTTGCCGAGCGTCTGCGCCACGGGTGAATCGGTGGCGGTGCCCGCCAGGCGCATCAGCGCCGATGATTCGGCGGTGTTGGCCGCCTCGTTTTCGAGGTTGACCGCGCCGAAGACGTTGTCCACAGCGAAGAACACACCGCTGTTGCTGGAACCGAACGCGTCCTCGTACGAGAACGCGATCGCGCCGACGGTCGGGCGCAGCGAACCCTGGGCCGTGGCGGTGTTGGCGCCGACAGCGCCGCTGGCCAGATTGATGTCGACCAGGCGGCCGTTGAGTACATCATGCGCATACAGGTTGCCGGCCCGATCGAAGTCCATCGAATCGATCACGACGGTGGCCCCGTCGCTGACATCGGCCAGCGCGCCGACCATCGTCAGGGGTGTGACCGCGTCGAGCGTGATGATGCTCGGGTCCACGCCGTCGATGACGTAGTTGACTTCGTAGAGGACGTTGTCGTTGCCGACGATGTACAGTCCCTGCTGGCCCGGGGTCGAGCCTTCGCCCAGCGAGAACGCCATCGCGCGCACGCCGCTGAGCCCGTCGAGCTGACCGATCACAGTGAACTCGCCGTTGTTCTGATTCATCACGCCCAGCGTCGGCACGTCCTGCACGCTCTGGAAGAGCTGGTCGTCGCCGGCGCCGTTGGCGTTGATGCTGTACATATAACCGAACTGGTCCGACCCGTAACCGCCCAGATCGGCGGCGACCGTGCCGGGCACTGTCACCTGACGACTGACCGTCGGATCGACACCGAGGTCCGCATCCGGAAGCACGATGCGCACCACGCGGCCGCCGCCGGATGAATCGCCTCGATCCACTGCAAGCAACGACCCGGAAATGCTGTTGAAGTCGAACTCGAAAATGTCGACGGTTTCATCACCCGCGCCATCGACATCGATGTCGATGAGGATCTGGCCGTGGCTGGTCACGGTGCCGATGCCGGCGCCCGCGAAGTCGATCTCGATCAGATCGCTGGACGCGCCGCCGGCGCCGTGGCCGGTCGTGGCGGCCGCGTACAGGGTGGCGCCGTCGTTTGTGAAAGCCAAAGCGGTGATCGGTGTCGCAAAGCCGCCGCCGTCGAGCTTGGCCACGCGTCCGGCGAAGACTTCGTCATCGACGTCCAGCGGATCGGTGTTGACGGTCGTCGGTGGCGTTTCCGAACCGTCGAGTTCGGAGGCCTGCGGCAGCAGCGTGAACAGCGCCCGATCGCCATCGGCGTCGATGCCGACCGCGTACAGCGCGCCGGTGACAGGATGGGCCTCCAGCGCCGTGATCTCGGTGATCAGCACGCCGTCGCCGTCGGTGATTTCGCCGAACACGGTCGCGCCGGTGACCTGGCCGGTCGACAGGGATCGGTCGACGCGGACCAGCTCGAAGGGGCCGGTGCCGACGCCGCTGGTGTCGTTGATGACATAGACCGTACCGCCCGGCGCCACGGTCATCGCCACGACGTTCAGGTCCAGCCCCGGCAGGTTGCCGAGATCGGTCTGCGCGATCGGGTCGTCGGTGTTCACGATGGCGAACAGGTCTTCGCCGGTCACGTTGCCGGCGGCCGCGAAGGGGACGAAGTTCGGCAGGCCGTCGTAGTCGACGTCCGCGAAGTCCAGACCCTGGATATCGGAGATGCGTTCGCCCGAGGCGACGTCAAAGATGTCCATCGCCGTGCCGACGATGCGGCCGGTCGACGGGTCCAGAATCGCAAGCTGCGAACCGATGACGGTCAGCCCGCCGGGCCCGTCGTATTCAACCTGATCATTGACCGTATAGACCAGCATGCCGTCGCGGGTGACCGACAACTCGACGAGATTGTCGAGATTGCCGCCGACCAGCTTGGCCGCCAGGCCCGTTTGGGTGGAGACGAACTGCAGCAGGTTTTCAACAACGCGCAGCCCGGACATCACCTCGTTGACGTCGCCATCTGGATCTTCGCTGTCGGGCACCTCGTCAAACAATGCGGGCAGCGTGCCGATGTTTGACAGACGCTGAATCTCAATCGTGTCCAGGTCGGCGTAGATGTACGGAATGTATAGATCGAGGTCCTCGTCGGGATCCAGATCCTCAGAACGCGCACCAAGCAGCGCGCTGCCGCTCTCATCATCGCCCGTCACGATAATCAACTCACCGGTCTGAGCGTCAGACACCAGGAAGCTCAGCGGCGTCGAAGAGCCGCCGCCAAAAGGCAGGCCTTCGCGCTGGACGCCTTCCTGGTCTATGAAGTACTCATCGTCTTCGACTTCGATCACCTGCACAGTGATCAACGAATCGACGGTCGCCTGCGTGACATAGATCATGAACGCATCGGCCGTGGGGAAGCGCCCGCGACTGTCGATGTAGTTGAGGCTGTCGTCCGAAGCGTCGGTGCCCAGCAGCGTGCCGAGGTCGCCGGTGAACGGATCGACCAGCAGCGGGTTCCAGGTCAGATCCTGAATATCCTGCCCGCGCTGGGGGCCGGACTGGTCATCAGGGTCCGGCAGGGCGCCGAGAATGTAGACGTTGGTGTCGTCACGATTGATGTTGGCGGCGGGACGGTCGACCTGGTCATCAAGCCGCACGCGAATCAGATTGCTGAGCGCGCCGTTGTTGTCCACCGCCAGAACGAACTCTTCGGCCGCCTCGAAACCGGACCCGTCGAGCGTGTCGATGATTTCCAGACCCGTAATGCGCGTGCCGTAGGTCGTGCCGGCGTAGGTCGGCGTGAAGACATTGTCGCCTTCGTTGTCGATGTAATCGGCGCCGGCGATGCCGGCCGGGGTCACGTTGTTGATGACCACGATGTTGCCGACAGCCTGGTTCTGGTCGTTGACGCCGAGCGCATCGTAGACGATCAGGCGAACCGTGTCGGTGGTACCGTTGTAGTAGGTGTCGAAAACGATCGCGGTGATGTCACGATCGATCGCATCTGTCTCGCCAAACCCGCCGAACAACTGCAGGCTGTTCTGAATCGCCGTGCGATTGCCGGCGGTCACGTCGATGGTGTACAGCAGGTCGCGGTTGGTCTCGGAGTTGTGGGCCACGAAGAACAGCAGCCCGTCATTGGCCGAGCCGACCAGCGGGTGGAAGTCCGCCGAGCCGACCGAGTCGATCAGTGTTGTGCCGGCCTCGCCTTCGATCGCCAGCGTGTTGACCGAACCGCGGACCACCGATTGGCCGTTGGAGCTGATCGCGAACAACGAAGCGCGCGAGTCGCCCGGCTCGGTGAAACTGCTGAGCCCGGAGACATTGTTGATCGCGCCGGCGCCTGACAACAGCGTCGACTCGCCGGGCGTGTCCATGTTGATCGACACCATGCGAGCCAGCGTCGCGTTGGTGTCCGGGTGCTTTTGAGAATGGTCGATGCCGACGAGCACGGTCTCTTCGGCGCCGGTGTTGGGATTGATCCGCGTGCTGAAAGCGATCGCGCGAATGTCGGTGGCGTCGCCGGCGGAGATCTCGCCGAGAATTCGGCCGTTGTCGCCGGTGACCAGAATCGTGCCGCCGCCGGCGCCGGCGATCGTGCCGAGGTTATGCAACGTCGAGGTCACACTGCCATCGGCGCTGGCGCGCGCCACGGCAAACAACTGATCGTTTTCGCTGAAGGCCATCGCGGAGTAGCGGAAGTTCGCTTCGATCTGACGATCTTCACCATCGACAGTCAACAGCACGTCAACTTCAGCGCTGGTGAAGTCCGCATCGAAGCCGCCGCCGGTCGCCAGACCCATGTGGATCAGCGCCACGTCGTGGTCGGCATCGACAGCCGCCGGCGGATCGCCGTCGTCGTAACCGTCCGGATACGTAGCGCCGGGCGAGGCGTCGCCCTCGGCTCCGGCATCGCCGAAGTCGTAGGTCAGAATGAACAGCTCGCCGTCATCGCGGAAGGCCATCGCCTGGACATCGTTGATCTCCAGCGACGTCGCCAGCGTGGTGTTGGTGATCACGCCGATGTCGGTCACCGAGCCCGAGTAGCGATTGATCACCGACAGCAGCGCCTGGTCCGATCCGTCATTGCTGACCACGTACATCAGGCCCGTCAGCGGGTCGATCGCCGCGGCACTGACGCCGGACAGCGTGCGCGGATTGCCCGTGACCGAATCGGTCAGCGAACTCATCAGGTCTTCTTTGAGCGTGCCCGAAGACAGCGTCGCCGCCAGCGTCGCCTGATTGTCCGAAACGTCGGTCAGGTCAGCCAGTTGAACAACGGGAATCTCTTCATCGCCGATGGTGATGCTGCCGGTGCTCAACCCGTAGGTCTGGCCGGTCTGATCCGACGAAGCCAGCGCATCAAAATTAATGTTGTCGGGTTGGTTCTGGGGATCGGTGCTCTGGTCGTTGTCGCCGCCGGCGGGGCTGGGGTCATCGATGTTGGTCAGGCCGATCAACTCCATGCCGTCCTGTCCGCCGATGCCGCCGAGAATTTCCGTGGCGGAGCGGATGTCGCTACCGGTGATCAGGCCGGGCAGGTCGCCCAGCAAGGCCTGGTTCTCGTCGTCGATGTCGACACCGACGACTTCGACCACGGTGTCGCCTTCGACCGTGATGCGCACCGTCGCGCCGGGCGATTCCGGATTGGCTGGATCGGGAATGACATATTCGAAGACTTCGCCGCCGAACAGCGTCGTGAGCAGCAGCCGCGGTTCGAGTGATTCAAGACTCAGTTTGCGACGCGCAGCTCGCTTGGCCCGTAAGCGATTGCGATGAGAACGACGTTCGCTACGGCTACGACGAGAACGACGACTTGCCATGAAATGCCTCCCTACCAGGCCGCGCCTGAATACCGGATCAAGTCGGATGATCCAGCCAAACGCTCCCAGACGGTCACATGAGTGCCTTGCTTCCCACGCCTGAAGGCGCGGCCCCCAGACCCTGCGTCATGCCTCGGCGATCCCACCCGATGCCGTGTCGCTTGTATTTCCCACCATGCAGGGAATACCGCGTCTAGGGACTGGCCAGAATAAAGACTAAACCCAACCCTGTCAAGCGATTGTCCGCCCCCCCGATATTCACTGATGCCGCCCGCTTGACAACCGCCCCCGCACGGCCAATGATACTGGCTCTGACCCCCGGTCAGGTAGCTCAGTTGGTAGAGCACCGCACTGAAAATGCGGGTGTCGGCGGTTCAAGTCCGCCCCTGACCATTGCCGGTAGTTGCCTCTGTTCGAAGTTCGCCCCCCCTACCCGAACAACACCATCCAAACGCCGACGCTGAGGCCCAGCCGAAGCGTCTGGTACCGCGCACGTCACAAAATCGCTGAATGAACAGCGACCAAGACACCTGTGAACGCCGCTCAGTTTCAGTCAAACGCCTCGGGCATTTCGGGGGCCGGGCCGTGGTAATTCGCCTGGCCGGCGTCGGTGTCAAACGGGCTGTCCGGCAGTGTCTTTTGCCATTTTAAAACACGCTCTGACAGTTGCTTGACAACATCCTCATGTTGCCCGGCCACGTTGTCCAACTCGCGGGCGCTGGCGGCCATGTCGTACAGTTCGACGCGGCTGTGATCGGGGTTCATCAGCAGTTTCCACCGGCCGTCGCGGATCGACAGAATCGGTGAGCGGTTGACCACGTGACCAAACACCCGGTAGCGCCATTCCCACATCAGCGGGCCCTTGCGGGCGCGCGAGGCGCCGAGCCAGATGTCGCTGACATCCTCACCGTCGCCGGCATATCCGTCCGGCACGGGGGCCCCGGTGATGGCTGACAGGCTCGGGAAGAAGTCCACCGCCGCCACGACCGAGGCCCGCTCGACACGCCCCGCCGGCACGTGGCCCGGCCAGCGGACGATAAACGGCATCCGCACCCCGCCGTCGTAGAGGCTCCGCTTGCGGCCGCGCAGCGGGCCGGGTGAGCCCACGCCGCTGTGACGGGCGTTGGAGATTTCCATCGCCTCGGGGCCGTTGTCGGAGCTGAACAGCACCAGCGTGTTGTCGGCAATGCCCAATTCATCGAGCCGATCAAGCAGGCGGCCGATCGCGCTGTCGACGCTCGTCACCGCCGCGTAGTAAGCCCGCCACGGACTGGTGAACGGCGGCGAGTTCGAGCGGAAGCGGTTGTAGGGTTCCAACTGCTCCTCGGTCGGGCGGATCGGCGCGTGCGGCAGAAATGTCCACAGATTCACGTAGAACGGCTTGCCCTGATCGTGATGACGATTGACGAAGTCGATCGCCGCGTCGACGAACAGGTCCGTGGAGTGAGCCCAGAAGTCGGGGTCGGTCTTCTGCTCGGGATAGTTCGGCGGCGGGCCGGCAAAGAGTTTCGACTCATCAAAGCCGTACCTGGCCGCGGGAATTCCGCCGAGGTGCCACTTGCCGAAGTGACCGGTCACGTAGCCGACCTGCTGAAGCTGGCGACTGATCATCGGGGCGGCGGGGTCGAGCTGATCGGGCATACCGCGGCGGGCGTTTTTGTCATGGCTGGACAGGTGGCCGTGGATGGCCCACCGGGCGGGGTACTGACCGCTGGAAAAAGCGACGCGGCTCGGTGAGCACACGCTAGCGTTCACATAAAACTGCGTGAACATCGTGCCCTGCCTGGCGAGTTTGTCGAGGTTCGGCGTTTTGATCTGTTGATTGCCGTAGCACCCGAGGTCGCCCCAGCCCAGGTCGTCGGCGAGGATGAACAGAATATTGGGCTTGCTCGTCTTGGCAGCATCGGCAGCGTGGACACCGACGCCGCACGCAAGACTGCACAGGCACGCGAGGAGGACAGCAGATTGCAGACGCATGGATGAAGCTCCCTGGAGGATGATGATCATGGTGTAGTAACAGACGCGCGACCCACCGACCATGTAGCCCCTGCGGCGCGGCGTGGGGCGCCGTGTTCATACGCGCCGAGGTCCGGCGCCGGGCCGGTGAACGACTCGGTGATGCCGGGGATCACGACGCCGGCGTTGATCGCTCGGCTGTCGGAACTCAACCGCAGATCGAACGCCTCGACATTCACGAATTCACCGGGCTGCGCATCATCGCGGTTGTGATCCTGCTCGGTGAAACCGATAAGTTTGTTGTCAGCAAGATTGTTGCGGAAAACGATCGAGGCGGGCGGGTTTTTACTTCTGCCGCGACAGCCGATCGACGCCTGCTTGGTCTGCAGCACGGTGTTGTTGGCCACGAAGTAGTCGGTCATGCCGACGCCGGAGTTGTGCAGGAAGATACCGATGTCGCAGGCGGGTCCGCCGACGACGGTGTTGTGATGGATCACGCCGCCGCAGCTTCCATTGTCGAAATAGATGCCGAAGGCGTGGCGGGTCGAGTGGGTGCGCACACAGACGTTGTAGGCAACGGTGGTGTTGACCGGCGGTGTGGGGCCCTGGTTGTTGATGTAGAAGAAACCGCAGTCGGTATTCAGCATGCCGACGTCGGTGACGAGGTTGTATTGGATGTCGAGCCCGAAGCCGACCTTTTCGACGCCGCAAAGACGATTGCCGCCGTCGATGCCGGCCTGCCCGCAGCGGCGGATCGTGTTGCCCAGCACGTGATTGTTCTGCCCGAAACACTGCACCGGGTGCATGCGCCGGCCGAGCCAGTTGATGTCTTCAACGATGCAGTTTTCGAGTGTGTTGTCGTTGCCTTCCAGGCGGACGCCGCTGCCCCAACTGTGAGCGATCAGGCAGTCGGCGATGTGATTGCCCGAGCCGGATACGAACACGCCGCACGATCCATCGTCGACGCCGCCGTAGTCTGAGCCCTGCGGATAGTCGTAGCTGGTCCACGGGGCGGGGTAGCGGATCATGCACCCGGTCACGCGGCAGTCGATCGAATCAGCCAGCTTCACCGAGGCGGCTTGCAACTCGATGCGCTCGACGACGATGCCTTCACGCCCGGTCAGATCAACCCCCCACAGGCGCGTGCGCGCCTCGACGCGACCCTGCTTGATGTCCGCCCCGGTCGGTGGAATCAGTCGGAGCACGCCATCGGCCCAGTGCCACTCGCGCGGCGCGTCCAATGCGCGCCGATGATTGATGATGTAGCCAACGCCTTCGCCGACGGCCGAGTTGGCGTTCACCGAACGCCGCCACCAGAACGGCAGATCGGTGATCGTGATGCGATTGTCAGCTGACCCGATGATGCGACCGCAAGCGGCGGTGAACGGATTGGGCCCGTTGCGCCCCAGGTAATACCCGCCGACCCACGCATCGGCCTCGGCCGGGGGCATGTCGGCGAACTCGACCTGCCCGACGGTTTTCTGCTTCGGGTCCGGCGTGCTGGTGACGGTTTTGTCCCACGCGTCGTAGCTGAGCATCTGCGAGCCGGCCGGCCGATTCGGGTAGCGCGCCAGGTCCATCCGCTCACCGTCGACAAACACCTGCATCGTGCGCGACTCAACGGGCGCGGCCATGATCGCGTCGCGCTCCGCCTGCCAGGGGCCTTCGACGACGTCGCAACCGGTGATCACGACGCGCTCGTTTTTGTACGGCCCGAAATACAGATGGTCCGCCGCCGGCGTGACGGTTTCACGATACACGCCGCCGCGGATCAGGCATCGCTCACCGGGCTGCATGTGCTCCGCCGCCGTGCTGATCGTGCGAAACGGCCGCCCGAAGCTGCCATCGTGATCGACGTCGTCGCCGTGCGTCGCTGAAACGTAGTACGTGCCGCGCGTGGTCTGACAGGCACTCAAAGACATCACGCCCAACGCCATCACCAACAACATACCCGTCGATTTCATGTTCGCGCCTCAAAAAATTAACCGTCGGCCGATCGTCGTTTTACCGCCGGGTATCACGCGGCTCGGCGAGCCACGCCGCCAGTTGCTTGTGCATCGAGCGCACACGATCCGGCTCGCGATCCAGCAGGTTCACCTGCTCGCCGGGATCATCGACGACGTTGCACAGCTCAACGGGTTTACCGTCGAAGCACATCAGCTTCCACGGCCCCTGCCGCATGATTTCCTTCGAATACGGCTTGGGCTTGGGATCGTGTCGCTGAAGGTGGCGGTACAGATCCATTTGCCAGAACAACGTGCGCTGCCCGGGATCGACTGCATGATCGGCCGTCAGCATCGGCAGAAGATTCATGCCGTCGAAATGCACATCGCCCGGCGGCTTCACGCCCCCCGCGGCGCACAGCGTCGGCAGCAGATCGGTCATGTGGGTCACGGCATCGCGCGTCGCCCCTGCCGGCACACGCCCCGGCCAGCGCACGATCGCCGGCACGCGCAACCCGCCTTCGTGAAGGTCGGTCTTGCCGCCTTTGTACGGGCCGATGTCCGCTTCGTAAGCGCCGCCGTTGTCGCTGGTGAACACCACGATCGTGTTGTCCGCGATGCCGAGTTCATCCAGCGTATCCAGCACATCGCCGAGACGAGCGTCCATGTGGGCGACCATCGAGCGGAAGCGATGCTGGTCGTCGCTGATGCCCTCGGCGGCGGTGGCCGACCAATGCGGTTCGGGGGCCGGCTCATACGGCTTGTGCGGCACGAGCCACCACACGTTCAAAAAGAACGGCCGCCCCGCCGCGTGAAATTTGCGAATCATCTCGACGGCGTAATCCCCGTTGCAGTCGGTGAAATGTTTACGGTAGTACGGGTCGTCTTCGCCGACACGCCGATCGTCGCGCAGCAGGCAGGTTCCACCCTCGCGATACAACACGCGCCGCTTGCCCAACTGCCCGCGCAACGGCTGCTGTTCGATCTGACACTGGTAGTGGTCGAACCCCATCTGACGCGGGCCGGGCAGACTCGCATCGCGCAGCCCGTCGTCCGTCACGTGCAACCCGCCGAGGTGCCACTTGCCCACATGTGCCGTCTGGTAGCCCGCCTGCTGAAGCAACCGCGCGATCGTCACCACATGCGGCGGCAGGTGTTCGGGCCCGTCGGAAAAATGCTTGCGGACATCGAAGCGCAGTGGGTATCGCCCCGTGAGCATCGACACGCGCGACGGGGTGCACACAGCCGACCCCGCGTAGAAATTCGTCAGCTTCATCCCGCCGGCCGCGAGGCGGTCGAGGTTCGGCGTCTTGACCGCCGTGCCGCCGAAGCAGCCGGGGTCCTGGTAGCCCATGTCGTCAGCGAGCAGAATCAGAATATTCGGCCGGGTCGATCCCGCGGCGTGTCCTGCCGCACCGAACGTGATCCAACACAGAAGCACCCACCCCACGCATCGAACAAACATCATGCACTCCAGCCGAGTCGGTCGTGATTATCGATAGATGTCCCAAAGCTGATCGCGGGCCGCCGCCTCGTCGGGGTAGACCTCAGCCTTGCGGCGATACTCCGCATGCACATCGAAAAACTGCAACACCGCGCCTTCGTCATGGCGATACGCGATTCCGAGCGCAATGCTGCCCGCGGCGCGGCTCTCACCATAAATATCCCAGTGCACCGCATAGTTGGCGTGGGACTTGTCGCTCAAAGACCAATTGGTGTCGATGGTCTGAATGATCGACGAGGGGTGTCGGATCGCGGTGCGAACCGGGCTGTCGTAAGCGCCCGCAACGTTTTGTATCTTTTCGATCGTCTGCATGTTCTGACCGTATACCACGTTGGCGGCTTTGTTCGGCTGAACCGCCAGCTTGGTCGGACAATACAAGCCCTTGGGCACAAGCGTGGTCTCGTTCTTGAAATACATCTCGTCGTTGGAAAGCCCCACCATTGAACGCAACAACTCATTGGCCATCCACAACCGGTCCGGCCAGGGCGCTCCATCACCCTCAAACGGTTGCACGTACTTCTCGCGCTGATCGGTGGCGTACATGCTGTTGCCGGTGGCCCACTGACGCTGCACCGACTGGCAGGCGACCATGCGGGCCGTGTCGCGCGCCTTGCTCATCGACGGCAGAAGAATCGCGATCAACAGCGCAATGATCGCCACGACCACCAGCAGTTCGATCAGCGTGAAAGCATGTCGTCGTTGCATAAGCGTTCTTTCAATAGCCGCGAATCAACGATTCGCGATCCGCGATGCGTTGCATCGCGGCTATTTATCCACACCGCCGGCGCATCAGCACCAGGGCGCCGAGTCCGAACATGGCGGCCGAGGCCGGCTCGGGGATCACCGACAGCGTGGCCGTTCGGCTGCCGTCGATGCCGATGCCGACCCAGAAGACCTGGTTGCCATCGGCGATCGGCTGAGCGTCGGGGTCGACCTGGAAACGGAAAGCGATCGTGGAAGTCGCCGAGCGGGCGGCCTCGGTTTTGGCGAAAGCGGTCACGTCAAACGAATGCCAGACGTCCGAGGAGACCGTGTGTGCATCGGCGGGGGTGAACACGCCGCTCTGCAACAGCGTGGCAGCCTGGTGATACTGCGACGCCGCGACGCCGGTGAACGTCACATCCTCGTAGCCGTACATATCGACCTCGTAGCCGGCCAGGTTGGCGGCGTTGTCGCCGGTGCGTTCCAGAATGACGTTGAAAATGACCTGGCTGGCGGCAGCGATCTCGGCACGCTCGGCGGCGGAGGGATTGAAGTAGATCAACATGCGGCCTTCGTTGTTTTCATTCTTGTTGCCGGGTTCACCGATGGCTGCAGCGGTGGTGGTCGAATTGCCGGTTGAATCGCCCACATCGTCGCCATTGCCGTCGATCAGGCGCGTGGCGCCCGAAGCGGTGACCGTCACCGGAGCTGCCGAAGCCGGCACGCCCATCATCAGAACCAACACGCCCAGCATCATCCATCCATACATCCGCGTCATCGTTTTTGCTCCTTGGTCAATAGTCATTCTGCAACTCCCATTGGGGCCTCATGTCTCAGTGCGAACGCCGCCGGCGCATCAGCGCCAAGGCGCCGAGTCCGAACATCGCGGCCGTCGCCGGCTCGGGGATCACCGACAGCGTCGGCTCGACCGGCACCGCCCCGCCGTTGGCGAAGTCGACGCCTTCCAGCGCCCAGAAGACCTGCTTGCCGTCGACGATCGGCAGCGTGTCGGGGTTGACCTGAAGTCGGAAGGCGATGGTGGAAGTCGCCGAGCGGGCGGCCTCAGCCTTGGCGAAAGCGGTCACGTCAAACGAACGATCCAGGTCCACCTGCCCGCCATCGGCGGCGGTGAACGCGTCGGCCTGAACCAGCGTGGCGGCCTGGTGATACTGCGTGGCATTGATGCCCGTGAACTCCACGTCTTCGAAGCCGTACAGGTCGACGGCGAAACCCGCCAGGTCGGCGCTGTTGTCACCGGTGCGATCCAGCCGAATATCCAGCGTGATTTCGGAAGCGGCGGCGATCTGAATGCGCTCAGCGGCATCGGGCGTGAAGAAGACGATGAAGCGGCCTTCGTTGTCTTCGTTGTTGCTGCCGGGTTCACCGACTGCAACGAATTCGGCGCTGAACCCGCCGCCACCGTCAATGACTCGACCCGCATCCGAAGCGGCGACCACCGTGGCGGCCTGCGCTGCATTGTTGAACCCGATCATCATCGCCAGCGCGAGCGCCGCGAGCGCCGGGGCGTGGCGCAACATGCGGCGACGACGAAACAGCATCAGCGTGCCCAGGCCCAGCAGAGCAAACGTCGCCGGCTCGGGGATGATCGACAGCGTCGGCTCGAGCCCCGCGGCGGCTCCGACCGTGCTGACGATGTAATTGTTTTTGGTGGTGTTTTCGTCGGGCAGATCCGCCGGGTCCATCTGCAGGTTGAAGACGATCACGCTGCCGGCCAACGCCGCCTCGGACTTCACGAAGCTGGTCACGTCCCACGTCACGATGCCGTTTGCCGTCGTCGCGGTGATCGCATCGTTGATCAGAACACCATCGGCGTTCTGATAGTCGGCGTTCACGGCCACGGCGGAAGTGCGACCGGTGTAATACCAGATGTCGATCGCGTATCCGGCCACGTTCTGCTTATCGACGAGGTTGATGCTCAGCAGCACCTGCGAGCTGGTCGCGATTTCGGCGCGATCGCTGAGCGTCAACTCGAACGGCAGCCAGTAGCGCAGCTCATCGGTGGTCGGCTGGGTGGAGCTGTTGCGCTCGCCGATGGCCAACGAGCCGGCGGGTGTCTGCTGGGCGTTGCCCAGTTCGTCGTCGTTGTTGTCATACAGCCCGCGGTTCTGTCCGCTGGCGATGATGGTGCCGGCGTCGGCAGTGGCGACAAAACCGACCGCAAACATCATCACGGCGATAAACATGGCGAGGGGTTGGGGGCGTCGATTCAACATCGTGGTTCTCCTGTCCAGTGGGAGGGGCTTTCTCATTTCCAATGCAGTTTCAAATACGGGCGGCAACTTTCGTCGGCATGGCTCGACGTGTTGACAATGAAGTTGTTGATCTTGCTGTCGACATGCGGCAGCGGCGCGCCGATCAGTTCACAGCGAAACGCCACGCCGTGGCCGGCCTGCGCTTGGGCGCGGACGAAGTCGGTCACGTCGATAAACACCGGGCCGACCGGGGTGTCAGCGGTCATCGCCGCATCGCTGATCGTCTGGCCCGCCGCGTGGTAGTCGGTCGGCAAGGCGGACACGGGCTCGTGATCCGTCAGGCCGATCAGGCGCATCGTCAGTTCGTCGACGTTCTGAACCTGGTTGAGCGTGATGGCCAGTTCGATCCGGTCTGCCGAGGCGAGGACCGCCCGCTGCTCGTCGGTGAGATCAAACGGCAGGTAGTACCGCAGCGGGTGGCGGTCGGCGCCGCTGTTCTGCTCGCCGACGGCAACGGACCCGCGCCGCGGCACGAAGGTGCTGTCGCCGATGCCGTCGCCGTTGGTGTCCAGCAGGGCTGCATCGGTTTTCATTGCGTCGATCCGATCGGCGCCGGTGTGCCGCCACCAGTTGCGTAAAAAGGTTCCCGGTTCCAGCGGTTGAATCATGCGGGACGACATCGACGGATCGAACACACCGGCATCGCGGGCGGCCAGTTCCATCGCCGCATGCTCGGCGCCCGGCTGATCGGCCAGCGCCAAACGCACCCGACCGCGCACGACGTAAACCTCCGTGCGCCGGCGGGCGTCGACCACCATGCGGAATTCGGTGCCCAGGTCGACGACGCGCACCCCGCGCGGCCCGTCAATGCTGAAGCCCACCGCGCCCGGCGGCACCGTCGCCTCCAGGGCACCGCTGTCGAGGCGGCCGCGGTTGTCATCCAGAATGCGGAAGCTGCAGGGGGCGACCAGACTGACGACCGCCCCGCGATGAAACATGATCTGGGCGGTGCCGGATTGAAGCTGGATAAGCCCCGGGGCCAGTTCGGCGCCGAGGTCCATCGGCACGGAGGAATCGGTGAACACCGCGCCGGCGGTGTTGGTCAGCAAGGCGACGCTGCGTGTTGCCGTGGGGCTGGGGGGTGTGGACCGGGCGCCCGGGTCGAACACGAACCAGGCGGTCACGGCCAGCGCGATCAGCGCGGCGGCGGCGTACCAGACGCTTCGGCGGAGCCTCAGCGTCGGCGTGGGGGCCTGCTCCCTGTCTCCTGTGTCCTGTTCACTGACATGCAGACTGTCGGCGAGCTTTTCGTTGATGAGGCTGGCGTGCGTACAGATGTGGACCATCAGGTCGCGGGCTGCGGGGTCTGATTCGAGGTGGGCGTCGAGTTCGGCAAGCTGCTCGGCGGTCAGCGTGTCGTCGAGAAACCCGAGAATCATCGGGCCCAGGTCGGTGCTTGCATCGCGTGCAGGATCAGGCATCGTCAACCTCCCCGAGCTTGCGGCGGTGCTGGCCGATGCAGTCGATCAACTGGTGGTGGATGCGCGACAGGGCTTTGTACACCGCATCGAGCTTCTGCCCGAGCTTGGAGGCGACGGCCGCCCCCTTGAGCCCGTCGACGTAACGCAGCTTCACGAGCCGGCGCGAACGCGGCGTCAGTTGATCCAGGCAGTGGTGCAGCGCCGCCACGGTCGGGTCCGTCTCCACCCCGTCGTGATCGATCCACGTCCGGTCCAGCAGATCCATCGTGCGCTGACTGAGGCACTGCGGCTGGCGATCGCGCTGCCGCAGGGCATTCAGCGAGCGGTGACGGGCGGTCCGCCGAGCCCAGGCCAGCAGATGATCGGCATCGGTGATCTGATCGATGTGGTGGATCGCTTCGAGGCAGACTTCCTGAAACACATCATCCGCCAGGTTCGGCTCGTGTACGATCGACCAGATGTACGACACGAGCTTGGCTCGTTCCCGCAGCAGTGCTCTGACCAATGTGTCCTGATCCATCACCATGGGATACCTCAAAGCGACGTCGCCCCACTACTGATACAACATCACGCAAAAAAACTGACACCAGACGGCGACACAATCACGCGCAGGCAATTATACTACAGTGGTTTATATTTTTTTGGGCAGGTTGTCGACGTTCACGACGACCTCGGGAGAGCACAACTCGATGCGCGCCCGGTTGCCGCGATCACGGTAAGCGCGGATGTGCGGCTGCAGATCCGGGGCGAGGATCTGCATCGCCTGCTGATGATCCACGAACGTATTCAGCAGCACCTTGCCCACACCGTGGCGCGTACAGTGCTGCAGGGCGGTGGTCAGCAGACGATTGACCAGATCGGTCTCCCGCAAAGCCAGATCGATCCGCAGGCGAAGAATTTCCGAAACCCCGGGCTCCATCTCCGTGACCCCCACCAGCCCGACGATGCGTCCATCCGACTCGGCCACCCAGAAATGATCCTGCGGCTGGGCGAAATAGGAGCATTCGATGCTGTCCATGTCCGCCCCGGTGTCGCGCGGGTCTTCGTCGCTGCGACCATCGAGCCGCCCACGATAAAACAACTCACGCACCGCGGCGCTGTCTTCATGACGGTAGGAGCGAATCACGAATCGTTCAGCACACATGGATCGTCCACGCTTGATCATGAAGACCGGCTCTTTTGGGATAAGGACGCCTGCATCATAGCCACAAGTCAAGTCGTAGGACGACTCCGCTTGCGTTTGCGGGTCCGTGCCACGAGCGGGGTCTGGTTCTCAGCCTCGCGCATCAGCGTCTGCTCCGCGGCCAGCCAGTGATCCATCGCTTTGCCCTCCGGCTGGTTCTCGTAGTGCCAGATCAGGTGAGCCAGTTCCGCGATCTGATCATCCGTGGGACGCACAAATACCTGAATGTTCGACCCATTGTGTCGTTGTGCCATGCTTGACCACCAGAGCCCTGGAGAATTAGGTCAAAAAAAACGACCGTTGAGGAATGCTGCGATCCATCTGCCGCAATCATCGACCATCGGAGTTCCCCGATAGTCTCTTGATGCATACATCAATAATATTAGAGCCCGGGCGCTCCGGCGTCTTTGGCGAATCAGCGCATTATCCGTTAGCGCAATCCGTTATTCGTCCGGCGTCAGGTCGGCCGTATCGCGTTTACGCAGGCGGTACTCGACCGGGGAAACCTGATGAAAACGCTTGAATCGCCTGGAGAAGTGGTGAACCGTCGAAAAACCCAGGTCCTCGGCGATCTGCGTGATGCTGCGGTTGGTTTCAGTCAGCAGGTCGGCCGCCCGCTGCATGCGCAGAATGTGGTGGTACTGCTTCAAAGTCCGACCCGTGGCTTGTCGAAACAGGCGCGACAGGTGGCTTGGCGAAAGGTAAAACGATGCAGCGGCGCGTTTTAGATTCAGCGAACTCTCCGCGTTGTGCGCCAGAAACTGCTTGATGGCAACCAGGCGCCCGTCGCCGTTGTCCGCATGTTTGTGCCCTTCGGGCATGGGCTGGGTGATCTCGTGAACGAGCTTCAGAATCAACTCATGCACCGGCCGGCGCAATGACCCCAGTTGCGTGTCATCACAGCCGGCGACGCGCCCAGACATCTCGGCAAACTGCTTGTGCAGATCGGCAAGGCACTCGACATGCAGAATCGGCAGTGAGAGATTCGGGCGGATCGGCCGATCGGGGTGGAACCGGAACGTGAACTGCACGTAGAGAAACTCACACCCCTCGGAGGTGATGCGGTAGCGGTGAAACGGGTCCAGCAGCATCAGCGACGGAGCCTTCACATCGTACCGGCGGCTGTTGGCGTGCAGCGCAGCCTTGCCTTCGGCCAGAAACAGCAGCGTCCAGGCGCGGTGGCGATCGGTCTGCCCCTCATAGCCGCGACCCGCGCAGCGGTAACCCATCTTCTGAAGGCCGACTTCGTCGTCGAACTGAATATGAATGTGACGTTCGTTATTCGTCATGATGCATCACCGCCAAGAATCAAACGGTTTTGTGTCAAGCGATATCCATACTGAGATTCAATACGAACGACCTGGCCATGCCGACTCAGGAAAACCCGGAGCGGTTCCTCATGCACGACCGCATTATGGCTGCGGTGACTTCGCCGTCTTTAGCCAAATCGCGCATAGATCGTTGTCTGTTCAGACTATCCAGCGCATGCAAGCATCCGGCCGGCCGCCCCTACGCAGATTACTGATCCCAATTCCGGCGCCGTCGGCAGGCCGTGCACAGCTTCGTGCCGAGGCCCCACCACGGGCAGCGATCACATGCCGGCGCGGCAAAAAACTGAAAATGCCCGGCCATGGGGAGTTATCCTGCGACCTAAAACCGGGTATGCTTCAGGCAACACGGTTTTTTCTCGCAGCAACGGGAGTTATTGACCAATGCCTCAGAACAGCGCCCTCGTGGCCGAACCTTGTGTCATGATCATCTTCGGCGCCTCCGGCGATCTGACCAAGCGCAAGCTGATTCCTGCGCTTTACGAACTGTATTGCGAAGGACATCTGCCGCAACCATTTGCCGTGTTGGGCGTATCCCGCAGCGGGCTTTCGGATGACGCGTTCCGTGAGCGGGTGCTGCCGTTCTGCAAGAAAGTCGCCGGGTACACCGACGACGGTTTCACCGAATTCGCCAGGATGCTGCACTACCACGCTGCCGACGCGACCAAGTACGAAGACTTCGGGTCGATCAAAACCCGCATCGGCGAGCTCAGCCAGCAGTACGGCACCGGCGACAACCTGCTGTTCTACCTTTCGATGGCGCCGAAGCTCTACGAGCCGGTCATCATCAACATCGGCGCGGCGCAGATGGTCACCGAAGGCAAGCGCTGGTGCAGCATCAACCGCGAGTCGCTGCCCTGGCAGCGGATCGTCGTCGAAAAACCCTTCGGGCACGACCTGCCGTCGGCTGAACATCTCAACCGCGTGCTCGGGCGCGTGTTCGAAGAGGAAATGATCTTCCGCATCGACCACTACCTCGGCAAGGAGGCGGTGCAGAACATGGTCGTGTTCCGCTTCGCCAACTCGATTTTCGAGCCGCTGTGGAATCGCCAGTACGTGCACAACGTGCAGATCACCGCCGCCGAGACCGTCGGCGTCGAAGGCCGCGGCGGGTATTACGAAGGCTCCGGCGCGATGCGCGACATGATTCAGTCGCACCTTTTGCAGGTGATGGCGTCGGTCGCCATGGAAGCGCCCAACAGCTTCAGCGCCGCCGACCTTCGCATGGAGCAGCGCAAGGTGCTCGAAGCCGTCGCCGACATCAAGCCCGAAGACGTCGACCGCTACGCCGTGCGCGGCCAGTACGGAGCCGGCACGATCGACGGCAAGGACTACGTGCGCTACGTCGATGAAGAAGGCGTTTCCCCCGAATCGAATACCGACACCTACGCCGCCCTGCGTGTGAACATCGACAACTGGCGCTGGGCCGGCGTGCCCTTCTACGTCCGCACGGGCAAGGCGATGAAGCGCAAGCTCACGCAGATCGTGCTCTACTTCAAGCCCACGCCCCATCAGATGTTCTGCGCGGCCGGCGGTGATCACCAGGTCGCGCCCAACCGGCTGGTCATCAACATTCAGCCCGATGAGGGCATCAGCCTGCGCTTTGAGGGTAAAGTCCCCGGCCAGGGCATGGATGTCCGATCGGCCGTGCTCGACTTCGACTACCTCGATCAGTTCGGCGGACACATCCCCGAAGCCTATGCCCACCTGCTGCTGGACGCGATGCAGGGCGACCGCTCGCTGTTCAAAGATCGCCACGAAATCGAAGCCGCCTGGCGCATCGTCAGCCCCGTGCTCGACCACTGGGAAGCCAACCCCCGCAAGGCCATGCACGAATACGAAGCCGGGTCGTGGGGCCCCGAAGCCGCCGAAGGTCTGTTCGCCGGCGACGGCCACTGGCACAACCCCGAAGGCGTGTCCACCCGCTGGCGCAAGGACATGAAATGACACGAGGCGGGGGGAATTAATTCCCCTCGCCTTATTTGAGTGAATCACTATGGCGAACCTTCAGACCCACCTCGCGCTCACCGGCCTGCGCGGTCGCCGCGTGATCGAACCCGATGTCGAATCCCTCGTCGATCGCGTGGCCGACGATATCTGCCAGCTCGCCCGCCATCGCGTCGGCGTTGCCGGCGAGTTCCACCTGGCCCTGTCCGGCGGATCGACCCCGCAGGTGCTCTATCAGCACCTGGTCATCGATCCGCGCTACCGCGCGATGCCGTGGGAGAAAACGCACCTGTGGATCGTCGACGAACGCTGCGTGCCGTTTGATCATGAAAAGTCCAACTACCGCATGATCAACGAGCTGATCGTCGAGCATGTGCCCATCGGCCCCGCACATGTGCACCCGATGATGGTCACCGAAGACGGCGGCGATGTGAAGTATGAACACGACCTGCGTGCGGCGCTGGACAATCCCTCCGCCAACGGTCGCCTTGACCTCGTGCTGCTGGGCATGGGCCCCGACGGTCACACCGCCTCGCTGTTTCCGCAGACGCCCGGTCTGACTGAAACCGAACGCTGGATCATCATCAACGACGGCGAAGCGGTCATGGCCCCGCGCCCGCGCATGACCATGACCTACCCGCTGATCAACAACGCCCGCCACATCGGCCTGCTGCTGACCGGCGTCTCGAAGTATGACATGCTCAAGCAGGTCGCCGCGTCGCCGGATGATGTGCAGCGCCTGCCGGTCACGGGGGTCAAACCCGCCCGCGAAGACACCGAGCTGACGTGGTATCTCGACGAGGCCGCCGCCACCGGGCAAAACCCCGACCCCGACCCCGACGACAATGCCAAAGCGTGATCAGGGCTCTGCCTTCTCGCCGGGCGCCTTGTCGGACTGAATCGGCGCTGCGGTGTGTGCTGATCGCCCCGCCCCTTCGCCGGGTTTCGCCGGAAAAATCCGATGCACGACGATCGCCGCCACGGTGATGACCACCACGATCACCGCCGCCGCGATGATCACATGCAGCGGTTTGACCGTCATCTTCGGCCCGGAGCTCGACGTGGCCTGTGCATACTGCCGCAGGGTCGAGTGTGTGTTGATCGCATGTCGATACACCCGCCGCGCCTCGGCGTCGTCGATGAGCATGGCTTCGAGTTCCGCCATACCCGCCGCATCCAGCGTCTGACTGCACAGCGCGTCGATCAGTGTCATCAGTCGTTGATGATCGACATGGCTCATGATGCGCCGCCCTCCCCGTCGAGGGTGCGCTGAGCACATTGCTCAACGGCGCGTCGCAGTTGACACAGCCGCTGGTGAACGCTCTGCACCGGCCGATTCAGTTGGGCCGCGATCGCCTGGGCGGTCTGCTTGCCGCCGTAGATCACCCGGATCAGGTTGCGATCGCCCTGCTGAAGCTTCGCGATGCACTGCCCGGCCGCGCGGCGCTCAGCCGCCAGCCGCTCCAGTTCCGCATCGACCAGCGTTTCGTCGGCCAGCCGCTCGATCAGCGCGGCGCTGAACCCGGCCGCCGCCGCGTCGGGCGATGCCGCATGTCGATGCTCGATCACCTGCCGTCGCACGATCCGGCATGCCCAACTCAGAAAGTTCGTGCCCGGCTCGTAGTCGTCGTATTGTTCCCACAACACCAGCGAGGCGTCCCGCAGGGTCTTTTCAGCCTCGGTGAAGTTCGGCGTCAGCGTCGTGATGAAGCTGTGCAGCCCCGGCCGCGCGCGGGTCAGGCGCATGGCGAACTTCGTGTAGCGGTCGGATTGTTCAGCATGCAGGGCCATCGCCAGCCATTGTAATCGCTTGGGCCGGCCGGGTCGGAATCCGCCCCACCCATGTCGAAAATTTCCCCCGCCGTGTAGACAATCCGTGACACGCGATTGCCTGCGGAATAAACTTGCCACTATGAATCAACCCCCCGCTCCGCCCGCAGCGCCCAAACGCAGCCCCGACCCCGCCCACCCGGGTGATTGGTCACTCGCCGACTCCGCCGAGCTGTATCAGATCGACGGCTGGGGCGCCGGCTATTTCAACATCGGCCCCGACGGCCACGTGCATGTCACGCCCCGTCGCGACGGACGCAGCATCGACCTGCACGAGGTCGTCACCGGCCTCGAAGAACGCGGCATCAGCGATCCCGTCATCGTCGGCTTCGGCGATCTGCTCGCCCAGCGCATCGAAGACATGAACCAAGCCTTCGGCAAGGCGATCAAAGACAACGAATACAAAGGCGACTACCAGGCTGTCTACCCCATCAAGGTCAATCAGCAGCACTACCTCGTCCAGCAGATCCGCGACTACGGCCGGCCGTACAAGTTCGGCCTCGAGGCCGGGTCCAAACCCGAACTGCTGGCCGTGCTCGGCATGACCGTCGACGACACCGACCGGCTGATCGTCTGCAACGGCTTCAAGGAAGAGCGCTACATCGAGCACATCATGCTCGCCACCAAGCTCGGCCGGCGCATCATCACCGTCATCGAAAATCTCTCCGAGCTCGAGCTGATCATTCAGCAGGCGACCGAGTTCGGGGTGCGCCCCGGCATCGGTGTGCGCGTCAACCTCTCGATGCGCGGCTCCGGCCGGTGGGAAAAGTCATCCGGCGAAAAGGCGAAGTTCGGCCTGTCGATCCCGGGCGTGCTCGAGGTCGTCGACCGCCTCCGCGAGGCCGACATGCTCGACTGCTTCCAGCTCATCCACTGCCACATGGGCTCGCAGCTTTCCGACATCGCCACCGTCAATGCCGGCGTCGGCGAACTGGCCCGCGTGTATGTCGAACTGTCGAAGATGGGCGCGGGGCTCAAATACCTCGACGTCGGCGGCGGGCTCGGCGTCGACTACGACGGCTCGCAGACCAACTGGGACTTCTCAATCAACTACAGCCTCGACGAATACGCCTCGAACGTGGTCTACCGCGTCATGGGCGTGTGCGACGACGCCGGCGTGGCGCATCCCACAATCGTCACCGAGGCCGGCCGCGCAATGGTCGCCCACCACAGCGTGCTGGTGTTCAACGTGCTCGGGGCCAAGCGGGTCGACCACTACGCCGTCGGCGACGACTGGACCGACGACAAGCTCGGTGAAAAACCCCCGCGCGTGCTCGATGATCTTTCCGAAGCCTACCTCAAGCTCAATGCCGACAACGTGCTGGAGTGCTATCACGACGCCCGCCAGGCCCGCGAGGAAGCGCTGCTGATGTTCAACTTCGGCAACCTCACCCTCACCCAGCGCGGCCTGGTCGATCGGCTGTACTGGTCGACGTGCCTGAAGATCCGCGACCTGGTGCGCGAGTTTGACCCGATCCCCGAAGAGCTGGCCGACCTCGAGCAGAAGCTGTCGGACACCTACTTCGTGAACCTGTCGATCTTTCAAAGCCTGCCCGATTCGTGGGCGATCGATCAGATCTTTCCGATCATGCCGATCCACCGCCTGAATGAAGCCCCGCTGCGCAAGGCCACCCTGGCCGACATCACCTGCGATTCGGACGGCAAGATCGAACGCTTCGTCGATCTCCGCGATGTGCGCCACACGCTGCCCGTTCACGAAATCAAGGACGGCGATACGTATTACCTCGCCGCCTTCCTCATCGGCGCGTACCAGGAAACGCTCGGCGATCTGCACAACCTCTTCGGCGACACCAACGTCGTCTACATCAGCCTCGAAGAAGACGGCCAGTGGTCCATCGACGAGGTCGTCGAAGGCGACACCGTCCGCGAGGTGCTCAGCTACCTGCAGTACGATGCCGGCGAGTTGTACCGCAACATCCGCCGCGAGTGCGAGCGCTCGGTCCGCAAAAACCACATGACGGTTCCCGAATCCCGTCAACTGCTCAGCGCCTACGAGCGCGGCCTCGCCGGCTACACCTATCTCGAATAGCCCAGGCCCAAGCGCCACATGCACGTGGCTCAATCGCGAGACAAAATATCCACCGCACTTGATATATCAAAACTTCATGATATTATGATTATCTAATGCCCGCAAAAACGAAGCACAAACCGATCGACCCCGGCGTGATTGAACAGGCGGCGAAAGTGCTGCGCGTGCTGGCGCACGCCGATCGCATCCGCATGGTGGAGCTGCTTTTAAGCGGGGATTACTCGGTCGGCGAGCTGGCCGAGGCGGTGGACCTGGCGCCCGCGGCGGTGTCGCAGCACCTGAACCTGATGCGGGCCCACGGCATCCTCGAATCGCAGCGCGATCAGCGGCAGGTCTACTACCGCGTGATCGATCCCACGGCCAGACAGATGATCACCTGCCTGCGAAAATTCTGCGTGTGAGACGACACGCATTTTATTTGCGCTTAAATATCAAATGTTCATGATATATCGATAATTTTATGCGGGAGTTTGTCCCGCGAAAGGAGCGTCTGACATGCCTGGTTTTCTTCGGCAAGCCCGATGGTCGCCCTACGTGGTCGGCGCGGGGCTCGGGGTGCTCAGCTGGATCACGTTCGGACTGATGGACAAGGCCCTGGGCACGAGCACCAGCTTCGTGAATCTCGCGGGGCTGATCGAGTCGTTTTTCGCACCGCAGCACGTCGAGCAGAATGCGTACCTGGCCAAGCACATGGTCGACAAACCCGCGATCAACTGGCAGATGATGCTGGTGATCGGGTTGGGGCTCGGGGCGTTGATCTCAGCGAAATTGGGGCGGAGCGGGATCAAGGAGCACGTGCCGGACCTGTGGGCCTGGCGCTTCGGACCGAGCCGGGCGGTGCGATACTTCGGGGCCTTCGCCGGGGGCGTCGCGATCCTGTTCGGGGCGCGGCTGGCCGGCGGTTGCACCAGCGGGCACGGCATCAGCGGATCGCTGCAGTTGGCCGTCGGAAGCTGGACATTTTTTGCATGTTTCTTCGGGGCGGGCATCGCCACAGCCCTGGCGCTTTACGGAAAGGCAGGTCGTCGTCATGTTTGAATATCTTCGATTTGATTCACCGGGCAAACTGGCGATGGGCCTGATCACGGGGCTCGTGTTCGGCTTCCTGCTGCAACGCGGCGGGGTGACGCGGTTCCGCGTGATCCTCGGGCAATTTTTGTGGGCCAATCACACGGTGATCCGGGTGATGTTCACGGCGGTGGTCGTCGGCAGCATCGGCGTGTGGGCCATGCACCAGATGTGGGATGTGCCGCTGCACGTGAAAAACGCCACGCTCGCGGCCAACGCGCTGGGCGGTGTGATCTTCGGCGTCGGCATGGCGCTTTTGGGGTACTGCCCCGGCACGGCGATCGGCGCGATTGGTGAAGGCTCACGCCACGCGATCTTCGGCGCGGCGGGCATGGTCACCGGCGCAGCGGTTTACGCTGAGGTCGAGCCGTGGTTCAAACAGCACGTGCTGGCGGCGGTGGACCTGGGCAAAGTCACCTGGGCGGACGTCACGGGCCTGAATGTGTGGGTCTTCGTGGCGGGGCTGGTGGTGATCGCGGCGGCAGCGTTCAGCCTGCTGCGCGGGCGCGACCTGACATCCGCCGGCGCTTGAGGGCGATCGCGAGCATGCCTAGCGGCAGCAGGCTGGCGGGTTCGGGGATCGTGTTCAGCGCGACCTGCTGAACCTGCCAGCTCGCGCCGGCACTGGTGGTGTCATCACCGAAGAAGATGAAGTTGGGCGTCTCGTAGACATCCGGAAATCCGGCGAAGGCGCTGTAGTCACGGATGGCGCCGGCCAGCAGCGGGGAGCCGTCGGCGGTCAACGTGTAGGCTGAGCCTGCCAGTGTCAGCTCGTAGTGGACGAAGTCGGCGGTGGTGTCGTAACCGGCGGTCTCGGCCCGGACGAACAGCGGCGAATCATCCTGCGACCAGACTTCGTCGGTCCAGAAGCCGATCTCGATGCCCATGGCCGAACCGTCGAGCAGAATCACGCTGAACCCGGCGCGGTTGGTGCTGCCGGTGTGGGTTTCGGTCAGCATCTTCAGATCGAAGCCGAGCGTGACGCCGGTCACCGAGTCCACGGCCTGATCCGTGCGGGAGTACCCGCCCTGAATCGACTCGCTGGACGAGGTATCGACGGTCAGCGCCCCGCCGGCGACGGACTGGGTTCCGCCGAGGAAGAAGCTGGTCCACGCCTGGGCGCCGGGCTGGGTGTTGAGCCCGGCATCGTAGAGCACGGTCGCCGGGGCTGCCGCACTGAAAGCGCCGACCATCGCCGCCACGGTCATTACACGTAATCCATTGAACATGGTGATCATCTCCAAGACCCATCAAGTTACGATTAATCCGAATAATATATCACAAGCCCGGCCGATCGGCAGATAAATTTTGACCGCCGCCGGGGTCTTTCCCGCTGCTGGCGAGATCGCGCCGCCCGCCCGGTCCAACCCGCCGCCACATTTGATACAATCCCGCCCGTGAGCAAGCGAGGGCGACCTGATTTTGACCGCCTGCTGGTGGTGATGCCGTCTTGGGTTGGCGATGTGGTGATGGCCACGCCGACCCTGCGACTGCTGCGCCGACTCAAACCCGACGCCCACATCAGCTACCTCGTCCGCAGCTACGTCCGACCGATCATCGACGCCGCCCCGTGGTACGATCGCCTGATCACGCTGCGCCCGCGTCGCAGCGCGCTGACGCAGGCATCCAACCGCCGCCGCTCCACCGCCGCGCTGACCACGCGCCTCCGCCGCAGCGATTTCGACACGGCCGTGCTCCTGCCCAACAGTTTCCGCTCAGCCCTGATCGTCAAGCTCGCCGGCATCGACCGGCGCATCGGGTACGACCGCGACGGGCGCGGCCTGCTGCTGACCGATCGCCTGATCCCGATCCGTGACCGCGGCAAGTTCGTGCCCATCCCGATGATCGACTACTACCTGGGTCTGGCCCAATACCTCGGCGCTGAAAATCCCGAGCGCCGGATGCAGCTTTTCACCCGCCCCGATCACGACCGCGCCGCCGAAGCGCTGCTCCGAGCCGCCGGCGTCAGTGAAGCCACCGGCCCCCTGGTCATGTTCACTCCCGGCGCCGCCACCAAGGGCGACGCCAAGCTCTGGCCCGCCGATCGCTTCGCCGCCGTCGCCGATCACCTGATCCAGGCCCACAAAGCGGTCGTCATGCTCAACGGCTCTCCCGCCGAGCGGCCCATCCTCGAAGCGGTCCAACGAGCAGCGCGACACCCGCTGATTGACCTGCCCAAGTGCGGGTCAAACCTCGCCCTGCTCAAATCACTCGTCGCCGCCGCCGACCTGATGATCACCAACGACACCGGTCCCCGGCACATCGCCGCCGCTTTGAACACCCCCGTGATCAGTCTTTTCGGCCCGACCGACCCCTCCTGGACGCGCCTCGACGCCCCCCACGAACGCCTGATCGTCTCACGCCACCCCCACGGCTCGATGACCGGCATCGTGGTCGACCAGGTCATCGCCGCCGCCGACCAGATCCTCACCACCACCGCCGCGTGAAAATTTAACCACAGAGAACACAGAGTGCGCAGAGGAAAACAAAAGAGGTTGAAAAGAAAAACACTATTCACAATCTCTGTGCCCTCCGTGTTCTCTGTGGTGAACTTCTTCTGCCTTGGCGGTTAAAGTATCCACCATGCGGATCGCCATCGTCATTGAAAAGTTCGACCCTGCCGCCGGCGGCAATGAACGATCCACCGAGCAGATCGCCCGGCGACTGATCCAGCGCGGTCACGATGTGACGATCCTCGCCGGCTCGGGCCTCGCCGACGCGCTGCCGGGCGGGACGGTGCGTTTGGCGCCGGGGCTGAGCACGAAGACGGCGATCGGGCTGGTGCTGTTTGTCCGCTGGGCCGGGGCACAACTCCGCGAAGGGCGATTCGATGTGAGCCTGTCGATGACGACCGCCGTCGCCGCCGACGTGATCGAACCGCGCGGCGGGATGGTGCGTGAAACATTGGCGCGAAACATCGCCCGCCGCCCCACCGAAGCCCGCCGCACGCTGAAGCAACTGACGGTGTGGTTGAGCCCGAAGCAGTTGGCCCTGCTCGCCGCCGAACGCCGGGCGCTGCACCACCCGCGTCGCCAGCGTATCGTCGCCATCAGCAAGTACGTCAAAGATCAGTTGTTTCACCACTACATGACGCGCTCGAAAAACGTGGTGATGATCCCCAACGCCGCGGAGATTCACACGCTGGAGCCTGAAGCCCGACAAGCATTGCGACAGCGCACCCGGGCGACCATGGGCCTCGATGAGCGCGACATCGTGTTCGTGTTCGCGGCGATGAACCCCGGGCTCAAGGGGTTGCCGACGCTGCTGAAAGCGATGGCGACCGTTGAAACCCGCGACCCGCGTGCCCGGCTGATCATCGCCGGCTGCCAGCCGCACCACGCCACGGTCAGCAGCGCGATCCGCTGGGTCGGCCCGACGCGGCAGATGGATGCACTGTACGCCGCGGCGGATGTGACCGTGCTGCCGACGTGGTACGACCCGTCGAGCAAGGTCGTGCTCGAGTCGCTGCTGCACGGCGTCCCGGCCATCAGCACGCTCTACAACGGCGCGTCGCAGTGGATCTACGACCCGACCGGCGAGCAGCAACCGCCCTCGCCCTTCGACGCGCAAGCCCCGGCGGCCCTGCTGGAAGGCAAGGCCGGCCGCATCATTCGCAGCCCCGAAGAAACCGATGCGCTGGCCGACGCGATGACCCAACTCTGCGATGACCAGACACGTGCATCATGCGCCGATGCCACCGCCGGGCTGGCCGACAAGATTTCGATGGATGTTCACGTGGACCAACTCGAAACGCTGCTGCGCGAGCTGGCTCATACCCCCTCTCCCGGCGGGAGAGGGCTGGGGTGAGGGGCGCTCGGAAATCAACAACACCCCACAGCATGCGTCTACCGTTATTTGAAGACACCCTCACCCGGCCCTTCGGGCCGACCTCTCCCGGCGGGAGAGGTGTTCACGAAGCGTCGGACTGATCGTCGCCGGCCAGTTCGGGGTCGTTCTGAATCGCCCAAAGCGCCGCGTATTTCAGCTGCACGCTGACCGACGCCTTCTGCGCCATCATCAACCCGAATGTGCCGTCTAAAAACCCGCGTTTCATGATGTAGAACTTGAAAAACGCGCCCCACGGTCGAAACAGCAGATCCCACCAGTGACACCGTCGGCCCCGGTCGTACATCTGCCGGGCCACCGGCATCACCCGCGCGTCCATCCGCTTGCCGCTGAAGTACCCTTCGAATTCCTGACGCCCGATGCGCTTGTGCAGCAGATGACACCGGCTGTGCGTGACGCGCGACGGGTCCAGCGGCTCGCGCGCATCGTGCAGCACGTGCTCGTTCCAACGCACTCGATCACGATGAAAAATCCGCGACCCGTAATCCGGCAGCCACGCCCGGACAAACCGCCCCAGCACCCAGTTCTTCCGCGGCACGTGAATGATGTCCCACCGGTCAAAGTACGCCTGGTCCCACGACTGAACTTCCGCCGCCAGCTCCGTGGAGACTTCCTCGTCGGAGTCGACGATGAACACCCAGTCGTTGCGGGCCTGCGAGGTGGCGAACTCTTTCTGCTTGCTGTACCCGCCCCGCCAGGGCTCGATGATCACGCGGTCGGTGAATCGCTTGGCGATCTCCACCGTCCGGTCGGTCGATCCCGAGTCCACCACGACGATCTCATCCGCCCAGGTGCACGAGGCGCAGGCGGCCTCGATGGTCTGCTCGTTGTTGCAGCAGGTGATGATGATCGAGATCGGCTGGGCCATGGTCGACCATGATAGCACCCCGCCGACCCCGGGCAACGCGATCAACAGGCCGTTACAATGGCTGCCATGGATGAGCTTCGCGCCCAACTCGCCAGCCTGCTGGAGACGTTCGCCCCCGCCGATGCCCGCGAGGCGACGCATCACGAAAACATGTTCGCGCTGATCGATGCGCCTGAAAATCCCTTCTCCCGCAAGCATTTCGACCCCGGCCACTTCACCGCCAGCGCATTCGTGCTCAGCCCCGATGGCAATGCCCTGCTGCTGATCATGCACGCCAAGTTGCACCGCTGGCTCCAGCCCGGCGGGCACATCGACCCTGATGACCCCACCGTCCTGCACGCCGCCCTGCGCGAGCTGGCCGAGGAGACGGGGCTGTTCATGATGGCCGAAAACCACCAGCAGCCCATCTTCGACGTCGACATCCACCCGATCCCGGCCAACCCGAAAAAAGATGAGCCGGCCCATAAGCACTACGACGTGCGCTTCCTCTTCCGAGCCACCACGACCCACCTGACCGCCAGTTCCGACGCCAAGGACGCCCGCTGGGTGCCGCTGGACGAGATCACCGAGGCCATGGCCGACGCATCGGTGATGCGCGCCCTGGCGAAGATCCGCCGCGGTGTTTCTTCTTAGCCGCGGCCGGAAGGCCGCGGTCCCGCGAGCTCCCGCTCGCGGCTATCAAACATTTCACAGTGGCGACAACGCCTGTTTTCGCCTACGATTTCCGCCTTAAACCTCACAGAATTGAGATCCTCATGAGCGCCTCCACCACCAAATCCATGGACGAAATCGTCGCCCTCTGTCGCCGCCGCGGATTCATCTGGCAATCCTCGGAAGTCTACGGCGGGATCAACGGCTTCTGGGACTACGGCCCCCTCGGCGCCCAGCTCAAGAAGAATCTCAAAGACGCCTGGTGGCAGGACGTGATCAAAACCCCGCCCGCCGGCCCCGACGGCGCCGACCTCGACATCGTCCCCGTCGACTGCACCATCATCATGAACCCCAAGGTCTGGGAAGCCTCCGGCCATGTGGGTGGCTTCAACGATCCCATGGTCGACTGTGCAGAGACCAAAAAGAGATACCGAGCGGATCATATTTCTTGTTATGGCGTAGTTGATGAGAAAGATGGACGTGAAAATGCTGAACCTACGACCATCGGCTACGTTGCAACACTTGCAGCTACAGAAGAAGAATTCTTCACGTCATATCGTGAAAATGAAAAAAAGTTCTTCAAACGCTTAGCAAAGGCGTTTGGAAAACCTGTTATGGTCCAACTTCCCGGCGAAGGTGTCCCTTACACAAACTTACAAGGTTTTGATAGAAAAATTGTGCTTGGTCCGGACGCAACTGAAGTTGGCACATTGACTGAGCCTCGTGAATTCAACCTGATGTTCGAAACCTACGTCGGCGCGATTCGTGATGAAGAATCCAAGGCGTATCTGCGCCCCGAGACAGCACAGGGCATCTTCACGCAGTTCTGGAATGTCGTGGACACGGCGCGGGTGAAGATTCCGTTCGGGATGGCGCAGATCGGCAAGGCGTTTCGTAATGAAGTCACGCCGCGGAATTTCACGTTTCGCAGCCGCGAGTTCGAGCAGATGGAAATCGAGTTCTTCATTCGGCCCGAAACCGCCGGCGAGTGGTACCAGTACTGGCGCGACACGCGCTATGCGTGGTGGCAGTCGATCGGGCTGGCGGGCGACAACCTGACGCTGCGCGAGCATGACAAGGACGAGCTGTCGCACTACGCCAAGGAAGGCGCCGGCGTCTGCGATGTCGAGTATCGTTTCCCGTTCACCGCCCCAGGCTACGGCGAGCTCGAAGGCATCGCCCACCGCAGCGACTTCGACCTCAAGGCCCACGCCACCGCCTGCGGCAAGGGCGACAAGCTGATGTACCGCGACCCGGTGACCAACGAGAAGTTCTTCCCACACGTGATCGAACCCTCGGCGGGTGCGGACCGCGGCACGCTGGCCGTGCTCTGCGAAGCATTCACGCCGACACCGGACCGCGCGGGCAGCAAGTACGTGATGAAGTTCGTGCCGCGGCTGGCGCCGATCAAGGCGGCGATCTTCCCGCTGGTGAATAAGGACGGCATGCCCGAGATCGCCGACAAGCTGTATCGCCAGTTGCGGAACAAGTACACGATTCAGACCGACGCCAAACAGTCGATCGGCAAGCGGTACGCCCGCATGGACGAAGCCGGCACGCCGTACTGCTTCACGATCGACGGCGACACGGCGACGGATCAGACCGTGACCGTGCGCGATCGCGACACCGCCGAGCAGACCCGCATCAGCCTCGACAAGGTCGAAAGCTTCCTCGCGGAGAAGATCGGCGATTAAAGACTGAAACATCTGTAACTCTGGGGGCCATCATGGACGTCATTGATCTGGGGACGGTGGACCGGCTGTATGAGCAGGGTCTGTACCTGCAGGCGCATGAGTGTCTGAGCGGCGTGGCTGATCCGTGGCGAACGTCATCGCCGGACACGATGGTGATGGCGGGCAGGGTCAAAAGCCAGCTTGGTGAAGGGCGCGCCGGAGCGGCGCTTATGCTGCGGGCGCTGCGGCAGTTTCCAGCGTCTCGGGAGGCGATTTACTTTGGGACATACTGCGTGATGAGTCACCGCGGGCCGTATGCGGCACTGCAGGTGGTCAACAAGTATCCGATCAATGGCCAGGCGACGGCCCGCCAGCAAGGCGACTGGCATGGCCTGCGGGCGCAGGTCGCGGCGGCGCTGCGCGACTTTTCAACGGCTGAACACGCCCTGGCCGAGGCGCTGGATACAGGCACGGACCGGCCGTGGATGAACATGGTCAAGGCGCACGTATTGATCGCACAGGATCGACACGCCGAGGCAATGGACAGCGTGCAGGCGGCGATGGCGGCGCAGCCGTATTACCGGCCGGCGGTTCAGACGGCAGCCGATCTGCACACGCGCCTGGGTGATGCGGCCGCGGGGATCGAGCTGCTGCGTGAAGCGTCGGAACGACTTGAGTGCGTGCCTGTGTTGCTGCAGTTGGCGCATGCGTTGTATGTGCAGGAAGCCTATGACGAGTCGTGGGCGACGCTGGATCGAATCGAGGCATTGGCGCCGGCGATGGATCGCGGGCTAAGGCAGTGGCTTTGCGTTCAACGGACCGAGACGGCGTATGTACACAAGCAGTACGACACGGCCGCCGCGTGGGCCAAGCGTGTGGAAAAAATTGACTTTTACAAGCGCTTCGCTGAGCGGCTCGATGATGAAGCACAGCGGTTGGAGCGCGGCGAAACGACGACCGGGCAACGGGTGAAGTTGAACGTCGAGTATGTGCAACAGCACCACAATACGTGTGCCCCGGCGACGCTGACATCGATCAGCCGGTACTGGAAGATGCCGGCCGAACACGTGGCCGTGGCCGAGGAGATTTGTTACGACGGCACACCGGCGCACAGCGAGCGGCGATGGGCGACGGAGCACGGTTGGCGGGCGCGTGAGTTTACGGTGACATGGGACTCGGCGCGGCGCCTGATCGACGCGGGGATACCGTTCACATTGACCACCACCGGGCCGTCAGTCGCTCACCTGCAGGCGGTGATCGGATATGACACACTGCGCAAGACGCTGCTGATGCGCGACCCGAACTACTCGGCGGTGACGGAATTTCTGATCGAAGAGACGCTGGAACACCTGGCGTCGACCGGGCCGCGCGGCATGGCGATGATTCCCGAAGAGCGAGCGGCCGAGCTCGATGCGATCGACCTGCCGGATGCGGCCTTTTACGATCTGTATCACACGCTGAACATTCAATTGACCTCACACGACCGGGCCGCCGCGGGCCAGACGCATAACAAAATGGTCGAACTGGGGGCTGATCATCGGCTCACGGATTTAGGCCGCTTGACGCTGTCGCATTACGATGCGGATCCGACGGCGGCGCTATCGGCGCTGGAGCGTCCGATGCAGCGGTGGCCGGATTGCCAGGTGGTTCGATCGCAGCAGCTCGGCGCGCTGCGGCAAGCCGATCATCGGGAGCAGGCCACGCAGACGCTCAGGCAGTTCATCGCTGACCAGGAGTTCCGCAAGCTCGACCCTGTCTTTGTCCAACACTATGTGGGCGATCTGCTGAACGATCATCGACGAGCGCGCGAGGCGCGTCGGCTGATCATGCGCACGTTGCGCCGCGCCCCGCTGCAAGCGGAGAATTATTTTTTGTTGGGCCACCTGTTGTGGTCGGACCGGCAGTTCGAGCAGGCGCTGGAACTGTACCGCATCGCGACATGCCTGGAGGACAAGGCTGAACGCTACGCCAGCGCGTATTTCGATGCGGCACGCAGCTTGAATCGGACCGAGGCGGCATTGGATCATCTACGTCAGCGTTTTGAGCGGTTCGGCCATCGCTCATCGCTGCCGGGACGCACGCTGGTCATGGCACTGGACCGGTGCGACCGCATTGAGGCCATGGAGCAGGCGTTGCATGAACTGATCCAGCGGCGACCGGACGACGGCGACGTGCGGCTGTTTGCAGCGCCCTATTACGAGGTCCTGGGTCAGACCGAAGCGGCGGATGAGGCCATGGCCAAAGCGCGTGGGCGCTGCCGCGAATCGGACTGGCTGCGTGCGGCGGTTCGACTGGCCGAGCGGCGCGGCGAGACTGAAACAGTGCTGGAGCACTGGCGAGCGGCGGCGGCGCTGGAGCCGATGGCGGTGGATATTCATGCGGGGATCGCCGCCGCGCTCAGTGATCGTGAAGGACCGGCGGCGGCGGTAGCGCATCTCGAAACCGTGGTCAAGAAATTCGACCACCACCACGCGCTGAATCAGTTGTTGGCCAGTTGGCTGACTCAACATGATCCGGCACGCTGCATCACACTGCTGGAGCGGCTGCGGTCGCTGAGCCCGGATGACACTTGGTCGCTGCGCGAGCTTGTTCAAGTGCGTTGCGAGCTGCGTGAATTCGACAAGGCGGCGGCCCACGCCGAGCGGGCGATCGAAATGGAACCGCACGTGCCGGCCAATCACGTGTTTTATGCCATGGCCATGCGCGCGATGGGGAAAATCATCGCAGCACGCAAGGCGGCGCGGCGTGCGCTGGAGCTTTCAATCGACTGCACCGATGCGATTGTTCTGCTGATGGGGTTGTGCGACGGCCCGCAACAGCAGCGCGAGGCGCTGACCTTCGTACACGAGCAGCTTCGTCGGCAGGTGACTACGGGCGACGCCGTCGGGGTGTATTACGAACAGGCGATGAACGTGCTGGCCCCGGTCAAACTGCTGGCGATGACGCAGGAAGCACGGACAAGCCGACCCGATCTGTGGCAGTGCTGGTCGACGACGATTTCACAGTTGACCACGATGGACAAGCTGGATGAGGCGGTTGATTTGGCCGAACAGGCGACGTCGCGCTTCCCGCTGTTTCCCAGACTCGCGCTGGACCTGGCGACGATTCACCAGAAGCGGGGCGACGTGCAGGCCGAAGAGCAGGCGCTGGATCGGGCGCTGCGGTTGAATCCGCTGTGGCCGCAGGCGGTGCATCAAAAAACGCAGTTTCTAAGGCGGTTGAATCGAACGGCGGATGCGATCGAGTTGCTTGAGCGATCACTGGCCCGGTCGCCGCGCGAACCGGCGTATCACCTGATGCTTGCCGAAGCGCTATGGGATAGCGGTAAGCGAGAAGAAGGTTTTGAGCGAGCGCAGCAGGCTGTCGAAATCGATCCAGCCTACGAGGCGGGTTGGGCGCGACTGGAAGCCTGGGCGGGCGAGCTGGATCGACTCGAAGCGCTGGCGCAAATGGCGCATCGGATGACCGAGCAGCGGCCGGGCGCCGCACGCTCATGGCTCATCTTCGGGCAATACGCGGGGAGCGGGGCGACCGTGCAGGATCGACTGAACGCGATGGACAAGGCGATCGAGTTGAATCCGCGTTTCGTCGAGGCGTATGACCTCAAGGCCCAGTGGCTGACGCAACTGCAGCGGTTCAACGAGGCGATCGAAGTCTGCGAGACAAACGCGTGGGGCAAGAAAGATCGACCGGTGATGCTGATGGGTCGAATCGCGTGGATACGCGCCGCGCAGGGCGAGATGACCAAGGCTGTGGATCTGATGACGCAGGCTTTGGCGCTGGACCCGATGTATGTCTGGGGCTGGTCGCAACTGGCCGACTGGCAACGCCTGCGCAACAACCACCGCGGCTATCACGAAGCGGCCGTCCACCTGCAGCACGCGTTGCCGAATCACCCGGTCGCGATAGCGTATCTCGGCGACGCCGAGGCGCTGGCCGGCAACACCCATCAAGGCATTGAACTGCTGACGCGGGCGTTTCAACTGGATCCGCATTACCAATACGCTGCGAATCGGTTGTTTGAGTTGCTGATCGATCAGCGTCAGCTGGAATCAGCCGAGCAAGTGGTGCAACAGGTCGAACAGACCGGGCGCGCAGGCGATGCGCTGGCCATGTCGATCATGTTGGCGGCTGTGAATCGAAACAAGACCGCGCTGCGTCGCCTGCTGCCGACCTTGGCTGAAAACATGCAAATCACCAGCGACCACATCAACGCTGCGATGTTCTATCTTCACCGGCATCGGCTCAAGGGGTTTGGCGTTCGACTGATCTGCAAGGCGCTGAATTCAGCACAGAACGTAAGCCCGGGGGCCGCGGCGTGGTGCGTGGAGCACTGGGTTCGAGCCGGCCGACCGGGCAAAGCGGTGCGCCTGCTCGGTCGTCTGCAAAGCAAATCGCCGCAGGCGTGGCTCGCCGGTGCGTACGCGTATGTGAACCTCGTGACCGAACCCAAGCGGTGGCACTTGTTCAACAAGCTGTTCCGCAAGCAGAGCGATGCGATGGCGAAGGATCACAAGCTCTGGACGGATGCGGCGTACATGCTGACCGTGACCCGCTGCTGGCGTCAATTGTGCCAATGGACCGAGGATTGGAAAAACCGACCTGATCCCGATGGATATGTCCTGCACAACCGTGCGATGGCGCTGCTGAATACCGGGCGTGACCACGATGCCGCGGAGGTCAATCGATATGCCATCGACCACTGCGTGGATGTGACGATTCAGATACACCGCCTGTTGCTCTGCCTCTATGAGGCGCTCTACGGCGACCTGGAAACCGCCCGCCGGCAATACCAACTCATTAAGGATGAGCAATACGAACTCGATCACGCATTTCGTCTGCGCATCATTGAGGCGGTGCTCTCGGCCGGGTCGCAATCACCGCACGGATTTCGATCGGCCGTCAAGGTACTGGCCAAAGCCCGCAAGGTGTTTCCAAAATTCTCGACCATTCCCAGCCTGGGCCGGGCCCACCGACGCGCCGCCCGGCGCATCGTTGAACTCCGCGGCGGCATCGGCCCGACGTTGTGGAGCCTGCCTCATCGCTGGCGGATATGGCACTGGTGATGCAGGATCACCAAGCGATTGCGACGTGTCATTCCTGCCAGTGAAGTATCAGCAGGGTGATGACGCAGAGCTGGCTGAGCAGGCCGCCGGCCATCCATTGCAGGAAGGTCACGGCGTCGGTGTAGTTGAACAGAGCGAAGAGCACACACCCGACAGCGAGCATCTGAAACACTGCCGCGAGCATTTTTTTCAGTGAGAAGTCGCCGTGGTCGGCGTGGCGGTGCTTGAGCTGGCGAACGATCTGACGCAGCAACTCGACCTGCTGATCATTCGTCACCGCAGGCGGCGGCGGGGGCGGCACATCCAGCGAGGTGGCATCGTCATCAAAATCGTCGACCGATTCGGCGGCCGGTGAATCCGGCGGCGCGACGACGGGGTGCGTCGAGGAAGGTTTCTTCTCGATGGGCACCACCACCGGCTGAATGGTCCACGGCTTGAACGGGCGCGTCGGTTTGCGCGGCTCGCTCGGTGGGGTCTGGGGCTTGTCTGATTCAGGTGATTTCGGAGGGGCCGGGGATTGCGGGGGTTCCGGGGGCGTGTTGGCGGGTTGGGTCGGGCGCGGGGGAGGGTCGACGATCGCCGACTCGCCGCCGCTGTGAATCTTCGCAGAATCGCGATCGTTGCGGCGCTGGGCGATGACCCGCGTGGCCTCGACGAGATTGGCCACGACCGCCTCCGGCGGCGCGACGCCGGGCTCGATCACCGGCCGGGTCTTGCTCAGCAGAATCGACCGCACGCCGGCGGCGTGACCGGCTTCGACATCCCGCAACTGATCGCCGATCATCCAGCAGCCGGCCGGGTCGAGGTTCAAATCTTCGATCGCCTGGAGCAACATGCCCGGTGCGGGCTTTCGCCAGGGATGTTCGCGGCGGTATTCATCGACGACGGCTTCGGGGTGAAACGGGCAGTAGTAAAAGCGATCGACGATGGCGTTGTTGGTCGGCTTGAGCTTATCGACGATGCGCTGGTGGACGGCGTCGACATCGGCCTCGGTGTATTTACCACGCGCCACGCCGCCCTGATTGGTCACGACGACGATGCGGTAGCCCAGCCCGCGCAGCGAAGCGATGGCGCTGGCGGCGCCCTGGATGAGGACGACTTTGTCGGGATCGCCGAGGTCGCCGTCGTTGTGGATCAGCGTGTTGTCACGGTCCAGAAAAACCGCGCGGTTGGCCACGTGGAGTCTCCAGCGGATGCGATGTTACTGCTCACAGCCTGAACGTCTGCCATCAGCGTACCGTCAGAGCGGCGTTGTGGCCAGCGGCGAGGCGGGCGAATTGTCAGCGGATGGACCCGGCGGTGACGCCGAAGAAGTCGATGATGCCGTCGCCATCGTTGGACTGGGTGTTGCGCTGGTGCTCGGCGGCGGCCTCGGCGGGCGACAGCAGTTTCAGATCAGCCTTGTAGAAATGCACGACCGCGTCGGTGGCGAACACACCCAGGCTCGGGGCGTCGGTGAGCTGCGAGACCAGCCGATCGCCGGCGCTGAGGGCCATGGGCTCTGAATCGTTGACCGTCAGGCGCACATCAACCTGATCGCCGATCGTCACGACGTTGAGCTTGACGGTATACCGCTCGTTGGGTTTGAGCGCCAGCTTTCGGCCGAGGTATGCCACCGCGCCGTCGTCGCCACGATCGCCGACCAGCGTGATGCGCATCCCGCGATCGCGCACCGGAATGATCAGCCCGATCGACCCGACGCTCGGGTCATAGGCCAGTTGCATCACGCACTCGTAGTTGAGCATCGTCTGCGGCCAGATGGTGATCTGCGTCGGAGCCAGCACGCCGGCGATGCGGTGCGGCGTCCGCGCGTCGATCGTCAAAACACCCGAGTCATATTTCCAGTTCTGCACATTCAGCTGCTCGATGCGAAACCGCTTGAGCACATCCGCCCAGGCATCGGCGCTGAGCCTGACCTCGGCTGAGTCTTCTACACGATCAGTCGGCTTGGCGGTCTTGTCCGCTTCGGCGGTTGCGGCGGCGAAGGCGGCTGGGTCGAAGGTGCCCAGTTCAGCCAGCGCGTCGTTGGCGATGCGGGTCTGCTGGTCGGTCGCGTAACGGATCTGTGACAGCCGCTGAAAATACGATACAGCCCGGCGAACCATCGCCGACTTCATCGGCGTCGAGGCCTCTTCGATGCGCTGCTGATACCACCGGCCCATGTCCATCGCCTGCTCGGGCGTCAGCGCGGCCGGGTCACGCTGAGCGAGTTCGGCGTGGCGCTTGAGGTCGGCATCGTCCACGCTGGCCCAGTAGGTCCACGCCGCCTGCGGGTCGTCCATCTCGACAAGCTGCATGCGCATGAGCCGGGCGGCCAGCGCGGTGTCGGTCACATTGGCGGCAAACTGTTTTTTGAGTTCGGCGAGCTTACGTCGCTGGGCGATGCGCGACAGGCGGGTTTCGATCTCGGCGTGGTTGTCGGTCGCCATGTCACGGGCGAACGAGGCGGCCGCTTCGTAGTAGGTGTGGGCGAAAGTCCACTGGTCGGCGGCGGCGTAGCAGTCGGCCAGGGCGGTCATGGCGTCGATCATCAGTCGGCCGGCGACCTGCTTCCGCTGCGACAGGCCACGCTTGTAGTGGTACTCGGCGGTTTCCACCGAGCGCTCGATCGCGCCGATCGCCTCGGCGGGCTGAGCCTGGGCAAGCAGCCGCATCGCGGCCAGGCCCATTTCGTAGTGGGCCGAGTCACGCTCGGTCAGCTTCAGCACGTGATCGCACAACACGCTGAAGCTGGGATCGCCTGCATCGGTCGCCTGCGCCGCGGCATACATCCGCCGCGCCAGGGCGATGTCGTCTTCACGATCCACCGTCTGTCGGGCCTGAGCAAAAGCTTGCCGAATCGACGACGCATCACCAAGCCCATCGGCGGCGCACACTTGGCCCCCCGCGGTGCATACACCGGCCAAACACAACAGAACCACAACATTGACCCGAATTCGATTCATAGCAATCATTTCATTTTTCCCGGAATCCTGGCGAGGTCGGCGAATTATACGGCCGGGCAGGCGGCAGGCTACACACCGCCGGACAAAATCGCCATAAAGCTCCCAATGTTGCCACAAACGTTCGCCAACGTGGCGATATTACATCACCACATACACCAACAAGACGAGCGGCGCGTCAACTTTTTCAAAGTTTCGTTGCCTCGACAGACACTTTTTTATCGAGCAACGTATTCGCGTGAGTTACCAGCCTTCACCGGCGCGCGGGTCCGGCAATTTCCCACGCAGCTTTTCGAGTGTCGCCTTGGTCTCGTCATCGAGTTCCTTCGGCACGTGCACCTGCACCACGGCCAGAAGGTCGCCCTTGGCGCCGCGGGTGTTTTCGATGCCGGCTGAGCGCAGACGAAGCTTCTGCCCGCTGCTGGTGCCCGGCGGAATCTTCAGCGTGGCCTTACCCGTCAATGTCGGCACTTCGACGCTCGCGCCGAAGACCGCCTCGTCGATGGTGATCGGCACATCGAGATACACATCCAGCCCACGCCGGGTGAAGTACGGATGCTCAGCCACGTGGATCGTCAGAATGATGTCGCCGGCCGGTCCGCCGCCGGGCGAGGGGCTGCCCTTGCCGCGCAGCCGCAGCTTCGCGCCGTCGGCCACGCCCTGCGGAATCTTCACGTCCAGCGTCTGGTGACCGCCGGGCCGGGCCAGCCGCAACGACACCGTCCCGCCGCGCGCCGCCTGATCGAACGGCACGGTCACTTCGGTTTCCACATCGCTGCCGCGCGACGGCGGAGCCTGCTGCCCAAATCCGCCGAAACCACCACCGCCCGGCCCACCGCGCCCGGGGCCGCCTCCGGGGCCTCTTCCAGGAGAGCCGCCGAACAGTTGCTCGAACACATCATCCAGGCGCACCCCGCCGCCGCCCATGTCTTCGAAGCGCATGTTGAATCCGCCGGGGCCGGAGTACGTCTTGCGTCGCCCGCCCCCGGCTCCGCCAAAGCCGCCGAAGCCCGGTCCGCCGGGTCCGCCCGCAGCGCCGGGGTTGACTCCCGCGTGACCGAACTGATCGTAAAGCGGACGCTTCTTGTCGTCGGTCAATACGTCGAAGGCTTCCTGAAGCTCGGCGAACTTCGCCTTGGCCTCATCGGACTTGTTCACATCGGGGTGATACTTCTTGGCGAGCTTGCGATACGCCTTCTTGATCGCCGCGGCGTCGGCGGTCCGCGAAACGCCCAGAATGTCATAATAATCACGTGGCATAGTTCACATTCTATACGTGTTAAAAGCTGAATTGGTTTACCACGCCTCAAGCGCGGTGTTCAGCGCGGCGGCGGGGTCGGGCAAGTCGCGCAGCTCGATGATGAGGCTATGCAGCTGAGTGATCGTCGACAAGGCGGCGCGGTAGTTCAGCAGGTTCAGATCGCCCCGGCCCAGCGGGCATCGGCCGCCGGCGGCGGTCAGGCTCGTGCGTGAAAAGTCGTCGAGACGCGCGATGCGCAGGTGTTTGGCCAGCCGGAGCACGGCATCGGTCGGGCCTTCACCGCCGGCCAGCAGCGCCGCCGGATCGACCGCCGCCTTGAGCATCGGTTGATCCTCCTCGTCGAGCCACTGCAGCAGTGCGTCGAGTTCATCCTCGGCGTGTATCGCCAGCATCACGCCGCAGCCGTCGGCACAGGTCAGCAGCTCACGCCGCATCTCATCGGTCAGCGCTGGCACCGGCAACGACAGGCTCAGCGGCACGCGTCCCAGATCGCCGGCCAGCTTGATCGACGCTGTGACCGCATCGATCGCCTTCTGCTGCGTGGACGGGTCCGCCCAATCGCGATGCGGAATCATCAGGTCCAGGCCCGACAGCGCCAGCCCGTTGCGCGACAGCAGGGCCAGCACATCCCGCCGCGCCCGCTGATCCAACTCGCGCGGTCGCAACCCCGGCAGCGCCGCTGAAAGCTGCACCATGCGGCAGGTACTGCCCCGCAGCCGCTCGACGGCGCGTTTGACATTTCCACCGGCCGCTTTGACCAGCGGCGCCAGCGTCAGACTCACACTCGGCCCAAGCATCAGTTCCATGCCCGGCATGTTACAATCCCCTCCATGGCGAAGAAAACGTCAAAGAAAAAAACACCCTCCAAGAAGATGCGCGACACCATGGCGCGCGGCCAGCGCATCTACAAGCAGCTCGAAAAAGAGTTCCCCGAGGCCAAATGCGCCCTGCTGCATGACAATCCCTTCGAGTTGCTGATCGCCACGATCCTCTCAGCCCAATGCACCGACGAACGGGTGAACATGACCACGCCCGCGCTGTTCAAGAAGTACCCGACCCCCGAGAAGATGGCGAACGCCAAGCAGGAAGACGTCGAAAAAATCATCCGAAGCTGCGGGTTCTATCGCAACAAGGCCAAGTCCATCCGCGGGGCGGCCATGGGCATCGTCGAAGACCACGACGGGAAAGTCCCCGACGCGATGGACGAGCTGCTCGAACTTCCCGGCGTCGCCCGCAAGACGGCGAATGTCGTACTCGGCAATGCCTTCGGCATCAACGTCGGCATGGTCGTCGACACCCACATCAAACGCCTGTCTTACCGCATGGGTTTCACCAGCCACACCGACCCGGTGAAAGTCGAACGCGATCTGATGCAGCTTTTCCCCGCCGAGCAGTGGACGATGCTCAGCCACCTGCTGATCTGGCACGGCCGGCGAACCTGCTCAGCCCGCAAACCCGATTGCGATCACTGCCCCGTTGCCAACGACTGCCCCCAGCGCGGCGTGAAAAACTGATCGATCACAGCTTCGTGCCGCAATACTTGCAATACGCCGCGTCGGCATCGTGACCTTCCCGGGCGCAGGCGGTGCACACCTGCGTACTGACCTCGCGCCGGCCGCTTGCCGACAATTCCGCCGAGAGAATTCCCGTCGGCACGATGATGAGGCTGTAGCCGATGATGATGGCCACGGCCGCGAGGAACTGACCCAGCGGCGTCTGCGGGGCGATGTCGCCATAGCCGACGGTGGTCACCGTCACGATCGCCCAGTACACGCTGCGCGGGATCGACGTGAAGCCCGACGCTTCGCCTTCGATCAGGTGCATCGCCGCCCCGAGGATGCACACGAGGATCAGTATCGTCACCAGGAACACCACCACCTTCGGCCGCGCGGCGATCAGCGCCCGCCGCAGCGCGCTGGCCTCCGACAGAAAGCGCGCCAGTTTCAACACGCGGAACACGCGCAGCAACCGCAGCGACCGGATGACCAGCAGCCCCTCGGCCCCGGGTATCATCAGGCTCAGATACGTCGGCAGGATCGACCCCAGATCGACCAACCCGAAAAAGCTCAACGCATATCGCCCGGGTCGCGCCACGCAGATCAGGCGCAGCACATACTCGATGGTGAATGCGATCGTGAAGATCCACTCGGCGATGATCAGCGGGCGGTGGTAGTTGGCGGCGTAGTCTTCGACGCTGTCGAGCATCACGCAAATGACGCTGAGCACGATGGCGATCAACAGCCCCACGTCGAACGCCTTGCCGGCGGGCGTGTCGGCTTCGAAGATCACCGTGTGCAGCTTCAATCGCCAAGGGGCCATGACCGCAGTGTATCAAACTCGCGAAGAGCGGTTTCGGTACAGCGCGCGGCAGTGAGGGCCACGGTGGTACCAAAAAGGACGATCATCACGATGTTGCGTGAAAACAACACGCAATCGCATCCTTGTGAAATATCTGTATTTAGGGTTGACCCGAACAAGGCGTTTAACTCTGGCACAGGATTCGCATTACTCATGTTGTGATCGGGACCGCGAATCCTGGTCAGCGGCTTGAGCCCTTCGCGAAGGCTCCGGCCGGGCGATTCGGAATGACATGATTCGGAAGCAGACAAGGCTCGCTGAGAGGCGTGCCTTTTCTGTTGCGCTTCCGGAATCCCCCGAAACATCCCGAGCCGCCCCGTAAGCGTTGGCGTCGCGTCCGGCGTGATCTTACACTCGTGCGGTCTGTTCACCCCTGCACGAAAGGAACCCGACCATGAAGTGGATGCTGATGACGACCGCCGCTGTGATGCTGGCCGTGATGACCGGCTGCGCCTCGACGCCCGATTGCGACACCTGTGAGGACAACCCCATGGCCACCGCCGGTCTCTACCGCCACGTCGTCGTCTTCCGTTACAAGAAGGACGCCACCGACGAGCAGATTCAACAGATCAACGAAGCCTTCGCCAAACTCCCCGAGCAGATCGACACCATCCGCGGCTACGAGTGGGGCACCAACGTCTCGCCGGAAAACCTCGCCGACGGATTCACCCACTGCTACCTGGTCACCTTCGACAGCGCGGACGACATCAAGGGCTATCTCCCGCACCCCGCTCACCAGGCATTCGTGAAGAAACTGCGGCCGATTCTCGACAAGGCCTTCGTCATCGACTACGTCGCCAAAAACAACTGACCGAACAGTTCGATCATGCGTTGCTGTCGGTAGGCGAAGATCGCCGCGACGTTCCGCCGGACAAACAGCCGCTCGATGAGCGCGCCGCCGGGCGTGCGGTAGATCACCTCGTCGCTGGCGCGCGTTCCGCCGGGGATCGCCTCGAAGCGGTGCGTGTGTGTCCACTGTCGGTACGGCCCGCGCAGTTGGTCATCGACGAATTCGTGCGGCGGATTCCACACCGCGATCTTCGTGCGCCATCGCATCGGCAGGCCGTGTAATTTGATGCGGTAGTCGATGAGCGTGTCGGCGCCCATGGCGATCGGCAGCGGCGTGAGAATGCGAAAACCCAGCCAGGGCGGGGTGATGCGCTGCAGGTTTTCCGCCCGGCAGAAGAAGTCGAACACCTCGTCGATCGGCCGCGCCAGATCAAGGCTTGTCCGCAGGCGGAAGGCGCCGTCCGGCAGGCGGTCGATTTGGGTGTTTTTCCCGGGGGCAATCGGCGGGCTTTCTGCGTCGTTGGGCATGCGTTAAACATAGGCTTCGGCGCGGTCGACGGCGATCGCGCCGTGTATAATCTGAAGCGAAAACGCAGCGTTCAAACGCCATCACACCTCTTTGAGTCGGAGCACCGCATGATGCGACGATTGGCAGTCACCACGGGCCTGGTCACCCTCATTACCCTCCTGGCGCCCATTCGCCCCGCCGCCGCCGAAGACTGGTCCAACTGGCGCGGGCCCAACTACGATGGGTCGACCTCCGAAACCAATCTGCCGACCGACTTTTCAAAGACCAAAAACGTCAAGTGGGTCGCCCCGATGCCCGGCCCCTCGGCCGCCACGCCGATCATCTGCGGCGACCGCGTCTTCGTCAGCGCCGCCGTCCCCGCCGATGAGAAACTGCTGGCCATCTGCCTGGATCGCAAGACCGGCAAGCTGCTGTGGCAACACCAGGTCGGCAGCGGCTATCAGAATTCCGACAAAACCAACTACGCCTCGCCGAGCCCCGTCACCGACGGCAAGACCGTCGTGTTCCTCTATGGCCAGGGCGACCTCGCCGCGTTCAGCGTCGACGGCAAGCGGCTTTGGTCGATCAACCTGCAGGAAGCCTACGGCGACTTCACCTATCAGTGGACCTACTCGGCCAGCCCCGCGATCCTGTTCGACAAACTCTACGTGCAGGTGCTGCAGCGCAACACGCCCGTGCACGACCGCGGTGTTGATGGACAGGTCTCCTACATCCTCGCGCTGGACCCGGCCACCGGCAAAGAACTTTACCGGCACGTCCGCCCGACCGATGCCGTCAAGGAATCACGCGAGGCCTACACCACGCCGATTCCCTACACCGCCAACGGCAAAAAGCAGTTCATCATCACCGGCGGCGATGTGCTGACCGGGCACGACCCCGAAACAGGCAAGGAACTGTGGCGCTGGGGCACGTACAACCCGGGCCACCGCGAAGTCTGGTGGCGACTGGTGCCCACGGCCGTGATCGGCGACGGCGTGGCGCTCGTCTGCGCCCCGAAGAAAGCCCCGATCTACGCGATCGACCTGAAGGACGCTTCGCTGAAGTGGCAGTCGCCGGACCGGTCGGTGCTGACCAGCGACGTACCGACGCCGCTGTTTTATCAGGGTAAGTTTTTCGTGCTGTCGGACCTTCGCCGCGCGCTGTCGCGCATCGAGCCGCAGACCGGCAAGATCGAATGGACCACCGAACTGCCGGGCTTTTACAAGTGGCGATCCTCCCCGACCGGGGCCGATGGCAAAATCTACTTCATGAACCATCACGCCGATGTGATCATCGTCGATCCCGCCGACGGCAAGATCGTCAGCCAGATCGCCATGGGTGAAGAGTCCGACGACAACACCCGCTCGTCGATCGCCGCCGCGCACGGCAACCTGTTCATCCGCACCAACGGCGCGCTGTACTGCATCGGCGACTGATCTTTCGAACGCTGGAGCCACACATGTCCGAGCCACAGACCCGGCCGCGTTATGTCATTGCCGATTTGAACGCCACCGAGCCGCAGCCCTGTCCGTGCGGACTGACCCGACGGGCCTATACCGATGACCCGGATCAGACCGCCTCGCTGCATCTGCTGAAAGTCGACCACGCCGCCAGGACGCACTACCACAAGAAGATGACCGAGATTTATTACTTCCTCGAAGGCGAGGGGGAGATGGAACTCGACGGGGAGATGTTCCCGGTGCGGGCCGGCATGAGCGTGATGATCAAGCCCGGCTGTCGCCACCGGGCCGTGGGCAAGTTCACGATCCTGAACATCCCGATCCCGGCGTTCGATCCCGCCGACGAACACTTCGACTGAGCATTTTGCGTCATTCATAACCGTGTGATAGCCGCGAGCGGAAGCTTGCGGTCCGCGGGCTTCCGCCCGCGGCTATGAAAGAATAAGCGGTCAACAATTTCGCAAAATGCTCTAAGCATTCGAATCGCCAGCCCGACCCGTCGCCGCCGGCGCCCCATATCCATTCCGCTGAACTACCGCTCTACTTCCACGTCACCCCACCGCTCTATTTCGCACCACCCCCTGACCCCATCCAACCCCATCAGAACTCACCCAAACTGCGCCCCCCCGAATTGAAGAACTCAAAACAAAGAACATATTTAACTTAAATATGTTCTTTGAGAGACAACGTTAAGCACCTTATATGTCATCACTTGAACATCCGTCGGGGCGGGTTTGAAGTGAATGTGGGATGGATCCCGCGAGGGGGGCGAGCGTGTGGGTTAACCGGTCATTGACCCGCTTCGGCGGCCGGGTCCGGCAGTGGGCGGTTGATCTCGTCGAGTCGATACCCGAAGCCCGGGCCGCGGAGCGTCGACAGATCGATCGAGCCGTTGCGTCGTCGATACAGGCCGGGGTGAACCGCGGCTTCGGGGTTTGACGCTTCGGGATAGAACTGGCAGCCGTTGGTTTCGACGCCGGCGATCGTCCCCGCCGCCGCGGCGAGGCGCGCGTGCGGAATCATCGCCAGCATCGGGTTGGTCAGGTCCTGCACCATCAGCGGCATGTTGTGCGCCTTGGCCCAACACAACGACAGCAGCGCGCCGGTCTGGGTTTTACACGTCTTCAGCGCCACGCCCGACCAGCCCAGTGTCAGTCCGAGCTTCACGAAGGTCCAGTCGTGGGCGGACTCGTCCATCAGCAGCATTTTGCGTTTGGACACTTCGCGGACATCGATGCGGTGTTTTTCCAGGTCGTACGGGAACGGCTGCTCGACGTAGAGAATCATCGCGAAGATATCCGGCACGTCGGCGGCCAGACGGTCGAGAATGTCCACGACGTATTGCGGATCGGTCACGGTGCAGTTGAAGTCGACGCAGAGGCGCTGAGCGTTTTTCTGCTGCGCGATGCGCCCGACGCGCACGATGCGGTCGTAGTCCCAGGCGGCATCGTTGCCCCGCAGCTTGATCTTCAGCGAGGTCAGCCCGTCGGTGTCGATCCAGTCGCCCAGCAGCACGGGGTAACCATCGTCGGGTTCATCGCTGGTCAGATCATCCGGCGAAAGCGGGTCGAGCCCACCGACCAGATGCCACGCCGGCAGCGAGGTCGGCGGGTCGGCGACGAGGTATTGATCGAACGATTCACCGATGAAATTGTGCTGCCCCCCTTCCGGGGAACCGAAAAACTGCGACAGGTCGCGGCTGAGCCAGTCGGCGCTGTACGTGCGATAAATGTCGACGTCGTGCAGCTTGCCGAAGCCGTCGTGCAGCGCCAGGTCAAACGCGCTCAAACACACCAGCGCCGCCAGGTGCGGCATCGCTTCGCCGACCCCCGAGTCGGCGTCGAACGCCCCGGCCAACGGGTGAAGCTGATGGCGCACAAAGTCAGCGATGATCTCGATGGGATGGCCCGTCGCGTCGAACTCGGCCAGCGCGGCGGTGAGCCGCTTACAGAATACGATCAGCGCCTGATGCCGCACCTCGTACCCGAGCGTCGAGGGCCAGAGCCACTGCACGCTCAGCGGCGTCTCGCCCCAGCCGACGGCCGTTCGCCCGGTGCGATCGGTGACGGTGACCGCCACACGGGCACAGGTCACCGACGTCAGCGCTTCGCTGCCGAACTTCAGCGGCACGCGGGTCTGCACCGGCAGCAGGTGCAGGGCCACGTTGACGATCCGAACATCCGTTTGGCGACTCATGGCATCAGGATACAGGAGACAGGGAACAGGGGACAGGGGGACAAGCCAGGGGCGCCTGTCTGCTGCTGCCTGTCCCCTGCCCCCTGTATTTGATATCCTTTGCGTCCCATGAACCGCATCGATCAGATTTTCACCGACTGTCGCGCCGCCGAACGCAAGGCCCTGATGCCTTTTGTCACGGCGGGTTATCCCACGCTCGACACCACTGCCGCCATCCTGCCGGCCCTCGAGTCCGCCGGGGCCTCGATCGTCGAACTGGGCATTCCCTTTTCTGATCCCATCGCCGACGGCCCCGTCATCAGCGCCTCGATGACGACCGCCCTGAAGCATCAGCTCCACGCCGCCGACATCTTCGCGGCCGTCAAGGAAGTTCGCCCGAAGCTGTCGATGGGCATCGTCGCCATGGTCAGCTACTCGATCGTTCACCGCATCGGCGTCGAGAAGTTCGTCACGATGGCGCACGACTCGGGCGTTGACGGGTTCATCTTCCCCGACCTGCCGCTGGAAGAATCCAGCGCGGTGACTGAACCCGTGCGCGAGGCTGGCCTGATCAGCTCGCTGCTGATCGCCCCGACGACAGGCGACGACCGCGCCGCCGCCATCGCCCGCGCATCGACGGGTTTTGTCTACATGATGGCCCGCACGGGCATCACCGGCGCGCGGGCCGACCTGCCGGCCGATCTGACCGATCGCGTCAGCAAGCTGCGAAAAGTCACCGACCTGCCGATCACCGTCGGGTTCGGCATCTCCAATGCCGAGCAGGTGCGATCCGTCACGCGCGTCGCCGATGCCGCCATCGTCGGCTCGGCGCTGGTCAAACACATCGCCAAACACATCGACGACATCCCCGACCCGGATCGCATCGCCCAGGCTGCCGGTGAATTCACCGCGGAACTGGCCACGGGTTTATGACTTTGATTTTGATTCGTAACGGATGAATGTGAACGCGTAAGCGTGGCGCTCGTCGGCGGGATGCTCATCCTGCTGCATGAGGCGCCAGCGACTCTCATCGATCTCGGGAAACAACACATCGCCTTCGACCTCGGCATGCACACGCGTGAGGTACAACCGATCGGCGCGGTCGATGGCCTGGGCATAGATCTCTCCGCCGCCGATGACGAACACTTCACGATCGCCCGCATCGGCAGCCAGCGCGAGGGCTTGATCCAGCGTGGCGACGACTTCGGCGCCCTCGGCGGTGTAGTCCGACTGGCGGGTGATGACGATGTGGCGACGGTTCGGGAGCGTGCCGGGGAATGACTCCCAGGTTTTTCGCCCCATGATGATGGTGTGGCCGGTCGTGGTGCGCATGAAGAATTTCATGTCGTCCGGCAGTTTCCAGGGCAGGCCTCCCTGGCGGCCGATCACACGGTTTAGGCTCACAGCGGCGATCAGACTGACGATCATGACGATTGCTCCGGCTGGGCGGGTCGGCGAAAGTGCCAGTGTAGCGAGCCCGGAGGCCGGGTAAACGCCCCGGACCGGCAAAATTGAGGGATAACCCGCTGCCAGCAAAGGGCAAAGACGTTGCTGAAAATGGTCGATCTGATTTGTGTCCCGAATGGTTATATCCTTCGATAGACCTGAGAACGTAGATAAACCGGGAAGACTCGTCCCATGCAAACAATTACAACGATCAAACGGGCGGCGACGACTGCGATCCTGGTGCTGACACTGATCGCGGTGGCTGCGCCGATGGCGCAGGGTCAGAACCAGACGTCCAAATCGTCGCAGGACAAGATTCGGCTGGTGACGAATCTGTGGACGGTTTACAACGCCAAAGGCGACGCGGGCTTGGCCCAGTCGATTCAGCAGCTCGACGCCGCCGGCCGCAAGCGGTTGGTCGGTGAGATCGAACTGCTGCAGCGCGCCACCGACAAGCTCTACGCCGACCAGGTCAATCCCTTCGCCAACTTCATCTACAAGACCCGCACCATGGTCGGGCTGCCCGCGGTCGCTCCGCCTGACAAGTTCACCGCCAAAGAAGATTCTGACGCTGCCAAAAGCGGCGGCAAGATGACCGCCACCTCATCGGGTTCCGGCGGCGGTGGTGGTGGTGGCGGCGGTTCCAGCCTGGGTCGTGGCGGCGGCGGCGGTGGCGGTGGGGGCGCCAGCGGTGGCGGCGGCGGCGGTGGCGGTGGGGGCGCCAGCGGTGGCGGCGGGGGCAGCGGCGCCGGCAGCTCGGGCGGTTCCAGCGGTTCGGGGACCGGCAACACATCGGCGGCCAACACCGCGAAGGTCATCAGCCCCGATTCGGAAACCACCGACAGCGCCACCGACCCGGTGATGACCGACGGTTCAGACACTGCCGTCACACCCGACAACACTTCAGACACCACCAACACAACCGACGCCTCGGACACAACCCCCACCGACACCACCGGCGAAAACGTCAACACGACGACCGCCACCCCCGATGTGTCCACACCGCCGGACAGCCCGTCGGTCACCGGCGTCAACCCCAACATCCCTTCAGCCAACACCAACAGCATCGGCCCCGGGTTCAAGGTCTACAACTCGCTGATGTATAAAGACATGCCGGACCTGTCGCAGCACGGCATTCAAGACGTCAAGCTGGTGTATGCTTCAGCGATCTGGCCCAAGGGCGCCGACCGCGAGCAGCTTCCGCCGGAGGATCACGTCCGTGCGCTGGCTCAGCGACTGCCCGCCACCGAAGTGATCGCGCTGGACATCGAGCACTGGGATCTGTCCGATCAGCACGTCGACTGGTTGATCCAGATCATCGAATGGATGAGGGACGAACTGCCGGACCGGAAGATCGGCTACTACCTGCTGCTGCCGGAGCGGAAGTATTGGACGGCCCTGGCCGATCCGGCCAGTGACAAGTACAAAGACTGGCAGGCACGCAATCGCTCGCCACAGCGTCTGCGGCTGGCCGAACACGTCGATGCGATCTTTCCGTCGCTGTACACCTTCTACGACGACCCGACCGGCTGGACGCTCTACGCCCGAGCCAACATCGCCGAGGCCCGCGCCTACGGCAAGCCGGTCTACCCCGTGCTCTGGCCCCAGTACCACACCGGCGGCGCTGAGCCCGCCGAACTGCGCGGCACGAACATCTCCGCGAGCTTCTGGCAGCAGCAGTTGATCACCGCCGGAACCAATGCCGACGGCGTGATCCTCTGGGGCGGGTGGCAACAGCCGTGGGATGAAAACGCCGGCTGGTGGCGCACCACCAAACTGCTGATGAGCACCCCCCTGGCTGAGATCATCGGCGACTGATCGCCGGCCCGCAGTCGCTGACCATTCAACATCAAAAAAAGAGCCTCGCGCTACGGCGCGGGGCTCTTCAGGTTGACGGGGTATTCATCGGCGCCTCAGCGCTGGATGAAGATGTGGCTGATCTCTTCGCTGAGCATGGCGTAGACCAGTTCGATGTCGGCATCACGCATGCGGACGCAACCCATCGACGCCTGCGTGCCGATGGTCTCCGGCTCGATCGTGCCGTGAATGCCGTAGCCCTTGAGCACTTCGGTGTTCTGGTCCACACCCTGCAGGCCGACCCAGAATTCACCCAGCGGGTTCTTCGGGTCGTCGGCCAGGTACTTCTCGCCGGTTCTCGGGTTGGTCCATTCGGGGTTTTTCAGCTTGGAATGGCGTTTGACGATGAACTCGCCGACCGGCGTGGCGTCATACTCGCCGAGGCCGACCTGAAAACTGCGGACATACATCGAACCGGCCGCGCCGGGCTCGGGCTTGCCGAGGTAGACGTCCATGCGGAAAGCGGACTTATCGACGATCGCGTGAAGCGGCCCCTGGACGACCTTGAGGCGAGCGCCGACGCGGAGTCGGCGCGGGTCCAGGTTGCCGTTGATGTAGCTGATGAATTCCCACGGCACGTTGTACTGCTTGGCGATGTTCGCCAGCACGTCGCCGCTCTGCACGATGTAAACCTGCGCCCACGGATCGCCCTCGGTCACCTTCGGCGAGAAGATCAGATCCTGATTCAACGCCATCATCTTCTGGCGAATCGCGGCGGCATCGGCTTCGCTGCCGGCCCGGCCGAGCGCCTGATTCAGCAGGTCGCGGCCTTTGAGGGTCTGCCCCTGTGAAATCATCTGGTTGGCGGCGTCGAGCAGCCGGTTGGTCGAGGCATTGGGCGCCGCGGTGGATGATGCAGCCGACGGCGCGGAGGTCACGGGCTTGGACGGCGGAGCGGGCGTCGGCTCAGGCTTGGCGGGCGCGGGCTTGGGCGCAGCGTCGACCGTGGGCGGCGGCGTGAGTTTGTCTTGCGTGATGCGATCCGGGCGCGGGGGCTGGGTCGGGGCGGTTTGGGCTGTCGAATGATTCGATGCGGTGTACTGCGAAGCGGATGATCCCTGGGGCGCGGCGGTCGAGGCGGTCATGGTTGAATCGTCTGCCGCGGTGGGGATGCCCGAATCGCTCATCCAGTACCACGCGATGTAGCCGACGACGCCGAGCACCACGAGCGTGCCGACCCACCGCCGGGTACGCCGCTGCTTGCGTCGTCTGAAGCTGCTGACATATGAACGCGGCCCGCGCCGCTGCGCCTGACTGGAAAGCACCATATCGGTAACGCTCCCTCGATCGAGTCTGAATTTACGGTAAAGATAATTATAGTCGGCTAAACCTGCTCCGGATTCAGCCACAGCACCTGCCGATCGGTCACGATCATCTGCATCGACACATCGTGAACATCCGTCGGCAGCTCATCGACCACCTGCTCATCGAACGCCACGCCGCAGACCACGCCGCCGAAATCCGGCCGCGCTAAAAAGCGGTCGAAGAACCCGGCGCCGCGCCCGAGCCGTCGCCCGTTGCGGTCGAACCCGAGCCCCGGCACGAGCACCAGGTCGATCATCGAAATCGGCATCGGCTCGCCCGTTCGCGGGCTCCGCACGCCGAGGTGGTCGAGGTTCATCGGCTCTTCGAAGCTGCGCAGCGTCACGGGGATCATGTGCTTCTGCTCATGGGAGATCAGCGGCACCGTCACCGTCTTGTCGTCCTGCCACGCCCGCAGCGCGATCGGCCGCGTGTCCACCTCGCCGGTCAACGGCAGGTAGAGCATCACCGTCGTGGCCTGCGCGAAGGCATCGGTCTGGATCAGTCGATGCGCCGCGTTCTGCGAGCGGGTGCGCACCTGTTGCGGATCGAGCTGACTGAGCCATTGGCGCAGTTGGCGGCGCATCTGTTTCTTGCGTTCTGCGGGCATGACGCCGAGCCTCTTGAACCGTCGCCGACCTCCGTGGCCGGGCGCTCTCTGATTCATCTTCGACCATCCAACCCCGTTTTCCACAATGATTAGACGTCCGCTAATACACGCCGGTTCGTGCTCATAACACAGCCGCTTGTGAACCACAGGTAATATTTTTCCGCGTCAACTGCAACGTTTGGTCACCTCCCGCATCCCATAGCTCGTAGCCAAAACAATCCATGCTGATTCGACCACCCTTTAACCCCTTTTCAAAGGAGTCCGCTATGTCTCTGCAACCGCTCAATGAGCACAACGCCCCGCAACGCGCCCGAATCACCCTGGCCAACGTCCGCAAGCAGTTCGGGTTCATTCCCAACATGCTCGGCATCATGGCCCACGCCCCTGCCGTGCTCGAAAGCTACCTCGATCTGGCGGGGAAGTTCGACTCGACTTCGCTGGACCCGACCGAACGACAGGTCGTGCTGCTGGCTGTCAGTCATCACAACGTCTGTGACTACTGCGTCGCCGCTCACAACGCCATCGCCCGCGCCCACCACGTCGACGGTGCCGTGCTCGACGCCCTGGCGACCGGTGAGCCCATTGCTGACCCGCGCCTCGAAGCGTTGCGCCGCTTCGCCCAGACGCTCGTCCGCGAGCAGGGCCACCCCACCTCTGACGATGTGAACCAGATGCTGGATGTCGGCTTCACCGAATCGCAGATTCTCGAAGTCGTGCTCGGCGTGGCTTTCAAGACGCTGTCCAACTACACCAACCACGTGACCGATCCGGCCATCGACAAGGCCTTCGGCTCCGCCGCGTAACGTCCACGCCCACCACTGCCCCATATTCACAAACACAAAATGCACCTTTATCGTCCACTGACACCATCCACCCGCCGCGATCGGCATGATCCGTTTCAGGCCGCCCTCGACGGCACCTGCATGACCGTCTTCTAACACCCACCGCGTGTACATCCAACGCTCGGCCAAAACCGCCGCCACGGATGCGCTAAACACGCCACACCCTCCTGCAACGTCAACCCAGACACACACCCCTACCCCTACCCCTACCCCTACCCAGTGACTCACAACCACCCCTAACCCCCACGCCTTCTGAATCCACTGAATTAAAGAACATATTTAACTTAAATATGGTCTTTGAAAATCATCTGAACATCAGGTGAAACATAGCGTGGTTCATCGGGCAATACACAACAGGAAACCGACCATGAATCGTTACGTATTACCGGCTGTTTTGACCTGTCTTGCCGTGATTGCGGTGAGTCTCGTGAAGGCTGAACCCGACGACGGCGCGTCTTGTCCCGCCAAGGTCTGCAGCGCTTGTGAAAGCTGCGCTGCCGACGGGCCGCAGGCGCCGTCCTATGTGACACGACTCGGGCTTGCCGGGTACAGCCCGGTCTCGTATCTCGATGAACGTCGCGCCGAGCCCGGCTCACCGCGCTTCAGCGCCGACCACGCCGACGTGACTTACTTCTTCACCTCGGAAAAACAGCGCGAAAGCTTCCGTGCTGACCCGCACCGCTATCTACCGGCCTACGGCGGATACTGCGCGTTCGGGTGCACGATCGACTCGAAGTTCGTGCCTGATCCGACGCAGTTCAAAATCGTCAATGGCCGCACGCACCTGTTCCTCAAAAACGACAAGGTCGACGCGCTGAAGCTCTGGAACCAGGGCGACCAGGCGCAGTTGATGCGCAAGGCTGATGCCTACTGGAACCAGGCAGGTCATTGACTGACGATAAGTCCTTCTCCCCTCCCCCCGGCGGCGCTGACTCCCCCGAGCAGCGCCGCCTTTTTACATGCTTATATCAAGCACCGAAGAAAGACTCGGGTGTCAATATCTGATCGATTCGGCATCCGTGTCACAACCGCCCCGGTTATGCTGAAGTCATCGACCGCACAGCCGGGGGCGGCTGTGCCACAGTGTCGCATTCGGGCCTACACAAAGGCCTGAACGTTCTGCGATTGGTATTACTCGGCGGCCGCGGATTCACCGGCGAGTTCGCGCAGGTCGGCGAGCAGTTTGGCGCGGGCGGCTTCGAGTTTTTCGATGCGGGCCAGGTGACGGGCGCGAGCGGCGATCAGCTTCTGCTTGCGCTCGGCGACCATGCGGGCGACTTCCTTGGGTGACACGCCCCCGCGGCTGTCGGTGACTTCAACAAAATGCACCGGGTCGAGAATGCGGCGAAGCTCGGCTTCGGTGATGTCCAGCTTGTGCTTGACCATGGGCTCGGCGGCAGCCTGAAGGATTTCGAGACTGGCCTTTTCCGAAGGGATGTTCTGTTTGGCGGATTCGACGACGAAGTGGTTGACCAGATCGTGGGCGGTGCGGTAGTCCATGTTGTGCTTGCGGACGAGCACGTTGGCCAGCTCGGTCGAGCATGAATAACCCTGACGGGCCGTGGCGAGCATCACATCGCGCTTCACGATCATGCAAGGCAACTGATACAGGTATGGCTCGGTGCACAAGTCGACTTCCGTCAGCGCCCGCATGGGGCCTTCCTGCATGGCGTAGGCCATCGGGTTCATATCGCCGTGCGGCAGCTTCATGCTCATCGAGCTGGTTTCAACGAGCGCCCCGAGCGTGGTGGACGCACCCTGCACGGTCTTTTCAAGCATGCCCTGGTTGGACCGCTTGTTGGGCATCATGAAGCTGCCGGCCCCGATCTCGAAATCAATGAAGTCGTATTCGAGTGTTGACCAGTGCTCAAGCTCCAGCGCCAGGCGGCTGAGAATCATCATGATGTTGGTCGAGGCGGCGGACACGAGCACGTAGCCATCGGCGTAGGACACCGCGTCGTTGGTGTTTTCAATGAGGCCTTCGCAACCGAGATACTCGGAGACGAGTTCACGATCGATGTCCCAACTCGTGCCGGCCAGGGCGCCGCAGCCGAGTTCGTTCAGGCTCATGGCGTGGTAGCTGTCTTCGAGCATCTTCACGCTGCGGTCGATCGGGTCGTAGATGCTCAGCAGGTAGTGACCGAGCGTGGTGGGCTGGGCGTGGCGCAGGTGGGTGTAGCCGGGCATCACAGCATCTTTGTACTTGTCAGCGTTTTCCAGGAGCACCTGCTGGAATTCATGCATGAGGCAGATGACTTTCATCAACTTCTCGCGGACGCGCATCTGCTGACGCTGCGGCGGATTGGTCCGGGCGATCATGATGTTGCCCGCGGTGTCGATGCCGTGCTTCTGAGTGATGTACTGTTGAATGCCCTTGTGGCCGAACTTGGCGCCTTTGGGATGCTGGGTCCACATCTCGACGATCGCGCCGGCGACCTTGGCGTGATCGCGCTGCGGGACCAGGCCGGCTTTCATGCTCATCGCCGCCCACGATGCATCGATCCAGAACTCCGGCGACGGGCCGTATGCGCGGTCGATGCGACGGGTCAGATCCGAGCGATACGTGCGGTAGAGCACGCCGACGGCCATACCGCCGGTGACCTTGGCCTGGTTGGGGGTGTGCTTGTGGTAATAGTCGCTGAGGGTGAAATTCTCGATGGCCTGATCTTTTTCGGATGGCTTTTCAGCGGCAAACCCCGGGAGGGCGGCGGCGAGGCTGCACACGGCGGTGAGCAGGCATGTTGTCATCATTCGCGTGTTCATGCTTGGGCTTTCAAATTCAGTTGGATAGAGCGAGGTACTTCGTCACGAAATCGCTGATCTTCTCGAAGTGTTCGAGGCGCCACAGATCATCGGCCATGGCGTCGATCTTCTCTGCGGGAACGAGCTTGGAATACTCAGCGTTGTATTTGAACTTGGCGGTCAAGTCTTCGTCGCTGAACGCCTCGGGGGCGAACAGCTTGCGGGTGGGCTCGGACTCGACGAGGGTGCGGCCGTCGGTGAGCGTGAGGCGGACGACGTGGCCGCCGGGGTATTTACCGCCGAACTGTTTTGCATGGCGAAGCGTGACGCGCTCGGTGGCGAAGGCGTCGACGGCTTTGTCGTTGACGATGCGCTCGGGTTCGATCTCCGCGGGGCCGAAGCGGCGGTTGTGTATCAGCGAGGCGACTTCGTAGGGGGCGCAGAACTGCGCCATCGGTTGCGGGGTGTCGGTCTGCTGCCACGGCACGCCGACCACGCCGCCGTTGACCCCGACGCCGAACAGCTCGACCTCGGCGATGTCGGCGGGCTTGAGGTCGTGCTCGGTGATCAGGTCGAGCGTCGCTTTCAACAGGTAGTGGGCCCACCCGCAGCAGGCCCATCGCTTGTACCCGATGCGTTCGACCTCGAAGAAGTCACGCGGGCCGATCACATCGGCGGCGGTGATCGGCTTGCCTTTGCACTGGCCGTAGATCCGTGCCAGGCCGGCTTCACCCTCGACGGCTTCGTGCGGGCCGGTCATGCCGCGCTGGGCGAGGCTGGCGGCGACGACGGCGGCCCGCGCCGCGATCGCCGGTTGAATCCGCTTGGTCAAGGTGCGGTCGAATAGCGCCTGGCGGTTGCCCGACGCCTGGGCGTAGAAGATGCCCATGGCATCGACAGTCTGCTGGGCGGTCAGCCCTTTGAGGCGACAGGCCGCGGCGGTCGCGCCGAACCCGCCAATGATCGAGCTGGGCAGGAAGCCGCCGTGCTGTTTGTGCTGCTTGAACGGAACGCCGAGCCGGCCGGTGACTTCAATACCGAGGATGATCGCCTCGATGACCTGCTCGCCGGATGCACCCTCGGCCTGGCCGACGGCAAAGGCGGCCGGCACGATGGTCGAGGTGATGTGAACCGTCGTCGGGATGTGCACATCGTCCAGATCCAGCGCGTGGGTCATGGTGCTGTTGACAAACGCCGCAGCCGGGGCGGGCAGCTTCTGACCCGAACCCCATACGGTCGCCTCCGGCTTGCCGCCCCAATCGAGCATCTGCTCGACGACCGGCTTGACCCCCGGGGCGTCGTGACCGGCCAGGGCGCAGCCGATCGCATCCATGACCGCCCGTCTGGCCGCGTGTCGCGCCGCTTCGGTCAACGCCTCGGGCGGCGTTTCGATCGCCAGTTTTGCCAGGGCTTCGGTGACGGTTTGTTGCGGCGCCGATTCGGGCTCATCAGCCCACACCTCGCCGGCCGACAGCAGCAACACGATGAACAACAATGCTTTACACTTAGACATGAAACGCGCATCCAATTCGGTTTCTACAAGGCATTAGCCGCATGCGCCCCATCTAACGCCGCCGTGTCGAAAGAATTTGCAAAACGACCCGTTAGATTGTTCACCGGCAGACTAATGCATTTCAGAGAGGTGCGGTACGCATGAGTGATGATCCGAGCAAATCCGAATCCCCCCACGCAGGCCGGGCGGAGGATCGCTCCGATGCGTTTGTGATGCATCTGACGCAAAGCCAGCTGCCGTTGCGCAGTTTCATTCACACGCTGGCGCGGCGCAGCGGGGATGTCGACGACGTGCTGCAGGAAACCAACAAGGTGCTCTGGGAAAAACGCCACGAGTACGATCCCTCGCGGCCGTTCATGCCCTGGGCCTGCCGCTTTGCGTACTTTCAGACGATGGCGCACCTGAAGCGCGCCAGCCGGGCGGATCATCTGGATCTCGATGAGAACCTCTGCCGCATGATCGCCGCGGAAGCGACGCATCATGTCGAGCAGATCGAAGCGCGTGCCGCCGCCTTGCGCGAATGTCTGCACAAGCTGCCGGCCGCCAATCGCAAGCTGATCGATCAGCGATACGCCATGGGCATTTCCGTGCGGAAGATCGCCGATGAAATCGGTCAGTCCGCCGATGCGGTGTCGATGCGGTTGTACCGGGTCCGCAAGGCGCTGGCCCAGTGTATTCACAAGGTGATGGTGCAGGAGCCCTGAGCATGTCGAACCCGACCGACATCCAGCTCGCCGAGTCGCTGACGGCCCGGATGATCGACGACGAAATGCCCGTCGAAGATCACCGCCGCCTCAGCGCGCTGCTGCGTGATGACCCGCAGCGCATCAGCGATTATGTCGAGCAGGTGATGGTCGCGAACATGCTTGGGTGGCAGTTGTCGGGCGCTGGTGGGATTCAGACGGAGGCGGCGCCGAAGCAGCCCGCGCCGGCCGTGGCGGGGCGGATCGGCAGATGGAAATGGGCGGCGGCGATTGGGCTGGCAGCCTCGGTGATCATCGGCGTGATGATGGTTTCGCGCACAACGAGGTCGACGCCGACCGTCGCGGCGCTGCTGCTGGAAACACGCGATGTGGTCTGGGCCGACGGGGTCGACCCGATCTATGTGAACGAACCGATCGTGACCGGCCGCACGTTGGAGCTCAAGTCCGGCGCCCTGAGCCTCGGACTCACCGGCGGCGCGGGCATGGTGATCGTCGGGCCGTGTCAGTTCACACTCGACTCGGCGACCGAAGCCCGGCTCGACTACGGGTTGATTGTCAGCGAAGTGCCGCCGGGCGCCGCTTCGATTCAGTTGAACACACCGACGCTGCGGCTCCGCGATATTGGCACGCAATTCGCCACCGTCGTGAACCGTGACCGCAGCTGTGAGATACACGTGTTTGACGGGCGCGTGCGTGTCTCGCCGACCCGGGGCGGCGAAGCGGTGATGCTCGAAGCTGAACAGGCCATCGTGTTCGACGCTCAAGGACAACTGATCGAGCGGACCGCGGCGGCAGCGGATCGCTTTCCCGCCCCGCCGTCACGACAGCGCCTGCGCGAGGTGCAACAACTTGCCTCGCAGCTTGGTGATGACCCTGCGGCCTGGGTGCGGGCGCGTGACACGACCGCGCCGTCGATGGTGACCGAATCGATCCCGCAGTATTACACGCTGATGATCGCCGAAGATTTCGACTGGCTGAAGCCGGGCCGCCTGACCGGTCAGCGTCGCCTGTTGGACCGCCAGGATGCGGCGTCGTGGAGCTTCGGGCCGGGCGTGTCGATCATCGATGTGAATCAACCGATGGCGGCCGGGGGCGTGACCGGTCGCGGCCACGTGATGCAACTGGCCGGCCGCCAGACACGCGAAGATGGCCTGGCCAATCGCTTTAACGTGCAGCTCGACGAGGCGATTGACAAGCCGATTTTCGTGGCGTTTCTGGCCCGGTATGTCGGACTCGACAGTGATGATTTCTTCTCGTTGTGGATTGATTCAGATCGCATGCCCGGCGGCAACAAAGTCATCAACGTCGGCATCAAGGATGGGCGATACTTCCTTCGCCACACCATCGACCAGGAAAAGTACACCGGCGCGGCCGACGATCAGGCCGACGCGCTGTTCGTGCTGCGTGTGGATCCACCAAGCGGCGCGGCCCCCGGGCAGGCGGCGTTGTGGATCAATCCCCCGGCGGACGGGCCCGGCGAGCCGGATGCCACGTTCGCGCTGTCGCCCAAACACATACCCAATGTGATGCGGTGGCTCGGGGTTCGCATGGGTAGCCATACCGAGCCGACCGACGCCCTGCTGATCGATCGCCTGCGCGTCGGGCGAACCTATGAAGCCACGGTCCTGTCGGAGCCGCCTCTTCATGAATGACCGACTCGCCATGATGATGCATCACGATGCTCGCGTATCGAAGCGCGCCGCCGGCGCGGGCTTCACGTTGATTGAGCTGCTGGTGGTCGTGTCCATCATCGCACTGCTGATCGCGATTCTTTTGCCGGCGCTGCAACAGGCGCGTTACGTCGCCAGGCTGACCGCCTGCGGGGCGAACCTGCGGCAGGTCGGCGTCGGCGTGATGGCGTACACCGCCGAGTGGAAGGGACACTATCCGTATCGCAAATCCGCCTGGGCCAATCAACCGCGCCGCAACAAGGTCGTCGCCGGCGGGGCCGCGGACGACCGTCCGATGCTCGATAAATACTTGACGCTGGAGGCACTGCTGTGTCCGTTCAGCCGGTACGACGACCCGCGCACCATCACCGAGGCCTCCAACGGCAATGTCCATGTCAGCTACGAGATGTACTTCGGCTCGCCGATCGATCGCAGCGATGAGGCCACGCATGTGATGCGGGCCACGGATCGGCCCGTCGCCACGGACCTTTTCACCGGCCGGCGGTTCGACTTCAACCTGCTCGCCGCGGACCTGGACTGGGACTACTTCGGCATCCAGGTCTGGCTGACCTCGCACCCGGATCGTGAACCCGAAACGCTGTCATTTCAATTGCGCGACGATACGCAGACCGCCGTGCGCTGGCGCAACGGCATCGGTAGCCGCGGCCTGCTCGATCGCAACTTCCTGTACCGTGACGGTTCGGTCCAGCAGATGACCGGCCTGCAAGCATACGACTCACGCACCGCGCGCATCCCGGCGGATAATCGCCTCCCGGGCGCCGCGTTGTATCACTACGTCCCATGGAATTGAATCACATCACCGTTGCAAAGGAGCAAGTCATGACACGAGGAGTCAATATGCAATCATTTACTTCAATCATCTTCAAAGCCGCCCTGGCGATCGCGATCATGTTCATCGGCGTCGCCGGCGCTCAAGCCGCCCCCCTTAACAGCAATCTCGACGCCGCCTGGAGCTTCGATGAAACCAGCGGCGATTTCCAGGACGCCACCGCCAACAACAACGACGCCACCGCCGTCAGCAATCCCTACGGCGATGGTTCCAACGGCGTCATCGGCGGCGCGATGGACCTTGACGGCTCCACCGACGGCGCCAACGGCGGCAACATCGGCCTGTACAACCAGACCGATGCGTTCAGCGTCGCCTTCTGGCTCAAGCTGAATTCTCCCGCGTCGACCTTCATTAACTTCATCGGTCGCGAAGACAACAGCGGCGGTCACAACGAAGGCTGGTCCGTTCGATCCGGCCCATCCACTCAGCGGCAGAAACTCCGCTTCCAGTACATCGGGTATGATGGCTCGAACACCTACTCCGATGCCATACATTCCAATACGAACGTGCTGGGCACGACGGACTGGCTGTTCATCGTGCTGACGCACAACGGCTCGACGAGCCTCAGCGACACGAAGTTCTACGTCAACGGCTCGGAGATCGCCACCAGCTTCAGCGGCGTCAACCAGGACGTCAACGGAAACGACCACACCGCCGACGCCACCGACTTCCACATCGGCCAGCGCTTCGACACCAACGCCGGCTTCGTGCCCGGCCTGATGGATGAAGCCGCCCTGTGGAGCCGCGAGTTGACGGCGATCGAAATCTCCTGGCTGTGGAACGGCGGCGCCGGTCAGTCCGCCGCGACCATCGCCGCCACCGCCGCGACCGTCCCCGAGCCCGCCACGCTGGGGCTGACGATGCTGGGCTTCGGCGCCCTGGTGCTCCGCCGGTCCGATCGCGCCGGCCGTCGGCACTGAATCGCATTGACCCGTAACACGCTGGTGTGACATGAAACGTTTGTATTGGCTGCACGCGACCATCGTCGCGCTGGCGATGGGTTCTGCCGCCTTCGCCTCGGACAAGCCGAACATCCTCTTCATCCTGTCCGACGACCACGCCACCGCCGCGATGGGGTGCTACGGCGGACCGCTGGCCGCGCTGGACCCGACGCCGCGCCTCGATCGGCTTGCCCGGCAGGGTGTGCGCCTGACAAGCGTCTTCTGCACCAACTCGATCTGCACCCCGAGCCGCGCATCGATCCTCACCGGTCAGTACAGCCACCGCAACGGGGTCTACAAACTCAACGATCCGCTTGATCCCGACAAGCCGCACGTCGGCCATGCCCTGCAGGCCGCCGGGTACACCACCGCCATCATCGGCAAGTGGCATCTGACCACCCGGCCGCGCGGCTTCGACCACTGGCAGGTGCTCCACCGCCAGGGTCAGTACTTTAATCCGCTGCTGACCAGTGCCGACGGCAAGCAGCGACACAAGGGTTTTTCCGCGGATGTGATGACCAACCAGGCGATCGACTGGCTCGACCAGAAACGTGACAAGCGCAAGCCCTTCTGCCTGATGCTGCATTACAAAACGGTTCATTCGCCATTCGATTTTCCCAAACGCAACGCGAAGCTTTACGGCGATGTGCAGATCCCCGAACCGCCGAGCCTGTACGAAGACCTGTCGCACCGCTCGCCCGGATCGCGAGACTACGGCAACACCGTCGCCAACACGATGGCGCCGAACATGGTGCGGCGTAAACACTGGCAACCGCCCAAGCCGCTGAAACAGATGACCGAGCACGACGTCACGCGCCTCGGCTATCAGGCATTCATGAAGCGCTACCTGCGCGGCGTGAAAACACTCGACGAAAACATCGGCCGCCTGCTGGACCACCTCGACCAGGCGGGTCTCGCCGACAACACGATCGTCATCTACACCTCCGACCAGGGCTACCTGCTCGGCGAGCATGGCTACATCGACAAGCGGTGGATCTTCGAGCCGTCGCTGCGCATGCCGATGCTGATCCGCGCCCCGGGCCTGATTCAGCCGGGCACGGTCTGCGACGACATCGTGTTGAACATCGACTTCGCCCCGTTGCTGTTAGATTGCGCGGGTGTTCAGGCGCCGCCGCGGATGCAGGGCCGCAGCTTCCGTGAAAACCTCATCGGCCAAACCCCCGACGACTGGCGCAAGGGCATGTACTACCGCTACTGGATGCACGAAAAACGCCCCGCCCATTACGGGTATCGAACCGGCCGCTACAAGCTGATTTTCTTCTACGGCCTCGGACTGGACATCACCGACACCCCGCCCACCACGCCCGGCTGGGAACTCTACGATCTGCAAAAAGACCCACGCGAGTTGCACAACGTCTACGACGACCCCGCCTACGCTGATGTCGTCACCCGCCTGACCCGCGAGATGGACGCACTCAAGCAAACGCTCGGCGATACCGACGACCGCTATCCCCAGGTCATGACCCGGCGCGCCGAAACATCGTCACACAGCCCCAGCCGCCACTGAGCCTCAGCCTTCGCTGCACCTCGTTAGGCCCCGGCGGCCCTGTCAAGTAAAATCATCCATCCGTATCACGATCACGCCGAGCCTGACACGCCCGGCGATGATTGTGGTGGCATGGTTGCACATCGCCCCCCCTTCAAAGTCGTCCCCATTCATGAAACATCATCCACGGATCGAGACAGCCGCCGCCTTCACATGGATCAGCCTGCTGCTGGGCGCGGCCGCTTGTACTGTCGCCGGTGAACTGCGATACGCCGGGGCGCTGGGCAACAGCACCGAGACTGAACCCGTGTTCGCCGGCCAGGCGGCTCCCGGGATGGGCCCCGTGATCGATGACGAGTCAGCGATCTGGGAGCGCGGCGGAAGTGAACAGCTCAACCGCTACGCGCCCGACGGCCGTCTGCTGGCGAGTTATCCGATCGCCCCGAGCCAGGGCCGCGACGATCAGCTCACCCGCGTCGGCGATCACTTGCTGATGAATATCAACCGGGGGGTCTACACGCTGGCCATGGACGCCGCACCGGGGACGCAGCCCGAGCGGCTGAAAGTTGACGCCGATGTCATGTCATGCAGTGCGCTGAAGGGGCGCGTGGCGCTGTTCGATAAAAACAGCGACGAGGTGTTCTGGTTCAACCCGACAAGTGATACACGTGAGCTGATCACGAAAACCGACACCCGCGTGATCGGCCTGGACCTCGGCGACGATGGAACCGTGTACATCTTCGGCAGCGGGCAGGTGCATGCGTACAAAGATGGTCAACCGGCGGCCGGCTTCCCGAAAGACTTTCGCGGCGATCGGCCCCAGCGGATCGGCGACTACTGGTACAGCCACGCGTGGCACGGCACGATTAATCGCATGAATGATCAGTTCGAGCCGGACCCGGGCGTCGTGCTCGGCGGGGCGTCGGGGTCGTTCATCGGCTACCTGCCCCAGAGCGTGGATGTGACCAACGGGCGGGGCATGGCGCGCCTGCGGGATGGGGTGTTTGCCGTGTCCGGACTCGGCGGCGTGGTGCAGCTTCTGACATGGAACCCCGGGCAGGAACGCTTTGAAATTGCACGACGCCTGGGCGCGCTGGTGGACCTGACCGGCGTGGCGATCGACGCAGCCGGCAACATCTGGACGCCGCGCGGCAGTTGGCGGTGGAGCGACACCCCCGATGCCCCCAACACCATCGGCGACAAAGAACCCGACGTCATGGCCCAGCCGGTCGTCCTCGATGGCCAGACGCTTTGCCTGCTGAAAAAACACTACCACTATGTTCAGCTTTCGCACGGCCCGCTGATCGATGCCAGCGGGTGGTCACACTTCGATACCCAGGGCGTGTCGGACTTCGATCTGCCGACTTCAGTCACCGGCGCGGCGGCGGTGGGCGACAGCGACCGCCGACGACTCATCATCGCCACACGCGATGGCAATGCTTTCGAGTTGGGCATTACCCGAATGGGACAACTCGCTGGTCGCCCGAAGACGATCAAGCTGCCGGGTCTGACCGAGTGCACGAGCCTGGCGTGGATCAGCGGTCGACTGCTGGCGGCCGGCCGTGGCGAGATCAACGTGTATGAACCGTCGGACGGGGACCAATGGAAGCAAGTCGACACGCTCACGGGTTTCGGCTCCGGTGTGCTGTACATCCACAGCGACGGGGCGCGCCTGGTGATCAGCGACACCGAGGGCGGCCGCGTGTGTCTGCTGGATGCGAAGATGTCGACGCTGGCTGTTTACAAAGGGCTTGCCGACCCGGGCGTGGTCGCGGTGTCGGGTGATCGGATCGCCGCGTACGAATCCGGTCGCCAGCGGCTGGTTCGCCTGGCATATTCTGATGGCCCAGCCCCCGCTGTGAATCTGACGAGCAAGTCAGCGCCAACCGTGTCCGAACAACCCGTGGTGCATACGGAGGCGGATTTTCAGGAACTGGGCCGCCCGGCGGGCATCCCCTTCGCGGTGGCGGTTTCGATCGATGACCAAACCGGCGCGAGCGTGTCAGTCCGCACGTTGAAGGATGCCGAGGTTCAACTCGGCATCGCCGATGCGCAGCACGCCTGGGTGCTGACCGGCCGCACGAACGCGCCAAGCGACGGCCGCCTCGTGTTTGAGCTACCGGCCGGGGACTGGTCACAGATGCGACTCGCCGCGGCGGTGGCTACATCAAACCAGCGCGAACGTTTCGGGTTCAACGATCGCCGCGCCATCCATGCGCCCTTTGATGCGAACCCCGCCGCGTGGGCGGCCTTTGACCTGGACACTTATCGCGAGATGGTGCAGACACGCCGCCAGGAGATTCGTATCAGCTTCGAGCAACCGGAGGCGGGAATCGCCACGCTGGTGATTGAAGACAGCAACGGTCAGCGTGTGCGAAACCTCGTCTCCGGTCGCAAGTTCACCGCGGGTCGCCACACGGTCGTGTGGGACGGTCTGGATGAAACCGGCGCCCTGGTCGCCCCCGGCGCGTACCGCTGGCGCGGCATCACTCATCGCGGCATCAAGCCTCACTACCTGATGAACTTCGCCAACGGCAACGAGCCGACCACCCATCCCTGGGGGCCGAACCACAGCACCCTGCAGGCGGCGGCCGCCAACGACAAGCTCGTGTTCTTCGCCGCCCCGGTGACCGAAGGCGGCTGGGCGCTGATGGCGCTGGACCAGGCGGGGCGATTCGTGCAGGGCTACAAGCATGAAACGGCCTTCGGCATCGGCGCCGACGCCATCGCGGCGGATGATCGGTATCTCTACTGCGCCCAGGATGGTTTCGCCTGGGGTGGGACACGCGGCGTCGATCTCGACAGCCCCGACTGGCAGGCGACGTGGACAATCACTGTCGTGCGATACGACATCGAATCCGGCAAGATGATCGAGTTTCCCGGCAAACGCCGCGCGATCGAAGTCGACACGATGACAGTCGGTCCGGGCTCGGATCACCCCGACCTCAAGGACTTCAACCTCGGTGGATTGGCCGTGCTCGGCGGCAAGCTGTACATCGGATCGCGCGATGAAAAAGCGGTGCTGGTGATTGATGCGGAAACCGGCGAGCGTGTTGAATCGATCCCGCTGAAAGGCGTCAAACATCTGGCCGCCGGCGGGGAGCATATCTATGCGGCGACCGAACGCGGTGTGGTTCGACTCGGCGATGCACACCCGACCATCGATGCCGGCGACATGAACATCACCGGCCTGACCGTCGGCCCGGACGGCGACTTCTGGCTCAGCGACGGCGCCTCGCACCAGGTGCATCACTTCGACGCGAGCGGCCAGCGCATCGGGGTGATCGGTCAGCCCGGCGGCCCGTATCGTGGCGCGTACATCCCCGAGCGGATGGTTCACCCGGCGGGGCTCACCTTCGGGCCGGGCGGCAAGCTGTGGGTCACCGAAAAGCGGTGGAACCCGAAGCGCGTGCTCGCGTGGGACCTGGCGAAAAAGAAGGTCGTGTATGAGAAGTTCGGCATGCCGCACTACGGCGGGGATGGGTCGGGCTTTGATCCGGAAAACCCGCGGCGGTGGATCGGGCTCGGCTGCTTCTGGGATGTCGACCTTCAGAAGAAGACCGCCCGGCCGACGCATGTGTTGTCGCTGGAGGAAGGCCATCTCGGCGGATATGAACCGCACGGCTACCAGTTTTTCCGCGAGAACGAGCGCACCTTCGTGAGCACGCGCGGCAAGATCGCGCTGATCGCCGAGGTGATGCCCGACGGCACGCTGCATGATCTGGCCGCCACCTGTGGGACGCATCACTTCGCATATGCCTTCAACTGGGATCCACCCCAGGCGTACATCGATGCTTTTTACGCCCGCTGGCCGGAGAAGCGCGCCGGTGAAAAGCCCGGCCGCAAGGGACACGGCAAACCGTGGGCGCAGCGCGGCATGGGCGTGATGTGGGTCGACCGCAACGGCGACGGTCAACCGCAATCCGAAGAGTTCAACTTCTGCGGTGATGACACCGCCTACGCCGACGGCGCCTGGGGCCACCTGCAGCATTCGCTGACGTTTCGGATGCCCGTGGCGGATAAGACCGGCGTGAAGATCGTGTCGATCGCTCCGCGCGGCTTCCTGAAAAACGGCGTACCGGACTATCCGACACTCGACGAAGCCCTCGCCGACGCCATGCCGATTTCACTGACGCCTGGGTACAAGCGCAGCGGTGTGTCGACGGTGCGTGATCGCTTCGGCCGGTTTCTGTTCAACTCCGACCCGGAGATGAACGCCTACGCCGCCGACGGGCGGCCGCTTTGGACCTACCCGAACCAGTGGAGCAATGTGCACGGCTCGCACAAGGCGCCGCTGCCCCAGCCGGGGGTGATGCAGGGCAATCTCGCCTTCCTCGGGCGCGCGAGCTTTGACGATCAGGGCGATGTCGTGTTCCTCAACGGCAACCACGGTCGCTGCTTCATCCTCACCACCGACGGGTTGTATCTCGACGAGGCGTTCGTGGATGTGCGCGTCAGCTATCTGAAAAACGAGTACCGACTCGGCGGGGAGATCTTCGGCGGCAGCTTCGGCCGCGATGAAAAGTCCGGGCGCTACCTGGTTCAGATCGGCCACGGACCGTATCGCATCTATGAGCTGACGGGGTTTGATCGCGCCCGTCGCATGCAAGGCGCGATCGACGTGAGCGCCGAGCAGATCATCGCCGCCGAACGACACCGTCGCCGCCAGGTCGCCGAGTCGCACCAGGAGCGTGTCGCCACGCTGCCCGGTGTGATCAAGTGGACCAGGGACGGACAATTCCCGGTGGAGTTGAAGCTGGATGCCGATGCTGAGCAGTTGCATCTGCACTACCGCGTGAAAGACGCTTCGCCATGGGTGAACAACGGTCGTGACTGGACCCAGCTTTTCGCCACCGGCGACACGGTGGATTTTCAGTTCGCCGCCGATCCCGCGGCCGACCCCAAACGCCGCGGGCCTGTTCCCGGGGACAAGCGGCTGATGATCGCGCCTTATGAAGGCCGCCCCATCGCGGTGCTGTATGAACATCGCAAGCCCGGCGGTGCGAACCCGATCGAGTTCGCCTCGCCCTGGCGTGGGGAGAAAGTCGACAACGTCGTGCAGTTGGCCGAAGCGCGGATCGACGTGAAAGTCAGCGGCGGCGGGTATGAGGTCGACGTGACGATTCCGCTGAAGGCCCTGGGCCTGTCGCTGGAGCCCGGCTGTGACTTCAGCGCCGACTTCGGAGTGACCTACGGCGACGCCGGCGGCACGGACACCAACCTCCGGTCATACTGGTCAAACCCAAGTACCGGCCTCGTCGACGACATTCCCGGTGAAATCATGCTGTCGCCCAACCTGTGGGGCCGCGTGACGGCGGGACCGAAAAAATGATTGAAAATTTTCGCTGCCCGCGACACACACATTCCCGCGCCGCCGGGTTATAGATGTGCATGCCCTTCGATCCAAGCGCCATTTCGAATGATCCCGGCCGGCTGGAAGCCTTCGTCAGCGAGTTCGGTCGCACGCAGCGACCGCTGTTTCTGCACATCCTTTCGCTGACGGCGGACCCGATCGCCGCCGAAGACATCCTTCAAGAGACGAACCTGGTGCTCTGGCGGAAGTTCGACGAGTTTGAACCCGGCACCAGCTTTCACGCCTGGGCGGCGAAGATCGCGTATTACCAGATTCTCAAATGGCGCGAATCGCAGAACCGGGCGGCGATGTCGCTGGCGCCTGAGGTGATCGCCCGCCTGGCGGATGAATCCGTCGATTTCAGCGCCGAGTTTGAAACCCGCCGACGTGCCCTGCGGCAGTGCCTGACGAAACTGTCCGATGCCGATCGTGAACTGATCACGCAGCGCTATCAGCCGGGCCAGACCGGTCGCTCGATCGCTCAGCGACTCGGGCGTCCTGAAAACTCGGTCTACAAGAGCATCGGTCGCATTCGCGCGGCTTTGCTGCGGTGCATCCGCAATGCACTGGCCGAAGGAGGCGCTGCATGACCGGGCGCCCCGCGGAAAATCACGAGCTGTTCCAACTCACCGAGCGGCTCTGCGAGCAGACCGCCACGGCGGAAGACATCCATCGGCTCAACGCGCTGCTCGTTGACGACCCGGAGGCCCGCCGCGCCTACCTGCACCACATCAGCCTGCATGGCGAGCTGCACTACGAGCAGGCCGGCGCCGACAGAGATTACGATGCCCCGACTCTACCCGCGGCAGCAACCGCCCCGCCAGTATCCCGCCGGGCAGCCTGGTACAGCGCGGCCGCGCTCGCCGCAGCGGTGACCCTGGCCGCAACAATTTGGGTGATGTCGCCGACCGCACCGCCGGCCGGTCCCTCGACGGCAAATCAGTCACCGCACGTCGGTACCGTCGCCATGCTGTCGGATCGTTCCGATGACGCGGTGTTCGCCGAGCCGACAGGCGCTCCGGCACTCGGCGCCGAGTTGACACCGGGCCCGATTCATCTGCTGACCGGCAAGGCGCAGGTGATGTTTCACTCCACCGCGGTGGTCGACCTGATCGGCCCGTGCGTTTTCGAAATGACCGGCGCCAACCGGGGACGCCTTACCACCGGCAGAATCGTAGCATTCGTGCCGAAGAAGGCACGCGGGTTCACACTCGATCTGCCCGGCGGGGCGCAGATCGTCGATCTCGGAACCGCCTTCGAGGTGGATGTTCACCGGCAGGGCGCGATTGATCTGACCGTCACGCAAGGCGTGGTGCAGATCGTCATGCCGGAATCCGCTGATGTGGCCAGCCGCATCGTGCAGATCGACGCCCCGCAGAAGTTGCGACTGCAACCGACGGCCGGCATCGTCGAACGATACTTCAGCAAGTTGCAAGCCGCTGCCGACGCTTCGACAGCCACGGCCGACACTCCGCCGATCAACTTCAATCAGTACACGCTGCAGTCCTACGACGACCAGGACGGCAAGACCGATCAGCCGACCGCCTCGCGCGTGTCGAACGATGGCCGATCGCTGCACCTGCGCGGCAACTGCTGGAAGGCGATCCCCGTCGACTATCTCGTGAAGCCCTCGACGGTGGTCGAATTCGAGTTGATGGTCACCGATCCCGGCGAAGCGGTCGGATTCGGATTCGACGACGATGGTTTGATCCGCAAGGGCTGCACGATGTTCACGCTGACCGGTACGGACATGGAGTCGGTCACCGTGCTTCGACATGCTTTTCACATCGACAACCTGCCGCCGATCTGGATGACGTATCGCATTCCGGTCGGCCGCTTTGACGCGGGCAAGCGGATGAATCAGTTGGTGTTCTACGCCGACGATGACACCACCGGTAAGGCTGAGGCGGTGTTCCGCAATGTCCGCATCGTGGAAGGGCCGCGTTCAAAATCGCCCACAGAAAATGACGCCAAGACAACTCACGTGAATTCAGACCAAGGAGATGACCCCCAATGATCAAGTTCATGAATCGACCGGGTATGGCTGTGAATGCCGGCATCGCGCTGCTGGCTGCGAGTGTGCTCAGCGGTTTGACCGCCGGCGCGAAGGCGGCCCCTGTGGACATCACCGACATCACGAATGTCAGCCTGGGTTCAGGCGGCGTCGTCAACAGCATGACGGTTCAGATCGGCGGCGGGCCGGGCACCGACACGCTGCTTCAATCGGACCTGATCAACGTCACGCTGACCGGATATACCGACAGCGACAACGCGCAGCTGACCCTGACCGACGGCGGGTCGGTGCCGAGCCCGGTGGCCAGCGTGGTCGAGGACTTTTCGATCGACTCAGGCATCGCCAACCCCTCCAGCGCGACGTTCACCTTCAACGCGCCGGTCGTCAACCGCCCGGGGGCTGACATCATCCTCGTCGATGTCGGCGGCAACAACGATGCCTTGACCGTGGCCATCGGCAGCGAGGATGTGGCATACATTGCCAGCACCGCTGATTACTCGGGCTTTGCGGGTAGAGCGTTCGACATCATGCAGTCCGATGGCGGCGGGCCTTTCACCTCCGTCAGTGATCTGAACAACGCCACCTTCTCGCTGGCAAGCAGCACTTCAAGCAGCAATCGAAACTTCCTGCTGATCGAGTTGGACGACTTCCTCGTGGCGTCCGGTGATTCGATCACCGCGCTGACCATCACCGCCAGCGAGTATGACCCGATGGCGGTGTTCGGCATTGCGTACACGGCGATTCCCGAGCCGGCCTCGATGACGCTTTTCGCGGCGGCCGGCGGGCTGTGCATGCTGCGGCGTCGGCGCTGAATGTCATCACCGCGATGGGACTGCTCATGCGCCGACATGGCTTCACATTGATCGAACTGCTGGTGGTGGTGTCGATCATCGCGCTGCTGATCGCGATCCTGCTGCCGGCGCTGAGCAAAGCGCGGCAGACGGCGATTCAGGTCACGTGCGGCGCGTCGCTGCGGCAGTGCGCCACGACCGCGATCACCTATGCGATGGATTACCGACAACACCTGCCCGGCCATGACATCACCAAGGCTGACTGCTCGATGTTTCGCAACACCGGCGCGAAGTTTGACCTGATCAAAATGGCGGGCCCCTACGCCGGGGACGACATGCGGATCTGGAGCTGCCCGGCGATCGACTCGGAGCAGCCCTATATCGACGACCCGTCCAACACGCGCTTCGCCTGCTACGGGTCGTACCAGTTTTTCCCGATCGATCCAGACGGCCTGCCGGACTTCGGGCGCGGCAAGCCCGTGCCGCGCACGCTCACCGACGGCCGATCGACCTTTCCGATGATCCAGGACCGCACCGCCGACCGCCGGCCGCAGGCGATCGTCAGCGGCTGGATCGCCAATCATGTCGATGACTACCGCATCCGCGCCGCCACGGTGGACAATCCCTCCAGCGCGCGGCGCGTCGCCGATGACAAGGCCGACATCCGCGGGGCCAACATCGGGTTCTATGACGGCGGCGTCCGGTGGGTCGCCGGTATGGACCTGGTGAACGTCGGCTCCGATGACGGCAGCGGCAGCGTCGGATACACGTACTCGGTGTTGCCGTGATGAGCGATTTACGATCCATTAAACGGATCACCTTCATTACTACCTGAGGTTGTTCGACATGATGTGCTGTGCCTGGCTGATGCGTTGTTGGATCACGTGTGTCTGTTGTGTTGCGATGCTGGCGGCAGGCGCTGAAGCGGCGTCGATCGCCCCGCGTGTCGATGCCAAGGCGCGCACGCTGGCGATGGTCGATCAGGCCGGGGCGGCGTGGCTGATCGACGGGTTTGCCCGGGTCGTGCTCAGCGATGAGGTTTCGTTTCGCAGTGACGATGCACGCTACCAGTTGACGCAGCGAGGCGGCGCGGGGGATCAATCCGTCGAGTTGGCGTTTCGTGACACCAAGGGTGAGTTGGACCTGCACTGGACCATCACGCCGCTGGATGAACGATCCGCCACGGTCCGGCTGACGATTCACAACCGCAGCGCCAAACCCATGCGGCTCAAACGCCTGGAAGTGCTCTGCGGCAAGCTGGCGGATCGACATGAGTCACCGCGCCTCGGTGTGCTGCTCAACGGCTTCGTACTCAGCCCGCCGCACGCAACCCTGCGCGCCGCGGATACAACCTCGCTGTCGAGCAACGAAACGATCGCCATCGAATCGCCCCCGCTGGCCGCCGGATGGCTGACCGGCGAGCACAACTTCGGCCACATCGACCTGCAACATCTCAACAACCAGCCCGCGCTGACCGCCTGGGGCCAGGGCGATGATTGCGTATTGCCTGCCGGCGCATCGCGCACCAGCGATCTGCTTTTCGTCAGCACACACCCATCGCCGCTGTCGGAGATGGAGCGCTTCGCTGATCTGGCCGGCCGGATCAATCACGCCCGCATCTGGCCGCCGCGCATCGCGTGGTGCTCCTGGTACGCCGGGTGGATGCGCAAAACGATGGCGACCTACAAAGACGGCCTGGAAAAAGGCGTTGAGCAGAACATCGCCTCGATCAACAAATACTTCGCCAGTCGCGGCGCCCGGACGATGCGCATCTGCGATGACTTCATCGACTACGGCGACTGGTCCAACAACACCAAAACAATCCCCGGCGGGTTCGACCGCCTGGCGAAGAAGATCGATCAGGCCGGTCTGACCCCGGGCGTCTGGTACGCGCCCTACTGGGCCGAGGCCGAGTCGCGCGTGCTCAAGGAACATCCCGACTGGTTTGCGCGAAATCGAAAAGGCGACATCTGGTACGAGACCGGCTGGCAACCCAACTCGCGTGATACGACCCGCTTCGCGGTCTTCGACACGACCCACCCGCAGGTGGTCGATTATTTCGAACAGACCGCGCGGCAGTGGCGGCAGCGCGGGTTCCGCTACGTCAGCACAGACTTTCTGAACTGGTCGTTGCAGCCGGATCGTTTTCACGACCCGACCATGACCCGAGCCGAAATGCTCCGCGCGGGCATGGCGGCGATCCGGCGCGGCCTGGGGCCGGACGTGTTTTACCGCCCGATCAATAATCCGCTCGGCGTGGCGATGGGCATCGCCAACGACACACGCATCAGCGGCGATTCGCATGGCGACAACCCGACCGCCTACTTCCGCACCGCCGAAGTCTGGTTCTACAACCGGCGCGTCTGGCTGAACGATCCCTCGGCGATCGTGTGCGCCCGCTACGGCAAGCTGCGCCCGATTCAGTGGAACCGCCTGTGGATGTCGTGGATGGCCCTGGCCGGCACGGTGCTGACCTACGGCGAGGTCATCGACGAATTGCCCGAGCCGTACATTCAGATGTACCAGCGGATTTTCCCGAACCTGCCGGTGGCCGGGCGGCCGCTGGATATCTGGGAAAACAAGCCATACATGCTGTGGGGTATGAACCCCGGTGAGGCCGACGGCGCGTACACGCTCTTCGGTGTCTTCGACATCAAGGGCAAAGGCCCCCGCCATGTTCGGTTGAACCTCGACGAGATTGCCGCGCGCTGCCAAGGATGGACCCATCAGCCCAGCCAGGCGCCGGGACGTTACCTGCTCTGGAACTTCTGGGAGCAGAAGCTCGTCCGCTCGGATCAACATCAACTCGAACTGCCGCTGCCGGCCAAGTCGTGTTACGTGTTCGCGCTGCGTCCGGACTTCGGCCGGCCGCAACTGCTCGGCACCAGCGGGCATTTCAGCCAGGGTGTCATCGAGACGCGCGACCTGACGTGGGCCGCGGACAGCAAACAGATCACGGGGCAAGTCATGGGCAACGGCGGCGACCCCAGCACGCTGTTCTTCCATGTCCCTGATGGCATGCAATTGGCGGACGCTCAACTCGGCGATGCCGATGCAGCCGTTCGCCAACTGTCAGACGACGTGCTCGCGGTGGACCTGCCCCACCTCGAAAAGTTCACCTCGCTGACGTTGCGCTTTTCGGGTACCGCCGGTTCGGTTGACCAACGGCCGTTTGAACCGGGCCGCGCCGCCGAGCGGTTTGACTGAGACAAATCAAAGAAAAGAGTTGTACTGGCCATCTGTGGCACAGCCGCCCTCGGCTGTGCGGGTGACGACTTCAGCACAGCCGGGGGCGGCTGTGCCACAGGCCTGCAACCGATCATGATTGATGCACGAGTATTTTCCGTGATGGATATCAAACATGCCAAAGAAAAAGCCCCCGGCACAGAAGCGCCGAGGGCTTGGGGGGGGGTAAGGGTCTTGGTAAGGTTTACTCTTCAGGCAATTCCAGCAGCACGAAGCGCTTGGCCGGGCCGGCCTGCACGCGGAGGCGGACGCCCTCAGTCAACTTCAGATCACCGAAAGCCTTGTCGAGCTGCTTGAGGTTTTCAACGCTCTTGCCCTGCACGTCGAGAATGATCACGCCGGGGCGAAGGCCCTGCTGGGCAGCCACGGAGCCGCCGCGTACGTCGCCGATCACGACGCCGGGTGTGAACTCGAGTTCGAGCTTGTCGGCAATCTCCTTGGTGAAGGTTTCGACCTTCTCGATGCCGAACTTGCGGAGCGTTTCGGCGACGTTGTTGTCGAGCTCGCCGCCGCCCTGGCTGTCGGGCTGATCACCGCCACCGGCGCGGCTGGCGATCATCGGGTTCTTCGGCTGCTCGACGAGCGTGACCTCGAAGTTTTTCGTGTCGCCGTTGCGGAAGACCTTGATGGTGATCGTCTGGCCGGGCGCGAAGGCGGCCACGACGCGGCGAAGCTGCGAGGCGTTGGTCACGGGCTGGCCTTCGATCTCGGTGATGATGTCGCCGGCCTTCATGCCTGCCTTGGCGGCGGGAGAATGCTTGTCGACCATGTCGTCGACGAGCACGCCGCGGCCCTTGAAGCCGAAGCTCTTGGCCAGCTTCGGATCCATCTCGCTGATCCACACGCCGAGATACCCGCGGCTGACCTTGCCCTTGTCGATGATCTGATCGGCGATCTGGCGGATCATGTCAGCGGGGATGGCGAAGCCGATGCCGTTGTAGGCGCCGGTGCGGGTGGCGATGGCGGTGTTCATGCCGACGACCTGACCGTAGATGTTGGTCAGCGGGCCCCCGGAGTTGCCGGGGTTGATCGCGGCGTCGGTCTGGATGAAGTTTTCGTAGCCCATGTTGCCGAGGATGCCGAGGCGGCGGCCGGAGCCGGAGACAATGCCCTGGCTCATCGAGAACTCAAACTGAAACGGCGAGCCGAAGGCGAAGACCATCTCGCCCTGTTCGACGGGAGCATTGGCCAGATCGGCGGGATGAAGATGATCGGTTTCGACTTCGAGCACGGCGATGTCGGTCTGCGGATCGGTGCCGACGACAGTCGCCTTGCGGGTGGACTTGTCGAAGAACTTGACGGTGATTTCATCGGCGTCTTTGACGACGTGATTGTTGGTCACGATGTAGTTCTTGCCGCCGTGGCCGTAGACCCAGCCGGAGCCGTTGCCGATCTGCTGGGGGACGTTGTACTCGTCGTACTTGTCGTCGTTGTTTTTCTGGCCCTCTTCCGGCTGGCCGAAGCGCTCTTCGAAGTCCGGGAAGAATCGACGGAATTCTTCGGGGAGATTGGGCATGGCGCCGTGGGGGTTGCGGCCGTGCACGCGGCTGATGCGGCTGGATACGGCGATGTGAACCACGCTCGGCTCAACGGCGCGGGCCACCTGCTTGAACGACTCGCTGAGCTCGGCCAGTCGCGACGACTTGATGCTTTCGCGCACTTCGCTCAGATGCTCAGCCTGCTGCGCGTAAGCAAGCTGTCGCATGACCTGTGGACCGCCCAGCAGTACGGCGACGATCATCACCGCCAACACCGCCATCGGTCCATATGAAAATTTGCGATCCATGTGAAACCTCCTTGGGTTTTAATCAGACACGCTGCTTGTGGGGCATTTTATGCAAGGGCTTTTACATGGGCGTCGAGCCCAGCGCCTTCGACTTACTACGACTGACTCGGCCTGCGGTTCACGACTTGGTGAAAATCGCACGCTCAGCCTCGGTCATCGCGTAAGGGTGATGCCCATCAGGGAAATCGCCGCTCCGCACCTGCTGGGCCCAGTCCGAAGCGGCCTGCTGGACCTGCTGGCCGAGTTGCGCCGCCGGCGGGGCAAATGGCGGCTGCCAGTCGCTGAGGCCCAGAAGATCCTGCAGCACAACCACCTGCCCGTCGCAGGCCGGACCCGCGCCGCAGCCGATCACGGGGAGGTTCACCCGCTCGGTGATGCGCTGAGACACTTCCTCGGCGGTGGCTTCGATCAGCAGCATGGAGGCGCCGCATGCGGCCATCAGTTCGGCTTCTTCGACGAGGCGGCGGCCGGCGGCGGCGGTTCGACCCGTCGATCGATACCCGCCGGTCTGGCGCACGCGCTGCGGCAGCGAGCCGATGTGAGCGACGACCGGAACACCCGCGCGCGAAAGCTTGGTGACCAGGTCCCCAAAGCCCGCATCGACTTCGAGCTTGACCGCATCGGCGCTGCCCTCGGTCATGAATCGACCGGCGTTGCGGATTGCCTCGGCATCGTCGGCCTGATAGCTCATGAAGGGCATGTCCGCCATGACAAATCGATCGGGGGCGCCGCGTTTCACGGCCGCGGTGATCGTGACCATGAAATCCATCGGCGCATGTATCGTCGATTCAAAACCGAGGATCATCTGCGCGGCGGTGTCGCCGACCAGCAGCACCTCGACGCCGGCCCGGGCGAGCCAGCGGGCGGTCGTGGCGTCGTAGCAGGTCAGCGCGGCGAACTTGCGGCCGTCTGCTTTGCATCGCCGCAGCGTGTTGAGCGTTACAGGCTTTTGAGGCGCGTCGGACATAGACGAATATTGTAGCACGATCAACGGGGCGGGCAGCGATCGCTGTCACAACGACGAGATCGTGAAAGATACGGTCGAAAACGAGCAAACACCCGATACAACCCGGCGAACACCCATCGCAGAATCGGCCAGGTCATCGGCGCGGCCAACCATCGCAACCCCGCTGCGCGATAGGCATGTACAAACACGTCGACGCCGCGGACGACCGTACCGTCGGGCAGCACGCCATGCATGAAGCCTTCGACTTCAGACTGTGTCAATCCGTAGCGGCCGGGGTCGAATCCGTCGCCGGTGATGTCTTCGAAAGCGATCCGGCCTTCGCGATCGCGCCGGCGCAGCATCGCGATCTCCCGGCTGCACAGCGGGCACTGTCCGTCATACAGGAGTTTGATCTGCCAGGTCGGCGTCATCGTTGATTGTGATGCACGCCCGCGGTGATGTGTTACTCAGACGCTTTGACCTGCCGCAGGATGATCCAGTCCTTGCGGGGCTTGTGCCAGACGAAAAGTTGCTTGAAACGCGCCGCGGCATCGGGGCGTTTTTCCACGTAATCGGCCCATTGCGGCGCGCCGGCGAAGATGATCAGGTCGTGATCGGCCGGCACGTCGGTCCAGTTCATCGGGTCGTCGATGCGAGGCACGTACGTGTTGCGGTAGAAGCTCAACGTGGAGTCCGCGAGGCCGAGATATCCGATGTATGCCCGGCAGTCGGTGGTCATGTCGTCGAGTTGTTTGAACAGAAGCCGATCGCTGGTCGGCGCGAGGATGCCGTCTTCGATCTGCAGCAGGCTCCACGACCAGATCACGCAGAGCCCCGCGGTCGCCAGCGTGATCGCCGCTGCTCTTCGTGATGCCTGTCGCCACCACACGGCCGCGATCCACATCACAATCGGCGCCACGACCAGCGGCGCCACCCACATCGGCAGCCGCTGGGCCGCCTCCGGGTACAGTCGCAGGCGATCGACCAGCGACGGCGTCGTCACAAAGATCATTACGCCGATCCACCCGCAGGTGACGGCGATCGCCATCGTCATCATCGAATCCGGCAGGCGCGGCCGGCTCGCCGGTTCAGCGGTTTTGATCGCGGCATGATTCAGCGGCACGTCGAGCCAGTCGCGTAGATTCGCCGCCGCCATGATCGCCAACGGAGCCGCCAGCGGCAGCACGTACGTCGGCATCTTCCCAGCGATCGCGCTGAGGATCACCAGCGGTACGACCACAGCCACCATCATGTACGCCGGCGCCGCACCTTGGCGAAGCTGCGCTTTGACATCCGCCCAGCGATACTGCGCCCACGGCAGTTTCAACCAGGCGGTCGCCGGAAACATCCCCACCAGCACGATCGGCAGATAGAAATACCACGGCTCCGGCGCGTGATCCGACCCCGTGGTGATGCGGCCGATGATCTGCTGCTGCCACACCGCCCACGCTTCGGGGTGCATCCACGCCACCGCCAGCGCCCACGCCGCCACCGGCGCGATCGTCAACGGAACACCCCACCACAATCCCATGCGCTTCAACAGGTCCGCCCGCCCCGAGACCAGCAGATACACCACCACCACCGCCAGCGGGATCAATCCGATCGGCCCCTTGGCAAACACCGCCAGCGCCGTCGCCAGGTAGAACATCACGCACCACCTGCGGTGAATCCCTCTTGCTCCTCTCCCCTCCAGGGGAGAGACTGGGTGAGGGGTGGAACCCGGAACATCACCGGCTTGTTGAGCGCGGTCGGGCGATTGAGCGGTTTGACCCTCACCCTGGCCCTCTCCCTGAAAGGGAGAGGGAGCGTCGATCATCAGGTAGCCGGCGAAGATGGCGGCGGTCCAGAACAGGCTCAGCGTCGGGTCGATGATCGCCAGGCGTCCGACCAGCAGCGTGATCGGCATCGTGCCCAGCAGCGCCGCGGCGATCAGGCCTGTCATGCGATCGCGACAGCGTGCGGCGAACCAGAAGGTCAACGCGATCATGCCGATTGTCGCCAGGGCCGAGGGCAGACGAGCCGCCAGTTCATTGTGGCCCAGCAGCGCCATCGCGGTGCTTTGCAGCCAGTAAATCAGAGGCGGCTTCTGCAGGCGCGGCTCTTCGTCGAAGCGCGGCACGAGGTAGTCGCCGCTTTCGAGCATGACCTGACTGGCCCGGGCGTAGCGCCCCTCGTCCGGCGGCATCAGCGGATGATCCCCGAGACCGGCCACGACGTTGAACATCGCCCACAACACCACAAGCGCCGTGATCACGTACACGGCGCGCCAGGTTCGCGGTGTGGTGGTATCGACTGCCATCATGCAACGCACGATTGTAAAAACAGCAAGGGTGTCGACGGCAAAATATGCAGGTTCAGCGTTCGACGCTGCTGTAGACGCGGCGGGCGGGATCGGTCAGATCGAATTCGTGGTCCAGACCGTGCTCCATCATCAGCTTGCCCGCCTCGGCGGTGTTCGGAACGATCACGAAAATACGGACCGACTCGGCGACCAGCGCATCGATCTGCTCGAGGCTTGCGGGGCGGATCACGCGACCGGCGTAAAACAAAAACGCCTCATCCGGCGGCGCATCCTGCGCGTTGTGCTGCAGGTAGACGACCAGGTGATCGCCGGCCATGGCGGTCAGATGCTCGGCGTGTTCACGATGCAGGTTCTGGTTGTGATGCGAACGCGAGTAGGCGGCCATGCCGAGCGTGGTGGCGATGAGCATCCAGGCGACGGTGGCGTACATCGCCAGGCGCGGCCGCCACTTGTAGTGCCACCGCGCGCCCAGCAGCACGATCAGCAACAGCGCCAGGCCCAACCCGCCGCAAAGCGGCAGCGTCGCGCCGGGCAGTTCGATGTGATCGATGTAGCCGGCCTCGAGCAGCTCCGGCTGAAAAGCCACGAACAGCGGGCCCGCGATCGATGCGATCGCCATCAGTATCCAGTGCGGCACGCGCAGCAGGTTCACACCGGGGTCGACCTGCCGCTGGGTCGCCAGGTGGGCGTGATACGACCAGAGCTGCCCGACCATGAGCCCCGCGGCCGGCAGCAGCGGCACGAGGTATCGCGGGTGGCGGGCGGCCGGTATCGAGAATGCGATGAAGATCAGAATGAACCAGAACCACGCGATCAGCAATTGACGCCGCCGCTCGTGTTCGGCACGGATGAACGGTTGACACAACGCCCCCATCAGCCAGATCTGCCACGGCGAAAGCATCATCAGCACGCGGCCGTGCGACCACGTCAGCAGAAACAGGGCTTCGGGCTTGCCGACCTGTCCGAAAAGCTGGCGCGTCGCCTCGGGCACCTGGTCCGACACGTACAGGTACCACGGGGCCGAGGCGATGAGCCCGAGGATGATCGCGAAGATCAGACCGATCGTGTTGCCCACGCGCCGCATCGGCGTCAGGCAGATCGCCGCCACCAGCGGCGGCAGCACGAAAATCGGCGCCGACCAACCGGTCGTCATGATCGCCGCACCCAGGGCTAGCCCCGCCAGCAGCCACCCGCTGACGCGCCGCCCCACCCAGTTGATGGGCTTCAGTGGCCGCATCGCCCAAAGGCCCGAGGCGATCGACAGCGTCACAAATGCCAGCAGGTGCGAGTCCGGCGCCGCGTAGCGCATCTGGTAGGCGAACAGCAGCGTGGTGCCCAGCGCCATTGTCGCTAAGCGCGCGACGCGCACCCCTCCGATGCTCATGCCCGCCCAGTACGTGCCGATCAACGTCAACACCGCCAGCAGGACCGACATCATCCGCGCCCGCCAGATCAGCGTGTCCGTGGTCACGGTCTGGGGATCAAGGTCCCACCATGAAGCCATCGTCAGCCACACGCTCATCGGCGGCCGGGTCAATTGGTTTTCACTGTTGACCGTCGGAATCAGCCAGGCGTTTTCTTTGCCGTCGAACGAGGCCTGCCATGTTTCGCGGGCGGCCAGCAGCGTGATCGACTCACGGTTGGAACCCACATCGGCCGCGCCGAGATCGACCAGCAGCGGCGGCAGACACACCACCACCGAAATGATCAGGCTCGACCACAACCGCCAGCGGTCATACGGCTCCGGCGGCACCGACACACGGCGCGGTGCGACCTGGACGGGCTTTTTGTCCCGCCGCTTCTTTTTGGGCTTGTCCAGTTCGGCGGCCGTGTCCTCCGGCGGCAGAATCTGGTCAGCGCTGGTTGTGTCGGAGTTGACCACGGGTTGCACAGACCCCCAAGTAGGGCGAATCACGCGGGATGAGTCCCGCCGATCAGGAGCGGGCATTGTATCAGTCCGGGCTGTTGATCGCCCAATTGAACTCCAGCATGTCGATCACGGTTTCGGCGTTCTCACCGGCCAGCAGTCGCGCCAGCGTGCTGCCCGGCTCGGCAAAAACCTCCATAAACGCCCGGATCGACCCGAACGGGGCGGCTTCGAAGTCCTTCTGATACCAACCGAATATCGACGAGGCCAGCACGGTGCGTCCAATTGTCGTGACATATCGCCGATCGTTGACAAACCGCCGACATTGGAAATTGAGCTGATTTTCTAGTCCCTCGGGTCCATACGGCCGCGTCCGCAGCGGCGGCGCCCCCATCGCCCCCTGCACCATCGCCAGATGCGACCGGGCATCGCCCAGCGCCACGGCCTTGGCGCGAATCTCGTTCAGCGTGAGCTTTTCACCGCCGACCTCGAACCGCCGCAGATTGAAAAACCCGCCGATGCGGCCGGGCGACACCGGCGGCTCGCGCTGCGCCAGGGCCGCGATGACCAGCAGGTTGTAGGCGTTGATCAGATGAGCCTGCTGCTGAGCGGGCGAGTCGAATGTGCGGGCCGGGGCCAGGTCCGTCACCAGCCGATTCAACAGCACGCGCTGGGGTTTGAGCGCATCATATTTGACCCGGCCGTCGCGTGTCACGCAGGTCAGCAGCAGGCCGGCGTAGTCAGCTCGCCAGTGTTCGATCGCTTCGGCATCGGTGAGTGGTTTGTCGGTTGAATCATCCGGCGATGCAGCCTCGGGCGCCGCGGGTGACACCCCATCCGCAGCAACATCCTGCTCAGCTTCCGGGGGCGGGGATGGGGGCGCAGCACACGCGCTCAGCAGGAGCAGAAGGCTCAGCGTCAGCGCCGTCGGTTTCATTATTCGGCAGGGCTGTAGTGAATTTCGCACGGAGGTGTGACGACGACGGCCCCGGGCAGCGTGATGGTGTCCAAGGCGAACTTGGCGTTGTTCAGCGTGAAGTCGCAAACATCCTTGCAGCCGAACGACCAGCGGTTGCAACCGGTGGCCATGGCCGCCTCGGCCTCGATATCGCCGGACGCCAGCAGCGGGCTGGGTCGATCTTTGGTCACGCGCCAGGTGCCCCAGATGCTGTGGCCCCACGAGTTGCCGAAGTAGCGCGGATGATGCGGCACGCGGCCGTCGACAGGCGCGACGGTGATCGGCTCCCAGTGATCGCGTGACAGTCCGGCCGGCGCGGGCGTCGATTCCGAAGCCGACACGACCGAGTCATCGCTGGTGACCGCCCGGGCCGCTCCACTGGCGGCAGGCCCGCCTTCCGGCGGCGGCTGGAAGGTGTCGATGTCCTGCTTGTTGATGTCGTAATTCTGGTTTTCGCCGGCGCAACCCGCCCAGAACGCAAGCGTCATCCACAGAAACAGCCAAGCCACTTTGTACCACATCAGTGCGTCTCCACGATTGGTCTCCAAACTCCAACAATCGCGGCCGGCCAGTATACCACAACGGCGATATTACCGGAACCATCTTTTTGTGGATTATCGGGTTAGAACATTTGCGTCATTGATGGCCATGAAATAGCCGCGACGCAACGCATCGCGGTCCGCGGAACGTTGCTCCGCGACTATGAAAAGCGTCAGATGGCGTCACTTGGCCGGCTGGGGCCAGAGGAAGCGGATGGTGAAACCGGCCGGCAGCTTCATGTCTGGGTTTTTGATGGTGAACACGCAGCGGAAGGTCCGGCTGGCTGAGTCGACGACCGCCTCGATGGTCTTGAGCTTGCCGACGAGGTCGCGATTGACCGGGGCCTCGGCTTCGAAGTGGTAGTCCGCCCCGACCTCCAGCTTGCCGTACAGATCGACCGGCAGAAACATCACCGCCTCCAACGGATCAAAGGCGAACATGGTCATCATCGGGTCGCGGTTGCTCAGGGTGGCGCCGGCTTCGGTGTCAATGCGGACCACGGTGCCGTCGAAAGGGGCGATCAACTCGTAACGCTCCAGGCGCGATTCTTCGAGCTTGACGTTTTCCTCGGCGATGCGTTTCTGCGCCTCGGCAGCTTCGAGCGCCGCGGCGGTGGCGTCACGCTGCAGGCGCGTGCGGCGGACTTCCCACTCCTGGGCGGCGCCGGATTTTTCCAGACCGATCATGCGCTCCAGCTGAATGTCCGCCTCGGCGAGCAGCAGCTTCTGGCGGCGAATCTCCGAGTCGTCGGCGGCGCGGAGCTTGGCGGCGGCCAGGGCGACCTTCTGAATCGAATCATCCATCTTCGCCAGAATATCCCCGGCCTTGACGGATTGACCTTCCTCGACACGGATCGAGCCGATCAACCCGTCCAGCGGAGCGTTGAGCTGCACCTGGTGCGACGGGCGGACCAGTCCCCGGAAGCGTTCGTCGGTCGAACTCAGGTCGGCAGTATTTTCGGACTGTGCCAGCGCCCCCCATGGTGCGGCCGCTACAATCAGGCCGATATATCCGACGAGGCGGAATATGCTTGACAGTGGCATCGAATTGCCTCCTAATGGCATGTTTTGCGGAACCTTATGAAGCTATAGTGTCGCATGAGCCAGGCAGCGGATCAAATCCAGCAGGTGGTCCAGCGGGCCTTGAGCGAGTTTGAATCGCTCTCGGCCTCGGAGTTGGCCCCGTCGAGCGTGATGACGCAGATGATCACGACGCTGTCGCGCGCCACCGCGGCGACGGCGGCGGTGGCGTGGATGCCGAACCGGCGCGATGGATCGCAGATGGCCGTGGCGCGCTACGGGCAATCGAAGATCGCCTTCTCCGAGGAGGGCCTGCCGCTGGCGTCCGTGATCGAAACCGTCGAGCAGGCGACCACCGACAACAAGCCCACGATCGTCTCACCCGACCAGCAGATCTTCAGCGGGACGGAACTGGCGAAGACGACGCAGTTTTTCATACCGATGGATGCGGCCGGCCATGTCATGGGTGTGCTGCAGGTGATTCACTCGGCGGAGCTGGACCCGAAGGTCTACCGCCAGTACATCGCCTTCACGCAGCACGCGGCCCGTGCGGCGGGGGTCTATCTGGCGCGGCGGCAGTCGCAGGTGTTGGCGGAAGAATCCGCTTCGCACGCCTCGATGCTGAAGGTCGTCACGCAACTGCTGTCAGAAGACAAACCGCACGACCTGATTCACGAACTGGCCAACGCGGCGCGGCCGATGTTGCAGGCGCAGCGCGTGGCGGTCGTCGGGTATTGGAAGCGCAAGTCGGATGTGCAGTTTTCCGATGCGGTCGATGTCAATCGCAAGGCGGTGCTCGTGCGGGCGGTCGAGATGCTCGCCGACACGGTGCGCCAGCGCGAAGTGCCGATGACGTTCATCCGCCATCGGCCGCTGGAAGATGAAGACGATGCCCTGGGTCCGTTGCTGGAAGACATCTACAGCCTCGGGGCTGCCGAGGTGGTCTGCATGACGCTGATCCGTCACGAAGACCGCGTGGTCGGCGTGATGCTCGTCGAGTACGCCAGCACCGATCAGGCCGACCAGGCCACGCCCAACCAGCAGGTGATCTGCCAGCAGGCCGGGCCGATTCTCGACCGGGCAATCGCCACGTGGTACCGCCCGCTGCGGCGGACCAGCCGCGTCCTGGGCGCCTGGCGCGATAAACCGCTGAGCTTCACCGCGAAGATCATCGCGGCGATCGTGCTGGTCTTGTCGCTGTTGTGGGGTGTGTTCTTTGTGCCGGCGCCGATGTATGTCCGGGCCGATGCGCGACTGGAGCCGGCCCACCTGGGTGTGATCACCGCCCCCGTCGAGGGCCGCGTCGACAAGGTCGTCGTGCAGACGGGCCAACCCGTCAAGGCCGGTCAGACGCTGGCCGCCATTGACGACACCGACATCCGCCTCAGGCTCGTCGAGGTCAACAAAGCCATCGACGGCGAACAGGTCAAACTCGAAGCCGCCCGCGCCAAGGGCGACGCCCCGGCGGTGCGCACCAGCGAGTTGCGCATCGATCAGCTCAGCATCCGCCAGCGCATTCTGCAGCGCGATCTCGATCGCACGCAGGTCAAAAGTCTCATCGACGGTGTCGTGCTGACCGAGCGCCTGGACCAACTGGAAGGCCGCACCGTCGCCGTCGGCGATGCGCTGGTACACGTGGCCGATCTGGGCCACTTCGAACTGGTGATGGAAGTGCTCGAAGAAGACCTGGCACTGGTGGAAAACGCCCTGCGAAACGAGCGGCCGGTGACGGTCGACTTCCTGTCGCGCGCCTGGCCGGACCGGGTTCAACACGCGACGATCACCGACCTCGGCGCCCTGTCGCCGACCAGCGGCCCCGACGAGGCCAATCAGCAGCACGTGTTCCGAATCAGCGTGCCGATCGAACTGCAAAACATGAGCCCGCAGCTTGTGCTGGCCAACCCGACCGGCCGCGCAAAGCTTGAGGTTGAGCCCGCCTCGCTGGCGTATCGCTACGGCCGACGCGTCTGGCGATTTATTCAGATGACGCTGATGTTCTAAACCAATCGTGCTCGTGCTCGTCATCGTGACTCGTAATCGAAAGCACCGCGTCTGCTGAATGCCCGAGCACAAGCGCACGACATTACCGTTCGATTACGACGGACGATTACGAGCACGAGCACGAAAACCCAACGGGGCGGCACCCGCTCCCTTGGCGCAAAGACCATGACCGATCAGCCGCAATATCCCGTGCCGCGCTTTCGCCGCGATGAGTCGATCTCGCAGCTCGAGCAGATGCGCGCCCAGGCGCTGCCCGCGGCCCGCCCCGACCTGCAGATCAGTCCGCAACTTTACCTCGGCAAGACCGTCTACGTCGTCAAGGATCCGGTCAGCCTGCAGTACTACCGCCTGCAGCCGGCCGAACACTACGTGCTGACCCACCTCGACGGCGAGCGCAGCGCCAACGAGTTGGCCCACGAGTGCAGCCGCCGCTTCGCCGACCTCCCCACCGAGCCGGACGATGTGCTCAACTTCGTGCACATGCTCCACACGACCGGGCTGCTGCTGGGCGAAGGCGCCCACGCCGCCCAGCTCCGCGTGATGCGCGCCAAGCGCAAAAAGAAGCAGCGCTTCGCCACGCTGACAAACTTCCTGTTCATCAAGCTGCCGGTGCTCGATCCCGATCGGCTGCTGGACGCCATGCACGGCGTGCTGGCCTACGTGATGAACCGTGTGACCTGCACGCTGGCGATCATTTACATGCTCTTCGCTGCCGGCGCCGCGATTCTGAATCTCGACAAGGTCCAGCACGTGTCGATGCCGATCCTGTCGTGGCAGAACCTGCTGATCATGTCGGCGGTTTTCTTCAGCGTGAAGATCATCCACGAATTCGGGCACGGCCTGGCCGCCAAGCACCGCGGGCTCGAAGTCCACGAGATGGGCATCCTGTTCATGGTGTTCATTCCGATGTTTTACGTCGACACGACCGACGCCTGGATGGTGCCGCGCCGCCGGGATCGGTTGTGGATCACCGCCGGGGGCGTGTTCATCGAATTCCTCTTCGCCGCCACGGCGGTGTGGGTCTGGCTGTCGACCGAGCCGGGCGTGGTCAACCTGATCGCGCTGGACATCATGATCGCCGCGTCGGTCACGACCGTCCTGTTCAACGCCAACCCCCTGCTGCGGTACGACGGTTATTACTTCCTCATGGACTGGCTGGAAATCCCGAACCTCAAATCCAAGGCCAACCAGTTCCTGGCCTACCTGGCCAAGCGCTACCTGCTGGCGATGGATGAGGAAGAGCCCCCGGCCGAGGCGGCGACCAAGCCGATCTTCATGCCGATCTACGCGGTCGCTTCAGCACTCTACCGCCTGCTGATCACGTTCGGCATCATCACGCTGGTGTGGCACATCCTCGATCCCTACGGCCTGGAAGTCATCGGCTCGGTGCTGGGGCTGTTCGCCATCGCGACGATGATCCTCGTGCCGCTGTTCAAGTTCTTCAAGTTCATCTGGACCCAGCAGTGCCGCAACACCCGCCGCACCGCGCTGACCGCCCTGGGCACGCTGGCGCTGGCGGGGCTGTGCTGGGCGGTGGCGTCGATTCCGCTGCAGCAGGATGTCGAGCGACCGATGGTGGTCATGGCCCAGCAGCGCGCTCCGGTGTACGTGCCGGTCAACGGGCGCGTCGCCGAGTTGTTCATCACCGCTGACACCATCCTCGAACCCGGCCAGCCGATCCTGCGGATCGAAGCCGATGAGCTCACCGAGCAACTCGACACCCACCAGGTCGAACGCCAGATGGCGCAGCTCGAGTTGAACATCGCCCGGCAGAAGGGCCGCCAGGAACTGATCACCTCGCTGGTCAAACGCTTGCAGCTTCTGAACGAACAGATCGACTACACCCGCCAGAAGATTTCGCAATTGACGGTGCGGGCCCCCGTCGGCGGACGGCTGTATGTCAACGGCAACATGGCCGGCCTGCTGGGCTCGTACCTGAAACGCGGCCAGGAGCTCGGCACCATCGTCGGGCAAGGCCCCCGCGAGATGTTTGTCGTGATCCCACAGACCGATGCAGCCCTGGTCCACCCCGACATGACCGCCCGCGTGCGCCTCTGGTCGATGCCGCAGATCACCTTCGAAGGCCACGTCGAACGACTCGGCGGGCAGTTCATCCGCTCCATGCCGCACGAAGCTTTGTCCAGCGTCTATACGGGCGAAGTGGACACACGGCGCGTCGATCAGTATAAATCGATGCCCGCGACGCCTTCGGTCGTGGCCCGCATCGCGCTGGACCACGCCCCGGATGTGACGCTTTTCGACGGCATGACCGGCCGCTGCAAGATCATCACCGGTCGCACCACCTTCGGCTCCGACCAGTGGCGCCGAATCCGACAGGCCATGAGCCTGGACTGGTGGCTCTGAGCGAGGCGGTCCGCTACGATTCGATCCGGTTTCCACGAACTTAATCCCTCCGTTTTACCCGAAGAAAGGGGCGCTCCCCATGGCCAAAGACCCGAACACCCACGAGACCGTCACCACTCCCGAGCCCCAACAGGGCCAGACCCAGCTTCGCATCGACGACTCGGCCACCACCGTCAACTACTCCTCGACCGCCCGCATCTGGGGCTCCGCTGAGGAAATCATCGTCGACTTCTCACAGGGCGTGCGCCCCAGCGGGCAGCAGAATGTCGCCGTCTTGAAGATCGACAACCGCACCATCATGAGTCCCTGGGCCGCCAAGCGCCTGGCCATCGCCCTCGGTCAGACCATTCAGCGCTACGAGCAGACCTACGGCCCGATCGAGATCGATCCCCGCAAGCGCCTGACCGAAGAAGCCCAGAAGGCCGCCGCGTCTTCGACCACGACCACCACGTGATCCCAAATGGCTGAAGCATGATCTATCGTGCCGCGCTGCTGCTGATCGCTCTGCCGCTGATCGGCTGGTGGACCTGGCCCGAGACATGGATCGTGCGCCTGATCATGTTGGCGCCCGTCGTTCGATTCGCCACATTGATTTCAACGGATAGCCGCGAGCGGAAGCTCGCGGTTTTTCTTTCGCGCGCCAAGGTGTTCGTCGTCACGATCGGAATCAGCATCGCCGCGGCGGTCGCGCAGCACATGAGCATGGCGCAGATGCTCGGCGGATTCGTCCGCCCGACCGAGGTGGTCTTCACCGCGTGGTTCTACATCGGCTGCCTGTCCATCCTCGAAGGCATCGACTGGCTGCTGCGCCGCGCCTTGATGAAACTGCCGGCCGCGCCGCTGCGCACACCGCTTCGCCTGCTGATCATCATCATGATCATCCTGCCGAGCGCGATGGCGATCGTCGAATGCGTGCGAGTCAAAACCGGCTACACGCTCGGCGAACATGCCCTCGCCTTCGACCCGATCGAATTTCACACCACCACCTCCGACGGCCTGAACATCCACGGCTACTTCTTCGACCGCGGCCACGACACCACCCTCATCATCGCCCACGGCCTCGGCGCCCACACGGACAACTTCTCCCCCTACGCCACCGCCCTGCTCAACGACCACCCCATCAACAGCCTCATCATCGACCTCCGCGCTCACGGGTACTCAGCCGGGCACACCGCCAGCTTTGGTTCACTGGAATCACGCGACCTGCTCGCGGCGGTCGACTGGCTGGACGTCAATCACCCGGCGGCGTCAAAACACCTTGTTTTTTACGGGTTTTCCATGGGCGCCGCCGCCGCCACGCAAGCGGCTGTCAAGTCCCCGCGAGCCGTCGGGCTCATCCTCGATTCCGGGTATGCCCGGCTCACAGACATGGCGTATGTGCTGGCGTCGCAACTGCCGCAGGGTGTGCGACAGTATGCGTATTACACCGGTCTCGGCGCCGCATCGGCCATCACCCAGGCGCCGTTGTGGAAGCTGGCGCCGGTCGAAACCATCGCCCGGCTCAACATGCCTGTGCGTGTGTTTCACGGCAGCGCCGATGTGCAGATACCCCGCGAGCAGGGTGAGCAGTTGCTTGATTTGCCGAACGTGACCGGCCGCATGATCGCCGGCGGCGGGCATACGAATCTGTCCGCCGACCCGCGCTACTTCGTCGACATGGGGCGATTCATCGATCTGCTGCTGGCTGACGATGGCGAACAAAACCCATCATCGCCAGACCAGCCCACCATCCAAGCGCGCTGAGCGGTTCGGGCATGTGCGCCGCGGCAGTCAGTTCATTGATCCGGCCGGGGTTGAGTTTTTGCCCGCCGGCAAGCTGCAAATTCGCATCGACACTGCCGGTGATGATCTGATCCGTGTAGCTGTTCTGATCACGATCACGATACAACGCGTCGCCGATCGTGATCGTGTGCACGGGTTCACCCTCAAACGATGCACCGGAGATGGGACTGATCTGGTACGTGATCGCGTCGGTCGACTCGCCGGCCGCCAGCAGGTTCTCCCGCTGCTCGAAGCCGGGCGACAGACCGGTCACGTGATCGTAGAGAACCAGCGTGCGCGCCACGCCGAACGAGTAGCCGTAGTTCAGCGCCGCCTCGACGCGCTGATTGGCCGGCGGGGAGGGATGAGTCCAGTTGCCGGTGTGCACGATGTAGCTGTCGGCGCCGCCGACCGTCGTCAAGGTCGTCACCGAATAGATATTCCACTGCCGCCCGGTGTTAAGCCCCGCATCGAACACCACCAGGTCGAACTGCTGACCGGCCGTGGTCGACGGTGCGTAAATTTCAACATACCCCCCCAGCGACCCGGCCGATGTATTCACCGGCCCGGTGAGCACCTCGCTGATGCACCACGTCGATGCCCCCCGGGTCGTCCCACAGAGCATCACCACCACCATCCAAAATCCCGCGCCGATCCGTACTCGCATGCGTGTCCTCCCTCGAAAGCAGTCCGCATACGATACTTCAGTGCCATCTGTATGACACCATCTCACCTCGCCACGACAGGTTATCCACAGGCTGTCCAGCCACTTGCCAACCACTGACTCTGCCTTTGGGCCGTGGGCCACAAGACGATCTGATGCCGCTGGTAATCCCCGCAGCACACCGCAATGAGTAGTAACCCCCGGTCAAACAACAGCATGTGATTTGGCCCCCGCGGCCCGGAATATCCGTGAACAGACCGGTGGACCGCCGCTACGATCGGTCATGCCGTGCAAGTCGAAAATATTTTTCCACATCCTGAGTCAACCCCAGCCGGATATAACAGGATATATCAATCCAAATATATTTGACTTAATCGTTTAGACCGACAATGATCAGAGACTTGACGCAGTGGGCTCGTCCCGTTGCGGATCGCTCAACCACCGTGATCTCGGGTTGCCGGGCGCTCCCCGTTGCGGTTCAACAAGCCCGGTCGTGAGAGACACATCGTGACTACATTCCGCGTGCTTCAGCCGCCGGCCGTCCAATCCCAGCAGCCTGTTCATCCGCTCGGGTCAAACGCCCGCGTGCTGCTGTCGAGCGTGTTCGGACCGTACGCGCAGGACGATGCCTTCGGCTCGCGAGCCATCAACCCGATGGAGCTCTACCACAATCAGGTCACCCGCGTGCAAGGCCCGTTCTCCCTGCGCATGTTCCACCGAAGCTGGGGCATGATGCTCATTCAGCAGAACATCAGCGCCCCCTGCACGCTGCTCGATTTCCCGACACGCGATCGCTTCATCGAAGAACTCAAAACCAAGCAGTACGACATCATCGGCATCGGCTCGATCATCCCCAACGTCGGCAAGGTCGAGCACATGTGCGAGCTGATCCGCGAGCACCAGCCCCAGGCCACCATCGTCATCGGCGGGCACGTGGCCAACATGCCCGGCGTCCATGACCGCCTCGACGCCGACCACATCGTGCGCGGCGAGGGCGTGCGCTGGTTCCGCCGCTTCCTCGGTGAAGACCCCGATCAGCCGGTCAAACATCCGAAGATTCTCTCCGGCCTCAAGACGCGCACCATGGGCGTCACCCTCGGCGAAAAGCCCGGCGACATCGCGGCGACCGTGATTCCCTCGGTCGGCTGCCCGCTGGGTTGCAACTTCTGCGCGACCAGCGCGATGTTCGGCGGCAAAGGCAAGTTCATCAACTTCTATGAAACCGGCGACGAGTTGTTCGACGTGATGGTCGAGATCGAGCGCGACATGAAGGTCAACTCCTTCTTCATGATGGACGAGAACTTCCTGCTGCACCGCAAACGCGCCCTGCGCCTGCTCGAACTCATGGAACAACACAACAAGGCCTGGTCGCTGTACGTGTTCAGCTCGGCCAATGTGCTGCGGTCGTACACGGTCGAGCAACTGGTCGGGCTCGGCATCAGTTGGGTGTGGATGGGCATGGAAGGCAAAGACAGCCAGTACGCCAAGCTCAGCCGCGCCAATACGCAACACCTCGTGAAGCTGCTGCAGTCGCACGGCGTGCGCGTGCTCGGGTCGAGCATCATCGGCATGGAAAACCACACGCCGGAAAACATCGACGAGGCGATCAACTACGCCGTCGCCCACGACACCGAGTTCCACCAGTTCATGCTTTACACGCCGATCCCCGGCACCGCCCTGTTCGCCGAGCACAAGCAGGCCGGCACCCTGACCGACCCCGAGTGCCGCGACGTGGCCGATACGCACGGGCAGTTCCGCTTCAACTACAAGCACCCGCACATCCCCGCGGGCGCCGAAACGGAAATGCTCATTCGTGCCTTCACCCGCGACCTGCATGTCAACGGGCCGAGCGTCATCCGCGTGGCCCGCACCACGCTCGCCGGGTACAAGCGCCATCGCAATCACCCCGATCCGCGCATCCGCCGCCGGTTCAAACAGGAAGCCAAAGGCCTGGCGAGCGTTCACGCCGGGGCCGTGTGGGCCGCACGCTGCTGGTACGCCGGTGAACCGGAGCTTTACGCGCGGATGGACAAACTGCTGAAAGACATCTACGCGACGTTCGGCCTTCGCGCCCGTCTGGCGGCCCCGCTGATCGGCCGCATCGTGATGTCGAGCCTGAAACGCGAAGCCCAGCGCCTGCGCGACGGCATGCATTACGAACCGCCGACCTTCTACGAACAGGTCAATCAGCCCGCGATGGCGTAAAAACCTTCATCGCCGAACGCATCACCTGAAGAAAACATATTTCACCACAGAGAACACAGCGTTCACAGAGGTGTGAATGGCAGCTATCCATTCATCCTTCTCTGCGATCTCTGTGCCCTCTGTGGTTGACCTCTTCTGCCTTGGCAGCCTTGCGCTCTATACCGGCGCGCACAAGAACGACCAAAACATCCTTGCCAACACATTGGTTTTGACTGCCTTTCACCTCGATTTTCAGCCGAAAACAACCACCGCGCTGACTTCACCGCGCACAGACCTGTCGTTTTGCCGCGCCGGTGCGCACAATCGATACCGCCCCGCGACGAGTTCATGCGCACCACGGTGTCGTTTTATCGCCCTGGCGCACAATGCTGTCGCCATCGGTCACCGTGTGCGCACAACATGACGTGTTCAAACGACAGCTTCGTGCGCGCCGCCCGCCTGGCGCGGCCCAATCGCCGATCGCGCGCACAAACCCGTCGCGCACCAAACCGTCGTTTTCCGTAGATCCGTCGTGATCACCAGCGTAGAAGAAGTTCACCACAGCAAACAACGCGTTCACGACAGTTGTGAACAATACGAATCACAGAAACAGCCCGGGCGTCATCTGAGGTCCAGCCGCCTCGGCCACGCTGAACAGATCACCCGCATCACCCACCACCAGGGCGACTCAACTGAAACTGTCACCCACCCGACCAAGGGCGACTTCGCAACGGACCTTCAATCAGAACCATGATCTGACGTCCGAGTCGCTTCCGCGATGCGGCCCACGAACAGCAATATATGATCAAAATGATCCGTCAAATAAGCCCGTTTTAAAGATCATATTTAACTTAAATATGGTCTTTAAAATTGTTGAGACATGAACATCAGATAAGGCTTGGGACATGGTCTGCGGCCCGGCCGCCTTCGGCTGTGGGCTGAATATTTCGACGCACGACCGACTGAGTGGTCGACTGGCCGGGGGCGGATGGACTGAAGTTGTCACCTGCCCGGTCAGCAGCAGGTGGGACACGGGTCTTCAATCAGAATCATAATCTGATGGCCGGATCGTGATCTGATGGCCGAATCGCTTCCGCGATGGGGTTCACACACCGCAATACATCATTTTGATCAGTCGCCGAATCGGCCGACTTTAAAGAACATATTTAAGAGCCTCTAACTTAACCCGCGTTTGAGCGTGGACCAACAGATCAAGGCGCAACGCAGTTTCAGGAACGCTTCGTGCATGTCGTCACGCACCTCCCAACGCACACGCAACCGCTTGGCCTGGTGCAGCCAACTGATCGTCCGCTCGACCACCCAACGATGCACGCCCAACCCGCTGCCGTGCACATCGTGACGGCGCGACAGCAGCGGCTTGATTCCCATCGCACGCAACTCCGCCCGATATCGATCACTGCTATACGCCCGATCCGCCTGCACGATCGTCGGCCGACGACGCGGCGCGCCCGCCTTGCCGCCCACCGCCGGGATCGCACACACCAGCGGCATCAACTGCGTGATGTCATGACGATTCGCACCCGTCAGCGACACCGCCAGCGGCGTGCCACGCGCGTCGGTCAACACATGATGTTTACTGCCGTTTCGCCCACGATCTACCGCGTTTGGGCCGATTTGCGAGCCCCCTTTAAAGCCCGCACCGACGAACTGTCGACCACCGCACGCGACCAGTCCAGAAGGTCCGCACCACGCAACTCATCCAACAACACCTGATGCAACTTCTGCCACACGCCCGCCGCGTTCCAGTCACGTAGTCGTCGCCAACACGTCATCCCGCAACAACCAAACTGGGCCGGCAGATGTTCCCATCCGATGCCGGTTTTGAGCACGAACAAAATCCCCTCCAGCGCCCGCCGATCATCAGCCCACGGCCGGCCGCCACGCGCCGAAACCTTGTGCGGAGGCAACAGCGGCGCAATCCGTTGCCACAATCCATCATCCAGTAGCGGGCGTGCCATGATACGGTCCTCCATGACCACGGTGACAGGGCGTGCCACAGCATACATCGACACGACCAACCGGAAAGGATGAAGTTATGTTAGAGGCTCTAAGTTAAATATGTTCTTTAATATTGGTCAACACAGACAACAGGAATGGTTTGATTCATGGTCTGTGGCCCGGCTGCCTTCGGGCGGAGTTGAAGTTGTCGCCCGCACGACCGGCCCGGGCGTGACCGGGCGGGGCGGGTGGAGTATGAGCTTTTGAATGGTGGTAATCCGATGATCGGGTGTTTTTCGGGATGGGTCGGGCAGTTCACTTTTCATCTGTCTCTGTATCCTCTGCGCCCTCTGTGTTCTCTGTGGTGAAATGTCTTTTCTTCTCATGGTGTTCCTGATGGTTGACGGTTTCAGTAAACGACAACACCCCGACACGTGATGTGCCGGGGTGTTGGTTTGATGCAATCGAGTCGAAGCGTCAGGCTCAGACGGCGTCCTTGAGGGCCTTGAGCGGACGGATCTTCACGACGGTGCGGGCGGGCTTCGCCTTGAACACGGTCGGTTCCTTGGTGAAGGGGTTGATGCCCTTGCGAGCGGGCTTGGCGGGGACGCGCTTGGCGACGACCTTGGCCAGGCCGGGGATAGTGAAGGTGCCGGGGCCGGACTTCTTGAGGTTCTTGCCGATGATGACACTCAGTTCGTCAAAGATCGCGCGGACATCCTTGCGGGCGACGCCGGTCTTGTCGGACAGGTGCTTGAAGACCTCGCTCTTGGTCGGGGCTTTCTTCGGCGCGGCGGCGGCTTTAGCGGTTTTCTTCTTAGCCATGTGCATGCTCCATTGCGTTTGGGTAGCTGGTATCCCGTTATGCCGCATCATCCTCAATGCGGCGTCCGGCGATCTTATACACCGTTTGACCCTAGAAAAAAAGGGGGTTTGGGCTCGGACGGTTATTTTTTTTCGAGAAAAACAGGCCCCCGCGATCGCCGATCGTCACCGCCTGATGACTCAGCGGCGCCCCACACGGGCCTCGGTCCCGGCCCATGTCCGCGCGAGATTGCCCCGGTGACGAATCAATATCAACACCGCCATGAGCCCCGCCACCGTCACAAACGGCCAGATCGTCGTCCAGGCCCAACCCGCCATCGACGCGCCCGCCATCAGGTAGATCGGCAGCAAAATCGCTGATATTACGCTGGAAACGCCCACATAACGGAACGTCGCCGTAAACAGAATCCACGTCGCAAACGCCGCCAGACCCGGCAGCGTCATGTAAGGCCAGATGCCGAGCACCGCGCCGAGCCCCGTGGCCACGCCCTTGCCGCCGCGAAATTTCAACCACACCGGAAGCACATGCCCGACGACCGCCGCCGCCGCGATGCCCGTCCAAAGCCCCGCCTCGGTCGTGGTCAAATTTTCTGCGGATAACCACCCGAACCAGGCCCCCGCGGCCACCACCGGCCCGGCGCCTTTGAACACGTCCAGCACAAAACACAGCATCCCCCACTGGCGTCCCAGCACGCGCCCGCAGTTGGTCGCGCCGATGTTTTTACTGCCGTGCTGTCGGATGTCCACACCCCGCGCGCGGCCGATCAGCAACCCGAACGGTATCGACCCGGCCAGGTAAGCAAGCAACATCGCGATGGACCACGCGCTCATGGACATGGCGGCATTGTAAGAGGGAATGACCGTTGACGAAATTCGAGAGTCAAACCACCAAGGCACAAAGGCCACCAGGAAGAAAGAAGAGTTGACAGGATTAACAGGATGACAGGGATAAAAAAAGCAGATGAACCATCTGGCTGATCCTGTCATCCTGTCAAAACTTTTCTCCTTGGTGATCTTTGTGCCTTGGTGGTTCAAGCAGATTCAGATCATTTGGGCCACTGAATCTTTGCGGACACGGCGAAGTGGTCTGAGGGCCAGCGGCTGTTGATGGGGGCGGTGTGAATCTTTGATTCGAGTGTGCGGACCTCGCCGGCTGTGAAGATGTAGTCGATCTTGGCGCCGTCGGATTTGCCGACGAAGCCGTTGAACGTGCCGACGGTTTTCGCATCGGGGTTCACCGCACGGAAGGTGTCGACCAGGCCGGCGTCGCGCAGCGTGGCGATGGCGACGCTGTCTTCACCCGCGTTGAAGTCCCCGGTGAGAATCGCCGGTTCATGCTGGTGCTTGCGGGCCTTGATGCGTGCGGCGATGAGTTTGGCGCTTTGACGCCGGGCCTGTTCACCGCGGTGATCGAAGTGCGTGTTGAACACATACAGCGCGCGGCCGGTGTGTTTGTCGATGAAGCGGGCCCACGTGCAGATGCGCGGCAGCGAGCTGTCCCAGCTTTTGGAGCCGGCCACGTCGGGGCTTTCACTGAGCCAGAAGGTGCCTTGCTCTTCGGGATCAATCCGCCAGCGCTCAGCGCGATACCAGAGCGTGCAGGCTTCGCCCTTGTCGGGGTTTGTCTCGCGCGTGCGGGTGATGGCGTCGAACTGCTCGCCGATCATTTTTTCGACATCATCGTGTTGGGCCCGCGTGACCTCCTGCATGCCGATGAAGTCCGCCTGGGCGCGGTTGATCTGTTCGTGCACGATGTCGGTGCGCTTGGACCAGCGGTTGTCGCCATCGCGGGCGGTGGCATAGCGGATGTTGAATGTGAGGATGTTGACTGTCGCCGGCTCGGCGCCGAAGGTCGGCGCACACATCGCAAGCCACACGATGCAGAAGAGGTAACGCATGGTTAACAGTTTATCGTATGATGCTCCCCATGAGCCAGCCGATTCAGATACAGGTCAAGCGTCTTGAAAACTCCGACGGGGTCGATCTGCCGACCGCGCAGTCCGAACATGCGGCGGGGATGGACCTGCACGCAGCGGTCGAGGCGGACACGCCGATCGCGCCCGGTGAGATCAAGTTGATTCCGTGCGGCTTTGCGATGGCGGTGCCGGTGGGGTACGAAGCGCAGGTTCGGCCGCGCTCGGGGCTGGCGACGAAGTTCGGCATCAGCATGCCCAACGCGCCGGGGACGATCGATGCGGATTATCGCGGGCAGGTCTGCGTGCCGCTGATCAATCACGGGCATGCGACGTTCACCGTGACGCGCAACATGCGCATCGCGCAGATGCTGATCAAACCGGTTTACATGGTGACGTGGGAAGCGGTCGATGAGTTAACCGACACGACGCGCGGCCATGGCGGGTTTGGGCATACGGGGCATTGAACAAGTGGTGAAGTGGCGATTTGGCGAGGTGGTGGAACATCCGCGTGACGCCACACCATATCACACAACCGCCACATGATTCATCCGCCGAAGAGGCGGGCGATGCGCTGGCGGAACAGGGCGAATCGCAAGCGCTTGCACAGGCGGCGCATGGTGGCGTCGGTCGGGTCCAGGTCCAGGGCGCGGAGGGCCCAGTAGCGGGCGCGGGCGAGTTGGCCGAGCTGCTGATGGGCGATGGCGAGGTTGTGCATCGCCAGCGCGAAGTTTTCATCGGTGCGGACGGCATCGCGACAGGTGCGGATGCCGGCTTCGAGTCGGCCGTCCATGAACATCGCCATGGCGAGTTGGTGACGCAGCTCGGCGTTGTTCGGTTGATTGCGCACCAGGCCGCAGAGCACGCCGGTCGCCTCGCGAGGCATCTGGGCGTCGAGCAGCAGCTTGGCGAGATCTTCAGCAAGCGATTCGTCATCGGCTGAGCGGGTCAGGGCCAACTCGGCGCGAAGATGGCGGCGGGCTTCTTCAAGGCGGCGACGCTGCAGGGCGATCCGCGCCAGCTTCAGGTGCGCCTCGGCCCGCGAGGGGTTCAGCCGCAGCACCAGCTCGAACGACATCTGCGAAGAGTCCAGGTCGTGCGAGAGCAACGCGAGATTGCCCAGCGCGAAGTGGGCATCGACGTGGGTCGGGTCCATCTCGGTGACGCGGCGGAATTTTTCGGCCGCCTCGACCGGGCGCTCCATCTTGATCAGCAACTCACCGAGGGCCATGAGCGTGTGGGTATCGCCGGGGTCAAACCGAAGCTGGCGGCGATAGGCCCGACAGGCGCGGTCGAACTGACCTTTCTGCGCGTAGGCTTCGCCGAGCCGCGCATTGACATCGGGGAAGTCCGGCTCGTACTTGCGCACCTGGTCCAGACACCAGATCGCGCGATCGACCTGTTCACGATCCAGCAGTGAACCGGCCAGCGCGAAGTGGGCGTGGGCTGAATGCTCGTTGACCTGACAGGCCATGTAGAACATCACCTCGGCCTGGTCGTGATCGCCCATCTGGGCGTAGGCGCCGATGCGATGGCAGTACGACGCTTCGTGGTCGGCGTCGAGCTCGGCGGCCTGTTCGAAGTAACGGATCGCCTCGCCCGGCTGGTGCAGCCGCATCGAGTCGACACCGAGGTTGATGAGGATTTCCGGGTCGCGGCCGTGGAACTCCAGCGCGCTTTTGAAAGCGACGACAGCCTCGTCGTAGCGACCCATGGCGTCGAGCGTGAGGCCGAGGTTGTAATGCCACTCGCCCTGGTAGGGATTCACACGCAGCGCGGCTTTGAGCTCGTGCATTGCGTCTTCCCACCGGCCGGCGTCATACAACTCATGCGCGCGCTCGACACGCTGTTCTGCGTCCATCCACTCGTTCATCTGTGCGCACCTTCTTTTCCGTCACGAAGGCGGCGGGCGGTCTCTTTTTCTCTCTAAAAACCGTCCCTCGCCGAACAAATCGCGTCTCAACTGGATATATTGTAATGCCAGAACCGATATTTTGCAATAATATTCTTTGCAATCGATCGGCGCCCGCCCGCAGGCATGAACATGAAAACCGTTTTTAACACAGCATTTACAATCATGCTTCTCGCGTTTGCGCCGAGCATGCCGCAGACGTTCGCCGTCGAGGAAGCCTCCGACGCCGCACGCCTGGAGACCGATCGTCTGGACCCCGCCCAGCAACGCGAGCTCGAACACCTGCTCGACGACCTGCGCGATGCCAATCTCGATCTGGACCGCCGCCAGCGCGCCGCGCTCATTCTGCTTGACCACGGCTGGCCCGCCGCGATCGCTTCGATGAAGCAGACGCTGGGCCACGCGCGCGACCCGCTGGTGCAGCGGGCCATCGCCCGGGCCGTCAATCGAGCCGATCAGCCCGACCCCCAGCTCATCGAGCCGCTGATGAAGCTGCTGAACGCCGAAGACCCCGACCTGCGGCGGGACGTGGCCGGCGGCCTGTCACGTTTCAACGACCCAAACCTGACCCGCCAGCTCATCGACCTCGCCAGTGACGACACCGAATCGTCGACGCGCCGCCTCGGGGCCATCGAGGCCCTCGCCCAGCAGCGCCAGCCGAAGGTCGTCGCCGCGCTGGTTCGACTGACCACCACCGGCTCGCAGCCCCTGCGCGATGCGGCCTTCGAGGCCCTGGCCAAGCTGACCGGCCTGACCGATCTCGGTAAAGACCCCGCCGCGTGGCAGCGGTGGTGGGTCCGCAACGGCAAGCTGCCCACGCCGCGCTGGCTCGCCATGCTCATGCAGAACCTGTCCGCCCAGAGCGCCGACCTGAATCGTCGCCTGGCCAAGCGCACCGAGCGACTGACCCAGACCTACAACAACCTCTACGACGCCACCGACGAAAAAGGCCGCGGCGCGATCCTTCAGCAAATGCTCGCCGACGAGCTGATCGAGCTGCGGCTGCTCGCCCTGTCGCTGATCGAGCGGCGTGTGCTCAATGCCCAGACGATACCCGATGAGGTGCGCGTGGGCATGCGCAAGCGTCTGACCGATCGCGATCCCGCCGTGCGGGCCAAGTCCGCCACGCTGCTGGAAAACGTCGCCGACACCGAAGCCGCCACGCTCGTGATCGATCTGCTGCTCGGCGAAAGCGACCCCAAAGCCCAGTCGGCGTACCTGGCCCTGCTGGCCCGCCTGCCGCAGCGCGAAGCGGTCAACCCCGCCCTGCTGTTGCTTCAGCGGGATGATGTGCGGGCCGCCGCGGCGACGTTCCTGCTCGCAGCCGTCGAGAAGAAACTGCTGACCGAGTCGCAGGTCGACTCCGCCCTGGCTGTGGCGCGGGAGCAGATGCTCAGCGAAGCGCCCGAACCGGCCGTGATCAAACTCATCGGCAAGATCGGCGACAAGTCCGATCAGAAGCGGCTCGTGCAGCTGCTGACTCACGAAGACCCGCAGGTGAGGCTGGCCGCCGTCAACGCCTTTGAAGACCCCCACTGGCCGATCGACCCGATGCTCGAGCGTCTGAACGACCCCACGCTCAAACCCGCCATCATCCAACTGATCGAGCGACGCGGCTCGCAAGGCTCCACGCTCATCGCCCTGCTCGGGGCTGAACCCGAAGACGCCGACCTGCTGGCCAAGTGGACCGCCGCCGCCGCCGCCGTCGCCGGCCGTCTGACCGCCGAAGACCTCATCAAGGTCGACACCGTGCTGTCGGATCAGCCCGAGCGCGTCGCGCTGGAAGAGCAGATCCTCAAAGCCGCCGCCAACCATGTCGCCACCTCAAACGGCGCCGGCGAACCCGCCCCCGCGTCAACCCCCGCCGCCGATGCGCGACGTGATGAAGCGTCCCTGCGACTGGCCACTCTGTACCTCCGCACCGATCAGCCCGCCAAGGCTAAACCGATTTACGAAAAACTCACTGCCCGCAACGGCCTGTCCGCCGACCATCAGCGACGCCTGTTGCTCGGCCAGCTCGAATTGCTGTTGGCTCAGAAACAGTTCGACGATGCCGCCGCATACACCACCAAGCAGCTCGCCCCCGGCAGTGTGCTCACCGCCGACGCCTTGGCCGCCCCGTGGCTCGATGCGGCCGACAAAGCCCTCGCCGCCCGCAACGCTGCCGACGCGCGCACCCTCACCCAGCACGCCGCCCGCCTGCTCGCCGGCAAACTCAGCGCCCCCCTCGCCGCCCGCCTGACCAAACTCCAGGCCCAGACCACCCCCCCAGCCACCGCAACGCCCTGACCCCCGCGGCAACACCCTCAATAAAATTCGTAGACACTTGCAAGGAAGAACGATGTCAGGCCAGGGCCTGACCTACGCAGGCTCAACCCGCCATGACGCTCGGTGGCGGTTCGACACTCAGCGTGTACTGATAAAACACAAAGACACGAAGTTTGACGGCCTTCGAGGGAGCCGGATGAGCGGCTGCGGAAATCAGCCGGGGTTCATCCACTCGTTGGCCGCCTTGTTCGTGTCTTTGCGGTTTGAGAGTCGCTGTCTGTCGAAGGTTCACACGCCGCTTTAGCCGTAGGCCCGGACGACGCCGATGACGATGCCCTGGATCTGGCACTCGGGCACGATGATCGGCTCGTAGGCGTCGTTGGCCGGTTGCAGGCGGATGTGGCCCTTTTCCTTGTAGAACTTTTTGAGCGTGGCTTCGCCGTCTTCGAGCAGGGCGACGACGGTCTGACCGTTGCGGGCGACTTTGGCCCGCTGACAGATCACGTAGTCGCCTTCGCGGATCTGCTCGTCGATCATCGAGTCGCCGCGGACCTCGAGGACGAACACATCACCGCTGCGCATGTTGCGGGGGTCGGTGAACAGGTCTTCGAGATCGAGCGTGGCGGTGTCTTCGATGGCTTCGATGGGCCGACCGGCGGCGATGGTGCCGACCAGCGGCAGGCGCGTGGTGCGCTGTTCGTCGGGCAGCGAGGCCTTATCCGACAGCTCCAAAGAGCGTGCCTTGTTTGGATCCCGCCGGATTGCTCCTTTGCGTTCCAGCGCTCCGACGTGCTCGAAGACTGTGACTTTGCTGACGCCGAGCTCGTCGGCCAGTTCCTGCAAAGTCGGGGAATAGCCGCGCGTCAGTTGCCAGTCGCGGATAAGCAGGAGAATTTTCTTCTGTTTGGGCGTCAGTTTCAGACTCATAACGGTTCTCCGGTCCAATGCTCAGGTAAGACAGGGCCGATCGGCGCAAGCGTTTGAGCACGGTGGGTTCAGAGGCCTTGGACTTATGCCGGGTCGTACGCAGGGCGGCAAGCTGTTCGCCGGCCTCGCGGAGCATCGCCTGCTGCTGGGCCAGCCAGGCGTCGATCGCTCCGGACGCCGCCGCCAGCGAGCCGGCCTTGACCCAGCGGCTGGTTGCCGCCGGATCGGCCACGGGCTCGGTGGCTTCGACATGCTCGAAACGATCCCGCTTGGCATCGCGTGCCGACGATTCGCCGGATTCATCCTCGGCTTGCTCATCGTGGCCGCGTTTGGGATATCGGACATAACCGGCCATGGAGCCTGCGGTTTCGGTGTCCTGCTGGTCGCGCTGCGACTCGGCGCCGCCGACCTTTTTAAACATTTTGTGACCGCTGGGCTCATAGCGTGCCTGGTAGTCGCCGCCGGGGCCGAGCATCATCAAGGGCATGGTCATTTGTGACTGCTCCTGTATTGGGTCTTTCCGAAACTCATACACAGCATGTTGGGGACCAACTTGTGTGTCTGAGTATTCGTTCGACCAGATCGATGCTTCGGCTGTAATGTTTAACGAACAATTTGTTCGGTACACGTTAGCCTAAAAGACACCTGCCGTCAAGGGTGGTGCCAACATTTTTTCCACACACGGTTTAGAGCGAAAGCCCTTGGACAAAACGTAAAACATGCGAACAAAGGTCTAACCTGAAGTCGTTTGATTATCGGAACTTACCGCGGGTCCAATAATCTTTGCGGGCAGAAAAACACGCCCGGGGAGTCAGCGGTTGTTGTCGATTTTGTTGGCCCGGTAGTGCAGGTACAAAAGCGCCAGCGGGCCGAGGGCCAGCAGCGTGACGACCTCGGCGACGCGGTCGACGACCAGAATCCCCGCGCCCTGGGCCAGGTCCATCACGACCGCGCCCTTGAAGCCCCATTTGACGATGGCCGCCCCGAGCCACTCGCGAATGCCCAGCCCGCCGGGGACCGGGGCCGCCATGACCACGAAGTTGCACACCACGGCCGCGGTCAGCGCCAGCTCCAGGTCGATGGGTTTTCCCAGCACGTGCGAGGCGATCATCAGTCGCCCGGCATAGACGACCGCATCGACGATCCGCAGGATGCTCCACACGAAGATCCACACCGGCAGGTCACGCCGCGCGATCTGCCCGGCGCCGAAGCGTCCCACGGCCGGCTTGATGAATAACCACCCGACCAGGCTGAGCACGACCAGCGCCAGCGTGCCGAGCGTCAGGCCGGTCGTGTCGACCCCGTCGCGCCATAGCAGGATCGCCGCGATGAGGATGTAGATCGACGCCGTACCGGCCGCCAGGGCGACGAGTGTGAACACATTCGCGCGGTAGCTGATGCCGTGGTACTTTTTCAGATACGCGATGCGGCCGATCAGTCCCGCCTTGGCGCCGGCGTAATTCAGCAAAGCGGTGCCGGCGACCATGGCCAGCCACTCGCGCAGCTTCACCGGTTGGCCCGGCACTTCGAAGGGTTTTGTCGCCAGCCAGAACAGCAGGGCGTTGGTCAGCACATTGGCGACCACCAGCGCGCACAGCAACGCGATGTCGGACCGATCCGCCTGCCGCAGGTGCGACCAGTCGGCCTTGTTCACCGCCAGGTAGACGCTGGCGGCCAGCAGGCCCAGCCCGACGATGTATGCGGCGGCGCGCTTCCACCCGCGCGCCGGGCGGACGACGTCGTCGACCTGTTCGGGATGGAGTATCGGATCCGACATGCGAACACGCCGCAAGCGGCGTCGCTAAACGCCCAGGTCGGTTTTGGTGAACAACGCTTCAAACGGGTAGCCGGCCGCCTCGATGTTTTCGCGGGCGCCTTCCTCGCGGTCGATCGTGCCGACGATCTTCACGACCTTGGCGCCGACTTCTTCGATGACCTTGGCCGCTTCGAGGATCTGTCCGCCGGTGGTGCACACATCCTCCACGAGCATGATCCGGTCACCGGCTTCGAGCTTGCCTTCGAGCTGTTTGGCCGTGCCGTAGCCCTTTTTCTGATTGCGGATGAGCACGCTGGGCAGGCCCGACGCCATCGACGCCGCCGCCACCAGCGGGATGCCCCCCAGCTCCGTGCCCGCCAGGCGGTTCACACCCTCGGGCACGCGCTGGGCAAACATCTTCCCGAGCTCGGCCAGAATGTCCGGCTGCGTCGAGAACAGATATTTATCGAGGTAGTAGTGGCTCGTCTTGCCGCTGCGCAGCGTAAATTCACCCCGCAGCAGCGACACCTCCGCAATCCGCCTGGCAATTTCATCACGTGTCATGCGGCAAAGGATACCACGAAATGCCGAAGATAAAACCACCCACAACGCCACGAGCCAAGACAGAAAAGTTCACCACAGAGGACACAGAGTTCACAGAGGGTGTGCAAATACTTTTCTATTCATCCCTCTCTGTGCTCTCTGTGTCCTCTGTGGTTAAAACTCTTCATTTGTCGGTTGGGGTTCGTGACAGCCATAACGATCAATCGTCCTGGTCGTGTTCCAACTGCTCGATGAGCCAGCGGCCGCGGGAGGCGGCGTCGGGGTCGGCCAGCACGGTGTACATCCGCTCGGCATCGGCGCGGCAGAACGTCATCGCCGCCAGATCGATCACCGCAAACGTCGGCGTGTCCTGGCTGAGTATCTGACGCAGTTCGTCGATGCCGTCGACATCGTCGAAGTCGCTGGTCAATACGAGCGCTTCGAGCTGCTGTCTGACCTCGGCGAGCTGCTCATCGTCGGCCGGTTCGATGTCGATCGGCGACAGGTGCGCCATGCGGTAGGGCTCGTGGTCGATCTCATCAACGAGCTTCGCCCGGCAGACCCCCTGAAGCAGCAGCAGGTAGCGGCCGTTTTCAAGCGGGTTGTACTGGGCGATGTACCCGAGGCAGACATGCGGCTTCAGCGGCGGGCGGCCGTGCTGATATTCCTGCTCGCTGGGGGTGTGCTCGAACACCGCCATGGCGATCAGTCCGTGCGAGTCCAGCGCTTCTTTGGTCATCTGCAAATAGCGCGGCTCGAAGATGTGCAGCGGCAGGGCCACATGCGGCAGCAACACGCTCGAAGAAAGCGGAAACACGGGAATCGGCCGCTCGAAATTGATCGACAAAGTCTGTACCACGGGTGATCTTAGCCAGGTCGATCCGAGCGGGTACAATGACGCATCACTTCCGCACTCGAAAGGAAAGCCACATGTTGAATCGCGCGTTGATGATCGTGATGATCGCCGTGTTGACCGGTACGTTGCGGGCGGATGATTGGCCGCAATGGCGCGGGAAGCAGCGCGACGGAATCAGCGCCGAGAAGGGGCTGATCAAGCAATGGCCCGAGGGCGGACCGAAGGTGGCGTGGGAAGTTGAAACCGTCGGCATCGGTTATTCCTCGCTGGCGATCGCCGACGGGGTGATCTACACGCAAGGCGATCTGGACGGCGTCGAACACGTGATCGCGCTGAACGCCAAAGACGGCTCGGTGAAATGGAAGACCGCGCCGAACCCGGGCGACAAGGGCTATCGCAACGGCCAGGGCGACGGGCCGCGCGGCACGCCGGTCCTCGACGGCGATCGTGTTTACACCGAAGGCGGCAAGGGCGATGTGATGTGCCTGGACGCGAAGACCGGGCGCATCATCTGGCAGCTCAGCCTCACTAAAGATTTCGGCGGAAGAGTCCCCGGATGGGGCTACAGCGAATCGCCGCTGGTGCTCGATAACCGGCTGATCATCACACCCGGCGGGAAGGATGGAACCGTCGCGGCCGTCAACAAGATGACCGGCAAGCTGGTGTGGCGCTCGGCGAATATTGATGAGTCGGCGCATTACTGCTCACCGCAGGTGGCGATCATCGGCGGCGTGCGGCAGATCATTCAAAGCGCCCGTAAAAACGTGTTCGGCCTCGACGCAGACACCGGCAAGCTGCTTTGGACATGGAGCCGAGCCAACAACGGCACCGCCAACGTGGCCATGCCCATCGTGACCGGCGACTACGTCTACGCCTCCAGCGCCTACGGCACCGGCGGCGGACTCATTCACGTGACGCGGCGCGGCAACGATTGGAACGTCGACCAGGTTCACTTCGGCAAGGACATGGCCAACCACCACGGCGGCATCGTGAAAGTCGGCGACTACCTGTACGGCTTCGGCAAGCGCGGGCTGATCTGTTTGAACATGATGACCGGCGAGATGCCCTGGCGTGACAAGTCCGTGGTCAAGGGATCGCTGATCGCCGTCGACGGGATGCTCTACTGCCTCGGGGAGCGCTACGAGATGGCGCTGGTCGAAGCGACCCCCGAAGGCTACCGCGAACACGGCCGCTTTCGGATTGATGATCTGGGCAAACCGAGCTGGGCCCATCCGGTCGTCGCCAACGGCCGACTGTATATCCGCAATCAGCAGCGATTGACCGCGTATGACATCAGCCCGAACGTCGCCGCCCGGTGAGTGATCGACTCCCTCTCCCTTCCAGGGAGAGGGCAGGGTCGGATCGTTCAATCACCGGCTCGCGCTCCACGACCTGTTCGTATGCCAGGTTTCACCCCTCACCCAGCCTCTCCCCTCAAGGGGAGAGGGGCGAGATATAGAACCTGCAATGGTGGCTCCGCAGCGGGCGTTGTACAATGCCGGGCCGATTGGCGCTCTGGTTATCACTCCCGCCCCCATGAGGATCAAAATCGATGAATAAGTTGCAGGTCATGATCGTGTTCGCGCTGGCGCTGGTTGCGTCGGTCGCCGGTTTCACCACCACGCAATCGCAGGCCCGCGCGGCGGACATCAAGCCGCTGAAGGTGCTGCTGGTCATCGGCGGCTGCTGCCACGACTACGAGCATCAGAAAGACGTGCTCAAGGAAGGCCTCGAAAAGCGCGCCAATGTCGAAGTCACCCTCGCTTACGATCCCGACAAGACGACCAAGCACCTGAACCCGGTGTTTGAATCCGCCGACTGGGCCAGCGGCTACGACGTGATCATTCACGATGAATGCTCGGCGAACGTGGCGGACCTGAAAATCATCGACCGCATTCTCAAGCCGCACCGCGATGGGCTGCCGGCCGTGGCGCTGCACTGTGCGTTGCACTGCTTCCGCTCCGAAGGCTGGAAGAACCCCGAAACCCCCACGCCCTGGCAGATGTTCATGGGCCTGCAGTCAACCGGTCACGGGCGCCAGGCCCCGATCGCGGTCAACTACGTCGACAAGGATCACCCCATCGCCAAGGGTCTTGAAGACTGGGTCACGATCAAGGAAGAGCTTTACAACAACATCGCCGGCGGCCTGGTGAAGACCGGCCACCCGCTGGCCAACGGCAAGCAGGACAACAACGAATCCATCGTCACCTGGACCAACCTCTACAACGGCAAGTCGCGCGTCTTCGCCACGACGCTCGGTCACAACACCGAAACCGTCGCCGACGCCCGCTACCTCGATCTGGTCACCCGCGGCCTGCTGTGGTCCTGCGGCAAACTGAACGATGACGGCACCCCCATGGCCGGCTACGGCAAGTAAACCCGCTTGAATCAAGCATCTATCTGAACCCCGCGGCGTTCACACGCTGCGGGGTTTTTTTATTGACCGCAGGTTTGCCTGCTTTACCAAACTTTCCGCGCTTCACTTCTTTGCGAATGTGAAGAAAATGCATTGTGTTTCAACCACCACCTGGTTATAGTGGGCATTGATCGGTCGGGTACAGTAGGAAAAATAGCGCAGAACGATTGAACCGCTTTTGGGAGAAAGCACTTCATCGAAACGGACAGACTCGGGGTTGTTAACGTCATTTGGAAGGGACTCGCGGCACGGCGCAATTAAGGCGGCGCCTGACGCGAGTATTCATCCGCTCAAGGTGGGCGAGATGAAATAGCGCAGAACGATGAGACCCGGGCGTTAGCGGGCGGAGCGAAAGAAAAAAATGGACATGTTGAAAGAGAAAAAGGTGTACACCTGGGCTATCGGTGCGCTGATGGCGGCTGCGGCAACCAGCGCGCAGGCGGCTTACACCGTTGAAATCACGGGCGGCGACCCGATGGATTTCGGCCGCGTGATCCTTCATGCGAATCCCTCGATGACAGCGACCGTCACCAAATCCGGCGGCGGCAGCGGTTCCTACAGCGTCGGCGGATTCGACAGCGGCATCACCGTCGACAACCCCAACGTCAACGGCGGCAGCGGCGCGACCAACGATCTGACCGTCACGCTCGTCGACAACGCCAGCGGCAGCGGGAGCCTCGGGGCCAAAAGCTGGACCGTCGACATCACCTCCGACGGCGCGGGCAACACCGATCTGGCCGTCAACGCCACGGTCATTGACAATCGGGTGATCACCGCGGCGCCGGTCAGCTTCGGCAAGGTGCTCGTCGGTGCGGACAAGACCGTTGCCGGCGTAAGCCTCAGCTCGACCGCCGCCCACAGTGTCGCCACCGATGTGCAGCTTCAGGCGGCGGGCGGTTCTGACACCGATGCCAACGGCACGTTCACCCTCGGCGCCGGCTCGGCTGTCACCTTCGACGGCACAACGACATCGACAACGCGCAGCCTCACCGGCAGCTTCAACGCTTCGGGTGTTTACACCACCGTGGCGTCGGGCATCTCCGGCGCGACGGCTTCGGTCGAAAGTCTGACGGGTGAAGCGCTGCAGGATGTGGCGATCACGTATTCTGCGGATGTCTACGAAGCCGCGTCGTTGAGCTACAACAACAGCGGAATGATCGCGGCCGGGGGGTCGATTCAGATCACCAACGCGGCCGCCTCGGGCGATCAGCGTGCAGCGGCGCGTATCGTGTCGGTCGCGATGGACGGTCAGTCCAGCGGATGGAACGTCGTGGGCACGCTCGTGCCGAACATGACGATTGCGGCGGACAACACGATCAGCGGCACGGCGGGTTTCAACGCCAGCGGTAAGCTCAACGGCACCTACATCGGGCAGGTCACCGTCGGCTTGCAGCACGCGGATCAGACCATCGCCGGTACGGCCGCCAACGATCTGGGCTCGGCCACGTGGATGCTCCAAACCACCGTCACCGGCATCTCCGCGGACAACGGCTTCGGGCAGGTCCGCAGTGGACAGGATTACCAGGGCTTCGGGCTGACGCGAGACAGCGGCGACTTGACCACGGTTCAACTGCTGGGCGGTGTCGCCGGCGACGATAAAGACCTGACGATCGACTTCGCTGATGCGACCCATCCGTGGGGCGTGTCCGACGTCGTCGAACTCACCGGCACCGGCAGCGATCTGATCGTGCTTCAGATTTCATACGACCCGACGAATGTGGTCGACGAATCGGCGCTGATGCTGGGCTGGTTTGACACGACCCTGGGCTATTACGTCAATGCGGTGTACGGCAACAGTGATGACGGCGCCTCAGCCCAGCGCGTGATCGGCGCATATGACGAAAACGAGCATTTTCAGCTTGGTTACCATGGTGTGGACACCGTCAACGACGTCGTCTGGGCGGTGATCGACCACAACAGTGAATTCGCGGCTGTGCCGGTGCCGACGCCCGGGGCCCTGCCGGCGGGGCTGATGATGCTGTGCGGGATGATCGCCCGCCGCCGCCCGCGTCGCGGCAGCAAATGACCCGACCTGCGGGTTGGGCCCAACAGAATCCGACTGGACCGTCGCGCCGAGGGGACTGGCGCGACGGTCTTTTTTTGTGAGCAGACGGCTGGTAAGGCGTTGTTTTAAGTCGACATTCAAGAAAAGTTTTGAGATGGTCCGATACTTTTCGATGGCGGGCTGCGGCTCGATGAGCGGTTGAAGATGATCGGGCAAGTCGGCGGTTTTTCGTGGATCGACGGATCGATCCCCAAGGACTCTGCCCCACAGCCCCGCAAGACGCGGCGACTTTCACGGACGAAAGGCTCACCCGTGCGTACCTTCGCGGTGATCAATCAGAAAGGCGGCTGTGGCAAGACCACCACAGCCATCAATCTCGCTGCAGCTTTCGCCGACCTCGGACGCAAGACGCTGCTGGTCGACATGGACCCCCAGGGGCACTGCGCCCTGGGCCTGGCCGTGCCTGAATCGCAGCTCGAACGCACCATCTACGACGCCATGGCCGCCCCCGCAAGCGCCCCCGGAAACACCGGCGGCGGCAAGCCCTTCGACCTGACCGACATCCTCTGGCAGATTTCGGCCAACCTCGACCTGGCCCCGGCTTCGGTCTCGCTGGCCGCCCTCGAGCAGAAGCTGGCCACCGCCCCGGATCGCGATCGGCGGCTCAGCCACCTGCTCAAGTCTGTATCCGATGAGTATGAGTTGTGCATCATCGACTGCCCGCCCTCGATCGGGCTGTTGACCTTCAACGCCCTGCGGGCAGCCGGCGAAGTGATCATCCCCGTCGAGACAGGTTATTTCGCCCTGTCGGGCTCGATGCGTCAGGCCACCACGCTGCAGGTGCTGGCCGATCGCTGCGGGCATACCGTCTGCTTCCATGTGCTGCCGACGATGTACGATGTTCGCACCCGCATGGCCCGCGAGATCGTCAACGAGCTTCGCAAGCACTTCGGCGAGCGTGTGCTGACCGTGCCGATTCACTTCAGCGCAAAGCTGAAGGAAGCCGCCAGCTTCGGTCAGCCCATCAGCGAGTACGACCCGGCCGCCCGCGCCTGCCAGGATTATGAGCGGCTGGCCCGTCACCTGCTGGCGGCGAGACCCCAGCCCAAACCGATCGCCAACACACAGATCAACGAAGCGGCCGTCGAGCAGCTCACCACCGCCGCCATGACCCCCGCCCCGGCCGCAGCAACCACCACGGATCGCTCCAACGGCAGGAGCCAGGCCAGCGAGCCGGTCGACCCCTCCGAGATGCGCCCGACGGATCATTCCGCCGCCTCTGAGATCGCCCGCCAGATCCGCCAGTCCACCCAGCGCACGACCGCCGCGACGACCGCAGCCGAGGAAGAAGACCCCGATGCCACCGTCGCCGGGTATCCCGCGGTCGAGCCGGTGAACACACAGAAGACCGGTGCCGCCGATGCGGTCATCGAAACCACCCCGCCTGCCGCCTCCGGCGGGCGCGTGGCCGACCTGGTTCAGCGTGCCCGCGCCCTGGCGCAGCGCACCGCCGCGATGCAGCAGCGACTGGCGACTGATCCGCAGGTCGCCAAGCTCGATGAAGAAGTCGAACAGCCGGCGGTCAACCCCGTCCAGCCGGACCCACGCCGCACACTCGACGAAAAACTCAAAGCCCTCTACGGCGCCAGTGTCACCACGCAGGGCACGCTCTTTGTGCAGCCCCACAGCGACGGCGCCAAGCGCCTCTGCATCGCCGGCGATTTCAATGAATGGTCCTCCGTGGCCACGCCGCTGCAGTTCAACCGCAAACTCAACGTCTGGCAGACCTGCGTGCCCCTGCCGCCGGGGCGCTACCGCTATCGACTGGTCGTCGATGGCAAATGGTCCAGCGACCCGTACAACCGCTACGTCGAAACCAACCCCTTCGGTGAGCTCAACAACATCGTCGAAGTGGTATAACAGGGGCTCGCGGAAAGGGGCTTCGGCAAAGCATCCCCTTGCCCATGCCCATACCCCCAACCCCCTGATTTCTCATGCAGCACGATGCTCGAACCCGACAAGCCATCGACGCCCTGGCCGAGCTGCTGCTGACCGGCCCGCAGCCTGATCAGCTCAACGAGCCGGTACACATCGACGCCCAACCCCCGACCAAGCCGCATGCTGAGCCCACCCCCGTGGGCGAAGCATCGGACACCGGCCCCAAACTCCGCATCGCCGACGACCCGGCTCCCCCCGCGATCGCCGAAGCCGTCCTGCTGGGTCATCTGCCCGGCTTCGCTTCGCCGTGGGTCAGCCAGTACGCCGCCGATCTGGCCCAGCGCCACCAAGGCGCCGCCCTGCTGCGGCTCGGTGAAACATCCGTCGAGATCGAGCTGTTCGATGTGAACCCCGATCTGGATCGTGAACTGGATCGCCAGCCGGAGTCCAATCCGCTGGCGGCCGCGGTGGATGAGCCCTCCGGTGTCGACGAGCTGGTCGAAACGCTGCACGATCTCGGCGCCGCCGCCGGGGCTTATGTGCTGCTGCTGGACCACCCCAACGACCCGGCCCAGCGCCAGCGGCTGTTGTCAGTCGACCACTGGACCGTGCTGACCAGCGCCAATGATGCAGCCGTCGTCGGTTGCTACCAGATGCTGAAGTCTCTGCTGGCCGGTTCCGATCACCACCCGAGCATCAGTCTCATGTTCATGGGCTGCGATGAGCCGGAAGCGACCTCGGCCGCCGAGCGGATCAACCGCGCCGCCGGTGAGTTTCTCAATGCCCCGATTCAGATGTGTGGCGCCCGTCGCCGCATGAGGCCGGCCCCGCGCCAGCAGGTCGGCCACTTCGCCGCGACCACCCCTGAAAAACTCTGGGCCGCCGTCACCCAAACCATCGATCTGACCCCCCCGGCCCCGCAAGCCCCGCTGCCCCCCGCACCGGCAGCCGAATCAACACCCGAAGAACCGATCTTCACCCTCGACCCCAAAATCGAAGACACCGAAGTCGCCGCCCCCCCCACCAAGCCCGATGCTGAGCGCAGCGAAGCGTCGGGGTCAACACCGAGCTACACCACCTTCGGCTCCGAACCCGACTTACCGCCCCTGGTGCGCGAGGCCGCCCCGCCTCCGCCGCCCCCAGCCCCCGAAGAGCCCGACCCGGAACCCGAACCCGACGACTCAGACTCCGAGTCTCAGAACCCCGATGACAGTCTCGCCCAGCACCTTCCCGACCTGACAACGCTCAAGGCCCGCAGCCCGCGTCACCCGCAGGTCGAACTCGCCGTCGACTCGGCCGGCCGCCTCCACCTGCTGCTGAAAACCCACGGCAGTTCCGACACCGAAACCGCCCTGGCGACACTCAACGCCGCCCGCAGTTGGCTCACCGAGCACCGCGAACTGATCGCCATGACCATCCCCGATCGCGCGATCGATCTCGATACACCCCCGCAGGCTCATCTGCTGACCGAACACCCCGCCGCCGCCGCCGAGTTCCTCTTCGCCGCCCCGCCCGATCAGCGCCCCTTCCGCCTGCATCTGCTGACCCCCGTCACCGTCGCCGGCCAAACCGCCTGGGCCTGCGCCTCAGTCGGATAGCCACGACGCAACGCGTCGCGGTCCGCGGAGCGTTGCTCCGCGGCTATCTTCACATCTCTCATTTGAATCTAACAGCCCCGCTCGCGCGCCGCCGCTATCGTGCGCCATGAGCCGCATCGCCCTGCTCGGCATCATCATCTTCGTGTTGATTCTGGTCGCCGGCGTCATCGACGACGCGGTACACCAGTTCTGAATCACAACAATACAGAAAGTTGACAGGATCAACCGGATAACAAATCAATCAGGTTCTCATCCTGTTGATCCTGTCACCTGTCTTTTTTACGTTTCGACCGTGTCCATCAAATACACCGCCATCGGCAGGTAGAACACGACCGGCATCCAGGCCACCAGCGCCGGCGGCAGTGAGCCCGGTACGATCTGCATCATCACGAATCCACCCGCCCAGGCGCCCACGCACGTGATCGCCGCCTTGACCGACTGCATCAGCATGTTCGACGGCGCCCGCAGCAGGAAGTACGACACGCCCATCATCAGTATCAGCATGTTCACCACCACCATGCTGAAGCGACTGTGACGAATCAGCTGCATCTCAGCCACGTCGATCGCCCCCGAACTGTTGATCAACTGCGACAACTGCTGCAGGCTCAGCAGACTTCGAAACGCCGCCCGCTTGTGTAGCATGATGGCGATCGGCGACAGGTCGCTGGGCATGAATTCCACCTCGCGCCGCGGCCGGGCCGCCAGCGAAGCGCTCGCCATGGCTTCGACGTTTCGCTGAATCGCATAACCGTCGACAAACTGCCAGCCCTGTCGCTGCTCATCCCACAGCGCCTGCGTCGCGCTGATCCGCTCGGTGGCGCGTCCGTACCGTCCGCCGCCGAGGTCTTCACGAATCAACACCGCCACGTTGGTCATCATCTGATTTTTCGGGTCGAACGATGCCGCGGTGAACAGCGCCCCGTTGCCGTCGCGCATCATGCGGATCGGCGTGGAGCGGATCTCGCCGACCTTGATCTCGGCACGTGTGCGGCCGAGCTTCGACGCCATCGCCGGCAGCATGAATTCCTGATCGGCGATCATCGCCACGTTCGCCACGAACCCCACGACCAGAATCGGCAGCGCCACGCGGTGCAGGCTCACCCCGCCGGCCATCATCGCCACCAGTTCACGGTTGCGGATCAGCGCGGTGAAGGTGAACCCCGCGGCGCCGACCGGCAGCAGGCCGATCATGTACACGTAAAGCAGAAACACCATCGGGCCGTAGAAATCCACCGCGATGAGCACCAGCGACCAGGCGCGCTGCAACCCGCTGCCGCCCAGCCGCTGAGCCGCCTGTACGAATTCGTCGAAGTTCGTGATCAGGTCCAGCAGCACGATCAGCCCGACGACCACGGCGAACAGAATCACCAGGTTCGTCAGAAACAATCGCAGAATGTAGCGGTCGAGCGTTTTCATTTCGATCTCGGAACTCTGAACGCGGAACTCGGAACTGGAAACCGGCGGCCATGATTTTCAGTTCCGGGTTCCGCGATCCGCGATCCCCGTTTGTTTCAGTTTCGACAAAGCCTCATGTAAATCCACACGATCATCATGATCAATCCGACGTTGCCGGCCCAGGCCATCGCCATGCCGATCGCGATGGGCGTGTCGTGCCAGCCGATCATGTTCTGTCCGCTGCTGATCGTCAGAAACGCCACGATCGTCGGCATGAAGCACCAGAAGAAAATCGCCAGCGGCGTCTGTTGTCTCAGCAACATGCTCATCACCGCCCCCAGCAGCGCCACCAGCAGGCAGTTGACCGCCATGGCGGCTCGCTCGTGCAGGCGGCTGGTCACTTCCCGCATCAGCCCGCCGATCACCCGGACCATGGACTTGCGGTAAAGCTCGACCGCCGGGGCATCCTCATACCCCGCCGCGCGGTTCATCACCTGCTGAATCGTCATCCCGCGCAGCGGTGCCAGCACCGGCTCGTCCATCCGCAGCAGCGGCAGCGTCACCTGCCGCAGGGTGCTCGGCGTCGGCAAGTCCTGATCGATCACGCGCACCCGCTCAAGTTTCAGATTCATGCGCGGCTCTTCAGCCAGGTCGTTGGTCACCACTTCCAGCGTTCCCGATTCAGCCTCGATGCGCTGCGTTGTCAGATCGCCGACCCGCGCCCGCACCACCACCTTGTCGTTGCCCACCGCCCGCAGCCGCAGCCGGTTTGAACCGACATCGCCCAGCGGGCCGCTGAGCTCGTAGCGCTGGCCCTGCGGGCTGATCAGCGTCATCGAGCCGCCGTCGATCAGCGCGTCGTTCATCTTTTGCAGAATGACAAACCCCGCCATCGAGTCGATCAACGCCCGCTTGGACTTGCGCACCGAACTGCTGCGCTCCGGGTCGGCGACCAGCTTCTTCAGGCGCGGTAGCGATAAAAACTTCGGCTTCTGCTCGAAGGGGCTTTCGATTTCCTGCGGTTCGACCGGCTGGCGTTTGACCGTGATCAGCGTGCCGGAATCCGGGTCGTTGATCGTGACGTTGCTCAGCAGCATGGTCGCATAGGTGCGGTCCTGCGTCGGGTCGTGATACAGATCGACGACGGCCCGCTCGGCGGTGTAGTCGGCGCGGAGGATGTTTTCACGATCGATCTTCGCCACGGCCACGCCGTCGAGCACGAGGCGGTTGTACGGCGTGGGCACATCGGCCGGCCGCGGCTCGATCTCGACATCGTCACGCGCCTGGTCGGCGTACAACAGCAGATTGCCGAAACTGACCGTCTCGCCGCGCTCGATCTGGCGGATCACCAGCCGGGCCACGTCCTGTTCAATCTCGCGGGCCACCAGCTGCCAGAACTTCGGCACCACCCAGTTGCTCAGCCAGAACAGCCCCAGCGTCAACACCAGCCCGAGCACCAGCACCGGCGTCAGCAGCTCCCGATAGCTGATCCCGCCGACGGCGCAGGCGATGATCTCGTTGTCCTGACTCAGGCGGAAGAACACCAGCGTCGTGCTGAACGCCACCGCAAACGGCATCGCGAACGTGAGCATGCCCGGCATCGTGTACCCGATGACCTTCACCAACTGCCATGGGCCGAGCAGCCCGTCGCTGATCGGCTTGATCGCAAAGCCGAAGCTCATCACGATCACCAGCACCAGCGTCGAGGTGATCAACAGCTTCAGCAGATCGCGCAGAATGTACCAGTACAGCGTCAGCGGCATAGACGGATATGGTATGTCGACCGCGACTATCGGCCAAACTCCCAATAAATGATCACTCACCAGGCCCCATAGCCGCAGGCTGACAGCCTGCGGATTCCGCGACCTGTCAGGTCGCGGCTGCAAATCATTCAACGTGGCCTTGGTCATTGGTCATTAGGCCGCGTCTTTCTTATCATGGCCGAAATGTCTACCGATCAACCCATTCCCGTGGCGGTCGTCGGCGTAGGCCGCATGGGCCGCCATCATGCCCGCATCTACCACGAACTGCCCGAGGCCCAGCTTCTGGCCGTTGTCGACGCCGATGAAGACCGGGCCGGCACGCTCGCCGATCAGTATGCCTGCGAGGCGCTGCCGAGCGTCGATGCCCTGCTCGAGAAGTTTCCGCAGGTTAAGGCGGTCTCGGTTGCCGTGCCGACGGAACATCACGAAGCCGTCGCCGCTCCGCTGCTGTCACGCGGCATCGCCTGCCTGATCGAAAAACCCCTGGCCGGCAGCGTCGAGGTCGCCCGGCGCATCGTCGACCTCGCCCATCAACACGACACGCTCGTGCAGGTCGGCCACACCGAGCGATTCAACCCCGCCGTCCGCGCGATCCATTCGATCGACATCGCACCGCGCTTCATTGAAGTCGACCGTGTCAGCCCGATGACTTTCCGCTCGCTGGACGTGTCGGTCGTGTTCGACATCATGATTCACGATCTGGACATCGTGCTCATGCTCGTCAAGAGCCCGATCAAGTCCGTCGCGGCGTGCGGCGTGGCGGTGCTCGGCGACAACGAAGACATCGCCGACGCCCGCATCGAATTCGAGAACGGGTGCATCGCCAAGATCACCGCCTCGCGCCTGGCCCTGAAGACCGAGCGCAAGCTGCGCGTGTTCAGCGAGACCGGCTACGTCAGCCTCAACTACGCAGCCAAGACCGGCATCGCCATCCAGCGCACCGGTAATGTCGACCAGCTCATGGAAATCCGCGAGCAACTGGCCGCCGGCGCCGACCTGTCGGATGTCAACTACATGGACCTCGTCGACGTCAAAGAGCTCGAGATCAAGGAGGAAGAACCCCTCCGCGCCGAGCTGAGCAATTTTCTCGCCGCCTCGACCGGCCAGGCCCAGCCCGAAGTCGACGCCGCCGCCGGGTTCGCTGCCGTCGAAGCCGCCGAGAAAGTCATCGCCGCCATCCGCGCCCACCGCTGGGCCGGCCTCGAATCGCACAAACCGGTGTGATGGTTAACTGGTTGATTGGTTAATTGGTTGACTGGTTGATCGGATGCCCCCCAAGCCCGATGCTGAGCGCAGCGAAGCGTCGGGGTCCCCTTCCCCCCGGTTAACCAATCCACCAGTTAACCAATTAACCGATTAACCGTTCAATCCAGCAGCCCCGGCGCCACATCCGTTCGCCGCAGCGTCGCGATGTACGCATACCGCCGATACAACATCGACAGGCCCAACTCACACCGCCCGGCAGCGCGCAAGCCGTGCAGATGTTCCAGCAGCTCCGGCCGATGGTGCACCCCGAACAGATCAAGCCACTTCCGCAGCGCCGCAGCACACCAGCGCGGATACTCCGCCAGGTCGCAGAAGTCGACGATGTACACCTTGCTGCCGGAGGCGACATTCAACAGCGCCGCGTCGATCGCCTCCCGCCACGTCGGCATCATCGACAGGGCATACGAAAAGAACACCGCATCGAACGGCTCATCCAGCCCGAACATCTCGCGACGATCAAGCTGCTCCGCCAACCCACGCCGCACCACGATGCGATCCCCCGCCCCCCGCTTCGTGATGCGTCCCGCGGCCGTCTCCAGCATCGATGCCGCCGCATCAACCCCGAACAACCGCAGGTCCGGCCGCGACTCATGAAGCTTCAAAAGGTTCCGCGCCGTGCCGCAGCCGACTTCGCAAACCGTCGCCCCGCTGGGCAGATCCATCTGTCGCAACAACCGATCGCGCCCCAGCAGGTAATACTTCCGCGAGGCGTCGTACACATGGCGCACGTATCGATACATCCGATCCATGCGGTCCGCGTGTTCAATTTCCACCGTTTGTGTGTTCATGAGAAGACCATATTTAAGTTAAATATGTTCTTGTTGCATTCTTGCTGTGGGTGCGGGTTTTCTGTCCGCCTTATTCTGTCCGCCTTATTCTGTCGGCCTTGTTCTGTCGGCCTTATCTGTCATCCTCAGTTGTTCAGCGTGTAGACATGGAACATGCCGTAGATCGCGGAGCGGTCCAGGTCGTGCAGGTGGCGTGACAGGTCTTGCTCGTAGTTGAACCGTCGCATCAGATCAATCGGCAGCGCGGTGTCCAGCGGTGAAATCTCGCCGGCTGTGCGGAAGATAATCCGACTGCCGGGCACGCCGACGCGGGCGATCTCCGTCCACAGCGCTTCGATCACCTGCGGCGGCATCCAATCCTGGGCATCCAGCAGCGAAAATGAATTCAGCGAATCCGTCGGCTGACGACGCAGGCAGTCGATCATCGACTCGATGTGCGTTTCAACACGACCGACCGTCCGCTGCATCATCGCGTGATGCTCAGCCCGCAGGTAATCCGGCAGGGCCCGCCGATTGGCGTGATCATACGTGCGGCCGAACGCCTGCCAGGCAAAATAGTTGTCCTCCAGCGGAAAAGCGCAGACGAGCTTTTCCAGTCGCTGTCGGAACACTTCGACGATCTGCCCGCGGGACTCGGTGTGCATCACCTGGTGCTGTGACGGCGGAATGCCCAGCGAGAAGACCGTAACCGGCTGGCGGGTCAGCCAGCGGATAAAGCTGTGGTCAAAAAACGGCGCGACGATTTCATCGAAGAAGGCGCGCTGTTCTTCCAACGTGCGAGCGGCAAGCAGTCGGGCGGGGTCTTTGCGTGTGAGTCGGCCCATGCGATGGGCGAATTTCAGAAAGCGGCCGAGCTTGGCGTAGTTGTAGAAACCCTGCGAAAAGTACGCAATCCGGCGGCGGCCGATCCGCCCGCTCAGATAGGCGCGGCTTTCCCAGAACCGCCGCGTGTCGGCATCCAGGTGCGGCCGCAGGTGTTGCTCATACAGCGAGAGATTCCGCTTATCCGTACCGATGCCGAAGAAGCTGTAGAACGTTTCATAATCCGGCAGGTGCGCCACGCCCGCGAGCTTGAGCCGCGTCAGACACATATGCGCGTGGTTCAGATCAACCGCGATGATCTTCGCCGGATCATGCTGAAGATAGTTCAGCACGTTGCACCCGCCCGAACTGATCGTCAGCAGCTTGCTGTGTGGCCCGAGCTTGAGCCCGGCGGCATCGACGCGCGGATCCTCCCAGATCTGGTTGTACACGAAGCCGCGAAACCACATCGTGAACAAACGCTCCAGCATGCCGCGGCGCGAGGTGGCCTTGTGATGATGCACCGCCTGTTTCAGATACGACCGTGTTTGTGCGCTCATGTTGCGTTCTCGCGAAGGTCTCGAACCACCCGATAAAGCGGTCGATATATCCGCGTTATCGGCCCGCCACAAGACCTTTCGCGATCGCTGACCAAACCGTAACACCAGCGCTCCAAAAACGCCGCTTTTCACTGCAAATTCACGATTCAGCATCGCCCCCACAGCCCCCCGACCCCGGCCGGCCCGCGCTTCGGATATGATCATGACGACGCTGCCGCGTCGCCAACCCTTCCACCTATTTCGCAACAGGAGATCGCACATGGCCGACCCCGCTGTCAACGAAACCGTCATCGGTTCCGACACCACCATCAAGGGCGACATGACCGTCGAATCACGCGCCCGCATCCTCGGCAAGTTCGAAGGCACCATCCGCGCCAAGGGCCATCTCGAAATCGCCGACGCCGCCCAGTGCCGCGCCGATGTGGAAACCGGCACCGTTCAGATCGACGGCACCATGCAAGGCAACATCACCGCCTCCGACAAAGCCCAGCTCAACGCCACCGCCCGCGTGTCAGGCGATCTCGTTGCCGCCAAGCTCATCGTCGCCGAGGGAGCTGCATTCACCGGTCACGTCTCGGTCGGCCCCGATGCCGTCAAGGGCTCCGGTCATCACACGCCGACTCCGCCCGCGCCGCCGGCCCCCGACGCCTCGGATAAATCAGGCAAGAAGTAACACTCGCCCACTGAACCCGCACCGATGCATTCGCTGACGGCGCGATCGTTCCCGCTGCGCCGCCCGCGGGGGGTGTTGCCCATGGCCAGAGGCGCCGGCCCCGCCGGTCCACGCCAGGTGTTCTGCTACCACTGCGACCATCCGCTGACGGTCGGCGCGATGGCTATGTCCACCAACTGCCCCGGCTGCAACAAACCCATCATCCTCGAAGACATCGTCGTCAAAAGCTACAAGGCGGTGTTCAACGTCGAAACCTGCGGCAAGCTCATCGTCAAAAAAGGCGGGCGCGTCGTCGCCCAGAAACGCATCGTCGCCCACGCCGGCATCGAAAGCGACGGCGTGATTCAATGCAAAACCGCAATCACCGGCTCGCATGTCCGCCTCGGCAAAAAATCCGAATGGCGCGGCGACCTGCGCACCCCCACGCTCATCGTCGAACCCGGCGCGAAGATACAGACCAGCCACTTCAGCGTGCCGGATGATCCGCTGGAACACTTAAAGAAGAATGACCAATGACCGAATCCCAATGACCAAGGGAATGTCGAATGCTCAAATGAGAACAGTGATTGAGTATTTCACAGACTTCGTGTGACCATTAGCCGCAGCCTGACAGGCTGCGGAACCGCGACCTGTCAGGTCGCGGCTATTGGGTTTTCAGGCATTCGACATTGCCTTGGTCATTGGGGCTTGGTCATTGATCATTATCCCCTTCCTGCTGTTCGGCGAGTTCTTCGGCGACGGAGTGTTCCGGCTTGGGGGTCAGCAGCGACACGACGATCAGCGTGATGAAACCGAGGGGGATCGTGACCAGGCCCGGCTGGCTGAAGGGGACGGGGGAGTCGGCGGGGTTCAGACCGTAGACGTTGGCGTAGGTCTGGCCCGACAGCAGAATCCAGCCGAGCGAGCTGATCATGCCGACGATGATGGCCGCGGCGATGCCCTGCTTGGTCGTGCGCTTCCAGAACAGCAGCATCACCAGGGCGGGCAGGTTCGCCGAGGCGGCGATGTTGAACGCCCAGCCGACCAGGAAGCTGACGTTGAACTTCTTGAAGAGGATGCCGAGGATCATCGCGCCGACGCCGAGCAGCAGCGCGGCCGCCTTGCCGTAGAGCACCTTCTTCTCATCGGTCATCGGAATTTTGAACACGTTTTCGCACAGGTCGTGCGCCACGGCGCCGGAGCCGGCCATGATCAATCCGCTGACGGTGCCGAGCACGGTGGTGAACGCGATGGCGGAGATGATGGCGAACAGGTAATCGTTAAACGACTTGGCCAGCAGCGGGGCGGCCATGTTGGTGCTGGTCGGGTCCATCGCACCGCTGGTCATGGCGCCGAGGCCGAGGTAGAGCGTGAGGATGTAGAAGAACCCGATCGCCGCGATGCCGACGATCGTGCTCTTGCGGGCCGACGCCTGATCCTTGACGGTGTAGTAACGGATCAGGATGTGCGGCAGCGAGGCGGTTCCGCAGAACAGGGCCAGCATCAGCGAGACGAAATCGAGCTTGTCGGTGAAGCTGTCGGACTGGACACCCTTGAAATACTGCCCCGGCACCAGCAGGTCGGACCCCTTGGTGGGCTTGGGGTAGTACACGGTCGTGACGACGCGGTCGGATTCATGCACGACCTGTTTGGACCACGTGGCGATGGTCGATTCGCCGAACACCTTGAAGAATTCCGCCGGACCGAGTGCTCCGGTTTCGGTCTGGCCGTCGGGCAGTTCGAGCACAGACCCGACCGGGTACAGATCACCTTCGCCCTCGCCGCGGCCCTGCACTTTGCCGTTGACCCAGACGACCTGGCTGCCGGTGGTATCGGTCGTGACGCGCATGACCTGCGCCTCGGCGAGGCGGCCGTCGTCGAGTTTGCGATACACGATCGGGTGAAGCAGATTACCGGGATTGACCACGCGGACAAAAGGCAGATCAGCCCACGGACCTTCGGCGGCCATGATGCGCTCGGCGGGAATCGAATCGGCGGCGATGATGTTCACCGGCTCGTGCGACTCGGCTTCGGGGTCGGTGGTCAGTCCGCGGTTCAGAATCATCAGCGTCAGAATCGCGCAGAAGAACACCAGCAGCGAGCCCTTGATGAACTGCACCCAGGTGGTTGAAACCATGCCGGCGGTGACGACGATGAGTGTGACGACGACGCCGACGATGAGCACACCCGCGTAATGCGGCAGCCCGAGCAGCGGTGTGATCAGCGCGCCCGCGCCGACCATCTGCGGGATCAGGTAAAACACCGACACCACCAGCGTCGAGATCGCGGCGGCAAGCTGAATGCCCCGGCTGTTGAAGCGGCTATCGAGCGCATCGGCGAAGGTGAACTTACCCAACCGCTTGATCGGCTCGGCGATCACGAACAGCGCCACGATCCACCCGGCCAGGTAACCGATCGAGTACAAAAACCCGTCGAACCCATAGAAGGCGATCATGCCGCAGATGCCGAGAAACGACGCGGCCGACAGGTAATCACCCGCGAAGGCGACGCCGTTCACCGCCCAGTGGATCTGTCCGTGGGCGGCGTAGTAACCCTTGGCCGACTGCTTCTTGCGGCCGAGGTAGAACGAAAGAACCAACACACCCAGCACAAAGCCGGCGAAGATACCGACGGCAGCGAATGACGAATCGTAGAGCATGCGCGCTTTCCGAAAGAGGTCCGAGCGGACGATGAATTACGAATGGTGATGCCGACTGCGGCAGAGAAACATGTAGATCAGGGCGAGAATCAGGGCGGCGAAGATGAGCCCGAACCCGTAGCCGACCGCCAGATTGACCCCGCCGAACCACGGGCGGGAAAGCTGGTGCGTGGCGAAGACCGCCAGATAGATAAATCCGCCATACAAAACAACATAAACCGCGAAGAGTATCAGGCCGTAGCGCGCATTGCGCGACACGATGTGGGGGTGATCCTCGTGATGCGGAGGGGTCGTCATAGATTTTGGCCTCGATATGATTTAGGTGCTGCCCCGATAGCAGACTGGATCGGATTGCAAATGTCAACCGAAAAAATCAACGCGGGGCCTCCAGTTCGCGGCGTGGGACGTGATTGATTCATAGAGCCGATGCAGCCGGCTGCTCCGGTACAATGATCCGACCTGTTGCGAGGTATGCTTTGCATTCATCCGACGCCCATGCCGCCGAGCGGTTTATCCGCCTGTTCATGGCCAACGAGCGGCGGATTTACACCTACATTCTCGCCCTGCTGCCGAACCGGGCCGATGCCGACGATGTGCTGCAGGAAACCAGCGTCGTGCTCTGGCGCAAGTTCGATCAGTACACGCCCGGCACGAGCTTCACCGCATGGGCCTTCGCTGTGGCGCGTAACAAGGTGATGACCCACCGCCAGAGCCGCCAGCGCAGTCGGCTCAAGTTTGATCAGTCGCTGATCGACGCCCTGTCGACGCAACTCGAACAGCGAGCCGGTGAGCTGGACCGCCGCCACGAGATGCTCGCCGAGTGCATCGAAAAACTGTCGCCGCGCGATCGTGACCTGATCCGTCGACGGTACGAACCCAACGCCACGGTGAAAACGGTCGCCTCGGCGGTCGGTCGGCCCGTGCAGGGACTCTACAAAGCCTTTCAGCGCATCGAAGACACGCTGTATGAATGCGTCACGCGCAAAACGCGATTGGAGAATCGCTCATGACCCCCGCCAATCACGAATCGTTGCTCAGCGAGATGCGTGAACTGCTCGCCGCCTTGCGTGAAGACACGTTGACTGACCAGCAGGCGCAGCGGCTTCAAACGCTGCTGAGTGAACACGAATCGGCGCGCGAGATTTATCTTGAATACGCCAACCAGGCCGCGGGGCTGCGCAGCTATGCCACGGATGTGAACTTCGCCGATGAAGCCGGCGACGCCGAGGCCACGATCATGCTCTCTGAAGCGCTGTTGCGTCAGCGGCTGCAGCGTGAAGCATCGCCGATCACGATGCGCATCACGCGCTGGGCGCTGGCGGCGAGCGTGTTGATCGCCGTCGGCCTCGGGGCGGCGCTGTGGGTGACGACACGGCCGGTGACCGACGACATGACCGCCGACCTGATGGCGCAGGCGACACAGGGCGGCAGCGTGGCGGTATTGTCACGGGCGGTCGAAGCGCAGTGGGCTTCGAATCACGCGATGCACGTCGGCGATGCGCTGCCGGCGGGACCGATCGTGTTGAACTCCGGGCTCGCGCAGATCGAATTTTTCAGCGGAGCGACCGTCGTGCTCGAAGGCCCGGCCCACCTGGAACTGGTGAGCCCCGATCGCGGGATCGTACACGGCGGCAAGGTGCGGGCGCATGTGCCGGTGCCCGCGCACGGGTTCACACTCGCCGCAGCGGATATGGACATCGTCGACCTAGGCACGGAGTTCGGCCTCAACGTCACCGACGACGGCGAAGCGGAAGTGCACGTGTTCGACGGCGAGGTCGAACTGCACGGCCCCCAGTCCGACATGCCGCGCAACCTGACGACGGGCCACGGCCTGCGACGCGGCGCCAACGGGGCGATGCAGGCGATCGATGTCGACGACAACGGTTTTATCAGTGCCGCGCGCCTCGCTGAGCGTGCTGAAAACGATCGCAGCCAGCGCGCCGCCGCGTGGTGGGCGCTCAGCGAACAGATCGCCGCCGATCCCTCCGTCGTGCTGTATTACAACTTTCAAAACCAGCCGACCTGGCAGCGCACGCTGATCGATCGTCGCGTCGAAAGTCACGGCGAGCGCGATGGCGCGATCGTCGGGTGTACCTGGGCGCCCGGTCGGTGGCCGGGCAAATCGGCGCTGGGGTTCAAGCGACTCAGCGATCGCGTGCGTGTGCAGATCGATGGCGAATATGAATCGCTGACGCTCGCGGCGTGGGTGCGCTTCGATGCGCTGGACCGCTGGCTCAGCTCGCTGATGCTCACCGATGCGTGGGCGTCCGGCAATCCCCACTGGCATGTGTCACGCGAGGGCGAGATGATGCTCGGCGTCGGCGGGTCCGGCGGGCAGGACCACTCCGGCCGCTCGGGCGTGCCGAATCACAACTACAACACGCCGACCCACCAGATCAGTTCAGAAGACCTTGGCCGCTGGGTTTACCTGGCGACCGTGTACGACGGCCCTGCCGGCGTCGTGACACACTACCTCGACGGCCGCCCCGTCTCGCATGAAACAATTCTCGGTCAGCAGACCCTGCGCCTGGGCCCGACCGCCATCGGCAACTGGAGCGAATACACCGGCCCCGCCAACCAGGCTCGCACGCTCAACGGCCTGCTCGACGAGTTCGTCATCTTCTCGCGCCCGCTCGGCGCCGATGAAATTCGAGCCATGTACGAAGCCGGCAAACCGTAATCATCCCTCGGAGAATCTGCATGATTTTCAGATGGTTCGCGCTTGTGATATTGACATGCAGCATGCCCGCGGTGGCCGCTAAAGAGAGCGACCACGCAGCCGACATGGCGGCCGGCCTGGCGCTGTTCAAACAGGACGTGCGGCAGATTCTGCTGGATAACTGCCTGAAATGTCACGGCGGCGAACAGATCAAGTCCGGCTTCGACATGGCCACGCGCCACAGCCTGCTCCGCGGCGGCGATCACGGCCCCGCAATCACGCCCGGCGATGCCGACAGCAGCGCGCTCTACAAACACATCGCGCATGTTGAAAAACCCTTCATGCCTTATCGCAAGGATAAGCTGCCCGATCAGGCGATCGCGCAGATCGGCCGATGGATCAACCTCGGCGCGCCATATGACCAGCCGCTGATCGATGTCGACAAGCGCACCATTAAAAAGGGCATGCAGGTCACCGACAAGGATCGTGCGTACTGGGCGTTTGCACCGCTGAGTGATTCATCGCCGCCGGAGATTGATGACGATCACTGGTCGCGCGGACCGATCGATCGTTTCGTGCTTCACCGATTAAGGCAGAACAAGCTGACGCCGAACAAGACCGCCGATCGTCGCACGCTGATTCGTCGGGTGTATTTCGATGTGATCGGTCTGCCGCCGACGCCGCAACAGGTCGAGGCCTTCGTGAATGACCCGGCGCCGACGGGCGAAGCGTATGCGAAGATCGTCGACGAGTTGCTGGCGGACAAGGCGTACGGCGAGCGATGGGCACGGCACTGGCTGGACGTGGTGCGATTCGCCGAATCGATGGGCGGCGAGCAGGATTACAATCGGCCGTATGCGTTTGCCTATCGCGATTTCGTGATCGATGCGTTGAACGACGACATGCCGTTTGACCAGTTCGTCAGGTGGCAATTGGCCGGCGACGAAGCGGCGCCGATGAATCGCCAGGCGCTGGCGGCGACGGCGTTTCTGACGCTTGGGGTCTTACCGACGCAGCTTACGGAAAAAGAATTCGAATCAGCCCGGTACGACCAGCTCGACGACATGTTGCAAACGACCGGCTCGGCATTTCTGGGATTGACCATCGGCTGCGCCCGCTGTCACGACCACAAGTACGACCCGATTCCGGCGCGTGATTACTACCGCCTGCTGTCGACATTCACGACGACGATCCGTTCGCATGTGCGTTTCGACGATGCCGATGAACCCGAACCGATCGAGTATCAGAAAGGCAAGCCGCAGGAAGCGGCGAAGATGGCCGATGCGTCGATCATTCAGGTGTCCAGCGAGGGCTGGCCGAACACTCCGCATCACGCCGACGGGCGCGGCTTCCCGCATTTCTACCCGCAGACGTATCAGCTGAACCGCGGTGATGTGAATCAGAAGCAGGGCATCGCCGAGCCGGGTTATCTGCAGGTGCTCGAGCGCCGCGGGGCGAGCGCGGCGACGTGGCATGTCGATCCTCCCGCCGGCGCGCGCACCAGCTATCGCCGCACGTCGATGGCCAACTGGATCACCGATGTCGACCGCGGGGCCGGTCATCTGCTGGCGCGCGTGATCGTGAATCGTCTCTGGCAGCACCACTTCGGGCGCGGCCTGGTCGCCACGCCCAACGACTTCGGCCACCAGGGCACACCCCCGACGCACCCCGAGCTGCTCGACTACCTCGCCCGGCAACTGATCCAACACGACTGGCGTCTGAAACCGCTGCACAAAATGATGCTCACCAGCACGGTCTACATGCAGAACCCCGCCAACGACGAGGCCGACCGCAAAATCGATCCGATCAACACGTGGTTGTGGCGATACACGCCGCGCCGCCTGGAAGCGGAAGCCATCCGCGACGCGATGCTGTTCGTCGCCGGCGACCTCGACCACACGATGCACGGCCCGGGCACGCTCGACGAAACAACCAAACGCCGCAGCATCTACTTCATGATCAAACGCAGCGAACTGGTGCCGATGATGCAACTGTTCGACGCCCCCGAGGCGCTGGTCAGCATCGGCCGCCGACCCAGCACCACGATCGCCCCGCAGGCGCTGGCGTTCATGAACAGTCCGCAGGTCCGCAACTGCGCCGCACACTTCGCCGCGCGACTCACCGGGTCGACACGCGACGCGATCGATCAGGCTTACCACCTCGCCCTCGGGCGCGCGCCGACCGAAAAGGAAACCGCCGACGCAACCCGCTTCATCGAACATCAAACCGCTTCGTATGGCGATAACAACACCCGCCGCGCCCTGACGGACTTCTGCCAGGTGCTGCTGAGCACGAACGAGTTCATCTACATCAACTGATCGAGGTGATCATGCACGGACAAAACCCCTTCGCGATGACACGTCGACAGATGCTGCGACGCGCCGGCGGCGGGCTCGGCCTGCTCGGGCTCATCGGTCTGCTCGGCGACGAAGGCCTGCTCGAGTCGGCGGCCAAAGGCGCGCTCGGCGGACGGGCGATCAACCCGATGGCGCCGCAGGTCATGCATTACCCGCCGCGCGCCAAGTCCGTGATCTGGTTGTTCATCAACGGCGGGCCCAGCCATGTCGATACATGGGACTACAAGCCTGCGCTCGCGAAGATGGACGGTAAAGAACTCGCCGGCTTCGATAAAAACACCGGGTTTTTCGCCAACCAGGTCGGCCCGCTGATGGCGTCGCCATTCAAGTTCCGCCCGCGCGGCGAGTGCGGCAAGATGGTCAGCGATCTGTTTCCACACCTCGGCGAACACGTCGACAAGATGGCGTTTATCCACTCCGGTCATACCGAGTCGAACAATCACTCGCCGGCGCTGTTCATGATGAACACCGGCATGCCGCGCATGGGGCTGCCTTGCGTGGGCTCGTGGGTGACCTACGGCCTGGGCAGCGCGAGCCGCAACCTGCCGGGCTTTGTCGTGATGAGCGACCCGCTGGGGCGCGGCCTGCCCAAAGGCAGCGCGATGAACTGGGGCGCCGGATTCCTGCCGAGCGTGTACCAGGGCACGTGGCTCAAACCCAAGGGCGATCCGATCGACAATCTCTACCGCCCCTCCGGCATGACCGCCCAGCAGCAGCGCGCCCAACTCGACCTGCTGAAAAAATTTAACCAGCAGAACCTCGCCCTCCAACCCCACGAGCAGGAGCTCGCCGCCCGCATCGAAAGTTTCGAACTGGCTTACCGCATGCAGGCCGCCGCCCCCGAAGCGATCGACATCGATTCCGAGCCCGAACACATCAAGCAGATGTACGGCCTGGACAACAAGCGATGCACGCATTTCGGTCGTCAGTGCCTGACCGCGCGGCGGCTGGTCGAGCGCGGCGTCCGCTTCGTGCAGATCTATTCAGGCGGCATGGAGAATCAGCGGTCGTGGGATGGTCACATCGATATTCAAGGCAATCACAGCCAGTTTGCCGGCGAAACCGATCAGCCCATCGCCGCCCTGCTCGGCGATCTCGAACAGCGCGGCCTGCTGGATGAAACACTCGTGATCTGGGGTGGTGAATTCGGGCGGCTGCCGGTCTCGCAGAAGAACGCCAAGCCTGGTCGCGATCACAACCCGCATGCGTTCACGTACTGGCTGGCCGGCGGCGGCGTCAAAGGCGGGGTCAGCCACGGCCAGACCGATGAGATCGGACACAAGGCCGCCGTCGACAAGGTCCACGTCAACGACCTGCACGCGACGATCCTTTACCTGCTCGGTATCGACCACACGAAGCTGACCTACGTCTACAACGGTCGACGGTATCGCCTGACCGACGTCGCCGGCGAGGTTGTGCATCCGATCATCGCGTGAGCCCTGCACAGGCGGGGAGATTTAAATCTCCCCGCCGAATGAATCACGACAGCTCGGGGATCTGCCATCCCGCGCGGTACTCGCGCCGCAGCAGGGCATCCGCCTTCGCATTGCCATCGAAACGCATCGACTCGCTGTTGTAACTCAGCTTCTGACCGGGCAGGCGCTGCGCGATCGTGCCGAGCAACACCGTTTCCGCCAGCGGGGCGGCCACATCAAAGTTCGACGCGGCGAGTTTGCCGGCGATGATGGCGTCGGTCCAGTTGCGATAGTGATCCTCCGGGGCGAAGCTTTTGAACGTGTCGCGCAGCGTCGTGCGGGAGTAGTCCTGAAACTTCTCCTGCGGGTACAGACGCGGAGCGGTCGGCGCGTGCGAGGTGATCAGCACACCCTTTTCACCGATGAACATGCTGCCGGTGCCGGGGAGCTTGTAGCCCTTGGGGGTCCGGGCCAGTTCGATCGGCGGCTTGCGGCCGGCGTCGTACCATGTCAGCTTCAGCCCCTCGGTCGCGGTGTACGGCGTGGGGGCGAATTCGTAGTGTACCTGGCTCCACTTCGGATAAGTCTCGGCGAAGGGCTCATCCGTGTCGGCGTGAATCGTCGTCGGCTGGCCCAGGTCCAGCGCCCACGTCACCGGGTCCATCACGTGGCAGCCCATATCGCCCAGCGCGCCGGTGCCGAATTCCTTCCACCCGCGCCAGTTGAAGTTGTGATACACGTGCTTCTTGTACGGCCGGGGATGCGCCACACCGAGCCACAAATCCCAGTGCACGCCCTCGGGAATCGGATCGCTGCCCGCGGGGCGGTCGATCCCCTGCGGCCAACTCGGCGAACCCGTCCACGCATGCGCTTCGCGCACCTTCCCGATCGCCCCGCTCTGAATCACCTTCACCAGGCAGCGATACCCGATGCTCGTGTGAAACTGATTGCCCATCTGCGTGGTGAGCTTCTTCTCGGCAGCGACCTTCCGCATGACGCGCGCCTCGTGCACCGTCTGCACCAGCGGCTTCTGACAGTACACGTGTTTGCCCAGCGACATGGCTGTCAGCGCGATCGTCGCGTGCATGTGATCGGGTGTCGACACGGTCACGGCGTCGATGTCTTTTGCGTTGTCCAGCAGCTTGCGGAAGTCGGCGTAGCGCGCCGCATCAGGGAATTTTTCCGCCGCCGCGCCAATGCCGAGCGGACGCTTGGCCTGGGCCGGGTGAAGATTGCCCGGCTGATCGCCGCTTTTGCGGTGATCGATGTCGCACAGCGCCACCACGTTGTGCAGCTTGCCCTGGCCCGACGCGCTGATCAGGTCTTCCCAGCCCTTGCCGGCGCACCCCACCGAGGCGAGGTTCAACTTGCTCGACGGCGACACCGCCCGAACCAGGCGCGGCGACACCAGCGGCAGCACAGCCCCCGCATAACCGACCGAGGCGATGAATGTGCGACGCGTGGTGCGATGTTGTTTAGACATGACGGCTCCTTCGATGAACTTCTTTAAAACGGATTGGAACTCAAACGGTCGCGGCGGCCTGCTCGCGTGCTTCATCCAGCAGCTTCATCCACGGGCCGAGGTAGTGACCATTGTCGTGATAGGTCCGCCCGCTGATGAGATTGCCGTCGATGACGCAGGACTCATCGACGAACGTGCCGCCGGCGACTTCGAGATCAAACTTGCACTTGGCGACGGTCGCCATCTTTCGGCCTTTGACGCAGTCGGCGTAAGCGGGAATCTCCACGCCGTGGCAGACGCAGGCGATCGGTTTGTTCTCCGCGAAAAAATGCTTCGTGATGCGCACCAGGTCCGGGTCGTAGCGAATGTATTCCGGGGCCCGGCCGCCGGAGAACATGATGCCCAGATACTGCGACGGATCGACATCGCGGAAGGCCACCTCCGCCTTGATCGTGTAGCCCTCCCACTCTTTGGTGATGGTCCAGCCGGGTTTGATCTCGTGCATGACCATCTGGTAGGTGCCGACCTCCGGCGCGGCGACGACGGGGCGGTAGCCCCCTTCGATCAGGCGGTAGTAGGGATACAGCGTGTCGAGGGTTTCCACGGCATCGCCGACGATGATCAGAACGTCATGACTCATGAGCGGGTCTCCTGGACGCAGCGATCGAGATACGCACGGCAGTCGTTGATCTCGGCGGTGATGGCGTCGTTGGAATCGAGGATGGGCACGCCGCGCGGGAACGGGTGCATGAAGATTTCAGTTCTGCCGGTGAAGTTGATCTTGCGGAGGGCGGCGACCAGCGGTTTGAAATCCAGCGGCCCGAGGTGCGGCATCTGAAGGTGTTCATCTTCGCGCGGCTGCTTGTGGTGCGAACCCTTGCCGTGTTCCTGCGCGTAGAAGAAGTTGATCGCCGGGCCGAGGTCTTCGATGAGCCTGGCCTGAAGCGCCGCATCCTGCGGGAGGTGATGCGGGGCGAAGGCGATGCCAAGTCGGGGCAGGTCGGCGGAATACTCGGCGAAGTATTTCATCGAGTCCGGTGAGCAGATGATGTTGTTGACGTGATTTTCGATGCAGATGAAACACGCGTGCTTGGCGGCTGCTTCGTGATGCGGTTTGAGCTTTTCGACAAAATGCTTGACGCCCTTTTTCAATTCTTCACCGGTGGCGTCTTTTGGCCCCTGCCCACCGCAGACCAGCGCCACATCACGGGCGTACAGGTCGGCGGCGAGTTTCATCTGCGGTTGCAGGTTCATCGCGCCAAAGCGGTAGCAGGCGATGCCGCCGAGGTGGCATTCGTATTCAGCCAGCAGGTTGCCGAACTTGTCGACGCCCATCTGGTCGACCTGCTCGCGCTGGTTGCCGTGGGGGGCGGGCCAGATGTCGACGACTCGAGCGCCGGCGAGCCGCACTTGCGGGAGAATCTGCGTCAGCGGCGCCTTGCCGTACATCGCCGACGAGAGGATGTAGTTGAGTTTGAAGTCATCCGACGCCGCCAAAGTTGGTGATGCAAAACGCGCAGCACACAGGGATGCGGTAGCGGCGAGCACGGATCGGCGTGAAAGCTGGGTCATGGTTCACCTCGATGTGTGAGTATGACGCTCAACGCGGCCTGTGTCATTCATTGAATGCGGAAAGCTTTTCAACTTTCGGGCCACCCCCGGAAGTGATTCTTCCGCTGAATGTCATAGCGCCTCACAATGATCAATCAGCCAGAATCCTATAATCTATTTTCGTCGAAAATAGATTAATTGTTTTTATTCTATCAAACCACAGCAATTACATTTATAAACACGCGTACCGCCTCGTTGCAGGCGGTTAGAGGGGAGTGATCGGGGGTCTTCAGGTATCGGAAGCGGGCGCTCAGTAGGCGAGCTTGAGGTTGTAGCGGCGGCGGAGCTGGTCCATCTGCTGCTGCAGCTCTTCGGTCTGGCCCTGGCGGATGACTTCGCTGTAGAGGTGGTGCAGCTTCCAGAAGGCCCAGTCGGTGGCGAGGGCATCGTCGCCGACGGTGGCGGTGGAGAAGTCGAGCTTGAAGGTGAGGTCGAGCACATCCGGGCCGTTGACGCCGGTCAGGCGCATCGAAAGCTGGCGCGCCATGTCGGTGTAACGCCCGTAGAGCTTCAGCGGCATGCCCTGGTACACATCACGCGGGATGCGGGGGTAGATCGTCGACGTGTCGACACCGACGGCATCGAAGGTCGCATCCTTGAGCACCGGAAAGCGCAGCCGCCCGGCGAGGTCGCGAATCTGGGCGGCGGTCTGGGTCCACGTGTCGGGGTAGACCACGAAACCCTTGTTGCGGTACGCGAGGAACTCCAGCAGTTCGCGATTCATCTTGTCGCCGACGCCGACGCAGAAGATCGAACCGACCAGGTCGTTTTCACGGGTGATCAGGTTGATGATCTGCCGGGCATCGAGCGACCCGGCGGTCGGCACACCATCGGAAACGAGCACGATCTGATACACCCGGTCGGCGGGCACATTGCGGACGATCAGCCGCCCGAGAGCGCGATTGACATCGGTATTGCCGCTGGACTCCGCGGCCGTGAGGAACCGGCGGGCGGCCTCGGCGGTGTTGGCGTTGAAGTCGATCAGGCCCTCGGGGCTGAACACGTTGACCGTGTCCTTGAACATGATGATGTTGAAGCGGTCGCCGGGGTTCAGTCCGTCCAGCGCATTGGCCACACCCTTGCGGACGGCGTCGACCCAGTTCTGGCGGATGGAGCCGGACGTGTCGATGACCCAGACGACGTCTTTACCCAGGGCCTTGAGCTTGCGAAGCGATCGCTTGGGTGTGATCTTGACTTCGAAGTACCCGGGCTCGGGGCCGAGCTCTTCGCCGCCGATGCCGAAGATACCGCCGGTGCGGCGCGGCGGGGCGACGTACTTGGTCAGCGAGTAGTCGAAATCTTCATCGAGATGGATCGGGTCCGGCTTTTTGACATCGCCGGTCTTGGGCATCGGCTCGATGAGTTCTTTGGGCAGGTCCGGCAGCTTCGGCGGCAGCTTGGCGACGGTCGTCGGCTCCGACTGCTTCGTCATCGGCGGTTTCTTCGGCGCGGGCATGTCCATCACGGGCTTTTCAGCATCCGCGACGGTGGCGCTTTTACCACCACCGCCGGGCTTGCCATTTCCGGAACCGGTTCCGGGAGCGCCTGAGCCGAGGCCGACACCCGTGCCGCCGCCGGTCGATCCGCCGAGCATGCTGTCGAGGCGGCGAAGCTGCGTCAGGTCGATCGCCGCGCCGGGGTCGATGGCCTGACCCGGCGGGTTGGCTTCGCGCTTGTCCGTCGGACCGACATATTCCGGCAGCGACACCGCCGGCTGTGCGAGGTTCAACAGTTTCTTGGTCGTGTCCGGCGTGCGGGCGGGACCGGGCTGCGGCATGGCCCCCTTCGGCGCGGGCGCTTCGACACGCAGATCACCGCCGCCTTCGAGCTTCTCCTGGGCCAGGTCTTTCGGGTCCAGCGCCGGGGACTTTTCAGCATCGGCGAGCATCTTCTCGGTCTGCTCGCGGAGTTTTTCCGCTTCGTCTTCGGGCTTGAGGGTCTGAATCGTCGGCGTGGTGGGGGTGTCTTCGATGATGGCGTCTTCGGTCGCCCGGTAGACGCGCACCGACTGAAGGCGTTTTTCATCCGGCGTCTGGGCAAACAGCCGCGACTGCGGTGTCAGCGCGATCGGCAGATTCATCACCTGGTACAGCACCACCGCATGAACAAGCACGCTCAGCAGTGCGGCCATTCCCATGAAGATGCGCTGTCGAAGGTTCACGGCGTTTCCCCTAGCTGAATCAGCCGATCGCGGGCATACGCGGCCGCGGGTGAATCCGCAGCGTCCTTGAGTATCTTACGCAGCAGGAAAAGCGCATCGCCACGTTTGCCGTCAAGCAGTTGAATCTCGGCTTTGCCGGCCGAATTCCACGCCGCCTCGCCCTGCCGCTCGGCGACCTTGTCGAAAGCCGCCCGGGCCTTGTCGCGATGGTCCGCCGCCGCTTCGAGGCGACCCAGCGCCAGGTACGAACGGATCGGCAGATCGCCAAGCTGCGGCATGTCGTACAGAATCGTCACCCGGTGCAGTCGCTTGCGAGCTTCATCACGCTGCACCTCGGCGCCGGATTTATCACCGGCGGCTTCGAGGCGATCGGCCTGGGCGCGACGCAGCAGGGCGCTTTCGAACAACGCCGTCGCGGCGACCTGGCTGGTGTTGGCGTTGATCAGACCGTCGTATTCTTCGAGGGCCTGGTCGGCCTGGTCCGTTGCCGCCAGCGACTGGGCGAGTCCGAGCCGGGCCTGTTCGGAAAAACCATGCGAATAGGCGATCAGGCGGCGGAACATCTCGCCCGCCTCCTTGTGCTTGCCGAGTTGGCGATACGAATCGGCCGCCAGGTACATCGCCTCGGCCAGCGCCTCGGGTTTTTCATCCTTACGTTCGACCATCCCCAGCGCCCACGCCAGCGCCGATTCATACTGGCCGCGATCGGCCAACCCGCGCGCAACCCAAAGGGCTGTCGGCGTGTCGAACGGATCGACCGACTGGCGCTTGCGGAGGTCTTCGTACAGATCAATCGCCTGCTTGTCACGACCGGCCATGCGGTGCAGGCGCGCGGCGATGCGTGTGCCTTCCAGCCGCTGGTCGGCGGGCAGGTCACCCTTGAGCGCCTGGTCGAGGGCTTCCAGCGCCGGCCTGGTCGAGTCATCCTGTCCCGGCGCGGGCGGCGTGGCATTGGCGGCCAGCAGCAACCCGCGATAAAAGTGCGCCAGTGATTTGATGGCCTTGTCCGCTTCGCCGGCGAGCAGTTGATCCAGCACCGCCATCGCGCCGGCGTTGCGCTTGAGCTTGATCAGCGACACCGCCAGTCGCAGCCGCACCGGGGCGGACTCCGCAGCCGACACATCTTTCTGCATCAACCACGCCTGCGCCTGCTCGGCGACCTGCTCGAACTTCCCGGCGGAAAACGCCAGGTCGATCGCGCGGCGACCGGCGTCGGCCGATCGCGGGTCCGTGCCGTAACGCTGGGCGTACAGGGCGTAATCATCCGACGCCTTGTCGACGCGCCCGAGCTGTTCGTACAGCGCCGCCCGCTGCAGCATGGCCCGGCGGGCGTAGGGATTTTCAGGGTCGTCGATGACGACGCCGAGGTAGCGGATGGCGTCTTCGGGTTTGTCGAGCTTGGCCGCGGCCTGGGCACGCAGGTACTGAATCTGGTGGGCGTGGGCCATGGCGGGTATCTGAGCTTCGACGCCGGCGATCCAACGCTCAAAGCCCGTCAGGTCCGTGTGGTAGAAACACACCGCATACAGGTACGCCGCTTCGTCGGCATATTCGTGGTCCTTGCCCTGCCGCTTGAAGTACTCGATCAGCGACTCCATGCCCTGCTTGTACTGCTCCATGCGGACATGCGAGGCGGCCACAAGATAGATCGCCTCGCCCTGGGCGTCCGGCGAAAGCAACTGGCGCGTGGCCTGGTACTGCTTGATCAACTCGGCATCCTGCCCCGCCGCGTAGAGCGCCCGCAGCAGGCCGATCAGCGCCGGCTTGAAATACCCGCTGGCCTGGTGCTGCTGCACGATCTGCTTGTACAGGTCCGCCGCCATCTCGTACTGCTTGAGGTCGTAGGCGAGGTCCGCCGACAGCGCCCGCGCTTCGGCCGCCGCGTCGGCATCGAGGTCATCACTTTTGGCTGCCGCGGTGAGCGCTTCGATGGCCGCCGCCGGGGCGTTGAGCTTGATGCGTGTTTTACCCAGCTCCAGCAGCGCCAGCCCGCGCACGGATGAATCCGCTTCCGAGGCCATGTCGAACTGCTTGGCCGCCGCGGTCGGATTGTCCGCCGCCTGGTAGGCCGCCCCGAGCAGGTAAGCCCACGTCGCCCGGGTTTCGACGTCTTTGAGTTTCGAGGCGTCGATCTTCTCGAACTCCGCCACCGCCGCCGCCGGGTTGCCCGATTCCAGTTTCACCTGCCCCTTGAGCATCGTGACCGCTTCGGGGCTCACGTACTGGGCGTTGTTGACCTGGTCCAGGTGCGTCGCCGCCGCCCGCAGGTCGCCGCGCTGCCGGGCCAGCAGCGCCTGGTAGTAATGCGCATCGGCCACGCGCCGATCGTCGGAAAACTTCCGGGTGAATTCCGTCAGCGCCTCGTCGGCCAGCTTGATCTCACCCTGCTGCATCAACCGCACGGCAAAGGTGAACTGCGAATCGGCCTCCGTCGCCCCGCGCGCCGGAACCGCGCCGATCAATAGCGCAAGCAGAATGGCTGAAATCACAAACCGCAATGGATCAGTTCCCTTCCACATCCGAGGCGGGTTTGACCGTGGCGATGTGGATGTTGGTGATGCCCGCCGAACGCGCCACGTCCATCACGCGCACCAGCGCTTCGGTGTGCGATCCCCGGTCGCCGCGGATGATCACCCGCTCATCGGGATAGTCCGTCACGAGCTGGCGCATCACCTTGTACAGCGCGTCCGGCGTGTAGGTGCTGTTGCCCACGCGGATCGAGTCGTCGGCCATGATGTTGACGATGATCTCGGTGGCGCTGGGGTCGGTCGGCTTGCCGGCCTGCGCAGCGGGCAGCTGGATGTCGATCTGCTGCTCCTGCGCCCTGAAGCTCGACGTCGTGACGAAGAAAATCAGCAGCAGGAACATGATGTCCAGCATCGGCGCCAGCGGCACACCCCGCCGACTGTGTCGTTCCATGGTGCTCGAAAAACTCACTTGTCACCCCCGCCCGCAGGCTTGGGCGCTCCACCCGGGCCGACGCTGCGCGTGTGCAGCTTCTTGCGGGCGGCATCGGCCAGCGCGTCGATCTTCTTCAGACGCGGGTCAGACGCCGAGCGGTGGGTGTGGTCGACGACGGTGTGGCAGACCTGCTCAGCCTCGGCGAGCACCTTCACGGCGCGCGAGCGCGCCAGCGTGTAAAACACACCCGCCGCGATGGCGACGATCAGGCCGAACATCGTCGTGCCCATCGCCTCGGCGATACCCGCCGACAGCTTGTCGACATTCGGCCCGGCGATGCGCTCGGTCAGTGTGAAGAACACCTTGATCATGCCCACGACCGTGCCCAGCAGGCCCAGCATCGGGGCGATGTTCGAAATTTCCGACAGGTACGACACGCGGTTCCAGATCGTTTCACCGCGCCGCCGGCCTTCCGCCGAGAGAATCTCCATCAGCTCGCCGTGCTCCTTGTCGCGGTTTTCGATGACGCGCTGGATGATCGACGAAGCGAACACACCCGAATTCGACTGGCACAGATGGACCGCCTGATCGAATTGGCGGTTGAGGATCAGCTTGGTGACATTGTCGACGAACCGGGCCGGGGTGAACGAGGCGCTGGTCAGGCTCAGCAGCATGTACAGAAACAGCAGCAGGGCGATCACGCTGAGCACCAGCAGGGCGCCGTTGATGTACGGGCTGGTCATGAACAGGGCCGCGACGGTGGGCACGCCTTTGCCCATCTCGACGCCTTCGACGCCCGCCGCGGCGGCGGAATCGGCCATCGGGGCCGTCTCCTGCGCCATCGCCACGCCGTAGAACATCGCACAACCCACAGCGCCGGCGGCCATCAGGCCAAGACGCTGGGCGAATCGTTTGGGATGGGTATCCATACCGGATCACTCCTTGATCGGGGGGGCTCTTCGGACGCCGGGTCGTCGTTGGGTGTCAGACCGGCTTCCGGGCCGGGATTGCAGACTTCCGGGGGGCCGGGACGGCCAGACCATCCTGACCTTCCGGGGGCCGGGGGGTTCAACGCATTGTACCCGCTGACTGTTTCGGGCAAAACGTGCCACCGCGTGCACAATTGCCTGATCAGGATAACTGATATATGGACCGCAGCTTCGTACGCAGGTGATTCAGCAGCGGTTCACTGCTCAAAGGCTTGCCCGTCACATGCTCGCACAACGCCGGCGCGGGGTAGCGCATGCCGTGCTGGTGGATGTTGCGATGCAGCCAGTCGACCAGCGGTTCAAACTCGCCACGTGCGAATTGCGACTGAAGATCACCGAGTTCCGCCGCCGCCGCGTCGTAGAACTGAGCCGCGTAAAGGTTGCCCAGCGTGTAGGTTGGGAAATATCCGAACGCCCCCTGCGCCCAGTGGATATCTTGCAGGCAGCCCAGTGCGTCCGTCGGCACGTCAACGCCCAGGTACTTCCGATAACGCTGCCGCCACGCCTCGGGCAGATCACCGGTCGACAGATCGCCCGACAGCAGCGCCCGCTCGAGTTCGAATCGAACGATGATGTGCAGGTTATAGGTCGCTTCATCGGCTTCGACGCGGATCAACCCCCGCTGCACGCGGTTGGCTCCGCCGTACAGATCGTCAAAACTCAACGCGTCGTAGGCCCCGCCGAAGTACTCACGCAGCTTCGGGGCACACCACCGCCAGAAGCCCTCGCTGCGGCCGACATGGTTCTCGATCATCCGCGACTGGGATTCGTGAATCGACAGGCGGATCGCGCTGCCGAAGGGCGTGCCGATGTGCTCACCGGCCGGGGTGTTCTGGTTGTACACGCCGTGGCCGGACTCGTGCAGGGTTGAACCGAGCGCATCGTTGAGCATGTTGGCGTGAAAGCGCGTCGTCAAGCGAACATCATCACGATGAAACGGTATGCAGAACGGGTGGACCGACTCGGCCAGCCGACCCCGCTCCAGGTCAAACCCGATGTGGCTGACCACATCGCGCACAAAAGCGCGCTGAGCATCCAGCGGCACAATGATTTCGTTGAACCGATCCGACGGCTCCGCCCCACGCACAATCAACTCGTCGATCAACTCGACCAGCGGATCGCGCAACGGGGTGAGCACCGCCTCGGCCGTCGCCGCCGTGATGTCCGGTTCATATCCGTCGGCCAGGGCGTCCCAGATCTCGCCGCCGTCCTGCCAGCCGTAACACTCCGCCTTACGACGTGACAGGTCGATCAGCTTTTTCAGCCAAGGTTCAAACGCTTCGTAATCATCATCCTGCCGCGCCTGCGCCCAGGCGTTTTTCGCCATCGCCGAGGTCTGCGTGAACTGCTCGACCAGGTCGCCCGGCAGGCGTGTCGCGCGGTTGTAGTCCCGCCGAATCTCGCGCAGGTTCACCGCCGACGGGCTCGTGGGATCCACGGTCAGTTCCGTATCGGATTCGCAGGCGGCCAGCCAGTCGGCGATGCGCGGATCGGTGCGTCGCTCATGCGTCAGCCGCGCCAGTTGCGCCATCTGCCGGGCGCGGTACTCGACCGCCCCGCCGCCGCGCGGCATCAGCGTCTCCTGATCCCATGCCAGCAGATAAGTCGTCGACACCAGCAGTTCCATCCGCCGGTGATGATCGATCAACTGTTCGTAAGTGGTGTTGGACATGAAAGAAGATTAAACACGGAGGGCCACGGGGAACACGGAAAAAAGACAGATGAGAACAAAAATACTTTCTGTCTTCACTCCGTGGCCCCCCGTGGCCCTCCGTGTTGAAAAATGTTTTGTCAGATCAACCCGCGGTGCTGCGCGAACCGAGCTGCTGGTTGAGCATCAGCAGGGCGCTCTTGTCTTCGCCGGCGAATTCGAGCAGTTCTTTGATCTCGTCGAAGGTCTTTTCTTCTTCGACCTGCTCGTCGATGAACCACTGCAGGTGCGACTGCGTGGCGAAATCGTCCGCCTCACGGGCCAGGCGATACAACTCGTAGATGGACTTGGTGTTGTTCTGCTCCATCTTGAACGCTTTCTCGAACACTTCGTGAATGTCCTTGAACTTCTTTGGCGGCTTGCTCACCGCCTCAAGGTCGATCGACCCGCGCCGATCCAGCACGAACTGATACAGCTTGCCGGCATGCGTGAGCTCCTCGGCCCGCTGCATCTTGAACCAACTGGCGAACCCGCTGAAGTTGTGCTCTTCGCACCAGGCCGCCATGGCGAAGTAGTTGTACGCCGCCGCCATCTCGTGATTGATCTGCTTGTTCAACGCTTTTTCAATTTTTGAATCCAACATGTGCTGCTCCCTGTGTAGATATGCAACTGCCGTGTCACGTGTTCATTCTAGCGCGATCTTTGACGACGGCGCATCATTGGCCGCGCGCCAGGTGCAGGGCGATGCGGCAGGCCGCGTGATACTGCCGCAAGTCCATCGACTCGCGCACCGTGTGAATGTCGCGCTGACCACACCCGAGCGTGACCGTCGGCACGCCGTGCTGCGTGAGATTGTTTGCGTCGAGTCCGCCGTCGACGATGCGATACTCGGGCTTCAACCGCGCGGCGCTGACTGCATGACGCGCCGCTTCAACGACCGGGTCCATCGGGCCCAGGGCGAATGATTCGTAATCGTGATCGATGTGAAACTCGACGCTGCCGCGCCGACCTGAATCATTGCGCAACTTCGCGGCCGCATCCTTGAACGCCTTCTGCCAGGCTCCCACGATGCGGCGTCGAAACCCGGCGTCGTGACTGCGCGCCTCGGCGCGCAGGTGCATCTGGTCGGTGACGACATTGGTCGCCGCGCCGCCGGAGACCGGCCCGAGGTTGGCCGTGCCGGTCGAGCGTCGCTTGCTGATGCGCCCGTGCCAACCGTTTTTCTGCAGGTCGGCGATGGCCATCGCGGTGATGACCGATGCGCTGACGCCGCGCTCGGGGTGAACCCCCGCGTGGGCGGCGATGCCGCGCACGGTGATGTTCATGCGATAGGCGCCGGTAGCGCCGATGACCAGTTGCCCGGGGCGGCGGCCGTCGAAGTTGAACCCGAAGGCCGGCCGGCCGAGGCGCGACACGCTGACGTGGCGCGAGCCGACGAGTCCGACTTCCTCCTGCACAAACCAGCACAACGTCAGCGGCGGATGCGGCAGGTCGTGTTCAATCAGCGTGCGCAGGGCTGTGAGAATCACCGCACAGCCGCTGCGGTCATCACCGCCGAGGCCGGTGTTCTTGTCGCGCGACCGGATGATGTGGCCGCGCCTTTCAGGAATCGCGCCCAGGCACAGCGGCACCGTATCCATGTGCGCCGACAGCAGGCGGCGGGGCTCGCGCTTGCGATCGCCCTGGCCGGGCAGTTTGACGATGAGGTTGCCGACCTCACCGCCGAATGGGCTCAGCCGGTGGGCTGAATCGTGACCGATGCTGCGGGCTTTGATGCCGAGCTTGCGGAGCTGGTCGATGATGTAACGGGCGATGTTCGCTTCGCGCCCGGGCGCGCCGGGCACGGTCATCATCTTCATCACCAGCGCTTCAGCGGCATCGTGATCGTGTTGAATCCGTGGTGGTTTGCTGCTCATCAACCACCGTTATACACGATCAGGCGTCATCGTTCGCGCTCCCCTATGGGTCGCGGCTAAACGAATCAATACGCTTTGCCGGCGGGGCCCCAGACCCAGTGACGGAAATCGGTGAAGTCTTTGGTGATCAACTGCACCGAGCCGTCGAACATCATGGCGTTGTAATGGTCGTAAATAAGATTGGACCAGTCGCTCATGATCAGTTGGCCGCGGGAGCGATCGCCGATGAAATTGATCTGATTGCTGTGCAGGCGCTGCTGACTATCGGAGCCGGTGTCGAACTTGTCTTCGTTCTGCGTGATGTGTTTCCACCACCAGGTGTATGAACCCCAGTACTGTCCGCCGGTGGGGCCCGAACCGTCGGGCGGATTGGGGTGGTACTCGGTTTCGGGATCCCATTCGCTGAGCGGGCAGAAGAACAGATCGTGGTCGCGTTCTTCGAGGTATCCGCCGGGTTTGGTGGTCGCGCCGGCCTTGGGTTGAAGCTCATCCTGCTTCAGACCGATCAGGGCGATGGCGGGATTGCCGAGCTTCAGAGCAAGCGATTCTTCCTGTCCCTCCCAGCCGTAGTCGGCGGTGCCGTTGCCATAGAGCCAGGGTTCGTTCTGCCGAAAGTCGTACATGTAAAACTCGACGCAGATGCGGACCTGCCGCTGATTGGACGCGCAGACGGAAACCTTGGCGACGTTGCGCGCCTCGGTGAGGGCCGGCAGCAGAATCGCGATCAGCAACGCGATGATGCTGACGACGACGAGCAGTTCGATCAGCGTGAATCCCGGCCGGGATGTGCGTTTCGTGTTGTTCATCTTCACGGCAGTAAGCCCGGCGGCTCGCTGAGCGCTTCGACATGCGTGTCGTAATACAGGTGGTTGCGAACGGGATTGAATCCGTTAAAGCCGTGGGCCGGCTCGACAGGCAACTGGTCCGCCCAGCCCGCGGCAGTCAGCGGAGGAGGCCTCAAGTTGCCGCTGGTGTAATGATCGATGTCGTACAGCGCCGTCACGCTGGCGGGATTGTCGATGGCGGTGATCTTCTTGGAGCTGTATTCATCCTTGTCGTTGAATTTGGGATAGCCCAGATAGCGCGGCTCGGGGCCACTCTTGGCCTCGCCGGTTGAACCGTAAGCGCGCACCTGCTCGGGTTTGACCCCCACGGGCACCAGCGAAGTGACGCCCGGGTCCAGAAAGATTTCCGATACGTAGACCTCACTGGAGTTGTGCGACACGGGGGTGCCCAGCACGTAGGCCAGGTGCTCAGCGAGGATGTTGGACCCTTTGCGATACTGGGCCATCTGCCCGAACCAACAAGGCCCCGGCAGTTGCCATTTGTGTTCGTTGACATAGATGGCGATCGCGCCGCCGATGGTTTTGAGATTGGCGCCACAGGCGACGCGCTGAGCGGTGGTGCGGGCCTTGGAAAGCGACGGCAACAGGATGGCGATCAACAGCGCGATGATCGCCACAACGACCAGCAGTTCAATCAGGGTGAAGGCGTTTCGTCGCATGAAGCGAATTCTTTCAATAGCCGCAAGCTGACAGCTTGCGGGCGCCGGGGACGGCAGTCCCCGGTCTTTAATGCTGACGCCGGCGGATCATCACCAGCGAGGCGACGCCCATCAGCAGGGCGCTGGCCGGTTCAGGGATAAATTGCAGGATCAGCGTCGGGGCCTGACCGCTGGTGGATTCACTGGAATGGAAATTGGTGTTCCAACCGCCGTTTTCGTCGACGCGGGTGAGGATGAAGGTGACCAGGCCGTCGCGGTCGCCGCCGGCGTCGGCGATCTCGTCGTTGATGAAATCGATCAGGGCGTTCTGCGTGGCCGAGTCCAGGTCTGAGAATTCGACGATCACGCTGTCGTGGATCGCGGGGATTTCGAAGGTGCCGAGAAACGTGGTCTGGGCGGCGTCGATGCCGTTGCCGGTATCGTTGGCGGGGGCGTTGAGCCAGTTGATGGAACCGGCGCCGGACTCGATCCAGTCTTCACCGGCGTTTTCATCATTGAGGCCGAAGACGTTGAAGTGGACGACGTTGGGGGTTGGATCGCCGCCGCCGGAATCGTTGAGCAGCACTTCAAGCTGCAGGGACGCATCGGTCACGAGGTTGTGAACATTGGACACGTCGAAGCGGATGTAGCCCTTGCGGGTGGTGGTGCTGGAACCGGCGTTTTTCACATAGACGCCGGTCTCTGTGCCGTGGTTGGAGGTGTCGTCGAGCTTGACGTAGGCGTCGGCGTCGGGGGTGATGTGGACATCGGTCTGATATGGGCCCATGCCGGTCGGCGCGGCGGTCGAGGTGTGTTGGAAAGTCAGGGCATCGACGGCGGCGCCATCCTCGCGAGGGTCAATACGGAGGGTGTACACGCCGGGCGTGGTGATGTTCCACTGGGTCGGATCGCCGGAGGCGCTGGCGGCGTTGACCTCAGCCTCGCCGTCGTTCTTCCAGGCGGATGTGCTGAAGTCAGCGTTGCCGCCGATGGTCTGCTCATACCAATCCGCGATGAGGTTTGTACCGGTGCCGAAGGCGTCGGGGCCCGTGCCGTCGGCGATGTGGACGCCGTTTTCATCGGCGAGACTGATGAACATCGAATCGCTGTTGCCATCGTGGCCCGAGGCGCGAAGGTAGACCTTCCAGATGCCGGTCGTGTTGATCTGCACCTTGTACTCGAGGAAGGGCCCGTCGGTGGTGCCGCCGTTGCCGCCGGACTGCACGGGGAAGTTCTGCATGTAGAGCCCGTCGCGCGCGTTCAGGTACGGATTGTTGATGGTATTTGAATCAACATTGACGGTCGGGCCGGTGTTTTCAGTCGGCACGACCTGCCAGTCGTGACTGCTGAATGCCGTGCGATTGGAAAACGTCTCGGCTTCCATGACGATCACGCCGTCCTGCTCGACGTAGATCAGCTCGCCAGCGCCGGCGAAGGACACGACGCCGAGGCATACCGCGGCGGCGGCGGCACGACCCAGGCGTTGAGACATGAGGTTGCACAATGGGTTCATCTCGAAATCTCCTTGTCGATGGACGGTAAATCAGAATTCGCGGGCGTGTTGAACAGCGTCAGCGTCGGGGCAAGACCGGTGGTGGACTCACGGGCATGGAAGCTCGAGTTCCATCCGCCGTCTTCGTCGACGCGGGTGATGATGAGGGTGATGCGGCCGTCGCGATCATTGTGAATGAACTGGGCCAGCGGCCGCGAGGCCAGGCGGACGACGACCGGCTCGGCGGACGCGTTGTGGGCCGGCACGTTGAGCGAGCCCAACGGAACGACCCGCGAGGGATCCAGCGCATTGGAATCGGCCACCGAGGCTGGGGCGTTCAGCCACGTCAGCGTGGCGAAATCCGGGGCGGCATCGTCACGATCCAGCAGGCCGAACACGGTGAATTGCAGGGCGTTGGGGGTTGGATCGCCTCCGCCGGAATCGTTGTGGCGAACCTGAAGCTTCAACTCGGCTTCGTGGACGAAACGGTGAGCCGCGCCGATGTCGAACTGGAGATAACCCTTGCGGGTGGTGGCGGAGGAGCCGGCGTTTTTGATCACGAGGTCGCGCGCGTTGTTGAAGTTCGTTTCCGGCTCGCCGAGGCGGACATACGTGTCGGCGACGGGCTCCAGCGTCACGACCGGGTCGACCTGATGCGCGGTGACATGCTCGATCATGCCGCCGACCAGAGTAGCTTCATGACCGGCGACGAGTCGGCGACGCTCGCCGCTGGGCAGTTGCACCTCGACAGCCCCTTCGAGCACCCACACGCTCGTGGAGCGCGGCCCGGTGATGTCGACATCGAAGCGCGTGCCGAGGTCGACGACGCGCGAGCCGTCGGGCATGTCGACGGTGAAACCCGTGGCGGTGTGCGGACAGTCAAAGCTCGCCTGCCCGCGCTGCACGCTGACATGCATCGGTGAGATCAACTGCATTTCGGCCGGGCCGTTGAGTTTGACGCTGGCGCCCGAACGCAGCAGCAGATTCACCGTGCCGGTCGAGGTGCGAATCGTCTGGGCGACGATCTCGTCACCGGGCATCAGCGGATCGGAGGCGAACACAACGTCGCCGCGCACATCGGTGACGGTGGCGATGGCAACGGACGGGGGTTTGTGATTCTGGGTTTGAGGCTTGAAGTTGAGGGCGAACCAGGCGGTCAGCGCCATCGCGATCAGCGCGGCGGCGGCGTACCAGACGCTTCGGCCCTGGGAGGGCGTCAGCGTCGGCTTCGGGGGTGATGACGGGGTCGCGGGGGTCTGCGTTTCGGTCAGCGCGATCGGCTGGGTCAGGCTGTGTTCAGCACGCAGCAGGCTGTGCAGGGTCAGGTGATCGAGATAGGCGTCGATCAGGGCGGGGTCAGCACGCAACAGGGCGTTGAGCTGGGCGCGCTGATCGGCGTTAAGCGGGCCCTCGGTCAGGGCGTTTAGAAGCAGGCCGAGTTGGTCGTGCGGTTGTGTCACGATCGGCCCTCCGAAAGACGACGCTCGATGCACGTCAGCAGCAGGTTTCGCAGTCGATACAACGTCTGACTGATCGAGCCGGCCGGTCGACCCAGCTGTTTGGCCAGCGAGCGGACCGTGCCGTCGCCGGCGTAACGTGCGTGGATGAGTTGCTGCTGGTCGCGACTGAGGCTGTGCAGGCAGTGCCGCAACGCCCGGCGGCGGTCGTCGATGTCCACGGTCCGATCCGGCGCCGCATCAGCGATCGACGCCAGCACATCGTCGTCAAACACCATCCGATCCCGCGCCAGCTTCTGACGGGCTGCCATCACCTGGTACCGCGCGACGGTGCACGCCCACGCCCCGAAGTCCGTGCCCTCGACGAATTCATCCGCCTTGCGCCAGAGCACCAGATTCGTCTCGCTGAGCACCTCGTCCGCCAGATCAGCGTCGGCCAGCATCGCCAACACGTACGCATACACGCGTGGCTGACATTCGATCAACCGCTGAACAAAGCGTTCTGTGGCGTTGCGCGTGCTCATATATCCTCAAAAAAAACAGAACTGCACCTATAAAAATAACGCCAAACGCGCCTATCTCAACAAAAAAACACCAAACAAGACCACGACAAAGCACATTTGAAACGACTGGGATGAAGAACCACCTGTGTCGTGAAAAGAACTAAGTCTATTTTCGACGAAAATAGATTCACATTTGCTTTCTATACAGAAGCTTAAAACACATCGATATATTTCTCCCGATCGGGTTGTTCAACGGAAACCGAGTGATGAAACCCGACTGTCGGCCAGTTCGCTACAATCCTCACCATGATGTCCGAAACCGCCCCGCCGCAAAGCCCGCCGACGATCATCATCCGTCACCAGAAGGAAAACCTCCGCAAGTGCACGCTGCGCGGGTTCGGTCGCCGGCCGGATGTGCAAATGCTGACATATCCTGACTTTGACCCTAACGCCCTGCCTGATCTGACCGGCCGTATCTGGCTGACTCTCGAAGGCCCCCCGCTGACTGTCGACGACGCAAAACTCGACCACACAGGGGGCCTGTTGCTGCTGGACGCCACCTGGCGTCATGCCGCCCGCATGGTCAGCGCCCTGCGGCCACGCCTTGTCGAGGCGATCCCCCGCCGCATCCCCGACGGCTTTGTCACCGCCTATCCCCGCCGCCAAACCGCATGCCCCGACCCCCAACGCGGTCTCGCCTCGGTTGAAGCTCTTTACGTCGCCTACCACTTCCTCGGGCGCGACACCGCCGGCCTCCTTGATAACTACCTTTGGGCGCAAGATTTCCTGACATCAAATGCCGCCCTGCTCACCCGCTGAGCACCTCCAAATCCCTATCTGATCACCTCCAGCAGCGAATCGCCCCGCCCGCCGCGGGGATGAATTTCCTACAACCCGCACAATCGACACGATCGGCTGTCTTTTACTGCTCGCCGTCATAAATCATTTGTGCAGCGTTTGCCCAGACTCCGTTTGTATCGTGAATTATCACGTGTTGCCCGTGAAAAGAATGCACAAATACCGCAGCCCTTGTCTGGAGCCGATCATGAAACCACTCACTGCCGCCCTGATGACTTTGGCCCTGTTGGGTCTGACGACCCGGGCCGTCGCCGAAGACCCGGCGATGACCATGTTCGGGATCAACCACAACACCGGCGCCCTGGTTCGATATGACATGGCTGAGGGTGAGTTGAATACCGTCGGTTCGGTTCGACTCTCGCTCAACGGCGCCCCGCTGACCGGCATCGAGGCCTCGGCCTACCTGCCGGGCTTCCAGCAGATCCATGCCTTCTGGCTCGACCCGTACGACGGGCAGTCGAAGATGATCCTCGTCGACACCGAAAATGCCCTGGCGACCGTGGACGTGGTCAACCTCGGCACCGGCAAAGTCGACGGGGCCGTCGGCGTCGTCACCGAAGTGCCCAACCCCCTGGCCAACGACGCGCTGAATCCCACCGTCCAGAAGTTCCGCATCTACCTCGTGCAACAGGATGAAGGCTCCGGCGACGGTGTCTCCGGCGGGCTGAACATCAACCCCAACAACAACGACGACAGCGAATTCACCTGCGTCACCGCCACCGGCGTGATCACCCGCGATGATCTGCACATGCGGTCGACGACCGACAGCGAGGGCGTGTTCTACGAAGGCCTCGCCACCAGCGTCCGCGTCAAGCCCAAGGGCAACGGCAATCAGAATTCGCTCGTGGTCAATGGTGAAGTCTTCGCCGTGGCCAACTCCACCACGTACACGATCCAAAGCGAAGACATGACCGTTCGCATTCAGAACGACAAGGTCAAAAACGGCAAGGCCATGGGTCACTGGTGGGTCGCCATCACCGCCGGTCACGCCACGATCACCCCCGAAGGCGGCACGGCCATCGAAGCCACTCCGCAGCTCACCAGTAAGCTGATGTCCGTCGACACCCAGACTCGCGATGTGACGGATCTGTTCCACCTGTCGCGCGTCTACGACTCGCTGGCGACGCTGGACGGCGTCACCTTCTACGCCACCAGCAACGACCGCCTGTACACCATCAATGGTGAAACCGGCGCCGAATCGCTGATCAGCTCGTTCAGCTCCGACGACATGCTCGGCTTGGAATTCTCCAACACCACCCTCAAGGCCTTCGACGCCGACTCCGACCGCCTGCTCACGCTCAACGGCGGCGGCAACGTCACCGCCATGCCCAACACCGCCGCCGGCTCGGACTTCGGCACGATCACCTTCATGCCCACCGAACTGGTACCGGAAATTCTCGCCAAGCTCTACGACTGACCTTTCGTGTGTGTGTTCCGTGTGGAACCCTGTTGATCCCCAAGGCCCGTCTGTCGAAGGACAGGCGGGCCTTATGGGTTGGCGACCCCGATCGTCGCCCCCCCACCCGCCTGATCCCACACCAGGCGGGTCTTTTCATGCTGATACTTTCGATTGACTGCATCGATCCGCGGATGTCGCCTCACCGTTTGTTCGCCGCAGATTGACCTTGTTCATGGCGCGTGACACCGGCATACACAAGAAATGTACCTGACCCAACCGGCCCGCCACGCCGCTCCGGTTTGAAGCGCCCCCCATCGCCACGTCACAACCCCGCCCGGCCGAGCCGCACCGATCCGCGCCGGGCCGGGCCGGGCCGGGCCGGGCCGGGCCGGGCCGGTAAATACACACACCAACATCAACGAGCACATACCTTCGTTGCCGAACAACGGCATAAAGATCACATATATGATATATGAAAAATATTATATATCATATATGTGATCTTTTTAGGTTTGGGCGTCAGAGCGATCGATGCAGCACGGAGCGGTAGTCGAGGGGGCGGACGGGTCGGGGGGAGGCGCGGGGGGTGGCCGACACGGGGATTGGTGTTGGCGCTTCGTGCCGGGTTTGGTGTTCGGGGATGTTGACGGTCGTGTGGGGTTACTGGCTGCGGAGGTGCTCGGGGAAATCATGGCGGTAGCGCTGGATGAGCGTGGCTGGGGCGACCGGGCTGTTGGGCATCAGGTAAATCTTGCCACGGATGACCTTGGTCTGGCCCGGGGCGATTCCGCCGATGCGAAAGTCGCTGTGCAGACAGCGGATCACGCCGACGAACAGTTCCTGGTAGGGCTCCCAAGCCGTGGCCAGCAGCCAGCGCTTGTCGGCGGAGACGCACCCGATCAGGCCGCAGTCCGGGACGTGCGGATTCAGCGGGCGCGGGTTCACATCGTTGCGATCAACACCCGGGGCGACCCAGACCTGGCCCGGCGTGTAACGCGCCTCGGTCGCCCAGCCCGGCGTCGGCATGTAACGCATCTGGCCCTGCTGCCAGATGAAACAGTGCGGCACATAGGCGTACTTGTCATCGGTCTGTGATTCGCCCGTGCCGGTGAAATCACCGACGCGGATGCACGGCTGGGCCCAGTCGGCCTGCGAGACTTTATCCGTCGGATTGCGGGCTGTCACACGAAAGTCGACTTCGCCGCGCTCGGCCGTGATCACGTGATCGACGACCACACCGTCAGCCAACGTGCTGCGCAGCATCACCCACCGGCCGCGCTCATCATCAGCATCGACCTCGACGGTTTCGTGTTTGATGACGGTGTCATTCCATTCGCGATCCGTCGACCCCGCCCGGCAGAACGCCTCCAGGTACCACACCTCGACCGCCCGGCCGGGTATGTCCGCCCCACGAATCGTGAGAATCCCTTTCTGCCACGCCACGCGCAACTGCGGGCCGAGATCCGCCTCATCGATCGACGTGCCGGCCGGCGAAGGCCCCGCGGTTGTTTTACATCCGCAGATCATCACCGCCGCGCACAGCGCAACCGCTCTGACCCCCCGCCCGCATCGCATGAAGTTCGACCCCGCATAGAACATGGCGACACTCCACCATGATCATACCGCAGACCGGGGCCGCGTCGCGACCCGGCTGTCAGATCGATCTACCCAAAGCTCACTTTCGCACTCGAATCGTGAAGCAACACGATGATGCACCACCCGATCATCGCGATCGCCCAGGCCCCCACCAGCCACCATGCTTCGCGTCGAAGCTGCCGCCGCCGCGGCGTCTCCCGCTGAACCCGCAACACGAACCCATCATGCGCGAATGACACCCAACAACTCATCACAAATACGCCCAACGTGAACAATCCCCAGCCACAAACCACGCATGTCATCACCGCATCACGCATCGCCACATGGTAATTGAAAATAAAAACCGCGGGCTGTCAGCCCGCGGCTGTTGGGGTCTGTTGTTGTGATGTGTTCATCGACGGCGGATGAAACCGGCGGCGAGGGCGAACAGGACAGTGAGACTCGCGGGGGCGGGGACGACGGCGGCGAGGTCGCCGCGGCCGGCGTTGAAACCCGGAATGAAACTCAACACGTAGTCCGAGCGGGCGTAGCTGTTGTTCGGGTCGAAGGTGTCGATGTCTTCGCTGGCGTTGACTTCGTAGCCGAACAGCACATCGCTGGTGTCTTCCTGCGTGCCCCAGGCCAGGCCGGCGTAGGCGCGGGTCAGCAGCGTGGTCAAGTCGGTGACTTCACCGGTAGCGGGATTCAGCGCACAGATCATGCCCAGTGAACTGATCACGAACGAGCCGTCGGCGTCGATGGCCACGTCGGTGGTGTCAGCCAGGTCGAATGCGAGACTGTTGCGGGTCAGTGCGACGGTCGAGCCATCGACGACGTCGCCGGTGATCGGATCGATGCGGAGCAACTCGTCGGCGGCGGCATCGAGGGCCCACAGGTTGCCGGCGGCGTCGAAGGTCGCGCCGCGGATGTCGCGCGAAAGCGTCGAGCCGACCACGGTCGCCTCGGCATTGGCGGTGTCGATGGTGATCAACGACGAGCCGGTGACCGAACCGTCGCCGGCGTGATCCAACTTGAAGCCGAACAACTGCCCGCCGTCGTTGATCGCCAGGCCGTCGACATCGATCTGCCCGCCGGTCACCAGCAACAGTTGCCCGTGGTCGGTCAGATTCGCCGGGGCGGTTTCATCGAAGCTGAAAAGGTTGGCCGGGGTCTGCGAGGCGAAGGTCGCTCCCGCAGCAGACTTGACGCCCCAGACAATCGCCGACGCCGGCTGAACCATCGCCAGCACCAAACCACCAATCATCATCAAACGCAGCATGTTTCGATCTCCCGATTCATTCCTGGCACGTGAGTCATCAGTATACCACGATGCCGCCGAATTTACATTAAAAAACCGCGCCTTTCGGCGCGGTTCTGGAACCCGTTGAAACCCCCGGCTTATTCGCCGGGCGGGGTCTTGGCCTTGAGCCAGGGCATCATCGCCCGGAGCTTGCGGCCGGTGACCTCGACGCCGTGGTTGCGGTCGGCTTCGTACTTGGCTTTGAAGTTTTTCATGCCGGCTTCGTACTCGGCACGCCAGCCGCGGGCGAACTCGCCGGACTGGATGTTTTCCAAGGCCTTTTTCATGTTGGCCTTGACCTCGGGGGTGATGATCTGCGGCCCCACGTGCAGGTCGCCCCACTCGGCGGTGTTGGAGATCGAGTAACGCATGTAGCCCAGGCCGCCCTGATAGATCAGGTCGACGATGAGCTTGAGTTCGTGGCAGACTTCGAAGTAGGCCATCTCCGGGGGATAGCCGGCTTCGGTGAGGGTCTCGAACCCGGCCTTGATCATGGCCGACAGCCCGCCGCAGAGGACGGTCTGCTCGCCGAACAGGTCGGTCTCGCATTCATCTTTGAAGTTGGTGACGATCACGCCGGCGCGGGCGCCGCCGATGGCGATGGCCCAGGCCAGGGCGATGTCTTTGGCGTCGCCGGTGGCGTCCTGATGCACGGCGATGAGCGTCGGCACGCCGCCGCCCTTCTGGTATTCACTGCGGACCAGGTGGCCGGGACCCTTGGGGGCGATCATGATGACGTTCACGTCGGCCGGGGGCTTGATCGTGCCGAAGTGGACGTTGAACCCGTGGGTGAAGGCCAGCGTCTGACCGGCCCGCAGGTTCGGGGCGATCGACTTTTCGTAGACCTCGGGCTGCACCTCATCGGGCAGGGTCACGAGGATCATGTCGGCCTGCTTGACGGCGTCCTCGACGCTCATGGGCTCAAAGCCCTGCTCGATGGCGAGGCGGCCGTTGTCCGAGTCGCGGCGGTTGGCGACGATGACGTTGAGGCCGGACTCACGGGCGTTGAGGGTATGGGCGTGGCCTTGGGAGCCGAACCCGAGCGTGGCGATGGTCTTTTCCTGGAGCGGCGCCAGGGAGCCATCGGACTCATAGAGCATTTCAATAGCCATCAACAGGGTCCTTTCAGCGGACTATTTTGGGGAAAAATGAACCGCACAGGGTAGCGAGACTGCCCCGGAGGGTCAAGGCGGCCAGATCAAACCGCCACTGAGCGGTCCGGTGGCGGTGGTGGTGCGGCGCGTGTGAGAATCAGCCGAACAGGTCGAAGAGTTTTTCGATGGTCACGGCGGCGAAGTTGTAGGAACCGTGAATGCACACGGCGATGATCCAGAGGGGGATGCAGCGCTCGGGGCGGGGGCGGCGGAGATTCTGCATGGCATCGCGCCAGACGCGCAGCACGCCGAGGCCCGCGATGGTGCTGCAGCCGGTGTGCAGCGCAAGGCAGACGGTCCATCGCCAGAAGATCAGTGCCGGCGGGGGATTTGGCACATAGATGTGCAGGTAGATCAGATTTTCGATGCAGGCGAAGACAAACCCGCCGGTTGCGGTGCACAGCAGAATCTGAGCGGAGTTGCGGAAGATGTACGGCCGGCGTTCGACGGTCATCAGCGCGGCGAGCACCTTGGCCATCTCTTCACAGGCGGGCGCGAAGACAACGACCACCAACAGCATGAGTACGGACTGACCGGAACCCATGAAGGCGGTGAGCACGGCCAGCGGACCGGCGCACAGCGCCAGCCCGAACGTGGCCAGCCAGCTTGTAAGCCAGGTCGTGCGATCGCGATGTTCGATCAGCCACGCGGGGTACGGATCGCGCGAAGCAGATGCATCGAGGTTTTGATGCGGCTCGGCCCAGACTGAATCGGCGAGATCGTGCGCGTCGGGGCTGGTGTCGGCGGTACGCTCAGCGGGATCACAAGCAAATGGGCCGACACGGTACTGCGGCTCGTCGAAGACCGAATCGCGGATCGGGCGTTTGCGTTTCATGCGGAAATCAGCGGTTGCTGAGCGGGGGCGGAGGCATGGTAGGCGGTGCCGTAGGCGAGAATCGAAAACTTCGGCGTGCCCTTGCGACGCACGGAATTGCCCCCGATGTCGGCGAAGTCGATGCGGACGTTGGCGATGGCGTTGTAGCCGCGCGCCTGAGCATCTTCGAGCAGGCGGAGCATGGCTTCACGTCGGGCGCGCACCATGGCGTGGGTGAACATGCGCATTTCACCGCCGACGAGATTGACGAGCGTTGCAATAAAGCCGTTGAAGTAGTCGACGCTGAGCGTGATTTCGGCGGTGATGAGCATGGGGTCCGTGGGGCCGACCTGAGCATCGGGCATGGTTTTGACATCGGTCATGCGCATGTGATCGACGGCGGGCTGGCGCTTGTTCATAAGCTGATCGTGGCGCCGGGCGATGGCGCGGCCGGCGAGCAGGCCGATGATCAGCAGAAGAATCGGGATGCCGATGTTGATGAGCAGTCCGGTCATGGCGTGGCTCCGATCATTGGGCGAGCGGAGGCACGGGGACGCCCGGCACGGCGGAGTCGGTCTGGGCTTCGTTGACGCGATCGACTTTGACGGCAGTGCCGTAGATGTAAAGCTCAGCGGCGCCCTGCGTGATGGCGCTGGTGGCGAAGCGGACGTTGATGACGGCGTCGGCGGCCAGTTCCTGCGCCTGCGCGAGCATGCGCTCGGTGGCGGTGCGGCGGGCTTCGATGAGCAATTCGGTGTAGCCGCGCAGCTCACCGCCGACGAGGTTTTTCAGCCCGGCGGCGATATCACGGCCGATATTTTTGGCGCGGACGACATTGCCCTGCACGATGCCCAGCGTTTGCGTGATGCGGTACCCGGGAATCGTTTCGGTGTTGACGACGATCATGACGCGCAGCCCCGTTCTCCGGGCACTGATGCCGGCCCGGTCGGCGGATGTATTTAACAGCGGTACAGAACGTTGTGCAACTGCAGGCGCTGATTACGCGCGTTTGCGGGAAAGGATGAGCAGAAATCGGCGGCGATCAGAACGATGCCGGCCGGCTCGGGGATGGAACCTGAATTGCAGACAGCTAGAGGCGGATCAGCCCAGGCCCAGGGCCCGGCTCATCGCGTCGCCCATGTCGGCGGGGGACTCGGCGACGGCGATGCCGGCGTCGGTCAGGGCCTTGATCTTCGAATCGGCCGTGCCCTGACCACCGGAGATGATGGCTCCGGCGTGGCCCATGCGCTTGCCGGGGGGGGCGGTGCGGCCGGCGATGAAGGCGGCCACGGGCTTGGTGATGTTGGCCTTGATGTGGGCGGCGGCGTTTTCCTCGTCGGTGCCGCCGATCTCGCCGATCATCATGATGCCGTCGGTTTCATCATCCGCCTGGAACATGTCCATCAGCTCGATGAAGTTCAGCCCCTTGACCGGATCGCCGCCGATGCCGATGCAGGTCGTCTGCCCGATGCCGCGTTCGGAACACTGCCAGACGGCTTCATAGGTCAGCGTCCCCGAGCGGGAGATGATGCCCACAGCCTTGCCGGTCGACGCCTTCGACTTGGGCATGTGGATGTAACCGGGCATGATACCGATCTTGCACGGGTCACTTTCGGCGGGGCTGATCACGCCCGGGCAGTTGGGCCCGATCAGGTTCACCCCCGGGTAATCCGCCAGGGCGGCTTTGACACGCACCATGTCCGCCACCGGAATGCCCTCGGTCACGGCGACGATCACCTCGATGCCCGCCTCGGCGGCCTCGAGAATGGCGTCACCGGCAAACGGCGGCGGCACGAAGATCATCGTGGCGTTGGCGCCGGTGCCTTCGACGGCCGCGGAAACGGTGTCGAAGATCGGCAGGCCGTTGTCATCTTTGAGCCCTCCCTTGCCGGGCGTGACGCCGCCGACCATCTTGGTGCCGTAGTCCAGACAACCCTTGGTGTGAAACGCCCCGGCCGAACCGGTGATGCCCTGACAAATGACCTTGGTGTCGCTGTTGACGAGAATGCTCATGCGTGATGTCCGTTGCTGCGGATTAAGGACGGATTGCGAGTCAAAGAGGATACCGCAGACCCGCACACCCGGCAATGCGACACGGCCCGGGCCCGGGGGCTGCCCGCCAGAAGTTGGGGTTATCCCGGATAGGAGGGCCTTGTACTATCCGGTAGGCTGATTAAGCTGGGTGTAATATCAGACTGACATTCCTCAACTGTCCGAGGTTGAGACCTGAGATGTTGTGAACCCTGGGTCCGTAGGAACCCGGGGTTTTTTTACGAACAGACAAACCTTCTGAACATCGCGCCTCGGCCAATAGCCGGGCCGCTACGCGGCCCTGGGCATCGCATCTGACCATCGCCATCGCCGCGTAGCGGCCCGGCGACTTAACGCTTCAGTTCGGACACGGCGCGGTGGGCGGTCTGGCGCAGGAAGCGGGCGTAGTCCGCATCGATGCCGCCGGGGACGTAGGAATTGTCGACCACGCTCTTGCCGAACAGCACCTCGTACCACACGCAACCGATCAGGTACTCACCGGCCCGCCCGGCGTGGTGGCCGTCCATCGACAGCTTCTGCCCGCCATCAGACTGTTTGCGCCAGCGGTAACCGACGTGCAGGGAGTGGGCCTGGTCCGGCAGGGCCGGCGGAGCGGCCTTGGCGAAGTCGAAAGTCGTGTCCGGCTTGTAGCCCCAGGTTGGATCCGTATCAGCCAGGTACATCGCATCGCCGCTGGGCAGGATGCCGATGCCCAGCTCGTCGGCGACCCCGTGATAAGCCGCCCGCACCTGTTGATACATGACCTGCTGGGTGTGGGGCTGCTTGCCTTCGTTGGCCGGCTTGAAGCGCGGATCATCCACGCGGTAGGCCCAGATCTGTTGGATCAGCACCTTCGCCTGCGGGGCGTGCTTGCGGATGTAGTCGTACAGGTTGCGGGCATAGGGGCGATACGTGGCCGGGTCGTGGCTGATAAAGCTGTACTGCTGGATGGTGACGAAGTCCCAGTGGTCCTTTTCCAGCATCTGGGCCAGGCTGAACTTCCCGCTGTACGGGCGGCCGGCTTTATCATCATGGTCGGCTTCGTATTTTTCGACGTGTGACCAGTGACGTTGCAGGCTGCACCCGCCGAGGTTGGCCTTGCCGAAGATCAGTTTGTCGCCGGCCGCCTCGGCGATCTGCGGCAGATAACGCAGGGCGTTGTTGGCGAAACTGTTGCCGACGGTCAACACGCGCACCGTCTTGGACTCGGCCAGAGCGACCGCCTGCACCACCACCAGCATCAACACGAAACCGATCCATCGAATGCGCATCATGGGCTCCTTGGGAATTGTCCGTCGGCGGTTTAAACGTTCGCCGGAGCCGTCAAACTGCACGGCCGCAGCGTGTATGATACAACCCGAAGCCCGCCGACGTTTTTCAACAGGAGCAAGCGACATGATGTTTCGCCGATCGCTCGTGGTGGTGATGGTTTTTGCGATGACCGGTTTCACCTGGGCGGCAGCGCCCCCGGTGCTGCGGTATGACCAGCCGGCGGCGGACTGGAACGCCGCCCTGCCGATCGGCAACGGGCGACTCGGGGCGATGGTGTTCGGGGGCCCGGCCGAGGGTCGGATTCAGTTCAACGAAGATTCGCTGTGGGTCGGCGGCCCGAATGACTACGCCCACGAAGGCGCGGCCGAGGTGCTGCCCGAGCTGCGCCGGCTGTTGTTCGAAGGCAAGCAGAAAGAAGCGGAGAATCTGGCGATGCAGCGGTTCATGAGCCAGCCGCTGCGGCAGATGGCGTATCAGCCGTTCGGCGATGTTGTGCTCACATTCGCCGGACACGACAAGCTCACCGACTACCACCGCGAATTGAACCTGCAGACGGCGACGACCACGACGCGCTACACCGTCGGTGAGGTCACCTACACGCGCACCGCCTTCGCGAGTCACCCCGACAACGTCATTGTCATTCATGTGACCGCTGACAAACCCGGCGCCGTGTCGTTGACCGCCGCGCTGAAAGGGGCACAACCGGAAGCGAAAATCGAAGCGATCGATGATCACACGCTGTCGCTGACCGGCAAGGTGCGTGACTACAAGCGACTGGGCGTGCCAAGCCCCGAGCATTACGCAGCCCACCTGCGCATCACCACGCAAGGCGGGCGCATCAGTCGTCATGACAACACGCTCGTGATCGACGGAGCCGACTCGGCAACGCTCATGCTCGCCGCGGCGACGAGCTATGTGAACTACAAGGATGTGTCCGCCGACCCGGTCGCCCGCTGTGCCGACACGCTGAGCAAGGTCGGCGGTAAGTCATATCAACAGATGCACGATGAACACGTCGCCGACCATCGGAAACTGTTCGACCGCGTAAGCCTCGACCTCGGCGCCGATGCGGCGCTCGACAAACTGCCGACTGATCAGCGCGTGCTGCGCCACAAGAAAGAACCCGACGCGGGACTCGAAGCGTTGTTCTTTCAGTATGGTCGCTATCTGCTGATCGCAAGCTCGCGCACCACTTCGGGGGGTGGACAGCCGGCCAACCTGCAAGGCCTGTGGAACCAGGACCTCGACCCGTCGTGGGAAAGCAAGTACACGATCAACATCAACACGGAGATGAACTACTGGCCCGCCGAGCTGACGAATCTGTCGGAGTGCACCGAGCCGCTGTTTGATGCGCTGGATGATCTGGCGGTCACCGGCGGGCGCGTGGCGAAGATTCACTACGACGCGCCGGGCTGGGTCGTGCATCATAACTTCGACTTGTGGCGCGGAGCCGCCCCGATCAACAACTCCAACCACGGTATCTGGCCCACCGGCGGCGCGTGGCTGGCTCAGCACCTGTGGTGGCATTACCAGTTCACCGGCGATAAACGCTTTCTCCGCGAGCGGGCCTATCCGCTGCTCAAAGGCGCCAGCGAGTTCTTCGCACACTACCTCGTCGAAGACCCGCGCGACGATGAGCATCATTTGATCAGCGGGCCGTCCAACAGCCCCGAGCACGGGGGACTGGTCATGGGCCCGGCGATGGATCATCAGATCATCCGTTACCTGTTCGCCGCCACCGCCGAGGCGGCGCGCGTGCTCGAGGTCGACGCCGACTTCGCCGATCGACTCATGAAGCTGCACACCCGCATCGCGCCGAACAAAATCGGTAAGCACGGCCAACTGCAGGAGTGGCTCGAAGACGTCGACAACCCCAAAGACCAGCACCGCCACGTTTCACATCTGTGGGCCCTGCACCCCGGCGAAGAGATCACACCGGAAACGCCGAAACTTTTCGACGCGGCGCGCCAGTCGCTGATCCAACGCGGCGACGGCGGCACCGGGTGGTCACGCGCCTGGAAAATCAACTTCTGGGCACGCCTGCAGGACGGCGACCACGCCCACCTCATGCTCACGAATTTGCTGACGCTGACCCGCTCGCCGCTGACGAAGTACAAAGGCGGCGGTGTTTACACGAACCTCTTCGACGCCCATCCCCCCTTCCAGATCGACGGCAACTTCGGCGCGACCTCCGGCATCGCCGAGATGCTGCTTCAATCCCACCGCCGCGATGACGCCGGTCATTACATCATCGATCTGCTGCCGGCCCTGCCCGGCGCCTGGCCCGAGGGTTCGGTCACGGGCCTGCGCGCCCGCGGGGCGTTTGAGGTGTCGATGACCTGGCGCGGCGGCAAGCTGACGCAAGTCGAAATCAAATCGCTGGCCGGCCACCCGCTGACGCTGCGCTGCGGCGACATGATGATTCACCGCGAGACAAAACCCGGCGACATCATTCGCCTCGACGGCCGCCTACAGTGAGGTATGCTCCGCCGCCTGTTCATCATCGCGTGGGTATTTTGCATTGCCGCATGTGTCGTCCGGGCCGAAGGGGACGCCGCCATGAAGATCACCAGCCGCGCTTTTGGGCCGGGTCAACTGATCCCCGTCAAGTACACCGGCGATGGGGATGACAAGTCGCCGCCGCTGGCGTTTGCGAATGTGCCGAGCGGGGCGAAGACGCTCGCCCTGATTGTCGATGATCCCGATGCGCCGACGCCGCAGCCGTGGGTTCACTGGGTCATTTTCAACATCCCCGCGAGCGCTGCCGGTCTGCCCGAAGCCGAGCCGCACAAAGGCAAACTGATCGAACCCGCCGGCGCGACCCAGGGTGTCAACAGTTGGCCGTCGGACAACCTCGGCTACCGCGGCCCCGCCCCGCCGCGCGGTCATGGTGTTCACCACTACCACTTCAAGCTCTACGCCCTGGACACTTCGCTGAATCTCGAGCCCGGCATCACCAAAGACGACCTGCTCGACGCCATGAAAAACCACATCCTCGCCGAGACCGAACTCATCGGCGCCTACGAACGCCCCTGACCTCCCGCCACTCCGCGCCACGACAAACACGCGGCGACGTCTCGCCCCCCCCCGCCCTACCAACGCTCGCCCACCAACCCGCACCATACTCCCCGCCACACGCCGGCTCGCCTCACCCGCACGCATCACTCCACACCGCACCAACCAACACACCTCGTCGCACCACGTCAACCAACACGCCATCGCTTCGATCTGCTGATTTCAACTGCCAACTCAAAGACCATATTTAACTTAAATATGGTCTTTTAAAGAACACTCAATACGACCCAATGTGCTCGATGTTTTCACTGTGATACGGTTTGTCGATCGGAGGGATGATTCACGATCGGTGGGCCGGGTTCTGTTGGTAGTAGTCGCTCAGCAGGCCGTATAGCGCCGCGTGATGCTGCTTGAGTTGGCGCGGCTTCTCGAAGAACGCTTCGGTCGACACCGCGAAAAATTCAGCCGCATTCGTCGCCCCGTAAGTATCCAGCACTTTCGCACGCCCGCGCTCGGCATCTTCGACCAGCGCCTCGTATTCCCGGGTCATGATCCGATACCAGTCGCGATACATCTGTCGGCTCGACAGCGGCGGCGTGCCGTCGGCGGCGTGATCCATGAAATCCAGGTTGTGTGCAAACTCGTGCAGCACCACGTTGTGCCCGTCATCCGCATTCGCCGCCCCGCGCTGCACCGCATCCCACGCCAGCACGATCGGCCCCCGGTGCGAGGCCAACCCCAACACCGCCGCGTCCGACTGCGTCACGACCACCCCTTCGCGCACCGGTTGCGGCACGCGCATCGTCGACGGATACACCAACACCTCGTGCACCGTCGCAAAATAATCATGCTCGATGTGCAGAATCAGCATCGCCGCCTGCGCCGCGATCGTCCACTTGATCTCGTCAGTGACCTCGAGCTCGCCGCACCCCGTCCAAAGCTTTTCCGCCACGATCACCCGCGCCAGATCGATCAGCTTCGATCGCTCATCACGATCCAGCCGCCCCGCCATTTCGATCCCCTCGACCAGTTGGACCCACTGCGGCGAAAGCCGCCGGGCCAACAGCTTCCTCCGACGACGCCGTTTGAACCACCCGAAAATCATGACCGTGTTATAGCACAAGCTTTCGAGACGGGTTCATCAAATCAGTACACCACCCAGGCCCCAAAGACGCCAAGCAAAGAGTTTGACAGGATGAACTGGATCAACTCAATGTGTTCGTTGACTTGTTTTATGCTCATCATCCTGTAGATCCTGTCAAAACTCTTTGCCAGGCGCCTTGTGTGGTTCGCCCCTTTCACAACACATGTAACCTTCACTCCACCAGTTGAATCTCACCTTTCATGAACTACAAAAACACCGAGAAAGTTGCGCGCCCCGATCACGACATCCTCCCCGTGATCGCCGATCGTTACAGCCCTTACGCATTTGACGGCCGGCCCGTCGAGCGCGCCAAGCTGCTGTCCTGTCTCGAAGCCGCCCGCTGGGCCGCCTCGTCGTTCAACGAGCAGCCGTGGCGCTACATCCTCGCCGAACGCACCGATGAAGCCGCCTTCGCCACAGCCCTGTCTTGTCTCCTGGAAGCCAACCAGGCCTGGGCCCAGCACGCCGGTGTCCTCATCCTCACCGCGGTCAAACGCACCTTCACGCGCAACGACAAACCCAACCGTGTCGCCGAGCACGACCTCGGCATCGCATCAGCCAACCTGACCACCCAGGCCACCGCCCTCGGGCTGGCCGTTCATCAGATGGCCGGCGTCGAGCTGCAGAAGGTCCGCCTGACCTACAAAATCCCCGAAGGTTTCGACCCGTCGACCGCCATCGCCATCGGTTACGCCGCCGACCCCGACACGTTCGACAACGCCGACCTCGCCTCCCGCGACAAGGGCCCCCGCTCCCGCAACCCCCTGCCCGAGTGGGTCTTCGGCGAAAAATTCGGCTCCCCCGCCGACGCTGTCAAATAATCAGAAGACAAACCGCGGAGTTCGCAGAGAACGCCGAGGGGGCAAGCCCGGAGCGTCAAAAGCTGTGTTCTACCAACACTCTCTGCGACCTCTGCGTTCTCTGCGGTTAACTCTTTCTCTCCCCGCATGGCACGGACCGTATTTTTCCGCATAATATCCGTCCCATGACTACCTCCCCCGAAAAGCCCCGCGTCCTCACCGGCGACACGCCCACCGGCAGCCTCCACCTCGGCCACTACGTCGGCTCGATCGAGAACCGACTGGCCATGCAGGACGAGTACGACTGCTATGTCTTCGTCGCCAACGTCCACGCCCTGACCACTCGCGCCGACGACGTCGCTTCCGTCCGGGCCGACACGATCAGCATCGTCAAAGACTGGCTTTCGTGTGGTATCGACCCCAACAAAACGACGCTCTTCCTGCAAAGTGAGATTCCCGCCGTCGCCGAGTTGACCTGGTACTTCGCCATGCTGCTGGGCTACGGGCGGCTCATGAAGAACCCGACCGTCAAGGACGAGATCCGCGTCAAAAACCTCGGCGAAAACTACAGCTTCGGGTTTCTGATGTACCCCGTCGGTCAGATCGCCGACATCCTCGCCTTCCGCCCGCAGTTTGTGCCCGTCGGCGAGGACCAGATCCCGCACATTGAAATGACCCGCGAAGTCGCCCGCCGCTTCGATCAGCTTTACTGCGGCGTCGATCCGCACACCGACGATGCCGAATACGCCTCCGCCGGCGGTGTCTTTCCGATCCCCGCCGCCAAGACCGGCCGCGTGTCGCGCCTCACCGGTCTCGACGGCGTCAACAAGATGTCGAAATCGCTCGGCAATGCCATCTTCCTGACCGACGAGCCCAGGCAGGTGCAGAAAAAGTGCAACAAGATCTTCACCGGCCGCGGCTCGATGGATGATCCCCCCATCCTCGAAAACAACACCATCCTAGAATACCTCAAAGCCTTCCACACCGATCCCGCCAGGGTCGAAGAGCTTACCGCCGACTACGCCGCCAGCAAGCTCGGCGACGGCCACTTAAAAAAGGAAGCCGCCACCGCGATCAATGCATTTCTCGATCCCATCCGCGCCCGCCGCGCCAGGATCACCGACGACGATGTGATCGACATCCTCAAAGCCGGCACCGCCAAAGCCAACACCACCGCCGAACAAACCCTCTGGCAGGCCAAACAAGCCGCCAAGTTCGACTTCTTCGAACGCGACATCACTCTGCGCTAATCGCGCCTTTAAATAACAGCGCATCCCCCCGCTTTCACCACCCCTCAATAAAACACATCACCCGCTCGCCGCGGGGGGGGTATCTCGTTCTCCTGCCAATATCAGTAACCAAACAAGCCTCGTTGCCGATCAACATCTTCTGATTCTGCGATATCCCAGAATTTCAAACCATGCTCATTTTTGCTGGCGTAGATTAATCGGTACAGTGGCCCACGATCTGACTCTATAACCTTTGTGCGAGAATAATAATATCCGATGGCTTTGAGTTGCCGCAGATAGCAATCAGCGAAAAACTGCCTAATTTTGCCACCATCCCTGTTTTCTAATTGTTCCCATTCTGCTCTCCAATCAGAATCTTCCCCCAAAAACAAGTCCAGGTTATCACTTTTTCGTGGATAGTAGTATTCCTCCACATTCCTCTCGATGTCCATCCTGTCAGCGAACAGAATGATCAAATCCATAGCTCTAGATTTTGCCAATGTACTGATTGTATTGAAATGAACCTTTAGTGAATAAGGATCAATAAACGCGATGTTCAATGCTCGATCTGGTATTTTCGCAACCACATCATCAATTAATAGATTTGAGTCGCCACACCATGTGTGTAATTCGGCAGTACATCCAAGCCGAGAGATTCTATTGGTTACCGCTTCTAATGCTTCAAAATCTTGATCGACAAGATATATCTTATCAAACGTCTTTTGAGTTCCAGCTGCGAGTAATGCTGATCCTGGATAACGTCGAACACGAGAACCCTCTGACACAACTTTGAAAACACCTGACCCACAAAATAGGTCGATGTAGTTAAGAGACGAAAACTTAGAATGACCCGACATCGCATGAGTTGTGATACCTAGATAGTGCGCGAGAAAAAATAGCTTTCGAACTGTCCAAGCACCAAAATCATACTCTAAGAGCCCATCCGGCTCTTGAACGAAGTCACACATTCGATCCCATAATTCACGCCCGTAATGTTGTCGTACCACCGGATTCACCCAAGAATGAAAAAGGCATTTGATCCCAGAGTTCGCCATCGAGTTCGCGGCCGGTTGATTTTTTGTTCACACCGCCCCACTGCTTGAAGAAGAACGCGATGTTGTTGTTGCGGCAGCGGTCACGAAGTTGGCGGACCCAAGTGGGGTCCATGGGGCGGGCGCCTGGCCCGGACTCGCCGCCGACGATGGCCCAGTGGATGCCGCGCAGGTTCAGGCGTGGCAGTGGGCCGAGCAGGGGTTCGAGGGATAGAAAACGAATGTGAGCATTGATCTTTCGCAGATCAGCGATGCGGTGTCTGACCAAGGCGTTTTCGACGCTGGTGCCCATCCAGATGTTGGGCGTCCAGTTTAGTTGCGAAGCGAACTGCGCGGCGAGATGCGGGCGCTTGGTGAGAATCTGGAATGTGTGCTGCGGGTTGTCGTTCATCGAACGGAAGACGCGCTGGATGAAGTCGAGCGGGACATCTTCGTGGAAAAGATCGCTCATGGAATTGACGAACACCATGCGCGGCGACTTCCAGCGATATGGGTCTTCGACCGCTTCATCGACGAGACCGACTTTGCCATTCCAACGCCCGCGGTTGTTGATGACTTTCAGATAGTGATGCGTGCGGCCGGCGCTGCCGCCCCGTTTTTCAGCGGCCTCGGCGACGTGGGACAGGCGTTTGGCCATGCGTTCGGCATAACAATGTTTGCAACCGGCGCTGACCTTGGTACAGCCGACGACGGGATTCCAGGTCGTGTCGGTCCATTCGATGGTTGAGGTTTGCGACAAGAAATCCCCCAAGCTAAAAAGTACCTAACATACACCATACCACGCCGCGGCAGATTGTCAATAACATCGACGCAAATTAGTGCTGGGCGTGAATTTGAGATCGGAGATTTCCGCTCGATTCTGGCCCCACAGCGGAATGTGAACACGTACACTTGATTTCTATGTGACGATCACGCGGCGGGGGTGTCGTCTTCGATGACGGTGGGCGCTTCGGCGGCGGGGATGGTCAGTTCGAAGGTGGTGCCGGTGTCATCGGAGCGGGCGACGCGGATGGCGCCTTCGGCTCGCTGGACGAGGTCACGGCAGATCGCCAGGCCCAGGCCGGTGCCGCGAGAGTGGGTGGCGTCGGGGTCGGGGTCGCGGCGGGTCACGAAGGGTTTGAACACATCGGCGAGGATATCGGCGGGGATGCCGGGGCCGGTGTCGGCGATTTCGAGGAGGATGTTCGGGCCGCGCCGCGAGGCGGTGATGTTGAGGCGGCCGCCGGTTTTTCGCATGACCTGGCGGGCGTTGAGGATGAGGTTGAGCAGCACCTGTTGAAGATTCACGGGGCTGATGGCCAACCAGGTGTTTTCGGGGATATGGATGCTGAGCGTGATGCCATCGCGGGCCGGGGGGCGGGCCATGCAGTTGAAGACTTCGTCGAGCACCTGGTCGAGCCGGCAGTGGTCGGCTTCGTCTGAATCGCGCGCAAACCCCAGCATGGAACTGGAGATAGATGCAGCCTTCAGGGCCCCCGCCAGGGATTTATCGACGGCCTTGCGGAGCATGGCGATATCCTCTGGCGCCTGCTGGGCCATCTGGCAGTAGCTGATCATGGGCGTGAGGATATTGTTGAACTCGTGGGCGATGATCGAGGCCATGGTCCCCAGCGTCGCCAGCCGATGCGAACGGGTGAGCCCGTCCTGGAGCTGGCGCAGCTGAGTTTCGACGGATTCGAGCTGCTGCAGCAGCGCTTCGGCTTGATCGAGCCTGTCTAACGGTGCGGCCATGACCCCTTTTCCTTCCCTGGTGCGAGGGGGTTTTGTGCTTTACTGGTATCGGCTTACAACAGTCCGAGGCTTAACCCGAACGTACGGACGGCCATTTATACAACGCCCTACCGCAGTCAAAGTCCGATATTATCATATATCACCATGCAGGACACCGAACGACTTCTCGAAGAATTGCTGGATGTGCTCGAGCGGCTGGACTTCGACATTCGTCGCCTGCCGATGGGCGGCGACGGCGGCGGCATCGCGCAGGTTCGAAATCGCTGGACCGCCTTCGTCGACACCCAGGCCGCCCCACTGGATCTGCTGCAGCAATTGATCAGCCAACTGGATAAATCCGTCGACCCGGACACCATCTACCTGTCACCCGCCTTGCGGGATCTGTTCGACGCGTAAATGAACAGCGATCACTAACAATGATCATTGTTCATTAACTTATGACCTATCTGGTTGGCCCAGCTGTTTTGGATATCGCTCCTTCATGGCGGCGTAACGGCTGTAAACATGCTCGTCGACTGTTGGTGTGATTCGTATATCGAGAATAGGCAGGTAGATTTCCCTGAGCGTCCGGCCGCGAATCATCCACTGGTAATAGCTACGGTTACAGTGATTATATGGCCCATATAGACGACCGCCTGGAAATGTGTTGACAATCCAGTCAAATAAAACCTTATGGCGCGTATGCATGCGGAGGGTGATTTGCGGCTGACGACCATCTCCTCCAAAATGCCCTTCTCCAATTAATAAACCGATCAATAAGCCCCAGTCATATTCTGAAATATCCACGATCTTACTCCGAAATATGAGTCATCCCGGCAATGGCACCGATACTGTTTCACCGTAATGTACCACGTGAAACATCCGCCGAAAAGTTGTTTCACCGTAAGGTGCCACGTGGAACATTTCGTATCCGGCGCGAGAATCGGCTTGCGGGGAAGCGGCGAAAGCGCTAGACTGGCAGCGTCAACGGAGTCATTTCACTCGACAAGGAGGTCGCCATGTCGAAAACCGGCAAGCCACGCCTGGGTCGCGGTCTGAGCAGTCTGATGTCGATGCCCGTGTCGGTCGATCCCCCGGAAAAAGACAAACATGCTGACCCGTCAACAGACGCGTCCAGCGCCCCGGCTGAATCAACGGCGGCGTCGAACGTCGGCGACGCGGCGCATGTTGAGTCAACGGATGATGCGACAGCAGATGATAACGCGGCGGGTGGGTTGACGTGGGTTGCGGTCGATGCGATCCAAACGAATCCATTTCAGCCCCGGCAGGTGTTTGACGAGGCGTCGCTGGGTGAACTGGCCGCGTCGATCAAGCAGGATGGGTTGATGCAGCCGGTGGTGGTGCGGCCGGATGGGTCCGAAGGGGGGTATCAGCTCGTGGCCGGTGAACGGCGCTGGCGAGCGGCCCGCCTGGCGGAGCTTGAGCGGATTCCCGCACTGGTGCGCGAGCTGAGCGACCGTCAGATCGCCGAGTGGGCGGTCATTGAAAACCTGCAACGCGAAGATTTGAACCCGGTCGAAAGGGCGGAGGCGTTTGCCCGGCTCGTCGAGCGGTTTGACATGCGTCATGAAGATGTGGCCGACCGCGTCGGCATCAATCGGGCCACGGTCACCAACGCGCTGCGTCTGCTGGATCTGCACGCAGATGTGCTGGGGCTGGTTCGAGGTGGTCAGTTATCGGCGGGTCATGCCCGGGCGCTGCTGGGGCTATCGGACCCTGAAGCCCAAGTGGCGCTGGCCAACAAAGCGGTAGCGGGGGGCTGGTCCGTGCGGGCAGTCGAAGAGGCGGTGCGCCAGATGAACCGTCCGGCTGATTCGAACGATGGTCAGACCACGAAGAAGACCCGCAGCTCAGCCCACCTGGATGACCTGCAGCGACAGGTCGCTGATCAACTCGGCACCCGGGTCCGCATCAAGCCCGGCCGCAAGAAGGGCAGCGGCACGCTGTCGATCGAGTTTTACGACCTCGACCAGTTCGACGGCCTGCTCACAAAGCTCGGCGTCAACCTCGAATGATCGTAAATACTTGTAAATAATTATTTTGTAAAAATATCACCCGATCAGAAACGGGGCGATGGTCAGCGCTACGCCCACCAGCAGATTCGCCAGGGCGCCGGGGATGAAATACGGGTATGCCATCAGCAGCACGCCCGCCACGATGTAGCGCGGCTCGACCTGCTTGCGGCCGTAGATGAGCATGCCCATGCCGATCGACCCGAACAATATCGAAAGCAACAGAACGTTGGCATCCATGTTGATCTCCATCACGGGTTGGCGGATGCGGCGGGGAGGTTGATCAGCCGCCTGAATATTGATCGACCATCGACGCTGGCGTGATCAGTCCCCGGCTACCGATACAACGGCCAGAAGGGTATGATGGTTCACCAACGCACGCTGTGTGGGAGCTTCAAATGATTCGAAGAGTGATCATGCCGATTGTTTTTCTGCTGGTCGGGGCCGGCATCATGTACTGGCTGCTGGGCCATCACATCGTGATCACGGACAGCGACCGGGTGATCGTCCCCAAGGCGTCGATGGGGCTCAGTGACAGCTATGTCGACATCGTCGACTGGACCGCGGAAGACTTCAAGGAACACCCCGAACTGACCAAGGCCCTGGTCGACAACGGCCACGGCGACCTGATCGTCGAAACGGCGGGGCAGAAGATACTCGACGCCGTCAAATCCAAGGCGGACGAGTGGTTCAAAGGTGATAAGTAGCTGTTAAATATACACTTGACTTGATAGTCACATCACATCGCGTGACAGCTTCTGCACAGCTGATCGCGGACGTTGGGCATCGCCAGCAGGTCGTTTTCGTGTGAATACACATCGTGGCATGACACGCATCCGATGGTGTTGTTGACCAGTTTGATGCGGGGGTCGAGCTGGCTGCGCGGCACCAGGCGGCTGGCGGATGAGGTTCGGCCGTTTGAGAAGGTGGTATCGGGGTAGGTGACCCCCATGGGGTGGCTGCGGCCGATGTCGGTTCCGCGTGATCCATCATGACAGTCCATACACTGGCGCGACACTTCGTCGAGCACCCCGCCCAGTGAGGCGCTGGCCGACAGGCCCGAAACACCCGAAGGCACGGCCGAGGACGATGACGCGCTGATGGCCGCGACACGACCGGGCCAGGTCAGATGAGCGCGATTCAAACGAGCGGCATGCGAGCGGCCGGTGGTTGATCCGCGTGTGTGGCAGTTGGTGCAGAAGGCGGCGCCGCGCCGATCGGTGCGAAGCAGGCCGTTGGCCCCGCCGGTGAGCGTGTGCTGCTGATTGTCGTCGATGTGGCAGGTGGTGCAGGTGACGCGGCCTTCTGACAGCGGCAGGGCGTCGGGCACGCGCATCGTGGCCCGCACATCGACCGGATGTGACAGCGCCGAGTCGACCACGTGGCAGCTCGTGCAGGATTTCGAGGCGGTTCGCGAGGGGCGCGGCAGGTCCAGCCGGGTCGTGTCGATCGACGCCATTTCGATCGGCGCCTCAGCGTGCAGCGCACCGACAGCCACGATGGCCCACACCGCCGCGCAGTACAACAAACGCCCAGAGCATTTGGCTTTCAGATCCAAAGTTCATTCTCCTGAACTCACCAACGATAATTCTCTCCACTAAGCGGCTGTATCGGCCCATTACTCAAGCGACTTGACCCCGAATCGGCCGCCGGCGGGTATTCACCAGCCGGCGCGTTCCGCCGCTGGGGGCAGCCCCGATTGCCTCCCGTAGTCCCACCCGGTAGCTTGGTACGACTTTTCGACCCGAGGCCCAGATTTCACACAACCCAGGTCAGTAAAATCCGCACTCGAGCGTTCTGACCTTCACTGTCCAAACACTCGGCCGTCCCCAAGACGTGGAGCCTTCGCCATGACCAACAAAGCCCCCTGGATCACCTACCGCCCCGAACTGCAAATCCTCGACTGCACCATCCGCGACGGCGGCCTGATCAACAACCACAAGTTCACCGACGAAGTCGTCCGCGCCGTCTACGACGCCTGCCTCGCCGCGGGGGTCGACGCCATGGAGATCGGCTACAAGAACTCGCCCCGCCAGTTCCCCAAAAGTGAGTTCGGCCCGTGGAAGCACTGCGACGAAGAAGACATGCGTCGCATCGTCGGCGACCACGATGCCCAGGCCACCGGCCTCAAGCTCGCCGCCATGGCCGATGCCGGCGGTAAGAGCGACTGGAAAACGCAGATCATCCCCGCTGCCGATTCGGTGCTCGATGTCATCCGCGTCGCCTGTTACGTCAGCCAGATCCCCGAAGCCGTCGAGATGATTCACCACGCCCACGAGCTCGGCTACGAAACCACCTGCAACATCATGGCCATCTCCGCCGTGCAGGACGCCGAGATCGATCAGGCCCTGGCGGAAGTCGCCAAGACGCCCGCCGGCACCATCGTCGTTGTCGACAGCTACGGCGCCCTGTACCGCGAACAGATCGACGACCTGGTCAAGCGTTACACCGCCGCCGCCGATGGCAAGAAGCACGTCGGCATCCACGCCCACAACAATCTGCAGCTCGCCTTCGCCAACACCATCGAAGCGATCATCCTCGGCGCCAACCGCGCCGACGCCACCCTGCTCGGACTCGGCCGCGGCGCCGGCAACTGCCCGATGGAAATCCTCATCGGCTTCCTGAAGAATCCGAAATTCAAGCAGCGCCCCATTCTTGACGTCATCCAGAAGCACATCCTCCCGCTCAAGGAGCAACTGGACTGGGGCCCGAGCATCCCGTACAACCTCACCGGCCGTTTCAACCTGCACCCGCGCAGCGCCATGGCCTTCCGCGCCGGCGAAACGCCCGACGACTACATCGAGTTCTACGACCAGACCATCAGCGACGTGTAAGTCGGTTAACTGGTTAATTGGTGAACGGGCTGATCCGTTCCCCCCTCACGCCGACGCTGAGCCCGCCGCGGGCGAAGCGTCTGGTACACCACGCGCGCACGCCATGACAAAAACCCCCCAATTTCAAACACCATCATTCCGCCCGACCCACCGCGGTTTAAACCACAATATCAGGGTTGGCTTGCCCGCATGTGCGCACAACCCTGTCCGCGCGCCGTCCGCATGCGCACCGGCGCGGCAAAAAAACGCTTAAATAAAACCCTTTTCCGACGATTTCACCGGGTTTACAGCCTTTGGGCGCGCACATCCGTGGCAAGTGACGACACCTTCGTGCGCGCCCCCGCATTTTCACACCCATAAACCCCACCGCGCGCACCAATCCGTCGCCCCCAAAACCCCCGTTTTTCGACTTTCCGAAAACCCCGCGACAACTCCATGCGCACAACCCCGTCGCTCACCAAACCACCCACCCCCACGTTAGCGGCCGCCCCGAAGGGGCGCTGCACTCCTCTCACACGACAGGGCGGTTTCACATCGCAAAGTCACTCGGCGCGCGTCGCGATGCCGACATGATTGGGTTGATTCTTCAAAGGGTGCCGACCTTTACTTCGCGACCAGCCAAGGACGATCAAACGATCGTTGGCAGAAATCAGTTCAAGGCTGGTGTCTGATGAGTCGCTGATCCAAAGTAGCCTACCGTCCTGAATGGTCAATTGGCGATGATCTTTGGTGAAAACTGCTTGCCCGTTTTGATTCAGAACGAAGCTCACGCGGTTGCCAGTGGTTCCCCATTCGAAACTCCATGTACCGGCGATATCACGAAACGGATTGTCAGCCTCCGCGGCAGGCATCGTCTTTCGCTGAGCCTGAATCGCATCGCGCAATCGTACCGCTTCGTCGAGGTTGCCCGCCTTGGTGGCATCGACTTTGGCTTCATCCAGGTCCGCGATGAACTGGCGTTGTGCGTCCGCCAGCGTGCGCTGATGGATCGCATCGGCCGCCCGAACAGCCTGCTCGTATCGCACCACCGCGGCCTTGGCTTTGACCGTCTGAAAATCCCAGCGACCCGCATCACCGGCAACGAGTAAACCGGTGGCGAACAACAAAACCCCAACAACCAACCAACGACGAAATTTGAACATGATTTAGCTCCCGGGCACCGATGAATCGATACCCCATCATGATCGCACAACCGCCGGCACGCAACCCAGTCAGCCCCGACAATCCACCCACCCCCGCGTTAGCGGCCGCCCCGCAGGGGCGCTGCAGGACACCCCCTCTCTGTGGTGATAAATTCCTTGTAAATCGTCAAATGCCGGGGTATGCTGGGCGCTTGTCAGTCAAGTGAAAAAAAGGCCAAACGATACCAGTCTATTGAATTCGGAGAAAATCGCTATGCGATGCTTGTTCGCTCATGTTCTTGTTGTAGCTGTGGTTGCAACCGCGATGCCGGCCCGGGCGGCGATTCTCGATGACGTCAGCGGGGCGGCGGCGGCGTGGTCGCTTCGGCAGTTGGATGACGACTACGCCGGGCCGGCGATCAACGTCAAGCGGTCCTCCGATGCCGCGACGATGGACATCGGCTTTGTCGGCGGCGAGTTGGACACCGCGGCGCTGCTGAGCTTCGTCGGCTCCGGCACCGGGTACATCACCACCTGGTACGATCAATCCGGCAACGGCCGCGATGCGATCGAAGGCTCCGACGCCCAGCGACCCAAGATCGTCATCGGCGGCGTGATTCAACAGGGCTTCGCCAACAACCGCATCGGTCTGCGCTACGATGGCAACGACGCGCTGACCCTGGTCGAAGGGGTGCTCGCAACCAACACCACACTGATGCTTTCAGAAATCTCCGTCGCCCCGGCGTCGGACAACTCGCTGGCCAACCGCTTTTTCAACTATGCCAACGACACCAGCACGCGCTTCTCATTCGGCCTCGACGGCGGGGGCGAGTTCGGTGTGCTCCGCACCAGCGGCACGTTCATCGACAGCGGCTCCGGCATCTTCCCGCCGCTGCATCAGGATGCCTACATCACCGTCACCAACGACTTTGCCAGCCCCTCCGGCTCACAGTCCTACGATGCCGACATCAACGGCACCAACGCTTTTTCCGTCAGCGGCACCACCAACCTGTCCGATGAAGATCGCTTCGTCATCGGCGCACAGACCTCGGACGGCACCCGCGGTCTCAACGGCTTCATCCAGGAAGTGATCATCTACGACAGCGTGCTGAGCACCAGCCAACTGGCTCAGATCCATGTGGACCAGTCCGCCTACTACATCCCCGAACCCGGCACCTTCACGCTCGCCGCCCTGGCCGCCGCCGGCCTGATCACCCGCCGCCGCCGGGCCTGACACGCATCCCGGAAAAGACTTGCCCGTCCTGTGTGATCCAGCCGCCTCGACCGGGCGGAACAGATCGCCCATAGCACCGGGACGATAGAGCCCAAGGTCTTCAATCCAACCAGCGATCCGAAGTGCCCCAATCGCCCTCGCGACAGGGCACACACACCACAATCCTTGATCCATGATCGTCACTCCTTGTCAAATAAGCCCATTTCCGATGTTCGTATTCAAAGAACATATTTAACTTAAATATGGTCTTTGAAATTTGGTGTAATACGAGCACGCAAAACAAACATCAGAAAAGGTGTGGATGATGATCTGATGCCCGGTCGCTTTCGCGATGGCATTCACATCCTTCGCAATACATATCTTGAATAAACCGTCGAATAAGCCAGTTTCTGATGTTCGTATTTTAAGACCATATTTAAGTTAAATATGTTCTTTTAAATTGGCGTGATACGGGTGTGCAATACGGGTATCGGAAAAGGTTCGAGTCATGGTCTGTGGCCCAGCCACCCTCGATCGCCCCGACGGGGCTGAGGTGGTCGCCCGCACGGGCGGGGGTAGTCGGGGTGGGCGGGATGGTCGGTAGGCGGCTGGGTCGTGGAGCTATGATCGGTCGTGATCCGGCGCGCGAGTATTTTCGAGATGGGTATGTGTCATTGCACGTGTAAAAGATCCAACAGCCCTGCGGCAGCGTGTCGCGGGGCTGTTGCTTTGGGGCTGGGGAAGATATGGTGTCTGCTGATTGACCCACCATGAACCCGACACATCGATCGCACCGGCGCGCATGACCCCGAAGTGGGGCGTGGTGATCATCACCGCGCTGATCGTGCTGACGGGGCTGATCGAAGTCATGATGGGGCGACCGATTGTTTCGAAGACCGGTCGCATCATGCTGTGGGTCGGGGATACCGGCTCGGCGGAACTGTCGCAGCAGATCGCTGACTGGTATACGTTTTCGCACGTGATTCACGGGTTTCTGTTTTACGGGGCGCTGCGACTGCTGACGCGGCGGTGGGGCGTAAGCGTGTGGACGCTCGCTGCGGCGGCGGTCTTCATCGAAGCGGGGTGGGAGGTGCTGGAAAACACCTCGTTCATCATCGACCGCTACCGCGCCACGACGCTGGCGCAGGGGTACTACGGCGACTCGGTGCTCAACTCCGTGTGTGACATTCTCGCCTGCGCCGCGGGCGTCGCGCTGGCGCGTGTGCTGCCGGTGCGCATCTCAATTGCGATAGTGATCGTCATCGAACTGGCGATGCTGTGGTTTATCCGCGACAACCTGACACTGAACGTCATCATGCTGCTGTACCCGTTCGAATCCATCAGCCGATGGCAGACGGCGGGATAGAAGCAGAGCACCCGTCGAGCGTGCGCCAAACGAACAACTGCGATGCATGTCGGCACATAGAGCGTTTGACGGGATTTTGACCGCTTTTTCTTTCATCGCCGCGGGCGGAAGCCCGCGGACCACGAGCTTCCGCTCGCGGCTATCACATGATCATCAATGACACAAAATGCTGCAGCCCAGTCCCGCGACGGCGCACGCGGGGTATTGGTTGTTCACCAAAATTCTAATGTTATTAATAACATTAGAATTCAGATTGTCGTGGTGCGGCGGCGGGTGGCGAGCAGGGTCAGCATCATCAGGCCGGCGGGCAGGGCGGCGGGGGTGGGGATCATGACGAGGCTGATCGTGTCCAGCAGGGGGCCGACGGCGTTGGAGTTGCCGGTCAGGGGTTCGAGGAACCGCAGGGTGGTCATGTCCGAGAGGGCGGTGAAGGTCAGCGTCTGTTTGACCCAGGTGTCTTCGGCCCAGTCGACGATGATGCTGGCATCGAGGAGGTCGCCATCGCCGGATCCGTCCTGCCCGATGAAACCATCGAAGGCGTCGATGTCCATGGTGGGCGTGTTGGTGTCGGTGTTGCGGGCGAGATAGAACGTCAGCTTGTAGTCTTCACCGGCGATGGTGTCGAAGGTCTGGGCGATGCCGGCCCCGCCGTCGGGCTGACCGGTGAAGACGACGAAGTAGTCGCCACTGTGGGCAGTGGCGCCGAAGTTTTCAGTGCGGAGCGACACGTCGGGGGTGCTGGTGGTTTCAACCCATGAGACGGTTTTGGTGTTGCGGATCAGCAGGCCGTTGTTGGCATTGTCGTAGTCGTCGAAGGAGCCGTGGCGGAAGGGGGTGTTGGACTGGGTGACGAGGATGCTGTCGACATTCAGCGAGGCGGGCGGGTCGGCGGTGTCGTCGTTCTGGATCATGGAGCCGACGTACATGGTGCTGGTGAAGTTGGAGTAATCGAAATCGGCATTCCACGAGCCGGAGGCATTCGGGTTGGCGGTGAACCCGGTGGCGGAGACGGACCAGCCGGTCGTCGAAGCGGTCAGCGAGACGGTGTACCCGGTGGGCACGCCGCCGACGAGTCCGGCGCCGGGGTCGAGCGTGGTGGCAGTTGAACCGTTGTAAGCGCGGATGGACCAGTTGCCGCCGGACTCGATGCGGAACTCGAACCAGGGGCTGGCGTGGTTGTTCGGCCCGGCTTGAATGATGTGCTCGGTCATGCCGATGCCGGTGCCGATGCTGGTCTGCGAGCTGACGTCCCAGGTGACGGTGAAGCTGTCGGCGACGGTCGGGTCGAAGCTGCGGGTGGTGATGATGCCGGCGTTGTTGTCGGCGCCGCCGGTGGTGATGGTGGCGTTGGTGCCGGACTCGCCGACGGTGGGCGGGCCGTTGACGGCATTTTCGACGAGCTGGAATCCGTCGTTGACGCTGCCGGTGGCGCCGGCGGCCAGATCGCCGTTGTCGAAATCGTCATCCCAGAGCGTGGCGGCGGACAGGGGCCGGGCCACGAGCGTCAGAACAGCCATCGCGCCACATAGCGCAGCGATGCGATAAATAGACATGAACTGCCTCCTCGTCATTCGTCCTGCATGGTCAAAACATCGTTCAGCGTCCTCGGTACAACATCATGAACTCGGCAGCCCGGGCTCATGACGCGTCCAGTATAACGGAACACCTCGCTTGTGATACAGGTTTTTTTTCGAAAATCGCGGCCTGTACGGAAGAAACCGAGGCCGCGTAGCGACCCGGCTGTTGGCGACACAGTGAATTGTGTTCATAAAAAAGCGCCGTCGCATGGACGGCGCTTGAGAGGGTGATGTTCAATTGATGAACCGTGTTTACACGCGGCGGCGACGCATCAGCAGAGGCGCGGCCAGGCCCAGCAGGGCGGCGGTGGCCGGCTCGGGGATGTACGCGGTGGCGAAGTTGTCCGCCAGCACCAGGCGATCGACCGAAGCGTACTGGCCGCCGTAGTAGTCGCCGAACAGGCGCACACGGTTGAAGGTCTGACCGGGGTTGTAGACGATCGAAGCGCCGCCGGTGTAGACGAAATCGGCGGTGACGGGCTCGGTGGCACTGTCGGGGTTGATGAAGATGCTGACCTTCTCCGCGGTGCCGCCGCCGACCGTCGCCGCGCCGCCGGCGTCCTGTTCGAGCTTAACGACGATCTGATAAGTCACGCCGTCGGCAATCAGGTCGGCGTTGGAAACCTGCTTGTCAGGCGTGCCGGCGTCAGTCTCCACGAAAACCTCATCGCCCTCGATGCCGAAGGTGAGGTAGCGATTAAAATCACTGGTGCGCCACTCCAGGAGGAAGCTGTTGGTGGAATTGTCCGCGGCCAGTGCGGCATCGTGCTGGAAGTAGAACCCGAAGTAGACCGGGCCGGCGCCGGTGTTGGGCGAGCTGGCAATCGGGCGGGTGGCCGAGCGGCTGAAGTGGAATTCAGAAGCCAGGCGGTTGCCGGCGTCGCGCTCGAATTGCAAACGATTGGCTGTGCCATCGAGTCCGCCGGCGGTGACATTCCACTCGGTGAAGGTCGACGAGTAAAAAGCCGACCAGGGCCCGGCCCAGCCCCCGCCGCTGCCGCCCTGACCGCCGAGCTGGCTGCCGGCTGCGTAACTGTCGAATGTCTCCAAAGCCCCGGCCTTCGCGGACGGAACCGCGCTCATCAGCATCATCCCAGCCACCACCGCGCCCAGGCACAGCGCACGGGTCACATCACGCATGATCGTTGTTTGCAACATCGACCGTCTCCTTAAACCACCCCGGCCATCATTCGCCTCACATGCCAACCACTGGTAGGCCATGTCAGCCACACCCGCGGAATATGAGTTGTTTATCTGGCCTGCTTTTCTCAACTTGAATCTGCTATGACCAGTTTACCCGCGCCGCCCGGTCTGACAAGTCTTTTTTATGGATCACCCGCCCGCTCCGGGGGCCGATTCGGGTTTGACAGTACCGCCGGCGCGGTTTACCCTTTCGGCTCGCCATGAGGTCAATTCGATAGTCGAACTACAACTTTGAAGCGGTGTTCACCAGCCGATCGCCCACCCAGCGCGGTCGGTCCAACGGAGACTCTCAATGTACGATCCTTCCAAACGCGGTAAGCTCCTGTGGGCCAGCTTTTTGACGCTGATCGCCGCAGGCGTGGGCTTCTCGGTGCGCGGTACGGGCATGCTCGAAGCCTGGGCGCGCGATTTCGGGTTCACCTTCTCCGAACTCGGCACCATCACCGGCGGCGGCCTCGTCGGCTTCGGCGTGGTGATCCTCGGGGCCTCACTGTTCACCGACCGTGTGGGCTACAAGGCCATTCTCGTTCTGGCCGGTGTGCTGCAGGTTCTTTCATACGTGGTGACGATCGCGGCGCCGTTCGTCTTCGCCGCCTCGGGTAAAGACCCGACCTACTGGTGCCTGTTCATCGGTATGTTCATGTTCTCCGTCTCGGCGGGCCTGGGCGAGTGCGCGATCAACCCGCTGGTCGCCGACCTCTACCCCGAGCGCAAAGTCCACTACCTGAACATCCTTCACGCCGGTTGGCCGGCCGGCCTGGTGCTCGGCGCCGTCGTCGGTCTGACCATGGGCGGGCTGGCGTGGCAGGTGCTGCTGGCGACGTTCCTGATCCCGGTCGCCGCCTACATGTTCCTCGTGCTGACCACGCCGTTCCCGCGGTCGGCGGCTTCGGCGGCGGGCGTGTCATTCGGCTCGATGCTGCTGGAATTCGCTTCGCCGCTGTTGCTGTTCCTGCTGTTCCTGCACGCCTGCGTCGGCTACGTCGAACTGGGCACCGACTCCTGGATCGCCTACGTCACCGAACGCATCGCCGAGGGCCAGGGCATCTACCTGTTCATCTATGCCTCGATGCTGATGTTCATCCTGCGATTCACCGCCGGCCCGATCGTCGAAAAGATCAACCCGCTCGGCCTGCTCTGCATCAGCGCGGCCATGGGCGCCACAGGCCTGTACCTCATCGGCTCAGTCAAGGGCGCCGCCATGGTCTGGGGCGCGGTCACGATCTACGGCTTCGGCAAGACCTTCCTCTGGCCGACCATGCTCGGCGTGGTCGGTGAACGCTTCCCGCGCGGCGGGGCGGTGACCATGGGCGCCGTCGGCGGCATCGGCATGCTCTCGGCCGGCCTGCTCGGCGGACCCGGCATCGGCTACAAGCAGGACTACTTCGCCACGCAGAAAATCAAGGGCGAAAACCCCGCCGTCTATCAGCGCTACGAATCGCAGGACGTCAACCACTTCCTGTTCTTCCCCGAAGTCCAGGGCCTTGACGGCGCCAAGGTCGGCGTGCTGCTCGACGGCGCCAATACCCTCAAGCATGATGTCGAAACCCTCAAGGAACAAGGCGAGTACGCGGACAACACCACCATCAAACCGCTGTACAACTGGTGGGAAGACACCGCCAAACAACATGCCGATCATGATAAACCCATCATCGTCGAAACCCGTCTCTACGGCGGACAGACCGCGATGCGCTACACCGCTTTGATTCCGACGACGATGTGCGTCGGCTTCCTGATCCTCGTGATCGCGTTCAAACTCGCCGGCGGTTACCACGCCATCGAGATCGACGCCGGCGGCAAGGAACATGAAAAACCCGGCGAACCCAGCGCCGAAGACGCCATCGAAGACGGCGAGCAAGGCCCCACCAGCGGCCAGGCCTGACCCGCTGATCCATCTTCTGATTTCACAAGACCCCGGCGATTCGTCGCCGGGGTTTTTTCATTTCGTGCTCGTGCTCGTTATCGTCACTCATAATCGATTCCGACAGACGATTACGATCAACGAGCACGAGCACGATGCGGTCAGCCTTGTGGCTTGTCCCCCGCTCTGCAATCGGGGTATCATTTTCATCATGAATGTCATCATCGCCGGAGCCGGGGAAGTCGGCACGCACCTGGCTGAGGTGCTCGCCGCCTCGGGGCGCAACATCACGATCATCGACAAGGAGCCGTCGCGTCTGGCCGACCTCGACGACGCGCTGGACGTGCGCACGCTGGCAGGCAACTGCTGCAATGCCGACGTGCTGCGCGAAGCGGGTGCCGACAGCGAGAATGCCGCGCTGGTCGCTGCGACCAATTCCGATGAGCTGAACCTGCTGTGCGCTGCCGTCGGCAAGGGCGTCGGGGCCGGCAAAGCGATCGCACGTGTGCATCACTCAGCTTACTTCGATCAGCGCGGGCTCGACTACGCCAAGCAGTTCGACATCGACCGCCTGATCTGCCCGGAGTATTCGACCGCCCTGGCCATCGCCTCGACGCTGCGCAACCCCGCGGCACTGGCGATCGAAAACTTCGCCTCCGGCCAGATCGAGGTGCAGGAGTTTCCGGTGCCCGCCGAGGCGGATGTCGTCGGCAAGACGCTGATCGAGATCAGCCTGCCGCCGGGCGTGCGACTGGCGGCGATCCGGCGCGGCGCGACGGTGTCACTGCCGATGGCGACTTCGACCATCGAGGCCGGCGACGTGGTCATCCTCGTGGGCAACACCGAAGTCTTCGGCGACGGCCGCAAACTGTTTCAGGAAAAAAAGCCCGGCCGCCGGCGGATCGTCGTCATGGGCGGGCCGTCGATGGGTGTGTGGCTGTGCCGGGCGCTGCACGATCGGCAGTTTTCGATTCGACTGTTTGAAACCAATCGCGAGCGCGCCGAGGAACTGGCCGATAAGCTCGACTGGGTCACCGTCGTCTGCGCTGATCCGACGGACATGACCGTCTTCGAGGAAGAGCGCATCGCCGAGGCCGATGCGTTTGTCGGACTCAGCACCGATGACGAGCACAACATTCTCGGTTGCGCCTGGGCGAAGAGCTCGGGCATCGGCCAGGTGATTTCGGTGGTGAATCGCCCGCGTTATGTGCCGCTGATCGCGCGCGTCGGCATCGATCACGCCTTCAGCCCGCGTGCCGTGGCAGCCCAGAAGATCGGACGCATGCTGGATGAAAGTCCGCTGCTGCGCATCTCGTCGCTGGCCGAGGGGGTCATCGATGTGTACCGCGTGCAGGTCGGCCCGACCGCCGAAGCGCTGGGTCAGCCGCTGCGCAAGCTGCCGCTGAGCCCGGACTGGATGATCGCCGCCGCGATGCACCAGGGCCAGGTCCGTGTGCCGACCGCCGACGACCTGATCCACGCCGGCGACATCATCACCGTCATCGGCCGCAGCGGACAGGAAGCCAAGCTGAAAAAGATCTTCGGCACCGGCTGATGGTGTTTGTTGAACCACCAAGGCACAAAGAACACCAAGGAAAGAATTTTGACAGGATGAACAGGATCAACCAGATGTGTTCATAGTCTTTTTTAATCTATGTCATCCTGTAATCCTGTCAAAACTCTTCTGTCATGTCTTCTTGGTGTTCTTTGTGCCTTGGTGGTTAATTCGCTGCCCCCATCGCCGTGCCCGCCGCGTGGGCGGTCGACCAGGCCCACTGGAAATTGAATCCGCCGATGCGGCCGTCGACGTCGAGGATCTCCCCAACCAGATGCAGGCCGTCGACTTTGCGCGATGCCATCGTGCGGAAGTCGACTTCGCTCATCGGCACGCCGCCCGCGGTGACTTCCGCATAATTCCACCCGCGATCGCGCACCACCGGCAGCGGCAGTCCCGTGATCGCATGGGCCAGCGCGCGGCGCTTATCTCGCGGAAGCTGCGCGGCGCGCTGCGCCGGGTCCAGTGACACATGACCACATAGCGCTTCAACCAGCCGGCGCGGCAGATTGCCCGCCAGGGCTGTGCCGATGGCCTGCTTCGGATCGCGATTACACAGCCACGCATCAATCTGCTCGAAGCTTCTTCCGGGGGCGAAGCTGCATCGCAGTTCAGCGGATTTGCCCTCGGTGTGTGCCATCACCCAGAAGCGCGAGGCGTCCATCGCAATCGGCCCGCTGATGCCGAAGTGCGTCCACAGCAGCGAGCCCGTGCGCTGGTCGACGCGCTTGTTGTTCACAAACGTCGACAGTTCCGCCTCGTGCGACACGCCCGAGATCGACGCGTGAAAGAACCCGTCGTCGAGCACCAGCGGCACGAGCGCCGGATACGTCGGCGTCACGGTATGACCCAGCCGCTTGACCATGAACCACCCCGCGCCGTCGCTGCCCGTTTTCGGAAGCGATCGCCCACCGGTCGCCATGACGACTTTGCCCGCGCGTGTCGTTCCATGCGAGTGCACAATTTCGAAAGCTGTGGCACAGCCGCCCTCGGCTGTGCGCGCGCGAATGTCCGCAACGCGATGATGTGTGCGCACCTCAACGCCGAGTTGACCACAGCGGCGCAGCAGGGCATCGAGCACGGTGTTCGCATCATCGGTGACGGGAAACAGCTTGCCGGTGTCTTCCCGCTTCAGCGCGACACCGAGCGTGTCAAACCACGCGACGGTCTGTTGCTCATTGAATCCCGCCAGCACGTTGCGCACGACATGCGACGGCCCGTTGAAATCATCCGCGCTGACCCGATTGTGTGTGACATTACAACGCCCGCCGCCGGAGACGAGTATCTTCGCGCCGATCTTCTTGGCGCCGTCGAAGACCACGACATCGCGAGCGCCGGCCTCGGCAGCGAAAATCGCCGTGGCCAGTCCGGCCGCCCCGCCCCCGATGATCGCGATGTTGACCGTGTCTGACATAAAGAACTCACCACAGAGTACACAGAGATCACGGAGATGAATTTGAATTCATCCACAACCTCTGTGCTCTCTGTGTACTCCGTGGTTAATATTTTCCGCGGATGTCGGCGTGAACTTTCTCGTTGTAAAACCGCCTCAGGTGCGTGTGCAGCGCCGTCGGAATCGGGTCCAGCGACGAGGCCATCGCATTGTCGCGCGCCTGCTTGGGGCTTTTGGCGCCGGGGATCACCGTCGTGACTGCATCGAAGTCCAGACACCACCGCAGCGCCCACTGCGCCATGGTGACGCCTTCGGGCACGCACTGTTTGAGTTCATCCGCCAGCTCGACGCCGCGCTCAAACGGCAGCCCGGCGAAAGTTTCTCCGACGTTGAAGGATTGACCGTCGCGGTTGAAATGGCGGTGGTCGGTTTCAACGAAGGTCGATCGCTTGGTGAACTTGCCCGCAAGCAACCCGCTGGCCAGCGGCAGGCGAATGATCAGCGCCACGCCGCGCTGCTTGGCCTTGGTGAAAATCGCCTCGATGGGTTTGCGGCGAAACACGTTGAAGATGATCTGCAGGCTCGCCATGCCTTCGACGTCCAGGCACGTCATCGCTTCGTCCATCGATTCAACCGACGCGCCAAAATGGCGAATGAGCCCGGCCTTCTTGATCTTGCGCAGCGCGTCCCAGACCTGGTCCGACTGCATGACCTCGTGGGGAATGCAGTGGGTTTGTGTCAGATCGATCGTGTCGACACCGAGGCGCTCAAGCGACGCTTCGGTGTGTTGGCGGATCACATCGTAGGTGAAGTTGTCGGGCCAGCCGGGCGTCGGGTTGCGACCGAGCTTGGTGGCGAGAAAGAAGCGATCACGATCGGGGCGGTCGGCAAGGAAGCGGCCGATCAGCGACTCGCTTCGGCCGAGGCCGTAGATGTCCGCGGTGTCGATGAAGGTGACGCCGGCGTCCGCGGCCGCGGTGAGCGTGTTCAGCGCGTCGGCTTCATCGACATCGCCCCACTCGGCGCCGCCGAGCTGCCAGGTGCCGATGCCGATCTCGCTGACTTCGCGCCCGTCCTGTGGAAACTTGCGTGTATTCATGGCGTGTATGGACTCTGATTTTCGTTGGTGGTCGGCGGGAAATAATTCTGGGCCACGTCCGCGGCGATGCGTATCTCCGGCTTGGAGGCGACGAAGCGGATCCACAACAAATCCACCTGCTGCAACAGCCACAACGACTCGCCGCGACCGGTGTAATCGTCCAGCGAAATCCACGCGTGGCGCTGGCCGAGGTCGTCGAACACGTTCTCCGCGTCGGCCCGTTGCAACCGGTTCATCGGCACGCGCTGTCGCGCCACGCGAACGGCCGCCGCCGTGGCAAACGCCGCCGCCAACACGATCTGTGCGACGATCGCGCCCCACGACGTCGAGTCGAACAACTGCCGCGAGGCCAGGTATTCCTGCATCCGCAGCGAGGTCACCCGGCTCTCGGAGCCTTCATGATAGTAGACGCGCGCATCGTGCCGCAGCTTCGCCTGACGACTGATGCGCCAAAGCGCTGTCAGCGCCACCGCGCTCAACACGACAGCGATCGCGATCCAATGCGTTTTCGCTTCGACCTGCTCATACTTGATGCGCAGCAGCGCGAACGTCAACAGGTACGCCGCCACCGCCGTGATGATCCACGCGGCCGCGGCGATCAGCGCATAAACCATGATCGCCGAATTGACACGGCGATTGTGACGGGCGATGTAAGCTTCGAAGTCCAGTTGATGCATGGGCGATCAGTTGCGGGTCGCATCCAGGGCCTCAAGCTCGATCGTGATTTGGGCCTGACCGGACCCGTCGAGCTTGAGCACAGTAAACGTGACTTTGTCCCCGGGTTTTTTGCGGCGCAACACGGTCAACAACTCATCGACATACGCCACCAGCTGATCGTCGACAGCTGTGATGATCATCTGATCGGATAGCCCCGCCTTCGCCGCGGCGCCTTCGGCCTGAATCAACACCGGCACGAGCCCGGCAGAACCCGGCGGATAATTGGCGATGTACCCGACCGGCTGTGTCCAAAGTTCCTCGAAGGCGCACTGCGTCGTGGTCGTCGCCACGGTCTTCTGCGATTGGATCAGGTGGGCGATCGCGCCCGGCGGGCTGAGCATGGCGATCCCAGCCCCGGCGCCGTTGACGGTCATGAACGCCGACTGATTGCCCACGACGCGCCCGCGCTGATCCAGCCAGCAGCCACCGCTGGTGCCCGGCGGCGACGGCGCGCTGACGTGATACACATTCGTGTACTGCCTGTTGTTCGAGAAATACTCATACGTGCTGTTGCGCCGCGCGACCGACCCGCGCAGCATCAGCTTGTGCCGAAAGTTCGCCGCCGCGAAAAGCCACACGTCCTGCCCCGGGGCCGGCATGGCGTCAGCCACCTTCAAAAATGGAAACGGCTTGTCATCCTTCTCGACGCGCAACAGCGCCAGGTCGTGTCCCCGATCGATCGCCACGAATTTGGCGATCTTCCGCCCGGCGGCCGGCGAGATGATTTCAATGCGGTGGTCGGTGCGACCGACGACGACGTGCCCGGCCGTGACGACCAGCCCGTCAGCGCTGGCGAACCATCCGGACCCGTCAAGTCGGCCGTCGACGAGTATTTCGACGGTCGCATTTTCCGCCAGGTCGTATAGCGCCGCCGGGGTGATCATGTCGCGCGGCGCGTTGCCGGCTGCCGGCGCCGCGGTCGACGCGACGATCAGCATCAATAATCCCATCGACAGGCGCATGGTTGTGATCCGCCTCATGATGCGTCGTGCTCATCCAGCAGGGTCGACAGGCCGGGCTTGAACACGACGCGGTCCTCGACCACGACCAGCTGCTCGTTGCAGAAAAACTGCACCGCCTTGCTCAGCACATTCGCTTCGAGTTCGAGCCCCTTGTCGCGCACATCTTCGGGCGTGTCGGCGCCGACTTCGATGTGAAACACATCCTGCAGAATGATCGGGCCTTCGTCGAGGTCTTCGGTGACGAAGTGAGCGGTGCAACCGCTGACGCGCACGCCTTGCTCGTAGGCCTGGCGATACGGCGCCGACCCGGGGAAGTGCGGCAGCAGCGACGGGTGAATGTTGATGATGCGATGGCGGAACGGCTCGACGACCGTCGGCGTGAGAATCTGCATGTAACGCGCCAGCACCACCAGGTCGATCTTCCGCTTGACCATCGTGTCGGCGAGCCATTGCATGTGGGCCGGCTTGTCGGTCGACGATTTCCAGTCGAACTCGATGCCCGCGGCTTCAGCAACGGGGCGCAGCGTTTCATGATTGCCCAGCACGCAGTCGATCGACCCGCGGAAAAGACCTTCGCGCTGATCTTCGATGAGCTTTTCCAGACAGTGCGGCTCTTTGGACACGAGCACCGCCACGCGCTTGTCGCGCCGCTGCGTCGACAGCGACACGCGCACGTCCATCTCGATCTGCTTGCCGGTTTCCTGAAGACCGTTGACCAGCTCGTCGAGACTGAGCGTCATGTCGGTCAGATCGACAAGCATGTCCATCATGAACAGACCGCGCACCACGTGCTGCGAAAGGTCTTCGATGTTCACACCGCGTTCGGCGAGGAATGTGGCGAAGCGCGCGACCACGCCTTTTTGATCCTGCCCGACCACGGAGACGACTGCACGAATTTGTGCCATGGCAAATGCACCTTTCCGGTTCAATGTCAAGTGCTGATTATACCGCTTGGATCGCTGCTCCGCCGCGCGGCGCTTGTGACGTAAAATTCGACATTGACATCAGACCATGTGAACCTTAAGTTGAATCTTGTTGCTTTGAGGTGGGGCGTGTAGCAACGTGAGACCTTGCCACACGCTGGATCGTACAGGATTCGATTAAACGAGAAGCGGACGATGTCCATGCCTGATCCATCGATGTGGCGGCAGATGCTTGCGCATTTGCGCCGTCATCATGCCGAGATATGTCGCCAGTGGTTCGAAGAGCTTGAACCGCTGGAACTGTCCGGCGGGTTGTTGAAAATTCGAGTCAATACACCGGTTCAGCAGAATTACCTGACCCGTCAGTGCAGCGAAGCGTTCAACGATGCGGCGCAGGTCGCGACCGGGGCGCTGATCGGTGTGCGCTTTGTCGATCTCGATGAACCGGTCCATGTCGCGGCAAACAGCGGGCAGGGGCGCGCTGTCTCCGAAGCGCCTCGTTTGCAGGATCATACGACGCGTTACTCCGGCCCCGCCCAGCCTCAGCGCCCGGCGCTGGCGCACCTGGACACCGGCGACGATCAGATCGTGCTCAGCCCCGATTACGTGTTCGACAACTTCGTCACCGGCCCGGGTAATCACCTGGCTTACGCCGCCGCCGTCGCCGTCGCGGACAACCCCGGCCGCGCGTATAACCCGTTGTTTGTACATGGCGGGGTCGGCCTGGGTAAAACCCACCTCCTGCAGGCCGTCTGCCAGGCGATCCTGCATAAAAAGCCCGACGCACACATCTGCTACCTGTCCTGCGACACCTTCATGAACCAGTTCCTCGAGGCTGTGCAGAACGGCCTGATGAGCGAGTTCCGCAACCGCTACCGCCACGTGGACCTGCTGCTGATCGACGATATCCACTTCCTGACCAACCGCGAACGCACCCAGGAAGAGTTCTTCCATACCTTCAACACGCTGTATCAGTCCAACAAGCAGATCGTGCTCAGCTCCGACTCGCCGCCCAACGAGATTCCGCAGCTTGAAGATCGGTTGGTGTCACGCTTTAACTGGGGCCTGGTCGCCCGGATCGATCCGCCGTGCTACGAGACGCGCGTCGCCATCATCAAGACCAAGGCCCGCCTGCGCGGCATCTATCTCACCGATGATGTGGTCTGCTACATCGCGGAGAAAATCGACTCGAATATCCGCGAGCTCGAAGGCGCCATCACCAAGGTGCAGTCGCTGGCGATGTTGCGCGGCATCGAGCCGGAGTTGACCCTCGCGCGTGAGGCGCTGGGCGAAGATCTTTCAGAAACCACCAGCCCCAAGCTGACGATTCAGAACATCATCGACACCGTGACGCAGTTCTACGGCGTGAAGCTGCTGGACTTACAGTCCAAACGCCGCCATCGCTCGATCACCGTGCCGCGCCAGGTCTGCATGTACCTCGCCCGCAAGCGCACGCGCTTTTCGCTGGAAGAAATCGGCGGGTACTTCGGCGGCCGGGACCACACCACCGTCATGCACGCGATCAAAACCACCGAAGACCGCATGTCGCTGGAGCCCGACTTCCACCGCCAGATCGAATCCCTCGACCGCAAGCTGACCACGCCGAGCGGTTGACAACCAGGGTCGCGTAGCGGCCCGGCTATTGTCACATGATCTATCCTCTAGCCGGGTCGCTACGCGCCCCTGGTCTTCACTTGTTCTTACGTCGCTTCGCCGCCTGCACGTCAGCGTCGCTAAACCACTTGGCGCCATGATGCTTCGGTAGGTACGTCAGCATCAGATAATCGAAGTGCTCACGATCGCGAACACGCTTGCGCGAGGGCGTGTCAGCAAACCAATTCCGTCGCTCGACCTGCTCGTTTAAGCGACGCGACATGGCCGAGCGAATGCTCGCGCGCATTGATTTCCAGTCACGCTCGTGATCCCAACTCACAAGTACATGCACATGAGTCGGTTCCGTCGCCACGGCATGAACTGTTGCTTCGAGATGATCACCCGCTGCTCGCGCCGCATCAACCAACAGGCGTTGAATCGGTGCAGTGAATATCACGGCGGGCTCATCACGATGCCGGCGATACGAATGGGCAAGGTCATTGTTGGTCGGTTGAATGCCTTTGCCACGCTGTACAAACCCCCGCCGATGATCCGGCATCCAGGTGGCGCGCCCATGATAGGAATACATGTAGCACGGCATGTGAATATCGTAACAGGGAAGCCCAGGGTCGCGTAGCGACCCGGCTAGTGAATGATCATCAGGCGCAAGACAATAGCCGGGTCGCTACGCGGCCCTGGGCTTCACCCTGTCGCAAACGGTGTGGACAAGGTCGGGAGCAGGTGGCGGCGCGTGTTCGCGCAAGCGTGTCGATAACCGCACCGATCATGATTCAGTGACAGGCGCTGTCGACAACCTGCCGAGGCCCGAGCGCCCCCGACAGGCGCGCTGACAGATTTGCCCGAGTCGTGTCACGTGCGCAATCGGTTGTGGGGTCGAAAGGTAAACCGACCGGCCGCCGGCTGTCCACATACCGACAGGGCTTACTACTGGAGAAGAAGAGTTCTTTTTATATCAGGGGGCAGAAGCTTGCTGACGCAAGCAAGGCAACTTCCGGGGGTCTGGTCATCGTTCATCGGCTATACTGCATGACCAGCTTAATCGCTTTTGTGCGTGTCTGATAACACGGAGTGAATATGACCGATCCCAATACCCCGCCTTCGGATGCCCCCGACGCCGTCGAACTTGCCGCCAAGCTGCGCGAGGCGCACCAGCGCATGCTCGATCAGATCGGCAAGGTGATCGTCGGCCAGTCGGATGTGATCGACGAACTGCTGATCGCGCTGTTCTGCCAGGGCCACGCAGTGCTGGTCGGCGTGCCGGGGCTGGCCAAAACGCTGCTGGTGTCGACGATCGCGCGGACGCTTTCGCTGCAGTTTTCCCGTATCCAGTTCACCCCCGACCTCATGCCGTCGGACATCACCGGCACCGAGGTCATCGAAGAAAACAAATCGACCGGCCAGCGCGAGCTGCGCTTCGTCAAAGGCCCGGTCTTCGCCAACGTGTTGCTCGCTGACGAGATCAACCGCACGCCGCCCAAGACGCAGGCCGCGCTGCTGGAAGCGATGCAGGAACACCAGGTGACCGCCTCGGGCATCAAGCATCACCTGCCGCAACCGTTCTTCGTGCTCGCCACCCAGAACCCGATCGAGCAGGAGGGCACCTATCCGCTGCCCGAAGCGCAGCTCGACCGGTTCATGTTTCAGATCAAAGTCGGCTACCCGGCTGAGGAAGAAGAGCTCGACATCGTTCGACGTACGACGGCCCGGATCAAGGTGGATGTCGACTCGGTGCTCAACGCCGAGCAGGTCATGGAGATTCAGCGGATCGTCCGCGATGTGCCGGTGGCCGATCACGTGATTCGATATGCGTTGCGACTGGTGCGGGCGACGCGAATCCACGAAACCGGAACACGGCCCGAATTCGTCACGCGGTACCTTCAGTGGGGCGCCGGCCCGCGCGCCAGCCAGTACCTGATCCTCGGCGCCAAGGCCCGGGCGATTCTGGACGGTCGCAATCACGTGGAGCCGTCCGACATCAAGGCCGTGGCCCACCCCGTGCTGCGTCATCGCCTGATCCCGAACTTCAACGCCGAGGCCGACGGCGTCGATGCGGATCAGGTGATCGACCGTCTGCTGGAGTCGATCGACCCCGACACCACCGACAGCCAGACCCGCAAGCAACTGGACCAGGTCATGCGTTGACCGGCCGGTCATCAAAATCGTTCATGTTGACTGCCCGAATGCGTGGCCACGAATCAGAAATTTCGTCACCGAATGTTGCCGAATCAGACACCCGGAAAATGGGGTTATCCACAACAGGCTTTAAAACCAGGGGGGATTACCCCCCGCCCACTGGGAAACCCCATGAAGGCCCATCGTCTCGGATAATCCAGTAATCGAGACTCGATTGCTTAACATAAACACCACACAAAAAACACCTTGCGGCCGCTGGTCAGAATTTTCACTATCCGGGGGATTTCCATGCGGCGGTTTGACAGATTGGGTCGCAGGCCCCACTGGACAGCGAATGTGAGTCGACGGTGAACGCGATTCGACCCTTTGCACAGGTTTTCCACAACGCGGCGGTGGACAGGAAATAGTTGGGTTGCCAAGGCCCCGCCCAGCCGATAAAACATCCTCTGGTCCCAACGGTTTACGCAACCTCGGTCGGGCCTTGAATCGACTCCGAAAGAGACTGAATCATGGAATTTCTGCCCCAGTTGATCACTTCCGTCGTGATGATCGTTTTGATCATGCACGTGCTGCTGATCGGCGGACCGGCCTACGGCATCTATGTCGAACGCAAGATCGCCTCGTGGGCGCAGGACCGCATCGGCCCCAACCGCGTCGGGCCTATCGGGCTGCTGCAGCCGATCGCCGACGGTCTGAAGTTCTTCATGAAAGAAGACTACAACCCCGGCAACGTCGACCGCAATCTGTTTCTGCTGGCGCCGGTGCTGGCGGTGATACCCGCCATGCTCGCGTGGGCGACGATCCCGTGGGGCGGCACGTGGCTGAGCCCGTGGGGCGAATTGTCGCTGGGCGTGGCCGACATCAACGTCGGCGTGATCTACATTCTCGCGATCGGCTCGCTGAGCGTGTACGGCATCACGATCGGCGCGTGGGCGGCGAACAACAAGTACACCTTCTTCGGCGGTATCCGCGCCACCGCCCAGATGCTCAGCTACGAAATTCCCATGGGCCTGTGCGTGCTGTGCGTGTTGCTGCTGGCCGGCTCGTCGCGGCCGATGACCATCGTGCAGGATCAGATCGGGTACTGGTGGGGCGTGATTCCGGCATGGAACATCTTCCAGCAGCCGATCGCCGCGGTGCTTTTCTTCATCTGCATTCTGGCCGAGTCCAACCGCGCTCCGTTTGACCTCGCCGAGGCCGAGCAGGAACTCATCGGCGGGTTTCACACCGAATACTCGTCGATGAAGTTCGCGATGTTCTTCCTCGGTGAATACATGCACATGGCCACGGCGTCGGCGTTTCTGACGCTGCTGTTCCTGGGCGGATGGCACCTGCCGTTCGTCGATTACCTGATCTGGGGCGGGGCCGAGCCGGCGAAGGTCAACCTGCTGGGCGTGCTGCTGAACCTCGGCGTGTTCATCGCGAAGGTGTTCACGCTGGTCGGACTGATGATGTGGGTTCGCTGGACGGTGCCGCGCTTCCGTTTCGATCAGCTCATGCGGCTGGCGTGGCGCGGGTTGATTCCGATCACGCTGGGCCTGCTGCTGATCACGGGCGTGATGGTCTATCTCGACCTGACCGGGTACCTGTGGCTGGGCAACGCGGCTCTCCTGGCGATCGTGATGGCGGTGCTGCCTTTCATCCCCAAGGGCGCCGACGTCAACCGCAAAGTCGGCCTGCGCGGCTCGCGATTCAGTCCCGCCACGGATTGACCCCATCGACATCATGCATAAAAAACCGCGCGCCCAGGCTCGCGGTTTTTTTGTCAGTCATATCCATCCCGCAAAACACCCGAACACCACACCCCGCATACCACACCGCACCGCATCACATCAAATCATCCGATTTCACCGTCGAAAAAGCTTTTATTAAGAACATATTTAACTTAAATATGTTCTGTGGGATAGGTGTAAAGCAACACGAGGCAGAACTCTTACTGATTTAGAACGCTTCGGCTGAACTGACAGAAATCACTCGCAGTACTGGCGGCCGCTACGCTACAGGGCTGTGATCAGTCCGAGGATCTGATGTCTGCGCATTATCCATAATGGATGGGTATGACATCCATTCCATTAAATGGTCGCGCGACAGATCACGGCCGATCAAAGCCTCGTGACCCTGTGGCCCTCCGCTCGACCGCCTCGCCCAGGCGGCCGAACACTTCAGCCCAGCCGGAGGCGACTGGGCCACAGACGATGACCCATACCTTTTCCAATGTTCGTATTGCGTGTTCGTATTACCTCAAGTCCGAAGAACGCATCGCAAAGAACATATTTAAGTTAAATATGTTCTTTGCGATGAGCCTTTTAGATGTTGAATCAAGAATGATGTATTGCGGCGTGTGAGCCCTATCGCGGAAGCGATTCGGCCATCAGATCATGATCCGGTCATCAGATTATGATTCTGATCGAAGGCCCGTGGCCCACCGGCCCAGGGGCGGGCGGCGACCACTTCAGCGCGGTCGGGGACAACTGGGCCATAGACTATGACCCTTTTCTGATGTTCACATTGCATTAATTTCAAAGACCATATTTAAGAGCCTCTAACATAACTTCATGGTTGCCGGTTGGTCGTGTCGATGTATGCTGTGGCACGCCCTGTCACCGTGGTCATGGAGGACCGTATCATGGCACGCCCGCTACTGGATGATGGATTGTGGCAACGGATTGCGCCGCTGTTGCCTCCGCACAAGGTTTCGGCGCGTGGCGGCCGGCCGTGGGCTGATGATCGGCGGGCGCTGGAGGGGATTTTGTTCGTGCTCAAAACCGGCATCGGATGGGAACATCTGCCGGCCCAGTTTGGTTGTTGCGGGATGACGTGTTGGCGACGACTACGTGACTGGAACGCGGCGGGCGTGTGGCAGAAGTTGCATCAGGTGTTGTTGGATGAGTTGCGTGGTGCGGACCTTCTGGACTGGTCGCGTGCGGTGGTCGACAGTTCGTCGGTGCGGGCTTTAAAGGGGGCTCGCAAATCGGCCCAAACGCGGTAGATCGTGGGCGAAACGGCAGTAAACATCATGTGTTGACCGACGCGCGTGGCACGCCGCTGGCGGTGTCGCTGACGGGTGCGAATCGTCATGACATCACGCAGTTGATGCCGCTGGTGTGTGCGATCCCGGCGGTGGGCGGCAAGGCGGGCGCGCCGCGTCGTCGGCCGACGATCGTGCAGGCGGATCGGGCGTATAGCAGTGATCGATATCGGGCGGAGTTGCGTGCGATGGGAATCAAGCCGCTGCTGTCGCGCCGTCACGATGTGCACGGCAGCGGGTTGGGCGTGCATCGTTGGGTGGTCGAGCGGACGATCAGTTGGCTGCACCAGGCCAAGCGGTTGCGTGTGCGTTGGGAGGTGCGTGACGACATGCACGAAGCGTTCCTGAAACTGCGTTGCGCCTTGATCTGTTGGTCCACGCTCAAACGCGGGTTAAGTTAGAGGCTCTAAGTTAAATATGTTCTTTGAAAATTGGGTTTTTCGGCGGTTCATTACGATCATGGATTGCGGGGTGTGAGGCCCATCGCGCAAGCAACTGGAGCATCAGATCATGGTGCTGATTGAAGACTGGTGGCTCAGCCGACTGGGGGGTGCGGGTGATCACTTAAGCACGGCCGGGCGGCTGGGTCGCACATATCGCACATCAACGCCCAAGCCTTCATTGATATTCGTATAACCAGCTGGTTTAACTGCTAGTCGACGCCAGTGACGACAGGCTGGACAGGGCGCTCTGCTGAGTCTGCAGGGTTGCGAGGGCGGATTCCATGGCGGCGAACTGGGCTTCGAGGCGGGCGCGTTTGAGGCCCAGCAGCTCGTTGAGCTGTTCGGCGCGGTCGTTGCCGAGTTCGATCTGCGTATCCAGCGAGTTGGACTTGTTGGTCAGCAGGCCGTCGACGGAATTGGTCAGATTCTCGGTCAGTTGCTTGAGTATCTTGCCGAAGCCGACGTTGACGAGCGTCTTTTCACTGGTCCCGGGAATGGTCACGCCGTCGGGCAGGTCGACGTCGGTTTCAGTCGTGCTGGAGGTCGAGGTGAACAGCTCGAGCACACCGGCGGGATCGTTGGCCAGCGCGGCATTGAATTTTTCGGTGTCGATCTCCAGGCGGGCGTCTTCACCGATTTTGATGCCGACCTGCGTGAGATACTTGTATTGGCCGCCCACGCCGTCGACCTTGCTGAGCACGATGTTGAACAGACGGCTGCGTGTCGTGGCGACGGTTGAATCGCCCAGCAGCAGGCCTTTGGTTTCGGTGTCCGAGTCGTATTTGTCGTACTTGTCCAGCGAATCGAGCACGGTGTTGAAAGCGTCGACAAACGCCTCGGCCGCGCTGGTGACGGTGGCGTTGTTGTTGGTGATTGAAATCTGGACGGGCGACTCGCTGGCGCCCTTGAGGTCGATGGTGACGCCGGAGATGGTGTTCGACAGCGTGTTGGTCGAGCTGGTCAGCAGCAGGGCCTGGGTCGGATCCGACGACCCGTAGAGCACAACGGCATCGGAGCCGGTCACGAGCGTCGTGGTATCGATGCCCACGCCGCCGTCGTCGAAGATGAACTGCCCGGCGGCGCCGCTGTGGGTCGAGGTGATGTTCAAGCGGTAGGCGTTGACGCCTGAACCGTCGTTGATGATTGATGCGGTGGCGCCGACCGAGCCGTCGTTGATTTTTTCGACGATGTCTTCGAGCGTATCGGTGGCTTCGACATCGATGGTTTTCTCGAAGGAGCCGTTGATCACGCCGTCGTCGTCCTCGTCTTCGCCGAGCAGGCCCAGGTCGCGAGCGGTGGTCGAGCCGGATTCAGTGACGGTCAACCGGGCCGATCCGCCGGCGGTGTCGGTCAGCAGGATGCCGTCGCCGGTATCGTTGATCGTGGCGACGACGCTGGTGGGGCGGGAGTTGATCTCGTTGATCACATCCTGAATCGTGACTTCATCGCCCTGGCTGAGATCGACTTCGGAGCTGACGCCGGCCGAGTCGGTGATCGTGAACTTACCCGAAGCCACGCCGTTGCCTTCGTTGAGCGTGTCCAGGCGGGTGGTTTCGTTGATGTAGCGGAGATTGAGGTTGGCGCCGGTGTAGGTTTTTTCATCCACGCCGGCGGGATCGGTGGCGATGCCGAGGTCGGCGGCGGAAGTGCCGGAGTTGTCGGCGATGATGAGGTTCGATGCGATCGAGCCGGTGTTGTCGGTGATCTTCAACCCGTTGCCGGCCGAGTTCAGCGACGCGGTGACACCGGCGCCGGCATCGTTGATGGTGTTGATGACATCATCGATGGAGGTGGCGGCGGACAGATCGATGGTGGTCGTGGCGCCGGCGCGGTTGGTGATGTCGATGGTGCCGGGGGTGGCGACGCCCGTGCCGCCGTTGAGGTTTTTGATCAGGCGCGAGCCCAGCGAGGCGATCAGTCGTTCACCGGAAAGCGTGTTCGTGGCCGAGCCTTCGATGCCGAGGTCGGCTGCGGCCTTGGAGCTGTTCAGCGCGGCGACGGTGATGTTGCCCGTGCCGGTGAGTTCGAGGCTGACTCCGTCGGCGGCGACGGCGGCCGTCACGCCGGGGTTGGACGCATGATTGTTGATCGCGTCGATGACATCGCCCAGGCTCGTGGCGTTTTGCAGGCTGACTTCGAAGCTGCTGCCGTTGAGCGTGATGCTGAAGTCCGAGGCGGAAGTATCCAGGTGGCGGATGCCGTTGCCATCGTTGAGCGTAGCCAGCGCGGTGTCTTCACCGATATAGTTGATCGCTGCGCCGGTGAGGGTGTTCGTGCCGGAGGAATTGCCGAGGATGCCGAGATCGGCGGCGGTGTTGGTGATGCCGACTTCGGAGACGGCGAGATTGGTCGAAGTCGAACCGGTGTTGTCGGTCAGCGTCAGGTGGTCGCCGTCGATCGAGGCGGTGACGTTGATGCCGGAGGTGTTGTTGATGGCGGTGACGACATCGCTGAGATTGGCCGCGCGGGTCAGGTCGATGTCGGACGAGGCGCCGGAGCGATCGGTGATGCGGATGGTGCCGCGCTGCACACCTTCGCCGCCGTTGAGCCGCGCGAGCCTGGGGTCGTCGGTCAACCGGGCCCGGGCGGATTCGAAGGTGAGCGTGCCGGCCCCGAGTGGGGTGGTATCCGGATCGGCGAACCCGCCGCTGATCAACTGATGCGTGGAGACCAAGCGATCGACGGTGAACGTGTACGATCCGACGGCGGCGCTGTTGGACGCCGAGGCGGTGAGCACCGATTCGTTGGAACTGGTGACAGCCTTGGTCTTGTAGGTCTGGTTGTCGCCGATCTTGGTGGCGGCCGACTGCAGGGCGAGAATCTTGCTGTTGATCTCAAGGAAGGCGGCCTTCTGCGACTGCAGCACAGCCACCCGGTTCTGCACCAGCGTCAGCGGCTTGGATTCCACCGCGATCAACTGATCGACCAGCGAGGCGGTGTCAATACCGCTGATCAGACCTGTGGAAGTAATGCCTGACATACCACGCGCTCCCTGGACCCTTCGAGTCCATACCACAACCGCCGCTTATCGGCGGTCCATTTTTCAGTTATCGACGCGATCGCCACCCTGTCTTGAGTTGACCCGCCCCCGACATTTTCCTTTTTAATCCTCAAAAAGTCCCGGCGGGTCCGGTTTATCCCCACCCGCCATCGCCTGCCGATCCAGCCACGCACCGATGACCGTGACGATATACGCCACCTGCTGCTCGTCGAGCGCCCGGCCCGCCGCGATGCGGTGCCATTCGGACAGACATTTGCGGCAGCAGGTGGCCGTGGCATGTTGAGCGACAAAGACCGGATGCCCCCGCCAGGGCGTCTGCCGCCCGTCGTTGGGCGGGTTCGCACCAGCCAGGCGCTCGAGCACAAACCGCCGGGCATGTTCGTCGATGACCTCGGCCCCATGTCGCCGCATGAGTTGCTGCTCGACAGGCCCCAGCGAAAACTTCCGCCGGAAGGCCGACCCCTGCAGCCGCCGCAGAATCCGTTCGATGTCCGCCTGATCAGCCATGACACCTGATCGTATGAACCGCAGAGGGCGCAGAGGTCGCGGAGAGAATATTTAGTTCTCTCTGCTCTGCGTCCTCAGCGTTCTCTGCGGTTTGTCTTTACTTCGGCCGCGGCAGTTTGGCGCCGGTGTCTTTGAGCATCTTGTCGAGTTTGGCGTTGAGCTGTTTGACCTTGTCGGGCATCTTCGCGGCCAGGTCATGTTCCTCGGAGATGTCGTCGGCGAGGTTGTACAGCTCGGTCTTGGCTGGGTCGTAGAAACGGATCAGCTTCCACGGGCCGTCGCGGATGATCGAATACGGATCGTGGCCCGGGCCGTGGCGGTAGTGGGGGAAGTGCCACAGCAGCGTGCGGTCGGGCAGCTTCTTGCCGCGCAAGGCGGGGGTCAGATCCACACCATCGATCGTGCGGCCGGACGGCAGGTCGACGCCCGCGGCGTGACAGACCGTCGGCATCAGGTCGATCGACATCGTCGGCTGATCACACACGCTGCCGGGCTCGGTCACGCCGGGCCAGCGGATGATCATCGGCACGCGGATGCCGCCTTCGTAGGCGTAACCCTTGCCGGATCGCAGCGGGGCGTTTTCGGTCGGATTGCCGTTGCGGTCGAGCCCGCCGTTGTCGGAGGTGAAGATCACGAGGGTGTTGTCCGCCAGGCCCAGGCGATCCAGCGCGTCGAGGATGTGGCCGGTCGAATCGTCGACGGACTCAACCAGCGCGGCATAGGTGGCGTTGTTCTGACCCTTGCCGTCCTTGAGCGCTTCGTACTTCTTGATCACATCGGGTTTGCCCATGATCGGCGTGTGCACCGCGTAGTGGGCCATGTACAGGAAGAACGGGCGGTCCTTGTTTTCGGTGATGAACTTCACCGCCTCGATCGACTCGCGATCGGTCAGAAACTCGTCTTCGGTCAGCGGCTGAATCGGCGGGTCAAATCCGTATCGCTTGTTCTTGTACGGCGCGTGATAGGTCGGCGGCTGGCCGAGGTCGCACCCGATGAAGTTGCCGTCAAAACCCTGGTGCTCGGGGTACTGCGGCTCGTCACCGAGGTGCCATTTGCCGATGTGCATGCTCGCGTAGCCGGCCGGCTTCAGCGCCTCGGGGATCGTCACTTCGTCGAGTTCCATCCAATACGGATTTGGCGGACAGGCCAGGTCGCGATTCTTGTTGACGACGTATTCGGTGGGGTTCTTGTCGGGGTGGTCGACTTTGCCGCGCTGGAACACCGCGCGGATCCAGTCGGTCACACCCACGCGCGCCGGGTAGCGACCGGTCATCACCGCCGCGCGCGTCGGGCTGCACACGGCACAGGCGGCGTAGTTGTTCGTGAAGCGCATCCCGTCGGCCGCGAGGCGATCGATCTGCGGTGTCTGGTAGAAGTCGCTGCCCTGGCACGACAGGTCTTTCCAGCCCATGTCGTCGACGAGAATCAGCACGACGTTCATCGGTCGCTTGGCCGCCTTGGGTTTGGACTCCGCGGCAAAGCCCGTGGCCATCATCATCACGACCGCCGCCAACCCGATCGCCGCCTGCACGCTGCGCATTTTCATCAGTAAGCCTCGTCAAAGAGTTTGCACGACCAATCTGGAACAATCGGCCGTGATTGTACCACACCAGTACACGACCCAACGTGACAGAACCCGCGATATTGCTGAAATATCCGCGTTTTTCCATTTTGGCACGGGCCTTGCAACATCTATTTTCAATCGTTCTGCGCCTTTTTTTCTCTCCTCCGCCCGCGTTGATCTTCCCCTCCTACTGAAGGTCAACGCGGGATTTTTTTTCATGGGTCGCACCGGTGCATCGAACCGTGCGATTGGGTCGTTGAACCCTCAGCCCGCGCCGCGGGGCGGGTCAGATCCAACCCTGGAGGCCCATGTCATGTCGTCATCGATCAGTCGTCGTATGTTGGTCAAAGCGGTTGCCGGAACTTCGATGTTGGGATTTCCGACGATCGTGCCTTCGAGCGTGTTCGGCCGGGACGCGCCGAGCAACACGCTGAACATTGCGGCGATCGGCACGGGCAGTCGGGCCTCGTCAAACATTCTCGGCAATCTCGCCAAGCGTCCGCCAGCCGGTGCGAAGCTGCGCGTGGCCTGCGACTGCTTCAAACACAAGCGGGATCGTTTCGCCGACGCGGTCAACCAGATTTACGGAAGCAACTACTGCCAGCCGATCGCTGATTTTCGAGAAGTGCTTCAGCGCGGCGACATCGACGGCGTGGCGATCAGCACGCAGGATCACTGGCATGTGCCGCTGGCCTACCACGCGGCGCTGGCGGGTAAGGACATGTACGTCGAAAAACCGCTGGGCACGGCAATGACATGGGCGTGGAAACTGCGCCGGGCGGTGGCTGATCACCACGTGATTTTTCAATACGGCACGCAGCAGCGCAGCGGCGGCGGATTCAAGCGGGCTGTCGAACTGGTGCGCAATGGATACATCGGAACGCTTCAGCGGATCGAGTGCTGGTGTCCGGACATGTCGACGCAGACGGGCCATGCGCATGTCAAATCCTACGGCTCGACAGCCCCGACCGAACCGCCGGCCGACATGAATTACGAGATGTGGATCGGGCCGGCGCCGATGAAGCCGTACACCGTCGATCGCTGCACCAACCTCGGCGGGTTTCACATTTACGATTACGCGCTCGGGTTCATCGCCGGCTGGGGGGCTCATCCGCTGGACATTGCGCAGTGGGGCATGGACGCCGACGCCACCGGGCCGATCGCCTACGAAGGCGTCGGGAAGATTCCGCCGGTCGGCTCGCTGTGGGACACCATCGAATCGTGGGATGTGACCTGTCGCTATGCCAACGGTGTACAGATGCGATTCATGGATCATCGCGCCGCCCGGCCGATTGTCGAGAAGATGTCGCGCCGGCCGTGGCGCGACCACGGGACGACGTTTTACGGCGACGAGGGTTGGGTCAGCGTCGACCGTGGCGGGTGTTACCTCAACCTCAAGGGCGAGCCCGTCAACGCCTACAAGTTCGAGTTGAAAGCCTCGGACTGGCGGGCCGGCGGCGGCAACAACCAGGTGCACAACTGGATCGACTGCATGCGCACGCGACAGGCGCCGATCAACCCGCTGGAATCCGCCATCCGCTCGGACACGATCAGCCATCTGTCGGACATCACCATCCGCACCGGCCGACCGCTGAAGTGGGATCCGGCACGCGAGGCGATTATCGATGATGCGGTGGCGTCGAAGATGCTCGACCGCCCGATGCGCGAGCCCTGGACGATGTGAACGGCTGCCCCGGGTCAACTCATCCGCGCACGCGATTGCGATATTCCACCGGCCAGCATCCGACTTCCCGGTGAAAGGCGCGACTGAACGAGGCGGCGGTGGCGAAACCGCATGCCTCGCTGATATGCCCGACGGTCGCGAGGGTTTCACCGAGCATCGTGCAGGCGTTCTGCATGCGGACGGCGGCGAGTTCTTCGTGTACCGATCGACCCAGTGCCTTGGCGAAGCGGCGATCAAGCGTGCGGCGGGAAACGCCGACGGCTTCGGCAACATGGTCGACGCTGATCGGCTCGCCGGCGCGGTCGCGGATGAACCGGGCGGCGGACTCGACGGCGGTGTCCTGCACGGCCAGCGCGGCCGTCGACCCGCGCAGCGTCACGCCGGTTGGGAGAATCTGACGCTGCGGCGTTTTGATCGTGAGTCGTCGCATCGCGCGGTCGAGCATGCCCGCCGCCTGCAAGCCGATGTGTTCCGCCGGCACGTTGATGCTCGACAGCGACGGCCAGGTGAGCTTCGAGACCAGGTCGTCATTGCCGATGCCGAGCACCGCCACGCGATCGGGCACGGCAAACTGCGACCAGTGGCAACCCGCCAGCACGCGCTCGCCGAGCTTGTCGTCAAACGTGAGTATGCCCACAGGCTTGGGCAGCGCGGTCAGCCAGTTGATCAGCGGCTTCATGCGCGATTCGCCTTCAGCGATGCGCTGTGAAAAAGCGCGTAGCTTGAACCCGTCGGCCGCCAGGTGTTCAGCGAAGTAAATCTGACGCTCGGTCGAAGCGCGTTTGCCGCGCACGCCGCAGTAGGCGAAATGTTTGAACCCGAGGCGGGTCAGCGACTCGGCGGCGAGGCGGCCGACTTCGTGATTATCCAGCGAGACCGACAGGGGCACGTCGACTTCGGAGATGGCGGTTTCAACCAGCGGCACGCGGAGTCGCGCCGCGGCGTCGACGAGGGCCTGATCGGCGATGTAGGTGATGATGCCGTGGGGTTTGAGGCGGAGCACTTCGCCGGCGGCGTCGCGACCGCGCTGACGGACCAGCATCATGCGCCACCCGTGCTGCTGGGCGTACTCGGCCACGCCGCGCAATCGCCGTCGGCCGGCGCCATCGCGCGTGTCGATGCAGATTGCGGCACAGGTGGGTGATTTCGGCGGACTTTTCATGCGTCAGAGGGTCTTTTTAATGTGTCCAGAAATGTCATTTATTTGTCATTATAAGTCATTGCAGTTTGTTGCGGCCACCCCGTACACTGGCTGACGAGGTTTTCATGGTCATGTGATTTGATGACGTCAATTCATGCAAAGAGTTGAGCTATGCGTCAATGGGTGTGGCTGGTGATGACGACCGTCGGGGCAGGTACACCGGCGACGGCGCGCCTGCAGGCGGCGATCAGCGCCATCGATACCCAGGCTCTATGCATCGATCCACCGGCCGACGATTCAACCAGGAGCATCTCATGATCCAGCACACCCACCGATGGATATGGCTCTGGATGTTGTGCCTTGCGGTCATTGTGGGCTTGAACCACGAGGCTGCGGCGGTAACGCCGATCGCGCTGAAGACTTCGCAGGCCAGTCTGTTGATCGACGAGCAGGGGCGCATCGCCCTGAAGCCTGATGACGCCGCCATCCCGTCGCCGGCGGATTTCCAATCGCCGCTCTGGGTGATCACGCTTGCCGAAGGCGCCGATGTGTTTACCCCCGGTCGCGCGGTGACCGCCCGCGCTGAGGGCAAGCCGCAGATTACAAAAGTCGATGGCGGCGTGCGGCTGGTCTACGACAAGGTGCGCTGCAACCAGACCGACCTCGACATTCAGCTCGATCTGAAAATCACCGTCGCCGGCGATGAGTTTCGCTTCGACAGCACGATCGTCAACAAAACCCGCAACTGGATCGTGCGGTATTGGAAATACCCCATTCTGCTGGACATCGAGGCGCACGGCGGCCGCGCGGAATCCGAGGCGCCGGTGGTGTACTGCCCCGATGGGCTCGGCCGTCGATACACGACGCGACAGGCGTTCGGGCCACGTCGCGAGTTTGCTTATCCGAGCCGACTGGCCACGATGCAATGGTTGACTTTCACGACGCCGGCGGGGGGGCTCTACTTCGCATCGCATGATGAAAAGTGTGCCGCGAAAACCTTCGCCATCGCCGAGGGACGCGGGGCCGGTTACGACGTCTCGCTGATGCATCGGCCTTATTGTGCGCCGGGCGTATCGTGGGACGCGCCGACGACGGTCGTCATGTCATACCGCGGGTCGTGGCACGCCGCGGCGCAGCACTATCGGCAGTGGGTTGCATCGTGGCTGGATGTGATGGGCCGGCCCCAGTGGGCGCAGAACAGCACCGGCTGGCTGCTGGCGATCCTCAAGCAGCAGAACGGCGACCTGATGTGGGACTACAGCGCGCTGGATCGCCTGGCTGATCTCGCCGAGGCGCGCGGGCTCGACACGCTCGGGCTCTTCGGCTGGGCGCACGGCGGCCACGATCGAGAATATCCCGACTACATTCCCGACCCGAGCATGGGCGGCCCGCAGACGCTTCGTGAATCGATCGCTCGGGTCCGTCGGCGCGGTCTGCATGTGATCCTCTACGCCAACGGGCAGTTGATCGATTCAGCGACTGAGTTTTATCGTTTGCAGGGCACACAGACGATGGTCGCCGATCGCTATGGCAAGCCGCTGATTCAGATGTACAACAAGTTCAAATCCACTTCGACGCCGCTGTTCGTCACCGCCTGCACCGCCGCGCCGGCGTGGCGACAGCGCTTGATGAAGTTGGCGCAGCAGGCCCACGATCTCGGGGCCGACGGCATTCTGTACGACCAGCTCGGCGTGGTCGGTCCCAAGGAATGCTTCGAGAGTCGTCACGGTCACAGCACCCCCGCCGCGTCCGAAGACCGGTTTGACCTGATCCGCCAGATCGCCCGGCCGATGCACCAGCTCGATCCAAACTTCATCGTCATGACCGAAGGCGTCGTCGATGCCGAGCAGGCGGACATTCCGTACTTTCACGGTTGCGGCACCGGCTTCGGCTACTTCACCCCCTCGGCCGCGGCGACGCCGTTTCCCGAGCTGTTCCGTTACACGTTTCCGCAGGTCGTCGCGACCGAGCGTATCCCCAATCCGTTTTTGACCCGCAACTACGCCAACTTCGCCTGCATCTATGGTCTGCGTTTTGAGATCGAATCGCGCTACACCGGCGATGTGAAATACCTGACCAGCGATCAGGTTCCGACGCCGGCCGAGTACGCCGATTGCAATTCACCGCCGGATGTGCAACTGCTTCAGAAAGTGCCGCGTGACGAGTCGTCAGCCTACATGCGCCGCGTGGCGGAGTTCCGTCGTACGCACGGCGACCTGCTGCTGCGTGGGCGATTCATCGATCTCGACGGCGTGCATGTCGAAGCTGAGCAGGTCGTCGGTAAAGCGTTTGAATCCGATACGCAGATCGGCGTGCTGCTGTGGAACCCGACGGATCAGAATCAGTCGGCGAAAGTGACCGTTGATGGCGGTCGATACATCGCGGCCTTCGCGCCGGAAGCCGAAGGCCCGGTCGATGTGCATACGCCGATCGCTGCGGAGTCGATTCGACTGCTGATCTGGAACAAACCTTAACCCGTTGCCAGTGAAATCGCCCATGAAAAAACTGAACAAACAACCTGCCGCGCTGTCGCGAAACTACAAATGGGAATTGCTGGGGTTGTTGTGCCTGGCGTTTTTCTTCCACCAGGGCGATCGCGCGATCTACGGCGTGGTGCTGCCGCAGATCCGCGCCGAGCTTCAACTCACCGACGCGCAGCTCGGCTTCGTCGGCACGGTGTTGTTTTTCACGCTGGCGATTCTGATGCCGTTCGCGGGTTATCTCGGCGACATGCTCCGCAAAAAGTGGGTCATCACGGGCGCGATCCTGTTCTGGAGCAGTTCGACGATGTTTACCGGCCTCAGTCGCGGCGTGGTCAGTCTGACGATGCTGCGGAGCGTGGCGACGGCGGGGGGTGAATCCTTTTACGCGCCGGCGGCCTATGCACTGCTGGCGAAGTTTCATCGCGCGACGCGCGCCATCGCCATGTCGATCCACCAGGGGGCGTTGTACTTCGGCGTGATGGTCAGCGGTTTTCTCGGCGGGTATATCGCTGAACAGTGGGGCTGGCGGGCCACGTTCTATGTGTACGGCATCGCGGGCATCCTGCTCGGGTTCATCTTCATCTTCCGCCTCAAAGACGACGAAGATCATCACGCCGGCGAGACTCCGCTCGATGCCCCCGAAGCCGCCGAAGCGCCGGCCCCTCCGACGCCGCGCCAGTGGCAGAACCCGCTGAAGATGCTCGGCATCCTCTTTCGCAAACCAACCGCGCTGCTGTTGACCGTCGGCTTCACCGCCATCGTCTTCGTCAACAACGCCTACGTCGTCTGGGCCCCGGAATACCTGCATGAGAAGTTCGACCTCTCACTGACGCAGGCCGGCGGCTATTCGATGTTTTACCACCACATCACCGCGCTGATCGGTGTGCTCATCGGCGGGACGCTATCGGATGCTTGGGTGAAAAAATACCCCCGTGCCCGCATGACGATGCAGACGGTCGCCATGCTGCTGGGCGCGCCGGCGATTGTTTACATGGGCTTGGCGCATTCGCCGATGATGGTTTATCTCGCGATGGCGGTGTTCGGCATGTTTCGCGGGTTGTACGAGTCGAACACGCACGCATCGCTGTTCGACGTGATCGAACCGGAATATCGCGCCTCGGCGGTGGGCGTGATGGTGATGCTGGCCTTCCTGGTCGGATCGCTGTCGCCGTGGCTGATGGGCTACATGCGCGAGGTGATCGAGCCGGGCAAGGGGCTTTCGTACGCATTTGCCGGGTATGGACTGGCATATGTGATCGGCGGACTGGCCGTCGGTCTCGGGCTGCTGGTCTTTTTCAAAAATGACCGCATTGTGGAAGACTTGACGGAATCGCAATGAAAATCATCGAACTCAACACATACATCGTTCACTGCTACCGCACGAACTGGGTCTTTGTCAGCGTCGAAACCGACGAAGGCATTCGCGGGGTCGGCGAAGCGACGCTGGAGATGAAGGAAAAAGCCGTCGAGGCCGCCGTGCTGGAACTGCGCGACTACCTGATCGGTAAAGACCCGTGCGAGATCGAGCGCCACTTCCACGTGATGTATCGCGACTCATACTGGCGGACGGGGCCGGTGCTGATGTCGGCGCTCAGTGCGGTGGAGATGGCATTGTGGGACATTTCGGCGCGGGCGCTGGACGTGCCGGTGTATCGCCTGTTCGGCGGCAAGTGCAACGACGGCGTCAAGGCCTACGCCAACGCATGGTTCGCCGGCGCCAAGACGCCCGAAGCCTTTGCGGAGAAAGCGAAGATCGCCGCCGACCGTGGATTCGCCGCGCTGAAGTGGGATCCATTCGGCAGCGCCTACCTGACGATGTCGGCCAAGGCGATCGACGAGTCGATGGCCGTCGTCGGCGCGGTGCGCCAGGCGGTGGGCAACAGCATCGATCTGCTGATCGAAGGCCACGGGCGATTCAATGTGCCGACAGCCTGCACATTGGCGCGTGAGTTGGAGCCGTTCAACCCGCTGTTTTTCGAGGAGCCGGTGCCGCCGGACAATCTCGACGCCCTGGCGGATGTGCGAAGCAAATCGCGCATTCCCATCGCAGCGGGCGAGCGGCTGTATCACCGCACGCAGTTTCGCGAGTTGTTTGAAAAACGGGCTGCGGATGTGGTGCAGCCGGACATCTCGCACGCGGGGGGGCTCAGCGAGTGCCGAAAGATCGCGGCGATGGCCGAGGCGTATCACATTCCGTTCGCTCCGCACAACCCCAGCGGGCCGATCGCCAACGCGGCGACGCTTCAACTGGCCGCCTGCACGCCGAACTTCTTTCTGCTGGAAACGATGTACTCAGACATTCCCTGGCGGAAGGATCTGACGACGGAAAGCCTCGTGTTCAAGGATGGCCTGTTCGAGATACCCGACGGGCCGGGGCTGGGCGTGGAACTGAACGTCGAAGCGTTTGCGGATCATCCGTACGAGGCTCGCCCGCTGCGTCACTACCGCGGCGATCTGACGGACATCCGCCCCGTCGGAGCCGAGCCTTATTTTTGATTCATGATCGAGAGGATCACGATGTTTGAAGGTAAAAACGTGTTGGTCACCGGGTCGGCTCACAACGTGGGCTTCGGCATGGCCAAAGTATTCGCCGATTACGGCGCGACGGTGTTCGTACACGGGCCGACTGCGGAAGAGACGACCGCCGCGGCCGAAGCGCTGTCGGCCAAAGGCGGGCGATACATCCCCGTCGCGGCGGATGTGCGACATGAAGATGAAGTGGCCCGCGCGTTCGAGTTCATTGCACAGCAGGTCGGCGGGCTCGACGTGCTGATCAACAACGCGTGTCATCTCGGGCTCGGCCATCGCTTTCTCGACATGCCGATGGACTTTTTCGACGACGTGCTGGCGGTGAACCTGCGCGGCTACGCGCTGTGCGCTCAGTTGGCAGCCCGTCAGATGATCACACGCGGCGGCGGGGCGATCGTGAATATCGGTTCCAACACGGCCGGTCGCGCCCTCGGCGATCGCGCGGCGTACATCGCTTCCAAGGGGGGCGTGGAAAGTCTGACGCGCGCGATCGCGGTCGAACTCGGCGAGCATCGGATTCGTGTCAACTGCGTGATCCCGGGGTACATCCACACCGAGCGGTGGAACACGCTGACGGAGGAAGTCAAACAGCGGCGGTGGACGAATGTGCCGCTGGGTCGCGAGTCGACGCCGCAGGACATCGGCGAAGCGGCGGCTTTTCTGGCATCGGACAAAGCCGGCAACATCACCGGCGAATGCCTGCGGGTGTCAGGCGGCATCGACATCCAACTGGTGCCGCCGGATTGTGCGGTCTGACCGGCCCGACTTTCACACGAAATATATTTTCTCTTTGGGTAAAACGTCATGAAATCCTTACTCACGACCATCGCGGCATTGACCCTCACCACCTCGGCGGCATTCGGCGAAACAGCAGGCTACTGGAGCTTCGATTCCGGCCAGCCCGGCGAGACCGCGAAGGTCATTGCATCGGAGATCGACCCGGCGCTGGAAGGCAAAGCCGGCGTCAACGAAACGGGCGCGCCGCCAGTGTTCAGCGATGCCGTGCCGATGGCGACGGTGTGGGACGGATCGACCTACACGCCAGCGAACCAAAAAAATGAAGGCTCGCTCCAATTCACCAACGACAGCGCGAAGGATGGCGTGGCTCCGATCGGCGGCGATGTCATCGTCCCCGGCGACCATGCGAAGCTGCACAGCCCCAGCCTGACGATCGAAGCGTTCGTGAAGGTCAATCGGCCCACGTCACGCTTCGTGCTGATCGCCAGCAAGCGCCGGGATCAGACCGGCGCGACCTGGTCGCTGGCGATCGATCCCGAAGGGCGCCTGCGTGCGCGGTTCGACACGCAAACCAATGACGACCCGGACCGCAAGGGATTCAACCAGGGGTTCGGCTCGTCGACGGATGTGGCCGACGGAGTGTGGCATCACGTGGCGCTGACGTTCGATCACGAGACGCGCCAGGTCGCGCTTTATGTCGACTACCGTAAGAGCGGCGGCGGTACGACCGCCGGGCCGCTTGTTTACGACAACAGCGATCTGGTGATCGGCCGCGGACTTGACGGCTGGCTGGATGAGGTGCGGATCACCGACCAGGCGTTGCACCCGGAGCAGCTGCTTCGACGCACGCAATTCTTCTCCGGGATGCAGAACAAACCCAGGCAACCGGTCTTCCTCGATCAGACATTCACCCGTGTCCAATCAGCCCTGAGCCCGGAACTCCAGCGCATCGGCACGCTGATCCCCAAGTCGGTCGACGAGATTGAGACGTCGATGTGGTCACTGGGTTGCGAAACACTGGATCGCAGTCTGGCCGACTGGGATGCCTACAAGGGCTATCTCGAGCCCCTGGGCATTCGCCGCATCCGGCTGCAGGGTGGTTGGAACCGCACGGAGAAAAAGAAAGGCGAATACGACTTCGCATGGTTGGACCACATCGTCGATGATGCGATCGATCGCGGGCTCGAAGTCTGCCTGGAGACGTCGTACAACAATCGGCTGTACGAACCCGGCGGTGCGACCGGTCCCGGCGGTAAGCTCCCGTCCGGCGAAGAGACCCTCGCCGCGTGGGACCGGTGGGTCGAGGCGATGGTTCAGCGTTACTCGGCCAAGGGGGTCAAAGAATGGATGATGTACAACGAGCCGAACCTCAACAAGGCCAACACCTATGACGACATCGTCGCCAACAACATCCGCACCGCCCAGATCATCAAGCGGGTCGATCCCGAGGCGAAGGTCGGCGCCTTCGTGCTGGCCGGCCTGAACGTGAACATGCTCGAGAAGCTGCTGACCAAGATCAGCGACCAGGGCAAGCTCGACCTTTTTGAATGGGCGATCTACCACGGTTACAGCGGCAACCCCGATCGGTTGAACCCGAGCATGGATGCCCTGCACGAGATGCTCGACCGCGTCGCCCCGAACATCCGCCCGTGGCAGGGCGAGGCGGGGTGCGCTTCGGAAGCGGTGCAATACGCGCTGTCGGGGATCGACTGGACCGAGTATTCCCACGCCAAGTGGAACGCCCGGCGAATGCTCTGCGACATCGGCCATGATGTCGAATCGTCGGTGTTTACCATCTCCGACCTCTCGTACCACAAGGACTTCATCTCGCGGTACGGCCTGCTGAAGACCAACCCCGACAACTCGATCATCAAGGTCAAGTCCGCTTACTACACCGTGCAGAACGTGGTGTCGGTCTTCAATGACGCGCTGGCCCGCGTGCCGGACTACAAGATGACGATCACCGGGACCGACAAGCAATTGACGTGGTTCGCCTTCCGCGACCGGGAGACGGGGCTCGACGTGGTCACGCTGTGGGACGGCACGGAACTTCCCTCCAACGACTCGAACATCACGCCGGTCGACGTGGAGATCGAAGGCGGCCGGTTCGAATCACCCGTATGGATCGACACGATCACCGGCAACATCTACGAAATTCCCGCCGAGCAGATCCAGCGCGAAGGCGACGTGGTTCGGTTCAAAGATGTGCCGGTGTACGACGGCCCCGGTGTGATCACCGACAAGTCGCTGCTGAAGTTTGAACCGGCGCGGGCCTCGAAGAAAAAGAAGAAGGCGAAGAAGGCTCCAAAACCGGAGACCAAACAGGCGGCGCCGGACGTCGCGTCGAAGCTGAAGGCCTTCCGACTGCCGGGCACGCAGCAGCCCGCCCCGGCGGTGGTGATACTCGGCGGGGCCGAGCAGCTTGCCGGCGAGACGGCGAAGTGGCTCAATGAGCAGGACGTTCACGCGTTCGTTCTGACCGTCGACAAGGGGGCTGAACCCAAAGCGATCGCTTCGGAGGTTCGCGCTTCGCTGACCTACCTGCGGGGTCAGACCGGGCCATGGCAGATCAAGGCGGATGCGATCGGCGTGATGGCGCTGGACGCCAAAGCGGCCGCCGCGGCGATCACCGTCACAAAGGATGCCGACTTCACGGCGCTGATTCAGACGTCCGACGAACAGACTTTCGAAAACCTGCCTGAAGCCAAACCGGAGGCGCTGTTCACCGGCAGCAAAGACACCTGGCAAAAATCTCTGGCCAAGTGGCTCGAAAAACACAAGGGTAAGGTATTCTGAGCAATCATCGGGACACGATGTTCGTCGTGAACCCGTTCGTGAAAGGATTGGTGTGTTTTGATCGAAGCCGAACCCGTCTGGCCGATACGCGCGGAACTGGGTGAAGGGCCCATCTGGTGGGACGGGTCGCTGTACTGGATCGACATCAATGCGCCGGCGCTGCACATCTACACGCCGGCGACGCAGCAGCGGCGGAGCTTCGAGTTGGCTGAGAAGATCGGCACGGTCGTGCCGCGCGCCGACGGCAAGTTGATACTCGCGCAGGAGACCGGGCTGCACGTGTTTGACCCGGCGGCCGGGGCGGTGGTTGAAACATTACCCTGGCCGGCGGACTGCCCGATCGTCGAGCGGTTCAACGATGGCAAGTGCGATCCTCAGGGGCGATTCTGGGTTGGCACGATGGGGCGTGACAAGCCGATCGCAAGCCTGTATCGGGTCGAACCCGGCTGCCGCGTGACGGAGATGCTCACGGGCGTACGCATCTCCAACGGCCTTTGCTGGGACGAGCCGCGCGGCCGGTTCTACTTCATTGATTCACCGACGAAGACGCTGGACGTGTTCGACTGGGACCCGGCCACGGGCATGATCAGCAACCGGCGCGCGCTGTGGCGGTTGCCGGAGGGTGAAACCGGCGTGCCGGACGGCATGACCATCGACACCGAGGGGCGGTTGTGGGTCGCGATCTTCGACGGGTTCGGCGTGCACTGTATCGACCCGGACAGCGGGCAATCGCTGCAGAAAATCGCGGTCGGAGCGGCGAAGACGACGGCCTGCTGGTTCGGCGGCGAGGGTCTCGACGAGCTTTACATCACCACGGCGTCGATCCGCGAGGATGAAGCCTCGCTGAAGCGCCATCCGCACGCCGGAAGCCTGTTCATGTGCAGGCCTGGCGCGCGGGGGCTGGCGACGACGCCTTGTGCGATTTGAAAAAATTTTTCAGCTTGCATGTAAAACGAACGGCGGCTCGGGCTATTGGCTAGTGGAAGGATTGCGCCTGGCCTATGGCTGTTAACGAAGAACTCGTGGTGCGTGAACTGTGGCGGCAGCGGATTCGACTGCTGGCGTACATCGAGGTGATCGTACGCGATCGGGATCTGGCCGAGGACGTGTTTCAGGAAATCGGCGTGGCGGCGCTGACCAAGCGCGACCAGATCAACGACCGCGAGCACCTGGTCCGCTGGCTGGGGCAGGCAGCGCGTTATCACGGGTTGACGGCCGCTCGCAATCGATCGCGACACCATCGTCTTTTCGACAGCCGCGTGCTGGACCACATCGAAGCCATGTGGCAGCGCGACGAGCCGGCGGCGGCGGATGTCTCCGGCGCGGCGCTGGAAACCTGCCTGGGCCAACTCACCGGATACAACCGCAAGCTGATCGAGCTGCGTTACCGCCAGGGACTGACCGGCAGCGCGCTGGCCGAGGCGGCCGGTCGCAGTAAGAACACGGTATATGTGGCGCTGGCGCGTGTGCACAAAGCCCTGGCCGAGTGCGTCACACGCGAACTCCGCCGGGCCGACGGATCGGAGGGCGCGTCACGATGAATATCGACCGCGCCAAACCCCTCGACGGAACCGACTACGAAGCGGCGCTGCGGCTGTTGGACGATGAGCTGGATGCGACGCGCTTCGACGAACTCGACCGCCAGGCGTCAGAAGACCCGGCGAAGGCGGAACTGCTTTTCACGCTGGCGGCCCAGCGGTGGGCGATCTCGGAACTGCTGGCCCGATCGACCCGCCTCGATGAACTGACCCAAGTCGAAACCCAGGCGATCAGACACTACGACGGCAAGCGAGTTGTCGGGCGCGGTCTTCGCTGGGCGGCAGTGGTCGCCATCGCCGCATCACTGCTGGCTGTGTTGATGGTTGCGACGCGCGACCGCAATCCCGCCACCCCATTGCAGCAGTCGTCAGCGACGGCCGGGTCGATCGTCGCGCTGCACGGCACGGGCTCAACGCAAACTGGGCAAACGTTGATCGAAGGCATGGATGTGCCGACAGGCATGCTGCGCATCGACGCGGGCTTTGTGGATCTGATCACCAGTCGCGGTGTTCATCTGTCGCTGCGCGGTCCGGGTGTGTACGAGTTGACCGACGGTATGCGCGCCACGGTTCAAACCGGCGCCCTGGCGGCATCGGTGCCTGAGTATGCGACGGGGTTCACCGTGGCGGCGGGCAACATCCGCGTGGTCGACCTGGGCACCGAATTCAGTGTCGAGCGCGGCCCCGACGGGCGCGTTCGCGTGGATGTTTTCACCGGTCGTGTTCAGGCGACGGAGTTTGATCCCGCGGGCCGGGTGATGAATACACACCTGATTGCCGCGGCACATGCCCGCATTTTCAGCGGCGATGCTGAAACGGCATCGACCGAAGCGCCGGCGCGGAACCGCCCGCCGATCAAACCGCAGCCGCTGGTCGCCGGCGACCCGGGTCTCAGCGACGGCTCGCGCCCGACCGACACGATCGTGTTCAATCCCGCGGCGTTTTCGTCGTACAGCGACCAGGACGCGATGCATGATCAGCCCTCGCAGCTGCAAATGACCGATGGCGGGCAGACCGTCACGCTGATCGGCAATGCATGGAAGGCGCTGCCGCTCGAATACGACGTGACAGTAGACACGGTGCTTGAATTTGAATGTCGCATCACGCGGGCCGGCGAGTTGATCGGCATCGGGCTGGATGATGACAACAACCATGCCACCGGCAAGCTGTTCGCCCTGGCCGGTCGCGAGACGGAACTGCCGTATTTCGATTACAGCCCCTGGTCGGCGTCGACGGACGGCTGGTGTCATGTCCGATTGCGTCTCGACGCTGAAGCGCCGCGGCATGTCCGACAGCTTGTCTTGTTTGCCGATGACGACCGCTCCGGCGAGGCCGAGGCGTCGTTCCGCAACATCAGAATTTATCGCGACCACGCTCCTGGCGCTGGTCGTTATTCAATCCTCGAACCCACCGAATAGAAAAAGGATGAAGATCATGAACCGCAAGCAAACTCAACCCGTCGCGGTGTTCGCCGCCTTGCTGATCGGCTGCGTCGTGTCGCACGCCGCCTACGCCGGGGCGGTCACCTCCGCCACGCTGCCCGACGACGGCGGCGAAAACACCATCACCGATTTCGTGGCCGACTCGACGGACTATACCGTCACGAATTATGCCACGGCGACGAACACCTCCGCCGCTGAGCGCCGGTATTTTCGATCTTCGACAGACCCCGGCTCGCACAACGCGGCGCTGGGCGACAACGATGTCACCACAGGCGTACTGAACACTGCCGGCACGGTCTTTTCGCTTAATCACAGCGCGATCCTCGCCGCGGATGTCTTCTTCGTCACGGACGTCAATGCCTCATCCGGCTCGGCGGACACCTTCAGCTTCCAGGCGGTCGATGCCGGCGGCAACGTGCTGGCCTCCTCCGCGACGGTTTCGCTGACGATGAGCGCCGGCGGCGTCAACACCCTGCTCGTCTTCAGCGCCACGCTCGTCAATTCTGACAACACACCCGCCGGCGGCATCACCGGTCTGAACCTGAACGCCAGCACCTTCACGCTTGCTGATTTCTCGCTGAACGCCTCGGACCTGGCCGCGGTGGCCGGCGTCAAGCTCACCAACACCGGCGGCGTGGGCGACCCGGGGCTCGTCGGGCTGGCTCAGGTGGTGTCGATTCCAACGCCCGCCGCCTTGCCGGCCGGACTGATGATGCTGGGTTTGCTGGTCATGCGTCGCAAATAGCCGCGATGCAACGCATCGCGGTCCGCGAATCGTTGATTCGCGGCTATCGAAAGCATGCTTATGCGCAAACATGGTTTCACACTCATTGAGCTGTTGGTGGTCGTCAGCATCATCGCGCTGCTGGTCGCGCTGTTGATGCCGGCGTTGTCCAGAGCGGTTGACACCTCGCGGCAGGTTGTCTGCGCCACCCAGCAGCGGCAGCTCGCTGTCGCCATGGTCGCTTATGCCACCGAGTCGCGCGGCCGCCTGCTGGCCAGTCTCAATGAAACGCAATCAGACATCATCGCCCAGGCCTGGGCCCAGAAGCCCGTGCTCTTTCTGCTGGACCGCTACCTCGGCGGCAATGTGAAGCTGTTTTTCTGCCCCGGCTTCATGTCCAACAACACCGCGTACTACACCGAGCCGGAGAAGTTCTTCGAGTTTTCGACCAGTTGGCGAAACTGGTATCCGCGCGAGCGCATCACCTCATACGTCTGCGGCACATCCATCGTGCTCGATCCGAAAACCACCACCTTCGGCGGCATCACCTACCCGCTCGGCTCGCAGCGCGTGACCATGCTCAACGAGGCTAAACCCGACGACATGCTCTTCGCCGACCTGACGCAGGACGTCACCAACGATTTCTACTTTCAGCAGTTTGTCGGATTTTCCAGCCCGTCGCACCCGGATGGCTTGGGCGGCGATCCGCGCGGCGGCAATGTCATCGGCGTCGACGGGTCGGCTGTGTGGAAGAGTTTCGACGAGATGCTGCTGCGTTATTCCTACAACGCCGGGCTGCCGTCGGGCATCCGCCAGTACTGGTGGTGATCAGCCTGTGAGCGGCTTCATGACGCGATCGATCTGGTTCACGAATCCGTGCACGCGCAGCGTCGAATCGTCATACACCGAGACGATGCCGTACCCGTTGTTCTTCGGCGCCGGGCCTTCGACCAGTGCAACCAGCGTGCAGTAATGAATGCCGGCGATCTGCTGGTAGTCGTTCTTGTGGCTGTGGCCCTGAAATACAGCCGCCACGTTGCCCGCCTGTTCCAGCACGTGTCGCACCTGTGAGGCATTGCGCGTCGAGTGCTTGCCGTGTTCATCCAGTCGCTGATGCGCCAGCACGATGACCGGCCCCGGGCTTTTTGCAAGTTGCGAAGCCAGCCACTCGAGTTGCGACGGCGGAACATTCGCATCGTCCCATTTGGCATTGCCGCGCTGGTAAGGCGCGCCGTCGCTGCGATAGCACGCATCCAGGCTGATCACGCGAACACCGCCGTGATCAACCGCCTCGTGCGGTGAGCGCATTGGTGTGTGCTGCATGAACTCATCTTTGGTCAACTGCTCGACGCAGTGATTGCCCAGCACGTAATGTCGCGGCGCGCGGCAGCGGCTCATCACTTTTTCGATCGTCTTGAGTTGTTCGATATCGCCGGCGGTCGAATGCGTGGTGTCGATCAGATCGCCGAGTTGTGCGACAAACGCCAGGTCGGACTGGTTGAACGCATCCACAGCCCGGGCGAGCTTCTGCCGGCTGTCGCGGTAGTAGCGGTTGATGCGCATCGGTTTGTCGCCGTGGTGGATGTCGGTGACGATTCCGAACTGGAATTTCGCATCACGTCCGGGCTCGGCTGCATGCAGACGACACATCCCGCCCAGTCCGCCCAGCACCAGGGCCGAGCCCTGCACAAAGGCACGTCGTGAAACCGTCGGGTTGATCCGTGTTGGCTCCGGGTAATTCGACATCACCCTCATCATAACTGTCGGTCTATGCAAATCGAACCATCAGGCCAACAATCGCCGGACTGTCCGCTCAGAAGCTCTCCGGTATCGAGTTGGGGCCATGCCCCGGGGGGCGTGTTGTCCAATTTCGGATAAGCGGACATGCGATGTGCTGATCGTCGCAAAACGCCGGTCGCCTTAGGCTTGTTGTGAACTATCCACGTTGCGACGCGTGGGGCACGAATCTAAACGGCGGCCGCGTGGGTCGTCACGTGCACCGCACCCATCGCAACCACAAACCAATCTTGAGGGAGGTATTTCTCATGTTTGGTCGAATGACTCGTCAATCCACACTCGCCTTGGCGCTCGGCGGCATCCTGATCACCGGCCCGGCATACGCCGAAGATTACGGAACCGACAACACGCGCCAGGCGGACCCCAACACGCCGCAGCAGGTCGAACACCAGTCGCAGGAGCGTGCGAACAACCGCACGGACGTGCTCAAGCAGCGCGCCCCCAGCGAGTTCGGCATGAAGCACGAACTGCGCCGCTCGTCGGATCTGATCGGCATGACTGTGCGCGACGCCACCGGCAAGGCTGTCGGTGAAGTCGAAGAAGTCATGATTCACGCCGACAACGGCCGCGTCGCCTACGTGGCGATCCGCTACGATCAGACCCTCGGCTTCGGCGGTGAGTTGGCAGCCGCTCCCCCGGAAGCGCTGACGACCACCGAAGACGGCGAAGCGGTCCGTCTGGCGATCAACAATGATCAGCTGAAAAAGGCGCCGCGCATCCAGGAAGGCAACTGGCCTGCCGCGACCGATGAGCAGTGGTGCAGCAATCTGTACACGGCGTACAACCTTCAGAAGTCCGACCGGATGATGCACAAGGACAAGGCGGACAAATCCGCTCACAAGAAGCACGACAAGAACGCGGCTCACAAGGACAAGTCCGCGAAGGCTGACACGTGCGGACAGACGTATCGCCTGAGTCAGCTCACGGACCTGACGCTCCATACCCAGGACGCCAGGGAAGCCGGTGAGATTCAGGATGTGCTCATCGACACCAATGCCCATCGTGCATCGTTCGTGATCGCGTCGTATGGTTCGACGGCCGGCATAGGCGGCGAACAGGCTGTGGCCCCATTCACGTCGATTGACTTTGTCCGTCAGGATGAAGGCGACGGGTTCAAGGCTGCGAAGCTCGATGCCACCAAGGCGAAACTTCAGGCCAACAAGGTCAGCGATGAAGAGATTCAGCAGTTGACCTCGGCCGATCGCGCCCGCCGTGTCTTCGATAGCTACGGTCAGACCCCGTACTGGGAAACCTACGGCTACGAAAACGCACCGGGCCATGATGGTGATCGATATCACAAGGACAAGAAGGACATCGATCGACCCAACCATCAGGACACGTCAAACGAGCACGATGCGAAGAAGTAACGTCCGTTTGACATCTTCATAAAACAAAACGTGGCGTCGACATGATCGTCGGCGCCACGTTTATTTTTGTTAATTGCGAATAATCAGTCGTAGGTCAACGTCGCCGTGGCCTTGCACGCCTTGTCAGTCTTCACGCGCACCCAGCGGGCGTTGTACCCGGCGGGAAACTCATGCGTCAGCGTCTTGCCCGGCTCGACCGTCAACGTCTGGTACTCCAGCCACGTTCCGTCGGTCAGCACATCGACTTCGATCGTGAACGTGACCGGCTCTTTGGCGTCGTGCGACAGCGCGATCGTCTTGTGGTCGAATCCGGTCATCAGGTACGGGTCCGATGCTTCGCCGGCCTTGACGGTCGTGTTCTTCCACGGGCCGCCGATACCGCGCGGCTTGCCGAGTTTCCACAGATCGTCGATGTCGCCGAACCAGAGGCCGACCTTGCCGTCGTCGCTGGGGATGTAATGACCGTCGGCTTCGGCGCCCTGGCTGCACCCGGCGAGCACGAGCATGCCGCGCCACGAGCAGAAGTCGGTGATGCGACGGTTGTGGGTCGTCACCGGCTTGATGCCGCGCACGTCGGTCGAGTCGCGATCCGGCAGCATGTAGATCGTGCCGTGTGCATTGAACAGGCATCGCTCGGTGACGACTTCACGAATGCCGCGCGGCCAGCCGAACGCGCCCGCCTTGTCGAACGACGCATCACCCTTGGGCAGGCGGTACTCCTTGCCCTTGCGATCGGTGACGATGATCGACGCGTCGTCGACCTTGAAGTTCGGGCTGGTGATCTTAGCGTTGTCCTTGACGTACTTCAGCGCATCGTTGTCTTTAAAAGGCTTCAGCTTCATGTCGGGTCCGATCACGTAGTGGCCGACTTCGGTCGCTTCGCCGTTTTCATCAACAGACCACGCCGCCATCTGCAGCGTACCCTTGTCGGCGCCTTGCGGCCTGATCAGCCCGACGCTGCGCGGGGCTTTGTTGTCCGCCGGGGCCAGTGCCGCAAACATCGGCTGATCGGTCACCGCGCCGCCGCTGATGCCGTAGCAGAACACCGCTGAAACATCCTTGGCCGTGCGGTCCGCTGTCAGCGTCGCCCAGTCGCCGGCTTCGCCGTCGTCAAACGCGAGGCGCACATAACCCTTCGCCGGCACTTCGATCTGGCGTGACTTGTCGCCAAGCTTCAGCGTGAAGGTCACCGCGTGATCGGATTCGTGCGACAGGTGCAACTGACGCTTCTTGTAACCAGCAAAAAGATACGGATCAGACTCGGCGTTCGCCGCGACATCATCGTGTGTCCACGGCCCGCCATACCCGAACGGCTGACCGCACTCGTACAGCTTGTCCCACGTGGTGAACCACAGATTCGAATGCGACTGGCCGGCGTACTTGTTGCCGCCGGTGATCGCCGTGTCGTCACAGCCGAAGACGAGCTGATCCTTCCAGCGGGCGTAGTCGCCGGTGATTTTCAGGTAGCTGCCGATGGGCTTGGGCGGAGCGGGATTCGACCGGCTGAATGAACCGGGGAAATTAAACCAGCCGCCGTGCATGTTCATCAGGTACTCGCCGTTGGGGCCGATCTGACGAATGCGCGGCCACTCGGTGTACCATCCGTGCGAAGCGACATAGCTGAAGTCGGCGATCGGCAGGCGATAGGTGTACCACTTGCCGCCGTCCAACAGCTTCAACATCAGCGAGCGCTTGTCCCAGCCGACCGTCCACAGGGGGTCATCCTCACTGGCGTTGCCGTAGATTCCACCGGGGCCGGTGACTTCGGTGAACTGGTTTTTGATCAGCACGTTCCACTTGTTGCCCGGCCCGGTCCATTCAGCCAGGCAGCCGGCCGGACCGTAATTCTGCTCGGCGTAGTTGATGCCGCGCGTGCCGTTGTTGGCGACGACGAGCCGACCCTGGGCCGAATACCCGCCCTTGCCGTGCCACTCCGGCAGAACTTCCTTGTAGCCTGCCGACTGGGAATCTTTCTGGATCGTGTTGACCGCGAGTGTCTTGACGTTGATCTCGTAGAGGCCTTTCTCCATCGTGTAGCAGTAGATCATGTTCGCCGGATCGGTCAGGTGGCGGGCGTTGGCCGTGGGACGACCGAGCATGGTCTTGTACGGAATCGCGCGCACGTTCCGCTCGGCATCGATCGCATAAGGCCCGATGAAAAGCTGATTCGACTCGCGGTGAATCATCCGGTTGGCGGGCGTGCCGCCGATGGACTCGGGGCGGATCACCTGCTTCAGATTGTTGTCGATTTCATAAAGCTTATCGTCGGAGCCTTTGGGTTGGTGCGGCGAATAGGTGATCACCCACAGGCGATCGGCCCAGGGCACGACCGCGCCGACGCCGCACTCACCGCCGTGGTTGTACATCGCCAGGTGCGGGTAGCGGCCGGAAATCTGTATCGGCTGCGCCGCCGCGGGTAAACACACGCATAGCAGCACGCACAACATCATCAAACGCTTGGTCATCGGTGGGGACTCGTCAGGGGGTTGAAGTTGGATAGGTTTTGCGATGCGCCGCGATTCGGGCTGCCAACTCCTTGACGATGGCGCTGGCGTCGGGATCGTCGGCACGGTTGTTCATTTCATCGGGGTCGTTTTCAAGATCGTACAGTTCACGATAAGTGATGCGGTCGGGTTGTTTGGGGTCGTAGGTCTGGATCAGTTTCCACCGCTGATTGCGGGCGGCGTAGATCGGATGAGACCCCAGGCACGGGGTCGGTGCTTCATACACGAAGGCATCGCGCCAGCCGGCGGAGTTGCCCCGCAGCAGCGGCATCAGACTCTTGCCGTGCATGAGGTCCGGCGCGGACACGCCGGCGAAGTCGAGCATCGTCGGGGTCAGATCGATGTTGAGCACGAGGTGTTCATCGACGCCCGGCTTGATGCCCGGGGCGGTGATGATCATCGGCACGCGCATCGACGGCTCGTAAGCCAGCACCTTCGAGGTGAATCCGTGGTCGCCGATCATCCAGCCGTTGTCGCCCATGACGATGAACACGGTGCGCTCGGTCAGCTTCAGGCGATCGATGGCGTCGATCACCCGCCCGATCGCCTCGTCCGCCTGAGAGATCGCCGCCTGGTAGCGCTGGCGATGGCGCTGAATGTTCGGCTTCTTGTCATACCCGTAGCTCAATGCCTGGGTGCGCGACCGGGCATTCTTCAGGTAGGGCGGCTTGGTCGAAAGATCGTCATCCCACGTCGGCGGCACGCACAGTTTCGCCGGGTCGTACAGATCGAGGTACTGGGGCTGGGCAGGCCAGTCGTGACGATGGTCCATGTGCGGCAACTGCGTGCAGAACCACAGGAAAAACGGCTTGCTGTCGCGCGCGGCCCGCTCGATGAACTCGACGCTCCGATCAGCCATGTAGTCGTCGATATACCCGGGCGCGGTTTGCGGCTCGCCGTCGCGGATGATCTTGCGGTTGTAGTAGGTGCCGTTGGACATGAAGTAGATCGCTTCATCGAAGCCGATCGACTGGGGTTTGTTGCCCAGGTGCCACTTACCCATCATGCCCGTGCGGTAGCCGGCTTCACGCAGCAGCGCCGGCAGCTTCGGGCTGGCGTCTGACAGACGCTGGCCCAGCGTGGTCACGCCGTTGACCGAACCGTACTGCCCGCTCATCACCGCGGCCCGACTCGGCGAGCAGATCGACAGCGTGGCAAACGCATTGGCGAAGCGCACACCGCGCTGCACGAGGCGGTCGAGGTTTGGCGTATGCATGACGCTGTCGACAGCGTTCAGCGCATCGAAGCGCTGATCGTCGGTGAACAGAAACACGATATTCGGCGATTCGGGTTCAGCGCAGCCAGCGACGGGCGCGATCGTCAGCAGACACAACAGGAGCGTGACAGCATGTAAAGCGGAGCGTTTCACAGACATCACCACCATAGGTTAACACTTCCCGACAGCGAGCGGGACTCAAGTTCGTGGCCGGCGATCCAGTCGACATGGCCGTCGAGATAGGATGCGTGCGATCCCTCGGGCATGTCGTGGATATTGCCGTAAAGATGGTTGGACCCGATGCGCGTGTCGTTGGGGCGCGACCAGTCGACATAACCCGGCGTGTAGGGCCACTCGCGATTCAGGTCCGACCACATGAGCGTCCAACGCGGCTTGTCGGTTACGTTGCGGGCAAACAGCGGGCGGGACGCTTGCGGCAGCGGTTCATGCAGGCCGTTGAACAGCGTATCGCCGACGCCGACTTTCGAGGTGAAATAAAAACGGGCCATCACGGTCTGGTCGGCGCTTTCGTCGCCGCTGGCCCAGTAGTACAGCTCATCGTCATCCCAGTTGGGGTTGGTCGGGCAGTACAGGTGTCGCCGCTGGATGCCGTAGACTTTCTTGAGATGATCGCGCCAGTATTTGAAGGTGAAGTAGATCTGGCTGGCGCTGGTGGCGGCGGAGGAGTTGTAATCGGCGCCGAGGTCGGGCAGCAGGCCGCGGTACTCCGTGCTGTAGATCAGGCAGACCTGGGTCAGCGTGCGCATGTCGCTCATGCAGACGGTTTCCTTGGCGCGGAGCCGGGCCTTCGACAGCGCCGGCAGCAGGATGGCGATCAACAACGCGATGATCGACACGACGACCAGCAGCTCGATGAGTGTGAAACCATGTTTGCGCATGTCGTGTATTCCGTGAAGCCCACGGATCTAATCCGTGGGCTTCGTCACGCGGCAACTCAGCGACGACGGCGCAGGCCCACCAGCGCCAGCAACGACAGACCAGCGGGCAGCGCGGCGGGCGTCGGCACGGAGCGGACCGAGAACGAGGTCAGGTAATACGCCTCGGAGGAGCTGGAGTTGAAGTTGTCGTTGAAGCCGGAGGCGGTGGTGATGCGGATCTGCAGGCCGGCGTTGTTCCACGCGGCGATGGGCAGGTCGAGCCAGGCGGTCGGCGTGGGCGTGGTGTTGCCGGTGGTCGAAGCCAGAGGCTCGCCGTCGAGGTCGTTTTCAGCGTGGTACTGATCGAAGTCCTGCAGCAGGGCGGTGAAGCCGGAGCCGGTGTCGTATTCGATGAGCAGGTATTCGGGGCCCTCGTAGCTGCCGGGGTGCTGGAAGGCGGTGAGGTTGAGCTGGATGTTGTTGTAACCGGCGGTGCTGATCGTGCGCGTGATCGAAGAGGCGACATTGGTCGAACTGCTGTTGGCCTGATAGATCACGGCGGCGCCGCCGGAGACCAACTGCGTGCCGACGCCGCCGGCCAACTCGATGCGGCTGTTGGCATCGCCGAGGGCTTCGGTCCAGCCGTTGGACGCCGGGTCGACATCGAACTCGTCATTGAACAGAACGGTCGTATCGGCGCGAGCGACGCTGAATACAGACATGACACAGAAGACGACCAAAACCGCGTAGTGAAGTTTCGATTGCATGACTATTCTCCTGGGTGTTGTTTGATGGATGGTTGGGTGTCGGAGGTCGGCGGTGAGTCCGCCGTGATCAACTGGACCAATTCGGTGGCTGACAATGCGCCGTCGAAGATGAACACATCATCGATCGCGCCGCGGAAGTAAGTGGGCTGGACGAGGTTCCTGCCGAGCTGCACGGTCTGGGCATATTCATCGTCGGCGGTGTTGAATTCGGCGCTGGCGGTCTGCTCGGCTTCGAGGACGCCATCGACATACAACCGCAGCGATGTGCCGTCGAACGTGGCGGCCAGGTGATGCCACTGGTTGTCGCGCAGGTCGGTCCGGCCGAGCAGCAACTGCCCGCTGGTGCCCAGTCGCAACACGCCGAGCGGGCCGTCCTGGGCATCGTTGTTCCACGACATCTGCCAGGCCTGCCCGTACTCGTGAAGCCCGTAGCTGAGCAAGGCGAACGCATGCCTGGGCTCGACCCCATTGGCAATCTTCGCCCACATGGCGATCGTGCGTTCGCTGCGGCCGGCCGGTCCGTGCCAGTCGGTCTCGACGTAGTCGTTGATGCCGTCGAAAAACAGCGCCCGGCCAAAGCGACCGGTCACGCGATTGGGGCCTTCGTGGCCGGGTTTGGACCACGCGATGCGGGCGTTGTGTGTTTCGCCGTCAACATGGCGCCCGCTGTCGAGCAGCTCCAGCCCGCGGGGTTCATCAAAGCTGTAATGCACATAGCCAAATCGCCGCGTCGGACGCAGCAGCCCGGTAAACTCAGCCGTATCGCCGGCGGTGATGGCGCTGATCTCGGTGGCGCTGTAACGGACGGATTCACCGGCGGCCAGCATCTGATCCCGGACGCCATACACCTGCACGCGCCCCGACAACACATGCAGCAGGCTCGCGCCCGCTTCGTTGACGCGCAGGGCGAACTCCGTGCCCAGGTCGACCACGCGCCCGCCGGGGGTCTGCACCGTGAAGCCGACCGCTCGCTTCGGCACCCACGCCAGCATCTGCCCGCGGACAAGCCGCGCCTGATTGCGATCGATCATCTCAAACACCGCCGGCCCGAGCAGATCGACCACCGCGCCGCTCTCAAACATCATCTGCACGCGACCGGCTTCCAATTCGATCCGCTGAGCTTCCAGTGATTGTCCGGTCTGGGGCGGGATGACGCCCTGCGCCCAGCGGGCCTGCTGGACGTCGGTGATCATCGCGATGGTGGCCGCGGGTGATTCATCGCTGCCTGCGATCTGGGTCGACCGGTTCAGCGTCGTCATCAACAATCCGCCGACGATGCCGCAAAGCACCAACACTGCCGCCATCGCCCATCGCCGCCATGTGCCCCCGGCCGGCCGCATCGACATCAACCCGGCCGGTTTGTGCTCGGTCGCCGCCGGCTCGAAAGCCATCAGCATGTGCAGCCGACCGCTGATCAGCGTCTGGTGGGCGAATCGATCAGCATGCTCCGGGCTGGCCGCGATCCACTGTTCAAGCGCGGCGATCTGCTCGTTGCTGGCGTGGCCGTCCAGCAGCGCATCGATCGCAGCTTGAATGTCGACCTGGGGATCGCTCATGCGTCGACCTCCAGGTCCAGCTCGCGTCCCAGTCGGTGCTCGATGCAGCGGCGCAGCGCTTTGCGGGTCCGCGCCAGCACGTTGGAAATCACCGCACTGCGCGTGCCCATCAGCTCCGCGATCGCGGCGGGCTTGCGATCCTCGCGGTAACGCATGATCAGCACCTGCCGCTGGCGACCGGTCAGCGTGTTCACACACCGCGCCAGCGCATCGCGCATCTCGTTGGACTGCTGATCGACCCGCACGTAAGCCTCTTCGATCAATTCGAGAATCGACTCGCTGAGCTGGCGCGGCCCGCGGGACCGTTCCCGCTGATAATCGGCGATCTTGTGACGGGCGATGCCGAGTGCAAACCCCAGCAGCGGGCGGGACTTATCATACTGCTCGTAGCTGTCGATCAGCGCCACGGCCACGCGCTGGGTCACATCGTCGGCATCGGCGTAGTTGGACACCATCGCCGCCACATAGGCGTACACCGCCGGCTGGACCTCGATCCACGCCGCGGCGATCTGCTTGGTGAGTTGACGATCCTGCATATCGGTAGGCCCTCACTGATTATTCGATCCCACCAGCCGAATCTATCGCGCCCCCGGAAGAAATTTTCCAGATTGATCGCGGGCGGCAACAGGCCTTGCCGCGGCATGGGGGTTGTGACGGGGCCAATCACCAATAAAGTTCAGTGTTGTTCGCGTTGACCGTCAGCACCAGATCGTCGCCGGGGATCCATTCGACGTGACCGTCCAGATGCGACTCATGGGAGCCTGCGGACATCTCATCCACTTCGCCGTAGAGATGCGTCGCCCCCAGGCGACTGGCGCCGGACATGGCCCAGTTGAGGCGACCGGGCGATGCGGGGTGTTCACGATTCAGGTCGGCCCACATCAGCGTCCAGTAAGATCGATCGGAAAGCGAACGGGCAAACAGCGGACGCTGCGCCGGCGGGATGGAGATTTGCAGTCCGTTGTAGACTGAGTCGCTGTTGGCCTTGTCGGAAGTGAAGTAGAAGCGGCCCAGGATGAAGTGGGTGGCCGTGTTGGGATTGCTGTTGGGCCAGTAGTACAACTCATCGCCCTGCCATGATTCATGCGTCGGACCAACCCATTGACTGCGTTGAATGCCGTACGACGTTTCAATATAGATGCGCCATGCGGGCCATGACCAGTAGATATTTGACGGGTAGGTGCTGGTGGTGCCGGGCTTGAGACTGTAGTCGGGCAGTTTGCTGAAGTTGTCGATGGCGTAGGCGATTCCGACTTGCGTGAGCGAGCGCTCATCGGCAGCACAAAGAACTTCCTTGGCACGCAGGCGGGCATTGGCAAGGGCCGGCAGAAGAATCGCCACCAGCAGCGCGATGATAGACACGACCACGAGCAGTTCGATCAGGGTAAAGGCGTGTTTCCGCATGTGAAACGCGTCTCCCTCAGGAGTGTGTGCACAGAGATGAGCTACCACCACAAATGAACGCTGTTGCCCGGATGTGAACGCGGCTTCAGGGCTTGACCGGTGACGTACTCGACGCTGCCGTCGAGATAAGATTCATGCGAGCCGTCGGGAGGATCGTGCGTGTCGCCGGACAGATGGTTGGCGCCGATGCGGGGCTCGGTCGGGTGGCCCCAGTCGATGTAGCCGGGCGTGTAGGGCCACTGGCGATTCAGGTCGGTCCACATCAGGTTCCAGTACGGTTTGTCCGTGACCATGCGGGCGAACAGGGGCCACTCGCTGTCCGGCAGCGGTTCTTCGAGGCCGTTGAACATGTAAGACGTGGCGGGGTCTTTACCGTTGGCTTTGTAGGACGTGAGGTAAAAGCGGCCGATGACGGTCTGATCGCCGTCCCAGTCGTACAGGCCTTCGATGTTCCAGGTCGGATTGCTGACGCTGTACCAATGCTTGGCTTGCAGGCCGTAGGTGTTTTCCAGGTAATCGCGCCAGTTGTCGAAGATGTAATAGACCTGCGCGGCGACTGGCACACCCGTCTTCGGCGGGCTGACGATGTTGGTGCCGAGCTTCAGCGAGGGGTCCGGCAGCACGCCGCGGTACTCACTGGAGTAGATCAGGCAGGCCTGCGTCAGCGCGCGCGTGTCGGCGGCGCACACCGTCTCACGGGCGCGCTCACGCGCCGCCGAAAGCGACGGCAGCAGAATCGAAATCAAAAGCGCGATGATCGAAACGACCACCAGCAGCTCGATGAGCGTGAAGCCCAGGTTTTGTGCAAACGACTTGGCGGGATGTCGTGCGGTTTTCATAACACACCTTCGGCCCAAGGCCCTGATCTTTCATCCCTCCGTTTTCTCAAAAGCGGTCGTGCCGGTTCCCCGACACGATCGCGTGCAGGCGGTGGTTCGCTACGCCCGGCGTCGCCGCAACAGGCACCCGGCCAGAAGCGCCAAGCCCGCGGGCAGCGCCGTCGGCGTCGGAATGGTGTAAGCAAGAACCGAGTCCCATGTACCGCCGATGCGAAGTTCGTCAATCTGAAATTCGCCGGCCTCGAAGTTGTCGGTATACACGCGGAACTCATCAAGAATCGTCGCGTCGTACAGCGGGCGACCGAGTTCGCTGACGGCCGCTGTATTGGCGTATTCAGAACCCAGCATCGTGGGATCGACCCAGACAGTGATCCGGTCGTCGAACCCGCTGACGTTCTTCTCAATTTTCAAGACGAACAGATACGTGTGGTCGTTCTGGTAGCCGGACTCCAGTTCATAGAGCGTGTAGTCGTATTCAGGCGGGGTAGACCGCATGCGGAGCGCCAGGTCGCCGTTGAACACGCCCCAACTGATCGCGTTGGTGTTGCTTCCCGCCGATCGCAGCGAGGTGAAAGCAAGATCATCGGACGTGGTCACGTTGCTCGTGGCGTTGATGCGCATGAGCATGCTGACGTAGAACGTGCCGGGCGTGGAGATGTCGGTGACCGGCCGGGTGACTTCGCGGCCGCTGCTGTTGTTCGGAATGTCGATCTGCAGGGAGCCGCCGCTGGTGATCAACTCATGATTCGGCGCGATCTGATAGCTCATGTCGTCAGCGATCGGCTGGTAGATCGCGCTGCTGCCGGCCCAGGGTCCGGTGAACCCGGCGTTGGGCGGGTTCTGCGTGCGGACATCCGTGTTGGCGGTGTACTGTCCGCCGCCGATCGCAAACGGCTCATAAATCGGCGCGACCGCATCGACCGTCAGCTTCGGGCGAACGCTGGTGTCCGCGGCGGTCTCATCGGCAAATCGCACAAAGCTGGTGGTTTGCTGACCGGTGGCCATCAGACGGAGACTGCCGCCGTTGGCCGCCGCCGTGGTCACTGCGTTGGTGAAGGCTCCCGTGCTGCCGAAGGTGACCGGCAGGCTGGTCGTCGACGGGTTGAAGTTGGTCGAACTGATCACCGGTGTGGTGATGGTGCCGCCGGCGGTCGGGTCCGAACCGTCGCCGGCCGGGTCGTTCCACGTCGACAGATTCTCGATGAAGTCGTAATCGTAACGGTACAGATCGACCGTCAGACTTGAGCCCTGTCCGCCCTGACCGGCGCGCGTGACCATGTCGAGCTGGGCGCTGTTGATGATCGAACCGGGGGCGATGCCATCGAGGTCGAATTCGAACAGCCCGCGCAGTTCCCGAGCCGCATCGACGTGACCGATGATGTTTTCATCATCGGGGTCGTCGTCCTGCGGGGTCGTGGCGATGTCGCTGCGGATCGTGGTCGAATCCGCGGTGTAGGCCCCGCTGGGGCTGACGCCTTCCTGGTAGGTGAAGGTGGCTGCGTGAGCGCCCGAAGCGGCCAGCGCGAGGCTCGCAGCCAGGGTCCATCTGATTTGTCGTGTCCAGTCTCGATTCATGTCGTATCTCCTGTCGTCAGTCGCGCCGAGGCGCATGTCTCACTTTCCGCGGCGGCGCAGAACCGCCAGTCCCATCAGGGCCAACCCGCCCGGCAGCGCGGCCGGAGTCGGCAGCGAACCGATCAGTTGCACATTGTCCAGGCGATTGATGTCGCCGTTGTTGGTGCGATCGTCAGAGAAAAACAGGCGGAACTCGATCGATGCCAGCTTCTGAAATTTCGCATCCGTCAGATCGATCGGCACGATCGTCGAGACGACGATGGCGCCGCCGGTGTTGGTCGTCGTTGAGCTGCGTGTGTCGATCACCGGGTTGCTGTCGCCGAACCCATCGACGCTCGACTGTACATAGATGGTGTTGTTCAGCGTGGCGCCGGGATTGGTCGATCCGCCGAGGCTGAACACCAGCGAATGCAGGTACAGCAGCTCACCGCCGGGGGCGTTGACGACGAAGCTGAAGTAGTCGTCGTCGTTCAGCGCGGCGGTCATCGTCGAGCCGGTCGCATCGGAGCGGAGGTACGCGGTGTTAGTCGAACTGGACAGGGCGATGTCGGTTCCGGCGCTGGTTTCGTTGGTCGTGTTGTGGACCTGGAAATTCTGCGGGTCGGCGATGGTGGCCACCGAGGCGCTGGACCCGCCGGTGAAGTTGTATCTGGCCAGCAGCGCGGCGTTGGCATGGCTGCCGACAGCGGCGACGATCAGCAGGGCGGTCAGTTGGGCTGTGCGAAATCTCATCGGTGTTCTCCTTTTCCGTTTAAGCGCGTGAATGACGACGCAGCCCGATCAGCGTCATCAGGGTCAACCCCGCCGGCAGCGCGGCGGGTGAAGGCACGGCGATGGTGAATTTCGAGAAGTCGGCATCCAGCGATCCGGCGCCACCGGAGCGATTGCGCAGGCCGAAGTACGGTCCGGTCAAAACGGTACCGGTGTCGGTGACGCTGACCTGGGCGCCCTGGCTGCCATCGGATACATGAAACGTGAGTTGAAGATCGCCGCCGGTGTACATGCCGGCGAGAATGATCGTGTAAAGCGTGCCGGTGGTCAGGTCATCGATCGCGTCGTTGATGATCGAGGTGACCGTGGGGGCGCTGGAATTCAATTCGAGGATGCGGATGCGGCCGGACATGGCGACGTCGGCGAGGTAGTAGCTGCCCGAACCGTCGGTGAGATTGCCATCGGGCGAAAGAATGCCGAAGCCGATCGTCGTGTCCGATCCGGTGAGTGAGTCGAGCGTGAATTGCGCGGAGATGATGAAGTCCGTGCCCGAGCCGACGTTGGTGACGTTGACGGCTGTGCTGGAGGCGTTGCTCTGGCTGGTGATGGTGTTGTTGTAAACCCCGGAGCCGGTGTCGAGGGTCCACTGGGCGTCTTGAATTTCGTTGAAATCACTGGTGCTGCCCGCTTGGGTGAAATCAGGATCGAACAGGGCCGTCACCGCGGCGTTGGCGCCCGTGACGAATGTCATCACGATCATCAGAGCGACGGCGTATTGCATGAATTGACGGGGTTGGATCACGGTCATTCTCCTTCGTATCCGGGGACGTGGTTGGTCTGCATCAGGTGGCGGACATCATCGGCGGTCAGGGCGGCGTCGAAAAAGTAGACTTCATCGATCGCGCCGCGGAAGAATCCACCGCCGGGGCTGAGGTTGCGGCCGAGGGTCAGCGGATGGCTGGCGGGGCTGACATCGGTGTGCATCATGTTGGCGAAGTCGTCGTCGGCTTCGAGTTGTGCATCGACGTAGAGCTTGAAACGGGACCCGTCGAACGTGGCGGCGATGTGGTGCCATTGGCCGTCGCGCAGGTCGGTCGTGCCAACGAGCTGGCTGGAGTGCAGGCCGACGCGCGCCGCGCCGACGGCGCCATCGGCGGGGATGGGGTTCCACGACATCTGCCACGTGCGGCCGGGAGCATGCTGGCCGTAGCTGAGCATGCCGTAGGCATTGTCGCGTGACACGTCCGCAGGGATGCGCACCCACAGGGCGACCGTGCGGGGCGCGTCATCACCGATGCCTGGAAAGTCCGTGGTCAGGTAGTCGTTGATGCCGTCGAACCGCAGCGCCTTGTCGAAGGGGCCCTGAGTCGGAGCCGCGCCGCCTTCGCCGGGCTGAGCCCACGTGAGGTTGGCGTTGAACGGGCCACCGAGCATGCCGACGCCGTCGTCGGGTGTCTTCGCATCGTCGAGTTGATCGAAGCCGTAGTGGACATAGCCCAGCATGGGCATCGGTCGCAGCAATTCGGCAAACGGCGTCGTGCTGCCCTGGGTCGGCGATGACAACGAAGTCGCATCAAACTGAACCGACTGACCGGCGATCAGCGACTCGGTGCGCACGCCCTGAACTTCCACATGGCCGGACAACACATGCAGCAGACTCATGCCCTTGTCATCCACGCGCAGGGCGAATTCAGTGCCCAGATCGACCACGCGGCCGGCCGGCGTGTCCACGGTGAACCCGCGCGCCTTGTCCGGCACCCAGGCCAGTAGTTCGCCGCGGTGCAGCCATGCCCGATTGCGATCGCTCATCTCGAACACCGCCGGCCCGATCAGGTCCACCACCGCGCCGCTGGCGAACATCATCTGCACGCGACCGGATTCAAGCTCCAGCCGGCGCGTAACCAGCGGCTGGCCGGCCTGCAGCGGTTGCGAGCCATCGGCCCAACGCACGTTGTGCATGTCGGTGATCATGGCCAGCGATGAGGTTTTGTCGGTCGTCTGGCCGGGTTCATCGCCTGTGCCGGCGCGATTGGATTCGATGATCATCATCGTCGCGATGCCGGCCAGCACCAGCGCCGCCGCCATGGCCCACCGCCGCCACGGCCGGGCCGGCCGGGTCGCGCGCACCGGCGCCTTCACGGGCGGCGCCTCGTCGCCCTCAGCGTCGTTCCACTGCTGTGACCATTGCACCATGGCGTGAATTTCCATCACGTCCAGGTAGTGCTGCCGGGCGGTTTCATCCTCGAGGATGCGCGCTTCAAGCTGCTGGCGCTGGGCGTCATCGAACTCGCCGTCCAGCATCGCCTGCATCAGGTCGCGCAGGGTTTCGTGTTGATCGTTTCCCGGAGTCATGCGTCTTCCTCGGCGAGTGTGCGGCGAATGCACTGAGCCAGGGCCTGCCGAATGCGGTACAGCGACTGCGAAATCGCCGCCACCGACTGGCCCATGGTTTCGGCGATGAGCTTGACCGACCCGCCCCGCCCGTATCGGCGTCGCAACAGCGTGCGCTGCTCGTCGGGCAGCTTGTCCATGCAGTGAACCAGGGCCGCCTGCCGACGGTCAAAACCCGGCGTCCGATCGGCCGCCGCCGAGGCGATGCACTCGAAAAAGCGATCCGAGAATTTCAGCCGATCGCGGGCATGGTCCCGGCGGGCCGCCAGCGCCTCGAAATAAGCCACTTTGCAGGCCCAGGCGACAAAATCCTGCCCCGGCTCGTAGTCATCACATTTGCGAAGCATGACCACGTTGGCTTGCTGCAGTACATCATGGGCGCGTTCCGGGTCGGGCACCATCGCGCTGATATACGCATAAAGCCTGCTCTGACATGCAGTAAGCTGGCGTGCGAACTGTTCATCGCGATCCGTAAAAGCCATGTGTACCTCAAACACCCCGGTAGCTGCTCACTCATAGACTCCGCGCCCCAACTGAATCTAACACCATAGACACAAAAAAAACGCCCGGGGAAAACCCGAGCGTTGGGGTAAATACTGAATTGGGAGGGGGTTTTAGTTTTCGATGCCGAGCAGTTCGACTTCGAAGACCAGTGTCTGGTTGGGACCGATCTGCTGGCCGGCGCCGCGTTCGCCGTAGGCCAGGTCCGACGGGACGAACAGCTTCCACTTGGAGCCGACCTTCATCTTCTGCAGGGCTTCGGTCCAACCGGCGATCACGCCGTTGACCGGGAAGGTGACCGGTTCGCCGCGGTCGTAAGAGCTGTCGAAGACGGTGCCGTCCAGCAGCGTGCCGCGGTAGTGGGTTTTGACCTTGTCGGTCGCCTTGGGCATGGGGCCTTCGCCCTCTTTGATGACCTTGTACTGAAGGCCCGAATCGGTGACTTTGACGCCCTCGGCCTTGGCGTTTTCAGCGAGGAACTTCTCGCCGGCAGCCTTGTTCTCCGCGCCTGCGGCGGCGGCCTTGGCCATCATCTTCGCCTGCATCTGCTGCTGGAATTCCATCATTGCCGCCTGCAGTTCCTGCGGGCTGATCTTCGGCTGGGCGCCGGATATCGCGTCGGCAATGCCCTGCGACAGCAGGTTGATGTCGAGGTTCAGATTGTCCTGCTTGAGCTGGTTGCCGATGTTCAAACCGATGCCGTAGCTGACCTTCTGTTCGAGGGTCTGCTCGGCGGCGGCGGGCTTTTCAGCTTCCTTGGCGGGTTTTTCATCCGCAGCCCAGACCAGGCCGACGGTGAGGCAGAGCAGGGCGACGATCAGCGCAAATTGGCGTTGCATTCAGTGGTTCCTTATTCGGGAGAAAGTTGGGGACTGTTATGAGCCAGATTCAACGACCACCGGGCCATGTCGATTGCCGCGGTGGTAAGGTTGACAGCTTGTGTGATACGCGCCTCGGAGACGTTTGGTTCAGTGGTGATGCCCACCGGGCCCGTGGACGTGGCCGTGGTCGAGTTCCTCGGCGGTGGCTTCGCGGACCTCGACGATGTTCACATCGAAGTTCAGCGTGACACCCGCCAGCGGATGATTGGCGTCGACGGTCACCATGTCGTTGGCTTCGTCGACGGCGGTGACGCTGATGACGCGGGGGCCCATCTGGGTTTGCGCGGTGAACTGCATGCCCGGCTCGATCTTGTCGACGCCTTCGAACTTCGACAGCGGCACCTGCTGCACGAGGTTGTCATCCTTTTCGCCATAGGCCTGGGCCGGCTCGACGGTGACCTGCACCTGCTCGCCGGCGGACTTGCCATCGAGGGCGGTCTCCAGGCCGGGGATGATATTGCCGCGACCGTGCAGATAAGCCAGCGGATCGCGACCCTCGGAGCTGTCGAGCACCTGTCCGTCGGGGTCGGTCAGTTTGTAGTTGATCATGACGACTTTGTCTTTGGCAATCTGCATTCGGGGGTCCATTTTGAGGGAAAACGATCGATGAGAATCGGTCAGTCTAGCGACGCCCCTGCCGCATTTCGAGGCCAAACACAGATCGCCCTGATTTCAAGGATAAGCCTGCATTGAACCCCGCGTCGAATAACTCTATTTTCGACGAAAATAGAAAACTATCGCGGGCCATATCACGCGGTGTGATTACGATTTAGGTCATCGAGTCGTGCGTTGATGATTCATTCTGTCCGCCAGAAGCGCGGCAGCAGCAACACCAGAATCGCAAAGACCTCCAACCGGCCTAACGCCATCCACAGTGACAACACCACCTTGGAGCTGCTGGTCATCCACCCGTAATTCTCGATCGCCCCGATCTGGCTCAATCCCGGGCCGATCGTGCAGAGTGTCGCCACCGAGGCCGTCGCGGCCGTGGTGAAGTCGCAGGCATCGCCTTCGATGACCTTGATCGCCACCGCCCCGATCGCGAACAGCAGAATGATCCCGAAGCAGTAGATCATCACCGACAGTTTCAGGTCATCTTTGATCGAGCCGGATCCGCCCAGCCGCGTCGGCCGTACCACATTCGGGTTAAACACCCGCTCCAGTTCGGTATAGATGATCTTGATCGCGACCCAGATGCGGACGACCTTGATGCCCCCGGCGGTCGAGCCGGCGCACCCGCCGATGAACATCAGCCCGATCAGCGTGGCCTGGGCTAAAAAAGGCCACGTGTTGAAGTCGCCGGTGCAGAAGCCCGTCGTCGTCTGAATCGACACCGTCGTGAACACCCCCTGCTCCAGCGCCCGGGCGATGGACGGTTCATGCTGATCGCCCGTCGTCAGCGGCAGCGGCTGCTGCGCCGCCACCAGTGAGGCCACCACGATCAGCGACCCTGCCGTCAGCAGCAGCAGGTACGCCCGCATCTCCGTATCCGCCAGCACGTTCCGCCACGACCCGCGAATGATCTGGTAATAAAGCCCGAAGTTCGCCCCGGCCAGCACCATGAAAAAGATGATCACGATCACCGACGCCAGGTTGTAATCACCGACCGAAGCGTTGCGCGTCGAGAAGCCACCGGTCGCCAGCGTCGCCATCGTGTGGCACAGCGCATCGAACCAGCTCATCCCGCAAAGCCGCAGCGCGACCGTCTGCGCGATCGTCAGTCCCACATAGATGAACCACAGAATGCGGGCTGTGTCCTTGATGCGTGGCTTCACACCCGTCGGCGTCGGGCCCGGCGCCTCGATCAGAAACAGCTTCTTGCCTCCGGCGCCCACCGTCGGCAGCACCGCCACGAACAACACCACAATGCCCAGCCCGCCGAGCCAGTGTGTGATCGCCCGCCACAGCAGCAGGCCGCGCGGCAGCGACTCGATCTCGCTGAGCACCGTCGCGCCCGTCGTGGTCAATCCGCTCATCGCTTCGAAGTAACAGTCGACGTAGTTCAGAAACGGATGCGCCGGTCCGCCGGTTTCGACGATCGGCGTCGGCGCCGTGGAATGGTGAATCACCGCCCACAAAAAATATGGCAGCCCCGACAGCGCCGCTCCGACCAGCCAACTCAGCGCCACCAGCAGCAGCGCCTCCCGTCGGCCGATCTTCGTGGCCGCGCCCCGGCCCAGGTACCACATCCCGCCGCCGGCGCAGAGCCCGACTCCCGCCGAGGCGATCATCGCCTCCATCGAAACCAGTTCCAGGTGCGCCCCCTGCCAGTACTCGTAGATCTCCCAGAGCGCAACGCCCCCCAGGATCGCGCTGAGCACGATCAACAGCAACCCCAACTGGTTGATCACAAACCGGAAGTTCATCGGTGGATATGCTACCAGATCAACGCCGCCGTCGGCGCGATGTGTGGGGTTAGATTTCCACCTGTGTGCCGACTTCAATCACACGGTGCGGGGGGATGTGGAAGAAGCGCGTCGCTGACAGGGCATTACGCTGCATCGCGGCGAACAGCCGCTCGCGCCAGATCGCCATGCCGGGCTTGCGCGTGGCGATCACATTCTCGCGGCCGAGGAAGAACGTCGTCTTTTCCATGTCGAAAAGCAGGTCGCGCGCTTCACAGAGCTTCAGCAGGAAGGGGATGTGCGGCTCTTCCATGTAACCGTAGTGAGCGGTCACGCGCCAGAAGCCGTCGTCCAGTTCCTCGATCTCCAGGCGGTCGGACGACTTCACGTACGACACCGACTCGTTGGACAGGTGCAGCAGAATCACCCGCTCGTGTAGCACCTTGTAGTGTTCGAGATTCTGAATCATCGCCATCGGCGTGCCGTCGGGGTTTGACGTCATGTAAATCGCCGTGCCTTCGACGCGGTGGGGTTGGGTCTGCTGAATGTCACGCCGAAACTTGTCCAGCGGCACGATGTTCTCCCGCACGATCCGACCGAGAATCTGTCGGCCCCGTCGCCAGGTCGTCATCAACGTGAACACGATCCCCGCGATCACCAGCGGAAACCACCCGCCCTGTTCGACCTTGATGATGTTCGCGCCGAAGAAGGCCAGATCGACCACGAAGAACCCCGCGCACATCGCCGCCACCGCCCACATGTTCCACTTCCACAAGTGGCGCGCGGCCAGGTACAGCAATACGGTTGTGATCAACATCGTGACCGTGACAGCTACACCATACGCCGCCGCCAGCGCGCTGGAACTGCCGAAGCCGATCACCAGCGCGATCGTCGCCGCCAGCAGGATCCAGTTCATCGCAGCGATGTAAATCTGCCCCACCTGCTGCTCGGAAGTGTGGCTGATCTGCACGCGCGGCAGGTAGCCCATCGCCACCGCCTGCATCGTCAGTGAAAACACGCCGCTGATCACCGCCTGCGAGGCGATGACCGTGGCGATCGTCGCCAGCACGATCAGCGGATAAAGCGCCCAACTCGGCGCAAGCTGATAAAACGGATTGGCGATGTCGGGGTGGTGCAGCAGCAGCGCGCCCTGCCCGAAGTAGTTCAGCAGCAAGGCCGGCAGCACGATCGTGAACCACGACAGCCGAATCGGCCGCGCCCCGAAGTGGCCCAGGTCCGCATACAGCGCCTCGCCGCCGGTGACCACCAGAAACACCGCCCCGAGAATCAGGTAGCCGCTGACGCCGTTGTCCAGAAAGAATCGGATCGCGTACCACGGATTGACCGCCGCCAGCACGTGCGGCTCGTGAATGATCGCCATCAGCCCCATCAGCGCCAGCGTCGTGAACCACACAATCATCACCGGGCCGAACATCGCGCCGACCTTTGCCGTGCCGTGCTTCTGCAGCATGAACAGCCCGATGAGAATCCCGATGCTGATCGGTACGATAAACGGGTGCAGCGCCGGCGTGGCCAGTTCCAGGCCTTCCATTGCGCCGAGCACCGAGATCGCCGGTGTAATCATCCCGTCGCCGTACAGCAGCGCCGCCCCGAACAATCCCAACAACACGATCACCCACTGATGGCGCGCCCCGAGCTTGACCCGCCGCGGGCTCAGCAGCGCCATCAGCGCCAGAATCCCGCCTTCGCCCCCGTCATCAGCCCTCAGCACGATCAGCAGATATTTCACCGAGACAACTACGACCAGCGACCAGAAGATCAGCGACAGCACGCCGTACACATTTTCCACCGACGCCGCCACGGCGTGCGGACCGTGAAAACATTCGCGCATGGCGTACAGCGGGCTCGTACCGATGTCACCGTAAACCACGCCCAGGGCCAACAGGCTCATGCCCGCCAGTTCCTTGCCCGCCGCGGGCGTTCCGTTGGTATTGACTACATTCAAGTGAAGGCTCGATCCACGGGTAAAGTCACCATGATAGGGACTTATCCGCCGCACGCGCATAAGAAAAATCCCGCGTTGACCTTCAGTAGGAGGGGAAGATCAACGCGGGCGGAGGAGAGAAAAAAAGGCGCAGAACGATTAAGTATCAAACTATGCAAGGCCCATGCCAGACACGAATCACGATTTGCGGGCAGATATGGCGGATTAATCCGGCAACCGGTAGTACCGGATCGGCACACCCAGCCAACATGGTACGACAGCGGCCGCGGCGACCTATATCGACAGGTCCGGCACAAACCCCGGAAAAATTCCGATGTCGCTGCAAATGTTTCAGTTAAAACATGGTCTTCATCACGATCCGGCCATTCATATACTCTGAAAATTCCGCGCCAAAACGCCGAGAAATCACACCTATTGGCGAGCGGATCAATAGATCAATCAACTTTCTCCAGCGACCCGGGAGTCAGCATGCCGGACTATATGAACAGCGATCTGATGCACGCAACGATTGTGTTGACGGCGGCGGTGACGATCACGTGGTGCGTGATCAAACTGTCGCTGATGGCGCTGCGGTGGATCGGACGATTCCGTTACAAGCAGTACATCGACGCGGGGATTCATCTGCTGGACTGGCCGGTGATGCTGGCAGCCCCGTGCGGCGTGGTGTACCTGCTGGCGCCGGCGACTTTGCAGGACGCCGAGATACTCACGAGCATTCAGCACGCCGCGACGGTCGGGTTGATACTCGCGATCGGGTGGTTTGCCGCGGGCTGTGGTTATCTGGCCAAGCGGGTGGTGGCGCAGCGGTATCGCATGGATGTGGCTGACAACTACCTGGCGCGTTCGGTGAACACGAAGGTCAGTGTGCTGGTGCGCGTGTGGGTGGCGCTGGTGATCGTGGTGACGGTCGGGGCGGCGTTGATGACGTTTCCCTCGATTCGCACAATCGGAGCCGGGTTGCTCGCCTCGGCGGGTATGGCGGGGCTGGTGCTGGGCCTGGCGGCGCGGCCGTTTGTGGAGACGATGCTGGCCTCGATTCAGATTGCGTGGACGCAGCCGATCCGCCTGGATGATGTGCTCGTGGTCGAGGGCGAATGGGGCCGCGTGGAGGAGATTCGACCGACGTATGTCGTGGTGCGCATCTGGGACCAGCGCCGGCTGATTCTTCCGCTGACATATTTCATCAACCAGCCGTTCCAGAACTGGACGCGGCGCACGGCCGACATCGTGGCGACGTTCACCCTGGCTGTGGATTACCGCACGCCGGTGGATGAGGTGCGCAAGGCGGTCGAGCCAATGATCGTCAACAACGAACACTTCGATGGCGAAGCCTGGAATGTGCAGGTCACCGAAGCCGATGCCCGGACCATGACGCTGCGCGTGCTGGCGACGACGCCCAGCGGATCAGCGGCGTGGGACTTGCGTGTGCAGGTGCGCGAGCAGTTGATCGCCTGGCTGCAGGCTCATCACCCCGATTGCCTGCCGCGGCTGCGCGGCGAGTTTGAACTGCCGACCGGTGCGATGGGCCCGGCGGAATGACAACCTGATCACTCAGCAGTCGGCTTAAGTTTCTGCCAGTCGGGGTGATCCGCCTTGTACTTCTGAAAGGCGGCGTACTCGGCCGCGTTGATCTGTCCGTTGTGATCGGTGTCGATGATCTTAAACAACCACTCCCACCCGCGCTTGCCGGCGTCCCATTCCTTCTTCGACACGAGCTTGTCGCCGTCGGCGTTGCAGTCGTCAAGCAGACGATTAAACGACAGCGATCCCCCGCCACTGCCGGAGCGAGCGCTTGATTGATCACGTTCGGGGTCCCACCGCAGTTTCTGCCCGGCGGCTTCGAGCGCGGCTTCATATTTCGCCATGTCGATGTTCTGCACGGCGACGTTCTGCTGGATCGCATGCGCCGCGGCGATGCCGGCCGACTGCCCGCAGATCATGAACGCCGGCTCCATCCGCGCCGAGGCGTAACCCAGATGCGTCGCCGAAAAGCTGACCGACACCAGCAGGTTCGTGCATTCGTCAGCCTGCGGTGTGATCGCGCGATACGGAATCGGATAGGGCACATTGGTCGGGCCCTTGCCGCCGCCGATGAACATTTTGCCTTCGATGCCGACATAAATCTGCCCATCCTGCTTCAGCCAGATGCGGCGTGACGGATACGTGTCGATGCCGTACTGAGCCAGACCGATCGGATCATCAATCGGCCCGGTCTTGTTGTACACATCATGTGCGGTGATCGTGTATCGCCCCTTCAGGCGGCGCGCCACACGAACGTAAAGCTGATGCGGCCAGCCCTGCGTGTCGGCATGCACGCGGCCGTCCAGACCGAGCTTGCCGATCTCATCGCGGTAGAACTGCGGCACGCGCGGATCGGTTCGCATGAATTCATACAACCCGCGCAGATAGTCCTGGTGCTGCTTCCACACGCGGGCTTTTTCAGCGTAGTCGCCACCCGCGTAGCGCTGGCTGATGCCCAGTGGCGCCAACGAAAACAGCGAGGCGCGCTGGTAGTTCCATACGCCCGAGTTTGCCCATCCCGGACAGATGCCGACCAGCTTGGCGCGGAGCTGCTTTTCGTCGGTGATCGTTTGAACGAGATATTCGACGTAGCGGCCGACGAGTTCGAAGTCGGCGGGGTTGTAACCCTCCGGCGCGGTGATGGGAAGGCGGTGATCCGGGTCAGCGGTGGTGTAGTAGCGATAGTTGTAGGCCTGCGTGTAGCCATCGGCGGCGCCGACGGGCTTGCCGTGATCGTTTTCAACCCACTTGAGCAACCCGCTTTCGGGATGACCCGGCTCGACGAACGGATCAATCGGCGCCAACTCCATCGGCGGCTGCACCCCCGCATAGGGCTCATCAAATTCATCCGCCGCCTCGCGCCCCACGCGGTAAGACACGCCGGCCGCCGGCATCAGATCGCCCTCGTAGCTGGCGTCGATGAACACCTTCGCCGCCACGCGCAGATCGCCGCGCGCCACCGGCTCGGCGATCGGGCAGCCCAGATCATCAAAGGCGCAGCGATCAAACGTCGCCGAGATAATCGCCGGGCCGTCCTTGTCGCACCGCGCCACGCGATGCTCGAAAATCACTTCGATGTCATGCTCTTTGAGCAGCGCAGCGAAATCGGCGGCGATATCATCGGGGTTCAGGTGATACATCGATTTGCGGGGCGCATCAGGATCGTGCGGCTGGCCGAGTGTTTTGATCAACTCGCGGGTCATCCCGCCGGTTGCGTTGTAGTTGGGGCAGTCCTGCATGGGCTTGAGCCCGGCGCCGAGGATGCCGCCAATCCAGCGGCTCGGTTCGACGATGACCACTGAGCGGCCGGCCTGCCTGGCGGCGACGGCGGCGAGGATGCCCGACGGCGTGGCGGTGTAGACGCAGACATCGACATTCACCACGCGCGGCTCGGCGAAACCTTGCACGCTGATCAATCCGAGAATCATCCATGTCGCAACAGCAGTGAGTCGTGTCATCAAAAGATCCTATCGGGTGGTATGAACATGATGTGATCAGTTGGGGCGTCCCAGCGGGCCCCACATGAACTGCCCCATCGCCGCGGCCGTGGTGCAGATCGTCTCCACATGACCGTCGTGGAACAGGGCATTGTAGTGTTCTTCGGTGGGCTCCCACGTGAACGTCGGCACCGCGCCGTAAGCCATCGCAGGCGTATCGACCATGACGACGTTGCCGCTGCGGCTGGGGTTGTCGTTCTGAATGAAATTCGAGGCGGATTCATCCGACCCGGTGTCGTGCTGTTTGGTCAGCGGACGGAAATGCCACGTGTAGGTGCCCCAGAATTTCAAACTGCCGGAAGGCGGCTCGGGGTCGTAATTATCCTCGTAATTCAGCTCGTAGGTCGGACAGAAGAACAATTCACCGGTCGTCAGATACCGCTGCGGCCGATCGTTGGCCATGTGCAGGGCGCGGGCGGGATTGCCCGGCTGGCGGGTGTGCGCCGATTCGTAGGGATAGTCGCCGGTGTGGTTCTCGAAGCGCCAGAACACATCGTGAAGATGATGATCGAGCCCGTAGGCGATGCCGACGGTTCCGACCTGGCGCATCTGCGACAGGCAGGCGACGATGCGTGCCTGACCGCGCGCCTTGTTCAGCGCCGGCAGCAGGATGGCAATCAGCAGCGCGATGATGCTGACGACGACCAGCAGCTCGATCAATGTGAAGGCGCGTTGGCGCATGAAGTGGATTCTTTCAGTAGCCGCAAGCTGACAGCTTGCGGACCCCGGGGGCGGCAGCCCCCGGGCTTTATTAGAGGCGGCGGCGCAGCATCACGAGTGAAGCGAGGCCGAACAGGGCTGCGGTGGAAGGTTCGGGAACAACCAGAAGGTTCAGCGCGCTGTGGCTGAGATTACCGTCGGTGCTGAAGACGAAGGCGTCGAGGGTGAGTCCGCCTTCACGGCCCCCGATGACAAAGCTCAGCGTGCCGGGTGCGGCGACGGTGTAGGTGCTGCCGGTGTCGCTGCTGGCGTGGCCGGACCACGTGCTGAGGCTGGCCCAGTCGTAGACGTTTGGCGAGGAGACATCGGCCAGACCATTGATGTTGGTGAAGCTGGCGGGGCTGGAGCCGAAGTCGGCGGCGATGTAGAGACTGTCGCTGAGGTTTCCGCTGGAGTTGCCGGGGTCGTTGCCCTGGGTGTCGGTGACGAATCGCAGGTAGAGGTAGTACGTGCCGGCGGTGTCGAAGGTGAGGCTGTAGGTCGCCAGATGTGTCGGCGGGCTGGAGGTGGTGTCGCCGAGCGTGGTGGCGCCTTGCTCGTAGAACGCGGATAGATCGCTGACCACGGTGAAACCCGGGCCGGATGAACCATCGGTCGTGGAAATGAAATCTTCAGCCTGGAAGGCGACGCTCGCTGCCGGGGCATCACCCGCGGCCGCGGCGATCAACATCAGGGCAACAGTCACAGTGAACAGATTCGACTTCATGGTTATCTCCTGTCGTGTTTCAATACGAATGAATCGCTCAATCTCCCGGGCGGCGTCACTTTGAAGCCGGCGGTGGGGTTGGTGAATTCACGAGGCGCAGATCACCGACGATCTGCCAGTCGTAGACGGAACTGTCGCCGCCGTCGGTGGCGATCAGCGTGACAAATCGCGCTTCGGGATTGATCGGTAGTTCGAAGCGAACATCGCGCCCGATGGCCCGCAGATCAGCTTGCGCGTAGACGGGTTTGCCGTCGACGTAGATGTAAAACCCGCTGGTGTTGTTGTTCAGTTGGGTCGGTCGCACATCGGCGACGCGGCCGGTGAGTGTCAGCGGGAGCCCGATAGCGCCGCGCCGCTGGCGGATCGCCTCCAGATCGAAGCAGATGCCGACATTCGGGTGCAGCCCGAGCACGCGGTCGGTCCGGGCGAACCATGAGTCATCAAGGTCGAAGGCGTACAGCCAGGCGTCGTTGCTGGAGCGACGTTCGGCGAGCCGGCCGCGCATCCAGATCGGGCCCAGCGACTGACCGTCGCAAGGCGGCAGATCGATGACGTGACCATTCGAATCGGTCACGGCCTGCCCGTCGGGTCCGATCCGCAAGACGCCGTCGACGATCGGATCGGTCGCGGGTTGATACATCGGCCGCGTCGTCTGCATGCGGTGCTGCGACCAGGTCGTGGTCCACGCGCCGGTCTGCGGATCAAACCCGCCTTCGACGGGAGTTCGCATGCCGTGCGACAGCATCGCCAGCACATCGATCGACTCACCCGGCGGCATGCGCATCGTGTCGATCTCAACGCCCTGTGGTGTGATCGTCGCCAGTTGACCGGCGGTCATGCGATGCGAAGCGGTCTGATCACGCACCTGAATCGCGCCTTCGTACACGACGGCATGCGCTACGCCTGCATCGTCGATTTCGACCATGAAGCGGGTGCCCAGATCGACGATCTGCACCTCGCCGGGCAGTTCCACGGTGAATCCGTGCGCGGCGGTCGGCACGTAGGCTTCGAGGCGCCCGCGGATCAGTCGCCCGCGATTGGGACCGGTCGTGACAAAGCGGCACGGGCCAATCAGATCGACCACCGCGGTGGATTCAAACATCAACTGCGCCCGGCCCGACGCGAGCCCGATGAGCCCCGAGGTCAGTGTCTTGCCGAGCGTCATCGGTTCGTTTGAGTCGATAAACACCGCCGATTCCAAGTCGGTCAGCGTGGCGACATTCGCCATCGAAGCGGCGGGGCCATCCCCGACCAAAGCCGGTTGATTCACGTTGATCAGCCACACCGAAGCGGCCAGCGCCAACACCGCAGCGACTGCAGCAGCTGCCCACCATAGCCGGTACGCCCCCGACTCCGTGCGGGTCGGCTCAACCACCGGCGCCGGGTCCTGCTCCGACTGCGGCCGGTGTGCTCCCAGCGCTTCGTGCAACACGCGGCCGTGGTAGGCGAGGTCCGCCAGTAGATCGCGAGCCGCCGGATCTTCACGCAGCGCGCGATTCAATTCGACGCGCTCCTGTTCATCCAGCGGCGGCGCATTGGGGTCCACCACGGCGAGAATCAGTTCGACTAAATCACGCACGGCGGGCCTCCATGCGCATGCGAATGCATTCAGCCATCGCGCGATGTGCTCGGGTCAACGCCTGGTAGACCGTGTTGACCGACCGCTCAAAGCGATCGGCCAGCGCCGCGCCGGTCAGCCCGTCCCGGTAGCGGGCTTCAATGATCTGCTGGGCGTTGGGGGTGAGCTTGCTCTTGCAGTGTTTGATCGCGTCGATCACATCGAGGTTGTCCAGTTGATCGTGGCGCGCAAAGTGTGGCGTCATCATCTCGACCACATCATCATCCAGCGGGCCCGGGGCGGTTTGGCGATCGCGCAGCAGGTGCAATGATTTGTTCCGTGCCGCGGCGCGCAGCCACTGCATCAGATGATCGGCGTCACGGATCTCATCCCGCTTGTAAAGCGCCAGCATCGACACATCCTGAAACACGTCCTCGGCGGCGTGCTCATCGCGCACGATCACCCAGATGTACGCCAGCAGCTTGGCCCGGTCGGCCAGAAGATGTCGCACGAGTTCATCGTGAGCAATGGCCATCATGCACCTCTATCTGTTGATTCCACCGCCGGCGATATATACGACATGCTCGCCGGAAAATATTTTCAGCGTCGGGTATTGCGTCAAACCAGGGCCGCGTAGCGGCCCGGCTACTCGGCCGAGGCGGTTAATTCCTGCGAAATTCGATCGCCCGCCTCCCGCAGCGCGGCGATGATCTGCTTGCGATGCCCGGGTGTGCACCGGACCTCGGGCAGATACACGCTCACGCTGGCGACGACCTGCTCGTGTCGCCACACCGGCACCGCCAGCCCCACCACGTGCTCGGGTGAATGACTTACGGCCAGCTTCTGACGGCGGATGCCGGCCAGGGCCTTTTTGAGGTCTTCGGCGGATCGAACCTCGCTCCACACCTGCGCCTCGGGCAGCCCGACGCGCTGGATGAAAGTCGCCTGACGATCGGCCGGCATGAACGCCAGCAGCAGACGCCCCGAAGCCGTCGAATACACCCCGCGAACCTGCCGACTGCGCACCTGTAGATCACGATCGCTGGCCGCACACTCGAGTGTTACCCGCTGGGCGCCGCGGATAACCCCGATCAGGCAGGTCTCATCCAGCTTTTGAAGCAATAAACCCAGCACTGGTCGAGCGATACGTGAAATCTCACGGTCGTGCTCAGCCAGCCCCTGCCAGGCCGACGCCAAGGTCCCCAGCCGATAGCCCCCGCGGCCGGGCAGCCGCTCGACATACCCCCGGTCGGCGAGCGTTTTGAGGATGTTGCTGCACGTGGCCCGGTGCAGGTCCAGCATCTGGGCGATCTCCCGCAGCGGAAACACCCGGTCGGGCTGACTGCCCAACAGTTCGAGCATGTCTAACGCACGGTGTATGACCTGGATCATGGGCGTGAACCTTTTGATTGACGCGGGGCGGGGGCCGCGTTAGCATGTACATCAATGTAATTTACAAATATCATATTATAAAACATGGAAAATGTCCACACCCTCGATTACGCGGTTTTTCTGATCTACCTGGTGCTGATGGCCGGCGTGGGATTGTTCTTCGGTTGGTTCGTGAAGGACATGTCCGGCTACTTCAAGGGCGGCGGGGTGATCCCCTGGCCGGTCGCCGGGATCAGCAATTACATGTCGATGTTCAGCACGTTCGTGTTCGTCGCCTACGCGGGGATCGCCTATGACGACGGGCTGGTGGCGCTGCTGGTGATCTGGTGCACGGTGCCGCCCTGCATCATCGCGGCGAAGGTGTTCGCCCATCGCTGGCGGCGAGCGGAGCTGACCACGCCGGTCGAATATCTTGAAACGCGATTCGGCCGAGGAGCGAGACAGTTTTTCTCGTGGACCGGGTTGCTGATGCGCGTGCTGGACAACATCGTGCGCATGTACGCGATCGGACTTTTCCTGGCGACGGTCGTGCCGTGGGAGTTGAACACGGTGGTGCTGGTCTCGGGGCTGATCATCACGTTCTACACCGTCATCGGCGGGCTGTGGGCGGTGACGGTGCTGGACACGATTCAGTTTGTCGTGCTACTGCTTTCGAGTGTGATTCTGTTCCCGCTGTCGCTACATGCGGTCGGGGGATTTGCGGGTATTGCCGAGGTCGCGCCGGAACACATGAGCCTGTTTCACGGGCCCAAGGCGATGCCGGTCTGGCTGCTGGCGTATTACGTGATGATTCTGTTCAAGTACAACGCCAACTGGGCTTTCATTCAGCGGCTGTACTGCGTGCGGGACGAGCGCGCGGCCCGGCGTGTCGCGTGGCTCAGCGCGACGCTGTTTTTCGCCACGCCGATTCTGTTCGTCGTGCCCCCGCTGGCGGCCCGCGTGTTGCTGCCCGATCTGCCTGATCACGAAATGGCCTACGTGGCGATCTCGGCGAAGCTGTTGCCATCCGGTCTGCTGGGGATGATGCTGGCGGCGATGTTCTCGGCGACCATGTCGTCGCTGAACTCCGAGTACAACGTCATGGCCGGCGTGCTGACCAACGACATCTACAAGCGCCTGTTCGCCCCCGGGGCCAGTCCGCACCACCTGCTGTGGGCCGGTCGGGTGTTCACGATTCTCATCGGGCTGGGCATCACCCTCGGAGCGATGCTTGTCGGCGGCATGGGCGGCGCCTTCGAAGCCAACAAACTGTTCACCAGCATTCTGGCGATTCCGCTGGCGGTGCCGCTGTTGTTCGGCCTGCTGTCGCGGCGACCGACTTCGCGCTCGCTGATTCTCACCGTCCTCGGCGGCGCGGGTCTGGCGATGGTGTTGAACTTCTGGTCGACGATCCAGTCGTGGTTCGGAGAGGGTTCGTGGGTAGCCGGCCTGGCGGCGCCGAGCTGGGAAGTCGCCACGCTGACGACCATCGCCGCCAGCGTGTTGATCTTCTGCGTCTCGGGCTGGGTGTTTCACACCAGCGCCTCGCGGCAGGAACTGGTCAACCGCTTTCTCGACAAGCTCAAAACGCCGCTTGATCCGGCGAACATTCCCAGCGTCGATCCCCAGGTCCGCGTGCATCTGATCATGCTGATGAGCGTGATCTTCATTGCTGTGGGGTTGATGTATGTCGGCGCCAGCGCTGCCCACATGACGTTGTACAGCGGCATCGTCGGCATGATCGCCGGCGGGTTGTGCACCCTCGTCGGCGGCGCGGTCGGCTACCGGGCGCATCTGATTAATCGCAAACTCAACGGGAGGCTTTCATGAACGCCCTGAACGCAAAAGTCTGTTTCGTCACCGGCGCCGGCAGCGGCATCGGTCGCGCTGCCATCGTCAAACTGCTCGCCGCCGGCGCCAAGGTTTTCGCCATGAGCCGGACCGCCGCCCGGCTCGACAGCCTCAAGCAGGAAGCCGGCTCGGATGACCTGGTCACGTACTGCGGCGATGTGCGCAGCGAGTCGGATGTCGCCGCGGCCTTCGCCGCCTGCATCGAGAAGTTCGGCACGGTCGACATCCTGCTGAACAACGCCGGCCTCGGCACCCCGACGCCTAAACTCGACGAGGCCGCGCTGGAAACCTTCGAGCAGATGTTCGACACCAACGTCAAAGGCGTGTTCCTCTGCACGCGCGAGGCGTTGAAGACCATGCGTCCCAACAAATCGGGTCACATCATGACGGTGATCTCGATGGGCGGGCAGCGCACCAATCCGGTGGCCCCGGTGTATTGCGCTTCGAAGTTCGGCGCGCGTGGCCTCAGCAGCGGGCTCGCCGACCAGGTGCTCGCCGAGGGCATCAAGGTCACGGACTTGAACCCCGGCCCGGTCGACACCGACTACTGGGGCGATCGCCCGGTGCCGCGCGAGAAGTTCCTCAAGCCCGATGAGGTCGCCGACGTGATCGTGTTTGTTCTGTCGCAACCCGAGCACGTGCTCATCCGTGAGATCAACTTCGACAATATCGCCTTCTTCAGGAAATGACGAGCATGAACACCAGCGACACTGAACCCGCGTCTGCCGCCCCGACGCTCAGCGATGCCGAGCTGCGCCAGCGCTACCTGAAGCTGTTCACCGGCGCGGTCAACGACGTGCTGCGTTTCAAGTACAAGATGCACGCCAGCACGCTGCCGGCCGAGTTCGCGCCGCTGCGCGAGAACATGAAGCTCGCCGGGCGGGCATTCACCGTCAAAGGCGGACCAGATCTCGTCACCGATGGCGAGTTCGAGATGCGCGCGCAGATGCTCGAAGCGCTGTATGAAGAGTCCGTCGTCGTGTGGGATTGCACGGGCGATCGGGTCACGGCCCAGTGGGGCGAGGTGATGACGATGGCCGCCAAACGGGCCGGCTGCCGCGGCGCGATGGTCAACGGCATCCGCGATACCGAGGCGATTCTCAGCCAGGATTTTCCGGTGTTTCATCAGTACCGGTGCAGCGCCGGCATGCTCGGCCGCTTCCGCATGTATCACTACCAGAAGCCGATTCAGCTTGGCGAAGTGATTGTCCATCCCAGTGATTGGATCTTTGGCGACATCGACGGCGTACTGGCGATTCCCGGCGCGATCGCGGAGGAAGTTCTGCTGGCTGCCGAGCAGGTCGTCAACAAGGAAGTGACCATCAAGGACTGGGTCAACAGCGGACTGAAGCCGACGGAGGTCGTGGCGCGCGGCGGATATTTCTAAGCGGATGCAAACGGATGAGCGTGTACCTCACCGAACAGGATAAGCAGGCGCTGCTCGACGCCCGGGGCCGAGGCGAGGCGATCGTTGATCGCTTCTGGGCGGCGCTTCAGCGGCGTACAGCGCAGCGGGCGCAGACGCCGGGCCTGCTCGGGGAAGACGACGATGCGACGTGGTGGTATCCGGCGGCGGAGTATGTCTCGGATGCGGCGATGGCGTTCGCGCTGGAGCCGAGCGAGTCACTGGGCGGGTGGCTCGGTGAGGTGAGTTTATGGATTGCGCGGCAGCCTGAATCGGAGTGGATCGGGCCGTGGTTTCGGGATCATGACATCAAGCCGCCGGTCGGGCATCTGGAAACGGCGCATCTGTGCTGGGCGCTGGCGACGGCGATTGATCTGGCGCCGGAGGTTTTCAAGGACGGCGAGCGCGATGAGATACTCGGGGCGCTGACCGACAAGGGCATCCCGTTGTGTCGCGCCTGGCTGGATCGCAATACCCACCTGGCCAACTGGCGCGGTGTGATGACGGCGGGACTTGCCGCGGCGGCGGCGGCGGTGACGGGTGATGAAAAGTCACTGAAGTATGCGACCGAGCAGACGCACGTGGTGGCTGAGGCGTTTCAACCGGATGGGTGTTATGCCGAGTCGCTGCAATACTCAAACTATCTCGCGCTGTCGTTGATGATGGCGTATGAGTCGATCACGGGGGCGGCGCCGGCGCTGCAACCGGCGGGGCCGCAGGTATTGGCGCGCCTGATGCCGTGGTACGCACAGAGTCATCTGTACATGCGCCCGATGGCGGGCTGGGGCGATGAGCCGCGCGCCCGGGCGGTGAACTTCAACGACTCGGCGGCGATCTTCCGTCCGTCGGGTGATCTGCTGATGCAGGTGGCGGCCCGCTGTCGTGACACGATGCCGACCGAAGCGGGTCTGGCGCGGTGGCTGTTCGATACCTGCTACGCGCCGGTGCCGGACCAGGCCCCGCACAATCTCGCCACGTTCGGCCTGCGCAACGACTGGGGTTTTCAGACGCTGCGATGGCTCGCGCAAACCGCCCCGGCTGTTTCACCCGAGCAGGCGGAACTGCCCCTCGTCCAGCGTTACAGCAACGGCAATGTTCTGGTCCGCGATGGCTGGCCCGCCCGCACCGTGCTGGCGATCCAAGGCGGCACTGACCCGCTGTTCGGCCCCGGCCACCTGCACGGCGACCTCAACAGCTTCACCCTGACCCACCGCGATCAGCGCCTGCTCGTCGACCCCGGCCACAGTTGCTACCGCAATCTCATCCACGGCCTGGAAAGCTCGACCCAGACGCACAACACCTGCACCTTCCTGCTGAAAGCCGACGCGCTCGGCCTGCAGGAAGACCTCGCCAAGTCGACGCTGCTGGAGCAATCCAACATCGTCGGTCGCCGCCCGATCGACGGCCTGCGCGTCGGTGACCCCGTCGCGCCGCGCGGTCGCCACCTGTTGACCCAGCGTCTCGGCGATGTGACCGTCACCGTGTCCGAAGTCGGCTCTCTGTATGGCGAACCGATCCAGCAGTTCACCCGCCTGTGGGTCAGCATCGGCGCAAACGCGCTGTTCGTGGTTGATCGCATCAAAGCGTCCGTGCCGGTGCGCACCGTGTGGAACTGGCTGCTGAATCATCGTGATGGCCGATCAACATTCGAAGTACACGACGGCGCACTGACAATGCGTCGTGGCGGCGCCGGCCTGCGACTGGCTCACGGCTCCGATGGGCAACTCAACGGCCCGGTCTACGCCATGGTCCACGATGCCTACCACCCCGAACCCGACCGCCCCGGCGAAGGTCATGCCGGCAGCGGCATGCTCTATCGCTGGATTGAACCCGAAGCGCGCTTGGCGCGTGTGACGATTCACGCGATCGCCGTCGACGAAGCCGATCGCATCGACCGCTGGACGATGGACCGCTCCGGGGGCGCCTGCACGCTGACGTGTGATCAGCAGCAGTGGACGCTCACCGTGACAAACCAGTCGCCGCTTGAATTGTCACTGACCGGCCCCGGGGTTGATCCGCCCTGTCGGATCGTCGAGCAATCGGATGCATTTGAACTTCTTCAGGACAAAGGAACCGCATCGTGAACTACCGCCTGTTCAACGAGCCCACGCCGGGCTACGAGCGTGTCAAAGCCGTCGCTCTGCGATTCGTCGAAGCGATGAAGATTGGCGACAAGCCGTGGCAGTACCGCAAGGAACCCGGCGGCGATGAGAGTTTCTACGGGTCTTATCACGCGCTGCACATTCTCGACTTGTTCGGGGCGCTCGACGATCTGTCAGATGAAGACCGCGACGGGTGGGCGGAGTATCTCTGCGCTGATCAGTGCGAAGACGGTTTGTTTCGCAATGCATCGCGTTCGGATTGCACCGCCTGTGACATCGCTTCGATCGAACCCGACTGGCACTACACGCGCGGTCATCTGTGGGCATTGCGGATACTCGGCCGCCGCTCGCCGCGCCCGTTGCAGTTCATCGAGCCGCTGCTGGATGCCGAGGCGCTGTACCAGTGGGTGAAAAAGTACGACTGGTCCAACTCGTGGGCGGCAAGCAACCAGGTGTTGGCCTGCGCCACGGCGCTGTTTGCCGTGCGCGACTGGTTTGATCGGCCCGAGGTCGACGCGATCATGCAGCAGGGTATGTACCCCGCGCTCGAAGAGCTGCTTGATGAAAACACCGGCTTCTGGGGCACGCAGTTCGGCGCCGACTTGCCCAACGGCCTGTTCGGCACGATCCATGTCACGCCGATCTACTTCGCTCAGGGCTGGCCGCTGCGAGCGGTCGAGCGCAACATCGATTCAACGCTCGCCTGTCAGCTCCCCGACGGATCGTTCTGGCCCGGCGGGTCCGACTGCGCCGACTTCGACGGCGCCTACATGATGGCCAACCTCGGCGCGCTGACCGACTACCGCCGTGATGACCTTCACGCGGCGGCGCGGCGTTACCTCCAGCACGCCCTGATGCATGAATCCGAAGACGGGTGCGGCTGGCTCATCCACCGGCGCGACAGCGCCCCGGCGCAGTGGAAGTCGCGCCCGCACTGGATCTGGAAGCCTGGCGAATCGCGCGTCACCGCTGAGTATCGCGATGAGGATCCGAGCCGCACGCACATCATGCTCGGGTCGTGGTTTTACCCGCAGTCGATCGCGCTGGTCGCCAGCCTGCTGCGTGACACCGGCTACGAAGGCCCGTACCAACTGAACTCGATGTCGCTGCACGAATGCAACGTCAATTCCCTGGAGCACGCATGAACGCCCCCGCTGATGACAACGTTTTTCTCGGCATCGATCATCCGGCCGTCGCGGCGGAGGATGTCGAGGCGCTGACCGACTGGTATGTGAACACCCTCGGGTACGAGCGCGTATTCCGTCACGACAAGCCGGTGTGGATCCTCCGCGCCGCCGACGGCACGCTGCTGGAGATCATGCCGCGCGATGATACGCCCCGCCCCCAGCGCACGACCTGGACCCCGGGCTGGTCACATATCGCCATCCGCGTCCGCGATTTCGACAAGGCCCAGCGCGTGCTGGATGAAAAGAACGTGCAGTGGACCGGCGAGCCCATCAACGCCATCGGCGGCGGCCGGGTGCGCAACTTCGTCGACCCCGATGGCAACATGCTTCAAATTCTCGAACGCCCCCAGGCATAGGAGCAACCCGCGATGAAAGCGGCGTACTACCAAGGCAATAAGACATTCAAAATCGGCGACAGTCAGGCGGTCGCGCCCGGCCCCGGCGAGGTGCGACTCGACGTGGCGTACTGCGGCGTCTGCGGGACCGATGTGCACATCTACCACGGCGCGATGGATCGCCGCGTCAGCATTCCACAGGTGATCGGACACGAAGCTTCGGCCGTGATCGCCGAGCTCGGCCCCGGCGTCGAAGGCTTCGAAGTCGGCCAGCGCGTGGCGGTGCGCCCGCTTGCGCCCGGTGAGTCGTCCCCGGTGGACAACGGCTGCACCCACATCGGCAAGAACCTCAAATTCATCGGCATCGACACGCCCGGCGCGATGCAGGCTTCGTGGACCGTACCGGCTTATACGCTGCACCATCTGCCCGAGTCGTTGTCGCTGGAACACGGCGCGCTGATCGAGCCGCTGGCCGTGGCGTGTCACGATGTGCGGCTGGCGATGGTGAAGCCCGGCGAAAACGTCGTCGTTATCGGCGGCGGGCCGATCGGTCTGCTGATTGCGCTGGTCGCTCGTGAGCATGGCGCCAACGTGCTGCTGTCGGAAGTCAACACCCAGCGACTGGACTTCGCCCGCGAGCTCGGTCTGGCGACGGTCAATCCCGCAAAGGATGATCTGGTTGAAGCCGTCGGAAAGTTCAGCGGCGATGCGATGGCGGATGTCGTGTTTGAAGTGTCCGGCACGGCGGCGGGCGTCGAGGCGATGACGAAGATCGCGCGCGTGCGGGGCCGCATCGTGATGGTCGCCATTCACGCCCAGCCCAAGCCGGTTGACCTGTTTCAGTTTTTCTGGCGGGAGCTGCAGTTGATCGGCGTCCGCGTGTATGAACCCGAAGATTTCGACGAAGCGATCGCGCTGGCCGCCGGCGGCAAGCTCCCGCTGGATCGGGTTATCACGAATGTCTCGCCGCTGGACCAGGTGCAGAGCGTGTTCGAACAGATCGATCAGAATCCCGCAGGCATGAAGTACCTGCTGCAATGCCAATAGGAGTCACCGACGATGAGCGTGTTGGATCAATTCAAGCTGGATGGCAAGACGGCGCTGGTGACCGGCTGCCGGCGCGGGATCGGACAGGCGATGGCGCTGGGCCTGGCCGAGGCGGGAGCGGACATCGTTGGCGTGTCGGCGCAACTGGAAGACGACTGCGAGGTCGGCCGGCAGGTCAAGGCGCTCGGCCGCTCGTTTACCGGCTATGCGTGTGACTTTTCCGATCGGCAGGCGGTGTACGGGTTGATCGATCGTGTCGGGGCCGAGTGCGCGCCGATCGACATTCTCGTCAACAACGCCGGGACGATCCTCCGCAAGCCGGCCGCCGATCACCCGGATGAATACTGGGACAAGGTGATCGAGGTGAATCTCAACGCCCAGTTCATCCTCAGCCGCGCTTTCGGCAAGGCGATGGTTGAGCGCGGCGGCGGCAAGATCATCTTCACCGCCTCGCTGCTGACTTTTCAGGGCGGCATCACCGTGCCGGGTTACGCCGCCAGCAAGGGCGCGATCGGGCAGCTCACGATGGCGCTGGCCAACGAGTGGGCTTCGCACGGGGTGAACGTCAACGCGATCGCCCCGGGCTACATCGCCACGGACAACACTGCCGCTTTGCGCGCCGATCCGCAGCGCAATCCCGCTATCCTGTCGCGCATACCCGCCGGCCGATGGGGTGAACCCGATGACTTCAAGGGCGCGACGGTCTTCCTCGCTTCCGCGGCGTCGAACTATGTGCATGGCGCGGTCATGCTCGTCGACGGCGGCTGGATGGGGCGCTGAGATGAACATCGCCCAACAGCTCATGCGAATGCTGGCGGTTGTGATGATCTGTTGCACGGCGCAAGCCGAAGGCCCGCGCGGCGTGTTTGATGTGCGCGACTTCGGCGCGGCCGGCGACGGCAAGACGCTGGACACCGCGGCGATTCAGAAAGCGGTCGACGCCTGCGCGGCAGCCGGCGGCGGCAAGGTGATGCTTCAAGGCGGTCAATTCCTTTCGGGAACGATCCGTCTCAAAAGCAACGTGACGCTCTACGTCGAAGCCGGCGCTACACTGCTGGGCTCCACCGACATTGCCGACTATCCCGACAACACCCCGAAGATCACCTACCTGTATCGGGCGCGATTCACCAAGTCGCTGATCTATGCCGAGGCGGCGGAAAACATCGGCATCGCCGGCCGCGGTCTCATCGACGGGCAGGGTAAGCACTTCGCGGCGAAGCGCGGCGACGACAAGATGCGGCCGTACATCCTGCGCTTCAGCGAGTGTAAAAACGTTCGCGTTGAAAATGTCAGCTTCCGCAATTCCGCTCGGTGGCTCTCGCATTACCTGGCTTGTGAAAACGTCACGATCAGCGGCGTGTCGATTCACAGCCGCATCCGTGAAAATCGCGACGGCATGGACATCGACAGTTGCCGCGATGTGCGCATCGCCGACTGCTCGGTTTACTCCGGTGACGACGCGATCGTGCTCAAGGCGACGACCGAGCGCCCCTGCCAGCGCGTTGTGATCACCAACTGCGTACTCAGCAGCGGTGCCAGCGCCCTGAAGCTCGGCACCGAGTCCAACGGCGGTTTCGAAGACATCGCCATCAGCAACTGCACGATCTACGACACCGGCAACAGCGGCATCGCTGTGGAGATGGTTGACGGCGCAACGCTCGACCGAGTCACCGTATCGAACATCACGATGAAGAACGTCGGCGCGCCGCTCTTTATCCGTCTGGGCAACCGCGCCCGGCCGATTCCCGGTCTGCCCGAGCCCGGGATGGGATCGCTTCGCAACGTGATCATCCGCGATGTGCAGGCGGACGAGGTCAGCTCCGTCGGATGCGCCGTCTCCGGCATCCCGGATCACTCCATCGAAAACGTCACGCTTGAAAACATCCGCATCCGCTTCAAAGGCGGCGGCACACTCGACGATGCACATCGCGAAATCCCCGAGAAAACAAGCTCCTATCCGAAGTACAGCATGTTCGGCAAGCTGTCGGCCTACGGGCTGTTCTGCCGCCACGTCAGCAATCTGCGACTGCACAACATCGACCTGGGCTTCGACGAAGACGACGCCCGCCCGGCGATCATCTGCGACGACGTGCGCGACCTGGACCTGTTCAGCCTGCGGGCGCAGATCACCGAGGCGACCGAATCGGTGGTCCGGCTCGATGGCGTCCGCGGGGCGCTGATACACGGCTGCCGCAGCGCGGTCGATCGTCAGCAGTTCCTGCAGCAGGATGAATCATGCGAGCAGGTGCACGTGACAGGTAACGCTCTGGGCACAGCCGAACCCCGGCAATGAAAGGTTCGCATCATGTTTCAACATTCGCGACATCGGATCATCGGCGCCACGCTGTGTGTTTACCTGCTGGCGGCCGCGACGATCAGCATGGGGGCCGAGCCGGTTCAGGTCACGGTTGATGCGAAGCAGGTCATCGGCAACAACGAGCCCTTCTGGGCCAACATGGTCTTCCATCCCACGGAATTTCTCGACGGGGCGTGGGGTGAAGATCTTGTTGCGTTGTTGGCCGAGACCGGCGCGGCGCAGCGTTACATCCGGCTGTACAACCAGCCGGAGGACGCGGCGGTCGTTGGCGACGATGGCGCCGTCAGCTATCGATGGGATCACTTTGATCGCCGGGTGGACCTGCTGCTGCGTCACGGGATACGTCCGGTGGTGGCGTTTTTCTCGATGCCGGCCGCGATCGCAGACAACCCGAAGCACGGTCGCAATCGCACATTCCTCAACAACAAGCGCATCAACACCGGGCGGCCGGCCGACTATGCCCAGTGGCAGGCGATGTGCGTCGACTTCACCAAACACGTGCTCGAACGTTACGGCGAAAAGGAAGTGCTTGCGTGGTACTTCACCTGCTGGAATGAACCGAACCTCAGCGGGTTCTGGCACAAGGCGGACCTGACCGAGCACAAAAAGCTGTACGACCACTTCGCCGCGGCCGTCAAAGGGGTGAACCCGAAGATACGAATCGGCGGGCCGTCGTATTCGAGCTACAACACCTACAAGAAGCCCGACACCTGGAAAGGGTTTCTCGAGCACATCACCCACGGCACCAACCACGCCACCGGCAAGCAGGGCACGCCGATCGACTACATCACGGTCCACACCTACGGGGGGCACAGCGGCCAGGGCGGGCCGATGTTTCCGTATCCCAGCGTCGATTACATGTTGGCCCAGCAGCGCAAGCTTGTCGAAATGCGCGATGAATATCCCGAACTGCGTGATGTGCCGATCATGATCGCCGAGTGGGGCGTGACCTCCGGCGGCGGCACCACCATGAAAAAACGCCCCATGGCGGAAGTGCGCAACACGCAATTCTCCGCATCGTTTCTGACGACGATGGTCGCCAAACAACTGGCCTGGCGGCGGGCGGAGAACCCCCACCTCGGCGACATGTTTTTGTGCATCTCCGGGTACGAGGTGCCACAGCAGTTCGACTTCGAAGGCAAGCGGACAGTGCACACGCTCAACGGGTTCCATAAGCCCCTGCTCAATGGGTACAAGCTGCTGGCCAAACTCGGCGGCGAGTGGGTCGACGCCCATGTCGAATCTGATGACGACGAAGTGACGATTCTGGCGGCGCGCGACGGGGCAGATCATCTGACGGTGATGATCACGCGCTTCGTGCCCGAGCAGTGGCGCAATGAAGGTGAGGATCGGGCGGTACGGTTGAGCTTGTCGACGGGTTGGTCGAAGCCGGCCGACGCGGAGGTCACCCACTGGCGGATCGATGAGCATCACAGCAACGCCTACAGCGTCTTTTGCGAGATGGGCAGCCCGACCCAGCCCACGCCCGAGCAGATTCAGCAGATTCGCAGCCGAATGGGGCTTGAGACGGTCGAGTCGCTGAGCCGCCGGTCGGTGGGTGATACATTCGAAATGACGCTTGATCTGCCGCCGAACGCGGTATCGCTGATCGAGATTAAGAAATGATGTAAAGGCAGTATAGATTTGTTTTTGTGACGATTTTGCGCCGCTTTTTGGAGTTTTTGTCGCGGGGGTATGTCCAGTCCGGCCGTCGGCGCGCTATTCACTAGGGAGACCCTTGTTATGGCTCTTGATGAGGCGACGATCGTTCGAGAACTCTGGCGCCAGCGGATTGGGCTGGTGGCGTTCATCGAGGTGATCGTTCACGACGAGCACCTGGCTGAAGATGTGTTTCAGGAGATCAGCGTGGCGGCGTTGCAGAAGCGAAGCCAGATCAACGATGCGGCGCATCTGAAGCACTGGTTGCTTCAGGCGGCGCGGTTCTACGGCGTGGCGGCGCTTCGCAAAACCTCCCGTCAGCGGGTCATCTTCAACGATCAACTGCTCGACCGCATCGAAGCCGCCTGGACCCAACACGACGCCGGCGTGATCTCCGATCAAAGCGCCGCTCTGAAAACCTGCCTGGAAAGACTCAGCCCGTACGCCCGCCGCATCATCGAGCTGCGCTACGGCCAGGGCATCACTGGCCAGGACCTCGCCCGCGCCCTCGGCCGCAAGGTCGACACGATCTACAAAGCGCTGACGCGCACCCATCAGACACTGGCCGACTGCATCCGCGCCGCCCTGGCTGCTGAATCCAACGACACCGGAACCCGCTGAATGACCCGCGATGCGTCACAACCCGCTGCCGGTTTGCCCGATGATCAAGTCTTCGGCGATCTGGTCGTCCGCTACCTCGACGGTTTGTGCGACGACGCGGAAACGACCCGACTGATCGAACAGCTCGGCGATTCCGATGATGCGGTTCAAACACTGGTCACGTTGAGTGTGCAGCGGCGCATCCTGCGCGAGTCGCTTCAGTACTCGGCTTCACGGACACAGATTCGCGAGTTGTCGGGCTTGTCGAGCCCGCAGCAGCTTGCGGCGCGCCCCCGGCGGTGGTGGATCGGATCGCTGGCGGCGGCCGCGGCGATCGTGGCGCTGTGTGTGACGATGTGGTCGATCTGGGCGACGGCGGGCGACGGATCAAGCAAGCAATCCATCGCGATGCGATCGGGGCCGGTCGGAACCGTCACGACCATGCGGGATGTGCAATGGGGCCCGACTGGCGAGCCGCTGGTCGCGGGGCAAACACTGAATCAGGGTGTGGTCTCGCTGAATGCCGGGTCGATGCAGTTGGTCACCACCGCCGGCGTGACCCTGACGTTCGAAGGCCCCGGCGAATTCGAGATGATCGACCCGATGCACGCCATCGTCCGTCGCGGCACCATGATCGCCATCGCCCCGGCCGATGTCACCGGCTTCACCATTCGGACTCAGCGCCTGCGCATCCGCGACCTGGGCACGGAGTTCGGCGTCCACGTGGATGAGTCCGGCACTGTCGACCTGGAAGTCCTCGACGGCCGGGTCGAAGTCGTCACACTGGACACCGGCGGCCAGGCGATCGCCCAGCGTGAGTTGACCCGCTGGCAGGCGGTGCGATTCGACCCCGAACGATCCGACAGCCTGATCGATGTGGCGCCGATGGATTCGCTGTTCGCCGATCGCCGCGTGATGCGTGACGGCTTCCCGGGCGTGTCGCGCCACGGGCGACCGACCGAGCCGATCCGCCTGGACCGGGTCCACCCTGCTCCTTATGCCAATCAGGATGGTTACAACGGCAAGCCGACCCGCGCCACGCTGTTGGAAGACGGCGCCGTGTGTCAGCTTCAGGGCAACTCATGGAAGTCGATTGCCGTCGATTACGAAGTGACTGAAAAGACCATCCTCGAAGCCGAGTACCGGACAATTCACGCGGGTGAAATGGTCGGCATCGGCGTCGACAACGACGACAACGTTAAATCCGACGAGACGATGTTCGCCCTGGCCGGCAGCAACTACAAAGCGCCCGGTGTGCGGAGCGACTACCGCCAGGCTTCGAGTTCGGACTGGAAAACCATTCGCATCCGCCTCGGCGATCACACACGCGGCTTGATCCGGCAGTTGGTCATCTTCGCCGATGACGATGCGCACGGCCGGGCGCTGGGCGAATTCCGAAATCTGCGGCTCTACGAGCCGACCGATCCCGCTGATAAAACACATCCCCTCGACGCGTCAATGTCCGACGACGCCGGAGAAAATCAATCTTTACGGAAACTCGAAAAACCTGAATAGGTGGAGACATGCCATGAGAAACTGCTTTTACATCCTCCTGATTATCGCCGGCCTGACGACGCAATTATCTGCCAGCACGATCGGCTACTGGCGCTTTGAAGGCGCTTCGACCGCGACCGTTGGTGACAACAATGACTGGCTCGACGACTACAGCGGCAACGGCCAGGCGCTGGGCGTGTCCAGCGCCACACCGGCGCCGAACCAGATCGCGCTGCCCGGTACGGGCGCCGGCTCGGCGTTTGACAACCCGATCCCCAGCACCGGCGACGCCAACAGCAGTGCGGCGAATTTCAACAGCTCCGCCTCGGCGACCTCCGGCGGCAACTTCTACATCTTCGATGTCCCCGCGCTCACGGTCAACGACTTCACCATCGAGGCGTACATCAACAAGGGCCTGACCAGCAGCCGCACGCAGTACATCGCTTCACAATGGCAATCGGACCCCGGCGAGCGCAGCTGGGCCTTCGGCGTGGCCGGCACCAGCAACATCGGGTCAATCAGCGGTTCGGCCAATGACCTGTTCCTGATTCTGTCGGATGACGGATCGGACACCAACGTCATGGCTTCGGGGATCAACATCGAAGTCGGCAAAGACTACTACGTCGCCGCGTCGTTCGATGAATCCATGACGACCGACGGCGTGACCTTCTACGTCAAGAACCTCACGGACAACACCGCGCTGCAGACGATCTCGATGAACCACTCCATCGCGTCGCTGAACGACACCCCCACCACTTTCCGCATCGGTTCCTACAACAGCGCCAGTAATCCCTGGACGGGCGTGCTGGACGAGGTGCGGCTGTCCGGCGATGTGCTGAGCGAATCGCAGTTGCTGCTGACGATTCCGACGCCGGCCGCGCTGCCGGCAGGATTGATGCTGATCGCCGGACTGCTGTTGCGCCGCCGGCGGTATCGTCTGGCCGCCGTCCGAATCGGCGCGCCGCTGATCGCGCTGGCGGTGTTCGCCGTGGCGCCGCTGCACGCCGCTTCGCTGAATTTCGACCTGAGCAATGACGAGGGCAATTCCTCGGCCGCCCGCGGGCCGGCCTACTCCGCCGACGGCGGTGAGGCCACGCTCGTCGATGGGGAGACGCTCTGGAACCAGATCACCGCCGACGATACGACGCTGTTTTACACCAACGGGGTGACCGCCACCGGCGTCGCGATCAACCTCGGGCTGGAAACGAACACGACTTCGCAGATTCTCGATCTCGATTCCGCCGGTTCCATCGTGAGCACGGGTTCCAGCGCCGCCGTCGGCAACAGCGGGCCGCCATCGCACCTGGCCAACCGGATGGGCCGCGACTACCTGCGATCCGGCACGACCAATCTCGCCTTCGGGGCGCAGGTCACGGGCCTAGCCGCCGGTTGGTACTCCGTCTACATCATCGCTGACAATCCCTACTCCAGCACCGTCCTGCAGATGAACTCGTACGTCGGCGTCACCAGCGGCAGCTCGACCACGGTCGACTACTCCAGCTTCACCAGCGAGTTGCTCGAAAACAATCCCGCGAGCCATTCGTCGCCTTCCTCATGGCTGCTGAATGACAATTACGCTCGTTACGACCTGATCATCGAAGCCGGCGATGCGATCAACATCATCATCGATGACGGATTCAACGTCGGTTCTTCAAGCGCGACGAACTCGATCCTCAACGGCATTCAGATCATCGCCACCCCGACGCCCGCAGCCCTGCCGGGCGGACTCGTCATTTTCGCGTCGATGCTCATGCGTCGACGTCGATAACAGGCCACCGCCTGCACGCGGCCGTGCGGCGAAAGTCGCCCGGTCGCTTTGACCGCTTCAAACCACACCGCGTGGATCAACACCGCATGCGACAAACGTCACCAGGCCGCGGCTTCACACTGATCGAATTGCTCGTGGTGGTTTCGATCATCGCCCTGCTGATCGCGATTCTCCTGCCGTCGCTTAAAAGCGCCCGTGATCAGGCCAAGCGCGTCGCCTGCATGTCCAATCAGCGACAGACTTATCTCACGTTGCAGTTCTACGCCTTAGCCTATAAAGGGAAAGTTCCGCTGAATCACTGGGGCTCGACCAAGCAGTGGAACTACCTGATCCGCCAGGTCAACTCCGACCTGGTCCAGTGGGGTCGGCTCTATGCGGCGAAACTGCTGGAAAATCCCGAGATCGTGTACTGCCCGTCTTGCACATACACACCGATCATGCTCAACGAACCAGGCAACCCTTGGCCGCCGGCCCCGGGTAAGACCACGCGCATCGGCTGGTCGGCTCGGCCGGACGTCACCACCAACGATAATAGATTCAACCCACCCGGCGGCGGTCTGTTCCCGCCAGACATGCTGCGGTTGATGGACCTGTCCAACAACGCGATCTTTGCCGACGCCTTCTCGTCGTACCCCTTCGTTGACGGCGTTCATGAAGGCGAAGGCATCAACGCCACCTATGGCGACGGTCATTCCAGTTGGTCTTACCGAACCGTCATCGAGCAAGGTCCGATGGACCTCGATGAAATTCCGCTCGGGTTCCCCCCAGCAGCGAGCATCAATATCGACAACATGTGGCTGCAGCTGGATCGGACGTTCTGATCAGCCGCTGCGCATTGAATGTATCATGGCGATTCACCCTTCTCTTCCCAACATGTCTTTGCCACAAGGAGTTTTCCAGATGTTTCGCACCCTCCGCCAACGCCTGTTGATCCTCATCGCGACTGTTGTGTGCACCACCGCCCTGGTTGTACCGGCGCTGCGTGCGGATGACGCAACGGGCCTCAAGAAGATCGGCCAGATCAAGACGCGCTCGGCCAACGAGATCAAGTCGTCCAACTGGTCGGTCGGCGCCGAGACGATGGACCGCGACTTCACCGTGTACGAACATTGGAAAAAATACCTCGGCCCGCTCGGCGTCAAAAAGGCGCGGCTGCAGAGCGGCTGGGCCAAGACGGAAAAGTCGCCCGGTGTGTATGACTGGGCCTGGCTGGATGCGATCGTTAACGACATGGTTGACCAGGGCGTCGAGCCTTGGATGTGCGTCTGTTACGGCAATCCGCTCTACGAAGGCGGCGGCGGGACCGGCCTCGGCGGCGGATTGATCCACGGCAAAGAAGCCCTGGCCGCGTGGGACCGCTACGTGGCGGCGCTGGTCGAGCGGTACAAGGGACAGATCGATGAATGGGAGATCTGGAACGAGCCGGCTCTGCACAAGAAGCAGGACAATTCCAATACCTATGCCGATCTGCTGATGCGCACCGCCAGCACCATCAAAAAACATCAGCCCAATGCACGCATCCTCGGCTTCGGCATGGCGGGCATCAAGCTGGACTGGGTCAAGAAAGTGCTCGACATCGTCCGAAAGGAAAACCAGCTCGGCCTGATCGACGAGCTGACTTATCACCCGTATTCGTTCAACCCGGACGCCAGCTACGGCGCCGTGTTGCGTCTGCGCAAGCTGGTGCAATCCTACGACCCGCGGATCATCATCCGCCAGGGTGAAAACGGCGCCCCGTCGAAGGCCGGCTCTTTCGGCGCATTGTCCAAACACGACTGGACGGAAACCTCGCAGGCCAAGTGGGCGCTCCGTCGCCTGCTCGGCGACCTGGGGCGCGACATCCCGACGTCGTACTTCGCCATCTGCGACATGCAGTATCCTTCCCGCCGCAACTTCAAAGGCCTGCTGGCCATTCACGATGACAAGACCGTCGATCGGCCCAAGGAAGCCTACGCGGCCGTACAGCACCTGACGGCGGTCTTCGACGACACCGTCCAGCGCATCAAGGACTTCGACGCCGACATCACCGCCGGCGGCGAAGCGAAGGATTACACGGTGTTCGGCTACAGCGCCCCCAAGGGAACGATCGTCACGCTGTGGCGCAGTTCCGACACGCCGGGCAAGAAACCCGAGGTTGAGACCGCGATCGTGACGCTGAAGAACACGACGCTGAAAAACCCTGTCTGGGTGGACCTGCGCACCGGCGATGTCTGCGCGATCGATGCGTCGAATGTGAAAACCACCAGCGGCCACGTGACGATTCATGGCGTGCCGGTGTATGACTCGGTGATTCTGCTGGCTGAGCGCGATGCGATTCCGATGCGCTGATCGCCCGGCTGAATAAAACGTCAATTGCCGCCGTGATAGCCGCGGAGCAACGCTCCGCGGACCGCGACGCGTTGCGTCGAGGCTATTGAGGCGTCGGAGTCTTCAGGTACCCCAGCGAGTTTAAAAACGCATCCATCTTCGCGAGGGTGTCACGGTAGAACCGTCCGCCGTGTTCGGTTGGACGGTAGAAGCCGTGCTCGGCATCGTCGTAGAGATACAACTCGCTGCGTGCGCCGACGTCCTGCATCTTCTTCTGAAACGCCTCGGCGGTTTGGACACGGATCACGTGATCCTTGCGCCCGAGAAACACGATGGCCGGCGGCATGCCTTTGCGGATGTTGTGCATCGGGCTGATCTGCTGCCAGTAGGCCTTGACGCGGCCGTACCCGTAGCCGCTTTTGGAGTTGTCATACACGGGGTTGAACAGCACCAGGGCATTGGGCACGGGTGAGATGTTTTGATCGTCGGTGTCTTCGTTGAAGGCGTCGACCACGGCTGTGGCCGCGGCGACATGACCGCCGGCGGACCCGCCCGACGCGGCGATGCGATCGGGGTCGACACCGAGTTCATCCGCATGGGCTCGCACGTAACGGATGGCGCTCTTGCCGTCCTTGACGCACTCGATCGGGGTCGTGTGATTCCGCTCCTTGACGCGATACTCCGCCGACGCGGCCCACATGCCGCGCGCGGCCAGATGGGCGCACTGCGGATAAAACTGCGTGGGCGTGCCGCGGTTCCACCCGCCGCCGAAGAAGAACACGATCGCCGCGGCGCGGTCGCCCTCGGCGCGGCCCGCCGGTTCGAACACGTGAAGCTTCAACTCCACATCGCCGACCGTCTTGTACGTGATGATCCGCGTCGGTTGCGGCAGGGTATCCTCCGCCCGCACGTGGTCGGCGGACAGACAACACATCAGCATGAAGCAGACAACACAACGCATACGACAATCAATACCCATACGCCGACGCCGGTGGATCATACTCGCCGAGGTCTTGTTGGTACATGTAAGCGGCGCGCGAACCATTGGTGGACCACGAGTGGATGTAGATGGTGTCCTTGAAGTCGACCCAACCGGCCGAGCCGTCGACGTAGACCTGGTTGCCGCCTTCGGGGCGGCCGTCGGCGTGGTTCGACTTGTGCGAGGGCAGGTCGACATAGGCGTACGGCGAGGATGAACTGCTGCCCTGGCCCCAGGCGTAGTCGATTTTGATCATGCTGTCAGTGGCGAGCACCCAACTGCCGCGCGCGTTGCTGACGGTCACGGGACTGCGCGACCGAATCCCGCCGGGGTTCGACGGGTTGTACCACTTGGTGATGCCGCCGAAGTAGGAGTAGTTGGTGGTGATGACCGGCTTGCCGGAGGAGGTGGCCTGGTACTGGGTTTTAAACTCGCGGCTGGGGCAGTCCCATACCGGGGCGTCGACGGGTGTGCCGTCGACGATGGTGATCGACGGGTCGATCTTGGCGATGGTGCCGAGCCGTTCCCATTCGCCGATCCAGTTCTTCGCGGCGTCGAATTTTGACCAGTCCTTGCTGCTGTCCGAGGCGTAAGCGCCCGAGCTGGTGATGTTCAACTGGACATTTCGCCGGGCGCAGGGGATGTAGTTGCCCTTGTTGCTGACGGTATACATGGTCGCGGCGGTGCCGATTTCGTGTAGATGCGCCGCACAGACCGAGCGCTTGGCCACCTCGCGGGCACGACTCAGCGACGGCAGCAGAATCGCGATCAACAGCGCAATGATCGACACGACCACGAGCAACTCGATCAGTGTGAAACCTTGTCGGCGCATCATTACTTTTCCTGAAGCCCACGGATCCAATCCGTGGGCTTTGACTGTTCAATCTGAACGTCGGCGCAGTCCCATCAGGCCCAGCATCATCACGCCGGCGCCCAGCGCGGTCGGCGTCGGAATCGCCACGAGGTCGAATCCGTTGATGACGTTCGCGCCGGAGCCTGCATCGGTGATTCGGAAGATCACATCGTTCAGGCCGTCGGCCTGCAAGTAAAAGCTGCCGAAACCGAAGGGATCGGGGCTCGACCCGGTGGAGTAATCAACATTCAGCGCGCCGGTGAGGAAGGTCGATCCACCGTCGGTGCTGTAGAGGATGTCCACCGTGCCGTGATCGACCACTTTGTCGTGAAAATACCCGGTGAATTCATAGGTGCCGGCGTCGAGATTGCTGACGGTGATGTCGAGGTTCGTGGCCTGATTGAACACGAAATCGCGCAGCAGGTCGGACCTGTCAGGATCTGTCGTGACCGGCCCGCGATCGCGGTCGGGGTTTGCGCTGAAGGGGCCGACGGAAATATCGACGGTGCCGACATCAGTCGCCACGCCGGTGACACCCGACTGCGTCACGGACAGGTAGCCCGTCTGGGTGTAGCTGACGCCGGCGTCGTTGTCGCCGGACACCTCGTTGTCGTTGTCGTTGAAGTCGACGTAGAGCCCTTTGCGGCGGTCGAGCGTGAAAGCGTTGATCAGGTCCGCCTTGGTGGAGTTCGGATTGAACACGCGGACGATCACATCGTTGACGCCGTCGGCATAGAAGGAGAAGTCGCCTTTACCGATCGCGGCGACGCTGGTGCCGGTGGTGTAGGCCACGTCATCGATGACCTGCACAAAGCTGGACCCGGTGCCGGTGGTGTCGACGAACAGGTCGGCGACGCCCTGGTTGTTGCCGGAATCGTGGAAGAACCCAGTGAACTTGTAATGACCGGCCGACAGGTCGGAGAGGGTGATCAGCAGGCCGTTGGTGGCGGCGGGGGTGAACACGAAGTCGCGGGCCAGGCCGCCGAACCCATCGCCCGCGGTGATTGTCTCCCGATCGAAGAAGCGCGTGTCCGTACCCGAGAGGGTGACATCCACGGTGCCGCTGACGCCGAAATTCGCCGACAGGCCGGTGAAGGAATACGAATCGGTGCCGGCGTCCTGACTGCCCGATAGGCTGATGTAACCGGCGGGATGGGTGTTGTCATCGTCGCCGGCCTCTTCGAAGTCGATCATGAGAGCCGCCCGAACCGGCATGGCGATCAACATGACAAACGCCGACACGATTGCGATCTGGTAGATCCGTTGCATCATATTCATCCTCTTTCTACTGGGGCTGCAAAGCGGGCTTCGACAGCCCGGTGGTCTCATCGTTTTCAGGCAGCGGGGTGGCGGCGATGCCATAGGTTCCCGCCTGCGGATTGGGCTCGGCCTGAACCGGTCCGAAAGTCACGCGACCAGCCTCGGGCACATTCATCGCCCAGATGGTGTAAGGCACATCAATCGATTGACCGGGACCGATGGCGAGCGGCTTGCCGCCGGCGGCGGCGTCGAGGCCGATCTTCCAGCCGGTGTCGACAAAGCCCTGCTCGGTGACCCAGGTCGGCACCGGGCAGCGATCGCTTAGAAAGACATACAGCCGTGCGGGGCGCGACAGCGTGACGGTGACATGCAGGTCGTACTTGTTTTTGTCGGACATGGCTGTGCGGACATAGTCAGCGCCGTGCAGCGCCGCCGGCATGCCTGAATCATCCAGGCCGTTCCACTGGTAATTGCGGTCCGAGTGAGCCGGCGCGTCTTCGTTCAGCGCGTGGTGCTCGATGGTGTATTCATGACCGCTGTTGGATTCGACGTCGACGATCAGCAGGTTCTGCCGAACGCTGGCGATGCCCTGATCGTTGAGGCTGACTTCATCACCGGCCAGGAAGTTGCGGTTCAAACCGTTGATATCCAGCACGGCCACGCGCCCTTCGATCACGCGGACGATCGTGTCGTTCGGCGGATCGACCGTCACCTCGAAGGCTGTGCCCAGGTCGACGATCGAGCCGTGCGGCGTGGCGAGGGTGAAACCCGACGCGGCGGTCGGAACGAACGCCCGCACTTCGCCATGACGAAGCTGCCCGCGATTAGGGCCGACGATTTCGAATTCACAGGGACCGACCAGATCGACCACGGCCGTGGAATCGAACATCACCTGCGCCGTGCCGGAAACCAGTCGAATCGGCCCCGCGCTCAACCGCCCGCCAAGCGAGGTCGGTTGTGAATCATCCGCGAAGACGGCGCCATGGCTGTTGGTCAACAAGGCGACGGCGCTGGGGCCCTGTACTGCCGCAGGCGCAGGCTGCTGGGGTGAGTTCGTAGTCGTGGTAATCAACCCGATCAAACCCACCAGGCAGATCAGCGCCGCCATGGCCGCGACCGGCTGCCACCGCCAACTGTGATGCGCCGGTGACTGTGAATCGACCTCGTTGTATCCATTCCACCACGCTGAATCGTCGGACTCCGACCCGGTCGTCAGGCTGATCGGCTCGCGCAGATGCTGATCGATCACGGCGCGGTCCAGCAGTTGACGTCGCAGCGCCGGATCGCTCCGCAGAACAGTCTGCAGATCGTCAAAACGCGCCGCGGTGATGCGGTCGTCCAGGTATTCAGAAATCAGTTCGGCGTGATCAATCACCGGTCTTCTCCTGCGGCGGGGTCAACCGGTCCTGAATGCAGCGGGCCAGGGTTTCACGGATGCGGTGCAGCGCCACGTAAATCGCATTGGGCGTCATGCTCAGTCGGTCGGCCATCTTCTGGATCGAAAGATTCTCCCGGTAGCGCATGGCGATGATGCTTCGCGAGCGGTCGACCAAGGCTTCGAGGCACTCGGCCAGCGCCAGCTTGCGATCGGTCATCTGATCGGTCAGCAGCTCGGCGTCAGCGGCAAGCTGATCCATCAGGTCCGGGGCGAAGACCAGCCGATCGCGACGGTGGCGGCGGAGGTGATCGACCGCTTCGTGACGGGCGATCGCCATGACCCACGACATGAACGGCCGCTCGGGGTCGTACTGATCGATCTTCGTCGCCGCCTTCAGGGCCGCGGACTGCAACACGTCTTCAGCATCCGAGGCCGACCGCAGAATCGTCAGCAGATACGTCATCACCACCGGCTGGGCCTTGACCCAGTGGCGGGCAAACAGTTCATTGCGTTTCTGCTCTGTCATGCCTTCTACCGTAAGATACTGAACTGCATCGTGTTGCAAAACATCTGCAACCTTGTCCGAGCTGCGATGGCACGCTGTGCCGTCAATACATACGTCAGGGCCGACTGTTTCTTACAACGTTTCGGTGGGTTTTTTTCTGCCTTTTTATCAACGGGCCTGTAAGAAATGTGTCGCTGCATCGTACGACCTGTCAGAGGCTTGCGTAATCGACGCGGCAACCAGCGACCGGAGGCTTGCATGTTTGTCGGACGGGCTGTCAGCAGGGGCGTGCGGGGGGTAGGGTGGTTGATGTTTGCGATGGTGGTGGTCGGGTTGTGCCGACCTTTGAGCGCGGAGATCGATCCGCGGTTGGATGTGGCGCGCGATGCACCGGCCGAGATCGCCCCGCTGAATACGCCATTCGACATGCCGCAACTTCAGCGGCCGAAGTTCGCCGACCGGACGTTCAACATCCGCGACTACGGGGCTGAACTCGGCGGCGAGAAGATGTGCACCGAGGCGATCGCCAAAGCCATCGACGCCTGCGCCAAAGCCGGCGGCGGGCGCGTGCTGGTGCCCGAAGGCGACTGGCTGACCGGGCCGATCCATTTGCAAAGCAACGTGAATCTTCATCTGGCCGACGGCGCGGTCGTGCGGTTCAGTCAGAAATTCGAAGATTACCTGCCCGTCGTGCTGATCCAGCGCGGCGGCGTGCGATGCTACAACTACTCGCCGCTGATCTACGCGCGCGATTGTGAGAACATCGCCGTCACCGGCGAAGGCGACGCCACGCTGGACGGGCAGGGCAAAGTCTGGTGGCCGTGGAAGAAAAAGCAGCCGGGCATGAAATGGCTGCTGTCAGATGAAGGCGGCAAGGCCCCGCTGGAAGAGCGCGTCTTCGGCACGCCCGAGCAGGGGGTGCGCCCGCCGTTCGTGCAGTTTTACAGTTGTCGCAACGTGCTGCTGGAAGGCTTCACGATTACGAACACGCCTTCGTGGACACTGCACCCGGTGTACTGCGAAAACGTGATCGTGCGTCGGCTGAATGTACTCACCTACGGCGCGTACAACGGCGACGGCATTGACCCCGATTCGTGTCGCAACATGCTGATCGAGTACTGCTACTTCGACAGCGGCGATGATTGCGTCGTGCTCAAAGCCGGTCGAAACCACGACGCCTGGGCGGTCGGTATCCCCTGTGAAAACATCGTGATCCGCCACTGCGCGATGCGGCACGGCCACGGCGCGATGACGATCGGCAGTGAGATGTCCGCCGGCGTGCGCAATGTGTTGGCCCACGATCTGATCGTCAACGGCACGCAACGCGCCATCTATGTAAAGACTCAGCCCGGGCGCGGCGGCATCGTCGAGAATATCCACGTCCGCGATGTCGACATCCTCGGCGTCGGCGGCCAGGCGATCTACCTGAATACACGCTACACATCAGGCAACCCGGACTCGCGCCTGCCGATCCTGCGCAACATTCACATCAACAACGTCCGCTGCGAAAAGGCCAAGCGCGCCATCAAAATCCTGGGCCTGTCCGAACAGTGGATCGAAAATGTCAGCTTCACCGACCTGAAGATTCACGCGGACAAAGGCGTCGAGACGCGCTACGTTCGCGGGCTGCGCTTTGATCGGGTGAAGATCATCACGGACGATTCGCCGGTGTTCACCATGCAGGACACCGAAGTGATTAAACCTGCTTCCGACTTACCTTCCAACTGATCAGGAGTCTGCCCGTGCAACCGCTCAGTCGCCGTCGTGTGATGCAACAGGGTCTGGCCGCGTCGCTGGCCTGTGGACTGTCGCCGAATCTTCCTCGCCTGCTGGCTGAAGAGGCCGCCGCTGAGATCACGGACAAGCCGTATGTGTTTGAACTGCCGGCAGCCGGGCGCATCATGCCGCGGCCGAGCAAGGCGATCGCCTCGTCGGGGCTTTCGGTCGGATTTGAAACGCTCGACCGCCAGCATTTTGACCCGACCAAGACCTACGGGCCGCTGTCGAAGCTCGGCGTCAAGTGGGCGCGCTGCCAGACGGGGTGGTGCCGCTGCGAGAAGGAAAAGGGCAAGTACACGTTCGACTGGCTCGACGAGGTGGTCGATTCGCTGCTGGCGATCGGCGTGCAGCCGTGGTTCAACCTCGGGTACGGCAATCAGCTCTACACGCCGCGCGCCGATGAGACCGCGGTGGGCTGGGCGCCGATTTTCGATGAAGAGCCCCGCCGGGCGTGGGTCAACTTCACCCGCGCCATCGCCGAGCACTTCGCCGATCGCGTCAAGTGCTGGGAGATCTGGAACGAGCCGAACATTCGCGGCTTCTGGAAGCCGAACAAGCCCGACCCCGTCGACTATGCCGCGCTGGTCAAGCTCACCGCGCCGGAGATTCGCCAGCGCGTGCCCGAAGCGGTGATCATCGGCGTGGCGTCGGCGCACATTCCGATGAACTACATCCAGACGTGTTTCGAGCAGGGCATGGGTGACCACATCGACTGCCTGTCGTACCACCCCTACCGCCCGCAACCCGAAGCCGGCTACGAAGACGAAATCAACAAGCTGCGCAAGATCGTCGACGCGCACAACCCGAAGATCCGCCTCTGGCAGGGTGAAAACGGCGCCCCGTCCAAGGGCGGCAAAGGCAGCGCCGGCGCCCTGTCGAATCTCAACTGGTCCGAGACGAGACAGGCCAAGTGGCTCACACGCCGCATCCTCAGCGATCTGCGCCTCGATATCGAATTGACCAGCTACTTCCACCTGGTCGACCTGGTCGGCTACCGCGGCATCACCAACTACAAAGGCCTGCTCCGCGGCGCTGACTACTCGCCCAAGCCCGCCTTCGTCGCCTATCAGCATCTGTGCGCCCTGTTCGACCACGATGCCAAACACGACCCGGCGCTGACGCTGGACCTGGTCGGTGAATCCAAAACGCACATGCTCGACGCGGGATTCACCCGCAAGGGATATGCGCTGTATGCGTACTGGATGCCGGCGAGTCTGTTCGAGGCGTGGGCGGCGAGGCCGATCCGTTTGAGTCTGCCCCATCGCGCCGATGCCCAACTGCAAAAGCCGGTGCTGATCGATCCGCTGACCGGCAAGGCCTATCGGCTCGACGCATCAGACCGCACCGACAAAACGTTGACCGTTCAGGCTCCGCTGCTGGAGTACCCCCTGCTGATCACCGACCAGAGCCTGCTGTGAGCGGGTCGACAACCGGAGCGACCGTTTGATGAAGCAATTGTCATGTGTGCTGATGCTGCTGGGTGTGTTGGCGTCGAACGTCGCGCTGGGCGCGGGTGAATCGACCGCGCCGAAGCCGACGTTCTCCAACGTGCCGTACGGCCCGCACGAAAAAAATGTCCTCGACTTCTGGCAGGCGCCCGGCGAAGGGCCTCACCCGCTGCTGATCTGCATCCACGGCGGAGGCTGGATCAACGGCAGCAAGGCCGACTGGACCGATTCGGGTCGATACCCCGTCCGGCCGCCGCAGGCCTTTCTCGAACGCGGCATCTCCTGCGCCACGATCAACTATCGGCTCACGCCCGGCTCGCCGCTGCCGGCTCCGGTTCACGACGCCGCCCGGGCGGTGCAGTTTCTCCGATCCAAGGCCAAAGACTGGAACCTGCGCACCGACCGCTTCGTACTGTTCGGCGGCAGCGCCGGAGCCTGCACATCCATGTGGCTCCTGCTGCACGACGACCTGGCCGACCCGTCATCATCCGATCCGATTCTGCGACAGTCGACGCGCGTCGCCGCCGCCGGCACATGGATCGGACAGACCAGCATCGATCCCAAGGTCGTCGCCGACTGGCTGGGCCCCAACGGCATCAAGCACTCAATGATCGCCGCGGCCGTCGGCCAGCGCGACATCCAAACCGTGCTCGAACACTACGACCAGTACCGCGCCCTGTACCAGGAGTTCTCTCCGATCAATCACGTGGACGCCGCTGATCCGCCGCTGTTCATGAGCTACAGCGGCAACATGAAGCTCCCGGCCACCAGCGCGGGCCACGGCATTCACCATCCCCTGTTCGGCGTGAAGATGAAACAAAAGTCCGACCGCCTCGGCCACGAATGCTACCTGGTGATCCCCGGCGTCAACACCTCATCGAAGTATTCCAACATCAACGATTTCCTCTTCGACAAACTGCTGAAGTGACCCGCCCCCCATCGGCATGTCTGTACCAGGACCGCGCCGCGGCCCGTTTGTGCCATAAAAAAATCCCGCGTTGACCTTCAGTAGGAGGGGAAGATCAACGCGGGCGGAGGAGAGAAAAAAAGGCGCAGAACGATTAAGTATCGAATTGAGCAACTTTCATGCCAAACTCAAAAACAGGCTTTGCGGGCCACAGGTACGGGTTTGGATATGACGGATGATGTCCACAAGTACCATTCCGGGTCCAGGACTGTGCCAATGTGGCCACACGGGTCGATGAACAAAGCCCACGGATTCAATCCGTGGGCTTCGGTGTGTTGGTGTGATTTCAGGCGAGCTGATCAGGCTCGGCGGCGGGGTCTGCGGAGGGCCAGGCCGCCCAGGGTCGCCAGGGCGAGGCCGATCGTGCCGGGCTCGGGAACGACGCTCAGGCGGATCGCGCCGATGGCTGACCAGGTGCCGGCGCCTTCGGTATCCGTGGTGCGGACGCTCAGCGTAGAGCCGGTGAGCAGCAGATTACTGACGCTCATGTAGCGGGCGTTGTTGTTGCCGTCGCGAATCCCCTGAAAGCCCTTGGTCTGCGTGGTCATCCCGGTCCAGCCATCCCCGGTGGAAGCGGACCCGTCTTTTTCCAGAACGGTGAAGCCGGACCAGCTCGAGCCGCCGTCGAGTGAGTATTCGTAGAAGCCTTCCGATGTCGCGGTGACGCGCGAAGTCCACACGTCGACACTGGCGACTTCGCCGGGTGTCAAGCCGCTGAAGGTCATGGTGAACGATTCATTGTTGGTGTTGGTGCTGGTGTAGAAGTAATCGCCGGCGGCGCCGGTGTTGGCCAGTGAGCCGTCGGTCGTGACCCACGAGGGGCCGCCGGAGGCGTTGTTGAACACCGCCGCGCCACCGTTGCCGGAGTCGGTGATGGTGCCGGACTTGTTCAGCGTCACGCTGGTCGGGGCGAGGCTGTAATCGTTGTGGATCGCACTGCCGTTGACCTCCGCCGGCGTGGCATAGATGTTCCATGCATTGCTGCCGCCGGGGTATGACCCGCTGTCGGTGGTATTGAAATCCACCAGGAAAGTCTCAGCCATGACATGGTGAGCGCCGAGCAGAATCACGACAGCAGACAAAAACAGCACAAGCAGTTGATGTGGGTGTCTCATCGCTTTCCTCATTCCCGGGATTTGAAACGTAGCCTCAACTTGGTCCGAACAAATCCAGTGGCTGATAGTTTAACGCATGAATTTCGTCACAGTCAATATCTTTTTACCAGTTTGAGGGGCTGTGCGCCTTGTTTGCGGTCGTAAAAAAACCCATGGCCGCAGACCATGGGTTTTGGGGTTGTGTTGTGAAGCAGGGTCAGATCGTCGAGTCGTGTTTGGACAAGCCGTGGGCGGGGCGGGTGTCCAGGTCGACGAGGGTTTCCTGAATCTTTTTGGCTTCGTCGGCATCGACGTAGTCGCTGTGACAGGCGGGCTTGGCATCATCCGACGCTTCGCTTTGCTCAGCCTCCGGCTTGGTTTTGCTGGCGAGTTTGTGGATCTGATCCGGGCTGAGCACGCCGCGGTTTTTGAGGATTTCCTGCTGCTCGGGGGTCAGGGCAGCGGTGATCTTCGCCTTCTTGTCGGGGGTGAAGCCGTCGGCTTTGCCGCTGGCCCACTCGGTGATCTCCTTGGAGATGCGGACGCTGCACCAGTCGTGGCCGCACATGGCGCAGAAGTCGGTGTCGACGTCGAGGTCTTCATCGTGATACGCGCGGGCGGTGTCGGGGTCGAAGCTCAGTTCGAAGTGCTTCTCCCAGTTCAGCGCGGCCCGGGCACGGGTCAATTCGTCATCGCGATCGCGCGTGCCGGGGATGCCCAGTGCGATGTCGGCGGCATGGGCGGCGATCTTGTAAGCGATGCAACCCTGTTTGACGTCTTCGCGCTTGGGCAGGCCGAGGTGTTCTTTCGGCGTGACGTAACAGAGCATGGCGGCGCCGTGGTAGGCGGCGTTGGTCGCGCCGATGCAACTGGTGATGTGGTCGTAACCGGGGAAGATGTCGGTGACCAGCGGGCCGAGCACGTAGAAGGGCGCGCCGTGGCAGACGGTGCGCTGGTACTTCATGTTGTATTCGATCTGGTCCAGCGGCACGTGGCCGGGGCCTTCGACCATGACCTGCACGCCGCATCGCCAGGCGCGTTCGGTGAGTTCACCGATGGTCTGCAGTTCGAGAAGCTGAAGGTCGTCCGTGGCGTCGGCGAGTCCGCCGGGCCGGCAGCCGTCGCCGATCGAGAAGGTGACGTCATGACGGCGCAGCACATCGCAGATGTTTTCCCACGCGGTGTACATCGGATTCTGCTGATTGTGCGTGAGCATCCACTTGGCCAGCAGCGACCCGCCGCGCGAGACCAGGCCGATCAGGCGGCTTTTCGCGTAGCGCAGATGTTCCATCAGCACGCCGGCGTGAACGGTGAAATAGTCGACGCCCTGGGCGGCCTGATGCTCGAGTGTATCGAGGATGATCTGCTCGTCGAGGTCTTCGATCTTGCGGCCGATGATCATCGAGTAGATGGGTACGGTGCCGATGGGAACCGTCGAGTTCTGGATGATCGCGGCACGGGTGGCGTCGAGGTCGCCGCCGGTCGACAGGTCCATGACGGTGTCGGCGCCCCAGCGCTCAGCCCACTTGAGCTTTTCGACTTCCTCATCGGTCGATGATGAGACCGGCGAAGCGCCCATGTTGGCGTTGACCTTCGTCTTGGAGGCGCGGCCGATGGCCATCGGGTCGAGGTTGTACTTGAGGTGGTGAATGTTGGCGGGAATCACCATGCGGCCGGCTGCGACTTCATCGCGCACCTGCACGTCGGTCAGGTGCGTCTCGCGATCGGCGACGCGCTGCATCTGCGGCGTGATCGTGCCGAGGCGCGCATGCTCGAGTTGGGTGATCGGGGTGAAGTCTTTGGGGTAGACGACGGTGCGTGACTTGCCGTTTGCCTCGGTGAAGGTGGTCGTCTGGTGCGTCGGACTTAAGTCCGACGCGCCGGCGTCGGTGTTCGTGGACCAGCCTTCGGGCAGGAAGTCCCATGCGGTCTTGTCGGACACCGCGGGGATGTTCGGCGTGTCCGGCGAACTGAACATGTACGGGCCGCCGATGTCGGGCTTACGCGCGAATGAACCGGGCGTGGTGACGTCGGGGCTGTTGCCGGGGTTGGTGAAGCTGACGGGACGATGAAATGGATCGGTATGCGAAATCATGAAGGGTTCGCCTTCCTACGCAGCTCGCGGCGGGCACAAAGCCCGAGCTTGCTGATCAGGTTCCAAGGGACTGTCTCAGCCCGCCACCCGTGTGTGACGGACACCCCTGGCGAACATGTTCAATCAGCATAGGGGCGTCGATCGTATGGTCAAGGCCTGCGCGGCTGATGAGCAGGCGGGTCCGATCATGCCAGGCGGTGCGCACACGCGCAGCAGCGCGACCAGTGTTCAGCATGGATCACGTGGTGAAAACGCAATTGGCACGTCTGTTGCTTTGCACTGATCAACCCGCCCACGAAGCCGCAATGGCCCTGCAGTACCGGAAGTATTCACGGGTTGCGCCCCCAAAACCCTCCCTCGCGCAGCCCGCCACCAACCCAGTCAACAACAAACAGAAAAAGGACACTCATCATGTTGGGTTATCTTATTGACATGGACGGCGTGATCTATCGCGGCCGCGAGTTGATCACGGGAGCCGATCGGTTCATCAACGAATTGATCAAACGTCGCATTCCGTTTTCGTTCCTGACAAACAACTCGCAGCGCGCCCGCCGCGATGTCGTCACACGCCTGCGGCAGATGGGCATCAGCGTCGGCGAAGAAAATGTGTACACGTGCGCCGTGGCTACCGCGCGCTACCTCGCTTCGCAGAAGCCCGGCGGTACCGCGTTCGTCATCGGCGAAGGCGGCCTGCTGACCGCGCTGCACCGCAACGGTTTTTCGATTGTTGATCGTGACCCGGACTACGTCGTCGTCGGCGAAGGACGCACCTTCAACGCGGAGATACTCGAAGCGGCGCTGAACATGATCCTCGGCGGCGCGAAACTCGTGGCGACCAACCTCGATCCGAACTGCCCCACGGCCGGCGGCGCGACGCGCCCGGGCTGCGGGGCGATCGTGGCGATGCTCGAAGCCGCCAGCGGCGTCAAGGCGTTCAGCGTCGGCAAGCCCAGCCCGATCATGATGCGCGATGCCCGCAAGCTGTTGGGCCTCAGCGCCGAGCAGACCGTCATGATCGGCGACACGATGGAAACCGACATCCTCGGCGGCGTGCAGCTTGGGTACCACACCATCCTCACGCTCACCGGCGGCACACGCCGCGATGAAGTTGAACGCTACGCCTATCACCCCGAGATGATCGTCGAATCGATCGCGGACCTGGACCACGACGCCTTGGTGGAAGGGTGGGGCATGCATCACGCGACTGCGGAGAACACCGCGGCGTGAGCCCACGAAAAGGCGGGGGGATTTTGCCGATCCTCCCGCCTTATTTTTAAGCGTATTCAGCTTGCGCGGTCATGCCCCGGCGCTGCCGGCGGCGGCCATGTCGCGCAGGCGTTCGACATCACGCAGGGGCGGGTCGCCGAAGTGGCGCTTGTAGTCACGGCTGAAATGCGATGCGTCGTCGTAGCCGACCTGGTAGCCGGCCTCCGCGGCGTCGAGGTTTTCGTTGAGCATCAGGCGGCGCGCTTCCTGGAGCCGCAGGCGTTTTTGAAATTGCAACGGGCTCATCGCGGTCACCGATTTGAAGTGAGCGTGGAACCCGGACACGCTCATGTTCAACTGCCGCGCGACCTGCTCGATCTTCAGCGGCTTGTCGAAATTATCCCGGATGGACTCAACCGCACGGGCCATGCGATGGGCCTGGCCGCTGTACGTCGCCAGGTGGCGCATGCGGTCGCCCTGGGCGCCGGTGAGCAGACGGAAAATAATCTCGCGAATCACCAGCGGCGCAAGAATCGGATATTCATTCGGCGTCTCGGTCAGCCGCACCAGTCGCAACGTGGCGTCGAGCAGATTCACATCCAGCGGACTGACATCCAGCGCTTTGACGCTGCGGTCGCGGTGTGACAGCACACGGTCGCAGTCGACCATGACTGAGGTGACGACCGCCGGATCAAGAACCAGTCGAAAGCCCAAGTACGGCTCGCGCGGCGAGGCCTTGATCACTTTGCCTGATATGGGCAGCTGCATCGTGGTGATCAGGTAGTGCGCCGGATCATATCGGAATGTTTCATCAGCGAGTGTGATCTGCTTGCTGCCCTGAGCGATCACGCAGAACGCAGGCTCGTAGACGCCGCAGGTTCCGCCGGTCGGTTCGGACATTCTGTTCAAGTGTACGCCTGGTTGAACCTCGGTCGTCCCGTCGTGCGGCAGGGCATGTGCGATGCGATCGGCGAGTTCCTGCTGGTCGGCCAGGCGGCGCTGGCCGGTTCGTGTGTTGTTCGCATTCATCATGGCCTCATCGTAGTCGGGCATGTCGACCGTCACGCGGCGGCAGGGCGTTTCTTGGAGAATTATACAATCATCCAAGAGGATCGTCCTATAGCCTTGTCAAAAAACACGTATAGAGTTCTGCCGTACGGAAAACACCGCCGCGTGGGGTCGGATTTTATCTGGATTCACATGCAAGGCGGCTCGGACGACTGACAAACCGCATGGTCGGGAAAAACAAGCTCGCAAACCCCAGGAGCGAACCCATGTACGACACCAAAGCCTATTCCGCTGCCAGCAAGACCTCCCCGCTCGCCTCAGCCACGATTCCGCGGCGCGAGCCGACCGAGCGTGATGTGCAGATCGAAATTCTCTTCTGCGGAATCTGCCACTCAGACCTTCACTCCGTGCGCGACGAGTGGCACGATGTCATGCCGACGGTTTACCCCATCGTGCCCGGTCACGAGATCGTCGGCCGCGTCACGAAGGTCGGCTCGGCGGTGAGCAAATTCAAACCCGGCGATCTGGCGGCGGTCGGCTGCATGGTCGATTCGGATCACACCTGTCCCCAGTGCCAGGCCGATCACGAGCAGTTCTGCCCGCACATGGCGCTGACGTACAACTCCCCGGATCGACACGGCACGGCGCCGGTCACCTACGGCGGTTATTCCGACTCGGTCGTCGTCGATGAACGCTTCGTGCTGCGCGTGCCGGAGCATCTGGATCTGGCCGGGACAGCCCCGCTGCTGTGCGCCGGCATCACGACGTATTCGCCGATGCGCCGCCGGCAAGTCGGCCCTGGCAAGAAGGTCGGCGTCGTCGGCCTCGGTGGGCTCGGCCATATGGGCGTCAAGTTCGCCCATGCCTTCGGAGCCCACACCGTCGTGCTCACCACCTCGCCCGGCAAGGCGGAAGACGCCCGCCGCCTCGGTGCTGACGAGGTTGTCGTCTCCCGCAACGCTGACGAGATGAAAAAACACGCCGGCAGCTTCGACTTCATACTCGACACCGTCTCGGCGAATCACGACATCAACGCCTACCTGAACCTGCTGGCTGTCGACGGCAACCTCACGCTGGTGGGCGCGCCGACCGAGCCGCTGAACGTCGCCGCCTTCTCGGTGATCATGGGCTGCCGCAGCCTGTCCGGCTCGATGATCGGCGGCATCGCCGAAACCCAGGAAATGCTCGACTTCTGCGGCGAACACAACATCACCGCCGACGTTGAAGTCATTCCGATTCAGAAAGTCAACGAAGCCTACGAGCGCCTGCTCAAGTCCGATGTGAAGTACCGTTTCTGCATCGACATGGCCTCGCTGAAATCCGAGTAACACCGCCATCATCACCTGGAACGCAAACGTGTTGATGAGCAGAACGGAAAGTTCCACGGTGCAGTTTCAATCGGAGCAGCACAGGATGTCTCGACATCACAATGCAAACGGAGTCGTCCGCCGCGATTGTTTGAAGGTCGCAGCAGCCTCTGCGGCTGCCTGGTTGGCGAGCGCCTTCGCTCCGGCTCGGCTTCTTCTGGCACAACGAAAGGAAAACAACATGGATATCAAACGAGTTGGTTCAACCCCCTCGATGAACGGCCCGGACGATTGGTTCACCGGTTCGGTGCGTGTCGAGATGCTGATCGATGTGAAGGATCCCTCGCGGGTTTCCGCCGCCAGCGTCACGTTCGAGCCGGGCGCTCGAACCGCCTGGCACACGCACCCGGTCGGTCAGCACCTGATCATCACGTCCGGCTTCGGATGGGTGCAACAGGAAGGCGGCCCCATCGAAGAGGTTCGGCCCGGCGATGTGGTGTGGTTCCCGCCCGACGTCAAGCACTGGCACGGCGCTTCGCCCACCAATGCCATGACGCACCTGGCGATCCAGGAATCACACAACGGCAGCCCCGTTGAGTGGCTCGAACACGTCACGGATGAGCAGTACAAAAAATGAGCCTCGTCGGCGAAGCGCTCACCCCGCGGCGCGACAAAGTTCGGATTCGACCTCAGCGGCGCTTCATGGCGGCGCCGGCGAGCAGGGCGAGTCCACCGGCGGCGGCCGAAGGCGTCGGGATGCCGGTCGACGGCGGGGGGACATCGGGAGTGTCGCCGAGCCCGTAGACTTCACCGTTGAAACCGGTGATGGTGTTGACCGCGAGGCCGCCCCAGATGTTGCCCGTGCCGGAAGCGAGTGTGGCGTTGGGCGCGAGGATCGTGCCGAGCCAGGCATTGCCGGTGAGGTTGATCTCGGTGGCTTCGTGGAAGTTCCAGATCAGCTTCGAGGCGAAAGTGGTATTGTTCTCCTGCACGAAGGCGGCAAGGCTGGACGCAACATCCGAGTCGAACTTGAACGCGCCGGACTGGTTGATGGTCGAGCCGGAGACGTTGATGACCAGGTAGTCGGCATCGGTCGAGGCGGCGTTGGAAAGCAGCAGGCCGTTCTTGGAAAACAGGTCCGTCGAGGAGATGTTCAGCACGGCAACGCCGCCGAGTGTCGACTCGATCGTGAAGTGGTTGACCTGATGGTTGGGTGCGAATGAACCCTGGAATGTGGCGGTCGACGACATGCCGGCGTAATCCGCCGAGAGCGCAGCCAGGTCGGCGAGCTGCTGGGTGAGTTCAGCGCTGGTGAACGGATCGGACGCGGAGATCGGTGCGATCTTCGGATCGGTGGCGCCGTTCATGTTGAAGTGCAGCGTGCCGGCCGCGCCGCCGTAGCGGACACGACCGCGGTCGACGTTGACGTAATTGCCGGGAGCGCTGAGCGAGCCGAGCACGACCAGGGCGTAATCGTCGGGCGACGAAAACGTGCCGGACTGGGCCCCGAACACGGCACTGTTGTTGGCGGTCAGCGAACCGCCGATCAGGGTGCGGCCGTGAATGCGCGGCGAGGTGTTGAGTGTGACCGATCCGCGTGTGATGACGCTGTAGGTATTCAACAGCGTGGCGGCATCGGCCGACATCGAACAGACCGCGACAACCGCCGCTGCCAGCGCAGCGCGCAACGATAAACACTGACTCATTCGAAACATCTCATTGCTCCTCGTACCGCAGTACGATCTCATAGGTACAGTGCGCAGTCCCACTCCAATGAGGCGCGCACTCGAACGAATCAAAGATTACGATTGAATTTTGAAGTCGGCCACCGGCGTTTTGTGCAACATTCTCTCAACCGATCCGGTCGGCGGCGCAAAATGTCAAACTGGAGTGTTTGTACGGATTTCGCAGGCGCTACCAAACAACAAGGCGGAGGGAAAAGTCCCTCCGCCCTGGGTGAGTCGGGTGGTTGATGATCAAGTCGAACGTCAGAGCATTTCGACCGTGGGCAGATCGCCGACCAGCGGGCGAGCGTACTTGACGAACTCATCGGAGATATTGTTGCCGTCGATGATCCACTCGTCGGGCAGGTGGCGGGTCAGGGCGGCGATGTCCTTGAGGTCGGCCACGCCGTATTCCACCTTGTAGGGATCGTCGCTGACGCGGTTGATGGTGATCGAACCATCGAAGTTGCCGGCGAGGGCGACTTCCGCGGCCTTGCGACCGGCGGCCCGGGCTTCGGCCTGGTCGACCTTGCTGACGCAGGGCGCCATGCAACGCTGAACATACCCGAAGGTGTCGGCCCGGACGCGGAGCTTGGCGCCGAGGTTGTTCTTGATGTGCTTGGAGAGGAAGTCGCCCATGGCGCCGGAGCCGGAGAGCTGGACGTTGCCGTGGGAGTCCTTTTCGAGGTGGTGGCCCTGCTGCTGGGCGAGCTTGACGGCGATCGGGGTGCCATCGGCATCGGAAATGCCTTCGGAGATGGCGATCAGGCAGCGGCCGTGCTTCTTGTAGACCGTTTCGACATCGGTGAGGAACTTCTGTTCGTCGAAGGCCGCTTCGGGGCAGTAGATCAGGTGGGGGCCGTCTTCGGGATTCTGGCGGCCGAGCACGGCGGCGGCGGTGAGGAACCCGGCATGGCGGCCCATGACGATGTTCAGCTTGATGCCGGGCAGGGCGCGGTTGTCGAGGTTGTCACCGATGAAAGCGCTGGCCACGAAATTGGCCGCCGAGCCGAAGCCGGGCGTGTGGTCGTTGCATTGCAGGTCGTTATCGATGGTTTTGGGAATGTGGAAGCAGCGCATCTCGTAACCGGCCGCCTTGGCGGTCTCGTTCACGATGCGGCAGGTGTCGGAGGAGTCGTTGCCGCCGATGTAGAAGAAGTAACGTACGTCGTGCTTCTCAAGTGACTTAAAGATGCGCTCGCAATACTCGGCATCAGGCTTGTCGCGGCTGGAGCCCAGGCCCGAGCTGGGGGTGTTGGCGAAGCGGTCCAGGCGATCCTGCGGGATGTCCTTCAGCGGGATGAAGTCCTCGTCGACCATGCCGCGGACGGCGTGGTGGGCGCCGAGGATCTGATTGATCATCGGGGACTCGCGCAGCGCCTCGACGCAGCCGACGACCGACTGATTGATCACGGCCGTGGGCCCGCCGGACTGTCCAATGACCGCATTACCCTTGATCAGACCCGTACTGTCACTCATCGTGAATGTCCTTCCTGGTCGAAAAACCCGGTTGTTGTTTGGCGAGAAACGGACCGATGTCCGTTCGAAGCTCCGGAAGAGACCCGATCATAGCGATCCGCGTCCGGCAGGCAAGATGAAAAAACTCGGGGCATCTCCGAGAGTTGACTGCACCAAACAAACAGCAAACATCACGCAACCCGACCAGCGGCGGACGCTTACAGCAAACCGGGTGTCGATGGGAATCCGGGCGATTGTGGAAAAACAGTTAAGATGATTGTGCACAACAGCTTGTAATATTTACATGCCTTCGCCAACATCGCGTTGACACGAATGCCGATACATGACTAGGATGTCGTCAGACATCGGCATGAGTTTCGCGACTTCATTGCCGTGGCGCCCCCCGTTGCGATATCGGAGCTCGCAACGGGGGTTATTTTTTGGAACGAATTTCGAAGTTCACATCACGATGTAAGCGCGTGTGTTCGCTATCGATCAGATGCCTTCAACACCCGTCGGCGCTTCGGGCGCAACAAGCGGCGGCAACGTCTGTTCAACCACGCCTTTGACGCGCGGCCAGAGCACGATCGCTTCGATCACCATCCATGCTTCAAGCGCCACCGTCGCCATCGCAATCACGATCGCAATCCAGTTGGGCTGATCGGACTGCAACCATGATGGAATCTGCGCCATCATCGCCCAGGCCGGCATGATCAACATGAAGATCATCGGTATCGCAATGAACCACACCGGTGTGCGACGACGCCACAGGTAGAAACTGATCACCAGAAACGCAAGACCTGCAAGCAGTTGATTGGTCGCACCGAACAACGGCCACAAGATCAGACCGCCCGTGCCGGAAGTCTGCCATGTCAAATCTGCGCCGGGTTTTGGCATTGCCGCGATCACACCGGCCACGATGATCGCGAAGACTGTTGCGCCATGCTTGTTGCTGAGCCATGCCATGGGGTTGGCCGCGCCGGTTGGACGCTCATCGCCTTTACTGAACGTATTCGCAAGTTCCTGCACGACGTAACGCTGCAAACGGCACGCGGTGTCCATCGTGGTGCCGGCGAATGATGCGACCAGCACGCCCATCAGTGCAACAGCGGCGGTGGCGCCGATGCCCATCGCTTTGAGGAAGTTCGCAGAGCCGTCGACGAACGCGCCGACCTTGGCGCCAAGCCCACCGGCCGCCTGCCATGATGAATAGCGCACCATGTATGCATCATGGCCCGTGGCGATAGCGCCGTCCTGCGCTGCGACGCCGAGGCCCAACCCTGCCACGCACGCGAGAATCACCAGCGTGGCGAGAAAGCCTTCGGTCAACATCGAGCCATAGGCGACGAACTGGGCGTCGGATTCGCATTTAAGCTGTTTGCTGGAAGTGCCCGAGCTGACCAGGCAGTGAAAACCGCTGCACGCGCCGCAGGCGACGGTGATGAACAGAAACGGAATCAACGCCGGCGCGCCGACCGGATCAGCGCGGATAGCCGGGGCGGCGATTTCGAGTGCGGGTCGTGCAGCGCCTTCAACCGGGGGCGCGCCGCCCAGCATTGCCGCGGCCAGCAGACCAGCCACGATCAGCACGAGCGCGGAAATCAACTGCAGACTGTTGATGTAATCGCGCGGCTGAAGCAGCGTCCACACCGGCAGCACGCTGGCGATGTACGAATAGATCAGCAGAAACATCACCCACGTGATCGTCGACCACTGGGCCAGCGTCGAGTTGAATGCATGCAGCGGACCCCAGTCGCCGAAGATCACGCTCAGGTACATGATCGCCAGCGCCAGCAGCGAAGGCGCCATCAGGTGCACGCCTTTGCTGTGAAGCCAGACGCCGATGATGATCGCCAGCGGAATCTGAATCAGGCACGGGAAGATCGACGCGGGGTACTGACGGAAGACCGCCGCGATGACCAGTCCGAAGATGGCGAGAATGATCGTCAGCGCCAGAAACAACACCAGCAGGAACAGCAGCCGCACGCGCTTGTTCAGCACGCGCCCGGCGATGTCGCCGACGGTCTGCCCGCGGTTGCGCAGACTGACGACCAGCGAGCCCAGGTCGTGGACCGCGCCGATGATGACCGAGCCGACCAGCACCCAGATCAACGCCGGCAGCCAGCCCCACATGACTGCGATCGCCGGGCCGACGATCGGGCCGGTGCCTGCGATGGAGGTGAAGTGGTGGCCGAAGACGACGCTCTTGCTGGTCGGGACGTAGTCGTTGTTGTCGTTCAGCGCGACCGAAGGCACCATGGCCTGCGGATCGAGCCGAAAGATCTTGCGGGCCAGCCAGCGGCCGTAGGTGTGGTATGCGATCAGGTAAGCGACACCCGCGCCCAGTGCGATCAGAAGTGTGGTCATCGACGCCTCGTCAAAAGATTAATTAACCTGTCGCCTTCCATGACGTGCTGATCAAGAACCTTAGCAGAATTCACCATATCAAGACAAATCATCACCCATGTCGGCGCATGAAAAAACCCCGGCTCTTACCCTCCAGGAGCCGGGGTTACAGATCATCGTTTCTCGCGATGATCATCTTTCTTGGAGTTTGTGGATCACGCCGAGCGGCGGCGGCGTCCGAGCATCACGCCCATCGCGGCGACCATCACCACGGCCGTGGCCGGTTCGGGGGTGGCGGTGGCGCCGAAACCGTCGCCGCCGTTGTATTCGTAGTAGATCAGGCGACCAAGGCCGGAGTTGTAATAACGCGAGTCGAACAGCGCGGTGCTGGCCAGCGAGGGCGTATTCAACTCTTCGGTCGTGGGAAACGGAAACGGATTGTCCCACGCGTCTTCGCCGACATAGCCATCGCCGTCGTCACCGTAGTTGACGTTCAAGAAGATGGTGTTGATGCCGCTGTTGAGGCGGATTTCGAAGTAGTCCTGGCCGCCGCGGTGGGTTTTGCCGGTGCCGAATACCGCGAAGGTGAGCGACCATCCGGAAAAATCGCTGTATGAGCCGACCTGTCCGCTGACCAGCGACAACTGCGTGGTGTACACGGCCGTGTCGAGGTTCGAGCTGGTGTTCGTCGCGTCCGGCGTGATCGTGTTCGAGTCGTAGACGAAGGTGAAGTCGTAGCTCGACCCGGTAGTCATGCCCTGGATGAATTCGCCGTACAACGTTTTGTTGCTGTTGTTGGTTTCAGGATTGCCGATGATCTGCCCGGTGAAATTCAGATACGTCGGCACTGCCTGGGCAGCACCCGTGACGCTGAACAACGAAAACACCGCAACCCAGAGACTCTTTTTAAACATCTTTCATACCCTCAGAATGATCAGGTCTACTATCTTTCCCGTCGAGCTGTGAAGCATGGCCCGACCCATCAGATAGGGAAGTTTACTAGAAGTCTTAAGAAATGCAACCACTAACCTCTGATTTTTACAGAGGTTATCTATTTTAACGTGTGCAAATAGTGCGCAATCTGGTCGTGTCAGATCATGGATTCTGGGCGGATTTCGCCTCCGCGGCGATCTCCGTGTCGCTCAACGGGCGCGCCCAGAGCTTGACCTGGTCGATGGCGCCGGGGAAATAACCCGGGCGGCCGGTGTCTGCCGGAGCCCCGCCCCAGGCGTCGCGGCCGATCCACAGCTCCTGGGCGTTCTGGTACAGGTCGCCGGGATTGTCTTTGTGGGCGACGGGCTTGCCGTCGATGTACAGCGTTACGCCTTGGCCGTGTTTGACGACCGCCGCCACGTGCTGCCACGCATCGGGTTTGAGCACCGGCTCGCTGGCGAAGTTGAACGACCATTTGCCCTGCGCGTCGGTCGCCTCGAAGGTCAGTCGCTTGTCACGAACCGCGATGATGAACGGCGCGGCCGTGCCCGTGGTGCGCTTGGACACGATGCCGAAGCGGCCGTCGACGCGCGCCGGTTTGATCCATGCGGTGGCCGTCCAGTTCGGCATGTTGATCATCCGCCCGCGATCGACCTGCAGACCGGTCGACCCGTCCAGCACGACGGCCGACCCGCTGGGCGCCTCATCGGTGTAGGCGATCTTGCCGTCGGGCATGGCGTCGAATCCGTTGCCGGCCGCGTCGTCGGCGGCGTTGGGGTCTTTGCGGTCGAAGTTCCACACCGCGATCGGGCCCGTGCCTTTCATCATCTTCGCCCATGCCGCCGCCTGCTGACGGGCGATCGCCGCTTCATCGCGGTAGGTTTCAGCGACGTTGTCGAAGGTGTTGTTCTGCACCAGTACGCCGGCCGTATCACGATGCACCCACACGCCGCGGTCGGCATTGGCCACATGGTTCTGCTCGACGATGACATCGCGCGTGAAGGTCGGCGTCTTGCCATCGGGGCCGGCCGCGTCGCGCGAGCCGATCGTGATGTGCGCGTTCGAATGCAGCTTGTTGCCGCGCACCACCGTGCCCAGCGACATCGGCCATTGCCAATCGCCCCGGCGCGGGTGCGCCAGAACGACCAACTCCGCCTCGGCCGCCAGCGTGCTCTGATTGGACCCGCCCTGGTAGAAGTTGCCTTCGAGAATCTCGTTGCCGATCCACTGGCAGTACCAGCTCGGCTGCATGCCGTGATAGTTCAGGGCCATCGACTTGAACCCGGCGGTGCGCGCCGATCGGTTGCCCACGGCGATGTTGCCGATCGAAACCCCGTAATACTGCATCGCCACCGACGCGTCGGCGAACGAGTTACCGAGGAACATGTAATTGCGCTGCAGCATCGTGATCGTCACGATCGAAGTTGAATCCGGCACGACGGTCCACGGCTCGTCGAGCTCGACCTTGCGCCCGTCATACTTGACGATGCGTCGGTACTGACCCATGCCCTTGCCGTCGAGCACGAACACCGCCGAGCCGGTCCAGTCCTTGCGGCTCCAGTTGGGATCATCGGCAACGGTGATCGACTGGGCATCGGCTGAGGCGACCGCCCCGGCGTAGGTTCCGCCGCCGGCGTCGGAGGTCATCGCTTCGCGGTCCCAACCGTGCATGAGCTTGAGCGTGTTGTGCGCGTAGTAGACGTTCTGCGACCACGGCACGCCGTAGAGGCAGTTGATCCCGCCGCCGGTGCTCATCAGGTCGCCGCCGGTCAGCGTGTTGTTTTCGAACACGACCCCGTCCGCCCCGCTGATGCAGTACCAACCCCACCGGCCGTTGTAGAAATCATTGCCCGTGATCTTCGCGCCATGCGGGCGGTACAGAAAGATCGAGCGTCCCGAGCCGTACAGATCGCTGTCGACGACTTCGAGGTTATCACCGGCGAGCCGAATCGTGTCACCCCCGCCGGTCGAAAGCTTCAGCGATTTGCGGAAGCGCTCATCGACCTGTTCGGGTTTGAGATGACCGCGATACATCACGGCGCGCACGCGGATGCGCCGCACGTGAACATCGCCGGCCTCGGGGTCTTTGTAATCGACGCCGAGAAAATGCGTGTAATTCGCACAGTAAAAGCTGATGTTTTCGACCGCCCAGCGACGACCGCCGGTGACCATGAACTGCGGAACCTGCTCGCCTTCGGGGAAGTCCGGCCAGAGCACCTCGGTCCATTCACGCCGCTCGCCGCGCAGGATCGTGTTGGTCGGCATCACGATCGGCTCGGTCAGCTTGTACCGACCACGCGGCAGGTACACGATCGCGCCGCCCATCTCGGCCGCCTTGTCGAGCGCCTGCTTGAAGGCGTAACTGTCATCGCGCATCCCGTCGCCGGCCGCCCCGAAGTCGCGAATGTTCAGCACCGTCGTCGGCCAGGCCTTCGATGATTCAACCACGAAATCGATCGGCTGGCTGTACCCCGCCGAGCCGCCGGTGCCGTTGTGTACAGCCAGCGTGTAATCACCGGGTTGAACATTCGCCGGAACCTTCGCGATCAGTGTCCACGGCTCGGCCTTCGTCATCGTCAACTTCGTCGCATGACCCGCCGCATCGCGCAGCTCGATCGTCGGCTTGTGTTTGCCGACCGACAGGCAGCGGCCGAACACGCGAACCGACCCGCCGGGCGTGGCGGTCGGCCCGCTGTCGCCCTGGGCCCACAGCACCGTCGGCCGATTCAACATCGCCACACTGACGCCCGCATCGCTGATCAGCCGCACGGCACAGACACCCGGCGCGACGCCGTTCGGTAAGGTGAACTTCACGCTGCGCTCGTTCTGCTGCATCGGCTTGACCGCATGGCCCGCGACCTGGATGCGCTTCACCGCATCGAGCCCGTCGCCGATGATCATCGCCGTCTGCCCGGCCTGGACCGGGTCCGACGCCCAGATGATCGCGGGGCCAGACCCCGACCCTTTCGCTGTCGCAACTGTCGACTGCGAAGCACAACCGGACATGACCACCAGCGCCAACACACACAGCGCGGGCGCGACGACTTGAGCGACTCGACGAAACAGCACGTCGTGTTCCTTTCAAATGATGATGTCTTTCACCTCTCCCCGCGGGAGAGGTCGGCCCGTAGGGCCGGGTGAGGGTGCGCACAAACAACCAACGGTCTTCGATGCGGGACCATTGCGACTGCCGTGCACCCTCACCCCAGCCCTCTCCCGGAGGGAGAGCGGCTGTGTTTGATGTCAAGCGTTTTTGACGCATTCGAGTTGATTCCAGGTGAGGTTGTCGCGGAGCATGGCGTTGAGGAGCGTCAGGAGTTTGCGCATCACGGCGACGAGGACGACTTTTTTGGGTTTGCCCTGTTCGGCCAGGCGATCGGCGAACGGACGCAGCACCGGGTTGTGGCGACGGGCGCTGAGCGCCGCCATGTACAACGCGCAGCGCACGCTGGTGCGGCCGCCCCGGGTCACGCGTCGGCCGCGGAGTGTGCCCGAGTCGCGGTTGAACGGAGCGACGCCGACGAGCGCGGCGATCTGTTTGGCGTTGAGCCGACCCAGTTCGTCGAGTTCGGCCAGCGAGGTGGCCACGAACACGGGGCCGATGCCGGGCGCCGAGCGCATGAGCTTGCCGCGTTGATCCAGGTCGTCATCGGATTCGATCATCGCGTCGATCTGCTGGTCGAGTTGGTCGATCTGTGTGTTGACGGTATCGAGCACGGCGTCGATGGCGGCCAGCGCGGCGGGGCTGGTCGTCTGATGCCGCCGGTTGGTTTGCTCGGTGCGCACGTCGATGAGCTGGCGTCGGCAGGTGACCAGGGCTTCGAGTTCATCGCTGTGTTTACGGGGTTTGGTGGCGACACGCGGCGTGGCCAGACGGGCGAAGTCCATGATCACCCGGGCGTCGATCGTATCGGTCTTGGCGTTGAGCCCCAGCCCCTTGGCCAGGTCACGCACGTGACGCGGGTTGACCACGGCCATGGGCAGGCTGGCGGCGAGCAGCGCGTCGCGGACAGCGCGCTCCAGCCCGCCGGTGGCTTCGAGGCCGATGATCGCAATCGGCAACGGCCGCAGCAGCTCAACCAACGCGGCGATGCCGGCGGGATCGTTGGCCACGCGCATGGGTGTGGGGTCGTCGCTGCGGGCGATGTCGAGGCGGGCCTTGCTCACGTCGATGCCCACGTACACACGGTCGGTCGGTTCCATCCGTTGACTTGTCACGCTGGTCCTTCCTTGCGAATGCGAGCGCACCGGCGGCGGCTCTGTCGGCTGTTCGGACGACGAGACACGACGCCGACGGGGACCACGCTTTCCCACGGTCGCATCGGACCCAAGGGGGATCGGTCGCCCGCCGGCGGTCGTGTCCGCGTGACGCCTCGCTACGCTCGCCGCCCCGCGGACACGACAAGCGTCAGTAGAACCGATTCGATCGGACAAATCGAACATACAAGGGGGTTAGTTAGTCTTCGTCCGCCTTGGGCTTGAACTGGCTGACCAGTTGTTGTTGCACCTGCGGGGGGACGGCTTCGTAGTGGCTGAACGACATCCCGTAACTGCCCTGACCGCCGGTGACGGACTTGAGCTGGTTCTGGTATTGGCTCAGTTCGGCAAGCGGGGCCTGGGCTTTGATGACGATCATGCCGCCGGGGATGTTTTCCGAGCCCATGATGCGGCCGCGCTTTGAGGACAGGTCGCCGGCAATGTCGCCCATGTTGTTTTCGGGGACGGTGATTTCCAGGTCGACGACGGGCTCGAGCACCTGCGGCTTGGCCTTGGACACCGCATCGGCGAAGGCTCGCCGCGCCGCGGTCACGAAGGCGACTTCCTTGGAGTCGACCGCGTGATACTTGCCGTCGTAAACACTGACGCGGACATTCTGCATCGGATAGCCGGCGATGCAGCCTTCGATGAGCATCTGCCGGACGCCCTTTTCGATCGCCGGGATGAACTGGCCCGGGATCGCGCCGCCGAAGATGTCGTTGACGAATTCGAAGCCTTCGCCTTCCTCGGCTTCATACGGCTCGACGCGGAGGTACACCTCGCCGAACTGCCCGGCGCCGCCGGTCTGCTTCTTGTGGCGGTGATGACCTTCGGCCTTGCCGCCGATGGTTTCCTTGTAGGCGATCTTCGGGGGATGGGTGTCGACCTCGACGTTGTAGCGGTTTTTCATCTTCTCCAGCAGCACGCGCAGGTGCATGTCGCCGAGGCCTCGGATGACGGTTTCGGAGCCGCGCTCGAGCTTGAAGCAGGGGTCTTCAGCTTCCATGGCGGACAGGGCCTTGGCGATTTTCTGTTCGTCACCGCGGCTCTTGGATTCAATCGCGAAGCCGGCCATCGGCACGGGGAACTTCATCGCTTTGAGGTGCACATGCCCGTGGGCGATCGAGTCGTGCAGCACATCGTTGAACTGAATTTCCTCGACCTTGGCCACGGCGCAGATGTCGCCCGGCACGCCGGCGTCGACTTCCTTGTGCTCCTTGCCGTGCAGCTTGAACAGGTGGCCGACCTTGAAGGGTTTTTTCGCGTCGCCGATGTAGAGCTGCGAGTCTTTGGTGATCGTGCCCTGGTGGATGCGGAACACACTGAGCTTGCCGACGAACGGGTCGGTGGTGACCTTGAACACGTGTGCGATCACGTGTTTGGACGGATCGGGTTCGTAGGTCAGGGCTTCGACGTTTTCACCTTCGCCGTGCTCGAAGGGGCGGGGATTGCCTTCAGTCGGGTTGGGCATGAGGCGCTCGATCTTGTCGAGCAGCTCGGTCAGGCCCACCATCTTGGCGGCGCTGGTGAAGCAGATCGGAATCAGGTGCCCTTCGCGCAGGGCTTTTTCGAAGACCTCGTGCAGCTTTTCGGGAGAGACTTCTTCGCCTTCCAGGTAAGCCATCGCGGTCTCTTCGTCGACTTCGACGACCTGCTCAACGATGTTTGTATGGGCCTCGGAGATCGAGGAGAAGTCGGCCTCGCCGGACTCGTGTTCGAACACGTCGACGACCTTGGAGCCGCCCTCGGCGGGGAGGTTGATCGGCAGGCATTGCGGGCCGAACGTTTCGCGGATCTGCTCGACGAGCGCGGGCAGGTCGATGTTGTCGTGATCGATTTTATTGATGACGATCATGCGGCAGAGCTTGCGCTCGGCGGCGGCTTCCATGATCTTGCGGGTCACCATCTCGATGCCGGCGTGGGCGTCGATGACGACGGCGACGGTCTCGACCGCGGGGAAGGCGGCCAGGGCGTGACCGAGGAAGTCGGGCATGCCGGGGGTATCGATGAGATTCACGTGGACCCCGCCGTGGTCGATGCTGGCTAAGGCGGAGTTCAGGGAGTGCTGGTGTTCTTTCTCTTCGGGATCGAAGTCACAGACGGTGGTGCCCTTGTTGATGTCACCGGGAGCACCGATCACGCCGGCTCGTACCAGCAACGCTTCGACGAGCGAGGTTTTTCCGGCCCCGGCGTGGCCGGCGATTACAAGGTTGCGGATGTCCGTGGTGGTGTACTTGGGCATAAGAAAGCGCCTCCGAAGAAATTGAAATGTCAGGGGACCTGTACCACCCGGCGATTATAAGGCGTCGGCCCCATACGCGATAGCCACACGCTGTCGGGAAATCCATGAATTGGAAATAATGCGGCGGGGTGGTTGCACCCATGCCGCATCACGACGCGCCGCCGGCTGATGCGGTATAGTCACGTCATGAATACCCGCCATTTCATCGGGCTCGTGCTGGCGCTGGCGAGCGCCTGCCACGGTGCTGACTTTTTCGTTGATCAACAGGCAGCACCCGGCGGGGACGGCTCGGTAAGCAAACCCCTGCGGACCATCGGCGAAGCTGTCAAAGCCGCAGCGGGCGGTGATTCGATCATCGTGTCAGCTGGGGTGTATGCCGAGAAGGTGCACCTGGACAAGTCCGGCACGCCCGAACACCCGACCACGCTATGCGCTGCCAAGGGTCAGCGCGTGGTCATCAGTGGATTCGTGCCTGTGGCCGGCTGGCAGCGCGATCACGGCGAGGTGTACACCACGACGATCGACGGGAAAGTCGAAGACCTCTTCGTCAGGTATGTCATGCAGCCGGTGGCGCGCTGGCCGGGAGCCGATGAAGCGTGGCGATCAGTCGACAAGTACGATCAGGCTTCGGGCTTGGTCACCGATCGCCATGCGTTCGCTTCCGTTGAAGTCCTGAAACCGGTTGCTGCTGACCCGATGGCGGCGCGCGCGTATATGTACATCACCGGCGGCAACTTTTTCCGTGATGCAGCGGTGACGAAACTGGATCCAGCTGGAAGCGAGATCACCACCGATGGCTTGCGTTCGGAGAGACTAGCGGGTAAACCCCTTCGCTATCACCTGATTAATCACCCGGCGCTGATCAGCGCCCCCGGGCATTGGGCCGCCCAGCCGCTCGGCGACAAGCGCACGAAACTTTACTTCCGTCCAGCCAAACCTGCGGACCTGGAACACACGCAGATTCGTCGAATCAACGGCGATCTGATCCGCGCTGGGGCTTTCGGCAATAATGTCGCCTCGCACATCCGTATCGAGGGCCTTGAGGTGGCGGGATGTCTGGGCAAGGGCATCGTCGTCGAACGGGCTGAGCACGTCACAGTGACGGACTGTATCGTGCATCACAATCGGGGCTCTGGCCTCAGCGCACGCCGCAGCGGTAATCTCACGTTCACGCAAAACATCGCGATGGCCAACGGCAGCGGCATCACCATGGCGTCGAGCCACGATGTGCTTGTCGAAGCCAACGAAATCGCGATGAACTTTGTCGACGGCCTGGTCGTGGCCGGCAACATCTCCGGTCGGCCTGATGGTGAGCCCACGACCGCCGACGTCATGGTTCGTCGCAACTACATCCATCACCACATGCTGCTGGCTCATCCGGACAACATGCAGGTCTATCGCGGCGTCGAGCGCCTCACGCTTGAAGACAATGTGCTGCTGTGGGGCGGGCAAGGCCTCATGACTGAAGAAATCGACCATGGCACGATCCGCAACTGCGTGTTCTTCGGCACTGGGGCCATTGCCGTGATCTTTGGGCACTCGAATTCCAACGACTGGACCGTGACCTCGAGCACGATCGGCCTCGGCGGGTGGGGCGCGCTGTCGTTGTCCGGCAAAAACTATCAACTCGACCACAACATTTACTATCAAAGCTTCATTCCACTGAACCAGACCACAACCAGCGATTTCAACCTTTTCGACAAGCTCAACGCCAAAGCACCCATCGCCATCGTCAGCAAACCCAAGTGGCGGAAGTTGATGACAATTGATGAAGTCGCCTCCGCCACCGGGCAGGAGGAGCATTCGATCGTTGCTCCGGCCGACTTCATCGCCGCACCCGCCATGCTGGCGCTCGGCGCATGGCGCCTGGACGACACTCCGAGCAAAATCACCATTCGGCAGAACAACTCGAATAAATTCACCAAGGGATTTGCCGTTGGCGATCGCATCGAGATCAACGGCGATGGCGTGCTGCGCCGCATATCGAGGGTCAGTGGCAAGAGTATTATCTTTAACCCACCACTGCCGCAGTTGTCGGGGCGATTAACTCTGGTGTGGAACTGGCGTGACGCCAAAGATACAACACTCGACCTGCGCCCCGCTCCCCGAAGCGCCGCGAGCAAGGACCCCCGCCGCGGCGCATCGCTGGACATCCCCGCATACCAGCGCGGCGACTTCGACGGCGACGGCCGGCGCGATCTGCCGCCGCTGCCCGACGACGTCAAAGCCGGCGTGCCCAACCCCAACGACGTGAGCCTGCCCCTGCACGGGTCGTGACGTGCCGCAAAGTTCATCTGTGAAAGTTCAACAGCCGGGTCGCTACGCGGCCCTGGTCTGTGGCGACAAAAACCAGGGCCGCGTAGCGGCCCGGCTATGGGCGAGTGTTGTCTGATCGACTACTCGAAAGTTTCGCTTTCACCGTTGGCGTAGGCGACGGTGTCGGTTTCGAACTTGTAGCGAAGTTTCTTCGGTTCGTTGGCGAAGCGCTCGACCACATCGCTGGGCAGTTTCCATGAATCGGTGGCCACGGCGTTGCCCCCTGCGGGGATGCCATCGCGGTAGATCAGTTCGAGGTCGCCGAGGTGCTGGTCGTTTTCATCGAACAACTGAACGCGACCTTTGACGTTGGCGATCTCCTTGTCGGTGGAGTTCGACAGCCAGAACTGAATGCGCGAGTGGCCAGCGTCTTCCTGGTACCCGCCGAAGCCGACGAACACGATGGCGTAGCGACGCGGGTTGGTGGTGGTGCGGACTTGCGGGGCCGGTGAAGTCGGTGTGTTGATCGCCCGGGGCGCGGCTGATGCGGCAGCTGGCTTGAAGGATTTGGGTGCATCGTCATCGGCGCCGGCGAAGGCGCTGCGTGTGGCTTTCGGCGGAGCGGGGACGAAGTCGTCGAGTGTTTTGTCCGGCGGCAGCAGGCGGCCGGCGTCGGACAGGGCGAAGTGGCGATACGAACTGCCGGTGAAGAACCCGATGCCGAAGGCCGCGATCATCAGAAAGCCGATCACGAGCACGAGCGTGGCGTGCTTGTTGCGGCGATGGTGCGGCAGGCGCGGGTGGTGATGATGGGCGTGGTGGTGGTGTTGATCATCGCCGCCGCCGTGGTGTTGGTGCGGGTGGGCGTGCGGCACGACTTCGGCTTCCGCCTGCGCGATGGCCGCCAGCGGATCGAATTCGGTCACGCCGGCGTCTGCTTTGCTGCCATTGGCACGACCGCCGGGGTCGGGGTCGGTGTCGCTACTGACACCGGCCGCCGCCGGGACGCGCTGCGGCGCGACTTTCGTCACATGGATTTCAGGTCGTGGGGAATGCGGACGTGCGGGCTTGGCTTCCGGGGGCAATACCGTCATCGTCACCTTGCAGCGTGGACAGCGGACCTGATGTCCCGCCAGGTGATCGTCGAATCCGAGCAGTGCCTCACAGTTCGGACAACGCGACTTGATCATGGCCGACCTCGTTTGAGGCCAGTATACCAGATTTTCCCTGATGGGAGGGAACAATGTTCAGGGGGTTGGGGCGGCCGGGGGCGCAAATGCATACCAGACGCTTCGGCCGCCGACTGGCGTCGGCGATCTCAGCGTCGGCGTTAAAAGACCTGTGACTGATGGGCCCTGGCCGAATGATCAGCGGGCGGGGGTGGCGTGACCGGCGGCCTCGGCTTCGGCAATCTGGCGGTTGTAGCGATCGCGGTTGGCCCGGCCGTCCATCAGCATGTGAATGCGCTCGCGGTCCGAGGGGCTCAACATGGCGTTGAGCTGACGATGCGCTTCGCCGAGATGGGTGCGGCGCGACAGGTGCGTGAGCACGATGTTCGGCGAGTTGACCTGCTTGACGATGTCGGCAATGTCGCTGATGTGAAGGTGCTTGCCGACGCGGGCGCGACTGCGGTGGTCTTCCGCCATGAAGGTGCACTCGGTGATGAGGATCTGCGCGTTGGCGACGTCCTCGCGCTCGAAGTGCTTGCCCGGGCTGGTGTCGCCCATGTAGGCGATCAGCGGAACCTGCTTGATGTACGTGATCTCATTGCCGGCCTCTTTGATCTCGACGAGTTTTTCCTGCGGCAGGCCGATGTACTGCTCTTTGAGCTTGCTGCGTTTTTCGATGACCACGAAGCCCAGCGACGGCACGGTGTGGTCCGTGGCGAAGGCCCGCAGGTAGTGGCCGCGCTTGATCTCGAATTCTTCGGAGTCGGTGCCGGGCTCCATCGCCACGACCTTGTACGGCGTGCGCTGAGCTTCGATGTCGACCCACGCGGTCATGAGCTTTTCGATGGCCGCGGCCAGCTTCTGATGACACAGCACGGTGCCGGTGCCCATGCCCTGGAAGTGGCGTTGGGAGTAGTAGTACGACAGCCCCGCAGCGTGGTCCATGTGTCCGTGCGTCAGCGCCACGAAGTTGCTCGAAAGCATCAGCTTCGGGGCCCGGCCCACATCAAAGCACACGTCCAGTTCCGGAATCTGCACGTACGATTCTTCACCCGCGATCGAATAGCCCTGCACACGGAACGGCGGAAAATACAAAAACCCCGGCGGCAGCGTGCGCGGCGGCAAAGAGGGAATACCCGACATGTCTTTTCTAGCCCTTCTGGAAAGCGGATCAATCCCCAGTTAAGGGAACCATCCTGGTCAAGCCCGCCGATCACACACCGGCAGGAGCACAGTATAAGCCGCCTCAGAGCATCGAACCACTGGTCGAATAATCAAAAGACAATGGACATGAGACTGCGAACGGTTGTTTGAATTAAGTCTATTTTCGACGAAAAACAACTTATATGATATGTTTGTAATTATCTTTTGCTAAATATTTTACGTTGATAATTACGGGCGATTCATGTGAGTTGTTTGCACATGCGGAAGTGGGGGCCGACGGTGGGGATTTCGAATTGATCGCTGATGATCCGCCAGCCGTGGTGTTGATAGAAACCGGTGGCGGAGGTGCGGGCGTTGCACCAGAGCAGGCGGATCGGGGTTCGGGTGATCACGTGCTGCTCGGTGAAATCCAGCAGCGCGGCACCGAGACCCTGCCCGCGGCGATCCGGGGCGCTGGCCATGCCGCGAAGTTGGTAGGCCGGTTCGCTGTCGAGTTCGCTGGGCAGCAGGGTCACACACGCTACGCAGCGGTCAGCTTCGAAACAGCCGAAGTGCAGCGTGGTCGGGTCGTCGTCTTCGGGGTAGACCGCATCGGCGACGTCGAAGCCGGGGCGCAGCACGGCGTGACGGAGGGCGATGATCTCGCGGGCGCAGGCGGTGCGTGTGACGGGTGTGGGCATGTGTTTGATCTGACCCATGCGTTTTCCGGGCTCCACCGAGTATAGGTCATGTGGTCAGGACCGTCTGAACGCGTATAATCTGCCCCTGGAGACACGGTATTTTCCCGTTGGCGTCTGTAAGCAGGCGCCGGCTGCCGATGGGATGCCGGGAAAACCCCGGAACTCATCGCGGTTCTCGGAAATAACCCCGATGCGGGGCTCGTTTATACCGAAGCCCGGGACAGATGATCGTAATCGCAGCAAACCCGTCGTTTTCCCTCGAAACTCAAAGGAGTTGATGTATGACTCGCACACGCCAACTGACCCCCTGGGTTCTGACGCTCGCCCTGATCGCCGTCGCTTTGCCGCTGGGTTTGAGCAACGGCCTCCGCGCCGATGAGGACAGCCCGATCGCCAAGGAAATGGAAGCGATCAACTCCAACTACAAGCAGCTTCGCCGGGCCGCCCGAACCAAGAACTTCCCCGACGACACCCCGAAGATGCTGCAGGAAATGCAGATGGCCACGCTCAAGGGGATGCACATGGAAGTGCCGCTGGTCAAGAAGATGGCCGCGTCCAAGCAGACAGAAGAGATGGTCGCTTTCAAGAAGATGCTCAAGAAGCAGCTGGTCACGCTGATCGACATGGAGATCGCCTACATGGAAGGCCGCGTCGATGACCTCGCCGAGGGCGTCAGCGAGTTGGGCTCGATCAAGAGCGACGGCCACGACCGCTTCACCGAGGATTGATTTGCTGACATAACGTGCCACATTCTCACCACGTGATCGATCAGTCGGGGGTCGGTCCATGCATGCAAGGAGCATGGCAATGATCCGCTATCGCGCAACGTGTCTGGGCCTGGTATTGAGTCTTCTGGTCGGTTGCGGCGGCAGCGAGCAACCCGCTCCCGCGCCGACGCCTTCGCCGTCTGAAAAGCCCGAGCCGCAGGTTGAGTCGAGCACCTCGACGGCCCCGGCCAAGGCGACATCCGCCGACGCCAGCGGTGGGGCCGCCCAAGCCGCCGTCGCATTCAACCCCGGCATGACGGCGATGTTCAAGCCGACCGTGCCCGAGGTCGTCAAGACCGACGAAAACCCGGTCACACCCGAGAAGATCGCCCTGGGTCGGATGCTTTATTACGAAAATCGCATCAGCCTCGGGCAGCAGATTTCGTGCAACACCTGCCACGCGCTGGATAAGTACGGCATCGACCCGCGTGAGAAAAACGCCACCAGCGAAGGCCACGACGGTCAGTTCGGCGGGCGCAACAGTCCGACGGTCTACAACGCCGCGGGCCACATCGCCCAGTTCTGGGACGGCCGCGCCGCCGACGTCGAAGAGCAGGCCCAAGGCCCGGTGCTCAACCCCGTCGAAATGGCCATGCCCGATCCCGAGTACGTGATCAAGGTGCTCAAGACCATCCCCGGCTACGTCGAGGCTTTCAAGAAGGCCTTCCCCGGCGAAGCCGACCCGATCACGTATGACAACTACGGCAAGGCGGTCGGCGCGTTCGAGCGCAAGCTGACGACGCCCGGCAAGTGGGATCAATTCGTCAACGGTGATATGGGCGCGCTGTCCGACGCCGAGAAGCAGGGCCTGTCGACGTTCATCTCCACCGGCTGCATCACCTGCCACATGGGCACCTACCTCGGCGGGCAGATGTACCAGAAGGTCGGCCTGATTCAGCCCTGGCCCGATCAGAAAGACCAGGGCCGCTTCGAAGTCACCAAGAACGAAGCTGACAAGATGATGTTCAAGGTGCCCTCGCTGCGTAATATCGCCAAGACCGCTCCGTACTTCCACGATGGCTCGGTCAAAGACCTCGGCAAAGCCGTCCGCATGATGGCCAAGCATCAGCTCGGCAAGGAACTTTCCGATGCCGACGTCGATTCCATCGTCACGTTCCTGAACGCTCTGACCGGTCAGATCCCGGTCGACTACATCGCCAAACCCGACCTGCCCGCCTCCGGTCCCGACACCCCGGGCCCGCAGTCGAAGGTCACACGCGCCGCGGCGCAGAAGGATTCCGACTCATGATTGTGCGTAGTTTCACTGTGATTGCTGTGCTCGGCCTGGTGGCCATGGCGGCTTTGACCACGCCCGCCACGCGCGCCGAAGACAAGGCTGACGTCGCCGTGATCAACCTGACCGGCAACGATCAGATGATGTACAACATCAACGAGTTCAAGGTCAAAGCCGGTCAGACCGTCAAGCTGACCATGAAAAACATCGGCAAGCTGCCGAAGGTCGCCATGGGTCACAACGTGGTGATCCTCAAGGCCGGCGTCAACATGGTGCAGTTCGCCGTCGCCGCCAACCAGGCCCCGCCGGAGTACATCCCCAAGGATCGTGCCGACGAGATGCTCGCCCACACCAAGCTGCTGGGCCCCGATGAGTCGGACACGATCACCTTCACCGCACCGGCCAAGGGTTCGTACGATTACCTGTGCACCTTCCCCGGCCACTTCGCCGTGATGAAGGGCAAAATGATCGTCGAATGACGGTTGATCCATATTCATGTTCACCCAGGCGGGGGGATTTAAATCCCCCCGCCTTTTGTTTGAATATGCACTCTGCAAACTGATGCGCCAGCCGGTACACTACCGCGATGTCACTTGCGGTTTACATGCATGATTTGAATCCGTTTGCGATCGGGCCGTTCGGGGCATCGTCGCTGGGGATCCGGTGGTACGGGCTTTCGTACATCGCGGGATTTGCCGTGGCGTGGGCGATCATTCGGCTCATGGCCAGGCGCGGCTTGTCGCCGCTGAAACCCGAGCGGGCCGGCGACTTCGTGCTGACTGTCGCCATCGGAACCGTCATCGGCGGGCGGTTGGGGTACTGCCTTTTCTACCGGCCCGATCTGCTGATCGACTTTTCATCGAGCCCGCCGTTCTGGGGTGTGTTCGCCATTAACGAAGGCGGCATGGCGTCGCACGGGGGCATTCTCGGCATTCTCACAGCGTGCTTGATCTTCGCCCATCGCGACAAGCTGCCGCGCCTGCACCTGATGGACCTGTGCGCGCTGGCGTCGACGATCGGCATCTTCTTCGGACGCTGCGCCAACTTCGTCAACGGCGAGTTGTTTGGCCGGCCGTGCGATGCGTCGCTGCCGTGGGCGGTGAAGTTTCCGCAGGAGATCGTGTTGTGGACTGATCCGTCGCACCCGAAGCACGAGGTGTGGACCGGGCCGATCATGCAGCAGATCAAGCTGCTGGCCGAGGCGGCCGACCCGCGTAGCATCATCGACGCGGCGAGGCAGAACCCGCAGGTTGCAGAACTGCTGCGCCCGCTGCTGACGCCGCGCCACCCATCGCAGATTTACGAAGCGCTGATGGAAGGCGCGTTGATGTTTGTGATCCTCGCGATCGTGTGGGCTAAGCCGCGCAAGCCGGGCATCGTGGCGGGGTGGTTTCTGGTGGCCTATGCGGTGGTGCGCATCATCGGTGAGCAGTTTCGCATGCCGGATGCGGGCATCGGGTTTCAGGCGCTGGGGCTGACACGCGGTCAGTGGCTCAGCGTGGTGATGCTCGGCGCGGGGATCATCTGCATGGTGGTCTGGGCGCGGCGGGATGTGGCGAAGATCGGGGGGTGGGCGTCGGCCGATCGCAAGGCGGACGATGCATGAGTGTGTGTTCCTTTATTGATTGTGAGTTGTTGTGATGAGTCGATGCGTCTCGATGATGTTGTTCGTGGTGGTTTGTTGCGCTGCGGCGCCGGCGGAGATTCTCAACATTCGCCAGGCGCCCTACGCGGCGGTCGGCGATGGTGAAACCGACGATCGGCCGGCGCTGAAGCGGGTGATCGAGGCGGCGCAGGCGGGGGATGTGGTGTTGATTCCGGCGGGTGAGTACCGCATGGTGCTCGACGGCGGGCCGCTGGTGATACCGGCCGGCGTGACGCTGTGGGGCCAGGGCGGCAAAACGATTCTGTCGCTGACCTCCAACGGCGGCGACTCAAAGCACCGTGAATTTCTTCGGCCCAGCGATGATGTGACCCTGGTCGGATTGACGATTCGGCGTGATGAAGGCTTTCCGACGATCCTGCTGCCGATCGGCAGTTGTCAGCGCGTCACGCTGCGCGATTGCCGCATCGATGGTCAGAAGTCGAAATACGGCGCCTACTGCCACGCGATGCAGGTCGGCTCCGGCACGGTGAAGGATCTGACGTTCCGCGGCGTCGAAATCGTCGACTGCGACTACGGACTCTTTCAGACCAACTCGGCGAAAGGCACGCTCGACGGCGTCCTCGTCGAGCACTGCCGCTTTGCCGAGAACCGCTCTTCCGATCTCGAATTCAACTCGCCCAACGGCACGATGCGCAACATCACCGTGCGCGAGTGCGTCTTCACTGACAACCGCGCCAAGTCGGCCTCGGGTGGTTTCGCTGTGGGCTTCGCCAACGTGACCAGCGGGCGCGTCGAGCGCTGCCGCATCACCAACTACGGCTCAGAGGCCCTGCACGTCGAAGACCGCTCGGCCGACATCGAACTTGTCGGCAACACCATCGTCGCCGGCTCGACGATCCACCGCAACGGCGTCATTCTCATCATCAACGACTCGCGGCGCGTCACGATCCGTGACAACTACATCGACAGCCGGCTCAATCCCAACAGCCCCCATCTGATCCTCGTCACCGCCGGCGGCGACAAATTCCCCAACCCCTCCGATGTGAGCGTCATCGACAACGTGTTGATCAACGGCCCGACGACGCGAACGTGGTATCTTCAGGATGGCAGCGGCCCCGAGCCCGTGGGTAATCGCATCATCGACGCCCCCGAAAGCCCGTAAAACGTGTCGTATTCCACCGGCCCCGGTGCAATACAATGACGCAGAGCCCCGTTTTGCAGACTTGACCCGCGGAACCCGGCCTCCGCCATGCGTGGGCTGATCCTCCCGGAATCGCAGCTTCCGGTTTCAACATTGGAGAGTTCATTGATGCTTCGACTTGCGAGCGTGGTGGTGTTGTGTATGTGCAGCGCGACGATGGCGGTGTTGCCCGAGGGCTCGGGCACGTTTGACCCGGCCAAGGCGAAAAACGCCGCCGAAGCGATGGCGGCGTTTGATGTGGCCGAGGGGTTGACCGTCGACCTGTATGCCGCCGAGCCGCTGCTGCAGAACCCCGTCGCCATCGATGTCGACGAGGCGGGGCGCGTCTTCGTCGTTGAATCCGACCGCTTCGGCCACGGCGTCAGCGACGACCGCGGCGAGCGCTACTGGCTCAACGACGACCTCGCCGCCAACACCATCGAAGATCGCCTGGCCTACTACAAAAAGTGGGCCGCCACCGGCAAGCATCACCCGATGACGTGGTACACCGACCACGACGACCGCGTGCGCCTGTTGCTCGATGAAAACCACGACGGCAAAGCGGACCGGTCGACCGTCTTCGCCGGGCCGTTCAATCAGCCGCTCGACGGGCTCGCCTCCGGCGTGCTCGCCATCGACGGCGAGGTGTACCTGACCAACATCCCCAGCCTCTACCGCCTGCGCGATACCGACCATGACCACATCGCCGACAAAGCCGATGTGCTGTCGACCGGCTACGGGGTGCGCACGTCATTCCTCGGTCACGACCTGCACGGCCTGACGCTCGGGCCTGACGGCAAACTCTACTTCACCGTCGGTGATCGCGGGTACAACGTGCCGCTGCCCGACGGCTCGCGGTTGTATGACCACCTCGATGTCGGCCGCGGCGCGGTCTTCCGTTGCAACCGCGACGGCTCCGGCCTCGAAGTCGTTTACACCGGCCTGCGCAATCCGCAGGAACTCGCCTTCGACGACTTCGGCAATCTCTTCACCGGCGACAACAACTCCGACGCCGGCGACAAGGCCCGCCTCGTGTACTGCGTCGAAGGCGGCGACGCCGGCTGGATGATGGGCTACCAGTACATGGAATCGCCATACCTGCGCGGCCCGTGGCACGAAGAAAAGATCTGGCATCTGCGCAACGACGATCAACCCGCCTGGGCGCTGCCGCCGGTCGCGCACATCGGCAACGGCCCCTGCGGTTTCATGCACTACCCCGGCACCGGGCTCGACCCCAAGTACAACGGCCACTTTTTCCTCGGCGACTATCGCGGGCAGCCGGCCTCCAGCAAGGTGTGGTCGTTCACCGTCAAACCCGACGGCGCGAGCTTCACCGCCGAAAACATCGACACGCTGATTAAGGGTGTCGCCGTGACCGACGTGACCATGGGCTACGACGGCCGGGTCTACCTCAGCGACTGGACCGGCGGGTGGTCGATCACCACCAGGGGCCGCGTGTACACACTCGCCGACAAAAAACACATCGACGACGAGGCGGCCAAGCAGGTGCGCCGCCTTTTCAAAGAAGGCTTCGCCCAGCGCCCCGTCGATGAACTGGTGAAGCTGTTGGGCCACGTCGATCGCCGCGTGCGTCAGCGGGCACAGTTCGCTTTGGCGAATCAACACGCGGCGGCGGAGTTGCTGGCCGTCGCGACCGATCATGCCGCCCCGCAGTTGGCGCGTGTGCATGCGGTGTGGGGCTACGGTCAGATCGCCGATGCCGACGCATCGAAGCTGTATGACCTGCTGGCCGATGACGACGCGCAGATCGTGGTGCAAGTGACGCGCGTGCTCGGCGAACGCGGTCAGGCCCCGGCCCGGCTTGAAACCAATATCGAACATCACCCCGAGGCGCATGTTCGCATGCTCAGCGCGATCGCGCTGAGGCACATCATCACCGCCGACCATGCGCGCGGCCTGCGTGATCTGCCGATGTTGATTAACGTACTGCGCGACAACAACGATGCCGATCTCTACCTGCGGCACGGTCTGATCATGGCGATGGCCAGCCTTGGCGATGATGAAGCGCTGTTGGCGCATGCGTCCGACGAGTCGCCCGCGGTGCGCATGGGTGTGCTGCTGACGCTGCGTCGACATCACAACGCCCGCATCGCGCGATTCCTTGATGACAAGGACGAAAAAATCGTCACCGAGACCGCCCGCGCGATTTACGATTTGAATCTGACCGACGCGATGCCGGCGCTGGCAGCGATGATTGACCGCTTGCCGGCGGACAACAACCCGCTGGCCCGCCGTGTGATCAATGCGAACCTTCGTCTGGGCGGTGAGCCCAACGCCCGTGCGGTCGCGCAGTACATTGCCCGCGGCAAGTCGAATCAGGCGATGCAGCTTGAAGCTGTCGCCGTGCTGGGCTGCTGGTCGCAACCCGAAGCGCGCGATCGCGTGCACGGCAGCTACTTCGCCATCGCCGAGCGCGACCCGGCGATCGTCAAGCGAGCCGTGGCGGGTCATCTGACACCGATGCTTGCCGCGGCACATGGCCCGGTGCAGACAGATCTGGTCAAGCTCGCTGATCAGTTGTCAGTCAACATCGGCGATGAGGCGCTGGCCCGCTGGGTCGCGGATTACAAGCAGCCGGTCGATGTGCGTGTTGAATCGTTGCGTCAGCTCGCCAAGCACAAGGCTGCGGGAATCGGGTCGCTGATTGATTCGGTGATCAACGACAAATCGCCGCTGGTGCGACACGCCGCCCGCGAGGCGTTGCTGGCCGTGGACGCGCCCGTCGGCGTCAAGGCGCTGATCGAGGCCTCGCAGCACGCTTCGCAGCGCGAACGTCAGCTTGCCTACGAAGCACTGGCCCACGCTCCCGGAAGTGTTGTCGACGATTATCTTGCTGAGCAGTTGGGGGTGATGGCTGCGGGCAAGCTCGACACCGCCGTCGAGCTCGAACTCGTCGAGGCGGCCCGCCAGCGTTCTGCTCAGAAGGTGCAGTCGGCCTTGAAGCAGGTCGAGCCGCTGATGGCCCAGTACACCTTCGCTCTTGAAGGCGGCGACGCATCACGCGGCAGCGAGGTCTTCGCCGGTCACACGATCGCCCAGTGCATGCGTTGCCACCGCATTGACGGCAAGGGCGGCGAGGCGGGCCCGGACCTGTCGCATGTCGCCTCACGTGTCGATCGCGCCTACCTGCTCGAATCGATCATCACACCCAACGCCAAAATCGCCCAGGGCTTCGACACGGTTGTCATCACCACGAAAAAAGACAACCAGACCATCGCCGGCACGCTCAAATCGGAAGATGATCACCACGTGACCATCGCCCAGGCCGACGGCAAGAACGTCACCATCGACAAGTCCGACATCGCCTCGCGCACCGCCGCCGCCGTCAGCGCCATGCCCCCGATGGGCGGCATCCTCAAGTCCCACGAATTGCGCGATGTCATCGCCTACCTGGCCAGTCGCAAGTAGGCGATCGTACTTCTGCGTTCCAGTCGGACCCTGTCCGCGTCCGTCTGACCCTCCCCGACATCCCTGACGCTTCCCGCTTCGCCCCCCGCCCCCGCGAGCGGGTGCTAATCTGATCAAAGAACATATTTAAGTTAAATATGTTCTTTGATCAGCGACGCGACGGGAGGGGTATGGTGGCGATTTCAGTGTGCGGCGCGTGGCGTGCAGGTGCAGCGTGCGGCGGATGGCGTGCAGCGTGAGGGAGGGACAGTATGAGGACGGTGCGGGGCTGATTTACTGCGGCCTGGTCAGTCGGGCCTCGGGTGGGGTGCGGGGGCATGTTTTGTACGTGGCGTGTGCGTGTGATGTATGTCGCGTCATGTGGAACCCTGTTTTTAGGCTGATATGACTGGTTTTGCTGGCATGGGGGTTGTGACACGTTCCGCATGAGCCAGAGAATCTCACACAGCGTGCTGGACCCGATCATCTTTCCGATGGTGCCCAGGCTCTACCGGGCGATGCGAATCTCCAGGCGGATTCCACCCGAGGCGATCGTGGTCAGTGGGCATGTGGTTGCCATCGCGGGGGCGGTCGGCTTCGCCTTCTCGACCCACTACTGGTGGGCGGGGCTGATCGCCGCAGCCGGCGTGGCGGGCAATCACATTGCCGACATGGTCGACGGCACCCATGCCCGCTCGACCGGGCAGTGTCGCAACGGCGGCGAGTTGCTCGACCACTTCACCGATCCGCTCTCGTTCGCCTACTGGATGATCGGCCTGGGCGCGGCGGCCGGCTCGCTCGCCCTGGCGCTGGCGGCGGTGATCGCCATCTTCGCCACCGCCGTGCTGACCAACATCAAAGCCAAAATGACCGGCCGCTTCACCCTCGCCCGCTTCGGGCCCACCGAGTTTAAAGCGTTGCTGACCGTCTACGCGCTCGTGCTCACCGCCGTCACATGGTTGGTTCCCGAACACACCGTGACCGTCGCGCTCGGCACCTTCGCCGCGCTGACCGCCGCCCTGGTGATCCAGCTCATCGTCAACCTCATCACCGCAATCCGTGAAGTCAACCGCGACGACGCCACAGCCGTCGACACCACCGACTGGCAACTTCAATGATAAAAACCATTGCAAATTGGCCATTGCAAATTGAAAAATGCAAATTTGAAGAGATGCGTATTCATCGCAATTTCAAATTAGCATTTTTCAATGGTCAATTTGCAATCTTTACTTGTTCTCGCGCCAGCGTTGGGCGATGGGCATGCGGCGGCCGAAGCCGAAGGCGCGGCTGGTGATCTTCAGGCCCGGGGGCATCTGCTTGCGCTTGTATTCGTTGAGGTCGATCATGCGGGCGACCTTGTTGACGATCTCGGCGTCCAGGCCCGTGTCGGCGATGATCTTCGCGGCTGAATCGTGGCGCTCGATGTAGCGCTCGACGATTTCATCGAGCACGGCGTAGTCCGGCAGGGTGTCCTGATCTTTCTGGTCGGGGCGCAGCTCGGCGCTCGGGGGCTTGGTGATCGTCGATTCGGGAATGGCCCCCGGAAGTTCGTGTGCGTTGATGTGGCGCGCCAACTCATACACCATCGTTTTGGGCACATCGCTGATGACGGCCAGACCGCCGGCCATGTCGCCGTAGAGGGTGCAGTAGCCCACGGCGATTTCAGATTTGTTGCCGGTGGTCACGAGCATCGACCCGTGCTGATTGGAATAACCCATGAGGATGATGCCGCGCAGGCGGGCCTGAATGTTCTGGGCGGTGATGTCGTTGAGGTCGGTGTCGAATGCGGCGGTGAGCATGTGGTCCATGGCCAGGTGGGCCGGCTCGATGGGGACGGTCATGAACTTCATGCCGAGGTTTTCGGCGAGTCGCTGGGCGTCGGACTTGCTGTGGCCCGAGGAGTAGCGACTGGGCATGGCGATGCCGGTGACATTTTCAGGGCCCATCGCGGCGGCGCTGATCGCGGCGACGACGGCTGAGTCGATCCCGCCGCTGAGGCCGACGACCAGTGATTTGAATCCGCACTTGGCGCAGTAGTCCCGCAGGCCCATCACCAGCGCGGCGTAGACCGAAGCCATCCCGTCGCGCGGCGTGTTCGTGATCGAACCCGGGTCGGCGTCGAGGTCGACGACGAGCAGGTCTTCTTCGAAATCCTTCGCCTGGGCGATGAGGTTGCCGGCCGCGTCGACAACGCAACTGTTGCCATCGAAGATCAGCTCGTCGTTGCCGCCGACCTGGTTGACGAACACGACCGGCAGCGCATGCTTTTTCGCAGCGTGTTGAATCAGCTTGCGGCGGAATTCATTCTTGCGAACGGCGAACGGCGAGGCGGAGCAGTTGACGAACAGCTTCGCCCCGCGGGCGGCGAGCTGGTCGATCGGGTTGTCGTGATAAAGCTGGCGGCTGACGACGTCCTGCTGATTCCACAGGTCTTCGCAGATGCTGATGCCCAGGTCGATGCCGTTGACGGAGGTGATGTCGACCGCAGCCCCGGGCTCGAAGTAGCGCAGCTCGTCGAACACGTCATAGGTCGGCAGCAGGGATTTGTGGCGGGTGTGCACCACCTTGCCGCCGGCGCAGACCGCGGCGCTGTTGTACAGATCGCGCCCCGTCGGGCTGGGGTTTGACTCGGCGAAACCGATGATGGCGGCGATGTCAGTGCAGGCGGCGGCGATGCGTTCGACGGCCGCGGCGCAGGCCGCGAGCACGGCAGGCTTGAGCAGCAGATCCTTCGGCGGATAACCCAGCACGCTCATCTCGGGAAAGACGACGAGTTCGGCGCCTTGTTGACGGGCGCGCTCGATGGCGTCCAGGTGCTTGGCCGTGTTGCCGGCGATGTCGCCGACGGTGGGATTGATCTGTGCCAGGGCGATTCGCATGGGGGCATTGTAACGATCTGGAGGCGATACTGTAGGATGTGCCGCATGTTGGAATCGATGCAGCACATACTGATGAGCGTGTTGGCGCCGGTATTGGTGATCGTCGCGATCGGGGCGGTAGTCCAGCGGTGGCGCCGGATGAATGTCAAGACGCTGGTGCAGTTGAATCTGTACCTGTTCGTGCCGGCGTTTTTGTACGTGCGGATCAGTCAGAGCACACTGAGCTGGACGCACATCGGCGGGGCGGCGCTGACGGTGTTCGGCACGATCGCCGTGATGGCGCTGCCGATTTATTACACGCTGCGGACACGCCGCGCAGCGGGCAACACGATCGCGGCGGTCGTCGTCGGCGGGTTGTTCTTCAACGCGGGCAACTTCGGCATCCCCGTGGCTGAACTCGCCTTCGGCAAGCCCGGCGGCGAGGTGCAGGCGCTGGTCGTGCTGTTCATGAATACGTCGATCTTTCTGCTGGGTTACGTCGCGCTCGCTCTGGCGCAAGGACACGGGGCCAAAGCGGCGTTGGGTTATTTCAAGCTGCCGATGATTTACGCGATCACCGCGGCGTTTGCCGTGCGCGAGACGGGTTACGCCCCGCCGGCGTGGGTGACGACGGCGCTGCAGACGATTGCGGGCGGGATGGTGCCGGTGGCGCTGGTGACGCTGGGGGCGCAGTTGGTGACGCGGGCGCGCTGGCCGCGTTGGAAGCTGATCGTGCCGGTGATGTCATTGAAGCTGCTGATCATGCCGGCCGTGACGGCGGCGATCGTGTGGGCGCTGGGGCTGTGGCCCTGGCCCGGGGCGCAGTTGATACTCGCCAGCGCCGGGCCGACGGCGATCAACACCTTGCTGTTGACGATCGAACTCGACGGCGACGCGGAGACGGCCGCCGATTGCGTATTCTGGACGACGCTGTTCTGCGGCATCACGGTGACGGTCGTGCTCAGCGTGTTGCTGGCACTCGGTGGCGGGCCGGTGTAGGTCAACGCGGTGATTTGGGGTTCGCTCGTTGAGATAGAAGACGCGCTCGCCTTTGGCTCGCGGCTAAACGGGGGGTGTCAGGGTTCTCGGTAGAGGCCGAACGCGCTGATGGCGGGGCAGACCGGGCCCGAAACGCGCAGGCGGATGTGGTCGGCGGTGATGGGGGCGTCGCCGCGCCACAGGCGGCGATTGCCGATGGACTGGCCGGTGGCGAAGGTGGTCCACTGGCCGTTGACGAGATAGTCCACCGACCAGTTGTCGACGCGCTGGCCGAGCTGAATGTACTCGCGGATGTCGACGACGTTGAATGTCACCGCCCGCGGCAGCTTCACGATCAATTCGGCGCTGGTCGCTTCGTCGTCACAGGTCCAGTACGTGTCGCGATCGTCGTCCAGCACGTTGGCGGGCTCGTAGACGCTGGCGTTGCCGCGCGTGTTGGAGGCGGTGACGGTCGCGCCCGCGGCGAGGTTGGTCTTGAAGGTCGCATCGATGATGCGGCGGAACGCCTTGAGCGAAGCGACATCGTTTTCATGGATGCGCCCGCGCCGATCCGGCGGCAGGTTCAGCAGGAACGACGCCCCACGGCCGATCGACTTGTAGTACAGGTCGACGAGGTTTTCCGGGGAGCGAACCTTGTCGTCTTCCTTGGCGTGATAGAACCAGCCGGGTCGGATTGAGACGTCACACTCGCCGGGCACCCAATGCGTGCCGGGGCGGTCGCCGTGGTTGAGGCTTTGGCGGTCGGCGTGACCGGGGGCGGTGCCGTCGCGGTTGAATGTCGCCCAGCAGGGTTCGCCGGCGATGCCTTTTTCGTTGCCGATCCAGCGGATGTCCGGCCCGCCGTCGGAGAAGACCACCGCATCGGGTTGAAGCTCGCGGACGATCTTCAGCGTGTTGGGCCAGTCGTAATAAGTGAGGTTGTCGATCTTCCGTTTTTCGCGGGCGCCGCCGTAGTACCCATCGCCGCCGTTGGCGCCGTCCCACCACAGTTCGTAGATGTCGCCGTACTGCGTGAGCAGTTCGCGAAGCTGATTGCGGTAATACGTGATGTAAGCGGGCGTGCCGTACTCGGCGTGGTTACGATCCCACGGCGAAAGATACACGCCGAACTTGAGCCCCTGCTTGCGGCACTCTTTTTCAATCGCGCCGACGACGTCGCCTTTACCGTCCATCCACTTGCTGTTTTTAATCGAGTGCTCGGTGTACTGGCTGGGCCAGAGGCAGAACCCATCGTGGTGTTTGGCGGTGAGGATCAGTCCTTTCATGCCGGACATCTTCGCGGCGGAGACGATTTGCTCGGCGGAAAAATCGGTGGGGTTGAACACGTCCTCACCTTCGTCGCCGTAGCCCCACTCTTTATCCGTGAACGTGTTCACGGTGAAGTGCAGGAACCCGTAAAACTCGAGTTGATGCCACTTGAGCTGGCGTTCGCTGGGCGTCGGGCCGTACGCAGCCGGCGGGGGCACGATCAGCGAATTGCAGGCGGTCAACGACGACAGCAGGCAGACGGCAGCGATGAGGCGCTTCATGTTTTGGTTCCTCTTATGACGGATAAACAGCGTGCGGTCAGGTTAGATCGACGCTGCAGCCGACGCAAGCATTGCTCGGGGCATCACCGCAAAGGCACATGCGGCATGCCGCGCGGCCAGTCGAAGGGATAGCGATACAACGCGGCGGGATCGAATTGGTAAACCGGGTCGTAGCAGAAATCACACAGGCGGTAGCGCCGCTGACGATCGCGAAGCTGCGGGGCGGTCAGCGGCGGCTGGCGCAGGTCCAGCAGAATCAACTCGACGATGCGTCGCTGCTGCGCGTCGGCTGACCGCAGCGCCGATTCGAGATACGGCACAACCGTCGGCCCGAGTCGATACAACGCCGGGGCGGCGAGCAGGGCGTCGGAAACCAGGTCGTTGTCACGCAGGTGCGGCAGCAGAATGGCAGCGATCTCGTCGACATACGACGCGCGACCCGCCCAGCCGAGCAGACACGCCGCGAGAAACTGCTGCTGACCATCGTCGCTGTACAGGGCCTCGGCCAACAGCGGCTCGGCGAGGTGGATGTGGCCGATCAGATACTCGGTGCCGTTGCGGGCATTGAACGTGAAGCTCGAGCGCAACTCGTCGGCCTCGCGACCGCGCGGCACGTTGTCATCGCGCAGCCCTTCAACGACGACGCGCAGCATCGCCGGCGTCGGCTGAATCATCACCGGGTCGTCGCGCCACCCGTGACCGAGATTGATCAGAATGTCGGCGGCCATGTGGCGCTGCTGGTGATCATCGGCTTCGAGAGCGCCCTTGAGCGGACCGACCGCCGCCCGGCCCAGTGCGAGCAGGCTGTCGCAGGCGAGCCGGGCGTTGTCGTGATCGTCATCGCGGCGCAGCTCGCCGATCAGCGCATCGATTTGCTTCTGTATCGTCAGATCCACCGGGGCGGCAGGCTCGGCCCCAAGGCGCGCCAGCACCATCGGCACCGCCAGCAGCACCGCAAACCACACATTGATCCGACGTCGTCGCACTGGCGCCCTCCATGGCGCAACAAGGGTCATCAGGCCTCCAGGCCCGCACCAGTCATCATCGGCAGATTCGCCCTTTGCAGTCGAATAATGCGTTTCTGGGCCGATTCATATGGCTGTTCGTACGTTTGTGCAAAATTTGCAGTTTCGGGGCTGGACAACCGACGATAGATAAAATACGCATACGTACTAAATGCTGCCGGTCGGATTTCCAGGGAACTGGGTATTCCGGTATTCGGGTAGTCCGTTTGTGTGGGGCTCGACTGGGGTGGAGGGGATGAAACGATGATCAGTTTCGGGAGCGGTTGGGGTACATCCGCGGGATGTCGAATCATGGGGTGAGGCTACGCGCTGGCGGGGGCGCTAGGATGACAAACTTCACATTTGTCAGTTGATGGAGCGTGTCACATGATTCGAGTGGTGTTGCTGGTTGGGTTGTTGGCAGCAGGCGGGTTCGGCGGGTGGTCGCAAGCCCGCGCCGCGGACAAGCCGAATGTCGTGTTCATCGTCGCCGACGATCTCGGGCTCGAGTGCGTGCAGGCCTACGGCGGGCTCAGCTACAGAACGCCGAACCTCGACAAACTCGCCGCGACCGGCATGCGCTTCACCCACTGCTTTTCCAATCCCCTGTGTTCACCGTCGCGCGGCGAGTTGCTGACCGGTCGCTACCCGCTGCACAACGGCATTCCCCGCGTCATCTACGACTTCAAAAACCACCGCGAATTCCTCGACCCGCAGAAGGAAGTCACCTTCGCCAAGCTGCTCAAGCAGAACGGTTACGCCACCGCCATTGCCGGCAAGTGGCAGCTTTCGTTTCTGCACGAGCGCGACACCATCCGCGATCACGGGTTCGACGAATACCAGTGCTGGCAGATCTTTTACGAAGGCGACAAGACCTCACGCTATGCCAATCCGACGATGCGTGAGAATGGCAAGGTCCGCCACAAGATGGTCGGACGCTATGGCCCGGATGAAAACCTTGCCTTCCTGATCGACTTCATCAAGCGCCATCGTGATCAGCCGTTCTGCGTGTACTACACCTGTCTGCTGCCGCATTATCCGTGGGAGCCGACGCCCGACAGCGGGGTGCCGCTGAAACCCGCCGCCGACGGGGCTGGCAACAAGGATCGCTACTTCCCTGACATGGTCGCCTACCTCGACAAACAGGTCGGGCAGATGGTCGCGGCGCTCGATGAGATGGGTCTGCGTGAAAACACGCTCGTGCTCTTCGTCGGCGACAACGGCACCGACCAGCGCATCATCTCCAAGTGGACCGACGGCCAGGTCACCCGCAATGTGCACGGCGGCAAGGGCTCCATGACCGACGCCGGCACGCGCGTGCCGCTGATCGCCAACTGGCCCGGCGTGATCGAACCCGGCCGCGTGACCGATCAGCTTGTCGACTTCTCCGACCTGCTGCCGACGATCGTCGAAGTCACCGGCTCAGGCGCCTCGCCGAACCCGATCAACGGCATCAGCTTCCTGCCGACGCTGCGCGGTCAGCCCATGACCGGCCGCTCGTGGGTCCACATCCAGGACCACGACAAACGCCAGGTCCGCAACCGCGACTACATCTACAACACCCACCACCGCCTGCGCCCCGTCGTCGAGATCGGCCAGAAGCGCGCCAAGGCCTACAACTCGGAACTGACCCCCGAGCAAGCCGCCGCCCGCGACCAGCTCAAAGCCGCCCTGCAGACCGCCGCCGATTTCAAAGGCCCGCGGTGAGGATGAACCACCAAGGCGCGACCCATGAGAAGAGTTGACAGGATAACAGGATGATCTGGAATCAAAGACCCCAGCCATCAATATCCTGTTGAATCCTGTAATCCCGTCAAAACGTCTTTCTTTCTTGGCGTCCTTGGCGGTTGAATCTTCTATTCCCCCATCACGGTGACGACCACGGTGCGCGTGCGGGGTTTGACGTCCAACTCGATGTGAAACACCTGCTGCCAGGTGCCGAGGTTTGGGATGCCGCCCGTGATCGGCAGCGTCAGTGACTGACCCAGCCAGGTTGATTGCAGATGGGAATGACCGTTGCCGTCGTGCCAGGTCTGTTCGTGGCCGTAGCTGCGCGACGGGGGGATCAGGCGGTCCAGCAGGGCGGGCAGGTCGTCGATAAGCCCGGGCTCGTACTCGATGCACCCGATCGAGCCGGTCGACCCGACGTTGGAGATATTCACGGTGCCGACGGCGATCTCCGACTCGCGGACGATCCCGGCGATCTGGCCGGTCAGGTCGTGCATCTGCCCGTGGCGAACGGTTTTGAGCGTCAAAGTCTGCTGATGAACCATGCGGGCATCATAACCGTCCGCCGGCGGGATCGGTCCGAAAAAAAGCTTGACAGGGGGACAAAAACAGATATTTTTGTATGTTAGTACAGTTGTACAAAAATACTCCGGTGTCTTTTGAATCATGGAGATCCTGATGATGAAGTGCTCACGAATTTTGAGTCTCGCGGTGGTAGTTGCGCTTTTTGCGATGGGCTCGGCGTCGCAGGCGACGATGTTGGCCAACGGTGATTTTGAATTGCCGGGCGGCGTGTCGAACTGGTCGACGATTTATTCGGTCGACAGCACGTCGCTGACGGGTTGGACGGTGACCTCCGGGTCGGTCGACCTGGTGGGGCCGAGCCACTGGACCGCCGCCTCGGGCAGCCTGTGCGTCGACCTCAACGGCGTCCAACCCGGCGTGCTCAGCCAGACTTTCGACACCCTGGCCGGTCAGGCCTACCGCGTGACTTTCGCCATGGCTGCCAATACCGACGGCCCTTTTGGTGATTTCACGATGAGCGTCTCCGCGGCCGGTTCAAGCCAGAACTTCACCTTCACTCGAACATCCGCCCACACCGATCACGACATGGGCTGGACCTACAAAACCTTCGACTTCATCGCCTCGCTCGGCACCGACCAGACGACCCTGACGTTCGCCAGCATCTCGACGCCGGAACTGGCCTCGGGCCCGGTGATCGATGACGTGTCGGTGGCGGAGACCACCCTGACCCCGGAGCCGGCCACGCTCGGCATGTTGAGCCTCGGGGTGCTGATGCTGAGGCGCCGTCGGGCACAAAAGAGTTGACGGGGGTGATAATTGTGATATTCTGATATTGTTGTACAATTGTACAATAAATTGCTAACCGTCTTTTGTCACAGGAGATAAGGTATGAGATGCAAGTTGCTTTCAGCGGTTGTGGTGGCCATGATCAGCAGTACGTCCATGGCGGCGGTGATCACCAACGGTGATTTTGAGTTGTTGGATCTGAACGGTTCGACAAGCCAGTTCAGCACCGGCAATACCACCGGCATACCCGGGTGGACGGTGGTGTCCGGCACGGTCGACCTTGTGGGCAGCTACTGGCCGGGGGCTTCCGGCGACCAGAGCATCGACCTCAACGGCACCTCCCCCGGCGCCCTGAGCCAGACTTTCGATACGGTCGCCGGTCAGGCCTACCGCGTGACATTCGCCATGGCCTGCAATGTCTACTCCGCGGTCTACGGCGATTACTCGATGCTCGTGTCCGCTGCCGGCGTGCAGGAGAATTTCACCTTCACCCGCACGGCCGCCAACACCACGACCAACGTGGGCTGGCTGTACAAGACCTTCGACTTCACCGCGGCCGTGGGCACGACCCAGACGACGCTCACCTTCGCCAGCCTGACGTCCGGCAACGCCGGCCCGGCGATCGATGATGTGTCCATCGCCGAGATCAACGCCGTCCCCGAGCCCGCCACGTTCGGCGTGTTCGGACTCGGCTCGATGACGCTGCTCGCCGCCCGTCGCCGCCGCGCGTGAACTCACCTGATCACTGAAAGCCAACTGGCTTCAACCCGCGCCACACGGCGCGGGTTGTCTCGTGCGCAACATGCGCCGCGGGTACGTTTTGCACACACTGCGCCGGCGCGGCGGTTGATTCCGATAGGTCGATTCTTGTTTCGATAAGTCGTCGGCGGAAGGTCCGTTTTAGCGCCAACAGGGATCTCAGCATGGTGCGGCATGTTTTTTCGGGCGTGCTGTTATAGTCCAAAAACCTGTTAAACAAGGCATTTGCAACAACTGGATCAGCGGGGCGAATTGTCCGATGAATCCGCTGGTGGATAGTAGTATTTCCGATGTCGCACGCGGCGTCAGTTTGTTTGTGAGGTTGACAGGACCGATGGATTGTCATGACGAGAATTTAAACGCCTCTGCCGACGAGTGTCCGCGCCAGTGCGGGCAGTGCAATGTCTGTTGCACTGCCATGCTCGTGCGCCCGCTGGACAAACCCGCCGGCATGCGCTGCGCCCATCAGACCGACACCGGCTGCGGTAATTACGAAAACCGCCCCTCGGTCTGCCGCACCTGGTACTGCATGTGGGTCCGCGACGGAGCCGGCATCTTCACCGAAGAACACCGCCCCGATAAGCTCGGCGTCTTCTTCACCGCCACCAACCCCGAATCCGCCGGCGATCGCCAGGTCATCCACGTTCATCAGCTTTACCCCGGCGCCGCCGATCGCCGCGAGGCCGTCAACGTCATCCACTTCCTGCGGCAGTTCGTCCCCGTCGAGATCATCCCCGCACGCGGCGACATCCGCGAGGCCCCCATCGCCCCCGCCACGCTCACCCACAACGGCAAAGCCGTCGCGTGAGGCAGGGCAGTTCTGGGTTCTAAGTTCAAAGTTCAAAGTTCAAACCAACAAAAAGACGCGCCCGCAACGGCGCGTCTTTTCTTAGAACTTTAAACTTTAAACTTTGAACTCTGAACTATCAGATCCGCTCGACCACCGCGTCGGCGAATTCCTTCGTGCCGAGGCTGCCGCCGATGTCGGCCGTCTTCTGACCGTCGGACAGTGCCTGATCGTACGCCGTTTTGATCTTCACCGCCGAGGCCTTGGCTGCTTCGTCGCCGCGCTCTTCAGCCAGGTGGTTGAGCATCATCACCGCGCTCATCAGCAGCGCCAGCGGATTGGCCTTGTTCTGCCCGGCGATGTCCGGCGCCGAGCCGTGCACCGCCTCGAAGACCGCCATCTTGTCGCCGATGTTCGCGCCCGGCACCACGCCGAGCCCGCCGACGAGCCCCGCGCAGAGGTCGCTGACCACATCGCCGTACAGGTTCTCCATCACCAGCACTTCGAAGCGTGATGGATCCTGCACCAGCCGCATGCACGCCGCGTCGATGATCAGCTCTTCGAAGGCGACGTCCGGGTAGCGCTCGCTGACGCGCTCAGCCGCCCGCATGAACATCCCGTCGGTCAGCTTCATGATGTTGGCCTTGTGGAAGACCGTCACCTTCCGCCGCCCGCGCCGCGAAGCGTAGTCCATCGCCCACCGCGCGATGCGTGTGCAGGCCTTCTCCGTAGCGACCTTCAGCGACGCCACCACCCCGTCGGTGATCACGTTTTCGATGCCGCTGTACAGCCCTTCGGTGTTCTCGCGGACGACGACGAGGTCGACATTCTCAAACCGGGTCTTCACGCCCGGCAGGCTCCGCACCGGCCGGACCGCCGCGTACAGGTCCAGCGCCTGGCGAAGCTGCACGTTGACGGATTTGAACCCCTTGCCGACCGGCGTGGTGCACGGGCCCTTCAGCGCGATGCCATGGGCGCGGATCGCCCCCAGCGTCGACTCCGGCAGCACCTCGGCGCCGTCTTCCAGCGCCGCCAGCCCCGCATGGTGCTCGACCCACTCGATGGGCGCCCCGGCCGCCTCCAGCACGCGCCGCGTCGCCGAGGCCACTTCCGGTCCAATCCCGTCACCGGGAATCAATACGACAGTGTGTTTGCTGCTCATAGGGGGCAAGTATAGGACGATCCCCGGCCAAGTCGAGCCATTTACGGCCCGTTTCGCGGGTGATCACCACCTCACCGCTCTGAAAAACCGTGCACGTGCACGTCCAACGTGCACGGTCTTGTTTGCTCTCCGCATGAAGCGTCCCCCCGTTTAGCCGCGAGCCGCAGGTGAGCGCGCCGAATACCCCCAGCCCGGTTATTCAGCTTTCAGCACACGCCATGACTCGACGATGGACGTGAAGATCGGTTTGTAATGCGAGCAGACATCTTTCGGAGCGGTCAGGATGAGGTTGTAGGCTCGACCGGCGCTGATCACGAAGTACATATCGCTGATCGTCGTGACTTTCTGTGGATCAGTCCTTTGGATTCGGATGTAGCGGCACGGCAGACCGTCGACGGTTATCTTGCCTCCGCCGACGACATCCAGATAGAACTCCGAGTCGGCTTCTTGACGCTGCTGGGCGATCAGCGTGTCCAGCGTCGTAGCCGGTGAGATATTGATTACACGCATAATCAGACTGCCATTGAAGGAGTCCGCCGCCAGGGCGATCAAAACAGTTTGGGGATCGTCGATTTTCTGCGGCTTCCAGCGGTCGTGCAGGCGAAGCGCGAAAGTGTTCTCGCGATCGACATACCAGCCTTCGCCTTGAGGAATCCATGCCCCGGTATCGACGACCCGGGCCTGAGCCAACTGTCGGACATAGATGAAGCTTTGCACCGTGGATGCGATCAGCAGGCCGTTGATCGCCAGCCCGATTGCTGCCGGGATCAACAGGCGCTTGTGCCCATGGCGCAGCCCGGTGGCGCTTGCCCACACTGCACAGCCGAACCCCATCAGAATCATGCCTATGGCGATACAGCCCATAATCAGCACGCCTCCGGGGTACTCTTCCTGCAGGCGGCGAGTGAATTGCATGATGAAGATTGCCAGCAGCGGCGCCAGCCATGCTACCCGGGCAGCCTGCTGTACTGGTGTTTTCGGAGGCTTGTGCCCGACAAGTCGTGCCGTTTTCATGTCGACTCCCGGAGGAAAACCAGAGGAAAACCGCGAGTATATCTGATGAACCCGACATGTTGGGATAGGAGTTTCACCCGTAAAGTGAAAAGTGGGAGTTGTAAATCGATCGATGATCAACCGCCCCCGGAGGGGGCGGGTATATAGCCGACCCGTTTCGGGTCGGTGGGGGTGATGGGGCGGGGGATGGTGGGGTTGTCTTTGAAAACCGTGCATGTGGGCGACAAGCCGGCCTGGGGGCAGGCCGGCTCGGACTCCCCCCGCATGATGTGCGCCGTCTCAATTGCGGTGCGTGTCCGAGCCGGGCTGCCCTCAGGCCGGTGTATTTCGTTTGCGCTGGCCGCGGGCGGGGGCCCCTAATCCAAACCCCTAAATCTTGAAAACTGCTGGCAAACAGCAGATATCGGGATATATTAGTACAGACGTACGAATCAGTCCGCGGTCACGGTGACGGCGGGCGGGTTTGTGTCCCGGCTCCGGGTTGAATGGGTTTTAAGTCCTTGTGGAATAAACCCATTCGGGGCAAAGGAGAACTGCGATGCTTTCGAAGAAAACGCTTGTTGTATGTGTGATCTGTCTGCTGGCGTTGCTGGCCTGGTCCAAGGCGCGGGCGGGGTTGATTGCGGAGTATCACTTTGATGAGGGCAGCGGGACGACGGCGGCGGACAGTGCCGGGTCGGCGGATGCGACGCTGGTGGGGGCGACGTGGACGACGGACCGCTTCGGCAACGTGGGGCAGGCGGTGCAGACCGGGTACAACGCCTGGGTCAATCCGCCGAACACGCTCAAGGCTGAGCAGATGACGCTGGCGGGGTGGATTTACATCGACAGCTACAACTCAACGCCCTGCCCGATCTTCTCGGCGGAGCGCGGGCTGGGTACCTCCGGCTTCGCCTATCGCCTGCAGGTCGACGGAACGGGTCACCTGGTCATGGAAGCTGTCGGGCCGACGACCACCAGCCCGGCGCACACGGCCACGTCCAATCAGACGCTGGCGCTGGGGCAGTGGTACCACGTGGCGGGGACGTACGACGGGTACAAGAGCAAGGTGTACATCGATGGTGTGTTTGACGGCGAGAGTGTGACCTTTGCGTCCTACAACGCGATCAGCACCAGCTCGATCATTCCGGTGGGCATCGGCCATCTGGAAAACTGGAGCGTGCAGTGGTTTTACGGGCGGCTGGATGAATTGCAGGTGTATGACCAGGCGATGGCGGCGGACGCGGTCGCTTTGATGGTCAGTGGGACGAGCGTGCCGGAGCCGACGAGTCTGTCGCTGCTCGGGGCGGCGGGGATGATGATCCTGCGTCGGCGCCGGCGTTGAGCAGGGGGCACGTTGGTGCGCACCGGCGTGTCGCCGGGGTTTGTGAAAGTCAAAATTCGTGGTGTTTGACGACGACACGCTGGTGCGCGCGACGGGGGGCACGGGGGTGAAAACACGGGGGCGCGCACGAAGGTGACGCCACGTGCCACGCAGGTGCGCGCCGAACGGCAAAAAACGGGCGAAAAGTGCTTTAAACAGGGTGATTTTTACCGCGCCGGTGCGCACCGGCGCGACGAGGCGACAGGGTTGTGCGCATCGGCGCGGTCAGACCGGCGGTGACGGGGGAAAATCGGGGGGTGGGGCGCATGATTCGGGTATGTGCGCAAATGGGGTTTTTTGTTTGTGCGTGCGCATGGGGGGTGCCAGACGCTTCGCCCGCGGGGGGCTCAGCGTCGGCGTGGGGGGCGAGTCATGTGGGTGGTGGTCAGGCGGGGGTGAGGGTGGTATCCTTTCGGGTCTATGCTCGACCGGCTCGAACAACTCGAACAGCAGGCGACCGCGGAACTCAAGGCGGTCGGCGATGCTGATGCGCTGGAGCAATTCCGCATCCGCTACCTCGGGGCCAAGGGGCAACTCAAGGCGGCGATGAGCTGGCTGAAGGATGCTTCCAAAGAGGACAAGCCCAAGCTCGGGCAGGGCCTCAACGCTTTGAAGAAGAAGCTGGAAGCGGCGTTCGAGGCCAGGCAATCCGAGTTGGGCTCATCCGCCGGAGCAAAAGCTTCCGGGCGTGGGCCGATGCTGGATGTCACCGAACCGGGGCTGGCCCCGACGATGGGGCGGGCGCACGTGATCGAACAGGTGATGGCCCAGTTGATCGAGGTGTTTGCGAGGATGGGGTTTGACGTGGCTGAGGGGCCTGAGCTGGAGGATGAGCGGCACAACTTCGTGGCGCTGAACATCCCGATGCAGCACCCGGCCCGCGATCCGCTGGATAATTTTTACGTCGACGATTCACACCTGCTTCGCACGCAGACGAGCACGATTCAGATCCGCGTGATGGAACACACCCAGCCGCCGATCCGCATCGTCGCCCCGGGGCGGGTGTATCGGCCGGATACACACGACGCGACGCACTCGTCGATGTTTCACCAGATCGAAGGGCTGTATGTCGATCGCAAGGTGAGCATGGTCGATTTGAAGACGACGCTGATCAACTTCGCCCACGCCTTTTTCGGCGAGGAGGCGGAGGTTCGCCTGCGGCCGAGCTATTTCCCGTTCACCGAGCCCTCGGCTGAGCTGGACATCAAGATGCAGGTCAAGGACACCTGGGATTGGGTCGAACTCGGGGGCTGCGGGATGGTCGATCCGGCGGTTTTCGAGGCTGTGGGGTACGATCCGGACGAGTGGACGGGCTTCGCTTTCGGGCTGGGCGTGGAGCGGATCGCGATGCGGCGTTACGGCATCAGCGATATCCGCTGGCTTTACGAGAATGATGTGCGCTTCCTCAAGCAATTTTAACACAGCACAAAATCATGAAAAATTTGCGACCCGTGCGGGGTGTGATGTATACTGGTATGCCCCTCGTGCTGTGAGGGCGGAGAATTCCGGTCAATTTTTCATTTTAACGGGAGATTGCTGATGTTTGAGCGGAGATTGTTTTCGGGTATGGCTATCGCTATTGCCGTGTTGGGGCTGATTTTGGGGTTGGGCCAAGGCCGCGCGATGGCGGCGCCGTTTGATTTCACGGGCGTCCCGCTGAGCGGGAGCAACCCTTACACCTACAACGACGCGGTGCTGGGGGCGGTGACGCTGACGTATTCCGGCAGCTACAACAACACGATTGACGGGCTGACGACCAAATGGGCCGGCACGACGACGCTCGGCCTCGGTGAAATCAGCGGCATGGGGGTTCTGACCGCGACGTGGACCAACGCTGTCAGCTCGCTGGATGTGCGGTATTACGACCTGGACCTCGGCGAACGGGTGACGTTCAACGTGCCCATGGGCGTGGCGGTCAGCCTGCTGGCGGACAATCCCCTGGACGGCTCAGACTTCCTCGACGGCAACACGCTCAAGGCCAGCGCCGGCAGTATCGACAACGGCAATGCGAGCAACTACGCCACGCTGCAGCTGTCGGGTTCGCCGTTCACGACCTTTGAAGCGTCATTTTATCGCCCCTCGGGCACGGGCGGATCGAGCCTGAGCTTCGGCGACCCGCTGACGACTTCCGCGCCAACACCCGCGGCGCTGCCGGCCGGTCTGGCCTTGATGGGGGTGTGCGGGCTGGCCCGTCGCCGTCGTTGAACGTCTGCCCAAACACACGACCTATCCAGAATCGGCCGACGCTCATCCGTCGGCCGATTTTCATTGGGTGAACCCGCTCGCCGGGGCGCGGTGCTTGCGACCGTGACTCAGCAAGATTGTAATAGGTTGTCGATTTGCCGAGCGGGTGCGAACTTCCCTATCCTTGACGACGTAATGCACCTATTATGTCCGGCTTCGGGGCGGTTGTTTTGTCGGCAGTGATTGGTACAGGGCTCGCTGAGAGGCTTTCAACTCGTGGCAGGAACAGACTGTTATGGCTCATGAACACGCCAAGCACCTGGTCGAGGCCCAAGAGGGTCGCGCCGGGGTGCAGATCATTCTGACTTTCATCGGGGGCGTGCTGCTGGTCAATGCAGCCATCGCGTACTGGCTGTTCCCCGGCGACGGCAGCGGACACAACTTCTACGCGGACTCGATGGCGATCGTGGCGGCGCTGCTGCTGGGACTGCCGCTGGTGGTGCAGGCGTTCCGCGATCTGTGGTCCGGCCACACCCACATGGATGAGCTGGCCGCCCTGGCGGTTATCGCCGCCTTTGCCGTCGGCGCTTACATCGAAGCCGGCGCCATCGCCTTTTTCATGATCATCACCACGCTCGTGGAGCACCGCACCGCGCTCGGCGCCCGCAAGAGCATCGAGTCGCTGGTGAAGCTGACCCCGACCCGCGCCCACAAGGTCACCGATGAAGGCGAGGTCGAAGTCGAAGCCCACACCCTGACGCCCGGCGACGTCGTGATCGTCCGCCCCGGTGACAACATTCCCGGCGACGGTGAAATCATTCAAGGCGCCTCGACGGTCAATCAGGCCAACATCACCGGCGAGTCGCTGCCCGTCGATAAAAACATCGGCGATGAAGTCTTCGGCGGCACGATCAACATGACCGGCGTCATGCAGGTTCGCATCACCAAAGCCGGTCACGACACCACGCTCGGCCGCGTCAAGGACCTGATCCTTCAGGCGGAGATGACCCGCATCCCGGCGATGCGCATCCTCGATCAGTACGCCAGTTGGTACACGCCGACGATTCTGATGCTGGCCGGCATCGTGTTCTTTTTCACGCGCAACGACGGCGGGGCCGAGCGAGCGATCGCCATGCTGGTGGTCGCCTGTCCGTGCGCGATTATTCTCGCGGGGCCGACCGCCATGGTGGCGGCCCTGTCCGCCGCGGCCCGACTCGGCGTGCTCGTCAAAAACGTCACCGACCTGGAAGTCGCCCGCAAGCTGACCGCCATCGTGTTCGACAAAACCGGCACGCTGACCACCGGCAAGCTCGAAGTGTCGAAGCTGACCCCGGCGCCGGGCATCGACGGCGCCGACCTGCTGGCCGCCGCCGCGACCGCTGAGCAAAACAGCAAGCACCCCGTGGCCCGCGCGGTGGTCGATGTCGCCCGCCGGGCGCGATTGAACCTGCCGACGCCCAGCGCGTTTGAGGAAGTCTCCGGCCGCGGCGTCCGCGCCACCGTCGACGGACAGGACATTCTCGTCGGCCGCGAGACGTGGGTCGTCGAGCACGGCGTCGATCTGTCGGGCATCGACACCTCCAGCGCCGAAGGTATGAGCCTGCTCTACGTGACGCGCGGCGGGAAAGTCCTCGGCTGGGTCGGCCTCGAAGACAAGACCCGCACCGATGCCGCCGCGGCGATGGACGAACTGCGCGAGCAGAAGATCACCAAGCTGGTCATGGTCACCGGCGACCGCTGGTCCGTCGCCAAGCGCGTCGCCGGCGAGATGCACTGCACCGATGTGCAGGCCGAGGTGCTGCCGGCCCAGAAGCTCGAACTCGTCGATGCGCTCAAGGAAAAGGGCCACACCGTGGCGGTCGTCGGCGACGGCGTCAACGATGCGCCCGCCCTGGCCGCGGGTGATATTTCGATCGCCATGGGCGCCGCCGGGTCCGACGTGGCGATTCACTCAGCCTCGATCGCCTTGATGAACAACAACCTCAACCGCATCCCGTTTCTGGTGCGGCTGTCGCGCCACGCCTTTGCGGTGGTGCGTCAGAACCTCGTGTTTTCCGTGCTGTATGTGATCGTGTTCGAATCGCTGGCGGCGATGGGCTGGATCAGCCCGATCCTCGCGGTGGTGTTCCACCTGCTGTCGAGCTTCGTGGTCGTGTTCAATTCGGCGCGCCTGGTGCGTGACGGTGAAGACCTCGAGCACGCCGGCGTCGTCGTCGAACGCGAACAGCGACCCGCCACCATCGCGCCGGTGCCTGTGTCATGAAAACTCGGAACGTGGAACTTAGAACTCGGAACGGTCACGGCGCCGGCGGCGCTGCGGCTGTTCGTTCGGCATTCCGCGTTCAGAGTTCCGCGTTTGATTCAGCCTGTTTCGCGGGTCTGGAACAGCGCCGAGGCCAGGCACAGCACGGCCAGCGTGTACAGCGCCGCGTAGCCGGTGATCATCATCACGTAGTAGCTGTTGACGGGATTGTTCTGCGTCAGGGCGTCGGCGAGCCAGAAAAACTGCACGTTGGGGGCCAGCCCGTAGATCAGCCACACCGCGGGGTAAGTCTCGACGTACTGCCCGAAAAAGTAATCGCTGGACAGGCCCACCAGGAAGATCGCCAGACAGATCGCCAGGGTCATGACCTGCCCCAGTCGCGTCGAACAGGCGATGGCCACGGCGCAGATGACCGCCAGCGCTTCGAGCACGAGCATCAGCGCGGTGATGATCTGCAGCAGCTTGCCGTCGTCGGCGACGAACTCGGTGGTGATCGACTGGAACTGCCACTTGGGCGTGATCATCAGCACGAGCAGGTAGGCCAGCGTGATCGTGCCGGCCAGCCAGCCGGTCAATCGCGAGGTGAAAACCCAGCCGTAGAAGTAGTTGCCCCAGGTCGCCACGCCCGCCGCGATCAGCAGCGCGCAGAAGCCGAACGCGAGCACGGGCGCATCGAAGTGATCGCTGGCGGTGGACATGACCTTGTGGCGCACCGTCAGCAGGAACACGATCGACCAGATCCAGAACGCGACCGACAGCGCCCCGGTGACGCCGAGGTACTTACCGAGGATGAACGCGGGGCGGCCGATGGGTTTGCTGATGACCGTCAGCACGGTTTTGTTTTCGATCTCGCGGGCCAGCACGCCGGTCGCGGTGAAGGCGGCCAGGAAGAGTCCGCCGAGGAAGATCGTGCTCAGGCCCAGGTCGATCAGCAGCTTGTTGTCGTCGTCGAGCGTGTAGGCGCTGAGGGCGGGATTGAGCACAAGCAGCAGGCAAGCCGCCCCGAGCACGACGATGAAAATCGGCTGGCGGATGGATTCGGTGAACGTGTTGCGTGCGATCGTCCAGATCTGTTCAAACATGAATGCGATTCCGTAGGTGCAAAGTCGCGTGGCGTCAAAGCCTTTGAATGTGAAGCTGCCTCGCGGCCGGACCGGCGGTCAGATTATACGTCCATTGGGAGCCAATGTTCTCCATGAGTCAAGACCAACAAACATATCAGCGCGCCGCCGGGGCGTCGCTGCTCGGATTGGCGGTGCAGTTGCTGGTCGCTTTCGGGCTGCTGGTGCTGAGCTTCAGCTCGATGTCGGACGCGATCGGCGTGGCGACATGGCACGCTTTCGGGGGCGTGGCGCTGTGGCTGTGCCTTTGGATCGTCTACCAGCAGCACAAGCTCGAACGCATCGAATCCCTCGAGGCTGAGCAGCTCGCCGCGCGGCACGGCACCGATTCTTCCATCTTTGAAACGACCGCCGACGATCTGTCGGTCGCGCGGCGGCGGCTGAGGTGGTTGTACAAGTGGATCGTGCCGCTGACATCGCTGGCGACCAGCGGCTACCTGATCGGCATCGGCATCTGGAAGGCGCAGACCTTCAGCGGGCCGGACAATCAGGTCGTGCCTGCGAACGTGTTGATGACCGTGGCGTTCTGCGCGGGCATCGCGCTGGTGGGCTTTCTGGTCAGCCGATACCTGGCGGGCATGGGCCACGTCGAGGCGTGGCGGATGCTGCGCGGCGGGGCGGGGTACCTGATGGGCAATGTGCTGGTCACCGTCGCGCTGTGCGTGACGCTGGGCCTGGCGCATTACGACCTGCCGATCGTGTACGACTACATGCCGCTGGCGATTTCGATCTTCATGATCGTGATCGGCATCGAGATCGCGTTGAACTTCGTGCTGGACGTCTACCGCCCGCGCAAGCCCGACGAAGTGGTGCGACCGGCGTTTGACTCGCGTCTGCTTTCGCTGCTGACGAGCCCCGAGTCGATCGCGCACACGATCAACGAGGCGATCAACTACCAGTTCGGCTTCGAGATCACGCGGTCGTGGTTCTGGCAGCTTCTGTCGCGCGTGTTCGGCCTGCTGGTGATTTTCGGATTCGCGATGATGCTGGCGATGAGCTGCCTGGTGATCGTGACGCCGACGCAGCAGGCGCTGGTGCTGCGGTTCGGCCGCATCGTCGGCGGACCGCGCGACCCAGGGCTGCATGTGAAGCTGCCTTGGCCGATCTCGAAGGTGCGCTACTACGACGTGACGAGCATCCGCTCGCTGGAAATCGGCACGCAGGATAACGAGCCCAAGGACATCGACCCGAATCAGCCGATTCTGTGGACCAACGAGCACGTGGCCGGCGAGAAGGAATTGATCGTCGCAGCCCCGAGCTATGCCCTGTCGCAGGTGAACACCCCGGGCCCCGGCGGCGAGGAAGACGCGGAGGTCGCCCGCACGCCGACGGTCTCGTTGGTCAACGCCGAGATCGTCTGCCAGTACCGCATCAAGGATCTGTATCAGTACGTCACAGCCAACGCCGATGCCGATGTGACCGATCCGGGCGAGCGTGATCAGCGTCTGCGTCAGATCGCGCTGAAGCACACGTCTCGCTACCTGCTCAAGAGCAACGTCGACGAGTGGATCGGCACGCAGCGCATCGCCGCCGGCAAGAAGCTTCGCGGGATGATTCAGCAGGCGGTCGACGAAGCGGGGCTGGGCATCGAGATTCTGAGCATCAACGTGGCGTCGGTTCATCCGCCGCAGACGGTCGCTGATGCGTTTCACGAGGTGGTCAGCGCCGAGCAGGAGAAGCAGACCGCCGAGCAGACGGCGCGTCAGTTGGCGATCAAGGCGCTGGCGGATGTGGCGGGTTCGACCCAGCTTGCCGATCGGATCATCACCGAGATCAATCAGCTCAAAGAGTTGGAAACCACCGGCGCCGCGGCGGACAAAATCGCCGAGCAGGAGGCGCGTATCGAATCGCTGCTGCGTGACGCCGGCGGCAGCGCGGCGGTGAAAATCGCCGAGGCGCGGGCCTACCGCTGGGAGCGTGAAAACGCCGAACGCGGCAAGGCCGAGCGGTTTGATCAGCAACTGCTGGCCTACCGCAAGGCGCCGAACCTGTACCGCATGCGGGCGTACCTGGATGTGCTGGCCGAGGCACTGGGCGACGCGCGCAAGTACATGATCGTCGGCGACCGCGGCAATCTCACGATCCGCGGCGATTTCAAGGAAGTCGAATCCACCTTCGGCGGCGCGCTCGGCGCGTCCGGCAAATAACGCATTCACACGATCGCCCCGGGTTGGGGCGCGATGGAGCATGGCACTCATGAAGTATCGATTCACCTTTCTGCTCGGACTGCTTCTGGCAGCGATGCTGATCTTCTACATGGTCACGTATCAAGTGGCCTTCAATGAAGCGGTCGTGGTCACCACCTTCGGCAAGGCCGGCGACAACGCCGTGCATCGCGGCGACTCGACCGACACCGGCCCGCTGGGCAATCTGCACATGCGCTGGCCCTACCCCGTGCAGCGCCTGCATTCCTATGACCTCCGTGTGCAGGTCATGGAAGAGCGCCTCGAAGAGCAGAACACGCTCGACCGCCAGTCGGTGATCGCCTCGACCTTTGTCGCCTGGCGCATCACCGACCCGCTGGCCTTCTTCAAGGCGGTCGGCACCAAGGAAAACGCCGAGCAGAAGGTCCGCTCGAAGCTGCGCGACGCCCGGTCGATCCTCGGCGAGTACACCTTCGATGATCTGACCAATACCGATGCCGCTCGACTCAAGCTCGACGAGGTTGAAACCCGCATCCGCCAGCAGCTTCAACAGCAGGTCGCCGATCAGGGCTTCGGTATCGAGATCGAGTCCGTCGGTCTGCGTCGCCTGGAGCTGCCACAGTCGGTCAGCGAGAAGGTGTTCGCCCGCATGCGCAAGACCCGCGAGCGTCTGGCCGAGCGCGCCCGCAGTGAAGGCAACGCCGCCGCCAACACCATCGTCGCCGACGCCGAAAACGCCGCCAAGCGCATCATGGCCTTCGCCGAGGCCCGCGCCCAGGCCCTCCGCGCCCAGGGCGACGCCGCCGCCAGCGAGTACTACGCCACCTTCAAGCAGAACGAGCAGTTCGCCATCTTCCTCCGCCTGCTCGATACCGCCAGCGATGTCTTCAAGCACAACACGACCTTCGTGATCGACGCCAAGGAAGGCATCTTCCAGGACCTGTTCCAAGCCCCCGCCGCCGGCGCCGCCCCCGCCAACGGAGGCAACTAAACCATGACCGATCAACACCACGATCACGACCATGACCACGGCCATGATCACGATCACGCGCATGACCAAGACCATGCCCATGATCAGGCCCACGATCACGACCATGCGCATTCGCATGATCACGACCACGGTCACGACCCGTTCCACGCCCAGCACGATGTCCGTGTCGACATCAACGAGTTGGACCCGGCCAACCGCTCGCTCGCCGAGGCGCTGCGCGTCAGCTTCGGCGTGCTGAAGATCGTGATGATCGTGCTGGTCGCCGCGTTCTTCTTCTCCGGCGGTTTTGAAGTCAAGGAAGGCGAAGTCGGCGTGCGCCTGCACTTCGGCGCCGTCGTCGGCGACCGCGCTGCGTATGTCTACGAACCGGGGTGGCACTTCGCATGGCCCGACCCGATCGATCGCGCGATCATCGTGCCGACCGGCGTACAGGAAGTCCGCCTCGACGACAACGACTACTTCTGGTTCAACATCCGCAAGGGCCAGGAGCTCATGCCGCTGGATCAGCTCACCCCCTCGCCCTCGCTGCAGCCCGGCGCCGACGGCTCCCTGCTGACCGGCGACAAGAACATCGTCCACGCCAAGTGGGTCATCATCTTCCACATCGCCAAAGCCCAGGCCGCCGAGTTCGCACAGAACGTCGGCTCCATGGAACAGGCCCGCGCCCTGGTGCGCCACGCCGCCGCCCGCGCGATCGTTCACACCGTCGCCAACTCAGAGGCTGACGAATTCGTCCGTGCCAACATCGATCGCCCCCGCATCAAGGCCGAGATTCACGACACCCTCGAAGCTCTCTCCGCCGGCATCACCATCGACGATGTGCTGCTGGACACGCCGACGGCCCCGCTGGCGGTGCGCGCCGCGTTCCGTGCCGTGTCCGAGGCCGAGTCCCAGCGGGCCGACAAGATCGAAGACGCCCGCAAGAAAGCCACCCAGGCCCTGAACAAGGTCGCCGGCGAAGGCCACGAAATGCTGCTGGCGGCGATCGACGCCTACGAAGCGGCGCGTCGCAAGGATGACCCCGCCGCCGTCAAGACCGCCGAGCAGAAGGTCTTCGAGGTGATGGAGTCGTCCGCCGTCACCGGCGATGTCGCCAGCCTGCTCGCCGAGGCGCACACCTACCGCACCGAAGCGACCAAGGCCATCGAAGCCGAGGCGTACAAGTTCGCCCAGTTGCTGCCCCAGTACCAGGACAATCCCCGCATCGTGACCAACCGTCTGCAGCAGGACGCCCGCCAGCAGATTCTCGCCGGCGATGTCGAGACGTTCTACCTGCCGTCGGACCCGAACAAGACGGTCTACCTCGAAATCAACCGCGACCCGGAAATCCGCCAGCGCAAGGAAGCTGAAAAGTACAAGCAGCAACAGGAACAGCCCGGCGAATGATCACGTACCAGAGGCGGGGAGATTAAAATCTCCCCGCCACCGCTTGAATCACTGAGAATCGCAGCATGGTTTCACCTTCCACACACCCCATCATCGAAACGCGCGGCCTGACCAAGGTCTTCAAAGACTTCTGGATGCGCCCGCGCGTCAAGGCCGTCGATAATCTCGATCTGCAGGTCATGCCTCACCAGGTGTTCGGCCTGCTCGGGCCCAACGGTTCGGGTAAATCCACGACCATCAAGATCATCCTCGGCCTGCTGTTTCCGACCAAGGGCCGCGTCAGTGTGTTCGGCAAGCTGCCCACCGATGTCGCCACCAAAACACGCATCGGATACCTCCCCGAAGAGTCGTATCTCTACCGCTTCCTCAACGCCCGCGAGACGCTGGACTACTACGGCCGCCTCTTCCACATCGATCGCGCCAAACGCATCAAGCGCATCGACATGCTCCTGGAGATGGTGGGTCTCGACGCTGTGCAGCGCCGTCCCGTCGGTGAATTTTCCAAGGGCATGCAGCGACGCATCGGCCTGGCCCAGGCGCTGATCAACGATCCCGACCTGCTGATTCTCGACGAGCCGACGACGGGGCTCGACCCCATCGGCACGCGCCAGATCAAAGACCTCATCCTCGAACTCAGACACCGTGGCAAGACCGTGCTGCTTTCCAGCCACCTGCTGGCCGATGTCGAAGACGTCTGCGACCGCGTGACCATTCTCTACGGCGGGAAGATCCGCAAGCAGGGAACCTGCGACGAGCTCCTCAGCGATGAGGGCAAGACCGTCATCGAAACCGAATCGCTCAAGGAATCGACGATCACCAAGATCGACCAGTTGATTCAGCAGGAAGAAGGCAAGGCGATTCGCCGTTGCGAAGCGCCGCGTCAGAAGCTCGAGCAGCTCTTCCTCAACATCGTGCACGAGGCCCAGGCCGAGGGCGCGGCCACCAGCGGCGCACGGGCCGGCGGGGCGGTCGCCGAGTTCCTGGCGCGCGATGCGCACATGCCCGAGTCCGTCGAGGGCCGCGACCTGATCAATCAGCTCATCAGCGATGACGAGCACAAAGACGATCAACCTGCCGCGGCCAAACCGCAGGCGACCCGCGAAACTCCGCAGGACTCGGTGATCGACGACCTGGTCAAGCCATCGGAGCCCGAGCCGGCGACGACTTCGGATGATCAGCGTGAACAACCCAAGCGTGATGAGCCCGACCGCAGCGTCATCGACGACCTGCTCGGTGGAGGCGGCAAGTCGTGAAACGCTGGTTCGCTTTCATCCTTGATCGCGTGGGCCCGCTCGACATCGCTGTCGGGCTGGTGATCGTTGTGGCGATCGGTCGACTGATCGAACGCCCGATTGCGGGTGTCGAAGCGCCGATCACCAGTGATACGGTGCTGCTGGCGTGCTTCGGGATCACGGCGCTGATTTGCGTGTTCCGCCTGGCGCTGGGTTTGATCCAGTACGCACTGCGGTTCGGCTCGGGGTCGCTCGGCGTGGCGCGGACTGTGCTGGATGAAGCGATTCGCATGAAGGTCGCGGTCGTTTTCATGGCGTTGTTGCTGGTGATCGTGCCGATCTTGCCGTTTGTGATTTCGGGGGATGAACCGCTGCGGTATCGGGTGCAGAGCTTTCTGAGCTACAGCCTGATGCTGACCTCGGTGCTGCTGAGTCTGATGACGATCTTTCTGGCGTGCGGCACGCTGTCCAACGAGATCACCGACAAGCAGATTTTTATCACGGCGGTCAAACCCATCAGTCGCGGGGCGTACCTGGCGGGCAAGTGGCTCGGCATCGTGATGCTCGACGCGGTGTTGCTGACCGTGGCGGGGGCGGCGATCTACGGGTTCACGACCTTCTACCTCGCGCAGCTTCCGCCGGCTGACATGCTCGACGCCCAGGCGCTGCGGGATGAAGTGCTGGTGGCGCGCGTGGCGAGCAGGCCGGACCCGAAGATTCCGCTGGAGGATCGGGTGTGGATGATGGTCGAGCAGCTCGAAAAGGAAAACCCCGGCGCGATCGAACAACTCGGCCGTGAGACGGCGATGGAGCTCGGCATGATGGGGGCCCAGCGCGGCAAGCTGATGGAGTGGGGCCGCACGCTCGCGCATAACCAGTACGCCGATCAGGTGCTCAAGCAGTGGAAGAGCGTGGGCCCGATGCGGACCGAGGTGTATGTCTTCGACGAGCTCAAACCGCTGATCACCGAATGGCAGGCGAAGGTTCAGGCCTGGAACGACGCCAAGGCCGCCGCGGAATCCTCCGGCCAGCCGGCGCCGCCGCTGCCGCAGCGCGAGTTCATTCAGCTTCGTTACAAGATCAAGACATCCAAGAACGTCCCGGACAATCAGATCATCATGGGTGTGGCGTACAACGGCCAGCGCCGCATGATCAAGATGACCACCGGCTCGGCGCAGATCATCACGCTGCCGGTCGACTTCATCAGCGACGAAGGCGTGTTGGAGATCGCCTGGCACAACCCGCTGCCGACGAATCCGACGGTGACCTTCTCCGGGTCAGACGGCATGGAGCTGCTGTACAAGGTCGATAGCTTCGGGCCGAACTTTCTGCGGACGATGCTGGCGATGTGGATCAAGCTGGCCTTCCTGGCGATGCTGGGGTTGATGGCGGCGACGTTCCTGGGCTTCCCGGTGGCGTGCCTGCTGGCGCTGCTGATCTACGGGGCGGCGGTGACCAGTCCGTTCCTGACCGACTCGCTGCGCAGCTTCGGGAACAAACCCGAAGACACCTTCGGGGCGATCGAGATGGTGATGAAGTACATCGCCAGCGGGGTGACGACGCTCGTGAGTAAATACGCGGACTATCCGGCGACCTCGCAGGTCGTCGACGGGCGACTGTTTTCATGGGGCTCGACGGGTAGCTGCCTGTTGTGGATCGGCCTGGTGTGGACGGGTCTGATCGGCTCGCTGGGCTGGCTGATCTTCCGCCGCCGCGAACTGGCGAGGGTGCAGGTCTGACCATGAAAGGCAAGGACACCACCATCATCGTGATCGCGCTGCTCGGGCTGGTCGGCCTGCTGGCTGGTGCTGCGTCGCTGATGCCGGCGATCAACGAAGAGCGCGTCGCGCTGCAGTTGACCGCCAACGAGCAGCTCATGAAAAACCTGCCGCCGGAGATCGCCGTCACGCAGGCGGCGCTGGGCAGCTTCCGCGGGCTGGCGGTCGATGTGCTTTGGGCGCGGGCGGAGAAGATGAAGCAGGAGGGCCAGTTCTGGGAGGCCAATCAGCTCGCGGAGATGGTCACGAAGCTTCAGCCGCGTTTTGCGCAGGTGTGGGCGTTTCATGCGTGGAACATGGCGTACAACATTTCCGTGGCGACCCACACGCCGGCCGAGCGATGGAAGTGGGTCAACGACGGTGTGAACCTGTTGCGCGATGAAGGCATTCCGCTGAACCCGAATTCGGTGCTGCTGTACAAGGAACTGAGCTGGATATTCCTGCACAAGATCGGCATGTTCTCCGACGACATGCACTGGTACTACAAGCTGCAACTGGCGATGCGCTGGCAGATGATTCTCGGCGAGCCGGTGGCGGGCGATACCGAACAGGTCATCGACCAGTTTCGCCCGATTGCGGAAATGTTCGAGCAGTATGTCAATCGCCGGGAACTCGACGCCGCGGTGCGCGACGAATTTTCCAAGCTGGCCGATCACCCCGATCTTGGGGACAAAATCTGGCCGCTGCGTGATCTGACGATTCAGCTTTTCGACATCCGCCTCAAGCGTCTGCGTGAGGAGATTGCCGCCGACGATCCGGACCTCGCCAAGATGCTGGCCCCGCTGCGTAAGGCCGTCGATGCGCAGCGCCAGCGGGAAGTCGGCCAGCCGCTGGAGCGACTGATTGCGGACGACCCGGCGGTCGGTGAGCAGGTCGCAAAGCTTCGCGAGATGGGGTTCAGCCTCGACGAGCCGTTGCTGGCCCGCATCGGGTTTGTTCATACGCAGACGACGTCGAACGACCTGAAGCTGATGGGCGCCAAGGCGATTGACGAGCATCCCGAGACCACGTCCAAGCTCGAAGCCTGGCTCAGCGACGCCTCGATCGCCGAGCCGCGCGAAAAGATCATCGCTTTCACACGGGCCAAGGTGCTTACCGATCAGTACCACATGGACCCGATGTGGATGCTGGAGTTGATGGAGGGCGCGTGGTTCGTCAAGCGCGGTGAAGACCCCACGCCGATTCCGCTGGACTGGCGCCACCCCGCGTCGCACGGGTTGTATTGGGCGGCACTGGGCGTTCGCAAAAGCAAGGGGCTGTTGCGCCCCGGGGATTACGATCTGTTGAACACTGACCGCCAGGTGCTTCACGCCCTGCAGGCGCTGACGCACACCGGCAAGCTGATCTTCGATCCAGTCGCTCCGTACTACGCCCAGCAGCCGGATGTGCGCTACATCAACGCCTACGACCGGGCGGTCTACGGCGCCACCGAGCGCATCTTCAGCGAGCGGCTTCAGCACTCGGCAGCGCCTGAGAGCTTCGAAGCCGGTCACGAAAACTTCCTGATCTGGGCGATTCAGCAGCTCTACTTCGCCGGTCGCGATCAGATGGCTGAAGAGTACTACACGAAGCTGCGCAAGAAGTATTCACAGCGTCAGGCCGACCGGATGGCGTTGTACTCCAAGCCGCTGCGTGAGTTCGTGCTGTTGACGTTTATTCGTGACGATGCAATCACGAGCCTGGACGAAGCGCGCGGCGCGATTCAGGGCATGCTCGGGCAGTGGATCGATGAAGGGCTCGTCGCCGGTCAGGCCCAGCGAGCGGCGCGTTTGTACGACGAGGCCGAGTTCGCCCACGGCATCTACATGAAGAAGCAGGACTACAAGACGCAGGGCGCCGAAGAGATCGGTCGCAACCGCATGGCTCTGCCGCCGTTTGAGCAGATGGTCAGCGATGTGCTTTCGTCGTACCTGCTGGCGCCGGTCAGCGGCCAGCGGGCGGCGCTGCTCAAAGCCCGCGCCTGGAACAACGCGCCGATTCCGTTCAAGCAGCGCATCTTCGATCGCATCAAGGATCGGCTCTACGACCAGATCCGCAAGAGCGGGCTCAACCCCGCCATCGCCATCCCCGAGCCGCCGGGCATGGAGGCTTATCGCAAGACCCACGCCAAGCCCCAGCCCGCCGAGCAGGGCGATCAGCTCGACGGCACCCAGAGCCGCCCGACCAACCGCAAGTGAACTTCCCGCCGACCTGCGCGTCTGACCTGGTGTCAACACATCCACCGGGAGGCTCGCCATGCAACAGACCCATTCGCCCCGTGACGAAGACCCGTCGGCCGGTCAGATCGTCAATGACACACTCACCGAAATCATGCCCTGGCTCAGCAGCGCGGTGTTTCACCTGAGCCTGATGGTGCTGGCAATTTTCGTAGTCTGGATGACCGCTCAGTACGATGTGCCCGACGATCCGATCATCGCCGTTCACCCACGGGTTCACGACCCGAATCGCCAGCCGCTGGACCCAAGTGACAACCTGATTGACGATTTGAAACCCTCCGAGATTCGCCGGACGGTGCCGACGGAGACGTCGGATGACAACCAATGGGAAAAGCTGATTGGCGTCACCGGAGGATTCAGGCCCACAACGGTGCTGCCGATCATCCAGGACACACCCGGTCTGCATCCGATCGATTCATGGCCCGGCACCGGTTCCACCACGATCTTCGATCCGCCGGTGGGTACGACGTTCAACTCGGTGGTGTACGTGATCGACGCCTCGGGCTCGCTGGTGTCGGACATGGGGCTGGTGATCGACGAACTGCGGCGGTCGATTCAGCAGCTTGATCCCGATCAGAAGTTCACGGTGATCTTCTTTCAGCGTGACCTGGCGATCGAGGCCCCGCCGCGGGGGATGAAGTCGGCGACGGCGGCCATGAAAAAGCAGATTTTAGACTGGGTAACGCCTTCTCAGGGGAACCTTGTGCCCGGCGGAGCGTCTAACCCGGTTGCAGCGCTGACGGTGGCGCTGCGGTATCGTCAGCAAGTGCTTTTCCTGCTGTCGGATAACATCACCGGGCGGGGCCGGTACGAGATGAATCAGCAGGTTCTGCTGGACGAGCTGGCGAGACTGAACGCGGATCATCGCACACAGGTGCATACGATCCAGTTTCTGTACCCGGACCCGCTGGGCACGCTCAAACGGATCGCCGACGAGCACGGCGGCACGCACCGGTTTGTCCGCGAAACGGATTTGATCCTGCGGAGCCGGCTCAAGCATGGATCGCCGGGGTGAGCCCCGAGGCGTTGACCGGGCGGGCTCGTACGCAGGCGTTAACATAACTGCCAACAGGCGCAGAAGATTTGACGTAGAATGAACATTCGTGGTATTCTAGCGCGACTCGGCGGGGCGCCGGTGTCAAGGGAAGGACAGGCCCAGCCCACGGTTGTGAATCGAGCTAACCCACGCAGGAGACCCCCCTATGTGGTTCTGGTTATTTGCCGACGCTGAGGGCTCGGCCGACCCCGAGGCATCCAAAAGCCAAGCGATCAATCGCCCGCGTCCTCAACCTCGACCCGGCGACGCGCAAGAGGCGATCGTTGAAGTCGACGAAGAGGATGAGGACGAAGTCACTGTCGCCGGGGAAATCAACGAAGTCATGCAGCAGATGCTGCCGTGGATGACCAGCGTGCTTGTGCACCTGGGCATTATTGTTTTGGCGCTGTTCCTGGTGTGGTCGTACATCATGGTGACCGAGGAAGAGCAGCCGATCATTCCGGTGGCGCGTCTGAGCGAAAACCCCGGCGGTCAGCTTTCCGAATCCGACCAGGTCGACCTGCAGGCCACGCAGAATGTTCGCCAGGTTCAATCCGAAGAGGTGTCCACCGAGCAGTCGATGGACAACCTCAACGCCAACACCGATTCCAAGCTCGAGCTGATCGGTCTTTCCGGCGGCGGGGCGGCCGGCAAGATCGCGCCCTTCGGCACGACCACCGGCACCAGCTCCGGCATCGGCGCCCGCTTCTACGGGGCCGGCGGCAACGCCACCAAGATCATCTACGTCATCGACGCCTCCGGCTCGCTGATCGATACATTGCCATTTGTCATCAAGGAACTGAAGCGCTCGATCAGCGAACTCAGCGACAAGCAGCAGTTCACCGTGATCTTCTTCCAGGCCGGTTCGGCGATCGAAGTGCCGCCGCGCGGTTGGAAGAACGCCACTTCCGACACCAAGAAGAAAGTCGCCGACTGGATCACCCTCGAGACCGGCCACATCATCCCGCGCGGCTCGACCAACCCGATCCAGGCGCTGAACCTCGCCCTGAAATACCGCCCCGAATTGATCTTCATCCTCTCGGACAACATCACCGGCCACGGCCGCTACGAAGTCGACCGTGATGGGCTGATGAAGATGCTCAACGACGCCAACAAGGATCGCAAGATCAAGATCAACACGATCCAGTTCCTGTATCCAGATCCGCTGAGCACGCTGAAAGACGTGGCCACGCAGCACGGCGGCATCTTCAAATTCGTCACCGAAGCCGACCTGGGGCTCAAATGATCCGCATGACTCTGACATCACGACTGGCGGTTGTGGCTATGGTGTTCTTCGGTGCCCTGGCGGCGCAGGCTGACCAGATCAAGGTCGGCCCGCCCGGATCGCCCGGCATCGTGTACAACAACATCCGCGTGACCAGCATCCGCGAAGGGCTGTTGTACTTCGTGACCGCCGGCGGCGAGCAGTCAGCCCTGGTGGAAAACATCCAGGAACTCAAGATCGATCGCTACCCGGACTACGCCAAGGCCGACGCCCTGCTCAATGAGAAGGACTACGCCGGCGCCGCCAAGGTGCTCGACAAGCTTGCTGAGAACGTCAAAGAAGACTGGCTCAAGACGCTGGTGATGGCCAAGCTGGTGTTTGCGCTGGACCGCTCGGGGCAGTTTTCCAAGGCGATGATCCGCTACCTGCAGTTGATTCAGCTCGACCTCAGCGACTACATCGTGAACCTGGTGCCGCAGCAGTTGCCCCAGGACGTCAAGCAGCGCAAGGAAGCGGCCAGCCAGCTCGAACAGGACATGCAGTTTGTCGCCGAGCCGAAGGTTCGCGAACTGCTGCAGAAGGTGCTGACCGCATTGAAGGAAGCGCCCGGCGAGGCCGAGCCGATCGTGATGCCGCCGAGCGGCGGTGGGACCAGCGGTGGCGGCGGGCTCGTGGCCGGCTCGACCGAAGCGTCGCGCGACATCGTCGAAGAATTGCTGAACAAGAAGGAATACGAAAGCGCTCTCAAGCTGATTGACGAGCAGATCCAGGACCCCCGCAGCACGCTGAGCAAGCTGCTGTACCGGCGCGGTCTGGCGCTGGCGGGACTGGGGCGCAACGAGGATGCGGCGGTCGCCTTCATGCGGGTGATCGTGCACTTCCGCCCGCACACGACCAGCTACTACCAGCTCTCGCTGATCGAAGCCGGCAAGGTCTTCGTCAAGCTCGAGCAGCCTGACCACGCCAAGGCTTTGTGGACCGAAGCCAAGGGCATGATTCGCGACGATGATGAAACAGCCAAAGAGGTCGATCAACTGTTGAGCGGTCTCAAATAACACCAACCAGCACCAGCGCCCCGGTCGCCGGCGGAAGCGGACCGCGGGTCAGACAGCACTCGAATTATTCACAAGGAGACGCTATGCGTTCGGCAATTTCTCGCAGTGGGTTCGCGGCGGCGGCCGTGGCGGGTCTGATGATGACGGCGGCGACACCCGCCTTCGCCCAGGCCCAACAGAGCAGTGTGTTCAAGATGTTCTTCTGGTCGGACAACCTGACCGGTGTGATCATCACTTGGGCCCTGATCCTCATGAGCGTCTGCGTGATGGCGCTGGTGATCAAGCACGTGATGGACAACCGCATGTCCAACATCATGCCGGAAGACACCGTGCTGATGTACGAAGAGATGCTTCAGGAAAAGCGTTTCCGTGAAGCCATCGAGCAGGCGGCCGACGATCCGTCGACCTTCGGGCAGATCGTTCACGCGTCGCTGTCCGAAGCCGCCAACGGCTACGGCGCGATGGAGCGGGCAATCGAGGAAACCACCGACCTGCTGGGCTCCAAGCGCGTCCGCGCGGTGGAAGTGCTCAACGTGCTCGGCGCCGTGGGCCCGATGGTCGGTCTGTTCGGCACCATCTACGGTATGATCGTGGCCTTCCAGGTCATCGTCGATAAGGGCGGCCAGCCCGACCCGGCCGAACTCGCCGGTGGTATTTCGACGGCTCTTGTGACGACGTTCTGGGGCCTGATCGTGGGTATTCCCGCCGTCGCCGCGGGCGCCCTGGTCCGCAACAAGATCGACGGCATCATGGTCGAGGTCATGATCCGCGCCGAGATGCTGATCAGCCAGTTCCAGCCGGGCGCCAAGAAGGGCGCCAAGCCGGCCGCCGCGGCCGCGTCTGCTGAGAGCTCCAAGCCCAAGCCGCGCCCCGAGTAATTTGAGAACCGCAGGTTCGTCATCGCGTCTAAGCCACAGGTGAGCGCATGGCCAAGAAACATGAAGTCGAAAAACAGGAAGTGTCGCTGAATCTGACGTCCATGATGGACATCGTCTTTCAGCTGATCATCTTCTTCCTGCTGGTGACCAACTTTACCTCGGCGGAGCTTCCGGAACTGGAGCCGCCGGACCTCGAGCACTCCGAGGCCATCGAAATCGACGGTCGCGACAAGCTCGTGATCAACATCATCCCCGACTCGTCAACCGGCATGGCCAAGGCCGTGCAGGTCGGTATGCAGAAGATCCCCCCGGGGGCCTACAACCAGCTGACCGACATCGTCAGCCAGGTTAAAACCGATCGTCCGGATGTCGAGATCGACCTTCGCGCCGACGCCTCGATCAACTACGAGAACGTGCAGCCGGTGATGAACGCGATCACCGCCGCCGGCGTGGCGCGCATCAATCTCGTGGCTTACCTGGATGCGTCCAACCCCAAGCGCGAGAAGCGGGAATAGAACATGGCTGAGAAATCCAAAACCGTTCGCGCCAAGGGCGACGCCGATCATCTGCATGATGTCGGTAAAACCGATACGATTCATCACGAATCGACCCGCAAGGCCGCTCGCCCCAAGAAGATGGCCGACCTGAACCTCACGTCGATGCTCGACGTCTGCTTTCAGTTGCTGATCTTCTTCATTCTCACGGCCAGCTTCGCCGTCGGCGAGGGCATCCTCCCGGCCGAGCTGCCGACCGGGCAGGGTAAAGCGTCGGACACCGAGGCCCCCGAGCAGCCGATCAAGCTGTTCCTCCGCAGCCTCGGCGGCGATGATGTGTCGATTCAGATCGAAGGCTCGCCGACCCCGCCGCGCGACTTCCGTGAGCTGTTCAGCGTGCTGCAGGGCATGCAGAACTCCCCGAGCAACCCCACCGCCCCGTACAACGCCGACGACCCGGTCATCATCAAACCCGACGGCACGGTCAAGTGGGTCCACGTGGTCAACACCTTCAACGCCGCGATCCGAGCCAAGTACACCAACGTCAACTTCGCCACACCCAATAAGTGAGTGCTCATGAGTCGACGCCGGTCCAAGCGCATGAAGCAGTTGAATCTCACGTCGATGCTGGACGTGTGTTTCCTCCTGCTGATATTTTTCGTGCTCACGGCCAGCTTCGATCTCGGCGAGGGGATTCTGCCGACGGAATTGCCGCACGACGGACTGTCCGCCAATGCCAATCCAACCACGCCGCCGCCGATGCCGTTGAACATTGCGCTACGCAGTCTCGGCGGTGATGATGTGTCGATTCAGGTTTCGGGCATGACCGCGGCGCCGGCCGATTTTCATGAGCTTTACGCCGTGTTGGCTGATCACCGCTACGACCCGGCGACCAACCCGACTGCGCCGTACATGGAAGAAGATCCGATCACCATCACCCCCGACCGCACCGTGCGCTGGGCACATGTGGTCAACGCATTCAACGCCGCCCGACGGGCGCGCTATGCGAATGTTCAGTTCGCACAAGCCAGATAACGAGCCACCGATGACGATAAAGCCGGCCAATCTCAGATGTGTTCTTGTCGCCATGGTGCTGACCTGCGGGGTCGGCGCTTCCGCCTTTGCGCAAGTTTCTTCCCGCCTCGACGATGCCCAGTTCATTCAGGGCCTGCGCGAGCGCGGCATGAAAGAACTGCTGCTGTACTACCTCGACAAGCATCCGCCGGAAGATCCGGTCCAGCTTCTCGAGATCAAGATCGAACAGCAGCGACTGATCTTCGAAGACCCCACCGAGTCCAACGAGCGCCGCGCCCAGGCGGCCCTCGACGTCGTCGACGCGTATCGCAATCTCATTGAAAAAGCGCCGATCACGCATTGGAAGCAGCCGATCTGGAAGATCGACATGGTGGCGTTTGTGCTCGAGCAGGTGTTGCCGGTGCGGTACATCAACGCCGCCGAGTTTGTCGAGTTCGGTCTACCGACGCTCGATCAGCGCCAGGCTTTTGACAAGCTCGTGGCCGAGGCCGCCCAGATGATGGAACTGGCCGGCGATGAGCATTTCCGCCTGATCGGCGATCTGCCCCGCCGCAAGGATTTCGAACTCGACTTCGTCAACAACGGCCGGTGGGAAACGATCAAGACTGATGTCGGCGAATTGCGCCTGCCGTTCTACCGGGCGTGGTCGTTTTACATGAGCACGCTGACAAGCAAGCCGACCAAGGTGAATGATCACCTGGCGCAAGCAAAGGTTGATCTGACCAAGGTCGTCGGCGGCGAGAAGCTTAACGACGCAGGCATCAGTCGCGCCACCAGTCTGCTCGGCCGTGTGTACATCGGCCTTAAAAAGTACGATGAGGCGCTGCGTCAGCTGGATGCCGCCGCCGAGAAGGCGCCCAAGGATTCGCTGGACCTGATGAAGGTCAATCTCGCCAAGACCGAAGCCCTGAACCTGTCCAAGAAGCAGGCTGACGCCCTGAAGCTTCTGGCGGAGGTGCAGACGACCAAGCCGGCGACCGAAAGCCCGATCCTGTTGGTTCTGACTTACGACCGCGAGTTTCAGATCACCAAGGATCAGACGGTTTATCCGAAACTGTTCAACGCTCCGACCGCGGCACGCTGGAAACCGCTGATCGAGAAGTACGTCAGCGACCGCATCGTCGAGCGCACCGCCGATCAGCCCAAGGATCCGAACAAGCTTGCGGAGAAGACCCCGCTGGAAGTGCTGGCGAACGTCGACGCCATGGCCGCCAACGCCAACCAGCTCAAGTCCGACGCCCAGAGCGAGACCGACAAGGAAAAAGCCAAGTCGATGGTCGCCCAGAGCAACGAGCTGTTTGAGTCGGTCGTCAAGACGCTGACCAAGTTCCTCGAACGCAAAGACCTCGACAAGACGATGCAGGCGCAGGCGCAGTTCAAGATCGGCGCTGCCAACTACCAGCGCGGACGCAACTACGACGCGGCCAAGTCGTTCATCGAACTGGCGGAAAAGTACCCGGATCAGCCGATGGCCGAGCAGTGCGCCCAGTACGGCGTGCTGCTGATGGAGGAGATTCACAAGCAGTTCAAGGAGAACCAGGAGGCGATTCAGTGGTATCGCCGGGCGCTGGTGGCTCAACTGGATAAATTCCCCAACAGCGACTTCTCCAAGAAACAGCAGTACACCTACGCGGCCTTCCTCCGCGAACAGAAGGAATACGAAGAGGCGATCAAGCAGTACGCCAAGGTCGACCCGTCGCATGCGTTCTATGTCGACTCGCTGTATGAATCGCTGGCCTGTCAGACCGAGGTGTGGAAGGCCATGCCGGGCGACAAGGACAACAAGGATAAGCGGATTCGTGTCGGCCGGGCGACGGTCGAATTCGCCGACAAGGCGATCTCGGCGCTGGATCAGGCGGTCGGCCAGGCCCAGGGTAAGCGGCGCGAGAGTCTGCTGTACAAGCAGGGCGATGCGCTGTTGACCAAGGTCGAAGTCATGCAGGGCATCGGTGATGTGGCCAAGGCCTACATCGAGCTCAAGGACTACGACAAGCAGTTCGCCGACTACCCGGCCCTGGTCTCTTCCAAGCGGCAGATCGCCATCAGTCTGCTGGTGCAGATGGGGCGCGTCGCCGAAGCCCGCAACGAGATCGAGCAGTACATCAACGCCCACCCCGACGAGGGCGGCGCGATGATCAAGGGCGTGCTCGACAAGGTCAATCAGCAGACGCATGAAGCCCGTCTCCGCAACGCGCCCGATGAAGCGAAGACACTGGCGAAAGTCGGCACGGACCTTGCCGAGTTTCTGCTGACCTGGGCGAAGAAGCAGCCCGACTTCGCCAACGACGCTGCGAAGATCAACGCCTTCAAGGACATCCTCGGCGAGCAGCTCATCAACGCCCAGCGGTATGCCGATGCCGAGGCGTTGTACATGGAGATGTACCGCACCAAGGAAGGGCCCAACTCGCTGCCGGTCGTCTACGGCTTGGCGCGTTCGCTGTTTCATCAGGGGCCGGAGAAGTACCCCCAGGCCATGCCGCTGATCAACAAGATTCTCAACCTCGCCCCGGACAAGAGCGCCCCGCTGGTGTGGAACACGTGGGTGATGCGTCTGACGATGCTCGATCAGCAGCGCGTGGACCTGGCCAAGGACAACAAGAAGGCCGAGTCCGACAAGATGCGCCGCACGATCTTCACGAGCGTGGCGAAGCTGCGGATGTTCGACGCCAACCTCGGCACCCCGCAGACCAAGAGCGAACTGCAACGCCTGGAACTGCGCAACCAGCCGCAGTGATCGGCGTCTCGAATTTCACGTTTATCAAAAAACCCCTTCGGCTCGCACCGAAGGGGTTTTCATTTATAGAGGTTGAATCAGGAGCGGTTATTCATCGCCCTTCTTCTGCTTCTTTTCCTTTTTCTCTTTCTTTTCTTTCTTATCCTTGTCCTTCTTGTCGCCACCCTTCTTGGTGAAGCCGGCCTTGAACTCATCAAGGCTAAGGTCGCCGCTGCCGTCCTTGTCCAGTTTGGCGAAGCGGGCCTTGGCTTTGTCAGCCTTTTCGGCCGGGATCTTGCCGAGGAACTCGTCCAGCGTCAGTTTGCCGTCGCTGTCCTTGTCCTTCTTGGCGAAGACCGTTTCGGGGCCTTTGCCGGGCTTGTCGCCTTTTTCCTTTTCCTTGGCCTGGACCGTGCCGACCATCAGCGCGACCACAACCACCGCTGCCAGATAAGACAGTAGCTTACCCATTGTGTTACCTCATTGTTGTAACAGGGCCTGCCGCGCCACCGGGAAACGCTCCCGCGTGTGCGGCTGATCTATTGTAACGTTTAATTTTTGCACCGATTGCAGGGATGGGCCACAATCTGCCGGAATCCTCCGCCCCGGCAATACCCCGCCGCCTGACACGTTGAACACCCCGGCGGATGACCGGCCCCGCGGCGCCGTCTATCATTCTTTTCGCAGCTTGAATTGTGTTTTTCGACATCCTTCTACGAGGTGCTGACCATGACCAGGCCGATGGTTTTGACTTGGACGCTTGTGGCCGTTTTGTGCGGTACTGCCCAGGCGGCCCCTGTTGACTTCGCCAAGCAGATTCGCCCCATCTTCGCCGAGGCCTGCTACAAGTGCCACGGTCCGGAAAAGGATAAAGCCGACCTGGCCATGCACACCCGCGCGGCCCTGGAAAAGGGCGGTGAGACCGGCGACACCATCGTCCCCGGCAAGCCGGACATCAGCGAAATTTACTACCGCATCTCGCTGCCGGCCGACGACGACATGATCATGCCTCCCAAGGGCGACCCGCTGACCAAGCAGCAGGTCGCGCTGGTCAAGCAATGGATCGCCGAGGGCGCCAAGTATGGTGACTGGACCGAAGACACCGAAGCCCTCAAGGCTCTGAAAAAGGGGCCGCAGCTTCCGGAGGTTCCGGCCGCCGACGCCAAGGCTCTCACCAAGCTCGGCTCGCTGGGCGCGTTGGCGATGCCGCTGGCACGTGATACGAACCTGCTGAACGTCGACTTCCGGGCCGTGGCTCCGAACATCGGCGACTCGCACCTGGTCCATCTCAAACCCGTGGCCCAGCAGATCGCCTGGCTCAACCTCGCCGGCACGCAGATCACCAACGACGGCCTGGCCGCCCTCGAAGACCTGCCCCACCTGCGCATGCTCCATCTCGAAAAGACCGCCGTCTCCGATGCGGGGCTGGCCCATCTGAAAAAGTGCCGCGACCTGACCTACCTGAATCTTTACGACACCAAAATCACCGACGCCGGACTCGCCCACCTCAAGGGCCTGAAAAAACTCGAAAAGCTCTACCTCTGGCAGACCCAGGTCACACCCGACGGCGTCAAGGCGCTGCAGGCGGCCCTGCCCGGTGTGCGTATCGACACCGGCTATGTTCCTCCCAAGCCCGAGCCGAAACCCGAGCCCGAGGCCAAGCCGGCAGACGACAAGAAGATGCCGAAGAAGACCGACGACGCCAAACCCAAAGCCGAGAAGAAACCGGCGGGCGACAAAGACGCCAAGGCGGCGGCGAAGCTGCCCGACAAGCCGCAGGCGACTTTCGCATCGTTGGCGTCGAAGTTCAAGGCCGGCTCGTGTTGCGACAAGGCGGCCAAGGCCGGCAAAGATAAGTGCGGCCACCCGTGTTGTGTCGAGGCTTTGGCCAAGGGTGAAGTCTGCTCCAAATGCAACGGGTGATCTCTCCCGATATATTGTTCGACCATGCGTATTCTCGTCACTGGAGCAGGGGGCCAGCTCGGTCCTTATTTGATCGACGCCGTGTCGCGCGCCGGGTGTGAGTTGATCGCCTGGCGCGGGCGTGATGAAGTCGATCTGACGGACGCCGACGCGGTGCGGCAAGCTTATGAACGGGCTGCTGCGGACGTGGTGATTCACGCGGCGGCCATGTCGCGGCCGGCTTTGGCGTTTGCCGAACCTGAAGCTGCTCAAGCGGTGAACGTCGACGCCACCCGCCAACTTGTTGAACTCGCCGACCGTGCCGGGGCACGATTGATTTATGTGTCCACGGACATGGTCTTCGACGGCGAAGCAGCCCCGTATGCCGAATCGGCTGCTACGGCGCCGCGGTCTGTGTACGGCCGCACGAAGTTGGCCGGCGAAAAGGAAGTACTCGCCGTAGCGGCGAACATGGTCGTTCGCGTGAGTCTGTTGTACGGCCCGTCGCGCCGCAGTGGGTTCAAAACCCTGTTTGATCAGCAGGTCGCGGCGATGCGCGCCGGTGAGAAAGCACGGTTGTTCGAAGACGAATGGCGCACGCCGCTCGCGATCAATGACGCCGCCGCGGGACTGGTCGCCGCCGCGCAGTCCGAGGCTCGCGGGCTTTACCACCTGGGCGGGCCGGAGCGGTTGTCCCGTTTTGAGATGGGGCGGCAGCTTGCTGAATTACTCGGGGCCCCAGCGTCATGCCTGCAGGGGTGCAGTCGGCTGTCGATTGAATCTGACGAGCCGCGTCCGCGCGATCTGTCGCTGGACTCAACACGCTGGTCGCAGGCGTTTGCGCATTCGCCCCGCCGGCGATTTACCGATGCGGCAAGGGCGTTTCTGAACATCTGATATGCGTTGATGGGCCGCGGTGAACTACCCGCTGGTCAATACCGACTGCGAGAGACTGCGGCGGCCAGCAGGGCGAGGCCCATCAGACTCATCGTCGACGGTTCGGGCACGGCAGTGGCGTTAGCAACTGTGATCGTCGGAGCAGAACCTCCGCTGTCGAAACCACCGATGTCGGAACCCGAGAAGAAGGCAGAGAGTTCAACCTCGGTCGTCTGCGGAGGCAATGCGGCCACGGCGGTGTGCAGGCGCGGAAGAATGTCCGGCAAGTACTGTTCGTAGTCGGGGCGGCGGGCAAACAGCGAAGGATCGGTCAGCGTCTGAATAGACCGGGGCCGATCGCCGCGCAGTGCGTCGTCCTCGCCGACCTTGACGACCGATTCCAGGTCGATCAGCGAGTCGCCGTCCAGGCTCAGCGACAGCGGGTCATCGAGCACGACATCGATTGCTGAGTCATACAGCAGCGAGGTGAGCGGCTGGATGTCTTCAGGGTTTGTGTTGTTCGCCAGCGCGGCCGGTTCGATTCCGGTCGAGGCGGCGGAGGTGCTTGGTTTCAAGGTGACGGCTGCCGCCAGCAGCAACATTCCAAGAACCAGACTGACAACCCATGATCTCAAACGCGTCGGCATGCTTGGCCTCCCATAATCCCCTTACCGGTGCAATCGGTTCGGCATACCCTCCGCATTAGGTTGGATAAGGGATTTACACACAGAAAAGTGGCACAGGCCGCGCCGGCGGCGAGTCTGTTATACTCAACGGACGCTTTGGGGCGTGTTATCGGAGACGAGCGTGAACGGCACCGTTCGCATCATCGCGCTGATGAATCAGAAGGGCGGCGTGGGCAAGACGACCACGACCGTCAATCTCGGCGCTGCGCTGGCTGAGGCCGGCCGCCGGGTGTTGCTGATCGACCTGGACCCCCAGGCCCATCTGACCCTGCACGTCGGCGTCGATCCCACAGCCCAGCGCCATAGCGTCTACGACCTGCTCATGGATGCGGACCTGGCCGCCGACGGGATCGTTACGCGTGTCGGCGAACGGTTGGACGTGATCGGCGCCGAGGTCGACCTGGCCGGCGCCGAGCAGGAACTGCACGACGCCGCGGATCGTCAGGCGGTGCTCAAGCGCAAGATCGGGTCGGTCGCCGAGCGTTACGACTTCGTGCTGATCGACTGCCCGCCGAGCCTGGGGCTTCTGACGATGAACGCCCTCGTTGCCGCCAACGAGGTGATCGTGCCGATGCAGGCGCACTTTCTGGCGCTGCAGGGGCTCAGCAAACTGCTGGAGACCGTTCAACTCGTGCGCCAGCACATGAACACCTCGCTGAAAGTCACCGGTGTGGTGCTCTGCGCTCACGAGGGATTCACCAAGCTGGCCGGCGAGGTCGTCGCTGATCTGCAGAACTTTTTCGACGCGGCGCGCAAGTTTGCCATGCCGTGGTCCGGCGCGAAGATCTTTCAGCCGCCGGTGCGAAAGAACATCAAGCTGGCTGAATGCCCGAGCTTCGGGCAGACGATCTTTCAGTATGAACCCAACTGCGCCGGGGCGGTGGATTACCAGGCGCTGGCGCAGGCGGTGATCGGCGAGTCCATGCCCAACCCGCAGGCGACCCGCGAAGAGCACGCACCGCAGGCGGGACTTCAAATCAATGTCGAAGCAGCGCCGGAGCAATCCGCCTCCGAGTCGTCTGCACAGCACGAACAAGCCGGCGAGTCACACGCATGAAGGCGACGCCGGTGGTGTGGTGGCGGCGCGTTCTGCCGTGCTGGTGGCTGGCGATGGCGATCGGCTCGCACTGGCCGCGCCTCGATATGTCGGGCATGATCGGGATGGAGAATGATTCGCTGCTGTTCGGGGTCGACAAATGGTTTCACCTGGTGGGGTATCTGGGTCTGACCTGGCTGGCGTTGTCGGCAAGGTTGTTTTCATCGAAGCCGCGCGTCTGGCGGATTCTGCTGACGCTTCAGGTCGTCGTGCTGTACATGCTGCTTGACGAAACGACGCAGGTGTTTTCACCGGGGCGATCGCTGTCGTTGTCGGATGTCAGCGCGTCGGCGACGGGGCTGACGATCGGCGCCGGGCTGTGGGCGATCACGCGATGGATGAGCGATCACGATGGTTCCTTCGTCGCGCATACGCGCATCGTCAGTCTGTTGACGCTGGTGAGTCGGCTGTTCGGGCTGGTGCGTGACTGGTCGCTGGCGTGGGTGTTCGGCTTCGGGTGGGTCTATGACGCATTCGTGATCGCGTTCATGATTCCGAATCTGTTTCGACGCCTGTTCGGCGAAGGGGCGCTGGCGGCGGCATTCGTCCCGCAGTACACCCGCCTGCGGCGCAAGCACGAGCAAAGCGCGCATGCATTTGCAACCAGCGTGCTGTGGCGCATCACCATCGCGCTGACAGGCATTGCGCTGGTGACGGTGGCCACGCTGATCGTGGTCGACCTGGCGGCATCGCTGAGCCAGCGGGCGGACCTGACGGTGAAGCTGACGTCGATCACGTTGTGGTACGCGCCGCTGGTTTGCGTGGCGGCGATACTCGGCGCGATTCTGCAGGTGCACGGGCGGTTCGGTCCGCCGGCCGCGGCGCCGGTGATTCTGAATCTGTTCATCATCGGGGCCTGCTTTGTGGCCGGTTACGCCATGGGGCCGGACGTGGTCGTCGAGCGGCGGATCATGATGGTGTGCATCGCGGTGATCATGGCGGGCCTGGTGCAGGTCGGCTGGCAGGCGGCGCTGCGCCCGAAGGGATCGACCTATGAGCGGCCGCATGAAGGGCTGGTCAGCGATGCGATGGGCCGACTGATGCGGCAGTGGGGGCCGACGGTCGTGGGGCTGGCGGTATTTCAGGTGAACGTGCTGGCGGACTCGCTGATCGCGTGGTTCTTCTCGTCGCCGCCGGGCGCGCAGGCGGGGGCGACGATGCACCTGATGGGGTGGCAACCGCAGTACCCGATGCAGACGGGGTCGGTGTCGGTGCTCGGGGCCACGGCGCGGCTCTACGAATTTCCGATCGGTGTGTTCGGCATCGCGGTCGCCACGGCGATCTTTCCGCAACTGGCGGCGGCGGCTGAAGATCGCATACGTTTTACCGATCTGCTGCACCGCGGTCTGCGCCTGACGATACTCATCGGTCTGCCGGCGTCGATCGGGCTGGTGCTGATCCGCGAACCACTGGCTACGGCGATCTACTACCGCGGCGGCAAACTCACCGCCGACGATGCCGCCCGCATCGCCTGGGTGCTCAGCGGGTACGCCCCGGCCGTGTGGGCCTACTCGATGAACCACCTGTTGACGCGCACTTTCTATGCTCATCAGAATACCCTCACGCCGATGCGCGTGGCGGTGTCGATGGTCGCGTTGAATGTGACGTTGAATCTGCTGTTGATCTGGCCGCTGGGGGCGGCGGGGCTCGCCTGGTCCACCGCCATCTGCGCGGCGATTCAATCAGTGATTCTTCTGCGACTGGTTTGTCGATACGTCGATCGCCCGCTCGACGGCGCGGTGCTGGCGAGCTGGGGGCGCAGCGGAATCGTCACGGTGGTGATGGCGGCGGTGCTGATCGGAGTCTTGCGGCCGTTCGAGTTGGACACGATGTCGAGATGGCAGGTGGTCGGGCTGTTGCTCGGCGCCACGGGGGCGGGAACGCTCGCCGTCGCCGCCTCGGCATGGCTGCTGAAAATGCCTGAAATCCGCTGGATTTTCAGTCGCCGCGGCGCTTAATTCCGATCGGGGCGGCGATGGCGCACCCCGCCCCTAAGGAAAAGTCGATACATGCTTTTCAGCAAATTACCGAGTTGGTAAACCCTCAGAGCGTGATATATTTACCCACAACGACATTGGGATCGCAGCCCACGATCAGCAACAGACAAAGTTCCCCTAAGTCGGGCGAAGGAAGATGAAAAGAAGGGTGATCACGTCATCATGCATCAATAACGATGACACACATGACGGTCGCGAAGGTTGAAAGATGAGCGTTTGTCGAGCTTTGGCACGGGCTCGGCAAACGCAACAAGGGAACTCGGAGCGTTGTTCTTTAACGGGAACAACGCTCTTTTTTTATTCATCAGCATCGGCCCGCTGCCAGACGCGAATGTAATCCACTTCGTACTCGGTGGGGAAGCCCTCGGGCGAGGCGTTGCGGCGCAGCGGTGCACGAACCCCGAACGACAGCGCCACATCCAGCGGTTGATCCCAGTAGGTGTTTTCTCGCTCGCGGACAACCTCGCCGTCGATATGCCACGTGATCTTCGTCGGCGTCCACAGACAACCGTATACGTGAAAATCATCGCGTGGATTCCACGGGGCGGTCCAATGGTGGCCCTCCCGCAGCGGCGCTTTGTCAGCCGGCAGCTTCGGGTGTTTGAACACGTGCGTATTCACATGCATGATGCTCGGATTGGTTTTCCACTGGGTCAGTTCGATGAAATCGATCTCCGTCCAGCGGTCACCCTCATTACGCCACGTCCAGAACGCCGGGCAGACTCCCGGAAAGCGCGTCGCGCCTTTGAGGCGGGCTTCGAAATATCCGTAACGGATCGGCTCGGCCCGCGAGCGGATGATGCCGGAGGTGTAGTAGATGTCGCGCTGGTTGCGCTTGTGTGGTTCGTAGGCCATGCGCAGGTGCAGATGCCCCCCGGCGACCTGCACATTGTCCGGCTCCCAGGACCAGTCGCCCCAGTCTCTGACATCGTTATCCCACTTTTCCAGGTCGAGCGAAGGCCCGTCAAACTCATCACTGAATGCCTGCTGGAGCACCCAACGTCCTTCGACGGAGGCTGTGGGCTTCGGCGTTGTGGTGCAGGCGCCGAGCGCCAGGCACATCGCCACGAGAGTCATCATGGCGCACTGTGATTTAATCGTGATCGTACTCATGTACGATCAACGATGGCTGCGCGAGGTGTAATGCTTCAGAGATATTCCAGCGGGACTTCACCGGCGGTGGCGGTGATGGCTGAACGAATGCCGCCGCGGCCGCGCCACTGGGTTTGAATCACCAGCCAGCGAGGCTTCATGATTTCGGTCAGGTCGTCGCAGATCACGTTTGTGACCTTCTCGTAAAACGCGCCTTCGTTGCGGAACGACTGGTAATACAGCTTCAGCGCCTTCAGCTCAACGCAAACCTTGTCGGGGCAGTACCGCAGCACGACGTCGCCAAAGTCGGGGTGGCCCGTTTTGGGGCAGACGCTGGTGAACTCCTCGCTGACGTGTTCGATCACGTAGTCGCGCGAGGGTGCGGGGTTATCGAAGACTTCAAGCAGGCTGGTGTCGGGCATGGTTGATTCTGTGAGTGAAAACACGCCGCAAGCGGCGTCGCTGAACAGGGAAATCACAGGCGCGAGTAGCGGCTGATCAGATCGAGGATTTTGGGCTGGTCGAGATTCAGACGCACGGACTTCTGCCAGGCGGTGACGGCCCGGTTGCGAAGCTTGAGATCGGTGCGGTCGCTTTGGATGTAGCGCGTCATGAGGTTGACGCCGAGCCCGTTGAGGGCTGCGGTGTTTTCGTCGTCGAGCTTCAGAGCCTGCTCGTAAGCTTCCTGGCTGGCGTCGAGGTTTTCGAGTTTGTACTGGGCGTAGCCGAGGCGCTCGTAGTACGTGGCGGTCGGGTTGGTTTTGATCAGTTTGGTCAGCAGTTCGACGGCCTTTTGCGGGGAGCCTGATTTGAGTTCGGCCGTGGCGAGGTTGACCGCGACGTGTTCATCCAGTTCGCCGGCGTTGGCTTCGACGGTGCGATACTGAGCCAGGGCTTTGTCATGCTGGCCGAGCGCAGCGTAAATCGCGCCGAGATTGACACGGGCCGGCTGATGGTCCGGGTCCAGTTCGACGGCCCGCTGAGCGTACGGCAGGGCGAGCCTGGGCTCACCGATCTGAAGATACGCCGTGGCCAGGTTGAGGTTGGCCTCCATCGAGGAGGGATTGATCGTCAGGGCGGTGAGGTAGGTGCGGATGGCGTCGCGCAGACGGTTGAGCAGGTGATAGGCCAGCCCGAGTTTGAAGTTGGCATCGTAACTGTTGGGCTTCAGATCGCGGGCCGCCTTGTATTCCCTGGCGGCCTCGACGTAGTTGCCGGTCATCTGATGCAGATCACCGATGCCGATGTGTGCGTCGACGTTTTCGTGATCTTTCGCCAGAGCTTCCTGGAACAACTCCATCGCCAACTCCAGGTTGCCCATCTCCATGACGGCGCTGGCCTGCTCGGCGAGTTCGGTGGCCTCTCGGGTTTTGGCCGATGATGACTTGGGAGCCATCGTGCACCCGGCTGTCAAACCCATCGCCGCGGCGATCATCATCATCCACAACGTGTATTTCATCTGCTGTTTCATGCAATAACAGTACGACTGCGCGCTGTTGAATGCAATCCCTCCATCGCGGCGGGGCGGTTTCTAACGAATCCGATACAGGCTGATGGTCGACCACCGCTGGACGGGGCTCAGCACGTTGGCGACCAGTTGATCGAGTCGGTCGCGGGTGATCGCAGGGTCGTAACCGTAGTTGCCCGGGCTGGTCCACAACGAAAGCATGCCCCAGTCGATCAACACGTGGGTGTAGTCGTGGTCGATCAACCACTGGCGAGCCCCGGTGACGCCGCCTTCGCTGAGGGCCGCCCCGAGCGGGCTGGCGTCCCAGACGGTGTGATAGGTGATCGGCCGCTGAATATACAGCGGCGTGGCGTAGCCCTCGGCGTAGACCTTCGCGTGGGGCGGCAACTGGTTGATGACATTCGTAGGCAGGTAGACCGGGGATTGGTAGTTGAGTTTGGTCTGCCAATTTACGCCGTCGATATACATCCAGGCGTTGCCCTCGCGCTGATTCAGGTACAGGGCGAACGACGCGACCGTCAGCAGCCCCACACCGATGATCCCGCCGAGCATCGTCAGTCGCCCGCCGAGCATCAGGCCGATCAACACGCACGCCGGCAGCAACATCGGTATCGCAAAGCGACTTTGATGATGCGTCATGAACACCCAAAACCCCGCCTGCACGATCAGCATCAACACCATCGCAATCGCGACCCGCCGCCTGCCTGCGTCCAGCCACCCAAAGATCGCACCGACCAACGCCGCCGGCCAGACGATATACCCGAATTGAAAATCACCGAGCACGCGCGCCGCGAAAAGACGCATTGCTTCGGGTAGCGACACATCAGGCGTGTGCGCCGACTTCCATCTCGCGACTTGCTCCGGCGTCCAGTGGGCGGTGCCGAACAACTCAGTTGCAAAGGGAAAAGTCGGATTGCCGGTCCACACCCCGTTGCGGATCATCCACAGCCCGAGCATCACGCCGGCTCCGAGCGCGAAGGTGATCACCCGGGTGATCTGCGCGCGCGCCCCGCTGCGTCGATCGATGAGCACGACCATTACGATCGGCAGCGCGATCATGCCCGCCGCGGTGAGTTTGCACAGCATGCCGACGCCGCAGAGCAGACCGATGATCAGTCCGCGTCGCGCGTCTTGGGTCAGCGTTGTCGACTGGTCACCGCGCAGGGCTGTCAGCAGCGCCGCAGCGCCGAGGGCCATCACCGCCTGCTCATCGTAGGCCATGGAGCCGGTCACGATCGTCCAAGGCGTTGCGAGGTAGACACCCGCCGCGATCGCCCCGGCCCGGTCGCCGGCAAAGGCGTCGACGATGCGGCCGATGCCCGTCGCTGCCGTCAGCGTGATCATTGCCGTCAACATCTGGGCTGCATACGCCGCCTCCGCCGCTGATCCGAACCAGCAGGCCAGATGCATGAACGTCGCTTCGGCGAGATTCGGCAGGTAGGAATAAACGTTGTGCTCGAGCCCGGTGATCGCGCCGTTTCGCATCCACTCCTGCGGTAGTTGCAGGTGGTAGCTGAGCACGTCGTAGCCGAAGAACTCGCTGGACCACAGTCCGCCCGGGGCCAGGCATGTCGCGCCGATCAGCAGGCCCGCCGCCGGCGCCGCCGCGATGATCGGCCAGGGCCACGTCGGCCATCGCTCCGGGTCGTTCCACTGCCCACGGGTTGCGCCCAACTGCCAGGCCAGCCCGCCCCAACCTGCCGCCGTGACTACCCACGCGGTGGTTGGATTAAGCATTCCGCCGAGCCCCAGGGCCCAGTCGATCAGCCCCAGCCCTGCGATGCCGAGCCCCGTCTGTGCGACCAGCCCGACGCCGAGTTCACCATCCGGTCCGGCCAGCGCCCGTCGCAGAACATACCCCAGTCCGATCGCCGCCGTCAGCCACGCCCCGGCCGCCAGCGCCGATTCGATCACCAATGCCAGCAACACCCCGAACCGCGCCGCCAGCGGCGACAGGCCCTGACTGACGACCACCAGCCCGGCCACAAACAACACCACCGTCCCGACGGCCAGCAACCGATCGCGAAGTCCGGTGGATTGTGTTGTTTCCGGTTGCGTCATGTTGAAACCACAGATGAACACAGATAAACACGGATGATCAGATCATGAGTCGCTTGATGCCTACCTTGGGCGTCCCAAAATTGAGCACCAATCCAACGGGAATTTGTGTTGCGCGCAGGTAGTTCAAACATTGGGCCACATGAATATCATCAATCGCACGACAGGATTTCAATTCGATGAGAACATTGTTTTCGACAATCAGATCAGCAACATATTCACCGACCACGATACCCTCGTAATATACGTGAATAGGCTGTTGTTGAACCGTATGCAAACCCATCTTACGCAGTTCATGCGTCAGGGCGTTTTCATAAACTTTCTCGAGAAATCCACTGCCCAGTTGATTTGAAACCCTGAATGCACCCTCGATGATACGTTCAGTCAATCCGGCGTGATTCGTCGCGCCAATACTCGATCTGTGTTCATCTGTGTTCATCTGTGGTTCCACACGACTTTAACGCGGCTCGGTGCGTTCGGGTTGGTCCATGTCTTCCTCGTCATCGAGTTCGAACAGGCGGCGCAGCGCGGTGGCGTACATTGCGGCGGCGTCGGAGCGACCGCGGCCGAGTTCGCTGATGGGCCGATGCAGAATCTTGTTGACCACGCGATGCGTGTGCTCTTCGATGATCGGCTGCAACATCGAAGGGTCCGCGCCGCGTAGCTTGTTGACGGTGCGGCCGGACTCCGCCTGCCCGATCTCGTGAAGCTGATCGCGCAGCTTGCGGATCAGATCCGCGAAGTCATTCTGCTGAACGGCGGTGTAACACTCCATGACGATCGGTTCGAGAATCGCCTCGGCGGCGCTGATCTGCTCGCTGCGTGCCGCATGATCATCCGCCAGGGCGCGTTGCAGGTCGTCCATGTTGTAGAGGTACACATTGGCCAGTTCGCCGACTGCTTCGCTGAAGTCGCGCGGCACCGCCATGTCGATCACGAACAACGGTCGAAACCGCCGCTTCTTGATCAGCGGTTTGAACCGCTCGGCGGTGACGATCGGTTCAGTCGCGCCCGTCGAGGTGATCACCACGTCCGCTTCGATCAGCGCCTCATCGAGTTGTTCAAACGGCCGAGCCTCGCCGCCGTATTTTGCCGCCAGCGGCAGGGCGCGTTCGATCGTGCGGTTGCACACGATCAGTTTCTCCGGCTTCAGCGCCATGAACTGCGCCAGCGTCAGGTCCGTCATCTTGCCAGCGCCGATCACGAGCACCGTCTTGTCGTCAAAGCGGTAGTACAGATGGCGCGCGAAGTCGACTGCGACGCTCGAAACACTGCGGCGGCCGGCCCCCAGCAGTGTCTGCGTGCGCACCCGCTTACCGGTCGCCAGCGCCGACTGAAAGACCTTGTGCAGCACCTTGCCGACGGCCTGCTCCTGTTTGGCCAGTTCGTAGGCCGCCCGCACCTGCCCGATGATCTGATTCTCGCCGAGCACCATCGAGTCGAGTCCCGACGACACACGGAACAGGTGGCGGATCGCTTTTTCGTTGTCGTGGTGATACGCCGCGGTCGCCAGTTCGTCGGCCGGCAGGTTACGCGAGTCGGCGAAGTAAGACAACACGCTGTCGATGCGCGGGTGGCCGTGCAGCGGACGCGCCACGTATAGCTCGGTGCGGTTGCACGTGGACAGCAGCGTCATTTCCGCATTGGGGTACAGCGCCTTGAGTTCACGCAACGTCTGCGCCGCCGCCGCCTCATTCATCGCCAGCTTCTCGCGCAGCGCCACAGATGCCGTCTGATGTGAGAGCCCCACACAGATCAGATGCATTCAGACGCCTCCTTGGGAGGCCGTTCACAGTTCACAGTTGCAAGTTCAAAGTGGTGTGTGGCGCACAGTCGCGGCTCACTTTGAACTTTGAACAATGAACTTTGAACGGTCTTCGGGCCCGGCAGCGCCTGCGAAATCCCCAGCACCACGATCAACAACACCAGGCCCACAATCGACAGAATCGCCGCCCGTCGTCCCCGGAAGGTCGGCACGAAACGCACATGCATCACCAGTGCATAGATGGCCCACACCCCGGCGGCCAGCACCACCTTCGCCGAGTACCACCAGCCCGGCCCCAGGCGCGATTCGCCGCCGGTGGTGATGATCAGGCCGGTGATCAGACCGATCGTGAGCAGCACGAAGCCGATCGTCGCCGAGCGGGTGATGCCGACTTCGATGGATTCAAGGTTGGCCAGCGCGCCCAGTCGGTGCAGGCGCTGGGCCTGGTGCGTGCGCGCTCGAAGCTGACGATCCACATAAAGCCAAAGCGCCCCCTTGGCCGCCGCCGCCGCCACCGACAGCGTGCCGATGTATACGCTGAACAGATGCACGCTTGTCCACACACTGCTGATGTCAAACGGCTTCCACGACCACCATCCCGCGCAAACGCCCCACAGCGACACCAGCGCCATCACCGGCAGAAGGAACACGTTGAGGCCCTGCAGTCGCCGGGTCCAGTACGACCACATCACCACCATGCCGACCAGCCCCGCAAGCAGCGCGAGCCCGTCGACGTGACTCTGCAGCGGCACCCAACTCCGGTGCACGGCGAAAGCCCTGTACATGAAGACAGCGCCGCAGATTACCGTCGCTGTGATGACCGCGGTGATCTCCAGCGTCCGTCCGCGCTGGGGCATTCGAAGCAGTCGCACGGCCGCGGCGATACACGCGACGATGCTGCTGATCGTGGCGGCGATCAAGCCCGCCGTCGTAAACCAATCCTGGGGTCCGTTCATGATTCGTCCACCACGCGCCGGCAATGATCGGCCAGCGCGGCGGCGCCTTCCTGCTTGAGTACTTGCATCGCCTCGGCGTCGGTCAACCGATGCAGCGCCGCGGTGCGCTTGTCCGCGTCCGTGATCTTCTCCTGAGCCTCGGCGCGAAACGGCTGTACCGTCTCCAGCAGCTTCACCCAGTCCTTGTCCATGGCCGCGATCAGTTGATCACGAATGACCGCCGCGGCCTTGGCGCTGATGCCGCTGGTGCTGACCGCGATCGTGATCGGCCCGACGTGCGCATGAGCCGGCACGATAAAGTCGCCGCCTTCGGGTTCATCGGCACGGTTGACCATGACTCCCGCCTCCGCGGCGTCGCGCGTCACCTGCTCGTTGACCGCCGCATCGCACGTGGCCACGACCACGACCGCCGCGCCTGCCAGGTCGCCCGTCTCGTAGCCGCGTCGATGTGTCATGACGCCGAGTTGCTCGATGACCGAGTCGACCTCCGGGGCGATGACCTCGACCTTCGCGCCTGCCGCCGCCAGCGCCGCCGCCCGTCGGCGCGCCACGCCGCCGCCGCCGACGACCACCGCCCGTCGGCCCCGAATTTTCAGTACTGCCGGTAAATCCGCCATCCCCACATCTTACCATGTTAGTACCGCCCCGCAGCGAGCCCCGGCGAGCGAAGCGGCGGGGGATCGTCTACCATAGTCTCCTGCAAACCGCTGAACCCCAAACCCCGAATCCCCACACGCCATGATCGACCTCAAAGACCTCCGCGACAATCCCAACAAGTACCGCGACGGCCAGATCGCCAAAAACTACGACCCGACGCTCGTGGACCGCCTGCTTGAATACGACGAGTCCCTGCGCTCGGCCATGCATCAGCGCGAGCAACTCGTCGCCGAGAAAAACAAGATCGGCAAAGAGATCGGCCCCCTGATGGGCCGCATGAAGAAAGCCTCCGACGCCGAGAAGGCCGAACTCGAATCGCAGGTCGCTGCGCTGAAGCAGAAGTCCGAACAGCTCAAGGCCGACGAGCAGCAGCACATCGACACGATTGCAAAACTCGAACCGTTGCGCGACGCCCTGTGGCTCGAAGTCGCCCAGCCCCCCGACCCCGATGTGCCGCGCGGCCAGAGCGCCGATGACAACGTCGAAATCAGTCGATGGAACCCTGACGATTTCGACACCGCCAAATCGTTTGAAGACAATCGCGGATTCGCCCCGAAGTCGCACATCGATCTGATGACCGCCCTGGGCATGGTCGACTTCGAGCGCGGCGTCAAAATCGCCGGCTCACGCAGTTACATCCTCACCGGCGCCGGCATGCAGTTACACAACGCGATCCTCCGCTTCGCCTTCGACTTCATGACGATGGAAAACGGATTCACCGCCGCGTCGGTTCCGGTTCTCGTGCGTGACAGCATGATGGAGGGCACGGGTTTCTTCCCGCATGGCAAGGACCAGGCCTACGAAATCGCCAACCCGACCGGCGAGGGTTACAACCTGTATCTGACCGGCACGGGTGAAGTCGGGCTCATGGGTCTGCACGCCGATGAAATCGTCGATGCTGACAAGCTGCCGCTGTGTTACACGACCGTGTCGACGTGCTTCCGTCGCGAGGCGGGCTCAGCGGGTAAAGACACCGCGGGGCTTTACCGCATTCATCAGTTCGACAAGGTCGAGCAGGTGGTGATCTGCAAAGCGGATGAGGCTGAGAGCCGGGCGTGGCACAAGAAGATGATCGGCTTCGTTGAATCGATGCTGCAGAAGCTTGGTTTGCCGTACCGCCTGTTGCAATGCTGCACCGGCGACCTGGGCCCGAAGAACGCCGACATGATCGACCTTGAATGCTGGATGCCCAGCCGCGAAGGGTATGGCGAAACGCACAGCGCATCGCGCTTGTACGACTACCAGACCCGCCGGTTGAACATTCGCTACAAGGATCCGGAAACCAAGAAGAACACCATCGCGCACTCGCTGAACAACACCGTCGCCGCCAGCCCGCGTATTCTGATTCCGATCATCGAGATGTATCAGAACGCCGACGGTTCGATCACCGTACCGCCGGCGTTGCGTCCGTACATGGGCAACATCGAAAAGATCGGGTGATCAAGCCCACGATTCTTTGATCACGCCCATGATGAGCATGATCAGTCCCGCGCCGATCGCCGTGATGTGGGCCGCCCTCAGCAGGTGCGAACTCTTGCGTCCTCGCATGTGGTTGCTCAGTAAATACGAGCCACCCATGGCTCCCAGAGTAAAACAGGCCAGCGCTGCCCATGCATACAGTGGCTGCAGTTCACTTCGTGCGATGTCTGCGATGATCACGCCGATGCCGCTCAGGGCCACTGCCGCGTGACCGAACGCCAGAATCAGCGGAACGTGCTTGCCGCTGAGAACCAGCGTCAGCATGGCCAGCCCTCCGGCAGCAGCCCCCAGCATCAGTATCAACGCAATCCACAACATGATTCACATCACGCCGCCTGGGCGGGTTCGAAACCATCACAACTCGATAGCGGTGTGACCTGCAGGTGCAGCGAAGCATGGCGGGGGTGGCCGCACTCGTCGAGCATGTCTTCAGGGGCTTCGTGTTTGACGCGGATCTGCACCAGCTTGGGCTGCTCGGCGTGGTGTTCGCCGAAGTGGGCACACATGCCGCACTGTCCTTCGTGAATCTCATGCATGACAGGCTCCTTGTCTTAACCGGTGGTGAGTGCCTTTGTCGCCTATGCATCATTGATAGACGTGCACATTCACGGCGCACATTAGGCTGGGGCTGATTGGAGCCTCATGAAGATGCTGATTTGCCGGCCCGGTTTAGATCGCAGTGGCGGCTGATGGGCTTGCCTGCGACATGAGCGCAAAAAAAAGCGAACCGCTGTCGATCACTCAGCGGTTCGTCCCCCCAGGGATCTTTCCCCCATCCAGAACCTTTCTCCCGCCCAGAATCTTTCACCCGCCCGGCAATGGCCATCTTCCCGCTCCGCCTGCCGCATGGTCCCCAAGAGCAACAGGCGCATGAGCCGAATCGCCCTCGGACGGTTTGTGGCAATCAAGCTTGCCACATATCAGCCCGACCGGCGACATAATTGGTACTGCTGCAAACGATGCTGTTGATTATCAAGTCCGTTTGTTACGAATCGATTTGAAATCCGTTTCGACGACCCTGCACATCTTCCACCGTGGCACAACTTCGCCGTCGAATGCTGGTTTCCATTAAAACGCGCCGCGTTGGTTTGTCAACAACTTTTTTGCCCGATTCCGCGGCATGACCGCTTATTTTTTCATCGCCCGCGATATCAGTGCCTTAAACAAGCCTATCCCCAAGGCCGCCGCCTCCGTACGCTCGGGGTGCCACTGCACGCCGAGGTAAAACCGTTCGGCATCCGGCAGGTCAATCGCTTCGATCACCCGCCCCGTATTCGGCGTATCGCTGACGGCAACGCAACGCAGCGAGCCGGCGTCCCGCACCGCCTGGTGGTGGCGGCTGTACACGCTGCCGTGCGGCGGCAGCAGGGGGTGCGCATCGATGATGCATGTGATGTCATGGGGCGCATCGCGGTGGGCCTCGGCCTGGGCGGGTGTGATCAGTGGGGCTTCGGGCAGGTGTTGGTGCAGCGAGCCCCCGGCGCATAGCGCCATCATCTGCATCCCCAGGCAGACACCGAGCACGGGTTGCGTAGTCGAACGCAGCTTCTCCAGCAGCGCCGTTTCGAAGGCTTGTCGCGCCGGGTGCATGACTTTCGCGGCTGGATGCGTCGGTTCGCCGAACGGCGTGGTGTCCGGGTCGTCGCCGCCGCTGAATACGAATCCGTCGCACATGGCGACGTAGCGATCGACATGATCGACTTCACACGGCAACAGAATCGGCACACCGCCGGCGCGCGTCACAGCCTGGGCATACGATGCCGGCGAGTCATAGGCGAAATCATCAGGGGCCCGATGACGATGTGTGTCGCAGGTGACGCCGATGAGGGGTTTCATCCGCGTCATTGTAACAGGCGTAGGCGCTCGCGCAGATTTTCAAACGGATTGACGGGTTGATCGTCGGGGTTGATCCCGGCAAACCCGATGCCCAGTATTTGCAGTTTGGTCCACGTCACGCCGACGGCTTGCTCATGTTTGATCGGCTCGAAGGCGAGGGTGGTCGACTGCTCAGGTTCAACCTCGGCGTTTAAGCGCAGGCTCAACGGGTCGCCGTCGCGCACGGGCAAGGCGACGGTCAGGCTCGTGATCTTTCGTGCGGCGTTGTTGACGACGCCGAGTTGGAGGATCACGCCTTCGGTGGTCTTGCGAACGCCCTTGAACCGAACGGGAACGGTCTGCGTCGTCATCGTCTGGCGCAGCATGGCGTAGACCTGTCGGGCCATGTTGTCGCAGTCGGTGACCACGCGATCGTCGGCATCGCGTTGCTTGTCGGTGGTGGTGGTCAGCTTGCGGCTGGCCAGGCGATTCCAGGAGGCGCCGGCTTTGGGGTGTTGTGAAATGGTCGTTTGAACATACAGCCGGTGCTCGCTGGAGCCGATGTCGCCGATGCTGCGCTGAATCAAGGTGACCAGCACCACAGTGCCGATGCCCTTTGACTCGGCGTCGGCCAGCGCTTCGCGGGCGGACTTCTCATATTCAACGATGGCGCTGAACCCGTCGATCATCGCCTGGCGGTTGCGAGCGTCTTTCAACGCCAGGCCGGCGGTGATTTTTGCTTCGCGCGGACTGATGGCCGCCAGGCGCTCCAGCGGATGGCCGACGGTATTTTTCTGTCCGGGGTATTTATCCGAGAGTTCGACGATGACCATGGTCCGGGACAGGTCCGGCGTCACGGGCTCATCCGGGGTCTGATCCGCCGCGTGAACGACAGCGCCGGCGGTCAGCATCGCCCATACGATCGCAACCCCACAGCATGTCCGGCGCATAGCAGTCCCCTTGTTTGACGGTAGAACCTACCGCCGAGCGCCCGAGTGGTTGCGATCCCGCCAAGGCTGATCACGCAATATCGCCCACCGTGCGAAGAATCCCCTCGTAAATCCGCTGATGGCGCATCGATTCGATGACCTGAATCATCTGCTCATCCTCACCGGCCTCGCGCATGCGCTTGGCGACACGGGCGATCTGCACCGCTCGCTCGTCATCCGACTTATCCTGCAATGTCAGCAGCCACTCGCGCAAGGTCTGATCCTCCGCGACGGCGGCGATGAAATCTGAGGCGCGACCGACAAACCACGCATGCTGCGTCGGACGCTGCGGCTTGGACATGACAAACCCTCTCGTTAAAAACAAACCCACCCACGGCTGATCTTATGCGTCCATTGGTCAACAGGCGAACTCAGGGCGCCGCGGGCTGTTGGACCGCCGGCGGGGAAGGTTTCGGCCCGGCGGAGAGTCCTGTCTGCCGGTCAATCATGAAATAACACACCGCGGTCACGATCACCACACCGATCAGATTGAGCTTGAAGCCGGCCCGGACCATCTGCGGAATCGTGATCTGATCGGAACCGAAGACGATGGCGTTCGGCGGCGTGGCGACCGGGAGCATGAAGGCGCAACTCGCCGACAGCGCCGCGGGAATCATGAAGGCCGCCGGATCGACCCCCACGCCGATCGCCGTCGCGCCGAGTATCGGCATCAGCAGCGTCGTCGTGGCCGTGTTGGATGTGACTTCGGTCATGAAGGTGACGGTGAAGCAGATTACAGCGATGACGACTACCGGGTGCATGTCGCTGAGCACCTGCAGGGATTGGCCGATTTCCGTGGCCAGTCCGGTTTCCTGAAACGCCTTGGCGATGGCGATACCGCCGCCGAAGAGAATCAGGATGCCCCAGGGGATGTCGCGGGCGGTCGGCCAGTCCAGCAGATAGCTGCGGGCCATGCCATCGCGGCGCGGCTCGGCGGGGATCAGAAACATCATCACGACCGCCGCCAGTCCCACCGTGGCGTCCTGTGCCATCGGCATGTGCAGTAGTTTGGACCACCCGCCGAACGGGCTGGTTCGGGTGATCCACAAAAAGGCGGTCGTCGCCAGCACGATCAGCACACGTCGCTGCGCCGTTGTCCATGGTCCAAGGTCTTTGACGTGCCCGCCGCCCCCGCCGCGCACCGGCAGCGTCAACACCACGCCCGCGGCGATCAGCATCAGCACGCTCACCGGCACGCCGATCTTCATCCACGTGACGAAATCGACCGTCTTGTGTGCGACCTGCTCGTAGTTGGAAACGAACACGCCGTTGGGCGGTGTGCCGACGATCGTGGCGATTCCGCCGATACTCGCCCCGTACGCGATCGCCAGCAGCAGCGACACGGCAAACTTCGGCGCGTCTTGATGTTCTTCGATCACGGCCAGAGCCACCGGCAGCATGATCAACGCCGTGGCGGTGTTGGAGATCCACATCGAGCAGAAGGCCGTCGCCAGCATGAACCCGATGATGATGCGGCGGTTGGAATCGGTTCCGACCAGTCGCATCATGCCGTGCGCGACGCGCAGGTGAGTCTGCGACTTTTCCGCCGCCCGGCTGAGCATGAACCCGGCCATGAACAGCAGCACGAACTTGTCGCCGTACGCTGAGGCGAGTTTGCCGTGATCGAGCACGCCGGCCAGGGGAAAGATCGCGAAAGGGACCAGGGCCGTGACAGGGATCGGGATCGCCTCGGTGCACCACCAGGCGGCGCAGAGCGTGGTCACGGCGCCGGTCATCGCCGCGGGAGACTCGAGTCCGAGGTATCGAACACAATAAAAATACGCCCCGACTGCGAGCCCCAACCCGATCAACAGCGGGTAGAGCTTCAGTTGCCTCGTCATGTGTGCCCTTATGCTTGTTTTTGCGTGACTTGTCAACGACAATATTCACATCGCGATCCACAACCTGACAGGGAGTCATCATGGGTAAGTTTTATCACTGCGTTCACTTCTGGCTGCGTGACGGTCTGACCGACGCGCAACTTGCGGAGTTCATCGACGGCGTGCGTGCGCTGGGCGGCAGCGAAAATGTCGAATCCGTGCGCGTGGCTGTCCCCGCCGGCACCGATCGGCCCGTCGTCGATAATTCCTACGGTGTGCAATTGCTGGCGATCTTCCCCGACGCCGCTGCCCATGAGCGGTACCAGTCCGGCGACCCGATACACGAAGCGTTTATCGAGAAATTCAACACCTGTTGGACGCGCGTGCTGATTTACGATTCAGTCGAGCCGGCCTGATGTAACGCCTATCGTTTTGGATGCATCCCATGCACATGATCAAATTGTCGGGTTTTATCACGGTCTTCGTCGCAGCGGCATTCACAGCCGGGTGCAGTCCCGCAGCCGAGTCGCACGCCTCGGGCGCTTCCGGGGCCGGGGCCGGGGCTGATGCGCCTGCCGCCGCATCGTCGTCTCAAACGAAAGAGAGCAAACCCATGGCCAGCGAATCCGTCGGCGATGTGCTCCCAGCCCCGAAAGTCGATCTGCCCAAAGCCGAGTCCGATGGCAACACGAAACAGGCCGTCTTCGCAGGCGGATGTTTCTGGTGTACCGAGGCGGTGTTTGAACAGCTCGAAGGCGTCACCGAAGTGACCAGCGGGTACTGCGGTGGCGAGGCCGACACAGCCAACTACAAAGCCGTGTGCACCGGTCAGACCGGTCATGCCGAGGCGATCCGTATCACCTACGATCCGTCGAAGATCACCTTCGGCCAGTTGCTGCGCGTTCACTTCGCTACGCACGATCCGACCACCCTCAATCGCCAGGGCGCCGACCGCGGCACGCAGTATCGCTCCGCGATCTTCTACGCTAACGACGAGGAAAAACACGTCGCCGAGGCGTACATCAAGCAGCTTGATGAAGCCAAGGAATTCTCTTCGCCGATCGTCACGACGCTGGAACCGCTCAATGCGTTTTATCCCGCCGAGGATTATCACCAGGATTACGTGAAGCGCAATCCCTGGCAGCCATACGTGCGTGGTGTGGCGATGCCGAAGGTGGACAAGGTCCAGAAGAAGTTTCCGGATCAATTGAAAAAGCCGTAAGTGGGTTTTCACGAGGCCGAAGATGAAATCAATCGTCGGGTGTGTGGCGTGTTTTGCGGCGTTGCTTTTTGCGGGATGTGCCGCGGCGCCAAAGCAAGCAGTCTACGTGTCGACTTCCGGTGATGGCCAGGTGGTCGTGTATGACCTCGACAACGCTTCGGGGCGATTGACGCTCAAGCAACGTGTTGATGTCGGTAAAAAGGTCGGGCCGATCACGTTGTCGTCGGATCGTCGCTTTGCCTATGCCGCAGTGCGGGGTGAGCGAGCGGTCGCGGCGCTGGCGGTCGATGACGACGGCACACTCACGCTGCTGGATAAAACCGGCATTGACACCAACGCGGCATACATCAGCCTTGATCGCACGGAGCAGTGGATGTTGACCGCTGACTACGGCGGCGGCAAAGTCGGCGTGTATCGCCTCGGCGATAATCATCAAGTGAAGCCGCAGCCGATTCAGGTCGTGACCACCGACCGCAACGCCCACGCGATCTATACCGATGTGAGCAACCGGTTCGCCTTCGTCCCACACACCGGGCCCAGCGCCATTTACCAGTTTCAATTCGACGACCAGGCCGGTCGACTGACGCCGAACGATCCCCCGGTCGTGATCGCGCCGAATCGGGCCGGCCCGCGCCACTATCACTACCATCCCGTGCTGAACGTGGTCTACTTCATCAACGAGCTTGACTCGACAATCACCGCGTACCATTTCGACTCGCAGCGCGGCACCCTCGCCGAGTTTCAGAATGTATCGACGTTGCCGGCGGATTTCACAGCCAAGAACACCTGCGCCCAGATCCACATGACGCCGGACGGCCGCTTCCTGTACGGCTCCAACCGTGGCCATGATTCGATCGCCGCCTTCGCGGTCGATCCCGCCACCGGCGAGCTGTCGCCGATCGGTCGCTTCGCCACGGAAAAAAGACCTCGGGGTTTCAGCCTGGATGCCACCGGTCGATGGCTTTTCGCCGCCGGGCAGGATACGGGCAGGCTCGCGGTCTACCGGATTGACCCGCAGACCGGCACTTTGACCCGCACGGCCACCTATGACGTTGGCCCTGATCCGACATGGGTGCAGTTGATGACACTTCCGTGACATCTCTTACAGCTGAATTTGGATAATTTTCATTGAACTTTGGGCTGCGCTCGTCGTACAATACCCATACGCAGTAGGACTATCCCCTAAACCTGAAAGCGAGTACCTGATGAAGAAGATTCAACCTGTTCGTCTGATGCTGATGATGTTGCTGGGCCTGGTGCTGGCTGGCGGCGTGCTGATCGCCGCCGAACAATCCAAGCCGATCAACAGCAAGTGCCCGATGAGCGGCAAGAGCGTCGATGCCGAGAAGACCAGTCAATACACCGTGCAGTTCTGCTGCGGCAAGTGTAAGTCGAAGTTCGACAAGAACCCCGCCGCCTACACGCAGAAGGTCGCCCATGCCGAAGAGGGCAAGTGCCCGATGAGCGGCAAGGATGTCGACGAAGAAAAAAGCTCGACCGTCACCGTCGGCTTCTGCTGCGGCAAGTGCAAGGCGAAGTTCGACAAGGATCCCAAAAAGTACATCGGCAAGGTCAACCCTTCGTAACCGACCTGTCTTCATGAACATCACACAAGACCCCGGCCCACAAGCCGGGGTCTTGTTCATTATGCGGCATCCTTTATCCTGTGGGGCATCATGGCTACATATCTCATCACCGGCGCCAATCGCGGCATTGGACTCGAACTGGTTCGCCAACTTCGTCAGCGTGATCAGATGGTCATTGCTGTTTGTCGTCAGGCTTCGCAGCCGCTGAAAGCGCTGGATGTCGAAATCATCACGGATGTCGATGTGACCGACGACGACTCGGTCGGCAGGCTCGCCCGGGAGCTGGAAGGGCGAACGATTGATGTGCTGATCAACAACGCGGGCGTGCTGACGAATCAGACGCTCGACACGTTGAATTTCGAGGCGATCCGCGGGCAGTTTGAGGTCAACGCGCTGGGGCCGCTGCGCATCACCGCGGCGCTGCGCCATCAACTGGACGCCGGCTCCAAGGTGGTGATCATCACCAGCCGGATGGGCTCGATCGGAGACAACACCTCCGGCGGGCACTACGGGTATCGCATGTCCAAGGCGGCGGTCAACATGGCGGGCGTTTCACTGGCGCAGGATCTGCATCCGGCCGGCGTAGCCGTGCTCATTCTGCACCCGGGCATGGTCGCCACCGATATGACTGGTCGGCGCGGCATCGACGTCGCCGAGTCCGCGTCGAATCTGCTTGCCCGCATCGATGAGCTTGGCCTCGATGAAACCGGCAGTTTTCACCACGCCAACGGCGAACCGCTGCCCTGGTGATCGCATCCGCGAACGCCATGCAGAAAGAATCGCTGGTGACGCCGGACGATGCGGTATCATGCTCGCGTGAATGATGCCGGGTCACATGGTCATGTGAATAACGAATCGCCGCCCACCGATCAGGCGCCAAAGGCGGTCTGGCCGTATAGCCCGCTGGTCTGGGCAGCAGTGTGTTGGGTCATCGGCCTGATGCTGGGATCGCGGCACGATGAACCGGCGGCCTGGCTGGCGGGGGCGGTGGCGACACTGGGCATCGGCGGGGTGCTTTGCTTTTGCAGGCATCACCGGACAGCGATCGGGTTGGTGGGCGCGTCGGTCGTTTGCGCTGCGGCGGTCTGGTGGTCATTGGATGCGGGGCGGGATGGTGTTTGGGGACTGAAGCCGAGCACGACGAGCCGCTTGGTGCGGATTGAAGGTGTGGTCGAGGGTGACATTTTTCGACGTACGCAGGCAAGCGGATCGATGGGGCGATTCGACTACCGCGGTCCCGCGACAAAGTTCATCGTGCGAGCGGATCGGGTATGCGACGAACAGGGTTGGCGCGATGCCCGGGTGGGCGTGCTTGTCGATGTTTCAGACTACGACGGCCGTGTGCATCCCGGCGATCGGGTGCGTTGCATCGGTTGGCTGGCGTCTTTTCGTCAGGCGGCCAATCCCGGCGAAGGGGATTTTGCGCAGATGATGCGCCGCCAGGGTGTGGTCGGTCGATTAGCGATCAAGGCACGCGGCAACTGCCAGATCATCGAAGAAGCGGACCATCCGCTGACGCGTGCGCGCAATGTGTTGATCCGTGGCGCGACCATGACACTCGACTACGGCATGCCGGATCAGGCTTCGCAGACCAACGCCTTGTTACACACGCTGCTGCTGGGGGATCGTCGACAGCAACTCGGCGATCTGGATGAGGCATTTCGCGATGCGGGGCTGGCCCACCTGCTGGCGATCAGCGGTTTGCACCTGGGCATTCTCGTGGCCGGGACATGGTGGCTGGCATCGTGGTTCACCGGTAGGCCTCGGTGGGCTGCGATCGTGGCGATCGCCACGGTGTTGTTGTACATCACGATTGTTCCGCCGCGCGTGCCGATTCTTCGTGCGGCGGTGATGACCGTGGTGGGGTGTTGGGCGATGACGCTGGGGCATCGCATCAGCGCCGTCGCTGCGATGGCGCTGGCGGGGATGGCGCTGCTGATCTGGCGTCCGAGCGATGTGTTTTCAGCGGGATTTCAGTTGAGCTTCACAGTAGTTGCCGGGCTGGTCATCTTCGCCGGACCGATTGCAGCACGTTGGTTCAAAGATCCGTTGCTGGATCGATTCGGCACGGGTTCACTCACCTTGCGACGGTATGGGTTGGACTACCTGGCGGTGACGATCACCGCATGGAGCGTGTCGCTGCCGCTGGTTGCGTACCACTTTCATGCGATCAGCCCGGCGGGGCTGGTGATGGCGCTGGTGATGCTGCCGGTGATGGCGGTGGTGTTGTGGCTGGGGTATTTCAAAATGCTGTTGACGGCGGTGTGGCCGGGCGGCGGGGCGGTGGTCGGCGTGATGTTACACACCGCTGGCGAGTGGACCGGCGAACTGGTCGAGACCGCTGCGCGGACGCCGGGGGCTGCGATCACGGTCGCCCAGCCGTCGGCGCTGTGGGCAGTAGCGACCATGGCGGTCGTGGCGGCGCTGCTTGCGGGGTGGTTTCGCAGGCGGTGGATCGCGGGGATGATCAGCGTGTTGATCTGCGTGGTGTGGATCGCCGGGCCGACGATCGCGCAACGACAGGCGGGCGCCGAGGCGGCGCTGCGTGTGAATATGTTTGCGGTTGGCGATGGGTCATGTTTCCTGCTCCGCAGCGGCGATCAGACGATGATGTTTGACTGCGGGTCGAGTAACTATTTTGACATCACCAGCGTGGCGATCGGCCCGGCGCTGCGCACGCTGGGCGTCAAACGCATCGACACGCTCGTGCTGTCACATCCCGATACCGATCACTTCAGCGGCACGCTCGAGTTGGTTGATCGCTTTGAGGTCGGGCGCGTGATCACGACGCAGGCGTTTTACGACGAAGCGGATGAGCGGCCGTGGACGGCCGCCCGCTTTCTGCTCGATGAGTTGGAACAACGTGGAAAGTCCGCCGAGCGTGTGGCTGCCGGATGGCAAATGACACTTGGTGAAGCCGAGGTCGAGGCAATCTGGCCGCCGGGGAATCGACGTTTTGAACGAAACAACGATGCCTCGCTGGTGTTGTTGATTCGGGCCGGCAGACGGCGCGTCTTGCTGTGCGGCGATGCGCAACATGAAGCGATCACCTCGATGCTGCAAGCCGGCGTCGATGTCAAGGCCGATGTGCTCGAACTGCCGCACCACGGATCGTTCATCGATGTATCACCGCAATGGCTGACGGCGGTATCGCCCGAGGTCGCGATGCAATCGTCCGGTTTCGCGCGGCTGCGTTATGATCCCTGGCCCCCATACCTGGCGGGTATCACACGCTGTGTGACCGCCCGTCATGGGATGGTGGAAGTCCGCATTCAGCCGGACGGAACCCTGCAGATTTGGCGGTTTCTGGACGATATGGAACCTGTCGCCAGCCCGAACATAAAATGACCCATGAGGCGAGAACTCGCCATCTTCGCGCTTATGTTGATTACCGCGCCGTGCGCCTTCGCCCAGAGCAGCGCGGAAGTCGCGGCGTTGCGGGCGCAGTTGCAGCAGTTGCGAATGGAACTCGACCGCACTCGCTCGCAACTCGTCGAGGCTCAACAGCAGATCAACACGCTGACGGATGTGGCCAGCGGGGGACTGTCATTTGAGCAGTGGCGCACCGAGCGGTCGAAGATCGCCGCAGAGCAGCGGGCATTGACGCGTGAGAAGATCCGTGTCGACCAGGCCCGCGAAGCGTTGACACGCACCGCGGCGGCTGAGTCACGCAAGGTCGAAGCGCTGCAGGCGCATGTGGATGATGATTCGCAACCACTCGATAAGCTGCCGTCGCGCTCGACGGACCACGCGCTGGGCTACGGCTACACGCAGCAGTACGGCTGGCCGTATGCATATGACGGCGCATACATCGGCTACCCCGGCGCATATTTCTCGACCGGCGTGTATCGGCCATACGGATTTGGCTACTACCCGTACGGATATTACCGACCGTATTACTATCGCCCGCAGCGCTATCGCAGCAGTATCCGCTTCGGGTACGACGGCGATCATGTCCGTTTCCGGTTTCACAGCGGATCGAATCGGTCGCATGATCATCGGTCGGAGGTTCACCTGCCGGATCGTGATGTGACGCCGACCCCGCGGCCGACCCTGCCCCCGACGCCGATTGCGCCGCCCGTCAGCGCGCCGCGCTTCGAGTTACCGAGCAAGCCGATGCGCCGCGCCGCAGAGACCCGGCCGCACCCGGCGTTTCAGCTTCGCTTGCGCGACAACTGAGTTCAGCGCGTCAGCCAGCGGGTCTGGTAGGGGCTCAGGTGTAACTTGTCGGATTCAATCTTGCGACCGGTCAACAGGTCGGTCGCTCCTTCGAGGGGGCCCAGTCGAAGATTGGCGGGGGGATCGATCGTGATGCGCTTGCCGGTGAGATTCGAGGTGCAAACGATCGACTGGCGTCCTTCCGGACTGGTGCGTTCAAACAGGAACGCACGCCGGCCTACATCAAACACCTGCTGTGAAGCGTCCGGGCTGAAGGCTGGCTGTGCGCGCCGCACGCGGATCATGCGGCGATACTCGTCAAACACTTTCGCGGTGGCGGAATGGCTGTCGGCCAGCCGATCGCGCAGACGCTGATCATCCCACTGATGTCGATTGATGGCGCGGGGGTAGCCGCGGCGGTCGACGTTGTCGTAATCGTTTTCGGTGGCGGTGAGGCTATGGATGTAGATGGCAGGAATGCCGCGCAGGCCCAGGGCGATCGCCTGCGAGCAGAGGAAGCGTTTGACGTGGTGCTCGTCGTCCTCATCGCCGTTGGCCAGGGCGGAGAAGTAGGTGATGTTCAGCTCGTAAGGGCTGGATGTGCCATCGGGGTTTGACTTTTCGCTGACGTGGCCACCGCGTGCCCGGACGTGATCCGCCAGCGCAGCGATCTGTTCGGGCGGCAGGATGCCTTCCAGCGGGCGCACCCCGATGCCATCGTGACTGGCGGTGAAGTTCAGGAATGTGCAGCCAGCTGCGGGCTCGGGCTGCGTTATCGCCCACTGCGTGAGCGTCGTGCCGTCGCCGGTCGTCAACGCGTGCAGCAGCAGCGGCGGCAGCGAGAAGTTGTACACGATGTGAGCTTCATCGCCGTAGCCAAAGTATGAGATGTTCTGCTCGTGCGGCACATTCGTCTCGGTCAGCAGCAGCGACTGCGGCGCGGCGACGTTCAGCAGATCGCGCATGAGCTTGACGACTTCGTGCGTCTGCGGCAGGTGGACACACGTGGTGCCGATCTGTTTCCACAGGTAGGCGATGGCGTCGAGGCGGATGATGTGCGCGCCGTGGGCGACGTAGAACAGCAGGATATCGAGAAACTCGAGCAGGACATCCGGGTTGGCGAAGTTCAGGTCGACCTGATCGTCGGAAAAAGTCGTCCAGACCCATCGTTCGCCGCTGCGCGTGGTGACCTTGGTCAGCAGGGGGCTTGTCCGCGGTCGTGTCACCTGCGACAGGTCCGTGCCGGGGGCCATTTCGATGAAGTAGTAGCGCTCCGGGGCGATGCCGGTCAGGTAATCGTGGAACCAGTCCGAGCGCTTGGAGCAGTGGTTCAGCACGAGGTCGAACATGAGCCGAAAGTTTGACCCGATCGCGTCGACGTCGGACCACTTGCCCAGATTCTGATCGACCTTGCGGTAATCGATCACGGAAAAACCATCGTCGCTGGACCACGGAAAAAACGGCAGGATGTGCACCGTGTCGATGACATCGCCCAAGTGGTCGTTGAGGAAACGATTCAGTGTCGCCAGCGGTTTTTCATCGGTCGTGCGGATCGAGTCGCCGTAGGTGATCAACACGTTGTCGGCCGAAGTCCATCTTTGCGGCGGCACAATGATGGGAATCTCATCTTCGTAGATGCCGAGGATCAGCTTGAGTCGGCGGATGCACAGCTTGCCGGTCTCGCCGTAGAGCCGCTTGAACCGGTCGTGCAGTCGGGCCAGGATTTCGCGGCGTTCAATATCGTTCATGGGTCTGGGCCGGGTCGGGGGTTCAGTCGCCGAGGAAGTTGGAGATCAGCGCGTTGAGCTTGCGACGCGCCACCGCATAACTGAAGAAGCGCGAGGCGATCGAGTAGTTGTGATCGACGGTCTGCTGGCGATAGGCGCGGTCTTCGATCAGTTGCCGAACGTCTTCCACGACGCGGCGTGTCACGAGGTTGTCGATCGTCGGTATGCGCAGGCCCAGCGGTTCGATGTCACGGGCGAAGATTTCGTAGCGGTTGATCGCCAGCGGAATCTTGAAGTAGATCGCCTCCAGCAGGGCGTTGCCGAAGCCTTCGTAGGTCGAGAAGTACGTGACGAAATCCGCGTGCGGGTAAAGATCCCAGAGCGTGTAGATCTTGCGGCCTTCAACGTCGATCTGGCGGACCTCGCCGATGCGGGTGGAAATGAAACGAATGTCGACACCCGCTTCGTGGGCCAGCTCGCTGAGTACATGGAAGTAGTCGAAGCCTTCGTCGCCGGCGTCGTGACTGATCACGAGCTTGTAGCGCGGGTCGCCGAGCATCTGCACCATCTTGATGGCGTGTTCGATGCCCTTGCGCGGTACGATGCGCGTCGGCTGCAGGATCATCACGTCGTCTGGCTCCAGGCCGATCTCCTGTCGCAGGTCGGAGGAATAATGATCGATCTGCGGAGGCGGCTGCTCGAAGTCGAACACGTTCGGCAGCAGCACGGCCGGAATGCCCTTGCGCCAGGCGAGTTCTTCACGCTGGCCCTGATTGATCACCACGTGCTGGATCGAGCCCAGCCGCGGCGGGAAAGCGCTGTCGAGATAGTCGTCGATGCTCGTGCCCTGGAAGCGCACGCGCTCCCAGTAGAAATCGTGGTGATGCGCGATGCTCGGAATGCCCGTCTCGGCGATCAACTCCGTCACGGCCAGTCCCAGCGGAATGTGCATCGGAATCGTCAGCACATTCTGGGGGATCAGCAGATCGAGATCGAACCGCTCCATGAAGTCGTACAGCGAATCTTTGAGAAAGTCCGCCAGCTCACGGATGCGCCGGGTCACGACGCGCGAACGGGTGCGCCGTCCGAGCACGCGCTGATTGATCCAGACGTTGGCCGGGTGGGTGAAGTATGCTTCAGGTACACACCAGCTGGCCTCCGGCGCGCGGTCCAATCGACCGGCGTACCAGAAGCTGACGTGCCGATCCATGTCCCAGAGGACTTGGGCCCACTTGGCGCTTTCGAGAGATACCCCGTCGGTGCCGGCGAAACGTGTTGAAATAAAACCGATTTTTGAGGATGCCATGTGTCTCCGCCGGGCGCCTCGGTGCTGCGAATCTGCCTGTTGTTACGAGATATGCTATGGTAGGACGCGTTGATGTCAACGATCCGCATTCACAACCATGAAAAATGACCCCCCCGACATTCCGATTCAGTCGCTGGCGGACATCACGCCGCGCCTTGGGGAGATCCGCAAAACGCTCGCCGATTCACGTGAAATGCTGCTGGCGAATCTCGTGATGATCTCCGAAATCCCCGCCCCGACGTTCAGCGAAGCCCAGCGTGTGCGATTTCTCGTCGACCGATTTGCCGAGTGCGGCCTGGACCGCACGAGCACCGATGAAGTCGGCAACGGCGTCGGCGTGCTCGAAGGCGCTGCCGAAGATCCGACACAAAATATCCTTGTCGTGGCCCATGCCGATACCAACTTCGATACCACCGATGATCACACCGTCTCGATGCGTGAAGATCGGGTGCTCGGCGCCGGCGTCGGTGACAACAGCCTCGGTATGGCCACGCTCGCCACGCTGCCGACGTTGCTCGATCGACTGGGCATCGAGCTTCAATCGAACCTGATTCTGCTGGGCGCTACACGCTCACTGGGCCGCGGCGATCTGCAGGGCCTGCGCTTCTTCCTGGAAAATGCCGACACCCCGATCGAGGCGGCGGTGTGCATCGAAGGCGTGCAATTGGGGCGACTCAGCTACGCTTCGCTCGGCATGCTGCGCGGCGAGATCACAGTGACTGTTCCCGAGGTCTATGACTGGACTCGCTTCGGCGCTTCCAGCGCCATCCTGATCCTCAACGACGTGATCAACCGCCTGATGGCCATCCCGCTGCCGCGCAAGCCGCGCACGAGCATCCTGCTTGGCTCAGTACGCGGCGGCACGTCGTACAACACGCTCGCGACCAGTGCCACGCTCCGTTTTGAGATCCGCAGTGAGTCGTCGAAGATTGTCCACAACGTCGGCGATGCCATCCGCGACATCACCGATGAGCTTTCGGCGCAGACCGCGGCCGAGGTCAAGGTCGACATCTTCGCTCAGCGCGAGCCCGGCGGTGTGCCGTTCGGTCATCCGCTGGTCGCCGCGACGCGACACATCATGCAGCACCTCGACATCGACCCGCACATCACGCCTTCGATGAGCGAGTTAGCCACGCTGATCGGACGGAACATTCCCGCCGTGACGCTCGGATTGACCACCGGCGAGAATCTTCACACCGGTCGCGAGATGATCCGCATCGAACCCGTATACACCGGCCTGGCGCAGTTGATCGGCGTGCTGATGGCCATCGACCAGGGGGTGCGCCGTGCACATTGACACCTGGCTTCGTGAAAACACCTTCCACCACCGCGATTTCTGGGACTTGCGCCAGCTCGTCGCCGCCAAGGAAAAGCAGAACCTCCGCGTATCGTTGTGCATCCCCACGCTCAACGAAGAAAAAACGATCGGCAAGGAGATCGTCATCTTCAAGAGCGAGTTGATGCAGCGGTACCCGCTGGTCGATGAGATCGCGGTCGTTGATTCGGGTTCATCCGATCGGACGCTCGAAGTCGCTGCCAGCTTTGGCGCGGATGTTTACCTGTCGTCGGAGATTCTGCCCGAGCAGGGATTCAAACGCGGCAAGGGCGAGAACCTCTGGAAGGCGATCTACCAACTGACCGGCGATGTGATCGTCTACGTCGACGCCGACATCACCAACATCCACCCGCGCTTTGTCACGGGACTGGTCGCGCCGCTGATCTATCGGCCGGAGATGCAGTACGTCAAGGCGTTTTACGATCGACCGTTGGCGGTGGCGCCCGGCGTGACGAGACCGTCCGGCGGGGGGCGTGTCACGGAGATCCTCGTGCGCCCTCTGTTTTCGCTGTTCTTCCCGGAGCTTACAGCGATCGTTCAGCCGCTGTCCGGCGAGTACGCAGTGCGGCGAGGCGTGCTGGAGCAGATTCCTTTCCCTGTCGGCTACGGCGTCGAAACGGCGCACCTGATCGATGTCTACGCCAAATCGGGGATGTCCGCTTTCGGTCAGACCGACCTCGAGCAGCGCGTGCACCGCAATCAGCCGACGTCCGACCTCGGCAAGATGTCGTTCGGCATCTTGCAGACGTTCCTCAACCGCATGAAGGGGCTCGGCATGATCAGCCAACTGCCCGAGATGTCGACGATCATGCGCCAGTTCCAGGTCAAGGACCGCGAGTTTCAGCAGACCGAGCGCCAGATCATCGAAGACGAACGCCCACCGATGATCACGATCGACGCTTACCGCGAGAAATTTCACAGCAAGCGCTGAACGAATCAGTCCTTGAGCTTGACGACAATCTTGCCGTTGACGTGGCCGGTTTCCTGCTCGGCGTGCGCGGCGGGCAGGTCTTCCAGCTTGACAGTTTTACAGACATGCGTTTTGAGTCTGTCGGCGTCGATGAGTTCAGCGGCGGTGGCGAGAATTTCGCCCTGTGACTCGACGTCGAGGTTATTGACCTGTTTGGCGCCCATGAATTCCAGGTGCAGCGAGGCGCTTTTGCGGAACAGGGCCGGCACGATCTTGTCGGACTGATTCAGCACGATGCCGACGACGCGCCCGAGAACGCCCACGCACTCCAGGCATTGGTTGAAGGTTTCGCCGCCGACGTTGTCCATGACCACATGACAACCGCGGTTGTCGGTTTCCTGCATGACGCGCTCGACGACGTTTTCGTTCTTGTAGTTGATCACGACGTCGGCGCCGAGTTGCTTGCACAGATCGACGGAGCTGTCAGAGGAGGCCGTGGTAATCACGCGGCACTTGTGCAGTTTGGCGAGTTGAAGTCCAATGTGACCGACACCGCCGGCGCCGGCCTGAATGAGCACGGTTTCGCCTTCGTGCATGCGGGCTTTTTCGTGCAGGGCTTCCCACGCGGTGAGCGTGACCAATGGAAAGGCGGCTGCAGTGACATGGTCGATGCTCTTGGGTTTGATCGCCGCAACGCGGGCATCCAGCAGAACGAACTCCGCATGGGCGCCGTGGTTCGCAAGCGACGGCGAAGCGAACACCTCATCGCCGACCTTGAAGTTCTCGACGCCCGGGCCGACTTCGACAATGACGCCGGACACGTCGTAACCAGGGATCAACGGAAAAGTCTTGGGGCCGTGCAATCCCTTGCGGATCTTCGTGTCGACGGGGTTCAGCGCCGCGGCATGGACTTCCACAAGCAATTGTCCCGGGCCGGGCGTCGGCTTGGGCATGTCCTGAATCTTGAGCACTTCCGGGGAGCCGAATTCGGTGATGGTCATGGCGCGCATGGGGTTACTCCAGGCTAGAATGCGGGGCTTATCCCGCCGATTGACACGTCTGTTTGTTCCGCCATTGTACAATACGCATATGATCGCGAACTCCACCCCATCGTTTCATTTTTCTCAGCGAGCCGCACGCACTGTCGAGCAACCCATCGGTTACCTGATGGCTCAGGCCGTGGACAATCCCGATGTCATCTCGCTGGCGGCGGGGCTTGTTGATTACCCGACGCTGCCCAGTGAAACGGCTTCAAAGCTGCTCGGCGATATTCTCAACGATCCCAAGCGCTCTAAGATCGCACTTCAGTACGGCACAACCGAAGGCCTCGGTGATCTGCGCCGCATGCTGTTGGAGCACATCGCTTCGCTGGATGAGGTCAAGGTCACCGAACTGGACGCATCGCCGGATGATGTGGTGATCACGACCGGGTCTCAGCAGTCGCTGTTCATTCTGACGGATCTGCTGGTCGATCCCGGCGACATTGTCATCACGGCCTGGCCGAGTTACTTCGTCTACACCGGCGCGCTGGCGAGTTTCGGAGCGCGCGTGCGAAGCGTCGAGATGGACGAGCAGGGGATGGTACCCGAGTCGCTGGAGCGCGTGCTCGGTGAAATCGCCGAGGCGGGTGAACTGGAGCGCGTGAAGATCGTTTATGTCTGCAGCTATCACCAGAACCCGACGGGCCTCACGCTTGCCGAGTCGCGCCGCCCGCGGGTGCTCGACATCGTCAAGCGTTACAGCCGGGGGCACCGCATTCTACTGCTGGAAGACGCGGCGTATCGCGAATTGACCTATGCCGGGACCGCGCCGCCTTCGATCAAACGATGGGATACGGAAAACCGATACGTCGCGCTGGCTCAGACATTCAGCAAACCGTTTGCGCCCGGATTGAAAACCGGGTACGTACTGCTGCCACGTGATCTTGTCGAACCGATGCTGTTACAGAAGGGGTCGCATGACTTCGGATCGGTCAATCTTGTGCAGCATCTGTTGGCTGAAGCGATCCGCCAGGGCGTATATGCCGAGCATGTGCAAATGCTCTGCGATCACTACACGCATAAGCGTGATGCGATGCTTGAGGCGCTGGATGAACATCTGGGCGATTTCGAACCCGGCCAGACCCGTTGGACGCATCCGACCGGTGGGTTGTATGTGTGGCTGACGCTGCCGTCGCGATTGGACACAGGGCGCGGCTCGAAGCTGTTCGATCAGGCGATCAGCGAAGGGGTGTTATATGTGCCGGGGGCGTTCTGCTATCCGGCTGATTCGGCGCGCACCGCGCCGTGTCATCACATGCGATTGAGCTTCGGTACGGCAGGCATCGATCAGATTCGCGAAGGGGTCAAACGCCTGGGGCGAGCGATTCGTGCCGTCGGCGGTGATCAATAATCGTCATAAAAAACTGCGGCGGGACGATACCCGCCGCTGAGTATTGATCCACGTTGCGATTTAAGAAGATCAGTTCTTCGCCCATGCGCTGAGTGTCTTGTTGTCGATCGCCCCGTAATAGATGCGCAGGTCGCTGATATTTCCGGCAAAAGGCATCGGTGCTTCATACTCACCGACGGAATCGCCGGAATCCTCGCCGAGCGACAGGCCTTCGGCGGGCCGCTTGGCGATGGCGGCTCCCTCTCCGCTGGCGACTGACTTGCCATCGATGTACAGGTGAAGCTTCGTCTTGCCGTCGAGCACGCCGACAATGTTCACGGGCTTGTTCATCGGCACGGCTTTCGGACTGCTGACACCGATGAGAAACCCATCGCTTCGCAACACGAAATTCGGCTTGCCGTCTTTGAGGTACAGGCTGTACCCCTGCGCTCCGCCGCCCTGGGCGATGATCACGCCATCGGGCTTGGTGGGGGTGCAGGTTGCGCCGACACTAAACGGCTTGGCCGAGGGGTCCACATTTTTCGGAGCGGGCTTGTCGATGCCGTCGCGTTCGAGTACGGCCTTCAGCGCGGTGGGCTTGATCTTCGGAGCTTTTTGCCTGCGAATCTGGTTGAGAATTTCGGAATAAGTGATGTCGGGGTTGGTGTCGCCGTACTGTTTCTGCAGATCACGAAGCTTGGCTTTGAGTTGTTTCACCGTGTCGGCGTAGGCCGGGTCGTCGTAGACGCTCTTGAGCTGTTTGGGATCCTTCTGCATGTCGTAGAGTTCCCATTCGTCGACCATTGGGAATCGCGCGAGCATGAAGTTTTTCGTGCGAATGCCATAGTGCGGCTGAACATCGTGGGGGCCGGGCTTGTACTCGTAATAGTGGTAGTAGAAGGCATCGCGCCAGTCGCCGGGAGTCTTGCCTTTGAGGATCGGCACGAAGCTGCGGCCCTGCATGTCGTCGGGAACTTTCACGCCGGCGGCGTCGAGAATCGTCTCGGCGAAGTCGAGATTGCTGACGAACGCCTCAGACTGCGAGCCGGGTTTGACCACGCCGGGCCAGCGCACCAGCAGCGGTGTCCGTAGCGACTCTTCGTAGATCCAGCGCTTGTCAAACCACCCGTGTTCGCCGAGGTAAAACCCCTGGTCAGAGCTGTAGATCACGATCGTGTTGTCCGCGAGGCCGGATTCGTCCAGATAGTCCAGGACGCGGCCGACGTTGCGATCGACCGAGTGCACGCAGCGCAGGTAGTCTTTCATGTATCGCTGATACTTCCAACTGACCAGTTCGCTGCCGGAGAGATTCATCTTCTTGAAGGCTTCATTTTTCGGATCGTACGCGGCGTTCCATTTTTCCTTTTGCTCGGGCGTCATGGCGCCGGGTGTAAAGTCCACTTTCAGGTCATGCTTCATGCGCATCGTTTTTTCAATGCTCATGTCCTGGTTGTGGGCGGGCGTGCCGCGGCCTGAGTAATCATCAAAGAGCGTGTCGGGCTCGGGGATTTTGCGATCGTCGTAGAGCGAGAGGTCTTCCAGCGCCGGCTCCCAGGAGCGGTGGGGCGCTTTGTGCTGATACATCACGAGGAAGGGCTTGTTGGGATCGCGTTTGTTTTTGAGCCAGTCGAGGGTGACATCGGTAATCACATCGGTGACGTAGCCTTCGTGGACAACCTGCTTGCCGTTGTCGATCATCGGCGGGTTGTAGTAGCGACCCTGGCCGGGGAGGATGTGCCAGTAGTCGTAGCCTTGGGGGTCGGTGACCAGGTGCCACTTGCCGATGACGGCGGTCTGGTAACCGGCCTGATGCATCAGCTTGGGCATCGTCTGCTGAGAGCCATCGAATTTTTCGGCGCCGGAGTTGCCGTAGTAGCCGTTGAGGTGGCTGTATTTGCCGGTCTGCACCACTGCGCGACTCGGGCCGCACAGGGAGTTGGTCACGAAGCAGTTCTTGAACAGCATGCCTTCTTTGGCAATGCGGTCAAGGTTGGGCGTCTGGTTGATGTTGTGCCCGTAGGCGCTGAGGGCCTGGTAGGCGTGGTCATCGCAGAAGATGAACAGGATATTCGGCCGGCTTTTGGCCGACTTGGCTGCGGCTTCGGCGGCTATCGACGGGCCGAACAGGCTCAAGGTCAGCAGCAGGGCCATCCACAGGGGCAGGTACACGCGTTGGGGCATGGGGTTAACTCCGATTTAGTCGTCAAGTCGATTGGCGTTTGGCAGTCTAATACATGCGACGCCTATAGTGAAACCATGGAATGCAACATTGATAAACGAGGGCGTATGGCTCGGGCGGTCTGGGGCATTGTCATGCTGCTCGGAGCCGTCGCCATGGTGGTTTGCGCGGTGGCGGGCTTTTTGAGCGGCTGGTGGGTCTGGGTTGTGGCCGCCGCACTGCTCGTTGCCGGGCTTTTCGGGCTCTACGAGGCTCGCAAAGGATGGTGCATGATGCGGGCGATGGGCTTTCGCACACCGATGTGATCAGTCCCGAACACTTTTGGCCTGTTATTGCGAACCTCTTACAATAACAGGATTCGACAACGCTTTATTGCAGCCGGCTGACGAGGCCGGACACCAAACCGGAGGGCACATGGACACGCAAGCTTCACTCATTCGGCGATGGCTCGTTGGATCGATCGGTGCGGTCATGGTGCTGGTTGTGCTGCATACTGCGGTGATTGGCGACACCCGCTCCGAGCGCCGCATTGAAGACATCCAATACGCCATTCGTGACAAGCAGGAAATCATCGACAAGTTGGTCGTGCAGCGTGAGAAGATCGACCCGATCGTGACCCGTGAAAAGACCGCCTACGAAGAAGCGGAAAAGGAATACGACTCGCTGGAGGCAGAACTGGCTGAAGCGCGCAAGGCGGCGGGTGAAGCGAACAACGCCCTTCAGGATATTACACGGCAGCTTCAAGAGCAGATCGCCGCCGAGCCGCGCGTCGTCGAAGCTCAGCAGGCGGCCGATGCGGCACGCGAGCGTTATGACCAGGTGCGTGAGCAGGCGATGGGACCGATCACGCAGGCCTCGGAATATCGCGAACTGGTTTCAGAAACCGAGAGCCGTCAGGAGAAGTTGAAGCTGATGCAGGATGCCGCGGCGGTGGTCGATCCGCTGGAGATTCAAACCCTGCAGTTCGAAATCAGTCAATTGCAGATCAAGAAACGCCAGTATGTGGACAGTGAACTGGAGAAGGTGACGCAGGTCGCCGAGGCCAAGGAGGCGGTGGATCAGGCCAGCCGCAATCTCGCGCAGGTCCGGGCCCAGTATCACCAGCAGATCGAGAACAACCCCCAACGTCGCGAGGCGGACAAAACCGCCACTGAAGCCCGGCAGAATATCGCTGAACTGTCTGCGAAGCTGCGCCAGGCGCGGGCTGATCTGGCGCGTTCCAAGGCGCGATACGCCAAAGCTTATTCCGTGGTGGCCGCTTTACAGAAGAAGATCGACTTCCAGGAAAAACTCATGGAAGGTTTGCAGGACGAACTTCGAGTGGCGCGTCAGGATCGGTAAGCGACTTCTGCATGTGATGTGACTTGGCCTGTGACGCTGATGCGTGTATTTAAAGGGTATGAGTAGCGACAGATCGATTGCGATCGTTCATTATCATTTGCGTGGGGGCGGGGTGACGCGCGTGATCAGTCACGCCGCCGCGGCCATGCGAGCCGCGGGGTGGCGTTGTGTGGTGATTGTCGGTGAGGCGCCGCGCGTGCCGGTGGATTTTGATGTGCGTGTGATTGACGCACTGCGTTACGATGTGGATCAGACAAGCCCTGTTGGCGCAGCCGCCTTGAGCCGCGCGATTCGCGATGCAGCCGGCAAGGTCGACCTCTACCATATTCACAACCACAGCCTCGGAAAGGCCGCCGCGTTGCCTGGTGCTGCGCGATCCCTTGCCGCCGAGGGGCATCGGCTGGTCCTGCAGCCTCACGATTTTGCTGAGGATGGCCGGCCTGCAAACTATCGCCACCTCTCACATGCCGGGGCGTTGCGCGATCTGTATCCCGTAGCCGACCACATTCATTACGCCACGCTGAACTCGCGCGACCGCAGCGCCCTCGTCGAAGCCGGCCTTGACCCGGTCCGTATTCGCACACTGCCCAACGCCATCGATCTGCCGATTGACGACAGCGATCCGCCACATCAGCACGGCCGTTTGTTTCTCTACCCCACACGCGCGATTCGTCGCAAGAATATGGGTGAGATGCTGCTCTGGGCCGCAGCCAGTCGAAAGGCTCATCCCGAGGCGCGTTTTGCCGCCACCTTGGCGCCGACCAGTGCCGTGGACATCCCCATCTACGAAGATTGGAAACGTCTGGCCGCGTCGCTGAACCTGCCGGCGGAATTCGAGGTCGGTTCCAACTGTGATGCGTCGTTCACCGCGCTGTTGCGATCGGCCCACGCATTGATGACCACCTCTGTGGCCGAGGGATTTGGGTTGGCTTTTCTGGAGCCGATGCTGCTCGGTCAGCGTCTTGTGGGGCGAGATTTGCCCGACATCAGCGCCGACTTCAAAGCCGACGACATCGATCTGTCTTCGTTATACGCACGGCTTGATGTACCACTGTCGTGGGTCAGCGCCGAAACCCTGCGTGAGCACATCGCGACAAAGCTGCACGCCTCGCTTGAAGCCTACGGCCAACCTTGCGAAGCCGCGCATGTCGATGCCGCCTTGCACGCCGCCGCTCCCGGCGACACCGTTGACTTCGGACGTCTTGATGAATCCCTGCAGCGACGGGTCATCGAGCGTCTGGCTGCAGATGATGCCGCCTGCTCGCAACTCGAGCCTGACTGGCTGGATGTCGATCTGGATCCGTCTCGGCTGGCGAATAATCAGCGTCTCGTCGCCGAGCGGTATAACCTCCAAACCTATGGCCAGCGTTTGATGTCGCTTTATCAGTGCGTTCTGGATGCGCCGGTCAGTTCCGTCGATGCGCTTGAGCCCCGCCGTGTACTTGATCAGTTTCTGGCGCCTGAGCGCTTTTTCCTGCTGAGAACCTGACCATGAGTCTTATCCAGCGTATTGGTGAGTTGTCGCAACCGCTTGAACCCATTGCCACGGATGTCACGGAGAAGCTGTCGCCGCTCAACGATATTCGCGCGGTGCTTTTCGATGTCTACGGCACCCTGATCATCTCGGGCTCCGGCGACATCGGCATCTCGATGGCGCAGGACAGCGCCTCCGCCTTCGCCGCCGCACTGAAGGCTGTCGAGCTTTCCGCAGAATCAATCGATCCGCAGCAAGGTTTCGCGCGTCTTCACGAAGCCATTCAGCGTCACCATGCCGTACGTCGAACTGCGGGCATCGAGTATCCCGAAGTCGAGATTCGAGATGTCTGGGCCGAGGTGCTGACCGCCATGGGGCTGACGCAACTTTCACCTGATACCGTCGAAGCGATGGCGGTTGAATATGAGTGTCGTGTCAACCCAACATGGCCCATGCCCGATTTGCTGTCAACACTGACCGCGCTGCGCGAGCGCGATCTCACGCTCGGCATCGTTTCCAACGCTCAGTTCTTTACGCCGTTGCTTTTTGAGGCCCTGGCTGATCACGACCTGGTTCAGCTCGGCTTCGATCTTGAACAGTGTGTGTATTCCTTCGAGTTGCTGGAAGCCAAGCCTTCGACAGTTTTGTATGAGCAGGCTGCCGACCGCTTGCGCGATCATCGGGGTATTCGACCTGAGCAAGTGCTCTACGTGGGTAATGACATGCTCAATGACATCACCCCGGCCCAGCAGGTCGGTTTTAAAACCGCGCTGTTCGCCGGAGACCAGCGATCGCTTCGTCTGCGCCTCGGCGACCCGCGCGTCGTTCGCACGCAACCCGATCTGATCGTGACCACCCTGGCCAGCCTGCCCCCGTTGCTGTCACCATGACGGCTCGTGTGGCGAAGCTGTAGTCATCTCACTGAATGTTTATGACTGGCGTGGTTGCACCTTTGGATCCATCGCGTCGCGCAATGCATCGCCGATCACGTGCACCGCGAGGCAGAGAATGAACACCGCCCCGGCCGCCGCGGCCATCTGCCACCACGCTCCCTGGCTGATCTCCATCCGAGCCTCATCGATCATCGTCCCCCAGGACGGACGATCGGTCGGCCCCAATCCCAGAAAGCTCAGCGTGACCTCGGCGTTGATGAATCCGACGGACATCAGCGACGCCTTGATGATGAGCAGGTGCCCGACGTTCGGCAGAATATGGGCGTAAATGATGCGGGCACGCGAGCATCCAATTGCGGTGGCGGCCTGTATGTATTCGCGCTGCTGATGCTTGATGACTTCGCCGCGGATCAGCCGACAGGTACCGACCCATGCCGTCGCTCCAATCGCCAGGCTCACCGCAGGCACACCACGCAGCGACATGCCCAGCACGCTGGCATCCCGCAGCACGAATGCCAGCGCCAGCATCATTAACAGTCCCGGCACCGATCCGACCGTTGTGTACAACCACACGATCATGTGGTCGACCCATCCCCGGAAGTACCCCGCCGCTGCGCCGAGCAGCGCACCGACTGAGATGGTGATCGTGGTCGCAATGACGGTCACACTCACCGAGGTGGCGGCCCCAACGAACATCTTCCGCAAGACCGATCGTCCCAGTCGATCCGTTCCCAGCAGATGCTGCATCGATGGCGGCGCCATTGAGGGTCCCACACGGTCGTTCCAGTTGCCGGCGAGCCATCCTGTGCCGGCGGCGCACGCGATGATCAGATATATCGCCACGATCACCAGCATCACCGCTGCCCAGCGATCAGCCAGCAAATGCCGCAGGCTGCGCGGCATGGCCATCGACCCTCGTGTTGTGGCCGCGGACAGGGTCATTGCAGTCTGATCCTTGGGTCGACCCATGCGTAACACAGATCGCTGGCGAGATTGCCTGCGACAAACAGAATGGCGCCCAGGTATGTCATCGCAATGATGACCGGCAGATCGCGCCCGCTCATCGCTTCCACGAGCATGTATCCGACGCCGGGGATGCCGAAAAACCGCTCCAGCAACAGCGACCCGAGCATCAGAAACGGAATCGCCATGACCAGTCGCGTCACGATCGGCACCATGGCGTTGCGTAACACGTGTCCAAACAACAGGCGTGATTCACTGACGCCCTTAGCCCGACCCGTGCGGACGTAATCATGATGCATTTCGTCGAGAATGACCGTACGGTAGAAGCGCACGTTGCCCCCAAGTCCCGCGGCGATCCCCACGAGCACCGGCAGGATCACAAACCTCGGCGAGCCGTATCCATACGTCGGAAACCACTGCATTTCGTAGGCGAAAAGATATTGAGCGATCACAATCAGTGCGAGCATCGGCACATTCATCGCCACAACGCACCCCAGCAGCATCGCGCGGTCGATTCGCGTTCCCCGGCGCGCCGCGGCGAAGATGCCGAGCGCGATCGAAGCGATCGAAAGCCCCACGAAAATCGGAATCGTCAGTGACAGCGAAGGCCCGATGCCGTCGGCAAGCATCCGGCTGACGCGCTGGTGCGTGCGCCATGAGCGGCCGAGATCAAATGTGATCAATCCCCAGAAGTGATCGGCGAACTGTGAATCGAATACGTCGGTCCAGCGGCCGTCGCGCGCCGCGTCGAAGTTCAGCAGCATCGGTTTGTCGAGGCCGAAGGCCCAGCGGATATCTTCACGCGTTGATTGTTCACGAACCCTGGGCGCCATCTCGTCGGCGATGTCGGTCGGCAGCAGGCGGAAAAGCACGAAAGTGATCAGCATCACACCCAGCAGCGTCGGCACACACATGATCAGTCGGCGGATCGTGTACACAAGCACGTGGCTACTCCTTGCCGACCAGGCGACGGACGCGCAGGTTTGTGTCGACACGCAGGTATTTGGCCATGCCGTGCAATCCGTAAAAGGCATGCGGTTTGAAATTTTCGAGCCAGTCGTATCGCACCGACATCCAGTTGTAGCTCAGAAAGATCACGCAGGGCCGATCGTTCATCACGAGTTGCTGCATCTGTCGTGCAAGTCGCGTCCGCTGAGGCGAATCGGTCATCGTTGAAACCCGTCGATACAGGTCATCAAACGCCTTATTTTGATAGTGATACCGATTGTCGCCGTCGCCGGAATAAAAGTGTGAAAACAGATCGCAGACATCCGGGTAGCGCACGCCGTAACCCGCATCGAAGAAGAGCGATGCGGGACTTCGACGCATCGCCGCGGCGACCTCGTTCTCCGATACATACTCGATCTGAATCGACAGGCCGACGTTGTCGAACCATCGTGTGATCAACTGGCCGACCTGCCGAAAGACCCCGCCGCCTCCGCCGCCCAACACCATGCGCAGTGGTGGTATCGGCTCACCTCGCTCGGCTTCAACCTTTGCAATCAGTCGTCGCGCCTCGTCGGGGTCGAATCGTGTGAACGAGTCGATGTAGTCGGGGTCGTGTTCCTTGAGCACCGGGGGAATCAGACTCGTCGGCACATCGTTTCGACCATTGAGGAAGATTTCGTTGAACTCTTCACGGTCGATCGCGAGACTGATCGCCTGTCGCAGCTTCAGGCTTGATCCGATGATCGGGTCGTTCATGTTAAACCCGATCCATCGTGTGAACACCGCCGGGAAGCGTGTGAGTATCAGGCCGTGCTTGACGAGGTCCGGTTGCAGTTGGCGGCCGGTGGTCATGACATTATCAAACTGTTTGCCGCCGGGCACACCGTGCATGTCGAGCTGACCCTGCATGAGCATGAGCCAGGTGGGTTCCGCCGCGGGAATGAACCGGAATGACAACTCATCGACGAACGGCATCTTGCGTCCGGCGTCATCGAGCAGGTCAGCTTTGCGGTCGCCGGGTTCTCCCTCGGTCGGATAAGTTTCGCCGCGATAGCTGGGTGAACGTTCGAGCATGATCTCGACATCGGTGATCCATTGCTTAAGTCGGTAGGGCCCTGTGCCGACGGGGTGTCGCATGAACTGGTCGCCGTAGTGTTCAACCGCTTCCCGTGCCACGACCGACAGGCAAGCCTCCGCCATCACCATCGGCAGTTGGGGCCAGGGGCGTGTCAGGCGAATTCGAATTTGAGTTGGCGACAGCGCGGTCAACCCTTCGACAGGAGCATCGGTCAGCGATTGGTTGGTCGGATCGTCTTTGATCGCCTGGCGGTAATCATCGAGGCCGACAATGTGTTCGGCGAGCAGCGACCACGCGGCGGTGGCGTTGCGTGGGTCGGCGATACGCTTGCAGGAATAGATCCAGTCGGCGGCGGTGACGGTGCGCCCTTTGCCGCTGTCAAAACATGCATCGTCTTCAAAGCGGACATCGTCACGCAGGGTGATCATCCATGTGAGCCCATCGTCAGATACTTGCGGCATGTCCGCTGCCAGACAGGGGGTCAGCACGTAGGGGCGTTTGAGATAGTGGTACTGATACAGCGGTTCGTAAATGTTGATGGCGATGGCGAAACCCGAAGAGCCGTACCCGCCGACGCTGATCGGGTCGATGCCCGTGATACGATCGCGATACATGCTGTAGATGGTGTTGCTCGAAGCGTGGCGACGTAGCGCCTGGCCCGCTTCTGAGCGCATCATGGTCAGCCATCCGATCAGCATCGTCATGAGCAACATGATCGCGCCGATGGCGATCCATCGGACGCGCCGTGTCGGGGCGGATTCGCAACTCATGTCTATCACGGAATCTGTATGTGACATCATTTCGTCAGGATAGCGTGCCGGAAGCGGTGTCCTATCTGACGTGAATATCCATCATGATCACACCGGCGGGCAACAATTGCTCGTTTTGGGCGAATCAGACGTGCTGTGTTAAAGAGCAAACCCGCTATTCGGATTTGTGTCTCTGGTTCATTGTTTGGAGTTCGACTCATGCGTGCGGTTTCGATTTGCCTGGCTGGAATGTTGTTGGTCGCCGTCACAGGTTTTGCCTTTGGAGCTGAAGACACCCCTGCCGCGCCTGAAGCGGATCTTGGTCAACAGAAGGTGACAGCCCAGAAACTGCTCGATGAACAAACCTATCTCGTGGATGAATCCAACACGGCCACGCACACTGATACCGCACTGCTCGACTTGCCGCTTTCGCTGCAGGTGGTCCCCGAGCAGGTGATGCAAGACCAGGCGGCCAAGGATGTCTACGAAGCGCTGCGCAACGTCAGCGGTGTGCACCAGAATCGCGGCATTGCCTACAACAGCACCGACGACGGCGGCATCATCCGTGGTTTTCAGAACACGCAGATGTACTACAACGGATTTTTGATCGAGGCTTCGTCGGCTTTCAATGTGCCGAATCTTTCACGTGTTGAGGTGCTCAAAGGGCCGTCGTCGATGTTGTACGGCGTCGTGCAGCCCGGCGGCATCATCAACGTCGTGACCAAGACCCCGCAGCCGACGCAGGACGCTTACATTCAGCAGTGGTTCGGCAGCTACGACAGCTATCGCTCGACGCTGGATGTGACCGGTCCGATCAGCGACGACGGCACACTGCTGTATCGACTCAACGGTGGTTACTACAACGAAGGCTCATTCCGAGATTACGTTGAGGAAGAACGCTTCTGGGCAGCCCCTAGCCTGACATTCCGACCCACGGATCAAACGACAATCACTGTCGACATGTCCTACGGCGAGCGCAAGCGTACACTCGACGAAGGTGTCTCCTTCGGTCCCAACGGCAAACCCGTCGGATCGATCGAGCGCTTTCTCGGTGAGCCCGGCCTGCCCGGACAGCAGCAGGAGGACTTCTTCGTCGGTGCGCGACTCGAACATGAGATCAGCGATGTTTTGACACTGCGCACCGGCATGCTGTATCACCACTGGAAAATCAACCTCGATGGCGTGCGCCGGTCGTCGACGACGATCAGTCCGACAGGCGACGTCAATCGTCTTTACGACAACTCAGACTTCACGGAAGATTCATTTCAGTGGAACGGCGAGCTGCTCTGGAAATTCGACCTCGGCCCGACCAAGCATCAGCTACTCACCGGCGTGGATGTTCGCCATCGCAACCAGGCGATTGACCTGGAACGTGCCGGCTACACCACGGTGAATATCTACAACCCGCAGTACGGCGACCCGCTGCCGGCGACGCCGTTTCTCCTGCGACTTGAGTTCGATCGAACCTGGGCTGGTGTCTACATGCAGGATCAGATTTCCATGCTGGAGGATGATCGCCTCAAGCTTCTGCTTGGCGGACGTTATGACTGGGTCGAAACCACCGATGTCAACACCGCCGGCACGCCCAAGGAAACAGATCGCAGCGACAGCGTTTTCACTGGTCGCGCGGGTCTGCTGTATGAGTTGACCGATACGATGGGCGCTTATGGCAGCGTCAGTCAATCCTTTTTGCCGTCGAGCACCAGCAGCCGCACCGTTTCCGGCGATCTGCTGGACCCCGAGGAAGGCCTGCAGTACGAAACCGGCCTCAAGTTCCGTTTTTTCGAGGATCGCCTGCTGACAACGGTAGCGGTGTACGAGTTGACCAAGGACAACGTTGCAGTGGCGGATCCGACCAATCCCAGCTTTTCGATCAACGGGGGTGAGCAGCGCAGCCGCGGCGTCGAGTTCGATTTCAGCGGTGATCTCGGTGGCGGCTGGAGCGTCATCGGCAACTACACCTACACCGATACCGAGGTGCTGAGTTCCGACAGCCTGCCTGTGGGTGGGCGCTTTCCCAACGTGCCGTTGCATTCAGGCAGCATCTGGATGCGCTACACGCTGCTCAACGGCGACTTCAAAGGCCTCGGCTTCGGGGCCGGTGTCTTCACCGCCAGCGAGCGCTCCGGCGACAACAACAGTTCCTTCCAGATCGGCGGCTACGAACGCGTCGACCTGGGCATCTTCTACGACGGCCAACTGCCTACCGGCCAACCCTTCCACGCTCAACTCAACGTCAAAAACGTTTTTGATACCGAGTACTACGAATCATCGTTCGGCTTGACGCGCGTTTTCCCGGGCGATCCGCTGACCGTGGTCTTCACCGTCGGTATGCACTTTTAAACCAATATTCAGCGAGGCTGGCATGAACACTCAAAGCTGCTGCGATACGGAAATCATCACCCCCAACCCGCGCGGCGGAGCTGCCACCGCAGTCGTTGACGGACGCATCTACCTGTTGGGCGGCGGGCACAACCAGTGGATCCATCTCGGCGATACCGACTGCTACGACACGGCGACTGGGTCCTGGCAATCGTGTGCCTCGATGCCGACGCCGCGCAGCAATGTGACCTGCGCCGTCGTGGACAAAACCATCTACGTCATTGCCGGCCTGATGAACCCCGATGCTCGAACCACCGATACGTCCATTCCCTCGGCGCAAGTTGAGGCGTTTGACACGGCAACCGGACAGTGGCGACGCTGTGCCGACCTTCCTTTTGCACGGGTCAAACCGGCCGTCGCCGCTGTTGACGGATATATCTACGCAGCCGGCGGGCGTCATGAAGACACCAACACGACGCAGATTGTTCGCTACGACCCGGCTACTGACACATGGGAGCAAGTCGGCGAATTGCCCCTTGCGGTGCGTCATGCCGCGGGTTGCGCCGCCGGCGGCAAAATGTATATCAGCGGCGGGTGGGAAGCGCCGGCCGAACCGGGACAAGCACCGACGATTCATGATCAACTCATCGAGTTTGATCCGGCGACCGGCGCCTGCTGCGTCATAGCGAAAATGCCGACGGAGCGCTGCACGCATGCAATGGTGGCGGTTGATGATCGCCTGTACATCATTGGAGGCGTGCGCGGCAAGAAGGAATTTCTGCCGACGACGGATGTTTACTCTTTAAACCAGGCCTGTTGGGAGAAGGGGCCCGAACTACAGACCGGCCGCGCTATTTTCATGGCTGGAGTCGTCGACAAGGCGATCCATCTCGTTGGCGGGTGGTCACGGCTGTACAAGGTGCCTGTTGCGGTATGTGAGTGTCTGACTGCCGGCCGCTAGCCATACATCATTAAGACCTGCTGCTGTACTTTGGTATCGCAAGCATGAGTTGTGATGCGTCAACGTGACGAACCCCCTGCCGGGAATTCCCCCATTTGTTGTGGCGGGACCCAGATCGACGCGTTGGATTGTTCGGCACAGGGCTGAACAATCCGCCGGTTCAGATTGTGTTGTGCTAGTTTTAGTAGGGTGGCGCATGTGGTCGCGGACCATCTGAAAGTAAATGTAAGTGCTTTTAAGCGCTGTTTATCTGTCGTATTCAGAAGCTGGTCGGCTTGGGTGTGAGGTGGGTGGTTGTTGGCTTCTTGCGGGAATGGGGCATCTCACTGGCGGCTTTCAGATAGACGGTCGTTTGGGGGATGTGGCATTTTGCAAATCGGGTGAAATGTATTGAGACGACCACCGTTATCCCAATATATATACTCGAATATTGGAATTTGGCGACGCTTGATCTGACAGGCCGCCGTGGGTCATTGGTCGAGCCATACGGTTCGATACGCCTGCCTTTCCCGTCGCAGTGTTGACACCGTAGGGCGAGTGTTTGCGCAGGTAACAGACCCAATGTCATATATCTCGCTTTTACAGCCTGTCCGAAAGCTTCCTCCGAATATCCACCGGATTTGAGGCGATTTGCGATGAGCACCAAGACCGTTCTGTCGTTGACCGTTGCCTTTGCGATGTTGATGGGCGCTGTAGTTCACGCCGCGGATCAACCGCAATCCGCTGACGCCGCACCCCCGCCAAACGCCGAGGCCAAGGCGAAGGCCGACTACGAAGGCGCCGAGAAAGCGGCCAAGGAGGCGGAGGTCAAAGTTGCGCCTTTAAGAGAGGCCATGCAGAAGGCCGACAAGGCGTATGCCGAAGCGAGAAAGATCGCAGACGCCAAGCGCCAGAAGGCGACGACTGCGAAAAACCTGGCGGGTGAACCGGGGCAGGCAGACCTCAACCGAGCCGAGGACAGTTTGCCGGCCGCCGTGAAAGCCCTGGATGAGGCGACCAAGGCAAAGCCTCCCTTGGACAAGGCATTAGCAGATGCCAAGGCTGAGGCAACCCCGTTGCAAGAGACTTACGATGCCGCCGAGAAGGTGGCCCGTGAAGCCGAGGCAGTCGCCAAGGCCGCCTCTGATGCCGCCAACAAACTCGACAACGAAGCCAAGCGGGCCGCGGCTCAGGCGACGACCCTTCGACGAGTTGCGGATACTGCCAAGGCCGCCCTGGCCCGTGCTCAGCAAAGCGAACAGAACCTGCAGAAACAGGCCAACGAGGCGCCGGCAAAGTTGGCCGAGGCCGAAACACAGAAGAAGGCTGCTGATGCGGCATTGGCTGAAGCCAGGAAAAAAGTCGACGCAGCCACAAAGGCTTACCAGGCCGCCGAACAGGCTGCCGTTGCTGCCGAGGCCAACGCCAAGCCGGTGACCGAAGCCGAATTGAAACAATCCGCAGCCGACGCAGCCGCCAAACGCAAGGCCGCCGATGCGGCCAAAGCCGCCCTGGCTCAGACCCAGCAGGCCGAAAAGCAAGCCCAGGCTAAAGCTGGTGAAGCCGCCAAACAGTTGGCCGACGCTTCTGCCAAAAAGAAAGCGGCCGAAGGGACACTGGCTGGCGCCAAGAGCAAGGCGGCTTCCGCTGCCGCGGCTTCTCAGGTTGCCGAGTCCGCAGCCCAGGCTGCTGCGGCGACAGCCAAGGCGATCACTGATGATGCCGCCAAATCTCCAGAACAGAAGAAGATGGCTGCGGATGAAGCGGCTGCGGTTCGCAAGTCATCTGATGAAGCCAAGGCCGCGTTGACCCAGGCGCAACAAAACGAAAAACTAGCCCAGGCCCAGGTCAACACCGCCGCGAAGAATCTCGCTGATGCGACGGCGCAGAAAAAAGCTGCCGATGACGCTCTAGGTGTTGCCAAGAAAAAGGTGTCTGATGCGAGTGCTGCCCACCAGGCCGCCGAGCAGGTCGCCCAGAAAGCACAAGCCTCTGCCAAGTTGATCGCTGATCGTGCCGGTCGATCCGACGAGCAGAAGAAGCAGGCTGCCGCCGATGCCGCTGCCAAGCGCAAGGCCGCCGAAGCGGCGAAAGCCACCCTCGCCCAGGCCAAAGCCGCCGAGGATAGCGCGCAGAAACCGGTCACAGCCGCAGCACAGAAGCTGGCGCGTGCAACCGCGCAGAAGAAACTGGCCGACGCGCAACTGGCGGGCATCAAGAAGCAGGTAGCCTCTGCGGTTGCTGCATTGTCCGCTGCGGAGAAGTCAGCCAAGGCGGCAGAAACCACAGCCGAGCAAAAGAAACAGGCCGCCGCCCAGGCCGCCGCCAAACGTAAAGCCGCTGCGGACACCGCCGCCGCTCTGGCTAAAGCGCAACAGGCTGCCAACAAGGCGCAAGCAGAAGCCGCAGCCGCGTCGAAAAAGTCCACTGAAGCCCAGGCACAGAAAAAGTCAGCCGACGATGCACTCGCCGGCGCCAAGCAACAACTTGCCGCCGCGACCGAAGCATTAGCATCTGCTGAGAAAGTCGCCCAGGATGCAGCCGCCAGGGCCAAGCAGATTTCAGAGGATGCCGCCAAACCGGACCCCGAAAAGAAACAAGCCGCCGCAGACGCCGCCGCCAAACGCACCGCGGCTGACAAAGCCAAGGCCGACCTGGCCAAAGCCCAGGAGGCCGAGAAGCAGGCGCAGGCCAAGGCCGCGGATGCTGAAAAGAAACTCGCTGAAGCGCAGAAGCAGAAAAACGCCGCTGATCAGTCGGTAGCTGAAGCCAATGCGGCGGTAGCTTCCGCAACCGCGGCTAACCAGCCTACGTATGAAGCGGCCAAGGAATTGTTGCAACTGGATGCGGTCGCCAAACAGACCGCCTCTGTCGCCGCCGAGAAGCGAAAGATCGCCAACCAGGCCAAGGCTACTCTCGCTCCCAAGGCCAAGGCCCTGGAACAGGCGACGGTTCAGGCAAGGCGAGCCGCGCAGGCCCTGGACCGGGCTCAAAAGCGCAAGAAATCAGCCGAAGAAGGACTGGCGAATCTCAAGAAACGAATCGCCGAAGCCAAAGAGTCCCATGTCGCAGATGATAAAGCAGCCCAGGAGGCTGAGGCCGTCGCAGCGCCGTTGAAGACCGAAGCGGAAAAAACACGCGCTGCATATCTTGCTGCTAAAAATACCGCGGATGACAGGCGCGCCCAGGCCCAGCAGGCCAAGGCCAAATGGTACCGGCTGGTTGCGGCCAGGCGGGTGGCCAGCCTGATGGAAGCCTCCGAGCAGCCGAAACCCGCAAACCGAATTGATGAGATCGTATTTGCGAAGTTGAAGACGCTGGGCATACAGCCGGCCCTGTGTTCCGATCCGGTGTTTGTCCGTCGTGCCTACCTGGATGTGACCGGCACACTGCCCACCGCCGAAGAAGCCAAGGCGTTCATCCAGAATACAGACAAGAACAAACGCGTCGCTCTGATCGATCACCTGCTCAATCGTACCGAACACTTCGATTACTGGGCGATGAAATGGTGTGACATTCTCAGGGTTAAAGCGGAGTTTCCGGTGAAGGTCTGGCCGAACGGGGCGCAGGCGTATCACCGCTGGGTTTGGGAATCGATCGCCGAGAATAAACCTTACAATCAATTTGCCCGCGAACTGCTGACCTCCAGCGGGAGCAACTTCCGCGTCGGTGCTGTCAACTTCTATCGCGCGATTCAGGACAAAACCCCCGAAGGCATCGCTGCGGCTGTAGGCCTGGCGATGATGGGGACGCGGGTCCATTACTGGCCCGAGGATCGTCGCGCCGGCATGGCGGTGTTTTTCTCGCAGGTTGGTTACAAGCCCACCAGCGAATGGAAAGAAGAGATCGTTTTCTGGGATCCCCTGAACTCGACGGCCGTGTCCGGCAGCATCTCGCCGGGATACGACGCCGTGGCCAAGTCGGTGTCCGCCACCAACAAGATTCCGCAGGCGCTGGCTCAACCGATCAGTGAAAACAGGCCGTTGAACGCCGTCTATCCCGATGGCGGCAAGGCCACCATTCCGCCTGATCGCGATCCGCGTGTGACATTTGCCGACTGGCTGATTCGACCGGACAATCCCTGGTTTGCCAGGGCTGCGGTCAACCGAACCTGGGCATGGATCATCGGGCGCGGCATCGTTCACGAAGCTGACGACATGCGCGATGACAACCCGCCGGCCAATCCGGAACTGCTCGCGTATCTGGCGCAGGAACTGGTCTCCAGCGGATACGACCTCAAGCACATTCAGCGGCTGATTCTCACTTCAACCACATACCAGTTTTCACCCATCGTGCGGTCCGACAAGCCGGAGGCCAAGGCCAACTTCGCCAGCTACCAGTTGCGGCGTGTTGAAGCTGAAGTGCTCAACGATGCCATCAACACCATCACCGGCAGTACGGACCTTTACACCAGCGCGGTTCCCGAGCCTTTCACGTATATCCCCGACGAGATGGATGCGGTGGAAGTGGCCGACGGCAGCATCACCAGCCCCTTCCTGACGTTGTTCGGGCGTTCGGCGCGGGCGACGGGTATGGAAAGCGAGCGTGTGAACGAACTGGCCTCGCGCCAGTGGCTGTACATGCTCAACTCGGCCTCGATGCAGAACAAACTGCAGAAAGGCTCAAAACTCGCTGCGATGGTCTCTTCGGGCAGCCCGAAAGAAATTACAGAGCGGCTTTACCTGGCTGTTTTGTCGCGGTTCCCAACGGAATCGGACCTCCAGGCCGCCGAGGAATATGCCAAGTCAGGCGTGACCAAGGGGCGCGACGTATGGATCGACTTGGCCTGGGCGCTGATCAACAGCCCCGAGTTCTTACTGCGACATTGATTGTGAATAAGCGTGGAGTCATGACGCAAACAGTCCGCCATCTGCAACGCAACGCACAACGGACTCAAGGAGCACGGTAATCATGAATACCAACCACCATCAGGACAACCCGGCGAATGTATCACGACGCGAAGCCATGCGGCGTGGCGCTTTGGGCGCCGCCGGCGTGATCGCCGCCGGTGATCTGAATTCCCATGTCTTCGCCGAGGACAAAAAGAAGACACCTGAGCAGGTCGCCGCAGAGTTGAAAGCATCTCGCGACGCCGCGGCGCTGGAGAAGGCCAAGAAGAAGGGCAAGATCAAGTCGGTCATCCAGATCTTCCTCTGGGGCGGCATGTCGCACAACGACACCTGGGATCCGAAGCCGGACACCGGCTGGGAATACATGGGCGAGTTCGGCAAGGTCATCCCGACCAATGTCGATCACATCAAGCTCGGAGCCCTGTTCCCCCATCTGGCCAAGCAGGCGGACAAGTTCTCCCTGATCCGCAGCATGACCCACGGCAACAACGGCCACGAAACTGCGGCCTACCTGATGCAGACCGGTCACAAGCCCGGCGGCCGATTGGCGTTTCCCAGCGTGGGCGCTGACTTCACATACTTCAAGAAGGACGAGTACAAGGGGCTGCTCCCGCCCTATATCGTGATGCTTCGGGCCGCGGGACGATTCTCCGAAGAGGGCTTCCTGGGTCCGGGTTACAAACCTTTCGCTACCGGCGGCAATCCGAACTCCGATCGTTTCGAGGTCGAGGGAATCATCAACCGGGGCATCGATGACAAACGGCAGGTCGCTCGCCGCGCCTTGCTCGATAAGGTCAATCTCATCGGCTACGGCCTTTCCGATGTGCCCGAGATGACGGCCGCCGAGTCCGCCAAGCAGAAAGCCTACGGACTGATCCTCGGCAGAGGCAGGGAGGTCTTCAATCTCGACAACGAACCGACTGTGCTTCGCGATCGCTACGGCCGCAATACCTTCGGGCAGGAATGTCTGGCGGCTCGGCGCATGGTCGAAGCGGGTGTGCCTTATGTCACGATCAGCTTCCCCGGTGGGTGGGACACGCACTCGAATCACTTCCCGACGATGAAGCGACAGTGCCCTTGGTTGGACCAGGGACTGGCCACCTTGCTGGCGGATCTCCAGGACCGCGGCCTGCTGGAGAGCACGCTCGTGTGGTGCACCGGGGAGTTCGGCCGCACGCCCAAGATTTCGTGGGAACCGCCCTGGAACGGCGGGCGTCACCACTACGGTAGAGTCTTCACGGTCATGGTCGCCGGCGGCGGGTTTAAGGGTGGGTGCGTCGTTGGTGCGTCTGATGAAAAAGGCGAAAAGGTCGCCGAAAGACCTGTTTATCCGACGGATCTTCTGGGCAGCTTCTACCTGATGGCCGGTATCGATGCCAAAGCCAAACTGCCCCATCCGCTCGGCTTTGATGCGCAGGTATTGGATTCACAGGCCGAAGGCATGAAATCGACCGGACTTCTCGAAGAGATCATGTAGACGACATGAATCAGCCATCCATCGGAGCGGCTCCATGAATTGTTTCAACCGGCTTTGGGGTATCGGATTGGTCATTGTTCTGACAGTGGCCGGCTCTGCCTGGGCGCAGAGCCAGTACATCGGCTACGTCTATCCTGCCGGCGGCCAGCGAGGCAGCACCTTCACCATCAAACTGGGTGGACAAAGACTCACCCATCCCAGTGATGTCGTCGTCACTGGTGAGGGCATCACCGCTCGCCTGGTTGAGTATTACCCTGTTCTGAACAACCAGGAAATGGGGATGCTCCGGCAGTTGCTCAAGGAACTGCGTAAGAAAGAAACCACCCTTGGTGATGTGATGGCCGCCAAGATGGCTTGGTATGAATTTCCCATGCCGATTGGCCCGACGGCGCCTTTGGCGGCTGTGTCTGATTCCAAAGACGCGCCATCCGAAAAGGAAGTGGCCAAGCAGAACCTGATTAAACGGATCGAGATGGTGTTCTCCGAAGATGAACGTAATCCAGCCGTCGCCGCTCAACGCGAGATTGTCTTTGCCGAGGTCACCATCGCGCCGGATGCCAAACCCGGTCGGCACGAGATTCGGGTCATCACCAAGCACGGTGTTTCCAATGCGCTGCCTTTTTACGTGGCCCAGGTTCCCGAAGTCGCCCGCAAGCCGGTGAATACCTGTCAGAAGCCAACGCTCGGCAAGGAATCCCAGGCCCAAGTCAAAAGACCGGCGGATCAGGAGGAAATGCGCATCACACCGCCGTGTACAGTGAACGGCCAGATCGCCGCGGGCTGGGTGGACCGGTATCGCTTTGAAGCCAGCAAAGGCCAGCGACTGGTGATCGAAGCCAAGGCACGGGACTTGATCCCTTACGTTGCCGATGGCGTTCCCGGGTGGTTTCAGGCGGTGATGAAGCTCTATGACGCCAAGGGCAACGAAGTCGCCTACAACGACGACTTCTTCTTTCACCCCGATCCGGTGATCTACTATGAAGTCCCTGCCGACGGCGAATATGTGCTGACGATCACGGATGCACTGTTTCGCGGCCGCGAGAGTTTTACCTACCGAATCACGGTCAGCCAATCACCGTTTGTAACCAGTATCTTCCCGCTCGGCGGCCGCGTGGGTGAACCGGTGAAGATCGAAGCCCAGGGCTGGAACCTGGATAAGGCCAAGGTGGCGGCGCCTCCGAAAGACGCCAAGCCGGGCCCCCACATGATTGTCGCCAGCAACGGAAACTTTGTCTCGAATGCCGTGCCATTCGCCTTGGACACGTTGCCCGAGTGTTTGGATGCTGAGTCCAACGATGAACCGGCCAAGGCTCAAAAGGTGAGTCTTCCCATCATCGTCAACGGACGCATGGATCATCCCGGTGATTGGGATGTCTTTGAGATCGATGCGAAAGCCGGCCAGACGATTGTTGCGGAAGTCAACGCGCGACGGCTTGGTTCGCCGTTTGATTCCTTCATCAAGATCACCAACGCCCAAGGTAAAGTGGTCGCCCTGAATGACGATCATCATGATGCCGCGTCGGGGTTGAACACCGACCACGCCGATTCCTATCTCATGGCCAAACTGCCCGCCGATGGAAAGTACCACATTCACATCGGCGACACCCGGCGGCACGCCGGCAAGGCTTACGCCTATCGCCTTCGCATCAGCCAGCCGCAGCCCGATTTCGAGTTGCGCGTGATCCCTTCACGCGTCGTGATTCGCAGTAAGTCTGCGGCAAACCTGACCGTCTTCGCCATTCGCAAGGATGGGTACACCGGCCCGATCAAGTTGAACTTCAAAGACCTGCCCAAGGGGCTCGAATCATCCGGCGCCACCCTGGGAGCTAATGCCGAGGTCGTGAAACTGACGGTGAAGACCACTCTGACGGATATGGAAGGACCGGTCGATCTCACGCTCATCGGTAGCGGGGCCGACGGAGATCGGCAAATCGTTCGCGAAGCCGTCCCTGCCGAAGACACCATGCAGGCCTTCCTTTGGCGGCATCTGCTGCCCGCGGAAAACCTGCCGGCCCTGGTCTACAACTCCGCATATCAGCCGCCCGCCGATCGTGTGCGTCCGCCGATTCGCGACGAGGATCGCCCCAAAGGGCTGAAGCGCAACCTGACCAAGGCGTCGGTCACACGACGTTTGAATGAAATCGAACGCCTTTATCAGAACTGGCTCTTTACCGATGATTTCGCCAACCGTGAGATCGCGAATATCGAAGCCCGCCTGATCAAATGACATTCGCATAGAACGATCTTGTCAGCGATGGTGATCGCTATCACCGGCGAAGAGCATGACAAAGATGATCTCACTGATCGCACGTCCTGCGTCCATCCGCGGGGTGTCGGGTGTCTGCTATATAGCCGGTCTGTTTCGTCGCTCGAAGATTCTGTACAAGGCCGGTAAGACCACGAGAGTGAGCAGCGTGCTGGTGATCAGGCCGCCGATGACGACGGTTGCCAGAGGGCGCTGGACTTCGGCGCCGCGGCCGGTGGCCAGGGCCATAGGCACAAAGCCCATTGAAGCAACCAGAGCGGTCATCAGTACAGGACGCAGACGAGTCAATGCCCCGCGAAGAATCGCATCATCGAGGTCATCTCCCTCGTGGCGGAGTTGATTGATGAATGTGATCATGACCAGGCCGTTCAGCACGGCGACTCCGGACAGCGCAATAAAACCTATGGCCGCGGAGATGGAAAAGGCATATCACGCAGCCACAGAGCGACAATGCCCCCGGTCAACGCCAGCGGGACACAAGTGAACACCAACAGTGCATGCTTGGCGTTTCCGAAGGTGCTGAGTAACAGCAGAAAGATCAAAAAAAAGCAAACGGGCACGACGATTAATAGACGCTTTTTCGCTGCGACGAGGTTCTCGAACTGACCACCCCAGTCCAACCAGTACCCGGCGGGAATCTCGGCGCGGTCGGCAATGCGCCGCTGAGCCTCGGCCACGTAGGAGCCCAGATCCCTGCCGCGCACATTGGCGCCGACCACAATACGTCGCTTACTGTTTTCGCGGCTGATCTGATTGGCTCCTTCGCCGATATGAATGTCTGCCACCGCCCCGAGGGGGATGAAACCCGGGCGATCAGGTGCTGCAACATCCAACTGTATTGCATCGCCGGCTGCAGGGCGATGTCGCCTTCATCGAGCTTGGGTACAAACTCGCTGCCGAGCGTTGTAAACAACCAGACAGCGGCGGCAAAGAGCGCCACCGCCGCCAGCGCCACCGGATAGCGCAATCGCACAGCCCATCGCAACAGCGGCGCATAAATGGTCTTGGCCCAGCGGATGAGGATGTTTTCTTTTTCCTGTACGTTGCCGCCAATGCCCAGTGCGATCGTCGCGGGGATGAACGTCATCGACAGGATGAAGGCGCCAACCAACGCGAGAATGACCGTGATCGCCATGGGGCGAAACATCTTGCCCTCAACGCCTGTAAGAAAAAGGATCGGCAGGTACACCGTGATGATGATCGCCTGCCCGAAAGCGGCAGGTTTGATCACTTCGATAGCCGCATCGCGCACCTCGGTCAGCCGCTCACCGAGTTCAAGTCGCCGGCCAAGCGCACGCTGTCGCTCGGACAGCCGCCGCAGTGCGTTTTCGACGGTGACGACAACCCCGTCGACAATCAACCCGAAGTCGATCGCTCCCAGCGACATCAGGTTGCCGCTGATTTTGCCTTGCACCATACCGGTCGCCGCGATGAGCATCGACAAGGGGATGGCCAGCGATGTGATCAGCGCCGCGCGGATGTTGCCCAGCAGAAGAAACAGAACCACGATCACCAGCACGGCGCCTTCGAAGAGATTGCGCTCAACGGTTTCGATGGTCGCATCGACCAGTGAGGTTCGGTTGGCTCAAACTCAACAGTCCACATGTACACTTCGCCGAGTCCGGTGGTGATGGCGCCCATCGTGGGGTTGGCGCCTTCTGGCAGTGTTTCCCTGGCGGCGTTGATTCGTTCGAGCACCTGCTGGCGGGCGTAGTAGATGTCGACGTCGTCGTGGAACACCGCCACCACCTGTGAAAACCCGTTGCGTGACAGCGAACGCGTATAGTCGAGCCCTTCGATGCCAGCCAGGGCGACCTCGATCGGGTACGTCACCTGCTTCTCGATCTCCTGCGGCCCCAGGCGGGGTGCTCGGTGTTGATCTGGACCTGATTGTTGGTGATGTCCGGGACGGCGTCGATCGGCAGGATCGTCAGTGACCAGACGCCCAGCCCCGCCGTCGCGATTGTCATCAACACGACAAGCCAGCGGTGATGGATTGAAAATTGAAGAATGCGTTGAAGCATGGGGGGATCTTTCGAATCGAAGAACGGTTGGATCAGTGATCGTGACTGGCGCCGGCCTTGCCGAGGTCGGCCTTGAGGATGAAGCTGCCGTTGGCGACGTAATGTTCGCCTTCTCGCAGGCCGTCGAGTAAAGGCGCCATCCGGCCGATCGGTTGCCCGATGCGAACGGGGCGCTTGGCGAATGTGTTGGGCTCGTCTGCAACCGGGACAAATACACAGGTATCGCCTTCGACGTTCTGCACGGCGACTTCGGGAACAGCCAGGGCCGGCTCATCCGCGGTGTTGATGAACTCGATCTGGGCCTGTGCGAACATGCCCGGCCGCAACAGCAACTCGGGATCAGGCACCTCGATACGTACGGGAATCGTGCGCGTCGCAGTATTCAGTTGCGTGCCGATGTATGTGACGGCGCCTTTGAATTCACGCCCACGATACGCAGGTACGGAAACATGAGCCTTGGAGCCGACACCGATCTCACCAAGGCGCGCTTCCGGTACGTCGGCAATCACCCAGAGCGTCTGCAAATCTGCGATCACCAACAGCGCGTCGCGATCAGGCCCAACAGCCTCACCCAGCTTCGCCTCACGTTGTACAACGCGCCCGGCAAAGGGAGCGCGTAGAACGTAGTTGGGGTTGATCTCTTGAGTTTCAGCCAGCTGCTTAATTGCCTGCTGATCCATCCCCAGCACGTGCAGTGCGTTTTCGGCGGCAGTGACAGCGCTGCGTGTGGCGACCAACTCACCCTCAGCGGCGCGTAGTTCCGCCTCACGCTTCTGCACTTCACTTAAGGCAATACCCTGACTTTCATCGTAAAGCGCCTTCGCGCGTTCGTACAGACTTCGAGCGACCTCGACGGTGGCTTCGGCGGTCCCGATGGCGCTGCGGTTCTGAAGGTACTGGCTCTGGGTCTGACCGAGTTCCGGACTAACGATCACCATCGGCACATCATCAGCTTTGACGTCATCGCCTATGCGCACTTGAATCTGGCTGACTCGACCGGACACCACCGAGCCGACATGCGCGATGCGCTCATTGTTGAATGAAATTCGGGCTGGGGCGATGAGTGTTTCGGTCAATACATGCCGCTTCAGCGGTTCGACACGAATGTCCCATCGCTCGATCGCTTCAGGGGTGAGCCTGACTTCATCGGCGTGTTCTTCCTCTTGGTCATGCGCATCGGCGTGTTCGTCGCCATGATCATGCGCATCAACATCTTCATGATCTTTATGGTCGCTGGCGTGTGCTGCAGCAGGTTTGTGCGCGTTATCTTCGCAGCCACCAAAAAATAACAGGCTCAGGGGCAGGAGTGCGATGATCAGTGCATGTAACTTCATGGTTCTTCCTTGTTGGTCAATTGGGTAGGGGCCGAGGCAGGATGCTCGGCGACGCCGGGTGTTCGCGCTGGACCACCGACGGCCCGATACAGATCGATCAGGGATTCGGCTGTGCGTCGCTCCAGTTCAATCAATCGGGCGTGGCCGGCTTGAAGATCCTGCTCTGCGAGAATCAACGGCGTGACGTCGCTCTGTCCGGCGCGGAAGGCGGACTCGGCCTGCTTAAGGCGCTGCTCAAGCAGGGGAATCAGTTGATCATTCGCTTTTCGGTAAGCATCAAGCAGTCGGATATGTGCAAGATGGGCGGTGCGAACTTCCTCAACGACGGTGCGCCGCGTCTGCGTCAACTCATGCAGCGATTCGAGCACGGCGGCCTCAGCCATTTCGCGTTTGGCCTGGCCCCAGTCAAACAGCGGCAGAGGTACCGTCGCGCCGGACCCAATCGACCATTCGCCGGCATCCCGCTCAGCTTCGACACCGACTTCCAGCGGCTCCAGCAACGCCCATTGAGCCAGGCGCACATCCGCGCCCAGTGCTTCGATTTGCCAGATGGTCGCCTGCACTTCGGGGCGCTGTTTCAATGCCGCCGTCACCCACGCTGATTCACCAGCCATGGGAATATCCGGCAGACGCCATGGGTCAAGCGTCCAGTCCGCCGTTGCGGACGGCTCGCCGATCAGCCGTGCCAAGGCCAAGCGTGCGGTGCGATTATCGATCTGCCGCTCAGTAATCACGACATCCAAGTCGACTCGTTGGGCTTGAAGCGTGGTCAGATCCAGCCGTGTGCCTTCGCCGGCGTCAAGACGTTGACGAGCCAGTTTGACCAGTCGGTCCAGCAGTCGGGCGCGTTGCTCGAGCACCGGCAGCAGCGCATCAAGCGACTGCACTTCGACAAACCGCCGTTGTGTTTCAGCTACGACATCGAGAACAGAAATTAACACCCGCGCGCTGGCGGCCTGAAGTCGTTTGTCAGCTGCATCGATCTCGCCCGGCTTACGCAACAATGAAAGAAGCTCTGCCGCCAGCCCTGCCTCGACGGTTGGACTGCCCCCGCTTTCAGGCCACCGCAGAACAACGCTGACGATTGGGTTTGGCAGCAGTCGCGCTTGATGTGAATCGGCCGCGGCCGCTCGAACACGCGCCAGTGTGATCTGAATACTCGGATCATGTCGCAGCGATCGACGGACCGCTTCGGCCATCGACAGTCGATCCTCGATCGATACGCCAACATCGACCGCTTCGCCATCGAGTCGTAACTCGATGGCATTCTCAAGATCTGTCGCCAGATCGGCAGATCGTTCTGGATCTGGCCAGGGTGCCGTGGTGGCACAGCCGCCAGCAAGTGTAAACAGGATCAACAGACACACCGATGTCCATCGCATAAATATCACCATCAACCTGGGGTGGGAGGTATGAAGTACGCGCGGCTCAGCCGATGGATATACCATCCAACGGCAATGAAACAAACGCCGAGCAACTCGCTATGAATTGGAACGGTTAGATCAAACGATCAGAACGATCGTTCGCAAGGCATGCTAAGCACCGCTTGCAGGTGGCATTCGGTCCACCCATCGAAAAGACCTCGATGGATCCAGAAACAAAAGGGTTGCAATCTGATCCAGAGGCTTCAAATCAAAGGCCAGAGACGCCTGGCCCCGGAGACTGGACCAAGGGGCCACCAGAAGCGTGCCAAGCAGCGTGTCGGTACAGGTTGATGGATCAATGGTTGATTCGCAATGATCCAAAGCCCTCGAGGCGACCGCGCCCAGGCTGCTGCGCTGATCGTGCATGTACTCCACCTGCTCATGTCCATCAGCGCCATCACACCGAACCAATGGACGTGTCATGCCAAACTGCATCAGCATGAGAAATGTAATTATCAAGCTCTTGCGGATCATCGTGGCAACGATAGACCGCATATTCGGACGGGGCAATCAACCGCATCTCATCGTGTGATGTAACTGTTCACAGCCTGGCGCACTGCCGGCGCAGGCCGCTCGGGTATGACTGACGCCTGCAGAACGTTGCACTCAGCTAAATACAATGCCCGGCGGCACATCCGATAGTCTTCAGAATTGCCATTGAATCCCGCAGCGGGTCAAGTACTCCAGGCTTCGCTGGATACCGGCCTCAACATCCTCGGTAGGTTCATACTCGATCAGGTATACACCACGGTATGTCATCTGCTTCAACAGGGTGGCGTAATCCAGGTCGTCATCCCCGATAGCCACAGCTTCCCAGCCTTCACCTCGGCGGCGCCAATCCTTGAGGTGGCAGTAATCGATGCGGGCGTCGAGCAGGTCCAGGCCATAGCGGGTGTCATCCGGGGCGACGGCTTTGAGATTGCCAGGGTCGTAGTTGAATGTGACGGTTGGTGGGAGTTCATCAAGCAAACGCTGCAGGCCGGTGCGGTCGGTGGTGACGGTGTGTTCGTGGTGGGCGGCGCCGTTTTGGACGGTGATGCGACCGTGGGTCTCGATTGCGAGGGTCATATGCAGCGCGCGGCACAGGTCGTCGCAGAGATGCAGTGCGTCGAGCAAGCGTCGCCAGACAGGCTCGGTCATGGCGGCGGCGGGGGTGAACCCGGCAAAGAGCCGCACGTGGGTCGCCCCGCAGTCGCCGGCTTGTTCGATCTGTTCAAGGGTCTGTCGCAACATGCGATCGTGATCGTCAGCCGCGGGCAGGGTGAAGTCATTTTCAAGGCAACAGAAGGGGGTCTGGATGTGGTGACGCTCGCCGAGATCGACAAAAGCGTCGATCTGCGAAAGGCTCAATTCGGCTGGCAGACGTCCGGCCTGGCCACCCCCGATGCCGAATTCCATCACGTTGAAGCCGAGCTTCTTAGCAATCGCAAAGTGTTCTTCAATAGGGAGTTGTCGAAACCCCCACTCCCCACATCCGATTGTGATGACATCATCTGAACTGGCCATTGGCACACCTACGCAGTCGTGAAAAAGAAAATGCTTGACATCGATATATCAACTGATAGATTATATATCAACTCATCTGAGGCGCAGCATGACAAAATCTCATTCACGTTTTGAGCAGGGCGGGTCCGAGCGGTACCACGTGCCGAATCTGGCTCGTGCGTTGCGTGTGCTGGAGTTGCTGGCCGCCCGATCTGAGCAGTCGATCTCTGAAATTGCTGAAGTGCTGGAGATACCCCGCAACAGCGCCTTCCGTATCGTCACGACGCTGCGCGACAACGGCTACCTCGACCGCGACCAGTCCGAAAAGACGTACCGGCTGTCACGCAAATTGTTGTCACTGGGGCATGCGGTCGTCGAAAACGAAGGTTTGCTGGCGCACTCGATCGACGTGTTGTTTGATCTGCGTGACGCCACCGGGGAGACGGCACTGATCGCCACGCTCGTGGAAGACGGCGGCGTCGTGCTAGAGCAGGCGATTTCCAACCAGGCGGTAAAGGTGTCGATTCAGATCGGGCATCGTTTTCCGCTGCACACCGCCGCGCCGGCCAAGGCCATGCTGGCGTATCTGCCGGCGGCGTTTCGCAATCGCATGCTCAAAACCTGTGACTTCAAAAAATACACCGACGCCACGATCACCTCGCGTGACGCGCTGTTGGCGGAGCTCGACGAGGTCAAGGCACAGGGCTACGCCGTCGACCGCGGCGAAGAGCTGCCCGACCTGCACTGCGTGGCGGCGCCGGTGTTTGATCATCGCAGTCGGCCGATTGCCAGTGTATGGGTGACGGGGCCGTCGCCGCGGATGCCGCAGTCGGAATTCGGGAATCTTGCTCAGGTCGTCACCGATCACGCCCGGCGGATTTCGCGTCGGCTGGGTTACACCGACCTGTCGATCGCGTCTTAGACGCTTCGGGATGAAGGCAACAGTTCGGTTTTGTGGAGGGTCAATCATGTCACATCGGAAACCAGGAGAATGCAGCATGTGGACACAACGACTGATCATCGCGGCGACCTTGATGGTGGCCGCTGCACTGACGTCAAACCAACCGGCAGCGGCTGACACCGTATCACCCGACGCCATCTCTGATCTGGCTTTCTGGCTGAACGCCGGTGACCTGGCTTTGACCAATGGCGACCCGGTCAGTGCCTGGGCTGACAGTTCGGGCAGCACGACCGGCGCTGCCGCGGCGTCCGGCGCAGAGCCGACCTATATCGATTCGGTCGTCTCGCTGAACAATCAGGCCGCGGTCCGTTTCAATGGCTCGACGCAGCTCATGACCGTCGCCGACCAGATTCTGCCGACAAGTCTGTCGGAGATGACCATCTTCGCGGTGGCTCAGACCAACGAAATCGGTGACTTCAGCGTCTTTGCGCTGCGCAGTGGATCCACCAACCCCCTGGTTCAGCTTGACCAAGACGGCTCTGGTAATGTGCGCTTTATTCTGCGGGATGGCGCCGGTCGCACGATCAACGCCAGTTCCGGTACCGCCGCTGGCACCGATTACGGCATATACAGCGGCAGGCTCAGCCAGAGCGGCTCGACCTACACTGGCGTGGCGGGTTTCAACGGCAGCGAAGGCGCCGTCTCCTCGCATGCCAGCATCAACACCGGCTCGATGGGTGACGAGCCGCAGGCCGTCGGCGGCATCGACGGCTTCGGTCCCACCGCCTACTGGAATGGCGACATCGCCGAGATCGTCATCTACAACCGCGAGTTGACTGCGTTCGAGCGTAATCTCGTCGGGTTCAACCTCGCTCAGAAGTACGCCTTGCAGACCGAATACCACGGCGGCGTCTACATCGACTACGGCGAGTCCGGCCAGAATGTACAGACAGGTTTTACTCAGCAGGATGTCGGCGCCGCCACCACAACCAGCGACATTGTGACGACAGTCATTGATCCGTTCGGCGATGGCAACGATGTCGATGTGCGACTTTCCAGCGGTGGGGCCGGCATACAGGGCCGCGATCGCCATGCGCTCAGCAACACCGATGAGAACATGAACAACCTCGTCGACGATCTCGTGTTCAACGCCGGCTTCAGCGATCTGACACTGACGATCGGCGATGGAGGCACCGCCGTCGAAGCTGGCCGGTATCTGTTCACCGGATATTTCAACGATTCGTTCTTCAACTCGTCGACTCAAAGCGCCGGCTTGTCCGACTTGGGCGTCGCCGCCTACATCGGCGCCAACGACGGCACACCGGACGGTACAACCACCGTCTCGGACTTCCGCTCGTCGAACCCCACCGACCCGCTGGGTGTGATCCGCTTGCTGCTGATCAGCGACGGTATCAACCCGCTTGTCGTCACGCTGGAAGGCGCCAGCGTCGACGGCCGTTTTGCCTTCAACGGTTTCACGCTGACGGCGATCCCCGAACCGGCCAGTGCCGCGATGCTGGGCGTGGGTGTGCTCGCGTTGATGCGCCGCCGCAATCGATAGTCGCGATGCAACGTATCGTGGACCGCAGAGCATTGCTCCGCGGCTATTGAGGACAAGTCACCCATGCGTCGACAAGCCTTCACGCTGATCGAACTGCTGGTCGTCATCAGTATCATCGCATTGCTGATTGCGATACTGCTGCCGTCGCTGAGCAAGGCGAGAGAGACCGCTCGCATCACGGTCTGCGGCACGCAGCTTCATCAGCACGCAATTGGTGTGTTTGCCTATGCGCAGGATTTTCGCGGCGCGGTCCCGCCGGGCAACGACGGCACCAGCAGCGGAATGAAGCGGTCCGGCCAGACCAACGTATACAAGGTCATCGGCAATATGAAGTACTGGGGGCCCGGCCTGCTGGCGATCCGTCATTACATCGACCCTCAGATGATGTGGTGCCCCAATCGCGGCGGCGAACTGTTCGGCGAGTTGCATGGTTCCCGGGGTTACTTCGACACATGGCCCGACGGACCGAGCGTTGAAACGTCCTACGTTCATCGCAACGACCATCGGTTTTCTGGGCTCGAGCCGTACCCGTTGCTGGTCGATGTCGGACGCAAAGCATGGCTCGTTGACCTTGGCTTTTTCTTCAATGTTCACCCGACAGTGCCCGATGCCAGCCGCGGGTACAACCATGAAGATGGCTACCAGGTGATGTATTTCGACGGTTCGGTGGTGTGGTACGCCGACCCGAATCACGTGTTGCACTCCGACGGCGACGGCGGTCTTTCCGAGACAATCGATCCGGTCTATGGGCGCGACGCATGGGTGAAGTTCGATCGAGGTAACTAATGACGAATGGCAAAGGCATGTTGTGCGCGGCGATGGTGTTGCTGTCGCTGTGTGGTGGGTTGATTCAGGCAGGCGAGCGGCCCAACATCATGGTCGTCATCTCCGATGATCAGTCATGGTGGACCACTTCCGCGGCGGGGTGTGAGGCGATCAGCACGCCGGCCTTTGACCGGGTCGCTCAGCAGGGAGTGATGCTCAATTATGGATATTGCTTCGCACCGCAATGCGCCCCGGCGCGGGCCACACTGCTGACTGGACGACCGATCTGGCAACTCGAAGAAGGGGCCGTGCAACGGTCGCACCTGCCGGCCAAGTTCACCTGCTACACGAACCTGTTCAAACAGGCGGGTTATCACGTGGGCTGCGCGGTCAAAGGATGGGGCCCCGGCAAACTCGGTGATCGCAAGCAGAACCCGGCCGGCAAGCAGTACAAGGACTTCAGCCGTTTTCTCAAAGCAAGAAAATCTGGTCAGCCTTTCTGCTTTTGGGTTGGCAGCCGTAACCCGCATCGACCATTTAATCAGGGGCACGACGGCACGGTCGACATCGACAAGATTCAAGTGCCGGGCTACCTGCCGGATGTGCCGGAGGTGCGTAGCGAACTGGCGGGGTATCTCCGCGAGATTGTGCAGTTTGATCGCGAGTTGGCCGACCTGATGCAACAGCTTGAAGAAACCGGGGAGGCGGACAATACGATCGTCATCGTCACCTCGGACAACGGTATGCCGTTTCCGCGTGGCAAGTGCAACTGCTATGACGCCGGCGTGCGCGTACCGCTGGCGATTCGCTGGCCGGCGAAGGTCAAACCCGGGCGAACCGTCGACGATTTCGTGAGCTTTCCGGATATCGCGCCGACGCTGCTGGAGGCCGCGGGTATCCAAACGCCGGACGACATGGTCGGACGCAGCTTCATGAATGTGTTAACCGCTGACGGAAGCGGTCAGATTGACAAGACGCGCGACGCGGTCATCTACGGCCGCGAGCGCCACATGGTCACCCGTCCCCAGCGCACGGGCTACCCGATTCGCGCGATCCGCACCCACGATTACCTGTACCTGTGGAATTGCCGCCCGAAACGCAGCCCGACCGGGCGGCCGTACGGCATCGCCGACGTCGGCCCGACCGAGGCGGGTGATTACATGTTGGCACATCGCGAACGGTCGAGCGTGGCGCCGCTGTTTGAGTTGTGCTATGTCGAGCGCCCCGAGTTCGAGTTGTATGACATTCGAAAAGACCCCGATCAGATTCACAACATCATCGATGACCCCGCCAGCGCCCAGGTTGCTCAGCGTCTGAATCAGCGCCTGATGGACTACCTGCACAAAACCGGCGACCCGCGCGTCGGACCCGATGGCGATGTATTCGATCGTTACCCGTTCTGGCTGACCAAACGCGAAAAGTAACCCCCCACACGGAATGATCAATGATGCAACGAGTTGTTATAGCTGTTTGCCTGTCGTGTCTGTGGGCCTCTATGGCGTTCGCTGCTGCGCCGGTGAAAACTGATCTGTTGATTGTCGGCGGGTCTGAATCGGCGGTGGCGGCGGCGATCACCGCGGCGAGGCTCAGGGTTAAATCGATCACGATGGTCAGCGACACCGACTGGCTCGGCGGGCAATTCACCAGCGAAGCGCTGATGGCGATCGATGAGAATCGCGGCGCACGCGGATACGACCAGACGGTGCCGATGCCGCGCCACGGCATGTTCAAGGAAACCATCGAACGCATCGAAGCACACAACAAACGCAAGTACGGCCAGCCGCGCCCCGGTAACACGCGCGTGATCACGACGACCTGCCCTGCTGATGCGGCGCAGGTGTTCGAAGACATGGTGCAGCCTTATGTCAAAAGCGGCCAACTCCGCATCATCCGCCGAATGATCCCCACGCAGGCGATCCTGTCCGCGGATAACAATACCGTGCAGGGCGTTGACTTCGTGTCGCTGGACGATGCGCAGAAAACGCTGCGTATCAAGGCCAAGTTGACCGTCGATGCCTCGGATTGGGGCGACGTGATCAAACTCGCCGGCGCCGGTTACGAGTTTGGCCCCGATCTCAAGGACGCCTACGGCGAACCCGAAGCGCCTGCCTCGCGCGACACCCACCCCATCACCGATATGAACCCGATCACTTACACCATGGTGATCGTCGAAACCGACGAGTACAAACCGATCGATCAGCCCGACGGGTACAAACCCGACAGCTACCGCAAGCACCGCTATCCGAAAGACCCCGGTTGGCTCTACGGCACACGCCGTCTGATCGATCATTACCACTTCAAGAATATCGATCATCCCGATGTGCTGCTGCTGTGCTTCCCGGCGTTTGATTATCCGCTGGATGTGCTGCCGAAAGCAGTGGTCGATGCGCTGGAAGCCGATGAACCAGGCGCCTCGAAAAAGAACATCGTGCAGATGCCACGGCACCAACGACAGATCGTGTTTGACGACGCCAAGCAGTTCTCGCAAGGCTTTCTGTATTTTCTTCAGACCGAAGCCCACGACGGGATGAAAGACAAAACGCACTCGTTCCGCCGGTTCAAGCTGACAGACGAGTTCGGCACACCTGATCGCATGCCGCCCAAGCCGTATGTTCGCGAGGGGCTGCGGCTCAAGGCGATGTATATGTCGCGCCAGCAGGACACGATGGGGTCCGGCAGTCCCAATCACTTCGCCAACGCGATGTATCACGATGCGGTGGCGGTGTGGCAGTTTGAATATGACTTTCACCCGACGCGGCGCGAGTTTCTGAATTCCGGTGATACGGCCGGCCCGTGGCGGGCAGTGTTCCGCAAGCTGCGCGATTGGAAGCCGCCGGATAGCGGGCGGGCTACGTTCGGCGTGCGCTCGCTGGTGCCGGCGAAAGTCGACGGGCTTCTCGGCGGAGGCCACAGCCTCGGGTACACGAGTATTGTCAGCAGTGGTTTCCGCCTGCACGACCAGATGATGGCGGCGGGCCAGGCGATCGGCGCGGTGGCGGCGACGGCGATCGCTCGCGATGTTCAGCCGCGCATGATCCCGTACGACGCGGCGCTGCTTGAAGATGTGTGGCGCGGGTTGATGAAACATGACGGTGGGGCGCAGCCGGCGATGCTTTGGCCGTTTGCGGATGTCGATCCGTCGGATACGTGCTACGTGGCGGTGAATCAACTGGCGGTGCGCGGGATGCTCCCGCTGGGTCCGAGCGATGTGAACTTCGAAGCGGACAAACCGGCGACGGCCGATTGGCGCGGGGCGGTCATCGAGCGATCGCTGGCTAAGCGGCAGGTGCGTTCGCAGATCGACCCGCCGAGCGGGCAAATGACGCGTGGACAATTCGCGACGCAGTGGTGGGCGATGATGCGTGATCTTCCGCCCAAGCCGTTTGAGCGTGTCAAGCCCGATGATGCGGACGGCGATGGCATTGTCGATGGCGTTGACCCGCTGCCGCTGCAGGCGGGAGAGCGTACGTGGTCGAATCCGTAAAGCATTTATTCAGTGAAAGGGTGATGACATGAGGCGAATTGTTCGATGCGCCGCGGGCGCGATGGGACTGGTGGTGGTGATGTTGACCGGTTGCGCGACACAACCGGCGCCGGTGTTGTTGCGACCGGCACGATTATTAGCCACACTGCCGCCGCGTCACAACACGCCCGACGGCATGTGCCTGACGGCCGACGGTTCGGTCATCGTGTCGGTGCCGAACGTGAACAACGATTCGGCGGCTCCGCAGATCATGCGTCTGACCCCGGACAACGAGTTGGTCGATTTCTGCGATCCGCCAGGGCACCCAGCCACCGGCCGTGCGTATCCGTTTGGCATCTGTGTCGATCCTGCGACGGGCGATCTGTACTACGCCGATTTGCAGTGGTTTGCCGGTAAAGAACCCAACTGGCTGTCGCGCGTGATACGCATCCCCGTGCATGGGTCGCGGCCTGGCAAGCCGGAGGTCTTCGCCGAAGGCATGGTCGTCGCCAATGCCGTGGCGATTCACGACGGGTATCTTTACACGACCGATACGACAATGATGCCCGGCACGTACCCGCTGATCACCGGCGTGTACCGATTCAAACTCGGTAAGAGCGGCTACAAAGTCGCGCGTCCGCTGGATCGCGACCCACACCTGGTCGCGACGATTCTGACACACAATCCCGAAGTTCCGTTCGGCGCCGATGGACTCTGCTTCGACAAGGCCGGCAACATGTACATCGGTAACTTCGCCGACGGCACGATCCACAAAGTGACCTTCGATGCCGCCGGCAAGCCGATCACACCCCGGCCCGCGCCGATTTGGGCGTCGTCACCCGGCATGCGAAGCTGCGATGGCCTGTTCTTCGATCATCGGACCGACACGATCTACGTTGCCGACTCGCTGGCCAACGCCGTGCAGGCGGTCAGCCTCGATGGCACAGTCAAACTCTACGCGCAAGACCCGACCGACACCGGAGCCGCGGGCCGACTCGATCAACCCTGTGAGGTGTTGATCCGCGGCGACGAGTTGATCATCTCCAACTTCGACATGCCGATCCCCGGCGGCGTCAATCAGACTTTCGAAACGCCCAACGGACTGTCCGTGATCGACATGAAGTAGGCCTGCGCCGTCAGTCTCGCCTGAAGTCTCAACCCGTGCTTGGATCACGCTGCCGGGCAAGGCATAGCGTTGGGTAAGCCTGTACAATCGACCGACGCTCGCTTGACCACGTGCCCGATTGGATGTGAACCATGAAGTCCGTGTTGCTATGCGTTTTTGTCGTGGTGGTGTGGTTGACGTCGATGGCCACGGCGGCCCCACGGCCAAACATCGTGTTCATCCTCGTCGACGATCTGGGCTGGTCCGACCCGGCATGCTATGGACATCCATGGCATCGGACGCCAAACATCGACCGCCTGGCGCGGCAGGGGATGCGGTTTACCAACGGCTATTCACCGGCGCCGATCTGTTCGGCGGCCCGGGCGAGCATTCTGACCGGCAAGACGACAGCCCGGCTTGGATTCGAGTTTGTCACCAAGCCTCACGCGGGTTCGCAGCAACTGGATAAACCCCAACCGCTGGAAGCGCCGCCCTATACGCTGAACCTTCCGTTGTCAGAGCGGACGATCACCGAACGGCTGGCCGCGTTGAACTATCAGACAGCGTTCTTCGGCAAATGGCACGTCAGTCAGCACCACAAGCGATATCTCGGATGGGATCCGAAGTACGGCCCCAAGGCGCAGGGTTTCGAGGTGGCAGTTGAGGACTTTGGAGATCATCCTTACGCGTGGGGCCGCAAGACACCGGCCAATGCGCCGCAGGGCATGATTCCGAAAGACTCGATGATCGAACGCTCCGCCGCGTTCATTCGAGAAAAACATGATCGGCCGTTCTTTCTGATGGTGTCGACGTTTTATGTGCACACACCGGTGAAGACCCGCTGTCGCTGGCTCGTCGACGAATACGAATCGCGCATTGCGGCCGATGCGCCGAATCGGAAGAAACAGCTTGAATATGCGGCGTTTGTCGAGGTGCTGGATCACCATGTGGGCACGGTGCTCGATGCCATCGATGATGCGGGGCTGCGCGACAATACGCTGGTCGTGTTTCTGTCTGACAACGGGGGACACCCGGAGTACTGCGCCAACGGGCCGCTGCGTGGTTCAAAGTGGAATCTGTATGAAGGGGGCATCCGCGAGCCGATGGTGGCACGCTGGCCGGGCCGGATCCAACCCGGGGTCGCGTGTGATACGCCGGTGATCGGGTACGACCTGCTGCCGACGTTCGTTGAACTGGCCGGTGGTCAGGCGGAGGATGTCGACGGCGTGAGCATCGCGCCGGTGTTTGACGATGCGTCGTGGCGGCCGCGGCGCAGTCTGCTCTGGCACTTCCCGTACTATCACCCCGAGACGGACTTCTCAAAAGCCAGGCGCGACATTGGCGTTAATGACTTCGCGACCAGTCAGACCCGCCCGCAATCGGCGATACGTCAGGGCCGATACAAACTCATTTACTTCGCGGAAGATGAACGCGTGGAACTCTACGATTTGGAAACGGATCCTGCCGAGCAGCACGACCTTTCACAGGCGCAGCCCGGGCTGGCGTCGGAGATGAATCAACAGTTGCAGCGAGAACTACACCAGATGCATGCGAGGCGGGCGGCGCGCCGGTAATCGCCTAGTCGCAGTCGTTCGAAATTGTGGAGCTATGGACAAGGGGCTTGGAAGTGGTCTGTCGCTCTGCGTTGGCAACCACCAATCGGCGCGTCGCGTACTCGCTACTCGGTCAACTGGTTGGACAGTCGCTCTTCGGCGCTGATGGGTTCGCCGCTGCTGAGCGTGTGCGCGCAGTTGATCAGGGCGAGATGGCTGTACGCCTGCGGGAAGTTGCCAAGCTGGCGGCCGGTTTCAAAGTCGATGTCCTCTGCGAGAAGGCCGACGTGATTGGCATGGCTGACCACGTGGTCGAACATCTCCTGCGCCTCTTTGGTGCGACCGACGCGGTACAGCGCGTTCACCATCCAGAACGTGCAAACGGTGAATGAACTCTTGGGCATGCCGAAGTCGTCGGCATTGCGGTAGCGGTACATCAGCCCATCGCGGCACAGGTCTTTGAGCGTGGCGTCGACCGTCGCGACGAACTTCGGATCGCGGGCATTGATGAACCCGTACTCTTCCATCAGCAGGTTCGCCGAGTCCAGGTGGCGGCTGCCGTAGCTCTGCGTGAACGCGCCCACCTCCTCGTTCCAGCCGTTGGCGAGGATGTCTTCGTAGATTTGTGTCCGCAGCATGTTCCAGTGATCGACGTAGTCGCGCATGTTGAAGAAGTGGGCGATGCGGATGCCGCGGTCGACCGCCACCCAGCACAGCACCTTCGAGAAAACGAAGTGCTCATCGTCGCCGCGGATCTCCCAGATACTCTTGTCCGGCAGATGCCAGTGTTCCTCGACGTTGCGTACCAGCGTGCGGACGATCGTCCACACGTCTTCAAGGATGTCGATGTGATTCTCAAACTTGACCAGCGCCCGCGCGATGACGTCCAGCAGTACGCCGTAGATGTCGTTCTGCTTCTGCTGGTAGGCCGCGTTGCCGATCCGTACCGGACGCGATCCCAGATAGCCCGCAAGGTGATCCAGTTCCTGCTCCGTGAGATTTTTATGGCCCCGGATGCCGTACATGATCTGGATCTTCTCGTCCTTGTAGTTGATCAGCGACAGGATGTACCGCACGAAACGGCGCACGGAATAGTCGTCGCCCAGTTCCGTCAATACGCTGATCGTCATCGATGCGTCGCGGATCCAGCAGAAGCGGTAATCCCAGTTGCGACACTCGCCGGGCGTTTCCGGCAGCGAGGTGGTCAACGCAGCGATCACCGCGCCGGACTTCTGATACGTCATCATCTTCAGCGTCAGCGCGCTGCGGAGGATCATGTCGTGGTAATGCGTCTGGCGATTCAACTGTGATGACCAGGTCATCCAGTAGGTCTTGGTCTTCTGGTACGACAGTTCGACGTCTTCGAGGTGAGGCGTGAGCAGCTTCTGATTGTAGCTGAGCACCACGAAGCCGTCGCGCTCGAGCGTGATCGGGGCGCCGGTGCGGATCGCTTCGAGGTCGAAGTCGCTGTAGAGATAGACCGACTCGTACGTCCCGGCGGCGGTCATACTTTTGAGGTATTCGCCGTTGTTTTCAGTGACTGCATCGTGCTGGGCGTAATACGGGCGCGGGTCGTAGTTGAAGGCGAACACCGGCCGGCCGCGCACCAGGCGGATGTAACGGGTCAGTTCGGGCGGATAGAAACACGTGCCGTCGGTGAGGCGTCCCGGCTCGCCGTGATACCGCGGCATGAAGTCGTACACGTCGAACGCGTCCGTACCATTGTCGAACGATGTGCAGAGTATGTTGGTCTTGGGTTCGTAGCGCTGGCTGATCTGGTACGCCTCGTCGACGTCGAAACTGAAGGCGCCGCCGCGCTCTTCGTCGAGCAGCTTGGCGAAGACGCTGGCCGAATCGAAGTCCGGCAGGCAGCACCAGTCGATGGATCCGGTGCGAGAGATCAGCGCGGCGCTTCGACAGTTGCCGATGGTGCCGTAGTGATAATTGTCCAAAGTCATTGCGATGAAATTTCTTCCGTGATCAAGTCGAGGAACTCGCCAAAACGAGCAGGGGATGACACGCGATACGCCGCGGCCGTGTCGCCCGGCCCGACTTTCACCGTAATGATGTTGGGCGACCGCAGGGCGAACATGTTCTCGTCAGTCTGATCGTCACCTGCTGCGAGCACGACGGCGTAGTCGTTCTTCGAAACATAATAGCGCATCACCTCACCCTTGTTGACCTGCTGGCTGGAGACTTCCACGATCTTCTTACCGTGGTGCAGTTCGACAGGCAGGTTCGAGATGCTCTCCATGAGCTCGCCGATCAACTCGCCGGACTTCCATCGGCCGAACTCCGGGTCCGCCTTGCGGTAGTGCCACACCAGGGCCGATCGTTTTTCTTCCACACTCGAGCCCGGCGTCGTGGCGGCGTACAGATCCAGAATCGGCCGGACACGCTGCTTCCAGGACAGGTCCACGCTGTCGTTGTACAGCCGCCAGGATTCGCCGGGTTCGCGGACCGTGTAGCCGTGCTCAGCAACCAGCGTCACCGGATGATGCCCAAGGTGTTGTTCGAGGAATTCCGGGGCGCGACCGCTTACAACGTACACGTCGAGATCGTCCCGCTTGGCCAGCGTCGCCAACATTGTGTGAAGCTGCTTGGTTGGCACAGCCTGCTCGGGATTGCGCACGATGTCGACCAGCGTTCCGTCGTAGTCCAGAAACAGGGCCTTGCGTGTATCCGCTTCGGTGAGCCGCTTCAGCACATCGCCGCTGAGCTTTTGGTTTGATGGGGCCGCCGCAGGCGTCGGGCTAACCTGTGCCAGGTCCGTGATGAACTGGTTGGCCCACCATACGGCGTCCTGTTTAGTCACGCGCTCCTTCATCGGCTCGATCGCGGCGCGGCGCTCTTCACGACCCATTAACAATGCCGCCTTAAGTGCATCGACCACTTCGTGGACGTTGTACGGATTGACCTGCGTGGCGCTGAAAAGCTCCTGCGCGGCGCCGGCAAACTCCGAGAGAATCAGCACGCCGGGGTCATCGCCCTGGCAGGCAATGTACTCTTTCGCCACGAGGTTCATCCCGTCGATCAGCGGGGTGACCATCGCCACGTCGGCCCGCGTGTACAGCGCGCAGAGTTCGTGAAAAGCCACGCTGCCGTGGATGAAATGAATCGGCGTGTTGGTTACTGTCGAGTATCGCCCGTTGATCCGACCGATCGCCAGTTCGACTTCCTCGATCAGCTTCTGATATCGATCCACGCCCTGGCGGCTTGGCACGGCGATGATCACGAAGGTCGTACTCTCGCGCAGGTCAGGGTGTGATTCGAGAAACTCCTCGATCGCCGCCAGCTTGCGCGGAATGCCCTTGGTGTAGTCCATCCGCTCCACGTTCAGCACCAGCCGCTTGTCTTCGTACAACTTCTTGTAGGATGCCAGTTGTTCGCGGTACTGCTCGCTGTCGAGCATCTGCTTGAAACCCGGGCCGTTGATCCCGATCGGATAGACACCGATCCGTGTCTCGCGCCCGTCGTGGGCGATGACGTCGATGTCCGATTCAAGCTCCAGCAGCCGCATCACCGCTGAACGGAAGTGGCGCAGGTAGCCGAATGTGTGAAATCCGATCAGGTCCGCGCCGATCAGCCCCCGGATCAGCGCTTCGCGACGCGGGTGGCAGCGAAATACCTCGTACGACGGAAACGGCGTGTGCAGGAAGAACCCGACCCTCAGCGACGTATTCGCCTGCTTCAACATCGACGGCAGAAGCATCAGGTGATAGTCGTGTACCCAGACCATGTCGCCGTCTTTCGCACACGACAGCACCGCCTCGGCGAAACGCTCGTTGATCGCCACGTACGTGTCGAACCAATCGTCCTGGTAGTCGGCATACGACTGCATGTAGTGCAGCAGCGGCCAGATGCTGGCGTTGGAAAAGCCCAGGTAGTACGACTCCGCCTCATGCTCGGTCATGAACACGGGTACCGCGCCGTACTCGTCGCTGAGCCGCTGGGTGACTTGTTGGCGCTGCGACGCCTCGATCTCAGCACCGGTCCATCCAATCCAGTGCAGGTCGTATCGGTCGCGGATTCCCTCCAGGGCCGAGACCAATCCTCCCGAAGATTTCGTCAACTGAGCGCCCACCTTGATGGGCAGACGATTAGATACGTTAATCACTCTTTCCATAACAGTATTCTATGATAACCCGAACTCCATCAGTTCGCACACGCCGCTGCGTGCTCCGCCATTGACCCAGGACTTTGCACGCCCGACATTCACTGGCGGCATCGCAGCCCAGCGCGTGGCGCACATGGTCTTCTGCTCGCCGCCGCTTGTCGGGCTCAGAAGTTGGGCTGCGTCGACCTTCGGTAGCCCGAGGCGGCTTCCCTGAGGATCGACTTGTCCACTCCGCCTCGGCCAGCAACTTCTTGAGCCGCGTGTTCTCCTCCTCCAATTCCTTCATCGATCGAATCCTGAAGATTCGAACAGGACTCGGTGAAGGGGGCAGGGTCATTATTTCTCGACAACCAACTCGTGATTAGCCGCACGTAAATCGACTGGAGCGCACACGACATCAAGCTCATCTACATCGGCCGCGACTACCACCTTCAAGTCGTTAGCGCGTTAGACAAGAATGATGATTACAAACCTCTGAACCTGCCTCCGTTCAACGCCCAGGATGTCGTCACGCCACTGAGCACTTCATCATCACCAAGCAGATGAAATCCTGTTCAACTCTCCAGGTAAACGATAGATCATCGGTCCATCGTCGCCTGAAAACGCAGACGAGTAGCACGCAAGTGTGCAGTTTGTTTACACCGCAAGATTGTTTGCATTCAAATTGATATTAATCACAAAAAAACAGTTCACTTCAAAGCGATCGTGTTTATAATCGTCGCGTTGTTCGGATGCGTGTTGTTTGCAATCGAACAATGCCCGGTGGACGCAAGATGGCGTCGGGGTAGGTATCGATAACTGCGAGAAGGATGCTAGCCATGATCAATCTGATCAAGCTGTGTAAATTGGTCTTTGACCGTTCGGGGATGATGTGCGCGGCGGTGTTGCCGCTGTATGTTTTTGCGGTGCTTTGTTCACCGGCGTCGGCGGTTGACACAACGTGGACCTTTGACGGCGATGGCGACTGGACTGAGGCGGCCAACTGGGACAACGGCCAGCCGATCAACAACACCTTTGATGTGTTCATCGACGACGGCGACACGGCCGTGACCGTCTTTCTCAGTGTCAATCCCACGATCAACGACATCACGATCGGCGCCGATGACGAACTGTCGTTCAGCAACGGCGCAGACCTGTTCGTTCAGGGCGATGTCTTCAACGACGGTCTGATCTCGCTGAACTCGACGGGCAGCTTCACAGACCTGAGCGTTAACGGCGACGGCAGTCTGACGCTCAACGGCTCAGGCACGGTGATGATGATCGGCAATGCCAACAACCGCATCACCGGTACGGGCACACTGATCAACACCGCCACGCACACAATCGCCGGTACGGGTCAAATCGGCACCAACGGGTTGGCCATCAACAACGCGGGCCTGATCGACGCCAACATCAACGGCGCGGCGCTGTTCATCGACTCCGTGAGTTCGGGTTCGACTAACACCGGCACGATGCGCGCCTCCAACGGCGGTTTGCTTCAGCTGACCGGCGCATTCACGGGCGCCTACGACAACACCAGCGGCGTTCTCGAAGCCGTCGGCGCCGATTCCCAGGTACAGCTTCTGAACAACGCGTCGGTCGCCGGCGGCACGCTGCAGACCTCCGGCGGCGGTGTCATTCAGACCAACGCACTGCAAACGTCTTTCCTGTCCGATGTGACCAACACCGGCGACTACATCATCCGCAACGGCGGCGACGGCCACATTCTCGGTACGATCACCAACAGCGGCACCATCACCGTCGAAGCCGATACCGGTGAAGCCGAACTGCTGATCAACGGGGATGTCACGCTGACCGGCGGCGGCACCGTGCAACTGACCCAACTCGGCGCTGGCGGAGCATCGCTCAACGACGGCGGCGGAGCCGGGCAGAATCGGCTGACCAATGTGAACAACACCATTCAGGGCGCCGGCCAGATCGGTCAGAACAATATGTCGTTCACCAACGGTGTCGCCGGCCTGGTCGATGCAAACGTGACCGGCCAGACCATCTTGATGGATCCCGGCGCCTCACCGAATGATGCCATGACCTCCTTCATCAACAATGGCACTTTCCGCGCTTCCAATGGCGGTATTCTCACACTGAGCGGGGTCTTCAGCGGCGCCTTCGATAACAGCAACGGCGTCATTGAAGCGATCGGCGCCGGTTCGCAGGTTCAGTTGACCAGCAACGCTTCGGTGGTGGGCGGCACGTTTGAGACTACCGGCGGCGGCTTCATTCAGACCAACAGCAGCCAGAGCACCTTCCTCACCGATGTGGCCCTGATCGGCGACTACATCATCCGCGACAACGCAGATGCCGGCATCTTCGGAACAAGCTTCCACAACCAGGGCACGATCACCATCGAAGCCGACGGCAACGAAACCGAACTCGAAATCGGCAGCGACCTGATGCTCACCGGCGGTGGTGTCGTTCAGTTAGTGCGACTGGATGGCGGGCAGGCTGTGATCAACGACGATGGGGGCGATCAGAACCGCCTGACCAACGTCAACAACATCATCCAGGGCGCCGGCCTGATCGGCCAGAACACTATGGCCTTTACCAACCAGGCCGACGGTCTCGTCGATGCAAATGTCACAGGTGATGCGATCGTCCTTGATCCAGGCAGTACCCCGCTTGATGGTGGCACATCGTTCATCAATATGGGCACATATCGAGCCTCCAATGGCGGCGTGCTCGCGCTGACCGGCGTCTTTGGCGGCGATTTCGACAACAACGGCGGCGTCATCGAAGCAGTCGGCGCCGATTCGCAGATCCAGTTTCTGAACAATGCATCAGTGATTGGCGGCACTCTGCAAACCTCCGACGGGGGCTTCATCCAGACCAACGCCAGCCAGACCTCTTTCCTGGCCGACCTGACAATTGCCGGCGATTACTTCATCCGCAACAACGCCGACGCCAACATCGGCGGCGCGATCTCAAATACCGGCACCATCACCATCGACCCTGACGGCAATGAGACCGAACTCGTGATCAATGGCGATGTCACACTGACTGGTGGCGGCGTCGTCAAGCTCACAGCCCCGACCAGCGGCTACTCCTCGGTCAACGATGGCGGCGGTGATCAGAACCGACTGACCAACGTCGACAACACCTTCGAAGGCACCGGTCTGATCGGCCAGAACAACATGGCCTTCACCAACCAGGCTGGCGGCCTGGTCAACGCCAACATCACTGGCCAGACGTTAACCCTCGACCCGTGCGCCAGTCCTATCGATGGCGAGTCATCGTTCATCAATAGGGGGACTTATCGCGCCTCCAACGGCGGCATCCTCGCGCTGACCGGCAGCCTCGGTGGCGACTTTGACAACACCGATGGCGTCATCGAAGCCGTCGGCGTCGATTCCCGCGTGGAGTTACTCGGCAACGTGTCCGTCGCAGGCGGCGCCCTTCAGGCTTTCGGCAGCAGCTTCATCCAGACCAATGCCAGCCAGACCACTTTCCTGACGGATATGATCCTTGCTGGCGATTACTTTATTCGTAACAACGCCGACGCCAACATCGCCGGGGCGATCAACAATACGGGCACCATCACCATCGATCCCGATGGCAATGAGACCGAACTTGTGATCAATGGCGATGTCACGCTGACCGGTGGCGGCACCGTCAAACTAACTGCCCCGGCCGGCGGTTACTCCTCGGTCAACGATGGCGGCGGCGATCAGAACCGACTGACCAACGTCAACAACACCTTTGAAGGCACTGGTCTCATCGGCCAGAACAACATGGCCTTCACCAACCAGGCCGGCGGCCTGGTCAACGCTAACATCACCGGCCAGACGTTAACCCTCGACCCGGCCCTCAGCCCTGTCGATGGTGAAACTTCATTCATCAACCTGGGCACTTACCGCGCCTCCAATGGCGGCATCCTCGTGATGACCGGCAGCCTCGGCGGCGATTTCGACAATGCCGGCGGTGTCATCGAAGCCGTCGGCATCGATTCCCGCGTGGAGTTGACCGGCAGCGTATCAATCGCAGGCGGTACACTTCAGACCTCCGGCGGCGGCATCTTCCAGACCAACGCAGGCCAGACCACTTTCCTGGCCGATCTGACGATTGCCGGCGATTACTTTGTTCGTAATAACGCCGACGCCTACATCGACGGCGCGATCAACAATACGGGCACGATCACAGTTGATCCCGATGGCAACTTCACAGAGTTGCGGATCAACGGTGATGTCACCCTCAATGGCGGTGGCACGATCAGACTGACCATGCCGGGCGGAGGGTCTGCCGCCCTCAACGACGGCGGCGGTAGTCAGAATCGACTGACCAATGCCGACAACACCATCGAAGGCGTCGGCTTGATCGGCTCAAACACCATGGCGTTGACCAACGAGGCCGAGGGCCTGATCGATGCAAATGTCAACGGCGGCAGCATCACCATCGACCCAGGCGCCACGCCGCTTGACGGCCTGACCAGTTTCATCAACTCCGGCAAGGTGCGAGCCTCAAACGGCGGCACACTGACGCTGACCGGCAGCTTGAACGGCGGCTTCATGAACACCACCTTTGGGACATTCGAGGCGCTTGACGGCAGCCTCTTTCAGATGATCGGCGGCGCGAGCCTGTCCAACATCTCCGGGGGTGTTCTCGACGGAGGCAACTACCGCATCATTGACGAGGGCGGCGGCGCGGCCATGTCTCTACTCGGCACGCCCATCAACACCATCGCGGCGCAGACCACCGTCGAACTTTCCGGTGCAGGCTCAACATTAACGTTCAATGGAACCGCCATCGAATCCACGCTCCATACAAACAGCGGCAACCTGATGATTCTCGGCGGCCGCGACTATGCTGCCGCTCCCGCGACCTTCACCAATACGCTCAGCGGCGTGGTCAGCCTCGGCGGCGGCACATTCTCCGTGCCGAACATCGCTACCCAGGGCGACTTTTCCAACGCCGGTCAGATCACCGGCTTCGGCATGGTGGTGCAGCGCCCGACCAACACCGGCACGATCTCGGCGGTCGGCGGCACACTCGCCTTCGGTAATGGCATTCAGGGCGGCTCCGGTGAAGTCATCGCCTTCGACGGCGCGACCGTCGACCTCAGCGCCGGCTCGATGGACAGTTCCGCGGATCATCTTACATTGCTCGGCGATTCCGGTTCCGGCGGCGGCATGCTTAATCTCGGCGCCAACGACTTCCACGTCATGGTGGACTACAGCAACGGAAACTTCGGCGTCGGCAACAGCTTCAACCACCGCGTCAACGTCTCGGGAACCGGCCTGATTCTGGCTGACAATCCATTCACCATTTCACTGGGCGGTGATTTCGCTGGCGGCGTGATCGACTTCGGCGAATTGCATGCCGGCGACACCATCACGAAAAATCTCGTGATCAATCACGATGGCAAGCCCGGCGAGAGCCCCGACGTGCGTGTGGCGATTCAGACCAGCGTTAACGGCGGCAACATCACGGACGGTCAACTCAGCGGCGCCGGTGTCACTGCCTCCAACCTCGGCCCCATCGCGGCCGGCGGTAACAGCGGCCCGCTGGGCATCACCATCACCGCCGCCAACGGCGGAGCGCTCACCGGCCAGACGATTCACGTCGAAGACAACTTTGACAATGTCGATAGCGTGAATACCGAAATCACCGGTGCGGTCTACCGCTTTGCCAACCCGACCGATCACACCCCCGAACCGGTGAACTTCGGCAATGTCCGACTCGGCTCGGTGGTGAATCAGAATCTGTCGCTCACCAACGACGTGATTGATGACGGATTCAGTGAGAACCTCAACGCCGCGATCGCATCCGACGGCACGCCCGTCTCGGCTGCGGGATCATTCAGCGGCCTGGCCCCGGGTATGACCGACAACGCATCGCTGTCGGTCGGTGTCGATACTTCAACCGCCGGAGCCAAGGTCGGCTCAGCCACCATTTCACTGCAGTCCGACGGCACAGGCATCAACTCGCTCGGCATCACCGATCTGTCGAGTCAGACCGTCAACGTCTCCGCGAGCGTCTACCGTCCCGCCGAGGCGGACCTTGCCCCGGTCACGGTCAATCTCGGCATCATTCATGTCGGCGATGGCGGCGGCATGATCAGTCAGTCGCTGACATCCACCAACATCGCCGCCAATGACGGATTCAGCGAACACCTTGATGGTTCATTCGTCATCGCCACCGGCGCCGGCGTCAGCGGATCGGGCAACTTCACCAATCTTGCCACAGACTCCAGCAGCGACGCCCTGTCCATCGCCGTCGACACATCGGCTGCCAGAGCGGTAACCGGCTCAGCGACCTACAACTTCCAGTCCAACGGTTCGAACTTCGGCCTCGGACCGAACATCGACCTCGGCAATCAGTCCGTCAACATCGCAGCGCAGGTCAACAACTACGCCGATCCGATTCTCAACGCTTTTGCCGGTGTCGGCTCGTTGACGATGAACAGCGCCACGGAGTACACCCTCGACCTCGGCGCGATCAACACGGGCGAAGGCGACGTCGCCGCCATGTTCGACGTCTTCAACAACGCGCCCATCGCCAACTCCGACACGCTCTCGGGCATGTGGGATCTCAACGGCGGAAGCTCAGCCTTCGGTTTCACCGGCTTTGATCCGTTCACCGATATCGCCGGCCAGTCCGGTACCGGTCCTTTCGCCGTCATCTTGATCGACGATGTCGCCGGCGTCTACAGCCACAGCATCTACCTGAATCCGAGTTCGGACAATGCTGATTCGAATACAGCACTGAACCCGATCGAGTTGATCATCACAGGCGTTGTCGCCACGCCGGAACTGACCGCTTCGCCCGATCCGGTCGACTTCGGCGCGGTGCTCGTCGGCATGTCCGCCACGCAGTCGGTGACCGTCGGCAACACGGGCGACGACCGTTCCACGCTCAGCGGCAGCTTCGGCTCAGCCGCCTCGCCATTCAGCCCCGACAGCGATCAGCCCTACGGCCCGCTTGACGATGGTGAATCCGTCATGCGTGACTACAGCTTCGCCCCGACTGTGCGCGGCGATGTCAGCGATGATCTGACCATCACGTCCAATGCCGGCAATCAGACCATCGGCTTTACCGGCCAGGGCGTCGCACCGGTCGCCGATGCAGCCGATGGCGATGCCGGGTTCGTCCGTATCGGCGATATGGGCACGCTTTCGGCAACGATCACCAACATCGGCGACGGTAATCTGTCGGGCCTTGGTGATGTGTCCAATCTCAAGGGCTCCCTCGGCGGCGCTGCGGGGGCTTTCGCCGGGACCGGCGGCCTGTTCAATCTCATGGACGGCGCCTCGATGCAGTTTGACTACACCTTTGCCCCGAACGCACGCGGTACGGATTCGCAGACCGTCAGCCTCAATCTTGACAACGGCAATCCCGACGGCTCCAACACCGCCATCACCGCCGATGTCACCCTTGTCGGAGAAGGCGTCGGGCCCGAATACGACAGCGTGGTCGCTCCCGGCCAAACGATGGACTTCGGCGCCGTCCTGCCTGGTGGTATGAGCTTCCGTGACCTGACGATCATGAACGTCACGCTCGATCTGCCGACTGAATTGGCCCTGACCGGCTTGAGCATTCTCGATGTGTTGATCACCGGTGATGATGCCGCCGATTTTATTGTTGTCGATTTCACATCGACCGCCATTGCCAAGGGCGATGACCTGACGCTCACTTTGAAGTTCACCGGCGAAGGCGCCGACGGGCTGCGCACGGCTATGCTCACCATTTTCACCGACCAGGGCGCCCCCTTCGGCGGCGATGGGCTTGACTTCAGCTACGACCTCGTCGGCTTGGTCGACTCCACCATCCCCGAACCCACGGCATGGGTCACCACCGGCCTGGTGATGCTCGCCGGCCTGACTCGCCGTCGCAGACGCTGATCGATCATTCTCAAATTCAATATCCCACCTTCCCCCGGCAAAGGCGGTTTTTCACAGGCTGCGCGATGATCTGCAATTGACGCACGCAGAGAGAGGCGATATCCCCAAGTCATCCCCCGGTGGCTAGAGCGTCTTGCGTATTTGAATTTCATAACCACACGACCGCATGTAGTTGGCGCACTCGGTTGATTCAACCCGGCGCAGCGCTTCGACCAGTGCCTGGCCGATCGCGTCGAATGTGCGGGCGGCGACGCGACGCAGCCACGATTTGACCTTCGACCACAACTTTTCGATCGGGTTGAGGTCCGGACTGTACGCCGGCAGGTACCACACGCTTGCACCGGCGGATTCGATCGTCTGGATCACCGCCGGCGACTTGTGCGCCGACAGGTTGTCCATCACCACGACGTCACCGGGTCGCAGCGACGGCGCCAGATACTGTTCGACGTAGCCTTCAAACGTGACGCGGTTGATCGGGCCGTCGTAGATCACCGTGGCTGATTCGATCACACCGGCGAGCCGCATCGCGCTCAACAGTGTTGTCGTTTTCCAGTGGCCGTGCGGCGTGTGGTCCACGCAACGCTCGCCAACGGGCGACCGTCCGTACAGGCGTGTCATGTTGCTCGTGACGCCGGATTCGTCGAGGAACACGAACGATCCGGGGTCGACGAAGCGTCGGGCGATCGCGAAGTTGCGTCGACGTTCGACGATGTCGGGCCGACGTTGCTCGGCGGCGATCAGCGACTTTTTTTCAGCGACAGGTTCATCTTCTGCAGCGCCCGGCACACCGTCGACTCAGCCACATGCACGCTGAGCATGTCACGCAATTGGATCAATGTGATGCCCGGATTGATCTGAATCTGCTGACGCATCAACTGCACGTCCGCGTCGGTGAGTTTGACGTGACCCTTGGGCCCGGTCTTGGCCGGCTCAAGCGTGCCGCGCTGACGGGCCTTGCGTCGAATTTGATGCAGACCCTGCTGGGTGACCTCGAAGCGTCGAGCCACCGAAGCGATCGACTCGCCGCGTTCGATCGCCGCGAGCATTTTCCGACGGGTTTGAAGCGGTATCGCCATGACGCAACCTCCGTGTTCGGGGCACATCATCGCAAATTTAATGAAATGGCGCAAGAGGCTCTAGCGATCTGGTTTTAGTTGTGGATATCCCTGATGCGGTCCACCGATTACACTGGCGTCATGATGACGACCACCTCGTGAACCACAGCAATTTTGCATAAAAATATCTTTTCGGGCTGTAATATCTGCCGCGCCGGCGGTTCATTACCTGGGGGGAGCGTGATGGATTTGGTTCAGATCGGCAGTCGTGAGGTCGCATGCATCAGGAACCCGAACAATTGATGGCGGACAGCCGCCGATTCACACGGTTGTGGGTTGGGGCCCAGCCGATCGTTTCCGCGTATGTGTACTCGTCGATTCGCAACCGGGCCGATGCGGAGGATGTGTTGCAGACCATCGCCGGCTCGGCGCTGGAAGACTTCGCCTCGTACGACGATTCGAGTTCATTCACCGCGTGGGTGATGGGCATCGCCCGATATCGGATTTTGAATCATTACCGCAGTCGCAGTCGCGATCGACATGTATTTGGCGAGCAGGCCATCGCGCGTCTCGCCGAGGCGCATCAGCAACTCGAAGGTCTGGTCGACCCGTATCGCGATGCGCTGGAGCTTTGCCTGGATCAGTTGCCTCAGCGCCAGCGCAAGATGCTCAGCCACCGCTATCACGACGACCTGAGCGCCCAACAGATTGCCGAGCATGTGGGCATCACCGCAAATGCTGTGACGGTGACGCTGCATCGCATCCGCCAGGCGCTGGCGCGTTGCATCCAGTCGCGTATGGCCGCGGAGCGTAATCGTGGATGACACACTCAGACTCATTGACGCCTACCTCGACGGCAGCATTGACGATGCCGCGATGGATCAGTTGGATCGTCGTGTCGCTACGGACCCGCAGACCGCGAGCCTGTTCGCTGAGCGGTCGATGATGCACCGCCTGATTCTCGATCACGAACTGGTCGAACAGTATCGGGCTTCGCAATCCGGCGGCACGTCATCGCATCATCGATTGACGCTGCTCGGGCGGTCGTGGCGGCAACTGGTGGCTGGCGGGGCGCTGGCGGCGGGCATTCTGATCGCGGTCACGCTGCTGTTTATTTCGTCAACGGATCACCAACCGGTTCACAACGCCAAGGAGCAGCCGAGCGGACGGCCGGTCGGGTTGATGGTGTCGTCGAAGGATGTACTTTGGATCAGCGAGCCGGTGCAGCCGGGCCAGTCGCTGATGGCGCGTCAACATCAGATCGCATCCGGGGCTTTGGAATTTCAATCCAACAACGGCCCCACCGTCACGGTAATCGGCCCGGCGACGTTTGAGATGATCGACCCGATGCATCTGCGCCTGCAGCAGGGGCAGGTGCATGCGGCGGTGCCGCGCATCGCACGGGGGTTCACGGTCGAGGTCGGCATGTGGTCGGTGGTGGACCTGGGGACGGTATTCGGCGTTGCAACAAGTCAGTCGGGCGCTTCGGAGGTTTACGTCTACGATGGCACGGTCCGTGTCAGTTCGCCTGCCACGCCCGGCCGGGAACTTCGATCGGGTGAGGCGTTGCGTCTACAGGATGGCGTGGCCCAGTCGATCTCACCCGGCGACAGTCAATACGGTCAACTGCTTGCCGATGTCGCCCGACTCCAGCAGCGCCCGCCGACCGCGTCGGATGCTCTGGCCTTGTGGTTGACGGCCGACCACGGTGTGGAGACCGATGCACAGGGTCGCGTGCGCTTCTGGCGAGACACCGGCGAGGCCAATCAGCTAGTCGCGGTGCAGGATGATGAGGCGCAGCGCCCGACCTGGGCGCCGATCGCACTGAACGGCCGCCCGGCCATTATGCTGGATGGCAAGTCGAGCATGCGCCTTCCATCAACAGTGCAGTTGGGGCTGTACGAATCAGATTATGAGGTCTTTTTCGTAGCGCACACGCAATCACAGGCAATCCAGTTTTTGCTGGCTGGAGCAGAGAACGGCCTGGAACGATTCGAGTTGCACCTCGGCGGCGATGCCGGTGTGCGATTCATCCCCAATGGTGTGCGCTCCCCGATTGGGCCGCTTCGGAACGACAACTTCGCGGATATTGCTTCGGAACGTGTCGCACCGGGTGTCGCGCATATCTACACGGCGCGCGTGACTGACAACGTCGGCTATGTCGGGCTCGACGGGATCGAAAGCGATGATCGTGTTCGTCATGGTTCTCGCAGCGCCTTCGCAGGCGAACTGTTGATCGGTAAGCGCAGCACCGGGGCGTTAGGTTTTCATGGAGCGATCGCCGAGGTGCTGATTTATCGCGGTCGACTGATCGATGGACAGCGTGCGGCGGTGCTGGCGTACCTGTCTCAGAAGTATGGTCTGCCGGTTTCCACGACGCCGGCTCCAACGGAGAAACCCCAAACGCCCGCAGATGAGACGGGTGATACCCCCTCGAGGAGTTGATGACTATGAATCGCAGCCCCCGCATACAACCATGTCTCGGTGTCATCTTCCTGTTGGCCGCCATCGCGTCGATACACACCCAGGCCCGGGCCGGCGTGACCATCACAGCCAGCGGAGGCTACAGCATCACGTGGGACGGCAACGACGGTGATTTCTTCGACGCGGCCAACCCCGCTCTGGCTCCGGGCAATCTGGCTTCGAGCGTCGGCACGCAGATTCAGTCTTCCTTCCTCGCCGCTTCGCCGCACAATATCACGGGCAATGTCAACGACGGTGAATACGGCAACATATCGAGCTGGATCGCCGCTGAAGGCGACGCCACGCCTTACATCGGCATCGATCTCAACGGCACCTACGACCTGAATGCCATCGCATGGAGTCGCGACAACGGCAACACCGTTTCCGACCCACCCTACAACAATCAAACCGACCGTTCGCTCGGCCTTTACACGGTGCAGATCACCAACGAGTTGAACCCCGCCGCGGCTACGGCCTGGACCACGATCGGCACGCTTGAGTATGTCAGCAATGATGACACGGCCGTGGGCGGGAGTTTCACAAGCTATTACCGTCATCAATATGACATCGCTCGTAATGATAGCGGCACACTGTTGGCCACGGGGGTACGCCTGCTGGTGCCCGGGTCGGGCTTCAACAGCATCACCGGTACCGCGATTGACGAATTGGAGCTTTACGGTCATTCGCCGGTGCCCACCGCCGGGCTGCTGTCGTGGGTTCGTGGCGATGGCGATGTGCAGACCTCCGGCGCCACGCTGACGCAGTGGTCGGACCATTCGGGCAATGGCAACCACGTCACGCCGACCACCAGCCCGCCCGACCTGGTCGCTGGTGCGATCAATGGTCTGCCGGCCGTGGAATTCGGCACTTCGATCGAACACGCCAACGCCCCCGTGCTCGACAGCCTGCAGGACTCGGACTACGAAATCTTCATCGTTGCACGGACCAGCGACGCGTCCAACCAGTTCCTCACCGCCGGCCCGTCAACGCCAGGCGTCGGCGAGTATGAGTTACTCTTCAACGGGCCGGCCGGCGCTCGATTCACCCCCTCAACTGACAACGCCACCACCGATGGCACACACGCGGACATCTTCGCTGAACTCGGTGTCGACGGCATGTTCTCCGACGGCCGGGCCCACATCGTCAACACCCGCGTTCAGGGCAACGAGGGTTTTCTTCGCGTGGTCGGCATGGAAAACGGTGACACCGTGCTCAACGCACGCAGTTCCTTCTCGACCGACGAACGCCTCACGCTTGGCGTTCGGGGCAACAGCCTCGATGGTTTCGTCGGCGAGATGGGCGAAGTGCTCATCTTCGATCACGCCCTTAGTGAAACCGAGCGACGGCAGGTCGAACGCTACCTCGCCCGCAAGTGGGACGCCCCGCTGAACGTTGCCAGCCAGACGCAGGGCGGCATCGCCTTCGCCAATCAGCTTTACAACGGCGGCGCTGCCAGCGCTCATCAGATCGACCATCTGAACAACGCCCTGTACGGCAACACCGAAAGCTGGCTGGGCGACAACACGGGTGGCGCCGGCGGCTTCGCCGGGGTGAAGTTCGATGGCGCTTATGACATCAGTTCGCTGGCATTCGGCCGCGCCGCCGATGGCGGGTATGACGACAGGGCCGAAGGCACATACATCTTCCAGTACACACTCGACGACATCGACACCAACAGCTCCGTGTCGGTCGAAGGCGCCAACTGGGTCGACTTCATGACCATCGTCTACGACGGAACCTCGGTCGACCCCTGGCTCCGCCACCAGTATGACTTTGCGACGATTCTCGGCGTTCGGGCGGTGCGCGTGTGGCTCAGCAATGATCTGATCGCCATCGACGAGCTCGAAGTTTACGGCCTGGCGACCATCCCCGAACCGGCCACGATCGCACTGCTGACCGCCGCATGTTGGATGCTGCCTCGGCGGCGCGCACGATAAGGAGCTTCGATGCGTCAACGAGCGTTTACACTGATCGAATTGCTGGTGGTCGTGGCGATCATCGCGCTGCTGATCGCGATCCTGCTGCCGTCGCTCGCCAAGGCGCGCGAGCTCGGCAAGCGCACGGTCTGCCTGGCCAATCAGCGATCGGTGGTGCAGTCGATGATGATGTATACGGTGGAACATCGCGGATACTATCCGCCGTCGCAGACCAACGACGACAGCGTCTGGGCGTACTCGTTTGACTGCAAATCCTCGCTGCCCGGCGTGAAAACACCGCTGGGGCCGGGGCTCATGATCCGCGAGCAGTTCATCCCCGTTCAGCAGGCTGCTTCGATGATGCACTGTCCGAGCATGGACACCACCGCAGCCTCCTATGCCGGGTTCATGTACCCCTACCACAGCATGGATCACCCCAGCCCGTGGGGGCTCGGCGTCAGCTCGTTTGACGATCCAACGCAGACCGCCACGCGCATCATCATGAGCTACAACTACCGGTCGCCTTCCTGGTTCCTGGCCCATGATGGCGAGCAGATCAACGTCACGGGGCAGAAGCTTCCAATCGTACTCTGGACCGATCAGCTCGATCCGCGCTTCGGCGTGTTGTATCACCACGTCGAGGGTTACAACGTGATGTCGTCAGATGGTTCAGGACGCTTCGTGCTTGATGCCCGCCACGAAGTAGAACGTATCGCGACTGACGACGGTATGCCTTGGGTCGATGGACGCAACGCATGGCCGGACGATGAAGAGATCTTCGCATACCTTGAAGCGACCCCGTAAATGACCCGCATGGATGTGTTCAAATGAAATGGATGTGCCGGCTGGCGGTATTGGTTTTGGTGGTGCTCACGACGGGCGAGTCTCGCGCGACAGAAGTGGATTATGCGCGTGACATCAAGCCGATCTTCACCGAACACTGTTACAAGTGCCACGGCCCGGACAAGCAGACACACTCGCTGCGGCTGGACCAGCGCGCTTTCGTGCTGGCCGGCGGCGATTCCGGCGATCCGGCCGTTCTCCCGGGCAAGCCAAACGCCTCCCACCTGATTCAGCTTGTCACTTCGACGGACCCCAAGCAGCGTATGCCGCGCAAGGCCGCCCCGCTTTCCGACCGGCAGATCGAGCTGCTCAAGCAGTGGATCGCCAGCGGCGCGCCGATGCCCGGCGATGACACGATGCAGTACAAGCGGACGACCGACGAGTGGTCGTTTAGCGCGCTGACCCACCCAAAGCCGCCGCGAGTCGATGCGGAGCTCAACAACCCGATCGATGCATTCGTCGTCGCAAAGCTCAATGACAAATCGCTGAGCCTGTCGCCGCAGGCCGATCGCCGTGTGCTCATCCGCCGGTTGTACCTGGTCATGCTCGGCCTGCCGCCGACGCCGGAGCAGGTCGACGCCTTCGTGGCGGACCCATCGCCCAATGCGTATGAGAAGCTGGTGGACCAGACGCTTGCCTCGCCGCGCTACGGCGAGCGGTGGGCCCAGCATTGGCTGGACGTCGTGCGCTATGCCGACACGCATGGCTTCGAAATGAATCAGCCGCGTAACGATGCGTTCGCCTATCGCGACTGGGTCATCAAGGCGCTGAATGAAGACATGCCCTACGACCGGTTCGTCTTTGACCAGCTCGCCGGCGACAGCGTCGGCGTCGATGCGGCGACGGGATTTCTCGTCGCCGGTCCGTGGGATCAGGTCAAGGGCGCCGACCCCAAGCTGCGGATTCAACAGCGGGCCAACGAGCTGCACGACATCGTTTCGGTCACCGGGGAAAGTCTGCTGGGCCTGACCGTCGGCTGCGCCCGCTGCCACAACCACAAATTCGATCCGATCCTTCAGAAGGATTACTACTCCATCAAGGCGGTATTCGAAGGCGTGCAGCACGGCTCGCGGCCGATCCAGCTCCCCGAGGCCGAGCGCGAGCGACGCCAGCGGCTGAGCAAGCAGGTCGACCAGCAGATCGCCTCCGTCGAACGCGAGATCGACATGAACGGGGGCAACGACGGTGAAATCAACGCCCGGCGAAATGTCGACCGCTTTGAGCCCATCGTCGCAGACACCGTACGCTTCACGATCTTCGTCACCAACAATGGCGCTCAGCCCTGCCTCGATGAGTTGGAGGTATTCAGTTGCCCGCCGGCTGATGGCGCTCCGAAGAACGTCGCTCTCGCCGGCGCGGGCGCCAAGGCCACCGCGTCCAGTCTTCTGCCCGGCTACAAGATTCACCAGGTCGAGCATCTCAACGACGGGCTCCTCGGCAATGAGCACAGTTGGATCGCCAACGAAGCCGGCGCCGGGTGGGCGCAGATCGAGCTGCCCAACCCCGTGCTGATCGATCGCGTGGTGTGGGGACGCGATCGCGAGGGGCGGTACGAAGACCGCATCCCCACCAGCTACGCCATCGAGGTCGCCGGGCCGGACGGACAATGGCGCACCGTCGCCAGTTCGCCGGATCGCAAGCCCGGCCGCTTCATGGTGGACGTCACCCCCGAGCAGGCCGAGCGGATCAAACAGCTTCGCGATCGCAAGAAACAACTTCAGCAACGACTCGACAAGCTCAATCAGCGGGCCACCGTCTACGCCGGTCGCTTCGAGCAGCCCAAGCCGACGCACCGTCTTTACCGCGGCGACCCGATGGCCGAGCGCGAGATCGTCGCGCCTGATGTCATCAGCCTGCTCGGCTCCTTGAACCTGCCGCCGGATGCACCCGAGCAACAGCGCCGCATCGACTTCGCCAAATGGGTCATCGACCCGGCCAATCCGCTGACGGCCCGCGTGATGGTCAATCGCATCTGGCAGCACCACTTCGGCGCCGGCCTCGTCAACACCCCCAGCGACTTCGGCCGCAACGGTTCGCCGCCGTCGCACCCGCGGCTCCTGGACTGGCTGGCCGGTGAGTTCATCCGTAGCGGGTGGTCGATCAAACATATGCACCGGCTCATTCTGACCTCGCGCACCTTCCAGCAGTTGACCAAGCCCGACGACAAAGCCCTTGCCGTCGATCGCGGGGCGCGCCTGCTGTGGCGTTACCCGTCGCGGCGACTCGAAGCCGAGGCCATCCGCGACAGCATGTTGTCTGTGGCCGGCGTGCTGGATCTGTCAGCGGGCGGGCCGGGGTTCAGCCTGTTCAAGCCGAACGAAAACTACGTCCGTGTCTACGAGCCGAAAACGCAATGGGGCCCCGGTGAATTCCGTCGCATGGTCTACGCCAAGAAGGTCCGCATGGAAGGCGGCCCCGTCTTCGGTGCTTTCGATTGCCCGGATGCCGGCCAGTCACAACCCAAACGCCCGCGATCGACCACGGCGATTCAGGCGTTGAACCTGTTCAACTCGACGTTCACCATGACCGTCGCGCAACGCTTGGCTGACCGCATCGTCGCCGAGGCGGGCAACAGCACGGAGGCCCGGATCGACTACGCCTTCCGCTTGGTTGATACGCGCCAGCCTACCGCCGAAGAGCGCCGCATTGCACGTCAACTCGTCGCCGATCAAGGGCTGCCGGCCCTGGCCCGCGTGCTGCTGAACACCAACGAGTTTCTGTTCATTCCCTGACTGCCGGATTCAACGGATCGGAGTTCGATCATGTCGTCACCCGAATCGATATCACCCGCCGGTCGCAATCTGCTTGACCGCCGCCAGTTTCTTGCCCACACGGGCACAGGCCTCGGTGGCATCGCGCTGTCGTGGCTGTTGAACACCGACCGCCTGCTGGCATCGCCTGCATCGCGCGGACCGATCCGGCCGCTGATCAACCCCGCCAGCCCGCACGCGCCGCGACGTGCACACATGACGCCGGCGGCCAAACGTATCGTGGTCATCTTCTGCTCCGGCGCTATCAGCCATGTCGACACGTGGGACTTCAAGCCGGACCTGGTCCGCATGCATGGCAAGCCCATACCCGGCTCCAACAAGCTCGTGACCTTTCAGGGTGAACAGGGCGCCCTCACGGCCCCGCTGTATCCCTTCAAGCCGCGCGGCCAGAGCGGCAAGATGATGAGCGACTTGATCCCGCACATCGCTCAACACGCCGATGATCTGTGCTTCATTCATTCGATGACCTCCAAGACCAACACGCATGGCCCGGGGGAGAATTTCATGTCGACCGGCGACATCCTCGAGGGCTTCCCTTCGATGGGCGCGTGGGTCACCTACGCACTGGGCTCCGAGGCGGACGATCTGCCTTCGTTCGTGGCAATCCCCGATCCGCGCGGGGTGCCGCAAAGCTCGATCAACAACTGGGGGGCGGGGTTCCTGCCTGCGGTGTTCCAGGGCACGCCGTTCAACGCTTCGCGTCCGATTCGTAATCTCTCGATACCCAAAGGCGTTTCCGCAGCCGATGATCTTGCCGCACGTCGCGCGCTGGCGGCTTTCAACGCTCAGCATCTGCAGCGCCACCCCGGCGACAGCGAACTGGCGGCGCGCATCGCCAGTTATGAGCTTGCCGCGAAAATGCAGATGTCCGTCCCGGAGGTCACCGATCTGTCCAGCGAGCCGGCGCATATCCGACGCATGTATGGCGCCGACGATTCAAGCAACGCGACCAAGCAGGGCTTCGCTCGCAACTGCATGCTCGCCCGCCGCCTGCTGGAGCGCGGGGTGCGCTTTGTGCAGCTTTTTAACGGTGCGTACGCCATGGGCGAGGGCGTCGGCAACTGGGACGGCCACAAACACCTGGCCAAGCAATACGCCATCCACGGCCCGATCCTTGATCAGCCCGTCGGCGCGCTGATCGGCGATCTGAAACAGCGCGGCATGCTCGAAGATACGCTCGTGGTGCTCTGCAGCGAGTTCGGCCGCATGCCCACCTTCCAGAAAGGCGCTTCCGGTCGCGATCACAACCCCGAGGGGTTCACCTGCATGCTCGCAGGCGCTGGTGTCAAAGCGCCGTTCACCTTCGGCGCGACCGATCCGTTCGGGTACAAAGCCGTCGAAAACGTCACCAGCGTTTATGAATTTCATGCCACGATCCTCCGCCTGCTGGGCCTCGACTTCAATCGACTCAGCTATTACCACAACGGGTTTGAACGCAAGCTCACGAATGTGCACGGACGCGTCATTGAGGACGTGTTGTCCTGACCACGTTCGGGGGCGGTCGCCGACGCTTTGCGATGGGCATTAACCGGATATGACGATCATGATAATATTAATGTGGAGGCAGCGCATGTTCCCACGCGGGTTGAATCACGGGCTATGGATTGCTGTGTGCCTGCTGGCAGCCAGCGCCGGCTGGGCGACTCAGAAAACCGACGGGCGCGTTGTCACCATCGAGTGCGATCCCGCTGAAGCGCGTTTTGTGCAGCTAGTGATCCATCAGAGCCAGGGCGCGCCCGCCATCGATGAGTTGGAACTCTACGGGCCGGATGCCGCGCTGAACCTCGCGCGGCTCGACGGCGTCGTCATCCGTGCCTCGTCGCTGATCAAGGGCTACGCCATTCATCGTATTGAGCATCTTAACGACGGAGCGTATGGCAATGATCACAGTTGGGTGGCGGCCGATCAGCGAGATCAATGGGTGCAGGTCGAGTGGCCGTCGGCGGTGCGTTTGAGCCGTGTCGTGTACTCCCGCGACCGCACGGGGCGCTACACCGATCGGATGCCGACCGGTGTGGAGGTGCGCATCTCGCTCGACGGCAAGCAGTGGAAGACCGTTGCCGACACCTGCCCGCCGTTCATGCATGGCGTGGCGCTGCCTGCCAACGGGACGATCCAGACGGATCAACTGCTTCGCTATGCCTTCGGTCATGAAGAACGAACCTGGCTGAGCAGCGGCGCATCGAAGACCGATCCGACGACACGCGCGCTGTCGGCCATGGCGGACATGATCGAACGCCTGGCGGCCAAGGGCGTGAATGTCGATGCGGAACGGGCACAACTGGCGGCATTCCGCAAGCGTGTTTCTGCTGCGGAGGCGAAGGCGGCTGCGGACCTGTTTTACGAGGTGCGCCTGGCCAAGCGTCAGTTGATGCTGCGCGATCCCGACCTGGCATCGCTGCAACGCATCGTGTTCGTCAAGCGCCACCCGCTGGCCGCGTCGCATAATTACAGCGACATTCTCGATGCACACGGCGGTGGCGGCGGCGGAATCTACATGCTGAACATCCCGCGATCCGGCGATCGACTCGACCCCGTCAATGCCGACCTGACGTGTCTTTTCGATGCGGGCGAAGGCGTCGTGCGCGAAGCTTCGATAGACTTTGACCCGAAGCGTATCTACTTCGCGTATCGCCGACGGGTGAATGACTACTACCACCTGATGTCGATACATGCGGACGGCTCCGATCTGCGTCAGCTCACCGACGGTCCTTTCTACGACTTTGATCCATGCGCGCTGCCGGATGGCGGGGTCGCGTTCGTCTCCACGCGATGCGCCAAGCGTTTTCTCTGCTGGCGTCCGCAGGCCTTCGTGCTGTTTCGGATGGACGCCGACGGGTCGAACATGCAGCCGCTGTCGTTTGCGAACCTGAGTGAATGGGCGCCGTCGATGATGAGCGACGGTCGCATTCTCTGGACGCGTTCGGAATACATCGACAAAGGCGCCGACTTCGGCCACACCCTCTGGGCGATCCGCCCTGACGGAACCTACCCCGAACTGATTTTCGGCAACAACACCCGATACTGCTATGCCAACGGCCGCGAAGTTCCCGAGACCGGAGAAATCGTCACGGCACTGATGTCCCACGGCGGCGACCACAATGGTCCGATCGCCTTGATCAATCCCGGCGAGGTCGGTCGGTACGACGCCGATCGCGTAAACATCATCACGCCGGACTCGCCGCCGCACTTCAATATGTCCTGGGCGAAGCGGGAAACCTTCCGCGAGCCGGTCCCGGTCAGCCGCGACTATTTTCTGGTCAGCCACGCGCCGGACGATCGCTTCGGCCTGTATGTCATCGACCGCTGGGGCAATCGCGAAGTGCTGTACCTGGACCCGATGATCGGGAGCATGTCCGCCAAGCCGTTTGTCCGTCGCCCCACGCCGCAGGTTGTCACTTCGCCGCCGGCGCATGAAGAGTCAGCCGAAGGCACGTTCTTCGTGGCGGATGTTTACGCGGGGTTGGAGCCTGCGGTCAGTCGCGGCCAGGTGAAGTATCTGCGTGTTGTCGAGGAAGTGCCTTCAACGCTTCAGCACATGCCCGACGGATCGTATCGCCGTGATCACGAATCATTTCTGGACTGGTACGCCACACCGGTGCACAAAGTGTCGGGGCCCAACGGCTGGCCGAGCTACGTCGCCAAGGCCGATCTGGGCACGACGGTCGTCGAATCTGACGGCTCGGCCCATTTCCGCGTGCCGGCCGGACGGGTGCTGTACTTTCAGGCGCTCGACGAAAATTACAACGAGCTGCAGCGCATGCGCAGCGTCGTGCAGCTTCAGCCCGGCGAAACACGCGGGTGCATCGGCTGCCATGAAAGCCGCTCGGCGGCGCCGACATCGGGCGTCACCCCGCTGGCCATGATGCGCGAACCCGAAGCGCTGCAAGCACCGCCCTGGGGCGCCGGACCATTCTCTTATGAGCGGGTTGTTCAGCCTGCGTGGGATGCGCGATGTGTGAGTTGTCACGACGCGAAAGACCCTGTGAACCTGACGGGGACACTTGATGCTGAGAAGGTGCCGGCGTCATATCGAACACTGATCGAGAAGGGCTACGTACACTATTTCGACATGCACTGGAACCTGCGTCACCACCTTGCCCAGCCGCGCAGCTTTGGCACGCTCCGAAGCCCGCTGATTAAGCTGTTGGAAGCCGGTCATTACGACGTGGCGCTGACATCAGACCAAATGCGGGCGATCAAAGCATGGATCGACCTGAACGTTCCATTATGGCCGGACTACCAGTTCCGTAACTCACGCAGCCTCGACCCTTGAACCTTTTCTCAGTTTCCTCCTCTGGGAAAAGCGACCTCCATCAGCACCAGAAATAGCTGCTTGGCGTTTGAACTTTGCAAACGTTGGTCTGGGGCAGCATCCACGCCGAATATAGAATGAATCGCGTATGTTGCTTGAACTGTCCGTCACATTCCCAAATCAAGACTTATTGAGGCATAACAACATGGCCTCATACGACTAAATGACAATCGGTTGACAAGGTAGCTCTGCGTTCACACGAGTCACTGACCTGCAAATCGCTTTCGATAAGCTGAAGGTGTCATTTTGAATCGACCGGCAAAGTGTTGGCTGAACCGTGATGGATCGGCGTATCCGACGATGGCGGCAATTCGCTGGATGGGTAGATTGGTTTGTCGCAACTGATCAGCCGCCTTCTGCATGCGCAATTCACGCAGGTAGTCAGTGAATGTCATGCCATGCATTTCGCGAAACAGTCGCGCCAAATGTCCGGTGCTGACACCCGAGACATGACGGGCCAGGAATTCCAGGCGAATCGGCTCTGCGAGATGAAACGCGATATAAGCTGACGCACGAGCCACGGGATCGTGCGGCAGTGAAGCATCGTCGGTGTACTCGGCTAGTCGATACCACACCGCATTCAGATGCGCCCGAGCGGCATCTTCGGCAGCGACGCTGTCACCATCACAGATCGCATCGACGATCGGTCGATGCGCCTCGAAGAGCACACGCAGGTCTGGCCAGCAGGCGCGCAGCGTTTCAACATGAAACGGTTTCATGTTCGCCGCCACCACAAGCCAGGTTTCGTGCAAGCCGTCGACATGGGCCATATCAACGATCGTGGTGTGCAGTGTTGAGTCGGCGGCGTCGAAACATTCGTAATCACCGACATCGCAGGCAGCGTGCATCTGATCGAATACGTTGAGCAACGGTTCTGGATCAGCGCCTTCTTGCACGCGACGGGCAGCATAGCGGGCGGCAAAAGCATCGATCGTCGCACGCAGGTCGGTGACAGCTCTCATGGGTGTCAGGTTATCCAGCTTCACAGCAGAGGCCCACCTTTCGGGTCTATTCTATGCCAAATCACGCGCATGGATATGTGAGGTTGGATATTGGCTGAATTTCCCTTGCAATGCAGTAGATGCGGAGTAATGATCAGCATGGAGGCTGTCGCGGAACTATTCATCTCTATGCAGATTTTAACAGCGACATCGCAGCTCATGTGACACCTGTGGGAGCATACATCGTGAGAATCGAGAAGCACATCAAGCACGTTCTGGTCATCACCACCATGTTCGCGTTGGGTCTCAGTACCCAGATTCGGGCCGAGGCGATCACCGACATCGCCGGTCGGGTCTTTCATGTCGACGCCACGCAGATCGCGCCACAGACGGACAATTCCGATCTGGCGGCCTGGTACGATCTGTCCGGCAACGATTTGGATGCGACCGAAGCGACCATTGCTGAGCAACCGAACTACCTGGTCGCTGCGCAGAACGGTCGAGCCGTAGTGGAATTCGCCGGCGGACAATGGCTCGGTACGGCCGCCACCAATCTGCTGACCGGTGATGCGACAGACGACTTCACGATCTTCGCGGTGTACCAACACGACAACGTCAGCTCGGATCGAACCGTCGTGGCGCAGTTCGACTACCCCAATGCCGATCGCGAGTGGATCTACTTCACCAATGGCGGCAATTCGCTGTTCCGCACTTCCAGCGACGGCAGCACGAATACCAACACCATCGGCTTCGGATCGGCCCCCACCGGTGCGTATCACGTGGACGCCATCACCAAAGCCGGTTCGTCGACGACGCTGATGCGCGATGGAGCTTCAATCGCCGGCTCAGGCACGACCGCGACCAATGTCTATGGTGATGCGACGCCAATCCTGCTCGGAGCCGTCGGCGATCACGCAGCCGGTTCGCCGGTGTCTGGACTCGACGGGAAGATTGCGGAACTCCTCATCTACGATCGCACATTGTCTACGGCTGAACGTCAGCGAGTCGAAACATATCTGCACAACAAATGGACCGCTGCGCCCAAGCCGGGCCTGATCGCTCACGAGGGCTTCGAATACGCCACAGCCGGTGTGGGGGGGGATGCTGACCAGGCGGAGCACGGCGGATTCGGCTTCTCCGGCGCCTGGACCAACGTCAACAATACCGTCACATTCGACACCACCGCCAGCCTCGCGCCCGTTACCGGCTCAGGCAACACGGCCAACGGCGGCATGATTGTTGATGGTTCCGACGATTCCCGCGCCCAGCGCACGTTGACCTCCGCCATCGACTTCGATGCCGACGGCACGTATTACCTCAGCGTCCTGATGCGCAAGTCCGACGCCGACAACACCGGCGCCGGTGAGTTTCATCAGTTTCTGCTGGTGGACGGCGCCGCTGAGAAACTCGTCATTGGTACTGATTCCTTCGAGAGACTCACACTCAGCGACATCGCCGCCGGCGGGACCGGCCCGACCATGCTGCACGACGAGACCTACCTGCTGGTCGCCAAAATCGTGACCAACGCTTCAGGTAACGACGAATATTTCCTCAAGGCGTTCGGTAGCGGTGCGGTCGACAGCTTTGACGACTTGGTTCCGACAAGCGAACCGGTGAGTTGGGATTTGACCTTCTCCGGCGTCATCACGGGCCTCGGCAGCAGCATCGAGCTGCGCTCTGGCGCTAACTCGATCGGCTACTACGACGATATCCGTCTGGGCACAACGTGGACGTCGGTCGCCAGTGTGCCGACGCCCACGGCACTATCCGCGGGATTAGCGCTGATGGTTCTTGTCGCACGGCGGCGGCGATGAGTCACAACACGAATTGAGTATTCATGAGTCGAACGATTGCACAACATGGATTCACGTTGATCGAACTGCTGGTCGTTGTTTCGATCATCGCACTGCTGATCGCGATTCTTCTGCCGTCGCTGCAGAAGGCCAGAGAAACAGCGCAGATCGTCGCGTGTGGTTCAAACGCACGGCAGATCAACATGGCCATCATCATGTATGCCCAGGACCAGCGTCAGGAGTATCCAAATCACGACAAGATGGGTCGCAGCAACACGCTCTTCGGCGGCACACTGGGGCGGTGCAATCAGCCGCCGGTCAATCTCAACCATGGCGCAGCGGTCTACGGGGCCGATCGTCGGATCACCAATCCCTACCTTGGCGTTGAGAGTGGTGTCGATCCGGGACTGCAAATCAAGGTCCACCAATGCCCGGCAGATCGCGGCACGCCGGATGTCTACGACCAGTATGAGATCACCACGTATTACCTGTTCGGTACGTCATACAACTACAACTACTATGCCCCACAGGCCCCGCGGCCGATCACGCTGCCCCTGTCACGACTGGTCAACATCAGCCGCCCGGACTTCACCGTCGTGATTGGCGATGCCACCATCTGGAACTATTACAACTGGCCCACCGAGCGCCGCCAGCGCTGGCACGATGAGGAAAAACCCACCGCCAATATCGCTTTTGCCGATGGTCATGTGAGTTACCTCGACGTGCTGCCGGAAAACACCAACGTCAACTACTCCTTCATCCCATGAACTCACCCTGTCCAATCGCGCGCCGGATTGTGCGGATCATGCGCCGCCGCTGAGGATGATGGATGAGCCGTGAAACGGCGCGTAGCCTTGCTTGCTTTCAAACAACACACGTGGAGATTCGTTATGACTGTTTTTCGTGGTTTGTATCCGCCGCTGATTACACCGTTCGATGAAGCCGGCCGCATCGATGAACAGGCGCTACGCGATCATGTGGACTTTGTGATCGAAGGCGGCGTCGACGGGATGTGCGCCGGATCATCAACTGGTGAATTCATGAACCTGACGCGGGCGGAGTGGGAGTCGGTGCTTGGCATCGTCAAGGATCAGAACCGCGGTCGCGTGCCGCTGATCGCCGGGGGCGCCTGGATGAGCACGGCCGGAACGATCGAGCGCTGCCGCTATGCCGAGTCACTCGGATACGACGGCTTGCTGGTCATCAGCCCGTGGTACCAGGTCCACACGCAGCGCGAGTTGTATGCCCATTTCAAGGCGATTCGCGAGGCGGTCAACATCCCCGTGATGGTTTACAACAACCCGCCGGTCACCGGCGTGCAACTTTCGGTTGATCTGCTGGAGCGGTTGTACCGTGACGACATCGTACAGTACCTCAAGGACGCGGATTCGGACCCGTACACGATCAGTCGCCTGCGCATGCGGCTCGGCGACGAAACGCACCTGTTCTACGGTCATGACAACAACGCCATGGGCGCGTTCGCCTTTGGCGCGACCGGGTGGGTCAGCGGCAGCGCCAATACATGCCCGGAATTGTGGTCGAAGTTCGTCCATCTGTGTATCGATGACAACGATTATGTGACCGCCCGGAAGTTGTGGTATCGCATTCTGCCGTTTATCGAGATTGTCACGGTCGGCGTCGGCGGCGAGCGGGCGGACTGGATCGCTGTGATCAAGCGCGGCTTGGAGTTGCGTGGCCGTCGAGTCGGCAGTGTGCGTGCCCCGATGCTGCCGCTGACCGATGAGGTTGATGCGAAAGTCGTTGCGGCCATCGATGCGATGGGCATCGCCGAGACCGTCGCCTGAGGCGTTTGAATACCAGGAGTCGTGCATGTTTCAACAAATGATTCGAATCTTTGCGGGCATCGTGATCGCTCTGCACGTTGCGGGTTTGGTCAATGCATCGGAGAAAGCGTTGCTGTGGGATACGTCGACGCCGTTGCCGAAGAGTGCGGAACTGGCGGCACTACCAGGCGTCGAGTTTCACGTGATCAAACGCCGCGATGTGAAGGCGGACGGATACAACTGGTTGCACGGCGTGGCGCTGGCCTGGCACAAAGGCAAGTTGTACGCTTCGTTCGGCCTGAACGCCGGGGCTGAGAACACCGCCAGTGAGGTCGCCGCCTGGACGGTGTCCGAAGACGGCGGCAAAACGTGGAGCCCGGTGCGCATCATTGATGCGGGCGACGAGTCCGACAAGCACGCAGTCAGTCACGGCGTGTTCTGCTCGCAGGCCGGCAAACTTTGGGCTTTTATGGGTAGTTTCTACGGCCACATGCAGCGGGTACACATGCGGGCGTATGTCCTGAATGAAACCACGGGGCAATGGGAGGCCCGAGGCGAGGTGGCCGGCGAAGGCTTCTGGCCGATGCAGGAACCGATTCGCATGGCTGATGGCAATTACATTCTCGGCGGTTTGATCAGCGGCAATGGATACGGCGGCGTGGACGACCCGGCGGCTGTGGCCATCAGCGATGGTGAAAACCTGGTACGGTGGCGTGTCGTAGTGATCCCCAAGCCCAAGCAATTGAACATGTGGGGCGAGTCGACGGTGATCGTCGATGGCGCGCGCATTCTGAACATTTCGCGCTTTCGCGAACCACGGGCGTTGATGTCGGTCAGCGAGGACTACGGGCGGACCTGGTCGATGATTCAGCCGAGCAATCTGCCCATGGCCGCCTCCAAGCCCTATGCGGGAACGCTCTCGACGGGCCAGCGTTATCTGATCTGCACGACAACCGCCGATGCCGGTAACCGACGAAGCCCGTTAACCATTGCGGTCAGTCGGCCGGGTGAAGATCGCTTCTGCCGTGTGTTCAAAATCCGTGACGCAGAACACGACGGGCCCGGCGAGTCGCATCCCAAAGCGAGATTGTCGTATCCTTACGCTGTAGAACACGACGGCAAACTCTACGTCGGATACTCCAACAGCGGCGATCGCGGCGGCAACCGCAACAGCGCCGAACTGGCCGTAATCCCGATTCAATCGTTGTCCGTGGAGTGATCGCCAACACCATGCCTTTCGCCACCATGCCTGTGTTGCTGCTTGCCGATGTGTCGATGATGTCGACGACGCTCGGCGTGATGGTCACATTGGGCATTGCGGCTGGGGCGATCGGCTTGTGGGCAACTTCGCGTTGGCGATCGTGGTCGTTTACGATGTGGGTCTTCGCCTTCGTATCCGCCGCCATGTTCTTTCCCGATGCGGTCACGCACGCCGGGCAGTTTGAATTCAAGACGCTGATAGTTCCGTTGATTCAGGTCATCATGCTCGGGATGGGCATGACGTTGACGCCGGCGGACTTCGCTCGCGTTGCGAAGATGCCGCACGGCGTGCTGGTCGGCGTGACGTTGCAGTACACGATGATGCCGATCATGGGGTATACGTTCGCCACGCTGTTTGGACTGGAGCCGGAGGTCGCCGCGGGATTAATCCTTGTCGGTTCATGCGCAGGCGGTGTGGCGTCCAATGTGATTGCATACATTGCCCGGGCGAATGTCGCGCTATCGGTGACGCTGACCGCCTGTTCCACGCTGCTGGCGCCGCTGACTACTCCGCTGGCGATGAAACTGTTAGCCGGCCAGTATGTGCCGATCGAAGCAGGGCCGATGATGTGGGCGATTGTGAAGATGATCGTGGCGCCTGTCGTGATCGGCCTGGCGATCAATCGATATCTGCACGTTGTCGCTGCGAAGTTGGTGCGTATTTTGCCGATGGTGAGCATGTTAGGCATCTGCGCGATCATCGCTATTACAATCGGCTTGTCACGAGACAAACTGCTCGTGATCGGATTGGCACTTTTCGGCGCTTCAGTCTGTCACAACGCCGTGGGATTCACACTGGGTTACTTCGGGGCGCGACTGGCCGGACTAAATCGAATCGACGCTCGAACGGTTGGTATCGAAGTCGGCATGCAGAACGGCGGCATGGCGACGGGTCTTGCATTCAATGTTTTGCACAGTGAGGTTGCGGCTTTGGCCTCGGCGGTGTTCGGCCCCTGGAGCGCTGTGGCTGGCTCTGTGCTCGCGTCATGGTGGGGGCGAAGTTCTGACAACTCGGCAGCCATCGAGATAACCGCGAGCGTTAAAGAGAAGGCATGCCAAAAAGATCTTCAACCCAATCAACGCCAATCAACCTAGCGTCGTCGCCGGTGGCAAGATCAACACAAAAGGCATTTGACTGACTCTGTAGACAACCTCTGAAGTTTGGCGCGTGTTCGGTTGCGCGGTTGGATGAAGGCGGTAGATGATGAGCGACGAGCCTGGCATCCAAGTCGCCACGGAGGGTGACGGCGATGGCCCTGGCGGCCGGTCGGCCGGTGCTGCCACGCGACAGCCACCGGTTCTCGCGACACGATCATGCGCAGGCGCGGCTTGGGGTGGATGAAAGGGTTTGGGTGATTCGATCGGTGGCGGTGGCGAGTTCTGTCTCGAGGCGCTGGCCCCCGAACTCGTCGTTGCCGACGTAGAAGAAGGTCGTCTGGTCGATACCGATGAATTGGAAGAGGGTGCGAAGGTGTGGTTCGACGTGGTTGAGTCCGTACATCGGGCCGCCTGGCTGGTATCCCGCATCGCCGGTCGCCACGATGACGTAGGCCTGCTTGTCGCGCAGCAGCGGGGTGTAGGGATCGGCGGCGTCAGGATCGAAATCGAACGTGCGGCCGATCCGGACGATGTTGTCGACCCACGCCTTGAGCGCGCTGGGCAGGCCGAAGTTGTACATCGGCAAGGCCATCACAAGCACGTCGGCGGCTTCGAGTTCGTCGACCAGTGTGTCGGACACGGCAAGTTCGCGGTGCATCGCGTCGTCGCGCTCGGCAGCGGGGGTGAAAGCGGCGGCGATCCACGATTCGGTCACATGCGGCGGGGTGAAGGTTCGCAGGTCGCGGTGCACGACGCGATCGTCCGGTCGCTTGGCCAACCAGCGTTCCACGAAATAATTGCCGAGCCGACGTGAATTCGAACGGCCCAGGCGCGGACTGGCATCCAGTTGCAACAGGTTCATCGCAGCGTCCTCACATCAAGTTGGGTGTTGCCGACTCACGCTCCGTGGCGCGGATCTGACACAGCATTCGATGTGCTCGATCGGATCGAGGTTACCGGCGACGGTGATTTGTTTGTGAAGCTTTGATGTGAGTCGCGCCAGGGGAAGCGCGATGCGCAACGTTTACCCTACCGGTCGACGGGTTGGCCGATGCCTTGAGCGCGGCTTGGAGTTGCTGGTGGGCCTGGACGGTTTGTTTGTCGTGGTTAGGGGCAATGGGTTTGGCGAGGCGATGGCCGATTTTGATGGTAGAACGTCGCCTCAGTAATCCCCATCTTCCCAACAATCTCACCCGACGAAGTGCCCGATTCAAACTGACGCAGGGCAAATGCGATCTGGGCCTCCGTGTAACACTTCCGCTTCATACAAGGTTCCTTTCTGAATGCCAAATATCATCCAAAAAGTCGCACTCAATGTGGAGCAGGATTTGGGGAATAGACCACTGGTCGGATTCTTCCACATCGTCTGGTTCATTTTGCAGGGAAGGGGTCATTGACGAGGTGTTAATAATCGACGAGCCAACTATATGTTGACGTCACGTTGCCGCGCTCTACGTTCTGGTAAGCGACGTGGGTATCGATGTAGAGAATATTAGCGGTAATCATTTGCTCGTCGTGCCAATATTCCTGGCGATCGGTTCCGTTGAGATAGTTATGAATTGTGTGGTCACCGGACAACAGCACGAATGAAGGCTGCTTGATGCTGGCGAACGTCCGACCCATCAGCGTTGGCTTATTCGGCGGACCGGCTGAAACACGGTTGTAGGGGTATGAGTTGCCCACGTCGCGGTAGACGGTGTCTGTCACGGGAAATGTCGGGCCATGCCCCTTGTCCGCTGGACACTCAAACAGCCTCGCCTCGGCATCGGGCGGGGTTGCGATGGGAATGCCCACGTAGCGATTCAGCGGGCGTTTGTTGGTGGTCCAGTCCGGTGCGCCGTAGCCGGGCCATGTGCCGGGGTGGCCGCCATAAACCATCGAACTGCCGCTGGCATGGGTGATGAACTGGTCGCGATTGTCCTGCGCGTAGAGAATAAACCCGGTGCCGATCTGTTTGAGTTGGACGGCACATGTCACGATGCGCGCCTTCTCACGGGCTGCGGTCAGCGAAGGCAGCAGGATCGCGATCAACAGCGCGATGATAGACACCACCACGAGTAATTCGATCAATGTGAATCCCGGTCGGCGCATGAACACCTCATCAAGTGACCGCGATGAGCTACATCGCGGCAATGTGATCAATGACAGCGACGCCGCGTCAGTATGCCCAGCATCGGAGCGACCAGCAGCAGAGAGGTCGGCTCAGGGATGGTCAGTGTGACGGCATAGATGCCAAATTGAGCGTCGTTGGACGGATCGGCTACCCCGAGCGTGTTAAACGCGATGCGGTCGATCGTCTTCGATATATCGGCGAGGAAATCCTGGTTAAAGAGCATGCGTTCGTTGGTGTAGATAAACGAATCGGTGTTGGTGTTCCACAAGTCCATGTCGCTGATTGCCGCGCCGGCCAGACCGGTCAGGTTCGTGCCCTGCGAGTCGGCTAGATCCCATGTGAATACATCGCTGCTGGCATCGGTGTAAAAGATCGTGAACTGACCATTGGGGCTGGACGAAGCGTTGAACCCGACGGCGCTGTAAAGCACGGAGACTTTAGTCGCGCGGGTGTCGGCGATGTCGAGCTCGTCGTTGGACTCGCCGATGCCCTTGATCCATGTGTTGTTCTGCACGCTGTCAGGGTCGTCAAAGGGGCCGACTTCGAAGGGTGTGCCGCCGGCGACAACTTCGCCGCTTTCCGGGATGTTTGGCGTGTTGGACCCGGCATTAAAATGGGTGGTGACAAAATGATCGCCATTGTTGCGGTAGCCGCCCCCGTCGGGTTCGGTGTCTGCGATGGCGATGGTGTCACGGTTGAACTTCGATGAGATGTCGATGATGGTGTACGGGCTCTTCGCTCCGCTGACGGCATACACGCCAAAGTCAGCATCGGTGTCTGCGTTCGGGGCGACACCGACGCTGGAACTGTCGAAGGTCAGCGAATCGACGGTTTTGGCAGGGTTGAACCCGGTGAACGTCTGCACATAGAGATTGCGATCGCCCAGTTGGGTGCTGTCGATGAACTTGCGATTGATCAGGCCGCTGACAGCAATACTGGATTGACCATCGATGTTGTTGCCATCGCTGTCAGCCAGGTCCCAGAACAGCGCCTGCGATGTGCCGTCGAGATAGTTGACCGTGACGGTTCCATTCTTGGAGGCCGAGGCGATGTTGAAGCCCACTGCCGAGTGAATCACGGCGAACGATGCCAGACGCTGATTCGCGATGTCGACCGTCATCGATCCCGCAGCCCCGGAAGACTCCAGCAGGATGGTGTTGTCAGCTGTGTACGAACCGAGTTGGAAGGTGAATCCTTCTGCGGTGATCATCCCGTCATTGGGCAGCACACCACCGTAGAGAAACTTCTCGTTGTTGGCCCCGCGATAGCCGACGCCGGCGGAGTCCGACGTGCTGGTGGCGAATGTGTCGCCGTTGAAATAGGTGGTGATGTCGATGGTTTCTGCATGCACGGCAGCGCCTGTGATCAACCCGATCGCAACAGCGAGGCAGGTCCAGGTGGCGAATCTCATGTTGGCTTCTCCTTGGGGTTTCATGATTCAGTCCCTCTTTGATGTGCGAAGTTCAAGGCGCGGCGGGTGCGGGCATGAGGCCGGCGCCGTTGGAGTCGGCGAGGTCCCATGTGTATCGCCGGGTCGTGCCGTCGTCGTAGTGCAGAATAATCGAGCCGTTGTTGGCCCCGGGGCCGACGGGATTGAATCCGACGGCCGAAAACAGTAGCGATACGCGGGCATAACGGCCGGGCAGAATCTCGAGCATTTCACCTTCCCCGACTTTGATGATCCACGTGTCTGACGTGGCGGGTGCGGTCGGGGAAGCGACCAAGTGATAGGTCACATCGTTGTTGGTGGACAGCATCGGCTCGCTGTCAGCGGACGTGTGTATTGACGCTGGAAAGCTCGAAGCATCGAAGTATTCACCGTTGCGCCGCCACCCGCCGTCGGTCGGCGGCGTGGCGGCATCGGCGATGATATCCCGGTTCACCCGTGACCCCAGCGGCGCGGCCTGCTCGACCCCGATGGGTGTCGTCAATGTGATGGCGAAGATCCCGAACTCGGCATCGGCGCCCGCGTCCTGTACGTCGTCGGTCGCGCACTCGATGCCGACAAGTCGGCGACCGGGATCGGCGGTGAAAGTCTGTGTGTACAACTTGCGGGGATCCGAAGCGCCTGGCCCGTCAGTTTTGCTCAGGCGAATCCCATCCAGCACGACCTTCGCATGATCGGTTGCCGTCGGTAGCTGCTGGCCGGATATGCCCGCCTCGGCCAGACTCGTCGGCGCCGAGAGTCCCTCGTCGTTTGTGAAGCGAATGTGTTGATCCGCTACGAGCCGCACGGTCTGCGACGCGCTGCGCACTTCGACGACGCCCTGCGTCACTGCGACCTGGCCTCCGCCATCGCGCTGCAAGTAGACCGCAAAAGCCGTCCCCAGGTCGATCACGTCAAACCCCGGTGTATGCACGGTAAAACCTGCCGCCTCGCCCGGAGCTTCCGCACGTAAAGTGCCATAGTTCAACCGCGCTGCGTCAGCCGATTCCATCACGAATTCAAACGGCCCGATCAGCGTGACACTTGCCCCGCCCACCATCTGCACATGCATCGTGCCGGACTCAGCCCGCAACATGCCCGACGGCAGATTGTCGCCGATCGTCACCGGGTTGCTGGCCCAGACCACATCGACGGTTTCCATCAGCACCGCAACCGGCGTTGTATCACGCTCCACGGGATCGAGCGTCGTGCGATCAGCCTCCGGGCGGGTCATAAACCACACGGTCAGTGACAGCGCCAACGCGGCAGCCAGCGCGAGACCGGCTGCAAGTGTCGACATGCGGCGCTTCGCCGAGGCGTATTCCGCGTTGAATACGGCGGCCTCATCTTCGAAGCTGGACAGCTTGTATTGCTGGCTCAGCAGACGCCCGAGTTGGGCATGTTCGATCAGCAAAGCGGCATGCTCATCGTTGGCATTGATCCACGATTCCAACTCGTCGTATTGATCATCCTCGAGTGCCCCCTCGAAGTATGCGCTGAGCAGGCGGGCGATATTCGCATCAAGCTTGATCATGTGTCGCCCGCTTTCCGCAGCTGATGCTGAATGCACTCGGCAAGCTTCGTGCGCACACGCGACAGCATCAAAAAGATGGCGTTGCAAGAGGTGCCCATCCGCTCAGCGATCTTCGCACAGGGCATATCCGCGTGATAGCGCAGCCCGAGCACGCGTTGGTGATTGGCCGGCAGTTGCTTCACGCAAGAGCGAAGCGCTGTGACTCGATCATGCTCATCAGTCACCGCTCCCGGCATCGTTTTTTCACAAACAGCCGCCAGACGCTCAACCGTTGTCGCGCTGAAGTGCCGTCCTCTCCGCTGGCGAGTGCGATGGTGATCAATCACGCGATGGCGTGCAATCGTCAACGCCCAGGGTAGGAACGGGCGGTCCGGGTCGTACTGGTCGAAGTCGCGTGAAGCACTCAGCGCCACATTCTGCAACACGTCCTCAGCATCGTTGGCATCGACGATCACCGTCGCGATGAACGTGCTCAGTGCCGGCTGGGCCTTAACCCATAGCCGCGTGAACCGCTCCCATGCCTCGCCGCGAAGTTGTTGATTTTCATTGGCCACGACAGACCCCTCAAAGGCTCAACATCTTCAACCCATACAACACCCCACCTATTTATGCGTCCGCCAACGCTGAACCTGTCATAGCCATCCAAGAAAATCTACCGCTTCGCTCGAATCTGTGCCATCACAATTGTTTACCCCCACACACATCAAACTGCACCTTCGCCTGATTGGTATGACATGGCGCATAAAAACCACCCGCAGAATTGCGAGAGTTTTTCGCGTAGCGGGTGGGGTGGTTCGGCGGATCACGCCCGCTGGATGGGGGGTGTCAGGCGAGTTTAGGCGTTAAGGATTCGGCAGGGTCACCCGGCCCTGGGGTTCGAAACGGCGGTGCCTTCATTTCACTTCCATCCGCGGGGCAGGTCCGTGGGCACGATGTTGTCATGATGCAGGAAGTGCCCCCCCCCTCCGGGAAACCTGATCCAGGATTTATGAGAGAATGCTGCCGGCGAATGCCGGAAAGGATTCCTCTTGAACAAGTGACATGCACCGGAACAGATCGTGGCCAAGCTGCGTCAGGCGGAAGTGGAACTGGGCAAAGGGCTGAAGGTCCCCGAAGTTTGTAAGCAGTTGTACATCAGCGAGCAGACGTACTATCGCTGGCGGACCAAGTACGGCGGGGTGGACCCGGTCTGTGGGGCTTGGTCGCGTCCATCGATTATGGAAGCAGCAAAACATGCAGGTTCCGACCAGACACCACAAACGCCAGCGATTGCCAGGCAAAAGTGAGCACGGTTGTGTGCGTCACAAATCGACGCATCGAGGTGGGCCGAACGTTCACGTCACGGGATGTGGTGTTGACGTTGCAGTATCTGTTCGCGTTGCGTGGGGCGCCGCAGCGCATTCGCAGCGACAACGGTCCTGAGTTCATCGCCCACGAGATTCAACGCTGGTTGAATCGGGCGGCGGTCGGTACGCTGTAGATTCAAAAGGGCAGACCCCGAACGTTACACGCTGCCAACAGCAACGCTGGGCGATATGACGAGTTAGCACCACGGTCGCAATGTCGCGGTTTCACGTTTTGACCGTCACACCCTCGAAGCGCAGGTCAACTGCCGTAAGCGGAGCTGTGAGACTGCTATATATCACCACCAGTCTCATTCTGATACTCGTGTAGTCGAATTGGCAAGAATGGAATATTGGTATCGCGAGGGTGCTGAGCAACTTCAAACAACACACCGCTCTTTCCTGCTCCTGGCGATCCATGGACAACAGTAATCTGACCAGAACCGGAGTCTCTGATCAGCTTCGAGAGTTGATCAGATTCAGAACGATGGATTACATCTCCGCCGGCAAGATCAACAGCGAAGGATTCAAGGAATTGATCCTGCAAGGCGATCAGCCGCTGCGCCACGCGTTCATCAGTAGTGAGTGTGCGCGGTTGGAATCCTTTCTCGACAAGAAACCGGTGAAGTTCGTCGGCGTGAATTTGCGCACGCAGGCGCGACTCGGCATAGTCCGCGAGCGCTACGATTACGACGTCCGGTTTGCCTGTGACGAGTAACGAGGCGTTGGTCCTAAGTTTTCACGATTGTCCTGAAAAAGATGGAAGTCTGATCTCTGGAGGAGATCGTACGCCAACATTCGGTCTGTCTGACTATTGGCTTTCAGTTTTATGGCTTCACAAAATGCGGCAAATGCCGCGCGCCGATCATGTGAAACCGATTGAATCTGATGCTTATAGAACGACTCGGCATCACCACTGGACAGACGCGCGCTGTCGGATAGATCCCTTTAGGTCTGGAGCATCGGTAGACGACACCAGTGAGAATCTAATCTGAGGTGAACGTTCAAGCTGTTCTCGAAGATATGCGGCGATGCCCTTACGTGCCAGATCAGAAAACGACCATTGGGGCTTAGATCCGTTCTGCCTTTTACATTGCTGCGCAATGCGCCATCCATTAGCGTCTGCGACCCAAACATCAACTCCTCGCTCATCATCGCCTACAGCTTCCAACTTGACGCTTACGCACCGCCCTGCGAGTAACTGGAGAAGCTGGCGTGCAACCCACAGACCTTCAAACCGATTGCCAAGCTTGTCGGCGTACCCACCCGGTTCCAGTGCCAACTTGCGACCTCCAAATGTCCCGAAATTGCCAAAACTGACGAGCCCATTCGCGCCCTATACGCGCCTAAGCCGATTTTGGCGGGTTTGGGGCAAGTTGGTCGGATGTATTAACTGCTGCAATTGCAAGGCTTAAGAAAGTATACCCGGCAGGATTCGAACCTGCGACCTGAGCTTTAGGAACCCCGATCGAAATATCACCATAATGCGTTAACCTAACTGCAATTGCGTAGCTTGTCGCTAATCGTCGGCGCGGCAGAATGAGGCAATACGACGCAAACCGAGGTAACAATCCGCGCCCCCACTATAGACATAGGGAACTTGTATTGTGATCGATAAGTTCAGCCTGTAAACTGATTCTATAAATTCCGGGGCGTGGGCGGTGGCGCACCATCAGATACCGGAATCATCAATGCAGGTATTTGATGGAAGGAATTGATCATGGCGTGGCAGACGCTTCTGCTGGCGGCAAACCGAACTGAAATTGATATTTACGAAGTTCTGGTGACAGCCGTATTGACAGTCTTGTTGATCGCGGCGGTGATCAAGTGCGTAAAGATCGCTCGGGCTCCTAAAGCCAACACACTTGGGGCCTCGTCGTTGGCACTGGTGATCAGCAGCATGTTGATCAGTGGTGCCATAACGAACGTCATGCTGATAGCTCCCGATCAGTGGTTGTTCGTTCTAGGGCTGGCGGTACTGGCGGTTGCTTTGTTACTAATCGGGTTAATCGCGGCGGTGATTGCACGGGTGCAGATTGCGCGAACTCCAACAAAATATGAACGCGGCGGCAGATTGGCATGGACGTCGATCGTGACTGTATTAATTGCCGGAGGCATTGCGGTAACGGTCGTTGTTTCAAACATCTCCGATAAAAAAGATCAACAGGGTCAATCCGCTGTTGTTGCTCATGTAGCCACGCATGACAACAAGCCGATGGACAAACAAATACTCCCCGGTCTATCTCAAGCATTAGAGGACGATACCTCGGAGAGTAAGTCAACTGTTGCTCAGTCATCATCTAACGCATGCAACTTTCGAATTCGCGAACTCGACGAACCATGGGTCAAGATCGACATTCAAAAGTTGATTCCGACAGCATCGGCGGGGTACATTCGGCAGAATCCATTGATGTATCTGGCAGTGACTGAGGAGCAAATTGGCCTGAACTTTTTTATGGACACTGACGCACTTGCTAAAATTACCGAATCGCAAATGCGCAGTGAATCGACGATGTTGGCGTGGCACCCTCTAGGTCCAAAAAACATTGACAATATTCCAGGTAAACTCTATGCCTGCGATCTATCGGCCAACGGTTTCAGCGTGAGTTATCTGTTCTGGATTGCCCAACACAATGGATATGCCTATAAAATCGTCGCGTGGTGTCCGCAAAATAATGGCCACATGCTCAGCCAGACAGGCATACAGGCTATGGAGCATTTCGAATTGATCGACCGTGAGGCAGTAGCCTCCACACCACAAGTGCCAAGCCTTACCCAGGCACGTTCATCAAAGTATGGCTACACGATCGCCCTGTCGGATGAAGGATGGAGGCTTTGGCCGAGCCACCACCGTGATGTTGGCTCTGCGACCACCGCGACGATCTACAGAAATTATGGGTATTTGGCGATCAGCCCATTTCGCTTTGATGGTTACGAACCGTCCACTGACGCGCTGATCAATGCGGCGCTGTCACTCTACAATTTTGGCCTGAAGCAATCCGGGGTAAGTAATCGCCGCTCATTTCAAATTGAAGGCGGTCATGGCGTCGCCTTTACCGCTCGTCGCATAAGGGAAGATATCGCCGTAGATTTCCAATTGCGTGTGATCTATACCGATCGCATCGCCTATCTGATCGGCGGATGGACCGAGAATGGGCATGAGGATTTAATGCCGCAGATCGAGGCGGCAATGGATCGATTTCGGCTCATCGAGCCGGATAAGACATTTGACCATGACGCCTTGAATCCCCACGAATTGACGACACACGGCAAAGCTTACAATGAAATTGGGTTGTACGAATATAAACAAGGCCGGTTGCAAACGGCGGCGGAGTGGTTCGCTCGAAGCTGGCGTATCAATCCAACGGATTCGGTTACATTAGGTAATGCGGTCGACACATGGACGGAACTTCAGGATTACACCAAAGCCTTGGAGTTGCTCAAGCACCCTGCGAGGCCACACGAACTGCCCCTCAAGATTCGGTTGCTCGAAGCGCAGTTGCTCTATGAAACCGGCAAGACAAACGAGTCAATCAGGCAGTACGCCAAGCTGTTTCAAGAGGGAGTGCGCAACGAGGCTCATATGCTGCATTTCGCGAATATCATGCAGCAGCAGGGGCGGATATCCGAAGCGCTGGGTTATATCGCGCGATATCTGGAAGGTGGCGAGTCTACGGAGTTGCGGCTGGCGCAGGCCCGGCTATTGGCGTCGTTGGGAAATCGGAATCGACCGATCAGTTTACTGGAACAATTGCTCGAGCGCGAACCTGCACATGTCGAGGCAACATATGAATTAATTCGGATTTATCGTGATGCCGACCGACTCAAAGATGCGCTACAACGGATTAACCGCTTTATTGAACATGGCAACAAGACGGCAGAGGCATTTTATGTCAAGGGCGATCTAGAGTTTGACCTCAAGCGGTATCGCGAGGCCAAGGCGTCGTTTGAGCAAGCCCTGGCTAAGGCGCCACGGGATGAGTCGATTCAATCGGCCATCGATTTCGTCTCGGGAATGCTCGGCGAGGGACAGAATACATCAATCAAACAGCCGATCGAGCCGGTCGCATTACCTTCTGAGTTACTTGAACAACTTGCTGCCGTTGCACCTCCAGAGCATGATGAGCCTGCCCAATACAACTGGTACGGCCACGCAGAGCAGTTCGAACCCGGGCAGTCGCATCATACAACCTATTACATGTCCGTCACCGTCCACAACGCCACGGGTGTCAGTTCGTTCAACACAATCGAACACGCTTTCGACCCGCTCTACGAATCAATTTATGTCAATTGGCTGGATGTTTTTAACGAACGCGGGGAGCGTGTCGCCTCAGGTGATCCAAATAGCTATTACGTGGTCGATCAGACCGCCGGTCAAATGGCCACGCACGACCAAGTACTGACGCTACCCGTACCGGGCCTCAAACCGGGATATCGAATCGAATTAGCCGTCACACGCTCCGACTCGGTCCCACCGAGAGCATATCCGTTTCGCCGGCGTTTTCTGATAACGGGCTTGCCGGTCGGCCGCGCATTCTGGTTGGTGCGCGCGCCGCAGGACCAGTTACGCATGCAAAGTTCCCACGGCGTCAAGAAGGTCGCATTCGGTGAGGCGGGTTGCTGGCTGATTGATCAGCCGCAGGTGTTTCACTGGGAGGCCTCACAAGCAGATTTGGCATCGTTTATACCCAACATCTGCATCGCTGACGCTGAGGCGACATGGGCCGATCAAGCCACCGAGTATCTTGCTGAAATCGAGCATCGCCTGCCGCTGCCTTCGCAGATCAAAGCATTGGCTATGCAATTGACCGAAGGGCTGGCCACCCCCGAACAGCGCTTAGCAGTAGTGAGTCAGCACGTTCAAAAGACGTTGACATACCAAGCGATAGAATTTGGCCGTCGTGCCCATGTGATGAATCCCAGCCCGCAAATCACCCATGATCGTTATGGCGACTGTAAGGATCACAGTCTACTGCTCTATCACATGCTGCGTGCCAACGATATTGAGGCTCATCTCGCTCTGATCAAAACCAACGGTCGACTTGCTGAAGACCTGCCATCCGTTGATCAGTTCAACCACATGATCGTTTTTGTTCCGAACTCAGGAGAGGGCTTGTTCATCGACTGCACCGATAAATACACCGATCTGACCCAAGGTACGCCTGATACGCTCGCTGGACAGCGTGCCCTCGTGCTTGATGCAGACAATCCCCGACTTGTCACCGTCCCGCCCTATTCGGACAATGCATATCGAATCGATACTGAGCGTCAGTTGCACATCAGCGCGGAGGGCCATGTTAGCGTTCAAGAGCAAATTGAGTTCTACGGTCTATTAGCTGGTCACTTGCGCAATTACATGCAGGATGCAAGCGAAAAGGGAAATCGTGAATTGATTCAAAACACGCTCGCTTCAATCGACTCCAAGGTACGACTTCAATCTTTGAAGATCTACAACCGCGACGAATTGAACAAGCCGCTGCGTATGGAGCTGACTTATCAGCTCAATGACTGGTTTGATCGCATTAATCAACAACTAAGTGGCTCGCTGCCCTGCTTCTGGGAGAGATACTTCACCCAAGCAGACTACATCGAGCAGCGCGTCACACCGTTTGAGTTGGAATATCCTTTAAAAATCAAGAGCCGTGCGACGGTTCACTGGTCCGACAACGCAACGCCGAGCGCTGCCCCCGTGTCACCAATTGAAAGATCCGAAAAATTTGGTCGATGGCACGTTGTTTCAAAATACACCAATCGCGAAATGAATCTCGAATTTGAACTGCATCGTCCCGTTGGGCGTTACGAAGCCGACGGCTACGATGCGTATCATGAAACGTGGGAACGTGCTTACCATGACTTCGCTCCGTCCCTGGTACTCCGCCTAACTGCTCCCGGCGAATGACATGCCGAGTTGCCAACGGCTCACGGACGAGCCATGGAGATTGAACGCCAATCCAACCCCAAAGCGATGGGGAGGCCATTGAGCAATGTCACCACGGACAGAGATCGATGTTTGTTGGGGGAGTGAACAAACGCCATGGGCAGCCGGTACTTCACATCCTGCACAACAGCAACCCCCTCGGATTTGTTATGCCAGGATCTACGAGAAAACCGGGTTGAGTGATTCTCTCACGTTGACTGGTGCAAGAATCGGGAGGGGGTCAGTCCCGGTGGTGGTCATAATGTTGATCATCGCTGTGTGGTAGGGACTTAAAGAGGACGCCGCGGGGCTAGATGTTTTCGCGCCCACACTCAATTCTAGTCGGCGATGCAGATGATCGGACAACTCGAATACCCAGAAACTTGGAATGAACGACCCAGAGTCTCACGATAACGCCACATCGACAGGCGATGCGGATATAAGTGGTGGTGTCGAACGAACAAGATTTGCACGGTGACTCTCGGCGAAAAAAGAATTACGGGGGATGTAGGGATTTGGTGGTCCGCTGCGGATTTACCTGTGGAGGGCGTATTTATGTCGATCACCGAAGCATCCATGGTGAAGCAACTTGTCGCGTCGCGCATGCGTGTCGTCGCCTATATTTGGGCGATTGTTCATGACATGGCGCTGGCGGAAGACCTCTACCAAGATCTGTGTGCCGAAGCAGTTCAGAAGCGATCGCAAATCGACACGGTGGAACACCTTCAAAATTGGCTGCTTCAGGGCGCCCGGTTTCGTGGGATAGACGCGCTACGGCGGCGCGAGTCGCAGCCGCTGGTTTTCGATGATTCGGTTTACCACCTGATCGAAGCGGATCTACATGAAGATAAGGCTTCAGCCCGCGATCTGCAGCAGGCCTTGGATCGCTGCCTGAATGAACTGGCGCCTGATGCTCGACGCCTGGTTGACCTGCGGTACAGCGGCAATCTGACCGGGCCGGAGATCGCCCGGAAGCTGAATCGGAACCTCAAGACGATTTATGTGACATTCACGCGGATTCACCGCAAATTGGCCACCTGCATTCAGAAAAGCCTCGCCGAGAGGGTTCATCAGCATGGATGACGGGCGGGACATGTTGTCTGACAACCAGTTGGTGGAGTTGACGCTTGCGTTTCTGGAGCAGCGTTGCACCCCGGCGGATGCGGAGCAGTTGGGCGTGGCGTTGAAGGCCGATCCGGCGCAACGACGGCTGTTCAACCGCGTGGTCGCACAAACCTGGCTCATGCGTGAATCGCGCGCCACGATGGCCGAATCAATGTTGATCGCCGCCGACGTTGACCATTTGCGCCCATTCAGGAGGCGGGGGCGTACTGCGTTGCTAAGCGCGGGGCGTCGGATTGGGCGTCCGATCCTTGCGGTGGCTGCCACTGTGCTGATCAGTCTGACCGTCTGGTGGTTTCTCGACGCTGTCACCCGGCCCTCGACCTCGGCACCTGCGCCTAACGCATCGCATGACATGGCGGTTGCCACCTTGACAGACATGCAGAACGCCGTCTTCGCCGATACCGAGAGGCCTATGAACCTCGGCGGCACACTGTCCACCGGCCCGATCCGGCTGACTTCGGGCATGGCCCAGATCATGTTCAACTCCACCGCCGTTGTCGACATGGTCGGGCCTTGCGCGTTCGAGATGACCGGCCCCAACCAGGGCAAACTCACCTCCGGCCGAATCGTCGCCTATGTGCCTGCAAATGCCCGTGGGTTTACGGTCAATTTGCCGCGAGGCGCCTACGTCGTCGATCTGGGCACACGCTTTGAACTGCGTGTCGATGAGACATCCACCACGCTGATGGTATCTCAGGGCCGCGTCGAGTTGCACTGGACATCGAGTGCCGGCGAGGCTCAGGTGCGGACACTGTCCCCCGGCGTACCGGTCAAACTGGTCAGCGGTCAGACATCACGCTTCGACGACGCGAGTCAACTGATTCAGTTAGTGCGCACCGTGATCTCGTTGAACCCACGTCAGACTTATTTGCATAGCGTCGGCGAGCAGTCAGAAAGCCCGATGCCTGTCGACTTGGCGGCACTGGGCATTGACCCCGGCATGACCATCACGCTGATGCAATTGGGCGACTACCAGGGTCAGAAACAAAACGAAGATCGGATTCAAACACTCGCCGCCGTCTTCAGCGCCAGCGATGTGCTGCTGGGGCGTGATCATCTGTGCCGCGTGCGCGATGCGCTGGCTTGCGAGTCCGGGGAAGTCCAGACGCCGCCGGCTGCCGCGGTGAATGCCCAAGGGCTTCACGAGCCGACGGACATCGCCGAGGACTTTGACGTGACTACAGAGGGCATTCGCGTGGTCGTGCCTGATGGGGCGCGGTTCCTGTTCTTCTCACCGCGCGATAGTTACTTCTCCGACAACTCTGATCCCGACGGCGATTACGCCGTCAGCATCGAAAACGACGCGTTGTCATCGGCCCAACCCACCGAGTCGCACGGGGCGGAGGCCTTGACGATCCCGTCTACCCCTGTCACGCCGAACGCAGCCGGGCAATGACCCACAGGAGAATCCGATATGAGACATGCAAGGGTACTGACATTTGTGGCTACGACGATGTGTATGACCGGTGGACTTGTGACGTCCGCGTCCGGCGCGATCACGCTGAGCTTGAATCCCAAAGAAACCTACCTGCATCACAACGGCAATGCGACGGACACGACCGCCGTTGATCTGGCCGCGCTGGGCATCACGCCGGGTATGAGCATCGAATTCACTCAGCTTGGCGACTACCAGCCATCCAGCAGCGGGTCTGACACATCGCACTCGCTGGTCGCCGTGTTCAGCAGCACCAGTACGCTGGCTGACAAAAGCATGGTCAATCGTGTGACCGGCGCCATCGACGCCGGCTCCGACTTCGTCACGCCAAATTGGCCTGCGGTGACCGGCGGCGACGCCACCGACATCCCCGAAGATTTCTTCATCGGCACCAGCCCCTTGAAAATCATCGTGCCGGCCGGCGCCGCCTACATATTCTTCACTGACAGCGACAGTTACTTTGGCGACAACACGGATCCCGATGGGGATTATGCCGTCAGCATTGCGATTCCCGAACCCACGACACTGGCCGTCATGTCCGGCCTGCTGCTGCTGACGGCGTCGTGTCGCCGGAAACGATGAGCCTGCAAATACACCAAGGAGATGATGCATGCGTTGGAACCCATTACTTTTGATCGTGACGACGGCGGCCCTGTTTCTGGCGGGCTCCGGCGTCGGTTCACTTGAAGCAGCGACTGTGCTGGTCAGCCTTGATCCCGCCGCCACCTATACGCACACGCTCAACCCCGCGAGCCCGGGCACCGGTGGTGCATACAACGATAGTGCTCCAAATTCGACATCGGTCGACCTGGCGGCGATGGGTATCACCCCCGGGCAATTGATCCGTCTGACGCGTCTCGGCGCTTACCAAAGCCAGGGCGCCGCCAATCCCGCTGAGGACAACAAGCTGTCGCTGATAGCGGTGTTCAGCAGTTCCAGCACGATCAGTTCCGATCACACGCTGCTGAACCGAATCCCCGGCGCCATCGACGCCGGCACAGATTTCGTGACCAACAACAACGCCATCAGCGGGGAAAGTTCCGACATCACCGAAGATTTCCTCGTCGCCTCGGCGGACGGTACGCAGACCTTCATCGAAATCATCGTTCCCACCGGCGGGGCATTCCTGTACTTCGCGGTCAACGACAGCTACTGGGCGGACAACAAAGATCCCGTGGATGACTTCGGGGCGAGTATCACACTGCTGCCGGAGCCGTCCTCGTTGGGGATGCTTTCGATCGGGGCGATGGTGTTGGTGCGCCGGCGCCGGTGACGCGACGGGCGAAGGTCGATGACGATAGAAAGGGTCGTATGCGACGCAGCGCATTCACACTCATCGAGCTACTGGTTGTGGTGTCGATCATTGCGCTGCTGGTCGCCATTCTGCTGCCATCGCTGGCGGCCGCTCGCCTTGAGGCTAAACGCTTGGCGTGCATGAGCAACCTCCGCCAGTATTCCACGGCCAATATCATGTACACCAATGATTTCAAGGGATGGTACGTCCCGGTCAAGACCGGCGTCAGTGGCGACTTCGACACAGGCACCCACCAGTGGTCCACCTGGCATGGCAACAAACACTACCGCAAGCTACTGAATCTCGACGAGGTCGAACCCAATGGATGGGCTCCGGCCGGTATGCTCTGCCCCCTGGCCACGAAGTCATTTTCTTACGACGATCCCAGCGGCAACTATCCCATCGCGTTCAGCTACGGCATGAACGTCACCGAGGCAGGGGTCGATTCGAATCCCCAATACGACGCGTTCAACATCGGCAATGCCGCCTATGTCGGATATTACCTGACCGATGTGCGCGATCCATCGGGCAAGATGCAGATGGGTGATGCGGTCGATTGGTGGATCCGGGAGTCGTCTTCCTACTACTACATCGACTATGGCGAAGTCCGACCGCCGCATGTGTTTCCAGCATTTCGTCACCGCGAAGGCATGAATGTCCAGTACTTCGATGGCCACGTCGATTACCGCTTCCAGAACGAGATATCCACTCGAATCAACGGTGTCTACATTCCCGCCAACAAATATGTCTGGTATCCACTGCGCTGAGGGAATTCTTGTGAAGTGCCGTTGGGGCGACGACCATGGCTGATATGTCCTGATTCGGGCAGCCAATTATCCTCGACATGCAAGGCTCACGGCGTTAAGCCGCAAGACGTTCAAGTGGATGATGTTTCTTCAGAGTCTCTCTGAGATATTGAGGTGACACATGCGTGTATCTCTCGGTCGATCGAATTGACCGGTGCCCCAAAAACTCTTGAACCACACGGAGATTGGCACCACTTTCCAGCAACCTCGTCGCGGCCGTGTGGCGAAACATATGCGGTGTGATATGTGCACGGATATTCATTGAGCGAGCAATACGCCGGATGATTGCGCGGACACCTTCAGTGGTCAATTGCGATCCCCGCTGGTTGACAAATAGACCATTGTGATTAACCGACAAAAAAATGCGTTCGTGAAGATATTCGGAAACACACTGCACATCTTCATCTCGAACGATCAGTGTTGTACGCTCTCTGCCCCCTTTGCCGTTAATTCTAAATGACTGAGAACTCGCCGACCAATCGCCCAGTGACAACGACACCAGTTCACCAACGCGAATACCTGTACACCCCAACAGCCGTATGATTAAACGATCTCGTAGACGATACAATTGTGGGTCTTCACATGAATTAACTGTTGCATGCAACTCGACGGCATTTACAAGTCGTGCCAAATCGACTCCATCGATTGTTCTCGTGAGCAGCTTCGGTGCCCCCAGCCGTAAGCAAATATGCTGGCACGGTGATTCGTCGATATGACCTCTAGCTTTCAAGTGATTGAAAAACACACGTATCGTCGCCATTTTTCGGCGAATTGACGACACCTTGTAGCCATGCTGCTGAAGATGGACTAGCCACGATTCAATTGTTTCCGGCGCCACGTTCGACAATGCGGTTGATTCATCCGCAAATGCTGCAAATTGGCACAGATCTATGTGGTACGCTTTTCGTGTTTTTCCCGATCGGTTGTTCACCACGAGTGTCGTCTGACAATAGTCTCTAATCGCAATTTGCAACGACACACCCATGCAGCACCATCACTCCCCCGGTGTTAGCATCGAAGAACGTAACTCATATTCGGTTCTCATGTATCGACTTGACAACACAGCGTCTTGAGAACGGCCAACTCAAGATCGCTATCACCATAGAACCACCGATAACTTTGGATAATTCTCAGTTATCCAAAGTGAAGAAGCACGGAATGCTCCCGTGTCTTCTTGGCAATTTGTGACCAGAGGTGATCCCCGGATCGCTCCGATAATCTTAAGACTTGAGCTTCGCCCCTGCAATAGAATTGTGGGGCCCAATTTTGCGCACCGCTTCGTCGCCGAACTGCTTGGGCGCCTTCAACCTGATCGAATTAGAAAAGCCCTGCTCTGTCCTACTGAGCTACGGGTGCGGGTTGTTGTATATCGTAGCTTTACTATTCGGCCGGTTTGCGTCAATACCCCGGGCGTGTCGTGGGGCGACAGCTTTTTGATTTGCGGTACTGTTCGCGTGCCGGGGGTTAGTCGTCTTCGGATTTGCGGAGTTTGGACAGTTCGCGTTCGAGTTTTTTCACGCGGGCGAACAGGTCCGGCAGGCGGATTGAATGCAGGTGACGGCGCTTGGCTTCGGTCAGGGGCATGGCGGGGGTTCCGCCATACTGGGCCTTGTCGGGGATGTCGGTCATGACACCGGACGTGGCGGCGATCTGCACCATGTTGCCGATCTTCAGGTGGCCGGCGACGCCGACCATGCCGCCCATGGCGACGTAGTCGCCGGTTTCGACGGAGCCGGCGATACCGACCAGGGCGACCAGCAGGTTGTGTTTGCCGACCTTGGTGCCGTGCCCGATGGCGACGAGGTCGGAGAACTTGGTGCCCTGACCGATGATGGTCGACCCGACGGTGGCGCGATCGACGGCACAGTTGGCGCCGAGTTCGACGTCGTCTTCGATGATGACGTTGCCGACCTGCGGGATCTTGTGATGGGCTCCGGCGTGGGTGGCGTAGCCGAACCCATCCTGCCCGATGACACAGCCGGCGTGCAGCGTCACGCGATGGCCGATGACGCAGTGGTCGTAGACGACGACGTTGGGATAGAACTGGCAGTCGTCGCCGATCGTGGCATCGGGGCCGATGAAGGTGTGCGGGTAGATGACGCAGTGGTTGCCGATCGTGACGTTATCGCTGATCACCGCATACGGATGGACGACGCAGCCTTCGCCGAGCGTGGCGGTGGGGGAGATGACCGCCTGCAGGCTGATGTTCGGGTTGTCCTGGCTGCCCGTTGGGGTCGGGTGCTGGCGGAAGCCGTGCAACTCGACGACAGCATTGCGGAAGGCGAAATACGGATCATCCGCGATCAGCAGCGTGCGCTCGGGGCATTGGACATCGGCGGCGACGATCACCGCGCCGGCCTGCGTCTTTTCGAGTTGCTCGGCATAGCGCTGATTGGCCAGAAACGACACATGCTCCGGCCCAGCGTCATCAAGCCCGAGGCAGCCGGTCACAACCCGATCCGCGTCGGCGGGGTCGGCTGCTTGCAGCGTGGCGCCGATGCGATCGGCCAGTTGAGACAATGTCATCGGCACGGGGCGTGTTCCTGAACAGGGCGGTGAAAACGATGGCTTTAACATTAGTCGCGGTGGGGGGGAGGGTCAATCAGTCGCCGGGACGCGCCGGATCGCCCCCGAATCCATCGGCGAGGCTCGTATATTCAGGTAGACAACGCCCGCGGCGGGTTGTTGATTTCCCGCTCGGCGACTAAACTACCGGCTCTTCATGAACTTCGGAGTCTGACTTGGCATTCGATCAGGTTCGATACAGGTGCGGGGCCGCGGCGATCTGGCTGTTGATATGCCTTGCGATGCTGAGCACGCAGACAGCAGCGCGCGGCCAGGGTGTGGACGTGACGGCCCGGCCGATCAAGGACGTCCGCGTCGAAGGCGTCAAGCAGATCGACGCCCAGTTCGTGCTCAACCAGGTCCGCGCCAAGCCGGGCGACCCGTACGACCCCCAGGTCGTCGCCCAGGACATTCAAAACATCACGCGCCTCGGCCGCTTCGGGGCGGTCCGCGCCCAGGTCGAGCCCAACGACGACGGATCGATCACGCTGGTTTACGTCGTCGACGAGCAGCCCCTGCTGTCGGATGTGCAGGTCGTGGGCAACAAGAATTTCGACGACGATGAACTGATGGACGCCGTGATGATGCGGGCCGGCGATCCGCGCGACCCGTACCTGATCGAGCGCGCCCGCGATGTGATCCGCAAGAAGTATCAGGACGCCGGCTATTTTCTGGCGGATGTCACCGTCGACCAGGAAACGCTCGATGACAACGGCATTCTGATTCTTCGCGTTCGTGAAGGGCCTCGCGTCAAGGTCCGCCAGATTCAGTTCCAGGGCAACACCGTCTTCACCGCCAAGGAACTGCAGTCGAAGATCAAGACCAACTCGTACATGTTCATCTTCCGCAAGGGCATTCTGTCGCGCGAGCAGATCGACGCCGACGTCGCCCGCATCCGCGACTTCTATGCTCAGCGGGGGTATCTCGATGTCCGTGTCGGCCGGCGGATCGAACTCGCCGACGATCAGAAGACCGCCGGGGTGAGCTTCATCATTGACGAAGGTCGGCGCTACACCGTCGACAGCATCGAGTTGGACGGCAACTCGATCTACTCCAACGAGCAGATCTATCAGGCGATGGCGTTGAAGATCGGCGATGTCTACAGCATCGATCACCTGCGCGACACCAACGAGTCGCTGAACGATCTGTACGGCAAACTCGGGTACATCGACACGCGCGTGGACATTCAGCGTATTTTCGACCCCGTCGAGCCGACGGTCGATTTGAAGGTCCGCATCCGCGAGTCGCGCCGGGCGACGGTCGGCAATGTGATCATTCGCGGCAACGCCCTGACGCAGGACAAGGTCATCCGCCGCCAGATTCGCGGGCTGAACCCCGGTCGGCCGTTTGACTCGACAGGCATTGAAACCACCAAGCGCCGCATCCGCTCCACCGGCATCATCAGTGAAGCGGAAATCACCGTGCTCGGCGAACCCGAGGACGAGGTGCGTGATGTACTGGTGGAGGTCAAGGAAGCCAACACCGGTTCGATCAGCTTCGGCGCGGCGGTCAGTTCAGACTCGGGCGTTTTCGGCGCGATCGATCTGACGCAGCGCAACTTCGACATCGCGGATGTGCCCGAAAGCTGGGGCGAGTTCTTCCGTGGGCGAGCGTTCCGCGGGGCCGGACAGTACTTCCAGATTGCCCTGCAGCCGGGCAACGAGTTTCAGCGTTACCAGGTGTCGTTCCGCGAGCCGTATGTTTTTGACAGTGACTACTTCCTGGATACGAACCTGTTCTTCTACACGCGCCGGCGTGAAAACTGGGACGAAGAGCGTTTGGGCGGCACGCTGGGTGTCGGCAAGCGATTCGGGGATGTGTGGTCGGCGTCGATCCGCGGTCGTGTGGAACAGGTCGATGTGCAGGATTTGGACTCCGATGCGGTGATCGACGCCTTCGACGTGGCGGGCGCGAGCCTGGTCGACAGCATCGGCTTTTCGATCACGCGCTCCACGGTGCAGATCGACGATAGCCTGCTGCCTTACAAAGGCACACGCTTCACGGCAGGGCTGGAGAACTACGGCCTGGCCGGTGATTACGATTTCGTGCGGTTGACGACCGGCTGGACGGGATACCTGATGCTGGATGAGGACTTCTTCGGTCGCAAGACGACGCTGAAGTTGGATTTGAACATCGGGTATATCGTCGACGCGGGTGAGAAGATCGTCTTCGACAGCCGGGGCACGCCGCACCGCATTTCGGACACGCCACTGTTTGAGCGGTTCTACGCCGGCGGCCACCGGACCTTCCGAGGCTTCCGCTATCGCGGGGCCGGCCCGCGCGGCATCGCGGCCAACACCGGCACGCGCGGCGACGACCCGATCGGTGGCGATTGGAGTTTCCTCGCCGGCATCGAGTACAACTACCCGATCTATGAGGATGTGCTGCGCGGCGTGTTCTTCGTTGACTCAGGCACGGTGCAGGAAGACATCGGGCTGGATGAGTATCGTGTTTCGGTCGGTGCCGGCATTCGCCTGAAGCTGCCGTTCCTCGGGCAGGCGCCGTTCGCATTCGACCTGGCGTACCCGGTGGTCAAGCAGGATGGCGACGAGGTTCGGTATTTCAGCTTCGACCTGGCGCTGCCTTTTTAACCATTGGCTCGAACAGTCGGCGTCCAACCGCGTATCATGTGGGTCTACACGTTTTGTCATTCGGGATAAGTTCGACTTAAACCCTGAACATTCGGACACTTGAACATTGAATCTGCAAGGAGCATCGAACATGAATTTCCGTCAATCGTTGAGCATGATCGCCGTGGCGATGGTTGTGGTGGCGCTGGTTGGAGCCGCCAATCTCGTGGCCCAGGGCAAGGCCGCCCGCCCGACTTCCGTGGCTGTCGTCGACGTGCAGCAGGTCTTTAACGCGCTGGATGAAAAGTCCACCGTCGAAGCCGACATCACCCAGCAGACCGAGCAACTCCAGAAAGAGGAGCAGGACCGCCAGACCGAGCTCAAGGCCCTTCAGGCCGATCTCGGCATCCTCGCGGCCGGCACCCCCGCCTACCAGGAAACTCAGACCAAGCTGGAAAACAAGGCCCTGGAGTTCCAGGTCTGGAAGCAGTTCAACCAGCGCAAGCTTGAGCGTGAGAAGGTCGTCCGCCTTGAAGCCCTTTACCGCAAGGTCGTCGACGCGATCGGCGGCGTGGCCAAGCAGAACAACTACGATATCGTGATGTTCAAGGACAGCACCGGCGACCTGAAGGGTGAAAACCAGCAGCAGCTGGCGGCGATGATTCAGGTCCGCAAGGTGCTGTATTCCAACCCCGATCTGGACATCACCGACCAGATCACCCAGAAGCTGAACAACGAATGGAACAACCGCAAGAAGTAACCCGCGGTAGAGTTCAGCCCGGAGACGATCCGATAATTTTCAAAGACCCGCATTTCCATCGTGAAATGCGGGTTTTTCTTATGGCATCTGTGTTGAGCCCCGCGCGTCAGCCGGCGGGTTTCGCCCGGCGCCCCGTCGCTGATGCTCCAGGCTCAGAAAGATGACTAGACCGCGGGGCTTCAGTGAGCAACAATAGTGATCTGCTTATGGGATTGACGACGCAACAGATCGCGGACCTGACCGGCGGCCAATTGCACGGCCCGGGCGATGTCGCCATCGACTCGATGGAGATCGTCGGCCGCGCCACCGCAGGTCAATTGACGATGATCGGCTCATCGCTGTATGCCGAGCAGTGGGGCGACTCGCAGGCGACTGCGGCGCTGGTCGCCGAGGGCGTCGAGTTGGCTGAGGCCAACGGCCGGGCGTTCATCGTGGTGGCGGATGTCGATCTGGCCAGCGCGGCGGTGCTCAAGAAGCTCGCGCCCGAGCCGGTGGCGGTCGCCGAAGGGGTGCATCCGTCGGTGACGGTCGACGCCACGGCGCGGCTGGGCCGGGGGGTGCGAATCGCCGCGGGCTGCTACATCGGCCCCAACGTGGTGATCGGCGACAATGTGACGCTGCATGCGAACGTGACGATTCATGCGGAAAGTCAGATCGGCGACAGTTGCGTGATCTGGTCCGGGACGGTGATCCGCGAGCGCTGCACGCTGGGACCGCGCTGCATCCTGCATCCGAATGTGACGATCGGGGCCGACGGCTTCGGGTATCGACCGGCGCCGGGCGGCGCGGGCATCGTGAAGATACCGCAGATCGGGACGGTCCAGATCGGCGCGGAAGTCGAGATCGGCGCCGGCTCGTGTGTCGACCGCGGCAAGTTCAGCGCGACGATCATCGGCGACAGCTGCAAGATCGACAACCTCGTGCAGATCGGCCACAACTGCCGACTGGGGCGCTGCGTGATCATCGCCGGGGTTGCGGGCATCGGCGGCAGCGTCACGATCGAAGACGGCGCGGTGATCGGCGCCGGCGTCGGCATTGCGGACCATCACACCATCGGCGCCGGGGCGAAGCTGGCAGCCCGGGCCGGGGTGATGCATGACATCCCCGCGGGCCAGACATGGGGCGGCATGCCCGCTCAACCGTTCCGTGCGTTCATGCGCGAAGCTTCCGCTTTGCGTCACCTGGATAAAACCCTGCGCTGGCTGCGAAAGAAATTCCCCGGCGAACTGGAATAATGTCGATCCAATAACAGGACCATGACCACCACAAGCCTCGAATCCCGACAACGCACCATCACCCGGACGACCCAGGTCTCCGGGCTGAGTCTTTTCATGAGTGAAAAGGTCACGGTGCAGTTCAAGCCTGCCCCGGTGGATCACGGCGTGGTGTTCGTTCGCACCGACACGACCGACGGCGGCGAGCCGGTGCGCATTCCCGCGCTGGTCACTCATGTCACCAAGCGCGCCCGTCGCACCGCCCTGCGCCGCGGCGGCGTGTCCATCGAAACCACCGAGCACTGCCTTTCGGCTGTGTACGGCCTCGGCATCGACAACCTCATCATCGAAGTCAACGGCCCCGAGCTGCCGGGCCTTGACGGGTCGGCCGAGCCCTACGTCACCGCGTTGCTGGAAGCCGAGCCCGTCGAGCAGACCGCCCCGCGGAAGGTGTTGACGATCACCGAGCCGGTTACCTGCGAAGACGGTGACGCCATGATCGCCGCGCTGCCCGCCGACCAGCCCTACATGCAGGTCATCTACGACCTGGACTACGGTTCAAACAGCATCATCGGCAAACAGCTTTACGCCTTCAATTCCAACAACGGCGACTACATCCACAACATCGCCCCGGCGCGCACCTTTGTGCTCGAAGCCGAGGCCAAGGCGTTGCAGCAGGCCGGCCTCGGCAAACATTTGACGCCGGATGTGCTGCTGGTCGTCGGCAAGGACGGCCCCATCGGCGGCAACAAGTTCCGCTTCGATGATGAACCCGTGCGTCACAAGATCGTCGACGTGATCGGCGATCTCGCGCTGGTCGGGTGTCCGATCCGCGGACGCATCGTCGCCTACAAGTCCGGTCACGCGCTGAATCAGCAATTGGCCCGCGAGCTGTTGAAGCTGCGGCAGGCTCAACATCATTCGTCGCTGCTCACCGGTGACGGCCTGGTCGATATCCGCCGCATCCAGCGGATTCTTCCGCATCGCTACCCGATGTTGCTGATCGATCGTGTGATCGAGATCGATGGCGATCGCCGGGCCGTCGGCATCAAAAACGTGTCGATCAACGAGCAGTTTTTCCAGGGGCATTACCCCGGCACGCCGATCATGCCCGGTGTGTTGATCGTCGAAGCGATGGCGCAGCTTTCTGGTGTGCTGCTGTCGCAGAAACTTGAACACACCGGCCGCCTGGCCGTGTTGCTTTCGATGGACAAAGTGAAGCTGCGTCGCCCGGTCGTTCCGGGGGATCAGTTGGTCATCGAAGCGGTCACCATCCGCGTCAAGAGCCGCATCGGCCACACCCGCTGTCAGGCCTTCGTCGGGCAGCACCTCGCCGCCGAAGCCCAGATCAAATTCATGCTCGTCGACGCTGAACAGGAATGAGAAACGGATCGAAATCGCCAACCCATATTCGCGGCCGGATTCGGTCGCAGTGAGACGCCCTGTTATGCCCGAGATTCATCCCACCGCCGTCGTCGATCGCAATGCCCGTCTTGCCGACGACGTGCAGATCGGACCCTACACCATCATCGGCCCCAAGGTCGTCATCGGGCGCGGCACGCGCATCGGCAGTCACTGCATCATCGAAGGCGCCACCACGATCGGTCAATTCAACCGCATCGGTCATCACGTCTGTCTCGGGCAGTACCCGCAGGATCTGAAATACCGCGGTGAGCCCGCCACGCTCGAAATCGGCGACCACAACGACATCCGCGAAAACGTGACCATGCACATCGGCACTGAAAACGGCGGCGGTCGCACCGCGGTCGGCTCCTACAACTACATCATGGTCAACGCCCACGTTGCCCACGACTGCATCGTCGGCGATCACACGATCCTTTCGAACAACGTCATGCTCGCCGGCCACATCTTCGTCGAAGATCACGCCGTGCTCGCCGGCGGCGCCGGGGTCAGCCATTATGTCACCATCGGGCGTTACGCCTTCGTCGGCGGGCTCTCCGGCGTGGTGCATGATTGTCCGCCGTTCCTGGTCTGCGATGGTCATCCCGCCCGCGTGCGGACCGTCAACAGCATCGGCCTGTCACGCCACAAATTCGATCCGCAGACCATCGACAATCTCAAACGCGCCCACCGCATTCTGTTCGCCCGCAGCGGCGGCAACATCGCCGCGGCGTTGGAACAGGTCGAAGCCGAGCTAGGCGACGATGAAAACGTCCGCGAGCTGCTCGAATTCACCCGCAATCGCGCCGCCGCGACCAATGGTCGCCACGCCGAATCGCTTCGCCGCGATGACAAACGCCAGACCCCGACCCGCTGATTGTCTCCGTTTAGCGCCGCCGCTTGCGGCGGGTTTATCGCTCCCGCAGCAGCGCGTCCATCGTCGGCAGTTGCTTATCCAGAATCGCGCGGAAGTACACGCACAACAACTGATTCGCCCGGCGCAGCGAAGCTTCGTCAAAGCGGTCGATCCCCGTCTCCGCCGCCACAGCCCGTAACACATCCACCGTCTGTCGCCGCACACGCCAGCGATCCGAAGCCCCCGTGTCCGCGACCAGTCCGCCGGCCGACGCGCTGAACGCCAGCGTCGCCGCCGATTCATTCAGTGTCTCGCCGGTCTGCGCATCAGCCTCCAGCACCGGTTTGAACCCGAGGTCCACCACCAGCGCCCACTGAAATCTCACCAGCGCCGCCATCAACCCCAAGTCCGATGACGAGCCCGCTTTTGCGGCCGAGTCGTCGGGGTTTTTTATTTGTGTGCTTCCGATCTGTCGAAGCAAATCGCGCAGCGCTGCGAACGTCCCTTCGTGCGGGTCGTGGTCGTGCACGAGATGATGCACCAGGTCCGCAGCATACATCGCCAGTTCAAAGGCGCGATAGTTGTCACGCAGGTGCCAGTGCGCGTCGACGAGGTTCCACTCGATCAGGTTGGCCAGTTCGCTGGAAGGTTTGACGATCATCACCGCTTCGCCGGCGGTCAGCAGCTCGACGCCGCCGGAAAATTTCGCCAGCGTCGAGGGCGTCTGTCGCTTGGCCCCCTTGGCGACGGCTGACACTTTTCCGTGCGACTGCGTCATCATGACCACAACCTGGCTGGTCTCCGACCAGTCCATCAGTCGCACGCAGATCGCATTGTCCTTGATCGTCGGCATGGTCCCCACAGTGTACCCAAGCCCGATACCGAGCGTAGCGAAGCGTCGGGGTATTCGTGCTATCCTTTGGCCATGCTCTCATTCATCATCCCCGCCCACAACGAGCAGGACTACCTGCCCGACACGCTGACTGCATTGCAGACAGCCGCCGACGTGCTGGGTGAGCCTTATGAGATCATCGTCGTCAATGACGATTCGACCGATCGCACCACCGCCGTGGCGGCCTCGTTCGGCGCTCGCGTGGTGCTTGTGTCGTTGCGACAGATTGCCGCCGTGCGCAACGCCGGCGCCCGTGAAGCGATCGGCGACCACCTGTTCTTCCTCGATGCAGACACCCAACTGCCGGCGCAAACCCTCGCCGCCGCCTGGCGGAGCCTGCAGCATGAAACCGTCGCCGGGGGGGCGCTGGTCGGCATGGATCGCGCCCTGCCGCTGGACGCACGACTCGGTATCACCTTCTGGAACGTGATGTCGCGCATCAACCGTTGGGCGGCAGGCTGTTTCGTGTTTGTTCGCCGTGATGTGTTCGAGGCCGTCGGCGGATTCAGCACCGAATATTTCGCCGCCGAAGAGATCGCGCTGTCGGTGGCCCTGCATCGTCAGGGGCCGTTTACGGTTTTATCGCAAAAGGTGCGCACCTCGGCCAGAAAGCTCGAATCGCACAGCGCTGCCGAACACTTTGCGCTGATGTTCAAAACCATCTTCACGCTCGGCCGCACGCTCCGATCGCGCGACGACCTGCACATCTGGTACAGCCAACAGCGCGAGCAATCCGATTCTTCAGACGACCCCTCGCCTTAAGCGTGTTGCATCGCCGCGTCCAGCGCGGTGGTGATTTCCGGGTACTTGAATGTGAACCCCGCCTGGGTCAGCTTGCTCGGCGTCACTTTCGCACTGGCCAACAGCACCTCTTTAGCCATCTCGCCGAGCACCAGCTTCGCCGCGAAGCCCGGCATCGCCATCCATGTCGACCGGTCCAGCGTTTTGCCCAATGCCTTGGTGAACTCGGCATTGGTCACCGGCTCCGGCGCCACCACATTCACCGGCCCTTTGATGCTCGGCGTGTTCAGTGCAAACTCCACCGCACGCGCCGCGTCGCTGAGGTGAACCCAGCCGACGTGCTGCTTACCCGATCCGATCTTTCCACCGATACCGAAGTTGAAAGCCGGCAGCATCTTTTCCAGCGCTCCGCCGTCCGGCGAAAGCACCATCCCGAACCGGAGGATCACCACGCGCACACCCGCTTCTTCAGCAGCCAGCGCCTCGGCTTCCCAGTCCTTGCAGACGTCCGCCAGAAAGCCTTCGCCCGGGCCGTCGTCTTCGGTCAGGGTCTGGTCGCCGCGGTCGCCGTAGTACCCGACCGCCGAAGCGCTGATCAGAACCTTCGGCCCGTTTGGAACATGCTTGATGGCATCGACGAGTATCTTCGTGCCGCGGACGCGCGTATCGCGAATGCGCTGTTTCTTGTCCGAGGTCCAGCGCCCGGCGATGTTTTCACCGGCCAGGTGAATCACCGCCTCGACGCCCGACAGCTTTTGTTCCTGAATCGTGCCCTGGCTTGGCAACCAGTGAATCGAATGTGTTTCGCTGACCGCGCTGACGGGTTTACGCACGATGCGGACGATGGTGTTCATCTCGTCACGCAAACGAGCCACCACCGCACGTCCGATCAGACCCGTGGATCCGGTGATCGCAATTTTCATGACCTACCCTTTGACATGCCCGGCTCAAATATGCTAACCGATTCGCTGGGCAGCGCATAGCATAATCATGGGTAAAAAGACTTGATTTTGCAGGTTATTCGGACGCTGTGCGAACGTAGACCGGGTCGCCGACGCTGGCGGCGAGCAGACCCGCCGCCTCGCCCTGGTTGATGCTGATTTCCAGGCGGCCGGTTGATCCGACGATTGCCAGCAATTCGCCGCGCGGCACCGACTGGTAGCTTTCGGCGAGCCCGTGAATCGCGTGCCGGGCGATCTGCACACGCGGCTCGTTCGGCAGATCTTCGGCGCGGATGTTGGTGATGATGTTGCCGAAGCGGTCGATATGCACCACCTGGCCGATCACTTCCCCGTCCTGCTCGACCGGCTCGACACGCGGCAGCTTGAGCCACGACTGCGTCGCCGGACCCAGGTCATCGAGCTTCGTGCCACTTGCCAGTGCCGCCGCCGCCGGGGCGAAAATGTCGCGCCCGTGAAAGGTCTGGCTGACCGGCTGAATCATCAGCGATTGATTTTCGACGCTGACGACCCGCGTCGGGGCGGTGTCGTTGAACACTTCCGTCAGCACGCCGTTGTCCGGCGCCACGAAATGCTGTCCGCCCACTTCGGCCGCAAGAATCCGCCGATCGCCACCGACACCGGGGTCGATCACCACGCAGTGCACCGTTGCCTTGGGGAAGTAACCCCACGCCGAAGCCAGCAGATAGCCTCCCTCGTGGACATTGCCTTGTCCAACTTCGTGCGACAGATCGATGATGCGCGCCGCGCCGCAGCGTGCGAGAATCACGCCTTTGACCACGCCGACGTAGATGTCGCGCGTTCCGAAATCCGTCAGCAGTGTGATGATGGGCGGAGTGTCGCTCATGTCAATACGCATTGTGCTTGCGAATTGTGATCTTGTCGAGCGGGAATTTGCTGAGTAGTTCGGCGATGCGCTCGCCGGCTCGACCGTCGCCGTAGGGATGACGCATGCGTCGCAGGTCGAGTTTGAGCGCTTTGGTCAGCGCCCGTCGGACATTCGCTTCGCCGTAATCGCAGTCGATCACGTTCGCCGGCTTTTCACGCCCGGCCTGACGCGGGCCGATGTTCACACACGGCGTTTTCAACACCGCCGCCTCGATCAATCCCGCCGACGAGTTGCCCACGATCGCTTTCGCTCCCGCCAGCGTCGGCAGCCAACGCTCCCGCGGCAGGTGATTCACCGCATCGCTCGGCAACACCCGACCAATGCCCGCCGCCCCCGGGTCCGCATTGGGCGACATCACCATGCGCGTATAGCCCTTTGTGGCCGCCAGGGTCTGCCGCATCCATGTTGCTTCCTGCGCGTCGGCCGCGCCGATCGGGTGTTGCAACACGATCACTGCCGGTGCATCTGTTGCCGCTTTCACGCCGCGCAGACCGTCGACGGCAGGCGACCCCGTGCGGTGAACATTCCGTTCACCCATGCGGATCAGGCGTCGCCGACTTTGTGCCGTCGCGGCAAAGTGCACATGCGCCAACTTGCTGATCGCATGGCGCATCGCCTCATCGGCCACACCCTCAGCCCGATCGCCACCGTGTATATGCCCGACGCGCATGCCGCCGACGCTGGCGGCACTTGCCGCGGCGAAAGCTTCGATGCGATCACCGAGCACAACGACGAAGTTCGGCTTGATCGTTTCGAACGCCTTGCCGAATCCGGTGATGCCGCGACCCAGCGCCTCCACGTCCGCGGCTCGCCCGGTGCGACCTCGCTTCTGCATCGGCACTTTCGCGGCGATGTCGAATTCGATGTCGCGCCACGTGCCAGTCACCAGGTGCGCCCCGGCGACGATGACTTGTAACGACAATTCACGCCGGGCCTCGATCGCACGCATCACCGGCACGAGCAGGCCATACTCGGCACGCGTCCCTGTGACCACCGCAATTGTGCGATTATGAGCCATGATGTTGAGACTCTCGCAAAGCCGCCAAGGCGCAAAGGAAATCAGGGTGAATCAGGCAAGCCGTTGACGACGCGACGGACGCCGTCTCTGTATAACTCCATTCCAAAGTTAATCAGCAGGCCCAGTCGCAAGTGGGTGAGTCGGAGGTAAGTCAACAGTTGCTTCATGTAGACCGGCGCGATCTCCATTGTGGACTTCAATTCGACCAACAAACATTCTTCGACGATCAGGTCGGCACGGAAGGCTGTCTCCATCGTCACGGATTTCCATCGGACCGGAACACTCACCTGCCGGCGAACTGCGAGGCCTCGCTGGCGTAATTCGTACTCCATGATCTGCTCATAAACCGACTCAAGCAGCCCGGGGCCCAACTTGCGATGAATGTTGTACCCGATGTCGACCAGGATGCTGGCCGCATCATTTTCATTCATTGTCCTCTCCTTTGCGCCTTGGCGACTTTGCGAGAGGTTCCACTTCGACATCTCCGTCATGCAGCAGTTGATTCGCGAGTACGGTGCGCAGCAGGCGTTTGCCGACGACATCTTCGAGCAGCCGGGCGGGCAGACCCGTGCCGGGTCGCTTGATCGTCAGATCCTCGCGGGTGATCACATGGTTGGCAGGCAGATCGCGTGCGGCACAGAGCGATTGGCGCGACACGCGGCGCACGTCATGCTGTAAACCATCCACGGACCAGTCCGCCGGTGTGAACAACGTCGCCGCATCGCGCACGTGCTGTACATACACGGCGAATTGGGCTGGGTCGGCGCTGGCGGCATGATCAGGCCCGGCCGCGGCGCGGTCGTAGGTCAGGTGTTTTTCGAGCACGCAGGCGCCTTCGACGGCGGCCAGCGCGCCGGTCAGTGCGTGCGTCGTGTGATCGGAATAACCAATGGGGCGAGAGAAGTAATTCAGCGAGCCCAGTAACCCGAGCCGCGCGTGATCGTCCGGCGTCGGATAGGCGCTGACGCAGTGCAACAGCACGGACGGGTGATCGCCTAGTGTGTCGACCGTCATCGCGATTTCGTCCCACTCGGCCGCCCCGACCGACACGATCATCGGCTTGCCGAGCGTCATCATCGTTTTCAGCAGCGGAAGATTCACGCAGTCCGGCGAGGCGATTTTGACCGCATCGGGGTCAAGCTGACGCATGGCATCAACATTTTCGAGACTGAACGGCGTGACGATGAACCCGAGCCCCAACTCATGCGCAAGCTGTTTGACCCTCAGCATGTCATCCACACCCAGTTGCAGCTTGCGCAACATCTGTAGCGGATCATCCGCGACAGCTTCCTGGTAACCGGCGAGTTCCGCCTCGGCGCTGAGCAGTTGGTCGGGGTCGAACAGTTGCAGCTTCACGGCATCGGCGCCCGCGTTGGCTGCGACACGTGTCAACTCCAGGGCGAGGTCGATCGAGCCGTCGTGATTGACCCCGAGTTCGGCGATGATGTACGTCGGCTGGTCGATGCCGATGGCGCGATCGCCGATGTGCACATCCGGCGGCGTGTCGAGCTGACGCGCCTCGTCGGGCTCGGTCAGTGCGACTTCCGCCAGCGCGAGGTCTTTGGCTTCATCGACATCGACAACCTCGCCGGGGCCGGTGATGATCGCCCGGCGATCGTCGCCCAGAAAGGCGTGTGGTTTGCCTTCGATGATCGTGAACAGGCTGCGGCGCGTCACCGCGATGATCCCGCCGTCGAGCATGAACACCGGCGGAAGCTCCTGCCGGCGGTACACATCGTTGTCGACATACTGCAACAGCCGATCGCCTTCGACGCGCTTCATCCAGTATGGATGCATCTTGCCGACGGGCGCGACCGACTGCACGCTGTCGGCCCCCGTTTCACGCAGCTTCGCCACGGCCCGGTCAATCAGATCATGCGGCCGCAGCGGGATGTTGCCGTACAGAATCACCACGTGTTCGACGACGGCGCCTTCGCATTCGATCTGTTCGACGGCATGGCGCGCCGCCGCATCGACGGTGGCCGTATCGGAGGCGAGATCGGCGGGGCGCTTGATGACGGTGATGCCGCGCAGTTGCGCGAGTTGTGCCACGACGGGATCATCCGTCGACGCCACGATGCGGTCGAGACACGACGCGGCCAGCGCGTGATCGAAGGTGTGCTCGACCATCGGCCGCCCGGCGACCGGCAGCGTATTCTTCGACGGCAGCCCCTTGGAACCGGCCCGCGCCAGCACCACGCACAACGTCGACGTCTTTGGCGATGGGTTTGAATTCAAGGTCGATACCACTGCGAGCAGCCGGCGCACGGGGCGTAGGCCTCGAAGCGACCGCGGGCGTGTTGATCGTACAGGCTGCGGAGGCTTTGCCAGCGTTCGCGGAGGTCGCCATCCGGCGCCGAGGCCCAGTGCTGATCACACGTGGCGACGGCCCCGTTGCTGTGAACGCTCATGCGGTGGGCGAGCTGGCGGCAGGCGTAACGGCGCGGCGGCGCCAGCGGCAGCACGGACAAATCAGGCATCGCGCCGCACCCGGTCGAGGGAGACTCGATCACAGCGTGCCCGCAGAAATACATCCATCGATCGAAAAAGCTTTCGAGCTCGTGAACATTGTCGGCCGTTTTGATCATCCGCGGCACGATCCAGGGCAGACCGTTTCGCCGATGATTCAGCAGCCATTCGATATTCCGCAGGACGGTGTCGAACTGATCGGCGCCCATCAGCTTCTGATAGATCGGGGCTGAGTCGGCGTTGAGCCGCACGCTGATCACGTCGATGTGCGAGTCAACGAGCTGTTCAAGCACCTCGGTGTTGACGATGAGGTCGGTTTCGATATGCAGGCCGGCGAGACCCGCGTCGTGTGCGGCGCTCACGATGTCAAACCATTGCGGGTGGCACAGCGGGTCGCCGAGCCCGCCGAGCGTGACGGCGGTGTCGGGTGATTCGGCCAGTTGCTCGAACAGTTCGCGCGCCTGTTCGACGGTCATGTCCGGCCGCACGATTGCTGCGTGGTGCTGCGGCACGATCGGGCCTTCGACCTGCCGCGTTGTGTTCAACTCGACCGTGACCTGGGCGGGGGATTGATCATGCACATCGGTCACGTGCGGAGCGAGCCGCTCGACGATCGCCGCGGCGTCCAGTTCGTGGGCCTCGGCGGGATCGATGGTTTCGATAAGCCGTCGCCAGCGGGGGCTGTCGGCGATGAGGCGACCGCGGAAGTCGCGCACGGCCGGCTCGATCTGCACACACGGGTCTTTACCGATCGGATCGCCCTGCGGCACGCGCGGGTTGTACATCAGCAGCGAACCGATCATCGCCTGCTTGTCTCGCAGCTCGGCGAGCAGCTCACGCCCGACGGCGATGCCGCACAACCCCGGCGCGGCTTGTGTGAACACGAGCTTGAGCACATCGGGTTGCTGAAGGTGGCGTTCAAGCACGGCGTCGCACAGGGCCGGGTCGACCAGCGGCCAGTCTTCACCGACGATCAACGCGGCCGATGCGCCCATGGCGTCGAGGGCCTGCACGGTCGCGCCGGCGGCGAGGGGTTCATCCCACACCGAGGCGCCCGCGATGCCGCCACGCCACCCGGTCGATGACCAGCGGCGTGCGGCCAGGCGCGCGGGGCGCACCGCGTCGTCGAGTTCACCGGCTGCCGCGAAAAGTTTCACCTTGTCGGATTCAACCACCTGCGGGGCGGCGCTCGGGGCGTGCAACACCACGATGCGATCGACGTGCCGGCAGCGGTCGAGCCGAGCCAGCGTGCGGGCGAGCATCTGCTCATCGCCTCCGCGACAGGCGACGGCCGCGATGACCTTGCAACTGGTCGAACGAATCATGCGGCACCTCGTTCCGAAGCGCCGACGGTCGCGGGCTCATCAATTTCGGCCTGCTGGTCGGCAACGCGCTTCAAGGCGCCGGTGAAAATGTCGAGGGTTTCATCGCACGCCTGAATGAGCCAGTCAATATTATCAACGTCGCGATCAAGCTGGCGGCGCTGGCGTTCGTAGGGGTCGCCGGTGTCGTCGGCCTCGATCGCGCGGTCGGCACGCACGCGGTTGAAAAGCCCCACCTGGTTCAACTCGTTGACCAGCGCGAAGACTTCACCGAGTTCGGCGGCACGCTTTTTGTGTTTTTCGAGCTTGTCGAAAAGGCGGTTCATCTTCGCATGATCGCGCTGGTCGCGCAGCATGTTGTTGAGAATCGGCATCGTTTTGCGACTGACGGTGCGGAACTGTTTGACCTGCTCGATGCGATCGGTCAACAGGTCGCCGACCTGCCGCAGGCGATCACGATCGGGCTCGATCGACGCGGCGGGCAACTGCGGCAGCGGGCGATTGGCGTAACAGGCCAGCGCCGATTCGAGCGTCATCGGCGCGGTGTGCTGCTTGGGCAGGCCGCCTTCGGTGGCGTCGATGATCGTCTGCGGGGCGGCAGCGAAGTCGCGCTCGAACTGCGCGAGGTAGGTGAGCATCTGCTCGTCGGAATAGATCGGGCGTTCGTTGATGTCGACGCGCTTTTGCAGATTGGACTTGTGGCGGGCGATGCGCTGCCACTGCATCATGTCCAGTGTGTTGAACGGATTCAGCTCGCCGGCCCAGACATCGTCGATCGCCGTGCCGGGGCAGTAGTACAGTCCGTCGGAGAAGCCGAGGTCCTGGCCGACCATGATGATCGGATCGCAGCCGAGGTGCTGGGCGAGGTAGAGCGAGAGGTGGGCGACGGTCGAGCCGGCGCGGATCGGCGTGATGGGGCGAACCAGCGGGCCCAGCAGTTTATCGAGGAAGCTGTTGCCCAGCACGCGGATCGGACCGGGGTAGCGGTCGAGCACGACGGGGTGGGCCTTGGGCTCGGCGACGAGGGTGACGTCGGGCAGATCGGGCAGCGACTCGTAGAAGCGCGCGGAGATTTCGTGATAGTCGAGCGCCGTGACGAAGTGCGGACGGATGCCCCGGGCCAGCAGCGGCTTGAGTACGGTCTGCACGGCGATGATGACCACGCGATCGCGCACGCCCGGCTCGGCAAGCAACTGCACATTGCGAGCCAGCGATGGCCCGGCCGACACGAGCACGGCAGGGAAGCCCGCCGCGGCGCCGGCCAGTTCATTGACGGTGGCGCCGGCGGCGTAGTGACCGAGGTTGTGGGTGAGGTTGCGGCAGGTCACCGCGGCGTTGACGAGCGTGGTCGCCATGTTCGTGCGGAGGTAGGACACGAGTTTGGCGAACTGGTCGGTGAATGTTTTGAGCTGTTGATCGTGCAGGCGGCGGGTGGGCGCGTGCGAGACAAACTGTACACCCTGACTGATCACGCCGGCGTGCTGCTCGAAGCGGCGCGTCAGCTCGGCGTCGTCAACCTCGCCGAGCAGCAGCACGACATGACGCTTGGCCAGCCAGTCGGAATGGTCCATCTGCTCGAGCACCGCCCGGGCCAGCGACACATCCGGCTCGTACACGACCATCAACGCCTTGCCCGCGGTGCGCTCGGCAAGTAACGCCGCGTGATACCCGAGCCCGAGGCCCATGACGATGATGCACCCGTGTTTGTCGAGCTCGGCGGTGTCGGCGAGGCGCGAAGCTTCATCAAACGGACGGTGGCGCGAGGCGAGGCTGACCGTGATCGAGCGGCCGGCCTGTTCGGTCGTCAGCGAAGCGGTCTGGTAGCCGTCCTGCCGGGCGGGGGCGAAGGCGACGCCGGGGTGGGCGGCGGTCGACGTCAGCCGATCGGCGGCGGCGGGGTGCACCGCCTGTAACACCTGCAGATTACGCTGGAAAATCTCCGACATCGGCGCCTCACGCACTTCGGATATAATGGCGCCCGCAAACGCTGCGCACACCACAACCTTGTGGGTTTTATCGGAACTCTCGGCGCAAAGGCTTGAACATTGGTCGACAACTGGCCCCAACCCCCATTGATCGAACACCTGCTGCTGGAAAGCCCGTGGACGCTGGCGATCAGCCTCGCCGCGATCGCGGCCGTGGTCTTTCTCGTCGGCGGGCGGAGTGGGCATCGCAACACCCAGAAATGGGCCGCGCTGCCGCTGCTGCTGGCGGTGGTCGGGTTCACCGTCGCCGAGGTGGTGAACACCGATCGCGAACGGATGGTGCAGAAGACCGAGCGCCTCGTCGAGGCCGCCGTCGCCGACCCGATCGATCTGGACACGATGGGCAGCCTGCTCGACGAGTCCGTGCTGCTGTTCAACCTTGATCGTGAGGCCATCCTCGCCATGGCCAAGCGCGCACGCAATATTTACCGCATCGATTCGGCCACGATCACGCTCCTGCTGGCCCGCCGCGACACGCCCACTGCCGGGCAAACCCTGCTGACCGCCCTGACCCGCGTCAGCTCCAAATATGGTGATTATCCCGCCAAAACCCGCTGGTTGATACACTGGCGCAAGGATCCGGCCGCCGGGTGGATCATCAATCGCCTCGAATTGATCGCCGTGAATGATCAGCCCGCCCGCCAGTCGATTCTCCCCTGAAGCAGACTCTTTCGCCGCATCGCCCTATGCTGAGTTCACCATGAAGATGATTCACTCCGCCACGCGGCCCCTGGTTCTCACGCTCCTGCTGACGCTGATCGCTCCCGCCGTCGCTTCGGCGCAGGATGCCGACACCCTCGATCTGCGGCCGATGTGGACCGAAGGTCAGACCAGTCGCTACCGCATCACCCAGACCGAACTGACCATTCAGCAGATCACCGGCCTGACCGATGCCGTCGAGTCGACGGTCAACCTCGAAGCCGAGCTGACCTGGACCGTCACCAAAGCCTCGGCCGACGGCGGCGGCACGGCGGTCATGTCCCTCGATAAAATCTGGATGAAGGTCACCGATCCCTCCGGCAACAGCGTCGAGGAAGACGGCCGCTCCGGCAATGAAGCCACCGCCTCGCTGCGCACCTGGATCAACGCCATCACCAATGCCCCGTTGACCGTCAGCGTCGAGTCTGACGGATCGATCGCCCGCGTCGAGGGCTACCGCGCGATTCAGTCCAAGGCTGGTGAGGCCGGCGACAATCTCGACGAACGCTACTTCCGCGAGGTCGCCATGGACCTGGCCGTTCTCGTGGGCGGTCAGGCCGACGCCCGCCTCGGCAAGGCATGGACCGTTGATCACGACACATCCCACCGCATGGGCGAAATCCACTTCGAAACCACCTACAAGCCCACCGCGGTTGAATCCATCGCGGGCATCGACGTCGTCATGATCGACCGCAACTCCAAGATGCGGTTCACCCCCGATCTGTCGGACCTGCCGGCCGACGCGCCCAAGCTGAACGTCCGCACCGTCGAGGCCAGCCAGTCCGGCCAGGTGCTCTACGACACCTCCCGCCACGAGATCGTCGGCGGCCACGGCGAACAGACCCTCGCCCTGGAGATTTCCTTCACGGTGGGCGGCCGCAACATCACCCGCACCAGCCGCGAAGTCACCAGCAGCCAGATCATCCGCATCAGCGAGCAGTAACTCTCCTCACGCCGACGCTGAGCCCCGCGAAGCGTCTGGTATCCCCGCGCGCACACCACGATCAAAAACCCGTTTTCGACGAAGTTCATTTCGTGCGCCCCCGATCGCCGATTCTGAGCCCCCATCCCCGCCGCCCGCCGCGCCGGTGCGCATCGCGATGACCACTGTCCGCGCCGGTGCGCGCGCCAGCGTCAAAAAAACACTCCAAATAGAGCGTTTTCACCCCGTTTGATACCGTTCGGCGCGCACCAGCGTGGCGCGCCGCGACACGCCCGTTCGCGCCCCCCGACTTTCACCCGCGCCAAGCCGGGTGCGCGCACAAACCCGTCGCACAAAAAAACACGTTTTTCGCGTTTCGTGAAAATCCACGACACCCTCATGCGCACACGGCCGCCGTTTTGACTTCGATACCCGGCTGCGCGAAATTCGATTACGAAGTGGCAGACGAAGTTTAGCCGGCGAGCTTGCTCGCCGCGTGGGGTGGTGTGGTCACGGCGAAAGGCGCTGCATGACGATCACGCAAGCGGCGGGCGAGCCCGCCGGCTAAACGGGGCGAATGCAGTGGGTCGGGGGTGGTCAGTCGAGGTGGGGTTTTTCGAAGCGCGCGTCGGCGGCGGGGTTGGGGTCGGGGGCGTGGTCGACCCAGCCGCAGTGTTGGACGGGGTAGTTGTCGTACTGGGGGACGTAGGGTTTGATGTCGAGCAGGGGGGTGTTGTCGAGCAGGTCGACATCGAGCAGGTGGAGGGTGTTGCCCTGGATGCGATCCAGTCGCACGCAGGACAGGCCGATGGGGTTGGGCCGGGCCGGGGCGCGGGTGGCAAACAGGCCGCGCGGGACGGTGTCGCGGTAGGGGATGACGGTCATTTTCGGTTCGCTGGATTGGTGGCACCAGAACAGCAGCCAGATGCGGTCGAACCCGTCGAGGTCGGCGAGGCCTTCGACGTAGGGTTCATCGATGATGGCGGTGCCGGGGACGCCGACGGCGCGGCAGGGCTGAATGGGTGTGCCGGTGGCCTGGTGATGCTGGGTATGGATGACGCCGATCGGGTGACACTGCATGGCGGGTTCTCGCGTGGGCGGGAAGGCGGGGGAAATGGGAAATGATAGGGCGCGTCAGAAGGACGCGCTCGCCGTTGGCTCGCGGCTAAACGGGGGAGTGATGAAATTGTGGTGGGGCGGCTCAGCGGCGGCGGAGGCGCAGCATTGGGGCGGCGGTGAGCAGGAGCATCAGCGCGGCGGGCTCGGGGGTGGACACCAGTGCGGCGGTCTGCGCGAGGAAGGTCGCTTCGTCGATGCCGGAGTCCAGCGGGAAACGCAGCGCGTCCAGCGGTGAGTCGATCCACTGCCCGGCGATCACGTCGTACCACCCGGTGGGTTCCAGGTCGTCGTAGGCTTCGGACACGGGCATGTCCAGCGAGGCCCACTCGCCGGTCCAGTAGGCGTCGACGTACTGTAGATAGCCCAGCGCGCCGGGGTAGGTTCCGGTGTGGTCGGGGTTGGCGGTGACGGTGTCCAGCAGGTCGTCGGGGAGGTCGGTATCGCTGGTGATGACCAGGTCGGAAGACACACCCGAAGGCACGGCGCCCTGCACGAAGATCCAGCCGGCTTCAACCACGGGGGCGAGCACGGAGACGATACTGTCGGCGTAAAGATGCTGACCGGAGCCGTCGGGCGTGGTGGTGTAGTACCAGTATTCGAGGCTGTTGAGCTTGAAGTCGACGCTGAAACCCGATTCGGTGGATTCGGTCCGGGTGACGGGGTAAGCGGTGAACGAGGTGGCGCTGGCGGCGGCGCTGGCGCTCGCTTCGAGCTTGATGGTGTACTGGCCGGCGTCGAGGACGCCGTAGGTTTTCTGCGTGATCTGCTGGGCTTCGGCGGCGGACCATGCGGCGACGGGATTGTCGACGCCGTCCTGGTAGATGGCGAGGTTGAGGTTCATCTGGCCGGCCTTGGCAAGCGTGGCCGACAGGTCGAACTGCGTGATGGTTTTCAGTTCGAAGGTGGCTTGCCTGGCGATGCTCGACGAGGCGTCGGCGGTGCTGTGGCTGGGCCGATAGGCAAAACCTTTGACCGCGTTGGCGCCGGCCGAAGCGGCGACCTTGCCGGCGGCGCTGAAGGCGGTGTCGTTGGCGGAACTGTCGAGGTGGGCGATGGATCGACCGCCGGCGACGATGAAGTCGCCGAAGCTGGTGGTGATCTCGGCGTACTGGCTGAACTCGACGGGATCCAGATCGGTGGTGGCGGAGCCGTGGGAGGCGTACCCGCTGCCGCCGGCGGCCTGCATGGCGGTGGTCACCTGCTGCTGCTGGTCGAGGAGTTCGACAGACTGCACACGATGGCGATAAATCTGCGGGGCTTGAATGTCCGGCGCCGGATCGGGCGACCAGGGGGTCCAACCATAATCGTGGTAGCCAGCGTAATCCATGCTAAAGCCGGCGCCGAAACTCCCTGAGCCGGACGAGTATCCGCCGGAGCTGCCGTCCCACACCAGATAGCCGCCGGAGTCGTTGGTCGGGTTTGACCACGACGGGGGGGTGATGTCGTCGGAGTGGCCGTCCCAGTCGGGTTCGAAGTTATCGCCGTAGCCGGTCCAGCCGGTGGTGGACGACTCGAGTGTGCGAAGGTCCAGCAGTTGGGCCTGGGTGCCGGCCTGGATCAACAGCATGACGGCGCTGGCGAGCAGGGCACGCTGGAACGAGAACTTGAACATGGGTACATCTCCCGGAAACAAAGGTCACTGCAATTCCACCACAGAGGTCCATAATATGATTCCTCGCCAGAGGCGTCAATGGTTTTTTGGTCGGCTCGCGGAATCTGAATGTTGGTGATGGTTTGTGCGGGGGTACCAGACGCTTCGCCCCGGTGGGGCTCAGCGTCGGCGTGGGGGGGGCAGGAGGGGGAATCGGAAATCAGGGCGCGTGCAAAAGACGCGCTCGCCTTTGGCTCGCGGCTAAACGGGGGAGATGGGGGGGCGGGGTTACTTCTTGTCGGGGCGGGTGAGGTTGTCGAAGCGGTGGTTGACGAAGTTGTCTTTTTTGGCGCGCTGGGATTCGAGGTCGGCGTGGGCCTGGTCGATGCGCTTTTCGAGCTTGGTCAACTCGTGCTGCAGGAGATCCTGGCGGGCGTCGAACTGCTGCTCGAGCACCATGCGGAGTTTTTCACGGACGGTCTGTGCTTCGTAGATTTCCTTGCCGCCGACCTTGCGGGCGAGTTGGACGGCTTCGGCGTGAAGCTGCTGCTCGCGGGTCTTGAGGTCGAAGCCCTTGGGATCCTGACGGCGCTTGAGCATCAGCTTGCGCAGGCGCGGGGCGTGCTGACTCATGGCGAGGCTGAACTGCTCGGGGTCGTGCTCGCGCAGGGCCCGCAGCTCCTGGGCGAGCTCGGGGCGGTGGGCTGCGATGACGGCGAGAATCTGATCGATCTGCTCGTCGTTGAGTGCCGAACCCCCAGAACCCCCAGGACTCGAAGACTCGTCCAGGGGCTTGGTGATGGGCTTGTCATCACGGGGGCGGGCGAGGGTTTTGGGATCGTCTTTGGGCCGGGCGCCGGCGGGGCGCGGGTCGGGGGGGTAGGGATTGACCGGGGCCTTGGCCAGCAACTCGTCATAGCGCTTATCGATGAGGGCCTGCTTCTGCTGGCGCTGCTGTTCAAGCTGGCCGCGCAGGGACTGCAGACGAATTTCCAGGCGGGTCAATTCGAACTCGCGCGTGCGCAGACGGGCGTCGAACAACTCGTAGAGCATCTTGCGAAGCTGATCATTCAGCGGGTCGACATCCGGGGCGTCGGTCTGCTTGATGCGGCGGCTGAGGATGTAGGCCTGCGATTCGAGTTTGCGTTCGGCGAAGTCATACTCGAAAAGTTCAGGGTCCTGCTGCTTGAGACGGACCATCGCGCCGATGCGCTGATTGAACACGCGGCGGAGGAGTTGATGAAACTGCTTGGGGTCGTTTTCGCGGAGTTTTTCGAGTCGATTGGCTGTGCCGGGCATGATCTCGGCGATGATCTGCAGGGCGGTGTCGACCTGGTCGGCGGGGATGGGGTCATTGCCTGCAGAAGCATCCGCGGCGCCGGCGGGCGATATCAACAGGGCCATACTGATCAAGAGAGCCGCGAGCAGGCCGATGGGTCGCATCTGATTTTTTCCGCCGCATGGCATACGAATCCCACCATTCCCAGATCGCAAAGTCGTCGCGGGCATCGAGCCGGCGCGGGCGTCTGGCGGCGCGCCGGTGAGCCTGATGTTAGTAGGCTCGAATCTGGGCTTCGAGCATGTTCAAATCATCGGCGAGGGTTTCTGTCGACTGGTCGAGGTTGTTATCACCGACGACGGTGCTGGCCATCGACAGGGTGGTTTGATCGACCTCGGCGGACAGGGCCATGATCTGGGCGTCGAGCGGGCTGTCAGGCGTGGGGGTTGTGGACTGATTGAGCATGCGTTCGAGGCTGGACAGCTCGCTGTGGATCCAGGCCACGTCGATCAGCGGCTTGGGGGGCTGGCGGTCGGCGACGGTGCTGTTGTCGTTGTAGGACTGATACTTCAGCGCGGCGGCGAGGAAGAGACCGACCATGATGAACAGGGCGATCGACGCGGCGATGGCGGTGTTTCGGGCGGTCCACTTGAAGCAGACGAACAGCAGGTTGTTGCCGGCGGCGGTCTTTCGGCCGAGCGTGGCTTCATAGACGCGCTGACTGAGCCCGGGGGGGGCTTTGACTTCCATCGCGCGGCGCAGGTCGTGTTGGTCGACACCGCCGGCGGTCAGGTGGTCGGCTGTGGCGCTGAAGATGCGTTCGGCCAGTCCCTCGGGGGCGGGCGTCTGCAGCAGGCGTCGCAGGTCAGCTTCGAGATGTTTGTCGTCGCGGTACATGATCAACCTTCCATCGGAATCATATCCGGGAGGCGGCGGGCTTTTCTGTGTCCCGCCCTGTGCTCTGGAGCGGGCCGGCTCACATGGCCGGCTTTGTTCATTCGGGCGGCTCGGCGTCTTCGAGCATGGCCCGCAGTTTTTTCAGAGCCCGGTGGCCGCGTGCGAGCACGGTTCCGAGCGGCTGATTCAGCACTTCGGCGATCTGTGCGAAGCTCAGTTCGGCGGTGTATCGCAGTTCCAGCAATTCACGATCGGCTGCGGGGAGCTGCGTCATCGCCTGCCGCAATGCTTCGATCCGCTCGTCCTGCTCCATGGACTGCTGCGGCGAGGGCCCGTCGGCGTATTGTCCGAGCGCTTCAGGCGGCGTGGCGTCGAAATCGACGGGCACCGCGTGACGTTTTCGCCGTCGCAGCTCATCGCGGAGGCGGTTGACCGCCACACGGAAGAGCCACGCTTCGAAGCGCCCCTGCTCATCATAATCGGCCAGTTTGCTGACTACCTTGGCAAACGTCGCCTGGGTCATTTCTTCGGCCAGGTCCCCGTTGCCGCACTGGCGGTAGAGCAGTCCGTAGACCCGCCCGCTGTACGCTCCGACAATCTGTCGCCAGGCCTGGGCATCTCCTGCTGCCGCGGCCGCGAGCGTCTGTTGCGAGGGGTCACTCATCCGTCACACCTGTCTAACGGGTCACCGAGATGCTTATTGCACCATTCAGGACACGAGGGCTGGAAATCGGACCGGGTCGTGTTATACTTACCGGTCATGTTTGCGAGCACCATTCTAGTACGGCGAATCGGCGACGCCCTCGTAGCAGGGGGTTTGGTCGCTGTTATTCGGCGGGACGCCCGACTATAACCAGTTGGGATGGGCCCGCCTGCCCGGTCTTGCCGATTCGTAAAATACCATAAATTCATGCCGCAAAAAACCGCCCGGTCACGGAATTTTAACCGCACCGTGAGGGCCTTCTGGTGAGATAGCACCATGACCACCACCCGTACTTCACCGTCCCTGAACACCCGCATCGACTCACTCGACGCCGCCGCAAAGTCCGATACCTACATCGGCCACAAGGGCGCCGAGATCTTCCACGACCTGATGCGCCACCACGGCGTGCGCCAGATCTTCGGCTACCCCGGCGGGGCCATCCTGCCGGTCTTCGACGCCATCTTCGAGTCGCCGCATTTCCAGTTCATCCTCACCCGCCACGAGCAGGGCGCCGGACACATGGCCGAGGGCTATGCCCGCGCCACCGGTAAGCCCGGCGTCGTGCTGGTGACCTCCGGCCCCGGGGCCACCAACGTCGTGACCCCCATGCAGGACGCCCTGATGGACGGCACCCCGCTGGTCGTGTTCTCCGGTCAGGTCGCCACGCCTTCGATCGGCTCCGACGCTTTCCAGGAAGCCGACGTCACCGGCATCACCCGCCCGTGCACCAAGTGGAACACCCTCGTCAAAGACGTGCGCGATCTGCCCCGCAAAATCAACGAGGCGTTCCACATCGCCATGTCCGGTCGGCCGGGCCCGGTGCTCGTCGACCTGCCCAAGGATGTGACCGCCGCCACGCTCAAGGAAGCCGTCGCCGTCGAGCCCCACCTGCCGGGTTATCACATCCGTCAGCTGGGCACCTCCGATGAACTGGCCAAGGCTGCCGAGATGATCAACATCGCCCAGCGCCCGGTGTTCTACGTCGGCCAGGGTGTGATCCAGTCGCGCGGTTGGGACACGCTCCGCCAGATCGCCATCGCGGCGAACATCCCCGTGACCACCACGCTGCAGGGCTTGGGCGCCTTCGACGAAACCCACCCGCTGAGTCTGCACATGCTCGGCATGCACGGCTCGGCGTATGCCAACTGGGCCATGCAGCGATCGGATTGCATCATCGCCGTGGGCGCGCGTTTCGACGACCGCATCACCGGCCGCATCAGCGGGTTCGCTCCCGAAGCCCAGCGCGCCGCCCGCGAAGGCCGCGGCGGCATCATCCACTTCGACATCGCCCCCGAGCAGATCGGCAAGAACGTGCCGACCACGCTCGGCATTGAAGGCGATGCCCGCAAGAACCTCGAAGCCATCGCGCCGATGATCGAGTCGCGCGATCGGGCCGAGTGGATCGCACAGATCGCCGAGTGGAAGGCGCAGTATCCCTTCCGCTACAAGCGTGACGACCGCCCCGGCCACATGAAGCCGCAGCAGGTGATCGAAGAGCTGTACAAGCAGACCGGCGGCGATGCGATCGTCGTGACCGGCGTGGGCCAGCACCAGATGTGGGCCGCCCAGTTCTACCAGTACAAGCACCCGATGCAGTGGATCACCTCCGGTGGCCTGGGCACGATGGGTTACGGTGTGCCCGCCTCGATCGGCGCCAAGCTCGGCCGCCCGGACAAGACCGTCGTCGACATCGACGGTGACGGCAGCTTCTGCATGACCGCCATGGAAATGGCCACCGCCGCGCAGTACGGCATCGGCGCCAAGATTCTGATTCTGAACAACGACTTCCAGGGCATGGTCAAGCAGTGGCAGGACCTGTTCTACGAAGAGCGCTACAGCCACACCGAAATGCACAACCCCGACTTCAAGGCCCTGGCCGAGGCGATGCACTGCCACGGCGTGCGTTGCGAGTCGTCCGAGGAACTGCCCGCCAAGATGGCCGAGTTCCTCGAGTGCGACGGCCCGGTGGTCGGCGACTTCCTCGTGGAAAAACACGAGCACGTGTGGCCCATGGTCCCCGCCGGCGCCAGCCTCGACGAAATGCAACTCGGCGTCGTCGGCGAACCCGAAGCCTGAGTCGCAACGCATTCAACAACATCGATAGACCCCGACGCATGACAACCTCATCGTCGGGGTCTTTTCAATAGCCGGGCCGCTACGCGGCCCTGGTTGCTGGCGAAGACCAGGGCCGCGTAGCGGCCCGGCTGTTGGAGCACCTTGTAATGGTCAATTCCGGAAGCGCAAGAAAAAACCCCAATCGGTTCTGCGCCAATTGGGGTCGGAGGAGGAGAATGAGATGCACAGAATGTACCCGAAAACGCATCGGTGCGTCAAGGGGTTTGTTGCGACTTTTTGTAGAAAGTTATCGGCCGTGGGGGTGGGGTCGACGTACCAGGCTGAAAATACTCAGCTTACGCCGATTCTTCGTCTGGTTTGGCTTCGGCGAGGGCGACCTTGTCGAAGCTTCTGCGGCGTTTGGGATCGCTGAGCACGGCCAGGGCTTCGGTGATCTGCGTGAATCGCTCGGCATCGCCGCCGTCGGCCGCCACATCGGGGTGATACTGGCGGGCGAGCTTGCGGTAGGCCTTTTTGATTTCAGCCTCGTCGGCGTCGGGCTCCACGCCCAGAATCTGGTAGTAGTTGGGCAGATCGAAGTCGACGCGGACGGCCTGTTGGGCCTTTTTCTGCGAGTTTTGCGAGGTATTTCGCCAGCGTTGATCGCCGGGGCCTTTGGTCCCGCTGACCGGGTCGATGAACCCGAATTTAGCCAGCAATTCGACGGTTCGCCGCATCGGCTCATCGATGGCGACGAATTCGATGCCGATTTCGTGTTTTTTCACCCGCCAGCCGCCGCTGCGGCGAATCCACACCACCCGCCCGGTCAGCGGCAGCGATCCGTCGGGGCCTGTCAGCTTGATGGCGCCCCGCTGGCCGACTTCGACCGGCGGTTTGGAGTCACAGGCGATACGCATCCCGCCCCGCGACAGATCAATGACCTGTCCCAGCCCGCAGTGCAGGCGTTCGACGGGCAGTCGTTCATCCCGGCGCATGACAAATGGCTTGGCCTTAGCCCTCATGTATCGTGCATCGGTTGCCCAGCCTCCGAGCTTTATCGTTTTGGGCTCCGGGGAATCCCTCAGCGTGGCATATCGATTGCTACTAATTTCTCTGTCGACGGCAAATCTTTCGTTTTCAGCCGAAAACAACGGGTAGTGCAAGACGATAAAGGACTCAAATGGTCAACACAGACCATATTGGCACAGAACGCACCTGACTCGAAGGGAGACCTGCACATGATGCTTCGCAACAAACTTCGCCGCCGGATCGAAACGCTGACCTGGATGTTCCTGGACAAGGAAATCGCCACCGCCGAACGCTACGAGCTGGAAAACCACCTGGCGTCGAGCGCCGAGGCCCGCCGCCTGTTCGGCGAGCTGGTCGACATGCACAACAGCCTCAACGAATTCTTCGCCGAGCGTCAGCCCGTCGCCGCCGACGCGATCGCCGCCTGATCCCGCCGCGAAGATTCGTTACCAGATAAAACCGCCAGGGCCGCGTCAGACGCAGCCCTGGCGGTTGTCATTTCGGATGGCGCTAACCAATCCTCAGAACGCGAACTGCCACCCGGCTGTGAGGATCCAGTCGGTTTCCAACTGCGGGCCGTCCAGCTTCTGATAGACCGGCACGCCGAACTCAAACGCCAGGCGATGACCCTTCAGCGGTCCTTCGGTCGCCAGCAGGTTCATACCGACCAGCACATCCAGGCGCTGCCCGCCGCGCAGGTCCGGGTCCATGGTCGGGGCCATGAACTGCCCGGTGCCGGTGCGGGTGAACGCGGGGTCGGCCCCGTCGATGTTGCCCCAGGCCTGGTAGTTGAGCCGGGCCGAGGTGCTGAATGCCTTGCACCACTGCCAGGCGAACCACCCCGTGGCGGCGAAGCGATCGCCGAGCGTGTAGCTGCGGTCGTTGGTGCCCAGTCGGATCACGCCGCTGGTCTGACCGCCGGCCGACCACTGCTCGGTCTGATACACATACGTCAGCGCGGGCAGCAGATCATACGTGCCCGAGCCAAGCTGCATCGGGTACGGCAGAATCACATCGTTGCCGGCCGGCGTGTCGTCGCGCTCGTCGATCGAGCCCGTCGGAAAGCTCACGCCGAATGTGCCCTGCACGCTGTGATGCCCTTCGTGAAACAGGTGAAACAGCCCCGACAGTTTCACATCGCCGATGCCTTCGCTGGATGTCGTGAAGTCGACAGCGCCCAACGGGGCGCCCGCCACGTGATGCATCGTGTTGCGGACATAAGGCACCATCACCATCAGCGTCACCCAATCCGTCGGCGCGAACATCCCGCCGAACATGTGCATTTCCATGTCCATGTCCGTGGGCACGACCATGAACCCATCGGCGCGCACCTGTCCGTTGGACACGCGGCTATCGCCGTCGCGCATGCCTTCCATGTGCATGCGCATGTAGCGGTAGCTGAGCATGATTTCACCGGCATGATGGGTGTGATCACCCATGACGCCGATCGGCGCGTGCGCATCGGCGCGCTTCGAGTCATACACGTAGCCGTTCATCCCCGCGGTGTGCATCGCATGCGCGCCGTGATCATCTGACGCCGCCTCCGCCCCGTCGCTGGAAAGTCTCGTCCCCGCGTCGGCGATCATCAGCGCCGGCGGGGCCTGAATGTATTCGGTCAGATCGATCGGCTCGTCCGCCCACGCAGGCGGCGCCGCGATCATCATCAACAACAGCAGAACATACTTGCGTTTCATCATCGGATCCTTGTGTGTGTTGCAGCAATATCTTCGATGGCGATCGGTCATGACACCGTAGGTCAGGCCCTGGCCTGACTCCGCCAATTTTGTCAGGCCGGAGCCTGACCTACATCACAATTCGAATTGGATCAGACAAACGCAGGCGGGGCGCGGCCCTGAATCGTCAGCATTGACTCAGGCGCTTCAACATCACAACACAAAACAATCCGCAGGTATTCAACAACGCCCAGCCGCGGTGTGAACAATTCCACCGCCGGGGGCACATCCAGCTTCGCCACGATATGACAGACCGCGCAGCGCTGGACCGGGTCGTCCGGCCGGGACTTGCCACCGCTTTCACAGCACGAGTCGCACGACGCCGCAGCCGGCTCGGCCCCGGGCACGACCACCGCCCCGCGCTGATGCGCCGGCACGATCGCGACAAACCACGCGACCGCCCAGGCCAGAATGAAAATTTGAAGGTTGCGCTGCGTCACGGCTGATCAGCGTAGCGTCAGGCCAATGCGCGTCAACCGGCCGGCGTTAGAACTTCATCTCGACCCCGAGGATCGCGTTGAAACCCGGCTCGTTGGAACCCGAGCCGTGAACGCGATAGTCCTCGTCGGTCAGATTCTCAAGGCCCAGCGTCAGCAGCAACTGGTCGGTGACCTGGTACCCGCCGCGCAGGCTGAGAATGGCATACCCGGGCGTGCCGCCGGGCGGGATGCGGCTCGTATCGCGCACATCACCCGATGAAAGCTTGTCCGCCCGGTCGGCGATCGTGGCGGTGAACTCGACATACCACGGCATGTTCGGATCGTCATAACGCACGCCGAGATTGGTGATGATCGGCTGCACACGCGAGAGATACTCCGTGGCCGCCACGGCGGGAGTCGTCGCCGTGAACGTGTCGATCTCGCCTTCCATCCAGGCGATGTTGCCGAACAGCGACCACGACTCGGTCACGTTCCACGCCGTGCCCAGCTCGACACCAAAGACATGACCGTCGCCGGCGTTGACCTTGGCGACTTCCAACACACCAATCGTTGCTGGGTCATCCTGCGGCACGCGCACGATCATGTCCGAAATGTCGGTGTAGAAGTAGCTGACCTGCACGGCGGCGTCTTTGTTCTGCGCCTTGATGCCGACCTCATAAGCGATGTAGTGCTCGGGATCGAGCCCCGGGGCCGGTAGCTCCTGCTCGCCGGATCGCGCGATGTCGAAGCGGGTCAGGTCCGACAGATTCGGCGCCCGAAAGCCCTGCGACACGCCGCCGAAAATGTTCAACTGGTCCGGCACCAGGTGATACACCGCGCGGGCCGAGCCGGTGAAAGCGGTCCAATCGTTCTCCACGGAAATCTGCGAGCTGGTCACCGGGTCGCGAACCTTGTCCGCATCCGCCGCGGCATACGTGAAGCGCCCGCCGAGTTGGATTTCCAATTCATCGTTCTCGCCGAAGAGGATCTGGTCCTGCACGTACAGCCCGAGCAGGTCATACGTGGCGTCGTCGGCGACAGGGCCTTGAATCGAGTTGCCCGTCGAGAAGCTGTTGACGTTGTCGTGGTAGTACTCGACGCCGTAGGTGAAGCGCCCGATTTCAGTGGGGCTTTCCGCCTGAAGCCACACGCCCAGCGAACCGTTGTCGAAGCCCTGGATGGTGCGCGCTCCGCCGCCGCGGATGCGGTCTTCGGTTTCCGATTGCACGTGCCAGCTCAGACTGCCGCGCAGGGTGTCGATGAAACTGTCTTCGATGTTTTCCGCATGAAGCTGTACGTAGGTCAGCTCACGCTCCTGGTCGAGATCGCGCTGCAGGTTGGAACCCGCCGTCGTGCCGTGGAAGCTGACCGCGTCGACGGTCGAGTGCGTGCGCGGCACGTTGTTCTGACGCACACGCTGATGCGACAGCACCAGCCGCGTCGAGTCGTTGAAGTAGTGCTCAGCTTTGAAGTCGACGTCGTACTCGTCATAGCCCGTGTCCGGCTGGCGGCCGACGTCCTGTCCGCCGATCACATCGCCGAAGTGGCGCCCGGTCCCACCGAGCAGGAAGCCCGTCTGCTGGTCGAACGAAGCGCTGACCTCGCCGCGCCCGGTGTGCGAGTTCTCCGCGCTGGACACGCGGTAGTACGCCCGGCCGCCGGCGTTGAAGCCCGCCCCATAGGTGTACGGGTCGCGCGTCACGGCGTTGACCGTGCCACCGATGGCGTCCGAACCGTACAACACGCTCGACGGCCCCTTGACGATCTCGTACCGCTGAACCGTCAGCGGGTCGACCGTCGCCCAGTACTGGTTGGGCCCTTCGCGGAAGGTCGAGTTGTTCAGGCGGACCCCGTCGATCAGAAACAGCGTGCGGAACGAGGTGAACCCGCGGATGTATGGCGAGCCCTGGCCGTTGGCCGTCTTCTGCACCATCACTCCGGGGACAAACCGCAGCGCCTCGGGCGTCGACCGGTAGGCCCGTTCGAGAATCTCGCGCGACCCCACCGTGTTGATCATGAACGGCGAGTCGAACACACGCTCGGACCCGCGCCGGGCGGTGATCACCGCATCATCAAAAGCCAGCGGGGACCCGGCCGCCGATGCGGCCTCGGTGTCAGCCGCCACGGGAGCCTCCGCCCCCTCCGCTTCCGCCGCCATCGCTTGACCGACGGAAAAAACGCCAATAACCATTGCCATGACAGCAAGATACCGCCCGTAACCCACCAACCGTTGACACTTCAGCATGTATGACCTCACAGGGTGATTTTCAGATGTCAGCAGATGAATAACAGAAAGCATGGCACGCATCAAAACTGTATAAATATTTCCCACAACGTCGTTTTTAGACTCAAACTCGGCATGTTCTCTCGCCGCAGTGCGCGGCCTGGCTGAATCTCCATCAGTCACTGGCAAGCGAAACGGGCTCATGTTCAAACCGACACCCGCTGAAAATTTTTTTCTCCTGAAAAATCACGCCCGGCTTGATTGATGGTTAATTTTGGGCCAAAAACAAGCATAATGTATAATATATGCACATAATATGGCAACATATTTACACTAAAACACACCTGTACAAATGTTGCCCAAAAATCATGAGATCGCCAAATGTGTCTTATACTCCGCGCACCTGGCCTGATGAAGTTCATGGGTGACGCATGATGAGTCTCGCACGCAAACTCGCGCTTCGGATCACCGCACTGCTGGTGGGTCTGTTGTTGCTCGGCGGGGCGTCGCTTTGGGGGCTGATTGGAATCAGCGGCTACTTTAATGTCGCCGAAGATGAGTACGACCAGTTGCGGGCGGTCTACGCGGTCGGCAATCACGCGGCGACGGCCCGTGTGTTGATCAATGTTCAAACCGACGACAGCCCCGATCGCAGCGCGATCATCAACGAGTTGAACTCGGCGATCGGTCAGGCCCGCACGCTGCATGCCGATCGCTACCCGCAGCCGATTCAGAAAATGATCGAGCGCCTGGAGACCGTGGTCGAAAAGACCTCGCGCCAGGCGGATCTTCGCCCGGAAGTCGCCAGCATCAATGTGGCGCTGGGGCAGGTCGCTGAACTGGCCTCGCGCATGCGCGCCGCGATCGTGAACAACCGCCGCGCCGCCTCGGCCCACCTTCAGTACACGCTGGTCGCCGTGGTCGCATTCACCACGCTGATCATGTGCCTGGGGGTCTGGATCGGCGTGGCGCAGTATCGCAGCGTGATGCATCCGCTGCGCCGGCTCGAGCAGGCGGTCCGCCGCGCCGCCGCCGCCGACTTCACCACGGAGGTGCCGGTGGAGGGCGATCGCGAATTCGCCCAGCTTGCGGTGCAGTTCAACCGCATGGCCGATCAGTTGGGCGCGTTGTACCGAGATTTGGAATCGCAGGTCGCCACGCGGAGCCGGCAGTTGGTGCAGTCCGAACGACTGGCGAGCGTGGGCTATCTGGCCGCCGGTCTGGCGCATGAGATCAACAACCCGCTGGGCATCATCTGCGGATATGCCGAGGCGACGTTGGCGAAGTTGAATCAGACCGAGGGTGTTGAAGATTCAGAAGCGATGGCGCGGGCTGGCAAGGCCCTGCGCATTATTTGTGAAGAAGCGTTCAGATGTCGGGACATTACCGCCGAGCTGTTGTCTTTGGCGCGTCCCGGAAGGCAGGATGCGGCGCGTCGGGAACCGGTGGATATAGAACCTGCCGCCCGCCGGGTCGTGGATATGCTGGCCGGTTTGCCGCAGTTCAAGCAGCACAGCTTGACCCTGCATTCGACCGGCGCGCCGCTGATTGCCGATGCCTGCGAGGCCGAGGTCGTGCAGGTATTGATTAACCTCGTGGCCAACGCCCTGGAGGCTGTTGAATCCGGGCCCGGCCGCGTCGACGTGAAGCTGCGTCGCGACGACGACTGGATTGTGGTCGAGGTCGCCGACAACGGCCGGGGGATGAGCCCCGACGTGGCAGCCCGTGTCTTTGAACCGTTTTTCACCGACAAGCCCCGGCGCGATCTGCGCGGTACAGGATTGGGGCTGTCGGTTGCCCATGCCATAGTCGATCAGCACGGCGGACAACTGCGGGCCGCCAGCGCTGGTGAGGGTTATGGCAGTACGTTCACACTTCAGTTACCCGCAGCGGTGGAAGTCATCAGTCATGCATGATCGACCTACAGTACTGATCGTTGAAGATGAGCAGCGGTTGCGCGAGTTGCTTTGCGATGTGTTGCCGAACATGGGCTACGAGCCCGTGGCGGCGCGCACCGCCGAGCAGGCGTTCACGTTCATCAGCCAGCAGTCGCCCGACATCGTCGTGCTTGATTTGAATCTGCCGGTGATGGACGGGATGACCTTCCTGGATCGCTTCCGCCAGTCGCACCCGGACACGCCGGTGGTGATCATGACCGGGTTCGGCGATCTGAAATCGGCGCGTCAGGCGATTCATCACGACGTGGTCGATTTTCTGGCCAAGCCGTGCCACCTCGGCGAGATCGAGGCGGCGCTGGGCCGGGCGCGTCAGCGTCTGACTGACCCGCGGATGGACCTGGAAGAGCAGGCGGCTTCTGCGGTGGATGAGATGATCGACGATGAGGATCAGATTGAAACCATCGCCGAGGCCGAGCGCCGCATGATCTACGCCGCGCTGGAGCGCACCAACGGCAACCGCAGCGCCGCGGCCAATCAGCTGGGCATCTCGCGCCGCACGCTCTACAACAAGCTCGCTGAGTACGAGAAAAGCAGCGTCTGACCGCCGGATTGTGGCGCGTTCTGGTGGCGGCGATATGCCTGTCAACAGGCGACTATGATCACGCATGATCAAACACATGCTTTGCGCAGCGTGGTTTTCGGTGTTGATGGCGCTGGTCGGATGCGGGCCGCTGACGTTCACGGTGGGCAACTCGCCGGCGGGTCGCAAGATCACCACCAGCGTCGTGCAGGAAGCGGACGGTTGGACGCGCGACCGCGTGGCGATCATCGATGTCACCGGCATGATCACCAACCGCTCGCGCTCGGGGCTGCTCAGTGAAATCGAAAACCCCGTCGGGTTGCTTCACGAAAAACTCGAAGACGCGCGCCGCGATGCGCACATCAAGGCGGTGATCATTCGGCTGAACACACCCGGCGGGACGGTCACCGCCTCCGACGCGATGTATCGTGAGGTGATGCGGTTCAAGCAGAAGTCGCAGAAGCCGGTGGTGGGGCTGATGATGGATGTGGCCGCCAGCGGGGGGTATTACCTGGCCTGTGCGACCGACGAGATTGTCGCCTACCCGACGACGATCACCGGCAGCATCGGGGTGATCGTGCAGACGTTCAGCGTCAAACCGATGCTCAATCGCTGGGGTGTGAAGACCGACGCGATCGTCAGCGGCCCGAACAAGGACGCCGGCTCGCCGCTCAGCGAGATGAGCCCCGAGCAGCGGGCAATCTTTCAGGGGCTGGTCGATCAGTTTTATGCGAACTTCGTCGAGGTGGTGAAGACGAATCGGCCGGGCATCGAAGCGGCGTCGATCAAGACCGTGACCGACGGTCGTGTATTCACCGGGACCGAGGCGAAGACGCTCGGGCTCGTCGATCAGACGGGCGATCTGTACGACGCTTTTGAGACGGCCAAACAGCGGGCCGGCATCGATGATGCCCAGCTTGTGTTGTATCACCGCGAGGGTGATTTCGCCGGCTCGGCTTATGCGCAGGCGCCTGCTGTCGGGGGCAGCGCGGGAACGCAGATCAACCTGGCGCAGATCAACATGGACGTGCAGGCGATGTCATCGACGGATGTGTTTTTGTATTTATGGCAGCCCGGCCCGTGAGCTGAGCTGCACGGGTTCTGTCGAGGCGGTCGAGGGTTTGGTTTCGACCGCGGGACGAGTGGTTTGCGGGGTGGTCGACGCGGGCGCGGTGGTGGCGGGCTCGGAAGCCGGCGCGGCGCTGGACCCGAAGGGGTTGAACAGCCGACCGTCGGCGACCGACAGGGCGCCCCAGAGGATCGCCAGCGTCAGGCCCACGTAGAACACGATGGTCACCAGCACGGAGCGACCGCCGCGCGCCGATGACGGGGCCGGCTGATGCGGCACGACGACCGATGATGCGGGGGTCATGCGCGGGGCCGGCGCCGGGCGGGGGGCCGGTTCGTGGTCATCATCCAGCAGGCGGTCGCGGATGCGCTCATCGGTGCGTGTGGCTTTTTCCGCCAGCAGGTGAATGGCGTCAGCCTGACGCTGTTGCTCCTGCTCGATGGAGCGCAGCAGTGTGAACAGATCGCCGAGCACGCGTTCGGAATTGGCCGGGGCGGACAGCCCGTTCAGACGATCGTGAATCTTGCGGAGCAGGGTTTCGAGCTGCTTTTCATCGGTGGGGACACCGTCGGGCTTGCCGTGGTTGTGTTCGACGACTTCGAGGATGCGGCGGAGCATCGGGCGATGGTCGGGGGCATCGACGGGCACGCCGGCGGCGACCTTGGTGTCGAGCTTTTCGATGCGGTCGATCAACTCGTCGAAGCGGTCAGACTGGGCCTGGTCGGCGTCGCCTGTTTCGCGCTGAGCTTCGACGGCTTCGAGCACCTGCTGAAGCATCGGCCGCAGGTCGGGAACTTCCGGCATCTCGGTCGCGGCCGGGGTGGGCATTTGATCGAGGCGCTGCTGCAGCGCGGCAAGCTGATCGATCACGGGCGACAGGTCGACCGGCTCGGGCGAAGCGGGTGATTCCGTCGGCGCGGTGGCTGCTTCGAGCAACTGATCGCGCAACTCGGTCAGCGTGGTGTGCAGCTTGTCGAACTGCGGCGCCATGTCGGGCGCTTGCGGCGCGGGGTCCGGGGTGTTGACCTTTTCGAGAATCTGCTCGAGCAGGGGGCGCAACTCGTCGGCTGATTTATCCGGCTCGGGGGCGGGCAACTCGCGCACCGCCTGCAGAATCTGATCGAGCGCGGGCTGAAGCTTCTCGGCGACGGCCGGGGCGGGGTCGATCGGCTCGGGTTGCTCGGCGGGTTGTTGCTGCTGCTCGGTGATCGCATCGAGGCGCTGACGCACGGCGGAAAGCGCATCGAGCACCGCGGTGTTGTCCGCTGTGTCGAGCATCGTTTCAAGGGCGCGCGTCAGGCGGGATTCGACATCGTCATCGCGCTGATCGGCCAGCTCGATGATGATCGTGTCGAGCTTCTCGGCGAGTTCGCCGGTGGACTGATTGGCCGCGGTGGCCGCGTCGATGAGCACGTCCAACTTGCGATCAACGACTTCGCCATCACCATCGCCGTCGGTGGAGTCACCCGCAGCGGGTTGCTGCTGAAGCTGCTCGATGCTCTGGCGGATGGACGCGAGTTGCTGCTGCACGGGTGACAGATCAACCGGCTCGGGGGCGGCTGCGGGCTCGGGTTGCTGCTGCACGCGCTCGAGCACGGCGTCGAGTTTTTCGATGATCGACGGATCAATCACCGGCGGGCTCTGTTGATCGGCGGTGCTTAGCAGCGCCTGCTGCAGCGATTCGATCTGCTTTTGCAGGGCTTCGTGGCGCGGGCCCTGGAAGGTTTCGATGGCGGCTTCGAGCTTGGCGGCGATCTGCGCACTGCGATCGATCTGCGCCGCTTCGAGCACCGCGTCGAGCTTGGTCAGCAGCTCGGTGTTGTCAGCGGGTTGCGCATCAGAATCGTCATCGCGGCGCGTGACGGCTTCGAGGACTTCGTCGAGTTTGGCTGACAGCGCGGCGGAGGGATCGCGCTGCACCGCGTCGACGACCTGGTCAAGCCTGGCGGACAGTTCGGCGGTCTGGTCACGCTGAACGGCGGTGATGATTTCGTCAAGTTTTTCACGCAGCGGCTGATCGTCGTACTGCGGCATGGCCGCGAGCATGGCGTCGAGCTTGTCGGTCAGCGCGGTGGTGTTGTCACGCTGAACGGCTTCGAGCAGTTGATCGAGTTTTTCGACCAGCGCGGTGTCGGGCTCGGCTTGCGTGGCTTCCAGCAGGGCGTCGAGCTTCTGCTGCAGGGGTTGGTCATCGTACTGCGGCAGGGCCTGTCGCAGCGCGTCGAGTTTGGCCGACACATCGGCGGTGTTGTCACGCTCGGCAGCTTCGAGGATGGCGTCGAGCTTGTCGGTCAGCGCGGCCGCGTTGGAGGTGTTGACCGCTTCGAGAATGGCTTCGAGTTTCGGGGCGATATAGGCGCGACCGTCGACAGCGGTGGCGGCCAGCAGTTTGTCGACTTTTGCTTCGACGGCTTTGGCCGGCGCGGGGGCGTTGCGGACGGCTTCGAGGATGTCGTCCAGCAGCGGTTTGAGCGCAGCGGCCACATCCTCGTGAGCGGAGTCTTCCGGCTGATTTTTCAGCTCATCGAGGCGCTGCTGCAACGCGTCGAGTTTGACGGCCAGCGGTGCGACGGCCTCGGCGGGATCGGGTATCGCCGGGAACTCGGGCAACTCGATCTGCGGCGCGGCCGGGGCGGGCGCGTTGGTGATCGCATCGCGCAGCTCGGTGAGCTGGTGTTCGAGATGACCGGTCGAATGGCTCGACACCATCTCGATGACGGCATCGAGTTTGGCGGTCAGTTCATCAGTATTGACATGGCTCGGCGCCGGCGCGGGGGCGGAGGCTTCGACGGGGCGATCGGCGATCTGGCGAAGCGTCTGCAGGATCTGATCGAGGCGCGGGTCTTCATCGGCGGCGGGGGTTTTGTCCGCGGGTTGATCCAGGCGCGTGATCACCTGCTGGAGCATGTCGCGCAGGGCGCTGTCGTCGTAGGCGGAGACGGGCTTGTCGCCGATGTGCGGGGTTTGCTCAGCCTGGTTGGCGAGGGTCTGAACGATCTGCTCGAGCATCTGCTGATTGCGTTCTTCGATGGCGAGTGCGGCGTGGTGGGTCGGCAGATCGCGGGCACTGGTGGCTGAGGGATCGACTTCGGCGACGAGGTTGAACACGACCATGGTGCGACCGAACTGAATGCGGTCGCCGTCTTCGATGGGTTCTGACTCGTGGGGGTCGAGGCGGCGTTTGTTGACGAAGGTGCCGTTGGAGGAGCCGCGGTCGGTGACGTACCACTGGCCTTCGGTCTCGGACAATTCGGCGTGGCCGCTGGAGACTGAGCGGTCGTCCAGGGCGATCGATCCGCGGTGGCGTCCGACCTTGTGGCTGACATTGTCAGCCAGCCGGTAGACGCGCCCTTTGTCCGGCCCGGACACTACGGTGATAATCAGCACAGTCGGACCCTCTCTGATCTGCGAGCCGATCGATGCCTTCCCTGCATCGTCGACATCCAGTGCCGTCGCCGCCTGCGATGATCCTGACGTGTGGCCACACAACATGACCGCTCACGGGCGGTGACTCGTTTGCGGGACTTCCCTGTTACCGCGTGGTGTTTTCGGCACATCCACCATGTCGAGCCCGCCGACGATCCTGTATTCGTCTGCCCGTATCTGCAGGCTGCTGCACCAGATGCAGCGGTCACCTGCGGGGCGTAGCGGGTCGTTTGAGGTCTGCCTCTTCAAACAGTGTTAGTCTACAATTTATTCTGCGCTGAAACAAGCCTATTTTCCCCATATCTTACGATCTGACCAGCCCCTACGAACAGCCCGATCCGTTGCCGAACGTCGTCTTTTGTTTAGCCACGACCCGCAGGGGAGCGCGGCCCCGCGATGTGAAATTTGCGTGTTTTACGCCTCGGCGGTGATGTCACGAATCATGCGCATCAACAGCGGTCGGGCGGCGGCCTGCAGGACATTGGCGATCAGCAGGGCGGTCATGATCGGGCCGGTGATGATGCCGGCGGTGAGCATGACCACGGCGACGGCCAGGGCCGGGGCGTTACCCTCGGCAGTCAGCACCGCGGTGGTCAGCGCCGGCCGCCAGGCGCGTCCGTGAATCAACTTCGCAGCCACCAGCGCGCCCAGCGATTTGAAATCCCCGCACCAGAAGATCGCCATCAACACCAGCACCCACTGAAAATCTGCAAACATCGCCGTCTGCGAACCGGCCAGCGCCAACACGATCGGTTCAAACAGCCATCGCCACAGCGGATTGTTCAGCGCCGGATCGTGCCGCCGGGCAATCGGCACCGCCGGAATGCAACACCCGATGATCAGCCCGATCAGCCATGTGCGTGTGGGCAGGTCGCCGCTTACGGTCGTGTGCAGCCAGCCGGTATTCAGCAGCCAGAGCCCGATGCCTGCGGTCGCCGCCGCGCTGACCAGCGCCGCGGCAGTCATCGCCAGGGCATGTTCGCCAAATCGCCAGCGATGCGACGGAGCCGCCAGTCGAGCCGCGGCAATGAACAGGGCCACCAGCATGCACGGCACCGCCAATACACCGCCGATCGTGGCGCGACGTTGAGTTTCTGATGTGTCGACGCTACGGCGCAGTTCGGTGAGTTCACGCTCGAATTGCTCGCGCAGTTCAACGACATAAACATCACTGACCCCCGAGGCCTCGGCGGCTTCGATGGCCTCGTGCATCTGTTGTTGTTTTTCGACGACGGCGGCGTGCTCAGCCGACGCCCCGACGAATAGATACCGATATGCCCCGGGCGCCAGGTGCCCCATGACGCTGGGCCCCAGCAGCAGCCCGAACACCACCGCCCCGACCAGCCGCGGCTGCTTCAGGCGTTCGGCGAGCAATCCGCCGATCAGGCCGAACAGCCACAGCAGCCCCGTCGCGGGCGCCAGCACGGTGAGCCATGTCGCAGGGTCCATGCGCTAAGCGTAGCATACCGGGGCGTCACGCTTAAGTGCGATGCGCCCGCTTTCGCGGATTCACGCTTTGCGGTAACATTCAGGCTTTCCAGCGGAGCTTTGATGTCGATGGGTTCAATGATCAAGCGAGCAATGTGGTTGATGGTGTTGGCGGTGGTGCCGGTCGGCTGTGGGCCGATCAAGGTGCCGCGCCTGCCCGAGCGGGTTATTGCACCGACCACGGACGTGTTGCGCGTCGATCTGACCGCCGCCAGCGATGCCGCCGCCAGCTACGATGTGCTCGTGACGTTCGTGAACCCGAACCTGTTTGAACTGCCGATGACCCATGCCGCGTATGTGCTGACGGTCAACGGCCACAGCTATACCGCCGATGCCGTGCCGAATGCGACGATCCCCGCCCAGGGACAGGTCGACGTCAAACTGCCGGCCGTCATCGCCGCCCCGGGGTTGGCCGCGCTCGGTCAGCCCTTCGAAGTCAAAGGCACCGTGACGATGCAGCCGCCGGGTCAGTTGCGCAATCTCTTTTACGAGATGGGCATTCCGATGCCGACGGTCGACTTCGCCGGCCAGGGCACCGTCACCGGCGCCGATGGCGGTGTCGAAGCCCCCGCCCTCGGAAGTGAATAAACTTCCTTTGTTCGCCCCGCTGATCCTCGCTCCCCCAGCCTGCCCCAGCCCGATTCCCTCAACCCCCGCCTGCCGCTTGCCATGTCCAAGCCCGAAATCCAAGTCGTTTGTTTCGACCTCGGCGGCGTGCTGCTGCGCTGCGTTGACGGGTGGCACCATGCCTGCGAGCGGGCCGGTCTGCCCATGCACGAATCGCTGATCGACCCGGCCAATCGAAACACGATCGTCAGCGCCTCGAATCAGATGGAGATCGGCGCGATCACACCGCAGCAGTTCACCGAGCAGATCGCCGCTGTCAGTGATTACACCGCTGCCGAGGCGATGCGCGTGCTCGAGTGTTGGCTGCTGGATCTGTACCCGGGTGTTGAAGCATTGCTCGAGCGTTTGCTGGGCGCTCCGATCACCGTCGCGCTGCTGTCGAACACCAACGCGGCGCACTGGCAGATATTCGAAGCCGAGCCGTGTTACGCCCCGGTGATGCGCATCCCGCACCTGTTCGCCTCGCATCAGGTGAAAGCCCGCAAGCCCAACGCGGCGATCTACGAGCATGTTGAAACCGCGCTGGGCGTCGAGCCTCAGTCGATCCTCTTCTTCGACGACCTCGAAGAAAATATCAACGGCGCCGTCTGGCAACACTGGCACACCGAGCGCATCGACCCCGCCAAAGACACCGCCCCCCAGATCGAAAAACACCTCGCACGCTACGGCGTGACCATCTGAATCTCCAACGACAAACCCCCCATATATGCTGTAAAAACAGCCTCTTGCAGGGCCCGTCAATAAGTCTATTTTCGACGAAAATAGAGTAATTACAAGCGGTGCGTCTTCGGGTGTTTTGCCACGTCGGATGAACTTGTGTGAACGATGTTTTTGTCGCTGGCGGCCCCGTCCAAACCGACTATGATGTGCCTTTGCATCCCGAAAGGCCCCGCATGAGCACTATTTCCACCTCCGATGCCGACCGTTCGTCAGAATTAACCCCTTCTGGGGGAAGGGTTTGGCGTGTTGAAGTTCACCCCGCCGATCCAGCGGACGATCCCCGCGGCGCGTCGCTGGCCCACGAGGTCGCCGACCTGCACCTGGCCCCCGAACTGCAGGCCGTCCGCACCGCACGGGTCTACCTGATTCAAACGGCCCTCGATCAGTCCGCCGTCGAGCGCATCGCCGGCGAGCTGCTGACTGATCCCGTCGACCAGCGCTACCGCCTCGGCGCCACGCCGCGCAGCGATGATGCGGGCCTCGTCGAGGTGCACTACCTGCCGGGCGTGATGGACCCGGTCGCCATGTCGACCGTCGATGCGATCCGCGAGATGCTCGGCGATGTCGACTGTGAAGTCCGCACCGGGTTTCGCTACGACTTCGTCGGCATCGGCCCCGAGCAGTCCAAGCTCATCGCCAATCGACTGCTGGCCAATCCCGTCGTGCAGTCGGTGACGGACTTGCCCGAGTGGCCCCAGCGATTCGTCGAAGGCACGCCCTACGAATTCAAACTCACCCACATCGGCATCCGCGATCTCGATGACGATGCCCTGGTGCGCATGTCGCGCGAAGCGCACCTGTTCCTCTCGCTGGATGAGATGCGGGCCATTCGTGACTACTACCGTGCCGCCGATCGCGACCCGACCGATGTCGAGCTCGAAACTCTTGCCCAGACCTGGTCCGAGCACTGCGTCCACAAAACGCTCAAGTCGAAGATCCGTTACACCGAGTCCGAATCCTCCGGTCTCGAATTCGCCGGCCGCCCGAATCACACTGTCAGCGACGACGGCTCGATCTACATCGACAATCTGCTGAAATCCACCGTCGCCGCCGCCACGCACGAGTTGATCAACGACGGCCTCGACTGGTGCATCAGTGTCTTCGTCGACAACGCCGGCGTGATCCGTTTCGATGACGAGTTCGCCGTCACCTTCAAAGTCGAAACCCACAACCACCCCTCCGCCATCGAGCCCTACGGCGGAGCGGCCACCGGCATCGGCGGGTGCATCCGCGACACCATGGGCACCGGCCTCTGCGCCAAACCCATCGCCAACACCGACATCTTCGCCGTCGCCGATCCGAACTACGCCGCCGATGAGTTGCCCAAGGGCGTGCTGCATCCCCGGCGCATCCTCAAGCAGATCGTCGCCGGCGTCCGCGACTACGGCAATCGCATGGGCATCCCCACCGTCAACGGAGCCGTCAGCTTCGACGATCGCTACCTCGGCAATCCGCTGGTCTTCGCCGGCTCCGTCGGACTCATCCCCAACGACAAATGCTTCGGCGAGGCCAAGCCCGGCGATCGCATCATCGCCCTCGGCGGGCGCACCGGTCGCGACGGCATTCACGGCGCGACGTTCAGCAGCGCCGAGTTGACCGACACCCACGCCGATGAATTTTCACACGCCGTGCAGATCGGCAACGCCATCACCGAGAAGAAAACCCTCGACGTGATCCTGCAGGCCCGCGATCACGAATCGGGTTGTCTGTACAGTGCGATCACCGACTGCGGCGCCGGCGGGTTCTCCTCGGCGGTCGGCGAAATGGGTGAGAAGCTCGGCGCATACGTCGAACTCGAAAAAGCCCCGCTCAAGTACGACGGTCTCAGCTACACCGAAATCTGGATCAGCGAGGCGCAAGAGCGCATGGTGCTGAGCGTTCCGACAGATCGGCTCGACGCGTTGCGTGCGTTGTGCGAAGCCGAAGACGTCGAAATGTGCGACCTCGGTCACTTCGGCACCGACAACGCGGAACTGATTCTCACGTATAAGTCCACCGAGGTGGCGCGCCTCGCGATGTCCTTCATGCACGAAGGCATCCCCCAGCTCACCCGCGAGGCGACCTGGTCCCCCCGGAGCGTCGCACTTAAGTGCGACGCCCCAACAACGTCCATCCCTAAAACGCTCACGCGTTTGCTCGGCGATCCCAACATCGCCTCCAAGCACTGGATCATCCGCCAGTACGATCACGAGGTGCAGGGCTCCAGCGTCATCAAACCCCTCGTCGGCGAAAAGGCCGACGGCCCGTCCGACGCCGCCGTACTCCGCCCACGCCTGAGTTCTCAGCAGGGCATCGCGCTGTCCAACGGCCTGCAGACCAGCGTCGGCGATGTCGATCCCTACTGGATGACGCTGTCGGCGATCGACGAAGCGGTTCGCAATGCTGTCTGCGTCGGCGCTCGTCCCGATCGCATCGCCATCCTCGACAACTTCTGCTGGCCCGATTGCTCGAAGCCTGACAACCTCGGCTCGCTGGTCCGCGCCGCCGAGGCGTGTTACGACGGGGCCAAGGCCTTCGGCACGCCGTTCGTCTCCGGCAAGGACTCGCTGAATAATCAGTTCACGACCGACGAGGGTAAAACCATCGCGATCCCCTCGACGCTGCTGATCAGCGCGATCGCGATCGTTGATGATGTCAACCGCTGCGTCACGATGGACGCCAAGTCCGCCGGCAACATGCTCATTCAGGTCGGCGTGACCACGAACCAGCTCGGCGCTTCCTACGCGGCAGGGCTTTCGTCGACCGACATCCCACGTGTCGATCTGACCACCGCGCCCAAACACCTGGCGACAATCGCGAAGCTCATCGACCAGGGTCTGGTCCGTTCGGCTCACGACTGCTCCGAAGGCGGCATGCTCGTCGCCGCCGCCGAGATGGCCTTCGCCGGCCGACTCGGGCTGGATGTCGATCTGGCCGGCGTGCCGCGCCGCGGTGAGCTGACCGACTTCGCCGCCTGCTTTGCGGAGAATCCGACGCGCGTGTTGCTGGAGATCGCCCCCGACAAGTTCGATGCCGTGGCCCGCACGCTCCGCGAGGCGGAAGTGCCCTTCGGCCAGGTCGGCACGTTCAACGAGTCGTCGAAACTCACGGTCCATTCCGACGCGGCCGGCTCGCTTGCCGCCGTCGAAATCGAAAACCTGCTCAACGCGTGGCTCAAACCGCTCGACTGGTAAAAGGAAATCATGCCGCTCGCCAAGGCATAAAGAAATCAAAAGTTGACAGGATCAATAGGATGACAGAGTAACGTGCGCTGGTTTCTTGTTGATCCCGTAAATCCTGTCAACGACTTTCTTCTTTGTGCCTTAGCGCCTTGGCGAGAGGTTCCTCCGACTTGGATATGATAAATACGATGAAACCCAAAACCCTCATCCTCCGCACGGCCGGAACCAACTGCGATGTCGAACTGGCCCACGCTTTCGAACTCGCCGGCGCGACCACGCAGGCTGTTCACCTGAATCAACTCGTCGCCGAGCCCGCCATGCTCGACGATTTCGATCTGCTGGGTCTGCCCGGCGGATTCAGCTACGGTGATGACATCGCCGCCGGCCGCATCTTCGCCAATCGCATCCGCCACGCGCTGTACCCGGCGCTGCGCCAGTTCGTGCAGGCCGGCAAACCGGTCATCGGCATCTGCAACGGGTTTCAGTTGCTGGTCAAAGCGGGTCTGCTGCCGGGCTTTGAATTGCCCGAAGGTGCGCCCCCTCAGCAGGTGGTCACGCTGACCGACAACGCAAACCCGCGCTTTCTCGATCGCTGGGTCGCGCTTCGCGCCGAGTCCGAATCGGTCTGCATCTGGACCCGAGGGCTCGACTCTTTCGACCTGCCGATTGCACATGGCGAAGGCCGCTTTGTCGCCGCTCCGGAAGTGCTCGATCAGCTTGAAGCCCAGCGGCAGGTCGCCCTGCGTTACGCGGACAATCCCAACGGCTCGCAGCGCGACATCGCCGGCGTGTGCGACCCGACCGGGCTCGTGTTCGGTCTCATGCCCCACCCCGAGCGTTACGTCCACAAGACCGCCCATCCCACATGGACCCGGCTGGACCTCGGCTCGCCGGCCGGCCTGCGCTTTTTCACCAATGCCGTCGAACATGTGACCAGCGACGCGTCGCTGACCGCCTGATCGGACCCCTCTCCCCTTGAGGGGAGAGGTTGGGTGAGGGGGGAATCTCCGCAGCCCGGGAAATGCCAGCGATGCCGGGGGTGTGAATTGTATGGAAGATTAGACCCTCACCCCAGCCCTCTCCCTGAGAGGGAGAGGGAGTAACCGAATGTTCAGCCCCGAAGTTCAAGCGGTGATCGATCGCGTCGATGCGCTGCGCGATCAGGTCGATGACCACTGGCAGATACCCGCGGCCGAGGGTTTGATTCTCGCGCAGATCGTTCGTGCCGGCCGCTGCGAGAGCATCTGCGAAGTCGGCACCAGCTACGGTTTTTCCACGCTGCACCTGGCCGCCGCCGCCAGGGCCAACGGCGGGCATGTGCACACCATCGACATCGACCCCCGCAAGACCGAAGCCGCCACCGCGTCCTTGCGTGACGCGGGTCTGCTCGATGTCGTGACCCTCCACACCGGCAAGGCGCAGGACGTGCTCGCGGAACTCAAGCCGCAGCGCGCGGTCGACTTCGCTTTCATCGACGCCTGGAAAGATCAGAGCTTTGAATACCTCGAAGCGCTGATGCCGCTGCTGGCCAAGCGCGCCACGCTCATCACCGACAACACCTCGACCCACGCCGATGAGCTTTCGGATTTCGTGGCGCATCTGCGCAAGCTGCCGGGCGCAACCGGCTGCAGCGTCGATGTCGGCAACGGCTTCGAGTGGACCATCCTCGATCGGGCCTGATTTAGAGCATATTGCGAAATATTTGACCGCTTTTCTTTGATAGCCGCGGGCGGAAGCCCGCGGACCGCGAGCTTCCGCTCGCGGCTGTCACACAGTCACGAATGATGCAAAATGCTTTAACAGGGATTCCACGAATCGCCAATCCGCAATGATGGCCCGGCGCGGGACGTTGGCCGGGTACTTTCACATGGGAGCTTTATCATGAGGCGTTATGCGGGTGCGGTGTGCGTGTTGATGGCGATGGCGGCGGCGGGTTGTGTCAGCGGGCCACGCGTGGAGGTCAAACAGGGAACCCCGATCGCGACGCTCGAGCAGGGGCGTGATGAAGCGCGCAAGCTGCGCGCCGCCGGGGAGACCGAGCCGATCACCGTGCGTGTGCATCCCGGGACGTATGCACTGACGCAGCCGCTCGAACTCGGCGCTGAGGACAGCAACGTGAGCTTCGAAGCGGCGGGGCGCGACAAGCCGGTGCTGCTCGGCGGGGTCGTCGTCAAGGGGTTTGAACCCTACAAGGGCAACATCCTCAAGGCGGACCTGGCGTCGCAGGGATTGGAAAAGGCGAAGTTCAAGCAGATGTTCTACGCGGGACGGCGGCAGATACTGGCGCGCTACCCGAACTACGATGCCGACGATCCGTTTGCCGGCGGGTGGGCGTATGTCGATGGCGAGCGCATTCCGATGTACAAAACCATCGAGGGCGAGCCGAAGAATCAGTTCAAGATGAAGCCCGGCGATCTGCACGACTGGGCGAAGCCCGGCGAGGCGATGATCTTCGTGTTCCCGCGCTACAACTGGTGGAACAATCAGCTTCACGTCAAAACCATCGACAAGCAGACGCGCCTGGTCACGACCAAAGACAACGCGTCGTACCCGATCCGCCCCAACGATCGATATTACATCTACAACGTGTTTGAAGAACTGGACGCGCCCGGCGAGTGGTATCACGATGAATCGACGCACACGCTGTACTTCTACCCGCCGGACGGCGAGCAGTTTGCCGGTGAGGTCGTCGTGCCGACGCTTTCGAACATCGTGAAGATCGAAGGCGCCGGCAACGTCACGCTGCGCGGCTTCACGATCGAGGCGTGTGACAACACGGCCGTGGCCGTCAAGGATTGCACGGACACGCAACTGGTCGGGTGCATCGTGCGCAACGCGGGCTGGGCGGGCGTGACGGTACACGGCGGCGCCCGCTGCGGCGTGTCGGGTTGCGACATCTACGAGGTCGGCTCGCACGGCGTCAGTCTCAGCGGCGGCGATCGCGATACGCTCACCCCGGCCGAGCACTACGCCGACAACAACTACATCCACCATACCGGCGTGTTCTACAAGCAGGGCGTCGGCGTGGCGCTGGCCGGCGTGGGCAATCGCGCTTCGCACAACCTGATTCATGATTGCCCGCGCTTCGGCGTGATGTACACCGGCAACGACCAGATCATCGAATTCAACCACATGCGCCATCTGAATCTCGAAACCTCCGACACCGGCGCGACCTACTCCGGCGGGCGCGACTGGCTCTCGCCGCGTGGCTCGGTGATCCGCTACAACTACATTCACGATGTGTTCGGCTTCGGCAAGGAGAATCACGATCATGGCGCATGGATCTCGCCGCACTACTGCTGGGGCGTTTACCTGGATGACAACTCCGCGGAAGTCACCGTCTATGGCAACATCGTCGTCCGCGCCCTGCGCGGCCTGCTGCACTTCCACTGCGCCCGTGACAACACCATCGAAAACAACATCTTCGTCGACGGGGCGCTGCAACAGATCGAGATGAACGGCTGGGGCGATTACTCCCGCTGGATCGACCGCATGGGCCCGGCGTATGAGAAGTATTCGAAGCTTCCGGCGTGGCAGAAATACGACGGCCTGCAACGCGGCGGCCACCCGAAAGACGCAATCCCCATGGGCGGCAACCGCATCCATCGAAACATCATGTACTACACCGGCGACGACGCCATGCTGTACAAGTACCGCTCCAACGCCACGAAGTTCTTCGACGATTTTGAATGTGACGACAACCTGATCTGGCACCCCGGCAAACCGCTGCTGATCGGCGGGATGAAGGATGTGCCGGACGATCAGCAGTGGGCCAAGTGGCAGGAGATGGGCTGGGACAAGGACTCGCTCGTGGCCGACCCGAAGTTCGTCGACGCCGCGGCGGATGACTATCGCCTGAAGTCCAATTCGCCGGCATTCAAGCTCGGGTTCAAACCGATTCCGGTCGACAAGATCGGGCCTTACAAATCGAATGACCGCGCGAGCTGGCCGATCGACGAAGCTGTGGGCGTGCGCGAGCACGGGTATGAAAAAGCCGTGCCGGGCCTGCGGCGCCATGAGTGACAAACAGGCGGGGAGACTTAAGTCTCCCCGCCGGGACTGATCAGGTACAATCGTTGCCATGCCTTATGAGTCACTGGACTCGACGCAGATCATCGCCACGATCCATCGGCTCGTGACGCGGGTGGACCGTCGCTTTCCCGGGTCGGGACTCGGCAAGGTGTGTCGCCAGTTGCTGGAGGTGGGGCGGCGCTCACAGCAGCGCAGCCAGAGCATCACGCAGCCGATTCTCGGGCTTCGGATCGGGTCGGCGTTGTTGATCGGGTTAATCGTCGTCGGGATATGCGCGACGCTGTGGGGACTGCGGGCCCCGGAGCAGGATGTGACATTCATCGAGTTTGTGCAGGTGCTCGAAGCGGGGATCAACGACGTGGTGCTGATCGGCGCGGCGGTGTTTTTTCTGATCACCGTCGAGACGCGCATCAAGCGACGCCGCGCCTTGCAGGCGATACACGAACTGCGCTCGATGGCGCACATCATCGACATGCACCAGTTGACCAAAGACCCGGACCGCGCCCGGCGGCGCGCCCCGCAGCCGGCGATGGACCTCGACGGCTCGATCGCCGACACCCGCACGCTGACGGCCGATCAGCTGGTGCGCTACCTGGACTACTGCTCGGAGATGCTGTCGCTGATCGGGAAGATCGCCGCGTTGTATGTTCAGCGGTTTGATGACAGCGTGGCGATCGCGTCGGTCAACGAGGTGGAGAATCTGACCACGGGGCTCAGCCGCAAGATCTGGCAGAAGATCATGATTTTGCAGGCGGCGGGGCCGGACGAGTCGATTCCGTGGGTGGAGCCGCGGCCGGAGGTTCCAGCGGAGTGACGGGGCGGGGGTTTTGGTGCTGACAGCGGCCGAAAGTGGCTGATAACTGCCTCAACGTCCGATACTTGAAATCTGTACGGGGTCTAAGGTGGCGATGGGGATCGAGCCGATAAGCGTTTGTGGACGCTGACTGGAATCGACTTCATCGGAGACGCGATGAGCACTGCGCAAGCCAATACCACACCTAATGCTTACCTGAAGACCAAGGTTCTGACGGCAAGCCCCACCGAACTGCGGCTGATGCTGTTTGAGGGGGCGATCAAGTTCTGCCGCCAGGCCCGCCACGCTCTGAACCATAACGACCACGAAGCCCTCTACAACGGCATCGTGCGGGCTCAGCGGATCGTGCTCGAACTGGTCAACAGCATCAAGCCCGACCCGGACCCAGAACTCTGCGGCAAGCTGACCGCCCTGTACAACTACATCTATCGCCGCCTCATCGATGCGAACATGGACCACGACATCAAGGCGATCGACGAATCGATCAACCTGCTGGAATATGAGCGTGAGACATGGACGCTGCTGATGAAGAAGCTGGCCGACGAGCAGCCGGCCGCCGGCCAGGGCGACGACGCTGAATCCGATTCAGACGACAAGCCGCTGGCGAGCATCGGCCCGCGCCCCGGAGCAGGCCCGTCCTACGGCCAGGCCGCCTCGGGCGGCGGATTCAGCGTTCAGGGCTGATCATCACATTCGGAATCGAGCCACAACCCGTCGCCCCGCGGCGGGTTTTTTCATGGGTGCAAAAAGGTGGCCGCGGGTGCGACGACTTGAAGGGGACGTGCAGTCGAGCCGGTGACACCAAGCACGGAAAAGACTCGGACGTCAGGACATGATCGATTCCGACCCTGTGGCACAGCCGCCCCCGGCTGTGCGGGCGTGTGCGGGCGATGACTTCAGCACAGCCGAGGGCGGCTGTGCCACAAGGCTTGAATCAGGGCCACGATCTGATGCCCCAATCGCTTACGCGTTGGAAATCACACCCCGCAACACATGATCGTGATTCGCCGTTAAATAAGCCCAATTTTCAAAGAACATATTTAACTTAAATATGTTCTTTGAAATGATGCGATACGAACATCAGGAAAGGTTTTGGGCATGATTTGCGGCCCGGCTGTCCCTGGTTGGGCAGAGGTTGCCGCCCGCCCCGGCAAGGCGTTTGGCCACGGGGCGTTGATCGGTTGTGATCTGGCGCCCGGGTCTTTTTTCGAGATGGGTATTACTTTTTCGCCGGAACCTGGAGGGTCATGCCGACCTGCAGGCGGTCGGGGTTTTCGATGCGGTGGCGATTGAGTTCGTAGAGTTTGTGCCAGTCGGTTGGCTTGCCGAAAAACCGGGCGGCGATGGATGAGAGGGTGTCGCCGGAGGTGACGGTGTAGTTTTTGAATGCCGCGTCGTCAGCCTTGTCGGGTGCGGCCGCCGGCGCTGCGGCAGGCGCTTTGGTGATGACGGGAGTCGGCGGCTGATTGACGACGGGTGTAGCGGCCGGGGCGGGTTGCGGATCGGGTGTTGGTTCGGCCGCCGCGACTTCGGGTTCGTTGATGATCTGTGGGGTCGGGATCGGCGTCGGTTCGATGGCGACGGCCGGGGCGGGGCTCTGCTCGAGCACCGAGTGCAGGGCGGACTTGGGCTGCGGCAGCGGCGCGAGAGAATTGTTATGCGTCACCGACGGGGTCGGAGGTTTGACGCCGGCGCGGGGATGATCGGGGATCAACTGCATCGGGCCGGTGTCGGCCGACGCATCCGGCGTGGCGGCGACGGTCGAGCGCGGCCCGAGCCAGTCGGTCGTCAAGGCGGTCACGCACAGGGCGACCATCGCGGTCACCGCCACGATCGCCGCCACCGCAAACACCGGCGGACGGTGGCTGCGGCTGATCGGAGCCGCCTGAGGTGGTGTCAGCGGCATCGTCACCGGCTGACGCGAGGGCGCCTGCCGACTCGATTCGGAAGCTCGTTTCAACGCATCATTGACCAGGCTCATGCTCATTCCCTCGTAATAGCAGTCCAATTCACCGCTTTGTCATCATCGGCCTGATCAATCCGCCAGTTTATTTGGGGAATTTCACGACCCCGCGCTGCGTATCGCCTGCCCGACCACATCGATCGCCTGCAGGTGGTGATCGCGATACTCCGGCACCGTCGGCCGCCAGGGCGTCTGCAGGAAGCCCCGCAGGCGTTCGGCGCTGAGGTTCGCCCGGCAGAACTTCGCCGTCGCCTCGAAATTCTCCGCCGTCGACCAGTTCGAGCCGGTGGGCACCTGTTCATACCCCGCCGCGGCGAGATCGAGATAGGTTTTGATGCGCTTCTCCTTGGCCGGGTCGAATTTCATCCCGTAGTACCAGTTGCTCTGCAGCACGCTCTTGGGCATGCGTTTTAAAAACGCTTCGCTGTGCGCCCAGTAATAATCCGACCAGATCCACGGCCGAACCTTCTTCGCCTGCACGCGCTGTACGAAGAAATCGAAATCATTCCACCACTGCTCGTGCTGCCGCACCACGACATACTGATACTTCGCCTGATGGCCGGCGGTTTCTTCGTCGTAGCCGAGGTGGAAAAATCGCGGCGTGTCGAACAGGTCAATCACCTCGTCGATCAACTCGCCGCAGACTTTGTAGTAGGTCGGCGTCGACACCATGCGTGAGTATTCACCGAGCCAGATGTCGTGGGCCGTGGAGAAGTTCATCTTCGGAATTGGTTCGAGCCCGACGTCGCGCAGGCGTTTGAGCTCCTCGCGCAGCTTGGCGCGCGACCAGGCGCCCTGGACCGCAATTTCAGGATGCGATTCGTAGACCACCGCATCGCCGAGATCGATCACCACCAGGTTCATGCCGGCCTTGACCATGCGATCGACGAGCTCGCGATACAACGCCTCGTCGAATCGCAGCTTGGTTTTGTCCGCCGCGACGTAGCTGAGGTGTTCGGGTTTGGTGTTGCCCCAGGCCTTGACCGGCTGGTCGGCCCACATGTTCATCGACAGGTGAAGCAGATTGCCCCACATCAGCGGCGGCGTTGCATCCGCGGCCCGGCTGACACCCGGCATGGCGGCAACCGCGGCGAATGAACCGGCCAGTGATAAAGCCTCGCGACGTGAAAGAACCTTCGCCTGGTGATCGACCATGATGTGCCTCCGAGCTGCTGTGGCGGGATGTCAGAACAACGCATGAAAACGCTTTCTGATTCCCGCGCGGTCCATTTACTGTTTTGACCACGTGTCGAGCGGCTGGATGGCGGGCGGGTCAGCCCCGTCGCCCCCGGGCGTCAACACCACCACGATGCGGATTTTACCGGCAGCCGCCGGCAGGCTGATCGACAGATTGCGTACCTGCGGCTGCTGTCGCTCCTGCGCTGGCGCGGCGGCGGACAACACTTCAAAACGCGCATCTGCGGGTGAAAGGATGCGTGCGGTCAGCTTCACATCGCCATGTGAAAGCGTGGCGGTGGCGCCGTCGAGTTCGATCCCGGCTTCGGTCATGAAATTCCATCGCAGGGCGGCGGGACTTTTGATGTCCAGCTCATCCTGCACCAGCACCTGCTGGCGATTCAGCAGGGCCATGCCGCGGCGGGCGCTGGTGACTTTGGGGGCGTATGCCTCGGTCAGATCCGCGATCGCGAATGATCGTTGCGGTGAGGTTTCAAACGCGATCAGCGGCGCGGCGGCACGACGGTTTTGATTGGCGCCGTCCAGCGTGATGGTGTTGTGACTTCGGGTGCTGGTTCGGTAGTAGCTGTAGCGCTGTTTACCGAAGTAGCCCGGCAGGCCGTAGTCATCCGGGCCAAGGTCCAGCGCCCAGCGATGGCCCAGCGCATCGAGCACGAAGGTGCCGAGGTCAAGGTGGCTGTGGTTGGCCGCATTGTCGCCGCCTTTGAAACCGATGAACACCGCGTCGGGGTCGTTCCATGCGCTGCGCAGGAAAGCGACATCGATGTTGTGGTAAACGGCGCTGAGCGGCAGGTCGTCATCGCGCGGCGATCGGCCGCGTTCATCAAACCACAGCAGATGAAAGATGCTGGGGCGGTGCTCGGCCAGGTCGCGTTCATACCCGGCGCAGATCGGCTGGTTGAATGTGCGGGCGAACCAGAACATCTGTGCCGCGGGATTGGTGTAGTCATGACCGTCGGCGTAGTTGAACTGTCTGCCGGTGGGGGTGGTGTTGTAGATGCGGAACAAACCGGTTTGTGCGAAGCCCGGCATCTTTTTCAGGTCGAAGTCGGTGCCGAGGGCGGGCTCGATGGCGGCGAGATAGAACACGTTATAGCGGGTGGCGTAGTTCCAGTAGCCGGGCCCCTCGGGCCACCCGCCGTCCGGGGCGAAGGTCCGCATCGCGCGCACGATCGAATCGCGCCCCGCCGTGATGATTTTCGCCGCCAGTGCGGGTTCTTCATCGGCGATGGCCAGCGCACCGATGGTCATGCCGCCGTTGCAGACCTGGTTCCAGTTGTGACTGACCATCGGCCAGCCTTTTTGCCGGTCATACAGCGGCAGTGATTGCTTGAGTCCCTTCTCGATGATTGCGGTGCGGATCACGGCCCGATCATCATCGGACAGTTCATCGAACAACCAGTCATACCCGATGGCCACCGCGGTGGTCATTTCAGCGATGTCTAGAAAGTACCGCGGCCCCCAATCCTCAAACGCGGCCACGGCCAGCATCTCCTTGCGGGCGCGCTCGGCGAAACGTTTGTCACCCGACAGTCGATACAACCCGGCAAGCGTGCTGATGCGCTTCAGCGCCAGGCGACTTTTATCCAGCAGGCGCGGACGCACCGTCGCGAAGACATGCTCGACCGGCGGTTCGTCGAGCATGGCCTCGGCTTTGTCTTGAAGCGTCGCCAGCCAGCGCTCGGCCAGCGGCTGATCACGGATCGCCTGTCTGATGCGCGGTAACTCGTCGTCGAGCACGAACAGGCGGGGATGACCGGCACGTAACGTATCGAGCACATCTCGCGGCGGCTCGGCGACGGCGTGATGAATCACCGGGCCGAGCAACACGAGCATGAAGATGGCACATCGCAATGACATGGGCGGGTCCGGGTCGAGGGTATGCTGTCAAGTCGGCGCCGCGTGGTGGCGGCCCGAGCGTTTGGCCATTGAAAACGCTTGCCGTGAAGATGTCCAGCGTTGAGCCATCGTTGCGGCGTGGCTGGACATCAGCATGAGCGATGGTGATCAGATCAGTGAATTGGTGCGCTTCGAAGTTGCTCGCCTGTGTTGTTGGCGTGAACCGGCGCGGGGCTCGGTAAAGATGTCGAGCCGACTCGCGCCTGCGGACGGGAGAATCACGACGCTGCGGGCACAAGTTCAGCGACATCCGCCAGCCAGCGTGCGTCTGTTCGCAGCGCCTTTCGATTGACGCGGTAATACACAGACAACCCGGATCGGGTGGCCGTGATGATCCGTGCCTCGCGCAGAATCCGCAGATGTGCCGCAAGCGTGGCATTGCTTCGATGAGTCAGTTGCTGCAACTGGCTGAACGATCGCGCATCGTCCAGCGCCGCCATCACAATCTTCCGCCGCACCGGATGCCCCAGCGCCCGAAACACATCAAGCTCATCTGTCCGTTGACGATAGGGTCTTGCCATGAATCTATTTTCGTCGAAAATAGACTTAATGTCAACAGCATAAAGTCAGTATTTTCAGTGACTCGCGGTGGCCGGTGATGCGAGTGGGGTGTTTGCGAGCAGGGGTCGTGAGGTGTTTAGGCAGGGGTGTGCGACGGCGCGAGCGGCTACATGTTTTTGTACGATCGTATGAGTCGATGGTGGCTGATCAAAGACGCACATCTGCGGGGCTGATCATGGTGGGTAGCGGGCCCATATCGCCCGAGCTATCCGCCAGATTGGCAGTCATTTGGACGTTTTTACAGCGGCGCGGCAGGGGGTGATCCATCGCGATCGCTTGTCAGTCAATACTTTACGTGAATTTCAGTTGGCACCGCGATTGCACGATACAACCCCGTAACTGCCGTTGCGGCATGCGCCCGGCGGCCTTATCGTGAACTTTCAGCCAGGGATTGCAACGACAATCCGAGCCCGATAGCAGAGGTACAGACCATGTCCAAGCCGATCGGAATTGACCTGGGTACGACCAACTCCGTGGTCAGCGTTGTCGAGGGTGGAACCCCCAAGGTGCTGGTCAACAGCTCCGGCAATCGACTGACCCCCTCCGTCGTCGCCTTCACCGACAAGGGCGAAATCCTCGTCGGTCAGTCCGCCAAGCACCAGCAGGTGACCAACCCCAAGCGCACCGTCTATTCGATCAAGCGCTTCATGGGCCGGCGCCACAGCGAGGTGCAGTCCGAAGAGAAGATCGTGCCGTACGAAGTCACCGGCGGGGCCAACGAGTTGGTCAAGGTGAACGTCAACGGCAAGGAATACACCCCGCAGGAAATCAGCGCCAAGGTGCTGATGGACCTCAAGAAGACCGCCGAAGACTACCTCGGCGAGAAGGTCACCAAGGCGGTGATCACCGTCCCGGCCTACTTCAACGACTCGCAGCGCCAGGCCACCAAGGAAGCTGGTGAGATCGCCGGCCTCGAAGTCGCCCGCATCATCAACGAGCCGACCGCCGCCGCGCTGGCGTACGGCCTGGATAAGAAGAAGGAAGAAACCGTCGCGGTGTTCGACTTCGGCGGCGGCACCTTCGACATCTCCATCCTCGAAATCGACCCCGAGGTCGGCACCTTCCAGGTCCGCTCGACCAACGGCGACACCCACCTCGGTGGTGACGACATCGATCAGCGCATCATCGACCACATCGCTGATGAGTTCAAAAAAGACCAGGGCATCGACCTGCGCTCCGACGCCATGGCGCTTCAGCGACTCAAGGAAGCCGCGGAAAAAGCCAAGTGCGAACTGTCGAACCAGATGGAAACGACGGTCAACCTGCCGTTCATCACCGCCGACCAGTCCGGCCCCAAGCACCTGCAGATGACCATCACCCGGGCCAAGCTCGAATCACTGATCAGCGATCTGCTGGATCGTCTGCGTAAGCCGTGCCTGCAGGCGCTGCAGGATGCCAAGCTCAAGCCGTCGGATATTCACGAAGTGGTGATGGTCGGTGGCTCGACGCGCATTCCCGCCGTCGGCACGCTCGTCAAAGAGCTGTTCCAGAAAGAGCCCAACCGCTCGATCAACCCCGATGAGGTCGTCTCCGTCGGCGCCGCGGTTCTGGCGGCCGAACTCGAAAAGGGCGGCTCGTCCGACGTGCTCCTGCTGGACGTGACCCCGCTGAGCCTCGGCATCGAAACGCTCGGCGGCGTGATGACCGCACTGATCCCGCGCAACACGACCATTCCGACTTCCAAGAAGGAAGTCTTTTCGACCGCGACCGACAACCAGACCGAAGTCACCGTTCATGTGCTGCAGGGCGAGCGCTCGATGGCCAAGGACAACCGCACGCTCGGTCAGTTCAACCTCACCGGCATTCCGCCGGCGCCGCGCGGCGTGCCGCAGATCGAGGTCGAATTCAATATCGACGCCAACGGCATTCTCGCCGTCAAAGCCAAGGACACCTCCTCCGGCAAGGAGCAGTCCATCGAGATCAAGGGCTCTTCGGGTCTGTCCGATCAGGAGATCGAGCAGATGAAGAAGGATGCCGAAGCTCATGCCGCCGACGATGAAAACCGCAAGGCGTTCATCGAGGCCAAGAACCAGGCCGACACGCTTGTGTACCAGATCAAGAAGTCCCTGGAAGAGCACGGCGACAAGGTCTCCGAGGAAACCAAGACGCAGATCGAAGATGCGATCAAGGGCGTCGAGGAAGCCATGAAGGGCGAAGACAAAGCGACGCTCGACAAGGCTGTCGAAACCCTCAACAACGCCGCGATGGAACTCGGCAAGGCAGCCTATGAAGCCGCCTCCAAGGACGGCGGCGCCGCCCCGGGCGGTGAAGCCCCGCAAGGCGACGCCGGCCAGTCCGCTTCCGGCGGCGGTGACAAAGGCGGCGACGATGTGATCGACGCCGAGTTCGAAGTCAAAGACTAAGCGTCTTTTGACAACCTGAAATCAAAGCCGCCGCGTAAGATCACGCGGCGGCTTTTTTGTATGAGTTGTATTTCAGACCAAACCGAACCCCGTCTACCGATTTCGCCGATCCCGCCGACTCTGCTGACTCCGCCAATCCCCGCAACCCCATACGGCCCGACGGCATTAAAATTCAAAATGCAACTACGAAATACAAAGAACATATTTAACTTAAATATGTTCTTTGTATGCGGGGCAGTATGAAATGTGGGCTGTTGTAGAATGGGTGGTGAATTCGAATAGACGACGCAGCGGACTATGTTATGTGGCTGCCGTTTGTGAAGGCGTACGGTGTGTGGCACTGGCGGCTTGTCCGTCAGTGTGCGGCTCAACAATGGTGGATAAGCCGGCGCCACACAACGGTTGCACAAATATGAAACCGATCCCAACAGCGGTCAGAGCAATGTTGTCGGCGATCAACGACAGTCGTTGGTTGGGCCCCGGAGTTTCGATTGCCGAAGAAAAAAATGCTTCAGCTCGCCTTGACGCCATAATGCATATACAAACCAGTGAATGCCACCCGTATCGAGTGTCGACACCGCCGCGGCGCACCATGCAAGTGTTGCTGATGGAAGAAGCAGAATGCTGATCCACAGAAGTAGTGAGCCGACCAGAGGGAAGCCCGAAATGTGTCGGTACGTTTCACGACTACCACCACATACCCGGTGCACGGGAAAGCGGAGGAAACTCAGATAGAAATTCATGGCCGTGATGAACGTGCCAATGCCCATCAGGATGTAACCTGTCAACGCCATCGACGCCTGATGTCAAAGGTTCACTCGACGGGCTTGGGTTCGAAGTCGGACGGGTTGACCCAGCCGGCGTTTTTGGGGGTGAGCTTGCCTTCTGAGAACTTCTCGTAGAAGTGCTGTTGGCCTTTGTTGGCGTAGGGATATTCGTCGAAGATGTAACCCTGGCCGTTCATGCGCGGGTCGCCCTGGGCTTTGAGTTCGTCGACCATCTGGTTGTGCAAAGCCTCGCGGCGATCGGGGACGCTCGATGAGACATTGTCGGTGCAGAAGCGATCCTGTGAAACCTGGTAGAGCTGTTCGGCGGGGCGCTTGCCGAAACTCGATTGCCAGAAGCGCGGGTCTTCACCGCTGCGGCGGAGATCGAGGATGACGGTCTTGGTCGGCGAGCCGTCGCAATTCAGGTAGCCGGTCTTCGGATCACCGGCGGGCCAGCGATCGGTTTGGTAGTTGTGCAAGTAGAGCCAACCGTCCTTGATGATGCCGCGGATGGGGTAGCCGGCGTCGTTGGGGCGGCCGATGTCGTGGCGCTCCTTGCCGATGAGCACGTGGTCGCGATCGTAGGTGACGCGGCCGGCCTTGTCGGAGTTGAAGATGTCGGTCAGGGGGCGACCGGGCGAGGGATGCATGCCGGTGTCGTTCCAGTTGAGTCCGGCGATCGCGATGAACGTCGGGGCGAAGTCGATGAAGCTGACGTAGTCGTCGACCGCGCGGCCGGGGTTGTGAATCCCCGCCGGCCACATGATCGCCAGCGGCAGGTGATTGGACATCTCGTATTCCTGCCCCTTGATGCGCGGGAAGGGCATGCCGTTGTCGGCGGTCACGACGATGATGGTGTTGTCGAGCATGCCGCGCTTTTCGAGTTCGGCGATCATGCGACCCAGGTGCTGGTCGAAGTGTTCAACCTCGTAGGCGTAGTCGAGCATGTCGGTGCGCACGGTCGGGTTGTCGGGCCAGAACGAGGGAACCTTATCGATGTCGCTGATCTTCTTGTCGCCGAGTTTGATGCCGGTGCCGTATTCATACCCGCGGTGGGGCTCGGTCGATCCGTACCAGAAGCACCAGGGTTGATCCTTGTCGGCAGCGTTGAGGAAGTCGTTGAAGTTGGCGGCGTAGTCGTTCTTGCTGATGCCGGTGGTCGGGGGCTTGGCCGTCTTCTTCGAGAAGTTCTTCACCAGCAGATTGCGCGGCTTGCCGTCGGCGGTCTTCGCAATGCCGGGCGCCCAGCCTTTGCCGGTGTATCCGACGTGGTACCCGTGCTCGGCGAGCGCTTCGGCGTACGTCTTGAACTTCGCCGGGAAGTACGGCACGTGGTTGGCGGCTTCTTCGAGCTGCCAGGAGTTGCGGCCGGTCAGAATGCACGCGCGCGATGGGGCGCACTTGGCGTTAGGCGTGTAGGCATTGTTGAACAGGATGCCCTGGCGCGCCACGCGGTCGAAGGCCGGGGTCTTTACCCAACTGCACCCGTAGGCGCCCATGTAGGGATACGACGCGTCGTCGGCGATGGCGAAGAGGATGTTCGGGCGATCAGCGGCGAAGGCGGTCGCGCTCAGCAGCATCACCCACAGCGCGGCAAGGACTCGATGAATCATGGCGGCTCCAGCGTATGAAGACGATGGGTATCGGCTATTCACAAACAACGTGTGAACGTCACAGTTTATGCGAAGTTTGGAGGCGCTGCTCGCGCTGGGTAGAACATGCAACCTGAAACACGCCGCAAGCGGCGTCGCTAAACGTTACGACTCGGGCCGCTTGAACAGGTCCAGAAAACGGTCCTCATAGCGCTCGAACACACCCAGGCGGTCGAGTTCCTTTTTCAGGTCGTAGGCGCGCGAGCGGTCTTTCGCAGATTCAGCGAAGAGCTTTTCGATGAGTTGTTCGTCTTGTTCACTGAGCGTGTCGGATTCATCAGGCGCCTGCGGGGGCGGCAGCTCATCCGGCGGCATGAAAGCGACGTCGGTCATGCCGGGTTCGTCTTCATCGTCATCCTCGCCGGCGGACGGCTGAGTCTGTTGAATCTGTTCCAGGGCATTGGCGATGGTCTGTTCCATCACGCGGCCGTGCTCGCGCAGCTCGTTGAGGTTGACGTCGATTTCCGCCAGCACGTTGAACACTTCCAGCACCGCGGCCGACGCTTTGGGAAACGGCACCTGCGGCGCGTAGAAAGGCATCTCCCCGAGCAGCCCCATGCCGCGCAACCCGCGCTCAGCGCCGGCGGCCAGCAGCACGCCGTTGAGCCCCGTGATCATGCCGTCGTCCATGATCTTGACTTCGAGGCGCTGAAGCTGCTCGACGCCTTCCTGGTCCGTGGCCACGCCGAACACGCGGCAGCGCTCGCTCGGCTGCATCGGCGTCGCCATGGCGGCGAAGGTGAAAATACGCTGCACGCCGAGTTGCTGAACAAAGTCGAGCAGGCGATGCGAAAAGGCCCACTTGCCCAGCGGCGGTTGTGCCTCGCCGATGAACAGAATGATGTCGTGACGCTGCTTGGGGTCTTTCCAGTAAAACAGCCGACTGCGCGGCAAGCGACCGGTGTGAACCATCCCGCTTTTGATTTCGATCTGCTCGACTTCGAACAGATCGGTCGCGCGGAACTCAGCCAGTTGCGTCATGTTCATCTTGCTCAGCAGGTAGTACCCGCCGGCGATCGCCACATGCCCCATCCCCGGCCAGACCGCCACCAGATACGGCGCGTTCAGCTGCGGCAGATCATCGGTCTTTTCCGTGGTCAGATTTTTCGGCAGTTCAGTCATGCAAACCTCATCGGATGCTACGACCGCCGAAGCCTGCGATGCAATCAGCGATTGACCCACCCGGTCCGATTCCGCATATCCGCTACAATCCGTTTCATCATCATTCAGAGGAGCCGAACCATGCGGATGTTACACACCATGCTGCGCGTGACCGAGCTTGAGCGGTCGATCGACTTTTATACCCAGGTGCTCGGCATGAAACTGCTTCGCCGCAAAGACTATCCCGACGGGAAGTTCACGCTCGCGTTTTTAGGCTACGGCCCGGAGTCCGACACGGCCGTGCTCGAGCTGACGCACAACTGGGGCGTCGACGAATACGAACTCGGCAACGCCTACGGCCACATCGCCATCGAGGTCGACGATGTGTACAAGGCTGCCGAGCAGGTCCAGGCCGCCGGCGGCAACGTCACGCGCCCCCCGGGCCCGATGAAGCACGGGGACACCATCCTCGCTTTCGTGGAAGACCCCGACGGCTACAAGATCGAACTGCTTGGCCCCAAATGATCCCGGCGGGTGATCACACCGCTGTGCGGTCGGTTGCATCGGGCGTCGGCAGCAGGGTGAACCGATCGCCGTCTTCTTTTTTGGATTGATACATGGCTTGGTCGGCGCGGGCGACGAGGCTTTCCAGGTCATCGTCGGGGCCCAGCAGCGCGCCGCCGATTGATGCGGTGACCTGCACGGTGGTTTCTTCATCCAGGTGAACCCACGTGGTGCGGATCAGCATGCCCAGGCGCAGTGCGAAGTCCGTCATCGCCTGCGGGCTGATGTTCGACAGCGTCATGAGAAACTCTTCACCGCCCCAGCGGCCGAAGTGATCGTGAGGTCGCACCGCCGCGGCGAGTGTGCGGGTCACGGTCTGCAGAGTCCGGTCGCCGGCTTCGTGACCGAACTCGTCGTTGATCACTTTGAAGTCGTCGAGATCGATAAACAGCACGCCGAACGGATCGCCGAGGCGGCGTGTGCGATCGATGTGCCACTGCAGCAGGTGGTCCATGTAGCGGCGGTTCGGCGCTTCGGTCAGCGTGTCCAGGTGCATGTCCTGCCGCAGGCTGCTGAGTTCTTCGTCAAGCAGTCGATCGGCGAACTGGGGCGAAAAGATCTCGACGGCGCCGACCACCTGGTCGTGTTCATCGGTGATCGCTTCGCATCGGACCTGAACCGTGACGCGGTGGCCCTGCTTGTGGTGCAGGTGGACCAGGGCGCTGCGGGTCTGGCTGTCGTCCATGGTGTGCGCCAGCGGGCAGTCGTGTTTGCACAGTTCGCAGCCGGCGTCATCGACGTGCATCAGAATGTTGTCGGCACAGCATCGCCCGACGACATCCCCGGGGCCGAATCCGCTGATCTGCTCAGCGGCCGGGTTCCAGTAGCGGATCTTTCGATTGCGGTCGACGATGTAGACCCCGTCGCCGAGGTTATCGAGCAGACCGGCATATTTCTCAGGTTCATGAAAAACACTGGCGGGGATCATGATGCGCCCTCACGGTTTCCGGATGTAACAACGACCATCCCGTATGTTCAGCCCAGTGGGTTGGACAGACAATAGGGGATCAGCCGATTTCTTGTCCGGGAGTGGTCAGGCGGTGACTTCCGTGAGGTGCCGCGTGTCGATGACATACCCATTGCGGCCCTTGGTTTTGGCGCGGTACATCGCGGCATCGGCTCGCGCCACCAGACACGCCGCATCATCCTTGGGGGCCAGCAGTGTTCCGCCGACCGATGCGGTGGTCTGCAGATCGTGAGTTTCGGCGTGGATATGGCTTGTGCGGATCAACGCCCCGATACGTGCGGCGACAGTCGCCAGTTCTGCGGCATCGACCCGCGGCAAAACCACCAGAAACTCCTCGCCACCCCAGCGGCCGAGTATGTCGCCGGGCCGGATGGCGTTGGCAGTGGTTTTGGCGACTGTTTTCAGGGTCAAGTCGCCGACGATGTGACCGTACTGATCGTTGATGTTTTTGAAGTGGTCCAGATCGATGAACAGCAGGCCGAGGGCGTGGTCCAATCGCTCAGCCTGATAGATGTGCAGGTCGAGGATGTGATCCATGTATCGCCGATTGTAAACACCCGTCAGTGGGTCGCGGTACAACTCGTTCCGCAGCAGATCCATCTCCTGGTCCAGCGCCGAGTTGGGGGTCGCGTTGGAGAACAGCTCCATCGCCCCGATCGCGCGACCCTGCTCATCCTGAATCGAGATGCAACGCACGTTCACGGCGATGCGATGTCCGAACTTGTGATGCATGTAGACCGAGGCGTGGCGCAGCTGGTGATCCTGCATGGTGTGAACCAGCGGGCAGCGACTTTGACACAGAGAACATCCACCACCATCGACGGACATCAACAGGCCATCGGCGCAGCATTGTCCGACCATCTCCGCGGCGCTGAACCCGCTGATGCGCTCGGCGGCCATATTCCAGAAGCGAACCCGACGCTGAAGGTCGACGATGTACGCGCCCTCTGCGAGGTTGTTGAGCAATCCAGCAAAACGTTCGGGATGTTTCAGAAGGTCGACAGGGATCATATCGGCGCTTACCCGTAACTGATGCGGAAGGATTGACTGTTCAATATCATCGGTTTTTGATGCGTATCAGTTCAAAACGGCTCGTTGAAATCAGTTCTTCCAGCAGGGAAAATCGTGTTAAAAAAGCGCCTGCGCGATGGGGATTATGGAATAAGTTTCGCCGCGTTAAAGGCTTCACGAAGATCGGCGGGAATGCGCCGGGGGCGTGCCGTCGCGCGGTCGACCCAGGCCCAGAGGTTGACCGCCTCGGCGATGAGCTGACCGTCGGCGGGGCGATGGATGCGGTGGTGGCGCTCGGCGGTGACCTGGGTCATGGTCTGAATCCAGGTGGTGCATTCGATCGCATCGCCGAGCAGGGCGGGGGCGTGGTAGCTGATTTCGTGGCGGCGGACGACCCACATGCCGCCGAGTTGCGTGTAACGGGCTGTGTCGAAGCCGGCCGCGATCGAGTGCTGCCAGGCGGAGGTGTTGATCCAGTCGACCACAGCCACATTGGACACGTGATTCTGCACGTCGATATGGTCGTCGGTGACGGTCAGTCGCCAGGCAAAAGCATGGGTGGGCGGTTTGATCATGGTAAGCCGATGGCAAGCGGTTTCGGCGGTTGTCGGCCGTTGGCAGATTCCAGTTTAGGCGCGCCGGTCGAGGGGCAGCGCATAAAGAAAACCCCGGCTGTTGGGCCGGGGTCTTCTGAGGTAGTTGTATGGAGATGTGGAGAGTGAGTTTGGAGTCAGAGTTTATCAGGCGTTGCGGCGACGGCGGCGAAGCAGGGCGAGGCTGCCGAGGCTCAGAACGCTGAGGGTCGCCGGCTCGGGGATGATCGTGGTCGGCGGGGGGATTTCGCAACCGGTGACGTTGATGTTGTCGAACTTGGCGAATTCCTTGTATTCAGACTGAGCCCAGAAGGCGACCCAGACGGTGCCGGAGTTGGACGGCAGGTCGATGATTTCGTCTTTGAAGTCGCTGTCCGGGCCGAAGGTTTCGGTGACCCAGTTGTCGTCGAGCCAGTCCTGGACGTCGCTGTTGGAACCGAAGTCGTCATAGAAGTCGTTGGTCATGCCCGAGCCGAAGTAGCCGGACAGGTCCAGGGTGGTGAAGCTGACAGCGAGCTTGTCGGAGTAGTGGTTGGTGTTGAAGGTGCGCCATTCGAAGCTGAGCTGGACGTCGCTGTAGCCGGTGGTGTCGACCTTGAAGATCATGGCGTTGCCGCCTTCGGCGCGACCGACGGGCGTCCAGTTGTCGGCCCCGCCGTACTTCTGCACGGCAACCTGCTCGTTGATGTTGTCGTTCTCGTTGCCGTACCAGTCGGTTTCCTTGAAGAAGCGACCGGCGTACCAGTTGTTGTCGGCGCCTTCGGAGATCTTGGCGCGGCCGAGGTTGGTCCAGTCGTTGTTGGGACGCTCATCGGGGAAGTAGTTGTAGCCGTCGAAGTCTTCGTGGAAGAGCTTGATGTCGCAGACGGTGCCGGGGGGGCAGTCGTCGTGAGACGGCGGCTTGTAGGAGCCACCAGCCAAGGCGGTGCTGGCAAGGCCGGCCGAGAGGGCGGCGGCGATGCCGAAACGTGCGGACGTACGGATAGCGTTGGTGATGATTGACATTTCTTGTCTCCCGTGTCGGATGAATGAGAAAACGTTCTTTCGCCTTAACCCACACTGTGTGGGCCTTAACCCACACGTTGTGGGTCACACGGGAATCGGACATTGCGAAGGACGTGCCAAAACGAGCACAGGCCGATAATGTTTTTTGTTAGTAATGTAATGGCAAAGAGATATGGCGCGGCATAAAAACTGCCGTGTAAAATAATGTCACAACGTGTACCAGTGCCGTCTCAGTACAGTCCGTACTGCAATGGTACAACCACCACGACGTTTTCATTCGTTGTGTTAAGATAAGCAAGCTGCGTGCCGTTTTGGGAAATAATGATACACGATAGCGCAAGATGCTTGTCTAAAAGTAAATATAAAATGTAACAAAGTTCTCGCCACGTTGTGCCAACTTGGCGAGGGATACTGCAACGGTACTACTCGTGTGCAGAATGTTCACGAATGGCACAAAAGATTTGCGGCATAACGAACCAGACGCTTCATCCTCGCCCTGGAGGGCTTGGATTCAGCGTCGGCGTGGAGGGGAAAAGATTGTCTTTTGTCAGCCGTTGGCGACGGCGAACTGGTCCATGAAGTCGGCCAGGGCCTGGGCGCCTTCCAGCGGCATGGCGTTGTAGATCGATGCGCGGCAGCCGCCGACGCTGCGGTGGCCTTTGAGGCCGCTGAGACCCGCGGCATCGGCTTCCTTCACGAACTTGGCTTCGAGCTCTTCGCTGGGGCAGCGCCACACGATATTCATCGTCGAGCGGTAGCGCTCATCGACGGGGCAGCGATAGAACTCGCCGTGCTTGTTGATCATGTCGTAGAGGATGCCGCTGCGCTGGGCGGCCATGTCCTGGGCCCAGATCAGCCCGCCCTTGCCCTTGAGCCAGTCGAGCACGAGCTGAATCATCCAGATCTGGAAGACCGGCGGGGTATTCAGCATCGAATTGCCGTCGACATGGTTCTGATAGTTCAGGTAGTTGGTCAGATTGCCCGGGCACTTGGCCAGCACATCATCGCGGATGATCACCAGCGCGACGCCCGCGGGGCCGATGTTCTTCTGAGCACCGGCGTAGATCAGGCCGAACTTGCTGACGTCAAACGGTCGGCTCATGATGTCGCTGGACATATCCGCGACCAGCGGCACATCGACGGTGGGGAAGTCTTTCCACTGCACGCCGCCGATGGTTTCATTCGACGTCAGGTGCAGATACTGCGAACCTTCGGAGGTTTTGACCGAGGCGGGATCCGGCAGCGTCATGTAGTTGCTGTCTTTTCCGTCGAAGACGAGGTTGACGTCGCCGACGAGTTTGGCGTCGGCGATGGCTTTTTTGGCCCACGCGCCGGAGTGGGTATAGTCGGCGCGCTGGCCGCCGGCCAGCAGGTTCAGCGGGATCATGGAAAACTGGAACGTGGCCCCGCCGCCGAGGAACAACACGTGATAGTTTTCCGGGAGATTCAGAATCTCTTTGACCGAAGCGATGGCCTGACAGTGAACCGCGTCGACGGTCTTGGACCGGTGCGACATTTCGATCAGGCTCATGCCGGTGTTCTGATATTCAACGAACTGATCGCGGGCCGCTTCCAGGGCCTCCAGCGGCAGCGTGCAGGGGCCGGCGGAAAAGTTGTAGATGCGATGGGTGGTGGTGCTCATGGCAGTAGTCTCCAATGAAGAGGGCCATGATAGCACGACGAGACGTAGAAGTCAGAGGGACGGGGGACAGGAGACAGGAGACAGGAGACAGGAGACACGGGGTGGAAGTCCGCACTGTCTCCTGTTTCCTGTCTACTTCTTCTTCAGTGGTGCCAGCGAATTGATCAGGTGGTCGAGGTAGGCGGCGAGGGGGGCTTGATTCAGATCGGCGGTGGCCGCGGAGATACGACAGTCGGCCAGCGACTGGGGCAAGGCTTTGTCGGCGATCTCATCGATCAGCGCAGGCGGCAGCGGATCGCTCTGCGGCGGATCAGTGTGAATGAACACCGCCCGGGGGTCGTAGCGGTTGATCGCGCAGGCGATGATGGTGGCCAGGTCGGTGTGGTCGGCCAGATCGGGCAGGACGCCGGCCCGGCCGTGGGAGCCGGTGAACAGTTGGCCGGCGATCACGATACCCAGCGCCATCGGCTCGGTGGCATCGAGGAGAACGAAGTCGTCCAGCGGGGCGTCGTCGATAAACGCCAACCGCTGGGCCAGACACAGAGCATGGGCCTGTTTCATCACGACGGTGTGCAGCTTCAGGCGGCGTTGCAGGTCGTCAGCCAGGGGGCGGCCGTGAATCATCGGGATCGATTCGACATGCAGGGCCGTTGCGATCTGCGGATTGTGCATGGTTGGGATGCTGACGCCGAGCCCCAGCGGGCGGGCGTCGCTCTGGCACAGCAGTGCGGCTGCGTGCTCGGCGAGCAGGTCCAGCAGGTGGTCGTAGCTGTCGGGCAGGTCGAAAGATATCTGTCGATGGTGGGAAATGCGGCAGTCGATGCCGCCGGCTGAAAGGGTGGCGCGCCGGGGCTCAATGGCCAGGCCGAGCATCTGCACGGTCTGCGCCGCCAGCGAATACAGCCGGGCGGGGCGTCCGGTTTTGTTGCCGTGGGTGTTGCGCGCTTCGACGAGCTCGGCGGCCGTCAGCGAGGCCACCGCCTTTGAGATCGTCGGGGCGCTGATGCCGGTCAGGCGGGTCAACTCGGCGCGCGACAGCGGCCCGTAATGAATCAGCATCTCCAGCACACGACGTTCGTTGATGCGGCGCAACAACGTCGGAACTGCATGCGTTGAGCGTTGGGTATGGTTCATCGTGTGAGGAGTTCACTCCTTTACTCACATGGTTTACCCTCACACCACCGACTTACAGTATGATCGAATTCAATTAAAAATCGATATACTATAAGCGATTATACCATATGTGAGCAGGCAGTCAAAAGAATGTGCAACTGCTGGAAAAAACCTCAGCCGCCGGCGTGTACTGAAAAATCATCCAGGCCGACTTTCAAAGCGCCTGAAAGGCCCACCATGCCGGCGGCGCCGTAGACTTTGACGCTGAACGTCGTCGGCTCGCCGGCGGACTTGGGCATGACCACGGCGCCGATCGGATGTGGGATCACCGGATTGGCAGCACCCTGCCCGAAGCGGACAGACCATTCGCGGAACTGAGCATCCCACCGCACGCGCAGGGCCATGTTCTCCGGGGGATAGGGCAGATCAGCATCGACGGATTTAACCGTCGCCCCGTCGACCGCCATCACGCATCGCAGCACCGGCCGCTGGGACTGATCGTGCATGATCGCCAGTTTCAATCCGTCGCCGTTGGCCGCGGTGAAGCCGACGACGATCCGCCCGCGCTGGGTTTCGAACTGATCGATCGGGTTCAAACGCAATTCGCATTCGAACCCGCCTTCCGGCAGCGGGCACCACGCGCTGTTGAATGCCCTGCTGCTGGAGCCGGCGGTGATGATGAACTGACCTTGGCCGTTGAATTCACCGCCTTCGCTGGCCGACCAGCCGGACACCAGCTCCGGTCCGTCAAAGCCCGTGTCATGCACACCGTCGCCCAGAATCGATCCACCACTCGGCAGCAGCATCCACACCACAGCTCCCACCGCCACCGCCAGCGACACCACATTGATCGCGATCGTCTTCTTGCGGCTTCCCGCCGCTTGGGCCTGCCGGGGGATCGGACGCGAGCTGACGGACTTTTCACGTTTGCTGGTCGACGATTTGGCCGCTTGAATCTGGGGGCGCGACGCCTGGGCGATCGTCTTGGCTTCCAACCGCTTGAGCACCGTCTCGAATCGCTCGATGACGGTGTCGTAATCGGTGTATCGCTCAGCCGGATCGCGGGCGAGCATCTTCATCACGACGTGAACCGTCGATTTGCTCAGCCCGGGGCGCGCCCCGGCCAGGTCCGGCGGATCGTTTTTCAACCGCGCCATGATCACGTCTTTGACCGACGAGCCGGCAAACGGCGGGTGGCCGACCAGCAGGTGCCACAGCGTCGCGCCGAGGCTGTAAATATCCGTGGCGGCGTTGGGCGGCTCGCCTTTGACGCGCTCGGGGGCCACGTAATACGGCGTGCCCCAGACCGGCTCGTCAGCGTCGGATTTACCGGTGCGCTTGACCAGGCCGAAGTCGACGACCTTGGCGGTTCCGTCGGAAGACAGCAGGATGTTGCCGGGCTTGACGTCACCGTGAATCAGCCGCATGCGCGAAGCGATCGACAGTCCTTCAGCTACGTCGCGCCCGATCTCCATGGCCCGCTTTTCGTCGAGCTGCTTGTGCGCGTTGACATCGGCTTCGAGGCTCTGCTGGCCGTCGACCAGTTCCATCACGATGTAAGTTTGGCCCTTGTGCTGACCGATCGTGTGAACCTGCACGACGTTTCGATGGTTCACCGCCGCCAGGGCGCGGGCTTCGCGCAGGAAATTGAGCTGGGCCTTCTGATCGTCTTCGCCTTCCTGGCGGCGCATGACCTTGATCGCCACGCGCCGGCCGAGCACCGTATCCGTCGCGGCGAACACCGCCCCCATCGCACCGGCGCCCATCACGCTGGTGATCATGAACTGACCGATCTGACCGGGCGCGGTCGTGCTGGCTTCGCAGCCGGGGCAGGTGATCGACGACAGCGGTTTGACTTCCGTCAAATCGATCGTCTGTCCGCACTTGGCGCAGGTGATCCGGTCGACGCGATCGACCGTGACTTGGTTGGGGAGCGACTGATTCAAGGCGGGGATTTTCTCGGTCGGCGGGGGCGGGGGGGATGCCGCATCTCAGGCGGCGGCCAAATCAGTATCGCAATGTAACGGGGCGACGCGCACCGGACAAGACCTGATATAAAAAACCCCGGCCAATATGACCGGGGTCGTTTATCTCAGTCCAACTCGCTCCCGCCTTTTTTTTCACTACTCCAATCCGTGTCACGCCGCCTTGCGACGCTTGATCATCATCAATCCCATCAGCCCGAGCCCTGCGGGCAGAGCTGCGGGAGTCGGCACAGCTGCGGTGAATTCCACCGTCAGACCCTGCCACTGAAAGCCGTTGCCGGCATCATACGCGATCGTCAGAACGGTGCCCGCGCTGACGACCTCGCTCAGGTCGATATAGTCCGAAGTATTGTTGTCGAAATCATCCGGCAGCGTGTATGACGATCCGCCGTCAATCGAAAACGTGCCCGCGTCCAGACCGGCCGGGGTGAAGCCCGCCATGTCCAACTGGGTGATCGTCACGTCCTGGTCGAAGTAAAAATCCACCTTGTCGCCGGCCACGTTGAAGTCGCCGCCGGTGTCGATGCCCATGCCGGACCCGGCGAAGCTGAAATCACCGCCGGTGGGCGTGATGTAGATCGTCAGACCGTCCTGCGTGAAGCTGGTTTCCGTGGTTTCACCTTCGAACGCCGCTTCGAGCACCGGATCATCGTCGAAATTGAAAGTCGTGGAGGCCGCTTGTGCCGAAACACACGTCAGCGCAATAACAACACCAAGCACAACACTCACCCGGGATAACAACGCCATGGAGATGGCTCCTTTCTGCGCCTCGTATTTTTCTGCTAATCGTTCTAACGCCACTCATAATTTATCCGGACCACCCCCGGCGCTCAAGGGTTTATTTCAGATCGCCCCCCCCGGCCGAAAATACCCCTCGCGGCCTGAAAATACCGTTTCTCAGCCCTTTGCAACGTTTGCTAACCCGATCCTTGCACAAGTGTACATCCGCCCCTCGCCGGTCAGATTACCCAGCTTCGCATATCATCCGGCCATGGCGCGTATTTCCAAGTCACATCAATCCCTCGCCGCCGCCGCCGCATGGTGCGTTTTCGCCTTGCAGATCGCGCTGGTGGTGATGTTCATCGTGGACCCGTCCGACCCCCCGCGGGCCGGGTCGCTGTGGCAGGCGCTGTGGGCGCTGGCGCATCGGCCGTCGTTTTACCCGCTGGTGGGGCTTGCCGTCGTCGGCGCCCCGGCGACGTGGCTGGCGCTGGTCACGCCCGGCCCGCAGCGGCGGTGGGTCATGCTCGCCTGGGTCGTCTTCCTCCCGCCGGCAGCCTGGTTTTTCGGCCACCGCATCGCTGTCATGATCAGCGTCTTGTTCACGTACGGCCCGCGCGTATGATGCGTGCATGAGAGCTTACCTGGACCTGCTGCAGCACGTGCTCGAACACGGCGCACCCAAATCCGACCGCACCGGCACCGGCACGCGCAGCGTGTTCGGCTACCAGATGCGATTCAACCTCGACCCCGCTTCCGGCGGCGGCTTCCCGCTGGTCACCACCAAAAAGATTCACACCAAAAGCGTCATCAACGAGCTGCTCTGGTTCCTCCGCGGCGACACCAATGTCAAATGGCTCCAGGACCACGGCGTCCGCATCTGGAACGAGTGGGCCGACCCCGAGACCGGCGACCTCGGCCCCGTCTACGGGTACCAGTGGCGCTCCTGGCCCGCGCCCAACGATCAACACATCGATCAGATCCAGCAACTGCTCGACGACATCGCCGCCAACCCCGACTCGCGCCGCCTCATCGTCAGCGCCTGGAACGTCGCCGACATCCCCCGCATGGCGCTGGCCCCGTGCCACACGCTCTTCCAGTTCTACGTCGCCGAGGGCCGGCTCTCCTGCCAGCTCTACCAGCGATCGGCCGACCTGTTCCTCGGCGTCCCGTTCAACATCGCCAGCTACGCGCTGCTGACGATGATGATCGCTCAGGTCACCGGCCTCAAGCTCGGCGAGTTCATCCACACCTTCGGCGACGCCCACATCTACGACAACCACCACGACCAGGTCCGCCAGCAGCTCGCCCGCACCCCGCGCCCGCTGCCGACGATGAAGCTGAACCCCCAGGTGACCAGTCTTTTCGATTTCACCTTCGAAGATTTCGAACTGGAAAACTACGACCCCCACCCCCACATCCCCGCCCCCGTCGCCGTCTGATTGCCACCCCCGCCCCCCGACCCCCCTCACGCCGACGCTGAGGCCCCCCGAAGCGTCTGGTACACCCCCGTCCCAATAAAAACCGCACCCCTGCACGGTCATTTATCCCCCTCCCCCCAACCCCCTTCCCCCACCCCCAAATTTTTACAGCCCCCGCGCCCATCTGGCCGAAATGAACCAATGGCCAGGCGCTACGTATAAAACCCCGCGGCAGCCCCCGCCCGCCTCCAGCGGGCTGAGTGCTGCTGAGCAAAGTTTCTCCTTTCTCCTTTCTCATTCTCTCCTCCGCCCCGTGTTACTCGTCGTGACACGGGGCCTTTATTTCAAGCAGGTTTCACCACGGAGGGCCACAGGGAAATGCTGTTGAGAGAACTAAGTCTCAGAAGTCTACCACACAAAACGAATCCCGCTCCATCGCTGCTAGGCTAGGCAATCGGATAATAGAAACGCCAACACCACCAGTAGTCAATAATCGTCCTGCACGTAACGAAAATTAGCAAGACGATGCCGGTGGAACTGTTTCCTTGCCAACCATCGACACCAAATAATGGTAGAAGCAGCATCAAGGATGCCATAAGAGCAGCTGTAATTAGATTGATGATTGTCCAGCGAATTTCTGGCTTCAAGCCTTTGTCTTGTCTATGCGTAAATGCGAAATGCGCGAGGAGACCCCAGAGGCTATCAGTGACAAGGAGAATGACAATAGTCCATGAGAATGCAAAGACATCACCCAGGAATGCAGCGGCAATTACAAATACGCATGCCTGCGCAAACAAAATCAAGAAATCAATAAGTAAAGCGCCGGCTCGAATTTGATTCGAAGACTTCTCTGAATAAGTAAAATCGAGATGTCGCAATGCGCCATGATAGAATGGCACTAGTAAGACAATTAGGCAGCCCAAGAGTGGGACTTGTTCGATTTTAAATGGTAAAGGACGCTGATTAGCAACAACAGTTTCCATCAGGGCAAGCGATAAAGCTACACCAATCATTACAGCATAGAGTTGCTTGAGATTTGTAACTATATTTTGTCTGGCAATCTTCATTTTGTAACCTGCGAATTGTTAGAAGCTGTTTGTGTTTATTGCTCATATTTTGTGTCGATCCACTCATATAGTTCTTTGATTGAGAAAAATACGGGCTTATTCATCTCCCTGAAAATTTCAACTTCCCCGTCGGCACCTGAAGAATTCTCTTCTTCATATATATAATCTTCACGGATGATTTTTGCGGTAAGTCGCAAACAGGCATCATAAAGAGACAGAAGTGCCCTGTAGAAAAGCTCTGCAAATCTGAGGATCATCAGGTTGTGGGTGACGGCGCGGAGGTTCATTTCGCGGCGGCGGGTTTGATACTTTCGTGATGTCAGGGCGGAGCCAAAGTGGCGCTTGAGCATGAACATCACGGTCTCGACCTGCCAGCGCTGGCCGTAGGTCTCGTCGTCGAAGGCGGTGGCCATGAGGTAACGCCATTTGCCGGTCGGCAGTTTGAGCGTCGGACGACCGGCGGTGGCGGGGATCAGCGAGGTGATGTTCAGGTATTCGCGCAGCAGGATGTGGTTGGGTTCGGAGTCGTAGCCGGCGTCGGCGATCAGCCGTTGCGGCACGGCGTTGACGCACATGCCGCCCATCAGCGGCAGCAGTTGATCGACATCGGGGCGCGGGCCCATCGTGGCGTGGGTGCCGAGGATCAGGTGGTTGTCGCAATCGGCCACGACGCCGAGTTTGGCGAATCGGCGATAGGTCGTGGTTTGATACAAACCCGGCGATCGCGCTTTTCTTCGCACAAAGTATCGGCTGGCGCCGTCGAGTTCGAAGCCCGTCGAGTCGGCAGCGGCAGTGTCGATCGCTTCGGCGATCAGCGGCGAAGTCTCCAGCGATGTGTCCGGATGACGATGCAACAGCGCCACGGTCTGCGCGAGCATGCGGCGGATCAGCGCGTCGCGCAGAAGCCGTCGCTCGGCCTTCTGCAGCGTGGTGAAGTGCGGCACCTTCGCAAGCTGCATGTCGCTGCACAGCGTCGGCCAGTCGATGAGCATGGCGACGATGCCGCGATAGTCGTTGCGTGTGAACTGCCGCAGTACGAGGACGGCGAACAACTGCGGCAGCGTGAAGTCGTGACGCGAGAACCGGTGACCGTAGCGCGGCAGCACCCGCCGGCCGACCCCCAGGGCCATCGCCGTCACCCTCCGTGGCGACTTGGATGTCAGGCTCATCGTTCATCATCTAACGCCTTGGACCCAACCGCGCAACCGAACACGCGCCGAACATCAGAGCTTTTCTACAGGGCAAGACAGAAGTGCTTTGTCGTAAGCGATCCAATCTTCGTACTTGCGAGGGTAAATTGTGTGTTGAAAATGTGACCAGAGTGGCGCTACGGGCCAAACCTTCCCATCGCTCATTAGTCTGTCAAACATCATGCATTGAAAGTGTGTATTTGCTGCTACGTCACCACGAGTATATGGCGATGCTATATATACGATTGGCTTCTTCAAGGCGTACTCTTTCTATGGAAGAGAGGAGTCGGTTTTGGGTGTTTCGTCTTCAATGTGGCGATCTCTGATCAAATCTGGTGCGAATATAAACAGGGGTGAAGTGGTAATCCGCCGTGATTGATCGGAGCCGGAATCATGTGGCATGGCTTGGCCCTCGGAGTGGGGGAAATGCTTGGGGACTGGTTAGTGATTTTCGGGGGTGGTGGGGGAAAATGCAAGTTTGGTTTGTGGGTGGTCCGGAGGGGTAAAGCCGTGCACTTTGGACGTGGACGTGCACGTGCACGGTTTTTTGGGAGTGGGGTATAGTGCGGGGGCGCCCTCACCCCAGCCCTCTCCCGGAGGGAGAGCGGCTGTGTTTGATGTCAAGCGTTTTTGACGCATTCGAGTTGATTCCAGGTGAGGTTGTCGCGGAGCATGGCGTTGAGGAGCGTCAGGAGTTTGCGCATCACGGCGACGAGGACGACTTTTTTGGGTTTGCCCTGTTCGGCCAGGCGATCGGCGAACGGACGCAGCACCGGGTTGTGGCGACGGGCGCTGAGCGCCGCCATGTACAACGCGCAGCGCACGCTGGTGCGGCCGCCCCGGGTCACGCGTCGGCCGCGGAGTGTGCCCGAGTCGCGGTTGAACGGAGCGACGCCGACGAGCGCGGCGATCTGTTTGGCGTTGAGCCGACCCAGTTCGTCGAGTTCGGCCAGCGAGGTGGCCACGAACACGGGGCCGATGCCGGGCGCCGAGCGCATGAGCTTGCCGCGTTGATCCAGGTCGTCATCGGATTCGATCATCGCGTCGATCTGCTGGTCGAGTTGGTCGATCTGTGTGTTGACGGTATCGAGCACGGCGTCGATGGCGGCCAGCGCGGCGGGGCTGGTCGTCTGATGCCGCCGGTTGGTTTGCTCGGTGCGCACGTCGATGAGCTGGCGTCGGCAGGTGACCAGGGCTTCGAGTTCATCGCTGTGTTTACGGGGTTTGGTGGCGACACGCGGCGTGGCCAGACGGGCGAAGTCCATGATCACCCGGGCGTCGATCGTATCGGTCTTGGCGTTGAGCCCCAGCCCCTTGGCCAGGTCACGCACGTGACGCGGGTTGACCACGGCCATGGGCAGGCTGGCGGCGAGCAGCGCGTCGCGGACAGCGCGCTCCAGCCCGCCGGTGGCTTCGAGGCCGATGATCGCAATCGGCAACGGCCGCAGCAGCTCAACCAACGCGGCGATGCCGGCGGGATCGTTGGCCACGCGCATGGGTGTGGGGTCGTCGCTGCGGGCGATGTCGAGGCGGGCCTTGCTCACGTCGATGCCCACGTACACACGGTCGGTCGGTTCCATCCGTTGACTTGTCACGCTGGTCCTTCCTTGCGAATGCGAGCGCACCGGCGGCGGCTCTGTCGGCTGTTCGGACGACGAGACACGACGCCGACGGGGACCACGCTTTCCCACGGTCGCATCGGACCCAAGGGGGATCGGTCGCCCGCCGGCGGTCGTGTCCGCGTGACGCCTCGCTACGCTCGCCGCCCCGCGGACACGACAAGCGTCAGTAGAACCGATTCGATCGGACAAATCGAACATACAAGGGGGTAGCACGTCGCGAGCGGGGGCGCTGGATGGGGGGACGTGCGGGGCGATGCCCCGCCGCTAAACGCTGGTCTCGGATCACTGATCGCTGACTGTTAGGCGCGGTCGGCGAGGAGGAAGCGGGGGTGGTTTTCGTGGTCGGGGAGGATGTGGGGGTTGGTCAGGTGGGTGTTGGCGGCGGCGAGGTCGAGGACGGGTTGTTTATTGCAGGCGGCGATTTCGAAGACGATCTGGCCGGGGCGGTTGAGGTAGGTGTGGGCGTCGGCGATCAGGGGGCGGAGGACGTCGAGGCCGTCGGGACCGGCGCGGAGGGCGGAGGGGGGTTCGTGATCTTTGACATTGGGGGGGACGGCGTCCCACTCGTGGTCGGGAATGTAGGGGGGGTTGGAGAGGATGTAGTTGAAGCGACTGGCGCCGAGGGGCTCGAAGAGGGGGCCTTGCCGGAAGTCGATGCGGTCGGCGACGCCGTGCGTCTGGGCGTTGCGGCGGGCGAGGTCGAGGGCGCCGGGGCTGATGTCGGTGGCGACGACGGTGGAGCCGGGCAGGTTTTTGGCCAGGGCGATGGCGATGGCGCCGGAGCCGGTGCCGATGTCGGCGATGGCGCTGTCGCGGAACCCGGGCGTGCGGCGGGCGTGGGTGATCACATGCTCCACAAGCGTTTCGGTACACGGGCGCGGGATCAGCGTGTGTTCATCGACGGCGAAGCTCAGCGAATAGAAGTGGGCGGAGCCGACGAGATACTGCACGGGGGCGTGGGCGGCGGCCTTTTCGACGAGCTCGCGGTAGGCGGCGCGCTCCAGCGGCGTGGCGGGACGGTCCGGGTCCATGTAGAGATTAATGCGGGGCATCTCCAGCACGTGGGCCAGGAGCATCTCGGCGGCGAGGCGCGGCGAGTCGACCTCTTTGGACTGGAGATACCGGCTGGTCCAGTCCAGCAGGCGTCGCGTGGTCCAGTTCGGATCGTCAGCTTGGGCGCGTCGGTTGGACATCGGCGAAAATTGTACGGGCAAATGGGGTGGTTCGTCACTTGTTGCGGCTCAAAACGGCTGATACAGTGATCGCGGAGGCAGTACACGACCAGGGTGGTATAGGCAATGCGCGTATTCATGCTCGGTTGGGAATTCCCGCCCTTTATCAGCGGCGGTCTGGGCACCGCCTGCTACGGCCTGACGCGCGCGCTGAGCCGGCAGGATGTCGAAGTGTTGTTTGTTCTGCCCAAGCCGGTCGCCGACGCCGACGGCGGACACGTCCACTACATCGGCCCCAATGAACAATCCGGCCCTGATGCGGCGAGCGCCTCGACGTCGCGCCGCACGCGCGAGAAAGTCTCCACCACCTATCGCCTCAGCGAGATGCCCAATGTGCGCTTCCACACGATCGATGCGCACTTTCCCAATGCTTACCAGTCGCCGGCGGATGAGATTCCGGCCGAGCAGATCACCGATGTGATCCGCACGAACAAGCCGACGCCGGTGCGCGCGACGCTTGAAGTAGCCGCCGCCGAGCAGCAGCGCCGCCAGGCGAAAAAGCACGCATCGAAATCGTCGAAATCCGCAACGGCCGGCGGGGCGGATTACTCCGGCAATATGTTCGACGAGGCCCAGCGCTACGCCGATCTGTGTGTGAAGCTGGCGCGTGAAGAAGACTTCGATGTGATCCACGCGCACGACTGGATGACGTATCCGGCGGGACTGGCCGTGGCGGGCGCCACCGGCAAGCCACTGGTCGTGCACGTTCACTCGACCGAGTTCGACCGCAGCGGCGAACACGTGAATCAGCCGGTCTACGACATCGAACGCCGCGGCATGCACGGGGCGATCCGCGTGGTCTGCGTGTCGCACCTGACGCGCAACATCTGCATTCACCGCTACGGCGTGCCGGACCATCGCGTGGACGTGGTCTACAACGGCATCGACTCCAACGCCTCGGCGAACATGCCGCGCACCAACATCAGTCGCTCGGACCGCATCGTGCTCTTTTTAGGGCGCATCACGATGCAGAAGGGCCCGGAGTTTTTCGTCTCCGCGGCTCAGAAGGTGCTCGCTAAAGTCAGCAACGTGAAATTCGTCGTGGCCGGCTCCGGCGACATGGCGCGACACATGATTTCGATGGCGGCGGAGATGGGCATCGGGCACAAGGTGCTGTTCACCGGGTTTCTGCGCGGCAAGGATGTCGAGCGGGTCTTCCGCATGGCGGATGTGTACGTGATGCCGTCGGTGAGCGAGCCGTTCGGCATCGCGCCGCTGGAGGCGATCCGCCATGACGTGCCGGTGATCATCTCGCGCAACAGCGGCGTGGCGGAAGTGCTTCAACACGCGCTGAAAGTCGACTTCTGGGACACCGACGACATCGCCGACAAGATCATCGCCGTGTTGCGCCATCCGCCGCTGAGTCAGACGATGCGTGAGCACGCGGATCTGGAAGTGCGACAGATCACGTGGGACGGAGCAGCGGCGCGTTGCGTATCGGTCTATCAGAACGCGATCAAGACGATGGACCGCGCCACGATGCCGGCGGAATGAAAAGGCGGTTCACCACGGAGGCACGGAGACACGAAGAGAAAAGCATTTGACAGGATCAACAGGATGAAACTGGATTCAGATTAACATTCCATCCTGTTCATCCTGTCTATTTCTTCCTCCGCGTCTCTGTGCCTGTGTGGTGAAATGACAGATGTAAAAAAGCGAGGCCGGGCTTACGCACCGGACCTCGCTCGATCAGGGGGTAGGGTAGGTACAGGGGGTCTGTATTACTCGGCGCTGGCGACGGACTTGTCGGGAGACGGGGTCTGTCGCGGGACCGAAGGGATGTCGGGTTGCGTCCGCTCGCGCTGGGGCTCATTTCCGGGGGTGGGCATGATCAAGCGGCTGGGGCCGGAGGTCTGCTGGGGGCGGGCGAAATTGACTTCGTGCGCCTGGGCCCGGCCGGTCGTGTTGGACATGTGCTGCGGCGGGATGATGATCAGGGCGTGATTGGCGATCGCACCGCGGGGCTGGGCGGCCAGCGAAGCGTTTTTGATGTCGGCGATCTGCGTGGTGGTCACGCCGGTCAGTTGCAGGTGGCGGCGCTGAGCGCGGACCAGCGAATGGTCGGAGTCCAGGCCGTTGTTGCCGTCGAGCTTCTGCAGGGGATCGATCCAGGTGTGCTGGATGAGATTGCCGCCGAAGTTCGGGGTGATGACGGTGCCGCTGGACAGCGCTTCGGTGGTCGAGGCGGCGTAGCTGCCGGTGCCGCCGAGCACGACCTTGGCCATCCAAGGCCAGACCGGCTGGGCATGCAGGGCACGCGAGACTTCCACTTCACGATGCGTGCGTGCGGGCATGATCAGGCGGGCCTGATTCAGCGACGTGGTCTGCAGCTTGTGGGAAGCTTCGTAGGGGGTCGAATACATCGACTGGTAGTCGCGGTTCTGGGCGAAGCCGGCGCTGGCGAAAATCAGGCTCAGGCTGCCCACGGTCATCAGGTGCTTCATATTCAACATGCGTCAACTCCTTCCGGCAGCGGCGATCGGTCCGAATCGACCGACCGCGTGGCGTGGCTGAAACCCGGAGGCTCCATGGCCGCCCCGTCGTGGAGTTCGCTTTCTCAAGGCGAACGCGATCGGGACGGATGCTCTCTTTCTTCCGGTTTCCCTGTGGGTTGGCGGTGCGTCTTTCCGCCGCAGGGACCCGGGCGACATCTGGGATACACATCGCAAAGGCGATGCCAGAGTTGGAATTCGCCGGCGAGTCCCGTTTACGTTAAAATATCGAGGTTTTCCGCCGATTCCGCATGTTTACAGCACGCTACGATGTTGTACTGAAACGACACAAACCCCGCGGCGTGTTGATCTGACGCAACATGCGATGCACATGCCGCCGCCGTGAAGGATATTGATATGACCGACCCCAAACCGGCCCCTGAAAGCGAGTCCGCCGCCGAGCCGCTAGACAGCCCGGAGGTCGCTGACGCGCCGGCCGCCGCTGATACGCCGGAGACGTCAAACACCTCGGACACCCCGAAGACACCGGACGCATCGGATACCCCCGACGCCTCCGACATCAACGACGCCCAGCACCCGGCTTCGATCACGCATCCGCGCATGCACTTCGATACCAGTGAAGGCACCTTCGTCGTCGAGTTGTACCCCGAGCGCGCCCCGAGCCACGTCGAGAATTTTCAGCAGCTCGTGCATGATGGGTTCTACGACGGGCTGACTTTTCACCGCGTCGTGCCCGGGTTTCTCGTGCAGGCCGGCTGCCCCCACGGCGACGGCACCGGCGGGCCCGGCTACACCATCGACGCTGAGTTCAACGACATGCCCCACGAGCCCGGCACCGTCTCGATGTGCCGAACGAACAACCCCGACTCGGCCGGCTCGCAGTTCTTCGTCTGCCTCGACCGCGACAACTGCAAACACCTCGACGGTCAGTACACCGCCTTCGGCAAAATCGTCGAAGGCTACGACACCATCGAGCGCATCGCCGAGCTGCCGCTGTCTCATCCCGAACTGGGTGTTCCCGAAAACGCCGCGATGATCCTCCACGCCATGGAGGTTTACACCGACGAGCCCAACTGATCGACCGCGCTATACTCCCCCGCGCAGCCCCCTTATCCCCATCCCCTTTCCCCCAGCCCCCAACCGCTTTCTCATGGACTACGACGCACTGATCTTCGATTGTGACGGAACCCTCGCTGACACCATGCCCGCCCACTTCGTCGCCTGGACCGCCACGATGAAGCGCTACGGCATCGAGTTCACCGAGGAACGCTTCTATGCGCTGGGCGGCGTGCCGACCAAAAACATCGTCGCCATGCTCGCCGACGAGGCCGGTGTCAAGCTCGACGTCGACGCGGTCGCCCTCGAAAAAGAACACGCCTTCCACGATTACCTGCACCAGGTCGGGCGGATCGATCCGGTCGTCGCCATTGCCGAAGAATATCGCGGCAAGCTGCCCATGGCCGTCGCCACCGGCACCGAGCGGTGGTCCGTCGAGCGCGTGCTGGATCAGATCGGCATCCGTGATTGGTTTGGTTTCATCGCCTGTGCCGATGAAGTGCCCAACCCAAAGCCTGCCCCGGATGTGTACCTGGAAGCGGCCAAACAACTCGGCGTCGACCCGACGCGCTGCTGCGTCTACGAAGACAGCGACCTCGGCATCGAAGGCGCCCACCGCGCCGGCATGGCCTGCGTGGACGTCCGCCCGATGTACACCCGCCGGTAACCAAGTCGCCGCAAAGGCGAGAAACACAAGGGCGCATTCAGACCACCGTCCGCCGATATCAGCAGCCCCCCTGTCGACAGAATTCGTCACGACACCCCCTGAAATAGCCTCCCGCGTGCCCCGGGAGAAGGCTCATTTTAGCTGTCTGAAAATAACTCTATTTTCGTCGAAAATAGACTAATGGTTGGGCGTGATAAATTGCTATTATTCATGGGATTGCATCTGCTCTCGATTCGGTCTTCTCTCTGCTCTGCCGCGGAAAAACTTAATCGGGTTTATCGCTCAGCGTGATGCGTTTGATCTTTACGCCGGACTCGCGGCCGCGCAATTCGAACAGCACTTCGCCGGCCGGCAGGTCGATCGCCGCCGGCTCGCGATTGCGGTCCAGGTGCATCAGCGACCAGGCCCAGTCCGCATGCACGCCCGTGTGCCACGCGGCCATCGGTGCGACGGCTTGTGATGACGACCCCGCGGTGACGACCTGCACGAAAAATGAATCCGACTCGGGGTTCGGGCTGATCAGTTCGCCTTTGACATACACACGACGCGGCTGGCTCAGTTTCAACTTCCACGTGATCCGCCCCGCGCCGTTCAGTGAGTAGTCCTCACTGCCCGCAACGACCGCATCGCCTTCGCGACGCATCGGCGGCAGCACCATCGCCCGGCTGACATCCAGCGTGACCTTTCCGTCTGGCGGCAGTTCGATTGTCGGGGCGCTGTCGATCTCCCGGGCGATCGCTGCGATCGGTTTGAGCGTTTGCAGCATCGGGCGTCCGATCTCGCGCCCGTTGATTTCCAACACGCCGCGTCCGGGCGCCGGCTCCAACGCGACCGTGGGTTTATCTGCTTCAATATCACCGAGCGTCACCGACACGCCATGTGCCGCAAACTTCGCCTTGTCCGCTTCAACGTGTGATTCAGCTTCCGCATCGACAAACGCGCGCTGCCATGCGTCAAACGCCGCATTGTCCGCAAGCCCGTCGCCGATGCGCACCCACAACGCCGCGCCGGCGGTGTGACCCTGCCACTTGTCGCCATGTTCAATCGCAAGTCGTATCGCCGCCAATGCTCGAGGTATGTATGGGTCAGAGATAAGCGAAATCTTTGCCGGCGATTCACCAAATGCACGGGCCCATACCACCTTCAGCCCCATCGCGACCGGTCCATCGCGCAGCACGATCGTCTGATGTGGTTTCAGATCGATTCGCTCAAATCCTTTGATGCGTTCTCCGTCGATGAATATCGCCAGGCTCGCCGGCATGACGAACTGACTGGTGAACATCCCCTCGGCCTCGGCGGATTCGAAATCGCTTTCGTGATACAGCACGACGCCGAGCGCATCGCCGCGCCGCTGCGCCGCGGTCCAGAACGGGCGCAGGTGAAGCGCTTTGTGGTGGCCGCTCTTCTGCGCGACGCGGCTGATGCCGTACGGGTCGCCGCGGCCGTCGGGCATGAAGTAAGCCCGAGTCTGGTTGCGTCCGCCGGCGAAATCGACCGTGAATGTTTGATCCTGCGAATGGTACGTCGCGCCTGCCGAGCCCAGCGTGATCCATTTTGTCAGCCAGTGCGTGCGTGTCTGGCGCGGCATCGGCCCCCAGGCCGCTTTGACCTCGCGCGGCAAAGCGGGGTCGATCAGTTCGTCACGCGCCGCCGGCGCCGAGATGTCCAGCAGCATCGCGGTCACGCTGGGTCTCGGGGTTGTGGTCGCTTTGTCGAACCATCCCGAAGCGGCCAGCGCCCGGTCCAGTTCACCGCTGTTGCGCTGGTAGGCATAGGTGCGGCTCGTCGGTCCGGCCAGTCGCTGCGCCGCCGGGGACCAGTTCGCCGCCACATCGGTCCACCACAGTCGCCGCAGCACGCTGGCGCGCTGAATCATCGCCGGGTCTTCGGCGCATTGCTGCAGCCTCGCCGCGTCGGTGAGGTCGACCCCGTAGTACGTCGGGCTGGCGTATTCATGTGTGCCGTGCAGCCAGATATCGGTGAGCATGGCGTCGAGGCGCTGGCGGCCGAGCGCCGATGCCGGCTCGTGTTTGCGGAACTGACCCAGCAGAATCAGGTTCGTCGCATTCATCAGCGCGATGTTCGTGTAGCTGGAGCGAACCCGGTGCCCCATGCACCCCGCAATCGCGTGTTCGATCAGACGGTCGAACACGACGCGCGCCTCGTCCGGCAGCGCATCGTAATACCGCAGCGCGATCAGCGTCCCGGCCTGCATGCAGAACTCGACGGCATTGCGGTCAATCACCTGTGTGTCGTTGGAGTACCAGAAGAAGTTGCCGAACGTTCTGCTTTCGGGATCGCGATCCTGCAGTCGCTCGGCGAGTTCGAACAGCTTTATCGTCCGGTCCATGTGTTGCCCCGTGGCGCAGAGCCGCAGGGCGTCGACGAACAGGTCACGGGTCGAATACCGGCGCGTGGCCGGCTCGGCGGTGGCGATCTTCCAGAACCGCTCGTGCTGTTGCATCAGTTCGGCGGCCGCGTCGCCGGTGATGTCCGCCGCGCTGGCCGAACCGGCGGTCAGCGCGAGCCACAGCGTCATGATGATCTTTGCCCCGGGGCGTTGGATAGTGGGTTTAAACATGATGTCGTCTCCGCTGAACAAACGATCGCTGGCGATCTTTCACTGCATACAAATCAACGGGTCGGGCGTTGAAACATGGCCGCCGGCGTTGGGTCGGCCGGGTTCGATCACCCTTTGATCATGGTAATATCCACGTATGAATATTCGCACACTGACTAGCGCGTTGCTGATCACGATCATCGCCTCCGCGGCCGGGGCGCAGGCCGATCCGATTGTGCCCGACGGTTCGTCCGTCGAAATCCTCGGCGCCGGTTTCAAGTTCACCGAAGGCCCCGCCTGGGACGGCGAGCGCTACGTTTACTTCTCCGACATCCCCAACGCCCACGTGATTCGTTACGACACGCAGACCGGCGTTTCGATCGTCTTCGTGCCCGAGTCAGGCTCGTCCAACGGGCTGATGTTCAACAAGGCCGGCCAACTCATTCTCTGCCAACACGCGGCGCGGCAGGTCGGCCGCCTCGAAAAAGACGGTTCGATCACCACGCTCGTCGACAGCTACGACGGCAAAAAGCTCAACAGCCCCAACGACCTCGACTTCGACGCCAAGGGCGGTATCTACTTCACCGATCCGCGCTACGGCAACCGCGACAACATGGAGCAGTCCATCGAAGCCGTGTACTACCTGAGCCCCGACAAGAAGCTGATGCGCGTCGTCGACGACCTGGTTCGCCCCAACGGCATTCTCGTGTCTAACGATCGCAAGCATCTATACGTCGCTGATCACGGGGCCGGCAAGGTTTATGCTTTCGATATTCAGTCCGATGCTACGCTGAAAAACAAGCGACTGCTGATCGCGCTGAACGACAAAGATGAACCCGATGGCGACGGTATGACGCTCGATTCAAAGGGCAATCTCTACATCACCAGTCCGCGCACGTCGTGCATCATGGTCGTCGCTCCCGACGGCAAGCTGATCACGAAAATTCACTGCCCCAAGCCGCCCGCCAACTGCGCCTTCGGCGGCGCCGATCGCAAAACGCTGTACATCACCGCGCGTGACAGCTTCTACCGCATCACGCTGAACATTCCCGGTCGATGATGACACACCGGCGTTGAGCGTTGCGAGGCGTCAGATTGATTCAATCATCGAGCGGAACTTCGACTTCAGCGATCTGCTGTGGTGAAGCGGGGTGGGTCTGTCGCCAGTGAGCGGCGCGGCGGCGGGCCTCGTCGATCTGATCGTCGGTCATGCGCTGTTCGATCAGATCACGCTGGGCGATCGAGGCGCTGTAACCGGCCTCGGCGGCGAGTGTGAACCACATGTCGGCGGTGATGGGGTCGGCATCGACGCCGCGCCCCAAGGCGAACATCATGCCGAGCTGGTGCTGGGCGTTCGGCAGGTTCTGCTCGGCGGCAAGGCGGCACCATTTGAATGCCTGCTGCGGGTTACGCGATACGCTCTGGCCGCGGGTGAGCATCCAACTCAGTGCATAGCGCGCCTCGGCGACGCCCTGTCCGGCGGCGGCTTTGAGCCAGCGGGCTGCTTCGGCGTCGTTTGTCTTCGTGTCGCGCCCGGCGAGCAGAAGGAGGCCGAGATTGCTCTGGGCGGTGGCGTGACCTTGCTCGGCGGCGCGCTTCAGCCAGTGTATCGCCTGCTTGTCGTTTGCTTTGACGCCCCGGCCTTTGAGGTACATCACGCCGAGGTTGGCCTGGGCGACGGCGTGGCCCTGCTCAGCAGCATCACGCAACAACTCAGCGGCGCGATGATCGTCGCGCTGAACACCTCGCCCTTCGTGTACCATCGACGCCAGCGCGTATTGGGCATTGGCGTGTCCCTGCTCGGCGGAGCGGGTGAACCACTTGGCGGCCTCGGCGTCATTCTGTTCAACGCCGCGCCCCAGCAGGTACGTCATGCCGAGGTTGTACTCGGCGGGAGCGAAGTGCTGCTCGGCGGCCGACTGATACCACTTGGCGGCGGCGACCGGGTTGGCCTTCACGCCGATGCCGTGGTAATACGCCACGCCGAGATTGTTCTGTGCGGCAGGCTCGCCTTGCTCTGCGGCCTGTCGATACCACTCGACGGCCTGCGACGCATTGCGCTCGACGCCCTGTCCGTTTTCATACATGACGCCGAGTGTGAACTGCGCCCCGGCATGGCCGCGCTCGGCGCCCGGTTGCAGTTCACGCACCGCCGCGGTGTAGTCGGCGTGGTTGTACGCCGCCATGCCGCGCCGGTAGTTGCCCGCGCCGCAGCCAGTCAGTCCGATTGTCAAAACCACCGCCAGCGTCATCCCGATCGTTGTACGCATTGCTGCACCTCATCAATACGCCGCGAAAAACTCGCGGCCACCAATTGACATCGGTGCGCCCGCCATGCGGTTTTAGATGAGCAATGTGAGAAATGACCACCCGCTCCCGCCGCCCTCGCACGCCTCGCCGAAGATATCTGTCACTCATTAAATGAAAATAAAATTGAGTAAGTTTTCACTGAAAACAAAACTATTGATCAGGCGATAAAATATTTTGCTTACATGAGATATGTGTCATCGTTTCGTGCTGCGTGCTGCGTGCTGCGTGCATCGTGCTGCGTGCTGCGTGCATCGTGCCGCGTACCTGCCTTTGCGGGCAAGTGCCTGCTACGAGGCGGGCGCAGCGTGGTGTTCGCGAGTCTGGGGGCGTGCCGGGGTACCGGGGGGGCTGGGGCGTCGGGCAGTTTGCGGTTACTGCAGGCGGTCGGCGATGAGGCTGGCCAGTTCGGAGCGTTCTGACTTGGCGAGCATGATGTGACCGCAGATGCCGACGCCCTTCATCGCTTCGACCAGGTACGACAGACCGTTGCTCGACGAATCGAGGTAGGGATTGTCGATCTGGCGCACATCGCCGGTGAGGATCAGCTTGGTGCCTTCGCCGACGCGCGAGGCGATGGTCTTCACTTCGTGCGGCGTGAGGTTCTGAGCTTCGTCGACGATCATGAACTGGTTGGGGATCGAGCGGCCACGGATATAGGTCAACGGTTCGAGCACGACCTGCCCGTCGCCGAGCAGGGTTTTGATGCGCTGCTCGGGGGTTTTTGACTCAGCGTGCTGGGGGCCGCCGCCGCGTGTTGACAGCAGGTAGGTGAGGTTGTCGAAGATCGGCTGCATCCAGGCGGTGAGTTTGTCTTCGACATCGCCGGGCAGATAGCCGATGTCACGACCGAGCGGCATGATCGGCCGGGCCACGAGCATGCGGTCGTAGCGCTGCTCGTTGATGGTTTTGAGCATGCCGGCCGCCAGGGCGAGCAGGGTCTTGCCGGTGCCGGCGGTACCGAGGAGGGTGACCAGCTTGATGTCGTCGTCCAGCAGCAGGTCCAGCGCCATGGTCTGCTGAACATTGCGGGCCATCACGCCGAACACCGGCTTGCGCGGCGCGGTCACCGGAATCAGGTGATGCGTATCGGCCAGGCGTCGGGCCAGGCCGGTGTGCGAGGGATCTCCGATGTCCTGGAGGATCACGTACTGGTTGGCCTGCAGGCTCGGGGGCTCGCGCTTCACGGCAGCGGGGTGCTCAGCTTCGTCTTCGGCGACTTCGGTCTTCAGGTAAGCCGCCAGGTCATCCAGCGGAACCTGCTTCTCGTCGTAGAGCTGATTGATCAGCGTCGAGTCGACATCGACGGTGATGTACCCGGTGTAGAGCCGATCGGCGTCGACTTTCTGGGCTTCGAAGTCCATGGTTTCGATGCCCATGGCGTCGGACTTGATGCGGCAGTTGATGTCTTTGGAGATGAAGACGGTGGTCTGCCCGGCCTTGGCGTGTTTCCAGGCGATGGCGATGATGCGGTTGTCCGGGCCGCCGCCGCTGAGCTGCGGTGGAATCTTGTCTTCATCGCGGAGGAATTCGATGCGAATCACGCCGCCGTGCCCATTCCACTTCACGCCCTCGGAGAGCTTGCCCTTGCGGCGAAGGCTGTCGAGGTGGCGGATGACCTGTCGAGCGTTGCGGCCGGTGTCGTCGTTGTTTTTCTTGAACCCGTCGAGCTCTTCGATGACGACGAACGGGATCACTACGATGTTGTCGTCAAACATGAACAGCGAGTTGGGATTGTGCAGCAGAACGTTGGTGTCCAGCACAAACACCTTGGACCCGGGTTCGCCGGACAAATGGGATGAGCTGGTGTTTTCAGTGCTGACGTTTGAGGCGCTTTCGAGATGCGTCACAGAATCTGCTCCTGATCAGGTCGAGGCATTCGACCCGCCTTCAGTTTAGCGGATTCGCGCTGCGCCGCCACGCGGGTCGGCGGACGTTTGGGGCGACCCGGTCAGGCGCCGTCGAGATCCGCATCATCCGGTCTGGCGAACAGATCATCAGGCGAAATGCATTCGCCGAAGTTCCCCGAAAAAGCACTGGTATCCCGCTTGTCAAAATTGCACAGCTCTTCGTTGCGGGCCTGTTCCGGGGGGATGCCGAGCTGATTCAGCAGGTAGGGTTCGATCACGACCTGCCCGCCGCAGAGATACAGATCGCTCTGCACCGCGCGACAGTAGCGGACGATGATCGCCACCGAGCCGATCACGAAGTCGCGCGTGCGCAGCTGCACCCGCCACATGCTGCCCGGCTCGAGAATCTGATCCACGAGAAAACCGATGCCCGCCCGGCTCACATCCCGCAGCAATACCGTGATCGACGGGTCCACACACGTGGGATCCAGCGATTCAAGACGCGCCTCGCCGCGGACGCTGTAGCGCTTGTAATGGCGCATCGTCTTGGTGGTGGGTTCGTGGCGGCTGTGGTCGAGCCTCGCCAACACATCCATGAGATCTCGGGGTTCAGTGATTGACATCGTGGTAGACTCCTGCGGTCATGGCAGGTTGCCTGGGGCCTTTTGAAATGTGGAACGGCTGCTGTGGCATATGTGCAACCTCGGATTACGTGACACCATCATCATCGACCACTTCTTGAGCCCGCTTCAATTCATATGGGGTTTATACTGATTCGCATGAAGATATCGGACTCTTGGCCGCCTGGCCGCAGCATAAACGGCACGGCCTTGGATTAACCAAATCTGATCACGGCCTCAGTACCATCGCCGCCTATGGTTCAATCGCCTGGACGCGGTCATGTTCTTCGCCCTGTCGGCGACAATGCCGACGTTGTCAACACGATTACCTGATAGAGTCCAGTGATGCAGTTGTTGACTGTTGATACCCGCGAATCGACAATCAACTCACTGATGCCATAGAGTGCGATTCTTCGCCGCAACTGGCAATGACTGAGCTTTGGACGTGAACTGCTAATGCGCCGCAAAGTACTGAAGGATTACGCGAACACCGTATGCCAAATGTTCGTGGGTTGGCGTATGGGCGATGATGCGCAGACCCTGGCGCAAATCGGTGATGGGATAGTTGTCATTGACTTACTCGCCGGCACAGCATCTTTGCAAAATAACACGATCCAGCTATGGATCGCTGGTGAGCTTCAAGCTTGGCTTCGCAAGCAGCTGCAGGCTTCCAGGGTGGATATTTCACAAATCAAGTTCGCCGTTTTGGAGGTTACGTTCACATCGGTGCCGGTTCCTCAGAAACACCGACGCGGTACCACTTTTGATTGGAAATGCCGCTCCGTCATAGCGACCGATGAAGTCGAGTATGTTGGCACACTCGCGGAAACCCACACGTGGGCAGGCGTGGGTTAACAATCAATTGCGACCGACAGACAATAACCCCGCGCTAGTCGGTTCACATTTGCCAGCGTTGACAACAACTTCACCAGGTTAGTTTCCGGGATTCGCGTCATGCTAAATCCAAAAGCCGAATCGCTCATTCGACGTGCGGCCAAAGAAGTCCAACCGATCCTCGATGAGTTGTATGCCAACGGCCAACCTTCGACGGACAGCCCGCTGAATCAATGCGGCTTGCGCGATGGGTTTCAAATCATTTCTGACTATCTGGCCCATGGGGAAATCGGCTTGGCTCTCGGTCACTTGCTCTATATGGTATCTGAGCTGGCGCTCGATCTGCCGGCCCAGGTGCGTGCGGACATTCATCAGGCCGCAAAATTGCTTGGCGTGTTGCATCCCTGGCTCGACGACGCCTAGTCGACCGCATGACATCGCCCGCTGCAGGCCACACGCTGAGATTGTCAACACGATCACCAAGAATGAGCACAAATCATGTCTCATCCGGTAGAGGCTGATGGGCGAAGTGTCGTCATTCTGAGAAGATCAGGTCATCGCTTTGAAGTTGTTGATTCGGGCCTGCTCAGTTATGACGGTCAGATGCTTGAGTTTCCAAGCGGCTATTGCATCACGGACGAAGAACTCAGCAAATTTCAACCCGTGGTCGATGGCAACCTGACTCCCGAGTGCAAAGATTTCGACTGCTTTGTGGTGGTTGATGATGTTCATTGACCACCGGTAACGCCACGCCTGCCGGGGTGTGCAGGCTAACGTTGTCAACACTTTGGCCTGGTAGGATTTGACGTGTGTCAGAAGAACATCTCTGACTATGCGTCGTACATTGCCGCTGAGGCTGCATGCCGGTCATGTCAGCGGCGACGACGCGGCAACACGAGCATGCCCAGGCCCAGCAGGGCGAATGTCGTCGGCTCGGGCACAACGGTTGTCGCGTCGGCGATGACGACCAGTTGGTTCCAGGTCGTTTCATTCACGCCGGCCCAGGCCTGGGCGTCGGCGTAGAGAATGTCGCTGACCTGCTCGCCGTAGATCGTGCGGTAGATCATCATCGAGGCCAGCAGCGAGCCCTTCGTGCTGGCGTGGTAGTCGTCGGCATCGTAAAGCGAGCCGTCGAACAGCAGATTTTCAAACGCCTCACCGACCGGGGCCACGCGGCTGGACCCGGCGCCCTGGGCGATGTTGATCTCGTTGCTGGCCAGGTGGTAGTTGGTGGTGATCTCCGCCTGCATGGCGCTGAGCGTCGGGAACGACCCGGGCACCAGGTTCGGGCGGGCCCATGTTTCGTACAGCACGCCGGTCACGCCCGCGCCCCGGCCGGAGGCATGATCGCGCACATCGGTGTACAGCGTCTGAGCGTCGGCTCGGAAGTCGGCGGGATCGCCCAGGTGGGTCGCCTCGGTGCTGTAGCCCTGCATGACCACAAAGTCCCACGTGTCGCCGGCGATGCTGGCGTGGTTGACATTGTTCGTCGGATTGGCGGCGACTTCTCCGATGTGATAGTCCAGGTCCTGCCCGCCCAGCAGGTCGGCCACGATCAGCGGGGCGGCGTGGCCGTCCGCCGCGGCAAGCAGGCCCACCTTGCCGGGCACATCGTCCTGAATCGTGAAGCTGTTGCCGAAAAACAGCAGGTTCAGCGCGGTGTCGGCCAAGGCCGGTGATCCCGCAGCCAGCGTGAGCAATATCGCAGCGACCGCGCCGAATGGTGACAGAAACTTGCGCATTTTGTTCTCTCTTGCGTGACTTCAGCGACGACGACGGGTCAGCACCACCAGGCCGCCGACCCCGATCAGCGCGATCGACGCCGGCTCGGGAACCGCCACGATCTTCAACGCGCCCAGGTAGTAGAAGCCGGTGCCGTTGGTGTTGTTGGCGCCTTCGGTGATGTTCAGCACGATCTGCCCGTTGATGTCGGGTGAGATGCCGATCACAGTGGCCACGTTGGAGGTGTTGTTCGACGGATTCAGCGTGGTGCTGTCGGTGTTCTGGCCGATCAGTTCGTACAGCGTTTCGCGATTGTCCGACACGCTCAGCCGTGATGCGAAGAAGGTGAAGTCGTAGGTGTTGGTGTCGATCAGATTGCTGAAGGTGATCTGCGAATTCTGAATCGTCACCTCGTTGCCGCCCGGGAAGGGGGCGTCAAAGTTGCCGTACCCGCCGTCGGCCCCGTGATTGCCGAACTCCGCCGCGGCGCCCGAGGGTGACGACGTGCCGCTGGAGTTCAGGCCGTTGAAGCGCTCGGTGATCTCCGCGGAGATGCCGGTCGAGTTGCTGTTGGTGTCGATCATGTTCGCGACGGTCTGGCCCAGCCCGCCGGCGCCCGACGCGCCGCTGTCGGTGATGCCGAGCATGTTCCACCCGCCGGAGGTGCCGGTCGTGTTGGTGATGTCCAGGTAGATCGGCGCCGCCCAGGCCGAGCCGGTCCACAGGGCGGCCGAGGCGAACATCGCCAGCGCGATCGATTGAATGCGGTTTGTCAGTCCCATGGTGTGAGCCCTCCCAAAGGCGTCATGCGTGTATTCTCAGGTTCTCAAAGTGGCCTATGTTGATGGGCCGATCGACCGACCAGCCCAGCCTCGATTCAGTGCCTCGCGGAGCGGCACCCGTGGCGCACGGGTGAACTCCTCGTGATTTTCCAAGCCTGCCTCATTTAAAAATATCTGACTTATTTCGTCCTATTCACCTGTCATGGCAGAAACAACCAAACTGCACCCTGCCACGTGCTATGCAGCACTTGCACACATTGTAATGATCCGCCACGAAATCACAACAATTAATTTTGACTGGCCCCGCCTTGCCCGCGCGTCCTCATTCGGGTCGGTTTCCGCATACTGATGTTGTCAACACTTTCACCTAGTTGAAGGCGTGATTTCGATTGACGTGTCATGGCCGTTAGCTGACAATCAATCCCGCTGGGGCCGTCGAGGGTGATACTCCGCGGGTGGCGGGCAATTGATGTGGGTATTGATGAGATATAAGCCATGACAAACAGCATTCAGTCTGCACTAAAGGCTTGCATAAATACTCCCCCCGATGACCTCGTTGCTCTGTACACGTCGCCCCTGCCTATCTATCCTGATCTTCGCATCGCATTTCTGATTCTGCCTGATGCTATCAATTACACGCATGCAATTCACGAGCGCACTTTGCTAGGGACATCGATGGGGTTATTTGCGCTCAACGATGCCAATGACTCGAACCCCTACTGTTATATCACACGTGGACCAGCTAAAGGCTGCATTCTGCACCTACACCACGATGGCGATGTTGTCATTGAATATACGTCACTGGCGGCCTTTCTCGATGCGGTGTGTACCGCAATGAAACAGGGGCTGCCCATTGAAGATTTACCGGGTAAAGACTTTCGACCCAAAATTGACCAAGACTATCTGTGCGACCATATTTCACACTTGATTGCAATCGATTCGGATGAAGCCGAATGTGAACTGACAGTCCTGACACCTTTGCTGGATACCGCGAGAGTGGATTCAGTGCGAGCACTTTCAGAACATTCGAGCTTCTTTGTACGAGAAGCAGTAGCACGGCTTATCACGTCACAACCCAATGCCCATTTGATCAAAGTAGCAGAATTACTTGCAAACGACCGTCACTCCCAAGTTGCCCAGCCCGGCAAGAGAGCATTATCAGCAGTCAACAATATCGCACGGCTCAACTAGTCGCGGATCACAGTTGCCCGCCGACAGCACCGCGCCCGCCGGGGTCCACATGCTAACGTTGTGTCCACCGGGTGTGGTATTATGAAGCCCGCGCTTTGAAAGCGTGGGCTTCTTCTGGGGGACGTTTCGGTGGCGTGGAACAATTGGTTTCATTTGATGAGCAATACGTACGGGACGTGGCCGCCGGGGGATCCGCGGGGGTTTCGGACGCGCGGGCATCGTGAGCATGTGCAGGGGGATTACAAACAGCCGCCGCCGCGGGGGCGGTATGACGATCGGCTGGCGCGGGCGCGGCGGTTGATGAAGCGCTCGCCGGTACATTTGCCACTGGCGGCCAGGGCGGGGGCTGTCGAAGCGATTCGTCACGCGTTGGTGGATGTGCACGGGTTGGAGATGTTGGCGCTGGCGGTGTCGGAGGAACATCTGCATGTGCTGGTGAGGTTGCCGGTGGTTAAGAAGCCCACGGCGTTACGCCGTGGGCTTCGGGAACGCGATCCGGCGCGGTATTTCATGGGGATTGCAAAAGAACGATCCGCCAAAAAGCTGGCGGCTGACGGGCTGGTCGCGCCCGGTGGGGTCTGGGCGAAGCGCGGCAAGATTGTGGCGATCGTCGATCGGGCGCACCAGGTGCATGTGTACCGGTACATTCTGCGGCATGTGCGTGAAGGGGCGGTGGCGTGGTCGTATCGGGAGGGGGTTTTGATGCCGGCGGGTGCATGAAGAAGCCCACGGCGTTACGCCGTGGGCTTCGGGGGGCAGTTAAATTTGACGCGGGGTCAGTCGTCGTCTTCTTCGACGTATTCGTACTCTTCGTAGTCCTCGTCATCATCCTCGTCTTCTTCATCCGAGGCGGACTCGTCTTCGTCGTAGTCCTCGGCCATGCGGGCGAGCTGCTTCTGCTCGTCGGCGTCGTCTTCTTCCTCTTCCTCGTACTCCTCATCCTCGGCGAGGGCTTCGAGCTCGGCTTCGGGGTCTTCGACTTCTTCGTACTCGTATTCTTCTTCTTCGACTTCTTCCTCGACGGCGGATGACGCATCGCCTGGCGCGGCGCCACCACTTGCGGGGGTGAAGTCTTCCTGGTCGGCGGCGTAGAGACCGGCGGCCTCGGACTGCATCTGGGCCTTGATGGCTTCCCACTCTTCCTGGGTGATGTTGACCTCGCGGGCCTGCGAGCCCTTGTACTCGCCGATGATCCCGGCGGCGGCCATCTCCTCGATGAGCCGGCTGGAGCGGGAGTACCCGATCGAGAGGCGACGCTGCAGCAGCGACACCGAGCCGCGCTTGGTTTCGATGACGATGTCGACCGCCTGATCGAACAACTCATCGCGCTGGGTCGGGTCATCACCGCCGATTTCACCCGGGGCCTTGAGCTGCACAAGCTGCGGTTCAAACGCCTGCTCGGCAACGTTCTTGAGGAACTTGACGACCTTGCGGACTTCACCGTCGTCGACGAGCGTGCCCTGGGCGCGCATGAGCTTGCTCGTGCGCGGCGAGAGGAACAGCATGTCGCCCTGGCCCAGCAGCAGTTCGGCGCCCTTGGCGTCGAGCACGATGCGGCTGTCCATGCCGGACGCCACCTTGAAGCTGACGCGGCAGGGCATGTTCGACTTGATCAGACCGGTGACGACATTCGCCTGCGGGCGCTGCGTGGCGAGGATCAGATGGATGCCGACGGCTCGGGCCTTCTGGGCGATGCGGACGATGAAGCCTTCGACTTCCTTGTGCGTGAGGATCAGGTCGGCCAGTTCGTCGATGATGAACACGAGGCGCGGCAGCTTCCGCGGAATCTTCGCTTCTTCTTCGGGCGTCTCGACGGCCATGCGCTCTTTGAGGTCGTCCCATTCCAGGCCGTTGTAGCTGTCGATATCGCGGACAGCCGCCTCGGCGAGCAGGGCGTAGCGCTCTTCCATCTTGGTCACGGCCCACTCGAGGATCGCCGCGGCCTTGCCCATCTCGGTCACGACCGGGCACATGAGATGGGGGATGTCGCGGAACTGCGCCATTTCGACCATCTTCGGGTCGACCAGCACGAGCTTGAGCTCGTCGGGCTTGCGCCCCAGCAGCCACGACATGATGATCGAGTTGATGCAGATCGACTTACCCGAACCGGTCGTGCCGGCGATGAGCATGTGCGGCATCGAGGCGAGGTCGGCGATCAGCGCGTTGCCCGAGGCATCCTTGCCGAGGAACATCGGCAGGCGCTGCTTCTCGAAGACGTCTTCGCCGCCAAGGGCGAGCAGCTCCTTGAGGCGGACCTTTTCCTTCTTGAGGTTGGGCACTTCGATGCCGACGGTGGACTTGCCGGCGGTGTTCGGCACGATGCGGATATTCTGGGCCTTAAGCTCGCGGGCCACATCGGAGCTGATCGCGTTGATCTGGCTGACCTTGGTGCCGGGGGCGAGCTGGACTTCGTAGAGGGTGATGACCGGGCCGGCGTCGATGGCGACGACTTCGGCGTCGATCTTGAATGTCTGCAGGGCGCGTTCGAGAATCTCCGCTTGCTCGCGGACGATCTTGGCCATCTCGGAGGTGAAGCTGGATTCGGGCTCGGCGAGCACCTCGAGACCGGGGAAGCGGTAGCCGGACAGGTCCTGCGGCTTGGGCGCCGCGGCGGCCGGGCTGTTCTTTGGCTTGGCGAAGGTGATCGGCAGCTTTTTGATCTTTTCGCGCAGGGCTTCAGGGTCCAGCGGATCCTTGGCGGACTCTTCTTCGTCGGCTTCCTCTTCTTCGTACTCGTCGGCCGCGGCCTCGGTTTCGGGGTCGTCTTCCTCTTCGTACTCGTATTCGTACTCTTCTTCTTCGACCGGTTCGGGTTTGACCGGCTTGGGCGGCTTGGCGCGGCTGATGGGTTTTTCGTCGTCTTCGGTGGCGATGGCTTCGTCGAGATCGTGCTCACGGACACCGGGCTTGTCGGCACTGCCGCGACGACCCAGCGTCGGCAGGGCGGGCCAGTGCATGTTGCGGAACATGCCCACGAGTACGGGCTTGGGCCAGTTGATTGCGGCAATCTTCCGCAGCGCCGCCACGATGCCGCGCGGCAGGGCCATCATCAGATTGTCCGCCGCCAGCATCGCCCCGACGCCGAAGCACATCATCAGCAGGACCAGCGTGCCGAGCGTGTTGAAGCGCGGCAGAAGCTGATTGACGAACTCGAGCGCGATCAGTCCCCCGGCGCCTTCGGGCAACGGGCTCGATGTCGGCGCCAGCAGCGCGAGAAACCCGCTGGAAGCGATCGCAGCGATGATCGTGCCGATGATCCGCATTTCGATCTGGTTGACCTTGCGACCGGCCGCGGTGGCCGCCAGGTAGGCGACCAGCCCGGCGATGCAGACCCACGCCCCGGCTCCGAACATCAGGTACGCCTGATAGGCGACCGCCGCCCCGAACCGCCCGACCCAGTTGATCGGCGGATCATTCAGCGGCGCCGCGGCATGACTCGGCGGGTCATATGGCGAGAAACTCGCCAGCGACGCGATGACCATCAACGTCACCCCCGCGAGGAAGACCCACATAATCCGTTTGGTCATAGACGGATAGACGATCGGATCGGATGTTTTACGCTTACGGCTCATACAGCGCGCAGACCTCCTTAGGTACTGGATATCGGCCAGTTGGCTCGAATTCGGCCAATCTGAGACAAGGCAATCAACCCCAACGCTCAAATACACGGCCAACAACTCTCGGGCCCAGACACGACGGATCAAAACACGACATTCGACCGGATTGAAACTAATCCGTCGACCGGGTTGAAATTAATCTATTTTCGTCGAAAATAGACTTAATGATATTCTTAAAAACAATTTTAAATACTTCTCTTATAGCATCTAAATGCGATGGTGCGTGAGTGTTTGGGTATGAACGCCGCCGCTTGTTTGTCGGATTTTTCTGTAACAATTCGCTGCTGAGGGCTACTTTCTTGTTGAGGCCATCGCCACAGAACGTCGCGGCAAGCATTAAGGGGTTGTTTTGGCAGATCTTACAACACAACAGAGGCTCGTCGCCCGGATCACCTCCGCTCAGCGGCAGCTCTACGGCTACATTCTCACGCTGCTGGCCGACCCCGCGGCGGCGGAGGATGTGCTGCAGGAAACGAACCTGGTGCTCGTCGAGAAAGCCGAGCAGTGGGATCAGGCGGAGGATTTTGTCGCCTGGGCTTGTCGCGTGGCGTACTTTCAGTCGCTGGCCTATTTCAAGCGCCGCCGGCGTGATCGGTTGGCGTTCATGGATGAATCGACGCTCAGCGACCTGGCCGGGCGGACCGCCGCGGCGCTTGAGCATCACGATCGCCGGCTGACCGCCATGCGGCAATGTCTGACCAAACTGCCGGAGTCATCACGCCGGCTGATCGCCCTGCGTTACGACGGGCAGTTTTCCATCGACCAGATCGCTACCGAAACCACCCGCAGCGGCGGGGCGATCCGCGTGGCCCTTCACCGCGCCCGGCAGATGCTGCTGGCATGTATCCGAAAGACCCTGGCGACCGACGCATGACCGAGCCCATCACACAGTTCGATGAGTTGATGGCCGACCTGGCTGACGGCACGTTGAGCCAGGCCCAGCGCGGTGCGTTGTTCGACCGCTTGCGTGATGACCCCGACTGCCGTGATCAGTACGTCGAGTTCATGTTGCTCCACGCCGACCTGGCATGGGACCGGGGCACAAGGATTCAACCGGCCGACCTCATCAGCATTGAACAAAAACCCACGCCGACGCTGAGGCGCAGCCGAAGCGTCTGGTACAGCGCCGCGCTGGCCGCCGCCGTCGCGATCGGCCTGACGGTCTGGTTCATGACGATGAGCCCGTCGTCCACCACCACAACACCTTCGCCGCCCGATCGTGCCCAGCGTGTCGCCACGGTGACGCGCACCGATCAAGCGGTGCTGGCCGGGTCGTCGTTGCCGATGTCGACCGGCGCCGAGTTGCCGGCGGGGTCTGTTCAGTTGGTGTCCGGCTCGATGCAGGTGATGTTTGGCTCGGGCGCGATGGTCGACCTGCACGGGCCTTGCGAATTTGAAATGACCGGTATCAACAGCGGCCGCCTGAGCCGCGGTCGCTTGGCGGCCTATGTCCCTGCCGCCGCGGCGGGCTTCACCGTCGACGCGCCGCACCAGGTGCGCCTCACAGACCTGGGCACGCGCTTCGAGTTGGTCGTGGCTGACGACGAGCATCACATGGACGCCTGGGTGCGCGAAGGGTCGGTGGAAATACACTCGCCCCGGTTCGGCTCGCGAATTCTTCACGCCGGCCAGAGTCTGTCGCTGCGTGACGGCGAACCGGCCCGACCGTTGCTGACGGATGTGTCGGTCAGCAGCGGGGCGGCGTACCGCATCGTGCGCGGCGGGTTCAACGATGGGGCGCGGGCGTATGTCGATCGTGACTACACCTGGCAGGCGATCGATGCGCCGTCGTGTCCGCCGATGCTGCACGGGGCTGACTACGTGCAGACCGCCAACGAGGACAACAGCGACAGCGGACTTTCGGTGAAGTTGACGCTGTCGGAGCCGGCGACGGTCTGGGTGTTGTGGAACCCGCGGGCGCCGCTGCCGCAGTGGCTCACCGAGCAGTTCGAGTCGAAGGACTGGTCGGTGTCGCTGGACATGCCGCAAGGGCGGCACCTGGCCCAGAACCAGACACTGACGTACAGCGTCTGGACTCAGCGTGTTGCCGAGGCGGGACAGGTCACGCTTGGGCCGCGCCTCGTGTCACAACAGCCTGTCAACGCCGGCATGTACTGCATTGCCGTCACACCTCCGCTTCCTATCGCACCACCGATCGACAATTCAACACCATCGAAATCTACAGGAGCAAAATGATGAAAACTCAACTCACTCGTGTCGCGCTGGTCGCGGGGCTGTTCGCCATGGCGGCCGTCGCGCCGCAAGCCCAGGCGGCCTTCGTGCTTGTCGAAAACTTCAACGCTCTGGCCGACGGAGCGGTCAACGGGCAGAACGGCTGGACCGCCGACAACAGTTCCGTGGATGTGATCTCCACCTCGCCGGCCAGCGCCTCGGACAAAGCCCTGGAAAGCGGAGGCCCCAGCACCGAGGCCTACAAGACCATCCCGACCATCGCCAACGGTTCGATCGGCACCGTGTTCTTTCAGTTCAATGCCGATGTGCTGACCGCCGGCAGTTCCTTCGGCTTGGCTGACACAACCATCAGTGGCGGCATCTTCGAAAGCTACCGTCCCCAGATCGCGCTGAACGCCACGGGTGACTTCCTGGTGCGCGACGGCGGCAGTTTCGACACGGTCGATCAAGCCGTGTCCGCCGACACCTGGTACAGCATCTGGATGGTCGCCGACAACAGCGCCGCCAATACCTATGAAGTCTACATCCAGGGCGGCGCCTTCGGGTCGCAGACGCAGTTGACCGCCGGCTCCGGCGCCCAGAGCGTGTTCGCCTTCCGCAATGACGAAACCGGCGGCGCGGATCTGACCAACTTTCTGTTCGCCCACGGCGGCGGCACCGACAACGCCATCGTCGTCGACAACATCTACGTCGATGCTGCCGGTGAAAACCTCACCGATCCGATCAGCGCCGTCATCCCTGTGCCCGCAGCCCTGCCTGCCGGGTTGATGCTGATGGGCGCGCTGGTGATACGCCGTAAGTAAACAGCCGCGATGCAACGCATCGCGGTCCGCGAATCGTTGATTCGCGGCTATTGGATGAATGTTCATGCGTCGACATGGATTCACATTGATCGAACTGCTCGTGGTCGTGGCGATCATTGCGCTGTTGATCGCGGTTCTGCTGCCGACGCTGAGCAAGGCGCGTGAGGTGGCGCGCCGCGTGGCGTGCATGGCCAATGTCCGTCAGAACTATCTCGGCGGGTATATCTACGCCAACGACTACAAGCTCCACCTTCCGTTTCTCGGGCCGCGCGCCATCCAGCCCAACAGCGACGGGCTGGTCTACGACATGTTTCAGGTGAGCGGCAAACCGCAGCCGGTCAACTTCGGGCTGCTGATCGAGTATTACGATTTTTCCACCTGGCATGAGGACGATGTGTTTCGTTGTCCCTCGGCCAAGCCGGGCATCTGGGGCAACATCGAAATCAACGGCAACGAGCACCTGATGAACTGTCACGGCGACGATGACAACATCAACTACTACTTCTGGGCAGCGCGCGACACGTGGGTCAACCAGCGCGCCTGGTACATGCGCCGCCGCTTCGAAGACGACACCGCCTACCAGGGCACGGCCCTGTTTCATCTAAAACATCGCACCGTTTTGTACAGCGACAATATTGCCGGCGGCGGGCGCGTGCTCGGGTCTCACATCGAGGGCGCCAACGTCGCTTACACCGATGGCTCGGCGGCCTTTGTCACCGATTCGCCGGGTTACCCGTTACTGGCCGATCCCAATCGCAATCTCAACAACGCCACCGGGCCCACCATCGCCGAGGTCTGGGCCTACCTCGACACTGCCCGCTGATTTGCCCCCACGCCCCCCACGCCGACGCTGAGGCCCCTTTCGGGGGCGAAGCGTCTGGTATTCCCCACGAAAATGCGCTATCGTGTCAGTCCACCCCTCCGAGGATTTCATCATGCTCAAACGCTGTCTTTACACCGCCTGCCTGTTGCTGGTCATGAACGTCGCGGTCATGGCGGTTGATCCGCCGGCGGCTTACGGGCCGACGCCTTCGCCGAGTCAGCTCGCCTGGCAGCGGATGGACATGACGATGTTCGTACACTTCGGGGTGAACACCTTCACCGGCCGCGAGTGGGGCGATGGCTCCGAAGACCCCGACCTGTTCCAACCCAACGAGCTGGACTGTAAACAGTGGGCGGCCGAGGCGAAGAAGGCCGGCTTCGGGCTGGTGATTCTGACGGCCAAGCACCACGATGGTTTCTGCCTCTGGCCCAGCGCCATGACCGAACACGATGTGGCGTCGAGCACGTGGCGCGGTGGCAAGGGCGATGTCGTGAAAGAGTTCACCGAGGCGGTGCGGGCCGAGGGACTGAAGGTCGGGTTGTATCTTTCGCCGTGGGATCGCAACGCGCCGAGCTACGGGCAGGGCGAGCCGTACAACAAGTTCTTCCGCGGCCAGCTTGCCGAACTGCTGACCAACTACGGCCCGGTCGCCGAGATGTGGTTTGACGGCGCCAATGGTGAAGGCCCCAACGGTAAAAAGCAGAGCTACGACTACACCAGCTACTACAAGCTGATTCGTGAAAAAGCCCCGGACGCGGTGATCGCCATCGCCGGGCCGGACGTGCGATGGGTCGGCAATGAGTCGGGTGTGGCGCGGCTCAACGAGTCGAGCGTGGTCAATGACAAGCGGTGGTATCCCGCTGAGTGCGATGTGTCGATCATGCCCGGGTGGTTCTGGGATCCCGATGACGACACGAAAGTCAAATCCGTCGCGCACCTGATGGACATCTACTACAAATCCGTCGGTCGCAACAGCGTGCTGCTGTTGAACGTCGGCCCGGACAAGCGCGGCAAGCTGTCAGACAACATCGTCAATCGCCTGCGTGAATTCCGGGCGGCCATCGATCAGATTTACAAGTATGACTTCGCCCGTGATGCGAAGCTGACCGCCTCGAACACGCGCGGCGGCGATTCACGTTTCGGCGTGCAGCAGATGCTCGATGGCGACCCCGACACTTACTGGGCTGCGGATGACGATGTGAAGCAGGCTGCGATCACGCTCGACCTCGGCGCGGCCCGCAAGTTCAACGTCGTCCGCATCGAAGAGCCGATCCAACTCGGCGAGCGCGTCACGCAGTGGCATGTCGAAGCGCAGGTCGATGGCCAATGGCAGACGCTGGCGACGCGCCGCGTGATTGGTCATCGTCAACTGATTCGCGTGCCGATGACGACCACTCAGCAGGTGCGCTTCGTGATTGACGATGCCGCCGCCTGCCCGGCGATCAGCAAGATCGGGTTGCACCTGGACCCCGATGCCGCGGTCGACAGCGATGTCACCGTTTCGGCGAACCACCCCGCCGAGGCGTCCGACGTGCACGGCAACAACACGAACTACGGCCCGGACAAGGCGATCGACGACGACCTGCACACCCGCTGGGCGACCGGTGACAACACCCGCGCCTGCTGGCTTGCCGTCGATCTCGAATCGCCGCAGAAGATCGACCACGCCCGCATCTACGAATTCGATTCGCGCATCGAGAAGTTCAACATCGAGGTGCGGAACAGCCCGAATGACGATTGGCAGGTCGTCTACACCGGTCAGAAGGTCGGCAAGAAGTTGCAGGTGAAGTTCAAACCCGTGACCGCCCGCTACGTGCGGCTGAACATCCTCGAAGCGAGTTTCGCCCCGACGATCTGGGAATTCGGCGTTTACCCGGCGCCGTGACGGCGGACATGCCCCGCGCTGCCCGAAAGCCGCGTTTTGGTGTAAAAACATCGGTCGTGCGGAAGAATTGCCAAAATTATGTTGATGAAACCGGTTTCCGGGTTATTTTATAGGTGTCGGCTTTCGCCGAGGCAGATTGAGATACGACGGACATTTCCACGCCTGGGAGGCAAGGACATCATGAGATTCGCACCCAAATCGTTCACCCTGGCGGCCCTGCTTGCCGCGGCGTTCTGCACTGCATCCGCTCAAGCCAGCCCGTTCCTGTATTACAGCTACGACAGCCCCGATGACGCCACCGACGGCATGATCACCGACAACTCCGGCAACGGCCGCGACGGCACCGTCAATACCTACGACTCCGGCACCGCCATTGTCGACGGCGATGTCCCCGCCGGCATCGTGTCGGATCAGTCCCTGGCCCTGACCGAAGACGCCGACGGCGACGGCGCCCGCGTCGATCGAACCATCTCCTCCGGCGATCTGAATTTCAACGCCGACAGCTGGACCGTCGCCACCTGGTACCAGCGCAACGACACCGACAATCGCGACTTCATCCTTCACGTCGGCGCCGGCGACGGCTTTGGTGGTGAAAACGAACTGTACATCTACCAGGAGTCCGGCTCCGACAATGTCACGCTGCAGCACATCAGCGGCGGCACCGACATCAACATCAGCACCGCCGCCGGCCCGGCCGGTTCGTGGCACCACGTCACTGCCGTGCACGATGCCGACAGCAGCGTCGTCCGCTTCTACGTCGACGGTGCGCTCGCCGGGACCGATTCCAGCTTCAACTTCAACATGAGCCAGTCCAATCCCGTCATCTTCGGCGGGCAGAACGCCACCAGCGGCGCCGGCTTTGCCAATCGCAACCTCGACGGCAAGCTCGACGATTCAGCCATCTGGTCCAGCGCCCTGTCGACCTTCGCCGTCGAATCCCTGGCCAACGGCAATCTCGATCCCAACGCCGTTCCGACCAAGCGCTCGCCCGACCTGTTCCTCTACTACAGCTTCGAAGCTCCCGATGTCGCCACCGACGGCTCGGCCACCGACAACTCCGGCAACGGTCGCACCGGCAATCTCTCGGAGTACGGCGCCGGCACCGCCACCTACATCAACGACTCGCCGACCGGCATCCTCGGTTCCCAGGCCCTGCAGTTGGATGTCACCGACAACGCCAACGCCGCCCAGCTCAACCGCTCCATCAGCACCTCCGATCTGAACTTCTCCGCAGAGGACTGGACCTTCGCTTCCTGGTACAAGACCACCGACACCGGCACCAACATGCTCATGCACATCGGCACCGGCGACGGCTTCGGCACCGACAACGAGCTGTACCTCAACGTCCACGGCGGGCAGATCGATCTCGTTCACTACTACGGCTCCGGCACGTTCGACGTCAATCTGTCCGAGTCCGGTTTGAACACCGCCGAATGGCACCACGCTGTGGTCGCCTTCGATGCCGATACCGACACCTTCATGTTCTACGTCGACGGCGAACTGGTCGGCGCCGCCTCCTCATCGACACTCAACATGGACCAGACCACCGCCTTCCGCATCGGCGGACAGGCTGCCGGCTCGCATTCCCGCGATTTCGACGGCCTGATCGACGACACCGCCCTGTGGTCCCGCACACTCTCCGAGTTCGAAATCGGTCAGCTCTACTCCGGCGCCCAGCTCGCCTATTCCGTGATCCCCGAGCCCGGCACGCTGGTCATGCTCCCCCTGGCCGCCGGCGCCCTGCTGATGCGCCGCCGCCGCGCCGCCTGATCAGTCAGCATGCGTTGTTCAAAGATTGTCATCACAGCCGCGAGCGGAAGCTCGCGGTTTTTTTCTACCCATCGCCTCAGTTCACTCATGTTGTACAATCCCCATAGCCGCTGATTTGGGGATGTGTTATGCCGCACGCCGCTCCGGGTTCAAATCACAATCGAATACTCGTGGGCCTTGCGGTCCTCAGCGTGTTGATCCTCGCGCCGCTGGCGGTATGGATGTCGGTTGGCGCCATGACGGCCGTTTCCTCCATCTCGCACAACGGCGCCGCGTCGCACGGCAACGATTCGCACTGGTTTGCCCCGCAGCGGGCCGCCATCATCATGACCGGCCCCGAGGCTGAGCCGTATGCTCAGGCGCTGCGTGATGAGCTGATTGATCGCGGCTGGTTCAAACAGATCGACATGGCCTCGCCGGGGCAGACCGTCACCGGCCGCGTCGACTTTTTCTTTTGCGTGGGTGAACCCGAACTGGCCAAGCGGGACGGCTCCGGGGTCATGTGGACTCATCAGGTGGCCGTGCCGATCAGCGGTGGGGTCGCCCCGTTGCTGTCATCGAATCAGTATGTCGATCAGCTGACCCCGCCGCGACGCAGGCTTCGTTTCAGCTACCAGATCAGAAACCGCATCGAAGGGTATGGCATGCCCGTTGATCCTGCTGATCAAGCCCAACAGGTCGCGCTCGAACTCCTCGACGCACATAAGCGTGACCTTGACCCAGCCTCGACCCGGCGCAGCGCCGACCTGCCGGACGACTTTTTCGGTGTGGTCGGCGAGGCTGATTCATCGCACGAGTTGCCGGTCAAGCTGGATGCCCTGGCGGGTCACGACCTGCACTGCATCGCCGACGGCCCGGGCTACATGGCCCGCCGTCGCATGTACTGGGTGACCACCTCGCCGAAAGCGCCCGGTGATATGTTGCCCGTAATCGCCAGGCAATTGTACGCCGACGGCTGGCGGCTCAATCTCAAACCCGAGCATTACCGCGAGCACGATCGCCATCTCCGCGCCCGCCGTCAGATGCAACTGCTCGAAATCTTCACACCTCCTAAAAGCGAGCGTGAACAAATCCCCTGGTCCGCCGCGCCTGCCGACACGCTCTACATCATCGCCTACACCGAGCGGTTTTCCGGTGACCAGTCCGCCGCCGTTGTCGAGCATCTGTTCGAGCTGCAACGCAGCGTCGACGAACTCGTCGTCTACGAAAACCTCATGACCCGTGATCAGCGCCGCCGCCTGATTCCGCTGCTCGAAGCCGCCCCCAAACAAATCGCCGTCTGGCATTGCGACATGGCCCGCCGTTACCACCACGTGCTCGACGACACCACCCGCGCCCACGCATCACTCCGCAAGGCTTACGACCTCGCCCTCGCCGAACGCGATTTCAAATTCATCCACCAGACCATGAAATGGGCCGCCAAGTCGATCAAGCTTCCCGAGCTCGCCAAGCCCATGACGCGCCGGCAGTTGCTCGACGCCGGCGCGGTCGACCTCGAAGCCGGGCCGGTGCAGGTCAAGCTCGCCCCCGGTGATCGCTTTGTCGGATTCGTCACGCCCGGCGACGACATCCACCTGTTCACCATCGGCCACAACCACGGCAACCAACTCCGCTACGAAGCATGGCGCCCCCGCGGTTCCAGCTCCAGCACAACCACCTTCTCCACGCATCAGGCCAACGACGCCCTGGGCGCCGGCCAATGGCTGTTCACCTGGACGCTGATCAACCCCGGCCCGCCGCCGACTTTCGAATTCAAAGCTGCCCCTCGCACCCCATAAGTCTGTCGGTCTCGTTGCCAGAGCATTTTGCGTCATACATGACCGTGTAATAGCCGCAAGCGGAAGCTTGCGGTCCGCGGCTATGAAGCAAAAACAATCGGAGCGTCAGAAGGTGATCGACCACGAACCTGTAGCACAGCCGCCCCCGGCTGTGCTGTAGTCGTCGCTCGCACAGCCGAGGGCGGCTATGCCACAATACCGCGTTCGGGCTTTACACAAAGCCCGAGTGTTTTCCGCGATTGGCATCATACCCATCTCAAAAATACTCGAGTGTCAGATCACAACCGACCCAGGACCCGCAGCCCAAACGCCTTGCCGGGCGGGCGACAACTTCAGTCCAGCCGGGGACGATCGGGCCACAGACTACGCCCCAAACCTTTTCTGATGCCCAAAATGCATCAATATTAAAGAACATATTTAACTTAAATATGTTCTTTGGTGTTGAGTTATTCAACGGTGAATTGCGATTACGCATTGCGGTGTGCGATCACTCATTGCGGCGAGTGATCATGCGTAGTGATGTGTGAACATGCATTGTGGCGTGTGATTTCCATCGCGAAAGCGATTGGGGGGCTCGGGCGTCAGATCGTGATCGACTGCGAACCTGTGGCACAGCCGCCCCCGGCTGTGCGGGCGATGACTTCAGCACAGTCGGGGGCGACTGTGCCACAGAGCTTCAATCAGCATCACATTCTGACGCCCGAGTCTTTTGCGTGTTGGATATCACTTATCCCATCGCCGCGTCGACCGCGCGCTGCATCGCCGCCAGGCCCGCCTTCGCGGCGTCGAGCGCCGGCATCGACCACAACTTCTTGTTGAACAGTTCCAGCGACAGCACGCGCTTTGACTCGCCTGCGTTGGCCGCGAAGTCGCGCAGAATCTGCGTCAACGGCGCGATGCCTTCGCCCGGCAGCAGGCGGTCGCCGTCGCCGATGGTCGCCCGGTCGATCGCCGGGTAGTCGTTGATGTGAATCGTCCGGGCGGCGGTTGCGCTGAGCAGTCGCACCGCCTGGCTCGGCGTGCCGCCCTTATAAAGGTGATACACATCCGACAGCACATGCGCTTCGCGGTGCCCGCAGGCTGCCGCGATGTGCAGCGCCTCGCCCAGCGTCGTCACGTTCGGCGAAAAGCCCCACACCTCAAGCTCCGGCATCACCCCCGTTTCGCCGCCGACTTCCAGCAGGGCGTGATACCGCTCAGCCGCCGCCTCGATCGAAATCTTCGGCGCGTCCGCCTTGTGTGCCCCGATCGGCGGAGCCGCGATCCGTTCGCCGCCCATCGCGCCCATCACCGCCATCTCGCGCTTCATCTGCTCCAGTCCCCTGGCCCGCTCCGCCGCATCGTCCACGATCCACTTGGCGAACCCGATCGCCCCCGTGACGCGCACACCATGATCGGCGCACCGCTTGCCCAGGTCCTCTAGCGACCCGCCCGACTCCTTGAACTTGACCGCATCCCCGACCCACGGCTCGATCGCCCCGTACCCCGCCTCGATCGCCACCGTGACCTGTTCATCCAGCGGCAACTTCTGCCCCCGAATCGTCGCCATGTTCAACCCCAGAATGAACGGCCCATCCCCGGAAGTGTTCTTCTCAGCGCGAGCATCGCCGGCCCGTGTCCCCGCAAAAACCGCCGCCCCGATCGCACCGCTCACCACCCCACGCCGCGTGACATGCCGATCCACCATGTAAAACCTCCGCAAATGTGAATGCCGCACTATATCATCTTCTCCCTCTCCCCTCGCGGGAGAGGGCTGGGGTGAGGGGGCGGTAGACAAACTTTCATCAGAGGTTGTCAGGCGTCGTCCGGATGTTTTGTGTCTTTTGATCGGCAAAACTGAATACGACTGCGACTGATCATGTCGCTTCGTTTGCCGAGATGGCCCGTTGATTCTAGGTATTTCTCCGGGATGCCGAAGGTCTCGCCGTATTCGTTGACATGCACTCCATAGACACGACGCTCATACTCGTCTGGATCACCCATGCCCGAAATCAATCCTTCGCGACCGATCAAAGGATCAGGAATACCTGGTACATCTGCTTTGATTCGAACAATCTCAAAAAACTCAAACTTGGATTTCATGCATTCGGACTCTTGTTGTCTGTGATGTGTTATGACGATACCGCCGTTTGCGTCGGCCTGAATCCATCGTCGCGCCGCCCGGTGTAACTGTGGTGCCACGATTGTCACATGCGAGCAGAAGTGTTGCAATCGACCGTCATGTTTTGGCGCACAGGTCTGACGCAAACTTTTCAGAATCGTGAAAGTGTACTCATTTGTCGCGACGGGTTGGTGCGCGCGGCGGGCCTGGGGCGGTGTGAACGAGGGCGCGCGCACGAACGTGTCGCGGCGCGCCATGCTGGTGCGCGCCGAACGGTCGAAAACGGGGTGAAAGTGGTCTTAACCGGGCTGTTTTTTGCCGCGCCGGTGCGCACCGGCGCGACGAGGCGGCATGTTTGTGCGCCGGGCGGCGAAACGAGCGGCGGTTTTCGGTGAATATCCGCGGTGATCCGGCGGTCAAACCCGATGTGCGCCCAGCGGGTTTTTGACTCGGCGGTGCGCGCGCCGGGCGGGGCGTCGCTTGACCGCGGGTGGCGGTTGGGTGAAACTTTCGGCGGGAACCGAGCTGGAGTCATGCATGGTGGATATGCCGAATATCGTCTGCGAGGGGTGCGGTAAGAAGTACCGCTGGAAGCCGGAGCTGGCCGGGAAGAAGGTCAAGTGCAAGTGCGGCCAGGTGCTGGAGATTCCCGACCCGCCGCAGGAAGATGATCCGAATGACGATTCATTCGGGGCGATCGAACTGGCGGACGTCGGCGAGTCGTCACACGCCAAGCCCGCGCCGCCCAAGCCATCCAAACCCGACAAGCCGGCTTCACCGATCGGCGAGGTGAAGATCGCCGGTGGTGACATCGAGCCGGTCGGGCTGGGCGGCGGCGAGGACGACGAGGCGGATGATTCCGGCAACTGTCCATCCTGCGGTCAACCGCTGGCCATCGACGCCGTGCTGTGCATCCAATGCGGTTTCAACCGCAACACGGGTAAGAAGATCGGCACCGTCGGCGAGATGGAAGGCGACGAGGCCGGCGACGGGGCGACCTCGCACAAGCTGCACCAGCTCAAGCAGTGGAAGATTCCGGTGGCGATGGTGGTGATCGGCCTGGGCGTGAATCTGATGTTCGTCATGAGCCAGGGGGCCGAGGAAGGCGTCGAGGTCAATCCCGCGGTGACGCTGATCGGCATGCTCATCGGCACGGGGTTGGGCGTGGTGTTGATGGTCGGGGCGGCTTTCCTGGCGGCGCCGCTGCTGGACACCACCTTCGGGGACATCCGCACGGCGATACTCAAGCTGGCCGCGGTCTATGTGACGCCGGGCGTGCTGATGTCGCTGGTGTCGGCCTTCATGGGTGATTGGCAGTTGATCCTCGGTCTGCCCGTGCTTTGGGGCAGTTACTTCGGGCTGCTGGTCTGGTTGTTCGATTTCGATTTCTTCGAAGCGGCGGTTTTCGCCATCATCGGTTGGCTCATCAAGTACTGGATCATCGGGTTTATTCTGGCGATGCTGCTGTACTGACTTTTGCCGAGGCCACGCGGGGCGCCACGCGCTCCCCTTCGGGTCGCGGCTAAACGGTCGATTCAATGTGAACGACGACACGGCGCCCGCTGTGTATCTGATTCATCCGTTTTATGCCTCGATGCCCGGTGTCGGCGTATCGGGGTATTGCATGCGCTCGACTTGCAGGCTGGCCACCGTGTCGGTGCAGTAATCCGTGGCGAAGTATCCGCTGGGGCGGTGATTACCCGAGCGGCCGACCCCGCCGAAGGGCAGGCGGCCCGACGCACCGGTCGTCGGGCGGTTCCAGTTGATCAGTCCCGCACGGATGTGAGCTGCGAAGTGGTCGAACGCAGCGCGATCGTCGCTGAATAATCCCGCGACCAGGCCGAAGCGGGTGTTGTTCGCTTCGTCGATGGCGGCATCGAGGTCGGCCGTGCGGATGATCTGCGCCAGCGGGCCGAAGCATTCTTCATCGGGTCGATCCACCGCGCCGGTCACGTCGACGATGCCTGGCGTGACAAAACTGCCGGCCCGGTCGCACCGCGTCATCGAAAGCAACGCCTCGCCGCCGCGATCGATCATCGCCTGCTGATCATTCAGCAGTTTCCGGGCTGCCGCTTCGCTGATGACCGGGCCGATGAATGGCTCGGGCTCGTCGCTGTATCGACCGATGCGGATGCACTGGGTCATGTGCGCCAATGCATCGATAAACGCATCGCCGCCGGCGCCGGTCGGCACGATGACGCGCCGGGCGCAGGTGCAGCGCTGACCGGCCGTGATAAAACACGACTGTACCGCATGATAAGCCGCGGCATGGTAGTCACCGACGCCGTGAACAATCAGCGGGTTGTTTCCACCAAGCTCGAGGGCGAGCATCTTTTCAGGTCGATCAGCCAGTGCCCGTGATATCGTCACGGCGGTGCGGTAGCTGCCGGTGAACAGAACACCGTCGTGACCGTCGTGATTGACGAGCGCCGCGCCCGTTTCGCCGGCGCCCTGCACGAGGTTGATCACGCCCGGCGGAAGCCCCGCATCATGCCACAGCTCGATCGTCTGTTGGGCGACCAGCGGCGTCAGTTCCGAGGGTTTGAACACGATACTGTTGCCGGCGAGCAGGGCGGGGACGATATGCCCGTTGGCCACGTGCCCGGGAAAGTTGAACGGCCCGAACACGGCCAACACACCCAGCGGGCGATAGCGCATCTGGCCGCGGGCGCTCGGCAGATCAATGGCCGTCGGCGTCGGCGGGCGGCGCTGGTGATACGCCTGAATCGACAGCGGAATTTTGCCGATCATCGCGGCGACTTCGGTGAGTGATTCCCAGTGAGGCTTGCCGGTTTCGATGCTGATGGTTTCGGCAAGCTCGTCGCGATGTGATTCGAGTTGCTGCTTGAAGCGTTCGATCACGGCAGTGCGATCATCAACGCCGAGCGCGGCCCACGCGGGTTGCGCCCGGCGGGCTGCTGTGACCGCATGATCGACCCTTTCCGGGGTCGCCGCGTGCCCGATCCAGCAGGGCTCGCCGGTGGCCGGGTCATGCGAGACGAACGATTCACCTTCGCCGTCAAGCCATTGGCCGTCGATGTAATGACCGAGTGATTCGCTCATGGTTGGTCCTGCCGGGTCGCGGCTAAACGGGTTTGAGCGTGGCGAAACGTACGGGGTCGTCGATGGACACATCGAGGGCGATCGCCGTGTCGCGCGGGAGCGTGACGGTATCGCCTTCGATCGTCAGCGTGGTTTTACAAGCCCGGAAATCACGCCGGGCGTTGGAGATCACGTAGTCGACGCTATCGGTCGGCTCGTCAATGAGTTTGCCGACGGGCAGGTGTTTGGAGCGGTGTACCGTGCGGATCTCATCGCGGGGGCACTGCATCACGGGACCGGCTTCGAAGATGTCGACCATGTTGGAGAAGATGAAACCCTCGGACTCGAGCATGGCGAGGGCAGGTTTGGTTTTTTCGTGTACCTGCGCGATGACAGCCTGCGCTTCGGGCGGCAGCAGGGGAATGTAGATCGGATGCGACGGCATGAGGTCGCCGATGAACTGCTTATTGACGATGCTCAGATAGTCGGCCTTGGGGAAGTCGAGGTCGAAGAAATGTTTGCCGAGCGCATCCCAGAAGGGGCTTTGGCCGCGATCGTCGACGACGCCGCGCATTTCGGCGATGACGACGGGATCGAACAGGTCGGGGTGTTCGGCGATGAAGAGGAATCGCGCCAGCGACAGCACCCGGCCGGTTCCGCCGCCGCGTACATCGGGGTGAAGGAACAGCGAGCCGATTTCACACGGGCCGTCGTGATCGGTGACCAGGTGCAGGGCGTCGACGGTTTTACGGACGCCGAGCGTTTTGGATTCGTGGACGGTGGTTTCGATGCGGTAGGCGTAGAAGGGTTCAAATCCGCCGACTTTGGAGACGATGCCGCAGGTGCCGACGAGGGTCTGAGCGTCGGTGTCTTCCATCACGAAGAGGTAAGCTTCGCCGCGTGGTTTGGCCCCGTCGAGCACGGCGAAGGCGTGTTGCGACTCTTCGATGCGATGGGCCAGCAGATCGCGATCGCGCGGGAGCGTGGTCAGCCCGAACTGCGTGAAATGCGACAACGCCAGCAGCGCATCAAGATCATTCGGTGACACGGGGCGCAACACGAGCATGAGCGTTCTCCGTGTGATGATGAATTATAGCTTGGCGGCGACCTTTTCGAGCGCCTTTTCAAGTCGTTCGCACACGGTGTCGATCTGCTGGTCGGTGATGACGGCGAAGGGTGGAAGCATGCGGATGCGTGCCGGGTCGGCCCCGGCGAGAAAGGCGATGACGCCTTCGTCGTACAGCGCAGCGAGGGTTTGTTTTGTCAGCTCGGGGCTGCCGTCGAAGGCGGTGAAGGCGATCATGCCGCCGAGCCCGTGGGGGCCGGTGATCCAGTCGGGGTGGCGCTTGTGCAGGCAATGAAAATGGTGGATGAATCGCTGATGGATTTGTGCGATGCGGCCGTCGGGGCCGTGGTACTTACCACGCCGCAGATGATTCATGATGCATTGGGCGGCGCGGATGGAAGACGAAGCGCCGGTGAAGGTTTGGCTGATCAGCCCGGGCCGGGGGATGTATTGATCGCTGAAGAGCGTGGCGCAGACCTGCGTGAGCTTGCCGACGGTGATGACATCGACGCACTGGGCGAGGTCGAAGGTTTGAAACCCGAACAGTTCGGTGGTGCGGCCGAAGGTTTGAATCTCATCGACGAAGACGGCGATGTTGTTCTGCTTGAGCACATCGATCAGCGCGATGAAAAAGTCATGATCGCCGACGTTGAACCCGCCTTCGCCCTGCACCAGTTCGAGGCACATGCAGGCGTGGCGACAGGGGTGGCGGTGTATGGCGTCTTTGAGGGCGTTGACGGCGCGGTCAGTTGAGCCGGCGGGGTCGGCGGGATCGAAAAAGGGAATGTAGTCGACGCCGATCGTCAGCGGCAGGCCCTGGCGATTGGCGGCCTTGTCGGTGATCGTCGACAGGGCGAGCGTGCGACCCATGAAGCAATGCTCAAAGGCAAGCACTCGGTCGGCGGGGTAGTGTTTTTGGAAGATGAGTTTGAGGGCATTTTCGTTGGCCATCGCGCCGCTGGTGGTGATGAAGCAATGGCGGAGGTTGGAACCGGCTTCGATGGCGGCGTCGACGAATTGCTGACAGAGCGATTCGGATTCGAGGTTCTGTTGGAGATTGCCCTGCATGATGGTGTCGCGCAGGGCGGCGTCGATGGCGGCGCTTACGAGGTCGGGGTGTGAATGCCCGAAACAGTGAACGCCGATGCCGGTGATCATGTCGTACTTGACCGAGCCGTCGCCGAGTTCGACCAGGGCGCCGGCGCCGAGCCCGCTGCCGAGGTAGGGGTAGTACAGCCCGCCGCCGCGGAGATCGGCGAAGGCGGCGAGTTGCTGTTGATAGTCGGCGACGAGGGCGTTGATCGGCGGGGCGGGGTCGGTGAGTTCGGCCTGGTGATCGCGCAGGGCCTGAAGCATCAGTTGTCGGGCCTGGGTGATACGGGGGTCATCGAAGAGGGATTGGGCGCGTGTGGCAGACTGGTCGGACATGGCAAACTCGCTGCGAGGACAGGTAACACCGAACGTCACACGTCAGGGAATTGTAGTGAACCTGTCGCTAAACGCATCATCAGCAATGCACTGAGTCGGGCACGCTCGGTCAGGGAGTCACATTCGAGATATTCATCGTCGGAGTGGATCGCACCGCCGCGCGGGCCGAGGGTGTCGAGATTCACCAGGCCGGCGGCGGCGAGGCGGTTGCCATCGCAGACACCGCCGGTGTCACGGAACGAAACGGGGATGTCGAGTTCGGCCCCGCAGTCGGCCAGTGCGTCGAGCATGTGCTGGTAGGCGGGTGTGATGGGTTTGGGCGGGGCGGCGAAGGAACCGTGCAGCGCGGTGGTGATGCCGTGGTGATTAGCGTCGTTCATGATCTGGCGCATGGCGGTGGTGATCTGCGACTGTTGTTTTGGCTCGAGGTAACGGACATTGAACCGGCACAGCGCCAGGTCGGGGACGACATTGACGGGCCCGCCGCCGAGGAGTTGGCCGATGTTGACGGTGATGCCGGCAGGGATGTCGGTGAGGCCGGCGAGTTGTGTGATGATGCGGCCGAGCGCGGCGGCGGCGTTGCGACCGTGGGCGAAGTCGCGACCGGCATGGGCGCTGCGGCCGTGGACGGTGAGTGTGAAATTACCCGAGCCTTTGCGGGCGGCGACGAAGCTGCCGTCTTCGAGGGTGGGCTCGTAGATCAGGCCGAGGTCGCACTCGCGGGCGGCGCGCATCAGCAGATCGCCGGAGGCGGGGGAGGCGATCTCTTCATCGGTGTTCAGCAGGATGTGCAGGCCGAGGTTGTCGGCGAGGCCGGAGCGCTCGAGGGCTTCGAGTGCGATGAGCATGACGGCGAGGCCGCCTTTGGCATCGGTGACGCCGGGACCGCGGAGGCGGGACTTGTCGAGGGCTTCGATGTGGTGTTCATCGGGGTCGCCTGCCGCGGGCGGGTAGACGGTGTCCAGGTGGATCGACAGGAGGATGCGGCGGGGGGCGTCGGGGCGGATGAGAATCGAGATGGCGGGCGCGACGTGTTGCTCAACGATTCGACCGGCGTCGTCGACCTGGCGATAGGGCGACAGATCGATGCGGCGACATTCACCGCCGAGCGGTTTGAACGCAGCGGCGACGTCGGCGGCCAGGCGCTGGATGCCGGGAAGATTGTGGGTATAGGTATTGATGCGCGACCAGGCGGCGACTAAGCCCACCATGCGATCGCGTTGCGCATCGATCCACTGGAGTTGATCACCTATCGAGCCCATGGATTATTCAGCGTATCAGCCGTCACCCATGCAGACTATCTGGAAAACCCCAATGTCGCAGGTAATCAGTGATTCTCGGATCACGCGGCGTGGTGTTTGGGGAAGCTGAGACTGGATTTGCCCTCATCGGCGGCGGCATTGCGCTGTGCGGAGCGGCACAGGGCGCCGAGCTCATCGCTCAGACGGCGGGCGGTGGTGACGGTTTCACTGAGCACGCTGAAGGCCCGGGCCGGGTCGACATCGGACTCGGAAGTATCGATGCGGATCGACTGGGCGAGTTCAGCGATGCGGCTGCGGGCGGCGTCGACACGCTGAGTCGTCTGCTGAGCGGCTTTCTGGCCTTCGGCGGTCAGGGCGTCGAAGCGCTCGGTCAGTCGCTTGATCAGCGGCGCGGCGGCGGCGTCGGCATCGGCGGCCAGGCGGTTGACGTGGTCGATGATCTGCTGCTGCGACTGGCGAACGATGGTGCGCACCTTCGGCGACAGCGATTCGACACGCGAGGTCAACTGCTGCTCGGCGGTGTCGATGGAGCCGGCGATCTGCTGCTGAAGTTCGGCGATGCGATCACGCACGGACTGCTCGGCGGCGGCGAGGGCTTCGGCGGCGGCGGGCTTGACCGTGCTGAGCTTCTGATGCACCTGCTGCTCGAGCTGATCGATCATGCGGTCGCCGCCGCGACGCAGCTCGGCGATGCGCTGGGCGATCGATTCGTCGATGGCGGTGACGGCGGCGGCGATGTGCTGATCGGCCTGCTCGCCGCGGGAGTCGATGCGGCGGAGGATCGGCTCGATGGCGGCTTCGGCGTCGGCTTCGAGGCGGGCGATGCGATCGGTGATCACACGCTCGATGCCCGACAGCGATTCGTCGGCATCCTTGTCGAAGCGGTCGGCGAGCTCGGCGAGGCGTTCGCAGTTGGACTCGGCGTCGGCGTTGAGCTGCTGGTTGAACGCATCGTACTGACGCTTGAGCTGCAGCGCGATCGACTGCACCAACTCATCGACACGCTGCTGATGATTGCGGCGGCGGGATTCGATTTCGGTGTCGATGGGCTTGAGGGCTTCGATGGCATCGTGACGCACGGTCAGAATGCGATCGGCGACGTCGTCGGCAAGCTGATCGGTGAATTCGGAGGTTTCACCGCGGGCGGCTTCGAAGCGCTCAGCCAGGCGGGCGTCGATGGATTCGGCGGCTTCATCGGCGCGGCGGCGATACTGCTCGAGCAGATCGTGCGCGGCGGTGAGCTTCTGACGCAGCGGTTCGTCGAGCGCCTCGGCGCTGCGACGGGCGCGGGTGAATGATTCGTCGACGGTTTCAGCGAGCTCACGGGTGACCTGCTCGGCCTCACTGCGAAACCCGGCAAGCTGCTGATCGAACGGCTCGGCGAGCGACTCGGCGGTGCGGGCGGCCCGTTCGGTCTGATCGTGAAGCTGCGACTTGAGCATGTCCGACAGGCGCGACAGTTCACGACGGTAATCGGCAAGCTGCTGACGCATGGGCTCGGCGAGTTTCTCGGCTTCGACCTCGGCGTGTTGCATCGACTCGGTCAGACGCTTGTCGATGGCTTCGGCGAGCGCGTCGGCCTGCTGCTGCAGGGCGGCGAGGCGATCGGTCACGGGGCGATCGATGGCCAGGGCCTGCTGGCGGGCGTGGTCGAAGCTTTCACCGAGATGACGTTTGATGTCGTCGGCGAGCGAGGCGGCCCGCCGATCGAAATTTTCGAGCATCTGCTGGATGGGTTCTTCGAGTGATTCGGCACGCTCGCGGGCCGACATGATGCGCTCATCGAGTTGAGTGGTGAGCACGGAGACGATGTGCTCAGCGCCGGCCTTGAGCTGGTCAAGCCGCTCAGCGAAGGGGGCTTCCAGTTCGTCGGCCTGCTGGCGGGCGGCGTGGTCCAACTGGTTGATGCGGTCGGCCATGGCGGCGGCGATCGCTTCGGTGCGATGCTGCATGTTGGCGATGCGGTGTTCTGACTCGGCGGTCAGGGCGTCGGTCTTTTCGGTGGTGTTGGCGATGACTTCGTCAAAACGATCGGACGCCGCGGCGATCGCTTCGTCGGCCGCGTGGGCGAAGTCGTCAAGCTTCTGACGCAGCGGCTGACCGAGGGCGTCGGCACGGCGGCAGGCTTCGGCGTCGAGCTCATCAAAGTGCGTGTTGGCCCCGGCGATGAGCTTGTCGGTGCGGTCGGCGAAGTCGGCGAGCATGGGCGCCAGCGGCTCGGTGAACTCTGCGATGCGGCGACGGGCGCTGTCGAGGGTGTTGTCGACATGCTGTGCAGCCTCGGCGGCGGCGATTTCAGCGCGGCGGCCGAGCGTTTCGATGGTTTCGTGCAGCGGGGCGGTGAATTCCGTAACGCGGAGATTGGCACCGTCGAGGGTTTTGTCGACATGCTGGGCGGCTTCGGCGGCGGAGGACTCAGCACGGCGGCCGAGCGTTTCGATGGTTTCATGCAGCGGAGCGGTGAATTCCGCAACGCGGTGGTTGGCATTGTCGAGTGTTTTGTCGACGTGCTGGGCAGCCTCGGCGGCGGCGGACTTTGCGCGGCGGCCGAGTGTTTCAATGGTTTCATGCAGCGGAGCGGTGAACGACTGAACCCGGCGGTCGGCGTCTTCGATGGCCGCATCGATCGACTCGACACCGGCGGCGATGTCGCGCTCGATCTGCTGACGCGAGGCGGCGGCGGTCTGCTCGGCGGCGTTCATCGAGTTGTCCAGCGAATCAGCCAGTCGGATCGTCGCTTCACCGATGCGCTGCTCAGCGCGGTCGGCGGCAGCGTCGAGCTGCTGATCAATCTGTCGGCAGGCTTCGTCGGCCTGCTGGTGGGCCTGGGCGACGGCTTCCTGCAGCGGCTGATTCAGTTCGGCGATGCGCTCGGCGCCGCGGGCGACGACTTCATCGGCCTCGGCGCGAAGCTGATCGATCTTCGCCAGCGACGGGGCGATGGCGTCCTCGGCCCGGTCGGCCGCGGTGTCGATGCGCTCGGTGATCTGCGACACGACCTGCCCGGCCTTGCTGCGCAGATGATCGATCCGCTCGAAGGCCGGGGCCATCGCCGCTTCGGCACGCTGCCCGGCGGTGTTGATCTGACCGGCCAGGTGGGCCGCGACATTTTCCGCATCGGTGCGAAGCTGCGTGACTTTCTCGAAGCTCGGGGCGATGGCGGTCTCGGCCCGCTTGGCGGCGGTGCTGATCTGTTCCTTGATGTGGGCGACGACGTGGCCGGCTTCGCGACGAAGCTGTTCGATCTTCTCGAAGCTCGGCGCCACGGCCGCATCGGCACGCTGGCCGGCGCCGTTGATCTCGTCGGCGATGTGGTCCACGAGCTGGTCGGCATCGCGGCGCAGGCGTTCGATCTTCTCGATCGACGGGGCAATGGCGCCCTCGGCGCGGTGCGACAGGTTGTCGATCTGGCGGCGGGCTTCTTCGACGGCCTGGCCAGCGTCATGACGCAGTCGTTCGATCTGCTGCAGCGACGGCGCGACGGCGCCCTCGGCGCGACTCGAAGCATCGGCGACCTGTTCATCGATGCGGCCGGCAAGTTCGGCCAGTGATTCGTTGGCGGCGGACTTGAGATGCTCGAGGCGCGACTCGGCGTCGGTGTGAATCGTCACGGTGGCTTCACGCATGGCGTCGAGGCGCTGCGACAGGTGGGCCTCGGCTTCGTCGACGGTTTCATCCACGCGGTAGCGGAGGTGGTCGGCCTGGTTGTTCAGGCGCTGGGCGGCCTTGGCGAAGTCGGTGTCGGCGGTCTGAATCTGGTCACGCCAGCGCTGCTCGGCGTCGGTGATCACACGCTGGGAGCGGGTGGCCAGGTCGTCGAGCTGGGCGGTGAGACTGCGCGACAGGTCGGTGACTTCGGTGCGGGCCTCGTCGAGGCGGGCGTTGACCATGCGGGTGGAGTCTTCGGCGGCGGTGCGGGCGCGTTCGCGGAGTTCGGCGAGTTTTTCGGTAAACGGGCCGTCGAGTTCGTCGGCGCGGCGCTCGGCGTTTTCGATCTTCTCGGCAAGGCGCGCCTCGATACGCGAGGCGATGGCCTGTGATTTATTCTCGAACTCGTCGAGTATGCGGCGCAGCGGCGTGTGAATCTGCTGAGCCTCGGCGCGGGCGGTGTCGAGGGCTTCGCGGAGACTGGCGGCGGCGGACTCGGTCAGCGCGTTGGTGTTGGCTTCGAACTCGGCAAGCTGATCGGCCAGCGAGGAGCCGACTTCTTCCGAGGCGCGGCGGGCTTTTTCGAGGGTGGCGTCGGCCTGCTGGGTGATCGACTCGTGCAGACGCTCGGCTTCGCGTCGGGCAGTGTCGAGCTTGGCGTGTACGGGCGCCAGGGCGACATCGAGACGCTGCTCGGCTTCGTCGAGGCGGCTGTCGATGCGCGTTTCGGATTCAGTCAGGCGATGGTCGATGCGTGACTCGGCGTCGGTCAGACGCTGATCGATGCGTTCAGCGGAATCGGCGAGTTGGGTGTCGATGCGCTGCTGGGCGGTGGTGGAGATCGCCTCGGTTTTGCGGGTCAGCTCATCGATGCGCTGGGCGATGGTCGACTGAACTTCCCCGAGCAGGTTGTCGGTACGGTTCTGCATCGCGGCGACCTGCTCGTCGAGCCGCTGCTGATTGGCCTGGTCGATCGGGGTCATGCTGGCGGCGGCGCGCTCGATGGCCTTATTGACCTGCTGCTCGATGCGATCGCGCATGGCGCGCACAAGCGACTCGGACTCGTGCTGCAGATTCGGAAGCTGCTGGGCGATGGTGCGGGCGGCCTGCTCGACGGTGGCATTCAAACGCTTATCCGCCGAAGCAAGCTGAGACTCGATCTGCTGATTCAGCGGAGCGGTGATGTTGGCGATCTTCTCACGCACCTGCGTCAGGACTTCGGTGAGCCGCTGCTGAATCGGATCAACCCGGCTGCGCAGATCGTCATCGAGATGTTCCAGGCGCTTGGCGATGCGCTGCTCGGCTTCGCGGAGATGCTCGAGGCGCTCATCGACCGGATTGATCAGGTCGGCGGCTCCGCGCGAGGCGGCGGCCAGTGCGTCTTCGATCTGCTGATCGAGCTGGGCGCGGATGGCGTTGAACTGCTCGGGCCCGGGGCTGAGCTGACTGATCTGGGCACTCAGGGCCTTGGAGAGATTCGAGACGGTGGCCTCGACGCGGTTGAGCGTGTTCAACCGCTCTTCGATGCGCGTGTCGATCTGACGGAGATCTTCGACGCGGCGGGCGATGGATTTATCGAGATCGCTGTACCGCTTCTCATCGGTCGGCGGGTCGGCTTCGGGCTTGGGGCCGGAAGCGGGCGCGGCATGGCTGATGTTGAAGCGGGCATCGAGCTGATCGGCTTTGACGATGCGGCGAGACTGGGTCATCGGTCGACTCCTGTGAAGGCACAACGAATCCGTGTCCGGTTCATCGGCCGGATGTGCCGGTCAGTTAAGTTGTGCGGTCTGTGACGGCTGGAAGTTTTAGAGAAAATGCGGTTATTGGACGCAAAACGGCCCTGATTGAACCCCTCGGCTCGACGTGCGTCTGATTTTGCGGTCCAATTTTCGAATGCCGGGCCGGCGAATGCGTCTATGAGGATGAACCGCGGGCAAGGGCGAACCATGAGCACAGGCTCCGTCTGCATGAACGAAACAGCGATCGACGCCGACCTGCCGATCGAACCCGCCGCTGACACGGCGGTCGAGCCCGCTGTGACGTTCGACTTCGACGCCGCCGTCGACCGCTACCAGACCCCGCTGCTGCGATACGCCATGACGACGCTGGGTCGCCGCGGGGCCGAGGCCGAGGACGTCGTGCAGGAAACCTTCCTGCGGCTGTACCGCCAGATCGCCGCCAAAGGGCCCCACAGCATCGACGACATGACCGTCTGGCTCTACCGCGTGGCCCACAACGTGGCGATGGACTTCGGCCGCCGGCGCAGCGTGCGTGACAGAACCAAGCAAGGCGCCGCCGAAGAGCAGGCCCATGGTCATGACGGTCGACACGATTCGGATTCCGGCAGTGGGGCCGGGGGCGCCGATGGTCACGCTCCGCTGGCCGGGCTGATTCAGAACGAAGCCCTTGCCGCGGCAATGGCCGAGGTCGACAAACTGCCGGATGTGCTCCGACAAACCATCGAGCTGAAGATCCTGCACGGCATGACCATGAAACAGATCGCAAAAACCATGGACACGACGGCCTCGAATGTCCACTACCGATTGCACCAGGCCCTCTCGACGCTTTCAACACGACTCAAGGAACACGGTCCAAACTGATAAACCCCAAACCCGGCGGAATGGAACTGCGAGCAAACGCTCATGTCACTGACCTGTGAACAACTCGAAATGCATCTGACCGCGTTCGTCTTTGATGAACTCGACGATGCCGCCATCGCCGAGCAGGTCCGCGCTCACCTGGCGTCCTGCCCCGACTGTCGCGCGAAGTTGGATCAGCTCCGCCAGACGATCGGCACGCTGCATGAAGCCGCCGCCGCGCTGCCCGCTGCGACGTTGAGCCCCGAGCGGCGCGCGGCCTTGCGCCAGGCTGTGGCCGACGACGCCTCACCATCTGCGAATAATCCGCCGGCCACGTACAAATTCGCCCAGTGGAAGCGCCCGCTGGCGCTGGCGGCTTCGGTCGCCCTGCTGGGCACCGCGGGGGTGGGCATCTTCATGTCAATGCAGGACGAGGGGCGCCACGCGCCGCTTTCGACCATCGCGATGAATGAAAAGTGGGGTGATGAATCCAAGCACACCAGCAACGCGATCGCATCGCTCTCCGAAGCAAACGATGCAGCCGTGTCTGACAAGTCCGCCGATCAGATGGTGGCGCTCGACGATTTTGCAAAATCGGAACAGGCGGAGATGCCGAAGCGGCAGAGCCTGGTCGCCAAGGACTTCGGCTCCGTCGTCGACACGCCGATGGTGGCGATCACACCCGCCGAACCGGTGACCGCCAAGGGCGGCTCGCTGGATTCCAGCGATCGCAAGCAGGCGGCTGACAGCGACATGCTCGCGCTTCAGTCGCGCGGCACGGCCGAAGGCCTCGCCGGTCAGGCCCGCCGCGATGTGTACCAGCGTGACTACACCGCCCCGGCCAAAAAGGCTGAACACGCCGGACGCGAGATCGCACTCGGCGAACGCATGACGCCGATGACCGACACCGATACCGAATCTTTTGAGTACCGCGGCAAGTCCAACCTCAAGGCCGGGTCAGACCTTGCCCGCAGCCGCGAGGTCGCCGCCGCAACGGCGCCTGCTCCCGCTCCCACCCCCGAGGCGCGCCCGATGTCCAAGGCCGCCACCGAGCCAACGCAGGTCGCATCTAAGGCTGCACCCGCCAAGCCCGCCGCGCCCATGCCGGGTACCAGCTTTTTCGCCAACGGCAGTGGCAGTGGCGGTGGTGGCGCGGCCGTTACCGGCAAACCCGCCGATGCACAGGCGCCCCCTGAAAACAAACCACTCGGCCAATCCTTCGCCGCCATCGCCGGTGAAAAGATGCAAGAAGAAGCCGAGCCCAGGCGAGCCGGACAGCGACTCGAAAAATCCAAGCGACTCGCCGAAAAGGAAGTCGCCAACCAGGTGGCCCTCGGCCCAGAAGCCAACGACGCCATCATGCCCGAACAGCAGCAGATTGCGCAATCCCTCGACGGCACGATCGCCCCGCACGAAGCCGACGAGCAGATCGCCGACGTCCGGCGCCTGAATCGTCAGCTCAAGCAGGTCGACGAAGCCGCCAAGTACGATCTGTCCAGCCAGATGGCGCAGCAGGGCCGGCAGGTCGAGTTAAATGACACCGAATTGACCAAACAGCGTCTCGACGAAACCGAGTTGCGAATTGAACAGCTTAAGGTCGAACAAGCTGTCTCCGGCCACGTTACGATTGTCAGCGATGGTACAGACAGTGCTGTTGATGAGTCCGGTCCACTGGCGAAGTTCGGGCTGGGCGATCGGAACTATCGCAGCACCGGAGTCATCCGCTTGCAGCCGATTAAACCACGCCTGTTGTATGGGGCGGAAGAGGAAAAGCTCGTGCCGATGTTCGATGCCTACGTGGGATCACAGGTGGCGATGATCGAGAGCAGTCGCGTGGTCCAGAAGGCGATGGAAAGTGAAACATGGAAGAAGGCTGTCGGCAGCGCCAAGATCGATGCTGGAACCTTCATGTCCAATCTGAAAGTCGAGAGTCCCAAGAACAGCGAATTGATCAAAGTCCAGTATCAGGCTCCTGACAAGAAGCTCGCTGAAGCAGCGGTTAAGGCAGTGGTCGAGAGCTACAACGAGATTTTCGCTGATACCGATGTGCAGAGCGTCAACTCTCGCATAGAACTGCTCGAAAAGCGTCGACAGCAACTACGAGAAGAACTGAACAATCTTCAACACGGGCAGCAGGTCGCTCCGCAGCAGCAGCTCGAATCCGCCGAGGACATCACGCTGCCGCAGGCTTCGGCGTTCAAGGCCGTGCCTGTCAATCCGTTCGTGATGACGCAGCAGGATAAGTTTTCGACCTTTGCGATCGACGTGGACACAGCCAGCTACGCACTGTGCCGCAAGTACATCCGCAGCGGGTTCCTGCCGCCGGCGGGTGCGGTCCGCATGGAAGAGTTCGTCAACAGCTTCGACTACAACTACCCCGCTCAGGCGGATCGCACGTTTGCCGTGCATGTCGACGGCACGCGGGCGCCGTTCGGCGACAACCTCACGCTCGTGAAGATCGGCGTCAAGGCCAAAACACTCGGGCGCGACGGCCGCAAGCCGGCCCACCTTGTGTTCGTCGTCGACGCCTCCGGCTCGATGGACAAGCCGGATCGCCTGCCGCTGGTCAAGCGGTCGTTGAAGCTGCTGGCCTCGCAACTCGATGCCGCCGATCACGTGTCGATCGTGACCTACGGCACGGACGCGCGACTCATCACCGAGTATTCCGGCGGCGAGGAGACAGGTGAAAAGCAGATCGCGCAGGCGGTCGACGCCATGGCGACCGGCGGGTCGACCAACATGATCGACGGGCTCAAGCTCGGGTACGACATCGCCCGCCGTCACTTCCGCGCCGGTTACATCAACCACATCGTGCTCTGCTCCGATGGCGTGGCCAACGTCGGCGAGACTGAAGCCGCCGCCATGCTCGACCGCGTTGCCGGCGCCCGCAAGCAGGGCATCACGCTGACCAGCGTCGGCTTCGGCATCGGGGCCTACAACGATGCGATGATGGAACAGCTCGCCAATCGCGGTGATGGTCAGTACGTGTTTGTCGACTCGGCTGCCGAGGCGAAGCGCGTGTTCGTCGATCGACTCGCGTCGACGCTGCAGACCGTGGCGCGTGATGCGAAGATTCAGGTCGAGTTCGACCCGGCCCGCGTGCGTCGCTATCGCCTGGTCGGTTATGAGAATCGCGACATTGCCGACAAGGACTTCCGCAACGACGCCATTGACGCAGGCGAAGTCGGTTCCGGCCAGTCGGCCACGGCCCTGTACGAAGTTGAGCTTATCGGCGATGACAACGCTGACCTCGGCGCGGCGTATGTCCGCTACCGCGATGTCGACACGAACGCGGTCCAGGAAATCAGCTACCGCTTGCGCAGCGGAGACATCGACGCCAGCGCCACGCCGAAGTCGCATCCGCGTCTGTATCTCGCTGCGGCCGCGGCGGAGTTTGCCGAGATCATGCGAGGCAGTGAGCACGCCCGGGGCGCGAGCCTCGATGCCGTGGAGCGCGTGCTCATCGACGTGACGGCTGCGCTGCCGCTGGATCAGCAGGCGGCGGAACTGCTCGACCTCGTCCGCCGGGCGAAGGGCCTGCCGCGCGCTCCGTAAGATTTTTTCGAACCGCCCGTCGCGGCGTGCGTCATTAATCACGACGACACCTGCCAAAGGAGCTTCACGATGAACCGCATCTATCCGTGGGCGCTATCGGTCTGTCTGTGCCTGGTCGCCGCCGCAACGTTCGCCGCTGATCAAAAGCAGCCCGTCCCTGATCAAGCGGCCACCGAACAGTCGGTCCCCCAGTCCCAGCCGCCCGCTCCCGCGACCGCCCCGAAGATCGGCCAGATGCAGATCGACGGCGCCATCGACGGTCGCAACATCGCCTTCACGCTGGCCTTTGATGTGGACCATAAAAACCCCGCGCAGGTCTGGCCGCTGATCACGGGCGATGTCGTGCTCGAAGACATCACCTCGACCGGCTCGCCGCGCCTCGACTACGACGCCGCGGCACGCAGCTACCAGCTTGGCTGGCCGCGCGCCGGTCAGTATCACGTCGAGGCGACGTTTGCCGTGCGGCCGACGGTGCTCAAGTCCAAAGATGAACTCGGGTGGCACGAGGCGAGTTTCACCGTGCCGGCTTCACGGGTGCGTGAGCTTCGCATCGTGTGCGATCGTGTCGACCTGGAAGTTCACTTTGTCGGCGCGCTGCGACAGCAGCGCGCGATCGAGGACGGCAAGCTGATCGTGTCGGCGATACTCGGCCCCGGTCGGCCGTTTGTGGTGCGATGGAAACCGCAGGTGCAGGCGCTTGATGCGGCATTGATGCTTTCGGCGCGGACCAACACGATCGCCCGCATCAGCCCCGGTGCGCTGCGACTCGACAGCGTGTTCAGCTTCGGTATCGCCCAGGGCAAGCTCGATGAGTTGAGCTTTGACGTGCCGGCGTCGCTGAGCGTGACGCAGGTGCGCGGTCGCGATATCCGTGACTGGAAACTCGGCGAAGGCGATGCGGCAAACAACGCCCGGCGCTTGACGGTGCAGCTATCACGACCGCAGACCGGCAGCTACGACCTGCAGATCGTCGCCGAACAGGTACTTGAGCCGTTCCCTTCGCAGGTGGCGATGCCGGTGATCACCGTCGCCGGGGATGTGCGCGGCAGCGGGCATCTGGCCGTCGGCACCGACAGCGCGATTCAGATGATCGTCAAGCAGACCGCGGGGTTGTCACAGATCGATGCGGCAGCCTTCCCGCGCGACGCCCTGGACCCGCAGCACCCGCGGGCGCTTCCGTCGGGCAGCGCGTTTTTCTACAGCTTCGCGTCAAACAGCTACCAACTGGCCCTGTCGCTCGATGACATCGTGCCGGCCTACGACGCATCGCATCGCATCACCGCCACGGTGCGCGAAGACGACCTCGTGATCGAAGCGCAGATCGAGTTGGATGTTCGCGATGCGCCGCTGCGCAGCGTGAGCATCGATGTGCCGGCGGGATGGTCGATCGCCTCGTTGACCGGCCCGATGGTCGACGACTACCGGGCGCCCGCATCCAGCGGAGCCGATGCGACACGCACGCCGCTGGTGGTTCATTTCAAGCAGCCGGTGATCGGCCGCACGCTGATCGCCCTGCGGCTCGAACTGGGGCATAGTCCGCTCGAGCAGGCGCAGACACTGGCGTCGTTGAATGTTCAGGGAGCGGTCAATCAGCGCGGGTATGTCGTCGTGGCCTCCGAGCAGGGCGTGCAGCTTCAGCGACCCGCACCCACCGACCTGCGCGAAGTGCACACCGGCTCCGTGCCGATGCGCGTCGCTGAGGCGCAGTTCGCCTACCGCTTTCGTGATCCGACCTGGACGTTGAAACTTCAGGCGACGCGCAAGACGCCGGGCATCCGTGCCGAAGCCTTCGAGCTGGTGAGCCTCGGCGAAGCCATGGCGTACGGTTCGGTGGTGGTGAACTATTTCATCTCCGGCGCACCGATTGATGAACTGAAGTTCCGCGCCGCCGCCGGACTCGACGGCATCGAATTCGTCGGCCGCGATGTGCGACGGTGGACTCACGACGGCGACGTCTACACCGTCAAGCTCTCGCGCAAGGTCGTCGGCGATTACAACCTGGGCGTGTTCTATCGCCAGCGTTACGCCGCCCCCGCAACGCCCGGAACGGCTGACACCAATGACACCATCGGCCTCGGCGGGATCGAGCCGCTCGGAGCCCAGACGCAGACGGGTTTCATCACCGTCGCATCGCACCTGAATCTCCAGCTTGATCCCGTCGGCGAAACGACCGGCCTGCTGGAAATCAGTCGCGATGAAGTACCGGCGAACTACCGCCTGCTAATCAGCGCGCCCGTGCTGCGCACTTACAAGTATGTGTCCAGCCCGCATCGAGCGCAGCTTGCCGTCCGCGCTTACGATCGCGGGCAGCTTCTGCCGGTCGTGATCGAGCTGATGCAGATGCGCACCGAGGTGGCGATCGATGACGCGTCGCGCGCCGAGTCGGTGACACGCGTTCGCTACAAGGTCAAAAACACGTCGAGCCAGTTTCTACCGCTGAATCTTCCGACGGGTGCGAGTGTGTGGTCGACCCACCTGGTCGACTTCGGCCTGGACGGCGCCGAGCAGCGCCAGCGCATCAACGCGTCATTCGATCCGTCGACCGGACAACTGCTCGTGCCGCTGAAGCGCACGCGCAATCCCAACGACCCGATCACGCTCGACATCGAATACGGTCAGTCGCACGGTCAACTCACATTCAACGGTGACCTCGCGTTGACCGCCCCGACGAGTACGACGCGATCGACCTTCGTTGATTGGACATTGACCGCCCCCAACGGGTGGGCTGTTCGCAACAGCGAACATGGCAACATGCTTGCCGAGCCGCGCAGCCCGCAGCTCGGTGATCTTTCGAGATTGCTGGCCCATGCGCGCGACGCCTGGGCGTCGGCGCTGGGGCGGGTCGGTCGCGGGTTGGTGTGGCTGTTCGTGGCGATTGGTTTTGTCGGCGTGGTGATTCTCGTGGCCGTGCTGCGGCGCAGCGCCGCGGGACCGGTCGCCGCGCTGATGGCCGTGGCGCTGTTGACGCTGATCGGCGCGATGGCAGCGGCCTCGCCGGGGTATCTGAACGCACTGAATCAACCCGACGATCTGCGGCAGCTCACGTTCACCCAGCCGGTGAACCTGGGCGATGCGCAGGCCCCAAGCGTGGCGGGTCGCTTCGTGCCGGCCTGGCGACAGCACGCCACATTCGTCGGCGCAATTGTTGTGCCCGCCGCGGCGATCGTCTGCCTGCTCGGCGCGGTGGCGATCCGTCGGTTGCGTTCCGTGCTGGCAGCGCTCGGTGTGACGGGGTTGATATACGGCGCAGCCCAGTTCGATGTCGTCGCGACCGACTCGATGCGGCTTCCGGTCGCGCTGGCGCTCGGTCATCTGATGACGTGGGGAATTCCGCTGGCGCTGCTGGCGTATCTCACCTGGCGATGGGGCATGCGGCTGGTGATGGCCGTGCCCCGACAGGCGGCGACGGCGGCGGCCGTGCTGCTGGTGATGACGCTGGGTCACATCAGTAGTGCACAGGCGATGGAAGCCCATCGCCCGATGGACATCAACATCATTCAGCGGGTCGACACCGTGCTGACGGCTGAGCGTGATTCGATGGCCATCGAGTATCACGTGACATTCCGCGTGAATGAACCCAAGCGGTTTCAGTTGCTGGGCTCCGATGCGGTGTTGATGTCGGAGGCGAATCCGCAGCCGAATGTTCGTCTGGTCGTCGATGCAGATCACCACTGGATCGAACTCGACAAGGCGGGTGTGTATGAGTTGACGTTGAAGTTTCTCGCGCCGCTGGCGCCGGCTGATGACCAGGGGCAGCGCAGCTTCTGCGCGCCGCTGCCTCCGGCGCTAACCAATCGCGTGAAGTTGGTTGTGCCGGCCAAAGGCATGGCGGTGACTTCATCGACGGCCGTGCGATTCAATCAGTATGAGCAGGGTGAAACGACGGTGGTCGAGGCGATCGTCGGCGCCCGTGATCCGGTGAACTTTACATGGAAGCCGCGTCTGCGTCAGACGAAGCTGGAAAAGACGGTGTTTTACGCGGAAACCACCAGCCTGCTGCACTTCGACGCGGCATTGGCGACGGGGCTACATGATGTGCATCTGCAGATCGCCCAGGGCGAGGTGCGCGATGTAAAGGTGAAGCTGCCGGCGGGTATGACGGTCAGCGGGGTCGAGGGGCGATGCGTCGGCGCGTGGCGATATGACCCGGCGGATAGTCAGCTTGAGGTCAAACTCACGCAGCCGGTCAGCGGTGAGTATGTGATGCGGTTGCGCACGCAGGTGGCTGGACAGTCGCTGCCATGGTCGGCGAGCGTGGGCGGGCCCAGCGTGATGGGGGCGGCGCATCAGCGCGGGGCGATTGGATTGATCACGCGGCCGTCGGTCTATCTGCAGGTGAGCAAGCACCCGCAGACGATGAATGCCGATGACCTGATGCGTGCCGCGGCGGACCTGTTGAAGGCAGCGCAGGTGGATCGTTCGACCGATCTGCGATTCGCCTATCGGGTTGGCGGTGAAGCCGACCGCATCGAGCTGACGGTTCACGAGGTCAAACCTGAGTTGCGCGCCGCCCAGACGGCGAGCTTTTCAATCGGCGATGAACGGCTGGCGTTTAATGCGGAATTGGCGGTCGATGTCGCCAAGGCGGGGGTATTCAGCATTGAATTGAAACTCCCGGCGGCCTACGACATCGACACGCTGACCGCGCCGCAGGTCAGCCACTGGGATGAAACCGTCGAAGACGGCGTGCGCCGCGTGCAGGTTCACTTCACACAGAAGCTGCTCGGGCGAGCGTCGTTGAAGATCGCGCTGAGTCGGCCGGTCAGTCAGACCCCGAGCCGGATCGACACGCCGCGTATTCAGGTTGTCGGCGCGCTCAAGCACACCGGGCGCATCGATGTGCAGGCGGTGCGCGGCACACGCTTATCGATCGCCGAGCGCGAAGGCGTCAGCGAATTGAATCCACTGGAACTCGGTATGCGCGACACCGGCGTGCTCGTGTTCAAGCTGTTGCGGCCGGATTGGAAGCTGACTCTGGCGACGGAGGTCGTCGAGCCTCGGATCACGGTCGACTATCTGCACGTCGCGCAGATCAGCGAGGCGATGGTGCGACACAATCACTACCTGCGTTATCACCTGGCCCATGCCGGGGCGAAGGTCTTCGAGGTCGTCGTGCCTGATGGCTCACTCGGCGTGCTGATCACCGGCCCCGAGATCGCCAACATGAAACCCGTCGACGGTGAGCCCAATCGCTGGCGCATCGAACTGGCGCGCAAGTGGTACGATCAGCCGTACCCGCTGTCGGTACGCTACGAAACGCGCTTCGACATGAACGCAGGTCTCGTGTCGATCCAGCCGCTGGGCATCGAAGGCGGCGACCTGTACCGCGGCCACGTGGTCATCCGCACCAGCGACAAGGTCGAACTCAAAAGCCGCGCCGTCGGCCCGACGCTCACAGCAGGCGAGTCGCGCACCATCGACGCGCGCTTCGGCGCAGGTGATCTGTCCGACGCCGCGTTCACCTACGACTGCGCATCGGATCAGTACGCGCTGAGCCTCGATGCCAAACGCCACGATGCGGCGGCGTTGCTCGAAGCCGATGTCACCAGCACAACGATCACCACCGTCGTCAACGAACGCGGCCAGTCGATCAGTCGTGTGCAACTCGATTTGAAAGTCGGGTCCAAGCGGCACCTGGCGATGCGTCTGCCGGATGGCGCGACGATCTGGTCGTTGATGGTCAATCGTCGCGCGACGGTGCCGTCGATGACGACCGATGCGGCGGGGCAGTCGCTGGTGTTGATTCCACTGGGGCATGCGGGCGCCGGTGAGTTGCCCGTCGCGGTGGATCTGACATACATCAACACACCGGCGTCGCGCTGGTCGCTGGCTCAACAGCGCTACGAGGGCCCGCAGTTCGATCTGCCACTGAAGAACATCCGTTGGGTGTTTTACCTGCCGCCGGATCTGGACTACAGCGATTTCGAGGGCACGCTGAATGTCGATGATCAGACACTGCGGGCGTGGACGGTGGTTGACTACGGTGTCGACACCTACCAGGAGCAGGTCGCCGAGTCGGTGGCCCTGTCCAACAGCATAGCGATGCAGCTTCAGTCGCGCGGCGAGAAGTTCGCCAAGGCCGGTCAGCAGTACAAGGCCCGGGCGGCGCTGGAGTCGGCGTACAACTATTCATTCAACGATCAGGCGCTGAACGAAGACGCCCGCGTGCAACTTCATAAGTTGACCCAGCAGCAGGCGATGATCGGGCTGAAAAGTCGACGCGCCTACCTGCGGCCGCAGGGCGGGGCGCAGTCGGAGGTTCAGCAGGTCCAGCAGCAGGAAGACCTCGGTGATCAGTTTTCGCAGGCCCAGGCGGACCGCGAGTTGGCGAGCATGGATCGCTTTGACAGCGAGAACCTGCAGCGCATCAGCGAGCGGATCATCGGCGTGCAGGAAGCGGCAGCGGGGGCGGTGGTTCCGCTGGAGATTCACCTGCCGACGCGCGGGCGGGTGGTGGCCTTTGAGCGGCCGCTTCAGGTGCAGCCCGACAGTGAGATGGCGGTGCGTTTTGATGCGGAGCCGATCATCGAGCCGGCCAAGCGTTCCAGCGGGATCGCCTTTGCGGGTTTGTTCGCGGGACTGTGCCTGCTGATGACGGTGGCGCCGCGGGCGGTCCGGAAGCTGACGCCGAATCAGGAGCCTTCGAATGGGTGAATTCCCGTGGCGAGGCGGCGCGGCGGGTGTTACAATCGCGGTGCACTGGACAACACGCTCTATATAAGGATGTGCACCGTGGGCATGATGCGAAAAATGTTTCATCCGCATGAGGACGAAATCTGGGCGCAACTCAGCCGCGAACTCGAAGGCGAGTTCGAGAATCACAAAGGCTGGTCGCAGGACCGCATTCGCGTCAAAGATGGCGAATGGACCGTCACGCTCGATGTGCACTCGGAGCCCGGCTACCGTGCCGAGATTCTCTACACGCGCTACCGCGCCCCGTATGTGAACACCGACGGGTTCCGGTTCAACATCTACCAGGAAACGGTCTTCAGCGAGATCGCCGCCCGGTTCAGCCACGAGCGCGCCGAGGCCGGACACGAAGATATCGACAAGCTGTTCACCATCAAGACCAACAACACCGACCAACTTAAGCTGCTTTTCGACAGCTCACGCCTGCGGGCGCTGCTGGCCGGCGAACCGTCGGTGCACCTGTTTGTGCGCGAATCCGACGGCGTGTTTGCCGAGGAGTTTCCGCAAGGCGTCGATGAGTTGGTACTCGAAGTCGAAGGTGAGATCGGCGACATCGATCGCCTCAAGGGTTTGTACGTGTTGTTCGCGACCGTCCTTCAGCGCCTCTGTGCGATCGGTTCGGCGTACGAGGGCGATCCGCACGTCGAGCTTTAGGCATGTATCATGAAGCCCACGCTTTCAAGGCGTGGGCTTCGGCGGGAGTGTGATGCGCACATTGATGTGGTTTCGCAATGACCTGCGGACGGTGGACAACACCGCCCTGGCGGATGCGATGCGCGCGGGGGAAGTAGTAGGCGTGTTTCTCGTCGCGAGAAAGCAGTGGCGCGAAGCACATGAGTGGGGCGAAGGGAAGATCGATTTCGTGTTGCGCAATGTGGCGGCGCTGAGTCAGAAGCTGGCGAAGCTGAACGTGCCGTTGCGCATCGCCGAAGCGCCACGATTTCGCGATGCCGCCGATTTGCTGATGGGGCTCGCGGCCGATCACCGGTGCGACGGGCTGGCGTACAACATTGAATACGAGATCAACGAGCGACGGCGCGATGCGGCAGTTGATGCCGCCTTTGCGGATCGCGGACTCAGCGTGCGCGGCCATCACGATCAGACGATCTTGCCGCCCGAAGCGGTGCGGACGGGGGAAGGGCGGTTTTATTCGGTGTTTACACCGTACAAAAAGACCTGGCTCAAATACGTACGCGATGGTGAGCACATCGAGGCCGGCGGCGAGCCGCGTCGGCAGGCGAAACTCGACATCGTGTCGGACGATGTACCGGTGGGTAACACGTTGGCGGATTGTTGGCCGGCCGGGCAGGATGAAGCGCAGCGGCGGCTCGATGCGTTTATCGACAATCACATTGACGACTATCACACGCAGCGCGATCTGCCGGCTGTGGATGGGACCAGCTCACTTTCGCCGTACCTGGCGTGCGGAGCGATCTCGCCGCGTCAGTGTTGGGCGGCGGCGACGCGCTGCAGCAGCGGCAAGATCGATCGGCGACGCAACGGGCCGACCACGTGGCTCAGCGAGGTCATCTGGCGCGAGTTCTATCGTCACGTGCTGTTCGGCTACGAGCGCGTGTCGATGAACGAGCCGTTCAAACTGGAGACCAAGCGCCTGGCGTGGCGCGACAGCGAGTCGGACCTCGAGGCCTGGAAGCAGGGGCGCACCGGCGTGCCGATCGTCGACGCGGGCATGCGGCAGCTTCGTGAAATCGGCTGGATGCACAATCGCTTGCGCATGATCGTGGCGATGTATCTGACCAAAAACCTGCTGATTCACTGGCGCGAGGGTGAGCGACACTTCATGCAGCATCTGGTCGACGGCGACCTGGCATCCAACAACGGCGGCTGGCAGTGGTCGGCTTCGACGGGCACAGATGCGGCCCCGTACTTCCGCGTGTTCAATCCCGTCAGCCAGTCGGAGAAGTTCGATGCCGACGGTGTGTTCATCCGTCAGTATGTCGACGAGTTACGCGATGTCGACGCGCCGGAGATTCACGACCCATCGCCGCTGACGCGATCACGCACGGGGTACCCTGAGATGCTGGTCGATCTGAAATCCTCCCGCCAACGGGCGATCGATTCGTTCAAAGCGTTGAAGTGAGATCGAATACGCAATTGCGATGCACAGGCCGATCCCTGGCCAACCATCTTCTGTAATTAGATTGTCCAAGATAGCGACACAAGATGAGACATTTCAATATGTTGAGTGCATAATAACAGATGAGTTTTCAGTGAAAACTCATCTGTTGATGGCAAGAGTGATGCGAATCGCAGATTGCGCCTGAACGTGGTCTGGTGGTTTTGGCGTGATGGGTGGCATGCTTGTGGGGCGCGCCGAAGGCGTAATGACACGACTGGGCTCGTCTGGCGATATGGAAAAAGCCCACGCTTTGAAAGCGTGGGCTTCGGGGTGATTCAGGTTGTTGTTGGCGATCAGACGGCGGCGGCCATCTTCTCGGCCTTGGCCTTGGCGTCGTCGAGCGTGCCGACGTACATGAAGGCCGACTCCGGCAGATCGTCGCCTTCGCCGTCGACGAGGCGCTTGAACGAGTCGATCGTGTCCTTCAGCGGCGTGTAAATACCCGCGAAGCCGGTGAACTGCTCGGCCACGAAGAACGGCTGGCTGAAGAAGCGTTCGATCTTGCGGGCGCGGGCCACGGCGAGTTTGTCTTCTTCCGACAGTTCGTCGACGCCGAGAATCGCGATGATGTCCTGAAGGTCCTTGTAGCGCTGCAGGGTCTGCTGCACGCGGGTCGACACTTCGTAGTGCTCTTCGCCGAGGATACCCGGGTCGAGAATCGTCGAGGTCGACGCCAGCGGATCGACCGCCGGGTAGATACCCTTTTCAGCGATGCCGCGCGAGAGCACGACGAACGCATCCAAGTGGCTGAAGGCCGTCGCCGGCGCGGGGTCGGTGAGGTCGTCGGCCGGCACGTAGATCGCCTGCACCGAAGTGATGGCGCCCTTGTCGGTCGAGGTGATGCGTTCCTGCAGTTCACCCATTTCGGTGGACAGCGTCGGCTGATAGCCCACGGCCGACGGCATGCGGCCCAGCAGAGCCGACACTTCCGAACCCGCCTGGGTGAAGCGGAAGATATTGTCGATGAACAGCAGCGTTTCCTTACCGGACGAATCACGGAAGTCTTCGCACATGGTCAGGCCCGACAGGGCGACGCGGAGACGGGCGCCCGGAGGCTCGTTCATCTGACCGAACACCATCGCCACGCGGTCGAGCACGCGGCCGGTGTTGCCTTCGGCGTCGGTGAAGGTCGCCTCGGCCATTTCACGCCAGAGGTCGTTGCCCTCACGGGTGCGTTCGCCGACGCCGGCGAATACGGAATACCCGCCATGCTCACGAGCGATGCGGGCGATCATTTCCTGAATGACGACGGTCTTGCCGACGCCGGCCCCGCCGAAGAGGCCGATCTTGCCGCCGCGGACGAAGGGGCACAGCAGGTCGACGACCTTGATGCCGGTTTCGAGGATTTCAGTCTTCGGGTTCAGCTCGACGAACTCCGGCGGCTCCTGGTGGATCGGCCGGGTTCTGGCGGCGGTGACGGGGCCCTGGTTGTCGACCGGCTCGCCGAGCAGGTTGAACACGCGCCCGAGCACCTCTTCGCCGACGGGAACGGCCACGGCCTGGCCGGTGTCGACGACATCGGTGCCGCGCTTCAGGCCGTCGGTCGAGCCCAGCGCCACGGCGCGGACGCGGCCGCCGCCGAGGTGCTGTTGAACTTCACCGGTGAGATTGATCTTCACGCCGCCTTCGTCGACATTGATTTTCAGAGCGTTGTAGATCTCCGGGAGCTTGTCCTCGGGGAACTGCGCGTCGAAGGTGGAGCCGATGACCTGGGTGATCTTTCCAACGGTCGCCATGATGGTCCTCTGACTGAAATTGAAGTTCGGGCGATCCCCGCAGTGCGAGGGGCAGTAAGGATAGCGGTTAACGGCCGGTATGGCAACGGGGGCGGACCGTCAAAATCCCCGGAAATGGCCCTATGAGCAAGGGTGTTTTCGCTTGCATCAGCCCGTCGGGGCGGGCATGATGGGGGCGGCGGCGTGTGGGTCGTCGCCAACAAGGAGCCAAAGATGGCAAATTTTCTCGCGTTGGGACTCGGGTCGGGTGTGATCAGCCTGATTGTCCTCATTCTGGACATCATTGCGATCATCGACATCCTCAAAAGCGGTATGGAGCCGGTCAAGAAGTTGATCTGGGTGTTGGTCGTCGTGCTGCTGCCGGTCATCGGCATGATTATTTACTTCCTGATTGGACGAAAGTGACGTAACCAAATGCAACAAATTTCACGACGGATAGGCGTTCTGGGATTACTGACGGCGGCGCTGCTGGGTTCGGCGACGATGCTTCGGGCCGGCGAGCTGGCCGACCCGGCCCGGTGGGAATCGACGATCAAAAAGTTCGAGGCCGCCGACGCCAAACAGCACACCAAGCCCGGGCAGATCCTGTTCGTCGGTTCTTCGAGCATCCGCATGTGGAAGCTGCCGGACTCGTTCGGCGACCTGGATGCGATCAACCGCGGATTCGGCGGGTCGCACATGGCGGACGTGGCGGCGCTGTTCGATCGGGTGGTGCTGCCGTATAAGCCTCGCCGGATCGTGCTATACGCTGGTGAAAACGACATCGCCCACGGCAACAGCCCGCAGCAGGTGCTCGAAGCGTTTGAGTCGTTCGTAAAGCAGACCCGTCAAAAGCTCGGCAACACGCCGATCATCTATCTGACGTGCAAGCCCAGCCCCAGCCGCTGGAAGATGTGGCCCAAAATGAATCAGGCCAACGAACTGATCAGCGAAGCGGCCAAGGCGATGCCGGGCGTGGCGGTGCTGCACGTCGAACAGATCATGCTCGGTGAAAACGGCGAGCCGGATCCCTCGATCTTCATCAAGGATCGACTGCACATGAATGCCGACGGATATGTCCGCTGGAAGAATCTGGTCGAACCATTTCTGGGGCTCGACCCGCAGCAAGCCAAGTAACCTCGCTCCAGCCGGGTCGCTACGCGGCCCCGGTCGGCCAGGGTCGCGCAGCGACCCGGCTATGGTGTTGAGTTGACCTTTCAGGAGATGATCGCATGGCTGATCCCGTGGCGCAGGCAGCGTCGGAGACCACCAATTCCATCAGCATCGAGATTCAGGCCCAGGGCCTGCAGAAGGTCGCCGTCGACGGCAAGACCATCGCCGAGTCCGCCGGGGCGGGTGGTTCGGGCTCGAGCAGTACGCCTGATGCCGGGCAGGCAATCCATTCGGCGCTAGATAAACTGATTACCGCCGTCAACGACCTGTGGGATCACGCGATTCAGCATCTGCCGCAGATCGTTATTTCCGTGATGGTGGTGATCCTCACGGCCATCGTGGCGCGGTACGCCCATCGTGCCGCCCGCAACCTGTTCGGCAAGCTCTACAGCAAAGCTTCGCTGCGTGACCTGTTCGCGCAGTTCGTCTACATCGGGGTGTGGTTCGTCGGAATCATGCTCGCTGCGGGCATCGTGTTTCCCGATTTCGGGTTTGGACAGATCGTCGCCACCGCGGGTCTGGCCTCGATCGCCATCGGCTTCGCCTTTCAGGACATCTTCGAAAACTTCTTCGCCGGCATCCTCATCCTCTGGCGGTTCCCCTTCGAGATCGGCGACTACATCGACATCGAAGGCACCGACATCGAAGGCCAGGTCGAAGATATATGGATTCGCATGACCCACCTGCGCAAGACCACGGGCGAACTGCTGCTGGTGCCCAACGCGACGATCTACAAACATCCCGTGCGTGTGTTGACCGACCAGAAAAAACGCCGCACGACGATCATCGCCGGCGTGGCTTACTCCGAAGACGTCGATGAATCACGCGCCGTCATCCGCAAGGCGGTCGAAAGCTGTGACACCGTCAAGAAAGACGAGCCCATTCAGGTTTTTGCGCAGGAGTTCGCCGACTCGTCGATTAACTTCGAAGTGACCTGGTGGACGGGCCCGACGCCGCTGGACCTCCGTAAGTCGACCGACCAGGTCGTCGCGGCGGTCAAGCGCGGCCTCGACGAAGCCGGCATCGAAATTCCGTTCCCGTATCGCACACTCACCTTCCGCGGCGACTCACCGCTACGGCTGCAGAATCCGTCAGAGAACGATGCGTGAGGCGCGCTGTGGCACAGCCGCCCTCGGCTGTGCGTAAGTTGACTCCAGCACAGCCGAGGGCGGCTGTGCCACAGGCTCGTGAACTCGATTGTCGAAGAATCGAATCATTCCGAGGCTGTGGGCGGCGATCTATTTCAGCGAGTTGTACATGGTCGCGTCGGCGGGGGCATTCGTCTGGCTGTGCGCGCGGTGGATGGGGGTGACGCTCGACGGTCGGTGGTATGCGATGGCGTGCGCCGGTTGCTGGTGGGTGTACCTGGTGGATGCGGGGTTGTTCCGCGTGCCGGAGGAAGATCAGGTCAACGCGCCGAATCGGGCGGCCTTCATGCAGCGATGGCGCGGGGTGTTGCTGATTGCAGTGATCGGGGCGACGGCGGGGGTGGCGGTGTGGATGTTCACCGGGCCGATCCGACCGGCGACGTGGGCGCTGGCGGCAGTCGAAGCCGGCATCGCCGGAGCGTATGTTCTGCCAGTTTTACCGGGGAAAACACGCTGGTTGCGGCTCAAAGACCTGGCGACGGTCAAACCGATCGTGATCAGCGCGGCGTGGCTTTGCGGTGCGATGGGGTTGGCCGTGACGCAGGGGCGCACCTTCGGCGCAGAGGTCGTGCATGAATGGCTCTTCGGTGCGTTGATGGTGCTGCTGCTATTGGCGGATTCGATCGCGCTGGATTGGAAAGACCGCGAGGGCGATACGGGGATCGCGCTGCGAACGATCGCGACCCGACTCACGGGGCGGAGCTACGACGTGCTGATGACGGTGATGATCGCGCTGGCCGTCGGCGTGTTGATCGCCGGGATCATCCGAGGCGGCGGGGCGATTTGGTGGGGGCCTGCTGTTGCGATGATTATCACATTGATGCCGAGCCTGTGGGCGGCGCGACACGTGACGCATCATCGGGTGGCGGTCGGCACGGCGATCGCCGCATGGCGTTTCATCGGCGCCGCGGTGGCGCTGATTATCATCCGTTGACCACGATGGGCCGATCACTCAGCGCCGGCGAGAATCTGATCGGCGATCTCGCGAAGCTTGTCCTTGCCCATGAAATCAAACGGGGGCATCGGCGGCAGATTCGGGTTCTTCTTCTGCGGGTCCATGGCCTGCTGAACGATGCCTTCGGGATTGTCCGCGTAGAGCTTGCGGAGTTCTGACAGCGGCGGGCCGATGATCTGCTGCGTCGGGTGGTGACAAGCTTTGCACGTGTCGACGGTCACCTGTTGGGGATCGCTCATCGCCACGACGAGATTGAACTTTTTGATCTTTTCGTAGCCGGGGAAGTCGGTGAACGGCTCGCCGAGGCGGTGAATCGTGCCGTAGAGATCGAACCCGTCGGCGCCGTTGAAGTTCAGGTGAAGCTGCTGGATGGGTTGAAGCTGCGGGATTTCGATGAACAGGCGCTTGCCGTCGTCGAGGCGCTGGATCGATCGGATTTCGACGGGGTCGTGGCCCGGTTGATCGGGCATGGTGGCGGAGTATTCCGCTGAGCCGTAGTTGGAGGCGTAGCGGTAGTTCCACTGTTGTGCGAACCAGCGTTTGGCGTCGGAGTAATCGGCGGAGCGCGGTGTGGCGAAGGTGAGCATGATGCCGTTGTTACGCGTCTGGTAGTCGATCGGGTAGGGGTAATCGCCGCCGGTGTAGCGGACGCGCTGAAGCGAGCCGTCCTGCGTGCTGTAGCTGCCCCAGCCCTGGCAGCCGACGACGTAAAGCTGACCGTCATACGGGCTGAACCGGGCGCGGTGAGCGCCGCTGAGAAATTCACCCGGCAGGGGGATCGCCATCGCCTGCGACTGCTCGCCGACCACCTCACGCAGTACGAGAAAATGCTTGGCCGCGCCGAACGACTGATGCAGCCACTGCCCGCGCACCGGGCCCCAGCGGTCCGAGTCGATGTAGGTCTGCCCGCCGCTGGAGTTGTCCTCGCCGCGCGGCAGATAAAGCATCGGCAGCTTGTAACCGGGCGGATCGCCCTTGGGCCCGCCATAGCCGAAGTACCCGCCCCAACTCGCATCGCACACGGCGCTGGCGGGGGTCCAGTTGCCTTCCTGCAGGCTCGTCAGCAACACGCTGCCGTCCGGTGAAATGCCGATGCCATCGGGGTTGCGAAAACCCGTAGCCACCACATCCGCTTTGCGGCCGTCGGCCGAGATGCGACAGTAGCCCTGATTGCCCGACACGAAATACCATCGGCCCTGATCGTCGCGCTCCAGGCCGGTCACAAACTGGTGCCCGGCGGCCGAGGTCTTGTGCGCCATCGTGATGCATTCGTAGAAGTCCGCCTCATCGTCGCCGTCTGTGTCGTGCAGCGCCACGAGCTGATCGCGCCCGATGACATAGATCACCCCGTCGACGACCTTGAGCCCCAACGCGTGGTGAAGCCCCGCCGCGTAACGCTTCCACCGCAGCTTCGACAGATTCTGATCCGACACGTCGACAACCCACACATCCCCGTGCAGCGTGCAGACCGCCAGGCGCGTCGGCGAGACGCAGTCGACCCCGCCGAGAAACATCAGCGCGTTCCACGGGTTGTCATACGGCAGCGTGAGCGTGTCGATCGCATAGGGCGAGCCTTCGCCCATCGTGCCGGTGGTGATCACCCGCTGTGGCCACTGCGGGCCGGTCGCTTTGCCGATCGCCGCGTCCAGCGTGTCGACGTCCCGCACCATGACTTTGCCATCATGCGCTTCGGCGAAGCGGAAGCGCCGCTTGCCGTTTTGTTCATACTCGAAGGCGACGCGATCGCCGCGGCGGTGCAGGCCGATGTATCGCGCGCCGTTCAGCGAATCGCCCGGCGCCTGAACTTCGACGACCGGTTGATCGCCCATCATGGTGCCGTGCAACATGCCGACGCGCACATCCGACCACGACACCGGCTTGCCGCGCCAGCCGACTTCGAACTTCAGCGTATCGAGGTTGAACACCGCGTTCAGTTCATCGCTCAGTTGCACGGCATAAGCGCGGCCGATCTTCTTGCCGGCCCCGTGAAAGACCCCGCCGACCATCGAGCCGAAGTTCATCCGGCTGGGGCGGTTGTCCCGCCACGAGTCTTCATTCTGATTGCCCCAGTGGGTCACGCCGCCGTCGAGCCCCGGGTATTGAGGGATCAGCGGCAGCACCTGGTCGGTATTCATCGGCCCGTAGCGCATCGCCTGCTTGGTGTAGAAGTCGTAGAAACGCTGGCGATTGACGTGGGCCTGCCAGTCGGGGTTTTGCTTCGGGTGCAGCGGGCGACGATTCAGCCAGGCCGGCACATGGTCCGTCGGCCCCAGCAGGCGAAACTCCGCCAGCACCGGCGGCCCGGAACACTCGACCACCACCACGCGAAACAACCGCGCCTTGACCGGCTCAAAATTCACCCGCTTGTTTTTACCGATCGTCGTACCCGACGCCAGCGTCTGCCACTGATCGCCGACCTGCGCCTGAATGACGAACTGCTCGGAGCGTTTGTGCTTGCCTTCGTCCAGCACGGCCGCGGCGACCGTCACCTCCGCGCCCAGGTCGATCTGCACCCACGCATCGGTTGATTTTTCCGCGGCGGACCAGAGGGTGCCGAAGTTGCCATCGTTGAGGTTGGCGCGATTGAATTCGGGTTTGCCGATCCACTCGCTGCTGACGATGTTGGGCTGACCGGTCGACAGCACCGCAAGATCAGCGGCCGCGGACATCGATGCCAACGAACCGACCACCAGCACCAGGCACAAAACCCGAGTGGTCCATTCCCGCAAGAAACAACCGTTCATCACCATTGTGATTCCTTACAGGGGGATTCAGATGTCGTGATCGCGCCTAGTGTGGGCGATCACCACTGCAGACGTTTGTCGTCCGGATCGAGCTTGCCGTGGGGGCGGATGCCGGGACCGGGTTTGCCGGCGTCGCCGAGGTCGGCCCGCATCTGATCGGCAAGTTTTTTCATGTGCTCGACGACCTGCGGATGCTGGGCGGAGACATCGGTGGTCTCGTTGCGGTCGTTTTCCATGTCGAACAGGGCATAGCCGATCTCACCCTTGCCGGTCGGGCCGGGGTAGCCGTCTTTGCCGGCTTTTTCGGGCAGGTAGTGACGGTATTTGTGGGGCAGGTGGAGCTTCCACTTCTGGGTGCGGACCGCCTGAAGCTGCTGGCCGTAGTAGAGGAAATACGCTTCGTGCGGGCTCTTGTCGGATTCACCGGTGATCAGGGGCCAGATGTTCATCCCGTCGATCTTGTGGTCGGGCAGCTTGGCGCCGATGAGGTGGGCGATCGTCGGGAGGATGTCGATGGTCATGGCGACGGTGTCGCAGGTGGTGTCGGCGGGGATGACGCCGGGCCACCACATGATGGTCGGATTACGCGAGCCGCCTTCAAACATGGTGCCCTTGCCTTCGCGCAGGCCGCCGGTTTTGCCGGCATGGTTGCCGTAGTTTTTCCACGGGCCGTTGTCGGCGGTGAAGATCACGAGCGTGTTCTTGTCGAGATCGTTTTTCTTGAGCGTGTCGAGAATCTGACCGACGGACCAGTCGACTTCCATCACGACGTCGCCGTAGAGGCCCGCGCCGGATTTACCCTTGAATTTGTCGCTGACGAAGATCGGCACATGCATCATCGAATGCGGCACGTAAAGGAAGAAGGGGCGATTCTTGTTGCGGTTGATGAAGTCGACGGCGTGCTCGGTGTACTGCGTGGTGAGCCGGGTCTGGTCTTCGGCGGTCACGTCGGGATCAACGACGTGATCATTTTCGATCATCGGCAGAGGCGGATAGAACTTGGCTTTACCCTTGCCGGGCGGGAAGCGTTTGTTGTCGTAGTCGAAAGGCCACATGTCATTGGAGTACGGCAGACCGTAGTACTCATCGAAGCCGTGGTTGATCGGGAGGAACTTGGGATGGTGGCCGAGGTGCCACTTGCCGTAGACGGCGGTGGCGTAGTCTTTCTGCTTGCAGATTTCGGCGAAGGTGACTTCGTTGGGGTTGATGCCGTACTTGGCGGTGTGGTTGAGGGCGCCGCGGATGGACACACGATTGGAGTAGCACCCGGTGACCAGCGCCGCGCGGCTGGCCGAGCAAACGGCCTGTGCGACCTGGAAGTCGGTGAAGACGCGGCCCTGCTTGGCCATGCGATCGAGATTCGGCGTCGGATAATCTTTGCAACCGAAGGGGCCGATGTCGGCGTAGCCCATGTCATCGATGAAAATGACCACGATATTCGGTGTTTTCGAACGATCGGCGGCCATGACGGAGCCGACCAGGACACTCAGGCTGAGCAAAAACAATACGACCAGAGACTTGCGAAGATGCATGATGTACCTCAAACTAGGGGGCATTCACGGTAGCGGTACGGGGCTTAACGTAGGTTTTGGGTTCGTTTATGCGGTGTAACCCTGTTGGCGTGCTGGGGGCGCGTGGACTACACTAGGCTCTTTCCAACCCAGCGGAGCGTCTGTCATGACTCGCACACCCATTCAGTTACCTCAGCAGCGCCAGTTTGGCGAAACCTCGCGTCTCGGCGCGTGGTGGCTTCAGCCGCTGCTGGTCTTTCTTGGCCTCGGCGCCTTCATTGTCTACTCGACGTGGGCGGCGTTTCAGGGAGCATACTACGCTTCGGGGCCGTATCTGTCACCGATGTATTCCCCGCTGATCTGGGAGGGGGCCGGCCAGGCGACTTCGGGACACAACTGGCTTGGGCACTGGCCGGACTGGCTGCCCGCGGCAGTTGTCGGGCTGCCGATCACGCCGGCGTTTTTGATACTCTGGGCGCCGGGTGGCTTCCGCTTCACCTGCTACTACTATCGCGGGGCTTACTACAAGGCTTTCTGGGCCGACCCGATCAGCTGCGCCGTCGGCGAACCGCGCAAGAGCTACTGGGGCGAGCGCAAGTTCCCGTTGATCCTGCAGAACATCCACCGCTACTTCTTCTATGTTGCGGCACTGTTCATCGTGATCCTGACCTACGACGCGCTGGTGGCGATGTGGTTTCCGCCCGAAGGCATGACCTACGCCCAGGCCCACGAGGCGCACGCCCTCGAATTCGGCTTCGGCATCGGCACACTGGTGTTGATCGTCAACCCGGTCCTGCTGGGTCTGTACACGTTCGGTTGCCACTCCTTCCGCCACATCATCGGCGGCCACAAGGACTGCGTGACCAAGGCCCCGGCCGGCAAAAAAGCCTATGAGTGCGTTTCGTGCCTGAATAAACGCCACATGCTCTACGCCTGGATGAGCCTGTTTTGGGTCGGTTTCACCGACTTTTACGTTCGCATGTGCGCGATGGGCTACTGGACGGACCTGCGAATTTTCTAATAGCCGCGATGCAACGCATCGTGGTCCGCGAATCGTTGATTCGCGGCTATTTCAGCGAGAACTTTGATGTCTGACTATCAAACCCACGAATACGACGTGATCGTCATCGGCGCCGGCGGGGCTGGACTCCGTGCCGCCATCGAAGCCTCCGCGGCGGGCGTTCGCGTCGGACTGATCTGCAAGTCGCTGCTGGGCAAGGCCCACACCGTCATGGCCGAGGGCGGCATGGCCGCATCGCTGGCCAACGTCGACAACCGTGACAACTGGCAGGTCCACTTCGCCGACACGATGCGCGGCGGTCAGTACCTCAACAACTGGCGCATGGCCGAGCTGCACGCCCAGGAAGCCCCCGACCGCGTGCGCGAGCTCGAGGCCTGGGGCGCCGTGTTCGACCGCACCAAGCAGGGCAGAATCCTCCAGCGCAACTTCGGCGGCCACGCCTACCCGCGTCTCGCCCACGTCGGCGACCGCACCGGCCTGGAAATGATCCGCACGCTGCAGGACCACGGCATCCACCAGGGCATCAACGTCCACATGGAAGTCACGGTCATCGAACTGCTCAAAGACGGCGACCGCGTCTGCGGCGCCTTCGCCTACGAGCGTGAGCACGGCCGGTTCCACGTGTTCAAGGCCGGCGCGATCGTCATGGCCACCGGCGGCATCGGCCGCGCGTTCAAGATCACGTCCAACTCGTGGGAATACACCGGCGACGGCCACGCCCTGGCCTACCACGCCGGCGCCGAGCTGATGGATATGGAATTCATCCAGTTCCATCCCACCGGCATGGTCTGGCCCCCGAGCGTCAAGGGCATCCTCGTGACCGAAGGCGTCCGCGGCGAAGGCGGTATCCTCACCAACTCCGAAGGCAAGCGGTTCATGTTTGAGGAGATTCCGCCGCTTTATCAAGGGTCGTGCGCTGAAGACCCCGAAGAGGGTTGGCGCTACGTGACTGGCGACAAGGAAGCCCGCAGGCCTCCGGAACTGCTCACCCGCGACCACGTCGCCCGCAAGATCGTCAAGGAAGTCAAGGCCGGCCGCGGCTCACCGCACGGCGGCGTCTTCCTGAACATCGCCTGGATCAGCGAGAAGCTCGGCGCCAAGAGCGAAGAGCACATCAAGAAGAAGCTGCCGTCGATGTATCATCAGTTCAAGGAGCTGGCCGGCGTCGACATCACCAAGCAGCCGATGGAAGTCGGACCCACGACCCACTACGTCATGGGCGGCATCCGCGTCGACGGCGATTCGCAGATGTCGACCGTGCCCGGTCTGTTCGCCGCCGGCGAATGTGCCGCGGGTCTGCACGGGGCCAACCGTCTGGGCGGCAACTCGCTCAGCGACCTGGTCGTCTTCGGCAAGCGCGCCGGTGAGTACGCCGCCAAGTGGGCCAAGGACAATCCCGCCGGCTCGATCAACAACGATCAGGTCGAAGCCGTCGCCAAGTGGGCGCTGGCTCCGTTTGATCGTGGCGAGTCCGGTGAGAATCCGTTCAAGATTCAGTCCGACCTGCAGAACATGATGCAGGACAAGGTCGGCATCGTCCGCGAAGACAAAGAACTCGGCGAAGCTGTCGAAGGCCTCGGCGAATTCTGGAAGCGGGCGGAAAAGGCCGGCTCCGATGTCAACCGCGATTACAACCCCGGCTGGCACACCGCCATGGACCTGAAAAACCTGCTGACCGTGTCCGAAGCCTCGGCCCGCTCGGCGCACATCCGCACCGAGTCGCGCGGCGCTCACACCCGCCTGGACTTCCCCGACAAGTCCGACGAGCAGGCCAAGGTCAACACGATCATCCGCAAGGCGCCCGACGGCTCGATGCAGGTCGAGCAGGTCAACCGCGCCGCTATCCGTGAAGACCTGCAGAAAATCATTGACGAAAACAAGTAAACCCACGGGATCATCAACATGGCCCAGCGTGAATTCAGAATCCAGCGAGGCTCCGGCGACGACGCTCACCTCGAAACCTACACCACCGACGTCGGCGAAGGCATGGTCGTCCTCGACGCCGTGCACCAGATTCAGGCCGAGTCCGCCCCGGACCTCGCCTGCCGGTGGAACTGCAAGGCCGGCAAGTGCGGCTCGTGTTCCGCCGAGGTCAACGGCATGCCCAAGCTCATGTGCATGACCCGCCTGGAAGATCTGCCCGAAGATCAGCCGGTGACCATCGAGCCGATCCGCGCCTTCCCGCTGATGCGCGACCTGGTCACCGACGTCTCTTGGAACTTCCGCGTCAAGGAAAAGATCAAGCCCTTCGCCCCGCGCAAGCCCGACAACGAAGACGGCTCGTGGAACATGCAGCAGGACGATGTCGAGCGCGTGCAGGAGTTCCGCAAGTGCATCGAGTGTTTCCTCTGCCAGGACGTCTGCCACGTGCTGCGTGACCACCACCTGCACGATGAGTTCTACGGCCCGCGCTTCTACGTCTACTCCGCCGCCCTCGAGATGCATCCGCTGGACACCGAAAATCGCCTCGAGCAGCTCAAGGACGACGGCAACATCGGCTACTGCAACATCACCAAGTGCTGCACCAAGGTCTGCCCCGAGCACATCACCATCACCGACAACGCGATCATCCCCCTCAAGGAACGCATCGTCGACGAGTACTACGACCCGATCACGAAACTCTTCAAGATGTTCAAACCGAAAAAGTGATGTCTCAAGCCGAGGGCTGAGCGGTTCGCCGCGAAGCCCCGGATGGTTTCGTGTACAATCCCGCGAATGTCCACCGATTCGATCCCTCAAAACACGATCGCCGTCGGCGATTGCATCAAGACGATGCGCGCCTGGCCCGCCGGTTCGATCGACCTGATCTTCGCCGATCCGCCGTATAACATCGGCTACAAGTACGATCGCTACGAAGACAAGCGCGACGACCAGGACTACATCGACTGGACCATGCGGTGGATCGACGCGTGTGTCGATCTGCTGAAGCCCACGGGTTCGATGTACGTGTTGATCGGCGATGAGTATGCCGCCGAAACGCGCATGCGCCTCAAAGAGCTGGAGCGCGATCACAAGATCGTCTTCCGCAACTGGATCATCTGGCATTACACGTTCGGTCAGAACTGCAAGGTGAAGTTCAACCGGTCGCATGCGCATCTGTTCTACTGCGTGGGGACGGCCGCCTTCGACAAGTGGAAGGTGAACAAACCGCCGTTCACGTTCAACCGCCAGGCGATCGCCGTGCCCAGCGCCCGCCAGACGACCTACGCCGACGCCCGCGCCAACCCCAAAGGCAAGCTGCCTGACGACACGTGGTACCTCCGCCCGCAGGATGTCGAGAAGGAAGGCCTGGAGCGCTACTTCAACGCGCAAGAAGACACGTGGTACCTGTCGCGCCTCTGCGGAACCTTCAAGGAGCGCGTCGGCTGGCATCCCTGCCAACTCCCCGAGTCGCTGCTGGAGCGCATCATTCGTTTGAGTTCCAGCGAAGGCGATCTGGTGTTCGACCCGTTCACCGGTAGCGGGACCACGCTTGCCGTCGCGGCGCGGCTTGGGCGCAACTGGCTCGGGTGTGAGCTATCGAAAGACTATGCCGCCAAGGCGACCGAGCGCATCGAGCACGTCGCCCAAACCGGTCAGGCCATGCAGACCACGCTCGCGGACAAGGGCATCGTCAAGGGCAAGCCGAAGAAGAAAGCCGAGCCGCACCGCAGTCCCAACCTGCGCGGCAAGCGTCGTCGGGCCAAATAAGAACAGTTGACGGTGTTTATTGAGTCGCCCGGGCCGCGTGAAGTTGCTCGGCGGCTTCGAATACGCGCCGGCGGACTTCATCCAGCGGGGCGTCGACGCGGGCGCCGGCGGCTCGGGCGTGACCGCCGCCGCCGAACTGGCGGGCCATCTCGTTGACGTCGACCGCCTCGATGCCGGGCTTGGAGCGGAAGCTCAGACGGACCGGGCCGTTGTCGGTTTCGGTGATCAGCACGACGACCTGAACATCCCCGACGACCTGCGGCAGATCGACCAGCCGCTCGGTCTCTTCCTGGATCGCGCCGGTGTCTTCGAAATCGCTGCGGCGAAGCGTCATCACGGCGACGTTGCCATCGGCGATGAGCTTGAGACTGTCCAGGGCGCGAATCATCAGTTGCAGCTTTTCGGGGCGCTCCGCCTGTTCGAGCTTGGCATACAGTTCAGCGTGATCAACCCCGAGTCGCAGCAGTCGGGCGGCGAGTTCGTGGGTCTCGGCGGTCGTGTTGGAGAATCGGAACCACCCGGTGTCTGACGCGATGCCGACATAGATCGCATCGCGCATCACGTCGTCGTATTCGACGCCCAGCTCATCGATCAGCGCGGCCACGATCTGTGCCGCGGCGGCGGCGGATGAATCGATGTAACGCAGCGCGGCCACATCGTCACCGCGCAGGTGGTGATCCAGCAGGATGGCGCGCTCGCGGCGGGGCTCCAGCCACGCACGCATCGGTGCAAGCTGCGTCCAGGCGCCGGTGTCGACGATCACGATCGCATCGGGTTCGCCCTCGGGCAGGGGGTCGGACTCGGTTTCGTATCGATGAAGATGACCATCGCGGGCGAGCATGGACAGATTGCCCGGCACCGGCGGCATGACCCAGCGCTCGGCGGTCTTACCCATCGACTCCAGCGCCTCGGCCAGCGCGACGACTGAGCCCAAGGCATCGCCGTCGGGTTTTGCGTGTGTGGTGATCACGATGCGCTGAGCGGTGCGAAGCTTGTCGGCGATGGCGGCGAGGGTGGTGTTGGATTCGTAAGGCGTCATGCAGGCTTATCCCGAGGCGTGGGCCAGATCAGCGGCGCTGAGTTGTTGAGCATTGTAGAGGGTTCGAATCCGCTGGACATCCCGGTCCATCTGCTGCACGAGGGCATCGACGCCGGTGAAGGCGGCCTGATCGCGGATCCAGCGGAGGATGTCGACATCGATCGTCTGGTGGTAGAGGTCGCCTTCGAAGTCGAGGATGTAGACCTCGAAGGTGCGGACAGACCCGCGGAAGGTGGGCTTATCGCCGACGCTGATGGCGGCGGCGTAGGGTTTGGCGTTGATGTGGGCGATGCCGCCGTAGACACCGTCGGCGGGGAGTTGGCGATCGCCGAGGTCGAGGTTTGCGGTGGGGAAGCCGATGGTTCGGCCGCGCTGTTCGCCCTGAATGACCCGGCCGCGCAGGGTGTACGGATGGCTCAGCGCGAGTTGGGCATCGGTCATGCGGCCTTGTTCGATCAGCCAGCGGATCAACGACGAACTGACCGGCACGATGGTTTTATCACGCAGCGTGACGCTCACCGGATCGACGATCGCCACCTCGAAGCCAAACTCACTGCCAAGCTCTTCGAGCAGGGGGATGTCGCCGGCGCGCTTGCGGCCGAATCGGAAGTTGGGCCCTTCGACCCAGGCGACGGGCTGATGTCGCCGCACCATCATTTCGACGAAATCACGGGGCGACAGGGACAGCACTTCGCGCGGGTCGGGTTCGAGCCAGTCGATCTGATCGGCGCCGGCGTCGATGAGGGCGGCCTGGCGCTGGGTGATGTCCATGAGGGTGGTGGGCGACTGCTCGGGGCGCAGCTCGGAAAGCGGATGGCGCGTGAACGATGCGACGACAACCTGCGCCCCGCCGGTGGCCCCTTTGGCGATGGCGGCGGCGTAATCCAGCAGCGCGCGGTGGCCACGATGCACGCCGTCGAAATTACCCACTGTGATGACCGAACGCTTGTCGAGCATAAGCCTCAAAGCATAAGCGGCCGGGCAGGCGTTGCCAATGGGGAATATCGCCCAGATGGGCGGTGAATCGCCGAAAAAGTGCTTGCACAGCCCGGGGGGCGTCGTGGTATACTGGTGGGCGAGTAAAGGCGCTACGAAATCTTCATATCCACGTCATGCGGCTGTCGGTCGTTTGTTTGTTGTTGACGATCGCATCAGCGCGAAGGGCACGAAGGAGAATGCACATCATGAAGATCAGAACGATGACCCAACACGGCCTCGGGATCATGGTCTGCCTGCTGGCGATCGGGCTTATGCACGACCCGGCCGGCGCGGCGAGCTTCACCTGGAACGGCGGCAGCCTCACCAGCGACGACTGGTCTGATGGCGACAACTGGGCCGGCGGCATCGCCCCGGACAACGACGGCACGGCCGACATCCACTTCGCCGGTTCCACCCGCCTCTCGCCCAACGTCGATGCAGCCTGGAGCGTGCGGAGCATCACGTTCGACTCCGGGGCCGCGGCCTTTTCGATCGGCGGCAGCACCATCAGCCTGCCGGTCAACCTGATCACCAACTCCAGCACCAGCACGCAGTCGCTCGCCAATGATGTCGACTTCACCGGCGGCTTCCGCAGCCTCTCCGCGTCATCGGGCGACGTTACCCTGACCGGCCAGTGGACCATCGCCTCCGGCAGCACCATCTTCGCGCGCGGCGGGCATGACGTGACCTTCGACGGCCTGGTCACCGGCGGCGGCAGCGTCAATCGAACCGATCCCGGCACCACCTTCCTCAACAACAACGCCAACGATTTCGCCGGTTCCATCTCGACGGCGCATGGCGTGGTCGAACTCGGCTCAATCGCCAACGCCGGCGTGGCCAGCGCGATCGGCGCCGGCTCGACGATCAGCCTGGGCCAGGGCATCTGGGGCCCCAGCGACACGGGCAGGCTCCGTTACACCGGCGCCACCGCCTCGACGGATCGCACGGTGGTCATGGTCAGCAACGGCACGACTCAGGCGGTAGAACCTTCGCAGACGCTGGGCTTCTCCGGTCGGCCGACCATCGAAGTGACCAACGCTTCGACCACGCTGACATTCGACGGTGATTTCAACTATGCCGGCAGCAGCACCCTCGGCATGTGGCGTTTCTTCGGCGCCGGCAACGGCGTGATCAACGGCGACATCACCACCACCGGCGCCCGCATTCAGAAAAGCGGCGCCGGCACATGGACCCTCAACGGCGCGGCCAACAACACCGCCATCACCGAAGTCCTCAACGGCACGCTGCTGGTCAACAACACCCTGGCGTCCAGCGATGTGCTGGTGTCCAGCGGTGCGACGCTCGGCGGCAACGGCACGCCGGCCGGCAACGTCAACATCGCGGCCGGCGGGTTCCTGGCGCCGGGTGAGTCGATCGGCACGCTGAACGTTCAGCAGGATGCGACCATCGACGGCACGCTGCTGATCGAGGTCGACCCGACCGGGGCCGGCTCCGTCGATCTGCTGGATGTCGACGGCGTGCTGGACATCTCCGCTGCCACGGTGGATTTCGACCTGCTCGCACCGCTGGACGATGACGCCTACATCTTCGCGACCTACGGCTCGCTTACCGGCGGCAGCTTTGCGACCGTGCTGAATAAACCGGACGGTTACGGCATTTTCTACAATTACCAGGACACGAATCAGATCGCGCTGGTGGCTGTTCCCGAGCCGGCGTCGTTGATGGTGATGGTTCTTGGCGCGGCCGGTTTGGTCCGTCGCCGCCGATGACATTTCAATGCCCGTGAGGATTTGTGCGGGCGACATGATGTTGGATCAGTTTATGCGTCGTCAGGCATTCACATTGATTGAATTGCTGGTGGTGGTGGCGATCATCGCGATGTTGATCGCCATTCTGATGCCGTCGCTGCAACGGGCGCGCACCACGACCCGCACCATCGTCTGTCAGTCGAACCTGCGCCAGTACGTGATCGCCAACGAGCTTTACGCCAACGATTTTCAGAACCGCTACGTGCCTGTTCGCACGGCCGACGGCGAAGGCACCAAGGGGCGGAACTACGACACATGGATGCACAACACGCATTACCAGAAGATTCTCAGCGCGCCCGGAGCGCTGAATCGATATTCCGAGGATGAGCCGTTTCTGGACTGCCCGGACCTGGTGCGCAAACCGGTGCGCGGGTTCAGCGGCAGCTATGGCATGGTCTGGTCGTGGGTGCAGCCGAACTGGGACACGAGCCTCGTGGTCTACCGGGTGGATGTGAAACATCCCTCCGAGGCGGCGGAAATCGTCGACGGCACCGACTGGCACATCCAGGTGCCTTACGCCAACTACACCACCAAGTGGGATATCAACGGCGAAGACTTGCTCTGGCAGGTCGCCTACCGCCACTTCGAAGGTGAGGGCGTCAACGTCGCTCACTTCGACGGCTCGACGAAGTATGTCCGCAAACAGGAGGCGTGGGACGATCCGCTGGCCCGCAAGCGGTTGTGGGTCATCTACGGGACTCCTCCTTGATCCGCCCGCCACCGGACGGGGGGACTGTCCAAGCGGGCCGGTTCTGACCGATAGGTATTTGATGGACCGGTCATTCGCAGCTGAACCCTCGACCTCCACGCAGTCCCCGCCGCCCTCGGACAGCCCGCTGTCGCCCGAGCAGCATCAACAGTTTGCCAAGGCGAATCAGGAAGCCGCTCGAATCACCAAAGCGGCCCGCGCGGCATCGTTTAACGGGTGGTCGATGATCTTTCTGGCGATCTGCTGCGTGCCATTCGTGTTGATGGACACGACGAATATTTTTGTTGGCGTGGTGGTGGGGGGCGTCGGTGTGGTGGAACTGATCGGTCGGGGGCGAATTCTGCAAATGGACCCGACTGCGGGGCGGATGCTGGCGATCAACCAGCTGGTGCTGATGGCGGCGATTTTGATTTATTGCGCGTGGAGCATCTATGTCGGCCTCCAATACCCCAGCGAGTTGGCGACCAATCCCGATCTGAAAAGCCTGAATTTCGACATCGCAGGGCTTGAAAAAACGCTCATTTGGGTGTTGTACGGCACGGTGGCGGCGGGCAGCGTGATTTATCAGGGATTATGTGCGTTGTTTTACCTGAATACCGGCCGTCGCTTGCGGGATTACATCCAGCAGACCCCGCCCTGGATTATCCAGCTTCAACGCGGCGGCTGACCCCGCTACAATGACGCCCTGATTTTCACCCAGGCGAGTGGTTATGCGTTTACGGATGCGTTGGAAACTGATTCTGACGATCAGCCTGCCCCTGCTGGTCATGATCGGCATGCTGCTGCTGGGCGACTATGTCCGCGTGCAGCGGGCCGCCATGCAGCAGCTTCAGGGCTTGATCACCGAAGCGGCCACCAGTGCCGCCACCCAGCTCGACAGCCGCCTCGAGTCCATCCGCCAGCTTGCCGACTCCACCGCCGAGTCGCTGACCGCCCGCCCGAACATTCAGCCCGTCCAGCTTCAGACCCTGCTCCGCTCACACATGCGGCAGAACAACCTCGTCTACGCCACGCTCATCGCCTTCGAGCCCGGCATGGTCGGCGACAACACCGAACGACTCGCTCCCGCGATGGTTCGCACCCCGCGCGCCCCGCGCAGCGTCGATCTCGAAAAGCTCATCGACTACACCTCCGAAGCCTACCCGTGGTTCGCCCCGGTCAAGTATGACGAAAAGCCGGTTTGGACCGCCGCCTACACCGCGCCGTATCTCGGCGATCAGCGCGTGGTCAGCTACTCGGCGCCGTTCTTTCTCGGCGAGGTCTTCCGCGGCGTGGTGACCATCAGCGTTCGTGTGGATGATCTGCAGCAGCTCATCGAGCGCGCCACGCACCAGGTCAAGCGCGTCGTGCCGGCAGCCGAGTCGGCGGGCCTGATGGGCAACCCGACGCGCGCCGAGATCGACGCCGTCACGCTTCCGCCGCAGCGTTATGTTGTGTTTGATCGGCGGGGGTTCGTGCTCGCCTGTTCCGACCCCGACAATCGCACCGAGGTTTCCGTCTTCGCGGCGACCACCCGACTCGGGCTGACCGAGCTCGACGACGCTGCCCACGAAGCGCTCAGCGGCGGTGTTAAAACCGTGCGCACCGATCACCTCGACGATCTTTTCAAGGGCTTTGATCCCGATGAATACCACTGGGTCGCCTTCGCGGGGCTCAACTCGACCGGGTGGGTTTTCACCACGGCCCTGGGCGAATCGGTCGTGATGGACCCGATCATGCGCCACCTGCGCGATCGTGCCGGGCTGATGCTGATCGGCTTGCTGGCGCTGATGCTGCTGGTGTTGGTGTTGGCGGTGCGCATGTCGAAGCCGATTGAGCGCATGGCCGACGCGGTCGATCAGCTGGCGCACGGCAATCTCGACGTCCGTGTCACAGGCATTCGCCGGCGGGATGAGATCGGGCAGCTTGCCGACGGGTTCAACACGATGGTTGCGCAGCTGAATCATCACGTCGATGAACTGACGCGACAGTCGGCCGAGCGTGAGAAAGTTGAATCGGAACTGCGCATCGCCCGGCAGATTCAGACCGATCTGCTGCCGCGGCATGATCCGCCTTTCCCCGATTACGATGAATTCGACCTGTATGGCACCAACGTGCCCGCTCGCCACGTGGCCGGTGACTTTTTCGACTACTTCTTCGCGCCGAACAATCTGCTGAACATCGTCATTGCGGATGTATCCGGCAAGGGAGTACCCGCGGCGATGCTCATGGCGGTGACGCGGACAATCGTGCGCAACCTCGCCATGACGGGCCTGAGCCCCGCCGAGATCATCGACGCCGCCAACCGCATGCTGGTTGAAGACACAGCCGTGGGCGTGTTCGTCACGATGTTCATCGCCCAGTACGATCCCGACACCGGCAAGCTGGTGTACTGCAACGCGGGCCATCCCTCGCCGGTCTACTTCGGCACGTCCAACGGGGCCGGCCTGCTCGGCGACATCACCGCGCCCGTGCTCGGCGTGGCGGGGGTCGAGCTGCTCGGGCCGATCACCCAGAAGCAGGAAATCATCGACGTCGGTGAAACCATGCTGCTATATACCGACGGCGTCACCGAGGCCCGCAGCCCCGAAAGCGAGTTCTTCGGCGAAGAGCACCTACTGGACCTGGTCAATCAGCTCGACCACGACGAGCCGCGCCAGCTGTGCACGCTCATCGTCGAGGCACTGGACCTCTACCAGCAGGGCCAGGTCGCTGACGACATCACCCTGCTGGCCCTGCGGCGGCGGAAATGACCGTTTCGTTTGCCCGCACCCCCTGATTCAACGTATAAATAACGACTCATGGCCACGCTCGACCATCTCCATTTCGTCAAGGCGGTGCTGCGATCGCCCGCCGCCGTCGGAGCCATCGCGCCGTCGAGTTCGGTGCTCGCCAGGCAGATGGTCGCCGGCCTCGAGCTGCCGCCCGGCCACATGGTTGTCGAGTTCGGCCCCGGCACCGGGCCCATGACCGAGCAGATCAGCAAGGTGATCCCGAGCCCCGACGCCTACGTCGGCATCGAGCGCGATCCAAACTTCGTCAAGCTGCTGACCGAGCGTTTCCCGAAGATGCGCTTTGTGCAGGGGTCGGCTGAAAAGGCCCCCGAATACATTGCCGAGATGGACCACCAGCAGGTCGGCGCGATCATCTGCGGGCTGCCTTTTGCGTCGCTGCCCCCGAGCGTGCAGGACGGCATCGTCGACGCGATTCGGCAGATGATGACCCCGGCAAGCGATGGCCGCCCCGGTACGATCTTTCGCACGTTCCAGTATGTACACGCCTGGCCGCTGCCGACCGCCGTGCGCTTCCGTCGCATGATGAACGGCCTCTTCGGCAAGGGCCGCATCAGCCGCCCGGTCATGCGTAACCTTCCGCCCGCCTTTGTCCTTTCCTGGCAAGTCTGACCATGAGCCACCAACTGACCGAAGCCGAAGTGCGCCACGTGGCGAAGCTGTCCCGCCTCAAGCTCACCGACGAGCAGGTGCACAACTTCACCACCCAGCTCGGCAACGTGCTGGAATACATCGACAAGCTTTCCGAGCTTGACGTTGAAAACGTCGAGCCGATGGCCCACCCGACCTCGATGACCAACAAGCTCCGCGAAGATGTGGTCACCGAGGCGCTGCCGATCGACAAAGTGCTGCACAACGCGCCCGCGTCCGATCCCCCGTATTTCAAAGTTCCCAAAGTCCTCGGCGATGGTCCGAGCGCCTGAGTTTTGCTGCGATGAATATGGATATCACCCAATCAACGATGATCGAGCTGCGTGATGCGATCGCAGCCAAACAGGTGACCGCTCACGAAGTCACCGAAGCATACCTGCAGCGCATCGCGGCGCTGAACGACAGCCTCGGCGCTTACACGCAGGTGTTTGCCGAGCGGGCGCTGCAGCGCGCCGATGAAGTCGACGCCGGCAAGGTCACCGGGGCGCTGGCCGGGGTGCCGATCGCCATCAAGGACAACCTCTGCACGACGTTCGGGCGCACGACCTGCTCGTCGAAGATCCTCGAAAAATTTGAATCGCCGTACGACGCCACCGCCGTGCGCCGTCTCGAAGCCGCCGGCGCGGTAATCCTCGGCAAGACCAATCTCGATGAGTTCGCCATGGGCTCGTCGACGGAAAACAGCGCCTTCGCCCCGACGCGCAATCCGTGGGACACGACGCGTGTGCCCGGCGGGTCCAGCGGCGGCAGCGCTGCGGCCGTGGCGGCGGGTCTGTGCGCTGCGGCGCTGGGGTCGGACACCGGCGGGTCGATCCGCCAGCCGGCCGCGCTGTGCGGCATCGTCGGACTCAAGCCCACCTACGGGCTGGTCAGTCGGCTCGGTCTGGTCGCCTACGCCTCCTCGCTGGATCAGATCGGCCCGATGACCCGCAGCGTCAGCGATGCGGCCTTGCTGCTGGATGTGATCGCCGGTCACGACCCGCTGGACTCCACCAGCGCCGATGACGATGCACGCGGCGAAGGCGTCGACTATCTCGACACGCTCGGTCAGCCCGTCGACAAGCTCCGCATCGGACTGGCCAAGCAGTACATCTCCGATGCCAACGACCCGCAGGTCAACGCGGCGATCGATGCGGCCGTGGCGCAGCTTCGTGAGTTCGGCGCCGAAATTGTCGAAGTCGATCTGCCGCACACCGAGTACGGCATCGCGACGTACTACATCGTCGCCACCGCCGAGGCCTCGAGCAATCTCGCCCGCTTCGATGGTGTGCACTACGGCCACCGCACCGACAAGCCCGAAGACCTGATCGACCTGTACGCCGCCTCACGGGCCGAGGGGTTCGGCGACGAAGTCAAACGCCGCATCATGCTCGGCACGTACACCTTGTCCAGCGGGTACTACGATGCGTATTACCTGCGCGCCCTGAAGGTGCGCCGCCTGATCAAACAGGATTTCGATCAGGCGTTCACGCAGTGCGATGCCATACTCTGTCCGCCCACGACCCATCCCGCCTTTGCCTTCGGCGACAAGACCGACAACCCCCTGGCGATGTATCTCAACGACGTCTACACCGTCAACTGCAATCTGGCGGGCATTCCCGGGCTGGCGATTCCAGCGGGTTTTGCCGACGTGGACGATCACCGACTGCCCATCGGGCTGCAACTTCTCGGGCCCACCTTCAGCGAGGCGCGTCTGTTTCAGATTGCCGCAGCTTTGATCGGCGATCAACCGGCGCCGCTGGCGGATTATCGTTTACCCGGATAAGCCGCTTTAGTCACACAACATCTAGTGGTTAGGGAAATTATTTACTCTGATATGGAATCAGAGTCTTGACTGATTGCTTGAATATGGTAAAGATGAAGTTGATCATCTTTCTCCCCTCCGCCCCGTTAGTGCTTAACGCGCTGGCGGGGTTTTTTTAATGAATAATGCACAATACCGTACACCCCGCCCCTGTAACGGGCATCGGGACGGCATGGCTTCCCTGATGTGCTTTACGATTCAGTTTGACGCGGGAACATATGTGAAGTGCTGGCCGCCGACGGAGGCTTCATACATCAGCCCGCCCCGGGCCATGGTGAAGATCATCACGCCCTGGTGGTAGTCGGCGTCGGCCGAAGCGCCGCTGGTGGCGGCGACCGCGGAGGCCTGAGCAGCCAACTGCATCGCGCCGCTTTTGAAGTTTTCCAGCGCTGCGGGTGTCTGAAACAGAATCAACTCACGGTAGGTCTGCCCGCCAAGCTGAAACCCGATGCTGCCCTGCGACAGATCGCAATACCCGACGAGTCGCTTGCCGGTGAACACCTCGCCGCGGCCGTAGGCGCCGCCGACGCCGATGGCGCCTTTGCCGACCGTCGGGAAGACCGCATAGCCAGCCGCCTGATCCATCAGAATGTGCAGCCCGCGATCGCGCGCCTGAAACATGCTGATGGTTTGCAGCGTCTCGCGGTGCAGTTCGCTGCGGTCTGACTGCGTCGTCGGAGCGGTCTGGCACCCGCCGGCCACCGCCAACACCAGCACGAGGCCGAACAACGCAAACCCAACGCGGCATGTCTTCATCGGTCGCTCTTTCCTCGGCGTATCATTTGCCGAATGTCTCATCGTAATCAGCAAGCGACGCCTCGACCACGCGCATGGCGTGTTCGCGGTCATAAACTTTTTCGATCGTCATCAGCGAGTCTTCGCCGGGCACCATCTTGTACGTCAGAAAGTAGTGCCGCAGTCGCTCGACCAGCGGGCTGGGCAGGTGCTTGAGATCGCGCACGCCTTTCATCACCGCATCGTTGTCCAGCACGGCGATGATCTTGTCGTCGGCCTCGCCGTGATCGGTCGCCTGCAGACCGCCGATCACACGGGCGGGCAGAATGATCTCGGCGCGGTTGATCGGTCGCTCGGTCAGCACGCAGATGTCCAGCGGGTCGTGGTCGCCGCGGTCGGCGTGGGGGTTCATCGCGCCGACCCGGTTGCCGCAGTAGGTCTGCGGGACAAAACCGTACAGCGTGGGCGGCTGCGAGCTGCTGCGCTGCGGGCGATCGACGCGGAGATACCCGGTCGACTTGTCGACTTCATATTTGACGTAGTCGAACGGCGTCAACTCGATATAGGCCAGCACCACCGACGGAGCGTCTTCGCCGGGCCCCAGCCCGTGCCAGGGGTGCGGGCGCCAACGGTAAAACGGATCGGGAAAACCCATGTCATCTAGCTCACTTGGGGGAATGGATTGTGCGCTGCGAACGTGTCTGTTTGTAGCGATCCTATCGGCCACCCGCAAGCGGGCCTTTGAGTAAAGGGCGCCAATCGTAAAAAACCGAACCCCCTGGTTCAGGATTTCATGTTCACAAACTGCAGCGGAACTCCGATCTTGTCGTCGGCCTTGAGCATCTGAATGACCGATTGCAGGTCGTCGATCTTCTTGCCGTTGACGCGGACTTCTTCGCCCTGGATCGACGCCTGGACCTTGATCTTCGATTCCTTGATCTGTTTGACGATATTCTTGGCGACATCCTGCGGGATGCCCTGCTGGATGTGGACGGTCCGGCGGTAGGCGGTGCCGGCGGCGGGCTCGGCTTCGTCGAACTTCAGCACTTTCAGATCCAGCCCGCGCTTGACCGCCTGCTGCTGGAGGATCTCCTTGACGGCCTCGGACTTCATCTTGTCGGCTGCGGTGATCGAGAGCGTGTTCGCCTTGGCGTCGTGGGTGATCTCCACGGGACTGCCGCGGAAGTCATAGCGCTGCATGATCGCTTTGCGGGTGTTGTTCAGGGCGTTTTCGAGCTCGTGGGGCTCGATCTTCGAAACAATGTCAAAACTCGGCATGGAGGCCTCCTGCGTATCTCTGGGAAACGATGGAGGTCATCATACCGGCGCAGAGGGGGCGCGTCGTCTTCAACGGGCCTGATCTTCGGCTCCCCCGGCGGGTCGGATGTCAGGTTCGATTCAGCTTCTCCAGCGTCCGCTGCACGCGGGTGGTCAGCTTCTTGGCGGCGCCGCGCACGGCTTCGTACAGATCGTCAGACATGTCTTCGACCATCATCGGCTGATGGTGCTTGAGGCGGACTTCCATCTTGCACGACTTGTCGACGCCGGACTTGTGCCCGTTGACGTCGTGCAGGTGCACCTCGACGCGCGTCACGTGCTCAGCCCAGCGGCCCAGTGCCGCTTCCACACGCTCGGTCACATGTGCGGAGATGGAATCGCTGGACTGCACGTCCGACGCATTGATCTGAATCTGCATAGGGGTCACTCCTTTGATTTGAATTCGGGTCATACCTCGGCCCTCTACCTCTAAGTCTACGCAGCGACGGGAGACAAGTTCACCGCCGCGCGGGGCCGGCTGTTAACCCATCGGCTCACCGGGCCTCGGGAGTGAATCCGCAGCGACAATATTATTTTGACGCAATGGTCATAAAATTACGAACCGCCCCCCAAACTGCTCCGTAGACGTATTAGTGATCTGCCCCGCAGAGGCCTGCACGGTGCATGGCGGATGTGGCGCAAAATTTTATCACGGAGCATGTTATGCGTTACAAAAATTCCATGATGTGGGCTGGGGCCATCGCCTTCACCGCCGTCCTGCTCGGCGCCGGTTCCGCCTACGCCGGCCATGGGTACGACCGCCGGAACACATCCGTCGGCGGGCATGTGGTGGTCTCCACGGGTCAGGTCAGCGTCGTGCTGGGTGGGCAGTACAACCGCCCGGCGCCGCGGGTTGTTCAGCGTGTGTATCGTCCGGCACCGGTGGTGGTGTATCGCCCGGCGCCGGTTTGCCGGCCGGTCTACGTCAAGCCGCGCTGCGCCCCGCCGCGCCCGGTGGTGATCCACCGTTACGACCGCCACTGGCGCGGTCATGACAAGCACTGGGACCGCGGTCGAGGGCATGACAAACATTGGAATCGTGGTCGAGGCCACGGAAATGACCGCCATGATCGCGGCGACCGGGGTGACCGGGGGCGTCGTCACCGGTAATTGACCCGGAACCTTCCTTTTCCAACGCAACAGGCGGCGCCGCGAGGCGCTGCCTGTTGTTTTTATGGTCTGAAGTTGCGATCCCGAAGTGAGCTTTCACCACGCCGCGCGGACATGCTCGAAGAACCCGGCCGCCAGCCAGCCCAGGGCCAGGCCGATCGCGATGGCCGTCAGTCTTCGCAGCCAGCGTTTGGTTCGCATGGAACTACTCGTTGAGTTGCATGGCCGCCAGGGCGGTGGGCACGTCCGAGGAAAACTCGAAGACTTTGTCCAGGCCGGTCGTCAGCAACACGCCCCAGACATTGTCCGGCACACAGGCCAGCCGCAACCGCCGATCGGCCCGAATCAGACGCTGACGCAGGCGGAGCAACTGCGAGATGTTGGACGAGTTGATGTGGTGGACCTCGACGAGGTTGAGCACGACATGGCGCGGCGGGCCGGTCTCCAGGCGATGATCCACCGCCGCGAGCTCTTCAGAAAACCCGGGCTCATCCGCCAGTTCGGCCAACAGAATATCTTCCGACCACACCTGTAACGTCATTCGGTTGTGTCCTCACCGGCGTTCGATTCGCCGCTGCTTTCGGGAGTTTCCGGGGCGGCCGGGGGTTCCGGGGTTTCCGGGGTGTCCGGGGTTTCGGCGTCCGGCACTTCGTCGGACAAGGCCTCTTCGGGGATGCGGGCCGCGGAGACTAGGCTGTCGCCGGCTTTGAGGCGGATCACACGCACACCCTGGGCGCCGCGGCCGGTCTGGCGCACTTCGGAAACGGTCGTGCGGACGATCATGCCCTTGTTGGTGATCAGCATCATCTGATCGTCTTCGGCCACGGACATCGCCAGCACCGCCGGGCCGTTGCGACTGGTCGTCTTGATGTCGGTGCGGCCCTTGCCGCCGCGTCGTTGCGGGTGAGGCTCGCCGCCTTCGGGCTGCACGAGGTACTCGCTCATCGGCGTGCGTTTGCCGTAGCCGTGCTCGCAGATCGTCAGCAGTTGACGGGCGTCGTCGGCTTTGACCATCGACACCACGCGGTCCTTCTTGCCCAGCGAGATGCCCTTGACGCCGGCGGCGCCGCGGCCCATGGCGCGGGCATCGTTTTCGTCGAAGCGGATCGCCATGCCCGACGCGGTCACCAGCAGCAGGTGATCGTTGCCGCTGGTCAGGCGAACATCGATCAGGCGGTCGCCTTCCTTCAGCGACAGGGCGATGATGCCGCCGCGGTTGACGTTTTGATAAAGCTTCAGGCTCGTGCGCTTGACCAGGCCTTCTTCCGTGGCGAACACGAGAAAATCGCTGTGCCGCTCGAAGTCGACGATCGGCAAAAACGCGCAGACGCGCTCGCCCTCGCGCAGCTCGATGAGGTTGACGATGTTGCGACCGCGAGCCGTGCGGGACGCTTCGGGGATCTGGTAAACCTTGATCTTGAACACGCGACCGGTGTTGGTGAAGCACAGCAGATCGGCATGGGTCGACCCGATGAACACGTGCTCGGTGAAGTCATCGTCTTTCGTGTCGGCCCCGATGACGCCCCGGCCGCCGCGGCCCTGCGTGCGGTAGGCGTCGATCGGCAGACGCTTGACATAACCGGCGTGCGAGATCGTCACGACCACGTCTTCCTGCGGAATCAGGTCGGCGATGTCGATGTCTTCGGCTTCGTTGATCTCGATCGTCGTCATGCGCGGCGTGGCGTACTTCTGCTTAATCTCCAGCGTGTCTTCACGGATGATGTCCAGCACACGCCGCTCATCGGAGAGAATCAGCTCGTAGCCTTCGATCTCTTCGATCAGGGCGGCGTAATCGGCGACCAGCTTCTCCATCTCCAGCCCGACGAGGCTGATCAACTGCATGCGCCCGATCGCCTCGGCCTGGGCCCGCGAGAGCTTGACCATCGCGTCGGGGCTGTTGGCAGCCTGATCTTTCAGCCGCTGAGGAATCTTCGGCGCGGCGGGGTGGTCTTCGGGAATTCTGAAGCCGCGCGCCATCAGGCGTTCGATCGCCTGGTCGCGCGTGCTGGAGGTGCGGATCAGCTTGATGATCTCGTCGATATCGCACACCGCATAAATCAGGCCCTCCTTGATGTGGGCCTCCTGCTGGGCTTTGCGGAGCAGGTGACGCGTCCGGCGGACGATCACTTCCTTGCGGTGATCGATGAACAGCTCGATCAGCTCCTTGAGCCCGAGCGTGCGCGGCTGGCGGTTGACCAGCGCGATGTTCATGATGCTGAACGTCGTCTGCAGCGAGGTGTAACGGTAAAGCTGATTCAGCACGACCTCGGCGTCGACATTCTTCTTGCACTCGATGACCAGCCGCATGCCGTCGCGGCCGGAGTAGTCGTTGACGTCGGCGATGTCGACGATGCGCTCAGCCTTCACCGCCGCGACGGTTTGATCGATGATCGTCGTCTTGAGAATCTGGTACGGAATCTCGTCGACGACGATGAGCGTCTTGCCGTTTTTCTGTTCTTCGAAGTGCGTCTTGGCGCGAACGATCAATCGCCCGCGGCCGGAGGTGTAGCCTTCGAGGATGCCGCGCCGTCCGCAGATCGTGCCGCCGGTCGGGAAGTCCGGCCCGGGGACGATCTCGACAAGCTGATCCAGCCCGATGCCCGGCTCGTCGATCACAGCCACGATGGCATCGCAGATTTCGCCGACGTTGTGCGGCGGCAGCGAAGTCGCCATGCCCACCGCGATGCCGACGCCGCCGTTGACCAGCAGGTTCGGGAACTTACCCGGCAGGACGGTGGGTTCATCGCGCGTCGAGTCGTAGTTTTCCTGGTAGTCGACGGTGTCGAGCTTGATGTCGGCGAGCATCTCGACGGCCGCGGCGTGCAGTCGAGCCTCGGTGTAACGCATGGCCGCCGGCGGGTCGCCGTCGATGGAGCCGAAGTTGCCCTGCGGATCGATCAGCGGCACACGCATGCGCCAGTGCTGACCCATGCCCACGAGGGTCGGGTAGACGACGGATTCGCCGTGCGGGTGGTAGTTGCCGGAGGTGTCGCCGGCGATCTTGGCGCATTTACGATGCTTGGAGCGCGGCCCGAGGTTCAGGTCGTTCATGGCGACCAGGATGCGCCGCTGCGAGGGTTTGAGCCCGTCGCGCACATCCGGCAGGGCGCGGTCCATGATCGTCGACATCGCGTAGGTCAGGTACGAATCCTGAAGCTCGCGGTCGATCGCCAGGTCGACGATGTTGCCTTCGTTGAACGGTTGCTGAGGTTGTTCGATATCGGTGGGTTCGGCCATAGATTTTCGATCCGGGATGCGTTCCGATGGGGTCACAAGGGGGGATCGGAACGGTCTGCGAGTAAGCGAATATTTTACCTGAAAACCCGCTGATTAGCGAGCGACGCAAGGGGTGTTGCAGGGCATGAAAAAACCCCGACGCCGAAGCGCCGGGGCGAGGGGTTCCCCTTTTCCGGGAGGATCGAACTGTCGCGGTTTTCAGGCTTTTTTGCGGCGACGGGCGATCATCATCACACCGGCGGCCAGCGCCAGCATCGAGGCCGGTTCCGGCACGTCCGTCAGGTCGCGCGGAATGTAGATCGCAGCGAACTGCCCGCCCTCGACGAGTTCCGGATCGCCGATGTTGTAATGGGCCTGAACATCCAGCAGGTACCACCCGTCTCCGAGCAGGTCGAACACCGGGATGATGCCCGACGACTCTTCGTTGTTGGTCAGAAAAGCCGGGTCTGCTTCGGCGGGATCGAAGAACTTGGGATTATGTTCCGCGACCTTGATCGGATCCCCGCCGTTGACCAGGTCGACCACCCAGATCGACGCCAGGTAGTCATTGCCACCGGGATCTTCCTGAATGATGGCGCGGCCCCAGGGGTCGATGGTCATGTTGTCCATCATGTGGATGCCGTGGTCGATGCCGTTGACGACGGTGCTGATCGTGCCGCCGGCGGTCGGATCGGTGATGTCGCCGAACTCGACCTGCCAGAGCTTGGAGTTGCCGTTGAAGGTGTCGGTGGTGACGAAGTAGAACTCATTTTCCCGGCCGGCGACCGTCATCCACGCACCGTCTTCGATGCGGCGGAACTGCGTCAGGGTCGGATTGTTCACATCGCCGCCGATCGACTGAGCCTGCAGCTCGGCGCCGGAGAGGTCCGACACGTCGCCGAGGTTGTGCATCTGGAACGAAGCGCCGTTGGCGAAGCTGTTTTCATCGGCCGCACCGCTGACGGTGACGCCGTACAGTTCGCCGTTGGTCAGGCCGGCCTTTTCGATGGTGGTGCCGGAGGTCTGCTTCTGGCCGACGTAGAAGTACAGCTCGCTGGGCGTGGACGCGCCTTCGCTGGAGAAGTTGCGGCTGGCGTCGTCCATACCGGCGACGAGCGTGGCCTGCTGGGCGTACGGGCTGGCCAGCACGTTTTCAAAGGCGATGTTGCCGAGACGCGGCAGCTCGTAGCTGGTGCCGGCTTCGGCGCCGGTGGCGATGTGGGCGAACGCGCGGCCGTTGCTGGTCTCTTCGCCGCTCATGAAGATGCGGTCCGTCGTGCCGAAGAAGGCGCCGCTTCCGTCGGTGTAGGCAAAAGCCGTTGCGGCGGGCAGGTCGGCCGAGCACAGGCGGTTCAACGCTTCAGAACCCGTGACATACTGAGCGCCGTCCCACAGCTTGACTTGCTCAATCAGGTCTTCGCCCTGCACGATTTGGCGCGTGGTCTTGTCGACGATCATCTTGCTGACGAACGAGCCGTTAATCCCGTGGCGGCGGATCACGCCGGCGCTGGAGGAGTGCTCGTGATTCATCAGCACGGTGATGGTGCCGTCGCCGTTGTCATAGGCGCCCATGCCGTCCGGGATGCCGGCCAGGCGATAGGGGCCGCCCAGCCCCTGCACGGTGTCGCCGACAGTCAGCAGCGACTGCGTCACCACACCCGTCGCCGTCGGCACCACGTAAGGTTCGACCGAAGTGCTCGGTCCGATGTCCTGCGCCCCGACCGGCGCGCCAAGCAGTGCGCCCGCCATCGGCGCGCACCACAACCACTTGCGTACTCGCATAACAATACTCCAAACAGGTTTCCCCACTCCAGCGCGATCAAGCGCCCGCCTGATCTTCGACGCTCGAGTTGACGGTGTTATCTAAGCCACCCATTGTGAATGACGCGCTCAACATAGATCAGAAGATGTTCAGGATTGGGCAAATCCTCTACAAGCTGCCGGTGAATCTTTGATAGGGTTGTGAGCTGTATGAATGAAAAAACCCCGGCGCTTCAGCGCCGGGGTCGGGTTCTCCCGTTTCTCTTAATTGTCGTGATGTAGCGTCAGGCCGAGCGGCGGCGGCGACGCAGGGTCACCAGGCCTGCGAGCATGGCGACGATCGTCGCGGGGCTCGGCACTTCCGTGATGCGGCCTTCGCCGCCGGGAACGTAGGCCAGCAGCGGATCGCCGACATGACCGTTCAGCGCTTCGGCGAGATAGGTCGCCAGGGCTTGGTCATAGGTGACCGGCAGTTCGGTGTAATCAACGCCGTCCTGAATGCCGTTGCCATTCCAGTCGTACCCGTCGGTATCGTTGAGCGTGAAGTTGTTGGTGACCAGGTCGACGACCATGCCGTCGACGATCACTTCGCCGTCGTCGACGATCTGGATGAGGAAATCGCCGTCGAGGAACACGTCGACGATGCGGCTGCCGGATGTGGCGTTCGGGTCGTAGGTGAAACGCAGGCCGGACACCTGTGCGAATCGGCCGTCGACATTTTCGACGTTGGACACGGCGTTCTCAAGGGCCATCAGCAGCAGTTCGACGGGCAGGTCTTCGTGGATTGAAACCTGGTTGCCGAACGGGAGCATGTTCAGAATTTCGCCGCGGCTGAACGTGCCGTCCGTGATCACGACGCTGTTGCGGATGCCGCCGCCGTTCTGAATGCCCACGACGTGGTCGTCGAGGTCGACGCCGAAGTCGGCCGCAAGCTGGCTGGCGGTGTAGACCAGGGCGTCGGCGATGAGGTTGCCGGCGTTGGTTTCCTGCGTGCGGACCAGTTCGCGGGTGCCGTCGATCACGTAGTCGGTCGTGGCGATGACCTGCGTATCAAAGTCAGCGACGAACGCGGAGACGGGGGTTTCGATCGAATCGACGATGCTCTGATCGGGCGTCAGGCCGTCGGGTCCGTAGTTGCGGACGGGCAGCGACTCGGCATCGTTGACGCTCAGCAGATTGCCGTCGTCGTCGAAGGTGATCTGCAGTTTGCCGAGGTAGCCGTAGGACCCGGAGGTGGTGACGATCGGCACGCCGTTGGAGGCGATGATCGGGTAGCTGCCGAAGGGGGTCGCGCCGGCATCGGACGGCAGCAGCGGGTCGCCGACATTGGCCAGCAGCTCATCGCCGCCGCCGGCAATGGCGATGTCGACGCCGGTGAGCATCGGAATCAGGTCCAGGTCTTCGTTGATCGACTGCAGGTGTGACACGAAGATGATCTTGTTGACGCCGCCGGCGGTCAGGTTGTCGATCTCCGCCTGCACGGCCGTCTGCACATCGCCGGCGGTCACCACACCGGGGCTGGAGATGCTCGAGAGCATCGAGGTCGTGGCGCCGACGACGCCGATCTGCTGCCCGCCCTTGTTGATGACCAGGCTCTTGGACAGCGTGCCGTCGAGCACGTGCTGGCTGAGACCGGCGTGACCGGAAAAGTCGAGGTTGGCCGAGATGTAGGGCGTGGCGGAGCCGGTGTTGGCCGCGGTGATGAACTCGCTGAGCACGCCGGGGCCGAAGTCGAAGTCGTGATTGCCCAGCACGACCGCGTCATAGCCGATCGCCTGCAGGGCCAACGCATCGTAGTACACGCCGTCGTTGACCGACGCCTGCCAGGTGGCGCCGGCGAGGAAGTTGTCACCCGACGACAGCATCAGCCATTCGCTGCCGACCGTGGTGGCCGCCTGCTTTTGCTGGTTGACGAGGTCGACGAAACGGGCGATGCCGCCTTCGTTGCCATTCGGCAGCAGGGCGGATTCTCCGTCGTTGTTGTGCAGGATCGTCAGGTCGAAGTTTGCCTGGGCCGACTGCGTTGCGCCCGTCAGCGCCAGCGCCGCAGCCGCCAGTGTCGTTTTCGTTTTGCTGAATCGCATGATTCATCCCCTTGATGCATGGGTCGGTGCTTGGGCAATGCGCCACGCGGCGATCACCCGTATTTTGACGGGTGAGATTAGACCGTAAGCGTGTAAGGTCAGCGCTTAGGGGGCGTGAACGATCGTGGAATATGGGGTTTGGATGACGCGAGCAGCGCTAGCGGAAGGTGAGCGTTATTGGGGTTCGACGAGCGCGAGGTATTCGATGTTACGACCTTTAGCACCGACGATCGGACTCAGCAGATGATCGATCACGCGAACGCCCAGGCCCGGCATCGCTTCGAGCGTCTGTTCGAGCATGGCTAATGATTCGTGTTCATCGAGTCGGGGATTGCCCGCTTCGTAATGCGGTTTGATCAGCGTGATGATCTGACGCGGATGCCACCGCATCGCCGCGGGGATGGCGCGGTCCTGTTTCGTCCAGCCCAGATCGATCACGACCAGCGGGGCGTCTTCCGGTGGATCGACATGCAGCGCGTTGGTGCGCTCCATCACGACGACCTGTTCGTGCTGGCGCAACTTCCAGGCAAGCGCCCCGTAGCCGGTGTCGACAGCGTAGACCTTCTGTGCCCCGCGCCGAAGCAGCACATCGGTGAACCCGCCGACGTTGCACCCGAGGTCGGCGCAGATGAGTCCCGCCGGATCGACGCCGAACTGATCCAGCGCCGCGATCAACTTCTCCGCCGCCCGCGAAACATAAGGGGTATCATGCATGGTGGGGTTTATCGTAACGTTTTGAACGCCCGGCCGCGCGGTGCGTCTTAACTGGTGAAAGGAACCGCTATGACGCATATTCTCCGCTCGTTGATGATCGTATCGCTGATGACGACCGCCGTGGCGGCGATGTTTGCCCCGCCGATGGATGTGCCGGTCGATCGCATCCTGAAAAACGCCGAGGCGTATGTCGCCGAGCATCCGAAAGACGCCAGCGGGTATTACGTGCTGGGGCGGGTGCATTACCTGGCGTGGACGTTGAAGTCGCAGACGGTGCCGGTGTATCGCGGCGTCGATAAAGATGGCAAGCCGCGCATCGCTGATGAACATGCGCTGGAGATGTACCGCGGCATGGCGGTGGGGCGTGAGGCGCAGCGGCAGGTGCTCGAGGAGATGAACGTTGACAAGGTCGGCGATCTGCAGCCGGACCAGCGGCGCGTGTTTTACCGTCGCGTCAACCAGCGCTCCCAGCAACTCCGCGACAAAGGCTGGCAACCGGCCGGCATTCCCGCCGAGCAGCTTGATGAGCACGCGCAGGCGGCGATCGTGAATTTCCGCACGGCGATCAACAAGGATTCCGACAACGCGCTTTATCACCTCGGGCTCGCATCGATCGCCGAGCAGTATGCCGATCGCGCCTCGGCGATCGGATTATCCATCGACGGCAAAACTATCCGCGAGGCGGACCGCGGCAAGGCTCAAGCACGCTGGCTTCGTTTCGCCGGCGAGCAGTACGAGTGTGCCTTCACGATGTCTCGGAAGAACGATGCGGCGTTAAAACATCGGCCGATCGCGGGGGTTCAGTACCTGGTCAGCTACGAAGCCGTCGAAGGATATCGACGCGTGTCGGATCGCTTGAAAGACGATCATGCGAAGATGCTGGCGCAGATGAATGCGCACATGAAGAAGCTGAATTCACTGCCGATGGGCGCGATCACGCCGATTGTGTTCAGCTTCGAGGCGCACAGCGGACTCGGTGACCTGATCGATCAGCGCGCCGCCGTGCCGTTCGACCTCGACGGGATGAATCGCGGCGCGAAGTGGTCGTGGGTGAAGCCGGGGACGGCGTTGCTTGTGTGGGATCCGCTGCGCACGGGGCGAATCACCAGCGGCAGGCAACTGTTCGGCAGTGTGACATGGTGGCTGATGCCGGGCGATGGCTACCGGGCGCTCGATCTGCTCGACGATGATCGCGATGGTGAACTCCGCGGAGCGGAACTCGCGGGCCTGTCCGTCTGGTTCGATGTGAATGTCGACGGTGTCAGCGCGCCCGGCGAAGTGGTGCCGATCGATAAACTGCCGATCACCGCGTTGAGTACACACGCCACGTCACGCGAACCGCTGGGGCTGTCGAACTCGGCAGGCATGTGGCTCGACGATGGTTCCACCGCGCCGACGTATGACTGGTTTGCGGAGCCGGCGAGTGATGCGCGGTGAGTCGATTACGAGTGACGAGTACGAGCACGAGCATGAATTAACCAGTTAACCAGTCAACGGGTCAACGTACCCTCGATCGTCGCGGCGATGGTGTTCACCGTCCACGGCAGATACAGAATGCACGTGTAGTGATCGCCGCCGAGCCAGCGGTGATGATCGCCGGTGAGGTTGGCCGCTTTGGCGAGGGCGGCGGCGTTGGCGGGTGGGACGACCTGATCATTTTTCGCGCTGAACAGCCACGTGCGCTTGGGGTCGAGTCGCGGGGCGAGATTGCCGGGGTCCATCTGGTCGCACATCTTGCGAAGCTTGTCATCATCGAAGCCCGCGGCAAGCAGGCGCTCGCGGATCCACTTGCTCTCGCGCTGGCCGTTGTGAAACATCTCGTACATCTCGGCGCCCGAGAGCATGAGAAAGGTCTGGTCGAAAGCGTCGTCGATACCCGAAGCCAGCGAGGCGATGAACGAGCCGAGGCTCGTGCCCTGGATGCTGATGTGATCGGTGTCGACGCCGGGCAGGGCGGCGATGGCGTCACGGGCGCGTCGCGCATCGGAGGCGGCCTGCTGCACGCGATCAAAAAAGCGCGACACGTCGTACCACGGTTCTTTCGCCTTGCGTTGGCCATACCCGGGCATGTGCATCACGAAGCTGCCGATGCCGCGCGAGGCGAGTGTTCGGGCGATGGCGCGGGCGATGGTCATGCGGCCGTCGAGGATGTGCAGCGCCAGCACGGCGGGGCGCTGGCCCGCGGCGCCCGAGGGTTTGGGTTGGTACCACTCCATCACGACGGTGTTCCACGTCGCGGCCGGATCGCCGGCCGGGCGCGGTGAAGGGAATCGCACCACCGCATCGCAGTCCAGCGACGGGTCGTCGGGTTCTGACACGGTCACGGTGAACTTGCCGGGCGTCCACCGCAGGGCGTTGAGCGTTCGCTCGGCAGCGGGCGCGGCCGCCTGGCGGATGTTCAGGGAATCGGCGGCGGGATAGGTCGCCGGCTCGGCGCGGGCGGTCAGACTGATGCCGAGCAAAACCACGAAAATCGAAGCGCGGGTGATATGGCTCATCGTGTGATCATATGAAGGGGGTGAGGGGCGGGCCATGGAAGGTCATACCCGGCGGATGAAGCCGTGGTTGCAAAACCCCGACGCTTCGCGGGGCTCAGCATCGGGCTTGTGGTGGAGTTGCGGTGATTCAGTTGGGCGGGCAGTAGCGCAGGCGCTTGGCGGGGCAGCGATCCTGCAGGGCTTCGATGATCTTGTAGCCATCTTCGGATTCAGCCCCGACCCAGGTGATGCCGTCTTCGGAGTAGAGCCGTCCCTGAAAAGCCTCTTCGAAAAACTCATAGGCTTCGGGGTTTTTCTCGAGGCGTTTTTTCACCTTGGGTTCGTATTTTTCGTAGTACCCGAGGAAGCGGGTGGTTTCTTCGCAATCGCTGCAGGAGAAAAAGTGAGCGCGGACCGCCACGTTGCCGGCCGGTGAAACGATGGGCGCGATGAGCGTGGCCGAGTCGACGAAATAAGCGCCCGTGACGGTGTCGTAGTAAAACGCCACGCCGGGGCGCGGGGGCGAAGCGGTGTTTTGCGTGTCTTTGGACGGCGAAAACGTCACGGCCACCGCCAGCCCGATCACCGCGATCATCACCGCCACGCCGGTGAGCACGTTGCTGTGGCGATCAGCATACTCGCGCAGCCGCATCTTCAGCGGGCGTCGAGACGGCGAGGGAAATCTGTTACCGGAGTCGGGGGCGGACACGTCGTTTCTCCAAGTGCCATGAACAAGGCCCCGGGCGGGTGACCGGGGCCTGGATTCATGCTTTGAGTATACACGACGTTTGGCGGAAAATGAAGGATTTTTTCGGCTCAGACCCCGAAGCTGAAGCTTCGGGCTTGGATGCCCGGCTTACTTCGGCGGGCAATAACGCAGTTTCTTCGCCGGGCATTTGGTCTGCAGGTCTTCGATGAGCTTGAAGCCGGTGGGCGATTCGGCCTGCGTCCACTTGATGCCGTCCGGCGAGTAGAGTCGACCCTGAAACGCCTCTTCGTAGAACTCGAAGGCTTCGGGGTTTTCCTCGAGCTTGGCTTTGACGTCGGGCAGGTATTTTTCGTAATACCCGACGAATCGCTCGCCGCCCTCATCGGTGGTCTTGTCGGTGCATTCGCCGCAGGTGAAAAAGTGCGCGCGGACGGCTTCGTTGCCCGCGGGACTTGTGATCGGCGGAATCTTCGTGGCCGAGTCGGTGAAGTACTCCTTGGTGACCACGTCGTAGAAGTATGCATTGCCCGGCGTGGGGGCGCGGCGTCCGCGGCCCTGATTGATGATGATCGCCAGCGACAGCACCAGCACCACCACCGCGGCCACGGTGACCACCGCCGAATTCTGATTCATCCACTCGCGAAACCCGCCGACTTTCATCTGCTCGGCCATGTCGCCAAAACGATCTTTGAGTTGCTCAAACATGACTGCCAATCCTTTCCTGAGTGGCGCCCGAGTAGCCTCTGATTTGCCCACGTTCCCGCACAAACAAACTGCACATGCTCGGCGGTCAGTACCGGCTCGCTCGCGACATGAGAGCGACGCCTGCGAGATCGGTACACGCTTTACGTAGATTACTGCGATCTCACAAGTGTTACTTTACCGCCAGCAGGGGCGCTTTGCAAGACGTAAACCATGCGCCCGGGGGGCTTTTTGCCGATCCGGGTCTTCCCTCAGTTATCGGGCGCAACCCCGCGGGTCAAGGCTGCATCAGGTACATCATCCGCGGCACGGAAAACTCGGTCAGCCAGGTGCGGAAACGCTCAGCGTCCAGCAGATTCTCCAGCGAGGCCCCCGAGCGGGTCGGCGACGGACCGGTCACGCCCAGCATCTGCAGCAGCGTGGCGCGCGGCTGGTAGTACACGACCTCCGGCTCGGCTTCGGTGATGCCGCCGAGATCACGGGCCTTGTCCAGCGCCGCTTCGATGTAGCCAATCTCATCGACCAGCTTCAGGTCGACCGCCTGCTGGGCGGTGTAGATCGAGCCGTCGGCCAGCTTCTTGAGTTCGTCTTCGCCGACGATCTTCCCGCGGCCGGTGTTGACCACTTCGAAGAAACGATCATAAATCGCATCGACCATTTCACGCATGACGGCCCGGTCGGCGTCGTTCCAGTTGCGGAACATGTTGTTGGCGACTTCTTTTTCGGGCGAGCCGGTGGCGGTGATCGTTTCGAATTTCACACCGAGCTTCTGATCCAGCAGGTCCTGCATGGTCGGCACCTGCGCGATCACGCCGATGGAGCCGGTGATAGTGGTCGGCTCAGCGAAGATGTAGTCGGCCTGACAGGAGACGTAATACCCGCCGCTGGCAGCATAGTCACCGTAGCTTGCGACGATGGGCAGGTCGGTTTTTTTGCGGAGTTCGTTCAGCTTGTGAAGGATCTGGTCTGAGGCCGAGGCGCCGCCGCCGGGGCTCTGCACGCGGAGGACGACAGCCTTGATCGTTTCATCATTTTCGACAGCCTGCACCGCTTCGTGGATATACCCGACGGTGTCGGAGCCGATCGTGCCGGAGACGGGGATGATCGCGATGCGCTGGGTGCCGAGGCCGTCGCGGTAGATCGAGGCCTGCAGCGGTCCGCCCTGGTTCATTTGAAACAGCGCCACGTAAAACCCGGCGAGGAAGACGAACAGCCCGATCGAGATCACAGCGCCGAACTTTTTGATGCTGTCGAGGACGCCGGCTTTGGGCTTCGGCTGTGCGGGGTAGGGATACGGATACCCGCCGGCGCCCGGCGGCGGCGGCGGGGGCGACATGCCGCCGCGCGGATCGATCGGCCCGCGTGTGTTTTGGGGGTTGGGATTTTCCGGGGGCGGGGGGCCCTGGGGCGACGACGAATTCTGATCGTTCATATGACTGCCTTGAAGGGGGTGTGTGCGATTCTAGTGTGGTGTCATGGTGCAATTCTTCGGTTGTTTGCCCGATCGTGGGTGACTGCGAAAGGCGCTTGATGATCACGCTGCCTGCGGGTCGCGGCTAAACGTTGGACCGATAATCAATCCATGACAAACACGAGTCGTCCTGCTGACTTCGGCAAAATCGCGGGGTCGGCTTCATCTATTGGTTGGCCGGCGCGGGATTGTTCACAACCGGTGGATAAGTAATTTCCCCTGAAGTGGGGCGGGCGTGTTGACATGTGGGGCAAAGTGGAGTAAATTCCCATGAAGTAACGATCATTTTGAGCAAGGATGCTCAGGGGACACAATGCCTTGCTACTCGTCGGATCACATGATCATGCCATCGACGCCAAGCAGCGGCTGGCCATTCCGAGCAAGTTTCGGGGTGAGCTCAACGCAGCCGGCGCCGAGGAGTTGTATGCGGTGGTTCGCGAGGGGGTTTTGTGTCTGTACACGCGGGAAGGCTACGAACGTTTAGCCACGGCCATCGAGCAGGCCCCGCGCAGTGCTGATGAAGTGCTGCCGTACCAGGACCTGTTCTATGCGGACACCGAGAAGCTGGCGTTCGACAAGCAGGGCCGCGTGAGGATTCCCGAGTCGATGCTCCAGTCAGCGGGCCTCGGCAAGGACGTGACGGTCATGGGCGCACGGGATCACCTGCAGATCCGCGACCGTCAGCAGTGGGCCGAACATCGTCAGCAGATGCGAGCGAATCGCCCCGATTTGAATACGGACCCCCGAAGGATCGGGTGGCACAGACCGGACAACAGCTAAGTTGGAACTCGGAACTCGGAACTGAACTTTCCACCCCGTCAGGTGCTGTGGCGAAGGAGCACGGATGCGTCGTCCGTCGAACCAGTCTGAAATCAACCACCAGTCGACCGGCCCCCTCATGGAAGAGCGAGCTGGCGACTGGCGACCAGATCGGATCAGCGATCGGAAGCTCTTAGAGCTTTCGTCCCGTCTGGAAACAATTCAGAAACTCGGCGGCGCCTTCGCCAATATTTCATTCAGCCCCCAGCTTCAGCAGCGCCTAGGTGCGCTGGCGTGCAAAAGCTGATCGGCTGACGGAGCCAGGTTGTACCCACCGATACCGGGTCGCCATGCGAACACAGTCCTCAACGGGCTGATTCGCATCGCGGCCCGGTTGTCATATCGACACCTGATTATACCCCGGCTTGTTCGCCACGCATCGCCGCGGCGGATTGTGGACAGGTTGTGTACAGGTCGCCGGGATGTTTGTGGATATCGATGATGTTTTGCGGCGCAAACGACAGAGCCCCCCGGACTCGGGAACTCTGTCATCACAACAATGTGTGCAAAAACACCACGACCCCGGGATTGTGCCCGATTTTACGCAAACCCGTCAATCCCCTAGTTTTGGGGCATTGCAGCGGGGTGTTTATGGCCCATAATGATCCGGCTCGGATGTGTTCTATCAGTTCCGGGAATGGATCATGTGTTCAAGATCAAATGTGTCATACGGGGACGCGTCGGCATTGATGCGTCTATTAACGGAATTGCCGAAGTTCGACGATCTGGTGTTGCGGCGACGGCATGCCCTGCGGAGCCTGAGCGGGCTGGTTGATGCGCGTGCCGGGATAATCATTGCCGCGCGCGTGCAGCGTCGAAGTCCCGCGTTGGGTGAGCCCACCATCTGGGGGCTGACCGCTGAGCAGCAGCGTCGATTTGAAGCGTTTCTCAAAATCATGAAGCCTGCTCATCCCGCCGGGCCCACCATCAACAAGCGACTGGCCAAACTATCCGTCGGACAATCCATCGCCCTGCGCCGCCAGGACCTGATCGCCGCTCGCCAGTGGTATGCTGATGAGTATGTGAAGACGGTACGCGAGCCGTGCGATATCGACGCTTTCGTGTACGGCTTCCACCGCGCCGATACCGCAGGCCTGGCCTACTTTCTCGGGATGTACCGTGGGTGGCGCAAGCCCGTGTTCGGTCGGCGTGAGCAGCGGTTGATCGAGCTGTTCTGGACCCACGCCAGTGAATTGCTGACTTTTCCCGGGCAATCGCAGACCAAACATGTCATCGATCATCTGCCGCCGCGCCTCGGCCAGGTGCTCGACTGTCTGCACGCCGGCATGACCACCTCCCAGATCGCGGACACCCTCAACCTCAGCCCCCACACCATCAACGACCACGTCAAACGCCTGCACCGCCGCTTCGGCGCCCACAGCCGCGCCGAACTGCTCGCCCGTTCCCGCCACAACCACAACCCCTCCTCCGGCACATAACCCCCATCCCCTTGTATGTTCGATTTGTCCGATCGAATCGGTTCTACTGACGCTTGTCGTGTCCGCGGGGCGGCGAGCGTAGCGAGGCGTCACGCGGACACGACCGCCGGCGGGCGACCGATCCCCCTTGGGTCCGATGCGACCGTGGGAAAGCGTGGTCCCCGTCGGCGTCGTGTCTCGTCGTCCGAACAGCCGACAGAGCCGCCGCCGGTGCGCTCGCATTCGCAAGGAAGGACCAGCGTGACAAGTCAACGGATGGAACCGACCGACCGTGTGTACGTGGGCATCGACGTGAGCAAGGCCCGCCTCGACATCGCCCGCAGCGACGACCCCACACCCATGCGCGTGGCCAACGATCCCGCCGGCATCGCCGCGTTGGTTGAGCTGCTGCGGCCGTTGCCGATTGCGATCATCGGCCTCGAAGCCACCGGCGGGCTGGAGCGCGCTGTCCGCGACGCGCTGCTCGCCGCCAGCCTGCCCATGGCCGTGGTCAACCCGCGTCACGTGCGTGACCTGGCCAAGGGGCTGGGGCTCAACGCCAAGACCGATACGATCGACGCCCGGGTGATCATGGACTTCGCCCGTCTGGCCACGCCGCGTGTCGCCACCAAACCCCGTAAACACAGCGATGAACTCGAAGCCCTGGTCACCTGCCGACGCCAGCTCATCGACGTGCGCACCGAGCAAACCAACCGGCGGCATCAGACGACCAGCCCCGCCGCGCTGGCCGCCATCGACGCCGTGCTCGATACCGTCAACACACAGATCGACCAACTCGACCAGCAGATCGACGCGATGATCGAATCCGATGACGACCTGGATCAACGCGGCAAGCTCATGCGCTCGGCGCCCGGCATCGGCCCCGTGTTCGTGGCCACCTCGCTGGCCGAACTCGACGAACTGGGTCGGCTCAACGCCAAACAGATCGCCGCGCTCGTCGGCGTCGCTCCGTTCAACCGCGACTCGGGCACACTCCGCGGCCGACGCGTGACCCGGGGCGGCCGCACCAGCGTGCGCTGCGCGTTGTACATGGCGGCGCTCAGCGCCCGTCGCCACAACCCGGTGCTGCGTCCGTTCGCCGATCGCCTGGCCGAACAGGGCAAACCCAAAAAAGTCGTCCTCGTCGCCGTGATGCGCAAACTCCTGACGCTCCTCAACGCCATGCTCCGCGACAACCTCACCTGGAATCAACTCGAATGCGTCAAAAACGCTTGACATCAAACACAGCCGCTTCCCCCATGTCTCCCCTTGACCCCCGCCCGCTTCCCTGCGACTCTCCCCATTCATGCAGGATCAGGCCTATCTCATCATCCCCAAGCGCTACGGCCACCCCGCCGTCTCCCTGTCCCGCCGCGAAGCCTGGACGCTCGGCCGCTCGCGATCCTGCCATGTCGTCCTCGACCACCCCAAGGTCTCCCGCACCCACGCCAGCATCCAGCACGTCCCGCCCGGGCGATTCGTCCTCACCGATCTCGACTCGCGAAACGGCTGCTTCGTCAACGATCAACGCATCACCGCCCCGACCGCGCTGAACAATGGCGACCGTGTGAAAATCTCCTCCGAGATCGAGCTTCGCTTTCTGTTCCCCACCCAGTCGCAGTCCTGCGATCTGCCCCCGCAGGAAGCCGAGTCTTCGCCGGACCTGGCCGCCGGCGCCCGTGAAAAGCGCCACATCTCCGTCCTCGTCATCGATATTCGAAACTACACCACGCTCACGCGCCTCGCGCCGCTGGAGCGACTCGCCGACGCCATGGGTCAGTGGTACGCCGGCGTCACCACCATCCTCACCGAAACCTCAGGCTCCTTCGAGAAGTTCATCGGCGATGCCGTCCTGTCCGTCTGGATTCACGACGACGCCTCCGATGCCGCCGCCCTCGAGCCGGTCCGCCGCAGTGTCCACGCCCTTCGTCAGATCCGCTTTCTCACGCTTCAGGTCAACGCCCGCTTCGAGCTGCCCCAGCCCCTGCAGATCAGTGCCGGCATCAACACCGGCCCGGCCATCGTCCGCCGCTCGCCCACCGTCGATCACGACATCGCCGTCCTCGGCGACACCGTCAACCGCGCCTTCCGCTTCGAGTCCGCCACGCGCGATCTCGAAGTCGACCTCGTCCTCGGCCCGGCCGTCTACACCTTGCTCGCCCCGCGCATCCCCCTCCCGGAAAAGCGCGTCCAGCTCAAGGGCTACGACGCCCCCGTCCCCGTCCACACCGCCGGTTTCGACGACCTCGCCGCCTTGCTCACCACCGAAGAACGCACCCTCCCCGGCTGACTCTTACCCCCTCTCCCCCCGGGAGAGGGTTGGGGTGAGGGTGCTTCCTTTCCCTCACGCCGACGCTGAGGTCTTCCGAAGCGTCTGGTCTTCTTGCACCCCCGCCCAATCCCCCCGACAATCCATCTTCATGATCCCACGACAACTCCTGCTCAGCGCGTGTGTGCTGATTCTCCTGTCAGGCAGTGTGCGGGCGGAAGATTCTGCGCCGGTCAAAGTCTTCATCCTCGCCGGTCAGTCCAACATGGTCGGGCACGCCAAGCTCGCCCTGCTGGATACGCAGATCGCCGACCCCGCCACGCACGATGAGTTCGCCTTCCTCAAGCCCGCCGGCCAGTGGATCACCCGCGACGATGTCTTCATCCGCTACGGCGATAAGCATGGCCCGCTCACCGTCGGTTACGGCGCCCGCGGTTGCAACGGCCCCGAACTGCTGTTCGGCCTGACCGTCGGCGATCACTACCAGACCCCCGTCCTGCTGATCAAAACCGCCTGGGGCGGCCGCAGCCTCTTCCGCGACTTCCGCCCGCCCAGCCGCGGCCTGCCCCCCGACGCCGTCCTCAAAGACCAACTCGCCCGCGCCCAGAAAAAACACCCCGACACCACCCTCGACGACATCACCCAAGCCTACGGCAAGGACTACCGCCAGATGCTCGCCGAGATCGATGACACCCTCAAAAACCTCGACACCCTCTTCCCCGCCCTCGCCGGCCGCAAGGTCCAACTCGCCGGCTTCGTCTGGTTCCAGGGCTGGAACGACATGATCTCCCCGCAATACACCGCCGAATACACCGACAACATGATCGCCTTCATCCACGACGTGCGCAAAGATTTGAACGCCCCCAAGCTCCCCTTCGTGATCGGCCAGATGGGCGTCGGCGGCATCAAGCCCGATCCCCACCCCAAACACGTCGCCTTCAAAAACGCACAGTCCGCCGCCGCCGACTTCCCCGAATTCAAAAACAACGTCGCCCTCGTCAAGACCGACCAGTACTGGGACACCGAAGCCCAGAAGGTTTTCGACAAAGGCTGGAAACAACACCTCGACGAATGGAACAAAGTCGGCTCCAACTTCCCCTACCACTACCTGGGCTCCCACCGCTGCTACAACGCCATGGGCAAAGCCTTCGCCGAAGCGATCATCAAGTTGAACAAGTAACCGCACCCCCTCTCCCCCCGGGAGAGGGCCGGGGTGAGGGCGCTCGAAAAACAAACCACCCTCAACCCTCCAGAAACCGCCGAATCCTCCGCATCAACACTTCCGGCCGCTTTAGCTGACACTCCCAAACCGTCAACACCGACCACCCCATCCGATTCAGTTTCCGCCGTGTCCTCTGATCACGTAACTTGTTGCGTTGCAGTTTGCCGACCCAATACTCCCGGCGTGTTGCTGGAATGCGGCACCTCCCACAATGATGCATGTGCCAAAAACATCCATGCACATTGATGATCTTCTCCAGTCGTGGAAACACCATGTCCGGCGTTCCAGGCAATCCGCGCACATGCAGTCGATATCGATACCCCATTCGATGCACCATCCGCCGCACCGTCATCTCCGGCGTCGTGTCCTTCCCCTTCACCGCCGCCATAATCCGCGACCGCTCAGCTTTTGAAAATGTGTCAGTCATATCGCCGCTTCGATTTTGGAAGCAAAGTCGACTTCGGGTATTCAAGACGCAACAAAAGGAATACCCTATGAACCAACACGAAATCGATCAAATCAAAAAACACTTCCGAATCTGGTCCGGCGGCGGTTCGCCCGAATCCGACTATCAGATCACCGTCTATCTTGATTATGCAGCACCGTCTTTGACTGACGAAGAACGTATCGAATGGGAAGACATGTTTTTGGATTGGATGAACGCCGACGATCCTGACACAGATATTGCAATATGACGAATGTCCTATTTGTCCAAAAACGTTTGATAGTAGCGAGTTAGTCGTTTATAGTAGACCTGTAGCGCACGGCGCAAATGTGGCTTATCTTGAGTATTAAGGATATAGTCAACCAGTTGATTGAAATGCTGAATTTGTCTTGGAAATCTTAATGTTGGATCTTGCCGAGCCTTGATCAGCGCCTCCGGCATTACCTGCACACAATTTCTTTCTGGTAATTTGAGTGTCAGTTTTGGCTTGGCTGTGGGTATTGTCTCGTTGACAAGCGGGCTTTGTTTGTTGCATTGATAGATAAAATGTTGTTCGATGCTGTCCATGTGGCGCTTTTCAGGGACTTCCCAAGACCACACATATGCGATTTCCCAAACATCAATCTGTCGATTGGCAATTGGATCACTTCTTGCGCTCGTGAGGTGTCTGCGCACACGCCCTCTGATTCCTCGTTCCCCAACTGAAACGGTTTGACCTACATAAATAGGAACTTGATCGAGGTCGCACAACGCATAGACGCCAATACACGTTGTCAACGTTCTTACTTGACTCTCTTTGTAAGCTTGAAAGTCTAATTCACTCATTGTCAAACTCTAGAAGTCGTGATACCGGAAGCCGCAATGCTTTTGATAGGCGTTCCATATTCTCTAAGCTGATATTGCGCTCGCCACGTTCGACACTACCGATGTAGCTGCGGTCTAATCCGGCGCGCTGCGCAAGCTGTTCTTGCGTTAATGCAGCGTTGGAACGAAGCGAACGCAGATGGTCACCGAATTTTTGTTTGATGTCTTTACGTACCACAACCACATGGTCCGTTGGTGGGCTAAATCCATCAACGGACTTTACGTACCATTTGGTTTGGCATTTGATCTTTAATTGGTGTCAAGCAACTGATTGGAAAAGGCTTGATGCCTCTATCGATTTCGCGACTTTCGTGAGGTAATTGTTCTTGATCCAAGATATCGCTGGTACGCAAACTGCGTCGCCGAATCCAAATAGGGCCTGGTTCAACGGAATGCCATTCAGTTTGTAACCGTCTGGGACACCTTGCAGGCGGGCGCATTCGCGAGCGGTAAGTAGGCGGACCTTATATTTGCCGAAACCCGCTTTGAACAGAATCTGCCGACCACTGCCGCCGCGCGGAGTCCGCAAACAACCGGCGATACCGTCGGTGCGCAACTCCGCCATGCTTCTACCGTGACGGACTCGACGGAAGGCGGTGGCATAGCTGATTGATTTTGCACCGATCATCAGTTTTGCTTGTACTTCATGTTTGGGGCTGAGTTGACTCATGAAGTATTCGGCGCGCTGGTTGTTCCACCAATGCTCGTCGTCGTCGGGTAGGTCTTGGACAATATCAGGCAAGCGCTTTTTTGTCCTCGGCAGATTTGGTAGGTCTCGGATGTCCCAGCGTATATTCTGGTGCGTGTTAATGAATTCGATCAAAGGCAGCGAGCGCGTCTTTGATTCTGTGGCGAAGGCGTTACGGTCTGATCCGTCGTCCTGTTTGGCGACGACGAAAAGCCTAACGCGGCTTTGCGGCACCCAGTTGACGGCGTTGAGGATGAAGGCGTCGACGGTGTAGTCAAGTTTGTTCAGCGCGAGCAATGCCTGCTCGAAGTCTTTGCCGCCATGACTGGTGAGGAAGCCAGCGACATTTTCGAGCATGACCAGCGGCGGACGATTCTCGCCCTTCGCTTCGAGCAGGTTGATCAGGCCCCAATAAGCGGAAGACTCTTTACCGCCGAGGCCAGCTCGAGCGCCTGCTACGGAGAGATCATTACACGGAAATGAAGCGGTATACAGATCGCAATTCGGGATGCTGTCGGGATCGAGTTCGTGAATATCATCGCAGTGAAAATGGTCGTCCTTGAAATTGGCCTCGTACATCTCCTGTTTCTTTTCGTCGATGTCGTTGGCGTAAATGACCTTCCAGTCGCCGCCTGATTCGAGTGCCAGACGCACAAGACCGATACCGGCGAAGAATTCGGCGGCGGTGAACTTCCTGCTATTGCTGGACTTGGCCTTGCGGGTTTTGCTGCGCGACGTGCTCGGCATCCGTGCGAGACTCCTTGTTCATGCGATGTTCGCATAATAACAGCATCAGCGATGCATATGAAATGTTGTCAGTGAGAAACCCGGCACGCCGGCTCGGATTTTTGTGGGGCGTTGGTGGGGTGATTGTGATTTGCTGAGGTGGGAGGATGAGATGGTGGGGGGGGCGGATGGTTGTGCAAGCGGCGGGCGAGACCGCCGGGTAAACGGGGGGAAGTAGCCGCGGTGTAACACGCCGCGGTTCGCGAGGCGTTGCCTCGCGGCTATTGAGGGGGTGTCAGACGCTTTGCGGTTCTTTGAGCGGGGGTTGTTTGAGGAGTCGGCGGCACCAGTTCATGGTTTTTAGGACGGGTTGGCGGGCGGCGAGGCGGCGTTGGAGGTGGTGTTTGGCGGGGAAGTCGGTCAGGCCCAGGCCGACGAGGATGCTGATGATGCCCTGGCCGGGGGCGACGAGCATGATGATGCCGAGGATGATGAAGATGAGGCCGAAGACGTTGGCGAGGATGCGGAGGGTCAGGTGCAGGGCGGGGCGGTCGCGGAGCCAGCGGGGGGTGATGCGTTGTTCGGTGACGAAGTAATCCGTCGGCAGGGCGGCGAGGATCAGGGGGATCGACAGCAGTTGCAGGACCAGCAGCAGGAAGGTGCCGCCGGCGATGAGGGCGGCGGTGGTTTCGTGCTGGTCGAGCCAGTCCAGGACGGGCTGAATGAAGGCGAGGTCTAACATCGTGTGATGTTAGTGGGGCGGACGGGGCGGGAGCGTGCGGAAAATGCGGAATCGGGGGTCAGGGCGGGTCGCTGGAGGCGACCGTGCTGTGCGCGCGGGCGGGGATTGGGGGTGTGAAAACGCGGTTGTGCGCATGGAGGCGTCGTTTGGGGGGCTCGGCGGTGCGCACCGGGGTGTCGCGAAGGCGGGGGCAGGGGGGATTTGGGGGTGAAAACGGCGGTGGGGTGTGCGCACGGGGGTGGTATGACGACGGGGTTGTGCGCGGAGGGCGGGGTGGAGCGGGGTTTTTGGGGTGGAAATGCGGGGGGTGGGTGGTTTTTTGGGGGGCGGGGTTGTGCGCGCGGGATCCGATGCTTCGCTGCGCTCAGCATGCGGCTTTTGGGGGGGGAGGGGGCGGAGACCCCGACGACTCGCGGGGCTCGTCATCGGGCTTGGGGGGTCAGTCGTTTGTGAGGGCGGCTTGTTGGTCGGCGTGGTAGGAGGAGCGGACCATGGGGCCGGACTCGACGTGGCGGAGGCCGAGGGCTTCGCCTTCGGCTTTGTAGGCGGCGAACTGGTCGGGGTGGACGAAGCGGGCGACCGGGAGGTGGCGGGCAGTGGGCTGGAGGTACTGGCCGATGGAGAGGATGTCGACGCGGTGGGCGGCGGCGTCGGCCATGAGGGTGGCGACTTCGTCATCGCGCTCGCCGATGCCGACCATGATGCCGGTTTTGGTGGTGAAACCCGCGTCTTTGGCCCGGGAGAGCAGCTCGAGGCTGCGGGTGTAGCGGGCCTGGGGGCGGACGGCGGGATACAGGCGGGGCACGGATTCGAGGTTGTGGTTGAGGATATCCGGGCGGGCTTCGAGGACGGTGGCCAGGGCGGACCAGTCGCCGCAGAAGTCGGGGATGAGGGCTTCGATCTGGGTTTGCGGGGACTGGCGGCGGATTTCACGGATGGTGTCAGCCCAGATGGATGCCCCGCCGTCGGGCAGCTCATCGCGATTGACGCTGGTGATACAGACGAATTTGAGGCCCATCAGGGCGATGGATTCACCGACGCGGGCGGGCTCTTCACGATCCAGCACCGGGGGGCGACCGGTCTTGATGTTGCAGAATCCGCAGGATCGGGTGCAGGTGTCGCCGAGGATCATGACGGTCGCCACGCCGCGTGACCAGCACTCGCCGAGGTTTGGACAGCGGGCCTCCTCGCAGACGGTATGCAGGTTATGCTGGCGGATATTGCTGCGGAGGGTGTGATAATCCGCGGTGGTGGGCAGTTGCATCCGCAGCCAGCGGGGCTTGCCCTTGCGGACGAAGTCGCCGGCCTCGGGGGCGGGGGTCAGAATCCGGTCTGAGAGGCTGATGCGAACCATGGTGGGCCATGATAGGAGGCGAAGGGGGCTGGGTGAAGGGGGGAGGTGTGATCCGATGCTTCGTTGCGCTCAGCATGCGGCTTGTCAGGATGGGGTGGGGGGCAGCGACCGATAAGTGGTTTTTGCACGAAATCAGTTTGATTGCGGTAGTTTATGGTGGTAGTCTAGATGGTCATCCGATCATGTGGTGGGGACAGTGTTTGTCTAATGATTATCAGGAAGCATGGTCGACATGGCCGAATATCCGACGTGCACCTATGCGTGCGAAAGGAGTGTCGTGTGAGCGCGACGCGCAGTCATAACGGATCGTATCGCTCCCGCATCACCGCCTGCCTGCTGGCGATGCTGGGGTTGAGTCTGGGCCTGCTGGCCGGTTGCGACATGGACTCCTTTGGTGATCCTTCGGAAGTCGGCCGCTGGGAGAACACGCCGGTCGTGCTGCCGATCATCGAGCGCCTGGACGTCATCGATGAAGACGAAGAGCAGATCGCCGGTCTGTCGGAGATTCGTTCGGAAGACCTGGTGCCGGAGATTCGCGAGTACGAAGTCGGCCCCGGCGACATGCTCACGTTCACGATCTTCGAACTGATCACGCCCAACGTTGAAACCGTTGTGACCCGCCGCGTCGACGAGCTCGGCTTCGTGCGCCTGCCGGTGATCGGTCAGCTCAAATGCGCCGGCCTCAGCAGCAAGCAGATCGAGCAACGCATCGTCGACATTCTCGACCCGGCGATTCTGCGCAACCCGACTGTCGCGGTCATCGTGCAGGAAGGTCGCCAGAAAACCTTCAGCATCATCGGCGGCGCCGCGACCGGCACCTACCAGATCGTGCAGAACAACTTCCGCCTGCTGGATGCCCTGGCAATCGCCCGCGCCCAGGTCACGGGGCTGGATCACGTGTATGTGATTCGCCAGGTGCCTCTGCTGCGTGAAGTCGAGCAGGGTTACAACCCCGAAGAAATCGAGCCCGGCACCCACCTGCCGCCGCTGGCGCCGAAGGAAAAGTCCGGCGAGTCGATGCCCGACAATTCGGCCGCCCCGGCTGGGGATGAAAAGTCCGGCGAAATGCTGGACCCGGCGAAGCTGATCGAAAGTCTCAGCGAAGGCCTGGATGAAAGCCAGAAGAAACCCGACGCGGACAAGCCGGCTGAACCCAAGCCCGCCCCGGCCCCGGAGAAGAAGGCCGAGCAAGGCGCTCCGGCGCCGGTAGCGCCCGGGTCGCCGGGCATGGCCGGCGCGCTGGACGAGCAGGCCGACGGCGAAGGCCGCTTCGTGAACATCAACGGCAAGTGGGTCTGGGTCAAGACCGAAGAAGCGCCCGCTGAGGCGGCTGCGGCCGGCGGCGATGACGTGCTGATGCCCCAGGCTGTTGAGCCCGGGCAGCTTCCCCCGCCGGATCAGATGGTCACGCAGCGCGTGATCGAAGTCGACGCCGAAGCGCTGGAGCGCGGCGAAGCGCGTTACAACATCGTGATCCGCCCCGGCGACGTGATCCGCATTCCGTTCAACATCGCCGGCAACCTGTACATCGGCGGCCACATCGCCCGGCCCGGCACGTACAACCTGCCCGGTGAAAAGACGCTCACCCTCAAGCAACTGGTCATCAGCGCCGGCGGACTTGGCCCGGTGGCGATTCCCGAGCGCGTGGACCTGACCCGCCGCCTGGGCAAGGGCCAGGAAGCGACCGTTCGTCTGAACCTGCGGGCGATCTTCGAGGGTGTGCAGCCGGACATCTTCCTCAAGTCCAACGACACGATCAACGTCGGCACCAACGCGTACGCCAACTTCGCCTCGGTGATCCGCAACTCGTTCCGGTTCAGCTACGGCTTCGGCTTCCTGCTGGACCGCAACTTCGGTTCGGACGTGCTGGGTCTGTCGGCTTCGGACCAGGCGCGACGTCGTTGAGTCAGGGCGGCTTTGTGCCGCCTGAATGTGGCGCGGTTGGAGGACTGCGCCGGATGAGAAATTGGTAAGGATACCTTCGGGGTTGAACCCGCCTGCTTTGGCAGGCGTATGGTTCTGCAATCCCTAGAGCGCGGAACCTTCACAAGCGGAGCGGATGAGCACAGTCAGCGTCACCAACTCGAAATCCACGAGGCAGCCAGCCTCGTCGGAGCGGCTGGGCCCCCTGATTGCCCCGCATGTGTGGCTGCGCATCGCGCTGATCGTCGCGGTGTTTGTTCCGCTGCACTGGGACATCATCTGGCGGCTGATTCGCTTCGCCTGGACCGATGGCGACTGGTCGCATGCGTTCATCGTGCCGCTGATCAGCCTGTACTTCGTGCACCAGCGACGTGACGACCTGCTGGCGATTTCACCGCGCACCTGCTGGTGGGGCCTGCCGCTGCTGCTGGCGGGCATGGCCGGGTATTTCCTGTCGATTTATCCGATCCGCAACGACATGCTCAAGGGTTATTTCATGATCCTTGAGATCTTCGCGATCGTGTTGATGCTGGCCGGGCCGCGGGTGATCGCGGTGACCTGGCTGCCGATTCTGTACCTGGCTTTCGCGGTGAAGGTCAGTCAGAAGTACTGGACGATCATCGCTGAGAAATTGCAGTTTCTCGCGGCCAAGTCGTCGGTGGTGACGCTTCAACTGTTCGGCATCGACGCGACCGTCTCGGGCACCACGATCGACCTGTGGCACGGGATGGAGCCGCTGGGCTCGCTGAACGTGGCCGAAGCGTGTAGCGGGCTGCGGATGCTGATGACATTCATCGCGCTGGGTGTGGCGATGGCGTATGTGTGGGATCGTCCGTGGTGGGCGCGACTGACGATGGTGTTGCTGACGCTGCCGATCGCAGTGGCGGTCAATGTCGGGCGCGTGACGGTGATCGGCCTGCTGTACCTGATCGATCCGAAATACTCTGAAGGCGACTTTCACGTGTTCATGGGCATGCTGATGCTGATCCCGGCCTGCGGGTTGTTTCTGCTGCTGGGCTGGGTGTTGAACAAGATCGTGCTGTACGTGCCGGAATCGAAGAAGAAGGAGGCTGAAGCATGAGCCTCCGCAAGGCATTCAATCCGTCGACGATCATTGTGCTGATCGTTCTGTTTGCGGGCCTGATCGGGCTGCAATCGGTGGTTAGCGCTTTCGAATTGTTTTTGATGAAGGACCCGATCTCGCTGCGGCGGCGGCTGTATCTGCTGCCCGAGCGTGTGGGGCCTTATCAGAAGGTCGGCGAGGAAACGCTCAGCAAGGAAATCGTCGAAGAACTGGGCACCGAGCAGTACATCTCGTGGACGTATCAGGACACGAACCTGCTGCCGGATCAGCCCGGCGCGATGCTGCGTCTGCACGTGGCGTATTACACGGGCACACCCGACGCGGTGCCGCACGTGCCGGAGCGTTGCTACGTCGGCGGGGGCGCGACGCCGCGCGACATCGCGCAGGTGACGATCCCGCTGCAGTCGCCGCTGATCTACAAAGGTGAAGACGGCCAGCCGCTGGTGACCGACTCGATGGGGCGCGTGGTGCGGCTGCCGTCGACGGAGGTGCCGGTGCGGATGTTCGACTTCATCCCGCACGGCGGCAAGGCGGAGCAGCAGGCGACGGTGCTCTATTTTTTCGCTGCTAACGGTAGCTTCACAGCCATCCCCGAACATGTGCGGGCGCTGGTGTTCGATCTGAGCAGCCAATACGCCTATTGGTGCAAGATTGAGGTGCTGCCGCACGGCGTGACGGATCACGAAAAAGCCCAACAGGTCGTCGGCGCGTTTTTGTCGAAGATGCTGCCGGAGATCATGGGCTGTCTGCCGGACTGGCACGAGGTGCGGGCCGGCAACTACCCGGTGAAGAAGACCCCGAAGAAGACGACCCCCTGACTTTAGCGTTTCGGAGCCGATCATGGCTGGTAAAGTGAATACGAACTTCGTCGCCATCCTGGCGGCCGTGCTGGTGGCGGTCACCGCGGTGCTGGTCGGGGCGTGGTACTTCGCCACGCGGCACGATCCCGCCGAGTACATCGCGCGCGGCGATGTGATGATGCAGAGCGGCAACTATGAGCAGGCCGCCCAGAACTACGGCCGGGCGTATCGCGAAGATTCGACCAGCCCGCTGATCATGCTCAAGTACACCGAAGCCGTGGCGAAGATTCCCGCGGAAACCACCCAGGCGATGACCGATCGCGTCAAGCAGATACTCAGCTTCTGGGAGAAGATCATTTCCGTGGCGCCGACCAGTCCGCAGGCCATCGAGGCCCAGGACCGGCTGATGAATTACTACCACGACGCGGCGGGTATGTTCGGCTCGGATCGCTACTGGACCCACCTCTACAACACCGCCGACGATATCGTCAACAACGTCAACACCACCGACACCGCCAAGGCGCAGGCCCGCAAGTATCGCGGATTGTCACTGGTCAACCGCATGGGCCGCATGGAAGTCGATCAGGCCACACGCGACCAGGCGTTGGAGGATCTGACCGCCGCATACGAGGCCGAGCCGGATGACCCCGAGCTCCCCTACGCCCTGGCCCAGTGGAAACTGCACGAAGCCCAGAACGTTCGTCGCAGCAGCAATGACCAGAAAGCCGACGCGCTGGCCGATGAAGCGGTCGCGGTCGTCAGTCAGTTCGCCGAGGCCCATCCGGAGTCCGCCGCCGCCAAGCTGAACCTGGTGCGCATTCTTCTGGTCTCGCGGCAGACCGACCAGGCCAAGGCGCTTCTGCAGGAACTCGAACAGCACATCGGTGAAACCGACGACATCGACCTCGGCCTGCAGGTCGCCAACTACCTGGTGATGCTCGATCGCGAACCGGTGGCCGACGAAGCCGGCCGCACCCGCACCATCAACGGCCGCCTCCGCGAAGAAAAGATTCTGCGGCAGTTGCTGGCCAATCACCCCGACAGCGTGCGTCTGCAGTATGAACTCGCCGACAACCTGATCAATCAGGCTCGCCGCGCCGAAGCGGCGCCGCTGCTGCTGGGCGCCATCGAGCAGCGCCCCGCCACGGCGAACATCCGCGACCAGCGCGATTCATACCTGCAACTGGTGGCCATCGACAAGCTGGCCGATCTTTACCTGGCGCAGCGCGAAGCCAGCGCCGATGTCCGCCAGCGCGACGACCTGCTGGCCAAAACCGAGCAGTTGCTCGAGCAGATGCGTCAGCGGACCGACGAGTCGGCGATGCAGCTCGATCTGCTCGAAGGCAAGATCGCCATGGCCAAGGGCGACTTCATCACCGCCGATCAGAAGCTCAACGCGGCCAGCGAAAAAGCTTCCAACAATCGCCCGGAAATTCTGATTCTTCAAGCCCGCGCCCTGCGCCAGCTTGGTCAGCTTGGCGCGGCGCGCGATCGACTGACGATGGCGCTGAACCTGCCTGCGGGACGGCGGTACTGGCCGGTGTATCGCGAGCTGGCGACGCTCGAGTTGAAGCTGAATCGACCCGACCAGGCGATGACGCATATTCAGCATGTGCTCGATGCGGTGCCGGGTGACACCGAAGCGCTGCAGCTGAAAGCGTCGATCATGGCCCAGCAGTTTTCAGAACTGGCCAAGCAGAACTCGTCGCAGGCGGCGGGCAAGCTCAAGGACGCGATCGCCATTCTCGAAACCCTGCCCAACGCCGACGAGCGCCCCGTGCGTTTGCAGTTGGCGCAGCTTTACCAGGCGATGGGCCGCAGCGAGGAAGTGCGCAATCTGCTGGAGCCGCTGCTCAAGGAGAACCCGAAGGACTTTCTCGCGTTGCGTGAGTTGCTTCGCAGCGACCTGGCCGAAGGTCGCAAGGACGAAGCCGCCGCCCGCATCGACCAGGCGCTGACCGTGCAGGATGACCCCAAGACGGTCAAGGCCCTGAAGATGATGCGTGATCAGCTTACCGGTCAGTCGACCGGTACCGTCGGCGGGCAGATCGAAGACCTGCTGGCCACGGAGCAGGATCCGTTCCAGCGAGCGATCTGGATGTACAGCTACCACGCACAGGCCGGCGATCAGGCCAAGGCCGACGCCGCGCTGGCCGAAGCCGAGAAGATGAAACCCGATGACCCGGCCGTGCTGCGGGCGAAGCTGACGCGAGCGATGGCTCATCGTGACTGGCCCGAGGCTGAGCGGATCGCCGAGCGGGCCGGCAAGCTGGACCTCGACGACGCCCAGGGCATGTTCTGGATCGGCGAGGTCGAACTGCAGCGGGCGCGTTACACGCAGGCGGTGGCGACATTGAATCGCGGTGTGAGTCTACGGCCGCGCTACTCCGACGGGTGGCGACTGCTGGGCCAGGCGCGCCTGGAATCCGGCGACCTGGTCGGCGCTGAAGCGGCGCTGAAGCGGGCCCTGGAGCTTCGCCCCAACAATGTTGACGCATTGAAGATTCAGTACCGTCTGCATGACAAGCGCGGCAACGAGCAGCTCGCCTTGCAGACGCTCGAACAGGCTGTCGAATTCGCCCCGCGCGATCGCGCCCTGTATGAAGCCTACCTCAACTATCTCACCGAGCACGGTCAGGCCGATCGGGCGCTGAAGCTCCGTGAGCGTATGGCTGAAGTGGCGCCCAACGATCAGACCAACCGCCGGGCGCTGGCGGCGCTTTACGAAAGGCTTGGCCAGTCCGACAAGGCCCAGCAGCAGCTTGATCAGTTGATGCAGTCGGGTTCCAACTCGCTGGCGAACATCCGCGCGATGGCTGAGTATCACCGCCACCGCGGTCAGATCCAAGAAGGGCAGAAACTGCTGGTCGACTACATCGGGCAGCGCGGCGACAAGGTCACGGCTGAGGACTGGCTGGTATTGGCCCGCTACCTGCGCGAGGCGGATCGCGCCGAGCAGGCTGAGGCGGCGTATCGGCGTGCGATCGCGATCGAAGACGAAACGGTGATGCCGGCGACGCGCGAGCTGGGCGACTGGATGTTTGCCCATGAGCAGCATCTCAAGGCGGCCGAGTTGTACGAGCGGTTGCTGACGGTGACGCGCGAGCCGCGCGTGGCCCGGCGTTACATTGAAACACTGGTGCGCTCGGGGCAGTTTGAAAAAGGTCACGAGCAGCTGAAGCGCTTCGTCACTGAGCATGGCCAGGATGTGCAGACCGCGCTGCTGGAAGGCCTGATTCTCTCGAACCTCGGCGCCGAGCATCGCGATGACGCCGAACGCGCCTACGACCGGGCGGTGCAACTCGGCGACGGCAATGCGCAGGCGCACCTGTATCGCGCCCGCTTCCACTTCAACAGCGACGACCCCGCCACGCAGGCGCAGGTCCGCAGCGACCTGCAGCGCGCCATTGTGTTGGACCCGTCGCTGCTGACCGCCCGCAAGATGCTCATCAGCTATTACCTGGACCCGCGCCGCAACGACGCTCAGAGCGCGATCGACGAGTTTGTTCGAGCCATCGATCAGTCCCCCGCGAGCGTTGATCTGCGCGTGGCTCTGGCGCAGCTGTATCTTCAGCAGAAGCGCTATACCGATATGGACCGCCTGCTTGATGAATCCGTCAAGCTGCTGCCGGGTCAGGCCAACTGGCGCCAGCTTCGCGCCGCGTCCTACACGCAGCAGGGCCAGTCCGATCGTGCCATCGTCGAACTGGCCGCCGCCTACAAGCAGCAGCCCTCGGCGGTGACGCTGACTCAGTATGCCAACGCACTGCTGGACGCCAAGCGTTACACCGATGCGATGGGCGTGTTGGACGAGCACGCCGAGGTGACCGCCAAGGTGGCGTTGCTTCAGGCGCAGCGTGCCCGGGCGCTGGCGGGGACTGATCGCCACGATATGGCCGTCGCGTCATTCAACAAGGCCCTGGATCTGGCCGCCGGGGATATGGCGGGGATCAACCGCGTCGTCGATCAGCTTCGCGCCGCTTTCAGCGAAGATCAGATGTTGAGCCTGCTGGATCAGCGGGCCGCAGCGGACAAGACCGGGCTGACCAGCCTGATCGTCGCCCAGACCCTTGCGGAAAAGGCCCAGTACTCGCAGGCTGTCGAGCGGCTGATTCAGCTTCGTCAGCAGCTTGAACCCGCCAGCCCCATGCATCGGGCCGCGATGCAGTTGCTGGCCACAGCCTATTACCAGATGCAGCTTTACGACAAAGCCTGGCCCGTGTACGAGGCCCTGCTGAAGGTTCAGCCCAATGATGTTTCCGTGCTCAACAACGCCGCCTACCTGCTGGCTGAAAACCTGAATCAGCCGGGCAAGGCGCTGCCGCTGGCCGAGCGTGCCGCCGAACTGGCCCCCAAGCAAGCTTTGGCCCAGGCCAGTATTCTCGACACCCTGGGCTGGGTACAATTCCGTAACGGCAGCGTTGACCGGGCGGAGCTGACGCTTCGGCGTTCGATTCAGCTTCACCCGTTAGCGCCGGTGCATCTGCATCTGGCCCGGGTTCTGATTAAGAAACAGCAGACCGACGCGGCGCGTCAGCAGATCAATGCCGCGCGGCGTCTGGCTGAAGAAACTCACGACGACGACATGATCAAGCAGGCCGGCGACCTGCTGGAAAAGATCGATCACAGCGCCGCTCAGGGAGCCGCGACCCCATGAATTCTCACCATGCCGCCCACATCACCGAAATCACTCCGACCAAGGCCGGCTCACCTGCGACGCCGCGCCTCACCCCCGTCGACCCGTTGCGCCTGTTGCGTCGCTATCGCACCCTGCTGATCGTCATGACCCTGCTGGGCGCGATCGTCGGCGGCGTCACGACCTTCATCCTCGCCAAGGTCGCCCCCGAGTACCAGGCCGCCGCCACGCTCCGCGTCATCGGCCAGATGACCAATCCCTACGCGACGACCACCAGCGGATCCGCCGAGGAACGCAACCTCGAAACCGAGATGCGCACCCAGGCCTACGTCATTTCGTCCGGCGATGTGCTGAAAAACGCGCTCGGCCAGCGCGATGTGACCCAGACCAAGTGGTACAGCACGTTCCAGACCCGGGACTCGGCCACCGGCCAGACCCGCTTCAACGTCGATGCCGCCCTGGGCGAACTGCAGGGTATGCTGCACGTGGATGCGATCCGCAACACCGCGATTCTCGAAGTCGCCGTCAGCGCCGGTTATCCGCAGGATGCTCAGATCCTCGCCAACAACATCGTCCGGGTTTATCTCGACAAGGTCGAACGCCAGAACCAGTCCAACTCCAATCAGCTCGTCGAGCTGTTCACCGCCCACCGCAATCAGGCCCAGCAGGACATCTCCAACATCGAGCGCTCCATGCGCAACATCATGGACGATGCCAAGCTCTCAGCCACCGAGGATCGTCACAACGAAGTCGTCCTCAAGCACCAGCAGCTTTTCAACGCCACACAGGAGGTTAAGCAGGCTCTCGACGTTGCCCGCAGCGCCTACGACAGCCTTCGCCGCGCCGTCGATGAAAATAAATTCGAGTACACCCCTGAAGAAATCGCGCTTGTCGATGAAAACCCATTCATCCGCATGCGCGACGATCGGATTCTCACGCTCAAGGAGCAGCGCCGGGTTTCGATGGAACGCTTCGGCGCCGACCACCGCTCCGTGCAGGAAATCGATCAGCGCATCGACGCCATCGCAATCGAGAAGGAAGGCAAGCGGTCGGAGCTGCTCAAGCAGACCCAGAATGTCCGCCTCTCACAGGCGGAGAATCAGGTCCGTTCGCTGGAAAGCACCTACGCCGATCTGAGCCAGCAGCTCGACGCCGCTCGCACCCAGATGAAGGAACTCAACCTCAAGCTCACCGAGTACAACCAGCTCAAAGAGCAGCGCGCCCAGCGCCTGGCCGACCTGACCCAGATGACGGAGACGCTGACCAAGATGCAGTTGGCCACCGCCCGCCCCGACGCGGTCCGCGTGCAGCTTCAGTCGCTGGCTGAAACGCCGCGCGAGCGCAGCTTCCCGCGCTACGGTGTGATCGTGCCCGGCATGGCGATGCTGTTTCTGTTGATGACCGGAGGCCTGGCCTTCGCTCGTGAAACCTTCGACCAGCGGCTGCAGAGCCCCACCTGCTGCAAGCTGTTGCCGCCGGCCGATCTGCTGGGCGTGATCCCGCATGCCGACGATGATCCCAGTTCCGATGCACACATCGAACTCGTCGTCCAGCGTGCGCCCCACGGCCTGCTTTCCGAGTCGCTCCGCCAGCTTCGCAGCGAAGTGCTCGATCGCATGGAGCGTCGCGGCTACCGCACACTCATGTTCGTCGGCGCTCAGCCCGGCGGCGGCGTCTCTGCGGTTGCCTCCAACCTCGCCGCGGCTACGGCCATGAACAACCGCCGCGTGCTGTTGATCGACGCCAACTTCCGCCGGTCGACCCTCGGCGCCCGCTTCGAGATTGACGCCGACGCGCCCGGCCTCGGCGACTTGCTCACCGAACACGCCGAACTCGAGCAGGCCATCCACGCGACCGACATCGACGGGCTGGACATCATGCCCATCGGTCGCCATCGCACCGGCGCCCTGGAGCAGTTGGAAAGTCAGACTCTGCGTCGCGCCCTGACTCAGCTCGAAGGCCGCTATGACATGATCTTCATCGACGCGCCGCCGCTGTCGATCGTGGGTGAAGCCCGCGTGCTGGCCAATCGCGCCGATGCGGTCGTGCTGGTGACACGCGCCATGCGCGACAAGCGAGGCCTCGTCGCCCGCATGCTCAATCACCTGCAGGGCCTTCGCGCCGACTGCCTCGGCATCGTGCTCAACGATGTCCGCTCTTCGGCCGGCGGGTACTTCCGCCGCAATTACCGTACGTTCTACGAGTACCAGGGCGCTTCAACCAACGGCCACGGCAGCGCCAACGGAAACGGCAACGGTCGCGCCAATGGCAAGTCCAACGGCGCTGACAATGGTCACGGCAACGGGCGGGCCGCCGGGCATCGCCGTGTCGTGGACGCCAAAGCCGAAGCCCATGAGCCGGTGGATCCCGCGTGATTGATTTTGTTGTCGTGCAATCCGTTCTGGCGCAACTGGCTCCGATGCCTGTTCCGCTGCCGTCCTCAGCCCTGATGATTCTGGCGCTGTTGTGCGGCGCGTCAATGTTCATCCGCTCGCCGCATCATCTGCGCCGCCGCCGCTGAGTTGATTTTCTGTGCACGCCGCCTGCGCACGGATTGGCAAGTGTTCCGGGGCGCATAAAAAATATTTTAAGATTCCTTCAACGTGAAATGACAAGAACTTGCGTGCTGTTGTCGGTGCGCATGACGACGTCGTTGTGCGCATCAGCGTGTCGCATGATCCTTTGATGGGGGACTCAGGCTCCGCCCAATCGCTGCACCCGATAGACCGCCGGGTACAGCCCTGCGACCTGGTCCATCGCCACGATGCGTGTCTCGTAGGCGCTGTTCAGCGGAACCAGTCGCACGCGATCGTCCGATTCAATGAACACCCGCTTGAAGGTCGTGTGATGGTCCGGCAACAGACGCACAAAACAATCCGCTCCGTCGGTCGGCTCCTGCGAAGGGGCAAACACGATGATGTCGCCAGCCCGGTACTCCGGCAGCATCGAATCGCCGACCACGCGCGCCGCAAAAGCGTCCGGGTCCGCCACGGCGCAGCACGACACGTATTCATCCGCCACCCGCGCCGGAAAATCCAGGTCCGTGAAATCTTTCGGATAACCCGCCACGACCTTGTTGACCAGCGGCACCTGCACGCAAACCTGCCGCATCGATTCCACATTGCCCGCGTCGGATTCAACACTCCGCTGCAGCGCCCCGCTCTGGTAGATCGCATCGAGGTTGACGCTGCCGTCGGCGCGACGCCCCGCCATGGCCGCCAGCCGGTGGTAGTCCGCCTTCACCGTGCGCGGCGTCTTCTGCCATTCGGCCGCCCGCACCAACTGGCCCGGCGCGATCTCCAACACCGCCTCCAACGCCTCAATCAGTCGCTGGCTCGGCGGATTGCGGTGGCGCGCGTTTTCAATCTCCGACAGGTAAGCCTTGGAGCAGCCCACCGCCTCGGCAAGTTGTGCCAGGGTCCATCCGCGCGACTGTCTTCGCTGGCGGACCGCCTGTCCGATGTGCTGGGCGTGTTGGGGTGTCATGATCTGTCTCCGTGTGTGTTGGGGCGGGTAAGGGGTGATGGTTTGCGCGTTCAAATTCTTTCGAACAAGTCTTGAAGTTAGGATAATGTTTGGTATACTGCAAGGGCGCGGCAATGGTCGCTGCGCAAGACTGCCGACCGCATGAATCTCTCGCTGCACCAGGTTCGCCAGCATGTTGCCGCCGTGCGAGGTCTCATCGATGCCGGCTTGCCCCGTCGCCGTCGTCGTCGCCGCGCTGGCGATCTGGTCCGGGCATAAATCGACATGAACACGACCATCGAACTGAATCTGCACCACACGGTGTCCACCTCCGTCACACCCACGCAACGCGTTTGCGAAGTCGCCGCGATGTTTGGACTCGGCGTGGATGAACGCAAAACGATCCAGGTAATTCCGCCGACGCGGGTGACGCTGGGGCCCGGTCGCCTGGTCTTCATCACTGGCGCTTCCGGCGGCGGAAAGACCACGTTGCTGCGGACTGTCCGCCAAGAGATCGAACCACGAAACAATGTGCGCGTCATCGATTTTGACGATTGCGGATTGCACATGACGGATCGTGATGCAGAGCCGTCGCTCGTCGATGCGTTGGGTGATACGCTGGAAGACGCAGCGAGGTACCTGTCGCTCGCCGGGCTCAACGATGCACATGTGATGCTGCGCAAGCCGAGTGAGTTGTCCGATGGTCAGCGTTACCGCTGGCGGCTGGCATGCGCGATGCATGCGGCTGATCGCTGTGACGCGGATTGTTTGCCGGTGGTGCTGGCGGATGAATTCGGCGCGACGCTTGACCGGATGACCGCCGCCATCATCGCCGGCAATGTCCGCAAGTGGACCCGTCGCTCGGGTGTGTGCGTGCTGGCGGCCACAACACACGACGATCTGCTGGAAAGCCTTCAGCCCGATGTGCTCATCGTGCAGCACCCCGGCGAAGGTATCGAGGTGATGGAAAAGAGCGGTTAATGGGTTAGCCGGTTAACGCGTTGATTCGTGTATACCAAGCCCGATGACGAGTCTTCGAGTCGTCGGGGTGGATCTTGTTTTGTGATACCAACAACACTCCGAGAACGGTTTGAATCGCTACCAGCGCCGTCACCGGCTGAGGCGCTTCACGCACGCGCTGGGTCGCGGTGTGATTACAAGACGCTGGCGCCGTTTCATTACCTGCGCCATGAACCGTTTTCGATCGAGCGTGTGCTGGTGTTGGAGGATCCGCGACCGTCGGTTGCTGGCAGATTCAATCCGCAATCGGGCGCCTGCGAGGCGTCATCGATCGTCGCGGTGCTGATCGAATCGCTGCCGGCCCTGGGTTGCGCGCTGCGCCACGAGGCGCTGGGCCAGCGGTACCGCTGGGATGATCGGCGTGCCGCGGCGCGGCTGCTGAATGCGGAGGTACGCTGCATCAGCCGCGTGGTGGTGCATCCGCAATGGCGCGGGCTGGGGCTGGCGGTGCGACTGGTCCGCTCGGCGCTGGCGACGGCGACGACGCCTTACACCGAAGCGCTGGCTGCGATGGGGCGGGTGCATCCATTTTTTGAACGAGCAGGCATGACGGCATATCACCGCTGGCCACTGCCCAAAGATCAGCGATTGCGCGACGCGATGCAGTACGCAGGATTCGACCTCTGGGAACTGGCCAGCGTTCAACGGATGGCGGCGAACGTTGCACGTCCAACGCCCAGCGCGGAACTGCTCAAACGCGAGTTGCGCCGCTGGGCAGGCGGACGATTGACCGTGCAGCAGCAACTGGAGTTGGCGCGGGATCGATTGTTGTGCGAACCGGTGTACTACCTGAAGAGGAATGAATCATGAACATCACATCCATCCCGCTGGCGCAACTTCGAGCGCACCCGTTGAACTCGAACGTGATGCATGAGCAGTTGCTTACAAAGCTGGTTGATCACATCGAACGATCGGGACAATACCCGCCGCTGATCGTGCGGCGGATGGATGATCAAAGCCCCGACGCCTCGCCCTCGGAAGGCGACTCAGCATCGGGTGTGTACCAGGTGCTGGACGGGCATCACCGCTGGCTCGCCTTGCAGCGGGTTGGACATGAAGCGGCGGCTTGCGTGGTGTGGGATGTCGACGACGCGGGGGCGCTGCTGCTGCTTTCGACGCTCAACCGCCTGCAGGGGCAGGACGATCCCCGGAAGAGAAGCCGCTTGTTGTGCGAATTACGGGAGAAACTCGGGCAGGAGGCGGGGGCCCTGGCGAAGCTGTTGCCCGAGTCGGCCGAGCAGGTGCGCAAGTATCTCGAATTGCGGGAGAAACTGCCGCAGCCGCAGGCGCCGCGCGGGCTCGGCGAGATGCCGGTGGCGGTGACGTTCTTTCTGACGGGCTCGCAGAAAGCGGCGCTGGATGCAAAGCTCGCAACGATCGGCGGCCCGCGCGAAACCGCACTGATGAAACTGGCGACCATTGAAGCATAAACACACGGCCAGGGGCGCCATGACATCAAATAACGCTGCCCGACAAAGACCATATTTAAGTTAAATATGTTCTTTGTCAAAGCATGTTTTTCTTGGTGGGAATCGAATCATGAAGGCATTGAGTGATCGAAAACGCAAGCAGACGCTGAGGCAATTGCTGGAAGCGGATGTCGATGTGGCGTCGCTGGAGAAGACGCTTGGACTGCGGCTGGAGGAGGTGGCGACGTGGTCGCTGGATGAGAAAACACACGCACAAGTCGAGGGCCTGCTGCGCTGGTTGGACATGCAGACGCAGGTGATGATCGGGCGGTATCGCATTGCGGCGGTGGCGCGTCTTTATGAACTGGCGACTCAGCAGGAGAACATGGAGACTGCGCGGCGGGCGGCGGCGGAACTGCTGAAGACGAACCTGATGGATCAGCGGGACGACCAGGTGGCATCGCTGCGCCTGTCGCGTGATGGCACGGTGCAGCGGACGTTGGAGTTCAAAGCGCCGCCGATGGTGCTGGGTTTGCTGGACGAGTTGGGGCGCGAGCCGGAGCATGCCGATGGGTGAGATGTTGCGAGCGAATCCAGCCCAGGTGCGGCCGACGACTCGGACGCAGCTGCGCGGGTGGTTGCGGTGGACGCTGGGCATCGAGGTGCCGGGCACGGCTGTGTGCAACGGACACGGGACGCCGCTGGATTATCTGGAGCACGTATTTTTTGAGCGGCCGGGCGATGCGGTGGTGTGGGCCAATCGCGGGGGCGGCAAGACGTTTTACGGGGCGGTGGCGACGCTGCTGGATCTGCTGTTCAAACCGGGCGTGCGCGTGTGCATCCTCGGGGGTTCGATGGAGCAGTCGCAGCGGATGTTTGAGCATTTGAAGTGGATGCTGGATCGGCCGTGGGCCCGGCCGCTGATCGACGGCAAGCTGACCGAACGCGGCGTCAGGTTGATCAACGGATCGCGCGTCACGCTGGCGGCCCAGTCGCAGACCTCGGTGCGCGGCCACCGGGTGCAAAAACTGCGGTGTGATGAAGTCGAGTTGTTCGACCCCGAAGTCTGGGCGGCGGCGCAGTTCGTGACACGGTCAGCGGTGTGCGGCGGACAGGTCGTTCGCGGGAGCGTGGAGGCGTTGAGTACGATGCATCGGCCGTTCGGGTTGATGCATGAGCTGATTGAAGGGGCGGGGGGGGCGGACCCCGACGACTCGCCTGGCTCGTCATCGGGCTTGGATGGCGGGGGGTGGAAGGTGTTCGGGTGGTGCGCGCTGGATGTGATGCGGCGCTGCGAGGTGGAGCGGGTATGTGAGCGTTGCGGGCTGTGGGAGGCGTGTGGTGGGCGGGCGAAGACGACGCGGGGGTTCGTGGCGGTGTCGGATGTGTTGGATCAGCAGCGACGCAGCGGGCGGGAACAGTTTGCCAGCGAGATGCTCTGCCGACGACCCAGTCGCAGCGATGCGGTGTTTGCGGAGTTTGATCCGGCGGTGCATGTGCGGGCGGTGGAGGCGGATGAAGCATTGACGTGGGTCGGCGGGATGGACTTCGGGCTGCGCGATCCGCTGGTGATGTTGTGGGCTCAGCTACGACCGATGGCTGACGGGCACGTGTGTGTTGAAGTGATCGATGAGTATGTGCAGACGGAGACGATCGTGGATCGACACCTGGAGGCGATCGGGCGTCGCCCCTGGCCCCGGCCGCGGTGGCTTGGCGTCGATCCGGCGGGTAATCAGCGGGAATCACAGACCGGGCGCAGCACAATCGATCTGCTCAAAGCGGCGGGATACACCGTGCGCAGTCGGTGTTCGACGATCGCCGAGGGGCTGACGCTGCTGCGGCGACGCATCGCGCCGGCGGCGGCGGATGTGCAACTGGTGATTCATCCTCGTTGTGGGCGACTGATCGAATCGATGGCCAGCTACCACTTTGATCCGCAGCGGCCGCGGGATCACACGCCGGTCAAGGACGGGCATGACCATGCGGTCGATGCGCTGCGGTACATGGTGATGAACATGCCCGGCGGGGCGGGGGCGGTGAAGGTGCGGTGTTATTGAGGGGGGATCCGATGCTTCGCGGCGCTCAGCATGCGGCTTTGGAGGGGGGGAATCAGTCGGGGGGTTTAGAAGTACTCGACGATGCCGAAGAGGGCGACGGCGGCGAGGCTGATCAGCACGAGGATGTAGGCGGCCAATCGGGTGGTGTCCAGCCAGATGCGTTCGAGCGTCGGCAGCTTCAGGGCTTTGTAGACCAGCGAGATGCCGAACACCAGCGGCGGCAGCAGCAGATACCACAACTCGTGAAAATCCAGCGGGTCCAGAAACGGCCGCCAGGCGAGCGCGGTGGGCAGGTATGTCAGCAGGGGCATGATCATGATCGTGCGTTCTCCTGCGCGGCCAGTCGCTCGTCTGAGCTTTGCGACTCGGCGGGTTCGGCGGGCTGGGTGCAGCGGCCGATCACGTCGAGGATGACCAGCAGGTTCAACACGCCGGCGAGCGTGCAGTAGAGCGTACCCAGTTCGTTGACGCGGCCGACGGAGACCTCGTAGGCGGGCATGGGTTGACCGGCCTGAGGCGGAGCGGGCGAGCCGTCGGCGTCGAAATATGAATGGACCTGATCAACCACCAGCGCCAAGGGGCCGATGAGCGCCTGGCCGGCGAACCAGAGCGTGTCCTGGCGGCGGTCGATGACATCGACGCCGCCGACGAGCAATCCGCCGATAAACAGGCTCAGCAGGGTGACACCGACAATGACGCCGCGGCGGTGCTCGCCGATGAGCACGTGTCCGAGGCCGGGCACCACCCACGCGGCGGCGGCGACCAGCGGCACAGGCATCGGGGTGGGAATTGGGGGGTCGGATTGGGTCACGATCAGAGTCCGGGTTGGCCGCTATGGACCGGTTGAGCCGAGTTTGTTAAAAGGCCAGTGTCAGTTGTCGATAGACATTTGACAAGGGCTAAAGTTGGGGTAGTTTACCGCTTCGCGAGCCCGAAGGCGAAACCCCGGGTGCGAAAAGGGCTTTGGGTGGAGGTCACCTGAGCCGACGGCTGGATACGACTGATATTCTACGGAGCTGCGAACATGGACAGTTGCCACACAACGATCAGCGGATGCGATCGGTGGTCTGCGCAGGCGCTGGTGGATCGTCACTGGCCGCGCACCATCTGGAGCGCCATTGAGCCGCGGATTCATGACGAAGACGACATCGATGACGATGACTTTTTCGACGATGACGACGAAGACCTCGACGACGAAGATTTCGACGATGACGACTTCGACGACGACTTCGATGACGATTTCGACGACGAAGACATCGAGCTCGATGACGACGACGATTAAACCTGTCGCCGCGATAGGCCGATATTCCGAATAAGCGCCCCCCATGATGAACGGGGGCAGGCTGCTTATTTGGAGGACTCGGTCATGCCCGATAGTCTCGATCCCCTCACGTCCCAGGCCCGCGACGCCGCCGACGACGGCCGGCGAACCAGTGTCGTGGACCGCCGCACCGGACTGGATCGCCGACTGATTTCCGGCGGCACCCGGACCGGCCTCGAACGCCGGCGCGGCCCCGGACGCCGCCGCACCGATTTCACCCGCCAGGCTGAAGAAGGCGAGATGAGCAACGAACAGTTTCTGTTCGTGATGGCTATCGATGCGTTCAAGCGTGTTAACGGTAAAGCATTCCCGACCTGGACCGAAGTCCTCGAGGTCATCCGCAAACTTGGATACCGAAAAACCATGCCCAGCGAACTGAACCTGCCGAACACCGAAGACTGGACCGAACCCGCCGACGCGCCGTCCGTGGTCACCCGCACCACGACCGACGAAGAAGAAGACGACGGCTGCGGCGGCTGATTCACCGCCCCGACCGGGTCCCTGTTGAAATTCTGACGATGCGACCGCCGTTCGCCCCGGCCGCAACGCCTGTCCCGATTGATGACAAAAAAACAAGCCCGGCGCGTGAGCGTCGGGCTTGTCGCTTATCCGATCAGATGCCGAGAGGGCTTACGACTTGTTGGCGTAGTAGTCCTGATTCAGCTGAATGTAGGACTGCCACTCTTCGGGCATATCTTCTTCGGGGTAGATCGCCTTGACCGGGCATTCGTCGACGCACAGGCCGCAGTCGATGCAGGTGTCGGGATCGATGTAGAGCTGCTTTTCGGTTTCGAAGTCAGGCTCGTCTTTGGTGGGGTGAATGCAGTCCACGGGGCACACGTCCACGCAGGCGGTGTCCTTTGTGCCGACGCATGTTTCACCGATGTAGTGGGACATACTCGAATCCTTGCCCTTGGGGCTTACGGGTTTGCTCGGTGTTACGGACAGGCCGTAAAGGCAGTATACCGGGACGCTCAAAGCAGGCAAGAGGCCAGTACCGCGTGCCGGGGGATTGAGGGAATTCCCCGGTTGCCGAAGACCGTTATGCCAAACACACAAAAGGCTCGGGCGTCAGGGCGTGATCGATTTCGAACCTGTGGCACAGCCGTCCTCGGCTGTGCGGGCGATGACTTCAGCACAGCCGAGGGCGGCTGTGCCACAGTGCCGCGTCCGGGCGCGTCGTGTGATCGCACCGGCTGAACGCTCGTGCTGCGCGCATAAAAAAAGAGTGCCGGGAAACCGGCACTCTTTTGAAAATCTGCTCCGTGGCCTTGCGATGATTCGATCTGAGGTCCGCCTAGTTTCGGAGCAGGCGGGGCCTCAGCAGATTCGTCGACCCCCACGCGGAGGTCGAAGCGCTCAGCGCTTCTTCTTGCGGGAGGCCTTCTTCTTGGTGGCCTTCTTCTTCGTGGCTTTCTTCTTAGTAGCCTTCTTCTTGGCGGCCTTCTTCTTAGCCTTCTTCTTGGTCGCCTTCTTCTTGGTCTTCTTCTTGGCTACTTTCTTCTTCGCCTTCTTCTTGGCGACCTTCTTCTTGGCGGCTTTCTTCTTGGCGGCTTTCTTCTTGGTCTTCTTCTTGGCTACGCGCTTCTTGGCAGCCTTCTTCTTGGTGGCCTTCTTCTTAGTGGCCTTCTTCTTCGTGCGTTTCTTAGCCATGGCTTTGGTCTCCATTGACAAGGCCGTGTCGGAGCTATGTTCCATCTAACGCGATGGGTTTTTCACTGTCAACCGTTTTGTTCGGGAGCTTGCAAAATTTATCGGCCACGCTATCGGGCGCGCTTGAGTCAATTTTGACGATTTGACCACATGCCGCAGGCGCTGCGCCGACATCAAATCGCTGTTTCATCATCATTACATAACGCATCGCGCCGCCGCGGATACAGTGCATCCCTCATAGGTTTCACGTTGTTCGGCGCTGTCGTGCGCCGTACAATCATCGCTCCCGCGCTGACCGTGTCAGCCGCTTTCCCAAACATATGGAGCCTTCCGATGGCCGGTTCACTTTCCACCCCCATGGTCGTGATTGTCCGCGATGGATGGGGCCGCAACCCGAATCCCGAGCACGACGCCTTCAATGCCGTCAAACTCGCAAAAACCCCTGAATGTGACGCACTTTTAGCGGATTATCCGTCGGTTTTGATCCACACCAGCGGCGAAGATGTGGGCCTTCCCGACGGCACGATGGGCAACAGCGAAGTCGGCCACCAGAACATCGGCGCCGGCCGCATCGTCGACCAGGAATCGGTCCGCATCACCAAGGCGATCCGCACCGGCGAGTTCTTTGAAAACGAATCGCTCGCCGGCGCCGTGCAGCGCGCCAAGGACTCGGGCAAGACCGTTCACCTGATGGGGCTGGCCTCGGATGCGGGTGTTCACGCGCTGATGGATCACCTCTATGGCTGCCTCGAATTGTGTAAAAAAATCGGGCAAAAAAAAGTTGTGATTCATGCCTTCACAGACGGTCGCGACACCGGTCCGTACACCGGCAAGGGCTTCATCGGACAGATCGAAGACAAGTGCCAGGCCATCGGCGTCGGTCGCATCGTCAGCCTTTGCGGGCGCTACTGGTCGATGGATCGCGACAACCGATGGGAGCGCGTGAAGCGCGCCTACGACATGCTGACCGGTCGTGGTGATACGCCCAACTTCGCCACCGCCGCCGAGGCCGTGCAGAACTACTACGACAATCCGACCAACGATTCGCAGAACGGTGATGAGTTCATCACGCCGCGCACCGTGGGCGACGATGCCGCCGACACGCGCATCAGCGACGGCGATTCGGTGATCTTCTACAACTACCGTGGCGACCGCCCGCGCGAAATCACCCGCGCCTTCGTGATGGACCAGTTCTACGGCCACGTCAAGGAATCACCCGACTCCGGTGAGAAGGGCTTCGACCGCGGCGACAAGCTCGATGTTTTCTACGTCACGATGACAGCCTACGAAGCGGCGCTGAGCGAGATGGTCAATGTGGCCTTCCCCAAGCCGCCGAAGATGGTCGACATCGCCGGGCAGTGGCTCCAGCAGCACAAGCTCAAGCAGTTCCGCTGTGCCGAGACCGAGAAATTCCCGCATGTGACATTCTTCTTCAACGACTATCGTGACGACCCGTTCGAGGGTGAGGACCGCAAGATCGTGCCGAGCCCGAAGGTCGCCACGTATGACCTTCAGCCGGAGATGAGCGCCCCGGGGATTCTCGACGCGGTGCTCGAAGCCCTCGACGGCGACTACGCCATGATCGTGGTCAACTTCGCCAACGGCGACATGGTCGGCCACACCGGCAAGCTCGACGCCGCCATCAAGGCTGTCGAAACTGTCGACGGATGCGTCGGTCAGATCGTCAAAAAGACGCTGGCCAAGGGCGGGCAGCTCATCGTCACCGCCGACCACGGCAACGCCGAGCAGATGTTCGACCCGACGACCAATGCTCCGCACACCGCGCACACCACCTACACGGTCGAGTGCATCCTCGTGGACAGTCGGCTCAAGGGCTCGGATGTCAAGCTCCGCGAGGGCGGCCGCCTGGCCGACATCGTGCCCACGGCCTTCAAGATGATGGGCCTTGAGCAGCCCGAGGCGATGACCGGCCAGTCGCTGTGGGACTGATCGCCTGATGCCGACATCGATGAACATTTCACGGAACGTCGCTGATTATTCAGCGGCGTTCTGCTTTATGCGGTCGATCAGGAAGATTGCCTGCCGATGCCGTACAATCCGGCCATGATATTTCCGCCGCTGGGCATATTGATTCTGTGGGGCCTGTGGGTTTTCCAGGCGATCTGGTGCTGGTTGAACGTGCGCCGGTTTTATCGACGGCTGCGGTTGCAGACCGGTCGCAGTCCGTTCGTTGGGCATCTTCTTAAATTGCCGGTGGTGGTGATCGTGCCGGTCAAAGGCGTCGACGATGAGTTCGAGCAACACGTGCGCGGGCTGTTCAGCCAGACCCACCCGATGTATCGGTTGGTTTTTGTGACCGAGTCCGAAAGCGAGCCGGCTCACGTTGAGCTTCGCCAGTTGATCGATCGCCTGCCGCGTGCGGCGGGGCTGGGGCGCGTGGACTTGCTGGCGGCGGGGCTTGCCGAGCATGAAGGCCAGAAGGTGCACAATCTTCGATGCGGGCTGGCGACGGTCGACGAAGACGACGGCGTGGTGGTGTTCGCTGATGCCGATGCGGTGCCGGGCGACGACTGGCTCAAGGCGATGGCTGAGGCGGCGATCAAGAAAAACTACGGCGCGGCGACCGGCTACCGGTGGTTTATCCCGGCGGATTCAAACTGGGCGACGCACTTCGCCAGCGTGATCAATTCCTCGGTCGCCACGATGCTCGGCCCGGGCTATCGCAACCACGCCTGGGGCGGATCAATGGCGATGACGATCCCCCAAATGCGTGAATGCCGACTGGCGGACTACTGGCAGGGGGCGCTCAGCGATGATTATCAACTGACGCGGGCGGTGCATCATCAGAAGATGCGCGTCTATTTCATGTCGCGCGGGATGGTCGCTTCGCCGGTTCGATTCACATGGGCGAGACTCATCGAATTCGCCCGCCGACAATATCTGATCACACGGGTGTATTCACCGTGGGCCTGGTGGCGGGTGCTGGCGGTGTTGAGCCTGTACGTGGCGGGGTGGGTGTCGGCGATCGTTGGTCTGTTGGCGGGATGGACATGGGCGATTGCGGCGATCGGGGGGGTGATGGTTTTCGATGTTTTACGAGCGATCAAGCGGCGGCAGATCGTCAAAAAATTGTACGGCCGGGAAACGGTGCAGCAGATGACGGCGGTATTCATAATGGAGGCGGTTGCCACGCCCCTGTGGATGACGCTGCACTGGCTGCTGGCGGCCTCGACGCTGTTCGGCCGCCGCATCCGCTGGGCGGGAATCACCTACCTGATGCGCGGCCGGCAGGACATCGTCATCGAGTCGCGTGACCTAACGCCCTGAATCGGCTAAACTCAAAGGCCACGGAGCCTCCCATGAGCCACCCCACAGATCAGTTAAAGCCCGGCATGATCGTCGAGATCACCCAACAGATTCCGCAGCGCGACGAGGTCTGGACCACCACCACGCGCGGCACAATCGTCAAGTACGACCAGGTCAAGACCGGTTCATGGTTCGCCCACGCCCGTCACGACAAGCTTTGGCTCGACCGCCTCACGCTCCGCAAGGACGACGGCGAGATCGTCGACCTCATTCTCGATGAGTACACCCACGCCGAGGTCATCGACGAGTCCGGTCTCTGCGACGCGACCTGATCCCATTTCACAGCAATATATTTCGATAGCCCGGTGACCTGATCGCCGGGTTCTTTGTTTGTGCGCACGAATTTTCACATCTCGGCGGCGCACGGAAAAAACATCTGAAAAATTTCATCGCCACGTCTTGCCAGCAGTTGCGCTTCATCGCGGGCGCGCACAGCGTCGTCGTTGTGCGCACCGAACGGTCGTCAATTCCTTTTGTGAGAGCACACCACAAGAGGGTAGACCATGCCACCGACCTCCGGAAGTTCACACACGACGACCGCCACGCAAACCCCCGACGCGATGATCCCCGACGATCTGGTCGCCATGCTCATCGCCGAGCACTGTGCACACAATCGACCGGCCCATCAGCGCCTGTGGGACTACTACCGCAATGAGCTGGACTTCGATGCCGGTGACTGCCATCGTCGGCATGTTGTGGGTCTGGGAACGGATGCACAGCCGCAAACGCGAGTCTCAGATCACGGAGGCTCATGAACACCTGATGCGCCAGGCTCAGGAACTGGCCGTGCTGACTCAACTGGTCAGTCAGAACACCGAAGCGCTGATCAGCTTTGAATCAGCGCAGCAACGAATGTGTCAACTTCTGGAGGACATTGCTCATGAAATGCGCAAGTCGGATCGTGCCGCTTAGCGCGGCGGTGTGGATGTGTTTCCTTGTCGGCGGATGTTCGACGCCGTCGTCGGTGCCGCTGCTGGTGAATGTGGCCGGCAAGGTGATTCAGCAGGAGCAGCAGCACCTGTCGGATGATTCGCAACGGCTCAGCCAGTGGTACACCCAGCAGCGCAGCGCGTTGGAAGCGGGCTTCAACGCTGATCTGGCAGCACGCGATCAGCTTGATGCGGATTGGGTGGCCCAGGGCGCCCGCGTGTATGTGACCGCGCGGGAGATGCTTCTGGAACATGAACTTCAGACGAAGCGACAGATTGAGCTGCGGCAGGAGAATCTGCGTCTGGCCGGCGAATCGCTGGATCGTGCGGCGATCGTGTTGCAGCAGCAGGATCAATTGCTGTGGAGCGCGACGCGCCTGCGTCAGTGGATTGATCAGCAGCTTGAAAACTCTACACACACGGAGACGACCCCATGAATGTCAATGAACTGCACGAACTGGTCGAGCAGCGGCTGGACATGCGCTGGAACGAATTCACCGAAGAACACCCGCAGCTGGCGGCGGCGATCGATCGTGTGCAATTGATCGAAACCAGCGTCGAACGACTGCTCGACGACCCGGATTATCACCAGGCGGTGCAGTCCGCCGGGCGTGACCAGGCGATGATCGGGGTGGCCGGGCCGGTGATCGATCTGGTCGATCGATGGGTGGGGCGGTTGCTTGGGATTTGAAACGCGGGCAAACCAATCGTATCTTGATCACATGCGTATTGGGGTTTGGATCATTCTCGTGATGGGTTTGGCCTGGTCGCTGGCTGCATGCGACGGGGTCGGATTCAAGGGCGGCTCGACCATTGGGGCTGGGCCTGATGATGCCTGGCCGTTTGTGCCCAAGGCCATGCGTGTCCATCCGTTCACCACGATCGGCTTGGATAGCTCGGGCAATTCCATGTTGCTGGAAGTGCGCATGGAATTGCTGGACCAGGTGGGTGATCCGACCAAGGGCGTCGGCGACTTCCGCTTCGAGCTTTACAGGGTCGCTGCGGGAGCCGCTCGCGAGGGTGTGAATGTGCGGCTGTTTCAGTGGGACGCGCCGATGACGACGCTCCAGGAAAATCGCAGGCATTACGACCCCATCACTCGCACGTACACGTTCAAGCTCAAGCTCGAGGAGCCGGTTGCTCCGCATCAGCGGCTTCGCCTGGAAGTGCAGTACACCGACCTGCATGGCCACCGACTCACCGCCGAGGCGCCGATGACTTACACCCCGGATGCCGCGGATGTGTCACCCGCTCGGCGTACTACGGGTTGAGCGCCTCGCGCACCTTCTGAATCAAGGCGTTGGCATCGTCTTCCCGTGGGGCTTCAGCGATGATGCGCAGAATCGGCTCGGTGTTGGACGGCCGCACGTGCACCCAACTGTCCGCCAGATCGACACGGATGCCGTCCTGCAGGTCGATGCGATCGTCGGCGAACAGCTTGCCGACCTGCTCGATGGCGCGATCCGCCATGCCCGGTTCGATCGGCAGCTTCTGCTTGACGATGCTGTAAGCGGGAATGTCCGCGACCAGTTGCGACAGCGATTTGCCGGTCGTCGCCAGCAGTTCGAGCATCAGCGCGGCGCCGGCCAGTGAATCCCGCACGCAAATGACCTTCGGCCAGATGATGCCGCCGTTGCCTTCACCGCCGATGACCGCATCGTGCTGACGCATCATGGCGGCCACGCTGGCTTCGCCGACGGGCGTGCGGTGCACAAGCCCCCCGAAGCGCTCGGCAATGTCGTCGATCATCCGTGAGGTGGATAGATTCGCCGCCGCGGGGCCTGGCGTTCGACTCATCACATGCAAAGCGCTCAGCGCGAGCGTGTATTCCTCGCCGATGTAGCGACCGGTTTCATCCACCAGCGCCAGCCGGTCCGCATCGGGGTCCTGCGCCATGCCGATGTCGGCGCCGTGTTCTTTGACGGCGGCAGCGAGGCCGGTCAGGTTTTCCGCGGTTGGCTCGGGGGTGTGCGGGAAAATGCCGGTCGGCTCCCCGTACAGGTGAACCAACTCGACGCCAAGCTCCCGCATCATCACCGCCGTGGCCGGGCCGCCGGCCCCGCAGACCGAATCGAGCACCACCTTGATCTTCCGCTTACGGATCGCTTCGACATCCAGATGGTCGAAGATGCGCTGCAGGTGCACATCGGTCGTCGTGTCATCATGGTCGATGGGTTGAAGCTGCGTGACGTCCACGTAGTCCACCTGGTCGTCATGGAATCTTTGAATGATCTGTGCGGCCTGTTCGGGCGGCGGGGCGACACCGTCGGCTCGCAGCGCCTTGATGCCGTTCCAGATGATCGGGTTATGCGACGCGGTGATGACCATGCCGCCGTGGGCGTGGCGATGCTCGGTCATGATGGCGACGCTGGGCGTGGTGACGATGCCGAGAGTCGTCACGCGGCAGCCGACCGCCACGAGCCCGGCGACCGCCGCCTGTTGAACCAGCAACCCCGAGGGTCGACTATCGCGGCCAATCACGACATGTGGATGCGCCTCGCCGGTGGATTGTCGCAGCCAGGATCCGAAAGCTGCAGCGTAGCGCGCCGCGACGGGTGGTGTGAGCGATCGACCGATCAGGCCGCGCATGCCACTGACAGAAAGCATCAGGGGAAAGTCGGACATTATGAGTACTCATACGTGGTGGATAATCTGAGGACCAAGTTATCGCAATTTTTCAGACTGGCAAGGCGTGCGGCCGCGGTTAACCCAACACGATTGATCGCCGATGCAGAATAGGAATGCGCTCCGAAGTGGTGCGCCGGTGTGTCAGTCCGAATAACGCTTGCCTGAGCATGAAAAAGCTTCGAACCACTGATATCGATGTCGGCACATGCCTTGAAGAAGCGCTGTTTCTTCCCAACGGGCAGAAGCTGCTGAATCAGGGCGTGACGATCACCGAGCGTCACCGCCAGGTGTTGTTGGGTCTGCCGGACCCGGAACTGTACACGGCCAAATCGCTGGACGAGTTGGTTGAAGCGGGGGTGGTTCGCCCCGTGGAAAGCCATCATGTTCGAGCCGGTCAGATGGCCGATCGTGACATGCTCGCCAAGGGCGGCCATTTGATCGTGGAGCAGGGTCAGGAAATCGAGCAGCATCACATCGACGCCATGGAGGACGGCGCCTACGCCCAGGAGGCCCGCGAGCAGGAGGCCGATCAGGCGCGCCTGCGTCGTGAACGGATGGTGATGGCCGACGTCGTGGTCGACAATCTTCAGCAGGAAACTCAGAAGCTTCCACTGCGTGTTCCGCCCAACTCGGTCGACATCTGGCACGGACATATCCTGGCCGAGGACAACTGGCCCGAGGCCCATGTGCTCGCCGCCGAGCGAGAGCAGATCGTGCAGAAGATCCGTGGCTGGTTTTCGCAGATTGAATCCGGTGTAAGCACATCAGCCGCATCCATTCAGGCGGTGGTCGATACGCTGTACGACCAGTTGCTGAATTACCCGCGGCACGTGACGCAACTGGCGATGATGTGCTCCGGGCGAGATCGATATCTACCGGATCATGCTTTCAGCGTGACGCTGATTTCGATGGCCATCGCGGCACATCTGAAATGGTCGTCGCAGCATGTGAAAACCGTAGGGCTTTGCGGTCTGCTCATGGATGTGGGCATGCTGCTGGTTCCCGAGCGCATTCGCATCGGCGGGTGCGCTCTCAGTGAGATCGATCGCAGCCGTGTGCAGCGGCACACAGCGTTCACCGTCGCACTGCTGGACGGTCACGGTGACATCGACGCGCTCGCACGCCTGGCGATGTATCAACACCACGAACGCGAGACCGGCGTCGGCTATCCCTGCGGCACGCGCGGTGATCGGATCTGCGATTATGCGCGTGTGCTTGGTGTCGCTGACGTGTTCTGCGCCGCGGTCAGTTACCGTTCGTATCACAAGCCGAAGATACCTTACGTCGTGATGGAGGAGCTGATTCGCTCCGCTGCTGCGGGTATCTTCTGCAAGACCACGACGCGCGCCCTGGTGCAGGCGGCGGGGCTCTTTCCCGTCGGTTCATACGTCGTGCTGTCCAACCGCCGCATCGCGCACGTATTGGCCACGAACATCGAGCGACTGGATCGCCCGATCGTCCGCGTGCTCAACGACGACGGTTCGCCGACCGACTATGTGATTGACCTGATGCAGATTCCCGTTGATCAGTTGACGGTCGTTCGCCCCGCTCACGAGCCGGAAAAGAAAACGTCGCTTGTGTGATCTACCGTTCAGATGGCCGCATAGTGGTCATACAGTTGTCGCAGCGCATCGCGCACATTCCCCCGACATTGATCTAACAGCATGGCCGGCGACATCGGCAGTTCGTGCGCCTGTACATCCGGCAGCCTGTCGATCAGCGCATGCAGCAGGGCCGGCGTGCCGCGTGTGGTCACCAGCGGCGGCAACATCCCGCGGCGATGCGTGGTGATGATCAAGCCACCCAGGCGATGGGTAGCGTGTTTGAGATAAGCCCAGGTCCGGCGCGTTATGCGCTCGGCTCCATCGATCAACATCACATCCCGCGGTCCAAGCGAGCGCGCCATGCCGATGATTACACGCATCGGCGGAGCGGGGGAAGTATCATTGATGAACAGGCGATGGAGATTCATCCCGGACGCCGCCAGTCGTTGAGCCAGCGCATCCAGCAGCGTTGATTTGCCGGTGCCGTGGGGCCCGATGATCGCCGCCCGATGATGCAGTGCCGACAATCGGCGCATGATGCTCGGCCAGGTCTCATCAACCGGCTGGTAAGTCAGCTTGTGCAGACGTTCGGCGCGAAATGGATTGTCTTTGGCTTTCATGCCGAGTGCAGTTCGATTTCCTTGCCGGCCGGGGCGATGACGATCGGCTGCCGTGTCGCGTGATCTTCAGAATCGGTGACCAGTTCCAACGCCCAAAGCAGTGAAATCAGCGTGCCGGAAAAACTGTGCGGACCGACGGGGGCTGTCAACTCAAACGTATGTGAATCCGCCGCGATGGGGTGATCGTAGCGCATGGTCTGAACAATCTCGGCGTCCTGCGTGCCTTTACCCTCGGTGTACCAGACCAGGCGAAGCTCCATCGCATCGGGGGCGGCGGCCAGTCGCCATTCAACCTTGCCGGCGATGCGGCCGCCGGGTGTGAACGCCGCGTCGGGGTGGTCGAGCGTGATGGTTAGTTCATTCATGATTCATCTCTCTTCCGGGGCCGGGGTCACTGACGCCGGCAGTACGACGATGGGGTATTCGACCTTGATGTCCGGCCAGCGGGGTATCTCACCGGTCACGTGCAGCGACCAGATGATCTTGTTGTTGGACGCCACGAAGCTGTGCATCGTGTCGACGGGGATGTCGACGGTGCCGGCCCCGCCGATGATGTCCGCCGGGTTGTCGGTGTTCGCCAGTTCGATTTCCGTGAACACGTGTTTGTCGGTGACGGTGTTGGTGCCGCGGCGGTAGGTCGCTTCTTCGCGGCCCTGCAGCCAGACACGCATCTTCGTGACCATCTGCGTGCGTCCGACCAGGTCCCACGCCACGTCCAGCGCCTCGCCCTGGGCCAGCGCGTTGCGGTTGACCGTGACCTGCACCGTCGGATTGAACATCGCCAGAAACTGGTAGATCACAAAGCCGACACACCCGAGCCCGACCGCCACGAACGGAATCATGAACAACGTCAAAAACCACTCGGGTCGACCGGACATGTGCGACTCGACGACCTTGTAAACAAAGATGCTGGTGATCCCGTTCCAGATCAGTGCAAACACGATGGCGCCGATCAGCTTGCCGAGTCGACTGGATGTGGGCTTGAGCGTGACGGGCTCGTCGGAGGGTTCAAACTTCGGTAGAAATTCCAACGATGCGACGGCGATGTCGATCGGCGCCGCGCGGCCCCGCTCCCCGATGGCACGGAGCGGCAGCGACGGTTTGCTTTTGCGGTCGCTGCGCAACATGAAGTACAACCCGCCGAATCCGACCGCGCTGAACACCAGCGGCAGCAGGCCCAGCAGAAACATCCAACTCAAACCCCGCTGAAGCACCGCCTCGGCGGGATCGTCGGGGTTCACGTAACAGGTCTTCTTCGCCCCGCGCGGGTACTGGCGAATGATCTTTTCCTTGCCGCTGCGTCCGCCGGATGATCCGCCGATGAATTCGTAACGGTTGGACTTGTACGTGCGGCCGTCGAACTCGTAGCGATAGAGAATGTCGACGCTGTAGGTCGTGCCGTCATCGCTGGAATGCGAACGAATCTTGCTGGACTCGACGACGCACGGCACGGCCGGCCAGCTTCGCGCGTCGATGACCTGCATCACCGGCTTGACCAGCAGAAACCACCCGGCGATCAACCCGACGACCGCGAAGATGCCGAAAAACCCGGCGCCAATCAGCTTGCCGTTCAAGCCCTTTTTCTTTGACACAATCGGCGTGCGGGCGGGGTCTTTGGATTTTGATCCGCCGCGCCATGTGAAGTAGATGCCGCCGAGCCCGATGGCCACAAAGATCATCGGAAACAACACCGCGAAGCCGAGCCACAGACTGCCGCGCTGCAACACCGCCTGCCGGGGATCGTCCGGGTTCACGTAACAGGTCGCTTGCCCGCCGACGGGGTATAGCTCGACGAGGTGCTGGACTTCCGTGTAATCGTCGTAGCGCGCATCATCGGCGGTGAAGCTGCTGGAGGTATAGTTGCGACCCTGGTAGCTGTAGCGATAGTTGACGGCGATGGTGAACGGACTGTTTTCGCTGTGCTGCTCATCGATGCGGATGCTGTCGATGGTGCAGGGGGCGGCGTCCCATGAATAGGTCTGGGCCGTGGCGAAAACATCCGACCCGATCAGGTAGACGAACCCGATACCGAACGCCGCGAAGACGCTGAAAAACAGGCTCATGAAGAGCTTGCCGAAAACCCCGGCGGGTCGAGTCCGATTGGACGTGCGAAATTGAAGTCCGGCCATGTCCAACTGATATACTCAGTATCTCCGCAGCGATCAAATGGAAGATTCAGAATGTATGAACTACGCATCGAACGTGAATTCACAGCAGCGCACGCATTGAAACTTTACGACGGCACGATGGAGCCGATGCACGAACACGTCTGGCGCGTGCTGGTGCATGTGCAGTCCGCCGAACTGGACGCGATGGAAGTCGTCATGGACTTTCACGAGTTGGAGAAGACTGTCGGTGACGCGCTTGGGCCGCTGGACGGCACCCGCCTCAACGACGTCGAAGCCTTTGCGACAGTGAACCCGTCCGCCGAGCGCGTGGCTGAACACATCTACAAGGCGATCGCGCCGAAACTGCCGGCGGTGGTGAAGCTGACCTGCGTGACCGTCACCGAGGCGCCGGGCTGCCGGGCGAGTTTCTGGCAGTGAAGCGTTCGGCCTGCCGCTGGGCCATCCAGTTGCAGACCGCGTCAAGGTCTGCGAGCGGTTGCTGCGTGCCCGGGTGAACATGCAGATAGGGCGGGGGGCCGAACTCGGGCACGAGGGAGGTGACAGCCATGCCGCGCTGCTGCTGGGCGTCCCAGACGTGATCCCACCAGCGTTCGTGTGCGGCCAACTCGGGTGCGTAATGCGGCGATCGCGGATCGGGCACTTGTGGGCCTTCGCAGAAACCGACACGGGTGTGCAGGTGAATCGTCCGCGTGGCGCAGAGGCGAATGATGTCGAGCTGATCGTCGATCAGTCGCTCGCAGACGTTGACCCAGTGGCTGAAGTCGGCGCAGAGTTTGAGGTCGGTGAATTGTTCGACGATCGCGCGGGTTGACCATGGATTGTAAAACACGCACTTGCGGTGCGTTTCATGGGCGATGGGGATGCCGAACTGTTTTTCGATGGCGAGCGCCTGCGTGAAATAGTCGGTAGCCTGATCGAGCGTCCAGCCGTCAAACCCGCTGTGGGCGTTGATCATCAGCGGGCGGTATGAGGCGGCGAGCTTGACGAGGCGGCCGAATCGATCGATGTGCGCGGCGACGCTCGGCTCGGCGGGGCCGTCATGATCGAAGCTGTGAATCTGCGCGATGAAGTCGAAGCGGTGCGCGGCGAGTTGCTCGACCAATGCATCGTGCTCGGCGCCTTCAGCAGGGGGCACAGCTTCGATGCCGTGGTACCCGTTGCGGGCAAAACGCCCAAAGCACTCGGCGGGCGATTCGGGCACGCCCCACATATGTCGAAACAGCTTCAATTGCATCAAGGTGATTTCCGGGGGTCACACGATCGTCAGCGGATCACGATCGCTGCGTGCGATTTCGATTTTGACTGATTTGCCGAGCGCTTTGCGGAGATTGTCACGCAGCGTGGGCAGGTAGCCGCGCTCGGTGTTGGTGTGATCGGTGAGCACGACGACGGAGCCGGCCTCGCGCTTGGCCAGCACATCATGATGGCGCATCTCGCCGGTGAGGTAGGCGTCGGCCGTGACGGATTTGAACACGGACCCGCCGGCGCCGGGGCAGACGGCGATGGTGGTGATCTTCCGCTTGCCGCGCTGCACATCATCGGGAGCGGCGACGCGGAGGTGGGGCAGGTTCAGGTGTTTGCGGATGCGGCGCAGCAGGGTGCTGAGCGTGACAGGGCGCTTGAGTGTGATCAGCCGCCCCTGGCCGACGCCGTCACGCGGCACGGGTTGAATCGGGTACACCTCCCAGGCGGGCTCTTCATAAGGATGCACACGGTGAATTGTCGATGTGATCGTCGGCAGCATGTCGAGACTGCAGAGCATCTCCAGTCGAATCTCCGGCACGCGTTCGAGTCGACCGGCCATGCCGACAACGGGATGCGTCTGCTCGTTGCCGAGGAAGGTTCCGTAGCCTTCGAGGTTGAACGAGCAGTGGGTGTAGTTGCCGATGCCGCCGCAGCCGATTTGCGACAGGGCGTCGCGCAGCGCGTCGACATGATTGGTCGGCACGAAGACGACGAGCTTGTGCGAACCGCCGGGCAGGTGGGCGAAGTGCGGTGACAGCGGGGCACGCTGACTTTCGCCTTTACTTCCGGGGGCGGGGGCAAGGCCGTCGGCCAGCCAGTCGTTGACCCCGCCGGGCGCCGCGTCCAGGGCAGTGTGCGGGCTGTACACGGCGATGCGGTTTTCAACCAGCGCGGCCAGCTTGCCGGTGATGCGTTTCAGCGGCTCGAAGATGACCGGATGGTATGCAACGATTAAACGGGTTTTGCGGGCGACCGCCTCGTCGACCACCGCCTGCGTCAGATCGATCGTGAGCATGATCCGATCGATCGGCCGGGGCTTTGAGGGCGATAAAAGCAGGCCTGTGTTGTCCCAGGGCTCGGCGAGTTCGAGCGGGGCCAGCGTTTGCAGGGCGTTGAGCACGGTATGAATATTTTTACTCATATCACTGGGGAGTTTACCCTAAATCCACCTTGTCCGACCACCGATAATGCCTATGTATGATCGGTCGGATCGTCATTCTGTCTGACACACACCTGGGCCGGCCCGACGGCGCCGCGCTGTCGGCGGCGGCACTGCGTCCGCTGTGGCATGGGGCCAACCACCTCGTGCTCAACGGCGATGTCGCCGAGGTCCACCACCCGATCTATCGTGGTCAGGCCGCCCGCGAGGTGATGCAGCTATTGGAGCTGGCCGAGCGCGACGGCGTGCAGGTCACGATGCTCTCGGGCAATCACGATCCTTATCTTTCAGATGTGCGCCACCTGCGTCTGGCCGGCGGTCGTGTCTTCATCACGCACGGCGATGTGCTTCACCCGGCGATTGCGCCGTGGTCGCCCGCCGCCGACAAGATTCGCACCGTCAACAAACTGGCGATGGCGAAGCTGGAACCGGGCCAGCGTGATTGTCTTGAAAATCGTCTGGCCGTGTCGCAGCACGCCGCCAGCGCCGAATGGGCTTATTACAACACCCACAAGCCGCGCCCCGCATGGGTCGAACTGCTGCAGCGGCCGTGGTTGATTCCGCAGATTCTGATGTACTGGAAGAAGATCCCGCACCTGGCCGCCGCCTTCGCCGCCGAGCATGTACCCGATGCGCGGTTCATTCTGCTGGGCCACACGCATCGCCAGGGCATCTGGAACCTGGCCCATCGCGTGATCATCAACACGGGATGTTATGGTTTTCCCGGCAAGCCCTGGGCGGTCGTGCTCGATCAGGGCGAACTGTCCGTGCGGCCGGTGCTCTGCGACGGCACCAGCTATCGCCTTTCGATGCGCCCCGTCGCCACCTTCCCGATCACCGATCAGCCGCAGGCGCCGGGCATCCCCGCCGGCTCGCCGGTCACCGCCTGACCTTATCCATCGACAACACTCGATCGGCCCGTTGCTTCGTGCTCATGATGAGCATGGCGTTGGGTTGGTCGTTCTGCTGGATTTTGCGTTGAGCCTGTACAGCGGTACACCCGCCGCGCTGGTGGCGCGCTGCAACGCGCTGCATGCACAACTGCATCGACACATCCAGGTACCACGCTTCGTCGAGCAACGTGCAAATGTCCGCCCACGCGCCGTCGCCCAGCAGCAGGTAGTTGCCTTCGACGAAGATGAGCCGATCCTCGTAGTGAATCGGCACCATCTGCTCGATGGGCTCGTGCAACACGCGACTGTAAATCGGCGCCCGCACGGCTTCACCGGCTCGCAGTTCACGCAGCAGGTCGACGAAGCCTTCGACGTTGAAACTGTCGGGAGCGCCCTTGCGGCTGATCTGCCCGGCCATGGTCAACTCACGATTGCTGCGATGAAATCCGTCGAGCTCGACGACCACCCCGCCGGTCGCGTGGGCCATCATCTGCGCCATCGTCGTCTTGCCGCTGCCGGGGGGGCCGGCGATGCCCACCATGTACCGATCGCGCGACGACCCATCGTCGAGTCGTGACAACAACTCGTCAGCCAGTTGGCGGACCACTTTCTCCATGTCCACATTTTACCAGAGGTCGGCCCCCGGGTGTGTAAAATCCTTGTATTCAGGCCGGCCGGCTTTCAGGCCGTACGGGGGATCACGCAATCAGTTGGCGGTTATTTCCGTTAAAATGCATGTCGACCCCGCTGTCGCAGCCCGATTCAACCGTCACACAAGGATCCCGCCATGACCGCACCATCACGCCGCCTGTTCGTGCTCGCCCTCACCCTGGCCGCCATGGCGGTCGGCTCGGTCACGGCACATGCCGCCGGTAAAAAACGCCTGCTGTTCTACACACGCTCCGCCGGGTACGAACACTCGGTCATCAAGGAAACCGACGGCAAACCCTCCCACGCCGAAAACGTCCTCCGCCCCATCTGCGAAGCCCACGGCTGGGAACTGGTCGTCACCAAGGACGGCTCGCTGTTCACCCCCGAATTCGTCGCCGGCTTCGACGCCTTCGCCCTCTATACCACCGGCGCACTGACCGCCCCCAATTCCAAGGACGGCGGCAAGCCCATGACCCCCGAAGGCAAGGCCGCCTTCCTCAAGGCCATTCACGACGGCAAGGGCTACATCGGATTTCACAGCGCCTCGGACACCTGTCACTCCGGCCCCCGCTATGTAACCCAACCGATGGATCAGCGCGATCCGTACATCGTCATGCTCGGCGGTGAGTTCATCAAGCACGGCGCCCAGCAGGATCCGATCATCCATATCGTCGATCCGAAGTTCCCCGGCGCCGCCGCGTGCGCCCCGCAGTTCAAAATGAAAGAGGAATGGTACTCGCTGAAAAACTTCGCCAACGATCTGCACGTGGTCGCGGTCATCGATACCGAAGGCATGCGCGGCAACGTGTATCAGCGCCCGCCATACCCGATGGCCTGGGCCCGCACGTACGGACAGGGCCGCGTGTTCTACACCGCCATGGGCCATCGCGAAGATGTCTGGACCAGCGATCAGTTCAAGTCGCTCATGGTCGGCGGGCTGCAGTGGGTCTTCCGCGAAGTCGATGCCGACGTGACACCCAACATCAGCAAGGTCACACCCCACGCGGATGTCATTCCCCCGCAGGACCCGCCAAAGAAAAAGTGATCGCATCGCCCATCGCCGGTCATCACCGGCGCACAAACGCGCCAAAAACACGATTTCGGCAAAGTCACGATTCGTGCGCGCCGACCCGCGATTACGGGTCAATACCGCCGCCTGATCGCTTCAGGTGCGCACATGGCTGACCGCACGTCGCGCCGGTGCGCACCGGCGCGTCAAAAAAACACTTAAAATAAAGCATATTTGCCCGTTTTTTGCCGTTCGGCGCGCACCCGCGTGGCAAGTCGCGACAGGTCCGTGCGCGCGACCTCGTTTTCAGCCTGCCAGGTCCGACGCGCGCATGATCACGTCGCAGTAAAAAACACGGTTTTGCGGTTTTTGAATTTTCCGCGACAGGCTGGTGCGCACCCGCATGACCGTCTGGCTACCGTGTGATGATCAGCCACATCGGCGCACATGGGCCGTCGGGCATGACGACATCACGATCACGCGCGGCGCTTGCGGCGGACCATCAGGCAGACGCCGATCGCCATCGCGCCGAGTGAAGCAGGCTCGGGGGTGCTGGTGATGCGGAAGCGGATGTCGTCATCAGGGCCGGGCTCGCTGGCGTTGTCGGGGCCATGGAACATTTCGCCATCGGCGTATCCATTGGTGGAGCCGTAGACGACGGCGTTGCGCGTGCTGGTGGCGGCGAGGGTGAAGGTGTACGTGGCGCCGGGGGTGACGGCGACATCGCCGAAGCCCAGATCGATCAACGGGCCGACTGCATCGCTGGAGCCGGGCAGATCGCTGGGCAGCATCAGCGAGTTGGTCGCGATGAGGTTGCCGTCGAGACCGGCGCCTTCGCGCAACTCGGCGGTGATCGGCTCGTTGGCCGAGCCGGGGTTGGCGACGCTGAACACGACCTCGATGCTGTTGATCGTCGAGTCGGCAGCGACGAAGCTTTGACCCATCGGATCGAAGAAAAAGATTGTGCGATCAAATACGCCGTTGAGATTTTCGGTGATGATGACCCCGAACGAATTCGACGCAAACACGCCGCCGACCACGGCAGCCAGGCACGCAGATAACATCCAACGCATATCATCTTCCTTTCTATTGGCCGGTTCGGGTCGGGCTATTGGCTGGGCATGGCTTTCGATGAGCCCGAACACGGCCATGAATGACGGCAAATCGTAAATCGCATGGGTGAATCTGTCAACGATATTTTGCTCCATTTGGCGTCCCAAACGCCATCGGGGCCGCAATATCGCCCTATGCTGCCGCGTCGTTCTGGTGCAACCCGGGGGCAGAACCGATGTATGTATCGGGGCTGCAATCGGCTGTTCGCAGCGATCGACACCACGGGAGCGGCACGTGCCCCAAACACGGCAAGACAATTCGGGAGGCCGGCATGTGCCCTGGCTCGAGGGCGGGCTGTTGCTGTCGGCGGTCGTGTTGATGATGACGCTGATCGGGCAACTGGCCGGTCGCTCGCCGGGCGAGCCGCGCGATGCTTCGATCGAGTTGATCTCGACCGCCGAGGCGGCGCCGATGAAACCCGCCGAGCCGCAGATCAGTTTCGAAAACGAGATTCTCCCGCTGCTGGATCAGTACTGCATCGACTGCCACGGCCCCGACCGCCAGAAGGCCGATGTGAACTTCGACCCGTTCAAGACGCGCAACGATGTGCTCAAACATCGCAAGCTGTTCAAACGCGTCAGCGACATGCTCTACTCCCATGAGATGCCGCCGAGCAAGAAGCCGCAGCCGACTGACGCCGAGCGAAAGAAACTGACCGGCTGGATCGAGTCCGCCGTGATGTACTGCGACTGCACCGGCCCGATCGATCCCGGTCGCGAAACCATTCAGCGACTGAACCGCGCTGAGTACAACAACACGATTCGCGATCTGGTCGGCCTCGACCTGAAGCCAGCCGACAAGTTCCCGCTCGACGATGTCGGCGAGGGTTTCGACAACATGGGCGATGTACTGACGATATCACCGCTGCTGATGGAGAAGTATCTCGCGGCGGCCGAGTCGGTGCTCGGCGAAGCGATCGTGACCCAGCCGGACGCCGAGCCGAAAAAGCGTCGCTTCGAAGCCGAGCGCATGTCGATCGACGGCGGGGGGCGCGAGAGCGGCGAGGTGGCCGTGATGTTCTCCAACGGCAAAGTGTCCGCCACCGGCGATGTGCCGGCCAAGGCGACGTACAAGTTGCGCGCCCGGGCGTGGGCGCAGCAGGCCGGGGATGAACCGGCGAAAATGACGCTCAGCGTCGACGGGCGAGAGGTGAAAACCTTCGACGTGATCAAGCCGCGCAACAAAAACGTGGTCTACGAGGTCGACGTCGAATTGCCCCGCGGCTCGCATGAGTTTTCCGCCGCCTTCGTGAATGACTACTACAACCCCAAGGCAAGCGACCCGAATCGGCGCGACCGCAACCTGATGATCGACTATGTCGAGGTGTTCGGCCCGACGAAGATCGACCCCAAACCGCTGACCGATTCGCACCGCCGCATCTTCATCGCCGAGCCGACCGGCGACGGGCGCGACGCGGCGACGATGATCGTGCAGCATTTCGCCGAGCGGGCCTTCCGCCGATCGGTCGATGCCGATGAAGCTTCGCGTTACCTGGTGCTGTATGACCAGGCCCGCAAGGATGGCGCGACATTCGTCGAAGGCGTCAAGCAGTCGCTGCTGGCCGTGATGGTGTCGCCGCGTTTCCTGTTTCGCATCGAGCGCGATCGCCCGACGGATCATCCCAAAGGCGCCTACGCGCTGGATGATTTCGAATTGGCCTCGCGGCTGTCGTATTTTCTCTGGTCATCGATGCCGGATGACGAGCTGTTCAACCTCGCACGGCAGGGCCGGCTGCATGAGTCGGCTGTGCTCGCTGAGCAGACGCGCCGCATGTTGAAAGATCCAAAATCGCGGGCGCTGATCGACAACTTCGCCGGCCAGTGGCTGCACCTGCGGAATCTGAACACGATGCAGCCGGACCCCGAGGTCTTCCCGGAATATGACGCCGAACTCAAGGCCGCGATGGCCGACGAGGCGCGGTGGTTTTTCGCGTCGATCGTGTTGGAAGATCGCAGCATTCTCGATTTGATCGACGCTGATTACACATTCGTCAACGAACGCCTCGCCAAACACTACGGCATCAGCGGCGTGACCGGTCGCGACATGCAGCGCGTCGACCTGAAAGGCAACACCTTCCGGGGGCGGGAGCGGGGCCGGGGCGGGGTGTTGACGATGGCGGCGGTACTCACAGTGACGTCAAATCCGACGCGGACGAACCCGGTCCTGCGCGGCAAGTGGGTGCTCGATCAGTTGCTGGATGATCCGCCGCCGCCTCCGCCGGCGAATGTGCCCCCGCTGGAAGCGACCGCCGCGGACAATCACGACCTGTCGCTGCGCCAGCGGATGGAACAGCACCGGGCCGACCCGGTCTGCGCGAGCTGTCACGAGCGGATGGACCCGATCGGGTTCGCCCTGGAAAACTACGATGCGATCGGCCGGTGGCGCGACACGGACAATCGCCAGCCGATCGACGCCGCCGGCGTGTTGCCCGACGGCCGCGGGTTCAACGGGCCCGGTGAACTCAAGGCGATTCTGCTGGCGGACCGTGATCGTTTCGCGCGGTGCATGACCGAGAAGATGTTGACGTTCGCGCTGGGGCGGCCGCTGGAATATTTCGACACGTGCGCCGTCGATGCGATCACGAAGAAGCTCGCCGCTGATGACTATCACATTGCCACGCTGATCACCCAAATCGTGCTCAGCGAGCCGTTCCGCTATCGCCGCAACGCCGAACACGATGAGGTGACCGATGAATAACACACGCACGACGTTGTCACGCCGAATGGTTTTGCGCGGCGTTGGGGCGGCGCTGTCGATGCCGTTGCTGGAGGCGATGTCGTCGAGCAAGGCGCTGGCGGCGGGGGATGTGGCCGCGCCGCTGCGGACGGCATTCGTGTATGTACCCAACGGCGTGATCATGGATCAGTGGACGCCGACCAAACTCGGCCGCGGGTATGACCTGCCTGCGACGCTGCAGCCGCTGGCGGCGGTCAAAGATGATGTGCTGGTGCTCTCGGGTCTGGCGCACGACAAGGCGAAAGCCAACGGCGACGGTGCGGGCGATCACGCACGCTGCGGCGGGACGTTTCTGACCGGCGTGCAGGTGCGCAAGACGTCGGGTAAGGACATTCGCGCCGGCATCAGCGTCGATCAGATCATGGCCACGCGCGCCGGCGGTTCGACGCGGCTGTCGTCGCTGGAGATCGGGTGCGAACCCGGCCGGCAGGCGGGCAACTGCGACTCGGGCTATTCGTGTGCTTACTCGTCGAACATCTCCTGGCGGACGCCGGCGATGCCGATGGCCAAGGAGGTCGACCCGCGGCAGGTGTTCAACCGCCTGTTCGGCGATCCGACGCAGGTGGCATCGAAGCGCGAGGCCGCCGAGCAGGCGTCACGCCGCAAGAGCGTGTTGGACCTGGTGCGGGCTGACGCGGCGGACCTGCGGCGTGAGCTGGGTTCAAGCGATCAGCGTAAGCTCGATGAGTACCTCGATTCGGTGCGTGAGATCGAGCGACGTGTGCAGAACACCGAACAGACCAATCGCAAGAATCTTCCGCCGGATACTGATGTGCCCGAGGGCGTGCCGAGTGAATACGCCGACCACGTGCGGCTGATGTACGACCTGATGGCGCTGGCCCTGCGGACCGACTCGACGCGCGTGATCAGCTTCATGCACGCCAACGCGGGTTCCAACCGCAGCTACCGCCAGATCGGCGTCAACGAGGGCCACCACTCGCTCTCGCACCACCAGGGCAACAAGGTCAACATCCGCAAGCTGGCGCAGATCAATCACTTCCACATGACCGAACACGCCCGTTTCATCCAGCAGCTCAAAGACACCCCCGAAGCCGGCGGCTCGCTGCTGGATCACTGCATGGTGCTCTACGGCTGCGCGATCTCCGACGGCAATCGCCACAGCCACATCGATCTGCCGATTCTGCTGGCCGGCCGCGCCGGCGGCACGATCACGCCTGGCCGCCATGTCCGCTACAAGCGTGAGACCCCGCTGTGCAACCTGTTCATGTCGATGCTGAATCGGATGAACACGCCGGTCGATTCATTCGGCGACAGCACGGGGCAGTTGGATCAGTTGAGCGTCTGACTCGTTGTGTGAGATGTGGCACAGCCGCCCTCGGCTGTGCCACAGTGTGGTTTGTTGTCGCAATATTCAGTTCCAGCGCAGCAGGGCGATGCGCTCGGTGAGTGCGGCGCGGGTGGTGTCGGAGGTTGACGGGGCGCTGCGGACTTTTTCGAGCATGCTTTTCATGGCGGTGGGGTTTTTGCCATGCGCCAGCAGGATGGCGATGCCGAGGCGGTCGGCGCGGGCTTCGCAGTCGGTGGGGGTGCGGCCGCTGGCGAGGGTGACGGGGTGGTCGATCAGGCCGTCGTCGAGGAGGTGGCCGAGCTCATGGGCGACGGCGGCGGTCAGCTCATCGTCGGTGAGGCGGGCGACCAGGCCGCGCGCGAGGTAGATGCGTCGGTCGGGCCAGGCGAAGGCGACGGCGGCGTCGGAGTCGAGCACGTGGATCTGACAATCGGCCAGCGTGGCGGCTCCGAGCTGGCGGCTGCAGACGGTCGTGACGTGCTGGGCCAGCGGCGCGGGGGCCAGACCGCCGTGGGAGCGGACCCACGCCTGATGCGGCGTGGCGCGTGACAGCGAGCGGGCCTGGTGCGTGGAGCAGCCACCGGCCATCGCGATCATCACCATCAGCAGAATGCTTTTCGCCTCGGGCATGACATGGTCATGGCAAAGCTCGTGCCGGGCGTTTTTTACGGTAAAAACAGGGGGTCGGCTGCGTGAATACTGGGCACGGGCGGCCGGCTGCTGAAATCATGGGCAAAGTTGCCCAGGCGCTGATCAGCATTTTGATGAATGCCGCGCGGGCGTCGTCGGCTGACAATGTGGTGTTGACCGTGAGGCAGGGCCGCCGCCGATGTTCGGCGACGGTCTCTCGGGACACCCAACATTGGAGCATCGCCATGAAAACACTGATTTGTACATTTGCCGCCGTCGCCATGCTGGCGTTTGCCGCACCGAGCTTCGCCGGCCCCAACACCGGCCAGCCCAGCCATGCCCAACGCATGATGCAAGTGGCCCAGGATCGCCAGGAAACCACGCGTCCTTACGCGCTGACCGGCGAACAGCAGCGGGCCATGCACTGGCGCTACCAGTCCTCCCATGTCGGCGCCCAGCGCAGCCACTACGTCTATGTCCGCTGCCCGATGCGCCATGGCGACAAGCGCTGAACCACGGCCCCGCGCCGACGTTCAGCCACCGCACCATGATCGTGCATTCGAAGCTCGCGCCTCGCGGCGCGGGCTTCTTCTTTTTTGTATCACGCCTGCATGAGTTGCGCAGTCTTCCTCGATCGCTCGCCAACCCGGTCGGCGGCGAGCACCAGCATCAGATATACCGCTTGCAGGAAGATGACAAAGCCCCACTTTTTAATAAGGTAATCAGTTGACACATCACTCATGCTCAACCCGGTGGTGAACACCCCGAAAATCATCAGCACGACCAATCCCAGACTGAATAAAATCTTTGCCAGCGTGCGGCGTATCCAGTGTGTGCCCAGCCGGGCTTCGTCCAGCAGCGGGTTGTCTAGTAGCGCACGAATTACGCATATCGCAATCGGCACGATGAGCATCAACATCAGTATCGGGGTGTCCTCCTCACCGATGTAACACTGAATAAATACCCACCCCAGCGCGTACCCCAACCAAGGAAACATCACATCGTAATACAGATGACGCTTTGTGTGAGCGTTCACGTCTACCATGATAGCAACGGCCAAGCATCAGTGCGTGCGTCGTCTGCCTTGCCTCGGGGTGAATTTGAACCGCCCGGCGCGGGCTTCTTCTTTTGGTGTATGATGCCCGCATGAGCCAGGCAGTGATCTTCGATGTCGACGGCGTGCTGATCGATTCGTATCAGGCGCATTACGAAAGTTGGCGGGCCCTGTGTCGCGAGCACGGGTTCGACATCACCGAGACCCAGTTCGCCACCACGTTCGGCCGGCGCAGCAGCGACATCATCGCGATGCTCTTTGAAGGTGAATTCACCGACGAGCAGATCGCCGCGATGGACGATCGCAAAGAGGCGCTGTTCCGCGAAATCGTCGAGCGTGACTTTCCCGCCATGGACGGGGCGGTCGAGTTGATCGACGACCTCGCCGGGGCGGGGTTCAAGCTGGCGCTGGGCTCATCGGGGCCGCCGGACAACGTCATGCTCGTGCTGCGGAAGCTGGATCGGGTGATGTCGGTCGGCGCGGTCGTGACCGGGCAGGATGTGACGCGCGGCAAGCCGGACCCGCAGGTTTTTCAGACCGCGGCGCAGAGGCTGGTCGTCGACCCGTCGCACTGCGTCGTGGTTGAAGATGCCGTGCCGGGCATCGAAGCGGCGAAGCGCGCCGGCATGAAGGCGGTCGCACTGACAGGCACCGCGCCACGCGAGCAACTCGAAGCTGCGGGCGCCGACCAGGTCGTCGACTCACTGCGCGAACTTGGCGCCGGTCAGATGATGACGCTGCTATCGAAGTGAACCTGTGGCACAGCCGCCCCCGGCTGTGCGTAATTCAACCTCCGCACAGCCGAGGGCGGCTGTGCCACAGTCAACGTATTCAACAGCATTCAAGGTTTGGTCACGAATCGTGACGGATCACGCGGACGTTGCGTCGTCCGCCTTCGCTCCCGCCCCCGGAACCAGCCCCGGAAGTGGAAGCGGAGCCGCCGCGATTGAAGATGCCCTTGACCGCATCAGTCACCGAGGCGACCAGCGAGCTGATCGCGTAGACGACGATGAAAGTCACGATCGCCAGCAGCAGCAACACGATGATCGGAATCACGATCACCAGCCCGGCCGCGAGGCCGGCCAGTTGCCACGTCCATGAGGGCCTGCCGCCAAAACGCTGACCGAACGCGCCCATGGAGGGGTGCTGACGCAGAGAATCGAAATTGAAGAATTCGTATCGCATAACGCGGTGATTGTAGGCGCGCCGCAATAGCCGGGTCGCTACGCGGCCCAGGACCAGGGTCGCGTAGCGACCCGGCTAGGGTGTAATCACGCGTTACGGCACGACTTTCATCACGCCGCGCATCAGTCGCCAGTGGCCCGGGAAGGTGCAGATGTAGTCGTAATCGCCGGGCTTGGACGGGGCGGTGAACGTCAGCAGTTCCGACTTCTGGTGATCGATCAGCTTCGACGCCACGATGATCTTTTGCGACGGTGGGACAAAGCCCAACTCGAAGCCCTTGGCGCCGAGCTGTTCGGCGGCGGTGCCGATTTCTTCGGCGGAGCCCGGCTGGCCGATCACGATGTTGTGCGGCATGTAGTCGGGATTCACCAGCCGCAGCTTCACGGGCTGACCGGCTTTGACGGTGAACTCGGTCTTGTCGTATTTCATCTGCTCGGGGACGGTGTGGATCACGATCGTGTCCTTGTCGTCCTTGATCTCGGCCATGGGTTTTTCATCATGACCACCGGCCGCGGCGGCGTGCTTTTTGTGCATGGCATGCATGTCGTGCATGTCGCCTTCGAGCTTGTTGCTGTTACGCCACAAACGCTCGACCACCATCGCCGCCTGGCGGGCATTGGGCTCGGGGCTCGACAGCAGCAATTCGAGCAGCGGCTTGTTCACGACGTTGTGCTGCTGATAAACCCACAGGGCTTCGAGCAGGTGGTGGGCATGCTCGGTGCGCGTCGGGTTCCACTGCTTGATCCACTTTTCAGTGGCGGCGATGACATCCTTGGTCGGTCGCTCCGACAGCTCGATGCGGACGCGATAGCGGATGCTGTTGTAGGGACTTTTCAGCAGGTCGAGCAGTTTGTTGATCGGCTCGCCGTCGATGGCGACATGCTCGGCGAGCGGGCGGCCTTCGTAGACAAAGCGGTAGATGCGGCCGTGCTTCTTGTCACGACTCGGGTCGCGGATGTTGTGCTGCATGTGGCCGATCAGCGGGTTCTGCCAGTCGCTGACATAGACCGCCCCGTCGTCGCCGACTTCGAAATCCGTCGGGCGGAAGTTCGGATCGCTGGAGGTCATGAAGTCTTCGAGCTCGACGCCGTTGACCTCGCCCTTCTCCACGTCGTAGTCCAGGCGATACTGCTTGATGCCGAGGAAGCCGATGGCGTTGGCGATCAGGAAGTTGCCTTCAAACTGTTCAGGCAGGTGGGCACTGGAGAGCACACCGCTGGAAGGCACGGGGCGGACTTTTTTCTCCAGCAGCTTTCGCATGGTGAACCCGCTCTTGGAGTCGGGCACGACCTGGTAGCTGCGGCCGGTGGTTCCGTCGGTGGCGAAGTTGTAACCCCAATAGTCGAAGCCCGACCCGTGGGGGTTGGGGCCGTTGGAGGCGTGGAAGCTGAACTCATACGTCCGCGGGTTGAAGCGGTACATGCCGTTGGTGGTCGACTTGTGCGGCGGGCCCCAGGGGGTTTCGACATTGGAGACGTGAAACACGCCGCGCTGGTAGTACAGCCCGCCGTCGGGACCGTACACGAAGTTGTTGGCGGTGTGATGCGTATCCGCCGAGTCGATGCCGTGCAGCACGCGGATGCGGACATCGGCGACATCGTCACCATCGGTGTCTTTGAGGAAGAGGATGTCCGGGGCCGAGGCGACGAGCACGCCGCCGTTCCAGAATTCGAACCCGGTCGGGTTGTGCACCTTGGCGAAGGTGATCGCCTTGTCCGCCACGCCGTCGCGATTTTCATCCGGCAGGATCAGCAGGCGGTCTTCCATGGTTTTGGTCGGCTCCCACTTGGGGTAGTCCTTCCACGCGGCGACCCAGAGGCGGCCCTTGGTGTCGACAGCCATCTGCACGGGGTTCGCCAGCTCCGGAAACATCGCCTCGTCGGCGAACAGGTTCGCCTTGAGCCCCTTGGCCATCTTCATCTTTTTGATGGCCTCGGTGCCGGAGAGGAACTCGAGCGTGCCGTTTTTGTTGCTGGGCTTGTAGTTGGTTTTGACCGGGACGGCCGGGGGGACATTCGAGTCGTCGACTTTCATGTCGCCGCCGCGGGCGACCGCCCAGATGCGCCGGTCGCGATTGGCGGTCATCAGATCAAGCTGCTCAAGCTCGCGCTGAAGCACGACGCGGTTGGTCTGGCCGTCAACGAATTTCAGATCGGCGCGGGAGCCCCAGATGTCGTTGCCATCGGTGGCGCGGTAGCGGTTGAACCAGTGCCAGTTTTTGTCGAGCACCGCCTGGCGGAGCTTCTCGGTCGCTTCGCTGGCGGCGGGGGCTTTGATGCCCAGCAGGTCATGGGCGATGACCTCGGCGAGTTGGCGGTTGCCTTCTTCGGTCAGGTGGATGCCGTTGAGCGTCAGCGGTTGCTTGGACTTCTGATAAAGCGCCAGCGAGGGGTGGTACAGATTCACGAAGGCGACGTTTTTCTGCTTGGCGACTTCCGACATCGCATGCGTGTAAGCCGCGAGGCGCACGTTGTTGGCCTGGCCGTCGGGAAGATTCGGCGAGTGGAGGTCTTCATGACCGATCGGGGAGAAGAGCACGATACGCGGAGCCCCATTACCGGAGTAATTCTTTTTGCGCGTGTCGTCGATCCACTGGCCGAGCTGTTTGGCGAACTCATCGGGCTTGTTGGCGAACGACTCGTTGTATCCGAAGAAGGCGAAGATCACCGACGCCTTGGAAAGCGTCAGGTATTCATCGGGGCTGGGAAAGTCCTTGCTGCGCGGGCGATCGGTGACGGTGTCGCCGGCGAAGCCGTGATTGCGGAAGACCAGCTCAAGCTCCGGGCGGGCGGACTGGATGATCGTTTCCAGCCAGCCGTGGTGTTGCATGCGGTCGGCCAGACCGTTGCCGAGATAGACGATGTGGTCGCCTTTTTCTAGCTCGAACGGCGCCGCGTCCGCCGCGCTCACGGGGATGGTCATCACCGCCAGGATCAACACGAGAATGCGAGTCGACAACGAACCGGCCAAAGCGTGCATCATGGAAAAATCGCCTGTCATCAGTAGAGAGATTGTCTGTGCTGCGTGGGGGGTCAACGCCACCGGCCGACCGATTCTTGCACCGGGGACCAACCGACGACGCCGCCTCCGAGGTCGGGGATTCTAGGCGGGCGTGGTGCTTGATCCCCGGATAACTCAGCCCGTGGACAGGCAATTACGACATGTAAACCGCAACTTGCCGGGTTTGTTCAGGCGAATGACGGATTTGCTCAGCAATGGGCGCCGCCGCGGTGGTGGATCAGGGCGTGATGAGCCAGTCGGCGGGCCAGGGCGGGCGAGGCTGCACCCGGCGGCAGGCGCCATGCCCAGTTGCCGTGGCGCGTGCCGGGGCGATTCATGCGGGCTGTGGTATCCAGGCCGAGGGCGTCCTGGATCGGCAGGATCACCACGTTGGCCCCACTGGCGTAGAGCATGCGGATCAGGTCGTCGGTCCAGCGCGACGGCGACGAGTTGTTCAGGCGCACGCGGACGCGCCGCTGGGCCTGTATGGGCAGCTTGCGATACCAGCCGAGCGTGGTGTCGTTGTCGTGTGTTCCGGTGTAGGCCACGCAGCGGCGGGCATACGCCGGCGGCAGGTGGTAAGCGTCGCCACCGAGTCCCCACTGCAGCACGCGCATGCCCGGAATGTGAAACCGATCGCGCAGCGCAGCGGCCTGCGGCGTGATGTGGCCGAGGTCTTCAGCGATCAGCGGAAGATTGCCGACCGCCCGCTGCACCGCCCCCAGCAGCGCCCGCCCGGGTGTGGTCTGCCATTGCCCGCGCTTGGCATTGCGATCGCCGGCCGGAATGGCGAAACACCGATGCAGTCCCAGAAAGTGATCGATGCGCACGACGTCGAAATGTTTCAACGCCGTGGTAAACCGCCTGGTCCACCAGGCAAAGCGACTCGACCGATGCGCCGGCCAGTTGTACAGCGGGCTGCCCCACACCTGCCCGCGCGCGTTGAACGGATCCGGGGGCACGCCGGCCACCACGCGGCGTCGCCCCTGTCGATCCAGTTGAAACAGCTTGCGGTGCGCCCACACGTCCGCTGAATTGTGATCCACAAAAATCGGCACATCACCAATCAGTCGAACCCCGCGCTCGGCGGCGTATTGCCGCAGCTTCCACCACTGCTGATCAAAGATGAATTGGCAGTAACACTCAAAGCCGATCTCATCAGCGTATTGCTTCCGAGCTTCGGCCAGCGCCTCGGGCTTGCGTTGTGAAAGATCACGCGGCCAGTCGATCCACGACGCCTGGCGATGCGCCTTGCGCAGCACTTCAAACAGCGCATAATCCTCCAGCCACTTCGCCTCGCGCCGGCGATACGCCGCCAGCTTCGCATGGCCTTCGAAATCTGCATAGGCCCGGCGCAGCATGTTCATCCGATACCGCGCCGTCGTGCGGAAGTTCACCTTGGCCTCGCTGATGCGACCCGGCGGGCGCAGCGGTTGATCGAACAAGGCCGCCAGATCAATCAGCAGCGGATTGGTCGCCAGGGCGGAGGTGGATGTGTACGGGACGAAGCCGGAGCCCACCGGTCCGATCGGCAGCATCTGCCACCATGTCTGACCCGCATCGGCAAGAAAGTCGACGAAGCGTCGCGCGCCTTCGCCGATGTCGCCGCTGCCCAGCGGGCCCGGCAGCGAAGTCACATGCATCAGTATCCCGGCCGACCGACGATCCAGTAAGCGTGCGGCATCCATCGCCTGCAGTGTACTCACCGACCGCACGCCTCGCACGGCGATCAGAACACCACAGAAGAACGTAGACGGGATGAACAGGATGAATGCATGATCTGATTGTTCATCCTGTTGATCCCGTCAAAACGCTTGCCCCGGGGTATTGTCTTTTGCAGTGATCGGTTGAAGATGCCCGGCGAACTGGTGCACGAGGTCTTCCCACGGGCGGCTGGCGGCGTAGCGCAGCGGGGCTTCGCGGTCCGGCAGTTCCAGCGCCGCAAGCGCCGCCCGGCGCAGGTCGTGATCGAGCACACCCGTCTCGCCGGGGCGCACCACGTCGATCGGGCCCGTCACCGGGTACGCCGCCACGGGCGTGCCGCAGGCCATCGCTTCGAGCATGACATTGCCGAACGTGTCGGTCCGCGAGGGAAAGACGAACACGTCGGCCGTCGAGTAGTAATGGGCCAGTTCTTCGTCGTCGATGTACCCGGGGAAGATCACATCGGGGTAGCGTTCGCAGAGCGTGTCGCGGTAGGGGCCTTCGCCGATGATGATTTTTGTGCCGGGCAGCTTCAGGCATGCGAAGGCGTCGAGGTTTTTTTCGGAGGAGACGCGCCCGACGTTCAGGAAGATCGGCCGCGCGTGGGTGATGTGACCGTTGTCGCGCGGGTGGAAGATCGCGCTGTCGACGCCGCGGCCCCAGACGACGAGGTGTTCGAACCCGTGTCCGGTCAGCTCGGTGCGGATCGACTCGGTCGGCACGAGCGTGCGCACCGCCGGGCGATGAAACCACCGCAGGAAGGCCCACGCCGGCGCCTCGGGTAGATCGAGGTACACGTTGAAGTATTTTGGAAATTGCGTGTGATACGACGTGGTGAACGGCAGCTTGCGCTTCATGCAGTACGAGCGGGCCGCCAGGCCGCAGGGGCCTTCGGTGGCGATGTGAATCGCGTCGGGTTCAAACGCATCAAGCAGGCGGCGTGTTTTGCGCTTGGGCAGCAGCGCAATGTGTATCGACGGATACCCGGGGCACTTGATATAGCGAAAACGGTCGGGGTGAATCACCAGCACGTCATGGCCGAGCGATTCGAGTCGGCGCGTGAGATTGCTGAGCGTGCGCACCACGCCGTTGACCTGCGGAAACCACGCATCGGACACCACCGCGATTTTCACTGGGCGCTACCCGCCATCAGGGGCGCCAGCGGGCGCTGCGGGCTGGTCGTGGCCGACCACAGCGTGTCGAGCACCGCCGACCAGCTCATCGAGGCGGCGGTGCGCTTGGCGCGTTCGTGAAGCTCCGCTCGAAGGGCCGGGTCGTCGGCAAGCTGTCGCATGGCGTCCGCGAGTCGGTCGGCGGCCTGCGAGGCGTCGGACAGATCGACGATGATGCCGGCGTCGTGAGCGCTGACGATTTCCTGCGGTCCGCCGCGGTCAGACACGATCGCGCCGAGCCCGCTGGCCATCGCTTCGAGCACGACGTTGCCGAACGTGTCGGTCGTCGACGGGAAGACGAACGCATCGGCCGAGGCATACGCCCGGGCCAGGTCGTCACCTTCGAGGAACCCGGTCATCAACACCTGCGGCATGTGCTTGCAGCGCCCCCGGAGGGCGGTCAGCATCGGGCCATCGCCGACCAGCGCAAGCTGCAATGACGGGTCGTCTTTGAGCAGCCGCTCGAAAGCATCGACGAGCAGGTTGACGTTTTTCTCGCTGGAGATGCGACCGGTGTAGAGGAAGGTTGTCGCCTCGCGGCCGCCGAAGCGGGTCCAGAACGACTCATCGCGCCGATGCGGGTTGAAGCGCCTCGGGTCGACGCCTCGCCGCAGCACGCGAATCTTCTCAGCGGTGAATCCATGCTCGACGAGATACCGGCGGTAATACTCGCTGGGCACGAGGATCGTGTCGCACTGATCGAAGAACCACGCCATGTATCGCCAGGTCAGCGCTTCGAGGGCGAGGTCGTCGGTGAGCATGCGGATGTAGTTCGGGAAATCGGTGTGGTAGATGCCGACGGTGCGCAGGTGGAGCATCTTGGCGGCGGCCAGAGCGGTCAGCCCCATCGGGCCGGGCGTGGAAATGATGACTTCACCGAAGCGCTGGCGCTCGATGTACTCGATGATCTGCATGAACGGCGGGAAGGCGACCTGCTGCTGCGGATACTCCGGCAGCGGGAAGCGCTCGACCGGCTCGAAGTTTTTCAGGTCGAAGTTCACCTCGGGGGCTTTGTCGACGCAGGTCAGCACGGTCAGCGGGCGATCCTGCTGGGCGGCGGCGGAGGCGAGGGTGCGGATGGTGCGCGTCACGCCGTTGACATCGTCGAAGGTGTCGGTGACCCAGCAACGCCCCGGGCCGCGCGTGTGGAGCGACGGGTCCAGGTCGAAGTGGCGGGTGACCCGCTGAATGAACTTCTCGTCTTTGTGCTGGGTTTTGAAGGCGGCGATGTACGGCGTGATGGCGGCGACGACCGGCCCCATGGCCGCGATGGCTTCGATGCACTTGATCAGGTCGCCGCCGGTCGCCTTGTCGACGAAGCGCTGCAGGAAGGTGCACCCGAGCTTGTGGGCGAGATTGCAGGACGTTTCGAAGGCTTCGGCGGCGGTCATCGGGCGGGGCGCGCTGTTGCCGTTGACGCTGGCCGGCAGCAGCTTGTTCTGATTGAACAGCGTGGCGAATTCCTCGATCAGCAACTGCTCGGTCGCGCTGTAGCGATGCTTGCGGCGGCGCCAGACCCACCCGCCGACATACCCGCGAACGCGGGCCGCGGCCGTGCTGGCCTGGGTCGGCGGCTCCAGCAGTCGCTTGAGCATCTCGCCGAGCAGGCTGCCGCCGCCGGCCGGGTCGCGGAGAATCCGCTGCTTGTAGTACCCGTAAGCGATCTGATAGAAGCAGTGGGCCAGGTGGACCGACGAGCCCGAGCGGCCGGCCGGCTCGTGACGCCCGTGACGCAGGTGATCCAGGAACTGCTCGACGGTCTCGGCATGCGGCGTGACGGTGTGGGCCGAGGCGATGTAGAGACCCGAGTGGTCGTCGCTGCCGGCGGTCAGCAGCTTTTTGTGCGGGGTCGGACCGACCGGCTCGATGCCGTGCTTGTTGGCCAGGTCATCGATCATCTGCGGGGTCAGCGAATTCAGCAGGGCTTCGACGACCTGCGTCGCCCGCGGGTCGCGCGTGCCGTTGATCAGCTCGAAGCGGTTGAACAGCACCAGCAGTTTCTCAAACTGGTCGATGGTCAGCCGATCGTTCACGAGAAACAGCGGGTGGGCCACCGAGTAGATGATGTCTTCGGCGACGAAGAACCGCCGCAGGGCGTAGATGTCGGTGCGCAGGTCCTGGATCGCGCGGAACTGCTCCTCGGTGATGCCGATCGCGAGGATGTGCATCTTCGCGTCGTTTTCCGGGAAGTAGGTCGTCACCTCGGTGGAGATGTAGGTGTTGGGCAGGTGGGCGATGTCCAGGGCGCCGTCGATTTTGTTGTGGTCGGAGATGGTCACGAAGTTCATCCCCGCGGCGATGGCGCGCTCGTAGACCTGCAGCGGCTCGACAAAACATTCGGGCGCGCCCACGCGACGCAGCACCCATTCGCTGGGGCGGTCGGAGTAGCGGCTGTGTACGTGCAGGTCGGCTCGGGCAGTGAAGGGAACGTGCGGCTGGTCCATAGGTATCGACCTCCGGTCCATCGTTGAACAGGACATGCTGGAAAGGGGTTATAGGAATGATTATCGGTCACGTTCAGCGAACGGACGGTTAAGCCGCGGTCACAACGGCGTTAAATCATCGAAAGACATTCACCACAGAGGGCCACGGAGGGCCACAGAGAAAATCAGAAATAGAAAATGAACTGCATTTCATCCTCCGTGGCCCCCCGTGGCCCTCTGTGGTGAAACCGCCCCTGATTCCGCTACACTGACGGCCATGAACATCGTGCTGATCGGATATCGCGGATCGGGCAAAAGCTCCGTCGGCAAACGCATGGCCAACGAGCTGTGGAAGAAGTTCATCGACACCGACGCCGAGGTCTGCAAACGCTTCGGCGGGATCAGCATCGCCGAGATCTGGGATCAACATGGCGAAGAGGCGTTTCGGGCGGCCGAGTGTGAAGTCGCAGCCGAGGTGCTCAAAAAGGACGACCAGGTGATCGCCCTGGGCGGGGGAACGGTCATGCAGCCGGCGGCCCGCGAGGCCCTGATGGCGGCCAAGGACACGGTGCGGGTTTACCTGCAGTGCGAGCCGGCCGTGCTGGCCGAACGCCTGGCGGGTGATACCGCCACACGCGAAAGTCGGCCCAACCTGACCGCCCACGGCGGAGGCGTCGCCGAGATCGAAGCCGTGCTCGCCGAACGCGAGCCGGTGTACCGGGATGTCGCCGATCACGAGCTGGAAGTCACCCGCATGTCCCTCGACGACGTGGTCCGCCACATCATCAAGCTGTTTTTATGAGGCGCCTGTCGTTTGAGATGTTGAATTAACCCCCAAGGCAGGAAGTTTGACAGGATCAACAGGATAACAATCTGAAACGGATTGAATTTTCATCCTGTTTATCCTGTCTACTGTTTTGCTTCTTGGCGACCTTGGCGCCTTGGTGGTTCTTTTCAGGGTCTGGATTAAGCTTGTCGCCACGAAAACGCCGATAAAAGGTCTGATGTCACTTTGGGATTTGATTGTCAGACGCAACGGGGGGGATGGCGCCGGTTCACGCCGGGCGGTCGTGATTGGATCGTCGCAGGCGGTGCGTCACGCGCGGCGTGTGCTGCGCGGGGCCCATGAAGCCGGCCGCATCGTCGGGGCGGTATTGACCCAGCGCCAGCATCGCATCGGGGCCATCGGCCTGCGTGTGCTCGGCACCATCGATGAATTGGACCTTGTCCTCCGCGCCCACCGCATCGACGTGGCCTACGTGTCGATCCCCATCGCCATGCACAAGCTGGCGGGGCGGATCACGGCGCGGCTCGAAGAACTCGGCGTGGCGGTTCGCCGCATGCCGACGCTCGGCGATCAGCTCGACGGCCGCATCGGCTGCCCGGCCGGTTCGATCGACACCCACGTACTGCTGGACCGCGGCCCGCATCGGCTGGATGAGCCGGCGATCACGCGGACGCTCCAACACAAGCGCGTGCTGATCACCGGGGCCGGCGGGTCGATCGGATCGCACATCGCACGCATCGTGGCGCAATTCCAACCCGAAAAAATTCTGCTGATGGACCGCAGCGAAAACGGTCTTTTCGAGATCGATCGCCGCCTCGGCACAGAAGCCCGCCAAATCGACCGGGCGGTGTTGCTGGCCGATGTCACCGATGCGCAGCGCACGATGGACATTGTCCGCCTGCATCGCCCGCATGTGATCTTTCACGCCGCGGCACACAAGCATGTGCCGATGATGCAGGACCATCCCCGCGAGGCGATGATCAACAACTTCTTCGGCACGCGCTCGATCGCCGATGCCGCCGACGCCTGCGGGGCTGAACGCTTCGTGATGATCTCGACGGACAAGGCGGTGAACCCGACATCCGTGATGGGCGCGACCAAGCGGTGTGCCGAGTTGTACGTGCAGGACCTGGCCCGCCGGTCGGACACCTTCTGCTCGATGGTGCGCTTCGGCAATGTGCTGGGCTCGGCGTGCAGCGTGGTGCCGATCTGGTCGCAACAGCTCTCCGAAGGCGGGCCCATCACGATCACCGATCCGCGCATGACCCGCTTTTTCATGACCATCCCCGAAGCGGCGGCCCTGGTGATTCAGTCGACATCGCTGGATGAAAACACCGGGCAGGTGTTTGTGCTGGACATGGGCGAGCCCGTGCGGATCGTCGACATGGCCGAACGCTTCGTGAAGCTGCACGGCCTGGAGCCCGGTCGCGATGTTGAAATCGCCACGATCGGCATGCGGCCGGGTGAAAAGCTCTACGAAGAACTCGCCTACGACTCGGAAGACATGCTGCCGACCTCGCACGAGTCGGTCCGCATCGTTCGCACCCGTCCGCCGGAAGTGTCGCACGTTCGGTGGATGGGTCAGACCTTCGAAGCGCTGCGGCACTGCGATGATCGCGATCAAATCATCGCAGCGCTGCAGCGGGCCGTTCCGCAGATGCGCCGCGATGAGCCCTCGGAAGTGCCCATCGCCCGCATTCAGACCCCCGCCGCCCTGAGCCGCTCGGCGTGAATTGTCGAATGTATCCAGCAGCCGGGCCGCTACGCGGCCCCGGTCCCAGGGCCGCGTAGCGGCCCGGCTATGGCTTGTGGTTGCGATCTCGTGAGATAAAAGTCACAATTCAAGCTGTCATGTCCGAGGCAAGGTCGGAACATCCCGAATCATCGGATCAGCCTGTGCATGTGTCGTTGCGCGGCAAGGCGCTGCTGAACGACGCCCGCTACAACAAGGGCCCGGCGTTCACACCCGACGAGCGCGAAGCCTTCGCGCTGGAGGGATTGCTGCCGCCGCGGGTGATTGATCTCGAAGAGCAGGTGCGACTGGCGTATGAGAACCTGTCGCGCAAACCCGATGCGCTGGAAAAGTACATCGGCCTGTGCGCGATTCAGGATCGCAACCTGACGCTGTTCTATCGGCTGCTGCTGGAGCACATCGAAGAGTTCATGCCGATCGTGTACACCCCGACGGTGGGGCTGGCCTGTCAGCGGTACAGCCACATTTTCCGCCGGCCGCAGGGGCTGTGGATCACGCCGGACCAGAGCGGGCGGATCGAGCGCGTGCTGGCCAATGCGCCGAATGATGATGTGCGCCTGATCGTGGTGACCGACAACGAGCGTATCCTCGGGCTCGGCGACCTCGGGGCCGGCGGCATCGGCATTCCGATCGGCAAGCTGTCGCTGTACACCGTCGCGGCGGGCATCGCTCCCGACACGACGCTGCCGATCAGCCTCGACGTCGGCACCGACAACGCAGAGTTGCTCAACGACCCGCTGTACCTCGGCTGGCGGCACAAACGGCTGCGCGGGCCGGAGTACGATGCGTTCATCGAGGAGTTTGTCCGCGCGGTGCACAAGCGTTTTCCGAATGTGCTGCTGCAGTGGGAAGACTTCAAAAAAGCCAACGCCTTCCGCCTGTTGGATCGCTATCGCCGGCGGATTCCGTCGTTCAATGACGACATCCAGGGCACGGCGGCGATCGGCGTGGCGGCGATTCTGGCGGCGACGCGCATCACGAAACTTCCCATCGCCGAGCAACGTGTGCTGATGGTCGGCTCCGGAGCGGCGGGGGTTGGCATCTGCCGACAACTCCGCGACATGTTCAAACGCAACGGGCTGGGCGAAGAGCAACTGATCGGCGCGACGCTGCTGACCGACAGCGGCGGGTTGCTGCACGACGGCCGTGAGATCACCGAGCAGACCAAGCAGCCGTTCGCCTGGCCGCGTGAGATGGCCGAGGCGGCTGGGCTGCCGCTGGACGACCCGGGCAACCTTGCAAAGATCATCGACGCCTACAAGCCGACGGTTCTGTTCGGCACGTCAGGCCAGCCGGGCGTGTTTGATGAGACGGCGATCCGCACGATGGCCCGACATGTCGATCGGCCGGTTGTGCTGCCGTTCTCGAATCCGAATTCGAAATGCGAAGCCAAGCCCGCCGATGTGATCGCCTGGACCGACGGGCGGGCGATCGTCGCTTCGGGCAGCCCGTTTGACCCGGTCGAATACGAAGGTCGTACGATCCGCATCGGGCAGGGCAATAACGTGTACGTCTTCCCGGGTGTCGGGCTCGGGGCGCTGGTCGCCGAGGCGACGGAGGTGTCCGACGCCATGTTCACCGTCGCGGCGCAGACGCTGGCGGATCATGTCCACGAAGACGATCTGGCGGCCGGCTCGCTGTTCCCGCCGCTATCGAAACTGCGTCAGATCACCGCGAAAATCGCCGAGGCCGTCGTGCGCCAGGCCCGTGACGAAGGGGTCGGCCCGCCGATCGCCGATGCGGACATTCCCGCGGCGGTCAAGGCGTTGATGTGGAACCCGCTGTACCCGCCGATGACGCCTCGCCGCGGGCGTCGCGCCGATGATTGATCGCCGGTTAAATCGCATCAGAAATCTGCCGATGAAAGTTCTATCGGAGGATCATCGATGCGTTTGTCACCCCGAGCGACCCGAAAGCTGAAACAGAACCTGACGCGCGACAAGGCCGAGGCCCTGCTCGCCGCTCTGCAACGCGCCAAAAGCACCTCCGCCCGCACCGCCACGCGTGTGCCTTACGCCTCGATGGATGAAGCTGCCGTCGTGCAGAGCGCCCTGGATCGCGCGATCGCGTCGACCCAGCGCACCATCACCCGGCTCAACCAGACGCTCGAGCCCGCCGAGCCGCCGGCGGAAGTGTCCACGTCGATTTCATCGCTTGCGCCCCATGCCGACGGTGGTTCTTACACGCCGCTGATGCCGCGCTCCGATCAGCAGACCGCTTGAATGATGTTTGCATTGAAACCGGTGGCGGTTTAGCCTTAAAATCATGAAAGTAGCCGTGATCAGCGATACACACGATCGCCTGCCGACGTTGCGGCGCGCGCTGGCGATGTTCAAACGCATGAAGGTCGATGCCGTGCTGCATGCCGGTGATTTTGTGGCGCCGTTTGCCGCGAAACTGCTGGTCGATCCGCGCGTCGCGCCCGAAGCCCCGCTGCACTGCATCTATGGCAACAACGATGGCGAGCGCGTCGGTCTCAAAAAAGTGCTGCCGATGGTCATCGATGGCCCGTGGCGCGGCAAACTCGGCGGACGCACCATCGTCATGCACCACTGGATCGAATGGTTCAAACCCGGCGAAACCGACGGCGCCGATGTCGTCATCTCCGGCCACACCCACGAAATCGTCAACGAAACCCGCGAAGTCGCCGGCAAAAAAGTGTTGTACCTGAACCCCGGTGAATGCTGCGGCTGGCTGACCGATCGCTGCACCGTCGCGCTGCTGGATACCGACACGCTCGAAGCCCAGATCATCGAAGTCGCGGATTGATCGTTCGCAAGCTCGACATCCCGCCCAAAAAATTTCGACGCTCAGTCCTATAAAAAATCACACGCAGCCCTGCGTGCGATGGAGTTTGATATAAAGTGAAAATGGACGTTGACAGGAGTCCGCCAGGCTGTTCATACTGGCTGATGTCAGTGATTCTCCATGAGCATGGTGGTGCATCCATGGGCAAGCCAACAAGCATGATCCTTGTCGCGGCAGCGTTGACGGTTGCCTGTTTCAGCGTTACGGCGCAGGCGCTGATGGTCGATTATGAACTGTCCGCATCGGGCGGCGAGACGCCATTTGCGGATCGTTCGAACGTGGTGCCGACGATCTGGCCTTTGTTTCTGAACAACTCGCTGAGTATCGATACCGGCGCCGACCTCGAAGCGATACAGACCGACCAGCCCGCCGATCTTGCTGAACCCGGCCGCGGCGGTCCGAACAACCAGGCCCTGGGTTTGATTGTGCAGTATGGCCGCCCCTCGCAGGCCGACCGCAACATCTGGCTGATCATCGAGCGATGGGTTCAGGTGCAAAGTCCACGACTGATGTACTTCGACGCCGGCGCCCCGGTGCTGCTGCCTGACGACCGGCAACCCGTGCCGGAGGAAGTCGAACCGGTGTACTACGGTGGGACACCACTGTATCGCGACGGCCACCAGCCCAGCGAGCCGTCCAGCATCATCATCACGCCGGTCCCCGAGCCGGCCACACTGCTGCTGTTGCTGGCAGCCCTGTTGAGCCCCGCCGCCCGCACCCGCCGGGCCCCGGCGATCTGACCCGCCGAACCCAGTCCCCACACGATCACAGGACACGCCCGTGTCCGCGCCACGGCCCGCCGCATGCACGCCGCCGCGCCCCGTGTTCAATCACACGCCCCACGTGTTCAATCGCACGGGTCATATGTTTCATCGCGCCGATCCCGCTCGCGATACCCGCAACGATGATACATCTGTCAACGATGATATATCTGTTTAAAAAGATCACATTTAAGATATATATTAGGCCATATTTAAGTTAAATATGGTCTTTAATGGATTTTTGATAATTGGTTTTTCTGAGCAGTATTATGCGACGGGGTCACGGGGTCACGGGGTCACGGGGTCACGGGGTCACGGGGTCACGGGGTCACGGGGTCACGGGGTCACGGGGTCACGGGGTCACGGGGTCACGGGGTCACGGGGTCACGGGGTCACGGGGTCACGGGGTCACGGGGTCACGCATTGGTGGATTTGAGCCGGTTGACTTGATTCGTGGCGGGGGGCGATGGTGGTTTGGCCGTCAGCGTTCTGAAACCGCACTGGCGGACAAGCCGCCAGTGCCACGCGGTGAATATGCAGGGAATGTATGCGAACTGGCGGATTGGGGGCAGGTTGATAGGGGGCGATGTGGAAGCGGCTCGGTGGGCGCAGAAAGAAACCCGGGGACGGCGGTCCCCGGGCTTTAGGGTTAGATCAGATGACGGCGTTTGTTATTGGTTGGGGGTCAGGCCGTCGACGTCGGTGGCTTTGATGATGTTGAGTTTGAGGGCGGGGTCGTACTGCTTTTCGCCGACGACACCGACGAAGTGGCCGATCAGCAGATCGATGTCCTTTTTGATTTTCTCCGGCTGAACGTAGGCGATGGTCAGCCCGCTGAGCGGATCGACCAGGCGGTACAGCAGCGGGAGCTTATCGCCGGTGTAGAGCGTGGAGGCGTTGAGGCGGCCGACGGCGACATACTCCTTGGGCTTGGCGGCATCCTCGGCGGCTCGCTTGGCTGCGCCTTCGTCGACCTGCTTCTTGACCGCGGCGATCTCAGCCAGCGAACGCTGCAACTCCTGGCGGGTCTTGATGACCTCGATGCGAGCGTTGATCAGGGCTTTGTCCTGCGAGCTGAGGTCTTCCGAACCCTTGAGGCGTTCGTAGTCCATGCGCATCGCATCGAGCGGCTGCTCGGCGATGGGTTTGGCCATCTCCGCTTCGTAGCGCGCTTCAAGGTCCGACAGCTTGGGGTGCTGCATCGGCTCGGCGGGTTTGACCGGCTCGGGCGTGGCAGGCACTTCGGGAGTCGTCGGTGTGTTCGGCGCGGCGGGCGTTTCGGGCACGGTCGGGGCCGGGGTTTCCGGAACTTCCGGCGTGGCCGGTTTGGGCATAACGGGTTCGGGGGTTTCCGGCACAGCAGGTGTCGCCGGCGCGTCCGGGGCTGGGGTCAGGGGCGCAGCCGGTTCCGGCGTGGCGGGTGTTTCGGGAGCCGGGGTCGGCTCGGGCATCACGGGTTTGGGGGTGGTCGGTTCGGGTTTGACCGGCTCGGGGGCGGGCTCGGGTTTGGGTTCGGGCTTGGGCTCACCGAGCGTGGGCAGGGGGCGGCCGGCCTTGGCGGCGGCGATCTGTTCGGGCGTGGCTCGGTCGACAAGATTTTGACTGACGTAGAAACGCGCATCGGTCGGCGGGGCGATCTTGTAGTAGCCGCCGTCCTCGCCGAGGATGGTGACGTTGTCGCCGTCGTTGAGGCGGAGCAGAATTTTGTAGCTGTCGTCGGGGCCGCCCGGCGAAGGCGCTCGCACACGCACGCGCTGGCCGACGATGATACCGCGCGGCTTGGCGCCGTCGGCGCCCTGAACCTTCACGAACTCCTTGGAGATGTAAGCGAAGCTTCCGCCCGGCGGTGTGATCTTGTACCAGTGGTACAGATTTTCATGCACCTCGACGAGCGCGCCGCGTGGCATCTGCATCACGGGGTAGTAATTCTGCCCGGCGCCGGAGCGAACATTTACATCATCGGAGTTGATCACGCCGATGAAGGGATAGTCCTGGGCGAAGGCGGGCAAAGCGAACAGGGCCGCCGCGACGAACACGGCCAGGGTTAGGCGTCGATGGGCCATGGCTTATCCTCGGTACGTTGTGGTGAACTACTGATTACGCTACTGTATACGGCCGGGTCGGTAAAGTCCGCCTCAGACTTCCGCCCGTTTATCCCCGATTTTGAACACGCAGCAGGAATTCGCCATGAGACGTGATGCAACCGGTTGGGCGATCGTCGGATTGACGCTGATCGCAGGCGGGTGCGCCGATCCGCTGTCGGTCGATTCGACCCAGGCGCTTCACGAACAGATCGTCACCGCCAATCGCCGGCAGGTCCAGGCTGTCGAAGGCGCCCCCACGACCGAGCCGCCGACCGACAAGTCCGAGATGTACCTGGAAACCGACGCCAAGCGCGTCAAGCAGCTCGACGACATCTCCGGCCCCAAGGTCTACCTCTCCGAAAAGCTCGACCTCGGCAAGCCGCTCGACGCCAGTGAAACCAAATCCGTCACGCTCTCGCTGCAACAGGCCGTGCGAAAGGTTGTGGCCAACAACCTTGACGTGCAGCTTGCCCAGCTCGCGCCCGCCATCAGCCAGGCGCAGGTCGCCGCGGCCGAGGCGGTTTTTGATGCGGTCTTCTTCACCGAGTTCAACTACGCCAACGTCGATCAGCCCCGCCCCGCGTCGATCGTCAACGGGTTCACCGTCGGCACCAACTCCACCGTCCAGAACACCGCCGACCTGTCCACCGGCATACGCAAGCCGCTGGAAACCGGCGGCCGCCTCGAAGTCTCCACCGGCTTCGACTACGTCAACAACAAAACGCCGAACTTCGCCCAGACGCCCGACCCCGCCTGGACCAGCAACATCACGCTCGGCCTGTCTCAGCCCCTGCTGCGGAACTTCGGCACCTACGTCAACCGCTCGCAGATCATGCTCTCGCGCAATGCCCACCGCAACGACATTCTCGAGCTGCATAACACATTGCTGGCCGCCGCCTCGCAGGTCGAACAGGCCTACTGGAACCTCGTGCTAGTCCGCCGGCAGCTCGCCATTCAGCAGCGTCTGCTGCAGATGACCGTCGATACGCGCGACACGATCTTCGCCCGTGCCGAGTTCGATGTGAACCCCGTGCAGAAGGCCCAGGCGCAGGCGTTTGTCGAGGCCCGCCGTTACGATGTGATACGTACCGCGGCGATTGTCCGCAATGCATCGGACTCGCTGAAGCGGCTGATCAACGACCCCGAACTGCCCGTGGCTGATGAGACGCTGATCGTGCCGGCGGATGATCCGGTCGAGCTGCCGCTGAAGTACAACCTGCTTGATGAAGTCACCGCCGCTCTGCGTCATCGCCCCGAAGTCCGCCAGGCTTTGTTGCAGATCGATGATGCCTCGATCCGTCAGCGCGTGGCGGATAATCAGCGTCTACCGCTGCTGGCCCTCAGCGCCCAGGTCGCTTACGAAGGCCTCGATGACGACCTGCGCGGCTCCGGCGACCGCATGACCGACGCGAATTTCATCAGCTACCTGCTCGGGGCGCAGTTCGAAGCCCCGATCGGCAACCGCGCCGCCGAGGCCGACTTCCAGCGGACGCGACTGCAGCGTCAGCAGACCGTGCTGACCTACCGCAACACCGCCCAGGGCGTTGTGCTCGAGGTCAAGCAGGCCTTGCGCGACCTGGTCACATCCTGGCGACTGATCACCGTCAACCGCTCATCCCGCCGCGCCGCCGCTGAAAACCTTCGCGCCTTGCTGGAGCGCGAGGAGCGCGGCGAGGCCCTGACGCCCGAGTTCCTGCTCGATCTGAAACTGTCGACCCAGCAGCGCCTCGCCGACGCTGAAACCCGCGAGTTGCAGTCGGTCATCGATTACAACAACGCCATCGTCCGCCTGCGTCAGGCGACCGGCACGCTGCTGGAGCACAACAAGATCAACATGCAGTGGCCCGTCGACATGTTCGCCGACGAGTAAGCACACGAAATTTAATCAGTGATGCCAATAGCCGGGCCGCTACGCGGCCCCGGACCTGGGCCGCGTAGCGGCCCGGCTGTCTCACGTTCATCAATAACTGAATGATCGAGCGCTCAAACCCCCGCCGGGGTTGCAACCGCCTTGCGCGCCGTCAGGCGCATGTCGCGCCCCAGTTTGGCGGCGTGGCGCCACGTCTGCGTGATCGGCTGCTGCTGCACATCGGCAAAGCCCGCTTCGCGCAGGGCGGCGGTCAGTGTCGCCGGTGACCAGCCCCACTTGTGAACCTGCCATACGCCGTCGGAAGCGATGTCCGGCGGATAGCCGAACACGCCGATCATGCCCATGTCGTAGCCGCGCGGGTCGGTGTGCTTGCCGATCATGTCGACACACGCGGCGAAGTTCGGCAGTTCCAGCGCGAGCTCGCCGCCGGGTTTGAGCACGCGTCGCCACTCACGCAGCGCCGCACGGGCCGCATCGAGCGTGAGGTGTTCGAACAGGTGGCAGGCTTCGATGACATCCGCGCTGGCATCGTCAAACATCGAAAGATCATCGGCGGTCGACACCACGTCGGGTTCGAACGCTTCGTTGGCATCGATGTTGATCCAGCCGTCGCGTTTGTCGGGGCCGCAGCCTAAGTGCAGGCGCACGGCCGGCTGGTCGTGGCCGTCACCCTCAAGCTCGGCCGGCACACGACGACGCGCAAAGATCGCCACACGCCGCTGGGCGGAGTAGTCATCGACATTGCGCAGGCCGTATGGCGCGCCGAAGTCGGCTTCGAGCACCTCGGCGTCGAAGCCCAGCTCTTCGATCGCGGCCAGCAGCTTCGGCAGATGCGGCACGACCTTGTCGAGCGTGGCGTCGATGGCGTTGAAGTTCAGGTCGCCGGGCTCGCGGATGATGTTTTCGTTTTCATCGCCGACGCGGGTGTCGATGAGCATCGCTTCGCGCGTCACGCTCGCCGCCCAGCGGAGCACATCCCGGTAGTTGGCGATGTGATAGAGAATGCCGGCGCAGAGCGTGAAGTCGAACGGGCCACGCTCGCGGAGAGCCGGCCAATCGGTTTCATCCGCGATGTTGCCGTGCAGGAATTCGACGCGACCGGTGTCGACGAAGCGGTTCGTCCCCCAGTACAGCCTCGCCTGCTCGACATGCTTGGCGCGGCCTTCCATGCCCACGATGTGGGCTGCCCCGTGCTCGGCATATCGCGCCGACCAGTATCCGCAGTTGCAGGCCAGGTCCAGCACCTTTTTGCCTGAGAAATCGTAGTTTTCGACGACCCGATCCACCAGCACCCGCCGCCGCGCCGCGATGCGATTCGACAGCCAGTCGGCGCGCCATTCCGTGCCCACACCGGGGGCCACACGCAGCGCGCCCAGCGAGACGGGGACAAACCACGGTTGCAGTTTCGCCGCCGCCTCGACCGTGGCGCGATCGGGCATCGTGTCGATCTGTTGCTGCCGGCGAACTTTCACCGACTGCGGCGCGTTGTCCGCCGTGCCGCAGCGCTGCTCGGCGATGTCGAGTCGCCCGTTGCGGGCTGAAAGCTCATCTTCGCTGAATGCCCGGCCCCAGTACTGGCGGTGATACTCGAACGTGTTGAACTCGATGCCGTACTGTGCCGCGGCATCGAAGAAAAGCTCGTCCCAGTTTTCACCGTAGCGATTGCGCATCGTGTCGTACGCGAAGCGCGCCGCTTCGAGTTGGTAATCATCGCGGCTGATCGTTCCCGTGCCGGGGGCGCCGTAGGTCGACCCGCCCAGGTGTTTCATCATCAGCCGATCGTGATAGGCGATGAAATACCCCGCGCTGTTCAGCTTGTACGCCAGTTCGTGAATCGCCCCCCAGCAGTACTTGAACGACGCATCGAGAAACCCGACTTCCTCCACGACGTCGGCCCGCATCATGAACCCGAGATAGTCGCAGAGACACACCGCGTGCCAGTCGCGCCCGTCTTCGGGATAGCCCTGCGGGAAGTGACCGTCGATGTTCATCGGCGAGCAGATCGCCATGCGGTCGTCGGATTGCAGCGCGTCGATCAGCGCGGTCGCCGGGTTGATCTCGCCGTCGAAGCGGACGTCGTTGTGCAGCACCCAGTAGTAGTCGTAATCCCGGTGGCGGCGGGCGTAGTCGAGTCCGACGTTGTGCCCGAAACACTTGCCACGAAAGTCGGGGTCGGCATATGTGATTGTAGAATGTTCCGACAGCTTGTCGGCCGACGTGCCGCACTCGATGACAATGCAGTCGAGGTCGACCGCCTCGCCGACGGTCTGGCGCAGATTCGCCACGGCGTCGTCGACAAGGTCCGGGCGATTGCGCGAGGCGATCAGGGCGGCGACTTTCGGGCGGGTGTCACTCATCAGGCGTACGGCTCCTCACGATGCACGAGTCGCACCTGCGTGTGGTCGTTTTCCAGGCGGGTTTTGACCTGCTCGGCGATGATGCACGAGCGGTGCCGACCCGATGAACACCCGAACGCCACGCGCACATCGTCATCAGCCTCGATGAGCACCTGCAACAGCGGCACCACCGCGTCGATGAACGCCCTGGCCTCGGGCTGATCGAGCACAAACTGCCGCATCCGATCGCACGGCTGACTGAACAGGTCCCACTGCGGCTGGCGGGCGGGATTCGTCAGAAAGCTGACATCGAAGTAATAGTTCGCCGGCGGCTGGCCGTACTTGAACCCGAAGCTGATCAACGTGATCCGCCGCAGGCGGTTCGGCGTCTTGGCGGGCGCAACGACAGTGTCTGTTTGCTGAATCATCACAGGCTTTATCGGCCAACACCGCTTCATCACCGAAAAGATTCACCACAAAGACGAAGACGGTTGACAGGATCAGCAGGATGGAGCAGGGAAATGATCAAAGACCGGCTTGCATCCTGCTGATCCTGTCAAATGCTTCTCTCCGTGACTCCGTGCCTCCGTGGTGAAATAATGGGTCTTATGGCGAACAACGTCATTGTGCTGGGTTGCGGGCGCGGCGGGACGTCGCTGGCGGCGGGGCTGATTGCCGGTTCGCCGGTCGGTTATGACATGGGCGACCACCTCGTCGAGCCGCGCGATGCCAACCCGAAAGGGTTCTTTGAAAGCCGTGCCATCAACGCCATCAACGAAGACCTCATGGCCCCGGCGCTCGACCTGTCCGACCCTCACGCCCCGCAGCGCAAACAGCTATGGCTCGCCACGCTGCCCACAGGCGCGACGCTACACGCTTCGAACGAAGTTCAACAGCGGATTGCTGAAGCCTGTTCGCGCGAACCGTTCTGCTACAAGGATCCGCGCTTCTGTTACACGCTGGATGCCTGGCGACCCCACCTGGCGCGAACAGTGTTTCTATGTGTGTTTCGCGATCCGGCGGCGACGGCGGCCAGCATCGTCAAGGAATGCCGCACCGCTCCGTATCTCGCCTCGCTGAGCATGAACGTCGATCAGGCGATGGGCGTGTGGACCTGCATGTACCAACACGTGCTCGAGCGACACAGCTGCGCCGGCGACTGGTTGTTTGTTCACGTGAATCAGTTGTTCACGGACGCTGGGCTCGATCGCGTCGAAGCGTTCATCGATGCTCCGGTCGACCGCAGCTTCCCCGAGCGGACCTTGCAGCGGAGCCGCGGCGGGGGCGATCTGCCGGCCGCGACAGCGGAGGTGTATCAACAACTTTGCGACCGGGCAGATGACCTCTCGCCAAGTCGCTGAGGCGCAAAGCAAGCGGCTGTGCCACAGGTTCGTCTTTGCGCCTTCGCGCCTTGGCGAGAGGTTCCCCGGCCCATGAAAAAACCCCTCGAAAGAGGGGTTAAGTGCGGGCGAAAGGAGTCGAACCTTCACGGGTTTTACCCCACATGGACCTGAACCATGCGCGTCTGCCAATTCCGCCACGCCCGCGTTGGGTGGATCAGTTTATCGGTTTGATCGTCGAAATCAAGCGGGTCGGGGAGATACCACCAAGTCACTGTGGATACCGCCAAGCACGCCAAGGGGAGCAAGAGTTAACCACAGATGAACACAGATCAACACAGATTCCAATCAATCAATTGAAGTTTTCTATCTGTGTTCATCTGTGGTTTCAATTCTTGACGCTTGACGGTATCTCCGCTTACTTGGTCGAGCCGGGGATTCTGACCAGGAAGCTAGGCTGCTCGGTGGTCTTGCCCGCCCGGGTTTCACGGATCGTTTCACCATTGGCGAGGTTGTACGGGAAGCGTCGCTGCAGGGCGAGCACCTGGTCGGAGTAGACGACCTCGCCGTCGCCCTTGCTGGTCAGCGCTTCGGAGCCGAACACGCCGATCGTGACCATCGAGCGGTTGGGGCCGTGGTAGTAATAGGCCTGGAAGCCGTCTTTTCGCAGAGCGGTGGCGGCCTGTTCAGCGGCCTTCTGATACGCGTCGGATTTGCCCTTGGCATCCTCGTAGAACCCGATCTGCAGCGTGTACAGCCCGCGCGTGGCGGCACTGCGGAGGTCGAGGTCGCTGGGGTCGCCCGCGCCCGGGGCCGGGGTGATCGGTACGAGCATGGCGGCCGGCAGGCTGACTTTGCCGCTGGCCCGCAGGCGCTGCCACTGATCCAGGTCACGCCGGGCCTGTTTGTCCTGTGGCGAGGGATAGTGCCCCGCGTAGAGCAGTGAGGCGTTGGCTTCCTCGCCGACCCACAGATCGGGGAACCCGGTGCGGGCGGCAAGTTGCTTGCGGGCTGCTTCGGCGCGTTCGCGATGGCCGGCGCCTTCGAAACGCCCCAAGCCGATCGTCCACTGGTGTTCGTTGGAACTACTGGAAGTCGACTTGCCGAATCCGAACCACCCGCCATCGGAATCGGCCAGCTCGGACTTGTCCGTCTCGCCGAACTGCCCGTAGCTGGTGCCGACGATGCGCTGCTCGCAGGCAGTCAGGCTGACCAGCCCGCCGGCGGCGAAAACAATCATGAACAGGCGAAATCGCATGGTGTATATAGTACCCGAATAGCCAGCAGGTTCACGATACGGCAACGCTGAAGCAATCGATGTTCGGCTCGACTGACTCACGAGCATGAATTTTCACGGATCGGGCTGAATTTCGGTCCTGGGGCGAACGGTGATCAGTGTTTTCGGACGCCAAAGTGTGAATCTGCGTTGATTAGTCAATCTGGGTAATCTGCATTTGGACAAATCGTAAATATCGGACCTTTGCATCCAAAGGCCCATCTGTTGGGGTTTTCCGCAAAGTGTTTGTGGTGATTCGGATACAGCAGAGTTGGAAAAAGTTGAGGGGTTCAAGCCGCAAGCGCCGGGTACACGATATATGGTGCAGGCAGGTGGAATGTTCACCAAGACGCCGCAGGGAAGCGGCGGTGATCCGACTCCAGGGCGGGAGAACCCTCCAGCACCAGGATTATTACGCCATGATCGACATCCCCTCAGTTGGTTCTAATGGTCACACGTCGCTGTCGCGTATTGCGGCAAGGCGGGCGGCCGAGCAGCAGGCGGCGACCCCCTCGGCCGGGGCGCCCCGCGGCGACAGCGTTGAAGTTTCCGCCGCGGCGCAACTTCTGGCCAAGCTGTCTGACCTGCCGGACGTTCGCAGCGATCTGGTCGATCGCGTCAAGGCGGAGATCGCTTCGGGTGATTACGAAACCCCCGAGAAGCTCGACGCCGCCATCGACGGCCTGATCGAGGACGCCGAAACCTTCTAATTTTTTGAATCCCACCCCCGCCACGCTAGTGGTTTGACGCCGATGTTCCGACACGTCGGCGTTTTTTATTTGCCGACCCGCCAAACCGCCGATAGCGATGGTGTGAAACTCGACGTATTACGCAAACTCGTTCCGGTCGGGCAGCTTCAAACCGTCGCTCAGCGCCACGCGTCGACGGGGCGGTCGATCGTGCTGGCCCACGGGTGCTTCGACATTGTTCACCCGGGGCATGTACGCTATCTGCAATTCGCCCGGCGGCAGGGCGATGTGCTGATTGTTTCACTGACCGGCGACGACGCGATCGAGAAGTCCGACGGCATGCGGCCGTATGTTCCGCAGGAACTGCGGGCCGAGTCGCTGGCGGCGTTGGAATTCGTCGATCATGTCGTCATCGCCGATGACCCGACCGCCGAGCCGATCATTCGGGCGCTGCGGCCGAACGTGTATGTCAAAGGTAAGGAATACGAACACTCGGCCGACCCGCGCTTTCTCGCGGAGAAAGATCTCGTCGAGTCGCTCGGCGGCCGCATCATCTATTCCAGCGGCGATGTGGTGTACTCCTCGACAGCCCTGATCGACTCGGCGCTGGCGACCGATCCCTCGCTGGAAGCCGGGCGCCTCGGCGCGTGCTGTGCCCGCTGGGGCGTGAACGCGATCAACCTGCGGCGGACGATCAGCGGCAGCTTCGTCGGTAAGAAGATTGCCGTCGTGGGCGATGCGCTGTTGGATCGTTACGTGTTCTGCGATGCGATGGATGTGGCCGGCGAGGCGCCGATTCTGTCGGTCCGCCCGCTGGACGAAGCGACCTACCTCGGCGGGGCGGCGATCATCGCGGCCCACCTCAAAAGCCTCGGCGCTTCGCCGCACCTGTTGACGACCGTCGGCGATGATGTCGAAACCGAGCAACTGATTCATCGTCTCGATGAGCACCACATCACGCACACCGCGCTGCGCACCCGGACGCGCCTGCCATCGAAGCTGCGCTTCCTGGTCGATACGCAGAAGCTGCTGAAAGTCGACAAGGCCACGGCCCAGCCGCTGGACACCGAGCAGCAGCGCCAACTCGTCGGCGCGTTGTGCGATCAGGCGGAGCAGTTTGACGCGGTCATCTTCACGGACTTCGGGTATGGCACGGTCACCAATGCGTTGCTCGAAGCGGCGCTGCCGAAGCTGCGGCCCCACGTCGGTGTGATCACCGGCGATGTCAGTGGCGCGCGGCGTTCGCTGCTGGCGATGCACGGCGCGGACCTGCTGACGCCGACCGAGCGTGAGCTGCGCAGCGCTGCGGGTGATTACGACCAGTCGCTGCCGGCGGTGGCGATGGGCGTGATGAAACAGTTGCGCGTGCCGAACCTGGCCGTGACGATGGGGCGGCGCGGCTGCATTCTGTTCCACCCGCGCGAGACTGAACCCGAACGCTACTTCACCAGCCGCCTGCGCAGTGAATACCTGCCGGCCCTGGCGCGACACGCCGTCGACCCCGTCGGCGCCGGCGATGCGTTCCTGTCCGCCGCCACGCTCATGCTCACCACGGGCGCCACGCTGATGCAGGCCGGCTATGTCGGTTCCGCCGCCGCAGCGGTGACGATCGAGCGCGTGGGCAATCTGCCGGTGTCTCGCGATCAACTGCTCGGCTACCTGTCGACCCGCCGCGAGCTCAGCCACGCCTCCGCCACCGACGCCGGCTAAAATCAACCAACACGTCCTCTCCGGGATCGCCCCGAACCAGGCCGCCGACGGCCTTGGAGGTGATCTTCATGCATGGCGCCAAACGCTTGAGTGTGTTGACGGCAATGATCTGTTGTGCCGCGCTGTTGGGTGCGTGTCAGACGGCACAGCCTGCCGATGAAAGCGCAGCTGAGTCATCGACTGCCGATCCGCCCGCCGACAGCCCTTTCATGTTTCACGAAGCGCGAACGCCCGAAGGCTGGCCCGAGCCGACTCCCGTCGGGCAGGTTCAGGTCAAGGAGTACCCAGCGTGTCGGGTGGCGGTGGTCGAGGCGGATCAGGCACGGCAGGGCGATCAGGATTCGATGTTCATGACGCTGTTCAAACACATCAAGGCCAACGACATCAAGATGACCGCACCGGTGCAGATGACCTACGCACCGGACGCGGGCAGCGAAGCCTCGGAAGACGAGGCCCGCCCGGTGGCGATGGCGTTCTTGTATTTCAGTCAGACCCAGGGCACGCCCGGCGTCGATGGGGCGGTCGAGGTGCGTGATGTGCCGGCGCGCCGCGTCGTGAGCCTCGGCGTGCGCGGCGACTACACCAGTAAGCATCTGAAGCAGGCCGTCGCACAACTGCGCGCCTACCTCGATGAACATGCCGATCAATACACGCCGACCGGCCCGCCGCGCTACCTGGGCTACAACAGCCCGTTTGTGCCGTGGTTTTTGAAGTATGGCGAGGTGCAGATACCGATCGACGTCAACCAGTCACCATGAGTGACCCCTTCCCGATCCTTGCACCAGTCAATGCGAGAGAATCGGGATTGAGTGATTCGCTGGTTGAGCCGAAGGCCGGGGCGCAGCAATAGCGTGTCAACATGGCGTGGCTCCTGTTTGCCGAGTGCAGAATCCCGGTTCTTACAACTATGGACGCACGTGCGGCCTGGGCATTCGAAATCAGGATCAAGAGTTCCGAATAATGCCGGGAACCCGACAGGTGCACTGCGGTCTCAGCATTCGCTGCAATTTCGCGCCTCCGAAGATCGCCGCGAGAATTATCAGCACGAAGGAATATGAAAATGCCGATTACAGCGTAGAAACGCACAAGCCGTCTGAAAAATTAGCAGAACGACAAGCTGCGTGCTGTAGCGTGCTATACTCAGTTCGTGGTCGTCCATTGTGGATCGATCACAGACACCCCGTGACGCTCATTTCGCAGATTCCCGGCTACGGCTTTCAGCTTTCAAGCTCAGCTCCGAGAACCACGAGACTCGCCTCACTCCCCTCTTCTCTCGGAGCTACCGATGAAGATTTACGTCGGAAACCTGTCCTTCAACACCTCCTCTGACGCCATTCAGACCAAATTCGCCGAATTCGGCGATGTGTCTGAAGTCGCCGTGATCACCGATCGCGAAACCGGCCAGCCCCGCGGTTTCGCATTCGTCACCATGGACGATGCAGGCGCCGCCAAGGCCATCGAGTCCCTCAACGGCCAGGAACTCGACGGACGCACCCTCAACGTCAACGAAGCCAAGGCCCGCGAAAACCGCGGCGGTGGCGGCAACCGCGGCGGCGGACGCCCGCGTGGCAACAGCTGGTAATTCAGCGACCCGTGCCCTGCACAAAAACGAAAACCCCGTCATCCAGGTGACGGGGTTTTTTGTTGTTCAACTTGGTGATCGCCGTTGGGAATCTATCGTAAAAGGCTCTCTTGCCGGCCGCCCGCGGAAGCAGGCGTCCAGCCGACAACATCATTCTCCATCGCGGGCGTCGCCGGTCAACTGCAGCCGGTGGATTGTCCCGCACTGCAACGTGACCAACATCATTCGCCGATACGCTCCAACAATCTCTCCTCGCGATCTAACGCCTTTTCCTGGCGCGGGAGGAAGACATTCTTCACCCAGTCTTTGTGAGGTGGAAGCTCCTTACCGTCCCGTACTTTTTGGACGAACATCGCTCGGAAACCGCTCCAATGTGCATGCTTGCCGGTTTCGAGATACTCAGTCGCCTTATCGATCGCTTCCTCGAGCGACTCGATGCGCCTGAGAATGGACCTGCGTTTTTGTTCAGTAGTTTCCGGCATGTCTGCTGCGGTCTAATGAAATAGACTCAGTTGTTGGCCGCCCACAGAAGTAAACGTTCAACCGACAACTCTATTCTCTATCGCGGATGTCGCCGGTCAACTGCTGCCGGTTAGGGCACATCCGGTCGCGCGACAACCAGCCATATGAGTATGACCAGAGAAACCACCAAGATCACAATCGGTGTTGCTAATCGAGTCCAAAATCGCGCTTCCGGAGACAACCGTTCCAACACGGCGCGATCCCAAAGCATCGCTACGCAAAAAAATGGAATGATGATCGGTAGGCCGAGAATGAAGAAAACACGGAAGAAGCCGGTCCAGATGAGATCGAGGTAACGACCCATCGTGTGTGCTCGAACTCTGATTCGACCGCGCCGCCATCCGAGTAACATGCCCGGAAGTCGTAGCGGCGACATGAACACCCTCATTGTAACCACTCGATCTGGCAATGCGGACAGGTCATTATCTGTTCGCGCTGTCCTTACGCCTCAGCCGTCGAATCCGCGTCTGCGTTAAATAGAGACGCAAAATTGGACGCAATTTCTATTCGGCGTACCTAAACCTTCAAAATGCGATACTCGCCAAAAGACACAAGCCTCGCGTGATGCGAGGCTTGCAAGTACCGGAGGTGGGACTCGAACCCACACGGGGGATTAACCCCAGCGGATTTTGAATCCGAATCATCGAAGACGTATGCCGTTGATATTAAAGGTGCTATGGCGTACAAAGACAATGCCGGGGCGCTCGACGGGGCGCTCGGTCACGAATTTGACCCTGATCTGACAATGATCATCGTGGCCTGGAGTCGCCTCAACCCGCAGATGAAGCGAGCGATCATTGCGATTATCAATTCAACCGTATGAGTGCTTTCTATTAGATCGTATTCTCTGGATTGCCAGCGAATACCAGCAGTGCAGTCTTCCGTTTGTAACTGTGAATCAGATGCCATATCTGAATTAAAATTAGCTTAACTCCCGGCTTCTTCGCTACTGTCAGTCAAATGCTCTGTCACTTTTGGCAAATCAAGCGCCTTTTTGTCCTCTGTATAGTAGTGACCGATAGTAAGGTCCGTGTCCTCCAGCCCTGGATCGATCATTGAAGTTGTCATGATAATTTGATGTTCTGTTGGTGCCGATGCGCTTAACTCTACCGCCAGTCGCTGAAGGTTCTGGGTTCGTTCTGGCACAGTACCCCCCTCCTCTAATCCATCAAATATTGCCAAGCGAGGATATCGAAAGAAATCATGTTCAGTGGATGCGAATAGAAGAGCAAGATGAAATGCGTTGCGGAGATATACTTGTGAGCTATCGGAAAAATTGTTCTTGCCATTCACAAATATCTGATTCTCTCGGAAACTGTACCCGAAAGAATCCGGCGACTTGAACTCATTCTGAGCCCCATTGTCGAGCTTGAGAATCTTGATCGCGAACGCACTGACTGCAGCCTTTGCTTCCTCCTGTCTAGTCAGTTGCAATGCGTCTCGCTGCTGCTCCTCGTCTTTGAGTCGGGTCGCTTCATTCTGCAACTTGTCACGCTCGGATTTCAGTTGTTCAATTGATGTCGCCAACTCAATTTGCTGTTCGAGATACTCGATCTGACGACTGAGATAACCGATCTTTCGGTATCGTGTTGCGATGGCCTCTTCTTGTGCGGTAGAAATCTTAGTTGAAGACTGTTCGTGTTCAGTCGTCAGCCGCGAGTTGGTCGATCGCAACTGCGCGATTTCCGAATGTAGTTTGTTACGCTCACTTATACGATCCTGCTGAAGCTGCTCCGACTCTTTGAGTTGCAAAGCGAGGTGCTGTTGAATCCGAAGAAACCTAGCTCGATCCGCACCGGGTTCAGCCTCAGCTTTGCAGAGTGGGCAGTGATCATTCTTCATCGCCTCCTCAGGCGAAATAGGGGCCAAACAAGCAGGGCAGAAGTCGAATGCAGTTGAGCCGAGACTTGATCGAACAGTCTCCGCATCTGAAAGCGCGTTTTGCTTCTCTTTAATGGCATCAATGAATAGTTGTGAGTCTTCAATCTCAAATTCTAGTTCCCTAGCCCTACTCTCAACGTGTAACAACTTAGTACGCGTATCTCTGAGTGCCTTTGTAATTCTGTCAAGCGTTTCATCTCTCTTAGAACCTGGCTCAGATGCATCATTCTGAGACTGTGGAGTTTCATCAGTCCGTTTAAGCTGAGCCTTCAATTCATTTTCCGCAGTCGTCTTCTGCTGTTCTAGCAGTTGGAGACCACCAATCTGATCGGCATTTGTACCGAGAACACTCCAAATTGACTTGAGCTGTCCGTTGATCTCGTCCTTACGCGACTGAATTTCACCGAGTCGCATTCGTATTTCATAGAGCCGGTCATCATAGTAGCCACATAGAAGTGCCCCCACGGCATCCATAGTGTCTTTTGCAATCCAGTCTTGATGACGAAACATTTCTGTGGGAGCACTTTTTTGATCTGCAAACATCAAGCGAAGCACCTGATTCATGGTTATTCGATCTTTTAATGCCTCCTTGACTTCTGGAATTTTCAGGGCTCGAAATAGTACCTGTGTAAAGCTCTCGCTGTCCCCTTTCTGTGCAAACGGGTAAGATTCCCACCCTTCTGGGCCAGAAGCATATGCTGCCTCATAATCTCCCCAGTAGATTCGCAACGGCCTCATCTTTGATGTACTGATTTCTCGCTGTATGGTAACAGTAGCTCCGTTGATTAATACCTCAGCAATCACATCAGAACACTGGAGCGCCGCATCCGTCCACTTAATCTCTTCCCCACCTAATATATAAAAGACCATGTGAGCTATCGTGGATTTACCCACGGAATTCTTTTCACCACGAATAAGATTGACACCCAAGTGAAAATGTTGATCAAATGCAACAGCCCCCTTGCTTAAGATGATTAGTCGGCGCACGAATAATGATGGATCAAATCGTGTCATATCTCGACTCCAGCAAACCAGATCGATTTTTCAGTCCATCTGGCCCGGCCAATGCTACGGAGCCCAATCCGATAGCGAGAAATTCAATAAGAGCAATTTCGTTGTCAGTTTGAGTATTTAACCGTTCAGCTATATCGCGTAACGAATTAGGGATTTGTTGCAAATCTGGCTCAATCTGCCCATTTACAAACTTGTCCGGCGCGATGATTGCTTTCGACGCCATTAGCCGAGCAGCCGCATCATGCACAGGCCGCATCTGCTCGAAAATCAATAATGGGTGGCCTGTTGATATGTACTTATTTGCTGGTCGAATCACCTTCTTGCGCCATGACATAAGCGTGCGAGGAAAGCGGATCTGATCAATGAACGTGGGCATCGCTAGGTAGAAGTCGAGAATCCGCAAACAGTCATAGTGAAGAGATTTACCATCTCGACGAATGAATAGGCGTATCATTCGGAGTGATGCGTGATATGGGTCAAGCGCTGGATGATATGCTAGCATTTACGCCACCCAAGAAATATGACAAGTACCTGTTAGGTAGTAGAGCATGCCGCGTATGTCACAGTCATGAATACCCAAAGCATTTGCAGCATCAATCTCGTTACAAACAGGGCAGATGACCGCATCAGCGATAGCGGCATCGACTGCAATCGCATTCGCACCGGCGCGGATGAGCGGCCTGATTTTCTGATCAAATAGAGTTTCAATTCGTGCGAGGAGATGCGCATAGACTTTTTGAGCGGAAGGTGACAGCATGTGCTCAAAAAGCATTTTGGTAAATTGCTCCTTAAGAATCGCAGCCTTTTTTAACTCATCTGACCGATTGGCCGCAATCAGTTTATTCTCCAGGCCTGACACTTCGTCATCATCAATGGAATCGATATATCGCTGAAGATCGCGAAATACTTTTTGATAAGCTGTATTCTTGCGAAGTTCATCCTCAGCCTTTGAAATCAAGTCGTGTAGACGTGAAGGGGCAGGCGGCGAGACAAAGGTCGTTTTATTGATGTCGCGACCAGCAACATCGCCTTCGGCGCGAATATTCTCTTGTCGCGATTCTGATTCGGCCATAATCTATCGCTTGTTTATATCGCGACCGGCAACATCGCCTTTGGCGTCAATCTCTCGCTGCCTAGTTACTGTCCTAGAACTGTCTTTTGACTTCATCACTTTAACAGTCACGCCAATGCCAACAACAAGTCCACACCCTGCGCCAATCGCGGCCGCGATTATTTCACTGAGCCATTCCATATAGGATACTCCCGGATTTAAATGATAGAAACGCACAAGAAAGATACACGATCGACTATCGCATGTCTATAGCATAGCTCAGGTCACACCAACTACATCAATACCGGAGGTGGGACTCGAACCCACACGGCCTTGCGGCCAAGCGATTTTGAATCGCTCGCGTCTGCCAATTCCGCCACACCGGCATCACGGAAAGTCTATGCCCAGGAAGGGCTGATCGCAAGCCTGCAAGAGGGCTACGAAAACCTACTGATTCGGGAATCAGGTCATTACAGAATCAAGATTTCTTGATTCGTCCGGCCGCCTCTGAGACCAATTCGACCGGATCGCTACCCATAGCATGAGCCAGATGAAAGACCGTATCCAGCGTGGGGCACTTGATCCCCCTTTCAAGGAGGCCAACCGTCGTACGGTGAAGTCGGGCGGAATCGGCGAGTTGTTCCTGTGTCATACCAGCGGCAGTCCGCGCCTGCACCAATGCTACGCCAAAAGCTTTGGCGATCTGCGTGCGGTCTAGACGTCGCTTCGGCATGCAGACTATCGTCTGCAATCGGATATAATGTGTCCTCAGACTAGAGTCATCATTATTGAGTGCTGACGCACCTTTGTCATGCCGGGAGCATAAAGCGATGGCAACAGAAACAACACGCCTATGGTGCCCATCCTGCAATAAGTGGGTTGTGGCGGCGAGAAGCAAACCCAACCGCTGGGGGCATGGTTTCGCCACAATACTTACCGGTGGAGCTTGGGGTGTGGCGTGGGTCGGCCGGGAATTGGCTGAAGCGCATGCCAAAGCCCACCGACCGGGATGGCGTTGCACGCAATGTGGGTATACAAACCTATTCAACAAGTCGCTTGGGCCAAAAATAACAACTGATCCCGAAGCATGTCCAAAATGCAAATACAAAAGATGGTGGAATGGTGAAAACTGTTCAAATTGTGGATACTCAGTCCACGACAAGAAGGAATTAGTGGCCAGTAAGTATCAGGTCATCGGGATAGAACGCGCAACTTTACGCGATGTGGATCGCATTATTGAAGCGACAACAGAAGAAAACGCAAAGGTAAAGGCTGAATTATCTGGCATTGTAGTTACCACAATAATTCGGCTTAACGATTGTCCGTCAGAATAGATTATTACCAATAAAATATCAGCGAGTGATTTTGGTCCTTCTAGAATCACTCTACTCTCAACGGACCCTGTTAAATTTAGGCATTTTACGATGGCTATATTGCTGCATAGCATATTGCCATGTCCGAATTACTTGTACAATCTAATTCAACATTACGAGCAGCAATAAGCGACTTAATTCGATGCATCTGCTTGACTGTTGAATATACTCATCAAGAGAATCGACTTGCTGATGCATGGTCGCTGCTGATTGATTTAAACAATTCAATACGACTACTAGGCTATTCGTACACTCCCGTAGCTCATGAATTTTATTGTTCTCTCGATACGCGAGAACTTCGACAGGACCTTGTTATCTGTTCACCTACGGGTGAAATATGCAGATGGCCGTATGAAAGCTATGAGTATGTAGTAATACAGCCCATCACGGTCGATAAAATAGATTTGCCCCGAACATTTCCTTTGGGCTGCAATCCACCATTCAATTATTATGATGCTAATGGAGTGTGTCATTCATTATTTGTTACCTACTTGCACTACCCAACGGATAATCAAATCCGACATCTCGTAAAAATACTTCACGCGTGGCAAGCTGCTATTGAGCGTATCCAAGTTGTTACCGACTTTAATGTGTTACAAAAGCTATCAGTCTCAATAACATCAAATGAGCGGGCCATTCTTCGCGCGCTTCGAAAATCACACCCTGTAGCACTCATTCAAGTGAACATTTCTGTACAGACCGGACTGTCGCCACGTACAATATGGGAGTGCCTGAAGCATCTACGAGAACAGGGGCTAACGCATCGCCCACATGGCGAGCGAAAAGGTGATGTTTTAACCGAACAGGGTCTAAACCTAATAGATTATGCTAGCTAATTGCGAATTGTTTGCAGATTAAGTTCTCTCAAGTGAGAGACCCGTTTGCGATGATGTGAGGATGTGGAAACCCGATCCATTCATCGCCTCGCTGTTTGACGCCCCACAGGGTATGGCTGTGGGAGCCCAAGTTGTCACTTACAAGCCTCAATTTGACCCCACCCGGGTCTCTTTGCCACCGGTTGCGGTTGATGCAGGTGAAGCTGCCATGATGCTCGGGATTAGCCGCAGCATGTTCTACAAGCTACTCGACGCCGGACGTATCGGACCACGTGGTTCACGCCTGGGCCGCTGCCTCCGATTCTCTGTTGCAGAGATGACCGCATGGGCTGAGGCGGGTATGCCACGCCGAGAGGAGTGGGTACATATGTGGCCGAAGGGAGAACTGCACAGCGTATGATTGCGGGCCCGTGAATCATCCGAGGCGCGTTCATTTTATTGTTGCCACTCCTCCCATCCCCCGAGCGAGAAAATCGAATCTGAGCAATCGTAGATCAAAACTCCTAATATACCGTTACCTTAGTGAGTTAGTTTGTTTTCAAAAGTTCCTATACTTCCCCAAAACCCCATAAAATAGCGCTATGCAAAGTTTATAAAAAGGGCTAATTAACTAACCCCAATCGTTGATTGCAGGCAGCAATCAACGATTGGGGTTAGTTCAACATGATACTGAACCAACGAATATCCACGAAAAATGTCCTTCAGAAAAATTGATGTGTAAATTTCGCCCAAATTTCAGTCGCATCAGAATCCCAACACCTAACAGGCGTACTTGCCTCATAGGCAAGTAATGGATACAATGAGGTCATGAGTCACACACTGTCATTGCTTCGTGATTGCATCAATCGCAGCGGAAAGTCTCGATACGCGATATCTAAAGAAACTGGCATTTCACAAAGTCATCTTTCACGATTCATGGATCAGAAATCGAATCTCAGCTTTGAAATGGCCGAGAAACTAGCTGAACTTCTCGGGTACGAATTCGAACTACGCCGCATATCCAAAAAATAAAGGGACAATCATGGGCTGGCGTGTATTCAAAAAAGACAAGGGCAGAAGGAAATACACGATTGAAGGGCGAGACCATCTGGATATCAGACGGCGCATTCCTGCCTTTCAAGACAAGGCACTGAGCCATGAACTTGCACGGAATGTAGCGAAGATTGTTGAATTCAAGAGCCAGAATGCGGCGCTGCCTCCGATGCTGGCGAGGTGGGTTCAAGACTTAACGCCATCAATCAAGCATCGACTGGCGGATATCGGCCTGCTGGATCAGTGGTCCCGCCCGATTTCGGACCACCTGGCCGACTATGAGCAATCACTAGCCGCCAAGGGCAACACTGATAAGCACGTTACGATTTCGATCAGCAGGATTAGCCGCATCGTCAAGGGGTGCAAGTTTCGATACTGGTCGGATGTGAACGGGAGCAAGGTTCAGCAGTTCATTGCAAGTCTCGGTGTAACGAAGAAGAAGCCTGCGACGGCCGCCACACAGAATTACTATTTACGGGACTTCAAGTCGTTTGCTCGCTGGTGCGTCCGTGATGGGCGGATTTCCGAATCACCCATCGAACACGTCCGCCCATTGGCCGCTGCGAAAGTTCGCAATGATCGACGGCGGGAACGGCGGGCATTTTCCGCCGATGAGATTCGCACTCTGTTATACACGACCAGCACGGGACCCGATAGGTACGGTATGTCTGGTGTCGAGAGGGCCATGCTGTATCGGCTGGCTGTTGAAACAGGACTGCGGGCAAGCGAGCTACGGAGTCTGCGCCGTGAGTCACTTGATCTTGATGATGAAGCTGCATGCGTCGTCGTACAGGGCGCATACACGAAAAATCGCGAGCCCGCACTGATTCCGCTGCGCCCCGAGCTAGCTACCGAACTGACTGACTATCTCGCAACCAAACTGCCCACCGCGCCAGCGTTCAATGTTCCTGATCCCGATCGTCGCCTTAGGGCATTCAAAGCCGACTTGAGGGCCGCTGGCATCCCATATGAAATTGACGGCAAGGTCGCAGACTTTCATGCACTGCGACACACTACAGGAACCTGGCTCGCTGCGAGTGGGGTACATCCGAAGCTAATCCAGCGGATCATGCGCCACTCGACGATTACGCTCACGTTGGATCGGTACACTCACGCTTTCAAGAGCGATGAAGCGGAAGCGATCACGAAGCTACCTGAGCTATCCACATCGACCGGGGCAGCCATGCAGGCAACCGGGACGGACCCACAAGGGACCGTTGGTGATGCCTCTGAGCGGGGCGCTCTACGGGATAATTCGGGTGGAAAACGGTGGACCGAGAGACCGGGGTCCGTGGACTCAACGTCACCCACAACGACACCGGACGCTGAGTCGGGAATCTCTGATTGTGTAGGGTCTGATGACGAATCTTCGGGCGAATTGGTCGGTGTCGGGATTGATTCTGAAACCTCGGCGTTTTCAGGGCATACAGATTTTGAATCCGCCGCGTCTGCCAATTCCGCCACACCGGCTGGGTTTGTGGAGATTATAGCGTTTGGCGGTGGCGATCAATCATGCGGCTGGAATTTGTCGGGTTTCATTTGGCGGGTTTGAGCTGGAGGTAGTCTAGGCCGAACATGTTGGACTTGATCGCGTTGGGGTTGATGCCGACGATTTCGACGGTCAACTCGTGGGTTCCCTTTTTCAGATCGAAGCGGCCGAGGGCGACGGGGTCGGTTTCGACGGCGGTGTGGTAGCGGTCGAATGAACCGGCCGCCTGACCATCGATCGCGAGCTTGACCACGGCGTAGTCGACCGCCTTGGTGAGGTTGGCGACGACATCGTAGACGCCGGTCTTGTCGACGGGGAACCGGATCGTGAGTTTGTCACCGATGCCGGCGTCGCGCCACCAGAGTTGGGCGTCCTGGCTCCAACCGAAGCCGGTGTTGTTCTGTACGAGGGTGTTGCCGCCGGTGGTCTTGACGATCTCCAGCGCTTCGCCTTCGACGAGGCCGTCGATGATTTTGACTTCGACCACATCGCCGCGCTCGCGCGCCACCGGCAGGGCGGCGGTTTCGGGATCAGGTTTGACGTTGCACGACGCGCCGGGGCGTGCGTACCAGAACGTCGCCGGGGCGAAGTTCACGCGGGTCTTCGCCCAGTGCCACAGTTCCATCTCGAAGCGCAGCGATTGTTTGAACGGAATTGCATCCAGGGCGCGGTGGCGGCTGTTGACCGATTGCTTGATGGCGAAGTTGCCCGCGCCGGTGGGCTGGGCGTGGAAGGGGGCTTCGAAGAATTCCGGGCGACACCACGCGTAGCCGTAGTAGTCTTCGGTGCCGGTGCCGAAGTGGGAGGGGAAGGTTTCACCGTCGACGAAGATTTTCTCATCACCCTCGCCCCACCACTTGGGCGCGCCGTTGAAGACGGTCAGCGTATCGCCGACGTAAACGCCTTGGCCGGTGATGGTCACATAGTTGACATCCTCCGCGCCGTGATCCGCCCCGGCGTTGGCCTGCGTATCGACTTTGGTCAACTGCTTCCACGTGGTGTGGAAGTGCATCGACCGATCGTTCCATGTCCAATCGCTGATGCGCGCTTCGCCGAGCGTGACATCGACCGGGCTGCTTGCAAGATTGTGCAGCGTGATGCGACATGACTTAGCGAACGGCATCACCCACCAGCAGGTCATCGATCCATCGGCGGTGACGCGCGTGTACCAGGTCTGATACGGCTTGCGATTGCTGTCGGCCCCGAATAAATCACCGACCGGGCACCACACCGTTTGCTCGCCGTCGAACTGAATTTCCAGCACTGTCGAGCGCATCGCCTGGGCGATGTCGTCGGCGGTCAGGTTGATGGTCAACTCGCGCACAGCGCCCGGGCCGTCGATCGTGGTGGTGCGCGACTGGCCCGGCGCGATGGGGCCCGCGAAGGCGATCGGGTTCAGTGCGGCGGTCTGGTTCAATCCCGACATCGACAGCTGATGCTGGGCGCGTGCGAGCGGGAGGCGCGCCGCGTCGAGCTGGTCCATCGTGAAGGATTCAACCGCCGTGCCGGGTTCGTAGGTGCGATAGTTGATCTGGTAGTAGAGGGCTTCGCCACCCTGGCGTGCGCCGGGGTCGATCGGGGCGTCGGTCTGGTAGGTGATCTTGCAGTGGCGGGCATAGGGGATCGGCAGGTAGAGGTTGTGCCCGCGGTGCATGTGCGGCGTCTGGGGTGACACGCCCTGCGACAGCGGCGGGCCGACGAGCAGTCCGCGGTCGAGCACATCGGCGATCGGCCCCTCGATGGTGGGTGTCGACTCGCCGTCGAGGTAGATGCGCAGTGTGCCGTTGGAAAATTCCTTGCCGCGCGGGCCGTGCCACGTGGCCCACATCCGCACCACGGCGCCCGGCCCGTCGACATCCATCATCACGTATTCCTTGCGGCCGTCCCGCTGCTCGATGCGCACGAACTGACTGCGATCAGCATTGGCGAACCACGTAGACTTGTCCTGCTCCGAGGTGCTGGCCCGATCGTAGCTGCTGGCCTGGCGGCAGGTGTACGTCGCCGCCGGCCACTGGGCCAGCGTCTCGCGCTGCGTCATTTCATTCAGCAGCGTTGCGAAGGTGATCGGCTCGGCCGCCGTCAGCCGGCCCGTCGCCGCCAGCACGAGCCATATTGCCACCCATCCCGTCATGCGAATGCTGGTCTTCATCGTCAACTCCAGTCGGTGAATCAAAACATCCAGGCCAATGCAACAAACAACACGCCACGGTGGTTTATGACTAACGATACCCACGGCAGCGACGGCTGACGCGCTGGCGGCATTCGGGGCATCCCCCAAGCCGCCGACCCCCGCTCGTCGTATAGCCGCGCCGAACCGTCTGGCGTATATTGATGGGTCTGATTCGATCCCCACACCCGCCGAGTCGCCGACTCGACCTTGTCCCCCTCCAAGGAGATCCCACATGTTTCGCAGAACGTTTCTGATGTCGATGATGCTTGCGTGCGTGTTCGCCGTGTCGCTGCGGGCGGCCGACTTCGACAATTCCGGCGCTGAAAAGCTCGGCTTCAAGCTGTCGCTGCAAGCCTGGACCAACAACAAGAAGTCGCTGTACGAAACCCTCGAGCTCGCCCAGCAGATCGGCGTGAACTACCTCGAGATGTACGCCGGCCAGCGCCTTGAGCCGAACTCCGACGCCAAGACCGGCCCGGGCATGAGCGACGAGCAGATCAAGGCCGCCCTCGAGAAGGCCAAAAGCTGCAACGTCAAAATTCTCACCTGCGGCGTGATCGGCATCCCTGGCAACGAAGACGGCGCCCGCAAGGTCTTCGACTGGGCCAAGAAGATGGGCCTGGAATACCTGAACTCCGAGCCCGACCCCAAAGCTCTGCCGATGATCGATAAGCTCGCCGGCGAGTACGGCATCACCGTTGGCATTCATGACCACCCCAAGCCCTCGAAGTACTGGAACCCGGACTTCGTCGCTGAAAAGACCGAAGGCCTCAAGCACGTCGGCTTCTGCGCCGACACCGGCCACTGGAAGCGCAGCGGGCTTGACCCGGTTGCCGTGCTCAAGCAGTACGGGCCGCGCGTTGTCAGCAGCCACTTTAAAGACCTCAAGCCCGGTGGCGGTCATCACGGTCTGCACGATGTGGTCTGGGGCACCGGCGAGTCCGACGCCGTCGCTCAGCTTGCCGCGCTGAAGGCTGCCGGCTTCAAAGGCCCGGTCTCGATGGAATACGAATGGAAGTGGTCGCCGGAAGATCTGCGGGCGTGCGCCGCGTTCTTCTACGCCGAAACCAACAAGCTCGCCGGCAAGTAATACGCCGGCAGTTACAGTCTGTTTTTCACACGGCCGCGCGGTTCAGTTCGCGCGGCCGTTGTGTTTTTTGCCAGACCCGCTGATTACAAGGCTTTCGCTCAAAGCATCGGTAACGCGCGAATGCAAAATCACAAAAACCGGTTCCTCCTGCCCGCACAAAGGGCGACTTTGTCGGCCGTAATCTGTTATGTGTGAATTGGTTGCATCAATTATATATTTAGTATTTAGGCTAAATACTAATCTTTTGCGTGATGGTTTTGAGGAGTGCAGCTTTTTGCTTGCGTGGGGTGGTGATGGGAACTTGTGATGATTGGGATGCAGGTGATGCGCTTTGAATCATCCGAGGCGGGCGCGGTGGTCGGAAATCCATCGGTAGATGACCCGGAAGATCGGCCGCATGCCCGGCACGTGATACAACCAGGTCCAGCGGTTGTAACCCGGCAGCAGGCGGGCGATGTGGTAGACCGCGGCATCGGCGGCGTGGACCTGCCCGTCGGTCGTCACCACGTGCAGCGCCGCTTCGAGGTCTTCGCCATACAACTGCGGAAAACGATCGATCAGTTCCGCATTCTGCAGCGGTACGAATTCGAAGGTTTCGGGCTGGGCCCGGCGCTCGATCCGCTGAACCTGCTTGCGGCAGAAAGAACACTCGCCGTCGTAAATCACGACCGGGCGCGCAGGGGCGAAGCTGTCTGAGGCGCTGGTCATCGCAGGGGCGGACTCATCGGCCGGCGTCGAGAATTTCGAGGCGGTCGGTCTTCAGGTTCCATTCGATGCGCTTGGCGCGCAGCGGCTTGGCCTGATCCAGTCGCGTGATCGTGACCCACCGGTCCGGCGCGGCCGTGAGAATCACGATCTGCTTGTCGCCGTCGAAGTAGAGATTGTCGCAACTGACCACGCGCGTCGCGTCGCGCACCTGCACGCCGCCGCTGGCCTCGATGTGATCGATGTCCATGCGCTCCACGGGCATGCGGATCGGCTTGACGTCCTGCAGTTGTTTCATGTCGGCGGTGAGTCTGGCGGCTTGCAGTTCGAGCACGCCGTTGCTGCCCGGCGGGCGATGGCGCATCAGCACCTGGCCCTCGATGGCCATTGTTTTTTCCGTCTCATTCAGCGACATCGACCTGGACCACGAAAACGCCGTGACGCCGCGCCCGCTGACCGGCGCCGCGGTGAGATCCTGTCGCTGCTTTTTGTCATCTGGGCGGTAGTCTTCGATCAGCATGGTGCCGGCCCCGGTGATCGTGACGATTTTGCGGAGGTCTTCGAAGTCGAGGATCGGACCGGCCAGGCGGAATCGCGTGGCCACATCCTTGCGGCTCGGGTCGAGCCATTTCGTCGAGAGCACCACCACATCATCGCGGGCCGTGAGGTGTTGAAGCTGACGCTGATCAAACCGCGGGCCGCTGGCGCTTTTGGAACTCGGCGCATCAAGCTTCGCCTGCGAGGTGTTGATCATCTCGAGCGTGATGTGACCGGCCGAGAGCTTGTTGATCTGCGTGGGCGATTCTTCCGCCTGGGCTTCGACGTCGCCGACCACGTGGATCGTGTTCGAATCGTCGACGAATCGCATCTGCTTGGTCCACGTGACCTTCACCCGCTGACCGGCGCGGGCGACCTTGCCTTCAGCGTCGAGGTCATCCGGCTCGGTGTAGATGAACTTGCCGGCACCGTCGGCGAAAGCGACGCGGCCGTTTTTCTCGATGTTCAGGTGCAGCACGTGCAATTCGGTCTGCGGCGGCTTGTTGTTGGCCGCATCGCCGCCGCGCGTGATCGACACCGGCGAGCCAAACAGCGTCGCCTTCTGCGACACGGCATCGGCGACCAGTTTGTCGCCGCGCACGGTGGTTCCACCGCGCATCGTCAGTCGCACATCCTCCATCGCCGTCACATGCTCGATCTGTCGCGAGAAGCGATCCTGCATCGCCGCGTCTTTCTTGGCGGGCTTGGTGGTCTTGTCGGGTTTGAAGGCGTTGGCGGCGGGGCGCTTGGCGAGCGTGACGTCGAGCACCTGTGCGGCGATCTGCTGCTGCGGGTCGACGATGACCACATCGCCGCGGGCGATCAGCCGCGCCGGGGCCAGACGGCCGTCGGGTTCGGGCTCGGTCATGATGCGCAGCTCGGCGGCTTCGATCGTGCCGTCCTGCACTTTGACATGCACATCGCCGGACGCTTCGATCGCCGAAAGTTGTTGCGAGGAGTCGCCGGGCCTGGCCTCGGTGAACTCAGTCGCCAGCCGCTTGGACTTGAGTTTGAACTGCTGGTCCGATGCTTGTACATCCCCGTGAAACGTCGCTTTTTTCAGCCGCGTCGGGTCTTTTTTGCCGGCCAGTTCCAGGTCGACATGATCCGACCACGCAATGCGAAAGCCGGGCGGCAGGCTCGTCGGCTCATCGGTTTTGTCAGCTTCCGGCGAGCGGATCCACCCGGAACCCTCGAGTCGGCCGACGCCCGTGGCCAGTTCGATCTGCATCGAGGTGGCGCTGAGCGTGCCCATACGCGGCGAGAGAATCTGCAGCGGATAGGCCTCAGAGCCTTCGGCGCCCACGCGCTGCGTCGACTGCAGAAAGTCCAGGCTTCGACAGACCATCCGCTCATCGGGCCCGCCGAGTCCGACCGTCACCGGCTCGCCCTCAAAGCGCAGGTACGTGTCGCGCCCCTCAGCCATGCGCTGCGGACGGATCGCCACCGGCACCATGATCATCTTGCCCGACCACGTCAGCGTCACCGGCTCTTCCTTCTTCACCAGCGGTTTCTTCGCCGCGGCGGCTTTCGTCTTGGGCGGCACATTGATCAGCGATTCGGTCGACACCTGCCCGACCGCCGCCATCAGCGCGCCGCCGACGACCCGGGTGATCACTGATCCAGCGCCCGGCTGAATCGTCGCCCGGCTGACCTGCTCCACATCGTCGTCTTCACCGGCGCGATCCATCGTGAAGAACACCACCAGGTGATCAGCATTGATCGTGCGCTGGCCGCTGACAGCCTTGACCGAATCCGCGAATGTCACCCGGTAATACTGAAGCGCCGTTTTGTCCCGTGACTCGGTTGATTCAGCAGGCTTCTTCGCCGTCGTCGATTCTGATTTCGTCGGCTCTTGCTCGGTCGTGACCAGCCCCTTGGCGTTGGGGTCGTAGTGCAGCGATTTGCCCTGCGTGATCTCCATGTATTCGATGCGGCGGTTCAGCTCGTTGTAGACAAGCCGCATGCCCTTGCCTTTGAACGTCACCTGCCCCGTGACCGGTGTGACCAGTTCGATGTCGGAGTCGGATTTGATCTCGCCCTGCACCGTGTCGAAATGCGCCGAGTCGGCGATGTGAAATTCCAGCAACCGGTGCGGTGAGTTCGGCGAAAGGTCGATCGACTCGTCCTCATCGCATTCAAAGGCCGTGACCACGATGTTCTTGCGGAACTCACCGGACAGCGGGTGATTGTCCGGCGCGACGAAGCGCCCCTCGTCCGACTTCATGTGAATCACCCGCCAGGGCGCCACGTAGAATCGCGCCTGCGGTTTGACGATCTCGAAAACACCTTGCTCCTGAGGCGTCAGCGATTCGTAGAAAAACTCCTGTTTGAGCAGCCCGGTTTGCGGATCGGCCCGCTGGATCCAGGCGCCTTCGCCGGTGCCTAGGGCGTCGAGTCCCATCGGCGTGCCGGCTTGTGTGTCGCCCTCCAGGCCCGGCGGCAGTTCGTGGGTGTCGACCGGTTTGACCGTCTTTTGCCGGGTGTAGTCCGGGTCCAGTCCGCCGGAAAACAACGTGATCAGCGACACCGCGAAAATCGCAATGAGCGTGACAACGACCAGTCTGCGTATGCGCTGCACCGTCATAGTCCGTACTCTTCCAGCACCTGATCCCACTTGCCCTGGGCTTTGAGGATGTGTTCGATCGCCTCGCGCACCGCCGCGTGTCCACCGGCCCGGCTCGTGACGAACTTCGCCACGCCGCGCACTTCCTCCGCCCCGTCGGCCACGCTCATCGGATAGCCCACGCGGCACATCACCGGCAGGTCCGCCAGGTCGTCGCCGATGTACGCCACCTCACGCTCTTCGACGCCGGCCCGGGCGCAGATGTTCTCAAGCGATTGCACCTTGTCCATGGCCGCGCACTGCTCGACGAATTCGATGCCGAGTTCCCTGGCCCGCAGTGTTGTGACGGTGCTCGGTCGGCCGGTGATGATGCCCATGCGCAGGCCCACGCGCTGAGCAAGCACGATCGCCTGGCCGTCGCGAACATGGAATCGTTTGAGTTCACCGCCGCGTGAGTCGATGAAGATCGACCCGTCGGTGAGCACACCGTCGACGTCGGTCAGCAGAATTTTGATGTCGGATAGTGTCATGAGCTGGTTAACGGGTTAATGGGTTAACTGGGTATCGGGTGGACCGGTCATTGTGGCGATTTCTTACCAGTTAACCAGTCAACCCATTCACCAGTTAACCTTCTTCGATGACCTTCAAGGCAATCAGGTCCTGCACGTCGAGCAGGCCGACGGGCTTGGCTTGGGTGTCGACGATCGGAATTTCATCGACGCGCAGCTCGCGGACCAGCTGCACCGCATCGCGAACCAGGGCGCTGTCTGCCAGCACCTTCGGCGAAGCGGTCATGATCGATTGCACCGCGCGGTCCAGCAGGTCGACATCGGCCCGGTAGCGGCGGCGCAGATCGGCGTCGGTGACGATGCCGACGAGGCGGCCGCCGTCGTCGATGATCAGCGTGGCGCCGGGCGGGCGGGCGTAGTCGTCGAGTTGATCGAGCATCTGCCCGACGGTGGCGGACTCGCGGATCAGCGGCAGGTTGTCCCCAGCCCGGAACCTCAGCACATCGGTGATGTTCATCATCTGCCGCCCGAGCATGCCGCCGGGGTGGCGCTTGCGGAAGTCGTCGGCGGAGAAGTTGCGGGCACGGCTGACCGACATCGCCAAGGCGTCGCCGAGCGCGAGCATGGCGGTGGTCGAAGCGGTCGGGGCCAGGTTGTGCGGACAGGCCTCGGTGACATCGCCCACAGCCAGCGTCATGTCGCACAGCCGGGCCAGGTGGGCGTCCGGCCGGGCACACAGGGCGATGGCCGTCACGCCGTCCTGCCGGATCAGCGCCGCCAGCGAGAGCACGTCGTCGGTCGAGCCGGAGTAGCTGAGCAGGATGACGATGTCGCCGAGGCGGATGCGTCCCAGGTCGCCGTGCATGGCTTCCGAGGGGTGCAGATAGTGGCTGGGCGTGCCGGTCGAGGCGAGGGTGGCGCTGAACTTCTGGGCGATGATCCCGCTTTTTCCCATGCCGGAGACAATCACGTTGCCGCTGCACGCCGCGATGGCGTCCACAGCCCGGTCGAAATCGGGGCCCAGTTGCTGGATCACGTGTTCGACCGCCTCGGCTTCGGCGCGCAGCACACCGGCGGCGAAGTCGAGACTGGAAGCTTGAGATTGGGCGGCGGATGGATCGTTCATGTTTTTCAGTGAGCCATTATCATAGGCCGGCCGGTCCGAGTAAAATCACACGAGGACCCGACCGCTCGAACCCCGCAGCACGGATGCTTCTGACATGCAGGACTACCGCGTCAATCTCGATGTCTACCACGGCCCGCTCGATCTGCTTTTATACCTGATCAAGCGCGACGAGATCGATATCCACGACATCCCCATCGCCCACATCACCGAGCAGTACCTCGCCCACGTCCGCACGCTGCAGGCGCTGGACATCAACCTCGCCGGGGAATTTCTGGTGATGGCCGCGACGCTGATGGAGATCAAAAGCGCCCTGATGTTGCCGCACGAGGAAGGTGAGAACCAGGCCGCCGAACTCGCCGAGGGCGATGACCCGACTGATCCGCGCTACGAGCTGGTTCAGCAGCTTCTGGCCTACAAGCGGTTCAAGGACGCTGCCGCCGAACTCGACGATCGACGCGAGTACTTCTCATCGCGCTTCCCGCGCCACCCCGCCCGCTTTGAGCACGACAAGCCTGAAGGCCCGCCCGAGCTCGACATGGAAGATGTCAGCGTGTGGGACCTGCTCGAGGCTTTCAGCACGATGATGGAGCAGGTCGCCGGTGGGTTCACACACGAAGTCACCGACGACGACACCCCACTGGAGTTGCATGCGGCCGACATCTACGACCGCCTTCAGCGCGACGGGGCGATGTCGCTGCAGCAGATGTTTGTCGGTCGCAAAAACAAGTCGACGATGATCGGCCTGTTCTGCGCGATGCTCGAGCTGTTGCGCCAGCGAAAAGTCAAAGCCAAACAGGACACGATTGCCGGCGAGATTTACCTCGAAGCGCGCCCGGAAGAGGAGTGGACCGAAAACGTGGTCGACCCCGACGAGCCGCCGCGGACGTTTGATCCGTCGAATGCGGATGACTTCGACTGGCCGGATGAGCAGACGCGCCAGCGGTATGTGCGCCGCCAAGAGCGCCGAGCCGCCGGCGAGGTGATCATCGAAGACGCGGAGTTCAATCAGGACGTCGAGGCCCTCGAAGCTGAAGAACAGTCGACGACGGAAACGGATCAACACGATTGATACCCCGACGCTTCGCTGCGCTCAGCATCGGGCTTGAGGTGTTTGATGGGTGAGATTGAAATTCAAGTCGGTGATATCACGAAGCTGGCGGTCGATGCGATCGTCAATGCGGCCAATCAGCGGATGCTCGGCGGCGGGGGCGTTGACGGGGCGATTCACCGGGCAGCGGGGCGGCAGCTCGTCGAAGCGTGTAAGCAGGTCGACGAGGTGCGGCCGGGCGTCAGATGTCCAACGGGGCAGGCGCGGATCACGCCGGGGTTCAACCTGCCGGCGAAGTTCGTGATTCACACGGTCGGCCCGGTCTGGTCCGGCGGCGGCCGCGGTGAGGCGGAACGGCTGGCCGGGTGTTATCAGAACGCCTTGCAGCTTGCCGCCGAGCATGAATTGACCACCATCGCTTTTCCGGCGATCTCGACCGGCGTGTACAGATACCCGAAGGATCAGGCCGCCGAGATCGCGGTCCTGACAACTCGCAAATGGCTGAAATATCACAGTTTGCCGCAGCGGGTGATCTTCTGTTGCTTCAGCGAAGCAGACGCGGATTTTTATCACAACCAGTCGACTTGACACCCTACGGGTTTATACTCATAATGCTTTAACTGCATTGAAGAACACGGTCATATACAGATAATGCAGTCATTAACCTCGCCCCCGGAAGGGCTCGGCGGGTCCTCTCGGACCCCCGGGCCTTTTTTCATGCGCGGTGTTTTGTTTTGGAGTTGGCGGGACGCTGTGGCCGACTGGATTATCAGTCCCTGTCTTGCACGGGTACGAGCACGGCCTGCCCCCAAACAGGAGTCCACGCCATGATCTCGATCAATACAGACACCACGCGAACCGACTCGAGTTCGATCGCGAATCACAACGCGGTTGACACCAACCTCGAGCAGGTGCGTCTGCTGGATCTCTACGATGCGATGTCGGCCGCCACCGGCGGACTGGACCTGTCGATCGACGCCGACGCCATCGAGCGCATGCTCGATGAGCCGAGCCCGGCCGACGAGTCATGAATTGTTGATATTGCAGTGAATCAGGCGGTTTGCGACGCCTGACGCGACGGAATTAACACGGCGCTCATATTCAGCCGACCGCGCGATGCAGCGCGTCAGCGGCGATGTCGGTCGCCTGCGCATCGCCGGCGGCGTTGGGGCCTGTTTCCAGTCGCCGGGCAGCGTGTATATCGCCGCGCATTTCGATGTGACCGCAATCCATGCACATCGCGACCTGCAAGGGAATGTCCGCGCCGCGGCGGCGGTGCCACCCCGAGCCGCCGGCTTCACCGGCCGGGCTCAACTGGAAATGAATCTGGTCGGCGTTTCGAATTTGACCGGCTCGCAGATCGTTCCCCCCGCATCGTGTGCAGAACATGATCCGCATGGTGCAGCTCCATCTCGGCCCTGCCGCCGTCTGCGACCGTCACGTCCCGGAATGCTTCGGTCTCAGCATGGGGCGGCCAAGGCGTGTTCACCGATGGCCGTGGCCCGATCCGCGCCCGCCACGTACTGCACGAGCGCTCTTCCCATTGGCCCTTATCGGACGAGTGAACGCAGTTTCTACAGGGGATTAGGGTAATTGCGTAGATGTGAGTCGGGGACGGTTCGATGGACCGGGCCCGGCAAAACAACAAACCGGGCCGATGGGCAGCCCGGTTTGCGGTTGAGCGATTGAATGTGGTGATCGTTGCGGCGGGGTCAGGCGCGCCGGCGTCGGATCATCGCGGCGCCAGCCAGGGCCAGCAGGCCGAACGTCGAGGGTTCGGGGATGGCGGTCACGGTGAAGTTGTCGAAGGTGACAGTGCCTTCGATACTGCGGCTGAACACACGCATGCCCGCGGAGCCGGGGCCGAGAATTTTGGCGCTGTTGGTGTCGAGGTAGGTCATGTCCGCGAAGGGATTCGAGAAGTCGGCATTCAATGAGGCGATCCCGTGAAGCAGCACATCGCCATCGACGTTGATCGCGCTGAACAGCAGGTAGATGTCAACATTCAGCGGAATGCTTTCGCCGAGGTCGAACTCATCAAGCACGGCGAAGCTCGGGTTCTGTCGGCCGATCTGAATCAGGTCGTTGGAGGTGTCCAGGCGGAAGGTGTACCAACTGCCGTCACCGGAATCCGAGACGCTGGTTTCGCGGAGGACCAGGCCGCCGACCATGTCGGCCGTGGTGTTCATCACGGTGGTGACGGCGACGTCGGCCCATTCCTGTCCAGCGGTGTAGCTGTCGAAGTCGATCGTGGCGATGCCCTTCTGAACGCCGGAACTGGTCGTGCTCGTGAAGGTGTAAGTCTGATCGGCGACGGACTGGCTCATGCCGGTGTCGTTGTAGCCGGTCATGCGGACAGCCTGGTTGTCGTAGTAGTCGTCGTAGAACAGCAGGTTGGTTGACTGGTTGTAAACGCGCAGACTGTCGAAGGTGGCTCGTGAGCCGGAGGCGGAGTTGTTGCTGCGGAAGCCGACGCCGCCGGCGCGGGTGATCGCGCTGGCATCGGTGTCGAGAAAGTCCAGTTCGCCGGCGACGGAATTGGCGTCGGAGGATCCGGTGTACAGGCGGGCGCGGATGCGGACATTGTCGGTGCCGGCGTCGGATTCGTTTTCGACGGTCACACGCAGCAGACGATCCGTGGGGTTGGCCAGTGACGAGGTAGCCACGGTCGCCAGCTGTGTCAGCGTGCCGTTGTTGGAGCGGTAAAGGACGAGGTTGTCGCCTTCCACGCGGACGTGGTAGTAATCGCCGGAGGCGGTGTCGGTGATGCCGCGAGAGCGGAGGATCAGGCCGTTGAGGTTGCCGGAGCCGCCGGAGTAGCGGGTGAGTGTTTCCGCGGTGACATCACGGAAGGAGCCGCGATCGATCAGGGTTGTGTCCGCGAGGCTGGCGACAGCGACGCCGCCGGCGGTGTTGTACTTCTGCTGATATTCACTGGAACCGTCGTTGTTCGAGACCATGCCCGGATCGGTGTAGGCCGCGAAGCCGGTGGGCTGTGTGCCGGAGACCCCCGCGAAGTCAGCCGAGTAAATCGGATCGGCGCGATCGATCACATCGGCGAAGCTGGTGCCGACACGAAGCTGATCGAAGATGAATGTGTCGCCGCTGTTCAGACGCGCGCTGCGCAGCGCGACGAAGGCGGAGGTGTCCAGGCTGATGCCGCTGTCGGAGTTGGTGGTGACCGAGGTGTTGTAGCCTTCGGTGATGTTGGTCGGATTGACGTAGAGCGTGGTGTTGTTGTAGTTCGTGCCTTTTGTGGTTTTGACGACGACGAAGTAGGTCTGCTCGTTGACGATGTTGACGCCGGAGTCGACCCCGCCGCCGGTGCCGTTGCGGATGGTGAGCTGACGACCGCTGTCGGGAACGTTGTCGACGACGCTGATGTTGGGATTGTCGCCGTTGTTGTCCAGGCCGAGTTGGAAGAATTCGTTGCTGCTCAGATTCGCGGTGCGATACAGAAAGCTGTAGTAGACCGTGCCGGTGGCGGGATTCATCTCGCGGTTGGCCACGACCGGATCAAGGTTGCTGGTGCCATCGTACTGCACCGCCTGGGCGCCGCCGTCGACCTGGACGCTGCCGCCGGCATAATCCAATGCCGCAGCAATGACGTTGACCTGGCTGTCGCTGACGTCCACGACATCCCAGGCCCCGGCCCAGTTGCTGCCGGAGGTTTGACCCTGCAACGTGCCGAGCGTCGAGGATTCAAAATCATCCGCTGCCAGGATCGCGGCTGACGTCATCACGGGCATGGCCGCCAGCGACAACGCCGCAACCGCCAGGGCCGCAGTCTTGTGAAATCCGCCACGCAAACGGTGGATATGGTTCTCTCGCATCTCTCGTTCCTTTACTGGCCGGTATCTGTGGTATCACTCGGTCATGACACAGATGCCATGCCGTACAGACATATGATCACCGCAGCGAAAAATTGTGCATCGGGGGGTAATTTCTGGTGGATGCCCTGATGTTGAGTTGTGGGCGATGCTAAAAGAGCTTGTCATCACGTCGTTTACGGTCGTCGATCCGTCGGCCGACTTCGATCGTCACCGACTTGTCCGCCCCCGCGGTGGCTTTGGCGTAGTCCGGCACGCCTTTGGGATAAACCGCCCGGCAGTCGCGTGGCTCGACCGCCTCGCCATTGATCCGCATGTTCGAAAACGTCACCGTCAACACCGGAATCCGGTCCGGGTCGATCGCCGCGCCGTAGAGTTCCACGAACGAGGCCGTCTTGTCGTCGAGTTCGAGATCATCGCCTTCAAACCGCAGCGCGCCGATGAATGCGTGGTCGTCGGTCTGGTGGTCGTGCACGAAGCAGCCGACCCATGTGTAGTCCTTGCCGTCGACCTGCTCGGTGTCCATCCGCAGCAGTTCGTAGGTGTACTTGCCGGGGCCCCATCGCAGCGGGCGGCGCACGGAAATGAAATCACCTTCATACCCGCCGGACTCGCACACGCCTTCGTCAGCGGTGCGCACCGCATCGAGGCTGCGCTCGCCCCAGCGTGAGAAGATCGCCCCGCGCCCCAGCCCGTGTCGCCACTGGCGGTCGCCGCGCTTGTGTGCCCGGCCCAGTTGCGTCTGCACCCCGCCGTAGAACTTCTGCCCGTCGAAATTCGCAATGCCGATCGGCGCGATGTACAGCTTGATCGCCGGGTCCAGGTCGTCGCCGAGTTTGCCTTTGATCTCGAAGTCGATCCGGTAGCTGACAAAGTCGCGGTCACGACCCAGATCCCACCAGAGATCCACCAGGTGCCACGGCATCTTCTTGTACGCCGCCGGTTCTTCCGCACGGGTCGGCAATCCCGGCAACAACAGCATCATCACAGCGATCGTCCCTATCGACATCACACGGCATCGGTTCATTGGCATGGCGCGGGTCTCCACAGTCAATCTGATTGAATCGGTTGACGGGTGATGCAGTATATGAACGCCGGACGGATAAAGCGGCCGGGCAACGAGTTTTGCAATGGCCGAATCGGATCGACGTTGTATTGCTGCGATGTGTCGGGGCGTGCGCGTTGTTGGTTTAAGTCATCGATCTGGGTGTTATTCATCATGAAATTCGCAAGGCAATTCGGAATTCTGGCGCTGGTCGGGTGTTTTCTGGTCGGTTGTGACACGACTGGCGATCGGGCTGCGGTCAACACATCGCCGGCAGTTGACGGCAACTGGTACCAACGCAGCATGCTGTGGCTGCATGAAGATCATCACACGCAGGCGGCGCATGCCGTCGGCCGTGAGGCGGACCCCGCCGAGACTCGGCGGTTGATCGCGGAACTCGCTCCCGATGTGTTGCAGATTCACGCCAAGGGAAATCCCGGATGGACGACCTATCCCTCGAAGGTGGGCTACACGCCGCCGAAGCTCGCCCGCGATGTGCTCGGGCTTTACCGTGACATCGCCCGGCAGGACGGCTACCACTGGTCGATCTACTACAACATCGGCCGCGACGGCGAGATCATGCGCCGGCGGCCGGAGTTCAATCGCGATCGACCCGACGGCTCGGAATACGAGCGCGCGTTGTGTTATCACAGCGGAGTTGGTCCACAGTACATCTGGCCGATGCTGCGCGAGATCATCACCGGGTATCAACCCGATGGATTCTGGTTTGACGGTTCCGTGTTCACCATCGCCAACTGTTACTGCCCGGTCTGTCGCGAGCGCTTCCAGCGCGAGCAGCAGCTCGACGCCCCGAAGCGCCCCGGCGACAAAGGCTGGTCGGCTTACAGCCAGATGCAGCGACAGATTTATCGTGAGTTCATCACGCAGACGTGTCAGCAGATTCACGCGGTTGATCCCGACTGCCTGGTGTCATTCAACTGGGCTTACTCGATCCGCATGCCCGAGCGGCCGGACCCGGCGATCGCCTACCTGACCGGCGACATCGCCAATCATGTCGAAAAGCTTCCCGCCGAGGCCCACTGGTATGACTCGACGGGCTTGCCGTTTGACCTGATGACGACAGGGCACACGTTTACGCAGAACGATGCAGGCAAGCTCGCGGCGATCCCCAAGCCCGCCGCGCAGATTCAGCAGGAGATCGCCGTGATCATCGCCAACGGCGGGCGATTCAATCTGTGGGACAACCCGACGCCCGAAAGTGGGCTCAGGCCCGAGCGGTTTGAGGCGTTCAACCAATACGTGACGCCGTTTGTGCGGGCGCGCCAGCCGTGGTGTATGAACACGCAGCGCACCGCCGAGGTGTCGCTGCTGCACAACACTGCGTCGCACTACGCACTGGCTGAGAAAACACGCAAACCTTTCAACCGTGCCAACAATCGCATCGATGGCGCCACCGAGATGCTCAGTCGTCTGCATCTGGATTACGAGATGATCGGCGACTGGCGCCTGCACGCGCTGGATGTGCGGAGCCCGCTGCTGGTCGTTGAACACCCGCGGGCGCTATCCGCTGCCGACATCGACGCCATCAAAAAACTCATCGCTTCCGGGCGCGATGTGCTGATCACCGGCATGGGGCTCAACGCCAACAAAAAGCTTTGGCCCGTGTTCGGTATCGCGTCAATCGACTTCGCCAGTGGGTCCGAGCCGTTTACGGTGACCGTCGACAATCGCAAGTATGAACTGAACCACTGGTTGAATCGTATCACCGTCGCTGGTGCCGACGTGTTACTGACCGCGGTCGATGCTGATGGTAAGTTCACGCCGCTGCTGACCGCCCATCGCCACGGACGCTGCACAGCCTACTACATGCCGATCCCGCTGCTCAGCGCCCATCAGACCAACACGCCGCCGATCGGTTTCGTGAATGACGTGTTCGCGATGCTACGGCCGATGCGCGAGCGGGTGCTGGCCACCGACGCGCCGCCGAGCGTGCACGTGATCCTCCGCCAGCGCGGCGAGCAACGCATCGTCCACATGGTCAACATGAGCAAAGGCCATCGCATCATCACGTCGCGCAAGGGAACATATGACGCCGCGGTGATCGATCGTCTCGAACCGGTTCCGCCGTGCCATGTGTCATTACAACTCGATCACAAGCCCCGCGCCGTGACGCTTCAACCGCAGAACCAACCGGTTACGGGATGGCGCTACGCGAACGGTCGACTCGAAGTCGACTCGCCGTCGTTCGATGTGCATCAGATGATCGTGATCGACTGACGATCAGGCCAGCTTGGTCTGACCCGGCACCGGCAGGGGGCACTCGGGCAGCGACGCATCCAGCCGCATCAGTTCGCTCGGCGGCGTCAGGTCGAGCTGCGAGGCGTTCACCGCCCACTTCCACGAAACCGCCCGGCCCGTGTATGCCGACATGCGGCCCATGATCGCCATCATCGTCGCTTCGGCCAGCCGTTTGCATTCGTTGATCGGCTTGTTCGAGCGGATGGCGCCCGTCAGGTCGGCAAACTGCTCGCGCCCGCCGCTGGAAAGTTCACCCGTCCATTTCCACGGGTTTTTCCCGGTGATGTAGCAACCCCCGCGACTGAGCCACGCTTCGCCGTCCGGCCCGCCGAAGCGCTCGCCGACGATGTCGCTGCAGCCCTTGAGCTGACTGGCCCCGCTGCTGACGCGAATGCCGCCTTCGTATTCGAACTCGACGGCAAAGTGATCGAAGATCGGACCCTTGTCATGGCGCTGCGCCTGGCCGCCGCGCGCCAGACATTTCACCGGGGTGCCCAGCACCCAGTTCATCACGTCCAGGTTGTGCAGGTGTTGTTCGACGTAATGATCCCCGCCAATCCACACGAAGTGCGGCCACGCCCGAAGCTGATGCTCCATGTCTGACATGCCCGGCTGCTTTGGTGTCCAGTGCCAGTCGACCATGCCGCCGTGCCAGTACGGATAGCCCGCGACCACCTTGCCGATCGCGCCGTCGTTGATCCGCTTGATCGTCTCAATGTAATGCGGCATGCGACGCGCCTGCGTGCCGATCACAATCGACAAACCCTTGCGGTCGGCTTCTTCATGCGCGGCGAACAGTTTGCGGATGCCCACCGGGTCCACCCCGCCCGGCTTCTCCGCGAAAATGTGCTTGCCCGCAGCCACGGCCTTGGTCATGTGATCCGGTCGAAACCCCGGCGGTGTCGTCAGCGTCACCATGTCCACATCGTCGCGCGCCAGCACCTTGTCCGCCGCGTCGAAGCCGAGGTACACATCGTCCGGCTTCACCTTGACCTTGCCCTTGGCCGCCTCGTACTTGCCCCAGTAGGCCTTGGGATTGTTCAGCGTGCCGAGAAAGCTGTCGACCTTGTCCTGAAACATGTCGGCGATGGCGACGATCTCGATATCACCGCCGGCGATGAGCATGTCGCGCGCATCGATCGAGCACCGGCTGCCGGCGCCGATGATGCCGACGCGGATCTTGCCGCTGCCCTGTGCATAAGCGCGCGACCCGAGCGTCGCGGCCGTCGTCAGCGCTGCTGCGCCCAGTCCAAACCCGCGCCGTGTGATGGATGTCGATGACATGACAAACCTCCAGAGGGATGAAGTGTGGTGCGATATTTTATAACAATACTATCAAACAACGCAAGCGATGTGGCGCGATACAACCACTCGCATCAAGCCCGATGCTGAGCCCCGCGAAGCGTCGGGGTCATCACTTCAGGTATTGATCAAAGAATTCAGCCGCCAGGTCGGCGGTCTGGTCCAGCCAGGGTTGCGACATCCAGAACGGGTGCGGCGCCCCCGGAAGCGTCGCCAGGTCGGTGTGAATGCCGAGTGTTCGCAATTTTGTCTGCATTTCGGGGCGGCCGATTTTGTGCGTGTCGTGCTCGGCTTCGATGAACAGTGTCGGCGGATCGTGTGCATCCACGTGCGTGATCGGTGAAGCCTGTTTGTACACATCCGGCTTTTCGGCGCATGTGCCACCGAAAAACGCCACCGCATGTTTACCGATCTTCTCGCCATATGCTGATACGAGGTCCATCGTCGCCGCCATGACGATGCACGCCTGCACCTTCGTCGATACACCGGCCGAGCCGCCGTCGCCTTCGAGTGCCGCATCGTCGCCGGTCATGCCGACGAGCCCGGACAGGTGGCCCCCGGCCGACCCGCCGATCACGCCGATGTGATCGACATCAATGTGATACTTCGCCGCGTTGGCACGCAGGTATCGCAGGGCTGCCTTGCAGTCGTGCAGCGCCGCCGGGTATTTGGCTTCGCCGGACAGTCGGTAATCGACCAGGGCACAGACATAACCCCGTACCGCGAGGCGTTCGGCGAGCGGCTTGCTGTGTTCGATGGTGCCTTTCCACCAGCCCCCGCCGTGAATAAACAGAAGCGCCGGCATCGGCGTGCTCGCCTTGGCGTGATCCGGCACATACAGATCGAGCGTCACCTCACGATCACCGTATTGAGCGCACACAAGTTTTGTGTGCAGCGTAACGCCCTGAGGTGTCTGCGGCTTGACCAGTTTGAAGCGAGGCTTCGTTGGAGCCGCGTCCGCCGCCCACGCTGATGAACCACCCATCAGAACAACTCCCATCACGATGAACGATGCGATCACGTGGCATTGCATGACATGCTCCTGAAAAGATCATCAATCCAACGCCGCCGCCCGATGACCTAATGCGATGTCAAATGTTCTGTCATATTCGAACTCAAATTCTAATGTTATTAAGAACATTAGAATTTATACGGTGCTTCGGAATGGAGAATGGGGCACGCAGTAGGTGGCAGAGTGTTTGGGGCTGGCGGCGTGCAGTGAGTTGCTGGCTGGGGCGTGGCAGAGGAATGCCGTCGGCTCGCGCACCGAACAAGCTGCGCAGTCGCATGGATGCGAGCCGGTTTTGTGTTGATTTTGGTCAGCGGCCGGTGAGGTATTTCAGGCGGTGCGTCGGCGAAGCAGGGCCAGCGCGCCGAGGGCGAAGGTGGCGAAGGTCGCCGGTTCGGGGATCAGAGCGAAGCGGATTTCACCCAGGCCCCAGCCGTCGGTGTCGTTGGCGCCGCTGATGCTGACGCGGTTGAATTCGAAGGGTGTCCGCGCCCCGTAGAAATCATTGGAGATATTGCCGACGGCCAGATCGAACGCTCCTTGCTCGACACCGTCCAGATAGAACGTGAAGGTCATGGTCTGGCCGGCCTGGTCGATGAAGGTGACGCCGAACTGATCCTGCACGGATTCGAAGTCGATGGTATAGGTCGGCCCGCCGTCCATGCGAAATTCTGACAACTCGCTGAGGCCGTCGGCATTGTCATCGTCGAGAATGGCGAAGCGTCCCTCGGTGCCGTCGACATAGGCGACGGTGCCGCCGACGTAGAACAGGCCCTTGCCGTTGGGGGTGTTTTGATTCTGCTCGTCGGATTGGTTGGTGGCGGCGGTGGCGGAAACGGAGGTGACGCCGTTGCTGGTGAAGTAAGTATTGGTGGTGGGATTGTCGGCGTTGGTATCGAGATACCCAGCCGCGAGAGATTCGAAATCCAGCACCGTTTGCGTCGTCGGTTCGAACTCGGCGGCGGCGAGTTGCCTGATCGGGGTGTAGTCGACGGTCAGCGTGGGGCGGTTGCTGCCGGCATCATCGGATGCCAGGCGGAGCAGCGCGTTGATCGCACCGGCCTCGGTCGTCAGGGAGCTGACAATCAGCGTGTAGATCTGGCCGGGATTGTCGATGGCGGTTTCGAGTGTGCTGACGAAGTTGCCGGTGGTATCGCTGAGGCTGATGTCGTGGCTGGTGTTGGCAGCGTAGCTGTCGGTGGTGGATGACAGTTGAGCGCCGAGGCCGGTGCTGGCCCCGCGGACGAAAGCGGGCGACCATGCGTTACCGGATGAGTAGACATCCCAGTCGACTTCGGACTCAACCACATCCTGGGTGCTTGCCCAGACTTCCAGTCCCTGGACGGCGCCGTTGTTGACCGTGTTGGCATGGAGCGTGAGTATGACATCGTCGATGTGGGCGCCGGAGGGAAGGCCGGTGCGGAACGCGTCGATGTTGAAGCCGAGAACGGGGCGCAGTGACAGTAGATCCGATGAGTCGTTGTAGCCGGCGAAGAATTCAGAGCGGTTGTATTGAATGCCACCGAAGGTATCTGTCGGGACGCGGGTTCCCTCGGACATGTAACTACCGATTTCGCCGGAGTCCAGCGTAATCGTGATCGTGTCACCGATGGTGGAATTCGTCAGTGTCCCCACGATCGCCAGCCAACATACCACGGCGATTACTCTTCCCATTTGATTGAACATGCGTATTCTCCAACCAGAAACGTGCTGTCATGCTGCGATTGCGAAACGACCTCTAACGACCTCTGCGGTGAAAACTACCTGCCGCACATGGTAAACCTGATCAGTGGAGCCAGTTTCTCAATATTTCTGAAAATAATCCAGTGCCGAATGATAAACCACTTTAAACAGCCGGCAAAGATAAGTATTTAGGCTAAATACTAAATATGTTTGAGTGTGCTAACACGATTTAAATGATAGTGTTATGGCGCATGCGGGGCGTGCGATATGCTGGTGGCCGGTTGGGGGCGGATAGCCCTGTTGGGTGGAAAACGGGTACCAGACGCTTCGGCTGTGCCTCAGCGTCGGCGTTGGGGGGGGAGGTGATGAGATGGTGGGATAGGCCGGGGTCAGGCGGCGTTGAGGTCGGCATCGTTTTCGTCGGGGGAGGCGTCATCCTCGGCGCCGGCGACGGTGGGTTTGTACTCGTCACCGACGGGCTTGCCGTGAATATCCTTGATGACGGGCTGGGGATTGGCCTTTTCGTGGTTGGCCAGGGCCAGCTCCCACTTTTTGCGATCCTCTTCGGGCAGCTTGGACCACTGGCCGCGCCCGCGGCACTTGGGGAAGTTCGAACACGACAGCCACGGCCCGCGCTTGCCGGAGCGGAGATTCAGCGGCGCGTTGCACTTGGGGCAGGGCATATCGGTTTCCAGCGGCGGAACCTTCGGGGCGGTGACGTGACCTTTGCGGTCGATGTTCACGATGCCCTTGCAGTCGGGGTAGCCGCTGCACGAGAGGAACGGTCCGAAGCGGCCCTTGCGCAGGAGCATCGGCTTGCCGCACTCGGGGCATGCGACCTCGGTGAGCTCGGGCGTCTGCGGTTTGCCTTCGCGGTCGATCGGCGCGGCGTATTTGCAGTCGGGGTAGTTGCCACAGCTCAGGAAGCGCCCGTTCTTGCCGAAGCGGTAGACGGTGTTGCCGCCGCACTCGGGGCATTCATACGGCGCCGGCTCGGTCTCAGCTTTGGCGTGGCTCATCGCCTCGTGGGCCGAGTCGAGGTTTTCCTTGAACGGGGCGTAGAACTTGTGCAGGAACCCGACCCAGTCGTGGTGCTGTTCTTCGATGGCGTCGAGTTCTTCTTCCATCCATCGGGTGTAGCCGACGTCCATGATCTTCGGGAAGCCTTCGATCAGTTTGTCGGTGACGACCTCGCCGAGGTCGGTGGCGTGGAAGCGGTTGTTGATCTTCTCGACGTACTTGCGGTTCTGGATGACCTGAATGATCGACGCGTAGGTCGACGGCCGACCGATGCCCTCGGCTTCGAGCTTCTTGACCAGCGAGGCTTCGGTGTAGCGCGGCGGGGGGCTGGTGAAGTGCTGGGTCGGGTTCAGATCGATCGCCGCCAGCGGCTGCTTTTCGCTGAGTTCGGGCAGCATCAGATCGTCGGACACGTTCGGCACGCCGATCGCGCGATAAAACCCGTCGAATACCAGATGGCGACCGGTGCACTTGAACACGACATCGGTGCCGCTGCAGTCGGCCCCGAGCAGCACGGCGGTCGAATCCCATTCCGCGGGTGTCATCTGGCAGGCGACGAATCGCTGCCAGACCAGGCGATACAGCTTGAGCTGACGCTCATCGAGCGACGCCTTGATGGCGGGATCGTCCGGCGTCAGGCGCACATCGGTGGGGCGGACCGCTTCGTGTGCTTCCTGGGCGGATTTCGAACTGCGGTAGACGTTGGCTTTTTCGGGCAGGTATTTGTCGCCGTACTGCTTGGCAATGAAATCGCGACCCATGCCGATGGCTTCGCCGGACAGATGGGTCGAGTCGGTACGCATGTAGGTGATCAGGCCGACCGAGCCCATGCCCTTGATTTCGATGCCTTCGTAAAGCTGCTGCGCCAGACGCATCGTGGTCTGCGCGGCGAAGCCGAGCTGATTGGCCGACTGCTGCTGCAGGGTCGATGTCGTGAATGGCGGATAGGGCCTGCTGCGTGTGCGTTTGGTCGTAATCGAGCGGATCGACCACTCCGGCTGGGCATCGGCCAGCGAACCCACGATGGTCACGCGCTGCTTGGCCGGGCCCTTGCCCTTGGGGTCTTCTTTGATCTGTTTGTCGTCGATTTTCAGGCCGATGCGCTCGGCCAGGGCCAGCGCGTCGTCGGCGGACTTGGGCTCAAAGCGTTCGCCGGCGACTTCGACAAGTTCGGCGCTGATGCAGCGGTGCTCGTTGAGCCAGGCGTTTTTCTCACGGATGGTGCGTTCGGTGATCGTGCGCCCGACGGCTTTGCGCGTCGGCGCCTCGGCCAGCCACTTGGCCCACTGCTCGGCCAGCCCCGACTGCTGGCCCATATCCGGCGTGAAATAGCCGGTGATCTTCCAGTATTCATCGGGGTTGAACGCGTCGATCTCGCGCTCGCGCTCGACCACCAGGCGGACAGCCACCGACTGCACACGCCCGGCGCTCAATCCCCCGGCGACCTTCTTCCACAGCAGCGGCGAAACCTGGTAGCCCACGATGCGATCGAGAATGCGACGCGCCTGCTGGGCGTAGACCTTCTCCATGTCCAGCGTGCGCGGCTTCTCGAAGGCCCGTTGGATTTCGTCTTTCGTGATGGCGTTGAACACGACGCGGCGGGCCTTGTCAGCCGGCACCTTCAGCGCCTCGGCGAGATGCCATGCGATAGCTTCCCCCTCGCGATCCATATCGGTTGCGAGCCAGACATCGGTGGCGGCCTTGGCGGCGCGCTTCAGGTCGGTGACGGTTTTGCCCTTGCCGGTGATGACCTCGTAGGTCGGCTGAAAATCGGCCTCGATATCGACACCGGGCACGGGAGCTTTGACGCCCTTAGGGTTACGTTTGGGCAGATCGCGGACATGGCCCACGGAAGCTTTGACCACGTAGCCGGAGCCCAGATATTTGTTGATCGTGCGGGCTTTGGCGGGGGATTCGACGATCACCAGATGCTTGCCGGTGATCTCCGAAGGCTTGGAGCGGGAGGTCCGCGTAGCCTTTTCGGCGCCGGCGTCGCGTGCGGTGGGGCGTCGGGATTTGGTCTTCTTCTTGGCCATCGTTGTCCTTGCGTGTATCGGTCGCCGGGCGACGATTCTTGTAGTCTGGCACCGAAATTTGCGGGCCGTGGTATTGAACGCAGATGAAACCATTTGTCAAGCCCCGAGCGTAAATTGATGTAAATCCATCGTTTGCGGCGTTTTGGCGGCGGTCGTGGCGCCCAGCCGACCCTAGTGGAGGCTCGCAACCATGTAGGAATCGGCGTGTAAGTGCTGGCAGGAGGTCGCCCATGAAGCGTCTGATAAGCTACGGATTTACCCTTAGTCTCGCCCTGGCTGGGGCGGTGTGCATCCTTATTAATGCACCTGCTCACGGAGCCGGGAAGGCCTCGCTGTACGCCTCGTCGGTCGGGCCGTTCGAAATCGACAGGGTCGACACGATCACGCTGAACGATCCGGCCCAGAAGAAGGATCTGCAGATTCGCGTGACCTACCCGATCGGCGACTCCAAGGCTGATCGGTTGCCGGTGATCGTCTATTCCCACGGCGCGTCCGGCTCCAAGGAGGCCTACGAACCGCTGGCCACGTACTGGGCCGCCCACGGGTACGTGGTCATTCAGCCGACCCACGGCGACTCGCTGAAGCTGCTCGGTATCCGCGGCATCCTCAATAAAAACAAGATGTGGCAGCACTGGAACACCCGCCCGCTGGATATTCGCCTGATCCTCGACCGTTTTGATGAAATCGAGAAGAAGATCCCCGCGCTGGCCGGGCGGTTGGATCGTCAGCGCATCGCCATGGGCGGTCACAGCTTCGGGGCCCACACGACCATGGCCGTCGGCGGACTCGAATTCGATGTGCCCTTCTCCGGCAAGGTGCAGTACGACGATCCACGCCCCAAATGCCTGCTGATGATCAGTCCGCAGGGCCCCGGAACCATCATCACCGAAAAGTCTTACAAAACCATCACGCGCCCCGCCATGATCATCACCGGGTCCAACGACACTTCCGTTGAGAAAAAACCCGTCTCGTGGCGTCTGAAAGTCTTCGAGTGCATCGCGCCCGGCGACAAGTACCAGGTCTTCATCGACGGGGCCTATCACGGGTTCGGCGGTATTGCCGGCAAGGTCCGCTACCGCTCATCCGGCCCGGCGAAACCCGAGCAGGTCGACCAGGTCAAAACCACCGCGCTTGCCTTTTTCGATGCATATGTCCGCGAGCTTCCGGCCGCCAGGGCTTTCCTCGAGTCCGATCAGCTCGAGCGAGCCACCGACAACACCGTTCATCTGAAACGGAAATAACCTCCGACGCGCATTCGTTCTCACTAGCCTCTGTCTGAGTTGTTTTTCGTCTACTGGAGGCTGGCATGTCACAACATCGTTTGACCCACTGCATTTTGACCGCACTGCTGCTGGCGGTGGTTGCAGCCCCCACATTGGCGGATGACGCGGTTGACGCCTGGCTCGCCAAGCAGGACTTCGACGCCGAGGCGGCCATGGTGCGGGCCAAGTGGCACGGCCCCGGCTATCACAGCATGGTCGCGCCTGGCACGATCGTTCACCCGACCCGCAACAGCATGATGTACGCCCAGGCGCTGGTGCGCCGCGGTCGGCCCGACGATCTGAAGCTCGCCGAAAAGGTCATCAACAAGGTGCTGACCTACCAGGACACCGACCCCTCGCACAAGACCTACGGCATCTGGCCGTGGCTCGCCGAGGAGTCGCTCCAGCAGATGTCGCCGCCGGACTGGAACTGGGCTGACTTCATCGGCGCATCACTGGTCGACATGCTCGTCAGTTACCCGGATCGTCTGCCTGATGATCTGAAGCAGAAGATGCGCGCGTCGGTCAGTCACGCCGCCGCCGCCATCCGCAAACGCAATGTCCAGCCCGGCTACACCAACATCGCCATCATGGGCGGTGTCGTCACGACCGTCGCCGGTGAGTTGCTCGACGACCAGGCCTTGCTCGACTACGGCCGGGCCCGCCTGCAGCACTGCGTCGAGCACGCCAACTTCCACGGCAACTTCACCGAGTACAACTCCCCGACCTACACAGTCGTCGCGCTGCTCGAAGCCGAGCGCGGCGTGCGGTTGATTCACGATGAAGACGCTCGCGCTGCCGCCGAGGCGCTGCGACAGATCGCCTGGCGCACCATCGCTGAAAGCTTCCACCCCGCTACACACCAGTGGGCCGGCCCGCATTCTCGCGCATACTCCGATCGCACGCGCGAGACGACGCTTCAGGTGCTTGCCGATCGCACGGGGCTCAAGCTGCTCGACGAGCCGGCGGCCGTTTTCCCGGAAGACGCCTTGCCGTGTCCGCCCCAGTGGATCGATCAGATGAAGAAGCTGCCGCAGGATCCGCTGGAGCTTCGTCGCAGCTTTCAGCGTGACAAAAACGGCAAGATCATCAGGCTCGGCGTCACCTGGATGACTGCCGACGCCACGCTCGGATCGATCAACCATTCCGAAACCTGGGTGCAGCGCCATCCGATCATCGGGTATTGGACGATCGACAAGGCTGAGCCGGCTGTGTTCAAGGTCAACCTGCTCAAAGACGGTCGCGAGTTTTCATCCGGTCGGCTGACAACCCGCCAGCAGGGTCCGACCTTGCTGACTGCCCTGAGTCTGGATCGCCGCGGTGGCGACTGGCACATCCACATCGATCGCTCCAAGGATGGCAACTTCGAATTCGCCGACCTCCGCCTGCGATTCAGTGTGGAGGGACAGGGCGCCACCGCCAAAAAGATCGACGAAAACACCTACGAATTGGCCGCCGGCGAGCGCCGCATCGTCATTCACACGACCGGAGGCAACACCTTCGCTGACCTGCCCGTGACGTGGGAATGTGGTGTCGATGGCGGGCTCGCTTACGTGGATGCGGTCTGCTACCACGGCGACAAACGCCCCTTCAACTTCCACAAAATCCCCGGAATCCAACTCGCCGCCGGCGTCGAGCTGCTCAAACGCGACGAACCCGCCAGCGAGGCGAAACTCATCGTCAAACCCGTCGACAAAACCGAGAATCAGTTCACATGGGGTGACCTCACGCTCAAAGCGCCTCTGACCGTGCGATAAACGTTTAGCCGGCGAGCTTGCTCGCCGCGTAGGCGAGTGCGACAGCACAACGATCGTCCAAGCGGCGGGCAAGCCCGTCGGCTAAACAGATCAATGGGTGATCGTCGCCGGTGTGGGCGTCGGTGTTGTCGGGGCCGGCTCTTCAGCGGCGTGCCAGCGGGCGGTGTCCATCGCCGCCTCGAAGGTGCTGCAGACGGTGACCATCTCACGGTTGCGCTTCATGCGCGAGCGAGCCAGCAGGTGCAGCGGCTGCGGCTGAACCCCGGCGACGATCACGTGCAGCTTCATCTTTTCCAGACGCGCGATTGCCGATTCGAGGTTCACCAGTCCCGTGGCGTCCATCGCCGGCACGCTGGACATATCGAGCACGACGACGCGCACGCCGCTGCCGATGGTCCGCATGGCGTTGATCGCCTTTTGAGCGGCGCCGAAAAACAGCGGGCCGCGGATTTCATACACGACCACGCCCGGGGGCAGCACCGTGTCCGAAGCATGGTGCTTGTCGCTGATCAGTTCCGCACTGGATATTTCCGCCATGCGTCGCATGAACAGCAAGGCCGCCATGACAATGCCGACCGATACCGCGACGACCATGTCGACCGCCACCGTCAACGCAAAACACGACAGCAGCACCATCGTGTCACTGCGTGGCGCGACGCGCACAGTGTGAACAAAGTGGCGCATCTCCGACATGTTCCACGCCACGATGATCAGCAGCGCCGCCAGTGATGCCATCGGCAGATAGCCCAGCAGCGGGGCGAGCACCAGCATCGCCGCCAGCACGAACACCGCGTGAACGATCGCGGCAATCGGCGAGCGCCCGCCGCTGCGGATGTTGGTGGCTGTGCGTGCGATGGCCCCGGTTGCCGCAATGCCGCCGAAAAATGGGGCGATCAGGTTGCCGGCCCCCTGGGCGAACAGTTCAGCGTCGGGGTCGTGCTGCTGGCCGGTCATGCCGTCGGCGACCACCGCGGACAGCAGCGACTCGATCGCCCCGAGCATGGCGATGGCGAACCCCGCCGGCACCAGATCACGAACCAGCGCCCACGACAGGCCCACCGCCTGGCCATCACCACCCGGCATGGTCCACGGCCACGCAAATGTCGGCAGCGACGGCGGAATCCCTCGGCCGGTCTGATCGCCGACCTCGTAGCTGAATCGCGACGCGATCGTGGCGACTTCAAAGCCGTCAACCAGTTGCGTCATCACCCACGCTGTCACGCCGCCGGTGATGAGCCCGACCATCGGGGCAGGCACTTTCCTGGTCACGCGCGGCCAGATGATCAGCAGCCCGAGCGTCAACAATCCGATCATCACGTCCGGCCAGTGCGTGGTCGGCAGGGCGGTGATGAGCGCCTCGATGTGTTCTGAAAAGTGGGCGGGCTTGCCTTCGATATGAACGCCGAGCAGATCCTTGAACTGCAGCATCGCGATGACGGTGGCGATCCCCGCGGTGAAGCCAGTCACGACCGGGTGCGGGATGAACTGAATCAGGCGGCCGAACTTCGCCAGCCCCATTGCGATGAGCAAACCGCCGGCGAGGACCGTGGCGATCATCAGCCCGCCGAGGCCGTACTGCGCGCTAATCGGCGCGAGGATGACGACGAAGGCGGCGGTCGGCCCCGACACCTGCACGCGCGACCCGCCAAGCAGGGCGATCACCGCCCCGGCCACGATGGCGGTGTACAACCCGTGCTGAGGCGGCGCTCCCGCGGCGATCGCCAGCGCCATCGACAGCGGCAACGCCACGGTTCCGACGACCAGCCCCGCCATCAGGTCCGCACGCAGGTCGGCGGCTCCGTACCCGTCGCGCAGCGTCGACCGCAGCGCCCAGAATGGTCGCCATGCGACAGGACTGGTCCGCGATACGGATTTGGAATTCATCACAAGGCTCCGGTTGTCTACGCCGGACGGCGATGCCGGAGCCGGTAGGCTGCAAAGCGATCATCATTGGTCGCTTGCCCCGGCAAAGTCAAGAATGGTCGAATTTGCCCCGCTTTTAGACGGTATTTTCCTGCGGCGCGGCTTTGGCTTACCATACCCGGCCTGCAACCTATCAGGAGCCACCGCATGTTCTGGTCCCGCAGTCTGATTCCGACGCTTCGTCAGCCGCCCGCCGAGGCGGTGGTGCCTTCGCATCAGCTCATGCTGCGCGCAGCGCTTGTGCAGCAGGTCGCCGCCGGGGCGTATTCCTACCTGCCGCTGGGCTGGCGCGTTCTGCACAAGGTGATGAACATCATCCGCCAAGAGATGAACACCGCCGGCGCCGTCGAGGTGCTGCTGCCGACGCTGCAGCCGATCGAGCTGTGGGAAAAGACCGGCCGGCGCGAAGCGTACGGTGAGAACCTGTTCGTCGTCACCGACCGCCACGGCCGCGAGCAGGCGCTCGGCCCGACCCACGAAGAGGTCATCACCGATCTGGTCAAGCGATCGATCAACAGCTACCGCGATCTGCCCCTGAGCCTGTACCAGATTCAGACCAAGTTTCGCGATGAGTTCCGCCCGCGCTTTGGCGTGTTGCGCTCGCGCGAGTTTCAGATGAAGGATGCCTACAGCTTCCACCTGGACCTCGACTCGCTCGGCGAGACCTACGAAGCCATGCGCACCGCCTACCGCAACATCTTCACGCGGACCGGCCTGCAGTTCGTCGAAGTCGAAGCCGAGGCCGGCCCCATCGGCGGTAACGCCTCGCACGAATTCATGGTCCCCTCGCCCACCGGTGAAGACACGATCCTCTCCAGCGATAAGAACAACTACGCGGCGAACGTCGAGAAGTGTGAGATCGGCCCGCGGCCTTTCAATGCGAATGGTGAAGAAACCGGAGAGTTGCAGGTTATTGATACCCCAGGCTGTAAGACAATTAATGATCTTTGCGACAACTGGAAAAAGTTTGCTGGCGGAAAACTCAAAGCAGCAAATACGCTGAAAACTGTGATATTCAAAGCGACTTCTGTTGAAACCGCCGACCACTACTTCTTTTGGGTTGCAGTAGTGCGTGGAGATCATGATGTAAATGAAGCCAAACTCCGCCTGCTGATTGGAAGATTTCACAGACAAGCCATGACTGTGGACCTGATCGAGGAGCAAGAAGGTCTAGAAGCAGGATTCTCGTTGGGATACGTAGGGCCCGATGTGCGGAATTTTGTCCCGAATAATACAGCGGGACGTCTTGTTGTTATTGCAGATTATGATGCCGTACAGCCAGGGTTTTGGGTCACGGGCGCCAACAAGGTTGATAAGCATCAGCGACATTTTACGTGGAATCGTGAAATGGCGGGGAACAGAGTTAAGGATGTCCGAACAGATTTCTCCGATGGCGAGGAACGTTTTTATGTCGCCGACATCCGCAACGCTGTCGACGGCGATCCCTCGCCGAAGGACGACGGTGGCACGCTCCGCGAAGCCAAGGGCATCGAGATCGGCCACGTGTTCAAACTCGGATCCAAATATGCCGAGGCGCTCGGCCTGAAGGTGCTCGATGAAAAGCAGGAAGAGCGCACGCTGATCATGGGTTGCTACGGCATCGGTGTGAACCGCATCATCGCCGCCGCGATCGAATCCGACGCCGGCCACGACGAGCGCGGCATCATCTGGCCGATGGCCATCGCGCCGTATCACGTGTTGATCACGCCGATCAAATACGAAGGCCAGGCCAAAGAGGTCGCCGATGATCTGGCCGCCAAACTCACCGCCGCCGGCGTCGAAGTTCTCATCGACGACCGCGACGAGCGCCCCGGCGTCAAGTTCAACGATGCCGACCTGATCGGCATCCCGCTGCGGATCACCCTGGGCGATAAGGGGCTGGCCGCTTCCGAGGGCGGTGAGGTCGAGTTTAAGCCGCGCACCGAGCCCAAGGCCCAGATGGTGCCCGTCGCCGAGGCGGCCGATCGGATCATCGCCTACGTTCGCGATGCGTTAAAGTGATGTTTTCGGATCGCCCATTGTGCTAACGCCCGTGTTTCTGGCATAATACGGGGACTGGAGAGGTCCATGCCCTCAAGCGGAACACCCGGGTCCACGACGCCATTTGAGACCGAGCGAGCCTACGGTCCGCCGATGTGCACACAGTTCAGTGTGTTTCTGGATAATCGCATCGGCAAGATGTACGAACTCGTGGAGACGTTCGATGGCCAACCGCTGCGGCTGGTGGCTATGAGCGTGATCGATGCGTCGGATCATGCGGTGGTTCGCCTGGTGACCAATCGCTCCGAGCACGCCCGCCAGCTTCTGGAAGATCAGCAGCTTCCCTTCACCGAATCCGAAATCCTCGTCGTCGAACTCACCGACGACCAGCGGCTGACCATGCTCTGCCTGGCGCTGCTCGGCGCCGAGTTGAATATCGACTACGCCTATCCGCTGATGGTTCGCCCGCACGGCGCGGCGACCCTCGCCATTCATTGTGATGATCCTGTCCTGGCCGGTCAGATCCTCAGCCGCAAGGGTTTTCGCGTCGTCAGCGAAGAAGCCTTGCGCGAGGCGACCGGCGATGAACCCCCGCTGATATGAAAAACGCACTGATTACATCGTCGTTCGCGCTGCTGCTCGCCGTCGTCGGCTCCGGCTGTCAAAGTCAACCGACCTACCAGCAGTTGTTCATCAACACCGTCGAGCAGGCCCACAACCAGGTCGTCTACAATCGCGCCGAGGCGCTGGCGGTCGACATCGAATTCATCTGGCAGGGCAACTACCGCTTCCGCGGCACGATGCTCTACGACACCAAGTCGATGGCCAGCAAGCTCATCGCCGACAACGGCACGATCTTGATCTTCGACGGCAAGCAGGCCTACGCCAGCCCCGCTGAAGCCGCCACAGCCGATGCGTGGTATCAGCTCGTGGCCATGCCGTACTTCGCCGCCGCGCCGTTCAAGCTTGATGAGTCCGGCATCACGCTGACCGCTCCCCCCAACCAGATGCTGCCGCTGTACGGGGTGCAGTCCCATGCCGCGATCCTCAGCTACGACGAAAAGCATAAGTCACGGAATGGTGAGTCGATGATCCTCTACCTCACACGTGGCAAAGGCACGCTCGAAGCGATCGGCGGTATTAAGACAGGCCCCGAGCATCAGGATGTGCTTGAGCCCCGCGCGATCGTCTATCGCGACTTTGTCGACGTAGACGGCGTCAAGTTCGCCTCGGTCTGGGATTTTTACCCGTGGACTGAAGCCGACGGCCCCAAGGGCGGGCTCATCGGCCGCGCCAAGCTGTCGAACTTCCGCTTCGTCATCCCCGTCAAAGACGCTTTCAAAGCCCCCGCCGACGCTACCGTCATCCCTCATCCGGAAATGTAATCCACCCCTCCACCGCACAACCACCAAAGCCCGGGGACAGCCGTCCCCGGGTTTTCTTTTGAACCGAAAATATGAACTCGACCACACCCCTCATATCGCTCCTGCTCAGCATGCTAGTGACGCTTCCCACCACCGCGCAAACCCCCAGCCCGGTGAATATCCCTGCGACACTCAAGGCAGGCGCCACAGCCTTCGAACAAAACTATGAGGCCGAGTCTGTCCCCGCGACCACCTCCGGCCCGAAGATACAGATCGTCGACGACAACGACGCCTCAGGCGGCAAATGCATCGAGTTTGTCGACGCCCATGCGGGTGAATATATGCAGTACACCCTTGCCGATGTGCCGGCCGGATATTACACGCTGCACCTGAACTACAAACAGGATAAAAACCGCGGCGCAGCCGTGGTCAGCGTCAACGGACGCTCAATCGGTTCATTCATCGATCAACGCGATGTGCATGAAACCCGATTTGTTCGACACGACGTTAGCACATTCTTTCAGCCTGCCGCCGGCCCGGTCGTGGTCCGTCTTACACACATCGGCTCGCTCGGCGGGACCAACCCGAAGCTGTCTGTCGATGCACTGGTGATCAAAACCGACCCTGTCAAAAATGACCTGGAAAAGGGAGAAAACGAAGGCGACAGTGCCTGTGAGAATATGCGAGTCGATGCGGTGGCATTGGCCCGCCAGCTTCAGGTAAAGCCGCTTGTTGCCGGAGCTGGTCATGCGCCGTTTTATGCTTTGCCTGTTTACTCGCCGGATGGATCGGACATTCCCGCCGGGGCCTTGGATCGCAAGGATTATTCATCCACAGCCGCCTGGCTTGATACGATGGAAGCACAGCACAAGCCGGGGAAAATCGGCAGTGGCACCTATGACCTCAAATCAGATGATTTTCAAAGTCGCGCACTGACGCAGAGTATTTATGGGTATGACACCGGTCGCGGTCGTCCGGTGCTCGAAGGGCATGGGCGCTCAAGCCTGTTCTATCTGCGGGCATCGGGTATACGAATTCAGTATCTTACGCTGCGCAACATGGGCATTCCGATCATCTCGATCGATCACTGGAAGTCGTACAACTTCGGCGGCAAGAAAGGCCTTTTGCACTGGCCGACCTATCAGCCGGATACACACGCCCAGATGGTGCACGATGCGGATATTGACGACATCGCCGTCATGGATTGTCGTTTTGAAAACATTGGCATCGCGGTTCTGTTTATCAAGGAATTCCACGGGATTCATGACATCCACATCGGCCGCAATCAAGCGATTGGCGGCAGCGGGTTCACTGCCTTTCAAACATATGACTTTGACGACATCTATTTCTATCAGAATCGTCTTACAGACTTCGATCAGGGCACGCACGCAGCCAACTGGGCCCAAACGCTGCTGTGGGTCGGCACCAACGACATCACCCATAAGCAGACCAATCGCAACGTATTCGCCGAGTTCAACGAGGCCCGCAATATCCGAAGCGCCCATTCATACAACAAGGTCAATGCGGCGGTGTTCTGCGATATCCGCGACTGCTCGAATGTATCAATTGCTTACAACGTGTTTAAAGACATGGTCAACACGAAAGCGCATTCGGATTGCAACGTGGTATACAGCAAAACCGATGATTTGATGATTGATCACTGCGTCTTCGAAAACTGCGGGGCCAACGACAGCCCGGACGACGGCGACATCGGCTCCGAGGGTGGGTGCATCACCCTGAAGGATCACACCTCGGATGCCGCCCGTTTCGGCACGATCATTCAGAACTGCACATTCATCGCGGGCTCGATCACGGAAGTGCCGATGATCCTATTCAATCACGACGGCGTGTTGCGCAACTGCACGTTTAAGGGCTGGCAATGGACCGGAACGAATAATCATCGCCGCTACATGATTCAGAAATATAGTGGAAAATCACTGCTTCTTGAAAATTTGAAACTCATCGATTGCGGCGGCAAAGGCGCTTGTGCCGTTCGAGAAGACAACGCGGTGACTGCGATCGTGAACTGGCCCACTACAAACTTCGATGACGACCGCACAGCCATCTTTACGGGCGTGAACTTCACCGCCAATGCGAACAACGATCAAGGCGTGCCGCTGTGCAATAAGTAATCATGTTGCGGTGGCGTTATCGACGAGGTAGACATCGTCGTCATCGATATCGGGGATGCCGATGACGAGCACGCGCATCCGCCCGCGCGTGGCGTGGATGATCCCGGGCGGGATGTGCACCATTGAGCCTGGACGCAAGGTGTGTTCTTCATCGTCGAGTGTGATCACGCCTTCGCCTTCCAGCACGTAGTAGAGTTCCGTCGCGCGTTTGTGATAGTGGGCGGCGGAGGTATCCATGACGACCTCGTGCGCCCACGCCGCGATGCCCGGGGCGGCATCATCGCGGCTGATCAGACGGCGGCGCGTGCCGCATGTGCTGGTTTCGGTGGATTGTTCATCGGTGTGACGCACGAGGAGTGCGGAGGGTGGGGTGGACATGGTGAGTCTCTGCGGTTACTGACGGAAGCGGATGAAGACGTAGAAAGCTGCCAGCAGCATCACAACGCTTACAGTCCGACCCGCTATGTTGATGGGGGCTTCCCATCGGGCGAAGCTGATGGGGTCAGTCCAGGCGAGTGCCAGTCGAAGGATCATACAGCCGATCACAACTACGCTGAGAGCGAGCAGAGTGAGCACCCAGCGGCGCGGGGGGCGAAGTGTGATGGTCTTTTGCGAGGATCGAGACATTTCTGGTCACCCTCATCATCATAGTGCTGACCCCCGGGCTTCGGAAGACCTCAGCCCGGGGCTTGATAAATTATAGATGCATAAAAAACCTCACCCGCGCGGGGCGCGGGTGAGGGGCATGGGCACTGCTTGAGGCGTAGATGTGAACGGTCTGATCAGGCGCGACGACGGCGGGCCAGGACGAGCAGGCCGCCGGCGAGTGCGGCGATGGAGGCGGGCTCGGGGACTGGGACGTAGGAGCCGGGGTTGCCGAGGTCGCCGTTATTGTTGACGAACGAGCCGTAGATGTCGCCGGGGGTGGAGACAACGACCGAGTACACATCGTCGGCGCCGAGGGCATTGGGGGGAATGTTGGCGCTGACGCCGTCGGTGCGGGGCGTGCCGGGGAAGTCGTCATCGCCGTAGGTCAGGGTGTCGACGAGGCTGTCGGAGTTGTCGAAGATGTTGATGGTGTCGCCACGGCCGATGTTGTTGGACACGCCGCCGAGGACTTTCACGGAGGCGTCGAGGTTCCAGGCGGCACGGAAGGTGGCGGCGGAGTCTTCAGTGATGACAACGGATTCGCCGGCAGCGACGATGCCGAAGCCGGACAGATCGAAGACGCCGGGCGAGGCGGACTCATCATCGTAGGACCAGCCGGTCATGTCGATGGCGGAGTCGCCGACGTTGGTGAATTCCATGAATTCGCCGCCGGCGCCTTTGTACATCCATTCGGTGATGCGCATGACGGCATGGGCGGGGCTGACCGCGGCGAAGGCGATCAGAACGGTGAGAGCGGTGAGGGTGAGATTGCTGCGAGTCATGGTGAGGTTCTCCCGTGGTGGGGGTAATGAGGTACGAGGCGGACAGTGACAGTTGACAGGTGCGGTTCAGGCAGTGCGTGAAGATTTACGGCGGGGTTTGATCGCCAGCAGGCCGAGCAGAGCGGTGGCGATGGCGGCGGGCTCGGGCACGGGCTTGAGCACGTAGAGGGCGGGTGTTTCACCGACGATGTAGATGGTTCCCTCGGGATCGATGGTGACGCCTTCGGCATCGCCGATGTTGGCGAGCTCGAAGGTGCTGAGGGTGTCGCCGGCGGGGGTGACTTCCAGCAGCTTGCGGCCTTCCTGGCTGTAGATCAGCAGGTTGTTCTGGTCGGCGGTGCCGAGCAGGGACGGAACGGTCGAAAGAATCTGCACGTCGGAAAGATCGTCGCTGGCCAGATCCAGCAGGGCGGGATCGAACAGGGGATTCACGACGATCGACAGGGCATCCCAGTCGATGTCGAGTTCATAAACGGCCTGGGGATTCTTTTCCTTGACGGCGAAGTACTTGCCGGTGGCCGTGTCGTAGGTGATGCCTTCAATGCCGCTGTTGCCGACGTTGGGACCGATGGAGACCATGGGCAGATCGCCGCGCGTGGCCGAGCCGAAGGCCGTGTACGTCAGGCGGTACAGATCCTGCTCGCGTTCTTCAACGACGATGAATTCGCCATTGCCGATGTAGGTGATGCCTTCGGTGTCGTCGAAGCCGGTCAGGGACATGAGGCCGAGCTGATTGCCTTGGGTGTCGTACTCGACGATGGCGCGGCCTTCATCGCCGATGACGAAGAGCGTGCCGGTGTCGGGGTTGTAGGTGACGCCGGAGGCTTCATCGGCGGCGATGGTGAGGCTGTAGACGCCATCGAGTTGGTAGTTGGAAAGATTGACGTCGGTGACAACGGCGTGTGAGGTCGACGCGGACAGCCCAGCGACCGCGAGCGTGGCGACGGTGAGCAGACGTTTGATCATCATGATGACAGGCTCCTTGAAAGGGGGTAAGAACGAGTGCCCTTTAGAACCTGCCGATGTTGACCTCTGATCAGAACAATGATGTGGTTGGGTTAAAGCGTGTTGCGTGAGTGTTCAGATCGGCGCGGATGTTTGCATCGCGCGAGTGGGATGTGGAAGGTGTTCGATTCAGATGAACGATGTGAGCAGTACCAGACGCTTCACTGCGTTCAGCGTCGGCGTGAGTGGAAAAATATGGAAGAGGTGTTGAACGATTGATGCGTCAGCGCGTGGCCAGTCGTTTGGCGGTGGTGGCGGTGTCGTCGCCGGGAAGCGAGGCGCGGCGGCGATATTCACCGGGTGTTGAGCCGGTTTTCTGCTTGAACATGGCGCACATGTATTCAGGGTGTTTAAACCCGGTGAAGCTGGCGATCTTGGGGAGAGTGAAATCGGTTTCGCGGAGCAGCTGCTTCACGCGGTCGAGTTGCACACGAAGGATTTCAGTTTTCGGCGAGCGGCCCAGTAATTTGGCGAAGCGGCGCTCGAGGGTGCTGCGCGACAGGCGGGTCTGTTCCAACACGTTTTCGACGGTGATGCCATCGACGGCGTGCTCTCGGATGTAACGCACGGCGGCGGCGACCTGTCGATCGGCGATGGCCAGGGCGTCGGTCGACTGGCGGGTGACGACGCCGATCGGATCGACGAAGGTCTTTTCAGCGTGGACGGTGTGGCCGGCCATCATCGCTTCGAGCAAGGCGGCGGCCTCGTAACCGATCTTTTCGGTGTTCGGGGCGACACTGGTCAAAGGCGGGTCGCACAATTCGCAAACGACCGCATCGTCATCGACACCGATGACAGCGACCTCGTCGGGCACGGCGACGCCGATCTCGCGGCAGGCGTTGAGAATCTGCTGGCCGCGGATGTCGTTGCAGGCCATCAGGCCGACGGGCTTGGGCAGCGAGGCGATCCATCGGGCGATGTCGTCTTCGTGCAGCAGACCCTTGGCTTCGATGGTGGTGGTGTCGGTGGTGCGGTGGGCGGTGGAATCATCGTAGACGTGGGGCGTGTAACCGGCTTCAGCGAGTTGCTGGCTGAAGTAACGCATGCGCCGTTCGGAATAGTTGGCGCCGGCGAAACCGCAGTAGGCGAAATTCTCGAAGCCGCGCTCGAGCAGGTGATTGATGGCGTGACCGACGACGGGGTGGTCGTTGGTTTCGATCAGGGGGATGCCGGGCAGATCGTGCAGGCCGCGCAGGTCGATGGTGGGCAGGCCGAGCGATTGGATCTGCTCGATGAGCTTGCGCGACTCGATGCGTGCGATGATGCCGTCGCCTTTCCAGTCGGCGAGCCACCGCGGGGCGGCGTCGCCCATGGCGCGTTCCTGGTGATAAATCGACCAGGGACGATGCGTGCGGACGTAAGCGGCGATGCCGCGGAGCAGTCCACGTCCATACGCCCGGCTCGACTCGATCAGCAGGGCGATGCGCGGTCGGGATGGCAACGTTTGACTCATGACGAAAAAATATAACCTGCCCCGCGATTATCTCATGGCGTCCGTAAATTGCAACGTTACAATCAGGCCGTCGATTGCGGAACGTTATCCCACGCGCACGACGAGGCACTTTTCCCATGAAGCGAGCGTTGATCATGGCATTGACCGGCATTACGGCGGCGGCTTCCGGCTGCGCCCGAAGCGGAACATTCGGCGGCGATCTGGCGCTGCTGCAAAAGTATACCGATGTGGTCGTGCTGCACGATGCCGACGACCAGGCGCAGGTGGCGGTGGTGCCGCTATACCAGGGGCGCGTCATGACCTCGACGGCTGACGGGCCCGGCGGCCTCAGCTACGGGTGGCTTAACGACGACCTGATCGCCTCCGATCTACGCGGTGTGCACATCAACGTGTTCGGCGGTGAGGATCGGCTCTGGTTCGGACCCGAAGGCGGACCGTATTCGATCTTCTTCGCCCCCGAAGTCGAGCAGAATCTCGACAACTGGTATACCCCCGAAGCGATCGACTGGGGCGCGTGGAAAGTCGTCGACATCTCCGATACGCATGTCACCTTCGCCAAGCAGTTCGCGCTACTCAATGCCGCCAATTTCGTTTTCGAGGTGCAGGCGGATCGCACCGTGCGCCTGCTGGATCGCGCGACCGTCAACGAGAAGCTCGGCGTCAATGTGCCGGCCGGCGTGAGGCTGGTCGCTTATGAGTCCGACAATCGACTGACCAATGCGGGTAAGAACCCGTGGCAGAAAAAGAACGGCCTGCTGTCGATCTGGATACTCGGCATGTACAACCCCTCGCCGACCACCACGATCGTCATCCCCTTCAAGCCCGGACCCGCCGACAAGCTCGGCCCAATCGTCAACGACGCCTACTTCGGCCAGATCGCCGGCGATCGCCTGAAGATCGACGAAGCCAACGGCGTGATCTACTTCAAGGGCGATGGCGAGTCGCGCGGCAAGATCGGCGTCGGCCCCCAGCGTGTCAAGCCATTCGCCGGCAGCTACGACGCGGCCCATGGCGTGTTGACGCTGGTGCAGTTCACCGTGCCGGATGACCCCACCGAAGCCGATTATGTCAACAGCATGTGGGGCAAGCAGGACCACCCCTACGCCGGCGACGTGGTCAACAGCTACAACGACGGCCCGCCCGAACCGGGCAAGCCTCCGCTCGGACCCTTCTATGAGCTTGAATCTTCGAGCCCGGGCGCTGCGCTGAAACCCGGTGAAACCCTCGAGCATGTTCACCGCACAATCCACCTGCAAGGCGACCGCGCTGCGCTGGATGCGATCAGCCGCGCCACGCTCGGCGTGGGGCTCGATGCCATCGAAGGCGCGTTTTGATCATTGGCTGACACCGGTGATCGATGCCGTATCATGAAACATCATGAAGATTGACACCTCTATCCATCGCATCAAGCCCGACTCGAAAGTCGACCTGAATAAGATCGACACGCATGTCGACGGCGGGCTCGACAAGGACAAGGCCAAGGACGAGTTCCGATCGCTTCGCAAAAAGCTTTCCGATTTGCAGGAACTGCTTTGCGCCGAGTCAAAACACGCCGTGCTCGTCGTGTTTCAGGCGATGGACGCAGGCGGTAAGGATTCGACGATTCGTAGCGTGGTCGGGCCGATCAATCCGCAGGGCTGCCGGGTGGCGAGCTTCAAGGCGCCGTCCTCGAACGAGTTGAAACACGACTACCTGTGGCGAATTCATCAGCACGCGCCGGCGCGCGGCATGATCGGCGTGTTCAACCGGTCGCATTACGAAGAGGTCGGCATCGTTCGCGTGCACAACATCGTGCCGGAGCAGCGGTGGAAGAAGCGTTACGACCACATCAACGCTTTTGAAAAACTGCTGAGCGACGAGGGTACGCACATCGTCAAGTTTTTCCTGCACATTTCGAAGGACTACCAGCGAGAACGTTTTCAGCGCCGGCTCGATCGCCCGGACAAACATTGGAAATTCAACCCCGACGATCTGTCAGAACGCCGCAGGTGGGGTGACTACATGCAGGCTTACAGCCAGATGATCGAGCGCTGCTCGACGAAGCAGGCGCCGTGGTACGTCATCCCCGCCGAGCGGCGGTGGTATCGAAATCTGATCGTGACGAAGGTGCTGGTCGACCTGCTGGAAGGGTTGGATATGAAATACCCGGCGCCGAGCTTTGATGCCAGCCAGATCACGATTGATGATTGACCCCGCCCGGACGGAGCAACAAAACAGCAGCGTGAACGTTAATCAAGCTCGGCGGTTTTCGTCGTGTTTTCAAGGAGCAGACGTATGCAACGGATGATTGGCGCTTTGATCGTGATGATGATGGCGAACCTGGTCGCTTGTGCAGCCCAGAAGTCTGTCGATGAGGCCGCCAATCGGCCCAACATCATTTACATCCTTGCCGACGATATGGGCTACGGCGATGTGCAGGCCCTGAATCCCGAAGGCAAGATCAAAACGCCGCACCTGGATCGTCTGACCCGCGAGGGCATGGCGTTCACGGATGTTCACTCGAGTTCGGCGGTGTGCACCCCGACGCGCTACGGCGTGCTCACCGGGCGCTACAACTGGCGAACACGCCTGCAGCGCGGCGTGCTGGGTGGATTCAGCAAGCCGCTGATCGATCGCGATCGACTGACTGTCGCCGAACTGCTCAAGCAGCAGGGCTACGCCACCGCGATGGTCGGCAAGTGGCACCTCGGCGTCGCCTGGCCGATGAAGGGCGGGGGCGTGTCTGACGACGCCGGTGATTTCAGTCGTGGCTACGACCGCGCGATGGACATCGACTACAAAGCCCCGATCGTCGACGGCCCGCTCGAGCACGGCTTCGATTACTACTTCGGCATCGCCGCCTCGCTGGACATGCCGCCGTACCTGTACATTCGCAATCGCATGGCTACGGAAGTGCCCACCAAGCAGGCTCCGCTTTGGGGCAAGCGCAACGGGCCGGTCGGCGATCATTTCAAATTCGAGGATGTGCTGCCGCGCTTCACCGAGGAAGCGGTGGCATTCATCGATCGCTCCGCGAAGGCGGCCAAGGCGGGCAAGCCCTTTTTCCTGTACATGCCGCTGAACTCGCCGCACACGCCGATCACGCCGTCGGAAAAATGGAAGGGCAAGAGCGGCATCAGTGATTACGCTGACTTCGTGATGGAAACCGACGACAGCGTCGGGCAGTTGATGGCGGCGCTGGACAAGGCGGGCATCGCGGAAAACACGCTGATCATCTTCACCAGCGACAACGGGTGCAGCCCCGCTGCGAATTTCGGCGAACTGGCCAAGCACGGTCACGACCCCAGTTATGTCTTCCGCGGCAACAAGGCCGACATTTATGAAGGCGGGCATCGTATTCCGTTTATCGTGCGTTGGCCGGCGCAGGTGAAAGCCGGTTCCACCAGCGATCAGACGCTGTGCCTGACGGACTTCATGGCCACGGCGGCCGACATCACCGGCGCGAAGCTGCCGGGCAATGCCGGTGAAGACAGTGTGAGCATTCTGTCAGCCATGAAGGGGCAGGCCGATCAACCGCTGCGTGAAGCGACGGTGCATCACTCGATCAACGGATCGTTTTCGATTCGGCAGGGCCCGTGGAAGTTGGAGCTGTGCCCGGGCTCGGGCGGGTGGTCGAATCCGCGTCCCGGCAAAGCCACCAAGGGCATGCCGCCGGTGCAACTGTACAATCTCGATGCTGATATCGCCGAGACGCAAAACCTTCAGGCCGAGCACCCTGAAATCGTCAAGCGCCTGACGGGTCTGCTGACGCAGTATGTCGAATCCGGCCGCAGCACGCCGGGGCCCGTCTCATCCAACGATGTGGAAGTCGACATGTTCAAGGGCCACAAGCCGGCGTTCATGCAGTGACGGATGTCCGCGGAAGCCTGAATAGCCTGCGGTAATGCCTCAATCAAAAGCAGCAAAAGATCATGCTCGCCGTGCATGATTCGAGTCTACACTGACGTTGGCAACATGATGCCCCACGTGAGTGATCAAGGTGTTGTGCGTCGTGGTTTTCTATCATGACGATGGAAGTGGTCAGCAACGCAGCGACTTTGTCAGTGGAATTAATATGGAAGTGAATTTACGCGTCACTGTAGCGGTCATCATTGCGGCAGCGTGTTTCACCTGCACGCTGATTCAGGCTGAGCCGCGCGATGAAGCTGCTGACGCCGGCATTCACATCTATGTTTCGACCGACGGGGCGGACACCAATGAAGGTTCACCCGCGTCGCCCCTGGCCACGATCTCGGCCGCGCAACAGAAGATTCGCGAGTTGAAAAAATCGGAGGGGCTGCCACCCGGCGGCGTGACCGTTGAGATTCATGGCGGTCGCTATCAACTGGACGAGCCGATCGAACTGACGCAGGCTGATGCCGGCACCGCCGAGTCGCCCATCACGTATCGAGCGTTCGCCGACGACATGGTGGTTTTGACAGGCGGCCGGGTCATTAACGACTGGAAGCCGGTCGCCGATTCCACCATGCTGGATCGCCTTGATCCGGCAGCCCGAGGCAAGGTTTTTCAGGCTGATCTCAAATCGCTCGGTATCACCGAGTATGGCGACCTGGCGCTGGATGCTGAATGGGCTTTGCAGTGCTACATGGCCAAAGCACACAACCAGGGTGAAAACGAAAAGGGCAACGCGCACGCCAGTCGAGACTACTGCAGGAGCGGGAAAACCGTTTCGCCGCGGTTGGAACTCTTTTACAACGGCGCTCCGATGCAGCTTTCCCGCTACCCAAACCAGGGGTTCATGAAGATCGATCAGGTGCTGGGTGAGACGAAGGTCGAAGTCCGCCGTGTCGCCGGGTGCAAGGAAGGCATCTTCAGTTACTTCGGCGATCGCCCCGGTCGGTGGACCGAAGAGCCCGACGCTTTTGTCGAAGGATATTGGTTTCGTGACTGGTCGATGCAGATTCACAAGATCGCGTCGATCGATCCCGAAAAGCGAATCCTTTCCGTCGAAAAGCCGTACCACAATTATTCGGGTTATCGCGCGGGCCAGTGGTTTTTCGGGATGAACATGCTCTGCGAGCTGGACTCGCCGGGCGAGTGGTACATCGATCGAATGGCACACTCTACTTCTGGCCGTCTTCCCCGCTGCATGGCGGCGTGGCAGAGGTTTCCGTCAGCCGGGGTTTGTTCACGTTGACTGACGCCTCGCACATAGAAATTCGTGGCCTGCACATGGAGTCGGTCCGGGGCACGGCGGTTTCACTGCGCAATTGTCGGCAGTGCCGCGTGGTCGGTTGCACGATTCGCAATGTGAGCAACCATGCCGTGACGATCTTCGAAGGCAAAGACTGCGGTGTGGTCGGATGTGACATGTTAGAGATGGGTGGCGGCGGCATCTACATGATCGGCGGTGAAACCCGAACGCTTACACCCGGCGGTCACTACGCCGAAAACAACCACATCCACCATTTTGCCCGATGGGATCGAATGTATCGCCCCGGAATCTGGATGAGCGGCGTGGGGCTCCGAGCCTCGCACAACCTGATTCATCACGCCCCGCACGCGGCGATTCTCTATGGTGGACAAGACCACCTGTTCGAATACAACGAGATTCACAATGTCTGCCAGGAGTCGCACGACTGCGGCGCGATCTACGCGGGACGGAGTTGGTGTCTGCAGGGGGATGTGTTTCAGTACAACTACATGCATCATCTCGCCGGCAAAGACGGCGGGCCTTGCAATGGGATCTATCTCGACGATGAAAACTCAGGCGCCACGATTCGCGGCAATGTTTTCTACCAGGTTTTAAGGCCAGTATTCATCGGCGGGGGGCGTGACAACCTCGTCGAAAACAACCTGTTCGTCGATTGCCCTCAGGCTATCCATCTTGATGCACGCGGCATCGGGTGGGCTTCCTACGCGGTGCAGCCACGCATCGACAAGGCCATTGAGACAGGCATTCTCTGCGGTGTTCGCTTCAAGGAGCCGCCGTTCAGCACGCGCTATCCCAAACTGGCGGGCATGCTCGACGACGAGCCGGCCAAGCCGAAGGGCAACATCATCCGGCGCAATATTTTCTGGCAGGGTGCGGGCGTGAATCTCAAACGCACCGGCTGGGACAAACACCCGCCAAGCGGCGGCTATCGAAACGCCTGGTGGCACCACATCGAAGCGAAAGTCTTTGACTTGGTGGCCTTTGAAAACAACCTGATTGATGTTGATCCGAAACTGGCCAGTGAGTCAGATGGCGACTTCCAACTGCAGCGCGATTCGCCGGCGTGGGAGATCGGCTTTGAGCCTATTCCGTTTCATAAGATCGGGCTGTATCGGGATGCATCACGCGCAAGCTGGCCGGTCGATCATCCGGTGACGCCTTTGCCGCAAGTGCACAAACACTGATCTCGGGATGCTCATGACTATTATGAATTTAATACATCGACAGCACTGAAGCGCACTTGGATCGTGGGATACGAACCCGCGATATACAAGTTGGCTTCATGATACTTGTTTGAATCGCAGCGAGACATACCGCTTATGTGGATCGACCTGACGAAGGTGTATTTTGTGGTTTTGGCGTGGGTGGTCATGTCATCATCCGCTCGGGTGGGAGCGGACCCGCAGGCGCTTGAGTTTTTCGAAAAGCAGGTGCGGCCGATTCTCGCGGAGCATTGCTACGAATGTCATGGCCCCGAAAAACAGAAAGCGGGGCTGCGGTGGGATCACATTTCATTCGTGCTGGAAGGCGGCGATCTCGGGCCGGAGATTGTGCCCGGCGACCCGGCGGCCAGTCGCATGATCGACGCGATCGGTTACGCCAATGAAGATTTGAAGATGCCGCCGACGGGCAAACTCGACGAGGCGCAGGTTGCGACGTTGACCAAGTGGGTGGCGATGGGCGCGCCGTGGCCGGATGAACCGGCGCCGGCGGGGCCGCGCGGGCGTCAGCGGTTTGACGTGCAGCGGATGAAACACGAACACTGGGCGTGGGCGCCGCTGCATGCTGGTGAGCCGCCGGCTATGAAAGATGCGAATTGGGCGAAGCAGGCGATCGATCGATTCATCGAGGCGAAACTCCAAGCCGCGGAATTGCACCACGCACCGCCGGCGGATCGGCGGACGTTGATTCGTCGTGTGTATTTCGATCTGATCGGTCTGCCGCCGACGCCGCAGCAGGTTGAAGCTTTCGTGCATGATTCATCGCCGAATGCTTATGAGAAGGTGGTCGATGGTCTGCTGGCCAGTCCGCATTTTGGTGAGCGCTGGGCGCGTCATTGGATGGACTCGATGCGCTACGCCGAGACCTACGGCCACGAGTTCGACTACCCGATACCGCACGCCTGGCGTTACCGTGATTACCTGATACGTGCGTTTAATGCTGATGTGCCGTATGACCAGTTTGTGCTCGAACACATCGCCGGTGATCGACTGACCAAGCCGCGTCGTCACCCCGAGCAGCAGTTCAATGAATCGGTCATCGCCACCGGCTGGTGGTATCTGCATGAGCAGACCCACGCACCGACGGATGTCCGTCAGCACGAAGCCGACCGCATCGATAACCAGATCGACGCCCTCGGCAAGACGTTTTTAGGCCTCACACTCGCCTGCGCCCGCTGTCATGACCACAAGTTCGATGCGATCAGCACGCGGGACTACTACGCCCTGGCCGGATTCATGCAGAGCTCGCGTCAGCACGAAGCCCAACTTGACCCCGGGCGGAAGATACACGCCGCCGTCAAGCAGCTTCATGCGCTTCGCCGGGAAGCAGACGCGGCGATACACAGCGTGGAAATGCCTGGAAAACAAGCTCAGAATGTGAGCAGCGACCGGGTCGTGTTCGAGGATTTCAATGGTGATGATTACGGCCCATGGTTCACGACGGGCGCCGCCTTCGGTGACGCGCCGACGCAAGGCGGCCAATGGGATCGCAACGTTGAGTCCCCCGCACCGATGCGCCCGGGTCTTGCCGACAGTGGTCGACTCAGCCCGAAACTGCAGGGCACGCTCCGCTCGCCGACCTTCACCATCACCCATCCTCGCATCCACATCCGTTGCGCCGGCCGAGGGAAAGTCCGACTCGTCATCGACGGCTACACCATGGCCCATTTCAACGGCCTGCTGTTCCGCGGCCTCGATCAGAAAATCGACCGCCCCGACAAGCTCGGCTGGACCACGCTCGATGGCGATCTGCATAATCACCTCGGTCATACCGCTTACCTTGAATTCACCGACGATAGCGATGACTGCCTCGCCATCGATCAGATCGTCTTCAGCAAGGATGGCAAAGGCCTCGCCGCCGACGAGCCGCTCCATCTGTCCGCTGATCCGTCGCTGGACACCGAGCGCTTCAACGAGTTCCGTCGTCAGGTCGAGGCTGTCGACGCCACGATCCCGCAACCGCTGCGTGTGTTGGCGATGACCGATGGCACCGGTGAAGACAGCTATGTCCACATCCGTGGCAGCTACAAGTCGGTCGGCGATTCGGCGCCGCGGCGCCACCTCGAAGCCTTCGTCGGGACAGCGGGTATTCGTGACGAGCATGGCAGCGGGCGGTTGACGCTTGCCCGCCAGATGATCGATCCATCGATCACACCGCTTATGCCGCGCGTGATGGTCAATCGCGTGTGGCATCACCTGTTCGGCGTCGGTCTCGTGCCCAGCATCGACAACTTCGGCAAACTCGGCCAGCCGCCGACCCATCCCGAACTGCTCGACTACCTGGCGAGCGAGTTTGTTCACGATGACTGGTCGATCAAGCGCATGATCCGCCGCATGGTCTTGTCGAATACCTACCGCATGGCGAGCAAGTCCGCGGATGATCATGCCGAACAAGTTGATCCGAATAATCAACTGCTGCATCGCATGCGGATTCGCCGGCTCGAAGGTGAAGCGATCCGTGATGCGATTCTCACCTGCAGCGGGCGACTGGATGATCGCCTGTATGGCCCATCGGTCGAGGTGCATCTGACGGATTTCATGACCGGCCGCGGTCGGCCCAAGAGCGGGCCACTTGATGGTGATGGGCGACGCAGCATCTACACGAAAATTCGACGTAATTTTCTGCCGCCGATGATGCTCGCTTTCGACATGCCGATTCCGTTTAACGCGATGGGGCGGCGCAGCGTATCGAACGTGCCGGCCCAGGCGCTGATTCTGATGAATGATCCGTTCGTTGTGCAGCAGGCGGAGCGTTGGGCGAAGCGCGTCTTGGCGGTCAAGGGTCGCACCATCGAGCAACGCCTCGCCGACCTGTATGAAACCGCCTACGCCCGCCGGCCGACGGCGGATGAAACCCGTCGGGCGATCGATTTCCTCAACGCTCAGCTAGCCGGTTACAACCGGCCCGCCGAGGCGATTGATCATGATGCGGCGGTCTGGGCTGATCTGTGTCACGTGTTGTTCAACGTCAAGGAATTCTTCTTCATCCACTGATTCGAGTTGCATGCCATGTCTCATCACTGCGGAAGATTTCAACCGGCGCCGATGACCCGACGGCAGATGCTGCGCCAGTGCGGCGCGGGATTCGGGTCGGTGGCGCTGGCGGCGATGCTCGGTCATGAAGCTTTCGCTTCGACGGGTCGAACACCCTTTGCTCCGAGCCGCCCGCATTTCACGCCGCGCGCCCGTAATGTGATCTTCCTCTATATGGACGGCGGCCCGTCGCAGGTCGACACCTTCGACCCCAAGCCCACCCTCAAAAAATACGACGGCAAGCCGTTTCCCGTGAAGGCCGAGCCGACGCAGTTCGACAACAACGGCAACACGCTCGCCTCGCCGTGGAAGTTCCATCGGTATGGGCAGTCGGGCACGCCCGTCAGCGATCTGTTTCCACATGTCGGCCGGTGCATCGACGACATCGCGGTCATCCGTTCGATGACCAGCGACTTTTCCGAGCACACCAATGCGAACTACTTCCTGCACACCGGCGTCGGGCTGCAGGGTCGGCCGTCGATGGGGGCGTGGGTCGGGTACGGCCTCGGCAGCGAGTGTCGCAATTTGCCGTCGTTTGTCGTGCTCAACGGCGGACTCATCCCGCCCGGCGGTCTCGACAATTTCAACTCAGGTTTTCTGCCTGCCACTTACCAGGGTTCAATCTTCAAGGCCGGCGCGATGCCCGTCGCCAACATCAAGCCCACCGAGCCTTCCGCCGCCGCCCAGCAGCGCAAGCTCGCCCTCATGCATGATCTCGATGCCGGCGTCGCGGACCAATTCGGGCGTGTCGATGCAATCGAGTCCGCCATTGCCAATTACGAACTCGCATTCCGTATGCAGATGGCCGTGCCGAATTTGATGGACCTGTCTGATGAGTCCAAACCCACGCAGCGGCTTTATGGCCTTGAATCGTCGAACAAACCCACGCAGATCTTCGGCCGCCAGTGTCTGATCGCCCGGCGACTGGTCGAGCGTGGTGTGCGATTCATCGAGTTGACCTGCCCCTCGGTGGGACACGACCGCTGGGATCAACACGGCAATCTGAAAGACGGCCACGAGAAAAACGCCGTGGCTGTTGACCAGCCGATCGCGGGGCTGTTGCGCGATCTGAAACAGCGCGGCCTGCTGGATGAAACACTCATCGTGTGGAGCGGTGAGTTCGGCCGCACACCGTTTGCTCAGGGTAAAAACGGCCGTGATCACAACCCGTTCGGGTATTCGATGTGGCTGGCCGGCGGGGGTGTGCGCGGCGGCGTGGTCCACGGGGCGACCGACGATCTGGGCTACAAAGCGGTTGAACATGTGCGGACCATTCACGACCTGCATGCTACAATCCTTCACCTGCTCGGGATCGACCACGAAAAGCTGACGGTCCGCTTCGGCGGGCTCGACCAGCGGCTGACCACGATCGACCACGAAGCGCACGTGATCCACGATGTGATTGCGTAGGTTAAATTGTTGCAGGCCCGGCCCGGCGGATACAATGCACAGCGACTTTCGTGCGTTGCGCCACCGACTGGAGACACCATGCAACAACCGTCAGATAGTGCGATGGCTCAACCCCCCACGCCGGTTGATGAACAGGTCAAACTCACCAGCGAGCAGGTCGTCGCGGCACACCAGTCGATGATCACGCAGATGCAGCGTGTGATCATCGGGCAGCAGGATGTGCTGGACCTGATGCTGATGGCCCTGTTCTGCCAGGGCCACTGTATTCTCGAAGGCGTGCCGGGGCTGGCCAAGACGCTGATGATTTCAACGCTGTCGCAGTTGACGAGCCTCGAGTTCGGCCGCATCCAGTTCACTCCCGACCTCATGCCGTCGGACATCACCGGCACCGAGATTCTGCAGGAGGACAAGTCCACCGGCCATCGTGAGCTTCGCTTTGTGCCCGGGCCGCTGTTCGCCAACATGATTCTCGCCGATGAGATCAACCGCACGCCGCCCAAGACGCAGGCCGCGCTGCTGCAGGCGATGCAGGAGTATCACGTCACCGTCGCCGGCGAAACACACGAGTTGGAGCGACCGTTCTTCGTGCTCGGCACGCAGAACCCGATCGAATCCGAAGGCACCTACCCGCTGCCGGAGGCGCAGCTTGACCGGTTCATGTTCAAGATTCAGGTCGACTACCCGACGGCCGACCAGGAAATCGATATCGCGATGTCGACGACCTCAAAGCAGACAGACACGCTGGAGCCGGTGATGTCGCGGGATGACATTCTGCGGATTCAGAAAGTAGTGCGTCAGGTGATCGTGGCGCGGCCGATTGCGGATTACGCGGTGCGGCTGGTGCGCAGCACGCGCCCGCAGGATCCGGAAAATCACGACTACGTGCGTCACTATCTGACGTGGGGCGCCGGTCCGCGCGCGTGTCAGGCGTTGCTGCTGGGGGCCAAAGCCAGGGCGCTGCTGGACGGGCGGGCATCTGCGTCGATTGACGATGTGCGCGCCGTCGCCAAGCCGGTGTTACGTCATCGCCTGGTCACCAGCTTCGCGGCCGAGTCCGAGTCGGTCCTCAGCGACGATGTGGTCGATCAGCTTGTCAACGATCTTCCGGAAGTAGGAAAGGTTTAAAGTTCAGAGTTTCAAGTTCAAAGGTAGCGACCATGTGCTTTCTCTTTGAACTTTCAACTAAGAACTCAGAACTCTCACCACCGTAGGTGCATATGGCGAAACTCCGCCTGCTTGATTCCAAAGGTCTGGGGCTTGTCGCTCGCATGGAGCTGATCGCGCGGCATGCGGTCGAAGGCTTCTTGTCGGGGCTTCACCCGTCGCCGTATTTCGGGTCGTCGGTCGAGTACGCCGACCATCGGCCGTACACGCTCGGTGATGACTTGCGCACGATCGACTGGAAGCTGCTCGCCAAGACCGACAAGTACTACGTCAAACTCTTCGAAGAGCAGACCAACACGCGCGGCACGATCGTTCTCGACGTCTCTCGCTCGATGACGTTCGGTCCCGAAGGCAAGATGAACAAGCTGACCTACGGGATGTATCTGGCGGCGGCGCTGAGCTACCTGATGTTTCGCCAGAACGATGCGGTCGGTCTGGCGATGTTCGACTCGAAGGTGCGTCACTACCTGCCGGCCCGATCGACCGCCAGCCACTGGCGCAACCTGGTTCAGACCATGGAAGCGGTTGAGCCCGGCGACGACACCGACATCGCCGGCGCCCTGCACGAACTGGCCGGTCGTATCCCGAGGCGAGGAATCGTCATGCTCATCACCGACATGCTCGGGGATGTCGACGCCATCATGCAGAGCCTCGGTCATTTCAAATACGACCGCCACGATGTCATCGTCTTCCACCTGATGGACCGCGCCGAGCGAAGCTTCCCTTACGATAAACTGACGCGCTTCCGCGATATCGAAGGCGGCGGAACCGTCATCGCCAACCCGCATTCGGTCAAACGCGCCTACCTGCAACGCCTCAACGACTTCCTCGACCGCATTCGCCGCACCTGCCTCGAACGCGACATCAGCTACGAACTGTGCATGACCGATCAGCGATACGATCAGATGCTCAGTGCGTACCTGTCGCGGCGCAATCGAATGATGTGACGCATGATCAATCCGCTGCTGCTCTGGTTTCTGCCGCTGGCGATGGTGCCGATCCTGCTGCACCTGATCACGCTGTATCGTCTGCGCACCGTCGAGCTGAGCACGTTCCGCTTTCTGATGGAAAGTTATGTCCAGCAGCGGCGGCGGGTGAAGCTGCTGGAATACCTGCTGATGATTCTGCGGGTACTTTTTATCCTGCTGATCATTCTGACGATGGCGCGGCCGGTGATCGATCGCTTTGCGGGTCTGTTCGGCTCGCAGTCGGGGCGCGACGTGGTGTTCGTCGTCGACGCCGGGGTCACGATGGGGCTCAACGCCGGCGGCACGACCAGCCTGGGGCGTGCCCAATCGGCGACGCGAACCGTGATGGGCCTGCTGGGGCCGACCGATCATGTGACGATCATTCGCGCAGCACACAAGCCGCAGGTCGTCGCCAGCGGATTTGCATCCAATGCCGAGCCGATGATCCAGCAGCTTGAGCAGATCACGGCCGACCTGACCGCGGCGGACTTGCCGGCGGCGCTGGGCGAGGCGCTCGGAGCGGCGCAACACGGGCCGCGCATCGTGTACGTGTTGACCGATGCGCAGCGGCGGGCGTGGTCGGCGCTGGCTGAACATCCAGTTGTTAAGAAGCTCGACGCCAAGGCGCAGCTTGTCGTGATGGATGTCGGGTCCAACGAGCCGGTGAAGAACACGGCCGTGGTGGGCGATCCGCCGCGGGCGCTGCGGCCGGTCGTGGGCCTGCCGACGCTGCTGACGGCGACCGTGGCGGCGTCGCCCGATGCCGAAGCGATCGACACGAAACTATCCGTGATGATCGACGATCAGATGGTGACGCAGGTGCCGATCACGCTGGCGCCGGGCGAGCGCATCACGCGCCCGATCACGATCGTGCCCGAGCATGCGGGCATCCTGCGCGGTCGATTCGAACTGCCGGCCGATGATTTTCCCGATGACGATCAGTACCTGTTTTGTCTGAATGTCGAGCCGCATGTGAATGTGATGGTGGTGGTCGGTGATGCGAACCTCAAAGGGGCGGAGAACCCGGGACTGTTCGTGAAATCGGCCTTGCAGGCGCCGCTGCTGGCGCGGGGCGTGGTTTCACGTGAAGAGCAGCGCATCGCAGAGTCGCTGTCGATCACGATGCTCGATGAGCGGCAGATCAACGACAACAACCTGGCCGTGGCCGACGTGGTGATACTGGCGGACGTGGCGATGGACGAGCGGCGGGGGGCGCTGCTGCGCCAGTATGTCGAAAACGGCGGTGGGGTGATGGTACTCGCCGGACCGCGGTGCGATGCGGACAGCTACAAACGCAATCTGCTGAGCGGGCGCGTGGTCGCTGCCAGCGAGCCGCCGCCGTTGTGGTATGAACCGCCGACGGGTGATGTGAATGACGAATCGACTTTTCAGCCGATCGCGTCGATCGATCTTCACCACCCGGTGCTCAGCGCGTTCGACGATGATGATGATAAGACGGAGTTTTTCGGCACGGCCCGTTTGTATCGCTACATGCCGATCAGCCTCGGCGGGTCGGGCGCATCGCAGATCACGCCGCTGATGCGACTGCCGGATCGCCGCGCGGCGCTGGCGCAGATGCGCCTGGGCAACGGGCGGATCATGCTGGCGGCATTCGCAGCCACGCCGGACTGGTCAAACCTGCCGCTGAAGCCGGAGTTCGTGCCGCTGATGCTGCGGGCGGTGGCTTACATGCGGCGTGATGAACCGGTGCAGGCGGTGCAGGTGGTGCGGCCGTATGAACCGGCGCCGATTCAACTGGCGGACCCGTGGACTGAGGCGAATGTACAGGCGATCGACCCGGCGGGCCGACCTCGCAAGATCGAACTGCATCGCAGCGATCGCGTGATGGTCGGCGCGATGCTCGGGGCTGACCGCCGGGGATATTACACGTTCGTGGTTCAACCGCCGGCCGAGGGGCGGAATGTATCAGCGGCGATGAAACCGCAGCAGCGCGGATTCGCGGTGAATCTCGATGTCGATGATGCGGGATTTGAGACGATGCCGGAGTCGCAGATGCGGCAGTTGTTCAAGCCGCATGAAATCACCGTGTTGCGCGGCTCGCCGGATGATCCCGTGCTGGCGGAGCAACTCACGCAACGCCATGAAATCTGGCGCACGCTGATCTGGCTGATGTTCATCGTGATGGGGGCTGAATTTCTGCTGTCGACGCTGCGGCCGGTGGGCTCACGCGATCGGCGCAAGGGCATCACCGGCGGTGTGAGAAATCTGGCCGAGCGCCTTGGGGCCCGGGCGAATGCGCCACCGGCGGGGCGCGTCCGTCGTGATTTATCGTCGGGTCAATCGACGCGACCGATGGAGCGCACGCCATGAGCATGACTCAGACCAACATGCCGCGCCCCGATGACGACCGCCAGACGCATCGCCAGCTTGTCGATCTCGTCGAGTTGACCACGTATCAGCTTCATCGCAACAAGCTGATCACCGGGTCGGCCGCTGTCGAGATCGGCGTCGTCGGATTTCTCACCGGCGCGGTGATATTCGACATGCTCTTTCCGATGCCGGTCGCGCTGCGGGTGATCACCTGGGGACTGTTCTGGTGTGTGCTGCTTGCAACGCTCATCTACGGCGTGATCTGGCCGACCATCCGCCGGCCCAAACCCGCCGAAGTCGCGCTGCGCATGGAGCGCACGATCGGCGGCATGCACAACCGCCTGCTGACGCTGCTCGACCTTGAATCGCGCCCGGCTGATGATCCGCCGAAACCCGTCTTCGTGCATCGGCTGATTCAACAGACGCGGCAGAAGCTGACCGGCTATCGCATCGAGCACGTGGCAGACCCCACACGCATGCGGCGAGCGGTCATGATCGTGGCGGCGACGCTGATCGTGGTGATGGCGATGACGTTGCTGAGCTGGGATCGACTGCCGACGGCCATGATGCGCCTGATGATGCCGACGGCGAATATCCCGCCTGTGACGTGGCTGCAGATTCAGGCGCCCGGCGACATGGAAGTTCTGCACGGCGACCCGGCCATGATCGTCGGCCAGATCACACGCGGTCAAACCGATGCCATGACGCTTCACCTGCGCGATGCCGAGGGTGTGTGGACGCACTACCCGATGCAGCCTGACACGACCCCCGGCCCCCCCGGAAGCGACGGCGCGTTCATGTTCCGCGTCAACCAGGTAACCAGCCCGTTTACGTACTACCTCAGTGCCGGGCGGACGTGGACGCCGACGTACCGGATCAGCGCCGTCCCCCGGCCGCTGATTGAACACGTGAAGCTGGCGATCGAATTGCCGGCCTACATGAAGCTGTCGCAGCGTCGAACCGTGTCGGAGGATGCGACGCTTGTCGAAGCCCCGGTCGGATCGACGATCCACGTGGAGTCGCAAGTCACGGGTGATGTCATGCGGGGCGAACTGCTGTTGTTTGAACCGCAGGCGGTGACCGAACACCAGGTCGTCGATACCGAGACGGTATGGTTCGAGGATGAACTGCCGGCCGATGCGACGCCGCAGGGGCGCTGGCGCTGGTCGACGGCCCGGGCCTACAGCGGGGTGCGGTCGTTCGCGTTCGGGTGGGACCGCGAGGCGTTCGGGTTTTCAACGCGGTTGTATCCGCTGACGACGCCGGGCGACGCGCACGTGTTTGTCTATGTTTGGCTCGATGCACAGCAGCCGCCGAATCGACTGACATTGTGGTGGCGCACGGAGGATCGGCGTTACGGGCTGACGTGGGGCCGGCGCGCGGGCGTGACGCTCGATAGCAAAGATCGACTCGAATACGCCGGGCCGATGCCGGATGTCGGCCGGTGGGTGCGACTGGAAGCGCCGGTGCAGAAGCTGACCGGCGCGCGGCGGGCGTTTAAATTCGAGGGCATGGATTACGAGATCGACACCGGGCGCGTCACGCTCGACCGGCCGGGGTTTTTCGAACGCGATGAGCGTGACGTCGATACGGTGAAGCTGACGCCGACCGGGCGATCATCGATGGGATACCTGGCCGATCGCGGCGTCTGGACGGGACAGATCCCGGTCGCGAAAGATGTGCACTATTCGTTGCGTTTTTACAACACGCTGGACAACGCCTCGCAGGCGCGTCAGCCGATTCCGATCAAGGCGGTGGCCGATGCGGCGCCGTCGGTGGTGATCGAGCGGCCGGCACGCGATGTGGTGCTGCCCAAGGCCGACCCGATGCCGATCATCGCCCGGGCGTTTGACGACTACGGCATCGCGAAGCTCGGCATCCAGGTCAGCGCTCGCAAGGATGACTTTTATACGGTGCGGTGGCTCGGGTCGTATGACCAGCCGTTGACGATGCGGCTGCTGACGACGGGGCTGGACCCGGCGGCGGAGAAACTGCGGCCGGGGACCGCGGTGTTCTACCGAATGGTCGTCGAGGATCGCAAGGGACAGGCGGCATACAGCGAGGCGTATCGCCTGGCGCTGGCGGCCGAGCAGGAACAGAGCACCGAAGGCGTGTCTGAACAGCCGGCGGACCTGAGCCAGTTGGAGCAGATGATCAACGACCTGATGAAGCTGCCGCTTGATCTGGCCGAGCAGGCCGGCGATCTGCTCAAGGCGCTGCCCGAGCACATGCAGGGCGAGTCCGGCGAACAGGCGCGGCGTGAAATGACCCACCCTGACGGCACGCCGATGACGGACGATGAAATCCGCCAGATGTTCGAGAAGATGGATCGCCAGCTCAGCGAACAGCAGCGTCAACAGGTCGACGAGTTGAATCGCCAACTCGATCAGCAGCAGTACGACGCCGAACAACTCGCCCGGCAGTTGGCCGAGGCCGCCGAGCAGTCGCGTCAGTCGCCGCAGTCTGGGCCGCGCGAGGCCGAGGCGCTGCAGAACATGGCCGATCGTGCCAAGGAGCTGGCCAAGCAGCTTGATCTGCCGGTGAAGTCACAGGGCGATGCGGGGCAGCTCGAGCGGGTGGCGCGGGCGCCGCTGAATGAATCCGAGCAGCAGCAGGTCGGGCAGATGCAGCAGCAGATGCAGCGGCTTCGGGAGTCGCGTCAGAACCTGGCGGCCGATCCGCAGAAGGCCCAGCAGCAGAACGAGCACGTGATCGCTCAGCAGCGCGGGCAGCAGGCGGCCAGCGATTTGGACACGCTCCGCCGTGAACTCGATCAGCGGCAGAACGCCAATCAGCAATTACGCGAGCAGGTTCAGCAGCAGCAACAGGCTGATGAATCCACCGAACCGATGACCGACCAGCAGAAGGTGCAGACACAGCAGCAGCGGAGCGAACTTGCCGACGCCGCGGAGCAGCAGATGCAGGCTGATCGCAAGTTGCTGGGTGAACCGGCCTCACCCCCGGATGACAACACGAACGAAGGTGCTGAATCATCGCTAGATGACGTCGCGCAGCAACTTGGTGAAGATGCCGAGAAGCTGGGTCAGACCAATCAGCAGGCGACCGAGGCGCGCGGCGAAGTCGGCGAGTTGTTGCAGCAGATGAGCGGGCAGTCGCCATCGGATCAGCGTGACACAACATCGCAGACGACGCAGCAGTCTGAAACGCAGCAGATGCAGCAGATGCTCGACTCGCCGCGCATGAAAAAACTGCTGGCCATGGCCGAGCGCGTGAAGGGTCAGGCTGACGACTCGTCACAGGGTGGATCACCGGAAGGCAAATCGCAGGGGCAGACCACGGCCCAAAGCGGGCAGATGGGTAAAACGCCCGAACAGCCCGGCGGTGGGGGCGGCGGATCGGACTTCAGCGAGGGTGACAACGCCGGCATGCTCTCGGACTTGGTCAATGACCCCCAGCAGCGGGCGGCCCTTCATCGCCTGCCGCCGAACCTCCGTCAGCCGTTGCTTCAAGGCATGCAGGAGCGCGGCCCCGAGGGTTACCAACCGCTGATCGATGCGTACTACCGTCAACTCACGCAGGAGGCGGCGCCGTGACGGAGTGGCTGCTGCGCATCATCGGCGACGGCGAACAGGCGGCGGGACAGATCGACCGTGTGCAGTGGTTGTGGGCGCGCCCGCAATGGTTGATTCTCGGATTGATTCTGCTGATCCCGGCGGGATGGTTCGTGGTGCGTCGACATCAGCGCAGTCTGGCGCACATCGCCAAAGCGCCGCGGCGAGCGCTGAGCATCTGCCGGATCGGCGTGTTGCTGCTGCTTGTGATCGTGCTCGGGGGGCCTTACGTGCGGCTCGATGAGACGATCCGGCGCAAGCCTGTGCTCGGTTGGATCGTTGATGAATCATCGAGCATGCAGCTTCCGGCCGGGCCGTTTGAAGGGCCCAAGGCGAGCAAGCTGACGCGAACGGAATTGCTCGATCAGTCGCTGAGCAAACATGCCGAGATGATCGATTCGCTACGTGATCGATTCGACGTGAAAAAGTACCGCGTCGCGCGGCGTGTGCGAACGATCGATGATGATCAAACCATCGAGCCACTCAATGAATCGCAGGCCAGCGATACCGCGCTCGGCGAGGCGCTGCTCAAAGTGATCGACGACGCGGCAGGGCGGCCGATCGCCGGTATCGTGATGTTCACCGACGGTCAGAACACGACGGGGCCGGATCCGGCGGATGTGCTGCGGCGGACCGGCGTCGGCGATGTGACGGAAGCCTCCGCCGCCCGTGTATGGACCGTGCCGATTGGCAGCGATGAACTGCCGGCCGACCTGGCGCTGGTCGATGTGCTGGCTCCGGCGCAGGTCACGCAAGGCGATACGGTGTCGATTCTGGCGACGGTGCAGTCGACGCGCCTCAATGGAACGTCGGTTCATGTGAAGCTGATGCAAGGGGCCAAAACGTTGGACAGCGCGACGGTCACATTGCACGACGGCGAGCGGATTCAAACACCGCTCAGTTACGAGGCGAGCGAGGTCGGTGAGCAACTGCTCAAAGTCGTCGCCGAGCCGGCTCCGAATGAATCGATCACGGACAACAACAGCCGCACGGTGCGACTCAGCGTCGGCGGCGATCGTGAAAAGGTGTTGTACCTCGAAGGTTATCCGCGATGGGACTTTCGCTTTCTCGATCACGCGCTGCGACGTGACCGGGGTGTCGACGCCACGTTCGTGATGGAATCGCAGTTGGTCGCTTCGGGTGTGCCGGCCAGTGAACTGGCGCGTGCGGCAAAGCTGCCGACGGATGCGAAAGGTTGGGCGGCGTATCACCTGGTGATACTGGGTGATGTTTCGCCGAAACTGTTGACGACGGTGGCGCAGGCCTCGTTGAAACAGGCTGTCGAGGACGAGGGAGTCGGGCTGATCGTGCAGGCGGGGCCGCAGCACATGCCGCACGCGTTTGCGGAAAAGCCGTTGTCGGAGTTGCTGCCGCTGACGGTGACGAAACAGGCGGGCATCGAGGCGCCGGCGTTTTCACCGTTTCACATGACGGTGACGGCGACCGGGGCGCTTCAGCCGGCGTTTGCTGTGTATCCGAACGCGAGTCGGAATCGACAGGTGTGGTCGCAAATGCCCGAATTTTACTGGGCGGCGGCGACGGAGTCGGGTATGAAACCCGGCGCGACGCTGATGGCGGAATTCAGCTCGCCGTCCGGGTCAAAACCGCTGATCGCGGAGCATTTTGCCGGGCGCGGGCGCGTGATGTTCATCGGCACCGACGGAACCTTCCGCTGGCGTCGCAACATCGGCGATTACATGTTTTACCGTTTCTGGGGGCAGGCGATTCGTCACGCCGGCCGCACGGCCAAACGCGGCAGCGAGGAAAGCTGGATCGAAGCCAGCCCGCATGAAGTCGAGGTCGGCGGCGAGGTGTCGATCGAGTTGTTTGCCGTCGACGGGGCGGGTCAACCCAGCAGCGATGATCGGCAGACGGTGCAAGTGACGGGCGCCGACGGACAGTCGCTCGGCACGGTTCAGGTCAACGCGGTTCGCCAGGCGGGTCATTACCGCGGCATCTGGCGGGCCGAGCAGACCGGCGAGGTGACGCTGCGGTTTGACGATGTACGGGGCAAGACTGCCGAGGCGCGCGTGGCGGTGCGCGACTCGGGGCGCGAGCGGATGAACCCGACGGTCGATCGCGATACGCTGGGCACCCTCGCCGACACCAGCGGCGGCGGGCTGATCGAACTGGATCAGTTGGACCGATTGCCGGATATGCTTGAAGGGGAGGCGGTGACGCTGCACCGGCCGCGCGAGGCGGAGGTGTGGGACAACTGGATCGTGTTGATGCTGCTGGTGGGCCTTTACTGCACGGACGTCGGCATCCGGCGCGTGCTGGGATTGACATGAAACGATGGGTTGAACATTTCGGATGGCTGGTGTTGCTGATCGTCGGCACGCTGGCATCGGCGCAGCCGTTGGCGACGGACCCGCTGCCGGACGCGCAGGAACTGCGGCGTGTTGAGGCGGCGGTCGACCGGGCGCTGGCATACCTGGCGAAGAATCAGTTGCCGGACGGGTCGTGGCCGCATGGCGTCAGTGATCGCGGGGCCAATCACGGCATCGATGGCGCGTGTCTGCTGGCCTTCATGGGGCGCGGTCATATCCCCGGGCGCGGGCCTTACAAGCATGTGCTGGCACGCGGAATTCAGCAGATCATCGCTTCGCAGGATCGCGACGGCGTGTATATGTCACCAAGCGGAACGCACGGCGGCAATTCGATGTATGAGCACGCGCTGGCGACGCTGGCGATGATCGAGGCGTACGGATTTGCCCCGACCGAGCCGATGCATCAGAGCGTGCAGAAGGCGGTCGACCTGATCGTTCGATCGCAGAACGAGACCGGCGGGTGGCGCTACCAGCCGACTTCGCGCGATGCGGACCTGAGCGTGACGGTGATGCAGATGGTGGCGCTGAGCGCGGCGGTCAACGCGCGGCTGAACGTTCCGCAGAAGACGATCGACGCCGCGCTGAAGTATGTCCGAAGCTGCGCCCATCCCGTCGGCGGGTTCGGCTATCAGCCGGGTCACAACCCGAACGTGGCGATGTCGTGCGCCGGGGCGTTGTCGCTGCAACTGATGGGGCAGTTCGACGACCCGCGCGTCGCCGCGGCGATGAAATATGTCGAGGTCGCCACGCCGAAGTACAACCGCCAGATTTCGAATTATTTCTACTACGCCAATTACTACGGCATGCAGGCGCACTTCCAGGCGGGCGGATCATGGTGGGCGCGGTGGCACCCGCGCGTCCGGGCGTACCTGCTGTCGACGCAGAATGAAAACGGGTCGTGGCCGGGCTTCGACGAGCAGCGATTCAACGGGCATCGCGCCAGTTGCTACTCCACCGCCATGGCGGCGATCAGTCTCGAAGTGTACATGCATTACCTGCCGGCGTATCAGCGCTGATCAACTGAATGAGCGCTGTCGGCTGAGTCTGATTGCGCGGCGGCGAGTCGCTGCTCGGCGATCTGCAACGTCGACTGGGACTGATGGTGATCATCCGGCGAGGCGGCTACACCCGTCGAAACGTGGACATGAAGCGCCTGTTCCTCCGTTTCGGCGAAGTTGGTTTCGCAGATGATGGATTTCAGACGATCAGCGTACGGGCAAGCTTCGTGTATATCCTGCTGGTCGCTGAGGATGATGAATCGCCCGTCGCACTGATGGATGATGTCGTCGCCGGCTCGACAGTGATCGCGCAGCAGGTCGGCGATGCGTCGGAGGATGCGATGGGCCGTAGCCTGCCCGTGGGTATGAACCATCGCATCGTAATCATCGAGGGCGATCAGCGTCAGGGCCCAGGGTACGCCGGGGGTGCAGACCCGCCGGGCGATCATGCGCTTCAGCAGTCTCGCCTCGGGCAGCGAAGTAACGGTATTGACGACGCGCCAGTCGAGCATTCGCTGGTGCAGGCAGGCGTTTTCAGCACAGGCCGAAAGCAGCGGCGTCAGCGCTTCCATGAGGAACAGGTGGTGGCGTTCGATGCGTTGGCCGCCGCGCCGGGCGACCCAGAATACGCCCTGTGTCTGCTGGCCGTTGAAGATGCTCGTGGCGGCCATGGTTTCGAAGCCGGCATCCACCAGCGGGGCGGTCCACTTGCCGTGTTGCGACAAGTCCGTCCAAAAACTGGTGGCCCGGTTGGACATGACGCGCGGCATCAGTTCCCCGGCGATCGTCTGAGCGATGGCGTTACCCGCGGGCAAAGGGCTCAGCTGATCATCCAGGCACAACATCTGGCTGCATCGCCGACCGGTGCTTCCGCTGCGCAGCGCCACGCCGACCGCCTCGACGTTGAATACACGATACAACTCACGCACCGAGCGCAGCAGCAGGTCGTCGACATTCTCGATGTGTTGAAGCTTGCGGCCAATCTGGCGCAACGCCTGCAACTGAGCCGCCTGATGTTCGAGCAGGCGACGCGCCCGGACCTGCGCCGAAACTTCCTGCACCACCCAGAGGTGCGCCACGACCTGGTGCGATTCGTCGTAGACCGGAATCACCTGAAACAAAAACGCGCCGTCGGCAGTCTCGAACTGCTCCTGAATCGGGCGCTCGAGCCGCTGGATCGCATGGCGCATCCGCCCCGTGAAGGCGTTGTGGTTGAGCATCTCCAGCCGCGACCAGAATTCACCCGGATCGTATTTCTGCCCGGCCAGGTCGTCGTGGTTCACATGCAGCAGTTGGCTGAGGCGGGTATTACCGGTGATGATTCGCCCGTCGACGTCGATCAGCAGCACCGCATCGGACATGTGCCCGATGACCAGGTCCATCAGCCGGCGCTGCTCGTTGACATTGCGGGCCAGTTGTTTGGTGTCCGTGATGTCCAGCAGGCTCAGGCGAACATGCGTGAGCCGACCGGTCTCGTTGTGCACGGCGGCGAATTCGATACGCAGATCCCGCACCTGCCCGCCGACGCTGAGTCGCAGCTCCGCCTGGTGCAGCCGATCCGACTCAACGCGGTCGATGCACTGGCGGAACAACCCGCGATCCTCGGCGACGATGAACTGCAGAATTTCAGCGCCGACCAGCGCGCTGTCGTCATCGAGACGAAGCAACTCAGCGGCTCGACGGTTGGCTTCCACGATGCGTCCGTCGGGGCCGACGCTGATCATCGCCGCGGGGGCGAAAGCGTACAGGTGCTCAAACGCGCGCTCGCGCTGGCGCAACTGGTGCGTGGTCTGATCCAGCCGTCGCAACATGCCGGCGATCGAATCCGCCAGGCGGCTGAATTCACCGGGCATCTGCTCACCGGCCGCGTCGAATTCCGTCGCCGGGGCGTTGCGACCCGTCAGGTTCAGCAACTGCGTCATCGGCGTGATCAACCACCGCCGCAGAATCATCAGGCCGACCAGCGTCAGCAGGCCGAGTATGAGCCAGATGCCGCTGAGCTGCCGGATCACTGCGTTGCAAGTGCGCTGTGCGATGAACGGGCCGTCGACGAGCATCTGTATCCGATACGTTGCACCGTTGACGGTCAGGCTGGTCAGCAGCATGGTCGGGTGTGACAGATCGAGCTTGCCGTAGGCGTGAGCGGATCCATCCACACGCCACATCGCCACGCGATCATCGATCGGCTTCCACCGACCCGCGATGTGATGATGTCCGTCGGGCGCTTCGACCCGAACGCCCGGAAGGCGCGGGTCCTGCGTGAACACAGCCAGCGCGTTGTCGATCGCCTGATCCTGGCCCGACCGCAGCAGGGCTCGCAGCATGTCCTTGAGGTTGCGCGACGCATCAAGCATCTGCTGCGTCGTGGCGACTTCAGTCAGACTTCTGGCGCGTTGATATTCCAGCGCGCCCAGGCCGATCGACAACGCCACGCCGCCGAGGCAGAAGGCCCCGACCAGACGCGTCGCCACTGAATTCACCCACCGACGCATGAACATCGCCGCTTCCCTGAATGACAACATGCGCCGCGCGTACCTCACGCAGCGCCAATGTACATAACATCGGTCCGATCACCAGACAGGTTAATGCCGCCCCGCAGGGTGTGATCAGTATGTATGGGGTTATTGGACTCGGTACAATCCACAACGGCGGATGTAATCGACCACGGGTTCCGACAACAGCTTGCGCACCGTCTCGGATTGGTAATCACCCGCCGCCAGACTTTGCCGCAAGGTCGTCGATGCCGCGTCGATCTGCGGGCATTGCACGATGCGCTGGCGCCATGCCTGACGCTCGAGTTCGTCGAGTTCATCCGGCAGGGCGGCCAGCAGTCGTTCAACATCCAACGGCGGCCGCATCATCACCACCGGCTCGGCCAGCTCGATGATTCGCCGCGGCTGGCGCCATCGATAAAACATCGCCGCCATGTCGGCGCCGATCAGCAGGCGAAGCTCGACGCCCTCGCCCAGCGTGTCGCGCAGATGCTGAAGTGTGTTGGCCGTGTAGCTGGCCTGTTCGTGATGGTCGATCTCGTACGAACTGATCGCGGCATCTTCACGATCGCCCAGCGCCAGTTGCAGCATCTTCATGCGATCGGCGCCCGATGCGATCGGCCCGCCCTTGTGCGGCGGATTGCCAGACGGCACGAAGAGCACTCCCTCGGCATCGATCTTCTCGGCCACGTGAAAAGGCAATTCCACATGAGCGCGGTGCGGCGGGTCAAACGAACCACCGTACACGATCAACCGTCGACATCGGGCCGGGTCCAACATGGGTTCAGTTTAGCGACGCGGCTTGCAGCGTGCGACAGCAATCACTGATCGCCGCTCCGCGCTGCCAGCACCGCGCGGGCCTTGGTTCCGACGTAGCTCAGCGCTTCGGCAAGCTGACGTGAATCATTCGACCGGCGCGCATGGGCGGCCTCCATCAGCGCGAGGCAGATTTTCGCCAGGTCATCCCGCTGGTCGGCGGCGATCGAGTCGTCGGTCGGTGCATACACGCATTGGCTCAACAGCCCGACAAGACCTGTGGGCAGTGTGTCCAGCGCGGGGTTTAACTCGCCGTGCAGACGGGCGACCATCAGCGGCAGGGCGGACTCGCGATCGATCTGCTCCAGGGCCATGTCGAGGCTGTCCCAGTTGCCGATCGCCGCATCGCGGCAGGCCTGCGCGATCCGGTCCGGCATGACGTTCATCAGCGGTGTGATCGCGCCGGGCTCGACTTCCCATCCCGCCCAGCGGTTGAGCTTGGCCACCGCGTCATCGAGGTTGTTGATGTGCTGGGCCATATCCGCTGCGATCAACAGACGCCGCAGGCTGATCAGCCGCTGCGCCGCCGGGCGGGGGTCTTGCTTCGACGCCCAGGCCGACGCCCAGTCGCCCCGCAGGCGATCCATCTGATCGGCGATCAGCAGGTTCGCTCCGCGGGTGATGCGGCTGATCGGCGAGTCATCCGTCCGCACCGCCTGCTCCAGCGGCATCGGGTCAAACATCATGATCTGCTGTTCAAACACGCGCAGCGCGGTGGCGCCTTCGTTGCGCGTTTTAGCGTCCAGCAGCCGCAACGCCATGTCGCGCAGCTCGCGGAACAAACCATTGGTCGGGCGCGGCTTGAAGCGTTGAAGCTGCGCGTTCCACCGCGGGATCATGTGAACCCGCCGCACCAGCGCCTGCGCTTCGGCCAGTTCATTCAGCGGGTCGGTCCACTCGGGCTGATCGACCTGCGACGGATTGGCTGCCAGCTCGCGCAGGTCCGACAGCATCTTCAATTCACGTTGCTGATAATCGCTGCGCACGGCAAGCGACACCTTCCGCAAATCCAGCGGCAGTTCATCGGCCAGCAGGTCGCGGTACGACAGCATCACGCCCATCATCCGCTGCAGGTAATCCAGCAGGTAGCGGGCGGTCTGCAGATCGCGCTGCTCGATGCGCAACGTGTGTGATATCAGAAACAGGTCGCGCAGCGGTTCGATCGGCGCCGCCTGGGCTTCGAGCTGACCGATCTGATTCAACACGTCCAGGCTCTCGGAAAGCGACTCGAACCGCGCCACACCCGACTGCCGCGTGCGCGGGTCTTTCACGAGCAGAATCGCCGTGTGAAGCTGTTCGCGGAAGTCGGTGGTCGTCTTCGCGTTCGCCCAGGTCACACCCGAAAAAGCCTCCGCCACGACCAGCGCCTGATCCAGCAGATCGTAAAACCCCGCCACGCGCGGCCGCAGGTCCGGCTCGCTGAGCCCGCGCCGCAGCAGGTCGACCATCAACACCAGTTCCGTTTTGGTTTCCGATGAAATCTTCGCCGCGTGGATGCGCTGCGTCAGATCATCGAGGTCCGCCGCGGTCAGCACCGGCGGGGCGATGACCGTTTCGTCCGCCTTGATCCGGCGCGGCCATGTATTCACGGGTTCCGGCTCGCCCATGACCGCAGCCATCGCCACCAGCGGGCCCATCGTCTTTTGTAGATACCGATCGACCCGAGCGGCGTCCGCGCTGTCGAGCTCGTTGGCCGGGTCGGCGACGACGTTGTTGAAATCCGCCACCGCCGCTGCGAACCGACTGACCGCCAGCTTCTGTTCCTCGGTCAGCTTTTCTTTGGGGTCGCGCGCCAGCTTCACCATCTGCGGCATGCGGTTGACCATCGTCGCCACATCATCCGCATGATTCGTCAGCGTGTGGCCGTACAGCATCGCCACAGCGCCGTTGTCTTTCGCCTGAGCGCCGAGGCGAAGCAGTTGGCGCGCCGTGATGCGGTAGTTGATCTCCGCCTGCAGGGCGCGCGTCGTGTATTCATCGGCGTCGCGCAGCCTGGCGATGCGGTCGGCGATCTGCTTTTCGAGTTCGTTGATGCGTTTGTGAACGTAGTTGAGCTGGGGCAGGGCGGCGGCATCGGTCGCCGGCGGGGTTTGTGCGAAGGCGATCGCCGCGCATGTGAGTGTGAACCATGTCGCCAGGCAGTACCGTGTCATGCGTGTGCCTTTTGCTGAAGGATGCGCTGATACAGATCGAGCAGTTGCTCGACCATCACGGCCGCGTCGAACCGCCGCCTGCAGATCTCACGACCGGCCTGCGCCATGGCGGCAGCCTCCGCGGGGTGGTCGATCATCCATGTCGTCGCCTGGCGCAGCGCTTCGATGTCGCCCGTTGGCGCCAGGCGGCCGGTCTCGCCGTCGACGCACACTTCGCCGGCCCCGTCGCAATCATAGCTGACGATCGGCAGCCCGCTCAGCAGCGCCTGCGGCAGCGCCCGGGCCAGCCCTTCCCGGTAGCTCGGATGAACCATCAGGTCCATCGCGCTCATCATCGCCGGCACGCGCGCCGGAGCCACCAGCCCGGTGATCACCACCTGCTCAGTCAGACGCATCTGACGTACTTTTTGTTCCAGCCGATCCCGCCACCACCCATCGCCCACCCACAGCAGCTTCACCCGCGGCCGCTGGCGCAGCGTGTCACCCATCGCATCCAATAAATCATCATGCCCTTTGAGTTCCGCCAGCCGCGCGACCGTGCCGATGACCACATCCTCCTTTTCAAACCCCAGCGCCTGCCGCGTCGCTTCACGATGCGCCGGCGCTTCGACAAACGGCCCGATCTCCATCCCGCTGTACACCGTCTCATATAGCTCGGCCTGTCCGACTCCCGCCGCCAGCGCCTGCCGACTCATCGCATCGGCCACACACGCGATCCGATCGCATCGCCGCGCCGCCCACTTCTCCGCCGCCACATAGGCCGCATGTATCAACCTCGATTGATGCGGATGAAACGCCAGTCCGTGAATCGTGTGTACGATCGCCGGAACATTTTCCGCTGCCGCCGCGGCGCGCCCGATGATGCCCGCCTTGCTCGAATGCGTATGCACCACGTCCGGCTTCACCCGCTGAATCAATTCGCGGCACTGCCGATAACACCGCCAATCCGTCCACAGCCGCACAGCCCGAATCATCGCCGACAACTCGACCAGGTCATACCCGCCCTGTGAAGCGCGTTCATGCAGCGAACCTTCCGGGCCGTAGATCGGTCCGTAGGCAAGGATGACCTCATGACCGGCGCGCGATTGCCCTTCGCAGGTGAGGACGGTGTTTTCCTGGGCACCGCCGAGAATCAGTCTCGTGATCAGGTGAAGAATTTTCATTGCTGGCGGCCATTGTATCGACGATTTTCACCGCTCGCAGGTACCCGGCAAACAAGTTGGCACCGCCTTTGCCTCATGCCTGGTGGAGATCGCAAAACGCCTTGAAAACGACTGTTTTTCAGGCATCGCCGAAAGCGACTTCAGGAGTGACGCTTTGAACTTCCGCAGCAGCTTAACCATGAAAAACCGGTCGGGGTTGCCATGGCTCGGAAGATGGTCGCGAGGCGAGAAAGGTGAGTCACAGAACAATCCCACTCCCCGCAAACCTCAAGGAGGTACGCCCATGTTGCATCAACAACAACAATGATGCGTAGCGGTCCGACGGGCGGCGCGGCCTGATTCACCGCGACCGCGTCGCCCGTCCGCTGCTGTTGAAATCCTGAAAATTCAGTATCATGATGCTTCGTCGTACCGCTTTTTGGGAGCTTCATGATGTCCGATTCGCAAGTCACCGTCGTCGCCCGTTTCAACGCCAAGCCCGGCAAGGAAGATCAGCTTCGCCAAGAGCTGCTGGCCTTGGTGCCGCAGACGCGCAGCGAGCCGGGCAACATCAACTACGACCTGCACGAAAACCCCGCCGCTCCCGGTCAGTTCATCTTCTACGAAAACTTCGCCAGCCCCGAGGCGCTGTCGGCCCACGCCGAACAACCTTACCTCACGCGCATGCTCAGCCTGTGCGGCGAGCTTTGCGCCGAAGAACCCGATGTCACCACCTGGCGTATGATCAGCGAAAAAGCCTGATGCCACGCGCTCGCGGTTGAGCGTGCGGTTGATCCACATTTTGAGCAAGGAGTTTCCTATGCGTCGCGTCATGTCGGTTGCGATCGTGATGATCCTTTTCGTTGGTCTTGCGTATGCCGGCGATGGGCATGAGCTGCTCGAAAAGATCATGAAGGATTACCACAAGGGCAAGACCTCCCTCGTGCAGAAGGCCGTCAAGGGCGAGGCGTCCAAGGAAGAGATCGCCAAGCTTTCAGAGGCTTATCACCAGATGGCGAAGATGAAGCCGCCGGTCGGTGGGCAGGCCGATTGGGACAAGCGCGTCGCCGCGCTGATCGCCGCCACCGATCAGCTCGCTGCGGGCACGCCCGGCGCCGGCGGCGCCCTGAAGAAGGCTGTCAACTGCAAGGCCTGCCACAAAGAGCATAAACCCGACTGATCCGGGCGCGTCGCTCGATCAGTTTGATCCAACATGTTGTTGTACTATCGATCCCGCAAGGGAGTTTGTGTCATGTCTCGAATGCTGATGATGGCTGGTTGCGTGTTGCTCGTCTGCGCGGCGGCCCACGCGGAAGACGGTCAATACACGCCGCTTTTCAACGGGAAGAATCTCGACGGGTGGACGCCGAAGTTCTGCACGCGCGCGGCCGGGGAAAACTACCGCGATACCTTCTGCGTCAAAGACGGCCTGCTGACCATCGACTACAGCAAATGGCATAAGTTTCGCGGCGAGTATGGCCACCTCTTCTACAAAACGCCCTACAGCCATTATCGCCTGCGCGCCACCTATCGCTTCATCGGCGAGCAACTGCCCGACGGCCCCGGTTGGGCGTGGCGCAACAACGGTCTCATGCTCCACAGTCAACCCCCGCAAGCCATGGCCGTCGACCAGGAATTCCCCAACTCCATCGAGGTCCAACTGCTCGGCAACAAGCGCGGCCCCGACGAACGAAAAATCCGCCACACCGCCAACCTCTGCACCCCCGGCACGCAGGTCATCCTCTGGGGCAAGCTCTTCACGCCGCACTGCGTTTCATCCAAGTCGAAGGATTACTTCGGTGATGGATGGGTGACTGTCGAGGTCGAAGTCCGCGGCAGCGAGTCGATCCGCCACATCGTCGACGGCGAAGTCGTGCTCGAATACACCAAGCCCCAACTCGACGACGGCACGCTGCTGGATAAAGGCTACATCGCCATTCAGGCCGAGTCGCACGCGACCCAGTTCAAGGCGATCGAGATCATGCCGCTGGAGGATTGATCTCGATCACGGGTGGCGGTTGAACAACATGCCCGGTTGCAAACCTGTGGCACAGCCGCCTTCGGCTGTGCGGGCGATAACTTCAGCACAGCCGGGGGCGGCTGTGCCACAGTCTCGCGCCGCTGCATTTTCTCTGTTTTGCATGCCCCGCCGGCGCGTCACTTGGATTCGAACCAGTTTGTTCCCCAGGCCATGTCGACTTTCAGCGGAACGCTGAGTTGCATCGCGCCGGTCATCATGTCGTGGATGATCTTCGACTCGGATTCAACATGCTCGGTCGGAATCTCGAAGACCAGTTCGTCGTGAATCTGCAGCAGCATCTTCATCGGTCGGTCTTCAGCCTTGATGCGATGGTGAAGCTGAACCATGGCGGTTTTGATCAGGTCGGCGGCGGAGCCCTGGACGACGGTGTTGATGGCGATGCGGCGGCCGAAGGCGGCGGTGTTGCCGTTGCGTGATTTGACCTCGGGGATGGGGCGGCGGCGCTTGCAGATGGTTTCGACGTAGCCGCGCGTTTCGGCGGTCTGCACGCACTTGTCGAGAAACTCAGTGATCTTCGGGTATTTCGCGTTGTAGTCGGCGATGATCTGCTTGGCGACATCGACGGATGAACCCGCGGTGCCCGAGGGCAGTCGCCGCGCCAGACCGTAGGGTGTGATCCCGTAGACGATGCCGAAGTTCACCATCTTCGCCACGCCGCGCTGCTCGCTGGTGACCTCATCCACGCCGACGCCGAACACCTCCGCCGCCACCGCCCGGTGAATGTCCAGGTCCTGCTCGAAGGCCTTCATGAGCCCCTTGTCCTGCGACAGGTGCGCCAGCAGTCGCAGCTCGATCTGCGAGTAGTCGGCCGACAGCAGCACATGATCCTTCGGCGCGACAAACGCCTTGCGAATCTGCCGGCCAAGCTCGGTGCGGATCGGGATGTTCTGCAGATTCGGATCGGAAGACGACAGCCGACCGGTTGCTGTCACCGTCTGGTTAAAGCTGGCGTGAATACGGCCGGTTTCGGGATTGATCGCGTCGACGAGCGTCTGCAGGTACGTGCTGCGCAGCTTGGTCAGCATGCGGTACTCGAGCACCAGCGAGGCGACGATCGAGCCGGGCGGTTCCTGCTCGTTGGCGATGCGCTCAAGCACCTCGCTGTCGGTCGACGGCCCGGTCTTGCGTTTTTTCACGACCGTGCAGCCGAGCTTGTTGAACAGCACATCCGCAAGCTGCTTCGGTGAGTCGACGTTGAACGTCTCGCCGGCGGCTTCGATGATCTGATCAGCCAACTCGCCGATGCGCGCGTCGATGCTGCGGTTTTGCCGGCGAAGTTCTTCGGGGTCGACGGTGATGCCGTTGTATTCGAGTTCGGCCAGCACCTCGACCAGCGGCATCTCCAGCTTCTCGAAAAGCTCGACGAGCCCCATGATCTTCAGTTGCGGAGCGAACACCTCGCGCAGTCGCAGCGTGATGTCGGCATCTTCCGCGGAGTAATCTTTCACGGCTTCGGCGGTCAGGTCCGCCATCGATTTCTGATTCTTCCCGCTGCCGATCAAATCCTTGATCGGGATCATCTCGTGCTGCAGATATGCCATCGATAGATTGTCGAGCTTGTGGCTCGACCGCGTGGCGTCGATCAGGTACGAGGCGATCATCGTGTCGAAGGTCTTCGTGGTCGTCGGAGTAAACCCGGCCCGGCGCAGGATCAACCGATCGTATTTCCAGTTCTGTGCAACCAGCGCGACGTCGGGGCTTTCCAGGATCGGGCGCAGGGCGTTGATGACGGTCTGCTCGTCGAGGTGGTCATCGGGTTTTGACGATCGCACGGGGATGTACACGCCGTGCTCGGGTTTCCACGCGAGGCACACGCCGACGAGTTTCGCCTGCATCGGGTCCAGGCGATCGGTTTCGGTGTCGACGCAGATGGTTTTCTGTTGGCGAAGGGTTTTGACCAGGGCGTCGAGTTGTTTTTTGGTGGTGATCAGTTCGTAGTCGCCGGCGACATCGCGGGGCGCGGGCGCATCGGCGGATGTGTTGTCCAGGCCGAAGAAGAGGGAGTCGGCGGGGGCAGGTTCTTGCGATGCGGTTTTGGACCCCGACGACTCGCTGCGCTCGTCATCGGGCTTGGAGTTTGCGGGGGTGTCGGTCAGTGCGTCGAGGTCGTCGAGGTGGCGGTTGAAGCCGAGCTGTTTGAACATCGAGCGGAGGGCTTCGTACTGGATGCCGCCAACTTCGGCGTCTTCGAGGGTGAAGTCCATCGGCACATCGTGCTTGAGCTTCACGAGTTGAAGATTCAGCGGGAGTCGGTCGCGGGCGGCTTGGATGTTTTCTTTCAGCTTGCCGGTGAGTTCATCGGTGTGGGCGAGCAGGTTTTCGAGCGTGCCGAACTGGCTGATCAGCTTGGCGGCCGTTTTGGGGCCGACGCCTTTGACACCCGGGATGTTGTCTACGTTGTCGCCCATCAGCGCGAGCATGTCGACGACCTGGGCGGGGGTGATGCCCTTGTCTTTTTCGAGTGTCGGCACATCGATCGTTTCATCTTTGTGGATGTCGTACATCTCGATGCGATCGGTGAGCAGTTGTTGAAGGTCTTTATCACGGGAGACGATGCGGATGCGGACATCGTCGCGATCGGTCAGGCGGTCGCAGAGCGTGGCGATGGTGTCATCGGCTTCGACGCCTTCGAGCCCGAGCACGGGCAGGTTGAACAGCTTGCAGATTTCAACAATGCGTTCGACCTGCGGCTGCAGATCTTCCGGCGGGGCTTCGCGGTTGGCTTTGTATTCGGGATCGAGCTGGGAGCGGAAAGTGCCGCGGTCGCCGGCGGCGTCGATGGTCACGACCACGTAATGCGGGCGGCACTCGCGGAACAGCTTCAGCAGCATGCCGGTGAACCCGAACGTGGCGTTGGTCGGTTCCTTGGTGACCGGCGAGGTCATCGCGGTGCGGATGGCGTGGTAGGCGCGGAAGATCTGCGCGTGGCCATCGATGACGTATAATGTCTTGAACCCATCTTTCGCAGGAGCAGCAGTCATGACGCGATTCTACCAGCTTTCGGCTGTCGTATTGTTGTGCGCCGCGGTGGCTTTTGCCGCCGACACGCAATCGGCGGTCGACGTCGGCAAGCCGGCTCCGGGGTTTCGCCTGCCGGACCAGAACGATCAGCCGGTGAGTCTGACCGAACTGCGCGGCAAGTGGGTCGTGCTGTATTTCTACCCGAAAGACGACACGCCCGGCCGCACCGCCGAGGCTTGTGAGTTCACCGACGCGTTGAAGGATTTCGAGTCAATGAAAGCCGTCGTGCTCGGGTGCTCACCCGATTCGCCGGAAAGTCACCGCAAGTTCATCGAAAAGCACGACCTGAAAATCTCGCTGCTCAGCGACCAAAAGCGACAGGTCATGACGACCTACGGCGCCTACGATGGCAAACGGGTCATCCGATCGACCGTGATCATCGACCCCAACGGCAACATCGCCCACCACTGGCCGAAGGTCAAACCGCGCGGGCACGCTGCGGAGGTCAAGGCGAAGCTGGCCGAATTGCAGAAGTAAGACCATGACACGAAGAACACGAAGGCGCGAAGGTCACGAAGAAGAAACGAATATAGATTTTTACTTCGTGACCTTCGCGCCTTCGTGTTCTTCGTGTTTGACTTTTTCAGGAGTGAATCATGATTGAAGTCGGCAAGAAAGCCCCGGCCCTGACGCTGGTGAATCAGGACGACGACAAGGTCAAGCTCAGCGACTATGCGGGCAAGTGGGTGGTGCTGTATTTCTACCCGAAGGATGACACGCCCGGTTGCACGATCGAGGCATGTGAGTTCAGCGAGGGGATCAAAGATCTCGAAAAGCTCGATGCGATCGTGCTCGGGTGCAGCCCGGACGATGCGGAATCACATCGCAAGTTCATCGCCAAGCACAAGCTCAAGGTCGACCTGCTGAGTGATCCGTCGCACAAGGTGATGGAAAAGTACGGCGCCTGGGGCGAGAAGAACATGTACGGCAAGATCAAGGAAGGCGTGATCCGTTCGACGGTGATCATCGACCCGGCCGGCAAAGTCGCCCATCACTGGAAGAAAGTCGGGGCCAAGGGCCATGCGGAGAAGGTGAAGGCGAAGCTGGCCGCGCTGCGCGAGGGTTGATTGGTTAACTGGTTGATTCGTTGACTGGAAAGAAAAAGACGCAGCCGGCGTTTAGGCGCGGGCTGCGTCTTATTTTTCGTAGATGTCCAACGAACCAGTCAACCAGTCAACCGACTCACACGCGGCCGTAGATGTACTCGTGCATGTACTGGATGGTGACCTCGCCGTCGCGGATGGCGTGGGCGTTGAGGTCGCCGATCGAGAGCATGGCCAGGACGGACTGATCGCCGTTGACCACGGGCAGGTGGCGGATGCGGCGTGACTTCATGATCTGCCGGACATCGTCGACGGAGGTGTCGGCGGTCACGCAGACGACCTTGTCGGTCATGACATCGCCGACCTTGGTGGTGGCCGGGTCGTGTTGTTCAGCCACGACTCGCCTCAGCACGTCACGCTCAGTGAAGATACCGACGACGCGGTCGTTTTCCTCGACGATCAGGGCGCCGATTTTGTGCCGATTCATCAATTGCGTGGCTTCGAGCACGCTCACATTGCGATCGATGGTCGTCACGGCGTTCTGCTGCTTGGACGCAAGGATTTCCTGAACCGTAGTCATAAGCGACTCCTGCTAAAGGTCTGGTTTAAACATCCTGCCCCGAGAGCCCGAGTGGGCACGTGAACTGAATTTACTAGAGTCTATGGAGCGCCGGGGCGGACGGCAATATTGTGAAAAAGATCGCAAACCGGTGTCGATGGAAGTGTTTATTTCGTGTATTTTGGTGGTTAAGGGGTTATCGTGATCGCCTGAGTGAACACTTCACGGGACATCGCTGATGAGTGAACATGGTCGAGACGGTTGGGGAACGCGATTGGGCGTTATCCTCGCGGTGATGGGCAGCGCGGTCGGGCTGGGCAACTTTTTGAGGTTTCCCGGACTCGCGGCCCAATACGAAGGCGGGGCGTTCATGATCCCGTATTTCGTGGCGCTGTTTGTGCTGGGGCTGCCGCTGGCGTGGGGCGAATGGGCGATGGGCCGCTTCGGCGGGGCGCGGGGGTTCAACAGCTCACCGGGCATCTACCGCTCGATCTGGAAAAGTAAGGCGGCGCCGTACCTGGGTGTGCTCGGCATGATCGTGCCGGTCATCATCTACATGTATTACGTGCTGATCGAATCCTGGTGCCTGGGCTATGCGTGGTACTACCTCTCGGGCACGATGGCGCAGGTCGGCAAGGAGGCGGCGACGCTGGCGGCCGACGGCGCGCCGCTGAGCCGCGTGCCGTATGAGAATCTGTTCTCCGGTTTCACCGGCGCCGAGGCCGATGGGGCGGCGGTCACCGGCGCGGGCATGATGTTTCTGCTGTTCTGCTTCGTGCTCAACTTTATCCTGATCTACCGCGGGCTCAGCAAGGGCATCGAGAAGTTCTGCCTGATCGCCATGCCCGCCCTGATTCTCTGCGCGGTTCTCGTGCTGGTGCGTGTGCTGACGCTGCCGAACATCACCGAAGGGCTCGGGTTTATGTGGAACCCGCGCGGCGCGCCGGACAAGCCTTTTGTCGAAGGTTTCTTCGCTTCGCTGATGAATCCGAAAATGTGGCTGGACGCCACGGGGCAGATCTTCTTCTCGTTGAGCGTCGGGTTCGGCATCATCATCACCTATTCGAGCTACCTCAAGGAAGACGACGACATCGCGCTGTCGTCGCTGACCAGTGCCGCGGGCAACGAGTTCTGCGAAGTGGCGCTGGGTGGGCTGATCACGATACCAGCGGCGTTCATCTTCCTTGGGGCGGCGGCGGTCGGGTCGACCTTCACGCTCGGGTTTCTCACGTTGCCGATGGTGTTCGAGTCGATGCCGCTGGGGTATATCGCCGGGTTCCTGTTCTTCTTCCTGCTGTTCCTGGCGGCGGTGACCAGCTCGCTGAGCATGCTGCAGCCGGCGATCGCGCTGCTGGAAGAAGGACTCGGGGTCAACCGCAAGACATCGGTGTCGATACTCGGGTTCATGACGCTGTGCGGCACGAGCTTTGTGCTGTATTTCTCCGAGGGCACGCTGGCGCTGAGCACGTTCGACTTCTGGATCGGCACGTTCTGCATCTACCTGCTGGCGATGTTCCAGGTGTTCCTGTTCGGCTGGGCGCTGGGGCCCAAGCGCGGCATGGAGGAACTGGACCGCGGGTCGGAGATACACGTGCCGCGGGCGGTCGGGTTCATCCTCAGATGGGTCGCGCCGGTGTACCTGATGGTGATCTTCGTGGCGTTCGTGTGGGAACAGGCCAGTGCTGAACGCGAGAGCAACATGTTCGCGCAGATCGTCGACAACAAAGTCGTGATGATGAGCGTCGGATTCATCGTGCTGGTGACGGTGTTCTTTCTGCTGATCATTCATCAGGCGGTCAAGCGTTGGCAGCTTAACGAGGCGCAGCAGGAGGCGGGCTCATGACGATCGGCGGATGGTTCACGATGATTGTGTCGGTGGGGTTCGTCACGAGCCTGTTGAGCTGGTGCGTATTCAAAGTGCTGACGACGCCGGAGTCGACCAAACACATCCACGGCGAACTCGACATCGACACGCGCGACCGGGATTGACGTTGATCTGTTTAGCCGGCGGGCTTGCCCGCCGCTTCGGGGCGGGTTTTTATTCGTCATATCGTTCGATCACGACGCGGCGCGCGTCAACGCAAGCGGCGGGCAAGCCCGCCGGCTAAACGGTCACCGCGCCATGACGAAGCGGGGGTAGCCGAGCTGGTTGCGGAGGTAGACTTCGACGGTGCGGAGCAGGCGCTGCGTGGCGTCGTCATCGCGCTTGGCGGAGAAGGAGCCGGTGGCGTCGGCGCGGCCGAGGCGGTCGGCGAAGTTCCCACTGGCGTCGAGCAGGCGGACGGCGGTCGATCGCAGCGAGGCGGTGAAGGTGCCGCCGCCGGGGTTGTTTTTGGGAAACAGGAACCCGGCGCCGCTGTAGACCCCCGCGCCCTGGCCGGTGAAGACGACATAGTTGATCGTGGCGTTGGTGGCGCGGACGTCGATGGGGGTGCGTCCGGCGCGGGGCTGCCAGTACATGCGGATGTGCACCGCCTGGGTGGGTGACTCGGGCTCGCCTTCGATCAGCAGCACATCGAGATTATTCAAATCGTCGTAGCTGTAGACGGCGGTGGTGAAGTTGCCGGTCAGCTCGGCGGCTTCTTCGCCGGTGGAGCGGACCGCGAGGGTGCCTCCGGCGCATCCGCCGAGGGTGAGCAGGCCGGACAGCAGGGCCAACGACAGCAGCGCGAGGCGGTGGTTCATGAGTCGGACTCGTCCCGGGAGGGGGTGGTGACACGTGAGGGGGTGGGGCGCACGGGCATGGGGGGCGCCGATTCGGACTGGATGCCGCGCTTGAGCCCGAGGGCTGACAGGGCGTCGCGCTCGATGATGGAGCGGAGCTTCTCGCGCGGCACGGCGGGCAGGGCGGTGCCCTGGGCGAACTGATTGACCGAGTAGATGGTTTCGATCGCCTGCTGGGGCATCTGGTACGGGAAGCTGGAGCCGAACATCACGCGGTCGGTGACTTCCAGGTGATGGGCGGTCAGCAGCACCTGATAGAGCTGCCAGGGGCGCGTGGTCAGCACGGACAACTCGGTGAAGAGGTTGTTGTGCTTGCGGATGAGCGTGAGCAGTTCTTCAGCCCAGGGGTGACCGCTGTGGGTGATGAGCATGCGGAGCTGGGGGAAGCTGCGGGCGACTTCATCGAGCAGGGCGGGGCGGGCGAATTCAAGATGCGAATCGCGGGTGAACTGCGAGCCCTGGTAGATGATGACCGGCAGGCCCATCGACTGGGCTTTGTCGTAGAGCTTCATCGCCCGGGAGTGGGTCGGGTGGAACGCCTGCTCGGAGGGGCTGATCACGACGCCGCTGAGCTTGAGGCTGGGCAGCTCGTCCATCTGGTCGGACCAGTCGTCGGCCATCGGGTCGATGCCGGCAAAGCCGATCATGCGATCGCGTCGGGCGGTGACGTAGTGACTGATCAGTGCGTTGGGCACGTCGGCGCCGAGATGGACGCTGCGAAACCCGAGCACGAACACGAGATCGAGGGCCGCGGTGGCCGCTTCGTGGGAGGCGGATGAGGCGTCGAGGCGTTCGTTGGCGACGGGATAGCGCTGCCGCATCAGGGCGCTGATCTGCGGGCCGAGCTGGTCGAGGCTCTGCCACAGGTGGGTGTGCGTATCGACAATCATACGCACATCGTATCCGACCCACACCAAGCATCAAGGCGGGCGGGGCTCAACCGCCCAGCCGCCCGGTCAGGCGGGCACGCTCGTCGACCGGCAACTGTTTATTCGGATCCAGGTAGGCCTGATCGCTGAGCTGCAGGGCTTTGCGATACAGCGCCCGGGCCTGATCGATCCGGCCCGCCTGGTAGGCGAGGTCGCCGGCGATGACGTGGGTGTTGATGCCGAAGGGGTCGTAGAGCGTGGCGTGTTCGGCGGCGTAAACGGCACGCTTCAGCCAGTCGGCCCGGCGGTGCTGCTGCCAGACGTTGGCGGCGATCGCGGCTTCGGTCCGCCAGAGCTGGGCCAGGAGTTGACCGTGATCGCGGGCGGCGGCCAGCACGTCGACTGCCTGGTCGGGACGACCGGCCTCGGCCAGCAGGCGGGCGCGGTCCTGGGCGATGCGGGCGTCGAAAGGACCGTCGGCGTTGGCCTGTTCCAGCAGAGCGATGGCGGTGCGACCGTCACCGCGCTGCAGGCGATCCGCGGCCGCGGCGAGCGTCGACTGCTGTGTGGCGACCGGGATCACGTGCAGGATCATCAGCGTGACGAGCACGGCAAGGCCGACCGGGATCATCGTGAACAGTTGCCAGCGGGGGTGGGGTTTGATTGACGGGGCGGCCACGATGGCGCCGAGCGTGGCGAACATGAGCGGGGCGGCCATGGTGTTGGTCAGCGTCATCTCGATCTGGCTGTGCAGCAGCAGCGTGATCGCCGCGGCAAAGAGACCGAGGCGGGCGTATGGGCCGTCGAGCGTGTCGCGCCGCGCGAGCATGCCGGTGATGATCACGAACAGCACCGACGCCGCCACCCACAGCGCCGACGTTTCGATCCAGTAGCGGTGCCACTCGGCGATGTACTGCGTTCCGCAGGCGAGCACACCCGCCGCGATCGCCGCGCCCCATAGCCACGGTTCATTCAGCGGCGGGGCATCGACTTTCATTTCATCCGTTTCGAGGCGCTTCACGCAACCCGCCGCGCCGCACAGCATCGCGATGAGCACCATCACCCACGCCGCTCCGCCGATGCCCAGCGTCGACAGGTATGCGACAAACACGTTGTGCGGGTCGCTCACCTCTTCGGGGTTCAGCGGGTTCTTCGTCGTCAGGTAGTGTTGCTGAAATCGCCCCGGGCCGATGCCGGTGATCGGGTCCTGCTCGAGCATCCGCTCGGCCGCCTGCCAGTAATGCCAGCGAAACAGCAGCGATCGTTCGCCCGCCGCCGTTTCCGGTGGGCCCATCGCCCCGCGCACAGCCACCGCCCCCAGGCCCATCGCCACCACGACCACCGCCGCGATGCGCCACCACGCCGCGCCGAGTTTGAGTACGTGGCTGACCGCGCACACCATCCCCGTCGCGACCACCGCAATGATCATCGCCAGCAGGGCGCCTTTGGAAAAGGTCAGCCCCAGCGTGATCAATCCCATCATCGCCGCCGCCGCGATGACATACCCCTCGGCTTTGCGCGGCTCGCTAAGCAGCAGCGTGACCGCCGCGCCGAGGGCGATCAGGCTCAGCGTCGCCATCACGGTGCCGAAAATGTTGGAGAACCCGAATCGGGCGGTCGCTTCGAGCTGATGCAGTCGCTCTTCGTATTTGACCTGCTCGGTGGAGCCTTCGGTCCAACCCCGCTCGCGGATAATTTCAGCCTTGTGTTCTTCGTAGTTCTGCACGGTCATCGCGTGCTCGACGGTGACCTGGTAGATCGCCTGCCCGGCCAGCGGCACGATCAAGCCGACCGCCGCCGCGAGTATCAACCGCCGCCAGTTCACATCCACCCCCAGGTGCAGCCCCGCCAGGCCCAGCGCCATCGCGCCAAGCCAGTCGCCCCCGAGGCGCAGCGACTCGGCATCGTCATGCCCGTGAAATAACACGAAGCCGGCGCCGGTGAGCCACAGCGTCAGCAGAATCCATCGCACGCGCCCGCCGCGCAGCAGTCGATCGACGATCGCCAGCAACAACACGACGACGCACAGCCAGTCGGTGATCGCCGCGCCCGTCGGGCCGAACTCGACGGTCGGTATGTCGACGTTGACCGCTCGGGGGTCGATCATCCAGTAAAGCTGCGGCGAAAACATCACCAGCGTGCGTAACGCCGCCAGCGTGATCAATCCCACCGTCGCGATCAGGCCGGGCAGAAGACAAACCGCTGAGGGCGCAGAGATCGCAGAAGCAGATGAATGATCAGTTTGATTCATCACCTTGGCGTCTGCTCCGCGTTCTCTGCGTTCTCCGCGGTTCATGTCTTGTTTCCGGTGCGTTCGAGCAGGGCGAGTACGAGCACGACTGCCGCGGTCTGCGCCACGATCAGCGCCGCCTGCCACGACGCCACGAATCCGATCATCACGCCGCCGAGGCCCGTCGCCAGGGTGCAGGCCCACACCACCATCACCGCCGCCGGGCGGCTGAGGCCGCGCTTGACCAGCCGATGTGAAAAATGCTGTGTGTCCCCGACAAACGGGCTCTTGCCCTGGGCGATGCGGATCAGCGTCACGCTGGTCAGGTCATACAGCGGAATCGCCAGCACGATCGCCGGCGTGAACACCGCCCACCACGATGAGCCGATCTGCGGGTCGTAGTACGTGACGCGCACCGCGCAAAGCCCCGTCACGAATCCGACCACCAGCGACCCGCCATCGCCCATGAAGATCGAGGCCGGCGGAAAGTTGAACACCAGAAAGCCCAGCAGCGCCCCGATCAGCAGCGCCAGCACCGCCGCGACAAACCACTGCCCGCTGATCAGCGCCGCCGCCAGAAAGATGCCCGCGCAGATCGTCGCCACGCCCCCGGCCAGCCCGTCCATGTTGTCCAGAAAATTAAACGCGTTGGTGATCACGACCAGCCAGAGAATCGTCACCGTGATGCTGCCCGCCGGGCCGAGCAACTCGAGCAGGCGCACGTTGAAGCCGATGACCATGACCGCCGCCGCGGCGATCTGCACACCGAGTTTCAAAAACGGCCCGAGGTTTTTGCGGTCGTCGATCAGGCCCGTGATGTGAAGCACCGCCAGCACGGCCGCCAGCGCGCCCGCCATCGTCGTCTTGTCACCAATGCCCGGCAGATGATCCACCAGCGCGGGCGCCACACGCTCCCACAAACTCACCGGCACGGCGTTGACGAGAATCAACCCGCCGATGATCGGCCCGATCATCGCCCAGAAAATCGCCACCCCCCCGGTCGCGGGGATCGGCCGCTCGTGGTGCTTGCGCTCGCCGGGGGCGTCCATCTGGCCGAGTCGAACCCCGACACGGCGCATGATCGCCGTCATCGGCCAAGCGATGACGAACGCCACAAGCACCAGCGACAGACAGACAATGATCATGTTCGGCCTTCTGTTTAGCCGCGACCCGCAGGGGAGCGCGGCCCTAGTTCTCGATATCCATCGCCATCAGCTCGGCGTCTTCACGCAGCGGGGTGGCGATTTGCACGTGATGCGGGTGCTGTAGGTAGCGGGGCAGATCGTCGCGGGTTTCGACGGTCACGATCAGGCCGTGCGTGAACCCCTTGGCCCGATCGGTGAAATTCTCGCCGACAGCCGACGACATGATCGCCGGAATCTGCTCGTCCATCGTGGCCAGGTTATGAATATGTTCGGCGATCCGCTGGTCGGACACGCCTTCGTGAAACTTGATCCACACCATGTGATGCACAGCCATAGAGCCTCCTGGTTACAATACGAATGTCGATGTGCGGCGGATCATCCGCCGCGTGGCCTTTATCCCTGATTTGGCGTATTTTCACAACTCGATGCCGCATACCGCCACGCTCATCACCACCGCCGTGACCTCCGAGGCCGGCCCGCTGATCAAGGCCCTGGGCCTGCGGCGCGATCGTTCGCTGGTCCGCCGCCGCATGGTCTACACCGGTCAGTATGCCGATCACCCGATCGTGCTGGCCGTCACCGGCATGGGGCGCGATCAGTCACGGCATGTTGTGGATGTATTGATGCGACGGTGTGGGCCGCAGCGTGTGCTCATCAGCGGCACAGCCGGCGCCACATGCCCGAAGTTGAATACCGGCGACGTGATCATCCCCGACCGCGTGATCGATGTCGACAACGACCACGTATGGCAGCCCACCTGGCCGGCGTCAACGCAGTACACGCTGCGCACCGGCGGGGCGGTCATCGAGTCGGTCGATGACAAGGCGGGGCTATATGCTGAGCACATCGATGCTGTCGACATGGAAACGGCCGGCGTGGCTGACATCTGTGAGCACTACCAGACGCCGTGGCTGTGTGCGCGCGCGATTTGTGACACGGCGTCGATGACGATGCCGCCGGGATCGGCGAAGCTGGTCGATCGGCGCGGTCGGCCGCGGCTGGTCGGGGCTGTCGGTTATGTGCTGTTTCACCCCGGTCGCGTCGGCGAGCTGATGCGCCTGGGCGCCGCGGCCAAATGTGCTGCCGAGGCGCTGGCGCGCGTGGTGCCGCCGCTGCTGGAAGGTTGAGTTTTGCGGTATGCGCATGCAGCAGCTATGCTTTGGTGTGGGTGATTTGTCGGGAGTTTGGCTATGGACGAACAAGCCGTGCCACGTGAAGTTGAAAACCAAACGCGTGAGATAATCGGCAAAGCTTTGGGGCGGTTGCCGCAGGGCATCTTTCTGTTGACCGCGGCGCATGAACACCGCCAGCGGGGCGTGCTGGTGTCGTGGGTTCAGCAGGTCGGATTCGATCCGCCGATGGTCATGTTCGCCCTGAATAAAAGCCTGCAGATCGGGCCGTTTATTCACGAAAGCCGGTCTTTTGCGCTGAATCAGATCGCCGCTGACGACAAGCTGACGCCGCGACGATTCAGCTTCGACCTCACCGTCAAACAGGATGCTTTCGAAACCCTCGACGTGCGTCGCCTGACCACCGGCTCGCCCATTCTCGCCCGCGCCCTGGCCAGCCTGGATTGCGAACTGGTCCGCCATTTCGACATCGAAGGCGATCATGATATTTACGTCGGTCGCATCGTCGACGCGGCCATCTCCGGCGAGGGCGACCCGCCGGTTCACTTCCGTGAAGACGGCTTCGGGTATTAGCGCGGAGTCCGTCATGCAGCGCTATCGGATGACGGTCGCCTACGACGGCACGGACTTTCACGGTTGGCAGCATCAGCCGGGCCTGCGCACCGTGCAGGAAACCGTCCGCCAATCACTGATTCACACCTTCGCCCAGCCCGTGCAGCTTCAGGGCGCTTCCCGCACCGACGCCGGCGTTCATGCCGAGGGGCAGGTCGTCCACTTCGATGTCGACTCGCGCATTCCGCTGGAACGCATGGCCATGGCGATCAACGCCCGCCTGCCGGCCGACATCGAGGTGCGCGAGGTTCAACCGGTTGCCGACGATTTCGACGCCACCCGCGACGCAATCGACAAGCAGTACTGCTACCGGATATGGAACGCCGACCGTCGCCCGCTGGGTCTTCGCCACCAGGTCTACCACTACTGGGTGCCGCTGGACGCCGAGCGGATGAATCAGGCCGCCGGCCGCATCGTCGGTGAACATGATTTCGCCGGGTTCGCCACCGCCGGTCACGGCCGCCTGTCGACAGTCCGCACCGTCCACACCTGCGAAGTTCAGCGACACGGCGACCAGGTCCACCTGACCGTTTCCGGCTCGGGCTTCCTCTATAACATGGTTCGCATCATCACCGGCACGCTCATCGAGGTCGGCCGGGGCAAATGGCCCCCCGAACACGTCGACCGCATCCTCGCCGAGGCCGACCGCCGCCTGGCCGGCCCGACCGTGCCCCCCGGCGGGTTGTGCCTGCAGTGGATCGCCTACGACGCTTGACATGACCCGCTGAAGCGGTATTATTCCCCTCCTGCCTGAGGCAGGTCCCCCGGATGGGGGCGTAGCTCAATTGGTTAGAGCACCGGACTGTCGATCCGGAGGTTGCGGGTTCGATTCCCGTCGCCCTCGCTTAGAAAGCACCGTTGGCCAGATGTTGGCACGCGGTGCTTTTTTTATGTGATGACAACGGTTTGCGCGCGGCCCGATCGGGTGTTGTCCGCTGCGCGGCTGCTGCGATCGGGGTGGTTTGTTCGGTGTGTCTATCTGTGGTCAACCGCCGGCGGAAATGTTTGCGAAGCGTTATCGCCATTAGTGAATCGTGAGCATTCTGCAACGGAAACTAACGGGCAGTTAATAACGTCGGGGTATTCTTCTGAACGTCTACTCCCACCCCGAAACCTCGTTCATCAGTGGAAGCGAAGGATATGTTCAGAGCATGGCTGCGTCATCGAGAGGCGAAGATCGTCTGCGCGGCGGTGTGCGTGATGCTCAGCGTGACGATTGCCCTGGCGGATGATTCGGTGCCCGCGGCGGAAGCGGCCGGCGGCGATCAGGCGCTGATTACGCTGAACTTTCCCGAGCCTGTGCCGCTGAAAGTCTTCGCCGAGTACGTCGCCAAGCGGTTGGACATCAACATTCTTTACGACGAGCAGATCGAAAGCCGCAAGGTCACCATCACTGCGCACACCGCGGTGCCGGCTTCGTCGCTGATGGGGCTGCTGGAAAGCGCACTGAAGATGAAGGGGATGGCGCTGGTCGACGCCGAGCAGCCGGGGTGGAAGCGCATCACGACCGTGGCGAATCTCATCGAGATCACACCCGGCATCGGCCAGGGCGACGGCAAGGCCAACGACAAGCGCGGCGCCTCGGTCGCCACGCGCGTGTTCAAACTCGACCACATCGACCCGGCCCGAGCCGATCTGCTGATCAAACCGATGCTCTCGACGCCGGGTGGCAACAGTTTTCTGATCCCCGCTCAGCGTCTGCTGGTGGTGACGGATTACGCGGCCAATCTGCGTCGCATCGTGGGGCTGATCGACATGGCCGACCAGCCCGCCGAGGCGATCGCCACCGAGTTCGTACCCGCTGCCCATCAGCAGGCGGACAAGCTCGCTGAGTTGGCCACGAACCTGGTGCGCCTCAAGTCCGATGCGCGAAATCGCCAGCAGGGCGGTGACGCCAAGGCCGCCCCTTCGGTGCAGATCACCCACGACCCGCGGACGAATCAGATCATCCTCGTCGGCCCGCCGGCCCTGGTCCAAGACGCCGCGAAAATTGTCCGGTCGCTGGACGTGTCGCTGGGGCTGAACACGAAGATGTATCACTTCAATATCGTCAGCCCCGATCGGATCGATCGGCTGGTCAAGCAGTTGGTCGGCCCGGTGGATGAGGATCGCCTGTACCAGGCGGCGATCGACGAGGACGGCGGCTACCTGGTCGTGTCCGCCACGGCCGAGGTGCATGAAAAGATCGAAGCGTTGAAGCGCGAGTTGGATGTGGCCGCGGCCGAGTCGCAGAGCCCGATGCGGTTTTACAAGCTGATGAACACCGCCGCGTCGGATGTGCTGGTCACGCTCAGCGCGTTGGAAGGCAACGAGGCGCAGGTCACCGAGCCTTATCGCGAGGATGAATCGTCGGAATATACCGACGCCGATCGGATCAATGAGCGTCAGTATTCCCGTACGAATCGGCCGGCCACGCTGAGCCGCGAGTCGAAGATTCCCTCGTTGCGCGACTCGGCATCACAGGGGTCGCTCCGCAATCAGAACAAGTCCGGTGAACAGTCTACCGCGAGCCTGTCGGTGCGCAGCGATCGGGCGTTGATCACCGCCGACATCAACACCAACAGCATCATCATCGTCGCCAAGCCGGACGTTCAGGCGATGTATGAGAAGCTCATCAAGCAGCTCGATCAGCGCCGCCCGCAGGTGCTCATCGAAGCGACCATCGTCACGCTCGACACCTCCAACGATTTCTCGCTCGGCGTCGAGCTCGGCAAGCGCACCACGATCGACGGGCGCGACACGCTGGTGTTCAGCTCGTTCGGTCTGACGGAGTTGAATCCCACGAGCGGGCCGGTGACGCTGATTCCCGGCGTCGGCTTCAACGGCGCGATCCTCGACAACGACATCGCCAACGTCGTCATTCAGGCCCTGAAGACCAACTCCCGCGCCAGGGTCGTTTCCGCTCCGCGCATTTTGGTCAACGACAACGCCACCGGTTCGCTGGAGTCCATCTCCGAAGAGCCGTACCTCAGCGTCAACGCATCGGACACGGTTTCGACGACCAGCTTCGGCGGGTTTGTCGAGGCCGGCACCTCCATCGAGGTCACGCCCCACATCAGCGAGGGCGATCACCTGACGCTGGCTTACCGCGTCGCGCTCAACAGCTTCACCGACCAGGGGGCCGACGGCATCCCGCCGCCGCGCCAGACCAACTCCATCGAGTCCAACGTCACCGTGCCCGACGGCCACACCGTCGTCGTCGGCGGGCTCAACCGCTCGGACCTCAGCAACCGCATCGAAGGTCTGCCGTTTCTGAGCGATGTCCCGGTGCTCAAGCACCTGTTCAGCAACGAGGTCGACGAGGAATCGCAGATGACGCTGTTCGTGTTCATCCGCCCGGTCATCCTCCGCGACGATCAGTTCAAAGACCTCAAATTCGTCTCGCGCAAACCGCTCGAGCAGGCCGAGCTGCCCGGCGACTTCCCCGACAGCGAGCCGCTGTCGATCGAGTAGGCCATGATCACCGGCTACACCGAAAACCCGACCGCGCCCCAGCCCGCTGCCGATGTCCCGGCAGCTGCGGCGAGCGGCGCGCCCGCGTCGCAGGCTCAGCAGCTTGCTGATCGGCTGGGTTTGTCATGGATGCCGAGTCTCGAAGACGCCAAGCCCAACGCCCAGTTCGTCGAGTCGATTCCGATCAGCTTCGCCCGCCGCCACGGCGTGATGGGCCTCGACGACATCGCGGAAGATCGTTTGCCGGTTGCCTTTTCAGCCGCTGAATCGTGGGAAATACTCGATGTGGTGGCCCGTTATCTGAATCGCCCGGTCAAGCCGGTCGTCGCGCCGCCGGAAGAGATCACCACCGCGATCAACAACGCTTACCAGCAGCGACAGGGCCAGGCTCAGCAGTTCATCGACAAGCTCGATCGGCAGGACGTGCTCGCTGAGGTCGGTCAGCTTGGTCAGCGCGAAGACCTGCTGGACGTCGGCACACGCGCTCCGGTGATCAAGCTGGTGAACCTGGTGCTCTTCGAGGCGGTCAAGCTGATGGCGTCAGACGTGCACATTCAGCCTTATGAAGACCGCATCGCGGTGCGTCTGCGCATCGACGGCGTGCTGGCGGACATCTTCGATCTACCCAAACACCTGCAGGAAGAAATCGTCAGCCGCATCAAGGTGCTGTCGCACATGAACATCGCGGAGAAGCGACTCGCCCAGGACGGCCGCGCCACCGTGCAGGTCGGCCAGCGCCACATCGACCTGCGCGTCTCGGCGATTCCCACCAGCCTCGGCGAACGCATCGTCATCCGCCTGCTCGATAAGACGGCCCAGCTGTTCGCGCTGGATCAGATCGGCATGCAGGCCGGCACGCTCGATAAGTTCCTCGACCTGATCACCGTCGAGCACGGGCTCATCCTCGTGACCGGCCCGACCGGCAGCGGTAAGTCGACGACGATGTACGCGGCGCTTCAGCAGATCAACGCCAAGGAAAAGAACATCCTCACGCTCGAAGACCCCATCGAGTATCAGCTTCCGGGCATCAGTCAGACGCAGGTGTCCGACCGCAAAGGCATGACCTTCGCCAGCGGCTTGCGCAGCGTGTTGCGACAGGATCCCGACATCATCATGGTCGGTGAAATCCGCGACCAGGAAACCGCCGTCATGGCGATTCAGTCGGCGCTGACGGGCCACCTGGTTTTCTCTTCGCTGCACACCAACGATGCGGCCAGCGCCGTGACGCGCCTGCTGGATTTGGGGATCGAACCGTACCTGGTGGCAAGCTCCGTGGTCGGCGTGCTCGCTCAGCGACTGGTGCGGCGTGTTTGCGAACACTGCGCCGCGCCGATCGACCCGAACCATGCGGACCTCCGCTCGCTGGGGATCGACCCGGATCATGTGGACACTTCGACGATGCGGCGCGGCGCCGGTTGCGCGGTCTGTCGAAACACCGGGTATCGCCGGCGGATTGGATTGTTTGAGCTGTTGACCGTCGATGATTCGGTACAGCAGTTGATTCAGTCGCGCGCCACCGCATCGCAGGTCAAACACGCCGCAGTCGCCGGCGGGATGAAGACGCTGACGGACGACGGTGTCGAGAAGATGCTGGCCGGCCGCACCACGATCGAGGAAGTTCAGCGTGTCGTCATGAGGGCGGAGGGCTGAAAGATGGCGGTGTATTCGTACAAGGCGATCGAAGCCGGGCGGGCCGCGGTCAGCGGGACCGTCACCGCGGACACGCCCCGGCAGGCGCGCGATCTGCTCCGCTCGCGGGGGCTGACGATTCAGGATGTGCGCCGCCAGCGTGCGGCCAACCTGCTCGGCGGCATGCCGAAACTTTTCACGCGGCGGCACACCAACGAGGTCGTCACCTTTGTGCGTGAATTGTCGACGCTGCTGTCGGTCGGCATTCCGATGCTGCAATCCATCGACACAATCGCCAAGCAGCACCGCGGGCCGTTTTGTGCCGTGCTGATGATCATCCGCGATCGGGTCGCTTCCGGCGTCAGCCTTGCCGAAGCCATGCGTGAACACCCGATCGTGTTCGACACGTTGTGCATCAGCATCATCGAAGTCGGTGAGAACGCCGGCACGCTCGAAACGGCGCTTCAGCAACTGGCGGAATTCAAGGAGCGCTCGGCTCGACTGAAAAACCGCGTCGCTTCGGCGCTGGTGTATCCTTGCGTGGTGCTCAGCGCGGGCGTGCTGGTGAGCATCTTTCTGATGACATTCGTGGTGCCGAACCTGCTGGCGACGCTGCAGGAAACCGGCAAACCGCTGCCGATGGCGACGCGCGTCGTGCAGGCGGCCAGCGATGCGCTGGTCGGGTGGTGGTGGCTGATCGGACTGATCGTGGTCGGGTGTGTCATAGCGTTCAGCGCCGTGGCGCGGACGACGCGCGGGCGGGTGATGATCGACCGGGCGATGTTGCGTGTACCGATTCTCGGTCAGATGATCCGCAAGCAGTCGATCTCGCGCATCGCGATGGTGGTGTCGACGTTGATTCAAAGTGGCGTGGCGTTTGTGCGGGCGCTTCAGATCGCGCAGAACACGACGCCGAATCACGTGATGCGACAGGCGCTGATCGCCTGCGAACAGGCGGTCTATGCCGGCAGCGACATCGCCGAGGCGCTCGATGAAACGGGTGTGTTCCCGCCGATGGTCATTCAAGTTTTCGCGGCGGGGCAGCAGTCGGGCCGACTCGAAGAAATGCTCACGCGCCTGGCCGAAGACTACGACCAGCAGGTCGCCACGGCGGCCAATCGTCTGACGGTCGTGCTCGAGCCGGTGCTGATACTCATTCTGGCGGTGATGGTGGGCTTCATCGCCTTTGCGACATTCATGCCAATCCTGGAGGCTGGCAATGTGCTTTAACACTCCGACGCGCCGAAACGCGGCGCGTCGCCATCAAGCGTTCACGTTCATCGAAGTCATGGTGGTCGTGGTGATCATCGGGCTGCTGGCCGGGGCGGTGGCGATCAAGGTCAGCGACTACGTCGACAAGGCCAAGCTCAACCGCGCCAAGTCGGACATCGCCACGATCGTCAACGCGGTCGAGTCCTACTACGCCGATCGCGGACAGTACCCGAGCAACGAAGACGGGCTCGGTGTGCTGCCGATCAAGAGCGCGACCGATCCGTGGAATCGCCCGTACCAGTACAACAACCCCGGCCGCAACGAGCCGTACGAGGTGATCTGCTACGGCGCCGACGGACGCGAAGGCGGCGAAGGCCCGAATACCGACATCACCAGCGAAAATCTCACGGAAAGTCACGGCTCATGAGATCGGCCGGCTTCACGCTGCTGGAGGTCATGGCGGTGCTGGTCATCGTCGGCCTGTTCGCTGCGGCGGTGACGCTGACGCCGTCGGGTTGGTTCGCTGCAGCGCGCTTCGATGAGGTGACAGCCCAGGTGACCTTCATGGATCAGCTTGCCCGCCAGCGCGCCCGCCGGGGCGATCAGGCTGTCGAGCTCGTATTCGACCTGCCGCAGGCGCGGATCGAGCGGCGGGATGTCGACGGCGGGTTCAGCGATGACGGCAGGCATCACATGACGCTGCCGCGCGGCTACGAGGTCACGGAGATGATCGTCAGTCGTCAGCCCCGCCGCAGCCAGCGGGTGACCGTGCCGGTGAACACGACCGGCTGCACACCCAGCTACGCGCTGCGGATCGTCGGGCCGAATCATGAAGCCAAGTGGCTGGTCATCGCCGGCCTCAGCGGACAGGCGATCACGCTCGACGGCGAACAGGAGATCGACGATGCGTTCGACAAACTCGCCACATAACCCGGGCTTCACCTTGCTGGAGGTGCTGGCGGCGCTGGTCGTGCTCGGCACGCTGATGACCGGCGCGATGCTGGCCAAGTCACGCTACGCCCGGCAGACCGCTCTTGCCGAACGCAAGCTCGAAGCGATCCGCGGTGCTGATGATTTGCTGCAGGGCTGGTGGGGCGAACACCCGGATGTGCCGCAGGCGGGCCATGGAACCCTCGCCGGCGGGGCGATGACGTGGCAAACCCGGACCCAGGCGATCGATGAATATCGCAAGATCACCCGGCTGGACGTTTTCGACAGCCCGCGCCGCAGCGGCGACGAGCCGCTGGTGTCGGTGGAGCTGTTGATGGCGCGCGAGCCGAACGTGGAGAAACGGTCATGACCCGTCGCGGGTTCACACTCGTCGAACTGCTGGCGGCCACGGCCCTGGCGGTGATGCTGGCGGCCGGGGCGCTGCGCGTCGTGGCGTCGATCCGCGCCGACGTCGCCGCACAGCGTGACCGCTCGCTGACTGATGGAACCGCGAGCGATCAACTGGTTGATTTGATCCGTCGTGATCTGACTCAGGCGCGCAGCTTCACACAGGCCGGCGGCAAAGTCGTGCTGATCGGATTCGGCGGAGTGAACCGCGCCGACTTCGACGGCGCCAAAAGCAAAGACGCCGCGTCGCATCAGCCGGTGAAGATCGAATACTTCGTCAAACAACTCGGCGAGGTGAACTGGCTCGTGCGGCGGCAGACGGATTTGAATGTGCTGAATAACCGCAACGCCTGGACCGAACTGGCCCGCGCCAACGTGCGCAGCATCGAGGTGCGACCGCTCAAACTCGGCACGGCCGATCAGGGCACGCGCACCAGCCTGGCGATCAAAGACGACGCGCCGCCGGACCAGGTCCGACTGGTGATCGCGTCCGACGATCAGAACACGATGAACATCGACACGGTGATGACACTGCGATGAAACACGCCTCACGACATCATGCCCGGCAGGGGGGATTCGTGCTGCTGATGGCGCTGCTGGTGGTGGCGGTGGTCACGGCGCTGATGGCGGGCGTGGCGCGTCACTCGCTGGCGCGGGCGGTGCAGGCCGGCGGGGCCGAAGAGCAGCTTCAGCTTCGCTGGGGTCAGATCAGTTGCGAACGGGCGGCGCTGCAACTGGCGCCGGAATTGATCGATCAGGCGCAGAAGCCGCGCCGAACACCGGTGGCGAAGGTGTCGATGAGCGTGCGGCTCGGCGCGATGGAATTCGACATGCTGGCGGCGGATGAAAACGCCAAGGTCGAGGTCAACGACCTGTACGACCGGCTGGGCAGCCTGCGGACGCAGCGCGCCTTGATCGAAGCGCTCGGCGGATTCAAGGCGTCGGTCAAGCTTCAGCCCTACGGGGCGCACCGCACGCGGGAGCAACTGGAGCAATCGACGATGCCGCTGTTCGGCAGCCTCGGGCAGGTGGTGGATGTCGAGCCGCGCCAGTTGATGCGGGCTGCCGAGCGGATCACCTGCTGGTCGAACGGCAAGGTGAACTTCCGCCGGGCGAGCCCCGAGGTGTTGCGGGCCGCGTGCACCAGCGTGCTCGACGGGCGCGACATTCAGCAGATGCTGATCTATCGGGCCGGCGAGGCGGAGATTGATCTGAACAACGCGCTGGGCGCGTTGAAGCTGGACAAGTCACAGCGGAAACGCGCCGAGCGGGTGCTGACCGACCAGTCGGGGTGTTACTCGGTGTGGACGACGGCGCACGGCGTGCAGCGGCGATGGTATCGGCTGGCTGTGGCGAACCTCAGCAAGCCCGAGGCCAGGCGGGCCGTGGATGATGAAGGCCGCCCGCTGCCGCGCGAGCTGCCGGACGTGCAGATGCAGGCGACTTTTGACTGGTGATACACATGCGAACGCGACAGGTTAAATCATGGCTATGGCTCGGCAGCGGCGCAATGGCGCTGGCGGCTGTGGGCGTGGTGGTGATGGCCTGGGCGCTGCCGTATGCACAGCCGGATGATCTGGCCGAGCAGATGGTGATGCGTGTGAACCATCGGGCCAAGGCGGGGGGCGAACGGGTGGTGAAGATGCCGCCGGCGAGCGACCCGGTGTGGGCGACGCCGCTGCGCCGGCCGCTGAAAGAACCACCGAAGCAGGCGGTCGCCAAGTCGAGCGCTGCCCCGGCGCCGCCGCTGACAGTGAAGCTCGGCGGGACGGTGATCGAGTCGGGGCGCTGCGTGGCGATGTTCATCACGGCCGCGGGCAAGGTCGAACTCAAAGCCGTCGGCGAAGTGATCGAAGGCGCGAAGGTGACGGAGATCACCGACGAGGGCGTGCGCCTCGAGCACAACGGGCGCGATGTGCGGATGGCCCTGCCGAAGAAGGGGGGCGCGTGATGTCGAATCGGCAGTGGGTCATCATGACGGGGGCCGAGGCGTGGACGGTGTGGTCCGTGAACGGGGCGGACCTGCAGGCGGTCGATCGCATCGAGCTGCGCGAAGGCGTGGATCAGACCGCGGCGATCATCGAGGCGCTTCAGCAGCGGGACTACAACGGCGAACCGGTGGCGCTGGCGCTGGAGTCGGCGGCCTGCGTGTGCGCGGGGATCGACACGACGGACCTGCCGCGCCGCGGGGCGAAACAGGCGATGACGTATCGGTTCGAAGAGAAACTGCCGCTGGCGGCCGAGCAGGTGGTGGCGGACTTTGTCGTGGCTGAAGACCGGGCGATGGGGGTTTGCGTTGTCAGTGAGAAGTGGCAGGGGGTCATTGAGGCGCTGAAGGCGGCGGACATTGCCGTGGAACTGATCGCGCCGGCGGCGATGCTGGCGCTACAGGAGATGTCGATCGAAGCGGAACACGATGCGGTGCTGCTCGCGGAGGGGAGGCGGATTGATCTTTTCGTGATCGAAGGGGGACGCCCGCTTCGCTGGCACGCGCTGGGAACGGATGACGATGAACTGGCCGCGCATTTGAACATGTGCGGCGGGGCGGAGGGGACGAAGCTGCGCCTCGCGCTGTGCGGTGCAGACACGATGGAACTGGCGCGGCGGGTGCAGGCGATCGAAGGTGTTGAACTCGTCGAAGGTGATCACACGCCGGTTGATGAAGCGGCGGCTCGCATGGCGGATCGCGCTCTGATGGGTAAAGACAGCGCGTGGGTGAACCTGTGCCGGGAGCAACTGGCGGCGGCGAACCCGATCGGGCAGCTAGACGCGGCGGTGAAAATGGCGATCGCCGCGGTGCTGGTGCTGTGGGTCTGCACGATGGGCGCGATGGCGTGGCGGTCGCATCAGTACCAGCAGATGATCACGCAAAGCGAATCGCAGCAGGCGGAGATTTACCGGGGGCTGTACGACAAGACCCCGCCGCTGAACGTCAAGTCGCGGCTGCTCAGTGAGCACCGCAGCCTGGCGGGTGTGCGGCAGGGCGGTGAGTCCACCTTGCCGGTGACCGAATCCGTGCTGCCACTGTTGCACAGAACGCTCAAGGCTCTGCCGCCTGACCAGCGCTTCGCGATCACACAACTGACACTCGACGATGATGAAATCACGCTCGTCGGCCTGGCGCCATCGCACACCGGCGCCGAGGCGCTGGCTACGGCGATCGGCCGCGGCACCGGCTGGCGGATCGAGCCGCCCCGCACGCAGCGCCTGACCACCGGCGAAATTAACTTCACACTTCGCGGAAGCCGCTCGCCCGTCCCCAGAAACCCCGGCACCCCCGGAAACCCCGGCGGCTCCATCGCCCCCGGATCCCCTATCCCCGGCTCCGAAGCCCAGGCATCGAGGGGCAACCCATGAATCTGACCCCCGAAAAACGGCGAAACCTGCTGATGGGCGCGGCGCTTGGGTTGGCGATCGTGCTGTCGGTGTTGTGGCTGTATGGCGATCTGTCCGACCGCCGCGCTGCGGCGATGCAGGCGACATCCGATACCGCGGTGTGCCAGCGGCTGGCCGATCAGATTCGCGCGTTGCAGACCAAACCCTCGCTGGCGCAGTCGCACGAACTCGAACACCAGGAACTGACCCGCCGCATCGAGTCAGCCGCTCAGCAGGCCGGCGTGCCGGCGACGAGTCTGGTCAGCATCGTGCCCGAGTCGGCCCAGCGGATCAATCGCACGCCGTACAAACGCAAACCCACGCAGGTGCAGATGACGAACGTGACGTTGCAGCAGCTCGTCGGCGTGCTGGGTCCGTTTGCCGCCGAGCAGGCCGGCCCCAAGCTGACGCGCCTGATGCTCGCCGCGCCGCGCGGCACTGATGAGCTGACCGGCAATCGCTGGTCGGCGGATATGACCCTGACCTACCTGATCTACGCTCCCGCAAGCTCCTCAAAATCTTCAGCGAGTCCAACACGATGAATGGCCACCTCCGTACCGCTGTCGCCCTGATGCTGATGATCGCGATGATCGCCGGCTGTAAATCCACGCCGCAGGCATCGAACTACGAAACCGTGCCGGACATGCCGGCCCGCAACGCCGCACTCGCCCATCAGCACAACGCCGAAGCGCTGACCCACCTTAAAGAAGGTGAATACGAAAAGGCCGAGAAGCTGCTCAAGCAAGCGCTGGAGGCGGATGTCACCTTCGGTCCGGGTCACAACAATCTCGGCAAAACGTACTACCTGCAGAAGAAGTACTACCTGGCGGCGTGGGAGTTTCAGTACGCGATCAAGCTGATGCCGCACCAGCCGGAACCGCGGAATAATCTCGGGCTGGTGATGGAGGCGGTGGGCAAACTGGACGAGGCGGTGATGCAGTACGCCCAGGCCGCCGAGATCGAGCCGGACAATCCGCAGATTTTGGGCAATCTGGCGCGGGCGCACGTTCGCCGTGGCGATCGCGGGGAAGACACGCAGGCGCTGCTGTCGGAGTTGATCATGCGTGACACGCGGCCGCAGTGGGTGGCGTGGGCCCGGGAGAAGCTGGCGATGATGCAGGCTAAAGCGCCCGAACAGCCGTGACGGGTCGTTTGTTAACAACTGACAATCATCGGTTCATTGCGCAGTTTTAAGCAATCACATTCCAACCTGAACTTTCCGCACACATTCACCGCTTACCTTTACTTGCAGAGTCGCATGAGCGTCTGCCAGCGGGTCGTCGTTCCGGCTCTTCACATTGCTCATAAAAGCGCGAAGCGGTCGCGCTATGAGCGTTGCCAACCACCTGTAAAGCCGGCAGGGGAAAAGTGTTGACCAGGACGCCGGCGGTGTCGCGGGGTCCGCATTAGGAAGGATTGCGCGTGAATTGACATAGCACACACAACGCTAATCGAACGCAAACACAAGAGCATTAGGCTTCACCTTCCCCGAGCGTGGAAGAAAGACCCCTGCAATGCTCAATCCCAGAAAGGATGCAAAAGTGAATTACAAAACGAGTCTCTTATCGACTCTCTGCCTGCTGGCGATGATGGTTGTGCCGTCATACGCGCAGGATGTGTACGGGTACGTGTACCTGCCCGTTCCGGCCCAGTCGGACGTGCTGGTTTCCGTCCCGTTGAACAATGCCGACCAAGGCGACTTCACCATCGCCGCCGGCGGCATCTCCGGCAATGTCATCACCGTTGAAGAAGCGATCGGCCAGACCTTCGATGCCGACAAGTACTATGTCCGCTTCATCGACGGCGCAGCCGCCGGCCTGTGGACCACCATCTCGGCCAACGGCGCCAACACCTTCACCCTGGACAACACCGAAGCGGCCGCCCTGGCTGCCGCCGGCGACACCGTTCGCGTGTTCAAGCACCACACGATCGGCTCGATCTTCCCGGCCGGCCTGCTGGGCGTGACTTTCGTGAACCAGACCCAGCTCCTGTTCTTCAGCGATTCGATCGCCAAGAACAAGGCCCCCGGCAGCGGCGGCACGGTGACCTACACCACGCTGTTCAACACCGGTTGGGGCGCTGACGTCGACCGCGTGATCAAGCCCGAAGAGGCTTTCGTGGTTCGCAACAACAGCGCTTCGGATCTGGTCTTCGTCAAGACCGGCCTGCTGCCGCAGCACAAGGTCGCCTTCGTCGCGCCGGCCAGCAGCAGCAACGATATCGTTCGCGGCATCGGCTACCCCGTCAGCGTGACGGTGGAAGACTCCGACTGGGGCGACGTCAACCAGCGTCAGATTCTGCTGGTCAACAACGCGGCGGCCGGTAAGAACAAGGCCCCCGGCAGCGGCGGCTCGTTCACCTACACCACGCTGTTCAACACCGGCTGGGGCGCGGACGCCACCACGTCGCTGTCGCCCAGCGCCGGTTACATCTTCCGTCAGAACAGCGGTGTCGGCGGCAAGGTCACCCCGGTCAAGCCCTACTGATCACACTGCAAACCACACGACTTTTAAAGGAATCTCAAGATGAATCTCAAAACTGCTCTCTTTGCCCTCGGGTTGTGCCTGGTTTTCGGCGCCAACTCGTTTGCGACTGTGCTGGTCGGCGGCTCGATCTTCGGGCTCAACAATGCTGACGGCAGCGCCCCCGCCCTCCCGAGCAAGACCATCGCGATCGTCGACCGCGATGGCGACGGCCTGGCCGGTTTCGACCTGGCCAACTGGGACGGCTCCAGCTTCCTGCCCGACGCCGACGACTGGATCGTCACCGACACCGTCGGCTCCAACGGCGAATGGTTCGAAGCCACCGGCGATGATCCCGGCCTCGAGTCCAACGGCAACAACCTGCTGGTCGTCAACACCAGCAAGTACCAGTTCGGCCTCGATGAAGCCAACGAAGCTTCGCAGGTCACCGACGTCAACGCCGGCGACGAGGTCTACCTGTTCTACTTCCCGAACCTGGACATCGCTTCGGCGGCCCCGGGTGTGGGCCAGGCCTACGGCGTCGTGCTCCTGGGCGAGCTGGATGCTGTCGGCGGCGTCAACTTCGTGCTGCTGACCGGCGGCGAAGACTTCCGCGCTTCCAACACGACGACTCCCGAGCCGGCCTCGCTGATGGCTGTGCTGCTCGGCGGCGTGGCGATCTGCGGCAAGCGCCGCCGTCGCTCGGCCTGATCGATTGTCTGTCTAAAACCCTGAATTACGTCTCTGAACAAGAGCAACCAGAACACGAGCAAAGGAACTTTCCGTTATGAACCTCAAATGCAAACAACTCCTCGGCATGGCGCTGGGTCTGGGCCTCGGCCTCACCGGCGTCACTCACGCGGCGGACGTCGATGTCAGCGATGACATCTCGACCTCGACCACCTGGACCGCCGACAACGTCTACCGCCTGACCAAGCAGATCTACGTCCTGCCCGGCGCCACCCTCACCATCGAGGCCGGCACGCTGGTTCAGTCCCAGGCCAATCTCGGCGGGTCGCTGGCCGTCACCCGCGGCGCCAAGATCTTCGTCAAGGGCACCAAAGACGCCCCGGTCATCATGACCTCCAGCAACGACACGCTGAACGCGTGGCACGAAGGCGTCAACGAGTGGGGCAACCTCACCGTCATGGGCCGCGCCCTGATCTCCGGCTCCCACTTCGACGGCTCGCCGTTTTCCTACCAGGTGCCGGCCGACTCGACCATCACCGAGCCGCCTTACGGCGCCCTGGTGTCTCATGACAACACCAAAGTGCCCGATGGCATGAACCTCCGACGCATGGAAGGCCTGACCGCCGATGACACCGGCGACCCCAAGGTCCTCTACGGCGGCAACAACGATGACGATGACTCCGGCTCGATCCACTACCTGTCGCTCCGCTACGGCGGCAAGGTCATCGGCCTCGGCGACGAGCTCAACGGCATGTCCATGGGCGGCATCGGTCGCGAAACCGACGTGACCCACATCGACATCATGAACAACGTCGACGACGGCATCGAAACCTGGGGCGGCACCGTCAACTACAAGTACATCCACATCTGGAACATCGGCGACGACACCTTCGACATCGACCAGGGTTGGCGCGGCAAGGGCCAGTTCATCCTGATTGTTCAGGGTTACGGCACCGACGCTTCCCAGGGTTCGGGCGTGGGCGACAACTGCTTCGAGCACGATGGTGCTGAAGACTCCGACGCTCAGCCGGTGACCACCGCCACCATCTACAACGCCACCGTCATCGGTCAGCCCTTCGACGGCGACTACGGCACCGCCTGGCGTGACGGCGCCCGCATCCAGTACCGCAACTGCGTCTTCATGGACCTCGGCGACGACCTGGTCCACAACGACGGCGATGACGGCGACGGCGCCAGCGGCTACGGCCACAACGGCACCCTCTCCTTCGCCGATGTCTGGACCACCCCTTACACCACCCACTCCGCGGTGAATATCGGCTCGGCCGACCCCAACGTGCTGTACCAGGCCCAGAGCGCCGGCGACAGCTCGATCGGTCAGGGCTTCCTCGCGGAAATGACCGACAGCGTGTTCTTCAACATCGCCGACTTCGGCGCCTCCGACGCCGTCGGTGTCACTGCTGCCGGCAACGCGTCGAACCCCGCCAAGGGCAACGTCGTGGCTACCGCTATGCCGATCAAGGCCATCACCCGCGAAGCTCCCGTGGTTCGTGGCGGCAAGGGCATGGCCAACGTCATCGCGCTTGACCCCCGCGCCGCCAACGACGCGGTCACCTCCGTGGCCATGGCTCCGGCCGACGGCTTCTTCACCCCGGTCAAGTATCGCGGCGCCTTCTCCAAGGACGTGAACTGGGCCAAGGGTTGGACCGCCGCCAGCGCCTACGGCTACTACGCCGAGGCCGACTCGGCTGCCGCTCCCGAAACCACCGTCGCGCTGGCCACCACGGTCACCAGCTTCGAGTCGGTCAACGGCGTGGTCTACACCGTCGAAGCTTCGGCCGACGGCCTGAACTTCTCGCCGGTCACGGTGATCGTCGGTGATGGCTCGACCAAGTCCATCGCCACCGAGCTTGGGGAAGGCTTCAGCGCCTCCATGCTCTACCGCGTGATCGCCCAGTAAGTATCCAACAAGGGTACGCAAAACCCGGTCGATGACCGGCCGGGCTGACTGATACATACATGATCTGATGGCAGGGTGATAAGCCCTGCCATCAGACTTTTTTCGAACTTTTCAAAAAATGCAAACAATCATGACATCCCTACGATTGCTCATCTTGCTCATCGTCGCGGCCGGTGTCTTTCATGTCGCCACCGAGCCCGTGCAAGCCGGGGTCGATACCGTGACCGATCAGCCCCTGGACGAGTACCGGATCCAGTTGCTGGACCTGGCGTTTGAATCGGCGTCAAAGTTTCCGTTGGACCCGTTCATCAAGGATCGTTCGCGGGAGCAGGACAAAGTCGTTGCGGCTTGCTTCGAGTTGGATCAGCCGCAGCGGGCTTTGCGTTACAGCCAGCAGATCAAGAACTGGCGTCGCGGCGCGTGCCTGGCGGACTACGCCTTTTACTGTGCCCAGCATGGTCAGACCAAGGGGCTGGAGACCTATCTGAATGAAGCCGAGGCGCTGTCGATGTCCGCCTCGCTGCAATGGCGACGCGACCGGGTGCGCGCCAACATCGCTCGAACCCACCTGCTGCTTGGCCGCGAGTTTGAAGCTAAGCAGATGCTCGCCGGCCTGGAGGATTCAGAAATCGGCAAGATCGAAGCCGTCCGGGCCTCGCTCAGCAGTGCCGACGATTTCGATCAGCGGATCGCGACCCTGGACAGCCTGGTGGCCACGAAGAAATTCGACGTGATGAAAAACGCGCTCGAGTCCGCCACGAAGTTGTACGACCGGTTTTACGATGACGCGGTGCGGCGTCAGACCGTCCGCCGGAAACTGGTGGACAACTCGGTGACCATGCCGGTGATGTTCCGCGTCGATCTGGTGTCTGAACTGGTGAAGATCGCCCTGGCCCATGAAGACCCGGACACCGCGACGCAGGTGCTCGATGAAGTGATGCTTCTGTTCAAGGGATCCAACTGGCCGGCGGAGTATTACGTGCCGCTGGCGGCTCGGTTGGCCATGCTCCGCGGGCGCTGCGGCGATCGGGAACAGGCCCGCGAGCAACTGGCCGACACCCTGAAAATTTACGAGCAATACGAGAATCGTTTTCTGGACATCGACAGGTCCGATGCGCTGCGTCCGATTGCCGAGGCTTATCACGCGATCGGCGATCGATCCGACGCGCTGGTGATCTACAAGAAGGCGGTGGAGAAAGGCGTCGAAAACCCCAACGCCCGCCCACGTGCGGTGGACCTTTCGGCGACTTGCGTATCGATGGCTGTAAACGGATTCGAACCCGACGCCGCGCTGTGGGCCCGGCTGCGACAGATTCATCAGGGACTTAAACAACCGTGGTAATCCGACGATCGTCGTGTCTGTTTGTCGTAGGATGGATGATTGTGTGGACGGCCGCGGCGATGGCGCAGCAGGCCGGCTCTATCCGCGGTATGGTGTACGATGCCGACTTCGAGGCGCCGCTGGCCCTGGCGGAAGTCAAGATCGCCGAGACCGATCAGAAGGTTCAAACCACCGAACAGGGCAACTATGTGATCGGTGAGGTCAAGCCCGGCGCCTACACGCTGATCTTCTCCAAGGACGGCTACACCCGCAAAGTCAAAGCCAACGTCGTGGTCAACCCCGGCCAGCTCACCGAGGTCGATGAATCCCTGTCCGGTGAATTCACCGACATGGAAGAGTTCATCGTTCAAGACCTGCAGATCGGCGGAGCCACCGAAGTCGGCCTGTTGAACCTGCGCTTTGAAGCGCCGGCGCTGCTGGACTCGATCGGCTCGGACCTGATGAGCCGCGCCGGGGCCAGCGATGTGGCTGCGGCGTTGAACCTGGTGTCCGGGGCGACGGTGCAGGACGGCAAGTACGCCGTGGTGCGCGGCCTGCCCGACCGTTATGTCAACTCGCAGATGAACGGCGTCCGCCTGCCCAGCGCCGACCCGGACGTCCGAGCCGTGCAGCTTGACCAGTTTCCTTCGCCGATCGTCGAGAGCATTCAGATCTCCAAAACCTTCACGCCCGATCAGCAGGGCGACGCCTCCGGCGGCGCGGTCAACGTCGTGCTCAAGGGCATTCCCGACGAGAACTTCTTCTCGATGTCCAGCCAGTACAGCATCAATTCACAGGTCGCCGAGGCGGGCGGTGATTTCCTTTCCTACAAGGGCGGTGGGCTCAGCTACTTCGGGTTTGACGATGCCGACCGTGAAATTCAGTACGACAACATCGGCGCCAACTGGGACGGCGCCGCCGGTGTCAGCGAAACCGACGCCCCGATCGACTACAAGTGGAACATCGCCGGCGGCGGCCGCCACACGTTCGAAAACGATGTCACGGTCGGTGGTTTCGCCAGTGTCTTCTACAAGCGTGACAGCTCGCACTATGAAAACGGCGTCGACGATCGCTACTGGGTCGATGGCGGGCCGGGCACGCCGCTGACGCCGCAGTTGGTTCAGGACTTTGACGATGACGATTTCAAGACGTCGCTCTACGATGTGACCAAGAGCCAGCAGGAAGTGCAGTGGGGCGCGCTGGGCACCCTCGGTGTCCAAACCGAACACCACAAGCTCAACTTCACCTACCTGTACACCCACGACGCCACCGACACCGCCACGCTCTCCGAAGATACACGCGGCAAGCAGTATTTCTATCCCGGGCATGATCCCGACGATCCCTCCACGCCCGGTCATGACGATCCTTCGGCGGCGCCTTATCTGCGCACTGAAACGCTCAAATACACCGAGCGCACCACCAAGACCCTTCAGTTCCACGGTGAGCACACCCTGCCGATCGATCCGATCAAGGTCAGCGACCACTTCACGCTGCTTCCGCCGGAAATGGACTGGACCCTCGCGTTCAGTTCCTCCATCCTCGATGAACCCGACAAGCGACAGTTTGCCGAGCAGTGGGTTCCCGGACGCGAGATCGTCCCCGGCTTTGTCCTGCCGGCCCGCCATTCGCAGTTCAAGCCCGGCCCCGCATTCCTCCTGGGCAACTACCAGCGCGTCTTCAAATACATCTCCGAAGATTCGGATCAGTATTTCCTCAACTTCAAGCTCCCCTTCGAACAGTGGACCGGCGACAAGGGCTACATGAAGTTCGGTCTCTTCGACGATCAGGTCACACGCTATTACAACCAGGACTCCTTCAGCAACTTCAATGACAACGCCGCCGAACTCCTGGCCGACTGGGAAGTCCGCTGGAGCGAGTACTTTCCTTCGCAGAATCACCCCTTGTCCGGCGGCTCGCCGTTCGTCGACGTCGACTACGACGGCGAGCAGTCCATCTCCGCCTGGTACTACATGGTCGATGTGCCCCTGACGTCCTGGTTCAAACTCATCGGCGGCGCCCGTTATGAAAGCACCCGGATCGGCATCACCCTCTACCCCGAAGCCGATGCGAAGTGGGTCCCGCCGGGAGCGTCCATTGAGCAGGACCTGGACCCCGGCGAGGCGGATGTCGACTTCAAGCAGGACGACATCCTCCCCTCGATCGGATTCGTGTTCACGCCCTTCGAGTGGATCACCCTCCGCGGTTCATACACCGAAACCGTCGCTCGCCAGACCTTCAAGGAACTGACCCCCGTCCAGCAGCAGGACTACCTCGGCGCCGACATCTTCATCGGCAACCCCGAACTGACCATGAGTGCCTTGAAAAACTACGACCTCCGCCTCGACTACAAACCCTACGACGGCGGACTGTTCTCGGTCTCGTATTTCTACAAAGACATCACGGACCCCATCGAGTACGAACAGCGCCGAGTCGGCTTCGTTTACACCACCGCGTTCAACTACCCCAAAGGCAAGATCAGCGGCTTCGAACTCGAAACCCGCCAGCAACTGGGCTATTTCTGGGATGAACTCGAAGGCCTCGCCATCGGCGCCAACGCCACGTTGATCGATTCGGAGGTCACCCTGCCCACCGACAGCCCGCAGGCCATCGGCAACATCCTCGCCACGATGGGCTTCCCCATCGAAACGCGCAACATGACCAACGCGCCGGAATACCTCTACAACTTCAACATCACCTACGACGTCGAGACCACCGGCACACAGCTCGGCCTGTTCTACACCGTACGCGGCGACACGCTCATCGCCGGCGCCGGTCAGTCCGGCGGCAACTTCATCCCCAGCGTCTACGAAGCGGAGTACGGCACGCTCAACTTCAGTATCTCCCAGAAAATCGGCGAATACCTCAAGCTCACCTTCCAGGCCAAAAACCTGACCAACCCGGATATCCAGGAAGTCTACCGATCCAGCTATCTCAGCGGCGACACCGTCAAAAACTCCTACACCAAGGGCATCGACTTCTCGATCAGCTTGAGCGCGAAAATCCCCTTTTAAACAGTCGACTAACGCCAATCTAACACCACGGACATACAAACTCGATTTCGAGTCGATTCAATGAACCAGGTGAACAACATGAAGAATATTTGGAAGTTGAAACCGCGCGCCGCGCTCTGCGTCGCCATCGTCGGACTCGCCGTCACCGGCGGGCTGATCGCCGCCGACGCCGAGGATGAGCCGATGGTCACGACCGAAACCATCGACAACACCCGCGAGACCCTTCGCAAGTGGGTCGAGATTCGCCGCGTCATCTCCAAGGAGAAGCAGGACGCCCGCCTGGGCAAGGAGATTCTCAACGAACGCATCCTGCTTGTGCAGCACGAGATCGACTCGCTCCACGAAAAAATCAAGGAAGCGGAAAAGTCCATCGCCGAGGCTGATAAGAAACGCCAGCAGATGATCGAGGAAAACGACAAGCTCAAGTCGCTTTCCGAGGGCCTCGCCGGCAATGTCGATGCGCTCGAAGCCCGCTGCAAGAAGCTGCTGGCCCGGCTGCCCGATCCGATCCGCGAGCGGGTCAAACCGCTGAGCCAGCGCTTCCCGGAGAATCCCGCCGAGTCGAAGCTCAGCATGTCGCAGCGGTTTCAGAACGTGATCGGCGTGCTCAACGAAATCAACAAGTTCAACCGCGAAATTTCTTTGACCAGTGAAGTCCGCAAGCTGCCTGACGGCACGTCCACCGAAGTGACGGCCATGTATGTCGGCATCGGCCAGGGCTACTACGTCAACGCCAAGGGCGACATCGCCGGCGTCGGGATCGCCTCCGAAGACGGCTGGGTCTGGACCCCCGCCAACGAGGCCGGCCCCCGCATCGCATCCGCCATCGCCATCCTCAAGAACGAGCAGGTCGCCACCTTCGTCGATCTGCCGGTCACCATCCACTCCACCGAAAAATAGACGTCATGAATATTGCCAAACGACTTCTCATCGGCCTGTTGCTGATCGGTCCGACCGCCGTCGTCGCTCAGGACGCCGACGCGCCGGCTCAGACATTCGAGCAGGTCAACGCCTCCGTCCAGCAGAAACTCGACGCGAGCATTGCCGAACTCGATGCGCTGCGCAAGCAGGTTGCCGACGAAACCATTCCGATGTCGCGCAAGCTCAGCGAGCTTGAGTCCAAGCTGTCGAGCGTGCGCGTCGACTTTCAGCAGACCTCGCGCCTGCTCGACAGCCGCACCCTCGACCTGAGCAATCTCCGCAACGAGATCAAGACCCGCCAGGATGAATCGAATTACCTGTCGAACCTGCTCAGCGAGTATGTCCGCAATTTCGAATCGGGTCTGCACATCACCGAGTTGCAGCGTTACAGCCAGCCGCTCGAAGCCGCCAAGCTGGCGGTTGAGAATTCCAATCTCTCCCAGCAGGATGTGTTCAAGACGCAGACCGATCTGATCAACACCTCGCTGCAGCGTCTGGAAAACGCGCTGGGTGGTGATCGCTTCAAAGGGTCGGCCGTCGATCCCGGAGGCCTGGTCACCCACGGCGACTTCATCCTCATCGGCCCCGCCGCGATGTTCAAGGCCGAGGAAGGCTCGCTCGTCGGCACCGCCGAGCAGCGCCTCGGGTCGCTGGAGCCGGCCGTGGTCACCTTCGCCGATCCGCTGACCGCCGAGGCCGCCGCGAAGGTCTTCGCCGACAACGCCGGCGATCTGCCGATGGACCCCACGCTCGGCAATGCCCACAAAATCGAGGAAACCCAGGACACCCTGCTCCAGCACATCCAGAAGGGCGGCCCGGTCATGATGCCGATCTTCGCCCTCGCCGGGGCTGCGCTGCTGGTGGCTTTGTATAAGTGGATCGCACTGTCGTTCCAGCGCCGCGCTTCGTCCAAGCGGGTCAATGCACTGCTCGAAGCCGTCGCCCGCAATGATGAGCCCGGCGCCGTCGAAGCGGCCAAGCGCATCCAGGGCCCGGTCGGCAAGATGCTCCGCGCCGGCGTCGAGCACCTCGACGAGTCGCGCGAGCTGATCGAAGAGGTCATGTACGAAACCGTGCTGTCGACCCGACTCAAGCTGCAGCGCTTTTTGCCGTTTGTCGCCATCTCCGCCGCGTGCGCCCCGCTGATGGGTCTGCTCGGCACCGTCACCGGCATCATCAACACCTTCAAGCTCATCACCGTGTTCGGCTCGGGCGATGTGAAGATGCTCTCCGGCGGCATCTCCGAAGCGCTGATTACGACCGAGTTCGGCCTGATCGTCGCCATCCCGTCGCTGTTGCTTCACGCGTTCCTGTCTCGCAAGGCGCGCGGCATCGTCGACCAGATGGAAAAGGCCGCCGTCTCCTTCATCAACCAGCTTTCCAAGACCCCCATGCAGCCGCAGCCTGTCGACAAGGCCGCCTGATCATCCGCCATGAATCTCGATGCGATTCAATTCAACGATGTGCTGACCCGATTCCAGACGCTCTTTTTCGAGGCGTATGCAATCTGGAAGTCAGGCGGATGGGCGATGATCGCCATCGCGATCAATGCGCTGGTGATGTTCGCGCTGGGCATGCACGTGTGGCTGCGCTTTCGGCGGAAGGGTTTTCTGCGGGTGCCTGAGCGCAAATGGCGCCGGTGGATCGATCACCCCAATGAAAGAAAAGGCCCCATCGGCGAATTGCTCGACTTTGTCACCGGCGGCAAGACGCTTGAAGACACCGCGGTGTTTTTCGACGAGCTGCGCACCGCGGAAGTCGCGCCCTTTGAGCGCGATCTGCGCGTGATGAAGATCTGCGTCAGCGTCGCGCCGCTGCTGGGCCTGCTCGGCACCGTCACCGGCATGCTCGCCACCTTCGCGGCGCTGGCCACCGGGTCCGGCGGCGACAAGACCATGGCCCAGGTCGCCAGCGGCATCTCCGAAGCGCTGATCACCACCGAAACCGGACTGGTCATCGCGCTGCCCGGGCTGTTCTTCCACTACCAGCTTGTCCGCAAGCAGGAACGCTTCAAAGCCTTCCTCGCCCACCTGCAGACCGTCTGCACCCAGTCGCTCTACCACAAACTCAAGCAACAGAAAGCCGCCTGACCGCCCGGCCGGCTCAACCCCCAACGCGATCCAACGGAACTGACCCATGGGACGATTTCACGAAACGACATCCGACGACAGCGGTGATGTCGGCATCGACATCTCCCCGTTGATCGACTGCGTGTTCATCCTGCTGATCTTCTTCATCGTGACGACCACGTTTGTGGAAGAGCCCGGCGTCGAGGTCGACAAGACCTACGCCGCCAGCGCCGAGCGGCTGGAAAAAAGCAGCATCCTCATCGCGCTGACCGCCAAGGGCGAAATCGTCTACGGCGGGCGCGAGATCGGCGTCGCCGGCGTGCAGGCGCTGGTCAAACGCATGCTGCAGAAGGAGCAGATTCCCGTGATCATTCAGGCGGCCAACAACTCGCAGGTCGGCCTGCTGGATCGCATCGTCAGCGAGGCCAAACTCGCCGGCGCGGAAAAAATCAGCATCGCCACCAAGGGCGGGGGCGCGTAAACCACACGGATCACAGCAGACCATGGGACGTTTTCACAACAGTTCATCCGGCGAAGGCGAAGAGACGACCATCGACATCTCTCCGCTGATCGACTGCGTGTTTATCCTGCTGATCTTCTTCATCGTGACGACCACGTTCGTGGAAGAGTCCGGGATGAAGGTTGACAAACCGCAGGCCGCGCAGGCCGTCGCCGTGGAAGAAAGCAAGACGCTGACGTTCTATCTGACCGCCAACGGGCAGGTGCTCTGCGAGGGGCAGAAGATCGGACTCAGCGGCATTCAGACGCTCGTCAAGGCGAAGCTTCGCACCGATGACGATGCCCCCGTGGTGATTCAGGCCGATGCGACGGCCCACACCGCGATGCTGACCCGCGTGATCGATGAAGCCCGCCTCGCCGGCGCCAAGACTGTGAACATCGCCGCCAAGCAGACCAAAGGATGACCCGCCGACCGTGAGTAAACGCCCGCGTCCCATGTTGAGTTTCATCAAGTCGATCGCGCACCTTTTGGTGGTCGCCGTGGGGGCGGTTGCGCTGACGCTGGTGTTCTTTCTCGTGTTGCCGCTGATGCAGGCGATCAACAAGCCGCCGACCAACGATCTGACCGTGCATGACGTGGCCGTGACGGACACGCCGCCGCCGCCACCGCCGCCGGAGGAAAAGCCCCCGGAAGAGCCGGAAGAACCCGAAGAAGCGCCCCAGCTTTCCGAGGAATCGGCGCCGCTGGATCTGTCGCAGCTTGAGCTGGCGCTCAACCCGTCGTTCGGCTCCGGCGCGCTGACCGGCGACTTCGCCGTGAAGATCAACGTCGCCGATGCGGCCTCTGAAGACGGCGGTATCGTCGATTTCGACGATCTGGATCAGCAGGCTCGCGTGATCAGTCAGACGTCGCCGAAGATCACATCGGCGATGCGCAAGGTGATGCGGTCCACTTCCGTGACGGTCTACGTCAAACTCATCATCGACGAGACCGGCCGCGTGGCCAATGCCGTGGTGGAAAAATCCTCGAATCCACTGTTCAACGCCGAGACGCTCAAAGCAATCACCAAGTGGAGATTCGAGCCCGGCAAGAAAAACGGCAAGCCGATCCGTGCCCGCAGGCGCATTCCAATCACTTTTCCGAAAGGTTCTTGACCGTGAAGCATAACGTCATCGCCTGGATGCTGATGTTGGCCGCGTCGTCTATCGCCGTGGCACAAGTCACTACCGGCAACTCGGATGGTCCACTGCCGATGCGCCCCATGGGTGTGACGCCGCTGCAGCTTCAGATCTGGAATGACCCGGCTTTCCAGAAGGCCTTCGCTGAGAGTTACACCGCCGAGACGGACATCGAACCGCGCGTCACCGCCGAGGAACGCGAGAAAATGTTCAAGGTGCTCGAACTGCTCGGCGAGGAAAAGCTCGACGAAGCGGTCAAACTCATCCAGAAGAACCAGAACGAAGCCGCCAGCGCCGTGTTCGACTTCACACTGGCAAACATCCATTTTCAGAATGGCCAGTTAGACGAAGCGGCGGCGAACTACCAGACCGCGGTCGAGAAATTTCCCAAGTTCCGCCGTGCCTGGAAGAACCTGGCGTTGATCTATGTCCAGCAGAAAGAGTTCGCCAAGGCGATTCCAGCATTGACGAAGGTGATATCGCAGGGCGGCGGCGACGGACAGACGTTCGGGTTGCTGGGCTTTTCTTACATCTCGACCGACAACAACCTTGAGGCAGAGTCGGCTTTTCGCATGGCGATCCTCATGGAGCCGAACATGCGCAACTGGAAGATGGGACTGTTGCAAAGCATGTTTCAGCAGACGCGTTACACCGACGCGGCGGCGCTGTGTGGGCAACTGATTCAGCAGGAGCCGGAGCGCGCGGACCTGTGGCTGCTGCAGGCCAACGCCTACATCGGCCTGAACAAGCCCGACCTGGCGGCGGAGAACTACGAATTCGTCGATCGGCTCGGCAAGTCCACCACCGCGAGCATGAACATGCTCGGCGACATCTACATCAACCGCGAGTTGTATGACCTGGCGGTCAACGCGTACATCCGCGCCCTGGAAAGCGACCCCGCGGCGAAACCCGATCGCGCCATCCGCGCCGCCAAGGTGCTCACCGCCCGCGCGGCGATGGATCAGACCAAGTCGCTGATCGAAAAGCTCATGGCCCTGCGCGGCGATCAACTGAGCACCGAAGATCACAAGGCCCTGTTGAAGCTTCAGGCGCGTATCGCCGTGGCTGAAGGCTCCGGCGATGATGAAGCGAAGGTGCTGGAGAAGATCGTCGAGCTGGACCCGCTGGACGGCGAAGCGCTGATCCTGCTGGGGCAGCACGCAGCCCGCAACGACGACCTGGAAAAGGCGATCTTCTACTACGAACGTGCGGAAAACCTCGAAAAATTCGAGGCTGACGCCAAGGTTCGCCACGCCCAGTTGCTCGTCAAACACGGCAAGTACGACGAGGCGCTGCCCCTGCTGCGACGCGCCCAGCAGATCAATCCCCGCGAGAACGTGCAGAAGTACGTCGAGCAGGTCGAGCGCATCGCCAAGACCCGCTGACACCCGCGGCCGGGCGTGATATAGTCGGCTCCCATGTGCCGGATCAGCGCGGACGCCGCGCGGGAGTCATGCCATGCCGACTGAATCTGATGGGCGTCCCTCATGGGATGAATATTTTCTGACGATAGCCGAGCAGGTCAGCCGCCGCTCGCCGGACCCGCATACCAAGCACGGGTGCGTGCTGGTCGACAGCGACAATCGCGTGATCAGCACGGGTTACAACGGCCCGATCTCCGGACTGCCCAACGGCATCGTCCCGCTGACGCGCCCCGAGAAGTACGACTGGTTCATTCACGCGGAAGACAATGCCGTCGCCTTCGCCCGCTGCGACCTGCGCGGCGCGACGGCGTATGTGACCGGCGCGCCGTGTGCCGCCTGCTTTCGGCGGTTGCTTCAGGTCGGCGTCAAGCGGATCGTCTACGGCGGACGCAGCTCCAAGTGCATCTCGGATGTGGAATCAGAAGCCTGTCGCCTGATGGCCGAACACCTGAAGATCGATGTCGTGATCAATCAGGAGGCGTCGGCCGATTCGAAGGCCTGACGCAGTAACGAACCCGGGGCGACGTTGTTCATGCGCGAAACTCACCAGGGAGCCTGCCATGGATCGACTGTTGTGTTGGGCGATGTGCATCGCGATCGGGTTGGTCACGATCTCGGCGAAGGGGGCTGACCCTGTTGCGGCCGGGGCGCTTGATGCCGGGCGTGTGCAGTCGCTTTTGGGCAAGCCGAATCTGACAGCCTGGTGCATCGTGCCCTTCGACGGCAAGCATCGAAACCCCGAACAGCGGGCCGCCATGCTCCAGCGCCTCGGCATCAAACGCCTGGCCTACGACTGGCGCGGCAAGGACATTCCCACCTTCGATGCGGAACTGGCCGCCCTGAAAAAACACGACGTGCAACTCGGGGCGTTCTGGCTATCGATGTCGCGCGATCCGGCGAATGACGATCGTGTCAAAGCGGTGCTCGACTTTATCCGCCGCAACCGGGTGAAACTCGAAATCTGGGTGATGGTCAATCAAGGCGGGCTCGATCAACTCGATCAGCAGGGCAAGGTTGACGCGATGGCCAAACCCGTGGCGTGGCTCGCCGATGAAGCGGCCCGGCTCGGGTGCCGCGTCGGACTGTACAACCACGGCGGGTGGTACGGCGACCCGGTCAACCAGATCGCCATCATCGAAAAGATCGATCGGCCCAACGTCGGCATTGTGTACAACCAGCACCACGGCCACGGCGATGTGGACCGCTTCGGCGAACTGCTGCAGAAGATGATGCCGCACCTGCTGGCGGTGAACCTCAACGGCATGGACCGCGCCGGCGATCAGCGCGGCCGCAAGCTGCTGCCCTTAAGCGCCGGCGAGCTCGATGAGCCACTGCTGCGTCAGCTCGTTGCAAGCGGGTACGACGGCCCGGTCGGCATCCTCGGCCACACCCAGGACGATGTCGAACTCCGCCTCGCCGACAACCTCGCCGGCCTCGCCTGGCTGCGTCAGAAACTGATCGGCCAAAACCCCGGCCCCCGGCCGACGATGCACACCTACACCAAGCCGTAACATGCACGCAAGTTGTGTGACCCGTTCAAGCCCGGCGCCGGCGCCATGAAATTATTCTGGGTTAACAGACGTTTGACACGCGGGTTACGCGCATGCTCCAGCCGTGTGGCGGAGAATCGTAAGCCCTATGGGGCCGATGGCTTGACCCCGCTTGGATGTCGGATACCGTACGTAGGCTCAACGTTTGCCCCTCTGGTGTTTTATATGTGAAGCCGCCGGTTGCGGCGGTGATTTCTGGAAGGCTGAACATGCGTTGGTTTGTCGGTCTCGTGCTGCTTGGTTTACTGGTCGGCGTGGGGTGGGCGGTGGCGCATCGGCTAGGGGCGATGGGCGATGGCGGGGGCCAGCGAGCGAAACAGAAGATGATTCCGCCGGTGGCGGTCGCGCCGATCCAGCAGGGGCGCATCGAGCTGCGGCGGGTGTATTCGGGGACACTGGAAGCGCGGGCGCGATTCGTGGTGGCGCCGAAGGTCGGGGGGCGCATCGAAAAGCTGACCGTCGATCTGTCGGACCCGGTGCAGCGCGGGCAGGTGATTGCGGAACTGGATGACGCGGAGTTTATTCAGGCGGTCGAACAGGCGAAGGCGGACCTGGCTGTGGCCGAGGCGAACATCACCGAAGCGACCAACGCGCTGACGATCGCCGAGCGCGAGCTGGAGCGCGTGACCCAACTCAAACAGCGCGGCGTGGCGTCCGAGTCACAGCTCGACACCGTCAAGGCGGATGAGCTGGCCAAGTCGGCGGCGGTGAAAGTCGCCAAGGCGCAGGCTCAGCGGGCGCGCTCGTCGCTGGAGTCGGCAAACATTCGGCTGGGCTACACGCGCGTGGCCGCCGCCTGGTCGGACTCCGACAACGAGCGCATCGTCGCCGAGCGCTTCGTCGACCCCGGCGAAACCGTCACCGCCAACACCCCGCTGATGACCATCGTCGACCTGACGCCGATCACGGGCGTGTTCTTCGCCACGGAAAAAGACTACGCCCGTCTCGAGGTCGGTCAGTCGGCCACGCTGACGACCGACGCCTACCCGGGGCGTGAATTCGCCGGCACGATCAGCCGCATCGCACCGGTCTTTCGTGAAGCCTCGCGCCAGGCGCGCGTCGAACTGTCGATCGACAACGAAGACCACCTGCTGAAGCCGGGCATGTTCATTCGTGCGGGGTTGACGCTGGACGTGGTCGACGACGCCACGATCGTGCCGGTCGATGCGCTGGTGATCCGCGACCAGACCGACGGCGTGTTCGTGATCAACGACGATGGCAAGACGGTCAGCTGGCGGCCGGTCGCCGTCGGCATCCAGCAGGGCGAGCGCGTTCAGATCACCGGCGAGAAACTCAGCGGCAAAGTCGTCACGCTCGGGCAGCAGTTGATCAGCGACGGCTCGGAAGTGACGATTCCGGAAGACGGCCACACGACGCCGAATGAACCCGAGGCGACGCCGGCGCCGGGCTCGGGGGGCGAATCGTGAACCTGCCGCGCTTCAGTGTCAGGCGGCCGATTTTTACAACGATGATCACACTGATCGTGGTGATCCTCGGAGCGGTGTCGCTGTCGCGTTTGCGGATCGACCTGCTGCCGTCGATCGAGATGCCGACGCTGACGGTGTCGACGGCCTACGAAAACGCGAGCCCGGAAGTCGTCGAGCGGCTGGTCACGCAGATCGTCGAGGAGATTCTGGCGACGGTGCCGGGCGTGGAGGAGATGACATCGCTGTCCAGCGAGGGCAACTCGCGCGTGCGGGTGCGCTTCGCCTGGGGCACGGACCTGGACGCCGCGGCGGCGGACGTGCGCAGCCGCCTCGAAGATGAAATCAGCGAACTGCCCGAAGACGTCGAGCGCCCGCAGATCCGCAAATTCGACATCGCCAGTTTTCCGGTCGTCATCGTCGGCATCTCCAGCAAGCTGGACCCGGTCGAGCTGACCGAGTTGATCGACAAGCAGGTGAGGTATCGATTTGCTCGCGTGCCCGGCGTGGCGCAGGCGGACCTGTTCGGCGGGTTTGAGCGGGAGATCCGCATCGCGCTGGACCCGCAGCGCATCCGGGCGCTTCAGCTTCCGCTGGATGATGTGCTCGAGGCGGTGCGCAACGCGAACCTCGACCGCCCGGCCGGCGAGATCGAACAGGGCCGATATGAGGTGACGCTGCGCGCTCCGGCGGAGTATTCGAGTCTCGAAGAGGTCCGGCAGACGGTGGTGACGGTCCGCAACGGCGCGCCGGTGAAGCTCGGGCAGATCGCCGAGATCAAGGACACCTACCGCAAGCTGACGCGCATCGTGCGCGTCGACGGCGACCTCGGCCTGCGCATCGGCATCCGCAAGCAGGCCGACGCGAATACCGTAGAAGTCGCCGACGCCATCCTCGAGGAAATCGACGCGGTCAATCGCGACTACCCGCAGATCCATGTGGTGCCCGTCGTCAACCAGGGTAATTTCATCGAGCGGTCGATCGCCAACGTGGCACGCTCGGTGCTCTACGGCGGCGGGCTGGCCGTCATCGTGCTGCTGTTTTTCCTGCGGAACATCCGCAGCACCGTCGTGATCTCGCTGGCGATTCCGATTTCGATCATCGCGACGTTTTCGCTGATCTACTTCGGGGGCTTCACGCTGAACCTGATGACGCTGGGCGGGCTGGCGCTCGGCGTCGGCATGATGGTCGACAACTCGATCGTGGTGCTGGAAAACATCTACCGCCGCCGGGCGGAGAACAATGAGACGCCGCGCAAAGCGTCGGTCCGCGGGACTGAGGAAGTGGCCACGGCCATCATCGCCTCGACGATCACCACGCTCGTGATCTTCCTGCCGCTGGTGTTTGTGCGCGGCGTGTCGGGGATTCTGTTTAAAGAGTTGGCGTACGTGATCGTGTTTTCACTGATCTGTTCGCTGATGGTGGCGCTGTCGCTGGTGCCGATGCTGTCGTCGAAGCTGATGCGACCGCTGGAAGACGAGCAGGCTCATCAGCGCGGCGTGCTGGGCCGACTGGTGCGTGCGTCCGAGGCGGCTTTCCAATCGCTGGAATACACGTATCGCGATCTGCTGCAGGTGGCGATGCGCGTGCGGCTGCTGACGATCCTGGCGGCGGCGGTGCTGCTGGCGGCGAGCCTGCTGCTGGTGCCGCTGATCGGCACGGAGTTTCTGCCGCCCAGCGATGAGGGGGAAGTCCGCGTCAGCGGCGAGATGGAAGTCGGCACGCGCGTCGGGCTCGTCGATGATCAGTCGCGCATCATCGAGCGGATCGTGATTCCCGCGGTGCCGGAGATCGAGTCGTACGTGGTCAGCACCGGCGCGTCGGGTTACAACCCCAGCGACGCCTCGACGACGGAGATCCGCATGTCGCTGGTTCCCGCGGCCCAGCGGACGCGCTCCAACACGGAAATCGCCAACGACCTGCGAAAGCGGCTCGAAGGGAAAGTCGCCGGCATGACCGTGCGCACGCGCGCCCCGCAGGGGCAGTTTGTCCTCGAGCGCATTCTCGGCGGCGATGAGGAGCTGACCGTCGAGGTGCGCGGCTTCGAGTTGAAAACACTCGACGCCCTGGCGGCCCGCGTCGAGCAGGTGATCGCAGACATCCCCGGCATCACCGACATCGACACCTCCCGCGAAGCCGGCGTCCCGCAGCAGATGATTCACATCGATCGCGACAAGGCGGCGGACCTGGGCCTGAGCGTGCGCGATGTGGCCGAGGCGATCGAGATCGCCGTGGCCGGTCGGCAGGCCGGCGACTACCGCACGCGCGGCAACTCCTACCGCATCCTCGTGCAGTTCGCCGAGGCGGAAAAACTCGAACTGCAGGAGATCCTCGACCTGACGCTGACCAGCGCCACCGGCGAGGAAGTCGCCCTGCGCAACGTCGTGAACATCGTGCCGGGGCGCGGCCCCGTGCTGATCGACCGCAAAGATCAACAGCGCCTGGTCACCGTCGAAGCCAACGTCGCCGGGCGCGACATGGGCTCGGTCGCCCGCGATGTGCAGCAGAAGCTGGACACCATCCCGCGCCCCATGGGCTATGAATTCAACATTGCCGGCAAGTTCGAAGAGCAGCAGGAAGCGTTCGCCGAGTTGATCGTGTCGCTGGTGCTGGCATTGGTGCTGGTCTACATGGTGCTCGCCTGTCAGTACGAGTCGTTGCGCGATCCGGTGGTCGTGATGGTGTCGGTGCCGCTGGCGGCGATCGGCGTGCTGGTGACGCTGTTCATCACGAACACTACGCTGAACGTGCAGTCCTACATCGGGTGCATCATGCTCGGCGGCATCGTCGTCAACAATGCCATCCTGCTCGTCGATCAGGCCAGCCGCCTGCGTACCGCTGAAAACTACACCACGCGCGACGCCGTCGCCGAGGCCGGTCGCCGCCGCTTGCGACCGATTCTGATGACGACGCTGACGACGATTCTCGGTCTGCTCCCGCTGGCGCTGGGCATCGGCGAAGGCGCCGACGCGCAGGCCCCGCTGGCGAGGGCCGTCATCGGCGGGCTGACCGTTTCGACGCTGATCACCCTCGTCGTCGTGCCCGCGGTATATTCGCTGTTCCACCCCGAGCGTCATCGCACCGAGGTCGCCGCATGAGCATCACGAATACCAACCACCCGGCGAGGGGAATTAATTCCCCCCGCCTTCGTCCACGCCGGGTGCCACGCACCGCGCCGCGCGGTGTGTGCTCTGCCCGCTTCAACACGATCGCGACGCTGTTCACGTTGCTCACCCTCGCCGGTTGCGCCCCGCCGGACCACTGGCAGGTGCTCGATGAGCAGGTCGACCGCGCCATGCGCCGGCAGACCGACACGCCCGTCGAGTTGTCCGACAGCCTCATCCCCACGCCGCAGAAAAACACCACGCTCCCCGCGCTCGAAGCCGCCGGCCCCCTCGAAGTCTCCGTCGAGCAGGCCGCCTTGCTGGCGCTTTCCAACAATCGCGACCTCGCCGTCCAGCAGTTGAACCCCGTCATCACCGGCGCTTTCGAGCAGATCGAGCGCGGCCGATTCGATCCGCAACTGTTCGCCTCCGCCGAGTACAACGAAGAGCGCTCCAGCGAAGTCGCCCGCAGCACCAGCGCCCGCTTCGACGTCGAAGGCAACGAGGCCTCCGGCGAAGTCGGCATCCGCCAGGAGCTGCCCACCGGCACCGATATCGAAGCATCCGTCACGCAGGATCGCTCCATCTCCAACCGCGCCCCCGAGCAGCAGGAAGCCCGCCTCGGACTGACCGTCACCCAGTCCCTGCTTCGCGGGTTTGGCCCGGCTGTCAATCTCGCTTCCATCCGCCAGGCTGAGCTCGACACCCTCGCCTCGAAATACATCCTTCGCGGGTTCGCTGAAACCCTGCTCGCCGAAACCGAGATCGCCTACTGGGATTACATTCTCGCCCACGAGCGCATCGCCATTTTCGAGCGTTCCCTCGACGTCGCTCGGCAGCAGCTAGATGTCGTCGAGCAGCGCATCGAGGTCGGCGTGGTGGCGCGGACCGAAGCCGCCGCCGCCCGCGCCGAGGTCGCCCGTCGTGAGCAGGCGCTCATCGATGCGCGCAGCAGTCTCGAATCCACCCGCCTGCAACTGCTTCGCCTGATGAACCCGAGTCGTGACGGCTCGCTGGACCGCGAAGTCGTCGCCACCACGAAGTTCAACATCGATCCGCAGGCCATCACCGACCAGGCCGACCGCGTCACGCTCGCCCAGCGGATGCGCCCCGAGATCAACGAAGCCCGCCTGCGCCTCGACCAGGATCGCCTGCAGACCATCGTCACCCGCAACGGGCTGCTGCCGCGCCTCGATGTGTTTGTCACCATGGGCCGCAGCGGATTCGACAACACGTTTCGCCGATCGTTTCAGAACCTCAACGACGGCACCTACGACTTCACCGCCGGCGTCAGTTTCAGTCATTACCTCGGCAACCGCGCCGCTGAAGGTCGCGACCTCGCCGCCCGCGCCGAACGCTGGCAGTCGGTTCAGGCGCTGGACAATCTCCGCCAGCTCATCCGCCTCGATGTGCGGCTCGCCGTCAACGAAGCCGAGCGCGCCCGCAAGCAGATCGCCGCCTCCGCCACCACGCGCCAGTTCGAAGAGCAGACCGTGCAGGCCGAACACGAGCGCTTCGACGTCGGCACATCAACCGCCTTGCTCGTCGCCCAGGCCCAGCGCGATCTGCTCGCCGCCCAGATCGCCGAAGTCGAAGCTGTCGTCGGCTACCGCATCGCGTTGGTGAATCTGTACCTGGCCGAAGGCACCTTGCTCGAACGCCGCGGCATCACCCTCGCCGCCCCCGCCGACCACGGCAAGTGGTGATCGCTACTCCGATCAGGAGACTCACGATGCAGCCCACCGACTCCGCGAAGATCAACACGGACAGTAAAGCGCCGTTGTTCTCCATCTTCGAGCGTCACTTGATGGGGTTGCTCATCGCTTTGTTGCTCTTGGTCGCCGGAGTCGTCTGGGTCTGGTGGTCGATCGCGGACTATCAGACGCTCGCCAGGGATTTTGATCGAGTTGTCGTTCAACAAGACACCTCCGGTAGTCCGCCCCCTCGACTGTATTACTTGCAGCACCCCGACGGTACGAAAACCATGCCGAGCTTCTGGTCGTTGAAGGGTGGTCAAGTCGTCAGCGGTATCGTCTGGATATTGATGGGGCTCGGTCTGATCTTCTGGTCGATTCGATGCATCCGTCGGTCCGAACATCTTGAGACCGACAGCTAACGCCGGGTGCCACACACCGCGCAGCGCGGTGTGTGCTTCTGGTGCGATTCGGAAATCATGTCGATGAAACATGATCGTATTAATTCACGGGCAGTTGTCATTCTCAGTATTTCGGTTGTTATCCTTTGTGTGGGAGTGTGGCTGATATTGACAGCTGACTGGGGACTGCGTCATGCAAGTGATGCAGACTGTGACAGAACATATCAATCCATTCTCACAGCCATTAACGATGAAGACTATGCCGAAATGGATCGCTTGTATGGCGAACTGACCGGCAAGTGTAGAAATCAGATCCGCGATCGGTTGAGATCAGGCTTGCTCAAGTCGGACCTGCGATACTGGATATGCGTTGCTTGTGGGTTGGAAATTGTGGACCGGAGTATTGTTGAGCGCACGCTCGAAGCGGGTAGCGGGCAAGCGATTAAAGGTTGCATGCTCACAGTGCCGGAAGACTTGATCGTGTGGGATGATGTGATTCGGATTATCAGCAAGCGGTGGGAAGAATTTGGGGACCAGCCAATAGTGCAGCGTGCCGTCTATGCGCGAATGCTGGGTGATCGCCAGCTGAAGTTCATACAACCTGGCAGTAAGGTCAAACTGTTTGCAATGTTGATTGCCAGTCTCGACAGTGAGGATGAATGGCTTCATGGCCAGGTTGTGTGGTTGATTGATTACGTCTATCCGATGGATCGCGTGTTGAATCTGGATGGCCGCGGGGAGGAGATCAGGCAATCACTTGCCTCGATGGACCGGAGGCAGTTAATCGAATTGTTGCAAGACAAGAAGGAAATGATTCTTGAAGAGGCGGTAGGTGAGTCTGAAGTACCGTAGGGCGGGTGCCACACACCGCGCCGCGCGGTGTGTGCCTCTACAGCATCTTGCGAAATTATCTTTTATAGCCGCAGGCGGAAGCCTGCGGGCCACGAGCTTCCGCTCGCGGCTATCACACGGTCATGAATGACGCGAAATGCTCTGGCGCGGTCGGTCCATATCACACACCGCGCTTCGCGGTGTGTGACACCCGTTTTCGTGCTCGTGCTCGTGCTCGTGCTCGTAATCGTTGCTCGTCATCGAACCCGCTGGTTGACGCTTGTTGTTGCGGGTGAATACGAAATGTCAGGGGTTCTGTTGAAAACGACGGTTTGGTGCGCGTCGGGTTTGTGCGCGCGATCGGCGATTGGATGGCGCCAGGCGGGTGGCGCGCACGAAGGTGTCGTTTGAGGGCGTCATGTTGTGCGCACGCGGTGACCGATGGCGATGGATTGGATCGCCTCGTGGGTAAAACGACACGGTGGTGCGCACGAACCTTGCGCGGCGACAGCGCGTTTGTGCGCACCGGCGCGGCAGAACGACAGGTCTGTGCGCGGCGAACTCAACGCGGCGGGTGTTTTCGGCTGAAAAACGGGTTCAAACACAGTCGAAAACGTTTTTTCCGGAAGGTGTTTCGGTCGTGTTTGTGCGCGTTAGAGTCCTTCGACTTCCCAGCCGGGGCGGTAGGTGCGCTTGAGCAGTTTGTTGGCGGCTTCGTCGTTGGTGAAGCGCATCGCGGGCGAGTCCCATTCGAGCTTGACGCCGGGGCGGCGGATGGCGACGGTGCCCATGACGACGACCTCGCTCATCGGGCCGGCGATCGAGAAGGGGGATTCGGGGGCGTCGATCTTACCGAGGCAGGCGTCGACGAAGTTGTGCCAGTGGTTCTGCGGCGGGAGCTTGGGGCGCGGGTAGGCGCGGTATTTCTCGGCGGGTAGAAGTTGCGGGCCGGAGGTGTGCGGCAGCAGGAGGGCGCCGTTTTCAGCGACCATCATGAAGGACTCCGCCGGGTAGTTTTCGCTGGGATTCAGGGCCTGAATTTCCTTGGGCGGATAGATCGTGCCGTCGAACCACTCGACGGTGAGGTCTTCGCCGCCGGTGTATTCATTGCCGGGGAAGATCCAGGTGATGTGATCCGCCTGGGGCCAGGTGTCGGCCCGGCGGGCGGGGTTGTTCTTCCACGATTCCTGTACTTCGGCGATGACGGACTTGGGGGCGGACAGGCCCAGGCCTTTCCACGGGGCGTTGAAGATGTGGCAACCGATGTCGCCGGACCAGCCGGTGCCGAAGTCCTGCCATGCGCGCCACTTGACGGGGTGGTAGATGCCGGGTGAATACGCGCGCTGGGGGGCGGTGCCGAGCCAGAGGTCCCAGTGAAGATGCGCGGGGGGCTTTTCACCGTGCGCCGGGCGCGGGCCGACCAGGCGGTAGGCGTCGATGGCCCCGGGGCGGTTGGAGCAGAGAATCAGGCGCTTGGCCTTGCCGAGCACCTTCTGCTTCATGAACTCGACCGCCATGCGATCGCCCATGCCTGAAGCGTGCTGCGTGCCGAGCTGCGTGACGACGCCCATCTTGGCGGCGGTCTGTGTCAACGCGCGGACCTCGGCGATGTCGTGGCACATCGGCTTCTGCGTCCACACATGCTTGCCGGCGTGCATGGCGGTCATGGCGATGGCCGCGTGCATGTGATCCGGCACGGTGACGTTGACCGAGTCGAACTTGTCACCGGCCTCGGCGATCATCTGCCGCCAGTCGACGAAGGTCTTGGCGCCGGGATGCTCCTTGGCGGCGGCGCTTAGAAAGTTCTCATCGACATCACACAGCGCGACGATGTCGATCTGCGGATGGCTCGCCAGCGACTTGCGATCAGCCACGCCCATCATGCCCATGACACCGATGCAGGCGTGTTGCAACTTGCCGTTGGGCGAGGCGGCCCGCACGAGCCGCGGGGCGATCAGCGGGGCGGTCAGACCCATCGTGGCGGACGCTTGAAGGAACGTGCGGCGATTGATGTGCAATGTCATGGCGGGCTCCGGTTGATGATTTCCAGGCGGGGCCGATGCACACTGCGGTGCACCCTCACCCCAGCCCTCTCCCACGGGGAGAGGGAGTCAAACACCCATCAGGTGGCGCGTGATGTACAGCTCGAGGCCTTCATAGTCGCGGGCGTCGATGTACTGCTGCTGCGTCGCGGCGTCCAGTGAGCGGACCTTGTCGACCAGGTGCAGGAAGATCGTGCGGCTGTTGGAAAGGTGCTCAGTGGCGGGGGCGTTTTTCTGGGTTCGCATGACCTTGACGTCGAGGCCGACGAACTCGCCGCGACTGCCGAAGCCGGCTTCCTCGAGCACGCGCACCTGGTTGAACGCCGAGCGGAGATTCACCGCGCCGAAGGATTTGTCCTGGTCGTATTTCAGGCCGTTCTGGTCGTTGAGGTGAACACTGGCGAGCTTGTCGTGCGCCAGGGCGAAGGCCATCTCGTCGGACGGATCGAGCCCGGCGAGGATGGCATGGGCGGTTTCGATGAGCCCGCTGACGCGCGACGGGTCGTCACTGGCATAGGCCAGCGCGATGGCGTGACCGATCGTCGGCACGTAGGCGTGATCCATCGGCTCGTTGGGCTTGGGTTCGATCCAGATGCGGGCTTCGGGGTCGTGGGCGAGGATGCGGTTGATTGTTTCCAGCAGACGCTGATAGGCGACGCGGGCGTTTTTCGATTCGCGGATGTAGGTGCCTTCGCGGGCGAGCCAGAGCACGATGTTGGTGGTGCCGATTTCGCGTGCGATGTCGACCGCCTGCAGGGTGCGATCGATGGCGTATTGACGATCGGCGGCGCTGTTGGATGTGAACCCGCCGTCGACGGTCTGCTCGGCGAACCAGAGCCGGGGCGCGACGAATTCGGGTGTGAGGCCTTCGCCGTCCAGCAGTTTCTTCACTTCGCCGGCCCGCTTCATGATCTGCTCCGGGCTCAGCGCATCGATGTTTTCCACGACATCGTCATCGTGAAACTGCACCCCCTCAAAGCCCAGCGGACGATACAGCGGCAGCTTCTTCTCCAGCGCCACGGGCGTGCGGACATCAGGCCCGAACGGGTCGGCCCCTTCGTGAATGTTCCACGGGCCGAACGAAAAACAATACTCGACGGGGTTGCTCATGTTGCATCTGCCTCGGGTTGTGATGGGGGCCTCAATACCCCCGCAAAGATATCCCGCGAGTATGCTGTCGACTAGGTCGATCGCCTCAAAATCCGGTACGATCTTGCCATCGCAGCGTGTTCCCTGAATGAAGCTCCGTCCATGGCTGACTCTTCGCCCCAATCCGTGAGGCAGACTGTCGAATCGCTTTACACGTCGCAGTCGCGACGGGTTTTGGCGACGCTGATCCGTGTGCTCGGCGATTTCGACCTGGCCGAGGAAGCGCTGTCGGATGCGTTTGCCGCGGCGCTGGCGCAGTGGCCGCGTGAAGGGGTGCCGGCCAACCCGAGGGCGTGGCTGGTCTCGGCGGGGCGGTTCAAGGCGATCGATGCTCTGCGGCGGCGGGCGCGGTTTGATGCTTCGCTTACGTCGCTGGCTGAGCGGTTGGACACCGAATCGGCGCCGCGTGAAGCGGTCGCCGTTGAAGACGACCAACTGCGATTGATCTTCACGTGTTGTCACCCGTCGCTGTCGCCCGAGGCTCAGATCGCGATGACGCTGCGTGAAGTCTGCGGATTGACCACCGAGCAGATCGCCGCCGCCTTTCTGACATCACCGCCGACGATTGCTCAACGCATCGTTCGAGCCAAGGCGAAGATCCGCGAGGCCAACATTCCCTACGAAGTGCCCGAGCGCGAACACCTCGGCGAGCGGTTGGCCAGCGTGCTTCGGGTGACCTATCTCGTTTTCAACGAAGGATACTCCGCCTCGTCGGGCGATCACGTCACCCGGGCGGACCTGTCCGGTGAAGCGATCCGCCTGCAGCGGTTGCTTGTCGATCTGCTGCCGGAGTCGGAGGCTGTCGGGCTGTTGGCGTTGATGCTTCTGCAGGAGTCACGACGCGAGGCCCGCAGCACACCCGACGGCGATCTGATTCTGTTGGAAGACCAGGATCGCTCGCGCTGGCGACGTGACCTGATCGATGAGGGCGCGGCCCTGGTCGAGCGGGCGCTGGCGACTCGCCGCGTTGGGCCATACACGCTGCAGGCCGCGATCGCTGCGGTACACGCTCAGGCTACGACACCTGACAAAACCGATTGGGCGCAGATCGTCGGGCTGTATGACCTGCTGGGGCAGGTGGAGCCTTCGCCGATCGTCGCGCTGAACCGGGCGGTGGCCGTGGCGATGCGTGACGGGCCCGCGGCGGGGCTGACGTTGATCGATGAGCTGCTGGCCGATGGGAAATTGGCTGAGTATCACCTGGCCCACGCGGCCCGGGCGGACCTTTGCCGCCGACTGGGTCGCACCGATCAGGCCCGCGCCTCGTATCAACGGGCGCTGGATCTGACGCAGCAGGAACCCGAGCGCCGTTTTCTGGCCAGACGACTGCGAGAACTGGGTTGAAAAAAATATTTTACGGGGATGTCGATTTCGCCGGCCGCCGATCGACCAGTTGATGAACGCAGCAAACAAAACCGAACATCAAGGAGTCTCATCATGCGTTTTATCGTGTTCGTCAAGGCGAATCAGGACACCGAAGCCGGCGTCATGCCCAGTCAGCAATTGCTGGAAGACATGATGCATTACAACCAGCAACTGGTCGATGCGGGCATCATGAAAGGTGGCGAGGGGCTGCGGCCGAGCCGGGACGGCGCCCGCGTGGTGTTCGACGGTCAAAAGCAAACCGTCGTCGACGGCCCCTTCACCGAGACCAAGGAACTCGTCGCCGGGTACTGGCTCTGGGAATGTGAGTCGCTCGAAGAGGCGATTGACTGGGTCAAGAAATGCCCGAACCCGACGGGCGACCAGTCGGTCATCGAGATCAGGCCTATGTACGTGATGGACGATTTCGGCGAGGCCGTTTCGCCGAAGGTGCGCGAGATGGAAGATCATCTGTGTAAGCAGATCGAGTCGCAGGACTGATCCACGGCCTCGAATTCACACGGAGCCAGGAGTTTCAACATGCGTTTTATCTGTCTCGGATACATCGAAGACGGCAAATGGGAATCGCTCACCGAAGCCCAGCAGCAGGCGATGATGGACGAATGCTTCGCCTACGACGATGTGCTTCGATCCGGCGGACACTTCACCGGCGGCGAGGCGCTACAGCCGGCTTCGACCGCTAAAACACTTCGTTTCGAAGGCGGCCGCGTCATCGCGACCGACGGTCCTTACGCCGAAACCAAGGAGCAGCTCGGCGGCATCCTGATTCTCGAAGCGCGCGACATGGCCCACGCCGTCGAACTGATGTCCAAGCATCCCGGCGTGCGGCTCGCCGGGCCTTTCGAGATCCGACCCGCTGACGTGCAGATCAACGAGCTCGTCGCCGAGCGCGACCGTTGCGGTGGTGAATCATGAAATACATGCTGCTGATTTACAGCGATGAGAAAGGCTGGACCGACGCCGAGCGCGAGCGCTGCTATGCCGAGTCGACCCAGCTCACGCAGGAGCTTCACGAGCGCGGCCAGTTCGTCGCCGCCTCGCCGCTGCACCCGGTCGCCACCGCCACGAGTGTGCGCGTCCGCCACGGCAACCCGATGGTGACCGACGGCCCGTTCGCCGAGACCCATGAGCAACTCGGCGGATATTTCATCGTCGAAGCGCGTGATCTGAATGAAGCGATCGCAATCGCGACGCGCGTTCCCGCCGCTCGCAAAGGCACCGTCGAAGTCCGTCCCGTGATGCAGATTCCCGGGCTGCCGCAGACCTCGTGAAGCCAGCAGGCCGTTTTCAAGACACACTTAAACATAAACACAAAGGTGACCCCTCATGTTGATTCAACCTTACCTGTTTTTCGGTGGAAGTTGCGAGCAGGCGCTCGAGTTCTACCGTGAAAAGCTCGGCGCCGAAGTCGAGATGATGATGCGTTTTTCTGATAGCCCCGAGCCATGTGATTCCAAACAGATGCCCGCCGACTGGGGCGACAAGATCATGCACGCGAGCTTCCGCATCGGCGATTCAGTCGTGATGGCGTCCGATGGATGCGGCACGGGCGAGATGAAGTTCGACGGGTTTTCGCTGTCGATCACCGTGGCGGATGAAGCGGAATCGCAGCGAGTTTTCGAGGCGCTGTCCGACGGCGGGCAGGTGAACATGCCGCTGAGCAAGACGTTCTTTTCGCCGAGCTTCGGCATGGTCGCCGATCGCTTCGGCGTCTGCTGGATGGTGTACGTCGATCAGAAATGACCGGCGGGACTACCGCCCGGCCGGGCTGCCAAACGTGGCACGAATGGCTTCGAGGTACTGCATGCCGGTGGTGGCTTCGGGCTCGAGGTAGCCGCCTTCGGTCCATTCGTTCCAGGCGTAAATCGTCACGAACCGTCGGCCCGGCGGCAGCGTCATCGCCCGGTCACGCGCCGCGATCAGCGCCCGGGTAAATGCCTGCGGGGTGTTGCCGACGATCACGGGCGTATCCGGGTAGCCCTTGCCGGTGTGCGGCTGGTCCGGCCCCAGCCGCGGCGTCGGGTCCCAACCCATCGTGACGTTCGGAAAGTGCGGCACCCCGCAGTTGGCCCACCGCTGATCCCAGTAGGCGAAGTAACTGTCCGCCATCTTCTGATAGGGCTCGGTCGGAAACTGACGCAGCGCGATCAGGTGAACCCACACGTAGCTGGTCATGCTGTCGGCGCCGAGGTCGCGCACGAGTTTCATCGGGTCGGGCGTCTGCGAGGGTTGCCAGTCGATGAGGTTGATGTGCACACCGCCGAGCCCGGCGCGGCGGGTCTTTTCACGCAGCGACTCGATCGCGGCACGCGCCCCGTCCACGCCGCCGAGTCCCTTGATGAGCGTCTTCGGTTGATAGATGCTGAAGTAACACTTGCCGTCGATCTTCCAGTACGACGGTTCGCTGAAATATCGTGCCACCAGCACGTCCGCCATGCGATCAAACACATCGCGCGGGATCGCCCCGTCGCGCCACTTGCCCAGATCGTGATTCGCCCACATCAGGGCAAAGGGCAGGCGCTTGCGATTCGGCGCTTTAAGGTAGCCGTCGTTCAGCGCCTCCGACAGGTGAGGCCCCTCCTTGTAGTAGTACCAGCAGAAGATGAAGGCCCCGAGGCCGTAGTCCGCCGCGGTGTCGATCTTTTTCGCCATCACGACGGGGTCCGCTTCATCCTCGACGCCCCAGACGGGCCGCTTGGGTTGTTGATGGCCTTCGAATCGCGGGATCGCCCGGCCGAGTTTGATCCACTCGCCGGGGCTGTTGCCCTGCGGCCGGGTCATGTGATGCCAGTTCGGAAAGTAATACGCCACCGGCACGGGTTGCTCGCCGGCCGGCTCATCCGCCGCCGTGATCGTCGACCCCATCATCAACGCCGCCGCGATCAACACTGCTGATTTCATGTTCAACTCACTGTCATGACACGGGTCGGCCGCGCCCGTAAGGCGGACGCATCACCATCACGTGAGGGTACTTGATGTGCATGTACCGCTCAAAGGCGTCCGGGTCGCCGGGGTTGGCCGCGAACATGTCCCAGTGGGTGGGCATCACGGCGACGGTGTCCATCTCGCCAGCGAGATCGGCGGCTTCCTGGTAGGTCATGTTGCCGATGATGTTCGCTTTGAGCCGCTCAGCGTCGCGCCCGTTGATCGGCAGCAGCATCAGGTCAAACCGCCACCGATCCAGCCGCTCGTGCAGCCCGCGGTACAGACACGTATCGCCGGCGTGATACACGCATCGCCCGCCGCTCTCGAAGATCAACCCGAGATACGGATAGCGACCAGTCGCTTCATCACGATCGAGAAACTCGTGCGCCGCGGGGATCGCCGTGATCTTCACATCCTTGACGGTGATGCTGACACCGTCGTCGAGCCCGACGAAACGTTCGCGCGGCATGTTCAACTCGCCCGCCAGCGATGGCAGCAGCAACTCGGGCACGGCGAAACGAGGCTTGTCGGAAGCGCCCGCAATGACAGGCCACGCGGGGCGGTCGATGTGGTCGGCATGATCGTGCGTCCCGCAGATCAGATCAGCATGGGCCAGGTCCGTCGGCCGCAGCAATGGGGGTATCAGCCGGCCGTCGATATCCGTCAGAAACGGATCGATGTAGAGCAGCGCCTCGTGTGATTTGAGGATGAAGCTGTGTTGGCCGAGCCACCAGAGCCGCAGTTCGCCGGCGGCGGGCTGGGTCGCATCGATCTCGGCGAGCAGCTCGTCGGGTGTTGGTAGATCCGCCGCGCTCAACGGGCCGCTCCCTCGAAGTGCTCGGCGATCTTGCGACGGAGGAAGGCGGCCGAGCGGGCGAGTTGCTCGATGCCGTCGACGCCATCCTCGATGCTGATCCATCCGTCGAAACCGACGGACCGCAGTTCGGTAAAAATCGCATCGTAGTCGTTGAGCCCCTTGCCGATCTCGCCGTGACTGAGTCGCTTGGCGTAGCCGACCGAATCCTCCTCGCGGCGAAGGTCTTCGATCGTGCCGTGGGTAAGGTAGCGATCCGACGCATGCATGGTCACGACGCGATGCTTGACCCGCCGCAGCAATTCGAGCGGGTCTTCCCCGGCGAGGATCGTGTTCGACGGGTCGTAGTTGACCCCGAAGTTGGTCACGCGGATGCGATCGACCAGGTCGCAGAACACATCGGTGTGCTGGGCGAATTCGGGGAATTGCCAGTAGTTATCTTTGTAGTGGTTTTCGAGGATGAGCGTGACGCCGGCGGCTTCGGCATGCGGGGCGCAGGCTTCGATGCACTCGGCGGCGAAGGCGATACCGGCTTCACGTGAAACCTCCGGCCGCCGCTGCCCGCTGAGCACGCGGCAGTATTGACCGCCGAGCGCCGCGGTCATGTCGATCCACCGCTTTTCGTGTTCAACCTGATCGGCGCGGAAGGCTGCATCGGGGTGGGTGAAGTCCGGCGAGCAGCAGAGCATCGGAATGCTCAGCCCGTGGTCTTGGGCCATGCGGCGGTAGCGGGGCCAGTCGGCCGGATCGCGCAGGTCGATCAGGCCGCTGTACATTTCAAGGCCGTCGATATCGAGCGTGGCGGCCAGTTCGATCCACTGCTGCAGACTCATCGAGCCGTCGACGCACAGGGCATCCATGTAGGCCTTGGGAAAGGCGGCGAGCTTCGGCATGTCATACCTCCTTCACGGGATTGCGTCCGAGCACGGGAAACTGCTCGAAATCCACCACCGAGCCGCTGGCGGGAAATGACTCGTCGCTGACCCAGTAGACCACCGCGGCGGCGGCGTCCTGGGGCGTGGTCATCCGCCCGGCGGGGATGCGATCGGTCGGCAGGCGCGTCGGCCAATCCTCCGGCAGCCCGTCTTCGATTTTTACGGCCAGTTCCTTTTCTGTGAGCACCCAGCCGAAGTTCACCTGGTTCACCCGCACGCCGCGCGGCCCCAGCGCGTCGCCGAGGTTGCGCGACATCGTCATCAGCGCGCCCTTGGTCATCGAATACGCCAGCAGTACCCGCTCGCCGCACCACGCATTGATCGACCCGATGTTCACCACGCGCCCGCGGGTCTTTTCAAGATGCGGCGCCGCCGCCTGAATCATCAGCATCGCGGCCCGCACGTTGACGGCCATCATCTCGTCGAACAGCTCCGCCGTCGTGCTGGATAGATCGCTGCGCGTCACCATCGCCGCGTTGTTCACCAGTCCGTCGAGCTTGCCGAACTTGTTGATGGCGGCATCGATCAGGCGAGCCGGTGCGGCAGGGTCGCGCAGGTCGTCAGCGACGAATGCGGCACGGTCAATGCCGTGTGTTTTCACGAAGTCGGCGCCGGCGTTCGACTCGGCGGGCAGGTCGGTGATCATGACGCGGGCGCCTTCGGCAATGCATCGCTCGGCGATAGCGCGACCGATGCCGCGCGTGGACCCGGTGATGAGGATGACGTGATCTTTCAGTCGCACGGGTTGCTCCTGTCAGAATGATTCACCACGGAGGCACGGGGTATTAAACCACAGATAAACACAGATGAACTGGATGAAGAAAACTCAATAGCCTTCTCATGATCTGTGTTCATCAGTGGTTCCAGTTTTCACTCCGTGTCTCCGTGGCGAACTGTTTTTCTTACGGTTTGAGGACGGCTTTGACGACGCGGCCTTCGTGCATGGCGTCGAAGGCTTCGTGCCACTGATCCAGCCGCCAGACGCCGCCGATGATTGGGTCGATGTTCAACCGGCCGTCAGCGAGCATGGCGATGACCGCTTCCCAGATAGGCCAATTGTGACTGAAACTTCCGCGGAGCGTGAGGTTTTTCTGCACGAGCGGGTCGAGCGAAAAGTTCAGCGGCTGTGGGCCCCAGCCGACCTTGCTGATCCATCCGGCGGGGCGGACCAGGGCGATGGCGGACTTGAGCGTGGCGGACACGCCGGCGGCATCGATCGCGCCGTGTACGCCGAGGCCGTCGCCCTGTCGCGCCCACTCGGTTGGGTCGTTGATGATCGGTTCGCACCCGTAGGCGGCGGCGACATCGAGGCGTGTTTTGTCACGTTCGAGGCCGACGATGCCGACGGTCGCGCCGGCGAGTTTCGCCATGACGGCGCAGAGGATGCCGATCGGGCCGGGGCCATACACAAGCACGCGGTCGCCGGGTCGGATCGAGCCGTTGTTGACCACCGCGTTGTAGGCGACGCAACAGGGTTCGGTCAGCGCCGCCTTTTCGAAGGGCAATTCATCCGGCAGGCGGTGCAGACAGCGGGCCGGCACGTGGACGAACTTCGTCATCGCGCCGTTGACGCCGTAGCCGAACCCCTTGCGGGAGGGGTCGAGGTTGTAAAGCCCCTGGCGTGTCAGCGGGCTGTCGGCATTGATGACGGCGGCGGTTTCACTGACGACGCGCTCGCCGAGGTTGAACCCTGTCACGCGGTCGCCGAGTTGCTCGATCATGCCGCAGAACTCGTGGCCCAGCACGACGGGATAATTCACCGGCCAACTGTGCGAGCCCTGCCACTGGTGCAGGTCTGACCCGCACACGCTGACCGCCGCGGTGCGCAGCAGCACGTGATCACTCGGCAGGGCGGGTAGCTCGATGTCGCGCAGCTCGACGCTGCCGGGTTCTGATGAAAAGTTGACGACGGCGGTCATGCTCATGGCTTGCCTCCCACGGGAACATCGCCGTAGGCGTGTACCTTCTCGCAGATCAGGCGGAGCGATGATTCGACATCGCCGTCGGCGGTGCGGAAAGCGTCGGCGTCGATGGTCAGCGGCGCGCCGAGTACAACCAGCGGCGCGCCGTATGACGGTGTCGCGATGGCTTGTTCGATCGACAACCCGCCGACCGCCTGCACGGGCACGCTGACGGCCGCGACGATTTGCTTGAGCTGATCCAGCGGATTGGGGGCGCGCTCACCGCGGGCGGCGATGCCGCGGCGTTCGTCGTAGCCGATGTGGTGAATCACGTAATCGCAGCCGAGGTCTTCGAGGCGTTTGGCCCCGTCGACCATGTCGTCACAGGCGAGGTTGTCGCCCATGACCTTGACGCCGAAGTCGCGGCCGGCCTGGATGACGCAGCGGATCGTCTCATCATGAGCGCGGGCCATGACGACGACGTGTGTCGCCCCGGCCTTGGCCATCATCTCGGCTTCGAGGTATCCGCCGTCCATGGTTTTGAGGTCGGCGACGATGGGCGTGTCCGGGAAGGCTTCGCGCAGGGCGCGGACGCCGTGCATGCCCTCGGCGATGATCAGCGGGGTGCCGGCTTCGAGCCAGTCGACGCCCGCCCGCATCGCCATCGCGGCGGTATCGACCGCCTCTTGTCGGCTGGTCACATCCAGCGAGATTTGCACCACGGGTTTCATGTGTTTGTCTCCGAATCAGATGCGTTGTTTGGTCGCGGGCCGTGAGGGGGGCGGTCGTGGCGCGCTCCCCTGCGGGTCGCGGCTAAACGGGGGGCGACCCCGCCTCGGGCCTGTGTTTTTAAACTTGCCTAGGCTCAAATGGCGGGACGCTACTTGCAGTGATCACAACACTTTGTTATGATCATGCATGATGCATGATACAAAAACGAATTCGGCTGTCAACGGGGATCAAGCAGGGATCGGCGCCTTCGGGATGGACGCATTCGGGGGTGGCATGTTTGGCGGCGCCTTCGGGGACGCTGCGGGGGAGGCTTCCGGGGCTTCGGGGGGCAGGGCTGGGGGGCGGACGCTGGCGGGGCGGATTCATGCGGAACTGCGACGACGGATCATGAGCGGGGCGATCGGGGCCGGTGAGCGGCTGGTCGTGGATCGGCTGGCGGCGGAGTTTGCCACGTCGATCACGCCGATCCGCGAAGCGCTGCGACTGTTGGAGCGCGATGCCCTGATCGAGGTGCGGCCCCACTGCGGGGCGACGGTCTGCCTGCCCACGCCGCAGCGCTTCCGCGAGTTGCACCAGGTTCGCGGGGCGCTGGAACCGCTGGCGATGTCGCAGGCCTGTGAGCATCTGACGCCGGCGGATATCGACGAATTAAGTCGCACGATCGACATCGGCCGGTCAGTGCTGGCGGAGCCCGATCACGCGGATGACCCCGAAGCGATGCAGCGCTGGATCGGGGCCGACACCGCCTTTCACATGCTGATCTGGCGTCGCAGCGGCAACGGCCTGCTTGAACGCATGCTCGGTCAGCTCATGGACATGATCCGCCTGCACCGCGAGTTGTACTTCGTTTGCACCCAGCGCATCGCCCGCTCGGTCGACGAGCACCAGGCGATCGTCGACGCCCTGCGCGCCGGCGATGCGCCCGCCGCCACCGCCCGCATGACCGACCACATGCAATCCTTCATCCCGCTGGGCTGACAGCCGTGTCGGCGCCCTTGAGCTTGATCTGATCATCTTCCGGGATGGTGATCGTCGACGGCGGCGAAGCGCCGGGATCGAGCTTGCCGCGCTGGACTTCGAGCAGGCGGTTGGCCGAGTCGTACTGATCCGCCGGATACAGATGGCCCAACAGCGGATGATGCAGATGCCGTTCAAACAGCCGGTTCGACACCTTGTCATAACCCGCAGTGAAGCCGAGGATGAGTTGATTTTTGTTGGGATTAGCCATCTTTACAATCCAATTCTTCTGAAGATGCACCAACCGGAACTTTATTCAGAATCACATCTCGGCCGAACCATTGAATGTAAACCAGTTCAGCGATCCCATACCCCATAACGATGGTTGCATCATTGACTGCAATCGCAATAGGCAAACGTGCGTACCATGTATCCAAATCTCTGTAGAATACCGGCGGCTCGTCCATCCAAGAAAACTTCAATTTGGGATAACGATCGCGGCATTTATTCTTACACTCATCCTTAACTCGCTCGTATTGTGGCTCGAGAAGGATGGCAAGTTCGTGATCTTCAAGAGAATCGATCCAGTTGTGAATTCGCTGCCATTGGATACGCAATATAAAGTATCTACATCGACTCGACAGCAAATTCATAACACCTGCAATCACTGCGGGGCTGGCAACAATTGACCAATAGTATGGATCGTTCGGTCTTGTAAATAAATCGATTGCCATGAAGCCAAGTCCGCCAACAATCAGTATTAATGACGTAATAACTATGTGTCGCCATTGTGACTTAGTTTTCTTCATTGATCATATTGTCAGTTATTTGCCAAACAACTTGTTTACATTTATTTGCCGTATCGCATCAATAAACTGCTGGTCAATCGCTTGCTGCCCCATTGGTGGCATAGCAAAACGGGAAGTTCCATTAGTATCATAATACCATCCACCTTCCTGTAATGCTTGCGAGCGAACCCGAGCTATCCCAGGGTTGATCTTATAAGTTGTTAACGCTTCGATAAGCGTTTGGAGAAGATAAGGGAAGATAAGGTGTCAGGAATGCCCTGTAGGGGAAGATAAGGTGTCAGGAATGCCCTGTAGAAAAGCTCTGCAAATCTGAGGATCATCAGGTTGTGGGTGACGGCGCGGAGGTTCATTTCGCGGCGGCGGGTTTGATACTTTCGTGACGTCAGGGCGGAGCCAAAGTGGCGTTTGAGCATGAACATCACGGTCTCGACCTGCCAGCGCTGGCCGTAGGTCTCGTCGTCGAAGGCGGTGGCCATCAGCCAGCGCCATCGACCGGTCGTTTCAACGTTGGACGACCAGCGGTCGCGGGGATCAGCGAGGCGATGTTCAGGTATTCGCGCAGCAGGATGTGGTTGGGTTCGGAGTCGTAGCCGGCGTCGGCGATCAGCCGTTGCGGCACGGCGTTGACGCACATGCCGCCCATCAGCGGCAGCAGTTGATCGACATCGGGGCGCGGGCCCATCGTGGCGTGGGTGCCGAGGATCAGGTGGTTGTCGCAATCGGCCACGACGCCGAGTTTGGCGAATCGGCGATAGGTCGTGGTTTGATACAAACCCGGCGATCGCGCTTTTCTTCGCACAAAGTATCGGCTGGCGCCGTCGAGTTCGAAGCCCGTCGAGTCGGCAGCGGCAGTGTCGATCGCTTCGGCGATCAGCGGCGAAGTCTCCAGCGATGTGTCCGGGTGACGATGCAGCAGCGCCACCGTCTGCGCGAGCATGCGGCGGATCAGCGCGTCGCGCAGAAGCCGCCGCTCGACTTTCTGCAGCGTGGTGAAGTGCGGCACCTTCGCAAGCTGCATGTCGCTGCACAGCGTCGGCCAGTCGATGAGCATGGCGACGATGCCGCGATAGTCGTTGCGTGTGAACTGCCGCAGTACGAGGACGGCGAACAACTGCGGCAGCGTGAAGTCGTGACGCGAGAACCGGTGACCATAGCGCGGCAGCACCCGCCGGCCGACCCCCAGGGCCATCGCCGTCACCCGCCGTGGCGACTTGGATGTCAGGCTCATCGTTCATCATCTAACGCCTTGGGCCCAACCGCGCAACCGAACACGCGCCGAACATCAGAGCTTTTCTACAGGGCATGTCAGGAACCTTTTTTGCGCATTTCGTTTGTAATGGGCAAACTAGGCTGTTGTATAAACACTTGTGTTGCATGTTTTGATCATATGCTCTTGGTTGCGGGTGACGAAACGGCCACGAGATGAGATGGTCGTAGCGGCGGCTGGTGTAGATGTAGGCGCACAGGGGGACGCGTTTGCGGCAGACGCCGGCGAGGTCGTAGAAGAGCTGGGTCTGGCCGCAAGAGTCGGTGCCGTAGGCTTCGACGAGGCAGGCGGCCGAGCAGGTCAGGGCGACTGAGCGGTCGCGAGGGGCGGTGATGGGCGGAATTGGTGGGTGGGGGGACGTTTTTTTGATTGACGGCAGCCGGGTGGAGGGGGTACGCTGATAATGCCCAAGGGGTCATGCAGTTCTGGAGTTTGTGAGGCCGAACGATAATTTGTGAGTTAGAGGAGCAAGCAGATGGCGCGGAACATAGCGCGGTGGTTCATGGGGCTTACGGTATGCGCCTTGATTTTGAGCGTGGCATGGCCGGCGGGCGGGGCGGTGAAGACATGGGACGGGGCGGGGGCCAGCAGCGACTGGTCTGACGACGGCGTGGGCGGCAACTGGTCCGGCGATCCGGCGCCGGTGACGACCGTCGACGAGGTGCTGTTTGGCGACGGCGGGGCGGATGCCACCTTCGGCAACATCACCAGCGTGCTGGACATCTCGCCGATGAGTCTGACCGGGCTCGTGTTCGCCAACACCACCGGCAATACCCACACGCTCGACCTCAATGGCAACACGTTGACGGTCCTCGGCGATGTCGATGTGAACGTCGACCTGTTTGGCGAGGCCACCCTCGCGGGGATCACCGACACGGTCGGCGGGGGCGTCTTGAACATCGGCGACGGCACGCAGGCGGTCACCATCGGCCAGCGCAACAGCTCCACCAGCGGCAACATGAGCGGCACGCTGGATCTGACAGGCGTGCAGACGGTGAACATCGATGTCGCGACCATCACGATGTCGGACAGCAACATGGGGGCGTTCGTGCCGACGGTCGCCGAGCTGAATCTCGGCATGACCAATACGGTTGGGGCTGACACGTTTTATGTCGGCCGGCGCAAGAGCGAGGCGACGGTCGATATCGTTTCCGGCGGCACGCTGAACCTCGGCGACAGCATCAACCGCACCGATCTGCTGATCTCCTACTGCGACATCAACACGGGGTTCAACGGTTCGGGGGATTTCGACCTGTCGGCCGGCAAGCTGGTCGCCTATCTGGATGATCTTCAGATCGGCGTCAAGACCACCGGCTCCTCCAGCGGCAACACGATCGGCACGTTCACGATGTCTGACGATGCGGCCAACAGCGTCGACGTCAACAACGTGGTGCTCGGCGACTGGGATGCAACCGGCAGCGGCACGGCTTCGGGCGCCATCACGATGGGCGGGGGCACGTTCGACGTCAACGGCAACCTCGTGCGCGGCGACACGGTCGGGGCGGGCTCAACCAGCAGCAGCACCGTCAATGTCAACGGCGGGGCGATGAGCGTCGCCGGCGATTTCAAGGTCGACACCGTTTTCATCGGTTCCAACGGCGGCACGGGTGTGATCACCGTTGGCGGCGATGCGCAGATCGGCTCGGGGACCGAAGACCTGACCATCGGCTTCCGCAACGTGAACGCAAGCGGCGCGACCCACGGCACGCTCGACCTGTCCGCCGCCACGTCGGTCGACATCAACGTCGCGACGATCACGCTGTCGGACAATTCCTCCAACCAGATCGACCCGACCACCGGCACGCTGCACCTGGGCATGACCAACACGATTGCAGCGAACACGTTCTACGTCGGCCGGCGCAAGGGCACGGGCAGCGTCGACATCGCCTCTGGCGGCACGCTGGATCTGGGCTCCGGCGGCGCACGCACCGACCTGCTGATCAGCTACGGCGACATCAATACGTCGTTCGACGCCTCGGGTGATTTCGACCTGTCCGCCGGGGTGCTGCACGCTTTTCTGAACGATCTGAAAATCGGCTCCAAGACCGATGGCACCAGCAACGGCGATTCGATCGGGACCTTCACGATGTCCGATGACGCCGGCAACAGCGTCGACGTCAACAACGTGGTGCTCGGCGACTGGCAGATCACCAGCACCGGCACCGCCTCCGGCAAGATCACCATGTACGGCGGTACGTTCACCGTCAACAACAACCTCGTGCGCGGCGCCGCCAATGGCACGGGCACTTCCTACAGCGAACTCGTCGTCAGCGGCGGCACGATGAATGTCGGCGGCGACTTGATGGTCGACACCGTCAGCGTCGGTTACAACGGCCGCACGGGTCTGATCACCGTCGACGGCGATGCGCAGATCGGCAGCGGGACAGAAACGTTGATCATCGGTCGTCGCAATTCCGGGTCCGGCCCCACGACCAACGGCACGCTCGATCTGGCCGGCGCCGACTCCGCCGATATCAACGTCGGCAATCTGTACCTGGGCATGCAGTCGACATCCAACGATACGGTCAACGGCACGCTGACGCTTTCGACCACCGGGGCCAACACGCTGACTGCCGATACGATCCGTCTTGGATACATCGACGGCGGCAACGTCGGCTCGACCGTCGGCAACATCCACTTCGGCGGCGCGGCCAACAACGTGTCCGTTGACACATTCCGCGTTGGCAACGAAAAGGCCGTCGGTCATGTCGACATCGTCGCCGGCGGGGTGTTGACGCTCGGTGGTAAATCCGTCGCCGAAGCTGACCTGCTCATCGGCGACAATGCGAACCCCGGCACCGGCACGACGCCTTCGCCCAGCACATTCGACATCAGCGGCGCATCAGCGGCCAGCATGTTGACACTCGATGAGTTGGTCGTCGGTCGTTATGAAGGCACCGGCGCCGGCGGCGGTCGCGGTGAGTTCACCATGGACGCCGGCACCGTCATCGCCAACAGCATCGAACTGGCCACCTCCAACGGGTCCAACCCCGGCAACACCTTCGGCACGATCAACCTCAATGGCGGCACCCTCCGCGCCGGAACCATCGAGCACAACACCGTCGGCTCTACCGCCATGCTCAACTTCACCGGCGGCCGCCTTGCTGTTGGCAGTATGAACTTCACGCTCGACCAGGACGGCGGCATCCTCGCGCCCGGCGATTCGCCCGGCCTGACCGCTATCGACGGCGACTACAACCTCAACGCCGGTTCCATCGAAATCGAGATCGACGGCCTGACGCCCGGCACCGGTTACGACCGCGTGACAGTCACCGGAACGGCGACGCTGGCCAGCGCCTCGGTGGTCGATGTGCTGCTGGGGTATTCGCCCGGCAGCAGTTCGTACGATGTGCTGATCGCCGACGAAATCATCGACAACGGCGTTGTCGTAAATCTGCCCAGCGCCATGTGGAGCTACAGCATCATCGACAATTTTGATGGTTTCAACGACGTGCTGCGGTTGAGTTTTGTGGTGCCGGAGCCGGGAACGTTAATGCTTTTGATGCCGATGCTTATGGCCTCGGCCCGCAGGCGTCGCGCGGTGCGTGCGGCCGCCTGAAAAGTGGATTCTGCTAAATTTTCATTGAATGTCGTGAGCGTGTGAGGTATCTTTTTAAGTGGAAAATGTGAGAAGTTTTTACGCAGCAAGCAGAGGCCAGCCTTCGGGCTGTACACGTCGAGACTGAAGAATGAGAGAGTGAGCTTATGCCTATCCAAAAGATGGTGATTGTCGGGTTGTTGGGTGTGATTGTTGTTGTTCTGGCTGCCGGCGGTGTTCGTGCTGCGGACATCGGGAGCACGACCTACTCGTCGGACACGACGTTGAACGACGGTGACACCTGGAGCACCGGGACGGTGACGATCAACAGCACGATCGTCGTCGACATTCCCAATGCCGCGACGGTGACCTTCGACCAGGGCGCCAACGCCACCATGGACGGCGATGGCATCTTTCGTGTGCAGGTCGGCGGCACATTCGTTCACGACGGGCCGAACGCCAGCGGCGACAACATTCTGATCCGTGACACCATCACCTTCGACAACCTCGGCACCTTCGAGTTCGCCAACGGCGGCGATGTGAACCTGGCCTCGACGACACAGTTCGTCAACACCGGCCTGCTGTGGAAGTCCGGCTCGACCGGCACCTCCGGCGACCCGTCCTACATCTTCGGCTCGGGCACCGATGTGTTCATGAACACCGGCACGATCCAGGTCGACGCCGGCATTCTGAACATCTCGCGCGGCGTGTCGACCGGCGGCACGTTCGATGTCAACGCCGGCCGCCTGGAGTTTGAAGGCGTCTGGACGGAACTGACCGGCGTCGCCGACATCGCCGGCGGCGTGATCACCTTCGGCAATGACAATCCCGCGGGCACTTCCGGCGGGCGCTTCATCGCCGGCTCGGCCACGACCGTCGTCAACATCTCCGGCGACGGCATCGACTGGTTCGGCACGGAGCTCGACACCAATGGCAACACCATCTCGCAGGAAGGCATCCTGCACATCCGCACCAACACCGATACGCGCAGCCTCACCGGTGCCGGCACATTCCTCAACGCCTCGGCCGGCACGATCGACTGGTCGCAGGGCGACATCGATGTCGCCGCCAGCACCACCTTCTCCAACGAAGGCACGCTCGAAGTTCAGTCCGGCGATGTGAAGACGATCTCCGGCACGGGCGTTTTCGAAAACGCTTCCGGCGGCGTGACCAACATCAACAGCGGCTCAGCCATCACGGCCAACAACACGTTCGTCAACCACGGCACCGTCAACGCCGTCGACGGCTCCGTCCGCTTCGAAGGCACATCCGGGTTCCATAACGACACCGACGGCACGCTGAATCTTCAGAACGGCGTCTCCCTGACGATCGACGATTCAGACCTGATCAACGACGGCGTCACCAACTACGCTGACAACGGCCACAAAACCCTCACCGGTAATGCGGCTTTCGTCAACAACGGCAGCTTCCTGCACAGCCAGTCCGGCGGCAACGACAACCTGCAAGGCCAGGGCACCGGCGGCTTCGTCAACAACGGCCTGTTTGAATTCCAGGGCGATGGTGACTTCGACATGTCCTCCAGCGACTACACCTTCACCAACAACGGCACATTCCGGCGCAGCGGCGGAACCGGCGATACAACTTTCGTGTTCCGCAACGGCAACTTCATCAACGCCGCCGGCGGCGTCGTCGAAGCCACCAACAGCAAGATCGTGATCGCCCTGAACAACTCCGTCTCCGACGCCGGCAGCACATGGACCGCCAACGGCGGCCACATCCAGATCGGCGGCTCCTGGACCGGCGTGTTCAACGGCTCGGGCTCGGGCTCCAACTTCGTGTTTGTCGGCAACAACGGCAACGGCACCGTCGGCAAGAACGACCTGATCGTCGGAGCCGCCGGCGTCACCACCAACATCTCCGGCAACGGCTTCCACTTGCGCGCCGAGAACATCGACACTGCCGGCAACACCTTCACCAACACCGGCGTGTTCCACTTCTCCACCAATGATGCCAAATCCATCACCGGCGGCGGAACCTTCCAGAACACCGGCGCCGGCCAGATGGACCTGATCACCGCCGTGCTCACGCTCGACGCCACCGACCTGACCAACGCCGCGACGTTCACCATCGCCGGGGCCGTGACGCTCGACGGGACCGGTGAGTTGATCAACGCGGCCGGCGGCACCCTGATCTGGGACACGCCCAGCGCTGATTCCAACTTCATCCTCGATGCCGCGATTCGCAATCAGGCCACGCTCAACCTGACCGGCGGTTCCAACCACATCCTCGAGGGCACAGGCACATTCGAAAACACCGCCACCGGCACGATCAACTGGAACGGCGCCGGCAACCTGACCCTCAACAACGACCTGACCAACAACGGCACGTTCAACTACAACGAAAACGGCACGAATCTCGGCCTCGCCGGCTCCGCCTCCTTCATCAACAACGGCGCCTTCAATCACAACAACACCGGCGGCGGCGACAACCTCGACATGAGCCTGACCGGCGGGTTCATCAACAACGGCCTGTACGACTTCACCAACAACGGCGACGTCCAACTGCCCGACAGCTTCACTTTCACCAACAACGGCACCGTGCGCAAGTCCGCCGGTGAAGGCAACGAATCGCTGTTCTTCCACTTCGGTGGCGGCTCCGGCGTCGGCGGCACATTCGACAACCAGGGCACCGTTGAAGTGCTCGACGGCCAGCTTCAGTTCCAGGCGGCCAGCGGCACGCAGTTCGACGACATCGTCGTCACGCAGGTCTCCGGCTCGACCTTGACCGGCGGCACATGGATCGTCGACGCCACCGCCGACGGCAGCGCCGAACTCGACCTGCAGCCGGCCAACCCCGGCATCACCACCCTCGGCGCCGGCGCCAAGGTCAAACTCATCGGCAGCGGCTCGGTCTTCTCACAGATCAACGGCCTGACCACCGTCGACGGTTCGTTCTACGTCAACGGCACGCGCAGCTTCAACCTCGCCGGCGGGTTCACCGTTTCGGCGACCGGCGTCCTCGGCGGCGACGGCACCTTCGTCGGCGATGCGAATATCGCCGGCATCCTCGCCCCCGGCGATGAAGGCGCCACCGGCATCCTCAACTTCGAATCCGTCGTCGATCTGACCAACGGCACGTTCCAGATCGACATCAACGGCACCACCGTCGGCTCCGAATATGACCAGCTCGCCTTCACCGGCGCCGGCCCTCACACGCTGACGCTGTCGAACACCGCCCTGCAGATCGCCTTGGGCTTTGCGCCGACCAACGGTGATGTGTTCGTCATCGTCGATGGCTTCGACACCCAGACCGGCATCTTCAACGGCCTGGCCGACGGAACGACGTTCGCCGTCAGCGGTACGAATTTCCGCATCGACTACAACCTCAGCGACATCACGCTGACGGTCGTTCAGGCGATCCCCGAGCCGGCGACGATCTCGCTGCTGGCCCTCGGCGCCCTCGGCCTGATCCGCCGCCGGAACTGAGTTTCCGTACAACAATGATCGACATCCCATGAGCCGGGTCGCAACGCGACCCGGTTTTTTTGTGTAATGACCAGGGCCGCGTAGCGACCCGGCTGTTGGTATGTATCACCACGACATGCGATAAACATGCCTTCGCATGCGTTGATGCCAGTACGTTTGAAACTTCCCCCCAACTCGATGGGTGTTTACACATGAAACGCGCGATGTTCTGGTTGTTGATGGTCGGTCTGGTCATGAGTCTGCCGCACACGGCAACTGCGAAAGATGTTTATGTCGCTGCCAATGGTGACGATGCCGCCCCCGGCACGCAGGACAAACCCCTGGCCACGATTCAAAAAGCCCTCGATGCCATGCGCGGCGCCGGCGGGGGCACGATCTGGATAGGCCCCGGTGAATACTTCGTCGAACAAGGCGTCAAGCTCGACGCCGAGCACAGCGGCACCGAGCAACAACCGCTGATCATCCGCGGGATCGAGCCCGGCAAGGCGCGTCTTTCCGGCGGGCGGCCCGTCAAAGATTTTCGCCCGATCACACCCGCCGAGGCCGAGCCGCTGATTTCCGACGAAGCGAAAAAACACGTGCTCGTCGCCGACCTCAAAGCGCAGGGTTTTGACCCGCTGGACAAACTGCCCGTGCAGTATCACAGCCACGGCGCCGAAGAGGTCGTGTTCGACGATCGCCCGATGCAGTCGGCCCGCTGGCCCAATGAAGGATTCGCCGTATTTACAGAAGTGATCGACGCCGGCGCGTCCAAGCCCGTGCACTGGGTGCGGCGCGAGGTGTATCGGCCGGGTTCGTTCCGCTTTCCCGACGACCGCGCCAAGCGGTGGAACTTTGATCGCGGCGTGTGGCTGCACGGGTTCTGGTGTTACGACTGGGCGGATGAAGCGATCAAGGCGGGTAACTTCAATGCCGAGACCGGCGAGCTTCGCCTGGCTGCCAAGCACGGCTACGGCGTGGGCAATCCGTGGAAGGCCGATTCGAAGCGCCACTTCTGTGTGCTGCACGTATTCGAAGAGCTCGATCAACCCGGCGAGTATTACCTGGATCGCGAGAACAACCGCCTGTACTTCTGGCCGCCGGCGGACGTCAGCAAACATGCTGTCGAAGTCACGCTCAGCACCAATCCGCTGCTGCGTGCGGATAAGGTGTCACACCTGGTGGTGCGTGATCTGGTCATCGAAAACGGCCGCCGCGAAGGGGTGAGCTTCAGAGGCTGCAGCCAGGCCCGAATCGAAAGCTGTGTTGTCCGCAACGTCGGGCAGAACGGCATCGACGTCAGCGGCGAGCATGTGTCCGTGGTGCGTTGTGAAGTCACGCAGACGGGCCGGCGGGGCATTTCCGCGCACGGCGGCGATCGCAAAACGCTCACGCCCGGCAACTGCAGCATTCTCGCCAGCACGGTTCATCACACCGGTCGCATCGACTGGGGCGGCGGGCGCGGCGTGACCCTCAGTGGCTGCGGCAACCGGGCCGCCCACAACCTCGTCCACCACACGCCGACCGGCGCCTACCTCTACAGCGGCAACGAACACGTGCTCGAATTCAACGAGGCCCATCACGTCTGCGAGATCTACTCCGACGTCGGCGTGTTCTACACTGGTCGCGACTGGGCCAGCCGCGGCAACATCGTCCGCTGGAACTACATCCACGACAGCATCAACAACGAAGGCCACGGCTCGGTCGGCATCTACCTCGACGACTGTGATTCCGGCGACACCGTCATCGGCAACATCGTCTTCGGGGCGGTCGGCCGCGGCGTGCTGCTCGGTGGCGGGCGTGACAACACCCTCATCGGCAACATCTTCATCGACATGCCCCGGGGCATTCACGTCGACGCCCGCGGGCCGCGCGGCATCACGCTCGACCAGCCGGGTTCATGGAACCTGCTGGCCAAGTGCGAAGCCGTCGACTACCTCTCGCCGCTTTGGAAGAAGCGCTACCCGCGCCTGGCGGCCACGATGGACAACGACCCGCTGCTGCCGATGGGCAACCTCATGCACCGCAACATTCTCATCGGGTGCAAGAAGCCGTTCGCGCTTTCCGGCGACGTCAAACCCGAATGGCTCGACCGCAAGGACAACCTCATCGCCGAGATGGCTGACTATCCCTCGCTGCCGGCCGCCGGGCAGGGCGAGCTCGATTTGACGGTGCTGCCGGCGATCTGGAAAAACGTGCCGGGCTTCGAGCCGATCCCATTTGAGAAGATCGGCCCGGACGGCATGCCGTGAGCCGTCACGGCAGCAGCAGCTGCTCGATGTAACACGATTCGAAGCCGGGATCGAGATTCAACTCGACGGTCGTCACCTCGGCGGCGATGGATTGCAACGCGCCGAGAACGGATTGATCAACCGCGGCAAGGTAAGCCCCGGCCAGTGAACTGTTGCCGATGAGTTTGATCTGTTCGGGTACAAACCCCGGCAGCAGGCCGGCCGCGATGGCGCTGGTGAGATTCAGGTGCATGCCGAACCCACCGGCGAGGTAGACGGTCCGCACCTCGGCGGGCGTGAGGTTTTCATTCTGCAGCAGGGTGAGCGTGCCGGCGGCGATGGCGGCCTTGGCCTGCATGAGCGTGGCGAGGTCGCGCTCGGTGACGATCAACGCGCGCTTGCCTTGCCCGGCGGCGATGCGGAGGCCGGTGAGCTGGTCGAGTTCGGCCCGGTGGTCAGCGAATGCGCCGTCGCAGGCGTCGAAGCGGTAACGCCCGCGGTCGTCGATGAGCCCGAGGCGGCGGCCCTCGCCGATCAGGTCGATGTAGGCCGAGCCGCACAGGCCGATCGGGGGCGCGTCGCCGATGACTTCGATGTCGATCTTTGCGGGGTTTTCATGCAGGCGGAGATGGCTGATCGCGCCGTCGCCGGCACGTGTTCCCGCGGCGAGGCCGGCGCCTTCGAAGGCGGGGCCGGCGGCGGTGGCGCAGGCGGTGAGGCGACCATTTTGTGCCAGAATGATTTCACCATTGGTGCCGATGTCGATCAGCAGGCTCGGGCCCTGGTCATAGATCAAACCGGAGGCCAGAGCCCCGGCGATGACATCGGCGCCGATGTACGCCGCCGCCCCCGGCAGCAGGTGAATAGGCAGATCGTGACCCAACCCCGGCAGGCCGATCGCGCCGGCGGTGGTGACACGATGATCGATAAAGGTCGGTGTGAACGGCGAAAGCCCCATCGAGGTCGGGTCAGCGCCGACGAGCAGGTGCAACATGGTGGTGTTGCCCGCGACGGTGATGCCCGCAAGGTCGCTTGCCGCCCGGCCGGCCTCGCGCAGGCATTGATCCAACAGCGGGGTGATCGTGTCGGTGACAACCGCCCGCTGCATCGCCTGCAGCTTTTCGGGGTTGGTCATACAGAGGTTGATGCGACTGAGCACATCGTCGCCGAGGTGCATCTGACGATTGAAAGCTGCGGCATGAGTCAGCAGGCGATCTTTGGCGAGGTCGATCAGCGTCACGACAACGGTGGTGGTGCCGATGTCGATCGCGGCGGCGAGAGGGCCTTGAAACAGCGGGTCGTGCGCCCGGGGGATGTTCACGGCGAAGTCGGTCAGCACCTGCGGGCGATGCGCCAGCAGCGAGCGCGGTGGCAGGCGCAGAGTGACATGGCCGGCATCGGGCAGTTGCATCATGCAGGCGCGGAATTCGATCGGCTGACCAGGGGCATGCACCGCGCCGCCATCGCCCAGCGGCACGATCGTACCCTCGAGCAACTCGATGACGCAGCCTTCACACACGCCGCGCTGACCGCAGCGTGTATTCAGCGGCATGCCCTGTCGCCGCAGCACATCCGCCAGCGATTGATCGGCCGGCGCTGCGTCCAGTTGCAACTGCTGCGAACCCGACTCGGTCAACACATCGACGTGAATCGGTCCGCTCATGGCGCATCCGCCTTCGGGGTCGGCGCGTCGATTGCCCGCACGATGCGGTCGTCCCCGCTGGCGGTGAACGTCTGACCGGGTTCGATCACGAGAAAGCGGTCGTCATCCCATCGGCCTTCCAGCAGCGAGCGAAGCAGGTCCGCATCGCCGTGTTGGTGATCGAACTGCCACCCGAGCCAGTCGGCGCACGCTTGCGTGTATTGCACATCGGCATCCGTCGCACCGATCGTCAAATCGACATACGTCGCGCGGTCGTAGTTTTCAAACCACGATTGCTCGGTCTGCATCAGATAGTCCGCGTTGTCTTCGCCGTACTTGGCGAGGTACTCGCGGCGCAGGGCGTCGTAGCGCTGCGGGCCCGGCGGCAGGTGGTGCTTGTTCCATCCGGGTGAGTACCAATACGTGCCGGGATGCTCAGCGACATACTCGGCATAACGTTGTCGTGAGCCCAGCAGCAGCGTGATGCAATCGTGAGCACGGGTAATCACGAGCCGGGCGCGGCGGGTGGTGAGGCCTTCCACGCCCCGGCTGCAAAGACCGTAGCCCAAGGCGATCGCCTCGGCGTCGGTGCTCAGTTCGACGTGATCGATCGCCGCCTGTACGCGCTCGGTCAGCCGGCGCGGTTCGTTGTGCAGGCCTTGTTCCATGTTTTCGATATGAATCACGTGCGGCAGGTTTGCTGCGAAATGTTCGATCTCCGCTTCGAGCACAGCACAGGTGATCACCGCAAGCCGCGGCGCGCCCGGTCCCCCTGTTCCACCCGGACCGGCACCCGATGCGTCGTCGAATTTCATCGCCTCATTTTACCCGAAAAATGCAGCGGTTTTCACGCCTTGTAAGCCAGCGGCTCGCACAGGGCGCGAAGATTATCATGCGGCGTGCCAGGCGGAATCTCACAGCCGGCGTTAACGAGGTAGGGATTGCCCACCTGTTGATACCGCTCGGCGACGAGGCGGCGGATCGAGTCCGGCGTGCCGTTGAGCACATCGCTGACCGGGTCGATGTTGCACCCGATCGTGACGTGGTCGGGCATCGTCTGGCGCACCGTCGGCAGGTCGACCATGTGGTCGACGTCGAGGATGTCGATAGGCACTTCCGACAGGGCGGGCAGCAGATGAGTGATGTTGCCGCAGATGTGCATGCGGACGCGGGCGCCGGTGGCGGCGATCGATTCGGCGAGCCGGATCTGCCTCGGCTGCACATGCTCAGCGTACATGGCAGGCGACATCTGCGACGCCAGCGCATCGCCGATGCCGATCGTGTCGGCGCCGGCCTCGACCTGGGCGCGGGCGAATTCGATGGCGAGGTCGACACAGCGATCCATCAGTTCGCCGACCCACGTCGGGTCGTCATACAGGTCCATGAGAATCTGTTGAATGCCGCGAAGGTCGCCGGCCTCGGCGATGGGGCCTTCGACCCAGCCGAGGATCGTGTACTGACCGGCGGCACGCTGGACGTAGTCACGGAGGTTGGCCAGCGTGTTGACCATGCGCGTCGCGGTGTGCGGGTCGGGCTGGGGAAGGGTATCGAGGTCGGTGGTGTCGGCCAGCGGGGGGCGGACGCACTCGGGCGTGGCGCGATCGTGGAAGATGATCTCGCCGCCGAAGCCCTGGGTCTCGCTGTAGGGATCGCTCATGACACCGACGACATCGAGGCCGAAGTCTTCGGCACAGCGGATGTTCGCTTCGGTTTTGACAGCGTGCTGTGAGCAGAAGGCGCCGTAGGTAGCGCCGATGTAGTCGGCGGCGAACTGCATGAGGATCGGAATGCGCGGGACGAAGTCGACCGGCTCGCCGGCGAGCATGGCATTGTAGCGTTGGAGGCCGTTCATGACGGCAGCATAAGGCTTTACGGGGCGGCCTGCATCAACGATTTGGCCGATTTGATGTACCGTCTGTGCGCAGGGGCAGTTGGCGGGCGGCGGCCGGGGCGGGTGATGTTAACATGGCGTCTCATGAGCGAGTTCGTTGATCAGCATGAATCGACGGCGATCGGTCGGGTCGTTCGAGAGTATCGGGCGGCGTGGCCGGTGGGGTGTTGCCGGGTGGATACCGAGGGGCGGATGCAGCAGGCGTATGACTGGCCGGGCGGGCCGACCGGGGCGCTGTGGACGGAGGTGCTGGGGCGGGCGGTCAGTGAGGCGGCGCGGTGGGGCGAACCGGTCGTGCAGTACGGCCCGGCGGGTGTGCTCTGTTGGGCGGCGCCGCTGATGCACAACGCGCAGCTTCGCGGGGCGATCGTGGCGGGCATTGCCGAGTCGGTGCTCTTTCCGACGGGGATCAACGAGCCGATTTTCGATACGCGCCGGGCGTGCGTCGATCTGCTGGATCGCGTTGAAGCGGCCAACCTCACCAACGCAGCCCTGCTTCAACATCGACGCGACGAGGCGCAGCGCGAGCAGCATCGCGCTTATGCGCTGCATGCATTTAAACGTGAAGCATCGACGGACCTGCGCCGGGTTTACCTGCGACAGGAGCCGGAACTGTTGGCGGCGATTCGGCGCGGCGATCGCGGAGCGGCGCGCATCGTGCTTAACCACATTCTTGTGATCGTGTTCGGCGCGGCCGGGGAGCGCTTCGACCTGCTCAAAAGCTTCAGTATGGAACTGGTGGCCACGGTCTGTCGCACGGCTGTCGAAGCCGGGGCGCGACCCGAACAGGTGCTCGGTGAAAACTACACCGCGCTGCAGCAACTCGCGGAGATCGAAGATATTGAAACGCTGTCGCCGTGGCTTTGCGATTTGCTGGAACGGGTGATGGACACGATCGCGCACCACCCGGACAGTGCCGCGACGATGCTGGTCAACCGCGCGCTGCAACACATGCGCGAACAGATGAGCGGCCCGCTTGGTCGCGATGACGTGGCGGCGGCGGTGCATGTTTCACCGGCGCATTTTTCGCGACTGTTTCGGCGCGTGACGGGTCAATCCTTTTCGCAGACGCTGCGTTCGATGCGCCTCGACGAGGCGGCACGCCTGCTCGTGCAGACCGATCGACCGGTCGGCCGCATTGCCGCGGAGACCGGCTTCGTCGACGCGGCCCACTTCACCAAATCCTTCCAGCGGCACACCGGCCAAAGCCCCACGGCTTATCGACAGGCCCGCCAGAAGGCCTCTGTCGAGCACGAATAGACAAATCATTGCGACCGTCAGCCATGGACGGGCCGCCTGGAATTTGCGTATATTCAGACAGATATCGGCGGCTCGGTGTGGGGTCGTCGTCGGGACTTGGCTGGTGGTGATTATTTATTGAGGTGTGTCATGAGCGAACTGGAACAACTGACCGAGGCCATCCGCAAGGGCGATCGCAAGCAGGCGGGGCAATTGACCGAGACGCTGCTGGACGCTGAGACCGACCTGGAGCAGGTGCTCGGGGCGATGGTCACGGCCATGGACGACATCGGCGCGAAGTTTCAACGCAACGAAATCTTCGTGCCGGAGATGCTGATCGCCGCCCGGGCGATGAGCGAAGCGATGAATCTGCTGGAGCCGCGCCTGATCGCGGCGGGGATCAAACCCAAGTACACCGCGGTGATCGGCACCGTTCAAGGCGACCTTCACGACATCGGTAAGAACCTGGTCGCGATGATGTGGAAGGGCGCGGGCTTCAAGGTGGTCGACCTGGGCACGAACGTGACGCCGGCGAAGTTTGTCGAGGCGGCGCGCGAGCACACGCCGCACGTGATCGGCCTGTCAGCCCTGCTGACCACCACGATGCCCGCCATGAAGTCGATCATCACCGCGCTGCGCGAAGCCGGGCTCAACGGCTCGAAGGTCGTCATCGGCGGCGCACCGATCACGCAGTCATACGCCGACGAGATCGGCGCTGATGCGTATGCCTCCGACGCCGGCAGCGCGGTCGATGTCGTGCGCCAACTCGTGGCGGCATGATTCAACGATCAACCGGGAGCAACATCATGGCCCCGAATCCTTCGGCAACACTGCAACCACACGCCGCTGATCACGCGCATGTGACAGGTCTGCGCCGGCGGTTGATCGAACTGGCCCGTGCCGACCATCGCCTGCCGATCGGCACCGACATGGTGCTACACGAGCAGGCCGACCCGGCCGCCGTGATGCTCGACGGCAAAGCGCTGGGGCGCGTGATGATCGAGGCTGCGGATCGATACCACACGCCGATCGCGCTGTCGCTGATGGACCTGCGCCTGGAAAAAAGCGATCTGCTCCAGCGGTTGGGCGTTGCTGACGAGCAGACCGACACCTTCCACTTCGACCAGGCGCCGAGCGATGATCAGATGGCGCAGGCCGCCGCGTCGGATAAGGCGCCATTTGACCCGCGGGGCCGAGCCCACCTGGATGCGATTCGATACGTGGTCCGGCAGGGCGGCGAGCGGATCACGTGCGGTATGGCGATCGGGCCGTTTTCACTGGCGACGAAATTGATGGCTGACCCGATCACGGCCGTGGCGCTGGCGGGCATGGGCATGTCGGCGTCGGATGAACCGGATGTGGCGATGGTCGAGCGGGTGTTGGAGCTGGCTTGCGGACAGGTGCATCGCTCGCTGGCGGCGCAGATCGAAGCCGGGGCCGACGCGGTCTGCGTGTGCGAACCGGCGGCGAATGTGACGTTTTTATCGCCGAACATGATCGCCGGTGGGTCGGATGTTTTCGAGCGCTTCGTGATGGGGCCCAACGAGGTTGTCGCCCGGCAGCTCAACGACGCCGGCGTCGGGCTGATCTTTCACGATTGCGGCGAGTTGATCGACGACATGGTGCGTCAGTTCGCTCATCGGCTGCACCCGGTCATGCTGTCGCTGGGCAGCAGCCGCGTGATGTGGCACGATGCCGAACTCGTGCCGGACGACGTCGTGCTTTACGGCAATCTTCCCAGCAAACGGTTTTATTCCGATGCCGACCTGCCGATCGATGCGGTGGAATCGATGACCCGCGAGTTGGCGGTGAAGATGAAAACGACGGGCAAACCGTTTATCCTCGGCACCGAGTGCGACGTGTTGAGCGTAGCCGGCTCGCATGACATGATCGCAGCGAAGGTCGATCGCATGCTCGGCTGTTCGTGTCACTGACTCATCGAGGCGCGTATGTCACGTGAAAATCTGCTGGAGGCGCTGGCTGGTCGTGTGCTGCTTTGCGACGGCGCGATGGGCACGCAGCTCATCGCCGCGGGGCTTGAAGTCGGCGTGTGCGGCGAAGGGTGGAACCTCGATCACGCCGACTGTGTCGAGGCGATTCATCGACGCTACCTCGACGCCGGTTGCGACATGGTCACGACCAACACTTTCCAGGCGACACGCACCGCGCTGGCGATGCACGGGCTTGATGACCAGGTCGCGCCCATCAGTCAGGCGGCGGCGGAGCTCGCGCGCCGCGCGGCCGGTGATGCCGCCTGGGTGCTCGGCGATGTCGGCCCGTTCGGCGGGTTTCTCGAACCGATGGGTGATGTCACCATCGATCAACTGCACGACATATTCACCGAGCAGATCGCTGCGCTGGATGCAGGCGGAGTCGACGCAGTGATCGTCGAAACGATGAGCGATCCCGCCGAGTCGGCGACGGCCGTTCGGGCTGCCAAAACGCTGGCGAACAGGCCCGTCATTGCCACGTTCGCCTTTCAGAAGGCCGGCGATCGGATGTTGACCATGATGGGCACGGACCCGGCGGCGGCCCTCGCGGCGGTGCTCGATGCAGGGGCTGACATCGTTGGCGCCAACTGTGGCACGGGCCTCGACCTCGACGACTACGTCCGCCTTGCCGAGCAACTCGTCGACGCGGCCGGCTCGGCGCCGGTCATCCTGCAGGCCAACGCCGGCTCGCCCGTGCAGCGTGATGGTCAAACGCACTTCCCCGCCACGCCCAACGACATGGCGCGTGCCGTTCGGCGCTTCCGCGACGCCGGCGTGCGCCTGATCGGCGGATGCTGCGGCACAACCCCCGAACATCTCGCCGCCATGCGCACCGCCCTGATGTGAAATCCGTTCCGAAAAATACACGAGCTCAAACCATTTCTCTGATTCGTATGATGCGATCACCTCAGAACGACACGACCATATGCCACAAAAACGCGCTCGCCCACGCGTCGAGGTTTTGCCACGTGTCGCGCACCAGCGACTCATCACCGGTCATTTCACCGAGTGCGCCCTTCGCTTTGGCCCACGGTTCAACCGTGCCGGCGGGTCGATCGTGCGCGGCGTGAATGTGCCGGTCGGGTGTGTCGATCGTGTGGGCGGGGTAGGTCGGCGCCGGCGAGGCCGCTTGTGAATACACGCCGTGCTCGCGGAGATAGTCGGTCATCACCTGTATATTTTCGATCGAGGTGTCGTTCTGCATGATCGCCCCGGCGTCGGCGATGTACCCGCCGTCGGGGGCCACCTCGTCGATCAGTCGCTGACAGAAAGCGCGCACCTCGTCGGGTTTGCCGAAGCTGAGCAGCGTGTTCGGAATGCCGCCGCTGATGGCGAACTTATGACCGAGTTTCTTCTTGGCGGCAAACACATCATCGCGATCGCAGTGCACGATGATCGAACCGGCGGGCAGGTCCAGCCAACTGTCCCAGTGATGGTGCCACACGCCCTCGGCGTAAAAGATCGTCTGATGACCGGCCGCCCAGAGTTCTTCGATGATGGGTTTCAGCGAAGGCCAATAATACCGATCGTATTGCTCCGGCGTGACAAACGGCACGCACCCGCGGTGCATCCATATCGAAGCGGGCAGTTGCCCGTTGGCGTCGGCGGTGCTCATCGCGACGTGCAGCATGTGCGGCATCATCGCTTCGACCGCTTTGGCCACTTTCTCCGGTTGCTCGTAAAGATCCATCGTCATGCCGAGATACCCGCGGAATTTGTCGGCGATGATGTCGAAGGGGCTTTTGAGAATGCCGGCCAGCGCCGACGGCATGCCGCATTCATCCCGCAGCCGCGCGATCGCCGGACCGAAGGCCGTGAAATACTGCATAACGGCCATACCCGCTTTGAGCATGGCGAGGTTGTTGTCGATCGTGTTCGCCTCGCCGGGGGGCGCCAGTCGGCGGTTGGTGCGCGGCAGCCAGGTGTTCAGTAAAAACCCCGTCGGGTCGGCGATCATCGCATCGTACTCATCGGCTCGCATCCACTCTTCGCCCTCGGTCGGTTCGAGATACTGAAAGCCCGTGTCCGGCGCGATGTCGACACCGGGAATGGCGTAGTACCGCGACCCGAGCACCTGCGAAACGCCGCCCCAGACATAGACCATGTTCGGCACGACCGCGTCCCAGTCGAAGTTGGCCGCGCAACGTCGAACCGCTTCAAAAGCCAGCTCGTAATTCTGCGTCACCTGCTGACTGGTCATGCCGGCGTACTTGGCGGCAAACTCGGCAACCAGCGGGCGAATCGGAATCTGATCCGGCTGCCCATTGGCCATGGCCGTGGTGTAGCGGGTCATGCGCTGCTGATACAGCGCGGCGCTGTTGGTTTGTTGGAGGGTGCTCATGCGTAATCCAATCGCAGAACTAGGGAGCGATACATGCGTGAATGCCTCGTGCAAATATCATCACCCAAGCGGGCATTTTCGTCTTGTGGGCATTGAGAGATTCCTTGTAAATATTCGGCATAATGCGGCCAGGGTCGCGGCGGGGTCAGTCTCGCGGGGTGCAGAATCAACTAAGTAAGTGACACGGCTGTGTGAAGCTGTTACCGTGTTGTCGAGCAGAGAGGGCTCCGGGGCGCGGCCGGCCGGTCGCGCTTTCCACTGAACCCTCATGCGTGAGGCACGCAATTCACCTTCATAACTCGGAACTCAGATGCCCATGAAATCGTTCATCGTTGTCATCATGCTGCTGTTTGGTTCGATAGCGCTGGCTCAGCAAGCGGCTCCCGCCGCGGACGCCGGTGACGACTCTGCTGCGCCCGCGACGGTCCAGCAGCCTGCGACCGACGCGCCGGACACGGACGCCAATTCGGACACGGACGAAGAAGTCACCGTCGGCGAGGCCTTCCTGCTGAAGCTGAAGCAGGGCGGGCTCACGATGGTGTTCATCCTGCTGGCGTCGATCGTGGCCGTCGGGTGCGCGATCGAGCGGTGGGTGCATCAGCGACGAGGCAACATCGCGCCATCGGGTCTGTGCGAGAAAGCCGATGCGCTGTGGCGTCGCGGCGCCTTTGAGGAGTTGGAACAGGCCGCGGTGAAAAGTCGCAGCACACTGGGGCGCATGATCGCCGCCATCGTGCGACATCGAAACGTCAGCGCGTCGGATGTTTCAACCATTGCCGCGGATATCGCCGCCCGTGACTTGAAACGCCACCTGCAGCGGGCCTACCCGCTGGCGGTCGTGGCGACGATCAGTCCGCTGCTGGGTCTATTCGGCACCGTCGTCGGCATGATCGGCGCGTTTGATCAGATCGCGGCGATGGGTGAGCTGGCAAACCCCGCAGCATTTGGCGGCGACATCGGCAAGGCGCTGATCACGACCGGCGCGGGCCTGGCCGTGGCGATCCCGGCCCTGGCGCTTTATCACTTTTTCAAGAGCCGCGTGAGCATCTACAGCGTCGAGCTCGAAGAAGAGATCAGCCTGCTGATCACCGAACATTTCATGCCGCCGATTCCCGCGGCAGTGACGCCGCAGCCCGAGAAAGCGGAGGTGGCCCATGCGGATTGACCTGCAGGATGACGAGGGCATCGAAGTACAGATGGCGCCGCTGATCGACTGCGTCTTTCTGCTGTTGATCTTCTTTCTGGTGGCCACCACGCTGAAGAAGATCGAGAAGGAACTGCCGCTGGACTTGCCCCGTTCGGAACTCGCCGCCCGCGAGGTGCCGGCTTCGAACATGCTGACCGTGTCGATCGACGAGCAGGGCCAGCTTTACCTGGGCTCAGAGCCGGCCACCAGCGGCATGGTGTTCGACCGCTTCAAGGAAGCCGCCGCCAATGATCCGGATCAGCCCGTCCGCATCAACGCCGATCGGCGGGCTTCGTGGGAAGCGGTGATGCAGGTGTTGGAACTCGCCAAATTCGAAGGATTGACCGATGTCCGACCAGGCACCAACAGTCAGTGAGCCGCAGAACATCTCGGCCCAGTTGCGCGATCGTCGCCGGCGCGAGGGGCGATGGTTTATGCTGTCGCTGCTGCTGCATCTGGCGGCGGTCGGGGCGCTGATCTACCTGACGCCGATTCGGCAGGTGCTGTTTGGTCCGCCGCCGCCCCCGCAGCGGTCGACGACGCGTCACGAGTCGCAACCCGTTGATCTGATGATGACCTCGCGTGAGATCACCGAGGTGGCGCAGAAGCTCGAGCAGATCAACGCCGACCAGATCGAGCACAGCGTCGAGACCCTGCAGGAACTTTCGCAGCGCATGCGCGAGCTCAACGAGAAGCGGCTCGACGAATTTCGCGTGTTCGAACGGGCGCAGATCGAGCAGACCCCTGAGCACGTGCAGGACGCGATGCGGCAGGCGATGGACGCCATCGTTAAGTCGACCGAAGCGGTGCAGGCGAAGCAACTCGAATCCGCGACCCAGCAGCAGCACGTGGCCGTCTCGCACCAGCAGACCATTCAGCAGCAGCTCAAACTCGTCGAAGCCTCGCAACCGGTGGTCGAAGCCCAGCAGCGCGCCACCGAGGCGCAGCAGAAGGCGATGAATCTGTCGAAGCAGTCGCTGGAGGCGAACGAGACTTTCAAGTCAAACGAAGGCTCGCTGAACTATCAACGCAAGATGCAGCAGGAATACACCGAGCGCGTCGAGAAGAAGCAGCGCGAGGTGCAGGAGAAACAGCAGAAGCGCGAAGAGTATCAGGCCCAGCAGCGGGAAAAACAGCAGCAGCTTGAACAGGCCAAGGCGGCCAACGACGAGAAAGCGGTCAAGCGGGCTGAGCGATCGGTCAAGGAGGCTGACTCACGCCTGGAGCGGTCGCAGAAGGAAGTCGATCGCAAGGAAGATGAACTACAGAAGTATCGTGAAAAGCTGACGGGATTCGACGCGGAGGTCAAGAAGCTGACGAAGGTGCAGGACGATGCCCAGCGGCAGCGCGACACATCCTATGAACAGGCGAAGCAGATTCAGGCGACGGTCAAACCGTTGCAGGAGGAAGTTGCCCGGAAGATTCAGGAGGATGTGGCTGAGCGCGTGAAGAAGATACTGGAGCAGTTGCCGGAGGATCAGACACTGCAGGCGGTGATGCCCGAGCTGCAGGCGCCGCAGGTCAACGACCCGGCTTCGATTCAGGAACTCTACGATGCGGCGCGGATGATGGAGAAACAGCTTGCCAGGCAGTATCGACACGGTCGCGCGATGCGGCTGGCGGTGCTGCAGAATGTTCCGTTTGAAGAAGCGCTCAAGGCGATTGATGAAGTGGCCCCCGAGCGGCCGGAGCTACCGGCCGAGGCGTTTGAGGGCGATGCCCGCAACGAGAAGCAACTGGAAGCGCGCAAGAATGCGATGCGCACCGCGCGGGCGGAAACGCAGAGCATGGTGGCGCTGGGTTATTCGCTGTTGTCACAGGCGGAGATGGACACCGCGCCGATCGGAGGCAACGGGGCGGGCGGGGGCATCTCGCTGGCGGCGATCGAAGCAAAGACCGCCCACCAGCAGGAACTGGCCAAGCTGGCCGACCAGGAAAAAAGCGGCGATGCGGTGGATGTGTCACGCGCGATGCAGCGCAGCGCGGGTCTGTCGCGCGACAAGACGTATCACGAAGACGAGCCGGCGGAGGTGCTCCCGCCGAAGCTCGAGGTGAAGTCGATTCCGACGCCGGGGCGGAAGATCGGCTCGGCGGGTGAAGCGGCCGGGTGGATGTCGATCATGCAGTGGTACACGCTGGGGCCGTTCGCGAATCCAGCCCGGTCGAATCTGAATCGCGTGTTTCCACCGGAGAGCCTGGTCGATCTGAACGCGGCCTACGTCGGCAAAAACGGGCGGACGATCACGTGGCAGTTCATCAACTCGACCAACCGCCACGGTGAAGTTCGCCCCGCCAATGAAGAACCCTACGGCATCTGGTACGCCTACACGGAACTCAAACTCGATCGCGCGCAGGATCTGTGGATGGCGATGGGGTCCGATGACAAAGGCAAGGTGTGGATCAACGACGAGCTGATCTGGGTGTCGCGCGATGAACTCAAAGAGTGGCGACCGAATGAGGCGCTGCGGCGTGTGCACCTGCGCGAGGGTCGAAACAAAATTCTCTACCGCATCGAAAACGGACACCACGGCATCGCGTTTTCACTGTGGGTGCATCTGGAAAAATAACAGGCAACTCGGCGTCCGACTACATCACCGGCATGGACTTGCTGCGGTGGCGGACGGGGAAGCTGTCGAGATAATTCAGCGGATGGGTCGGATCGAACTCATGGCGATCCATGAATCGATCGGGCCCGAGCGTGGGGCCTTCGGCGGGGTCGTGGGGCAGGTCGTACCGACCTTCGGTTTTGTAATCGGTCGGGGGGCAATCGACATCGAGCGTCGCGGCGGCGGCGCGGTAGATGTCGGGTCGATACACGCGACGGGCGATCTCTGCGAACGGGGCATTGCGGGCGATCTGCCCCCAACGCGCCATCTGCGTCATGAACCACACTGCATGCGAGCGCCACGGGAAAGTCGCCGCGTAACGGTAAAACACGTTGAAGTCCGGCACGGGGCGCGGCTCGGCGCCGGCGTGATCGACGAAGGTGCCCATCATCGACATCTTCACCACGTCCAGCGGCGCGCCGACGTACTGCGGCTTGGCCAGCATGCAGGCGACGCGCAGGCGATGATCAGGCTGATCAATCCACCGGGCGGCGTCGATCAGCGAGGCGACCAGGGCCATGTGCGTCCGCGGGTTTTCCGCGGCCCACTCGGCGGTGACGCCCAGCACTTTTTCGGGGCTGTTGTTCCACAGTTCATAGCCGGTGAGTACGACATGGCCGAGCCGGTGATGCACCGCCATCTCGTTCCACGGCTCGCCGACGCAGTAGCCGTCGATCTGGCCCGCGGCCAGGCGATCGATCATCTGCGGCGGCGGCACAATCACCAGCCGCACATCACGATCCGGGTCGATACCCGCGGAGGCCATCCAATACCGAAGTTGGTAGTTGTGACTGGACACGGGAAAGACCGTCGCGAAGGTCAGCGGTTTGCACCCGGCGCGTCGGTTGGCTTCGATGACTTTTTTCAGCGCGCCGGCCGAGCGATGACGCAGGGCGAGCATGTTCGCGTCGGCATCGATCATGCGGGCGTGCAGTTCGTTGGAGACGGTGATGGCGTTGCCGTTGAGGCCGAGGCTCATGGCGGTGATCATCGGCTGGGCGACGCCGTCGATGCCGAGCGTGGCGGCGATGGGCATGGGCGCGAGCATGTGTGCGGCATCGAGCAGGCCGAAGGCGACCTTGTCGCGAATGCTGGACCAGGTGGGCTCGCGATGGAGGGTGACGTCCAGCCCGTAGCGTTCGAAAAAGCCCAGTTCGTGGGCGGCGACCAGCGGAGCGCAGTCGGTCAGCGGAATGAAGCCGATTTCGAGCTGCGGCTTTTCGAGGTGCGATGGATCAACCGGAAGAATCATGTGTGCGACTCCGTTTTATTCGACAACAGATCAGCCATCTCAATGACGTCGCGGGCCACATCGACGAGTCGTCGTTTGCGGTCCATCGCCAGCTTCTGCAGGGTGCGGTAAGCCTGGGGCTCGGTGAGCTGCTTTTGAGCCATGAGCACGCCCTTGGCGCGGTCGATGAGCTTGCGCGAGGCGAGCGTCGACTGGGCCTTATCCAGCTCATTCTGCAGTTTCTGAAAACGCTGGAAGTGGGCGATGGCGACATCAATGATGGGCTGAACTTTGGAATGGGCCAGGCCGTCGACCTGGTAGGCGGACACACCGGCGGCGATGGCGGCGGCGATGGTCTCGCGGTCGTCGTTGTTGGAGAACATGATCACCGGGCGGGGCGTTTCACGGTGAATTGCGCTGACCTGCTCGAGCGTATCGCGGCTGGGTGCGTCGACGTCGATGAGGATGACGTCGGGTTGTGCCTCGGTGATGCGTGCGGGCAGGTAGTCGTTGGCCGCGACCTGCGCGACGACGTGGTAACCGCTTTCGGTCAGCACGCGCGCCAGCGTACAGGCACGTTCGGCGTGGTCGTCGACAACCATGATCTTGAGCATCGCCACAGGCTCGGGCTGGGTGGGGGGCGTCGGTGTCGGTGCACAAACATTGTGCACGGATGTCGCGTTATCACTGGTGTGCAAAGTATGGGCCAAAGGGCACCTATATTACGCAGGCTTATCAATGGGGCGCCGCGCACCGCGTGATGGAACGATGCGCGGCGCCGCCGGGGCGAAGGTCTTCGATCAGTACTTGATTTCCATCTGCAGCCAGAAGCGGACGCGGTCACCACCGGGGGGGGCGGCGACGCTGGCGTCGTCTTCGAAGTAGGCGACCTTGGCCAGGACGGTCATCCATTTGGTGATCGCCTTGGAGGCCACCGCGTCGACTTCGTAGCCGTAGCAGTCGCCGCCGTCCTGTTCCCAGTACATGTGGCCGACGAGTTTGCCCTTGATGCCGAACGGCAGTTTCGTACCGACGTAGGCGTAGACATCCTGCAGGCCGTTAGCCGGGGTGGCCAGGAAGGCATCGGCCCAGCCGTTGAATGCGTGCAGGGTCGCCAGCGGCGTGCGGAATCCGTAAGCGCCGTTGTCAGACCCAAGCACTTCGTAGCCGACGCCGAAGGTCGTTGAACTGGGTTTGTGGGTTAGCGAGCCGTCGATCATGTAGTAATCGGCGTCGAAGGCCTCGGCGGGGCCGGCGTCAGTCTGATGCGCGTAGGAGGCGTCGTAGCCGAGCTTGAAGGTGTCGTCGAGATCGACGCCGCCGTTGAAGCGGAAGCCGAACGTGTTGCCCTGGTTGATGCCCGAGTCGTCGTTGAAGTCCAGCATGTAGGCGAAGCCGGTGAGCGTGCCGTACTCGCATCCGCTGTAGGACAGGTTGATCACGTGCGAGTCGGAATCCCAGTCCATGCGGTCGGCGTTGATGCGGTTGATCTTCCACAGATAAGCGTAGTAGAAGGTCATATCCTGGAGCACGGCCGTGTCTTCAAACCCCTTGTATTTCGCACTGACCGCGTCGTAAGTCTGCTCATCCTGTCGCCATCCGACGTTGCCGACAAAGCGATCGTTGTCGAGCTTGATGCGCTGGCGGCCGCCGATGAAGGTCAGCCCGCCGGCTTCGTACTTGCCGTAGAGCTGGTTGAGTTCTTCGACTTCGGGATCAGCGATCAGGGCGTCGCGTGTGTTGCCGTTGAGTGTGTCGTTGTAGGAGTTGTCGCTGATGGGCCAGACGCCTTCGAACTCGGCGTAACCGCTGATGCCGTTCAGCGGCTTGGTGCCGTAGCCGAGTCGGATGCGACCGGTTTCAGCATGGCCGTGGCCCGGAGCGCCGGCGTCTTCGAAGTCGGCGTACTCAAAGCGAAGTCGGATGTCGAGATTGACCTTGCCGCCGAAAAGGGCTTCGCCGAGATCGGAAGCTTCCTTGGAATCGGGCGCCGCTTCGGCCGGCGGTATCGCCATCTTCTTGGGTTCTTCAGCAGCGGAGGTGAAACTGGTCGCGGCGAACAGAACAGCAGGGCAGAGCATGAGAGAAAGTCGTGGACGGTTCAGACGGCTGCGCATGGCAGGCTCCTTGGCAGATCGCCGATCGGACATCGCCGACGGCGCGTGGACAAAGTGACAGGGTCCGCGCTGGTCATCACCCGGATGATCAACGCGACGAAGAGGTGGACGACTTTGTCCAGCGGCCGGCCTTCATCGGCTAGCCAGGAGATTGTGCAGGTGCATCCGAAACAGGACGCGGCTTCGGTTGCACGCAGCACAATGCAATCATCGTGCCAAAGTCGTCCGCGCGATCGCCAACCTCCGTTGGAATCGACTTGCATAGAAGAGTGACACATCAGGCGGCGCGCAGCGACACGCCGACAGCGTCGAACCCGCTCAATCAGACTGCAAGAATTTTGCACAATCATGCCTCGAGTGTTGCCTAATTAGGCATTCGCCGGATGCCGCCTCGGTGAAGCCCGCACACTGGATTTGCGCCGACATGGCCATGTTGGCCCGGAAACGGCGATTCAGTGTCATGGGGCCCGACCGAGGCGCACCTGGCATCAGCTTTGCATTGTCAATATCAGCACGCTTCCCGCAAGGCTCATCGACGAGTCGCCGCGTGTTTCGAACATCAGACGACAGGTTCGGCGTCTCACACGGCCGCCGGCCTCCGAGGACAACGGCGTCCTCTCTTTTGGATACAGCCAAAGAGGACGCCGTTGTCGTTGTTATCCGCCCCTGCCTGACCAAACCGCAAACTCAAACCGCCAACCACGGAATCGATCATCATGCTCAGTCATCACCACGTCACCACCACACGCCGCCGCCGCTCCCGCCCCCGGAAGGGAAGCAACCGCATCATGACGGCGCTGTTCACGCTTGCCGCGCTGTGCGTCACGCTGATGCCCTCGCTGGCCGTCGCCGAACAGCTCAGTCTCGAAAAAGATGAACTCCGCTTCGGCTTCATCAAGCTCACCGATTGCGCCCCGATCGTGATCGCCAAGGAAAAAGGCTTCTTCGCTGACGAAGGCCTGCAGGTCGAAGTCATCGCTCAGCCCAACTGGAAGACGCTGCTGGACAACGTCATCTCCGGTGACCTCGACGGCGCTCACATGCTCAGCGGTCAGCCCATCGCCGCCACGATCGGCTTCGGCACCAAGGCCCACATCATCACCGCCTACACCCTCGACCTCAACGGCAACGGCATCACCGTATCGAATGCGATCTGGCGCCGCATGCAGGAAGAGGACATCGCCCTGGACACGCCCACGCCGACGCATCCGATCAGCGCCAAGTCGTTGCGTCCGATCGTCGAGGAGTACCTGGCACTCGGCAAGAAACTTCAGATGGGCATGGTCTTCCCCGTCTCGACCCACAACTACGAAATCCGCTACTGGCTCGCCGCGGCCGGCATCCACCCCGGCATGTACACCAAGGCTGACATCGGCGGTCGCACCGACGCCGAGGTCGAACTGTCCGTCACGCCGCCGCCGATGATGCCCGCTGTCCTCGAGGCCGGCAACATCCAGGGCTACTGCGTCGGCGAGCCGTGGAACCAGCAGGCCGTCGTCAAAAACATCGGCGTCCCCGTCACGACCAACTACGACGTCTGGAAGAACAACCCCGAAAAGGTGTTCGGCGTCACCAAGTCATGGGCCGATGAAAACCCCAACACCCACTTGGCTGTCATCAAGGCGCTGATCCGTGCCGGCAAGTGGCTCGATGAAACTGACGCGGCCGGCAAGCTGGTCAATCGCGAAGAGGCCGCCCGCATTCTCTCCAAGCCCAACTACGTCGGCGCCGACTACAACGTCATCAAAAACTCCATGACCGGCTTCTTCTACTTCCAGAAGACCGACAAGCGCGAGATGCCCGACTTCAACGTCTTCTTCAAGTACCACTGCACCTACCCGTGGTACTCCGACGGCGTCTGGTTTCTCACGCAGATGCGCCGCTGGGGTCAGATCACCGAGCCCAAGCCCGCCGAGTGGTATCACGACACCGCCAGGGAAGTCTACAAGCCCGAGATCTACCTCAAGGCTGCGAAGCTGCTGCTGGATGAAGGCAAGATCGCCGAGGCCGACGTGCCGTGGGACACCGACGGGTACAAACCCGCCACCGATGAGTTCATCGACGGCATGACCTACGACGGTCGCGAGCCGCTGAAGTATCTCGCCCAGTTCGAGATCGGCCACAAAGACTAAACACCCTACCCCTGTGCAAGGCGGGGGGATTTAAATCCCCCCGCCTCATTAAGGAATGTTTCGCGATGAAGTACAAAATTCTCAAAGCCCTGGATGTGGCCGGCCTGAAGGTGTTCGAACCGATCGTTCGCCTGTGCTACGGCGAAGAGCCGCGCGTGCAGGTGGTGAAGATCGGCAAGTTCATCGTGGTGCCGGTCATCGTGTTCTGCATCTTTCTCGGCCTGTGGGGAATGATCGCGCCGCGTCACAAGACCAAGTACGGCGAGGTGCCGACGCCGGCCGTGGTCTGGGACGCTTTCAACGGCGTGTACGACTTCCATGTTCGTGAAAACACCAAGCAGGACGATTACCGTCGGTCGGGCCAGGATCGTTCGCAGACCATCGAGCAGGTCAACGCTGAGCTTGCCGCCATCGAGCCCGACGCCGCCGCGGCGCACAAACACCTCGATGAAGTCAAAGCCGAGGTCGACGCTTCGTTGAAGGCCGAGCTCAAGCCCCTGCAGGACGAATACAACGTCATGAAGACCGCCGCCTTCGACGCCCGCAAGCAGCGCGAAGCCGAGCTCAAAGAAGCCGCCGATTGCATCAAGGCCGACGACACCGACGCCCGCGAGTCGCTGCTCGCATCGATCATCGATCACGAAAACAAGACCGATGCCGACCGCGACAAGCTCGACGAACTCAAAGCGAAGACCAACACGCTGTTGGCCGCCAAGGCCCCGCGCCTGCTCGCAGCCCAGCAGCAGGTCAACGCCATCGAAGAACAGCGCATGTATCTGAACATGCGATTGCAGCGACTCGAATCAGACAACCGCGAAGTGCGCCTGGCCGATGCGGAAACAGACCTTAAAGCCATACATGCGGAATACCTGACCGCCAGCGGGCCCAAGCTGCTGGCCCTGGGTAAGAACATCGTCCGCAGCGAGCAGCGCCTCGAAAAGACGAAGACCGCTGAGCCCGCCGGGCCGTGGACGTTTTTTGAGCAGATCGCGCGCTCGCTGGCCTGCGTGTTTCTCGGGTTCGCCATCGCGGCGGGCATCGCCATTCCGGTGGGCATCCTCTGCGGACTCAGCCCGGTGGTGATGGCTTCGATGACGCCGCTGATCTCGCTGTTCAAGCCGGTGTCGCCGATCGTGTGGCTGCCGATCGTGTTGATCATCGTCGGCGGGTTCTACGCCAATCCGGACCAGGCGTGGATTCAGCCGTCTTTCCTCGCTTCGGCGATCACGGTGGCGCTGTGCTCGCTCTGGCCGACGCTGACGAACACCGCCTTCGGCGTCGCCGCCATCGACAAGGACCACCTCAACGTCGCACGCGTGCTCCGTCTCGGATTCTTCACGCGACTGTTCAAGATCATCATTCCCTCGGCGCTGCCGCTGATCTTCGCCGGGCTGCGCATCAGCCTCGGCGTGGGCTGGATGGTGCTGATCGCCGCCGAGCTGCTTTCGTCCAGTGAAGGCATCGGCAAGTTCGTCTGGGACATGTTCAACAACGGCTCGTCGCAGACCTTCGCGCAGATGTTCGTCGTCGTCTTCTTCGTCGGCGCCATCGGCATGTTCCTCGATCGCATCATGATCGTGCTCCAGCGTCTGGTCAGCTTCGACGAAGCCCCGACCGCGATCTAACCCCCTGGAAGGTTTGAGACCATGGCTTATCTGGAAATGGAAAACGTGTGCGTCGGATTCGGCCCGGCTTCGCATCGCAGCGAGGTGTTGACCGATGCTTCGCTGTCGGTTCACGAAAACGAGTTCGTGGCCGTGGTCGGGTTTTCCGGCTCCGGCAAGAGCACGGTCGTGTCCGTCCTCGGGGGACTGATCAAACCCGACAAGGGGGTGGTCCGCATCGACGGCAAGGTCGCCGCCGAGCCCGGGCCCGATCGCGGCATCGTGTTTCAGAACTACTCGCTGCTGCCGTGGCTCTCCGTCAAGGGCAACATCGAAATCGCCGTCCGCCAGGTCTACCCGAAGATGAAGTCCCGCGAGCGCACCGCCTACATCCAGCGCTACATCGACCTGGTCAACCTCACCGGCGCCGAGTGGAAAAAACCGCATGAACTGTCCGGCGGCATGCGTCAGCGCCTGTCGCTGGCCCGCACGCTGTCGATGCAGCCGAAGGTGCTGCTGCTGGACGAGCCGCTTTCGGCGCTGGACGCGCTGACCCGCGGCGTGCTGCAGGATGAAATCACCCGCCTGTGGGAAGAAGACAAGCGCACCGTCGTGATGATCACCAACGATGTCGACGAAGCGCTGCTCATGGCCGACCGGATCGTTCCGCTGACGCCCGGGCCCAGCGCCGGTTTCGGCAGGCAGTTCACCGTCGACCTGCAGCGCCCGCGCGACAGCGCCACGCTGAACTTCAACCCACGATTCAAACGCCTCCGCAACGACGTGACCGAATACATGATCTCGCTGAATGAAGAAGCTCGATCGCTCCGACGCGATGTGGACATCACATTGCCCGACATCGAGCCGATTCAGATCGGCGCGGCTTAATACATCAGTAAAGCGAAGGGAACCTGTGATGGATAACAATGACGCCCGCTATGTTGAGCTGGTCAACCTCGTCAAGGAGTACCCGAATCCTTACGGGGACGCCGTGCGCGTGGTGGATCGGTTCAACCTGAACATGCCGCGTGGCGAGGTGGTGTCCGTGATCGGCCACTCCGGCTGCGGCAAGTCGACCGTGCTGACCATGATCGCCGGGCTCAACCCGATCACGCACGGCAACGTCGTCATCGGCGCTCACGAAGTCAACGGCCCGGGGCCGGACCGCGCCGTCGTGTTTCAGTCGCCTTGTCTGCTGCCGTGGCTGACGGCGTTCGGCAATGTCATGATCGGCGTCAAGCGGGTCTACCCGCACGCGACCCGCGCCGAGCGCAAGCAGATCGTCGAGTATTACCTGAGCCTGGTCGGACTCGCCGACGCCATGCACAAGCTGCCGCGTGAACTTTCCGGCGGTATGCAGCAGCGTGTCGGCATCGCCCGGGCGATCGCGCTCAAGCCCAAGCTGCTGCTGCTGGATGAACCGTTCGGCCGACTCGATTCGCTGACGCGGATGGAACTGCAGGATGTGATTCTCGGCATCCTCGATCGCCAGCGGATCACGACGATGCTGATCACCCATGATGTCGATGAAGCGGTCTACATGTCTGACCGCGTGGTGATGATGACCACCGGCCCGCGCGCCACGATCGGGAAGATACTCGAATTGCCGTTTGAGCGCCCGCGGGATCGCACCGCCGTGTTGGAACACCCCAACTACTACGACATGCGCGGCGAGTTGATCACGTTCCTCGAAGAACAGGACCACGGCTCGGACGCCGCGGACAAACGACGCGCCGCCGTCGAAGCCAGCCGCGCCCCCGGAAACAAAGCAGAGGATTCCGCTGAATCCGAGGCCGCCAAGCCCGCCGAGGTGGCTGCGTAAGTCATGATTCTCGATTCGTCCAACACGACCCCCGGAGCCCCCGGAAACCATGACACCCCGGGGCCCGCGCTGCGCCGCCGCGCAGCGGTGTGTCCGTATTGCGGGGTCGGCTGTCGGATCACGGCGGACGTCGTCGGCGAACGGATCGTGAACATCACGGCCGACAAGCAGGCTGTGCCCAACTACGGCATGCTTTGTCAGAAGGGCGCGACGCTGAAAAGCCCCGGCATCTGGGATGCCTCCGGTCGACTCAAATATCCGATGATGCGCCGGCGGCGGGATGAGCCGCTTCGCCGCGCGACATGGGATGAGGTCGCTGAATTCATCGCCGAGCGGCTGCATGCGATCCGCGCCGAACACGGGCGCGACGCCTGTGCTTTCTATGGGTCGGGTCAGCTTGATACCGAAGCGTCGTACGTGTTCAACAAGCTGTTCAAAGGCTCGCTCGGCACAAACAACATGGACACCAACAGTCGGCTCTGCATGTCGAGCGCGGTGTCGGGATACATTCAGTCGTTCGGCTGCGACGGGCCGCCGACCAGCTACGAGGATCTCTTCGAGGCGGAAGTCTACCTGGTCGCCGGCGCCAACATGGCGGTCAATCATCCGGTGCTGTTCAACATGATGCGCAAGCGGATGGCCCGCCGCCCGCATGTGAAGCTGATTGTGCTGGACCCGCGACGCACGCAGACCGCGGCCGCGGCGGACATTCACGTACCGCTGGTCCCGGGCAGCGATGTGGCTTTCCTGCACCTGATCAGTCGCCGGCTGCTGGATCGCGGGCGCGTCGATGAGGCGTACATCGCTGCGCATACCGAGGGATTCGACACGTATCGTGATCATCTGATGTCGCTGGATACCGCGGCGCTGCTGACTGAGTGCGACATGGACGAAGCGGTGGTCGATCGCGTCGTCGAGATGCTCGCCCGGCCGGCGCGGCTGTTGAGCCTGTATTGCCAGGGGTTCAATCAGTCGGTACGCGGCGTCGACAAGAACACGGCCCTGATCAATCTGCACCTGCAGCTTGGCGAGATCGGCAAGCCCGGCGCCGGACCTTTCTCGCTGACGGGGCAGCCCAATGCGATGGGCGGGCGCGAGGTCGGCTATCTGTGCCACCAGTTGCCGGGGTATCGGTTTGTCACCGACGATGAACATCGCGCGGCGGTCGAGCGGCATTGGCGGCTTGCGCCGGGTTCGATCAGCCCGGCGCCCGGCCTGTCGGCTGTGCCGATGTTCGAATCGCTTTCGCGCAGCGAGGTCAAGGCGATCTGGACCGCGTGCACCAACCCGGTCGTGTCCATGCCCGACACGGCGACGACCCGCGCGGCGCTTCAGCGGGCCGAGCTGGTCATCCACCAGGACTGCTATCACCCGACGGAAACGGGTCGCTTCGCCGACGTGTTGCTGCCGGCGGCGCAATGGGGTGAGAAGACCGGCACGATGACGAATTCCGAGCGGCTGGTTTCGCGTAGTCAGAAGCTGTTCGACGCGCCGGGCGTGGCGATGCCCGACTGGTGGATCGCCGCCCGCATCGGTCGCGCGATGGGCTTTGACGGGTTCGACTACGTGACCAGCGAGCAGGTGTGGGACGAGTATCGACAGCTCACCGCCGGCACGCTCTGCGATCAGTCGGGCATCACCAACGCGCGACTGGCGAGCGGGCCGTTGCGCTGGCCCTGCCCGAGCGAGGATCACCCGGGGACGGTGCGGCGCTATGACGATGGTGAGTTTCCCACGCCCACCGGGCGAGCCCGGTTTATCACCGCCACCGCCGCCGGCGCTGATGAAACACCCGACGATGATTACCCGATGGTGTTGACGACCGGTCGCATCGCCGGGCAGTGGCACACGCGCACGCGCACCGGGAAGGTGCCGGAACTGTCGCGTGAAGACCCCGAGCCGTTTGTCGAAATGCATCCGGCCGACGCCAAGGCGCTGGGCTTGCGCGATGGTCATCCGGTGCGCATCGCGGGGCGGCGCGGGGCGGCGATCGCCAAGGCCCGCATCACCGCCGGCATCCGGCGCGGGCTGGTGTTCGCCACGTTTCACTTCGGCGATGGTTATGCCGCCGGCGTGAACATCAACGACCTGACCAATCCCGCTTTCGATCCGATCTCCAAGCAGCCGGAGCTCAAATACTGTGCCGTTCGGCTGGAACCCGTGCCGGTTTCCGAGGCCGGCGATTCTGACCCCGTCCCCGCCGAGGCGACCCATGACGGATAACGTGACATTCACCGACGAACAGCGCCATTACCTGGAAGGACTCATGTCCGGCGCCAATGCCGCGCGGGCGCTGCGCGGCATGCCGACGCTCAGCCAGGCGATGGCCGGTCTGGCCGCTCCGGCGCAGACGCCCGTCGCGCTGACCGCCAGCGCCGCCGGGCCCGACACGCCGGCCATCGAGGCTCAGGACAAGGTCATCGCTGCCGGGGGCAAACTCTGCAAGGAGGAAAAGGCCAAGCGCGACAAGAACGCGCTGGACATGTGGGACGAGATGGCCGATCGCGCCGCCGCCGGTGAGTTCCCCAAGGGAACCGACGTGTTTCTGATGAAGTACCACGGCCTGTTTCACGTGGCCCCGGCGCAGAACAGCTACATGTGCCGCCTGCGTTTGCCCGGTGGCATTCTCAGCGCCGCCCAGTTCCGTGGCATCGCCGACATCGCCGAAAACTACGGCGGAGGTTACACGCATGTGACCACCCGCGCGAATCTTCAGATCCGCGAAATCGCCCCGGAAAATCCGCTGAATGTCTACACGGGCCTGGCCGACCTCGGCGTGATCATCCGCGGCTCGGGTTCTGACAACATTCGCAATGTCACCGCCTCGCCGACCGCCGGCATCGATCCGCAGGAACTGATCGACACGCTTCCGCTCGCTAAGCAGATGCACCACTACATTCTCAACCACCGTGAGATGTATGGCCTGCCGCGCAAGTTCAACATCGCCTTCGAAGGCGGCGGGGCGATCGCCTCGCTGGCCGACACCAACGACATCGGCTTTGCGGCTGTGCGCGTTACGGATGAATCCACAGCAGCCGGCGGACTTGCTTCCGGGGGCGGCGTGTACTTCCGTCTCGAACTCGGCGGCATCACCGGCCACAAGGACTTCGCCCGCGACACGGGTGTGATCCTCCGCCCCGAACAGTGCGTGAAGGTCGCCGCGGCGATCGTGCGCGTGTTTGTCCGCAGTGGCGATCGCACCGATCGCAACAAGGCCCGCCTCAAGTATGTGCTCGATGATTGGGGCTTTGACAAGTTCATCGCCGAGGTGGAAAAAGAATATGGCGAGGCGCTGCCGCGCTTTGATCTCGACAAGTGCGAGCCGCGCGGGCCGGTCGACGCGCTGGCTCATCTCGGGGTGCATCCGCAGCAGCAGGCCGGGCTCAACTACGTCGGCGTGGTCGTGCCGGTCGGTAAGCTCACGTGCGAGCAGATGCGCGGGCTGGCGAAGATCGCTGATGAGTTCGGCTCGGGGACGATCCGCCTGACCGTCTGGCAGAACCTGCTGATCAGCGACGTCGCCGACGCCGATGTCGAAACCGTCAAGCGGCGCCTCGAAGCGATCGGTCTGCACTGGTCGGCGACGAATGTCCGCGCCGGGCTTGTCGCCTGCACCGGCAATACCGGTTGTAAGTTCGCCGCCTCGGATACCAAGACCCACGCCACCGCCATCGCCGATCACCTCGATGCCGCGATGCAGCTGGATCACCCGATCAATATCCATCTGACCGGTTGTCACCACAGCTGCGCTCAGCACTACATCGGCGACATCGGCCTGCTCGCCTCGAAGGTCTCACGCGGTGACGACATGGTCGAGGCCTACCACATCCACGTCGGCGGCGGCTATGGCGTGAACCAGTCCATCGCCCGCGAGATTTACCGGGATGTGACAGCCGACGAAGCCCCGGCGGTGATCGAACGCATGCTCGCCGGCTATCAGCAGCACCGCGAAGCCGCCGACGAAACCTTCAGCGCCTTCACCCGCCGCCACGACCTGGATGAACTCCGCAAGATCTTCGACGCCGCCGATCAACTGGCCGCACCGTGATGAGGATTCACGCATGACCGTACCCTTCCTGCCTGAAAGCGCCCCGTTCACACCCGCCCAGCGAGCTTACCTCAACGGCTTTTTCGCCGGGCTGTTGAATGTCGACCCTGCTGTCGCCGATGCCTCGGCTCCTTCTTCCGGTGGCGGCACAGCGCTCGCCGAGCCGCCGGAAGATCTCATCGATGAAGACGACATGCCCTGGCACGACCCGGCGCTGATGCTCGACGATCGCATGGCGCTGGCTGAAGACAAGCCTGCCGAGTTCAAGTTCATGGCCGCCATGGCGCAGCTCGACTGCGGCGCCTGCGGCTATCTGTGTCGCACCTATTCCAAGGCCATCGCCGAGGGCAAGGAAGCAGACCTGAACCGCTGCGTGCCCGGCGGCGGCGAAACCGCTAAAAAGCTCAAACAGCTCGTCAAGGAAAACCCCGTCGAGCTCTCCGTCGGCGGCGAGCCCGTCGAATCCGACACGCCCACCGAGATTCGTTACGACCGCGATAATCCCTTCCCCGCGCCGATTCTCGCCATCAAAAAACTCACGCGCGAGGGCTCGGCCAAGGATGTCCGCTTCGTCGCGCTCGACCTGACCGGTTCCGGCATCACCTACGACGTCGGCGATGCGCTCGGTGTCTTCCCGGACAACGAGACCGAACTGGTCGACCGCATCCTCGACGCGATGAAAGTCACCGGCAACGAACCCGTCGCCATCGGCCCCCGCAAGTTGGTTCCGCTGCGCGAAGCGCTGACAAGCTGGCGCGCCATCACGCAGGCCGATGAAGAGCTGGCCAACCTGTTCGCCGACGCCGCGGAGGATAAAGCCGAAGCCCAGGCCCTGCGCGAGTTGGCTGCTGATGAAACACGGCTGGCGCGGTTCGATCTGTTTGATCTCGTGCAGCAGTTCAAATCCGCCAAGGTGCGCCCGTCGGAGCTGGTGGCCACTTTGCCGACGCTTCAGCCGCGTCTGTACTCGATCAGCTCCTCGCAGGCGGCATGCCCCAACGAGGTGCATCTGACCGTCGGTGTGGTGCGGTACGAGCTCGACGGCCGCCCGCGCCGCGGTGTGGCGTCCACCTTTTTCGCCGAGCGCGTCAACCTCGGCGACACCGCCCGCATCTTCATCCAGAAAGCACACGCCTTCGCCCCGCCCGCCGACCTGAACACGCCCATGATCATGGTCGGCCCCGGCACCGGCATCGCGCCGTTCCGCGCGTTCTGTCAGCAGCGCCTGCACGACGGGGCCGCCGGTGACAACTGGCTGCTTTTCGGCGATCAGCGCCGCGCCACCGACTACCTGTATGAACACGAACTCGAGCAGTGGCGCCAGTCCGGTCTGATCACGCGCCTGGACCTCGCCTTCAGTCGCGATCAGGACGAAAAGATCTACGTCCAGCACCGCATGCTCGAAGCCGGCGCTGAAATGTGGCAGTGGCTGGACCGGGGCGCTCATTTCTACATCTGCGGCGATGCCAACCGCATGGCCAAGGATGTCGACGACGCGCTCAAACAGATCGTCGCCGAGCACGGCGGCAAGTCCGCTGATGAAGCTGCCGCCTACGTCGCCAAACTCGTCGAAGACGGCCGCTACCAGCGCGATGTGTATTGATATTTCATGACATAAAAACACCCGGGCCGACGGTGTCGACCCGGGCGCGTTGAAATATTGACATGACGTCAGGCAGTGCGTCGCCGCCGCAGCATCGCCGCGCCGGCAAGGGTCAGCATCATCGCTGTCCCCGGCTCGGGCACCGCCGAGACGGTGGCGTTAAACAGCAGTGTCACATCATCGCTGCCATAGCCGTCGAGCGCTACGCCGGTCACGCTGTCGCCGAGATAGACCCGGTAGCTGGCGCTGTACACCGACTGCGTCGGATTCAGCACGGCATAAACATTATGCGTCATGCTGCCGCTCCACTGCCAGATATCACCATCGGATGCGAAGATCGATGCATAGGGCGGCGACGCCGGCGGACGCTGATACGACTCAAGGCCGCTGTCCTGGCTCAGCCGCTGGACCCAGATCGCGCTATTCGATGGCAGCGTGATGAAACCGGCCGGGTTCCATCCGTACTGGTAGTTGTACGCCTTGTCCGTCAGCACGGCCCAAGGTTCAGCCGGATCGAATTCATCCGGTGATTCAAGGGGTCGAAGCAGCGGTGTCGGCACCATGTCATCGACGTGAACACTCAGATTGGTCCCGTCGAAGGAGATGTCCAGGTGCTTCATCGGCGTGCCGTCCATCGGGCCGAGTTGGGCGCCGCCGATCATCGGTATTACGTAGGCCGCCTGGGCCTGGCCGGCGCCAAGCGCCATCGCGGCGATCACAAATCCCATCATCCAGTTAAAGGTCAACGTATGATTCATGTTTCTCTTTCTGTAAAAACGGCTCTATTGATGTGGCGTCACTGGGCTGTGCCCGGGCGCCACGCATCGAGCGTGGGTAACTTGAAAGTGGTTTCAAACGCGCGTGATTCGACATGGCCGTCCACGAAAATGTAATTGCTCGTGTCGCCGTGTCGATACATGTCCACCTCGGGGCTGGCGCCCAGGTACCAGAAATGAGCCATGATATGATCCGCCATGGAACCGCTGGCGAGTTCTCCGTAGAGAATTGTGGCGGCGGGGCGGGGCACATCGAGCGTTCTCGGGTACACGGGGCCTGAGGCGGTCCCTTCGATTTCACCGGACTCTCCGGGCGTCAGTTCGAACCAGGCATTCTTGCCATAGCTCCATACTTCTTCGCGCGGATCGTCCGGGCAACGGTAAAGGCCGTTGAATAGTTTCTGCCACTGCGGCCCGTCGCCCGTGTAGATACCGTTATCCAGGTACGGGCTCAGTGCATAGCCCCACGGCATGGCGCGGTGCGCCAGGGCCGAATGGGTGCTGCGTGGCAACTGCTGCTGGTAGTCCTGCGCATACATCAGGGTGGCGTGACCGATCTGCCTCATCTGCGTCATGCAGATGACCGATCGTGCGACGCGCCGGCCCGACGCCATCGCCGGCATCAGAATACCGACGAGCAGCGCGATGATGGCAACGACCACCAGCAGTTCAAGCAGGGTGAATCCCTTGCGGGACATAGCGATCCCCTTGAACAGAGGTTCTGGTGATAAGTCTCGGATTGTCGGCAGGGGGTCAGGCGGCGCGCGGCGGGGGCGGGTCGATCAATGCATCGACCAGGTCGACAAACAACGTCGAAGGCGCATGCGCATAACCCGTCGGCGCGGGCTTGGACATGGCGCTGGTGGGGCGATCGGAGGTCCAGGTGATCGCCGCCAGCATGAGGGTCAGATCGCGGCCGTGGCACTTGGCCGACTGAATCGTCATGGTGACGGTCGGCTCGGGCGCCTCGGGCTCGGCACAACATGATTCGGTTTCGGGTTCCGGGGCCGGCTCGGATTCAGACATGCCGCAGCAGCAGGCGGTTCGGCACATCTCGGCCGAGACACACCCGCAGTGATGCCCCTTGCAGGGATACCATTCGCCGCTATCCGCGATCTGCCCGGCCTGCGGATCGATGACTGCCATGTGAAACCCCGTCGACGCAAACGCCACCGCCGCGACCAGCACTCCGGTCGCCACCACACGGATAAGGTGTCGCTTTGTCGTAAACATTTCGGCAGATGCTACCGCGGCATCTTCATGGATTCCACTACGCCGCCACACATGGCATAGGAATCTGTATAGGGGTGGATCGGGCCTGTCGCGCTACACGACGAACACTCAGCTAGCCGAGTCGTGCGGGCGCCTCACACGAAAATCACCCGGGCTTCAAAGCATGGCCGGGCGCAGACCCATGGCACAAATGACGACCCAACCATTATTACGGCTAGGCCCGCGAACTGCTCATCCTGGCCCTCACCCACAACATTATGATCCCGTTGTCATAAGTGAGGTTTTCTACAGGGTATTTCTGACAGCTTCTCTTTCCCTCAGATATGGAATACATCAAAGTACCGTTCATTGATAAACGGCAATACTAGATCAGCAACCCAGTCGTCCATCACCGCTGTTGATTGATGGTAAAATAAAGGATATTCATATAGCATTTCATCACTTACTCGGATGTCCATCTTGACTTTGTTGATTTTGACCGACCGCCCGTGCGCATATTGGAGTATAATTTCATGATATCTCCATGCGACGATCTCATAATATGTGGGCATATTAGCTTCTGCAGGTCTTAGGTTCGCCAACACATATTCAGTCTCGTCGGTTACACCAAGGCGATCCCATAACTCGACATCATCATGCCTGAACGGGAGATTGAATGTTTTCTTCATAATGCAACGGGCAAAGCAGATATTTGGAATCGCCTTCAATTGCTCGCTCAATATTGATCCGGAAATAACCAACTCGATGCCGGGCTCTATAAGTAGAGGGAATACACTGGAATTGACAGCGATTTCAAGCGGTACTTTTGGCTGAGTCGATGGCCGCACGGGCTTATATAATGGATGGGGAACTCCTGCACGCCAACTTTCACCGTGATACAATTCTTGCAACAATGCATTCGTGACTTTTGTATTAAAAAGAGGCAGTTGTCTCCCAACAATCCACATTAGATGGCCTCCAGAATCTGATTCATTCTGTGTACTTATTTCGTCACTGCTGACGAAAAAAGTGGAATAAGCACATATGTCACCCTTTGTCATAACCCGCCGTGAAGCCGAGCAGGAGTTGGTCGGTGGGGGAGGGAATCTTCATAATAGCAATCTAATTAGAATCATGCCTACGAACAATGCAAATAACAATACCGTCATCAAAATGATGACAATATACGATGGTTTCAGCCGCTTTGTATAAAGTGCCAATCCGTATGAAATGCACCCGCATAATGCTGTCATGGGACCGACAAACATTACATAGTTGGTGCCTATGGCCACCCATATAATGCCTGCAATACATATGAATAGCAGAAGCAATGATATCCAACTAATGTATACACTTGCTTTTTTCATATGGGTATGGAGAAGTGGTTTCGGGAGTCGGGGAAGAAAAGGTGTCAGGAATGCCCTGTAGAAAAGCTCTGATGTTCGGCGCGTGTTCGGTTGCGCGGTTGGGTCCAAGGCGTTAGATGATGAACGATGAGCCTGACATCCAAGTCGCCACGGAGGGTGACGGCGATGGCCCTGGGGGTCGGCCGGCGGGTGCTGCCGCGCTACGGTCACCGGTTCTCGCGTCACGACTTCACGCTGCCGCAGTTGTTCGCCGTCCTCGTACTGCGGCAGTTCACACGCAACGACTATCGCGGCATCGTCGCCATGCTCATCGACTGGCCGACGCTGTGCAGCGACATGCAGCTTGCGAAGGTGCCGCACTTCACCACGCTGCAGAAGGCCGAGCGACGGCTTCTGCGCGACGCGCTGATCCGCCGCATGCTCGCGCAGACCGTGGCGCTGTTGCATCGTCATCCGGACACATCGCTGGAGACTTCGCCGCTGATCGCCGAAGCGATCGACACTGCCGCTGCCGACTCGACGGGCTTCGAACTCGACGGCGCCAGCCGATACTTTGTGCGAAGAAAAGCGCGATCGCCGGGTTTGTATCAAACCACGACCTATCGCCGATTCGCCAAACTCGGCGTCGTGGCCGATTGCGACAACCACCTGATCCTCGGCACCCACGCCACGATGGGCCCGCGCCCCGATGTCGATCAACTGCTGCCGCTGATGGGCGGCATGTGCGTCAACGCCGTGCCGCAACGGCTGATCGCCGACGCCGGCTACGACTCCGAACCCAACCACATCCTGCTGCGCGAATACCTGAACATCACCTCGCTGATCCCCGCCACCGCCGGTCGTCCGACGCTCAAACTGCCGACCGGCAAATGGCGTTACCTCATGGCCACCGCCTTCGACGACGAGACCTACGGCCAGCGCTGGCAGGTCGAGACCGTGATGTTCATGCTCAAGCGCCACTTTGGCTCCGCCCTGACATCACGAAAGTATCAAACCCGCCGCCGCGAAATGAACCTCCGCGCCGTCACCCACAACCTGATGATCCTCAGATTTGCAGAGCTTTTCTACAGGGCAGGTCAGGAACCTTTTTGCTTCGTTGTGCCTTGTTAAGGGGTGTTCAATACAGAAGCACAACATCGGGGCGGGGTGACGGGATGGGGGCCGGAGTTTGGACACGGGGGGTATTGTCTGATGTTGGAAGGGGTGGGGCAAGGGTGTGTGTGATTTCATGAACTGGTTCCGGGCCGGTGTTGTATTTCGGCATCGAGGTCAGGGTGCCGATCCGGATCGCCGAGACCGACCCCAGAGGGGTCGGCTATATGGGGAGGAGGGGGGCGCTGTTGGGCGCATGGGGTGGTTTTTGATGATTTCGACTTTTTGGGGGCGGCGGGATTGTGCGCGCGGGGGCGTTGGTGGGGGTGAAAAGGCGGGGGCGCGCATGGGGGTGTCGCGATGTCGTTTCTGGTGCGCGCCGAATGGTTGTTTATGGGGGGCAAACGGGTGTAAACGAGCTTGGGAGGGGGTGGAATTTGCCGCGGGCGCGCGCATGGGGGCGACGCGTTGACAGGTTTGTGCGCCGAAGGAGGGAATAATCGGCGGTTGGGCGGCGTTAAGGGGGGTGGGTACGGGATTTTACCCGGCGGCGGAATGGTCGTTTCCGTGCGCGGATGATGGTAGAATCACGTTCCCGGACCGGGTGAATCTGCACGTTCACACTCACGGAGATCCAACATGCGATTGATGCGTTTTTTGTCCGCCGTTGTTTGCACGGCGGTGGTTGTATTGCTGGCCGAGGGCCAAGCGCGGGCGGCGATGTATGTGACCGAATCGGCGCGCGACCTGCCGGTGGTTTACGACGTGGATGTGGTGGTCGTGGGCGGCTCGACGGGGGCGGTGTCGGCGGCGTGTGAGGCGGCGGCGCAGGGGGCGTCGGTGTTTCTGGCGGCGCCGCGGCCGTACCTGGGCGAGGATGTGACCGGCACGCTGCAGTTGTGGTTGAAGCCGGGCGAGGAGCCGACGGGGGCGTTGGAGAAGTCGCTATTTGAGGTGGCCGCCCAGCCGGGTGAGCCGTTTCTCGAAGGCAGCGTTGGGTTTGAGTACAAAGCCAGCGCCGTGCCGAATCCCGCTCACGCGGAGACGGGCAATCGCAATCGTCTGACCGATGGCAAGTGGCACAACGCGCCGCACGACTCGATTCAGTTTGACGGGCCGGTGACGGTCGAGGCGGACCTGGGGTCCAGCCGCAAGGTTAAAAGCGTGCACATGCTGGCGTATCAGCGGCTCGACGATTTCGAAGTCGGGCAGATGACGGTCTGGTCGAGCACCAACGGCAAGTACTGGCGCGAAGTAGGCACGGTGGAAAATCCGTACCTGACCAAGGGCGATCGCGAAGACAACTGCTATGCGATCAGCCTGGACGTGAAGCAGAAGGCCCGTTACGTGAAGGTCGAGGTCAAACCGGATGACGGGTCCAAGCGGATGCTGCTGGGCGAGCTGGTGATTGTGGAAGACGCCCCGGCGGGCGCGGTGAAGGTGGCGAAAGAGGAGAAGACTCCGCCGCCGCCGACGCCGATGCACGTGAAGAAGGGATTGGACACGGCGCTGATCTCGGCGGGCGTGAAGTTTCTGTATGGCTGTGCGCCGACGGATGTGTTGGTCGACAGCGAGGGCAATCCGGCGGGCATCGTGATGGTCAATCGCTCCGGCCGGCAGGTCGTGCGCGGCAAGGTGATCATTGATGCGACGCCCCACGCGGCGGTGGCCCGCATGGCGGGTGTGAAACTGCGGCCGTTCAGCCCGGGGCCGATGCAGTTCAAGCGCATCGTGGTTCACCCGGAGGTCAAGGCGGATGAGGCCAGCCTGCCGGCGAACGTGCAACGCGAAGACACCGGGGCCCGGTACCACTCGAAGTGGGGCCCGCTGCCGCTGTATGAATACACGCTGAAGATCGACATGGCGGCCGACGACGTGGTGTCGTTTCAGAAGGCCGAGCAGACTGCCCGCGATCTGACATTTCGCGCCGATCAGGTTGACGCCTCGGACACGCTGTTTTTCGTGCCGACCAATCCGCTGATCAGCAAGGCGGCCAAACCCGCAGCCAGCTTCGATGTTGATTCATTCGATCTGGCGGCGCTTGAGCCGAAGGGGTCGAATCGCTTGTTCGTGCTCAGCGGTTACGCCGACGTGACGCGCGACGCGGCTGCGCAGTTTGTGCGTCCGCTGTCGATCATCCGACTGGGCAAGCGCGTCGGTCAGACTGCGGCGGCGCTGGCTGCCAAAGCGCCGAAGGCTGACAAGGTCACGCTCGTGACGGCCGACGCCAAGGGGCGCGACCTCGGCGAAGTACGTGAAGACCTGGGTGGTGTGCGTCCGACGGATCGCGATCGCCCGACGTTGCACAGCGAAGCGCGTCCGCTGCCGGTGCTCGGTGAGTATGACGTGGTGGTGGTCGGCGGCGGCACCGGTGGTGCGCCGGCCGGCATCGGCGCGGCCCGACAGGGCGCCCGCACGCTCGTGGTCGAGTACCAGGATGGACTCGGCGGCGTCGGCACGCTCGGCCTGATCAGCCTGTACTATCACGGGTATCGCCACGGGTTCACCGCGGAAGTCGACAAGGGCGTCGAGGAAATGGGCGGCCCGAAATACCGCGGGTGGAACATCGCAGCCAAGGCCGAGTGGTGGCGCAGCGAAATCATCAAGGCCGGCGGGGATGTGTGGTTTTCGACGCTCGGCTGCGGGGCGCTGGTCGAAGACGGCGCGCTCAAGGGCGTGGTGGTGACGACGCCCTTCGGACGCGGCGTGGTGCTGGCCCGGTGCGTGGTCGATTCGACCGGCAATGCTGACATCGCCGCAGCCGCCGGGGCGAAAACGATGACGACCGACGCGGATCACGTCGCCATGCAGGGCACGGGTCTTTCGCCGATCAACCTCGGCGCCGGTTACACCAATACCGACTACTCCTTCTCCGATGAGTCAGACCCCGTCGACCAGTGGCGGATGATCGTCAACGCGCGGCGGAAGTTTGCCGGGGCGTATGACCTTTCGCCGCTGATCGACTCCCGCGAGCGGCGGCGCATCGTCGGTGATTTCTACATCACGCCCCTGGACCTGATCAACAGGCGGACCTACCCCGATACCATCTCGATCCACAAGAGCAACTTCGATACGCACGGCTATACCGTCCATCCGATCTTCCTGATCGACTTCCCGGACAAGAAGCAGATGGAGGTGAAGCTGCCTTACCGTTGTCTGCTGCCGCAGGGTTTTGACCGCATTCTCGTCACGGGCCTGGGCATCAGCGCCCACCGCGATGCCATGCCGATTCTCCGCATGCAGCCGTGCATTCAGAACCAGGGCTACGCGGCGGGCAGCGCGGCGGCGATGTCGGCCAAGTACGACAAGCCCACACGTAAGATCGACATGGACTCGCTGCAGAAGCACCTGGTGGCGATCGATTCGCTGCCGCAGGAGGTGCTCGGCGCTGAGGATTCGTATCCGCTGCCGGAAGCGACCGTGGCCAAGGCGGTCGAGACCGTGGTCGATGAGTATCACGGTCTGTCAGCGATTCTGACACAACCGGAAATGGCGCTGCCGATGTTGCGCAAGGCGCACGACCAGGCGGAAGACCCCGCCCAGAAGCTGATCTACGCCAACCTGCTGGGCATGATGGGCGACCCGGCCGGCGCCAAGACGCTGGCTGATCACATCAAGACGGCCCCGTGGGACGAAGGCTGGAACTTCCGCGGGATGGGCCAGTTCGGCGGGTCGATCTCGCAACTGGATTCGCACATCATCGCGCTGGGTAAGAGCGGTGATCATTCGACCGCCCTGCCGGTGTTGATCGAAAGGGCCCGATCGCTGGAGCCGTCGATGGCGTTTTCGCACTTCCGTGCGGTGGCGATGGCATTCGAGGCGCTGCAGGATCCCGAAGCGGCGCCCGTGTTGGCGGAGGTACTGGCCAAGCCCGGCATGACCGGCTACGCCATTCATGAGGTCGGGGCCGACACCGACTACACCCGCCAGGAGCAGCGTTCTGAGCCGCTGCGTGAGATCATCCTCGCTCGCGCCTTGTACCGCTGTGGTGATCACAACGGCGTGGCCAAGCGGATTCTCGAAGAATACGCCCACGACCTGCGTGGCCTGTTCGCCAAGCACGCGATGGCGATCATGAATAAATAACCACCCGGGTTCGGGTGATGAGGAATCAGACGGGCGCCACGGATGGGCCATCGGCTCAAACCGTGGCGCCCGTTGTTTTTAGGCGCATACGAGAATTTTCGACAAAATGAGTGATTTGTTGTTGCGCCGCGGCTGTGGGCGGTTCAGTAACGATGTGGGCCCATGCGCCCGCAAGGCCCTTGGAAGGACTTTGATGGCAGGCGATCAACGACAACAGGACGGCCAGTTTGCCCGGTTGTGGGTCAAATCACAGCCGATCGTGACGGCATTCGTGCGTACGCTGGTGACCAATCTCGCCGACGCCGACGACCTCGTGCAGAACATCGCCGCCGAAGCGATGGTGGACTTCGACAAGTTCGACCCGACGGTGGGCACATTCACCGGCTGGGCGATCGGCATCGCTCGCTACCGGGTGCTGAACCACTACCGCACCACGCGGCGGGATCGGCACGTGTTCAGCGAGAAGACCATCGATCGGCTCATCGAGGCGCATCAGCGGATCGACACGCAGGCCGATGCCTTCCGCGAGGCGCTGGAGCACTGCCTGGACCGCCTGCCGGCACGCCAGCGGGCGATGATCGATCTGCGTTACATCGACGAGTTGGGTCGCGAGCAGATCGCCAGTCAACTCAAGACGACGGGCGCCGCCGTGGCCATGGCGCTGGTGCGCATCCGTCGGGCGCTGGCATCGTGCATTCAAATGCGTGTGGCATCGGAGCGTTCACGTGGTTGAGTTGGAGCATCAGATCGACGCATGGCTCGAGGGCGCGCTGGACGACGCGTCTGCTGCCGCGCTGGATCAGTCGCTTGCTGATGATGCAGCGGCGGCGGATCAGTTCGTGCTGATCGGCATGGTGCACAGCCTGCTGATCGATCACGCGGCGGTGGAGCACGGCCGGCGATCGCTGGGGGGTGAACCCGAGACACGGCGCCCGGAATTTCGGATTCAGATCAAGACGGCGCTGGCGTTGGCTGCCGCGCTCGCCATTGCGATCAGCGCCTGGATGGTGCATTTTTACGGTGAGTCGTCGAGTTCCTCTTCGGCGCGATTCAGCACACAGCCCGAAAGCGTAGCAACGCTCACGAGTACGGAAAACGTGACCTTCGCCGATTCCGCCGGCGTAATGAACCCGGGCGCAGAGCTTCGGCCGGGGCTGCTGAAGATCGCCTCAGGCACGACGCAGGTGATGTTCAAATCGACGGCGGTGGTGGATCTGTTCGGCCCGGCGGAATTCGAACTGGTCGGGCCCAATCGCGGCACGTTGCATAGCGGCATGATGCAGGCCTACGTCCCCGAGCGGGCGCGCGGTTTCACCATCAACGCGGCGACGTTTACCGTGATCGACCTCGGCACCGAGTTCGAAATGCGCATCAACGACGACCGCTCGGGCGAACTGTACGTGATCAGTGGGACGGTGGAGCTACAGCCGAACGCAGAAACCAAGTCGGTGATGTTGACCGCAGGCCAGGGATCGCTCATCAGTGACGATGGGCGCGTGCTTGCGGTTTTGCGGGATGAGCTGCATCGGCGGCCAATTTACCGCGAAGTGTTTGAGTCGACGGACCGCCAGGAGAATCATCCGCTGGCGGAAGTCGGCTGGCGCATCGACAAGTCGCCCGGCATTCCCGCCAGCGAGTTGGGATTGTCGTGGGTCCAGCACGACCGCGGTGTGGAACCGATTCATTCGCAGCCCCAGTCCGGCGCTGTGGTGGATTCGTTCATGCTGACGATGGACACGCAGGCGGGCGTGGACTATCTGTTCTGGACCGATGAGTTCCAGATCGAAGCCGATCTCTGGCGCCCGGTGCGTGTGCAATGGAATCAGCGCTTTGACGATGCGTCGAATATCGTCCGTGTGGCGCTGCGGCTCGGCAGTAAGTGGTATGCCCTGGAGTCCGCTGAAACCCAGGCGATCGACCAGGGATGGCAGCATGCTGTGTTGTCATTGCGCGGCGCCACGTGGCGACGGCTGGATTTCGAGCCCGGCAAGGTGTTGCAACTCGGACAGATCGTCACGCCGCAGATTGGCGACATCACCGCATTCGGACTCTTCGTGGAAAAACGGCGCGGCTTCAAGCTGCGTTTCGATACTGTGCAGATCGATGCCGTCCCGGCTGTGAGGACGGTCTACCAGAACGCAATTTCGCCAACCTTACCCAAGGAGTAAAGTCATGAGAATCCAAACGAACGTACTGACGCTTTTTGCCGCGGCAATCCTCTGCATGCTGGCGGTCGGACATGCGCAAGCCGGCGTGATCTATCGGGAAGTCTTCCCCAACAACACCGCCAACAATGACGCTTTGTCCACCGACGACTGGCAGATCAACAGCGATGCCGGCGCTCTGGCCGCCTCGCAGGTCAACTCGCCGACCACCGGCTCGCCGACGAATCAGTCGGCGGTCAATTCCAACCCGGACAGCGCGGAAATCAGCAACGGCTACGCGTTCAACAACGATGCCAACGGCGTGGATTACCTGATCTGGACCGATGAATACACCGTGGATCGCACGGCCTATTCCATCACATCCATCAGTTGGTACCAGGCCAACGAATCGACATCTGATGTTTCGCGGGCTGCGATTCAGATCGGCAGCCAGTGGTACGCCTCATCGCAGACGTTTCAGAATACATCAGCTTACTTTGGAGGCAGCGGCGGCGAACTGATGAGCCTGGACTTTGCGTCCGCCAATTGGCTGCTGCTGGATTTTACCGATGGTTCCAGCCTGGCGCTGGGTTCGGCCGCGTCGCTGCCCGGCGGTGACATCACCGCGTTTGGCGTCTACTACGACTCCAAGGTCGCACGCCTGCGTCTGGATACTTATGCCATCACGGCGATCCCCACGCCTGCAGCCCTGCCGGCCGGGCTGGGGATGCTGGCCATGATCGCCTGGCGTCGTCGCTGATCGGGAGGTTGGTCGCATGCGTCGACACGCTTTCACCTTGATCGAGTTGCTCGTGGTCGTCAGCATCATCGCGCTGTTGATCGCGATTCTGCTGCCGTCACTGAGCAAGGCGCGCGACACGGCCAAGCGTGTCGTGTGTCTATCCAATCAGCGACAGTTGACCACGGTCGGCATCATGTATGCCGGTGAAAACAAGCTGTACGTGCCATACGCCGATGATAATCCGACGCATGCGGCCTCCCACTTTACGTTTCCCTATTCGTGGAACATTGAGCGTTTCGTCAAACCCCTCAAGCCGTACCTCGGCGAGATCGAAGCCATCAGTTGCCCGGGCTGGCCCGATCCCAATCCGTTTACACCAGGGTCCAGCGGGCCTTTCAGCGCCGGGCATGTCGGAGATTACATCTCGCATATCCTCTGGCTGCCCGGCAAGGATGAAGCTGCCAACTACTGGCTTGAGAAGACCCCCTCCGCCGCATCGGTTCATTTAACCAGCAGCAAGCCGGCGACCCTCATGACCGCGGATTGGACCATCTACTGGCAATCGGGTGTCAACCCGCAGCTTTCGCAGTTCGGGTATATCAATCACGGAACCCACGGCGGCGGTGAATACGCCGGCACGATCGACGAGTTCGTTCAAGCCGTCGAGGGCACGAATCGAACCTACGTCGATGGCCACGGTGAATGGGCCACGCCCGGCAGCATGGGCGCCGACGGCGGACGGATGACCCCGCTGGCGCTGGAGGCGCGCTACAGCCATGCGCTGCCGGCCAGCCGCCCGTACTGGTGGTGAGCCGACGGATGGCTGGCCACGCTGAACAACCGTTGCACGGAAGGACGCAGGACATGTCGAGGTCGAGTGCTTGTGTGTTGATCGCGACCGTTCTGTGGTTGGCGCTGGGCGGCCTGTGCGGCGCTGAAGCCGCTGAGCCGATTCGCAAACCGAACATCGTGCTCATCTTCATCGACGACATGGGCTATGCGGATGTCGGTTGCTTCGGGGCTGACGACCTGCGCACGCCGCACATCGATCGGCTCGCCGCCGAGGGGATGAAGTTCACCAGTTACTACGCAGCGCCCGTCTGCTCCATGAGCCGGGCGAGCCTGATGACCGGGTGCTACAACGTGCGCGTGTCCGTGCCGGGTGTGTTGTATCCCGACAGCGAGATCGGGTTGAATCCCGACGAAGTGACCGTCGCTGAAGTGCTCAAGTCGCGCGGCTACGCCACCGCCTGCATCGGCAAATGGCACCTCGGCGATCGGCCGGCGCATCTGCCCACCCGCCAGGGCTTCGACGAATACTTCGGCATTCCCTATTCCAACGATATGGGCCTGACCACGCATCCCAAGCGAAACTTCCCGCCGCTGCCGATGATGCAGGGTGAAACCGTCATCGAGACCGAGCCGGATCAATCCCAACTCACGCGGCGATACACCGAGCAGGCCGTCCGCTTCATCACCGAACACAAGGACGGCCCGTTCTTCCTCTACCTGCCGCATTCGATGGTGCATATTCCGCTGGATGCTTCCGAGCCGTTCAAGGGCAAGTCCAAACGCGGCATCTATGGGGATGCCGTTGAAGAGATCGACTGGTCGGTCGGCCGCATCATGGCGGTGCTTGATGAACTCAGCATCGCCGATCAGACCCTCGTGATGTTCACCAGCGACAACGGCCCGGCCAGTCAGGCCCAGGGTTCGGCCAAACCGCTGCGTGGACGCAAAGAGTCCAGCTATGAAGGGGGCATGCGCGAGCCGACGATCATCCGCTGGCCCGGTCACGTGCCGGCCGGTACGGTCTGCGATCGGATCGTCGGCAATATCGATGTGTTGCCGACCTTCGCCGCGCTCGCCGAAGCTCCGCTTCCGAAAGATCGCACCCTCGACGGGCGTGATTTCTCATCGCTCCTGACAAACCCCGACGGCCCGTCGGTCCGCAGGGTGCAGTTGTATCACGTGCGCAGCGGCGCCGCCCAGGCGATCCGCATCGACGATTACAAGTTGCGCATACACCGCAATCGCGTCGAGCTATTCAACCTCGCTGATGATATTCGCGAGTCGAAAAATCTCGCTTCCGCCATGCCGCAGAAAGTCGCTGAACTACGGGCCGAACTGCATCGTCGTGACCAGGACATCCGACAACACCAGCGCCCGCCCGGGCGCGCCGAGGCGATTAAGCCACCGATGATTAACACACGCCCGGGCAGTGAATACGCCGATGCCGATCGCAAGTTTCAAGGCATCCCCAGCATCGCCCGCGCGCCGGGCGGCCGGTTGTGGGCGGCGTGGTACGGCGGCGGGAAGAAGGAAGGCCCGAACAACTACATCATGCTTTCGACCAGTGGTGATGACGGTCAGAACTGGTCGGATCTGAAACTCGTGGTAGACCCGCCGTTCCGCGCGTCAGAACCCGCGGTCTGGGTTGATCCCGGTGGTCGGTTGTGGTTGGCGATCAACCTGTATCCCAAAGGGCTCGGCGGCGGCGACACACAAATGTGGGCCGTCACCACGGACGATCCCGATCAGGCGGACCCGACCTGGAGCAAGCCGCGGCTGCTCGCCCGCAATCTCAACAACTTCAATAAACCGATCGTGTTGAAATCCGGCGCGTGGCTCTGGCCGGCCGGTGACTGGTGGATGGGGCGTGATCTGAAGCACCCTTCGCGCCCCTTGCTGTCAGACGATCAGGGCAGAAGCTTTCAGCCGGGCGGGCCGGTGCTTGTTCCGCCCAAAGTCAGAGAATTCGATGAGTACAACGTGGTCGAACTTCGCGATGGCCGGCTGTGGCTGCTGACGCGAACAACCAGCGGGCGCCCGTATGAATCCTTCTCCAGCGACGGGGGCAAAACATGGAGCCCGGCGACCGCCAGCGCCACCATTCGGCACACCCACAGCAGGCACTTTCTGACGCGACTGCGTTCGGGCAATCTGATGCTGATTAAACACGGGCCGATCGATCAGAATGTCGGCCGGTCGCAACTGATGGCGTTCGTATCCAGCGACGAGGGCCGCACCTGGCAAGGTGGACTCATGCTTGATGAACGCGAGCAGGTGTCGTATCCGGATGGGTGTCAGGCGCCGGATGGTACGATCTATGTGGCTTATGATTATGAACGCACCGGCGCTTCGCAGATTCTGATGGCCCGCTTTACCGAAGCGGATGTTCTCGCCGGTCGCGTGGTGTCGGATGGCGCCGCGCTGCGATGCGTGATCAACGATGCGGCCGGACAGCCATAACACGATCCGGCGATGGATGTCGAAGCTTTCTCACGATTATCGATGAAGTCAGTTATGAAAAAGATCGTCAACACAACTCAATCTACAAACCGGCTTCACATGACTCGCCGCGGGTGGCTGAATGGGTGTCTCGCCGCCGGGGTCTTCTCAGCATGGCCCTCGATCGGCGCGGCCGGGACCGAGGCCCCGGCGACTGATGCATTTGCGCTGCAGGGTGAATACGTCGGCGACAAGTACGCGATGCAGGTCATCGCCCTGGGACGGTCACGCTACGAGGCGTATCTGCTGCCGGGCGGGTTGCCGACGGTGGGGTGGAACCGCCGCACGAAACTTCGCTACCTCGGTGAAACACGTGACGGGCAGACACGCCTGGTCGATTTTGATGGCAACGTCGCCGTGTTGCTCGACGGCGCGAGCGTTGATGTCGTCAAACCCGACGGCAAACCCTGGCTGAGCCTGCAGAAGGTTCACCGCACGAGCCCGACCGCAGGCGCCAAGCCGCCCGGCGGCGCGATCGTGTTGTTTGATGGGGCGAATGTCGATGCGTGGCGCGACGGCGCCCGCATCGTCGACGACGGCCTGCTCGGTGAAAACGCCACGACAAAGCAGGCGTTCGGCGACTTCACGCTCCATGTCGAATACCTCACACCGTTTGAGCCGGACAAGCGCGACATGGCGCGCGGCAACAGCGGCATCATCCTCAACGGCCGCTACGAATTGCAGATCAACGATTCATTCGGGCTGTGGCCCACGCGCCTGCGCAACGCGGCGATCTTCGAGCTGCGGGACCCCGATCAGGATGTGACCTTCCCGCCGGGCAGTTGGCAGACCTACGACATCGACTTCACCAAGGCGCGCGTCGACGGTGAAGGCAAAACCATCGAGCACGCCCGCATCACGGCCCGGCACAACGGCGTGCTCGTGCATCGTGACTACCCGATCCCGCGGTTGACCAACGCGGCGATGTCTTCGCTGCGGAATAAACCCGAAGGCGATGATCAATCGCTGCACCTGCAAGGCCACGGCTCGCCGGTGCGCTTCCGCAATATCTGGATCATTCCCCGGTAAAAGTGAGTGTTTGTGATGACTGATCGATTTGTATCGCGTCGAACTTTTGTGAGTCACATCGCGGCGGGCATGTCGCTTCCGGCGGTGATGCCGCGGGTGGTGCGCGCCGCGTCGGCCAACGGCATCGTGCGACACGCCTGCATCGGGGCCGGCGGCATGGCGTGGGTCGACATGAATCAGTTCAAGAGCCTTGCCCATCTGAAGATCGTTGCGATTTGCGATGTCGATGCGGGGGCGCGGAACAGGGCGGTTGAAAAGGTTGCACCCGATGCGATTGTGCTGACGGACTGGCGGGAGCTGTTCGACAAGCACGCGGACGCATTTGACTCGGTGAATGTGACCATCCCGGACCACATGCACGCCCCGGTGGCGATGCGCGCACTGGCCGAGGGCAAACACCTTTATTGTCAGAAGCCGATGACCAAGTGGCTACAGGAGATGTTCAAGCTGAGCGATGCGGCGGGGCGGTCGAAGGTGGTGACGCAACTGGGCATTCAGAATCATGCGCGGACGGAGTTTCGCCTGGCGCGATGGGCGATGCGCGAGAAGGTGCTGGGCAAGATCAAGGAGGTTCATGGGTGGTCGAACAAAACATGGGGCGGGCCGCGCAAGCTGCCGGAGCCGGTCGATCCGCCAGCGTCGCTGGACTGGAACGGGTGGATTGGCGTGGCGCCGATGCGGCCGTACGCGCCCAAGGCGTATCACCCCGGGCAGTGGCGCGACTGGGTCGACTTCGGCACCGGGTTGCTCGGCGACATGGCTTGTCACGTGCTCGACGCGCCGATTCACGCGATGAAACTCGGCGCCCCGAAGCGGATCGAGTCCGCCGGGCCGGCCCCGACGACGCAGAACTGGCCCGACCGCGCGACGGTGCATTTCGATTTCGACGGCAATGAGTTCACCGCCGGTGACACGCTGCGGCTGACCTGGTACGACGGTCAGACCAAGGCCCCGGGGCATATCACCGAGCAGTATCCACACCGCCTGCCGCAGACCGGGTGCGTCATCGTCGGCGAGCGCGGGTCGATGCTGATACCCCACGTGGCGGCGCCGCGCCTGTTCCCGCAAGAACAATTCGCGGAGGTGCGCTTCCCGAAGCTGACGCCGGTGAATCACTATGGTCAATTCATCGACGCGGTGCGTGGCGAAGGCAAGACCGAAGCGCCGCTGGATGGTTATGGCTGCCGGCTAGTCGAGACGGTTTTGCTGGGCGCGGTTGCGCAGCACCTGCCGGGGCAGGCGGTCGAATACGACGGCACATCACGCCGATTCACCACGCAGGTGCCGGAGGCGCTGTTGAGTCGGCCGTACCGGTCGTGGTGAGCGTCAGCAGATTTCCGAGTTGCCTGCAAGTGATCGACGGTTGCCTGGGGGCATGTCGACTCACTAGCATGGACCATGAAGTACATCAACATTCAAAGTCGGAGTGTGCCGGCCTTGGGATTCGGTACATGGCAACTGCGCGGCGACACGTGTATTGACAGCGTGGCGGATGCGATTGAAATCGGATATCGCCACATCGACACGGCCCAAATGTATGAAAACGAAGAAGCGGTTGGCAAGGCGATTGCCATGTCCGGCGTGCCGCGCGACGAATTATTTGTCACGACGAAACTCGGGCTCGGTGAATTGACACCCGACAGCGTGCGTCGAACGACTTGTCAGAGCCTTGATCGACTCAGGCTCAAGTATGTCGACCTGCTGTTGATTCACTGGCCGGATGAGTCGGTGCCGCTGGATGAGACGATCGGTGCGATGAATGCGTTGCGCGATGAAGGCATGATTCGTCATGTCGGTGTCAGCAACTTCACGCCGACGCTGGTCGATGAAGCGGCACAACATGCGCAACTGTTCTGCAACCAGGTCGAGTATCACCCGCTGCTATCGCAGGCCCGCATGCGGGAAAAGGCCCGCTCCATGGGTTTCATGCTCACGGCTTACAGCCCGCTGGCGCGTGGCAACGCATTTGATAAACCGGTCATCAAAGAGTTGGCCAAAGCCCACAACAAACACCCCGCCCAGATCGTGCTGCGGTGGTTGATTCAGCAGGAGCATGTTGCGGCAATCCCGCGCGCATCCAGCAGCCACCACCGCCGCTCGAATTTCGACATCTTCAACTTCGAGCTGGACGACGACCAGATGCGACGCATCAGCGAACTTGGCGGCGATCAGCGCCTGATCGACCCCGAATGGGCGCCGGCCTGGGAGCGTTGATCAACCGCGAAGCGGCGACTCAGCGGAGGCGCTTGTCCTTGGGGCCGGGGTTAGCACTTCTGTGGGCGGCGAGCTCTGCGGGCGTCAGCTTGCGGAGCACGACATTGTCGAAGGCGGCCTCGCCCGGCAGGTAGGCGTACAGCGACACGTACATCCAGTCGAACGCATAACGATCCGGCGCGACGAAGGTCTCGCTGAAGTGTGTCCACGTGGTCGGCGTTTTGGCGTCGATGTGCTTGCGGAAGACGCGCTTGAGGCGCACGGTCTGGCGCAGCGGGTTGGACTTGGCCGGCAGGGTTTTGACCCAGCGGGTCGCCAGGTCGTCGCCGGTTTCCTCGCGGAAGCATTCGACAAACAGGCGGACATGCGACTTGCTGGCCTTGGTGTCGAAGCTGATTTCATACCCGGCGCCGGGCTCGGCCTTGATCAGATCGCTGACGACGCGGACGCCTTCATTGTTGCCGATGGCGACAGGCAGATCGTACTCGAGGCCGCGACCGGTTTTGCCGGCGCCGATCTTGACGCAGGTTTCGTTGTCGTCATAAAGATCGCCGCTGTCTTCAAGGCCGACGTTGAGGCGGCCGCACTCGGGGCAATACAGGTAGGCCCACGGGCGGACGTTGCCCCAGATGTGACCGCAGCCGCACTTGAATTCATACTTGCCGGTGCGGCCCTTCTTGCGGACCGGGTCCATATATTCGGGGATGGGGATGATGCCGATGATCTTGGTGTGCCAGCCGACGGGTTCGCCGGCGGTGGTGTCCATGCCGTGCTCAAAATTGCCGTTTTTCAGCAGGTTCGGCGTACGGGCGAACGCGCCGGCAGCGAAGAGACAGATGAATGCGACACAGAGTCCGGTGGTGATTTTCATACCCATTGATTTTTCCTTCGGATGAACCATTCGCCGCTCATCAGGCCGATGAACGCCAGCAACAACAGCCACCGGTTCCACGCCGGCTCGGCGTCGGCGTCGGCGCTGGGTTGAATCGTGACCTGCCGCGGGGTCATGTTGATTTTCGCGGCCAGGTCGCCGAGCTGCATTTCGTTGAGCACCGAGCCGCCGGTTTTCTCGGCAAGCTTGGTGAGCGTTTGCGGGTCGGGGTCGGTCTGTGTGAATTCCACGATGGGTTGCGTGACCTGAATACTCACGCGATCGCTGCCGAGGTCGGCGGTTTCACGCTTCGCCGCCACGCCGATCGTGAACTCACCGGGCATGTAGGCTTCGAAGCTGGCGGTGTAGAGCGCGCCGGCAGTGTCGGAGGGGTCGATCTTCGCGACGCGCTGCACGGGGCGGCCGTCGGGCGTGGCGGCGGTGACCTGAACCTCGGCATCACGCACAACCTCGCCGGCCGCATCACGCACACTGATCATCAGCATCACCTGATCGCCGACTTCGTAGGCCTGTCGGTCGGTGATGATCTGCACCTGGTTCTGCCCGCGATCGGTGTCGGTCAACTCCGGCAGCAGCCAGTCGACAAGCTGGCTCCAGAAGGCGGTATGCGGACTTTGCCCGCCGACGGACTGGGTGCGCTGGTCGTAGCCGAGGCTCCAACGCCAGGTCGAGTCAGTCAGCACGACGGCTGTTTTGCCTTTGCCGAGGTTCTGGGCGACGACGATCGGGGCGGCGTTGGTGTCGGTCGTCATCATCAGCACGGTCGCGGTCGGTTTGACCTTGGCGACGGCGAAGCGGCTCAGCAGCGGCGGGGCGTTGCCCCAGCGACCTTTGACTTTCTGAAACGCCGGGTGAGCAGCGCCCTCGGCGGTGAGGTCGACGGGGTACTGGCCTTCGAGGTAGGCGTGTGACTGGGCGGGTGTGATCGGCAGCAGCTTGCCGAGTTGCGTGCCGGCGAATCCCTTGTCGCCGAGGCTCGCCGGGCCGCCCATGATCAGCAGCGCCCCGCCTTTGTCGACCCAGTCGTAAAGTGCGGCGATCTGCTGGCCGGTGAATTGCGACGCGGGGACATCGCCAATGACGATCGCCTTGAGGCCGACAAGCTGCTCGGGGCTGAACGCCGCGCCGAAGCGTTTGCCGTCGGGATCGTTGCCCTGCACCATCACGCGCTCGCCGTCGATCGGTACGACCGAGGTGTACCGCAGCGACCGCTGTTTTTCGAGAATCTGGTTGAAGAACCGCCGCTCGAAACGCAGCCGATCGACATACAGCAGGCGGTTGATCGGGTCGACGACTTCGACTTCGAAATCACGCTGATTATTCGTCGGGTCAGAGTCCTCCGCTTCGGCAGGGATGCGCACGCGGTACTTGAACACGCCCACCGCGCTTGGCTTGACGGTGAACAGCGCCTGCCGCCGTGACTGCTGCTGACTGACGGCGACGGCCGTGGTGTTGATCACCTGGTCGGTGTCGCCTTTGAGCAGTTCGACGGTGACTTGCCGCGCTCCGAAGCCGGTCGCTTCGACGGTCAGCGCAATGTTCGCCGTCCGCCCGAGGATCACCCGCCGATCGGCGGCGATCGACTCGATGGCCAGGTCTTTCTTCTGCTCGGTCTTCGTCTCTTCCTTGAGCAGCACCGACCCGACGGCCACGGTGTACACCGGCAGCTTCATCTCACCGAGCGACGCGGCCGGGTCAGAGCCCTGCGTGTTGCGACCGTCGGAGAAAACCAGCACGCCGGCGAGATCATCGTTGTCGTGAATCTTGGCGACCTGCCGGATCGCCGCCGCCAGGTCCGTCTGCTTGCCCTGCGGTTCGTACTTGGCAAGCGCATCGGCGGCCAGCGCCCCGGCTTGCTGATCGAATCCGTAAATGTTCAACTGCGCCTGCGATTGAATCTGCTTGAAGACATGGTTGTCATCCAGCAGCTTGCGGACATGCCCGAAGCGCGTTGGGGCGCTCGGCGCAGAGTTGACCGGTTGCTTCATCGAGGCTGAGGTGTCCAGCAATACCGCCACGCTCCGCTGCATCGTGATTTCGCGCGGCTTGGGCAATTGCATCGGTTGTAACACAAACAAGATCAACAGCAGAAAACCCAGCCCGCGTAAAACCAGTGTCGCGATCGCCTGCGGGGCGGCGTACTTCATCTTCTGTGCCGACCACAGATAGCTCAAAGCGATGAGCACCGCGGCGCCCACAATGAGCACCAGCATGATCAGCGCGTTAAATGGCGGGTTCCAAATCATGAAGCCATCCGATTCTGTATCTCGGTGCGGCCGAGGTATTCCGTCGTCGCCGCTTCTTCAGCTTCGCGCGGCTGCGTGTAGTAGTTGGCCAGGGCCGATTCAGTCACGAACATCGCCAGGGCCAGCAGCAGCAACAGCGGCCAGTATTCCGTGCGGCTGGTCTGCTTCTCCTGCTCGTTGGACTGATGCCAGCCGGCGAGCGTGGTCGGTTGATCCTGAATCAGCCGGATCGGGGTCTTGCCGAACGCTTCGTGAAGCTGCGTCAGATCGACCGGCGCGAGCACCGACTCGCGGGTGTTCAGATTCACGGCAAACGCACCGCCCGCGGCGAACGCATCGTTGGCCTGCACGCGGTACACGCCGATCTGATCAGTCTGTCCGTATTCGACGAAGGCCTGATTGTTTTCGGAATCCAGGCGGGCATTGAGCGTACGCACAGTCCCGTCGGGCGCGGTGATGGTCACCGGCTGATCGACCATCGAGGCCGGGGCGGTGAAGCGGATCGGCTGGCCCATTTCAACATCGCGCCAGGCGATGCGCTTCTGTGTCAGATAAGCGGCGAAGCGATCAACCAGCGGAACGAACACGCGGCGGAATGGCAGGTTCGACCAGTCGCCGTCGATGGGGCCGGTCCACAGCAGCACGCGTCCGCCGCCGCTGGCATCGTCACGTCCGAACGAGCCTTCGATCAAAGCGGGCGATCCGTTGGTGAATGACGCGAGCACCTCGGCGCCGGGTTTGAGCGATTCGGGGTCAGCCCCGATGAAGGCGAAATATCGCGTGGCGGACAGGTCCATCTGGCCTTCGAAGACCGGGTGATCAGAGTCGGCGATCTGGATGCCGTAGCTGCGCGACCGGCCGGGGTCGCCGAGGCGTTTGGTCAGCTTGGTCGGGAGAAACTTCCAGTCGCGGTTGTAATGTTCGATGTCGACGCGGTCGCCGAGCGTGACCAGCACGTTGCCGCCGGAGCGGAGGAAGTTTTCGACACGGGCCAGGGCCGATCCGTCGAGGTGGGGTACGTTGGCGAGGATGACCCCGCCGCCGCCACCGAGGGCCGACTGGCCGAGCTGCTCGGGGCTCAATGTCGTCATCGCCAGCGCGGCCATGCGTTCGGCGCTGAGCGAGAGCGCGGTGTTGAAGTAGTACAGCTCGTCGAGGTGGGCGATTTGCGAGGGGGCGCCGTCGACGAGCGTGAGGCTCGACGCCCGCGGCACATCGATGGCGAAGTGACGCACATCGTCAATCGGCAGGCGGTCTTCGTCGAGTTCGATGCTGCCGGTGTGAACCCCCGGGGCAGGCAGCGGGCAGGTCAGCGCGACCGAGCCGGTCTGCGCCGGGGCGAGTTCGGGCGAGCCGGCCTGTCGATCGTCAAGCTTGAGGATGACCTTGCCGCCGGCTGAAGCGCCGAAGTTGGCGACTTCCGCACGCACGTTGAGCGCCCCGCCGGAGACCTGGTCGCCGAGCCGCAGACGCTGCACGAAGCGGTTGGCATGCTCGCCGCCGCTGACATCGACCATCGTCACCGGCAGCGGGTCACGGGCGTGCTCGATGAACTGCCCGTCCAGCAGATCGTTGAACCCGGTGCGCTGCAGGTCGGTGAATACGATGACCTGCCGCCACGCTTTGCGCTGCGGGCGTTGGGCGGTCTGATCGGCGTCTTCTGTGTCGTTATCGACGGCATCGAGTTGGCCGATGCTGTAGGCGGCGGCGAGGGCGGGGCTGATATGGGTCGAGTGATTTGAAAGCTTGGCGCTGCGCAGGGCGCGGCGGACCGCATCGTGGTCCGCGGTCGGACGGTCGATGATCGTTTCGACCTCGTCGTTGACCAGCACCAGCGCGACCTGATCCTCGATCGACATTTTTTCGAGTTGCTCGGTCGCCAGGGCGATCGCCCGCTCGAAGCGCGTCATGTTCGAACCCGGCAGGTGGTAGCCCATCGAGTAGGAATTGTCGATCACGAACACGGCGGTCGTCGGCAGGTCGGTCGGATTCGCCCACGTGTCGTCCTCGGTGTACGGCATCGACATGGCGCCGACGATCAATGCGATCAGCAGACACCGCGCGATCAGCACGAGGATGTTTTTCAGACGCGCACGCTGGGCGGACTGCTGGCGGGCGAGGTTTAAAAAGCGCAGTGTGGGCCAGTCCACCGCCTCGCTGCGCGAGCGGTCGAGCAGGTGGATCACGATCGGCAGGCCCACGCCGATCAGTCCCAAAAGCATCCATGGTGCGGCAAACAGCATCAGTTCATCCGTCGTGTGACTTTATCGTTGCCTCCGCGCCAGCATCGCCGCCAGCAGGGCGTCGTACGGTGTGGCGGTGTCGGCGAGCATGTAGTCGAAGTTATGTTCGAAGCAGCTTTTCTTGAACCCGGCGATGAACTCGTTTATCGCGTGGGTGTAATCCGCGGCGACCTCAGCCCCGTCGAGGCTGATGTTCTCGCGGGTTTCCATGTCGCGGAAGGTCATCCGCTTGCGGAAGGGGAAGTTCAGTTCGTCGTGATCGAGCACCTGAATGACGATGGCGTCGTGCCCGCGGTGTCGGAACATCGCCAGCGAGTCGGTGATGCGCTGGGGTTCATCGAGCAGGTCGCTGATGATGATCAGCAGGCCGCGGCGTTTGAGCAGGCCGGCCACGGCGGTCAGCGCCTTGCCGGAGTCGGTCTGACTGGACGGGGCGATGTCGTCGAAGGTGCGCAGGATGCGGCGCAGGTGCGTCATCGAGCGCATGGCCGGCAGTTGCGTGACGACCTGCTCGTTGAACATCACCAGCCCGACGGGATCCTGCTGGCGGATGAGCACGTAGGCGAGCCCCGCGGCGAGCCGGCAGGCGTATTCGTACTTGGTCATCTTCCCGGGGCCGGGTTTTTTCGGGAAGTTCATCGACGCCGAGCAGTCGAGGATGATGTGACCGCGCAGGTTGGTGTTTTCCTCGTACTGCTTGATGTAGTACCGCTCGGTGCGGGAGAACACCTTCCAGTCGAGGTGGCGCAGGTCGTCGCCCTTGACGTATTGGCGGTGGTCGGCGAACTCGGTGCTGAATCCCTTGAACGGACTTCGGTGCGAGCCGACTTGGGCGCCTTCGACGACGCGACGGCTCATCAGCGACAGCCGACCCAGCGATCGCAGCATTTTCGGTTCGAGAAACCGGTCAATCGTGGACTGGTCGATTTTCATGAGGCGGGCTGCTCCGCGGGAACGACTTTCGGGATGCCGTGATCGTTGATGATCACGAACGCTTCGCGGATCATCAGCAGGCTCAGGCCTTCGACAGGTTCGTCGGGCGACCAGGCGCGGGAGGGTGAGAGCGTACCGTCGGGGCGCGGCCACTTGGCGTAAGCCTGGTTGCGCTGGGGCGAAGTGGATTCGATCACGACGCCTTTGACGGGCTGACGCAGTCGGCTGAGCGTTTCGGGAAGCTGATCGAGCGTGACGTCGGCGCTGCGGCAGCGCAGTTCGTAAGTCTGACGCTTCACCTTCGGCATCGTCGGGCGGGGCTTGGCCTGGTATTCGAATCGCTCGCCCCAAGGGTCCAAAAGGTCCGGCGGCTCGATGAGCTTTGCCTCGACCAGCTCATCGAGCGACGCCGGGTACTGCACTTGTTTGCGGTAGTATTGACGCAGCGGCCGGTGCAGCTTCTGCATCAGCAGTTGAGCCAGCAGGGCCCGCCGGGAATCATCCACGAGTTTGCCAAGCGGCGTGTCGGTCTTAGCCGGTGATTCACGCAGCAGCTTGATCGCCGCTTCAGAAGATGACTGGGCGGTGGCGGCCGCGGCGTAGTAACGGGCCAGTGGCGCCAGCGCATCATCAGGGTGCTTCTTGGCGAACTGCTGCCAGGCCTCGGCCGACGCCTGCTGATGCGCTGCCAGGAAATCCTGCGGCGCGGCAGCAGGCGCCGTGGCGGTGATCGCCAGACAGATTCCCGCTATCCAACTTGCTCGCATTCGTCGCATCGGGGCCTCTTCTTCTGATCGGTCGGAGGAAAGGCCCCCGCGCTCGGTCAGGAGGGCGGGGGCGTATGAGTCGTATCAGGTCAGTTGGTCATGGCGTAGATGACCACGTTGACGCCGAGGTCCAGGGCGCTACGCGGGCTGTACGACACCGAGTAGGGCACCGGGTGCACGCGCCAGCCGACGTTCAGCGAGATCGGGCTGTAGACCACGGCGATGCGTCCGCCCATCGCGGCGCCTTCGAGCTTCGGTAGGCTCTGGTCCTGGCCGGGGTTCTTCAGACGCGCCGCGTCGGTCATCTGCACCGACGTGACCTTGTTCTCGCAGGAGTACAGCGGGTGCTTCAGCGGCAGGCGGCCGAGTTGCACGCCGGCCGGCTCCAGCACCTTGGCGATCTCGCGACGGAAGGCCGCGTCAAACTTCTGACGGCCGCAGCAGGCGTCGACGAAGAGGAACCCGCCGTTGGAAAGCCACTGACGGATCGCGGCGACTTCCGCATCGGTCCACACGAAATCGTCATGCCCGGTCATGTACACGAACGGGTGCTTGGTCAGCACGTCGAGCGTGGGCTGGACGGGTTCATTCTCGAAGCTGATCTTCAGCGCGGTGTTGGTCGACACGTAATCCAGCAGATTGCGCAGGCCGACGGGGTCGGGATTCCAGTCGCCCTTGTGGACCATCTGGCCGACGACGAACTTGTCGCTACGGGTCGTGGTGGCGTCGACGTAGGCCTTAGCGTCGGCGAGGCTGGTGGACATGTCGCGCGTGGCGGTGGCGTAGGCCATCAGGTTGGCGCCGATCTTCAGGGCGTCATCGGATTCGATCCACGTGCCGCCGGCTTTTTCATGCGTGTGCATGTCCCATCCGCAGGACAGGTCGTTGGGGCTGAACACGATCGCCATGCGGCAGTTGACTTCGACGCCCATGATCCCGCTGGGGCCGGTCCGCGACAGGCCAGCATCCTGCTTCAGCGACCACGGCGTGAAGCGCACGGTGCCGACATTCTCGTAGTAGCAGTTGAAGATCGGGTGATCGACCGGCACCGGACGCATCGGGTAGTCCGGCAGAATCTGCTTGATCTCGTTGCGGGCGGAACTGGCGAATTCCTTACTGCCGCAGCAGGAGTCGAAGATGATCATGCCGCCGCGAAGCACGTAGTTGCGGATGCGTTCGCGCTGCTCGGGGGTGAAGCTGAAGGCGTGGTGGCCCGTGCGGTAGATCACGGGAACCTGCCCGGACTCGAGGTCGACTTCCTCAAGCTTCTTCTCGTCGTAGGTGAAGTTGACGCCGAGGTTGGCCTTCATCCAGATCAACAGGTTGTTGATGTCGTTCATGTCCGTGGCCCAGTCCTCCATCGTGCCGGTCATGATCTTGACGGCGATGACAGGCGGGCGCGGCGGCAGCTTCTTTTCGCTGCGACGCTGCGGCACGGCCGGCAGGGGCAGCGGTGGAAGTCCCTCGGCGCTGGACGCATTGGTCGGCGCCGGCGGCGGCGGTGGACCGCACACGTCTTTGATGTCCGCGGCATACAGCAGACACGCCGGTACCAGGGCAAGCACGAGCACCCACAGCCCGCGACGAACCACGTTGTCTAGACGGCGAACCTTCATGATACGACTCCTTGAATGTGTTTAGCCGGCTTGCTTGCAAGCCGCTTGTCTGTGCGGCGGGCAAGCCCGCCGGCTAAACAGGTGACCCCTAGATCAGGCATTCGTCCACGACGAAGACCTGCTGGCAATCCCAGCATTTCGCTTTCTTCCCGCGGGCCGTGTGCGGCAGCTCGGCGAGCTGGCCGCAGTTGGGACAGCGGATCGAAAGCGTTTCCGGTTCGGTTTGCTTTTCTTCACGCACCGGCGCTTCAGCTTCGCGCTCGGCGGATTCTTCAGACAGCTGCTCCTGCTCGGCGTGTTCAGCCATGGCGGCGCGTGTCTGGGCGGCAGCCTCGGCCTGAAGCTGCTTCTGATCCTTGGCGGCCGGCTCCGGCAGAATGCGAATCAACTCCTCCACGATCGACATCGGGGTCACGCCCTCGGCGTCGGCGAGGAAGTTGGTGAAGATGCGGTGACGCAGCACCGGCACCGCCACCGCGCGAACATCCGCCACGCCCACGTTGACCCGACCCTGCATCACCGCACGGGCCTTGGCACCGAGCACCAGGTTCTGCGCCGCGCGAGGGCCGGCCCCGCAGTGGACGTATTTCTCGATGATCTTCGGAGCGCCCTTGGTCTGCGGACGCGTGGCGCGCACCAGCGAGGTCACGTAGGTCAGCACATGCGATGAGATCGGCACACGCCGCACGACTTTCTGCAATCGGATGATCTCCGCCGCCCCGATCACCTTCTTCGGCTGCCGCGGGGTAAAGCCCGTCGTGCGGTCGATGATGACCGTCTCTTCTTCCAGCGAGGGATAATCCAGGTGGATGTTGAACATGAAGCGGTCGAGCTGAGCTTCGGGCAGGGGGTAGGTGCCTTCCTGCTCCAGCGGGTTCTGCGTGGCCAGCGTCAGGAACGGCGGCGTCAGCGGATAGGTCTTGCCGCCGGTGGTGACCGAACGTTCCTGCATCGCTTCCAGCAGGGCGGCCTGCGTCTTCGGGGGCGTGCGGTTGATTTCGTCAGCCAGAAGGATGTTCGCGAAGATCGGGCCGGGGATGAAACGGAATTCGCGGTGGCCGGTCTTTTCGTCGGACTCCATCACGTCGGTGCCGGTGATGTCGGATGGCATCAGGTCCGGCGTGAACTGCACACGCTTGAAGTTCAGATCCATCACGTCGGACAGCGTCTGCACGAGCAGCGTTTTGGCCAGGCCCGGCACACCGACCAGCAGGCAGTGGCCCGACGCCAGCAGGCTGATCGTCACCAGGTCCAGCACATCATGCTGGCCCACGATCACCTGCTGCACTTCGCTGCGGATGCGTTGCGTGATCTGGCTCATCGAGCGGATCAACTCGACGGGATCGGCGTGATCATCCAGCGAAAGCGGCTCGTCATCGGGCTCCGGCGGGTTGTACACGATCTGCGTCTTGTCCGACGGGGCGGGCACCGCTTTGATCAGATCATCGACCAGCGCGTCAGGGGTGATGTTCTCCGACAGCGCGGTGAAGTTCGTGAACATGCGGTGACGCAGCACGGCATTGGCCGAGGCACGGACGTCTTCAATCAGCGGCACGGCGCGACCCATCATGACCGCGCGGCTCTTGGCCGCCAGCACGAGATACTGACCGGCGCGCGGGCCGGCGCCGCAGTCGACGAATTTCTTGATGAAGTCCGGCGAGGATTCTTCCGCCGGGCGGGTGGCGCGCATCAGCGCGGTGGCGTAGCGGACGACTTCCGGAGGCGTGTCCATCTGACGCACGAGTTTCTGCATCGCCACGATCTGCTCAGCCCCGAGCACCTTCTGAATGCGGGCCTTGTTCGGCTGCGTCGTCGAAAGGATGATGCGGTTTTCATCGGCGTGCGAGGTATACGACACGATGACGCTGAACATGAAACGGTCGAGCTGTGCTTCGGGTAGCGGGTAGGTGCCTTCCTGCTCCAGCGGGTTCTGCGTGGCCAGTGTGAAGAACGGGGCCGGCAGGGCGCGACGTTCGCCGCCGAAGGTGACCTGGCGTTCCTGCATGGCTTCCAGCAGCGAGGCCTGCGTCTTGGGCGGCGTGCGGTTGATTTCGTCGGCGAGGAGAATGTTGGTGAACACCGGGCCGGGGATGAAGCGGAATTCTTTGGCGCCGGTGTCGGGGTCGTGTTCGAGGACATTGGTGCCGGTGATGTCCGACGGCATCAGGTCCGGCGTGAACTGGATGCGGTTGAACTGCATGTCCAGCGCGTCGGCGACGGCCTTGGCCATGACGGTCTTGGCCAGCCCGGGCACGCCGATCAGCAGGCAGTGGCCGCGCCCCAGCAGGGCGGTGAGAATCTGCTCGATGACGGTCGGCTGACCGATCACGATTTTGTTGACCTCAGTGCGAACACGCTCAAAGGCCTGGGCGGTGGCCTTGAGGTCAATGGCTTCATGGGGCGGGATCTGGGTCTGGGTCATTTCTTAATCGTCCATTCCGCACCGGGGTAAAGTCCCGGTCTCGAGGCGGGGAGTTTGTCGAGGTTCAACGTGCCCAGGTCTTTGACCGACGAGACGACCAGCAGTCGGCCAAGCGAGGGATGGTGCATGAACTTGGTCATTTTCAGATCGGGTGAATCCAGCGGAACCTCCTGCCGCAGCAGGTGGCGCGATTCGAGCACCTGCCAGAGCTTGGGGCCGCGGACGATGTCGACATAGTCGAAGCGGCGGATGTGGGCATGAATGGCTTCGGCGCCGGGCGTGACGGTGTGGCGCGTGCGCGTCTGCATCACGAACATGCGGGCCTTGTCGCCGGCCCCGTCGAGGCGGACGATCTTCTTGACGTTGAAGAAGGGTTCGGTGTCGCGGAAGTCCTTGGCGATCTCGTCGCAGATCTTCTTGCGCTGCTGCGGTGTGGGCTCGCTGACGCCTTCCGGCAGAAGTGTGAGTCCTTCGTGAACTTCACCGACGACTTTGATCAGCAGGTCATACTCGGCCGGGGGCAGACCGCGGAAGGTGAAGCGGCCGGTCGCCGGGTCGATCTCGGCCTGATAGATCTTGGTGTCCAGCGGATCGACGGCGATGACATCCTGCAGCACGGCAGGCTGGGCGATCACGCCGGTGATGCCTCCGGTGGCCGAGGGATCGGGCTTCTGGTAGGTCAGCCCGGCATACAGCCACGCCGTGGCGCAACACAGCGCCGTCGACGCGACGATCACCAGCAAGTTGTTTTTTCTCAGCATCATCATGTTCAGTTCAGCGTGGCCAGCAGTTCCGAGGCCGGTTCGTGGTACGGGCTGTTGGGATACTTGTCGACGACTTCCTTGAGCCAGGGCTTGGCCTCGGCGGGTTTGTTCAGACTCGCCAGGCACTGACCGAGGCGGAAGACGATTTCGGGGCGCTGCGGGTGCAGCGGATTGTTTTTCAGCAGGGTGACATACTCGATCGCGGCGCGCGGTAGGTTGCCGATGCCCTGGTAGTAACGCCCGGTGTACAGCGGCAGATCGCCCGACAGCTTGGCCAGCGGGAAGTCGGCTTCCCACTTGAAAAGCTCATCGCGCAGGCCGGGGTTGTTGTCGGCGTTCATGTAGGTGATCGCCGCTTCACGGTGGGCCCGCATGAGCACATCCGCCTGCTGGCGATTCAGTTGCATGTTGCTCAGACGCTGGGCCCGCTCGTAAGCCTGCTGCGCCTGGCGTGAATCGCCTTCGAAGCGGTAGACATCGCCGAGTCGCGACCACAGCAGCGCCTTGCCGCGCGGGTCGACCCGGGCCATGAACATGCGAATCACGCCTTCCAGTCGCTTGGTCTCGCCGAGGCTGTACATCAGCAGATCGAGATGCTCAGCCGCCGCCCGCGCTCTCAGCCACGGGTCCGAACCCTCGCGGGCCAGTTCAAGGAACATCGCCGAAGCCACCTTCGGGTCGCGCCCCGCCATGTCGCTGGCGATCAGGTAACGCATCGACTCACCCAGCGCGCCGCTGCCGCCGAACTGTTTTACATACGGCTCGGCAACGTGAACCATCTGCGACTGATGATGCGACGAGGCCACGACTTCGTAAGTTGCTTCGAGCACCTCACGCGGGGCCCGATCGTAATCGGCCATGACCATCGCGTTGACATACGCTTCGAGCGTCTGTTCGTTTTCGGGATCTTCGGGTGTTACGAAGGCGTCTTTGCCCATCGTGATGGGGCGCACCGAGGCGGTGGCGGGTTTGCTGTCACCGGCGCCGATGAGTTGGAGCGTGACTTTCCACGGGCCGTGGTTGCCGAAGAACACGTGCTCGAGTTCATCGCCCTTGGCCGTGGTCCCGTCGCCGAAAGACCACTGCCAGTGGGCGCCCTTCGGCGCGGGGGTGATCGCCCGCAGGGTGAAGCGGCTGAACAGGTTCTTGCCGTACTCGAGGCGGTCGATCTGCCGGGCGTCGAAGGCGGCGGGAACGGACTTGTCGCTGGCGGTCGCATCCCCGAGGCGGGCTTCGGCGTGATGGGTCCACTGCTTGGTGTCGATCACCCACGGCCGCATGCCCAGGTACTTCTCCGGCTCCTTCGGGCTGTACCACTTTTCGGTGTAGCCGAACGTCGCCCACGCTTCATCGGCAAACTGCACATGTACAAACCGCAGCGCGTGCGGGCCCATGGCGAGTTTGGTCGGCTTGGCGGTTTTGTCGATCTTGTTGCCGTCGCGCTGCACATTCGACTTGGTGATGTTGAACAGCGTATTGCCGTCGACCTGCACAAAGCCCATGTCGTCGGCGACAGCGAACAGCCGATACGTGCCCGGCCCCTTCATCTTGAATTCGCCGAGGTACTCAGCGAGGAAGTTCACATCGGGCCCGACCGGGTTGTTGCCCTGCAGCAGTTTGTCCAGCGACACGACGCCGATCGCCCGCCGCGCGTCGATGAGCTTGTCGGCGGCGTCGAGGCTGTTGGGCTTGCCGTTCAGCGGAAACACACGCATCACGAGGCTGACCGGCACGCGGTCGTCGACCTTCGCCCCGTCGACGCCGCTGGTTCCATAGCGGAGCGTCAGCGGTGATTTGGTATCTCGAGTGTCGACCGCGATGACGGTTTCCGCATCGGCGTGAATCATCAGCGGGCGATAGGGCACGGGCTTGCCATCGGCATCAACGACGGCGATGTTGCGCCCCGCCGCGTCAAGCTGTCCGCACGGGTAGATCGACACCAGCAGCGTGTCCGTCGAATTCGACCCGCGCGACATCGAGGGATAAATCGTGCGGCTGATCACCACGGCGGATGATGGAACCGCTGCGCAGCATGTCAGCGCGGCGATGAGCAGGGCGGCGAGATGGTTGGCATGTTGTCGCATGGCGGGTGTGCGAAAGGTTTGCCTTTGAGATTATAGGTCAGGGCTGTTGGGCGATGCGCCTCATGTAGTCGGCGACGGACTGTTCATATTCCTTGGGGATCGGCTCGCGGGTGGCGCCGGCGATCTGCTCGCTGCGCTCGGCGACGGAGGCGCCTTCGACGATCGTCTTGCCGGCCAGCAGACCCTGGGTCTGCTTGAGCTGCTTGACGACGCGCTGCTGGGTCTGTGCGAACCCGAGCATGTCGCCATCGTCGAGGCGACGCAGGGCGGTGTCGAGCTCGAGAATGGCCCGGTCCAACTCACCGGTCGGCAGACGCAGCAGCTTGGCACGGGAGTAGACGGTCTGTGCGTTGGATTTAAGCTGTGTGACCTGCCGGGCCATTTCACGGTATTGCAGTTCGTTGCGGGCTGGGGCGTCGCCGACCATGCCCTTCTTGTTGGACGTGCCGCCGACTTTACCGCCGCCGGTCGCTTTGGCGTCCATGAAGCCGGGTTTTTCCTCGCGGACTTGGCCGGCCTGGAAGCCTTCGTTGGTGCGGCGGACCTTCACATCGGCGCCTTCAAGCGCCTTGAGCGTGTCGCCGACCATCTCGCCGCTGGACTGACCCTGGCGGCCGGAACCGCTGCGGCCGGGCATTTCGTTGTCGTTGGGCTTGGCGTTACCGCTCTTGCCTTTGGCCGCCCAACTCGGGATCGTGCCGTCGGCGATGTCCCAGCCCATGGTCATATCCGGCAGGCCGGTATTTGAGGTGGTGTCCTGGGCTTCCTGGGCGATTTCTTCGCTCTGCTCGACGAGGTCGCCGACGATGTCTTCGAGAGTGTCCGGCAGATCGCCCAGCGGCATCTCGCCCATCTCCTTCTTCTCGAAGTTTTCCGACTTCCACGAGATGTTGTCCGGGTCGGGTTTGAGCCACATCTCCAGGTCCGCCAGGCGCTCGCCCATTTTCTCCTGCATCTTGCGCAGGGTTTTGAGCATGTTCTCATCGCGGTCGACGGCGATCTCGATGGCGGCGGCGTTCTCACTGCCGGGCGGTTGCTTGACGTCTTCGTAGATTTCGTTGAACTCGGCGACCAGATCATTGGACGCCACCGACTCCGGCAGCACATGCATGTCTTTGGTCAGCGTTTCGATCGCATCGGCGAGGTCGGCCTTGGCGTCTTTGTAATCATTCAGCGGGCGGGCGTCGGTCTTCAGCCCGTCGCGCAGATCCTTCATCTTCTCCAGTTGCTTGCTGGATTCGACGATCGACTGCTGCAGGTCCGCCAGGCGTTCGACGCGCTCTTCAGCTTTCTGGAATTCATCCTTGGCCTGATCCAGTTCTTTCTTGGCCTCGGCGATGGCGGTTTTGTTCATCGTCTTGAGGATCGACGAGAGCAGGTCGATCACCTGCTGCTGCTTGGCGGCCGCGGGGTCCAGTGCATTGTTGCCGAGGTCTTCGACGGCGAACAGCATCGACTCACGCACCTTCTGGTCGAGAATCGCTTGGGCGCCTTTCTCGAGCAGGGCGGCCAGATCCGCATTGCCGCCGGCCCCGCTGGAGGCCTCAGCGGCGAGCGTCTTCTGCACCACCACAATCTGGCGTGAAAGCACCAGCTGGCGAGCCGCCAGGGCGTTGCCGCTTTCGGACTTGGCCTTGGTGTCTTTGTGAAGCGCCCGCTGTTTGGCGATCAACTCCGCGAGGGCTTCGGTCGCCTGACGCGCCCCGGCGGCGGCAAGCTCCTGCTGCTGCTGCTGATTGGTCATCGTCAGCATCGCGAGGATCGCCTTTTCGGTGTCGATCGCGCCGGTGAGGCCGGAAAGATCACCATTGGTTCCGCTCATCTGAACCTTGCGCAACTGTTCGATCGCCAGCACCATCAGCGTCTGGCTCATCGTCTTGACGCGGCGGCGTATCGGATTCTCGGCGCCGGGCGCGGCGGACTCGTCTTTCTGATTGCCGATGACTTCAGCCAGCGTGTGGATCGCTTCCTGACGCTGAACTTGCACATCGATTGGATCGCCGGTCTTGCCTTCGGACAGCGCCTGAGCGGCGGCGAGGTTCAACCGCTGATCTTCGATGAGCTTGGTCAGGTCGATCGCTTTACGTGCTGCGGCGACTGCGGCAGGCGCTTCTTCGTCGATCTTCGGCAGGTTGATCAGTAGTGGCTGCGACCAGCCGGGCTGTCCCTCGGGTCGCCGATCGTATGCAGCAACGCGCAACATGCCCGGGCGATCGGCCGTCGGTGACAATTCCGCCACGCGCACCATCGCCTGCTTCAGCGAACGGGTTGCATCGCCCGAACCGTCGACAGTCCAGCTTCCGATCACGACGGGTTTACGATCAGCTTCGGGTTTGTCCTGGTCTTCGGCGGTGATGCGCACCAGTTCGATTTTGCTGAGAGCATGATCGTCGATGGCCTGGAACTGCACCTGCACGGTCGCGTTGATCTCGGCGGTCAGTTCGCCGGTCGGATCGACAAACGATACCTGCGGTGCCTGGTCGGCTACGGGGATCACGTCGTAAGCCATGGGCTCGGATTCAAGGCCCTGCTCGGAGACAAGCTGTAGCGAGTAGCGTGCGGGCTTTTCGACTTTCAACTGGGCGGTGGTCTGCCCGAGCGGGTGGCCGTCCGGGTCAGTCGGGCCGGCGGAAACCGGCAGCGACTGGCGCTGCTGGTCGTCGATGGTCAGCCAGGCTTCTTTCAGCGGCTGCGTGGTGATAATGTCCAGGTGAACCGTCGAGCCGGTCGTCGCTGTCACCGCTCCGCCGACCTGCTCGATGGGCTGGTTGCCGAGATAGGCAGGGGGTGTGATCTTCTGCGTGATCTTCTGCACCGCCGGGGCTTCGTGGACACGCAGCTCGTACACCGAGCTGACATCGTCGCCCGCCTCGATGCGGTAGGTCATCGATTGACGAATCTGATTGACCACCGCGCTGAGTTGATCCGGCGCCTGCGCCGAGCGCGGTGTCATCGGCACATCAATGCGCTCGCCATTGGCGAGCAGGCATCGCAGCGTCGCCTGCGAGGGCACACGCCCGCCCACTTCGGCGACGATGGTCACATCGGTGTCGATGCGAACATCCTGGTCGCCGGGCGTGATGTTCATGATCTGCGTGTAGGTGTTGTCGGCCAGCGGCATGAGGATGCGGCCGAGGCTCTTGTTCAGCGCGTTGCCGAACAGGGCCCATTGCCCGACGAAGATGATGATGCCGGCGGCGAACACACCCGCGGCGATGTGCAGGTGATGACGCGAAACCGCCTGCTTCGGATTCAATCGGCCGGCGGTGTTCTGAGCTTCGGATTGCACCGCCTCGATCATCCGCTGCACATTCGGGTCATCGCTGGGTTCGCGGCCCAGTTGCAGGGCGTTGATCAGGAGGTTGTTGAGTTCGGGGTAGGCTGATTCGACCAGTTGGGCTGAGTCATCGACGTCGTACCCGGGCTTCTGACGCAGACACCAGCGCACGAGCATGACGGTCGAACCGATGACCGCAGCCAACAGCAACAGACGCATGGCCATCGGCAGCACCAGGTACTGATCAAGCATCACCGCCGCGGCAATGCCGAGCACGACGGCCCCGATACACATCATCAAACCCGTGGTGACCCAGATCGACTGGGCCGAGCGCTGCACAATGCCCAGTACGCGCCCCAAAGTCCCGTTGTGGGCAGGAATTCCGGCGACGGGTGCCTCTACGCCATGCTCAGTTGATGCGCGCATAATTCACCTACAAATATTAGGATATCTCGATCATAATATCGTACTAGACGCGGCGGCGATACATCGGTTCCACAAAATTCCCTGTAAAAGGCGGCGCGAACAGCGAATCACTGTAAAAATATGGCGCAAAACTATTTGTCATATGTGTTTATATGCACATCTCATACCATGTAGGGGTAGCCCTGAGTTATTGGCGGGAGGACGGGCTGCGGGCCGGAAAATCTTCTGCTGGTGTGTAAGGTTTACCGGACGGGAGTGGATACTGATGAAGCCCCGCCGTCAGGGGGCGTTTTGCGATGTGGAGTCCGCCGCGTGAGTGATCTGCCACGAGAGTCTGATCGGCCGCTGAATCGAAAGTCGCTGGCTGTGTTGTGGACGCAGGCCCAGCCGTCGGTGGCGGCTTTCATCCGGTCGCTGGTGCCAGACTATCACCAGGCGCAGGATCTGCTCCAGCAGACGGCTGTGGTCGTCTTCGAGAAATTCGAGACGTTCGACCATGCCCGCCCGTTCGTGGCGTGGGCGATCGGCATCGCACGCATCGAGGTCATGCGTCATCGCCAGGGACGGGCTCGCGCGGGGTTGGTGTTCAACAGCGACCAGGTGGACCGCATCGTTCGCGCTTTCGAGTCGATGGACACAGAGCTTGACGACATGCGCGACGCGCTGGCCGCCTGCATGAACGAGCTGCCCGACCGCAATCGTCAATTGATCCGGCTGCGGTACGGCCACCAGATGTCGGTCGCCGGCATCGGTGAGCACGTGCAGATGAAACCCAATGCGGTGATGGTCGCGCTGCATCGGGTACGCAACGCTTTGCGCGTTTGCATCCAGCGACGCCTGCAGCGGGGAGATGCCCCGGCATGAACCAGCCGAACCAACTCATCGACGCCTATCTCGATGGCGAGTTGACCGACCAGCAGGCTCAGCAGCTTCGTGACTATGTCGACCAGTCGCCCGAGCAGGCGATGGCCTTTGTCCGTGCCGTGTGTATGGACCAGGCATTGTATGACCTCAACGTCGTCGCCGACGAGGTCGAATCATTCGAAAACGACGATAAATACACGGAAAAACGCTCGATTGTCGGTCGTGTTGTCACCGCTCTGGCGATGGCTGCGGTATTGGCCTTGGCCGCGATGATCTGGCTGATGCAACCTGAGCCCAGGGCGGCAGCGCCCGAGGCCGTGGTCGCGACGACCGTGGCGATGTTGACCGATTCGACCCGCGCGGTGTTTGCCGACGGCCAGGCGCCGGTCATGCTGGGTGGCGAATTGCCGCCGGGTGTACTCCAACTTGAATCGGGCATGGTGCAGGTGATGTTCAAGTCCGGGGCGGTCGTCGATCTGACCGGCCCGTGTACTTTCGACATGACCGAGTCCAACCGGGGCCGCCTGATCAACGGCGTCCTGGAGGCGTACGTCCCACCGGCGGCGCGGGGGTTCACCATTGATGTGGGCCACACGCTGCGCGTCATCGATCTGGGCACGCGCTTTCGACTGACCGCGGACAATCAGCAGGTGCAGGTTCAGGTCGACGAAGGTCACGTGCAGGTGTTGCGACTTGGCCCGGATGGGCGCCCCGTCGAATCGCACACGCTTGCGGCGGCTTCGATGGCTTCCTTGGATGATGACAAACTGACTTTTGGCGAGTATGTGCCGACGCAGCGCCCGAGGCGATACATGGACGCGGTGTTGCAGGATCAGCCGGCGATGTATTGGCCGCTGAATGCCGAGTCGGGGCAGATGGCGTGGGTCGACATGGGCCCGCGGATGCTCGATGCAGCGATGAACGGTGGTGCGGGGATCATTGCCGACGGCCCGCTGGGCGAGTCGGCGGTGCATTTTGACGGTTCGAATGAACTGGCGGCCGGCTCTCGTCAGCGTGATCTGATCACCGGCGCGCCGTTGACGGTCGAAACGTGGCTTCGGCTCGGTGAGCAGACACGTCCCGCGTCGATCGTGCTGGTTTCGCCGGGCGGGCGCGACTTCGGATGGGAACTCGGCCTGATCGGGCGCGATGAACCTCTCCGTTTGGCCTTTGATCTGTTCGGCCAGCACCGTTACCGCTTCGACCAGGTCAAACTGGATCACGATCGCTGGATGCACATCGCGGTCGCGCTCGACGACGCCGGGGTCGCCCGGTTGTATGTCGATGGCAAGTTACGCCAGTCGCTGACCGGGCCGCCGCCGCGGCAGGGCGAGCCAAACAACGCCGTGGTGAAAATCGGCGGATGGGCCGCCGGCCCCTTCTTCCGCGGCGACCTGGCCCACCTGGCGATCTATGACCACGCCCTGAAAGTCGATCGCATGCGTCATCATGTCGACAGCTCAAAATCCGACACCGCAGACCAAGAGAATCATTGACCCACAAAAGGAGACCCCGGGATGTTACAACCTGCAAGACTGTTCACCGCCGCACTGATTGCCATGGCCCTGGTTGGCGCCGACGCTCGCGCCGCGACGGTCAACTTCTTCTTCTCATTCGACACGGCCACCGACGGCACCGGCAGCTACGACAACAATGTCACCGCGGATAATTATCCCGGCACGCCGACGGTCAGCAAGACGTTCACCGTCGAATCAACCGGCAACGCCGGCGGCACGACATTCACCGATTACCAGGGCACGACATGGACCGGTTCCGGCAGCAGCGCCACGCCCGGCCACTCGTTGACCTGGAACCCCGGCAGCACCGGCAACAGCCTCTCGCTGACCTTCAGCACGCTGAACCTGACCGACCTGTCGTTGCGCTTTGATGTCCGCTCCGGCCAGGCGGCAGGCGGCTCCTCACCGACCGGTTTCAACACATTCACCTACGACATCGGCGGTGGTGAAGTGGCTGTCGGCACGCTGGGCCCGGCGTTCACGCCCGTCGGTTCTTACCACGCGTGGAGCGTTGATCTGTCCGCGCTGGACGCCATTGAAAATCAGTCCAGCGTCACGTTGAAATGGACCTTTGACGATCTGGCGTCAAGTCCCGGCGAGTCGATGCGCATCGACAACATTCAGGCGGCCGCCACCATTCCGACACCCGCAGCCCTGCCGGCGGGGCTTGCGATGCTGGGGTTGCTGGTCATGCGCCGCAAATAGCCGCGATGTAACACATCGCGGTCCGCGAATCGTTGATTCGTGGCTATTGAAAGAGCATTCATGCGCCGACAGGGTTTTACGCTGATTGAGCTTCTCGTGGTTGTCAGCATCATCGCGCTGCTGATCGCGATCCTGCTGCCGTCGCTGTCCAAGGCGCGCGAGCAGGCACGGTTGACGGTCTGTTCGGTCAACGTGCGAACGCTCGTACAGTTCGATCTGATCTTCGCGTCGGAGAATCGCGGCTGGCTGCCGAATTACGCCGCCTCGTCGCGCAACGACTACACGACCGACATCAGCTACGCGCTGGACTCCGCCGACGCGGTGTGGCGCAAGTGGTACCTGGAAGACCTCGGCGTGTCCGAGTCGACCTTCTACAGCCCGGACAATCCCGATTGGCAGACCTACATGACCTTCGGGCCGAGCAGCTTGTTCATCATCGGATATCACCACTTCGCTAATCGCCCCGATTTCGAAAAGTCCGAGGCCACGGAAATACAGACCTCGTATCTTCCGTTGACCTTGCGAACCCCACTGTTTGCCCAGAAAACCCATGATCGCCCGGCCCTCGGGTTCATCTACACGGATCTGAATCGCCAACTGCCCGGCTGGTTCACTTCCTTGAACATCCGCCGCTCAAACCACTACGATGAACTGAAAGATCAACCCGCCGGCACGCACGCCGGCCACCTCGACGGGCACGTCGAATGGATCGACGGCTCGAAGATGTTTCCGCGATGCAATTACCGAAGCGCCACCTACTGGTGGTGATCGCCAATCCCCTGGAGTGATGCCTGTGAATTCCCGCATGTCTTCCCGCCGTTCGTTCGTCCAAGCCGCCGCCGTTTCCGCCGCGGGCGTCTCGCCGCTGGTCGGCGCGCTGCGACAGGCCTTGGGCGCCAAGCCCAATCCGACGATCATCCTGCGATCCGGTTGGCAGACTGTCAACATCGGCGACATCACTCACACGCCCGGCGTGCTCAACGTGCTGCGCAAGCATCTGCCGGATGTGCACGTGCTGGCGTGGCTGTCGCATGACGACCGCGGCGTCGGTGAAATGCTTCGCAAGGAATTTCCAAAATACGAGTTCACCACCGATCGCAAACTCGTCGGCGGTGAGTGGTTCAAACGAGCGGATTTCATGCTGCACGGGTCCGGCCCGTCGGTTGTTGCGGCGCGTGACCTGCGCTCGTGGCGCGACAAGACCGGCAAGCCATTCGGCACGTTCGGCGTCACGATCGGTTCGGTCAACGACTGGTTGCGCACGCTGCTGAATGAAGCGTCATTCGTTTATACCCGCGAGACGAAGACCCACGATGTGCTGGCCAAGGCCGGCGTGACCAAACCCGTGATCGGGTTCATGCCCGACGGCACGTTCGACTTCCAGATTCTCAATGAGGACAAAGGCCTGGCGTATCTCAAGGCCAACGGGCTTGAAGACCGCAAGTTCATCTGCGCGATTCCGCGTCTGCGCTACACGCCCTATCACAAGATCAAGAAGGGCATCAACTGGTCCGATGAGCGCATCCGCATGGTGGAAACGACCAACGAAAAATACGGCGAGCAGGATCACGCGAAGATGCGCGAGGCGATGATCCGTTGGGTTCGTGAGACGGGTTTGAAGATTCTCGTCTGCCCGGAAATGACGTATCAGATCGACGTGATGGACGAGTTGCTGATTGATCCGCTGCCGGCGGACGTGAAGAAAAACGTCGTGAAACGTGATACTTACTGGCTGCCGGACGAGGCGGCGTCGGTCTACAAGCGGGCGCATACGGTGGTCAGCGCCGAATGCCACAGCCCGATCATCGCCGAGGCCAACGGCACGCCGGCGTTTTATGTCCGCCAGCCGACTGACACCATCAAGGGTCAGATGTACTACGACCTCGGCCTGGCCGACTGGACCTTCGAGGTCGACGATGTCACCGGTAAGGACATCGCGGATCAGTTGATGAAGGTATACAGCGATTACACCGGCGCACAGAAGAAGCGCGCCGAGGCGATCGCGATGGCCAACGCACGTTTTGACGAGGCTTGTGCCACGCTGGGCAAGTCGCTGGGTTAAGCACGCATCATGTGAACATCGCCAGCGGGGTGAAGTCGGCGCCGAGTATGGCGCGGCTGTCCAGGCGCAGCCATTGCGACAAGGCGGTGGCATACACCCGTCGGAAGTCGATTGCTGCACGCGGGGCGTCATCGACCAGGTCGTCGAGATTCATCGGTGGGCCGATCAGCCCGCCGGCAAGACGCCCGCCGGCGAGGAACATCGGCGCCGCCTCGCCGTGGCCCGTACCGCGCCGACCGTTTTCACTGACGGTGCGACCGAATTCCGAGAACGTCATCAACAGCACGCGATCCAGCAGACGATCGCGCTTCAGGTCGTCAATGAATGCGGTCACTGCGCCGGCAAGTTGCGACAGCAGGGCGGCGTGGTTGTCTTTCTGATTGGCATGGTTGTCAAAACCACCGATGCCCCCGCCGCCAAGCTCGACATAGAACAGGCGAATACCGAGGTCGGCACGGATCAACTGCGCGACGGTGCGCAGATCATCGGCGAGCTGATATGCAGGATAGTTCCCGGCAGGGCGATTGGCGGAGCTTGCCAGGCGACGCTGTGCGGCCGCGGCATCTATCGCACATCGCGATGTAAAATCGAGCATTGGGTTCGAGTTGATATCGCGTGGAACGCTCAGTGCCGCATTCAGTCCCGGTGTTGATTGATATTGCAGTATCGGTCCGTCGCTGCGTATGGTCGGCACGACCGACTCGGCGGCGTTCATCGCAAACGGTTGGGCAATGTTGCCGACAAACGCGCCTGCCGGGCGGTTGGGCGCTTGCGTCGCGGTCAGATCGATCGCCCGTCCGATCCATCCGGTCTGTGGGTCTTTGACGCTCGGCTCGGCGGTCTGCCAGTTCAATCGTGCCGGATCGTGATTGCGTGGATTGTTCGGGCAGCCGGCCGACTGCACGACCGTAAGATGGCCGTCTTTGTACAGTCGCTCAAAGCCCGGCATATCGGGGTGAAACCCGAAATGGTCATTGATGGCCAGCACATCGCGTCGTGTCAGTCGCAGCGTGTGACGCGACCGCGCATAAGCATCATGATCAAACGGCACAAGCGTGTTCAGCCCGTCGTTTCCGCCGGTCAGTTGCACGACGACGAGCACGGTGTCGTCAGTCGATGTATGTTTCGCTGCGGCGCATGCGATCGATCGCATGAACATTGGCATCGAAGCGCTCAGTGAAAACATGGCGGACGTGCCGAGCGAGGCTTTGAGAAGATCGCGACGTGAATGAATCATGGCGGGTGATCCGCTTTTGGAGGTTGATCAGGCCAATTGATATTCGGGCAGGCAACACACGGCATGGATAAGCTGACGCAGATGATCAGGGGCGGCGTCAGCAAGCAGAGCGTTTGCCGCAGCGTCGGGCAGATCGTTCTGCACAAGCAGGTTCAACACAAACGTGGCATCTCGCCGATCAGGTGCGATGTCGAGCTTGCCTTCGTAGGGGCCTTTGGCGGCCAGCAACGACCCGACAATATCGGCGCGGCCGAGCAGACTGATCGTGTTGATCCAGCGCGGGCCGTGGGGCCAGCCGGCGGCGGTCGGCGGATTTAACACATCATGACCCAGCGCGGTCAGGTCGCGGCCGAGCGGTTCGGTGGGTACTAGACCCTCGAGGCTTCTAATTAGCCCGACCGCCAATTCGACGGGACTTTTCACGCGGTGACGATAGGCGACATCGCTGAAAAACAGGTTCGACCGAAGCATCATTTCAACCACCGGCTTGATGTGATACCCCGGATAGAGGGCTTCGATCAGAGGCTCGATCAGTGTCGCCGGCGGGTCGACATCGCTGATCAACCAGCGGTATAGGTCACGAGCCAGCTGCTCGGCCGTTGCACGATCAGCAAGCATGTGTCGAACCAGGTCGTCAGAGGAACCGGCGGCGGCATCGTGTTCGCGCTCGATGAAACGGGCATTGCCGCGCAGGGCGAACCAGCCGGTCATCGAGCGCGCGGCGGCAGCGACATCAGCTTTCGTGTAATGACCATCGCCGGGGCCGAGGCGCCGAAGCAGGCGACGGGCGAAGTGATTGTTTGGTTTGGCTTTGCGGTTGGCTTCTGCGTCATAGCCTTTGAGCACAGCCGGATCGCGCACGGCCGCGGACAGCATCGGGCCATATTGACCCATCGCCTGGGCGCGCAGCAGGCGAAGGTATCCGAGCATGACGCGCCCACTGCCGGCGCGATCAGCCCGCACGGCAAAACGGTTGTGCCAGAACAGCGTCATGATTTCTGTCAGCGGATCCGGCGTCGTGATCATCCGACGGAGCCACCAGGCGCGCAGTTGCTCGATCGAATTCGCCGCAGCGGCTTCCATCAAATCGTGTTGCTGGTTGAACGGATCGACCTGTTCGCGCGGCGGATTGATCAGCCGATCGATTGTTTGATGAGGTCCGTCACGCATGGCCTGTTGAAGTTGCAGCCATGTTCCGGCAAATGCGGTGCGGCGATACAGGTGGGCTGCACACTTTAAGTCCCACGGATGATCACGATCCGGTTCATACGCGGCCCATGCGTGACGTGGGTTGTCCATCACGACAAAATCGCCGGCGGGATGTGTGGTGGCGGGCATGATGGGTTGCTCACTTGGCAGGGGCCAATTGCAGAGTGATCTGCGGGTGATTGTCACGGCTGCCGACTTCGACCCGAGCGCTGCCGATCGCTCTGACGATCGTGATGAGCATGTTGATTTCGCCTTCAGCCTGGGCCTGGGTGTTTCCCTTTTCGATCATGTTTTTACGAATCAGCGTGTCGCGATTGGCGTTGAGGATCGAGCCGAGCTGCGCTCCGTCGACTTCGATGAGGCTGTGGCGGCTGGGCTGAGCCTTGGCCGGGGAGCTGCTTTCGCGCTTCAGTGAATCGATCAGGTCGCACGTAAGCGATTCGGTGGAACTGAGGATCAGGTGATCGCCGACGCGGGCGATGCAGGGGCGCAGATTAAATCGCGTGTCATCCGAGCCGCTTGTCGCACCGGCATCGGAAAAGTAGGCGGAGGTGTACTTGATGCCGGCGTAGGTCGGGCGGTCGATCAGCAGGCCGGGCAGCGCCTGCTGTCCGCGTGTGAAGTTGACCATGCCCAGGGCTTTTTGCCACGCTTCTTCAGCCACGAGTGAAAACCGGTCGGGGTTTTTCATTTGGAAGACGACAGCAAAACCCGGCAGTTTCACCTGCGGGGCGCGACCGTTAGGCCATGTCTGCTCGGCGACGACCAGGCGAATGTGCGGTTCGAGCTCGCCGAGCACCTCGTCAGTCAGATCGCGCCCGGTGAAGAAGATGCCCATCATGTTTTCGAAGAAGATCAGGCCGCTGGTGCGCTGCGGAAACAACTCATCCTTGGCGGCATAGAAAGCATGCAGATCGCGGTAAAAACTCATCGCGGCCAGTCGGCGGGGCGTATTGAGATTGGCCAGTGCGCCATCGGGTGATGATGGATACGCAAAGCTCGTCAAGGCATTTGCAGCAGGGGTGTGGGCATCGGTGGTGGTGATCATCGACAGGGCCTGGTCGCGGACATCGAGTGTGGCGGCGAGCCACTTCGCCTGCCGTGCGGCATCGGCCAGCGGCGCCAGCAGCAGGGCGGCCAGCGGGTTGTCGATGCCTTGATTCAGACCCGCGGCCACGGTGGGATTCTGCTTGACGGCCGCGACGTTCACATAAGTGAATGCGGCAGCCTGGTCATGGCTGGACGATGCCTGCAAAGCGGCGCGATAGCCGACCGAACTCGACATGACGCCTTCACCATGACCCGCGCGGAGATCAAGCACGCGCTCGAGAATGGCGGCTCGGCTGGCAAGGACCAGGCGGTTGTCGATCAGGGCGTGGGCTTCGGTGGCATTGAAGCTATAGCAGTTGATGCCGGCGTGCTGCCAGGTGCGCATCGGATCGGCCTGGCCCTTGTTGGCGGCGGCAGTCTGCGCGAAGATCGAAAGCGTGTTGTGCAGACGATTCAGCAAACGCACATCCGCCGCATCGGCGATCATCACCACCTGATCTTCACCGAGCACCGCCAGTGTGACCCCGCCCCCGGTCAGCCCCGTGATGCCGGCGCGCCAGTCGGTCTCAAGCAGTCGCTCGAAAAATGCCACGCCCTGCTGAAACTTCGCATAGTTCGGTTGAGCCTTGGCTTGTTGCCACTGCGGTGACGATTGCATGGCCTGCGACAGCGACGAGTCGACCGCGTAGTCGACTAGCGTCTGCGGTTGACGGACTTCGAGAACGATCAGCGCAGTGTCGGGAATCCAGTCGGCGGCCGGTGCAGCCGTCTGGGCGCAGGCGATCGAAGCGGTCAACACGAAGACCATGGCGGCCGGCAGCAGACTCAGCGGACGAAACATGATGTGGCTCCAGCGGAAAGAGGCGGAGGAGGTGAGGCTTCTGTTACCAATTACCCGCGGGGCTCAGATGAGTTGCGGCCGGAGATGAAAATGCCGCCGTGTCGTGCATGGGCGATTCCCTTGAAGTTGGCGGCGGCATTTTTTCATGGCCCGGCGCGTTAGATTCACGCATCATGTGTGACATAAGGGTGTAGCCCGCCGGTGCAGGAGATGTCACATGCAGCCCAGTCGCGAATTTGTTCGCTTGTTAACCGACAGCCAGAGCAGGCTTTACGCCTACATCTTCGCATTGGTCGGTGACGAGGCGGCGGTCAGTGATGTGTTGCAGGAAACAAATCTCGTCCTGCTGGAAAAATGCGATGAAGCGATGGCGGCGAGCAGTTTTACGGCCTGGGCGTTTGGCGTGGCGCGACGCAAGACGCTGGTGCATTGGCAGACACGGGGTCGCGAGCGCCTGGTGTTTGACGAATCGTTGCTGAAGATGCTTGCGGACGACGGCGCTTGTGCTGCGGAGAAGACCGCTGGTCGAATGGGTCAACTCAAACGCTGCATCGGGCAACTGCCCGACCTGGCGCGCCGCGTGATCGACGCTCGCTATCAGGCGGGGCAGACCGTCTCGCAGATCGCCGATTTGATCGGCCGCTCGACGACCGCTACTTCGCAGTTGCTGTATCGCACACGCCTGTCGCTGTTGGAGTGCATCCAGGCTGCCGAAGCGGACGCAGAAGAGGAGCGGGCATGACATCGTCTTATCATCATGCCGAACTCGAACCGCTGGTCCGGGCCATGCTCGATGGCGGACTCGATGAAACACAATGGGCGCAGCTTGCATATCTGTTGCGACAGGATGCTGACGCTCGCGCCGCATATTTACACATCACAACGTTGCATGCCGCACTGAACTGGCAGGCCGGCAACACGCAGGCGACATGGCCAGCCGCCAAGCAGACCGACGCGCCGGCGGTTGTGGGGCGATTGGGTGGCCGCTGGCGATGGGCGGCAATTGCCGCGCTGTTCGTGGTGGTTGTGACGGCCTGGTTTGTCGCGCTGCCTGATCATGAAGCGACGCGATCGGCGCCGGATGCGCAGGACCCATCGCCGTCGGGTTATGCGATGCTTTCTGATCTATCCAGCGACGCGGTGTTTGCCGACGATTCACACCCGGCGGCGCTTGGCGGTGACTTGCCGAGCGGCCCGTTGCGATTGACAGCCGGTCGGGCGCAGGTGCTGCTTGACGGCGGGGCGGTCGTCGACCTGATCGGGCCGTGCGTGTTTGAGACGATCGGACCTGATCATGCGCAACTGACCAGTGGTCAAATCGACGTGTATGTTCGCCCCGAAGCACGGGGGTTCACAGTCGAAACGCCCGCCGGTGTTCGCGTGGTCGATCTGGGTACGCGATTTGAAATGCAAATCGATCCCGCTGGCGCAACGAATGTGTTTGTACACGAAGGTCGAGTGCAGGTGGAGTTTGCGGGTCGGCATGAGCAATTCGAAGCGAGCGAAGCGGTGCGGCTGGCTGACGGTCAGTGGATGATGCGCCGCCTGGGCACGGGTGACGATGCGATCGTTGAACATTTCGATGATGCGGCTTCGCGCGGACTGAACGCAGCGCTGGAAGATCACGCGGGTGTTTACACCTTCACGCGAAAAATCGCTGAAAATACGGGTAATCGCAACTTCATTCGCACGCGCGCCACGCAATTTGTCACGATGGATTTTATTGCCGAGGTGACTTGTACACTGCCGGCCAACTCCGCCGGACCCAACATCGTGTTCTTCGGCATCGGCGGCGGCGTGCCGGACCCCAGCGAGTGGGACAACCCGATCCCGGCGTTGTACTTCGAGGCGCCGCCGATGCGGATCGAAATCGACTCCGGTGTCGACCGCGAAGATTCAGTGGTACATCAATTTTCAGAGCCCGGCCCCGGCAGGCATCGGTTGCAGATACGCAAGCTCGGCGATGCAGTCACTTTCGCCATCGATGAAAACTACCAGGGCGGGGCGTTTCATGCGGATCAGGCCTGCACTTTGTCATTGTCGAAGGCGGCGCCGTTTCTCGATTCGACCAACTCCCGCATCTTCTTCGGCAGTCAACAGGCATCGGAGCCGTCCACATTTGATGACCTGAGCATTCGTATTCTCACCGGGACTTCGAGCCCATCACATATTCAGCAGGAGAATTGACATGTTGCGACGCATCTGTTCATGCGCGGTTTTTGCGGCAAGCCTCACGCTCATCGTTACATCGGCTTCAGCCGGCACCGCGGAATTGCGGGCTCTGGTCACTGCCGAAGCAGGTCTTCAGCATCTGTACAGTTTTGAAGGCGCTACAGACATTGAGCGCCGACAGGATGCACAGGGTGGTGTCGATCTTTCAGCCTTTGCCGGCGGAACCGGCAGCACCGCCAACATCGTCTACCAGTCGGGCTTTGACGGGCAGGCGACCGTGCTCAAACCCGAGGCGCTAGGCGCGCTCGATGGTGCGGGCCTTCGCTCAACGGCCAATGTGAACTGGGCCGACACCATGACGGTCGAATCGATCTTCCGAGCCGATGGGTTCAGCGGCAATCAGTACATCGTCGCTGGCCCGGGCACGGGCGACGGCGGTCGTGGCTACTGGCTCTACACCCAGCCCAACAAGGTCCGCTACGCCGTGGGCAACGCCGGCGGTCTCGACGCCGCTTCGACCGATATCGCCGCGTTGACGACCGGCCACTGGTACTACTCCGCCACGACCTACACCAAGGACGGCTCCGGCAACGTCACAATCAACAGCTACCTGGCCGACCTTTCCGCCCACCAGACCGCGCTGACGCAGGTCGTCACCAACGACACGCGCGCGGCCAGTCCCTACGGGGCCGCGGCCGAGATCGGCGTCGGGATGTTCAGCGGCGGCAACCAGGAATTCTTCAACGGTCAGATTGACGAGGTCGCCGTTTACAACAGCGCGCTGAGCCAGTCTTCACTGCAGGCCCACCTCGACGGTTACTACACCTTCTCCGCCGCATCATCGGGCAAGGTGTTCGAAGACTTCGATACGGCGGCAGAGACGGGACTTCACCCCGCGCTGGAAGATCGCGGCGGAAATTACACCTTCTCCGGCGATGTCGCTGAAAACACCGCAGGGCGTGACTTTGTCCGCACCCGCGCCACCGACTACAACACGGTCGACTTTATCGCTGAGGTCACCTACACCCGGCTGGACTCGACCGGGCCGAACATCGCTTTCTTCGGCCTCGGCGACGGTGTGCCGGATGCCGGCGAGTTCGGCAATCCCTACCCCGCGCTGTACCTGGAAACGCAGAACCTCCGCATTGAGCAGGATGCTGCGTTCGGCAGCAACGACTCTACCGTCTTCGCGCTGACCGAGCCCGGTCTCGGCACGCATCGCCTGCAAATCATCAAACTCGGCGACGACATCACCTTCGCTGTGGATGAAAACTATACCGGTGGGCCGTTCGTCGCAGACCAGTCCCACACGCTGTCGCTATCGACCGTGGCGCCATTTCTGAATGCTGCAAACTCACGCATTTTCTTCGGCTCGGAGAACGCTGCGTCCCGCACCACTTTCGACGATCTGGTCATCACCACCATTCCCGCGCCGATGGCGCTTCCCGCGGGGCTGGGGCTGATCGCGATGATGCTGTTGCGACGCCGTAAATAATCAACAACAGTCGGGTTGTTACGCGACCCCGGTCCAGGGCCGCGTAGCGGCCCGGCTATGAGGAAGCTTCATGCGCCGACACGCCTTCACGCTGATTGAACTACTCGTGGTCGTCAGCATCATTGCGCTGCTGATCGCGATTCTGCTGCCATCATTGACGCAGGCGCGCGAGGCGGCCAAGCGCGTCAAATGCATGGCACAACTTCGCACGCTCGGGCAGTCGCTGATCATGTATGGCCAGGATCAGAAAGACGCGCCGGTGTTCGCGCCCGGCACCTACGGGGCTGGCGACGGCGGACACTACGACGTGTATCGCCCCGTCGGGGCCGGTGGGCGCGGCTGGACGGGTCTTGGTGTGCTGTACTCGACCAACTCCCAGCCGGGCATTGGGCCGTGGGGTGATTACCCGGAGGCTCCGTACCTGCGCGATTTGAGCATTCTGGATTGTCCATCGAATATCGCCGGCACGTTCGATTTCGAAATGCAGGAGCAGGCCGGTGGGCCGCTGCGTTCGTCGTACGTGTACCGCGATGCAAACAATATGCTGACCGGCAATCCCAGCGGCGTCGGCGTGGGACCGGTCACGCCGACCGTCGGCCCGGACTTCAACTCGCTGTTTGGCAGCGGACTGGCCGCCGCGTCGGACAACCCGATCGGCACCGATCCGAATGCCGGCTCCGGTTTCACGCTGCTGCCGCGCGCTCACGAAGGTTACAACATCCTTCGGTGGGGCGGCGATGTTGCATTTATCCCCGATCCCGACGAGATGCTGCTCTACGGCTGGGGCAGCGACTTCAATCGATTGTGGTACGATGCCCGTTACTGATCAGCCGTTTTCATGAGGACTTCGTCGTGATGCAATCCCGCTGGACGTGGATGTGTTGTGCTTTGCTCGCAGTCGCCGCGGCGGCACACGCTCAGTTGCCCGATGCCAAACCCGTGCCTGCGATGCAGGTGCTGCCGCTGCCTTACGGGCAGGCTTCGTTCACCTGGCTCGGCCGCGAAATCACCCGCTACCACTTCAGTCCGTCGCTGAAGCGCCCATTCTGGTACCCGATACGACTGCCCGGCGGGCGTTCGCTGACGCGTATCGGCCATCCGCATGACCCGCATGGGCATCGTCACCACGATTCGGTGTGGGTCTCCCACATGAAAATCGACGGGATCAGCTTCTGGGAGAACGACAATGATCAACGCATCGTCTGCGCCAGAGTCTACGAATACGGCGACAGCGACGAAGCTGCGTGGATGGTCAGCGAGAATCGGTGGATGGCGGGTGATCGGCTCGTCCTGCGTGAGTTGCGGCGCTGCGAGGTCAGACCCACGGGTGATGACCACTGGCTGATGATCATCGATCTCGAATTCAAAACACCCGGCGACAATCCCGTCACGCTGGATCAGTCATTTTTCGGATTGATCGGCGTGCGCATGGCCAAGACGATTGGCGTTAGGGATGGTGGCGGTCGCATTCTCAATGCCGAAGGGCTGATCAACGAGAAGGCGGTGTTTCGTCAGCCGACGCGCTGGGTCGACTACAGCGGACCGATCGCGCCCGGCGAGCAGGGCGATGTCGCAGCCGGCATCTCGCTGATGGATCATCCATCGAATCCGAACTTCCCGGCGAAGTTTCACGTGCGCAACGACGGCTGGATGGGCGTGTGTACCACGGGCAAGGACGCGATCACAGTCGAGCCCGGCAAGCCGCGACATTTCCGATATGGATTGTGGGTTCACCCCGGCGCCCCGGATGGCGAGGCGATCAACGCCATGTGGAAAATGTTCAGCGAGCAGCCGGCCGCGTCGCTGACATGGAAGTGATCGCGCGGGGCTGTCAGTCGTCCAGGCCCAGTACGTCTTTCATCGTGAAGCGACCGGACTTTTTGTCACCCAGCCACAGGGCGGCACGCACCGCGCCGCGGGCGAAGGTGTCACGGCTTGTGGCCACATGCGACAGCTCGACGCGCTCGCCGAGCGTGGCGAAGTAGGCTGTGTGCTCGCCGACCACATCGCCCATGCGCAGCGACTGCATCGTGATCTTGCCACGTTCACGCTCGCACTCGCCGCCGTGACGGGTGTACACCAGGTCGGAGGCGGGATCTTTGCCGGTCGCCTTGCAGATCGACTCGGCGATGCCGAGGGCGGTGCCGGACGGGGCGTCCTTCTTGAAACGATGGTGGGTCTCGACGATTTCGATGTCGTAGTCATCGCCGAGCTGCTGAGCGGCGCGGGCGGCCAGGGCGAACAGCAAGTTCACGCCCAGGCTCATGTTCGGGGCCTGCACGATGGCGATCGACTTGGCCGCTTCATCGATGGCTGCGTGGTCCTCGGCCGTCAGCCCGGTGGTGCCGATGACGATGGCGGTGTTGGTTTCGACGCAGCGAGGCAGCAGCGTGCGGGTCGATTCCGGCAGTGTGAAATCGATCAGCACGTCGGCCGAGCCGTCGTAGGCGTCGGTGATCGCAACAGGGCCGGCTGGCGCGGGAGCGTGCTGGCCGAGCGCGGGGTGGCCGGGGCGCTCGAAAGCGCTGACGAGTTCGGCGCCGCTGGTTTCAGCGGTGATGGCGGTCAGGCGGAGGCCCATGCGGCCGGCGGCGCCGGCAACGGCGATTTTGACGGTGTTTGCGGATTGTGACATGGGGGGCATTGTACGGCGTGTCCAGGCAAATGACGAACGGGAGCGGCGCAATAGCCGCAGCCTGACAGGCTGCGGACTCCGAACATCCGCGACCTGTCAGGTCGCGGCTATTGGTCATTGGGATATGGTCATTGGTCATTCTCAAACCACATGGCATCGTGTCAGGTTTTCACGTAAACTGTCCGGCTGTGCACCGCACCCGCAGCCCGCGAGATTCACCCATGCCCACGATCAAAATTGGCGACAAAGTCTGCGAATTCGAAGGCCGAAAAACCGTCCTGCAGGTCGCCCAGGAAAACGGCATCGAAATCCCCAGCTACTGCTACCACCCGGGGCTGAGCATCGTCGCCTCGTGTCGCATCTGCCTGGCCGAGGTCGCCCAGCCGAATCCGAAGACCGGCGAACTGCAGACGATCCCCAAGCTCGTGCCTACGTGTCAGCACCCGGCCGTTGACGGCTCCGAGGTCTACATCCAGTCGGAAAAGACCCGCGCCAATCAGAAGGCCGTCATGGAATACCTGCTGATCAACCATCCGCTGGACTGCCCCGTCTGCGATCAGGCCGGCGAGTGCTACCTGCAGGACTATTCCTATCGCTACGGGCGGGCGTCCAGCCGCTTCGAAGAGAACAAGATCAAGCAGCCCAAAAAAGACGTCGGCGACAACGTCCTGCTGTATTCCGACCGCTGCATCATGTGCACCCGCTGCGTGCGCTTCACGCGTGAAGTCACCGGCACCGCGGAGTTGAGCGTTCAGGGCCGTGGCTGCAAGGAAGAGATCGACATCTTCCCCGGTCGGCCGCTGAACAACGAACTCTCCGGCAATGTCGTCGACATCTGTCCCGTCGGGGCGCTGCTGGATAAGCAGTTCCTCTTCGAGCAGCGCGTGTGGTACCTCAAGAGCGCCGCCAGCATCGACCCGATCACCGCTTCGGGTGACAACATCTGGATCGACCACAACAAGGATCGCATCTGGCGTGTCAAGCCCCGCACGAATGAAGACGTCAACAAGTGGTGGATCAGCGATGAGATCCGCTACGGGTGGAAGTTTGCCCTGGATGAGGGTCGCCTGACGATGCCCCGCCGCAAGGTGCAGGGCGCCCTGGAAGACACCGACTGGAAGCAGGCGTATCAGGCGGCGATCGAAGGCCTCAAAGCCAAGAAACTCGCCGTGATGGTCTCGCCCATGCTCAGCTGCGAAGACGCCTACATGCTCGGCAAGGCTGTGCGGGCGATCGACGAGGGGGCGCTGCTGGCCGTCGGACCGGTGCCGCGTCACGGTGAAGACAAGACCTTCCCGGGTGGATACACGATCTACGCTGAGAAAGCCCCGAACGCACGTGGTGTGAAGCGCGTGCTCGAGCAGATCGCCGGCGAAGGCAATGTCGTTGACTTCGATGCATTCATCGACAAGGTCAGCGAGCGCGACGCCGTCGTGCTGACCGGCAACTATCCCAGCGAGTGGGTCACGCAGAAGCTTGCCGACGCGATCAAGGGTAAGTTCACCGTGCTCATCGACACGCTGCCGAATCGTCTGACCGATGCCGTCGACGTGCTGCTGCCTTCAGTGACGTGGGCGGAGAAGTCCGGCACCTTCGAGAACGTCAACAATCGCCTGCAGGCCTTCGAGGCGGCGATTCCGCCGATCGAGTTCGCACACGCCGAAGCGCAGATCGGGCTCGACCTGCTGGCTGCGGCCGGCATCGAAAAACCCGCCCGTTACGATGCCGCCACGGTGCGTGCGGAGATCGGCGGCGCGCTGGCCGACGAGGTCCACCTGCCCTCCGGCAGTCGTGATCGCGAGCCGGACATGCAGTACGTCGAACTCTGATGTCAGACGTCACGATTTATCACAACCCGCGCTGTTCAAAATCGCGACAGACGCTCGCACTGCTGCGCGAGCGCGACATCGAGCCGCGCGTGGTGGAGTATTTGAATCACCCACCGACGGCCGTCCAACTCAAAAAGATCATCAAGCAACTCGGCATGCCCGCGAAGGACATCATCCGTCGCCGGGAAAAACCCTTCGCCGAGCTCAAGCTGTCAGAAAAGCTCGATGACGATGCGGCATTGATCGCCGCGATGGTCGAGCACCCCATTCTCATCGAACGCCCGATTGTGGTGACCGACAAAGGCGCGCGGATCGGACGTCCGCCCGAGTCAGTCCTCGAAGTGCTCTGAATCTACAAGCTGTCAGTTGCTATCGGCGTGTTCGAACAGCAGCGCGACGCGCTCACGTTGAATTTTCACCGTGCGCTCGGTGTCTTCTGGCAGGAAGTAGCCGGCCTTCTCATATTCCCGACACTTGGCGGTGAGTTGATTCAGATAGTCATCCAGGCTTGTGTAACGCTCCTGCACCGAGCGGCGCGGGTCGCCGGTCTTTTCACGATCGGCCAGGGTGACAGGAAACGGGATGTACGAACCTGAAAGACTGTAAAGCTCATTCGCCGCGGGGCCGTCGGCACGACGCAGCCGCCAACTGGTGTAGGTGGCGACGGGAACGGCAACCTCAGGGGCGGAAAGACATCCCATGTCGTTGCCATCCGAGTCCGAACGCGGAACCAGCACGCAGTAATCACCACGCGGCAGCGGCGGCTGATAGTCGACGATGCGCTGCTTCTGCCAGCGTGGGCCGAAGTCGAGATACGATGGCTGTTGGATCACCTGCGGATAGCGAATGCCGGGAATCTCGGGAAAACCGGTCGCATTCTGCGTCCAGGCGACCAGCGTGCCATCGTTGATGGTCGGGTAAACACTCGGCGGTGGAGCCGTGCCGTCTTTGGCCCAGCGGTCTAGCGCCAGCAGCAGGGCGCGGATGAAGGGTTTGTAATCGGCGGGGTTGGGCGCGGTCTGGCCATCGCCGCAGTTCGTCGTGAAACCACTGGGGCCGTGTTGCGTGCCGCCGAAGTAGTACAGACGCACGTTGTCGGGAATCACAGCATCTTCGCGGCCGAGCGGATCGGTGTGTACAAGCGACCCGCTGCGATTCCAATATTCGGATGAAGACTGCGTATGCATGACCAGCGGGGCGGTGCCGCTGCGCTCGGCACGCTGAAGAATCCCTTCGGTCAACCCGGACAGCGGATCGGTCTGCGTGCCGTAGGCAAACGGAAAACGATCCGGCGGATAATCATGATGGTCGTGCTGGCCGGCGTGTCGCGTCGGCTGGGCGAAGCGGTGGTTGAATGATCCCATGCCGCCGCCGGACACGTGCGGCATGATCCCGTCGAAAACCTTGCGGCCCTGCTCGTCGGCGTTGAATCCCCAATACGTCATCTCACGAAGAAACCGCCCGCTCTGTGACACCCCAAATGAATGCGCCCGCTTGATCGGCGAGTGTCCATCGACGAGCAACGGATTATCACGACCGGTCCCGTGTTTGATCGCGGCGACCAGATCGCGCACCGCAGTGAAGCAAGTACCCATCACGACCGAGTCCTGCGCCTCGTAGATCAACTCGTAGATATTCAGTTTCTTCAGCCCCTTCGGATACTCCAACTCGACCTTGGGCAACTGCGTCGGTGAATCACTATCGACCTCGCTGACATGCAGCGTCCAATCCTCTCGCGGGATCAGTACACGCGGCTGTTTCGGCAGCAGGCGCTGCGTCAGCGTGGCGGATTTGAGCCCTTCAGCCGTCGGGCGGTAAGACCCGTGGCCGCCCCAGTTGACGACGGTGCGCTTTGTATCACCGCCGGGCACGATCTCGCAGCGCACTTTGCCGGTGATATGACCCGTCAACGGGGGCGGCGAAAGACGCAGTCGCCCGTTGCCGGGAAGCAACTCGCCGTCCCATCCGCTCCAGACGATGGTGAATCCGTGGCGCATCAGAAAGCCGTCGCCGGCGTGCTTTTTCTCTTTGGGGGCGTTGCTGCCGGAGGCGTAGTTGAAATGACGCAGCAGGTTGAGATTGCCGCGATTGTTCACACCGTAGATCATCGCGCCGTTGCCCTTGGTCAGATCCTTCGGCGCGAGGATGTACAGGTCAGCGAAAAGTTCGACCTTGCCCTGGGCGTTGCGCGGGGCAAGGTCGAGATCGACGACGTTGGCATTGGCCCGCAGCGAGGGATCGAGTTCGTAGTAAACCCTTCCGGCGATCCACTCGTAGGGGCCGGTGTCCCCGAATGACTGACCCTCGGCAAAGTCGCCGCGCTGGGTGATCTCGAAGCGTGTGAGTTCCGCGGAAGCGGGTGACGGATGCAGGCATCCAATCAACAGCAACACGAAAGCGGTGACAACACGGCGGGTGAATGGGTATCGCATCAGGTCGACTCCGGCGGGACGTAAAATTGAATCAAGCCGTGAACACAAGCAGTACAACACGATACTAACGGGTGAGTCTCCGCTTGAGTTGCGCATCATACAGATTGACTGGTTGGATCGCAGCAGGGGCGATCGGCTCAAACCAGCGGCCGTCGGTCGACTTGATGGGTGGTTGATCTGTAGTGACGGCGACCAGGTTCATCAAGTCGGGCCCCCATCCGTCGGGCCAGGTTTGCGGGCGATCGGTGGTGATGTTCCACAGGGTCGTCCAAGCCGCGCTGTGACGTCCAAGCGCCGCGCCGCCGCCGGAACGAAACAGGTCACGCCCGAGGCCAGCATCGATGTGAGTGAACAGGTTGGCGAATGGGGCCCGGCGGTGATGATCCAACGACAGGTCGAGGGCATTGCCGTTCATGAATACATTGCCGCAGGCGGCGCTGGCCACGGTCAGATCATGAATGAAGTGCGTTTCGAAGTTGAACCCGGCGACGAGGTTGTCGGCGCCGCCGATCTGTATGCCGTGATGCCCGGTCGTGTTGGTGCGGTCCATCCGACGGTCGGAGGTGAGGGTGATGTCGGTAAGCGTGTTGTTGTAACCGTTGATGAAGATGCCGCTGTCGGCATGGCGAATGATGATGCGACGTGCCCAGCAGTGGCGGGTGCTGTCGAAGGCGATGGCATTGCGGCCGAGCTCGGTGAAGTGACCTTCATAGTCGGTCACGGGAAATTCGAACGTCAGATTCTCAATGCCGATCTCCTCGGCGGATGAAGCGGCCGACCGCAGGACGGGATTCCACTGCGGACGGGCATCACACAGCAGGGGGCGGTCGATGGTGACGGTTTTTGCATCGGCGTTGATTGCCGTGATGCGGACGATCCACGTGGGGCGTGTGTGACCGTTGACATTGTGCAGTTTGCTCGGGTCGTTGGCATACAGGTGTTCGGCCAGCGAGTTGTCGGGGGTGTCAGACTGCTGGAGGCGGAGTTCATCGCCGACCTGCAGAGCGTGGGGCTTGTCGACTTGAAGCGTTGTCGACCCGCGTGGCGCGTCGGCGGTGATGCGGGCGGGTGTGGCTGAGTCGAAGCGGCCGCGGATGCGGACAAACCCGCCGGACCATGAGTAATTGCTGGTGGGCCGGCCGGAGGTGGTTTGGCCCGGATTGGGTTTGACGTCTTCAAGGGTACGCGGGAAATAGAGCACGCATTGGGCGGGGTCGTCGCCGATCAGCACGGTGCCGCGCTGACGCATGTAGATGAAGTCCGTGATGATGTAGCGGCCGGGTGGGACGGCGATGACCTTGCCGCCGGCCTGGTCAAATGCTTTTTGAAAAGCGGCGGTGTCGTCAGTCTTGCCATCGCCGACGGCCCCGAAGTCTCGCACCGAAACCTGCGGCTTCGCGGGCTCGGGCAGGGGCTTTTCACCGCGATGGTACCCCGCATAGGAAAAGTCCGGCAGGCGACCGGCGGGATCGTATCGATCGCCATCACGACCCCAGAGTACTGAATGCTGCGCCACCGCCGGGGCAGCGGCGACCATCATCGTGATAAAAGCAAGCGGAAGAATAAGTTTGCCAAGAGCGTCAGGTGTGTACATGATGTCATCTCGCAGCGAACGGATTACAGGTTGAATCATGTCACGAACCCGTACGAGAAAACTCAAGCGGCAGATCGGCGTTGTCGGCGCGACGCTGTTGGGGCTGGGCTCGATTCTCGGGACCGGGGTGTTCGTGAGCTTCGGGCTGGCGATGGAGACGGCCGGGCCGGCAGTATTGATCGCCATCGTCATTGCGGGTTTAGTTGCCGGGTGTAACGCACTGAGCAGCGCACAGCTTGCATCAAGCTACCCGCGAAGCGGCGGGACTTACGAATACGGCTATCGCTACCTGACTCCGACGCTGGGATTCACCGCGGGGTGGATGTTTCTGATCGCCAAAAGCGCCTCGGCGGCGACCGCGGCGCTGGGCCTGGCGGGGTATGGCCTTTTGGCGTTCGATATGTATGAGCCGGGGCTGGCCACGGCGGTCGCCCTCGGCGCCGCGGGCATGATGACGATCATCGTGGCCGGTGGTGTGACACGGTCCAACGCGGCCAACGCGATTCTGCTGGCGGTGACGATCGGCAGCCTCGTGGTGTTTGTCGGGGTCGGCATGCACCGGGCAATCGTGGGGTCTGTCGAACACATGTCGCCGCTGTTTCCGAGGCCCGCCGGTGATGTCGTTGGCGCCTGGCAGCGAAGCCTGATGACGGCTCGCCATCTGCTCGGGGCCACGGCTCTGATGTTCGTGGCTTACACCGGCTACGGGCGCATCGCCACGCTCAGCGAAGAGGTGCACCACCCGCGGCGAACGATACCGATAGCGATCGTGGTGACGCTGGCGGTCAGTATGTTGCTGTACCTGAGTGTGGGGTTTGTTGCGGTGGCTTCGGTCGGCCCGGAGGCGGTGGTCAAAGCGACGCAACAGCATGCAGCGCCGCTGGAAGTGGTGGCACGGATGTGGGAGCGGCCGCGATTGGGTTGGCTGATGACGGCAGGGGCGATCACAGCCATGGGCGGGGTGCTGCTGAACCTGCTGCTGGGTTTAAGTCGGGTGTTGCTGGCGATGGGCCGGCGGCGCGACATGCCGTCGATCGTGGCGCGGCTCGACGAGGAGGGAACCACGCCCTGGGTGGCGGTCATCGTCGTGGGCCTGGTTGTGATGGGGCTGATTCTGCTCGGCGACATCCGCATGGCCTGGTCGCTGAGCGCGTTCACCGTATTGATCTACTACGGCATCACCAATCTCGCGGCGATCCGTCTGCCGAAGCGTCTGCGGCTTTATCCGGTGTTTATCCCGTGGTGCGGGCTGATCAGTTGCCTGGGGCTGGCGGCATGTGTCAACCGCCATGCGATGATCACCGGCATCGTCATCGTCGTCATCGGATTGATCTGGCACCGGATCGTTTTTCGCCGGCGGCGCAGCGTCATCGGTTGACGGGGCTCACGCGGAGGCGGTTTCCATCAGGCCCTTGGCGGCAGCGACGATGTCGTCGGCGGAAAGGCCCACGTAACGGAGAATGTCATCCGGGGTTTTGGCGCTCTTGGGTACGCGCTGCACGGTCATCTGCTTCAGTGTGAAGCCGCCGCCGTCTTCAGCCAGGGCGCTGGCGACGGCCCCGCCGAACGCGGCGCCGTAGTTGTCTTCGACGGTCAGCACCATGCCGTTGTTTTCCTGGGCGATGTCGAGAATCGCTTCTTCGTCAAACGGCAACGAATACAGATCGATCAGCGTGGCGTCGATACCCGCGGCTTCCAGGGCGTCCAGCGCCTTGTTGGCCTCGTGAACCATGTACCCGGTGGCGACGATCAGCAGATCACGGCCCTCAGTGAGCACTTCGTGGCCGCCGAGGGTGAACTCGGTCTTGTCGCTGTAGAGCAGTTCGGTGTCCGGGCGAAGCGTGCGCATGTAGCAGGGGCCGTTGTGGGCGGCCATCGCCTGAATCAGGGCATAGGTGGCGTAAGCGTCGGCGGGCTGAAGCACGTGCATCGCCGGGCGGCCGTCAGGCAGCACGACGTCGGTGAACGCGCGGAACCAGGCCACGTCCGGCAGCGCCATCTGGCTGGGGCCGTCGGCGCCGAGCGTGACGCCGCAGTGCGAACCGACGATTTTCAGATTCGCGCCGGAGTTGATCGCCATTTCGATCTGGTCGTAAGCCCGCGTGACGAACTTGCCGAACGTCGATACGAACGGAATCCGCCCGCCCGCGCTGAAACCCGCCGCCACGGAAACCATGTTCTGCTCGGCGATGCGACATTCGACGAAACGATCCTTCAGCGAATCTTCCTTGCGTATTTCACCGGAGTAGGTCGAGTTGTTCACATCCGCATCGAGCGCGACGACGGCGTCGTTGGCCAGGCCGAGCGCACGAAGACCGATGCCGTAGGCGCGGCGGGTGGCGTACTTGCCCTTGGCCAGCGCGTCGTTGTATCCAAACTGCGCCAGGGCTTCGGAGAATGTCGGCGCGGACTTCGGTTCGGCGAAGGTCGGCCCGTCGAAGGTGATCGGGGGAATGTTCAGATCGCCATCGGACCATGCGGCGCCGAGTTGTTTGCCGGTTTCATCAAACTCGGCGAATATCGCATCTTTTTCAGCGGGTTTGATCGGCGTGCCGTGGTGGCCGTGGCCCTGCATGCCGGCAGCGCCCCAGCCCTTGACGGTGCGGGCGACGACGGCGATCGGCTCGCCGGGGCCGGTGTCGGCCCGCTCAGCCTGTTCGGCGAGCACCTTCATGATCGCGGCCGGATCGTGGCCGTCGATGTCGCGCACGTCGTACCCGAAGGCTTCGAGCTTCTCGACCCACGTGTCAGCCGCCTGCTGCTTGGAGACCTTGTCGGTCTGGGCGAACACGTTGCAGTTGAAGATTGGCAGCACATTCGTCAGTTCATTGTCGACGATGAAGTCGAGCGCCTCGGCGATCTGCCCTTCGCGGGATTCACCATCGCCGATGATGCAGAAGATGCGCTTGGCCACGCCGTCGATGCGGGCGGACAAGCCAAGCCCGGCAGCGGTCGAAAGCCCCTGCCCGAGCGAGCCGGTGGCGGTGTCGAAAAACGGGAAGCCTTCCAGCGGATTCGGATGACCGTCGACTTCGCTGTCGAGCTCGCGGAGGCGCATGGCGTCTTCGCGCGTCATCGGTCGCATGTCGGTTTTGCCGATGTGCACACCGAGATCAGCGCAGGCCGCGTAAACGATCGGCACCGCGTGGCCTTCGGAAAGCACGAGCCGATCGGCCGCGGGATGGCCCGGGTTGGCCGGTTCGAATCGCATGTGGTTGTACATCAGCGATGTGATCAGATGCGCCAGCGAGGCGCCGCTGGACGGGTGGCCCGATCCGGCGGCAGTCGTCATCTCGACGGCGAGTTTGGCCAGCTCAATGGCTTTGGCGTGAATGGATGCTTCAACAGCCATGGTGATTCCTTTCAGTAAGCTTGCGATTATCAGGCATCACCGCTTGATCAGCAAGTAAGGTTTAAACACGAAGAAGATTTCACGCACCGGTTTCGAGCAGGTGATACTCGAAAGCGTCGATGACGGCGGCCCATGAGGCGTCGACGATATTCTCGCTGACGCCGATCGTGGAAAAATATTCATCGGCCTTGTCCGGGTCGACGACGGCGAAGTCAATCACGACGCGCACCTTGGCGGCGGTTTCATCGGCGGCGTTGACGACACGCACCTTGTAGTCGCGCAGGTGGACATCGTTGACCTGCGGATAATGAGGCGCCAGGCATTTGCGCAGGGCTGCATCGAGCGCGTCGATCGGACCGTCACCCTCGGCGACCTGGTGTTCGAGGGCGTCACCGACCTTGAGCTTGACGATCGCCTCGGTCGTGGCGGCCCCGCCGTTGGTTTTGAGGATCACGCAGCGGTAGTGGTCGAGGTTCCAGAACGGCCGTCGCTTGCCGAGCTCGCCGTACAGCAGCAGCTCGAAGCTGGCGTTGGCGGCTTCGAACTGATAGCCCGCGTTTTCGAGATCCTGTACGCGCTGCAGCACATTCCGCTGCGCCTGCTTGTTGTTTTCGATGTCGAACTTGCGGCCGATTGTGGCGCTGATGTTCGATACGCCCGACAACTCGCTGACGAGGATGCGGCGGGTATTACCGACGGACTCGGGCTTCACATGCTCATACGAATGCGCCACACGGTTGACCGCGTGAACATGCATGCCGCCTTTGTGCGCGAAAGCCGCCGGGCCGACGTAGGGCTGATTTTCCCGCAGGTTCATGTTGGCCAGTTCATACACGAAGCGGCTGGTCTCGGTCAGTCGCAAAAGCGAGTCTTCGCCGTTGTGCATGAGGCAGTCGGTGTTGTACTTCAGGCGCAGGTTGGCGATGACGGTGGTCAGGTCGACATTGCCGCAGCGCTCGCCGATGCCGTTGATGGTGCCCTGGACCTGAACAGCTCCGTGCTCGACGGCGGCGAGCGTGTTGGCGACGGCCAGGCCCGAGTCGTTGTGCACATGGATGCCGAGTTTCACATCGCCGAGTTCCTGCTGCACATCGTCCACGACCGACGCGATCCACGACGGCAGCGAGCCGCCGTTGGTATCGCAGAGCACGAGGCGGGTGGCGCCGCCTTCGACCGCGGCGCGCAGCGTCTGCAAGGTGTAATCTCGGTTGGCGTGAAACCCGTCGAAAAAGTGCTCGGCATCGTAAAACACCTCGCGGCCGGCTTCGTGACAGACCGCCACCGACTCGCGGATCATCGCCAGGTTTTCCTCGCGTGAAACTTGCAGCACCTCGTCGACGTGAAGATCCCACGTCTTGCCGACGATGGTGACGACGGGCGAGCCCGCGTTGATCAGCGCCTGCATGCCGGCGTCATCAGCGGCGGCGACGCCCTTGCGGCGCGTCATGCCGAAGGCGCAGACTTTCGCGTGGCTCAACGGTGATTTGACCATCTCCTCGAAGAAGGCGATGTCTTTGGGGTTCGACAGCGGGAATCCACCCTCGATGTAATCCACGCCGAGCGCATCCAGGTGACGGGCGATCTTGATTTTGTCGATCAGCGAGAAGCTGACGCCTTCGCCCTGGGTGCCGTCACGGAGTGTGGTGTCGTAGATTTCGACGCGTTGGGGGAGGGTTTCCGGGGTCATGATGATTCCTCGGTTTCGAAATCGCCTCTTCGGGGGCGGCCGCTGAAGGAAAATAGTGGGGCATAAAAAAACCCTGCCGCGTCGGCAGGGTCGTGTCGCTATGGTGTAGAATCAGCGGCCCTACCAACAGGGATGTTCGTCGATAATAATGATGCCGATGATTCGCGTATTCATGATGAGCCCATTATACCCACCGAATCGGTCAAAACAACATGCCTACTGAACTGAAAATCCAGGGGTTCTGCCTCGGCGACTGGCAAACCAACTGCTACGTGGCCCATCCGGCGGGATCCACCGACTGCTGGATCATCGATGCGGGGTTTGGCCCGGAGCCGATGATCGACTCGATCGAGGCCGGCGGTCTGGACCCGAAGCTGCTGGTCTTGACCCATGCCCACGTCGACCACATCGCGGGGGCCAACACGATCCGCCAGCGCTGGCCGCAGCTTCCGATCGTGATCCACGAAGCCGAGGCCGAGTTCCTCAGTCGGCCGGAGTTGAACCTCTCTGCGGGCGTCGGCCTGCGCATCACCGCGCCGCCGGCCGATCAACTGCTGAACCACGGCGACACGCTCACGCTCGGCGATCTGAATTTCGAAGTCCGCCACACGCCCGGCCACAGCCCCGGCGGCGTGTGCATCTACCAGGCGGATAATGCTGTCGCCTTCACCGGCGATACGCTGTTCCACGATTCGATCGGTCGCTATGACTTTCCGACTTCCGACGGCGAGGCGCTGATGCGGTCGATTCACGAGCAACTGATGACGCTGCCGGACCCCACGCGCCTGTACCCCGGCCATATGCAACCGACAACCGTCGGCCGCGAGCGGCAGATGAATCCGTTTTTATGAAGTGGGAACTCGGAACGGCGAACGCGGAATGATACGGATGACTTGACCGTTCCGCGTTCCGAGTTCGCAGATCCGCGTTATTTCTCGTCGGGCTCGATCGTGACGGTCAGTCCCTTGGATTGGAACTGCTCCTGGTACAACTCGGCGCGTTCCTTGTGGGTCTTCAGCAGCAGGCTCAACCCGCGGTAATGCGCTTCGAGCGTGCGCTGCTTTGAATCGTTCAGATTCAGCGGGGTCAACTGATGCACGGTGGCGACGGCGTACTCCATGGTGTTGAAGTCGTCGTTGTGCAGCAGCACCTTGTACGGCGGCAGCGGCTTGGTTTTCGGCTTGGCCGGGGCGGGTTTGGTCGCCACGACAGCTTCGCGCTGAACATCGTCATGTTCGTGCTTTTGCGTCATCAACTTCTCCTTGCGAACAGGAGATTTCTCATTGCACGTCGGTTGTCTTGGTCGGCATCGGCTCCGTGGCCTGGGCCAGTTCGCGCACCGACACTTTCAGCAGCACGGGATTGCCATTCAGCGGCTGCTTGTTTTCGAGATTGGCGACGGCCGAATCCAGATCAAGCACCTGCCAGCGCATCGAGTTCGGCGGCACGGCGGGGCTCTGACCGGCGGTCCAGTCTTCGGTGTGTTCGAAGTCGACGACCGCCTGCTTGCCGACGGGGATGTCCAGCGACCAGACGGTGTCGCCGGTGACGGTGTCGACCAGCGTGAGCGTCAGCGGCATGTGGGCGGTGGAGACGAAGTTGTGGCGGTCCCAACTGGTGCCATACGGAAACTTCGTCGAGCAACCGGCCAGCATCATCAGTGTCACGATACCAATCAAAGCAAAACGCTTCATGAGAACCTCTTTCCTGAAAATATTATACGCATAGAATACGCTGCGCAAACCCGGAGGCCAAGTGCGAATGTTCTGGCGACGTTTCCTGCCCAAGTCCTGGACCGAAGACGACTCCACCTCGGATGACAAACCCGAGCGTAAGGATGTATCGGTCAATCGGCGAGGGTTTTTTCGACAATTGGCGATTTCGGCCATCGAAGAGGCCGAAAAAGCCGGCCACGATTTTCTGGACCGGGCCAATTTGAGCGAGCATTTTCGGTCTGATTCGCATTATTCGCCCACTCCGAGCAGCTACCCGCCGCCGTATTACGCCTCGCCGGACATGATTTACGGTCCGCCGTGGCCGCCCCCGATGGGGCCTGACATTCCGCCGGCGATCCGTAAAACCCTTCGTGAACAGGCCCAGGCGGAGCGTGATCACTGGTATGGCGGCGGCGACGATTAACCCAAAATCAACACGAAGTATCGCTGGCAAAGCCGTTTAGCCGCGAGCCGCAGGCGAGCGCGTCATGGCTCGCATCGCCGTCAATCCAACCTGATCAACTGCTCAATGGTCAGCCCAAATCCATCTAACCCGTGATATGTCGGGTTGTTAGAGAGAAGTTTGAGGCGTCTGATCCCCAAATCGCGCAAAATCTGCGATCCGATGCCGATGTTTGTCGCCGCCTCGACGCTGGGCTCTTCACTGCGGATCAGCGGGGCCTCGGCGTCGGATTGGCCCATCGTGCGGTGCAGGGACTGAAGCCTTCTAAGTAGACCGGTGCCCATCGAGTCCTGCCGCATGTAGACCACCGCCCCTTCGCCGGCGTCCTCGATCCGCTGCATGGCGGCCCGGAGGCTGCGACCGCTGGACTCGGTGATGTCGCCGAACACATCCGCCAGCAGATTCTGGGCGTGCACACGAACCAGTACCGGGTCGGCGATCTCCGACTGCTGCCCGACACGTCCCTTGACCAGGGCCACATGCGGCAGCGGATCGACCAGGGCCCGGTAGGCGATCAGGCGAAACTCACCGATGTCGTTGCGGAAGGGCACTTCGTCGATGCGCTCGATGAGCTTTTCCCCAGCCAGGCGATATTTGACCAGGTCGGCGATGGTGCACATTTTCAGGTTGTGCTGCCGGCAGAGGGTTTCGAGCTCGGGCAGGCGGGCCATCGAGCCGTCGTCATTCATGATTTCGATGATCGCCGCGGCGGGGCGCAGGCCGGCGAGTTGGCACAGATCGATACTGCCCTCGGTTTGACCGGTCCGCACGAGGACGCCGCCTTCGCGGGAGCGCAGCGGATTGATATGGCCGGGTCGTGAGAGATCGACAGGTTGAGTTGCGGGGTCAGCCAGACGCTGAATCGTGACGGCACGATCCGAGGCGCTGACGCCGGTGGTGACGCCGAAGCGGGCGTGGGCGTCGACGGTGACGGTGAAAGCGGTCGATAGCTGGGCAGTGTTGACCGGCGCCTGCGGGGTGAGTTCGAGGCGGTCGCAGGTGTCGCCGTCCAGCGCGACGCAGAGCACCCCGCGGGCGTGTTTGACCATGAAGTTGACCACGTCGGGTGTGACGAACTCGGCGGCGCAGACCAGGTCGCCTTCGTTTTCACGGTGTTCATCATCGACAAGCACGATCATGCGACCGGCTTTGAGCTCGTCGAGAATTTCGGGGATCGGTGCAAAAGCCACGTCGTACCTCACGAGAGAAAAAGTCGAGCCCGACATTGTAGCGACTCAACCGCGACGCGCAGGCTTTGCCGAGCGGCGGCAGTTTTTGCGCTGCACCAGGCGCAACATCGTGTTTGCATGGGGGCTGCGGACGATTCGCGGGCAATCGCTCGAAGTGCGTTAACTGCTGATATTTCAGGTGTTTTGGGGCTGTCGAGGGGTTTGGCACGGTGCGAAACGGGCTTTCGGCACGGCCGTTGCCTTAGGTTCGACGGTCCAGTGCTGGATGCGCTGGACGGACCGTGCATGGAGGCACACCCTTTGGAACGCAAATGGACACATCTGATTCGGGCAGCCCAGGGTGAGAGCATTGGTTCGGTGCTGGTTCGACTGGCCCGCGCCGCTGCCGACACCCACATGACCGAGCTGCACGATTCGCTGCACCAACTGGACGCCGATCGCCGCGAGCGCACCGCCGCCTCGTCGCGGTCCGCCGTTGAGGAGGTCCAGCGATGAACTACGGCCTGTACCTTTCCGCCGCCGGGATGCTCACGAACATGTATCGCCAGGACGTTGCCGCCAACAATCTCGCCAACGCCCAGACGCCTGCGTTCAAGCGCGACCTGGCGCTGCTTCGTCGGCGTCAGCCCGAGTCGGTTGAAGGCTTCACCCCTGAAGACGCCCACGCGCTGCTGGATCGTCTGGGCGGTGGTGTGCTGGCCGATCGCACCCGCGTCGATCTGACCAACGGCCCCCTGAAGAAGACCGGCAACGACCTGGACCTCGCCCTGCAGGGCAACGGATTCTTCCGCATTCAGACCGAAGACGGCGTCCGCCTGACGCGCGACGGCCGCTTCACCCTCGACCCGAAAAACAGCCACCTGATGACCACCAACGGCGGGCATGCCGTGCTCGACGCCACCGGCAATCCCATCACGCTGGACCCGACCGCCCAGGCGCTGGTCGATGAGACCGGCGTGATTCGTCAGAACGGCGCCGCGGTTGCCCGCATTGGTCTGCTGAATGTCGACGCCGACGATCTGACCCAGCATGGCCAGGGCTTTTTTGAAGCTTCCGATGCAGCTCTGAAAAACGCCTCGACCGGCGATGCCCGCGTCCACCAGGGCTATCTCGAACAGTCCAACGTCGATCCGGTGATGCAGATGCTGGAGATGATCGGGGCCTCCAGCGCCATCAGCGCCAACGCCAACATGATCCGTTACCACGACCTGGTCATGGACCGGGCCGCCAACGTTCTGGGGAGAGTCGCCTAAGCAAGCACGCATAGCCGGCGGCTGAGCCGCCGTGAAGGTTCCGCCTGACAGGAGGTCGAGCGGAAGAAACTCGAAGGATTCGTTCACCATGGCAGTCATCGCACTACATTCCGCAGCCACCGGGCTCAACGCCTTGTCGACGCAAATCGACGTGATCGCGAACAACCTCGCGAACGTGTCGACGACGGCGTTTAAATCCTCGCGCGTGAACTTCGAGGATCTGCTCTACCAGGAAAAGGCGCAGCCGGGCGTTGAAAATGCCAACGGCGATCAGCGCCCCGCCGGTATCCACATCGGCCTGGGCGTGAAGATCTCCAACACCGATCAGAGCTTCGAGCAGGGTCCCGCCCTCAAGACCGACAATCCCACCGACCTGATGATCGACGGTCATGGCTTTTTCGCTGTCGACATTCTCGAAGATGAATCCGACGGCATCGGCTACACCCGGGCCGGCAACTTCTTCGTCAACCGTGACGGCGAACTGGTCCTCGGCAACTCCGACGGCCCGCGTCTTGAGCCGCCGGTGACCATCCCGACTGACGCCACCGCCATTGAAGTCGCCTCCGACGGCCGCATCTTCGCGACCATCCCCGGCGACGCCACCCCGCAGGAAGTCGGGCAGATCGATCTGTTCGCCTTTGTGAATCCCAAGGGCCTGCGGCCGATCGGCAACAACATCTTCGTCCGCACCGACGCCGCCGGCGATCCCGTGCAGGCTACGCCCGGTGAAGAAGGCGTCGGCACCATCACGCAAGGTTTCCTCGAAGGCTCCAACGTCGACCCGGTCAAAGAGCTCGTCGAGCTGATCAAGTCGCAGCGCGCTTTCGAGATGAACAGCCAGTCGATCCAGGCCGCCGACCAGGCCCTGCAGGTCGTGGCCAACCTCAGACGGTTCTAACGGAATTGATTAAGCGATGAACACACGTTTGCTCGCCATCCTGATCACGATCACGCTCGCCGCCGCGGGGCAGGCCGACGTGATTCGTCTGCATTCGGCCGCCGAGGTGGCGCCGGGCGCGACGGTGGTCACGCTGGCGGACGTGGCCGCGCTCGACGGCGACTACGCCGCGGGCCTCGGCGAAGTGGTCGTCGCGAGCCTTGCTGAAAATCAGAGTGAAACGCGCATCGATGCGGCGGGCATTCGCACCGCCCTGACTCGGCGCGAGGTGCACTGGGGCAAGCTGATCCTCCGCGGCGCGACCCGCATCACGGTCGCCCGCCGTGCCGCCAACCAGCCCCCGCTCGAAGACGCCGCCGCCCCCAAGGCCAACACGCTGCCGGCCCTGGATCGTGACAGCGACGGCCTGGTGCTGCCGCCGGCGATGAAGCTCCGCGAGTATCTGACCAAATGGCTGCGTCATCAGCTCGGCGACGCCGATGAGGACGTGCTGATTCAGTTGGATGACGCACAGCAGGATTGGCTGGGCCTTTCCCTGGCGCGTTATCGCTTTGAGATCGAGCCGATCGGTCGCGACATGATCGGTCGCGTTTCGATCAACGTCCGTCGCTACCAGGGCGGGCGGTTTGTCGACACCAATCGCATTCGCGCCGAGGTGAAAGTCCGCCGCAAGGTCGTCATCGCGGCACGTTCGATCGGTCGCGGTCAGACCATCACCGCGTCGGACATCGAAGAAAAGGTTCAGTGGTTCGATTCGATGATCAAGCAGCCGGCCTCCAGCGCCGCGGCGATCATCGGTCAGCAGGTCGCCACCAGCGTCCGCACCGGCAGCGTGCTGTACACCGACGACATTCGCGCCCCGGTTCTGGTTCAGCGCGGTCAGCTTGTGACTGTCCGCTGCATCAGCGGGTCGCTCGTGCTCAAGACCGTCGCCCGCGCCAACGAAGACGGCGTGCTCAACCAGTTGATCAGTCTGCGGAATGAGCGGACCCGTTCGGATTACACCGCGCGTGTCAGCGGATCGCAGGAAGCCATCGCCGTAACCGATGCCGGCACGAGTCTCGCCGGCATCAGCGAAGGAGACTCACGATGAAAAACCGACATGCGACCAATCGGGTCGGAGTGCTGGAATGGGCCATGGTCGCCGTGCTGGCGGCGGGCGGTTCGGCGGCGTTTGGGCAGTCTTCGAGTCTGTACCTGACCGAACCGACCCCACCGGCACGTCAGAAGAACCTGATCCACACGCCCGTACTCGAGCAGACGTCCTACGCCGTCGTGCTCCCGCTGCCGCCGCGTCAGTTCAACCTCCAGGACCTGGTCACCGTCGTGATCCGTGAATCCTCGACCGCATCGCTCGAGTCCGACCTTGAAACCAAAAAGAAGGTCACGCTCGATGCCGAGGTCACTCGCTTTCCCAGCATCAATCTGCTGAACCTGCTCAAAGGCCAGCTCAAGCCCTCGAATCGCGACGGCGATGTCAACAACTTTCCCGGTGTCGATCTGACAGCCAACAACAAGTTCGAAGGTGAGGGCGACTACGCACGCAAAGACTCGCTGACGACCCGTCTGACCGCCCGCGTCATCGACATCAAGCCCAACGGCATCCTCACCCTTGAGGCCCGCACCTTCATCCAGAACGACGAGGAAAAACAGACCATCACCGTCACCGGTTACTGCCGCCCCGATGACATCACGGCTGAAAACACCGTCCTCTCGACGCAGATGTACGACCTCCGCGTCAAGAAGGTGCACGACGGGCAACTCCGCAAGGCCAACTCCAAGGGAATCATCACGAAGATCTTCGACGCCATCTTCAACTTCTGAGATACACGATGCGAAATGCGTTTGTTTACATTCTGACCCTCGGCCTGATGATGAGCCTGGCGACCGCGACCCGCGGCGTGCAGGTCCAGGACCTGGTCCGCATCAAGGGCGCTGAAACCAGCAAGCTCGTCGGCATGGGCCTGGTCATCGGGCTCAACGGCACCGGCGACGGCAACAAGTCCGTGTCGACCATGCGTCGACTGGCCGCCATGATGAATCGCCTGGGCGATCCGGTCGTCACCGCCGCCGAACTCAAGGATGCCAAGAACGTCGCCGTGGTCTACATCACCGCGACGCTGCCCGGCGCCGGTGTCCGCGAGGGCGACCGCGTCGATCTGCAGGTCTCGGCTCCGACCGCATCCAGCCTTGCCGGCGGCCAGCTTGTGCTCACGCCGATGCTCGGGCCGGTGCCCGGTTCGCCGGTGTACGCCTTCGCCAGCGGGCAGGTTCAGATCGAAGACGCCAACAACACGCGCACCGGCGTCATCCCCGGCGGCGCGACGCTGACCCGCGATGTGTTCGCCCGCTACATCGATGAACTCGGCCGCATGACGCTCGTGATCGAACCGGCCAACGCCACCTGGCCCATGGCCAACACGCTCACGACCCTGGTCAACGACGACGTCGCCCCCGACGCGCCGCCGATCGCCTTCGCGCTCGATCAGAAAAACATCGTCATTCAGATCCCCGACAACGAGCGGCCCAATCCCGCGGCGTTCATCTCGCGCGTGCTGGAGATTCAGCTTGATCCCAAGCTCGTCCGCACCGAGGCCCGCGTCGTGATCAATCAGCGGACCGGCACGATCGTGATGACCGACGACGTGCAGATCTCGCCGGTCGTGATCAGCCACAAGGGTCTGACCATCACGACGATCACGCCGCAGCCGACGCCTTCGCTGGATGTGCCCAATGTGCAGGAGCAGTCTTTTGTCGGGCTCGATCCCTCCGGCGCCGGCGGGGCCCGCCTCGCGGATCTGCTCAACGCCTTTAACCAACTGAAAGTACCCGCTGAAGACCGCATCGCAATCCTCAAAGAGATTCACCGCTCCGGCAAACTGCACGCGCAGTTGATCCTGGAAGATTGAACATGACCGTGACCACGCCTGACATCACGATGACGCTCAACGCCGCCGGCGCGACGACGACCGCCGCGACGACGACGGGCGGTGACTTTGCCTCGCTGATCGCGGGTGCAGGGGCCAGCGCATCGGAATCGCGCGAGCAGCAGGTGCGCGAGGCGGCGGAAGAGTTCGTCGCGATGGCGTTTGTCATGCCGCTGATGAAGATGTCGCGGAACGATCCGTTCAAGAGCGATTTGTTCCACGGCGGTCATGGCGAAGAGACCTTCGGAGCGCAGCTTGATCAGGTCCGCGCCAAGCAGGTGGCGCCGGCGATCAGCAAGCCGATCGTTGATGCGATTTACAACCGTTACAAGACGCAGATTCAGGGCTCGACCGTGACGCGCCAGGAGGTGGATCGTCATGGATAAGCATCTGGATCAGCTTGAGCAGTGTCTTTCGGGCATGACGGTGCAGCACGAACAGTTGCTGTCGATGGTTCGCCGCAAGCTGGAAGCGATGCGGATGGCCCAGCCGGATCTGGTCGCCGATTGCTGCCAGCGTGAGAACGAACACGTGCAGGCGATCGCCCGGATCGAGAAGCGTCGCCAGACGGTGATCGGCGAGATCACAAGCGTTCTGGCGCCCGGGTCACGACTGCCGATGACGCTGGGCCAGATCGCGGACGCCGTGGGCGAGCCGCGTCGCGGCCGGCTGCTGGTCATGCAGGTGAAGCTGCGTCAGTTGATGCAGCGGATTCAGCACGAGAACGCCGTGTCACGCCGCGCGACCGAGGGGTTGGTGCGGCACGTGACGGGCGTGATGCAGAAAGTCACGGCGGTTGTTGGAGCCGCCAACACGTATGGGCGGCGGGGCGTGGCAAACGCTTCGCCGGCGACGGTCAGCTCGTTTTCACTGACCGCGTAAGGAATCAACCATGAGCCTCACCGGCGCATTACATATTGGAGCCACGGGCATCTCAGTCAATCAGGCTGCGCTCGAGGTGGTTGGCAACAACCTCTCCAACAGCGCCACCGAGGGCTACTCGCGACAGCGCGCGATCATGGCGGCCGGCCCCGGTGTCGAAATCAGCGCCGGCACCTTCGTCGGCTCGGGCGTGCGGTTGCAGTCGATCGTCCGCGTGGTCGACGAGGCGCTGAACGCTCGTGTTCGCACCGCCACCAGCGATCAGCAGGCGGCACTGGCTCGGCAGAACATCCTTTCGCAGGTCGAGTCGATCGAAGGCGAACTCAGCGATCAGGGACTGAGCACGCGACTGAGCACGTTTTTGAATCAGTGGTCGGAGCTGGCGTCGAACCCCAACGACACGGGCGTCAAGTCCCTCGTGATCGCCCAGGGCCAGTCGCTGTCTGAACATCTGCAGCAGATGCGCACCGAGCTGGCCAACTTGCGGAAACAGGTCGACAGCTCGCTGGCCTCAGGCGTTGAGGTCGCCAACGGGTTGCTTACGCAGGTCGCCGATCTGAACCGTCGCATCGCCCTTGAAGAAAGCGGCCAGGGCGGCGCCAACAGCCTGCGGGATGAACGTGATCGCGTGCTCGACGAACTCGCCGAGTACGTGAACATCACCACGCATGAGCAGCCCAGCGGGCAGATCGACGTGTTTGTCGACTCGACACCGATCGTGCTCGGCACCGAGTCGCGCGGCCTCGAACTCGAAACCGTCACCGAAGACGGCGAGCTGATCACCAAGCTTCGCGTTCAGGCCGACGGCACGCAGTTGACTCCGAGCGGCGGACAGCTCGGCCAGTTGCTCGTCACACGCAACAACGACATCAACCCGGCCATCGCGGAAGTCGACCAGTTCGCCTCGACGTTGATCTTCGAACTCAACAAGCTGCACAGCTCCGGCCAGGGTTCCAGCGCCTTCACTTCGCTGACCGGCGCCTCGCTGAATCTCGATCCGACCGCGGCGCTCAACGACCAGGTCGCCAACGATCTGCCCTTCGAGATCGTCAACGGCTCGTTCCAGATTCACGTGACACAGAAGACCACCGGCGCCGATGTCGCCACGCAGATCGACGTCGATCTCGACGGTCTCGGCGCCGACACGACGCTCAACGATCTCGCCGCCGCCATCGACGCCGTCGCCAACATCAGCGCGAGCGTCAATCCCGACGGCACGCTGAGCATCACGTCCGATTCCAGCGATTACACATTCAGCTTCTCGGATGATTCGTCAGGCGCCCTGGCGTCGCTGGGGCTCAACACGTTCTTCACCGGCCGCGACGCCGCGAGCATCGACGTCAACGAGATTCTCGTCGACGACCCGGGCTACCTCGCCGTCGGTTCCGACCACGTGGCGGGATCAAACGGCACAGCCCTGGCGATCGCCGGCGTGGCCGATCAGTCGCTGGATTCGCTGAACGGCCTGAGCCTGAACCAGGCATGGAAAAAGCATGTCGAGGAACTGGCTGTCCAGACCGCCACGGCCAATCAGAATGTCGAAGCCTCCACCATCATCGTCGAATCGCTGACCAATCAGAAAGCGTCGGTCAGCGGCGTCAGCGTCGACGAGGAAACGATCAACCTGTTGCAGTTTCAGCGAGCCTTTCAGGGATCGGCGCGGTTCATCTCCGTCGTCGACGAACTGATGCAAACCCTGCTGGGACTGGTGTAACCACATGAGCTCGATTCCTTCCAACATCGGCCGCGTCAGCACTTCGATGAGTGCGAACTTGATGCTGGCCAACCTGCGCCGCACGAATGTGGGCCTTCTGAAAATTCAGGAGCAGTTGTCCACAGGGCAGCGGGTCAATCGCCCGTCGGATGATCCGGCGGCGATCGGATCGATCAGCACGCTTCGCAAGGTGCTCGAAGATTTCGAACAGAAGCTCAGCAATCTCGACCGGGCCGGCAACGTCGTCGACCAGACCGACCAGGCTCTCGGCGAAGCGTCCAACCTGCTGATCGAAGCTTCATCGGTCGCTGTCAGCCAGATCGGCATCAACTCCGATGCCGATACCCGCGAGGCCCAGGCGACGGTCATCGACGGCATCATCGATTCGTTCCTGGAAATCTCCAACCGTGATTACCAGGGGCTGCATCTGTTCGCCGGTCAGAAGTCGGCGTCGGCTCCGTTCATCGAAAAGTTCGGCGGATATCAGTACATCGGCTCGCGCACGAATCTCACCGACGATCTCGGCGGCACGCAGATCATCGACATCAACTCCAACGGCGCAACCGCATTCAGCGCTTTGTCCAGCCGGGTGCAGGGCGCCGTGGACCTCGACCCCGATGCAGCCGCTACGACACGCATCGACAATGTCAACGGCGCACGCAGTTCGGGTGTGAGCCTCGGTACCGTCGCCGTCGACGTCAACGGCACGATCACCAACATCGACCTGTCCGCCGCCGACACGCTCGGCGATGTCGCCGACCTGATCAACAACACGCTCGGCGCCGATGGCTCGCTGAACGTCACCGCCAACGGATTCACGCTCACAGCCGGCGCGGGCAACACGATCACGATCTCCGACATCGGCGCCGGCGTCGTCGCCGCCGACCTCGGCATCGGCATCACCGCCACCTCCGGCTCCACCGCCGGCGGCGACCTGGACCCGCGCGTCACCAACCTGACCGATCTGACTCAGCTTGGGGCTTCGGTCAACCTCGCCGGCGGCCTGAAGATCACCAACGGCAACACCACCAAGGTCATCAACACCTCGACCGTCACGACCGTGCAGGACCTGATCAACACCGTCAAGGCCGCCGACATCGGCGTGCGGATCGAGATCAACGCCAACGGCACGGGCCTGAACCTCATCAACGAAGTCTCCGGCACGCAGCTCAGCGTTGGTGAAAACACCGGCGGGTCGACCGCGACCGACCTGGGCCTGCGCAGCTTTTCCAGTTCGACCGAACTGTCTGATTTCAACCTCGGGCTCGGCGTGCGGATCGAATCCGGCGTCGACGATTTTCAGATTGAACTCGGCGACGGCACGACCGTGATCCCGGTCAACCTCGACGGCGCCACGACCGTGCAGGACGTCATCAACGCCATCAACACCGCCGGCGGCGGCGACGTCACCGCGTCGCTCACGGCCGACGGCAACGGCATCACGCTGACGGACAACATCGGCGGCGGCAGCGACTTCAAAGTCACGGCGCTGAACAACAGCTTCGCCGCCGAAGACCTCGGCATCCGCAAAAACGCCGGCGCCTCGGCGACGCTCAACGGCGACGACGTGGCCACCGTGCAGAGCGAGAGCATCTTCACGCACCTGATGATGCTGCGTGACGGCCTGCTCAACAACGACGAAGACGCCATCACGATCGCCGGCGAGGCGCTGCAGGCCGACGTGTCCGAACTCGCCACCGAGCGGGCGAAAGTCGGCGTCCGCGCCAACGCGATCACCAACCAGGTCGAGCGCACCGAAGACCGCAAGGTCACCACCGAAGCCCTGCTGTCTGATCTGCGCGACGCGGACTATGCCACGGCGATTACACGACTGACCCAGCTTCAGCAGCAGCTCGAAGCAAACCTGACCGTTTCCTCAAACCTGCTGAGTTTGAGCTTGTTGGATTTCATCGGGTGAGCGGTTCACCCGAACGCAACGCCGGTTCAACGGCCGAACCGGTGACAGGATGTCACAACCCGGGCGACGGGCTCGGGTCAATCCAGGATGGATGGCCGCCAGACTCAAAGGAGTCGCAACATGATCGTGCAAACCTCACGATTCGGACCGGTGGAAGTCAATGACGATCGCGTCATCACCTTCTCCAAAGGCCTGCTGGGTTTTTCCAGCTACCACCAGTACGTGCTGATTCAGCCCAGCGAAGACAGCTACTTTTTCTGGCTTCAGTCGATCGAGTCGCCGGAGCTGGCGTTCGTGGTCACCGACCCGAGCCTGTTCATTCAGGGCTACGAAGTTCCGCTGAAGCCGGACCAGATGCGCGAGCTCGGCTTGGAAGACGTCGCTGAAGCCCAGGTGTTCGTGATCGTGAACAAGCGCGGCAACGTGCTGACCGGCAACCTGCAGGGCCCGCTGGTGGTCCATGCGACCAGCCGCATCGGCGAGCAGCTCGTGCTCAGCGATCGTCGCTTCCACACCCGTGTTCCGCTTCTCGAACTCAACGAATCGATCTCGGCGTCGGCCTGATCGGAAAAGGAAATCGGCGTCCTCAGAGAGCCTGAAAACCATGTGGCAACCTGATCGACCCATTTTGATCTCACACAGCACCAGCGGCCTCGCGGAGCGAGCGCCGTCATCCATCGGCCCACGGAAGGAGCCAAACCATGCTGGTCTTATCGCGTCAGCGCGACGAAACGATCATGATCGGCGACGACATCGAGATCACCGTCGTGGACATCCGCGGCGACAAGGTGCGCTTGGGCATCAATGCTCCGGCATCAGTGCCCGTGCACAGAAAGGAAGTCTACGAAGCGATCAAGCGGGAAAACCGCGAAGCGTCCCAGGGCATGAATATCGAAGACCTGGACAAAGCACAACGCAAACTGAAGCGCCCCGATTCGAGACGCGACGGCGGATCGAACTCCTCGGGCGGCGCTCAGAATTCATAAACGTGTATGGATCGGGCCCACAAGGCCCAGGGAAACCCAAGACCCCTCGGGATAGCGATAGCGGCGGCCAGAGCCGTGTCAACGCTCGCGATTCCCACTTAGCCACAATCAAGGAGGATTGTCATGGCTAGGATCAACACCAATGTTTCGTCACTGATTGCTCAGAATAATCTGCGCAAATCCAACAACTCACTGGAGACCACGCTCCAGCGGCTTTCGACCGGACTGCGGATCAACCGCGGCGCCGACGATCCCGCCGGGCTGATCATCTCCGAACGACTGCGCGCCGAGATCCGGGGTGTGGATTCGGCGATCGAAAACGCCGAACGCGCCTCCAACGTGATCTCGACGGCCGAAGCGTCGTTGTCGGAGATCTCCGACCTGCTGACGTCCATCAAGCAGTTGACCGTTGAAGCGGCCAACACCGCCGGACTCAGCCAGGAGGAGATCGAAGCCAACCAGCTTCAGATCGACTCGGCCATCGACTCGATCACGCGCATCGCCAACACCGCCAGCTTCGGCGGGTTGAAGCTGCTCAACGGCTCGCTGGATTACATCACCTCCGGCGTCGCCACCAGCGCGATCAGCGATGTGAACATCTACGCGGCGAACTTCGGCACCGCCAACACGCTGCCGATCACCACCGAGGTGCTGGCCAGCGCTCAGAAGGCGGGTCTGTACCTGTCGGCCGGCGGCGGGTCGGTCCTGCCGTCCGCGGTGACGCTGGAAATCGCCGGCGCCAGCGGCATCGAGGTGATTCAGCTCGCTTCCGGCACCGCGCTCAGCGCCGTGGCCTTCGCCATCAATCGCTCCAGCGATTCGACCGGCGTGATCGCCACGGTCGTCAGCGGCGCCGCGGCCGGTCTCAGCGCGTTGCAGTTCCAGAGCTCTGACTACGGATCGAGTCAGTTTGTCTCGGTCAATAAGGTCCCCGGCACGGGCGGGCAGTTCTTCCAGACCTTCGACGCCATCGGCGCCGGCGCCAATGCGGTCAACCGCGACACCGGCGACGACGTGCTGGCCCTGGTCAACGGCAACCTCGCGCTCGGCGAAGGCACGACCGTGAAGCTGAATTCCAGCTCTCTGAAGCTCGAACTCAAGCTCACCGAGGCCTTCTCTCAGGTTCTGAATACCGCCAAGAGCTTCACCGTCACCGGCGGCGGGGCCAAGTTCCAGCTTGGGCCGTCTGTGGAGACCAGCCAGCAGGTCAGCTTCGGCATCCAGTCCGTGCATGCCTCGCGCCTGGGCAACTCCGTGGTCGGGTTCCTGAACTCGATCGTCAGCGGCGGGTCCAATTCGCTGGTCAACGGCAAGGCCTCTGAAGCCAGCGACATCATCGATGCTTCCATCAGTCAGGTGGCGGTTTTCCGCGGCCGACTCGGCAGCTTCGAACGCAACACGCTGGAAACCAACGTGCGCAGCCTGGAGACTTCGCTGGAAAACCTGACGGCCAGTGAATCCCGCATCCGCGATGCGGACTTCGCCGAGGAAACCGCGAATCTGACCCGAGCCCAGGTGCTCAACAGCGTCGGCACGACGGTGCTGCAGCTGGCGAACAACGCCTCGTCGAACGTTCTGCAGCTCCTGCAGTAACTTTTCGGCGACTTTTTTCGCAGATATTTTCCCACGATCCACACGTGACCGGACTGGCGGAGCCAGTCCGGTCATATTTTGTGCGCTGAGCCGGTTCACAGGTCGGATTTAACACCGAAGCCTGATTGCAGTTTGCAGGGTGTTTTTTTCGGACGCAATTTCGGTGTTGCGCAATCCTTGCTCGTAAAAACCGCAACAACGCGTCTGAAAACGCGGGCGCCAGACTTGTCCGATAAGTAAAAACTTTTTTTTACGACTGATCATTCCACAGGTTAACTGCCGAATCAGAGCAACCGATAGGACATCTGAGACTCAGCACGAGTGTGCGGGTCTCAATGGACAAAGCGATCAGGCGTACTGGGAGCTTTAGACAACGGATTGTGAGGCCTGCGTAGGGCCGAAAGCTCACACCGAGCAGCGTCAAGCCACTTTAGGGTTCATGGAGGACACCTCATGAGTCGTATCAACACCAACACGGTTTCGTTGCTGGCTCAGCGGACATTAAGTCAGCAGAACGCGTCACTGAACACCACGCTGGAACGGCTTTCGACCGGTCTGCGTATCAACCGCGGCAAGGATGACCCCGCGGGCCTGATCGCCAGCGAGTCGCTGCGTTCTGAGAACGCCGCGATCGAAGCAGCCATCGGCAACGCTGAGCGTGCCGACCAGGTCATCAACATCGCTGAAGGCGGTTTGACCGAAGTGTCGAACCTGCTGACTGAACTGCAGGGCCTCGTCGGCCAGTCGGCCAACGAAGCCGGCCTGTCGATCGAGGAAAAAGAAGCCAACCAGCTTCAGATCGACTCGATCCTTCAGACGATCGACCGCATCGCGTCGTCGACCAGCTTCCAGGGCACCAAGCTGCTCAACGGCACCTACGACTATACCACCACCGGCGTGAACTCCTCGGAACTTTCCGAAGTCAAGATCGACAAGGCCAAGGTGCCTTCCGGCGGCAACATCACCGTGACCGCCAACGTCGTGACCAGCGCCCAGACCGGCCAGACCTTCCTGTCCGCCGGCACCGGCAACCTGCTCTCGGGCACCAGCCTGACCATCGAAGTCGCCGGCAACAAGGGCATTCAGCAGTTCACCTTCGCCTCCGGCACCACCGGCACGGAAATCGTCGCCGCCGTCAACGCCTTCAAGGACGTCACCGGCGTCAGCGCGTCGATCAACACCGCCTCGGGCGCTTATGTGCAGTTCTCCAGCTCCGAGTTCGGGTCGTCGCAGTTCGCCTCGGTCAGCAAGATCGCCGGCGACGGCGCCTACGACACCGCCATCAACAACGCCACCGCCACCGGCGGCTCCACCAGCGTCAAGGACGCCGGCCGCGATGCCGTGGTGACCATCAACGGCACCGCCGCGCAGGTCGACGGCACCAAGGCATCGATCTCCACCGGTTCGCTGGCGTTGACCGTCAACGTCGCCACCGCGTTCAACTCCGACGGCAACAGCTCGTCGTTCACCATCACCGGCGGCGGCGCGACGTTCCAGTTGTCGCCTTCGCTGGACCTCGGCGGTAAGGAATCCATCGGCATCGAAGCCGTGACCACCGGCCGCCTGGGCTCCAACAAGAACGGCCACCTGTCAGACCTCGCCTCCGGCGGCAGCGGCAACGTCGTCACCGGCTCGGTGGACACCGCCCAGTCGATCGTCACTGATGCGATCAAGCAGGTGTCCAAGCTCCGCGGTCGTCTGGGTTCGTTCCAGACCAACACCGTCGGCGCCACCGTCCGTGCCCTGGGCGTCGCCCTGGAGAACAACGCCGCGGCCGAAAGCCAGATCCGCGACACCGACTTCGCCACCGAAACGGCGAACCTGACCCGCTCGCAGATCCTGGTCAACGCCGCCACGAACGTTCTGTCGATCGCCAACTCGACTCCCCAGAACGTCCTGCGTCTGCTCGGCTAAACCTGATCGGACAGTACCGATCGCTGATCCGAAAGCGGCGACCGCAAGGTCGCCGCTTTTTTTATGCGCCGAGCACCGTGTGATGCTGCCCCAAGCCCGATGACGAGCCAGGCGAGTCGTCGGGGTTAACTCACCAGAACCACAACACGATCGGCAGCATCACGACGCAGAAGCCCAGCGTGTTCCACAGCCACAGGCTCGCCGCGAGGCGCGCGTCCAGGTGGAACAGATTCGCCACGATCACGGTGTTCAGCGCCGTGGGGATGCACGCTTCGATCAGCATGACGTTGCGCACCAGATCGCTCGGCGGGTAGCCGGTCAGCGTCATCAACCCGATGGCGCCGGCCGCCATGAGCGGGTGCACGACGAACTGCACAATCGCCAGCAGGCCGTGCAGGTGGAGCGTGTGCCAGGTGTCGCCGAAGCGGAAGCGCAGCCCGATGCCGAGATTCGCCCCGGCCGCCCCGGCGAAAAACAGCACGTCCATCAGGTGCCACCGCGCGATCGCCTCGGTGGGGTATTCGACTTTCAACAGTTTCAAAATCAGTCCGACGAGGGCCATGTACAGCGGGGCCGCACGCACCGTCACGAAGCTTTCGATCATCAATCGGCCGACTCCGCGCCCGACGCCGGGCGCGTAATGCGCCGCCACCGGGTAGAAGATCAGCACCATGAACACCTGCATGCTCGTGACGTAGGCGATGCCGTAGCGCAGCGCGTCATCGGAGGGGTTCAGCAGCGCGTAGCAGAGATATGAGCCGAGTGTGAACCCGTGGTTGGAAAGCGCCGCCGCCAGCGTCATCACACCGCGCTGCTCGCGCTTGAATCGACACACCGCGACCGTCATCGCCATCACCGCGGCCGGGCCGACCATCAACACCGGCTGCGCCAGCATCAGCGTCACCACGTCTTTGGCCGCATCGCTGCCCAGCCCCCAGAAAGCCAGCATCGTCACCGGCGACCACAACCAGATGATCGTGTGCAGGTGCATCGGTCGCGACCACCGCTCCGGCGCCCAGCCCCGACGTCGTGCGGTGTAGCCCACCACGAAGCAAAGCAGCGAAAACGCCACAAACACAAGAAACATCATCGTGCGTTGATCAAGCATCGCCGGGAGTATACCTTGGTGCAGTCCACGAACCGACTTTCCTCGCGAGAAACAACATGAACGCCCCTCAGCTATACCAGCGTTACCGTGATCATCTTTGCGTCTGTCCGTCGATCGGGCTGCGGCTCGACATCAGCCGCATGACCTTCGCTGACGACTTTTTCAGCCAAATGGCCGAGCCGATGGCCAAGGCATACGAGGCAATGGATCAACTCGAAGCCGGCGCCATCGCCAACCCCGATGAGCAGCGCATGGTCGGGCATTACTGGCTGCGCGATGCCGATCGCGCCCCTTCGCCTGAAATCACCCAGCAGATCAAGGACACGCTGAATCGTCTCACGCAGTTCGCCCATGATGTGCATGAGGGTCGCATCAAGCCGCCGTCGTCCTCGGCCGGCGGTCGCTTCACCGAGTTGCTCGTGATCGGCATCGGCGGCAGCGCCCTGGGGCCGCAGTTCGTCGCCGATGCGCTGGGCGATCCGGCGTCCGATCGCATGCGGGTTCACTTTTTCGACAACACCGATCCCGACGGTATCGACCGCACGCTCCGCGTGATCGGCAATCGCCTGCCGGCCACGCTCGCCGTGGTCATCTCCAAATCCGGCGGCACCCCCGAAACGCGCAATGGCATGTTGCTGGCACAGGCTGCCTACAAAGCCGCCGGGCTCGACTTCGCGCCGCATGCCGTGGCTGTGACCGGCGATGGTTCCAAACTCGATCAGGTCGCTGCGTCCGAAGGTTGGCTGGCCCGCTTCCCGATGTGGGACTTTGTCGGCGGCCGCACCAGCGAGACCGGGCCGGTGGGTCTGATTCCCGCGGCGCTGCAGGGCCTTGATGTCGACGCCATCCTTGCCGGCGCCGCTGCGTGCGATCAGGTCACCCGTCAGCATGACACGCCGAACAACCCCGCCGCGCTGCTCGCGCTGATGTGGTATCACGCCACCAATGCCCGCGGCGAGAAAGACATGGTCGTGCTGCCATACAAGGATCGCCTGCTGCTGTTTTCCCGGTATCTACAGCAGCTTGTGATGGAATCGCTCGGCAAGGAAAACGACCTCGACGGCAACCGCGTCGAGCAGGGCATCGCCGTCTACGGCAATAAGGGTTCAACCGATCAGCACGCTTACGTGCAGCAGCTTCGCGAAGGCGTCAACAACTTCTTCGCCACCTTCATCCGTGTGCTCAGCGATGGCGGCTCCGGCAGCGCCGCGGTCACCAATCAGGTCGAGCCCAACGTCACCTCCGGCGATTATCTTGACGGGTTCTTCCAGGGCTCGCGTTCGGCGCTCTACGACAACGGCCGCCAGTCGATTACGATCACGGTCGATCGCGTCGATGCTCGCACGATCGGCGTGTTGATAGCATTGTTTGAAAGAGCCGTCGGGTTCTACGCCACGTTGATCAACATCAATGCCTATCACCAGCCGGGCGTCGAAGCGGGCAAAAAGGCCGCCGCCGCCGTGCTGGAAATTCAGCAGCAGACGCTGGGCGCGCTGTCGCCGAATGCCGCCTCCGCCGAGGACATCGCCAACTCGATCGGGCGGCCCGACGATGCCGAGGCGGTGCACCACATCCTCGAACACCTCGCCGCCAACGGCCGCGCCGTCGCCCACGGCCCCGACCCGCGCCAGCGCACCTACGCCCAGGCCTGACCCTCGCGGCATCGAAGCCCACGCTTTCAAAGCGTGGGCTTCCCGGTCAGGTGCGCACACGCATAGCAAAAATCAGCGTTTGGGCGCATTGAAAATTCGCACCGCCCACCCTCGATATCACGCCACGATCGAGGGTGAACGACAAACCACGACGCGCCGGTGCGCCGAAAGCTGTCGTGTTTGCCTCCGGCGCGCGCACCATCAGGGCAAAAACACACCCTGTTTCGGTCGTTTTGACACGTTTGGCGCGCACCAGCCTGTCGCTGAAAATATGCCGAACGACAGCTTTATGCGCGAGCGGGGTTTTTAATATCGCCAGAGTCGCTTTTCCGCCGACGCGCCGCGACACGTTTGTGCGAAATCATCGTTTGGCGACATTTTGGGACGCCTGTTGTTTACGTGCCCGCCTGCTGCTTGAGTCGAATGCGAAGCTCGGCCTTGGCTTCTTTGAGCTCGCCGGCTTCGGGGGCTTTTTTGTAGTGATCGTCCAGCGGGTAGCAACCCGAGATGATGCCGTTGCGCGGCGCGGTAGTGCAGTCGCTGAACGTGCGACAGATCAGCTTCGTCTTCAACTCATTGCCTTCGAGTACATCCGCCGGCAGATCGGGATACGACAGCACCATGCGCCCGAGTCCGACGAAGTCGACATGATCGTCGCGCACCTGCGGCTGGGCGATGTGCGGCACGTATTCCTGGAAATAGGTGTACGCCGTGCCGACCAGCGGCAGCCCCGGCACGCGCTGTTTGACCTGCCCGACGATGTCGATCTGCCGCGCGCACCCGACCAGCGGATCTTCCGGCGGTTGATACCCGTCCGACGGCGGGAAGTACGCCGGCCGCTGAATGTGCGGGTTGTAGTAGGGCGATCCCGCCGACAGGTTCACCGCCGCGATGCCGAGCTCGTCACGCATCATTTCCAGCAGCTTCACCGGCTCGGTCAGATCAGGCTCCAGCGGATTGTCGCGGTTGCACCCGAAGCCGGGGTACTCAGCCGCGGGATGATCATCGGGGATGCCCGGCCCGAGCTTGCCGCCGACGGAGCCCGACGGATCGGGTTTGAACGGCGGCATGTCGAACAGACTCAGCCGCACGCCGATCATCAACCCGGGGCACTCGGCGTTGATGCCTTCAACGATATCGCGCATGAACCTGGTGCGGCCTTCGAAGTCGCCGCCGAACGGGCCGGGCCGCGTGTAGGCCGACAGAAACTCGTGACCGAGATACCCGTGACAATGCTTGACGTCGACGAACCCGAAGCCCAGCGACTGGGCCATCTTCGCAGCGGTGATGTAGTCGTCGATCAGCCGCTTGATTTCGTCGTCGGTGAACACGACCGAGTCATCATCCGCCGCGATGCCGAATTTGCGATCGAGCACGGGGTGGTGATACGCGATGCGCGGTTCGAGTTTCTTTTTGTCGTTTGGCCGACAGAAGCGCCCCGAGTGTGTGAGCTGCAGGCCGACGAGCAGATCGTCGGTGGCGTTTGCGCCGAAACGTTCGCGGTGTGCTTCGAGCAGGGCGTTCAGCAGCGCGCGGGTCGGTTCGATGTTGTCTTTGCTGTAGTAAAGCTGATTCGGATTGGCGCGGCCAGCCGGCTGCACGGCGTAAGCTTCACCGCCCCAGATCAGCTTGGCGCCGGAGCGGCCGAAGTTGACCCAGCGGCGCGTCGTGTGCGCGGTGGGCTTGCCATCGGTCGTGCCGTCCCAGCCTTCCATCGGGTGGATGCACCAGCGGTTGCCGACGTTGAGGTCGCCGACCTCCAGCGGCTGCGCCATCGGTGAATGCTCGGCCGCCGAAAGCGGGGCGGGATCGACCGGCAGGTCGACGCCGAGGCTGCGCAGATGCGCGGTGAATTCGTCAACGGTTTTCAGATGTCCGACGCGGGTATATGCCATGATGACTATGATTGTATCAGAGACTTGGAAAGTCTATGCAGATCGGGCATGATAGGGCTGGATGATCAGGCATCGCCTGGAGGTCGCCCATGGATCAGAACACGCCGCGCCGCAGTAAGCCGCAGGATGAGCGCGTCCCATCGTGGGGAATTTATGTATTTGAAAGCCATCACGCGGCGGACTTTCACATGGACTGGCGCAAGCATGCGTTTGTGAAGGTGCTGGTGGTCGGCAGCGGATCGGGGACAGTGTGGATCGGGCAAACGGCGCATCCGTGCCGCGTGGGTGATGCGCTGGTCGTCCCGGCGGGGCAGCGGAATCGGATCGAGGATTCACCGGGCGCGCCGCTGTCGTTGTATGTGTTATGCGTGCGGCCGGCGGTCTGGTCGATGGAGCCGGAACTCGGGCAGGCGTTGCCGGCGGGCGCGGTCTCGCTGCATGAACCCGCAGCCCAGCGCGTGCGCGAGCTGGTTCGCCGCATGCTGTACCTTCAGACGTCGACGCAGACCGGCGCGCGGGCGCACCTGACAGGATTGGCGTTGCAGGCGCTGGCGATTCTCGCGGGGCTCGAGGCGCGGTCGCCGAAAGCGGGTGACGACCCGAAGGTGATGATGCGGCAGTATGTGCGCGAGTTGTCGCAGCGGTTTTACGAGGTCGACTCGATCGACTCGGAGGCGGCCCGGTTGGGCGTCAGCCGGCGGCGGTTTACGCAACTGTTTCGAGCGGTGACGGGGCAGACCTGGTTGGCCTACACCCAGCAGCTTCGCATCGATCATGCCCGCCGTCTGCTCGCGGAAACCGACCGCACGGTTTCATCGATCGCCTTCGAGTGCGGGTTTGGTGATTTGTCGAACTTTTACCGTGTTTTCAGCCGTTTTGAGGCGGTCAGCCCGCTGGACTATCGCCGAGCGGCGGCCGGCGCGGTACAATGCAATCGTCGGTAGCGACAGGGCGTTTCATTTCGTAGAGGCTACCAGGTCTTTGAATTTCGACAGCCTTTGGGAGACGGCGATGCTGTGCAAGATCCAGTGTCCCGCATGTGGTGGCGCATTGATCCTTCCGCTGGAGGCCGGCGGGCAGGTGGGGCGATGCTCGCTTTGTCATGTGCGCTTCCGCGTGCCGGACCTCTCCGCGAGGTTGGAAGACACGGCCATCGGATGGATCTGCAAAAGCGTCGACGGACACGATCCCGATGACGATCACGTGGCGCGTGAGTATCCGCCGCCGAAGCCGGCGCGTCCCGCGACACTGCCGCGGCATCATGTGCCGACGCATATGAAAGTGAAGTCGACCTCCGCGCAGATGCGTCAGCCGACTGAGGTGAAAGTCGACACGGTGCAATCGGCGGCGCCGGTGTTGCCGCACCTGACTTACGTCGGCATCAACCCCGCGGGCGTGAAGATCACTTTCGACTCGAGTCTGCTCAAAAGCGCCGACTTCCGCGCTTCACTGCCGATGCAGTGCCTCGGTTGCGGCAAGACCGCCACGAACCAGCTCGTGGCCCAGCCGATCATGTGGATCGACAAGGCGTTCGGGCGCAGCAGTCATCAGCTTCACGACCACGAAGCCAACCATCGGCTTCACCTGCGCGATCGCGGCAGCGCGCGTGAGGTGGTTGATCTGATGCCGCCGCTGGATCAGTTGTTGCCGCCGTTCAATCGCGCGATGCCGTACTTCGGCTGTGAGAACTGCATCGAAGACCTGCACGTGCGCGGCACGATTCACGCCGACGCGGCGGGCATCATCTGCGAAGTGATCATTCCGACGGGGCCTTATGCCCTGGCGTGGATCGCCGCGATCAACGGCACCGACGCCCCCGAGTACGCGGCCGTCGAAACAACCTACAGGCGACTGGAAACCGGCAACTGGCGCACGATCCCGATGAAGGTGCGCAACCGTCTGGCCGGGTGGTTTGAGTTTCAGCACGATGAGCAGTTCCTGCTATACCTGCCGGACAGTGACTACCTGTCGCGCGACAAGGGATTCGGCGGCGTGATTCTGACCAGCGATCGACTGATCTTTCAGAAGTATTCACACCACGGCTCGCTGCACCTGACCGAACCGGCGAACCTGTTCGTGCATAACGACGACGCTTTTGACGATCTGTCTTATCAGCTTCCGCGGCAGGGGCGGCGCGACATGGTGCGCCTGCGCCATCGCCATACCGAAGACCTGCTCGAGTCGTTATCGGATGTGCCGCACCAGTTGCAGGTATGCCTTGAGTAGCCGCCCCCATCGACGACCGCGGCGAGTGGCGTGTACAATGGCCGCACACGATCATGGTCCATCACGCTGATCATACTTCGCAACCGCTTGAGCTGACGCCTCAGCTTCTGCTGGCCGCCTATTGCCAGGGCATGTTTCCCATGGCGCGATCGCGGACGGCGCGCAGCGTCGAGTGGTTCAGCCCCGATCCGCGGGCGGTGTTGCCGCTTGAAGGGTTTCGCTGTCCGCGCAGCGTGCGGAGCAAGTATCGGCGCGGCGACTTCGAGATTCACCGCGACACGGCGTTCGAGTCCGTCATCGCCGCCTGCGCCGAGCCGCGTCCCGGGCACCCTGAAACGTGGATCAACGACCAGATCATTCATGCCTACACGGCGCTGCACCGGCTGGGTTATGCCCACAGCGTCGAGGCGTGGCGTGACGGCCAGCTCGTCGGCGGACTTTACGGCGTCCGCGTCGGCGGGGCGTTCTGCGGCGAGTCGATGTTTCATCAGTCCGGGCCCGGCACCGATGCATCGAAAGTCTGCCTGGCCTACCTCGTCGACCATCTGCGCCGGCAGGGGTTCGCACTACTGGATGTGCAGATCAACTCCGACCACATGGAGCGCTTCGGCGTCATCGACATTCCGCGACATGAGTACCTCGCCCAGCTCAATGCCGCGCTGGACCTGCAGGTGAGTTGGTAGAACTGTGGCACAGCCGCCCTCGGCTGTGCTGGAGTCGACTTACGCACAGCCGAGGGCGGCTGTGCCACACGCTCACTTTTTTTTGCGTGGCTTGTCTGCTGTGCGGGCCGTCTGCCGCAGGGTCGCCACTTCGATGCGCGTCAGCGGTCGCCACTGACCTGTCGCCACGCCTTTGAGCCGCAGCGGGCCGAGCCCGACGCGCTTCAGTCGTTTCACCTTGTACCCGAGCCGTGCGAGCATGCGGCGAATCTCGCGGTTGCGACCTTCACGCAGTGTGATCAGCAGGCGGGTGCGTTCACGGTCGCGTGATTCGAACTTCACCTCGGTCGCATGCGCTTTGACCGCTTGACTCTTGCCGCGGTCGGCCAGGTAGATGCCTTCGGTCAGCTTCGCCACATCTTCGTCGGTCAGCGATCCGGCAATGGCGACCTGGTATGTCTTCGGCACCTCGTAGCGCGGATGCGTGAGCCGATTGGCGAGTTCGCCGTCATCAGTCATCAGCACGAGGCCTGTCGACTCGGCATCGAGCCGGCCGACGCAGAACAGCCGCTGCTCGTGCGGCAGCATGTCGAGAACGGTTTTGCGATGTTGCGGGTCGTCTGAGGTGCAGATCACCCCGCGGGATTTATTCAGCATCAGGTAGGTGTGACCGGGTTGAGTTGACTTGCCGGTGTCGCTCGGCGCGTTCACGGCCCGGCCGTCGACGGTGATGTGATCTTTCCGGGGGTCGACCCACACGGGTTTGAAGTTGATCGTCAGTCCGTTGACCGCCACGCGCCCTTCATCGATCATCGCCTCACAGGTTCGTCGTGACCCGACGCCCGCATCCGCCAACGCCTTGTGCAGGCGCAGGCCGCGCGAGGCGTCCTGCAGGTCGGCCTTCGTGGTGCGAGGGGTGTTGGATGATCGGGGGCGTCTCGGCATGGCGGGAGTGTACGCCGGACCGGCTGTAAAACCTAATGATTCATCATGGTACGCCTTGAATTCTCACATAGCCGGGCCGCTACGCGGCCTTGGTTGGGGGCGATCCCCTAGGGCTGCGTAGCGGCCCGGCTATGGGCATCAATACACCATTGTTCAAATATGGTCTCGCTCCCCTGCGGGTCGCGGCTAAACGGGCTAATCCCCCGCGCATGACACGCCGAGATAATTACTGGTAGATTGCTATCCCCGCTTGCCTGTTAAACAATTGTTTCATACTATCGTTTGAAACGAGAGCCTTGATGTCGCAGCATACCACCATTTCGAGCACCGAGGCGGGTCAATTCCCCGATCCGACCCAGTGGCGGCTGATCACCGCGGCCGAGGAGCTGTTCGCTGAGCACGGGTTCGGCGGCACTTCGGTGCGTGATATCACCGCCGAGGCCGGGGCGAACGTGGCGGCTGTGAATTACCATTTTGGCTCTAAGCATCAATTATATCAAAAGTTATTCGAAATCCGCCTGGCTGAGATGCGACGTTTTCGCACCCATGCGGTCCACCGGGCGCTGGACGAGGCCGAGCCGATCGGCGATGTCGCGGCGATCGTGGACACATTCGCACGGGCTTTCATGCAGCCGCTGAGCGACCCCCAGCGAGGACGCATCATGCTGAAGCTGTTCATGCGGGAGCTCAGCGATCCGCACCTGCCGCCAGGCATGTTCATGCAGCAGATGGCCGAGCCCATGCAGGAACTGATGCGCGATGCCCTGCAGCGGACCTGCCCGGGCCTCGGCGAGCAGGCGGCACGCATGTGCTTTCACTCGCTGGTCGGGCAACTGGTTCACCTGGTGCAGGTGTGGAAAATGATGGTTGACGTAGGACAGACGGATAGCGATTTGCAGTCATACGTGGACACGGGGCTGCGGCACGTGGTCCGTTTTACGGTGGCGGGAATCAAGTCCTGCCAGGAAGCGGGTGGTTCATGAGACGCAAGAAGCGTGGGGCGGCATTCGAGTGGCTGCTGATCGGGGTGGTTCTGATTGGTGCGACGCTGGGTTCGACGGCGATGATCGTGCTGAAGACCGAGCCGCCGAAGTCGGAGTCCAAGCAGGTCGGCCCGCTGGTCGAAGTGTTGACCGTGAAGCTCGAAGACGCCCAGACGAAAGTCTCCGGTCATGGCGAAGTCAACGCCAAGGTCAAGGCGAAGGTCGTGCCGCAGGTCGGCGGGCGCGTGGTGAAGTTGCACCCGAACATGGCCAGCGGCGGGTTGATCCCGGCCGGTGAGCCGCTGGTTGAAATCGACGCCAGCGATTACGAACTGGCTGTCAACTCCGCCGATGCGGATCTTCAGAGCGCCGAGGCTGCCAGGCAGAGCGCCGAAGCGTCGATCGCCGACGCCACCTCCCGGCTCAAAGACGCGCAGGACGACTACGACCGCACCAAGTCGCTGGTCGAGCGCAAGGTCGCCAATCAACGTGAGCTGGACAAGGCGAAGGTCGCGCTGGACGTGGCCCTGGCTGCTGAACGCACCGCGCGCTCGCAACTCGCCACCGCCCGCGCCCAGGTCGCCGCCGCCAAGGTGGCGCTGCAGAAAGCGAATCTCGATCTGCAGCGCACCAAGGTGACGATGCCATTTGACGCGGTGGTCGCCAACGAACAGATCGATGAAGGCCAGTTCGTCACCGCCGGTCAATCCGTCGGCGAAGTCTACGGCACGAAGAAGATCGAAATCCCCGTGCCGTTGCTCGACGACGAGATGCGCTGGCTGCCGCATATCCCGGTCGCCGGCGAAGAGCGCAACACCCACGGCGCGCCGTTGCCGGAAGCGACGGTCAAGGCACGCATCCTCGGTCGCAACTGCGAATGGAAAGGCGTGGTCACCCGTGCTGAAGGTCAGCTCGACTCGCGCACGCGCATGATTCACCTGGTGGTCGAAGTCGACGACCCATTTGCCGGCGGGGCGCCGCCGCTGATTCCCGGGGCTTTTGTGGATGTTTCGATCAAGGGCAAGACGCTGAATCACGTCGCCGTGCTGCCGCGGCACGCACTGCGCGACAACGGTGATGTGGTCTGGCTCGTGCGGGACGGGCGCCTGCTGTTTCAGCCGGTGACCGTGGCGCACACCCAGGGCGACAACGTCTTTATCAGCGACGGCCTGGACGAAGACGATCGCGTGATCGTCAGTTCACTGGACGTGGCGACCGACGGCATGCTCGTGCGGACCCCGGATCAGTTGGCCCCGTCGCAGATGGACTCGACGGCACAGACGCATGTTGAAACGGGGGCCACGCCGTGAAACAACTGAGCCCGATCCATCGACGCCTCATCAAGGCGCGCGGTCCGTTGTCGTGGTTTGTGACCAATCACGTGGCGGCGAATCTGCTCATGCTGCTGGTGATCATCGGCGGCGTGATGGCGATGCTCAACATGCGCATGGAGGTCTTCCCGGAGATCGATTCGCAGAAGATCACCATTGCTGTGCCTTACCTGGGCGCCTCGCCGGCGGAAGTCGAAGAGGGCGTCAACGTGCGCGTCGAAGAAGCGGTCGCCGGCATCGAAGGCGTCAAGCGGGTGCGATCCACCGCGCAGGAAGGCTCGGGCACCGTCATCGTCGAACTCGAAGATTACGCCGATTCGTCGACGGTGCTCGACGATGTGCAGGCGGCGGTCGATCGAATCGAGACCTTCCCCAAGGAAACTGAAAAGCCCGTCGTCGCTGAAGTGACCAACCGCGTGCAGGTGTTGAGCCTGATGGTGCACGGCAATGTCGACGAGCGGACGCTCAAAGCGCTGGCCGAGCGTGTGCGCGACGACCTGACAGCCATGGGCAACATCTCGCAGGTCGACATCTCCGGCGTGCGCGATTTCGAGCTGGGCATCGAGATTTCCGAAGGAGCGCTGCGGCGTTACGGGCTCAGCTTCAAGGAAGTCGCCGACGCGGTGAATCAGGCCTCGCTGGACCTGCCCGGCGGCGTGGTCAAAACCGCCGGTGGACAGATTTTGCTGCGCACCAAGGGGCAGCGCTACGTCGGTCGCGAGTTTGAAAACATCGTGGTGCGGTCGAATCCCGACGGCTCGCAGCTTCGGCTCAGCGACGTCGCCTCGATCGTCGACGGCTTCGAGGATTCGGACATCGAGACGATCTTCGAGGGCCAGCGCGCCGCGGTGCTCAACGTCTTCCGCATCGGCGAGCAGGACGCCATCGAAATCGCCGAGACGGTTAAAAAGTATGTCGAACATCAGAAAGAAGTGCTGCCGGTCGGCGTGTCGCTGTCGGTCTGGTTCGACCGCAGCGATTACCTGCGCGGCCGCATCGATCTGCTGACACGCAACGCGGCGTATGGTCTGCTGCTCGTGTTCGTCTGCCTGGCGCTGTTTCTCGATCTGCGGCTGGCGTTCTGGACGACGATGGGCATTCCGATTTCGTTCATGGGCGCGTTCTGGGTGCTGCCGCACATGGGCATGACGATCAACATGATTTCGCTGTTTGCGTTTATCGTCGTGCTCGGCATCGTGGTCGACGACGCCATCGTCGTCGGTGAAAACATCTTCGAGCACCGGCAGCGCGGACTCGACGGCACCAGCGCAGCGATACTCGGCGTGCGCGAGATGGCGGCGCCGGTGACGTTCGCGATTCTGACGACGGTCGTGGCGTTTTTGCCGCTGCTGTTCACCGCGGGGGACATCGGCAAGATTGTGCGGTTCATGCCGATGGTGGTGATCGGCGTGTTGCTCCTATCACTGGTCGAAGCGCTGCTGATTCTCCCGGCGCACCTCTCCGGTAAAAAGCGCGGCGGAACGCCCGGCCCGATCGCGCGCATACAGCGCCGTGTCGGTGACGGCCTGCATTGGGTGGTTCATCATCCCTATCGCCGCTCGCTGGACTGGGCGCTGCGTCAGCGATACCTGGCCTTCGCGATCGCGCTGGCCACGATGATGCTCATCGGCTCGTTGGTCGTCGGCGGACACGTCAAATTCGTGTTCTTCCCGAAGGTGGATTCGGACAACGTCGTCGCCGTGTTGAAGATGCCTCAGGGCACGCCCGTCGAGCAGACTGAAAAAGTCGCCAAACGCATCGAGGCGGCGGCGTATCGTGTTCGCCAGAAGCTCGATTCCGCCACATCGGCCAACGATCCGTCGATCTTCCGGCATATTTCCACCACGATCGGCGAGCAGCCTTTCACCAACATTGTCGGCCACGGGCCGGGCAGCCCGACCGTGGTGACCACCAGCGATTCGCACTTGGCGGAGTTGAACATCGAACTGGTGTCCAGCGAGTACCGCAACATTTCCAGTGAAGAGATCGCCGACATGTGGCGCGGCGAAGTCGGGCCCGTGGCGGGTGTTTCATCGCTGACGTATGTCAGCTCGTTCTTCTCAGCGGGCAACGCGATCGAGGTCGAGCTGGCGCATCGTGATTTTGAAACGCTGTTGCGCGCGGTCGAATCACTCAAAGCCACACTGCGGCAGTACGCCGGCGTGTCCGACATCGACGACTCCTTCGAGCCGGGCAAACGCGAGATCAAGCTGGCGATCAAACCCGCCGGCCGCACGCTCGGCCTCACGCTGATGGATCTCGCCGAGCAGGTTCGATTCGGGTTTTACGGCGACGAGGCGCAGCGGATTCAGCGCGGCCGCGACGACATCAAGGTGATGGTCCGCTACCCCGTCGACGGGCGCAAGAGTCTGGCCGATCTGCACAACATGCGCATCCGCACCCCCGATGGCGCCGAGGTGCCTTTCGACACGGTCGCCGAGGTGAACATGGGCCGGGGCTATGCCCAGATTCAGCGGGCGGACCGCCGGCGGATCGTGTCTGTGATCGCGGATGTCAACGAGTCGGTCACCAGCTCCGACAAGATCAACCAGGAACTCGCCGAGCAGGTGCTGCCGGCCCTGCAGCGTGACTGGCCCGGTCTGACTTATCGCTTCGAAGGCGCCCAGCGCGAGCAGGCCGAGTCGATGAACTCGCTGGGGCGCAACTTCATCATCGCGCTGCTGGCGATCTTCGCGCTGCTGGGCATTCAGTTCCGCAGCTACATGCAGCCGCTGATCGTGATGACGGCGATCCCGTTCGGGCTCGTCGGCGCGGTGCTCGGGCACATCTTCATGGGCCTGCTGTTTGAAGGTAAGCCCATGCCGCTGTCGTTTCTGTCGGGCTTCGGCGTGGTCGCGCTGACGGGCGTGGTCGTCAACGATTCACTGATCATGATCGACATGATCAACAAGCTGCGGGCCGAGGGCTACAAGCTCCACCGCACGCTCATGGACGCCGGTGTCCGCCGCTTCCGACCGATTCTGCTGACCACCGCCACGACTTTCTGCGGCCTGACGCCGATGCTGCTGGAGCGATCGCTGCAGGCGAAGTTCCTCGTGCCGATGGCTGTCAGCCTTGCGTGGGGCGTGTTGTTCGCCACCGCCATCACACTGCTGCTGGTGCCCGTGCTTTACATGATTCTCGAAGACGTCAAGCGATTCCTCGGTCTCGACAGCGCCCACGGTCCGATCGCCACGCAGCCCGAGCCGACGCTCACTGCCGATACGGCTTGACCGTGATCTGACCAAGCTTGTAACGCCGCTGGCCATCATCATGATCAAGCGGCAGGGCGATCACCGGCGTGCCGTCCCGCTTACCGACCGAGATGTACACGTCATATTGCCCCGGGGCGAATGGCCCATGAAATGTGCCGCGCGGATCGATCGTGCGATGTCCGATCGTCGCCGCTGACTTTACCATGTGTGTCGGTGTTTTGTCCGGTGGGCCGACTTCGAGCCCGCGCATGTCAAACGATTCATCGACGTGTACGCTCACGATGCCGCCCTTGTCGTCTTTCAGCGTCAGCGCTGCAAATCCACCGGGATAACACGGCGCCACGCCCGCGTTTGCCCATGTCATGCTTACCTCGAACGGTTCGCCCAGCGTGACCTGCTTCGGCCAGATGATCTGACGCAACTGCAGGCGATACCCGAGCCGGCGGTTGATGCGGTCGATTGCCTCACGATTCTCACGCAGAAACACGTCCGGCCACCAGTGAATCGACATGTACGAAGCGTGATAGTCCTCGACGGATTTGACCAGCCGATCGCCGCTCCACGCGCCGCGCGCTTTCGACGACCCGTAATGTTCATGCTCGATGATCACCGGCATGCGCGGCCAGAACGCCTGCATCAGTTCCGTGTGATACCACGAGTTCGGCGGCGGCTGCACCATGATGCTGTCGTCGCGCAGCGTCACGCCGCGCTGCAGCGCGTAGTCCGTGATCGGCTGGTGCGGCCCCTTGGAAGCATGACCTGACACGTCATCGCTGATGCACACTTGCGTGTGTTTGAAATGTTTGAGGTACAGGTCGATGTGTTTACGGGTGATCTCGTCGGTCTGCTGCTGGTTGAGCCGAATACTGAATCCCGTGTGACCTTCGCCCCACATGCCGAACGAGCCGACGTCGATGAAGGCGACGTTCGCATTGCCGTCGTAGCGGGCCGCCATCGCGGCGAGAAACCTGTCGAGTTTGTCGAGGAAGATCGGGTCCAGGTAGTCGGGTTCCCACAGGTCGCCGCCTGCGCGCGGACCTTTGCCGTAGTCAAACTCGGTGCCCTTGGCGCCGGCATCGTGAACCCACTTGGGCGTTGCCCAGCGCATCCAGCTTTCGGTGCAGGTCACACGGATGGCGATCTTCCCGCCGCGGCTGATCCACCGCTGCGCCGGCGTGTCGAAAAGCGACCAGTCGTACTGCCCCTCGGCCGGTTCGAGCATTGACCACGGCACACGCAGATACACTGTCGAGCATCCCGGAAAGTCCGCCAGGTTGTCTGACGGCGCGAGCTTCGAGCCGTAGTTGGTGGGAATGTTCGAGTAGAAGTGCATCGTCCAGCCCATGTCGGGATTGATCAGGGCGGCGCCGTTGTCGGCGGGTTCGACGGTGATGCGATCGGTGTTCTCCGCGACGGCCAGTTGCAGCGTCCACAGCACGCACCACGCGGTGAGTATTCGACGGCATTTCATCAGGCGACCTCCAGGTGATCGGGGGCATTGAGCATAGTCTTTTTTATTCAACGCCCACAACCGGGCTTCGCCTGACCGATTCCTAACACCCACGGGTAATTCAGTAATTGCCCCATGCCCGCTAGACCGATAAGATAGACGGACTTGGATCGTTTCAGGAGCCTGACGTGATTGCACAATCAACAGGTCTGAACTCCAGCGTACTGGTGCTGAACAAGCTGTACATGGCTATCCGTGTCACCAGCGCGCGCCGGGCCTTCAGCCTGTTGTGCCGCGAAATGGCTGAGGTCATCGCCGTCGACGACGGCTCATACGCCAGCTACGACTTCGACTCCTGGCTCGAGCTCAGCCGGGCCCGCGATCAATTTTCCGATGACACCGACTGGGTGCGCACCGTGCGCATGCACATCGCCGTGCCGAAGGTGATCCGCCTGTTGGGTTACGATCGCCTGCCCGCCCAGACCGTCAAGCTCAACCGACGCAATCTGTATGCCCGCGATCGCAACATGTGCCAGTATTGCGGGCAGAAGTTTCCGACCAGCGAGTTGACACTCGACCACGTCGTGCCGCGCCGCCTCGGCGGTAAGAGCACGTGGACCAACCTCGTCTGCGCCTGCGTCGCCTGCAACAGCCGCAAGGGCGGTCGCACCCCGACCCAGGCCCACATGAAGCTCATCACCAAGCCCCATCAGCCCAAGCGTAATCCTGTGATCAACCTGCGCCTCGGGCAGAACAAATATTCGTGCTGGCAAAGCTTCCTCGACAGTGCGTACTGGTCAGTTGAGTTGAAGTGATTTTTCAGTGAGTGAAGTTGCCATGCTGTTGCGTATCCACTGGTTTCAACACGAGCCGTTTGAAGGGCCCGCCGCCATCGCCGAATGGGCCGCGCAGCGCGGTCACACCATGACCGGGCATCACCTGTATCGCGGTGATGCGATGCCGAGTCACGACGAGGTCGACATGCTCGTGCTCATGGGCGGCGGCATGAGCGTCAACGACACCGACACGCTCAACTGGCTCACGCCCGAGTTGGTGTTCGTGGCGCAGACCATCGCGGCCGGCAAACCGGTGTTCGGCGTCTGCCTCGGGGCGCAGCTCATCGCCAAGTCGCTCGGCGCCCGGGTCTATCCCGGCAAGGAAAAAGAGATCGGGTGGTTCGAAACACGCCGCGTCGCCGGCGATGTGTTCCCCGAAACCTTCACGCCGCTTCACTGGCACGGTGAAACCTTCGATCTGCCCGACGGCGCCGAGCGCCTCGCTGAAACCGACGAATACCCGAATCAGGCCTTGCGCATCGGCCCCTGCGTCATCGGCGTGCAGTTTCACCTGGAATCAAATGTCGAATCCGTCGCGGCGATCTGTCAGGGCGCCGGTTCCGACATCACCGGCGGGCCTTGGCAGCAGTCGCTCGATGAGATTCTCGCTGATCAGTCACACTTCGGGGCCGATCACAAGATCCTGTTCTACCTGCTGGACACGATCACCCGCGATTGACCCATCGATGCAACAGCCGGGTCGCTACGCGGCCCCGGTCCCCCGGTCCCCAGGGTCGCGTAGCGACCCGGCTATGAGCGTATCACACGCAGCAACGCCGTTGGATCATCCGGCACATTTTTATACCGCCGCGCCTCCGGCGACATCGATTCGATGCCGCGCGCCAGCGCCTCGCGCTCATCAGCAGACAACTCAGCCAGCGGATAAAGATGCAGTCGAATCAGAAACAGGGCGGCGCCGACCGATGCAAACCCGACGATCACCTGCCGCTCGATGCGCACCGTCACGTGCGGATCATCGTGATCAAACACTTTCGGGGTGTGGCGATCCGGGTGGTGATCCAGTTCGTCGTCATATTGAACGCCCCACACGAATCGCTGCATCGGCGGGCGGGTGATCATCATCTTCACCACATCGTGTTGCGCGCGGCGAACCGATTCCATCCCCGGCACCGGTGCGTGAACCTGATCAAACGTGCCGCCGATCTTTGACGCCGGGTCCCATCCGCTGGGCAGGCGCACATCCATCAGGCTCATCCAGTGCCGATCCCCGGCCGTACTGACGATGACCAGGTCCTCCGCGATGTGCGAACACGCCTCCGTAAAAGCGCCATCGTGATACACGCCCGGCAACTGCAATCCGTACTCGGCATTCACACGATTGGCCACGAACGCCCACACGACGCGCAGGTGATCGGCCGGCGGCTCGCACATCAGCGTCGGGTTCGATCCCGCCGCCCGCTTGGCCTCGATGAAGCGCGGCAACCGATCGTCGCATTCGAAGAACCGTTGATCACTCAGCGTGTGCACACCAACGCCGACTTCATACCGCCCGTTGGCAAACGGAATGTAACGAGCCGATCGCGACATGGCGGCAGTGTAGCCGGATTCAAATCGACTGAGAGAACCCCTCTAGGGGGGCGCAATAAAAAAAGGCGGCGGGTACACAGAAATGTGCGCCCAGCCGCCCTCCGGGGTCCTGATTGATGTTCATACTTTACCCTCTGGCTGATGCGTCGGCCATTGGGGATAACCCGGAGGGGCGGTCCTATTTTCACTGAGTTTGGTGGCCTGTTGATCCCGGATGGGGGCGAACCGCAAGGTCTCACCGATTTCGAGTTGAATATGAGCGGCTGTCAATACAGGAGTTGTCGTCGCGGGGGCCGCTGACGGCGAGACGCCACAGGCATCGGGGAGCGTCCGGTGCCGTATCGGATCATCATGCTGTGACGCGAGTTCCGGCGATTTTGTGCAGGCTGTCGCCGGGCTGTGAAGCGGCTCATACAGGCTGTGCGATCAAGTAATGGGGCATATTGACCGATGTGAAAATAGAGAATATAGTTAAGCTAGTTAATATTTTCGGACGATGCCCATTACGCCAGACAGGCGACGGAGGCACACGGATGGCCGACGAAACAACGGCAGATTTGCGTGATAAACAGGTATTTACCACCGGTGAGGCGGCGGAGGTCTGCCAAGTTTCCCAGCAGACGATCATTCGCTGCTTCGACTCGGGTCGTTTGCGTGGGTTCCGCGTGCCGGGGTCTCGCTTTCGGCGGATACCGCGCGAGGAACTGCTGCGCTTCATGAAAGAGAACAGCATCCCGCAGGATCGCCTCGACGGCGCCAAGCGGCGCGTGGTGGTGGTCGACGATGACGAACAGATCGTCGAGCTGTTCTGCGATGTGCTGGAGCGCGACGGCCGGTTCGATGTGCGCACCGCCGGCACGGGCTACGAAGCGGGACTGCTGACCGAGCAGTTTCGTCCGCACCTGATCCTGCTGGACTACATGCTGCCGGACATCAACGGCAACATCGTCTGCCGCACGATCCGCGCCAACTCAGACTTCGACCAGACCAAGATCATCATCGTCTCCGGCGTCGTGAATCAGGACGAGATCAACGACCTGCTGGCCGTCGGGGCCGATGCCTTCGTCAAGAAACCGTTCAACATCGACAAGCTGGTGGGCACCATCACCAATCTGCTGGAGATGGTGTGAGGAGAGAAGTGGTGATGTGGCGAGGTGGCGAAGTGGTGATGTGACAGGACGCGACCACTTCGCCGAATCTCAGCATCACCGCATCGTCGCATGAACACCCAAGAGTCACAGCGCGCCGCACGATTGGAGTTGATCCTCCAGCAGCTCGAGGCTCTGCCGACGCTGCCGGCGGTTGCTACGCGCCTGCTGCAGCTGACCGGCTCTGATGACTCGGATGCCCGGCAGGTCATCGACCTGGTCGAGTCCGATCAGGCGCTGACAGCGAAAGTGCTGGCGATGTGCCGCACCGCCGAGAAGGGGCTCAACGAAGCCGTCACGACGGTCGACCGCGCGGTGCTGCTGCTGGGCTTTGAAGCGATCCGCAATGCGGTGTTGTCGATCAAGGTGCTGGAAGTTTTTGCGGATGAACCGGAGCCCGGCGAAGGGCCGGTGAAGTTCAGCGTGGCGGCGTTCTGGCGTCACAGCCTGGCGGTGGCCATCGCCAGCGAGATGATCGCGGCGGCGGCGCGCGACGCCAAAGAACTGCCGCCCTCGGAAGCTTTCGTCTGCGGCCTGCTGCACGATGTGGGCAAGCTGGCGCTGGAGCACCTGCTGCCCAAAAGCTACCAGCGCGTGGTCGAGCTGACCGAGCAGCATCAGATGAACATCGCCGACATCGAGCGTCGCGTGATCGGGCTCGATCACCAGACCGTCGGCAAACGGCTGGCCGAGCACTGGCAGCTTCCGCATGTGATCACCGACAGCATCTGGCTGCACGGGTCGCCGCTGAAGACGATGCCGGCGATCGATCATCGCAAGCTCGTGGCGGTCGTCGGGCTGGCGGACCTGATCGTTCGCCGCCAGCACATCGGCTACAGCGGCAACTACCGACTGAGTGAAGATCCCGCGGAGATGGCCAAGTCGATCGGGCTCAGCGCCGCGACGATTTCACAGATTGTCGATCGGCTGCACGAAGAACTCGAACGCCGCGCCGCGGCGATGGGGCTTGGCCACACGCCCAGCCGCAAGCTGTTTCTCGAATCGATCATGCAGGCCAACGAAGTGCTGGGCCAGCTCAACCGCAAGCTCGATGTGCAGCGGCGCACGGCGGTGGGGCAGGGCCGGGCGCTGGAGGCGATCGCGCGATTTCATGCTGAGTCCACCGGGCCGGGTCGCACGATCAGCAGCGCGGTCACGGCCGTGGCTCACTCGGCGGCGGGGCTATTCGGCGACGGGCAGTACGGCGTGTTGTTTCAGGCGGCGCCGCAGCAGCCCTGGTTGCTGATGCAGTTCAACCGGGCCGGCAAACAGGTCAAAAGCGAGTTCGTCACGCCGGGCGCCGGGGCACGCCCGCTGGCCAGCTATACCCATTCGCATCCGGTCAGCGCGGGGCTGATGGGGTTGTTTCCGTGGATCGGTCAGCACCTGGCCAGCCGCGATGATCTGCCGCGATTGAATGTGTTGCAACTGCCATGCGGTTGGGGCGCCGGGGCGATGCTCGTGCACGATCAGGCCAATCTCGCCGGCGCTTCCTCACCGGCGCAGCTCGAAGCGATGCGCCACACGTGGGGCGCCGCCATCGCCGCCGCGGCGCAGCACCAGGGCGCTCGACGTTTGGCCGAGCAGCTTGCATCGTCCAATCGCCAGCTTGTGGAGACCCAGTCGGCGCTGGCCGAGCATCAGTCGATGGTGCGACTGGGCGAGATGGCCGCCGGTGCCGCTCATGAAATGAACAATCCGCTGGCGATCATCGCCGGCCGGGCGCAGCTTCTGAGTCAGAAGCTCGCGTTTGGATCGAAGGAAAAAGCCGACGCCGAGTTGATCTGGCAGCAGGCCGACCGACTCAGCGAACTGATCACGGCCTTGCGACTTTTCGCCGAGCCGCCGCAGCCGAAGATCACCAAGGTCAACGGCACCGATGTGCTCGAAGACGCTGTGATCATCATGAAACGTCGCGTGCCGCAGGCGCCGGCAATTCGTGTCAGCGGCATCGAGCTCGCGCCGCTGTTGACGACGGACCGTGAACACCTGGCCGCATCGATCGCCGAACTGCTGATCAACGCCGCCGAGTCGCAGCCGAAAACTGCGGTGCGTGTACAGGCTTCAGTCGACCCGCTGAGTGACCGATTGATCATACTGGTCAAGGACGACGGCGTCGGCATGAATGTGCAGACGCTCGAACACGCGTTCGATCCATTTTTCAGCGCCAAACCCGCCGGTCGACAGGTCGGCCTTGGACTGGCGCGGGCCCGGCGGCTGGTGGAGTCGCTGGGCGGTGAGATCGAACTGTCCAGCCAACCGGATCGAGGCTGTTGCGCCCGATTGGCCGTGCCGATCCGGTCTCTCCCGAGACGCGAAACGGAATCCGAAGGAGCCAGCCGTGAAGTCAATTCCGCGTGATCCAGTCGATCCGCCCGAGAATCCCGCCGATACGCCCCGCGCCCGTCGTCGCCAGCGTTTCGGTGTCCTGGTCGTCGACGATGAGGCCGACATCCGCGAGATGCTCGGCGATGCGCTGAATCAGTCCAACCTCTGCATTCACACCGCCGGCTCGCTGGATGAAGCCCGGAAGATCGCTCATTCGCAGCGCATCGATCTGGCGCTGATCGACGTGAAGCTTCCCGACGGCGACGGGCTGGACCTGGCCCGTGAGATCCATGCTGAGGATCCGTCGATTCATTCGATCCTCATGACCGGCGCGCCGAGCTACGATCGCGCCGTCGAAGCGATCCGTGTGGGTTGTGCCGACTTTCTCGCCAAGCCGATCGACATCCGCCAGCTTGCCAAGGGCGTGGATCGGGCGCTGAGCCGTCGCGCCGATGAGTCACGCTCAGCCGAGCGCATCGCGCGTCTGAAGCGACTCTGCAAAAAGTTGAACCACGCCCGTCATGAAGTCACTCAGCAGGTCGACGTGCTCTGCAACGATCTGGTCAGCGCTTACCAGGAACTGGCTGACCAGATGAAGAACGTGCAGGCGACGACGAGTTTTCAGGCGTCGGTCGAAGGCGAGTTGGACCTGGAGCAGGTGCTGCGCCGGCTGTTGGAATTCGTGCTTCAGCAGATCGGGCCGACCAACGCGGTGATCTTCCTGCCGTCGAAGGCGGGTTCGTTCACCGTCGGCGGATACGTCAACTACAGCTTCGACAAATCCTCCGCTGAAACGCTGCTGGGCCACCTGGCCGATACCGCGGCGCCGCTGATCGCCGAGCGCGACGAGGTCTTCCATCTCAAGGACGACTGCGATGTCAACCTCTGGCTCAGCGACGACAGCGCCTGGCTCAAGGGCTCCGAGGTCATCGGCGTGCCTTGCGTCGGGGATGACGAGACGCTTGCGTGTGTGATGCTGTTCCGCGATCAGTCCGAGCCGTTTGATGATGATTCGGTGCAGACGCTGGATGCGGTCAGCCCGATCTTCGCCGACCACCTGGTCAAGGTCATCGGCGTGCATCATCGCCTCAAAGACTACATGGACGAAATGGACGAAGAGGACGAAGGCAATCTGCCGTTCTGACCCGCGGATGTTTGGCGGGCTGGCCTGCCGCTCGTATTGATGGCTAACACGATGGTCGAAGCGGCGAGCAAGCTCGCCGGCTAAACGATCAGCCGCCGTCGCGCTTCGGGCCGACGGCGAGAATTGGAACGCGCAGGCCGTGTCGCACGCCGGGGATGGTCTGCCCGTGGATCAGGTCGCTGATGCCTCGGTGGCCGTGGCCGCCGACGATCATCAGGTCCAGTTCGTGCTCGGCGGCCAGTCGCAGCAACTCGGGAACCACCTGACCGTAACCCAGCGCGGTTTCAATTTTGACATCCGGTGAATCGGCCAGCGCCGCCCGCAGTTGCGTGGCGAGGTCGTTGATGTACTGCTCATCGGCGCGTCGTTCGGCGTCGTCGGTTTCGTGGCCGAAGATCTGTCCGCCGACGCCTTCGACCACGTGCATGAGCACGATCGTCGCCTGATGTGCCCGCGACATGGCGATGGCTTCGGCGAGCATCGGGCCGTCGGATTCACCGGCATCCAGCGCCACGCCGAGGCGATTGATGCGATGCGCCCCGGCCATGGCGCGCTCGGCGACTTGCTCAGCCGTGGCGCGGGTGGGCAGCTTGCTCTGTTCGCGTTTGAACATCATCCAGAAAAGCAGCACCACCAGCCCCAGCGCCAGCGGGATGACCGTCGCGACGATGGCCCACCGCCACGACCCTGCCGCCAGCACCCACGCCGAAATTTCTTCGTACGCCAGTTGCATGTTCAATCCGATGATCATCAGCGCAACCGCCCACGCCAGAATCATAACCCATTTCGGACTGGCAAACGGCCCCATGACGCGCCGACTCGATGTAAACCGCACCAGTGGCACCACCGCAAAAGGCAACTGCAAACTGAGTATCACCTGGCTGAGGATCAGCAGTTCATACGTGCCGGTATCACCCATCGCCCAGATGACAGCGACCGCCGGAACGATCGCCAGGCTGCGCGTGATCATCCGTCGCAGCCACGGGCGCATGCGAAGCTGCAGAAAACCTTCCATCGTGATCTGCCCGGCGAGCGTGCCGGTCAGCGTCGAACTCTGCCCGGCGCAGATCAAGGCCACGGCGAAGGCGATCGGCGCGACGTGCGAGCCCAGCAGGTTTTCCAGCAGCCGATGCGCCTGCTGAATTTCAGTGACGACGATGCCCTGGCTGTAGAACGTGGCGGCGGCGAGCACGAGGATGGCGGCATTCACGAAGAAGGCGGCGTTCAGCGCGACGGCCGAATCGATGAAGTTGTATTTGCAGGCGGTTTTGATGCCGTCGACGTGGCGGCCGACGTCGCGCGTCTGCACCAGCGACGAGTGCAGGTACAGGTTGTGCGGCATCACCGTCGCGCCGAGCATGCCGATGGCGATGTACAACTCGCTGCCGCTGAGCGTGCCGGGGACGAATCCGCCGGCCACGCCCGCCATCGAGGGTTTCGCCAGAAAGATTTCAACGATGAAGCACAAACCGATCGTCGAGATCAGCGTGAGGATGAACGCCTCCATGCGGCGGATGCCCAGCCGCTGAATCGCCAGCAGGATGAACACGTCCACGCCCGTGATCAGCACCGCCGGTATCAGCGGAATGCCCAGCAGCAGGTTCAATCCGATCGCCGTGCCGAGCACTTCCGCCAGGTCGCAGGCGGCGATGGCGATCTCACAAAGGATGAACAGAATCCAGCGAATCGGGCCCTGGTAATGTTCGCGGCAGGCCTGCGCCAGGTCACGCCCGGTGACGAGCCCGAGCCGCGCCGACAGCGTCTGCAGCAGCACCGCCATCATGTTCGACATCAGCAGCACCCAGATCAGCTTGTAGCCGAATCGGGCGCCGCCTTCGATGTCGGTCGCCCAGTTGCCCGGGTCCATGTACCCGACGCTGACCATGTAAGCCGGGCCGACGAAAGCGAACAGCCGCCGCCAAGCCGACCGCTGCTTCACGCCGACGCTCGAGTGCACATCCTCCAGCGAACGTGCTGTGTAGTGCTCGGCCTGTTTGCCACTTCGATTCATCACTGCATCACTTCATCACGACGCCGTTGTCGTGCCGGTCGTGGTCTACCCCCGCGGAATCTCTTCGCCGTGCGGGTCGAGGCTGGGGTGGCCCAGTTCGCGGTCGACCTCGTCGGCCAACTCGTGGGCGTGTTCGAGCTTTTCAGCCACATCGTGCACCTGGTCCGGCGGCATGTTCGCCTGATCGGCCAGGTATGATTCCCACAATCGATGCGATCGCACCATCTCCAGCGCCCGCCGCTGTCCCGCCTCGGTCAGGTTCAGCGTCGAGGCGCCGCCTTCGATCAACTTGTGCTGGCGCAGCTCGCGCAGAATCGCTTTGGCCCGAGCCATCGTCACGCGCGACTGCGATGAAATCGCCGCCACGTCCGTGGGCTGATCGCTGCGGTCCAGGTGGTGAATCGTCTTGAGCACGTCTTCGGTTTCGATATGCCGACGGTGACGCCAGCGACGGATCGAGCGAAAGACCACACCGTGCCGCGGGCTGCCCAGCATCGCCAGCGCGAAGATCGTTGTGGCCACCAGCACCATGCTCGGTCCCGACGGCGCGTTGACGACATACGCCCCGATCATGCCCAGCGCCGCTGACAGCGCGCCGAATATGCCGCCCAGCAACAGCATCGTCGAAAAGCGATTGCAAAGCTGATACGCCGCCGACGCCGGTGTGATCACCATCGCCACGACGAGCACCACGCCCGTGGTTTTCAGCCCCGCCACAACCGTCGCGCTGATCATCCCCATCAGCAGGTAATGAAACGCCATCACCGGCAGCCCCATCGCCGCCGCGACGACGGGGTCGAAACTGATCAGCTTCATCGGGTGATAAAACAGCACGACCGTGATCAACACGATCGCCGCGATCACCGCCATCAACCAAAGGTCCGGCATGCCGACGGCTTCGGGGATGCCGAACACGAAGCACTTGAGATCGAAGTGCGTGCCGCGCGGCAGGTTTGATATCAGCACCAGGCCCAGGGCGAACAGGGCGGTGAACACGATGCCGATCGCCGAGTCTTCCTTCGTGCGGCTGTTGTGCGAGACGAGGTTGATCAACACCGCCGTGGTCAGCCCGGCCAGCAGCGCCCCGAAAAGCAGGCCGACGATGCCCGTGTTCTGTGTGACCAAAAAAGCGATCACCACGCCCGGCAGCACCGCGTGACTCAGCGCATCGCCGATCAGCGCCATCCGGCGCAGCACGACGAAACACCCCAGCACGCCGCATGTTGCGCCGACGAGGATGCTCGTGACCATGCCCATCCACAGATGCCCGTCCGTGAACGGGGCCGACCACATCGACGGCACGAAATCCAGTTGGCCAAGTGTCGTCATCATTGCGGCGACTCCTGGTTCTGAAGCGCCAGTTCGGCGCGGTCCAGCAGGCTCAGTCGCCCGCCGTACGTGCGGCGAAGGTTTTCTTCGGTGGCGATGTCGCGCGTTGGCCCGCAGGCGATCACCCGTTGATTGAGCATCAGCAGGCTGTCGAATTTTTCGAGTACGCCCAGGTCGTGATTGACGACCAGCAGCGTGCGATGCTCATCAGTCAGTTTGCGGATCAGCTCGAAGATGGCGTGTTCGGTCGCCGCGTCGACGCCGGCGAACGGTTCATCCAGCAGCAGGATGTCCGCCTGCTGGCACAGCGCCCGCGCCAGAAACACGCGCTGCTGCTGGCCGCCGGAAAGCTGGCGGATGTGGCGCTTGGTATATGCGCTCATGCCGACCAGTTCGAGCGATTCGATCGCCTGCTGTCGATCCTCGCGGCCGGGTCGGCCGAACCACCCCAATCGTCCGTAGCGCCCCATCTGCACCACGTCCAACACCGTCACCGGAAAGTCCCAGTCGACCGCGCTGGTCTGCGGCACGTAAGCCACCCGCTGGCGGCAACGCTCGATCGACTCGCCGAAAAAGCGAACCGCGCCGCCGTCGAGGTCGGTCAACCCGAGCACCGCTTTGAGCAGCGTGCTTTTACCCGCGCCATTGGGTCCGATGATGCCGATCAACTCGCCGCGCTGCACGTCGAACGTCACCGAGCGCAGCGCCGGGCGGTTTTCATACGTGACCGTCACGTTCTGCACGCTGATGGCGGGGGCGGCCGTCGACGCGGCGACTGGCGAGTTGGTGATGGCAGGGGCCTGCGGGGTTTTCATTTCAACGCCTCGACGACCGTGTGCACATTGTGGCGGAACATGCCGAGGTACGTGCCGACGTCGGAGTCCGGCTCGCCGAGCGAGTCGCTGTACAGCGTGCCGCCGACGCGGACGCCGGTGGCTTCGGCGATCTGTCGCACCATGTCGTTGAGCGCCTGCGAAACCGACGTTTCGATGAACACCGCCTTGGCGCCGCGATCGGTCACGAGTTGCTGCAGGCGAATCTTGTCACGGCCGGTCGGAATCTGCTCCGTGCTCATGCCGATCACCGCATGCACTTCGATGTCGTAAGTTTCACCGAAGTAGCCGAACGCATCGTGACTGGTGATCATCACGCGCTGAGCTTTCGGCACCGCGGCGATCTGCTGTTTGGCCCAGTCGTGCAGGGCGGTCAACTCGGCGAGGTAGGTGTCGGTGCGCTGGCGATAGGCCTCGGCGTGCGACGGGTCGACTTCGATCAGTGCATCACGGGCGCGCTCGGCGTAGACCTTGAAGTACTCGACGTTGAACCAGCAGTGGGGGTCTGGCGCACCCTGGTACTGATCGGAGCCGCGCGGCTTGATGCGGGTGTCTTCCGCCAGACGCACGACATGACCCGAAGCGTGATTTTCGACAACGTGGTCGATCTGCGCTTCCAGGTGCAGGCCGTTCATCAGCACGAGGTCGGCTGCGGCGATGTTCTGCGTGTCGCGGGGGCGCATCTCGTAAACGTGCGGGTCTTCCCCGGTCTTCATGATGCCGATGACCTGCGCGTCGGGGCCGGCGATGACGCGCGCCAGGTCGGTGATCATCGTGGTGGTGCAGACGACTGTCAGTTGACCCTCATCCGCCCGGGCCGAGGGCGCCGACGAATCGCAGCCGATCATCAGCAGGGGGGCGACGATGAATGTGATCAAAGCAATTCGAAGCATGCGTGGTGTTCCATTTCGTGAATTCAGATTCGCAGCCCGGCGTGCCCCGCCCCGCGTGCGGTGCGCACAGGGATCGCAAGATCAATCTCACGAGGCCCGTGACTCATCCGAGGGGTCGACGAGGTGAGCAGCGGCTGCATCGAAAAGTTTAGCCCGCCCTAAATATTTGTCAAGAGCACGCCAGAATATGCGCATCCGATGAACTGATTCAGGGTTGTGTTAATACCCGCGGTGGGATGGACGATAGTGGATAAACAGGCATTTGTTGCGCGCCTGAGCTGGTTTATCACGTTTCTGGGAGGCCATTGATGGGTCAGTCCGCCGAATCCAATGAGCGTCGTCGATACGACCGTCACACCATCCGCGGTGAGGCCCGCATCGAGCCGCTCCGCGAGTCCGACGATTTCGTCGGCCTCAAGGATGTCTACCTGCTGGACATCGGCCGCACCGGCGTGCGCTTCCTCAGCAGCGAGCCCCTGACCCGCAATTCACACTGGCGGCTGCGCATCGTCCACCGCGGTCATGCCCTGGCGATGGTCCCCATCCTCGTTCGTTACGTCGAACGTCAGGCTGAGTCCGGGTCCTACCACGTCGGCGCCCAGTTCATGATCGAGCCGGCCGTGCTCTCCCAACTCGGCGTCAGCGATTACGATCTGTCGCGCGATCAGGCCGAGGGTCGCTTCCTCGATCCGGTCGGCACCTGTGCCGTGCCCTCGGAAGCCTGACCGCCCCTGCACGCCTTCTGACTCCGCAATACAATGCAGAGCCTCACGTTCACCCGTGAGTTGCTTGTCGCATTGTCTTTGCCCTTCGCCGGAGTCGCCATGTCACGCCAAGTCTCCCGTCTCGTCGTCATCACGCTGCTGATTCTCCCCGCGTTCGCCTTCGCCGAGTCGCCCGCTCCCGCCCGGCCGAACATCCTCTGGCTCATCAGCGAAGACACCGGCCCCGACCTCGCCTGCTACGGCGAGCCTGCCGTCAAAACCCCCAACCTCGATGCCCTCGCCGCCCGCGGCATGCGCTTCACCCGCGCCTTCACCGTCACCGGCGTCTGCTCCACCAGCCGCTCGTCGTTCATGACCGGCATGTACGCCGTCACCATCGACGCCCAAAACCACCGCTCCCACCGCGGCAAGCCCGACACCGACAATCCCCTCCCCGACGGTGTGCGCCTGCTGACCCACTGGCTCAAAGATGCCGGCTACTTCACCGCCAATCTCCGCCACTTCACCACCGAGCAAGACCCCAAGTGGATGCACGGCACCGGTAAAACCGACTGGAACTTCTCCTACCCCGGTAAAGACTTCGACACCAAAAACGACATCACCCAGCTTCCCAAAAACCAACCCTTCTACGCCCAGATCAACTTCTCCGAAACCCATCGTGGTGGAGATTGGAACGCCGCCGACAAGCGCGTCGCCGAGCCCGTTGATCCCGCCAAGGTGCGGATCCCCCCGTACTACCCGAACCACCCCGTTGTCCGTGCCGACTGGGCCCAGTATCTCGATGCTGTCCAAGCGCTCGACATGCAGGTCGGCGTCGTGCTCCGTCGTCTCGACGAACTCAAGCTCGCCGACAACACCATCATCATCTACATCGGCGACCACGGCCGGGCCATGCCGCGCGGCAAGCAGTGGCCCTACGACTCCGGGCTCCACATCCCCTTCATCCTCTACATCCCCGACAAGCTCCAGGTCCAGGGTTACACCCCCGGCAAGGTCAGCGACCGGATCATCGAGTCCATCGACCTGACCGCCACCACCCTCGCCCTCGCCGGCGTCGAAAAACCCGTCAAAATGCAGGGTAAAGTCTTCCTCGGCCCCAACGCCGAGGCCCCGCGCCAATACGCCTTCGGCTTCCGCGATCGCGGGGATGAAACCGTCGACCGCATTCGCTCCGTGCGCGATGCCCGCTTCCGCTATCTCCGCAACTTTTACCCAGAGCGTCCGTTCCTGCAGCTCAACCGCTACAAGGAATCGTCATATCCCATCATCACCGTCATGCGCTACCTCCACGAGCAGGGCAAACTCACCGGCCCGCCCCTGGCGCTGATGGCCCCGACGCGCCCCGCCGAAGAACTCTACGACATCGTCAACGACCCCTACGAAATCAACAACCTCGCCCGCGATCCCGAATACATCGAAGACCTCTCCCGCCTGCGTGGCGTGCTCAATCAGTGGATCGAAGATGTCGACGACCAGGGCCGCTACCCCGAGCCCCCCGAGGTGACCGACCACTGGGAACAGGTCATGCACCGCAACTACGACAAGTCCGGCCGCCGCGCCGCCGCCCGCGCCAAAGTCATCGAACAAATCAAAGCCACCGAAAAATAACCCCCCCGTTTAGCCGCGAGCCAAAGGCGAGCGCGTCCGCTCACATCTCCCCCCCACGCCGACGCTGAGCCCCCCCTCAAAATCGCCCTGACTCAATGCGAACCGGGGGGTTAACAGGTGGGTGGTCGGAGCCTTGATTTTGGGCTAAAAACGGCTTTTTGGCGTCGGCGGCGAAGGTGATGGCCAGTTCACTGGCGGGCTCGTCGATTTCGATGCGCTCGATGGCATTCCGTATCCAGTCGTCTTGCCAGCGGGGTATCAGGGTGGACCAGACGGTCATGGCGTGTTTGATTGTGGTATCAGTTGCATCGTCACCGAGGAGTTGGTTCCAGACGGCGCAATCCTTGAACATGGATCTGACTGCTTCTTCGAATGGGCCCGCGTTATAGCGGATGCCTTTACATTTGGGGCGACCACCGGCGGTCGAGCGGCATGTGTAGTAGCGGTATACGATCGCCGTACGACCACCTGTGTTGCGGTTGATTCGGTAGGTGGTCAGCAAACGTCCACATCCCGGGCAGACGATTTTTCGTCGCAGCGGGAACAGGTCACGCCCACTGCCCGGGCCCCGTCGGCGGGGGCGCCGATTGGTGAGTTGCCGCTGTACGGCTTTGAATGTCCGCTGATCAACGATGGGCGGATGGGCGCCGGGGCGTGTGGTCTGACCATCGGCGAATTGCCCGATGTAGACGGGGTTGTGCAAGGTGTCGATGATCTGGCGCGCAGTCCAATGCCGACCACCGCGAAGGGTGTCGGAGCGTTTGGAGTGATACTGCTTGGTGAGCCAACCGCGTTTGTTGAATTCGTTGGCGATCTGACTGGGTAGTTCACCGGCGGCAGCGCGTTTGAATATGTCTCGGACGCGGTCAGCCTCAATGGGGTGGGGGACGAGTTGCTTGGTGACGGGATCGGCGTCGTAGCCATATGGAACCAGGCCGGCGAGGCGTCGACCATGCCGTTTGAGCCGGGCGCGGGCCTCGGCGATGCGGTCGCTGATCATTTCTCGCTCGAACTCGGCGAACGCAGCAAGCATGTGACGGAGAAATCGACTGCTGGCGCTATTGATCAACTCGGCCTGGTGAACCAGTCGCACCTCGACGCCCGCTTGGTCGAATTCTTCGAACAGCACCAGCGCGTCGCGCAGGCGGCGCGAAATCCGGTCCAGCGCCACGGCGTAGATGCGGTGGATCTCACCGCGGGCAACCCGCTCTCGCAATCTTGTCATAGCCGGTCGTTTGAGTGTGAAACCGGAGTACCCGTCGTCGTCGAAATCCTCCTCACACCATTGTTCATGACGGTCACCGATAGCTTGCGCGAAATCCTGACAGACCATCCGCTGCGCCTGACATGATGAAACATCATCGGGCGTCTCGACGGACTGCCGCGTATAGATGGCGCTAATGATCGTGTCGGTGGGCGCCGTCATGCTGCCGGCTCCAGGTCTGCACGGTCTGCTGATCAACTGCCTGATCAGTATAATGGCTCCGGGCCTTTGATGAATGGAATCTTTGTCATGACGATTTATCAGCTTCGCGTCAGTCTCAAATACACCAAGCCGCCGATCTGGCGTCGCGTGGCGGTGCCGTCGAACATCACGCTCGGGCAGTTGCACGAGATTATCCAGATCGCGATGGGCTGGACCAACAGTCATCTGCACCAGTTCATCCTGCGCGACAAATCGCTCAAGCCAACGCGCGATGAGATGCGTCGTGTTGATCTGGATGAGCCTTTGGGCGACGTGTTCATCAACCGGATGCGCGGGGAACGTGTGTTTGCGCCTGCCACGACACCGTTCGGTGACCCCATGGATATGGAGGGCGAAGACGAGGATGAGGTGCTGTTGGAGGAAGTCTGCCCGAAGGTCAAAGGCAAACTGATCTACGAATATGATTTTGGCGACGGCTGGGAGCACACGGTCGAGGTGCAGAAGGTCGAGCCGGCGAAAAGCAAGGTCGACTATCCGGTCTGCCTGGCGGGTAAACTCGCCTGCCCGCCGGAGGACTGTGGCGGTGTGTTCGGCTATTACCACCTGCTCGAAGTGCTGGCAGACCCCAAGCACGAGGAATACGAAGATCTGGTCGAGTGGATGGGGGACGACATTGATCCGGAAGTGTTCGATATCGAAGAGATCAACGCGATGCTCGCCGAATGGCGGGGATGAACCGTCGTGCAGATCACGTTCAAAAATTCGGCAGCAACTTGCATATCGCAGCACGAACCTGACGAGCAAGCAACAATGCCGTGACGGCTTCATCTTGGTCGGGTTCAGGCTCTTCTTTGGGATAGCGGATTTCCACGCCGTACGGTGTCAGAGCGCATGCTGCTGAAAGCTGAGACGACAGATCATTGTCGACACTTTCGATCAGTGCCAGCAGTTCTGCGATGCTGTGCGTCTTGGGAAATTCGATCTGATGCCAGGTCAGGTAGGCCTTGAGACATTTCTCGGCGGCCTGCTGCGAATGAAAACACGACGGATAAAGCAGGGGCGGATCATGCGCCAGTAGGACCTCGGCGGATTGGAGATCGGCATTGGCTATGTTCAGCCAGCTTTCAGCGATCTCACGTCGTACCTGGTCGGCTGGTTTCATAGATCACTTTGCCATACTTGTTGGCCGGGTAGGCGATGCCGCCGATGACATCCTTGCTGTCTTCGAACCACTCAGTGGAGACTACTTTAACATCGACGGGGTGTTTGAATCCGGTGAGCGCGGCGCTGATGCGAACGCCTTCTTGTCGCGCATCGCCGGGATCGGGCTCGATGATCAGCAGGTCAATGTCGCTGTCGGGGGTCATCTGACCGGTGGCGGCGGAGCCGAAGAGGATGATTTTGTCGGGATGGGCGACGGCCAGAATCCGGCGGACGATTTCCTGGATGACCGATTCGTCGAGGCCCATTTGTCTCTGACCCGAGCGAGAGAGAAAACCGATGTTTCGGACGCGGATGTGTTAACCGCTGCTGGTTGTTAAACGGAGAAACCGAGAGTTCGCGTTTGCAGCTTTGGGGTGCTGATCGAAACCCTCGGTGTTCGGATTAGACCCTTAAATCTCAGTCGCGAACCCGAGAGTTTTGACCACCACCGGCCAGTTGCGCAAATCCTGTGGGAAACTTGGGTAAAGACAAAACCCCGACGGCTTGCGCCAGCGGGGTTTTTCGTTAACTGGCGTGTCGCTCAGTTACGCGACTGGACCAAAAACTCCCTGTTCAAAACCGATTTCGAACTTTCTCTCAAAACTCGCGCGCCGAGAGACGACTCTCGGCCTGTCAACCCGTCGCGTAAGCTATTGTATTTGAATAGATTGTGATTTCAGTCAAATCGTCTCCGGGAAGTTCGAAAGGTTCTGTTCGCACCGCGGACAGAACCATCTGTTAACCACTTTTATCGCGCTTCCGTTAACCCAGGGCTGCTTGGTTCGAAGGCCATGCAATTTCCAACCTAGCGGTTAACGGGGCGCGCATACGAGAGAGAGTCGGGAACCGGTGTTCGGTGGCTGATTCTGTTAAACTAACCCTGTCGGCGGTATTCATAAACATTGTCTATTCCATGATATTTCAGCAGTTGCGAGCATATCACAAGTGACAGCGTTGTTCTACTGACTATTGGGTTGATCGCCCAGTTGTGCCAGGATTTCAACCTCATCCGGTTGCACCCAGACGACCTTACCGTCACGCCACTGCGGCACCGGCTCGCCGCGCAGTTTGGCTTCGTTAAGCGCTCTGCGAGTGGCGCGGACCATCGCGACCTGCGTGCCGGCCATGTCCTGGTTCTTGTCTGACCACTGAATCATGGCTGGCCTCCTTTGTCGATCAACACCAGTGGCATCTTCATGGCATCATAGACTTGCCAGCTATCGACCAACGACTTGTACCGGTTCTGAAAGTTCGACCAGCCCTGCTCAAAGCGTCGACGGATGCAGGCCGAAGGTAATGAAGCGCCTAAGCCGGTCAAGCAGGGCGGGCGTCCCGTGATCTCGGACACGATTCGTGAACTGGTGATTCGCATTGCTCGTGAGTCGGGCGTGGGCTATTCGAATATCCTCGGTGAACTGAAGAAACTGGGCATCAGCATCAGTCGCACCTCGATCCACAACATCCTCATAGCAGAGGGTCTGTATCCGGATCCGAGACGCGTGACCGGCACCTGGGAGAACTTCATCAAACGCCACGCCAAGACGCTGTGGGCCACGGACTTCGCTACGAAGAAGGTTCTGGCGCTTGGGGGTTTCGTCGACTACTTCATCCTCTTCTTCATCCATATTGAGACACGTCAGGTCATCGTTTGCCCCGTCACAGCCCATCCGGACACTGAATGGATGAAACAACAGGTTCGCAACTTCTTCATCGAGTGGGCCGCACTCGGTCTGTCGATCACGCATCTGCTGCACGACTGGGATACCAAGTACATGCGAGCGTTCGACGCGATCTTCGAATCCGAGGGCGTGACCGTACACAAGGTCGGCCTGTTGGCGTCCAACTTGAATGCCTACGCCGAGCGGTGGGTGCAATCGCTGAAACACGAATGCTTGAATCATTTCATCGTCTTCGGCGAACGGCATCTTCAACGCCTGGTCAACGAATATGTCGACTACTATAACGTACTACGCCCACATCAAGGTGTCGGCAATGTTGTGCTCGATCCTGATGCCCCCCCGTGCCGTTGGCGTACAACGGCGAACAGGTTGCATCCCAGGATATTCTCGGAGGACTCATCAAGCACTACCACCGCAACGCGGCGTGAATCCGCCATCGACAACTTGAATTCGTCCAACCGCAGCGTGGTTGCTGTGCGCTGCCGTTGGAATTGGACGGGTTCCAGTCGATCGAACGAGATCGGCTGCGCCAATCTTGACTTTTCAAAGAGCTACGGACTCGATCTTATCATGCGTCAATTATTTTGAATAGCGCGGTACGCACACATCTGTGTCGAACTACTGACGCTGTACAGCTAGGGGAATGCACCCCCCATCATGGTAGACAAAAGAACATACTTGACGGCCCATTTTGAATTCAGTATTGTTCATCTAGTCCACATCAACATTATTACAGGTGTGTTCCGGTGGGTACAAGAATCGATTTTGCATACCGTAGCGGCAAGGAGCTTTCGATCTTCTGGTCGTCATGGGTCTGCTTCTGTGCGGATGTTGCGGCAGAGAGCCTTTGCCATTGCGTGCAATAGGCTGCATGGACACTTAATCGCATTGCTAGGAGCAAGTATGTTCACGCTGATTGGCTACCGAGGATTGCAAGTCGTAGCACCGCCACCGGATAATTCCGGAGGGGCGGTACTAAATGATAATATGCAAATCATTGCCAACCGTGTTGGTCCGGTTCACAGTGATACTGTTGATCCAACGGCCAATGACGATGGTGCCAACACGAATGGCAAAGGCGCATTCTATACCTATTCAAAATGGATCAATACGTCGACGGAGCAAGTGTTCATTTGTCTGGACAACACGTCTGAAAGTGCTGTCTGGAAGAATGTTACAAATATCGCAGATACCGACGAACTGCCCGAGGGTGTTACTAACCTTTACAACCAAATCAGTGACGTGACACTGAGCATGAACAAGTCACGTATCGACATTGGTGCGGTACAATCGTCCAATCCGAGTGGTTACTATGTCGGGTTGCTTTCAGATATGGGGTTATACCATTGTCGTTTGGGCACTAGCGACAACACTGTAGACGGGGGTATTCGTTATGCCAGCACAGAAACACCGCAAGTGTACGTGGATGGTTGGAAGGATATTCTGTACGGCGTAAATATCTCGCAGGACACCGGTAATATTTTGCAATTCAATCCGCTGGGTTCGATTTTGACAATCAATACCCACAGCGGCGATAGTGTTGAAGTTGGACTTAATGGGCGGCCAATAGTGCAGAGCTATAAGGCCAGCATGGGCGCTTATCCGCCGAGGGAAATCATCTCTGGAGGTACTTTCTGATGACAACGTACTACATCGCACTGACCGGAAATGACAGCACGGGCGATGGATCAAATGGTAATCCGTGGCGCACCCCAGAACCATTCCACAATATCGCTGTAGAAGGCCAGGATTCACTTATTCTTAAAAATGGAACTTGGGACTATAACGACACGGCTAGCTTTCCGGCGGGCAATCAATTCCAATTCGGTTTCACCTATCAGGGAGAGAGTCGAAGCGGTTGCGTGTTGTCTGATGATGGTTCGAATTGGACTAACGAACAATTTGGGGCCGATGGTAAGACAACCATCGTCAAAGACATGACGTTAATGGGGATCGTCAAGACTACGAACGAAAACATCGCTGGTGCGACGTTAGCTGGAACCGTCATATTCGACAGTATCCAGTTCAACGATATTGACGTGAGTAACGGAACGTCATCGAATGCGCCCTTCATGGGGCGCGATGGTACCGGTGTTAGCAACGCTTCATTCGATGTCACATTTCAGTTTTGTGAGTTCTACAACATCTTCAAGACGACAACAAACGGATTTGTATTCGGACATCGACGAGCGAGCGATGCAAGCAACGACAGCACGATTCGTTTCGTCAATAGTACCTACCATTGTGATCAAACGGGAGCTGCCGTTCCGTTGGCGGTAATTCTTACGGGTATATCCATATCCACATATTATCATTATTATGCAAGAAATATGATCTTTTTCAATGACAGTGGGGCAACATACACCCTAATCGAAACCGCATCGGAAATATCACAGGACGACGACTATTCAGATTATTATCTGATGACCAATCCACCGACGCTAGGTGGCAACTCGATCACGAGTGACCCTCTCTTCATGGACTCGTCCAGCAATAATTACAATCTTCGTCCGACTTCACCGTGTATCAATGCCGGAACGGCGGTGGTGTGATGCAAAAATTCGAAAACAAAGATTTCGCTATTGTGGTTCGACAGGGAGTGTCTGCGGATCTGTTGACTGACGCGACAAAGGGCACTTGTTACCGCGGCGAGATGCTCTATTGCACAGATGACCGAACGCTCTCGATAGCGGATGCAGATGCGGGTGCCTCTTTGCCCAACATTATCCCCGTTGGATCGATGGTGCGCCGAGTTGCTGTTTCCAGTTCCCCGTACGATGCAGACCTAAGTGATTATTATGTCGGCGTTGACACGAGTTCTGGCGCAATTACGGTTAATCTTCCTGCCTCTACATCGGGCAAGGTCATTGTCGTGAAAGACGAAGGCGGGAACGCGGGAACCAATAACATTACCGTGGTGGGAACGATCGATGGGGGCACCAATCACACGATTAATGTCAACTATGGAACCGTCTCATTGATTGGCGACGGTTCCGCTTGGTTCAAGGTGTGAACGGCCGGCATCTTTTATTTAGATCGGTTAAGTATAGTTGTGAGATATGGTTGATGTGGGGACGAGTTTCAGTCGATCTCGTGGGATCGGGTACGTGATTCCTGACTTGTCAAAGAGCTGAAGGCTCAATTTTATCGAGCGTTAATGTTTTTGAGCAGCGTGACGTCTCCAGAAATGTTCCCATGCTTATCAACGTATATCCATTCATTATCATCAAGTCCTGTCATGTGATAGTGTGGATGCAGCAGTTTGGGTTGAGAAGATATAAAACCAGCCCAATCTGAGAATGTGCTATGGCCTAGCACGAGGAGATCGGCCACCACCATCTGATGAAATGTCGCGAAAGGAGATTCATTCAAGTGAAAAATTATGCGTCGATGAGATTTCGTCAATGCATGGCGTATTTGGTCCATTGCATTCGTGGTGCCATCGGAATAGATGTGAAAGACGGCAGATTTCTTGGAGAGCAGTGATTCAAGTTGATCGATAATATTTGTATAATATGAAATAGGCAGCCACCGTCCATTGCGGACCGTGGCGTCACCTCGACGTATGTGAATTGCTATATTATACCGGCCTTCTGATACAATCCGTTTTTTTGCAGGGTGCTCAGTGCAGAAGTATTTATGCCGCAGCTTATTAATTACTCGTGAATAAACATCGTGCTCAATCGCACCTTTCGCATGCCATTGGCGTGCCTGCACGAGTAGCACGCGAATTGCGTGCTGAAATATCAGGAGAGTTGGCTGCGGCCTAGCCTGCAGCCCTCGGATCACGTTGTATAAACTATCCCATGAAATCCCATGCCAACGAGGTGATACCTGTACCAATTGAGACACGAAGTATGAATAGTGAGAGTCAGTTAACATGCACTCGTCAGTACCAAGCCCCATGAATCGCTCCCATTCGGCATCGCGTAACGGGCTGTGGAGATAGGCTATATTGAATAGCTCGCTAACAATCATGCCAGTGACAATGTCCTTGAGTTGATGCCCTAGGCGACCGCCTGAATTCGCAATTGCAGTCACAGCGTGGCCATGCTGGCCTGGAGTGTGCACTCTTCGAATCATTTTAGATATTCTACTTGTAGCCGCTATTGTCATTTTCATATTGTCCTGCATATAGCATGAATATGTACGTAGCTTCATTCTCCGCGCCCCGTATTGGGGGGCTAGGCAGTGGTCATACAGATAGTATCTCGATATGCTGCAAAGACCGAAGCGTATCCCCTATGAGAATTTGATGATCAGACTTGACTGTTTGATAGTTAGTTGGTATTTCTAACAAATCGACTGTGCACATACCGGGAACAGTTTATTGATCTGGGGTTTGTTATATCACGGGGTTTCGGGGCTAGCTCTAAGAGAAATTTGCCCAGTGAGCATTTTGGTTGTGCTCATTGTTCGTTACTTAGCCATGCCTAAGTCGTCTCCCCATGCGCACGTAGTATGCTATTCGAAGTTCACGTTGGTAGATAATAATAGCTCGCAAATCATCTCGCCATCTGCTTCTGAAGATGGCAAGATGGCGATCAATACCAAATATGCAGAAATTGCTAAGTGTGTACGGTCGATTCCGACGGTAGATGATAACGAAGTCGACATTTCTAGTAATGGCAAGAATATTTTCTGTTCCAAGTGGGGCAATGCAATGCCGCAGCAACTGTTTGTATGCCATGATAATAGCCACGCTGTTGCGACATGGAAGAGTATTCCGACCTCTGTCGGTACTGCCGGGGACACAAATATACAGATTCAGCTCAACGAATTAGGCAGTTTGGCGGGAAGATACGACCGGGCTGGTTACGGTTTGCAAAATACGGAAGACGGCGGTGGACAGTATGGACAACAATGATGATATGCCTGATCTGATGGTGAATATTACGCTATCAATACCCATCGTAATGGATTGAATGACATCTGACGGTTGATTGTGCAATTTGTAAACCAAAAGGATATCGGATGGCTACGTTGACTAATTATCGGGGTTTACAAATCGTCTCGCCTGCTCCTTCGGCAGAAGGCGGATCGGCGCTTAATGATAACTTTAAGAATATTGCCGATCGTTCCGGTCCGATTCATTCTGCCGCGGCTGACCCGACCAATGATGATGACGGCGCCAATACTTCTGGAAATGGCGCATTTTATCTATTTTCGAAATGGCTGAACACGGCAACCATGCAAGTGTTCTTGTGCACAGATAACACCGCCGAGAATGCGGTGTGGAGCAACATTACAACTGGTGCTGGGGGAAGCAATACTCAGATTCAGTTCAATGATTCAGGAAGTCTAGCAGGCGATACAAATCTGACATTTGACAAGGCAACTGGTTTGCTGCAGCTTCTTGGCGCGTTGGTGGTGGACAACCTGAAGCTTGATGGCAACACATTGTCAGCAACGGATGTTAACGGGGGCCTTATTATTGCTCCCAATGGGATAGGTGCTATTCAAATTGATGCCGGTGGTAATGCCCGGGGTTCGCGTGCTATCGACTTTCAGGGGCAGCGAAGCCTTGCTACGCAGGTTGCTAGTGGGGCGCATAGTTTTGTGGCTGCTGGTGTAAACAATATTGCCAGTGGAGATGCGGCTTTTGTCTGTGGTACTTACTCGACGGCTTCCGGAGAGTTTTCTCATGCGGAAGGATATGGAACAACTGCAAGTGGCGGATCGGGTCATGCAGAGGGTGAAGAAACGACTGCAAGCGGTGAAAATTCGCATGCTGAAGGTTCTGGGGCGTTGGCAAGCGGTACATCATGTCACGCGGAAGGATCTATAACGGTGGCAGGTAGTACATCATGTCATGCGGAAGGAGGAGGGACGGCAGCTGATGGTGAATGGTGTCATTCAGAGGGTTGTGCAACAACCGCAAGTGGAGAAGGGAGTCATGCGGAAGGGATGGTGACGCTTGCGAGTGGGACAGAAGCCCCACATGCTGAAGGGCATTATACCGTGGCCACTGGTTCTGAAGGGGCTCACGCAGAAGGGGCATGGACCACAGCTTCTGGTGATAATGCTCACGCAGAGGGGGGGAGCACTATTGCCAGTAATCAAGCATCTCATGCGGAAGGGCTTCAGAGCCACGCAAAGTTTTATGCGTCGCACGCATTTGCCAGCGGTCAATTCGCAACGATAGGTGATGCTCAGGGGCAACGGATTGTTTGTTATGGCCAGACGACAGACAATACGCAAACCTCAATATATCCTCACGCAGCGTCATCTCAACGTTTATCAATGGATAATGATTCTACGTGGATGTTTGCCGTGGGCTTAGTTGCCAGGCGGGTTGACGCTGATAACGAGTCAGCCGCATGGGAAATCAAGGGCTGCATCGACCGAAATGCCAATGCTGCTAGTACTGCGATAGTTGGTAGTGTCACGACGACCACGATTGCTGATGATTCGGGTGGCACTTGGAGCGTGACTGCGGTGGCGGATACAACCAACGGGGCCTTAGACATCAAAGTCACCGGAGGGAACAGCAAAACCATTCGCTGGGTAGCAGTTGTCCATCTAGTTCAGGTTACAGGCTGACTGATTTGACCTTTATATCCGGAGATTATCTATGCAGACCACTGCCAACAATCCTGTAGAGGTGTCCGCTACCTCTAAGCAGATATTCGACAGTTTGCGCCTCGCCTTACTTCAATGTCATTGGTCAGATGGCAATCAGCCTATGCGGTTGGTGGCGGAGCTTCGTCGATGCCGCTTAGACAACGATGGATATGTCACTGATATGCCAAGTGAACGCAACAATCCCTTACAGGTTATTGAGGGGGCAAAAGCTCGAACAACAAAGGTAGTTCCCGACATTGTTGGATTGGCTAAGTTGCGCGCCAAAAATGGCCAGCCGGAACTTCAGAATGCTCTTGAGTCACTGATACAGGAACTATGCAAAATCACCGAGGAGGATGGCGACATCTGATGATTTACTGAGTTTAGGGAGCATGTTCGCCGTCATGCTCTAGCTAAGAACGCGTGTTTGATCCCAGCAACAAGATGTAAACCAAGCATATCTTAATGTTGAGAGTCGCTTGGTTTTGATCATGAAATGAGGTAAGTGCCATGGCCGATCCGTATACCGAAACCGATGAATGTCAGACATATCCTTGTCCAGATCCTACTTGTCCTTGCAATGATGATAATGAGGCTGAAAGCGCTGCAACGGATTCTGGGGAAGATTGCACCATGTCATCTAACGGTGAAGGTGGTGGTGGAACCGGCGGTCCAGGCGGTGGTGGTAGCGGGGGTGGTGGTCGTGGTTCTGGAGGAGGCGCCCAAGGGGGCGGCAGAGGTGGCATGGGCAGCGCTCCACGTGGTGGTCCAGCTCCAGTAGCTAGTCCGGGTTCGGGTCTTGGCGGTAGCGCTGGCGGCGGCGGCATTGGTAGTAACTCACCAGGCGACATGTCTGATATTTGTGATCTTCCTTATGCCGATTGTTTACCTTCCCTGCAGTCACAGTCGGTGCTGTTAACCGCAGGGCGATTCTCATTCAAGCAGCGTCTGTTGTCGGTTGACTCGATCGGTGGCATCAGTTGGGCGTTTAATCTGAGCTACTTGGGCAATAATGGTGTCGATGGTCTGCTCGGCAAGAATTTCAACTATCCCCAGAACTTACGTCTCGAAGAGCAGGTCAGTGGCGATGTGGACCTGCTCAGCGGCAAGAATACCAGCGAGACGTTCAACAAGACCGGGCCCAGCACCTACGAGCCGGCTGCGGACAACAACACGCAATCGGTGCTGACACGAGCCGGCAGCGGCGCCACTGATGAGTTCACGCTGACATCCGCCTCAGGAACAGTCTCAAAGTTCTTCGGCTTCGATTCCCCGATCCCGACCCCTGGAAGGGTCAAGAGCATCACGGACCGGTATGGGAATCAGCAGACCTACACGTGGGTAAATGTAGGTGGCCAGGATCAGGTCCAGACCATTGCCGATTCGTACGGCCGATCGGTAACGTACAGCTACTACGGCAGCGAGAAGGACTACCGGCTGCAGGAGGTCGAGGACTTTCTCGGCCGTAAGTTGAACTTTCAATACGACGATGATGGTCATCTGGTAGCGGTGGTTCTGCCGTCGATTCTCCAAGCTGCAGAAGGCAATACATTTCCGGGGGGCACGGCGTTTGTCTTTGAGTACGATGTGAACAATCCACGACCCGAGCGTCAGGATGATCTGATCCGGGTCTGGTATCCCAACCAGACGCTGTCGTTCATCGACACTGAAACACGTACGGTGGACGTTGAGCAGGTTTATGCCGATGCGATCCCCCGATATGTGGTTGAGTACGGCCAGGACCCCACCGATGCCGATTTCTGGGGCAAGGTGACCCGCGAGACGGTGGGTGATCCGGACAACGGCGTGGGCGGAACTTACACGTACCTTTATACGACGGAGAACCTGCCGACCAATATTATTGATCCGTCCGATCCGATCGTTCAGCGAACAGTCGTTACGGATCGCAATGGCAACCAGCGTGTCTACGACTTCAACGCCAACGAAATGCCGGTGCGTGTGGAGGTGCTTTCGACGCGGACGAAGAATAGTCTGGAAGCCAGTAGCTTCGTGACTTGGACCAAGTACAGCGCCCACAATCAGCCCCTGGTGATCGTCTACCCCGAAGGTAACAGCGTCGAATACGAATACGAAGATGGCACGGTCACTGGGATCAGCGGCACCTACAACAAACGCGTGGGGCTGCGCCTGAAGGAAACCCATCTGCCCGGTAACTCGATCGGCATTCCTTCGCGATCCGGCAGCAACGGTCAGACGGAACTGACGCGCCGGTACTTCTACGATCCGATTTACAGTCGGCGCTGCGCGATGATCGAACGGCGTGGCAATCCCATCGCCGCTAGCAGTACGTACTTTACACCTCAGAATGGTGGAACCACGCCAACAGATGCTGATCGTAGCCGCTATGCCACGATCACGTACTACGACTATCAGAAAGATACATCCACAACAGTCAAGAACGATTCGGATCTTCAGGCGCTTCTGGGCCTGACCGCGACGCAAATCCAGGCCTTGATCGACCACGTCGATGGTCAGATGACCACCGAAGGTCTGTCGGCTGGCTTCGAGATGGGGCTTGGCGATATCAACGGCGATGGCACGGGTGATGGGACAGGCATCGATGCGCCGCATCTGGGCAATGTCGTGAAGGTCAAGCATCCGTCAGTGCGTCTGATTGGCTCGACTTCCATTACAACCCAGCTTCGTGAAGATCTTTACACAACTAATGCTCGAGGCCAAACGACTACGCATACCGATCCAGAGGGCAACCTGACGGTTTACGTGCGCTATCCGTTTGCTGATCCGGAGGGTGACGGCAAGTTTGTGTCGCCGGGCCTCGGCAACAAGCAGTACGGCCGCCTCAAGGAGATCCATGTTGACGCGGATCCGAATGAAGTCATGAGCCTGATCGGGGAAGACGGTGACCTCGTCGACTTCATCCCTTATGACGAGATTCCGTATAACGTCACCAATAGCCTGACCCGTACCAACACTCCTGGAATCTATCAGGACTTGGTCACACGGCACGAGGGCGCGTCGGGTGAAGGGGGTGGTTGTACTTCTTGCGCTTATGATCCGCTGGGCAATCCTTTAGCCGTGACCGATCCGAGGGGATTCACCACGCGTTTCGAGCGCAACGAAATGGGCATGGTCTACCGCACGACCTCTCCGGAGCCGTATAACTTCCGGGTGGAGACTTATTACGACGCCAACCGCAATGTCACGCGGGTGGATACAGAGGACATGGTCGTCGCTTACGACTCTGAAGATCCGACCTCGGCGGACTACGGCCACTTCACGCCCACAGGGTCAGGCTCGACAGCCCACGTACCAATGAAACCCGGTCCCGGCGGCGCTGTGCGTTCTGGTTGGTTCACCAATCTGTTCACCTATGACCTCTTGGATAACCAGATCGAGGTGGATGTCGACGCCACCGGGTCCAGCCCCTCGAGCCTGGTGCTGACGATGGAGTACGACGCCAACCAGAACTTGATCAAGACCACAAAGCCGGAAGGCAACACGGTCGAGTACGACTACGATGAACGCAACCTCAGGATCGCTGAGCGTATTGGTTACGATCCTGACAATAGTGATCCGGGCTCGGTGACCGTCTACGTCTATGATGGCAACAAGAATCTGACGCAGGTGATCGGCCCTGCCGCTCGCGGCGGCAGTGGCAACCATCAAACGGTGGTGATCGCTGATGCCTTCCAGTCAGCTCAGTCGCTGGCGCATACAGGTGACTGGCTGGTTGAGAACACCTACGACGGCTTTGATCGAGTGATCCAGACGACCGATTCCGTCGGCAATGTCTCACTTTACTCACACGATCCGAATAATCGAGTCATCCAGTCGACCCAGCAGGGTCCTGTTGGCGGCGCTACGCCGACCAATCGCAACGGGACATCAAATGTCGATCTGGCTCAGAGCATCACGCGCTTCGATGAAGCAGGCCGCGTTTATGAAGGTCAGCAGGACGTATTCCTGGCCACCGGCACAATGCTGCCCTCTGGCCGCGCGATCACTCACACCGGCGGCGGACTCGAGATCAACTCCACCGCCAATGGACACACCGGAACTGCTACACTCACTTCCGGAGGCACTTCGTATGTGTTGATGCGGATGGTTTATGATCGTTCCAGCCGTGTCGCTCAGACCATTCAAGACAATGCAGCCGTCACCGATTCAACTTATGACGGAGCCAACCGTAGACTTAGTGAGACGGATCCGCTCGGGAATGTCGTGGAATACGAGTACGACGGCAACTCGAATACGACCCTCATCACGCGCACTGAGCAGTGCACCATCACGACGCCCACGGTCGATCCCGAAGTGTTTCGGTCCGCGATGCGATATGATTCGCTGAATCAGCCGGTGGTGATTCTCCAACAGGCCGCCGACGGGACGTTTAATCAGAATATCGAGGTCTGTTGCACCTGGCCGGTCGAACCCGCCACCATCTTCAGCCTGTCAGGTTATGACAGTCGCGGCAATCAGACCGTCACGATCGATCCGAAAGCCAATACAGCCGTCACGATCTATGACGGTGCTTCGCGAGCGCTTCAGGTCGTTAAGCACCTACGCAACCACGGTGAGGGTGATAAGCCGCCCATCGAAGGCACCTTCCTGCCCAATGGCGGCGCCACCATCGTCACGACCACGATCTATGATGGCAACAGTCGCGTCACCCAGCTCGTCGACGACCGCGGCGGCACCACGACCTACGAATACGACACGCACGACCGCCAGGTGGAAATGATCTTCCATGACGGCTCGACACGCCTCAGCGCGTACGACGATGCCTCTGATGTCATCCAGTACACCGACGAAAATGGCTCCGTCTTCGATAATACCTATGATGCCATCGGCCGCCGCACAGCCTGCGCCATAACGTTGGCCAGTGGTGTCGTCGGCACCACGGCGCAGAACTGGGAGTATGACGGGCTGAGCCGGATGACCTTCGCGCGTGATTCGATCAGTTCGACGCATGCCGATGTGAATCTGCGGTATGACGCAGTGAGCCGTGTGCTCGAGGACAGCCAGACTTATGGCGGCAACACGCGCGACGTCACGAACACCGCCTTTACGAGCTATCCTGTTACGACGTTCACATTCCCGAATAACCGCCAGACCAGTAATACATATGATGATCTGTACCGTCGTACGCTGGTCGAAGAGACTTCCGGGGGGGGTGATATCGCCAGTTGGCAGTTCTTCGGCCCCTCTCGCGTGGCCGAAGTCCTTCTCGGCAATGGCCTGATCCAGACTTGCATGAATAACGACCGCACCCATAGCGCGGTCCAGGAGAGTGTGCCGAATCCTGCCTGGGGATCCGCCGGAAGTGATCGGCTGGGTTACGACGGCGCCGGTCGCATGATCGCCAAACGGTTCCTCGCCGGTGGCATTGATGGCAGTGGTGCTTACAACGACACCACGCCCGTGGTGGGTTTCACCACCGCCTTCGACAAGTCCTCCAACAAGTTCTATGAGCGGGAATTGCACGCCGAATCTCGCTCTCATCTGTATCAGCCGTTCGATTCGGACGGAGCGGTGGAAGGAGGCTATGATTCGATTGACCGTTTGCGCCAGTACCAGCGGGGCGTGCTCAGTTCCACGGGTGGCTCCGGCGGTCAGGGAGGTGGCTTCGTGAGCACGGCTATCACGCTGCCAAATACCGATTGCTTGCGGGACTACGATCTCGACGGTCTGGGTAACTGGCACACGACGGACTACATGCCGATTGGTGGCAGTACAACGACAGACCTTCGTCAGCACAACAAACTCAACGAGATCACAACACGCAAGATCGGCGCCGCTGCCAAAGTGACGTTCGAGTACGACGGCGTCACCGGAAGCAGCAATGGAAACCTCGCAGACGACGGTGTGAGGCTGTATGCGTGGGATGCGCTGAATCGACTCAAGGAAGTGCGTCGTAAGTCGGATAACGCTTTGATCGGTGAGTACGCCTACGATGCGCGGGGATTCAGAATGCGCAAAGTGATATCCAATGGCGGCCTTTCTGGCTCTATCCCCGATGGGACGACGGATTATATCTATAACTCCGGTTGGCAGTGTGTCGAGGAACGAAATGGTTCTAATGTCGTGCAGAAGCAGTATGTGTGGGGCGTCTACATCGACGAGTTGATCCAACAAAATAATGTGGCGACAATTCACAGCCTATCGGGGGATCTGTATCCGCTGCAGGATTTGTTGTATCGGGGGACAGCGCTGACGGATGATTCGGGTGATATTGTCGAAGATTATGACACGGACGCCTACGGCAACACGCTAATCTTCAATGCGGCCGGTGCCAGCGGCGACTGGTGGGCCGATGATGCGACACAGACAGATGATTCGACTAATGACTATATCTTTGCTGGCCAATGCTATAATAATGAAATCAATAGTTATTTATATCGCGCCAGATACTACTTGCCCCAACAGGGGCGGTTTATCACTCGCGATATAATTGAATACTTGGATTCGAACAATCTATACGAATATACAAAAGGTCGTCCGATTGTTAGCGTGGATCCTACAGGGATGCAAGGAGGAATGCTTGGGCGCAACCATCCTCGCACTCCGGGAGGGGAATGTTGTCTGCAATGGAAACCCTACTGGAAACATAATATGTATCGTAGCCCGGCTGATTGTGAAAAAGATATTGGATCTTGGTCTCGTATTTTAGGCTTAACGGCTACTGGAGCTGGTGTTCTCACATTTTTGGCAAAATATGGGTGGAGCGCGGAAGGTGGCCCACTTACTGCGGCGGCTGCTCTCGGGCTAGGGCTTGGGAGTAATATAGCTGGGTGGTTTACCGTGCCCTTGATATGCAATGGTTCTGTTTGTACTGTTAAAGGGCATTGGTCTAGAAAGATTGTGGGATCACACACTACAGATATATTTCGCCATGGGCGACAGTGTCATTATACAACATATGAATATGAATGGGAATGCGTGATGTAAGTGTAATAATGGTTGTTAATTAATAGGTGATCATATGAGGCAACTTAAGGATATATGTATAGGGCTAATTGGTCTGATCTTATCGACTATTGCGTACATAGAATACGATGACCGACTTGTATTGATGTTGGCAAGTTTTGGCTTGTTACTTGTTCTTGTTCTAGTAATATGTTCATATGGAATGAGCCAAGAATAAGTTGAAGTAGTATGGGCGAAAGGAGGATTCATAAGAAGCGACGACACCGCTTCTTTACATATACCAATAGGCACCAAGGTTGCGTATTCATGCATGATTTTATCCTCCTGACTACACTTCTATTAAACGGTTTAGGATTGACGGTAATCGTTATCTGGCCGGAGCAAGGACTGTCGGCGTATGTACGAGACTCGTTACTCCGAAAGATACTGCCTCCCTTCGTTCGTCCCGTTCTCGACTGCTATATCTGCCTGAGTTTCTGGATCGGCTTACTGCTTTCACCGCTCTGGTGGTACCTGAGCGGTCAATGGTGGACTTGGACTGCCTGCCTGATGCTCCCCGGCCTCTTCTGGCTCATTCTCCGCCCTTATGAGGCGCCTATTGAGGAGGATTCTGATGACTCAATCGTCGAATAAGGCAACCCAAGCCGGTGAGGCCCGTCGCAAGCTTCTTCGTAACCAAGCCTCGCGATTGGCGCGTAGCCGGCCGACACGCCGTCCCTGTGGCGGCTGCCGAGGGCGCCGGATCACCAAATGAAACGCTGAATTCTCCATCCCGGGAAGCATTCATTTTGTCCACCGTACACGCTAGCATCATCATCACCTGTAAAGGTCGTTTCGGTCATCTGCGTGCGACGCTCCCCAACATGCTGGCTCAGCAGTGCGACTTTCCCTATGAAGTCATCGTCGTCGACTATGGCTGCCCTCAGCACGCGTTCGATTGGTGTGTACAACTCAACCATGCTCGCCTGCTGGCGCTGCGAGTCGTAGATAACGCAAGGCAATTCAATCTGAGTCGAGCCCGTAACTGCGGCGCTCGATATGCCAATAGCGAGATACTGGCTTTCGTGGATGCAGACGTGTTCCTGTCACCTCATTGGTTAGGTGCTGTCAGCCGTGAGCTGTTGCAGCACGGGCTGGTGACTGTCGGGCGTGTTGGTCGCGGTATATGGGATTGCTTTGGCTCCTGCGCTGTTCGAACGGACCTATTCCATCAAGTGCGGGGCTACAACGAAGCATTTCACGGCTGGGGTCGCGACGATGTCGACTTTTATCGCCGCTGTACCCAAGTCGCCTCTGTGGGGTACTACGGACCGCATCTGGTCAGAGCGATTCAGCACAGCCATGCCGAACGGTCGCGCCACTATGACGTAGCCGATATCTGGGCCAGCAATGCCGCCAACGCACGGCTCGCAGCCACATCCGGACGAGAAGTCAATCCCAGTGGATACGGTTTGTGCAAGGCAGTGCAACATCGAGGTTCAATGATGTCAGATCCATTGCTCGTGCCAGTGAAGGGGACGCGTCATCAGATGGGCTTGCGAGCGTGACGTGTTATGGACGAACCGTGTTTTGAGCGAAGGGATATGTTTGTGTCTCGTATATTACCCACAGTCCGAAGCGCCCGACAAGTAATCCCGGATATCGATCGATCTGAGAACTTGCAGGCGGCCAGCGACAGCCAGCCAGCAGTCCCTGAACAGTCTCCGATCATCATCGGTTTGGGCACGGGGCGTTGTGGAACGCACTCGCTGGTTGACCTGCTCAACGCTCAACACCAGGTGCGCGTGACGCATGAGCCTCGACCAATTCTCAACTGGAATCCGCAAGCGGAAACTCATGACGTCGTAGCTCGTTTTCAGCGACGGAGTAAACGGCACGCCGGTAGCATCACCGGTGAAGTGGCACAGTACCTTCTTTTGTACGTGCCGAGACTGTTGGATGAACTGCCGCAGGCCAAAGCGGTGGTGCTCAAGCGCCCACGAGAGCAGGTGGCTCGGTCATACATGCGTTGGATTGAAAAAGCGTACCGTGACAAACGTGTCGATCATTGGCTTGAGGGCGCAACTGCTCAACCGCACCTGTGGGATTCCGCTTATCCGCGATTCGAGGCGGCAGATACATTTGAAGCGATCTGTAAATACTGGGACTGGTATTACGAGCATGTTGAAGCATTGGTTGACGCATATCCCCACCGTGTCAGGGTCTGGTCAACCGAGTCTGCGCTGAACGATCCACAAATCCAACAGCAGGTGCTCGAATGGTTAGGTGTGCGCGAACCACAATGGCGGCGAGTATGGTCTTCAGCCACAACGCCAAAAATTGATGCGCATGTTAATGGTTCGCCATCGTACACGTTTTGCATCAAGACATTTGAGCGTGAGCCGGCATTGTGGCGCTGCCTAACCTCCATTCGACGCTATGTTCCTCATGTGCCTGTGGTCATTTGCGATGATAGCGCCAGGCCGTATGCGCCGAGGTTGGCTCATGAGTTTTCGGATCTATCGATCAAGGTGTTGACGCCGGGATTTGATGTGGGCCTCAGTCGAGGTCGCAATCTAGCGGTTGAAGCAGTCGACACGGAATTCATCTGCCAGCTTGATGATGACAACTTCATTGTTGATGAGACGGATATTGATGGGATGCTTCGGGTGTTGGTCGAGAACGGCTATGACATTGTCACGGGGCGTTTTCTTGAGTCTGATGGTTCTATCAAGGGGTGGGAGGCCCGGTTTCACATCATTGATACGGTTTTCTATGCCCAGCCCAGTCCGCCGGAAAAGCCGATCTGGCCCACGAACATGGGTATGAATTTCCTTGTGGCTCGCAAGTCGACCCTGAAACAGTACCCATATTGTGAGCAGATCAAGATTGGACGAGAGCATGTGGATTTCTACCTGTCGGTCTTTCGGGCCGGTGGGCGTGTGGCATGTTACGCCCCTTCATTGGTCGGCCATTGCCATATGCGTTTGGGCCGCCAGTATGTATCCATGCGTCATGGGAGAGATAGCGACTTTGATGAAATATTCATGGATCGGCACGGGCTCTCGCACGCCATCATGCCCTTGGGGCATGTAATCTGCCATATGAAGAACTTCAAGCCATTGAGGCCCCAGAACGTAGCGCCGTCGACTTTTCAGCAGACCAAAGCATGAGATATGCTCTTCTGAAATACAGTACCAGTAATCTGGGGGATCAGATTCAGTCTATCGCGGCGGCTCGATTCCTACCACGCGTTGATGAGTTGATCGATCGTGACCACCTGGACGAATATGGTAACGTTAAGTCGCTTGAGGCATCGCAATCCATGCTCATATGCAATGGCTGGTGGACTCATCGGCCAACGACTTGGCCGCCACCTCCCAGTATTCATCCATTGCTGATCTCCATGCACATTCATGAGGACGAAGAAGTTCTACGTCACTTCACCTCGCCGATGTTGCGACATTTTTACGAGAAGCATGGTCCTGTTGGCTGTCGGGATACGCGGACCCTGGAACTGCTCGAGAAGCAACGCATCCCCGCATATTTCTCCGGTTGTCTGTCACTAACGCTCTCGAGGTGTGATGTCCCACGCAATGGGCGAGTGTTTTTCGTTGATGTGTTTGGACCCGATGCACAGGGACATGTACGCGCCTCAGCTGGAGACGCATGGTGGACGGCCATACCCGAATCCATTCGTCGCATGTCTACCCATGTGACGCATAGGATGGCCAAGGTATATAGTCACGCTGAACGACAGAAGCGAGCGAGGGCATTATTGGAGCTATATCGTAACGCACATCTAGTAATCACAGGGAGGCTTCATTGTGCATTGCCATGCGTTGCGATGGGTACTCCAGTTGTCATGGTAATTCCTGATGGCGGAATGACTCGATTGAGCGGAATGGAGCATTTGCTGACGGTTTGCACACGTAGCGACTTGATCTCCGGTCGACTGGACATTGACTGGACAACTCCACCAGAACCTTCAAGCTGCGAGGCAATCCGAAGCCTATTAGTGGAGAAGTGTGCGAGATTCATCCAAGCAGCGCCTGGGGAGACTCCGATTTGATACACATTGCAATTGCCACTGATCAACGCTACTGGGGATATCTTCCAGGGTTGCTATGTTCTATCATGATCAACTCGACCGAGTACGTGAAGGCACACATTCTGGTACGCGATGTTCCCCAGGCTAAACAGTGGGCTGACATATTCTCCACCGAGGCACTACAGGTTGACATCATTGACTGCGGCAGCTTCTTGGCAGATGTCAAACTCTATCTGGCGAGCAACACAACCCGTTCGACAATGGATCGTCTGCTGCTGCCATCGGCATTGCCGGGTGTGGATCGGGTGATATATCTCGATATTGATACGTTGGTGCTTTCTGATCTGAAAGAGTTGTATTCTCAGGATACGGGACCTGTGGGGCTAAAGGCCAAGCGTTCCAAGAATCCACATGTTGCAACAATCGGCAACTCGCTTCGCGCCTGGGGTCATGACAATTGCGAACAGATACTGGATCACATCGACGGTAAGTGGCCGAGTTTCAATGCCGGTGTGATGCTGATGGATTTAGAGTGTTTGCGCCAATGTGACTTCACTGCAAAAACCATGAGATATGTCCATGAGTTCGGCGTAAACGACCAGCATGCATGCGCCATCTATGCTGAAGGACGATGTGCTCCGCTTGCCCCGTCTTGGAATGTGTTCATCGGAAGTGACCATGATCGCACCACGCCTTGGCACATCCTTCATTGGGCCGGTTCCGTCAAGCCGTGGACGCCAACGGCGGCACTGCATGAGATGTGGCTAAGCTATCAGCCCAATCACGGAGTGAGTTGTCAGAACAGTCGAATGCCACGGGTAATAGAGACGCTTGATTCAATGAAATGAACGCACATTTGTGAGGCCCATAAAATGTATGTCGTGAGTTTCTATTCGGATGCTCCGGGTCGTGACGTGTACGCCGGTTACGCCCAGACGCTTGAACAGGATCTGCAAAGGCATCAGGACGTTTTTCGCATCGAGCGACTCCCGTACAGAGGCACTTGGCTTGCCACATGCCACGCAAAGCCTTCTTTTCTGCTCGCGGCACTTGAGGAGCAACAACAACCGATTGTCTGGCTGGATGTCGACAGTCGACTACTAACGCCAATCCCTCTCATTGATCCCGATTCTTATGACATTGCTGCGCCCCAAGGTAGTAATCAGAACACTGGACTCATTACCATTTCGTTAGAGGTCGCGATGCTCTATATCAACAATACAGATAATGCGAAGAGATTTCTACGAGAATGGCGTCGGCGTTGTGATACCTCCGATCTGCCAGTCACCGATCACTATCACTTTCTCCAAACTTGGGAGGTGCTGCGGCATACTGATATCAGATTGAAGGTACTCCCCAATTCATTCTGTTGCCAGAAGCCATGTGAAGAGACCGTTGTGCAATTGCAACGATCGCGATGTCTGTCGAGAAAGGTAGAGTTGGCAAGGGTCATGGAATTTCATCACAAAAGTAGAATGCAGGATTCATGACCGAGTAAGAACTCGGCAGCAAGTATTATGGCACTCTCTCATAGTTGTCATCTGGTTACAATAGATGGACGTTACGCATGTCAAAGATAATGGTCATATCGCATGGTGATGGCAGCACGATGGCTTACCGTGATATCGTGTTCGCGAATCACCGCAGATACTGCCAGCGACACGGCTATCAATTGATCCACGATACGAGCAGGCCTAAGCCAGGTCGAACAGGATATTGGACGAAAATTCATCTGATTCAACAGCATCTACACATGGTCGATTGGCTCATGTGGATTGATTGTGACGCGATGTTCATGAATCACGATGTCAAGCTAGAAACAATATTGCTTGATGAACATCGCGATATGATCTTAAGTCGGTCTCCGGACGTTCCCAGGGCTGCCTGGATCAATACTGGTGTCTTTTTTATTCGTGATACGCTGTGGGTGCGACATTTCTTGGATGTTGTATGGACAAAGGGCGAAGTGTTGAAAGAAGAGTACGATATTGATCGGTGGGGGTGTTATTGTAGAGGAGAGCAATCGACGATGATCTACTTTCTTCAGACAATGTTCTTAGATGACATCGATAAACATGTACGTATTTATCCTAGCCATGTATTCAACGCGCGAGAGTACACAGGGGGCCGTAGCTTCATCGTGCATTTTCCAGGGGCGAACAAGGCGCAGCGGATCGCGTCGTATTTGTCGCGTGCGCCTTCGCAAGTTCGTTATCGTAAGATGGTTCGGTAGGTCGGGAATGCCCACTAGGTGGAAATGTGAATGGCATATTGCACCGATGACAGTAAATGAGACATCATAAGTATGAGATTATACCAGGGAATTCGGAAGCCAAAACAGGAGCAGGTGGTCGTCGCATCAGGAGTGCATGCAGACAATACGCAGGAGTCGGAGTATTTGTATGAAAGTGCCATTTCAGAGTTAAAGGCTTCGCCAGACAACGGAGTGAATCGACCTGTCTTGGCCAAGGCGAAGTTGGCGCCAACCACGGTACATCGACTGCCCATCGACGGGTATAACCATTCTTGCTGTCATCTTCCAGATGGCGATATGCTATTTGCCTCTCAGGCGGAATGGCAACCGAGCAATGTCGTGACTTTCGTCCGTACCGATGGCAATTATGACGTGCGGTGGAAGCGCCCTATCCGATTAGATCGCGATCGGTGCCATGATCCTCGATTGTTTTGGGCTGAAGGGGAACTGCGGTGTGTGTTACCTTATCGGCACGCACCTAAGGGATTCCGCCTGTTGTTGTGCACCATCGATGTTTCGGACAATGCGATAAAGGTCATCTCGCCTAGTACGCTTCCCGGTCTTAAATACAGTGAGAAGAATTGGATATTCTACGGTGATTACATTTTCTATGACTTCGATGCGGGAATCATCCTCGATCGGCAGTGTCGAATGGCCTATGCCGGTGACGCCCATTTGGGTTTGGGACTTCGTGGCGGTACGAATGTCCTAGGTATGGACGAATGGTTGATTTGTATCTGTCACAGTTACTATTTACACAAGTCATTCCGAATCTATGGAGCGTACTTGGTCTGGATGGACGTACAATTTCCGTATCGCCGTCGTGGTATAATAGAGATAGAAGGCGAATCGATATTACGAGTGGTACCTAAAAGCAATCCCACGTCGTGGGTGGTGAATAACGTTGGAACTGTTATCTTTCCCATGAGTTTCTACGATCGTGATGACTGCCTGGAAATGGTGTGTGGTGTGAATGACTCAGGTAGCGCGGTGTGTATGTTCTCAAAACGCGAGATACGTCAACTCATCGCGGCCAACAGTTGAGAAGCTTGCACGCGCGGGTATGTAGGCGATGTGCCATTATTATTCGATCGCGCATGAGGTGTGTATTGTCATCTCACGATAGTGCGGAAGGATTTCGGATACCACGATAATGGCGTGGATGCTTTGGTTGAGTATGGGGTACACTGCCAAGCCCTGGCTGGTACATGCCGCTGCCAGTGCCTGGAGGAACAGCGATGTGGCTGATTCGTTGGTCGATGTGGTTCAGGGAGAATGATGCGAGCAGATTATCTCTCATTTGCCTCAGATCCGGGACCGGTGGTGGTTCGGCTGTCATTGCGTCATCAAGTGATGCAACAGGGTTAACTGTTCGGCCGGTTGATTCATAATAGTCGTCATATTTTAGCCGCTTTTCCATCCGTGACGTCAACCAGACTGTGGGTATTCCAAAAGCTTCTGCAATGATGATGCCGTGCAACGAACTGGAGACGATCTTTGAGCATTCAAGAATACGGGCCAAAACGATTTGCCAGTCAGATTCGACGTCAATCAAATTGATGTCTTGGTAGTATGGCTTGTCACCAAAATGGAGCACGATTCCAGTGCTACCGTTGGGATCGTGGGTGCCAGGGTGAAGGATGGGCATCAGTATTGCCGGGTCGCCGTAGATGGGCGGACAATCCACTCCTTGCGATCTCAGATAATCCCTAGTCAATGGGCCTCTAACAGCAAGTACTTTTGTTTTAGGTGCTGGTCGTTGAAGAAAATTGTGATGTATGCCTGAGCCCCAGATAACATCATCTTGATTGGCAAATTGTATGATTGACCCGATTGCCAGAAGCTTGGGCCCTTTATTTGTCCAATGCGTATGCTGGCTTGAGATTCTTCCAACTACCTCTGGAGCAAGACTGTCGCCAAAATTATCACGATCTCGCCACCAGTACAGTGGGATGGAAGCTCCATTGTGTTGATATGTGCTAGGAGAAAGTGGACTATGGTTGCTTGCGGACATTGTATTACATACCACTGAATGATATTCTTCTTTTTGGGGCATCTTGCATTGGATAAGTGCTCATTGTACCCAATGTTTTCCTGTTCAAGGCCGGTTTCAACTATTTTCTCAGAACTAACGTGCGGAGAAACAATTTTTAGTCTGTTGATTCGTCGCACAATTTATTGTTTGTTATGGGCTGTGATTTCAGTCGAATCGTCTTAGGGAAGTTCGAGTCGTTCAGGTTGCGTCGCGAGTCAAGCCATCTGTTAACCCGCGGACTGATTCTAATGTGAATACTCCCAACCAGACAGCAAGCAGCCGCACATATTCACGAGTGGGGGACAGGAACTGCCTGATGGTGACGATTCAGATAGATTAAGCTTGTCGCGAATCTTAAAAGATATATTCTAATCTATACTATCACTACAGTTGCGAGCATGTCGCAAATGTCGGGGTTCTTCTGCCGTATGTTATTGATTCTGGCCTAATTGGTGTGGGATGAGTTGGTCTAGCAGATCGAGTGTCGCAAAGTTAAGAGCGCGATTCTGCGTAGTCGCCTTCTGAGAAACTCGCCAAGTAACTAGTATGATATTTCCTCCGTGGTGTGGAGTGGCCGGACAAGGTTGAACGGTCCGTTTTCATAGTGGGCGGTTGTTGCGACTACTTATGTGTGGTTGATTATTTGATCTTCCGAGTTGATAGCTCGGGTCATGAAGAGATATCCTGATTAATATCGATTAATCAGGACACATGATTGTTGTCGTATCTTTATTTCAGCGCTAAACTACCATCAGATCAATTCCATCGGGGGTTGACGAATACAATCTACAACGATAGGGGGCGGTTTATGCTTGCATCGACCTCGGTCGAACTCGCGCTGGGCATTGCCAATGCAGCTGTGAAGCTGGGGTTGCGTGTCGACCAGATACAGACCCAACATCTGATCGGTGGGCCGTTGCCGTACAAATTACCACCGACGCCGCCGGCTTATGGCGAGCTTGTTGACGACATGATTAGTTATTTCAATAGCGGCGCCGGCCAAGCTCTGCTAGCGGATGACGACAAGCTCAACAAAATCTGGGAGCGGTATTTACAGACAAATGGTGGTTCGGATGAAGTCCGATACGCTGAGCTGCTTGTCGAGCGTTGGGTTGTTATCGCGGGGCAAACCATCCCGCCGATTGGTGCCGACAAGATGCCTCCCGTAGATCCCGGTCGGGTGCAGGCTTTTGAGTACTACATCGTCAGTGCGGCCAAACCCGGCCATCAGCGATCCGCTCTGATTGACATTGCACTGGCCACGGCCGACGTTGCCCTTGAGTTTGTTAGCTCTAACCCAGCGATCATCACCAAGGACCCTGCTGTCCAGAAAGCCATCCGGTCCTTCTTGACATACTTTACCAAAGGCGACCTAGAAAAGCTCAGCTACCGTCAACTCTTCGAACGCACACTAAGTAGCGTCATTCGAACTGCGATCGACAATCGCGAACTTGTCGAGAATGTTGATGGCCTGAATCTCTTCCTTGAGGCACTCGCCGAGGCACAGAATAAAGACGCTGACTTTGTCGCAGGTCTAGTCGCAGGCAAGAACTTCGACAAGCTATTGCAGTCGGTAGTTCAGACCCTCGGTGAAAATGCTGGTCAATTCACTAATGACATACAACTTGCTGACATGCTGGGGCGGATTCTCCAGGATATTGCCTCGGATGATGTATTCAAGAAAATTCTAGGTCGCGATGAAGATGCGATTGCCCTGGTTGTGCAGGTTGCGATCGGCCATGTCGCTACACATCCGATCCTCCTGGAGAAGGTCGCTCGCGAAGAAGTCTGGCATACCGTGGTGCAGCAGGTGCTTGCCGAAATCGGCAAGTCGGCCAAGAAACGCAAACTTTTTGCCAATGAGGCATTGGGGTCGCTGGTCAGCGCCGCACTTAAGGGCGTAGCGATCAACAAAGGTTTAGTCGAGGGAGACTTTGTCAAACGTTTCGTCGCATCCTTTGCTTCCGGGCTCGGTGCTACGGAATTGAAAGATCTGCTTGGCGAGAAGAACCTGCCTATCATCGCCGCGGCTGCACTCAATGCCGCAGCCAAACATACCGATTTACTGATCAAGGGTGATGAGTTGCTCGCTACAGTGCTTTCGGCGGTCATGACAGAAGGCACCAAGGGCTTTGGTAACGGTTTTACGCGCGATTATGCCATCGATCTGGCCGTGGTCGCGATTGACGCGGTTGGCAAGAATGCCTCCGCGATTGATCTGCCCAAGCCATTCGGGAAGATCGTTGCTACGGTGCTGAATGAATTGTCACGCGACGAGCTGCGTGAGCACCTGGTAGCCGGTGACGTGTTGTCGATATTCACTAACGTACTACAGATCGTCGCGGCCAACCCGGGTTTGTGGAAGGAGTTCGTTGGCGGTGAACTTCCTAAAGCGGTATTGGGCAGCATCGCCGAGGTGATCGCCGACGATCCGACTAAGTTGCTTCGGGGCCCGGTGCTCGCTTCGTTGATCATCGAAGTGCTCGACGCCGTCACGCTGCGGGCCCAAGCATATGCGAGGGTGGAATCGGGCAAGAACCCCGAGTTGACCAAGCTACTTCAGGAGACGCTGAAGCGACTGAAGAACGAAATAGGCCTCAAGGTTGGAGCAAGCAACATCGTGACCGTCATCGTCTCGCTGGTTTTGGATTGGGGTAAGGATAAGTTTACCGTCGACGCTGATGATCCATCGTTCAAATCACGAGTTGGCGAAGCGCTACTCGCAGCCTAATCGAACTACAGCTTCAAAGGAAAACGCCATGTCGATCCATGTTAGAACGTCACGTGCGATTGTCCTGTTGACTATGGTCGCGCTAGCCATGGCTGGATGCGTTAGTAGTTCTCTTCAAGCGATTCACGACAATTACAGAAGCGAGTTTCAATCGCAGCTCGGGCGGGTGTCGGCGATCACCAAGGCCGAGCAAGGAGCCGCTTCTCTGAAGGCCGAGCAGTTTCCTGTCACCCTCGCTGCGATCGCAAAGTTCCGTCAGGACTATCCCAACCAGGATGATGCGAACAAACACATCACGGTGCTTGAAGCAATGATATATTTGCAGACGCAGCGCTACGGCCATGCGCGTTTGGCTGCAAGCGTCGCGGGTGGAATGCAGGGCGCCAGTCTGAACACCTATGGTGGGGGGCTGACGAGGGATGAGCTATTCCTGCAGGCGCTGCTAGTTAATCCAGGCATGATCGACGCGTGGGAGATCCTTCTGCCCGGCGACACACTTCAGGATGGTGACGAGGAACTCTATCGCCAGACCGCTGACTCGCTGGCGAAGATTGCCATGGCTGATGCAGATAATGTGCCAGCAGGTGATGGCGGTCGGGCCTACATAGCCGCTACCGCGGCGTTGATGCGAATGAAAGAAATGGACTACCGTATCGTTCTGGAGAAGAGCAAATTGAAAAAACCGAACCCAGATAAGGACGCAATTAACAAGGAGGTCATTCGTCTCAAACAAGAGTACGGGAAGAAAATTGAAGAATTGATGAAACCTCACCTCACGCCGATTGAGCTGGGCGCGGCAGACAATGACGCCCAGGAGCTGTCGGAATGGGCCATACGATACCGCTACGTACGTATTTACAAAATTGGGCAGCACCTACGGATGGCCACAGAATAAACTCAAGCTGTGGAACGTATCAGTAGGCGTCGGATCCAGCGATGATGCGATGACTCAGTATGCAGTGGTGGGCTGTGAATTTGCAATTAGTTGTGCAGACTGCCTGAGTTCGCCATACATTGTGCCGAAGAAGCAAAATAGCATCGTGGCATTATGATAAAATGTACTGACTCTTAAATACACGATCTACAATTGGATCGAAGCACGACTGGGCCTGCACTTCAGATGACCAATAAGCGCTATGTAGAAATACACCACGGTATAGCATCTTGCTAATCAGGCTGAGGCGAGTATTAATGCCCCAATAGTCTTCGGTGATATCTTCCGTGGGTGTCAATCGATCATCATCTTCCTTCATGGCGAATCCTGGAAATGTTTGGGCTGAAACAGGATCATCCCGAATTGCAATATTGTACCACTTGAGCGATTTTGAAGCCTGACGTGGTATATTAATCCGATCGGGCCAGATCACGCTGATGAAGTCTAATGGACAGCCTATGGTGGTTATGGAGTCTACGCTATCAAGAACTCGGGACGATGTTTCACCAACTGGCAGCATGGTGTCGAGTGCGACAATTGATCCAAAGCTGTAACCAAGAATGTGTACGTAAGTGAACTGATCAAGCAAGCCGTCATCTGCTAGTTGTTCAAGCAAATTGGCTGTAAGCCTGCGAGCTCTTTCGGCGCCCTGGTCGGCGTGTAAATATTCCAAGAATACTAGAAATCCGACGGTCGACTCCATGACACTTTTGCGCCATTGGCGGGGAAGGAATGGAACTACGGCAGATTGTATTAAGACCAATACTGGAACAGCTGAAACTAGGACTGACCAACCCTTCGATATAAGTACATATTTGTCTTGCGCAGGGTGCTGTTGGTGTATGAGAGTATTGACAAGATCGTCAGTATCGTCATTACCCGCTAAGGAAGATGCATGCTGTTGTGAATCGGTTGCGTATTTCGGCAAAGTGGCAATCCAGCCTAGCAGCCCCATTGCGAGGATGGCGAAGTATGTGGCAAGTAAAACAATGATGAGGCTTGACCAAATAACCCAGCGGGCTCTTGCTGCAGGTGGCGAATTCGTGAGCGACTTGGCGAACTGTGGAATACAAAAGAAGAGGTAGAATGATACGCAAATCAGCCTCAGCCATGCGGGCCGCTCATTCATTCGGCGTGTCAAGGGTTCCATGAAGTCAATTCGGAACACATCTATTTGTGCTGATACATCGTTGTTGTCAATTCACTCGACAATGGCATGTTCTGCTGCCATATCCTCCGAGTAGTGGTAAGATCGCGGCGGGTTTACTCGAAATTGGCTTGATCGAGTATTAGCATGATGATTAAGTGCATGAGCCAGACGTCGTGCTATTCCTCCAGCTGACTGGTCCATACTCCCAGAGCACATTCCTGGAAGAAATAACACAGCAGTACGCTCGATGTTGGGCGAGTTCTCTGTGGTATTAGGCATGTGAAAATCTCGCCATCGTTATATTTAGGCATTCCACGGACGCGCACAAAGCACCAATTCTGCATCAATGCCCGGTTTGGTGTGTTGTTGGATGGGGATGCGAAACTCCAGGCCTGCGGCAGTGTTCCGCGGATCAATGGTGGTCGTCGCCCGGTTCGGTGTGCGTGAATCGTAGCCGACTCTGATACGCCAGGTCGATTGCGTATCTTGAGGTGGCAGCGCTTCCAAATTAATCTTGTCTCGATACAGGTAGCCACCGTCATAATGATGATCGAACCAGAGCAGTCCATCCACTTCGTATTGAGGGACGAGCACACCCAGGTCAATACTGAACCCGAGTGAGCCACGCCGTTGTTTTATGCGATGCTGGGCGGACAGGAATGTCGAAAACAGGTAAGGATGTCGTGGTCCTGTCAGTCCCAGTTTCTGCGGCAGGAGAAGTTCATCAAAAGTGCGGAAGACAGCCGAACCTTCGTCCACTGTTCGCCGGTGCAAGTCAAAGCGGGCACCACGTGTTCGGACGACGGCCTCAAAATGGTAGGATGCCCGAATCTTCTTCTGTTGCTTGAACGCCTTGTCAACATCAGGTGGCAGTGTTAATTGCTTGATTTCGAGATGTCCATCAACGCGTATGTTGCCGAAAAGAAATCGAGCTAGATTCTGATAGCCTTCTTCAGAATTGACAATTCCGTAGTGGCCTGAGTGACTGCGGTGCACGAAGGCGCGAGGTGAATGTTTATTGACTTGCTGTCCATTAACAGGCCAGGGGCCCCAGGTTGTCGCGTTGGCGATGCGTACTAGCCCATCGCTCATTGGACCGACCATGGTGCGGGCCATGCCGGCGGCGACAGTATAGTCCCGGTAGTTTGTACCCACGAGGTTAAAGCATCGATCGGGATCAATGCCCCCGTCCAGGTTGCTTACATTGTCACCATTGCCTGCGAGGCCAAGGTACATGCGCATTCGATCGCGATTGAAGTTGTCAGCGTTGTTACGTGAAAAGAAGCCCGGAACATTGCCGACCAGATTTAGTTCGATGCCGTTGTGAGGTGTGGCATAGGTGAGCACTTTGTCAACTGCCTTGCGGGCTTCTGAAAACGCTTGAGACTCATTGGCGTCGACAAGCTGATCATTTTGAAGGAAACAGCGGCACACGAGCCCACCCATTGAGTGGGCAATGAGATACACGCGGAATTGTGTGTCGACGGCCGAATCCTGAACGCGATATCGCTCACGAAGTCGCAAGATCAGACGCCCCAGTCCTCGAGCGTATTCTTCGATCTCAGGCCGTACACCTGGACCCAATTCCTCTGAAACCTGATCGTAATAGCGATAAATGAAGATAGACCGTGATCTGGGATTAAATGATGCGGGCAACTCTTGACCAGATTCATAAACGTCTTGATAGTCGTAGTCTTTCATGAGCCGGACTAGCGGCGATTCAAAATAGTGTCTGTCCACTTTGCCGGTCCACAACTGCCGTAGCTTCGTAGAACCCAGGTTGAAGCCCATGTATGGATCAGCCACAGTGTCTTCGACCTCGGATTGACTGCCTGCATATCCACGCACATAGATGATTGGGTAGTATGGTGGCTCGAAGAAAGACATAACTGGTCCCCCGTGTGACAAGATTGTGTTAGAACTGCATCCCCGATTGGCCATGTCGACACACTACAACTTGCCGTACAGTGCTCATTTCAAAGTGAACCCCAAAAGAACACTACTGACCTTAATGTCAAAATAATTTATTGAAGTCGGGCTGTCAATACTATTGTGGCTTGAACAGCCGAATCGTGCATAAACGCTAGATGTACATGTTGCCCTTCTTGCTGAATCCATCGTATTTTGTAAGATGTTCGTGTTTCGGGGATATTGAGGAATCCCGCATGTCCAATCTTACTACAGTGCTTCGTTCGGAAATATCGCGCATTGCACGGAAGGAAATCCGATCACAAACCGCCACACTTCAGAAACAGTCCGCCCAGTATCGGCGTGATGTTGCTGAACTAAAGCGACAGGTCGTTGATCTCCAGCGTCGCTTGTCGTTCCTTGAGGGGCAGGAGAAGAAACGCATCGAGGAGCAACCATCAGAAAAGATTGCTGATGGCGCACGCTATTCGCCGAAATGGCTGGCATCGCATCGCAAGAAACTCGGCCTCTCTGCCGCCGGTTACGGTAAGCTTGTGGGTGTATCCCAGTTGACGATCTACAACTGGGAACAGGGCAAGAGTAACCCCCGTCAGGCACAGCTTGCCAAATGGGTTGCAATCCGTGGGTTAGGCAAGCGCGAGGCATTGAAGAGACTAGAAATGTTGGGGAATTAACTGAAATGCGCTATTGTGTTCTGTTCGGAGCACGACCATGGACGCCAGAGTCGCTGAGTTCGAATCGGAGTGTCGTAAGCATTTGGATCGGTTCTTTGCAGTGTTTCCGGATGCAATGATGCAGATGCGAGCACACAAATCGCTGCGTCTTCTGCGGGCGAATGATAAGCAGCTTCAGGGCAAAGCTGAAGGTTGGGCGGCAGGTATTGTCTACGCCGTCTACACAGATGGGAAGATCCCCTGCGGCATTCCTGGGATTCTCAACCGCGACTTCGAGGCGCTGATGGGCGTGACGATGGGTACTGTGCGCGATCGGGCGGCTAGGGTAATGGATATCTTAGATCTATGAGTTGTTTTAGCGGATTGCCCGCGGTGATCGACTGGAATCGAGATGGGCATGGAGGCATGGGGTAAGGTAGTATCACGCTACGTACAAGCGCTCTTGAGCCACTGCTTGGCTTTTGGGTGTTTTTTCCACGCTTCCCAGAGCGTATCTGCGCAGTAAATGGCTTCCGTGTCATCGCCAGGAGAATAATAATCTGGTCGCTGGCGCGGACGACGTTTTTGGTTGGTCAGGTAAAGTTCGACTTGCGGATTCTGTTTGCGTGCAATCGCCAGGAGAGAATCAGCCCGCTTCTGGTAGCCCGTGGTATGGGCCAGAAGCACGCGCGCCCAGCACGGGACCGCCATCCAGTTGTTCTCGTATCGTTTGAGCAGCGTTTCAGCGTCGTTGTAGCGTTTGCGCTGTAGATAGCAACCGGTTAGTGTGTCACGCATACCCTGATTATCGTTTGGATTTAGGGCAAGCATTTCCTCCTGAATTTCGATCGCCTCGTCGATACATACAGCCGTGCCCCATTGAAGCAAGCCATCGACTAACTGGGCCATGGCGCGCATGAGCGGGCGGGTTTCGATCAGGAGCCAGAAGTTGCCGCGTTCGTGCTTGAAATAATCGGAGCCGAGGTCTTGTCGGCCGGCTTGGACCGCGTGACGCATGGCTTCAATGTAGTCCCGCACGTGATCTAATTCGAGTTCAGCCAGCATCGTTAAGGCGTCGACGCAGTTCGAGTAGATGCGTAATGCCTGACGACACAAGTCCGCCGCGCGGCCATTGTCGTGGCCGATGATCTCCATCGCCTGCCACATCAGGTCCTGAGCTTTCTTGCGTGCGGATTGGGATCGCTCAAAGATCATAGGGGGCAATTTACACACGACGCGTCATCGGGTCCAGTTGTTAGATGCATCGGTTCTGCGCGTTGTGGTTGGCAAGCATATTTCATTTTGAGTAGGTTGCCCGGAGTCTCGTAAATAGGTCATAACCTGCTGAAGTTGTCGGTTCAGCATAGCAATTTCTTGATTGGGTGTCCCCTGGCTGTCCGACGATGGCGGCGCCTGTTGTTTCTGAAATACCTTGGCCACGACCTGGTTAATCGAATGGCTCTTGTTCAGATGGGTATAGCCAAGTGTCGTCGCAATCGATGAGTGCCCAGCGACATTGGCAACATCTCGAATGTCGACACCCTGTTTCTGGTACCGTGAGATTGCGGAATGTCGGTTCAGGTAGCCGTACACATTCTTGGTTAGGCCGGCTTGTTTGGCGGCACGCTTGAAGGTTCTCGATACGTAAGATTTAGGAACTGGCTCCTCAGGAGAAGAGCTGCTCGGGAACACATGCCAGTGTGGTAAGGGCATACCAATTGATCCCTTAGTCTTAGAACGGCTGTCGCCAACGTGATAGTTCCTGTGCCACTCGATAAGGAACCTGCAGGCGATATCATCGAAGGGCATTTCTCTGGAACGCCCGGTCTTTGTGTCATGAACGCGAATACGTTTTTCCGAGAGCAAAACGTCACGCCAACGCAGATCCCGAATCTCCTTGGTTCGTGCCGGTGTGGCACCGTGGAGTGCGATTAATGCGCGGTCACGAAGGCGCGAGCAGCTCGCCCACATTCTACGCACATCGTCTTCAGTGAGCAGGTCATTTTCCGTCAATCGGTCGGCCAGCGGGCGTGTTCTCCAGCGAGCTATCGGGAATCCACTTTCGTCAACAAAGTCATTGAATCGAATGCTCCAATCCTTAAAACGCCACCTAAGGAAAGCACGTCGGCTCATGAACAGATATTCGCCTGTCGATTTTTTCGTTTCATCCGACCTATCAGAATGGTAGAGAACCTTGAGGAATTGCTTCACATCGTTGAGCGTGAAATTATCAGTGAGAGAGCGATCAACGACATATCTGAAATTCAGAATTGCACGTTGAACATCCAGTAGCTTGTTTGGATTGAACGTGATCGAACGGTATTCCAGGTAGTCATCCAGGAGCTTCAGTTCCTCGGGGGACAGCGTCGCCTTGTACGACTCGGCGCCCTTCGGATACTTTGTCCGGTTCCTCAGATCGAGTAGCTTTTGCTTTGCCATGTTCAGTGTAAGCCACGCGCATATAAAAGCCTTCAACCGATTTATCCGTCGACTAACCCTTGAAGAGGAGGGATCAATCGCTTACTCAATCGAGGCTAAGACGAATCAGCTGAAACATTATCGCATGTGATTGTTGTTGTATGATGATTGGAATATAAATACTTTGTTGTGATATACATGTATCACATGTTCGTTTAATTGCATGAGGCCGTATCCTATGATCATCGAGACAGTATAAGACAAGTCCCAGAGTTGACATGTGGAGGATATTGTCTAGCATCTAGGATACTTAGAGATAGTCTAAATGCAAATCTATTACAAACGGGGCTCTCATAATGACTGATTGGATGAATGTCATCAATAGTGATAGTCGTATTATTCATTCACGTCTTCGAGAAATCGTTCGCGAGGACAGCCTGTGCTCGAAGCGATTTGAAGAAGCACAGGCACTGGCCATTGGCTTGTACGATCCCAATCAGCCACCTCATCCAAAACAACTAATCCCATACTTTACTGAACACCGCATTCCGCACCTGATTACGGTCGAAGATTTGGCAAACAGATTGCTTTTCGGCGAACCGAATGAAGACGATCTTTCGGAGGCAAACTGGCTGCTAACGCCCTACGCCGAGGAAGCAATGTATCTTCTGTCAGCAATTTGGCTACACGACATTGGCCTAATCGCTGGCATATTTCCAACAGATCAAGTTGGGCCCACCACAGATTGGCGTGAAATTCGCGATACACATGAAGATCGCGCAGCAAACTATATCTTAAATGGGTGGCATGAATACTGTAGGCAGTGGGGACCAAATCAGAAAAAAAATCTTGCAGAGATTGTTATTTATCATCGACAGAAATGGGATCTTGCAGAAATGACTTGTCCTAATATCATAGGCGACACATGTCCCAATGTCCGAAGGCGAGAGCTTGCCGCAGTCTTACGTTTAGCCGATGCATGCCATATTGATGGCACTCGTTGTCCCGGTGATCTGAAGGATTTATATTATGTCATGGGCATGCCGCATTCATCAGCAATACACTGGGGATTGCCGGAATTTATTTCCTCACTCCGATTTAATCATAGAAACAAGCAGATTAAATTAGATTGCGATCTTCCAGAAATTAGAACTTATGGCAATGTAACAGTAGATTTTAAACCAATTGTGATGCATGAAGTTATTGATAGTGTGCGTAGGGAACTTATTTCTGTGAAGCCATGGCTAGCATCCAATACTAACACATCTATTGACGATGTTGTGTGCGATTTTCATCGTCCACGAACAACGCGTGACCCCTCTCGTCCAATGGCTCAAATGTGGCCATATCTTATAGAGCGTGTAGCTTGTGCAAGCGAAGCTGCCTGTATGGTTGCAGCACTTGCTAGATCTGTTGGCAACGATACAACATCGTCAGCCGTAAATATTGACTCTATCAAACAGGTGCTCGGTGTTGCAATTCAAGCCCATGAGTATAATTTTATTGTTAATGATCTGTGTGAACGACTACTACAATTTCTTGACTCTGAACCAAACGGCAAGCAATTAAATTCCTTCATTGATAACTTCTTGGATGAGCAGCAGGAAGCTGTGAATCAAGTGGTTGCTGTCGCAAAAAGCGCGCTACATATCAGCAACAAAGATTGGGTCTTTATTTACGGATACAGCGCTACCGTTGCAAAATACTTGTCAGAATTGATTCACGCAGGCTTTGATGGGATAGTTTGGGCGGTGAAATGCAAGCGTCGCCTCCCAGGAATGCCACCCTACTGGGATGAATCACAGCGGATGGTAACAGAATTAAAGTCAATCAACCCGCGTTGTGATATTCGACTTATTGATGTAGGCGATATTCACAGCTGGCTTGGTTTGGCAAACAAAAAGTATGTGGATGCACATGTACTATTGGGCACACGAGGTATTTTTAATGGGGGTGAAGCATTATGTACAGTAGGCAATCGAACAATTGCGTCTGTTGCGCAAGAACACAATGTTCCTGTCTACCTATTGACTGGAATCAATAAGCGCCGATCCGGCAGCAAGTTTGATGAGCAAGTTGAAAGTAAGCTAGAAACGGCCTTAACCATACTTCGTAATAAAACTACTACAATAATGAGTTCCCCTCCTATCGATGTACTACCTAAAGATCTCTTCACCTTGATTTTTCCATCTGAAAACAACGGGGTGGCTGATCAGAAGCCGTCCACGAGTGAAGACTCAAGTTGAGCTTGCACGTCAACATTGAATGACCTCAGCAGGTAACGATACTTCTCACCAGTCGAATAATCTCGCTCCAAAACACCAACAAGAAGCAGTTGTCGGCATACCCGACGTGCTTCCGAATCTTGCATATTCCCTGCTAAAGCAAGCGATGTGATCGAATGTGACTCGTGGCGTTCATCATACAGCTTTTTCACAAGATGACGCACATTGTCTGTTGATGGAGACCCGTCATCTTTTAACGCATGACGCGGAACAGTGCGTTTGTGTGATATGCTCAAGTATGTCATTGTGTCCGACATCCAGCGCCTCCAATCGCGATGACTTCGTGGTCAATTGAAATATTCGGCGTATGGAATTAAAATTCTTTAACTGGCTGTGTATTTAAATGTTGTTATCGGAGCCATGGCATCAGTTTGACGATTCGCAATGATGTCGGATTTGCATTACCGGACTGGGGTCATTATTGGGGTGTGCAGTTCGCATAAGCCGCGCTAAGCACACCTTTGGCCATCGGAACCAGCTTCCATGTCTGCCAGATACTGGTCGAAGCTGAGGGCATCACGCCAGCCTTGCATGCGGGCGAGTCGTGTTTGAAGTTCGCTGACGACGTCTTCGGGCGTTTCGCCGTGCCGTTTGCCTTCTAGTTGCACGAGTTGCCAATAGCCGTTCTTCGGTATGATCAAGAATACATATGTCGGACTTTGCCGTCGTGGACGGAATAACCCCAGGGCCGCAGCCCCTTCACGACACTCACGAACAAAAGTGCGAGCACAGTTGTGGTACTTGTCGGCGATCACTGTCAGTTCAGACCCTGATTTTGCAAAGCGTAGGAAGTTGCCAAATAATTCCTCTTGATCCTGAAACGGCGGCGTCCACGTGACGGATGCATTCACCCGGTCTTCATACTCGACAAGTACCTGTTGCTCCCATTCCTCGGCCTCGTTCAATGACCTGATGCGTCGCGGGGTGCGTTCCGGCGCCAGTGCATTCACCAAGGCGACGACATTGCAGAGATGACCTAGTCGATGGCGAGGGATGCGACAGGTGGTCATGTCCTCAATCAGCTCAGGTGTCACGTGATTCCAAAGCATTTTCTGCCTTAGCATATGGATAATGGGTGGTGTGATGCTTGAAGCATGCACCACAAGCCGCCGTACGGATCAAGGCAACCGCCGTATGGTGCGTACAGCATCCGGATTGATTGCGCTGGGTGTCATTTTTCGCAGCGTGGATGGAGGTATGCCTAGCATGGCTGCGAGATCGCTAGTCGACCGCTTGATCAGCTGCAGTGGCTCGTGGCCCTTGAGCCCGAGCAGTGTGACGGCGGCAGATCGGTTTGGGTATTGTATGACGTGTTCGTACAGCTCAGAATCCACAGACGCCAAACGTGCCACGTGCTATTGGATGCGGACGGAATAGTTTGTGACGGCCTTGAATAGCTGCGTGTCAACGTAACTCAGGAATTTATGGAAGGATCGGGCCTGCCTCAGCATGGTGATATTCTCAGCCGTATGTGACGTAAGCCGTGGCGGCGCATTGCCATTTGTGCAGGTGATCCCATCACGCTGCAAATGGGTTGACAACGGGCGTGCTCGGCACCTTCGTGCGGAACACCATACCTTGACGCAATTGTGCTCGAGTGGCATTCTATCCGTAACTGGTTCGGGGACGGTCCCTGAGCATTGCATATTTCGGCCTGCTTCCACGCTCAAAATTGATGCCAGAAACCGACGATCTCAACTCGGGGCTGACACCAGACTTGGTAGCCTGCCTGGAAGAATGGGGCATCAAGTCCCTCACGGACATCCAGAAGAGGGCTGTAGCGAGAGGCGTGCCGACTGGAACGAGTGCGGTAATCTGTGCGCCGACTTCCTCCGGCAAGACGTTGGTCGGCGAACTTGCCCTAGCCAACGCAATGACCAGCGACTTAAACGCCTTGTATCTCGTATCGCACAAGGCACTCGCTGAGCAAAAGTATGCTGATTTTTCTGATCGCTTCTCATCTCCACGGTGGCAAGGCACGGCCACCGTTGGCATCAGCACGGGCGACCATGAAGAAGGTGATGTGAACTGCCGTCTTCTCGTCTCGACATACGAGAAGGCGCTGGGTTTGGTGTTGGCGGGACGGTTGAAGGTGCCCAAGACTCTCGTTATCGCTGATGAGTTGCAGCTCATGGGTGAGGACGGGCGTGGAGCCGAGGTTGAAACGCTGTGCTCGCTGCTTCGTCAGCGGCAGCCCCATCAGTTTGTGGGCCTGACGGCCACGGTGGAGAACCCGGAAGAACTTGCTGCCTGGATGGGGTGTGAGACTGTCCACAGCACGACGCGCGATGTCGAGCTCATCCAGACGATTCTGTGGAACGAGCAACAACACTCAGTGCGTTTCGGTCAGGAAGATGGCGAAACCAAGAACAGCACTTTTGGAACAGCTGATCTGAATGGCGTCGTCAGGAAGCTACTCCAGGATGGGTTGGGACCGGTTTTGGTGTTCACTGAAACGAGGCGTGAAGCATCGGAGCTTGCTGGCCAGTTCTCCGAGCGATGCCAGCGTTCTTCCGATGGCCTCATAATCTGCAAGCAACTTGAGCTATTTTCGGAACCGACGGAGTCATCCCAGCAACTGATGGCCCACGCTGAGCGTCGAGTCACGTTCCACACGGCGGACCTGACGCCGGACGAACGAACTGTAATCGAGGCGGGGTTTTCCACTAGCAGCTTTGACGTGTGTTTTGCGACCTCCACGCTGGCAGCAGGCGTCAATTTCCCGTTTCGCACCGTCGTGATATCCAAGTTGACCTACAGCTACGGTGACCGCGAAGGGAAGCTGTTCTCTCGGTCCGACTACCGTAACATGTCAGGACGGGCCGGACGCCTTGGTTACCATGAAGATGGGCGCGCCATTCTCTTGCCCCGAAACGCTGCCGAGTTGAAGCACGCGAATATGCTCGTGCTTCCCGAAAATGACGATGTGCGCTCGAAGATGGTGGCACTAAGCATGCGTCGCACGGTGCTTTCGCTCGTCGCTGCCCGTGCCATATCGTCGCGGGACGAACTGACGGCATTCTTCAAAAACACCTTCTACTGGCATCAGGCATCGGAGCACAATCCAAAGCTCCTCGACGTGATCTTGGACAAGGCGCATAAAGCCATTGAGTGGCTCCTTTCAATGAAGTTTTTGGAGGAGAGCTACGGCACGATACAGACGACACCGTTGGGAAAATCCACTGCAATGTCTGGTCTGCTGCCAGAGACCGCAAAGCAGTTCGTCGACCTTCTTGCAGCTAAGACTGACTCGCTGATCAATGAGTTCGTGAAGTACGAGATCGGGTTGATTCATTGGGCGCTGACGTGCCCGGAGTTCATGGGTGAAAAGCCGGATCGTTTTCTGCCATGGCCAGCTGGACGCATGAAGCCCGAGTCATCCGTCTTCATGCGCAGCACACCGCTGCTGACAGCATGGGATCGCAGCGATGAGAAAGTCACGCGATGCACTCACGCACTGGGACTATTCATCCATGGCGAAGCTGAACGAAAGATTCGCTTCTTTACCGGCGTATCAGCCGGACATCTTCATCGTCTCGCTACCGACTTGAGCGCGATCATTGATGGACTACGCTGTGTTTCTGGGGCTGTGGATATTGGGTGCCCACAGGTGTTGACCAACAACATCGGCATGCTGTCCAGGCGAGTCCGATGGGGGACGCCGATCGAAGCAATTGATGTGCTGAGAATCGCCTCACAGAAGAAGGTTCCAGGATTCGGTCGTCAACGAGTGATGGCGTTGCTGGCTAACGGGTTGGAGACGGTCATCGATGTGATTGCCGCTGGCAAGGATCGCCTCGTTAAGCTCCTCGGGGGCCAAGAGAGAGCGGACTCACTTGTGGCTGCGCTATCAGACAGTGTGACCGCTGCAGCTGTCAGATACGACCGTGTGCATCAGCAACTTGGGCAGGAGATCGGTGTCGAGGAGAAGGTTGCGAAGTGCAACAATAGTCTGGGTACTGAGTATGAAGATGCCATTTATGATCTCCTCAAGGAGGAGCTGAACTGGACGGTCGAACAAGTAGACGATGGGAAGAGGCAGAATGTCCCCGACATTCTTCTTGAGCTTGGGGCCATATCCCTGCTCATTGAATGCAAGACGGTGACCAAGAAGCCGCCTCTGATTACGAAGGAGGACGCATTCGCCGTATTGCAGAAGGCGGCAGACTATGATGGAGCGATTCGGCGTGTAACCTTGGGTAAGCCAGACTTTGATGAGCACTCAAAGAAGAAGGCGGCAGCATCAGCGGCAATTACTCTCGTCCAACACCACGTATTCATGGAAGGGCTGATGCGGGTGCTCACGGGACGGATGACTGCACAGGGATTTGTTGAGTGGTTGGCAGAGCCTGGGGTTACCGATCTCAGTCGATTGCCTGGCACGCCTACTTATGTTGAAGCCGAGCAATGAAGGGGTGCACTGCTAACCTTCTGGATGTAGGAATGTTAGCAACCGACTGGAGCCGCCAATGATTGAAGCTGTCCAGCACTATGCCGTGCATGAAGCGACCATTTCATCGCTGAGCGAGGTCCTCAGTACGGTGCAGGAGGTAGAACAATACGCGGCTGCTAAGAATCTTCAGGTGTTCTGGAGGGGCCAGTCTGACCATACATGGGGGCTTACGTCTTCGCTAGTGCGCGGCGTTTCCAGACTGACGATTCCTACTGACAAGCTTCTGAACACTATCGAAGACCGCATTCTCGATGACGGCATGAAGTGGATCGCAGAGATCTCCAACCCCCCATACGGTGAGCCACTGGCACGTCTAGCGTATCTGCAACACCATGGGATACCCACTCGGCTACTTGATTTCACAAAGAACGCGTGGATGGCCATTTTCTTTGCCGTGGAGAGCGGCGACGCAGTTGACGGACGGTTGTTTGCACTTATCGTTGATCAAGCATCTGCCCTCAATGCAACTCCGGCAGGCACCCCATGGCGAAAGTGGAAGACCAGCGAGGTTAAGGTGTGGGACCCGGTGGCCAGCGGGATCAACTTTCCACGTATCGCCGCGCAAGAAGGCGTTTTCGCCGTCGGACGACTTCCAAGCACTCAGCCACACCGAGTCGCGAAAGATAGCGTATTGGGGCAGAAACGGAGCTTGCTTGCGGAAGAGGTAAGAGGCATTTTGTCCATCCCATTCAAGCTGTGCCCTCCCAAGCCGATTCCCCCCAACGCACGTCCGCCGATAGGATTGACCTTCCGGGTGCACATCGACAAGCAATCGGTTCGCCGGGACTTGAGGAAGGAAGGGCAAGGCAGAAGAGTCTGCCCACACCCACAGGCTATCACGCATCAACAGGTATATCCTGATGCGGATGGGATGAGATCGCATTCAGATGTGCTTCGCGGACTTGCTAAGGGCGTACTTGTCGTGTGATGCAGTACTCTGTGTTGAGGGCCCGGGATTACGCCGATTGTGCCCTCTGCTCATCCCAGCGCACTGGCAGATGCTTTCGCAGCTTCTCCAAGCTGAGACCGTCAGGTTCGTCGTTCATGAATGTTCTACGGCGCGGAGCCTAATAAACCCTTCGGCGGTTAGTTGGAAAAATCTCATCATTGCTGGATACCCATTATCAAATAGTCGAAAGGTGGTAGATTTGATATGCTGCCTGAATGGCTCTTCACGATCGAATCCAAAAGATGCGCGACCAAGCCCTCAAGGCAGGACAATCACCGGTTGCGAACTCATACCAAGGGATTTCCAAAGAAAAGATTGTGGCTGTGCTGGCGAGAATTGACCGTAACACAGCTGACATCGTTGACGCAGTATTCGCACTTCTTGATGACCAGCATTCAAGCTGGTTCGCGAATGCGCCAAAAGGTGCAAAGTTTAGTGAGGGAGCTACAACCGCGCACATCGGTTGCCACATTGGCATTCTTCAGCGAGGAAAGAGCAAGCTCGACAGGGAAGGTCGTGATTATTGGCTGAAACCCTTATGGCAGATCGGCGCGATTGAAAAGGTATACCTGGATTCGTCCTTTGGGCGGTTTCTGCCGGGTCATCCGATTGCGAAATCGTCGAACTCCGCATATCGGCTCGCCCCGAGTTTTGTTCATATCTTGCAGGCGCCGATGAGTGAGTGGGAACACCTACTCGCAAAATGGACGGTTGGTGATGCTGTCAGAAAGCGACTTGAAGTCCAGGCGCGGCTTGCGGAGAAGTCGCGAGAGGCCGTCGATACGAAACACAGCGATCTTATCCGAGCATCTATTGACTATTATGCGCCAACATTTCTGCCTGGATATGAAGTTTTGTATGTCGATGAAACAGATGGTGACCGTATCACCGAGAAAGATCGACAACGCTTGGCCAATGCTGGTGTGCGCATAGAACTGGCGGATGCCATGCCCGACGTGTTGCTGTGGAATCAAGAGAGCCGCCGCCTTTGGGTAATCGAGGCCGTCACCAGCGATGGAGAGGTGGACTATCACAAATTTCAGCAGTTGCGGATGTTTGCAGAGCGTTCGGGCATGAGTGGCATTGGGTTCACAACCGCCTATCCCACCTGGCGTATTGCCGCATCACGACAGGCGCGATACAAGAATATTCAGCCGGGTACCTTCATTTGGATTCAAGAAGATCCGACAAAGCAACACTATCTTTCGGTCTCGCCCGCTGACACGATTGATATCGATCCGGGAGGTCAATGATGGCACGTGCGAAAGCGCAAGTGATACACTATCCGACCTGTGTTCGGCATTTGAAACCGCGAAAAGATGTTCGTCTCAGGCACTACTTCCTATGTGACAAATGTGCGTCCACTTGGACTAAAGATGCATTTGATGGAAATGAACCACTTGCTGTGGGCGAATCTTTAAGCGGTATCTGCCAACTATGCAACGAGCGGACCAAGGTTCGGTTGAGAACATGGTTCTTGTGTGACATCTGCCATCGCGTTGCCGGATCAATTGGCAGAAATCACGTTGCCGAGCAAGGAATTCTTGACTGGTGGGCTCATGCCGTAACACCTCGCATTCCTTACCTACGCATTGAGCAGAACGATCTGTCTGCATTGCGTCCGAGAAGGGATGGGGATATCTCGGGCGAAGGACCGCTCGATTTCCTGATTCGTGACAAGCGCAGTGGTAAGGTCGCATTCGGTATTGAGAACAAGACGGGACGAAGTTCGCTGCGAGACATGAGCGCATTTCAACTGGATATTTCCGATTGTGATTCCATCCTCCACCACATTCGCTCTTTGAGCGTACCCGCATATTTGATTCATGCGCAAGTGCTGGAGGTGTGGACGCCACCGACGCACGGTTTTGAAGTGCATGGTCTTTGGTGGACAGATATCTATAGAATGGCAGAGCACTTCAGAGATGTGCGTATCCGTCGGGATGAGAGACGAGGTGCAGCCTTCTTTCGAAAATCGGCTTTCGAGGATGTTGCAACCCTCGTCGATCACATTTGCGATGACGACGCAAATCTCCGGTTGGTAAGGCAATTCAAGCAGAAGGGTGTCCCGGAACTTTACCAATTGGATTAAATAAGAGAGTCGACTGCTTGATCCACCAGTTGTTGGTCGGACAGACTTTTACAATTGCGAGCCAGGGTTAGTAACTGTTTTCTAGTTGGATACGGCAATCGTTTGAGATCTGCGGCATTGACCTGTGTGTGGCCGCTAAAGAGTCGAAAGTATTCGTCGACAAGGGAGGAGTTAAGATAGATGGTCAACCCTACCGCTTCGTCTTTGGGAAGTCCGTTGCCAGATGTATGAATGTAATTGGTCTTGTTGTCGAAGCCGACGCGACAGGTACTAATCGCTCTGGGGTCATAAAGTGCGGCCACGATCCGGCGCCGTTCCTCTTTTGCAGAAAACCGTTTTATGAGAACATAGAAGCCTGAATCCACAAGCAGATCATCTGTGAAGGAATTGGCGACGATAGCGTTTGGTTTTCGTGTTTGACCATTCGGCCAGACGACACGTCCTTCTTTCATATGTGCTGGGAAAATCAGCGGAACCGTGTCATCCGACGCTTCTTCCCGAAGATGCTCTCTGGCTCGAAAGTCGACGACGCGACCCGTTGATGCGGTGAAACCTAACTCGTCCAATGTACCTCGAAGGGCCAACATACGTTCGCTGACCACGTCGCCCCGGTCATCAGCGATGACATGAATCACCTGCTCAGGATCATCTTGGCGAACAATCTGATCGAAGCATACGGCCCGTTCTTCAAAGCCACCACCAGCTACCGTCTTGGATATGGTCACCTCAGACTCGTGGAGGCAATCGCGAGTGCCATGTATGATGATGTTCTCTTGAAGAACATCATCTGCTCTGAATGTTTCCGACCGAGATTCGTAGACATGAATTCGGTCCACTGCGATTAGTTCGAAGAACTCGCGTCGGAATCTCCTGAAGTAAGGGCCATTGCAGAAACTCCGGGGCGTGATCGACACGAACTCGCCTCCATGGACGAGTTGGCGAGCGGCAAGCAACATGAAGGCTGCATATAGATTACTGACCTCAATCCCCATGTCGCGAAGAAGCTTTCGTTCGAGGGACCCGCTGTTGATTTTGTGATACGGCGGGTTCATGATCACTGCATCGTATTGGTCGCTGTCGATCGACCATAGAGCTTTATTGCGGTCGGCGCGATCGCGAATGTAGTCTGTCTTGCGAAGGTCATAGGCAAATGAAACACCTATTTCAGTGCAAGCTTTCTCACAAGCTTGAAGGGTATCCATGAGACCCGTCGCCATGTGTGCATCGACTTCATATGCTGTCACCATAATGGTTCGCGGGCGTTTCTTGCGAGAAATCTGGCCAGCGACGAATGCGGAGGTCAGGGCGCCTGTGCCTGCCCCAGGATCGAGAAGTCTAACGTGTTTATAGGCGCATGTGAATATGGACGACATGAAGCCAGCAACCTGAGGGGGTGTTGTAAATTGTCCCAGGGGCCCCCGTCGGGTCGGGTCAATGCCGGCATTCACGGCGAGACGAATCTCCTCTGCTCGCCGGATGAGTTGCGAGCCGACTGACTGGTTTGCTCGGGTTATCTTGGTTGCAGGCACCATTTGATTCACCACCTTATTTGGTGTCTGTTAGTATACTCCATCCGGCCGTTGGATCAAGATCAACTTGACGGTCGTGATAGCACCGCTTGTTGTTTCTGATCGTCCATGCGCTACGCCCCGGTTGTACTGTATCCCGTATTTGTGGAGACGTCCGCAAGCAAAAGCTATATATAGATCGATCGCCTCATCAGACCATGACAGACGAATACAGCGAACAGGATCATATTCGCCGAATCTACATCGCTAAGCTGGTGCAGCCTGAGAAATCTACGGCGCCTTACGTCTTGTGTTTGGAACGCAGAAACCACATATCAGCTTGGGAGGTCCTCACCAATCTCTCGATCGAGTATTTGGCCGGTTATCTCCGCAGCACCATGACCGAAGAACCTGCGGCAGAGATCGTCAACGGCATCCCTGACCATATTGTTGCCACCGTGCTGGATGTCGATGTCACGGATCTGGGCCCAGCGGAACAATCCGTGATTGAACGTCGCAGCGGTAGAACACTGACCGATTAGCTATCAAGGCGCCAAATCCAAATGCTGACAGGTCACTTGCCGTGGATGACTGTTCATGCCATGGATAAACTTGAATCGCAGAAGTGGCTTGAATTGCTTGGCGTATAACGACTTGGCCTCATCCTCGTAAAAGATTTATTGCCGATACCGTGAAGGATGGTATACAACCCAGTTGAAGAATCAATTCCTACGTCAAGACCTATCGGTGAAACTTCATGATCTTGTCATAGAGTCTTGTTGGAATCTCATCGCGGACCGCTGTGTCCAAATCATCTATTTGCTTGGCCGCACGTTCGTACCGACCTTGGGTGATGTGGTCATAGATGACGCGGAGATCGCTGACGTCTGTGAATGTGAGTCCCGTGAGTTCGTAGTCCTTCTGATTTAAGTATTCGTGTCCCTGCTGAATCAGGGCGTCTATGGATCGGGTGAACTGACCCAGGTCTTCTGAGAAATCCGACGCCTCGTAGGACGCGATGAGTCTGGATGGCAGCGTCACCCTCGGTTCGTCCGGTTGATCTTGATTTGTCATCATTCTGACAGGGGTTCGGAGTTTATCTAGTTTTCGGTGTTGGCGCTGTGCTTATGGGATACGCCGCGGCAGATTCGGGCGGTCCCGATCATCGAAGTGCTCGCTCAGGCACCGCGCACTGCAGAAGAACACCATGTCCCCCAGCGGGACAAGTCCCCTGGGTCCAACCACGCCTTCTTCCACGGTCAGCACATCCTCGCCGAGCTGCAGGATGCGTCCGCACTGGGCACATCGCTTCACGCCTTGCTGATTGTCATCATCCATTGGATTCACCTCCATGAGCCTGGAGGCTAGGCCGAGTATTTGTACGATCACCCGATTTACACTCCATGGTGTGCCGTTTGTTATTACCGCGCGGTACAGAGCAAAACAGTTCAAATCGTTTATCTACTGAATTCTTCCGCTCTCGATGGCTATCGAGGGGGTAGTAAGATGGTTGAGTCGAAGCGAGCGTAGGAAGCGCCTGTTGTTGAGTTGGCGACAGCCTGCGACGGCGACGCAATTGGCGTCATGGACTCGAATGAGTCGTGATTCATGCGGCTATGTGCTATGGGAATTCACCGTCTACATGCTGGGCAAGTGCCTGAACGAACAGGCGAGAAGGAGCCGGGTGTATGGGCTAACCCACCTGGGCGAGCAGTCTCAGCGGCAGCTGTGCAAGATGCTCGATCTTCCCATATTCAAACAGAACATACCGGATGTAGATTGGGAGTTGTACGGGTGGGTGTGTTTCAGACACAGGGCGGCCGTGCTCAAGACGATTACCGAGCCGATTCAGCCGGCATCAATCAAACGACGTCTGCGTACAACGATGCCGCAGCTCCGCATCAGTGCCAACAATGTCCGAGACATCATCTACCAGTTCCGCGACCGAGGGATCGTTCGACCGGTCAAGCCTCGAATGAGAGCACACCTGCGCTATGAGTTGACCAATCTGGGTAAGCAACTGCAGTCTCTGCTGAAGAACGTTGAGACACTGAAATTCACAGCATACGACTCGGCGATGAGAGGAGGCAAGGCGTGAATGGTCCGCACCAATATTGTCTGCGCCGTCGACGCGCTGGCGGGGCTTAGGGCGTTGCCCGATCAGAGCGTGGATTGTGTGATGACATCGCCGCCGTTCTGGCGGTTGAGGGATTACGGCATTGACGGCCAGATCGGACTAGAGAAATCCGTGGAAGACTATCTGAATCATCTGCTGGAGGTCTTCGATGACATCCTTCGCGTGCTCAAGCCCACCGGCACGCTATGGATAAACCTGGGTGATTGTTACGCCGTCAAACCCTCCAATGCATATCACGTTCAGAAGAAATCTCTCTGGATGGTCCCGGAGCGTTTTGCGTTGGGCATGATGGCCAGGGGATGGATACTTCGCAACAAGATCATTTGGCACAAACCCAATCACATGCCGCATTCGGTGAAGGATCGCATGGCCTGTTCGTGGGAGTATCTGCTGTATTTTGTAAAATCATCTCATTATTACTTTGATCTGGACGCCATCCGAATGCCGCATCGCACCCAGGTCAGGCAGCGGAAGTCGGTAGCCAGTCAGCGCCGCAGGCCTTCCGTCCAAGGCTATCGTCTGCCGCCGCATCCCGGCGAGCCCGGCGCCTATCACCCGCAGGGCAAGAATCCGGGCGATCACTGGTTGATTCCCCAGGAAACGCGCACACTGGGTGCCCTGATCGGCCAAGCGGGCGTAGTCAAGGTACCTGGCGGTGCCGGTTGGGCCGGCCATCCTGCCGGCGGTATGGCCCGGATCGTGCGGGAAAACGACAGGAGGTGGCTGTCGCCTCAGGGTAAGAATCCCGGAGACGCTTGGTCCATATCGACAAGACCACAGAAAGAACATCCTTCGGGGGCGGGACTTCTTCCGGGGGGCGGGGGGCATTTTGCAGTGTATCCGGAGCAGTTGTGTGAACGGCCGATACTCGCTGGCTGCCCTACTGGTGGGATTGTGCTGGACCCGTTCTGCGGAACTGGCACCACGCTGGTCGTGGCCAAACGCTTGGGCCGGCAATACATCGGTTTCGATTTGAATCCTGAGTATGTGAAGATGGCCCGGCAGCGTCTGCGAACTGTCCGATCGCCTCGCAAGGTTGAAAAGGAGGTGTCACATTCACAATGATTGCCCACAACCGTATCTACTTAAAGGACGCCGTGGAAGGGATGAGGTCGTTGCCGGACGCCTCAGTGGACTTGATCGTCACGGATCCGCCGTACGGCATCGCCTCGTCGAGTCGGACGACCATTCGGGAAGGTAAAATCGTCACGACCAAAAAAGCCTTCGGCATGTGGGATACCTTCCCGCATCCGCTGAATTACGACGCCTTCATCATCCAGGTGCTGTGTGAGTGCTACCGTGTGCTCAAACCCGGCGGCGCCTTGTACATGTTCACGGCATCCGAACAGAACGCATATTTCATCCGTAAGGCGGCGCAACGGGGATTCACGTTCCGGCGTGTCTTGTGCATGCAGAAGAAGAACCCCCTGCCGTCGTTCAGTAAGAGCAACTGGCGCAGTTCATTCGATTTGTGCATGTATGTGGTCAAAGGGCCGCGGGCTCGTACCTTCAACTTCATCTCACAGCATGATTGCATCAACGTCTTTCGCTATGCGATCCGCCAGGCCAAGCTAACCACACATCCCACGGAAAAACCCCTGGCATTCATCAAACGACTGATTGAAGTCAGTTCGAATCCCGGAGAGCTGGTGTTGGATCCGTTCATGGGTTCCGGAACGACGGCTGCTGCCGCCAAGGCGCTGGGGCGAAACTACCTTGGATTCGAGACCCATCGCGACTATGTACAGATGGCGCGGAAACGACTGAAAGGAGGTGCGGTGAGGGACACCCAGCGGTCCAAGGCCACGGCATGATGGCAAAACGCATCCGCATCCTCGAGCCCAAGGCAAAGGAACTGAGTTTTCAGCGGAGGTTGGAGCAACGCGCCCGTGAGATCGTCAAGCGTCGGGCGGATTCGATCTGGGACGGGTCTCCACTGTCGGTTGTCGAACGGGAGATGGCCATGACGCTGTCTCAGATGGATCATCTTCGACATGTCCGATGGCGAATGCGCCGGCAGATGTTCCAGTTGGAACTCCGAATCGACACGCGGCTGATTCAGTTGACGCCGAGGTCGCAGTTGCAGCCGGATTACCACCAGGAGCGACGGGCCAAACTCCGGGACAAGCTGGAGAAGCTGGACCAGGAGCGCCGAAAACTTGATCTCGAACACGAAAAACAACTGCGCCCGCTCCAGGATCGCCTGATCATTCTGTTCAACCGTCATCGCCAGTTGAATCCATAACGATGGACATAGTGAAACTGGCGCGCAAGCTCAAGCCCCTGATGCCCAAGGAGGTCGGCCACTGGCTGTCCATTCACAAAACAGCCGATCCTGAGTTGCGAACCTTGATCGAACGACAGATCGTTCATGCAGCGCAGGCCAGGTTGGGTGATTATGAAGACAAGATATTGCTGTCCCTGCCGCCGAGGAAGGTGATCGGTGGGGAGCTGAATCTGGGAACGATTCTGTATGACAAGGATCAGCATCCGGCTGGAATCAGTCTGACAGAACTGACTAACCATCTCGCGGTTTACGGAAGGTCAGGGGCCGGCAAGACAAATGCGGTGTTTCACCTGCTCCAGCAGCTGACTAAGAAACGTGTTTCATGGATTTTTCTGGACTGGAAACGTACGGGTCGACATGCGCTGGGGTTGATGCGAGAGCCGGTCGACGTTTATACGCCGGGGCGTTCTCTTTCACCGTTGCAATTCAATCCTTTCATGCCTCCTCCCCAGGAAGCTGTCGAGCCGAAGGTGTATCTCAACCAAGTGGTAGACATTATGGCGTCCGCATTTACATTGGGTGACGGGGCGAAGCGGATCATCCAACAGGCTCTGTTCGAATGTTACGAATCCGGGAACCTCTCACCATCCCCGCAGAACGTGTTGGAACGCGTCCAGAACGTGCCCGACAGCGAACGTGTGAAGGGATGGAAGGTCTCCGCCGTCAGGGCGCTGGAGAGTCTGGATTTTGCCGAGATGGGACAGATTAATACGGCGTCACAACGGGATGTGGTCGATTCATTCTTCCGGGGGAGAACGATCATCGAGTTGAATGGTCTGTCGGACAACGTCAAGGCGTTCTTGGTGCCGGTGATTTGTCAGTGGTTGTTCTACAGTCGACTGGGGCATCATGAGCGGGAGAAACTGCGCCTGGTAATCGTAATCGAAGAGGCGCATCACGTGCTTTACCGTGGCGAGCGACGAACACGTGAGACGGTGATGAATACATTTCTGAGACAGTGCCGAGAACTGGGCTTAGGGGTGATCATCGTAGACCAGCATCCGCACCTAATTTCCCCGGTGGCGAGCAATACATTTGCGACGATGTGCTTCAATCTCAAAGATCCGTCTGACCTCAACCGGACCGCCGGAATGCTCGGCCTGGATGATGATGAGAAACATCACCTGGGTAATCTGCCTGTGGGACAGGCGATCTGTAAGTTCCAGGACCGTTGGCGTGGACCGTTCCTGATTCAGTTGCCGCTCATGTCCATTCCCAAGGGTTGGATGACGGACGATCGACTAAAGGCGTATCTGGCCGGTAAACTGCCGCGTTCTGGCCGAATGGCGCGTCAGGCGCCCAATGATTCGCACGTTCTGCGGGTTCTGGGATCAGTTGGGGCGCTGGATGGGGAGCAGTTGAGGTTCGTTGAGGATGTTCTGCGGTATCCAGATTCAACGGTCAGGCAGAGATACCGTCGGTTGGGCATCGGCGGCGGAAAGGGAGACCGGACCAAAGCCGAACTCGTGGCAGCGGGCTGGCTCGAGCAGACGCTGGTTCCGCAGGGGCAGACCCGGCGCCTGGTGTTGGGCCTGACGTCTCGTGCGGCTCAGCAGTTGAATCTTGAAGGTGCCGAGATCACGCCCGGCTCGTTACCGCATCGGTACTGGACGGGTTATTACGCCGACTGGCTCAGTGGAAAGGGATACGACGTGCAATGTGAGGCGCCGATCGGCGGCGGCCGAGTGGATGTTCTTGCACAGCGCAACAACAAAATAATCGCCGTTGAAGTGGAAACGGGTAAATCCGACGTTGTGCGTAACGTACGTGGTTGCCTCAAGGCGAAAATGAAGACGATTGTCATCGTGGCCGTGGATGAAAATGCACTGAATGTTGTGCACAAGCAGTTGGGCCGCGCGGGCTTACTCATTACCGGGAGAGTGAAAGTGGTATTGCGGGATGAATGGGCCAGGTCATCGCCACCGTCTTCAGAATGAAGCATACCGGACTTGATAGATGCGAAAAGTTTATCTATCAGTGTGACGTATCAACACGGTGATAGGGCCTGACAATGGGACTGACGATTCATTACAAATTGAAGGCCGATGTGCGGGACGCTGATGCAGCAAGGTCTCTCGTGGAGCAACTCCACCAAGGTGCCACCGACCTGAAGCCGCTCGAAATTGGCCCAGTCGTCGAGTTACCGGGTGATCGCTGCAATATTGAACAATACGGTACTAACGATGATCGTCGCTATCTGCTTCTGCACGCGTGTCAATATTTCATTCGCGATCAACGGATCTATTCCGTTCCACCGGTGCATCTAATTGCGTTCACAATGAATCCTGGCATGGGTTCAGAGTGGGCGTCATTTGGCTTGTGTCGCTTTCCATCCGAAGCAGACAAGGATATGACGGGGGCGGAAAGACCGATCCAAACAGAGCTTGACGGTTGGCGTTGGGCGAGTTTCTGCAAGACCCAATATGCCAGCAACCCTCAGTACGGGGGGATTGAGCACTTTGTGAAGTGTCACCGGCGCGTGCTTGGTGTGCTGGATGCGGCTCGGGCTCTTGGAATTCTTGAAAGCGTTGACGATGAGGGTGAATATTGGACTGATCGCGATGAGCAGGCGCTGCGGGAGAAGGTGAAGCGTTGGAATGTCTCGATAGCGGGTTTCGTGGGGCGAATCAAGGATGGCAACGCGACAAGGGCTGTGGATGCGCCGATTTGTGAATATCCGAACTATGAACACCTGGAGGCGAAGGACAGCGGTGATGATTGAATTCATTTCAGATCAGAAGCTGGCACTCACCCACAACATCATGATGCTGTTATCTTGTGAGGAGATTTTCTACGGAGCATTGCTGACAGCTTTTCTTGCCCAGTTGAAAAAACTTGGCGATGTGTACATGCGCCAGTCGGCATGAAGGCGGTTTACGATTGCTTTTCTATTGTTGCGATGATTTTCGATGCCGAGACGTTCATGGCTTTGCACAGCCGGATGAGCATATCAACTGTGGGTGAATAGAGGCCACGTTCGAGTTGGCTGACGTATTCGCGGGAGACTTTCGCTCGCGCAGCGACATACTCTTGGGTGAATCCTCCAGCCAAACGCGCCTTGCGTAATTCCCGTCCAAGCATGACGGGAATCTACCGCTTGACACGCATTGCGTCTGTGAAGTATACTATCCGATACTTGCTATGGGGTCACAGACATGAAATATTCATTTCTAGGGTGTTTTCGGGGGCCGGAACGGTTGAATCGGCGCGGGTTCACGTTGATTGAACTGTTAATTGTGGTAGCAATCATCGCGCTGCTGATCGCAATTTTGATGCCGACACTTCGCAATGCAAAAGAGGCGGCCAAGCGGGTGGTTTGTGCCGCGCATCTGAAGAACATCGGTTTGGCAATGCATTACTATGCCGATGATCACCGTCGTCACATCCCACCAAGCGGAAATGCAGGTCAATATGTGGCAGCAACGACAAGTTGGATACAAGCTGCAGCAGGACAAATGGAATCTTACGGCGTGTTGCATCCGTATTTGAACGAGCCGACGTTATACGGTTGCCCTTCGGCAGAATCCGCTGGATATGCTCCCAGTTACGGGACGACATTTCCTGCCCGAACACCTGAGGCTCTCGAAAAAGAGTGGCAAGGGGCCGGGTGGAAGGGGACAGGGCGAGCAAGGGCAGCATACATCTACAGAGAAACTATGCAGGAAGCTTCGGTAATCCTAGATGAAAACAGTCGGCGGGGGTTGTTCATGGATACCGATCACTTGGATACTTTGGAGTGGAGTCACTGGTGGGAATGGGTCAACATTCTTTACGGTGATGGTCACGTGAGTGGAGCTTTGAATACACCGGTTTTAGCCGAGAGGTTTACCTATAACGGAGGAACGGCATTCGAAAAATTGATCTGGCAACATGCCGATGAACACTTCTACTCGAACTGAATAACCGGGGAAGAAGCGGCATCAGAAATGCCCTGTAGAGAAGCTCTGATATTCGGCGCGTGTTCGGTTGCGCCGTTGTGGTGAAGGCGGTAGATGATGAACGATGAGCCTGATATCTAAGTCACCACGACAGGTGGTGTCGATGACCTTGGCGGTCAGTGGGTGGGTGTTGCCGTGTTGCGGCCATTGGATTTTCACGTTACCGCAGTTGTTCGCACTGCTCTTGCTGCAGTAGTTTATGCGGGTCGACTACCGCAGCCTGTTGTTATGCTGGGCAATTGCCAAGGTTATGCGACGACCTGCAACTGACGATGGTGCCGTATGCCACCACGCTGTAAAATGCTGAAAAACATTCGCTACGCGATGCATTGATCCGTCGCTTACTCGCCCAAACCGTTGCGCTTTTGTTTCGTCACCCCGAACATTGTTGGAGACTTCGCCCCTGATTGCTGAGGTGATCGAGCTCGCCGCCGCAAAATGAAGCTCCACGCCATAACTCACAACCTCATGATCCTCTTGCCTGAGGAGCTTTGCTACAGAGCGATCTTGACATGCTTGATAGCGTTGATGATGAAGGCGGATATTAGGAAAGTCGTGATGAGCGAGCGCTGCGGAAGAAAGTGAAACACTGGAATGCGTCGATGGCGAGCTTTGTGGGGTGATTCAAGGATGGCAACCCGAGGATGGTTGCGGACGCGCCAATCTGTGAGTGTCCGAACTACGAAGTATCTGGAGGCGGATGATCAAACCAAAAATGAAAGGGATCACACGCAATAGACGACACACTTTATATTCATTTGTCCTAAACAGGTCTGCGCATAATGTTTAAAGTGGCGTGGGCGTGCTTTGCATGATTTCTGGGTTGTGCTCTGCAGACTATTATGCTTGCCTGTGTGAATTCGAAGTCTACAATATCAAGTTGTTTTAATACAAGGAGCCAATCATGTGTCACGCCGGGAATTCGCACATTTTCGCCAACAATCAGCCGCTTGGTCATCAGGTTCCCCTCGGTTATGAACGACCGCTTTTAGATACGCCACGCATAAGTGTTGATGAGTTTGCGTCGCGCTTGCGAATAAATAATGGACATGTGCATAGCATGGATGATATCATTGAGTGGGGATAGCGGGAGCACGTCGGATCGATTGGGAGAGTATTTGAAGAGCGTATTGAAATCGAAAAAGGACTGAGTCTCTGACATCTGAGTTCCAGCTGGCTCATGATAATGATTTATGAAATTCTTGGAGGTTCGTGATGACATATAACGGTAAAGATGGCATGAACGTCGGTGGATTAAGAATCATTGTGGAGATGCCTGATTCGCGTCTTTATAAAGGATTCAAAGCCAAGTGTGCTTGTGATGACGCAGATATGAAAGAGATTAATCATCGCCGGCGTTTTGATAGTGCTCGTATTGTCCGTTGATATACGCGATCGGATTTGTAGTACAGATGAGGGTTTGTGTCGAGTGTATGCTGTACACCTTAATCACTCATTATTGAATGCATCACGGAGTAAGTGGGGAAATGCTTCTTCCAGCTCCGTGTGTTCAACGAGCGTTTGAACCTCAGTCTTGACCAGCGGCGCTAAGTTATCAAGATTGGGATAATGCCGCTTGAGCGAATCTGGGATTCCATTTTGTATCTCAACATCGCTCCAGCAACCGTGTGCTGATGCGCCCTCCAGATATCCTTGCAGCCAATCCAAACTTTCTCGAAAATCAACGGCGGCGGGCCCTCTGTGATAAGCCAGTTCATGATAAATACAATACACGTCTATTTGAGTGTTAATGGTCTGTGCTCTACCAAAATATAACCTGCGCATACGTGTGTCATCTGTTGCCATTTTAGAGGCAAACCGAATCAGTATTTAAATGTTTCGGTTGCTTCAGCAATGGGTGTCATACGATTTGATAAGATAAGTGCGTACAGTATGCCAATATGGATGACGGTGATTGTGATTCAGTTGTAATCCGAGGGTTTCTAGTCGAGCCAGATATTCTGGTCGCTCTAATGCAGCGGGAACTCGAAACGGGACTGAGTGAGGATCGCCTACGGGTTGAAGTCGATTGCCCGACTTTTGTTCTGCTATGCAAGCATCCTTTGCGGCAAGATTCGAGAATTGTATGAATACCTGTTTCCCGATCTCTTTTGCATGGCAAATGATGTACTTCAGCAGGTCTGTGCCAGCGACCGTTGATCGGCCTCGCAAGTCCCGATGGTCGCCAATAATAGGAAGATACGGAGGATTACATATTACGATGTCATACGTTGGTGTGCCTAGCTTGTTCCACCAGGTGAATAGGCCCAACTCAGAAGATGCCGTAACGTGGCGACGAGAAGCGCGATTCAACGCCCAGTTGGTCATGCTGTAGACACAGGGCGTCAATAGCCAGTCGCTAAAAGTAAGCGTCGTTATATTTGGATTTCGGGTAGTAGCACATATTCCGAGAAATCCTGTTCCGGCGCCAAGATCAAGAAGAGACTTACAACGTAGTTCAGAGAGCCCATAGCTTTCAAGATCACTGAGCATATGGAGTGAATCGATGGATGGTGGCCACAGTTCTCTGCCGCGCCTCCAGTAGAACTTGTGTCCATGATAGTTGAATGCCACATGCCCATTGCTCATACGCGAGTCCAATTCATCCTTATGTTCACTTGAGTGAAATGGGCAATATGACGAATCATATTTGGTGCCCGGTGAATCGCAATGACAATCCCAAACCAACTGAGGGTTTGGAATGTCGACAGCGACATCGCCGAAACGGTATACGAGACTCTGCATCTGGTCGTCAATGTCGATCGTCAGGTCAGGAGGCGGTACTTGATTAGATACGGCATCAAGCCAGTATCGGTTGCGTATTTGATCCATGATCTCGTCACGTCTGTATCCGCATTGTCGTAAACGCTCTGCGAGAAGGTCTCGATAGGCGCCATCAACCATCTCGTCCTCAATGGTAAGATCTCGAATGATGGGGAGAAGGCTCTGGTCGACTTTACGACATTGATCGATGAGTGAATCGAAATGCCTTGGTAGATACGTCGTACCCGTTGGCATCTGACATATTCCCATTAATTGGGGAAGCGTCAGTCCGAATGCCACCGCAATCATATCCAATTCACGTTTTCGGAAATTAGGCCCTCTGCCGCTATTAGTGTCCTCCAGATTGCGAATATGTGTATCACTTACCCCAGCTTTATCAGCCAGTTCATCTTCATTCCATCCTCTTGCAAGCCGGAGGTTTTGGATGCGTGTACGTGTAGCGTCATCGACTGGTACCGTCACCATGTTGCCACCTGTTTCCAACGTTTCCGGTTGTTTGTGACGTTTTGGTTGCCAACAGACCATGCGGGTGACTATCCAATTAATGATACGACGATTCATTGGGAATAGTCGAGTATGTCTGGTCGCGAATTGCATGGAAAGGTTCACACATGGTCGGTCTCTCGGCACTGGTACATCGACAGAAGAACACGACATTCAACTTCATTTCAAGGCCTATCGGAAGGCGTCGTCCATATACCGAGCATGATCCCGAGCGAGATCGTGAATGGTGGGAGTTCTATCGCATGAGCTTACTGTCCGTGGATGAGCTGATACTCGAAAGGAAACGCGTGAAGAATTGACAATCCGAGTTGAGTGAATCTTCCTCGTAACCCCTTCCTGGCAACACCATGTTCGGCTCGATCGCGACAACAATGGATGCCGAGGCGATGGCGACAGAAATCGCCGTCAGTCTGTGTCGTCGCGATGATCAAATTCGGAAATCAGCGTGGCGCGCCGCCGCACGGTATGAGTCGTTGTACCGACGCCGCCCGAAGCGGTATTTGAATTTTCAGAGTTACGTACTTGTGTACCGTTACAAGCGGTCCGGCGGGTCATCTGTGCCACGTGAGTCAACGTTGTCGCTACGACTCATGGAGCTGTTGTTGCGACATAGATCGATTGATGTCCACGATTATCTGCTGTTGCGGCGAGAGCGAATGTCGTCAGCTTGCAGGATTCCGAAGGATCCATCAGGCGTACTGAACAGGGATATCCACAAGGTGCGAAAGTTCATCAGTGAGCGCCGAATGGGCATGGTTATTGAACGATCTGGGGGTAGAGTTCGGTTGATCCGTAAGGCAGGAGTACGTACGAATATTGATGATGCCCGGGATCTGTTTCACTTGGCCCGGTCACGTGAAAGGATCGATGGCGAGTCATCAATGATGTTGGCCGATGCGGCACTAGCCCTCGATCCGGACTGCTGTAAATCGGCATACCTCGTGGCTCATTTGCTTCGTCGATGGCGTGATCCGTGTTCAGGCGACGTCGTGACACGTGCTGCGTGCTGCCTCACAGCCAGCCTGTTGGAACACGCGGCTGCGATTGGACGGTACCGGGGTGGCGATCCGCAGCCGCCCTGGATGAATGAAACCCTCGGTCGAGGGCGCCGCCGCATTCAAACGACGCTTCGATACCTTCGTTCGATCTGGGATTGGGACGAGTGGCGAGAGGAAAGTTCGTATCGTCGACTTCTGCGGTGGATTGCACAGTCCGCATTGGTACGAGTCGACATGGACGATTCGAGTCAGCCCGACACGTTCAGTCGGATGCTCTCAGTTCCTGAGGTCACCGATGTCATTAGGAAAGTGGCCTCTCGCCGTCTGGTAAATCGGCATCATGTCCCCGAGGATGAGGCCATGGCTGAAGTCGCCGTTGCCGTTCAGCAGCGATTATTGGGAGATGGCTGGTTGCCGAGAGTGTATGACCTTGAGTCCTTTTGCACGGCCCTTTTTGAAGCCTTAGACAGCCGGGTGCGTTACTCGAAGACGCCTGATGGCATGGGGCGGATATCCGACGTTTCCTACCGGGACGATCTTTACGAGCAGTCGTCAGATGATGACGATGAGAACGGCAACGATTCCTGAATGGCCCCCCGTGGTAATTGGGGACCAGACGGTGGGATTACCAAGTCGCCGGAATGAAAGACGGTGATGTAAGTGCTGAATTCGTAGTGACTCGGAGACGACCGGCAAGAATACATCTAAAGAGTACACAGCTCTTTCGTCCGTTTCCGTCCAGGTTGCGTCCGTCTTTTAGTCCATCGGTTCGGACTGAATAGGTTCAATGATCCGCGGCTGCCCGCGCTGGCTCAGTTTACGGGTTCGGATGAGATGACACTGCTCCAGTTCGTCGACGGCTTGTTGGATGGCACGCTTACTGGTCATGCCGACCGCTGCTGCCGCTTGGGAAAGATTCAGGCCGGCGCCGGTGGTCTGATGGTGCCTCTGAACGGCGGCCAATAACCGCTCGGCATCGTTGGATATCTTGGCGGTTGACTGCACAGTCCCACCGACGATCTGTCTTGTCTGTTCCGGCGAGTATTCCCAAACCTTTGACAGTGGCGGCCGGATGCGAGTTTTGATCACACCCCATTCGGCGTTGTGAATCAATGCAGTCGCCGTCTCCAGTTGAATGATCTGTCGACCGTCGCCGATGAAATCTGCGGCGTAATCCACCTCACGATCGGCACTCCGGAGAAAGACATGCGTGTTGATATTTTGGCGGATCGCCGCGGACTGGTAGCTGAAATCCTTGATGCTCTGGCTGATCAGCACCAGGCATTGACCATACTTGCGACCTTCCCGGACTGTCCGATCCAATGCACGCTCGGCATTATCAGCAGCGGATTTGGCCTCGTCGGCCACTCGTTTCTTGGTGAATCGCTGGACTTCATCGGCGACGATCAGTGTCCGCAGGCCCTGCGACTCCTCGTGCGCGTCAGCTTCGAAAACAGCATCCAGTATTTGGCTGAACGCCAGGCAGCGTGCGCGATCGTCCATTCCCTTGAAGCTGACGATGTGTCGGCCACGCGCCAAACGAGCCAGATCATCCGGCAACTGTAACCTTATTCCCAGCGCCGGAGCGTAATAATTGAAGTCATACCCCTTGGCCGCCTTGGATTTGATGCCGAATGAAGCATACTGGGACAAAATGTTCTCGCGGTCTTCCGGCAGGGTCAATCCGACGGATTGATTACGCGGATCCAGAACGAGGATGTTCAGTTCATCGTATTGGGCAGTTTCTTCAATCAGGACACGCGCGGCATACGACTTCCCTGATCCCGTGATGCCCGACAGATAGGCATGATGGAACTTGGCCAACGGCAATACTACCGGCTGAGTTGTGATCTGATCACCATTGATCAGCAAGCCCATCTGAATGGGCATGTCTGTATCTATGAGCTTGTCCAGATCCAAGCGACCGGTTGAGGTGCGGTCCAGGCGGCGCACCAGTGTCGCCACCGCCCAGCCGGCCAACTGTTTTTTCGTGTCCTTGATCGCACCGTTGACGCGAATGTCCAGATTCGGCGTGATCATCGTTCGAGCTTCAGTTTCGTCTTTGATCAATTTGAACTGCGGACCCAGACGGTCGAGTTGTCGAGGCGACAGGGCACCGCCGAGCCACTGTTCGATCCATGTCAGGATGGGCTCATTGGCTTCGGCGACGTGGATGTTCAGTCGGCCGCCGTTGAGTTTCTGGGTGACTTGGAATCGGTGTATATCCTTGAGCTCCTTGACCACGCTGTTCAGCGCATCCTGGAACTCTGCCGGTGAGGTGGCAGTTTGAAGGTTGGAGCTGATGCTGAAGGTCAGCGCCGCCGCTGAGCCGTTCAGCTCATATTCACGTTGGAGGTTCTCCATCAGGTTGAGCTTTTCTTGATCTGCGGCGATTTGCTGTTGAATACATTCGGTTTCGCGCTTCAGGGTTCTGATCTGTTGCTGACCGTATGAACTCAATAGGCCCGAGTTGCCCGAATCGAACGACATGAGGTCGGCGGCGCTTTGCAGGCCCTGATGTTTGGCGGCAAGCTGGCGTTGGAGAGCCGCGATCCGTTCGGCGCTGGGCGGTTGAATGGTGGGCGCCTCCACAGACTGTTTTCGCCCAGCCTGTGCTTTCGCCAAGGCGGGCGTAATGTCCCGGAAATACGAAAACGACAGCCGCAGTTCCGGGAAATGCGCCTCCAGATAATCCTGCAGCGGACCGATGTCACGCGCCCACGTCTCCCCCTGTTCGGTGATAGACTTCAGGTAGTAGGCTTTGTCACTTTTCAACAAGGTCATCGAGCCGACCGTCAGTACGATCAGTTGCAAGTTGGTCTCAGTGCTCCACCAGATCGAAAGCCTCAATCGGTGGTGGAAATGGCCGATACAGATGAATCCGTGCCTTTTGAGAATGTCAGCGTAGATTGCGTCTGTCATGACGGAATATTCGGGCCAGGATCGCCCTCAGACGGTTCATTTCACGCATCACGGCGATGTCGCGTTGGCTGCGCAGTCGGGCCATCTGTAGCTGTGTATTTGCTCTCATGCGGGCGGCTTGTATCTGAACTGCGCGGGCTTGGGCCACGCTTCTTTGACGCGCAAGCTGCTGTTGCTGAGCCGTTTGGTGCAGTAGCAACCGATCCTGAAACGCCTGTCGGCGCATCAGGCGCACCAGGCAGATGGGGCAAACCGTCATGGTCGGTGGACCGGGGAAGCCTCGTCGGCAGCGACCGCACAAACGGCGGGAGCACGACTGGCAGTGCTTTTCGCACTGACTGCAGCAGCTGCGCGTCTGGCAATAGTCGCACCGACCCCGAAGTTCCGCGGCGTCGGCGACGTGCCGGTGACAGTTCGGGCAGCGTATCGTCGTGTGTTGCGTGACGACCTGGAGTCGGCCATTGCCATCGTCCGTCAGCCGTTCGAAGGCACCGGTGATAGGGCGGCCAATCTGGTCCTTGGTGACAGTGTGTTTCAGGATGCGTCGCATGCGAGTTTCTCGTACTGGGCGTGCAGATGACCGCAGTCGGGGCAGTTCGGGTCACGCTGCATCGGCAGAGCGATCGTGGTGAACGAGAAGTTGGCCGGGTGGTCACCCAGATACTGGGCAAAGATGTCCTTGTCGCCCAGGCGGTAGTTCGGATCCATCTTGACCTGGAGCAGATTACGGTCGCCAAGTTGGTCGATCAGCCGGCCGAGGCGATTGTTGGCGCCACGGGTGAGGATACCCACGGCGATCTGGCCGGCGATCGCGTCCAGGAGATGCAGATCGAAAATCGTGCCGCCGGAGCTGGTGATCTGGATACCTTGGGCACCGCCAGCGAAAGCCTGGTAGCGACTGGCGGCGATACAGCGGTAGCAGGCGGGTGTCAGACCGGGCACATAGTAGATGATTTCACCAGCGCGACCGCCGCGGTACAGGCCGATCCAGATTGCGGGTTTGCCTAGACGCAGGGCTTCCAGGCTCCCACGCGCTTGAGCTGGGAAGAAGTCCGCCGCGAAAATGAATAGGTCCGTGTGACCGAACATCTGATCAAACGCCTCGCGACTAATTGAGCAGAAATCGCAAACATACGTGGTTACGTCCACGTTCGGATTGATGCGTTTGAGACGTTCGGCTTGGGCCTCGACCTTATGTCGTCCCATGTCAACCGAATCGAAGTCCTGGCGTGTGGGGTTGGAAGCGTCGATACGGTCGAAGTCCGCATGCGTCGCTCCGCCAAGGCCAGATCGTACTAGGTCGCCGATTAGACCGAAGGCGCCGCCGACGATCGTGACGTGACTCTGCTGCATGACTTCGACGTCGATGGTGGATTGGATACGCTGATAGTTCATGGGTTGTCTCCGACAAACGGGGTTAAGGATTAGAACAGAATGAGTTCAGCCGTTCGGGGGTGAAGTTCATTGCGGTGGACGACCATTGGTCGCATGTGGAACAGTTCAGGCAGCACGATGGGCGCCGCGAAGCTCCGCATGTCGGGGTTGATGGCCAGTAGACGACGGATGTAGATCAAGTCACCGGGGCTCAACCGGTCCAGGCCGCCCGGATGCGAATGGACGAAACCTTTTAGATCAATGCCGGACGGCAGCCACTCGGACTTCATCTTGTTACTCAGCGTGGCACAGTCCGGGCTGTAGGTACTTGATGTACAGGAGCCGGTGACGTCGAAGTGGAAATCCGTCACGTCCTCCGAGCCGATGGGACCTAGCAGAATACCGCCAGACTCCGGTGGGCGCGATCCGATGGTCAAGAAGATATGCTTCATCACGGATGCAGCCATGCGGAGTGTCGTATGGCTGTCATATCCGTCGCGATCTTCGCAGAACGACGCCTCGGCAGCGAGGGCCGTCATTGAAAAAGGCTTTTCAGAAAAAAAGTTCTGGTTGGATGTGGCCTGCACATAGCGGGTGCATTTGGCCAGTGCTGATTCGCCGGGATCAATCATGGTCAGCTCCTGACGACGCCGGTGTCGCGGTAGTTGAGGAAGTACTCGGCCCACTCTTTGGCACGCTGTTCAGCTTCACGCTGTGTCCGGGGTTCATGCCCGGCGACGAAGCACAGTTCGCCAGACCTGAACAGATGTGTTTTGTTCGGATCGCGGTCCTTGCCGTGGAGTGAAGGATGCCGGGTGCAGTAGATGTACACGTGGGAGCCACGCGGAGCGAATTCGAAGTTGAAATACTCCCGGCCATTCGACGAGACGTAATACTTCTTGATCCGCTCGAATGTCCCGTAGATCAGATTGCCATTCATGCTGAAATCTCCGTATCAGTTTTAGGAAAGGACGGGTCGGAGTATCCTGCCTCCGACCCGTCCGATCGGTGATTGCGGTTGCCGAACGGTTACGCGCTGGCATCCGCGCCGTGAACGGCCTCGCCGCCGGCGATCAGTTCACCATCGTCGGGACTGTTGACATCCAGATCGCCATCACGATTCGAGGCCGCGCCACAGAGCACCGAAGGGTCGCACTGGTGGAAAACACCGGGCTCGAGTTCACCGCCACAGAAGCGGCCCTCACAGAGATTTCCGTTGGTAGAAAACACGGTTGGTTCCTTGCAAATAGGGGAGATTTAGGGTTACGCAGCCATTCCTGGGGCTGCACATGCTGCGACCTGCTGATCCTGTCCCGTAGGTTTGGACCTCCTTTCACGCTGGGGTGGGCGCTGTGGTGGGGCCAGCGAGGTCTGTCTGCCCTTTACATCTGTGAAATGTGGTGAGGGAGGGATTTCACAAATGCATAAGAATGAAGGAGCCTGTTAACCCATGCCCTGTTTGCATAGTCCAGATCGCATGACACCCGCCCAGCGGCGAGAGGAAATCGCCGCGCTGTTTGCCCAAGGAGCCCTCCGGCTCGCCCAACGCCAAGCCTTGCCGGGAATCGGCGACACTGGCGTGAAAACGTCGAATTCACTTCGAAAAAACGTCAATAATCCGGCCTCAATAGGCTTGATGTTTTCGGGAAATCATGGCTCCATGGTGGACAGAACAGTTAACCCCCGGAAGCAATCGAGAGACTGAACCATGACGCCGAAAACCCTGAACATTCATCAAGAGATCTCCGCATTGAGGCGTATGACACCTGCCCAGTTGCGGGACAAGTACGCCGAGGTCTTCGGAGAGACGGTTCGCACAGGCAACAAGCCCTACCTGATCAAACGTATTGCCTGGCGTCTTCAGTGTCTGATTGAGGGCGATATCAGCCAGCGGGCCCGACGACGTGCTGAGGAACTGGCCCAGGGGGCCGACATCCGAGTGTCGGTGCCGAAGACTAAACCTATTACCGAGTCTTCCAGTTTTCGGACTACAACCCATTCGGTCCGCATGAACGACGACGAACGTCTGCCAACGCCGGGCACGATCATCACGCGGCCGTATAAGGGGCGTCTGATCAAGGTCGAGGTGCTGACGCATGGTTTTGAATGTGATGGAAAGGTCTATCGGTCGCTCAGCGCCGTCGCCAAAGCTGTGACGGGATCGCATTGCAATGGTTTTGCTTTCTTCCGACTTAACAATTCCGAGGTTTCCGGGGGTGAGCGGTCATGATTCGAGACAATGTCAAACCGTTCCGCTGCGCCATCTACACCCGTAAAAGTACGGATGAGGGACTCGAGCTGTCATTCAATTCGCTCGACGCACAGCGCGAGGCGGCGGAGTTGTACATCGCCAGCCAGAAGGATGAGGGGTGGGTTCTCGTGGACGAGCACTATGACGATGGTGGCTATACCGGCGGTAACATGAATCGGCCGGCTCTGAAAAAGCTGCTAGCCGACATCGAGGCAGGTCAGGTCGACTGCGTGGTGGTGTATAAAGTAGATCGCTTAAGCCGTTCGCTGCTGGATTTTGCTCGGATCATGGAGAAGTTCGAGAAGAACGGCGTGTCGTTTGTGTCGGTGACCCAACATTTCAACACAAGCCATTCCATGGGTCGGCTGACGCTGAACATTTTGCTCAGCTTCGCTCAGTTCGAACGGGAGATCATCTCTGAACGAACACGCGATAAGATTGCCGCCACGCGTCGTAAGGGGAAATGGTCCGGTGGCCGGCCACTGCTGGGCTACAACGTCGAACGTGACACTGGTGGACCTCGGTTGGTCATATGTGAGCACGAAGCCGAACAGGTTCGCCAGATCTTCAAGCTGTATCGTGAGTGCGGATCGGTCCTGGCTACAGCGAAGGAACTGAACCGACGAGGCTGGCGCACCAAACGCTGGGTCACAAAGAAAGCGAAGACGCTCGGGGACAGGCCGTTCGACAAAGGCAATCTCTTCAATTTACTGACAAACCCGACCTATATTGGCAAGACGACGTACAAGGGCCATGTCTACGAAGGCGAGCATTCCGCTGTCGTGCCGCTCGATTTATGGGTGAAGGTGCAGGCCCAGCTTCAACACAACGGTCGCAGCGCCGCGACAGTCTCTGGCGGTCGTTCCGGTGCCCTATTAAGGGGGCTTTTGTATTGTGCCCATTGCCAGTGCACCATGAGCCACACATACACGTCCAAAGCTGGCAAACGCTACCGGTACTACACCTGCATGAAGGCTCAGAAGCAGGGGTGGGAAACCTGCCCGACCAAGTCTGTACGTGCTTTTCGCATCGAGGAATTCGTGATTGATCAGGTGCGAATGATCGGTTCCGACCCAAGCCTTGCGGACGAGGCCATCAAGCAACTGCAAGAAGTCCGTGAGCAGCAATTGACTCACCTCGGTGACGAGCGGCGCCTAGTTCTTCACGATCTGGCTGCCCACGAGGAACGGGTCAAATCCGTTCTGGCTGGTGATCAAGACGAAGAATCCAGCACCGATCAGATTGCAGAGCATCAGGATCGAACCGAACACCTCGAACGGCGCCTTGCCGAAATTGCTCAACAGGTCCACAACTTGGAATCCGTGCAACCCAATGAGCAGGATATTACTGCCTCCGTCGAGGCATTTGGACCGCTATGGGATGTTATGGGGACTGCCGAGCAGGCTCGATTATTGGGCTTGGTAATTAAACGGATAGAGTACGATGGCACCCCCGGTGATGAATCGATCGCGATCACCTATAGGCCTGAATGGGCTGACCATCTGATCGGCATACAGCAGGCCGGTATGGAGAAACAATCATGAAATCGAGATATAGTTCCACCGTTCGACATCGTGTGGCCTTCTGTTCTGGTCATCGGAGACAAAACGATCGTCGGAAAGATAGATCAATAGAGCGGGCTTTTGAGAAAAAGTCTGTTGGTCGCGTGCCTAGGATCTCGCGGTTGATGGCATTGGCGATTCATTTTGAACGACTCATTCAAGATGGTGTTGTGGAGGACTTTGCAGACATCGCACGATTGGGTCATGTTACACGTGCACGTGTTACGCAGATTATGAATCTGCGTCTTCTAGCACCTGATATTCAAGAATCATTACTGGATTTACCAGGCACAACCACGGGGCGTGATCCCATTCGTGAGAGGCAGTTGAGGGCTATAACAGCTGAATCACATTGGGGCAAACAGCGCGCCATGTTGTTGAAACGGTGGAAATACGGTGGTATTCCAAGATTGTGGCGCACTTCCTGATATTGCCGTTAACTTTGATCAGGGATTATGTTTTTCGATAATCGGCGGAACACACTGGGAAAAGACAGCTTCTGGGCAGGGCGGCGCAGAATCTGACGCAGCTGTAGACAGCAGGACGGAAAGTGCTATCGATCTGGACCTGATGAAGGTGGTTCGGGCATGACCAACGCTACCTGGGGTGATCTGGCGGGGGATCGTGGCAACGCTGGGTAATTGACGCAGTTCTTATGGTTGAGTAGCCTAATACACCAGTTCTAGGTTCTGAAATAGTTCTTCAATTTCCGGAGGTAATTATGGCAGCTCGTCACCAGGTTCTCTGTATCAACAAGAGTGACCGAGAAAACCCCCATGAACGAATTACTCACATTGGTGGGAAAAATCCGAATGGTAATGCTTGGAAGATCACACAGCAGGAAGCCATTGAAGGCATCGAGAGTGATAAGTGGAGTTTCTACGTATCTCGCAATGGAAAGACTGTCGACGTAATCGTTGCTACTAGTCAATATGGCAATAAGTACATCAGGACCACTGCAGATGGAGAGCAACCAAACAATCTTCTGAGTCTCCCTGAATGCGGTTGAAAGAAGAAGTGTAGCACTATGGCCGCGGACGACAAAAGCGTGGACTTGACGGGTATAGGTAAGGCGATGCAAGCGATTCCCGAATCATCGTGGGCGATCGTTGTGTCAACGGCATGTAATACATTCGAGTCGATCTTGGCACCCATTACGGAAACGACCGGGGGGATTGGAAGACTGATACGGGCCAAGTTTGACCACATGATTGACGTAGAGAAGGTTCTTGCTGTAGAGGCGGTCGCATCGGCTGATTGCAAGGCCAAACGAGCCACCAAGAACCCGCAATTCCCTAGGCCAAATATTTTCATTCAGGTCCTTGAGCACGCATCGCAGGAAACTGATGCAGGAATCCGTGAGTTATGGTCCAATTTACTCGCTCAAGAAATGGTTGATCATTCGGCGCATCCAGAATTCGGACGCATACTTACTCGAATGACGTCGGATGATGCTCGGGTTCTAGCGGAAATTGCTGGTCGACGCCCCACTTCATTGTCTGCCGCATTTTCCGAAGCCATGCGACGGGCATTCGCTGCGACACCACTCGGAATCGTATTGGCATCGCGCGACCCTCGTACGTTTAATCACTTTCATTTGAAGAATCTGGGTTTGATTTACCACGAAGATGGATTCTGGGACCTGACAACAATAGGTAGAGCGTTTATCAAGGCGGTCTCCGACCCCGAGTTGACGGTTGATGTCCCGGCGGAACATTGAAATCAGTAACAATGGCTTGTGGCCGCAAAATTTGAAGTCACACAGGAAACGGTATCGTTCAATAAATGCCGATCGCTGATGTATGAAAGAGCGCCCTAGAGATCGCAGCAACACTTGTGCAAATCTCAATATGAATTTCTATCCAAGAGGAAACCAAAATGGACATTTTCAGTTTATTCACTGACACTTTTAAAAAGATCGCAGCAAAGGGGCCAAAAGTCAACGCTGAAGAACGCGAGCGAATCAGACAGGTAGTCGGTGAACTGGGGGATACACTATCAGACTCTCTGTTACTGACCATTATTTATCTATCTCATGCTCGACATGCTCGAGATACCGAATTTGCTGAGCACCTGGCACACGGACGTGATCGACTGCGTGAGTCGTTCCGCGAATTCAAAATTTGCGGTGGCCTCTATAATCTTCGCGATCGTTTCGGACAGATATTTTCACCGACGAAATATGCAGTAGACATGGATCGAATGAAGGAAATTGAATACCTCATTCGAGATTTAGCACATGGCGAACGTACTGTCATCGACTTTCTAGGCGATCTTACAGACTGGATGAGTACTGAGGCCGAAGCGCTATCCAAGGTCGCGGTTGGAACTGACGACTGGAATCAGCGCCGTAAAACAGCAGTGATGGCAATCGATGGCCACATTGAACACCTACGCAAGAAGCAGAAAGATCTTGTTAGAGATGTCCGTCATATCATTGATCGCATGTAATTGGTTTGTTTCCAAGGGTAGAATTCTTGCCTATATGTGATTGTGGAAACTGGCAAATTCTCAGAATGAACGCGCTGGCAATCCGATTTGAGTGCCTCCTTCAGGAGGGTGGACTAGGCTTGTGACATAGCTCGAGTACCAGCGCTACCTTCGCATCGCGGTTGCTATTCTCGCCACTACGAGCGCAGCGAACAACACCTTGAGCCCAATTGGCCAGGCAGCAATTGCGGTAATGCAGCCTTCAAGGCATTGAGAAAGCACCGAGATGAAGATTTCGGTTGGATCGATCGGCAGTTGGATACGCATGGTCAAAATCCTTTCAAGTTAACGTGACTAGTCGTCACTCGATCTAAAATTGTGGCCGCTATCGGGACACCACTGGATCTCGCCGCTTTTGATCCAGAAATGACATCCACAGGGATTGGACTGGCGAACCGAAGGCGACGCTGTCGGCCGTCCGACCTGATCAAGCTCAACCAACCAATGGGGCATTCGCTTGGGGGACAGGGGCAACATGATCTTCTCGCCGCACCCGCCTGGACATCTGAAGCACGCCCATTTCGCAATCTCTTGATCTTCAACGATCACCAATCGGCCCGGCTTCAACTGCTCGGGCGCTGGATGCTGGGTCGAGCGTGCTCCGATCAGATCCGGGCGCTTGACAATGCCGATTAAGACGAGGAATTGCCACAGTATGCGATACATGGTGGTTACCCCACACGATCGAGGAATGGTTCGATATCGCCTCGCCCCCAGGCGTCTGGGGTGACGCACAGACTGCACGTACGCCCATCCGCAATGCCCGGTCGCTTGTCTTCCAAGAGATGGAACTTGCGAACCCGGTGCGAACAGGGATCAGCTCTTCGGTAGCCAGTCAATCTATGAACAAGCTCGTCCACCGCCATGCATGCGACGCTCGTCGTAAATGTAACCACGGCCGGTGTGGGGCCTGGATCACCGTGAACATACTGCTGCTCTCTTCTGGCAAGGTACTCGGCAGGATTCACGCGCTTCAGATGCTCTTCGCGTGCCAGCTGGTGGTCGATGGCCTTTCGGCACAACAGACACCGCGATCCTGGAACTACTACTGTGGTGCGGCCGGCGGCGTCCAGAACACGCGGAGGGCTATCTTGTGACACATCGATACCGATCCCCATGTCGATCACCGGTGTCAAATAGTAGTACGCGAATCGATTGAGTAGCATGCGACCATCGTTGTCGTCCGTGCAACCAAACACGACGTCACACGAGCGCAGCGGATCGCGGCAGGCCTCATCACCGATCCAGCCGTCATGCAAGACGACGTTGATCCCAAGCCCCATATCTTCGAGCTGTCGCTTCAACACCTGTGTCTTCGGGGTCTTGGCTTCGACGTCGGCGCTGGTCGCTCCGTGAAGACGATTAAGATTCGTGGCTTCGACGTAGTCGCGGTCGACGATGAATAGCTTTTGTACACCAAGACGGGCCAAGAGCAGGCCGGTCGCGCTTCCCGTAGCACCGCAACCAACAATTCCGACCCGAAGCTGCCGCAGGTCGGTGTTGAGAGATTCCCCAAACGCCAGCATCTGGCGCTGAAGTGACTCGGGGCTCATTCCATTCTCGCGTTCCTCATAGTGGAGACGGAGCTGATCGCCGACCGCACTAACCATTGAAATGGGCGATGAATGCTGTGGTTCGGTCCAAACCCGACCAAACACATTCCCAGATCGCGTGAGTACCACGCTTGCAATTGGGCAACCTGTGCCGTTTCGGTTCTGTGCCATCTCGACTAGGAATGGCTCACCACCATCGTCGACCTTCGAGAAACAATCAATCCCCTCTGGATGCGAATGAACGACGGCGACAGCGAGATTCTCATCTCGGGCACGCTTCAATACTCGTGCAAAGCTGCGCGTTCGACAGCGAACGTGGGCATCCGACGACGATACGAGATCTTCGTCGGCCAATGCCATCACCTCGAATGACAGCAGACGCCGAGTACGGCTCCCCGTCCAAGGGTCGCTTGGAACATCCGCCTGGCCACACAGCAGATATGCGACGTGCTCGTGCCCATTGACGGTAAGGACAAGCGATCGAAGTTCGTCTAGGTGTGCCTGTTGGATAGCGAGCGTATAACGGTCCATTACTTGCCCCTGAGAGCCCGGTCGATACGACGAAGCATCGTTTGCATTCCGTCGACGCCCGGTCGCCATATGCTGTTGTGCCGGCTCCATCGCTGCCACCGGCGACCGGCGAACATGTGGGCCGCGTCGGCTCGGTTCGGATACTTTCCTCCGTTTCGGAGTTTCAGCCACGGATTACAAAAGAACATATCGGGGGCGGTATCCGGATAGCCCGCTGGCAGAATGATGAGTACATCAGTGGCGGACGTGTCGTACAGATCTGCGGGCACTGGGTACTGTTTGAAGACCACTCCCTTCTCGGCGCCATTGGCGACGTCTTCAACTTCGAGGCCATGCTCCTCAAGGTACCGGCGATCTTGTGTGGGCAGAACGACAGATTTAAATCCCGCCGTCGTATCGTCTCGTCCCGTGTAGAAACGCTCGACTCCGGGCTCATCAAGGCAGACGATTTCACCACGCTCAAGCAAGCGGTCTTCTTCGCCGCGGCGCTCGAGCCAAACGTTATAGTCGGTGCCAACACCGGCGAGCCGCCGCAACACGGCCTCGGAGATGCGCGCCACCCCCCAATCCTGTCGACGGCCGTCGAGTTCGAAGCGGAAGGACCGGTCGCTGTGGAAGGTAAAGAATCGCTCGATGCCACGGGGACGCAGATCGACCGACTCTTCGAGAGCGATGTCCTCCATGAGCCGATCGCGGTCAAGGAAGTAGACAAGGTGCTCCTCGACCGGCCGCTTCTCAGCTAAATTCAGGAGTTGGCGTCCGGTGAGGACCGGATCGTCCACTCTGAAACGGGAATCGTCGATCTGGATTTCCCAGCCGCCGTTGGTGTTAGAATTCTCAGCCATAGCTTGACTTGCTCCTTCCGTAAGGTATATTGATACGAGTTCGTCAACAGTGGTTCCAAAATCAAGACGGACAAGCATCGCTATATCCGTCACAATAAATTATACGGATTCGTCATAGAGAGTCAAGCCCATGGCAAGGGATTTTAAGGACCGCCTCCGGGAGGCCAGAGATCGGCGCGACTTAAGCCAGACAGATCTGGCGAACCGTACCGGACTACAACCATCGGCGATTTCGCACTTTGAGACTGGCAAGCGAGCGCCATCTTTCGATAACCTCAAGCGCCTCGCCGACGCGTTAGCCGTGTCGGTAGACTACTTGCTCGGTCGCGACATGGATTCCGAGGCACGTAGCCCAGTTGCCGAACAGATATTTCGAGACCTGAATCGGATGTCATCGAGCGACCAAGAGACCTTGGCCGAAATGGCCCAGGTTCTTGCCAAGAAGAATGCCGCCAACAAGGGGGCCGATTCCGAGGGTTAATTCATGTCGATTGTTCTTGAAGCGGAAGCCGAGAGCACCGCCAACCAAGTTGTTTCCGATCACGGATTCAAGTCACTCCCGATTTGCCCGTTCAAGATCGCTCGGAAGAAGGAAATCGAGATCGCCACCCGAGATGGCATGGAGCCTGGTGTCTCAGGTTTCTTGATGCGCGTGGGCAACGCCTTCGGCATCTACCACAGCTCGCGCATCCAGAACGACGGCTTCATTCGGTTTAGCATCGCACATGAACTGGGGCATTACTTCCTGCCGGGCCATTGTGATGCTTTATTTATGAATGGGAACTGCGTTCATGAGTCGCGCAGCGGAACGTTTTCAGGCAATGACTATGAACGACAGGCCGATTTCTTCGCCGCGGCGCTGCTAATGCCCGAGTCGCTGTTCCTACCGGCGCTCAGGAATGCCGGATCTGGGTTCCACGCAATTGGGCGACTGCAGCATCTGTGCCAGACTTCAATTACAGCCACCGCAATCCGATACGCACGGTTCGCCGAAGACCCCATCGCGGTGATCATCAGTGAGGGCACCTCCATATCCTGCAGCTTTCAATCCGAGGCATTCAAGGAGATTCACGGAACACACTTTTTCCGCAAGGGAACTCCCGTCCCGGCTGGCACATGTACCGCCGAATTCAACAAAGACAGCCAGAAGGTTCGCCGATCTTCGAAGGCGGGGGCTTGGGCATCCCTTGACGACTGGTTCGACGACGCACCACAGATTGAGATCAAAGAGGACGTTGTAGGCCTCGGTAGCTATGGCAAGACATTGACGCTGCTCTTCCTCGATGACGACAATTCTGATTCGCTCGAAGATGACGTTGACGACTTGTAGTGTTCATCGGAACTCAAACGGTGACCACAACATTTCGTTTCCCTGCGTAAAGAGCGAGCGTGAGGGCGCGATGGCCATTGAAGAACGTCTCAAATGTAAAGCGGTGATCCTCGTTGTTGTCGTCGGGAAGGATAATCTCGCGACTGCCGAGCGGACCCCGATACCGCTCCTGCATGCAGTAGCCCTGAACCATCGCAAATAGGTCTTCACTACGGATCGCAGCAAATCGGTCCGCGAATGCTCTCGATCGAACGAAGTGTTCTACCTCATCGCTATTCCCCCAGTCGTCCGGTGGATGAATGGGATGGCAGCTGATCAATGCCAGGGCTGGCTCGAGGAGGTGCTCGACTGCCCGCCATAGGGTAGTCGTGATTGTGTTCCCGTATTTCTTGGCGGTTGCCCGGATCCATTCAAGGTTGAGGCTCGAGCTTCGCACTGTCTCTTCAAATCGCCCTTGCAAGAACAAGAGTCGGCCGGCGGCGTAGTTGGCTTCGGCTTCGAGTTTTGAATGGCAACCGGGATTGAGGGTTAGACGCGTATCACCAAGCATCATCTCGTGATGCCATGGGACCAGATCGTGCCCGATCTCGTGCGCCTCGGCCCACCGATGCTTCAGCTTGGGGAGATCGCTATCGACCAAGATCCTCTTCGTATCTGGGAGGTACAGCGCACGCAGATCAAACTTCTTGATCGCATCAAAGACCAGAGTTGGACGCTTGAGCACCTGTTTGCCAGACAGCCTCAGCTTATGCGCAACCTGGTCGAGCACGCTCGGGTCGTCCTTCGAATAGAACTGCCGATCGAGCTCGAGCAGATCCCGGACAATCTCAAGGCGCAGTGGCGGCTCCGGAGTGCCGAGGTCACCAAGGACCCTCGCCACGTGCTTGTCAATGTCGGCTGCCACCTTGTCCTTGAGAAACCTGTTCTTCAACTAGACAAATCCCGGTTAGCCCTCGCCGAGGTATCTCACGAATTCTTCGAGCGCTTCGTGCTCTTCTTGCGATAGTTCTTCGACACCCTTCGAGTGAGCGGCAAATCGGACTGCCGCCTCATCGAAGTCGACGCTCTTTGCCTTGGCGAGTCCAGATAGCATAAGCAATTTCGGCCCAGGAAGCTTCAATGTCTTTGCAATCTGAAACACCGTACGTGGCTCGAGGTCAAGGCTGCCGCCACTTTCGATGGCAAGCAGTTCCGTAATTTCAATGTTGGCCTTTTCTGCGAGTTCTTCAACAGTCAGGTGATTTGCTCGGCGGGCAAGCTCTACCAGCTTCGCAAATGCCGGAGCAATTGCTTTTAGTAGCAATGGTTCATCTGGGCTTGGAGCGCCAAGCTCTGCTGCAAGGCCACCAACCGAAATCGGCGAGTTGTCCTCCGCTGCCGCCATCTTCTTGAGCCAACCACGATCTTTGTTCATTTCGTCAATCATGTCATGCCTCCTTGAGGAACGTGCTCGACGCATCATGCGTGAGCTCGAAGTAACGGAGGTTTTCAGGGTTTTTGGCGTCCAAGCCACAATCCTGCATCTTGCAGATGTCCCGATAGAATCGCTCGGCCTGCGGCAACGAGTGCAGCCCTAATCGCCCCTTGTATCCCTCTGCCATACTCACTCGCACCGCAGCTTCGAACAGTCGAATGCCGATTCCACCGAATCTGGGGTGCGGCTCGAGCGCCTTCGTATTCCACGGTGCACTCTCGATGTACGGAACATAGACAAGGGATTTGCCCACGTCCGGATTGAGCGTCGCAATCGTTCCTGCGGTCCGCAAAAGCATCAAGCCTTGCATGTGACCCTCGCACTCAATCCCGATGCCCCGATAGGCCAAGAGATTGAGGTCGCTGGATTTTTTCTCCCAGTTCCAATGCCAATGCTGGGGCTGCTCGTCGGGAGGCGCTCCATTCTTGATCAGACGCCGTGTTGCTTCGATACGGTATGGCCCCCAGGCTTTTTCGGCCTCAATCAAAGCCAGGGCATCCAATTCGTCATGCAGGATCGCGTCGACCACGCCCCCCGTTCCATGATCGATGATCTGGATTGTCTGCTCGCTCATAGCACCATCACCTGTGCTTTCTTCTCCTCGGGATCCTCGAAGAACAGCTTCTCGCCATCGGCCAATCTGGCATCGATGAGCTGATACAGTCGAAGCGCTTGGCGGAGAACCGCCGTCTTGCTCAGTTCTTTCTGTTCGGCCAAGCGCTCGAGCGCCAGCATTTCTGCGGGCGACAAATTCAATGTCATGGTCTTTTTTGCGGCCATTGGAGTACCTCCTTCGAACGCCCTGAACACTACAATGGATCGGCCAAAAAGTCAACTTTAATTAGCTATTAGTTGCATAACAAATGGCCATTGATGTCCACAAATTGAATATATATCATTTATTTTTAGCATGTTGCGTAGGCATCGCCATCGCCGCGTCGTAGGCCGCTTTAAGGTCGTTCTTGACCAACCCGGTAACCGAGTCGGGGCGCCGGCGGCATGAATCGGCGACGACGAAGGCGGCATTGCACCAGGCGATTCAGCGCGAAATCAAACTCAAAGGTATAGAGTCCCGGTTCAAGATGGTCGAGCGAGGACAGTTCGCCATCGCGATGTAAGTTAATCACAGTCGAATCGGAACCTCAACGACTGGTGTTATTGGCTCGAGCCGAGCACGATACCGTCGAACTACTCGGTTATAGAGATCGCCCTCTTTGGGTGCCTTGACGGTCACGACCAGCGCATAGCTGATGTCATTGGCAGCCCGAGTTGGTCCACCGCACTCACGGGCATTGTAGTGGATGTCAAAGACAGGGTTTCGCAGACTTGAACCAAGCTGTTAACCCCTTTGTCGGCTCGGTTCAGAGATAGAGAGAGATTTCGCGTCTAATTCGGTCCCCCGAACGGAACCACGGCTGGTTTTGAGCGGGGTAGCGAGTCTCGATTCGAAAGCGAGATACGGCCGGATCGTGGCCTGATGTGTTGTAACTGTTTGTGGTATTTTGGTTATGAAAAGACGCCACGGGGGTCGGGCCGCGGCGCCTTTCGGTTAACCATTTTGTCGCGGGGTGTTCGCGACTGGGGATTTAACTCCCCCGGCTGGACTCGAACCAGCAACCTGGCGGTTAACAGCCGCCCGCTCTACCAATTGAGCTACAGGGGATTAGTTGTCGTCCGGCCGATGTATCATCGGCTGGTGAGCCCAATACTTTAGCAATCCGCTCGGCCCGGTCAAGTCATCCCCGAAAGCGGCCGCGTCGGCAGCGCGGACGATTTCGGGTTAGAATCCGGCCATGGGCAAGTGCACTGCACAGGTCGTGGCGGAACTGGTGAAAATCGTGGGGGCGGCGGGGGTTCTGACCGATCCGGCCGAGCTGGTGGCCTACGAGTCTGACGGGTTCACACTGGCTAAGGCGATGCCGGGGGCGGTGGTGCTGCCGGAATCGACCGAGCAGGTGGCGGCCTGCGTGCGGGTATTGCGGCGGGCGGGGGCGCCGATCGTGCCGCGCGGCAGCGGGACGGGGCTGACCGGGGCGAGCGTGCCGTATGAAGATGGCGTGCTGATCGTCACCAGCCGCATGAAGCGGATCGTCGAGGTCGACCTGCAGAGCCGCGTCGCCTGCGTCGAAGCGGGGGTGTGCAACACCGCCCTGACTGACCACGTCAATCGCCTGCCGGGTGGTGAGCGGCTTTACTACGCGCCGGATCCATCCTCGCAGCGGGCCGCCACAATCGGGGGCAACGCCGCCACCAATGCCGGCGGTGTCCACACGCTCAAGTACGGCGTCACGATCAACCACGTGCTCGGCCTCGAATTCGTCACGCCCGACGGCGAGATCGTGCAGACACGCTGCGGCGCCCTGTACGACGGCATCGGCCCGGACCTGACCGCACTGATGGTTGGTAGCGAAGGCACACTCGGCCTCATCACGAAAGTATGGGTCAAACTGTCGCCGCGCCCCGAGGCGTTTCGCACGATCGTGGGCATCTTCGATTCGTCCGTCGCCGCGTGTGAGTCGGTGTCGCAGGTGATCGCCGGGGGGATCGTCCCGGCGGGGCTGGAGATGATGGACGGGGCGATGATTCGGGTGGTCGAGGACGCCTTCCATTACGGCTTTCCGCGCGATGCGGCAGCGCTGCTGCTGTTCGAACTCGACGGCCTCGAAGCCACGCTCGATGATCAGATGCAGCAGGTGGTCGACATCTGCACGCGCTGCGGCGCCACGGATGTGCAATGCTCCGCCGACCCGGTGAAGCGGGCAGAGCTATGGTCGGCACGCAAGCGCACTTTCGGCGCGATCGGCCGCATCAGCACCAGCTACTGCACCCAGGACGCCTGTGTGCCGCGGTCGATGCTGCCGCAGGTGATTGAGCGCATCAATGAGATCGGCTCCAAGTACGACCTGATCATCACCAACGTCTTCCACGCCGGCGACGGCAATGTTCACCCGATCATTCTGTACGACGATCACGATGCCGCCGCGGTCAAGCGGGCCATGGACGCCAGTCACGACATTCTCGAATACTGCATCAGCATCGGCGGCACCCTCACCGGCGAGCACGGCGTCGGCGTCGAAAAGCTGCCCATGATGAAGGTGATGTTCAACGCCCCGACGATGGCGACCTTCGCCAAGATCAAAGCCATGTTCGACCCCGACGAAGCCTTCAACGCCGGCAAACTGCTGCCGAGTTCGCGCTTCGAAGTCGATTTGACCAAGCCCGGCGCTTCAACCCCCGGCGGCGCAATGGCGGTGTGAAACTCAGACTTTCTTCTTCAAGTCAACAAGACGTTCAAGGCTATCGACACTTTCTTCATCCAAAATGGTTTTGGGCATCTTGCATCCGCAGTGCGTACATTCTGTCAGTGATACTTTGCCGATACCCGTCCATGGCCGACGATTGCATACCGGGCATTTCCAGTTTCTGTCCGGACGGGCTCTCGCATCAAGCCAGAGCAACAGAATGACAAAAGCAGCAAAAGCTCCGACACAGATCCAGGTATAAAGCCACGGCAGAAGGTGTGTGATAACACCTATGCAAATGGCCAGTACGAAGACCATGACAATATAAACAACAATCGCCCGATGCGCCCGTTGACTCAGACGGCGTTTCTCCCTCCATGCGGCGATGATGTCTGCTTCACTGGGGTTATGTAGAGCGTTCATTGTTGCTCACACGCTGACTTGCGGAACGCTGCGTTCGGCTTCGTTGTCGAGTTCGAAGAAGTCGGCGCGCTGGAAGCTGAACATGTTGCCGACGATGTTGGATGGGATGACCTGCAGGCGGGTGTTCAGATCGCGGACGTTGGCGTTGTAGAAGCGGCGGGCGGCCTGGATGCGGTCTTCGGTGTTGGCCAGTTCCTTCTGCAGGTGCAGGTAGTTGGTGTTGGCCTTGAGATCGGGATAGGCCTCGGCGACGGCGAAGAGCTGGCGCACGGCCCCGCTGAGCTTGCGCTCCTCGGCGGCCTGCTCGTTGGGCGAGCCGTGCTGGGCCTGGGCGCTGTTGCGGGCTTCGATGACGCGCTCGAGCACCTCGCGCTCGTGCTTGGCATAGCCCTTGACCGTCTCCACGAGATTTGGAATCAGGTCGTAGCGGCGTTTGAGTTCCGTATCGACATCCGACCAGGATTCTTTGACATGCTGGCGCAGGCGCACGAACGTGTTGTACGTCGCGATGAACCAGATCACGCCCAGAACAATCACGCCGAGGATGATGTAGAGAAAGATCGGTTGATCAGCGGCAAGAAAATTCATGCGACGGCCTCACGCTGTTGGTACATCTGATTCACCACCAAGGCGCCAAGGAAGAATTTTGACAGGATGAACAGGATCGGAATCAGATCATGTTTACATCCTGTACATCCTGTCAACGGATTCTACTCCATGGCGGTTGAGCTTGTCAGGGCTTGCTGTTGTTTGACGTAGTCAGGGATCATATCCAAGAGTCCAGCGAGCACGTCGAAGGCTTTTTGAAAGTCTTCAGGCTCGAATAGCCCGTCACGATAAATGATGGCGGCGGTGTCGTCGAATTCGATGCTGTAGCCTGGATGGGTCAACAGCCAGTCGATGCTTTTGGCATGTAGAACCTCATAGGCCCAACGGCGGTCAAGGGCGCCAACAAAATAGTTTCGGGAGAACTCCGCGGACTCAAAGTTAATATCCTCAAGGCCTGCGAAAGCGGCAAGTTTGTCACCGAGTTCCTCAGGTCGGAGCAGCAGGCGCTGCAGAGGGTGTGCGGAGCAAAGGATAAGGGCGGAGAAGGCGTTAGGTTGAATCTGATTCTTCCGGCTAGCAGGATTGTGATAATCCAGTGCGACAATGTCTCGATCGTTCCATCGTCCACGGCAGATGTTTTCAGCGAAACGGTTTGGGCCACGCTGAAAACAGAAGAATGAAAATGACTCGGCGATGCGGTTGTCCTTGACGGGTGACCATGTCAGGCCTTGCTTCACAGCCCAGGCTCGCATGCGCACACCGCGGTCTTTTCGTTTGTAGTGCCTGTGACGTGCAAGAAGTACACTAATCCCGATGATCCCTGCCAACAACAGCGCATCATATATATCGAAATGAAACATGGTCACACGTGGCCTTGTAGCTCACGCTGTTGTTTGATCAGGTAGTCGGGTAGTTGGTCGAGCAGGCCGTCGACGACTTCGGCGGCGGATTCGAAGTCTTCGATTTTGAAGGTGCTGTTGCGGTAGATGATCACGCAGTCGGGGGCGAACTGGAGGGTGAAGCGCGGGGCGTCGAGCAGGTATTGCATCGCGCGGGCGTGGAGCACGTCGTAGGCCCAGCGTTTGTCCTCGGCCTTGACATAGAAGCGCTTGGAAAACTCGGCGGATTCGAAATCGATGTCGTCGAAGCCGAAGAACTCGGTGACCTTGTCGAAGAAACCTTCGGGGCGGATGAACAGGGGCTTTAGGGGGATGTCGGTGCCGAGGACGGCGGCGGAGAAGTAGTGGTGGTGGGTTTTGCGGTGGCCATCTTTGTCGCGGGAGTAGGTTTCGTAGTGGTAGTCGAAGCCGATGAAGTTGCGATCGAGCAGGGAGCCGGTGGTGATGTTGAAGGCGTACTGGCGGTGGCCCTGATGCAGGCATTTGAACAGGGGATAGCGGGCTTCGAAGCCGTGGTTTTTCGACTGGTCGAAGCGCAGGCCCTTGGACTGGGCCCAGGCGGCGAGTTCCTTGCGGCGCTGGGCTGCGGCGTAAAAGCTGTAGATCAGCCCGCCGATGATGAGGGCGATGACCAACGGAAACAGCAGCGGCATCAGGTTTTCCATGGATTTCAGTGTACTGCATCTCGGCGTGGCGTAAACGGCAATCGACGCCGGGGCGTGGCGAAACTGCCACGGTTTGATGTCGCCTGCCGTCCCCCAATCTGCCTGCGGGGCTGCAAAAAATGGTTGATGCCTGCACCGGTCGGGTTATAACATGAAGACTGTATCGCAGCCTTCGGGGTGAAGTACATCACATACATATGCGAATTCTCCGTCGCGGCGGCGGAGCTTGAACCTGTTGATATTTTCAACCAAGGGGATGACACATCATGTGGAGCGACAAACTCACCGAAGGATCGGCGCTCGGCGTGGGCTATGAAATCTACGCCCACACCGGCGTGGTCAAACACACCGACACGCGCAGCGAAACCTCCGTCGAAGGGTCTTTCACCGGCGGAACCACCACCAACTATGGCGGCGGCGTGAGCGTCTCACAACCCGGCCACGGCTACGTCTCATCCAAGACGACCAACTTTCAGAACATCTACCTCACCGATGACGAAGGCAACGACCACACCGTCCACCTCGTCGACTTTCTGGTCGCCTGCGCCGCGGGCCATAAGCTGACGATGTACATGATGGCCAAGCCCGGCAAAGGCAGCGGCACCTACTTCAAGGCAGTCAATGTAAACACGCGCGAACGCTACGACCACGGCAAGGGCGCCCGCTCGGAGTTGTTTCCCTGGCGGTTGTGGATGGGCATCACGGGAGCGTTCATCGCGCTGGTGTTCTTGTCGAGCATCGGCGGCGAGGACGCGACGTTCTGGGGCACGGTGGTGCTGTCGCTGTTCTGCGGGGCGCTGTTCGGGGCGGTGCTGTGGTGCGTCGGCTGGTGCGTCAGCTTCGCCCGGGCCACCATCGCCACAAGTGATGGCCACTTCAAAGCCCACGTCAGCGAAGCGCTCACCGGCAAGGGCGCCGCGAAGATGCCCGAAGCGTCCGAAGCGCCCGCCGCCCCGGTCTGATCTTGTCTGAGTTACACGCAAGCCGGGTCGATCGTCCGTTCGTTCAGCGGTGAAGTCGAACCGTCGCCGCGCCGGATGGCGGTGAAACCCGCTTCGTAGAGCATGCGACGAGCGCCGATGATGTCGAGCCCGCGGTGGTCGCGTGTGTCGGTCGAGGTGTCGCGCGGGTTGGCGCCGGCCTCGGCGTAAACGACGTTGGCGCCCGAAGTCAGCCCGATGAGGTTCGGCTCATGCACGGCGATCGTGGTTGTCTCCGCGCAGGCCCCCGACGCCAGCGAAACAACCGCCGTGATCTGGCCCAGCCGCAGCTCGCTGATCTGACCTCGCTGAGCCAGCGGTGAATGGTCGAGCCAGACACGCCGCATGGCGGCATGCTGAAAACACCCGCGCTCCACGCCGAGCATCAGTTGATCGACGATTTCGGTTGGCGTGTGCTCGGGGCCCAGCGGTTCGCAGCAGTAGTACCAGTCCAGGTCCGCCTCGCGCACCGCATCGATCGTCCGCAACCGTTCCGCCGGATCCAGCACGGTGTCATCACCCTCGCGCAGACGCTGCACGTGATACGCGCCGTCGACGCCCGCCGCCTTCAGCGCCTCGGCCTGCTGGCGATCGAAGTCGCCGATGTTCACGACGATCTGCGTCTGCAGCGGCAGCGCCTTGCGAACGCCCGCCACGATGCTCGTCAGGCGATCGATCTCGAACGTATGCATCGTCATCAGAAACAGCGCATACAGATCGCCGCCGCCGGCCAGGCCTTCAGCCTGCTCGATGATCTGGTCGAGGCTGAGCCGCGTTTCGGGAAATTGCGTGTGCCCCTCACCAAACACGCAGAACCCGCAGCGCGCCGGGCAGGCGAAGGTTTCGATGCCGATCTGTCCCAGCAGCATCGCCTGATTGCCGAACCGCCGCCGCGAGAGCGTGTCCGCCACCGCCCGGGTCAGATTCGCTTCAATCGTTCGTTCATGAAAACCGAGCAGCGCCTCGCACTGCTCACGCCCCGGTGCGCGACCGGCCAACGCTTCATTGAGAATGCCCCGAACCCCCGAATCAATCTTCGAATCAATTCCGCCGTCGATCAGTTGACCGGATTCGCCTTCAAGCATGATGCGCACTCCGCAAAAACATGCATGATCACATCGCGCCCGGCTGCTCACCATCGGGGCAGACTCGAATCGGCATGGTGTATTTTTGTCACGCTGAGATCGTGTCGCAGCCAGGTGATCAATTGCCACTCGGTCGGTATCAACCGCCGCTCTGCTTCAAGAAGGCCGGGTGATCACCGGTTCATCTTGTGTCCACACCGATTCTTTCGCAGAATGGCAGTCTCACTTACAGGAGGCGGCCATGTTTTATCGCGGGCGAATCATTGCGGCGATCCTTGTGCTGTTTTCGATCGTGACCCTGTGTGGCGCTCAGACGCTCGAGCCGCTGAGTGTGCAGCAGGTGGGTGTTGGCGGTGAGATCGGTCGGCGCATTGATGTGACAATCAACAACAACCTGCTGGCGCTCGATGCAGACCGCGACTTTTTGCCCCCGTTTGTGGAGCGCAAAAAAAGCAGCGGATACATCGGCCTCGGCAAGTTGATCGATGCCGCCGTACGTCTTGCAGCTTACAGCCGCAATCCCGATGCCCTGGCGCTGAAGAATCATCTGGTCGACTTTGTCATTCAGAATCAGACTGAAGACGGTTATGTCGGCATGCTCGCCGAGCCTCAGCGCATCAAGGGCCTGTGGGATATTCACGAGGTTGGGTATCTGGTCTGGGGGTTGGTCGCCGACTACGAACTGTTCAACTCGCAACGCTCACTGGATGCAGCCCGTAAGGCGGCGGATTACGTCATCACCCGTTGGTCGCAGGTGCCGGAGGATTGGAGTCAGAAGACCGGCGTGGCAACACATGTTGCGGTCACCGGACTCGAACGCGCCATGCTCGCGCTGTACCGCGCCACCGGTCAGCACCGTTATCTCGATTTTGTCACGCAGACGCGCCGCCTGCCCCAGTGGGATTTGCCGATTGTCATCGGAAGACGCCGCCTGATTGAAGGTCACATCTATGCCTACGCGGCGCGTAGTCTGGCCCAGCTTGAACTGGCCCGCATGACCGATGCCCCGGACCTGCCCGCGCCGGCTGGTCGCATGATCGATTTCATGACCGGTGGCGATGGCATGATGATCACCGGCGCCACCGGCCAGTGGGAAATCTGGACGGATGATCAGGACGGACGCGGCGAGCTCGGCGAAACATGCGCGACCTGTTACCAGATTCGCGTGTGCGACGCGCTGCTGCGCAAGACCACCGACAGCCGATTTGGCGATCTGATCGAACGCATGATCTACAACACGCTTTTCGCCGCCCAGTCGCCCGATGGTCGTAAGCTCCGTTACTTTGCTCCGACCCAGGGGCCGCGCGTTTACTTCGATGGCGACACCTATTGCTGCCCGTGCAACTACCGACGCATCGTCAGCGAATTACCAACCTTCGTGTATTACCGTTCGGATGATCCGGCCGCATTGGCGGTCAATCTTTACACAGAGTCGACAGCCACGCTGCCCGTTGCCGAAGTTCCCGTCACGGTCAAACAGACGACCGACTATCCCTCCAGCGGCCGCGTGAAGATACAGGTTGATCCCGAAAAGCCTGTGGCTTTTGTGATGCGTTTGCGTATTCCGTTGTGGGCGGATGGTGTGAAGGTGCTGGTCAATGAAGCGCCGATTGACGGGCCGATCATGCCGGGGCGTTTTCTACCGATCAAGCGCCAGTGGCGAGCCGGCGATGTGATCGCCATCGACATGGCCATGCCATGGCGGCTGGTCAAAGGCCGCCAACGGCAAGCCGGTCGCGCCGCGGTGATGCGCGGCCCCATGGTGTTCTGTCTGAATCCGTCACAGCACCCCAATCTGAACAAGCAGGACGGCGCTGATCTTGAGCGCCTGTTGATCGACCCCTCATCGCTGAAGCTCGTTGCTGATGATTCCGTGCGACCCGGCGGCATGGGCTGCCGTGTGGGTATGTGGCGATCGAGCTTTGGTCTGGGCGGCAAGCCGGATTATGAATTGACGCTCAGTGAGTTCGCCGATCCCGGCGGGCGCGCGACGTACTTCCGCTTGCGCGAGCCGGGGATGGCGGTCGACGATGGATTGCTGACGACTCCGATGCTCACGCCGCGGCGACAATGATGTCGTCAGGCACGATGCCGGGCGCGTAGGCGATCTGGTAGTCGGGGTTGATCCGTCGCAGGGCGGCGTGCACATCCAACTCGTTCATCTGCCACTCGGTCGGAATCAACCGCCGATCGTCGATGAGGATGGTGTGCGTTTTGATCGGGTGGGCTGCGATCAACTGCAACTCGCCGAGCACGGGGTAGGGCACGACGCCGCCGGTCAGCGGGCCCGAGCGGTGCGCGTCCAGCCAGAACGTCGCGGGCGTGTCGAGCTGCGCCAGAATGCCCGGCAGGTGTGAAAGCGTATCGCCGTGCAGCAGCGTGACGCGCGGCTCATCAGCGAACTTCGCCACCGCGTCCTGGTGCAGCTTGTTGTCGATCTCGATGCTGATCACGCGCTCGAATCCGACGTCCAGCGCCTTCTGCACGGTCATTCCCATGAAAGTTCCGGTTTCAACAAACACCGGATTGCGATACTTCCGCAGCGTGTCGATGTCGATAGGCATGGTGCGTTTATCGGTCGTGCGGAGTCGTCCGCTGTAAAAAAACAGACAGACCCCGACGGCTCGCGGGGCTCGTCATCGGGCTTGGAGGGAGAATTAATGGCGAAGGGTCAATGCGTGAGCTTGACGCGGGTGGGGAGTTTGGCGTGCTCGTCGAAGAGGATCAGTTCGTTGGGCTTGTCGGTGTGCAGCCACGGCTCGGGGAGGTAGACCCGTTTGTGGGGGCCGACCTTTTTGTTGGTGTGGGTCGCGAGGAAGTAGCGACCGGCGTTGTGGCCGTTGCAGAAGACCTGGCCCTTGGACATGTCCGTCAGTTCGACGAACAGCGGGGCGGAGGTGTCGTTGATGGTGAAGGTCGATTTGAAGAAAGCGGGAACATTCGGCAGCGAGCGCGGCAGGTCGGTGAATTCTTTCTTGGCGGGCATCTGCCAGCGGGCATACCACCAGTCGGCCTTCTCGGACAGCACCTCGACGACTTCATAAAGCGCAGCGTTTTTCTGCGGATTGAATCGACCGGCGACCTCGTCGATCAGCGCGAGCGTGATCTTGTTCTTGCCTTTGTGCAGGTGATCCTCGAGGACGTATTGTCGGGTGATGCCGGAGCCGATGTCGATGGCCACGGGCTTGGAGTTCACCATCACGACGCTGCGGGGACGATCGCCGCTCAGCGCGAGCACGAGCGTCTTCTTCGTCGACAGGTTGACCTCGAAGGTGTACTGCGGGAAGGGCCGACGATCGTTCTCGGCACAGCGCGGTACGTAACCGGTCAGCTCGAAAGGATTGACCCGCGGGGCGGACTGGTTCTTGGGCTTGGGCAGGCGGACGGTCTTGACCGCCAGCAGGTGTCCGAACAGGCCTTTGGGATCGGTGATGCCGAGGTCCTGGCTGAAGCGGCCGAGGTTGTCGGCGAGGAAAATCAGCTCGGATTCACCGGAGGGGAAGTTGAAGGTGATCGGATCGAGGGTCGCCGAAGCGCCGACGCCGAGGATCGATTTGAACTTGCCTTCGTGATACAGGTGCAGGCGATCGCCGGATTGAGGAATCAGCAGCTTGGATCCCGACTTGGCCTTGGCACGGTCGATGCGGACGCGGTACCAACCGTAGCCCAGGTCGGCACCGCAGGCTTCGAGGGAAGCCGGGCCGTCGAGCGTGGCGTAGCGCGGGGCTGAGCCGTCGATATAGGCGTCGACCGGGGCGACCTGCCATGCGTCGAACTTCGGCTTGGCGCGGCGCGGGGTGGCGGGGCGCTTGTGCTTGACGGTTTTGCCTTCGTGAGTGATTTCGAAAGCCGTGGCGAAGTCGGCGTGGGGTTTGATTTCACCTTCGGCGTCGAATCCGCTGACACCGACGAAGAGGCTCGAGCCCTTGGCGTAGGCGGCGTCGACCTGCTGTTCGTTGAGCACGATTAGCGTAAGGTCGTGGCGCTTGTGGACAAGCGGGTCAGCACCGGCGGCGGGGACGGTGTCGGAGAACACCGTACCGTCGACACTCACCAGCGCATCGCTGCCGGCCGGGCCGTAGAGCACCACCAGGCGGCGATCGATGAAGGCGAACGGACGCAGGTTGGTCAGGTCGAGCGTTGCGGCGCCGTGCAGATTGGCATCGAGCACGAACCACGCCACACCGGAGTCATCATGCGTGACGTTGAGCACATGGCCGTCGGGTGTGGTCAGCTCGATGTGGTCTGGCGCATCGTCTTCATTTTTCCAGATGAAGACGATCGAACCCTGCGAGCCGGTCTGCTGGACGACGGTGTTGCCGGTCGCGGCGACGGTGGGGTGGCCGCCGCGGTGCAGGTGGCTCATCAGCGGGGCGAAGTGTGACAGGAAAGTGCACAGCCGCTTGGTGTGATCGTACTTGGGGGTATGGCGGCCGGTCTGATCCAGCGGGGCGTGGGCGCCGTGGTCGGTGGTCAGGAAGCGGTCTTCACCGCCGGACAGTCGCCCAGCCGAGAAGCCGAAGTTCGATCCACCGGCAAATGGAGTCAGGCAGAACATGCCCCCGGCGGCGGCGACGGACGCCATGGCCTTGAGCACATGCTCGGGTGTCCGGCGGGCTGAGGCGGTATCGCCCCAGGTGTCGTGGGCGCAGGTCGGCAGACCCGCCACGAGGCATGGCGCTTCAGGCACCAGGGCGCGAATCTGGCGACAGTTGCTGAAAATATGCTCGTCGCCGGCCCAGGTGTCGATCGTGCCGGGCGTCTGCTGCCAGAGATTGTTGCGATTGGTCAGCGGAACGGCGCAACCGCTTTCGCGGAGATAGCGGACAAGCTGTTCGAGATATCCCTCGGCCTGATCTTCGTTGTGGGCGAGCCAGAGGTGCTCGACCTGCATCATCACGATCGGTCCGGGCTTGGATTCGGTGACCTGCAGCGACTTGACCTGCCCCATCACGGCATCGAAATACCGCGCGACCAGTTGCAGAAACGCCGGACTCGACTGGCGAAGCTGCACATCCGGCTGTTGCAACAGCCAGGCGGGCAGGCCGCCCATGTCGTAGCCTTCGCCGACGAAGGGGCCCGGCCGGAGGATGCACCACATGTCTTCAGCGGCCACGAGCTGGACGAACTTCTTCAGATCGGCATCACCGTCGAAGTTGAACTTGCCCGGCTGGGGCTCGTGCACGGACCAGCAGACGGCGGTCTCGATGCAGTTGAGTCCGGCCGCCTTGGCCGAGCGGATGCGATCCGCCCACAGGGCCGCGGGGGTCCGGGCGTAGTCGATATTGCCGCCGGTCAGCCAGATGCGGCGTGAGTCGACGATGAAGCTATGTCCGTCGTAGGTGATATTCGCCATAATAAGTCTGTACGCTGAACCACAAATCCCGGTTTTCGGGCCCTCAGAATAGGTGTGAACCCTATTGGATGCAAACTTGACACGGGGCGGGGAGAATTAATTCTCCCCGCCTGAAAAGAGACTCACCGGCCTTTCCATATCTGCTGGATCATCGCCGCCGAGGTCGGGACCAGTCGGCGGTCGTTGCCGAGCTGTTTTTCGATGAGCTGGCGCTGGGCGTTGTAGGTGGCTTTGAGTTCGGGGTCGTTGGGGCTGAGGCGGGTGGCGACGGTGAAGCCGGTCAGCGTCGGCGTGACGGTGTCGGTGCGGAAGCTCACGGCGTTGTTGGACGAGCTGTAGTAGTAGAACCCATACGTGCCGGGGCGGTCGTTCGGCAGAAGCTGCGGCAGCAGTTGAGCCTCGACCTGCGCCAGGTACCCGCGCTCGGGCCGATTGTACTTGCGCTTGTCGGCCTGGCGCGGGCCGTCGAGCGTGATGTTCACCTCTTCGCCGGCTCGAACGCCGGTTTCGACATACGTGTCCGCCTGCTGATTTTTCGCATTGGGGTCGGCGTTGGGGCGCGCCGCGATCGATCGCCGCGTCGTGGTCACCTTCCACATCTCCACCGAGTCGTCGTCGGCCAGAAAGTACGTCGCCAGCGAGTCGTAGTAATCCGCCGCAATCGCAATGCGCTGCTGCACCTCGACCGCCACGCCGGTTTTGCCCGACTGCGAAGCCTTGTGCTGGCGCACACGCATGTAACCCATATCACGCTTGCCGTCGAGCACGCGGTACCACTGCTCGCCGATCAGCGCTTTGTGTATCTGCTCCGGCCGAAGCTCCGTGCGCCATTCGATGCCGAGTTTGAGCTGCTCGGCACGCTGCTTGGCGATCTGTTCGGGGTTCATCCGCTGCATCGATCCAAGCACCGCCTCGAAGGTGTCGTGGGCGATGGGGTATTCATTCAGGGCGCTGGTGACTTCCATGACCGCGAAGGTCTGCGGATCAAGCTGCATGATCGCCTGGCCCAGCAGGATGTCTTCACCCTTGGCGGATTTGGTCTGGGCGTAGATCACCGCGGCGGGCTGATCGGCGATGGTGATGTTGGACTTTTCTTCGAGGATGTGGTTGACGCTGATGCGGCTGAGGATCTGCTCGCGGGCTTCCTTGGTGACCTGCTTGAGCGTGAGAATGCTGCGCGAGCGCTTCACGTGCAGCGAGATCGAAATCTGGTTCAGTTGATCTTCGACGCGGGCGGCAGCGGTGTCGGCGGTGCGCGAGACCACTCGCATGTCCTGCGGAATCAGAAACGACAGCCCATAGGCGCGGTCGTGCCATCGCTGATCGGTCAGCGGCCGGGCCTTGCTGGGGGCGGTTTTGTCCGCGGCCGACAGCGGGGCGGCGGTCGACGCGGCGGCGACGGCCAGCAGAATCAACATTCGAAAACGGCGGCCGATCATGATCAGGCTCCGTGGCGGGTAATTTGACGCAACGATCGGATTAACGAGGCGCCTCGGGGTTTTCATTGGCAGTGTCTGCGGTGTCATCGGAATTTGACGCCGGGGCGGTTGACAATTCAAGCCCGCTGACGATCGCCCGGGCCTCGGCCTGCACCTGCCCGGCGGCGGTCGGCTCGGCGATCAACTCCATCAGAATCATCCGCCGATCGTCGATCTTCATACCCCAGATCGACTGATAAGGTTCGGCCCCTCGGCCGGATGTGATCAACATTGCACGGGTGGGCCGGCCGGCCAGGTCGACCGCCGCGCCACTGCCGGGCGTCGGCAATTGGCCACGCAGCTTCCAGTATTGCAGCGTCACCATCGTTTCCACCTGCACGGTGGGGTCGGCTTCGGGCATCCGCTGAATCATCTGCATCAGCGCCTCGGGCACTTCGGTTTGGCCGGCATCGTTCACCTGCTGCGCCGAGGCGGCAAGCTGCTCAGCGACAGTCGGCAGGTCGATCACGTTCATGCTTGTCAGAAAGTAACGCAGCGATTGCGTCGGCGTCACGATCAGTGCGTGCTGACCAGCCTCACCGGCCGGGCGAAGCGCTGTCAGGCCCGCCGGCAGACGGAGCGTCAGCGCATCGGCGAGCTGTACCGGCGGGTTCATCGCGGCATAGCGGCGATCGACGACCGAATGAATGATACGATTGGTCAGCAGCGCGTCGATCGGATCGCCCAGATGAGTCGAACTCAGCGACAGCGCGAAGTAACGTCGGCCGTCAATCGTGATCACCGCCAGCATAAGACTGCGAAACTGTTGATCAGTGTCCAGCAGGTCAGCCTGACCCAGCAGGCCGGTCATCGATCCGATGCGCACCGGCCAGGTGCCGCGTAGTTGCGCCATGCCGCGCACCATTTTTTGCATGACCGCGCCCATCGCGGCGTTCGGCAGCACGGGCCGGGCAAAACGCAGTTCAGCGGCGGTCATTTCCCGCTCGCCGGTCTGACCCGCCGTCGCCGCATCGCGCTGCTCGAAGCTGACCGTTGACGCGCCGTTGGGTGTGCTGGTGGATGATTCGGTGGTCGGCGCCCAACTGGAGGGGCGTTCAAATTTGAAAACACCGACGGTTTGAGCAACCAATGAAGGCAGCTTCGCCGGCGCCTTGCCGCGGCTGACCCACATGGCCACCGCCGTCGTCGCCGCCAGCAGCAGGCCCATCAGCACCGCCACCAGCACGCGCCGCCGCCGTTCAGAATGAACTGCGCTCGACAAACCCATGGCCCGATGATAGACGCCCACTGCAGTTTCTGCGAACCGCAACCGGCCCGGAAGACCCGTAATTCTGACTTAAAATGTTGCGTTGAAACACTTTAATGTGACGTTGTCGTCCTGCGGAAAATTCCCGTAATGCCCGCATTTTCGGACTTAACGTTAAATTCACCATTGACAGAACGACAATTTGGTGTATCTTATCAGAACATCAGATTGTGGGGACTTTCCCTGCAGGGTGAAAGACGACAATGGGCCCAAAGCCCGTGTTTTTCGGGAGCTGGTACAGTGAAAACGCTCTGGACGGTGAGAATTGTTACTGCGATGGTCTTTGCGTTGGCGGTTGCGCCTGCGGCCAAGGCCGTTGTCATGGTTGGTTTCAAACTCGGTTCGGTCGGCACGACGCCGCTGTTCACCTATTCGAACAGCGGAACCGTCGGCGATCTGACGGATGACACCCTCGTGGCCGCCAATACGGTGGACTTCTCCGTGAGTGTCAACGGCGGAACCGAAACCACCTTTGACGATGCCGAGTTCAACTTCAGCCTTTCTGAGGCGCCGACGATCCTGGCCAGCGGCAGCGATGTGACGCTGTTCCTGACCGGTTCGTTCACGGTTTCCGATGGTGTGGACGACATCCTCACCGTCAGCTTCTCAAATGCTGAATTGCACTTTAACGCCACGCAGTTCGGCAACGATTACATGGTCAACACCAACGGCACCGCCGGCGGAAGCATCTTCGCCAACAACCTCCTGCCCACCCAGGATGTGGTTTACACCGCGGGCACCAACGCGACCTTCCTCGGTCTGCTCGGCGGGATGGACTTCGGCGGAGCCCAGGAACTCAGCTTCACCGTCGAAAGCCTCGACGAAGCCGTTCCCTTCATGGACGGTGGCACGGATCTCATCTTCAACGGTGATCCCGAAGGCGTCGGCGAGAACTTCGTTTTCAGCAGTTCCTTCTCCGGCCAGAGCGAACTGGTTCCTGAACCCGCCGCCCTGGGCATGATCGGCATGGGTCTGCTGGTGATCGTCCGTCGGCGTCGCTCGGCCTGATCCCCGACATATCACACAACGATTTTCCAAAGGCGGCTCCTTGAGCCGCCTTTTTTATTGACCGAAGTTGTCAGGGAGCAAAATGTCGCGCCCCGCGGCCGCAGCCACCCCCGGCCCCTGTTCCGATGACGCAGAACCTCTATGACCGGTGGCTGCGCCTGAATTTACGTTCGGAAAAGCCGTCCGGCCCCCGATTACCGGACATGGCCCGGAGCACCCTTGCGGGCGTTGTAATAATGCCCTGAATTGTGTAATTCATACCCGTATTTTCCCATAGGGGCGGGCTGACTGAATCCGTGCGAAAAAACGGTTAATTGGCCGGTTCTTGCTTGACATTTTGGGCGTAATGATTAATCTAATTTATCGGTGGTAAATGCTGGGAGACGGGTAGCACTAGCCAAGGAATCATGATCACAAGGTATTCTTGAGGGGATCTCAAATGTTGACTCGCTCGCGTCTTTACTTAACGGCGGCTGTCGTCGGACTCATGATGGCAGCATCTGCAAACGCAGTGACTGTTGCTTTCAGCTTCCAGACCAACAGTGTGGCCGATCAGCCGCTGTTCACCTACAGCACCAACGGTGTTGCCGATGACACGGTCGCTGTCACTTCCGGAACCACCAGCGTCGACCTGACCGCTGAGATTCTCGGCGGCAGTTCAATTGATTTCGACGATGCGAAGTTCACGCTTGAAGCCACCGTCACCAGCATCGAATTCAATTCGGCGGTCGGTCGCTTCACGTTCAACCTCGCCGGCACCTTCGCCTTCACCACCAGCAGCGATGAACTGATTGTCGGTGGCAGCATCGGCGACGCCAGCCTCAACGTCCGCGGATTCGACATCGGTATGGACACATATCAGATCGTCGCCGGTGAAAGCATGCTCAGCTTCACCACCCTCGGCGACATCTACACGAGCCAGGGCGCCGCGCTGGTTCCGCTCATCGGCGCTCAGGACCTCGATGGCTCGCAGACGCTGAACTTCACCGTGCTCGGCATTGACAGTGTCACGGGCGGCGCCATTCAAGTTCAGGAATCCGTAGCCGGCCAGGTGTACGAAGTCCTTGACGACTTCAACTTCAACAGCTCCTTCTCGGGTGTCAGCGATCTGGTCCCCGAACCGGCCTCCGTCGGCCTCGGCCTCATGGGCGTGATGCTCCTGGTCCGCCGCAAGAAGGCCTGATCGCCTGGTCAAAACCACTGCTCATCACAAACCCTCGCCTCGCGGCGAGGGTTTTTTTCATACTGATGCCAATCGCAGAAAATACTCGGGCCTTCGTGTAAAGCCCGAACGCGGCATTGTGGCACAGCCGCCCCCGGCTGTGCTGTAGTCGTCGCCCACACAGCCGAACGCGGCTGTGCCACAGGTTTGCAGTCGATCACCTTCTGACGCCCGAATCTTTTCCGGGTTGGGTATGAGATATTCCGGAAAGGGCGATTATTCGTCGAACATCGCCTCGACCTGCTGCACCGCATCGTTGGCGTCGTCGATCAGTTCGGTGAGCTTGGCCGGCAGCCCTTCGTCTTTGAACAGCGTGTGCAGGTTGCGGGTATGACGCTGGATCAGCACGCGGGCCCGGTCCAGTCCGAGGGCCCGCTCGTCGGGTTCCAGCAATTCCGCCTCGCCCAGGGCCATCGTCACAGCCTGCAGCCCGATGATGTCCGGCACCGACGCTCGAAGCGCCCGGCCCATCGCATCATCCGGCAACGCCAGCGCCGAACGGGCGAACTGGACCCAGCGGCCCAGCAGGACCGCCCATGTCAGTTTGTGTGCGTCGAAGTCTTTGGTCATGTCCCCCCATTCTAATCATGTGGCTCCCCGGTTGTCGGCCCCGCAGGATCGGCTACGATAGACAACTTGAAGTGGTCTAGCCACAGGAAACCGGCCATGAGCACCAATCCGCATCGCATCACGCTCGGACGCATCGACTACGGAGCGACCTTCCGTTTCACGCGGCTGTTCGACTGCTTTCGCATGGCGATCGCGCCGTCGCGGTTGATGCTGGCGTTGATGTTGATCGCGTGTCTGTTCATCGCGGGCCTGCTGATGAATCAGCTCTGGGGGCCGCGCGTGCTGATCGATCCGAATCAGCCGATGTTCGAATTCAGTCGATTCGTGAATCAGCCGACCGAGACCTTCCTCGGGTGGCGCGACGACATGATCGACAACGTCCAGCCCGAACGCCGCCAGGGCATCTTCACAGCCGTGTTCGAAACCAAGCTGACGCTGTTTGAGCACCTGGTGCGTGCGGCGGTGAATCTGCGCTTCGGCTTCGACCAACTCGCCCCCGGCACGCCGCCGGCGACAGACACCGTCCTCGGCACGCTGCGGCTGCTGTTCATGCTGCCGTTGTGGCTATGGCACGCGCACACGTCGTTCTTCGTCGTGTACATGATGTTGTTTCTACTGGGGTGGTCGTTGTTCGGCGGGGCGATCAGTCGCTCGGCGATCGTCGAAGCTTCCGGCGCCTCGACGCCCGGCGCGACCGAGTCGTTTGTCTATGCGTGGCATCGCTGGCTGTGGTACATCCTCGCGCCGCTGCTGCCGCTGTTGATCATTGCAGTGCTCGGCGGACTGCTGGCGCTCGGCGGCGTCGTGTTCAACGTCTGGGTGCTCGACATTCTCGGCGGGTTGTTTTTCGCGATCGCGCTGGCGGTCGGCTTCATCATGGCGCTGCTGTTGATCGGATGGATCGGCGGCGTGCACCTGATGTATCCCGCGCTGTCGGCGGAAGACTCCGACGCCTTCGATGCGATGAGCCGCGGGTACAGCTACGTGCTGGCGCGACCGTGGCGGCTGATTCTGTACACGTTCGTTTCGCTGATTTACGGGGCCGTGACGTACCTGTTCGTGGGCGTGTTCATCTTCGTGACGATCTACCTGACGCACTGGTCGATCGGCCTGCTGGTCGCCGGCACATTCGAAGACGCTACCACGTATTTCAACGCATTATTTCCGACGCCGCAGTTCGGTGATCTGACACGCTACCGGCCGGATTATGAACACCTCAACTGGTCGGGTTCAGCCGCCGCGACGTTGATCATGTGCTGGGTGTTTGTGCTGATCGGCGTGGTCGGCGCATACGCTCTGAACTTCTACCTCTGCAGCTACAGCGTGATCTACCTGCTGCTGCGTCGATACACCGACGGCACCGATCCCGCGGAGATCGCCGATCCGGACGCGCCCCGCTCCCCGGCCGACAAAATCGAACCGGCCCCCGGTCACCCCGCCCCCGCGGCGGCGACGGTCTCCGAGTCCGCATCAACTACTGTCACTCCACCCCCCGCACCGGATATTCCCGATGAGCAATGAAGAAACTTCTGGACCGATTCTCAAGCACGTGATCGCCGCCCTCGTGGCCAACGAGCCGGGCGTGCTTTCCAACGTCGCCGGCATGTTCGCGGCGCGCGGCTTCAACATCGACTCGCTCGTGGTCGGCCGCACGGAAAACCCCGAACTGTCGCGCATGACCATCGTCGTTTCCGGCACGATGGACACCCTCGACCAGGTCCGCAAGCAGTTGCTCCGACTGGTGCAGGTCGTCAAGGTCGTCGACTACGTCGGCACCGACTACGTCGAGCGCGATCTGATGCTCGTGCGTGTTTCCGCTGAGCCCGGCAAGCGTCGCGAGGTCATCGAGCTGTCGGACATGTTCCGCGCCCGCATCGTCGACGTCGGCCGCGAAGAGCTGATGATCGAGCTGTCCGGCAAGGAAGAGAAGCTCGAAGCGTTTGTCGACCTGCTGCAACCCTACGGCATCATCGAACTGGCACGCACGGGTCTGATCGCCATGCCGCGCAGCGAGAAAGTCGAAGGCAAAACCCCCGTCCGCCGCGCCACGACCGCCGGCGCCGGCATCAGCGGTCCCTCGACCACAGCCAAGTCTGATGTCGACCTCAAAGACCTGCCGCCCGGTTGATCAAACGCAGAACTGGGAACGCGGATCTTGGAACTGGTCGGAGCTGCAGGCATGGAAGCTGATTCTTCGCGTGATTTAATCAAGCGAACCCGAGCTTTTGGTGTCCGTGTTTCCAAGCTCGTGGATGCGATGCCTTCATGTCGGTCGGCCGAGGTTGTCTCGACACAGTTGTCACGGTCGGCTTTTTCGGTGGGCGCCAACTACCGGGCGGCCAAACGAGGACGATCGCGAGCCGAGTTCATCGCAAAGTTGGGTATTGTCGAGGAAGAAGCCGATGAATGTGGACATTGGCTGCAAGTGATTGTCGATTTGAAACTGATGCCGAAAACCCGGATTGAGTCCCTGGCTCGTGAAGCCGATGAACTGTTAGCTATTGTTGTCGCGTCGATCAAGACCGCGCGAGGAAATAATCAATGACGCCTGCGGTCGGAGCGTTCCACGTTCCGAGTTCCGCGTTCCGAGTTTGAACACATGAAATACACACTGGCACACGTCACGCACGAAGCTGTTGAAAAGATCGGCGGCATCGGCACCGTTCTCGAAGGACTCATCACCTCGCCGTTCTACCAGAAGGCGGTGGGGCGGTCGATTCTCGTGGGGCCCTGCTCGGTCCACATGGAGGTCGATCCGCAGTTGCGCCTCGGTAAGCACGGCAAGGTGCTTTACTCCAGCGTCGACAACATCGACGAGGTCGATCTCGGCGTGAAGCTTCACCCGATCGAGTGGGCCTTCGACGTGCAGATCATCTACGGCACGCGCACCTACGAAATCCCCGGCGACAAGCGCACCGGTGAATCCGAGGTGATGCTCATCGACGTGTTCAAGACGAACAAGGATCGCCTGGCCCGCTTCAAGTATCGCCTCAACGAGACGTTCGGCATCAACGGCATGGACTACGAGAACGACTGGGGCTTCGAGGAGTACACCCGCCTCGCCGAGCCGGCCTTTTACGGGCTGACCGCGCTGCTGCGCGATGAGGATCTGCCCTGCGTGCTGTTCTCACACGAGTACATGGGGCTGCCGACGGCGTTCAAGGCGATTCTCGACGGACCCAAGCAGTTCCGCACGCTCTTCCACGCCCATGAGTGCTCCACCGCGCGCCATATCGTCGAACATCACTCCGGTCACGACACGATGTTCTACAACACGATGCGTGCCGCCCGGGAGCAGAAGAAATACGTCGAAGACGTGTTCGGCCCGATGTCGGGCAATGCCCGCCACGCGCTGATCAGCCGCGCCCACCTGTGCGACGGCATCATCGCTGTCGGCGACGACACCGCCCGCGAGATTCACTTCTTGGATCGCCGCTTCGATCATCACGAGATCGACCTGGTCTACAACGGCGTGCCGACGATGGATGTGTCGCCTTCGCGCAAGAAGCGCTGCCGCAAGATGCTGATCGACTATGCCGAGAAGCTGATCGGGTATCAGCCGGATGTGCTGATGACGCACGTGATGCGGCCGGTGACTTCCAAGGGCGTGTGGCGCGACTTCAGCACCTGCCACGAACTATCTAAGCGTTTCGAGAAGACCGGGCAGAAGGGCGTTTTGTTCATTCTGACCAGCTCGGGCGGCGTGCGCCGGCCGCAGGACATCCGCGCGATGGAGAAAGAGTACGGCTGGCCGCGGAATCACCGCGAGGGCTTCCCCGACTGCGTGCAGCAGGAAGTCGATTACAACAACATGGCCGTCGAATTCAACAAGACGCATGAAAACATTCAGGTCGTGCTGGTCAACCAGTTCGGCTGGGACGCCGAGGCGATCGGCGAGCGTCTGCCCAAGGGGATGCACATCGGCGACTTCCGCACGGCGACCGATGTCGAGTTCGGCATGGCGACCTACGAGCCGTTCGGGATCAGCCCGCTGGAGCCGCTGTGCGCCGGGGCGGTGTGCGTGATTTCCAATGTGTGCGGATGCGCCGGCTTCGTGCGTGAGGTCGCCGAGGGCAAGAAGACCCCGAACGTGATCATCGCTGATTACACCGTGCTCGAAGAGCCGTCGGACGAGATCGAAGAACTGCTTTCGATCGGTCAGCCCGAGCGTGACGAGATCGAGGCCAAGGTGGCCGTCGAGGTGGCGAATCAGCTCATGAAGTTGATTCCGACCAACGACGAGCAGCGTAAGAAGATGCTGGACTCCGGCAGCAAGCTGGCCGCGAAGATGGGCTGGGACCGGGTGTTCAAGGATCACCTGGAGCCGATGCTCAAGCGCGTGGTCAGCAGCCCGCACTCGGGGACGTGAGTTTTACTGTGGTGAAGACCGGGGCCGCGTAGCGGCCCGGCTATTGAAAACATCAGTGCGAATCGATCATCGCATGAAAGAAGCCCACGGCGTGACGCCGTGGGCTTCTTGGTTGGTGGGGTTGGCTGCTGCCGGGTTACGGCGTGGCCGGGGCCGCCTGGTTGAACAGGACGGTACCACCGGCGGCAGCGTCGTTGACGGTGGCGTTGTCGTTGTCGGTTGACAAGGCCGCCTGGTCAGCATTGGTGAAGTTGATGGTGCTTCCGACGCCGGCACTGATTTCGAAAGTGCCGGAGGTGACGGTGTTGCCCGTGACCATCGAGTTGATGATGGAGGTGTCGGCACTCGAGAGGTCCAACGCCGCGGTCGTGGCGTTGAAGTCATTGCCGGTAAGAGTGATGTCCATCGTGGCGGTATTGGCCGTCGTACCGACGACGCTGTTGGCGCCGATCAGCGTGTTGCCGCTGATCAGGGCGGTGATGTTCGTGGCGTTGGCCGCATCGAGATTGATCGCATCGTTGACCGTGGCGTCAAACGTGCTGTTGGTGACGGTGATTGCGGTGTTGGCAGTGGTGGTCGAGGCCACGATGCCGCTGCCGGTGATCCCGGTGTTGGCGGTGATGTTGTTGAACACGACCATGCCGGGGTTCTGAGCGGTCATCACGTTGCCGGTGACATTGGCGATGGTGCCGCCGTCGAAGGTGGCGGTGCTGGCTACGTTGTTGTCGGTCAGCACGATGGCGTCGGCGCCGGTGGTATCGATCGCCAAGCCGTTGAAGGTGGTGTCGATGTTGGAGTTGATGATCGAGATGGCGTTGGTGGTTGCGGTGCCGATGGTCGTGGTGTTGTTGACGGTCACCTGGGTGCCGGTGACGTTGTCGAGGGCGATGCCGGCGCCGGCGGAACCGGTCGACGAAATGGTGTTCAGGGCGATGTTGGCGCCGGTGACGTCAGTCAGACTCAGGCCCATGCCGTTGGTGGCGGCGATGGTGGACGGGCCGGTGACGGTGATGTTGCTCGAATTGTCGGCAACGAAGGCGTTGGTGCCGTTGGTGGTGACGGTCAGATCGTTGAAGGTGAACGAGGCGGTGGGGATGTTGCCGGGGCCGGCGGCGGTAAGGGTTTCGCCAATGCCGATGGCGACGGCGGTTCTCGAGAACGGATTGTTGATGGTCAGGTCGTCGAAGGTGACTTGGCCGTCGAAATCGTCAATGGCCAGCGTGGCGTTGGCGGTGGCGCCGCCGACGGCGTTGTTCAGGATGACCGTACCGTTGAAATTGTACATGCCACTGGTGGCGTCCATGGAGATGCCGGTGCCGTTGGTGGCGGTGAGAGCACTGGTGCCATCGAGTGTGAAATTCACATCGCCACCGATAGCAACGATCGCAACACCGTCTTGTGTTTGTACGACGTCGGAAGAGCTTGCGATGTTGACCGTTTCGGTTGTGCCAATCAAGGCGATCGTGGCGGAACCAGCGTCGCGGATCAAAACATTGTTGAGTTGGGTTGTGGAGCCGACGGCGTTGCTGTTCAGGTTCAGGCCGGTGCCGGCAGCGCCAACTGCGAAGATGGTGACGTCTTGAAGGGTTCGCATGCCGTCACTGTTTGAGATGGCCAGGCCGTCACCGGTGACGTTGAAGACGCCTGTGGCGGTCCGGTCGGCGGGATTACCGATCATGTTGAAGCCGTCGATGCTGTCCAGGACGATGCCGTCGCCGGTGAAGCTTCCGCCGACGCCGCCGGCTGGGGTGCCGACACTGACACGGGTGAAGTTCAGGTTGGTGTCGTTGGAGGCGGAGATGGCGCGGAGATCGGTACCGACGATGGTGATGTCCTGCACCAGCACGTTGTCGGCATTGTCGATGGTCAGGGTGTTGGCCGTGCCGCCGGCGATGGCGGTGAGCGTGCTGGCGGAGCCGGGGATGGCGAGGTTGTAGTTGTTGCCCGCGGAGTCCTGGACGACGAGCGTCGATCCGCCGCCGACGAGGGTGCCGTTGGCCATGACGGAGATGCCGTCGACGGTGGCGAAGTTGCCATCGACCACGAGCACGCCGGTGCCGGCGGCGTTGGCGGCGGCTTCAGCGGTGGTCAGGTCTGACGGATCGTCGGAGGTGCCGACGCCGGCGGCGCCGTCCTGGGCGAAGTAGATGCCGCCGTACTGGGTGCCCGAGACGGGGTTGGTGGCGACTTCGGTGGTCATGTCGGTGGTGTCCACGGACCGGTTGCTGGTCACCAGGTCGATGTCGCGCTGGATGCGGGAGATCATCGCCCAGTACTTCCAGTCCTGGGACATGGTCGGCGGGGCTTCATGGGGATCGCTGCCGAGGGGGATGCGGATGCCGAAGGTGGCGAACGCCTGCGAGCCGCGCACATTGTCGTGCTGCCATTCGCCGCCGACGATGGCGTGCGAGCCTTCGGGCAGCACATCGATCGGTCCCAGCGGGATCAGGTATTCCGCACGCAGACGCGGGCCTTCGACGCGGGGGAAGTTGTCTTCGTGGAAGTTGAAGTAGGCTGCGTAGACCCACAGGTCATTGTTGAACACGGGGAAGCGCCGGCCGATTTCGACATCGTACCCGCTGAGGGCACGCTCGAAGAATTGAGCCGAGGGTGTGGAGATGAGGATGCTGTTGCCGACGATGCTGGCGGTGGTGGCGCCGAAGTTATTGCCGACCGTCTCTTGTTTGCTCTCGGGCAGGTAGCCGTTGGCCCGCACGCGCCAGTCTTCCATCAACAGTTCGGCGCCGACGGTGCCCTGGAGGAAGTTGTTTTCGAACTCGGTGTGCAGCACATCGAAGAAGCCGTAGAACCCGATAATCATGTCCTTGTTCAGGACGTGGCGATAACCACCGCCGAGGTTGTATTCCTGCGAATCGTTGTCGTCGAAGCGGCTGCGCAGATCGACGAAGAGCGAGCCGGTGTCGTGCTGCCAGACGGGGGCCATGACGTTGACCTCACCGAGGCTGCGTTCGGTGCCGACCTTGCCGCCAAGGTAGAGCTGGGCGGGCCAGTAGGTGTACAGGGCCTCGTCATCGGCGGCCAGGGCACGCTCAAGCTGATCGGCCTGAGCGGCGTTGGGGCCTTCGGCGGGGGCGGCCTGCTCGGCGGCGCGAGTCGGTAGCGGCAGCATGAGAGCCAGAGTGACAATCGTCAGCAGGAAGCAGCGTTGCATGGTGAACTCCACAATCAAAAGATAAACAACAGGTAAGTCCCGGCGACCCCCTTGGAATGCCTGACTATGTTATCGACAAATTGCTTTTTGCAACACCACCCGAATCGGCGCTAGTCCAATTTTTATAGGGCCGATACCATGTGGGCATGACTTTGCGGGATGATCGATGACCAAAAACCCCGAAAATGCCTTTGCCGACATCCATTTACAGGGCAGCTTGCGCCCCTCGCAGGCCGAGGCGGTCGCCGTGGCGGCCAAGCAGTTGGACGCCGGTCAGAAACGCCTGCACATCGTCGCCCCGCCCGGCGCCGGCAAGACCGTGCTCGGGTTGTACCTGTGGGCCCATCACGTCCGCCGGCCGGCCGTCGTGCTCAGCCCGAACTCCGCCATACAGGTTCAGTGGGCCGACCGCTGCGAGCTGTTCAATCTCCACCAGCGCGATCGTGTCAGCACCGACCCCGCCTCGCCCGCGCTGCTGACCTCGCTGACTTATCAGTCCGTGACGTTGCCGCGCCGCGGGGGTGACGACCTGGACGCCGCGGCGATCGAGCTGTGGCGCGAAGTGCTGATTGATCACCAGCAGGCCGCCGACGCCGACGAGGCGGACGTGTGGATCGAGGATCTGCGCCGGCACAACCCCGACTATTTCGAGCAGCGCCTCGGCAGCTACCGCAAACAGGTGCGCGACACGCTTGCCGTCGGTGGCGAAGCGTTGTCCACGTTACACGAATCGAGTCTCGCCACGCTTCGCCGGCTGCGCGAGTTCGGCGTCGGCATGATCATCCTCGACGAATGTCACCACCTCATGGGCCACTGGGGCCGCGTGCTTGCAGACGCCAGCGATCTGCTCGACGGGCCCGTCGTGCTCGGGTTGACCGCCACGCCGCCGGATCGCCGCGGGCGCGATCCCAAAGACGTCGCCCGCTACGACGACTTTTTCGGCCCGGTCGATTTCGAGGTGCCCGTGCCCGCCCTGGTCAAGGAAGGCCACCTCGCCCCGTACCAGGACCTGGTCTACTTCGTCCGCCCGAGCAGCGCCGAGATGACCTTCATCGCCCAGGCCGACCAGCGCTTCGATCAACTCGTCAATGAACTGGAGGCGGGGGAAATTCATTTCCCCCGCCTGTCCGACTGGCTGGTCGAGGTGCTCACCGAACGCCGCCTGCCCACCGGGCCGGTCAAAGACTGGATCGCCTTCGAGCGCCGTGATCGAGCCTTCACCGATTTCGCCCGCCTGTATCTGCGCAGTCGGAAGATCGCGCTGCCCAAGGGCGTGCCCGATCCGCCGGCGGAACTGATCGACACGCCGCCGCCCCGGCTGGCGCTGCTCGTGCCCGTGCTGGATCGTTACATCCGCCACGGCCTGCGACGCTCACCCGATCCCATCACCCAACAACTCGCCGATCGCGCCATCGCCGCCCTGCGCATGCTCGGCGTGCAGATCACCGAAACCGGCGCTCAACCCTGCGCCTCGCCGGTCAGTCGCGTGATGGCATATGCCCGGGAAAAGACCGCCGCGATGATCGACATTCTCGCGATCGAGCACCAGTCGCTCGGCGACCAGCTTCGGGCGGTGGTCGTGACCGACTACGAAAAGACTTCCGCCACCAGCGCCGAAGTCGACGGCCTGCTCGATGAAGAGGCCGGCGGGGCGGTCGCCGCTTTCCGCGCCTTGCTGACCGACCCTCGCACCGACGCGCTGAACCCGATCCTCGTGACCGGTTCGACCGTGCTCGTGGATGACGATCTGCTCGAAACATTTCGCGCCGAGGCTCAACAGTATCTCGCGCAGCGGAATGTCGACGTCGAGCTGAGCGCCGAGGATCAGGCCGGCTTTGCGGTGATCACCGGCCGCGGGGCCGACTGGTCGCCACGCCTTTACGTGGCGATGATCACCGAGCTATTTCAACGTGGGCTGACCCGCTGCCTCGTCGGCACGCGCGGCCTGCTCGGCGAAGGCTGGGATGCACACACCGTCAACGTGCTGATCGACCTGACGACCGTGACGACCTCGATGTCGGTCAATCAGCTTCGCGGGCGCTCGATTCGATTAAACCCCCAGTCGCCGGACAAGGTCGCCAACAACTGGGATGTGATCTGCCTGGCCGGCCAGTTCACGCAGGGGCTCGACGACTACCGCCGCTTCATCGAAAAGCATCGCACGCTGTTCGGCGTCACCGACGATGGCGCCATCGAGATGGGCTCGTCGCATGTTCACGCTGCGCTGACCGAGCTCGAACCCGAGGGCGTCGAAGAGTCGATGGCCGCGCTGAACGATGAAATGCTCGCGCGGGCACAGCGGCGATCGGCGTGTTACGACTTGTGGCGCATCGGCGAACCGTATGACCCGACGCCTGTGCGCGCCGTCGAGTTGAAAGTCGGCGCCGATGGATTCGGTGGTTTTCCGCCGTTTGCCGGGCGGCGCGAGGAATGGTCCGACCAGGCGCTGGTCACGGCAGTGGGGCGGGTGATCTACGATGCCCTGCGCGAGGCGAAGCTGATTCGCGGCGGGGCGCGTGTGCGTGGCGCATCACGGGCCGGGGGATATGTGCGCGTGTTTTTACAGACGGCCGATCGCGAGGCGGCCGAGCTTTTCACCGCGTCGCTGCACGAAGCGATGGGCCCGCTGGATCGACCGCGTTACGTGGTTCCGCGCTACGTGCACGAGGTCAACGACACCTGGCTGTCGAGCCTGCTGCCGGAGATTGTCGCCAGGTATTTCCGCAAGCGGCAGCAGTGGTACGCCATGCTGCACACCGTGCCGTCGGCACTGGCCAGGCACAAGGACACCGCAGCGATTTATCAGCGCCACTGGAATCGTCACGTCAGCCCCGGCGAGGCGGTCTACGCACATCACGGCGAGGGCGAGCGCATGGTCGCCGAGGCGCGGCGAACCGGGCGCGCTTCACGCGCGATGATTCACGAAAAGGATGTGTTCGGGGTGTCGACCGATAAGACGGATCAACCGCCGGGCGCGGTGTAGGTCATCGCATTTTCATCGAAGCCGACAGCCGTGATCTGACCGGTGGATTCGTCGTATTCCCACCCGTCGTTGGCTGTGCCGTTGCCGGGGCCGACGACCGAGGCGCTGCGCGTGTACTGATGCATCGGCTCGCGCTCCAGGTAGGGCCCGAGCTTGCCCGAGGCGTCGTTGACTGTGCCGTCGGCGTCGGTCTTGTGGGTCATCACGTCCCACATCTGATCCAGCGTCGGGTAGGTCTCGTTGTGCTGGACGTAGTACATCTCGATCTGGGTGCGGACGACGCGGAGATGCTCGAGCATCGTGTTGGACCGGGCGGTGTTCGAAGCGTCGGAAAACTGCGGAATGACAATCGCTGCGAGGATGCCGAGTATCACCACGACGATCAGGATTTCAACCAGCGTGAATCCGCCGTGCGGCTTACGTGGTGTGCGAACCCGACGCCCGCGGGCATGAACTCGATCAACCTTGAGCATGATGCTTCTCCACCATCGACGGTGTCGCCGACTGTTTGTGATTCAGTTTGTCACGACCATCGGCCCGATGCATACAAACCCCGGGCATCTTCCCATCTGGAATATGGCTAATTTCGTCCCGATCGGCCAGTGACTTGAGCCCCCAGCACATCCCATCCCCGCTGCCGCGCCTGCCCGACCGTCACAATCATCCCAGACGGTACCGCATGAGCACATCGCCGCCGAGTCGCTTGACCGACTGAAGCGTCACCGGCCTGGCCGCCGCCATCCGGCCGATCGCTCGACCCGCGTCGACCGAGCAACGCGCCGCCGCATCGCCCAGCACACGTGGCCCGATAAACACCATCAGCTCGTCGGCCAGATCCTGATCGATCAGCGTGCCCGTGACCACCGCGCCGCCCTCGACCAGCACGTTGGTCGCATCATGTTCTTTGGCGAGTATCGACAGCAGCCGCTGAAGATTCAGCCGCCCGCGTCGCCCGTAGCCCGGAAGCGTCACAACCTCGACGCCGGCGGCTTCGAGTTTCTTCTGTCGGTCGGCCCGCAGCCGCGTGGTCTTCGTCGACGTGGCAAGCATCAGCGGAATCTCCCGGGCCGATCGCACAAGCTGACTGCTCAGCGGCAGCCTCAGCGTTGGGTCGATAACGATCCGCCGAGCCGTGCGGCGAACCTTCACATCGCGGGCGGTCAGCAGGGGGTCGTCCGCCTTGGCCGTGCCGACGCCGACGATGATCGCGTCGACGCGCGCCCGAAGCTGGTGCACCATGCGTCGTGACTTTTGGTTGCTGATCCACTTGCTGTCGCCGCCGCGCGTGGCGATCGCTCCGTCGACGGTCTGCGCCCACTTGGCGATCACGTACGGCATCCCGGTCAGCACCCGTTTGAAAAACGGCTCGTTCAACGCCGTCGCCTGCGCCCGGCACATGCCGACATGCACCTTGATGCCCGCGGCTTCCAGCGATTTGATGCCCTGCCCGGCGACCTGCTCAAACGAATCCACGCAGGCGACGTACACCTGTTTGATCTTCGCGGCGATCAGCGCGTCGACGCACGGCGGCGTCTTGCCGTGATGACAACAGGGCTCCAGCGTCACGTAAACATCCGCCCCGCGCGCCGCGGCACCGGCGGCCTTCAACGCCTCAACCTCCGCGTGTGGGCCGCCGAAGCGCCGGTGCCATCCCTCGCCGACGACCTTGTGATTGGACACGATCACGCACCCGACCATCGGATTGGGCTCGACATACCCGAGCCCGCGTTTGGCCAGCGTGATCGCTCGCTGCATGTGACGGATATCGCTCATCAAATCATCATCCCCTCTCCCCTTGAGGGGAGAGGCTGGGTGAGGGGTGAAGCCGGGTCGTTACGGTTCACTCGTCGAAGCGCACACGCGCCGGTTGACGACCTGACCCTCACCCCAGCCCTCTCCCTGCCAGGGAGAGGGAGTGCGGATACTTTACCAGCATCGGCAATCCGTCCGCCAGTTGCCGCAGTTTCGCCACAGATCGGGCCCCCGGCGGTTGACATCGCCCCCGGGCCGCCGGATAGTTGATTGACCCTTCATTTGAAAGGAAACGACATGGTCGGATGGATCGTTCTGGGCGTCGTCGCCGCCGTGCTCATCATCTCGCTGATCTCCATCTACAACGGGCTGGTGGCCAAGCGCGTGCAGTGTGAGAACGCGTGGTCGCAGATCGATGTGCAGCTCAAGCGCCGCCACGACCTGATCCCCAATCTCGTCGAAACCGTCAAGGGTTACGCCAAGCACGAGCGCGAAACGCTCGATGCCGTGATCCAGGCCCGTAGTCAGGCTGTGTCCGCCACCGGCGTCGAGGATCAGGCTCAGGCCGAGGGGCTGCTCACCGCTGCGCTCGGAAAGCTCTTCGCCCTGTCCGAGGCCTACCCCGATCTCAAGGCCAACACCAACTTCATCCAGCTCCAGGAAGAACTCACCAGCACGGAAAACAAGATCGGCTTCGCGCGTCAGCACTACAACGACACCGTCAGCCGCTACAACACCGCCGTGCAGAGCTTCCCCGCCAACATCATCGCGGGCATGTTCAGCTTCAAGGAACGCGAGTTCTTCGAAATCGAAGACCCCAAAGAAAAAGAAGTGCCGCAGGTGTCGTTCTAACGTTTAGCCGGCGGGCTGCCCGTCGCATGGATCACCATGAGCGATCAACAGTCGGTCCATTACTATCCGCCCGACGTCACGTTCCACGATCTGATCGCGGCCAACAAGCGCAACAGCCTGCTGCTGATGATCGGGATGGGGGCGCTGACGCTGGCCGTGTCGATCGCCGTCGTCATGCTGGCCGCGTTGTTCATGCATCATGGCGATGCGAGCCGGCTCGACCTCAGCGTTCTGTTGTGGGGTGTGCTCATCGGCCTGATGATCGCCGGGCCGGCCTGCTGGTGGAGTTTCTACAGCGGGGCGCAGACGGTGCTGAATCTCTGCGGGGCCGAGCCGATCGAAAAGTCCGCCGATCCCGAGTTGTTCAACGTCGTCGAAGAGATGTCGATCGCGGCGGGCATTCCGATGCCGAAAGTGTTCATCATCCAGTCCGAAGCGTTGAACGCCTTCGCCACCGGGCGCGACCCCGAGCACGCCGCCGTCGCCATCACGACCGGCCTGCGGAAAAAACTGACGCGCGATGAATTGTCCGGCGTGATCGCACACGAAATTGCCCACATCCGTCATTACGACATCCGCCTGACGCTGCTGGTCACGACGCTGGTCGGCATGATCATCGTCGGGTCCGACGTGATGCGGCGCATGGCGTTCGGCGGGCGGTACGGCCGATACGGTCGGCGGCGCGGCGGGATGATCATGCTCGGCGGCGGGGGGCGATCACGTTCGCGCGGCGGCGGCAGCGGTGGCGGCGGGGGAGGAGCCGTGGCAATCGGCATGTTGTTGATCGTGTTGCTGCTGGTATTTTTGATGGTGATCGCGCCGCTGCTGGCGAAGCTGATTCAGTTTGCGGTCAGCAGGCAGCGTGAATTTCTCGCCGACGCCGGAGCCGCCGAGCTGACGCGCTACCCGCCGGGGCTCATCGGGGCGTTGCGCAAACTCGCCGCCGACGATCAACCGCTGGACACCGCATCCAAAGCCACCGCGCATCTGTTCATCGTCAACCCGATCCTCAACGCCAAAGGCAAGCAGGAACTCAACTCCGTTTTCAACACCCACCCGCCGATTCGCGATCGTATTCTCCGCCTTGAAGCGCTGATGCGGTAATTGTTTCGCTTTTTCAAAAATATTCATCAAATCGCGATGTTTTTTATATCGCTTCGGCGATCGGCGTGTATACTTGTTCCGTCTGCTGACGCGTGAGAAACGTCATCGGGAGTGGATGAAAATCTACACAAGCGCAGATTAATCTGGAATTGTGCTTTTTCAGGAGTGGCATGAGATGATTCGATTCGCATTCACTGCGACAGTGGTTTTGTTTTGCGCGCTGGGCGTGCTCAGCGAAGCCCGGGGTGACACCTTCTATTACACCGGCCCGGCCAGCGGCGACTTTTTCACCGAGAGCAACTGGACGGCCAACTCCGACGGCTCGGGTGCCAGTCCCGCTGTCGATCAGATTCCCGACAGCGATGTCGGCGGCATCTTCCACGATCTGATCATCGACGGCGACTCGGTCCTCGCCAACGGGCAGGTCGACTTCGGCACCGGCTCGCTGACCCTGCAGGCCGGCGCGCAACTGGACATCACCGGCACAGACAACGACCTGGACATCAACCCGACGGCGGCGTTCTCCCTGACCAATGCGACGCTGAATGTCAACGACATCATCACCTTCGACGGGAATGTCAGTCTCACCGGTGGATCAGTTACGTCCGTCACCGACGACATTTCGTTCAATGATGACCTGGCCAGCCTTTCGGTCGACGGCACGACGTTCACCACGGCGGACAATATCTACTTCGACGCCTTCGTCGGCACGATCGCCAACGCCACGTTCAACACCTCAGACCGACTCGGCCTGCGTCAGAACGTCGCCGTCGTGATGACCAGCAGCCAGATCAACGTCAACGGCGGTTTCGGCGACATCGACGATGTGTTCGGCACCGCCGGGGCCGGCTCGTCGCTGACCCTGCTGGGCAGTTCCACCCTGCTGGCCGACAGTGTCGAGGAAGGCGTCGACCTGATCCTCGGCGATCAGACCACCGCCACCATGGGCGGACAGGGTGCGCGAATTGTCGCCGGCGGTTCGACGATCACGATCACGTCTTTCGATGTGACGCTGATCGTCGGTGTGCTGGACGATCTGGACTTCGATTTTGTCGATGCCCGCCCATTCCTGATTAACGGCATCACGGGCCTCAGCTACGCCGATGACCCGTCCGCGTGGAACATCACCGACTGGAACGGCTCCGACGCCGTCACCCTGCAGCTTGGCAGCACCGTGATTCCCGAGCCGGGCACGGCCGCCCTCGGCATGATCACGCTCGGCCTGCTGGCAGCCCGTCGCCGCCGATGAACGGCTTGAATGACGCGGCGCGTCGTCATCCGTTACAATGCTGGCCATGTCGCAAGTCGCTCTCGCACTACTGGCGCATCCCGACGACGCGGAGATTCTCTGCGGCGGCACGCTGATTCGCCTGGCGGACCTCGGCTGGAAGATTCACATCGCCACCGCCACGGCCGGCGACTGCGGCACCATGACCGAATCCGCCGAAGCGATCAGCAATCGCCGCACGGATGAAGCCCGCCAGGCCGCGGCGCTGATCGGCGGTGAGTACCACTGCCTCGGCGAGCTCGACTGCCGCGTCGTGTATGACAAGCCGACGGTGCAGAAGGCCATCGACCTGGTGCGATCGATCGCGCCGGACCTGATGTTCACCCACGCGCCCAAAGACTACATGATGGATCACGAAATCGTGAGCATGCTCGGCCGGGCGTCGAGCTTCATCTACGGCGCGCCGAATGTCAGCGATCAGCCGGCCCCCGACCACAAGGCGATCCCGCATCTTTACTACTGCGATCCGATCGAGGGCGTCGACCCGCTGGGTCATCCCGTCGAGCCGACGACGGTGATCGACATCACCGCGCAGATGGACCGCAAGACGCAGATGCTCGCGTGTCACGACAGCCAGCGGCAGTGGCTGCGCGATCACCACGGCATGGATGAGTACATCGACGCCATGCAACGCCACGGCGCCGACCGCGGCAGCGTGATCGGCGTCAAATATGCCGAGGCGTTTGTGCAGCACCGCGGCCATGCCTATCCGCGTAACGATCTACTGACCGAACTGCTTTCCCGCCAAATGATGATCTGATTTTTGCTGGAGGGCCGCATGGCCAAGTCACTGACGTTGATGAGCACGATCAAGGGCTCGCTGATCGAGGCGTTCTACCCGGCGGGTTGGAACCTGCGAAAGATCGACCGTTGCTGCGCGATGGGGCTGAAAAAACTCACCACGCCCGGCAAGCACTGGCACAAGGACTTCAAGCCGATCGCGGTGCGCAACGTGGCGGCGATGGACGTCCGCATGGGCAACGCGATGGCGGACCAGATCATCGCGTCGCGCAAGGCGGACAAACCGCTGGCGATGATTCTGCCGGTCGGGCCGATGGGGATGTACAAGCAGGTGGTGCGGCGATTGAAGGCTGCGAAGGTCAGCGCCGATCATGTGACGACGTTCAACATGGACGAGTGGTCTGACCGCCGGGGCAACACGATGCCGGGCGATCAGCCGGGCGGGTTTGAACACGCGATGAAAGACGCGCTGTTTGGGCCGCTGGGCAAGTTCACCGTGCCAAAGTCTCAGCGGAACTTCGCCACGAAGAAGAACCTGCCGACCTACGCGGACAAGATCGCCGCGATCAAGGAAGACGGCGGCAAGCTGATCACGGTCTACGGCATCGGGCGTGCGTGTCACATCGCCTTCTGGGAGCCGCAGAACGCTGCGGAGTTCAAATCCGACGCCGCATGGAAGAAGCAGACGCATCGGCTGGGCCAGGCGCTGCATCCGCTGACGATCGAGCAGAACGCGGTGACGAGTTTCAACAGCCGCTTCACGCTGATTCCCTGCTGGGCGAACACGATCGGGCCGGGGCTATTCTGCCAGTCGGACTTCTGCATCGGCGGGGCCGACGGGGCATACCCGGATCGCGGGGCGATGTGGCAGGGGATGAGTCTGTGCGTGACGCTTCAGTACGGGCCGTCGCGGTGGATTCCGTCGAGCTGGATGCCGACGATGCCGGGCCGACTGTTTTTCATGAAGCAACTGGCCGGGCCGCTGGAAGCCGACGCGCACTGACGCGCCGTGCGAAAACGGGCGGCTTGACCGACACCCCGCATGCGGCGATCATCACCGACATGGACCAACCGAAATATCATCGCGTGTTGCTGAAAGTCAGCGGCGAAGGTTTGTGCGCCACCAACGGCAAGGGCATCGACGGCGACGAGCTGGAAACACTGGCACGCGAGATTCTGGCGGCCACGAAGATCGGCACCCAGATCGGGGTCGTCGTCGGCGGCGGCAACATCATCCGCGGGGCCAAGCTCGCCAAGGAAGGCCGCATCCCCCAGGCGACCGCCGACTACATGGGCATGCTCGGCACGGTCATCAACGCCCTGGCGCTGAAGGAGATGCTCGAAAAGCTCGGGCAGTCGACGCGGGTGCTGACAGCGATCAACCTGACGGCGGTCGCCGAGCCGTTCATCCGCGGGCGGGCGATCCGCCACCTGGAAAAAGGTCGCGTCGTGATCTTCGCCGCCGGCACGGGCAACCCGTTTTTCACGACCGACACCGCCGCGGCGCTGCGGGCTGTCGAAATCGGCGCCGACATCCTGCTCAAGGGCACGAAGGTCGACGGCGTCTACGACAAGGACCCGGTCAAGCACCCCGACGCCGTGCGTTTCGACACGCTGACCTACACCGAAGCGATCAGCCGCCACCTGAAAGTCATGGACGTGTCGGCTTTCGACATGTGCCGGGCGCACAAGATTCCGATCGCCGTGTTCAACATGAAAACGCCGGGCCACATCGCCGAGGTCGTGGCGGGCCACCCGCACGGCACGACGATCACGGCGGAAGAGTAGACGGAAAAACCCGCCGCGAGCGGCGGCGCTAAACGGGGGGCGGCGAGTTGTGACGTTTTCACACTGCTCTTACAATGAAGTTTTCTCACCTGCGGAGGCGTGCCATGGACGTCGATGAAATTCTGCTCGACTGTGAAGACAAGATGCAAAAGGCGGTCGACTACCTGACCGGCGAGCTGAAAGGCATTCGCACGGGCCGGGCCTCGCCGGCGCTGGTGGAGTTCATCAAGGTCGACTACTACGGCTCGCCGACGGACCTCCGCCAGATCGCGCAGGTGTCGGTGCCGGAGCCGACGCAGTTACTGATCAAACCGTACGACGCCGGGGCGATTCAGGACATCTCCAAGGCGCTGCAGTCGTCGGGCCTGGGGTTGAACCCGAACGTCGAAGGCAAGGCGATCCGCCTGAACCTGCCGCCGCTTTCGGGTGAGCGACGGCAGCAGTTGGCCGGGTCGGTCAAGTCGATGGCCGAACAGGCGAAGGTGGCGATCCGCAACGTTCGCCGCGATGCCAACAAGCACATCGACCAGGCCGAGAAGGACAAGGCTTCGGGTGTGACCGAGGACGAAGCCAAGGCCGCCAAGGAAGAAGTGCAGGACCTGATCAAGAAGTACGAAGGCCAGGTCGACGCGGCCACCGAAGCCAAGCGCAAAGAAATCCTCGAAGACTGATCGTCGCAAGCATGTGTTGACAGGATCAACAGGATGTTGTGGATGATTGATTTCATCTGATCCTGTTGATCCTGTCGGCTTTTCTATTTTGTATTCAATTCATGCGAGCAACGCGGGGGAGTTCAACTCCAGGCGCATGCGGTAACCGTGGATGTTGTCACCGTAGTAATCGATCAGCAGGTCGTGGTCATCGAAGCCGAGTTTGCGGTAGAGTTCGATCGCGCCGAGGTTGTCGGTGCGGACCTCGAGATACACGCGGGCGGCGCCGCGATCGCGCATGGCGTCCAGCAGCGGCTCGATCAGCCGACGGCCGAGGCCGCGCCCCTGGTGGGCGGGGTCGACGGCGACGGCGTAGAGCCGGCCGGACAGACTGTAGCGGTGGCGACGCACCAGCGCCAGCGACCACCCGATGATCGCGCCGCCAGATTCAGCGATCAGGCCGATCGCACGCGGACTGGTCAGGGCGTATTGCACCTGGCGACGGGTGAAGGTTTCCTCGACACGTGCGAAGCATCGCTGTTCCAGCGCATGAATCGCCGCGGCATCGGTCGAAACAGCTTGTCGGATGATCAGGTTCATGGTCAGGCGGCGTGGTTGGTGGCCGGTATCACCGGGGCGGGCACAAACACCTGCGCCGGCTGCACCAGCGTGACGGTGTGTTTGGACAGCAGACGGGTCGGTCGGTAGCTGGACTTGGTGAAGCGCAGGGACGGGATGCCCCAGTCGTCGCCGACGTTGCACTCGGGGTAGGTCGACCAGTACCGGCGGCAGAACTCGCTGAAGATGAACTGGGCCGAGCCGTCGTAACGGTGGTCGGTCTTCTCGATGACGATCGATGCCTGCGTGGGGCTGATCGCTTCGCCGAGTGTGAAACCGATCAGTTGGTCGCCGACGAACAGGCTCATGCCGGTCAGGCCGAGCGCGTGCCACTGGTCCAGGGCTGCACAGCAGGCGAGCGTGTCGCGCTGACGCAGCACGTCGGAGCCGGTCTGTTCTTCGTTGATTTCGCCGAGGTGGGCCGCGTCGCCGTGGTCGCGCCACTGGTTCAGCAGGGCTTTGCACGCGGGGATGTGCGCATCGTCGAAAGGTTCAGCATGGTGATCGGGATTTTCGCGCATGAACTTACCGCGTGCGTGGCGCTTGGACTTCAGCGCGCCGCCGTCGAGGTTGATCATCTTGTTCATGTCGTAGATGTAGTCGCCGGCGAAGGGCGCCACGGTGAGGTTGAGCCCGCCGGCCGCGCTGATGTGCTCCAGCAACTCATCGGAGACATACTCGATGCGCGAGGCGTGACGGTGGCCGAGCTTGGCGTTGTAGGCGTCCATGATGTCGAAGCAGTCACGGATGCAATCGCGCAAGTCAGCATCTGCAGCGCCGGGCTCGGGCAGCGGAGGCATCAGCAGCGTCAGATCACCGGTGCCGTTGGCGAAGACGCATGTGTGACGATGCAGCCGCGCCCAGTAGAGCTTCAGCGGCGCACCCCAGATGAAGGTGTTGGCGAAGCTGTAGTCGCTGATCGGCTGAGCCAGAGCGGCGAACAGTGCGTCGAAGTGGGGTTTGTCGGTCAGTTGAATCGGCGCGAGAATCGCGCGATGCCCGTCGGGGTCTTCAGATTGGATCATCGATTGGCGACCGGTTCGGTGCGCCTCCGGGGGGCCCTGCCTGGGGGCCGTCGCTGCAGGCGGTGTCGCGAGGTGGGCCTAGACATTCGGCCGCTGCGACCCAGATGTGCCTGAGCGATGATGGATATATTTATCGTCGGATTTTGGGATTTGTCTAGAGGTCGCGAAAGAAAATTTTTACGTGAGCATGCGCCCTGTGAAATCACCCCAGCCGGGTCGCTACGCGGCCCTGGGTTTGGCGGGACAGCCAGGGCCGCGTAGCGCTCGGCTATGTGGGGCGATTGGTTTACGGGCCGGGGGTGATGTTCAGGCGGCGGTAGAGTTCGGGCAGGCAGACCGGACATACCCCGTGTGACAACTGCGGGGCAGGTCCGTCGCCGAACAGTCGCATCGATCGCACGGCTTGCTCGGTCTCGATCCAGTCGTTGCCGCTGCGGACCTTCAGGCAGAAGCTGCAGATGTCAACGAGCATCTGCGAGCGGACCGTCCGTCGGTCCAGTAGCACGACGGTCGGACGCGGTTCGATCCGTAGCGTGTGCGAACAGATCGCCAGGCCGTCGTCGTCATCCAGCGGACCGATCTGAAGTTCCAGGTGGCGGCGGTGGGTCGGCGAGTCACAACGCAGCGGGATGCGGATCGGCTTGCCGGCGTTGCGGACCAGATCGAAAAATTGTTGGTACAGCGAACGTTCGGTCAGCCCGTCGATAAACGGCCATATCCGTTGGCCGATCACGGCGGCAGTATCCGCAAGCTCCGCGGCGTCGTTGGCCTCGGCGAAACGACCCCAGTCCGGGCTGACCCAGACAATGCGGTCTTCAGCATCCAGGTGGTAGGTGATGGACTCAGCAGGTGTATCGGTAGTCTGCGCCATGGAGGCCTCGATCCCATGCGTGATCGCATACGATGCGAATCGTCATGAACAGAGCCCCGAATTGTCAGTAAAAACACGCAAAATCAAACGGGCATGCCGATGCTTTCAGCGGGCCCGCACCGGCTGGGCAAACTGGGTAGCCGACTGATCGGCCCGGTCTGCTCCGTGGCGGCCCGCCCCGACTGCGGCGGCATGCTGGTGATGATCTTACCCCGGAATGCAGAATTTGCCCATAGTGGAAACTACACAAATCACGCCGCAAGACGCGTCGCTGAACTGACCCCAATCCCCAACCCCCGAATTACAGCATGCCCGCCTGCTTGGCGTAGGCGAAGACGCCGCCGGCGTCGATGATGGGCTTGACGTCGCCGAGCTCTTTGAGGTCGTAGGTCTTGCCGGTGGTGTGGTCGATCAGCTTGCAGGCGGCCAGGTCGACTTCGACATCGTCGCCGGTCGAGATTTCGTCGACGAGACGCTGCGTGGCTTCGCACGGCACGAGAAACCCGCCGTTGACGCAGTTGCGGTAGAAGATGCGGGCGTAGAACTCGGCGATGACCGCTTTGGCGCCGGCCTCGGCCAGCGCGAACGGGGCGTGCTCGCGGCTGGACCCGCAGCCGAAGTTCTTCCCGCCGATGATGATCTGATAGTCGGACACGGAGTTGCCCTCCGTCTGCTCGACGAAGGGGATGTTGCCATCCGGCAGGCCGCGCTGGCCGGCGGGTACGCCGATGTTGGCGTATTTGCCGTAGAGCTTGCGCTCTTCGGGGTCGGTCATGGAGTAGATCAGGTGCTCAGCGGGGATGATCTGATCGGTGTCGATGTCGTCGCCGAGCACGTAGGCTTTGCCGCGGATGGAAGTCTGCATGGGTCTGATCCTTCGATGAGGGACGGTGAGTATAGCCGATCCGATGGGGCAAGGCCAGTATGTTGTGCAAGGTGTTATGTGTCAGTGGTTTGCGTGTTTTGCCCAGCGGCTCGCCCTGGCGGGTGTGAACGGTGTTTATATTGCTATAAGTTTAACAGGTGTGGGTGCTTGTGTCGTATTTGACAAAAAATGCATTTTCGGTACAATGGTTCGTCTATGCCTTCACGCCAAACCACATCGCGTAAGTCCACTAAATCGAAGACACCCGCCAAGTCTTCCCGCAAGCGGACGACCAAAAAGAAGGCCACCGGGGCAAGAAAGACGGCGGTCAAACCCACCTCCAACGGGTCGATCACCAACTATTCATCAGCCCTGAAGTGGCTCTACGAGCACACCGACTACGAGCGGATGCGCCTGGTCCGGTATGATTCGAATACATTTAACCTCAGCCGCATGCAGCGTTTGCTCAAGGCGATGGGCAATCCGCACAAGTCGTTGAACTTCGTGCACATCGCCGGCACCAAGGGCAAAGGCTCCACCGTCGCCATGCTGGCCGCCATGCTGCAGGCCAACGGGTACACCATCGGCGCCTACACCAGCCCCCATCTGGTCGACCTCCGCGAGCGGATCGTCATCAACGGCCAGATGATCTCCCACGCCGAGCTCGTCGAGCTGTTCAAACTCGTCAAGGCCAAGGCCAAGGGGCTGTCGGGCGATCCGCCGACCTTTTTCGAGATCCTCACTGCCGCGGCGATCCGCCACTTCGCCGATCAGGCGGTTGATCTGGCTATCCTCGAAACCGGACTCGGCGGGCGGTTGGACTCGACCAACGTGGTCAATCCGCTGGTCTGCGGACTGACCCAGATCAGCTACGACCACACCCACATCCTCGGCAACGAACTTTCCGAGATCGCCGCCGAGAAGGCTGGCATCATGAAGAAGGGCGTGCCGGTTGTCACCTGCGAGCAGGAGCCCGCCGTGCTGCGCGTGTTCAAGGAAACCGCCGAGCAGGTCGGCGCTCCGCTGAGCGTCAACGGCAGCGACATCGAATTCAGCTACCGCTTCGAAGCCAACCGCGAGCTCGGCCCGCACACGCGCGTCTGTCTGACCACGCCGCGCGCCACCTACGACCACATCCCCGTCCCGCTGAAGGGCGAGCACCAGGCGCTCAACTGCGGCCTGGCTCTGGCGATGCTCGACAACCTCGCCGAGAAGGGCTTTAAGACCACCGAAGAAAAGCTCATCGAGGGGCTGGCCCGCACCGAGCTTCCCGGTCGCATGGAAGTCGTCTGGCCCGAGCCGCGCATTCTCGTGGACGGCGCGCACAACGCCGCGTCGATCTCCGCGCTGATCCGCTCGATCGGCGCCCATGTGCCGTATGACTCGCTGGTGATGATCTTCGGCTGCGGTCAGGACAAAGATGTGCGCGGCATGCTCGAGCAGGTCAACCTCGGCGCCGACAAGATCATCTTCACCCGCGCCAAGTCCAACCCCCGCGCGGTGGAGCCCAAGGACCTGCTGCACGAGTTCAACGAGGTGTCCGGCAAGATGGCCCAGGCCGCGCCGAATCTCGAAGAGGCGCTGAACCTCGCCGCCCGCGCCGTCGGCCGTGAAGACCTGATCTGCATCACCGGCAGTTTCTTCCTGGTCGGTGAAGCCAAGAAGTACCTGGCCGACCTCGCCGCCAAACGCGAAAAACAGAACGCATAAACGACCTCATACTGACCTCCCATAGCCGGGCCGCTACGCGGCCCCGGTTGATCGGCGTTGCGCCATGAAACCCGCCGCAAGCGGCGGCGCTAAACGGGGGTTTGAGGGGGTTTAGCGACGCTGGCGGCAGCGGGGTATACTGTCGGTCCTATGACAAGTTACGAACCGCAAACGATTGAACAGCAATGCCAGGATCGCTGGCGTCAGAACAACACCTTTGCCGTGCCCAATCCCGGTGACCCGGGTTTCGATGCGACGCGGCCGAAGTTTTACGTGCTGGATATGTTCCCGTATCCATCCGGCGTCGGGCTGCACGTGGGCCATCCGCTGGGGTACATCGCCACCGACATCGTCGCCCGCTACAAGCGCATGACCGGGTACAACGTGCTTCACCCGATGGGCTTTGACGCCTTCGGTCTGCCCGCCGAGCAGTATGCCGTCGAGCACGGTGTGCACCCGCGCGAGACGACCGAGAAGAACATCGCCAACATGGTGCGTCAGCTCAAGCGGCTCGGGCTCAGCTACGACTGGGACCGCCGCATCGCGACCACGGACGTGGCGTATTACAAATGGACGCAGTGGATCTTTCTGCAGCTTTACAACAGCTACTTCAACGAAGGCGAGCAGCGGGCCGAGCCGATCAGCGAACTGGTCAAGCGGCTGGAGTCCGGTGAACTGGACGTGGCCTACGACGGGCGCATCGTCGACGTCGGCGCTTCGGGCGCGATGGACGCACTGGGCGGGCCGCCGATCGGCGCGCGCAAGTGGCACGAGCTTAAACCGGATGAACAGGACGCGGTGCTGGCCGAGTATCGCCTGGCGTACCTGGCCGAGGTGCCGGTGAACTGGTGCCCGGCGCTGGGGACGGTGCTCGCCAACGAGGAAGTCACCAACGAAGGCCGCTCCGAGCGCGGCAACCACCCGGTCTTCAAGCGTCCGCTCAAGCAGTGGATGCTCCGCATCACGTCATACGCCGAGCGCCTCGCCGGCGACCTTGATCTGGTCGACTGGCCCGAAGCGATTCGCAAGATGCAGCGCGACTGGATCGGCCGCAGCGAAGGCGCGCTGGTCGACTTCGAAGTCGCCAACGCCGACGCTGAGCGTAGCGAAGCGTCTGGTCCAATTCGCGTCTTCACCACGCGCCCCGATACGCTCTTCGGCGCGACCTACATGGTGCTGGCCCCTGAGCACCCGATGGTCGATGAGTTGACCACCGAGGCGCAGCGCGCCGCCGTGGCCGAGTACCGCAAGCAGGCCGAGTCGAAGACCGACATCGACCGCCAGGCCGAAACCAAGACCAAGACCGGCGTGCCCACCGGCGCGTTCGCGATCAATCCCGTCAACGGGCAGCAGATTCCGATCTGGATCGCCGACTACGTGCTCATGGGCTACGGCACCGGCGCGATCATGGCCGTGCCCGGTCACGACGAGCGCGACCACGCATTTGCCAAGGCGTTTGATCTGCCGATCGTGCAGGTCATCAAAGGCGGCGACAAGCCGATCGAAGACGAGGCCTACACCGGCCCGGGTGTGAACATCAACTCGTCCAACGACGATGTGATTCTCGACGGCCTGCCCACGCCGGACGCCAAGCGGAAGATCACGCAGTGGCTCAACGCCAAGGGGCTCGGCAAGGCGCAGGTGCAGTACAAGCTGCGCGACTGGCTGTTCAGTCGTCAGCGTTATTGGGGCGAACCGTTTCCGATTCTGCACGGACCCGATGGTGAAATCCGTGCCGTCGACGAGGCGGAACTGCCCGTCGAGCTGCCGCCGATGGATGACTTCTCGCCGACGTCGAGTGATGACCCCAACGCGCCGCCCGCGCCGCCGCTGAGCCGCGCCCCCGGAAGTTGGAAGAACGTCGTCATTGATGGCGTGACTTATACGCGCGAATTGAACACGATGCCGCAGTGGGCCGGTTCGTGCTGGTATTACCTGCGTTTCGCCGATCCGCGGAACCAACACCGCTTCGCCGGCGGGGAAGCCGAGTCCTACTGGATGGAGCCGACCGGTGTCGACCTCTACGTCGGCGGGGCTGAACACGCCGTGCTCCACCTGCTGTACGCCCGCTTCTGGCACAAGGTGCTGTTCGACCTCGGCCATGTCACCACGCCCGAGCCCTTCGGCCGCCTGTTCAATCAGGGTTACATCCAGGCGTACGCTTACCAGGATGCGCGCGGCATCTATGTCGACGCGCTGAAGATCGAGGAAAAGGACGGGCAGTTCTTCTACGAAGGTCAGCCCGTGACGCGCAACCTCGGGAAGATGGGCAAGTCGCTGAAGAATGCCGTCAGCCCGGACGACATGTGCGAGCAGTACGGCGCCGACACGCTGCGGCTCTACGAGATGTACATGGGTCCGTTGGATCAGTCCAAGCCGTGGAACACGCGCGACATCGTCGGCGTCCACCGCTTCCTGCAGCGCGTCTGGCGCAACTTCTTCGACGACGAAGGCAAGCTGCTGATCACCGACGACGCGCCCGATGACGCCACCGCCCGCCTGCTGCACAAAACGATCAAGCGCGTCACCGACGACATGGAGCGCATGAGCTTCAACACCGCCATCGCCGCGCTGATCGAGCTGAACAACGCGCTGGTGTCGCTGAAGCAACTGCCGCGCGCCGTCGCCGAGCCGTTCGTGTTGATGCTGGCCCCGCTGGCGCCGCACGTCTGTGAGCACCTCTGGCAGCAGCTCGGCCACGAAGGCTCGGTCGCTTTTGTCGACTGGCCGAATTACGACGAGTCCATGCTCGTCGAGGACTCGATTCAGATGGTGGTTCAGGTGCTGGGCAAGGTGCGCGGCCGCATCACCGTCCCCGCCGACGCCGACAACGACGCCATCGAAGCCGCCGCCCTGGGTGATGACAAGGTCGCCGCCAACCTCGAAGGCAAAACCGTCCGCAAAGTCATCGTCGTCCCCGGCAAGCTGGTGAACATCGTGGCAAATTGAGCGGTTCCGCGGTTCAACTTTTTTATCAATTTTAAGCGGTGCAAACGGCCGAATAATTGTATAATTGTTGCACGTGGCAAGTCGCGAGGCTTGCGGCCGTTGGAGGCAATTCGCTTTTGACAAGGCGTTTACGGCAGTGTGTCAATGTCATCCGTGGGGGCCGAAAATGAACTCAGAAAGTGAGATGGTCCGTATCCTGGCGCTGGGCGAGCGTGTCGACGACGCGCAGAACCCGGGGGCGTTCTGGCGGGAATTTGCCGCCGATGGCGTGGATGTTCAGATCGCCACCGATCTGGATACGTGCATGGACTACCTGGGCCGCGATCGTTTTCACGCCGTCGTGCTGGATTTGACCGCTTCGGGGCGCTCGCTGCCGGAGTTGGCCCAGCTCAAAAGGCGCCACGCCGATCTACCGATCTTCGTGCTCGTCGACGCCACCGACGGGTCCGTCGGCCAGTGGGTCACGCATCACGGCGCCGCCGCGTGTCTGGACGTCAAATGCTTCGACGCCGCCGCGACGCGCACGATCATCAAAAACACCGTCACCCACCTGCCGCCGAACGACTGATCATTCGACCGGCACGATCTTCCACACTTCGCCTTGGTTGGTGAACGGGTGCGGTTGCGTGTTGGTCAGAATGTACAACTCGCCGTCGGGGCCTTCGCTGAACGAGTTGATCAACACGGGCAGGGCGCGGTCGTCTTTACCGAGTCGGAACTCGCGGATGACCAGCGGCTTTTCGTCCAGGTCCATGTAGAACAACCGTCCGCCGAAGCGCTCGACCTTGGTCTTGCCGTTGGGTTGCTTCTTGCGTTGGGCGTAGGCCCAGTCGCCGAACACGTACAGCCCGCGCAGCTGCGGCAGCGCCTTGCCCTGGTAGACATACCCGCCGAGCACGCTGGTGCCTTCATCCTGGTCGTAGGCAATGATCGGGTCGATCAGATCGTCGGGAACCTCGATGCCTTCGATGGGATCGGTGAAGATGTTTTCACGCGGGGCGGTGCCGGGCTTGAAGAAGAACGGGCCTTCTTTGAGGTGCCATCCGTAGTTGCCGCCGCGCACGATGATGTTGACCTCTTCGATCATGTCCTGGCCGACGTCGCCGGCGATGAGCCGGCCGTCGGGCGTGAAGCTGATGCGCCAGGCGTTGCGCAGGCCGTAGGCGTAGATTTCGTCGAGGCCCTCGCGACCGACGAAGGGGTTGTCCTCGGGGCAGGAGTATTGGCCGTTGGCGCTTTTGACGCCGCGCTCGCCGAGCGGGTCGATGCGGTGGATCTTGGCGAGGAACTTGTTGATGTCCTGGCCGTTGCCGATGCCGGGTGTGTGGCCGGGGCCGACGTCGTTGCCCGCGCCGCCGTCGCCGACGCCGAGGTACATGAACTTGTCGGGGCCGAAGATGATCGCGCCGCCGTCGTGATTCCACTGCGGCTCGTCGGCGCGGATCAGCTCGCGGCGCGTCGACGGATCGATCACGTCCGCATTCGGGTCCATGCGATACTCGGCGATGACCGTCTGATTGTCCGGCGGGATCGGCATGTCTTTCAGCGGGAAGTCGGCCTTGCCCTCGGCGTAGGGTTCGCTGATGTAGGTGTACACGCGGCCGTAGCCCTTGGCGCCCTTGACGGCGAAGTCCGGGTGCAGGGCGAAGCCGAGAAACCCGCGCTCGTCAAAACCCTTGCGCAGCTCGACGAGCCGATCGGTCACATCCAGCACGGGTTTTTCCAGCAGCTTGCCGTCTTTGATCATCAGCAGCTTGCCCGCCTGATCGACGACGAAGAGCCGCCCGCTGCCGTCGCGTGGGCCTTCCAGCCAGACGGGTCCGCCGATGCCTTCGGCGATTTTCTGCAGTTCGATCCGCAGCGGACCTTTCTCGATGCGGTCCGGGTACGGATCCATCACCGGTTCGGCCGCCAGAACATTCATCGCCAGCCCGAGAGCCAGCACGCCGTGCAGGAAGAGTGTTTTCATAGTCCCACATCATACCCGCGAATCCCGGTCGCCAAAACGTGACGATCTGTTACAATTTTCCATCGTTGGCAGCGATGTCATAGTTCCCTCCCTCAATGCAGACCCGATCATGAATTTCGAGAAATCCGAACGTCTCAAGGCCCTGCCGCCGTACCTTTTCATCGAGATCGACAAGAAGAAGCGCGCCAAGATCGCCAGCGGCGCCGACGTGATCAACCTCGGCATCGGCGACCCCGACAAGCCGACGCCGTCGTTCATCATCGACAAGATGGCCGAGGCGATCCGCGATTCGAAAAACCATCGCTACCCGTTTGACGAGGGCGTGCCGGCGTTCAAGGATTCCGCAGCCGCTTTCATGGCCGAGCGCTTCGGCGTCAAGCTCGATCCGGCCAGCGAGATTCTGACCACGATCGGCTCCAAGGACGGCATCGCCCATCTGCCGCTGGCGATGGTCAACCCCGGCGATGTCGTGCTCGTGCCCGCGCCCGGGTATCCGGTCTACAACTCCGGCGCGATCTTCGCCGGCGGCCGCCCGTGGAAGATGGACCTGACCGCGGAGAACGGGTACCTGCCCGACCTCGAAGCGATCCCCGTCGATGTCGCCGAGCAGGCCCGGCTCATCTGGATCAACTACCCGAACAACCCGACCGCCGCGGTCGCGCCGCTGACGTTTTATCAGTTGCTGGTCGAGTTCGCCCGCAAGCACGACATCATCATCGCCTCCGATCTCGCCTACTCGGAGACTTACTTCGAAGAGCCCCCGCACAGCATTCTGGAAATCGACGGCGCCCGCCAGTGCGCCATCGAATTCCACTCGCTGAGCAAGACGTTCAACATGACCGGGTGGCGACTCGGCTTCGCCGCGGGCAACCCCGAGGTGATCGGCGCCCTGGCGCAGGTCAAGGGCAACTGCGATTCGGGTCAGTTCAACGCGATCCAGTGGGCCGGCAAGGAAGCACTCGACAATTACAAGCACGACGATGTGCTGGCGATGACGCAGACTTACCGCCAGCGCCGCGATGCGCTGTGCGACGGGCTCAGCGCCGCGGGCATCGAAACGCCCCGTTGTGCTGCGAGCTTCTTCGTGTGGGGCAAGTGCCCGGCCGGCGTGAGCTCGATGGACTTCGTCTCGCGCGTGCTGGACGAGGCGGCCGTGGTGCTCGTGCCCGGCGGCGGATTCGCCCCGCATTGCGATGATTCATTCCGGGCCGCGCTGACCGTCGACGTCGACCGCATCGAAGAAGCCGTCGACCGTATCAGCAAGATCAAGTGGTGAATTGTTATGTTTAGCGGCCGGGCAACGCCCGGCGCGTCGCCCGTTGGGCGACCGCTAAACGAAGGAGCCTGACACATGGCCAAAATCCTCATGATTGTCGGCGATTACGTGGAAGACTACGAAGTCATGGTCCCGTTTCAGGCCCTGACGATGGTGGGGCACACCGTGCACGCGGTCTGCCCCGATCGCAAGGCCGGCGAGCAGGTGCGCACCGCCGTGCACGACTTCGACGGCGCTCAGACCTACAGCGAAAAGCCCGGCCACAACTTTACGCTCAACGCCAACTTTTCCGAGGTCGATCCCGCCGACTACGAAGCCCTGTGCATCCCCGGCGGGCGCGCCCCCGAATACCTGCGACTAGACCCCCGCGTGATCAAACTCGTCAAGCACTTCGCCGAAGCCGACAAGCCCATCGCGGCGATCTGTCACGGCATACAGATTCTCACCGCCGCCGATGTCGTGCGCGGCCGGGCGCTGACGTGCTACCCCGCGGTCAGCCCCGAGATCACCGCCGCCGGCGGAACCTACGAAGACGTCGCCATCGACGCCGCCTTCACCGATGGCAACATCGTCACCGCGCCCGCCTGGCCGGCCCACCCCGAATGGCTCGCCCAGTTCCTCGACGTGCTCGGCACGGAAATTTCACTTTGACGTTTAGCCGGCGGGCTTGCCCGCCGCTTATACCAAACACGGAAAAGACTCGGGCATCAGAACGTGGTCGATTCCGAACCTGTGGCACAGCCGCCCTCGGCTGTGCGAGCGATGGCTTCAGCACAGCCGAGGGCGGCTGTGCCACAATGCCGCGTTCGGGCTTACACAAAGGGCTGAGTATTTTCTGCGATTGATATGATGTGTGTTCGTCTACAGCACCTTCATCAGCAGCAGCACGGTCACAACGATCGCCAGCGCCACGCGGTAGTACCCGAAGATCGAAAGGCCGTGGCGGTTCAGGTACGCCACCATCCACTTGACCGCAATGACCGCGCTGATCAGCGCCGCGAGCATGCCGACGATCAGACTCGTCGGGCCGTACAGTTCGAGCATCGCGCCGCCGTGTTTGAGTCCGTCGTAGCAGGTCGCCGCCCCGAGCGTCACCACGCCCAGCAGGAAGCTGAACTCGACCGCCGCCGGCAGCGACAGCCCGACCAGCACGCCGCCGACGATCGTCACCAGCGATCGGCTCACGCCCGGCCACATCGCGATGCACTGAATGAACCCGATGATCAGCGCCGCTTTGGCGGTGAGGCGTTCGATCTCGTTGCCCTCCGGTGGGAACTTCTCCTTGTGCGCCCACCCGATCCACAGAATCGCCGCGCCGCCGACAAACCACGCCGCCACGATCGGCCACATCCCCCAGCGGTCGCCGCCGAACAGGTATTCCTTGATCAGGTCGTTCAGCAGCAGGCCGATCACCGCCGCCGGGATGAACCCGAGCACGATGTTGCGCGCCAGCCGCTTGCCCTCGCGGTCGCGCCCCAGCAGCCCGCGCCCCATCTGTTTGACCCGGCCCATGTACAGCCCGAGCACCGCGAGGATCGCCCCGATCTGGATGCAGATCGCATAAGCGTCGGCCGCATCCTTGGCCGCCTCGCCGTCGGCCGCCTCGGCATTCAGCCCCATGAAATGTTGAGCGAGAATCAGGTGACCCGTCGAGCTGACCGGCAGGTACTCGGTCAGCCCCTCGACCACCCCGAGCACCACCGCCTGCCAGGCGCTCATGCCCGGTTCGACCGCTTCAGTTTTCACGACATCCGCCGGCTGCGAATCCACCGCCCGAGCTGATCCGGCCAGTCCCACCGCCATCACCACTGCCAGAATACCCGCTCGAATAATCACGTAATGCCTTTTCATGAAAATCTTTATGCTCGATAGTGCAAGTGCGTCCGGCCAGGGCTGCGTAGCGACCCGGCTATAGGTTATCGTCAAAATGCAGCATACCCGAAACTGAAATGACAAAGATGTTTACTTGACAATAGCCGTCCATCCGGATAAACGGATATACTCTGTGCGAGTCTGATGGCTCTGACACGCCGTCGGCGGTGCCGGCGGTGATCGCAGCAGGGCCCCGGCGACGTGCGAACAATGTTATTTGAACACTGACGAATGGAGTGGCAGTGGTGGTACACAGCCGATTTGTTGAGCAACTGAACCAGCGCGTGCTGTTTTTCGACGGCGGCATGGGCACGCAGATCCATGCGCTGGACCTGGACCTCGAAACCGATTACCTCGGCAAGGAAAACTGCACCGAGGTGCTCGTGCTGACGCGCCCCGATGCGATCCAGCAGATTCACGAAAACTATCTCGCCGCCGGCGCCGACGGTGTTGAGACCGACACGTTCGGGGCGATGCCGCACGTGCTGTGCGAGTTCGACTTAGTCGACCGCTGCCGCGAGATCAACCGCAAGGCGGTGCAGACCGCCCGCGCGGCCTGTGACAAATTCTCGACGCCCGACAAGCCGCGCTTCGTCGTCGCCTCGATGGGGCCCGGCACCAAGCTCATCACGCTCGGTCAGATCGACTGGGCGACGATGTTCGCCAGCTACCGCGAAGCCGCGCTCGGGCTGATCGAAGGCGAGCCCGATGTGATTCTGCTGGAAACCTGCCAGGACATTGGGCAGGTCAAGTGTGCCGTCAACGCCATCCTCGACGCGATGGATGAAGCGAAGGTCACCACTGATCAGCTTCCGATCATGGTGCAGGTCACCATCGAGCAGACCGGCACCATGCTCACCGGCACCGAGATCGGCGCCGCGGCGGTGGCGCTTCACAACTATCCGATTCTCTCGATCGGCATGAACTGCGCCACCGGTCCGACCGACATGGCTGAGCATGTCGGCTGGCTCGCCAAGCACTGGGACCGCCACATCAGCCTGCTGCCGAATGCGGGTCTGCCGTCGCTGGTCGCCGGTGAAACCGTCTACCCGCTCGGGCCCAAACCGTTTGCCGAGGTGATGGCGAAGTTCGTCGATCAGTACGGACTGAGCATCGTCGGCGGCTGCTGCGGCACGACGCCCGGTCATATCGAAGAGCTCGTCAAAGCCGTCGGCGAGCGCCCGCGCACCGTCGTCGACAAAGACCCGATGCCCGCCGGTTGCTCGTCGCTTTACAGCGTGACCGAGTACGACCAGGACGTTTCGCTGCTGAACATCGGCGAGCGTTGCAACGCTTCGGGGTCGCGCGCCTTCAAGCGCCTGCTCGAAAACGAAGACTGGGACGAGATGGTCAGCCTCGCGCGTGAGCAGATGCGCGAAGGCTCGCACGTGCTCGACGTCAACGTCGACTACGCCGGTCGCGACAACGCCGCCGACATGGCCGAGATCGTTCACCGCTTCGTGCGGCAGGTCAATGCGCCGCTCATGCTCGACTCGACCCAGCCGGCGACGATCGAGGCGGGGCTTCGACAGGCCGGCGGCAAGTGCCTGATCAACTCGGCGAACCTCGAAGACGGCGAAGAAAAGTTCGGCGCCATGTGCGCCCTGGCGAAGAAGTACAACGCCGGCCTCGTGCTCGGCACCATCGATGAAGACCCCGACGAGGCGATGGCCCGCACGGAAGATCGCAAGATCGAAATCGCCCGCCGCATGTACAAGCTGGCGACCGAGAAATATGGCTTAAAACCCGCCGACATCCTTTTCGACCCGCTGGTGCTGCCGATTTCGACGGGCATGGACAAAGACCGCCGCAGCGCGTTGGAAACCATCGCCGGCGTCAAGCGCATCGCCGAGGAAATGCCCGATGTGCAGACGACGGTCGGCCTGTCCAACGTCAGCTTCGGGCTCAAACCCGCGGCGCGGCAGGTGCTCAACAGCGCCTTCCAGCACGAGCTTCAACACGCCGGGCTGACCAGCGCGATCGTGCACGTGTCGAAGATTCTTCCGAAGACGCGCATCGACGACAAGCTCTGGGCCGCGGCGATGGACCTGATCTACGACCGTCGCCCGGCCGAGAAGGTCACGCTGCGCGATGGCACGCTGACGGATGATCCGCTTCAGATTTTCGTGGACCTGTTCCCCGACGATGCCGCCGAGCAGACCACCAAGCAGGACATCAGCGAACTGCCGCTCGAGGAGCGCCTGCAGAAGCACATCATCGACGGTGAAAAAAAGAACCTCACCGAAACGCTCGACGAAGCGATGGGCAAGTATCCCCCGCTGGAGATCATCAACGATCACCTGCTGGAAGGCATGAAAGTGGTCGGGGAGCTTTTCGGCAGCGGGCAGATGCAGTTACCTTTCGTGTTGCAGTCAGCCGAGGTGATGAAGATGGCGGTCGCGCATCTCGAGCCGCACATGGAGAAGATCGAAGGGCAGTCCAAGGGCCGCATCGTGCTTGCGACGGTCAAGGGCGATGTCCACGACATCGGCAAGAACCTCGTCGACATCATTCTCACCAACAACGGCTACGACGTGATCAACCTCGGCATCAAGCAGCCGATCGCGGACATCATCGCCGCGTATCACGAGCACAAGGCCGACGCGATCGGACTGTCCGGCCTGCTGGTCAAATCCGTCAACGTGATGGAAGAAAACCTCAACGAACTCAACGCGCAGTTGATCGATGTGCCCATGCTGCTCGGCGGGGCGGCGCTGTCCAAACACTACTGCGATTCGCATCTGCGCTCGGTCTACAAGGGCAAAACCTATCACGGCAAAGACGCCTTCGAAGGCCTGCGCATCATGGACCACCTGATGGGCGGTAAGTCGCAGGCGCTGGACGCCGAGATCGACGCCCGGCTCGCCAAGCGCGCCGAAGCGGAGAAGATTCACGCCGCCGCCAAGGCGCGCAGCGAAGCGGCTGCCGCGGCGGGGACCATCACCGCGGCACGCAGCGAGGTGGCGACGGACATCGAAGTGCCGCCGGCCCCGTTCTGGGGTGATCGACTCGTCGAGCAGATCAAACTCGACGATATTTACCCGTTCATCAACCGCGTCGCGCTGTACCGCGGGCAGTGGCAGTTCAAAAAGGGCGCGATGAGCGACGAGGAGTACGCGCACTTTGTCGAAGACGAGGTCGATCCGATTTTCGATCGCCTTGCCGCTCAGTGCCGTGATGAGAGTATCCTCAAGCCGCAGGTGGTGTACGGGTATTATCCGTGCCAGTCGGCGGGCGATGATCTGATTCTCTTGGACCCGGAAGATCACGATCGCGAGATCGAGCGGTTCACCTTCCCGCGCCAGGCGGGTAAGAAACGCCTGTGCATCAGCGACTTTTTCCGCTCGGTCGATTCGGACGTCAAGGATGTGATCGGGTTGTCGTGCGTGACGATGGGCGCGAAAGCCAGCGAGATCACACGCGAGCTTTTCGAGTCGAATAACTACACCGAGTACCTCTACCTGCACGGGTTCAGCGTCGAGTGCGCCGAGGCGCTGGCCGAACTCTGGCACAAGCGCATGCGGCAGGAACTCGGCATCGCCGGTGACGACGCAGCCAGCCCCCGCAAGCTGTTCACACAGCAGTACCGGGGTTCACGTTACTCGTTCGGCTACCCGGCCTGCCCCGAGATGAGCGACCAGGAAATCCTCTTCCGCCTGCTCTCACCCGACCGCATCGGCTGCACACTCACCGACAACTGGCAGATCGACCCCGAACAGTCGACCAGCGCCATCATCGTGCACCACCCCGAAGCCAAGTACTTCAACATTTAACCTCGTTCCGGGGGCGCAAATGAAAAGACCGTGCGCGTTGGACGCGCACGGTCTTTTTTATTTGCCGTGAATCTTCGGCGGTCAATGGGTATGCCCGATCATTGGCGCATTTTCTTCTGCCATTCCTCGGGTTTTTCCGCGAGGTCTGAATCGTCGTCGTAGTACTTGCGCATCGCTTCGAGTTTGTCTTTCATCATCGCGATGGTTTTGCTGGACGCCGGGTCGTTGTACAGGTTGGTCAACTCGTCGGGGTCTTTCTGCAGGTCGTAGAATTCCCACTCGTCGAACTGGTAAAAGTGCATCAGTTTGTAGCGGTCGGTCCGCACGCCGTTGTGGCGGGGGACCATGTGCACGCTGGGGTATTCGTAGTAGTGGTAGTAGATCGCATCGCGCCAGTCGTTAGGCTTTTCACCTTTGAGCAGCGGTACGAGCGAGCGGCCCTGCATGTCGGCCGGCTGCTTGGCCCCGGCCATGTCTAAAAATGTCTGGGCGTAGTCGAGGTTCTGCACCAGGTGCGTATCCCGCGAACCGGGCCTGGTCACGCCGGGCCATTTCACGATCAGCGGCATCTTCAGCGACTCTTCATACATCCACCGCTTGTCATACCACCCGTGATCGCCGACGTAGAAACCCTGGTCCGACGAGTAGATCACGACCGTGTTCTCATCGAGGCCGAGCTCTTCGAGCGTCTTCATGATCGTCGCCACGGATTCATCCACGCCGCGGATGCAGCGCAGGTAGTTTTTGACGTAACGCTGATACTTCCAGCGGACCAGGTCCTTGCCGGTGAGGTTGGCTTCGTGGAATGCCTTGTCGCGCGGGCCGTAGGTCTGACGCCAGGCGCGAAGCTGCTCGTCGGTCATGCGTTTCATGTTGTGCCAGGCCGACTTGTCGAAGCGCCCCTTGATCTGGTCGCCGGGAAAGTCCGGCGTCAGGTCGACAAACAGATCGAAATTCAGATGCATGTGACGATCGATTTCCATCTCCTGGTGACGCGCCGGCGGGGCGTTGTCCTTGTAATCGTCAAACAGCGTGGCCGGCTCGGGCATCGTCATGTCGGCGTAGAGATCATAATGGCGCGGGGCGGGCATCCAGTTGCGGTGCGGCGCCTTGTGCTGAACCATCAGCATGAAGGGCTTGTGCTTGTCGCGCTTGGTCTTGAGGAAGTCGACAGCCATGTCCGTCACGATGTCGGTGCAGTACCCGGGGATGCGGACCATGCCCTCCGGCGTGAGCATGTCCGGGTTGTAGTACAGCCCCTGCCCGGGCAGCACCGCCCAGTGGTCGTAGCCCTGCGGCTTGCCCTTGAGGTGGCTCTTGCCGTAAATCGCCGTGGCGTAGCCCGCCTTCTGCAGCAGCTTCGGGAAGGTCTGCTGGTTCCAGTCGAACGAGTTGCCGTTGTTCATGAACCCGTTCTTGTGGCTGTGCTTGCCGGTCTGAATCACCGCCCGGCTCGGCCCGCAGATCGAATTCGTGCAGAAGCTGTTTTCGAACACCATCCCCTGGCTGGCCAGCCGATCGATCGCGGGCGTCGGGTTGACCGATTTCAGCCACCCGTTGTAAGCCCCGATCGCATGCGGCGCGTGATCGTCGGAGAAGATGAACACGATATTCGGCCGGTCCGCAGCAACCGCCGCGCCGACCAGGGTCAGTACAAACAGAGCAATGAACGATTTCATGATGCAGGATATCCCTGTGGCAAAAGGAACAGTGTCAGGTGTGTTTCGCGCCAAGCCTCCGGGCATAACGCACCTCCGCCGATGCGGATTGCCCGCCCGATTGTACAAGCTCAGCAAGTCCCCGCCTATCCGCGCCACCCCGAATGATTCCCGAAAAACAAACCACATGCACGGCCTTGTCTCTTCACCCTCTCCCCTCGCGGGAGAGGGCAGGGTGAGGGGGCCGCTTGCCGCATCCGATCCCGTCATCCAAAAACCGTATTCACCACAGAGGGCCACGGAGAACCACGGAGAGAATCCATAGATGTACTTCTCCTCTACCGTGCACGGCCTTTCACTTCTGCCCGGCGATGATCTCGGCAACCTGCTCATCGTCGTAGCGCGGCTTGATGTGCTGCTTGCAGTTGACGTCCCACGCCTCGACGGTGAACACCAGGGCGCGCTCGACATGAGCGGGGTACTCGGGATCGGTCAGGCGGGCGAGCAGGGCGGGATCGTCTTCGATGAACTTCGCACGGCCCCAGATTTTGATCCGCCGCCGGTTCGCGTAGTCCATCAGAAAGATGAACGCCCGGTCGTTGTCATCGAGGTTGCCCATCGAGATGTATTGACGGTTGCCGGCGAAGTCAGCAAACGCCAGCGTGCGGTCATCCAGCACCTTGATAAAACCCTTCGCCCCGCCGCGGTGCTGGATGTACGGCCACCCGTCCGCGCTGACCGTGCCCAGATACAACGAATCGCGCTCGGCGATGAACCCGGCCAACTCAGGCGTGATATCAGCCTGAAACCCCCGCGTCTGCTCCATCTTCGCATAACTGTCGCGCGACCCGTGGCGCACCTGCTGCGCCCGCGCGCTGGGGCTGAACACGATCTGAGCATTATCGTTCGGCATGACGCAACCTCCTGCAACCAATCCGCAAATTGCGATGCCGACCAATCGGGTGGGTTACGTGCCAGAAGCTATCAACAGTGCCATGAATCACATTTCTTCCCCCTTGTATGTTCGATTTGTCCGATCGAATCGGTTCTACTGACGCTTGTCGTGTCCGCGGGGCGGCGAGCGTAGCGAGGCGTCACGCGGACACGACCGCCGGCGGGCGACCGATCCCCCTTGGGTCCGATGCGACCGTGGGAAAGCGTGGTCCCCGTCGGCGTCGTGTCTCGTCGTCCGAACAGCCGACAGAGCCGCCGCCGGTGCGCTCGCATTCGCAAGGAAGGACCAGCGTGACAAGTCAACGGATGGAACCGACCGACCGTGTGTACGTGGGCATCGACGTGAGCAAGGCCCGCCTCGACATCGCCCGCAGCGACGACCCCACACCCATGCGCGTGGCCAACGATCCCGCCGGCATCGCCGCGTTGGTTGAGCTGCTGCGGCCGTTGCCGATTGCGATCATCGGCCTCGAAGCCACCGGCGGGCTGGAGCGCGCTGTCCGCGACGCGCTGCTCGCCGCCAGCCTGCCCATGGCCGTGGTCAACCCGCGTCACGTGCGTGACCTGGCCAAGGGGCTGGGGCTCAACGCCAAGACCGATACGATCGACGCCCGGGTGATCATGGACTTCGCCCGTCTGGCCACGCCGCGTGTCGCCACCAAACCCCGTAAACACAGCGATGAACTCGAAGCCCTGGTCACCTGCCGACGCCAGCTCATCGACGTGCGCACCGAGCAAACCAACCGGCGGCATCAGACGACCAGCCCCGCCGCGCTGGCCGCCATCGACGCCGTGCTCGATACCGTCAACACACAGATCGACCAACTCGACCAGCAGATCGACGCGATGATCGAATCCGATGACGACCTGGATCAACGCGGCAAGCTCATGCGCTCGGCGCCCGGCATCGGCCCCGTGTTCGTGGCCACCTCGCTGGCCGAACTCGACGAACTGGGTCGGCTCAACGCCAAACAGATCGCCGCGCTCGTCGGCGTCGCTCCGTTCAACCGCGACTCGGGCACACTCCGCGGCCGACGCGTGACCCGGGGCGGCCGCACCAGCGTGCGCTGCGCGTTGTACATGGCGGCGCTCAGCGCCCGTCGCCACAACCCGGTGCTGCGTCCGTTCGCCGATCGCCTGGCCGAACAGGGCAAACCCAAAAAAGTCGTCCTCGTCGCCGTGATGCGCAAACTCCTGACGCTCCTCAACGCCATGCTCCGCGACAACCTCACCTGGAATCAACTCGAATGCGTCAAAAACGCTTGACATCAAACACAGCCGCTCTCCCCTTTCCGGGGGCGGGAGAGGGCAGGGTGAGGGGGCCGCTTACCATGCCCCATCCCGTTGTCTGAAAACCGTATTCACCACAGAGGGCCACAGAGAACCACGGAGTTGAAAATTGCAAAAAAAGGTTCCTGACATGCCCTGTAGAAAAGCTCTGATGTTCGGCGCGTGTTCGGTTGCGCGGTTGGGTCCAAGGCGTTAGATGATGAACGATGAGCCTGACATCCAAGTCGCCACGGAGGGTGACGGCGATGGCCCTGGGGGTCGGCCGGCGGGTGCTGCCGCGCTACGGTCACCGGTTCTCGCGTCACGACTTCACGCTGCCGCAGTTGTTCGCCGTCCTCGTACTGCGGCAGTTCACACGCAACGACTATCGCGGCATCGTCGCCATGCTCATCGACTGGCCGACGCTGTGCAGCGACATGCAGCTTGCGAAGGTGCCGCACTTCACCACGCTGCAGAAGGCCGAGCGACGGCTTCTGCGCGACGCGCTGATCCGCCGCATGCTCGCGCAGACCGTGGCGCTGTTGCATCGTCATCCGGACACATCGCTGGAGACTTCGCCGCTGATCGCCGAAGCGATCGACACTGCCGCTGCCGACTCGACGGGCTTCGAACTCGACGGCGCCAGCCGATACTTTGTGCGAAGAAAAGCGCGATCGCCGGGTTTGTATCAAACCACGACCTATCGCCGATTCGCCAAACTCGGCGTCGTGGCCGATTGCGACAACCACCTGATCCTCGGCACCCACGCCACGATGGGCCCGCGCCCCGATGTCGATCAACTGCTGCCGCTGATGGGCGGCATGTGCGTCAACGCCGTGCCGCAACGGCTGATCGCCGACGCCGGCTACGACTCCGAACCCAACCACATCCTGCTGCGCGAATACCTGAACATCACCTCGCTGATCCCCGCCACCGCCGGTCGTCCGACGCTCAAACTGCCGACCGGCAAATGGCGTTACCTCATGGCCACCGCCTTCGACGACGAGACCTACGGCCAGCGCTGGCAGGTCGAGACCGTGATGTTCATGCTCAAGCGCCACTTTGGCTCCGCCCTGACATCACGAAAGTATCAAACCCGCCGCCGCGAAATGAACCTCCGCGCCGTCACCCACAACCTGATGATCCTCAGATTTGCAGAGCTTTTCTACAGGGCATTCCTGACACCTTTTCTTTCCCGGAGGATCGTTCAGTGTCAAGCCATAATATACCCCTCTTTGATCTGATTAAAGGAGGCGACGCTCCATTTGCTGGTTTCGGGAATATCATCATGGATTCGGAGAGGCCTGCTCATGAACTGAAGAATGCAACTGAGCAGGCGTTTAAGAAGCTAAAAGATTGTTTTGGCATACGGCAAGGTTCGCCAAAACAGATTGTGCTGACTATTGAGAATACCGTTTCTGAAATGTGGAAAGAAGGCTGGTCGCCAAAAGAATCAAGTCTAAATCTATTCACGACAAACTTCGGTCTTGTCTTGGCGGATGCAATACATGAAGGGTTTGGTGGTGTCGGGATTTTTCGTTCAACGACAGATCTTAATCACTATTCATTGTGGTGGAGATGTTGTAAGATCGAAATATTTCCGTTTCACAAGATGCACAAGCGATTGATTCACGCATCAGGTGAAAATCTTTGTTACTTTTTTCAGGGTATGCAGGAATACTTGGCAGTAGGTGAGAATGAAACTTGAGTTCAATCATTTAGAGCACCTGAGAAAGCGTGTGAGAAGCATAGTTATCCCGGTTGCAGCCGATGCAGCATCAGATTGATCATCGCGAGGTGGATCACGGTCTCGCTGCTGGCCGGCAGGGTTTCGTAGTCCTTGCTCAGGTAAGAAAAGGTGGGTAAGAAAAGGTGTCAGGAATGCCCTGTAGAAAAGCTCTGCAAATCTGAGGATCATCAGGTTGTGGGTGACGGCGCGGAGGTTCATTTCGCGGCGGCGGGTTTGATACTTTCGTGATGTCAGGGCGGAGCCAAAGTGGCGCTTGAGCATGAACATCACGGTCTCGACCTGCCAGCGCTGGCCGTAGGTCTCGTCGTCGAAGGCGGTGGCCATGAGGTAACGCCATTTGCCGGTCGGCAGTTTGAGCGTCGGACGACCGGCGGTGGCGGGGATCAGCGAGGTGATGTTCAGGTATTCGCGCAGCAGGATGTGGTTGGGTTCGGAGTCGTAGCCGGCGTCGGCGATCAGCCGTTGCGGCACGGCGTTGACGCACATGCCGCCCATCAGCGGCAGCAGTTGATCGACATCGGGGCGCGGGCCCATCGTGGCGTGGGTGCCGAGGATCAGGTGGTTGTCGCAATCGGCCACGACGCCGAGTTTGGCGAATCGGCGATAGGTCGTGGTTTGATACAAACCCGGCGATCGCGCTTTTCTTCGCACAAAGTATCGGCTGGCGCCGTCGAGTTCGAAGCCCGTCGAGTCGGCAGCGGCAGTGTCGATCGCTTCGGCGATCAGCGGCGAAGTCTCCAGCGATGTGTCCGGATGACGATGCAACAGCGCCACGGTCTGCGCGAGCATGCGGCGGATCAGCGCGTCGCGCAGAAGCCGTCGCTCGGCCTTCTGCAGCGTGGTGAAGTGCGGCACCTTCGCAAGCTGCATGTCGCTGCACAGCGTCGGCCAGTCGATGAGCATGGCGACGATGCCGCGATAGTCGTTGCGTGTGAACTGCCGCAGTACGAGGACGGCGAACAACTGCGGCAGCGTGAAGTCGTGACGCGAGAACCGGTGACCGTAGCGCGGCAGCACCCGCCGGCCGACCCCCAGGGCCATCGCCGTCACCCTCCGTGGCGACTTGGATGTCAGGCTCATCGTTCATCATCTAACGCCTTGGACCCAACCGCGCAACCGAACACGCGCCGAACATCAGAGCTTTTCTACAGGGCATGTCAGGAACCTTAAATTGAAAACTCCGTGGCTCCCCGTGGCCCTCTGTGTTGAAATATTGAACCCGGGATGTGTCATTGTGTGGCCCTCGGAGGTTGGGACGTGCGAAGTGGTGACCTCGGGGATTTTCGGGGATGGGGCGGGGAAATGCAAGTTCGCGGAGCGAGCGGGGGTGGGGGAGAGGGGTTGGGGGATGGCGGGAGTGGGGGCGTGTTGGGGATTGGGCGGCTTCCACGATGTCGGATAAACGACCGTGCACGTGCATGTGTACGTCTAGAGCATTTCGCGAAATTGTTGACCGCTTTTTCTTTCATAGCCGCGGGCGGAAGCCCGCGGACCGCAAGCTCCCGCTCGCGGCTATCACACGGTTATAAAAGACGCAAAATGCTCTAACGTCCACGGCCTTTCTCTTCACCCTCTACTACAGATCAGGTGGGGTTGCGGCGGTGGAGGAGGGGGAGCAGGGTCAGGAGCGTGAGGGCGGCGGCGGGTTCGGGGATGGGGTCGTAGGTGTATTCGATGGTGAGCGAGGAGGTGTCCAGCAGGTCGAGCTGGACGGTGGCGCCGGTGGCTGAGTCGATGTTGCCGCGGACTTCGGTGTTCCAGACCCAGTCTTCGGTTTCGCCGGGGCCGGCGCCGGTGAAGGCGGCGATGACGACGGGGCTGTCGGACCCGGGGATCAGGTTGTTGGAGCCGGCCACGCTGAAGGGGATCATGTAGGACTGACCGGGCGTGGCGTCGACGCCGTCGCCGTTGCCATTGCCGTCGAAGGACTGGCCGACCACTTCGAAGGTGCCGGTGGCGCCGGCACTGATGGGGCCTGAGCCGGAGCCTGGGGTGACGATGATCAGCAGGTCGTACTGGTAGGTGTAGTCGATGCGGGTGAGTGTGCCGAGCGTGGCATCGAATCGGGTGAAGGGGGTGATGATGGGCAGATCGATCGGGCCGGTGGACGTGCCGGTCGGGCCGACGAGCGTGTCGGCGGGAATCGGAATCGTCTGCGAGACGACCAGCGCCTCAGCGCGGCCGACGAAAGCGGTCAGACAGGTGAACAAAACGACAACGCAAACCCCGAAGCTGTGATACATCGATCATCCCTTTGCAAAATAGAACACCCACGAATCGGAGCGATTATCGTGAATGCCCCGAATGGGGGCAAGTGTTTTTTTGAGATTGGGGTAGGTGGGGGGTGATTCGTGGGGTGGTGGGAAGAAATGATGCGCTTTTGGGTGGCGCGGGGGTGTGTTGGGGGTGAACGCTTCACCGATGTCGGATAAACGATCGTGCACGTGCACGTGCACGTCTGACGTGCACGGCCTTGGTATTCCAGCCCCCTCACCCCGGCCCTCTCCCGCCAGGGGAGAGGGTGCAAGACATTGCTTGTGCGCATGGGGGTGTCGCGGGGTGATGCGAAACTTGCAAAGTGTACTGAATTGTCGCGACGGGTTGGTGCGCGCGGGGTGGTGGAAGGGTGTGAAAAGCGGGGTGCGCGCACGGGGGTGTCGCGAGTTGCCATTGGTGTGCGCGCGAAAGGGGGTCAAACCGGGGCAAAAGGGTATTAAACAGGCTGATTTTTGCCGCTGGCGCGCGCACCGGCGCGACGAGGCGACAGGGCTGTGCGCATGGGTGCGACGGTGGGCGGCGGTGAGAGCGCAGGATCGCGGGTTTTGAGGGGGTGGGGTGGAGGGTGTTGGATTTGGGGTTTTTGTTGGTGGTGTGCGCGCGCTGGTACCAGACGCTTCGGAAGACCTCAGCGTCGGCGTTTGGAGGGGATGATGACGAATTCCCCCAACCCCCAACCCCCATCCCCCAACCCCTGATTACTAATGTTCGCGGTGTTGGTGGCGGTATTGGGAGGGGGTCTGGCCGGTCTGCTTGCGGAAGACTGAGTGCATGTGTTCGGCGTAGGTGAAGCCGGAGGCGGCGGCGATCTTTTTGAGGGACCAGTCGGTCTGGGCCAGAAGGGTTTTGACACGCTCGAGGCGGACGCGGTGGATCTCGGCGTGGGGGGTTCGGCCGAGCACCTTGGCGAAGCGGACCTCGAGGGTTTTGCGGGAGACGGGCACGGCGGTGAGGATGTCGGCGACGCGGATGGGCTTGTCGATGTGGTTACGGATGTAACGCAGGGCGGCGACGACGGCTTCGTCGGCCATGGCGAGCGTGTCGGTGGACTGTCGGGCGATGACGCCGAGCGGTTCGACGACGATGCGGCGGGGCGGGGGCTTCTTGCCGGCCATGAGCTTCTGCAGGAGTTTGGCGGCCTCGTAGCCGATGCGGTGGGCATTGACGGCGACGGAGCTGAGCGAGGGCGAACTCATCTCGCAGAGGACTTCATCGTTATCGACGCCGATGACGGCCAGATCGCGGGGGATTTCGAGGTTGGCGAGGCGGGCGGCTTCGAGGACGTGGCGGGCGCGCTGGTCGTTGGAGGCCATGATGCCGATGGGCTTGGGGAGTGTTTTGAGCCAACGGGCAAGGTATTTCTGCTCGCGGGGCCAGGACCAGTGGCGGGGGTTTTTGGGCCAATGGTATTGGTGGATGGAGGGGGCTGGGGGGGCTTTGGTACCAGACGCTTCGCCTGGAGGGCTCAGCGTCGGCGTGGGAGGCGTGGGAGGCGTGGGGGGGGTGTTGTCGGCGAGGGTTTGGGCGAAGTGCTTGAAGCGGGCGGATTCCCAGAACGCGGCGGCCTGGTTGTCGGGGGCCCATCCGACAAAGCCGAAGTGGGACAGACCGCAGGATTGCAGGTGCTCGGCGGCGAGGTTGGCGATTTTCTCGTCGTGATTGGCCAGGCCGTAGGGCAGCAGGTCGGGCAGGGCGAAGTCGACGTCGATGGTGGGCACGCCGGTGGCGAGCAGGGCGTCGGCGAGGCGTTGGGAGCGGATGCGGGCGATGACGCCGTCGACCTGCCAGGCGGCAAGATCGGGGGGATTGTCGGCAACGTCACCGGGCTCGATGTAGAAGGACCACGGGCCGTGGAAGCGGGCGTACTGGGCGACGCCGCGGAGCAGTTCACGGCCGTAGGCGGTCGAAGTTTCGATGAGCAGTGCGATGTGCGGGGTGTGTGCCAACGGCGGCTCCGGCATGCGGTGATCAATCAGGCGGGCGGATCACATGCGGAGATGAGTATATCGGATACGGAAATGTTCACCACCGGGGCGAGGTGAGGCGGGGTGACACGGCGAGTTGGCACCAAAAGAAAAAGGCGACGAGCCGCCTAAGCGAACTCGCCGCCCTCCGGGGTCGAGGGGTTGGTAGTGCGGGTGTTAAAAATCGGTTAGCCCCGCCACTGTCTGTAAAATACTTTCCCGGACGTGCCATGTCAAGTCTTACGCAAAAGATATTGTCGGAATCTGTCTAGGGGAGGCCGGATAAGTTACAATACGCGGGGGTCGTCCTATCGTAAGAGTCGGTCGAGAGTCAGCATGAATCACATGGGCGCCAGCGAATCCCAGACGGTGTCGGGCCAGTCCGAGCAGGGCGGCTCGCCTTACGATCAATTCTGGACGATGTCGCCGGATCTGCTTTGTACAGCGGATCTTCACGGCCATTTCGTGCAGTTGAATCCCGCCTGGGAACGCACGCTGGGCTACCGTCTAGATGAGCTGCTTTCACGCCCATATGTCGACTTCGTTCACCCGGACGATCGCGCCAGCACGCAGGCCGAGGCGGCCCGGCTGGTCGGGGGCGGTGAAACGGTCGCTTTCACGAATCGTTACCGCTGCAAAGATGGCAGCTACCGTCGACTGGTCTGGAATTCGGTGGTCCGCCTGGATCGGAAGCTGATTTATGCAGTGGCGCGCGATGTGACCGAACGGCGTGCCGTCGAAGAGCGGTTCCGCACGCTTGTGTCCAACATCCCCGGGGCGGTGTACCGCTGTGCGTGCGACAACCTGTGGACGATGGATTACCTGAGCCCGGCGATCGAGCCGATCACCGGATATCCCGCTGCGGATTACATCAACAATCGGGTCCGCAGTTTCGTGGATGTCATTCATCCGGAAGACCGCGATCACGTCGACAAGCTGGTCACGCAGGCCGTCTCGGAATCTGAGCCATACGGCATTGAGTATCGCATTGTCCATCGCGATGGAACCATCCGTTGGGTCTACGAGAAAGGCCAAGGCGCGTTCAACGACGCCGGGGATGTGCTCTGGCTGGACGGTGTGATATTCGACATCACGCCGCAGAAGCGAGCCCAGCAGGAACTGGCCCAGCGCACGATCGAACTCGCCCGCTCCAACGCCGACCTGGAAGAATTCGCCTACGCCGCCTCGCATGACCTGCGTGCTCCCTTGCGGGCGATCGCCAACCTGTCGGAGTGGCTCGAAGACGATCTGGGCCCGCAGCTCGACGGCGACAACAAGCACAACCTTCAACTGCTGCGCGCCCGCGTTCAGCGGATGCAGCGGCTGGTCGATGATCTGCTGACCTATTCACGTGCCACGCGGCTGCCGCATCCCGTGCAGGAAGTGGAGTTGACCAGGCTGTTGGACGATGTCGTATTCATGTTGAATCCGCCGGAAGGTTTTTCCGTCGAATATGCCGACGATCTGCCGACCATACAAACAGCCCGGGCGCCGCTGGAGCAGATACTCACCAATCTGATCGGCAACGCCATCAAGCACCATGATCGTGAGCGCGGCCGGGTCCAGGTGACGATGCGGGATATGGGCCCACAATTTGAATTCACGGTCACCGACGACGGCCCCGGCATCGAGCCGGAGTTTCACGAACGGGTATTCAAGATGTTTCACACGCTCAAAAGCCGCGACGAACTCGAAGGCAGCGGCATGGGCCTGGCACTGGTCAAGAAGCTGGTCGAACAGTGGGGCGGACAGATCTACCTGCATTCGCACCGCGGCGCGGCGACCGGCGACGACGGACGCGGCGCGTCGTTCATTTTCACCTGGCCCAAGCGGATGCGTGAACGGGAAGAGGCGACGTCATGAGCGATCGACTGGTGAACATTCTGATCGTTGATGATGACGAGGTGGATGTGCTGGCGGTGCGGCGCGCGTTTACAAAGATGAAGATCGCCAACCCGATTCACGTGGCCCCTGACGGGCTGGAAGCGCTGCGGAAGCTGCGCGGCGAAGGCTGCGAGCCGATGCCCCGGCCGTACCTGATCATGCTGGATTTGAACATGCCGCGCATGTCGGGGATCGAGTTTCTCGATGCGTTGCGCGCCGACCCGGAGCATGGGCACGCGGTGGTGTTTGTGCTGACTTCCTCGAGGGATGAGTATCAGAAGATTCAGGCATACGATCACCACGTGGCCGGGTATGTGGTCAAATCGCATATGAGCGACGACTTTTGTAAATTGGCGTCGATGCTCGGGATGTACTGGCAATTGGTGGAACTTCCATGAAGCCGACAATTCATCGACCTATTCGGGTGCTTCTGGTCGACGATGCTGAAGTGGACCGCATGGCGGTGCGGCGGGCGCTGGCCCGTATCGATCTGCCGACGAAGGTCGATGAGGTGGTGGACATCCGCACGGCCAATCGGCTGCTGGATTCGCCGGATGAATTTTTCGATTGCGCGATCGTCGACTACCGCCTGCCGGACGGCGATGCGCTGGACCTGATTCGCCGCGAGCCGGCCGGCAGTCTGCGGACACCGCCGGTGATCGTGCTGACCGGTCAGGGTTCCGAAGCGCTGGCGGTGGAGACGATGAAAGCCGGCGCCGCCGACTATCTGCCTAAATCGGAACTGACGCCCAGTCGAATCGCCCAGTCGATCCGCAACGCGGTGCGCGTGCGCGATGCTGAGGAACATGCCGCCCAGTTCAGCCATTCGCTGATCGCCAGTGAGCGGCGGTTCCGCGATCTATTTGAAAATTCACCGGACGCGATTCTCGTCGAGGACATGGCCGGCAACGTGCTCGACGCCAACCCGGCCGCGTGCCGGATGCACGGGCTGACCCGCGGTGAGATGATCGGCATCAACAAGGAGATGCTCAAACCGCCGGACCAGCGCCTCGAAGCCAGCGGCATTTTCGATCAGCTTGCCTCGGGATTGTCTGATCATGTCGAATCGCGGGCGTGGAATCGAAGCGGGCGGGTCGTGCCGGTGGAAATCCGCTCCAGCCGCATCGAGTTCGACGGCAAGCAGGCGGTGCTGCTGCACCTGCGTGACATCACCGAACTCAAGGAGGCTCGTGATCGTCTGGAACAGCGCGTCGAGGAGCGTACCGCTGATTTGAAGCTGGCCATGCGCAAGCTGCAGGCCGAGACGGCTCAGCGCCGCGCCGCGCAGGATCGCGCGATGCAGCTTCAGTCGCAGTTGGCGCACGTGGGGCGACTGACGACCGTCGGCGAGATGGCCTCGGGCCTGGCGCACGAGTTGAATCAACCGCTGGGCGCGATCGTCAACTACCTGCGGGGCTGCATCAAGATGATCGAATCGGGCGCCACCGATTGCCAGACGCTGTCGGACCCGATCGCCCATGCCGCCGCCCAGGCCGAGCGCGCCGGACAGATCATCCGCCGACTGCGCGAGTTTGTCGCCAAGGGCACACCGCAGCAGACCCCCGAGCCGGTGCATGGCCTGATCACCGAGATGGCGGAACTGCTGGCGATCGAAGCGCGTGAAGCGTCGGTGCAGATTCGATTTGATCTGCCGACGGACCTGCCGGACGTGCTGGCGGATCGGATTCAGGTGCAGCAGGTTTTGCTGAACCTGATGCGCAACGGGATCGAGGCGATGGAGAAGACGCCCGTGGAGGAGCGCCAGTTGGATGTGGCGGCTCGCGTGTTGACGCCGAACCTGATCGAGTTGAGCGTGACCGATCACGGTTGCGGATGTGAGGCCGAGGCGCTGGCGCAGGTGTTTGATCCGTTTTTCACCACCAAGTCGAGCGGCATGGGGATGGGCCTGGCCATCAGTCGCTCCATCATCGAAGCCCATAGCGGGCGGCTGATCGTTGAAGACAATACCGACGGCCGCGGACTGACCTTTCGTTTCACCCTACCAACGGTTAATCTGAAAGACCATGGATAAAGCACGCAAGCAAACCGAACCGTCCACGAATGCCGGTCACGGAAGTTCTGACGTTTCCGGCGGGCCGACGCCCGGCACCGTCTTCGTCGTCGATGACGACAGCGCGATGCGTCAGTCGTTGCAGTTTCTGATCGAATCGCACGGTTATCACGTGGAGACCTTCCCCAGCGCCGAGGCGTTTTTGGAGTATTACCAGCCGTCGATGCGGGGCTGCCTGCTGCTGGATGTGCGTATGCCCGGCATGGGCGGGCTCAAGTTGCAGGAGACCCTGCGCGACAACGGTCACCCGATTCCGGTGATCCTGCTGACGGCGCACGGCGATGTGCCCATGGCCGTCAAGGCGATGCGCGCCGGGGCTTTCGATTTCATCGAAAAACCCTCTAACGATCACGTCCTGCTGGATCGCATCGCCAAGGCGTTGCAGCGTGAGCAGAAGCTTCGCGACAATGAGCAGGTGGTGCAGGAAGTCGAGTCGGGGCTGTCCGAGCTTTCGCCGCGCGAGCGCGAGGTGATGGAACTGGTCGTTACGGGCATGCTCAACAAGCAGATCGCCGCTGAACTGGGCATCAGCATCAAAACCGTCGAGGTTCACCGCGCCCGGGTGATGGAGAAGATGCAGGCAGAAAGCCTGGCCGAACTCGTGCGAAAAGCGATCATTGCCGGGGTAGAATAGTCCATCGCGTCACCAGCCGATGCGTGAGGTATATTGGGGTCCATGTCGCGATCGGCCCAACAGATACTCGATGACCTGCGCCAACGCGAGCTGGCCGATGAAGCCCAGCTTGCGTCCGTAGCGGAAATGACAGACGCCAAGCAACTGCTGCAGCGGTTGGTCGGCGACGGGGTGCTGACGGAATTTCAGGCCAAGGCGCTGTGGCACGGCGCGGCCGCCTCGCTGAACATCGGCCAGTATGTCATCGTCGATCGACTCGGCGCCGGCGGCATGGGCGTGGTCTACCAGGCGCGCCACAAGCTGATGAATCGGCTGGTGGCGATCAAGGTGCTCTCGGCCGAGTTGTCGCACAACGAAGCGATGAAGCGGCGGTTCTTCCGCGAGGTGCAGGCAGCCGGTCGGCTCAACCACCCGAACATCGTCACCGCCCACGACGCCGGCGAGCACAACGGCCGACTCTTTCTCGTGATGGAATACGTCGACGGGCATGATGTGTCGACGCTGCTGGAGCGGCGCGGGGCGATCGGGCTCGAGCAGGCGGTGAACATCACGATGCAGGCCTCCGCCGCGCTGGATTATGCGCATACACAGGGCGTGATTCACCGCGATGTGAAGCCCGGGAATCTGCTGCTGCGGCGTGATGGGACCGTGAAGGTGCTGGACATGGGTCTGGCGGTGTTGATCGACGCTGAGCACCAGGCGGAGCATTCGCTGACGGTGACCGGCCGCATGATGGGCACCGTCGAGTACATGCCCCCCGAGCAGGCTGAAGACCCGCGGCAGGCCGATCATCGCGCCGACATCTACGCGCTGGGCTATACGCTGTTTCGCATGCTCACCGGGCGGCTGCCGTATTCGGGGCAGTCGGCTTTCGCGCTGGCGCTGGCGCATCGTGAGCGACCGATCCCGAACCTGGCTGAGCAGCTACCCGGGACGCCGCTGGCCCTGGTGCAGGTGTTCGAGCGCATGGTCGCCAAGTCGCCGGATGAGCGTTTCGCGTCGATGCGACACGTGATCGAATCGCTGCAGCAGGCCGTGCCCTCGGCCGGTGATGCGCCGATGCTCATCGATGCCCGGCAGATCAGCAATCGACTCCGTTCAAACCCCGAAGCTGAAACCACGCCCGGTCGCGACATGATCACGCCGCCTCCGCCGACGCTGGAATCGACCATGCCGACGATGCCGGTGCCGTCGGCATCGGCGTTGGGTGAACCGCGGTCGCTTCCGCCGCAGCCACGCACGCGCCGTACGCAGAAGAAAAAACCGTGGGCGCTGGTGATGGGCGTGATGATCATCGCGGTCATCGGCGTGCTGGCCGCCCTGGCGACGATGGCCATGATGGATGACACAACCGCCGACGCGGCGTCGGAGGAAACGGTGACCGTTGCTTCCGCCGCGCCGATCGAACCGGCCGTTGAGCCTGAACCCGAACCCGCGGCAGAACCGACGCCGCAGCCGGAACCCGTCATTGAAAAGACCGCGACCCCGGATGTACCGATGGTCAAGCTCGCGCCGGTTTCGACACCGATCGTGAATCCAACCTCGCTTGCTCCGGCCGCCGCTGAACCCGAACCTGCGCCGACGCCCGTGTCCGATCCCGATATCGAGGCGCTGTCGGCTGCCGAGCCGAAGTCCGGCCCTGAAACCATCAAGCCGCAGCAGGGCTGGGTCGATGTGTTCACCTTCATCGATGCCGGCGCCGACGCTCTGGAAGGTCGCTTCGAATATGTACACGGCGGCATCATCGCCCAGGGCGCGCCGCTGCCGGCCCCGGCGACCGCGCGGTTGCAACTGCCGTTTCAAACCCTCGGCAGCTACGAAGTCGAAGTTGCTTTCGCCCAGGTTCGCGGGGAGAAGTCCGGCCTGGTGATTCCCGTCGGGCGTCAGTCGGTCGGCATCACACTCGACAGTCAGGCCAATACCATCACGCTCGCCGACATCAAAGGCGAACCCCTCAGCGTGACGATCGAAGAAAGTGCCCGCCCCCGTCGCAACAACATCCTCATGAGCGCGCGAGTGGCGCACGCCGGCGACCAGGTTCGTCTGACGGTGATGCTCGAAGGGCGGGCCGTCGCGGACTGGTCCGGCGCGCGGAGTGAACTTGAAGCCCCGGATGGTCTGCGAATCAAACGTCGCGGGGCCGCAGCGTTCATCTCACCGCAGACCGACACCCACCTGGACCGGGTTCGTCTTCGCATGATTACGGGGTATGCCCGGCTATTGCGGACCGAGCCGGTCGATCAGACTTCCAGTGGTGGCGCTACGACCCCGCCGCAGCCGCCGAATTTCCCGTCGCTTCCGGATCGGACGAATCCACCGCAGCGACCCGACGGCCCAGGAGGAAAGTTCGATCGTCCTCAGCGGCCCGGTCGCCCTGGATTGCGTCCAGAAGATCGCCAACGGCCCCGCTGAGCAGGCCTAGCGTTCGTGTCGGACCCATTCGATACAACCCCGCCAATTCATCGCTGAGCCCCTCGACGCACAACATCTGTCCATCGTCGCGCTTCAACTCGCTGAGCCCGTCGGTATACATCGCCAACAGTTCGCCGATCACCAGCGCGTCGTGTTGCGACCGCATCGGTTCCTGGCAAACCCCCAGCGGCAGATTCTCCGCCTGCTGCAGAGGGCGCACCTTGCCGGTCGGATCGATACACAGCACCGGCGGATGGCCCGCGTTGACGCATTCGACTTCGCCGGTCAGCGGGTCGATCGCCAAGGCCGCGGCCGTGACGAATATCCGATCGTCGAGGTACTCGCAAAGGTGCTCGTTGAGCCCGTTCATCATGGTCGTCAGATCCGCCCCGGCCCGGAGAAAGGCCCGCACCATGGCGTGCAACTCGCTGGCGACCAGCGCTGCCGGCAGACCCTTGCCCGTGACATCCGCGATGACCAGCACCGTCCGCCCGTCGTGGTTGCTGACCACATCAACGTAGTCGCCCCCGACCCATTTGCACGGCTCGAACCCGATCGCGATCTCCATGCCCGGCGTCGACGGATAACGCGGCACCAGCCGCTGTTGAATCTCGCGTGCCTGTGACAGCTCGCGCTCGATCGCCGCGTGTCGTGTCGCCTGCGTCTGCACGGCGATGGTCGATTCGGCATGTTGGTACTGTTGAGCGGCCAGGGCCACCAGCGTCAGCCATTCGACCGTGCCGAACTGCGGCGGAAAGCTCACGTACAGCACATCGACCGATTCATCATCGACGCGCAGCGGCACCGCCGCGGCCGCCTGCTCGCCGGCCTGCTCGGGGGCGATCGACAGTTCGACTCCGCCGCCTTTGCCGCCGGTGACATTCGAGGCGAAAGTCGGCGCCGGTTGACGCCGCACCGCCGAGAGCAGGCCCCGCGAGAGGCGCGGCATCGAGTCGTAATCTTCTTTGAGTCGTTCGTTGCGCGCCGGCGTGCACAGCGCCTGCGGGGTCAATTCTGAATCGCCGCGCGCCATGCGCAGCGCCACGGCGCGGCGGCCGTGAAAGGCGCCGTCGACCATCAGGTGGCACAACCGCTCGAGTCGCGCCCGCCGCGTCGGCAGGGTCAACAACTCGTGAGCGAAGTCGGTCAGCGTGTTCAGGTGGGTCGTGTCGATGCGGCCGGCTTTGGCGCCGAAGGTGCTGTAGCGCGTGTTCGGCGCGTCGGCGACGGTGGTGGGCTTGGCCTTGACGAAGGGCTGAGCGCCCTCGGTGATCACACACAACTCGAACGCGCCGATGGCGAACGAATCGCCGGACGAAAGCTCGGCTTCGGTGACGGTCTGCCCGTCGATGAGCGTGCCGTTGCGCGAGCCTAAATCCCGCAGCGTGATGCGCCCCAGCGGGTCGCGTGAAATTTCAGCGTGACGACGGGAGATGCGCTCATCGTCCAACTGCAGCGTGGCCGACTTGGACCGCCCGATGATCACCGGCTCGCGGCTGAGTCGGATGCGATCCAGTTCGTGCCCGCCGGCCCTGACGCAGAGCCACGCGACGCCGGAGGATGAATCGCCTGTTGAATTGGACACAGAATCACTCATGACAGCGGCCGATTATAGCGAATTGTCTGAAACCGCCATGATGGCGTAAAAACAGGGGCGTTATGGGGCAAACCCGCAGTCGAAAATGCAAACCCCCTGGCCTGCCCCGACGTATTATTCCGTGTAGGGCGATCCGGTGAAAGCTCGGGCGGCCCACTGATCCTGGGAGGGTTCCAGACCCGCTCGACCCCGCCGGATCGCACCGATTGAATTTCGTAGTTAGCCCGCGTCAACGGCCTGTCCCCTCCGTTGCCGCGGGTTTTTATTTGACGTTCGTGTCTTATCGGCCCTGCAAAATATAGCGTTTGTAACGGTTACGCCGGTAAACCGGCGCGGCGATTGTGCCGATGGCACTTGCGGTACACCTCGCAATCCGCGATGGAGACGCGCTATGGCTGATATGTACAACGACTATTACGGCTTCAATGAGTCGCCGTTCAACATCACGCCCGATCCGCGCTTCCTGTTTTTCTCCGAGCGGCATCGCGAGGCCTTCAGCCACCTGCTGTTCGGCATCCAGCAGCGCAAGGGGTTCATTCAGATCACCGGCGAGGTCGGCTCCGGCAAGACCACCCTCTGCCGCGCCCTGCTGGAAAAGCTCGGCGACAATTACAAGACTTCGCTGATTCTGAATCCCTGCCTGTCGCTGGATCAACTGCTGGCGGCGATCCTCAAAGAATTCGGCATCGAAATCAAAAAAGGCCAGCGCGACCGCGTGTCCATGCTCGAAACGCTCAACGAGTTCCTGCTTCAACAGGTGATCGAGGGCTTCGAGGTCGTGTTGATCATCGACGAAGCGCAGGACATGAGCTTCGAGCTGCTGGAGCAGGTGCGCCTGCTGAGCAATCTTGAAACCGACGACCGCAAGCTGCTGCAGATCGTGTTGATCGGTCAGCCCGAGCTGCGCGACAAGATCAACGACAAACGCCTCCGCCAGCTTCGTCAGCGCATCACGGTGCGGTATCACCTGACGCCGCTGAGTCGTCGCGAGATGGACGAATACATCCGCCATCGCATTCACGTATGCGGCGGCAACGGTCAGCCGACCTTCAGCTCGTGGGCGACGCGCAAGATCTACGGCTATTCAAAAGGTATCCCACGCCTGGTCAATGCAGTCTGTGACAAGGCGTTGTTGTGTGGTTTCGTCGCCGGGGTCGAGCGGCTCAATGCCCGCCACATCCGTCGTGCCATCGCCGCCCTCGAGGGAGACTTCGCATGAGCCTGGTCAATGAAGCGCTGCGCAAGGCGCGCATCGACTCGACATTGCGGAAAGTGGATCACGACATCGATCTGTCGGCGATGACGGGGCCTTCGCTGCACGACACCTCGGCGCGGTCGACCGTCAGGCCGGCGAGCAACCCGATGACCGGGGCGATCGTGCTCGGCGCGGCGGCGGCGTTTGGCCTGGTGGGCGTGTTGGCGGTCGTGGCGCTGGTGGTGATGCCGGGCGTCAAGGCGGTCAAAGGCGCGATGGGGCCGCAGCAGGCGATGGCGGCCCCGATGTTGGATGCGCCGGAGCCGGAACCATCAGAATCCGAACCTGTATCATTGATTGGGCGGGGAGATTTAAATCTCCCCGCCGAGGTGTCAGAACCAGAGTCCAAAATTGAACCTGAGCCGGTTAAGCCGGTGGTGAAGTTGACCGAACCCATGCCGGAGACCGTGGCGCAGAAAGACCCAGGGTCGCGTAGCGACCCGGCTGTTGTTACTGAGCCGAGTACCCCGCTGATCAACATTGAGCCGGTTGCTCCGATGCCGGCGCCGAGTGTGCCGCAGGTGCCGGGGCTGGTCGAAGGGCGGGCGTATCTGCAGTCGGTGCGCATTCCCAACGGGCCGACGCTGGTGATGACGGGCATCGCGTGGTCGGACGATGTCAAAGTCGCCCTGATCAACGGCATGACGCTGGAGCCCGGTGACGCTTACGAGAATGTGGCGGTCATCGCGGTCGAGCCCAAGCGCGTGCAGCTCGAATCCGGCGGCGTGAAGTTTTATCTGCGCATGCCTTGAGCTGGTTAATTGGTTAACTGGTTATCTGGTTAACCGGTCAATGCGACGCCTGCGGTGTCTTTCCAGTTCACCAGTCAACCAATTAACCAGTTCACCCTTTGCCCGCCGTGCGTTGATGCGTTGAGTCGACTAAACTTAACGCATCGCATGAGCCCTCGGCCCCAACACTCCGCGACCGATTATCTGCAACCGCAGACGCTGGCCCAGGTCCAGGGTGTCGAGCTGCGCGCCCGCCACATCGTCGAAGGCCTCATGACCGGCATGCACCGCTCGCCGCACTTCGGCTACAGCGTCGAGTTCGCCCAGCATCGGCCCTACACCTCCGGCGACGATCTGCGACACCTGGACTGGAAAGTCTTTGGCCGCACCGACAAGCTTTACCTCAAGCAGTATCAGCAGGAAACCAACCTCGACCTGATGCTGCTGGTCGACGCCTCGGGCTCGATGAGCTACGGCACGACCTTCGGCACATCCAAAAACGTCTGGCGCAAGTTCGACCACGCCACCGCCATCGCGGCGGCCCTGTCGTACATCGCCCTGCAGCAGCAGGACCGGGCCGGTCTGATCGTGTTCGCCGATCGGATGATGGAATTCGTGCGGCCGTCCAACGCCCGCGGGCAGTGGCGATCGATCGTCAAAGCGCTGTCGACCCACCCGGTCGAGCAGCCCACCCAGATGGGGCGCGTCTTCGATGAAGTGCTCGGCAAGCTGACCCACCGCACGCTCATCGTCGTGCTCAGCGATCTATTCGAAGAGTCCTCCGCCCTCGGCGCCGCCCTGGCCCGCCTGCACCATCGTCGCCACGATGTGATGCTGATGCAGACGCTGGACAAGGCCGAGCTGACTTTTCCGTTCGTGAACCCGCAGCGCCTGCTGGGCCTGGAAAACGAAGGCAAGATCGACCTGGACCCCAAGGCCCTGCGTGAAGCGTACCTGCAGGAACTGAACGCGCACATTCGCGCGATCCAATCCGAAGCGCGAAAGTATCGTTACGACCATGTACTGATCGACACCACCAGCGAAGTCGGCCCCCCGCTGAGCCACTTCCTGGCCAAACGCACCGCCAGGCTCAAGCGAGCTTGAGCCAAATGACCAATGACCAAGTCCCAATGTCCAAGGTAGTGTTTGAAGGCCCGATGCATGAAGCGACCGCTGCGCGACATTGGAACATTGGGCATTGCCTTAGTCATTGGGACTTGGTCATTGGTCATTCTGTTGGACAGTGAGAGCATTCTGGAACTTATATGACCGCGTTGTTTGCACAAGCATGGATGCCGGGGTTTTTGGTGCCGGGGCTGGCGATCGCCGGGGCGGCGGCGGTGCTGGTGCCGATTGCGATACATATTCTTTCGCGCCGGCCGCGCAAGCCCGAGCCTTGGGCGGCGATGCGGTTTGTGCTGGCGGCTTACAAGCGACATCGGACACGCACACGCCTCGAGCAGTTGCTGCTGCTGGCGATGCGGTGTCTGGTTCTGCTGCTGTTGGGCCTGGCGCTGGCGGGGCCGATCTGGTCGGCGCTGGGGGCGATGGGATCGCTTTCGCGCAGCGGCCGCATCGTGGTGATGATCGTCGACAACTCGATCACCAGCGGCGCGACGGGCGCTGACGGCAAGCGGCGGTTCGACCGCATCAAAGCCGAGGCCGGCGAACTGCTGGACGCGCTGACGCCGGCCGACCGTGTGGCGCTGATCACCGCCTCGCGCCCTGCTGCGGCGTTGATCGCACCGCCGACCAGCGACCCGATGGCTGTGCGCCGTCAGATCGATCTGCTGGAGCCGACCGCCACCGCCGCCGACCTGCGCGGCGCCCTCGAACTGGCCCAGCACACGCTCGGCGAACTCGAAGACGCCGGTCGCAATGTTTACGTGGCGATGCTCAGCGACTTTTCCGCGGGAGCGGTGCCGGCGGATGTGGCGGCTGCGGGACTGCCGCAGGCGATGTCAAAACTCGGCGACGTGGCGAAACTGCTGATGAGTCAGCCGGCCGAGGCCGCGTCGAATGTGCAGATCGAATCGCTCACGCCGGATCGGCGCGTGGTGCTTTCAGGCAATGCGGGTTCGCCGACGCCGGTGACATGGACCGTGAAGCTGCGTCGATACACCGGTGCGCCTCAGGCTGAAGTGGCTGCGGTTCGGCTGGCCGCGCCCGACCTGGCGCCGGTGCGGCGTGAAGTGCGATTCGCCGAAGGTCAGACCGAAGCCGAGGTGCGCATCGACACGCCGCTGGCGACCACGGGGCTGGCGGCGGTCGAGGCGACACTCGAACCGGCGGCCGAGGGGGCGGATGTGCTGGAAGTCGATAACACACGCCGCGCGATCGTGCGCGTTCGCCAGAAGCTGGCCGTGACCGTGCTCGATCGCATCGATGGTTCGACGGTCGGGCTCTCACCCGGACGCTGGGTCACGACCGCCCTGGCCCCGGTGTCCGATCAGCTTGGTTGGCCGATTCAGGTCAAAACCTTCGATCCGATCATCGTCACCGAAGACGGCGGGGCCCCGGCGCTTCAGCGGACCGATGCGGTGTTTGTCCTGCGACCGGATGTGCTGGATGAAACAAGCTGGCAGCGACTGGCGACGTGGACCAAAGCGGGGGGGCTGACCTGGCTGACCGCACCGCGCGAGTCGCGCCCGGCGCTTTGGCCGCAGCAGCTTGCCCAGGCGATGGGATTGACCTGGTCAGTCGCCAGCGAGCCGGTCAAACTCGACGAGCCGTTGCGGTTGAGTACGGACGGCCGCATCGCCGAGGAACTGACGCGCCTGCGGGCGGACCTGGAAGGGCTGCTTCGACCGGTCGAATTCGATCAGCATCTGCCGGTCGCCGCCGACTCGCTGGGGGCGAACACGCAGGTGTTGCTCAGCGGCAGTCGTGGTGAACCGCTGATGATCGCGTCAGACGCCGGTCGCGGTCGGGTGTTGCTGCTGGGCAGCGCGATCGATCTGTCGTGGACGAATCTGCCGATCAAGCCGCTGTTCGTGCCGCTGCTGCACGAGGTGCTGCGCTCGGCGATCGATCGCCTGCAGCCGGTGCCGGAGTACGAGCCGGGCGATCGGCCGGTGCTCGGACCGCAGTGGGCGAAGACCACGCGCCTGGTCGGTCCGTCGGGCACGCCGTTGATGCTCGTCGATGAGCGCACTGTCGAGGACGCCGAGGCCGGCGCTGAATCAGCGGTCGGCAAGCGTCCGATTCGTCCGTTTGCCGAAGCGGGGATCTACCGCAGCGAGTCCGACGCCATGGTCGTGAACATTCGCGCTGCCGCGGCCAACACCCAGACCATCGACCCCGGCCTGCTGAATAACTACCTCGGCTCGGCCGGCACGTGGCAGCCGATTGCAGCGACTGATCCCGCCGCCGCCCTGCGCGTCGAATCGGATGAATCCGACCTGACCTGGCCGCTGCTGTGGCTGGTCGCCGCGCTGGCGATCGGGGAGATGCTGTTGGCCCGCTACGCCTCGCATGCCTCGACCAAACGCCGCACCACCAACGTGACCGACGCCTTGAAACCCGCCGCATGAACATGAATAAAAACAGATATCTCACAGAGGACACAAAGAACACCGAGGGCCACAGAGCCAGACCATAAATAAAACAAGAACTCTGTGAGTCTCCGTGTTCTTTGTGCTCTCTGTGAAAGACAAAACGTCCGCATGACTGATTGGCTGAACATTCCGATGATGCTGAGCGCCGCCGGCGATGACGGAAGCGCGCTGCGGTGGCTGCTCGGGCTGCGGGAGATCGACCCGACGGATCCGACGCTCGTGCTCAGTTGGCGGTATGCGCTGCCGTCGTGGGCGTGGGTGGCGATCATCACGGTGATCTGCGCGATCGTCGGCGCCAGCTATCGACACATGCTCGGCCGGCGCGGCGGGCGGATGGCGCTGGCGGCGGTGCGCGTGATGATTCTGCTGCTGATCGCGGCCCTGCTGGCCGGGCCTTCGCTGGTGCTGCCCAACGAAGAGATCGAGCCGGACCACGTGCTCATGCTCGTCGACCGAAGCGCTTCGGTGTCGGTCAACGATGTGATCGACCCGCAGGACCCCGGCCGCCGCGAATCACGACAGCAGCAGCTCGGCCGCATACTCGACACACACACGCCGCTGTGGCAGCGCCTCGCTGAGCAGCACCGCATGGACTGGCTCGGGTTTTCCGACACGCTGACCGACCTCGGCGATCCGCAACAGCTCGACGATCCGCGCGGCCGGGCCACCGCCCTGCGCACCGCCATACACGAGGCGCTTCGGCGCACAGCCGGCAAACCGATCAGCGCGATGGTGGTCATGTCCGACGGTCGATCCAGCGAGCCGCTGGGGCCGGACACGTGGCGACTGCTGCGGCAGATGGGCGTGACGGTGTACACCGTGCCGCTGGGGTCGCCGCGCCCGCCGATGGATCTGGCCGTGCAGCGGATCGACGCGCCGGACCGGGCGTTCGTCAAGGACGCGGTGCCGATCGGCGTGACGGTCTCGCGCACCGGTGATGGTGATGGCGACTCGCAGACCGCTCCACCGGGTACGGTCGTGCGGCTGGTCGACACCACGACCGGTGATGTGCTGGATGAAAAACCCGTCGAGCGGTTTGATCAGTCCGTGCGGCTGATCACCACGCCGACCGCGGCCGGGGCCGCCAACTGGCGCGTCGAGCTGTCGACACCCGAGCCCGAACTCATCGTCGAAAACAACAAGCAGGACCTGGAGCTGACGCTCGTCGATCGACCGATTCGGTTGCTGTATGTCGAAGGCTACCCGCGCTGGGAGTATCGCTACTTCAAGAACATGGTGGTCCGCGAGGAAAGCGTGACCTGTTCGATCATGCTCATCAGCGCCGATCGGACCTTCGCGCAGGAAGGCAATGTTCCGCTGCGCCGCCTGCCGCGGACTGAAGAAGAGATGCGGCCGTACGACGTGATCGTGCTGGGCGATGTGCCGGCGGACTTTTTCAATGCCGAACAGATGCAGCTTATCGAGCAGCAGGTGTCTGTCCGCGGGGCGGGCCTGATGTGGATCGGCGGCCCGCATGACACGCCGGCGTCGTACACGTCCAGTCCGCTGGCTTCGCTGCTGCCGATGGGCTCAGCGTCGTCGTTGGCGACGCTGAACCCGCCGATCAAAATGATGCCGACACCCACGGCCGAGTCGCTGGGCGTGTTGCGATTGCGGTCGTTGAAACCCGACGAGGATGAAGACGCCACCTGGCCGGCGGATTTGCCTTCGCTGCAGTGGGCCCAGTCGATCGAATCGCTCAAGCCCGCTGCGGAAGTGTTGGCGGTTGATGAAGCCTCGACGCAGCCGTTGGTGGTGCGCATGCGTTTTGGGGCGGGGCAGACGCTGTACGTGGCGACGGATGAAACCTGGCGATGGCGCTACGGGCGCGGCGAGCTTTACCCCGAGCAGTTCTGGATGCAGATTGTGCGTCTGCTGGCGCGCGGCAGACTGCAGGCCGGCGCAGGCGGCGATGAACGGGCGAGCTTGATGGTGTCGCACCGGCGTGCGGCGGTGGGTGACACGCTCGTGGTCGAATTGCAGATTCACGATCAGGCCTTGATGCAGCAGCATCCGCAGCGCATCGACATTGAAGTCACGGAAGTCGCCGATACAGCCGCCGGCGCCCCGCGCCCCGGCGGCGCCGCAGCACAGCGATTGACGCTGGTATCAACCGAACGTGAAGGCCGCTACCGCGCGCTGTGGCATCCGGCGACGGCCGGGCGCATGGCGCTGCACGTGGTGACGCCGGAACTGGCGGACCTGAATCTTCAGCAGACCGTCACCATCGAGCGGGCCGATGCGGAAATGCGATTCCCCGCAGCCGATCATGGCTTGCTGGCTGAACTCGCCGAACGCAGCGGCGGCGCTGTCGTGGAACCCGAACAGGTCGGCCAGCTCGACCACATGCTGCCCAACAACGCCCGACGCACCGTCACCGACATCAGCGAACCGCTTTGGAACAGCCCGCTGGCCTTCGGGCTCGTGTTGATTCTGTTGGCCGCTGAATGGATCGGCCGCCGGCTGATCGGGCTGGCGTGAGTTTGAATGCGGCAGACCGCCGTGCGTCAAACTCCTAGAATGTCCGCGGAAAGGATCGCCTTGCAGCCACTGATCCAACAGCTTCGACGTGTACGCACCCGGGCGCGCATCATGCTCGTGATGATGCGGCTGGCGGGGTGGGTGACGATTCTGCTGGCGGTGGCGATGACGCTCGGGCTCGTCGATTACGCACTGCGGCTGCCGTCATGGCTGCGCGCGGCGGTGATGGTGATCGTCATCGTCAGCGCCGCGTACGACGTCATGCGGCGGTTGAATTCGGCCATGCGCGTCTGGCCGGCGCTGACCACGCTCGGGTTGCGCTTAGAACGCATGTATCCCAACGCGGCCGGCCGCATCGCCAGCGCCGTCGCTTTCGCCACCGAGCCGCACCCGGAAACCGATTCGCCGCTGTCTCGCCAGCTTGCCGAGTCCGCGACAGCCAGCGCCCAGGGCGCCTTGGAGCCCCGCCAGGTTCGGCGGCTGATAGAACCGGCATATTTCATGCGGACGGTGCTGGCGATGCTGCTGGTCGCCGCGGCGATGGTTGGTGGGGTGGTCGCCGCGCCACAGCACGCAGCCACCGCTTTTTCACGTTGGGTCAACCCGTTCGGTGAGGCCGCCTGGCCCAACCGATACCGCATCGAGTCGCTGACGGATCAGAAAGTCGCGCCGAACAACGCGCCGCTGCGCGTGGCGGCGCGCGTCACGCAGGGCGATCACGAAACGCTGCGCACCTGGGTCGTGTACAAGTTCGTCAAGCCGGGTCAGAACCCCGCGGATGTACCCACCCAGCGGGCGCTGATGACGCGGCAGGTCGATTCGTCCGTTGCCGGGGAATATCGACGGCCGATCGAGCCGGCGCCCGCCGCCGACCGGATGATCTATCACTTCGAAGCCGGCGACGACGCGACCCAGCCCCAGCAGGTGCAACTGATTCAGCCGCCGACGGTGCGCCGCGCCGTGGTACAGGTCGATCCGCCGAGCTATGCCGCCAATCAGATACCCGTTGAACGTCACGACCTGCTTCAGCCGCCGCGCCCCAGCGTGGTGCTCGACGCGCTGGCCGGGTCGCGTGTGCGCCTGTTGCTGACCATCGACGGGTCTTTTCAGCAGTTGGATTCATCCGCCGATGCGGACCTGCTGAACGACTGGGTCGATCGCAACTTCCCGGGCCTGGTCGATGAAACCGTCGATGATGCCGAGGCCCAGAATCTGACCTACGTGACGATGCCGGTCGAGGGTTTTACGCAGTTCGAACTCAGCTTCGTGCTCAAGCAGCCCAGGCAATTCCGATTCAACCTCACCGATGCGTTTGGCTCCAGCTACGAAGACCAGCGGTTGTTCCGCTTCGAAGTGCGCCCCGACCGTTCGCCGCGCGCGGCGGTGATCGAGCCGGCGTCGGATCAGACAGTGCTGGCGACGGCCGTGATCGACCTGGCCGCCGAGGCGCAGGACGATGTGGCCATCGAGCGGGCGCGGTTGGAATCACGCCGCGCTGAACACGACCCGGTCGTACTTCGTGAAGCGACCGAGCCCTCGACGCGCATGCGCCTGGCCGCAACGCTGGACCTGTCGACGTTGAAGCTGAAGCCCGGCGATGAAGTCAGTGTGCTGGCGATCGCCGAAGATAACTTCATTCTCGACGGCCTGCGTCATGACCCCGTCGAGTCCGCCGCCCGCAAGTTGATGATCATCAGCGAAGAGGAAATGACGCGTCAGCTTCGCATGGACCTCGCTGAGTTGCGTCAGCGCGCCATCCGCGCCCGCAGCGCCCAGCAGCGACTCATCGAGTCGGAAAACACCCCGCAGACAGCCGGGCAGCAGCGCGACATGCTCGAACGCATCAACACGCTGTCGCGTTCGGTCGATCAGGTCCGCGACCGCATCGCCCGCAACCGCATGTCTGACCAGCGGCTTACCGAGACCGCCGAGCAGGCCAAACAGTTGCTCAACGACACCGCGAAGTCCGCCGAGCAGGCCGCCACCGATCTCGAACGCTCCGCCCGCAACCCCGATCAGAAAAGCGCCCAGGCCGCCGAGCAGCTTCAGCAGGGCCGCGCCGCTCAGCAGAAGACTGCCCAAAAGCTCGACAAGCTCGTGGAGATGCTCGATCAGGGTCGCGACATGTATGAGCTCAAGCAGAAGCTCACCAAGTTGCAGGTCGACCAGGATCAACTCGCCGAGCAGGTGCGCAAGACCCTGCCGCACACGCTGGGCAAGACCGCCCAGCAGCTGACTGACGAGCAGCGCCAGCAGCTTCAGCAGATGCGCGATCAGCAGCAGTCGTTGGCCGAGCAGGCCCAGCAGTTGACTCAGCGGATGCGATCGGCCGCCGCGGCGATCGAGCGTCAGTCGGAAAAACCCGAAGACCAGGCCAACGCCGAAGCGCTGCGTCAGGCCGCCGACACGGCCACGCGTGACAAGCTCGAGCAGAAGATGGAAGAAGCCGCCGAGCAGACCGGCGAGAACCAGCTTTCGCAGGCGCAGACTCAGCAGCAGCAGGCCTCGGAAACGATCAGCAAGATGCTGCAGGACATGGGCCGCGCCGAGCAGCTTCGCCAGCAGATTCTTCAGCGGAAGCTGATGGAACTGGTCGAAGCGATCAAGAAGCTGCGCGATCAGCAGCAGGCGCAGCTGGATCGACTGAATGCCGCACAGGATCTGACGAATCTCGACGGGGCGCTGCTGACGCTGCGGCGCAACACGATGTCCGTGGCCGAGTCGGCAAGAGCGGCGGGGGATGAACTGGCGCCCGTGGCCGGGTTGCTCGACGGCGCGGCGGGGGATCAGGCCGTGGCTGTCAAACATCTGCGCGGCGCCGAGGTCGCCAAGGCGGATGTCGCCGAGGCCGAGTCGGCCGCGCTGGCCAAACTCGAGCAGGCCCTCAAGCTCGCCGAAGAGCAGGCCAACAAGGCCCAGGACGAGATGACCGAACAGGAGCGTGAAAAGCTCATCAAGCAGTACAAGGCACTGCTCACCGATCAGCAGCAGATTCGCCAGGCGACCGAGCCGCTGGCCGGTAAGCCTGACGACCAGCGTGACCGCCGCTTCCGTGCCGCGTCGATTCAGCAGGGCAACAAGCAGGCGGACCTGCGCGTGGCGATGAAACAGCTCGAAGAGAAGGTCGCCAAAACGATCGTGTACAAATCGGTGCATCAGCAGATTGATCAGTGGGCCGGCGAGGCGTCGACGAAGCTGCGCCGGGCTGAGCCGGGGGCGCTGGTGCTGATGCAGCAGCGTCTCATCGAGTCGTCGATTCAGTCGCTGATCGATGCGCTGAAGCCGCCGGACCCCGAGAAGGAATTCGCCGAGCAGCCCGATGGCGGGGGCGGCGGAGGCGGCGGCGGGGGTGGACCTCAGCCGTTGATACCCGACATGGCCGAGGTGCAGTTGCTGCGGACGCGCCAGGTGCAGGTGCACCAGCTCACGCAGATGGTCGACCAGGGCGCTGACATCCCCGCCGACGAGCGCGGCCCGATCATCGACAATCTCTCCCAGCAGCAGACCGACCTCGCCGACACCGGCTCGCAATTGATCCAGTCGCTGACCAATCGCAATCTCAAAGCCACCGAGCCGATGGACCTTCAGAAACCGGCGCCCAAGGAGTGACCATGATGAACACCACCTGTCGCATCATGATGATCAGCCTGCTGGCTGCGTCGTTCGCCTTCGCCGCGGACGAGCCGTCGCTGGATGACCTGTTGAACATTCCGACGACACCGAAGACCGACAAGCCCGCCCCGGATGATGGCGACGCCAAGCCGAAGCCGCAGATGCCCGAGCCGGATGTGAAGACCGCGGAAGTCGGCGGTGATGATTTTCAGAAGGCGATCTTCGACATGAAAGAAGCCGCCTCGCGTCTGACCGAGACGTCTGACCCCGGGCTCGACACGCAGCGCGCCCAGCAGCGTGCGATCGCCCGCCTCGATCAGTTGATCAGCGAATTGGCCAAGCAACAGTCCCAGTCGCAGTCCAAGTCCAAGGCCAAGAAGCAGGACACCGGCCAGCAGCAGAATCAGTCCGCCCAGCAGCAGCAGGGCGAGGCCAACGCAAACGCCCAGCAGGCCATGCAGGATTCACAGGCCACCAGCGGCACGCCGCAGACGGGCAACCTCGCCGAGGAACCGCTGGCCGAGAAGCTCGCCGAGTGGGGCAATCTGCCGCCGCGCCTGCGTGATCAGCTTCTGCAGGGACTCGAAGACAACTTCAGTCAGCTTTACCGCCAGATGACCGAGCGTTACTACCAGCGACTCGGCGAGCAGGGTGAATGAACAGCATGACTCACAGAGATGTTTTATTGCGAGACTGTGGCACAGCCGCCCCCGGCTGTGCGGCGGTTGATTCACGTGGCTCTGTCAACGCACAGCCGAGGGCGGCTGTGCCACAGTGGTGCTTGTGGGGCATGGCGGTGGTGATGGCCGTGACAGGTCACACGGCAGTCGCTGCGCCGACGGCGCCGGGGGTTGAGTTTGCCGAGATCACACCCGAAGTGCAGAACGCGGTGCGGATGGGGCTTGTGTACCTGGCTTCGCAGCAGCAGCCCGACGGCAGCTTCGGGGCTGAGCGATACGGCCGGCACGTCGGCATCAGCGCGCTGGCGGGGCTCGCTTTCATGGGCGACGGTCATCTGCCCGGTCGTGGGCGCTACGGCCCAAACGTCTCGAAAGTGCTCAAGTTCATCCTCGACAGCTCGATGCCCAACGGCCTGATCGCCGCCGACACCTCCCACGGCCCGATGTACGGACACGGCTTTGCCACGCTGTTCCTCTCCGAGCTCTACGGGCAGGACAACGACCCGCGCACCCGCGAGGCGCTGATCAAAGCCATCCGTCTGATTGTCCGTTCGCAGAATCCCGAAGGCGGGTGGCGCTACCAGCCGGTGCCGACCGAGGCGGACATCTCCGTGACGATCTGCCAGGTGATGGCTCTGCGTGCGGCACGCAACGCCGGCATCAAGGTGCCCAAGGAAACGATCGACAAGGCGGTTGATTACGTGCGGCGGTGTCAGAACCCCGATGGCGGATTCCGCTACCTGCTGAATGCGGGCAACAGCGCCTTTCCGCGTTCGGCGGCGGGCGTGGCGACGTTGTACTACGCCGGCATCTATGAGGATCAGGCGATCGACCGCGGGCTTGAGTACCTGATGCAGAACCTGCCCGGCGAAGGGCGCAACACGCCGCACTACTTTTACGGGCATTACTACGCGGTGCAGGCGATGTACATGGCTGGCGGCGACAACTGGGCCAAGTGGTACCCGGCGATTCGCGCCGAACTGCTCGACCGCCAGAATAAACCCACCGGCGACTGGGACGGACAGGTCGGCAAAAGTTACGGAACCGCCATGGCGCTGATTATTCTGCAGATGCCCAACCGCTATCTGCCGATCTTTCAGAAGTGAGCACGATGCGAACTTTCACACGATATTTCGCTGCTTTAGCCGGGTCGCTACGCGACCCTGGCCCTGGGCCGCGTAGCGGCCCGGCGTTGGTCGCGCTATTCACATTGGTGATGATCACTGCGGCCCATGCTGTTGAGCCGGCGGTGTTGATCGATGCCGAACTTCGCGGGCGCCGGATCAAATTTGTCACGCTTGGCGGTGGGGTGCTGACCTATTTCGATGATGCCCGACGCCTGCAGCGCGAGTCGGCTCAGCAGTTTGTTTCGTTGCAGTTCACCGACCGGGGCCTCGCGGCCGACGGGCCAGACGAAGTCGGCGGGGCGATGGTGCAGCTTGGCGATGGGCAGATATTCCGCGGGCAGATGGCCGGGGTCGACGAGCAGGGGCGACTCAAATGGCAGACGTCCAGTTTCGGTGAAATGCATTTCAAGCTCGACGATGTGGCCCGCGTGGTGACGGTCGATACCGAACTGCCGACCCGGGCTGATTTGCAGGCGACGGTGGCCAACGACCGCGTGGTGCTACGCAACGGGGATGTCGTCAGCGGATTCATCGCCGCGCTCAAACCCGACGGGCTCGTGTTGCAGGTGGATCAGCAGGAACTGACGCTGACCTGGGACCGCGTGGGGCAGTTACTGCTGCCGAATCCGACCCGCTCGGCGCCTGGCACGTGGGTCCGCCTGACCGACGGCTCGTGCGTGCTGATCGATCAGGTGACGCTGGATTCAACCCGCCTGACCGGCGCGGCGCGCGGGCAGGTGGTGGAGGTGCCGCGATCGATGGTGTTGGCGATCGATTTTGCGGATCGTCACCAGCTTGTGTCGCTCGGGAGCCTTCAGCGGACCGTGCGTAGCGGCGGGAAGGTGTTCGGCGTGCCAATGCCGCCTCGGACGGCGGGCGATGAGTTGTCTCTGCATGCGCCGACGACCATCGAATTCACCCTGCCGGCGGGGGCGACCCGCTTTGCCGCCGATGCCGCGCTCGACCCGCAGGGGCTCGACTGGGCCGACCTGAATCTGATCGTTGCCGACGCCAGGGGCGAGCTTCAGCAGGTGCATTTGAACGGCGAGAATCCGCAGGCCCGGATCAATGTTCAGCTTCGGGGCAATCGGCTGATTTTGACCGTCGACGAGGGGGCCAACGGGCCGGTTTTTGACCGCCTGACGCTGTACGGCGCGTGGCTGCTGATTCAGGCTTCGCCGTGAGTCCGCAGCCCCGATGAATCGCCCCGGCGGCGGGCATCCGGACATCTCCCACGAAGTCTGTGAAATACGTCACAACTGATTTGACAGCCTCGCGCTCGGTTCCTATTCTACTGGCCCGCGCGATGTTAAGATTGCGCGGGCGGCTTTTTAGCCGTGGAAACAGGCGGATTCGACCCGAGGCAGGCATGAGCAAACAACGCCGGCCTTATCCGACGATCTTCCTGGGGGTTGGATTGGAGTTAGCCGGTACTGTCGGCGTGCTCGTCGGCATCGGCTACTGGGTCGATCGACACTACCAGACGTCGCCGATCTTCACGCTCGTGGGCGCGGGCATCGGCATCGTCGGTGGTCTGACCAAGATCGTTCTGCAAAGCAGCCAGACCATGCGGAACTTACAGCGCAAGCAGCGCGACGAAAACCAGACACGCAAGTAACGGCAAGCATCTGCATACATGACTCCCCAGAACGCCAAACTACCCATCATGCCCATCGCGCTGCGACTGACCGTCGCGGCCGTGATTGTTGCGGCGATCGGGTGGACGGTCGGCCGGACCTACGGGGCCGGCGAGGCGGTGCTCATGGCGGTGGGTTTTGTCTGGGCGGTGAACATCGCTTCGGTGATGGGCGTCGCCGGCTTTGCGAAGCGCGGTGCGATGGCCGTGGCCATGGCCCATTACGCCGCGGCCGGCGGGCGCATCCTCGCCTGCCTGCTGGTCGGCTTTTATGCGGTCCGCGTGCTGGGCATGCCGACCAAACCGATGTGGATCGCACTGGCCGGGGCGTATCTGCCGCTGCTGATGGTTGAAGCGGTGTACGTGGCCGGCTGCATTCGTGCCGCTTATCCGACGCCTGTGCAGGAGACGACGGTATGACTATGTGGTTGACGACCCTCGCAGCCTCCTCGCCCGTCGCGCACGTGATCGACCACCCCTGGTTCGGCGACGGCAGCGAACCGTCTCACTGGCTGATGTCCAACGCGATCTTCATGATGATCATCGCGACGGTCCTCACCGCCTTGCTGATCATCCCCGCCGCCAAGAAGATCGCCACGCGCGGCTCCGGTGAAAACATCGACGACTTCCGCGCCCAGGGCATCAACGCCAACTTCGTTGAAGCCATCTGCGTGTATCTCCGCGAAGAGGTCTTCCGCCCGATCTTCCACGACGACGTCGACAAGTACATGCCCGTGCTGTGGACGTTTTTCTGGTTCATTCTGATGTGCAACCTGCTGGGGCTGGTGCCGCTGGTCGACCTGACCGGCGGGCTGCTGGCGCCGTTCGGCATCGAGATCAACCACGGGCACGGCATCGGCGGCACAGCCACTCAGTCGATCTGGGTCACCGGCGCCCTGGCGTTCTGTGCGTTTATCACGATCAATGTCACCGGCATCCTCAAAGACCCCGTCGGCTACTTCAAGCACCTGATGGGCGGCGTGCCGTTCTCGCTGCCGATGGTGCCGATCATCGCGATCATCATGATCGTCGAGTTCATCGGCATCTTCGTCAAACCCTTCGCGCTGGCCGTTCGTTTGTTCGCCAACATGAGCGGCGGCCACATTCTGCTGGCGGTGCTGTTCAGCTTCGTGCCGCTGCTGATCCGCAACCTCGGCGGCATCGGCTACGGGATGGCGCTGCTGCCGCTGCTGGGGGCGATCGCGATCTACATGCTGGAAGTGCTTGTGGCGCTGATCCAGGCGTTCATCTTCACGTTCCTGACCGGGCTGTTCCTCGGACAGCTCGTGCATCACGATCATGAAGAAGAGCACGGACCCGAAGACTACGAAGAAAAACCGGGCCTGGAGTCGGGCCCGCTGGCTTAACACAAACAAGGTTCCCGATCGGGCAGACGCCTGCGGGGACGGACACTACTACCGCCGAAGAACTCGGCAAAGCTCAGGAGTTGATCTCATGAAGCGTTTCGCACTCTACGCGTCGTTCGCACTGGCCGCCGGTCTGATGCTGATCTTCCCCGACCTGGTTCAGGCCCAAGACGCTGAGCATGCGGCCGAAGCCGCGGCGACGGGTATCGCCGGTCTCAAGGGCATCGGCGCCATCGGCGCCGGCCTGGCGCTGATCGGCGGCGGTCTGGGCATCGGTCGCATCGGCGGCTCGGCCACCGAAGCCATCGCCCGTCAGCCCGAAGCCGGCGGTCAGATCTTCCAGACCATGATCATCTCCGCGGCGCTGATCGAAGGTGCGACGCTGTTCGCCGTCGTCGTGGCGCTGCTGGCGCTCTGATCGATTGTCTTTGTCGCACGGATCGACGCTCCGCCGCGCGGCGGGGCTGAGGGTCGTGTGACCTGGAGGTATTGACCATGCGCATGCACATCGGTTTATCGGTGATTGCCGCGAGCTGGTCGTTGGCTTCGCCCGTGCTGGCGGCGTCCGAAGGCGAGCCGTCGCTGTTTGCCGGATCGTTCGCGCAGTCCCTGGCGGCGGTCATCGCGTTCACGGTGCTGTTCATCGTGCTCCGCAAGGCCGCCTGGGGCCCGATCATCAAGGGCCTGCAGGATCGTGAGAACAAGATTCGCGAAGACCTGCAGAAAGCCGAGCAGGCCAACGCCGACGCCCAGAAGACCCTGGACGAGTACAAGGCCAAGCTCGCCGAGGCCCATGCCGAGGCGCGCTCGCTGCTGGATCAGACCCGCGCCGACGCCGACGCCCTGCGCACCAAGATGGTCGCCGACGCCGAGGCCGAAGCCGCTCGCCAGCGTGATCGTGTCGCCGGCGAGATCGACGCGGCCAAGAATCAGGCCCTCCAGGACATCTACGCCCAGACGGCGGAGATCGCCGTCACGGTCGCCGGCAAGATTCTTCAGCGTCAGATCGACGCCAAGGACACCCAGCAGCTGGTCGACCAGTCGCTGGCGGAACTCAACCGCATCGATCGGGTCAACTGACCCGGATCGCGAGGCATTGCTATGGCTTCATCCAGCACGCAGATCGGCGACGCGGTAGCGGACACCTATGCCCGCGCGTTGTTCGACTTGGCGCTGAAGCAGGACGCGCTGGCCGAGGTTGCCGACGAGTTGGCGGATCTGAGCCGACTGCTCGAAGCCGAGCCGGACCTCGCGGGTTTCTTCGCACATCGGACGATCGCCGTGGATCGCCGGGCCGCCAGCATCGATGCGATCTTCTCCGGCCGCATCAGTGATCTGACCCGCCGCTTCCTGCAGGTGCTCAACCACAACGGCCGACTCGGCGCGCTGCGCTCGATCGTTGCGGCGTTCGATCAACTGCTCAAAACCCACCGCGGTGAAATCGACGTTGAAGTCCACACAGCCCGCCCGCTCGACGCCGGCCAGCTCGACTCGGTCGCCAAGCGCATCGGCGAAGCGCTCGGCAAGACCGCCGTCATCAAGCCCCGCGTCGACGAGTCGCTCATCGGCGGCCTGCGAATCCGCCTCGGCGACCGGCTGATCGACGCCTCGGTCCGCAGCCAGCTTCAGAGCATCAAACAACAGCTCGCCCAGCGCGGCAACGAATTGATTCGATCCCATGCGGCGAATTTGCTGCAAGAAGGTTAAAACCGTCATGAAGATTAATACCGGCGAAATCACCAGCGTCATCAAGCAGGAAATCGAGCAGTACCAAGGCGAGCTGCAGATCAGTGAAGTCGGCAAGGTGCTCGAGGTCGGCGACGGCATCGCCCGCGTGTACGGCCTCAGCGGCGCGATGGCCAGCGAAATGCTCGAGTTCGAAGGCGACGACGGCTCGATCGTCACCGGCCAGGTCTTCAACCTCGAAGAAGACTCCGTCGGCGCCGTGCTCTTCGGCGAATACCTCAAGGTCAAGGAAGGCGCCAACGTCCGCTCGACCGGCAAACTGCTGTCCGTGCCCGTCGGCGACGCGCTGCTCGGCCGCGTGGTCAACCCGCTTGGCGAGGCGATCGACGGACGCGGTCCGATCGAGTCCAAGGACACCCGCCTGCTGGACATCATCGCCCCCGGCATCGCCCAGCGCCAGCCGGTGACCCAGCCCATGCAGACCGGCATCAAGGCCGTCGACTCGATGATCCCGATCGGCCGCGGCCAGCGCGAACTCGTCATCGGCGACCGCAAGACCGGTAAGACCGCTGTCTGCATCGACACCATCATCAATCAGAAGAAGTACGTCGGCACTGACAACGAACTGATCTGCATCTACGTCGCCGTCGGTCAGAAGGAATCGACCGTCGCCGGCGTCGTCGAAACCCTCCGCAAGCACGGCGCGATGGACTACACCATCGTCGTCAACGCCGGTTCATCAGACCCAGCCCCGCTGCAGTACATCGCGCCTTACGCCGGTTGTGCGATGGGCGAGTACTTCATGTGGCAGGGCAAGCACGTGCTCTGCGTGTATGACGATCTTTCCAAGCAGGCCGTCGCCTATCGTCAGCTTTCGCTGCTGCTGCGTCGTCCGCCCGGCCGCGAAGCTTACCCCGGCGACGTGTTCTACCTGCACTCCCGCCTGCTCGAGCGCGCCACCAAGCTGTCCGATGAACTCGGCGGCGGATCGCTGACGGCCCTGCCGGTCATCGAAACCCAGGAAGGCGACGTCTCGGCCTACATTCCGACCAACGTGATTTCGATTACCGACGGTCAGATCTACCTCGAACCCGAACTCTTCTTCGCCGGTGTGCGTCCGGCCATCAACGTCGGCATCTCCGTGTCGCGCGTCGGCGGCAACGCCCAGATCAAGGCGATGAAGCAGATCGCCGGCTCGCTGCGACTGGACCTCGCGGCCTTCCGCGAACTCGAAGCCTTCGCCCAGCTCGGCACCGAGCTCGACAAGGCCACCCAGCGCCAGCTCGACCGCGGCGCCCGCATGGTCGAACTGCTCAAGCAGCCGCAGTACGTGCCGATGGACGTGATCGATCAGGTCATCTCGATTTTCGCCGGCTCCAACGGGTTCCTCGACGACCTCGAGCTCGACCAGGTCGCCGTCTTCGAGAAGGCCCTGCTCGAATACTTCGGCGCCAATGCCGACGCCAAGGCCGTCCGCGCCGAACTCGCCGAGAAGAAAGCCTTCGACGACGACCTCAAGGACAAGCTCAAGAAGGCCATCGGGTCCTTCAAGCAGGGCTTTGGCAGCAAATGATTTCCGTTTAGCGACGCCGCTTGCGGCGTGATCGCCGGCGGCCCAACATTCCGCATTTCGATACCGAGTTTCCAACCCCGCCGCTACGGCGGGGTTTTTTCATGAACGGTCGTTCATGATGTCGCCTGATGCGCGGTCATGCATGCTGGTCGGCGGCGATTGTATAGTCAGCGCTTTGCCAGGCCGAGAAGCTGCCCGGCACATTGCATACACGCTCAAAACCATGGCGCTTCAGCAGGCTGGCGCCGATGCTGGCGCGGTACCCGCTGCCGCAGTAAACCGCCACGGGCCGTTCGGCGTCCAATTCGTCCGGCGGCGCCGCGCACAACTGCGGCAGAGGGTAGTGTACCGCCCCGGGAATATGGCCGGACTCCCACTCGCTGTCTTTCCGGACGTCGAGCAACTGTAACGCATCATCCTGATTGCAGCGGTCGCGCAGCTCAGTCACGCTGATCTGATCGACGTGCTCGAGACGCCGGCCGCGCGTGATCCACGCCTTGATGCCGCCGGCCAGATAGCCAGCGACCTTTGTCAGCCCGACGCGATGCAGCCGCCGCAATACGCGCGGCACCTCCGCGTCGTCGTCGGTCACCAGCAGCAGCGGCTTGTCCGGATCCAGCAGCCAACCGGCCCAAACCGAAAGCTGTGGGCTGTTGCCGATGTTCAGCGACCCGGGGATGTGTCCGCCGCCGAAAGCGAGCATGCCGCGCGTATCCAACAGTTGCACGGTCGAGTTGCTGCACGCGGACTCAAACTGCTCCGGCGTCATCGCCCGCGGCGGCTCCGTCTCCTGCAACAACGGAGGGCCCGCCATGTTGAGCTTCTTCATTCGGCTGTAATGGTTGGGCTCCGGCGGGGCGTTGCGCACAAACTGCTTGAACTTGTCGACGTCGTCGAACTGCAGAAACGGATTATGTCGACGCTCATACCCGATCGTGCTCAGCGGGCGGTCGCCGATGTTCGCGCCGCAAGCGGAGCCGGCCCCGTGGCACGGCAACACGATCACCGCGTCGTCGAGTTTGAGATAGAAGTCGTACAGGCTGCGATGCAGTTGATCGGGCAGGTCTTCCGCGCCTTCGCCGTGGATCAGGTCTGGGCGTCCGGCTGATCCGACGAACAGGCAGTCGCCGCTGAGCACGGCCCACGGATCATCGGCCGTGTCGCTCATGGCCACGAGGAAGCTGACATGCTCAGGTGTATGTCCCGGCGTGTGGCGGGCGGTCAGCGTGACCGACCCGAAGTCGAACGCCTGGCCATCGCGGATCGGTTCGTGATCGAAGTCATACGTCGTACCGCCGATCTCGCTGAGGTGGATGGTCGCTCCGCCGCATCGAGCCGCCAGTTCGAGGCTGCCGCTCATGAAATCCGCATGGTTGTGTGTCTCGAATATGTCGGTGATCGCAGCGCCGTGCTCGCGCGCCAGGCGCAGGTAGATTTCGCAGTCCGGACGCGGATCGACCACGGCGACACGCCCTGCGTTGCTGTCGCCGAGAATGTAGGATAATTCCGAAATGCCTTCCGTGTTGACGGTCGTCATGATCAGCGACATCGTTGCCTCCCGTGAGTTGGTCGTGTGTGGCTTCGGCGTCGATCACGCGCCGTCTGCGTGGGCGTCGACGTAGTCCACAACCAGTTTCTTGAGTTGCTCATTGTCGCACTCGAACCCCAGCTCGCGGGCTTTCTCGATCACCTGCTCGCCGCTGAGTCCCGACGAAATCCCCTGCTGGATCATCGCCATCGCCCCCGCACGCTTACCGCTTTTGCAGTGGATGTATACCGGCTTGGGAACCTGCTCGAACGCGACGAGAAAACGATCGACCACCGAAGCGTCCGTATCCTTCATCGACACCGGCACGTGGACGTAGCTCATGTTTCGCTGCCGCGCCAGGTCGCTCTCGGCGTCAGGGCGAATCGGTTGATCGGGTTCATCGTCGGGGCGCAGGTTGATGATCGAAGCAAAACCCTGGGCGCTCAGCGCGTCGAGCTCAGCCTCGTCCGGTTGCGGGCCGACCGACATCTGGCTGTTGATTCGTATTGAGTTGGACATGCCTGATCTCCATGTGTACGTGACTGTGTTGGCCTCCTCGTTAATGATGGCGACGGTGGGCGCCCGCGGCCATGAGCCGCATGCTGTCGGACGCTTGGGTGCTATGCTGGCGGGAAGTTCAGCATGCGACGGAGCGGGCATGACACTCCGCCCGATGCGGCGTATTATGAACACCCATGAATGTCTCCGTACCGATGACGTCCATTCCGTACAAGATCGCCGTGCTGTGCTACCTTTACGATGAGGCCGGCCGCCTGTTGCTGCTGCACCGGGCGCAGGAGCCGAACAAAGGTTTGTATTCCCCGATCGGCGGCAAGCTGCACATGGATGAAGGCGAGTCGCCCGCCGCGTGCGCGCTCCGCGAGATTCACGAGGAAGTCGAGCTCGAATTACAACCCGCTGACATCCACCTGACCGGCCTGGTCTCTGAAACCGCCTTCGGCGACCACACCCACTGGCTGATGTTTCTCTACGAAGTCACGCGACCCGTGCAGGTGAAGCGCATGCAGTTCCGCGAAGGCACGCTCGAATGGCATCACTGGGATGACATCCCCAACCTGAAAATTCCTCAGACCGATCGCGAAGTGATCTACCCGCTGATGCGGAAGTACCACGAGGAATTTTTTCACGTGCACATCGACTGTCGCGGCGGCCGCTGCGACTGGCGGCTCGAACATCCGATTCAGTCGTGATATTCAATCTCAGGCCTTGAACGGGCGCGTTTTGATGTTGAACTTTCGCATGCGGCTGCGCAGCGTGTTGGGGTTGATCTGCAACAGGCGGGCGGCGCCGTCGGGGCCGTCGACGCGGCCGCGTGTCTGACTCAGTGCCGATTCGATGTGTTGACGCATCGCCTGATCCATTGAGGCGATTGGTGAAGTGGATGCGATCGGTGTAAAGCTGCGAGCGCCGGGCAGCGCGGCGATGCCAAGGGCTTTGGCGATATCGAGGCGGCGGCCGTCCCCGAGAATCGCCGCGCGTTCAATCACCGAGGCCAGTTCGCGGATATTGCCCGGCCAGTCGTAGGCGGCGAGTAGATCGAGGTCGGCATCGGTGGGAACCTGCAATCGCAGCCCGAGCCGCGTGGCGGCGCGTCGTGCGAAGTGATCGGCCAGCGCGGCAATATCACCGGGCCGTTCGCGCAGCGGTGGTATCACGATCGGAAATACCGCGATGCGGTACCACAGATCTTGTCGAAAGCTGCCGTCCTGCACCATCGCCGGCAGGTCGCGGTGCGTGGCTGCGATGATGCGCACATGCACATGAATCGACTGCTCACCGCCGACGCGCTCGAACATGCCGTCCTGCAATACGCGCAGCAGACGCACCTGCGCCGCCGGGGGCAACTCGCCGACTTCATCAAGCAGCAGCGTGCCGCCATCGGCCCGTTCGAACCAGCCCCGCCGTCGCATCGCCGCGCCGGTGAAAGCGCCCTTTTCATGGCCGAACAGTTCCGAGTCGATCAGCTCGGGGGCGATCGCGCCGCAGTTGACGCGGATGAACGGCCCATCGGGGTGGCGACTGCGATCGTGAATCGCGCGGGCGATCACCTCCTTGCCGCAGCCTGTTTCACCCAGCAGCAGCACAGGCGTATCAGATCGCGCGACCTGGTCCAGTCGCTGCATCACGGCGTTGAGTCCCGCTTCGGCGCCGATGATGGTCTGCGAAAAATCCTCGCGGCCGAGGCGCACCAGCGCGGATCGTTTATCCGCCTCGGCCCGCTCGCGCAACGTGATCAACTCATGCAGTCGCTCGTCATTTTCAAGCGCCACCGTCAGCGGTTCACGCAGCGCATCAAATCGTTTAATGTCATCGTCATCGAACGGGCGACCCGGTGGGGCGATGATCACCGCGCCGCCAATGACCTTGGTCTGACTGATCAGCGGGCCGGTCAGACGATCGCAGGCATCGTTGCGCGGGATCAGTTTGAACGGTGGGGCATCCGGTTCGGCAGCACGATGCGTGACCTGGTTCTGTCGACACCACCGCATCAGGTCGCGCCATGCGGCCGTGCCGGGTGATGTGGCCTGCGGCAACGGGGCCGATCGCCCGTCGGCTCGGCCCGCCGCCACGGGTTCGATCAGGCGGGCGGTCTCATCGAGGCGATAAATCACCAGCCGGTCCATGGGCAGATGGCGCGCGACCGCCGTACAGATATTTTGACATGCCTCGGCAATGTCGATGTGTCGACACGCCTGGCGCCAGACTTCCAGCAGCATCGGATGGAACTGCTCCATGCTGTTAAATATAGCATATATATTATCAAATTAAACGTAAAAATTGTTTTATATAATCAATATTTAGGTCAAGGTCTCGAAATTGGCCCAAAAACGCGAGTTTGAGTTTGGCAAGGGTGTTGCTTCGTGTGGGTTGAACATGGTGCGTGCGGTCGCGCATCGTGGGTATTTACACGAGGAGAGTTTGTCATGACAGCGTTGAATGTGATGCAGAAGGTGTCTCGCCTGCCGGGGCTGCGTCGGCGGCGGGTGCGGGTCTGGTTGATGGTCGTGGGAACGATCACGCTGCTGCTGGCGGCACAGGTGATCTGGCCGACGTTTCGGGTGATGCCGCAGCTTGGCGACGGCGTGGGGCCCGGCGCGTTTCTGGCGGTCTTTCTGGCGGCGCTGATCTGCGAGTATGTCGACTCCTCGCTGGGCATGGGCTATGGCACGACGCTGACGCCGCTGCTGCTGCTGGCGGGATTCAGTCCGCTGCAGATCGTACCGTGCGTGTTGTGCAGCGAGTTTATCACCGGCGCGCTGTCCGGGCTGTTTCATCATCGCGATGGCAACGTGAATTTTCTTCGTGATCGCGAAGCTCGATCGACGGTGGTGATGTTGTCGATGTTGAGCGTGGTGGGCGCGATCGTGGCGGTGACGCTGGCGTTGAGTGTGCCGAAGGTCTGGCTGACGGGCATCATCGGCGTGATGGTTCTTTCGATCGGCGTGGTGATACTGGCGACGATCCGCCGGCAACTGCGCTATCGGCGCGGCCACCTGATCACACTCGGCGCGGTGGCCGCCTTCAACAAGGGACTATCCGGCGGCGGGTATGGTCCGCTGGTCACCGCCGGGCAGGTGGTTTCAGGCGTCAAGGCCAAACACGCCGTGGCCATCACATCGATCGCCGAATCGCTGACCTGCCTGGTCGGTCTGGTCGCTTATTTTGTAATGACGCGCGGCTCAATCGACACAGCTCTGTTGTTGCCGCTGGTGACAGGAGCGGTATTGTCGGTGCCGATCGCCACGCTGACTGTCCGCCGCATCCCTGACACATGGATGCGGAGCATCGTCGGTGTGATGACCTGCCTGCTGGGCCTGCTGGCGCTTTCGAAGCTGGTGTGGTGAGGCGGGGTTAGTCCGACGACTGCGACTTGGCGTATTCGTCGACTTCCTCCTGCGTGAAGCCGAGCCATTCCATCATGTGCAGGTCGTAGATGTGCTGGTGCTCGAGGTTTGAAAAGTCCAGGCGCAGCTCGTTGATGACCTTGGTGCCCTGGCCGATCCACTGCTGCCAGGTGGGCTGCGAGTAGTGGTCGTAGATGAACTTGCCGAGCGGGCCGCGCAGGGGCTGGTCAGGCAGGCGGGGGCCGGGCTGGCCGGTGCGGCGGTCGAGGACGGCATCATCACCGAGCTCGACGGCGGCCTCTTCCTCGGTCGGCGCGAGTTCGGGAATCGGGACGCCGATCTTTTCGAGCAAGCTGCCCATGGCGCGTTTGGGCATGATGTCGCCGTGCCGGGAGGCGACGACGTAACCCTTGGTCAGCACCTCGGCGGCCTGATCTTTGGCATCGGCCTTGATCAGCAGCTGCGCGAGCGACTGATAGGCGCGTGAGAGATTATTGTCGTATTCGATCGCCTTGCGGAAGGCACGGGCGGCTTCCTCATCGCGATCGGCTTCCTTGTAGGCATTGCCCAGCGAGAAGTACGACATGCCGTCGGGCGCTTCGGCAACCATCTTCTCCCATTGGGCGATCCGCTGATTGAGCATTTCTGAATCCATGGGGTAAGGATACCGAGCGGAAGCGGCGGGGCAAGGGGGGCGGCGGAAAGACAACCCTTCGCAAGCGGCGGCGCTAAACGGTGTTTTGCCGTGTCACCAGACGTCGATTTCCCCGATGATGGGTTCGACGAGCTCTTTGGTGGTGACCAGGCCGAGGGGCTTGCCGGCGGCGTCGAGGATCACAGCCATCGAGGCGCGCTGCTGCTGACACGTGCGCAGCGCCTCGGCCAGCGGCATGTCCGGCAACAGGTGCACCAGCGGGTCGGCCAGTTCTTTCAGCGGCGGGCACGTCGCCGGGTCGTGGCGCAGCACTTCGTAAAGATCGAGGATGCCGATCGGCTGACCGTCGGGACCCACCAGCGGAGCGCGCGTGTACGGCACACGATCGGCGATGGCCCACACGGCCTCGGCGGGCTGCGTGGTGCGGATGAGCGTTGCCTTGGCCCACGGCTGAATCACATCGCGCACCGTCATGCGTTGAAGTTCCAACACGCGGTCGATCATCGCCGACTGGTACGGGCTGATCACACCATGCCCGATGCCTTCCTTGATCAGCTCGGTGACGGTGCGGCGTGGGTGCATGATGCGCAGCGTGGTGGACTTCGATCCGCTCATGATGCGCTGCACCAGCCAGCCGACGCCGTCGATCAGCGGCAGCAGGCCGATCCATGTCAGCAGACGCTGACCCCACAGCAGCGGGCGGGCGAACGGCGGTGTGATCGTATCCGTGTGCGAACGGAAAAAGTCCTTCGGCAGCACCTCGCCGAACACGAACAGCATCGGCATCAGAATCGCCGCGTTGATGGCGACCTGCGACCAGCCTTGATACCCGGCGTCGTCCAGCACAGCGCCGACGGCCAGCGACGCGAGATAGTTGGCCGTGTTGTTGGCGACGAGCAATGTGCCGAGCACCCGGTTGGGTTTGGCGATCAGCGTTTCGAGCACGGCCGCATTGGACCGCGGCACATGGGCGAGCATGTGCAGGCGGATGCGATTGATGGTGTAGATGCCGGTTTCCAACCCGCTGAACATCGCCGAGCCTGCCAGGCCCGCCGTCGCGGCGACATACCACATGGCCAACTGCATCGGGGTCATGATCGGCCCTCCTGCGGTTTGACCGTGAGGATGACCGACTCGACGCGCGCGCCGCTGACCGACTCGACGCGCATCGACACGTTGGCAAGCTGAACGACCTCACCGGGCTCGGGCACGCGACCGGCCAGCGACATGACCAACCCGCCGACCGTGGCGATGCGCGGCGGGATGTTGTGCTTGCCGAATGCGTCCGCCCAGTCGTGCACGCTGAGCCGACCGCTGACGCGCCAGCGTTTGGCGTCTAGCTGCTCGGTGGTTTCGCTGGGCGCTTCGGCGGGTGACTGGTCGAGGTCGAGATCGCCGACGAGTTGTTCGACGATGTCTTTGAGCGTGATCAGGCCGGCGGTGCCGCCGTATTCGTCGACGGCGATGGCCATCTTCGTGCCGGTTTTGCGGAACTCATCGAGCAGTTGGTCGACGCGCTGCAGTTCGGGCACAAAGCGAATCACCCGCACGAGCTTCTGCAGATGAACATTCGGCTCGAGCCGCGCGGCCAGCAGGAACTGGCGGGCGTAGATGACCCCGACGACATGATCAAGGTCGCCTTCGACGGCGATGTACTTGTTGAGCTTGGTCTGTTTGATCATTTCACGCAGAACGTGGGGCGGCTGATGGACATCGATGGCGGCCACATCCACGCGGGGAATCATCACGTCGCGCACGCGCATCTGGCTGAGGTACAGCACCTCGTTGAGAATCTGCTGCTCGCCGGCTCCGATGACGCCGCGCTTGCGGCTCATCTCCAGCAGGGCTTCCATCTCATCGTTGGTCAACTGCGGGGAAAGCTGATGCGGGGCGAACAGGCGGCCGAGTGGTTGAACGATGCCGCGGCTGATGATGCGGCCGGCCGGCTGCACGACGCGGTGAATCAGGTACAGCGGCAGGGCGACGACGCGCACCCAAGGCAGCGTGGCGGTGTTGGCCACGAGCTTGGGCAGCACCTCGCCGAACACGATCACGCCCAGCAGCGGCGCCAGTGTCATCGTGGCCACGAGCCCGGGCCCAACGTTCGCTTCGGTGAGTTTGAGCAGCAGGGCCGCGGTGACCACGAAGTAGAACACGTTCACCAGCATGTTGCCCAGCATGAGCGTGACCAGCAGCGTGCGCGGATCGGCGAGCAGACTGTTGACGAACTGCCCGGTGATGCCGCCGCGCTGACCCAGCACGTAGCGTTGGTGCGCGGTCAGGCTGAACAGCGCCGTTTCCGACCCGCTGAAAAACCCCGACGCGATCAACAGGATCGGCAGGCTCACAAAGAAGGGAACATCGGCGAACGTGTAGGGCATGGCGGTAGCTTACCACGTGGCGGCGTGGGCGTTTATTTTTCGGTGAGGACCAGGGCGCCGTTGAAGTCGGCGGGTGGGTTTTCGAGGTGGGCGGTGATGGCGTCGAGGTAGCGGGCGACCAGCTTGGAAGTGCCGAACTTTTCAGCGAGTGCGTTAAACAGATCGCGGGCGCCGGTGAAATCGCCGGCGATGTAGGCGTCGACGGCGGCGGTGGTGGCCTCGGCGAGCGCGTGTTGATCGGCGGTGGCGGCGTTGCGTGTGTTCAGCAGTTCGTGGACGGTTTCGTATTCCTGGCGGCCGACGACGACGATGCGGCCGATCGGGCGTGTGAGCATCTGACTGCGGACGAGCATATCGGTGCGATCGGAGATCAGCGCCTGCGTGTCGAACTGCTTGTTGGCGTTTTCCAGTCGCGAGGAAAGGTTGACCGCATCGCCGATGACGGTGTAGTCACTACGGCGGGGCGGCGCACCGCAGTCGCCGACCATCATGATGCCGGTGCACACGCCGACGCGGGTGTGGAGCTTGGGCAGGCCTTCGAGTTCAGGGTCGTCGGATAATTTACGACCGGCATCGATCAGCGCGAGCACGGCCTCGCAGGCGTGCAGGGCATGATCGGCGTTGTGAATCGGCGCACCCCAGAAGGCCATGATGCCGTCGCCGAGGTATTTGTTAACGGTCGCGCGGTGGTCCATGAGCGCGGCGGTGGCGATGGCGAGGTATTTGTTCAGCAGGTTGACGGTGCCTTCGGGGCCGAGGATTTCGGAGATGGTGGTGAAGCCGGCGATATCGCTGAACATGCAGGTGAGCTCGCGGCGTTCACCTTCGAGCTTGATGACGTTGGGGTTGTCGACGAGGTAGTCGACGAGGTCCGGGGCGACGTAGTTTTTGAACTGCCGGGTGATGCGGGCCCGGCCGCGCTGCTCGGCGATGAGACGGAAGACGGTCACGCCGGTCCACGCCCCGATCACCGCGACGCACGGCGCGGCCGTCAAAGCCCAGACGCCGGCGTAGTCGAACAGCACCGCCCCGTTGAATACGAAATACCCGCCGACGATCACGGCCGTCAGGGGAATCGCCACGACCGGCCCGAGCACCGACGCGATCACCGTGGCGGCGAGCCCGAGCAGCACAATCAGCAGCATGTCGACCCACACCGGGGCGCGTCGGTAGAAATGGTCGGTCAGCATGGCATTCAGCAGCGCTCCGTGCACCACCACGCCGGGCACCTTCGGCTCAAGGCTTGTGGGGATGAAGTCGGCGATTGACCCGGTGCCGGTCCAGCCGATCAGACAGACCGTGCCGCCGATGAGCTGACGGAAGCGGGCGGAGTCTTCGTTGATGCGCTGCTGGGCGTTTTCGACCTGTTTCAACGCCGCTTCGTAAATGCGCAGGTTCTGCTTGAGCGTGTCGAGGTCGGCTCGCTCAGCCTCGGAGAGTTTGTCGATGGATTCGTAGTCTTTGCGGATCGTGGTCAACTCTTCGACCGCGCGGCGGCGCAACTCCGCACGCTGAACGATCAACGCCTCGGCATCGTCCGGCTGGATGGGATCGGACAGCGTTTCGGAGAGCTTGTCGAATCGCTGGGTCATGTCCACGCGGAACAAACCGTCAAACGGCGGGCGCACCATCAGCTGAAGCAACGCCACGTCGGCGGCCCGCTCGTTCAGCGCCTGGGCGCGTCGCGCTTCGTGCAGTTCGATCAACACGCCGATGGGCAGGTGCTGCTTGGAATCGAGCTTGGCCGGGTCGAACAGATTCTGCCAGTGGGGCGAGCCGGACTGCCACGGAATCAGAATCTGTCCGCCGCTGCTGAACCACCCATCGCCGCTGCGCCGCCGCATGGTGGGAATGACCACGTCGCGGGTGGTGCCGTCGGGCATTTTGGCATTTGGCAGGATCGTCTCGTTCGGTGTGATGCGGATGGTGTCCAGCGGCACGCCGAGGTATTTGCATCCGGTTGCCAGCGCGATCTGCGGCCACAAATAATCGGCATCGCGCATCCACAGCGGGATCGATCGCAGCACACCGTCGGACTGATACGCGTTGGCGTCGAAGGTGACAAAGCCCGTACCGATGGTCTGCTCGGCGAGTTGGAGCACCGGCACCGTCGGGTTCTCACCCGGAGCGAACATCGCATCATCCGGCGTCGCCGGGCGCAGGTGGCGGGTGATGCGCCGCATCGAGAGCACGAGGTCGTACTGCTCGCGCAGGATCGCCAGGGCGGTGGAATTGGTCACGTACTGCGGCAGCTTCGGCAGCACCGCGGCGCGGACTTCGGCCGGCGTCGGCTCGGGTTTGTCGCTGCCTGCCGGCGGCATCATCTCGATGATTCGCTGGCGGATCGCCCCGACGCGCTGACTGGCCAGCACGTCCTTGATGCGATCGGTCTGGGCGTCGGTCATCGCCAGCGCCTCGCGCAGCTCGGCCAGCGACTGACCCGGGTCGTCGTGCAACTGCTTGCGCACGGCCAATTCCAACGGCGTCGGCGGCTCCGACATCTTCATGGCGATCGGCAGCAGCACGTTGTGGGCCTGCTTCATGGCTGTGGCGAAGCGCTCATCGTCGTCGACCTCGTCGTAGCCGAGCGGCTTGGCGTCGATGGCCGCCCCCGGTGCGTAGCGCGGCACGACGCGCGGCTCCTGCGCCTCGGAAAACAACACGTCGAACGCCACCACCGACGCCCCCGCCCGGCGCAGTTCCTCGACCACCGCCGCCATCCGGCTGCGCGGCCAGGGCCAGCGACCGATCGTCTTCAGCGACCCGTCGTCGATGTCGACGTGAACGACACGATCGGTCGGCGTCGGGTTGTGCTGATCAAACCACTCGAAGCGCCAGTCCAGCATGATGCGCTCAAGCTGCGACAGCGCCCCGCCCGCCGCCAGCACGGCGACGGCCAATGTGATCGCCGCGCCGATCAGCATGCTGAGGCTGAACCGGGCGGTGGTCGATGCGGAGGCTTTGGGCAGGGCGCGGCGTGAAATCATCACCAACTATGATACTCGCACTCAGGGCATGGTGAGGCGGTCGGGCCGACTCGTCTGCGGATAAAAACACCCCCGCGCGGGCGGGGGTGTGTCAGGTTTTCGTTATATCACCAACGACAAGATCACGGATTGGCGCCGGAGCCGGTGGGGTCGCGGCTGATCACGCCGCCGGTGGACATTTGACGCATGCCGGTGGACGTGTTGCCGGTGGACGTGCCGAAGTAACCGGCGTTCGGGTTGTTGCCGGCGACGTTGTTGTCGGTGCCGGGGGTGGACGTGTTGGTGCGATCGGTTTCGTGTTCGGAGTACTTGCTGGGGTCGGGCATTTCGCCGGTGCCGCTGTCGCCGCCGGTGTAGTCGTTGCTGCCCTGGGCGTTCTGGTAGTTGACGTTGCCGGACAGGCCGTGCATCTGCTGGGTGTCGTAGCCGATGTGCATGATGCCGGACCCGCGGACCGCGAGCACGGACCCGGGGGTGGAGATCTTGTAGTCGTTGCGTGTTTCGCCGACCTGGTGAACCTCGGCGATGAGTCGGCCGTACTTCTTGGCCAGGCGGGTGTGCATCACGTCGGCATTTTCATCGTGAGCCAGCTCGGCGATGGCGACGATGCCCAGGCCCTTGAGTGTGATCACGGAGTTGGGGCCGACCTGGACCTGCGCCATCGAGCGAAGGCCGGTGCGGATCTCCGACCCGACGCTGAGTTTGGTCTGAGCCGTCAGCGGCTGCCAGTCGGCGTCAAGGTTGGGTCGCTGCTGGACGCGCCCGCTGACTTCCAGAACCTGCACGGTCATCGGGGCCGCCTCGTCGGCCGCCCGGCTGACCGCAGGCATCAGCAGGCCGATCATCATGGCAGCCATCAGACCACGTGTGGTGGTTTTGTTCATAGTTCGCCCTCCTTATAGGCTTCTGCTCTTGAGACCATCCCCATGAATTGTATGCCGGACATTCCCTGCTGTTCGCTGCTGGGCGGGAGGATGTTCAGGTAGACCAGTTCACGCGTGGCGTAGCGGGGATGGGCCCCGAGCACACGCATCGTCAACCCCCCGTCGATGCCGAGGATATGACACATCACCCGGGCGACCGTGCCGCGCGTCACCGCTTCATCAGCGGGTCGGTCGAACGACCCTTCGATCCAGTTGCGCTGCTTGAGCCACTGAATCCGCTGGTCGTAGCTCTGGGCGGCGTCCTTGCCCTCGGCCAGCAGAATCAACCCGTGCAGGGCTTCGTCGTTGCTGGTGATCGGCTTGTCGGCCAGCCCGTGCCAGAAGTTCAACTCCGCATCGACATCGTCGGCCGCGTAGTTCACCGCCAGTTCGTCTTCCACGATCGTCCGCTGGCAGCCGGTCAATCCGACCGCGCCGATCGCCAACATCAACATCAATGCATGCGTCATCTTCATCGTCATCAGCCTTTGTCAGAACGAGTACGACACGCCGGTATACACGAAGTGCCGGGCGTCATGGTCGGTCACAATCGCCTCGCCGGGGAAGAACACGCCGTAGCGGATGTTCAGCGCGATGTCGCTGGTGATCCGCCACGCAGCGAATATGTCCGTTTCAAATCCGAGATAGCGGTCGTTGGTGGTCGGTTCATTCAGCGGGGCATTGGCGTCGAACTTGTTGAACATCAACACGTCGATGCCGACCTGCAACTCGCGGAAAAGTCGCGAGCTCTCACGCACCGGAAATGTCGACGCCCCCAGCCGGAAGATCATCACGTTGCTGATCGGTGCGGCAAACGACAGGCCCGTCTTGGCGAAGCCGAACCCGTTGAACGCGCGGTCGGAAGTGCCGGCGGTGTTGCCGCCGAAGGTGTTGGACGTGTCCAGGTCGCGGTCGTCGTCGCCGGTGGCGAAGATGAACTCACCTTCGAGGCGGGACTGGTTGGCATCGCGGAACAGGTAAGTCAGCTCGAACTTACCGGCCCAGGCGTCGATGTCTTCCAGGTGCTGGCCGGCCGTGGCGGCGATCGTGCCCCCGGGCTCGAGGCTCGTGCTCAGCGACTCGCCGAGTTCGTAGATGACCTCGGTGGAGTAGAGCAGGCGGGGGATGATCTCGCCGGTGGAGCCGACCGCGACGTAGGTGCTGTTGTACTCGTACTCGGTGGGAATCGAGCGGAACAGTCCGCCGCCCAGCGGGAGCAGGACGATGGTGGCATCGCGTTCGTTGTTGTCGCGCTGATGCAGGGCGTAGACGTAAGGCTTGTGATGTTCGAAGCCGGTCCAGGCGAGCTTGCCGCCGTAAAACTGGCGCTGCGTATCACGATCAAAGCGGGGGCGCGACGAGTCGAAGTCGATCACGCCGGTGTGGGGGGTGAACCCGGCGAGCCATTCCAACTCGACGTGGCCGAGCTCGACGGTGCCTCGCGCCGCGTAGAGCTGATCGCTCAAAGCCAACTCGCTGGCCCAGGCGACATACTGGCGGCCGACCTGCACGGTGATGTTGTCGTCGATGCGCCGGCCTTCGCTGGCAGCAATCGCCTTGCGCAGATCGAATTTGTACCAGTAACGATCGGCGATCGGCGTGGCGGCCTCATCGCCGCGGCCGTCGAAGCTGTCGCCGGAGTTGAAGTCGAAGTAGTTGTAGCGGAGCCGACCGAAGAACTCATGAGCGCCGTCGACATTCAGACAGGCATAAAGCTGGGCGTCGGTGTTCCGCAGGATATGGGTGTTCTGGTTGATGTCGTCGACGGCGAGGAAGGCGAAATTGACCAGGCCGCCGTATTCGAGCAAGGCGCGTTCGCCGATGTCGAGCGCCGGATTGGCGGTCAACTGGTAGTCGCGCTCAGCCTGGCGCAAGGCCTGATCCAGACGCTCGACTCCCGTACCCTGGGCGCGTGCGATGCCTGCAGCACTTGCCGCCACCATCACCGCCGCCACGATCATCCGACGCGCATGCAACATGAGTAGTCCCTGTACCTGTTTCTGATCTGTGCAACAAAAACCCATAATACCGCCTGCCATCGCGTCCAGCAATGGAAAAACAAACGTTTTACGACGGATCGCCCATCGCGCCGGGCTTTGTTATCATCTGATCGTGAACGCTCCAGCAGACATCAAACCGTTGCTGGCCGAACTCGCCGCCGGCCGAAACCTCACCCGCTCCCAGGCCCATGCCGCCTTCGATGGCGTCATGTCCGGCGCCGCCGGCGACGCCCAGATCGGCGCGCTGCTCGGCATGCTCGCCGTCCGCCCCGGCGGGCCCACCGTCGACGAGATCACCGGCGCCGCCGAGGCCATGCGCGACAAGGTCCGGCGCATCGAAGTCCCCGCCGAGTTCGACGTCGTCGACACCTGCGGCACAGGCGGCGACGCCTCCGGCACCTTCAACATCTCCACCACCGCCGCGCTGATCGCCGCCGGCGCCGGCGCCCGCGTCGTCAAACACGGCAACCGCTCAGTCACTTCCCGCTCGGGGTCTTCACAAGTCCTCGAAGCCCTCGGCGTCAAGCTCGACGTCGCCGACGACACGCTCATCACCTGCCTTCGCGAAGCCAACATCTGCTTCGCCTTCGCCCCCGCTCACCACCCCGCGATGAAACACGCCATCGGTCCGCGGCGTGAGCTGGCCTTCCGCACCATCTTCAATCTGCTGGGCCCGCTGACCAATCCCGCCGGCGCACGCCGCCAGGTCATCGGCGTCTTCCGCAGCGATCTGACCGAGCCCATCGCCGGTGTCCTCCAGCAGCTCGGCGCGGTTCACGCCATGGTCGTGCATGGCTCGACCCTCGGGGCTGCCGACACCACCGAAGGCGGCGGCGGCCTCGACGAAATCACCACCACCGGCCCCACGCGCATCACCACCCTCCAAAACGGCGACATCACCACCACCGACCTGCGTCCCGCCGACCTCGGTCTGCCCACCGCCTCCATCGCCGATCTCAAGGTCGACTCCGTCGAAGCTTCCGCCGCGGTGATTCGTGATGTGCTGACCGGCCGCGACTGTCCCGCCCGCCACATCGCCGCGCTGAACGCCGCCGCCGCGCTCGTCGTCGCCGACCGCGCCCCGGACCTGCCCGCCGCCCTCAAACTCGCCTGCGAATCCCTCGACACCGGCGCCGCCGCCGCCGCCCTCGATCGCCTGATCAAACTCACCAACGCATAACGCTCCCTCCCCTCACGCCGACGCTGAGACCCCCTCCGGGGCGAAGCGTCTGGTCCCCGACCGGTGCGCACACCAGCATCAAAAACCCCAATCTGACAAGTTCACGATTCGTGCGTGACAACCCGCCTTTTCGCGCTGAAACCCCCGCTACAAGCTCAGTGTCGCGCACAACCCCGTCGCCTCGTCGCGCCGGTGCGCGCGCCAGCGGCAAAAATCGGCCTGTTTAAAGCACTTTTCGCCCGTTTTTTGCCATTCGGCGCGCACACCCATGGCAACTGGCGACACGTTCGTGCGCGCCCCCCGATTTCCAACCCGCAAACCGCCCCGCGCGCACCAACCCGTCGTGACAATTCAGTACACTTTGCAAGTTTCGCACCACCCCGCGACACCTCCGTGCGCATCATCATGTCGCGAAGTTCCGCATGCTGGAAACCGGCTCGGCTTGCAAAGATGTCCAGCGTTGACGAAAATACGTTTGTCTGAAATGCGTCCGTTTCCGAGGTGGCGTCATGTCAGTTGGGGTCATACACAATTCAATTTCCGAGGGCATCGATCATGAGTCACAGTGTGCTGGTGAAATTCGTAGGTGGGCTGGTCTGCCTGAGCGTGTTCAGCGGATGCGCGTTCGTTGATCAGGACCTGGAGTTGAAGTACCAGGCGGCGGGTTATGTCAGCGGGGCGGATGGGACCGTGGTGCTTGGCGAGCCCCAGGCGCCGGAATTGATGGCCAAGGAAGACAAACTGATCATCGGCACGGTGAAAAACACCTATGGCATGAAGACGGCCGACGCGGTGACCGATGATTCGATCCCTGACTGGATCGCGGGAGCGATGGCGTCGGAACTGGAGGCGGCGGGCTTCACGGTGCAGCGAAGCGATGTGGCTTCGCCGCAGGGTCAGCAGGTGGTTGTGACGCGCATCATCAAGGTGTGGGTCGAGCAGGATCCGGGCTTCTGGACCGTGGGAGCGATCACGGATTTGCAACTACGCATCATGTTGTTGCGGGCCGGCCAGACGATCAAGGAATTCGACGTCGACAGCCGCGGGCAGGGCGACCGCGGATTGTTCGGCGATGATGACGTGAAGGAAAAATCCCTGCGTGCGGCGCTGGGCGTATGCCTGCAGAAGGCGACGCCGATCATCGCCGAGACGTTTTCAAGCAAGCCGGTCACCATCAAGCCGCTGCCCGCGGCCGACAACAAGGACAAGTCATGATCCGTCATCTGTTGATTCTGTTCGTTCTGGCGGCTGGATGCTTCGCCGGGGTCGGCTGCAGTCAGTACGAATTCAACGACCCAACCTCGGCGCGCGTCACAATGATTCACGACCAATCCGCCGATCCCCCGCCGGCCCCCGCACAGACCCCCAAGACGCTGCCATAACCCTGTAGGTCAGGCCCTGGCCTGCGGGATCTATACACTTCATGGTTGCTGTTCCCGTGTGAGATCGCTGATGGGCAAAACTTCGACATGGAAGACGCCTTGGCGCAGCACAGTAGGTCAGGCCTTGGCCTGACATGGTTTGGTTTTGATGACAGCGGAAGTGTTTCGCTGTTGAAGAAAATGTCAGGCCAGGGCCTGACCTACGGGGAGTCGATCACGTATGAAGCGAAAAAGCGACATCGGTATTCTGCTATTCGTCTTGCTGGTTGGAGGGATTTATCTTTATGAACCAGCGGCAGAAATCATCGATTCTGTTCTGCGATACGCTGTGCCAGTGGTCATCTATGGCGTGATCGTCTGTACTGAAAAAGGATGGATTCCTCCGGGAGGGAGCGGATCCAACATGGCCTTCATATTCACAGCAGGCATGTATAGCATTTGGTTGGTGATGTATCTGACTACTGATCATGATCCGCCAAGATCCTCTGGGGACAATGTGCTCATGGTGATCAGCTTGGTCGGGGTGATCATTCTCGCAGGCTATTTGCGGGGCAAGTGTTGGTTGCGGTCGTAGGTCAGGCCCCGGCCTGACATGCCTTGGTTTTAACAACATGGAATTGTTTCGCTGTTGAAGAAAATGTCAGGCCGGGGCCTGACCTACGTGGGGCGGCATAGAATGTGTCGGGGCACTTCGGATGGGATCTTTATGCCGTTGATTGCGCGAAAGTCCGGCGAGGCGCTGGTGATCGGGGAGGTGGTGGTCACCTGCCTGTTGATCAGCAAGCGGGATGTGCGGCTGGTGTTTGATCTGCCGGGCGGGGTGGATGTTTATCGGCGGCAGGACCTGGAGGAAGGCCACACACTGCATCGGCGGATCGGACGGCGGCGGCAGGCGCGGGTGCAGACGCTGGATGTGCAGTGCGGCGAGCACGTGGTGCTGTGTGATCATCTGCGGTCGGATGTACACGTGCGATCGATCGGCAAGCAGGTGGTGCGGATCGAAGTCGAAGCGCCGCAGTTGGTGGAAGTTCATCGCAAGGAAATCTACGACGCAATCCGGCGCGAGCAGGATGAAGATGCCAGCCGCGAACCGCGCGGGTGGTGAGCAGGCATGTGCGAGAATGGTTGTTGAGCGATGGTTGTGAGCTGCGGTGAACCAATGTGGTACAGCATGCGATCGCGCAGCGATGCGATGCTTCGGGGTCAGGAAAAAGAATAACCAGTGTGCAAGTAGGGGTTTCACCGGCTCGACGTGATGGACGTCGAGTTTGTGGTATGGGTTTTGTGTATCACCTGTCGGCGGTGTTGCGCGTGCAGCGGTGTCAGGGCGTATGGTGCGCCGATCAGTCAGGGTAATCAGCTTGGAGACAGTCGATGATTTGGAAAACGCTTAAAGCGTGCGGGTTTTCTATTGGACTTTTACTGGGCGCGGCCTCCGCGGGCCAGGCCGCGCCGATCATTCGGACGACGAATTTCGGACTTGGCGCCGATGCCGAAGTCCGCGAGTCGAATCCGGTTATCAATCGCGGCAGCAGCACCGAACTCGGCATGCGCGTCAGAAACGTGTACCCCTTCGGCGATGCCAACGACGGGACCGATCGCAACAGTGTGGTCTATCTGCAGTTTGACCTGTCGGGACTGACCGTGGCCGATGCCACCAACGCGATCCTGCGCACCACCTATCGCAACAACAACCTCGCCGCCGCGCGCATCGGAGACACCGACGGGACGGCGCCCGACCTCGGTCAGAACGGGTTCGAGTACTACGGCATCGCGGACTATACCTTCGACGAAACAACGCTCAACTACCTCAATGCCAAGGGCATGTCGACGGACTTCAACGTCGGCACGAAGGATTTTGATTCCGATGCAACGCTGCTGGGCACCAAGGATCTGCCGCTGATCGGCACGCAGAACCACCTGCCGGTCGGCGGGGCGATGGATTTTCAGAGTGCGGGGCTCGATGCCTTTCTCGCCCAGGAGATTGCCGCGGGTCATCCCACGGCGGTGATCGCGATGGTGCATCGCAATGACGCCTCGTCCGACGAGCCGTCCGACTGGATCAACTTCAACTACCTGTTCAATCCGAAAGAGCAGACGACGCTCAACGATGATTCGGCTTACGACGCGGACATCACCGATCCGAACAACCCCCTGGGCTCGCCGTTCAGCGGAGCGGACAACAGCAACGGCGCCTTCTCGCCGCAGCTTGTACTGAACTCGATCATCATTCCCGAACCAACCAGCGCGATGTTGATGCTGATCGCGGGGGCGGGGTTGATGCGCCGGCGGCGTTGAGTGCATGGATTGATCACACACACACACCAAGGCCCGGGGACGGCGGTCCCCGGGCTTTATTTTGCGCGGGTGGTGAGGCGGTCAATCATCGCGCGGGGCGACGTCGGCGTAGGTCGAGTCGGGGCCGGCGATGCGGAACTCATCGAAGTAGACGGTGTTGGCCGGGACGTGTTCGTCGACGGAGTGGTACTGGCCGAACTTGACGTAGGGGCCCTGGGCTTCGGGGTAATCGGTGATGATGTTCTGTTCGTTGACGACGACTTTGCCGTTGTGCCAGATGGTCCAGCCGCCGGTGGGTTTGGGCGACCAGTTGGCCTTGATGACCCAGTCGGTCCAGCGGGCTTTTTCGAGGGGCAGTTCGGTGATGACGCGCCACTTGCCTTCGGCGTGGGTGGTGATGAGCCAGTGGTCTTTGCGGATGCGGATCGCGAGCATGGGGCTCGGGCCGCCCTGTTGGGTGTGCCACTGGAAGATGACGGCATTTTTGTGACGATCAGAGCGCGATCGGAAATCATCGGGGATGAACACGCTCAGGGCGTACCAGTAGTCGGTGTTCATTTTGATCGCGCGGCGCGAGTCGGAGAACTCGGCTCGCTGACCTTTGTGGACTTTGGGATCGTCGACGCGCAGCAGGGTTTTGGCGGCATACTTGCCGGCCCGGACGGGGTGATCGACGCGCGTGATCGCATCATCGTTGGCGCTTTGGAGCTTGAGGCCCTGCTCGTCGACGCCGCCCTGTTCGAAGTCGGCGGTGTGAAGCACCTGGGCGCGGACAATCGGCGTCAACAGAAACAACGCGACGATGAGCATGACGGAGCGGAACATGCGATCACCTCAACAGTGAGCGGAAGAGTTTTTCGTGGGCATCGAGAATGACGGCGGAACTGTAGTGTTGCTCGACGAAATCGCGGCCGGCGCGGCCGTGGGCCTCGGCGTCGGCGGGGTGGTCGAGGTAATCGATCAACACGTCGGCGATGTGGGAGGCGGTTGCCTCGGCGGGGATGAGGCGGCCGGTCTGCCCGTCGGCGACCAGGTCCCGCGAGCCGGAGATATCGGTGGCGATGACCGGCAGGGCGGTGGCCATCGCTTCGAGGACGGTGTTGGGCATGCCTTCGTTGCGCGAGGGCAGGGCGAAGAAGTCGGCGGCCTGGTACAGCGGGGCGGGGTCCGGGGTGAAGCCGGGTATCAGCACGCGATCGGCCAGTTGTTGATCGTCGATGAGCTTGCGCAGGGCGGCGACGTAGTCGTCTTCACCCGGGGGGCCGGCGAGCACGAGCGTGAGGTCGCGGTGTTTGGCTTTGAGCTCGGCGAGCGCTTCAACGAGCAGGTGGGGTTGTTTGCGGCGGTTGATGCCGCCGGCGAAAAGCAGCGCGGGGCGATCGGGTTGGGGCCAGTTCAGTTCGGCGCGGCGCTCGGATTTGTGGGTCGTTGATATGGGGGTGAACTGGTCGGTGTCGACGCCGTTGGGGATGAAGGCGATTTTGTTTTCGGGGATGTCGTACTCGAGCAGTTCGTTGCGGATGTCACGGCTGATGGCGATGACGGCTCCGAGACGCTTGACGATTTCGCGCCGCTTGCGGGGGCGGCCGAGCAGGGCCTTGAGGCCGGGCTTGTCGGCGAGGTCGCTGCGGTAGGCGGCGAGCTTGACGACGGCGGGGAGATTGCAGCGGTCGGCCTGGTCAGCGGGGCTGACGGTGAGGTCGAAGCCCTGGAGGCCGTGGAAGACATCGAAGTCGGCGGCGCGGCGGCGAACAAAGGCGCGGCCGGCGCGGATGAACTGGAGTTGGGAGATCGGGCTGGCGGTCAGGGGGCGGATCAGATGCTGGGCTTTGAACAGCGGATAGGTTTCGTGGTCGGGGTGGCCGTGGGCGAGGGTGATTTCGAAGCGGCCGGGGTCGGCTTTGGCGTAGAGTCGATACGCGGTCATGCCGGGGCCGCCGTAGTGGAGGCCGGCGCCTTTGGGGGACCACAAGAGGATGCGGAGCGGGGAGGACATGCCGGTAGTGTAACGCGCTGGGCCGGTGGGGCGGGGCAGAACCCGGGGACGGCGGTCCCCGGGCTTTATTGGATGAGATCGGGAAGGTTCAGCAGTGTTGAGAATTCATCGAGGGCGGCGCGGGACTCGGCGCGGAGCGCCGGATCGCGCAGATCGTCGAGGGTGAGCTCGGTGCGGTAGTATTTGTTGATGACGGCTTCGAGTTGATCGGCGAGGTCGGGGGTCAGGATGACATTGGCGCCGAGGGCGTCGCGGTCGGGTTCGGACAGCGGGATGCGCAGACGCAGGCAGGCGGGGCCGCCACCGTTGTGCATGGACTCGTTGATGTCGATGAACCGGGCGCGGGTGATGGGGTTGTCGGTGTCGGCGACGAGGTGTTCGATGAGCTGTCGCGGGCGATCGAGCGTGGAGCACTCGGCGGGAGCGATCAGCGTCATTTGGTCGGGGGCATCCGGTGACGTGACGAGCTGACTGTTGAAGAAGTAGGACGCGACGGCTTCGTCGAGGGAGATGTCGGTGTCGTGGATGCAGATCAGGTGCAGGGCGTCGCCGAGGTGGTCGGCGAGGCGGTCGATGATGGCGGAGCTGCCGAGGTAGGCGCGCTGGTGGTAGAGCATGAGATTGCGATGCGACAGCGCGATGACATCGTTGTGGAAGACGCCGGCGTCGATGACCTCGGGGGCCTGGCGGGCGAAGACGACGCGCTCGGCGGGCAGACCGAATCGACGGGCAACGGCGTGGGAAGCGGCGAGGGATTGTCGCGGGATCTGCCGCATGGCGCCCGGAAGTGCGCGGCGAAACTGCGGGCTGCCGCTGATGTCGGTCGGCGGGCCGACGGCGGCGGGGTTGGAGGACGCCTGCCCGGGGGCGCGGCCGTAGGCAAACAGGTGGATGCCGGGGGCGTCGGGCGCGGCGGCGAGACGGATGTGGTTGGCGGCGCCTTCATCGGCCAGATCGAACGCGGCCGGCAGGGGGGCGTGCACCACGAAGCGCGAGTCATCAGCGAAGATGCGGCGGAAGATGCGCACCGTCGTCGGCACTTCCAGCGTGCGGTGAAACTGCGTGACGAGATTGGCGGGGGCGATGTGCAACAGCCCGTCGGGCGCATCGACCGCGGGACAGACGGTGGCGGCGTTGGCGGCCCACATCGACGAGGCGCTGCAACAGGCGGCGAAGGCATCAGGGTCATCACGGTACGCGCGGTCGAGGACGGCGGCATCGTCGCCGGTGAACCCGAGCCGGCGCAGCGCGGCGATATCGGGGCGATCATGCGGCGGGAGCACGGCCTGCGGGACGCCCATGTCCATGAGCAGGCGCATCTTCGCCAACCCCTGCAGGGCAGCGGCGCGCGGGTTTGACTTGTCGTGGCGATGAGCCTGCGAGGCGAGGTTGCCCAGCCCGAGGCCCGCGAAGTGGTGGGTCGGACCGACGAGGGCGTCGAAGTTGTATTCGGTCGTGTTCATCATTTGATTACATCATTGAAGCACTAAGACACGAAGGCGCGAAGTCACGAAGAAAGTGGGTGGATATTTGGTCTATCTTTTGGGGATCTATCTTTGTGGCTTGGAGTCTTTGTGACTTTGTGCTGTGTTTGTGCCCGGGGACGACGGTCCCCGGGCTTTAGTTTGCGATGAGCGGTTACAGGGCGGCGAGGCGCTGGGCTTTGTCGTGCTCGATGAGCTGGTTGACGAGGGGGTCGAGATTGCCGGCGAGGGTTTCGCCGAGGTTGAACGACTCGCCGAGGCGGTGGTCGACGGCGAGGTTGTCCTTGTAGCGGTAGGTGCGGATGCGCTCGCCGCGCTCGCCGCGACCGATCATTTTGTTGCGCTGCTCGGAGCGCTCAGCCTCGACCTGCTGCTGGTGGTGTTCATACACGCGGGCGCGGAGCAACTGCCAGGCGAGCACGCGGTTCTGGTGTTGGGACTTGGTGTCCTGCATGCGGACTTCGATGCCGGTGGGGATGTGGAGCATTTTCACGGCGGTGGCGACCTTGTTGACGTTCTGCCCGCCGGGGCCGCGCGCGGTGGTGACATCGATGCGGACGTCGTCTTCGTTGATCTGGATGTCGACGTCTTCGGGCTCCGGGAGCACGGCGACGGTGGCTGTCGAGGTATGCACACGCCCCTGGGTTTCGGTTTCGGGGACGCGCTTAACGCAGTGGGTACCGCCCTCGTAGCCGAGATGTTGCCAGACGCCTTCGCCGGAGATGTGCACGGTGGCGGCCTTGTACCCGCCGCGCTCCGACGGGCTGAAGCTCATCGGCTCGACCTTCCAGCCCATGGCCTGCGCGTAGTGTTGATACATCGACAGCAGATCACCCACCCAGATGCCCGCCTCATCGCCGCCGACGCCGGCACGCAGTTCCATGATGATCGAACCTACAGCGCGGTCGTCGGACGTGACCAGGTCGCCTTTGAGCTGTTCGAGAAGATCGACCGCCTGCTGTTTGACCTGCGGCAACTCCTCTTCAGCCATGGCGACCAGTTCATCCTCAGCCGCTTCGTCGATGAGCTGACGAAGCTGATCGGCCTCGGCGAGGGCCTGGCGGTAGGCCTGGTACTGGGTGCAGATCGGCTCAATGGCGGCGCGCTTGCGGGAGATCGCCGTGACCTGGTGATGGTCCTGCGCGACGGCCGGGTCGGCGAGCTGACGATCGTAATCGGCCAGTTGGTCGAGCAGCTCGTCGAGTCGGGTTAGCAGGGCGGCGTCGGACATGGCAGATTCACCACGGAGTCACGGAGGCACGGAGCAAATCAGAAAGACCGTTTTGACAGGATCAACAGGATGGGGGCAGGATGAATCATCTTATTGATTGCTGCTGATCCTGTTGATCCTGTCAAATGTTTTGTTCTCCGTATCTCCGTGGTTAAAAACGGAGGCATAAGAAAACCGTGCGCGCACGAGGCGGGCACGGTTGACGGGGGTTTCTCGGTAAAGCGTCTACTTCTTGGCGCGGGAGCCGAAGTAGTTTCCGCCGAAGCGCTTCTGGAACTTCTCGACGCGGCCGGCGGTGTCGACGAACTTCTGCTTGCCGGTGTAGAACGGATGGCAGGCCGAGCAGATGTCCACGTGAATCTCCGGCTTGGTCGAATGCGTGGTGAACGCATTGCCGCAGGCGCAGGTGACCTTGGTCTCGACGTACTTGGGATGGATGTCGGCTTTCATGGCGGTGCTCTTGCTTACATGGGGCGGAAAAGTCCGGCATTATACCAGCCAGCCGGGCCATGGCAAGCGGGGGCGCCGGGGGCGAAATCAGCAAAGCAGAAAAGCCGGAAATGAAGACGGGGCGGCGATTTTTCGTCATTTCCTGTTCTCCTGCTTTCCTGATTTTCCTGCTTTACCGTGTATCATGACGCCTATGGCCAAGAAAACCGATACCGTCGTCGAAGCGATCTACCCCGTCGACCCGCCGACCGGCCCCGAATGGGCCGCCGCGCCGCCGCCGGTCGCCATCGATACCGAATGGCTGCTGACCAACGGCCTGGGCTCATTCGCCATGGGCACCGTCGCTGGGGTCAACACCCGCCGCTACCACAGCCTCCTCGACGCCGCCACGCGACCGCCCGTCGGCCGGATCAACACCCTGACCAGCCTCAACGAGATGGTCCGCTACGACACCGAATGCTTCGAGCTGGCCGCCCACGAGTTCACCGACGGCGCCTTCCACCCCAAAGGCTGGCAGCACATCGAGCATTTCGAAAAGGGCCTGGGCTGCCGATGGGTCTATGTCACCGGGGCTGTCCGCATCACCAAAACGCTCCGTCTGCTGTGGCGGCGAAACCTCGGCGTCGTCAGCTACCGTGTCGAGCCCGCCGGCGGGGCCAGCCGCTACGGCGTCAATCCCGAAAAAGTCACGCTCAGCCTGCGCCCCCTGATCGGCATGCGCGACTACCACCACCTCCGCCGCGCCATGTGGGGCGACCCCGGCTTCACCGCCAAGCACAACGATGCCAACCTCACCATCGCCAGCCCCGACGGCACGACGCTGTACCTGCACGCCGATGCCGGCGCTTTCGTCGAGGGCAACGACTGGTGGTACAACTTCAAGCGCCGTGCCGAGTCACGCCGCCAGCAGGACGACGTCGAAGACCTGTTCTCGCCCGGCTGGTTCGAGCACACCTTCAACGACATCACCCGCCAGGTCAGCACGCTGAATCTGTACTTCGGCACCGAGCCGATCAACGTCGACGACTTCAAAGGCGAAGACGCCCGCGTGCCGCATCTGCGCAAGATGATCACGCACGTGAAAAAACAGATCGGCGACGCCGTCAAACCCAACACGCTCGCCGGGCTCGTGACCGCGGCCGACGATTTCGTCGTCGAGCGCGAAGTCGACGGCGAACCGATGATGACGATTCTCGCGGGCTATCCGTGGTTTGCCGATTGGGGTCGTGACACGATGATCAGCCTGCCGGGCCTGCTGCTGTCGACCGGTCGGTACGACGAAGCCAAGCGCACGCTGACCGCCTACGCCCGTCACATCCGCAACGGCCGCGTGCCCAACCGCTTCGATGACTACGGCGGCGAGCCGCACTACAACACCGTCGACGCCAGTCTGTGGTTTATTCACGCCGCCCTCGAATACGTCGAACTCACCGGCGACAAGAAAGCGTGGAACCACACGCTGGCCAAGGCGTGTAGCGCGATTCTCGGAGCCTACGAACGCGGCACCGACGACGAGATCGCCATGGATGCCGACGGCCTGATCTCCGCCGGCAATGACCACACGCAGCTCACATGGATGGACGCCAAACGCGACGGCGTCGTGTTCACCCCACGCCACGGCAAGGCGGTCGAAATCAACGCGCTGTGGTATCGCGCGCTGGTCGGGTGCGCCGAGCGGCTGGGCGATCCCCTGCTCGATAAACTCGCCAAGAAGGTCAAGCGATCGTTCAACAAGACGTTCTGGTCTGACGATCTCGGCTTCTGCATCGACCACGTGAATGCACACGGCGAAGACCATTCGCTGCGGCCCAACCAGGTGATCGCGGTGAGCCTGCCGGTCAGTCCGCTGTCGGCCAAGCGGCAGAAGGCGATCATGGACCTGGTGCGCGAGAAGCTGCTGACGCCGCGCGGCCTGCGCACGCTGGCCATCGACGACTGGAACTATCACGGGCATTACGACGGCTCGATGTTTGATCGCGACTCGGCGTATCACCGCGGCACGGTCTGGGCCTGGCCGATCGGGCCTTATGTCGAGGGCTACCTGCGGGCGAACAAGTTCTCGAAAGATGCGATCCAGCACACGCGCAGCGCGATCAAACCGCTGCTGGACGCGCTGGCCGTCGACAGCCTCGGCCAGCTTCACGAAGTGTTCGACGGCAACGCCCCGCACCGCAGCGAGGGTTGCATCGCGCAGGCCTGGTCCGTCGCGGAAGTCCTCCGCGCGGTCGTGTTGATTGAGTCGAAGAAGAATTAACCGCGGAGGACGCAGAGACCGCAGAAGAGCTACATGGCAGTTGACTGATGATGCACTCTGCGAAGCTCTGCGTTCTCTGCGGTTCAATATCTTTGGAGGCAAGGCATGGTCAGCCATATCACGCGCCGGCAGATGTTGGCGCATGCCGCGGGAATCGGAGCGGCGGCGATGTTTGTTCGTCATGGCGCTGCGGCCGAGCCGGTCGCGCAGGTGCATGAGATGCGCACCATCAGTTGGCAACGCGATGTTTATCACGGCTGGCCGACGGTGACGCGACGGCGCGATGGCGAGCTGTTGCTGGTTTATTCCGGCGGGCGCCATGCGCATGTGTGTCCTTTCGGGCGTGTCGAACTGATGCGCAGTGGTGATGACGGCAAAACGTGGAGCTGGCCGCGCGTGCTGGCGGACAGCGCGATCGACGATCGCGACGCCGGCGTGATCGAAACCGCAAAAGGCACGCTGCTGGTCACGACGTTCACCTCGCTGGCCTACGAGCGTCTGCTGCCCAAGCACGGCGAGCAGTGGGCCGCAGCCCACAACCGCCTGAGTGCCGAGCAGCGACACAAGGAACTCGGCCAGTGGATCTACCGCTCGACCGACGGCGGCGTGACCTGGTCGGCACGCTACGCCAGCCTCGTGAACAGTCCGCACGGCCCGATTCAACTGGCCGACGGCCGGCTGCTCTACGCGGGTAAGGAATTGTGGACCGGCGACAAGCGCGTTGGTGTGTGTGAATCCACCGACGACGGTGCGACCTGGACCTGGCTCGCCGAGATTCCCGCTCGGCCGGGCGACGACGCCGGGCAGTATCACGAGCTGCATGCCGTCGAAACCGCCGACGGCCGCCTCGTCTGTCACATCCGCAATCACAACAAGGCCAACGCCCGCGAGATTCTTCAGACCGAATCGACCGACGGGGGGCGCACCTGGTCGACGCCGCATCCGATCGGCGTGTGGGGCCTGCCGTCGCACCTGCTTCGACTGCGCGACGGGCGACTGTTGATGACCTATGGCCACCGTCGCAAGCCGTTCGGCAACCAGGCCCGCCTCAGCGCCGACGGCGGGCTCACCTGGTCGGGCCCGTTGACGATCAGCGCCGACGGGGCCGGTGGCGACCTCGGTTACCCCTCGACGGTTCAACTGGATGATCGGAAATTGTTGACGGTGTGGTATGAGCGCCCGGCGGATTCAGACAAGGCGCAGCTTCGCCAGGCGACCTGGTCAATTGAATCTTGACGAATTGGGGTTTACACCGCTACCGTCAATCAGGCGCAGCAACACTTGTGAGGATGTGAATCATGAAGATTGCGATATTGTCACGCAGCCCGCGGGCGTACAGCACGCGGCGGTTGTGCGAGGCGGCGGTCAAGCGGGGCCACAAGGTCAAGGTGCTCGACACGCTGCGGTTTTCAATCCACGTGGAAGAATCCGAACCGGACCTGACATTCCGTGGCAAGCCGCTGAGTCATTACGACGCGGTGATTCCCCGCATCGGCGCGTCGGTGACGTTCTTCGGCTGTGCGGTGGTCAGGCAGTTCGAGCAGATGGGCGTGTTCACCGTGAACAACTCTCACGCCATCAGCGTCAGCCGCGACAAGTTGCGCTCGCTGCAGATCTTTTCACGCCACGAGATCGGCATTCCGCCGTCGGCTTTTGTGCGTGGGCGCGATGACATTCTCCCGGCGATCGAGCGCGTCGGCGGCGCGCCCGTCATCATTAAACTGCTGGAAGGCACGCAGGGCGTGGGCGTGATTCTCGCCGAGTCGGTGAAGATCGCCGAGGCCATCATCGAGACGCTGCACGGAGCCAAGCAGAACGTGATGGTGCAGAAGTTCGTCGCCGAATCCAAGGGTAAGGACATTCGCGCGTTCGTCGTCGGCGACAAGGTCGTGGCGGCGATGCGTCGTCGCGCCACCGGCACCGAGTTTCGATCGAATGTACACCGCGGCGGTGTGACCGAGTCTGTCCAGCTCGATGAGCAGTACGAGCAGACCGCCGTGCGCGCCGCCCAGATCATGGGCCTGCGCGTCGCGGGTGTCGACATGCTCGAAGGCGCCGACGGCCCGCAGATCATGGAGGTCAACTCCTCGCCCGGCCTCGAGGGCATCGAAGGCGCGTCCGATGTCGACATCGCCTCGTCGATCATTGAGCTGATCGAGGAGCGTGTGTTGTTTCCCGACATCGACGTCCGCCAGAAGCTCACCGTCAAAGGCGGGTACGGCGTGGCGGAACTGCGGGTCGACAACGACAGCCCGTTGGCCGGTGAGACCATCGCCGACTCGGGGGTGCGCGACCTGGACGTGCTCGTGTTGAACATCGACCGCAACGGCGTGGCGATTCCGAACCCGCGCGGCCGCCGCCAGATTCTTCCCGGCGACAAGCTGCTGTGCTTCGGCAAGCTGCTCACCCTCAAAGGCCTGGTCCCCCCGAAAAAGAAAACCCGACGTAAAAAGAAAAAAAGTTGACCGTCAAGGCAGAAGAAGTTCACCACAGAGGGCACAGAGAACACAGAGAAGTTTGAATAGATCATTCTTTTTTATGCCCTCTGTGCACTCTGTGTCCTCTGTGGTGAAATATTCTTTTTGTCACTTGGCGTCCTTGGCGGTTCAGCCTACTGATGGTAGATTTTCGCAGGTATGAGCGATGTCACCATTGCGGATATCATCGTCGGCAACGGGCAGCGTCAGCGGATTGATCTGCCGGTGGCCCGGCTGCCGACGCAGACGCAGATGACCCTGCCGATCGAGGTCGTCAACGGCCGCCGCGAAGGGCCCCGGCTCTGGCTTTCGGCGGCGCTGCACGGCGATGAACTCAACGGCGTCGAAATAATCCAGCGCGTGCTCGACAAGCTCAACCCCCGCACGCTGCGCGGCGAGCTGGTTGCCATCCCCATCGTCAACATCTTCGGCTTCATCAACCAGCAGCGCTACCTGCCCGACGGGCGCGACTTGAATCGCTGCTTTCCCGGTTCGGCCAGCGGGTCGCTCGCCTCGCGCCTGGCGCATCTTTTCATGACGCAGATCGTCGCCCACTGCTCACACGGCATCGACCTGCACACCGGCGGCGCCCACCGCACCAATCTCCCGCAGGTCCGCTGCGATCTGGACGACCCCGAAGCGCGTCGCATGGCCGAGGCCTTCGCCGCGCCGATCATGATCCACGGCGAGTCGCCCGCCGGGTCGCTGCGATCGGCCGTGGCCAAGCGCGGCAAGCCGATCCTCGTGTACGAAGCCGGCGAGTCGCACCGGTTCAACTCCGACGCAATCAACGTCGGCGTCAAAGGGGTGCTGCGCGTCATGGGCGACCTGGGCATGATCAAACAGCCCGATGGCGGTCGTCGTCGCCAGTCGATGGAGGCGTCGAACCGCACGTGGATCCGCGCCCGCCGCAGCGGGATTCTCCGCCTGCAGGTCAAGCTTGGTCGATCCGTCACCGAAGGCCAGCCGCTCGGCGTGATCCGCGATGCGTTCGGTGATGATAAGTACACGCTGACCAGCCCCGGCAGCGGACTCGTCATCGGCCTGACCAACTGCCCGCTCGTCCACGAAGGCGACGGCATCATCCACCTCGCGCTGGATGTCACCACGCATCGCGTGTGAAAAGAAAAGAGAGATTCACCACAGAGGGCACAGAGTACACCGAGGGTGAGTCAATATTTTTCTATTCAGCCCTCTCTGTGATCTCTGTGCCCTCTGTGGTGAATCTCTTCTGCCTTGGCGGTTAACGTTTTCTTCATCAATGTCCGAATAACGCGCTCATCTGATGTGTCGATTTGAGCCGATATAGACTTTGACAGGTATCACTACGTCCATGGTGTGACCCATGAATCTTCGTTCGCCGCATGACGCTACGTTGTATGTTCGCGCCGCCATGAGCGCGGCCGAATCGCACACGGCCGCGGCCGGCGATGCGGTGATCTATTCGCATGTCTCCCCGGACAAGGACACGCCCAACGAAGACGCCGCCGCGATCATTCCCTATGACGCGGGTTCGGCGGTGCTCGTGGTGGCTGATGGTCTTGGCGGGCAGCGGGCCGGCGATGTGGCGTCCAATGCGGCGATCGGGGCGCTGCGCGATGCGCTGGAAAAAGCTGCCGCCGAGCAGGCGCCGCTGCGCACCGCGATTCTCGATGCGATTGAAACCGCGAACAAGACCGTGCTCGAAACCGGCCTCGGCGCCGCCACGACCCTCGCGGCCGTTGAAATCTTCGATGGTTGCGCCCGCACGTATCACATCGGCGATTCGATGGCGCTGATCACCGGCCAGCGCGGCAAGATCAAACTGCAGACGATCTGTCACAGCCCCGTCGGTTTCGCCGTCGAAGCGGGGGTGCTCGATGAAAAGGAAGCGATCAACCACGAAGATCGCCACATCGTGTCGAACATCGTCGGCTCGCCCGACATGCGCATCGAAATCGGCAGCGCGATCACGCTCGCCGAGCACGACACCGTGTTGCTCGCCAGCGATGGGCTCTTCGACAACATGCATGTGGATGAGATCGTGAACATCGTGCGCGCCGGCTCGCTGACCGACGCCGCCGCCAAACTCGCCGCCGAGGCGCAGATGCGCATGATGACCCCGGAAGAGGACCACCCCTGCAAGCCGGACGATTTGACGTTCATTCTGTTCCGCCGGCGTGCCAAGGCGCCGAGCAACTCGAAAGTTGCAACACCTGCCGCGGGCTGACAGGTCGCGGATTCAGGAGTCCGCAGGCTGTCAGCCTGCGGCTATTGGGTTGTGATGTGGGGTCAGTATGCCTGGAAGAAGCGGTTGTTGACGCCGCCGGGGCCGATGTTGGCGCGGACGGCCTTGCCGCAGGCGGGGCAGCGGCCGAGGTAGGCGGTGCCATCGCGATTCTTGTAGATGCGGCTGTAGGTGTGGCAGCAGCGCCAGTGGACGGCCAGCCAGGGCTTTTGCGGCTGTTTGACGGCGGTGCCGCCGGCTTCGGAGCCGGAAGTCTTGGCGGGCTTGGACTTTCGCGCAGGCGCAGAGCCCGCCGGGGTCTTCGCCACGGGGGTCCGAAGATCGAGAATGTAATCCGAGGACTCGCTCACGGAGGTCATATCGGCTAATCTCATGGGGTGGGTTGACTGGTATGGGGTCGATTTTTTGAGGCAGGCCGGAGGCGGTCTTCCGGTGTTGGGGGGCAAATGGTATGCACGAACTCAAAGACAAGCGCGTGGTCATCATGGGGCTCGGCCGATTCGGCGGGGGCGTCGGGGCGGCTCGGTATTGCGCCAAACACGGCGCGACCGTGCTCGTGACCGACCTGCTGGGCGAAAAGGAGTTGACCGAATCGCTGGCCAAGCTCGAAGGCCTGCCCATCCAGTACCGCCTCGGCGGGCACGAAACGGCCGATTTCACCAAGGCCGACCTGATCGTGATCAATCCCGCGGTCGATTTGCGGAATAATCAGTACCTGCACGCCGCCAAGACCGCCAAGGTGCCGACGACCACCGAGATCAATCTGCTGGTCGAGCGTCTGCCGGACCGGGGCCACACGATCGGCATCACCGGATCGGCCGGCAAATCCACCACCACCGCCATGATCGCCCATGTCCTTACCGCGGCCTACGGCGAGTCGCGCGTCCACCTCGGCGGAAACATCGGCGGGTCGCTGCTGGATGTCGTCGACACGCTGACGCCCGACGACTGGGTTGTGCTCGAGCTGTCGAGCTTCATGCTGGACACCATGCTCCACTTCTCGCCGCATATCTGCGTCGTGACCAACCTCGGCGACAACCACCTGGATCGTCATGGCCATCTCGATGCCTACGTCCGCGCCAAGAAGACGATCTTCCGCTACCAGAATCACGAAGACCGGGCTGTGCTCGGGCCATCGGTGTCGGACTGGCGATTCGACTGCCCGGCGGTGGCGATCATCGAAGATGAACCGATCGAAGAAGAGCTGCTGATCCCCGGTGAGCACAACCAGCTCAACGCCGCGCTGGCGGCGACGGCCTGCGAGTCGGCCGGCGTGGTGCGCGCCAAAGCGATCAAAGCCCTGCAGACATTTCCGGGTCTGCCGCACCGGTTGCAACTGGTCGCTACGCACAACAAGGTGCGCTTCTACAACGATTCGAAGTCGACCACGCCCGAGTCGGCGATGCTGGCGATCGAAAGCTTCGAGCCGCACAACGCCCATCTGATCCTCGGCGGGTACGACAAGAAAGCGGACATGGCGGTGCTGGGTCGATACGCGGCGGCGCACTGCGCGGGGGTTTACACGATCGGCCACACCGGCTCGGCGATCGCCGAAGCCGCCAAGGGTGAAGCCAAGCACTGTCCGGTGCGCAGTTGCGGGTTGCTGGAGGTGGCGGTGCAGGAAGCGATCAAGGCCGCCAAGCCGGGTCAGGCCGTCGTGATGTCACCGGGCTGCGCCAGCTACGATCAGTTCGACAACTACGAACAGCGCGGCCGCCTGTTTGCCGAATTCGTCCTGCGCTACACCGGCGATGAGTAGTGATGTAGTCCGGGCACAAAGACACGAAGGCGCAAAGACACAAAGTTAATTATTGATTTCTTCTTTGTGTCTTTGCGCCTTCGCGTCTTTGTGCTGAAAAGATTGTTCGCAGGTGCCCTGTCTGTTAGCATCATTGCCTCGCAGCGAAGCTATTTATGTGAGGAAACAGCCATGAAATCACGAGCCGCGGTGGCGTGGGAAGCGGGCAAGCCGTTGCAGATCGAGGATGTCGACGTCGAAGGCCCGCGGGCCGGCGAGGTCATGGTGAAGATACAGGCCACGGGCGTGTGTCACACCGATGCGTTCACCCTGTCGGGTGACGACCCCGAAGGCATCTTCCCCGCGATCCTCGGTCACGAAGGCGGGGGCGTTGTCGTCGAAGTCGGCCAGGGCGTCACCAGCGTCGAGGTCGGCGATCATGTGATTCCGCTGTACACCCCCGAGTGCGGTAAGTGTTCGTTCTGCACGTCCGGCAAGACCAATCTCTGCCAGGCGATCCGCGCCACGCAGGGACGCGGGCTCATGCCCGATGAAACCTCGCGCTTCAGCATCGGCGGCAAGACGATCTACCACTACATGGGCACCAGCACGTTCAGCGAATACACCGTGCTGCCGGAGATCTCCGTGGCGAAGATCAACAAGGCGGCGCCGCTGGAGAAGATGTGCCTGCTGGGTTGCGGAATCACCACGGGCATCGGCGCGGTGCTGAACACCGCCAAGGTGGAGCCGGGTTCGACCGTGGCTGTGTTCGGCCTCGGCGGGATCGGACTGGCCGCCATCCAGGGCGCGGTCATGGCCAAGGCGTCGCGCATCATCGGCGTCGACCTGAACCCCGGCAAGTTTGAGCTGGCCACGCAGATGGGCGCGACCGACTGTGTCAACCCCAAAGACCATGGCGACACGCCGATTCAGCAGGTCATCGTCGAGATGACCGGCGGCGGGGTCGACTACAGCTTCGAGTGCATCGGGAATGTTCACGTGATGCGCGCGGCGTTGGAGTGTTGTCACAAAGGCTGGGGCGTGAGCACGATCATCGGCGTCGCCGGGGCGGGCCAGGAGATCAGCACGCGGCCGTTCCAACTCGTGACCGGGCGCGTGTGGAAGGGAACAGCCTTCGGCGGGGTCAAAGGCCGCTCGCAACTGCCGGGCATGGTCGAACAGGCGATGGCCGGCCAGATCCAGGTCGACCCGTTCATCACGCACACGATGTCGCTGGACAAGATCAACGACGCCTTCGACCTGATGCACGAAGGCAAGAGCATCCGCAGCGTGATTAACTTCTGATTCATCGGATGGCACAAAGACGCGAAGTCACAAAGACTCGAAGAAGAAAATGAATGATTTATGCTTTTTGTCTTTGCGCCTTCGTGTCTTTGTGCTGATACAACGAGATTAACATGAACATCGAGCGCGTGAGTCGGAATCGGTCGTTCGGGGGTTTTCAGGATGTGTATCGGCACGCGTCGCAGGCGCTTGGCTGCGGGATGAACTTCGGGGTGTACCTGCCGCCGGCGGCGGAGCGCGGGGCCTGCCCGGTGTTGTACTGGCTCAGCGGGTTGACCTGCACGGAGCAGAACTTCATCACCAAGGCGGGGGCGCAGCGCTATGCCGCCGAGCACGGGGTGATCCTCGTCGCGCCGGACACCAGCCCGCGCGGCGATGATGTTGCCGATGATGAAGGGTATGACCTGGGCCAGGGCGCGGGGTTTTACCTGAACGCTGCGCGGAAGCCGTGGGCCAAATACTACCGCATGGAAGACTACGTGACGGGCGAGCTTGCGGGGATCATCGAAGCTGAATTCAACGTGACGGACAAGCGCGGCGTGTGCGGCCACTCGATGGGCGGGCATGGCGCATTGACGCTGTTTTTCCGTCACCCGGGGATGTATCAGTCGGTCAGCGCGCTGTCGCCGATCGTCGCGCCGACACAGGTGCCGTGGGGCCACAAAGCCTTCGGGGCTTACCTCGGCGATGATCGCAGCGCCTGGGCGAAACACGATGCTACGGAACTGGTGATGACCTACGAAGGCCCGCGCTCACCGATTCTGATCGACCAGGGCGAGGCGGACCAGTTTCTCACCGAACAGCTTCGACCCGAGCTTTTCGAAGAGGCCTGCCGCGATGCGGACTATCCGCTGACGCTTCGCCGGGCGGGCGGGTATGATCACAGCTATTACTTCGTGGCGAGTTTCATCGGCGACCACATCGCCCATCACGCGGCGACGCTTTGCGAGGATTAAACATGACGGCTGTGAATCGATGCTGGTGTCTGGCCCTATTGCTGATCGGCCTGTGTGCGCTGCCGGCGCTTGCGGATGAAACACTTCCGGGGGTGTCGATCATCTGGGACACGGACATGGACACCGACTGCGATGATGTCGGCGCGCTGGCGATGCTGCACGCGCTGGCCGATGCGGGCGAGGCGAAGATACTCGCGACGGTGGTCAGTTCGCATTACCCGTATTCCGCCCCGTGCGTGGAGGCGATCAATCGCTACCACGGCCGGGGCGATCTGCCGATCGGGGCGGCGAAGCAGCCGGGCGCGCCGATCGATCGCGGGTCGCGCTACGCCCGGGCGATCGCTGAGCGGTATGACACGACGTTGACGACCAACGACGATGCCGATGACGCGGTCGATGTGTATCGGCGGGTATTGGCTGCCGCGCCGGATCGGTCGGTTGTGGTCGTCACCGTCGGCTACGTGACCAACCTGCGTTACCTGCTGAAGTCAAAACCCGACCAGCACAGCGACCTGGATGGGCGTTCGCTGGTGAAACAGAAAGTCGCGCGATGGGTGTGCATGGGCGGGCGCTACCCCGAGCACCTGGACCCCAGAGTCTACGGCAACTTCAAACCCGACCCCGCGGCAATCGTCGAGGCGGCGGCGAACTGGCCGACGACGATTTACTTCTCCGGCATGGGCGCCGATGTCGGCACCGGCCGCACGCGCGGCAAGCTTCCGGCGGATCATCCGCTGCGCGTCGCTTACGACCTGTACCTCGGTGATAAGCCGACGCGCCCCAGCTGGGATCAGGCCGCCACGCTGTTCGCCGTCCGCCCCAACGCCCCGTACTGGAAGCTGCGCAAGACCGGTTCCAACCACATCTTCGAAAACGGCACCAACCGCTGGGTCGACGAGCCGAACCTCGCCCGCCACGTGCTCGTCGAGTACGCTGCCGACCCTCGCGAGGTGATTCAGCAGCTCACACAGACGATCGAGTCGCTGATGACCCGCCCGCCGGCCGGCAAGAGGTGAGATGATAGTGTTTGCACTTGCTGACTGACCCGTTGGTCTCCCTCTGTCATGACGAGTTAACGGCCACAATACGCCGCGCTGGAATCTCTTAAAAGATTAGTATTTTGCCTAAATACTAATCTTTTTAAATGCTGTAAATTGATTATTGTCAGTTGTATGCGAGTTTTGTTGGGTGAGATGTGTCATGGGCCTCAGGGCTTCGAGGTCGGCCGGATGCGCACCGGTCTGCGATGGGTCAGCCCAAAGCAATACGTAGTCAGTATGATTCAAATTCTGACATGGCGGACGATCTTTTTTTGATCGTCGCTGTACCAATTCGCCCGCCGCCGGCAAACACAGAGTAGAGGCCGCTATGCCCACGCATGATCAGACCCGTGAGTTTGTCCGCCGCTTTGCCGAGTGCGAGCACGAGGTCTATCGCTACATTCTGACGCTGCTGCCGGACGCCGCCCAGGCGCAGGACGTGTTTCAGGACACGGCCGTGGCGTTGTGGGAGAAGCTGGAAGCCTACGACCCGGCGCGGCCGTTCGTGGCCTGGGCCTGCGGGGTCGCCCACAACAAGGTGCTGATGCACCGCCGAAGCCATGCACGTCAGCCGCACACGCTCAGCGACAGCACCCTCGAGCTGATCGCCGGTCAATACGCCGACGAACGCGAGCCGATCGAGGCCCAGATGCGGGCGCTGACGGACTGTCTTGCCAAGCTGCAGGCAAAACATCGCGAGCTGATCGAAGCGCGCTACCACTCGAAAATGTCGATTCATGAATATGCCCGCCGCACCGGCCGCGCGGTCAACACGCTGTACAAAACGCTGGATCGAATTCGCCGGAGACTGTTGGATTGCATCACCATGACGATGCGGGCGGAGGGCGAACGATGACCGACCCGCAGACGCCGCATGACGAACTGCTCACGCTGCTGGCGGCGGTGTGTGACGGCCATGCCGACGATGCTGATCGCCGGCGGCTGGACACGTTGCTGGCGGCCGATTCAGCGGCGCGATCGGTCTACCTGCGATACATGGCGCTGCACGCGGCGCTGGAGCGCAGGCGGCCGGAGCTACCGAAGGCGCTGCCGTCGCAGCCGACGATGCTGGTGGGACGAGAGCATCGGTCTTGGCGCATTTTCGGGTCGGCTGCGGCAGCGGCGCTGGTGCTTCTGACGGTTGCGGTGTGGTTCGTGATGCAGTCGACCTCGCAGGACGACGCGGTCGATCATCGGCCGGCGGCGCCCGTGGCGATGTTGTCGAACATCTCATCGGATGCGCAATTTGCCGAAGGCGGGCGCTTGCTTGGTGATGACCTGCAGCCGGGGATGATCACGCTCACCAGCGGGCAGGCACAGGTGATGTTTCATTCCGGGGCGGTGGTCGATCTGACCGGCCCGTGTGAATTCAAAATGACCGGCATGAATCAGGGTTTCCTGCTGCGGGGCAAGCTTGAAGCGACCGTGCCGCCGCGGGCGAAAAACTTCACCGTCGGCGCGCCGTACGGCATTCATGTCATCGACCTGGGCACGCGCTTTTCGATGAACACCGATGAGGATGTCACCCGCGTGCGTGTGTTGGAAGGGCGCATCGAACTGGCCATGACGCAGGACGCCGCGACGCCGCAGCGGCTCACCCTCGTCGCCGGCCACCTCGCCAGACTCGAGCGCGGTCGCCTCGTCGAGCATTTAGGCCCCGAACGCGAACTCGCCCTCACGCCCGACGCCGACACCTACATCAACGGCCGCGTGCCCGATCAGTCGCTGGGCAACGACCCGCGCCTGATCGCCAACGAGTGGAACGCCTCGGGCCCGCGCTGGACGATGATCCGTTTCGACCTGACCCACGTGACGGACCCGATCACGACCGCCCGGCTTGAGCTGACCTCGCGCCTGGTCAACGCTCAGCCCAACACGTTCGCCGTCTACGGTTTGAACACCGACGCCCCGTGGGTCGAAACCGGCGACGGCGCGCTGACGTATGCGAACACGCCCTGGCGCACCGACAGCGGCCCGAACCTCGATGCGATGTTCAACGCGGCGCCGCTGTCGATGTTCACCTCGACGCAGCGCGTCGATGAACTCGCCGTGGCTTTCGATGTCGCCGATGACGATTCGCTGATGACGTTTTTGAATCAGCACCGTGGCGGGCGCGTCACATTCGTGATCGCTGAACAAGAACCCTTGCCTGATGCAATCGGCGATGCGTGGGACTCCCGCGAGTCCAATCACCCGCCGCGCCTGATTCTTCATGCCGCTCCGTTGGTCAACACCTTGCCGGGCCTGTCGCCCACACCTGTGAAAGGAAGCGAAAAATGAGAAAGCAACGCGCACTTGTCCTTACGATGCTCATGGCTGTGCTGCTGCCTGGGGCCATGGTCCGCGCCAGCGTGTACGCCCACTATAACTTCGACGCCGACTACACCGACGACTCGGGCAACGCCCGCGATGGCGCGCTCGTCGACGTCGGCACGCTGAGCAACTCCGGCATCACCACCACCGCCGGCGAGTACGTCTTCGGCGGCGGCGCGTTGAACCTGTCGACCGATCGCGATTACGTCAGCCTGGCGTCGGAATCGTTCACCTCCGGCTCGGCCTACACGATCGCTTTCTGGGCGAAGAAAAACCCGACCACGGCGGGCGACGGCGTCGACTGGGACATGGTCATCGGTGATCGCAATAATTCCAACGACTTTATCGCGCCCAACAGCAGTGGTGATTACGTTCGCTGGCGCGGCACGTCGGGCGCGCAGATCGACGCCCCGTATCCCGGCGGCAGCAGCTTCGACGATCAGCAGTGGCACTACTATGCCGTGACCGCCACCACCGGCAACACGTGGACGGTCTACATCGATGGCGCCGTCGCCAACAGCGCGACCGTCTCGACCGGCTTCACCTACAACACCATCGGCGCAGCCTACACCGCCGCGGCGGGGTTCGACTTCTACGGCCAGATCGACGAGGTCTGGGTCTTCGATCAGACGCTGACCGCGGCGCAGGTCGCCGGCCTTGGCAGCAGCAACCTCGCCCCGTTGACGCTCACCGCCCACGACGGCTCGGGCGCCAGTTCCTTCACCACCAGCCTGAACTGGTCCGACGGCGCCGCCCCCTCAGCCAGCCATGACTACTACACCGCCGGTTTTGACCTCCGCACGCCATCAAGCTCCGCCGACCTGGTCTTCGCCGGCAATTCGCTGACGATCGATGCCGGCGGCCGCTTCATCATGAAGGGCGTCTCCAGCCCCACCTACACGATCAACGACCTGCGCCTCAACGGCGGCGGCATCTACAACGGTTATGGCGGAAACATCACCATCACCGGCAACGTCACCGCCCTCGCCGGCACCACCTCGACCTTCGACACCCAGGAAGCCGGCCGCACCATCACCATCGACGGACCAATCAGCGGCACGGGCAACATCGTCAAGGCCGCCAACGGCACGCTCGTTTACAGCGGCGTCAACACCTACACCGGCGACACCACCGTCAACACCGGTTCGCTGAGCCTGACCGCCGCCAGCGAGATGCGATTCCTCATCGAAGATGCCGGCGTCAGCAACAGCATCACCGGCTCCGGCGCGATCGATCTCGACGGCCTGCTGCGGCTGGACATCTCGCAGTTGACCGTTGATACGGGCGTGTGGAATCTCGTCGACGTCACCACGCTGACTGAAACCTGGGGCTCGAACTTCGGCCTCGCCTTCGTCGGCGGGCTTGCGTTCAACGATCTCGGTAGCGGACTGTATGGCGTCAGCAACTGGACCTTCGATCAGTCCACCGGCAATCTGACGCTCGTTCCGATGCCTGCGGCGCTGCCGGCCGGGTGTGTGCTGCTGCTGTTGGCGGGCCTGCGTCGCCGCCGCTGAACGTGTTTTTGTGACAAGAGAAAAAGGACGTTGTGATGTTTGTTCGATCGAAAAAACTGTGTGTTGCGTTTGCGTGTGTGATGATGTTCGCCCAAGTGGGCCGCGCGGAGGTCATCCGCGTGTACCTGGTTGGCGGGCAGTCCAACGGCGACGGGCGGGCGGATGTCAGCGGGCTGCCGACCGTGCCGGTGAATCTTCAAGCGGCCCAGACCGATGTCGAGTTTTTCTTTCATACCCAGGGCGCTGCCCACGCTGGTGACAGCACGCTGACCACGTTGCGCCCCGGCATGTCCGAGTCCAACCAGTTCGGCCCGGAGGTCACGCTCGGCCGCACGCTCGCCGATCAGATCACCAACCCCGTGGCCGTGATCAAATACGCCAACGGCGGCACGAATCTGTACAGCCAGTGGGCCGCCGGCGGAGACGCCACCACCACCGGCGACGGCGCCGAGTACGTGACGTTCCAGAACACCGTGGTCGCGGGGCTCGCCGCCCTGGCTGCGGCACATCCGGCCGACACCATCCAGCTTTCGGGCATGGTCTGGATGCAGGGTGAATCCGATGCCGGCAACACGACCTACGCCAACGCCTACGCGGCGAACCTCGCGGCGTTCATCGCCGATGTGCGTCTGACGTTCGGGGCGGACCTGCCGTTCGTGATCGGTCGGCTGTCCAGTGGTCAGACGGCGATCAACGCGACGAATCTGCAAACGCTCCGCGACGCGCAAAACACCGTCGCCGCCGCCGACGCGCTGACCGGCCTCGTCGACACCGATACGTTCTCACTGAAGTCCGACCACCTGCACTTTGACCCCGCGGGCCAGCAGTCACTCGGCAGCGCCTTTGCCGAGGAACTGCTGACACTGACCGCCGTGCCCGAACCCGCCACCGGCGCGCTGCTGCTGCCGGGCGTGTTGCTGCTTGTACGCCGCATCAGATAACTGATCAGAGGGCCGTCTCATGCGACAACGACATCGCGCTTTCACCTTGATTGAGTTGCTGGTTGTTGTTGCCATCATCGCGCTGCTGATCGCCATTCTGCTGCCGTCGCTGGCCGCGGCGCGTGACGTGGCCCGCCGCGTGGCCTGCGGGTCGAATCAGCGTCAGATTCTCACGGCTTCGATGATGTATGCGCAGTCCAATCACGGCGAGCTGATCATCTGTCGCGGGCGTCAGATCATGCATCAGTTCGACAAGGCCGGCAGCGCCGCGCAGGTCCACGAGGCTGACAAGAAAGTCGACTGGGTCGAGCAGTGGGCAAGGCTGGGCATGATGGGCGATGTCATCAACAATGTGCGCCAGCCCGGCAAGCTTTGGGATTGTCCGTCCCGCACGGGCTTTGAAAGCACGTGGTACAGCCCCGACAGCATGCTCGTGGAGTACTGCTACTTCGGCGGCATCGAAAAGTGGCGGAACCTGTCGGGTACGTTCAAGTCGCGCAGCCCGATCGATCTGGACAACTCGCGCGGCGGGTGGACGCTGGTCACCGATACGACCATGAAGGTCGACGGCGTCTGGGGCGGCGGCAACAAGTGGTTCGCCGATCAGCCCTCGCATAAAGCTGACTACGGTCGCGAAACTTACCCCGCCGGGCAGAATCAGGGTTACGTCGATGGCTCGGTCGAGTGGGTTGAATACGATCGCCTGGTGTTTGTCACGTCATGGAACCCTTCGCTGACCGGTCGCATCGTGATGATGATTCAAAACGATCTGGGGGAATACGTGCCGCCGGACACCGCCAAGGCCGCCGCGTTGAAATGATGTAACTTGCGAGGGCTCACCACTGGTGCAGACCGCCGGTGAGTTGGTGGACGTGCCGCTCAAGTTGGTCGACGGGTTGCCACTGGCCGTGGCCGTCGATGTAGACCTGGTTGTCGCCTTCCCATTCGCCCCAGAACGAGTTGATCGTTCCGAGCCAGTACATGATCCGTGGCTGATGATTGCACACGCGGGTCGAGTCGACTGTTTCCGGCGGGCCGACGACAGTGCCGTTGGTGCCATCGTTGACGATGTTCCAGTCGGTGGCGAACGGTACACGCGCCGAATGCTTCACATCCGTGATCTTTGCGATCGGGAAACTCGATGCAAGCGACGTGTCCGGTCCGATGTACTCGAAGTCGAGCCCCTCCTGCACAAAGCCCGCGTAGATCACATAAGGAATCACCGGGTACGAACCATTGCCGGCCCAGGGGTCGAAGGTCGTATCCAGAAACTTTTGCCCGAGCATGTTTGGACAGCAGAAGATCGTCGGGGTGACTTTCATCACCTTGGTCACCAGACGCCTGGAAACCGAGTAAGGCCGATAGCCCGCATCCTCATCGGGATACATCCCCTTGTTGCCGGACGCGTAGGTCGTGTAGACCGTATGCATCTGGCGGAGGTTGCTCAGGCAGACCGTTCGCCGGGCCAGCTCGCGGGCCTTGCTCAGCGACGGCAGCAGGATCGCGATCAACAGCGCGATGATGCTGATGACCACGAGCAGTTCGATGAGTGTGAACGCCTTTGGGCGCATCAATAATCTTTCGTCGGATCGAGAATGTAGTTGGACACGCGGTTGGCGGGATAGCCGTCGATGTGGCGGGTGAAAGCCACGTGTCCGTCGACGAAGGCGAAGTTGGACCCGCCCTCGGCGGGGCGCAGCCCCCAGGCGGTGGTGGTGAAACGCTCCCAGAGATGGGCCACGACCACGTCATGCCACCATCGCGTGTTCCAACCCCAGATGGTGTTGTAGTTCCACACGGACCAGTCTTCGGTGAACACGATCGTGCGGTCCGGGGAGCCGAAGCCGGCCAGCGGACGCGGGTCTTTGTTGGTGTTGGTGGCGGAGTCCCACCCGCCGACGGTGAGATTCATGCGATAGGTGCGGGCGGTCTTGGAGTCGAGTTTATCCCGGTAGGCTAGGGTGGTGGGGCAGGAAAACAGTTCGGGCCGGTATTTTTCGGCGCCGGTGTATCGCACGAGTCGCGCGTCCCAGTATGGGGCCGCGGGGTAGGGGCCGTACCCGCCGATCATCTGATAGGGTTCAGAACCATGCAGCGGGGCGTAGCCCTTGTAGTCCAGCGAGTACATGATCACCGCCTGCATGAGCGTGCGCTGGTTGGTCGAGCAGACGACGATCTTGGCGTTGTCGCGTGCCTTGCTCAGCGACGGCAGCAGGATCGAGATCAGCAGGGCGATGATCGCGACCACGACCAGCAGTTCGATGAGTGTGAAGGCATTTCGATGCATGCGATACCTCATCATAGCCGCAAGCTGACAGCTTGCGGACTCCGGGGCCAGCGGCCCCCGAATTAGCGACAGCGGCGACGCAGGCCGATCAGCCCCATCATCATCAGCCCGGCCGGCAGGGCGGCGGGGGTCGGAATCGCCAGGTTGAACGACGTCAGCACGCCGTTGGACCAGCGGACTTCATCGAGGTAGCCGGCGAAGTTGCGCTGGTTGTTGGTTTCAAACCCGCCGAGGTTGAGCGTGGAGCCGGCGTCCAGCGGCTCGATGTCGGGCTGGCCGGTGAGTTGCCCGACCATCTGGGGAATGCCGCTGACATCGTCGATGCTGTTGCGATAGAAGGTGACAATGCTGTCGTTGGCGGCGGCGGTGTTCGAGTCGTAGGTGACCACGACGTGATACCACTTGTCGGTTTCCCAGGTCAGCCCGTTGGATTGGATGGTGCCGTAGTAAGCGCCGGTGTCATCGCGGTTGTAGTTGAAGTTGAGCTTGCCTGCGTTGGCGCCGGTGTTCGCCCCAAAGACGGAAAACTGGAAGCGGCCGGTTGTCCCGCGATAGGCGAGAATGCCGTTGTGATCGCCGATGCTGGTCAGGTCGGGATTCTTGGCCCAGGCTTCGATGGTGAAGCTGGTGGTGTCGAAGTTCGCCAGATCGGGGGCGGTCAGGGTGCGGCGAAGCTGCTTGCCGCCGTCGACTTTGCCGAAGGTCGGCGCGGTGGAAAGCCCGTTGGCCGAAGCGCCGCCGTCGAAGGGCGAGGTCGATGCGGTCAGGTCGAAGCCGTTGCCGGAGGCGTCGACGGTCGTGGTGGCGCCGGCGGTTTCATCCAGGTGGTACAGCACGACGGTGTTGGCGTCGGCGGTGTACGGGCTGACATAATTGGCCCGGGCGCCGGCGGCCAAGCTCAGGGACACAGCCAGGGCGCAGAGGGTCATCAGGCGTTGCGTGCTCATCACAAATCTCCTTTGGGGTTGGAATCGTTTGGTTTGATCGTCGACGGCGGCGAAGCGGCCAGGTCCGCGATCTGCCGATCATCGAGGGGATGGTTGATGTAACGGACCGAGGCGATCGAGCCGCCGAAGCAGCGCATGTCGGAACCTTCAAACCCGCCGAGCGTCAACGCGCCGCCGATGGTCAGCGGGGTCATCTCCGGCTGGTCGCGGCAGGTGGCCACCAACTCGGTCGCGCCGCCGAGGGGCGTGCGGTAGAAGCGGACCACCCCGTCGCCTGACGCCGGACTGCCGGCATCGAACACGACCGCGAGGTGATACCACACGCCGGGCGCCCAGGTCAGCGGGTCGGTTCCGGCGTCGGCGTGAAACTTGCCCGTGTCAGCCCGGTGGTAATCCAACCGCAGCGCCCCGGTGTGGTGACCCTTGGCGCCGAGGACGGTGAGCTGGAAGCGGCTTTCGTTGCCGTTGCGGTAGGCGAAGATGCCGTTGTGATCCTGCAGGTCGTCGGTCAGACTCGGATCGCGCACCCATGCCGTGATCGTGAACTGATCGGTGTCAAACCGGTCAAGCTGCTCGGCGGTGAGCTGACGCCTGAGCTGGCGGCCGCCGTCATGGGCGAACGTCGGTGCAGCATCATCGGAATCAAACGGCGAGACTGCCGCGTGCAGATCGATGTGATGACCGCTGGCATCACCGCCGTCGCCTTGCAGCTTGTAATACACAGCGGTGGCGGTCTCCCACGGATCGATGGTCGGCATCACGAAGTCGACTTCTTGCAGCGAGCCGGCCGCATCGACGATCCATGCATCGCCCGCCGCCACGAGGCGCGACGTGTCGGCGGTGATCAACCGCACACGGCCGGCGGTCACCTGCAGGCGCAGATCGCCAAGCGGATTGACATTCATGCTGAATTCGGTGCCGAGGTCGACGACCTGCGCGCCGGGGGCGTCGACGGTGAACCCGTGCGCCTGCTGAGGCACCCAGGCCGATAGCTCGCCGTGGAACAGGCGGGTGTGGTTGTCGTCGATGAGTTGGAACCGGGTCGGGCCGCGGAGGTCGACGACGGCGCCGCCGGTGAGCATGAGTTGGGCGGAGCCGGATTCAAGTTCGAGGATGCCGGCCGGCAGCGAGTCGCCGTTGCGGGCGGTCGCATGCTTGCCGCCCCAGCGGGCGCCGCGCTGGTCGGTGATCATCGCCAGCCCGGCGGAAGACGGCGGCACGTCGACTTCGACGGTGCGGTTGAAATCAGGCAGGGTGAACCACGCGGTGGCGATGATTACCATCGCGGCGGCGAGGGCGGCTGCGGAGTACCAGACGCTTCGACTGCGTCTCAGCGTCGGCGTGATCGGCAGGGGGGTGGAATCCTCTTCGCCGATGAAGGCTTCCAGCGACCCCTTGCGGTGCAGGGCTTCACGCATGATGCGGCGCTGGAGGCAGAGACCGACAAACTCGCGCTTCAACTGCTCGTCATCACGCAGCGCATCGGTCAGCGCGGCATGTTCATCCGGCGAGCATTCGCCGTCTAAGTAACGCAGCATCAGGTTGTGCTGTTCATGCGTCATGTTCGAGCGTCTTGCGGATGCACTGGCCGAGGTTGCGGTGAATGCGCGTCAGGGCGACGTAGACGGTGTTGAGCTGGCGGCCGACGGCTTCGGCGAGCGTCGTTCCGCTCAGACCCCGCGCGTAGCGAAGGTTCACAAGCTGCCGGGCATACGGGCTGAGCTTGGCCAGACACGACCGCAGCGCCTCGGTGATCGCCTCGGTCGGTTTCTGATCGTGCTCGGCCCAGAGGGCATCCAGATCATCCAGCAGCGCCCCGTCGAAAAGCATCGGCTGATTGAACCGCTTGCGCATGGCGTACGACGCCCGGTAGCGCGCCGCCTGTCGGATCCACTTCATCAGATGGGCTTCGGATTCAATCTCGTCGCGCTTGGTCACCGCCAGGGCGCAGACATCCTGAAACACGTCCTCGGCCATGTGGTCGTCACGCACGATTGCATCGATGTACGACAGCAACTGCACCCGCTGTCGCATCAGCAATCTGACGATCATGTCTTCGTGAACGGCCATGCCTCGGCTCCGTGTCAAGACCCGCTGGAGGGTATAGTCACGCGCGGCGGCCGGTTCTGTACATCCCAAAATGAAAATATTTTGAAATCAGTCCTTATCCAGGAAATACGGCTGGCCCCCGCCGGCGGCGGTCGGAATCAGCACATCCACAAAATCGTCCGGTTCAAAGCTGCCGTGCCCGTCGATCCACAGAATATTGGCCATGTCGTCGTGACGCCGGCCCCCGTAGACATTCCACCAGTACCCGGCGACGTAGCCGTTGGAGCCCTCGGCGGTGTCGCAGAAGTAAACAAACTCGGCGGGGTGCTTCACGTCGATCGTCCGGGCGTTGGCGTGGGTGTTGTAAAACACGAAATTCGGTCCCCACGACCAGACGACCAGCCCGGTGTACGGCCCCGCGGGACCGTAGGTCGGCATGCAGAGGTTCTGGTTGATGCCGATGCTTTTGTGGCTGTTGGGATCGGCCTGATAGTCCGAGGCGTCGGTCGCCGAGCAGCGGAAAATGTCATCGCCCCACGCCATGCCGTAGCGTTCGAGCTTCTTGTAGAACGTGGCCGGCATGAGCCACTGATTGTGATCGGCCGACCACATGAACGACGCGGTGAAGATCTGCCGCTGTTTGGTCAGGCAGGCCAACTGGTTGGCGCGCGCCTTCGCCTTGGAAAGCGCCGGCATCAGAATCGCGATCAGCAGCGCGATGATCGCCACGACCACGAGCAACTCGATCAATGTGAAACCCTGTCGACGCATAAGCCTGCTTTCGATAGCCGCGAATCAACGATTCGCGGTCCGCGATGCGTTGCATCGCGGCTATTTGCGGCGCATGACCAGCATGCCCAGCATCGCCAATCCCGCGGGCAGGGCCGCCGGCGTCGGCACGATCTGAATCAGCACGTTGTCGACGACCAGGTCGCCGTGCTGGCTCGGCACCGTGTTGAAGACCCAGCGGATGCGCGTGAACTCGGTGATGTCCAGGCGGAAGTCGAGGTCTGTGAAGGTCTGATCGGAGACGACGCTGGAGCCGTCGTGGCGCTGCAGTCGCAGGTCCCACGAATCGATCGCGCTGTCCAGGCGATTGACATGCAGCGTGGCGCGATACCACTGATTCTGCACGGCGGTGTCCAGGTGGATGCGCGTGTTCGAACCGTCGGCATAATAGATTTCGTGTGTCGCATCCGGGTATGCCAGGCCGAGCCCGATCCCGGTGCCCTCGGGGCCCAGCAGCGCGAAGGTCGGGTTCTGCGACAGCGAATTCAGCTTGTAGTCGAACTGAATGATCAGGTCTTTGTTGGCCGGCAGGGGGGTGTCGTTTTCCAGCCGCTGACTGAACAGCGTGGAGGAGTTGTCGTTGTCGTCGAGTCGGACAGCCTGGGTGTCGCCGACTTCACCGAAGCTCGATTGCTCGTTGTCGACCACGAGCACGGTCTGATCCGCGGAGGTGGCGACCACGGTAAAGCCGCTGGTGCCCGTGGGTGAGTTGCCGGCGGTGTAGGTCGGTGATTCGAAATCGTCATCGACGACCGTGATCGGCGCCGCGGCGATCGGACCGGCGATCATCGCCAGCGCGAGCATCATCAGGGCCGGGTGTCCAATCCGTACGTTGGTGCGTTGGGTCATCATGCGTGTTCTCCTGTTCGAGGCATGTACATTCACGAAGTTTCGTTTTGCGTGGCAGCGGGAAGACTGATGCGCACGTTGTCGATCAACAGGCCACCGTGGTGTCCGGGCGGCACGTTGAACATCCATTGCAGTTGCGTCGGAGCGAGGTAGGGTCGCTTCATCGGCAGATCATCGAAGTGCAGATGTTGATCGACCGAGGCGCCGTCGGTGCTGCGGCGTTGCAGGTCGACGCTGAACCGCCCGCCGGCGCGGTCGAGAGTCAGCGTCAGGCGGTACCAGCGGCCAGTCATCATCTTCGCCATCAGGTTCAGATCCCCCCGCTCGGGTGCGTACGCCAGGTACGGTCCGCCGCGGTCGGGGTATGCCAGCGACAGGGACAGCGCGTTGTCGTTGGACTCGGCGCCGTTGCGATTGGCGAATTGCACGGCGGGGTTTTGATGCGGGGTCAGCAGCTTGAAATCGAAGCGGACCTGCAGCGGCGCGCGCGGATCGCCGTCGTCGGGTATCGGCAGGCCGAGCAGGGGTGAAAACAGGTCGGTCGAAGGGTCGTCGTCGATGATCGCGATCGCGCGGCGGTTCCACGACGGGCCGAACGTCGAAGCGTCGTCAGACATGATGCGTATCGTCTGGCGGTCGTTGGTGCGTTTGGCGATGTAAGCGTCCGGTGTCGACGATTCAAAATCCAGCGCGGCGAGCACGCGCTGCGGAGCGGGCGATTCGCTATATGTCTGAAGGTTGGTTCCGATCTGGGCGATCCCGCCGGCGGACAGTTCCTGTTGCGCCCAGGCGGTCGCATCATGGGGCTGAATCAACACGCGGCCGCGCAGCACATTCACGCGGGTGAGGCCCAGCGGATCGACCGCCAGCATGAACTCCGTACCCAGATCGACGACGCGGCAGTTGGGCGTATCGATGGTGAATCCGGCGGCTCGCTGGGGAACCCACGCGGTGATCGTGCCGCGTTTTAATGAGCCGCGGTTGTCGCCGACGAGTTCAAACTCGGCGGGGCCTTGCAGATCGACGACGGCCCCGTTGTTGAACATGATCTGGGCATGGCCCTGCAGCAGCGTCATCGGGCCGGCGGTCAGGGAGGCGCCGCCGGCGCGGGAAGGGGTGTCAGCCCAGCGGGCGTCGTGAGAATCCGTGAGCACCGCGATGGCGGTCGTGGGTGATGCGGGATCGGTCGAAGGGGTATCCGGTGGCAAGGCAAACCACGCGGTGATCATCAGCGCGATGGCGGCGGCGATAGACAGAGCGGGGATCAGAAGACGCCGCCGACGCCGAAGACCCCGACGACTCGCTGCGCTCGTCATCGGGCTTGGGGGCGAGTCGATCATCAACGGGGCGCGGCCGCCGAATTCACGTTGAAGGGTCGCGTGCAGGCGGATCATGCTCAGGTATTGATCGCAGGCGGCATCATCGTCGCGCAGCATCGCGTCGAGCGCCGACAGGTCGGCTGCATCATCTTCAAGCAGAGCGATCAACGCCTGCTGAAACTGCGTCGAGTTGTCGCGCGGATCGTTCATGAGGATTTGCCGCCCTGGACCAGTGTTTTGGTGATGCAGTCGGCGAGCATCGCGCGGATGCGGTAGAGCGTCTGCGAGATGGACCCGACGGGGCGGTCGAGCTGACGGGCGATCCGCTGCACGGAGCCGTCCGGCTCGTAACGCTGTCGAAGCATGTCGCGCTGCTGGGTGGAGAGCTTGTTCAAACAGGCCAGCAGGGCGTCGCGCTGCGCATTGGCGGGGGTGGTGTCGGCATCGAGTCGCTGAGTCAGGCGCTGGATGGTCTGCTCGCTGAACACGTGCCGATCGCGGGCCATGGTGCGGCGATGGGTCATCACCTTGTACTGCGCGATCTGGCAGGCCCACGCGACAAAGTTCGTCCCCGGCTCGAAGGTGTCCGCCTTGCGCCACAGCGTCAGGTTCGTCTCCTGCAGTAGATCCTCAGCGGCGGCCCGGTCCGGCAGCAGCGACATGATGTACGCATAAATCGCCGTCTGGGCGGCGGTCAGTTGCGTGACGAAATGTTCCGAATCGTTCGGCTGCATCGCTTGCCCCGTACGGATGGGTACGCCTCCGCACGTGTCATCGCCGCCGGGGCGTAAATCTCAACACCGCCGCAAGAAAATATTCGCTGATGATACACGCCGGACGATCGGACGCCGATGGGCGACCTGCTCGATGTGGTTGATGCAGAACGGTTTACCGCTTGAGCACAGCCTGGCTGAGGCGCTTGCCGACTTCCCACACCGGCCCGGGGAATTTGTGGCAGGCGGCGGTGACGGTTTCGATGGCGTCGGCGATGTGGTCGACATCCGCTTCGCTGAGCACCAGCGGCGGCGTCAGCTTGATCACGTCCATGTGATGCCCCGCGACCTGCGCCAGAATCCGATGATCGCTCAGCAGCGGAATCAGAATCGCCTGCGGAAACAACCCCTGGTCGAGCTTGTGCAGCAGGGCCCAACCGGCCTTGAGCGTGATGCCCTTGGGCGGACCATATTCCAGCGCGACCATCAACCCCTTGCCGCGCACCTGTTTGGCCATGTCGTATTTGTCGACGATCTGCTGAAAGCGCCCGATCAGTCGCTCGCCCATGGTCGCGGAATTTTCGACGATCTTTTCGGTCTTCAAAACGTGCAGCGTCGCCAGCCCCGCCGCCATCGCCAGATCGTTCTGCCCGAAGGTCGTCGAGTGAACCAGCACGCGGTCCATTGTGCTGAATACCTTGTTGTGAACCCACCGTTTGCTCAGCGTCGCGCCGACGGGAACATACCCGCCGCTCAGCGCTTTCGAAACGCACATGATGTCCGGCTCAACACCCCAGTGCTCGCAGGCGAACATCTTCCCGGTCCGCCCGAAGCCGGTCTGCACCTCGTCGGCGATGAACACCGCCCCGTACTTGTGACACAACTCGACGGCCCCCGGCAGGTAGTCGTCATCCGGAAGAAACACGCCCTTGCCCTGAATCGGCTCTACGATGAACCCGGCCACGTCGCCGCGGCGGAGCTTTTCTTCGAGGGCTTCGAGATCGTTGAACGGCACGTCAACGCAGTTGTCCAGCATCGAGCCGAAGCCTTCGCGAAAATCCTTGGACCCGTTCAACGCGAGTGCGCCCATCGTCAATCCGTGATACGCCTTTTTGCAATACACGATGCGGTCGCGCCCCGTGGCGGCGCGGGCGTACTTGATGGCGGTTTCAACGGACTCGGCGCCGGAGTTGCAGTAGTACACGGTGTTCAGGTCGCCGGGGGCGATGTCGACCAGTTGCTTGGCGAGCAGGCCGCTTAAGCGCGTCGGGCCGAACTTGGGCAGGTTCGGCAGGTCCATGTCCATGGCCTGTTTCAGCGCGTCACGGATGACCGGATGATTGCGCCCGCAGGCGAAGACGCCGAACCCGCCGAGGCCGTCGATGTACTGCGTTTCGCCGTCGTAGAGGTAGGCGCCGCGGCCGTGGGTGTAGTTGATGTCGTAGCCAAGGATTTTGAGGACCTTGGAGTAGGTCGGGTTGATGTGCTGGCCGATGAGTGCCAGCGGATCGGTGACCTCGGCGTCGTGCAGGGCACGCAGGTCGAACGGCGTGTGGGGCGTGTTGGACATAGGTCGATGATCTTAGGTCGGCGGCGCATCGGCGGCAATATCGGGATACACTGCGAGCATGCGAATCGGGTGTGTATTGATGCTGGTCGTGATGCTGGGCGGGGTGGCGATGCCGGTGCGCGGGGCGGTCGGTTTCGACGATCTGCCGCCGCAATCCGAGGCGCCGACCGATCAAGCCATGCGGGCGGCGACCCGGCAGGTCTGGGCGAAGCTGCACGGGCAGGCTGTCGAGCCCGCGGAAGTCGCCGATGACCTGCCGCGTATCGTGATTCTTTCGATCAGCGATGGTCAACATCCCGCGAAGGTCGTCCATGCCGGGGGCCGGGGCCTGCTCGCCGCTGCGGAGGCCGCCGCCGCCAAACTGCCCGCCGGGTCAAAACCCAAATGGATGCGCCTCGATGTCGTCACCCGCGTCGCGCCTGTCACGAAAATGCGCGACACGTTTGTCGGGGCTTACCAACCCGCCCGCGACGGGCTCGCCATCGGCCAAGGCGATCAACAGATCACGCTGCTGTCGTCGCAACTGCTCGGCGGCGGGTTCATCGATGATCAACGACTCGTCGTCGATGCCCTGCGACTCGACGTGCCGGGTTTCGCCGATCTGTGGGATGCCCGCCCCGTCCGGCTGCAACGGTTCAGCACCGTCGGCATGTGCTACGACGGCGAGCGCATGATCCCGCTGCTCGACGGCTACCGAAACCTGTCCGATCCGACCGCCGATGAACTGCTCGACATCGCCAACCAGGCCGGTCGCTATCTCACGCAGGCCGTCAATGACGATGGCCGCATCGACTACAACTACGACCCCGTCACTGACAGCATCGATGACGACTACAACAATGTTCGCCACGCCGGTGTGCTCTACGCCATGGCTGAGCTTTACGGCACGAGCCCCGACTCCGACCTGCTCGCCGCCATCCGGCGCGCCACCGATTTCCTACTCGCCCTTCGCCGCGAGGAGAAAACTTCCGACGGCAAGGACGTTGCGTTCATCGTCGATCGCACCGATCAGATCAGTCTCGGCGGCACGGCCGTGGCGCTGCTGGCCCTGACCGAAATCATCAACACCACCGGTCGCCGCGACTTGCTCCCGCTGGCCGATCGCTTCGCCGACTGGATCATCAACGCCCAGGATGATCGCGGTTACTTCACCTTTCATGTCATGACGTGGCCCCAGCGGCGCATCGTCGACTACCGCAGCCCGTACTACACCGGCGAGGCCGTGCTCGCGCTGATTCGTCTGTACATGATCACCAAAGATGATCGCCTGCTCCAGGCCGCCGTCCGCAGCACCCGCTGGCAGATCACGACCGTCGTACCGCAGGCGGACAGCGATGTGCTGCACGACCATTGGATGCTGTATTCGTCGAATGATGTGTCGCGCTTTGTGCGTGATCAGCTCATCGTCAAATTCTGCGCCCGGCTGACGCGCCTGATCGCCGCCAGCCAGCACGATGGTCAGTACGACCGACTGTGGGCCGGCGGGTGGTATGTGCCCCCGCGCTCGACGCCCGCCGCCACGCGTGCCGAAGGTCTTGGCGCCGCCCGCCAGGTGTTCCTGCGATTTGACGATCGACAGAATGCTTCGCTGGCCCGCGATGTGATGAGACGCTCGATCACGTACCAGCTGCGCACCTACGTGGGCCCCGAGCGCGCGATGTTCTTCCGCAACCCCGCCCGCGTCCACGGCGCCTTCACCGGCAGCCTCGTCCACCTCAACGTCCGCAACGACTTCCTCCAGCACAACATCTCCGCCTTGCTCGCCTACCGCCGCATCCTGCTCGAAAAGTCACCGTGATATGCCCATACCAAAAGGCGGGGAGACTTAAGTCTCCCCGCCGTGGTTAATTGAATGGTGATCAGTGTCATTTGGCTTGCGGCTCACGGCCGAAGACTTCGACTTCGGTGTAGTGATTCTGGTCGTCGCTGGTCGAGCCGTTGGACCACAACCGCACGTAGCGGGCGGTCAGGCCGTCGACGGGAACAAGCTGGCCCTCGAAACTTTCGAAGTATTCGTAATTGCCGCCGCCGCTGAAACCGCTGGAGTTGTCATTGTCGTTGTTGAACACGGTCTTCACGTCGGATTCAAACTTCGGGTCGTTTGAAAGCTGCACGATCACATCACGATACACCCGCGGGTCCATGTGGTTGTGCCAGATCACGACGGCGTAGATCTGCTGTGGTTTTTGCAGATCGATCTGCACCCACTGCTTGCCGGGGGCCAGTTCGACATAGCGGCCGTCAAGGGCTTCCTTGTCGCCGTCAGTGACCAGGTCCAGATCACCAATGATCGGATACGGATCGCTGCTGGTCACGGGTTTGTTCAGCGAGACGTCATGTACATCGGTGGGTGCGAAGAACGGCTCACGCGGCATGCCGTGACGGGCGCGGTCGATGTTCACGTTGGCGGGGATGTCCTTCGGCGTGCCGACGAAGACCGGATTGGGTAACTCGATTTCGAGTTCTTTGAGGCCGGTGTGGCTCGACGCTTCGGCGGGTTCGACCTGCGCGAGAGTCGGGTCGCCATCGGGCACGTGGGTGCGCTGCGGCTTATCCGTGACGCCCATCTGCATCCACACCGCCCCGCCGATCAGCAGGGCAATGGCGGCGGCGATGCAAATCGGAAGCCAGATGTGACGATGCGGTTCGTGCTGTATAGACATGGTTTGCTCCAGTGCATTTTGAATCTTTTGATGGTGTTCGCCGGAAAGGCTCGGGACGCTGTCGGCCGAGGACTGCAGCGCATCGGTGATCGCCGCGGCCGTTCGGCGGATCGACTCGACTTGCTCGGCCAGGGCCGGGTTCTGATGAACATGCTCGGCGATGCGGGCCGCCTGATCGGCGTCGAGTTCGCCCAGCGCGAAAGCGGTCAGTGTTTCGGGTTTGATGGCGGGGTCGTTCATGATTGAAGCTCCCTGCGGAGCGCGGTGACGGCGGTGTGCAGCAGATAGCCGACGTTGGTGACAGTCAGCCCGGTGATCTCGGCGATCTGCTTGTAGCTGAATCCGTGTTCGAACTTGAGTGCAACCAGTTCACGCTGGCGATCGGGCAGTTGCGTGACGGCGGTATGGACGCGGTCGCGCAGTTCCGCCTGTTCGAGAGCCGCGGGCGGGTCGCTGACGTCGGGCGTGTTCGGGTTCAGGGTTTGTGTCGGTCCCATGCGCTGGCTCTTTCGCAGCAGATCGATCACGTGGCGTCTGCACACGGCGAACAGCCACGCCGCCAGGTGATCGTCGATCGCTTCCCGGCGTTGGCGGCACAGTCGGCAGAAGGTTTCCTGCACGGCGTCGGCCGCCCGATCGTCATCGCCCAACAGCGACGCGGCGTAGCGCAACAGCGGGCGCTGGTAACGATCAACCGTCGATTGCACCCACAGTCGGTGGGCCTGGGGCTGGTTCACGTCGCACTCCACGCGGCCTGTTGTCGCCGCTCAATAAGAACGACGCCGGCGCCCGGAGTTTATTAGGCCGCATGGTGTAGATTTTGGAAAACTAATTACTCTATTTTCGACGAAAATAAAGTAATTGTCAGGGCTCGTTATATCGCTTGCATTTCATGGCTTCTCTGTCTTTCGGCGCGTGGTATGATGATGACATGAGCGATGCCCAATCCGCCACTCCGCTGAATGCGTACCTTTCCCGCATGGTTCAGACCGATGCGTCGGATGTGTTTTTGCGGCCGGGGGATCCGCCGACGTATCGGATCAATGGCGACCTCGTGCAACTGGACATGCCCGCGCCGACGGAGGGCGACTTGCGTGCATGGGTCGATCAGCTGCTGACGCCGATCGCGAAGCAGCGCTTTGAAACGTCGCCCGACATCGATGTGGCGTACACGATTCCGCAGGTCGGTCGCTTCCGCGTGGCGGTGTTCATGCAGCAGGGTCAGCTCGCGCTGGTGGCGCGGTTGATTCCGACGGCCAAGCTCGAGTTCGATTCGCTCGGCCTGCCGCGCGTGATTCGTGACATGGTTGAAAAACGCCGCGGGCTCATCCTCGTGGTCGGCCCGACCGGGTGCGGCAAGTCGACCACGCTCGCCTCGCTGATTCATCACATCAACGCCACACGCCGCGAGCATATCGTCACCATCGAAGACCCCATCGAGTTCATTCACGAGCCGATCCAGTCGCTGATCCATCAGCGGCAGGTCGGTTACGACACCGAGTCGTTCGCCACGGCCCTGCGCCACGTCGTGCGACAGAGCCCCGATGTGATCCTCATCGGCGAGATGCGCGATCGCGACACGATGGAGACCGCCTTAAACGCCGCGCTGACCGGCCATCTCGTGCTGTCGACGTTGCACACGACCAGCGTGGTGCAGTCGATCGATCGCATTTTGAATTACTTCCCGGCCGACGCTCGCGGCCAGGCGCAGGCGGACCTGGCGGCGACACTGATCGGCATGGTGTCGATGCGTTTGTTGCCTCGTTCCGATGGCAAGGGGCGCGCCCCGGCGGTCGAGGTGTTGCTGGGCACGTCGACGATTCGCCGGCTCATCACCGAAGGCAATTTCATCGAGTTGTACGACGTGATGAAGCGCGGGCACAGTGCCGGCATGATCACGCTGAATCAATCGCTGGTGAATCTCACCAAACGCGGCCTCGTCGATGAGGTTGATGCCGCGGCCCACTCGCCGAATCCCGATGAGTTTCGGCTGAACATGCAGGGCATGTTCACCGGCGTCGACTCACTGGACATTCAAAGCGAGTGACGGGCGGCGAGTTACACTGGCGGGCAAGCCGCCAGTGCCACCCGAATATTACCGCGCGTGAAAAAACCCCGGCGGATGGCCGGGGCTTGATCGGTCAATTGGTGTATGTCGATCACGCGGCGGAATAAATCTGCCCGTTGAAGTGCGGACACGGATGTTGTGGGTGACTTAGAACAGGTCGTCGGCGAGGGCGTCGATGGCGCGATCGAGTCGCTGGGGGGTCTCGTAGCGGTCGGTGTCGATTTCGGCGCGGACCACGTCGACGAGGTGGCGGCGAATCGGCGGCAGGGTGTCAAGCTGATGCATCCACCGGGCCATGGGTGACAGTTGCACTGAGTCCGAGGCCCCTGAAGTCGGGGCTGAGGCGGGCGATGCGGTGCTGGCTGCACGCGGCGCACTGACGGCCGCGCTTGGGTACGGCGAACCGATCGAGCGAATCGTTGGGCTGCTGGACATGGCTTTTGCCTCCTTGCGTTTGAGGAATGCGGGCCGCGTCCCCAGTCCTATTATCGGGCAATCGGTTGAATCAGCTTCATAGGATGTTGGCGGGACAAGAGATCAGAAAACTGCTGATATGTGCGCTTGAATTGTTCGATAACACAAGCTGTAAAAACAGGATATGAAAAATGCGGGCTGCCGCATGGACCCGTTTTTCAGGGTGCAGGCGGCAGCTCCGCTCGTGGGCATGGAGTCAGGTTCTGAATCAGACCGCCACGGACGCGGGGCTGCTGACAAAACGCAGGCGCTTGAGTTTGTTGGCGGCGTTCAGCGCGGCGACCTTGTAGCACTCGGCCAGCGTCGGGTAGTTGAAGATCGTCGACAGGAAGTAGTCCAGCCCGCCGTCGAGCGCCAGCACCGCCTGGCCGACATGGACCAGTTCCGTGGCGCCGGTGCCGATGCAGTGGACGCCCAGCAGCTTGCGGGTGTCGCGGTGGAAGATCATCTTGAAGAGCCCCGAGTCGTCGCCGAGGATCTGCCCGCGGGCGATCTCCCGGTAGCGCGCGATGCCCGTCTCGTAGGGAACCTTCTGGGCGGTGAGTTCCTGCTCGGTCGCGCCGACCATCGAGATTTCAGGCATGGCGTAGATGCCGAACGGGAAGTGGGGCGACATCTTCTCCGCCGCCACGTCAAACATGTGACACGCGGCGAGGCGGCCCTGCTCGGCGCTGGTGGCTGCCAGCGAGGGAAAGCCGATCACGTCGCCGGCCGCGAAGATGTGCGGCACCTCGGTGCGAAACTGATCATCGACTTTCAAACGCCCGCGATCGTCAGCGGTCAGACCCGCCGCCGCGGCGTTGACCTTGTCCGTGGCGCCGACCCGACCGGCGGAGTAAAGCACGACATCGGCCACGATGTGTTTGCCGGAGTCCAGTTCGATCATGCCCTGCGGCTGTGGGTTGTACACGATGTCGAGGGATTCAACGCCCTCGCCGAGGCGCAGCGTGATCTCGGCACGGCGCATCTGGTAAATCAGTTCGTCGACGAGTTCGTGATCGAGAAATTCCAACGGGCGCGTGCGCTTGTCGATGACGGTGACTTCGACGCCGAGCGAGGCAAACATCGTGGCGTACTCGATGCCGATGACGCCGGCCCCGACGACGGCCATCGTCTGCGGCAGTTTTTTCAGATTCATGATGCCGTCGGAATCGATGATGGTCATCCCGTCCGGCTGAACGCCGCGCGGGCGGGCCGGCTGGGTGCCGATGGCGATCATGAAGTGTTCACCGGTCAGCGTGCGCGAGCCGCTGTCGGCTTCGATGGTGATCGTGTGTTCATCCTCGAAGCGGGCGGCGCCCAGCATGACGTCGATATCGTTGCGGTGAAGCTGATGGATCTGCACCTGCGACTCGCGCTCGATCACGCGGCCGACGCGCCCGAGCAGTTGCTCGATGGTCGGGCGGGCCTTGGGCGAGAGGCTGATGCCGTGGTCGAGTCCCTGCTGTGAGCCGAACGACCGCACGGCTTCGCGGAAGGTCTTCGACGGAATCGTCCCTGTTTCAAGGCACACCCCGCCGACGCAACGTCGCTTTTCAATCAGCGCGACCTTCTTGCCGAGCTTGGCCGCCTGCACCGCACAACGCTGCCCGGCCGGCCCGCTGCCGATGCAGATCAGATCGTAGTCATACTGGCTCATCATGCTGCTCCACGCCATCAGTTCCGGATTTACCCCCACAACACATCGGCGCTTCACCGGGGCGGGTGAAGCGCCTGTTGTGAAATGAATCAATAGCCGCGACCTGACAGGTCGCGGATTTCGGGATTCCGGGGGCCACAGCCTGTCAGGCTGCGGCTAGAGGGGGGTGATCGCAGTCATGTCCGAATAACATGCGGTCAGATCCACCGTTTGCGTTTGAAGTAGAACAGCAGGGCGGCGGTGACGGCGATGAAGACGCCCCAGATCGTGGCGTAGCTGTAGCGCCAGTGCAGTTCGGGCATGTGGTCGAAGTTCATGCCGTAGACGCCGGCGATGAAGGTGATCGGGATGAACAGGCTGGCCATGATCGTCAGCACCTTCATGATCTCGTTCATCCGGTTGGACACCGCCGACATGTACAGGTCCGTCAGCGAGCCGCCCATTTCGCGATAGGTCTCGATGATGTCGATGATCTGAATGACGTGGTCGTACACATCGCGCATGAAGGTGCGCACCGACTTGTTGATCGACTTGTGATCCTCACGCTGTAGCTCGGCGACGACCTCGCGCATCGGCCACATCACACGCCGGAGCAACACGAGTTGGCGTTTGATGCCGTGCAGGTTGGCAAGCATCTCGGGCTCGGGGTTTTCGACGACGAGGTCTTCCATGCCTTCGAGCACATCGCCGAAGTGTTCGAGGATCGGGAAGCAGTGGTCGACGATGGCGTCGAGCAGGGCGTACAGCAGGTAGGCGGCGTTGTTGGTCCGCAGGCGCGAGCCGGCGGTGTTGATGCGCTCGCGGATGGGCTGCCAGATGTCGCCGTGCGCCTCCTGAAAAGTGACCAGCAGATCGGGCCGGTAAAACATGCTGACCTGCTCGGCGGCGACCTGCTGCTCATGCATCATGAGCATGCGCGTCACGATGAACAGTTCATCATCATAAGGCTCGACCTTGGGGCGCTGGGGAACATTCAGCACGTCTTCGGCGGCCAGCGTGTGGAACGAATAGGTTTGGCGCAGGCGACTGACGATCCACGGGTGCAATCCGTCGACGTTGATCCACCGCACCGTCGCCCAGTCGGGGCGCGGCTTGGCGAGAAAGGCTTCGAGATCGTCGATGTCGGTCATTTCGACGCGATCTTTGGCGTAGTCGATACAGCGGATTTTCACGGCGCCCGGCGGCGGGGGGGTATTGATGTCGGGAAGGGACTCGATGCCGGGCACGCTGCCGGGGGCCGAGCGGTGACGCCGCGCTTCGACATTACGCACACCCGGCAGGCGCAGGGCTGTGCCGACGAGTCGGCCGACGTTTTCGACGGTGCCGACGGCCAGATCGACCGCACCGCCGATCGTCTTGCCGATGGTCTTACCGACGCGGGCGCCGAGGGCGCGGCCGGTGGTGTTGCGTGAGTCATGCGATTCGTCGGGCATGCAGTACTCCAGCCGGGTGACGTGATTAACCTTATTACAACCGCCGAATGCATCCGAATCAACATCAATCTTTCGCCAGGCGTGATCATCTGCGGTAAACTGCTCGCATGATCTGTCGAATTCATGGTGTGCTTGAAGACCTGCGCAGCGATCGCGCGCTGATCGATCCCGGCGGCGGGCTGACCTACCAGGTGCTGCTGCCGGCGTATGCGGTGTCGCGCCTGGCGATCAAGATCGGTCAGCCGGTGACGCTGCACACGATTCATTACCTGGAAGGCACTTCGCAGGGCAACAACTTCACGCCGCGCCTGGCGGGATTTGTCAGCGAGTCGGACCGCGGGTTTTTCGAGCTGTTCACCAGCGTCAAGGGCATCGGGCCGCGCAAGGCGCTGCGTGCGATGTCGATGAGCACGAGTCATATCGCCGCCGCCATCGCCGATCGTGATGCGAAGATGCTGCAGGCGCTGCCGGAGATCGGCAAGCGGACCGCGGAGACGATCATCGCATCGCTGCACGATCGCGTCGACGGATATCTTTCACCCGGCAGCGATGACTCGGCGGCGACGGTGAAAACAGGCGAAGAAATCAAGCCGACGCCCGCGGCACGATCCGTTTCACGCGAGGCATTGGAGGTGCTCGTTCAGCTCGGTGAAAACCGCGTGACGGCCATGAACTGGATCGACCAGGTCATCACCAACAACCCGGACATCGAAGACCCGCAGGTCATCATCACCGAAGTTCTGCGGTTGAAAACGGGCGTGTAAGAGAAGGAAACTTGATGCGATATGCGGTGATCATTGCAGGCGGAGCGGGGACGCGGCTGTGGCCGATGTCGCGCTCGGAGCAACCCAAGCAGTTGATACCGTTTCTGAACGGGCGCTCGCTGCTGCAGGTGGCCGTCGAACGCTTACGGGGCGTGATCGAACCCGAACGGGTGCTCATCTGCACCGGCGAGCAGTTCCGCGGGGCGATCCGCTCTGCGATGCCGCAGATCAGCGACGACCAGATCATCGGCGAACCCGAAGGGCGCGACACGCTGGCGGCGGTCGCGCTGCCGGCGGCGGTTGTCGCCCGGCAGGACCCCGACGCCACGATTGCGGTGTTCACCGCTGACCACCTGATCGAGCCGGTCGATGTATTCACCGAGCGGGTTCAGCGCGGCTACGAGATCGCCGAGCAGCGCCCGCAGACGCTGGTGACCTTCGGCATCGAGCCCACGCACGCGGCGACCGGTTACGGATACGTCCGCCTCGGCGAGGCGATCGAAGGGTTTGAACACGCCAGCAAAACGCTGGAATTCAAGGAAAAACCCGACGAGGCGACGGCCGAGCAGTATGTCGCCGACGGGTCGTACCTCTGGAACAGCGGGATGTTCGTCTGGCGCGCGCAGACGCTGCTGGACTGCGTGGCGCGCTACGAGCCGAGCGTTCACGAAGGCGTGGTGAAGATCGCCGAAGCGTGGGGCACGCCGCAGCGCGGACAGGTGGTGGCGGAGATTTACCCGACGCTGAAGAAGATCAGCGTGGACTTCGCTGTGATGGAAAACGCTGCGAAGGACGAAGCGGTCGACATTGCGACGGTGAAGATGCCGGTGAAGTGGCTCGATGTGGGCGGCTGGCCGGCCTACGGTCAGACGGTGGACGCCGACCACACCGGCAACCGTGCGGCGTCCGACGGCGTGCTCGTGGAGCAGGGCAGCGACAACCTGGTCGTCAACGATTCGCACGACCACGTGATCGCGCTGCTGGGCGTCAGCGACCTGATCGTGGTGCACACCAAAGGCGCAACGCTGATCTGCCATCGCGATGCTGCTGAATCGATCAAGGCCCTGCACGCGAAGGTGCGGGAAATTTTCGGCGACGAGTACGTTTAAGTGGGTTGACGGGTTCACTGGTGAATTGGCTCACCGGAACAGACCCCCGACGCTTCGCTTCGCTCAGCATCGGGCTTGGATAAGATGATGCGTGTTCGAACAGCCGATCAATCCATGAACGAGTTAACCAGTTAACCAGGCAACGAACTCATGCGCTACCTGGCGATTGATCCCGGTGATAAGCGAACGGGCCTGGCGGTCGGCGATGACGAGACCGCGCAGGCGGGCCCCGTGGGTGTGATCAACACGTCGGACCCGGGCACGCTGCTGCGCGAGTTGGCGGCGGCGATCGACGAGCACGGCCCCGATGCGCTGGTCATCGGCGTGCCGCTGAACATGGATGGCACCGAAGGCCCCGCCGCGAAAAAGGCCCGGGCCCTGGCGATGATGCTGCATCAGAACACCGGTCTGGAAGTGCACGCCTTCGATGAGCGGCTGACCAGCTACGAAGCCGACCAGCGCATGAACCAGTCGGGGCTGACCCACAAGCAAAAAAAAGCGAGGCGTGACGCCATCGCCGCCGCTGCGATACTCAGCGATTTTCTCACTTCGAGGCGCACGAAGGATGAAACATGACCGCGAAAGATTCAGATAAGCCGCGCCTGGAAGTGCGCGGCAACGCCCCGCCGGTGCTGCAGCGGGCGCTGGACACGTATGTCGAATATTTCGAGGACCGACCGACTGTCGCCGCCCGCGCGCCGGGTCGGATCAACCTCGTGGGCGATCATGCTGATGACGGGGCCGGCTGCGTGCTGTCGATGGCGATCGATCGCAACGTGGTGATGGTCGGCAAGCCCAACCGCTCGCAGCGGTGCCGGGTGATCGCCTCGGATCTCGGCGAAGAGATGGCCAACTTCATGAACACCGGCGACATCGATCCCAGCCGCACCGACTGGGTGAACCTGGTCAAGGGCATCGTGGCGCAGTTCAATGCGAATGGCCACAACGTGCCGTCGTTTGACGCGGTGATTGCATCGGCGGTGCCGATCGGCGCGGGGCTGGCCGGTTCGACGGCGGTGCAGGTGGCCGTGGCGACGTTCATCGAGGCGCTATTGGGCATTCGACTCACGCACACGCGCAAGGCGCACTGGACGCTGGCGGCTCGTCAGGCTTTCGGCACGCGCCCGGGTTCGGTGGTCGACACGCTCGTGTGTTGTGCCGCACAACGCAAGCACGCACTGCTGATCGACAGCCGATCGCATGAGTACCGGACGGCGCCGATCAACCGGGCGGATGTGACCGTGCTCGTGACCGACACCGGCACCCACCGCGATGACGACCCGCCGGCCGAGCGGCGGCGCGAGGTCGCCGAGGCCACCGCCATCATGCAACAGCAGACGCCGCACATTCACGAGCTGCGCGATGTCACGTTGACGCAGGTTGAGCAGATGCGCGAGGCGCTGGGCGAAACACTCACTCGGCGCGCCAAGCACATCGTGCTCGAATCGCAACGGGTGATGATGGTTGCCGATGTGCTGCAGCGTGACGACTATGCCACGGCCGGATTTCTGATGTACGAATCGCACCGCTCGCTGCGCGATCAGTTCGAGGTCAGCACCGATGAACTGGACACGCTGGTCGAGTTGGCGATGAAAACCGACGGGGTGTACGGCTCGAAGATGACGGGCCAGGGTTTCGGCGGATGCACCGTGACGCTGGTTCGGACCGACGCCGCCGACGCGCTGGTCGATCGACTGGCGGCGGGGTTCAACGAGAAATTCGGCCGGCCTTGCATCTGCCACCGGGTAATTCCCGTGGCCGGGGCGAAGGTGGTGCCGATCGTGCCGATTCACGGGCAGTAGTCAAATGGGGCAATGGGGCTGGGGGAAGCGGCTGTGTTTGATGTCAAGCGTTTTTGACGCATTCGAGTTGATTCCAGGTGAGGTTGTCGCGGAGCATGGCGTTGAGGAGCGTCAGGAGTTTGCGCATCACGGCGACGAGGACGACTTTTTTGGGTTTGCCCTGTTCGGCCAGGCGATCGGCGAACGGACGCAGCACCGGGTTGTGGCGACGGGCGCTGAGCGCCGCCATGTACAACGCGCAGCGCACGCTGGTGCGGCCGCCCCGGGTCACGCGTCGGCCGCGGAGTGTGCCCGAGTCGCGGTTGAACGGAGCGACGCCGACGAGCGCGGCGATCTGTTTGGCGTTGAGCCGACCCAGTTCGTCGAGTTCGGCCAGCGAGGTGGCCACGAACACGGGGCCGATGCCGGGCGCCGAGCGCATGAGCTTGCCGCGTTGATCCAGGTCGTCATCGGATTCGATCATCGCGTCGATCTGCTGGTCGAGTTGGTCGATCTGTGTGTTGACGGTATCGAGCACGGCGTCGATGGCGGCCAGCGCGGCGGGGCTGGTCGTCTGATGCCGCCGGTTGGTTTGCTCGGTGCGCACGTCGATGAGCTGGCGTCGGCAGGTGACCAGGGCTTCGAGTTCATCGCTGTGTTTACGGGGTTTGGTGGCGACACGCGGCGTGGCCAGACGGGCGAAGTCCATGATCACCCGGGCGTCGATCGTATCGGTCTTGGCGTTGAGCCCCAGCCCCTTGGCCAGGTCACGCACGTGACGCGGGTTGACCACGGCCATGGGCAGGCTGGCGGCGAGCAGCGCGTCGCGGACAGCGCGCTCCAGCCCGCCGGTGGCTTCGAGGCCGATGATCGCAATCGGCAACGGCCGCAGCAGCTCAACCAACGCGGCGATGCCGGCGGGATCGTTGGCCACGCGCATGGGTGTGGGGTCGTCGCTGCGGGCGATGTCGAGGCGGGCCTTGCTCACGTCGATGCCCACGTACACACGGTCGGTCGGTTCCATCCGTTGACTTGTCACGCTGGTCCTTCCTTGCGAATGCGAGCGCACCGGCGGCGGCTCTGTCGGCTGTTCGGACGACGAGACACGACGCCGACGGGGACCACGCTTTCCCACGGTCGCATCGGACCCAAGGGGGATCGGTCGCCCGCCGGCGGTCGTGTCCGCGTGACGCCTCGCTACGCTCGCCGCCCCGCGGACACGACAAGCGTCAGTAGAACCGATTCGATCGGACAAATCGAACATACAAGGGGGTTGGGGTGAGGGCCGCGGGGCCTTTTTTCGGGGGTTGACCTGCTTCGGGGGGCGGGTAAAATACGCGACTTCGAAAAAACACTCCTTTTCACCCGTCGCCCGGTCGCAAGCCGGGCCACCGACCAGGACGGAGACTCGACATGGCTCGATTTGATCGTTTCGGACAGGCTGCCAAGGACATCGCGGCGCGTTCCTCCAATGGCAAGCTTTTTGTGGACTACAAGAACGTCGACGCCCTGCGTCGCCTGATGAGCCCCAACGGCAAGATCAACGGTCGCAAGCGCACCGGCCTGACCGCTTACGAGCAGCGTCTGGCCTCGCAGGCGATCAAGCGTGCCCGCTACATGGGCCTGCTGCCGTACACCTCGGCGACGCTGTAACAGCTACGAGGCGGGGAGATTTAAATCTCCCCGCCCGAATCGCATAAAAAACCCCGTGCCTTGCGGCGCGGGGTTTTTCTATGGAGACGACGCTCGATTCCGAGATCAGCGAGTCTGGTAAGGATAGACGTAACCGCTGGCGGTGGTCGCGGGGGCGGCGGTCAGCGTGGTGGGGGTGGTGATCGATGAGGTCGGGGCGGCCAGACGCTGATCAATCATTGCCTGCAGTGTCCGCAGGGCGGTGTCATCGGGGTTGAGCTTGGCTGCTTCGGCGGCGGCGTCACGGGCGCCGGCATAGTCACGGGCGATGTAACGCAGCGAAGCGATCATGAACGGATCGTCGGCCCGTGAGAATCCCTCAGCCCGGGCGACGTACTTGTTCAGCAACTGATCGATCGACTGCTGCGTGGTCACATCCTGCGGCACGCGGTCCAGCGCCCCGGCATCGTACTGCAGCGCGCGACGCATGGCCCAGGCGGCTTTGTCATCGTTGCCGATCGTCGCCTGGCTCAGGGCGTAACCGATTTTCGGCAGACCGGCGTTGGGCGACTGCTCAGCCTGGTTGGCGAATATGTCGACGGCTTCGCGGGCGCGGTTGTTGCGGTACAGCGCCCAGCCGTCGGCTTCGTAGGCATACTTGTAGACGACCGGTGTGGGCGGCGCGGCGGGGGCGGTGTAGGTCGTGGTCGTGGTGGCCACCGGCACGGCGGTCGTCGTCGAGTACACAGTCGACTGCGGCGGAACGATGATGCGAGCGGTGTTGTCGTCATACCCGCGGTAGGTGATGACGTTGTAGTTGAGGTTCACACCCGAGTAGCGGGGGTAAGTGCGGTAGTAGTGCGGCCGGTAGTAGGAATAGCCGAACGGGCTGCAACGGTTGTAGGAGAACGGTCTGTAATACCCGCGGTGATGACGGTCGTAATAGCGGCTGTTGTAGTGCCGCGAGTAATGCCCGCCACTGCTGTAGCTGAACCCGATGCTGAAGCGGTCGCCGGCGAATGCGGACCCCGCGGCGGTCAGCATCAGCCCGGCGGCGATCGCGGCGGCGAGCAGGCCGAGGTTGCGGCGGCGTGAGGGGCGACGATTCGGTGACAGATGCTGGGTCGTCATGGCGTGTCTCCTGGTCGGGTCGGGCTGGAAGTGACCCGTGCGTCAATTTATTATACGCCCCCGGATCACCCCGGTTCGACCCCCTTAAACATCTTTTTTCGTGCATTCCCCTACCTTCGGAACTGCTTCATCGCGTTGTTTGCCCCGCCCCGATCGGCTATCATGGTTTCTTCTGGTGGGGGGCGGAGCATCGATCGGTTCCGCCCACCCTGCACTGACCCTTAACACCGAGGCTCGAAGGACACCGCCATGCCTATTGCTACGCCCCAACAGTACCGCGACATGCTTAACGCCGCCCAGAAGGGCAACTACGCCCTCCCGGCGATCAACGTCTCCAGCATGGTCACCGCCAATGCCGCCCTCAAGGGCTTCGCCGACGCCAAGTCCGACGGCATCATCCAGGTCTCCACCGGCGGCGGCAAGTTCGCCTCCGGCATCAACGTCGGCTCCATGGCCCTGGGCGCCATCTCCATCGCCGAGCACATCCACCGCATGGCCGAGCACTACGATGTCCTCATCGCCCTGCACACCGACCACTGCCAGCCGAACGTCGTCGACTCGTTCATGATCCCCCTGATCGAAGAGTCTGAGAAGCGCGTCGCCGAAGGCAAGCTTCCCCTGTTCAACTCCCACATGCTCGACGCCTCCGGCCTGCCCCTCAAGGACAACCTCGACCTCAGCGTTCCGCTGTATGAGCGTCTGGCCAAGATCGGCATGATGCTCGAAATCGAAGCCGGCGTGGTCGGCGGTGAAGAAGACGGCGCCGCCGGTTCTGAAGACACCCCCGCCGAGAAGCTGTACACCACCCCCGAAGACATGGTCGAAGTCTTCCGCCGTATGAAGGACGTCGACGGTACCTACATGTTCGCCGCCACCTTCGGCAACGTCCACGGCGCGTACAAGCCCGGCGCCGTCAAGCTCAAGCCCCAGATCCTCAAGGACGGCCAGGACGCCATCAAGAAAGAGTTCGGCCCCGACGCCCACTTCCACCTCGTCTTCCACGGCGGCTCCGGCTCCGAGAAGCACGAGATCAAGGAAACGCTCAACTACGGCGTCATCAAGATGAACGTCGACACCGACACCCAGTACGCCTTCACCCGCCCCGTCGTCGATCACATGATGAAGAACTACGACGGTGTGCTCAAGATCGATGGCGAAGTCGGCAACAAGAAGAACTATGACCCGCGTGCCTACCTCAAAGCCGCCGAGACCGGCATGGCCGCCCGCGTCATCGAGGCCTGCAACGACCTGGAGTCTTCCGGCAAGTCCCTGACCGCCGGCGCCGTCACGGCGTAAACCTCTTGGAAGTTGTAAAACCCGAGATTCCCAGAAGCCCACGGATTAAATCCGTGGGCTTCTTCTTTTGTTTAGCCGCGAGCCGCAGGCGAGCGCGTCCCCCATGATCGCGGTCATCACTCCGTCACTGCCGGCATCAACCGAGCCGTGCGCCACGTCCAGCCGCGCCAGTCGGCGTGTTGGGCGACGAGGTCGATCTCCAGGTGCTGGATGGCGGAATCGAGGCGTCCCGTGAGGAACTCATCCTCATCGCGAACCTGTTCGCGCAACCAGCGCAGGCCGGGCAGGGACTCGGGGCCCAGGTGACGGGCGTAGCCGATATCGATCTTGAAACGTTCAGAGTCGCCATCGTCGTGAAGGTTTTTACAATGGCGGACGTTGAAGTCGGTGATCATCGCATCGAAGTTCACGAAGCAACAGGCGTAGATGACAACCGCAGCAAACAGCGCATTGACGCGGGCGAGCCAGGCGTTGTCACGCTCGGTGATGATGCGGATAAAGACGGTGACGAAGGCGAAGGTGAGTATGGCCATCCAGATGATGGTGGCCACGCGGAGCCGGGTGATCATGCTCACGTCGATGTAGAGGTACAACCGCCAGGCGGCGCTGAACAGGAGCATGACATTCTGAATCAGGAAGAGGTAGACCAGTCGCCGGGCGTTTTTCATGGCGGGGCCGGCGGCTCCCGATCGAAAGCAGATCAATACGAACGCGCCGGCGAGCAGGGCGGTGACAACCAGCGGATAGGCCCCGCGGCGAGCGTAGGTTTTGTAAGTCATGCCGTCGGGCAGGTCGGCGCCGCCGGTAAGATAGATCAGGTCGAGAACGGTTTCGACGGCGAAAGCGAAATTGAACAGCACTAAACATCGCACAATGAAATCCGGTCGCACCATCGCATCGGCCAACGTCGGCCCATGGGCGGCGGTTTGTTTACGGGGCGGTACACGATGATTCGGGTTGACGCGTTGCTTTTGAAAAGATCGCCAGCGCAGCAGTGCCCACACGATGATCGCACTGATCAACCAGAACACGACGCGCCAGACGTTGATGTGATCCGGCCATGTCTGAACCCAGTCGAAGAATCGATTCAGCCATTTTTCAATGATGGGGTTGGCGGCGGCGAAGAGCCCGACGAAGACGGCGGTCAGCAACACGGGAACACCCCAGCCTGCGGCGCGTCGGCCGGTGCGGAGACCGCTGCCGCGGGCGGCGCGGCGGAGGATGATGTAGTCGTGAAACGGCGTCGCCCAGGCGGTGAAAATGAAACGCAACCAGTGCCCGAACCACACAAAAGGATCCGTCTGCCAGCGCCTCTGGCCGATGCGGACGAGCATCAGCAGCGCGCAGGCGGTGAGGATGATTTCCAACCACCCGGGCCAGTCGATCATCGCGCCGATCAAGCCGATCAGGGCGAGCGTGGTGATGACGCCGGGCACGCTTTTCAGCGCTGCGGGATAACGTGCAAGCACGATGACCAACAACGCGGCCGTGTAAAGTCCGGCGGTGATGCCGATCAGGTGGTCGTAGAAAAAGAAGTCGGCCAGCGCGACGAGGCCGAGTGTGGCGAGCAGGAGGAAGATGACGGTGCGCGTTGGTGCGACGGATTGGCCGAGGTGCCTCATGCCCGGTTCCCCAGTGTGTTCTATGGTGGGTACGCGGGTCGAAGCGCGGTGGTTCGTGAGATGTTGAAGTTTGGGGCCGACCCCGACGCTTCACTGCGTTCAGCATCGGGCTTGGGGGCGAGGCGCGGGGGATCAGTGTTGATGTTCCGGGGGCTCGATGTGGGCGGTGGCGTTGGCCTGGCCGAGGGATTGCTCAATTTCGTATTCGATCGCGCTGGCGCGTTCGTGGGCGTCGGCGACGGTCATGTCGGCGGGCAGTTGGATGTGCAAGTCGACCCAGTGGAACGTGCCGACGTGGCGATGGCGGAGCTTGTGGTAGCTGAGAATGTCACCCGCCGCGACGCGCGCATCGAGTAACTGCTCGATCATGTCGTGCTCGGCGAGATCGGATTCATCCATGAGCCCGGCCAGTGAGCGGCGGATCAGACGGCAGCCGGCGTAGACGATCACCATCGCCATGATGATGCCCGCCGCGGGATCGAGCCAGACCCAGCCGGTGGCGTAGACCGCGCCGAGCGAGGCGATGATGGCCAGCGTCGTCAGGCAGTCGACCAGCAGGTGATTGCCGTCGGCGATGAGCGACGGGCTGTCGATCGCGGCGGCGCGGCGGCGGATGTACATCGCCAGCGCGAACAGCAAAACATTGATCACGCCCAGGCCGATCATCCCGGCGTCGAGCTGCTCGGGCGACAGTCCGAGCCAGAGCCGGCGGGCGGACTCAGCGATGATCACCAACCCCGCGACGGCGATCATCGTGCCTTCGACGCCGACGCTGATGAATTCGATATTGCCATGCCCGTAAGGGTGTTCACGATCCGCCGGGCGTGCGGCGTACCACGTGCTGAACGTCGCCATCGCCGCCGCCGCGATGTTGACCACCGACTCCATCGCATCCGACAACACCGCCGCCGAGCGCGTCATGGCGAACACGGCAAACTTCATCGCCATGATCACAATCGCCCCGACCAGCGCGATCCATGCGACGCGCTGAGCAGCTAGTGCAGAGGAGTTGGAGTCGGTCGGCCTCATGGCATGATGTTATCAACAATACCCCGACGCTTCGCGGCGCTCAGCATCGGGCTTTGCCTAATTAACCAGTTAACCAGTTAACCGATCAACCATTCACAGCGTTTCGACAGTGATGTTCGTGTTGGTGTACACGCAGATTTCACCGGCGATCTTCAACGCTTCGCGGGCAAGATCGGCGGGGGGCAAATCGGTATGGTTCAGCAGGGCGCGCGCCGCGGCCAGCGCGTATGGGCCGCCGGAGCCGATGCCGATGATCCCGTCGGTGGGTTCGATGACATCGCCCTGACCGCTGACCATCAGCGAGGTCGTTTTGTCGGCCACGGCGAGCAGGCTTTCCAGCCGCCGCATGTAGCGATCCGTGCGCCACTGTTTAGCCAGATCGATGGCGGCCTTTTTGATGTTGCCGGGTGAGTCCTTGAGCTTCTGTTCGAAGCGCTCGAGCAGGGCGAAGGCGTCGGCCGCCGAACCGGCGAAACCGACGAGCACCTCATGGCCCTGACCCGCGGGAATCTTGCGAACTTTCACCGCGTCGGACTTGGCGACCGTCTGGCCCAGCGAAACCTGCCCGTCGCCGGCGATGGCGACCTCGTTGCCTCGGCGCACGCTGAGAATGGTGGTGGCGTGGAATGAAGTCATGAGCAGATTGTAGTGGCTGACCGATGAATGGCGAAATCGCTACGCCGGGTTCAGCGTGTCCAGCGCCGCGTGCGGGTCGTCGACGCTGATGATCCCCGTGGCGCAGGCCCCTTCGGTCGAGGTCGAGATGTAGGCATAGTTGACGGCGATGTTCGCCTCGTCGAGGCGGCGGAGAATCTCGGCCAGCGCACCCGGCTCGTTGGACAGATCCACCGCCAGCACGTCCGCGCTCGTGACGTGCCGACCCAGCCGCTCGAAAATCATGACCGCCTCGTCAGGGCGGCTGGTTATCAGGCGAAGGATCATGTGCGGCGGCGAGTCGACCAGGCTCATCGCATCGATGTTGATCGCCGCCTGGGCCATCGGCTCGACGACAGCCCCGAGGTCGCCGGGCCCGTCGGGCAACTGGATTGTGAATTCACGGCTGATGCGCATGGCGATCTCCACACGATGCGTGAGGCAGGATGGGGCTGCGGATCACCCGCCGGTCTACTGCGAACTCGAACTGGTGGCGGTGGATTTTTCACGCAGCTGCTTGCCGCTGATCTCACCGACCTGTTCGCCGGTGACAGCCCGCTTCTTCTTTTCGCCGAACAGGCCGTCCGTCCACCCGAACAGAACCTCGCCGGTTTCCTTCAGCGGATCGGACTTGGGCTTCTGGGTGGGATATCGCTTTTCAGCCATCTCGACCTGCGAGCCGACCCAACTGTTTTCAACCCTGACGACGCGCTCCTCGCAGCCGACGAGCAAAACAGCCAGCACCACAGGCAGCAGCATGACAAGCATTCGAAGCATCGCAATCACCGGGGCAGGACACGATTGGCGGTCGGGGAAATACACCGACCGAGTTATCTTATCGCCACGCGGCTGGACCGGCTATGTGGAATGACCGAAAAATGTAGCAGATGCGGGGTCGTCGCCTCCGCTGACGCGACCCGTATAATAAACACGGACATGCTGCAGGCACAACGAGCGAACATTCTCTGGGTCATGTTGCTGGCGGCCTGGCTTGGGCCGGTCAGCGGGCCGGCGCGCGCCGGGGATGACCTGGCCGTGCAGTATCTTCAGCGGTTGAGTCAGACCGATCGCAACGACGCGGTCGCGCTGGCCTCGCTGGGCGACTGGGCTTCGGCCAACGATCTGTCGCAGGAGGCCGCCGAGGTCTACCGCCGCGTGCTGGAGATTCGACCCGACGACAACGAGGTCTATCAGCGACTGGTGCGCATCGCCGACACGACCCGCCTGCCGGAAGATCCCAAACGCCAGCAGGCGCTTCAGCAGCAGTTCGGTAAGAAGTATCAGCTTCATGTCTCGCCGCACTTTCTGATCTTCTACGACACCGATCCCGCCTGGGCCCTGAACCGCGCGGTGCTGCTTGAGAAAACACACGATATTTTCTACAGCGCATTCCGCCGGGCCGATCTTAAACCGCTGCCGCTGTCGGAGCGCCTCGTCTGTCTACTGTTCGATTCGCATGACGACTTCGCCGACTACGCGCGCCGCGTCGACCGTATGAACATGTCGTGGTCCAGCGGGTACTACTCCGTGCGGACCAACCGCATCGCCTTTTTCAACGACAAGACCAACCCCGCGCATCAGCGCGTCGTCAACCACATCGCCGAACTTGAAAAGACGATCGATGCGCTGCGTCAGAATATCCGCCGCGACAGTCGCAACCCCGCGTTGGTGTCGGTGCATCGTCAGAAGCTTGAAGCGGCGATGCGCGAGCATCAGTGGTACCGCAATCGTCTGCGCGGCGTGGCGGGCATGGCCAACACGGCGAAGACGACGCACGAAGCGGTCCACCAGCTTGCGTTCAATTCGAACCTGCAGGTGCGCAACGTGTTTTATCCGTTCTGGTTGGCCGAGGGGCTGGCCACGAATTTCGAGACCGACGATCCGGCGGCGAGCTTCGGGCCTTATTTCGACAATGTCGAGCGGCGCAAGCTGCTGACCGACATGCAGGGCGACGACAAACTGATGAAGCTCGACAAGTTCATCACGATGACGACGCTGCCGGTCAACGACGCCCAGCGCGTCAGCGAGCTGTACGCACAGGCGTACGGGCTGTTTCAGTTTCTATTCAAGAAGCGCCACGACCAGATGCGGAAATACCTCGAAAAGCTGTCGAAGATTCCGCCGGGCAACCGCCAGGTCAACGCCCTGCGGGCCGAGTTCATCGATGCGTTCGGACCGATCGACACGGTCGAGGATCAGTTCACGACGTGGATCCGCCTGATGCGGTAGCAGTGGTTTTACGGGCGGTCCTGTTCATAAAACTTTTCGACTTCGCCGGCGGACAAGGCGCGGCGCCAGATGGCGACTTCGTCGATGATGCCGTGGAAGTAGCGGGCGCTGGTCTGCTCGTTGGAGCCGATCATCAGGCGGTAGTTGTTGGGTTCGAGCGGGCCGCCGACGTTGTGTGAGTTTTCGAGGACGCCGTCGACGTAGATGGATTTCTTCGCCGTGGACGAGTCGACGATTTCATAGGTGGCGACGACCATGTGCCATTCGCCGTCGTCGATGGCCGTCTTGGCGGGGAGGGTGTCGGCGCCGTTGTAGTTGGTGTCGAAGGTGACGGTTTTGGAGGTCTGGTAGCGCTGGACGCGCCAGGTGGAGTCGCCCTTGGTGACGATGGCGTCCCAGTTGCCCTGAAAGCTGGAGACCTTGAACCAGACCACGACGGAGAAGGGATTGTGGAAGTCGAAGTTGGACTCGGCGTGTTTGCCGGTTTCGAGGTAATCGTCGACCCCGTCGAACACGATGGCGCCTTTGCCGGGCCAGCGGCCCTCGCCCCATTCGGGGATCTTCTTCAGGTCCAGGGGCTTGGTCATGCGATACAGATCGCTGGCGCTGGCGATGCGGAGACGCTTGGGGTCGACGGCGCCCTGGGCTTTGTTCTTGACGACACGCTCGCCGGCGGAGCCGCCTTCGAAATCGTAGTAGACCGCCAGGTCGGGATTGGCGGCGAGGTTGTGCGCCTGGGCGGCCCACGCGGCGTATCGCGCTTTGGTTTTGGCGGTGCCGAGCACGGGCAGAAGGATGCCGATGAGCACCGCGATGATGGCGACGACGACGAGAATTTCGATCAGCGTGAAGGCGGATGAAACAGGTCTTTGAACGCGGGATGTCGCTGGGCAGTGTAGAGTCATGGGCGATAGGGCGTGTTTTGGGTCCATTTGATCAGGGACGGATCATTGTAGACGACGGATTCGGTCATCGTGGTTTCGACGAGGTCGACGTGCCCATCGGCGAAGGCGACATTGGCGAGGCCGGTGTACAGCAACTCGTCGGGGAGTGTGGCTACAAAACCCGATGGCACTGCGGCGCTATAGCGGTTGGGATCAGGCAGATGATAGGTGCCGAGCGTGTCTTTGTTGGGCCAGTATTGACCACCGCCGATGTTCGAGACGACCAGGTCGGCGTCGTTGATGCGGGCGCTGCTCCAGTGGGGCAGTGGGAACGGGTTTTCCTCGGTGAAGATGCAGAATGTGTTGGGGTTGCGGACCTGGTTGATGCTGCCGACGAGTTCGGAGTCGCTGTCGCGTCCGTTGGGCGGCATGGGGCCGGCGTTCCAGTTCATCGAGTAGCTGCGGATGGTGTCGTCGCTGGTGATCGATTTGAAAAGTGGACACATCAGCAGGTCTGTGTCGTTGAAGTAGGGCCAAAGCAGGCTCTGATCCAGACGCGTGATATTGGAGCCGTCTTTGCCATCGGTGCCGCCGGTGTAGGTCAGGGCGATGGCCTGTTTGCACGGTGGGTAGATGTTGTAGTTGTCCCCGGCATAGGCGGTGGTGGCGAGTTGGAGCTGGCGCTGGTTGGTGGCGCAGATGCTGACGGCGGCCATCTCCTGGGCCTTGTCGAGTGTTGGCAGCAGGATGGCGACCAGCAGCAGAATGATCGCGGCGACAACCATCAGTTCGATGAGCGTGAATGCGCGTTGGCGTGGCATGTTGCGCCTCCCTGATTGGGGCGGAAGATTCAAAAGCGATCATGCGGCTTTCGTCGCACGATCGCGTGCAGGCGGTGGCCTGTTTCATCGCCGACGTCGACGCAGACCGGCGATCGCCAGCAGGGCGAGACCGGCGGGCAGCGCCGCGGGCGCGGGCACCGTCATCACGAGCAGGCCGCCGTTGGCGGTATCGCCGACGAGATGGAAGTCGGTCGAGTTGAATGCGGTGAAGGCGCCTTGAGCAGCGAAGAGTTCAAACGTGGAGCCGGAGCCGGCCTCGAACATGAGCATGGCCAGGTCATACCAGCCGGCTTCCTTGACGAAGACGGTCGACAGCACATCGCCGGGCGAGCCGGTACCGAAGCGTTCGAGCACGACGTTGCCGCCGAGCGCGAGGGCGAACCCGTCATCGCCGTTGACGCCGAAGGTCCAGTAGCCGGCCGCGTCGAAGTACACCGACGCCCGGGCGAGGCTGGCGTAGTTGTCGCCGGTGATGGGCGGGGCGTCGCTGGAGCCGTAGTGCTGATCGGGACCACCGTCGAGGAGGTTGATCGTGTCGTAGAACTCACTGGCGGTGGCCGATCCGTAGAGGCTGGAATTCTCGATCAGCGTCATCGCTTCATTGGTGTCGCCGAGCGAACCGCCGAGCTGGCCGGCGGCAAGTTTGACGCCGGTGACGACGAAGCCGGTGTAGGCGCGATGCATGGTGTCCTGATCGCCGACGAGCCCGTAGAGATTGACATCGTCGCCGGTCGAATCCTGCACGGCGGAGAGCGTCATGCCTTCGCCGCCGCCGCGCTCGAACCAGTAAAGCTCGTATTCGTAGACGCCGGCTTCGAGGAAGTTGGCGGTGTTGGTGATGGCGGGGGTGGTGCCCTTGTTGTAGTTGGCTTCGGAGACGACGGTGCCGCCGATGACGAGGCGGAAGCCGTCGTCCGAGGTGGTGGTGAAGGTGTACTGGCCGGCCTCGGTGATGTTCATCACGCCGGTGAAGACCGCGCCGAAGTTGTCGCCCGCGAAACCGGAGGGGATACCGACGCCGGTGATGTTGGTGCGGGCGTGGAGGGTGTGGTTGTTCGGGACGATGTTGCCATCGATCATTTCGGTGACCTGGTGCAGCGAATTGACGGTGGTGCCGGTGCGCTGGACGTTTTCAACACTGACGACTTGCGTTCCCGCGTCCTGGGCCAGGGCGGCGCCGAGATTCTGGCTGGGTGCCAGCACGTTCTGGTAAACCGCGATGCCGCCGTTGGCGGTGTCACCGACGAGCGGGCCGACGCCGAGCGAAGAGTCACTGCCTTCGGTCGCCCAGAATTCGAGGTGATTGCCACCGGTGCCGTTGTAGTGATTCAACTCGAAGCGGTAGAGACCGGCCTCGTCGAAGGAGATGCTGACGCGCTGGTCGGAACCGCCGGTGCCGCCGTAGTACTCAGCGATGAGCTTGCCGCCGATGGTGAGGCGGAAGCCGTCGTCGGAGTTGACACCGAAGGTGTACTGCCCGGCGGTCTGGATGTCCATAACGCCGGCCCATTGGGTGGCTGAGTTGTCGGTGGCGCCGCCGGGAAAGTTGTCGGTGCCGGGGATGAGGCCTTCGGTGGCGTTGGAGGTGTAGTTGATGAGGCTGGCCGAGCCGGCGCTGCCGCCGTTGGGGTTGTATAGCTCACCGGAGAGCAGGCCTTCGCCCTGGTCGATGTTGGATAGACCGCCGGAGCCGCTGGTGACGCGGTGATAGCGGATGCCTTCGGCCAGGCCGGCGCCGCTGAGCGAGTCGGCGATCTTCTCCGAAGCGGTCATGTTGCGATCGGCGACGGCGGCGATGTCGGCCTGGGTCAGCACCGAGTTGTACATGCGGACATCGTCGAGTTGAACATGAGAGTAGCTGTTGATCGAGCCGCCATTGTCACGGGCGCCGAAGACGAGATACTCGTAGCTCGCGACAGAGACCGAGCCGGTGTCCGATCCATCGGTGATGGAGCCGGCGACATCGAGCACGCCATCGACGTAGAGGTAGCGGTTGGAGTTGGCCGGATCCCACACGCCGACGTAGTGGTGCCACTGGCCGTCGTTGGTGTTGCTGATTTCGCCTTGAGGATCGTCGATGGCGCCGGTGCCACGGAGGGTGAACGCGGCATGGGATGTGTTGTCGTATTTGCGGAGTTGGTAGCCGTTGCCGGATTCGCCTTTCTTCGAGACGAACGGTTCCCAGTTGCTGTCGGGCCAGCCCTTGGCCCAGACGCTGATGGCCATCGGGTTGCTGGAGATGTCGGCGTCGTAGGTCGACTGGTAGGTGAGGTTGTCGCCGAGGTTCTGGCTGCCGCCGATTTTTTCGTTGGAGTTCAACACGCGCACGGCGTTGTCGCCGCCGGTCAAATTCACGGCATAGCCGCCTGAGTCCAGCGGCGTATCGGTGGTGTACGTGACGGAGCCGACGGCTTCGCCATCATGCGTGCCGGCGGCAGTGAAGCCGGAGGTTTCCAGCAGGTTGTTGTCGAATAGCCACTCGCCGATCAGGTCCGCTCGGACAGTCGATCCGAATCCGAGCCCCAGCCCGATCGCTGCGACCAGCAGGCTTGTCGATCCCATCCGTTGCGCCTTGCGCTGACGTGTCTGCCTCATTCTGTTTGCTCCTTTCGCTTCTGCGAAATGTCAGTCCGTATCTCCAACATCATTCAATCCGTCGGATTGCCTAGCGTCGCCTCGACGCGCCCGACGCGGTAAAACTGCTCGATTTCCGTGTCACTGAGTGCTCGGTCAAACACCGCGACCTCGCCGATCAGCCCGTTGAAGGCTCGATCGTTCTTTTCAGAGTTGTTGCCGATCCAGACCGGCTGTGTATTGGCGTCGATCCACCGGAAGCTCTGCTGGGCTTCGAGCTTGCCATCGATGTAAAGCCGCTTTTCTGCCATCTCGCCGGCTTCGTAGGTGGCGACGATGTGATGCCAGCGGCCGTCGTCGACGCGCGACATCGCCTCCAGCGTGTCGGCACCTTCATGCGAGGTGTCGAACGAGATTGTGTTGGAAGTTTCCAGCCGATGGATGCGCCACGCTGAATCACCCTTGGCGATCAGCGTCTGCCACATCGTTTGAAATTCGTCGGTCCGGCACCACAGCGCGACGGTGAAGCTGCCTTTGAAATTCATCTTCGCGCTGACGTCGGCCGGCAGTTCCATGCGATTGCCCGAGCCCGAACCGTGCAGCCGCAGCGCGGGCTTCTGCGCCCAGCGGCCGGGTGCGAGCTCGGCGCCGATCAAACGTCCCGTCGAGTCGTCGATCGAAGTGAAGTCGTAAAACGCCAGCAGGCTCGGGTCTTTTTCGATCGCCTGGCGGTAGGCGGTCCACCGCTCGTAGCCGTTGAGCATGTCGTCGGCCGCCGCTGCCGCCAGCAGTGTCGCCGCGCTGCCGATGGGCCCGATCGCTCCGCCGTGCTTGACACTTGCTGATTCATCCACCCGCAAGGTCACCTGCTCGCGCAGCGTTTCCAGCCGAACCATGCCCTGGGTCACATACACCGAAGTCTGACCCGTCTGGTCGACATACATCGCAAAGCGCGTCCCCAGGTCCACGACGCGCACCCCGTCGAGCCCGCGCACGACGAAACCGCGCGCCTTCGGCGGCACGTAGGCTGTGAGTAAACCTTCAGTCAGCAGGCAGCGATCCGGTCCGAGCATCTCCAACTGCGATCGGCCGTGCAAGGTCACCACCGCGCCGCTGTTGAACATCAACTGCAGCGTGCCCGAGTTCAAACGGATCGGCCCGGCGGCGATTTGACCGCCGAGTTTGACCGACACGTCCGGGTCGGCGAAGACCGCGTCTTCCAGATCAGTGATCATCGCGATGCGCGGCGTGGCGGTCGCATGACTTCCAACCTGCTGTGCAGGACGGAACATCACGATGCCGATCGTCACCGCCAGCGCGATCAATGCCGCCGCGGCCAGTCCGCCGCGCATGCCGATCTTCCATACGCCGGCGCGTGGTTTGCGAACCTCGAACGCCGCCCCATGAATATCCTGCATCGGCATCGCGTCGTGCAGCCGACTGTTCAGGTAGCTGAACTCGGCGAACTGTTGACGCAGTTGCGGGTCGGCTTCGAGCTGCGCGATCAGTTGAGCCTGCTGCTCATCAGTCAGTTCACCGTCGAAGTAGGCTTCGATCAGAGGGGTGCCGTTCATTTTTGAGCCTCCCCGCCGAGGCGTCGTTCGATGCACTGGCGCAGGGCCGCCCGCGCCCGGTGCAACATGACGCGCACCGCCCCGGCGTCCATCCGCAAGTGGACCGCGATCTGCGCGGGTTTCAGATTTTCCCGGTAGCGGAGTTCCAGCGCCCGCCGCGAGCGGCCGACGACCTGATCCAGGCAGGTCAGCAGCGCCTCGCTGGAGCGGTCCGCCTGAGCCGAGAGGCGTTCGTACTCTTCGCCGATCTGTCCGATCAGTGTTTCACTGAACTGGAGTCGATCCGATGCACACGACCGCCGGTGCCGCAGAATTTCCAACTTGGCGATGCCGATCGCCCATGTGACAAACGGCCGGTCCGGGTCGTAGTCGTCGAACTTGCGTACCAGCGCGACCGCGGTCTGCTGGAGCACATCCTGCGATTGATGGAAATCCCGGACCACGGATCGGATATACCCCGCCACCACGGGCTGGGCGCCCGTCCACAGGATTGCGAGTTGTTCGTTGCGGTCCATGCGCCTGATCCGAATTCAGCGACAGAAATACAGCTACAAATGGTCTGCGCCCGGCTCGCGGATCGTTACAGTTATGATAAAAAAACTTCATGGGCATGCACTGGGGTAAAACCCCGCTCGTGGGAGCGGGCTGCAATATCGCCACATCGGCTCACGTCCAGTATCCTGACGCTATGAAGGGACTTGCGATGCGATACCGATGGTTCATGATCGTGTTCGTGCTGGGGCTGGCGGCGCTGGGTGCTTCCGGGGTCGCCGCGCCGCCGAATGTGGTGTTTCTCATCTCCGATGACCTGACCGCCGAGGCCCTCGGGTGCTACGGCAATGCCCAGTGCAACACGCCGAATATCGATCGGCTGGCCCAGCGTGGCATGCGGTTCACCCGGGCGTTCTGCCAGTTTCCGCTGTGCGGCCCGTCCCGCGCGGCGCTGATGAGCGGGCTCTACGCCCAGACCATCGGCACCCGCGGCAACTACCACGGCGACCTGTTTGACCGCAACCTCGGCGACCGCCCGTCGATGACCCAGCATTTCAAGCAGCACGGCTACTACACCGCCCGCATCAGCAAGATCTATCACATGCGCGTGCCCGGCGACATCACCGCCGGCGTCGACGGGCCCGACCACGCCGCCTCGTGGACCGAGCGCTTCAACTGCCCCGGCCCCGAGCAGTGGACCCGCGGCCAGCACGAGCACCTGACCCGCGAAAAACTCAAACCCGATCCCGATCGCAAGATTCACTACAACCTCGGCTACGGTGGGGCGTTCTACGTCGTCAAAGCTTCGCCGGATGCAACCCGCCAGCCCGACGCCCAGGCAGCGGACAAAGCCGTCGAATTGATCGCCAAGCATCGCGACAAGCCGTTCTTCCTCGCGGTCGGCATGGTGCGCCCGCATGTGCCGCTGGTGGCGCCGGAAGAATATTTCCAGGCGTATCCGCATCAGAAGATCAAACTGCCCAGGCAGATCGACAACGACTGGGATGACATCCCCAAGGCCGGCATGGTGAAAAACTCGCCGCGCATCGGGCTGGACACGCAGGCGAAAAAGCAGAAGGTGATGGCCGCCTATTACGCGGCGGTGTCGTTCATGGATGCGCAGGTCGGGCGGGTGCTCGATGCCCTCGACGAGCAGGGGCTCACCGACAACACCATCATCGTGTTCACCTCCGACCACGGGTATCACCTCGACGAGCACGAGTTCTGGCAGAAGATGTCGCTGCATGAAGAGTCCACGCGCATCCCGCTGGTCATGGCCGGGCCGGGTATCGGCGTCGGGCAGCGCGCCGCGCTCGTCGAACAGATCGACATCTACCCGACCCTCGCCGATCTTGCCGGCCTGTCGGTTCCCGATCACTGCCAGGGCCACAGCCTCAAACCCGTCCTCGCCGACGCCTCGGCGAGCGTCCGCGAGGCGGCTTACAGCCTCCGTCGCAATGACCACCTGCTGCGAACCGACCGCTGGGCCTACATCCAGTACAAAGACGGCTCCGTCGAAATGTACGACATGCACAACGACCCGCATCAGTTTCACAACCTCGCCGAGTCGCCGAAGTGGCAGAGCGTCCGCCGCGACCTCGCTGCTCAACTGACCGCCAGACTCAAACAGATCAACCAATGACCGACCCCGGAGGCATTCACGTGCGATTGACGATTCAACTTCTGCTGGCGCTGGTGGCGATTCATACCGCCACCGCGACGCTGCACGCCGCTCGTCCCGACCGCCCGAACATCGTCGTGATTCTCACCGACGACCAGGGTTGGGGCGACCTCAGCGTCACCGGCAATACCAACCTGTCCACGCCCAACATCGACCAACTTGCCGGGCAGGGCGCGACCTTGGATCGGTTCTACGTGGCGCCGGTCTGCTCGCCGACGCGCGCCGCGTTTCTGACTGGCCGTTACGCGCCGCGCGGCGGTGTGTACTCGACCTCCGCCGGCGGCGAGCGGCTGGCACTCGGTGAAACAACCATCGCCGAGGTGTTCAAATCCGCCGGGTACGCCACTGGTTGCTTCGGTAAGTGGCACAATGGCTCGCAGTGGCCCTATCACCCCAACGCCCGTGGGTTTGACACGTTTTACGGCATGCCCAGCGGGCACTGGGCGCAGTACTTCGACTGGTGGGTCGAACACAACGGCAAGCACGTCGACTTCAAAGGCTACCTCGCCGATGCGCTGACCGACAAAGCCATCGAGTTCATGACCGAACATCGCGACCAGCCGTTTTTCTGCTACGTGCCGTACAACATTCCCCACGCCCCGATGCAGGTGCCCGATCGGTTCTACAAGCGCTTCGACGGCAAAAAGCTCGACATGCACAACCGCGATCCGGAAAAGGAGAATGATGACTTCACGCGGGCGGCGCTGGCGATGTGTGAAAACATCGACTGGAACGTCGGTCGCATGGTCAGCGCGCTCGACAAGCTCGACCTGTCGAAGAACACGATCATCGTGTATTTCAGCGACAACGGGCCCAACAGTTGGCGATGGAACGGCGACATGCGCGGCCGCAAGGGTTCGACCGATGAGGGCGGCGTGCGTTCGCCGTGTTTTATCCGTTGGTCCGGTCGCATCGCGTCCAACACGCAGATCAAACACAACGCCGGCGCGATCGATCTGCTGCCGACGCTGGCGGACCTCGCCGGCGTGCCGGTGAAGACCAACAAGCCGCTGGACGGCAAGAGCGTCGCGCCGTTGCTGCTTTCCGGCGGCAAGGCCGACTGGCCCGATCGGATGATCTACTCGACGTGGGGCGGCCGAATCGCCGTGCGCACCGATCAGTTCATGCTCGACCACAAAGGCAAGCTCTACGACCTGCACACCGACCCCGGTCAGCGCAATGACATTGCCAAAAAGCACCCCGATGTGGCTGACAAACTCCGCGAAGCGGCCAAGCAGTATCGCCAGAACGTGGTCAGCAAACTCGTGCGCAAGCCGGCCCCGTTCCCGGTCGGGTATCGCCAGTTCCCCGTGACTTATCTGCCGGCCCGCGATGGTGTCGAACATGGAACCATCCAGCGCAGCAACCGCTATCCCAATTCGTCATTTTTCGAACACTGGACGAGCACCGACGACTCGATCACATGGGACCTCGACGTGCATGCCGCCGGTGAATACGAAGCGATTGTTCATTACACCTGCCGCCCGCAGGACGTCGGCTGCAAAATCACGCTGGCGATGGGCGACGCCCGCCTCGGCGCCACCATCGATGAAGCCTTCGACCCGCCGCTGGTCGGCCCCGCGGACGATCGCACCAAGCGCCCCGAGTCGTATGCCAAGCGGTTCAAACCCCTCTCGCTGGGTCGATTCAAACTGCCGGCGGGGCAGGGCACGATGACGCTGTCCGCTGACAAGATCGCCGGCGATGAGGCCATCGATGTCGGCGGCATCACGCTCCGATTGATCACAGATTAAAGGCCTATTCATGCGAAGCGTTGTGTGTATCGCTGCGACGGTGATGTTGATGGCCGGCGTGCTGCTCGGTGATGAGCCGGCGACCAGCGTCCGGCAAGAGTTTGACCTGTTGAGTCACTCCGAAGACTGGGCTGCCAGGCAATCCAGCGAGCAGGTGACGCCGAAGTTCATTTTCAGCGGGAAAGCCGATCGCCCCGGCACGTGGGTATACCAGCACAAGCTGAATCTGCACAGCGCCCGCCTGTCAGTTGACCTGCAATTTGTCGAATGCGAGACAGAGGCCGGCGGCTTCACGCTTCTCATGCACGGCCTGGCCCCTACGAATAAGACAGATGCCGATTCACTTGACGTGTGCATTCAGCCGCGACGCGGGAAGATCGTCTGCGGCAAGGTCGAACGCAGCTATCGCCCGTTGCCCGAAGCCCCGCTGCATGTCGAGTTGATGCTGACGATCGAGGCCGATCAATTGCAGGTGAACTACGGGCGCGAGGTGATACTCGAAGCGCCGATTCGTTTTGTTGACGGGAATGACCAGTCGCTGTCGATCATGGTCCGCGAGGCAAGTGTGCGCGTGCAGCGGTTCAATGCGTCGGCTGTGTCGGAACACGCCGATGCGGCGGTCTTTCAGCCCGTCGAGTTGAAACCGCAGTTGGTGAAACTGTCTTCGCCGTTGCTGTCCTACTTCGGCACGCATTACAGCCGCGGCGATGGATTCGGTGAACGTTACTCCGCGGTGCGCAGCTTCGGCGGAACCCACGTCCGCTGGGCGCCCCCGACGCTGGAACAAGAACCTGTTGTGCCGGAATACGTCGGACCATTCACGAAGAAACCCGTGCGCGTACGGCTCGAGGAATTTCACAGCCAGTCGCGCCATGCCCGCGATCCCATGACCGGCCCGGCCCTGTTCGATGCGATCACCCGGCGGGGCATCACCACCGTCTACGTCACGCCGACCGGCGTGGTCTACGAAGACAAGCCGTATGATCGAGACAGCGCGTACTGGTTTTATCGCCTGGCGCATGAGAAGTATCCGACGCTGAATCGATATGCCGTCTGGCAGATCGGCAATGAACTGCTGAGTCTGCACTGGGACCCCAAGCGACTGGGCCGCGACAACACCAAGCGGTGGTGGAATCACGATCACACCCTGTGGTACGGCTACGACCTGAAATGGAAGCTCGATTTCTATATCAACCACTGGCTGGGCCCAGCGGTGCAGGCCATCGAGGCTGCGTCGCGCGATGTGTATGGCGACGAGCGGGCGATCCCGATCGCAGCCGGATCGCTGAACCCGTACAACCCGCCGAACGTGTGGTATATCGAACAGATGATGCAGGCGACTTTCGACGGTCAGCATGTGCCGTCGCTCGCCGGCCAGCCGGTGTACAAACACATCGACTACCTGACGGTTCACTACATGCTCGCGCCGCCGGAGCATGACAACACACGCCGCCTTGACCAGTTCGTTGCCGACTACCTGCAGACCGGCAAGGTCAAAGGCATCTGGATCACCGAAGACCACGGCGGCAAGGCGGCGGGCGCGCCGACGGTCCTCGAGCGCGGCATGTACTTCCTGCGATGGGTCGCACGTCACGGATTAACCGCTGAGCAGGCGAAGGTGTTCTGGTACGGCGAACACGCCCGCAAGGGATTGGCCGACGGAACGAACCTGATGTCACATCTTGGCGGGTTTTTCGGCGACCGTGAACTGCACTTCGCGGCAGTCGACACGCCGAATGCATACTGCCATGTCGTCACCGCTCGAGCGGGGTCGGACGCCCAGACGGATCGCGCGATGGTGGTGATCCTCCCGCGGCGCGGGATCGAGCTCAACGCCGGCGCCATTCGTATTGATGCCCCGCAGCTTGCCGGAGCATGGAAAGCCCAGGCGATCGATTACAGCTACACGATCGACCCGACGGTTTTTGATGTTCAGGTTGAACCCGGCCCCCAGGGCGTGCGGATTCAGTGCAACCGCAAGCTGATCAATCCGACAGCCATCTACCTGAGCCGTTAGTACAATCGGGATTGGAATGTCCCTACCCCGAACAGCGCTCCAGGGCACGCGGCGACATGGTCACAGATCAAAGCGGGCGAAGGGATTCGAACCCTCGACATTCAGCTTGGGAAACTGGCAAGAGATGTCTGGTGGTGGAGTGTCAGCGAAGATTTGACGCCCCATAAATCAATGACATTCACGTTGGCAACGTGATGGACCATTCCTGAGGGGTTGTCTGTTGATGAAAACCCTCAGACCGCCGGCCATCGGTTAACTTCGAAAAAAATCTGCGTATAGACGGGGTGGAGAGTTGAATGAGCCAGCCCGATCCGGTGAACGAGATGATGGGCGCCAGCCTCAGGCGGCGTCGTTATCCATTTAAACCCCGTTGCGTCGCAGAAGACGAAGTAATCCAGCGAGCCATCGAACAGTTGCTGGTCTGGATCAAACCAAAGGTAGACGCCGCCGCCAAATCACGAGCTCGTCAATTTGGGTTTCACTCACACGACGCTGAGGACTTGGCTGCAGATGTGCTTGTACACCTTTGGTGGTCTGCGCTGCCGAACTATGACGCACATCGGGGGGAGCTTGTTCAGTACATTTGGACCTGCATTAACAATCGAATGACGGATGGAATTCGACGTCTAATCCGTGCACGCAATCAAGAAGCCCCACCCTCTGATCAACTTGACTTCACGTCTTCGCGCTCTGACCTCGGCCACGACATACGCCTTGATCAGCTCGCTCTGGAGCTGCTCGACAGCCTCGAACTCTCCGCGGCCCAGAGCGAGTTGCTCCAGGCGTGGCTTAATACGCCAACCAACAAGGAAACAGCCAAACGCATGGGCTGGCACCCTGCGAGTGTTTCGCGCCGTATGCGGTCCATTCGGCAGGCAGCCCAGGTTCGAGCTGCGGAACTCGTGGATGACCTTCTTTGAGGATGAACCATGGACGGTGATCAAATCAGAAATGCTCAGGTCGTTGCAATTGCTGGTGCCGTCGCTCCAAAAGACGTGACGGCGGCAAAGCACGCACTGCCGCAGGGCAAGTCGATCGACGTCGACTTTATTGTGCACATTCATGGCGTGGTACAGAAGGGTCGCGACGTGCCCAGCTCCACGGTCACGATTCAGCCGACGCTTGATTTGATGACGCCGCTGGTCTGCCTGGAGGTTCTGCGTCGTCTCAAGATTGACCTTCCCGCCTTACGTCGCATGGTGGGCGCCATTGGACGTCGCCAGATCGACGGCAATCTCAAATCAACCGATGAGCACGAAGCGATCCGCGACGTGTTCAAAGCTGCGTCCAAGGCCATCGCAAAAAAACTACAGCCCAAAAAATCGAATAGCCCCGGCCGGGCCGGCGCCGTCTCGACGAATGCCTCCTTTGAAATCAATCCCGGAGAATGACCATGAAGCGTTTTGCAACCATCGTGCTGCTGTCGGTCTGCTTGGTGACTGCCGGCGGCTGCAATGACCAAACATCTACCATCAAGTCAACCATCTCGCAGCTGCAGCAGGCGATGGAGACCACGCAGGCTCATTACGACGCGGCCGACCAGGCCCTGCAGGCGCTGAACGCGACGGCCGAGACTCTGCCTGATGGCTCGGTCAAAGACGTTGTCCTCAAGCTCGCGATGCAGGCGCAGGAGGCGAAGACAAAAGCCGAGGGCCTAATCGAGGAGTACAAACCCGCGCTCGCTCAGCTCAACGACGTACTGCAGCAGCAGGATGATTCAAACCTTGGCGATCTGATCGCGGCCGCGTTGAATTCAGCCGCGCCGTTTGTGCCCCCGCCCTATGGCGCCATGCTTTCCCTGGGCGCCGTCCTCGCCGGTGGCATTGCTGGCTTCTTCCGCGGCAAGCAGTCTGGTGACGCCAACGGCGTGAACATCGCTACGGCGATCGAGGCGGCCAAGGATCCCAACGGCGTGGTAAATTTCTCAGACCCACACGTCGTGGCAACCATCGACAAAGTCATGACCGCGGCCGCCAAGACAGTCGTTGATCGAGCCCAGAAGCGCTGATCATTACGTCCGTAATACTTCTGTCTGGAGTACCGCATGGACCTATCCAAACTCAGTCAGGATCTCTCCGCACTGGGCGTCGACGTGGTCAATGCCAGCAATGAGCAGCTTGTCGCGGCGTGCTCTCAGCTCGTCGCACTGACGCGAACGGTGACCGTCGACTACTTCGCCACCTACCGAACGATCGGCGATGCCTTGACGTCGATCGAGGCAGGCAAGGTAGCCGCCGGCGAGAAAGATCTCGACGCTGCGATGGCCGACGTGGATGAAATCCTAGCCGCCATTGTCGAGATGATGACGCCGACGATCTACCACACGATGCTGAGCCAGTACGGCGCCGCCGATGGCAGTGCCGGCGGGGTGCCGATCAGCAACCCGGGTTTCAGCTTCAAGCTGCAGGTCGCCAAGAACAACATCGCCAAACTCAGCGATGATCACATCGCGGCGATCAAAGCCTATGGGTCACGGACCGTCGCGAAATACCCGGGTCTTCGCGTCGGCCACCTGTTGCGATACGTCTCGATAATCAGGGAGGCCGAGTAATGAAAATGCTCCCGCGCAACTACCGCCTCGTCGTCCTGAACGAAACCGGTCAGACGCTGGACCTATCCAGCAACTCGGCCAATGAGAAAATCACGGTGACACTGCGCCCGTGGAAAATCGCCAGCGGCGTCCTGTACTATGGTGATGAGATTTCATCCGCCGGATCGACTAACCTTGTGGACGGTGGCCATGAGGTGCTCGGGGCCATTGACAACTCTGTCAACCTGTACATGGGCGCCAGCGGCGTCCTGAAGGTGGAAACCGACAACGCCAGTGCCGCTGGTGTAGTCTCGTTGTATATCGAGCATTCAACGGATGGGGGCAACACATGGCCCAGCGGGTTGACTGATTTCAACCCTGAATTACATGCAGATTTTGTCGCCCAGGTCCAAATCACCAGCACACTCGACGACGTTGAGCAGGTGTTCGAGATTTGAACGTAGTCCTCAACAATCCGAAGCTGAACCCTCAGCACCCGCTGGCTCGCAACCTACGGGCCTTCTGGCATTTTCGCGATCGTCGCCAGCTTGCCAAGGATGCTACACGTCGAGGCCTGCGTGATGCCGCTGTTGCCACCGGCACGCTCACGCACACAGATGGTCGGTATGGCCGCGAAGGCGAGTTCGATGGCTCAACGTACCTTAAGCTTTCAAGCGCTACTTGGATGAGCTTTGGTGCCAACAGTTTTACCGTCGCAGCGATCGCGTCCACCACATCATCGTCTGGCTTCCCCGTGATGGTTGCTCGACAGAACACCAGCATATCCGGTCTGGCAATTCAATTGCGTTTTGGGTCTGGCAATCCACAGTTTGTCGCACGAGATGCAAATGGTCGCATAGCGCGAGCATTTTCGTCGACAGCCAGGAACGACGGACGTCCTCACCTGTATGTGGGCGTGTTGGATTACGCCGCTGGCTACGCGCGGCTGTACGTCGACGGTGAGTTTGACACAGAGGATCAGGGTACAGCGCCTGGCGGCGGCTTCGATGACGAGTTTTCAGACGCCAACGCTGATATTGCGATCGGCAGTTATTACGGCTCAGCCGGTTCATTCTGGACGGGCAACATCGCGGCAGCTTCCTGGTCTGGTGGTGCGTTAAGCGCGGGTGCAATCGTCGGTCTGTGGCGCGATCCGTTCGAGCCGGTCCGCGAGCAGGTATTTAATATCAGATATCACGCCGCGGCAATTGAGCCGACAGTAATTAGTGGGCCATATTGCTCGGTGGCCGCTGGGATCTACTCACCCGGAGCTGTTGCCTCGCAGACGTTCGCTGCCGGCGCGTCCACCTCACAGATATACGCGGCTGGTGCTGAAGCCGCAGGAGCGTGCTGAGATGCCCAACGCCGAAATCCCGAAAGCCACTATCTTCGAAGATTCGGGGGCAATATGCATGGCCCGTGTGCTCGGCAATGCCGGCACGGCCATCACGCAGGCAAGCCTCAACTCAATCGAGTGCTCTGTGTTCAATCAAGCTGACACGTCGACGGCTGTGACTGAGCCGAGCATCACGATCGCGGACGTCGTCTTCGACACCTTGCAGACATCAGATCCTCGATGGACCGAGGACGACACGGGCTACAACTTCCTCATCGCAGTGCCGGCAACCGCCTTTCCAGCGGGTGGCGCTACTTACCACGTGGAGTTCAAGTTCACGCCAGCAAGCGGTGAGCCATTTCACATCGTGTTCGAAATCGAGACGCGCGCCATCAATAGATCGTAGGGCTTAAAAGTGCTGTTTTTGGGCTAATAACAGCACTTTTTGACCAGCCCGCGCGGCCGCGGGTCCTCCCTGGGGGGTACCCCACGCGGGTGAAAGAAAACCTCGTTTTTCGACAAAAAATTCAACCCTTTTTTAGGTTCCGCTATTCCGCCGATGAGCAAGACATGGCGACAGATCGCAGACGAGGTCGGCATCAGTGATCGGGCTCTCAGGAACCTCCGCCAGCGGGACGATTTCCCGGAAGGTCGGCGTGACGACGCGCATGTCCAGGCGATCGTCGAATGGCACCGCAACGCGCTGCAGGAGAATCGCGCCGCCGTCGACCTGAGCCAGATCGGCCTGCAGCACAAAGCCGAGCAGATGCTCCTTACACGGGTGAAGCGCGAATTGCTCGAAGGCAAGTACATCTCGCTGATCCTCCACGAAGCGGCGGTCCTCGCGCTGACTGACACGTACGTCGCCAGCCTCAACGAGTTGCAGCAGGCGTTGCCGCTCGCGCTTCGCGGCCTGGACGAGGGCGCAAAGGAGAAGCTGCTCCGCGAGCGATTCGACAATGCTCGCCGGCTGATCATCGAACGCGGCACGATCGAGTTGAACCGATCGATGGCTGACCATGCAAAGCAGACGCCCAAGTCCGGCCGCGGGCGCCCGCCCCGCGGGACGGCAAAGAAGACATCGAAGAAGCGGACGAAGAAGGCGCGGGCGAAGAAATGACGGCGGCAACGGAAGCCATCCCATCAACCTATGAGCTGCCGGCGTCGGTGATTGATCGACTGCGGCCGCGCGACAACCTCACCGTCAGCCAGTGGTGCGATCGCTACCGTTATCTCGACTCAAAGTTCTCGGCCGAGCCGGGCCGATGGGACACCTCCCGCGTGCCGTACATGCGGGAGATCCTCGACGCCTTCGCCGACCCCACGGTCGGTTCGATCGTCTGGATGAAATGTGCTCGTGTCGGCGGTACTGAGTTTTTAAACAACGCCCTGGCATACTCGGTCGACATGCGGCCAATGCCGATTCAGTACGTTTTACCAAAGCAGTCCGATGTGCATGACGAGTTTAGCGGTCGAATTCGAGGAATCTTCGACTGCAGTGAAGAACTCTCAAAACACATTCCATCTGGTACCTGGGCGACTGCTGAACAAATCAGCTTAGACACGTTGAGCATTTATGGAGGGTGGGCGTCGAGCCCGGATACGCTGATCCGTCGCACGATAGGCGTCGCCATCTACGACGAAATCGACAACTGCCAAAAACAGGCCGGACGTCTTGGCAACACCTGGAAGATCCTCGGCGAACGCCTAGCCACATTCGGTTATCGAGCAAAGCAGATCGGCGTTTCATCTGCAACTGATGAAGACGGCACGACGTGGCAGCTCTACCAGGCCAGCGATCGCCGGCAGTACAACATGCCATGTCCGCATTGCGGATATTTCCAACTCCTTAAGCTCGCATCGTTGAAGTGGCCTGAGAACCGCACGCCTGATGAAATTGAACTCGATGCACTCGCCCAGATAGTCTGCGGTGACTGCGGCTCGCTGATTGACCAATGCTATCAGCAGTGGATGGTTGAACGGGGTCTGTGGGTGCCGGCATGTCAGCAAATCGTTGAAAGGCTCAACGTTAACGATTCTGACCAGGTCGCCGCGGCCGCGGCGACTGAAAACCGCTGGACGCCGAAGCTCAAAGGCGATCCGCCCCGCACACGTCATCGCGGCTACTGGTCAAACAGCTTCGTCAGCCCGTGGCGCACCTGGTCACAGATCGCGGCCGAGTTCCTCCGCGTGAAGGATGATCCCGAAAAGCTGCGTGTCTTCGTCAACTCATGGCTGGGTGAGCCTTGGCAAAATGCCGTCGAGGCACCCGATGAAAGTTGGCTGCTGCCAAAGCTCAATGCCGCGACGCATGACGAAGGAGAGATCCCTAGCGCCGTGCGCGTCATGCTCGGCACGGCCGACGTTCAGCACGATCGGATCTATTACAACCTGGTCGGCTGGGGTCCGCAGATGCAGTCGTGGCGGATCAAGCACGGCGAGGTCGCCACCTTTGAAGAGTTGTACGACATCGCCTTCCGCCAGCCGCTTCCCATGGTCCATGATCCTTCACGGAAAATGCACTGCTACGCGCTGGCTGTAGACGCCCGCTATCGCGGCGACGAGGTGCACGAGTTCGCCAAGCTGCCAGGTGTCGCGGCGATGCACGGCTATGAGCGACGGACAAAGCCTGTGGAGCGATCGAATCTCGCACCACGTGGCGCCCCCGAGCCGCGGTGGGTTTGGAACGTGCACACGACGCTCCTGAAATCGAAGTTGGCACGTCTCATGAAAGCCGAACTGGATGGCCCCAACGCCTGGCACCTGCACCGTCAAACAGGCGAGGATTACATAAAGCAGGTGACGGCTGAACACTTCGTGCTGATGACGGACAAAAAGAGTGGACGTAAAAAGTGGGCCTGGAGGCTCAAGTCAAGCGGGCGACCCAATCACTACTTTGACACAGAGGTCGGGCAGATCGCCCTGATCGAGATCCTCCGCGAGCTGGGCGAGTTGGACGTTGCGGGTCTGACGACCGAGTCACGACGCCTGTGCGTCATCGAGCCGCCTAAACCAGACGACCAGAAGGCCGCGGCACAGAAGCCGCGCCGCAAGCGTGTCACGGGAGGATGGGTCCGCCGATGACCGATAGCGAATGCATGGACACATTCACGGTCAAAATCACCGCGCCGGACGGTATTGACTACGCCCTGTCGGTTCTAGTCGATCCTACGCACGTGGCTGATGCCTCGCGTATCATGGCGATCGCGACGAGCCGTTTTTTGCAATATTGGTACGAGCATCGCCCCAGCCCATCAATTCACGACTTTGAGGACTGGTCGCGAGGTGGTTCAGTTGATCCAGGTTCGGGCGGCGGAAACTCACCCGTCAACAGCGATCGATAGAGCTTCTCGTCGAGTTGTTCTCTCATCCTCCGGCCGAGTTCAAAAAACTGCTCGCCTCTCTCTTCTTGCTTGACCTGTTCAGCACGGGCCTGCTCGATCTCTAATTGCTCCTCAGGTGGGAGAGGCAGCTCAGGCGCGTTGAAACCGTTTCGACGCAGCAGGTCGCGGGCGGCGTTTCGGATCTGTGTCTTGGTGCCCATTAGATTGAAACTGGCTGCCCATCGAAGTGATCGCGGGGCGTTGAACGCCTCCAGTTCCGCGTTGAAGATTGAGAACCCCCAATCGCCAACGGCTGTGAGCGCCTGGTTGAATCCGGAGTTGACGTACGCGCCGAGTGTGCCGGGTTCGTCTTCCATTGAGGATGGCTCCGATGGTGGCTTCGAATTGTTTCGCCAGCAACAAGGACTGATTGTGAGCATGGACCACCATGGCTACATACACCGGTTCATCGCGTAGATGAATAACGCGATCACGCCTGTCCAGACGATCAATGACAACCAGAACTCAAATCTAGCACTGCCAGGGTACAACTGCATGTAACCATCAGCGTCAGTGCGATCCATCTCATCATTCCACGCTTTGATCAGACGCTTTATTCGCTGCTTCATGTTTCAGTCTATGCCTTGCCGCGGCGACGTGCTCGGCGTCCAGATCCATGCCGATCGCCCGCCGGCCGGTCGCGACGGCCGCGACCACGGTGCTGCCTGACCCGCAGCATGGGTCGTAGATCAGCTCGTCGGGTTTCGTGACGCTGTCAATCAGATCGGTCATCAACGACAACGGCTTCTGCGTCGAGTGGATCCGCCGCTTGGGTGGAACGATGCGATGAGGCAGCACATCGGCCGGCCGACGCCCCGGGAACCGGAACCGCCCTTTGATCGCGAACCAGGCGACTTCGTGGCGCGGCGCGAACTGGCAGCCGGTGTGTCCCATGCCGCCGTGACCCTTGTCCCAGATCAGGCAGTTCATGATGCGGAAGCCGGCAAGCTGAATGGGCCGCCGAAAGTCCTCCATCACCCGCCACTGGCAAAAGCAGATCAGCGACCCGCCCGGGCGCAGCACGCGGTAGGCTTCGGGCAGGAACCACACGAAGGGCTGCTCGTCGTTGAGCAGTGCCCGCTGCCGATTGTTCTGTCCGCGGTACCTGATGCCGAACGGCGGGTCCACGATCACCGCATCGACGGTGCCGTCCGGGATCTGCCGCCCGTCGACCAGACAATCCCCCTGCATGATGGCGCCCCGCCGGCGACCCGCCAGCACGTCCGAAATTTCACTACTTGGCACAAATTCACTCCTCGATATTACCGCGGTAATAGGACCGGTCTTATCGGCTGTTTGGGGCCGTGGCTTGCGTTCGGTTAATCCCTGACGGTTTTTGCGTATAGGCCATTGTCACGACTGGCACCCGCAGGGGAGGCGGAGTGAGCGTACCGAGCGACCAGGAAATCCTCAATCAACTCAAGACGGCCATGTACAACATCGCCGTCAAGGGGCTGGCGTCGTACACCACCGCCCTGGGCCAGACCTACACCTCGCTGAACATGAAAGAGCTACAGGAGGCCATCGAGATCTATGAGACCCGCGTGAATCGGGCCTCGGGTACTCGCCGCGTCTTCGCCGGCATGACGTTCGGGAGGATGCGCTGATGGCCACCGCAACCGCAACCGCAAAACGGCGCAAGCAGCGGACGCTCAGTGAGCGCGTCCAGGACAAGCAGCAGCGGGTTGCGCTGGCGAAAGCTGAGCTGGAACTCAAACAACTCCGCGCGCAGAAGAAGGCCGCGGACATCCGCATGGCCGCGCTGTCGACCTATCAGGCCGCCAGCAAGCAACGCACCTTCCGCGATTGGCGGGCGCCCGACGTGTCGGCCGACGCTGCGATCGTCAACGATTCGCAGACGCTGATTGCCCGGGCTCGGCAGATGATGCGGGATGACCCGTATGCGCAGTCGATCGGCCGATCGTTTGTTCGCAACGTCGTCGGCAAGGGCATTCACCCGACCGCCACCGCGTGCGACCTGGACGGCAAGCCGCTGGAAGTGTTCAACAAACGTGCGAACGCCGAGTGGTACGACTGGTCACGCAAAAAGAAGCTGGTCGATCGCGAGCGTCGCCGCAACATCGTGAAGATCCAGCAGTGGATCGTGCGCGAGCTGGTGGCTGTTGGCGAAGCCCTGGTGATCATGTCCTACGAAGAGCGGTCGCGTGGTTGCGGCCTGGTCCTGCAGTGCGTCGAGGCCGAGCAGCTCGATCCGTATCTATTCTGCGGCGAAGACGGCCGCGACGTCCGAGGCGGTGTTGAAGTCGATGAGTACGGCGCACCGGTGGCGTATCACATTCTGACTCGCCACCCCAACGATCTGATGGGCGCCGGCGTCGATCGCTGGCATCGCCCCGACATTCGCACGCCTGACAGCCCGGACCTGCGTGACTCGACTGAGAAGGCGCGCGAGGTCTTCGGCCTTCAGTCGATCCGCGTACCAGCCGAGCGTGTGTTGCACATCTACGATCCTGACCGCGTGCGCCAGACGCGTGGTGTCAGCCGCCTGGCTGCCGCGCTGGTGAAGCTGCGGGACCTGGGCGAGTTTGATTATGCCACGCTGCTCAAGGCCCGCGCCGAATCCTGCCTCGGCCTGGTCATCACCACCAATGGCAGCACCGGCGGGATTGGCTTGGAAGATCCCACCAACCCGAACGGTAAAGATGTCGACGGCAATGATGAGCTGGCCGCTCAACCGCTCATGGTGGCCCGACTGCAGAAGGGTGAAGAGGTTTCGACGTTCACGCCCGCCACGCCGGGCAACACCTATGAGCCATTTCTCAAGGCGCAACTCCGTGCCATCGCCGCGGCGGCGGGCGTCAGTTACGAACAGGTAGCTCGTGACTTCACAGCCGGCACCTACTCAAGTCAACGCCAAGGCATGCTGGAAGATCGCCGCGAATTCGAGCCCCTGCAGGAGCTGGTGATCGATGAGTTCTGCATCCCGGTCTGGGAGGAGTTCATTCATCTGCGGTGGCTTGAGGGCAAGCTGCCGGCGATGGGCCTGGCCAAGAATCCCGAGCTGTACCAGTACGCCACTTGGCGAGGACAGGGCTGGCCGTGGATTGATCCGCTGAGAGAAGGCAAGGGCATCGAAACGATGCTCGATTTAGGCCTGACCGCACCACAACTCGAAGCTTTGACCCGTGGGCACGATTACAACGAACTTGCCAATCTCAACGCGCAGGCTGAAGCCATCCGCGCGAAAGCCCGTAAAGCTGCGGGACTCAAGGACGCACCTGCCGACGAGCCATCAAGTCCCAACAAGCCAGACACAACGAGCACTGCCAAACCGGCCCCCGACACAAAACCGGAGGCCGCGGCGTCAGACGTTGCTGATGCCGGCGATGGCGCCGACAACGTCGTCGAAGGCGCCAAGCTCAACGGTGCTCAGATCACCGCTGCCAAAGACGTGTTGTCGGCTGTCGGCGCGGGCGACATGGCCAGTGAGGTCGGCTACGAGTTGCTTGTTGCGGTCGGCATCAGCGAAGACCGAGCCCGTCGCATGATCGACGACACGAAGACATTCAAACCCGCTCATGACGAAGCGACCGAGACGGAGGCGGTGCCCGCATGAAACCTCGCAAAATCCTTGTCATTGGCGATCCCATGCCGGCCCTGTCGGGTCGCGTCGCGCTGTCGCAGCTCTCCGTGCCGCTGGACGCTTCGCTCGAGGTCGACACTGAATCTGGCGTCATCCGAAACATCAGCGTCATCACCGCAGGCGTTGCCTGCGGCCACAATGCGCCGCCGTTCCTGATCGATGAAACGACGCTGCAGAACGTCGCGGATGCGATCAACCTGACCGAAAACGGCATGAAGAGCCGCACCATCCATGCGGAGGTCTACGGAGAGGACGGGCTCAAGTCGCTGGCTGGGAAGATCCGCAACGCCCGCGTCGTCGGCAACCAGGTCAAGGCGGACTTCCACCTCGGCAGTTATGCCGACGAGGAGGACGCTCGCCGGCTGATGGCGTTGGCCAAAGACGCGCCTGAAGACGCCGGACTCTCGATCGTCATCAAAGAAGGCCACTACGAGGCCATCGAAGGCGAGCCGGGCATCGTCGCTCGGATCGACGCCCTTTACGCAATTGACTGGACCGGTAATCCGGCCGCGAACCCGGCGGGCATGCTCAGCGCGCCCGCGAAAGCTGCGCTCGCGCAGAAGGATGAGATTCCCATGGAATTCAACGAAGCACAGATGGAGTACCTCCGTTCGCTGGGTTTGGCCGCGGACGCCACCGCGGAGCAGGCCGCTGAGTTTTACGCCGGCTTGACCGACGAACAGAAAACCGCGTGCGATGCTTTGGCCGAGAGTGAGACCGAGACCGAGGTTGAAGCCGCTCCCGCCGCCGCGGCAGCCGAAGGCGAGGATGAGGACGAAGGTCAGCCCAAGCCCATGACCGCCGCCTCCGGCGTTGCTGACGCCAGCCAGGTCGCCCTCTCGTCCAACAGTGGTGCGATGGCCACCCTCAGCGAAATCAACGAGATCGCACGCCTGGCGGGGCTGGGCGGCGACTGGGCCGTCGAGATGTGTCTCGCCGGCAAGACCCCGGCCGAGGCGCGTCAGATCGCTCTCGCCAAGAAAACCTCCAACACAGGACCGATTCCCATGTCGATCAAAGTCGGTGAAGACCGCGGTATGGTATCCCTGAGCGCCGGCATCACCGACGCGATCATTCTGCGCGCCAACGGCGTTGCCCTGAAGAAGGCGCACGATCGCTCCAGTGAGTTCCGCGGCCTGTCGGTCATCAACATGGCCCGGAACTACTACGCCGCGCTCGGCATGCGCAACGCCCACACGCTTTCCAACACGCGGATCGTCGAGCTGATGGGGCCGCGCGCCTTCCGCAACGCCTACCCGGCCCTGGCCCAGTCGGCCTCCAGCTTCTCCAGCATCCTGGCCGACGCGATCAACAAGTCGCTGCGGGCCGCCTACATGGACGCTCCGTCGACCTGGCAGTTGTGGGCGCGTCGCGCGACGGCGCCCGATTTCAAGGACATCAAGCGCGTCGCGCTGTCCGACGTGCCCGGCCTCACCGAGCGCGGCGACGGCCAGCCGCTTGATTACACCGTCCTGAGCGACGGGGCTGAGACCTACGCCCTGGCCGAGTTCGCCGGCGGCATCAAGCTCACCCGCCGTGCGATCGTCAACGATGACCTCGACGCGTTCGGCCGGATCCCGATGGCGCAGGCCGCCGCGGCCAAGCGCAAGGAAGACGACGTCGCCTACGGCATCATCACCACCAACGGCAACATGGCCGATGGCGGCGCCCTGTTCAACGCGACCGCCGTTTCGACCACCGGTGGTCACGCCAATTTGGTCGGCTCGGGCACCGTGATGAGCATCGCCAACCTGCAGATCCTCGAAAACCTCATGTTCGTCCAGACCGGGCCCAAGGGCGCCCATCTGGAGCTGGTGCCCAAGTTCCTGCTCGTGCCGTCCAGCAAGGGCGCCACGGCGAACCAGCTGATCAACTCCGCCGTCGACCCGACCGCGACTTACGGCCATGCGACCAACCCGTACGCCAACACGCTGACGGTGATCAAGTCGTCACGCCTGCAGGCCAACAGCGCCACGGCGTGGTACCTGGCGGCCGACTACCGCGACGGCCAGGTCGACACCATCGAAGTGTGCTTCCTGGAGGACGAACCCGAGCCCGTGCTCAAGCAGGAGACCGACTTCGACACCGACGACCAGAAGTTCGCCGTCCGCCACACCGTCCAGGCGAAGGCGATCGACTGGCGCGGCGTCGCCAAGAACAACGGCGCGTAAGCGAGCCTTTCTCCTTTCTTCGCACGGGCCGGCTCTACCGGCCGGCCCGTGCTTTTCACAAACACCCCCACCTGGGAGAACCAAGATGCCCGGCAAGAACATCATCCTCACCGAGGCCCGCGAGATCGAAGGCGTCAAGTACCCCAAGGGCGCCAAGCTCGCCGAGATCGACGACAAGGGCCAGATCACCGTCACCGACAAAAACGAAAACATCGGCGTCGGTCACATCCAGTCGCGGCTGATGCGCGGCGACTGTGTCGTCGACGACGGCAAGAAACCCTCGACGTCCGCGCCGAAAGGCGACAAGGACCCCGACAAGAACGATCCGCCGAAGACCGCCAACCTCGGCTGAGTGATTCGTCAACCCTAACGCGGCCAGGGCGCCGCATCTGATCCTCCAGCGGAAAGGTAAAACATGCCCGCTACCGCAACCTACGTCCGTGGCGAAGTTGAAGGGCAGCGACTCCGTGCGACCGCGCCGTCCGGCGGCGTCGTCGTCAATCAGGTCGTCGTCATTCGCTCCGGCGCCACCGGCATGATCGGGGTGGCAATCACGGCCGCCTCGGCCGGCGAAGAGTACACCGTCGCGATCACCGGCGTGTGGCGCATCACGAAAAACACCACGACCAGCGCCGGCGTGTTCAGCCAAGGCGATGTGGTGTATCTCGACGTCGCCGATGCCAACGTGTCAAGCCAGGCCTCGGCCAACATCAAGGCCGGCATAGCCGCCGCCGCCGCGGCTGCCGCCGAGACCACCGCCGACGTGCTCCTGATCCCATCGAAGGCCTGATGCCGAGGTGACGCATGCGCGTTGCGCTCCTTTCTGCAGGTCCATCGCTCCGCGGCAGCTTCGCGCCCGTCGCGGCCGCGATGGACCTGCCAGGCCCCCGGAAGCACCACGCTCCGGGGGCGCGGCCGTATGACCTCGTGATCGGGGTCAACACGGCTGTCGAGTACTTCGCGTGCGACTGGTGGTCGTGTGCAGACGCCCACCGCTTCGAGGAGATCAAGCCGAACTGCATCAGGCGGCCGTCGCTGTTCATGCTCGCGCCAGAGCGCGACAAGCTCATGCGACGGTGCCCCGAGCAGCTCGCCGAACATGACGTTGTGGGCTGGGACGAGATCTTCGCCAAGGTCGACGCCGACCCCAAGTGGCAGAATTGGTCCGCGCCGTCGGCGTTGGTGCTCGCGCGTCACCTTGGAGCCAGGTCGATCGACTGCTACGGCGTCGACCTGGTCGGCGGCGTGGACTGCACCGGCAAGGCGTGTTGCCATCGCAATCCCGGTCGCTGGGAACGTGAGGCTGAACTGTGGCAGACGATCGTCAACTGGCTGTGGTGTAAGTACCGAGTCCCCGTAGACAGGATCAACCCGTGTCGCGTGTAGGCGCCTTCATCCCGATCAAGAGTCGATCGAATCGCGTGACGTCGAAAAACTTTCGGCTGTTTCGCGGGCGTCCGCTGTATCAGTGGATCATCGACCACGCGATTGCGTCCGGCGCCTTCGATGCTGTGCACGTCGATACCGACAGCGATCTGATCGCGCAGTACGCCACCGATGCCGGGGCGCTGCTGATTCACCGTCGCCCCGAACTCGCCGCTGACGATGCCAATGGCAATGACCTGCTCGTGCACCATGGCCAGGTATGTCCGGATTTCGATTACTACTTCCAGCTCTTCGCCACGGCGCCGACGCTGCGGTCTCAGACGATCCGCGACTGCGTGCGCCGCCTGGAGGGAGCGGTCGAGTGCGGGCAGCGCGGCCGTGACTCGATCTTCACCGCCACACGGGAATCCGGCTGGTACTGGTTCGGGGCCCAACCAGTGAATTTCCGGCCGGGGATTCTGCCCCGGTCGCAGGATGCCCCGGGTGTAATCAAAGAGACCACGGGTCTTTACGGGATTACCCGCGCCGCCCTGACCAAATATTACTGCCGTATTGGGGCCCGGCCGATCGCTCACATCGTCTCCCCCGACGAGGCGGTCGACCTGGACACCGAGCGGGACTTTCAGGTCGGCGAAGTCCTGATGTTGGGGGCGGGGGAGAGGCAGCTATGACGCTTGATCTTTCCATTGATGCCCCGGTGCTGTTGGCCGAGGACGGCGAGGGCGCCAAGTATCGCCGTGACGGCCATCCGGCGCGGCCGATCACGGTCGTCGTCCGTCGGATGCCGCCGCAGCCCGCCGCCGACGGCAAGCCGATGCGTGGCCGCGATGTGATGCACGTGCTGGTGCTCAACGACAATCAGACCGGCATTGCCAGCGATGAGATCGATCCCGGCCGGGACAAACTCGAGATCGCCCCGCGCCCGGGCCTGCGTGCGGTCGTCAAGACGATCACGCAGATCGTCGGCGTCGACCGCGGCACGATGATCCTGGAGGTGCAGTGATGGTCGCCTCCCGCAGACCGCCGATCGACCTGGTCTTCAAACCCGACTTCGGCGCGGTCCGCCGCGCCCAGGCTCTGCTGCAGGGGATCCCCAACGGCTACAAGAAAGCCGCCGGCGGCGCTGTCAACGACATCTCCAAAACGGTGCGTTCGCGCATCACCAAGCAAATCTCCAAGACGCTGGCGCTGAAGCAAAAGCACATCCGCGACAACGTGCGGATTTCACGTGCTGGCGCTGGTGATCACTTCACGCTGGATCGCCGCGTTCGCATCGTTGGCGCCCGTGAACCGCTGATTGAGTTCGGCGCTACGCAGAAGAAAAAAGGCGTGGGCTATCGCATTGAACGCGGCGGCAAACGATCGACGATTCCCGGTGCATTCATCGCTGAAATGCCGACTGGCGGCCGTGCCGGCCAGGCTCTTGATTTCATCCGCACGGGGGAGAGTGGCCACGTCGGTGTCTTCAAGCGGCGCCGCAAGGATCGACTGCCGATTTCCGAACTCGACGGGCCGTCGATCCCCGCGGTGTACCAGCACCATGAAGAGATCGAGGCGGAAACCTTGAGCGACATCCCGGGCAAACTCAGCGATCGCATCGTCGCCCGTGCCGAGCTGCTGCTGAAAAGGAGTCTGAAATGACCTTACGCGCCGAAAACGGCCTGATCTGCACGGGCGACGCGTCTTTCGACACGCCGTTCATTCACAACGCGCTAATCCTCGCCAACGCGGCGATCGACCGCTCCAAGCTCGCGCAGCGTGTCCTGGCCAAGTACCCAATTGATCTGACGTCGCTGCGGGTTCACGATGCCTTTCAGACGCCGCTGCCGGGAACGTCCGCCGCGGATGACCTGGGCCTGTACGGTGTGAGCGGCGACGGCGAGTTCGGCACCGCGCCGCCGCTCGTGAAGACGTACGACGTGAAGAGCGTCGGCGCGACGACGCTCTATGCCCGATTCCGCACGCACCTGCCTGACGACTACGAAGCGGGCCAGACGTTTCAGATCCGAATCGTCGCCGGCATGTCGGTCCTCGCGGACACCTCGGCCACACTTGATTTGGAAGCCTACAAGATCGCCGACGACGGCACGATCAGCGCCGACCTCTGCACGACCACGCCGGAGGACATCAACAACGCCACGCTCGCCGCGAAGGACTTCACGATCAATTCGAGCGGACTGGTCGCCGGCGACGAGTTCGATATGCGCATCGCCGTGGCCGTCAACGACGCCGCCGGCGGCACCGCCGTGCGTGCGATCATCACCAAGATCATCCGCCTGGTCGATGCGAGGTAACCGTGCCCACACCGATCAAAGAACAGATCGCCGCCCTGTTGCTGAGCACCGTCGCCGGCGTGACGGAGGCCAACGGCTACAACTACACGCTGAGCGCGATGCGCCCCACCCGTTACGGCAAGTTCAGCATCGAGGACAAGCTCGCCCTGGTGCAGCAGCTCGATCCTGAGGAGGACCCGGAAAACAGCGTCGCCGGCGACCCCGGCGCCAAGGCGTGGATTCAGCCATTCATTGTCGACGTCTTCGCCGTGCCGTCTGAAAAGTCGACCGACGCGATCGACACGCAGCTCAACGTGATGTGTGCCGACGTCGAAAAGGCCCTGATGGCAGCGCTGCCACCGTTCGGCACAGCCTTCGATGAGTTGGCCTTCAATGCGAGCATCGCGCCGCCGGAGTTCATGGCGAAGGCCGACGGTTCCTGTGAATGGGTCCGTGTCATCGTTGAGATCAGCTATCGCACCGACGAAACCGACCCCTATACCGCGAGATGAGGAGGGCGAGATATGCCCCTGAATAGACGTCGATCCATCGTGGCGGCCAAGATTGAATCCGCCGTCGGCACGCCCGAGACCCTCGCAGCGGCCGACGCGGCGTGGAACGCCTACAACGCGGAGATGACGCCCGACATCACCACCAACAAGCGCGAGGGGCAGGGCTCGTTCAGCCAGCTTGTGGCGGTGCCGGCCGGCCGCATGGCTCGCATGACCTTCGAAACCGACCTGTACGTCTCGGCCGCCTGGGCGTCGACTCTGTTGCCGGCGTGCGGTTTTACGGGCACCTCCGGCGGCGTGTGGACGCCCAGCAGTGATTCAAGCGATTGGTCGACCATCACCCTCGGACGATGGATCGAAGGCAAGCTGTTCACCATGGCCGGCTGCATGGGCACGTTCAGTCTGGTGTACAACAGCGGCCAGGCGACGCGCGTCCGCTGGGAGTTCATGGGTGTGTGGCAGGGTCCCAGCGACACGGCCATGATCGCTCCGAGTTACCCGCTCGGCGCTTCGGCCGCTCCGCGCTTCGCCGGCGCGACGCTGACCTACGGCGGCAGTGCCGTCTGGAAGCTGTCCACGATGACCGTCGCGATCAACAACGAGGTGGTTGTGCAGGAGGATCCCGTCGCGGCCGCGGCCTACTACCGCGGCTGGATCACCGGTCGCAACGCCGAGGTCACGCTCGATCCCGAAGAAGTCCTGGTCGCCTCGCACGATGCCCACGGCATCTGGGTCGCGCAGACCGAGGCGGCCCTCGTCGCCACGTATGCGTCGACGCTCTCTCTGCAGGTGCCCAAGCTGCAGTACATCAACGTGCAGCCAGGCAATCGCAAGGAGGTCAGCGTTCACCAGCTCACCTGCCAGTGCAACCGCAATGTCGCGGCCGGCGACGATGAACTCAGCCTGACGATCTGATCCCCGCCCGTCCATGGGCCATATTACGGAGGTAATGATGCTCGACGATAAGACCAAGGCGGCGATCCGAGCCCGGCATGGCGGTCTGCAAAATGCGGACGATTACCAGCTCCAGCAGATCTACGACGCCATGACGCCGCAGGCCCGCGCGGCATTGCTCGAGCCTGTCCCGGCCCCGAAGCAGAAGCGGGCCCCCGGCCCCCCGGAAAGCCCCGGAACCCAAGGAAAGGATGCCCCGAATGATTCACCCGAATCAGACGTTTGATTTGAAGCCGTTGGAGGAACAGCCCGACGCGGTGTTGACTTTTCAATGCCGCACCGTCGCCTACTGGATCCACTTCGCCCAGCGTGTCGAGGCGGCTCGAAAGCAGCACCCGAAGATTCTCGACTACGTCGCCGCCGTCGCCGCCTTGATCGATGAGCCGCTGGTCGGCTGGTCGGGCTTCGAGGTCGAGTATGCCCCAGGCAAGGGCGTGGCCGAGGTCCTGACGATGCTGCCGGTGATGGACGTCTCCGACGAGCTGTCCACCGCACAGGCACTGTCGGAGATTGCCCGAAAAAAATCGTTGCGGCAGTCGCGCTCCGATGCGGAAAGCTCTGCCGCGACTGCTCAGCCGGACACTGCCGACAGGAACTGCCCGTCGAGTTCGACTGCCCTGAGTGCGGCAACCGGCCCGGGGGATGTCGAGCCTGCGGCGGCACCGGATTCTGGGTGATCGGTTCGTGTCCGCAGAAACTCCTGGACGCGGACACACGCTGGGTCCTGCGGCTCGTCGAGTTCGCCGAGCGCGGGGCCTTCCCCGTCGCCGGTGGCGTGATGGATCAGTCGCCGGGATTCCTGGCGGTGATGGAACTGGTGCGATCGGAGAAACGCAGCTACGGGCTGGATGAGGACTGATGGGCAAGTACCAGAGCAGCGTGGAGATCGTCATTGCGGCCCGTGACCGGGCCAGCAAGGTGATCGACTCGGTCGGGCAGCGCTTCCAGCGGTTCGGTAAGCAGCTCTCCGGGCTCGAATCTTCCAACCAAGTCCTCGGTGCCTTGGTCGGCGGCGGCGCCCTCGCCGGCGTGGATCAGCTCGGCCGAAAGCTGGCCGGGGCTGTCGATCAGACCTTTGAACTGGTTGATGCGTGGAACGAGGGCAAACTCTCCGGCAGTGAGTTTTTCTCGGAGATGGCCAAAGGGACGCCGGTGGTCGGCGGCTTCATCGAAGCCGGCATGAACCTTCGGGCCTGGCTGGACGGCAGCAAGGCCGCGCTCGATGAAGCCAATAAAGCAATTCAGGAGAACATCAAGTGGCATAAGGAACTCGACGCCAGGCGAAAGGTGATCGAGGCCTCGCAGGCGCGGTCCTCCCAACTGGAGCGGGAGATCGTGCTGCTCCGCACCGAAGGTGATCAGACCAAAGCCCTGATTCAGATCGAGTGGGAGCGGCAAGAAGCGCTGAAGAAAATCGAGCAGGAACGTCGGAAGCTGAAGACCAACGACGTCGCCGGCGAGGCCGTGCTCGATCGCCAGGCTGAACTCGTCAATGAGCGGGCCCGCCAGCAGACCACCGAGGCAATGGCCGGCTTCCGTGATGCCAACCAGCGGCAGGCGCAGGCCGATGCCGACGCGGAAGCCAACCAGCGCCGCCAGGCGGATGCCATCCGCCGGCAGAATGAAGAGCTGCGTTTGCGCAACCAGGGCAACGATGCCGCGGCGGACGTGCTGGCGATCACGAACCAGTATGCGGCTGCAATCGAGCAGGCGACCAAAGACGGCAACGACCCGCTGGTCCAGGCTCTGGAAGAACAAAAGCGTCTGCGACTCGAGGAACTGGGCCGGGACCAGGCCCGGGCCGCTGACAACTTGAACAATCAGATCGACAAGGGGCTGGACGATTTCTTCAAGGACGTCGACCACGCCCGCCAGGGCCGCGATCGCGGCCCGCAGATCCTCGAGGCCCGCTTCCTCGGGTCCGTGCCACAGCAGCAGGAGACGGCCGTCGCGGACACTGCACGCCACACCGGACGCACGGCCGAGAGCATGAAGCTGGCTACCGAATATCTGCGGCGCCTGCTGGACAAGCCCGATCCCGAGCCGGTGCAGATCGTCATGGGGAGGTTGAACTGATGGCTGCCGGCAACGTCGTCAAAGTCATCCCGCTATGGTCCAAGCCGACCGCCACGCTCACGCGCTCGGGCGGGCGGGCGGTCATGGCTTACGAGGTGTCGTTCGACAAGATCAGCGAAGCCAATGCGATCGCCGCGCTGACCGCCAACGACGGCACCACGCGCATCCCGGTCATCGGCGAAGTGCTCTCCGGTACGAATTTCGTCTGCGAAAACGTTGGCCCCACGCAGCCTCGCAGCGGCAATCTGCATGTGGTGCCCGTGACTTTCATCGGCGAATCGACCGACACCGAGGGCAACGTGTTTCTCGATCGGCGCTGGTCGGGGGTGCGTACCGTTGAACCGGTCGACCGCGACGTCAATGGTAACCTGATCAAGGACACCGCCGGCCAGCCGCTGGATCCGCCGATGCAGTTTGAATTCATCGACCGGGTACTGACCATCTCGCGCGTCGAATCCAACTGGGACGATTCACGACTTGACTACATCGACACAGTCTGCTCGCACCCGTTTTACAGCCGCGCCGCCGGCACGCCTCGGATGATGGACATCGTCGCCAACGAGATCACTTCCACCGTGGCTGAGGTGACCTACAAGATTCAGTTTCGCAAGGGCATTCCGGTGCAGCCTGACGGCAGTGGCGGACCCGCCAAGGCCTGGTACAAGCGCCGCCTCAACGCCGGCTTTAAGGCCGCCGATGGTACCGTGTTCGAGCAAATCACCAAGCTCGATATCAATGGCAACAAACTGGCCGACGGCTCGGACTACTCGGAGGTCTGGTTGGAAGTTCAGCAATTCGACAGCTTGCCATGGGTGTCGCTGGGATTGGAGTGATCATGCCTCAGGATGATCGACCTGTCGCGTTTGGCCAGCATGATGCTGGCCGCATTGGCGAGTCGGTTCTATGGACCGAGCGATTTGGCCGTGACCGTGATAGCAACGCCAAGCGTGACCGTCACCTGCCGCGTGCGCGTGTGGTTCGTCTGATCGGCGAGCCGGAAACTAAACGCTACAACTTCCGAGAGCAGCGCACAGCGTCAGACGGTGTCAGTTGGGAAGATCGGCCTGGTGGCATTGCATCAGTTCAAACATCGGGCATGGACAACGTCAATCAAACGTGTGTAGCGATCCACCTTCAGACAGGACTCCCGACAAGCGCATCAGATGGTGCTGTCGGCCTTCTTCTTGAGGTGTACACATATACCGGCGATCGAGAATACGTGTTCGTCGGGCCCATGATCGGAACCGTTTTCGCTGTCAACCTCACCGAAGACGGCGGCAGTGACGGTGATGAATCCACGCAGGCGAGCTACACCTACACGGCCAAGTCGCTCGACGATGCATTCACATTCGGAACCGTCCTGACCCCGAAGAAGCAGCGGCCATCAGTCGGCACCGTGACCAGCGGTGACGGTTTGGTTGGACTTGGCTACTACGACGACGACGGCGACTTTCAACTGTACGACGCCAACGAGGTCAAGACATGGGAGGTCTGCTCATGACGGCCATCCCTGCGCCGCTGTGGCCGTTTCGCATGCCTCTACCGCGTCGTCGTTGGAAGCGTGGTCGTGGCGGTTTGATCGTCCCTGTCTCTGATCGCACGCTTGCGGCAGGTGACGGCGTGATTCGCGACGGCGGAAATGGCGGGCTTGATGCTGCGGGCAATGCGGTGGCCAAGGATGCGAACGACGAATGCCCCACATGCTGCGACAGTTGCTGTCTCTCGTCCTGCAATTGCTGCTACTCTCCAAATTCGTCGTGGGATATCCACGTCAATACCGTGGACTCGGCCGGTAACTATGGTGTTATTGACGAAGCGTGCGCCGGAGCCGAGGGCGTTCACACGGCATACATGGTCGGCTGTGAGCCGAAATGGGGATTTCGCGCGACCGACAATGACTGTGCCTTTAACCCGTATGGCCTGACGTGGGTTACTGACCCAATTTATAGCCACACGAGCGGTGGCATCGACTATGAATGGGTTCTTACGCTCGGTGTTTTTAACAGTGGTTTTTTTGGCTCAGCAACCGTGTGTGCTGATCTTGACACCGCCGGCACGTGCAGCATGCCGAAAGCCATTGCAATCGTCCAGCTTGCACTATATGAAGATATCGACCCGAGCCTGCCGGAAAGTCGATGCGCCTACTTCGGCTGTCCGCTGCTCACCGGCGAACAAGACACCGACCGAACGAATGAAACGTGCTGGCGCACTGGCGACTTCAATGTAGGTCCCGATGAGTACGGCCAGCCGAACGAGACGTGCTGTGGCTCGGCCGATCTGAGCACGACAATTTACGGCACGTACAACGGACCGTACTGCTGCAAAGAACCTGGTAGCGGATATCACTTGGGCTGCCGATCGGCGACAGAAGCCGAGACGCTTGACTGTGGATTTTGTGACGAGGGAATCTAATGGGTTGTTGTGGAAAAATTAAATCAGCCGCCAAGTCCGTGGCTCATGTCGCTCATGGCGCAAAACAGATCGTGAGGGCTCACGCTGGCGTCGGACTTGCACCAGACGACGCTGTTGAGTACAGGCGGAATATGTGCAGGGCCTGCGATAAGGCACAACCGTGCAGCAGAAATCCTAGCAGAAAGTGCGTCTGTTCGGCGTGTGGGTGCAGGCTGGCCGAAAAGACCGTGATGGCCGATGAATCATGCCCGCTGAATAAGTGGCATGCAGTCAGCGCGAAACGTTGAGCGATCTGGTGTCAAGCCGACCTGCGATTCAGCGGGCATCCCACCCGAAGGTGTAAAGATTGTCCGCGGCCTGTGCGGCCAGGTCGGCATCATGCGCTTCGCCGGCGAATCGCTTGACGAACTCGCGATGGTCACCCCACTGACCGTCCGGGCCGGCCGAGGTGAAGTACGCAAAGTCCATCTGCGGGCATGTCGGATAGGCGCCGGCTTGGGCTACGTATCGAATGGCATTGCCCCAGGCGTCGTAGATCTGCCAGGCGGAGGTGTCGTCGGTCGGATCCTCGCGATGCATGACCTTGTCATCGAAGGCGGCGACCAGGTCGGCGAAGTGCTCGTCGCTCATGACGACCTGCAGGAACTCGCTCATGCCCGCGGCCTGGACCGGCTCCCCGACGAGCGCCTCGTATTCGGCGTTGATCAACTTGAGGTTTTTGAGAATCGTGCGGGTCTGGGCCTCCTCGCTGACAGCGAGCATGCCCGGGCCGTAGGCGATTCCGAGCCCGAGGAGAATCAGCAGAATGGCCACGACGACGAGAACCTCGACAAGTGTGAATGCGGAGCGGTTCATGATGGACCCCTTTCAGTTTGAGGGTAATCGAAATGCGTGTTGCGAAGATGGGAAAGATCGGGCGTGTCGTGGCGAGAGGGGCAATGGGCAAAATCGGTTAATCGGGCGGAGTTGCAGCGTATTGACCCATGGACGCTCCCGATGACACCGCCCCGAGCCGAGGAGAGGCGATGGCCCCAATCAAACAGCCGGACGAGGACCAGGCGACACTGCTGGCCCGCGTGGATGAACGAACGCTCGCGATGCAGGAGGCCATCGACCGGATCGCCGAGCGGATGGACGAGCAGTACGTGACCAAGGCGGAGTTCCGACCGGTCCGCGGCGTCGTCTACGGCCTGGTCGCGCTGGTGATGACGGCCACCGTCGGGGCCTTGCTGGACCTGATCCGCTGGCGCTGAGAGCGTCTGATTACTGCGGTAATATTCCCGGTGAGATTTCATAGGCGTTGGCAGGGTTCCACCCAGCCGCCGGCGAGTGCCAGGAAGTCCCGCTCGGTGGGGGTGGGCAGAGGCTCGGCCCCGGGCATGGGGTTGAAGAAAGGCCCGCGGTAGTTGTCCGCGTCGATCATGCCCTGCATCACCTGGTCGCTGCGCCACACGCGGCCGTGCTTGACGACCAGGCCGTCCTGCAGGCGCCCGCCGTGCGACACCGGCGTAACCAGGCTGCGGGCGAAGTCGGCCGAGCCGGTGCGGATGGCGAAGAGCACGCCCCAGGTCTCAGGCGTGCAGATCCACAGATCGAGCTGGGCCCGGCGATCGCCCTGGCCGATCATGAATCGCTGGTTGCGCTCGCCGCCCTGCATCCGGTGCATCCGGCCGGCGGCGACGAGCTGGTCGCAACGATCCTGCAGCAGCGATCGCTGCGGGCTGCCGGGGCCGTCAAACAGGCCGTCACTGACGAGTTTCGGGATGGCGACCAACTCGACGTCGCCGACGTCCGGGCGCCGCCGGCGAATGCTGCCGGCGATCTCGATCACCGCGCAGCTCGGGCCCAGCTCGTCAATGAGCTTCGCCGCCAGGCGATCGGCCGCGGCCAACGGAATTCGGGTCTTGGTGGTGCTCATGTCAGGGCTCGCTGGTATTTGATCAGTTGGTCTTCATCGGGGCAGCTTCGTGAAATCGACGCCAGACTTTTTGATCAATGCATCAGCGCCACGAAATGCATCTTCCGCTAACTCATCTGGCGTGCAGTCGACCGCACCATCTGTGGCTTGCAGGCCATTCATCAGGACCGTGGCGATGATCAGGCGTACAAGATCGATCGGTTCAGCTTCTTTCATGGTTACCTTTCTGCGGCTGCGCCGCATGGTGTTTTCGCCCAATCGGGCGCGTGTTCGGGGAGATAGAAGATTCTCACGTCGCGATTCGAACAGCACTTCGTGAGCGCTGGGACCAGGTCGCCAGGTGTCCGCGCCAGTGCGTTGAGCACCTTGTCCGTGCGAGCGGTCGGCAGTCGCCCGGGCACATGCGACACACCCGCGCGGACGGCGATCATCGAAAGCAATCCCTCGTCGCCCCACATGACGGCGGGATTGTCCGTCTCGCGCAGAACCTCGATCGCAATGTCGCAGATGCGCTTTCTCATTTGGCGCTATCAGATCTTCTCAGTGCCGGCCGGCTTCTCGCCGGACTCACTACCGTGGTCCTTCTTCACCTGGTACGGCATCCACTCGCAGTACATGCGCCCGCTGATCGATGGATCTTCGGGCTGCCGCAGATCGACCGATGTCACGCCGTGCGTCTGACCGTTTGAATCGAAAACGGTGAGATTTACCATGCGATCGTGCCAGACGTGCGTGATCATCGCCGCGAGGGGGTGTCCCTCGTCGTGGACGATCTCGGTCTGGTTTTCGTGCTTGAAAAAGTAAACGATGCGTCCGATGGTGGGGGTGATGATCATGCCGATCCTTTCTGCGGCCGTGCCGCATGGTGGTTTCCAATCGATCGCCTTGATCTGCAGGGCGACCTCTTCGCGCGCTTCGTCGGGTGTGAGCACATCAGCGGCGCAGCTATAACATCCCTCTGCGATGAGCCAGTCCATGCACTCCTCGTATGTCCAGAGTGAGACCGGCGATCGCTGATAGTCGTCGCGCGTCTGGTAAAGCGTCCAGTGCATGGTCAGCTCGTCTTGCTGAGTTTGACGCCGGCTTCTTCGATCAGCATGTCGGCGCGGTGGAGGGCAATACGTGCTACATCTCGCGTGTCTATATCAGCAGCGCCGCGAGGATTCTGTAGATCAGCCATCAGCAGAGCCGAGACTATCAACCGTGCGATGTCGTTGTCGGATGGGGTTGTCATGAGGACTCCTTGGCCGTTGATCAATCCATGTCTGTTGCTCAACATCGCTAAACCCATGTCTCCACGATGACCGGGTCGTCGTACAGCGACCGCTTGATGCACGTCAAGCCAGAGGGGATGTGTTGGCGAACATCTTCCAGACACTCGCGTGACCGGTCGGCCGCTGAGTGCACATACCAAGCCTGTTCATCTGGTAGGATTGCACCATCGCCGCAGATGGAAAAACGTCGAATGACCATGCAGCCGACGAAGTCGCTCGGGTTGAAGTAGATGACAAACATTTCCATGGTGAAGTTCCTCGACAATCAGGAGTCGATGCGACCCGCCATCACAGCGCGTTCAACCTCGGTCAGTTCCCATGCAGCAAGTACGGCGTAGAGATCTCCGCCAACATGCCTGAGTAGGAATGGATCGATGTCCGGCCTGGCTGTCAGCGGTCGATCAGCCCACTGCTCGACTTCCCAAAGAATGAAACATTCGCGAGGCGCGAACTGAACCGTTTCGCGAACGTCGGCAGGGATCATGGGGACGATGGCATGGCCATCGAGCCGAAAGTCATCATTGTTCTCCAGGACTCGTGTTCTTCGAACGTCGACAAAAATGTTCAGTGTGGAGGATTTCGCCACGTTCGGATGTACCCAAGTTGTATCTGAAGCCACGAACTGAATACGAGTTTCGTGGCGTCTCCACATCATCGTGACATGGCGTCGATCGGCGCGGCAGATTGCCAACTTCGGCCGGCCCTTGTCATCCATCGGTGCATTGGCGATCGCATCGCTGAGCCTGATCAGCGGTGTGCCTTTAGCCAATGCGGCATAGGCTTCGGCGCACTGCTGATATTCGTCATCTGCACGCCGGTGGACCTGTGATCGGTAATCCTTGAGCTTGGCTGCAGCGTCCTCTTTGGGCATTTGTATCGTCGCCACGTTCATGTCAGTCGCTCCTTTGGTGAGTGTGTACGTTCACGCCGGCCGGACGAGACGCCGGCGTTGAATCCATCCATGTAAATCTGCCGCAGCATGTGCCGCGGCCATGTTCGATACGATTTTGGCTGTACGGACAACTTCCACTTGGCGTGCCACTGAACGAACTCGACTTCAATGCTCCTTGAAGCGTTGCCGGTGAGCGCGTGGCGCATTTTCAAGATCGCGCGCAGGTCTGGGGCCATGCGCGGCAGAGCCCGATCAACCGCTTTGAGGATGTGGTCCAGCGTGGCATCAAGCTCACGGTCAAGCAGGTCCAGTTTGGTGATGTCCGGTAACGCCGACGGCGGCATTTCTCTGGAGGACGAAGTCTCACCGGACCGATCGGTTGCAGCATGCGGCACGTCACTCATCACGATCTCCTGCGTTGTCGTTCACCAGCGAACCGGCCACGGGCCCAATGAGCGGGAACCGCGGGTCGGTGGCATAGATCTGGTCGAGCTGTCGCGCGAGGTCGTCATCCACGGTCTTGTGGCCACGCTCAATCATTTCGATGGTCCGCCAGGTGATGTCGGGTCGATTCAGCAGCAAGGCGACCTGCTGCGGTGACGGTCCTGCCACCTTGCGCTTTGCAGCCAGCTCGGCCGGCGACGCTTGGGCGCAAGGTGTGCGGATCAGCCGCGCCATCTCGGCAAGCGCGTCGGGGGCGGTGCGGGCGAGCATGCCGCGGCGTGTTGTGCTGGGTGTGCTCATGAACTGCCCTTGCGCGTTCGGTGGATCCACACGTAGGCGACCACCACAGCGCCCCGGCGCCAACGACCGCAATTGGCGCAATGTTCGATAATGCGGTGCGCCATGCAAAAATCGAACACGAGGGCTCGGGTATACTCGTGATCTCGCAGGCAGCCGCAGGCTTCACAGCACCATTCAATGAGCGGAATTACTCGCGTAATATTCACGCCGTCAGCTCCGTCCGCGGCAGGTTCAGATACTCCTCAACGGCATCGACATGCTCGGGCCAGCCCAGGCGGAAGCGACGGCGGTTGTCGACGTCTGACCTGGCGATCAAACGGAGTAGCCGGCAACTGAACCAATCCCCCTCGCCCCCAAGGATGGCGTGGATGTTTTCCCGATCGTGGTCGCTGAGGCGACCGGCTTCAATCACAGCCATGGATACCCCCTGTTGAAAATTGCCCGTCGCCGGCCGATTCACCAGAAACCTCGGTTCCACCGAGGGAGTGGGCAGCGCGGTGCATCGCACCGGCAACGGGCTGAGATGAGTCGCGACGAGCGTCCTGTACCGACCCTCCGTGTGCCCATCCAATGGGCCGCGACCTGTTACAAGCGATTCACGACGCATCAGCGTCCCTTTCCGCGGCGGCTCTGAGGATGCCGCCGATTTCACCAATCAGATCCGCCACCTCCGTGGCCCTGCGGCGCTCGTCGGCCGAATGAAACGAGTCAGTCAGGTCGGCCCGAAGGTGACCAAACCGCCGCTCGATCTCCGTCACGAGCACGACGCATCGATCGAGTTGATCAGAGGGCAGCGTCACGACGGCGCCTCCTCTTCGTTGAGGAGGTTGGCAATGTGTTCAGCCGCGCCGCTTTGGACAGACAAGGCGTGAAGCCCAGCCGACATCAACAACATAAAACGCTGTCGGCTTCTCTCGCCCCACAGTTCTTTGAGCATTTGACATCCCTCGACTACAGCGTCTGTGTCGCTGTCTTCAAAGTCGAATTCCAGCTTGAGCCCTTCAACAACAGTCTTTGTTTTGGACATCAGTTGCCTCCGAAAGATCGCGTGCGCGAGGCACGCAAGGTTTGCCGCCAGCGCGACGCCGGCGAGGGTGTAGTCAAACATGGTCATGGTGAAACGGGTTCCTCCGATCGTGACGCCGCGATCTTCAGCGGACGCAGATCAAGGTCATACAGCCGCTTCAACGCCTGGCTGAGATGTGGCGTAGCCCCAGTCACCCGGATCGCCGAATACGGCACGAATGGCATGGCGCCTGGCGACCAGCCATGTGAGGTTGCTGGTCGAACCGGCTGTGATGCGCTGAATCGCCAGCGGAATCTCCAGCGCCCGCAGCAGGGCGAGCAAGGCTTCACGGTATTCAGCCAGACACGGCCGCAGGGTTGATTCATCGTTCGTCATGTGCGTCTCCTGAGTGGGTTCTGGGCCGCTGAAGCTGAAGCATTCAGCAGCCGTTTCCGGAGCGCCGCCTGATGTTTCAGCTTTGCAGGCTGAAACATCAACGGCGCGCCGCTGAATCGCGGGGGCTCTGAGGCTCAGAGCCGGTCCAGTAGTTTGCGGGCAGCCTGCCCGTCACGGTCGAGGTATCCTTCGGTGGTCTTGATGTTGCGATGGCCGAGCTGGGCTCGAGCGCCTTCCAGGTCGACGGCCGCGGCTCGCGTGGCGAAGGCGTGGCGGATCTGGTTCGGGGCGCAGTGCGGGATCTTCGCCATCTTCAACGCATTGGTGACGGCGCCGTAGTATCCGTTGCGCGCCGCGTCCGGGTCGCTGGCCTTCCAGGGCCAGATGCGCATCGTGTCGTCGAAGCCATGCGCCCAATCGAACATCTGCTGCGGACCGTCATACCGATTCAGTTCGATCGCTTCGCCGAGCGCCATCTGTGCGATCGCGTTGAGGTAGATGGTCCGCTCTTCGCCGGCGTGATGTTCGGTCTTGAATGTCGGCGCGGTGTAGAGCCACCAGACCTCGCCCTCGTTGTCGCGCTCGACGCTCAGGTCGCACTGCCGCATCTGCACCAGCTCGCCGGGGCGCATGCCTGATTCCCAGTGCACCTCCAGCGCCAGCGCCAGCAACTGCCACCGCCGCCGCCGCTGACGCTGATGCGGCGTCCGCACCGGCAACTCGGCCGCATGCTTTCGACAGAACTGGATCAGCTCGCGGACGTGCTCCTCCTTGGCCGATTTGATCTTTGCCGTCCGCCGGGCTGGCGTGCGCCCGGGCTCAACCTCCTCGACCTGCTTCAATCGGAAATGGACAGCCGGTTCGATGTAGCCCTGACGCTCCTTCGCCGCCCAGCCGAAAAACTGAAGCGTCCACCCGCGGTACTTGTTGACCGTCGACACCGCGATCGGCTCGTCGCCGCGTCCCTTGAGGTGGCACAGATGGTCCAGGTAATCCTCAAAATCGGCGATCGAGAACTCACCAGGCGGCACATCGCGCAGGGCGCGGGCGCCGGTCTCGGGGCACGTCGCCGCCCGGTCCAACAGGCGCTCGGCCGGCACGACCACCGCCAGCAGGTGCGTGAGCATCGCGCTGAGGTTCTGGTACTGCCGGCTGATCCGGCCGTGTTTGCGATAACGGCGCTGGGCCCACAGCAGGTACACATCGACCAGGTCTTTGATGGTGGCACAAGTCATAACGTTTTCTCCTCGGAAACAGGATCATGATTCCCCCGACGCCCATCGCCGGCGGTGTATATCTCATCTCTGCGCCAGGCGCGGTAGTAGGTTTCGAACACGCGCCGATAGCGATCGACGCGGGCTTGCTGTGCATGCCGTTCATGTTCATACGCGCGAAGTCTCACGGCGGTCATCGCGCGCTTTTGTTTTAGAAGAATGCGGATCATGCGTTGAGCAGCGACACCACGCGCCGCGCCCTCGTCGTGAAGAAAACGGATACGAGCTTTCAGCCGCCGGCGGGCGCGGCCGTGCTTGGCGCTCCAGTCAACTTCGGGCGTGACGACAGTTTCGGAAGTGACCATCACCGGCCTCCCTTGGCTTTGATCAGCGCCTTGGGTGGCGTGGTGGGTTTGGCGGCGAGGATGCCGTCGATGATGTCGGTGCGCTTGCCTTTGATGCCGCGCCTTACGAGCATCCAGTCCGTGATCAGGGCCTGCAGTTGCGCGGTGGTGTGCAGCTCCAGGTAACTGCGATCGAGTTCCCACTCCGTGGCGATGTCGATGCCGAGGTCGTCGGCGATCGCTTCGACATCTGGTGGCTGCAGGTCCGCGCGGTAACTGGTGGTGTCGTGCTGCACCCAGCGCTCCAGCACGCTTCGGACCAGGTCATCGAGTTGGAGCTGCTCGACGCCACTGATCGTGCCCCAGGTATCAGCGCGGGTATACCAGCTCTTGCCGCGTTTCTTTTCCCGAGCCCCGAGTTCGCTGGCCGATGCGATCAGATCCTGATTGCGAATCTCCGGCGACTGTTGGCTCGCAAAAAACAGCAGAAGGCGCAGCTTGGTCGGCAGCAGAACCGAGTCCGACCGCAGGTGTTCGGCGATGCGGTTCTGATACCAGCGGATTTTCCAGGCGTAGATTTTTCGTTCGAGCTGCTCGGTCTGCTTTTTAACTGTGGCTCGCTTTTGTGCTGGCGACCCCTTCGGCGCAGCCTGACCGCTTTGATCTCGCTTCGCGGCCGCAGCGGCATCCCGCTGGGCTCGCCGCTTCTCGCCGGCTGCCTGCAGCTTGTCCCAAAGCTCAATGTTTAAGGCGCGCTTTTGCGGCCCGCCCCAGGCGCGTTTCACGGTGATGAGCTGCAACTCCTCTTTCTGCTTTTTCGTGGGCTTGAAGGCGACGGTAGTCCAGCGGTAGTTGCCGTCGTTGTATTCAAACTGCACATTGGCTCCCGACGCGATTGGGCGGCTCATCGCCTCGATCGCATCTTCCAGGGCGCCTTGGAACTCATTCAGCGACCCGGGCACATCTTTGCCGATGTCCGCTCGCAAGCGTTTGAGGATCTGCGGGTGATCCGTCCAGGGCGCCAGCTCCCGCGCCCAGGTGAAAGGTATTACGCCCGTAATCAGGGCGGTCTGCCAGTCGTTCGGGAGTTTCAACAGGGCCAGCCGCTGGCTGACCTGGGCCTGGGTGATGCCGAGTTTTTCGCCGAGCTTCGTCTGCGTGTAGCCGGCCTGCTCGATCATGGTTTCGAACCACCTGGCCTGCTCCACATCGTTGAGCTGGGCCCGCTGGTAGTTCTCCATGCCGGCCAGCTCGATCGCCTTCTTGTCATCGATATCGACGACCATCGCACGAATCGAAGCCAGCCCGGCGGATTGGGCCGCGCGCCAACGCCGCTCGCCGGCGACCAACTCGTAGCGGGCCTTGCCCGTACCGTTGCCGTCGTTGACGCGGCTGACTCGATTCCGAGGGCGTACGACGATGTTCTGCATCTGGCCATCGGCGACAAGCGAGTCAGCGAGTTGCTGAAGCTCCACCAGATCAAACGCACTGCGGGGATTGAACGGCGAGGCGACGATCTGGTCGACGGGGATGTGATGAACATTGTCATCGCCGGCCACGTTGTCGGCGACGCGGTCAGGCGCTACAGTGGCGGTACTCTGGATCATGTTGTGGGCTCCTGCAGGGGGGCTTGGCAAAACCAGTGTCAGCCGCGGGGCGATTCCGCCCGCCCCGCGGCTTTGTTATTTTTGAGCCCGGGCCAGCCGCATCGGCTGCTCGGGGCGCGGGATTCGGACCAGCATGTCGCCGGGGGTGTCGGTTTCGGGATCGAAACACTCGACCAGGTCAACGGCGCCCAGCTCAACCAGCGCGTAGGTTTCGTCGGTCTGGTTCGGCGTGTACAGATTGCTGAGCATGACCGTGTGATTCGGCGTGCTGCGTGTCGCCTCGACGACGTCGACCAGCACGCCGAACTGCAGCTCTGTCAGATTCACGACGGCAGCGACGACGTCGAGATGGCACGCCTCGGGAGCGCACCAGCACGCGACGCGCTGGCCGGCCAGCTCGCGGCGGGCTTGACGCATCAGATCGATCCGGCTCAGGAAGTGCGGCCGGAACTGCGCAATCACCTGGTCGCGGGTACCGTGGCGCCCGACGACAAACGGATTGGCGAACGGCGACCGAGCCAGAAAGATGGTGCCTTGCTTGCGGCGGATGGTGACCTGGCGTCCGCCGTAAACGTCGAAGTCGTGATGTTTGACATGGACAACGGTGCATTGATTCATGGGGTCACTCAGTTGGGAAGGCGGCGGGCTTTGTTGCGAAGTTTGATCACGCGCGAGGCGTGCATGATGCGCTGGAGCATCTGAGGATTTTCGATCAGGTACTGCGTCTGCTGCGGTGACGGTGGCCTCAGCATCAACTGCTCATCGAACACGCAGACGCTTCCGCATTTTGCACAGACGGTGTAGTCGCCACCCTTCGGCCTACGCTCGTCATCGAGTCCCGTGGCACAGCTTCGGATGTGGCCACAGTACGGGCATGGCGTATGGTCAATCTCATGCGTGTGGGGTTCATTTTTCCGAACCATGGATAACCTCCAGCACGACGTAGACGCCGCGGTCCTCGGCCATGATCAAACTGTCTTTGTGCTGCCGGGCGCGGCGATCGTTTTCGGATCTGACCCACTGCCGCATCGCTCGCTGCGACTGCCGCTGATAGGTCTTCACGACCTCGATGTTGCGAGCGTGGCGGTGGTGTTTGAGTACGGTTTCAGGGGCATGGATCGTCACGACTGCTGCTCCCGATGCGGCGCGGAGTAGATCTCCTCGCCGGCGCCATCGTTGACCCACTTGGCGACGCAGCTTGGATTGCTACAGACATTCGCGGCTACCCAATGGCACGGATGGCCTGTGCCGTCATCCGGGCAGGCGTTGAATTCCGAGCAACCGCAGTACATGCAGCGCTGGCCCTCGTTGGCCGGGACGTCGGCGTTGGGATCGAAGCCGAGTTCGATCAGTTCTGCGATCGCATCGGTGACGGCGATCTGCTCTTTAATCACGCCGATGATCTCATGGGCATGCGTGGCGATTTGAGCCGGCAGCGTGGGATGACGCAACGCGAGTTGAAGCGTGCCGATCAGTGACATTGCTCGCATGAAGTCGAGTTCAATTGTCACCCGGCCATCGGGCCCGAAGTGTTGCATGACGTCGTGAGCGACCTGATCGGCTGGCTGGTCTGATCGATGCTGCACCATCAAACCCCTCCCTTCGTGGCCCACAGCAGGTACCCGGCGGCAACGGCGCCGATGGCCAGCGTGAGGATGATCAGGTCGACCAGGCGGCGCGACACACGCCGGCGATGCGGCGATGTCACCAGCGGCCGAAACGGCCTCTGCGGCCGCGGCTCGCTGGGCGACTCCGTTGTGTTGTGCATGATCATGGCTGCTCCAGAACAAGTTGAGTCGGTCGATCGATCGGCCGATATGAGTTACTCAGATCGCCTGCCTCACGGCTCTGTCTGTCCGGACGTGGCCTGTGAGGTATCTGACTCCTGCACCCCCCGATCACGCGCACGCCGGTCCGGCGTCGAGTGCTCGGGTTGCGCCTGCTTCGGGCCACCGGCTGCCTGCAGGATCGACGGGGCGAGTTGAAGCCCGGCAACGTATGCCAGCGCCCAACCGATGTTCGGTTTGCCCAAGCGCTCGCAGATCGCGTCCTGGAGCGTGTCGGTGTCCAGCAGCGAGAGTTGCGTATCGTCGCCGAGTCGCATCACCGCGTCGGAAACACCGCCTGCAATTGCTGAGCGGATCGTCTGCTCAGCGGCGCGGGTGATCTCGGCGTGGGCGTCTGGTCGATGAAGCATGATGGTCTCCTGAGTTTCGGTAGCTCAGCGGGGCGGGGACCGGAACGTCCGGCCCCTCGCCCGCCCCGCGTTGCCTTGGTGGGCCAGCCTTACGCCCACCCTGCTACAATGCCGGCAGCCGCGGTCTCACGGCCGCTGGCGACGGATCAGCGATCCCGGGAACCGTGCGACCCTTCACGATCAACACGGTCACCGGGCCCATGTCCCGGCGGGGCGCCATGCTCCGCCGGTTCTATGTGCTGAGAAACAAATCTCTCCGGCCCTCGGCCAAGCAGGTCAAGGTGATCGTCGACCTCTGCCAGCAAGGCCCGGTAGCCCGCCTCATCCACGCCCAACAGTCTGCGGGCCTCGTCGCATGCCCATCGTCCGTCGCGGCTCAGATCGCGGCTGATGGCCATAGCGGCGATCTGGCGGGCGCTCATCGCTTGGCGGCTGAGCGGTGGCGGTGGTGATGATGCGGAGGGAGTGTCGTCTCGTCGCGAGGGACCGTGACGCAGGCTGTTGAGTTCTCGCGATGCACGGTCCGCCTCGCTGGAGGTGATGCACTGCCAGAGTTTCTTGCCGCGTGGCGTGACGTCGTCGATGTGCTTGATCAACGCGACAAACAATCGGACACGACCTGCTGGCTCGATTGGGTTGCTCGGTGGCTTCGGCTCATATTCGACCGCATGTACTGCCGCCTCGAAAAAGCGAAGCAGGTGGGCCTCGCAGTCGCGAATCAGATCTCGATCGAGTGCTTGCCGAAGCAGGCTGGTTCGCCTGACAGGGTTCGCCAGATCGTGCAGCTCGATCGCATTCCAATCCGGCTCCTGCTCCCCCCCCTCTGGCTTCAAGCCCCGGCCCGTCTGTCCGACCGGCTCGCCAGTCTGCGCGCCTACTACGGAACTGACGGAACGGTCCGGGGTATATATACCGTCCGTACCGTCCGGACCGGACGCGCGTGCGCGTTCTATATAGGCGTCAGATTGCGAGTCCGCTGTGGCGCGCGCGCTGGGGCGGACTTCGTCCGAAAAGTCCGCTGTGGCGCGCGCGCCAGGGCGGACTGAGCCCCCGAGTCCGCTGTGGCGCGCGCGCTGGAGCGGACTACCTCCGCCTAAGTCCGCTGTGGCGCGCGCGCCAGGGCGGACATCAGCATCGTTAGCGAAGCCGAATTTCTGCTGAGGATCGTTGAAAAAAGCGCTCCGCCTATCTGGAGAGTCAAACAAAACCGCCCGGCCACTGACAGGTGAGTCGGCCAATAGCCCCACGTCGCGGAGGCCTTTCTTGCCCTCATAAATGCAACTCCGTTTAACGCCGCCCCAGAGGCTGAGATCATCTTCGGTTGGGTCAACCAAGCTGTAGACGCCCGCCTGCTCCCATGGTGTGGCCATGCCGATCATGATCGCCCCGATCCGCTGAGCTGAGGGTTTGAGCTTCGCGAAGATGCCCGATTCAATCCACGCTCTAAGACAGTCCGTGGCTGCTCTCCGCGATCGCTGAATTCGAAGGCTGATGTCATGATGACCATCGGTGGTTGCCTGCACGTGTTGCGGCCGTCCATCTGCGGCCTGGTGAAACTGTGTGTCCTCGGGCATGTTGCCTCCTGCGTCACATCACTGCGGCGACGGGCTTCCATGCGCGCCGCCTGGTCGGGTTCAAAAGCGGCCGGGTCGGCGTACAACCCGACCGCCTGGAAGACGGCTCGGATGACGCCGAGCCTGAGTCGTTGAAAAAAAACCGACGCGCACCGGCTGGCAACCGGGGCGCGTCGGCGCAGGTGCTGCGGCTTCCGCACTGCTCAGGTGCAACGATGGGCGACGACGTGCCAGGGTAGGGATCACGCCGTCGCCACCGAGTGAAGCCGCCCTCGGGTGGTGTGAATAAAAAAGGCGGGGCACGCGCCTAAGCGCGCGCTCCCGCCCTCCGGGGTCATGGGGAAGTCGAGTTGTTGATCCTACCCTGATCAACGCCAAATCTGCCAATCGCGCAAGGCAGATCACCCGTGGCTAAAGTCGGGTAGTTCACGTCAAATAACGTGGTGATCCGCCGAGCAGTGCTCTGCTCACGCAGGTGTGGCGGTCCTGCGATTATTCAATTGTGTGTCGGGGACGGCTGCCAACCGTCTGATCCGACTTTAGCCAACGCCGAATATGCGCGATCATGGTCAGCCTGTCAAGCAGAACTTTGGTAAAAAGAAATACCCTCCCCCTTTTGGGGGGAGGGCATAGGCGCTGGGCGGTGATGGCTAAAGTCGGTAAGACGTTTTCACCGCTCAGCCCATTCTACGCGACCGGGTGGCGCCCGATCGCTGATCCAGCCGTCCAGGCGGCAACCTGATCGGCAAGCCGGCGGGTGGCGCCCGCCGAATCGACCTCGCCGGCGTCAGCCGGCCGAGATGTCAGAATCCCCTGCTCAGGTCAATGCGTCTGAACATCTTGCGATGCCCCTTAAGCGTGACATTCAGCTTTCCGCGTGCATCGATTTTGGTGACGACAGCTTTGGCGATAGACGTAGGGTCGCCAGCGTCCCGGCATTCGGCGATTGCGACTACAATGGTGTCCATCAGTTCAGCTTTCGCTTTGTCGTCCATGACTGCCTCCTTCGGGAGGTGTTGGGCCCGCCGCGGTTTTCTTCGCAAAAGGTGTCGCGGCGGGCTTTTTGTATCTTCAGGTCCCAGCCACGCTGGCCGATAACCCTGAAAAGCGGGCGAAGGGATTCGAACCCTCGACATTCAGCTTGGGAAGCTGACGCTCTACCAACTGAGCTACGCCCGCATCTTTTTTCACGCAACGGCTTATGCCTTAAGCTCGGTCCTGAAAAGTTCCATTTTCTGACCATGTACCGAAGTTTGTGCCGAATTCAGGTGTTGCCAAGAGCTTCGAAATCGCGTGAGTATGTCAAACCGGCGTGCATTATATCGCTTCAAGTCATGAAACGCCATGGGTTCATTGATGCCGCCGGCAACCTCTGGTGAAGTCCTGCTTTGTCACTGGTCGCCGTGACCCTTGAGATGGGCGCTGGGTTTTGTCCGGCAATTCAGGTTCCGGTCGCTACTTCGCCATTGTGCTTGCGTATTGATGTTATGGTGAGTTAACTGGAGCACGCGGCAGATCGATCATGCGGAGGCCGTCGTAAGCGCCGATCGAGGCGCGGCTGAACGTGTCGGTCGAAGTGGCCAGATTGAACCCGCTGCGGCTGACCAGCAGGCTATCGCCACAAGGTATGATGCGTCCGTCGGCGGCGGTCCGTTGCTGAATTTTCTCAGTGGCGCCGTCGAGCACAATGAGTTCGAATCCATTGGGCAGGTAGCGTGTGGCGATGCAGTACGCGCGACCTTCATCGAGCATGTACGGCTCGCAGATTTTGGTGATGCCGCCGATCACGTGCTCGAAGTTCACATCCGTGACAAAGGTGTTACTCAGGTAGAACTTCCGATGCTTGGCGTCATAAAACGACGGACTGAGCACGAATGTTTTGGGCACGGCAACGGCGTTGGCGCCGAAGCCGCGCAACTCGTAGATGGTCGTTCCGCCTTTGATGGCGCAGTGGGAACTGGCGATCATGTTACGGCCCATGTCGTAGAGCAGCACCTCGGTGGGGTAGGTGTCGCCGCCGTGATAATCGCGCGTGGCACCGAATCGGGTGACGTCCAAGGCAACATCGCCCTGGGTCAGCTTGCGTGTCTGGGGCTTTTCACCGCGCTGCGCGGTGAATATCTCGACGTGCTTCATGTCGTGATTGACCCGTGCGAAGCGCGGCACCTCGGCGAGGTAGTTGATCACGAGCATCTGATCGTTCTGACCGTTGTAGCCCTTGATCATGCCGGGGCCGATGTCGACGGCGCCGATCTGCTGGGCCGTGGCCGGATCGTAGAACTCGACACGCACGGGATTCTGATACAGGACGGCGAGTTTGTCTCCGAAGCGGCGGATGCTGAAATGAGGCCTGGACTGGGCGACGAGGGTGGGCACATGGCGGTCCATCGGATGGCCGAGGAACCACAGGCCCCGCTGGTCGGTCACGACCCACCGGCGAGACTCTGCGAAGTTGACGATGCGTCCGCCATGGGGGGCGTGGGTATCGGTCAGTTCGTACGTCGTGGGGCGCAGCTCGAAGCGGATGTCCTGCACGCGCTGATCAGCCGTCACGGCCTGCAGTTTCACGACCCCGCCGACCGGCAGCGGCAACTCGGTCTGCATCGACAACGTCAGACCGTCAGTCGTCAACCCCTCGGGCGCTTCGACCACACGGAGCGTGATCGAAGCAGCTTCGTCGACCGCCTCCAGCGTCATTTTCCACGGGCGGCCGGGCTCGAAGACGGCCACGTCCTCCGGCACGCCGCGCACGAGTCGATCGGGTTTGATCGCCTGCATCAGGCTCGTGGGAATCTGCTGCAGGTTGCTGCCGTCGACGACCCAGACCCGATCGGGCGCGATCCAGTAGGCCTCGCGGCGACGCGACGACGTGCCGATGATGCGTTTGAGGTCGGTCGTCGGCAGCCGGTACAGCGCTTCGCGCGTGCGGGTGTCAATCACGTAGACGAAGTCGCCGACGATTGTGGCGAAGCGATCGACGCCGCGCGGGATCGCCGGGGGCTTGGACATGCGGGGCTGGGGTTTGAACCACGTGTCGATCCCGCCGGCGAACTGCAGGTCGTCGTACTCGATGCGCGCCGGTCCGACGGGGCTGGCGTTGAGCCCGAATGGATGCACGCGCCGGGCCGTCGCCGTGACGGGATAGGCGGCTTTCCAGTGCGGTGCGTTGCGGTTCGGCATCGCCGGGAAGATCGTCTCTTCGACGAGGAAGCACCGCTCGGTGTCCGACCAGCGGACGGCGTCGGCGGAAAACTCCGTCGTCGCCAGCGTGCGGCCGGTGACGGTGTCGATGAACTGCACGTACTGATCATCATCGACGCCGGTCAGCACCGCGCAGACGGACCCGTCCGGCGAGTAGGCCGGCCTGTTGGGCTTGATCAGTTTGACGCGCAGCTTCATCTGGCCGACGGTCAGGTCCCACCGCTCGAGGCGGTCGGCGCAGAGCATCAGCAGGTCGCCGCCGGCGCGGCGCATGTCGGTACACGATGAGGCGTCCAGGTCCCACTGCCGTTTCTCGTTGTAGACACGCACGGTGAACGTGGCGGCGTCGACCTCGTAGATTTGCTGCATCGTGCAGCCGTACCACAGCGTCGAGCCCGGCTGCGGATACAACTGATTGCAGGGCAGACGGGCCGAGCGGTTCTGACCCGAGGCGATCGACGGGGCCGACGGGGCCGACGGGGCCGACGCGGTCGGCGGCTGTAGATCGTTGGCCGCGACGTAGAGGTACAACTCGCCGTGCAAGGGGTGATCGATTTTGGCCGGGTACGTGTAGGCGCGGTCGGCGACCTTGTACCCGGTTCGCCGCTCGGCGCCCGATCGGATCAGTCCGACCAGTCGGCCGGCCGCATCGAGCAGGGCCCACCCGCTGTGGCGGGCGGTCACGCACTCGTGCTGGATGCCTGGCAGTCGCACGATCGGACCGGCTTCGGAGGCGATGCATTGTTTGTGATCGACGACGATCGCGGGGCGGCCGGTCGTTGCCGCGAGGGCGTCATCCGCTTTGGCGATCGATGCCGTGGCGCCGGGCAGGTCCGCGTCGACCTGCACGTATTGATACCCCGGGCGCGGCACGGCGCCGTAGATGCCGTTGATCGGCGCGTCGAGGCCCGGGCCGGTGACTTTGGCGGGTTTGCCCGGCTCGGCGGCGCGGGCGTCGACGTTGACCAGCAGCATGCGGTCGTCGACGGCCAGCGCCGGCCCCCGTCCGTCGCTTCCGATTGCCGCGCGCACATCAAACAACGTCGGTGCGGTCGGCTCATCGGGCCGCGCCGAGGCGATGGACATCGCCAGCAGCAGGCTGCACGCAGCGGCGGCAAGTTGAAATCGAATCGTCATGTTCATCACTCCGCAGTCAGGGGCAGCTGAATGCTGTGCCGTTCGAGTTGGATGTACAGCGCATCGCCCACCACTTGGAATGTGCGGACGCCGTCGAAGGCCGATCCGAGAAGCGGCAGCGCCAGGGTGTACAGCCGCCGAACGGAAAAGTCCTGCGATGAGATCGCATACACGTGGGCGCCGGCCTCATCGGCGGCTATCACCACATAATCCTTGCCGCGCCACATCGCGACCCGCTCATACAGCTGGCCCTGGATGCCAACATTCAGTGTCGTCTTGTCAAACTCCGCCAGCTTGTCGCCTTTGAGTCCGTCGTAGACGGCGATGTGATCATTGAAGAGTCCCGATCCGAAGACGCCGAACAACTGATTGCGCGGCCCAACGTAGAAACGCTTGGCATTGACATCACTGCTAAACACCGGCACAGGCGCCGCATTCACCGCCGGCAAGACCCGGTGCACACGCCCGCTGTACACCGCCCAGATCAGATTCGAAGCAACGAGCTGATCGATCGGCTTTAAGACGGAGTCTCTCGATTGGCGGTTAGCCAACTGCAGCCTGATCCACGTCTTCGGCGCCACCGGATGATCCGCCTGGACGATGCCGATCTCTGCCTGTCGCGACACCAGATACACGCGGCCCTCGGCTTCCCAGACCATCGAGTTGGTCATCGCGTCGGGCAGTCGTCCGATCTGGCGAAAGGGGTTGTCGCCCGCCCCATCGTCGTCGATCATGAATTGAAATGTCGACACGACAAACGCCTTGCCGTCGATCACCCGCCCGTGGCTCCAGACCATGTCCGTCTGCAGCTCCCACTTGCCGGTCGTCTGGTCCCACCGGCGTACGGGCATGCCTTTTTCACGGTGGCTGTCGAGATCGCGCGCCACGGAGAACCACGGCCGCCCCTCAGCATCGCGCACGATGTGATGGGCATATGTTTTCATCTCGTCATTCCAACTCAACGAACACTGCTCCGGCACCATCACGTGAACGAACTGATTCAGCGGCAGCCACGTGTCGCCGCGCCGGATCTCGCCCTTGATCTGCACACTGTGCGGCGTGACCGGATCGGGTGTGAACACCAGACGGCCGGACTCGATTCGGACCGGCGGGGGCTCATCGGCCCAGCGGATGTCGTCGCCGGTCGCACCGTGCAGGTCCATCGACCAACTCTCGCCGAATTGCACCATGTCGTAGGCGTACAGATCGACCAGCTCGACGTAGCCTGCCGGCAGTTCGAATTGTGACTGGTGCACGATGGTCATGTCCGACGACGCCCAGACCAGGCGGCGCGCGGTCATGTCCACCGCACGGGCGGCCGGCTTGGGGTCGAACTGCAGCGCCGGCGTCAGTGGAACCTTGACGGCCCGCTGGTTCGGCTGGTTGCTGGTGTACACGTGTATGGTTTTTTCGGCGAAGTACACGGGGCGGCGACCCGTCGGTAGGAATGCCGGGTCGCGGGTCAGCCTGCCCAGCAATATGAAATGCTCCTCGCCGCGGGTGATCCGCGACGGGCTTGTGTCGCACAATTCCCACTGCGGGGCGCGTCCCTCATCCAGCGGATACATCGGCAGTCGCCAGCCGGTCCTGCCCGTGTCAACGATGAACCGGCCGACGCCCGAGCGACACAGCCTGCGGTTGGACTTACTCAGCATCGGCGAAGCGATCGCCGCCAGATGTGTGCCCGAAGCGAGCTCGAAGACGTCGATCTGACGGCGACTGTCGCTGATCGCTAGAACGTACGGCGGACTCAGCAGCACGTGGTCGGCCGCCGCGTCCAGCTTCACCTTCGACTTGACCGTCAGGTTTGCGGTATCGAGCACCAGCATACTTGTGCCGCTCTCCGATAAGATCGCGGTTGATCCACCGCAGGCGTCCATCTGCGACATTTTCCATGGCAGCGTGTGGCTCGGCAGCGTCGTCGCATCGGCGGAGGACGTGCCGGTGTCGGGCTTTGATGCAACGGCGGGGCGGTCGCCGGTCGGCGGGTCGAGAATGCGGAACGGCTGACACCAGTGATCGCCTTCGGGGGTCGGCGGCTGATTCAGCAGGCCGAACCATCGTCCGGCTTCGAGATCGATGACCATGCCGTGCTGCAGCGCATCTTTCGCCGTGATCATGCGGATCACGGTCTGGCCGGCGAGGGTCATGGCCGGTCCGATCTCGGCGGTGTCGACCCGCGGATCGCCTTCGCCAAGACGCCCGCCGAGGACGGGTGTCTGCTTCATGGCGGTCAGTTGCTGGATGGTGCCGGGGGTCAGCGACGGACCGGGCGGGGCGTTCTTGATCCGATACCACGCGCCGATGCCGTCGGTGTCTTTTGAAATCGGTTCGAGGAAGGCGAACGACACGCCGCCGCGAAGATCGGTCGCCGCCACAAACGTCGCTCCCCAGACGTCTTCACTGACCAGCAGATCATCACCGACGCGGACCGCCCACCCGACCTGCTCAAACCGCGCGTCGTACAGGTACGCCATCGCTGGCGTGGGTGAAGTCGGGGCGGGTTTCGCTGGGGCAGGCTTCGGCGTCGCGACTTCGACCATCGGCGCAGCCGGCTCGACCGCGACCGGCGCAACCGGCGTGTTCGTCGCCTCGGCTGTCACGGGCACGGGCGCTTCGCCGCCGCCGCCGCTGTACACGATCACAACCACGATCAACGCCACCACCGCCAGTCCGCTCAACAGCAGCATCGGTCCAAGCGCCCGCAGGTCCATCGCCGGGCGTTCGCCGGATCGTTCCGACCCTGACCGCCCCGACGGCGCCTGTCCCGGCAGCGGCGGCAGTTCCGGCAACTCCGGTAGCTGATCGACCTGCACCTCCGGCTCGGCCTTGAATACGTGGCCACACTGCTTGCAGCGCACCGATCGGCCCAGCGCCTGCGTCGGCACCCGGTAGCTCTTGCCACAGCCGCCGCATCGCGTCTTGAAGTTATCCAATGCCGCCCCCTTATTGCCAGTTGAACTCGAACGACTTGAGCTTCTGACCGCTGTGGTCCCAGATGTAAAAACTTCGCGCCGTCGCATCGAACGCGCACGGCCCGGTGAGGCGCCACGACGACACGCTGGCCACCGGTTTCATCGTCGTCACATTGAATAGCTGACCGTCGGCCATCACCAGGCCCGACGAGTCCACCACCGCGCTGACGCCGCGCGCGCTTTCCGGCAGCAGCAGCGGCGGCGATTCCAGTTGATCCGTCATCCAGATGATCCGCCCGAAGGCGAGCATGCGATTGTCGGCGCTGAGTTCCAGTTGCCCGCGATAAGGTCCGCGGTGCTTGGTGCGGATCCGTTTGGTCGCAATCGGCGCCTCGCCGGAGACATCCAGCACGTTGAGCACAGTCCCCATGCCGCCACCGCTGACCACGTACAGAAGATGCTTCGCCGCATCCAGGGCGCACGCCGCGTTGGTGGCGCGCAACAGCGTCCGCTCCGGCTCGCTGCGGGTCATCGAAACCAGCCGTGCCTCGTCGGGGTTCTCCGTGGTGTACACCGCCCGGTCCGCGCCGATCGGTTGAACCTTCAGCGGCGGCCCGGCGATCGGACACGACCGCCTCGGTTCAAGGCCCGGCAGCGCCAGTTCGATCAGCTCATTGGGCCCGGTCTGCGCCACATAGATCGAATGACCGTCGGGCCCGGCGCACAGACTGCTCGCTTTGCCCTGAAGCTGCCGCTTGCCGATCGGCTGCATCTGCTGAGCGTCGAAGCTCTGCAGCGTGCGGGTGGCGTCTTCGTAGATGATCACGAAGTCGCCCGCCAGCGTCAGCGTGTTGATCGTTCGCCGAGCTGGTTGCGCCCCGCGCGACGGATTGGCGATGCGCTGGGCCATCTGCTCATCGCGCCGCCGTGACTTTTCCGCCTGCAGCACCAGCTCGACCGACGGCCGCAGCGCCGTGCTCGCATACACCCGCGCCCCTGACGCATCATGCACGTACATGCCCAGCAGATGTCCGTCGGCCGTCACCAGCGCGCTGCCGTTGGCCAGGTCCGCCACCGGCTCGCTGAGTTTGACGATGTTGTGGTCCGTTGAGAACGCCTCCGACGTCGCCAGCCGCACCGCCCGCCCCATCACCGAAAACTGCAGTCCGTACGCGGTGTCGTTCTGGCTCAACAGCATCGGCAGGTCGACGCCGACCACGGCCTGCGGCGTCCGCAGGCCCCACACCTTGGCCAGTTCCTGCATCGTCTTCACCGACAGATTCACGAACGTGAAGTTCCCGTCGTCGGCGACCGGTTCGAGCTGGCCTTCGACCCGCCGCAGTATCGGCGTGGTCGAATTGTCCGACAGCTTCGCCTGTCCCTCGACGGTCAGCTCTACGCGGCCGAGGTCCTGCGTTTGAAAATGCGGGAAGACGATCAGCCGATCCGTCAGCGCGAGTCCGAGCATCGTCTGGCCCTCGGCGGTCTTCAACGCGTACGTGACGCTGAGAAGCTGCTTCTCCGCCGCCGCGGAAAACTTCGGGCCGGTCAATTTCGGGGCGGTCGGTTCCGGCGCCGGCGTTTCGACGGTCGGCTCAGCCGGCGCCGCGGTGGTCGTCTGCGCAGTCGTCGTCGCAGACGGCGTGTTGACCGCGGTGGTCACCGTCACGGTCGCCGGCGGTGTTCGGTCCGGCCGCAGCAGCCATGCGCCCAGGGCCGCCACCACGATCAGCGCCGCCCCGATTGCCCCCGCTTTGGCATAGCTCAATTCCATGACGCCGCCTTCAAGGCACTTCGACCTCGTGTAAAAGTCGCGGTGTGGCCGCATCGAATTCACGCTGCGGCAGTTGGATCGGCCGTATCACCGTCGACTGCTCCGTCGGCGCCAGGCGATACTCGAAAAGAAATCCCGTCGCCGGTTGATACACCCAGCACCCGGTTGGGGTGAATTCGCCCAGCGGCTCGGCCGGCGAACCGAAGCGCCTCGTGCCCGTCGACGTCTGCCGCGGCAGCGCCGCGACCGTTCGCCCCGTCTCCATCTCAATGATGCCTTGGCGCGTCAGCCCCCATCGGCCGTCGTCGGTCATCGCCGTGATCTTCCGCTCGCCGTTCATGTACACGTGCGACAGGTTCAACGCATAGACCAGTTCCGAGCCCGTCCACAGCATGCCGGTCGACGGCTCGATCACCACGCCGTTGAGCATCGCGTCGCGCCCCTCACGCTCGTCGGCAACGACCCATTGACCCTCGCGCTGAATCAGACGCTTGAACCCGCTGCGCATCCCGATCGTGAGCATCCCCTGGTCGTCGGTCAGCATGACCAGGTGGTCGATCCGCACATCCGGCAGAACCTGCCGGGTCAATCCGTCGACCCGTTCCATCCGCATGTTCCGCCCCGCGCGGTCCTTGAGTATCAGGCGGCCGGCGTCCTGGACCCAGACCCGCACAAATTTTTCGACCAGCCGCCGGTTCTTGACGACCTTCGCCTGCAGGTCCAGCGTCTCGATGCGGTCCTCGTAAAGCGCCAGCAGCGTCTTCGCCGCCGGGTCGTAGGTCACGTCGTGAACCCCTTTGACTTCGCGCAGAAACTTCTGTCCGCTGGCGAGGTCGACCGTGATGATCGAGGTGTCGTTCCACCCGACGAACAGGCCCGCGGCGCGGATGAACATGCCGTTGAGCGACGGCGTCAGCGCCACGCCGCGCTGCTCGGTGAGGGTCATCGGCTCAAAGGTCCGATCGGGCCACTTCGGCGCCGCCGGCAGCGTGATCGAACCGGCGTCGGCGCGGGCGGTGGCGCCCTGCAGCGGATACTTGCGGATCAGCTCCGTCGGGATCGCCAACTCGACGGGCACCGCGAAGCCCAGTTGCTCGGCGAACGCGCTTTTGAGTGTGTTGATGCCGATGACTTTGCCGGCGGCGTTCAGCAGCGGGCCGCCGGAGTTTCCGGGGTTGATCGCCGCGGTGTGCTGGATGAAGTGGCGGCCGTCGAGTTGGCGGTCTGCCGCCGAAACCATGCCCTCGGTGAATGTGTGGGTCAGCACCTGATTGCCGAGGCCGGGATTACCGATGGCGTAGACCCGCTCGCCAATGCGCGGCTTGGCGCGCTCCAGCCGCAGCACACGCAGGAGATTCGACGCGGCGCCCTTGACCTGCAGCACCGCCAGATCATTCACGCGATCGGCCGCCACCGCCGCGACGCCGACAAAGCGCAGCTTGTCGCCATTGGGCTTCAGCGCCTCGACGCTGATCGACTCGGCGCCTTTGATGACGTGATAGTTGGTGAGGATGTGGCCCTGGGCGTCGGCGACGAACCCGGTGCCAACCGCCACGCCGCGGTTGAACTTCTGCGTGCAGCGGATCAGCACGACGCCGAGGCGCGTGGATTCGAAGAGTTCCGGATTCGCCAGCGCGTGGGCCGGCCCCGACAACAGAACGATCGCGATGAGAACGGACCGAAGCATTGCAGCACCCCCGGACCTGCCCGCCAGGTCCCCCCGGAGTCTCTCAGGCTGCAGCGGTGTCGGGCCATGCCCGAGAGTCACCTCGCCGCAGCTACGTGAGCCGCCACTATATTAAATGAGGATGTACTGACAACCGGGGCATCCCGTAATCACTGTTCGCAGCCGCCTAATTCCACCAACGTAAATCTTAGGACCCGGCTCAACTCTTATTGGCGATCACCGGCGCGTGTTGTGAAACGTCGAGGGCGTAAACCTTCTATGTATGAACGTTGCCCCGGCGCAAAAAAAGGGCGGCGATCGTGTGGATCGCCGCCCTGAATCAGATAGGTATGGAGTCGACTTAGCCGAGCAGACGCAGGACGTTCTGCGGAGTCGAGTTGGCGATCGACAGAACGTTCGTGGCGGCGTTGACCAGGATCTGCGAGCGGGTCAGGTTCGCCGTTTCGGTGGCGAAGTCCGTATCGCGAATCTGGCTTTCGGCCGCGGCGTTGTTTTCCAGGGCGACGCCCAGAGCGCGGACGGTGGCGCCGACGGTGTTGGTCTGGAACGAGCCCAGACGACCGCGGAGCTTGGACACCTGCTTGATGGCGTCGGTGACGACGGACTGCGCCGAGTCGACCGATCCGGTGACAACGTTAGCGCTGCCGCCGGAGGCGAGGTCTGACAGGTGGCCGTTCTTGTTGGAACCCAGGCGGCCGGTGGTCACGGCTTCGATGCCGATGGATTCCTTACCGCCGAGGTCCAGCGTAGGCGACAACTGGAACGTCGCGCCGCCGCCGGTGATGGTGAACGACGAGCTGTTGCCGTCGGAGTTGAACGCGGTGGCGACGTTGACGGTCAACGCCAGCGAACCGGTGGAGATCGATGCCTTGGTGCCGTCGACCTGCGCGGCGGTGCCGTTGATGGTCACCACGGCATCGCGGCCGGCGTCCTTGACGCTGGTGGAGCCGCCGGTGGCGGTGGCGCTGTTGATCGCGGTGTCGTAGGCGCCGTCGCCGGCGATCTTGCTGACCGAGGCGAACTGCGACGACCCGAACTCGGAGCTGGAAAACTGCACGTAAGCGCCCGAGGCGGTGTTGATCGACGCGCTGACGCCGGTGACGTCCTTGAAGGCGTTGACGGCGGCGACGATTTCAGTGCCGGTGGTGCCGGAGGCGAAGGTGAACTGCTGAATGCCCTTGTTGCCGGCGACTTCGATGGTCAGGCTGGTGCCCGAGAGCAGGTTGCCGGTGCCGGCGGACAGGAAGGTCTGGCCGGTCTGGGCGCTGGTCACGACGTTGGCGGTCACGGTGATGTTGCCGCCGGAAGGCACCTTGGCCTTGTCGATCTTGACTTCGGAAAGTTCCGAGGAGTTGACGCCGGTGGTGGTGTAGTCGTAGGTGCCGTTGAGCAGCTTGGTGCCCTGGAAGCTGGTCGACGACGCGATGCGGTCGATCGTCTGAAGGATCGAGTCGATCTGAAGCTGGTTGGCTTCTTTTTCCTCAAGCGACAGGCCGGCTTCGTTGGCCGACTGGCCGACGAGACCCTGCAGTTCGGTCAGCAGGTTCGACACTTCGGTCAGACCGCCTTCAGCGATGTTGATGACCTGGTCGGCGCGCTCGGCGTTGCCGATGGCCGCTTGAATCTGCGCATTTTCAGAACGCAGCGACTCACTGGCGATCAGGCCCGCGGGGTCATCCTTGCCGCGGTTGATACGCAGACCGGTCGAAAGCCGTTCCAGCGTGGTGTTCAATGATGCGTTCTGCTGGCTCAACGTCCGCTGGGCGAGCAACGAAACCGTGTTGGTGTTGATACGACTCATAATGTGCCTTCCATGCACCTGCTAAAAGATTGACGAATCAGTTGTGCGTTTTCGGTCCTACGAGGACCTGATCATCCGCCTGTCGGCTGCTTTCTGTCCGTTTGCAGCGGCCGGTCGGATGCGTCGCACTTGTCCTATCGGTTGCTCTGTTTCGGCACTTAACGTCTATGACGATTAGACGGATTGCACGACCGATTATCGGAATGGTCCGGCGATTTGTTATCGAACGTTACCCATTAAAAAATAATGAGTTGTCGCGGTTTTTGATGTGATGCGCGGGGTGGGTCGGCATTTACCCGCAACCCGGCATAAAAAGGGCTCTGCAGCCAAAAAAAAAGATCAGACCGGGGGAGGGGTTCCGGTCTGATCCACGCCTGGGCTGAACGGGCGGCTCGCCGTGCCAAACAAACCGCGTCCCACAGCCGACGTACTTTGTCGCTCGAAAATATGCGGTCGGTTCCAGCGACTGAAAACTCGAAATCGGAGGCCATCCGATCACGAGTCGGAAGCCCGGTATTACCGGGCGTTGCGGTCTGACCGGCGAAGACTTCCACCTTCATCAGCAGTCAGCGCCCGCGCGGGTGGACGTGTGACCCGTCAACGCCCATTTAATAGGGCGCATAATTTTCGATCATCAATTGATGCCTGGCGAAGCGACGGCCGTTGAGCGATTTGACCGCGCGGGCTGCATCACGAGTGCGTGTCATGTCGACGAATGCACAGCGGGCGTTGGAACCGGCGCGATCAAATACGAACGCGATACGCGCCACCTGTCCAAACACGCCGAACAGACGGCCCACTTCGTGATCATTCCATCCCGGCGGCAGATTGCGAACCAGCAACGACATCATGGCTTGACTCCTGTACCGGAGAAAAATCGCCCCATGTTCACGCACTTTGCGTGACCGGGCGGGAGCGTCGGGCGGCGCGACGGCGGGGTTTCACCGGCGCCGGGCGCGCCGGTGCGGTTTGCATCTCGGTCTCCTGAATCTGAAGCATCTGCTCGGCGGCGCACCAGTGGTCCAGCGCCCGATCGGCGGGATAACCTTCGGTCTGCCACAACTCATAGGCGAGTGCCGCCACGCGATCACGTGATGAATCAGCTACATTCGTAACACTCATGTTTGCTACCTTGTCAGATGGTGGAGTTCTGCGTTTGAGGACGCCTGTTACGATGATCAGATTAGTATGATCGCGCGGCGTTGGGAATTGGATAAATGCCGGATGCGCGATGGAAAAAAGGCAAGCCGGTGCGTCAGCTTTTGGCTGATGTTGATCGAGCGCTGCGCGGCGGATGGCAGGGGGTCAATCGGAGTCGGCGAGATTGTCGGCCCAGCGGGTGAACGCAGCATCCAGCGGGCCGATCGGGCCGAACGCGTCGATGAAGGCGCTGCGCAGCTCGCCGGTGGCTCGCCAACCGGGCTCGGTGTTCGCCGCGGCGGCCAGGTAGGCCGAAAGTTGCTTGGGGTAATGAAGATACAGAAAGCGGAACAACCCCCAGGCCTGGGCGTAACAGTCGACGACGGCGTCGTGATTTTCAGGCAGACGGACCATTGAGGCGAACCGGTGCAGTCGCATCAACCGCCCACCGCGGACAACCTGAACAAGCCTCGCATGGCGATCGGGGTTGTCATACATCGGACCCAGCGGACCCGTGGTGATGCGCTCGAAGTTGGTCGCCAGGCCTTCACCGGCCCACAGCGGATACATCACGCCGCGGCGGTAGAGGCGGCTGTTGAATGCGAGTTGATGCGCCGCTTCGTGGCTGATGCGACGATCGATGCGGCGAGGCTCCAGCGTCACAGGCTGGTCATCACGCTGCGAACCGGTCGTGCGTGACGAGTGGGCGGTTGTGGCGACGGGCTGATCATCCAGCAGCAGAGCGACACGGTTGGTGCGTGCCGAGTAGTAACCGCGCAAGTGCGACATGTCGCGCCGGTCCGCGAGGCGGGCGTAGCGGTCGAAGCGCTTCGGCGCCTGAAAGCAGACCCACATCGCCGGGCCGGCCAGCGCCTGGTGGTCAAATCGATCGGTGGGGAAGGCGGTGAAAAAATCATCGTGCGTGACTTCGAGCACATGCGTGATGGTTTTGACATTCGCCTGCATGGCGTCGGCGTCGATCAACAGGCGGAAATGAGCGGACTTGACCACGTGAAACGACATCGGCGGCACATCATCCAGCCATGCCGTCGAAACGGCAGTCGGCTCAGCCTTCGGTGGATCGGCCCGCACATCACGACCGACACCGCCTGCCGCAAGCACGGCCAATGCAAGTCCATAAAGCCAAGCATCCCTGAGCATCAGCGAATGCTAGCGTTTTGAGTCGGCAATTTCCCGATGATTCAGTGGCGAGTTTTCCGCAGCGCTTCAAATGAGTAGTAACCCGCGCACGATGGCGATGGTCTATGGGCATGCACACGTGATGCGGCGCAGAAAAAGACCAGGCTGGGGGGCTGACCAGCCTGGTCGGACGGCGGCTGAAATACGCAGTTCACCGTGCCCAGCTTGTTGCTTACTTCAGCCACCGGGGGCGGGGTTGCAGCGCGGGCGGTGAATGATTCACGACATCATTGACGCGGGGTGTTCACGGGTTGATCGGCGCGGTCCGACGGACTGGTCCGCTGGCGGGGCGAGTCAGCCGATTCGTAGCCGAACGTCTGCCACTGGGGTGTCTGGTCGTAGCTTTCAAACACCTGGCGGGAGCGATCGGACTGGGCCAGCGAAGCAATATCGTGCTCTGTGGTGATGCGGTTCTGCTTGAGCGTATCCAGGTCCGCATTCAGTCGGGCCATCGACGGGGCGCCATCTTCCTGGCGGGTGAAACTCATCGCGGCAAAGGGCGCCACGGCCGTCTGTTCACCGACGCCCAGCGTGCCGCCGTAATCGATCAACACAAACATGGCCCGGTCCGAAGAGCGATTGATCAGCACATCGCGAACCGTACCGAGCGTTTGCTCCTCCGGGATGTTCTCGGCTGCCTGATCACCGACATCGGGCTGACCGGCGCGTGCGATGACCTCGTGACGTGACAGAACGTCCATCCCGATGAGCTGGCTGACGCGATAACTCGAGCCGATCATCGGCTGGTTCACCGCGACGGGGCTGCGGGGGTTGTTTCGCAGTTCAGCCGGGCGCTGATCACGCTGATGCAGTTCGACTTTGGCAGAGGGGCGATCGATACCTGCATCGTTGCGGTGGGTTTCGGCGATGCCGACATCGGGGCGCGCGCTGCCGACGCGGCCCTGACCGTCGCTGGCCTGAACCCTGTAAAACGCATCAAGCTGGTTCCGCCAGGTCTTGTCCGTGGCGTCGGGCCAGTTTTCCGTGTCGATGCTGGGGGCGGACTGCAACTCGTTTACGCGCTTATTCAGGCGGATCTGTTTGTCTTCGCCGTTCTGACTGATGGTCAGCGCTTGGGGTGAAACGGCCGCGAGCTTGCCGCCGAACCCGAGCGTCTGATCGTAACGTAGGGCCACGTAGGCGATGCGACCGGAACGCGTCTCGATGACCAGGTCTTCGATTTCACCGACGGACTTGCCGGCCGGATCCTGCACGCTCATGCCGATGAGCTGACTGGCCCGGTCGATCTGACGCTGTCTGGCCATGTGCTGTGTTTTGCGCTCGGCGCGTTGTCGAGCGGCGCGGTCGGCCTCAGCGCGCTGGGCGCTGGTGTCGTCAGATTGTCGAGCATTCGGCGACTCGTCGGCCGCCCAGACCTGCGGCATCATCATCGCCATGAGCAGGCCGGCAAACGCGATGCTGGTGAATGTGTTTCCACGAAACATGATGAATCTCCATGGGAAGGTTTTTAGCGGTCGATCTTGTGCCCGTCGCCCACATGAACGACTGTCGCCGGCACAAGCATCGACGCCCAAACTTCCCTGAGAGTAAGGGCCCGGCGCGTGCGGCGACGATCAGCATAAAACGTCCAGGCGGCCCCGGTTTTTGATGATCGATGCTTCGGGAAGGACGCCCGGATGGATGTCGAATCCGTTTAAGGCGCGTGTTGTACAATGTTCACATGAAACGACGCACTTTTTTAAAGCAAACCGCCGCCGGGGTTGGGGCCATCGTGATGCCTTGGGCCGCCTCACCGACCGGCTTGCTGGCCGCGGATGCGCAGGCGCTGCGCATTGATGCTGATTTTCCCGGCGGCAATGTGAAGGTGATCGCAAGCGAAGGCGATATCATCGATGTCGCCCCGGACCTGCGCGACACCGGCGGCAAGTGGTTTTACTGGCACTTCGCCGTGACGGGGGCGGCCGGTCGCACACTGACGTTTCGCTTTCCCGATCAACACTGCATCGGCACGCGCGGACCGGCGATCAGTTTTGACGGCGGGCGAACCTGGCGCTGGCAGAAGGATCAGTTCGAGCCCAGTCGCACATTCACCTTCAGCTTTGCCGAGGACGCCGGCACCGTGCGCTTCGCCATGACGATGCCGTATGGGCGCGCCAACCTGGATGCATGGCTCAACACCCATGCGGACCGGGAGCCGTTGCGTGTCGACACCTTGTGCCGGAGCCGCAAGGGGCGGGATGTTCCGCTGCTGACGCTCGGCAAACTCGACGGCGAACCGGCTGCGCGTGTCATGCTCACTGCCCGCCACCATGCCTGCGAAACCATGGCCAGCTTCGTACTCGAAGGCATCATGACCGCCGTGCTGGCGGATGAGGCGCTGGAGGCGCTGCGCCGGAAGGTTCAGGTGGTTGTCGTGCCGATGGTGGACTACGACGGGGCTGTCGACGGCGACCAGGGCAAGAATCGTAAGCCGCACGATCACAACCGGGATTACAACACCGAGCCCATTTATCCCGAGGTGGCGGCGATTCAGAAACTCGTGCGCGAGCGGATGACCGATCGGCCGTGGATTTCACTGGACCTGCACTGCCCATACATCCGGGGCGGCCGGTACAACGAAAACATTTACCAGGTGGGCAAATCCGATGCGGACCTGTGGGCGGCGCAACAGCAATTCAGCAGGCTCGTCGAAGCGGCGCCGACCGGGGCCGTGCCATACCAGCAGTCCAACGACCTGCCCCACGGCAAAGCGTGGAACACGCGCACCAACTACACCCAGGGCATGCCATGCGGGTTGTGGATGTCGAAACAGCCGGGCAATACGCTGGGCACCAGTTGGGAATTCCCATACGCCACCGCCGGCGGCGCTGAGGCGAATCCCGCATCCTATCGCGCCTTCGGCAGCGGGATGGCCCGTGCGATTCAGCAGTTTCTGGGCGCATGAAAAAGGCGGGGCGATTGCGTTCGCCCCGCCTCGTGAAAATCCGTTGTGATCAGGCCGACAGCTTGGCGCGGCAGCGTTCGAGCAGCTTCTTGGTGGCGAGGATGCCTTGCTCGGCACTCATGCCGCCGCCTTCGAATTCGATGCCGACGTAGCCGTGGTAACCGTGCTTGTTGACGACGATGTCCATCATCTTCATGTAGTCGGTATGCGTCTCGTTGCCCTCGGCGTCAAAGTCGTGGGTCTTGGCGCTGACCGCCTTGGCGTAGGGCATCATCTCGTCGACGCCTTTGTAACGGTCATACATTTCGTCTTTGGCGATGCGGAAGTTGCCGAAGTCCGGCAGGGTGCCGACACGGGGGTTGTCGACCATTTTCATCACGCCGGCCAGCCAGGCGCCGTTGCTGGACAGACCGCCGTGGTTTTCGACGATGACGTTGATGCCCTGCTTGTCGCCGTACTCGCAGAGCATGGCCAGCCCGTCGGCGGCGAGTTTCTGCTGCTCTTCATAGGAACCGCTGGAGCGGGCATTGACGCGAATGTGCTGACACCCGAGGAACTTGGCCGCGTCGACCCACGGGTGATGGTTTTCGACGGCCTGTTTGCGCTTGGCGGCGTCGGGTTCGCCGAGGTTGCCCAGGCGGTCGCACATGATCAGGTTGGAGTAAACACCCTCGGAATCGCAACGCTTTTTCAACTCGGCCAGGTACTTTTTGTCTTTGGCCTTGTCCGCGAAGAACTGATTGACGTATTCGACCGCCTCGATGCCGAGTTTGCGGGTTTCAGCCGGGAAGTCGAGGTTGTCCATGTGGGGCTGCTTCTTCTTGAACAGCCGCTTGTTGAACGACCACTGCGCCAGGGAGATTTTGAAAAGCTCCTTGTCGGCGGCGCTCGCCTTCATGGTGGCGCATCCGGCCAGGCCGAGCCCGGCGACCAGCAGGGATGATTGGCGCAGAAAATCACGGCGATTCAAAGGTTGACCGGTCATGGGGTTCTCCAGCAATGGGGGGATTCCAGGTAGGAAATGAGGTTCAAGGATGAAAAACAGTTTATCGACGCCGGTTAAGATCGACAACCGACCGGCTGTATGTTGTGTAGCCCGTCTGAGCCCGGGGCTCAGAAAGAAGCAAGTCGCGAGATCGTCGCATGGCTGAAGAGCACTTCATGGCTGAGTTCACCCGACACCAGCGGACGCTGTACGGGTACATCCGCTCGCTTTGCCCGCGGCTGCAGGACGCCGATGAAGTGTTTTCGCAGACCTCGATGGCGCTGTGGCGAAAATCCAGCCAGTACGAGCCGGGGACGAATTTCGTGGCATGGGCCTGCCGGATGGCGGAATTCGAGGTGCTGAATTACCTGCGAACCCAGCGACGCGATCGGCTGGTGTTTGATGAACAACTGCTGACGACGCTGGCCCACGAGACGGCAGAGTATCTGGCCGGGAATGATCGGCGTGCTGCGGCGCTGCGCGACTGCCTGGACCAGTTGCCCGAAAACCATCGCCGCATGATCGTCACCCGTTACGAATCGCAGGACCCGGTGGGGCGGATTGCCGAGTCGTTCGGCCGCAGCGCCGCGTCGTTCTCCGTCACACTGCACAAGATCCGCAAGCAACTGTTGGCCTGCATCCGAGGTCGGGCCAACGGGGAGACTTCATGAGCCAGTCGCCGCGCCAATTCGATGCGCTGCTTGCGGCGATGATCGATCAGACGATCACACCCGCCGAGCGTGACGCCTTGATGCAGATGCTGCGCGATGATGCCGAACTTCGCCGCCAGTACATCGAACACCTGCTGCTCGATGCCGACATGCACTGGGATCACGCACGGGTTCAAACGGCGCCGGCAATGCAAACCCCACCGCCGATCAGCGGGCCCGGCGCCTGGTACTCTGCATTGCGTGATCCGAAATTCGCGCTTCTCCTGGCCACCGCCGCCCTGATCGCGCTGGCCGCCACCGTCTGGTTCCTGCTGCCGGCTCCAACACCAACGCGCCGCCCGGATGTTCCAGCGGTCGCTCAAAGCATTGCGATGTTGACCGGCGCGGAGGATGCGGTGTTTGCAGGCGATCAGGAGCCTGTTCAACCCGGCAGCGAACTGAGCCGCGGCGTGATGAAACTGACCGCCGGTTCTGCGCAGGTGATGTTCAACTCCGGCGCGGTGGTCGATCTGACCGGCCCGTGTGCATTTGAGATGACGGATTCCAACAGCGGACGGCTGCTGTCGGGGCAGCTTGAAGCTTACGTGCCGCCGCAGGCGAAGCACTTCGTCGTCGAAACCGTTGACGGGCTGCGTGTGACCGATCTGGGCACGCGCTTCACCGTGTATGCAGGAGAAGACCTGGATCGCGTGAGTGTGCTCGAGGGCGTGGTGGTGGCTGAATTCGGCGCCCAGCGCGCCATGTTGACAGCTCCGATGACCGCCTGCGTCATGGCGGGGCGACTGCTCGTCACCGACACGCGCTCCGTGCGAATCGATCTGGGACGGCGCGGCCAGGAAACCGGCATCGTGGCCGGGCAGACGTGGAACAACTTCTCGCCCAATACCGGATCGGCCGCCGGGATCGTCGAAGCCCGCGATGCTGAGCCGGACCTGCCCGCCCTGCGGTATATCGATGGCGCCGCTTCGGGGATCGACTTCGATCTGTCCGACACGCCCGGCTCCGCCGCGGCGCGGCTGAATCAGGGCGTCGGCAGCGCCGATTGGCCGGAGGATTTCAGCCTGTCGTTCGGCTATCCCGTCTCGGCCACGCGCGACATGTTCTACATGCGACAGCCGATCACATTCACCTTCTCCAATCTGCGCACCGACGGCACGCTCTACGATCTGACCATCTTCGGCGCGATCCAGATTGATCGCCCGAACACCGTGATCCAGGTCAACGGCGTTGAAAAACACTACGACCCGAACACTCCCGGACAGGTCGTCTTCACGAATCTTCGTCCGGATGCCGAAGGCCGCCTGCGCCTGACCGCCCGCCGGGAAGGCGATGAGGGCTACGGCCACATCAGTGTGATCACGCTGACCGAACTCGTCCCTGAACACGCAGTCGCGGACATCGCGCCTGTTCCACGACAACCTGAAGGAGACTGAACCATGCCTGCCATCCAATCCCGTCTCGCACTTGTGTTTTTCCTGCTGCTGGGTCTTTGTGCGACTGTCCAGGCGAAGACCATCTTCATCGATCTCGGTAAGAACACGCAGACGACCGGCGTCGTCAACGGCGACACGTGGAACAACTTCGCGCCCAACAACGGCACCGGTGGCGGCACCGTCGATCCGGCTGATGCCACGCCCGATGTGCCCAACCTGCTGTTTTCCGACGGGGTCAACTCCGGCATCGACTTCGATCTGACCGGCACGCTCTCGTCCAACAACCAGGGCATCGGCGGCGCCGACTGGACGCAGGACTTCTCCGGCTCGTTCGGTTATCCCGTCTCGGCGACGCGCGACATGTTCTTCGTCCATCGCACCGAAACCAATACCTTCACCTTCTCCGATCTGCTCACCGACGGCACGCGCTACACGCTGACCGTCTTCGGGGCGTTCAACCCCGCCACCGCTGATCGCCCGCTGACGATCATCAACGCCGGCGGCGCCGACAAAAGCTACGACCCCAACAGCCCCGGTGAGGTGACGTTCGCCAATCTGCTGCCCGACGTTTTGGGCGTGATCACCTTCACGGCGCGCACGGCCGGCAGCACCAGCTCCGACTACGGTCACATCAGCGTGATCACGCTCGCCGAGGCTTCCGCCGCGGTGCCCGAGCCTGCGACGCTGTCGCTGTTCGCCGTCGGCGCGTTGGCGCTGGTGCGTCGGCGTCGTTAACCCCTGTCCACCCGCTGGTCGGGCCATCGAGGTGCGCTTATGCGACGGCATGGTTTCACACTCATCGAACTGCTCGTCGTCGTTGCCATCATCGCTTTGTTGATCGCCATCCTGATGCCCGCCTTGAGCGAGGCTCGGCGAACGGCGCGCGTGGTGATCTGCGGCACCAATCTGCACCAGCTCGGCCTGGCGCTGGCGATCTACGAAAACGAGTACCATCGCCTGCCCATTCACGTTCGCGAGCGCGACACCAACAACAACGACCACCAGCCCCACAAAATCAAGAGCGGCGAGTTTGACGCGCGCAAGCAGTACAAGCCGTACCTGTCGATCAACATGATGCTTTGCCCGCTGCTGGATAATGAGGGGTGGGACCCCGGCGAGATCGAGAAGGCCGCCACCAACTCGATCTACATCCAGTACTACCTCGCGGCCGGCTATTGGGGCGACGTGGTCGACGATCGTTTTGTTGATCCGGACAAGCCGTGGATCAGTCTCGGCGATCAGTACACGCACAACGGCAGCCCGCTGAACGTGCTGGCGGCGGACATCATGCGATATGTCGTCGGCGGGCCCAGTCAGGGCACCAATCAGATCAACCACGGCGCCGACCGGGACGACTTTTACACCTATCGACGACACGATGCGGCCATCCAGTCCGTGCAGGCGTGGAGCTACGCCCCGCAGGATGTGCGCAGCCGGTACTCGTTAAACACGCTTTTTTCCGACGGCCATGTCAACACCACGGCCACGGATCCGGCCGGCAACGACCGCGTCGCCATGCCCGACACCACCGGCGGCGTCTTCCCCCGCTGGCAGGTCAACCGTCCGTAGCGGTTTTCACCGCCATGACAAAAGCCCGCGCCAAGGCCGCACGGGCTTGTTGTTTGGATCACGCAGGAATGTCTTCAGCGACAGGGCGGCAAGTCAGGGTGGCACTGGCGGCTTGTCCGCCAGTGCGTGTGCCAGTGCATCACAGAACACTGGCGGGCAAGCCGCCAGTGCCATCGGTCGTGTTTACTGGGCGCCGCTGAAGTGCCAGGTTCCGCCGGCGTATGTGAAGGTTGCGATGTTTTCACCACGGGGCGTCAGCGCGATGAGCGCGCTGAGCGGGTCGTCGCCTTTGGCGTCCATCTGCGGGATGTAGACGCATTGATACTTGTTGGCCGACAGCCGCCGGCAACTGATCTTCTTGACGCCGGTCAGGGTGAACATGTTGCGTCCGGCGCGGGCGGCGGGGTGGTTGCGCATCGCCAGCAGCATCTCGGCCTCGGTCGGCTCGCGGTCCAGCGCGGCGGCTGGTTGTGTTCCGCCGAGCGGGGACTTGGAGAAGGGTTGCAGATAGGCCATCAGGGCTTTGTGATCCTGTTCGGCGCCCGTGATGTTCAGCAGGATGCCGTTGGTGCGGACCACCTGGCTCAGCGACAACAGGCGCGACACTTCGAGATACCAGAGCTTGCGGCCGTTGGGCTGGAAGCTGGAGGTGTATTGAACTTTGCTGGCATGCCGCGAGCTGTTGGCAAAATCGCGGATCGCCTTGAACAGCGCCGGGTTGTCCGGCAGATCGGTCAGCTTCTGACTCAGGAGCAGTGAGCCGTACATGTACGTGGCGGTCCATGGCGCCTGCTGATTGGACAGGTAGTAGGTCACACTGTTCGGCTTGGCCGTGTCGATCCGTCCGCCGAGCGTCGAGACCGCCGCCTTGACCCGGGATAAGACATCCTCGCTGGCCATGGACACGCCGGGTATGGTCAGGGGGGAATTGCCGGCGCCAAGGCGCCCGGGCTGGTTTTGTGTCGTGGACGGAACCTTCCCGGGGGCCTCCCCGTAAGCCTCCGCCACCACCGCCCCCAGCCTGTCGACAGCCTGTTTCTGCTGTTGTTTGAGGCGTTTATCCTGTTGGCGGAGTTGCTCCAGCCGTTGATCACTTTTCTCGGCCAACGCATCGAGCCGCGCCTTAAGCTCGGCGATCTTGCGGGCCTCGGCGTCTTCGCTGGGCGTGCGCGATGTGTCAGGCGCATCGGACCCATCGCAGGCGGCGATCGTCATCAGCAGTCCAAGCAGGAGGCAGCGCGCCGCGCGCAGGCTGCATGTTTTTACGAAACCCGCGGCAGCGGGAGATGGCGTCATCATGGTGGCGATCCGGAGTGGTGCAGACAGAACACGGTCCAAGACGCCCGGAGACTGCCTCCGCGCAACCCCTAGAACCGAATAGGAAAGTATTGCCCCCGGCTTTGCTGCGGTCAAGAACAAAACGGATGGTCGAGTTTGAGTCGGAAATGAAACAGCCCACGCTGGGACAGCGTGGGCTTCGGGGGGGAGCTGAGGCGGACGCGATGCAAATCGACCCCAAACGGCGATTTCGCACAAACCTGTCGCGGGGCGACATGAAAAATGAGCCCCTGGCAGCTCAATAACGATGACTTCACACAAACCTGTCGTTCGAAGTGATCGCGAAGACAGGCTGGTGCGCGCCAAACGGACGCAAAACGGTGATTGAGGTGCCCTGTAGAAAAGCTCTGATGTTCGGCGCGTGTTCGGTTGCGCGGTTGGGTCCAAGGCGTTAGATGATGAACGATGAGCCTGACATCCAAGTCGCCACGGAGGGTGACGGCGATGGCCCTGGGGGTCGGCCGGCGGGTGCTGCCGCGCTACGGTCACCGGTTCTCGCGTCACGACTTCACGCTGCCGCAGTTGTTCGCCGTCCTCGTACTGCGGCAGTTCACACGCAACGACTATCGCGGCATCGTCGCCATGCTCATCGACTGGCCGACGCTGTGCAGCGACATGCAGCTTGCGAAGGTGCCGCACTTCACCACGCTGCAGAAGGCCGAGCGACGGCTTCTGCGCGACGCGCTGATCCGCCGCATGCTCGCGCAGACCGTGGCGCTGTTGCATCGTCATCCGGACACATCGCTGGAGACTTCGCCGCTGATCGCCGAAGCGATCGACACTGCCGCTGCCGACTCGACGGGCTTCGAACTCGACGGCGCCAGCCGATACTTTGTGCGAAGAAAAGCGCGATCGCCGGGTTTGTATCAAACCACGACCTATCGCCGATTCGCCAAACTCGGCGTCGTGGCCGATTGCGACAACCACCTGATCCTCGGCACCCACGCCACGATGGGCCCGCGCCCCGATGTCGATCAACTGCTGCCGCTGATGGGCGGCATGTGCGTCAACGCCGTGCCGCAACGGCTGATCGCCGACGCCGGCTACGACTCCGAACCCAACCACATCCTGCTGCGCGAATACCTGAACATCACCTCGCTGATCCCCGCCACCGCCGGTCGTCCGACGCTCAAACTGCCGACCGGCAAATGGCGTTACCTCATGGCCACCGCCTTCGACGACGAGACCTACGGCCAGCGCTGGCAGGTCGAGACCGTGATGTTCATGCTCAAGCGCCACTTTGGCTCCGCCCTGACATCACGAAAGTATCAAACCCGCCGCCGCGAAATGAACCTCCGCGCCGTCACCCACAACCTGATGATCCTCAGATTTGCAGAGCTTTTCTACAGGGCATGATTGAGGCGGTTTTTTTACCGCGCTGGTGCGCACGCCGGGGCAAAAACGACGCGACGGTGCGCGCCCCGAACAAGCGGCCTCCGTTTTCGGTGTGATATCGAAGGCGGTAGGCGGCAAATGACAACTTTTTGAAACACGGATTTTTGCCGCGCCGGTGCGCCACCGATTCAGCGTGTTGTTGCAAATGAAAAAGCCCACGCTGTGACAGCGTGGGCTTCGGGGGGTGATGCGGTGGGTGGTTTACTTCAGCGGGATGTCGGCCTTGGGGGCGGGAGCGGGAGCGGAGCCCGAGCTGCCGAGGTACTGTTCGTTGACCGGGGTCATGCCGACGAGATAGATTTCGACGCGGCGGTTGGCCTCGGCGCCGGACTTGGCGTTCGGGGCGATCGGGCGATACATGCCGTAGCCGCCGACGGCGGTGCGGACCGGGCTGACGCCGGCCTTCTCGATGGCGTCACGCACGGAGATCGCTCGGTGCACCGACAGGTACCAGTTGTTCGGATGCTTGGCCTTGGTCGCGGGGCGGGAGACGGGAACCGAGTCGGTGTGGCCGACGATGCGGATCTCGTACTTCTGCGTGGAAGGATTGTTCAGCAGGGTCGCCAGACGGGCGAGGCTGTTCTGGGCGCTGGCGGTCAGGTCGGCCGAGCCCAGACCGAAGGTCAGGTCGCTGCGGAACTTGACCATGCCGCGGGCGGCGTCGTATTCGACGAGGTCGCTGTTGGCGGCGGCGAAGTCACGCAGGGCCTTGTCGGTCTCGGGGTCGAGCATCATGACGGTGGTGCTCTTGGCGCCGAGGCTTTCGAGGGCGGCCTGCGCCTTGGCCAGCTGATCCATCAACTGCTGACGCTCGGCTTCGAGTTCGGCGATGCGCTGCTTGTCGCCGCGGGGGCCGGCTTCCAGCAGCTTGATCTGCTGGGTCAGCTCATCGATGCGGGCCTGAAGCTCGGTATTTTGCTCGAGCACCTTGCGGTAGGCCTGATCAAGCTGATCATATTTGCTCTGGGCGACGCAGCCGGTGGTCATGGCAATCAGGACGGTCAGCAACGCGGCGTATAGACAGGTCTTCATCGTGGAGTATCCTTGAAGCGGATTTCTGGAAACTTTGATCAACCAACAATGTATCGCACCCCCCGTATAAATCAACCTGACAGCACCGGGCAGTGCCGGGTATATATCGGCGGTGCGGTGCGTGACGCTGCAACAGTCAACGCGTCGCCGGGGGCGGTGGCGCTGGATGCGTCCGGTATCGTGATCGCCGCGGGGCCGGTCGATGCGGTGCTTCGCAAGACGGGTTCCGATATTGTCCGCATCGAGGCGACGGATCGGCTGCTTTTGCCCGGACTGGTCAACGCCCATGCTCACCTGGACCTGACACATATCGGACACCAACCCTACGGCGGCGACTTCGTGCAGTGGGTCCGCATGGTGATGGGCGGACGCACCAGCGACCCGCAGCAGATTCACGAAGCAGTCGCCTCGGGGGCTGAGCAAAGCGCCGCCGCCGGGGTGTTCACAGTCGGCGATGTCGGGTCACGCTCGCTGGGCGGGCTGCCCGTGCGCGGTGTCGGGTTTGTCGAAGTGATCGGTCATCACGACACGGTGGTCAGCATCGACGGCGCGACCGGTGTTCAGCCCCACGCCCCGTACTCGACGGGCCCCGGCGTGTACCGACAGGCGGCGGCGAGCGGTCTGCCGGTCAGCACCCACCTGGCGGAAACACCGGCCGAACTCGAATTCGTCGCGCGCGGCACGGGCCCGTTCCGTGAACTGCTCGAACGCCTGGGCAAGTGGAACGACACCATTGCGGCGCACTACGGCCGCGGACTTCACCCGGTTGACTGGTTGGATCACGTGGCCGGCGATGCGCCGTGGTTGTGTGCGCATTGCAACTATGTTGATGACGCGCAGATCGACACGATCGCAAAGCGCGGCTGGTCGGTGGCGTACTGCCCGCGAGCCTCGGACTACTTCGAGCATGAAGGTCACCGCTACCGCAACATGCTCGCGGCGGGTGTGAACGTGTGCCTCGGCACCGACTCGATCATCTGCCACGGCACGCTGAGCATTCTCGATGAAATGCGGCACCTTTATCAGCGTGATAAAACCGATCCGCAGACACTGTTGAAGATGGCGACGATCAACGGGATGCGTGGGTTGCAGTTTGACGGGCGCGAGGCGACTTTCGCGCCGGGCGCGCGGTCGGGTGTGATCGCGGTGGCCTATGATCCGTCGACTAAAATCGACCCGCTGCGTCAGATACTCTCCGCGAAGCAGACACCGGTGATCGAACCGCTTGAAGGAGTGACATGACATGAAAAACGTCGGATATGTCGGGCTGGGCATCATGGGCTCGGCGATGGCGAAGAACCTGCTCAAAGCCGGGTTCAATGTTCACGTGTGGAACCGCACGAAGTCGAAAGCTGACGATCTGGTTAAAGCGGGGGCCAAGTGGTGTGACTCGCCGGCGAAGGTGGCTGAGCATGTCGAGGTGGTGTGCGTGAATGTGACGGATACGCCTGATGTTGAGGCGGTGATCTTCGGGCCGCACGGCATCGCGGCGGGCAACCCCGGCGATACGGCCGGGTTCGTGATTGTCGACCACTCGACGATCAGCCCCGCGGCGACGCGTGAGTTTTCCGCACGGTTGGACAAAGAGGGCATCACGCTGCTGGACGCCCCGGTCAGCGGCGGCGATGTCGGCGCGCGGGCCGGTACGCTGTCGATCATGGTGGGTGGCCCGCTGGACGCCTTTGAGCGGTGCATGCCGCTGTTCGGCGCGATGGGCAAGTCGATCGCCCACTGCGGGCCCAGCGGAGCGGGGCAAGCGACCAAGGCGTGCAACCAGATTCTGTGCGCGGCGAACCTGGTGGGGGCCTGCGAGGCGATGGCGCTGGCCGAGCGCGAGGGCCTTGACCTGCAAAAAATGCTGGCTGTCACGACCGCCGGCGCGGGCGGATCGTGGGCATTATCCAACCTCGGCCCCCAGATCGCTTCGGGGGATATGTCGCCCGGATTCATGATCGATCTGATCAACAAAGACCTGAAAATTGTGCGACGTGCCGCCGAAGAACACCAGTTACCCCTGCCGGGGCTGAATCTTGCGGCCGAGTTGCTGCGCGCCGCCGCCCGCCTCGGACACGGCCGCGACGGCACCCAGGCATTGAGCTGTGTGTTCGAACAATTGGGCGACTTCAACTATAAAAGAGCCTAGAATCGCCGAGCCCGCCTCCGGAATTCTCGTAAGTCGGCGGCGGCCTGCCGAATCGACAATTTATCCCGCATTGAGGACGCATCGTGTATCAACGACTCATCCTGCTGACGCTTCTGACGACACTCACCCTGCTGGCCGCCTGCGAGCAGGAAAACGTAAGCCAGTACAAGGTTGCCAAGGTCAACGACTCGCCGGCTTCCAGCAGCAACACACAGCCCGCGGACAACACCGCCCAGCCGGCGGCGCCTTTCGCCGGTGGCGGCGCGATGCAGAATCCGACCGCCGGGCTCGGCGACGCCCAGCCCCAGATGCTTGGGGCGATCATTCCGCATCCCCAGCGTGCGTGGTTCTTCAAAACCGTCGGCGCGGCTGAAGAAGTCAGCAAGGTCGTCGATCAGTTCGACGCGCTGATCAAGTCCGTGAAAATCACCCCGGACGGCGCCAACGCCACGTGGACCCTGCCCGAAGGCTGGCACCAGCATGGCGCCCAGGGCATGCGCTACGCCACGATCCTCGTCGGCGAGCACGGCAACGAAAAACTCGAAATCACCGTCATCCCGCTGGGCGGCGGTGGGGCGGCCAGTGACGTGCTGGCCAACGTCAACCGCTGGCGCGGGCAACTCAGCCTGCCGCCGGTCGACGAGGCCGGACTCGCCGAGACGACCAAGCAGGTGGACGTTTCCGGCGTGGAGTCGGTGATCGTGAACATCGTCGGGCCCAAGCCGTCGGGTCAGTCGCCGATGGCGGCGAATGGCTCGGGGGATGGGACGTTGCCCGCCGGCCATCCGCCGGTCGGCGCCGGCGCGACAGCCGCGACCCCTGCAGCACCTTCGCCCAACGCCGGCCCGATCCGTTACGACACCCCCGAAGGTTGGACCCCCGCGGCCGACGCCGGGGGCATGCGACTGGTCTCGCTCAAGGCCGGCGCCGCAGACATTTCCGTGGTCGCGCTGCCACCGATTGCCGGGGATGTGACGGCCAACGTCAACCGCTGGCGCGGGCAGGTCGGCCTGACCGAGGTCAGCGCTGAAGACATCCAGAAGCAGACTGAAGTCGTGAAGATCGACGGCGCCGATGCGGCGTATGTTGACCTGTCGGGGCCGGAGTCGGCCGGGGCGGATCGACCGCGCATCGTCGCGGCGATGCTGCCGCACGGCGGACAGATCTGGTTCTTCAAAATGATCGGCCCGTCGAACGCAGTCGGCCCGCAGGTTGAGGCGTTCAAGCAGTGGCTCGGATCGATTCACTTTAATGAGGGCGCGTAATGACCCGTTCCGCCGCGAACAATCCCGCAGGCGCCAAGGCCATCGATGAACCCCAACCGCTGGCTGTCAGCGAGATGGTTTTTCAGGGCCTCAAGACACTGGCGTCGTTGAAACTGACGGTGGTGCTGTTTGCACTGTCGATATTCCTCGTCTTCGCCGGCACGCTGGTGCAGGTCGACAAGGGCATCTGGACCGTCGTCGATGAGTATTTCCGCTGCTACTTCACGTGGATCGACTTCCAGATTTTCTTCCCGCGATCGATGGAGATCCCCGGTGGATTCTGGTTTCCCGGCGGGTGGCTGATCGGTGGTTTGCTGCTGGTGAACATCCTCGCCGCCCACGCGGTGCGATTCACCATCAAGGCGCGCGGCCAGCGATTGACGATCGGCTTGGTCGTGCTGGCGATCGGCATCATCCTTACGGGCCTGGTCATCGCCGGCGTGTTTCAACAGGATGTGGCGGCGACGGAAGACGCGGCCTTCTGGCGTGTGTTGCTCCGCCTGATCAAGGGCGGCGTGGCGGCGGGCGTTCTGCTGGCCGGGTGCATGATGCTTTTCAACAAGCGGGCCGGCATCGTGTTGCTCCACGCGGGCATCATTCTGATGCTGCTGTCGGAACTGGTCACGGGGCTCTACGCCGTCGAAGGCCAGATGCGCATCAAGGAAGGCCAGACCGTCAACTACGTGTATCACACCAAGGACTTCGAGCTGGCTGTGATCGATCCGTCGGACACCGAGTGGAACAACGTCACGGCCATCGACGAAAACGCGCTGTCGACCGGGGCGCTGATCAACGATGAGCGTCTGCCGTTCGACATCCAGGTCGATCAGTACATGCCCAACTCGACGCTGGTTCGCCCCACACAGGCGCCGAACCTGCCCAATCCCGCCACCGCCGGCACCGGCCGCGAGATCATCGCCGTCGAGCAGCCCGAGGCCAGCGGCGCCGATCCGAATCAGTCCGTCGACGTCGCTTCGGCGTATGTCACGTTTTTGAACAAAGACACCGGCGAGCCGATGGGCAAGTACCTGCTCAGCGGGTGGATCAGCTTCCAGGACATCCCCCAGCGCATCACCGTCGGCGACACCACCTACCTGGTTTATCTGCGATTCGCACGGACCTACAAGCCGTACTCGGTCCACCTGATCGACTTCCGCCACGAGACCTACATGGGCACGAACAAGCCGAAGGATTTCTCGGCTCACGTGCGTCTGCTGGACCCGTCGCGCGGCGTCGATCGCGAAGTCCGTATCTGGATGAACAACCCGCTGCGCTACGCCGGCGAAACCTTCTACCAGTCGTCGTTTGATCCGGACGATCCGACGGTGACGGTGTTGCAGGTCGTCAAGAACGCCGGTTGGATGGTGCCTTACGTGGCGTGCATGATCGTCGCCACGGGCATGTGTGCGCATTTCGGGATGTACCTGGTCAGCTTCTTACGCAAGCGAGGAACTGCATGAAGTCGTTCGCGAAGTTTTTCCCGGTGATCGTGGCCGTGCTGGCGGGGGTATGGCTGATGTCGAAGGCGGCGCCGCCGAGCGATGCGCCGACCGAGATGCAGGTCAACGAGTTTGGTCAGCTTCCGCTGGTTTACCAGGGACGCGTCAAACCGTTCGATACGCTGGCCCGCAACAGCCTGGTGATCATCTCCGATCGCCAGACGTGGAAGGACAGCAATGGCAAGCGTCAGCCGGCGATCACCTGGCTGCTGAACGTGATCGCACAGACGCCTGAAGCGCGGACCGCGAAAGTCTTCCGCGTGGAAAACCCGCAGGTGCTCGAGGTCATGGGCCTGGAGCCGCGGTCGGGTTTCCGCTATGCGATCGACGAGTTCACACCCAAGATCGCCGAGCTCGACAAACAGGCGAATCGTGCCCGAGCGCTGGAGCCCGGACAGCGCGATGCATTCGACGCGCACATCCTCGAATTCGCCGATCAGGTTCATCTGTACACGCTGTTGGTCGAGGCGTTTCGCATTCCGGTGCTGCAGGGTCAGCAGGATGTGCAGCGGGTGATGGCCCACCTGCAGCGGCTGGAGCGTTTTCCGCTGCCGCTGGTGATTCCGCCGGATGAAGGCCAGGACAAGTGGAAGCCGTTCATGCGGGGCGCCGTCGAGTCGATGGTGATGCCCGAAGGCGGCGAGGTCGCCCAGACGTTCAGCGACATACTCGGCGCCTGGATCAACAAAGACACCGGCGCTTTCAACGCGGCGCTTGGCAAGTACCAGGCGATGATGCGGCTCAAGCTTCCGCCTGATCAGATGAGCAAGCTCGGCTTCGAGACGTTCTTCAACCACTTCGAGCCGTTTTACCACTGCGCGGTGCTGTACGTGTTCGCTTTCCTGTTGGGCTGTTTCGCCTGGCTGGGCTTCACCAAACCGCTGAACAGAGCGGCGTTCTGGTTGATCGCCGTCACGCTTGTCGTGCACACCTTCGCGCTTGGCGCCCGCATTTACATCTCCGGTTATCCGCCGGTGACCAATCTCTACAGCTCGGCGATCTTCATCGGCTGGGGCTGCGTGATTCTCGGGTTGATCATCGAGTGGAAGTTCCCGATCGGTGTGGGCAATCTCGTGGCGGCGGTGACCGGGTTCCTCACGCTGCTGATCGCGCACTTCCTCGCCGGCGACGGCGACACGATGGAAATGATGCAGGCCGTGCTGGACACCAAGTTCTGGCTGGCCACGCACGTGACGACCGTGACGCTCGGGTACACCGCCACGTATTTCGCCGGCTTCCTGGCGCTGATCTACATCCTGCGCGGGGTGTTCACCCGTTCGCTGGATAAACCCACCGAGAAGATGTTCGGCCGCATGATCTACGGCGTGATCTGCTTCGGTTTGCTGCTGAGCTTCGTCGGAACCGTTCTTGGCGGGCTGTGGGCCGATGACTCGTGGGGCCGCTTCTGGGGTTGGGACCCGAAAGAAAACGGCGCGTTGATCATCGTGCTCTGGAATGCCCTGGTGCTTCACGCACGGTGGGGCGGCATGATCAAAATCCGCGGCATGGCGGTGCTGGCGATCGCCGGCAACATCGTCACATCGTGGTCGTGGTTCGGCGTGAATCAGCTCGGCATCGGGCTGCACAGCTACGGGTTCATCAGTTCGGTGGCCTTCTGGTTGACGATGTTCGTGCTCAGCCAGGTGGTGATGATGATCGTGGGCATGCTGCCGCGGCAGTGGTGGGCCAGCTCGGGTAACTTCGAGCCACGCGATCCGCGCAGCACCCCCGACGCGCTGCCGGCGACGTAGCATCAATCCATTACGATTCAACCGCCAAGAGCGCGGAGAACGCAGAGCGATGATGATTCATTTTTAACTCTGCGTCCTCCGCGCTCTTGGCGGTTTGTCTTCTGATCTGTGTTGATCCGTGTCCATCTGTGGTTTAATGCCTCCTTGTGTCATCGGCCCGACTCACACGTCGATTCTTCCGGCGCGATCCGGTCACGCTCGCCAAGGCGCTGCTCGGGCAGACGCTGGTGCGCGTGCTTGACGATGGCGCCGAACTGACCGGCCGCATCGTCGAAGTCGAGGCCTACCTCGGTCAGCCCGATCGCGCAGCCCACACCTTCGGCGGCCGGCGCACCGCCCGCAACGCCAGCATGTGGCTCGACGCCGGCCATGCCTATGTCTACTTCACCTACGGCATGCACTTCTGCATGAACATCACCGCCGATGGCGCCGAGGTGCCCACCGCCTGCCTGATCCGTGCCTTGGAGCCGGCCGGCGGACTCGACGTCATGCGCCGCCTGCGCAGCGGCAAAATCGACCCGGCCCGTCTGCGGGATGTCGACCTTTGCTCGGGTCCGGCCAAGCTTGCACAGGCCCTGGCGATCGACCGCACGCTCGACGGTGAAGACCTCACGAACAGCCCGCGCATCTACCTGCGGCGAGGTCGGCCTCTCGCGGCCGATCAGATCGTTGCCTCGCCGCGTATCGGGGTGAGCTATGCTAAAGAATGGGCGCAGAAGCCGTTGCGCTTTCACGACGCCGCCTCGCCCCACATCAGTAAAAAATAGTTACATTTCAAGGTCCGCCGGGTTATACTGGAAGTCAATTGTAAGGGGAGCAAACGCCAGTTCTGGTGGGGTTTGTTCAAATTGATCGGATGGGGCCGCGGGCGCTCGCTCGGCGGCCAGTGAGTGGAGATGGTTATGTCACGTGATTATTACGCCGTTTTGGAGGTCGAGCGTTGGAGTGATGCTCCGACTGTCGAACATGCTTACCACACCCAGGCCCGTCGCTTTCGCGGTCTTGACCAGCGCGGTCCGGGTCGCGATGTCGACTCGCGCGCCCTGCGCCACATCGAGCAGGCTTTCCACGTGCTCGGCGAGCCGCAGCTTCGCGGCAGCTATGACCGTGCGTTGCTGGACATGCTCGAAACCGCACCGCCGCGCAACGACGACATCATCCAGATGCTCGAGGTCAGCTTTGACCAGGCGGCGCTCGGCGGGAAGGTCGCCGTCGAACGCATCGCGCCCAGCGGGCCCGATCAGGTCGACGTTCACCTGCCGCGCGGCGTCGACGAAGGCACGCTGCTCCGCATCGGCGGGCTCGGCATGCGGGATGAGCCCGGCGATCATGCCGGCGACCTGATTCTCCTGGTGCATATTCGCCCGCATCCGCGTCTGCGGCGTGACGGGCTCGACCTGTATCTCGATGTGACGGTGCCGACCGATGTGGCGCGACACGGCGGGCGCGTACGGGCCGGCACCCTCGAAGGCGAAGTCGAGTTGAACATCCCCGCGGGTGTGCGCGGCGGCGAGAAGCTGCTGTTGCGTCGAGCGGGTCTGCTCGATGAAGCCAATCGACGCGGCGATCTGTACGCCGTGGTGCAGCTTCAGATGTCGACGCTCGATCAGCCCGTCGCCAAAGCCCCCGACGCTCCGGCGCAGCGCGACTCGACCGCCGACCATGCCGAACTCGCCGAATCGCTTGACCGTCGAATGCGGCAGCTTACGCGTGATGAAACCGAAATCGAGCACCGTCGCACGGTCACCCGCAACTGGGAGAAACAGTTGGCCGGTCGCCAGGCGCAGATCGATCAGCGTGCCGCCGCGATCGCCCATCGCCGCCGTCGCCTTTCGGCCCTGCGCGCCGCGATGAAACAGCGGCGTCGTCAGATCGCCGAGGCCAGTGCCGCAGCGCCGCCGGATGTTCAGATCGACATGCGGCCGCTCCACCTGATGCAGGAGAAACTCGAAGCCCGCGAGCGTGAGTTGGCCCATCAGCAGCAGCGCCTCTGGGAACACCGTGAGCGTTTTGATCGGGACAAGGCGGACTTTGATCGCGAACGCCGGGACCACGCCCGGGCGGTCAGGGTGCTGGAAGATCAGCGCGACCAGTTGGCCCGTGAAGCTGAATCCCTGGACCAGCGGCGTGCCGAGCTTCAGCGTGATGCAGACCAGCTTGATCAGCAGCGAGCGGATCACGAGCACATACTTGCCGAGTTCGCCGAACGGCAACAGCAGTTCGAGGCCGACTCGGCGCGTCTGGCCGCCGATCGCACGGCGTTGGATGAACGCATCAACGACATCGCTGAACAGCAGGCGAAAATCGACCAGCGCGTGCGTCACCTCGACGAACGTGATGCCACGTTCCAGCGCCACGAAGCGGACCTGAATCGTCAACGGGCCGAGCTCGCGTCGGCCGGCGAGCAGGTTGAATCCGATCGCCAGGCGAAGCTCGCCGCGGTGCAGGCGGAGATCGAGGAAGACCGCCGGGCGATGAAATCGCAGCGTGATCAGCTTGTCGCGCTTCAGCAGCAGCTTGATCAGCAGGCGGCCGAACTTGATGATCAGCGTCAGCGCATCGCGGTGGTCACAACCAACCTCGAACGCCGCCGCCGCAGGCTGCACCGCCAGCGCACGCTGCTGCGTGAAAAGTCTGTAGCAGCCAGGCAGGCCGCCGCGCCGACCGAGCCGCCGGTTATCTCCGCGGTCGAAAACCTGCGGTTGGTCATGCTCGCACCGGGCGGTCAGCGACGGACGATCACGCCGACCGGTTCGTCGGTTTTCATCGGCCGCGATGGCGCTTGTGACCTGTGCATTCCCGTGTCGACGGTATCGCGTCGCCACTGTCGCATCGAAGCCAGCGACGGCGCCGTGATCCTCCGCGATGTCGGCTCCAAAAACGGCACCTACCACAACGGCCAGCCTGTGACCGAAGCGACTCTCCGCGAAGGCGACTCGATCGCCATCGGCCCGGTGCACTTCACCGTCGCCGCGGCGGAGTAGTTTCAGCGGGTCTGAAAGACAATCTGTGGCACAGCCGCCCCCGGCTGTGCGGAAGGTTGCGTGACGTGGTCGCGGAATGGACGACGGTGTGTTATCGTCTTGATGGAGGCGGCGCAGGATCTGACGACCCATCTGCACATGGAGCCCGATCATGGCGCGATATCTTCTTGCGATCATTCTCTGCATGACCTGCGCGGCGACGATCCGCGCGGCCGATCGATCCGACATAACCTACGACATCGTCATCTACGGCGGAACCAGCGCCGCGGTCACCGCGGCCGTTCAGGCTGCGCGGATGAATCGCTCGGTGGTCATCGTCAGCCCTGAAACCCGCCTCGGCGGGATGACCTCCGGCGGGCTCGGGTGGACCGACCACGGTCAGAAAAAAGCCATCGGCGGGCTAAGCCGTGAGTTCTTCCACGAGACCTGGCTGCATTATCAGAAGCCGTCCGCGTGGAAGCAGCAGCCCCAGGGCGAATACACACGCGGTGTCGGCGATGAACTGTGGTGGTATTTCGAGCCGCACGTGGCGCTGGACATTTTCAACTGGTGGATCAAGGACAACAACATACAGGTCGATCGCGACCAGTGGCTCGACCGTGAAAACGGCGTGAAGATGGACGGCGCCCGCATCGTCAGCATCACCATGCTCAGCGGCAAAACCTACCGCGGCAAAATGTTTATCGATGCCAGCTACGAAGGCGACCTCATGGCCGCCGCCGGCGTCAGCTATACCGTCGGGCGCGAGTCCAGCGACCTGCATGGCGAATCACTGGCCGGGGCGCGCTACTCGGGCCCGCTGCCGGAAGACCCGTACGTGAAGCCCGGCGATCCGTCCAGCGGATTGATTCACGGCGTGCACTTCACCCACCTGCGCGAAACCGGATCCGGCGGCCCCGGTGTTCAGGCATACAACTACCGCCTGTGCATGACCGATGATCCGAGCAACGTCGTTCCGTTCACCAAGCCCGCCGACTACGACCCGGCTCGCTATGAGCTTCACTTTCGCAGCTTCGAGTGCGGCGACACGAAAGAGCTCCCGCTGAAGCTCAGTGGCGTGCCCAACCACAAAACCGACACCAACAACCAGGGCCGCTTCTCCACCGACTACACCGCCGCGAGCTGGAAATACCCCGAAGCCAGCTACGCCGAGCGGCAGAAGATCATCGACGAACACGTGAGTTATCAGAAAGGTCTGCTGTGGGCGCTGGGTCACGAGTCGCGCGTGCCGCAGAAGTTCCGCGATCAGATGAAACCGTGGGGCCTGGCGAAAGACGAGTTTGTCGAAACCGATCACTGGCCGCATCAGATCTATGTGCGCGAAGCGCGACGGATGATCAGCGATGTGGTCATGACCGAGCATCACATCCGCAAGCGGGCCATCGAACCGGACTCGGTGGGCATGGGTTCGTACACGATGGATTCGCATTCGGTCCAGCGGGCGGTCGATGAAAACGGCAAGCTGCGGATGGACGGCGGCATGGGCGGGCGCGGCGTCAAGCCTTATCCGATCAGCTACCGCTCGATCAGGCCCAAGGCTTCACAGTGCGTGAACCTGCTGGTGCCGGTGTGCATGTCGGCGACGCACGTGGCGTATGGCTCGATCCGCATGGAACCGGTCTACATGATTCTCGGTCAGTCGGCAGCCACCGCCGCGTCATTGGCGATCGAGTCAGACACGACCGTGCAGAATGTCGACTACGCGGCACTGCGCAAGCGATTGATCGACGACGGGCAATTGCTCGACTGGCCGCTGTACTTTGACACGTCAAAATACGAAGGGCTCGTGCTCGACGACACACAGGCGGAGTTGCACGGCTTATGGCGCGACAGCAGTCAGATCACGCCCTACATCGCCATGGGCTACGCACACGACGGCAACGAACACAAAGGGCGGAACATGATGGTGTTCAAGCCCGATCTGAAACCGGGGCGCTACATCGTTCGGCTGGGTTATGTCCCCGCCAGCAACCGGGCGACGAACGTGCCCGTGGCCATCGTTCACGCCGGCGGCAAGACGACCGTGAGAGTTGACGAAACCCGCCCCCCAAGCGTGCAGGGAACATTCCAAACGCTGGGTGAGTTCGCCTTTGACGCGGATCATCCGGCCAAAGTCGTCGTTTTTAACTTCGAAACCGACGGTTTCGTCGTCGTCGACGCGATGCAGTTTGTCCGCGTGGATGAATAAGATCGGCCGGGTCCGGCGTTCGACTCAACGGTGAACTGGTCATACAGTTTTCCGTAGGCATCGTATCGCAGCATTTTCAGTTGAATCTTGCGCCAGTTCGGGCCCGGAGACGCCTTGATGAAACGATCGCATGATCGGTGCGTGATTCGTTGTGCGCTTGGTGTATTGTTTACGCTGGGGTGGATCAGCTTGATGTTTGTCGCGGCTACGACACGAGCCGCTGACTCTGCCGCGCCCGAAGACACGAACGCCGACAAGCCCGTCAGCTACTACACCCAGATTCGGCCGATCTTTCAGGCCCAGTGCCACGGGTGTCATCAGCCGGCCAAGGCCAAGGGCAAGTATGTGATGACGTCGTTCGATCGACTCCTTGCGGGGGGTGATTCCGGCGATGTCGCGATTGTCGCATCGCATCCCGATAAGAGTTATCTGCTCGATCAGATCATCCCGCTGAACGGTCGAGCGGAGATGCCCAAAGACGAAGAGCCGCTGACCGAACCGCAGATCGCGCTGATCAAGCGCTGGATAGCCGAAGGCGCCCGTGATGACACGCCGGCCAACGCAGCCCCACGTTTCGATCGTGACCACCCGCCGCTGTATTCCCGTCAGCCGGTCGTCACGTCCATGGCAGTCTCACCCGACGGCTCGATGATCGCCGTGGCGGGGTTTCACGAAGTGTTGTTGTTGAACGCCGACGGATCGCAACGCATCGGTCGACTCATCGGCATGTCGCAGCGCATCACCAGTGTGCGGTTTTCACCCGACGGGTCGCGCCTTGCCGTGACAGGCGGTCTGCCGGCCCGCATGGGTGAGGTGCAGATATGGGATGTCGGCAAACAGGAACTGATCGTGTCGACGCCCGTCAGCTATGACACGGTTTACGGGGCAAGCTGGTCGCCGGATGGCAAGGCCGTCGCCTTTGGGTGTGCCGACAACACGGTGCGCGCCATCGATGCGAAAACCGGCAAGCAGGTGTTCTTCAACGGGGCGCACAATGACTGGGTGCTCGACACGGTCTTCACCGCCGACGGCAAGCAACTTGTTTCCGTCGGGCGCGACATGACCACGAAGCTGCACGAATATGCCGAGCAGCGGTTCATCGACAATGTGACCTCGATCACGCCCGGCGCGCTGAAGGGCGGCATACTCGCCGTCGCCCGCCACCCGTCGCGCGACGAAATCGTCATCGGCGGATCGGACGGCGTGCCGAAGGTCTATCGCATGCATCGACAGACCAAACGCCGCATTGGTGATGACGCCAACATCATCCGTGTGTTGCCGGGACTGCGCGGGCGGGTGAATACCGTGGCTGTCAGTGCTGACGGATCGATGATCGCGGCCGGCAGTTCGCTAGACGGCTCCGGCGAGGTCGTGCTCTATGCCTACGACTTCGACGGGACGTTACCGGACAACATCAAAAAAATCATGGCCAAGCGCCTGCGTGATCGTAAACCCGACGAACGGGCGGCCGTCGAAAAGTACAAGACCGAAGGCATCAACACGCTGGCTCGGATCAATGTGCCCGAATCGGCGGTTTACGCTGTTTCGTTTTCACCGGACGGCAAAACGCTCGCCGTGGCCGGTTCCGATGGAATGGTTCGACTCATCGAGACAGCTGATGGGAATATTCGCAATGCCTTTGCGCCGGCTCCGGTGCAGGCTGAACTCGCCGCCTCGCAGTCAGAGGATGTTCCGAACGTCGACTTCATTCTCGATGTGAACCCGATCATTTCACGTATCGGGTGCAACGCCGGCACATGCCACGGCGCGGCCAAGGGTAAAAACGGGTTCAAGCTCTCACTACGTGGTTACGATGCGCTGTTCGACGTGCGCGCCCTGACGGATGATCACGCGGCGCGGCGGATCAATCTTGCCTCGCCGGATGATTCACTGATGCTGTTGAAAGCGACCGGCGCGGTCCCGCACGAAGGCGGGCAACTCATCGAGCCGGGCGATCGGTACTACAAGACACTGCGGGCCTGGATTGCCCGTGGGGCGAAGTTGAATCGTGATGTGCCCCGCGTGGCGAAGATCAACATCACGCCGCTGAACCCCGTGCTGGACCGGGCGGCAGATCGACAGCCGATGCGCGTCGTGGCGACATACACCGATGGCTCGACGCGTGAAGTCACGCATGAAGCATTCGTTGAATCAGGCAACACCGAAGTGGCGATCGCTGACCGTGACGGCGCGCTCACCGCTGTGCGGCGCGGCGAAGCGCCCGTGCTGGCGCGTTACGAAGGCGCTTATGCGGCGACGACGTTGACGGTCATGGGTGATCGCGAGGGATTTGTGTGGAAACAGCCGCCGACGTGGGGGCGCATCGATGAGTTGGTGGCGGACAAGTGGCAACGGATGAAAATCGAGCCGTCGGACTTGTGTACCGATGCGGAATTCCTGCGACGCGTGACGCTCGACTTGACGGGACTTCCGCCGACAGCCGACGAACTTCATGCCTTCCTCGCCGACAAGTCCGATGTGCAGGCCAAGCGGGCGGCTCTTGTCGACCGGTTGATCGGGTCCGAGGCGTTTGTTGAGCGATGGACCAACAAGTGGGCCGACCTGCTGCAGGTCAACAGCAAGTTTCTCGGACGGCCCGGCGCCACGGCGCTGCGTCAGTGGATCCGCAAACAGGTCGCCGACGACACGCCATACGACGAATTCGTCCGCAAGATCATCACGGCCGAGGGGTCGAACAAGGACAACCCCGCCGCGTCGTATTACAAGATTCTCCGCGACCCGGCCGACACGATGGAAAACACGACGCACCTGTTCCTGGCAATCCGTTTTAACTGCAACAAGTGCCACGATCATCCCTTTGAGCGGTGGACACAGGATCAGTATTACGAGACGGCGGCCTTCTTCGCCCGCGTCGGACTCAATCGCGATCCCGCCAGCGGCGACAAGAAGATCGGCGGCACCGCGGTTGAAGGCGCCAAGCCACTGTACGAGATCGTCTCCGACAAACCCGACGGTGAAATCACGCACGAGCGCACCCAGCAGGTCGCCAGGCCCACGCTGCCGTTTGAGTGTGACTACCCGACCTCGGAGGATGCCACACGACGCCAACGTTTCGCCGCGTGGTTGACTTCGCCGGACAATCCGTACTTCGCCCGCAGCTATGCGAATCGCCTGTGGGGGTATCTGTTCGGCGTCGGCATCATCGAGCCGATCGATGACATCCGTGCCTCGAATCCACCGACAAACCCGAAGCTGCTGGACTATCTGACCCAGCGGCTCGTCGAGTCGGGTTTTGACAGCCGCAAGGTGCTCTCGGAAATCTGCAAATCACGGACGTATCAGCTTTCGTTGCGTTCGAACAAGTGGAACGAGGATGACCGGATCAACTACTCGCACGCAATCCCCCGTCGCCTGCCGGCCGAGGTGTTGTACGACACGGTGCATGTTTCACTCGGGGCCGAGTCTCGCATTCCGGGTGTACCGGCGGGGACGCGCGCCGCGGCGTTGCCGGATGTGGGCGTGACCTTGCCGGATGGATTTTTGAATACGTTCGGGCGACCGGCGCGAGAAAGCGCTTGCGAATGTGAACGCAGCAACGATCTGCAACTCGGGCCGGTGATGGCGCTGGTCAGCGGGCCGACGGTCGCCAACGCAATCGCTGATCCGAACAACGCGCTGGCCAAACTTGTTGCCGGTGAGTCCGATGATCACAAGTTGATCGATGCGGTGTTCCGCCGCGTGGTGAATCGCCCCGCGACAGCCCCGGAAATCGATGCCACACTGCAAGAGCTTGACGCAATTCGGACAGACTACGCCACGCTCGCCGCTGCCCTCAAAGTTGAAGAAGACAAACACGCCCCGGACATCGCCAAACGTGAAGCGGCCCGTCAGCGGCGCATCGCCCAGGCGAAGGCTGCGCTTGATGCGTATGAAAAGAAATTGCCGGCAGTCATTGCAGCCTGGGCTGAACATCAGCACGCCACGCGCTGGACGGTGCTCAAGCCAGCGGAGCTGTTCGCTGACAGCGGAACGCAGTTCGCCGTCGAAACCGACGGGGCGATCTTCGCCTTGGGGCCGAACCAGAAAGATGTGTACACGTTCGTGTCGCAGGTCGATGCGACAAAGATCACCGGTGTGCGGCTCGAAGTGCTCACCGACGAAAGGCTGCCAAACAAGGGGCCCGGCCGTGCTCCCAACGGCAACTATGTACTGACCGAGTTTGAACTGCACAGCGCTGCGCCCGAAGCGCCGGATAAGTTCACGCAGGCGAAGCTCACGGGCGCCGCTGCGGATTTCAGTCAGAAGGGCTACGACGTGAAGACCGCCATCGACGGCAAGTTCGCCGGGCGAAGCAACGGTTGGGCGACGCATCCGAAAACCGGCGTCAACCGGACCGCCACCTTCGAACTGGCCAAGCCGCTGGAAGTGTCACCCGATTCGAAGCTGAAGTTCCGACTCGTGCAGCAGTACCAGGGTAATGACCACCAGATCGGCCGCTTCCGCCTGTCGGTTACCAGCGATGCCAGGCCATTCGGACCCGGGCCGCCGGACAAGATCGCCGCCATCCTCGCCACAGCGGCCGCCGAGCGCACACCCGAGCAGACGAATCAGCTTCATGACTACTACCGCAAGCAGGATGACAACTACAAGAAGCTCAAGGCTTCGTTCGACGTCGCCCAGCAACCGATCCCGCTTGATCCGCAGCTTGTGTCGCTCCGACAGGATGTGAAGTACGCCACGCAACAGCGCGACCATCAGCGACTGACGCTGGTGCAGGATCTGGCTTGGGCGCTGATCAACAGCCCGGAATTCCTCTTCAACCACTAAGCCAGTTCGCAAGGGCAAAGCCCGGAGGCTCGACATGTTCGTCATTCCCGGACACAGCGGCAAAGATCTGTGCGATCGTCATCTTCGCCCGACGCGGCGCGATGTGATGCGCATCGGCGGGGCGAGCATGCTGGGCTTTTCGCTTGGTTCGCTGTTTCAATTTCAAGCGATGGCAAAACAGGCTGAGCACGCTGTGTCAGGCGGACCCGGCTGGGGCAAGGCGCGAAGCATCATTCTGTGCTACCTGCAAGGCGGACCGAGCCACCTTGATCTCTGGGACCCGAAAAAGGATGTGCCCGACAACGTTCGCTCGGCGTTTGACACGATTCCGACGGCGATCAAGGGCGTTCACTTCACCGAGATTCTACCGAAACTGGCGAAGGTCGTTGACAAGACCACGCTGATTCGCTCGATGAGCTACACGCCCAACGGCCTGTTCAATCACACCGCGGCGATCTACCAGATGATGACCGGGTATACGACCGACAAGGTCAGCCCGTCGGGGCAGCTCGAGCCGCCGAGCCCGAAGGATTTTCCGAACTTCGGATCAAACATCATCAAGCAGCGCCCGATGGATCAGCCGATGTTGCCGTTCGTGATGCTCCCGCGACCGTTGCAGGAGTCGAACGTCGTCGGCAAGGGCGGCACGGCGGGTTTTCTCGGCAAGGCGTTCGACCCGTACACGGTCTATCCCGCCGGCGACGATCTGAACATGAACAAGATCGACAACATTAAGGTTGACGATCTGAAGCTGCGGCCGGAGGTCTTCGCCGCCCGGCTCGAGCGGCGGGCGCGCCTGCGTGACGCCCTGACGGCGAACATTCCGCAGATTGAAGCCGCCGTCGCTGATCAGAAGATCAACGAGCATTACGATCGCGCCCTGCAGTTGATCATCTCACAGAAGGCACGGCAGGCTTTCGAGATTGAACGCGAGCCGGACGCCATGCGCGACCTGTATGGGCGCAACACGTTCGGGCAGAGTTGCCTGCTGGCGCGGCGGCTGGTCGAGGCGGGCACGCGCGTCGTCGAAGTCGTCTGGCCGAAGGTGGCGAATTCAGACAATCATTCGTGGGATCAGCACAAGGATCTGACCAAACGGATGAAGAATCAGTCGGGGCCGATGTTCGATCAGGGGCTGTCGGCCCTGATTACGGACCTCGATCAGCGGGGTATGCTCGACGAAACGCTCGTGGTCGCTGTCGGCGAATTCGGGCGCAGTCCGCAGAAGGGACTTTCGACCAGCGGCAACGACAATTCCGCCGACGGCCGCGATCACTGGCCGTATTGCTACACCGCCATGCTCGCCGGCGGCGGGATCAAACGCGGCTACGTGCACGGCAAGTCGGACAAGACCGGTTCGGCCCCGCTGGAAGACCCCGTTCACCCGCGCCAGCTTCTGGCGTCGATCTACCACGCGTTCGGCATCGCTCCGCAAACGATCATTCACAACCACCTGAACCAGCCGCGCGAGCTGGTCAAAGCCGAGGCGGTTACCGAGTTGTTTGCGTGAGTCAAAAGACATTTACCACCAAGGCACGAAGCACACCAAGCAGAAGGAAGTTGAGAAGAAGAACAGAATCGCGCTGGATGCTGATACTGTTGTCACATTCTCTTTGTGACCTTTGTGCCTTGGTGGTTCAATTCGTTTATTGCTTAATTTGGATGTGTGCCGGTTCGAGGCGCGGGTCGGCCAGGTCCAGGCGATACATGATCTGGTTGTATTCGTAACGCGGGGTGGGGTTGTCGTTGCCTGAAAACATCGCGGTGTAGGTGCCTTCGAAATAGATCACGCGACCGCCGTCCTGGTCGAAGAATTCGTGATGGACCGGGTTGTAAAACGAATACTTCTGATGCGTGGCGATTTTTACAGCCTTGTGCCATGGGCCTTGCGGTTGCGGGGCTTCGAGGTACCAGACTTCGCCGAGCATGGATGACCCGCCGATCTCGTTGGCGATCATGATCCAGCATCGGCGATAGTCGTTGTAGGCGACTGACCCGCGGTGCAGTTTGAACGTTTTGCCGGTGGCGGCGTCGGCGGTTTTCAGCCACGGGTCTTTTTCGTCGACGGGTTTGACGTTGCGCTTCCAACCGTAGCTTCCGTTGTCGAGCTGGGTCCAGGCTTCATACCGTGATAGATCACGTACGGCCTGCCAGTCGGATCGGACGCGCGTCGTAGGCCAGGGATTGGCGAAGTAGAGGTACTCGACGCCGGCATCGGTGTGTTTGAACACGTGGCCGGTGGGCTCGAGCGGGGCGTCGTCCGGCATCGGCAGCAGATCGCCGAAGTGGTCGGTCTGGTCGTTATAGAAAGCCAGGCCGTGCTCAAGGCGCTCACCGAGATTTTTCATCAGGGCGTAGTGACAGATCAGGCGGATCTGGCCGGCGTCATCTTTGACGGTGGTCACGCCATCGATCCAGATCAACCCCTTGCGATCGATCTTGAACATGGGGCGGCTGAACCCGGTCTTGTCGTCGACGAAATAGTCGAGGTCGACGCCCTGGGCTGGGTCGAGCCCGCCATCGGTCGGCAGCAGGCTGGTGGCGCCGGCGGTGCCGAAATGACCCAACGGATAACTGGCACGACTGGTGTCGCCCCAGAACCAGCGAATCTTGCCACGGTAGATGGTCCGTTGCACCGAGTCCTGGCCCATGACCTGCCCGTTGAGAGCGGGATGAGTCAATGGCGTGTCGAGCCCGGCTTTGACGCTGTCGGCATAGATGCCCTGGCCGGTGACGCGGTACAGCCGCTCGGCGATGTTGATACGGTGCAGCTTGATCGTGGCGCTGCCGCCGGGCTTGACGTCGAAAGCCTTGCCGCGGTTGCCGAATCCGTCGGCGGAGGCTTCGTAGCCGTGACTGCTGACGTTGAACCACACACGCTGATTCAACAGGCCGGGCTCGTCGAAAGTGACCACGCCGGCCGAGTCGCTGATGTATCGCAGATGATTGGTCGTGGTCAGCTCGACCAGCGGGATGCCGCGACCGGTTTGATCATCGATGCAGTGGATGACGAAAGGTTCGGCGGCCCGGGCACTGACAGCGAGCAGCACGCAAAGAAGAAGGGCAGTTCGCATGATGACATTGTAATGAAAGAAGCCCACGGATTGAATCCGTGGGCTTCGGGGTGTGTGCGAGGGTTGTGTCTGATCAATGCCGGAAGTGGCGGCGACCGGTGAACACCAGCGTCACATTCGCTTCGTTGCAGGCGGCGACGGTGTCATCGTCGCGCTTGGACCCGCCGGGCTGAACGATCGCCTTGACGCCGGCAGCGATGAGCTGGTCGGGGCCATCGCGGAAGGGGAAAAACGCATCGGAGCCAGCGACGGAACCCTTGGCCCGATCGGCAGCCTTATCGACGGCGATGCGACACGACGCCAGGCGGTCCATCTGGCCGGCGCCGGCGCCGATCAGCGCGTTGTCACGCACAAGGCAGACGGCGTTGGATTTCAGGTGTTTCACGGCGGTCATGGCGACGCGCATCTGGGCGAGCAGGGCGTCGTCCGGCGCGGGGCCGGCGGCGTGCTGCCATTCGGCCGTATCGAAGGCCGCCATGTCGCGATTCTGAATCAGGAAGCCGCCGGTGATACGCTTGGCGTCGTACTCGTGTGCATCGCGATCGGCGGGGGCGGGCAGCGTGCCGGTTTCGAGGATGCGGACGTTCTGCCAGCGCTCCTGCAGGAGCTTCAGAGCGTCGGGCTCATACGACGGGGCAAGGATGACTTCGAGGAACTTCTTGCCTTCGACGATGGCGTTGGCGGTCGCGAGGTCGACGGGGCGGTTCAGGGCGACGATGCCGCCGAAGGCCGCCAGCGGATCGCCGTCGTAGGCACGGTGGAAGGCCGTGGCCAGATCGTCGGCGAAGGCGAACCCGCAGGGATTGGCGTGTTTGATCACCGCGGCGGCGGCGTATTCGGCCGCATCGATTTCCTTGACGAGTTCGAGCGCGCCGTTGGCGTCGTAAAGATTGTTGAAGCTCAATGCCTTGCCATGAAGCTGCCGTGCATCGGCGACGCAGGGCTCGGTCGCCCGCGGGTCGATGTACAGCGCGGCGGCCTGGTGCGGGTTCTCCCCGTAGCGAAGCTCAGCGGAGCGCTCCAGGCGGATGAGCATCGACGCAGGGAACTGGGCGTCGGAGGTGCCGGCCATCCACTCGGCGATCGCCGTGTCGTACGCGGCGGTCTTGGCGAAGGCGGCCAGGGCCAGGCGGCGGCGGGTCGCCAGCGTGGTGGCGCCGTTGCTGTTGGTCAACTCGGCCACGACGTCGTCATACTGCGACGGATCGGTCACGACGGTCACGAAGCGATGATTCTTCGACGCCGAGCGGATCATCGACGGTCCGCCGATGTCGATCTGCTCGATGGCCTCGGCCTCGGTGACGCCTTCCTTGGCGATGGTCGCCTCGAAGGGATACAGGTTGACGCAGACCAGGTCGATCGGCTCGATGCCGTGCTCCTGCATGGCGGCGACGTGGGTGTCCTTATCGCGCAGCCCGAGCAGCCCGCCGTGGACGCGCGGGTGCAGGGTTTTGACGCGGCCGTCCATCATTTCGGGAAACTCGGTCACCTCGTCGATGGACACGACGTCGAGCCCGGCTTCTTCGAGTTTCTTCGCCGTGCCGCCGGTGGAAATCAGCGTCACACCCAGTTCCGCGAGTTTGCGCGCAAAGGGCACGAGGTCGGACTTGTCCGAAACGGACAGCAAGGCACGTTTAATCGTCACCAGATCAGACATGGCAGTTTTCTATGATTCGAAGTTCGTAAGGAATGCGATGTTTATCGCGGGGTCAGTTTCATGATCGGGCCCGAAAGGCGGATCAGGTACAGGTCGCCGTCGGTCTTGCTCGAGGCGATCACGTGGTCGACGGCGGAGATGTCCACGCTCTTGATCTCATCGCCGTTGTCCGGATCAACCATCATCAGCTTGTGGGGGCGAGCGATGTAGAGCATGGAGTTGTGGAGCATCAACGCGTCGGCGTTGGGATAGTCCTGGCTCCAGAGCTTCTGTCCGGTGACCGCGTCAAGGCAGAGATACTTCTCGCTGGGCACCCACTGAAAGACATAATCGCCGATGAAACTCGGGTTGCTGACCAGGATGTCCTTCGAGTAGTAGCGCCAACGCTGCTGGCCGCTGGCCCGCTCGTAGGCATAAAGCGACTGATCGTTGGAGGCGATATAGACCAGCATATCGTTGCCGGTCGGTTGGCTGGTGATCTTGTCGAAGGCCGATGTGCGCCAGATGACGACACCGGTGTACGGATTGAAACCGTAGACCTGGCCGAGGTTGGAAGCGACCACAAGCGTGGGGCCGGCGATGATGGGGCTGGTGCCGATTGACGAGCCGACCTGGAAGCTCCAGCGGAGCAGACCCTTGTCGAGGTCCTGGGCGAAAAGGACGCCGGTCGGCGAGCCGTGAATCAGCAGGCCGCCGACGATCACGGGCGTGGCGTTGGACACGTAGGCCAGCGGGAAGATCTTCAGCAGATCGCCGTGGTCGATGTCGTAAACATACGCACGGGTTTCCGAGCAGATCGCCAGTCGGTTTTCATAGCGGACGGGTTTTGAGAAGCGTTCGACGCGCTTGCCGACCTGCGTGCGCCAGAGGATGTCGCCGGTGTTGGTGTCGATCACGGAGAGGATCGACCCGGTCTCGTAGATGACCAGTCGATCGCCGAGCAGTTCGGCGTAGATGATCTTTTCGCCGTGCGGCAGGGCGAGGTTGGTGACCCAGTTGATTCCGTAGCCGAAATCGGCGGCGGTTTCAGGTTGCACCAGCAGACGTGAGAGGACATTGGCAGGCTTTTCACAACCGCCGGCGCCCATCAGCGTCAAACACAGGATCCACAAGGCGAGGCGGCGGGTCGTCATGCGCGGGCCTCCAATTCGGGGTTCTCGGCACCGGCGCCGATCAGGTGCGACAGGTTGACCTGATGTTGCTGCTCGATGCGGGTCATCTGCTGTATCCGTTGCAGGTCGTCCTCGATGCGGGCGGCCAGTCGAAACACGTGCGGTTTGCCGGCCAGCCGATTCCGCAAATCGGCGATCATCGGGCCCCAGTCCCCATCATAAAGTTGCGTTCGCAACACCAGCAGCAGCCGGTGTTCATCGGTCAACTCAGACACGAAACGCCGCAGCGGCTCGGGCATACGATCGGTCTGTCCACGGGTACTGACCGTCATCGGTTGAGTCTCGGCCTCTCGTGCTTCACTTCCGGGGGATCCGGGGATCGGCCAGTATCGCCGTAAATGACCACGCGGTCAAGGCCTATCTCCGACCGGGCGACACCCACATCCCGGCTCGATTATACTGGTGGGCATGAGACAACAACACATGATCGTGGCGGTGTGCGTGCTGGCGGCGAGCCTCTCGGCCGTCCGGGCGGACAACACTGTGGAACAGCGCGTTCAGCAGGTCGCCCAGACGCCGGGGCTGATCGCATTCTGGCGGTTTTCACCCGTCGAGGCCGGGCCTTGGCAGTCGTTGTACGATCCGGCGGTGGTTGATCACACTTATCCGGCCGTGCTGCGGCGGATCGGCGATGACAAAAGCTACACGCCCGCCGAGTGGCCTTATCACGATGAGAAGTCGAAGCTGCGATACGTCGACGGGGGACCGTTCGGCGAGGCGGTCCACTTCGATCAGGGGCGCATCTTTGCGGAAGTACCCCGGCGGATGTTCGATCGTCAGGCGCTGGACATCACCGGCCGCGAGGCGTTTACCATGGTCGCCTGGACGCGCTTCACCGGCCACCGACACCTGATCGCCGGCATCTGGGATGAAGGCGGGTGGAACAAGTATGGTGGTCGCCGGCAGGTGTCGCTGTTCGGCGGGCTGTTCGGTTCGCGCGGCGTCATCGGCCACATCTCCACCACCGGCGCCAGCAGTTACCCGCAATCAACCATCGGCGGTTCGCAATACGCCCGCTGTCGCGCCATCGATGGCAGCAACTTCAAAAACAACCAGTGGGTCGCCGTCGCCATGACCTTCGACCCGAACACCAGCCTGCTGACGATGTACCGCGACGGCAAGATGACCCCGACGAGCATCAATGATCCGGTTGAGCACGACGTGTACGCCGACATCGACAAGCGGTCGAGCAACCCGTACCGCTTCGACTGGCGGATATGGTCGGCTCGCGACTTCACGCTCAAATTCAACGGGTACAACGTGCGAACGACCGGCGTGTACGAACACTGGCTGCGCGTCGACCTCGACAACGCCCGCGTCACCTACGATCGCGCCACGCCGAAGGACGCCAACATCGCCGATCACTTTCAAGTGAGTTTCGACGTGATGCGTGATGATCAGTCACTGCTCAAACAGCCGATCGTATTTGATGCCGCGCCGGGCGAGAGTGTTGCATTGCCGGATGATGTCAAACCCGCGCCGGGGGATGTGATCGTGACCTCGCTTAGTCAGCGGCAGGGCGATACATGGCAGACCGTCGGCAAGCCGATTCACTACACTTTGCGGGAAGGCGCCCCGTTCACATTCTGTCGTGCATTGGGCCTCGGTGATGAACCCATCGACCACGGGGCGCAACTCGATCTCGCCGGCGTGGCGGTGTTCAACCGCGTGCTGAGCGCCGATGAACTGCGTGCGATTTCCTTCACTTCGGATTAAACCACCACGGCGCCTGTCAGGCTGAAATTCCAGCGCGGGTCAGAGCGTTGAAGCTGTATGTCAAACCTGGCAGGGCCGGGCTGCCTGGTGTTGCTGTATCCGTGTCTTGCGTCAGAGATCGAGCCAATCCATGGAGTTGTCATGAACCGTCTATGCTGCCTGGTCGTGTTTTATGTACTTACTTTGGGGGGCATGGTTTACGGGGCGGAGATTCACGTTTCACCCGAGGGGTCGGATGAGAATCCAGGCACCGGGGCAGCGCCGGTCAGAACCTTGGTCAAGGCTCGCGACCTGGCCCGTGCGGCGCGGCGGGCCGAGCCGAACCACCCGATTCAGATTCTGCTGCATCCGGGGATTTACAGGGTGAGCAAGACCGTGGTCTTCACCCGGGAGGATTCCGGCACAGCCGAGGCCCCGCTGACGATCCGGGCGTGGAAAGACCCGCAGCACCCGGATGATTGGCCCAAACTGGTCGGCGGCGTGGTCGTGGACAACTGGAGGCCGTCTGACTTCCGTACCCAAACCATGGCGGCCGATGCCGGACCGGTCTACGAAGCAGACCTCAAACCGCTGGGCGTCGACGGTAAGTTCCGGCAACTGTTTCTCGATGGAACACGACAGGTCTGGGCGCGCTATCCGAATATCGATCCGGCGCGGCCGTACTCCGGCGGGTGGGCTTATGTCGATGGCGAGCGCATGCCCATGTACAACGATGTCGATGGCGAGCCGACCGACACGGTCGTGATGCGCGATCAGGACATGCGCCGCTGGTCACGCCCGACCGATGGCGAGGTCTGTATCTTCCCGCGCTACAACTGGTGGAACCGCATCGAGAAGATCAAGCAGTTTGATCCAGCGTCGCGAACGATCACGCTGACGCGCGGCATGCCCTACGCCGCCCGGCCGAAGGATCGTTACGCGGTGTTCGGCATGAAGGAGGAACTCGACGTTCCCGGCGAATGGTGCCAGGATGTCGAATCACAAAAGGTGTACTTTCTGCCGCCCCGATCGTTGGACGGCGCTGTCGTGACCGTTCCGACGGTCGATACGATTGTGCAGTTCGACAAGGCATCACATATCGTCATGCGCGGGCTCGAGTTCTCCTGTGCTGAAAAGCAGGCGATCATCCTGTCCCATTGCGAACAGGTCGTCATCGAAAAATCGCTGATTCACGATCTGGGGTATTTCTCCGGGGCGGGCATCACAATCCGCCAGGGGCATCACTGCACGGTGCGCGGATGCGATCTGTGGAACCTTGGCGGGCACGGCGTGGCGGTCTACGCCGGCGACACCGTCAAGATGGACAAGTCCAACCATGTCGTCGACAACTGTTACATCCACCACGTCGGCCAGTTCAACCGCCACGGCATCGGTCTGATGCTGCATAGCTGCGGCGTCAAATTGTCGCACAATCTCATTCACGACATGCCACGTTGCGGCGTGTTCTACGGCGGTGTGCTCAACACCCTCGAGTACAACCGCATCCGCCACTGCAACCTCGAAATGGAAGACACCGGCCTGACCTACGGCGGCGGATGGACCGGTGGGTGGACCACCATCCGCTACAACCACTGCACCGACAGCATCGGGTTCAACAACCACGGCAAGTTCTTCGTCTTTGCCTGGGGCATCTACCTCGACGAGTCCGGCTGCGGCTACGACGTCTACGGCAACATCGTCGAACGCTGCCAGGTCGGCGCGATGCATCTTCACAACGCCCGTGAAAACCACATCTACAACAACATCTTCGCCGAGAACGGCTGCTCCGATCCCGATCCCAAACGCTTCGGCTCAACACGCCAGATGTCACTGCAGGGCTGGACCGACGATCCCAATGGGAAATTCCTTTCCGACCGTGAGCCGAAGATGCTCAAGGCCTACAACCGGCTCGTCGAAAACCCCGAATGGAAAAAGATGCGCGGCATGTCCGTCCCGCCGAAGCAGACCATACTGCCCGACGGTACCGTGATGCGCGGCAATCGCATCGAACGCAACATCTTCTACTACCCCAAGCAACCCAAATCAGACTACATCCGCATCAGCAATTGCAACCTGCGGGCCAACACCATCGATCACAACATACTCTGGAACGGCGGCCAGCAACCGATCTACACGGGATTCAAAGGCTACAAGCAAGTCGTGTCCGACAAAACGGCGAGCATTCCGCATCGTGACTTTCCCGCCGCTGCTGACCAGCTGATCCAGCAGGACGCCAGTCAGACCGCGGCGCAAGGCTGGTACTGGTATCAGAAGCAGTTCCCGGAGATGCAATCGCAAGTCGTCGCTCTCGATGGTGGACAGCATGCTTTACGCATCACCGCGGCGCACAACCCGAAGCAAAAGTACATCCAGTACGCGGCTGTTCGATCGGAACGATTCGCCTTCGAGCCGGGCAAGGATTACCGCCTGTCGCTCAAGTTGTTACCACAGGAGGCAGGCGGTCGAATCTCCGTGCAACTGGTCAGTGAAACCAACGGCTTGTGGCGAGCCCTGGGCACGGAATATGTCAAAGTCCGCAACGGTGAACCGGCTGCATGTGAACTCGCTTTTCACTATCCGACTGAAGGTGAAAAAGACTACGACAAGCGGCTTGGCGATCTGATGATTCTGATCCAGTTTCGCTCCGAGACAGGCACGCTCGAGATCAGCGACCTGAAGTTGGAAGAGGTGTTGCCCGCGAGTGAGTGGGAAGCCTGGCAGCAGGCCGGCGGCGATGTGCATTCGGTGGTGGCGGACCCGATGTTTGTCGATGCGGAGCAGGGCGACTTCCGCCTGAAGCCGAATTCGCCCGCGTTGAAACTGGGCTTTGAACCGATCCCTTTCGACAAGATTGGACCATACGAAGACGATGCCCGCGCGACATGGCCGATCCGGGAGGCCGAAGGCGTCCGCGAACATCCCGAGTGGCTGCAGGATGTTTCGATCGACGAGTGAGTCTGTTCGCGGTCAGGCTAGAAGTGTCTGCCGTCATCCGTAGTCGAAAATAAGCGGAGTTTTTTTCGACGGTCATGTTTATTTCAAGGATCGGCGCGTGTTATAGCTTGTAGGAAGGCTGTCTGGGATTGAGGTAAGTCGCTATGGATGAAAAGCTTCTGGTTCAGACACTGCTGCGTTGCCGGTTGTCGACCATCGCCTTTTTGCGAGCGATTCTCGTCGATGCCCATCTTGCGGATGACATCTACCAGGATGTGTCGCTGATGGCGGTGGAGAAGCGGCAGCAGTTTAACGATGCCGATCATCTGGCAGCCTGGCTGCGAACGGCCGCTCGTCATCGCGCCCTCAACGCAGTGCGCGATCGCAAGTCGCGCCCGCTGGCGCTGGATGCGGATGTCATCGAGCGGCTGGACATGCACTGGCCGAAGGCTCCGGGTTCCACCAGCGAGGTCGGCGAGGCGCTGGCTCAATGTCTTGGTGAGTTGTCCGAATACGCCCGTCGCCTGATCACGCTGCGATATGAACATGACCTCAGCGGCGACAAACTCGCCGAGGCGGTCGGGCGCAACACCAGCACCGTGGCCGTCGCTCTCTCGCGAACGCGCCGCACCCTTCACAACTGCATTCACACCCGCTTGGAACAGCTATCCACGTGACCAATCACCCTGAACCATCATGGATCACCTCCACGCCGGACGACGATGACTGGATCGCATTGGCGCTGCGCTGTCTCAGCGGTGAGGCGACGCCGGATGATGTGGCCTCGCTGAACCATCGTTTGCGAGACGAGCCCCGGCTGTTGTCGTTGTATGCCGCGCTGGCGATCGAAGAGCAGCACTTGCGTGAATCGCTGGCGCCGACCGCCACCGAGTCAGGGCCGGCGGGTGTGACGTCGTATTCGACGAGAACGAGTCATCGTCTGATGATTGTGAAAACCGTCCTTGCGACGGCTGCGGTGTTTGTCCTGCTGGTCGTTGCGTGGGTCATGACACAGCAGGAGCTACCTGCCCCAAAGGCCCCGTCATCGAAAGCCGCTCCCACAACCGCGGGCATGCTGACGGATGTTGACCAGGCTGTGTTTGGCGAGTCAGCGGCGCCGATGGTGCCGGGTGGGGCGCTGCCGCCGGGCCTGATCAAACTGGCATCGGGTCGGGCACAACTGATGTTTAATTCCATGGCGGTGGTCGATCTGGTCGGGCCGTGTGAATTTGAGATGGTTGATTCGAATCGTGGACGGTTGGCCGTCGGACACGCTGAGGTGTTTGTGCCTGAACAGGCCCGGGGTTTTTCGATCGACCTGCCGGATGGTATTCGAGTCATTGACCTGGGCACACGGTTTGAAGTGGATGTCGACCGTGCGGGGCGTGTTGTGATTCAGGTGATTGAAGGTCGTGTGCAGGTTGTCGGCAAGGATCAACAGATGGAATTGGTCGCCTATGAAGGCGCTGTGACCACCGCATCAGGCCAGCTCAAACGCTCCGTCATGCTCGCAAGCTGGAACAATCAACAGGTCGGCGGCGATGTGCCGAGCTTGGATGTCAAAATCGGCGCCCCGCAATGGATCAGTCAACCGACGGTGACGCTCGGTTCGGGCCTGACCATGCCCCCGGATGCTGAGCCGGGGACGTTTAACATCGAGGGCGGCGAAATCGTGCTCATCTCCGCGGCCGAGGGAACAGCCGACGATACGACCACCCTCGCCGACGCCATGGCCGACCAGCAGTACATCGAATTCGCCCTCACCGTCACGGGGCTTCGCCCCGACCAGGTGTTGCATCTTAAAAGCTTCAGCTACGCCACCTGGCGCAACCTCGCCGGCCGCCGTCATGGTTGGGCCGACAGCCAGGTCGCCGTCAGCGTCAACGACGCGCCATTCACGGTGGAGCAGGGCGTCGGCCCGGTCAACCGTGAACAGGAGTATCGCAAAGTCTACAACCGCGAAGTCTCGCTCAATACGGTTCAAAGCATCCGCAACGGCGACACCATCAGAATCCGCATTTATGCCTGGGGCTCGGATGCCACACAAATCGATCCAACAGGCGGCAGTCGTCCCTTCCACTCCGGCACGCGCCTCGGAAACATCCACTTGTTCGGGAGTGTTCAGTCAGGCGCTTCCCCTGAAACCAAACCGTCCAATAGCACATCACACCGCACCACCAAGTCACAGGAGAATTTGTCATGATGTTTCGTAAGCTTCAAAGCAACGTTGTCACGTTGGTCGCCGCCGCCGTTTTGCTCGTGTTGCCGTCGATCAGTTCGGCCGCCGACCTACTGGTTGGCTGGTATGAATTCGGCACAGCCAACGGCGAGTATGAAAGCGGAGCCGGCAAATCTGCCGACGTCGGAGCAGCCGGTCTCAGCGGAACGGTCGTCGGGGGCGACGGCAACCGATCCGCATGGAGTTCGACCGATGGCTTCTTCGGCGGTTCAGCCTTTGCCACCGGCGCCGGCGACACCGCCTCGGACGCCGGTACCCCGACCGCCAATGGCGCCATGACAGTACGGACCCTCGGCGGCGACCAGATTTTGAGCGTCACCGTGACCAATAGCACCAGTGACAGCTACGTCTATCTCGATACGATCCTCTTTGACCTGACGAATCTTAATCGCGGCGATGTGCCCGATACGCTTACGCTTCGGTACGCTTCCGGCGACCTGAACGATGCCGACAATACGTTCATTCAATCTGCGACCAACCTGGCCGCCTCCGGCACTGCGACCGGCAACACATTCAGCGATTGGACGGACTTTGGCTGGTCATTGGCTTCGCTGACCGATTTGCGACTCAGCGTCGGAGAGTCCGCCACATTCCAGTTCATCGCGTCGGACGCCATCAACACCGGGGCTCCGCTGGGCTTGGACAACATCGCATTAACAGGAACAGTTTCGCTCGTGCCGACCCCCGCGGCCCTGCCCGCCGGACTGATGCTGATGGCGCTGGGTGCCGTTCGTCGCCGCCGCAAGTAAGCAGCAGGTTCGCAATCCTCGAAGCCCACGGATCCAATCCGTGGGCTTCAATGAGAAAACGTTCATGCGCCGATGCGCTTTCACACTGATCGAACTGCTGGTGGTGGTCAGCATCATCGCGCTGCTGATCGCCATCCTGCTGCCTTCTTTACAGAAGGCACGCGAGCAGGCGCAACGCGTGGCCTGCATGAGCAACATGCGGCAGGTGTATTTCGGTGTGACCTACTACGCACAGGACTATCGCAACCGCCTGCCCGAACGGTCGCACACACCATATGACAGCATCTTCACGACGCTCGGCCGCAGCGGGCAAGGCAACTTCGCCAAGGCTAACCTGGATATCGGCCAGCGTGTGCTCAACCGCTACCTGGGCATCGATATCCGACAGGTGGCCGCGATGCCCGACGCCCAGCGGGACAAGCTTGATTTGCCCGTGGCGCATTGTCCGTCCGATGCGTCAGACTACGGTCCCTATCTGACCCGCGGCGCTTCGTATGCTCTGAACAGCCACCACGTCGGCGACACCATGTACGACGAACGTGTACTGAGTGAGATGAAAACGCCAGCCCTGTTCATCCTCTACCATGAAATTGCCGCCTCAACTGTCAGTTTGAACAATACCGCCAGTCCGTACCACCTCAACCCCGACTATTACCACCACAGCGACGTGAACGATCCGCGCTTCAACATGCTGTTTGGCGACGGCGGCATCCGCCTGACGTTCATCGAACTCGGCCAGCGCGTGACCAACCAGTACAGCTTCGAAATCGACGACGACACCACCAACTGATTTATGACTCTTAAGTTGTTTTCTTTCGTTCTGATCGGCGCGATGATTGGCGCCCCCCACGCCAACGCGGCGGACACGATCCGTGTTTACCTGGTTGGCGGTCAATCCAATGCCGACGGGCGAGCCAGCGTGTCAAAACTGCCGACCAAGCCGATCAACCTGCGGCAGCCTCAGGCGGATATCGCGTTCTACTTTCACAACGAACGTGGCGATCACCCGCTGGATCGCCAGTGGACAACGCTCCGCCCCGGCGCCAGTGAGTCGCACCAGTTCGGCCCCGAAATCACCTTTGGGCGAACGATCGCGGATCAGGTTACTGATGAACACACCCGTATTGCCATCATCAAATACGCCAACGGCGGCACCAACTTGCACACCCAGTGGGCGGCAGGCGGTGATGACTCGACACGCGGCGATGGCCGTGAATACCGCATCTTTCAACGCACCGTGCACGATGGACTCAAATCGCTGGCGGCCAGTCATCCGGATGAACGCATCGTGCTCGCGGGGATGATCTGGATGCAGGGCGAAGCCGACACGCACCAGCCAGCCAGTGCCGCGGCGTATGGCGAGAACATGAAGCGGTTCATCAAAGATGTGCGAGCCACAATTGACGCCAAACTGCCGTTCGTGATCGGGCGGTTGAGTGTTCATCAGACCAAATTGCAGACTGCCGGCGTTGCAAGCGTTCGACAGGGACAATCCGATGCCGCGAACTCACTGCCGCGGACGGCTTGGATAGACACCGATTCATTCCAACTCAAAAACGATCACCTGCATTTCGATGCAACGGGCCAGCAACAATTGGGCAAAGCATTTGCCGATGCGCTGTTGCGGCTGTCATCCCCTGACAACGAGAAGGTTCAGTCTCCATGAATGAAGTTCTATGCATTGGTCGCAAATCGCTCTGGGCTGCGATTCTGTTGGTTTGTCATCAACTGGCGATGGCAGGTAGTGATGACGCTTTAAAACTGATCGATTTGCGTGCTGGTGGCGAAGAGGGCGTGGTGACACTGCAGGGGCCGGATCCGGTGGGTGAGCCGATGACGCGATCGGTTCAGTTGCCGGCTTTTGAATCGGTGTGCTTTTTTGCACCGGATGCCCCGGCGTTTCGATGGATCGGCGCCAGCAACCGGATGCTGCCATGGGTGGCGGGTAATGACCTGCGTCAGATATACGATCGCAAAGATGATCAGAATCCCGCTGTGCCGCCGCCGAATCGTCGCGGTCTGTTCATGCTGGCGAAGCTGGCTGGCGGCGAATATCTGGCTGTGGCGGCGCTGGCTGGTCCGCAAAGCTGCAGCTATCTGCAGATCACCAAGGACGGAAAGTTGATCGCTGGATATTCGACCTCGGGAACTGAACGGCCACAACAGGGGCCGATTCCGTTACTGGCATGGGCTCGACACGATGATGTGTATGCGGCGTGCGCGGCGGTGTGGCGACAGGCGGTGACGCTGCCCATCTCACAGGGGCGGGTGCGACTGCGCGGTGAAAAGGCATATCCCGAAGTATTCAAGTATCTGGGATGGTGCTCGTGGGAGCAGTTTCACGGCGGGATCAACCAACGCGTGCTGGTTGGTGTGGCCGACGAGATTGATCAGTCGGATGTGCCGGTGCGCTGGTTGCTGGTCGACGATGGCCATCAGACCCAGCACGACCGATCGATCGTGAGCCTTCAGCCGAATCGCGGGAAGTTTCCCGAAGGCTGGGGCCCGCTGTTGAGCAAACGACGTCCCGATGGCATCCGCTGGATGGGCATCTGGCACTGCTTGTTGGGGCATTGGAATGACATCGCAGCCGATCACACCATGCGCGAGTTGGATCCGTACCTGACACCGCGATCGGACAAGCCCGGCGCGCCGCTGGTGCCGAAGGTGGACGCCGAAGCATCGCGGGCTTTTTACGATGCATTTATCGGCAGCGTGGCGGAGACTGGTTTTGACTTCATGAAAATCGACAACATGTCGCGCGCCACGCTCGACTATCAGGCCATGCCCAACGCCGCTCGGGCCGAGTGGTTCAACACCCACGCGCTGGACATCGCATCAGACCGTCACCAACTGCCGTTCATCGCCTGCAGTTCGCAGAACACGATCTGCCTGCTGAACACCTGGCATTGCGCCGTCATGCGCTGCAGCATCGACTATCGACGTGACGCCATTGTGACCGCCAAGTCGCACGTGTTTCAGTCATTCGCCAACACGCTGTGGATTGGGCAGACCCTCTGGCCCGATCACGATATGTTTCACTCGTCCGACGCCTCCAGCGGTGAACTGATGGCCGTGACCAAGGCCTTGTCCGGCGGGCCGGTGTATCTGTCCGATCGGCCGGGTGAGTTCCGCGAAGATTTCATCATGCCGTTGTGTTATGCCGATGGCTTGCTGCTGCGGCCCGAAGCGCCCGGTGTGCCGCTACCGGATAGCGCCTTGCAGGACGCTTTGAACGATGCGACATCCGCTTATCAGGTGGTCGCTCCGCTGGCGCATGGTGCAGTGGCGATCGCGGGATTCAACTTGGTGCATCCGACGCCCAGTCAGGCTGTTCGCGGGCATATCGATGCTTCCGACTACGACTGCGCCGATGGTTTGATGCAGCCGCGACCTGACACGTTGGCCAGTGACCGCGAAGGTCTGGTCGTGTACGACTGGCGAAACGGCCGAGGTGGTAAACTCACGGATGATGGTGTCGACTACACCATCGAGGGATTTGATTACCAACTGTTTCTGGTCTGCCCGATCCGACATGGCTGGACGGTTGTCGGGCGCGTGGACAAGTATCTATCGCCGGTCGCCGTGCAGCGCATCGATTGCCGGAATGACACGTTGACGCTGACGCTTCATGAAGCCGGTCCATTGGTCGTCTACAGCGAACACGGACCGGTGCGCTGTGATGCAGCGAAATTCAAATCGATCGGCAATGGGCTGTGGCGGGCGGATATTCTGCAGGGCGATGGACCGGTGACGCTGCGAATCACCCGCTGATCTGTCAGTCCGCGGCGTGCAGTTCAGCGACCGCTTGTTTGAATTGCTTACGTGCTTCTACGGTTTGTGGTGAGTCGAGTGCAGGCTTGGGTTCGTATGCATCTTCGCGGAGATCCCACAGCCTGCCATCACTATCGAGTCGGTAATCTGCCCCGCGGATGAACCAGCGATCGCGCCAGTATCGGTAGACCCATGTGCGGGCCGGGTAGGCTTCGCCTTTGAGCTTCGGGAAGAAGCTGCGGCCGTCGATGGCATATTCATTTGGCATGTTCACACCGGCGGCATCCAGCAGCGTCGGAAAAAAGTCGGTGAAATCGACGAGTTCTTCAGCCACCTGACCGGGCGCGATCGTGCCCGGCCAGCGGACAATCATTGGCACACGCGTGCCGGCTTCAGTCAATGTGGCTTTGCCTCCGCGTATCTTGCGATCGCCAAGCAGAGAGGTGATCGTGCGGTCGGTCCCGTTGTCGCCGGTGACGATGACGAGTGTGTTTTCAGCCAGGCCCAGGCGATCGACTTCGTCCACGACTTTGCCGATCAGCTTATCCGTATAGGCCACGAGCTGGGCGAAACCTGCCTGTCTGGGTTTGACATCGGCATCGGGATCATCACCGGGCTTCAGGCGGTCCGGCGAAGCGGGGTAGTTCTTGCCGGTCGCCGTCTGCGAATGTACCAGCGTCATCGGGTAGTACACGAAGAAGGGGCCATCTCGGTGATCGCGCATGAACTGCATGGCGTGTTCGGAAAATAGGTCATCGCCGAACTTATCCTTGCCCAGGTCATCTGCCCGTTGATCGTCGATCCATAATTCCGGATTCCAGTAGTGTCGTGTGATCGTGTTGCCGCGAAACAGTCGCCACATGTATCGATCTTCGAAGCCCGCGCCGGCGATGTGATCCCGATGGTCGGCGAAGTCCATGCACAGGTGCCACTTGCCGGCAACGCAGGTGGCATAGCCGGCGTCGGCGAGCATCTGCACAAAAGTTCGATCTCGCTGTGTGTTCAGCTTTTTTGGAAACCGTGGTAGAATCACCTGGGTGATGCCGTTGCGGAAGCTGTACCGACCGGTCAGCAACTCGGCGCGCGATGGGCTGCACACCGGCAGCGCGTAGCAGTGATCAAACCGCATGCCCTCGGCAGCGAGACGATCCATATTCGGCGTCTGGTAGCTTGTTCCACCGTAGCAACCTAACGCCTCCGCCCCGAGGTCGTCGATCAGGATCAGAACGATATTCGGTCTTATTGGCTCGTCGGCGATTGTGGTCGACATGTGGCTCGACCAAACGATCAGCCCGGCCACCACGAGCAACGCAATACGTTTCATCAACAAGCCTCCTGACTTGACCCTACGTAATCTGCAATATGCGCATAATATCCCCGGAAATCAATATGATTCTGGTGAGCCTACATCAGGTTGATATCACGAACTTGCGTTGCGATCAGCGTCGTCAGTTGAGTTGGTTACTGCAGCTTGAGCTTTCGGCGGATTTCTGACTGAACCTCGTCAGGTGTGCCGCGGCCGTCGATCTGGAAGACCAGTTCCTTGGCGTCGAACTTCTCGACGGTGGGCTTGGTCTTCGTGTTGAAATCATGCAGACGGGCGGCGAGAGCTTCTTCGGTGTCGTCGGCGCGGGCGATCAGGGGGCCGCCGCAGACATCGCAGACGCCTTCCTTCTCTGGGCGGTGGTGAATCAGGTTGTAGTCAAGCCCGCACTGTGAGCACTTGCGCCGGGCCAGCGCCCGGGCGATCACCACCTCGTCGGGCACATCGATGTAGATCAGCGCGTCGATGTCGTAGCTTTCCAGAAAGAACACCGCCTGCGAGGCGTTGCGTGGAAAGCCGTCGAGGATGAATCCATAGTTCCAGTCGTGTTCATCGAGACGCGAGCGGACGATCTGCTCGACGATCTCGTCGGGCACAAGCTGGCCGGCGTTGACGATGCGATTGATGCGGGCGGCGAGTTTGGTATGGGCCTGGATGTTCCAGCGGAAGATATCGCCGACGGAGATGTGGACCAGATCGTAAGCCTCGGCGAGCATGATTGCCTGCGTGCCTTTGCCGCAGCCCTGGGGGCCCATGATGATGTACTTGTGCAACGTGAATGCTCCGCGTCGACGTGGGGGTCAATACAGTTCCGGCACAAAGGTCTGATCTTCCATCGGCGGACGGACGTAGCCGTTGTTCTCCTGACGCGGCGGCAGTTCGATCTTCTCCGGCGTCAGATCTTCGTAGGGGATCAGGCTGAGAATATGCGAGATGACGTTCAGGCGCGCCTTCTTCTTGTTGGTCGAGTTGACCACGTACCACGGGGCCTGCTTGATGTCGGTATGTGCGAACATGACGTCCTTGGCCTTGGAATATTCCATCCACATCGAACGCGACTTCAGGTCCATCGGGCTCAGCTTCCAACGCTTGGTCGGATCTTCAATTCGCTGCTGGAAGCGGCGTTCCTGCTCTTCGTCGCTGACCGAGAACCAGTACTTGATCAGATTGATTCCGCTGCGGACGAGCATGCGTTCGAACTCGGGACACGACCGCAGGAATTCCTGGTACTGCGGCTCGGTGCAGAAATTCATGACGTGCTCGACGCCGGCGCGGTTGTACCACGATCGGTCAAACAGCACGATCTCGCCGGCCGAGGGCAGATGATGCACGTACCGCTGAAAGTACCACTGGGTCTTCTCACGCTCGGTCGGCGCCGGCAGCGCGACAACTTTCACGACGCGCGGACTGCAGCATTCAGTGACGCGCTTGATCGCGCCACCTTTGCCGGCCGCGTCGCGCCCTTCGAAGAGAATCACCGCGCGATACCCGGTGTGCTTGACCCATTCCTGCATCTTGACCAGCTCGATCTGCAGGCGCGTCAGTTCTTTCTCGTAGGTTTTCTTTTTCAGCTTGCCGTTGTGCGAGGTTTGCCCTTCGACGGAAGGGGTGGCCTCCTGTGCGTCGTTCTTCTTAGAGGATTTGTCCTTCTTTTTGGTTTTCGGCATGGCCCCACCTTGATGCTGGAAGCGAAGAATCGGGAACAACACACGCGATCTATTATCAGCATATCGTGCAAATACCGGGCCAGCGTGAGGACTCGCGTTTTTTGATCAGTTTTCAGCTTAGAATCAGGCTTGGTCGCCCAGTTATTCAGCAGTCTGCACAAAAGTTGAGGGGTGGTTGGCCTTCAGCCGAGCAGCGAGACGTTCAAGGGCCCCAACGGTGAAGATCAGGGGATACAGCTTTTCGTAGTACCACAACTTGGCGAAGTAGAACCCGATCGGCGCCGGTGGAAAGGCCGTTCCGTGGCGGGTTGCGTCGCAGAGCCAGGCGACGCCTCGTTCGATGGCGGGATGTGTTTGCGGGGCGTTGCTGGTCGCCAGCGCGTCCAGGGCGAGGGCGGTTTCCTCAATGGTGGAGGGGGTGTCTGCCGCGCCACCCCAACCGCCGTCGACGTTCTGACTCTGTATCAGCCAGTTGGCGGCAGGCCCGGCGGCGGGATGACGAACCATTGCCGGCAACACGCGGGTGGTTCCATAGGTGAGATTTAACTCGTCACCATGGTGTTGGTTGCCGAACCACAGCGGTGTCCAGGCGCCGTCGCTGCGCTGCTGCGATTTCAGATAAGCGGCAGCCCGTTGCACGGCGCTTGCCGGTGCGCCCCAGCGCTCGGCAGCCTGAAGAAAATGCGCCGTGATGTCCTGGCTGCTGCGATCGAACGGCAGTTTGCCCCATCCGTGGCAGAACGTGGGGATGCCGCCATCGCGATTCTGCAGATCGACGAGCCAACGGATACCGGCCGCTGCAGCGCGTCGGGTGGGTTCATGATCAGCCCCGAGATGATGCAGCGCGATCAACGCGCCGCTGGTGTCATCGGCATCCGGTACGCCGCCGGGTAGGTCTGTCCATGCCCAGCCACCCGGCGCGGCGCCAGTAAACGGATGAACCTCGCGGTACTGTTGATTCAGCAGCCAGTCGCGGACCGCCGTGCGATGATCGGTCGACAGGTACTGGTTCAGACAGCCGCCGCTTGCCAGGGCATTGATCGACAAGGTCGTCAGCCATGTGGCGAGGTTGGTGTCTATGGGCCAGCTTCCATCGGCGCGTGCGGAGGCTTCGAGAAATCGCACGCCCTGTCGGGCCACGGGATGGTCGGCGAGGTCCGCCCCGGCAAGGCTCATCGTGACGAAACTGGTCAGCGGGGTGGCTTCGAGAAACCCGCCGCCGTCGGGTTGGGTCGCTTCGAGCACCCTCAGCGTGCGTTGGCGGGTGACATTGCGGGCAATGCGCGTGATCGGATTGCGAGTCGGGCGATTGTGGTGTCGCACCTGTCCGATGGCGATCAGCGCCGGCAGCGCATAACTGACGACGCGCAGGTTGAGTAGACGAAACCACGATTGCGGCAGGGCGGCCAGCTCAAACGGCAGTTGTTTGACACGCCGCCATGCCGCAGACTCATCGCCGAGACACCCGCACAACGCGCTCATCGTCAAAATCGGAACGCTGAAGGTGCGATCGACGCCATAACGCTGCATGATCGCTTCGACCAGCGCATCGACGGTGTCGGAACCTGCGTTGTCGGTCAGCCACTGACGGGCGCGTCGGCGAGCGGGTTCGGCGCGATCGTGTTGAGCTTCGGGCAGGGCGAGCGCGGCCCAGCAGAGCGTGGTGGTGCTGATGTTGCTGAAGCTGAGCGCGGTGTCGCCCCAGCCGCCGTCGGCGTTTTGGTTGTCGATCAACCACGCGGCGCCGCGATGGATCAGATCATGGTGATCGTGACACCCGCGGGCACGGTCGATCAGGGACAGGGCGGTCAGGGCGGTAGCGGTCGACAGCGCGCTGCTGGATAGTTCTCCGGTCCAGTGGCCGGCTGCGTTGCGCTCGGCAAGCAGCGCTTTGACGGCATGGTGTCGAGTTTTCGAAAATGCGTCGTAGTCCAGCGACATGGTCAAAGACTCAGGTGACCCAGGGCGAGCAGGCCGTAGTAGGTGTACTCGACATCGAGCGTGTCCTCGGCCCAATTGCCGAAAAAAGACCCGCGGCTGGTCCAGAGTGTATCGATAAAGTCGAGACAGGGCTCGCGAACCCTCGACAGGTCCGCGCGTATGGCCGACAGAGCATGTAGGGCGACGGCGGTTGAAAGCAGATCGGGAATCGGCGCTTCGGAAAAAGCAAAAAACCCGCCGTCTTCGTGACAGCGAGCCAGCAGCCAGTCCGATGATTGCGGATCGATCGGCAGTCCGAGTTGATGCTGAAGCGTCACGGCGGCGGCGGTGGCGGGGGTGTTGCCCAGTTGGATGTCGGCATCGTTGGCGTATGACCCGTCGCCGATCGCCAGTGGGGCGAGCGATGCGGCGATGTCGGCTGTCACCGGCGGTTCGGCGTTGACATCCTGTGCCGCGCCCACCGCCAGAAAGCAGTCATACACCGAGCGGCGCGGGTCGGCATTCAACCGCTGTGTCACCTTCGGGGCCAGCCGCCGCACCTGTTTGTCGTCATCGATCGCCGCCCAGCAGCGGGCCAGCGAAGTCAGGTGGACCGTGTCCAGATCATCGCCGTCGCCGAAGGTTGTCAGGTAGTTTGCAATCGCGCCGGTTGGTAGTTCACGTTGCAGGGCGACGAGGCTGTCGATGCCGAACACGGTGTAATACAGATCGCTTTTGCCGGCGCGGTCCTTGAAGCCACCGTCGGCGTTGAGCTGCTGATGCACGAAGTCGGCGACACGCTCGGTGGCCTCACCCAGTGGCTTCGTCGCGAGCCTCGCCACCTGAAGCATTTGAAGCCTCATGCTCACTGCACCAGCCCTCGATTTTGAGGTCATTGAAAATCTTCGTCATCACGCGGCGCAGCAGCCCCTTGAGCGTCGGCTGCTCCAATGGGCGAAGACAGCGAATCGCCTGCTCTTTATACGCATCCAGCAGATGGCGGGCGCGCTCCTGTACGCCGACCGATCGCAGCGTTTCATGGAGCGGGTGCTCGGTCGACGCATCGGCCTGCTCGCGCATCCACCATTGGCGCACGGCTGATTTGTCCTCGCCGCCGGCCATGGCGTGAGCGATGGCGGGAATCAGCGTCGGCCGCATTGCTTCAATGTCGCTGGTTCCTTCGCCGCCAAAGGTGTCTTCGATGTCGTCACGGATCTGATAGGCGATGCCGAGGTTTTCACTGAATTCATGCAGCACATCCTGCGCCGCCTGATCCGCCCCGGCGAACGTCGCGCCCAGTCGCAGCGCCACCTCGAATGCCGGCGCTGTCTTCAACCGAAATATCTCGAGCACCTGTGCCGGGGCCAGCGGCTGCGGATTCGCCCGCCAACTCAGTTCGGCGCCCTGCCCAAGGCATAGATCACGATGGCCGGTCGCGGCGATTTGCAGCATCTTCGCCACGCGGTCCGGCGCGGCATCAAGCTCGCCGATCAGTCGATAGCCTTCGCCCAGCAACAGGTCGCCGATGTTGATCGCCGCCGCCACGCCGTGCTCGGCATGAACGGTCGGCTGGTCGTAGCGCGTCAGGTCGCCATCTTCGATGTCATCGTGAATCAGCGACGCTTTGTGGAAACACTCGACCGCGATCGCCAGGCGCTTCAGATCATCGCTCGGCGGTGTTTCCAGATCATCGGTGATCGCCGCCGCGGCGCATGCCGTCAGAAACGGCCGCCAGCGCTTGCCGTCACGCGCCAGCCACTGCCGGGCGATCTGCTCGGCATCGGTCTTCGCCGGTCCGCAAAGCCGTGCCAGTTCATCGGGTTCAAACCACGTAGCCACCTGTTTTCGCAGGCCGCCCAGGTCCATCCGATACGAGCGGTCTTCGCTGGTCAGATGGATTACATCCCAGAGCCATTCCATGTCGACGTTCGTTTCGCGGCAGTCGTCCTGCAGCAGCGGGATCGCCACGCCGGGTATCGCCGCCGACTCCATATACGGAAATGCCTTCTCCAGCACGGACAGACACGACACGCCGACGATGGCGTCGATTTTGCCGGTCTCGATGATCGCCATCACCAGTGCGCTGCCCTCGGCGATGAGCACCGCGTAACCCAGTCGCTCGGCCTCGGCCTGAAGCTCCTGCAGGCTGCACTGTCCGCAGCTTTTGCAGAGCAATCCGAACTCATCAAACGGCGCCGGGCAGGTGTCTTCAGCACGCAGGCATTTGGGCAACAGCAGCAGGCGGCGCTCAAATGGCACACCCGCCAGGTGCTCATGCCACAACTGATTGTTCAGCAGCACGGCCGCGTATTCGATGAACGATTCGCTGATGTCGGCCTCGGCGAGCATCTTCCCGGCAAACTCGCGTAACTCCGACTGAGGCACCGGCGGAACGACCGATCCGCTTTGCACATACTCGGTGCAAACACGCTTGATCTGCTCGCGCTCGGCGAGCGTCGGTGGCACATTCGACTGCGCCGGCCGCATCTTCTGCGGCGGAATCGTCGAAGGAATCGTCATCAGTGGAATGTTCAGCGGCATGGTTTCTCCTGCTGCGGTGGTCGACGCCGTTAACCGTAAGCGCCGAATCCGAAGAACCAGTGCTTCTTCGCAAAGCGGTACATCCAGTGCTTTTCCGGAATCTCGTGACCCGGCATGTGCTGACTGTGGCGGCTGTTCATCGCTTCGAGTTCAGCCATGGCGGCGCGGCGGGCGGTGGTGTCACGCGCGCCGTGCCGCTCGACGAACTGCTTGAGCAGGTCTGGCCGCTCCAGCACGATGCACCCGCGGGTGGCCTGGCTGGCGGTTTCGCGGAAGTCTTCGAGGTATTTCGAGTTGGTCATCGTTTCGTAGATGCCGCGCGGATCGTGTATCGACTCAGTGGCGAACTGGATGATCGGACACGGCTCGATGTCACCCCACGGGCTGATGTGATGGCTGATGCCGGTGGCGGCGGGGCAGAGCGCTTCGCCGTTGTGATCCCAGTAAGCGTCAACAATACCGATCGGCTTTTTGCAGCGCATGTCGACGACGAACTGACGCACGCGCCGAAGCTGCTCGGGGCTCAACGCCAACTCCAGCGACGGCTCGGGCCCGACCGGCCGATACGTGTGAAACCACACGTAATGGGCGCCGCGTTCGATCAGGTGGTCGAGCCACGATTCGGTGAGCAGGTCGTCGATGTTGTTGCCGCAGACGCTGGTGGCCACGCCTGTCATCACGCCGGCGCGAATGCAGTTGTCGAGTCCGCGCAGGGTTTTGTTCAACACGCCGGCGCGCCCGCGGCGCTGATCGCTGATGACCTCGGTGCCTTCGATGCTGACCAGCGGCGTGACATTGCCAAGCTGACGCAACCGCTCGGCGACCTCGGGTGTGATGAACTGCCCGTTGGTGAACACCTGAAAGTAGCACGAGGGGTGTGCTGCCAGAATGTCCAGCAGTTCGTCGTGCATGAACGGCTCGCCGCCGAGGATGCCAAAGAAACTGTTGCCGTGCTTGCGGGCGTCGGTGATCAGCCGGTTCATCGCCTTCAGGTCGATGGCCTGCTTTTCAGCCGCGACGTCGACCCAGCAGCCTTTGCAGCGCAGGTTGCAACTGTTGATGATCGAGATGTACAGGAATGGCGGAAAAACCTCGCCTTTTTTCAACCGCCGCTTGAACCGCTGAACCGACATCATGCCCTTGAAACAGAAGTTGTACAGAAACTTCCACATCGCCTTGGGGTCGACGGTGGTCAGCATGCGTTTGCTCATCTGCAACATCAGCATGCGTCAGTCTCCTGCTTCCAGTGCGGCGCGACCTTTGGCGGCGGCGTCGGCGGCGCGTTGGCGAATCTCATCCTGCGAAGGCAGGTTCAACAGTACTTCTTTGGGGATGTCCATCTGCCCGGCGAGTTTATTCAGGCATCGAATCCGCTCGGACAGAGCACGCTTCTCATCGCGTTCCTTGGCGAAACGTTCCTTTGCGGCGGACGACCGCTGCTTGAGCTGGGCGTAGATGTCGCCACCAAGCAACGATGAAATATCGACCTTCATCGCCTCGCGTTTCAGGTCGTCTTCCCGAATCTGGTCGCCGTTGATCGGCCCCTGTGAATACTTGGGGAACATGATCGCCACTTCCGGGCAGACGCGCGAGCAGGCGGGGCAGTCGGTCTTACAGTTGTCGTTGTTTTGCACCTGGATTTTGTTGTCAGCATCGACGCCGTACACACCGAACAGGCAGAACGAAAGGCACTGCATGCAGTTGGTGCAACGGCTGTAATCGATCACCGGGAACCAGGGCTTCCACTGGCCGGGCTGATTGACCGCCACGTCCAGTTCGCCGAGCGTCTGATCGATCTGTTGTACAACCGCCTGGTCATCTGTGTCTGTCAGGTGCAGCAGATGCAACGTCACGCGGCCGGCGGCGTCTTCAACCTGCGGCGGCTGCCCGCCTTCGAAGCGACCGATCACCAGCAGCACTGATTCTTCCACCGAGGCGAGCGTTCCGGGCGTCATGTCGTCGGCCGGCTGGGGGCCTGTGCATGTGACGGTCAATCCACGTTCCAGCAGGGCGCGCATGATTCGGTAGCGACTGTCACCATCCAGTGGGTCGGCACCGAGCCCTTCATAAAGCACAATTCGAACGCGTGGACTTTTCGTTGCTTTGATCAAGTGTCAACCTCCCCGTCGTTGAGCAGGTTGTCAGCGATCGTGTCCGCATCGTCGGTGCGCATGTTCAGCACGTGTACATCATCTGTCGACAGCGGCGCGCCGGCCGCCTCGAAAAGTCCGTGCACCGCCCGCTTGTAGCACGCGGCGATTTTCACCCCGCCGCATTCGGCGATGCGATTCAGCGCCGGGTCATGTCGGGCGGACATTTCGCAGAGATCAGCGACGGTATCAAAAGCCCGTCCGGATTCGCACAGCCGCTGGAGTACGCGATCTTTCACGTCTTCAGGCACCACGTCGGCATAGGCGCAGCGGCAATACAGCACGCGCAGTGGGCGCGCATTGGGGGAAGCGTCGGCGGAGCGGGTTGATCGTTCGTCGTGTGGCATACAGGTTTCAGGTTTGTGCTGCGAAAGGCGTCAACTGCTGAGCATCGGGCATACGCCACGTCGGCTGCGGGGGCGACGGACGGAACCGGGCCATGTGCTCAAGCTCCAGTTGAACGCCGACCAGGCGTTTGGATTGCCATGCGATCGCATTCTGCAGCACTTTCTCCAGCAGGACCGGATCGGCCTCGGCACGCAGATTAATCAGCAGTTGCCCCTGCCGCATGCGTTCGACCAGCGACTGGGCAAGCTCGGGCACGAAACTGTTGTCGACGATGTTGAGCACAGCCACGCGCCCGTCGTGTCCACGCGGCAGCAGGGTCATCTTCAAATGGGCGATTTCGGCCGTCGCCGCGGCGAGTTCTCGCTGCATGCGCTCAGCCAACTCCATCATCAGCACTTCGCCATCAAACGGCTCGGCGGCATTGATGTTCAGCGTGGCGTTGAGCCAGCCCATCAGTGCTTCACCCTCGGCATAGGTGTTGTAGTCGATCTCCATTGTGGCGCGTTCACCGGTCATCTGGCTTTCCAGCAGGCTGAACCAATCTTCGAGGCCGACTCCGTCGCGTGTTGAGACCGCCAGCACGCGCGCCGCGGGAAATTCCGTTTGCAGTTTATCTGTCAGACGCTGCAAATCTGTTTCGTTAAGCAGATCGATCTTGTTGATGACGATCAGGTCGGCTTCTTCCAGTTGCTTGCGGTAAACGTAGATCACCTTCTCGGAAAACGAGCGACCCTCCTGAAGTCCGAGCACGCGCATCGCCCGAATCGGATCCACCAGCACGCTCAAGGGCGCCACGCGATACTGCTGGCCGTAGATGCGCTGCAGCGGATAGCTGACCGTGGCGACCAGGTCCGTGCACGATCCGACCGGCTCGGCGATGAACACATCCGGCGCTGCCTCAGCTTCCAGTTGCCGAGAGGCTTCGACCAGGGAGTCGAATCGACAGCAGAAACATCCGCCGGCGATCTCCTGCACATCGAAACCCGCGGCACGAAGCATGGCGGTATCGACCAGCCCGATCGACTGATCGTTGGTGATCAGACCGACCCGACGGCCGGCGTCGCGCAGGTGGCGCGCCAGCGCAAGCACCGCGGTGGTTTTACCGGCGCCGAGAAAGCCGCCGAGCATGACATATTGGGCAGGGTTCTGGCGCGTCATGGGGTTGTTTCTCCGAGCATCTTGTCGATGTGTGCATCGAGCAATTGGGTGTAGCCTTGGGCGTCGACACATTGGGGATCCGGTTGGCCATCGACGGTGTAAAGCCAGCCGTCGCCGTGCGGGTCGCTGTCGATCAGCGCCGGGTCGTCGGCCAGTTGCTGGTTGACACCAAGAAATCGTCCCTCGGCGACGCAGAATATATCACTGACTGCTTTGAACGCCTCAATCCAGCCGATCTCCTGTCCGCATTGGACCGGGGCGTCAGGTTGGATAGTGAATTCGAATTCGACGATATCACCGAGCATGCGTTTAGCGAAGCGTGTGAGTCCGATGCGCCATGTGCCGTCAGGCTGGCGGCTGAGCCAGTAATGCGAACGGCTGTAAAGACGATCCAGCGGCAACCTCGCCGAAAATCGCGATCGGTGGTAGCGGAGCTGGTCGGGTTCACAGTCGGTCATAGGCGCAACACGCATAGGGCTTTTTCTGATCGACGCAAGATGTTTGCTGGCGGATCATACCACCGTGCCTGCGAGATTTCTCCCGCGGGGTCAGGTTACTCGGCCAGGGGTGAAAGTCGGTCGCAATTGACGCACAACCTCGACGAATGCGGGCCAATCCGGCTCGTCGGTCATGTGGCACCAGGAAAACCGCAACGCCCCGGCAGCCTCGTCGGCGCCAATACCCATGGCTGCCAGAACGTGGCTGCAGACCTTCGATGAGGCAGTGCATGCGGCCCCGTCACTGATCGCCGCCAGATGGTTTGTGGCGTCGATGACCAGCTCGTTGCTCAAGCCGGGGAATGACAGATTGACGATGTGCGGCAGGCGGCGGTTCGGGTCGCCGTGAAGGGTCGGCTTCAGCGGTGCAAGTGCCTTCAGCAGATGATCGCCAAACGCCGTGCAGCGGGTCGTCCATTGATCTGATTCACTGGCAGCCAGTTCCGACGCGGCCCCGAGCCCGGCGATCAGCGGCACCGCCAGCGTACCGGGGCGCAGGCCGGTTTCCTGCCCACCGCCGAAGGTCAGCGGCGACAGCGGCGGCCGCTCGCCATGACGCTTGCGACGGATCAGTGCTCCGACGCCTTTCGGGGCGTACAGCTTGTGTCCGCTGATGCTGATCAGATCGATGCGCTTGTGCTTGAGATCGGGTAGATGTTTGCCGAATCCCTGCGCGGCATCCACGTGAAAATACGCCGAGTGATCGGCCAGCAGGTCGGCGATCTCCGCAACGGGTTGAAGCACACCGGTTTCGTTGTTCACATGCATGGCCGACACCAGCAGCGTACGGTCACTCACCGCCCGGGCGATTGCCTCCGGCTCGACATATCCGCCGGCCGTCGGCTGGACGAAAGTCACCGAAAAGCCTCGCTCCGCCAGTACCTCCAGCGGTTCCATGACGGCGCGGTGTTCGATGGCCGTGCTGACGATGTGCGTGCGACCCGTCGATTGTCCGTACTCAGCAAGGCCGAGGATGGCGAGATTGTTCGACTCGGTCGCGCCGCTGGTGAACACCACCTCGCCACGTGTGGCGTCGACCACTGCGCCGACCTGCGTGCGGGCGCGCTCCACGGCACGCCGGGCATCTGTACCGTATCGATGCGTCGTGGAACCGGCGTTGCCGAAGTCGACATCCAGATAGCGTAACACCACCTCGCGCACGCGCGGCTCGAGCGGGGTGGTCGCCGCGCAGTCCAGATATGGAATCGGTGTGTTGTCAGCGGCGGGGGGCAGGGGCGGCCTCCAATTCGAGGAAAAACTCAATTGTATAATAACGTTAAAATATTGCTGCCAAATGGTGCAACATTTTATCACAGATGACGTCTGGCTACTTATGCGAAATCTATGCTTGCTGGCGTGTTGGGTTTTTGCGGGGGCGGTTTTTGCGGAAGAGCCGCCGGTGGTGGATGTGCCGCTGAAGCCGATGGTGTTGACCGAGGGCGACGTGGTCTTGCGGGCCGACAGGCCGGCGGTATTACCGATTAATGTACCGCTGGTGTCACACGTGGCCCTGGAGCCGGGGGATGTACGATCGCTGGAGTTAACGCTCAAGTGTCGGCGGACCAAGGCCCGAATCGACACGCTGTTCCGCCTGGACGCCGATCGGGCGGAATTCGATCTGCAGCAGCACGAGAGCCTGCAGGCGATCCGTTTGAACGCAGGGCAGACACTGGCGTTGGTCGGATGGAAATCGAGTTGGCATTACGATGGCTCGGTCAAAATCGAACATCTGGCCCTGACGCGTCAAGACGCCTCCGGCAAGGTGGTGACCATCCCGCTGCCGGAGACATTCAAAGACGGCGTTGCGGAGACCGAGCATGGGCGCTTCGAATTGGCCGGGCTCAGCAATCGTGACAAATTTCCGCTGATTGATGGGCAGGCGAAGGTAGAAACCAAAGGGGATGCGTATACCGTCGCCGGAGCCCTCCGCGTCACGATGAAGGTTGTAAATGGCACGCTGTACATTCACACCAACGGCCGAGCGAGTTGGGACAAGGGGTTCAATTGGGCGCCGGCCCTGCTGTTTACCCCTAAAACCGATGGCGTGTACGCATGCCGCGGCCAAGCGACGCTGCGCAGCGTACAGGACAAGCAGAACATGAGTCTGCTCATCGGGGTGTTGCGTTCAACGGGACCGCCGCTGACTGGTCAGAAACTCAGCATTCATCGTGTGACCGGTGGCAAAAGCGCAGATGTAGATAGCGAGCCGCTGTACACACACACCTTCAAGGGCACCGGCGACGGCAGGGCGGAACAGGTCACCTTTGATATCACAGGGCCGATGCATCAGTCGCTGACGACGACGGCGGCGGACATCGCGTCACTGGTAGCGGTCATCGAAGGGGATGACCAGGCCGATGGCGCCGTGACGATTCAGAAAGATGCCGAGGGGCTGCTGAAAGTCGTATCCCGCCCCAAGCACGTGCTCTTCGACACGGCGATCAAACCCGAGCCGGGCGTCTACGCGCAGATGCGCGACGGCAAGCTTTACTACGGTGACCGCAGGCTCCGGCTATGGAGCACGGTCATGGACGGCTCCGGCCAGCGCTTCCGAGCGCTGGGGTTCAACTGCTTGCGGATGTGGGGACAGAGCGACTTTTACTCCGCCGACTCTGCCAAACGGGGTGAGTCGATGCGGTACGAGAAGGGGGACGGCTCGTCGCTGGATCGCTACGACCGCCAGTTCGCCGACATGAAATCCAACGGCATGTTCATCATGGTCGCCACGACTGTCGGGCGAGGCATGCCGCTCAAGTGGATTCGAGGTGATGATTCATGGATCGCCGGCGGCGACGATTGGGAACAATGGAAAAATGCGATCGCAAAAAAGGCTGACCCGACATTTGCATATCTCGATGAGCGGTTGTGGAAGGTGCGACTCAAGCACCTGGAAAATTACCTCAATCACGTCAACCCCTACACCGGCAAGCGCTACGCCGAAGATGAAGCGATCGCGCTGATCGAACTGGAAAATGAACGAGCAGTCGTCAAGCGTTGGTGTGAGCGGGGATTTGACCAGTGGCCGGACTACTTCCGAAACAAGTTGCAGCGTCACTGGAACAACTGGCTCCGCGATGTGTACCGAACAAACGATGGTTTGCGTCAGGCATGGGGCAGACTTGATGACGGCGAGACGCTCGACGGCGACAAGGTGAAACTCGCCCCGGTGCTCAGCGAGCATAAGAAATACCCGGCGCAACGCGGCCGCGATTTTGTGCGGTTTGCCATGGAACGGGTTGCCAACCGCAATCAGGAATGTGTGACCCTGGCACGTTCGCTGGCGCCGCAGGGCGTCGGATCAAACGTCGTTCCGTTTTCGTTTGATTCGCAGTACGAACCGAGTCTGCCGTGGCAGTACAGCAACTCGTTGGGCGACACCAGCACGGTCAGCATGTACTTCTGGAATCTGGATTCATCGCTGACCAGGCCGCCGTCGCTGTACGTGCTCGATTCGCATCGCACAGATGACAAGCTTGCGGTCGTGTATGAGACCGGTCGATCACGCCCCAGTCGATACCGCAGCGAGTATCCCTACATGCTGGCTGTCATGACCGCCTGGCAGGATTTCGACATCGTTTCGTGGCACGGCCACTGGATGAAAGGCAGCCCCGAAGAGCTGATGGCTGGTGTGAATCTGCCGCCGATGAGCCACTTCTGGACCGGCGTGCACCTCGAGCACGATCCGACGATGACCTCCTCGATGGCCCTGGCCGGCCTGATCTATCGTCACGCTGCCGTCGAAACAGCGCCTGACCCGGTCATCATCGACGTGGGACGCGACGCTGCCATGGGCTACGAACGCTGGCACGGTATCGGCGGTTCTGAAATGAGCACGGCCACATTCACCCGCGGCACGCGCGTGCGGTTTCACCCTGATCGCGACGGCGCCATTCTCAATGAAGGCGGCAATCCGCTGGATCAGTTCACGCCAGGCGATGAGGCGATGCGCACCGGCCGCCATGTGTTGTGGGACTGGCCCCGCGGGCGGTTGATCATTGACAGCCCGACGGCAAAGGTCTTCATTGGCCCCACGCCGTCCTCGCACCACTTTGCCGGCGGCATCACCCTCAGTGGAATCAACACGCCGTGGATCGCTTTCGCCATGGTCAGCGCCGATGGTCGTCCGCTGGTCGGTGACAACGCCACCGACCGTCTGTTCATCAGTGCCGTATACGATTCGCAGAACACCGGCTTCGATTTCGACTGGTCTGTGGACAACAATCCGAAAAATCAGGCCAAAGCTGTACGCGACCTCGGCCACGCGCCAATCCTCGTCGATCCGGTCCACTACACCCTGTCATTTCCCACCGCGCTGCGCGGCAGGCTTAACGGGTACGACTTCGCCATGCGACAGGTCGATTCACAACAGGTCAATGACGCCAACACCATTCGCCGCCACGGAGAGACCTGGTGGATGGGCGAGTTGCACATTGAACAGCGAGGCAAAGCACGTGCGGTTGAAGTCGATTCCAGTCCCGGGGCGGATCATGCAAAACCAGACAGTGATGCGCCTGCTGTTGAGTCTACCGATCTCGCGTTGGCCAAGGTTGATCATCCGATGCCGGGTTTGAGTTGGGGCGACAACTTTGCCCGGGCCCATCGTCTGCTGCGCGAGGCGACTTTCACCCGCGGCACGCTGTTGCCGACGACGACCACCGACGCCGAGCAGCGACGGATCGTGCTGTCGGATACGCGCGGTGTTTTCGAAAAGCCGGCCGATGTTGAACTGCAGTTTGATGAAGCCGGTCGCATGAAGCGCCTCAGCGTGACGTTCACTGAAAACCCCGCCTTCGTCGACGTGATTGATCGGCTCCAGCGTCGCTACGGCGAACCGGTCGCCAAGCATCTGGTCGACACCGCCGAGCGTGAAAGTCGCGTGAAATGGACCGCCCACGCCGACCCGGCTGACCTCGCTGTCACCGCCACCGAAGTTCAGGGCGTGATTCGGATCCGCTATGATCTGGATCGAAAGTAAGCTATTTGTCGTGTGGCATGGTGGCACGCTTGTGTTTAAGTGTTTTTGGATGCAATAGATGTGTCGTGGCATGCCGGCTTCGGGGTGCTTTTTGCCGGTGGGAGATACCAATTTTGGTGTGGGCGTACCTTATTGGGTGAGAGGTTTTTCGCAGCCATGGATTCAACGCCTGATGCATCCCGTTTGCATGAGCAGTTCATGCGGTTGTATGCCACGCATCACCGGGAGTTGTTTGCGTACGTGATGGCGCTGGTGGGTGATGAGCATCAGGCCGAGGAGGTGTTTCAAGACACTTCGGTGACTCTGTGGAAGCAGTTTGAACGCTTTGAGCCCGGACCGGGTAGTGACTTTGTGCGATGGGCCGCGACGGTGGCGCTGAACCAGGTGCGGAACTATCGGCGGGTGCGTGGACGTGATCGGCATGTTTTTTCCGAATCGCTGGTCGAGCAACTGGCCGCGGATCGGGCGGCGCTTTTCGAGGAAGATCAGTCGCGGCGTGAGGCACTGGCCACTTGCCTTTCGAAACTGCGCGATGTCGACCGCCAACTTATCGAGCGGTGCTATGGCGAGGCGCGGTCGTTCAAGCAGATTGCCTCGGACCTGGGCCGACCGGCCAACACAGTCTACAAGGCTTTGAACCGCATCCGTGCGGCGCTGTTGGAATGTGTCGAACAAACGCTCGGGCTCGGAGGTGACGCATGATGCGACCCGCCGAGCAGTACGAACTTTTCGGGACGGTGTGCAATGGCGAGGCGGCCGAAGCCGATCGCCAGATGCTGGAGTGTCTGCTGACTGACGACGCAGAGGCTCGGCGGCGCTACCTGAACTACATCACGCTGCACACGCAACTGCGCGATCGCATCCAGGGCATGGCGGTAACACGGAAGGTTGTTCCGCAGGCGCGATTCCATATGCGTCGCTGGGCTGCGGTTGCTGCGTTGGTATTGGTCGCGGGCATGCTGTGGATCATTGTTCCGTCCAAGTCGACGCCGAAGCATGCGGAGCCTTCGGAGCAGACGCACAGCGTGGCGCTGGTGACGAACCTGGACCGTGCGGTGTTTGACGATGGCGGGGCGATCGAACTTGGTGGTGAATTAGCGCCGGGCATGCTGGCGCTTCGATCGGGTCGGGTACAGGTGATGTTCAACTCCGGCGCCGTGGTTGATCTGACTGGGCCGTGCCGGTTTCGCATGATTGATGCGGGCCGCGCGATGCTCGATGGTGGATCGTTGCTGGCGTATGTGCCGGAGCGTGGGCGAGGTTTTACGGTCGAAGGACCTGGCGGGGTGCGCGTGGTTGATCTGGGCACGCGTTTCACGATGACGGTCGACGAGTTGCGACAGACGCGTGTGCTGGTGCTGGAAGGGACGGTGGCGCTGAGTCTGAGTGACGGGCGCGTCGATCAACAGGTCGAACTGCTGACAGCCGGCTACGAGATGATCGCGGACCCGATGCACCGCACGTTGGTGCGCATGGACAACTCCCATGGCCCGATCACGATCACCGGCGACGCGGTGCTGACCAGCGGACCGGCTGACGGAACAATTTATCGTCATACCGACACAGCCAAGGGCGGCGGTGCGTTCGAACATCAAGACCTGATCGTCGGCTCGGCGACCGGTCCAGCGGACTACAACGGCATCGCGATGTTCCGTTTGCCGCAGCGTACGCCTAATGGACTTAGCCGCGCCGAACTACGACTGACCGTGGCGACGGAGGGGCGGCTGCCGAACGCCAATGTTGATGTGTGGGCATTGGGCTATGTCAGTTCGCCGATAAAACCGTCCAGCAAGTGGATGCTGACGGCCGATGCGGATGATCGGACGGGCCAGACGTTGGGTGTGGAGCCGACCGATGCTAAGCCGGTGAAGATCGCCGACGATATGATCCCCGCAGATTCATTTCACGAAAGAGATTACACCTGGCAGACGGATACCACCCAGTCGACTGCGTTGTGCGACTACATCAATAGCCTGTATGAGCAAGGCGCCGAGGCCGGCGACTGGCTGGTGATTCGCATCAATCCCGATGCGCCGGTGGGCAATACATACGACGGCGTGGCGCATCCATTCGCGGCGATCCGTTTCGGCGGGTCGCATCGTGTCGCCCCGGATCGACGTGCCTGCCTGTTGTTGAGTGTCTCCGAAAAGGTGAACGCGGATGTCGTTCCCTCGCAGAACCATGAATAACGAGAAGGAGCAGAGCATGCTCGATCGACAACACATATCTGAGGCCCACACCCTTGTAAGGAGATTTGTGATGAAACGAGACGGAATCATTCTGGTGATGGCGTTGATGGGGATGATGATCACCGGTGTCGCGCAGGCTGACTTAGTGATCAACGAATACAGCCATGCTAATGACGGCGCGGTTTATGGAAACGGTAATTTCTCGGCACAGGATCTGATCGTCGGTGCGGCCACCGGCGGCAACTACGCCGGCATCGCGTTCTTCGAATTGCCAGACCTGAGCAGCTACTACATCCAGAGCGCCCAGCTGACACTGACCGTGGTGTCCGGCGGTTCGATGCCGACGGCCAACGCCGACCTGTACGTGCTCGGCTATGTCAGTTCGCCGCCCAGTCTGGTCAGCAGTTGGCTTTTGACCAGCGATACCGAAACACGCGACGGCGATACGCTCGGCACCGGCATTGGCTCTGACACGCCTCTGAAACTCGTCGACAACCTCGTTACCGCCGGCACCACGATGAACCCCGGCAACACTTCGCAAACCAACGCCGCGCAAAGCATCACGTTAGCTCAGTACCTGACGTCGCTGTACAACGATTACGGCGCGGTCGCCGGGGATTACGTCGTGATTCGCGTCAACCCCGACTTCGATGAGTGGCAAGGCAGCAACACCAATTCATCGAAGAACTTCCGCTACGGCGGATCGCACCGCGGCGCCGATGCGGCGCTGCTGACGCTGACGTTGGTGCCGGAACCGACAACCTTCGCCATGGTGTTGCTCGCTGCGCCGATGTTGGTCCGTCGACGCCATGGATAAACAGCCACGATGCAACGCATCGCGGTCCGCGAATCGTTGATTCACGGCTATCGAAAGCAGGTTCATGCGCCGACATGGTTTCACGCTGATCGAGTTACTGGTGGTTGTGGCGATCATCGCACTATTGATCGCCATTCTGCTGCCGTCTCTGAGCAAAGCCCGCGACACGGCCAAACGCATCACCTGCATGGCAAACCTGCGCCAGATCGGCACGACCGTCGTGATGTACGCCGGCGATTACAAACAGTCATTGCCGGGGCCGAGTTCGTATGGGCAATTCGTCGGGTATGGCCACCCCTATACCGGTGTCAGTGGGTATGTCGCTCCGTATATGGGCCTGCCGCGTATCAGCAGCACGATGCGCATCAATCCGATCTTCGTTTGCCCGGGCTTTGAACGGCTGGCGCCGCTGGAAAAACCGCAGCGTTTCTGGTTGCCATACGTCGCTGATGGACGCGATAGCCAGAATAAAACGATTCTTGGTAGTAGTAGTCGGCCGCCCGCGAAGATCGTCGACATCAAGCATGCCGACAGTGTTCACATTCTGCGTGAGGTCGACAAGCTGAATGAGACCAATACATGGGTGGCATCGCTGGTCACCGTGGCGTATGAACCCATGCATGGATTCAACATTGACGATCCAATTCGCAACTGGCTGTATGTTGATGGCCACGTCGATGTGGTGTTTGGCAATTAAGCTGACACGCCATCAGTCCGCGGCAGGCTCGATGATGAGCGATTGACCTTCCACGCGCACGTTGTAGCAGCGCAGCGGATCGATCGCCGGGCCGCAGGTGGGGCGGCCGGTCTTCAGGTCGAACATCGCGCCGTGCCAGGGACAGATGATCTGTCGCCCGGCGAGGCCGCCGTCGGTCAGACTGATGCGGGCGTGGGTGCATGTGTCGGATACGGCGAAGTATTCCCCGTCGACATTGGCCACGGCCACGTGCTCACCCCCGACTTCGATCCGCAGCACCGTGCCCGGGGGCAGGTCTTGACATGCAATTTGCGTGGTGTTTTCGCTCATGGGGCGGATTATAGCGCATTGACAGAAGAAGCCCACGGTGTGACACCGTGGGCTTCGGGGCTTTGGGAGATTGTCGATGGGGCATTACATCGTTTCGGCGGGCTCGAGGCCGAAGTTGTTGGCGTAGAGCTTCTGCACGTCGAGATACTCGGGCTTGGTCAGCGGGGGAGTATCCGGGGCGGCGGCGAATTCCTTGAGGCCGGCCTCGTCGTAGATGTTCGGCAGGGTCGACATGAAGATCGCATCGCGGAGGATGAACTGCAGGGCGGCCTGACCGATGGTGCGAGCGCCGCCGTGGGTGAGAAACTCAAGTTGGTCGACTTTTTGCAGGCCTTCGTCGAGCCAGATCTTCGGGCGGTGCGAGCGGTGGTCCCAACTGGGGAAGGTTGTGTCGGGCGTGAGGTTGCCTTCGAGCAGGCCTGAGGAGTGGGGCACGCGGGTCATCAGGCCAATGCCGGCTTCGCGGGCCTCGTCGAGAATCGGCGAGCCGACCGCCTGCTCCAGCAGGTTGTAGATCAACTGAATGCCGTGATAGCCCCGGCGAATGGCGGCACGGGCTTCATCGACCTGGCGGCCCGGGTCGATCTTCGGCCCGAGCGACACGCCCCAGTAGCGAATCTTGCCTTCGTCCTGAAGCTTCTGGAGCGTGGCGATCACGTCGTCGGAGTCGATGTGTTCGATGCGGGAGTTGTGGCCTTCGTAAAGGTCGATCACGTCGGTGCCCAGACGCCGCAGCGAGTCTTCGCACTGGCGGCGGATCGAGGCGGGGTCGTAGTCGTGGGCACGTTCGCGGTGGCCGGGGCGGCCATCGGTGTCGGTCAGGTCGTAGCCGAACTTCGTGGCGTAGATGACCTTGTCGCGAACATCGCTGAGCACTTCGCCGAGAATGGTTTCACCGTAGCCGTCGCCGTAGGTCGGGGCGGTGTTGTAGTGGGTGATGCCGAGGTCGAAGGCCTTGCGGAGCAGGTCGCGGCGGACGGCTTCGTCGGTGACGCCCCACCAGTCGGTCGAGACGGTCCATACGCCGAAGCCGACTTCGCTGACGGTCAGATCAGTATTTGGGAAAGTGCGATAACGCATATAGCAGGCCCTCGTTTTTTCAAACGGTGAATGATGTTATGAAGCTGCGAGTTCAGCAGTTTATGCAAACCTGCGGACGATGTCACGTCTGAGATTCGGTGCTGCGGCCTTGCAGGCTGAGCGATTCGGAGGATTTGCTACGGGCCTGCGGCGACCGAGCGGGGGCGGTCTTCGGCTGCAACAGTCGACGTGTCAACAGCATGGCGACGGTGCCGAGCGCCAGCAGCGTGGCGCCGGTCGCCTGATGGGCTGTGGTGAGAATGGCATCGGCGGCGCTGGGTTTACCGGCCTGATTACTGAGGGTGATCACGACCAGGGCCGCGATGCCGAGCCCGAGTTGGAGGCTGATGAATCCGACCAGGGCTCCGCCGATGCGCTTGAGTACGGCATGATCATCGCCATACAGGCCCCAAAGCCGCATGCCGATCACCAGCGTGCCCAGAAACAGAATCGACGCCATCGAGATGTGCCAGAACACACCCGCCCCGGTGTGGCGGACGATCGCCCCGAGCATGAGTTGGATCGCGAACCCGGCCAGCAGCAGGGTGGTCAGCGTGTGATCCGATGCCGCCGCGGCGTGTGGGGTTTTTTCAGTGTTCTGCCGCCAAGTCGTTGAGCAGAACACCGCGATTGCAGTCATCAATGCCAGAAAGAGTTGGCCGAAGATGCCGTGGGCGATGCGGAGTGCGATGCTCAGCGTGTTTTCATTCGCGGCGGTGGCGACTTCAACGCCTCCGTCGGAGTGGGCTGCCAGCACACGTGCTGCGCCCATCAGCCCCTGGGCCACGACTGCTGCAATCGCCCCGATCATCAGCATTTTGACCCACTTGCGATCGTCGACCATCCATAGATGGATCGCCAGCACGATCGTGGTCAGTCCGACCAGCACGCCGTAGAGGCGATGGGCATGTTCGTAGTAGATATTACCGGTCATGCGGGCGAATGGGTACAGGATCATGTTGTACCCGTAGCTGTTGGGCCAGTCAGGCACGGCGAGCCCGGCTTCGTGGCCGGTGACCAGACCACCGGCGATCAGCAGCAGGCCGGTGGCGACCACGGCGACCAGTGCGAAACGCCCCGTCCAGTTGGGCGTCTGTGAAGTGATTTTTGGGTGTCGACGGCGGACGATCGAGCCAATCGCCGCCATGATCGTCATGATGATCGCGGTGACAATCAACGTGCCCGGTATCCATGTCAGAGTAGATGGCCCCTGGCCGTCGGCATTGCGAAGCGCCCCGCTGACGATCAGCAGATTCAGCGTCGCCGCCACCAGCCCCGCGTACAACCCGCCCATCGCGCCACGCCGCGTGGCATACCCCGCATAAAACCCGCCGGCCAGCAACGCCGCTCCGAGTCCGCCCGCCAGCAGCCACGGCGGCACCACCACCGCCGGCATGCGAAGCACATACCCCACCGCCCACATGGCCACCGACGTGGCAAATCCGACCGCCAGCACATCTGCACCGGCGTGAACCTTCTCACTGCGTGTCCATTCATGCGGCTGATTCATGGGCTCTAATATTAGCCGGCTTCACACTTGCGGGTCATCTGCGATTCAACAATCTGAATTTCACGCTTTTATGCCCTGAATCTGTATCCGGGACGCGATTTTCAGCTTGTCCGGTTTGCGAGTTTCACCTACTATGCGACACTTTGCCCTTGCCCGGAATGACTGCCGGGATCGCAGCAGGAATCGCTTGCCATGTCCATGAACCCATCGATGAGTCATGCTGTGGCTACCGAATCGTCACCCTTGGGGGCGGTGCGGCAGTTGTGGTCTGACTACATGACGTTGGCGAAAATCCGCCTCACCGGCTTGGTCATGGCCACCGCCGCGGTGGGGTTCGTACTCGGATCGGGCGATCGCATCGCTTGGCCTGCGATGTTTTACATGCTCATCGGTACGCTGTTGGCCTCTGCGGCCGCCAGTGCGTTCAACCAGGTGGCGGAGATTCAGCGCGACGCCCGCATGCCGCGCACACGCAATCGTCCGCTGCCGGCCGGTCGTGTCGGATCGTTGCACGCGATCGTATACGGCATTGTCTGCACCGGGCTTGGGCTGACGATTCAGGCCGCCGCGGTGAACCTGCTTAGCGCCGCGATGACCGCGTTGACGATCTTCGTCTACGTGGCGGTCTACACGCCGCTGAAATCCCGTAGTACGGTGAACACGCTCGTCGGCGCCGTCGTCGGAGCCTTGCCGCCGATGATGGGTTACGTCGCAGCAGCCGGCTCGCTCGGCCCAGGCGCTTGGGTGCTTGGGGCGGTCCTCTTTATCTGGCAGGTGCCGCACTTTCTGGCGCTCGCGTGGCTGTACCGCCGTGACTACGAACTCGGCGGCTACCGCATGCTGCCGAGTGTTGATCCCAGTGGCGCGATCACCGGTCGCATGATCGTGGTGTGGTCGATCGCGCTGGTGCCGATGGGACTCGTCGGCCTGCAGGTCGGCGTGACCGGTTACGTCTTCGCCTTTGGCGCCATCGCACTGGGGGCGTGGCTGGTCTGGCTCGGCATCACAGTGCATCGCAAACGCACCGATGGCAGCGCTCGGCGGATGTTCCTCGCGACGCTGGCTTATCTGCCGCTGCTGATGGGACTGATGGTTTTTGATCGTATCCCGCTATGGTTGATGGGTTGATCCATCCCGCGAGGCCTCGCAGTATCTTCTTTTATGTAACGAACCATGGCCGATACCTCTTCGCATGATCTGACTTTCCGTTCGGCCCCGGCCCCGCGGCGTCGTGGGTTCTGGCTCATGTTTGCGTTGATCTTCGGCATCTGCCTGTTGGCTGCGGTGTATCAGATTTACTACATCGCATCGCGTCGGGCTGTGATGATTGGCGATGGTAAAACCGTCGAGTCGTATCAATACGATCTGTCAAACTTCGCGCTGCCGCGCGGCCCGTTGGTCGCAGGTGGCCTGGTCAAAGACGGTATGCCCGTGCCGACGAATCCGCGCCTGGTCGATGAGTCCAGCGTGGCGACGTTCAAGCACCCCGGGCCGCGCATCACCACCAACACCATCATCAACAAGTTCAACGACGACGTGACCAAGGTCTTTTCACGCCCGGTCGTCGGATCTGACGAAATCATCGGCGTCACGCTCAACGGCAAGCACCGCGCTTATCCGCTCCGGTTCATGCGCTGGTGCGAGATCGTCAACGACACGCTCGGCGGCGTGCCCATCGCCGTGACGTATTCACCGCTGTGCGATGCGGTTGTCGTGTTCGACCGCCGCGTCAACGGCAAGACGCTCGAGTTCGGCTACTCGGGTTTGCTGTACAACTCCAACCTCGTGTTGTACGACCGTCAGCCCGATGCGGCGGATGAAAGTCTGTGGGTGCAATTGAAATTCGAAGCGGTCTCGGGGAAGGCGGTCGGGCAGAAGCTGACCGTGCTGCCGATCGAGATGATGCAGTGGAAGCAGTGGGCCCAGGCTCATGAGGACACCACCGTGTTCATCGGCGACTACACCGATCGCGATCGCTACAAACGTGATCCATATCGTGATTACCTGGAGAAGCGAGAGTTGGAGTTCCCTGTCGAACCACTACCCTCAGCCGGTGGCGAGATAGAACTCTTTGATCGTGTTTGGGCTGTGCGGCGAGGCGACACGTGGGCAACGTATCCCGCTCAGGCTGTGATGGTCACCGGTGGGCGTATCGAGTGGCCGACCCCACCCGCTCTGCAGCAGCTCGCCGAGGCGCTTGAGCCCGGTCATGCCGCTGAAGTTACCGGCGTCGTTCGCAGTCTGTGGTTCGCCTGGCATGCGATGCATCCGGATGCGGCCATGGTGAAAACTGGGCCTGCACGTTGAACGTAATTACTCGGCAGTCGTCAGCGACGGCGGCGGTTGGCAGATGGTGAACATACGGTTCTGCCAGACAGGCTGATAGCCGAGTTGATCGACGTAAATGCGACGGAGATGCTCGAAAGCGCTTCGATCTGTGTTCCGCGTCGGGGTGAATTCGGTGTCGGCGGGCCACATGGGATCGGTGGCGTCACGCCGTGTGAGTATAAGTAGTTTCGGCAGACGGCCGGCCCGCATCGCCTCAGCCTGTCGGCGATCAAGTTCCTGGATGCTCAGATAACGCAGCCAGAGCGTGCCCAGGGCGGGGCGCGTCTGTGTCGCCCAGTAGGACAGCGGCGCGGTGCCCAGTTCCAACACCCAATCGCCGGGCTGTGTTCGGGCGTCGATTTGATACAGCATCGAATCCAACGCCGCCACACGCTGAGGTGTCGAGCGGATGTTACGCAGGGCGGGATATTCGAATCGGGCAGTCAGTCGATCCCGATTTGGATTATCGCGGTAAATGTGTCCATAGGTCAGCGCTCCGGCGACCAGCATCAGGCAGACCGTCGCGGCCGGCGTCATCGCCAGCGTGGCGCGCAGTCGATCATCTTTCGCACGCCATCCCGCTCGTTGGATCGCACATATCACCAGCGGCATGATCACCCACATGCCTCGACTGGCCCGTTCGAGCCCGAGGTCCGACCCCGCAAAGCTGATCATCAGCATGACCATCGACGCCATGATCACTACCCCGAGCCGAACATGCCGACCGGTGTCGAGTTTGAGCCACAGGCCGACCGCCATCGTGATCAGGCAAAGGGTTACCGCAGTGGTCGATAATCCGAAATCACGCAGATACGCAGGCGTTGCCCAGCACGGAAGCGTCACGGCCGCCGCAACAAACACCCACCAGGTTGCCCGCCGTCGGCCGACCTGGTCCGCCAGATATGAACTCATCCACATCACGCCGATGACGAATCCGACACCCGTGATCGCGCCACCAAGGTCCGCCGCATAGCGATCCAACAGTCGCGCCGTGCCATAGTCGACATCGCTCATCGAGCCGCTGCCATTGAGGATACCCGCAAGCGTTTGGGTAAACAGGTCGAGCACGCCCATCACGTGATACAACCCGAGCACACCGAGGATACCGATCACAAAGCCCGGCGTTGCCCACATCACCGCGCGCCCCAGCGGCGCGATCGACTCGCCGACGCAGCGCAGATACACACCGATCACGATCGGCGTCATCAGAAACAACACCAGTGGTAATCGCCCCATGACAATCATTGCGGCGACCAGCCCCAGCACGAATGCATACGCGGCAAAACGTGTTTGAGTTTCCCGCATGTGGGTCATTCGTGTGATCAGCCAGATGGCGATGACCAGCATGAGCGTCGGAAACGAGTAATAATCGATATACCCCGACTCTCCCGTTGCGACGTAGAGTGAGGTGACGGTCACGATGGCCATGGCCAACCGCCGATCGAAAAACTGCCGCACAATCGCGAAGCTGAACCCGGCGATCATCGCCAACGCCAGCACGCCGCCCAGACGATCCCACAGCAGCCACGGTTCACCGGCCAACTGGCTCCACCCGCCCCCGATGATGTCTGACAACAGATACAGCGGCACGACCCGCGTCGGATTCAGGTCGCCGCGATACAGCGCCGCCTGATTGGACAGGTGAAATCCGGCATCGGTGACGTCGATGCCCTGTGGAGCCGCAACCATCAGCACGGCCGCCACCAGGCAGAACACCGCGCCGCTGCTGCAACAGATTCTTTCGATGCGTCCGGTCAACTCGGCCTCCGCGCGCAACACGACCCACCCTCGTTATCGTCATGAAACGAGGGTGGGTTCAGTGTGTCGGCTCAGACAATACGGATCAGGCCCTGCGTCAGCGGATCATCGTAATTCCCGCCAACACAACCACCAACAGAAAAGCCCCGGCACCGAGCCAGCCCCAACCAGCGGCGTGTTCCAACCTTCGAATTCACTGATGGTTGACGTATTGAACTGCAGGGAAAACTTCCATCCCCGCATACAATATACCACCACATTGGATAGGCGTGCCAGCACTTTTTTACGAAAGTTTCGACCAGTCGGCTGTTTATTGTAAAGCATGTAGACCAAGTCTTTTACGGTCTGCATTGATCTGCTCGATTGCACGCGGGTGTGTTTTCAGCAACTTGATGAGTTGGGTTGGACTCACGTTCAGCCGCTCGGCAGCCGCTTTGACATCCGCGTGATGTGCTTGAATCGTGTCCAGCGCTTCAGCGAGCATCGCCGGGTAGTCAGCATGTGATGAATTCAGCGAAATTCTGCCATCTCGAACGCGTGAAGTCCACATTGGGCTGACCGACTCACTGGGGCATCGCAACTGCAGGGCGAGTTCGACGCGAAGTCGAAACACCGCTTCGGCATGGTTCTGGGTCTGCGATCGTCGCTCCGACGCTTCGGCGACAATCCCCGAGGGCTCATGAGTGATCACGATGGCGGTGGCGACCTTATTGCGGTGCTGACCGCCGGGGCCGCTGCGGCGCGTGCGCGTCACGTTACAATCACGTAACAGTTGCTCGATCGGCAGCGCGGCAGGATGCTCCATGCCTGCATCATACACCGCGATTGTCGACGGCTGCATCATTCTCGCTTTCATGTTCGACTGAGGCTCATCATGCTCACACGCACACTCACCGCACTAACCGCCATGCTTATGGTCACACTGTCGACGGTCGCCGCTGACAAACCGGACTGGCAAAACCTCGACGTGATCAGCCGCAACAAACTGGCGCCGCGCGCGACCGCCTGGCCCTACCCGAGCGCTGATGATGCGAAGCGCGGCGATGTGACCGCTTCGCCGTGGGTGAAGTCGCTGAATGGGCAGTGGAAGTTTGACTGGTCGCCGGAGCCGTCCAAGAGCCCGGCGGATTTTTTCAAGCCGGACTACGACGTGAGCAAGTGGTCGACGATCACCGTGCCGGGCAACTGGCAGACGCAGGGCTTCGGCACGCCGCTGTATGTGAACATCAAATACCCCTTCGCCAAAGATCCGCCGAATGTGATGACCGAGCCACCGGCAGAGTTCACCAATCATGATGCGCGCAACCCGACCGGTTGCTATCGCACCACGTTCACAGTGCCGGCCGACTGGTCCGGCCGCCGAATCATCATCCATTTTGCCGGTGTCGACTCCGCTTTCCACCTGTGGATCAACGGCAAGGAAGTCGGCTACTCGCAGGGCTCGCGCACACCCGCCGAGTTTGACATCACCGATGTCGTCAAACCTGGTGACAATCTGCTCGCCGCCAAGGTCTATCGCTACTGCGACGGGTCATATCTCGAAGATCAAGACTTCTGGCGTCTATCAGGCATCTTCCGCGATGTGACGATCTACAGCGTTGGTGATATGCACCTTCGTGACTTCTGGGCGAAGACTTCACTGAATGACGATTGCACGCAGGGCATGCTGCAACTCGACGCCGAAGTCGTCCGTCATGCGAAAGGCCCAAAAAAAGCATCCATTGTTGCGGAACTGTTTGATGCTTCGGGCAATTCCGTGGCCACGGTCAACACCGAAAATATCACCGCCAACCCGGGTGGCAAGTCAACTGCAGCATCATCGAAAGCTGTGATCAAAACGCCGATGTTGTGGTCGGCCGAGCAGCCGAATCTGTATCGGCTCGTGGTTACATTGAAATCCGGCGGCAAGGTTGTTGAGTCAGCCGCCTGCAACGTCGGCTTCCGCCGTGTCGAGATCAAAGACGGGCTGTTGCTCGTGAACAATCAGCCGGTTTACCTCAAAGGTGTCGATCGCCACGAGCACGATCCGGTGACCGGCCACACAGTCACGGTGGACTCGATGCGGCAGGACATCGTGCTGATGAAGCAGGCGAACATCAACGCCGTGCGCACCAGCCACTACCCCAATCAGCCCGCGTGGTATGAACTCTGCGATGAACTTGGTCTCTATGTCATCGACGAAGCCAACATCGAATCGCACGGTATGCACTACGGCAAAGACTCTCTGGCCAAAGACCCCGCCTGGGGGCCGTCCCACATGGACCGCACGCAGCGCATGGTCGAGCGCGACAAGAATCATCCCTCAATCATCATCTGGTCACTGGGCAATGAAGCCGGCTTCGGTGTCAACTTCGAGGCGACCTACGACTGGATCAAACAGCGCGACCCGTCGCGCCCTGTGCAGTACGAACGGGCGGAGCACGATTCGCATACCGACATCGTCTGCCCGATGTACGCCACGATTGATCGCATGGTCGACTATGCGAAAAAGCATCACGATCGCCCGCTGATCCAGTGCGAATACGCCCACGCCATGGGTAACAGCGTCGGCAATCTGCAAGACTACTGGGACGCTATCTTCGCCCATCGCCAGTTACAGGGCGGTTTCATCTGGGACTGGGTCGATCAGGGCCTGGTCAAGCCGCGCCCCGACGGCAAGGGTGACTTTTTCGCCTACGGTGGTGATTTCGGTGATCAGCCCAACGACGGCAACTTCTGCATCAACGGCGTCATCGGACCCGACCGCCGACCCAACCCGCATTACCAGGAAGTCCGCAAGGTTTACCAGCACATTCACGTGACCGCTTCCGACGCGGCCGCCGGTCGCTTCACCGTCAAGAATGGGTACTTCTTCACGAACCTCAACGAATTCGAAGCACAATGGGTGCTTCGCCGCAATGGCGAGATCGTCGCTGACGGTTCGCTTGGTCATCTCGATGTGAAGCCGCAAGCGGAGAAAACCGTACAGGTCGTGTTGCCTGCCAAACGTGATGATCGTGCTGAGTATCTCGTAACGATTCAGTTCGTGCTTACGGACAACACCCCATGGGCCGAGAAGGGATACCGGGTAGCATGGGATCAGTTCTCGCTGACTTCGCCTGATAAGTCGCTGGCCGACAAGCCCATCGCCGGCGATCAACCCGGCGCGTTGCGTCTGGCTTCTGAGTCTGAGATGTACCGCATTGCAGGCGACGATTTCGTTGTGACAATTGATCGCAAAACAGGTGCGGTGACGTCGTACAAGTTTGGCGGCGTGGAGATGCTCACAGCCCCGCTGGAACCCAACTTCTGGAAAGCCCCCAACGACAATCAACTTCGCAACAAGTATCAGCAACGGCTGGGCCCGTGGCGTGAGGCCGCAGCCCAACGCAAGCTTCAGACAATCACCGCCTCGCAGCAGGGCGCAAGCGTTCGCATTGAAGCGAAGATGAAACTGCCTTTGGCCGATGCGGATTACACACTGACCTATATCGTCAAGCCCGATGCACGCGTGTTTGTCGAGGCCATGTATGAGCCCCATGCCGACAAGGCCCCGTTGATGCCCAAACTCGGAATGACGATGGCCATCCCGGCGAAGTTCAGCGCGATCGACTGGTACGGGCGCGGCCCCGCTGAGACCTATCAGGATCGGCAGACCGGCGGTGAAATTGCCTTGTATTCCCTGCCGATCGAGCAGTTCATTCATCCCTACGTGCGGGCTCAGGACAATGCCAACCGCGTCGGCGTTCGCTGGGCAACATTCACCGACTCATCCGGCGCCGGCCTGCGTATTGCCGGCTCCAGCGCGCCGCTGAACATCAGCGCCTGGCCTTACAAGCTGGCCGATCTCGAAGCGGCTACCCATGACTACCAGCTTCCGCGACGTGATTCGATCACCGTCAACATCGATCACCAACTGCATGGTGTCGGCGGCGACAACTCATGGGGCGCTAGAACTCATGACAAGTACACCATCGACTCGACCAAACCCATGAGCTACAGCTTTGTCCTGTCGCCAATTTCAAAGAAGTGAGTAGAGATTTCCGGGTATGTATTCGCCGTGGAACAAACCGGCGCCTGTTGCCAAACCGCGTGGGGCTCGCAAGCTCAGGGGCGCTCTGACAGGAGCGATCCACTCGGTCGTGATAGGCATTATCGCGATGTCAATACACATAGGCGCATTCGTGTGCATCGTGCGCTTCGCCATGGCCCGTGACGTGGACAATCCACAACTCAAGGTGCTCAGCATACTCATGTTCATCGCGTTAGGTTTGAACCTTATCGGCACCATTCATGCGATCTATTCCATGCGCGACACACCGACGCAGAATGGCTTGGCGACCGTCGGCCTCATCCTTAACGGGCTCGGCCTTCTGGCCATTGGCACATTATTCTTTGCCGGATGAATCAGCGTTTGATCAGAATTCCGCGTTGCCGGGGGTGCGGGGGAAGGGAATGACGTCACGGATATTGGCCATGCCGGTGGCATAGATGATGGTTCGCTCGAAACCGAGGCCGAACCCGGCGTGGGGGGTGGTGCCGTAGCGACGAAGGTCGCGGTACCAGTTGTAGTCGTCTTTGACCAGGCCCATTTCGTCGAGGCGTTGATCCAGCACATCGAGGCGCTCTTCGCGCTGAGCCCCGCCGATGATCTCGCCGATGCCGGGGGCGAGTACATCCATGGCGGCCACGGTTTTACCGTCGTCATTGAGCCGCATGTAAAACGCCTTGATGTCTTTGGGATAGTCGGTCACGACGACCGGGCGTCCGACGTGCTGCTCGGTCAGGTAACGCTCATGTTCAGATTGCAGGTCGATGCCCCAACGCACGGGGAACTCAAACTTGTGGCCTCCTGCGGCAGCCTTTTCAAGAATCTCGATCGCCTGCGTGTAAGTCATTCGCTCGAAGCTGGCGTCGATGAACTTTTCAAGGCGTGTGATGCAGTCCTTATCGATGCGGTCGGCGAAGAATTTCATGTCGTCGCCGCGCCGCTGGAGCAGATCGCGGAAGATCGATTTCAGAAAGTCTTCCGCGAGATCGGCATCATCGTGAAGATCCGCGAAGGCGATCTCCGGCTCGATCATCCAGAATTCTGCCAGGTGACGCGATGTGTTCGAATTCTCCGCGCGGAAGGTTGGCCCGAACGTATAAATACGACTCAGCGCCTGGGCGTAACACTCGCCGTTGAGCTGGCCGGAGACAGTCAGGCGGGCTTCTTTGCCGAAAAAGTCTTGTGTGTAGTCGATGTTTCCTTCCGGGGTGCGTGGCGGATTCACGGCATCGAGCGTCGACACGCGGAACATCTCGCCGGCGCCTTCGCAATCGCTGGCCGTGATGATCGGCGTGTGGACCCACACGAAGCCGTGTTCATCGAAGAAGCGGTGCACCGCCATCGACAGGGCGTGGCGCACCCGGGCGATCGCGCCGAACGTGTTGGTTCGCGGGCGCAGGTGGGCGACTTCACGGAGATACTCGAAGGTGTGACGCTTCGCCGAGACGGGGTAGGTGTCGGGGTCATCGACGCCGCCGACGAGTTCGATGCGGTCGGCCTGCACTTCGCAGGTCTGCCCCTTGCCCTGACTTTTCACGAGCTTGCCGACGGCCCGGATGGCACAGCCGGTCGTCAGGTGCAGCACCTGTGACTGGTAGTTTTCGAGTTCGCCCGGCGCGACGACCTGAATCGTGTCGAAACACGAGCCATCGTGGACCTGAATGAAGCTGAATCCGCCCTTGGAGTCGCGCCGCGTGCGGACCCAGCCTTCGACGGTGACACTCGTGTCGACGGGAACCTGTCCGGTGAGCATTTCGTGGATGGTGTGTTTGGTCATGCAAGGATTATCAGCCGCCGCGCCGCACGGGGCAACTGGTACAATGCCTGAACATGAACGCAGCGTGTTATGACATCGCGGTGGTGGGCGCCGGACCGGCGGGCGCAATGGCGGCGCGGCTGTGTGTAGCGGCGGGGCGGCGCGTGGTGCTGATCGAACGTGAAACGTTACCACGCTATAAAACCTGCGGCGGTGGCGTCGTGCCTCGCGCCGCGGAGTTGATGGGCATCGACATCACGCCGGCGATCGAGCGCACATGCCGGCGCATTGAGTTGTATGTGCCCGGTTTGCCGCCCCAGACGGCCCAGCATGGTGACGACCCGTTGATTCACATGACCATGCGTGACACGCTTGACGCGCTGCTGACGCAGGCCGCCGCCAGTGCCGGGGCCGAGTTGCGCACCGCGTGTCGAGTCACTGGTGTGACTGAACACGACGACTACATCACGCTATCAACCGGGCAGGGAGATATTGATGCTCGTTATGTACTGGCCGCCGATGGGGCTCGCAGCAACATCGCCAAGCTGGCCGGCTGGCCGGAGACGCGTCAGTTCGCACCCGCCGTCGAGTGGGAAGTACACGCCAGCGAGGCGGATATGCAGCGATTCAGCGCCGCGGTTCGTTTCGACTTCGACTTCATCCGCAGTGGTTATGCCTGGGTCTTTCCCAAACGCCATCATCTGTCGATCGGGCTCGGCCGATTACGCCACACGACAGCCGATGAAAACCTTAACGCCGCCGCCGCTCGTTATCTCCAGGCGCTCGGCATTGACGCGGATACACCTATGCAGCGACACGGCTACGTCGTACCCATCACACCCCGCACGGACGCAATCGCCCGCCGCCGCATTCTCCTGCTGGGTGACGCAGCGGGTTTGGCTGATCCCGTCGCCGCCGAAGGCATCACGCACGCAATTCTCAGCGCCCAGCATGCCGCCGAAGCCGTGACGGCACACCGCGATCCCGCGTCGGCTTACACGCAACTCATCGGTCAGCAATTGATGCCCGAACTCCGTGCTGCGAAGATTCTTTCGCGTCTGCTGTACGAACACCGCCTACTTCGCACGATGGTGCTGCGCTTACAGCGTCGCCGAGCTGTGGAAGCGATGGTCGACGTCTTCACCGGCCGCCGGACATTTTCAGACGTGCTGGCTCATCGCTCGCGTTTTTTGCGTTATCTGCTGTCTCGCGCTGCGTAAGTCATCATTCGGGAGGGGTGCCGTTGGAGAGCCGAATGATGAAGAAAACCACCAGGGCGATCAGGGTGATCAGACCGAGCGCGACGAGGATGAAAGGCGCCAGTGAGGTGGATGTCTTACCGCGTGATTTAAGCCTGGCTTTGGACTGATGAGTCGTGGCTGTTCGGCGCGGGGCTGGATCGACGGGAACATCAAGGGCCTGTGACAGCGCTTCGTGGGCGGATGGCTCGGGATTGTACGGCCCGGCTTTGGCGGCATCGAGGGCCCACTCCAGATCGGCGACGAGCTGGGCGTAGTCTTCCTGGCGGTCGTCGGGGGCTCGTTGGAGCATGCGCTCGACGACGGCGGCGGTTTCAGGGTGGATGCTCGAGTCGACATCGCAGAGGTAGGGCGCATCCTGTTTGAGACGAGCCATGTAAACCCCGGTGACGGTTTTGGACTCGAAGGGAGGTGTGCCGATGAGCATGTGATAGAGGGTGCAGCCGAGGCTGTAGAGATCGGCGCGAAAATCGACGGGGCCTTTCTGCTGGACGACTTCGGGAGCGACGTAGTAGGGCGTTCCGACGACGAGTTTATCTGCGGCCTGCTTGCGAAACCGGGCGACGCCGAAGTCGACGAGCTTGGCTGAACCGTCGCGATCCAACAGGATGTTTTCAGGTTTGACGTCGCGGTGGTTGAGGCCGACGCGTTGGGCGGCCTGCAGGGCGCGAGCCGCGTCGAGAGCAATTTCAAGACTGCGTGCTTCGGTCAACTCGCCATTTTCGATGAGCTGTCGGACATTACCCCCGCGCAGCAGTTCCATTTCGATGTAGGGTTGGCCTTTGTGCTCGCCGACGTTGTGGATCCGCAGCACATTGGGGTGGTTGACGGCCGCCAGAGCCCGGGCCTCGCTCATGAGCATGCGTTCGCGTTCGCCGCCGTCAGCCTTGGTGATGATTTTGACGGCCACGGAGCGGCTGAGCACGGTATCGCGGCCTTTGTAGACAGCCCCGGTGGAACCCTGGCCCAGCAGCTTCAGCAGCAGCATGGTGCCCATCTTGGCAGGCACCTGCACCGGCGCACCACACTTGGGACACTCCACCGAGGTGAAGGGTTTGGCCTGACGAACGTCCACCTCATGCGTGCACCGTATGCATTTGACACGCGGCACACGATCGGCTTCAAACTGCATTAGACCTCACAGACTCGCCTACGATCAGTGCATGATTGTAACCGGGCGCCGGGGGTTCAGCGACCGTCGCCTTACATCGTCTTCGCCAGGGCGGCTAATTCTTCGGCGGCATGCGCATCGCCGCTGCGTTTGGCCGCCTCCAGGCCGGCGTCGATGGCGGCTTGGGCGTCGGCGCGTTGACCCATCTCTGCCAGCGCCACGGCTTTCTGATAATGGGCATAGGCGTGATTCGGATCGATCTCAAGCGTGCGATCCAGCCATTGCACCGCCTGATCATGCCGGCCGACCTTGTTGTGCTCCATGGCGATGCCGTAGGTGCAGAAGGCGTCGGTCGGGTCCTGGTCATAAAAACGCATCAATTGGCTCAGGCGATCACTCATGCCGATGAGTATATCAGACAGAGACTGCCCCAAGGGGCTGATCGGGGCGGTAGTGTCAGCGTTGGGGTTGCCCTTGCACAAAACCCCGCGTAATGTCTAGCCCGGATATACGGTTGGAGCAACGCATGACGATTCGGTTTCCGCAGATATACCAACAGAAGGCCCCGACGTTTTCGTTCGAGTTTTTTCCGCCTAAAACGGACGCGGCCCAGCAGCGGCTTCGTGACAATGTCACCGAACTCAAGGCCTTGGGCCCCACCTATGTGACATGCACATACGGCGCCGGTGGATCGACGCGACAGCAGACGGGACAGATCGTCGCCGAGCTGGCGCGCGAGCTGCAAGTGCCGGCGGCGGCGCATCTGACTTGCGTCGGCAACAGCCGCGAGCAGCTGATCGAAGTGCTGGAAGGGTTCGCCGCCCAGGGCATCGCCAACATCGTCGCGTTGCGCGGCGACGCCCCGGCGGCCGACGCCAGCTCCGGCGGTGTGGCGACTTTTGAACCACATCCCGAGGGCCTGCGTTACGCCAACGAACTGGTCACGCTGATTCGCGAGCGATTTGGCGATACGTTCGGCATTGCCGTGGCCGGTTATCCCGAGGGCCACATCGAGACGCCGAGCCGGCTGACAGACCTCGACAACCTCAAGCGGAAAGTCGATGCCGGGGCGGACATGGTGATGACGCAGTTGTTTTTCGACAACCGTGACTTCTACGACTTTGTCGAACGTTGCGAACTGGCGGGTATCACTGTGCCGATCGTCGCGGGAATCATGCCGATTGTCACACGGGCCGGCATCATGAAAATGGCGGGACTGTGCGGGGCGCGGCTCCCGTCGAAGCTGCTGAAGAAACTGCAGGCAGCCGGTGATGATGACGAGAAAGTTGCGCGCGTCGGTATCGACTGGGCGACGCGGCAGTGTCACGACCTGCTCGAACATCACGTGCGTGGCATCCATTTTTATACGCTGAACCGATCCAACGCCACGATCGAAATCTATCGCCGCCTCGGTGCTACCGACTCACAAACGTTGGCCGACATCGCCGGTGACGGATGATCAATCCGTCGGCACGGCCGTAATGATCGGCAGAATCATCTCGTGGTCGTCATCGGAATCGATGCGCGGGACGTGATTTGTTGGCGCAATGACTTGGGCGGCCAGTTCGGTATCGTCAGCGGTGCCTGGCCGCATGACGGGCGAGCCGGTCAGCAGGCCCCAGGTAATGATGCTGCACAGCAGGATCATCCGCTCGTGCCGGACGGTACTGATCGTGGGGCGCGGGCCGGGTGAGGGTTTTAATTTGTGCATGGCGGACTCCCTCGGAAAAGTATTTGTCAGTTGGGGGTTATCGGTCAGATCGGCGCCGAGGTGAACCAAAAAAACGCAGGGGAGCCGATGGTTTATCGGAACATGGCGGTGTGCAGTGATGGGGGATGCTGTACAATGAGCCAAACAGGTCGGTTTTGAGCTTTACGTATTGATGTGAGAGGGTTTTCGATCGGATGAGTAAGGACTACTACCAGATTCTGGGATTGCACCCGTCAGCGGATAGCGAGTTGGTCGACAAGGCTTATCGTCTGCTGGCCAGGCGGTATCACCCCGATCAGCAGACCGGCCGTGACGACACGTTGCGATTTGCGCAAATTCAAGAAGCCTACGAGGTGCTGAACTCGCCGACGCTGCGACGGCAATACGATGAGGGCGTACTCGAACTTGGGCAGGCGACGCGCGTCGGGGTCGGGGCGGATGTGATTCAGATGCTTCGTCTGCGTTTCGATCAGGCGGCACGCGGCGGGCGCGTCACCATCAACCGTCTGAGTGGTCAGCAGATTCGTCAGATCGACGTGAATGTGCCGCGCGCTGTTGAGGATGGGGCGCGGCTTCGGTTGCGTGGTCAGGGGTTGCCTGCTCAGGCGGGTGGGCCCAGCGGTGACTTGATCATGATCGTGTCGATTGAGCCGCACCGCCAGTTTCGCCGCGACGGGCTCGACCTCTACGTCGACATCGACATTCCGATCGACGTGGCCATGCTCGGCGGGCGCGTGCCGGTGCCGACGCTGGAATCCGAAGCCGAGGTCGAGATACCACCAGGCACCAGCGGCGGGACGAAGCTGCGTGTCCGCGCCGCCGGGTTGCGCAACGACAGCAACCAGTACGGCGACCTGTATGCCGTGGTGCGTGTGAAGATACCCCGGACGGTCAGTCGTCGCGCGCAGGAGATCGCCGCCGTCGGTACAGAGGACAGCGTTGCTGAGCCCCCATCGCCGGCCGCTCCCTCGCCGGTGCAGACGGAAAGCGAAGACGAGTTGGCCGCTCGCCAGGCAAGGCTGGACCGTCTGGCCGGTCGCCTGAACATGCGTATGCGCCGGTTGGGCAACTACCGTGCCGCGCTGCGTCAGCGCCTGCGCCGTCTCGACCATGAACTACGCGCCGGCGGGCAGCAGCGTGAGCTGTTGGATCAGCACGCCATGCTCGTGATGCGCGATGCTGACGGCGAGCGGCGGACTTTTCCGCTGTCCAAACCGGTGACGGTCATCGGGCGACGGGCCGGCTGCGATATGGCGATCCCGCTTACAAGCGTTTCACGCGAGCATGCTCAGATCGAATTTCGTGATGGCAAACTGTTCGTTCGTGACCTGGGTTCGTCCAACGGCATCCAGCTCAATGGGCAGCGGGTGGAAGAAGCCGAGCTTGCTCCAGGCGATGTGATCACCATCTCGCCGGTGAATCTGCAGCTTTGCCTGGATGGCCAGCCGGCGGATGCGGACCCGCCGCTGTCGCAGATACCCGAAGATGCGGACAAGATCAGCTACTCGGCGGCGGCGATCGCAGCCTATCACGAACATCAGGCCTATCGCCGTGAGCAAGAGCAGGTTCAGCAGCAGGCGGAGCAGATTCAACGCACCCGCGATGACCTGACTCAGCAGCAGAGCGAGTTGCAGGGGCGAATCGATCAGGCCCAGGCGGATCGCGAGCGCCTCGATGGCGACGGCGCGGCGCTCGAGGAGCAGACGCAGAAGATCCAGCAACAGGAAGCCGAGCTTCAGCGTAAGCAACAAGAGGTCGCCGAAGCTGAGCAGGCGTTAGAAGCCTCGCGCAACGCGCTGGAGCATGAGCGTCAGGAACTGACCGCCGGGCAGAAGCTGCTTGACGCTGCGCGGGGTGAACTCGAACAGATGCGAACCCGCGTGCTCGATGACCAGTCGCAGCAGCAGGGCGAAGCGGCGGCCCTGTTACAGCAGCAGCGCAATGAATTGGCTCAGCAGCAGGAAGCCTTTGTTGCGCAGAAGCGGGCTGTCGAGACCGAACAGCAGAGCCTCGCGGAGCAGGCCTTACAGATCCAGTCAGATCGGGCGCAGGTGCAGGCTGATCGCGATGCCCTGGATACCCGTGTGGCGGAGTTCGAATCACAGACCGCTGATTTACAACGCCAGCAGCAGGAACTACAGCAACTCAAGAACGAATTGGACGCTCGGCAGCAGACGCTGGATGACCAGGCTCGGTCCCTTGAGGGTCGGGAAGCCAAGTGTGCCGAGCGCGAATCTGAGTTAACCGGGCAAAGTCAGCAGATCGAGGCCGGCTTCGCCACACTCGACAAACGCGCCGCCGAACTCGCCGAGCGCGAGCAGCGGCTCGATGAGCGACTTTCGAAGATGCCACAGCACATCGAGCATCTCGACAAGCAGCGCGAGGTGATCGACGCGCTGCACGAGCAGCTCGCGGCCAGCCAGGCGGAGGTTGATCAGTACATCGAAAAGCTTAATTCCCGTCAAAAGGAATCGGATTCCGAAACGGAACGGCTCAGCGCGCTGCGTGAGCAGGTTCAACAGGAAACCATGGCGCTGGAAGCTCAGCGTCAGGAGATTCAACGCGAGCGTGAACAGGCCGAGCAGCAGCTTCAGCAACTGCGTCAGCGTGAAGATGAGATCGAACAGGAACGTACGCAGACGCTCGCAGGGCTGGCCGACCATCAAAAGCGCTTGGAAGCCCGCGAGGCGGAACTGGATGTGCAGGCTGATGAGTTGGCCCGCCAGCGCAGCGAACTGGAAGCCGCTCGCGAGGTTCAGGCAGAACCGCCAGTTGTTGCCGAACAGCCCGAAGAAACAGTCGATGAGCAGCCCCTGCAGGAGTCTGTTGACGAGCCACAAGGGTTGGTTGCAGAGCAAGTCGAAAGTGTGTCGTTGGGTTCAGTGATGGCGCCGCCATCGGAAGAAGACGAATCGGCCGAGAAGCATTCGGTTGTTCATTTTGCGATGCGTCGTACGGATCGTCAGCCGGTGTTTGATTTGAGTCCATCACATGTGCGGTGCGCCGCGGGGTACTGTGATCGGGCCGGCGAGTCACACCTGCTGGTTGATTACGTCGATGCGGAGCAGAAGTCGACCAACACCTGGGGGGCCGAAATTCGTTACTACCGCAATCGTGGCGGCAAGACCTGGGACTGGGTGCAGACTGCGGTGGAGCGTGGATCGTTTGAAAATGGCGAAGCGGACTGCCACGGCGTGGCCAGCCCGGCGATCGTTCATGTGGGCTCGCGCGTGCTGATGTTCTACGCGGGGCGAGGCGAAGTGAGCCCGGGCGATCAGCCGAAGATATTGGCGCCGCGCGGGCAAGCGGGTTGGCTGTCGAGCAGGATCATGCTGGCCGAAGCGCAGACCGATCCCAGCGGCGCGATCAGTGGGCCTTTTCGTAAATTGGGTGTGGTCGTTGACCTGGGTGACGGTTGGGACTCGCTGCGGCTGGATCATCCTGCCGTGGTGCTCGACCACCAGACGCTGCATCTGTTCTACACCGGCTACGATGACGCTCGTCGGCTGGATCATCGTCAACTCGGTTATGCCTCGGCGAATGTGAGCGACTTGAAGTTCACGCGACATGATCAGCCCGTGTTGGAGGTGCGCGGTGGGGCGGAGATGCCGCGCGTATTCCGCTACGAAGGCCAGTGGCACCTGCTGTATCACCACTACGCCCGCAACGATGGAGCCCGCTGGCGGCACTACGTGTCGACCCACCTGCCGGACTTCGAACTGGCAGACCCCAATTTCTTCGAGGGCGTCGGCAGCGAATCCAACCCGCTGATGGTGTGGGGTGACCCGGCTGGGCGTCCCGCTGCCGACCGTCACGTCTGGGTGACCAGCGCCTCCGGCGGCTGCTGGCGGATGTTTCCGTACCAACTTGAGCTGTCAGAATAACTAATTTGGCATGTAAAGCGATGTAAGGCTAGATGATATATATCTGGTCGGGGTGACGGTGCGCCCAACCAGCGATGCGTGATTTCAAATATTTTAGATTGCATTTGATTAAAACTATGCATTATGTGCAAGTTTAAGATGTAAATATTACACAATATGTGAAATCTAATGACAGATATTGATTGACAATGGTAGTTTTGGGCTGTATTCTTCTCTTGAAGTTGCACCCTTCGGCCAGAGGTATACGCGATGATTGCAGGTACGCAAGACATGGATCGGGCACAAGTCGAACAACTCGTGCGGCAGGTGCTGCGCAGCCAACTGGGCGAATTTCGCCAGCCGGTTGTGGCGCCGGATCACAACGGCGGGCCTAATCCGCTGGTGGTCAACGTTTCGGCGCGTCACCTTCACGTGACGGATGAAGACCTGGAAGTGCTGTTCGGTCCCGGGGCGAAACTCACGAAGCTGAAAGATCTTTATCAGCCGGGCGAGTTCGCCAGTGAGCAGACGGTCAACCTGATCGGGCCGCGCAACCGGATGATTCCGAATGTGCGAATCCTCGGTCCGACGCGAAAGTTCACGCAAGTCGAGCTCAGCTACACCGATGGCGTCTTCCTCGGCGTTGATCTTCCGCTTCGCATCAGTGGCAACATCAAGGGGACGCCCGGCTGCGTGCTTGTCGGCCCGTACGGCGCGCTGACGTTGCGCGAGGGTGTGATCCGAGCTGAGCGGCATGTCCACATGGGCCCGAAAGATCTGGCGCACTTCGGCGTCAAGGACCAGGACCGCATGAAGCTGAAGATCGACGGGCCCTGCGGCGTTGTGTTTGAGAACCTCGTGGTGCGCGAGCATCCTAAGGTCCATCTTGAGGTGCATATCGACACCGATGAAGGCAACGCCTGCCACCTCGAAAGCGCCACACGCATGGAACTGATCAAGTACTAAAACAAGACACTCGGGGACGGCGGTCCCCGGGCTTTAAAGCAACCCAAGCGCAAGCACACTTTTTCACTGGAGCCAAATCATGGCGAATCAAGCACTCGGAATGGTCGAGACCAAGGGGTTGGTCGCGTTGATGGAGGCCAGCGACGCAATGCTCAAGGCCGCCAACGTGCAGATGATCGGATGGGACAAAGTCGGCGGCGGGCTGGTCACCAGCTTCGTGACCGGCGATGTGGCGGCGGTCAAGGCGGCGGTTGATGCCGGCGCTGAAGCGGCCGGCCGCGTTGGCGAAGTCGTCAGCGTACACGTGATCCCGCGCCCGCACGACGACCTGTCGAACCTGACCCCCAAGGCCAAAAAGGCTGCGTCCAAGTAAACATCAACCCTGACCCCGGCGCTTCGGCTTGGCCTCAGCATCGGGCTTGATACACAAGGAATATCACAATGAGTGCACTGGGCATGATTGAAACACGCGGGCAGACGGCCTTGGTCGAAGCGACCGACGCTATGCTCAAAGCCGCCAACGTCGAACTGGTCCGTTCGATCCCGATTGGCGGCGCGTACGTGACCGTGATCGTCAAGGGCGATGTCGGCTCGGTCAAGGCGGCGGTCGCCGCGGGCGCCGAAGCGGCCGGCCGCGTCGGTGAACTGGTCAGTTCGCACGTGATGGCTCGCCCCTGCGACGGACTGATCGAGAACTTCTAATCTCATGATCATTCTCGTTGCCAATCTCGGATCGACCAGCTTCAAGTACAAGCTCTACGACATGGCGTCGGATGAGCGGGTGCTGGCTGTCGGCGCGGCCGATCGCATCGGCGGCGACCTCAGCGCGTGGTCGATCGAGGCCGGTGGCGAGAAACGCGAAGGGCAAGCGACGCTGGCCGATCACGCCGCGGCGATCGAACTGCACCTGGGTGAGCTGGCACGCGAAGGCGTCATCGAGTCGATCGACGCGGTCGACGCCGTCGGGTTCAAGGCGGTGCACGGCGGGCCGATCAGCGGAGCCGTCATCGTCGACGATCATGTGCTGGAGACGATGGGGCAGTTCGCCGATGTCGCCCCGGCACACAACCCGATGTACATCGCCGCGATGAAGGCGTTCGCCCAGAAGCTGCCGAAGGTTCCACAGGTGGCGGCTTTCGAGACGGCGTTTCATCAGACGATTGCGCCGAGTCGGACGACTTACGCGATTCCGTATAAGTGGACGAGCGAGTTGGGCATTCGGCGCTACGGGTTCCATGGCGCATCGCATCGCTACATCGCCACACGGATGGGCCAGCTTTCGCCAAGCGTCACAACGCTGATCAACTGCCACCTCGGCGGGTCATCAAGCCTGTGTGCGATTCGCGATGGCAAGAGCGTCGCCACGAGCATGGGCCTGACGCCGCAGACGGGTGTGCCGCAGTCGGGCCGTGTCGGGGACTTCGACATCTTTGCGTTGTTGAAGCTCCGTTCTGCGGGCATCGAAGCTGATGAAGCCTTGCGGGAGCTTGGCAAGCAGGGCGGCCTGCTCGGCATCAGCGGCGTGTCCAGCGACCTGCGCGACATCAAGCAGGCGGCAGGCGAAGGCAACGGACGGGCCCAACTCGCGATCGAGGTTTTTGTCGAGGCGATTCGCGACTACATCGGAGCGTACATGGTGCTGCTCGGCGGCGCCGATGCCATCACCTTCACCGGCGGCATCGGCCAATACAACGCCGATCTTCGCGCGATGATTCTCAGCGGCTTGGACTTTGCCGGCGTCGAGATCGACCCCCGGAAAAACGACGGGGCACAAGCCAGAGCCGAAACGCGCATTGACGCTGATGGCAGTCGCACGCAGGTGTGGGTGCTGCCGACCAACGAAGAACTGATCGTGGCCCGCCAGACGCTGGCGGCGCTGCAAGCCAATAACGACTAACTCTCTTTTGGAGACATTGAAATGTCACAGGAAGCTTTGGGCATGATTGAAACGCGCGGTCTGGTCGCCGGCATCGAGGCGGCCGACGCGGCGCTGAAGGCGGCCAACGTCACTTACGCCGGTCAGACCAAGGTCGGCTCGGGTCTGTTCAGCGTGACCTTCCGCGGCGACGTGGCGGCGGTCAAGGCGGCCATCGATGCCGGCGCTGAAGCGGCCGGCCGCATCGGTGAGGTCGTCTCCGTCAACGTCATCGCCCGTCCGCACGAAGACGTCGCCAAGCTCTGACCGACCCCGGAGGGGTCGGCGATATAGACCCGCCCGTTGGGCGAGGTCGGAGGTGCGCCCATGTTCCTCGCACGAGTACAAGGCCAAGTCGTGGCATCGCAGAAGGATCAGGCGATCAGCGGGATGAAGCTGCTGATTGTCGAGCCGCTGCGTGTGGACTATCCCGAAGACGGCGGCGGCACACTGGCGGCGACGGGGCGTGCGATCGTCACCATCGACCGCATCGGCGCCGGGGTCGGCCAGCTTGTGATGGTCGCCCAGGGCTCCAGCGCTCGCATGGCTGAAGGGTGCGGCAAGATGCCCGTTGATGCGGTGGTGATCGGGCTTGTCGATGAGGCGACGGTACGCGGCAAGAAGGTTGACCTCGGCAAGATGTGAATATGACCCCACGCTTCGCCTCGGAAGAGGCTCAGCATCGGGCTTGAAGAGAACCAATCATGGACCAGGCAACGCTCATTGAAAATGTCGTCAAGCAGGTGATGGCCCAGTTGAACACCGGCGCCCCAGCAAGCAGCCAACCGGTGTCATCATCACCCGCTCCCGCGGCTGGCGCTTTCGGGCTTTTTGCTGATGTCGACTCAGCCGTCGCCGCGGCGAACGATGCCCAGCATCAGCTCATGTCCGCCGGCATCGAAGCGCGTCGTGAGATCTGCGCGATGCTGCGTGAGATTCCCCGCCGCAATGCGAAAGAATGGGGCCGGATCGAGCTCGATGAGACCAAAGTCGGTCGACTTGATCACAAGATCGCCAAACTCGAACTGCTGGGTAACATTCCCGGCGTCGAGTTTCTCGAAACTCGCGCCACCAGCGGCGATGAAGGCATCGGTCTCGACGAAGCCGCGCCGTGGGGTGTGATCGGGTGCATCACGCCGGTGACACATTCGATTCCGACACTGACCGCCAACGCCATCAACATGATCGCTGCCGGCAATGCCATGGTTGTCAACGCTCATCCCTCGGGCTTCAAGTGCGCCGCCCTGGCTGTGAAGACCTACAACCAGGCGATCGCCCAACGGTTCGGCATCGAGAATCTGATCTGCGTGATCGATCCACCGTCGTTGCGAAGCGCTGAAGAGATTTTCCAGCATCCGGATATTCGCATGCTGGTGGTGACCGGTGGTCCGGCCGTCGCTCGCGCCGCGATGAAGCAGGCCAAGCGAGCCATCGTTGCCGGCCCGGGTAATCCGCCAGTCGTCGTCGACGAGACCGCCGATTTCGACAACGCCGCCCGCAGCATCATTGCCGGCGGTGGGTTCGACAACAATCTGCTCTGCATCGGCGAAAAGGAAGTCTTCGTTGTCGACAGCGTCTTCGACCAGATGATGGACGCCATGGCCCAGGCCGGGGCGATCCGTTTGAGTCCCAAGCAGATCGACAACCTGACCAAGGCAGCGTTCACCTGGCACAAGGATCACTACGCCGTCAGCAAGGATCTGGTTGGTAAGGACACGGCGGTGCTCGCGAAGGCGGCGGGCGTTGAAGTCATGCGGCCGACCGATCTGCTGTTCGGTGAGACCGATGAGTCCAACCCGTTCGTGCCTGAAGAACAGATGATGCCGTTTGTGCCGTTCGTGCGTTGTGCGAATGTCGACGAGGCGATCCGCCTGGCGATCAAACATGAGCACGGATTCGGCCACACCGCCATCATTCACTCGAACAATCTCGCGACCATCACCAAAATGGGGCGTGCGTGCAACACGACGATCTTCGTCGTCAACGGCCCGTCGACCGCCGGCCTCGGCATCGGCGGCGAAGGCTATCCCAGCTACTCGATCGCTACCCCGACCGGCGAAGGCATAACCAACCCGATGACCTTTACCCGCTTCCGTCGGGCTGGCATCAGCGGGGCACTACGCGTCATTTGATCTCTGTGGAGCAAGCATGCAACTGGCGTTTGTCAAAGGTCGAGCCACTGCCACCGCCAAGCATCACACGCTGGCGGGCTGGAAGCTGCTGGTCTGCCTGCCGCTGGATGCAACCCACAAGCCGGGCGGCGATGCACTGCTTGTGATCGACAGTCTTGGCGCCGGCGCCGGCGACACCGTGCTGATCAGTTCCGACGGCGCCGGCGTCCGCGAGCGAGTCGGCGACGACACTACACCGATCCGCTGGTTCACCATCGGCATCATCGACCCCGGCCAACTGCCTGAAAACAACTGAACACCATGCCTGAACCCAACGCCCAACTGATTCAGCAGATCACCCAGCAAGTGCTGGCGATGTTGCATCAACAGAATGCAACCGGATCGACCGGGGCTACGCCGATTGATGTGCGCCCGCCGCTGGGGGTGTGCACGGGTGACTATTCGAAGTTTCTCGAGATGCGCCCGCGTGAAAAGGCCGGCGAAAAGGATCCGACGTGCAGCGGCGGGACAATTGCCGATCAGCCGACGGTCACGCTCAAGGGTTTTGTCACGGCGCGGCAGCTTGAAGCCGTCGGAGCGAAGATCGTCAGTCTTGCACCCGGCGCGAAGCTGACGCCGGCCGGGGCGGATTACGTGCGCGATAAAGGCATCAAGGTCCAGCGCGCCACCGCCAAAGCTGAGTGCGGGTGTGGCGGAACATGCTGCGGCAATAAAGCTGGTAAGACGAATACATCTGCGGCACTTGGACAGTGGGCCTGGTGGATCGACGGGCACTGCCCAGGCGTCGACAAGGTCGTACCACAGTACGCTTCGGCACTGGCGCCGATTTCGGCGCGGCGCCAAGCCAGCGGGCTTGTCGAAGCATGCAGCACCATCGCTCAGCGCATCGTGCGTGGTCGAGTTGCCGGTGGCGTGCTGTTCGTCCGCTCGGCGGCGCTGGCAGCGTGTTTTGCTAATCGTTGCCCGTCAGTGCGTGCTGTCGTCGGGACATGTACCGGGGCTGTCGAACAGGGCGTCAAGCAGCTTGGCGCCAATGTGCTCATCGTCGAGTACCCGTACCACGGCCCCGAGTCGTTGCGGCAGATGATCGATGCTTTCGTTAAAACCCAGCGCCCGAATCTTTCGCAGGTCGAACGTCAACTCAAGGAGCTCGGCCGATGCGTTTAGCCTGGGTCATGGGAAGATTGACGGCCAGCCGGCGCGTGACCAACACACCCGCCGGTGCGTGGCTCATCTGCGAAGCACTCGACGCCGAAGCGCTCGACAACAAGCCGATGCACGCTCGTCCTCGGACAAAGCCGATGGCCGAATCGCTTGTCGTGTTCGATCATCTCGGTGCCGGTGAAGGCGATGTCATCGCCGTGGCTGAATCCACCGAAGCCACCAACCCGTTTCGACCCGACAAGATCGTGATCGACGCTTACTGCGCCGCGATCCTCGACACCGTGAATATTCAGCAATAACCGCCTCTCGAATAAGCGAGCAACGACATGGCACCATCGATCTACAAAGTCAAGCAGGACATGTGCGACATCGGCAAGCGCATCTGGCAGCGCGGCTACTGTGCCGGCAACGAAGGCAACCACTCCGTGCGCGTCGACAAGAATCGCGTCTTGTGCACGCCGACCGGCATATCCAAGGGTTTTCTGCGGCCCGAGATGATCTGCATGGTCGACATGGAAAACAAAGTCCTCGAAGCCAACAAGGGCTACAAGCCTTCCAGCGAAGTGAAGATTCACCTGCAGATCTACAAGACGCGCGACGATATCGGCGCTGTCGTTCACTCACACCCACCGCATGCGACCGCCTTCGCCGTCGCCGGCATTCCACTGCCCGAAGGTATTCACCCTGAGGCGGAAGTCTTTCTCGGGCGCGTGCCGACGGCTCAGTACGCTACGCCCTCGAAGCAAGACCTCGCCGACTCGCTGATCCCGCACATCAAAGCTGAGACCAGCGCCATCCTCATGGCGAATCACGGTTCGGTGACCTTCGATAAAGACCTGACCGGCGCTTACTATCGCCTGGAAATTCTCGACGCATATTCGCGGATTCTCCTGCTGGCTAAGCAACTCGGCAAGGTGAACATGCTCGACTCGAAGCAGATGTACGACCTGCTCGAGGTCAAGCAGCAGTTCGGGTTCAACGATCCGCGTCTGAGCTGTGCCGCCGATGGCTGCATTGGCTCCACGCAGAATCAGCCGTTCCTGACAATGTTCGATGCTCGTCCGGCCAGTGCGGTCTGTGATGCCAACGGCACCGTTCAATCGCACGGCGGCGCGTCGACCAGCACCGTCAGCGATGAGTCGTTTGAGCAGATGGTTCAGACGATTACTGATCAGATCATGGCTTCGCGATAATCGGTCACCGGCGGAGATGCCGCATGCGAATGTTCGCGACGATGATGCTGTGCCTGATGATGACCGCCGCGGCGGTGGCGCAGCAGCCGTCGCCGCAAGGTATGCCGCAGTTGTGGGTCTACGCGCCGGTCAACTTTCAAGTCGACCGCGCCGTCGATAAGCTGATCGATCGCCTCGGCCGTGCTCGCAAGGCCGATTACTCAGCCGCGGTAATCACCGACTATAAGTTTGGCCGCATCGACGATCGCCCGAGTAACTACTACGCGAACCTTGCCCGCACCCGCGCCGCGGCTGACAAACTCGGCATTGAGTTGATTCCGTGTGTGATGCCGATCGGGTATTCGGGCAGTATTCTGATCAATGACCCAAATCTGGCCGAAGGCCTGCCGGTTCGCGATCAGCTGTATTCGGTCCATGGCAACCAGGCGACCGTCGCCGACACATCGAATCACCTGCCGGGCGGCGATTTTGAATCAGCGGGCAAAAATGCCCCTTCGAACTGGGATTGGATTGACGGCTTTGGCAAGTCGACGATGTTGGATCGTCAAGTGAAGCACAGCGGCGCATCATCGCTGAAAATGTCTCGTTTTCTAGAAGGAAATGACGCGGGAAACTGTCGTATCGTCAAGGCCGTCGCCGTCAAGCCGTGGCATCAGTACGTGATGACACTATGGGTCAAGTCAAAGAGTGTGACACGCAATGAAGACTTTCACGTTCAGGTGTTGACCGACAACGGTCGCGCCCTCAACTACGCCAATCTCGGTGTCAAACCAACGCAGGGCTGGACCGAGCATCACATCGTCTTCAACAGTCTCGATCACGACACAGTTCGCGTGTACATCGGGCAATGGGGTGGTGGTGAGGGAACGTATTGGATCGATGATGTCGAACTGCGTGTTGCCGGGGCGATTAATCTGATCCGCCGCGAGGGCTGCCCAGTGAGGGTGACCAGCGCCGATGGCAAGATCGAATACGAAGAGGGACGCGATTTCAAGCGGTGGGTGAATGAAGACACCGGCATGAAACCGTGGCCGGGCAATTTCACGGTTATGACTGGTGAGCCGGCGATGTTATTGACGGCTAACTCGCGCATTGTCGACGGACAGCCCCTGGCCGTGTCGTACTATCACGCGGTGACAGTGTATGACGGACAGGTGGCATGTTGTCTGACAGCCCCGGGCTTGTATGAACACCTGTCGCGGCAGATCGAACTCATCAAGCGTCACATCGCGCCGAGACGATATTTCATGCAGCACGATGAACTGCGCGTCGCGGGGTGGTGTGAACTCTGCGCCGGCAGTGGCAAAACCGCAGGACAGTTGCTGGCGGATAACGTGCGCCGCTGCACGACGATCATTCATAAGCATGACCCGAAGGCGGGTGTGATCGTGTGGTCGGATATGTTCGATCCACACCACAATGCTCGCGATAACTATTACCTGGTTTCGTCGACGCTGGCCGGATCGTGGGAGGGGCTTGATCCGTCGGTGGTGATCGCCAACTGGAACGGGGGGCATGCCGGCGAGTCACTCGAGTTTTTCGCCGGGCGCGGGCACCATCAGGTCATTGCCGGGTATTACGATCAGCATGATGTGGCACGCGGTGTGAAGCGATGGCGCGAGTCATCGGCGGACATCAACGGCATCGACGCGTGGATGTACACGACTTGGCATCAGGATTACAGCGATCTGGAGAAGTTCGCGCAGGAAGTGAGGCGGCCATGACGAAATCACTCGATGCTAAACTTGCCCGTATCCTTGCGGACCCGGACTGCGGCGACTTCATCCTCGCCGATGCTAAAGATGCTGACATGGCTCTGGGGTTGGCTGCACCCGGTAAGAGCCCGGAACACTACGCACACGAAGCGAAGTTCAGATCACTGGCGGAGTATCGGCAGCTCATGCGCGATGTCGTGAAGCAGGGACTCGTCGACATCATGCTCATGTCGGCATCGACCAGCGAGGTGCTGACGCTGCGTGAGCGGTTGTTCGACGACTCGGCAATCACGCCCGCTGTGCGCGCCAATGATACGACCGACATCTGGCTGGCCGGCCGCGGGGCATCGTACGGCGAATTGCCGGCCCGGCCGTTCCGGTCGACGACGCTCGACCACGCTCAATGCGGTAAATTTTCATGCGCACCTGAGGAGCGCTCGCTAGGCGTTGATCTCGGCCTTTACTCGATCACGTTCAACAACGACCGCGATCGCGACCTTGAAGCGCTCCAGCAGTACAAGGCCTTCCACATCGAGGCTGAACAGAAAGGGTTTCGCCACTTTCTGGAACTTTTCGACCCCAATGCGCCGCTGTCGCCGATTCCCGATGTGGGCCGGTTTCTCAACGATCACATCGCGCGGACGCTTGCAGGTGTGACCGGACGTGGGCGGCCGATCTTTCTGAAGATTCCGTACCACGGCCCCGCTGCGATGGAGGCATTGGCCGGCTACGACCGCACGCTGGTGCCGGGCATACTTGGCGGGTCGGCGGGCACAACGTTCGATGCTTTCTTTCAGTTGTGGGAAGCGAAAAAGTATGGCGCCCGGGTCGCCCTCTACGGTCGCAAGATCAATCACGCTGAGCATCAACTCACATTCATCACCTATCTGCGGGCGATCGCCGATGGGCAGATCGATGATCCCGCCGAGGCCGTACGCGCCTACCACGGCGATCTACAGAAGCTGAATCTCACACCGCTGCGACCGCTTGCCGATGATCTGCAACGCTCACAGACCGCCAGCGCCTACAGCGGAAAAACCACTGTCGCCGTCAATACCTCGTCGTCTTCATCCACGCCGACCACACAAGCCGATCGTCTGGCCCGTCATCGCGCCCGGCTTGATCAGCTTTATGGAAAGTAACCTTGCTCATACTTGAAAGACAACAGCGACTGCTCGACCTGCTACGCGATCGCGGTGCGGCTGATCTTGATTCGCTCGCCGAAGTAGTCGGTGTATCGCCCTCTACGGTGCGGCGCGATCTCGATGCCCTCGAACAGCAGGGCGTGATCGAGCGCACGCACGGCGGGGCGGTTTACCGCGGTCAACGCCGCCATCCCATCGCATTCGACGAGCGACTCGATCAGCAGGTCGACGCCAAGAAGGCGATCGGTCAGTATGCCGCATCGTTGATCGAGCCTGGCATGACGTTGGCGCTGGATGGTGGTTCAACGGTGTACTACGCTGCACAACTGATCACCGCCCGGCCGCTTCAGATCGTGACCAATTCGCTGACAATCGCAAACCTCTTCGCCAACGATGAACAGATCGAATTGTTACTCATCGGTGGGTCGCTGTACCCGCGGACGGGTGTGCTCGTCGGCCCGATCGCCACGACGGCGCTGTCGAATCTTCACGCGGATTTGCTGCTGTTTTCTGTTGCCGGCCTGTTCGATGACGAGGCGTACAACCTGAACCTCGAGCAGGCGGAAGTCGAACGGGTGATGCTGGCGCAGGCGGCTCGCGCGGTGATGCTGATGGACGCCAGCAAGTTCGGACGCAAGTCACTGGCTCGTGTCTGTGATGTCGAACAGGTCGAGGCGGTAGTCACTGATGCCGCAATATCTGAGCGATGGCGTCAGCGATATGGCGAGCGGCTTCAGGTGGCTGAATAGCGGCGTTACTTTTTCTGATGCCACTGGCCGTCGCGGCCTTTGAGGTATTCGCCGGAGCGGGCTCTTTCGAAATTGCGGATGGCGTTGCGCTCGGCGATGTGCTCCGGCGTGGTGCCTTCCTTGTTGGCGAGAATTTCGTAGAGCTTGCGGCGGTCGGCGTTCTCGTCGGCCATGAGTTTGGCCAGATCGCCGGGGACCGAACCTTTGACGGCCTCGACATAGCCCTTGGCGGTTTCGCCGATCGTGCCGGCGGCCTTGGCCTTGACGAGCGCGGGATAACGCTGCTGGAAGCGCTGCTTCAGGTCGTTCAGATCGTCAGCACGAACGGAAGCGACCCCGAAGCCGACGAACATCGCGGCGAGCATGACGGTGAGAAGGCGGGGGAAAGGCTTCATGATTATTTCACCTCCGAATTGTCGGCCGGCTTGCGATATTCATCTTCGAAGTCGAAGAAGTTATCCAGTTCACGGTCGACCTTCACGTTGACGTCGACAGTGATATAGATCGGCTTGATCTCGATGGGTTCGGCTTTGACGCGGTGCTCGATGCACCCGCCGAGCAGCGTCGCCGCAGCGACCAGGGGCATGGTCCAGAGCAGAAGTTTCACGGGACACCTCCTGGCGGGTTAACGGCCGCCGCCTCCGAAGAATTGCTCCAGGGCGCGGTCGACGTTCAGCCGCGTCTTGGAAAGCAAGGCTTTGTTAACCAGTGTATCAAAGTTGTGGATGTTGATCACAAGGGCGCCGATTTCCTGGGGGTTGGGTCCGAGGCGACCCTTGCCGCGCGTCTCCATGCGAAGCATCATGCCTTCGCCATTGGTGTCGGGTTGGATGTTGAATCGAAACATGGAGTACTCGTAGTCCGTCAAGGCGCTGACGATTCGGTCGCGGGCGGCCATCAGTTCGGGAACGCTGCGGAAGCGCGGGTCGGCAGTGTCCAGCAGATCGCCGGCGATGTTGGCGCTGGGCATGGCCATCTGGCCGGGGCCGGGCGTCGTATACAGGAAGCCCTTGCCAAGGGACAGTTTCCAGTGGGCATCAGGGCGGAACGTGACGGGCAGACGCCCATACACGTGGCCCGTGGCCTTGATCTTTTCATTACTCAATACGGACAGCCAGTCGCCGAGGTTCAAATCTTCGATGTAAAGATCGGTCGAGACCTTGGGCTGATCCATGTCGTACCGGAAAGCGTGGGCCTCGACCTGGCCGGAGGTGCCGAGCGTAAATGCGAGTTGTTCGATGAAAACACTGCGGTCAGACTCGATGCGGAAACCAACGCGGCCGTTGGTTAATTCGAGCTTGCCAGTGGCGAAACGGTTGACGGTCAGACGCTGCGAGCCCGGTGTGCGCAGCGGGGTGAACCCGGTCAATAGGATCGCTCCGCTGACGCCGTCGGCCGTGATGTCATACGTACTGCTGCGTACAGCGGTGTCATACAGTGCGAGGTTCACATGCGGGGCGTAGCCCGTGTCGGGATTCATCATGGCCGTCAGGGCGAACCCGCCGCTGAGTTCGATGTCTGACAAGGCGGCGAATCGTTTGCCGATGGCGTGCGGATCGATGACGGTGACCACGCCCGTCGACGCTTCAAGGTCGATGCCGTCGGCGCCGACGCTGCCGCTGATGTGTATCGGGATGGATTCAAGCACGGGCCAGTCGGCACTCAGTGACAGTGTGGTTTGATTCAGTGCGACTTCGGCATGTAATGGGGGCAGCGTGTCATCGCCAAGGTGAATGTCACTGGTGGTCATGGCACCCGGTTCGGCGCGGCCGGGGCCGAAGTGGATCGGCAACTCGACTGCGATCGAAGGAACACGCAGTTTCGCCGCTTCATAGGTCAGCGCGGCATCGTCGACACGCAGCGCGCCGTCGAGCGTTTCGCCGGCTTCGTCGCCCCATCGCAGCGTGAGTCGGCCTGACAGCTTGCCCGGGTCTGGCGACAGCGTGTGAGCACCGAACTGTGCGGTGCTCAGCTTCAGGGCGGTCGAGTCGAGCAAGTCGACCGTTAGTGATTGATCCGCCAGGGCCAGCGACAGGTGCAGATCAGCGCCGACGCCGCGCAGCGTGGCGGGCGAGCCGGGCAGGGGCAGATCGAACGGATTGATGGCGACATGCAAGTCGGGCACGTTGAGCTTGTCGCCCTCGAGTTGAATCGAACCTGTCATGCCGACGCGCTGATCGAGCCAAGCGAGTGTGATATCTACGTCGAGGGATTGCGGGGTGGTGCGCGTGATGCGGCCTTCGAGATCGAAGCGATAGGTGTGACCAGGTGTTTCGAGGATAAGCGTCGAGGCGCGGATGTCGATCGAGGCGAAAGGCAACGACGTTTTGCCACCGGTTGATTCACCGAGTTGCAGTTTCAACAGGGGGCCAAGGTCGAAGTGGTTGTCAGCCACAGTAGCGCGGAGACGCAGGCCTGTGACGGTCAGGGCGAGGGTGGACAGATCGCGGACATCATAATCAGCGGTCAGGTGGTCCAGTCGGATGCGATCGTCGGGGCCGAGGGTGATGTTGGAGACAGACGATCGAGTCAGCCCGACGGTGTCGACCGTGAGGTCTGCCTCGTGCAGACCGATTTTGGCGAGTTGTTGTCGGATCTGATCACCGGCCAGCGGCGGCAGTAAAAACATGACCAGTGCAAGCGTGATCGCCGCCAGCAGGGCCATCACACCGACGAGGCGCACAAGAATTCGCACCAGTCGTCTGATCATCACCTATCAGTTTACGCCATTGTGTGGAAACTTGCCCGATCGGGTGAGGTCATATGCGTCAATCGGGCAGGGGGGCGGCGTTGGAGGCGGCGACCTCGCGGGAAAGCGCATAGAAACCGATCATGGCGATGACGCAGAGGAACGCGGCGATAAAAAACACCCCGCCGCCGATGCCATCGAAAGCGGGCAGCGTCATCGGACCGAAGCTGTGGGCCGCCCAGCCGGTGTACAGCGCCATGCCCAACAGCGGGGCGAAGGCGCCGCGAATACCGGTCAGCGTGACGTGAACGCCCATGTAGGCGGCGACCATTTCACGTGAAGCAAAGTCGTTGTGACCGAGGTTCCAGGCGAGCATGCCCCCGCCGCGCGCCAGGCCGAGAATCACGCGCCCGGCGGCAAGGATCACCAGTGCCGTGATCACGGACCCGGACCAGATAGCCGCCACGCCCATGATCAATTGGCCGACGATCCACAACCACGCCTGCGTCACTCGAAAGCGGGCGATGTGTACTCGGTCCAGCAGATGTGCCCACATGGGTAGCGTGGCCATCGCCAGCAGCATCGGGATCGCCTGTGTGAGCGTGATCGAGATCAGGAAGTCGCCGCGCATGCCGGTGGTCTTCAATGCAACCAGCGCGATGACGACCGGCTCGATCATCATGTTGCTGACACCGGCGAAGAACTGCCAGATCATGTAGCGGCGAAACAGCGGGTCATCGCGCAGCACGCTGATGAGATTCGGCCGGCGTGGTGTGACGGCTGGATCGTCGTACTCATAAAGCGCCGGATCGATGCCGTGGCGCTGAGCATGGGTGGTGGGGCGGCTTTCATAGGCAAGCAGCGCGCGTTCGCCGCGCAGCCGGACACGCGAGTAGCTGTACACACCGACCAGCGCTACGGCCGCAGCCAGCGGGTAAAACACGCGGAAACTCGTCGGCGAGAAATCCAGCGCGATCGCTCCGAGCAACGGGCAGACCGTTACGGCGATGGACACGAGCATGGCCAGTCGACCGGTAATCCGGCCGCGCAGGGCGCGGGGATAGTTATGGCGCCAGATCGTCGAACGGGCGGTGATGATGCCGACGATCAGGCAACGCGTCAGCACGACCATACCCGTCAACGCCCAGGCGCCGCCTGCGGTGGCGGGCAGGGCGGAGATGCCGGCGATGCTTGCCAGGGCGGCGAGCATGAGCGTTCGGATGAATGGGATTTTCGGCTGGCCGCGCGACAGGTGCGCCCACAGCAGCGAGGTCAGGTTGGCGAACATCGGCGCCGCGGTGATCAGCGCCAGTTGCAGCGCATTGACATTGAACACCTTGACCGCGAGCACCCCGACGACGCCGGCCTCGACCATCGACACCGCCACGGGCATCGTGAAGGATGTGACCAACTCACGGGCATAGCTCGGCCGCGACATCGGCGGCACACGCCTGGGGCTGAAAGATTGGATCAGGCGGACAAACATGGCGCTCTAAGCGGGCCGTGTGCAGCGCCGCTGAATCATGCGGGAATGAAAAAATCCTCCCGGACAGCCGGGAGGATTCATTTGATACGTGAATCGTCGTCGGCGTTACGGGACCGAGTACAGCGACAGGTGGCTGGGGCGATCGAGCAGGAGAATGCGGTCCAAGTCGTTCCAGATCTGTCGAGTGTTGGTGTCGATGACACGGGCATGATTGTTTTTGGATTCTTCGGGGGTGGCGTCGAGGGTCGAAAGCTCGGGGCTCATGTCCCAACGAACGTCGTCGGCGGTGATGCGGCCGTCGTCTTTGAACCAGTTGCCGGGCCACAGGGCATCGCCGAGGCCTTCTTTTTCTTCTTCAGGCGCCTGATAAGTCACGGGCTCGGGCTCGGCCGGCTCATCGGATTCCCAGAAGGCCATCGACTCGAAGAAACCCTTCTTGGGCTTTTCGGGCTGGCCGATGCCGGGCTCGAGGCTGGCGGTCTTTTGTTCCTGGCAGCCGCCCACGAAAACGATCGCGGCGGCGAGGATGGCGGCGATGGTCAGATGCTTGAGCATGAGTGGTACCTCTCTAAGGATCAGCGCCCTGCTTTTGTATCAATCGTCGGGAGTGGTGTCAAGTGCTAACTGGGGGGCAGGCGGCGGTTTGTGTGGGCGAAGGTGGGCGAAAAATTCCACCCCGGGTGATGGCCGTATGGTATAATAGGGACAAGGTTGAAAGGCCCGTTGCCTGCGGGGTTCGAGCTTGGAGCTTATTTGTTCGAACCTGAGAACCCCAAGGGGTCGTGCATAGTCGGTTGCGATGATCAAGCCGTCAAAGAGCGGAAGATCGGGACAACTGAAGGCGACCCCACGTGAAATTGGGGTTCGAGCAAACGCTCCCGGCTCGGCTCAGGCGGACAACGGACCCGAAACCCCAGGCGGCCCGTCGCAAGGCGGGCCGTTCTTTTTTGCCAAAGAAGAGGTCGTAGCACGTCAGTTCGGGCAAGCGACCTATTCCCTTGCACCATCGGGCGGCATACGATGGCCACATGACCGACTCGCACGACCCATCCCAGCATCCGGCTATCGAGGATGTCGCCGATCGCATCGTGGCTAGCTATCTGGCCGATGAGCGGACCCACCACATCGATGCAGGCCCGCTGCCCAGTCGCTATGCCGCGATCAGCCTGCTCGAAAAACTCCGTGATCTGTTTTTCCCCGGATACTTCACCACCCGACGCCTGACTCGGGAGAATATTCACGATCATGTCATCGCACTGGTTGCTGAAATCCGTGAGACGCTGGAAACGCAGATCGATCAGGCTCTGTGCTACGGGGCGAACCTAGGTCGACCCAACCGCGGTGATTGCAACGGCAACGAGGCGACGCTGGAGAAGGCGCGTCGGGTGACCGATGAGTTTCTGTCGCGCATTCCAGCGATGCGAGCCATGATCGCGCTGGACGTTCAGGCGGCACACGATGGGGATCCGGCCGCGGTCAATACCGACGAAACAATCTTCTGCTATCCGGGCATTGACGCGGTATTCACCTACCGCATTGCTCATGCGCTGTACGAGTTGGGTGTGCCCCTGCTGCCGCGCATTCTCAGCGAATATGTACACAACGAAACCGGTGTCGACATTCATCCCGGGGCGCAGATCGGTGAATCATTCTTCATCGACCACGCGACCGGTGTGGTCATCGGCGAAACGACGATCATCGGCAATCGTGTGAAAATTTATCAGGGTGTGACGCTCGGCGCGCTCAGCTTTGCGCGCGACGAGGCGGGACAGTTGATTCGCGGAACCAAGCGACACCCAACGATCGAAGATGATGTGATCATCTACGCCAACGCCACGGTGCTCGGCGGCAAAACCGTTGTGGGCCACGGCTCGGTCGTGGGTGGGTCCGTGTTCCTGACCAAATCCGTTCCGCCGAACCATTATGTCACGCTTAAAGGGCTTGAACTCAAATTCCGCGCCGCTGAGGTCCACCACCGTATGGAATCACAGCAGCAGCAACAGCAGCAGTAGTTCTCCGTCCAACCGGGGGCGACCGCAGGCCAATTGGCCGGCCCGGTGTTCAACATCTTAAATATTTGCTTACAAACAGGCGACATGTCGCCAATAGTTATAAGTATATTTTGTGCAATGCTATATCGTCGCATTGGGAGGGTGTCGGCGTGGATATTTGCTCATCTGGCCAACATTCATAACGTAATCCTCACAATTCCTTAGCGTGACGTTAAGACACCGGCTCTACCGTGCTGACAGTTGCAGATACTGCAAAGGCGCACTGCCCACCAAGGAGCCAATCCATGTTTCGACTTCGTCTATTGTCCGTCGCGGCTGTGATGCTTGTGGCGACCGTTCCTGCCCTGGCACAGGTGCAGGTCGACTCAAAGCTGCCGACTTATGGGCCGACCTCAGGCGTCAGCGGCGCGATCAAGAGCGTCGGTTCGGACACAATGAACAACCTGATGACCCTGTGGGCGGAGAAGTTCATCGAGTTCTACCCCAATGTCACCGTTGAGATCGAAGGCAAGGGCTCTTCGACCGCGCCGCCGGCGCTGATCGCGGGCGCCTCGAACTTCGGCCCGATGAGCCGGCAGATGAAACCGCAGGAAGTCGACGCTTTTGAGAAGAAGTTCGGATACAAGCCCACGCTGATGCGGACCGGCATCGACATGCTCGCCGTGTTCGTTCACAAGGACAACCCCATCGCCAAGACTGGTCTGACGCTGCAGCAGATCGACGCGATCTTCTCCAAAACCCGCAAGGGCGGCTATGAGAAAGACGTCACCACCTGGGGCGATCTTGGTCTGACCGGCGAGTGGGCTGACAAGCCGATTTCGCTTTACGGCCGCAACAGCGCTTCGGGCACCTACGGCTACTTCAAGAAGCACGCTCTGTTCAAGGGTGACTACAAGGACTCAGTCAAGGAACAGCCCGGCAGTTCGTCGGTTGTTCAGGGCATCGCCTCGGATAAGTACGGCATCGGTTACTCAGGCATCGGCTACAAGACCGCCGACGTGCACATCGTCCCGCTGGCGGCCAAGGCTGGCGGCAAGTTCGTTCCGGCGGACCCCAGCACAGTCGAAACATATCCGTTGGCTCGATTCCTCTACCTGTACATCAACTACCAACCGGGTTCTGATCTGGATCCGCTGCGTCGGGAGTTCGTCAAACTCATCTTCTCCAAGTCCGGCCAGGAAGTGGTCATCAAAGACGGCTACTTGCCGGTTCCCGCGGTCATTGCCATGCAGGAGTTGGGACAGTTCGGCATCAACTAATCAGGTGAAATCACTGAGCGTCCTGCCTCAACGCTCAGGTTTCCATCCTTCGCCCCGAGCGAAGTCGCTGGGGAGCCAGCACTCGCCGATGACAGCCTGACCGCCGTCATCGGCTTTTTGAGCCTTCTGGCCGGAGCGCATGATGTCCGAAGAACCCAAGTCATTCACCGGCCGCACGCGCCGACGGACCGTGTCTCCGAGCGTGGCGGTGATGGACGTGGCGGCGCGGTTGATGATCTCTGCAGGCGGCATCGGCACGATTGTCGCCGTGATGGGTGTGTGTTTGTTTCTGGTTTGGGTGGTGATTCCGCTGTTTGAATCGGCGCGGGTGGAAGACATCCACGCGACAGGTCGTTCCGCCGGGCCGACGCTGCTGCATCAGGGCATCGATGAATACCGACTGTTGACCTGGACGCTGAGCGACGACGGCGTGGTGCGGGTGTATCGAGCGGACGATGGGCAGTTACGCGACGAGATCAAACCGTTCGAGAAACGAAAGATCACCGACGTTTCATCGTTGATCGGATCGGACTCGATGGTGTTCGGTTTTGCCGACGGTTCGGTGCAGATCGCCAAGCTGGGGTTCAAGACGCGCTACGTTAGGCCGGATGATCTGGACGACTCGACTCGCCGAGCTCTCGACGCCAGCGAGCCGCATGTGCCGGTCAATTTCGAGCGAGGGGTGATTCAGAGCATTCAGGGCGGACAGTTGCGGGCGGACGAATTCGAATTCAGCGCTGTGGCGACCGAGCCCGTGTTTGATGGAAAGATACTCAGGCTCACGCACTCATCCTCCGCGGCCGGCATGGTTCTCGGGGCGGTGGTGGAAAAAGATGACGTTCGGACGTTGAACCTCGTGACGGTCAGCGAATCGACGAGCCTGTTCGGAGGGACCAAACTTGAATTCGAAACGCCGCAGCAGATCGATCTGCCGCAGCGCGAATCGCCAGTGATGTTCACCGGACTGGCCGAGGCGGGCGTCGACCTGTACGTCGCCTGGGAAGACGGGTACATGGCCCGCTACCGCACGCTGGACCCGAATAACCCGTTTCTTGCTGAGACCGGCTACCTGGCCGAGCCCGGGGCGAAGATCACGTCGATTGGATTCGTGCTCGGTCGCATCACGCTGGTGTGGGGCGATTCAAAGGGGCAGGTCCACGGCGGCTTCGCGGTGCGATCCACCGAGCCGATCGAAGCGGGGCTCCGCGAGGTCCAACTGAACAAAGGCTCGCAATACGCCTTCGCTATCACCAAAACACTGTCCGAAAGCGGACCGCCGATGCTGTGCATGTCCGCTTCGCCGCGCGGCCGGTTGATTCTCGGCGGTTTTGATGACGGCACGATGCGTCTGTACAACGTCACGACCGAAGGGCTGCTGGCGACCGTGTCCGTACCCGATGGGCGTCCTGTCGAGCGCATCGTTTTCGCCCCGAAGCAGGACGGCCTGGTCGCTGTGACCGATCAGCATCAGTACACCGCTCATGTCGATCCGCTGCACCCGGAAGTGACCCCTGGCGCCATGTTCGCACCGACCTGGTATGAAGGCTACGCCCGGCCGGACCACGTCTGGCAAAGCTCTTCGGGCAGCGCCAGCTTCGAGCCCAAGTATGGTTTGATTCCGCTGGTTTTCGGCACGATCAAGGCCACGGCCTACGCGATGCTCTTCGGGGCGCCGATCGCGCTATTGGCGGCGGTGTATTCCAGCGAGTTTCTTCATCCCCGGGCCAAGGCCACGATCAAACCGACCATCGAGCTGATGGCGTCGCTGCCGTCGGTGGTGCTCGGTTTTCTGGCGGCTCTCGTGTTTGCACCACTGGTGGAAAAGGTCGTGCCCACAGCCATGTTGAGTTTTGTCACGGTGCCTTTCAGCTTCGTGTTCTGCGCCTATCTGTGGCAGTTGTTGCCGCCGCACATCTCGCTGCGATGGGCACACTGGCGCATCGCGTTCATGTTGATCCCGGTTGTGATGGGCGCGTTGATGGCGGTGGTCTGTGGGCCGCTGGTTGAGAAGATGCTGTTTGCCGGCGACCTGAAGGCGTGGGTCGCCTGGGGGCCGGAGAAAACCTCGTCGAGCCAGATGATTTATCAGTCGGCCGTCGGTGGGTGGGTGCTGCTGCTGTTGCCGCTGTGTGCGATCGTGATGTCATTGCTGATCAATCGCACGATCAGCCAGAAGATGCGACACCTGTCGGCGAACATCACGCGAACGCAGTTGGCATTCATGGATCTGGGTAAATTTCTGGGGGGCACCGCAGCCACAATCGCCCTGGCGCTCGGGCTTGGGACCATGCTCAACGCGGCGGGTTTCGACCCACGGGCCAGCTTGATGATCTGGGGCATCGACTTTTCGCCGATTGACGTCTATGTGCAGCGTAATTCGCTGATTGTCGGTTTTGTCATGGGCTTCGCGGTGATTCCGCTGATTTACACGATTGCCGATGATGCCTTGTCCGCGGTGCCGGAGCATCTGCGATCGGCTTCGCTGGGCGCCGGCGCGACCCCGTGGCAGACCGCCGTGCGCATCATCATTCCGACGGCACTGAGCGGATTGTTTTCCGCATTGATGATCGGGTTGGGCCGAGCCGTAGGTGAAACGATGATCGTACTGATGGCGGCGGGCAATACGCCAATTCTGGATATGAATCTCTTCGCCGGTTTCCGCACGCTCTCAGCCAACATCGCCGTCGAGTTGCCCGAAGCCCCCAAGGATGAAACCCACTACCGCACGCTGTTCCTGGCGGCGCTGGTGCTGTTCGCGATGACGTTTGTGGTTAACACCGTCGCTGAAGTCGTTCGCCTGCGATTCCGCAAGAGGGCTTTCCAGCTATGAGTGATCAGCAGACAGCCACACCCGAAGCGCCGGCGACGCCTCCGATTGATGATCACGAATCGGTAGCCGTCGAGCCGCCGGCTGTGCCGCCGAAAAAGTCAGCCCCGCCGCGCCGGCGTCGTTCCAGTTCGAGTCTGTTCGCCAAGGGCGAGCCGATGATCTGGCTCACAGGCGGTGCGATGCTCACCTGTCTGATCATGGTGATCGGTCTGCTGGCGTTAATCTTCTACTTCGGCGGATCAACGTTCTGGCCTGACCCGGTGGTCAAGATCACCACGGTCGACGGTCGGACCTACATGGGTGAGATCACACGATCGGATAACTATCAGCCGGAGCCGACGGCCATCGAATCGCTCTCCGGCGAATTGCGTACTCTCGCCGAATCCGAGATGGCTGCCCATGACGGTTGGGCTCATCGCCAGTTGTTCCGCACCGGTAATTTCCGCCTGACACAGACGCACTTTCAGTGGATCAACGATTACGAAATCGCCACGACCGAACACCCGGATTGGGCGGTGACCGTCGAGCGGATGGAGTGGGGTCGGTACTACGGTTTTCCCGAGGCGTTCGTGCTGATCACGAACCCGCTGGAAGGTCCGGCCGATCAGCGAAAGCAGGAAGCGGCCAAACTGCTCAGCGAGTTTAAACCGCAAAGCGGTGGTGTCGGCCGCGTGCTCATCGAGGTCAATGTCGACGGCCGTATGCAGCCCGAACTCATCGGGCCCGATCAATTGGATCAACTCGACAAGGCTTCGAAGATTCTCGGTGTCGTCGAAGCTTTTGAAGGTGCTGAGTCCGCGTGGGCGGCGTTTAATCGGCATCACGAGGATGTACGTAATCGCTGGCAGCAGCGGCGTGACCTCGAAAAATACGACATCGGCCACGTCAACCACGAACAGGAATCCGCCCGTCTGGCGATGCGCGAGGCGGAGCTTGATTTACAAGATGCGGTCAACACCTCGGGTGAAGACTCACCGCAGGCTGAAGCGGCTCGCAAAGCGTTGGCCGCCGCCAGGGAACATCACGAAAAGGTCAGCGCCCACGCGAATGAACAGTTCGCCGAGATCCGCGAGAAGATCAAATCGATCAATGCGGAAAATGCTCGATATCAGTTGCTGATGCGCACTGCCGGCGAAGGCAAGCAGGCGGCGATCGCGTCGCTGATGCGGCTGGATGACGTGGTGCGGGGCTATCCGGCGAACCGGCTCAGCTTTGGCGACAAGCTCTCGATTAACGCAAGTCGATGGTGGGAGTTTTTGTTTGACGAGCCGCGCGAGGCCAACAGCGAAGGCGGTGTTTGGCCGGCGATCTTCGGCACGGTCGTGATGACCATGATCATGGCGATTGCGGTGGTGCCATTCGGCGTGTTGGCGGCGCTTTACATCCGTGAATATGCTAAGGGCGGGTTTGTCGTGTCGGTGGTTCGCATTGCGATCAACAACCTGGCCGGTGTGCCGTCGATCGTGTTCGGCGTGTTCGGGCTCGGATTTTTCTGCTATCAGGTCGGCGGGTTCGTTGACGGCGGCCCGAAGAACATCGGGATGCAGCCCATGACGCCGCTGGGCTGGTGGCTGGTGCTGTCGGGCGTGGTGGTCGTCGGCACAGGAGCGTTTTTCTGCTGGCTGAGTTCGGCGCGGATGAGCAAGTCACGTCTTGAGCAGCGCAGCCTGCAGAAACTGCTGCGGCGTGGTTCAGTGGTGTTATGGCTGACATGCCTGAGCGGCGCGATGATGCTCATCGTGAAGGTTCCATATTTCGATGGGTTGTATCGCGCCTCGCTGCCGAACCCCGTCTTCGGCAAGGGGGGGCTGCTCTGGGCATCGTTTACGCTGGCGCTGTTAACACTGCCGGTGGTGATCGTCGCCACGGAAGAGGCGCTGGCGGCAGTTCCGGGATCAATGCGTGAAGGTTCATACGCCTGCGGCGCGAGCAAGTGGCAGACGATTCACCGAATCGTGCTGCCACGCGCCATGCCGGGCATTATGACCGGAGCCATTCTGTCGATGGCACGCGGCGCCGGCGAGGTCGCTCCGCTGATGCTGGTTGGTGCTGTGAAGTTGGCGCCGGAACTGCCCGTCGACGGCGTTTTTCCATATGTCCACATGCAGCGCAGCTTCATGCACCTGGGTTTCCACATCTACGACGTGGGCTTCCAGAGCCAGAACTCCGAAGCCGCCAAGCCGATGGTCTACACGACCACGCTGCTGCTGATTCTGATCGTGGCTGTTTTGAACCTGACCGCCATCTACCTGCGCACGCGGCTGCGGCGCAAGTTCGTAGCGAATCAATTCTGATCGAGAGGTACGTCATGCAGACGGAAAACTCCATAGACCAGCAGGCCCCGGTGAACATGCAGGTGACGCCCCAGGCGGTCGCCACGCAGCGACCGGCCGGCAGCGCCAAAGCGCCCAACAAAAAAGGTGATCTGCTCGAGGCGATTTCACGCAATGAGCCGATACGCACCGAGATTCACGATGAGCTCGGCCAGGAAGAGCCCGTGCTCGATGTTCGCAATTTCAACCTATGGTATGGCCTGAAGCAGGCTCTATTTGATATCAACATGACCGTGCCTCGGAACAAGGTCACCGCGCTGATCGGTCCCTCCGGTTGCGGCAAGTCGACGCTTCTGCGCTCGGTCAACCGCATCAACGATCTCATCGACAGCCTCCGCATCACCGGCGATATGCATCTTTCCGGCGAGTCAATCTACGACGTGGCCGTCGACGTCATTGAACTGCGCAAGCGCATGGGCATGGTCTTTCAGAAGCCCAATCCCTTCCCGATGTCGATCTACGAAAACGTGATTTACTCGCTGCGTATCGATGGTGTCCGCAACAAGTCTCTGCTCAGCGAAGTCTGTGAACGTTCGCTCCGCGCCGCGGCCCTGTGGGACGAGGTCAAGGACCGTCTGCACGAATCCGCTCTCGGTATGTCCGGCGGCCAGCAGCAGCGCCTCTGCATCGCCCGCGCCATCGCCGCCGAGCCCGAAGTGCTGCTCATGGATGAACCCTGCTCCGCGCTGGACCCGATCGCCACCGGCAAGATCGAAGACCTCATCGGCGAACTGCGCGGCTCATACACCGTGCTCATCGTCACCCACAACATGCAGCAGGCCTCGCGCACCAGCGACTACACCGCATTCATGTATCTCGGCCGCCTCATCGAGTACGGCCCGACGCCTGAGATGTTTCAGAATCCGCACCTCAAGGAAACTGAAGACTACATCACCGGCCGCTTCGGTTAAGCCGACGACTGCACACGCGTCGCGCACTCTTACGGCGACCCCGCTCCTGGAGCATCGCACATGCCAGCACATCTGGAAAGGCAGCTCGAAAAACTCAAGCAAATGGTTCGTGGACTGACCACGGAAGTCGCCGAAGCCGTCCAACATGCCCTGGCCGCCTTTCAGCATCGCGACTGCGAACTCGCCCGCCAGGTCATCGATCACGACGACGTGATCAACCTCACCGAGATTGACATTGAAGAAGAATGCCTGCACACCCTGGCCTGTTATCAACCCGTCGCAATGGACCTCCGCTACGTGGTCAGTATTCTGAAGGTCAACAACGACCTGGAGCGCATCGGAGATCACGCGGTCAAAATCGCTGAGATCACCTGCTATCTGGCTAATGAGCCGTTTGCCGATCTGATGGCATTCATCGACGGCATGAGCGAGCATGTGATGCAGATGCTGCGATTGTCGTTGGAGGCGCTGCTGGATTCCGATGTTGATAAAGCCACGCTGGTTCGACCGTCCGACGATCGGGTCGACACCATCCATCGGCGGATGTATGAGCAGGTCGAAACCGCCATGGGCGACAACCCGCAGAACATCCCGCAGTTGATCCACATCATGAACATCTCGCGGCAGCTTGAGCGCATCGCCGACCTGACGGTGAACATCGCCGAGGACGTGATCTACACCGTGGAAGGTGAAATCCTCCGCCACGGTCGCAGTGTCGCAAGGTCCGATCCCTCACGATCTCTCTAACGCCGACGCTGGCGCGCCACCGAAGCGTCTGATATCGATTCACAGCAACTTGTCACCACCGGACTGTTTCATCAGTTCGACGACCTTGGATTCGTCGACTTCGATGCCGAGCCCGGGGCCGGTCGGGGCGTAGGCTTTGTCCTGCTCGATGCGCAGCGGTGTTTTGAGCACATCGGCCGTGAGAAACTGCGGACCATTCAGCGCGCAGGGGCGTTGCTGCCCAAAGGCGGCATACAGGCTCAGCGAGGCGGCCAGTGAAATATCCGGATCGGTCAGTCCGCTGCCGAGCCAGATCAGGTCGTGCTTCAGGCAGTATTCGATCTGTCGGCGATTGGACAGCAGGCCGCCGCATCGCGCGGGTTTGCATGCCACGCCGTCATGCATACTGAGGCGGTGAAATTCGCGCAGATCGCGCGGTGTGATCACGCCTTCGTCCATGAGGATTGGCAGGGCAGCTTGTTTTTTCAGGGCCTGGTAGCCGCTGATGTGGTTCGGTCGCAGGGGCGCTTCCAGCACATCGACGCCGGCGTCGGACAGTTTCGGGGCCGCCACGAGCGCCGCTTCATCGTCATATCCGCCGTTGGCATCGGCCCACAGAAACGTCTTCGGCGCCAGCTTGCGGACTTCTTTGGCCAGCGTTTCATCGAACTGCGGATCGGGCCCGACTTTGATGTTGAAGTTGCTGAAACCGCGCTGATGTCCCTCGTCGATGCGGGCGGCGACATCGTCGAGCTTCGTCACGTTGACTGTCCAGCTCAGCGTCAGCGGGCCTTTGATCTGGCGGCCCCACATCTGAGCAAGCGACTGGCCGCGCAGTTTGCCGGTCAGATCATGCAATGCGATGTCGAGCCCGGCACGCGTGATCGGCATGCCTGTCGTGAATCCGGGCGCGATGGCGTGATCCATCGCATCCATTGCACCATCGAGGTCCGTCGGGTCACGTCCGATCAACACCGGCACAAAGTAGTCACGCAACGCAACAACCGCCGTCTCCAACGTTTCATCAGACCACTTGGCGATCGGCAGAGACTGACCCCAGCCGACGGTTCCATCATCGGCGGTCACCTTGATGATCACCGCGGCGCGACCGGCCGACCCATGCGGCCCGGTGAAGAACTTGAAGTACCCCGTCATCGGATACCGCATCGGAAATAGCTGAATCCTGTCGATCTTCGTCATCGCGCGCCCCTTGGCGAAAGCCACATGCGGCAGCGCCATCGCCCCAAGCGCCCCGGCTGCGGCCGCTGTGAATGCCCGTCGTGTCGGTTTCACAGTTTATCCTCGATGTAAGCCTGATGATGCTCGGCGACTTTGCCGCTGTCGACATCGCCGCGGTGAACATACACGCGATATTTCAGCGTGATCGGTTTGCCGGGTTCGAGGGTGCAGGTTGCATTGCCGGGCCATGCCACGTTCAGAAAGCCCGCGTAGCTGGTCCGCGTCACCCAGGTTGGCGGATAGTCCGGGTGATCCGGGTGTGCGAACAGCGCCATGCCGCGCTCAGCGGTTGACAGATCCGCCCAGTGAAAATGCTGGCGGTCGGAATCACGCTCAACGTGCTTGCCATCGGCGTAAACGGTCGCGCCTTTGAACGGCGGGGCGCCGCGCAGGCTCATGCCGCCGTAGCCCTTGTTGTGGTCTGTTTGGCCACGCAACGTCATCGGACCGCCGACGGCTTCGAGCGTCAGCGTCACATCAATGGCGCGGCCGACCGCGTCAGCGGGAAGTACGTTTAACGTGATCGTCTCATGGGCGACGGTTTCGGTGTTGTTGAGTTTCCACTCGACGGCGGCGCTGAGCGTAGCGTGATCGTTGGTTGTCTCACGTTTCTTCCAACGCACAAAATGCTGTTTCAGCGAAGGATTGGCCGGGTGCCAGGTTTGCGTATCCTTGCCGCGCACCTTCACGATCGGCCATGTCCAGAACATGCCGCGATGGTGGTAGTGATCCTTCGGGAAGTCTTCGGTCAATGGGTTGCCGTCGAGGTCATACAGCGGGTGCACGTAGCATGCCCGGCGATACTTCTCGTCGACGCCGCTTTCAAGTTGCATGCCGTAGTTGTAGGTCAGCACCGGGAAGTTGCCCTCACGCAACGTGATGCGACCTGCCGCCTTGTCGTCAGTGAATGTGAAGCCACCGTTTGCGGCGTAATGCTGGTAGCGTTCAGCGACTCGTCCGGTTTTGACATCGCCATCATGAACAAGAATACCGACGCGACCGCTGATCGACTCGCCCATTTTCAGTGTGAATTTTGTCCCGCTGAGCGCGTCCGGGCGGCGAGGTCCGAACGTGCCGTACTCCCGTGTCAGCCACTTTCGCTTTTGCCCATCGGGGTAGACGAATACGGCGAGGCCTTCCGTGGTGTTGCCGACGGTATTGGAGTAATCGACCCAATCGTAGTACTTGCCATTGGTGCCACTCTGGCCGGTGTCGCCGTTGTCGGCGGTGATGGTGCCGCCGTGGGCGCCGTTGAAGGTGCTGTTGATGCGCACGTAGGGCCAGGCGTAATGCACCCAGTCACTGAGAAACTTCACATCGCCGTATGTCGCGGTCAGTTTCCACGACAGGTCCATCAGGTACTCACCATTGCCGAGTGAATGAATCACGACGTGGCGGTGTTCGTCGAGCACGGGCGTTGATCGGTTGACGATCCATTTCAGTGATTCGTTATACGACGCGGTTTCCCCGTCTGATTGGATGTTGTCAAACGCCTGATGACGGATGAAATGCTTGTGGCCTTGTTCGGGGTGGGCCTTGTCGATGTAATTCTTCCATTCGTGGTAGAAGTCGACATCGGGGCCGCCTTCGAGTTGCACGCGGTCGACGATCCACAACGCCCGATGGTGCGGAAACTGCTCCGGCGGTTGAGCTTTCTGTTCCAACAGGTTCTTTCCAGACGGTGTATTGACCGGCCAGAAATGCGGAATCGCCCACTGATCAACGTACTGATACTGCAATGCGGTCTTATCGCCGACTTTGACCGTCAACGTGCCGGCTTCGTCGTCATGTTGTATCGCCACCGGTGGGGCGGCTTGGGCCATGGCGCTGACCAGGCTGACCAACACCGCGCACGTGACAAACTTCGCAGTCATGTTCTGTTTTCCTGCTTTCATGATTTCCTGCTTTTCAAACGGTGTACGGTTCACGATGGTCGAAGTCGAGCATCTTGTTCGCTTCGGCATCGTTGACGAACTGTTCAGTTTGGGGATCCCACTTCAACTTGCGGCCAAGCTTCATCGCGATGTGGTGAATCACGCACACGCTGTTGGATCGATGCCCGACCTCCGCAGGGGCGATTGGATCTTGACGCGATCGCATCGACTGCAGGAAGTTAATCATGTGGTTGGCGCTGACGGTCAGGTGGACATCGTTATCCTTGAGTTGGGTACGAAGGATGTTCTGATCGCTGGCGTCCCATTTGCCGCGAGCGACCCAGACCCAGCCGTCTTCCCCGATGAATTTGACGCCAGGTGCTCCGTTATGTGACACGAGTTTGACGCCGTTGGCGTACTCGGCTTCAGCGTCGTAGCCGACATGGACGTTGAACAGGCCGCGATCGGGAAACTCGGCGGTGGCCTTGACGCTGACCGGGCCCGAATTGGTGTCCGTACCCAGACCCCACTGCGCGATGTCGTACATATGGGCGCCCCAGCCGGTGATCATGCCGCGGCAGTATTGCTCGACCTGCAGCCAGCCCGGCCGGCCGTAGCCCTTGAGCGGATGAACACACGCCGACGTATAGGGCCGCTTGGCGGTCGGGCCCATCCACAGGTCGTAGTTCAAATCGTCCGGTACGGTTTCGGGATCGGCGCTGGCCTTGCCGTGGTCGGTGGGGACGATGACCTCGATCGTGTGCAGCTTGCCGAGGTAGCCGTTGCGTACGATCTCGCAGGTGCGGCGGAAGCGCTGATCGCTGCGCTGTTGTGAACCGGTTTGCAGAATGACTTTGTTCTTGCGGACGGCTTTGACAAGTTTCTGCCCTTCGACGATTGAGTAGGTGAAGGGCTTTTGAATGTAGATAGCTTTGCCGGCATTGGCGGCGGCGATGCCGTTGAGGGCGTGTTGATGATCGGGCGTGGAGATCGTCACGCCATCGATATCATCGCGGCCCAGCAGTTCGCGGAAATCCTGGTAGGCCTTGACGGGTTCGTACTTGCCGGGGCCGAGCTTCTTTTCGTAGATGGCTTCGACTTCACCCTTGGCGTGGCGGGCACGTTCAAGGTTGACGTCGCAGACGGCAACGACACGGGCATTGAGCTTGGGATCAAGCCCGCGATAGACCGCTTCCTTCATATCGCCGTGGCCCATGCGGCCGGTGCCGATACTGCCGATGCGAAGCGTGTTGGAGGGTGCGTCCAGCCCCAGCAGACGGGACGGAACAAAGTAGGGGGCAGACACTGTCGCGGCTGCGGCCTTGAGCATCGAGCGGCGACGGACGGAGGGTCGCGAATAATTCACGGAGAACTCCTATGTCGTTGAGGGATGTTAGAGCATGGATACCTGCGCTCTATTAGAACATCATGGATGATGCAGAGAAAACAATCTTTGCAGATCGGGCAGGCCGGGCATGGCGCTTCGGGCGGCACCGAAAGCAACCCGCCGCAAGCGGCGACGCTAAACGGTAAACTATGGGCATGGACCAACCGATCGGACTTATCGCCGGGCAGGGACGGCTGCCGGTGCTCACGGCCGCGGGCATGCGGGCGTCGGGGCGGCGCGTGGTCTGCGTAGGCCTGCGCGATCAATACGATGCGCTGCTGCCGGCCGAGTGCGACACGTTCAGAACGGCGGGGATCATCCAGATCGGGCGATGGATTCGCCTGTTACGCCGGGCGGGGGTGCACGAGGCGGTGATGGTGGGGCGCGTCAAAAAGGTCCGCATGTACGATCCGCTGCACATGGTCCGGCAGATGCCCGATCTGCGTGCGGCAAAGCTGTGGTTTGGTAAACTCAGGCACGACAAACGCAACGACGCCATCCTCGGCGCGGTCGCCGACGAACTGGCCGGCGAAGGGATCACGCTCATCGATTCAACAAAATACATCCCGCAGCAGATGGCTGACGAAGGCATCATGACCCGTCATGCACCAGCGGCAGCGGAGTCAGCCGACATCAACTTCGCGCTGCCGATCATCGCCCGCATGGGTGAATTGGATGTGGGCCAGTCGATTGCGGTGCGCGACCGAGAGATCATCGCCGTCGAAGCGATCGAAGGGACCGATCGTATGATCCAGCGCGCCGGGGAGCTATGTAAACGTGGCGGGTGGACGCTGTTGAAGATCGCAAAGCCGGATCAGGACATGCGCTTTGATGTGCCGACGGTGGGTTTGAACACGATCGAGAAGCTTAAGGCGTGCGGTGCTGCATGTCTGGCCGTGGAAGCGGGCAAGGTGATCATGACGGACAAGCAACAGATCATCGAAGCCGCGGACCGCGCAGGAATCGCCATCGTGGGTGTCCAAGTCACACATTCGTGAATGTATTTCGAGATCAATGATGCCCAAATCTTTGCAGCAGGTGAATTCGAAAGCGTGGGATGTGCCGGTGATGGGGTCGCTGGCGATCGTGCTGTTGATCGCGGGGTGGTTTCTACCGACTGTGAAGCTGAGCAAGTTCATCTTCGGCTCGGATGAATATTCGATCTGGCAATCGGTGACGGGGATGTGGCAGTCGGGCGACTACATCCTGTCGTTGATCATCTTCTTTTTTTCGATGATCTTTCCCGCAGCGAAGCTGGGGGTGTTGGGTTGGGTGTGGTTGCGTCCGATGCCGGAAGATACCCGGGACAAGACGCTGAAGTGGGTCGAAACGCTGGGCAAGTGGTCGATGCTGGACGTGTTCGTGGTCGCCGTGATGGTGGTGCTGGTCAAGGCCAAGGCTCTGCTGGATGCGGCGCCGATGTACGGCATCTACGTGTTCGCCGCGGCGATCGTGTTGTCGATGATCGTCTCGTGGCGCGTGAATACGTTGGCGAAGACAGAATAAATGTATAACCCAAACCCCGACGACTCGTCATCGGGCTTGTGGCACGTTCGTCAACCAATCAACCAGTTAACCGATCAACCCTTCACGAGCTTGCGCAGCACCGTGTGGAGGATGCCGCCGTTGCGGTAGTAGTCGACTTCGACGGGAGTGTCGATGCGGCAGACGGCGGCGAACTTCGTCGCTTTGCCGCTGTCGGGATCAGTGGCGGTGATGGCGACTTCCTGGGCGGGCTTGAGGTTGTCGTTGATTTCGAAATCGAACACCTCACGGCCGGTCAGGCCGAGCGACTCGGCAGTTTCACCATCTTTATACTGCAGCGGAAGCACGCCCATACCGACGAGGTTCGAGCGGTGGATGCGCTCGTAGCTTTCGGCGATGACGGCCTTGACGCCGAGCAGGTAGGTGCCCTTGGCGGCCCAGTCGCGCGACGAGCCCATGCCGTAGTCCTTGCCGGCTAGAACAACCAGCGGGGTGCCGGCCTTCTTGTAGTTGACCGAGGCATCGTAGATGAAGCTGACTTCTCCGGTGGTGAAGTCGGTGGTGTAGCCGCCTTCGGTGCCGGGGGCGAGCTGGTTGCGGACACGGATGTTGGCGAAGGTGCCGCGGGTCATGACCTGATCGTTGCCGCGGCGCGAGCCGTAGCTGTTGAAGTCTTTCTTGTCGACGCCGTGCGAGAGCAGGTACTGACCGGCGGGGGTGTCGGCCTTGATCGCACCAGCGGGTGAGATGTGGTCGGTCGTGACCGAGTCGGCGACCTTCACCAGGCAGCGAGCGCCGGCGATCGCTGCGATCGGTTTGGCGTCCGGGCCCATCTCCGCGAAGAACGGCGGGTGCTGGATGTAGGTCGAATCATCGGACCAGTCGTAGAGGTCGCCGGTCGCCGCGTCGATCTTCTGCCACTGCTCGGGGCCGGTGTCGACATCGGAGTAACGATTGGCGAACTGGGCTGGTTTCACACACGATTCGACGGTCTTGCGAACTTCCGTCGTCGTCGGCCAGATGTCCTTGAGGTAGACCGGGCCGTCGCTGCCTTCGCCGAGCGGTTCATTGACGAGGTCGACATCCGTCGAGCCGGCCAGCGCGTAAGCGACAACCAGCGGCGGCGAGGCGAGGTAATTGGCCTTCACATGCGGGTTGATGCGGCCTTCGAAGTTGCGGTTGCCCGACAGCACGCTGGTGGCGACCAGGTCCGAGGCCTCGATCGCCTTGGCGATCTCGTCCGGCAGCGGGCCGGAGTTGCCGATGCACGTGGTGCAGCCGTAGCCGACGGTCTCGAATCCGATCTGATCGAGGTACTTGTCGAGTCCTGCTTCGGCCAGGTAATCCGTGACGACGCGGCTACCGGGAGCCAGCGAAGTCTTGACCCACGGCTTGACGTTCAGCCCTTTTTCAACGGCCTTTTTCGCCAGCAGACCGGCGGCGACCAGCACGCTCGGATTCGACGTGTTGGTGCATGAGGTGATCGCTGCAATGACGACCGCGCCGTGCTTGAGCTTGAACTTGGCGTCGTTGTACTCGACTTCGACGCCATCGACGCCCGGGTCGGCGGTGGCGGTGGCGACAGCCGCCTCGGCTTCATCTTCGAGCATGCCGCCTTCGGCGGTCATGCGCTCGCCGGTGGAATCCTTCGACGCGCCGTCCTTGCCGAACGTGTTCGACAGATCGTTGCGCCACTGACTTTTCATGCTCGACAGTGCGATGCGATCCTGCGGACGCTTGGGCCCGGCCAGCGACGGCTCGACCGTCGAAAGATCCAGCTCGACCACCTTGGTAAACCGCGGCTCGGCGGCCGGGTCCAGCCACATGCCCTGCGCCTTGGCGTATTTCTCGACGACGTCACAAAGCTCTTCGCTGCGACCGGTCATGCGCATGTAATCGAGCGTCACGCCATCGACCGGGAAAAAGCCCATCGTCGCACCGTATTCAGGCGCCATGTTGGCGATGGTCGCGCGGTCGGTCAGCGGCAGCGACGCGGTGCCTTCACCGAAGAATTCAACGAAGGTGCCGACCACGCCGACCTGCCGCAGCATCTGCGTAACGGTCAACACCAGGTCGGTCGCGGTCGCGCCTTCCGGCAGCTTGCCCTTGAGGCGGAACCCGATGACCTTCGGCAGCAGCATGTAAATCGGCTGGCCCAGCATGACGGCCTCGGCCTCGATACCGCCGACGCCCCAGCCTGTCACGCCCAGCCCGTTGATCATGGTCGTGTGCGAATCGGTGCCGACCAGCGAGTCGGGGTACGCGATGCCGTCTTTTTCCATGACGACCTTCGCGAGATATTCGAGATTGACCTGGTGGACGATGCCGGTGCCGGGCGGGACGACGGAGAAATTGTCGAACGCCTGCTGCCCCCACTTGAGGAATTCGTAACGCTCGCGGTTGCGCTCGAACTCGATCAGCAGGTTCAGGTTCAGCGCATCGTGCGAAGCGAAGTGGTCGACCTGCACGGAGTGGTCAATGACCAGGTCACAGGGCACCAGCGGATTGATCTTGCTGACGTCGCCACCGAGGCGTTTGCACCCGTCGCGCAGGGCAGCGAGGTCGACGACGGCCGGCACGCCGGTGAAGTCCTGCAGCACGACGCGGCCGGGCATGAAGGGCACCTCGATCGCGCCGGGGTCGGCGGCGTTCCAGGCGGCGATCTTCTTGACGTCGTCCTCGCTGACGACGAAGCCGTCGATATTCCGCAGGGCCGACTCCAGCAGCACCTTGATCGAAATCGGCAGTCCGGCGACATCGCCCATGCCGGTCAGCTTGGTCAGGTCGTAATACTGCAGCTCGCCGGCGGCAGTGTTCAGTTTCGAAATCACATTCAGGGGGTCGTGAGCCATTTTCGGGTGAACTCGCATCTAAGGTTCGGAAATTCCATCACCGCCCGGACAAGCCCCCCATCATAAGCCCGAATGGCCAAAACCGAAAATCGGGCCCATTTTCCACTTTCATTCCCCAAGCCCGACGCTTCAGCGTCGGGGTACACGATGCCATAAAGCGACCACCATCCCGTCTGCCACGTTGACAGCCTGCCGACCCGCTTGGGCGGCTCTGGCAGGCCCTTAAGCAGGGTGATGGGCCGAATTAAACAAGCATGTTGCGTATAAGTGGCTGAGATTGCATGTCTTGCGTCTTGCGTGCCGCGCCGCTGCCCATCGTGGCAAAGGGCATCAGATTTGCCTCATATCCCGTGCTGGAAGGAGCACAGCATGCTTGGGGTGCGCGACAACTCGAATCAGCGGCTGAATGTGCTGCTGTCGACCGGCGAGCAGATCTGGGCCGACCATCTGCCCCGCCTGCTCGAGCCCCAGGGTGTTCACGCCATCCGCGTCAGTGATGTCGACCAGGCCCTGGATGTCATCGAGCACCACCGCATCCACGCCGCCGTCATCGAGACCGGTGGCGATCGCAACCGCCAGGGCCTCAAGCTCCTGCAGGTGATCCGCCGCATGAGCCCGACGCCCCCGGCTGTGCTCGTTCGCGGCCGCCTGTTCGATCGGCGTGACGACAACCGACTGCTCGCCGACGCCCTGAAGTTCAACGCCTTCAGCGTCCTGGACCAGCCGGTCCACCTTGAGCAGATCCTCGACACGCTGCGACGCTTGCTGGAACGTTACTACGGCGGCCAATGGCCGACCGCTTCGAAATCCTGAACCCTTACCCGGATCACTGATCCCCGCTTTTTTGGAGACACGCAACATGAAAGTCAAGCCCCTCGGCGACCGCATCCTCGTCAAGCGTCACGAAGCCGAAACCAAGACCGAGTCCGGCATCTTCCTGCCCGAGTCCGCCGCCGAGAAGCCCCAGCAGGCCGAAGTCGTCGCTGTCGGCGAAGGCGCCGTCAACGACAAGACCGGCAAGCGCAACGCCCTGCAGGTCAAGAAGGGCGACACCGTGCTGCTGAACAAGTGGGGCGGCACCGAAATCAAGCTCGCCGGCGAAGAACTCCTCATCGTCAACGAAGACGACATCCTCGCCATCGTCGAGTAAACCCCCGGCGTGTCGCACTTCCGTGCGACGCACCAACCAGCACCCTTTTAACCAAACCAACCTGAATCACCAAGGAACCCAACCATGGCTGCCAAGAAAATCCTCTTTGACGCCGACGCCCGCGAATCCATTCGTCGCGGCATCAAGAAGCTCGCCCACGCCGTCAAGGTCACGCTCGGCCCCTCCGGCCGCGTCGTCGTCCTCGAAAAATCCTTCGGCTCGCCGACCGTCACCAAGGACGGCGTCACCGTCGCCAACGAAGTCTCCCTCGAAGACCCCTATGAAAACATGGGCGCCCAGATGGTGAAGGAAGTCGCCTCCAAGACCTCCACCCTCGCCGGCGACGGCACCACCACCGCCACCATCTATGCCGAAGCCATCTTCGACGAAGGCCTCAAGAACGTCACCGCCGGCGCCAATGCCAACGCCATCAAGCGCGGCATCGAAAAGGCCGTCGCCGCCATGACCGATGAGCTCGGCAAGCTCTCCAAGAAGATCGCCACCACCGAGCAGATCGCCCAGGTCGGCACCTGCTCGGCCAACCAGGACAAGAACATCGGCGCCATCATCGCCGAGGCCATGGACAAGGTCGGCAAGGACGGCGTGATCACCGTCGAGGAAGGCTCCACCCTCGAGACCCACGTCGAACTCGTCGAAGGCATGCAGTTCGACAAGGGCTACCTCAGCCCCCACTTCGTCACCGACCCCGCCTCGATGACCGCCGAGCTCGAAGACGCCTACGTCCTCATCCACGAGAAGAAGCTCTCCAGCGCCAAGGACCTGCTCCCGATCCTCGGCAAGGTCGCCGAGTCCGGCAAGGCCCTGCTCATCATCGCCGAAGATATCGACGGTGAAGCCCTGGCCACCCTCGTGATCAACAAGCTCCGTGGCATCCTCAAGGTCGTCGCCGTCAAGGCCCCCGGCTTCGGCGATCGCCGCAAGGCTCTGCTCCAGGACATCGCCACCCTCACCGGCGGCACCGCCGTCATGGAAGAGCTCGGCATCGACCTCGAAAAGCTCGAGCTCAACGAACTCGGCCGCGCCAAGAAGGTCACCGTCGAGAAGGAAGCGACCACCCTCATCGAAGGCGCCGGCAAGTCCGCCGACATCAAGGGTCGCATCGAAGCCATCAAGGCTGAACTCGATGCCACCACCTCCGATTACGACCGTGAGAAGCTCCAGGAACGTCTCGCCAAGCTGGCCGGCGGCGTGGCTCAGATCCACGTCGGCGCTGCCACCGAAGCCGAGATGAAGGAGAAGAAGGGTCGTGTCGAAGACGCCGTCCACGCCTGCCGTGCGGCCGTCGAAGAAGGCATCCTCCCCGGCGGCGGCGTCGCCGTCCTCCGCGCCCGCAAGGTCCTCGACAAGCTCAAGAAGGACCTGCCCATGGATGAAGCCATCGGCGCCGACATCGTCTTCCGCGCTCTGTCGGCCCCGATCAAGCAGATCGCTGAAAACGCCGGCCTCGACGGCTCCATCGTCGCCCAGAAGGTCGAAGAAGCCAAGGACACCAACTTCGGCTACAACGCCCTGACCGCCGAGTACGGCGACATGATCAAGTTCGGCGTCCTCGTCCCCACCAAGGTCGAGCGCACCGCCCTGCAAAACGCCGCCTCCATCTCCGGCCTCCTGCTCACCACCGACGCCCTCATCTCCGAAATCAAAGAGAAGAAGGGCAAAGCCGGCGGCGGCATGGAAGACATGGATTACTAAATTGATTGACTCCGGGTCGACAACTTGAAACACCACGACGGCCGAACGGCGAAAGCTGTTCGGCCGTTTTTATCACACAATGGAGCACACGATATGTTTCGTAACATCCTCTTCATGACATTGGTGAGTATTTATTGTGTTGGTTGTACAACAGTGGATCCACTCACGGCATACTTAAATCATCATGGTTTTAAGCCGATTTTCCCCCCAACAAGCAAAGCAACTGTTGGGGATCTTTATGAATCCTCAACTCTATCAGGGCAACCGGTTGAATTGGTTGAGAACCTGCTTTCTTCTGATGAGAGGAATAGTTTAATGGCATCGGTTTCTCGCGATGTGACATTGATGAACTCTTCCCGTGAATCTAAATACAAGATAGATTCTGATATCTTCGCACTAGGCTACATTAGAATAGAACTTGAAAATGAAGGTGCCACCTCATTCCGGGTCTCTGCGGGGAACGCCAGAGAATATCTAATGTCTTCAGGATATTTTAATAGAGCATTACTCCCGCGGTTGAAACAAAGAAGTGTCCAAGTTGTAGGCGCATATATTTACAAATTGCTTGAGGTTGATACGCTTGAATACGAATTTTATCGAGAAGATGGGACAAAAATTGATGTAAAACCGGGTGACCGTATTTCTCAGGTATTTCAAGATCGGGTTGGCGCTCAATGGAGTGTGAATGAACGCAACAATATTGAGATAACATCTCCACGATTCATAGGATTTCAAGCGAAATCAGTTGGGTCAAATTCTTCTGGTTTAACTACCAGCTATCAGACCAACCGGCACTCTCAACAAGTAGCGGCATTGGTTGCCGGTGTAGAAGGCATGAGTAATCTATCAGCAGAAGATGTGATTATAGATCGGATACCGCAGATTGATGGCAAATTGTCGGGCAAAGAGTTTATCGCAATTCTTGATTCACCACCTTTGACATCATTGTCTCGTGAAGATGTGATTGAAGCCTGCGCAAAATATATTCGGTATCCGCTGACACCTGCCGAAATTAAAGGTGTTTTAAGAGGCATGGGGACTTTGTCACAAGAAGATGCTCTCAAAGCATTACACCGGGCCGATCATTGATAGCAAGTAGGCAAGATAGGGAAGAAAAGGGGTCGGGAGTGCCCTGTAGAAAAGCTCTGATGTTCGGCGCGTGTTCGGTTGCGCGGTTGGGTCCAAGGCGTTAGATGATGAACGATGAGCCTGACATCCAAGTCGCCACGGAGGGTGACGGCGATGGCCCTGGGGGTCGGCCGGCGGGTGCTGCCGCGCTACGGTCACCGGTTCTCGCGTCACGACTTCACGCTGCCGCAGTTGTTCGCCGTCCTCGTACTGCGGCAGTTCACACGCAACGACTATCGCGGCATCGTCGCCATGCTCATCGACTGGCCGACGCTGTGCAGCGACATGCAGCTTGCGAAGGTGCCGCACTTCACCACGCTGCAGAAGGCCGAGCGACGGCTTCTGCGCGACGCGCTGATCCGCCGCATGCTCGCGCAGACCGTGGCGCTGTTGCATCGTCATCCGGACACATCGCTGGAGACTTCGCCGCTGATCGCCGAAGCGATCGACACTGCCGCTGCCGACTCGACGGGCTTCGAACTCGACGGCGCCAGCCGATACTTTGTGCGAAGAAAAGCGCGATCGCCGGGTTTGTATCAAACCACGACCTATCGCCGATTCGCCAAACTCGGCGTCGTGGCCGATTGCGACAACCACCTGATCCTCGGCACCCACGCCACGATGGGCCCGCGCCCCGATGTCGATCAACTGCTGCCGCTGATGGGCGGCATGTGCGTCAACGCCGTGCCGCAACGGCTGATCGCCGACGCCGGCTACGACTCCGAACCCAACCACATCCTGCTGCGCGAATACCTGAACATCACCTCGCTGATCCCCGCCACCGCCGGTCGTCCGACGCTCAAACTGCCGACCGGCAAATGGCGTTACCTCATGGCCACCGCCTTCGACGACGAGACCTACGGCCAGCGCTGGCAGGTCGAGACCGTGATGTTCATGCTCAAGCGCCACTTTGGCTCCGCCCTGACATCACGAAAGTATCAAACCCGCCGCCGCGAAATGAACCTCCGCGCCGTCACCCACAACCTGATGATCCTCAGATTTGCAGAGCTTTTCTACAGGGCAGGTCGGGAGTCGATGTTGTCAGTTGAGAAGAGCCGGGCTGGGGGCAGCCCGGCTCGGACTGATTTGGTATGAAGGGGGGCGTTCGATAGGCGGGGGGAGTCCGAGCCGGCGTGCCCTCACGCCGGTCTTTGTCTTTATGTGAGGCGCTGGCGCTTGATGTAGTTCAGCACGTTTGTGAAGTATTGCGCGTCCCACACCCATTTGATCGAGCCGCATTCGGCCCACCAATTCGCACCGGGCGGCAGGGGCCAGCGTTGCGACAGTCCTACGCTCAAGCGTCGCTTGATCAAACGTCGAATCGTTTTTGCATCGTGTTCGCTCAATGCGGGCGACAATTCATCGACGCACTGCGCAGGTGTCAGCAGGATGTGCACGTGGTCGGGTCGCACGGCATTGATGTGGCACGTGCAGCGGGTTTTGTCACAGATAGACGGCAGCAGTTGCTCGGCGACGGCCCGCTGTGGATCGGTGAGTGTGACGGGGTCGAAGCGCAGGCGATCAAGTTCTTCTTGCTGCCAATCTTCATCGCGGCCGAGGATGGGGTCGGTGGGATGATTCAGTGAGCGGATGACGGTGCCGCGCGGGTCGCCGTGCAGGCGCATGCCGTATGCGCCGAAGGTGATGTGCAGGGCGCGGGGGTTGGAGGGCATGCAAGTTACTATACAGAAGAACCGGGCTGGGGGCAGCCCGGCTCGGACTGATTTGGCATGAAGGGAGTCGTTCGATAGGCGGGGGGAGTCCGAGCCGGCGTGCCCTCACGCCGGGGTTTCTCCGTTACAATGGATTCCTCCTCTTACATGGTGGGTCGATCATGAATCATGTGCGTGTTGTTGTCGGGGTCGTCGGGGTGATCGGGTTGGCTTTGTTGTCATCGTGTGCGGTGATGCCGGCGGGGTCTGAGGACTGGCAGCCGGAGGCCGGGTTTCGGAGTCTGTTTAATGGGCATGATCTGACCGGCTGGTGCTTTCGGGCTAAGACGAAGCGCGATGATCCGAAGATCGGCGAAGTGCTCGAAACATTCGACGGCAAGACGATTTCCAGCGACCAGCGCTACTACGCCAAGGACGGCGTGTTCGTGATCGAGTTTCCCGATGAGAAGGATCGTCTGACCGGACAGATTTACACGGTCGAGCAGTTCCCCAAAGACTTCACGCTCAAGCTGGAATTTCGCGCCGGCGTCGGGGCCGACAGCGGCATCTTCATTCGTAAGCCGCAGCTTCAGTGCCGCGACTATCTGGTCGCCGGGCCGTACAAGCAACTCAAGAAGTACAAGCCGCAGGACTGGAACGCGATCCAGGTTGTTGTCCGCGACGGCGTGGCGCACTGCACCTGCAACGGCGAAGTGCTCGAAGACGCGCTCAAGCTTCCCGCAACAGGCCCGATCGGCCTCGAAGGCGACCGCGGCACCATGGAGTACCGCCACATTCAGATTCGAGTGGACTAGACTGAGAAAGGGTGATCTACGCATAATTCAGTTCACAGCATCTGACCGGTTGCGGTGAGAGACAGTTGTACACATGCGCGGTGGTTGATTTTCGGGCGGGGCAGTTTGGGCTTTCGTCGGCCGTGGGGGGCGGGTAGAATCAGGTGTCGGGTTCGGGGTTTTGTGGTGGCCACTTCAAGGCCGGGGACCGGGTCGGGAGCTTGGTATGGAAATCCAATCGATCGCCAGAGAAGACGAGGTGCAGCAACTGCTGCTCAGCGGTTCATTTGACGTGGCGGAGACTTCGCGGGTCATGATGCAGTTGCACTACGCGATCGCCGGGCCGGGGCAGTCGACGATCCTCGACATGGGGGCCGTCGACTTCATGACCTCCATCGGCATCGGCTTGCTGGTCGCCTGTTACACCTCGCTGCGCAACCGCGGCAAGCAGATGGTGATGTATCACGTCAGCGACAAGATCCGGGATGTGTTCAGCAAAGCGAACATCACGCAGTTGATCCCGATCGTCGACGACGAAGCCGCGGCGCTTGCGGCAGTGAACTGAACCACCCCGAAGAACCGGGACGCCCTCGGCAGGAGGGTTACTTTGTCAATGCGCGGCGCATCTCGGCGGGGCGATTGGTGGTGATCGAATCGAAGCCGAGTTCAGCAAACTGTCGGGCGGCGGCGGGGTCGTTAATGGTCCAGCAATGCAGGGCATAGCCGGCTTGCCGCAGCGCGGCGACGAAGGCGGGTGTGATCACCTGCGGATTGGCGTGGGTGTCAAGACCGTCGGCACCGCAGGCTTTGAGTTTATCGAGCATCTGTTGGAGCGTGGGGGTCCATGTGCCGGTTTCCTTGTTTTGCTTGTAGCTGATCAACAGCCAGGCGGGGATATCGGGCAACAGGCGTTTTGATTCGCGGATGACTGCGTCGTTGAAGCTGATGATGCGAATGCGCTGACGCAGGGCGGGCCGGGCGGCGAGTCTGGTTTTCAGAGGCGCGATCAGTTCCGGGCCGCTTTTGACTTCGAGTATGAAAAGCCCTTCGGATGGGGCGGTGTCGAGCCACTGGTCGAGCGTCGGGATACGCTGACCGACGTATTGCGGACCTTTGAAAGCACCGGCGTCGAGGGCCTGTAGCTCGGCGAGGGTGGATCGGTCCACCCGGCGGTCAATGCCGGTGGTGCGCTGGGTGGTTTTATCGTGGATACAGACGATGTGGCCGTCGGCAGTGAGGTAGAAGTCGCCCTCGATGCCGTCGGCCTGCTGCCGCCAGGCGAGTTCGGCGGCGGCAAGCGTATTCTCCGGCGCCTGATCTGACGCCCCGCGATGGGCGATGATCAGCGGCTTGGTGTCCGCCATCAGGGTGGCGGCGGTCAAGCAGACAGTCGCGACGATCAAGCGTGTCATAGAGAAACCTCACAGACAGTGGAACCGGGACAACGTTGAGGCCGGCTGTGGTGTTGCATGGTGTCGTTGGTTCGGATTGTATGGGCGTAATACCGAGGGCCGGCGCATTCAGCGGCAGCAGTGATAAAGTTGTGCGTGGTGGCGACCGAAATATGCGGCAGTGTGTTTGAGTGTTGATTCTTTACTCTCTGGGGAAATCTGATGTCTCGATTCACCATGGATATGTTTGCGTCGTCGGACTATCAGCAGCATCTTCGGCTTTGTGAAATCGCATCGCGGCAGCGCGTGCTCATCGGCACGATCGGGATGTACATGGCGGCGTTATTGGCACAATTTCTAGTGCCGCCGCAGTTGCGGATTGTCGTGGCGGGGGTCGGCCTGGTCACGATGCTGTTGACGCCGATTGCCATACTTCGATTGGCGACGCAATTATACAGGCCGCTGGTGGTGGGCCTGCTGACGCTGATTGGCATTGTGCCCTTGCTGGGGTTGATTTCGTTGTACCTGGTGAACAAGAAAGCCACCGCCACGCTACGCGCGGCAGGTATCCGCGTCGGTGTGCTCGGCGCACTGGTCTGAATCGATCTCCCGCCAGCACCGCGTAACACTCATCGTGTGGAAACATTCGGCCGGGGTTGGTCGCTGTCGCGCTGCACTGTTCGGCGTGGTACAGTGATGTCATGTTGGAGCCGGCAGATTGGCTGAAGGTTGATGTGCGCAGCGGTGCGGGGCGATCGCTGAAGGCGCCGTTGTTCCGGGCGATCGGGGTGAAGAAGGGGTACAGGCCACGCGTGCTGGATGCGACAGCGGGGTACGGGATCGATGCATGGTTGATGGCGGCGGCGGGGTGTGAGGTCGTTGCCGTCGAGCGCGTGGCAGAGGTTTACAAGGCGCTGGAAAAGTCACACGCCGCGGCGCGGGCGGTCGAGCCGGAGACCGCGGGGCGGATCACGTTGCGGTTTGGTGATGCGTTGGATGTGATGCGGGATGTTGATGCGGTGGATGTGATTTACATGGACCCGATGTTTGCGGCTGAGCGGAAGGCCGCTCCAAAGCGGGCGATGGTAGAACTGGCCGAGGCGGTGGGCGGTGAGGCGGATATTGATGAGGTGGGACGCGTGGCGGCGGCGGGATTACGGATCGCGCGACGGCGCATGGTGATCAAGCGAGCGGCACGAGCGCCGGCGATCGAACTGCCGGACGGACGAGCGGCGGACGTGGTGTATCAGGGACGCGGGTTTCGATTTGATGTGTACGTGAACAAGTGACCCGACACGAGCAGCGCGCTTTTTGGTCAATGATTCAACCGGCGGCGGGGGCGGTATTGGAATCAGACCCGGCGAACACACGACGCTGCAGACGCAGGGCGACCGAGACCAGCCCGATCAGCACGGGCACTTCAACCAGCGGCCCGATCACCGCGGCGAAGGCGGCGCCCGAGTCAATGCCGAACACGGCAATCGCCACCGCGATGGCCAACTCGAAATTGTTGCTGGCGGCGGTGAACGACAGCGTGGCCGTCTTCGAGTAGTCCGCCCCGACGGCTTTACCCATGAAGAAGCTGACGATGAACATGACCACGAAGTAAATCAGCAGCGGCACGGCGATCAGCCCCACGTCCATCGGTAGCTGCACGATGCGGTCGCCCTTGAAAATGAACATCGCCAGAATCGTCGCCAGCAAGGCGGCGAGCGTCAGCGGACTGATCGCGGGGATGAAAGTCTTTTCATACCATTCGCGCGACTTGACCCGCAACAGGGTGAAGCGTGTGATGAGCCCTGCGGCGAATGGGATGCCGAGGTAGATCGCAACACTGGTGGCGATCTGACCCATTGTGATGGCGACGACGCTGCCTTCGAGGCCGAACAGCGGCGGCAGAAGCGTCACGAATACCCACGCATACACACTGTAAAACAGAATCTGAAACACGCTGTTGAAGGCGACCAGGCCGGCACAGTATTCGGTGTCGCCCTTGGCGAGTTGATTCCACACGATGACCATGGCGATGCACCGCGCCAGGCCGATGAGGATGAGGCCAACCATGTATTCCGGGTGGTTGTGCAGGAAGAGGATCGCCAGGGCGAACATGAGGATCGGGCCGATGATCCAGTTCTGCACGAGCGAGAGTCCGAGCACCTTCCAGTCGCGAAACACGTCGCCGAGTTCTTCGTACTTCACCTTCGCCAGCGGCGGGTACATCATGATGATGAGACCGATGGCGATGGGGATATTGGTCGTGCCGACGCTGAGGGCGTTGATGGCGTCTTTGGCGGCAGGCAGGAAGTATCCGATGCCGACGCCGAGCGCCATGGCCGCGAAAATCCACACGGTCAGGTAGCGGTCGAGAAAGCTGAGTTTGCGGGTCAGGTGTTCAGACATGAACGGTTCCGTGGATCAGTCTTCGGCCAGCGCGGCCCGAGCGGCGTCGTGCACTTTGGCGATGTCTGCTTGGGTGGCGCGGCCTTTGTTCTTTTCGATACCGAGTTCGGTGATGCGAACGTGACGGATGTGCGGCAGGTTCTGCGTTTCGGCGATGCGTCGGCCGCAGTTGTTCGGACAACCGTCAAGAATCAACGTACGCGACGCCTTGCGGGCTTTACCGAGCATCGACGGAATCGCCGCGCCGACGCCGGCCATGCAAAACATCGATCCGATGCCTTCTTCGGCAAGTTGTCGAGCCGCCTGGTCCGCCGCCTCGGCGACATTGGATCCGCCCGAGCAGGCGTAGATCAGCACATTGTTGGATTCGGTTGCGTCGGTCATGTGGACCTCCCTGATCGCAGGTCGTGAGTCTTTTACCCGCAGCACCGACATCCGGCGCGTCGAGCATGAACATCCAGGCTTGTGATGTAATCGGCCGGGGTCGAGCCGTCCGGCAGCAGTTCCGCAATCCGCTTGTACAACGGATCGCCCGCCGCGCATAGTGCCTGCACATACTGCGGCTTGGGGATCAGTTCCACCTGCGTCAGTCCGGCCGCTTCGACCATCGCGCGGTACTCATCCACGAGCACTGCACCGGCGACGCATCCGACCATCGCTTCAAACATCGAGCGGACAGAGTCCGGCAGTGGTTTGAGCAGGGCCATGTCGGAAGCGGCCACTTTGCCGCCGGGTTTGAGCACGCGGGCGATCTCGCTCCAGACCCGAGCTTTGTCCGGCGAAAGATTGATCACGCAATTGCTGATCACGACATCAACGGTGGCGTCGGCGATGGGCAGATGTTCGATCTCGCCGAGTCGGAATTCGACATTGTCGAGTCCTGTCGCGGCGGCGTAGCCGGTGGTGTTGTTCCGGGCTTTGGTGAGCATCTCGGGGGTCATGTCCACACCGATGACGCGACCAGTCGGGCCGACCTTGGGGCCGGCAAGGAAGACATCGAATCCGCCGCCGGCGCCGAGGTCGACGACGACCTGCCCCGGCTCGAGGGCTGCGATGGCGGTGGGATTGCCGCAGGAAAGGCCCATGTTGGCGCCTTCGGGAAGGGCTTCGATCTGTTCACGATCGTAGCCGAGTTGTTCGGCGAGTTGGTCGTTTGTCAACGGCGCTTTGGCGGTCGAGCCGCAACAGCCGCCACCGGATGGGGCGGTCACGGTCGAGAGCACACCTGTGGCGGCGATCTGTGCGTAGCCATCGCGGACACCGTCGCGGGTGGTATGGTTGGTATTGGGAGCGTTGTCGGTATTGTTTTGGTCACAGCAACCCATGGGTGGGGTTCCTTTACGGAGTAATCAGGTCGTTGATCGTGGCTGGCAGTGTCTGCACGTAGTCACGGATTTCATCACGCACGCGGCGGTAGTGATCCAGCGCTTTTTCGGGATTGGTTTCCGCCTTGGCGAGCTTCGGGGGATCGTCGAACCCATGATGAATCACACGGGCGGAGCCGGGAAACACGGGGCAGTTTTCATCGGCATGACTGCAGACGGTGATGACCAGGTCCAGCGGGATATCGCGTAGATCATCGAGGGTTTTGGAAGTATGTGAGGAGATGTCGACACCCGCTTCAGCCATGACGGCGACGGCGCTGGGGTTCAGCCCATGGGTTTCGATGCCGGCAGAGTAAGTGTTCACACGATCGCCGAGCAGGTGTCGGGCCCAGCCCTCAGCCATCTGCGAGCGGCAGGAGTTGCCGGTACACAGGAAAAGAATGTTCATTTTCCGCTGTAGCATGCGGTCAGCTCCTGCGGGTCTTTCTTGCGGGTGCAGCAGAGTTTCTTGGCGTCGCGGTGCAGGGCGGGATCGTCTTCCAGGTGGCTGATCACCCAACGCAGGGCCTCGCGTGCAGCGGGGGTCGTATCCTGCTCAGCCAGGCGGTAGTAGTGCCAGCGGCCCTCCTTGCGGCGGTGGATCAACCCGGCGTCGTAGAGGATGCTCATGTGCTTGGAGATCGTCGACGGCGACAGTTCCAGCACGTCGATGAGTTGGCACAGACACAACTCGCCGCTGGACAGCAGCATGAGCGTTCGCAGTCGGGTTTCATCCGCCAGGGCTTTGGTCAGTGACAGCATCTGCTTCATTGCTGGCTCCGATACTTCGTCAACTAACGAAGTGTATCCGATGCAGACAACCAGTCAAATCAGCACGGGTTTTTGCTGTTTGATTTAGATGGCGGTTGGCTAAACAACCGCCGCGGGCGGAAGAAACACGGCAATCGTATCTTCCGCCCGCGGCATCAGAGGGAGGTTCGGATGATGAGGGTGGTTAAGAAGCTGCGGCTGCTACCTGATCGGCCAGGGCCTTGAGCGTGTGGGTTTCCTGCTCGATGAGCTTGGCGAACGATGGGCGCTGCCACATCGCATCGCGGTGGCGGATGACATTCGGCCAGCGGGCGGCGTCGAGGTCGACCCGTGCATGCATGATGTTCGCCAGGAAACTGGCGACGGCGATGTCCGCGATCGAAAGCTGATCGCCAACGTAGAACTCACGATCGCCGATCTCGCCTTCCAGGTAATCCAGCAAAGGCGGCAGATCGTTGGCGACCGTTTCGGCAACGACGGATTCATCGCTGGGTACGCCCAGCAGCAGGGGATTGACCAGGCGTTGAAACGTGATCTGGCGTACATTGGGGATGGCGCCGCTATCGATGTATTCCTCGAACCAGAGTGCCCGGGCACGGTCGTACGCCTCGGCCGGGTACAACGACGGCGAAGGTTCAATCGCCTCGATGTACTGACAGATGATCGACGAATCGGCCAACCACTTGCTGCGGATCTGCGCAAAGGGAATCTTACTCAGCGGCGAGTGAACCTTCAACTCGTCGGGAATACTGCGCGGCGAAACGGAAATGTTCTGGGCTTTGAGCCCCTTTTCCGCACACACCACCATCACCTTGCGCACGAACGGCGACACGCTCAGACCATAAACCGTGATCTCAGACATCAGGTTGCTCCTGGAAGGGGGGATTGCGACAGGCTGCGTCTGTCGCAGCTTCGATGCACGCTGCGGTCGGGAGGTTTCACTGGTAAAGAGAGTCATCACCCGGCGTAATGCGTCGCCACGATCACGAATATCGTGCCCGGCGTCAGCAGGCCGACAAACCACAGCGCCCATCGCACCTCGTCAAACTCCGTGAGTTGATCCGGCAAAAAGCCCAATTCACCCCACAGAATCCACGCCACCGCCTGCGCATAGGCCAGCGCCCCGACGGCCATGATGCAGATGCTGGAGAAGATCACGAAAAAGCCGACCAGCAGCACCACGCCCATAACCGTGATGCCCAGCCCGATGATCGCCAGCAGGATCGAAGCGATCAGCACCAGCGGGCGGAAAAGCCCCGGCAGGTATTCCGCCGTCCACATCACAAAGCGCAACCACCGCGAGGGCTGTTCCTCTTCGTCGTCTTCCTCGACAACTACGGGTTCTGACATGCGACCGGTGGCGCGGTTCATCCCGCACTGGGTGCAGACGACAAATGGCTCGGCATATTCGGTGCCGCAGAACGGGCAGCGATGCAGATTCGCTTCGGCCATGACCCGAGTTTACCGCGTGTGGAGGAGGTCTGCCGCCGTCGGGGCGTCGGTGATCATTTCGACCTTGCCCTCGCCATCGAAATACACGTCGAAGGCGGTTTTGGCGGAAAAGAAGTACTGGAAGACGAACCCCTGCTCCAGCCCGTCGTCGGCCCACCTGGCGAACTGATCATTGCCGGGGTACTTCTGCAGGCCGCTTTCGACGATCTCCTGCGTGCCGTCGGCATGGGGCTGCATCGATATGGTGCGGATCTTCCGAGGCGGTTTGACCGCTTCGACGACCTGCTGCCAGGTCATGCCCACATCGATCGCCTCACGGGCAGCGATGCCGGATTCATCCGGGTCCGGGGCGGTGGAAACCATCCAGTAAATCCCGCCGGCAAACAAAGCGATGAGAACAAGAAACGTAATCAGCGACTGAAGCATGATGCGCACCCCAGGGAAGACCGCATGGTGTGAATGGACAAGCTTCAGGATAACAGATTCGATTCAGAGGGTCACAGCAATTCGGCGACGATGCTGTCAGCGAGCATGAGACCTCGCCGGGTCAAGCGGAGATGGGTGGGGGTGGATTCGAGCAGGCCGTCGGCGATGAATCGGTCGATGGTGTCGCGACGGGAGGGATTTGCTAGATCATTTCCGGTGTCGGGGGTCAGATGGGACGCAAGCCAGGCGTGTTCTACCCCTTCGATGAGTCGCAGTCGGAGCATGAGCTGCTCGCCGACCGAGGCCTCGGCGGCGAGGCGTTCGACATCCTGGATGGGGGCGCCGCCGCTGGCGGAAGCGAGGTACTTGCCAAGGTGGGGCGTGTTTTTCCAGCGGATGCCGCTGAGGTGGCCCGAAGCGCTGGGCCCGATGGCGAGCCACGAACCGTTCTGCCAGTACATGAGGTTGTGCTGACAGCGATTGTTTAGCCGGCGGGCTTGCCCGCCGCTGGGGTCGACGGTGTGTTTAAGCGGCGGGCAAGCCCGCCGGCTAAACGGTTCGAGGCGGCGGGCGAAATTGGAGATTTCGTAATGATCGAATCCCGCGGCGGTCAGGCAGTCGATCGTGTGTGTAAACATGGCCGCTTCAAGGTCTTCCTCGGCGGGGGTGATGCGGCCTCGCTGGAGCTTGACGGTCATGGCGGTGCCTGGCTCGTAGGTCAGGCTGTAGCAGGACAAATGCTCGGGTTTCAGCGACAGGGCTTGTTCCAGATCGGTGGCCCACTGGTCGAGGCTCTGGCCGGGAATGGCGAAGATCAGGTCGAGGTTGACATTGTCGATGCCCGCGGCCCGGGCGAGCTGGACACTGCGCGCAACGTTTTGCGGATCGTGCCAGCGTTCAAGGGTTTTCAGATGGGTCTGATTAAAGGATTGCGACCCGATGCTGAGTCGATTGACGCCGCCGGCGACGAGGATGTCGAGCAATTCGGCTGTGACGGTTTCGGGGTTGGCCTCGACGGTGAACTCGACGAGGGCGGTCAGGTCGAATCTCGCATTAAGGGAATGCAGCAATTTGGCCCAGAGAATTGGCTGCAGGAGCGTGGGGGTGCCGCCGCCGAAGAAAATGGTGTTCACCGGGGGTGCGCCGGCGTCAGCAAATGCCTCGATTTCACCAATCATCCGCTCGGTAAAGGCCTGTTGGCGGTCTTCGGCGTCGACGATTGAGTAAAAATCGCAGTAGTGACACTTGTGGAAACAGAAGGGGATGTGGCCATACAATCCGACCCCACCCGGGGCTCCGGCCAATTTCAAAACCCCAACGGCGTCGCGTATCGCTTGAAGCTGATCGGACTGTCCGTTATAATTTTCGTCGGAATTTCGGAAGGTGCAAGGCATGCAAGCATCATTGGTCATGTTCAAGGCTGACGGTGAACGTCGGGATTTTCCGATCGAGAAAACCGTCATCACGATCGGCCGCAAACACACCTGCGATCTGCGGATACCGCTTGGGATAGTATCCCGAGAGCACTGTCAGGTCGAGGTCAAGGACGACCAGTTGCATGTGCGCGATCTGGGTTCATCCAACGGCACCTACCACAATTCCGAGCGCGTCCAGGAAGCGACCCTCGAAGCCGGCGACACGCTGGTGATCGGACCGGTCCACTTCACCGTGGTCGTCGACGGTCAGCCGGCTGAGATTGCCGAGCCCGTCAAGACCGTGCTGCCCGAAGGCACCGAAGAGATCGACAAGGGCAAGAGCGCCGCGCCGGTGATGGCCATGATCGCCGACGAAGATGACGACGTCGAAGAGATCGAGGAGATCGAAGCGGTCGACGATGATTCGTCCGATGTCGAAATCGAGGATCTGAGCGAGGCGTTTGTCGAGTCCAGCCCGCCCAAGGGGGTGGAGATCGAAGAGCCCGCCGACCCCGTGGCCTCGCTGGACGAAGAGATCGAGGACGTGGTCGACCCGACCATCGAGATCGATCTTTCCGAAGAGGAAGACCCCATCGCCGCACTCGAGGCCCTGGCGGCGCTGGATCAGGACGACGACGAAGAAGAAGATGCATTCGACGCGGACGAAGACGACGAGGACGAAGAAGTCGACGTCAACGATGCGCTTTCCTTCCTCCAGCAGGAAGCTGAAGAGCACGAAGAAAAACACGGCTGAATCGTCGGCGCCCGTTTCGCCCGGTCGGTCCCAACGTTAATCTGAAACTGCAAACCCTGGGCCATGCCCAAGGAGCAAGAATCATGCGCAATCCCCCCCGTCTCGCCATCGCCGGTGTCACCGGCGCCGTCGGCCAGGAATTTCTGGCCCTGCTCGAACAACGCAACTTCCCCTTCGCCGAGTTGAAGCTGCTGGCCTCGGCCCGCTCCGCCGGCAAGAAGATCGACTTCAAGGGCAAGACCTACACCGTCCAAGAACTGACCGAAGACTCGTTTGCGGATGTCGACCTGGCGCTGTTTTCGGCCGGCGGCTCGATCAGCCGCAAGTTCGCGCCGATCGCCGCAAAGGCCGGCTGCGTCGTCGTCGACAACTCGTCGGCCTTCCGCATGGATCCGAATACCCCGCTGGTCGTGCCCGAAGTCAACCCCGACGACATCGACAAGCACCAGGGCATCATCGCCAATCCCAACTGCTCGACGATCATCATGAACGTGCCGGTCTGGCCGCTGCACAAGGCGTTCGGGGTCAAGCGCGTCGTCGTCAGCACCTACCAGGCCGCCTCCGGCGCCGGCGCCGCCGCCATGGCCGAACTCGAGCAGCAGGCCCGCGACTGGGCCGCCGGCGACCCGATCACGCAGGCCATCTTCGGCCGCCAGTACATCTGGAACCTCTTCAGCCACAATTCGAATATCGATCCGGCGACCGGCTACAACGAAGAAGAGACCAAGATGCTCAAGGAGACCGCCAAGATCTTCCACAGCGACGACATCCGCGTCACCGCCACGTGTGTGCGCGTTCCGGTGCTGCGTGCTCACTGTGAGTCGATCAATCTGACCTTTGACAAGCCCGTGACCGAGGAGCAGGTTCGCGAAGTCATCGCCGCCGCCCCGGGTGTGCACATCGTCGACGACCGCGAGCTGAATCGTCACCCCGAGCCGCTGGACGCTTCGGGTAAGGACGATGTGCTCGTCGGCCGTATCCGCGGCGACTTGTCGCAGGAGCCCGGCTACGGTTTGGACATGTTCATCGCCGGCGACCAGATCCGTAAGGGCGCGGCACTCAACGCCGTCCAGATCGCCGAGCTGCTGCTGGCGAAAGTCGCCGTCTGACGCCCTGATCTAACTTGCATTCATCCCTCAGGCGGGGAGACTTAAGTCTCCCCGCCTTTTTTGTGGTTATACTGATCGCATGCCCGATCCCATCCCCACGTCCGCGCCGACGCTCGCTGATGCCCCGGCGTCATTGAACATGAAGATGCTCTTTGAGCATGCCGCGCAGGTCGGCGCATCGGACCTGTTGATCACCGCCGGGTCGCCCCCGATCGTGCGCATCGATGGCGATCTGCGCCGCGTGACCAATCAGTTGCTCAAGCCTGATCAGACCCACGCGCTGGTCTGGTCCCTGCTGAATGAAACCCAGCAGGAGCAGTTTGAGCGCAAGCGCGAACTGGACTTCTCCCTGGCCGTGACCGGTTCGTTGCGCTTCCGGGCGAATGTGTACTACCAGAAGGGCGCCGTCTCGGCGGCTTTCCGTCTGATCCCGCGCTCCGTGCCGAATATGACGCGCCTCGGTCTACCGCCGATCATGGGCAACCTCACCCTCCGCACGCACGGGCTGATCCTGCTGACCGGCCCGACCGGTTCCGGCAAGTCGACCACCTGCGCCTCGATGGTCGACCTGATCAACGAAACGCGCCGCTGCCACATCGTGACCGTCGAAGACCCCATCGAGTTTGTCCACGAAAACAAGATGTCGATCGTCGATCAGCGGGAGGTCTATGCCGACACACTCAGCTTCGCCAATGCGCTGAAGTACGTGCTGAGGCAGGACCCCGATGTGATTCTCGTCGGCGAGATGCGCGATGTTGAGACCATCTCCGCCGCACTGACCGCCGCCGAGACCGGGCACCTCGTCATCGCCACGCTGCACACCAATGATGCCATCCAGGCGATTGACCGCATTGTGGATGTCTTCCCGCCGCATCAGCAGAACCAAGTGCGTACGCAGCTTGCGTTCAGCCTTATCGCCGTCGTTGCCCAGCAGTTGATTCCGCACGCCGATGGCAAGGGGCGCATCATGGCGGCCGAACTGCTGATCAAGAGTCACGCTGTCGCCACGCACATTCGCGAAGGCAAGACGCACCAGACGCGCAGCATCATGGAATCCAGTCGTGCTGAGGGCAACATCACGATGGACCAACGCCTCAAGGAACTTTACGAGGGGGGTCAAATCAGCTGGGAAGAGTTGTTCCGTCGTGTGACCAGCCCGACGTTTCTGCACCAGGTCAAGCGCCGCACCTCACCACCGCCGAAGCCGGTTCCGACAGCCGAGGAGGCCGAACTCGTCGAACTTGAAGAAGTCACCGACGACGAGCCGCCGGTTGACCGGTCGCAGCCCAGCAAGCTGCCGTACCTGCGCCGTATGAAAAAAGAAAAGTAATTCACAGCAGCAAGAGAGGCGGCATACGGGCAACATCGCGGCTCATAGCGATCACGAATTACGAGCCGACAGATCAGCGACGTCCGCCAGCCATCGTGCATCGGGACGTAGATTTCGTCGATTCACCCGATAGAACACCGATCGCCCGGATCGTGTGGCGGTGATGACTTTCGCTTCACGCAGAACACGGAGATGACCGGCGAGGGCTGTGCCGCTGCGCCGGGTGATTTCACACAACGCGGTGAAGGACTGGACCTTGTCCAGCGCAGCCATCACGATCTTCCGCCGCACCGGATGCCCCAACGCCCGAAACACATCCAACTCGTCTGACCGTTTTCGATAGGGTCTGCTCATAAACTATTTTTCAGTGAAAACTCACTAATTGTCAAGTGTCGAAAAATACATTTTTCGGTACAAGCCGCACACAAAGTATTGAAGGGGCGGGGCATGGTCGATCTGGCCTGATCGATCCGACGTGGGCGGGTCAGGTGAGTGGGTGTGCATTCGGCCGGGGATCGGAACTTTGGAGCCCGCCGCTTGCCACGCGGGTGGCGTCACGTTCAAATCATTCCGTGGTGCAGATTACGCGCACGACTTCCCAGGCTTGCGTGGGCAGGCAGCCAGCAGGAATTTAATTCACAACGTCATCCGTTGAGCACATCATGGCGAACAAATCTGATGCATTACACGATTACCACGTGACCAGCGTTATGGCGGATGCAGTCGAGAAAGCGGTTGTCATTCGTGCGGCGTATCCTGATCGTCGTGGTCCCGAATTCGCTGAAGCGGTGTATCACGGCGTTGCTGCATATCGCTTTGACGGTGACGCCCTGGGCACGATTCTTTTTGAGATCGTTGAGGTCGATCCTGTTGGACTGTATCTGCGTTACGCCGGCCCGATGCAGAAGACGGTTCACCAGTGCGGCGGGCACGCACCATGGACCGAGACCGAACAGCAGGCCCGCCATTCATCGTCGAACGCAAACTGCGTGGGTTCATCATACAATCAAGCATCGGCTTGACCGGAGCCATCTGGGCGGCGGATTGTCGGACACGTACTCTGACCAAACTTTGACATGCGACAACGTTATTCCATTCGCAGAAGTATACGAAATCACCCGCTGCTTTTTGCGTTCAGCATGCTGGCGGGGATGCTGTATGCGATCTGGCTGTTGTGGATGTGATCGCTATCGGCTGGCGGGAGGCAACTCGCGTTTGTACTGCTCGGTCAGCTTCTTCACGAGGGTTGAGTTTTGACCGTCGGCGGCGAGGTTGTTCATTTCCAGCGGATCGGCCTGATGATCGTACACTTCGACGGCGAGCGCTTCGCCGAGGGCGTCGCCCCTGTTGACCCAGCGCACGAAGTGGTAACGCTCGGTCCGCATGGAATAGCCCATCACCTTGCCGCGCGGATACTGACTGAACGCAGATGACTTCCACGGATGATCGGGGTCATTCAGCAGCGGGGCGAAGCTGCGGCCGTCGAGCCCGTCCGGAATCGGCACACCGGCCAGTTCGCACAGTGATGGGTAGATGTCGACGAACTCGACCAGGGCCTTGCTGTGTTTGCCGGCGGCCTTCATGCCGGGGGCGGAGATCAGCAGCGGGACGTGGGTGTCGAGCTCCATGTTGGTGTGTTTGCACCATGAGCCGTACTCGCCGAGTTTCCACCCGTGGTCGCCCCAGAGGATGACGATGGTGTTGTCGGCAAGGCCCTGCTTGTCCAGAGCGTCCAGCAGGCGGCCGACCTGGGCGTCAACATAGCTGACCGCTGCGTAATACCCGTGAATCAGGTTGCGCGACTTGGCTTCGTCCAGCGAGCCCTTGCGGGGGATGTCGACGTAGGCGCGGAGTTCACCCCAGTTGGTCAGCGAGTAGGGCGTGATGCCGTCGGGTTCGGTCTTCGGCGGGACTTTGATGGCTGCGTGGTCATACATGTTCCAGTACTTTTTCGGTGCGATGAATGGCAGATGCGGATTCAGATACCCGACCGCCAAAAAGAAGGGTTTGTCTTTGAGTTCGCCCAGCAACTTGATCGCCTGATCGGTCATCGCGCCGTCGAACAGTTCGTTGTCGGCACAGTCGGGGTGGGCGAAGGGCACGCCACGGGCGCGGCTGGCATCACGACCGGCGGCCTTGAGTTCGGCCCTCTGTTTTTGATAGGCCTTCTGCGATTCGGGATCCTTGCGCGGAGCGAGCTTGTAGTTGACCCGTCGTGTCCATGAAGCTTTGTCGTCACCGACGCCGTGGCCCATGTGATAGATTTTGCCGAGGCGCTCGGTGTGGTAGCCGTGTTTGGCGAACTGCTGGGGGATCGTGACCAGGTCAGGGATGTGGTGACGCATGTCGGTCTGCAGATCCCAGACGCGGATGGTGTCCGGGCGGCGGCCGCTCATCAGCGAGGCTCGTGAAGGATTACACACCGCCTGCTGGCAATAAGCCCGGTCGAACACGAGGCCGCGGGCGGCGAGGCGGTCGAGGTTCGGGCTGTGGATGTGGGTCGCGCCGTAGGCGTTGAACTCCGGTCGCAGGTCGTCGACGGCGATGAACAGTACGTTGGGTTTGCCCGCCGCGGCCAGTGAGCAGAACGCCAGAACGCTGATGAACCAGATGATTGTACGCATGGGGCCTCCAGTGGCGATACACTACAACGCCGATGATGTGAACTCAACGCAGCAAGAGGACACCGCATTGCCCGATGACTCGCCGAGAAAGATCGCCATCGCCGCCAATCCATACAGCGGACGCGGTCGCAACCGTCGTCACCTGGATGCGCTGATCGCTGCGCTTTCGGCTGCGGGTTACCAGGTTCAACCACTGTGGGAGAAGGCGGCGCTCGCGGAGTTGGCCGTGACGGAAGGGTTTGCGGAAACATATCGATGCGTCATCGCTGCCGGGGGTGACGGCACGCTACTGCACGTGGTCAATCAGTGTCGCGCCGCGCCGGTGGTGGTGTACCCGATGGGCAACGAAAATCTGTTTGCACGGCAGTTCGGTTTCCGGTGCGATCCGCGACAGACGGTCGACACCATCGCGCGTGGTCGCATCAGACAGGTCGACCTCGGCCGAGCCGGCGATCGCTATTTCACGCTGGTCGCTTCGGCGGGTTTCGACGGGTATGTCGCCCAGCAACTGGCGCAGTGGCGACAACATGGCGAAGGGCTCAAGCGTGTCGGCCGACTCAGCTATGCGCTGCCGATCGTTCGCGGCATGAGGCAGTACGACTATCCCCCGATGACGATCACCGCCGACGGGCAGAAGTTCGACGGCTGCCTGGTGATGGCGTTCAACATCAACCAGTACGCGATGAAGTTGAACCTCGCGCCAGGCGCTGAGCCGGACGACGGATTGTTGGATTACGTGATTTTTGAGCGGCCGGGGTCGATGCGGTTGTTCGGGTATGCGCTGTCGGTGATGTTCGGTCGCCACTGCAGACGCCACGATGTGCATCATGGGCGCGCCCGGCGCATCACCATCGAAGCCCAGTCGCCCGTGCCGGTGGAAATCGACGGAGATGCCGTCGGGATCACACCGGTCGACATTTCGATCGAACCGGGCGCATTACGCATATTCGATTCCAGCCGCGTGCCGGGATGAAATATTTGCGTTCAGCGGTGTGCTCAAATGATCACATGGGTAGGCGCATGCGGCGCGTCGCTGGGGCGTGATGTGTGGGCATTGCGGCACATGCCCCAATGTCTGCGGCGCATGCCCCAGTGGGGATTCCCCAGTTTCCAAAACCACGGGTAATTGCCCTGATCGCTTCATTTTTTTCAACACATCACGGATTCTGTCGATACAATAACTGTTGTGGGTTGTGCTTGATTCTGACGCGTTGGGATACTGCTGATGAAGATCACCGTGTGGGGTTGTCGAGGGTCCATTCCAGCACCTGGGCCCGACACCGTTCGCTATGGCGGTAACACCAGTTGCTATGAGTTGCGCAGCGACAACGGCGAGTTGCTGATACTCGACGCCGGCTCCGGGCTGCGCGAGTTGGGCCTGTCGCTCGGGGGCAAGCTGCCGCAGTCGGCTCACCTGCTGGTCAGCCACACCCACTGGGATCACATCATGGGGTATCCGTTCTTCAGTCCGCTGTACATGCGCGGCAACAAACTGCACGTGATGGGCGCCCCGCATTACGATGCGCCGTTTCGTGAGTTGATGGGACGGCAGATGCACTACGCCTACTTCCCGGTGCGCATGGATGATCTGGCGGCGGATCAGGAATTCGAAAACCTGCGCGAAGGTGAGCACCAGGTCGGCAAGTTCAAGGTCATCACCCGCTACATGAATCACCCGGTCACATGTCTGGGCTTCCGCATCGAAGTCGACGGCCGATCGGTCGTGTACACCGGCGACCACGAGCCGTACTACGACATCGTCTACCGCCAACGCGAGCCGGCCAACGACGCCGAGCGCCAACACAAGGCCGAACTCGAAGCCTTCGCCGCCCAGCAGAATCAGGCGGTGTTTGAATTCGTGCGCGATGCGGACCTGCTGATCTGTGACGGCATGTTCACCTCGGCCGAGTACGAGGCGCACGTCGGATGGGGCCACAGCGCGATGGAGTACTGGGTCGAGACCGCGCTGGCGGCGAACGTGAAGCGGCTGATGATCTCGCACCACGACCCGTGCCGGACCGATGCCCAGATCGACAAACTGCTGGCCCACTTCCGTGCCGACCTGCGATCGCGCGGCGAAAAGATGAATTTGAGTTTCGCCATGGAAGGCCGATCCCTGGACTTGGCCGTCAGCGAGGTCCAGGCGGCGCTGTAATTATAACGCTTGGACCAGGGGGCCAGAGTAGCACGCGTTGTGGAATAAGGGGGTTGGGGGCGAAATCAAAGTAGTGCAGGTCAGGACGAGAACTGAGAAGGGGCACATCGATTAGACATGTTTTTGTCACGGTGTTGGGCAAGTCTTTTCAGGCAGCCCAAGATGTCGATTTCACTGAAAGCAACACCAGTCGAAGCCGGCGGAACTGGCAAATAGCTGAGTTTTCTACGACTTGTGCGGTGTTTTTTAAAGTGAATCAATTAGTGAGTTTTCACTGAAAACAGATTTTAGTCGGGCCGCGGTTGGCAAGGGGCTGTGACAAGGCGACTTGCCTGGCGGGGAACGCCTGACAGCCGTTGGGGCAAATCTCGGATCAATAAAGAGTTTTGGTTGTGCGTCTGATCTGACGGCCCGCGCTGTGCGCTTGAAATGTTCAGTGCGATCGCGGACAATCGCCGTCTCGAAATCCCCCGGCTTTTCCCCCGGATGTCACCCCCGGTTTCTGGAGGCTTCGACCTGTGAGGCAACGATCAATCTGCAGAATCGGCTGGACACTGAGCGCGACGCTGCTGGCGGTCGCCACGATCGGTCACGCGGAAGAATCCCGTTTCGCCACGACCGATTCGTCCAACCAATACGTCCACTACATCGACCTGTACGACGCGACACACACCAAGATCAGCCCCAGCGCCGACGGCTCGCCGCCGTACTCGCCCAAGGGCACCTGCGGCAAGTGTCACGACTACGAGGCGATGTCGCACGGCTGGCACTTCAATGCCGCCGCCAAGCTGGTGGACCCCGGCCGCCCGGGCGAGCCTTGGATATGGGCCGATGAGCGGACCAGCACGCAGATTCCGATGTCCTACCGCGACTGGCCCAAGGTCTTCAGCCCCGACTCCCTGGGCATGACGCACCACGATTTCACCAAGCACTTCGGGCATCACCTGCCCGGCGGCGGCGTCGGCGAGATGGCCGAAACCGAAGACGAGAAGGCCAAGGCGGCGTGGGAAAAATCCGGCGCCCTGGAAATCGACTGCATGCTCTGCCACTCCGGCAATCGGCGTTACAATTTCGAGACGTGGGCTGAGCATGTCGAGAAGGGCGATTTTGCCGCCGCCTCGACGGCCGCGCTGAACATGGGCAAAATCTCCGGTTCCGGCACGTCCGCCAAAGTCGTGTACAACCCGAATCTGTTTGAGTCCGACGGCAAGGTGTACTTCGATGTCATCCGCAAGCCGATGGACAACACCTGCTACTACTGCCACTCGATGCGGCCGGTCGGCGAAGGGATCAAGTCCGACTGGAACCACGATGAGGATGTGCACGTCCGCGCCGGCTTCAAGTGCTCGGACTGCCATCGCAACGGCGTTGATCACCACACCGTCCGCGGGTTTTACGGCGAGAAAAATGCCGACGATCAGGATGTGGTCACGCTGAGCTGCCGCGGATGTCACTACGACACCGAGAAGGACGGCGAGGTTGTGCTCGGCGGACGTCTGGGCGCGCCCGACCCGATCCACGAGGACTTCCCGGCGATCCACTTCGAGAAGATGTCATGCACAAGCTGCCACAGCGGCCCGCGTGTTGACCCCGAGAACGGGGCTGTCCAGACCGCGATGGCTCACCTGCTGGGGCTGCCCGAACATGGGCGTCCGCTGGAAACCCTGCCGCGCATCGTGCAACCGGTTTTTGAGCGTGATGAAAACGGTGTGATCTTTCCGTATCGCGTGATGTGGCCGGCTTTCTGGGGCTACGCCAAGGGCGACGAGATTCGTCCGATCGATCCCGAGACGGCGTACAAGGAGCTGCGCAGCTCGCTGCGTGTCCGCAAGAATCTGCGTGAAGAGCTCATGGACCCGCGGATCTCCACCACCGACAAGGCGAAGCTGCTGGGTGAGGATCGTTCACGCGTCAAGGATGAGGAACTCACTGCCGAAGAGCAGGCCAAGCTCGACGCGCTGAAGTTTGAGAAGGCGACCGAAGACTGGGACGAGAAGCTGGTCAAAGCCCTGAACAAGCTGGCCGGTGACGCCGGCGAGGGCGAGAAGGCGGTCTACATCGCTGCCGGCAAGAAGCACGAACTCAGTGAAGACGGCAAATCGATCAAGGTCAGCGACATCGCGGACAATTCCTATCGCTGGCCGCTGGGTCACAACGTCCGCTCGGCCCGCCAGGCCCTGGGCGCCACCGGTTGCATCGAGTGTCACACCACCGACTCGAACTTCTTCTACGGCGAGGTCAAAGCTGCCGCGCCGCTGGAGCTGGTCCAAACCGACGCCATCGAGATGCACGAACTCATGGGCGAAGGCACCGAGGACTACATCAAGATCACCAACGGCGTCTTCAAGTTCTTCATCATCGGCACCGTGGTGGCGCTGCTGCTGCACATGGCCGGCGACTTCCTGAGCAATCAGGTGCTCAAGCGCAAAGGTGACGACGAAGACTAAGCACGCCGCTGGCGGCGTCGCTGAACGGGCCGATCGATCCACGCGACAATTTCAGGACGACTGAATCATGGATATAAAAAGCAATCCCAATCCCGAGCAGCAGGAAGAATTTCAGCGGTTCGGCTGGCAGTTCCGCATTCAGCACATCGTGCTTTTTTCCAGCGTGATCATGCTGGTGGTGACCGGTGTGCCGATGTGGCTGGCGCTGGGCGAACCGGGTCACATCAAGGCTGACACCGCCACGATATCCGCCTTCGGCGACCTGCAGATCTACCGCGATCTGCACAAGTTCTCCGGCGTCGTGCTCACGGTCGTGGCGATCTACCACCTGCTGTATCTGGCCTTCTCCCGCGAAGGCCGGCGGGAGTTCATGGCCCTGATGCCGATGGTCAAGGACGTCACCGATGTGATTCAGAACATCATGTTTTTCGCCTTCATGACCAACAAGCGGCCGAAGTTCGGGCGCTTCACCTATTACGAGAAATTCGACTACTGGGCGGTGTACTGGGGCTGCGTGATCATGATCGGCACGGGGCTGATCCTCTGGTTCCCGGAATTTTTCGGGCAGTTCATGCCGCAGTGGCTGGGCTACGAGATGTCGCTGGCGGTCCATGCCGACGAGGCGATCCTGGCCTTCCTTGCCCTGTTCGTCTGGCATTTCTACAACGTGCATTACAAGCCCTCGAAATTCCCCGGCTCGCGGACGTGGATCAACGGTAAAATCACCCGCGAAGAGATGCTCGAAGAGCACCCGCTGGAGTACGAGCAGATGCTCAAGCAGAAGCAGGAGAAATCCTGACGCAATTGTTGGGACTGTTGGACGTTAATCTGGAGTGCCGCGGGCGTGCTTGACGCCCTGAAACCTGATATAATGCCCCGTTCCTGCACCAGCCTGATGGTTGGCGCACGGTCGAACCCCTCGGCCGCGGAGCTGGCAACGAAGCATGATTAACCCAAGTTCTGGGGATCCACGCAGGCGTCTCCAGGTGACTTTCACACACCCACTTAGCTGAGGTCCATACCCATGAACGAACAGAACACACCGCAAGCGCCCAAGGGTTCGGGAGGCGGTCCCGCCGTCGCGATCGGCCTGGGCGTGCTGATCATCATCGCCGCCGTCGTGCTGGTGATGACCATCAACACCAAGCCCATGGAATCTGAAGGCGAAACCGCCCACGATGCCGACCACACCACCGCCCCGGCAGTCGCCGACGCCGGTGAAGCCGCCCACACCGAAGCGGCTGACACCGCCCACGCCGCCGCCGAGAAGAAGGAAGAACTCGTCGAGCTCGAGATCGAGCTGCCGAACCCCGTGTTCGCCGGCACCCCCAAGGACATCCCCCAGGGCGTGAACATCGACCGCAAGCGTCACGGCAAGCCGCGTGAGCCGTTCTACTCCGTGCCCGGCCTGACCAACGTCGCGGTCGACAAGGACGTCACCAGCTCCGATCCGTACCCGATCATCGGCGACCTGGACCTGGTCACCGACGGCGACAAGGAAGCCCTCGACGGCCGCTTCGTCGAACTGGCCCCCGGCAAGCAGTGGGTCCAGATCGACCTCGGCGAAAAGTACGAGATTCACGCGATCGTCATGTGGCACAACCACCTGGATCCCCGCGTGTATCGTGACGTGGTCGTGCAGGTCTCCAACGACCCCGAATTCAAGGAAGGCGTCACCACCGTCTACAACAACGACAACGACAACTCCTCCGGCTTCGGCGTCGGCAAGAACTTCGAATACTTCGAAAACTTCGAAGGCGAGCTGGCCCCGGTCAAGGGCGTCGTCGGTCAGTACGTCCGACTGTGGTCCAAGGGCTCGACCAGCGACGACCAGAACCACTACACCGAGGTCGAGGTCTACGCCCGCAAGCCCAAGTGATCTGACATAAGCCCTTTCCCTTGACGGGAGAGGGTTGGGTGAGGGTGAATCCCTGCAGGCCACGTTCGGTTTGAATGTTGCAGGTTCACCATAATCGAGTTAGGCCTCCGGATACGCGGGGGCGACAGCGACGGTCTGCGGATGAACACGACGTGAGCGATTCAAACGCCATCGACCAACGCCGCTCGAAAATCACCGATCTGACTTTGACCGCCGCGCTGATCCTTGCGATCGGCGCGGCGGCTTTTTTGCGCTTTCCCGGACTCGACCTGCGCCCCATGCATGGCGATGAAGGCGTCAACGCCATGAAGTTCATCCACCTGGCCGAGGGCGACGGCTACCGCTACGACCCCGAGGAATTTCACGGCCCGTTGCTGCCGTATCTGACCGTGCCGTGGGGCGTGTTCAACCCCGATGGGGACCGGGCCGACTACACCGCGGTGTTTTTCCGGAGCTTGATCGCAGTGCTGGGCACGCTGCTGGTGATGACCAAGCTGGGCGTGCGACACATGTTCGGCCGAGGGGCGGCGTTGTATGCGGCGATTCTGATCGCCATCAGTCCGGCGATGAGTTTCTACAGCCGCTATTACATTCATGAAATGCCGCTGGTGCTGGCGAGCTTTCTCGTGATCGTCACCGCGTGGTATTACCTGCAGAACCGGCGCGTCGGCTGGGCGATCGCATGCGGCGCCTGCGTCGGACTCATGCACGCGACGAAGGAAACCTGCGTCATCGCGTGGTTCTCCATGGGCGTTGCAGCGATCGCAGCTTACTTGGTGACTCGATCATCACGCGAAGACGACCGCCTGCCGATTCGCATCTCCCACATCGTGTATGCGTTGCTGGCCGCGGTCGCCGTATCGGTGACCTTCTTCACATCGTTATTCACGAACTGGCAGGGCCCCTGGGATTCGATTCACACGTATGCGACGTGGATCAGCGCCGGGGCCGGCAAAGAGCTGCGCCACGAGCATCCGTGGTACTGGTACCTGCAACTGCTCACGTGGTATCACCCCAAGGCCGGGCCGTGGTGGTCCGAGGCGTTGATCGTCGTGTTGTGGGTCATCGGCAGCGTGCTGTCGCTGGGCGGTTGGGGTTTTGCCGGCGAGGCCCGGCGATTCCGAGGCCCGGCGGTGTTCATGACGGTTTACGCGTTCGTGCTACTGGCGGTGTATTCGGTGATTCCGTACAAGACGCCTTGGATCGTGCTGGGCCCAATGCACGCGATGATCATCGTCGGCGGAATCGGCGCGGCAGTGATTGTCCGCAAGACGCCGACCGTCTGGGCCAAGGCGATCGTGATTCTCGCGCTGGCCGCCGCCGCCGGGCAACTCGCCGACAAGGCCTACCAGACCAATTTCCGCTTCTACGCCGACGCCCGCAGTCCGTGGGTGTATGCCCACCCGACGCGCGATGTGTTCCGCATCGCCGAGCGGGCCCAGCAGATTGCCGAGGTCAGCGGACAGGGCGACCAGATGGTCATCCGCGTGATTGATGATGGTAACTACTGGCCGCTGCCGTATTACCTGCGGACGTTCGAGCATGTGGGTTTTCTACCCCGGGTGCCTGAGAAGCTGGAAGGGCCGTTCATCATCGCCGGGCCGGCGCTCGATGATGCCGTCGGTAAGCGCCTCGTTGACACTCACCACGGCGAATACTACGGCCTGCGGCCCGGGGTTGTGATTTCCGTGTATATCCGCAAGGATCTCTGGGACGCTTTCATCGAGCGCCAGAGTCAGTAAAATAAAACTCCCGCCTGCTGCGTTTGATTCGTTGCCAACCAAACAGGAGTCCCCTTCATGTTTAAGCGTTCCCTTTTCGCTGTGGCGTGTCTGTGCCTGATCGCCTCGATCGCACAAGCCGCCTCCAACCAGCCCCCGCAAGGCTTCACCGCCCTGTTCAACGGCAAGAATCTCGACGGCTGGTGGGGCGAGTCCACCACCGATCCGCGCAGCTACATCAATCTGCCGGCCGATGAACTTGCCGCCAAAAAGCAGAAGTCGCTGGACGACATCAACAAGCACTGGTCCGTCGAAAAAGGCGAGCTGGTCAACGACGGTCACGGCCTCTACCTGACGACCGACAAGTTCTACGGCGATTTCGAACTGCTGCTCGAATACAAGACCGTCGCCAAGGCCGACTCGGGCGTGTATCTCCGCGGCGTGCCGCAGGTGCAGATCTGGGACTACACCGAGGAAGGCGGCAAGTGGAAGATCGGCGCCGACAAGGGCTCCGGCGGCCTGTGGAACAACCCCAAGGACTGGCCCGGTAAAGACCCGGCCGTGCTGGCGGACAAGCCCTTCGGGCAGTGGAATAAGCTGCGTGTGATCATGGTTGGCGAGCGCGTCAGCGTCTGGCTCAACGACAAACTCGTCGTCGACCACGCCCGCATGAAAAACTACTACGACAAGAAGGGCAGCACCCCGATCCCCGCGGTCGGCCCCATCCAGCTTCAGACCCACGGTGGTGAAATCCGCTGGCGCGACGTGTTCATCCGCGAGATCGGAACCGATGAAGCCAACCAGTACCTGGCCAGGAAGTCGGGCGATGGCTTCGAGCAGATCTTCAACGGCAAGAATTTCGACGGCTGGGCCGGTCCGACCGACAACTACGAAGTCACTTCCGATGGCAATCTCATGTGTAAGCCTGGCAAAGGCGGCACGATCTACACCAAGGCCGAGTACAGCGACTTCGTGGCCCGCCTCGAGTTCAAGCTTCCGCCCGGCGGCAACAACGGCCTGGCCATCCGCTATCCCGGTCACGGCAACGCCGCTTACGACGCCATGTGCGAATGCCAGGTGCTCGACAATACCGCCGACAAGTACAAGGACCTCAAGCCCCAGCAGTATCACGGTTCGATTTACGCGCAGTTCCCCGCTCAGCGCGGCTACCTCCGTCCCGTTGGTCAGTGGAATTTTCAAACCGTCACCGTCAAGGGCCACCGCCTGATCTGCGAACTCAACGGCACCGTCATCACCGACTGCGATGTGTCCACGCTCAAGCCCGGCGACTTCATGTACGACATCGCCAAGTTCAAGGGCCGCATGCGGACCGAGGGGCACTTCGGCTTTGCCGGCCACAACGACCCCGTGCAGTTCCGCAATATCTACATCAAGAAACTCGACGGCGCCGCCGCCGCGACCTCGACCTCGGCGCAGACCACCGCTTCGGACAAGACCGTCAAGCTTTTCGATGGTTCCAACCTTGACCACTGGAACTACAAGAAAGACGGCTGGAAGATCGAAGACGGCGCCATGGCCCTGCAGAACAAGGGCGGATACATCTGGACCAAGAAAACCTACGGCGACTTCGTGCTCGATCTCGAAGTCAAGATGTCCAAGGGCTGCAACAGCGGCATCTTCATCCGCACCAATCCCAAGAACGCCGTGCAGGGCGGCTTCGAAATCCAGGTGCTCGATTCTTACGGCAAGAAAGAACCCGGCAAGCATGACTTCACCGCGCTCTACGACGCCAAGGCCCCGAGCAAGAACGTGTGCAAGGCTCCCGGCGAGTGGAACCATGTGACCATCACCGCCAAGGGCCCGATGTACACCGTCGTCGCCAACGGCGAGAAGGTCCTCGAAGTCAATCTCGACGACTGGGACACGCCCAACAAGAACCCCGACGGCTCCAAGAACAAGTTCAAGACGGCCCTGAAAGACCTGCCGCGCACCGGCCACATCGGCTTCCAGGACCACGGCCACCCCGTCTGGTACCGCAACATCACGATCAAGCCGCTGGACTGATTTGCGGCAAAATCATCAATACAAAAGAACCCCGGAACGCTTGCTCCGGGGTTCTTTTTGTAGCGATGAATCTGTGTCGGCGGGTCAACTCGCCATCGGCAGGTCGAGGGCGGCGGGCCAGGGGTAGTGTTCCATCAGGAACTCTTCGAGTTGGGGCCGCTTGGCGATGAGGAAGTAGACCGGGTCTTCGAAGCGGCGCCAGGCGAAGCTGACGGCACGCTTCAGGTGCTCGCGACTGGTGGCGGTGACGATCTCGCGGCCATCCTTGCGAATCGGCAGCAGGCGGAACTGCCAGGCCTGGCGGCGGTTGAGCACACGCAGCACCTGCGTGTCGATGCGCTGCTGCTCGAGGTCGACTTCGGTGCCGTAGCTGATGTACTGCTCGATCCATGCCTGTTCGACCTGCTCGGCGCCGAGGCCGAACATCTGCTCGGCGAGTAGGCCGAATGGACGTATCTCCCGCTTCTGCTCCGCAAGAATTTCATCGACCTGCTCGACGGTGAGCAGTCCTTTATCGACGAGAATCTGACCGAGGCGTGCAGGCGGTTTGGTTTGAGGCATGTATTTTCTCCGAATTACTGATTGAGTCGGCGGCATGCCGGCTCCAAATTCACCATCGGCCGCTGGCGGGTGGAAATTAACCATGCCACAACATGATCGGACTTCATCGGTCCGTCTGTAACGTCTGCGCAAATGGATGTCGGTAAATGGTTATTCGCTGTTGCCGCCGGCTTCTTCGAGCACGTGTTCGGCGACGTAGATGGGCACATCGTTGGCGATGCCGAGCGCGATGGCATCGCTGGGGCGCGAGTCGACTTCGATGACCTCGCCGTCGCGGCGGATGATCAAACGGGCGAAGAAGGTGTGGTCGTGCAGATCGTTGATGAGGATCTGTTCGAGGTTGCCGCCGAGTTGCTCGATGGTGTTGGCCAGCAGTTCGTGGGTTTGCGGGCGTTTGATGGGAATGTTTTTCAAGCGGCGCTCGATGGCGGCGGCTTCGAACAGGCCGATCACGATCGGAAAGGTGCGATCACCGTCGACTTCACGCAGGTAGATCACCTGATAGTCCTGCGTCTCGGTGATGAGGATTCTCGAAAGCTCCATGTGAACGGCCATATCTACACTCCGGCAGCGGACGACGTGTTGCCTGTCGATTATACTCGACGAGATGGCAAGTGTGCTGAGTTTGAAAGTTCCGAGCGATTTCGCACTGAGGCCGGCGGTCAACACGTACGGGTATTATCGACTGGCGCCGAACGTATGGGACGACGAGGCGGGCGTGTTGATCCGGCCGCTGCACGATGCGGACGGCGGGATCGTCGTGACGCGCACAACGCAGACGCGCGGCAGTGGGAAGCTCACGATCCGATGCGATCACACGCTCAATGCGGCCGACCGGGCGGCGGTCAAGCGGCAGGTGACGCGCATGCTGCGCCTCGATGAGAACCTGTCGGCGTGGCGCCGGTTGCATCGGCCCGCGGCGAAAGTCCATTTCGGGCGGTTGTTCCGCTCACCGACGCTGTTCGAGGACATCATCAAGACCATCACGAGTTGCAACATCTCGTGGGGCGGCACGATCGCGATGAATCAGCGGATGGTCGAGCACTTCGGCGAAGGTGGATTTCCGACGGCCCGGCAGCTTGCGGCGGTCAAACCGGCCGTGTTGCAGAAGCGGTGCCGGGTGGGATATCGGGCCGATCGGATGGTGAAGCTGGCTCGGGATGTGGTCGAAGGGCGGTTGGACATGGCGTGGTTTGAGTCGCCCGACCGCACGACCGACGAGCTGTTCGACGCGCTGCGGCGTATTCACGGCGTCGGACCTTACGCCGCCAGCAACATCCTCCAACACCTGGGTCACTATGACCGCTTGCCCGTCGATTCGGAACTCATCCGCCATCTCAAGGACTCGCGCGGCCTCGAAGGCACCCTGGCTGAGATCACCCGCCGGGCTCATGTGTTGTACGACCCCTTCGCCCCGTATCAGTTTCTGGCGTATTGGTTTGAGCTGTGGACCGGCTATCGCCAGCGCGGCGTGCTCTGAGCGATTCACATCGCCATATTTTCTATCTTCACATCCGATTGTCTGAACGCCCTTCCAGACGGCACAGCTTTCCCAGCTTGCCATGATTTTCGCTGGCTGACTCAAAAATATCGTGCATCTTTTATATGGAGAGGGAAAAAGGGATGACGCAGTTGAGGAGATCTACTATGTCACCCAGAGAAGTCATGAGTCTGAGCACCATCGTGTTGATCTGGTCGGCCCTGTGGTTCGGCCTGGGGGTCCTGTTGATGGACTTCGAAAATGTGATCAACATGGTGCGGACGCTGATCGGCTGAGGTTTGGCCGGTCCGGTCGTTGTGGTCGATTCGCGTGGGGTTGACCGGTAAAATCACCCCATCATGACCGCAGCGCCCACCCGCAAAGTCTATCTCGAAACCTTCGGCTGCCAGATGAATGTGCTGGACAGCGAGTTGGTTGTCGGCCAGCTCCGTGCGATGGGTTACCAGACCTCGACGGACCCCGCCGGGGCGGATGTCGTGCTGTACAACACCTGCTCGGTTCGCCAGGCTGCCGAGGACAAGGTCTATGGCCGGCTCGGCGACGCCAAACATCTCAAAAAGGCCAATCCCGACGTCGTGCTCGGCGTCATCGGCTGCATGGCCGAGCGCGATGGCGCTGACATGCTGCGTCGCTATCCGCAGGTCGACCTCATGTGTGGCCCCGGGGAGCTGGATAAAGTCCCGCTGCTGATCGACAACGTCGTCAAGACCCGCGATCGTCAGACCGCCCTGCAAGGCAACAACGCCCGCCGCAGTTCGACCCTCGCCGCTGCCGCGGATGACCTGGAACTGCTCGACCTGTCGCGCTCGATGAGCCCCGAAGAGCATCGCGGCTCGGCCTACGTGCGGATCACCCGCGGGTGCAACAAATTCTGCACCTACTGTGTCGTGCCGTTTACGCGCGGAGCGGAGATTCACCGTCCGCCGGACCACATCGTCGATGAGTGCAAACGCCTCGCCGATGCGGGCGTGCTTGAGATCACGCTGCTGGGGCAGACCGTCAACCATTATCGATATGACCACGGGGCCGCGGTGCACATCGACGGCAAGCTTCAGCCGCAGATCGGACCCGGCGGTGGGGCGTTTAAGAGTGCGGAGCATCAACACAACGTCGGTCGGCGCGTGACGAGCTTCGCCGATCTGCTGAAGCGCATCCACGATGAAGTGCCGGCCATCGAGCGTCTGCGTTTTGTCACCAGCTACCCGCGCGACTTCGGTGACGACATTCTGCAGGTCATGGCCCAGTCGCCGCGCATCTGCCGCTACCTGCACGTGCCCGCCCAGTCGGGCTCGGACCGCGTGCTCAAGGCGATGAATCGTGAATACACCGTCGCTGAGTATGTCGACTTCGTCCAGCGCACGCGTTCGTTCATGCCGGATGTCCAACTCGCCAGCGACTTTATCGTCGGCTTCCCCACCGAGACCGACGACGAGTTTCAACAGACCGTCGACCTGCTGCGGACCTGCCGCTTCAAGAACAGCTTCATCTTCAAATACTCGCCGCGCCCCGGCACCGTCGCCATCGATCGCTTTGAAGATGACATCCCCGATGAGGTTAAACGCTACCGCAACGTGACCCTGCTCAACGCCCAGGCGGAAGTCTCGCAATCGATCTCCGACCAGCAGATCGGCAAGACATTCGATGTACTCGTCGAAGGCATGTCCAACTACGCTCGCAAGGGCCGCGCCGCGCGGCGGGGTGATTTAAATCCCCCCGCCTCCAACGTCGAACTGCGTTGGGAATCCTCGGAAGCAGGTGGCCCCGTGGAAAACATCACCCAACTCACCGCCCGAACCCGCGGCGACCTGATCGTGATGTTCGACGGTCCCGCCGACCTGATCGGCCGCATCGTCCCCGTCAAAATCCACACCGCCAAGCCCCTCACGCTGTTCGGCGATCTGGTGAAAACGCCTTCGGCTGTTTGATTGGCGTATATTCCGTGCTATACTGGTTTGCTGGCCCACGCGCATGCGCGAGCGTCATCGTGCGGAAAGGAATCCATGAAAAGTGCCATCAGAAATCCGCTTCACGATCATCCGCAAGACGCTTGAGGATCACGGCTGGAGACTCGACCGGGTCAAGGGTTCGCACCATGTGTTCACCAAACCAGGGGCGGACACGGTGTCGATTCCTGTTCACAACAACAAGGTGAAGCCACGCTATGTGCGCAAAGTCCAGAAGCTCATCGAAGAACAAGGCGATTGATCGGCCGTTTGATCCGAAGCTGTGGAAGCGGGCCAGTGAAATTGCCCGGAGCTATCGCTTGATCATCGAGTTCGAAGATGGCGAATACTACGGCTCCACCCTTGAGATGCCTTACGTCATGGCGGATGGCAAGACGACCGCTGCGTGTGTGGATGCCACGTTGGAAGCGCTGACGACCGCCGTGGCAACCCTGTTGGAAAACGACCAGGAGCCACCCGCTTCGTCGTCGGACAACAAACGCAGCGAGCAGGTGAATGTGCGGTTGACGGCGATGGAGAAAATGCGGCTCGAAGAAGCGTCTCGCCGCCAGGGATTCCGCGGGCTGTCGGATTACATCCGCAACAAGGCGCTGGAAGGCGCGTAAGCCCCGATCAGTCGTCGTACGGATTCATCGGGTCGGTGGCGGGGTTGTAGTTGGTGCAGGTGATGCCCAGGTACATCGCCAGCGACACAGCCACCATGTACATCGACGCCACATCAATCAGGCAATCGACGATCGTCAGCGTGATCAGGCTTTCGTCGAAAGCCAGCGGCAGCGACAGCAGGATGCTCCCGAAAAACATCAACACCACCGCCGCCAGCAGCACGATGAAGATGCCGAGCCGTCGGCCCTGCGTCAGTTCCATGCTGCGCGAGAGCACATGACGCACCGATTTGCCCTCGATGCACACGACCGGATCGATCAGCGAAAACCACACCGCGAAGACCAGCCCCGGCACGATCAGGCAGATCGTCCCCAGCACAATCGCCAGCCCCGCCAGCAGTCGATTCACGAATATGCGCGGCCACATCCGTATCGCATAGCTCATCGACTCGCCAAGCGTCGGCGTCCAACGCCCGCTCAGCCGCTGCACGAGTACAAAGATCACCGCCGGCACGACCAGCGCCGCCCCGACGCCGTTGATGATGCCCTCGACTTTCGCCACGAAAAACATGTCATTGGTGCGGCCGATTTCGATCAGCCAGTAGTTTTTCAGCAGTTCCAGCGGGGCGAACACGATCAGCGTCAGAGCGGCGATCATCGGCAAGTCGCGGAAAAACAACACGGCTGCGGCGTTCAGCGGATCGCCGACGCCTTCGAACGGGATAAACGAAAAGTCGATGCGCAGTCCGTCCTGCGCATCGGTCTGCTCGCCGGGATCGTCCCACGGCTCAGGTTGACGGGGCGGATGATTCACGCTGATAAAACCTCAACGGGTGGATCTGGATCGGGACATTCACGCCCTCGGCGGGGGCGAAGAGTTTACAGCCGTCTTCATGATGACCCCACTTGACCATCGCGAAACCGATCGGGGACTTCGACAGCATCGGGGCATAGGTCGAACTGGTCACCGCGCCGACGGTGGCTGCATCAGAACCTTCTGCATCGAGGATACCTGTGCCGGCCAGCGGGAGCAGGTCGCCATCAGCCCGGAAGCCGACGAGTTTTTTCGAGGGATGGCCGAGGCTCTGCATGCGGGCGACGATCTCCTGCCCGCGGTAGCAACCCTTGGTGAAGCTGGCCGCTTCGTCGAGCACCCCGGTTTCGTGCGGCAGGCTGTCGGGACCGAAGTCGATGTTGAACATCGGGCGGCCGGCCTCGATGCGGGCGATGTTGAAAGCGCCCCAACCGATGGGTTTGAACCGGTCGTCATCCAGAATCGCCGCGGTGATCTCATCGACGGGCGCCCACAAGTGGCACCCGGTCTCGCCGGTTTCGGCGTACTCGAAGCGGTAGCCGTCGAGGCCTTCGATGTGTTCAGCGGCTTCGGGAGCCTTGGGCCCGTGCAGACTCAACCGGTGATATGAGCCGGACAGATTTTCGATCTGCACATCTTCGCCGAACAGGAGATTGTCAAGCTCGGTTGCCACGGTGTCGGCCTGATGGACGTCGAGATCGATCAGTGTGTATTGCGCGTCGTGAACGATCAGCAGGTCGGCGAGGATGCGACCCTTGGCGGTGAGGATGAACGCGCGGCGGAGTTGGCCGGGTGACAGGTCTTTGACGCTGTTGGAAACCATGCGGTGCAGGAAGTCGACGCGATCGGAGCCGGTGAGCTTGAGCAGCCCGCGATGCGGACAGTCCATCAGTGCGGCGCCTTTGCGGATCGTGGCATATTCGATTTCCAGGCTGGCGAATTCACTGACGATCTGTACGGCGTCGCCCCACGACATCATCAATGCTTCGGCTTTTTCAAACTGGGGCAGCAGGGGAGAAGGATTAGCCATGATGCATCAAACTCGCGTTGGCGGGATATCTCAAGCGAATGATTCAAAAACGTAGTGGCGTCGGACGCCAAACCGATCGCCGGCGCGTTAGCATATCGGCTTTCCCTTTATGGAGCGAACCGACATGCCTGCTTACAAGATGCCCCGCGTGAACAAGCCGAAAAAACTCAAGTCCAAGCAAGTGCTGCTGGTGGCCAATGGCGACCTGCGCCTGTCCGCCAATCAGAAGTGCTGGGCGGCTCAGAAGGCGATGGAAGATCAGCTTGCCGATGCGGTGAAGGCCTGCGGGTACAAGCTGGTTCGCGCTCATGCTTACAAGCCCGCCGAGAAGCACGGGTTCATCGGCTCGCAGGCTGAGGGCATGAAGGTCTTCGCGAACATCGATCCCGATGCGCCGCTGATCGTGGCCGAGGCGGTGTGGCAGTATTCGCATCATGTGCTGCACGGGCTGATCAGCCATCGCGGTCCGATCTGCACCGTCGCCAACTGGTCGGGCCAATGGCCGGGCCTCGTCGGCATGCTCAACCTCAACGGCTCGATGACCAAGGCGGGCGTGAAGTATTCGACGCTGTGGTCTGAGGACTTCGTCAATGACAACACGTTCAACAAGAAGCTCAAAACCTGGCTGACCAAGGGCAAGGTGTCTCATGCGACCTCGCACGTGACGCCGCTGGCCAAGGCGAAGGTTCCCGCGGCCGAGGCGAAGCTCGGCGAAGCGCTGGCCGCACAGCTCAAGCAGGACAAGGCGATTCTCGGCGTGTTCGACGAAGGCTGCATGGGCATGTTCAACGCGATCATTCCCGATCACCTGCTGAACCCGACCGGCGTGTACAAAGAACGCCTCTCGCAGTCGGCGCTCTACGCTGCCGCGCAGCAGGTCTCCAACGCCGAAGCCAAGGCGGTCTACAAGTGGATCCTCAGCAAAGGCATGAAGTTCGATCTCGGCAAGAACGAGAAAACCGAACTGACCCAGAATCAGATTCTGCTGCAGTGCAAGACATACATCGCAGCGTTGCGTATCGCCGATGAGTTCGGCTGCGATGTGATCGGCATCCAGTACCAGCAGGGGCTCAAGGACTGCCTGCCGGCGTCGGACCTTGTCGAAGGCATGCTCAACAGCTCGAGCCGCCCGCCGGTGACCGCTTCGCCGAAGGACAAGCGGGTGCTCTACCGCGGCGGACCGCTGCCGCATTTCAATGAAGTCGACGAATGCGCCGGCCTCGACGGGCTGATCACCAATCGCGTGCACAAGGCGATGGGCCAACCCGTCGAAAACACCCTGCACGATCTGCGCTGGGGCGACTGGGATCAATCCGGCACCACCGACGAGTACGTGTGGGTGTTCGAGATTTCCGGCAGCGCGCCGGTCGAGCACTTCATCGGCGGGTGGAAGGGCGCCGTCGGCGAACGTCAGCCGGCGATGTACTTCCGCCTCGGCGGGTCGACGCTCAAGGGCATTTCCAAGCCCGGCGAAGTCATCTGGAGCCGCATCTACATCGAGAACGATTCGCTGAACATGGACATCGGCCGCGCCGGCGTCGTGAAGCTTCCGCAGGAAGAAACGCAGCGCCGCTGGGATTCGACCACACCGCAGTGGCCGATCATGCATGCGGTGACCTACGGCGTGTCGCGCGACCAGATGATGGCCAAGCACAAGGCCAACCACATCCAGTGCGTCTACGCCAAGAGCGAAGCCGACGCCGACAAGGCGATGTTCGCCAAGGCCGCCATGGCCGCCGCCCTCGGCATCAAGGTCAACCTCTGCGGCACCAACAAGGCCGGCAAAGCCTGGGCGTAAACTGTTCGTGACTCACGATGCCACTGGCGGCTTGCCCGCCAGTGGTTTTTTTATGCGCGATCACTGAACGATCAGGTAGTCGCCCAGAAACACCATGATGAAATTGAACGCCGCATGGGTGGTCATGCACGCCTCGGCCCCGGCGCGGCGGTACAGGTAACCCAAAGCCAAACCCAAAGGAAAGATCTGGACCAGTTTCACCCAGTCGGGTTCCAATATGCCGGTATGCGCCGCAGCCCATAAGGCGGCGGTCAATACGATGGCGGTGTTGTAGCCCATCTGCGCATTATGGCTGCCGAAGAGGTCTTTGAGGTGATGCCCCAGAAAATTCTGAATGCCCAGGCGATACATCAACTCTTCCACCAGCGCCGCGACCACAACCACGCAAATCAGCAACGGTGTGGAGATTTCTGAACTGGCGCCTGGTTGCAGCATGTTGCTGAGTTGTTGCGACATGGTGGGTTCGGTCGCCAGAAACAACACCGTGCTATAGATCAATCCGCCGGCGAGCACCGCAGCGCACAGGCCGATCTTTTTCTTGAGGTCGAGCGATCGGCGTGGACTGCCGACAAACCCAAACGTGACCATCGATGGCAGACGCATCTTCTGGCTGTAGTAGACTCCCAGCGCCACCGAGAGTGTGATCTGTACGAAGTTGACAATCAGCACGCCGACCAGAATGGATTGTTGTATCGTCTTGGTCACGGGCAGCATGAGCAGCATCAAGGCTTGCATGCCGGTCAGCACGGCAGCGCAGATCAAACCATATTTCGCCAGGGGAGCGATCTTGCGGCGCTTGACCAGACAGTCGATTAGAAAAGCGAGCGAGAGGACCAGAACGATGACGGAATAGACCAGTCGAATGGATTGCATGATGCATCCCCAGAATAGTTTGTGTGTGAATAGAATAATCAGTTGGCTGTTGTCTGACGAGTCGGACGAGGCCGGCGTGCGCTTGGGCTGCATTACACGCTTGTCGGGGTACGTTTGTCAGGCATGAATCATCAACCACTTCATCGAATGATCGTTTGGGCGGGGTTGTGCCTTGGGCTGATGTTGTCGATGGCATGGGCGGGGCAGAATCCGGCACGCAAGCCGAATGTCATCTTCATTCTGATCGACGATCTCGGCAAGGAATGGGTGTCGTGTTACGGCGCCCAGGAGATTCAGACGCCGCGGATCGACGACCTGGCTGCGACGGGCATGCGGTTTGAAAACGCCTACTGCATGCCGCAGTGTACGCCGAGCCGGGTGACGCTGCTGACGGGGACTTACCCGTTTCGCCATGGCTGGACCAACCACTGGGATGTGCCGCGGTGGGGCAGCGGGGCGCACTTCGATGCGAAGCTCAACACATCATTGGGGCGCGTCATGCGCGACGCCGGGTATGCCACGTGCGCGGCGGGCAAGTGGCAGATCGATGACTTTCGCGTCGAGCCCCATGCGATGCAGGCTGCGGGATTTGATAAGTCGTGCATGTGGACCGGCGGCGAAGGCGGCAACCTCAAACCCAGCGACGAGCGGTACTGGGATCCGTATGTGCACATCAACGGCGAGCCGAGCCGAACGCTCAAGGGCCAGTTCGGCCCGGATGTGTTCAACGGTTTCATCGTCGACTTCATGAAGCAACATCGCGATGAGCCGATGTTCGTGTATTACCCGATGGTGCTGACGCACACGCCGTTCACGACGACGCCGGACGAACCCGAGGCCAAGGGCAAGGTCGACAAGCACAAAGCGATGGTGCGCTACGCCGACAAGATGATCGGCAAGATCGTCGATGCGCTGGATGAACTGAAGATTCGCGACAACACGATCGTGATCGTCACCACCGACAACGGCACGACGCCGGCCATCACCGGCCGGCGGCTCGATCATGATGTGCGCGGGGCCAAGGCACGCATGGTTGAAGCGGGCACGGCGATTCCGTTTGTGGTGAACTGCCCGGGTAAAGTCCCGGCGGGTGTTATCACGCCGGCGCTGGTGGATTTTTCGGATGTGCTGCCGACGTGTGCTGAACTTGGTGGGGCGGAGCTGCCCGCGGGGCTCGAGATCGACGGTCAGTCGTTTGCCGCATTGATTCTCGGCAAGAAGAAAGACTCGCCGCGCGGGTGGATTCTGTCGATGGGCGGTCACCCGGCAGGGTTTCGCGATGGGCGTGTGGTGCCGGCCCAGCCGTATGATGATCGGGTGGTGCGCGACGGGCGATGGAAGCTGTGGATCGGTGAAAACCGCGAGCCGGAAAAGCTGTTCGACATGCAGACCGACCCGTGGGAGCAGCAGAATCAGCTCGGGTCATACGACGACGACGCCCGCCTCGCCCGCCAGCGCCTGCTGGGGCTCATCCGCAGCCTGCCGGAAAAAGACGCCGCCCCGCAGTACACGCCGAACCCTCCGCAGCCGTGGGACAAGTACAAGCTCAAGCCGTGAAGCGGCGGGGACAATATCCGCATGAGTCGACATCGCGACATCATGGCCGGGGCGTGGCGGCTGGCGGACAACCGGATTCGCGAGGCGATGGGGCGGGGCGAGTTCGACGACCTGCCGGGGGCAGGCAGCGCTACCAGCTATGGGATCGAAGATGAGCCTCAGCTTTGGCCAACACCGGCTTTTTCAATACGCTGATGACGCTGACGGTAGTCCCCGGGGGACGTGGCCATCACCCGTTTGAAGGCCTTGCCGAAGGAACTTTCCGACTTATAGCCAACCGCGTCGGCCACCGCAGACATTGTGACGCGCTGTTGTTCACGTAACATTGCGGCGGCACGGACCATTCGCCACTGGGTGAGGTGGTCCAGAGGCGTCTCACCAACGAGCCTGCGAAAGCGCTCGGCGAATGCCGACCGAGACATAGAGACCCCTTTGGCAAGCCTAGGCACAGTCCAACTCCGACTTGGCTCCGAATGCATGAGTCGAAGCGCTTCTCCGATTTGCGGGTCGACTATAGCGCGAAGCCAACTGGGCTTATCTGTTCCTAGCATTGAACTGATCTGTTTCCGCATTGCTTGAATGAACAGTATCTCGGAAAGCCTGTCTATGATTGCGATCGATCCGGGTTGGTTTCCCATCGCTTCGGCCGCAAGATGCTGAATGGTTGAGGAAAACCAGGGCGATTCGTGTAACGATGCTGGTAGGTGAATGATCTGGGGCAGGTGCTTGACAAGCATCTCGCTTTCCGGCGATGCGAAGGTAAAACACCCGGCAATCACTGACACGGGTGTTCCGCCCCCGCCGTGTTTGATGAGCCGTGTTTGATGAAATTCCGCGGGTGGTACTAATTTTTCCGCCGATCGAACACGTTCCTTTACATCGCTTGTCAGCGTGTAGGTCTTGGGGGCCGGTAGGAACACGAAGTCGCCACCGACGAGCGGGATCGCTGAGTGGTCATCGACCACCAACAGGCACGACCCGCGCGTGACTATGAGGCAAATCCCCTTGTTTCCCGGGAACAGCAGGCCGAACGGCGCGGAAAGCTCGAGCCGTCCGTATAGCTGGCCCTCCGTGCGAAGCAGCGACATCACCTCAGCAAGAATATCCATATAGAGCTCCAGTCTGTGGCGTATTAGACCAAATAAATGGCTTAATGGCCATAGATCGTCCATTTTATCAGGTGTAGTATGCGTGCGATGTCGAAGCGCGTCGGGAATTGACGCTCAACATAATGCACTCATTTATTAGGAGACTCGTATGAACACCCAAGTACCCAGCCCCGTTGCAGCATATCTGGCGGCGGAGAAGGCGAAAGACACAAGTCGACTGATCCTGTGCTTTCATAAGGATGCAGTCGTCTTCGACGAAGGAAAAGAACACCGGGGTATCGCTGCCATCGAAGTGTGGTACCGCGACACAAACGCACAGTACCGGTATGTCGTTGAGCCGCTTGACGCGTCTATCAACGGCCAGACCGTCATCGTCCGCACCCATGTGACAGGAAACTTCCCTGGCGGTGCCGCCGATTTGTGTTGCACATTCCAGATCGACGGGGACCAAATCAAATCCTTGGAGATTACACAGTGATTACGGAGCCAAGCTTTGATGTTGAACAGTCGGAATGCAGAGGTAGCCGTGTCCTCGTGACAGGCGGCACAAAAGGGATCGGCGAAGCGATCGTTCGACGACTGGTTGCAAGTGGAGCTTCGGTTGCGACTACTGGTCGGTCCGCAGTCTCTGACGACCAGCGGTCGTCGCTTTTCGTTCAAGCAGATGTTAGTACTGAGAGTGGTGTGCAGAATGTGGCGAAACACGTGCTCTCGGAATGGGGCGGCATCGATGTCCTGGTGAACTGCGTTGGTGGCTCCGATGCACCCAGCGGCGGGTTTCAGGCACTAACCGACGAAGAATGGGAAAAGGCGCTGAGTCTGAATCTGATGTCGGCAGTACGATTCGACCGGGTAATTGTTCCCGGCATGATCGAACGCAGGCACGGTGTGGTGCTTCACGTCTCGTCTATTCAGCACCGTCTGCCGCTGCCCGACTCCACGCTTGCCTACGCGGCTGCAAAGGCGGCGGTGCGAACCTATAGCAAGGGGCTTGCCCGCGAAGTTGGCCCCAAAGGCGTGAGGGTCAACACGGTATCGCCGGGCTTCGTTGAGACGTCCGCTGCGCACGACATGATTCTTCGCCTCGCAGAGAGTCAAGGCACCGACGAAACCGCCGCGCGGCAGGCGATCATCGACATGCTTGGTGGGATTCCAATTGGGCGGCCTGCGCGACCTGAAGAGGTCGCCGAACTCGTTGCGTTTCTCGCTTCTGATCGTGCCGCGTCGATCCACGGGGCCGACTATGTCATCGATGGCGGCACGCTTCCGACTACCTGATTTTGTATTCACACGCACCACTCCGAAATGACGGGGAGGAATGGTCAGTCATACCTCGAAAGATTAGCCACCTCTTGGGTGTTAACAGCAGGACGGGGCAACATGCTCGATGAGCGGAATTATGTTGATATTTCGGCCCATAGTGTGGCTCTTAGTATGTTTTGTGAGGTGTGAGGCGGAGGCGATCATGCGGGTGATCGGGGGAAAATAAGTCCATTCGGCGTTTGCGAGGTAGATCGCCTACAATAGCCCCTTCATGGCTGAGGCGATTTACAACCTGGCGATCGAGACATCCAGCCGCCGCGGGGGCGTGACCCTCGGGCGCGGTGACCAAGTGATCGAGTCGGTGGACCTTGGCGCCCAGCAGCGGCACGCGGTGGCGCTGATGCCGGCGATCGAGGACGTGTGCGCCCGCCATGCGGTGACGCCCCCGGCGATCGGCGAGATTTACGTCTCGGTCGGGCCGGGCTCGTTCACGGGCCTGCGTATCGGGATCACCACGGCCAAGACGCTGGCCCACGTGACCGGGGCGAAGCTGGTGGCTGTACCGACGCTGGATGTGGTCGTCGAGAACGCCCCTGTCGAGTTTGGCCATGTAGCGGTCTGCCTGGCAGCGAAGCGCGGGCAGTGCTTCACGGGGCTCTACCAGCGGTCAGAAGACCGGTGGCAGCGCGTGATCGACCCGACGCTGATGACCCCGGCCCAACTTGTCGAGCAAGCCCCGCGGCCGCTGGCGGTGGTGGGGGACAATCTCCCGCCGTTTGACTGGCCCGGCGATGTCGAGTGCCTTGACCCGTCGTTGGCCGAGCCGGACAGCGCGGTCATGTGGCGCCTCGGCCGATCGGCGGCCAAGGCCGATCGCTTCGTCGAGGCGATGGCGCTTGTGCCGCTGTACATCCGCCTGCCGGAGGCGGAGGAAGTCTGGCAAGCCAGGCAATCCCAGTGACGGATACCAGACGCTTCGCATTGCTCAGCGTCGGCGTGATATACTGAGCCCCAAACCAACCTTCAACCCCCAACCCCAATCGCCAAACACATATGCTACCCAAGGTCGCCATCGTCGGACGCCCCAACGTGGGCAAATCGAGCCTGCTGAATATGCTGGCCGGTCGTCGTGTAAGCATCGTCGATCCGACCGCCGGCGTGACGCGCGACCGGGTCACTTATGAACTGGAGTTGCCACCCGCCAAAAAAGGCGGCGAGCCCCGCTTCTGCGAGGTCGTCGACACCGGTGGGTATGGCGTCTACAGCGGTGACGATTCGCTGAGCCCGCTGACCGACGATGTCGAACGCCAGATCACATATGCCGTGGGCGAAGCGGCGCTGATTCTGTTTCTCATCGACGCCCAGACGGGCATCACGCCGCTGGATGAACAGGTCAGCCAGTTGCTTCGCGAGCAGGCCGGTGATCTGTCACGCGTGGTGTTGATCGCCAACAAGGTCGACAGCCCCAAGCTCGAAGCCGACGCCCTGGAAGCGACTTCGCTCGGGTTTGGCGAGCCGGTGATGGTGTCGGCCACGACCGGGCGCGGCAAGGCGTCGGTCGTTGACCTGCTGACCGGCCGGATTGATTTCACGAACGTGATCGCCCCGCCAAAAAGCGAGATGTCGCTGGCGATCGTCGGCAAGCGCAACGCCGGCAAGAGCACCTTCGTCAATGCCCTGGCTCACAGCGAGCGCGTGATCGTGTCCGAACTCGCCGGCACGACGCGCGACAGCGTGGATGTGCGTTTCGAAGTCGACGGCCGCAGCTTCACCGCGATCGACACCGCCGGCGTCCGCAAGCGCAAGTCGCTCGAAGACGACATCGAGTACTACTCGCTGCATCGCGCGCTGCGGGCGATCCGCCGGGCGGATGTGGTGATGCTGTTGATCGATGCGACGGTGCCGGTCAGCCAGGTCGACAAGAAGTTGTCCGGCGAGATCGTCGAGCATTTCAAACCCTGCGTGGTGGTCGTCAACAAGTGGGATCTGGTCGCCGACAAGCTCAAGCCTGAAGACTACGTCGACTATCTGGCCGACGCGCTGCGCGGGCTTGACTACATGCCGATCGCGTTCATCTCGGCCAAGGACAACGACGGCCTGGCCGATGCCGTGACGACCGCCTGCGAGTTGTATGAACAGGCCGGTCAGCGCATCGGCACCGGCCGACTCAACGCCTTCGTGCAGGAGCTGCTGGAACGGCGCGGCCCCAGCACAAAGCTCGGCACCCGGGCGAAGATTTACTACGCCACCATGGTGGCTGTGCACCCGCCGACGATTGCCATATTCGTCAACGAGCCCGATATGTTCGATCAGCGGTATCAGCGCTACCTGATCAACGCCTTCCGCGATGAGTTTCCCTTTGGTGAAGTGCCGATCAAGCTGTTGGTTCGGCGTCGCAAGAGGACCGACCGCCACGCCGAGCCGGCTGAAGAATCCTGACCGCCCGCAGGTCTGATCAGGGCGGTTTATACGCTGTAAACCCGGCTATTCGTTAGAAATGCGTTAGGCGCTTGCCTTTGGCGGCGGGAGTTGGTTAATTAACATGGCTAACACACCGCCATCGACGCAAGCCGTCAAAGGGAACGCGATGAATAACGCCAGGGCCAAGGCCAGGAAACTCGACAAGCCGTTCGGCGAGACCGGAACACGCGGCCGCGTGCTCGTTGTGGAAGATGAAACCGATCTGCAGGAACTGCTGCAATACAACCTGGCCCGCGAGGGCTTCAGCGTCAGTTGCGTCGGGCGCGGCGAGCAGGCGCTGCAGATCGTCGCCGACGATCCGCCGGACCTCATGCTGCTGGACCTGATGCTGCCGGGCATGGATGGGTTGGAGATCTGTCGGGCGATGAAGTCCGACCCGACCACCGCGCCCATTCCCGTCGTCATGCTCACCGCCAAGGGTGAGGAAGCCGACGTCGTGATCGGCCTGGAGATGGGCGCCGACGATTACATCACCAAGCCGTTCAGCCCGCGCGTGCTGATCGCCCGCCTCAAGGCTGTGCTTCGCCGCCCGACCGGGCCCGACACGGACACCGAAGCCGAGCAGCCGCCGATTCGCATCGGTCGCCTCCGCATCACGCCCTCGCGTCACGAGGTGCGTGTCGACGACGAGCCGATCGATCTGACCGCCACTGAATTCCGAGTGTTGCACCTGCTGGCCAAGCGCGCCGGGCGGGTGTTCACCCGACAGCAGATTCTCGACGCGCTGCACGAAGGCTTTGCCGCCGTGACCGATCGGTCGGTGGACGTGCAGATCGTGGCGTTGCGACGTAAACTGGGCGTTGCCGGTCACTACATCGAGACCGTGCGAGGCGTCGGTTACCGCATCACCGAAGAAGGATAGCCATTTGTACTGGGCCCTGGCTCAACTCACCCACGCCGCGACCGGCACGTCGTCGACGGCGTGGTTTCTGACGGCGCTGTTGGGACTCATGCTCATCGCATGCATCCTGATCATGCTGCGCGTGCGCCATGCGATCCAGCGCAACGAACTGGAACGCGAAAAGCAGTTCCGCAATATTCAGGTTCGCCAGAACGAACTTGAAGCCACGCTGTCGAGCATGCTCGATGGCGTCTTTGCCGTTGATCCCCACGAAAAGCTGATCAGCCTCAACGCCGCCGCCGCCCGGCTGCTGGATGTTCGCCCCGAGCAGGCGACCGGCCGCGACATCGACGAGGTCGTCGAGTCGGAGATTCTCCGCAAGTTCATCCGCGAGTCGCTCGGGACCGAAGAGCCCAGCAAGTGCGACCTGGTCGTGGGCAACGGGCAGACGGTGGGCCTGCAGTTTCAAGCCCAGGCTGCCGTGTTGCGCGACCGCAGCGGGCAGCGCATCGGGTCGCTGATCGTGCTGCACGATGTCACGCAGCTTCGCCGGCTGGAGGTGATGCGGCGGGACTTCGTGGCCAACGTCTCGCACGAGGTCAAAACCCCCGTCACCGCCATCAAAGCTGCCGCCGAAACGCTGCTGGACTCAGGCGACTCCGATCCCGCGGCGACGTTGCAGTTCCTGAAAGTGATCATCCGTCAGGCCGATCGGCTGCAGGCGATTCTCGAAGACCTGCTCAGCCTCGCCCGCATCGAGCAGGAATCCGAGCAGCGCCAGCTCGAGGTCAAGCCGGCCCGGTTGGTCGGCATGCTCCGCAACGCCGTGGAAACCTGCGCCGCCCGCGCCGCCAAACGCAAGGTCAAGACCGATGTCGTCTGTCCAGACTACCTGGTCATCCCCGTCAACGCTTCGCTGATCGAACAGGCGATGGTCAATCTCATCGACAACGCAATCAAGTACGGCCCCGAAGGCGGCGAGATCGTCGCCTCGGCCCGGCGGCTGGGCGAAGAGGTGATTCTGTCGGTCAAAGACAACGGCCCGGGAATTCCTTCCGAACATCTGCCTAGAATCTTCGAAAGGTTCTACCGCACAGACCGGGCGCGCAGCCGCGAACTCGGCGGCACAGGTCTCGGTCTGGCGATCGTCAAGCACATCGCCGTGGCGCACGGCGGGCGAGTCTCGGTGGAATCGACGGTCGGACAGGGCAGCACATTTCGCATCCACCTGCCGACCTTCTGATGAATTGAAGGAACAATTCTCGTGAGCATGCATCTTCAACGACAGGTCGACAAGCTGAACTCCCTGATGCGCAAGATCGCGGAGTTTGTCGAGGTTGCCGTCGATCAGGCCATGCAGAGCGTCGAGGGACGCGATGAGTCGCTGGCCCGTACGGTCATCGCCAACGATGCCCGGATCAACCGCATGGAGATCGACATCGAGGAAGAATGCCTGCACACGCTGGCGCTGTATCAGCCGGTGGCGTTTGACCTGCGATACGTGATCGCGGTGCTGAAGATCAACAACGACCTCGAACGCATCGGCGATCATGCCGTCGGCATCGCTGAGCAGGCGATCTTTCTGTCGGGCGAGCCGCCGGTCGACGTGGTGCCGTTCAACCTCACCGGCATGGCCGGCCGCGTGCGGCAGATGCTGCGCCAGGCGCTGGAGTCGATGCTGAACGTCGACGCCGAGCTGGCCCAGGTCGTACGCCAGTCAGACGACGAAGTCGACTCGATCCACCGCCACATGTACGAGCATGTCGAGTCCGCCATGCGGGACTATCCGCAGTTCATCTCGCAGTTGATCAGCCTGATGAGCATCTCACGTCAGCTCGAGCGCATCGGTGACCTGTGCGTGAACATCGCTGAGGACGTGATCTACCTGGCCCAGGGCGACATCGCCCGCCACGGCGCCAAACGCCAGCAGCAGCCCAAGTAATCCAAATTCCGGGTTGAACCACAAATAAAAAACGGCCGCACGACTGTGCGACCGTCTCAAATCGGGGCGGCGAGATTCGAACTCGCGACCTCTTGACCCCCAGTCAAGCGCGCTAACCAAGCTGCGCTACGCCCCGTTGGCAGGGAGGCATTATAGCGGCCTCGGCGGATTTGGCGAGTCGGCCGGGGCGGTCAATCTTCGTCGAGAAAATGGCGGATGCGGCCGACCACGAGGGTGCGGGCGACCAGATCGCCCAGACGCTGGTGGTGTTCAGACAGCAGCGGAAGCACCAGCAGCAGCGGGGCGATCAGTTCGACGGCCTTGAACAGGTTGCGGGTGAGCACCTGCCAGATGTGCGGGGGCTCGCCGAACAGGTTCACCACGCGCAGGCCCATGATGGCTTTGCCCAGCGAGGCGGCGAACAGCAGTTCGCACACGCTGGTGTGGGTCACGTAGATGGTGATCGCCAGGGCGGCGGGCAGCACCTTTTTCCATTCGGTGGTGGTGCCGGGCCAGTTGGAAAACACGTCGGCGGGGTTGCGCAGCTTGAACACGATCATGGCGATGATCACCGCGGGCGCCAGATCGATCAGGGCGGCGATCGCCCGGCCGGGCCCGACGGTGCGCACATCCGGCGGTAGATGGGGCACGCTGGCGCCGGGTTCACGCCGGGCAGTGGCGAACAGGAACAGCATGCCGATCACGATCGCCACGATGAACACCAGCGTCATCGGGTCCGGCGCCATGGACGGAGCCGCCTCGGTCAACTCACTGGGCTCAGACTGGCGTGTCGCATCATCGATGGCGTACTGCGCCCAGCGCAGGGGATTGTCGTCATCGCTGAGCACGACGGTGATGCGATTGTTGTAGGCGGTGGCGAACCACGGCTGACCCGGGGTGATCGGCTTGATGGTGCCGCGCGGGGCGACCGAGCCCTGACGCAGGTAAAACAGATTGAACTGACGTGATTCAGCGCCGGCCAGCGGCGCGACGATCGCCAGGTCGTTTTGAACACCGACGCCCTGCGACAGCGGCGAGAGTTTGAGCAGGTAGCGATCGCGCGACCATTCTTTGCCGTCGAAGGTGTGCACGATCAAACCTGAAGGCGGTTGCGTTTCGCTGAGAATCGCCAGGCGGCTCTGCTTCGGCGAGATCATCACCAACTGCATGAAATGATCGGGCGTCAGATCTTTGGGGACCGGCATCGATTCCCATCGGCCGAGGCGCAGGCGATACATCGCCAGCGGCGAGTCGGGATCGGCGGGTTTTATTGCCGGGTCTTTTTCGTCGGGTGAGTTTGGGGCATCGGTGTCTTGAAGGTGGGCCGATCCGCCGTTGGTCTCGGGGCGATGCAGCATGGCGATCGGTCCCTCGCGGCCGGCCACGAATCCGATCAGCTTGCCGGCGGCATCCAGCGGGGCGAGCTGTTGGGCGCGGAGCGTGGGCAGGTATGAACCGGCCTGGGTGAACCGCAGGGCCTGGACGGACAGATCGCTGTAGATGCAGTAGAGGGTGTTGTCGTAGGCGGCGATGGCTTGAGGATGGCCGGTGGCTTTGAGCACACGGTACACCGTGTCGTCGGGCGCCTCCGGCGAGCGGTGCAGCGTGATGAACTCGCCGTGCGGATTGACCCGGACGACCCAGAGGTTTTTCGCATCACCGGCGACCAGCAACCCCCCGACCGCCGGGGCAGCGACGGCCATGGCGTTGATCATCATCGCCAGAATAATCACTAAACGATGGCACATGGTCATTTGAAGATATCGGAAATACCCGAGGCAGGGAAACAGGAAACCCGTGAAAACATCAATCGGATGATCAGGTTACGGCTTGGCGGGTGTTTTCGGCTCGGCGTCCAGTGATTCGATTTTCTCCGGGCGGAGCATCTTCACGAGGGTGTCGAAGTCGAACTGGGCGTCTTTGACTTTGTCGCGGGCCTTGCCGTCGGTGGGTGAGTCCAGGTGCAGCGTGAGCGTGGCGTCGTACTGCTCGCTGGTGACGGTGATGCGTGTGGGCAGGGCGGGCCAGGCGCCGGGCGGCGCGCCGTCGCGCTTCAGCGGTTCGTACTGATCGAGTCTGGCGTGCAGAAGGATGCGACCGAGTTCATCGACGACGGTGACGTGACTGGGCAGTGAACTGGCGGCATCGATGCGAAGATACATGCGCGGGCCGTCCAGCGCGTTGCCTTGCGGGATCATGAACGTAGCGCTGGTGTCATCGGTCAGCGGGATCGGTGATTGCTCGTTGGCCGCCGGCAGGGGGGTGATGCCGAGCAGGCTGATCAGGCGGTCGGGACGGATCGGAATCGGCAGCTTCGCCGCGGCCTGCTCGGTGAACTGATCAAACCGGCCGAGGTAGGCGGTTTTGGGTTGATCATTCGGCGGGTGCAGATCGAAGAGCCAGTAGCGTTCACCGTCGGCGCCGAGCCAGAGGAAGGTTTCGCCGAGTTTGCCCACGGCCAGTGCGAGCTCGGCGGGCTTGCGGATGATCAGCGGGCCGTCGCCCTGTTCGTAGTGCTTGTCGCCGTCGGTATCGGTCCATCGTACCTCGAGCACGCTGCGCGACCAGATCTGATCGATCATCGCCACGCGCCGGTTCTGCGCTTCACGCAGCGCGTCGACGTCGACATGCACGGGTTCGTTCGTTTTCGGTGTCGACTGGCAGCCGATGAGAACAAGGCATTGCAAAATGACCATTGCAAATTGCAAATTGCAAATTATGCGCAGCCGACGACGGCGACCGATTCGGACGCCATTTTGCAATATGCAATTTTCAATGGCCAATTTTCAATTCCCCTTCCCCGTCAAAGTTCCGCCTGCAGAATCTGGCTGAGCTGATCGGTCACGGCGCGGGTGCCTTCTTCGTCGAGGTGCGGGTCGAGCACTTCGAGCTTGCGGGAGTCGTCCCACTTGCCGAGCGGCCCCTTGGAAAGGTCGAGCTTCGGCGTGAGCACCCACCATTCTTCTTCGATCTGCTGACCTTCCGGCGCGTCGATGGTGCGCTTGTCGGTCTTGTCATAACGCAGCAGCTTCTTACGCATCATGATCAGCGTGAGCACAAAGCGAAACGCGATGCGCTGCGGCTGATCGGCGTCGGCGAGGCGCTCCAGCAGATTCATCAGCACGGCGTCGTCGACGAACAGCTTCTTCTTTTCCTGCGGCTGGGGAACAGTCGCCTTCCAATAGCTGAACAGGTCGTCCGGCCGCTTGCCTTCGTCCCACGCCTGCTGGCAGATGTCCAGCCGCTTGAGGTTGTCGCCGTCTTCGACGAGCGCGGCGATGTACTGCTCATCGGGTTCGAGCGTGCGGCCGGTGAAGGCGCACTGCCCGGTGGGGCGTTCGATGTCGTAAGCTGGCGCGTTGAACTGACTCATGCGGATTCCTGGTGGCGATTGGTGGGGCTGATTGTACGCGGGTCGATGCTCAGCGGCCCGTCGGGCGGGCGCCTTTGCCGAGCTTTTTGCCGGTGCGGCGGTCAAACCAGTCCGGCGTCAGCGGCTCGACAAGCTCGTCACCCGTGCGCTGCCGCCAGTCGTCCATCACACGGCGCATCTGCTTGAGCGTGTCGGCGTGCTGCGGATCATCCGCCAGATTATTCATCTGATACGGATCGGACACCACATCAAAAAGCTGCTCGGGCGGCTGCGGCGCCATCATCGGTTGCGACATCTTCGGCGGCAGCTTGCCGGCATCGTGCAGTTCGAGCATCTTGCGATACGTCGGTGAATTCACCGCGTCGGCCGGCGGCGAGGCGGTCAGCTTCGGTCGCCAGTTGCGGGTATACAGGTAACGCTCGTTGCGGGTGGAGCGTTCGTAGGCTTCGTAGTCGTGCCAGTTGTGCTCGGAGAAGACGAACTGGCGGACGGTCTGCCTGGGGTCTTTCAGCAGCGGGGCGAAGCTGACGCCTTGAAATGAATCCAGCGTTTTGGCCCCGGCGAGGTCGACGATCGTCGGCGCGATGTCGACGCTGGACACCAGGCTGTCGCAGGTCGATCCGGCTTTCACACGATCCGGCCAGCGCACGATGAACGGCGTCCGCACACCCGAGTCGACCACCAGCGTCTTGCACCGCGGAAACGGTCGGCCGTTGTCGGAGATGAAGATCACGCAGGTGTTGTCGTCGACGCCTTGCTCTTTCAACTCTGCGAAGACTTTGCCGATGTAGCTGTCGAGCCGGGCGATCTCGTCGTAGTACATCGCCAGGTCGTCGCGCACTTCCGGCTCATCCGGCAGAAACGGCGGCACCACCACATCCTCGCGCCGATGCGGCGGGTCGAACGTGTTCGGTTTATACCCGCGATGGGGATCGAACGACGCCAGCCACATGAAAAAGGGCTTATCCATCGGCCGCTCGCGCAGCGCCTTGAGCCAGTTCTCACACCCGCTGGGCCCGCCGCCCATGTAGAGCTTGTCGAATTGCGACTCAGCGTCTTTGCCCATGTGCCACTTGCCGGCCTGGGCTGTGTAGTAACCGGCCTGGCGCAGCGGCATGGTGAACATCACCTGCTCGGCGGGCAGGGGCATGTGAAGCTCGGCCGCGCCGGTGGCGTGCGGGTAGCGCCCCGTCATGATCGAGCAGCGCGACGGACTGCACGAGGAGCACGTCAGAAACGCGCGGTCGAAGCGCATGCCCTCGGTCGCCATCTGGTCGATATTCGGCGTGTGGATCGACGGATGCCCGTAGGCGCCGCAGTCGTTCCACGCCATGTCATCGGCGATGATGACGATGAAGTTCGTCGGGTCGGCGTCGGCGGCTTTTGATGATGCCTGTAACATCACCACCGCCACGATCATCAGTGTTGTCAGTAACCTCATCGCCGCATTATAAGGACAACGCCGCGGCAAGACATCCCCGCTTAACTACGGTATCATGGGCCCACTATGAGCAGTCAAAACACCGAAAAAGTCGTGATCATCGGCTCCGGCCCCGCGGGCTGGACCGCCGCCATCTACGCCGCTCGCGCCGAGTTGAACCCGCTGGTCTTCGCCGGTCGCGCCGCGGGTAAAGACCTCATGCCCGGCGGTCAGCTGATGTTGACCACCGATGTGGAAAACTACCCCGGCTACCCCGAAGGCGTGACCGGGCCGGACATGATGATGGATTTCTTCAAACAGGCCATGCGCTTCGGCACGCGCGTCGTCACCGACGACGGCGCCAAGACCGGCGAGCAGGTCAGCGGCGGATTGTTCACGCCGTTTCAGAACGTCGCCAAGGTTGATCTGTCCAAGCGGCCGTTCCACATCGTGGGAGATGCCGGCTACGAATGCGATGCCGAGGCGGTGATCATCGCCACCGGCGCCAAGGCCAACTGGCTCGGCCTGGACAATGAGCAGCGGCTGGCTCAGTCCGGCGGCGGCGTCAGCGCGTGCGCCGTGTGTGACGGGGCGCTGCCGATGTTCCGCGATCAGCCGCTGGGCGTGGTCGGCGGCGGCGACACGGCCGTGGAAGAAGCGTCGTACCTGGCGAAGTTCGCTTCGAAGGTGCACATGTTTGTGCGGCGCGATGTCCTGCGTGCATCGAAGATCATGCAGGAACGCGCCATCAACAACCCCAAAATCGAAATTCACTGGCACACCGAAGTGCTCGACGTGCTCGGCGAGGACAAGATCACCGGCGTGCGCCTGATCAACAACCAGACCAAGGAAGAGCGTGACTTTGAGCTCGGCGGACTGTTCATGGCGATCGGTCACACCCCGATCACCGGGTTCCTCGAAGGCCAGCTCGACATGGATGAAACCGGCTACCTGACGCTCGTGGACGGTGGGCGGTCGATGACGAAGATCGAGGGCGTTTTCGCCGCCGGCGACGTGGCTGACCACGTGTACCGGCAGGCCGTGACGGCCGCGGGCATGGGCTGCCGCGCCGCCATCGACGCCGAACGCTGGCTCGCCGAGCAGGGCGTCCACTAGCAAGAGTAGACAGGATGAACAGGATGCAAACATGATCAGAATCAATGGTTGATCCTGTTGATCCCGTCAACACTCTTTTGTTCGGTAAATTTTCGCCATTCGAATTTCGAATTTCGGGTTTGTCCGGGGGGTTTACTTCCGGGGGTCAGTTGCTATACTGTGCGATTCTCCCGCTGGTCGGGAGATTTTTGTCAGCATTGGAGCGCCGCCACATGGCCGTGAAGCTACGACTCAAACGAATGGGCTCGACGCACCGACCGGTCTATCGCCTGACCGCGGTGGATGGTCGCAAGAAGCGCGACGGTCGTGTGATCGAAGAGCTGGGACAGTACAACCCCCGCGAGGCGGACCCCGCCAAGCAGGCGAACCTCAAGCTCGACCGCTGCGCCTACTGGCTCAGCGTCGGCGCTCAGCCCAGCGAGACCGTCGCCGGTCTGCTGCACAAGGCGGGCCTGACAGCCAAGGCCGGCACCAAGGCCGAGGCTCAGCCCACCGCCTCGGCGTAAGCTGAGACTGCCGTACGCTTCCGGAAATCCATTCCGGGGGCGGGTGGTGTGAATCATGCGGATCGATGTGCTGACGCTGTTCCCGGAGATGTTCGAACCCGTACTCGGGGCCAGCATCCTCGGTCGAGCAGCCAAAGCCGAAAAGGTCAGTTACCACCTGACCAACATCCGCGACCACACCACCAACAAGCACGGCAAGGTCGACGATCGACCCTACGGCGGCGGACCTGGCATGGTCATGGCCGCCCAGCCGATCTGGGATGCCGTCGCCAGCGTCGAGTCACAGGACCCGGCCCCCGCGACGCGGATCCTCACCAGCCCGCAGGGCCAACCGCTCACGCAGCGACTGGCCGAGCAGCTGGCCGAAAAACCCAGGCTTCTGATCATCGCCGGTCACTACGAAGGCATCGACCAGCGGGTGATCCAGAAGCTGGACCCGATGCCGATCAGCATCGGTGATTACGTGCTCAGCGGCGGGGAGTTGCCCGCCATGGTGTTGATCGACGCCATCGTCCGGCTCATCCCCGGCGTGCTCGGTCACGAAGACTCGGCCCACCACGACTCGTTCAGCGAAGGGGCCGACCGGATCCTTGAAGGTCCGCAGTACACCCGCCCGCCGGTATGGCAGGGCATGCAGGTTCCCGAGATCCTGCTTTCTGGAGACCACGCCGCCATCGAGGCATGGCGCAAGCAACAGGCCCGGCAGATCACCGCCGATCGTCGCCCCGACCTGTTGGATAACGAATAATGTTTAGCGGCGGGGCAACGCCCCGCGTTCCGCTCAAAGGACAATGTCATGAGCCAGCAACTGATCGAATCCGTCGAAGCCGCCCAGCTTAAGACCGACCTGCCGACCGTCAACGTCGGCGACACCGTCGATGTGCACTGCCGCATCATCGAAGGCGACAAAGAGCGCGTCCAGGTCTTCACCGGCGTGGTCATCGCCACCAAGGGCCGCGGCATCGCCAAGACCATCACCGTCCGCCGCATCGTCGCCAACGAAGGCGTCGAGCGCGTCTTCCCGGTGCATAGTCCCCGCGTGGCCCAGATCGAGGTCAAGCGTCAGGGTCACGTCCGCCGCGCCAAGCTGCATTACCTCCGCCAGCGCGTCGGCAAGGCCCGCCGCCTCCGCGACAAGCGCCGCGGCCTGCAGACCGAGACCCCCTCGAACTAACACCCCCAAGCCCGATGCTGAGCGAGCCACAGGCGAGCGAAGCGTCGGGGTGCTCGGGCCCAACAGCCTCTCCAACGACCGCGCTTGCGCGGTCGTTTTTTATTACCATGGCTTGATCGCACGCTACTTCACGAGGTCAAAACCATGCCAAAGATTCTGTGCGCATCGCTGATCGCGCTGTTGTGTCTGTCCGTTGCCGCTTGGGCGGAGGATGCGCCCAAGGGCACGCTGACCAAGTACACCTTCGACCAGAGCCGAATCTTCCCCGGCACGGTGCGCGACTACTGGGTCTACATCCCGGCGCAGTACGACGGGTCCAAACCCGCGTGCGTGCATGTGAATCAGGACGGTGTGCAGTTTGATGCCCCGGTTGTGTTCGATCAGCTGATCGCCCAAGGCAAGATGCCCGTGACGATCGGCGTGTTTGTCCGCCCGGGTGTCGTCCCGGCCCCGACGGACAACGCCCAGCCGCGCTTCAACCGCAGCTACGAGTACGACTCGACCAACGACAACTATGTCCGCTTTCTGCTGGATGAACTGCTGCCGCACATCGAGAAGACACTCGGCCTCAAGCTCTCGCACGATGGCAACGACCGCAGCATCGGCGGCACCAGCAGTGGGGCGATCTGCGCGTTCAACGCCGCCTGGCGCCGACCCGACGCTTTCAGTCGTGTCTTCAGTGGGGTCGGCACCTTCATCGGTCTTCGCGGGGCCGATGAATTCCCGATCTGGATTCGCAAGACCGAGCCCAAGCCGATCCGCGTGTTTCTTCAGGATGGCACGGGCGATTTGAACATCTACTGCGGCGACTGGTGGATGGCGAACCAGACGATGCAGCGTGCGCTCGAGTTCGCCGGCTACGAAGTCAATCACGCCTGGGATGAAGGCGGCCACAACCAGAAGGGGGCCAAAGCGGTGTTCCCCGAAGCGATGACGTGGTTGTGGAAAGACTGGCCGCAGCCGGTGCAGGCCGGACTCGGGTCGCCGAAGATGCAGCAACTATTGATACCGGGTGAAGACTGGCAACTGGTCGCCGAGGGATTCAAATCCACCGAAGGCCCGGCCGTCAACGCGAAGGGCGAGGTCTTTTTCAACGACGGACCGAACAACAAAACTTACCACGAACAGCCCGATGGCAAGGTCGTCGAGTTTCTCAACGACACGCAGCGCGGCGACGGGCAGGCGTTCGGCCCCGATGGCCGGTTGTACTCCGTGGCCGCCGGCGCCGAGAAGATCATCGCCTACAGCCCGGACGGCAAAGCGGAAGTCATCGCAGGCGGCTTCCGCGGCAACGACCTGGTCGTCGGTCACGATGGCAGCATCTACGTGACTGAACCCGGCTGGGACGGCCGCACGCGCAGCAAGATATGGTACATCACGCCGGGCGGTGAAAAGAAGATCGTCGATCGCGGGTTGAAGTTCTCCAACGGCATCACGATGTCGCCGGATCAGACACAACTTTACGTCGCCGACTCGCGCTCGCATTACGTATACAGCTATCAGATATCAGGCCCCGGCAAGCTGCGTTACAAGCAGAAGTATTTCTACTTGCACGTGCCGGATGAAGCCGATGACAGCGGGGCGGACGGGATGTGTGTCGATCGTGACGGGCGGTTGTACGTCGCCACGCGCATGGGCATTCAGGTGTGCGATCAGCCGGGGCGCGTCAACTGCATCATCCCGACGCCCAACGGCCGCGTGTCGAATCTCTGCTTCGGCGGGCCGAACTTCGACACGCTCTACGCCACGTGTCGCGACAAGGTGTACAAACGCAAGCTGAAAGTCCGCGGGGCTCAGGAATTCGACACCCCGGTCGATCCCGGCAAGCCTCGGTTGTAAGAAGAGTTCGATTTGAAAATTGTGGCACAGCCGCCCCCGGCTGTGCGTACGCAACCTTCAGCACAGCCGGGGGCGGCTGTGCCACAGTGCTGCGATCGAAGCTGTTACGGACTGCGGACTTCACACGTGACGTGCACCAGCGGCAGGTCGTCGGGGAGCATCGCTTTGTAGTGGTCCGGCGACTTGGGATCGGGGCTGATCACGGCGAGTTCGGCGGCGTAGATGCCCGGGCCGATTGACCAGATGTGCAGGTCGGACAGGCGGTCATCGTCGGTTTCGAGGGCGGCTTTGACCGCGTCGACCAGATGCGACGAGGCGGCGTGATCCAGCAGTGTTCGACTGGTTGTTTTGAGCAACCCTATCGCCCAGGTCGCCACGAGGATCGCCCCGAGAATACCCATCGCCGGGTCCATCCAGTTCTGACCGAAATACTTGCCGCACAGCAGGGCGACGATCGCCAGCACGCTGGTCAACGCATCGGCCAGCACGTGCAGGTACGCCGCCCGCAGATTGTGGTCATGGTGCTCGTGTTCATGCGCGTGATGATGGTGATCATGATCGTGATCGTGATCGTGATCGTGGTCATGTTCATCGCCGTGGCTGTGGCCGTGATCATGGACATCGAGGATGAGGGCACAGATGGCGTTGACGATCAGGCCGATGACAGCGACGCCGATGGCGTAGTTGAACTGAATCTCAACGGGATTGATCAGGCGGTGGATCGACTCGGCGGCCATCATGAGGGCGAACACGCCCAGCAGAACCGCGCCGGTGTACCCGCCGAGGGCATTGACCTTGCCGGTGCCGAAGCTGAAGCGCACATCGCGCGCATGGCGACGGGCGTAGACATAAGCGAAGTAGGTGATGGCCAGCGCGGCGGCGTGCGAGGCCATGTGCAGACCGTCGGCCAGCAGGGCCATCGACCCGAAGGCGATGCCGGTGGCGATCTCGATGACCATCATCGAGGCGGTGACGCCGATGACGATCAGCGTGCGGCTCTCCCCGGCGCGGGCCTGATCCTGCCCGAACACGTGGTCGTGTTCGTGGCCGAGGGGATGACGACGGGGGCGTCCGGTCGGTTCGGGGGCGTGCATATGCATGTGGGTATGTTATGCAGCCCGGGCCTTGCGTCGAACGTGAATGATCAGGCCGAGCACGGTCAGGGCGAGGATGAACCCGATGGCGACCCATCGCACTTCGATCTGCGTGCCGGGGATCAATTGCGTGCGCGACCAGATCGACCATGCCGCCCCGAACGTCGCCAGCGACACGGCTGCCAGCGTGAGCACATTCCACAACAGACGCTTGAACCCGCGCGGCATGGCGTCGCCCAGCAGCTTACGCTGATTCAGCAGCGCGAAGAATGTGATGTACGCAATCGGCAGCAGCATCATGCCGAACACGCTCGTCGGCACCGACAGCCAGAACCGCGCCTGCCCGGCGAAGAGGAACGGCCCCGTTGCCCCGGTGCATACCGCCAGCAGCGCGCCGATGCGGTGCGGCCAGCCGCGTGCCGGCACGCCCAGCATCTCGCAGAACACAAACCCATTGATCAGCATCAGAATGATGATCGTCGACAGCGCCATGCCGACCACGCCGAATCCGAACAGGTACTGGGCCACGCCCTTGCCCGTCAGCGGTTCCAGCGCCTGGGCGAGATCGAAGGCGTCGCGCTTGACCAGCATCGCCGCCATGCGTTTTTCCTCGGTGGGCAGCTTGTCGCGCAGGGCTTGTTTTTCCGTATCAGACAGCGCGGCGTAGCCATCGATTTCGGCGGCGAGTCGGCCGTCGACGAGACCCAGGTAGCCGCGCATGGCGTTCGGCGCCGGGGTGACCAGCTTGCCGTTGGCGTCGGTTTCCCCGAGCACGCCGGCCGCCGGCTGATGGTGAAACTGCGTGGCCGAAGCGATCACGACGCAACTTGTCGCCAGCATGAACGGAATGAAAAGCCCCGTCGCCAGGTCGAAGATCGCCAGTCCGCGGAAGGTTTTGTCCCAGCCCTTGGCGAGCATCGAGTAGGGCATGAGGAAGGTCATGTTGATGCCGACAGCCGTGGCGGCGGCGGTGACCATCACATCGCGCTGCTGGCTGAGCACGATGCCCGTCCAGTGATCGGCGTACTGGCCCGTCGCCTCGATGGCATCACGGATCGACGGCGCCGGCTGCGTGAGCAATGACAGATCGGGGATGTACCCGGCGAAGACGCTCGGCCAATCGATCACGCCGCGCCAACTCATCGTCAACACCACACCGAAAAAGCACAACACGATCGCCGCGACCATCACCTTCAACAGAATCTCGAAAAGCTTAATGCCCCAGCCGCCCGAATCGTAAAACCACACGATGATCGTCGCCACAATAAACAGTGCCGCGATGCACATCAGCACGCCGGTGGTGTCGCTGACGCCGGACTCCGCCCCGACGAGGCCGGGTGCGAGGTTCTGCCGCATCGCCGCGGTCGCCAGTGAAAACTGCGGCATGGTCCAGACAAGGTTTGCCATCAGCGTCGCGATCGCCCAGCCCCAGCCCAGCACCGGGTTCACATGCTTGTTGATCGAAACAAACGGGCGCTCGCCGGTCGAAAGCACGACGTACCCGATCGCGCTGAGCATGATCACACCCATGATCATCGCCAGCGGTTGAAGCCACATCAGGCTGAACCCCGCGAGCACGCCGAGGTACAGCGACCCGGCCAGGGAGTTGCCGCCGAGCGTGATCGCGCCCTGCAGCCAGCCGGGGCCCGAGAGTCTGATCCACGCGCCGAAGGTCGCCATGCGGCCACGCGCCTTGGCGTCGATCAGAAGCTGCCGATCGGCGGCGACACGTGAGCTTTGCACTTCCGGGGGCGACGACTCTTGATTCATGGATTACACCTTTTTGTGGACAAAATGGACGGGCCCCAATGATGCGGAATCAATCCGGCGGCATAACACGGGCCGGCGGCGATTTAATGCATGGCCCTATTGAAAACGCTCGAAGCCCTGCTGCAAAGCCCCTGACGGAAAACATGGGACGTGGTGACGAGTTTGTGTCGTCTTGGCGGTCCACTTAGAATGACCGCCACTTTACGCCATGTCAATCCTGGAGGCATTTGTATGTCGGAACAAAAATCCGCTGGTCTGCCGATGACCGCCAAGTGGGACCCCGAAAAACTCGCTCAAGAAAAAGCGGAGTTGCAGGAGCTTGCTGCACGCCCGTTTGTCGGTCGAGCCGGGGGCTACATCAAACGCACGGGCCCGGGCCTGCTTCAGAGCGCGATGACGCTCGGGGCCGGCAGCGCCACGGCATCGGTCGTCGCCGGGGCGAGCTTCGGGTACAAGCTGCTGTGGGTTCAGCCGGTGGCGATGTTCCTCGGCGTGATGATGCTCGCGGCGCTGGGCAACGTGGTATTGACCCGCGGCGAGCGGCCGTACCGCGCCTTCGCCCGTGAGTTCAGCTATGTGATCGTGCTGCTGTGGGCGTTGGGCACGATCATGGCGTCGATCATCTGGCACTTCCCGCAATACGGCCTGGCTGCCGGGGCGGCGCGCGACCTGGTCGCCATGGCGGGCGCCAGCGTGTCCACGGTCAGCGCCGATGGCGGCACCTCGCTGACGACCACCGGCATCGTCGTCAGCTTCATCGCCGGCATCATCATTCTCGCCATCAATGCGTTCACCGTCTTCAGCTACGGGTCCAACGCACGCGGCATCAAGCTTTACGAATGGTTCCTGCGACTGATCATCGGGTCGGTCATCTTGATGTTCCTGATCGTCGTGATCGCCAGCGCATCGAAGATCCAGTGGGCTGAAGTCGGCAAGGGCTTCATCGGCTGGTACGGCATTCCCGGCATCGGTGATTCCGATGGCAAGTCGATGACGCTCGTGCTCGGCATGCTCGGCGCCGCCGTCGGCATCAACATGACCTTCCTGTACCCGTACTCGCTGCTGGCCAAGGGCTGGGGCGAAGACCACAAGACGCTCAGCCGCTGGGACCTGGGCATGAGCATGTTCCTGCCGTTCGTGATGGTGACCTCGCTGGTGATCATCGCGATGCCGGCGACCGGCGTGTACGACGGCGTCGACGGTGTCCGCGAAGGGCTCAAGCCGCTGCAGGCCGCTGAATCCTTCAAGGGCGTGCTCGGCGAAAAGGCCGGCCGCATCATCTTCGACCTCGGCCTGATCGGCATGACCTGCGGCGCGATCAGCACCCACATGGTCGTCTGCGGGTTCACCTTCTGCGAAATGTTCGGCCTGGAATACACGCGGGCCCGCTTCCGCATGTTCGCCATGGTGCCGGCGATCGGTCTGTTCGGCGTCGTCGCCACGCTGCCGTTCTGGTTCCCCGTCGCCGCCTCGGCGGTCTGCTTCGCCATGCTGCCGATCGCTTATCTGCTGTTCCTGATCATGAACAACAAGCGGAGCTACATCGGCAATGCCGTCGGCTCCGGCGCCAAGCGCGTCGTGTTCAACGTGCTGCTGATCATCGCCCTGGCGATGGCCACCACCGGCTCGCTGATCAAAATTAAGGGCGGCGTGATCGACCGCATCGCCAAGGTCTTCAAGTCGGAAGACACCCCGGCCATCACGGCCCCCGTCGATCCGCAGGCCCCCGAGGCCCCGAAGCCCGACGAGCTGCCGACCAAGCCCGAGTAACATTTTCATCACACGGACTGCCCAAGGCGGGGGGACATCATTCCCCCCGCCTTGTCTTTTGAAGACGCCAGCCACGCCGGGCAATAGCCCGCGATGCATTCACGTTTTGACACGCATCTGACGCTTGGAGAACTTCATGCGAAACATGCTCACATTGGCTTTGATCGTGCTTTTCACCGTGTGCGGTTTGACACGCTCAGCGCAGGCCGGAGATCGCCCGAACATCGTCTTCGCCTTCGCCGATGATTGGGGCTACCCCCACGCCGGCGTGTATGGCGATGACATCGTCAAAACACCCGCCTTCGATCGGGTGGCGCGCGAGGGAGTGTTGTTCGCCAATGCGTTTGTGGATGTGCCGTCGTGCACGCCGTCGCGTGGGGCGGTGCTCAGCGGGCAGCAGTTTTACCGGCTGCGCCAGGCGGCGAATCTGTGGTCGACGATGCCGTCGGACATTCCGTTGTACACCGACCTGCTTTCCGATGCGGGCTATCACGTCGGGTTCAGCCGCAAGGGGTGGAGCCCCGGCAAACTCGAACCCGGCGGCCGCAAGATCAATCCCGCGGGCAAGCCGTACAGGACGTTCGAGCAGTTTCTCAACAAGCGAACCAAGGGGCAGCCGTTCTGCTACTGGTGGGGTTCTCACGAGCCGCACCGCCCGTACAAACCCGGGTCCGGTCGCGCCGCGGGCATCGATGTGGATCGCATCAAGCCGTACCCGTGCATGCCGAACGTGCCGGCCGTGCGCGAGGATATCGCCGATTATTACGGCGAAGTGCAGCAGTTTGACGATCAGGTCGCCGCGCTCATCGCCCAGCTCGAAAAAATCGGCGAACTCGACAACACCATCATCGTCGTCAGCGGCGACCACGGCATGCCCTTCCCGCGATGCAAGTCGAATCTCTACGACACCGGCATGCACGTTCCCCTGGCCATCCGCTGGGGCGCAAAGATCAAACCCGGTCGCCAGGTCACCGACTTCGTGAATCTCGCGGACCTGGCCCCGACGTTCCTCGACGCCGCCGGTGTGAAGATCCCGCAGGTGATGACCGCCCGCAGCCTCATGCCTGTGTTGACCGCTCCCGGTAACGGCCGCATCGATGCTGCGCGCGACCATGTCATCTTCGGCCGCGAGCGCCACTGCGTCGCACAGGAAGCCCCGCAGACCGGCGGCTACCCCGCCCGCGCCGTCCGCAACGACGACTACCTCTACATCCGCAACTTCGATCCCGATCGCTGGCCCGCCGGCACGCCGCATTACGACAAGGCCCAACGCGGCACCGCATGGTTCGGCGATTGCGACAACGGCCCCAGCAAGTTCTACATGTGGGCCCACCGCAACGACCCCGACGTCAAACCCCTCTACGATCTCTGCTTCGCCCAGCGACCCGCCGAAGAACTTTACGATCTGAAAAAAGACCCCGATCAGCATCACAACGTCGCGGCTGATCCCGCTTACGCCGCGGTGCGCAAGCAACTCGCTGATCAACTGATGACCTACCTCCGCCAGACCGACGACCCGCGCGTCGTGGGCGGCGGCGAAAAGCTCGACAAGTATCCCTACTACGGCGGAACCCCAAGCTGGCCCGGCGATCAAGCCTTCGAAAAGTATTGACCCCAGCCGAGTCACACAATTGCCGGCGCGCACAGGCGCGGCAAAAACACCCTTTCGGCAACAGGTGTTTCGACAGCTTTTGACCTCGTTTTTCAGCCGAATACAGCCGCCGGAATCATTTCGCCGCGCACAAACCTGTCGTTCTGCCGCGCCGGTGCGCACAACCCGGCCCGCGCCGCGCAACACCCGTGCGCACCAGCGTGTCGTTTTGCCCCTCGCCGCGCTCAAATTCCCCGCCGCCCGCCAACCTGTGCGCACAATCTGACAAGCCCCGGCGACACCTTGATGCGCGCCACCCGCCTGGCGCCTCAGTATCAAGGCCCGCGCGCACAAACATGACGCGCATAAAACCGTCGTTTTCAATACTTCCCCTCGATTCATCCCCCGCGGGGCGATCCGCCTGCGATACACCGCTCTATCGCAGATCATTTTTACTTGCAGCCGATGGCACTGGCGGCTTGTCCGCCAGTGCGAAGTCAGAACACTGGCGGACAAGCCGCCAGTGCCACCGCTCTGATACCAGACACGAACCTGTGGCACAGCCGCCCTCGGCTGTGCTGAAGTCACCGCCCGCACAGCCGGGGGCGGCTGTGCCACAACGCCGCGTCCGGACTTACCCCAAGGCCCGAGTGTTTTCTGCGATTGGTATATTTTGAAATTTGCATCATGCCTCTTGCCTCGAACTGTAAGGTATGTATACTTTACAGTACGAGGTAAGAGCCTGCGGGCCATGGCGTGTGGGCGTGTGGGCGTGTGGGCGTGTGGGCGTGTGGGCGTGTGGGCGTGTGGGCGTTTTTGATGTTGGCGTTGGTGGTTGGTTGGTGTTGAAGCGAAATACATGGTGAGCGTGATGCGGTTGAATAAGAAAACATTGGATGGGAACATCGAAACGCTGCTGCTGGCGGTGTTGTCGGAAGGGCCCAGTTATGGGTATCAGATCGTGCGAGAATTGGGGGAGCGCACCGGCGGGGTGTTGAAGCTGGGAGAGGGGACGGTGTATCCCGTGCTGCACCGGATGCAGGAGCGGGGGCTGATCGCGGCGCGGTGGAGCAAGGGGCCTTCCGGGCGGCCGCGCAAGTACTACCGGGTCACGCGGCGGGGTGGGACGGCATTGAAGCAGAACGCCCAGCAGTGGGCCGGGCTCGTCGAGGTGATGCAGTCGGTGCTCGGCGATGCGGCTGCCGGATAATGCGCCGTAACCAATCGACATGACAATCGAAAGGGTCGAACCATGAGCCAGGTGATTGAACGGTACCTCGATCGGGTGATGCTGTACGCCAACCGCAAGTCGGAGCATGAGGCGACGGCGATCCGGGATGAGCAGCGCGATCACCTGATGTCTCGCGTTGAGGAATGCGAGGCCGAGGGACTGGCTCGTGAGGAGGCGATCTTCCGGGCGATCGAGTTGCACGGGCATCCGCGCACGGTCGGGTATCGTCTGCGGCCGCGCTTTCCGTGGGTCGATGTGCGCTCGCACGGCACGGCTCGGGGCGTGATCGCCATCGGACCGCGTGCGGTGGGGGTGTTCGCATTCGGCGGGGCGGCGTTCGGGGTGTTCGCCATCGGCGGATTTGCCGCGGGGCTGTTCGGCATCGGCGGGTTTGTCGCGACGCTGCTGTTCGCCTGGGGCGGGTTCGGGATTGTGCCGGCCGGGGTGGCGTATGTCGGCATGGGGGCGGGGTTGATTGCCGTGGGCGGTATGGTGGCCGGCGTCGTGGCGCACGGCGGGTTGGCAGCCGGTGTCTGGGCCGAAGGCGGGCGCGAGTTTTCGCTTTACGCCGCCGACACCGCGCCGGGTTGGGCCCGGGCGATCACCGACATGGCCCGTGACTTCGACATGCTCGGCGGCATGACGCTATGCATGATCGCCCTGTTCATCCCGACGCTGTTGTTGACGCTATGGATGCAACACCGCGAACAGCGCCGCCTGGCCGCCAGCGACCCCTGGCTGCTGGAGTAGGCGGATCGTTGCATTGATGGTTAAGTGATGGTGACCCGGCTCCTTATGTGGAGACACGCGTCAGTGTATTGCTTTTGCCAGGGATCGACGAATGATCTGTTCAGCGCGAACTGACAAGTCGCTTCGGGCAAACGACGGCCAATCGATAAGACTGATCTTCCAGCGACCTGTATGCTGTTCTTGCAGCTCAATGAAGAAATGTTGATCGGCAGTCAGCCATCGATTGGGGTTGGTTTGATCTGGACTGAGTTCCAATTCAATCGCGGCGTTGGAAACAATCATTGGCACATCTTCGTGGCCTGTAATTTCAATGATGACAGTGCCAAGGCCTGTGGAAGGCTTAGGCATGTCAGTCGGTTGCAGATACAGTACGCGACTATGGCCGTCACACGCCGATAGTAGCGAGCAAGTTAAGCAGAAACAGAATGTGACTACGGACTTGATGAGATTATTCTGCAGCATATTTATTTTGTTGTGGCGGGGCGGAGGGTGTAGACATGCGAGCGGGGGGTGCGGCGCTGCATGGCTTCGTGTTCCAGCGCGCTGACTTTTTCGATGACGGGCTGGCGCTGGGGCCACTCGGTGAGGTAGGTGGGGACTTTGTTTTCGAAGTAGCCGGTCTTGCCGCCGAGGGAGACGTGGTAGGCTTTGACGGCGGCCATGTCGTCGGGGTCGACGCGGCGGTGGCGGAGGAACCAGCGTACGGCGGCGTAGTCACGCAGCTTCACCTCGGTGTGGCGGCGGGACTCGTTGAGCTTGGCGACTTCCTGCGCCTGTTTGTACTGCGGGGTCTTTTCGTTGAACGCGAGGTTCACACCCGCGGCCCACTCGGCGGCGGTGTGCACGGCGACCGGCTCGTCGTCGATGAGCAATTCGTGTGAGCCGTCGGCGAGTCCCTTGATGGTGATGATCTGCTGGTTGAGGGTTTTCTCCAGCGGGATGTTTTCGAGCATCGGGCGGGCGTTGCCGTCGACGGGGTAGGGCAGGGCTTTTTCGAGGACGGTGAAGGTCCAGCCGGCGTCGTGTTTTTTCACGTCGGTGACGGCGGCGTTATCAGCATCGGTGACTTTACCCGCGTCGGCGTCGAAGGTGATGTTGGAAACCATCGCCGGAGCGCCCTGGGCTTTGAGGAACAGCCACGCCATCATCAGGTTGCCGGGGGCGCCGGGGTGAACACGGTCGGAGCCGATCAGGGTGTAGGCGGGGTCATCTTTCTGGAGCTTGAGGTTCAGGGCGGTCATCGGGCCGTGCAGATCGATGACCTGGGCGTTGTACTTGGCGGCGAGGTTGCGGACCATGGCGGCGCATTGACCAAGGCCGTCGTTGCACCCGGGTTGGTTGTTGTCGCGATCGTTGACGGCGGTCTGATCGAAGGGCGACGGCGTGAGCAGGATGAACCGTGCGGAGGTGTCTTTGCTGAGGCGGGCGAGCAGCTTGTCCATGTTTTTCTGATAGCGGTCGAGCGCGCCGGCCTGGTATTCGAGTTGCTTTTCGGTGGGGTTGGCGACGTAGTTGCCGCGGCCGACGTCGTTCATGCCGAGCATGACGACGATGGTGGTCGGCGACTTGGAGATGACGTCTTCTTCGAGCCGGCCGTAGGCGCCACCGGCGCTGTCACCGGCGACGCCGGCGTTGACGAAGTGAATCTCGCGGGCCGGGAAGCGCGTCAGGTAGTAGGCGTAGACCATGCTGTGGTACTGGCGGCCGTGCGTGATGCTGTCGCCGAGGAAGACGACGGTTTCGCCGTCGTTGAAAAGCTCGGCGCGGGCGGGGGCGGCCAGCAGCAGGGCGATGAGCAAGGGGGTGAGCAGATGCGGCAGGTGCGGGCGTTTCATGGGGGGGGGCTCCGGGTGGGGGATCACTATGCATGATACAGGGAGCGCGCCCCTTCGGGGCAGCCGCTAAGGGGGAGGCGCATGAAAAAAGGCGAGGGGGGTGGCCCTCGCCTTGGTGGGGTTTGATGGGGGGGGCGGGTTAGAACTCGTAGCGGATTTCGACGCGGCCGCCCATGCCGGGGTCTTCGTGCTCGGTGGCGACGCCGAAGATGTCGAGCTGGAGCACCCAGTGCTGGCCCATGGCCTGCTGGTAGCGGGCGCCGGCGGCGAAGGAACTGGCATCGATTTCAGTCGAGGCGCGTCCGCCGACTTCGAAGATGATCTGCTGGCGGTTGTCGGGATCGATGAACAACTGATACCCGATGGCGGCGCCGTAGGAATTGTCGGCGGTGTTGCCGAGGGCGGCTCCGTAGCGGCCGAGTCCGACGGCGGCGAAGAGGATGCCGGTGTTGCCGAGCGGGCCACCGACCAGCGGGCTGCGTGCGGCCGATGAAAACTCATCGATGCCGACGAACCCGTTGACGTACATGATGTCGTGGGTGTGGTGGGGCGTCCACGAAAGCTGAGCGAACAGCAGATGACCGCTGGAGGCGAAGGCGGACTCGTCTTCGAGAGCTTCGGACCCGAGGTAGCGGAAGGTCGCGTTGGTCAGGCCGATGCGGCTGGTGCTGGACACGGCCCAGTGGGCGCTGTCGCTGGAATTGCTGGGATCGTGGACATAGACGAAGTCGCCGTTGATGGTGGCGAAGGGGAGGTCCGCCTGATTGAACAGGCCGTAAAGCTGCGGATCGGACCCGGTCTCACGGCCGTTGTCGCGGCTGATCTCGTTCCAGCCGAAGATGAAGGTCGTGCGGAGGTTTGACCCGCCGGGGATGGGGATGTTGTTCTTGGTCAGGCCGACGGCGTCGAGCTCATCATTGATGAGCATGCCGTCCTGGAAGAACAGGCTCTGGCGGCCGACGGAGAATCCGAGGTCGCGGACGCCGGTGGGATCCTGCAGGTCGGGGAAGATTTCCTCGAAGTTGCCTTCGAAGAAGAACGTCGAGATGCGGCCGGACGTGTTGGCCTCCCAGCCTTCGGGATCGCCTTCGATGTTGTAACCGGTGAACTCACCGTCTTCGTTGTTCAGCGGACGGAAACCGATGAGCACGCGCTCGGTGCCGGAAAGCTGGAGGTTGCCGAAGATGTCCAGCCGGTTGGCCCACTCGCTACGGGCTTCATCGCCGACACGGAAGGTCTGAATCGCCGAGCGGTAGGTGCCGAAGGCGTAGAAGGACGGCTGCCAGTTGGCGCCGGTCGGCAGGTTGAAGCCCGGGTCGACATTGCCGGCGCCGAGGAACTTGTTGCCGATCTCGATCAGCGGCGCGGGCCGAAGCACGTCTTCGGTCTTCAGCAGCGGAATCGGCTTATCGGAGAATCGTGATTCATCGTGATCGCCTTCGCCGTGGGATTCATCCGCGGCTCGGGCGAAGGGCGCGGCGGCGGTCATGGATGCAGCGATCATGAGCGCTGTGGCCGCACGCAGACAAATCGTGTTTGCAACGAAACGGTGGAAATTGAACATGGCGTCCCCTGCCGTGTTGTATTGGGTTTACTTCCCGGGCACGTTGATTTTGAGCTGCTTGGTCCAGACAACCTGATGGCCGGCGACGACGCCGTCGGCGACCTCGCGCGGGCTCATGTTGTAGTCGAAGCCGACGTCCTGAATGGCGTCGATCAGGTTGACGGGCACCATGGCGGCCTTGAGTTCGATGGTGGCGGTGTAGGGCGCGCCGTCGGCGAGGTTGTCACCTTCGAAGAAGTACTCGGCCATGCGCTTGCCGCCGGGCTCGATGCCCATGCGGTGCTTGCGGGCGCCGCCGGGATCACCGGTGAGAATGTTCGAACGGCGGGGCGGACGCAGGAAGACCAGCGGGTTCAGCGAATAGTTGATCGCAATGACCTGCTCGCGCTCGCCGCCGCGAACGTTCAGCGTCAGGAAGCGGCTCTGCAGAGTCAGAAGCTGGCGGTCCAACGGGAGCTTGCCGTCATGGACGTAGAGCGAGTGCGAGTCGCGGACATCGCCGTTGGGGTCCAGGTCGCCGGACTGATGCACGACGTGGCCGTCTTTGTCCTTGACGACGACGTACAGCCAGACCAGGCGTTCGGCGTCGAACCCGGTCGGCACGCCGTGACCATCGGTGCCGTTGGCGATGCCGGAGGTGAACTCGATGCGGTTGTTGCTTGCGGTCACGACCTCGGGCTCGACGAGTTTGTACCCGTTCTGCAGCAGAAGCAGTCGCTGCTCCTCGGCATACTTGAGCAGCTTGAGGCTCTTGTCGATGATGGCCCGGCCGTCGTAACGGTCGTCGATCGTCTTCCAGCGATCGGGGAATTTGTAGCCTTCGGGGACATTGTCCTCGAACTCATCGGTGCCCCAGCCGGCTTTCCAGTCGAAGGTCAACCATTCGCGAATGGTCGCCAGGCCCGGGGCGGTGGGGTCGTCCTTGTCGGATTCTTCACGGATGGCGGCGGCGTCCTGCGGGAACAGCGCCGGGTGCAGCACGGAATAGTCCGGCCCGACGAACATGTGATTCGTCAGCTTGCGCGGCTCGGTCGGTTTGGACCCGACGATCGCGGCCGGGCCGTGGTCGTAGTTGGTCTTCGGATCACCCGTGAACACGCCGGGGTTCTTGCCCATGTGGCAGTCCTGGCAGGTGACGCCTTTCTTGGCGGCGGGCGAGTTGAGGTATTCGCTGTAGGCCTCTTCGAGGCGGAAGCCGTTGACGAGCGTCACGTCGTGGCAGGTGCCGCAGAACTTGGGCGTGGTGATTTCGAAGTAGTGTTCAGCTTCGCCGTGAATCTTGCGGCCGTACCCGTCGGTCTCGGCGGTGGCGGCGTTGCGATCGATGACCGCCTTGATGCCTTCGGAATCACCCGTCGGGCCGAAGACCGCCTTGGTCAGATCGCCTTTGACGATCGGCAGGCGACCGGAAATTTTGCCGTAGGTCTGATTCACGCGGTGGCAGACGATGCAGGTGACGCCTTCGCGGCTGGTGGGGTTGCGGTCGATGTTGGACATGAAGATCGGTTCGTCGAGGTTCATGCCGACCGGGGTGTGACAGCGGATGCAGAAGTCGCCGTTGGTGCCGTTGGTGAGCTTGAGGATCTTGCCGTGGAAGGCGTTGAACACGGGGCTCATCTGGGCATAGGCGTGCTGGGAGATCGACCACTGCTTGTAATGCGTCGGGTGGCAACCGGCGCACTGTGTGGCCGAGGGATACAGCTTGTTGGCCAGGGCCTCGGCGTGAATTTCATCCGGCGTCTTGCCGTCGAGCGAATCTTCCGCCTTGTCGCCTTCAGCCTTTTCGGGCTTGTCGGTCGTCTTGGCCGGGGGGCCGTCCAGCAACAGGTCGTCGCCGCCGGACTTCTTCTCAGCGGGCGCGTCCAGCAGCAGGTCATCACCACCGCCGGACTTCTTCATGGGCTTTTCTTCGAGCAGCAGATCGTCGCCCCCACCCTTCTTCGGGGCGGGTGCGTCCAGCAGCAGATCATCGCCGCCGCCGGCGGGTTTCTTCGCATCGGCCTTTTTCGGGGCCGGCTCTTCGAGCAGCAGATCATCCTGGGCCATCGATGTGCGTTCCATGGGCGCAAATAGCATCGAAAAAGCGCACCAAGCCAACGCTGCCGCGACCCACGTAGTCCGTCGGTTAATCATGACACGATCCCTTGTGCCGGTTTTTCAAAAAGTTGAACCTTACCACCCTTAACCGCTGATACACAGCCGTTGTACACCCACTACTTCAATGCCCTAATCATAAAAATCGGCGCAGCAAAAAGCAAGAGATGGTCCGACATGAATTTGGGAATTCACCTTATTTTTCTGTCGGCAGAAAATTCAGCCCACGCATCCACTGACTCAGCAGCCCGGGCCACGCGTTCAGCAGCGGATTGCTCTGGGCCAGCCCCACGCCGTGACGACCCGTGCGGAAGATGTGCAGTTCCGCCGGCACGCCCGCTTGGTGGCACGCCGTGAAAAAACGCACCGAGTTGGCCACCGGCACCGCCCCGTCATCGGCGGTGTGAAACAGAAAGACCGGCGGCGTCTGTTTGGTGACCTGCTTCTCGTTGGACATCAGGTCGGTCAGCGCCTGCGGGGCGTCGGCGCCGATGAGGTTGGCGCGCGATCCGCCGTGCGTGATCTTCGGGTCCATGCTCAATACGCCGTAGCACAGAATCGAAAAGTCCGGCCGGCACGACACGCGATCGATCGGATCCTTCGCATCAGATTGACCGGCGTCGTAGTGCGTCGTCAGCGTCGCCGCCAGATGCCCGCCCGCGGAAAAACCCATCACGCCGATGCGATCAGGCTTCACGTGATACTGCTCAGCATGCGACCGCACCCACCGCATCGCCCGCTGCACATCGAGCATCGGCACAGGGTGGTGATACTCCGGCGCATGGCGATACCGCAGCACGAACGCCTGCACGCCCAGCGCGTTGTAGAACTCACCGATCTGCTTGCCTTCGTGACCCATCGCCAGGCTGCCGTACCCGCCGCCGGGGCAGACCAGCACCGCCGTGCCGTTGGCCTTCTCCGCCGGCAGCACGTACAGATCGAGCGTCGGCTTATCAGGATGCGTCTCGGTGTCGGGCTTGTCCGCCGCCATCGGCGCGCCGTTCGGCCAAAGCAGCACACGCTCGACCGCCTGCGCCGAAACCGCCCCGAACATCACCACACACACCACCGCCGCCGTCATCACACGCAGATGCCATTGCATGAGCCGTCTCCATGGTTTGTTTGCCTGCGAAGATGATACCGCAACGAGGCAACACGATACACCCGCACCGCCGCCGGCGGGCTTAATCTGCTAACGTTGTCAACAATTTCACCTAGTTGAAGGCCGGATTTCGATTGACTCTTGAGGCCTGTGAATCGACAATCAATTCGAGGGCGTTCCTCCGCGGGTAGACGACAAGAGACCTTATTCTGTTCGTGCCCAATGTCATACGATGTGACATGTCCGAAATGCAAGGCAGGATATGATGCCGAGGTCGCATTAGATCCCGTTTCGCTCCGCAGGAGAACGCTTGTTTAATAATCGCGAAATGCCCCAGCTCATGCGAGAGCTCCACCGCCTGGAGTTTGACTATGACAATGGCCATGGCATCGATTTTGAGCCGTACGATGAATTCATGGCACCCGATGACACGACGGACTGGTTTCGAGCGTGGACTGGAAATAACGGTGTCGAAGGCACCAATTATCTCATTTTTGGTCAGGACGGTACTGGGGGCATGGCCGCGTTCTGGTTGGCTCGGGAAGGCTTCGCGATTTTGGAGCAACCCATAGTCTTCTTTGGTTCGGAAGGCCGGTTGGGCGTTGTAGCGTCGAACTTTGCCAACTACCTCTGGCTTCTAGCGGCCAACGTCGGCCCTTTAGAAGCGACCGAGTACCAAGGTCGTGAGCATTCGCACAATGAACAATTTGCGTCGTTCGCATCTGCCCACGCTCCAGACGCGGCAAAGTCTCCGCAAAGTATCATCACGGCAGCTCGTCAAGAGTTTTCCAATTTCGTGAGCCATGTTAGTGGTCTCTGCCTTTGAGCCATCCCCCCTAATCACCAGCTACAGTTTGGCAGGCCCGGACCTGCATCCTGTCGTGGGGTGTGGATGCCAGGGGGCGTCGAATGCTGTAGACTGTTGTGGTCTATTTACTGCCGGTGGGTCTGACATGCTTGCTCAAGTGCATAGTTTTGTGCTCCAGGGGATCGAAGCGGTTGGGTGTGAGATTGAAGTCGATGTCGCCGATCGCGGGTTGGCGAAGACGACCATCGTCGGCCTGCCCGATGCTTCGGTGAAAGAATCTATCGAGCGGGTGCGGTCGGCGATTTTGAATTGCGGGTTTCCCTTTCCGACGAATCGCCTGCTGGTGAACCTTGCCCCGGCGGACCTGAAAAAAGAAGGGCCGGTGTATGACCTGCCGATTGCCGTGGGGCTGCTGCTGGCCAATCAGACGATCGACACGCGCCGGCACAAGCGGCTGATGTTCGCCGGTGAACTCGCCCTCGACGGACGTCTGCGGCCGGTCAAGGGCATCATCTCCATGGCCATGTGCGCCGCGAAGATGGGGCTCGACGGCATCATCGTGCCGCTCGACAACGCCCCCGAAGCCTCGGCCGTGGGCGGCATCGACGTCTACCCGGCCGACTCGCTGGCTTCCGTCGTGGCTCATCTGAACGAGCTGCGCCGGATGGATGTCTACCCCGAGCTCGACGCTGATGATCAACTCGCCGGAGCCATGCCGGACATCGACTTCGCGGATGTGCGCGGCCAGGAGTCGGTCAAACGAGCGATCACCATCGCCGCCGCCGGCGGGCATAATCTGCTGATGATCGGGCCGGCCGGCACGGGCAAGACGATGATGGCCAAGGCGCTGGCGGGTGTGCTGCCGCCGCTGTCGCGGGATGAAGCTCTGCAGACGACCAGCATCTACTCGGCCGCCGGTCTGATCCCGCGTGGCACGTCGTTGCTGACCCAGCGCCCCGTGCGCACCCCGCACCACACCGCATCAAGCCCCGCGATCATCGGCGGCGGAACCATCCCGCGACCCGGTGAAGCTTCGCTGGCGCATCACGGCATCCTGTTTCTCGACGAGATGCCCGAGTTCAATCGCACGGTGCTCGAAACGCTCCGCCAGCCGCTGGAAGACGGGCACGTCACCGTCGCGCGGGCCCACTCGACGATCCGCTTTCCGGCGCGGTTCATGCTGGTGGCGGCGATGAATCCGACGCCCTCGGGTGAGTTCGCCACGGACGAGGCTTCGCAGAAGCAGATGGACAAATACCTGTCGCGCATCAGCGGTCCGCTGGCCGATCGCATCGACATTCACATCGAGGTGCCGCGCGTGCCGTTCAAGCAGTTGCAGGGCAAGGCCGACGGCACGAGCACGGCACAGATGCGCGACGCGGTAATCAAAACACGTCAACTGAGCACACGCCGCAACGGCGGCCCGCTACGGACCAACGCCACCCTCAAAGGCCGCGAGCTCGACAAGCTGGCCCTGCTCGATGAGCCGGCGCTGAATCTGCTCAAACAGGCGATGACGGAGCTCGGCCTGTCCGCCCGTGCGTATGACAAAATCCGTCGCGTGTCGCGCACCGTCGCCGACCTCGAAGGCGTCGAAACCATCACCGCCCAGCACGTCGGCGAGGCGATTCAGTACCGCCTGCTCGATCGCAAGTTCTGACGGCGGGTTCTGGCTCGCGGAAGTTTTGTAAAAAATATGGGAAGTTGCTGAAATGTTTCGCGGTCGGGCGGTGTAGTTCATGATGTCCACACGTCCACGGAGGTCCCTTGCGAGGCACAAACGGCAATTCGACGCAGCGTGATCGGTTCCCGCGATGGTGGGTCGTGGCCCAGCCGGTGGTGGCGGCGTATATCTTCGCGGCGGTGCGGTCCCGGGCGGACGCCGAAGACCTGTTGCAGGATGTGGCAGCTACGGCATTTGAGCAAATCGACCGGTATGACCCGACCGCATCGTTCACCGGCTGGACACTGGGCATCGCACGCCATGCGGTGCTTAATCATCATCGGTCGACCCAGCGTGGTCAGCGTCTGTTCGGTGAAAAGACGCTTCAGATGATTGCCGAGGCGCATCAGCGGGCGGAGTCGGATTTCGGGCCGCGCGGCGAGGCGCTGGAGCATTGCATCGGTCGACTGCCGCAGCGGCACCGCTTGGCGCTGATGTTGCGGTATCGCGATGATCTTCAGATCGCGGAGGTCGCCAGTCGGATGGCGCTGAGTTCCAACGCCGCGGCGATTCTGCTGCATCGCGTGCGTCAGGCGCTGGCCGACTGCATCAACCGGCGCACGGATTCGGAGGCGGTCCATGAGTGACGACATCCTCCAGTTGATCGACGGCTACTTCGACAACGCGCTGGACGAAGCGCAGATGACACGCCTCGAGCAGCGCCTCGCCGATGACCCGGCGGCGGCGGATCTTTTTGCAGCCCGCTCGGCGCTGCATCATCGACTGATCGACCACATGATCGCCGAGGCCTACTCGGAGACATCGACCGCTTCGGATGACCTTCCTCCGCAGCGAGCGCAGTACGACGAGAGACATTTACGATTCAATGCGTGGCCAGCCATCGCGGCGGCGCTGGTGCTGGCCGTGTTGGCGGGGTTGTATTGGGCGGCGCTGAATCACACGGAGCCGTCGAGCCCCCGGACGATAGCCGCCGGAGCGCGGCTCGGCATTCTGACGAACACGGAAAACGCCGTCTTCGCCGAGGCCGCCGAGCCGATGCAGATCGGCGGCATGCTGCAGGCGGGACCGATCCGTTTGATCTCCGGCACGGCGCAGATCATGTTTGAGTCCACCGCGGTCGTGGACCTGACCGGTCCCTGCGAATTTGAAATGATCGGGCCCAACCAGGGGCGGCTGATCCTTGGGCAGCTTGAAGCTTACGTGCCCGATCGCGCCCACGGCTTCGCACTCGACCTGCCCCATCAGGCGCGCGTCATCGACCTGGGCACGCGCTTCCGCGTCGATTTGAATCCGCGCGGCATCAGCGATATCCGTGTGCTCGAAGGCCGCGTCCGCATCGAACGCGGCGACCAGGTGATTCAGGTCGATGCCGAAAATATCGCCACGATCGATCCGGCCAGCGACATCATCGCGCTGCGTCAGGCGCCGTTGAATCTGGTGCAGAATGCGGGCTTCGAAGACTTCGCCAACGCCGATCCCGCCCGCGCCGCCGCCTGGAGCGATAGCGTCTATCCGGCCCATCAGGCGCGAACCCGCGAGCAGGCACGCACCGGCGCCTGCTCACTGAAAATCTTCACCGCGCCCGACGGCCACGCCTCCTCGGATATCCGTCAGGATGTGTATGTCACGCCCGACACCTGGGGCAAGCCGTACGAATTCACGATCTACGTGTTCAAGTCATCGCGCGATCAGACGCCGGACACGATGAACTTCTTCGCGTACTTGCGTCCCCGCAAAGCCGACAGCACGATCCTCCAGACTCAGGCGACAACGAGAATCACCGCGGCCGATCCGAATGATCAGTGGATCAGACTGACGCTGACCGGCATCGTCCCCGCGGAGACACAGCGTTTTTTGATTCAGCTCAACGCCACCGAACTCGAGTCCGCTTCACCCCAGGCGATGTACCTCGATGATGTGCGACTGACGATCGGTGATTCGGTCACATCTGAAATGATGATCCAGAAAGGAAAAAGTGATGATTGAGAGACCCGTCCAAAAGCATTCGAACATGACCCGTTCTTTCGCCGGCTCGCTGGGCATGGCTGCGATCGCAGCAATCGTGCTCAGCTTCTGCGGTTCGGCCCGTGCGAACATGGTGCTCAATCCCTCATTCGAAGATTTCACCAACTCCGACCCGACGGATGCGGATGTGTGGAACAACCATGTCTTCCCGACCAACCAGGCGCGGACCAATGAGCGGGATCACCTGGGCGACAACTCGCTGAAAATCTTCACCGCGCCCGACGGCGGCGGTTCCTCGGATATCCGCCAGGATGTTTACGTGACGCCCGACACCTGGGGCAAGCCATACAAATTCACGATCTACGTGTACAACCCCACGGGCGAAGAAACGCTCGACACCATGGGCTACTTCACCTATCTGCGCCCGCGCAAGAGCGACAGCACGATCATCTTCACGCAGACCACGCCGCTGATCAATTCATCAAGTCCGACGGGCGTATGGATCCAGCAGACGCTGACGGGCATCGTTCCGGTGGATACGCAGCGTTTTCTGATTCAGCTCAACGCGACCAATCTTCTGTCCGCGGATGCTCAGGCGGTGTTCATCGATGATGTGAGTTTCGTCGTGCTGCCGACGCCGGCGGCGCTGCCCGCGGGGCTCGGCCTGCTGGGGATGATGCTGATGCGTCGTCGATAATCGCCGCGTTACCCACAGAGTCACTTATGCGTCGAAACGCTTTCACCCTGATCGAGTTGCTCGTGGTCGTGGCGATCATCGCGCTGCTGATCGCGATCCTGATGCCTTCGCTGCAGGAGGCGCGCAAGGTGTCGGTGCGGGTTGCGTGCCTGTCGAACATGCGTCAGGTCAGCGCGGCGATCAACATGTATGTGATCGACAACAAAGGCTACCTGCCGGGGCCGTGCTCCTTCGGGCAGTTTCCGGGATACACCACCGGGCGATATGCGATCTCGCGCTATACGGCGATCTATCTCGGCCACCCGGGACCGACCAACAAGATGCAGATCAACGAGTCGTTCGTCTGCCCGGGCTTTGCGCGGGTCGCGCCGCAGGGCATTGCACGGGAATCGTGGATCATCTTCGGGGCGGACTCGGTGGACAAGCAGCACAAACGCCACCTGGGCACGCCCTGGTCGCCCAGCTACGGGCCGACCAAAATCGTGGCGATTCAGCATGCAGCCCAGACGAATCTGATGCGCGAAATCGACGAGTTGACAAATCCCGGCGGGTGGGGCGGGTCGGTCGGGCTTGAACCGTCACACGGTTTCAACGGCGATTGGCCCGTGCGAAACTATCTGTATTTCGACGGCCACGCCGAGTCAGTCGTTGTGGATTGAATCTCCGACGATCCACCGGACGATCATGCGCGGTCGGTTCGCATGGTCAACCAAAGCGGGCGTGATTACGCTTGGTCGGGCGCCGGAAAATCAGCCACATCATGCACCGTCGCCGACCTCGAAGGCGTCGAAACCATCACCGCTCAACATGTCGGCGAAGCGATTCAGTACCGCCTGCTCGATCGCAAGTTCTGACAGCGGTCAGCGTGTGGTGTTTGTTTTCAAAACTGCGGGTGGATGCCGTTATTTTTCCAGCACCGGCAGGGCGCGTTTGGCGATTTCGCTGGTGATGATCTCGTACGCCGGGCGGCTCCAGTGGTAGCCGTCGCCGGCGGCGAGGTTGAGCTGCTTCGCGAGGATCGAATAGACGTCGATCACTTCGATGTTCTGTTGCTTCATGACCTGCTGCGAGATGGTGTTCAGCCGAACCACGGTGTCGTTCTTTTCACCGAGGCTGTCGACGGGCTTGTCTTTGGCGGGCTTGGGGGCGGTATGCGGCGTGGTCAGCAGGTAGTAAATTTTCGCCTGCGGGGCGCCGGACTTGAAGCAGCGCGCCAGGTCGCTCATGCGGTCGTGGACCTGCTGGTCGGACACCTTGTCGGGCGTCCAGTGCAGCGAGTGCAGGCCGTTGTTGAAGACGATCACATCGTACTTGTATCGGCCCGCCATCTCGGTCAGCGCGTCGACCGGCACATCGCCCCCGACGAAGTGAACGCAGTGAAAGACGTACACATGGTGCTTGAGCATTTCCGGGATGAACGAGCCGCGGTAGCCCATCGAGATCGAGTCGCCGTAGATCAGCACCTTCGGCCAGTCCGCATGTTCAATCTTCGGCACGTCCAGCGCCCAGCCTTTGCCGGCGACCGCGCCGCGCGGGTTGTCGCTTTTGGCTTCCTTGTCCGACACGTACTTGAACGTCGGCCCGTAGACCTTGACGTCGCGGATCACCACCGGCATCGGTTTGGCGTTCCCCTTCACGTTGCGCCCGATCCACATCGGCTCGTTGTTCGGAACCATCTCCATGAAGCACTTTTTGAACGGTCGCCCGTCGAGGTAAAACGAAGCGTAGCCATCGCGGACCGCCAGCGTGAAGGTGTAGGGCGTATCGACCTTCGGCGGGTGTGAACCGCCGATGCCACGCGAGCTCATGAAGATGTTGTTGACGTACGACCCGATCCGCCGTGCGTAGTACGGTTGCGCCCGGTAGTTCATGTCCACGGTGAATCCGTCATCGGTGTCGCCGCTGCTCTGCTTGCTCATGACGGTCAGCAGCGAATTCTCGACGAGCTCAGGCAGCTCGATTGTGACCTGCACGGTGAAGTTCTTCTGATCCGGGAATGCACTGGCGGGCACGGCGAAGGCGGCGCCGTCTGTGAGGGCGACCTTGCCGTCGACCTTGCTGATCTTGCCGGACTGAAGTTCCTGCGGGATGGCGTCGTCGGCCAAGTCCCACAGCGGCTTGTCGTCAGCGAATGCCGCGCTCAGCGAGGCGGCGACAACGAGGATGGCGAAGAGGGTGGTTTTCATGTCGTACTCAATTCTGCAGGGCAACGGAGAGTGTCTATTTGACCACCGCCTGCGTAGCGGGCGGATCTTGCAGCAACCAGTATAACGCCACCCCGCAACACCCCTCGCGCGGTCGTCGAAACGTTCCCCGGAACATCTCCCAGGTGGGACATTGACCATGCCGGGCCACCGAGGGACGGGTCTGCTCGATCGACAATTCTTATCCCGCATCAGACGGGTCTGAACCCCTTATCGGAACCACGGGAATCGTCTGAATCCTCTTTAAAGCCCAAAAAACGCCTTGCAAGGGGCCATGGGGGGTGATATGTTATTGAGATTGAGTCTCAAGATCGTTTCTTGGGGCTGTGAAATAGAAAAGGCGGCCCGGGTCTCCCTAGCAAGAAAGCCCTGGCCGCCGTGGTGAGGACAACTCATGCGAGCTGCCATCGCGTGTATTAACCCTTCTGCGGCACGAGGTGTCAAATCTCGACGGGGTTGTTTCGCCCATCTTTTTCACACGACGCCCGACGACCGGCGCGGCGGCGTGTGGGGATTGCTGATCCAGGGAGGTGATTGACCGTCGGACGACAAGCCGACATCCGCAGCCGGTCCAAACCTTGTGTTATTGAAACATTCCTTATCGCAGAAGGAAGGTGACATGTTTTTATGCGTTACTCACACGCGACTGTTTTTGCGTTGGTTCTGATCGGTCTTCTGTCCAGCGTGCCCACGGCGTACGGTTCGTTCGCGCCGCCGAGCTTCCTGGACCCCAGCGGCTGGTCGATCGGCGATGCCGGCACGACCCATCAGCAGTGGGATGAACTCGACGGGACCGCCACGCCCGACGTTTCCTACATCACCAGCCCCACCGGCTTGACGGATCCGACGGTCGAGCCGACTGGCCCTGCCTTCACCACCGGCAGTGACAACTACTACTCGTTCAGCGGTGACTACGGGGTGATCGGCACCATCTACAACCACGGCGGCGCCGGCGGCACCCATGTGATTGTTCAGCTCGGTCTGTCGACCAATCCGGACTACGACACGGCCAGCTTTCTGAACGTGCATCTGACCGATCTCGGCGGCGGCGTCCTGACCGGCGGCCATACCGGCGATGAACTGCAGAGCGTCAAGCTCTCGGACAACATCGTCAACAGTTCGTTCGGCGAAGTCGATTACGAAGAGTATCTCTACGAGTTCTATCTCGACGGCTACACCGGCGATTTCCAGGTTCAGTTGGACGTGCCGATTCACGCGAGCTTCGACACGCTCCGCGTGGACACGGCGATTTCATCGTCGGCCTTCGCGCCGACGACTGTGCCGGAGCCGGCCTCGCTGGCTGTGTTGTCGCTGGGCGGATTGCTGCTGGCACGCCGTCGGCGTCGAGCCTGAGCGTTCACCAAACTTTTTACCACCCTTACGGGGATCGCGGCTTTTGCAGGGCCGCCATCCCTTTTGATGAATTGGCTGGAGGTATCGATGCGCCGGGCTGGAGCTTTCACGTTGATCGAGTTGCTGGTGGTGGTCGCCATCATTGCGGTGCTGGTGTCGTTGCTGCTGCCGGCGCTGAGCAAGGCGCGGAAGGTGGCGCGATACACCGTGACGATGTCGGACATGCGCCAGATGATGGTCGGGCATTCGTACTACCGCCAGGCGTATCGCGATTACCTGATGTGGGGCTACCCCAACGCCCGGGTCAACGGCCGGCCGGTGGAGGTGACCCTGCCGACGGGGCAGCGACTGCCGGGCGCGGCGCACAGCGCCTTGCCGGTGATGCGTTACCCGGTGCGGATGGCTCCGTGGGCGGGCGACACCTGGGAGATTCTTTACAGCCACACCGAGCCGCGCCAGCCGCCGTCGCCGCAGGACACCGTGCTCGAAGCCTGGACCAAGGCGTACGAACTGTCGGTGAACCCGAGCTTCGGGATCAACGGCATCTTTCTCGGCGGGCACAAGGACTTCGACGGCTTCGTCGGACCCGACGACGATCGGCCGAACATGAACAAGCACGTGGCGTTTTACGGATCGCGCGTGCGTCATCCATCGCGCATGATCGTGTTCGGCGAATCACAGATGCGCGGCGGCGGCGCCGACGATGAGTCGGGTTTTCACACGCTGACGCCTCCCGTGGCCGACGGCCGCAAATGGGAGGCCGACGGTCAAGGCGGATTCAACATCACCACGTCGAAGCTGATCGGCCTGCCCGAAGGTCGCTGGGATCAGCGCACAGTCATCGGCTGGCTGGACACGCACGTCGAAGGTCAGACCGCCCGTGAGTTGGACAACATGATGCTGTGGGCCCCGACCGCCGACGCCGTGGACTACGACTATGCCGAAGACTTCGGGTACTGAAAACCGCGCGATGCCTGCGCGTCGCGATGCTGATTCGCCGCCGGCATCAGAGTCGATGATCAACCGGTCATCGGCTTGATGGTCGTTCGCTCCGTGAGAAACGGAGATCGGAGCGCGGGGCCGGTGGTGGGGCCGGTCCCGATTTTTACTTTCAAGGATTCAATATCATGACAAATTTGCGAACAATCGGGCTGGTGATGGGCATTTCGGCGATGTGTCTGCTGGCGGCCGGGCGGGCCGAGGCGTTGAACATTCAGTTCGATTATCGCTTCGACGCCAACGGCATGTTCGATGTGCCGCAGCGGGTCGCGGCGCTCGAAGCGGCGGCCTCGATCTACGAGCGGTTTGCCGATGAGTTGACCGCAATCCAGCCCGGCGACGGCAACACGTGGTCGGTCAGTCTGACGCGCCCCGATGGCGGCGGTACGGCGGTCGTCGATGACCTTGCCGTGGCGGCGGACACGGTCGTGATCTTCGTCGGCGGGTGGTCGTTTCACCCGTCGGTGCTCGGTTTTGCCGGCCAGGGGCAGATCGTCAATGCGGCCGGTTCCGATGAGTGGTTCGACACGCTGGCGGCGCGCGGGCAAAGCGGCGCGCTGGCAGATCAGCCGACCGATTACGGCCCGTGGGGCGGCGCGATCACGTTCAACACTAATGTCGACTGGCACTACGGACCGGCCGTCGCCCCGGCCGGTCCGCAGCCGGACTTTCTGACGACGGCCATGCACGAGTTGGGTCACATTCTCGGCTTCGGCGAGGCGGACTCGTGGTTTGAGTTGATCAGTGAAGGCGAAGACGACTCGCTTCTTTTCAACGGCGCTCACACCATCGACCTGCTCGGCGAACCGGCGGAACTGGATCAGTACGGCTCGCACTGGGCTGAGGGAACTTACAGCACCGTCGATGGCATGCTTCAGGAAACGGCGATGGACCCGTCGACGCCGCGCGGCCAGCGGCAGCTCATGACGGTGTTGGACTATGCCGGTTTTGCCGACATCGGCTGGGAGATCACCGCCGTGCCCGAGCCGACGGGGTTGGCGGTGATGATGTCGGTGATGACAATCATGTGGCGATCACGCCGAAGGTGACTGGTCACGTTTTGTTTTGGCGGCGATTGAAGGTGAGCATGTTGGTGCAGCAGGCGGCGCAGCCGCTTGGCGCGGTGGGCGCCTGGGCGGTCTGCTCGACGCTCACGTCGAACACGTCTTCCAGCAGCGACCAGGTGCGGGTGTTGGCAATGGGGCATTGTCCGGCGAGGCGGCCGCGGTGCATGACCAGCAGGCGGTCGCAGAAACGGATGGCCATGTTGATGTCGTGCATGACCACCGCGATGGCCATGTCGTTTTGGCGGGTCTGCGCGTGCAGCAGGTGCATCACGTCGAGCTGGTGGCCGATGTCCAGCGCCGAGGTCGGCTCATCCAGCAGCAACACGCGCGACTGCTGGGCCAGCGTCATGGCGATCCATGCCCGTTGGCGCTCACCGCCGGATAGCTCAGCCAGCGGGCGGTCGGTCAACGCATCGAGTCGGCACTCGGCGATCGCCTGCTCGATGGCGAAGCGGTCGTCGTGGTGACGCCACTGCAGCCATCGCGCGTGCGGGGCGCGCCCGCATTGAACCAGGTCGCGCACGGTCATGCCCACAGGGGCGTCGGGGTGCTGAGGCAGGGCGGCAAGTCGGCGCGCCCGTTCGGGGCGCGACCAGCGCGACAGGGCGCGCCCGTCGAGCTCGACATGCCCGCGGGTCGGCATGAGATTGCCGCTGAGTGTTTTGAGCAGGGTGGATTTGCCGCAACCGTTGGGGCCGATCACGCCCAGCAGCTCGCCGGGTGACAATTCACATGACACATGTTGCACGATGCAGCGGCGATCGTATCCGGCGCACAGGTCGCTGGCCTTGAGCAGGGCGCGCCGGGGTGAGGCCGCGTCGGGTTCGGTCATGCATGTCATCTGTGCCTGAGTCATGTCAGCTTCCGTCCGTAAAGCAGGGCCACGAAATACGGGCCGCCGATCATGGCCGTCAACACGCCGACCGGCATCTCGCCGAGCACGCGCGCCCCGATGTCGGCCCAGACCAGCATCACCGCCCCGGCCAACATCGCCGCCGGCATCAGTCGCCCGTGGGTGTGGCCGACGGTCAGTCGCATGATGTGCGGAATGATCAGCCCGACGAATCCGATCACGCCGACGGCGCACACCGCCGAGCCGGTCAGCAGCGAGGCGGTGATGATTGCCGCCATGCGTGTGAGGTTGACATGCACGCCGAGGTTGTGCGCCACCGCTTCGCCGAGTTGCAACAGGTTCAGCGGGCGGATCAGCATCGCCGCAAGCCCGAGTCCGATCAGCAAGCACGGAGCGACCAGCGTCACGTGGTGCCAGCTTCGGGTGTTCAGCGAACCGGCCAGCCAGAGCACCACCCCCTGCACGCGGTCGGCGAAATACACCATCAGAAAACCCTGAAACCCGCCGAGCATCGCGCTGACCGCGACTCCCGCCAGAATCATCCGCACCGCCGAGGTGCCCACGCCCGGCTGCCACGACAGCGCGAACACCACCACCGACACCGCCATCGCTCCGACAAACGCCGCCAGCGGCAGCGTCAACAGCCCGAGCCCGCTGGCGACCATCATCGGCGGCACCGCCACGATCATGATTGTCGCCGCCAGCGCCGCCCCCGCCGTGACGCCGATGATGTCCGGCGACGCCAGCGGGTTGCGCATGATGCCCTGCAGCAGCACTCCGGCGATCGACAGGTTCACACCCACCATCGCCGCCAGCAGCGTGCGCGGCATGCGCAGGTTCCACACGATCGTCGCATCCGGTGATTGAGCCCACGCGTCGGTCTGCCAGCGCAAAGCAATCGCGTCGACGACCTGCCCGATCGTCATGTTGTGCCCGCCCACGCCGAGGCTCACGAGCATGCCCGCAGCCAGCAACAACCCCAGCGCGATCAGCGTGATCGTCAACGCCGGAACCTGCGACTTCGCTTTGTCAGCGCCGGCCCGTTCGGCCGCAGGATGAAGCTGTGAGGCGGCGGTGGTCATTTGGCATCCGGTTCCAGCAGGGCTTTGAGCTGTCGCATCGCTTCGGACGCACGCGGCCCGGGGTTCGAACTGAACAGCACCTCATCCAGCACATGCACCCGCTGATCCTTCACCGCCTGTATCTGCGCCCATGCCGGGTGCGCCCCCAAATGTTTGATCACCATCGGGGCCGGCCCGTGCGGCAGAATCACAATCACCTGCGGCGACCGCGCCACCGCCTGTTCTAAATCCAGCGGCGCCACCGAGCGCATCTTCCCGAATGCCGGATCATCAGCCGCGATGTTTTCAGCGCCGAGCCGTTTGATCATGCTGCCGATGTACGACGTTTCGCGGTACGCATAAAACGCATCCGGCGTGCCGAACAGTGCGAGCGCGCGCAGCCCTTGGGCCGAGTCGACACCGCTGATCGCATCAATCTCACGTTGCAGTTTCGCCACCTGCTCGGCCGCTCGTTGCGGCTTGCCGATGATCCGCCCCAGCAGCGTCAGCTTGGTCGCCACGTCATCGACGGATGCAACTTCCATCAGCGCCACGGGAATGCCAAGCGTCTGCTGAATGTTGTCCGCGAACGGCGCGAAGTTCACGTGCAGTATCACCAGGTCCGGCTTCGCGGCCGCCAGCGATTCGACTTCGGGACCGGCCCCGTGCGTGACGGCGAACGTGCTGATCGACCGCGCCGCTTCGGGGTGAATCTTCCGCTTGGGCACATCCGGCCGCAGCACCGGCGGGTGATCCAGCGCCATCAGCAGTTCAACGGCAAACGATGCCCCGGCAACGATGCGCTCGGCCGGCCGGTCCAGCGTGAGGCTTCGCCCGGCATCGTCGGTGAATGTGATCGCTTCGGGGGATACGCTAGCCTCGGAAGCGGCCGGCGCCTGATCGCACCCGCTCGTCGCCAAAACCATCGCCAGCCACGCCGCAGTGAGTGTCATTACAAAAAAACAACGGTGAGACATGGTCATGATCATGCTCCTGCGGCATGTTTGAATCGAGGTGAGGCATGCGGGTGTCGCATGCTCGAAACCGACGGCGCGTCGTCGGCCGACAGCGCATCGGCGATCGCGCCGGTGATCAGCGCCGCGAGGTTGTAACCCCAGAAGCAGCCGTCGGTGGTCAGGCTGAGTCGACCGTGGTGTTCGTTGATCAGTTCGAGATTCAGCAGGCGATCGATCGACCGCTCGAAGCTCGGCAGGATGTTCAGCAGCTCGCCGCGCATGATGCCGTCGCCTTCGACCAGTTGATAAGCGCGGTTGAATCGGCGAGCCGCCGCCGGCTGGCGCGAGGCCATCACGCCGCTGTCATGACCAGCCTGCTGGGCTTCGATGAAGCCTTCGATGTTCATCGGGTTCATGTATGACAGATCACCGATCTGACCGCCGCCGCCGCTGCCGAACCCGAGCGTGTCCATTCCGCCGCTGCGGGTCTGGTTGTACACGCCGCGCTCGCGATCGGCATGACCGAAATGATGGAAGCTGAATCGCCGCCAGCCGTGGCGCATGCCCATCAGTTCGTGGGCGGTGCGCATGAGTTGATATTCATGCTGCACATCACCAAGCGATTCGACGCGGCCGAGTTTGATCTGCTTGACCAGGGCGCTGCCTTTCATGGGGATCAGCGCGTAACAACTCGCCGCCGTCGCGGGGGTCAGCGCCAGGTCGATTATGTCGTTGAACCATGATCGCTCGGTCTGACCCGGCAGGTTGTAAATCAGATCGACCGTGATGCTGTCAAAGCCCATGCGCCCGGCGGTCGTCAGCGTGTCGAATACCCGCTGTCGATCGGCGAGGCGGCCCACGCCCTGGCGCACGGCCGTGTTGAAACTTTGCACGCCGAAACTCAGTCGCGTCGCGCCGGCGCTTCGCAGCGTGTCCAGGTACGCTTCGTCCAATCCGTCGAATCGACACTCGACGGTGATTTCACAATCGCTGCGCAGCGGGTATCGATCACGGATCGCGCCGATCAGTTGCGCCAGTTGGTCCGCCGGCAGGGCGGTGGGTGTGCCCCCGCCGAAGTAGACCGCCGAGAAGGGCGGCCCGCTCCGGGTCCAGCGCGTCTCCGCGTAGCGATCGATCTGCTTGAGCAGCGCGTCGGTATATGCCCGCAGGTCCGCCGATGCCGTCGCTTTGCGGAAAAACGCACAAAAACTGCATATCCGCTTGCAGAACGGCACATGCACATACATCACGCGCGGCTTGCAGGACGCTTCGGTCAGCCGCTGCTCCAGCCAGGCGCCTGCCCGCGGCGGTGGAGCCGATTGTGAAGGCAACCCCGCGTTGGCTTCCATGTGCCCGCGAATCCGCCGGTCAAACCACTGCCAGACCGGCCGGCCCGCATCACGTCGCCGCGCCGCTTCCGCCAGCGTGTCGTCATCGATCGGAGGTGCCTGGGGGTGAGGGTGCATGTTCAACTTCCATCGTGCATGGGGTTACAAAATCACTCGGCCAACGCGAAGCGATCGCGGATCGCCTCCCACTGGGCGCGGCGTTTGGGCTTGGGGTCGCTTCCGCCGAACGTGACGAACACCTTGAACGCCGCTTCGCCATCGGTGTTGTAGAACTGAAAACTCAGCGTCGATTGGCTGTCCATGTGGCCGGGCTTTTCGATGGCGAACACGTGCGCCAGCGTGTCCGGCAGCAGGTGCATGTCGATCGACTTGGTCTGCACGTTGAAGTAAGGCCCGGTCCGGCTGAAATTGCCGAACTGCCCGAACGCCTCCAGCACACCCGAAGCATTGGCGAACACCACATGCACATTCTCCAGCGACTCGAAGCTGCGGATGATCGCTTCCCACTGTGAAACATCCAGCGGCGTGACCTGGTCGTTGGGCAGAATGTTGATGACTTCAATCTCGCGCAAACCATACTGACGCGCCAGCACGGAGGTCATCTGGCTGCGGTCCAGTTCGTAGCTGCGCCGGGCGGCGTCGATGCGGCGGGGCCGGGGGGCGTCGAGTTCGATCTCGACACGCTGACGGGTTCCGAGGGTGGCCATGTCGCTTCCTTTCGTGTCACGTTGCGGTTCGTGTTGAATCCGGCGACCGGCCGTCAGGTCAGTCGCCGAGTGGCTCGCTGTTCGGTCACCCACCAAACAGCGGAGACGTAGTAACAACAACCGGAGCGCAAGCGGTGATTCGCTTGGGCGCTCCCTGGCTGGCATGGGCTGGCTGGGTTGAGCCGACGGTGGTGGGGCGAGTCGGTTTACTTGTTGAGGATCAGTTTGCCATTTCGGGTCACACGGAGCCGATAGATTTCACCGTCGTGACGGATTTTCAGTTCGCGGCCGTCGCCGAGCAGACTGCGGGAGTCGACCATCGGCGTCGGCGCGGGGGCCGGGTCGCTTTCGGGGTCAGACGGCCTGTCGCTTGAAGCATCTATCTGCATTTCGATGTCTGATTAGCGGCGGTGTTCATCCGCATGTGAAACCGTTTCTGCATGCGATACGTGTGATTTTAAGCCACCTGGGCCGGTTGTCAATAGAAATTGCGACTCAATCTCAAAATTATTCGAATTGGGTCGGCTCCGTCGCCAGGCGATCGGTCATGGTCACCATGTCCGTATCGTTTTCCGCAGGCGTCTGCTCGATGCGCAAGGCGATCAGCGTCTGGTCATCGATTGCGGCACTGTTGACGGAGAAATGACTGACCGCGGAATTGATCGCAGCCACCGCGTGATGGGCCGTCGGGGGCATCGGTAACTGTCGCAACACCTGATCCAGGCGGCCGATGCCGAAAAACTCGCCGTCGGTTCTGCGTGCTTCGACGATGCCATCGGTGTAGAGCATCAGCAGATCGTTGGGTTGCATCGTCAATTCAGTCTGATGGTACTCGGTGTCCATCTGCAGCGCGAGCGGTTGATATCGCGCATCGCCGAGGCCGACAATCTGATCGTCGGCAAACTGGATCAGACGCGGGGCGTGGTGTCCGGCTGAGGAATACGTCAATTGCCTGGTCGACGGATCGATCACGCCGCAGAACGCCGTGACGAAGACGCCGTGGTTGTTGAGGCCGAGTTCGACGAGGTGGTGATTGATATTCGTCAGCAGGGTTGCCGGGCTGGCGCAGCGTCGGCGTTCAACTTCAACGAGGGTTCGCACCACCGCCATCAGCACCGCCGCCGGCGCCCCCTTGCCGCTGACATCGGCAATCAACACGCCAAGTCGCCCGTCCGGCAGTTCGGTCACGGTGTAGTAATCCCCGCCGGCATGACGGGCCGGCTGATACGACGTGGCGATGGAAACGCCGGCCGGTATCGGGATCGCCGACGGCAACAGCCATCGCTGAACATTCGCCGTCGCCTGTAATTCACGATCCAGCTCCTGCTTTGTTTCTTCGACGCGCCGGACCATCTCCTGGGCCTTGATCGCCCGATCCAGCAGGCCGCTCATCATCGCCAGCCCGCAGAGGTCCTGCTGGTTGGCTCGCAGTTTCGAACTCAGCAGAATCACCATCTCCGACGTCTCGCCTTCATCGAACACCGGAAACGCCATCAGATCGCGCACGTCTTCAAGCAGTGCGAAGGCGGGGTCCGATGGCTCAAGCGACACATCGGTCATCCACTCCAACTCGCTGCCGTACAGCAGATGCGCCAGCAGGCCGCCCTCGGCGGTCTGTTCGGTGTGACACGGTCTGAATCGGGCGTCGTCGTTGTTCCACACCTCCGCACGGACAATGCGGTACCGCGGTGCTTCAAGATCGCGGCGGCTGACGATCAGGGCGCGTTCGACATTGAACTGACTGTGGACGTATCCGCTGAAGACCCCCATGAGATCATCGAGGTTTGCCATGCGGCTCATCACCCGCATCATGGTCACCGTTGTGTCGACGTCCCACATCATGCTCTCCTTGAGACAGTGGCGAAGAAACAGAGCCGACGGGCCGCGAGGCGTGCTCGCGAACCACCCAGTGGGGACTAATCAGGTGGTGCTGCCCGCCGGCTCGAGCGGGGGTTGAGGCTATGGCTGATTCGGCTTGTCATCGGCTTGGTCGTCGGGGGTGGGGGCAGGGTCGGGGTCGGGTTCAGATTCGGGGTTTTGCCAGCCGCCGCCGAGGGCCGCGTAAAGCTGAATCTGGTTGGTCTGCTTGGTGAGGTTCAGCGTGATCAGTCCTTGCTGCGCGTCGAACAGCGACCGCTGGGCGTCGAGCACCGCGAGGTAATTGTCGATGCCTTTTTCGTAGCGGGCGCGGGACAGGTCATACGTTTTGGCCACCGAGTCAACCAGCGACTGCTGGGCAGCCAGTTGCTCGTCCACCGTGCCGCGCACGGCCAGCACATCGGCGACATCGCGGAAGCCCGCCTGAATCGATCGTTCATATTCAGCCACGGCGATCTCGCGATCCGCCTTGCTGACTTCGACCGCCGACCAGGTGCGCGGGTCGAAGATCGGCATCACGACCTGCGGTCCGTAGCTCCACACGCCCGAGCCGGACTTGAACAACCCCGACAGATCGCTGCTGGCTGTGCCCGCGGCGGTCGTCAGCGAGATGCGCGGGAAAAATGCAGCCCGGGCGGCGCCGATGTTGGCGTTGGCGGCTTTGAGTCGAAGCTCCGCGGCGGCGATGTCCGGGCGATCCAACAGTACTGCTGACGTGATGCCCGGTTCGATCCCGCGCGGCGATTGCACCTGCGACAACTGCTTGGGGTAAAGCGATTCGGGGACCTTCTGGCCGGCCAGCAGGTCCAGCGCGTTGATGTCCTGTGCGACGAGCTGCGTGTACAGCGCGACTGAGCGGCGGGCGTTGTCGACCTGCGTCTGTGCACGATACAGATCGAGTTCAGGAACCAGCCCGCGCTCCAGTCGGCGGCGGACCAGGTCGTACGCATCCTGCTGCGCCTTGAGGGTATTCTCCGCGACGCGAAGGCTTTCGCGATCGGCGGCCAGCAGCATGTAGGTGCCGGCGAGTTCAGACACCAGCATGATCTGCGTGCCGCGCCGGGCCTGCTCGGTGGCGAAGTATTCCTGCAGCGCGGCGTCGGAAAGATTACGCAGGCGACCGAACAGATCGATCTCCCACGAGGCGAAACCGAAGTTCACGCTGTACTGCGAGACGGTGTTGCGCTGCCCCGTGCTGGAAAGATCGGCCGGCACGCGCTGGCGCGATCCATCACCGACGGCGTTGACGATCGGCAGCAGTTCCGCCCGCTGGATGCCGTACAGGGCGCGCGACCGCTGAACGTTCAACGCGGCGATGCGCAGGTCGCGGTTGTTTGCCAACGCCAGCGCGATCGTCTTTCGCAAGGGTTCGTCGGTGAAAAATTCCTGCCACGGCAGATCGGCGATATGAATCGCAGACTCGGCTTCCGCCAGGGCCTGGGTGTACGCCGGGCCGACGGGAAACTCGTTCGGCACGGGCGCGGCGGGGCGCTCGTACTTCGGCGCGAGGTTGCACCCGCCGAGGCAGAGGATCGCGCCGAGCAGACAAAGTGACTTCTTGTGGGCAATCACGGTCGAGTCTCCTAAGAAGTCGTCGGGGCCGATTCAACGGCCGGAAGCTGCGCCCGGCGTCGGCCGAACCAGCGCGACACCAGCACGAAGAACAGCGGGATGAAGATCAGGTCGATGAACGTCGCCGAGAGCATGCCGCCGCAGACCGCGGTGCCGATGGCGTTCTGAGCGCCGGCCCCGGCGCCGGTGGCGATCGCCAGCGGAAGCACCCCGAAGAAGAAGGCCAGCGACGTCATGATCACCGGTCGGAATCGTGTTTTGACCGCGCCGAGCGTGGCGTCGACGAGACCTTCGCCGTGCTGCATGCGGTGCTGGGCGAACTGGATGATGAGGATGGCGTTCTTGGTCGACAGCCCGAGCGTCGTGAGAAAGCCGATTTGGAAGTACACGTCGTTGGGCAGGCCGCGCGTGTAGCTGGCGACGGTCGCGCCGAACACGCCCAGCGGCAGCATCAGCATGTTCACGAACGGAATCGTCCAGCTTTCATACAGCGCCGCCACGCACAGGAAGATCACGAGGATCGAAAAGGCGAACAGCGGCGCCATCTGCGAACCGGCCTGACGTTCCTGGTAGGACAGGCCCGTCCAGTCGTAGCCGACGCCCTGCGGCAGTTGGGTCACGAAGTCGGCCATCTGCTGCATCGCCTCGCCGGAGCTGCGGCCGGGCGCGGGCTCGCCGAGGATGTTGATCGACGGAAAGCCGTTGAAGCGTTCGAGCTTCGGCGAGCCGTAGGTCCAGTGACCCGTGGCGAACGACGAGAAGGGCACCATCTTGCCGACGGTGTTTCGCACGTAGAGTTTTTCCATGTCCTTGGGCAGCATCCGATACGGCGCGTCCGCCTGCACGAAGACGCGCTTGACGCGCCCGCCCTGGATGAAGTCGTTGACGTACGCACTGCCGAAGGCGGCGGAGATCGTGTGGTGGATCGACGCGATCGGTACACCGAGCGCGCCGGCCTTTTCCCAGTCGACATCGACCCGGTACTCGGGCACGTCTTCAAGACCGTTAGGTCGCACCTTCGTGAGGATCGGGCTCTGCGCCGCCATGCCGAGCAACTGGTTGCGTGCGGCCATCAGCTTTTCGTGACCCAGTCCACCGCGATCCAGCAGCTGGAAGTCGAAACCCTGCGCCATGCCGAGTTCGACGACCGCCGGCGGAGCGAACGCGAACACCAACCCCTGGCGGATCTGTGAAAACCGCGCCGAGGCACGCTGCACAAGCTGCTTGACGCGCAGCTCGGCGTCTTCACGCTGCGCCCAGTCTTTGAGGTCGACAAACGCGAGGCCGGAGTTCTGCCCGCGGCCGGCGAAGTTGATGCCCGAGATCGCCATGACGGATTTGACCGCATCGGATTCTTCGTTCAGGAAGTACTCGCGCACCTCCTTCATGACCGCCTTGGTCTGCTCGAGCGTGGAGTTGCCCGGCAGCGTCGCCATGACCAGCAGCACGCCCTGGTCTTCGTCCGGCAGGTAGGCCGTCGGCATCTTGCGGAAGACGAAAACCATCCCGCCGACGATGATCACGAACAGCAGCATGTATCGGATTTTCTGATGCAGCGAGCGGCTGACCACGCCCAGGTAACGATCGCGCAGCCAGAAGAACACCGCGTCAAACCGCTTGAAAAACGGCCTCAAAAACCAGATCGCCGACTCGGCCGGCTCGTGGCCTTTCGGGACGGGTTTGAGAATCGATGCGCACAACACCGGCGTCAAAACCAGCGCGACCACCACCGACAGCATCATCGACGCGATGATCGTCACCGAAAACTGTCGATAGATCACGCCCGTCGAGCCGCTGAAAAACGCCATCGGTCCAAACACCGCCGACAGCACCAACCCGATGCCGATCAACGCCGGCGTGATCTGGTCCATGCTCTTGCGCGTTGCTTCCAGCGGGGAAAGACCTTCCTCGCTCATCACGCGCTCGACATTTTCGACGACCACGATCGCATCGTCGACCAGCAGGCCGATCGCCAACACCATCGCGAACATCGTCAGCATGTTGATCGAAAAGCCGAACAGCCCGAGCACGGCAAACGTGCCCAGCAGCACCACCGGCACCGCGATCGTCGGAATCAGCGTCGCCCGGATGTTGCCCATGAAAAGGTACATCACGATGAACACCAGGAAGATCGCTTCAAACAGCGTCCGAACGACTTCTTCGATCGCCACGCGCACGAACGGCGTCGTGTCGTACGGGTACACGACCTTCACGCCCGCCGGGAAGAAGCGGCTCATCTCCGCCAGTCGGTTGCGAACGTTGTCGGCTGTCTCCAGCGCGTTGGCGCCGGCCGCCTGGCGAATCGCCATCGCCGATGAAGGTTTGCCGTTGTAGAAGGCTTCGATGTCGTAGGACTCGGTGCCCAGCTCCGTGCGGCCGACGTCGGCGATGCGCACGACCGATCCGTCGGGATTGGTCCGCAGCGGAATATTCGCGAATTCGTCGGGGGTTTTCAGCAGATTCTGCACCACGATGGCGGCATTGAGTCGCTGGCCTTCGACCGAGGGCGCCCCGCCGAACTGGCCCGCGGAGATTTCAACGTTGTAGGCCTGCAGGGCGGTGACCACATCCTGAACCGTCATCTGGTAGTCGGTCAGCTTGTCCGGGTTCAGCCAGACGCGCATGGCGTACTGACTGCCGAAGACCTCGACCTCGCCGACGCCCGGCACGCGGGACAGCACCTTTTCAAGATTCGACTGGGCGAAGTCGCGCAGGTCGTGGCCGTTCATCGAGCCGTCTTCAGAGATCAGCCCGATGATCATCAGGTAGTTGCGTGTCGACTTGCTGACTTTCACACCCTGCCGCTGCACCACCTCCGGCAGGCTGGCCATCGCCAACTGCAGTTTGTTCTGCACCTGCGACCAGGCCACATCCGGGTCGGTCCCCGGAGCGAAGGTCAGCTCGACACGCGCGCTGCCGGATGAATCGCTGGTGGCTGAGAGGTACAGCAACTGATCGAAGCCGGTCATCTTCTGTTCGATGATCTGCGTGACGCTGTTTTCAACGGTCTCGGCCGAGGCGCCGGGATAGAACGCGGTGATGGCGATCGACGGCGGGGCGATCGGCGGGTATTGCGCGATCGGCAGGTTGTAGATCGCCAGACAGCCGACCACCATCAGAATGATGGCGACGACCCATGCGAAGACCGGCCGATCCAGGAAGAATCGCGAAAGCATTTAAGAGTCTCCCTGCGCGGCGTCGGCCGTGGATGATGTCGGGGCCTGGGTGGATGATTCCGAGGCGGTGGTGGATTCAAGATCGATCGCCTTGACCGGCGCGCCGGGTCGCACACGCTGCACGCCTTCGACGATCACCCGATCGCCGGCCGACAGGCCCGAGGTCACCAGCCACTGATTGCCGATGGCACGTTCGACCACAAGCGTGCGATGGGCGACCTTGCTCTCGGCGTCGACGATCAACGCGACGGGATTGCCCTTGGTGTCGCGTGAAACACCCTGCTGCGGCGCGAGGATGGCCTGTTCGTTGACGCCTTCAGCCACCTGGGCCCGGACGAACATGCCCGGCAGCAGCAGGCCGTCGGGATTCGGAAAGACCATGCGGAGGATGACCGATCCGGTCGTCGGGTCGACGGTGACATCCCGGAACTGCAGCGTGCCTTTGGCGGGGTATTCCGAGCCGTCTTCGAGCACGAGCTGGACCTGGTTGTGCGACTGGCCGTCGTGTCGAAGCTGGCCATTTTCCAGGCGCCGACGCAATTCGAGCAGTTGACCGGTCGACTGGGTCACGTCGACGTAGATCGGGTCCATCTGCTGGATCGTCGCCAGGGCGGTCATCTGGTAAGCAGTGACGATCGCGCCGTCGGTCACCATCGATCGGCCGATGCGACCGGAGATGGGGGCGGTGATCTTCGTGTAATCGAGATTGATCTGGGCGGTCTTGACCGCGGCTTCGGCCTGCTGAATGTCCGCCTCGGCGGTGGCGATCGCCTGACGATCGCTTTCGACCTGCGCCTCGGCGGCCTTCAGCGAGCCGGCTTCGACATCGAAGTTGGTCGACGCCTGGTCGCGCTCGATCGTCGACACGGCCTTGTCCTTGAGCAGGTCTTCGTAACGCTCCTTGTTGATGCGCGCCAGCGACAGCGTGGCTTCGTGCATGCTGACCTGCGCTTCGCTGGCGGCCAGTGCGGCGCGGGCGCGATCGGTGGCCTTGCGCGCCGCGGCGAGTCGCGCCTTGGCGTTGGCCAGGGCGGCTTCGTATTCCGCCGGGTCGATCTGGTAGAGCAACTGACCGGCGACAACGTCCGAGCCTTCGTCAAACAACCGCTTCTGAATCAGGCCGTTGACCCGGGGGCGAATCTCCGCCACGCGAAACGGACTGGTCCGCCCCGGCAGTTCAGTCGCCAGCACCACGCGCTGGGGTTGAATCGTCACGGTCGACACCTGTGCCGGCGGGGGCGCCGCAGCCACGGGCGCTTTCTTGTCACAGCCGGCCAGTATCGCCAGCGTGGTCATCGCGATCGTCGCCATCCAGTTTCTGAATCGAAGGTTCATGAACCACCGCTCCTGTTGTCAGCCTGCCAAAAAGGGGGAGCCCTCGAGGCGGGGCTCCCCCGGGCGGGGGAATGAGTCGCATTAATCAATTTTGATTTTAAGTTATGGATTTGAATTGTCAACAATAATCAAAATGAAATTTGAAATATGTGTTCGGAATGCTATACTTGATCGGGTTAACCCCGAGGAGCTTCATGCCGAACGTCAAAAACAACGCCGCAGCCCAGGAAACCTGTCGCAAGCTGCTGGACGCCGCCGGCGAGCTGTTTGCCGACCGCGGCGTGCATGCGACGACCATCAAGGCGATCACCGATAAAGCGCAGGTCAACGTCGCCGCGGTCAACTACCACTTCAGTGACAAGTTCGAGTTGTACATGGCGGTGGTCCGACACCTCGTAGACACCGAAGGCCGCGACGCTGTGCCCGATGATCTCGGCGACGGCCCGCCGGCCAAGCGGCTGGAGCGATTTGTCCGTCACTTTCTCAAGCACGCGCTCAGCGCCCAGGACAAACCCGCCTGGAAGCCGATGCTGTTTGCCCGTGAACTCGGCCAGCCGACCGCGGCTTTCGAGTACATCGCCGAGCACATCATTCAGCCGATGTTGGCCAAGCTGGAAGGCGTGGTTCGTGAAGTGCTCGGCGACGATGCTCCCCATGAGCAGGTGCAACTGCACAGCAGCAGTGTTTTCGGTCAATGCCTGTACTACCTGCACGACCGCACGGTCGTCGAACGCTTTCAGCCACGCCTGCATCGCATGACCAAGCGAAAGGATGGGCAGGCGATCGCAGACCACATCGTCAAGTGCTCACTGGCCGCAATGGGTTGCAAGCGCCCGCGCACATCACGCAGCAAGGCGGCAGCGCGGCGATAAAGTCGTCTCGGGGGTCGGGTTCATTTTTTCGGATTGGCGCGGGGTGGGAACGGGGCGCTCCAGTCGAGCCATGCCTGGTGCAGGCGACCGGTCAGTTCGGGGTGTTGATCCGACAAGTCATGTTGTTCGCCGATGTCGTCGGCAAGGTTGAACAGTTGCCGCTTGGGTTTCCATGATTGGAGCACGAGTTTCCAGTCGCCCTGGCGGACGGCTCCGCGGTCGTCGAGTTTCCAGAAGAGGATGTCGTGCGGGGCGCCGGTCTGCTGGCCGCGCAGGTAGGGCAGCAGGTTGACCCCGTCGGTGTGCGTGCCGTCGGGCACCTCGATGCCGGCCGCGGCGCAGCAGGTGGCGTACAGGTCGAGCGTGGAGATCGGCTGGCGGTAGACCTGCCCGGCTTTGAGTTTCGCCGGCCAGCGGAAGATGAACGGTTCGCGGATGCCGCCTTCGAGAAACTGGGCCTTGTGTCCGGCCAGCGGACCGGCCGAGCCCAGCAGGAAGTCGACGGGCCAGTCCTTGGGCCAGACTTTCACGGGCATCTTCGCCGGGCCGTTGTCGCTGGCGAAGACGACGAGGGTGTTGTCGGTCAGGCCGGCGTCGTCGAGTTTGCTCAGCACCCGCGCGATGTTTTCATCCATCGAGGCGACCATCGCGGCGTAGAACTGAAGCGCCTCAGGTTTGACATGGCTGAATCGTTCGCGGTCGGCCTTCTTGGCGTGCAGCGGGGTGTGCACCGCATTGAAGGCGAGATACAGGAAGAAGGGTTTGTCACGGTGGCGGTCGATGAACTCGACGGCATGGCGGCCGATGCGGTCGGTCAGGTATTCATCATCCGGGCGCTGCGGGCCCCAGATGCCCTGCACCTTGGCCGAGGCATGCTCTTTGGGTTCATCGACGCCGGTGTAATGACCATGCTCGTCGGGGAAGTAGTCGCCTTCCCAGTCCATCACATCGCGGGCCTCATCGAAAACATCACCGGCGGGGCGCGGCGGGAAGTTCCACTTGCCCAACAGACCGGTCACGTACCCGGCCTGTCGCAGCGCCTGCGGGAGAATCTGATGCTTCGGCGGCAGCTTCATCAGCCGACCGTCCTGATTCCACTGCACACCGAACCGCTGCGGATAGGCGCCGGTGATGAGCCCGACGCGGCTGGGCCCGCAGACCGGGGCGGTGACATATCCGTCGGTGCAGCGTACACCGTCGCGCGCCAGCGCATCGATGGCGGGTGTGCCCACGAGCTTGCCGCCGTAGCAACCGGGGTCGCCGTAGCCCATGTCGTCGGCGTAGATGATGATGATGTTCGGGCGCGGCGATGGGGCTGCGACGGCGGGGGAAATCAGGCCGAGCAGGATGAACACGAGCAGCAGGGCGCGTTGCGGCATGTCGAATCAGTCCTGTGATGAGGTGAACAAAAGGTCGGTCAATTAACGCTGCGACCGCGGCGTGTAATGCCCCGGCGATCGATGACGAGACCCGATAATTATTACACGGACAGTGGACTCGGGTAAATTCTGACCCCCCTTAAAAACACGCTGCACGCATGGAGTAAGATAAACAGATCGCAGCCTTTTTGTACATGCACAACACGACGGCTCGGCGCCGCACGGAGGCCTCGCCATGGCTTTGCTGGCACAATTGTTCGATACCACAGACTTTCCCGCGCGATGGTATTGCGGCAACTGGACCGAACTGCACGGCTGGGTTCACATCATCTCCGACCTGCTGACCTTCGCGGCCTACACGTCGATTCCCCTGGTGCTGGTCTATTTCGTTCGCAAGCGGGGCGATGTGCCTTTCCCGCGCGTCTTCTATCTTTTCTGCGCGTTCATCTTCGCCTGCGGCACGGTCCACCTGGTCGAAGCGCTCATCTTCTGGTGGCCCGTGTATCGCTTTTCGGCATTGATGAAGGCGACCACGGCAGTTGTGTCCTGGGCGACGGTGATGGCGCTGATACCGGTGGTGCCGCGTGCCTTGAAGCTGCCCGCTTTGCAGAAGATGAATGCGGAGTTGCAACACGAAGTCGAAGAACGCCGCCACGTCGAAGCCTTTCTGCGTGAAAGCGAGTCGCGCTTCCGGGCCGTGGTCAACACCGCCGTCGACGGCATCGTCACCATCAATGCCGCCGGACGCATCATCTTCGCCAACCCCGCCGTCGAAGCGCTGTTCGGTTACACCCGCGAGCAGTTGCTCGGACGTAATGTCAACATGCTCATGCCCAACCCCGATCGTGACAACCACGACGGATACCTGGCGCAATACATGCGGACCGGCGAGGCGAAGATCATCGGCATCGGCCGCGAGGTCGTCGGCCGGCGCGCCGACGGTTCGACCTTTCCGATGTACCTGTCGATCGGCGAGTTCAAACAGGACGGCGAACGCTTTTTCACCGGCATCATTCACGACCTGACCGAGCGACACGAATTCGAGATCGCGCTGCAGCACGCCAACGAAGAACTTCAGCAGAAGCGCGATGAGATGGAGGAATTCCTCTCGATCGTCGCCCACGATCTCAAGCACCCGATCGTGTCGATTCAGGGTCTGCTGACGATCATGAAGAAAGACGCCGGCGACCGTCTCACCGAAGACGATCATCAGAACCTGGATCTTTCGCTCGGTGAATGCACCCGCATGAAGGAGCGGCTGGGGCGGCTCAACGAGCTGCGACGGATCAACCGCGTCGAGGTGCACATGGAGACGGTGACCCTGCGCGACTTCATACAGCGGTCGGTTGATGCGTTTCGCACGCGCATCGCTGAGCAGCAGGTGGCTGTCGAGATCGAAGCGCCCGAAGCGGAGGTCAGCCTGGCGCGATCGCTGGTGGATGAAGCGCTGTCCAACGTGATCGACAACGCGTTGAGCTACGGGTGCGAACCCGACAGCGGGCGCATCCACATCGCCGCCGCATTGGAGGACCATACCTGCACGCTGACTATCCGTGACGAAGGCCCCGGCATCGACCCCAAACACCATGAGCGGGTATTCGAGCCGTTCCGTCGCCTGCCCACGCCGCGCAACACCCCCGGCTCCGGAATGGGGCTGGCCGCGGCCCGTCGCCTGATCCAGCGGGCCGGCGGACAGATCAGCCTGCAGTCAAAAGTTGGGCAGGGCACTACATTTATTCTCGAAATCCCGCTACACTGAGACAATGTAGGGGTAAACCCTAATGTTCGTATGCAGGCCAGCCGAAGACCCGAGTAAAGGAACCCCATGCTGAGCACCCGATCCATACAGATACTTCTTGTCGAGGACGACCCGGTTCACGCCCGTTTGATTCGTCGTGCATTGGGTGAACAAATCGATGGCAGCGTCGTGTGCATCGAGCATGTGGCCGACGGCGAGGCCGCGCTGGAGCACATGCTGGGCGCCGGCCACAGTGACGATGGCGGCGAGCAGGCAGGCGACAGCCCGGACCTGGTGCTGCTGGATCTGCGCCTGCCGTCGATCGACGGATTCGATGTGCTGTCCGCCTTGCGAGCCAGCGACACGACGCGCAGGCTCCCGGTCGTGATCGTTTCAACATCCGATCATGAAACCGACATCAACCGTTGCTACGGGTTGGGCGCCAACGCCTTCGTGACCAAGTCGTCCGACTTCGACGAGTTGACCGACAAGATGACGCAGTTGTCGCAGTTCTGGCTTCATGCCGCGGAACTGCCACGCAACTGAGCACATTTGCTACACTGGGGTCGGAGCATTCACCCATGCAGACCCGACCATTAGGATCAACCGGCCTGCAAGTCGGCGCGATCGGCCTTGGCGCGATGCCGTTGTCGCTTCGACCCTCGCGGCCATCAGAAGACGACGCCCTCGGCGTGATCCATCATGCGATCGCCTCCGGCATCAACCTCATCGACACCGCCGACGCCTACTGCATCGACGATACCGAAACCGGTCACAACGAACGACTGATCGGCAAGGCGCTTTCGCAGCTTCCGCCGCACGAACGCGACAAACTCGTCGTCGCCACCAAAGGCGGGTTGGTTCGGCCCGGCGGGCGATGGGTCCGCAACGGGCGGCCCGATCATCTGCGCGCCGCCTGTGAACACTCCCTGCAATGCCTCGGCGTCGAAGCGATCACGCTGTACCAGTACCACGCCCCCGATCCGAAAGTCCCGCTGGCCGAGAGCATCGGCGAACTGAAAAAGCTGCAGGACGAGGGCAAGATTCGCCACATCGGCGTCAGCAACTTCGCCACCGATCAGCTCGAAAAAGCCCGCCGCATCGCGAGCGTGGTCAGCATTCAAAACGAGTATTCACCGTCGTGTCGCGACCCGGAACTCGACGGCACCCTCGCCGAGTCGCAGGCGCTGAGGTTGGCGTTTTTACCGTGGAGCCCGCTGGGCGGGATGGACTCGGCCAAGGCGCTGGGCGATGGCGACGCGGTCATCGAGCACCTCGCACGTCGTCACCGCGCCAGCCCGCAGCGGTTGGCGCTGGCGTGGCTGTTGAGCAAGGGGCCGATGGTGATCCCGATACCGGGCGCTTCACGCCGCGAGAGCATCGACGACTCGATTCACGCCGCCGACCTGATTCTTTCCGTGGACGAGTTGGCGGAGCTGGATCGCTGTTGGGCATAAGTTTTTCGGGATCGTGCGTTATCACCTGACTATGACCAGAACATTCATTTCATCGTGTCTGTTGTGCATCGCGTTGTGCGGATGCGCCTCAAGTCATCCCCGCCTCGACAAGCTGACCGTGCTCGAAGACAACTGGCCCCGGGCGTTTTTCTTTCGCGGCAGCGAGGGCAAGGCGATCCAGTTGAAAGATCGTTACCCCACGTGGGACGGAATCTTCAGCCGACTCATGGGCATCGAAGGCAAGACGCTCGAAGAGGAAGTGCCCGGCCGCTCGGCCAATATCAACTTCTTCACGCGCTTCAAGAAAGATCACCCCGATCAGTTGGTGCTGCTGCACTACAACGGCAATGCCCGCGACCCGCGCGACGCTCAGAAGTTCTTCGCCGGCCATTGGGTTTACTACAACGGCGCGACCATCGAAGCGGATGTGCCCGCCGAGCCCGGCCCCGATGGGCTCACGAAAATCAAGGTCAGCGATGCGCGGCTGTTCGTGGTCAATCAGGGGCGGTACAAAAATTCCAACGACGACATCGGGCTGTGCGCCCTGGGTGACGACGGCAAGCCGGACTGGTCGCGCAGCGAGCAGGTGCAACTGGTGTCGGTCGATCGCAAGGCGGGCCTCATCGTCGTGAAGCGCGGTTGTTATGGCACGACGCCGCGCGCCTTTGCAGCGGGTAAAGCCTATACCGCGGCGCACGTGAGTGAAGGGCCGTGGGGCAAGCATTCAAACCTGCTGTGGTACTACAACCACTCGCTGGCCTGTCCGCGCGACGCCCAGGGGCGCACGGCGGACGATGTGCTGGTCGCCGACCTGGTTGAACATTTCGCGCCCGGGGGCGATCTGGCGGCCTACGACGGGCTCGAATTCGACGTGTTGTTTCACACCCGGCATCGCCACGGCGGCCGCCGGGGGTTGGACACCGATGCCGATGGCATCAGCGACTTCGGGTACATCGACGGCGTCAACGAATACGGCAGCGGCGTGATCAAATTCCTGTCGGACCTGCGCGCCAAACTCGGCGACGATCGGCTCATCCTGGCCGACGGTCATCACGACACGCATCAGCGCGGCTTCGAAATTCTCAACGGCATCGAGTCCGAGGGGTGGCCCAGCCTGCGGGATCACGATGTCGACGACTGGTCCGGCGGGCTGAATCGTCACTTCTATTGGGCCCAGCACGCCCGGGCGCCGGTGTTCAACTACACCAATCACAAGTTCATCGAGCGCGGCGAGAAGCCCGGTCAGACACGCCAGGCCGAGGTGCCTTGGCGGATTCATCGGCTGGTGATGGCTGCGGGTCTGATCACCGATTCGGCGATCTGTTACTCGACGGCGCCGCCGGCCGAGCCGGACGAGTCGTTCGGCATCTGGGATGAGTTGCGCAAGGGGACCGAACACGAACTGGGGTGGCTCGGCAAACCGGTCGGCGAGCCGATCCGCATGGCGACCAGTCAGCCGAATCTGCTGGCGGGGATGAACCTTGCCGCGAAGATGTCCGCCGAGGGTGCGATGATGCAGGTCAACGACAACCAGGTCACGCTCGTGCCCACACCGATCGCGCGTGAAGAGGAAGAACCGAAGATCACGCTGACGCTGCACGATGTGCCCTGCGATGGATCGGATTTGTACCTGACGATGACCGCCGCAGGTGAACCGATGGCGGCGTACCCGTCGACGATCGGGCGACTGGTCGAAGCGTCGATCGGCAAGCAGGCTTATCAGGGCTGGCTCGGGCCCAAGCCTTTTGAGAATGGTTACTACTTCAAGGGGCTCGCCGGCGAGTCGGTCGATGTGGCGTTCACCTTCGAAGGCCGCGAGCCGATCACGATCATGGCGTTGGCCGCCTACGCCGCGCCGGATGTGATCGTGCGGGTATACGAGAACGGGCTGGTCGTCGCCAACCCGGCCTCGCACCCGGTCACGGTCGACCTGCAAAGCATCCGCCCCGGCAACACGTACCGCCGCCTGCAGGGCTCGTCGAAACAGGATCCGAAAACCAACGACGGCTCGGTCGTCACCGGCCCGCTCCAACTCGACGGCAAAGACGCGATCTTCCTGGTCCGCCAATAAAAACTCATCAGCAATTCCCCGTGAATGTAGCGACTCGGGTCGGTGTTTCTCCGTATAATGGACATCGATATCGACTAATTCGCACACGATCGGATGCCCATGCAACTGCCACGACGCGACCGCGGTGACGAACTTCTGACCCCAGGCGAGATGACTGACATCCGCCGCAGGCTTCGCGCCATCGCCGATCAACACGATCTGACCTCGGTCATCGCCTGCGCCTTCGATCATCGCACGCGCATGCTGCCGTTCATCTTCGCCGACCTGCGGATGGTTCCCGCGGGGGTTCGCGCGATCGGATCGGCGATGGCGGAGAGCGGTTTTACGAACACCCGCATCGTGCTGCAGCAGTGGAACCGTCACTTTTCGCCGGCGCGGATGCGGCTCGACGGGCGCGTGCCGGACCTGTTCATGGTGTCGAGCATGGGCCTGCACCTCGGGCCTTGCATGCAGATGATCCGCGAAGCGCATACGATCGCGCCGGATGATCGCCCGCTGATCATCGCCGGCGGGCCGCAGTGCATGTATCAGCCGTGGGATGTTTTCAGCGACGACCCGCAGCGCCCCGGGGCGGATGTGGCGGTGACGGGTGAAGCGTATGTGCTGCTGAGTCTGATGGAGATTCTGCTGGCACACCGCGGGCGGGGCGAGTCGATGCGCACGGCTTTTCAGCGGGCGCGCGAGCAAGGCGCACTCGATGCGACACCGGGTTTGATGTACGGCCACGGCAACCGCCCGGGCGTCGCCGAGGAACTGGTCGACACGGGGATTCAGCGCCTCGTCGGCAACCTCGACGAACTGCCCTCGCCGGTGGCAGGGTATGCGATGCTCGAGTCGCCGAGTCGATCGCGCGAGCTGGGCGCCGCGCCGCTGCCGGCTTCGCGCATCCGCAAGCTCAGCCCGATTGCGTCGATCGTCATGACGCTCGGGTGTAAATTCGCCTGCCCGTATTGCCCGATTCCCGATTACAACCAGCGACAGTACCGCATGAAAAGCGGCGAGCGCATCGCGCGCGACATGGCCGAGCTCAACGACGCCTACGGCCTGCGGTACTTCTTCGGGGCCGATGACAACTTCTTCAACGACGCCGATCGCACCATGGGCATTGTCGACACGATCACGCGCACGCAGCATCACGGCAAGTCGCTCGGCCGCACGATCCGCTGGCACACCGAGGTGACGGTCCACGACACGCTGAAGATGCGCGAACACCTGCCGGCGATTCGCGAGTCCGGCTGCCGGGCGCTGTGGCTGGGCGTGGAGGATCTGACCGGATCGTTCGTCAACAAGGGCCAGGGCGCCGATAAGACCACGGTGGCGTTCAATCTGCTGCGCGATGCGGGCATCTGCCCGATGCCGATGATGATGCACCACGATGCCCAGCCGCTGATCACGCGCGGCAGCGATTACGGGCTGTTGAATCAGGTGCGGTTGCTTCGCCGCGCCGGGGCGGCTTCGTTGCAGGTGTTGATGCTGACGCCGTCGGCGGGGTCGAAGCTGTACGAAGGGACATTCGAAAACGGCGGGGTCTACGACAGCGTGGGTGGTCGGCCCGTCGAGCCGCACATGTACGATGGCAATTACGTCATCGCCTCGCGGTCTGATCAGCCGTGGCGCAAGCAGTTGAACCTGCTGGCGAGCTATGCATATTTTTACAATCCGCTGCAAATGCTGCGACTGATCATCGGCCGCCGCACGAAGACGCGCAGCAAGTCGGCCTACATGCAAATCTTCGGCATGCTCGGTCTGGCGCACACGATCCGCCGCACGATCGGCTGGGCGTGGCGTCTGCGTTTCGGGAAAATCCAGCGGCTGCCCGGGCCGCCGACGTGTGACATCCCGATCCGCGCCGCTGACGGCGGGGCGCCCGGCCACGCGCCGACGCCCTTGCCGCAGAAGCTGCAAATCACCATCAACGCCGGTAAAAAACCCGTCACCGCCGATTCCGTGCAATAGTCCGACCGCCGGCCCCGTCTGCCATATCGTCGCAACCGTTCACGCATCGATCCGCCTGTCCCGCCACGGGCCCGATGCGCCCGCTTGCGGTACAATGTTTTGCCCACATCCCATTCAAGGAGTCGGATATGCAACGATCGGTGATGCTGATGATCACGCTGGTGGCCCTGGCGATGGTGACCGCCTGCGGGCAGGCGACCGCGGCCAATGACCCGTGGGTCGTCTACGAAGGCGGCGACGGACCCGGCAAAGGGAAAAACATCGTCTTCATCACCGGCGATGAAGAGTACCGCTCCGAAGAAGGTCTCACCCAGCTTGCCCGCATCCTCGCCAAGCATCACGGCTTCAAGTGCACCGTCCTGTATTCGATCAACCCAGAGACCGGCGATATCGATCCGCAGACGCTGACGAACATCCCCGGCATGGCGGCGATCGACTCGGCGGACCTGGTCGTCATGCTCATCCGCTTCCGCGATCTGCCCGACGACCAGATGAAACACTTCGTCGACTACGTCAACGCCGGCAAACCGATCATCGGCCTGCGCACCGCCACGCACGCATTCAATTTCAAACAGCACAAGACCTACGCCGACTACAGCTTCAACTCGAAGAAGTGGGACGGCGGGTTCGGCCGGCAGGTGCTCGGTGAAACGTGGATCAACCACCACGGTCACCACAAGCACGAAGCCACGCGCGGCCTGTTCGCCCCCGGCGCTGAAAAACACCCGATCCTCAGCGGGATCAAGTCCGGCGAAATCTGGGGCCCGACCGATGTGTACGGCATCCGTCTGCCGCAGCCGGAAAGCTGCAAGCCGCTGGTGCTGGGGCAGGTGCTCAAGCGCGAAGGCGAGTTCGACAAGACCGATCCGAACTTTGGCATGAAGCCGACCGACAAACCCGTCGACGGCGAGAAGAACAACCCGATGATGCCGATCGCCTGGCTCAAGTCTTATCAGGCGCCCGGCGGCAAGCCCGGTTACGCCTTCTGCACCACGATGGGTTCGTCGACCGACCTGGTCAACGCGCCGCTGCGGCGGATGGTCGTCAATGCCGCGTATTACCTGCTGGGCATGGACGTGCCGACCAAGGCGAACGTCAACATCGTCGGCGAGTACAAACCCTCGCCGTACGGCTTCGCCGGCCACGTTAAAGGCGTCAAGCCCGCCGATCTGAAAATGAAATGATCCAGCTCAAGCTGAAAACACGCGACCAATGAATAAGGCGGTGGGACTTAAGTCTCACCGCCTTTTCCATGTCGGAAGTATGCGATTCTGCTGATCGTTCATGAAGCGTATTTACCGCGTCGTCTTTACATGGCGATAGGAAATCTTCAACAGTAGACGAACGCAAAACGGTCAACGCAACTTGTCATCCCAATCGTCATGTGTCGACAATGAATGCATTTATGGCGTTTTCGTAAATGCAGTATTTAGGCTAAATACTTATCTTTTTGGGTGAGGAAAATACGCAGTGGCGGGGATGGGTTCACATGTGGAGCATGTGGAGTCGGCGTGCGGGGCGGATCAGTGGTTGCTGAAGCCGACGTGGTAGTTGTGACACTGCAGGCAGGAGTCGCCGGCGGCGCCGGGGGTGTGACACGAGGCGCAGGTCGCTTTGCTGATCGGGGTGAAGTTGCTGGTGAACGTCAGCGGGTCGCGGTTTTCGAAGCCGGCCTGCGTGTCGGCCTTTTCGTCGAGCTGGTGGCAGGCGGTGCACGTTTCGAGCGTCGGCTGGATCAGGTGGGGCCGATGGGTGAAGCGGGTGAAGCGGCGGTTGGCGATCAAGGCGACGCGGGAGTTAAAGTGCATCTTGAAGTTGTCGGGGCCGATCGTGTCGATGGTGTGACACTTGGCGCAGAGGCCGGACTCGGTCGGAACGGTCATGGCGGAGAAGATGCCGGCGACGGCGGGAACCTCCGCGGACGGGGCCGGGTCGGCGGTGGCCTTGAGCCAGGCGGTGACCATCGGGTCGGCGTGGCCGGTGGGGCGGTAGAAGATCGCGTAGGCATAGTCGTCGCGGTACCACCCGCCGGCGGCGACGCGATCGCTGGGCGATTCGGGTTCGGCTGCGGGTACGGACTTGGGTTCGGCGGGTTTGGCGGGTTTCTTGTCATCACCGCCGCCGAGCAGAGAACTGTCATCGCCCGAACCGCCGAGCAGTGATGAATCATCACCCGATCCGCCGCCTAGCAGCGAGCTGTCGTCGCCGGCGTTCTTCGGGGCGGGTTCACTCAGCAGCCCGGCGTCATCGCCACCACCCAGCAGGGACGAGTCGTCATCGGCGCAGATGGTGGTGAAGGTGATGTCATCGAGGGCGTCGAGCTCATCGGGACCGACGACGGCGAGGGTCGTGGCCAGCAGCGTGCCGAAGGGGGTGATGTTGTCGGCGGCGGACTGGTCGTCGTAGTCGATGCGTCCGTAGGGGGCGGCCTTTCGCTGCTGGATGGACTTGACGGAGATGCTGGTCAGCGGGCCGATGACGGCATGGGCGCTGGGCAGAATCAACACCTTGACCGAGGAGCGGACGCCGGTGCGGATGATGCCGGTGATCGGAAGCTGCATGCCGGCCCGGGCGACGATCCATTCATCGTTGGCAGTGTGGCGCACCTGCGCGGTGCCATCGACGGCGACGAGTCGAACCACGGGCGCGGGCTGCGGCTCGGCGGTGGGCTCAGGCGTCGGCACGGGCTTCGGCGCCGGCGCGGGGGTCGGTGTCGGTGTCGGCGCCGCTGGGGCGGGTTTGGGCTCAGGCTGGGGTGTCGGCGTCGGCTCGGGTTCCGGCTGCGGTTTGGGCGCGGGGGTGACGGGCTTTGACTCGGGTTTGGGCTCGGGGGTTGGCGCTGGTTTGGGCTGCGGCTTGGCGGCCGGGGGTTCGGGTTCACCACCGAGCAGCGAAAGATCATCACCGCCGGGCGTCATCACCGCTTTGGGCTTGGGTTCGGACTTGGGCGCATCGCCGAGCAGCGAGGCATCGTCACCCAGCAACGATGCATCATCACCGGTGGTGTCTTTCGGCGCGGCAGGTTTGGCGGGTTCGGGTTTGGGCTCGGGCTTCGGGGCCGGTTTAGGCTTGACGGTGGCTGCCGGCGGTTTGAACAGCCCGGCCCGGTAGCGCGGGACTTCGGTCAACAGATCGGCAAACCACTTCTGCTGAGCCGAGGTCACGACATCCGGCGGCAGGGCGGCGCAGAGCGTGACCAGTTCGTTTTCGGTGACTTCATGGCCGAGGCCGGCGCTCAGACGCTGACGCAGGGCGCTGTGACCGTGCACGCTCAGATCAAACAGCAACGCCTTGACGGCCCACGCCAGATCAGCCACCGCGGCAAGCTTGGCGTCGTCGGCCTTGTCGAGATAGTTCAGCTCGAAATCATCGCCGAGCAACTGCATGGCGGCGACCGCCTTGTCGTCGGACGACAGCAGCAGCTTCATGAACGGATTGAGCTTGCCGGGGATGTCGATGCGCGCGAACTCGGGCCACTGCCCGATGCCGTGGCCGTGGTCCAGCAACACCTCGGCATCGATGCCGGGCAACTGAATCAGGGCGACGCCCTTGTTGAAGCCGGTGTCGATCTTCTCACCGTGGCAGCTTGCACACGACTCGGCGAAGGGGCGCACGGTCATCAGTTCCGACTGCTTGTCGGTGACGTGACACTGGCGGCAGTCGAAGTTGCGCTCGGCCTCGGTGAAGTGCTTATTGCGGTGGGAGGTGTGGTCGAAGGCGATGTGTGTCCGGCGGTCGTAGGGCCAGTTGGTGAATTCGGGGTGGTCTTTGCCGAAGGAGCCGAAGACTTCGCTGTGGCAGGCCTGGCACTGCTGATTGGTCATGGTGATCAGGTCATGACCGGCGCCGCGGTGTTCTCGGTGGCAGGTGGCGCAGGCGAAGCGGCCGTCGGGCAAGCTGGGTGTCGACAGGCGGGCGGGGACGATCATGCCAAGGCCGGCGGTCTGCTTCGGGGCGGCGGCCAGCACATCGTGATCGCTTTCACCGGCGGCACGAAGCTGCTCGGGCGGCAGGCTGTGTGCGAAGGCGGCGTAGTCGCCGAACCCGGGGCTGGTCACGTGGCACTTGAGGCAGAGGTCGGTCTGCTTGGCGGCGGCGGGTGAATCCGTGACGGCGGTTTCGATCCAACCGGCAAGTGTTTCATCACCGGCTTCGTGACAGGCGGCGCAGGTGGCGGCATGCTGGCCGGTGAGAATCTGCGCGTGGTGCAGCGTGAGCGGGCCGGGCGAGAGTACGGCGGTGCGCCACGGGCCGAACAGGGCCATGATCACCAGGCCGAGCACCAGGGCTGTGACGCAGAACGTGAACAGCCCGCGCTTGTAGCGGATGCTGCGCACGGGGCGGCAGGGGGTGATCGGTCGGCAGCATGAGCCGTCGGGCATCGGACCGTGTTCGCACTTGCCGCCGTGCCGGGGGGCGCGGGTGCAGATGTACCGGTCGCCGTCGCGCCGCGGCTGGCATTCAGCCACGGCCTGGCAGTGCCCTTTGCAATCGGGGCCGATCGCGCAGGCGTCGCCGCTGGAGGCCTTACCGCAGATCCATTTCTGGTTCGGACGCTCATACGCGCTGCGGTCCTGCTCGAACTGCTGCAAGGTGTACTTCTCGCTCACGCCACACCCCCGGCGAATGCGTAAGCGAGCACGGCATGCAACACCGCCAGCAGCAACAGGCCGTAGGTCATCCCGATGTGGGCGAACAGCCATGTCTTGAGCGTGAACTGCAGGGCATACTGGTAATCGAGATCGTCTTTGACTTCCACGAGCGTGGTCAGCTTGGCGGCGATCGGTCGCTCGACATCAGACAGGTAACGATCCAGGTCGGACAGCTCGCGCAGATACTGATGGCGCGGCCCGGCGGACTGAATCAGGTGACGCCAGAAATTGCGGGGGCGCTCGAAGAAGATCGCCAGCCGATTGGTGTAGTAATCAGCGATGGTGGTCACATCCGCCTCGGCGACCGACTGCACCACCAGCGCGGCGGCTTCATCCCGCACGCGCCGGCGAAAAGCGCCGATGCGTTCGAAGATCACCTCTTCGCCGCGGACCGTCAGCCGCCCCGGAATCACCCGCGTGATGAAAAGTCCGAACAACCCGCTGCCGGCGACCAGAACGTACAGCAGCGCCAGCAGCGACTCCAGGGCCCCGTTGGGCCAGCCGAATCCCGCGTCAGCCTTGTGAATCGCGTGGCAGATGAACACGACGATCGACAGCAGCCCGACATAGATATGCCACTGCAGCCAGCTCGCCGAAGCGCCCAGCGGGATGAAGGTCAGTTTTTTGCGGAGGTTGTACGCCGCCAGAAAAAAGCACATGCCGATCAGCAGCCAGCCCGATGTGTACGCCGACCGCTGCAGCGACACGTCTTGCAGGCTCAGCCAGAGAATCAGCACGAGCCCCACGACGGTGGCGATGATCAGATTGCGACTGCGGCGAACAGCGAAACGCATCATCGGTTCAGCCACCTTCCCAACGTTTCATGATCTTTCATGTCGACGCGCCGCAGCGCGTCATGCGGACAGGCGCGCTGGCAGGCAGGCCCGCCGAGTTGGTCGATGCACAGGTCGCACTTGGTGGCCTTGTTGATCGGCAGGCCCGAGGCTTCATCACGGATGAATCGCCCGCGCGTGTCGCGGATTTCGACCATGCGAATGTTGTGATACGGGCAACTGTTGGCGCAGGTGGCGCAGCCGATGCAGGTCGAGTCGTTGATCACGACGTTGCCGGTGGTTTCATCACGGTGGATCGCGCCGGTGGGGCAGCCGATCATGCACACGGGATCGACGCAATGCATGCAGGCGTTGGCGACCATGTGATGGCCGTAGACGGGCCCGTGGCGGATGAATTTCGGGTTGTTGTCGTGGGCCGAGGCGCAGGCGCGGACGCAGTCGTCGCAGCGGGTGCAGCGATCGACGTCGATCATCATGGTGGCGGTGCCGTTGATGAAGCGATTTTCGACGAGGAACTCGATCGTGCCGTCGTCGATGTCGCCGTTGCCGCCGGCGGTTTCCGGTTCATCGGCCGGCGCGGTGTTTTCAATCACCGGCGGTAGCTGCGAGGCCGAGAGCGTCGGCAGAATGTACTTTTCGACGATCTGTGTCGGAATGCGCAGCACGTCGACATACCCGACAGCGCGGACGGAATTCTGCAGCGGCGCCTGCTTTTCGGGATGGCGCCAGTTGTGCGCCAACTCGGCCATGCCGTAGGTCTGACCCTTGCCCAGGTAGGCGATGGTTCGGTGGCCGTTGCCGTGGCGGCGCGACAGGCGGGCGAAACCGGACCGCACAAGCACCAGGTCGTTGGGGTAGTGACCTTCCTCGGCGATGACGGGCTCGGCGGCCAGTCGCTGGGCATGTGACTGCTTCTTGGCGCTCTTGAAGGTGGTCTGCCAGTCGAAGTTGCCGTAGGTGTCGAAGACCGTGGCGTCGGCGACGGCCTCGATCGCCTCGTCGGACAGACCCTCCAGCAGGGGAGTCTCGCGCAGATGAACCTTGAGACTGCGCTCGCGGTAGAGACGATCGGTGTAGTTGCGCAGGTCTTCGGTGCGCTTGCGCAGATCGCGCAGCCCCTGCCAGCGGATTTCCAGCAGCTCGGCTTCACCCTGCGCGAAGATTGTCGCTGTGCGCGGCGTGCGGGCCATCGCCGCCAACTCGCCGAACATCTCGCCAGCCTTGAGTTCGACAGTCTGATACCGGTTCAAAATGCCCGGCACATCCTGCAGAAACACGCGTCGCTCACCTTCACCGGCTTCGCGCTCGCCGAGCGCCTCGTCCTGTCCGCCCTCGCCGTAGGCTCGCACCTCCGGCAGGTTCGGGTTGGTCCACAACTGCGCCAGCGCCGCGAAGATGCCCTTGCGCTGACGGCGCTTGCGGCCGAGTGTTTCCGGTGGCAGCGATTCGAGTGTGACGCGCACCGACCCTGTAAGGATCAAAAACGCGCTTGAGCCGTAATCACCCTCGCGTACGATCAGGTCGCCGTCGCCGAATCGCACCAGGCGGCAGTCGTTTTTCAGGATGCCGCGCAGAGGCGTCGACGGCGGAAACTTCTCCGGGTCGATGCTCGCGAACGGCTCGATCGACAGCAGCCGATCGACATCGTCGTCCGACATCGACGTATCCAACGGTACGTCCCACCGCTGCGGGCGCTGTATGGCAACGGGCGCTTCAGGCATGCGCGATCAACTCCACCAGACTGTCACGACAAAACAAATTCACGTCGGCGCGATCACGGGGCCGGGGTGCCTTTGTACTGGTCAGGCTTGGGAACCCACTTGTCGACGGCCGCGAGTTTGGACCCGTCGGCCTCGGTGGCGAACGCCATGGCGGCGTCGCGGACCCGGTCGGCGGCGGCGGTCAGCGCGGCTTCGTTGTTCAGCTTCAGCCCGGCGCTGAAGGCCGCTTCGACGGCGGCGGCGAAGTGCGGATTCGGCGCGGCCTCGTTGATCTCCTTCAGGTGATTACGCATCTTGTTGGCACGCTGGGCCATGCTGCGGGCGTAGGTCTTGCCCACCGTCGCCTTGGCGATGCCGCGCAGCGAGTACTCGGTGTCGGTCATCACGCCTACGACATACATCACACGCAGATACTCCTGCGATTCGGCGGCATTGGAATCGCCGCCCGTGCGCAGGTAGTTGTGGCGGACCATGCCCTGCGACCAGCTGACCAGCTCGAAGTCATCGGAGCCGGCCGCGTGTCCGCCGACGTCGACGAGCTTCTCGTTGGGCACGGTGTGGCAGTTGTAGCAGTTCTGAGCGACCAGGTAGATCGTCGAGGGATGCAGCATGCCGGCGCCGATGGCGTTGCGGAGACGCATCTTCTTGTGCTCGGCGGTTTCCTGCTCTTTGGTCACGCCTTCGCCGCCGTAGTCGTTGTGGATCGAGATCCAGTCCGCCGCGGGACCGTGACACGATTCGCAGCTGATGCCGCTGATCGCCTTGGCGTCTTCACCCTGGCGGGTGTAGTGGCACTTGATGCAGACATCGCCGCGCTTGATCGAGCGGACGTCCATCGCCTCGGCGATCTTGCGGGCTTCGGGCTTGCGGTGCAGCGTGTCCCACGTGGCGAAGTGCGGCGTCTGCTTCCAGGCGCCGATCTCCTTCTGGTGACACTCGGCGCATTTGTCCGAGCCGACCACCTTCGCCGGATCAAACACCACGCCGCCGGCGACGTTTGCGTTCTCCTGGGCGTGCGCCGCTGAGGCGATCAGCCCCATGCAAAAGATCGTCATCGCCGCGAACATCCACTTGCTGCTGTTGCCCTGCATCGCAGACTCCTTGCTGAATAGCCGTGTCTTCCGTGTCATCTGTTTGCTGCCCTGTCGTTACGGGTGATTGGGTGATCTGATTTACGCATCGAGCTCCAGCGGGCCGTCCGGCGCGCAGATGCACGTCAGACACGACCCGGCTTCGACTTCGATGCCGGTGTCTTTGGGGTATTTGACTTTGCCGTTCTTGATCGCCGTGATGCACGTGCCGCAGTTGCCGGCCCGACACCCCGAATCGATCATCACGCCGTTGGCCTCGGCCAGTTCCAACACGTTCTCGAAACTGCCGTCCCACTGAAGCTTCTTGCCCGACTTGGCGAACGTGATCTCCACCGCCTCCGCGGCGTCGGTCTTCGGCGCCGGCGGCTTGGCTTTCTTCACGCTCGCCGGACCGAATGCTTCAAAGTGAATATTGTCCGACGGAACACCCCAGTCTTCGAGCCCGCCGACGACCGCCTCCATGAACGGCCCGGGGCCGCAGAGATAATACTGGTAGTTGTTCGACGGCAGCAGACGCTGGAAAAGATCCTTGCTGACGCGCTCGGCGTGCTGATAGTCCTTGCCTTCGACGTCCGCATCGGTCGGATTCGAGTAGCACACGTGCACGTGGACATTCTCGTGCTCGGCGGCGATCTGCTGCAGGTGTTCCTTGAACGGGTGATCCTTGCCCCCGCGCACCCCGAGGAAGAACCATGTCTCGCGCTTGGACCCGCTGTCGACGATCGCGTTGAGCATGCTCAGCACCGGTGTGATCCCGATGCCGCCGCCGATCAGCACGACCGGATTGTCCCGCGTCATGTCCAGGTAAAACGCCCCGTGCGGCGCCTTCACGTCCAGAATGTCGCCCTCAGCCACGACCTCGTTGAAGAAGGTGCTCGAACGTCCCGGCGGCAGCTCCGGCTTGTCGCGCGGCGGCGGAACCTTCTTGATCGTCACGCGGTAGTAATCCTCCCGCGCCGAATCTGACAGCGAATAGCACCGCACCAGCGGTTTGTCCTGGCCCGGAACATTCAACTGAAACGTCAGGTACTGCCCCGGCGCGAAGCCCGGCAGCGGGCGTTTGTCGTGCGGCCGCAGGTAGATCGACGATGTGTCCGCCGCCTCGACGACCTTGCGGAACACTTCAAACTTCCGCCAGCCTTCCCAGGCCTTCTCCGCTTCCGCGGTCAGCGCCCGGCGCTTGCGTGAAGCTTCGATCTGCGTGCGCAGAAGTTCCAGCTCAAGCTCGCGCGCCCGGCGATCATCGACCACGCGGCGCAGCGACGTCAACGTCATCATCACCAGCTGAAGCAGTACCCCAACACAGATAGCTGCTCCCACGATCAATCCGATCTGCTCGAACAAGCTCGCCACTCCCTGAGTGCGAATTGACGACATCTAACTCTTAATAAGACTGCTGCGATCCAAGGTATTGTGGCATTGAAGTTCGTACGTGTCCAGTGGTTATCGGTGAAATATTCGCCTTGGTTTGAACATTCTTGGCATCGATGATCCAATATCACCATGAACATATATCGGGCCGCCGTGATTCTCGTGGTCGTCAGTCTTGTAGCGAATATGGGGGCTGCCGAGCCGCTGCCGGACATCCCGCCGATCCCGCGTCGCCTGCCACCGGTTGGCGATGCGCTGCAGCCGGAACAGCGCGAGCAGATTGCCAAGGCGCTGGACGGGCTGCATCTGCGCCTCGCCGCCGCCGGCAACGTCGATGACCCCGATGTGCTCATCTACGAAAAGGCTGTGCGCTTCGCGCTGCTGCACGATGAGTTCTACAAAAAGAACGATGTGCAAAAGGCGCTCGACCTGATCGACGCCGCCAACGCCCGCCTCGATGCGCTGGCCAACGATCAACACCCCTGGGCATCGCAACACGGCAACGTCGTCCGCGGATACACCAGCACCATCGACGGTTCCGCCCAACCCTACGGCCTCGAAATCCCCGAAGGCCTCGACCTGTCCAAACCCGTCCCGCTCTACGTCTGGCTCCACGGTCGCGGCGACAAAACCACCGACCTGCACTTCATCGCCCAACGCCAGGTCGGCAGTTGCCCGATCAGCCCCTTCGTCACCGACGGCATCATCCTCCACCCCTTCGGCCGCCAGTGCATCGGGTACAAGTCCGCCGGCGAGATCGACGTCTTCGAAGCCATCGAGTCCGTCAAGCAACGCTACAAGATCGACGACGACCGCATCGCGCTTTTGGGTTTCTCGATGGGCGGCGCCGGTGCCTGGCACATCGGGTCCCACTACGCTGATCGATTCTGTGTCGTCCACGCCGGCGCGGGTTTCGTCGACGTGCAGCGGTATCAACACCTCGATCCCGCAACGATCCCGCCCGTCGAACGCACACTCTGGGGTCTGTACGACGTGCCCGACTACGTGCGCAACCTGTTCAACATCCCGGTGATCGCCTACTCCGGTGAAAAAGACAAGCAGAAAGCCTCCGCCGACATCATGGAAGAGGTCTACGCCGCCCAGGGCCGCAAGCTCCCCCGCGTGATCGGCCCCGGCATGGGCCACAAGTACCACCCCGACTCCATCAAGCAGGTGATGGACTTCGTCCACGATGCGGTGAAGAAGGGGCGAACGCGACTGATGGATCTAAACGAAGTTCACCTTCAAACCCGCACGCTTCGATACCCGGCTCAAGGCGGAATTATTATCTCGCAACTCGATCAACACTGGCGCGACACACGCGTCGACACGGCGAAGGATTTTCAGCAGTTTCTCGTGAACATTCAGACGAAGAACGTGCGGGAAATCGCCATCAGTTTTCCTATATTGACTGGTCGCGATCCCGTGATCGATGGTCAGAAGATCATCGTTGACGGCAAAAAAGTCAGTGAGCCCTTCGCCGTGTTTCATCGTAATGACCAGAACATCTGGCATCAGATATCCGCCGAACAGTGGGACGCCAGTTTGCGTGACCGTAAGCGGCCAGGTTTGCAAGGTCCGATCGACGATGCGTTCATGGAACCGTTTCTGTTGGTCATGCCCAGCGGCAAGTCGTCCGATGCGCGTTTTGAACAATGGTCACGATTCGAGTTCAAACACTTTTTCGAACGCTGGCGTGCCTTATATCGCGGCGATCCCCGGATGAAGATTGATACCGAGGTGACGGATGATGACATCGCGAATTATCACCTCGTGTGTTTTGGTGATGCGGAATCGAACAAGGTGATCGCGCGGCTTGCTGACAAGCTGCCGATGAAAGTCCGCGAGGGTGATCGGGTGAATCTGATGATCTACCCGAATCCGTTGAACCCCCGGAAGTATGTCGTTCTGAATAGCGGCGTGACCTTCCGTGAGTCGCATGATCGCACCAATTCGCTGCAGAATCCGAAGCTCGGCGACTGGGCGATCATCGACATCACCACGCCCCCAAATGGTGAAACGCCCGGCAAAGTCATCGACTGCGGGTTCTTCGATGAGCAGTGGAAACTGTCTGCTGTGAAGCAGTAGCCGCGATGCAACGCATCGCGGTCCGCGACCTGTCAGACTGCGGCTATTTGCTCACGTGCCGCATCGTCGGCAGAATATTCGGATGAACATCCGACAAACTCTCGGGGTGGTGCTGTTGATCTGCGCCGCCGTGTCTGCCGCCGAACCCTATCCGCCGATCGCGGTGACCGTCCCTCCGCCGGGTGATGCCCTGCAGCCGGAGCAGCGGACTAAACTCACCGCCGATCTGGCTGCGGTCGAGAAGCGCCTCGCCGGCGTCGACGAACCCGACATCGAAATCTTCGCCAAGGCCGTGCGCTTCGCGCTCGACTTCGACGAGTTCTACCGCAAGAACGATGTCGCCAAGGCGGAGAATCTACTCAAGCTTGCGGGCGAGCGCCTCGACGCCCTGGCCGCCGGGAACAAATCCTGGCTCACCCAGCACGGCAACCTTGTCGTCGGCTACCGCAGCACCGTCGACAACACCATCCAACCCTTCGGCCTCGAAATCCCTGAAGACCTCGACACCTCCAAGCCCGTCCCGCTGTTCGTCTGGCTGCACGGGCGCGGCGACAAGGTCACCGATCTGCACTTTGTCACGCGTTGCCTGACCGGTCATGCTCCGATCAGTCCGCATGTTAAAAACGCCATCATCGTTCACCCGCTCGGCCGCCAGTGCATCGGGTACAAGTCCGCCGGTGAGATCGACGTGCTCGACGTGATCGCCGAGGTGAAGAAGCGCTACAACATCGACGACAACCGCATCGCGCTGTGCGGGTTTTCGATGGGCGGGGCGGGGGCCTGGCAGACGGGCGCTCACTACGCCGATCAGTTCTGCGTGGTGCACGCCGGGGCGGGGTTTGTCGATGTGGCCCGCTTTCTGCATCTCGATCCGCAAACCGTGCCGGCGATTCAGCGGAAGATGTGGCACGTGTACAACGTCGAAGACTACGTCCGCAACCTGTTCAACATTCCCGTGATTGCTTACTCCGGTGAGATCGACAAGCAGAAACTCGCTGCCGACATCATGGAAGCCGCCTACAAGGCCGAGGGCCGCACGCTGCCGCACCTGATCGGCCCCGGCATGGGCCACAAGTATCACCCCGACACGCTGGTCGAGGTGATGAAGTTCGTCAACGACGCCGTAGCCAAGGGGCGCGATCCCCGGCCGCAGACGGTGCATGTGCAGACCCGCGTGTTGCGCTACGGGAAGAAGTACGACGTGGCGGTGCTGGCTCAGCAGAAGCTGTATGAAGACACGCGTCTCGATGTCCAGTTCGGTGACAACACGCGTGTGACCACGAAGAACGTGGCGGCCTTTTCACTCGGCCGCAAGCCGAAGGTGGTCACCATCGACGGGCAGAAGATCGATTACGCCGACGCCGCCGACGGGCGATTCGAACTCGACGGCGGCAAGTGGGTTGCCCGTGTCGATCACACCTCGGGTCTGGTGAAGGCCCGCGGGCTGGAAGGACCGATCGACGATGCGTTTTTGTCGCCGTTTCTGATCGTCAAACCGTCGGGCAAGTCGGATGATGCGCTGTTCGAGCAGTGGGTCCAATTCGAGCTGGCACACACCATCCGCCACTGGCGGGCCGCCTTCCGGGGCAACCCCCGCGTGAAGATGGACACCGAAATCACCGACGACGACATCGCCCGGTACAACCTGGTCTGCTACGGCGATGAAAAGACGAACAAGGTCATCGCCCGCTATGCGAAGCAACTGCCGATGAAACTCCGCGATGGCCATCATGTGAATCTGTTCATCTACCCGAACCCCGCCAATCCGAAAAAGTACATCGTGCTGAATTCGGGACCGACCTTCCGCGAGGCGGACGACAAAAACAATTCGCTGCAGAACCCGAAGCTCGGTGACTGGGCGGTGATTGATATCGAAACCGCGCCGGATGACAAATCGCCCGGCAAGGTGCTCGATGCGGGCGTGTTTGATCAGCGGTGGCGACTTTTGGCGCGATGAAGTGACGCGCTCCCCTTCGGGTCGCGGCTAAACGTTATTTGGCGTGGCGGAGGTCGTCGACTTTTTCGAGGCAGTTGATGACCAGGGCAGTCCAGCCGGTCTGGTGCGAGGCGCCGAGGCCGGCCCCGTTGTCGCCGTGGAAGTATTCGTGGAAGAGGACGAGGTCTTTCCAGTGAGGGTCGCTGGCGTGGCGATCGTCGCCGGCATGGCAGGGGCGGCAGCCCGAGCCGTCGGGCAGGAACAGGCGACTGACGCGCAGGCGGAGATCCTGAGCGATCTCGCGGAGGTTCTTCTTTTTGCCGGACCCGGTGGGGTATTCGAGCTTGAGGTCGTTGCCGTAGAAGTGGTGATACCGCTCGATGGATTCGATGATCAGGTAATTCAACGGCAGCCAGATCGGGCCGCGCCAGTTGCTGTTGCCGCCGAACATGGAAGTCTCGGATTCACCGGGCGTGTAAGCGACGCGATGATCTTCGCCGTCTAGATGAACAGCAAACGGATGATCACGATGGAAAGCGGAAAGCGACCGCAGGCCGAACGGCGATAGGAATTCCGACTCGTCAAGCATGTAGCGCAGCACGCTGGTCAGCCGCTCCTTTGAGGGGATCGCGAGCATGTAGCGGTGGGCTTCGGTGTGGTCTTCCTCGAAGTAGGTGATGTGGCGGGCGAGTTCTTTGCGGTTGTCGAGGAACCAGCGGGCGCGCTTTTTGAACCCGGGCAGTTTGTCCAGGTCGCAGCGGTTGAGGATTTCGACGGCACACAGCGGAATGAGCCCGACCATGGAGCGGACTTTCATCCGCGTGGTCTGGTCGCCGACGTGGAGCTGATCGTAGTAGAACCCATCGTGTTCATCCCACAGGCCGCTGCCGCCGAGCGTGTTCATCGCGTCGACGATGGCGACGAAGTGCTCGAAGAATTTCGAGGCCATGTCTTCGTAGACCGGGTCGTGCTGGGCGAGCTCGATGGCCATCGAGAGCATCGTCCCGCAGTAGAAGGCCATCCACGCGGTGCCATCGGCCTGGCGCAGGGTCGCGCCGCCGGGCAGCTTGCTGGAGCGGTCGAACACGCCGATGTTGTCCAGGCCCAAAAAACCGCCGGCGAAAAGGTTGCGGCCGTCGGGGTCCTTGCGGTTGACCCACCACGTGAAGTTCAGAATCAGCTTCTGAAAACAGCGGGCCAGGAAGTCGACATCGCGCTTGCCGCGCGGGGCGGTCATCTTGTACACACGCCAGCAGGCCCATGCATGGACCGGCGGGTTCACATCGCTAAAGGCGAATTCGTAAGCGGGTATCTGCCCGTTGGGGTGCATGTACCACTCGCGCAGCATCAGCAGCAACTGCTTCTTGGCGAAGTCGGCGTCGACGCGCGCCATCGGAATCATGTGAAACGCCAGATCCCACGCGGCAAACCACGGATATTCCCACTTGTCCGGCATGCTCAGCACATCGCGGCTGTACAGATGCATCCACTCCATGTTGCGCCCGTGCTGGAGGCGCTGGTCCGGCGGCGCAGGCATGTGCGGATCGCCCTTGAACCAGTCTTCCACGACTAGGTGGTAGAACTGCTTGGACCAGAGCAATCCCGCGTAAGCCTGTCGCGCGACGTTGACCGCGTCGGCGTGCAGGTGAGAGGGGATGTGCTTTTTGTAGTAGGCGTCGGTTTCCTTGAGGCGCGTGGTGAAGGTGCGCTTGAAGTCGGGGCCGAACTCGGTGTCGGGTTTGACCTCGTCGGCATACAGGCGGAAGCGGAACACACGCTCGGCGCCGGGCTTGAGCGTGAAGCGGTACAGCGGGGCGGTCTTGGTGCCGTAGCCTTTGGGGTTCACCGCTTTGGTGTTGCCTTCGATGACGTAGCGGTCGAACGCGTCCTTGGTGAAGCGCGTCGGGTTTTCTTCGTCGAACAGGCGCGTGTAGTTGGTTTCGTTGTCAGTGAAGAGCCATGCGTCGGGCTCTTCCTCGGCGGCGAAGTGGAAGTTGTTGAGTGACTCGTGCTCGGTTTTGACATGCAGATCATCCACGCGGCTGATGCGCGGCTTCAGCGTGCAGCCTTCGTGCGTACAGCCCCAGGTCCAGGTGTTGCGGAACCACAGCGTCGGCAGCAGGTGTAGCTCGGCGGAGTCGGGGCCGCGGTTGGCGATGGTGATGCGGATGAGGATGTCGTTGGGATCGGCCTTGGCGTATTCAGCGGTGACATCGAAGTAACGCGACTCGTCGAACACGCCCGTGTCGGCCAGTTCGTACTCCGGCTGCGTGCGGGAGCGGCGGGCGTTTTCCGCCACGATTTCATCGTAGGGATAGGCGGCCTGCGGGTATTTGTAGAGGGCTTTGAGGTAGGCGCCCGACGGGGCGGCGTCGAGGTAGTAGTAACACTCCTTGACGTCTTCGCCGTGATTGCCTTCGGGGCCGGTCAGACCGAACAGGCGTTCTTTGAGGATCGGGTCGTTGCCGTTCCACAGGCCCAGCGCGAAGCAGAGGCGGCATTCACGATCGGTGATGCCCAGCAGGCCGTCTTCACCCCAGCGGTAGGCGCGGCTGCGTGCGTGGTCGTGCGGGAAGTAGTCCCAGCATGAACCGTCGGCCGAATAATCCTCGCGGACGGTGCCCCATTGACGCTCGGAAAGGTAGGGACCCCAGCGTTTCCAGTTGGCGGTGCGGTCGGCCGATTCTTTGAGCCGGCGCGTTTCGGGATCGATCGTCGAGCGTTTGGCCATGCATTGCATCATAACAAGTCGGGGAAACTCCGGCATCAGGTCGCCGGTCGCGGTGAATTCCCTATAATGTTTGCCTTCCATCAACCCGATAACACGAACTTCGACCGTGGGCGGACGTCCCATGGAGATAACGAGGATTTTTTCGTGAGCCAATTGCCTGACGATTTTCAAGATCTGGCGCAAGCCGCGTCCAAGCCCGGCGGCCGACGCTCTGCCAAGGGCGGGGGCGCCAAGGCGGCGCAGTATCGCCGGATCAAGAGGAAGAAATCCCTGGCCGGCCCGCTGGCGGCTGGGCTGGCGCTGACGCTGATGATCGCGGCGGTGGTGGTGCTGGTGAAGAACCGGCCGATGGAGCAGACCGCCCCGCAGCCTGAGCCCGAGGTCGAATCCAATCAGCCGGATCTGCCCCAGGTCGCCACGCCGCGTCAGAAAGACATCTACGAAGAGCTGACCAACATCTGGCAAACGCTCCGCGACACCCCGCGGACCGGCCGCTTCGGCCCGCTCATGGACACCGCCGACAAGGCCTACACCCGGGCCGACGCCTTGTGGAAGTCCGGCAAGTATTACGAATTCCAGGATTACTACGCGACCGTCTCCGACGCGCTGGGCGCCGTGGAGAAGATGCGACTGGCCAAGCAGCAGGCCCTGGACACCCAGGAGAAAGCCGCCGCCGCTCGGGGCGAGGCCGAAGACCTCGACGCCGCCGTGCTGGCCAAGGCCACATGGGAAAAAGCCGAGTCGCTGAACACCTCAGGCAAGCAGAATTACGACGCCGAGGAATTCGACAAGGCCGTGGCCGACTGGCTCGAAGCGATCACGACGTATCAGGATGCGGAAACCCGATCGCAGACCGCGATGGACGCTGAAGACACCCGCAAGAATTTCGTCCGCAAGTCGACGGGCACTTTCAAAACAGAAGAACTCGACGCCCACGGCGGGCAGCCCTGGACCAAAGCCAACGCGCTGATCGCCTCCGGCGACAAAGCCTACAAGGCGGTGCAGTACGACAAAGCGCTGAGCGATTTCAAGCAGGCGGTGGCGCTGGTGCCCGAGTTTGAACGGGCGGTGCAGCGGGTCTATGGCCGCAACGTCTGGGCGCTGCGGACAGGTTACCTGGCGACCGATGCGCTGCTGACGCGCGCCGGGGGTGCGAAGTTTGAACCCGAAGCGAAAAAGGCGCTGGTCGCTTCGTTTGCCGACCTGGCCATGGATCAGACCATCGGCGCGGCCCTGCCGACGGACGCTGCGCCGTATGCGCAATGGGCGGGGTTGCTGCTGGAACGGGCGCCGCAACAACTCGGCGCCGCCTACGGTGACAACGCCGTGCGCAGCTACACCATCGGGGTGCATCTGCGGTTGCTTGCCCGCATGTTGCAGGAAGACCGCGAGGCGCTTGACCCCCATGACCTGGCTGAGATGCGCAAGTCGCTGTCGACGATTCAACAGGAAGCCGAGTCCGCCAAATATGACCCGGCGTTTTTAGAGCGGCTGGATGAAATCGTGCAGTCGTTGAACGTCAAGCCGGTCTTCGAAGCGGTCCGCCTGACGCGCGAAAAGCTCACTTCGCTGGTCGAAGATCTGACCGACTACGAAAAAGCCCTCAAGCTCGTCCCGCGCGGTTCGAAGTGAGAGTTGGCCGCTAAGGGCGTCAAGAACACCAAGGCAGAAGAGTTGACAGGATCAACAGGATGAAACTTGATCTGGTTTGATCCTGTTGATCCTGTCTGAAATTCTTTTCTTGGTGGTTGTTTTTTATGCGTTGCCGAGCAGGACCGCGAGCAGGCCTTTCTGGGCGTGCAGGCGGTTGTGGGCTTCGGGGAAGACTCTCGAACGCGGACCGTCCATGATTTCGTCGGTGATTTCGACGCCGCGGTAGGCCGGCAGGCAGTGCAGCACGATGGCGTGCTCGGGCGCCTGCGACAGCAGCTTCGCATTGACCTGGTAGGGGGCGAAAATCGGCAGACGCTGTTCTTTTTCCTCTTCCTGTCCCATCGAGACGAAGGTGTCGGTCACGATCACGTCGGCGTCTTTGACCGCTTCGATGGGATCGCTGATCTGTTTGGCCGTGACGCCGGGCACATCGCGATTGATCCGATCGAAGAGTTCGGATTCGAGCGTGTATCCCTCGGGGGCGGCGAGGGTGAAGTTCATCCCGAGCTTGCTGCACAGCCGCGCCAGCGAGCGCGAGACATTGTTGCCATCGCCGACGAAGGCCATCGTGCGCCCGGTCAGATCCTCGCCGAATTCATCACGAATCGTCATGATGTCCGCCAGCGCCTGGCAGGGGTGCGAATGATCCGACAGCGCGTTGATCACGGGCACGGTGGCGTGCTCGGCCATCTGGCGCAGCTTCTCGTGTTCAAACACGCGCGCCATGATGCCCTGCACCATCCCGCACAGCACGCGGGTGACATCCGCCACCGACTCGCGCTGGCCGAGGCCGACTTCCTGCTGGTGGAGCACGATCCCGTTGCCGCCGAGTTCGTACATCGCCTGCTGAAAACTCACGCGCGTGCGCAGCGAGGGTTTTTCAAAAATCATCGCCAGCGTTTTGCCGGCAAGGATCGGCTGATTGGTCTGACCCGCCTGGCGCTGGGCCCGAAGCGCATGAGCGACATCCAGCACATGTTGCAGCCAGTCGGTGGAATGATCGACGATGTCAATGAAGTGCGTCATGGTTTTAGACGGGATGAACAGGATAGGAAGAAAAATTCAAGGTGCTTCAGTTTCAGTTTCGTCGCGAATCTGCTGAAGGTCTTTGACTTTTCGTTTGACTTCAACACAGTGTGGTCCGAAGTTCAGCAGCAGGCCGACCGGTTTGTTGGTGGCGGCCAGGTAATTGACCAGTTGGACATCGAATGCTTGAACGAGTTGCTGGACGGATTTGAGCTCCACAATAATTTTGTCTTCAACCAGCAGGTCTGATGTAAATTGTCCGACAATCTGTCCCTCGTAGTGTACATTGACCGGATGTTGGGCTGAAACATTCAGGCCGGTTTTTGAAAGTTCAATCAACATCGCCTTCTCATATACGGATTCCAGAAAACCGAAGCCCAGGGTGTTATGAACTGTATAAGCGCAGCCGATGATCTATCTTGTGAGATTCTCGTATTGCATCAGTCTTATCTCATGCTGACTGAATTCATCTCAGAATATTGATCTTGTTCATCCTGTCTACTTTTCTGTTTTTCCTCTTTTAGTCGATGACGATTTCGGTGCCGATGCCTTCGCGGCTGAAGATTTCCAGCAGCAGCGAATGCGGGATGCGGCCGTCGACGATGTGGACCTTGCTGACCCCGCCGGTCAGGGCGGTCAGGGCGGCGTCGACCTTCGGGAGCATGCCGGCGGAGATGATGCCGTCGTCGATGAGTTTTTGAATCTGGGCCTGGGTCAGGTGGGACACGAGGGTGTCGTCGGATTCGCCGGTGCGGATGCCGTGCGTGTCGGACACGAGCACAAGCTTCTCGGCTTTGAGCTTGGCGGCGACCTGTCCGGCGGCCGAGTCGGCGTTGACATTCAGCTTGCCGCCGGCCGAGTCGCGGGCGATCGGGGCGATGACCGGAATGTACTCAGCCTCGACCAGCGCCTTGATCAATCCGACGTTGACGTCGGTGACTTCGCCGACGAAGCCGATGTCGATCTTGCGGTCGTTTTCACCCCGGAGGAACATCCGCCGGGCGAAGATCGCGCAGCTCGCCAGGCTGTGCAGGCCCATGCCCTTGTGCTCGAAGGCGTTGATCTGATCGACGATGAACTTGTTGACCTCGGTGACCAGCACATGCTCGGCGATCGTCAGCGTGCGATCGTCGGTGTAGCGCCGGCCCTGGACGAACTGGGCTTCGAGGCCCTCGGCGGCCATGGCCTGGTTGATCGCCTTGCCGCCGCCGTGCACGATCACGGGGCGCATGCCGACGGCATCCATGAAGCAGATGTCCTTGAGCAGGCCTTTGAGCGCTTCGGGGTCATCCATGATCGAGCCGCCGACTTTCACGACGACGACCGCGTTCTCGAACTGACGGATGTATTGATGGGCTTCGATCAATACGTCGGCTTTGTGAATCGCTTCCTGCATCATGCACGTGCTCCGGCCCGGGTTCCGGGGGGTTGCGTGGGGGAAAACGTACCATGATACCCAAACCCCCAGCGGTCAACAATGCCGCCGGTCGTTGCGGCGGGTTTGCCAGCGGCGCGGCCATGGATCAGAATATCCGCCATGCATACCACCAAGCTCATCATCGGGGCGGTCGTGCTGGCCGCCGGGTTGGTTTCGACGGCTCAGGCTCAAAGCGGCGCCGCCCTCATGATCAAACCCTGGACGCAGGACTCGGCTGCCGAGCTGACCACCGGGGGCTTCTACCAGTTCGAGTCTCACACGCGCGACGGCCGCGACGATGATTTCTCCCTGCAGCGGTTCGACGCCACCGGCCGCTTCCGCTTCGATGTCACCGATCCCCACAGCCCCGCGATCGGGTTCGACGTGACGCACTACAACATCGACACCATCAACCCCAGCCTGCCCGACGAGTTGACCGATCAGTCCGTGGCGGTCGGGTTCGGCCTGGCGAAGTTCGACGACTGGGAAGTCGGCATGACCGTCGGCGCCGGCTACGCGGGCAACAACCCCTACGGCGATGCCAACGGGGTCTACGCCACCGCCAATCTCATCGCCTCCCGCAAACTCAGCGAGACCGAACATCTGCAGGTCCTGCTGAACTACCACGGCAATCGCACCATCTTCCCCGATCTGCCCCTGCCCGGCATCGCCTATACCCGCGAGGTCAGCGACACGTTCACCTTCACTCTCGGCGCGCCGTTCAGCTCCATCGCCTGGCGTCCGATCGAGCGCGGCCTGATCAAGGTCACGTATTCGTTCCCGTACACCTTCGAGGTGGTCGGCGAGTATGAAGTGGTCGAAAGCGTGACCGCCTTCGCCGGTTTTCACAACGACTTTTCCGCCTACCACATCGACGGGGCCGACGGCGACCGCCGCCTGTTCTTCCGGCAGCGTCGCATCGAGGCCGGGGCGCGCTGGCAGCCCTGCGAAATGTTCAACCTCGAACTGGCCGGCGGCTACAGCTTCAGCCAGGAGTTCAACACCGGCTGGGACGCCCGCGATCTGGATAACGATCTGGAAATCTCCAACGCCCCGTATGTTCGCCTCGGCGTTGATGTGAAGTTCTGATGCCGATTCAGCGGCCCTGACAGACGATTTTGTCGTGAAATTTTTGCTTCCCGTGCGGGTGGCGGTGCTGTATCATGGGGTCATCTGCCCGAGGCGAGGTGTGTGGCCGACGGTTGATGGTGTATCGGCAGTCGTTTGTGTTGACGCCGATTTGAGGTCGACGAATGGTTGAATGTAGATAAGACTGCAAAGGAGCGTGGCGATGAGAATCGGACGATGTCTGCATGGGTTATTGACGTGCGCGATGATGACCGCGGCCACGAACGCCGCACCACTGGCCGCGCCTTCGACCAATCTCGAACTTCACCTCGAGGCCAATCTCGGCGTGGTCGTCGATCCGGCCACCGGCGAAGTCTCGCAATGGGATGATCAATCGGCCAACGGGCACGTGTTCACCCTCACCGGAACCGACGCCAATCTGCCCGACAAGCTCGCATCGCAGCTCAACGGCCTGCCCGCGATCGACTTCGGCGGCGACATCCTCCGCAACGCCACCAAAACCCTCGACCTTGGCAACGATTCGACGGTTTACATCGTGCTGGCGCCGGATGCGTTGCCCGGCGGCAGCGGGCAGCGATTCTTCGGCAACTGGGCCGACTGGCAATATCGCTATGTGTCCGGTCAGGCCGCGGTGCGCATCAACAACAACGACAACATCCTCACCGACACCACGGACATCTCCACCAGCTACCACCTGCTGTCCTACCGCTACAACGACAACGTCGAAATCGGCGTCAACGATAATCCGCTGGCCGAAGTCAACGCCTCCGCCCAGCCGGGGCTGCTGACGACGCGCAGCGTTTCGGTCGGCGGCGTGTGGATCGACGACGGCGGGTTCAACCCCAACACGATCGGCGGTCAGTTCGACGGCAAGGTCGCCGAGGTGCTGATCTACAACACCGCGCTGGGCGCTTCCGAGCAGCAGGCGGTCCTTGAGTATCTCGGCGCTAAATACGTCGCGCCGGTGCAGCCTGTCGTCACGCCGTATTCGGACAATCAGTCGCCGACCGTCGCCGCGCTGTATCACATGAATGGCAATGGCGCCGACGCCTCCGGCAACGGGTTCGACCTGTCGGCCACGACCAGTCCATTCGCCGGCGTCAACGGCCCCAACGGGCTCGGCGAGGCCGCCGGGGCGTTCGACTCGACATCCAAGCGACTGGTGCGCACGCTCAGCACGCAGGCCGACGTCGACAAGTTCAATACGCAGACGTTCACCATCGAAGCCTGGGTGCGCAACCCCGAACTCGACGGCCACGACCACGTGTTCGGCTACCGCGACGGCGGCGACTCACGCGTGTCGCTGCGCGTCGGCAGCAACGGGCAACTCGGCCTGGCTTTCCAGGATGCGACCACGCCCACCAGCCTCTTCACGCTCGTGACCAGCACCAACCTGACTTGGGACGCCGACACGTGGTATCACATTGCCGTGACCTACGAAGGCGACGGCGCGGGCAACGACAGCATCGTCAACTTCTTCCGCACGGCGCTGGATGATCTGACCGGCCACGCCCAACTCGTGAATACAGTCACCGGCGTCAAGGATCTGGCCGCGCTGACGCCTGGCGGGCAGCTTCAGATCGGCAACGTCGACGGCATCACCCAGCGCAATTTCGGCGGTGATATCGACGAAGTGCGTTACACCAACGCCGCCCTCGCCGCGTATGAGTTCAACCTGGCATTGCCCGAGGCGGTGCCGGCGCCCGCTGCATTGCCGGCCGGTCTGGTGATGTTGAGCACCTTGGCGCTGCGACGCAGACGATGAAGTTGGTCGCTGCAACCAGGGCCGCGTAGCGGCCCGGCTATGGGGCGATATCACTGATCGACAATACTTCTACTCTGATTAATCTTCGTCTTCGTAGCCGAACTCGCGCATCCAGCGGTCGGTTTCCGCTTCGAGGTTGGCGGGGGGCTTGATGCCTTTTTCATCGATGCCGAACTTGCGCATCCACGTGTCGGCATCGGCGTCGAGGTCGGGCTTGGTTTTATCGAGCTTGCGGGCGGCGTAACGATCGAAGCGCGACACGAGCTTGCGGAGAAACGCCTCGCTGGCCATGGCGGTGGCGCGCCGGCGTCGGGCGGCGCGCTGGATGCGGTGGTCGTTGGACACGACGGTCAGATCACGCGGGCCGGTTTCGGTTTCGATCAACTGCTCAATGATCGTGTCGGCGTCGGTGGCGGCGCCGGAGTGAATGATCTCGACGCGGCCGACGTCGATGCGCGGATCAAGCTCATCGGGTTTGGGCCGACCGTCGCAGACGATCACCATGCGCCCGCGGTCGAAGTTGCAGCGGTCGAGCATGGCCGCCAGTTGCAGCGTGTTGATCGACGCGTACCGCAGCGGCAGCACGTGGGTGCAGTGCAGCACGTTGTAGGCGTCGAGGATGAGGGCCATGGTGGCGCCAACCCGCCGCGATCGGCGTTGGTGAACAGGTTACTTGATTGAGTCGCGCAGCTTCTGATCTTTGGCGTTGACCACGTCCACCTGCCCGGCGCGCCAGTCGCTGACACGTTTGGCGACGGCAGGGTCGGTCAGCGCGATGATCTGACCGGCGAGGATGGCGGCGTTCTTAGCGCCGGCCGAGCCGATACCGACGGTCGCCACCGGCACGCCCGGAGGCATCTGCACGGTCGACAGCAGGGCGTCGAGCCCGTCCATCATGCCGCCTTTCATGGGCACGCCGATCGTCGGGCAGTGGGCGTGGGCCGCCACGACGCCGCCGAGGTGGGCCGCCATGCCTGCGGCACAGATAAACACCTTCACGCCGCGTGCAGGGGCTCCTGCCACGATGTCGAGCACTTTTCCGGGGGTCCGGTGCGCGCTGGCGACATGCACGTCATGCGTGATGCCGAGCTCGGTAAGCAGATCGTGACACTTGCTCATCGACTCCCAGTCCGAATCTGAGCCCATGAGAATGATCACGTCGACGTTTTGCTTTTCAGCCATGCTGCGATGCTCCCTGAATGATGGTCGTCGATGATAGGGGAACCGGCCGCGTGATCCAAGTCCGTTTCGGCGACAGTAATCTTGTGCCGTATGTGCACATGTGCACCTTTGTGGCGCGCTGTTTTGGCACTGATCGTTACAGATCGCATATCAGTCACAACCGGGAATGCGGGGCATGGCAGATTGTAAGTGGTTGTAAGCACATCATATATCTCTCATCGTGCAACGGTTTCACACGTTCGGCACGGCCTTTGCGATACATCGCGTACACCTCGCTACTCCAGAGCGGGTTGACGAACCAGCCGCGCCGGCCGTGTTGGTGCGAGCGTGCTGATGCCCAGGGCTTCGGGCAAGGCACAGGTTGAGAGTGATGTGATCTGTATCACAACCTTGCGCGATTCGATGCGCTGCGTGATTTTACGTGGCGCGTGAGTTGTCGTCGCGGACCTTGACGGGTCCGTTGGCGGATTGACATACGCGGGCAATGCCGCGCTGCCGCATGTGGTGTTTCGATGCGCGTGTAGCAAGCGGTTGCCCCGTGAGATTGTTCACGGATGCAGAAGTTGTGCCGTGACATGACAAGTGAATGTGTCTGCTGCGCAGCGCCATACGCGGCGCGGTGGAGGTATGCATCGTCGCGGGCCTTGACGGGGCCGCCGGCGGGTTGACATACGCAGGCAATGCAAGCGCAGCCGTATGCGCACTCCGGTGCGCGTGTGGCTGACGGCAGCCGGCGTGAGTTTGTTCACGGACGCAGAAGTCGCGCCGTGACATGACAAGTGAGATATGTCCGCGACTGCGCTCGTTGCGCAGCGTGGATGCGATATGGAATCGGGCATGCGCGCGAAGCCCAAAGCGCGCTGTCTAGATTGGATTCGCGCAACGCGCCAACGCGGCCGTTGCGCGGCTGGTTCGTCAACTGGAGCCTCTGGAGAATCTGTATGACCACATCCTGACATCTGATCGCTGTGCTGTCTGCAGCGCTCGTGTTGCCACGTTCTGTGCCGCGCGGATTGATATACGTCCGTCGGCGAGCCTTCTGTGCAATGCCAGCATGCTGCGTGATCGCTGTGACTGCATGGCGAACTTCACAAACGTATCCACGCTGGATACGCGGGGTTGTTCCTGTATTCAAAACCAAGCGGCCTTTGTGGCCGGGAGAATGACTATGTCCCTACGGACTATTTGCACAATGCTCGTTTGCGCGTTCATGAGCGTCGCCATGATGACGCCACGGTCGGCTTCTGCGGCCGTCGTACTCGGCGAAGCCGAAGACTTCGTACTGCTGGCTCTGGATGACGGCAGTATGATCATCAACTCCGCCACCTCGATCACCGGCAACGTCGGCTACAGCGACGGCGTGACCAGCGGCACCAACCAGAAGGTCACCACCTTCAACGGCGGCGTCTACATCCACTCCGGCGCTTCGGTGACCACCACGCCCGCCACGTTCGACCCCTCCCTGGGCACGACAACCGGCGGTGCGGCTGACACCAAACTCGACCAGGCCAATGTCGACGCGCTGCTCGCAGCCACCAGCATCGCCGGACTGTCCGCCGACTACACGCTCGGCGCGGTCAACGACGGCGACAATCCCGTGATCAACCGCACCGGCGCCATGACGGTCGTCGACATCACCGACCTGACCAACAAGACCGACACGTTCGAATTCGTCGGCGACGTCAGCGGCAACGACCAGTTCATCGTCCGCGTCAGCGGCGCCCTGGATTGGGACGGCGGCGTGGTCACCCTGACCAACGTCCTGCCCGGCAACGTGATCTGGTACTTCCCCAACGCCTCGAATGTTCTGATCGGCAAGGCGGAGACCGTCTTCGCCGGCACCATCCTCGCGCCGACCGGCGATGTGGATTACCACAATCCCGCCACGTTCAACGGCCGCATCATCGCGCTGGATATCAACGTCCACTCCGACTTCAACATCACTCAGCCGCCGAGCACCATCATCATCCCCACGCCCGCCGCGCTGCCGGCCGGTCTGATGATGATCGCCATGGGCGCTCTGAAACTTCGTCACTGATTTGAAACTTTCGACAGCCGATGCAGGCGGTTCTGCATCGCGGCTTGAACCATGAAACCCGCGTAATTTTGATTGACACAACTTACCGCACAGCGGTTCGGAGAATGAGCATGTTCAACAACAATTATCGTCTGCGCGATACCCATCCGGTCCTCAACCTGTCTAACACCCTGGAGAATGCGATGAAACTTTCACTGATCACTGCCGTTGCCGTCCTGTTCGCCGTCACCTTCCTCAGCGCTTCGGTCCACGCCGCGCCCGTCATCGACGGCCAGGCGCTCGGCGCCGCCGAGGGCTACCAGTACTCGGCCAAGATTGTCCCGAGCAAAGATGCGGACAAGATTCCGCCGGCGACGGTCTACTTCGCCCAGGACGCGGTGACCTACGACCTGTGCGTGGCCGTGGTCATGCCCCTGGCTTACGTCGACAACACCTACGGCGAAGGCGGCACCAAGCCCTCGACCCACACCCACTTCACGTGGCGTGATGACCACAACTACCTCGAAGCCAAGGAAGACGAGCACAAGTTCGGCGAACTCGTCGGCAGCGACCAGGCCACGTTCGTCATCGAACTGCCTGGCGTGACCACGGACAGTTCGGAATTCAAGCTGGATTACCTCAAGGATGTCAGCTCCGGCGTCTATGACTCGGGCCACCTGGTCGGTGACGGCAAGGATGACGACGGTGTGCTCTCGGCGTCCGCCACCTCGCTGGACTGGAACCTGCACAACGTCGCCATGCTGACGACCTTCTCACCCGAACTGGCGTTCGCCGATCCGATGAACCCCGGTGAAGATGAATACGCTGCCGCCGACCCGATGCTCAGCGACTGGATCTTCGAAATCGTGTACGAGTTCAAGATCGATGGTTCCTACTTCGACAACACCAGCGTCCTGAGCGCCGCCGGCTTCACCAACGGCTTCACGCTGGACTTCAAAGAACTGCACGCTTCGCCGAACAAGACTGGCGAGTTCAAGGACGTCGTGCCGGAAGAGTTCGTCACGCTCATCCCGACGCCCACCGCCGGCGTCATGGGCAGCCTGCTGCTGATCGGCATGATCGGCCGCCGCAGCCGTCGCGGAGCCTGATCCGACATTGATCCGTCTGCGACATCTTTAACCAAAGACAAGAGCCTCGGATGTGAATCCGAGGCTCTTTTTGTTTGCCCTTCCGAAAGGCATCTGTGTCTGGGGACGGTCGAGCGGCTCTACGGCACGAGGAACGAGTCCTCGATGTCCGCGGGGCCTTCGAGGCCGGTGTAGTTGTCGAAGCCGTCGTTGCCGGCGTGGAAGATGTTGTCGTCGTTGGCGAGCTTCGGATTGTCCAGCCACATCACCTGACCGTTGGTCATCAGGACGTTCTGGCCCTGGCCGTGGTTGAAGCTGTTGTGGTTGGGGGCGAGGTCGAAGTGGAAGCGGCCGGGTTCGAAGAAGGGGTTCTTGTCGGCCAGCAAGGCAATCGTCGTGGCGCCGTCGATGCGGGGCTTGCGCGAAGCGTACTGGTTCTGATAGCTGAAAGATGCCGTCCGTGCCGCCGGCCAGTCACGCATGCCGGGGGCCAGCTTCGCCAGGGCGTCGGGGTTAGCCGCACAGCTCAGCGACTGCACCGGCACGTAGCCGTTGTGGACCGCCACGAAAAGATGCGCTGAATTTGAAAGGGCGTTGCCTTCATCATCGAACTGATTGGTCAGCCACCACGGGCTGCCGAGTTTGGCCGCCGTGGCCGGCATCGCGCCGAGATTGTCCGCCGCGTAGCTGGTCAGGCCGAGCCCGGCATTGGCGAGGTTCGATTGACAGGCCACCTGTCGGGCCGTCGACCGGGCGCTGGCCAGCATCGGCCATAGCAGCGACACGCCGATCAGGAACATCGCCGCCGTCGCCACCAGCTCGCGCAGGTGAACACGCATCGGCCCGCCACTGCCAACCGCAGCACCAGCGCCTGCCAGGCGATCGATGTGTTGGGATAGCTGTTCCTGGTGTCGTGTATTTTCGATGGCCGCCATCGTCTTGGCGACCAGCAGATCGCTGGGCTCTTCAGTTGGCAGATGGTCCAGCAGACCCATCCATTGCATCACGCGTTGGCCGCGCTCGCGGAGCGAATCTTCCAGAGCGTCCAGTTCAAACCCCGCCTCAACCAATGCGTCGAGGGCGGCCTGATCCTGGGTGCAAAGCGTGTTGTACGAGTCGGCTGGTTCCATAGCTGCTTCTACTTCGTCAACATCGGGGCTTGGTTTGACCGGTCAACTTCACTCGCCGGCCGAGTTCCTGTTTCTCTTCAACTAACTTCGGTTTGGCACGTCAGAACGAAGTTAAATCGGTCTTCCGGATTCAAGCTCCTGCGTGGCCCTTAAGTGCGGGCGTTGGCCTTCCATGCTTTGGCGAAATTCGCCACGGCCGTATGCAAACGGCTCTTCACGGTCCCAAGCGGAATCTGCAGGTTGTCGGCAATGTCGTTGTACGAAAGCTTCTGAAAGTACGCCAGAAGCAGGATTTCCCGCAGATGCTCGGGCATCTGCCCAATAATACGTTGGACCTGTTCGACCAGTTCGGCGGATTCGAGATTTTCTTCCGGGTCCGCCAGGTCCGCTTCCAGCAGATCCACGAAGCTGCCCGCCTCGGCATCACCGCCCATCGGGGCGTCCAGCGGGGCGGCGGGGCGGCGAGCCCGTTTCCGCATGTAATCACGGGCTTTATTGGCCGCAATCGTGAAAAGCCACGGCTTGAAACGCTTATCCGTTTCAAACGAATCCACCGACAGGTGAACCTGCAAAAACGCTTCCTGGAAGATGTCTTCCGCCGCCGCCCGGTCGCCCATGAAGCGCGCCAGAAAGTGAAACAATTCACTGCGATAACGCTCGATCAGCGCAGTAAATGCATCACGACGACCGCTCTGGTACGCCGCGATCAGCTCTTCGTCGGAGAGCTTTTCAAGCTGTGTGGTGGTCTCGGGGCTCATGGGGGCTCGATCGGCTTTGCCGCCGATTATACGGCCAGCCCGTTTGCCCACAACGCTGCGACGACCTGAGCGGGGCGAAACCTCCGCCACCTCGTGCAATGGAATGTTCGCTGTAGTACCCATCTCGTTGTCACTCTATACGTTGGGATGACCCAACCAGTTCGGAGTTACACCGGCGAGGAATTGGGAAATCCGCTGATCTGGCTGCGTTGGCTTGCGTCGTAGGCTCGTTTGTCATGCAAACCATGAAACACATAATCACGATGATGTTGATACTGTTGGCTGGCGGATCACTGCATGCGGGCCAGACGCCGCGCATGTACTTCGCCGACACGGTCAGTGGCAAGCCGTATTCCAAAGACCCGGCGGTGGTCCGGTTCAACGGGAAGTACTGGTTGTACTATTCGGTCCCGCCCTACAAGGGCAAGCCCGGCGCAGGTTGGACGATCGGCGTGGCGACCAGTGACAACCTTGTCGATTGGACCAAGGCCGGCGAACTGCACAACACCGGCGAGCCCGAGCGTAAAGGTTTCACAGCACCGGGCGCGATCGTACTCGACAACAAGGTGCACCTGTTCTACCAGACCTACGGCAACGGCAAGCATGATGCGATCTGTCATGCGTGGTCTGAAGACGGTCTGAATTTCACGCGCAATCCGAGCAACCCGATCTTCACCCCGACCGGCGACTGGACCTGCGGCCGCGCGATCGACGCCGATGCGATCGTCTTCAAAGACAGGCTGTTGCTTTACTGGGCGACGCGCGATCCGCAGATGAAGATTCAGATGCAGGGTGTTTCAGCGGCGCCGCTGAACAGCGATTTTTCCCGGGAAAAATGGACGCAATTGAACCCGGATGGGCCCATTCTAAAACCCACCGTGCCGACGGCGCTTGACGATGCGAATCTCGATCTGGCATGGGAAGGTGACTGCATCGAAGCGGCCGCGATGGCGCTGCACAACGGGCGGCTCTACATGTTCTATGCCGGCAACTACAACAATCATCCGCAGCAGATCGGCGTGGCGGTCAGCGACGATGGCGTGAAGTTCAAGCGGTTGTCCGACAAGCCGCTGATCCCCAACGGGCCGCCTGGAAGTTGGAACCACAGCGAGTCCGGTCACCCGTTTCTCTTTCAGGATGAAGACGGCCAGGACTACCTTTTCTATCAAGGCAACGGCGACCACGGCAAAACGTGGCATCTGTCGGTGGTGCCGATCACGTGGGATGATGGCCGGCCGGCGCTTGCGCCGCAGCGACTTCCTGCGCGTCCGCAATAGCGAGTTGCAGCGTTTAAACGCCCTAAAGCACCGGGTGTGAGCGATGTTTGAAGATTATGTAAGCTGAGGATTTGACCGGGAGGGGGGCGGCGGGTAAACTATGGGCCTTGATCGAGGGGAGGTCGCCTGCGGGCGTCTCTCGATCAGGTGGGATGACTGGCTTTGAGGCGGTCGAAAAATTTTTTCGACAACCCACTGAAAAGGCCTTGACACCCTCGCGACGGTGGGTACTATCTCCCGTCGCTCAACCGCCCGCCACGAGGGCGGCCCGCTGATCACGCGGGTGGATTCTTTGACAAGTGAACAGTTGAGACGCCGCGAGGATGTGGCGACCCGACACACTTTCACAGGTGTGACGGGTTGGAAAAGATCCCCTCCGATACACAGCATCGGAGTGGCTCAAACATCCTTGTGACGCCAAGTGAATTCCTATGAATAATAGTGAAATCATCCAGCGAATGGATGTTTGAGCCTAACCTGCCGCCTTAAGCCGGTGGCAGGGTGGTGAGGTCGCAAGACCTTTCCACGACCGGACCATTCAACTCGAATGGTTCTCCGGATCAAAAACCTTCTTTGAAGCTTTCCGACTTCGGTCGGATGCATCAATATTCAAGTGAAGAGTTTGATCCTGGCTCAGCGCGAACGCTGGCGGCATGGCTAAAACATGCAAGTCGGACGCGAATCCACCTTCGGGTGGTAGTAGAGTGGCGAACGGGCGAGTAACGCGTTTCTAACGTACCCCAAGGTCAGGGATAGCTCACCGAAAGGTGTGGTAATACCTGATAACCCCATCGAGTCGCATGGCATGATGGGCAAAGGCTTGCTGCCCTGGGATCGGGAAACGTAGTATCAGGTTGTTGGTGGGGTAATGGCCTACCAAGCCGAAGACGCTTAGCGGGTGTGAGAGCATGACCCGCCGCATCGGAACTGAGACACTGTCCGGACTCCTACGGGAGGCTGCAGTAACGAATCTTCCGCAATGTACGAAAGTATGACGGAGCAATGCCGCGTGCAGGATGAAGCTCTTCGGAGTGTAAACTGCTGTCAGGGTTCAGGAATCAATGACCAGACCCAAAGGAAGGGCCGGCTAACTTCGTGCCAGCAGCCGCGGTAATACGAAGGGCCCGAGCGTTGCGCGGATTCATTGGGCTTAAAGCGTACGTAGGCGGACTCGTAAGTGCCTTGTGAAAGCCCACGGCTCAACCGTGGAATTGCAGGGCATACTGCGGGTCTTGAGGCCGGTAGGGGTTGCCAGAACTCTAGGTGTAGCGGTGAAATGCGTAGATATCTAGAGGAATGCCGATGGTGAAGACGGGCAACTGGGCCGGTACTGACGCTGAGGTACGAAAGCGTGGGGAGCAAACAGGATTAGATACCCTGGTAGTCCACGCCGTAAACGATGTGCACTAGGTCCTGGAGGTTCTGACGCCATCAGGGCCGAAGTAAAAACGATAAGTGCACCGCCTGGGGAGTACGGTCGCAAGGCTAAAACTCAAAGGAATTGACGGGGGCTCACACAAGCGGTGGAGCATGTGGCTTAATTCGAAGCAACGCGAAGAACCTTATCCTGGGTTTGACATGTATGGATTAACTCTGTGAAAGCAGAGCCACACTCTTTGAGTGGAACATACACAGGTGCTGCATGGCTGTCGTCAGCTCGTGCTGTGAAGTGTTGGGTTAAGTCCCTTAACGAGCGAAACCCTTATCGTTAGTTGCCATCAGGTTATGCTGGGGACTCTAACGAGACTGCCGGTGTCAAACCGGAGGAAGGTGGGGATGACGTCAAGTCCTCATGGCCTTTATGCCCAGGGCTGCACACGTGCTACAATGGCGCGTACAAACCGAAGCGATACCGCAAGGTGGAGCAAATCGGAAAAAACGCGCCCCAGTTCGGATTGTGGTCTGCAACTCGACCACATGAAGTTGGAATCGCTAGTAATCGCGTATCAGCTACGACGCGGTGAATACGTTCCTGAGCCTTGTACACACCGCCCGTCAAGTCATGGAAGCCGGGAGTACCCGAAGTCGTGCCGATTCAGGCATGCCTACGGTAAGCTCGGTGACTGGGACTAAGTCGTAACAAGGTAGCCGTAGGGGAACCTGCGGCTGGATCACCTCCTTTCTAAGGGATACCTTAGACACGATCATCGGTGCGAACCGATCTCGTGAAATCCGTCAGAGCATCTCTCGTCCGACTCCGTTCGGATAGTCGACTCGCAAGAGCCGACCAATGGCGTCTCAACTGTTCACCGGTCATCACGACCCACCCGCACCCCAAGCCCACGCCTTCCAGGCGTGGGTTTTTTCATGCGCCCCCCCCGTTAGCGGCCGCCCCGCAGGGGCGCCATGCAAAAAAACGTTCTGAGTTCAAAGTTCAAAGTTCAAATTCCCCCAACCCCCAACCCCCAACCCCTCTCCCCCATTAATCACTTCTTCCTCACCACGATCGACGCCAGGATCCACCCCCCCACAAACACGATAAACCCGATCCACAACCAGAACGCCATGTCGATTGACCCGTTAATTGGTTAACCGGTTAACTGGTTAATTCGTAACTGCCTCCCCATCATATCCCCAACCCCATCATCCCCCCAAAGCCCGGGGACCGCCGTCCCCGGGGTCTCCCACCCCCGCACCCCCCAGCGCCGCAACCATCTCCTGAACCCGATACCCCCGTCTGCACGCCACGCGCACCAGCTTCACCCCCGCCGCCGCCATCGCCTGCTCGACAAACGCATCCCGCTGCCGCCGATCCGCCCGCTGATGCGACCGATCATCCAGTTCCACCGCCGCGACCACCTCAAACGTCCGCCCGTCGAGCACCACGAAGTCCACCGTCTTGCGATCGATCTTGTTATGCCAGCTCCGCCACTGCTCGGTCCCGCGCTTCACCTTGATCAACTGACTGATCGGCACCTGCGCCATCACGACCGCCTCCCGATCCCGCGCCCTGGCCGCCTCGCACAACACCGAATAAAACCCCCGCTCCGCCGCCGAAAGAAACTCGCCCCGTTGCTCATAAGGCAACCGCGCCGCTTGCTCACCCGGCAGAGTCAGAAAATCCAACAGACCGCTAAAGCCCTTTCTGATCCAAACAATGATGCATACAACGATGAACAACACCGCGATCAGGCCAAACAATGGTTCCATTTCATAAACTCCAACCGACCCCGGAGGGGTCGGCTATATAGCCGACCCGTCTCGGGTCGGTTCTTCCCGGGTCGGTCTTCGTGTTTTCACAACACCTCAATCCAGTCATACGGCTCCGCCGCTCGCCCGGCCTGCGTGTTGTGTCGGCGAACGTATTCGACTGCGTTGTGCAGATGATCCGTTTCAAAAATGAACACCGGAAATTGCCCCTTCGTCCACAACGACCGCGGCACATCATCCCGCCGCATGTTGCGCCGTGCCTGCAATATCTCACAGGCCGCCCGATACTTCAACTTCGCGATCAACGCCGAAACGTCGGTGTCCAGCGGCCCGAACACCACATGCACATGCGTCGCCTGCACCGTCGCCGCATATACCCGATGTCCCCCCTCACGCATCGTCTGCCCAAACGATGTGGCGACGGTCATCATCTCCACCACGTCCAACACCACCGCATCATGCGTCATCCGCCCCCGGATCGCGCTTTCGGCAAACGGGTCCGCCCCGATCAACCGCCCATCGCGCCACGACCCACGCACATCCCCGTGAAGCCACGTCCCATGCGTCGTCGCAATCCAGTGAACCCCCAGCGTACGCCCCATGAACAAACCCCCGTGAATGTGGCCCCATCATACCACATCGACCCCGGAACCGACCCCGAAACCGACCCCGGAACCGACCCCGGAGGGGTCGGCTATATAGCCGACCCGTCTCGGGTCGGTTCTTCCCGGGTCGGTTCTTCACCGCAGGAATTTTCGGGCGAGGTTTAAAAAGGCCAGGTCGTCGCCTTCGGTGGCTTTGTATTGCTCGATCAACTCGTAGGCTTTGCGGATGCGGCTTGCGCGCTGGTGGACATCGCGGCGGCGCTTCAGTTCGGCGATGTGATCGAGCAACGCGGCGCGACGTTCGGCGGGCGGCAGGGCGAGTAATGACAGGGCGGGGTCGTTCGGGTTGTCCGGGGCTGTCAATTCGCGCGTGTGATCATTCTTCCGGGGGTGGATGTAGCCGAAGCGCATGTGCAGGCAGTCGGCGCAGAGGATCCGGCGCGGTGAAAACAGCGTAGCGTAGCGGTCGATCAAGCGGCGTTGGGGTTCGGTCAGCGGTTTGTTGCCCGCAGCGTGTTGTTGCAGATGGGCCAGGGCGAAGTGGGCGTCGCGCGCTTCGGCGGGGGTGCACAGGGGCAAGTAGAGTTTGAACCGCCGGCCGTCGCAGCGCGGGCAGAAGATGAAATGGCGGGCGAGCTTTTCGTGGAGCCGCCAGCGCTCCAGGCGGAAGGTTTGTGACCAGGTGGGTTCAACACCGTGCACCTTCACGGCCGCGGCGCCGAGGTTCGGATTCATCGTGCGCGGTGTGCGGCGAAAAGAAGCGTTCACCACGGAGTCACGGAGACATGGAGAAGAAGTTTTGACAGGATCAACAGGATGGATGCAGGATTGAATATGTAAATCACTGTCCTGCTGATCCTGTTCATCCTGTCGACTTTTCTTATTCAGTGCCTCCATGTCTCCGTGGTGAATTCGCAAAGAAGTTTTGACAGGATCAACAGGATGGATGCAGGAATGAATATGGAAATCATTGTCCTGCTGATCCTGTTCATCCTGTCTACTTCTTTTACTTCGTGCCTCCGTGGCTCCGTGGTGAATCCGCAAAGAAGTTTTGACAGGATCAACAGGATGGATGCAGGATTGAATATGTAAATCATTGTCCTGTTGATCCTGTTCATCCTGTCGACTTCTTTTACTCCGTGCCTCCGTGGCTCCGTGGTGAATCCGCCTCATTGCGTTGGCTTTTTCGGTGCGGAAGTCGCCGAGCAGTTGGAAGGGGCGGGCGAGGGCGAGCAGGCGGTCGAGGTCGGCGGCGGTGAGTGTGAAGTGTGCAACCGCCTCGCGGTGGGTTTTGCTTCCGGGGGCGCGCGTGCCGGGGCGGGATTCGCTTTGGGCGGGGCGCCAGGCGTCGTCGGGTAGCTGTCGCCAGAGCTTGCGGACGTCGAGATTCAGGCAGGCGGAGCGATCGACGCGGCCGGCGGCGTTGTGCCACGACGGCGGATCATCGAGGGTGGCCAACTGGATCGCGGGGGCCCCGGGCATGGGGTAATTGTACGGTATATGTTTGGCATAATCAATCTGGCGCTATGCCGGTGGCTGGTGGGCAGGGTTGGCGGTGCGGGTAAGTACCAATCAACTTTTAAAGGTGACGGGCGTAGTATCCATCAATCAATATGACCCCCGGAGGGCGGTCGGTTCTGCTGTACGGCAGCCGGCCGCCTATTTTGGTGAGTGCCGAATCAGGGCATGATCAACTTATGCAAAGGATGCTTGGTCAGGCGGGGCGTCAAAGTGGCTATAAAGCCTGGTAAATGATTGTTGTAAAGCTGCTTAGGGTAAACGTTATCGGGGATTCTCGTCTTTGCGAAAATTACGGGTTAACCCGAATGAACGTCGAAGGCAACTGATCGTATTATGTGTGCAGCTAAAACATTGACCCCGACCGGCGGCGGCTCTCGCAGTTCTGCGATCCGCCGCCACTTTTTTTGACCCGCAGGTCATAGCGCCATCGCGCGAGCCTCAGCCGATTCATTGACATCAAGCCCGCCTCGGACAATCGCTGAAAGATCAGGTTTTGCTTGTCGGCTGCGCGGGCCAGCGGTAGGATCAGATGACGTTGATGGATGTGCTCCGCGAGAGGTTCTGACGTGCTCAACCGAGCGGCTGACGACCGGAGCGAAGACAACAGTCTGAACATGGCGCCCACCCACCGGGCTCGTGAATCCAAGCGGGCTCGACAGGGCGGCGCTGCGAGGGTAAACCGTTGGTTGCCTCCCGGCACCGGCCGCTCGGTTGAGCCCGTCAGGGCCGTGGGGAAAAGAGAAAATCACCTGATGAGATCGTGTCGCAACCGGGCGCGGCGAGTTGGGCCGATGGTGTTGTGCTGCCCGTTGAGCGTGCAATAATGCTCAGAAAGCTCGCGTTGGCTGCCTGTTCGCAGCTTCGCAGCCGAGTGACACAAACCCGATGGATCTGTGGATGACCGATCGCAATCGATATGATGTGCCGTTTGCCGTGCCGTGTGTGCACCGCGTGCGCTTCACGCAGGATGTGCTGGGGCGCGAGCAGGCGACGCTGGCCGAGTTGCTCGAGCCCGGTGCCGGCCCGGGGACGCTCGCCCGGGTGCAGATCTGGCTGGACGAGCACGTCGCCAACGCGAGGCCGGAGCTGCCCGCCCGGTTGCGTCAGTTTGTCAGTGCTCACAGCGATCGCATCGAGCTGGCCGGCAATCTGCAGATTGTGCCCGGCGGCGAGGCGATCAAAAATGACATCCACATCCTCGAGCGCATGCTCAAGTGCATGAACGCCGCCGAACTGGATCGCCGCAGCTACGTGATCGTGATCGGTGGCGGGGCGGTGCTCGACTGCGTGGGCTTCGCCGCCGCCATCGCCCACCGCGGGATTCGCCTGGTCCGTCTGCCCACGACGACCCTCGCCCAGGCCGACTCCGGCATCGGCGTGAAAAACTCCGTCAACCTCTTCGACAAGAAAAACTGGATCGGCACGTTCGCCACGCCCTGGGCCGTGGTCAACGATCAGCAACTGCTCAGCACACTGCCGGATGACGACTTCCGCGCCGGGTTCAGCGAAGCGGTCAAGGTCTCGCTGCTCAAAGATCCCGCCATGTTTTATCACCTGTGCCGGATCGCCCCGCGCATCGCCGCGCGTGACATGGCCGCCGCCGCCCCGGTGATTCGCGATTCGGCCGTCTGGCATCTCCGCCACATCACCGAAGGCGGCGACCCCTTCGAAGCCCTCGAAGCCCGCCCGCTCGACTTCGGCCACTGGTCCGCGCACAAGCTCGAAGTCCTCACCGACTTCGCCGTCTCACACGGCGCCGCCGTCGCCATCGGTGTAGCGCTGGACACCGTCTACTCCGCCATGGCCCACGATCTGCCGCTGCCCGATGCCGACCGCGTGCTCCGCTGTCTGCTCGCGCTCGGCCTGCCCATCGACCACGACGCCCTGCACCGCGACACCATCTACACCGGCCTCGAAGAATTCCGCCAGCACCTCGGCGGCCGCCTCACCCTCACCATGCTCCACGGCATCGGCCGCCCCTTCGAAGTGCACGAGATCAACCACACCATCATGCACGCCGCCTCCGACTACATCACCCAGTTCGCCACCCAGCGCGGCTGAATCTTCGCCCCCCCAAAAGCCGCACGCTGAGCGCAGCGAAGCGTCGGATCAACATTTCCATCATTGCCCACCCCCCAAACGCATGCTATATTTCAGGCATACACCGCTTATTGAAAGCTGTTGATGCTTGTTGCCTCTGCATAATCTGTTCCGCGTTCCGCCTGTGATCGGCTGACGCCCGCGCTGCATCCATCGGATGTTGCGCGCGCACCCGGCCCGCTCACCACGGCGGTTCACCCGTTCCAACTGATTCAACTTCACCCCGGCGCCCCCGTTGCGCCGTACTTCACCGTCTTGCCGAAAGGGCTTTGATGTCCGTGTCCCATCCGACCATTGTTTCAACCTTCTTCCATAGGTCTTTCACCATGAACGCAAACGCATTGATTCGAGGATTTCCCCTTGAAGTACCACACACAAAACCGTCGCACCGACCGCCGCAACCAGCGCGGCCCGGCGACATTCACCTGCCGCCACTGCCGACGCACCATTGACGCGGCCGCACTCGGCACCGGCCATCGCAACCATTGCCCATACTGCCTGTGGTCACGTCACGTCGACGAAACCCCCGGCGACCGGGCCTCGACCTGCGGCGGGCTCATGGAGCCGATCGCCATCTGGGTCAAACACGATGGCGAATGGTCCATCGTCCACCGATGCGGTACCTGCGGGCACCTCAAGCCCAACCGCATCGCCGGCGACGACAGCGACTGGGCCCTGATGGCCCTCGCCGCCCGAGCCTTATCCAATCCGCCGATTCCGATCGACTGATGCTCACCATCCCCCCCCGGCGCCGCCCGAAAGCGCGACGCCGGGTTTTACCGATGACTGGTTGACCGAAACTGATGAATTCGTTTAACCCCCAAGCCCGATGACGAGCACAGCGAGTCGTCGGGGTCCGCGAGGCGTTGCCTCGCGGTCCGCGGGCTTCCGCCCGCGGCTATGAAAGAAACAGCATTCAAAGTTTTCGCAAACTGCACTAGCCGCAGGCTGACAGCCTGCGGATCGATCATGTTTTACGCAGTCGAAACGTAATCCACCAGGTCACCAGTGATGCCAGAATGCCGATGGGCCATGTCAGAATGGCCGCAAACATCGCCCCTTCGCCCGCGCAGAAAAACAAGTATGCTCCGCCATTCCACTTGGGCAGTTCTTCCGCCGACCCTGTGCCAAAACTCAACACGCCGCCGAAGATGAAACCCGCGATGATCAGACCCATGTAGACCGTGATGCCGACCAGCAGTGCACGCATGACTGAATCATCGCATGCTATCAAATCACTCGTCAAGCAAATACCAGTTGACCGCGATGCTGACCGAAGTCAGTCACCTGACCCGACAAAGCCGCCAGTGCCACCCATCATATAACCCGTCAATGGCCAAGCGCCTGAACGAGGCCACGGAAAAACTGCATGCCACCGAAGACGATAGCACCCCAGGCGACGATGTAATGGCCGCCGCCTTCGGAACCGAAGGCATCCATCATGGTGACCACAGTGACGGTGGTGCCGGCGGCGCAGATCAAACCGCCAATGAGCATGTTGATTTGACCAACCTTGACCGCGGGATTCAGTTGCGTGCGTTTGAGCCGTTCGAGGCGACGGACGACTGCATCCGCATCATCGGATCTCATGCCGCGTTTGATCAGGTGTTCGCGAATTGCTTCGGGGGCGACTCCACTACGATACTGTGTCGTCGCATAACCCATGACAGCCTGGACGGCATGAGCTTGGCGCATTCGTTCGTCTGGCATGATGACCCTCGGAAAAAGCGACACATAATCGCAACGCAAGAAAGTATCCGATGCGGGGGCTGGGCTGTCAATGATGATGTGCCCAGATCGTAAGTGACGGAGTATTGCCTTGTCACTGACACGGCCCTCGCGCCGTATCAGTTGTTACATGCCCTATATATGTGTGTAGTCATCCCGCTACGAATCAATATGCGTCATTCATGACCGCGTGATAGCCGCGAGCGGGAGCCCGCGGCTGTGAAAGAAACAGCATTCAAAGTTTTCGCAAACTGCACTAGCCGCAGGCTGACAGCCTGCGGATTGATCATGCTTTGGACCGTCACAACGTCATCCACCTCGCCGCCCGTCAGCAGTGGCAGTGACATCATGCCAGTCACATGCAAGCCGCCGGGTAGCTACCGTATTTTCGCCACAGAAAAAGATAAGTATTTAGCCTAAATACTTATCTATTTTAGTGAGGTATGCAGCGGAGAAGTGGGGTGGTTGCGCTATGGGGGCGGCGCGTGGGTGTTGCGAGTGTTGCGGGGGCGGTGTGTCTTTGTCAGCCTTGAGCTAGAATTGGGTCATGGTGCGATATGTAGGGTTCATCGTGATGCTGGTGACGATGGTCGTGGCCGGCGGGTGTGCGAAGCCGGTCAAGCAGGCGGCGGATGACATGCCGGTCCCGCCGTGGTTGCAGGTTCAGGTGACTGACCGCGTCGTTGAGCCGGGCGATGATCCGGCGGTGTTTTGTCCGGCGTCGGCACGGTTGTATGTGCGTGTCGACGGGCTGAAGCAATGGCGGGCCAACGCGCAGGCCGATCCGTTGGTTGAGTATGTGAACCAGGTGATCCTGTCGGTGCAGCCGCCGGGGCTCTGGCGGCAGGCGGGCAAGCGGCTCGGGCTCGACGCGGCCGGGGTGCTCGATGCATATTTCGGGGATGTCGTGTCGGTCGTGGAGCAGAAGATCGATGGCCGCAAGGCGGTCGTCGTCATGTCGCGCACCGATCATGCGATGCTGAACAAACTGCCGGGGGCTGTCGACGCCGAACCGATGAACAAGCCGCGGCGCGTCGGGCCGTTTGCGATGTATCAACTGCACGAGGGTGACAAGGCATTTGTCATGGCGATCGGCCGGCGGTGGATGCTGCTGACCGAGGCCAAACACGCTGAGCACCTGTTGACGCTGATGACGGGCGTGGCGGTCGGCGAGTCGTCGATGCGGGATGACGAGGCCTATCAGAAGATGCTGGCGAAACTGCCGGACAAGCAGCGGCGGACGGTCGTGTTGTTTACCCACAACAGCCGCAATACTGAACAGCACGCGCTGGGCGTGGTCGAGCACGGCACGCACGAGGTGATCGACTACGTGGCGCGCGTGCCGCGGCTCGATGAGTTCACCGTGCCGCCGGCCGGCGCGTCGATGAGCGAAACGGTCGATGAACCACCCGCTTCCAATCCGCCGGGCATTGTCGAGTTCGGCCCGCTGCCGGCGTCCGTGATCTCGGCGGCTTCGGTGAACGTGCTCGAAGGATCGCTGGATCGATTGACCCGCGCGCGGGCTGGCGGCATCGGGCTCATCGAAGGGCTGCGTCCGCCGATCGTGTTGTTTCTGGGTTCGGTGCCGGGCGCCGAGGTGACGCCGGACCCCGGCATCGAGGTGCCCGTGCTGGGTTTCGCGCTGCCGGCCGACACGCCGGAGATGGCCAAGCAACTCGACGGGCTTGTTCGCATGGTGCACCTGATCCTGTCGCTGGGCGAGTTGAACCCCGTGCAGACGGTGTTCGGCATCCGTCGACTCAGTCACGGCGGCGTGTTCTATCACGAGGCGGACTTCGGCCGCGCGATCGCTCGGCGGTTTGATGACAACGAACTGGGCCGCCTGGCGAATCTGCCCGACGCGGCGGGCCTGACGCGCCTCAGCTTCGGGCGCGTCGGCGACTGGTACATCGTCTGTTCGCAGCGTTCGTTTTTTCATCGCTGCATCGATGCCGAGGCTGACCCATCGCTGCGGCTGGTCGCCTCGCCGGAGTTTGACACGTTTGGTTTCACCGAACGTCCGCGCCTGCTGGCGTCGGCATTCACCCGCGCCCCGGCGCTGTCGCGCCTGGTCGACGGCGTGGCGGACTTTTACCGCCGGGCTCAGCTCGATCACGACAACCTGCTCGCCGCCCAGATCGACACGCCTACCCAGCCGCGCCAGCGTGACATCGAAAGTCCGTTGCGTTACATCGCCGGTGCGTTGAAACATCGGCGCACGTTCTCCCTGCAGATGTGGTCGATCCCCGGCGAAGGCGGCAGCGAGGGCAATGACGCAGCCCGACCCGAGCCCCTGCTCCGCGCCCGCATGCACATCACCAGTGGGCGGTGATCATCGGGGCGATGCAAATTTTGCAGAAGCATCCCGATGGCAGGTGGGGGGCGAATCGCTGGAAAACCGCTGAAATCACAGGTGGTTGTCACGCCGCGGCATTTCTCACAAACCGCGTGAAGGCGATTCGTATCATGGCGTCATTCAACTTCCTTCGCAGCGGGAGCCATGCAGATGAATCGGATTACGTGGGCGGTCGTGTTGACGATCGGTGTCATCGGTTGGGTCGGTCAGACCCAGGGCGCGATCGAGCGATACAAAAATGAAACGGACTACCTGAATCGACTCGCCGAGCTGGGGTACGGCACGATTCACGAAGGGTTTGAATCCGGCGCGTGGGATGCGGTGCGCTCGCCGAGCATTCTCGACATCAACGCGCTGCCATCGATCACGAGCCAGACGATCACGTTCGAATCGGCGGGGCGCGACATCTGGCCTTACTCGTTTTCGACGCGCGTGTACGGGGTGACGACCAACTACAACTGGGCCAACTCGGGCACGTGGGGTTTGTACGAAGACCACCAGGGCGATCCGATTCCGACCACGATCCGCATCATCGCCCCCGAGCCGATCTACGGCATCGGGTGTTACGTGGATACGAATCCCGACCTGCAGGACGTGGGCTTTTTATTCGAAGGCGCCACGACCGCGGAAGCGCCCGGCTACGTGCTGCCCGGCTACGGGGCGATGTATCCCGGTGACAACAGCGGGGCCGGCCATCAGTTCATCGGGTTGATCGTGCCCGATGGGTTCACCGAGGTGATCGTCACGGGTGTGTTGCAGGTCAACGAGGAGAACGTGCTGGAGGGCGGGGCGATCTACGGCGCGGATGATTTCACATTCGCTGTCACCAGCGGCATCCCGGAGCCGGGCGCGGCGATGATGCTGGGCATCGCGCTGGCGACGGTTTCACGACGCAGAAAATAAAACCCGGGGACGGCAGTCCCCGGGCTTTGGGAGGAGATAGGGTGTGGGTTGTTGCCGAGCCATCACGACACGGTGGCGGCGGCGTTTTTCATGGTGGTGGCCAGGAGGACATAGGTGTCAGTCCAGGCTTCGCGGACTTCGTCGGTGAAGTCATCGCCGAGGCCCTTGTCGAGTGTGTCCAGCAGGGCGGCGGCGACGGTGTCGTAGTGCTCGTCGGTGACCTGGTAGGCGACGTGGCGGCGGCCGAGGTCTTCGACGGCGGGGACGATCGCTTCGAGGTTGTTCAGACCGCCGACGGCGACGCCGATCATCTGCATCAGCTTCTGCTTCTGCTGGGCCATGTTGTCGGAGAACAGCGGGCGCAGCGACGGGTCGAGTTCAAACAGCTTCGTGTAGAACAGATCCGCGGCCACGTGGCTGATCGGAATGACTTTCTTCCAGGTGCCCTGCACGAGGGTGATCTGATGTTCGGTGAGCATGGGTGAGTTTCCTTGACGGGTTGACTGGTTGACAGATTTATTCGAGGACGCCGAAGGTTGCAAAGAGCATGTAGTCGACGGCGGATTTGAGCTGGTCGTCGGTGAGGTCGGGCGAGTCGCCGCGCGGGGGCATGTCGTCGAAGCCGGTGATGGCGCTGGCGTACATTTCGGCGCGGCCCTTGTCATGGCGCGGTTGCCAGGCCTTGGTGTCGGTGATGCGCGGGGCGCCGTCGGTGCCTTCGGTGTGACAGATCACGCAGTTGTTGATCCACACGTCATACCCGGCAGCCAGGGCCGGCTCGGTCGGTATCGGCAAGGTCGACGGGTCGATGTTGGCCGGGCGCCGGTCGACTTGCGGGCTCGGCGCAGAAGACTCAGCGGGCCGATCGCATCCGCTGGCGACGGTGATGACCATCGCCGCCAGCGGCATTGCGAGTCGGCACAGGGATGCGGGGGGCGCGTGGTGCATGAGGGGGTTAATCCATGGGGATGCGGATGACGATGCCGCCCATGACGTCGCCGAGCTTGAAGTCGTCACGGGGCGAGTCCGGGTGCATGTTGTGACAATCGACGCAGGCGGCGGCGACGCCCTTGTCGGCGTACAGCGCGGTGAAGTAACGCTTGCCGGCGATTTCCTCTTCACCGTAGAAGGGCTTTTCACCCTTGGTTTCACGGATAAACTTGAGGCCTTCTTTTTCAACATCGCTGCGCGGGGCGTTCTGCTTGTTGATGGGCCATTCAGACAGAAGCTGGTAGTCGAACAGGCCGTCGGCTTTTTCACGGGCCAGTTCGGCGCCCATGCGGAACATCTGCGCCGGCAGGGGCAGCGAGCCGTGCTCGTTTTCCCATTCCTCCGAAGCGGCCATCGCCACGAAGGCTTCGGAGTTCGGCTCCTTGATCTGAACTTTCTGCTCCTTGATGAAGCGGTTGACGACCTTCTTCACATACGTGGTGCGATCGGCGGCCATGACGATGTGCAGCATGTCGGCGACCTTTGCGGCTTCGATGCCGTTGGGCGACGCGGCTGCTTCGGATTTCGAACAACCGGTCAGCGTCGACGCCAGCATCGGCGTCATCACGAGCATCAGGCACAGGCGGAGGAGGGTTTTCATCGGACGGGTCCTTTCGGGTGACAGGGAGGCGTTACGGTTTGGGTTTGTTTCGCTCGGCACGTTTGCGGGCGAGGTCGGCGATTTTGGTGCGAATCAGGTCGAGGGATTCAACATGCCCGGCGGGCTGGCCGGTGAAGTTGCGATCGATCAGGGCGCGGTCGGCCAGCGCGTCCAGTGAGAACTGCGCCCCGTGACATTTCAGGCACACGTTGCGCATCATCTTTTCATTGGGGCGGAGGTTGTCGTTCTGGTTGTGCTGGACGCGCACGACTTCCTCGTCGCCTTCGCGATGAGTCTGGCGCGGCAGGTGACAGGTGGCGCAACTGACGCCGGTGTTCGCCGCGCCCTCGCCGGCCAACTCGGCGGCCCACAGCTTGGCATGCGGCGAGCCGGCGTAGGCCCGCGTGTGCGGATCGTCGTGACATTTCATGCATGATTCGGCGGCGGCGGTCTGCGTGTCATACCGATGCGAACCGTGGCACGTGTTGCAGGTCAATGCTCGATGAGCGGCCTCGGGTTTAAACGGCAACCGCGCCTCGGCGGGCGTCATCGGTGGCATGTTCTGGCTGAGGCGCATGCCGTGTCGCCCGGCGAGGAACCCGGCGGCTTCATGATCATGACAACGGGCGCAGGCGGTGTGGTCGGGTTTGTCGATCCAAATCTGTGACACAGCCGCCCTCGGCTGTGCGGGTGATGACTCAAGCACAGCCGAGGGCGGCTGTGCCACATGGCAATCGGTGCAGTTGACCTCGGCGCGGGCGTGGGCGCTGGCGGCAAAGTCATCGAGCACGTGCGGGTCGGTCATCTTCGACGCGGGAGCGTCGGGGGCATCCGGCGCTGCGGCGGGCTTTGCTTCGACGGGCGCCCGCGCGGCCACGGTCATCACCGGCAGAAAATCAGGCGTGTCCAGGTGGGCTGTGAGAAACGGTTCATTCAGCGCGCGGTTGTCGTGGAAGTTGTGACAGCCCGATGAGGCGCAACTGTCGAAGGCGAACTCGGCATGATTCGGGCGCGTTTCGGCGATGTCGCGATGGCAGTGGTAGCAGTAGTCCGTCGGCAGGGTCAGGCCCATCGCGTGGGTGCGATCGGCGGCGTGTTCCTGGTGACAGGTGATGCAGAAGCGTGCATCGAGGCGCTCGACAAGGTCGGCTTTGTCCAGCGGTTTGAACTTCTTCGGCGGGTGCGAATCCGAGGCGGTTTCAAGCTCAGCCCCGTGGCAGTTGATGCAGGCATCCTGGAGGACGCCCATGCCGGGCGTGTGGCAGACCTGGCAGGCCAGCTCGATCTGGTAATGACCGACCGTGGTCACGCCGGGCAGGAACAGCCCGCGATCGGCCGTCTCGCTGCGCATCGTGTTGCTGAGATACATGACCATGACGATCGTGCTCAGAAGCCAGAGGATCCAGGGAACCTTGCGTTTCATACCCAACCGTTACGAAGAGGTCGTTTAACACGGGGGGCCACGGGGGGCCACGGAGTCGACATACAGGCCAGTTGTGTTTTGATCACATTCAAATCACCGTGGCCCTCTGTGGCCCTCCGTGTTGAGTCTTTTCAAAAGAAGTAGACCGACGCAATGTGAAATCCGATCAGCACCGGCAGCGGCCAGAACAGCAGAATGTGGCCCCAGGTCAGCCACGGTCGCCACTGCCGCGCGAAGGCGGCGACGCGCCCGGCGCCGTCGCCGGCGGATTCCATCGCCGTGATGAATCCCGCCGCCGCGCCGATGAGGTTCAATCCCAAAAAGGCGGTCATCAGATAGAAGTTCAGGTTGTAGCCCATGCGGAAGCCGGTATGAACGATCAGCACCACCAGCGTGCTGAGCCCGATCATGCCGTGCATGACCCGCCACCACCCGAACGATCCAAACGAAAGCCATTTGATCCGCTTGCGGGCCGACAGCAGCAGCGCGATCACCGAAATGCCCAGCAGGCTGTACCCGCTGATCTGTTTGTATACGGCATCGCGCCAGAGCTGATCGATCGTGTGCATGACCGTCTGCACGGTGTTGGCAAACGGCACCGGCGCCACCAGCGCCACCGCCATGACGACCAGCAGCGCCATCAGCGACACCCCGGCAAACAGTCGCCACCCGCTGACGCCGCCGGCGCCGCGCGGGGCGAAGTCGGCGCCGAGCATCTCCGCCAGCATCGGTTTGCATGACCCGCAGACCGTCGACGCGCCGGTGCACTGGGCCAGTCGTTCGATCGTGCCGCAGCCGGAGTTGATCTGCACCCGCATCGCGCCGGCGGTGACGCGTTTGCAGTTGCACACCACCGCCCGGTCGGGCAGGCGCATCACGCGGCCGGCCCCGGCGGAGCCCCACAGCTCGCCCGTCTGCATGAAATGCTGGAGCAGCTTCGGCGTGACTTTGCGCTGGCGGTCGATGCCGATGCGGAGCTGGCCCATCTCGGACCATTCCCCGACGACGGCCGCGCCGATGATGTGCTCACCGCGCACACGGATGTGACGACGCTTGCCGGGCGCTGACCAGACATGCGCGCCGTCTTCGCCACGATAGTCGCCGTACACCGCCATCTCGACGCCGAGCAGTTTCAACCGCGTCGACAGATCGCCGCCGGTGAATTCAGCCCGGCGGCCGAAGCGTTTAGTCAGGTTTTTAGCGGTGATTTCAGCCATTTCATAGCCGGGGGCGACCAGCCCGTACACGCGCCCGCGGTGCGAAGCACACTCACCGATGGCGTAAATGTCTTCGTCGCTGGTGCGCAGTTCGTCGTCGACGAGGATGCCGGCCACGCCCGTGTCGCAGTCGAGCCCCGCCTCCAGCGCCAACTCATGCCGGGCGCGGATGCCGGCGGAAATCACCACCAGGTCGACGTCGACGGTCTGATCGCTGGCCAGATGCAGCCGCAGGCCATCGCCGGTCCGTTCGATGCGCGTGGTGGTCTTGCCGAGGTGGATAAACAGGCCGAGCTGGCGCACGTGCTGTTCGAGCACCGCGGCTGAGTCTTCATCAAGCTGCTGAGGCATCAGCCAGTTGGCGCGTTCGATCACGTGGACCTGCTGATTCAGTTCATTCAGCGCCTGGGCGGCTTCGAGGCCGAGCAACCCGCCGCCGATGACCGCCGCTTTTCTGGCGCGCGCTTTGGCGTATTCAGCGATGGCGTCGAGGTCGTCGATCGTGCGGTAGACGAAGATGCCGGGAGGGGCGGGGCTACCGGGGGCGCCGGGTTCGTCGACGCCTTCGATGGGTGGCACATACGGCCGCGAGCCGGTGGCCAGCACGAGTTTGTCGTAGTGGACGGTCGTGTCATCGTCGAGCATGATGTGGCGGGCTTCGCGGTCGATGCGTGTGACGCGCCGGCCGGTGTGCAGGGCGATGCGGTGGTCTTCGTACCACGATCGCGGGGCCAGCTCGAGCGATGCCGCGTCGTGTGTTTTGAAATATTGGGTCAGATGGACACGGTCGTAGGCGGGGCGGGGCTCATCACCGATGACGACGATGCGGTAGCGGCGATGCCCGCCGCGCTCGACGAGTGATTCGCAGAGTTTGTAGCTGACCATGCCGTTGCCGACGATGACCAGGGCGGGCCGGGCGCGTCGTCTGCGGGCGGCGAGTTTTGTCAACGATATCATCATCGTCATCGCGTGGGGATAAACGAAAACGACGTCTACCGGTTGAGCGCGAGCCCAAGGGGTAGACGTCGTTGTCTGGGTTCAAGCCGTCGTTGGCCTGGTGGTCGGGTTGTTGACGCCGGCGGCGGGATCGGCGTGCTGAGGTTGCACGCATCACGTCGGCCGACGGTAGACGCAAGGCAAAGCGCGTACCAATTCGGCGCGTCACCGCAAAAACCCTACTGGCATCCCCCAATCGGGGTCGGCGATGTGAAACGACTGCCGTCGGCCTGCGCATTGTCTGTACATTGGCCCGCGGACCGCTGAACAAACAGGCGATCGTCGGCGAAAATATTTTCACGAGCCTTGCGCAAATCGCCGCCTCGGCATGTACGCCTGTAGAGGAAACTGTTTTGTCGATCGATCATGACACCATCGTGCGCGTGTTGATGCAGGAGCGGGTCAAGCTGCTGGCTTTTGCGTGGGCGATCGTGCGCGACGCCCACATGGCCGAAGACATCCTGCAGGAGATTTCACTGGCGGCGATCCGCAAGCGCGACCAGATCAACGATGCCGATCACCTGCGGGCGTGGCTTCGTCGATCGGCCCGGTTCGAGGCGATGAACCGGTTGCAGCGGGCCGATCAGTCGAACGTGTTGATGGACGACCAGTTGCTGGATCGGCTCGAAGCCCGGTGGGGTCAGACCGATGCGCTGGTGCACGGGGAGATGGTCGAGGCGTTGAACCACTGCCTGGCGGAACTTTCGCCGACCAGCGTGCGGATGTTGAAACTGCGGTACGTCGAGGGGCTGCGCGGTGAAAAGCTGGCGGCGGCGATGAACCAGAAAATACGAACCCACTATTTGAACCTGGCCCGCGTGATGCGATCCGTACAGCAGTGCGTGCGGACCAGGCTGGGGATGGACACGGCCAGATGACTTCGCAGCCGAACGACATCACGCCGACCCCGCCCCCGGAGCCAACCTCACCCCCGGATGAGCAGTTGCTCGAACTGGCCCTGCGCTATGCCGACGGGCAGCTTTCACCCGACGAAATCCGTCAACTGCACACGATGATGATGGACGACGATCAGGCGTGCGACCTGTTCGTGCAGACCTTATATACACAGATGACGCTGCAGGAGGATTTCGGCGCGTGGCTGACCGAGCGTGCGGCTCGTGAGGCGACAAAACCCCCCGCGGCAAGACCACGGGCTGCGGCGACCGCCGGGCGATGGCGCATCACGCGATCGTCGATCGGGTGGGCGCTGGCGGCGATGGTGGCGCTGTGCGCCGGTGTCGCGGGGTGGTGGATGCAGGGCGAGGGGACGTGGCCGTCGGTGTCGAACCCCGCGCCGGTGGTCGGGGTGATGATCGAAACAGAGGGCGCGGCGTGGGCGGGCAGCTCGCAGGTGGCGACACCGGGCAATCCGCTGCATGCCGGGCAATTGTCGCTGGCTTCGGGCGCCGCCCAGGTGATGTTCGATTCCAGCGCGGTCGTCGACCTGGTGGGGCCTTGCGTCTTTGAGATGACAGGCCCCAACCGGGGACGCCTGACGCGCGGCACGCTTCAGGCGTATGTGCCCAAGCGGGCGACCGGATTCACCGTCGACCTGCCCGACGGATCGAAGATCATCGACCTGGGCACGCGCTACCAGGTCGATGTCGATGCGGCCGGTCGGATCGAGGTCTGGGTTCTCGAAGGCTCGGTGCTCATCGAGTCGGCGACGATGCAGACGACGCTGGCCGCCGGCGACGAAGCGCAACTGCGCGACGGGCGACTGATCAGCCCGGCCGCCGCGGATGACGATGCGGATGTGGTGCGCTTTTCAACGGATCAAATCGGATCGCAGCAGGTGCAACTCAAGCAGGACGGCCAGTTCGGCCAGCCGTCCAAGGCGATGGTGTTCAACGACGGGCGGACGCTGCGGCTTGCCGGCAACGCCTGGAAGACGCTGGCCCATCCCTACGACGTGACGCCGAACACAGTGCTGGAAGCCGAGTTCCGCACAACCCGGCCCGGCGAGATACACGCGATCGGATTCGACGGGTCGATTCCCGTCGGCGACAAGGCGTGGCGATACACCGCGTTTCAGATCTACGGCTCTGAATCGGTGGCCCATGTTTCAAGGCAGTACATGCTGCCGGCCGCGGGGCAGTGGACACACGTGAAGATTCCCGTGGGCGAGCATTTCGTCGGTCATTTCGATCGGCTGATTTTCGTCTGCGATGACGATGCGGCCGGCGCGGCGGAAAGTTGGTTCCGAAACGTCCGCGTGTATGAACGCCCGGTCGATCCGGCCGAAACCCAACAACGTAATGTCGAGAAACCTTGATTAAGGAGATGTCGTGATGACATGGATCAAACAAACAACCGGCGGACTGGCGATCGTGATGATGTTGATGCTGATCAGCCCGGCGGCGCGCGGCGCGATCACCGCTGAATTCACCGATGGCAACGGCACGTCGACCGTCGACCAGTGGACCGGCGTCGGCGGCAGTGGGTGGACCGGCGGATGGACCTCGTTTCTGCCCAGCGGCGACACCGCCACCGTCACCACGACCAGCCCCCTCAACGGCGCCGGCGACACTTACCTGGCCGTGACTGATCCGACCACCAGCAGCGTCGGCAACCACATCATCGCCCGCACGATCACCAGCTTCGGCGATGTCGACACCGCCGCCAAGTACACCATCGCCTGGAAGTGGCGCTTCGACGGCGACGTGGCCGCGATGGAAGCCGGCGGGTTCAACGACCGCATCCATTTCTACGGAAACAACGGCACCACCAACGGCACCAGCACTTCCAACAGTTGGATCGTCGGCTGGGCCTCGTCGGACTCCGGCTCGCTGACTGTCCACGATGACCACTGGTATTTCTACGACAACAACGTCTCCAACGGCTTCGTCGTCGACAACCAGGTCGACACCGGCATCGGACTCACCGCCGGCGTCGTGTATGACTTCGTCGTAACCATCGACCCGGTCAACGGCACCTACGACGCCTCCATCGACGATGGAACCAGCAGCTTCAGCGCCAGCGGCATGACTTTCCGCAACGCTGCGCCCGGTCAGTACAACAGCCTGCACTTCGGCACGATCACCTCCAGTTCCGCCACCGATTCCAGCTTCTCGCTGGACTCGATCACGATCAACGCCGCCACCGTCGTGCCGACCCCCGCGGCGCTGCCGGCGGGGCTTGCGATGCTCGGCGCGCTGGTGATGCGCCGGCGCAGGTCATGACTAAAGCCCGGGGACTGCCGTCCCCGGGGTCCGCAAGCTGTCAGCTTGCGGCTATTGAAGGAGCGCCATGCGCCGTCGTGCTTTCACCCTGATCGAGTTGCTCGTGGTCGTCAGTATCATCGCGTTGCTGATTGCGATTCTGCTGCCGAGCCTGCAGCGGGCGCGCGAGCAGGCGGGGCGCGTCGTCTGCGCGGCGCATCTGCATCAGATGGCCCTGGGCGTGACCAGCTACACCGTCGACAGCAAGGGCCGCCTGCCCAGGGTCATGGCCACCGGCGGGGTTCACTCCTTCGCGACTTACTGGATCAACGAGTACACCGTCACCGGCCCGGCCACGACGCTGCGGCGCGTCAACCTCGGCCTGCTGATGAGCTTCATGCCCGATCCGCAGTCGTATTACTGCCCATCGGTCAATGCCAACGAGCGTCACAGCCTCAGCTTCAACGGGCCGGACAATACATGGAACGATGGCATCGGCGACAGTCAGCACCGACTGCGCTCCTCGTACGTGGCCCGGTCGTATGTGACGATCCGCGATGACATCGGCGACCTGGATTGGGTCGCGGCCGACTTCAGCAACAAGGTGATCTATTCCGAGTTTTACATGGTCGATCAGTGGTCCGGCGGCGGCATCCTCAACGGCGAAATCAGCGCCCCGCATGAAGCTGAGGGTTACAACCGCCTGTTCGGCGACGGCGCGTGTCGATGGATCAACGCCGCCCCGCTGGAAGCTGAGCGACCGATCAATACGTTTGTTCCGTTGTCCTTTGAGGTGCTGAATTACTACGCCGTGTTGGATCGCGAGCCGTGATCAGCGCCGATTGATGAAAGCCGTCATGATGAATTGCATGTTGCGTCGCGTGGTTTGTGTGTTGTTGTTTGCGTTGGTGTCGATGGCGACTGGAGCGTTCGCCGCTGAAAAAGACTCAGCGATCACCCGCTCGATCGACGCCTCGAAAACCGTCGGGCCGTTTCCCGCGCTGACGGTCTACCGCAACACGTCGATACAGAAAGCCCCAGCCCCGGCGCTGGCCGAGCTGGCGACGCGCGAGTTGGGCCGGGCGAAGATCACCCGCTGCTGGTTGAACCTCGACGAGATGTGGGACTACCGCACGCGCCGGTTCGTCGACGACTACCCGCTGGGCGTACACAAGTATGACGATGTGCCCGAAAAACACACCGAAACCTGGGGCAGCGTCGTCGAAACCAACGTGCCCCTGCAGACGTATCTCGGCGCCTTCAGTAAGCAGAGCGACCACCTGATGCTGGCGATCCGCCGCTACGAGCGTGACATTCTCGACGGCAAGCTTGGCGTGAGCATGGCCGACTGGAAGATGATGTTCAAACACGCGCTGAAGGTCGCCAAAAAAGCCGCCCCGAATCTGCGCTACATCGAAGTGGGCAACGAATACGCCCTCAAGGGTTTCGCCGGCGCGACGGCCGACGAGTATTACGAGTTTTATAAGCTCGGGTATCAGGCGGTCAACGAGGTCAACGACGAGTTGAAGCTGACCGGCGAGGCCCGCCTGCTCGTAGGCGGCCCGGTCTGCACGGGCAACATCATCAAAAAGCTCGGGCAGTTCTTCGCCAACTTCGCCAAAGACACCGACCCGCAGAAGCGCCTCGATTTCGTGACCTGGCATGAATACCACGACCGCTACGCCGACACCGCCCAGCGCGAGTCGCAGGTCAAAACCATGATGAAGGCCGCGGGGCTCAACGCCAACGTGCCGATGTTCATCACCGAGCACGATCCCTACCACCCCAAGGCCGGCGCCCGTGAGTACAACCTCATCAACGCCGCCGCGCTGGTCAAGTCGCTGTATTACACCGACAAGCTCAGCCCGGGCATGAAAATTCTGCCGTGGGTGCTGTATCACGATGCGAACATTCAAACACGCTTCGCATGGTTCAACGGCCCCAACCGGGTCGACACCAGAGCCGACGAGCTTTACATGTTTCCGGCCGGCTGCTCGATGAAGCTGCTGCATCAGATGGCCGGCGGGCGCGAGATCGCCGTCGACAATGCCATCGAGTCAGATCACCTCGTGCTCGCGTCCGTCGACGGCAAGCAGGTGATCGTTGAGGTGGTCAACTACGGCGAGCCGCGCGATGTGACGATCCAACTCGACAAGCTGCCGATCAAGGGATCGGTACGCCTCGTGAAGTATCTGATCGACAAGCAGCATTCCAACGCCGTGACAAACCCCGAGTACCGCGGGGGCGTTCAGCAGGTCGGCGACGAGGTGGTGAAGGCGGCCGACGGATCGATCACGCTGACGCAGTCGAAGCTGGACAAACACGGTATCGTGCAGTGGCGGATCACACCTCAGTGAGGCGGCCGCCGTGCCGTGATATGATGACAACATGCGGCGGATCAGCACCGGCATGGTGATGATGTTGATGCTCAGCGCGGCGACGGCCGGCGCCGATGAGCCGTCGCAGTGGCGGGGCGTGCAGCACGACGGGGTTTATCACGAAACGATCGACTGGCCGGCCGGCGGCCCGCGGGAGTTGTGGGCGGTGGACGTCGGCATCGGGTACTCGGGCTTCGCGATCAGCGACGGGCGCGTGTACACGATGGGGAATGTCGATGGCGAGGATGTGATCTGGTGTTTGAACGCGGACACGGGGCGGGAGGTGTGGTCGGCGCGTTATCCGCAGGAACTGGTGCCGCTGTACAACCCCGGCGGGCCGAACGCGGCGCCGGTGGTCGAAGGCGAATGGCTGTACACGTTGAGCAAGCAGGGGCTGCTGACGTGCTGGGGTCAAGCTGATGGGGTCGTGCGCTGGCGGATCGACCTGGTGAAGCAGGCGGGCGCCGAGATGCCGCGCTGGGGTTTCGCCTCGACGCCGCTGATCATTGATGATGTGATTTACCTGAACGCCAACGAGCACGGCATGGCGATCGACAAGCACACGGGCAAAGTGGTGTGGTCGTCGCCGGCGGCCGAGTGCGGGTATGCGGCGGCGATCGCGATGACGTGTCGTGATCAACCGGCGCTGGCGCTGCTCAGCGGCAAGGCGGTGTTCGTCGTGCAGCGCGACAACGGGCAGGTGATGTGGCGGGTCGACTGGCCGACGAAGATGGGCGAGAACTCGGCGGACCCGATCGCGGCGGACGGCTTGTTGTATGTGTCGTCATGGTGGGGCATGGGCGCGGCGGTGTATGATCCGAATGTCGACGGCGTCGAACCCCGCTGGCGTAACAAGGAACTTCAGAATCACATTTCATCGCCGGTGCTGCACGACGGGTATCTGTACGGTTTCGACGGCCCGGTGCATCGTGACCGCGTCGCCGGGGCGATGCGCTGCGTGCAGTGGGCCACGGGCAAAACCATGTGGTCGCACCCGGGGCTCAAAGGCTCGGTCATCTGCGCGGGGGATCAACTGCTGATTCTGTCACACGACGGCGCGCTGATTCTCGCCGACGCCAGCCCGGCGGGTTATCACGAACGCGCCCGCATCGAGGGCCTCGGCAAGCGCACCTGGAACTATCCCGTCCCGCATCGTGGCCGCATCTATATTAGAGACGCCGACGGCCGCGCGATCTGTCTGACGACGCGCCCGTGAGTCGGCGCGTTGTGTGCAACGGCTGCGCGAGTGCACTCAAAAGGTATGTCGTGATGTTCGATGCGCGCGCGTTGAGCAGTTACCACCACGCGGTTGTCGCCGACGTCACGGGAAAAAAACTGAAGCGATGATCAGCAGTTTGTGCAACTTCTTTGTTTTCGTAGTGCGTGTTGGTGATTACCCGAATTCAACCCGAGGTGGCATGGGGGTTGCATTGTATCTTTGCGAACACGATCGAAGCCCATCGGGTGTGCAGCGTCACTGTTTGCTTCGATCGATCGGCCGTCGCGGTCGTGCCCTAGCGCGTCGAGCCTGAATTCATCCGACATTCCCGGGTTGTTCGTGCCGCTTGCCGACGCAGCGGCAGTGTTATCGCATTGGCCTTTGCAGAAAGGTGTTTCGTGATGGGTGGTGGACGATCAGGGGCTTGGGCGCATCGGCGCGTACGCGCTATCCGATCACGCACACGCGCTCCGCCTGCCGGGTGGTGCGAGCTTGAATTGATCTCGATGGGCCACTGTTTTTTCCTTCTACCTCAGCGTCAATCAACACACACACTCCCTGGTCGGGGTTAACTCAGGAGCACGTTATGTTTTCAGTCACACGTTCGCAGATGCGAACACCCCTGGCCGCACTGGTCGCGATCCTGTTGATCGCCATGCCGGCGACGCTGCACGCGGAAGTCGACGTCGTCGAACTGACCGTGCAGGACATTCAGGCCGGCTACAGCGCCGGTGATTTCACCGCGGTCGAGTTGGTTGAGTCCTACCTCGACCGCATCGCCGAATACGAGTCCACCTACAACGCTTTCATCTCGATGAACCCCGATGCGCTGTCGATCGCGGCGGAGGTCGATGCGGCGTTGGCGTCGGGCGGCGGCATGGGGCCGCTGTTCGGCGTGCCCGTGGTCATCAAGGACAACATCGACTACGGCGGGCTGGTGACCACGGCGGGTTTCGCCGGGTTTTCCAGCGCCACCGGCGGTGTGGACATGATTCCCGATGACGACTCGGCGGTTGTCACCCGTCTGCGCGACGCCGGGGCGATCATTCTCGGCAAGACCAACCTGCCGGACTTCGCCTTCAGCGGCACGCGCACCTACAGCACCGTCGCCGGCACGACGTTCAATCCCTACAACCTCGACAAGGCGCCGGGCGGATCATCCGGCGGCACCGCTACTGCCGTCAACGCGAGCTTCGCCACACTCGGGTTCGGCACCGAGACCGGCGGGTCGATCGAAAATCCCTCGTCGGCCCAGGCGCTGGTCGGGGTCAAGCCGACGTTCGGGTTGGTTCCGCTGGAAGGCGTGGTGCCGATCGACGCGACGTATCGTGATGTGGTCGGACCGCTGGCCCGGTCGGTCTACGATGCGGCGGCGGCGCTGGATGTGATCTCCGGACCAACGCCCGAAGATTACAACACGTACGCATCGGCTGGTCACATCCCGGCTGGTGGATACACGGCCGGTCTGACCGACACGGCGCTTGAAGGCAAGCGCTTCGGGCTGGTCGGACTCGGTTGGCGGCGAAGCTTCCTGCCGCTGGCTCCGGAGACCGAAGCGTTTTACCAGCAGGCCATCGCAGACCTCGAAGCCCAGGGCGCCACGGTCGTGGCCGATCCGTTTGCCGGCAGCGCGTTCGTGGATAAGTATTCCGAGCGAAGCGGCGTGCCCGGGCTCATCGCCAACGGTATCGAGAAATACCTCGACGGCCTCGGCGAAGGCGCCGCATTCAACTCCCGCGAAGAGTGGGAAGCGATCACCGGCGACACCTTCCCCATCGGCGGTGATCCCCTCGAGCCGACCGCCATTCCCGAAGGCGATGCCTACCAGGCCTGGCGCGCCGAGCTGCGTGAAATCTTCTCGGAGGTGCTTGAAGCTTTCGACCTCGACGGTCTGTTCTTCCCGCAGGCCGGTGAGCCGATCCCGGACCAGGTCGTCGGCTCCAACGGCCCGAACGATTTTGCGGAACTGCCCAGCAACATCATCAACGATCTGGGCGTGCCGGTCGTGACGCTGCCGTATGCGTACTACGACGACAACACGCCGTTCACGCTGGCGTTCATCGGCGATCTGTGGTCTGACGCGGATCTGCTGAGCTATGCGTTCGACCTGGAGCAGGCGACGCAGGCGCGTGTGGCGCCGTCGCTGGTGCCCGAGCCGCGGCTGATCATGGTCGGGTTGGGTCTGTTTCTGATCTTGCGTCGTCGACGGTCGACCGCCGCCTGACCGATCGTGCGACGATCACCTTCGCGAGCCCCGCCCGGCGACCCCGGGTGGGGCTTTTTCATGGTCCCGGCGCACAAAAAAACCCCGCTGGGCGGGGTAAAAGGGTGGCTGAGGATTCGAACCCCCCGGGAATCGGGACCTGACAGTTCAAAAACCGGGGTCCAACATAAAAAGCGCTCACAAACTTGTGTTGATGAGCAGCTGAACCAACTCATCAACGCATGGCCAACTCTGCCGGAACACATCCGGCTGGCTGTGTTGTCGCTTGTTTCTGTGAATCCCACACAGAGGCAGGAGATTGAGATGCCGAGGGTCCAGGGAGCGGCGAGCGTCCCTGGTCGGCCTCACCAACAGTCGACCGATCATGCCACTACGACAAAACGAGGCCGAAATACGAGGGCTACCCGCCTACCGAAAAGTGTGGGTTGGTCATAGCACAAAAAAACCGCCCAAGTCTCTCATAGCTTGGCAGCATGAGACCAGGCGGCGAACGAAAGGTTCTAACAGATGAATTGTAGCAAAGGATACATCTCAGGAACAAGAAGCAATGAGCAGCAAGCAGCCGCGAAGGTCGAGCGGGTGGCGAGCGAGACCGTAGCGGCGGAGCCCCTTAGTCTTGACCAAGAGGAAAACAAATCCCCGTCGTGGTCAGTGGAGCTACTGGCGTCCTGCCCAGACCAGAGGGCGGTTGAGCATGTGTTGTGGCTGATGAATTGTCATTGGTCGGCGGCGATCTGCGGTGAGGTGTATCGGCATTTTCGGTGGTGTTTGGCTGAGGTCGAGGTTGAGGATTTATGGAATCGAATGCTTGAATACTGGTGGCGGCATGCAGACCGTCTGCAATGCTTCACCAACTTCGAGAAGTTGCGATCGTGGTGCCGTCAGAACATGTATGCAGCGGCTCGTCGACGGCTGTTTGATCGGCGGAAGGTTCGTATGCGTTCGACATGCCGGGGCGTGAAGATATATGTGTTGGATTTTGGGGATTTGGATGAGGCGATTATTGCGAATCTCATTTCACAGAGTTCAGTGGAGGACGAATTGTTGTGGGAATGGGGCGATGGTCGGCTCGTGGAGTGCTACGACAATCTGCCATGCATTCAGCGTGAATGCATCGATGCCGTCGTTATTGCGGGTATGTCGGCGTCGGAGGCGGGTCGGTTACTTCATCGTCGAGCGAGCGACGTGGCCCATTACGTCAGACGTGGTCTTGAGTCGTTGCGGCGTCGGTATGTCGGTGAGTACGTGGGCACCCGTGGTCGTGATTTTATACCGACGAATAAACCGAGTGAGCTTGGACTGCGGTTGTGGGTTCAGAGCGTGGCGTTCTGATCGGGTTTAGGAGTGATCTATGGACGGCATGATACACAATATGAAACAAGTGACCGAGGATGATGCGGTGATTCTTCCGCAGTGGTCCGGTGGTAAGCTTGATCCGTACGGCGGCGTGGGCGGTCGCGTGAAAGATCTTCGTAAGTTCGAGGCGTTGGTCGAACATATGCGGATACCGATCATGCTGTCTCTCACGATCGACCGTGATGCGTATGACAGTCCGGCGGAAGCGTTCGATCAGGTGACACCGAAGGTTTCGCGACTGCTGTCTGAACGTCTTGGCGTTGGCGTATGGGCACGTGTGATCGAGCCGCAGACAAAGAGCGGAGATGGATGGATTCACTGGCATGTCTTGCTCGACCTGGGTTGCACAAGGTTTGAGAAGCGTCGCGGTTGGGCAAGCCTTCGTCAATTCAATGCAGCAGTGCGTGCTTCATGGTGTGATCGATGGGGAGTCGCACAAAGAGGCGGTATTGACACGCAGCTCGCACGATCACGCAAAGGCATCGTTGGTTATATAGCGAAGTATCTTGTAAAACCGTGGCCGGCGATACCATGTTGGCTGCTGTCGCGGTCAATGGTTCGATTGGTTGGCTTCTCGAAAAGAGCAAACCAGCTTCTTCGTCAATCGGGGCTGTTGACGCCACGAGTTGAACCGCGTGTCAGTCGTCGGTGTGTGAAACGTCCAATTCGACCATTGTTGGAACGTATTGCAGAAAGCGGGTTGTGTTCGAAGGTGATTCGCGGTGGTCGTTGGTTGGGTAAGATTCGAGGAAGCGTAAAGCATTTGATCTTCGGTGAGTCGGTTGGGTTGCCGATCTCGTTGAAAGTATCGACTTACAAAGGCCTTCGTGGGGTGGTGGAAAGGGTAAATGTGGTACTGAATGACGCAACAACTGCTGGAATTACACAGGTTGAACGGTGGTTGGCGGGTGTGGGCCTGATGAGTGAATATCAACAGGAGTACGAGAGAAGATTACGCTGGCTTCCTGACGCGTGGTCGGAAATGCAGCGGGATTTACAACATGCTTGACATGAGAAACAATGGTAGTATAATGGTAGTACCGCTATGACAAAACTGAAACTTTCCATTTCGATTGAACAGGACCTGGTTGAGGAAATTGACCGCGTTGCGAAAGCAACTGGTGAGAATCGTAGTCAAGTTATGGAGCGTCTTTGCAACAATGCATTGGCAGGATCGGATTGGGACAATGCTGGCATGTCGTTGAATGATTTTTTTCGGGAGATGAGCAAGCCTGGCGGAATGAAATTATTTGCGAAGATTATCGAGAAGGAACGCAAAAAGAGCGATGCGACAAAAACTCTTCCGAAGTCAAACCGAACGGTGAGAAAGCCGTTGATCACACTGAATTCTCAGAACCTGCCTCCACGAGCGAAGTGGCGGAGCAAAAGAATACCGAAGGACGGCAGGAGAGTAGTTTGTACCCATTGCAGTCGTGTTTTCAGCAGTGATGAATTTCTATGGGATGGGGAGAATTGGGTGTGTCCGACCGGTACGTGCAATGGAAGCTCGTATGGTTGCGGAATTATTGATGCGGACGATGAACAAGGTCGTGGCTATCTTGAGCAGATGGGACTCGAATGAATCGACCAACTGAAAGGTTGATGCGTTTATCACAGGTTGCCGAAATGCTCGGTGTCTGCCGCAGAACTGTGGAACGCATGATTGCCTCTGGTGTATTACCGCAGCCAGTGAAAGTCGGGCGATCGTCATGCTTGCCGGATTCGGAAGTTCAAGAATATATCGAACGGATCAAGTTGGAGAGGTGTCGGTGATCCAGTACGTTTACCAGCCCAAACGAAAGGGGCCGCGTCAAAAGCTCTCCCAAGAGAACTACCGCGGCCGTTACCGTTTGCCCTGGGAACGCAAGATTACTGATGTGACGCTGGAGACGACGGACAAACGGATCGCAGAGCAGCGGCTGGCCGCGACCGTCAAGGAGGCCCAGGACGAACACGCGGGCATCATCGCACCGAAGCCGATGCGTGACGCGGCGAGCACACCGCTGGTCGATCATCTGGCTGACCTGGTGGCCCATCTGAAAGCAGCGGGCAGGGCGAAGCAGTATTACCAGCGAGTCGATGTGCGAGCCAAGGTCGTGTTTGATGGCTGTGGCTGGACGTACATGCGTGACGTATCGGCTGAGTCGTTCCTTGCATGGCGTGAACGTCAGACGCTCGCAAATAAGACGCTCAATCACTACCTCGATTCCGTGAACGTGCTGCTGAACTGGATGCAGCGACAACTCCGCATTGCAGCAAATCAACTTCGCACGGTCGACAAGCTTCGCGTGGCCGGGCATGAAGTGGTGAACCGTCGAGCGTTGACTGACAACGAAGCCGAGCGATTGCTCACGGTGGCGGGGCGACGTCGGTCGCTGTACCTGGCGGCGATGTTGACCGGGCTGCGTCGTGGCGAGCTCAAGGCGTTGCAGTGGGGCGATGTGCATCTGGACGCGGTCAAGCCGTTCCTGGCTGTTCGTGCTTCGACGACGAAGAACGGCAAAGGCGCCACGATCTGGCTGCGTGATGACCTGGCCGACGCGTTGCGTGAGATGAAGCCGGATAACGTCCGGGCCATTGATCGAGTTTTTCGCATGCCCAAGAGCGAACGCTACGCGGCTGACCTGGCTGCGGCGGGGATTGAGCGTGAAGACGCCCAGGGCCGCAAGGTCGATTTCCATGCCCTGAGGCACACTCTGGCGACGAACCTCGCACGGGCCGGTGTTCCTCCCCGGGTGGCGATGGAAGTGATGCGGCACAGCGATATGCGGCTGACGATGAAGACGTACACTGATTCATCGCAGTTGCCGACGGCCGAGGCCATCGACCGTTTGCCCCGTTTTGACCAGGGCGAGCCGCTGACGCTCCGGGCGACCGGGACCGAGGACGCCTCGGAAATGTCGAAAAAGCGCTCACAAACTTCGGTCGCTGGCCGTCGTGACAAGTCGTCGGCTGTCGCAGTTGAAAAGGGACGAAAGCACGAAAAAACCCCGCAAAAAGCGGGGTCAAGTCGCCGTGTGTCGCAGTCTGTCGCGACACGTCGTAACGGCTCAAAAAGGGTGGCTGAGGGGATTCGAACCCCCGACCCTCGCGACCACAACGCGATGCTCTAACCAACTGAGCTACAGCCACCATCGGGGTCAGGGCATAAATGTAGGCATGATTTGATGAAGGGTCAAATCCGAACCCGCCGGGGCTTGGTCATTGGTCATTTTCCGCGTGGACTTATAATGTGGACGCCAAACAGTCACGCTCTGGGCATACGAGGTCTTATTTTGCTGATACTTCACGTGATTCAAGGGCCGGACAAGGGCCGCCACTTCGAGCTGCCGGACAACGAGCCGCAGCAGATCGGTCGCTCCAGCGAGTCGCTGCCGCTGACCGACACCACCATCTCGCGCCGCCACGCCGAGCTGACCCCCGATCGCGGCAAGTGGCTCATCCGCGACCTGGAGTCCAACAACGGCACCTACATCAACGGCAAGCGCATCAGCGTACCGACCGTGCTCAAGCCCGGCGATCAGATCCGCACCGGGTCGACGTTGTGGGTTTTCGGGCGCGTGTCCAACACGATGGGGACCAAGCCCGTGCGGGTGCTGCCGCCGGAGCGGATCGACACCTCCGTCGAGGCCACGCTCGACGCCAACGACGACTCGGTGATCATGGCTTCGCCAGAGCCGACCGAGGCCGCCGTCACGCACCTGAAAATCATCTACGACCTGACCCAGCTCGTCGGCTCGGTCTTCGATCGCCAGACGCTGCTGGAGCGCGTGATGGACCTGGTGTTTGAACACTTCGAGCCGGACCGCGGGTTCATCCTGCTGCGTGATGAGCCGGGGCAGAAGCCGCAGCCGGTGGCGGTGCGCTACCGGTCGCACCCGAGCACGAAGCACGAAGGGCGCATCAGCGTGTCGCGCACGATCGTGCGCCACGTGATGGACAAATGCGAAGGCGTGCTGTCGTCCAACGCCATGACGGACCGCCGTTTCGCGGCCGGCGATTCGGTCAAGGCCCTGGGCATCCGCTCGGCGCTTTGCGTGCCGATCCGCTTCCGCGAGCGCATCTTCGGCGTGCTGTACATCGACTCGAAAATCGCCAATTACACCTTCACCGAAGATCAGCTTCGGCTGATGACCGCCATCGGGGTGCAGACCGGCATGGCGATGGAAAACGCCCGCCTGTATCAGCAGGGCATGCAGCAGGCGCGCCTCGCGGCCGTGGGCGAAACCGTCGCTTCGCTGAGCCACTCGATCCGCAACATCCTGCAGGCCATGCGCGGCGGGGCGGAGGTCGTCGAGCTCGGCCTGCGCAAGAAAGACCTGCAACTGGTTTCCAACGGCTGGGACATCCTCGCCCGCAATCTCGACCGCATCTACCAGTTGACGATGAACATGCTCGCGTTCAGCAAGCAGCGACAGCCCGAGTTCGAGATGGTCCACCTGCCCGGCCTGCTGCGCGAGATCGTCGAGCTGATGCAACCGCAGTGCGATCGTCGCAATGTCGCGCTGATCACCGAAATCGATCGCGACATGCCCGCCATCCCCGCCGACCCCGGCGGACTGCACCAGGCTTTGATGAACCTGATGACCAACGCGCTGGATGCCGTCGAACCCGAGTCCGGCGTCATCACGTTGCGCTGCATGCATGATGACCGGGCCGAGAAGGTGCGCATCTCGATCACCGACAACGGCCCGGGCATCGACCCGGAAACCAAGGCCAACCTCTTTAAGCCGTTCTACTCCACCAAGGGCCTGCGCGGCACCGGCCTGGGTCTGGCCGTGACCCGCAAGATCATTCACGAGCACGGCGGCGCCGTCGAACTCGAATCCGAGCCCGGCGAAGGCACCACCTTCACCGTCAGCATCTCCAGCGAAAAACGCCAGGACCCTTCCGCCACGGTGGGTTGATTCCCATCAACGAATCGCGGAGTGAATCCACTGCCGGGCCGTTACACGGCCCAGGTCTTCGCTATTTCTGTCATTTTGTGACAGATTCGGCCCCCCATACACGACACCCCAGTGGAAGGACCGCGCATGCAGTCTCGTCATGAGCAATTCGCCGATCTGTTTATCCTCTGCCAGGACAGGGTTTACGCCTATGTGGTGAGTCTTCTGGCCCGGCGGGCCGACGCCGAGGAGGTCTTTCAGCAAACCTCGATGATTCTGTGGCGCAAATGGGATGAATTTTCTCCGGGGGGCGATCAGGCGGGGGATTTTGTGCGGTGGGCCTGCGGGATCGCTCATTTTGAGGTGATGAACCATCTGCGTAAGGCCGAGCGACGGGTCGTGGCGCTGGACCGGGATGTGATGGACCTGATCGCGGCCGAGCAGCTTCAGCTTCATGATGAATTATCCGAGCGGCGGGCGGCGCTGGAGCATTGCCTGGGTCAGTTGCCGCCGCGCCAGCGCGAGTTGTTGGAATCGGCTTACGCAGGCGTCGAACCGATCAAGGACATCGCCCGCCGATTGGGACAGACAGCCAACGCGGCCTATGTCGCGCTGCGTCGGATTCGACATGCCGTCGCCGACTGCATCACACGCCGCGTGGCACGGGGGGCCGAGTGATGGACGCCGAGCTGACACAACAGATCGATGCGCTGCTGGAAGGTGAGACCGACAGCGCCGGCATGTCGGTGTTGAGTCAGATGCTGCGTCACGATGCCGACGCCCGCCGGTTGTACATTCATCAGCTCGATCTGCACGCCGCGCTGCAGTGGCGCACACGCGATCGCGAAAGACTTCCGCATCACACCAAGCCGACGCTGAGGCGCAGCCGAAGCGTCTGGTACTCCCTCGCCGCCGCGGCGCTGATCGCGCTGGCGGTGACAGGTTGGTTCATGGGGTCAGGCGATGTACATACACCGGTAGCCCCCGTTGCTCCGTCGCAGGTTGAATCCATCGCGATGCTGTCGAACTTCTCATCTGATGCGGTGTTCACCGAGTCGCCGGCGCCGATGACACAGGGGGCGGAACTGGGCCCGGGGCGGATCGCGCTGGCGGCGGGGCGGGCGCAGTTGATCTTCAAGTCCGGCGCGGTGGTGGCGATCAACGGGCCATGTGAATTCGAACTCGTGGGTGTCAACAGCGGACGACTCGCAGGCGGCTATCTGACGGCGCATGTGCCGACCACGGCGGTGGGCTTCACCGTCACGGCCCCGCACGGGGTACGCGTCACGGACCTGGGCACGGAATTCGAGATGCGCGTCTCCGGCGCCGGGCGTCATGTGGATACATGGGTGCGGCAGGGCACGGTGCAGATTCAATCGCGACGGATAGGCCTGCGCGTGCTCGGGGCGGGGCAGCGGATTTCGCTGGTCGACGGCGATGTGGCGCAGCCGCTGCTGGTCAGCGCTGAGGCCAGCAACGGGCATGCGTATTCGATCGCGCGCGGCGGATTTGTCGAGGACGCACTGGCATATTCCGACCGCAATTTCACCTGGGTGGGGCTGGATAATCCGAATTTGCCGGCGGTGCTGCGCGGAGCTGACTACGTGCAGCCGCCGAACGCAGATAAAGCGGATGCGAATCTGAGCCTGACGCTGAAGCTGTCGGCTCCGGCGACGTTGTGGGTGCTGTGGAATCCCAATGCGCCGTTGCCGGACTGGCTGATCGACGAATTCGAGTCGACGTCGCATCACATCACGTTGATGGTGCCTGCAACCAGGCATCCACGCGTGCTGGAATCTCGCACGCTCGACTATACCCTCTGGCGTCGTCGGATCGATGCCGCCGGCGACGTCACGCTAGGGGCGAGGCAGATTCCCGATCGCCCAAGCCCCGCGGGTATGTACGGCATCATCGTGACCGAACCCGATCGCCCCCACACATCTCGTGCTGACAAATAAGAACTAATAAGGAGCAAGTGATGAAATCCATGTGCCTTTTTACCCTCGTTGTCGGATGTTTGCTGATTTCGGCCAGCGGTGTTCAAGCCGCCAGCATCCTCGTGCATTATTCGTTTGACTCGAATTTCAACGACGATTCGGGAAGCAACAACCACCTGTCCGCCTCCAGCGGCACGCCGAACATCACCACCGCAGCCGGCGAGGTGAAGTTCGGCGCCGGCGCGTTGAACATGGACCAGTCCGGCACGGAGGAACACCTGGCCTTCAGTTCGACCGTCAGTCTCACCTACGGGAACGCTTGGTCGATGTCGTGGTGGGGCCAGCGCAGCAGCAGCGCGCTGGATTCTCAGGGCATGGTCGCTGGCACCATCGCTGCCAACAGCAATTTCATCTGGACGCCTGACAATTCAAGCGTCATCCAGGGGCTTCGTTTGCGCAACGCCACCAACAACAACGCTGAATACGGCAACATCTCCGATGACAACGCCTTCCACCACTGGGCCGTGTCCTACAACGGGGCCGGTCAGGTCACCGCCTGGCGCGATGGTGTGAATCTCGGCTCCAGAGCCTGGGGCGGCGGCATCACGCTGACCCACGTCGGCGCCGGAACCACCACCCAGAACAACTCATTCTGGGGCCAGATCGACGAGTTGTACATCTTCTCCGGTACGCTGACCCAGGGTGAGGTCAATGCGCTGCGAGCCAATAACTCGTTGATCATTCCGGCGCCAGCGGCGTTGCCGGCGGGCCTGCTGATGCTCGGCGCGATCACGATGCGCCGGCGTCGATGAATAAACCCGAAGCCCACGGATCCAATCCGTGGGCTTCATGGAAATCCGCTTCATGCGCCGACATGGTTTTTCCTTGATCGAATTGCTGGTGGTCATCTCGATCATCGCACTGTTGGTCGCGATTCTTCTGCCATCGCTGACTGCGGCCCGGGAAGCGGCGCAGCGCGTCGCTTGTGCGTCCAATGTCCGCCAGAACTACCTCGGCTCATTCACCTATGCCACGGAGAACAAACTCCACCTGCCGTACGTCGGCGCCAATGCGTTCAACAATCACGGCACATCGTACTTCATGTTTGAAACCGGCCCCAAGCGCCCCGTCAGTCTGGGCCTGCTGATCGAGTATTATGACTTCGCCAGGTGGCAGGACGACGCGGTGGTGCGTTGCCCCTCGGCCAAGCCCGGCATCTGGGGCAATATCGAGGCCTACGGCAACGAGGCGTTGATGGACAGCGCCGGCGACCCGGCCAGTCACAACTACTACTTCTGGGCCGCCCGGGACATGTGGATCAATCTGCGGTCATGGTACAGCCGCCGCGTACTTGACGACGACGAGAAATACCTCGGCGCCACGATCCACCACCGCAAGCAGCGCACCGCCTTGCTCGCCGACAACATCGCCGGCGGCGGCCGCGTGCTCGGCTGCCACGGCGACGGCGTCAACGTCGCCTACCTTGACGGCTCAGCCAACTTCGTCGCCGATCAGCCGGCCCCGCCCCTGCTGGCCGATCCCAACCGCAACCTCAGCACCGGCGCCGCCAGCATCGCCGATATCTGGCACTACCTCGACCAGCCGCATTAACCCGTTTGGCGGTGCTGCCTGCCTTGACACGGGCATTTGGGGGTCTACACTTATAGTCTTGCACCCGGCCCAGGGAGGGTTGGGGCTTAAATGGATCACTCGGACGCGCAAGCGCCAGGATGATGACCATGACCGACCATGCGTTGGTGAAAGAGACGGGTCTGGGCTATGGAGCGTAAGGCGCTTCATGCCGTTGTGCCTGTGGGCAGCCGCACCGGCGACCGGATGGATCCGGCCGCGACGGGAAAGGAGCCGATGATGGCGTAGCCACATCGACGATTTGCGGTGCATCCCGACTGCGGGATGTGTGCCTCCAGGCCACGCGACGATCGGCGTCACGTGGCCTTGTTATTTAGAAACACCCCGCCGATTGAATCCGGCGGCTGAACATACCAAAAACATCGGAAGCCATGACACGGCTTGAACAACTGAATAGCAAAACTGAATAACAACCCAAGAGATCCAACAACATGAGCCAGGAAATGCTTCGCATCATCGACGCGATCGCCCGCGACCGCAACATCGACAAGGAGTCTCTGTTCGTCGACATCGAACAGGCCCTGGTGTCGGCCGCGCGCAAGCACTTCAATGCGGAAGACACCGAGGAGTTTTCCGCACTGGTCGATCGCCTCAATGGTCAGATCAAGGTTTTCCGCCACGGCGAAGAGATTCCGCTGGCCCAGCTCGGCCGCATCCCCGCGCAGACCGCCAAGCAGGTCATGATTCAGAAGTTCCGCGAGGATGAACGCGCCAGCATCTATGACGAATTTTCCAGCCGCGTCGGCGAGCTGATCACCGGCACCGCCCAGCGCTACGAGGGCGGGGCGCTGGTGATTTCTGTCGGACGCGCTGAAGGCTTCATGCCGCGCAGCGAGCAGATCCCCGGTGAGCAACATCAGCCGGGCGAGCGCATCCGCTGCCTGATTCTCGATGTCCGTGACATGGGTCATCAGGTGAAGATCGTGCTGAGCCGCGCGGCGCCGGAGTTTATCCGCCGGTTGTTTGAAGTCGAAGTGCCCGAGGTCAGCGAGCGCGTCATCGAGATCAAGGCCCTGGCCCGCGAGCCGGGGCATCGCACGAAGGTGGCGGTGTCGTCGATCGACTCGAAGGTCGACGCGGTCGGCGCCTGCGTGGGCGTGCGCGGCAGCCGCATCAAGAACATCGTCGACGAACTCGGCGGCGAGAAGATCGACGTGGTCCGCTGGAATGAATCGTCGCAGGTGTTGATCGCCAACGCGCTGCGCCCGGCGGAAATCGTCGAAATTTCGCTGTGTTTCGAACTCGGACGCGGCACGGTCGTGGTCAACGAAGACCAGCTTTCGCTGGCGATCGGCAAGCGCGGTCAGAACGTGCGCCTGGCGGCGCGCCTCACCGGCTGGGACATCGACATCCTCACGCCGGCCGAGTTCGCCAAGGGCCTGGACATTCTCGACGAGACGCTGAAGGACATCGAAGGCGTCAACGAAGAGATGATCGACCGCATGGCGGCGCTGGGCCTGATCACCGTGTTCGACGTCGAGGAAGTCGGCGCCGACGTGCTGATCGAACACCTGGCGGACTTCGGTCTGACCGAAGACAAGGCCGAGCAGATGGTTCAGATCTGTTCGGAGAAGGCGAAGGTCGTGGCGGTTCAGCAGCAGGCCGAGCGCGAGGAAGCCGAACGTCGCAAGGCCGAGGAAGCCGCCACGCGTGCGTCCGAGCCGGGCGAATCGCAGGCGGCGTCGATTCTCGGCGACTTCGGGGCTGTTCCCGCGGCGCCCAAGTCGGCGGCCCACGACGACGACGGCTCCGGCGACATCATGGACATGCTCACCCGCCGCCAGTCCGAGTCCGAGGCGGCGACCCCGGCCGAGGAAGAGACCGCGGCCGGCGACGAAACCGGCGACGCGCCGCACGATGTGGCGATGGCGCAGGCCCAGGGCGACGAGACGGCCGAGACCGACGAGGCCAATCAGCAGTCCGAAGGCGAACGCGAGATCGAGCAGTCGCAGGACGAAACGGAAGTCGCTCGCCTGGCGACCGGACAAGACAGTGAAGACGAACAATCCGAAACGCCGGAGGACCGGCAGTAAGAAAGTTCAAAGTTGAGCAGTTGAAAGTTCAAGCAAACGCCTCTGGACTTTGAACATGACACTTTGAACTCAGAACTCCCCTAAGGAGCTTGCACTTGGCCAAGCAGAAACGACTTTTTCAGGTAGCCCGCGAACTCGGCGTTGAATCCAAGGCGATTCTCGAGAAGTGCCGGGCCGAGGGGCTGGACCTGCAGAACCACATGGCGGCGGTGTCCGTCGGTCTGGAAGCGACGATTCGCGAATGGTTCAGCGAACACGACGCGCAGGACCCGGGGACCACGGCCGTGGAGACTGCGGAGAAGGTCGATCTGACCAAGGTCAAGAAGGCGCGTCGCCGCAAGAAGCTGACGCCTCCGGGTGAAGAGGCCCAGGAAGCCGAAGCGGTTGCCGAAGACGAGTCACCTGCAGAAGCGTCCGACGCGGCGGACACGACCGAACAGCCCGCCGAGCCGGTCGCTGAGGTCCAAACCCCGGCGGCCCCGGTCGAAGCCGAAGTCGAAGCGGCCGGTGAAGCCGAGGTGGACGTGCAGCAAAAGGCCGAACAGGCAGAAGCCAAGGCCAAGGCGCGTCCCAAGGCTGAGCCCGAGCCCGAGCCCGAAGCTGAGCCAGTCGCCGAGGCCGAAGCCGCTGAGGCCGACGCCGGCGAATCGCCCGCCGAGCCGTCTGAATCCGAGCCTGAAAAACCCGAGCCCGTCAAGCCCGCCGGCCCTCAGCTTCAGACCCCCAAGGCCGCCAAGCTCAGGGGCCCGAAGGTCATCCGTGTCGAAGAACCCGAAAACGTGCGGGCGCCCCGTCCGCGCCGCGCGCCGGGGCAGGGTGGACCCGGCGGACCGCCGCGTCAGGCGGCCGAGGCCAGTCCGCAGCCGGGCGATGTGATGCGTTCACGCGGTCCGGTCCGGGGCAAGGGCGCCGGCGGCCGTGGTGGCCCCGAAGACGACGCCTCCCGTTCGCCGCGCCGTTCCAAACGCCGCAAGGGCGGTCGCAGCGGCGACGCCGAGCTCTGGTACAAGGGCGTGCGGCGTGAGCAGGACCTCGTGGAGCGTGAAGAACGCCTCAGCCACGCGGCCGGCTACCTCAAGCAGCGCCGTCGCGAGATGAAGAAACGCGCCGAAGGCGGTTCCGCCGCGCTGAGCCCGCTGGAAACCGGCGGCAAGGTCGCCATCGCCGCGCCGTTCACCATCAAAGACCTGTCCGCCGCCACCGGCATCAAGGGCGCCGACATCGTCAAGTTCCTGTTCAACCGCGGCGTCATGGCCACGATCAACCACGCCATCGAGCCGGACCTCGCCCTGGAAATCTGCCTGGAGCAGGGCATCGAGTTGGAGATCAAGGAAGCTCAGACCGCCGGTCAGGCTGTCGAGGCTGAACTCGAGAAGCGCGATCGCAGCGATGAGCGTCGTCGCCCGCCGGTCGTGGCCGTGCTCGGTCACGTCGACCACGGCAAGACTTCGCTGCTGGACCGCATCCGCAAGGCGGACGTGGCCGCGGGTGAAGCCGGCGGCATCACCCAGCACATCGGTGCTTTCCGAACCACCATCCAGGGCTCCGACGGCGAAGACAAGACCGTCGTCTTCCTGGATACGCCCGGCCACCAGGCCTTCACCAACATGCGTGCCCGCGGCGCGTCTCTGGCCGACCTGGTTGTGCTGGTCGTCGCCGCCGACGACGGCGTCATGCCGCAGACCATCGAGTCGATCAACCACGCCAAGGCGGCCGGCATCCCGATCGTCATCGCGCTGAACAAGATCGATAAACAGGAAGCCACCGACTCCAACATCCAGCGCATCCTCGGCCAGATCGCCGAGCATGGGCTCAACCCCGTGGAGTGGGGCGGCGATACCGAAATCATGAAGGTTTCCGCCGAGAACGGCCAGGGCGTCAACGAGCTGATCGAAGTGCTCGACTACCAGGCCGAGCTGCTGGAAGTGACCGCCGACTACGGTGGCTTTGCCTACGGGCAGGTCGTCGAGGCGGAGCTGGACCAGGGCCGCGGGCCGGTGGCGCGTGTGCTTGTGCAGGAAGGCAAGATGAAGGTCGGCGACTTCGTCGTCATCGGCCGCGCCTTCGGCAAGGTTCGCGCGATGATCGATGATCACGGTGAAGACCTCAAGGAAGCCGGTCCCGCCACGCCGCTGGAAATCTCCGGCATCGACGAGGTGCCCGACGCCGGCGACAAGTTCTACGTCGTCGACACCCTCAAGCGTGCTGAAGAGATCGCCGAGGATCGCCGCGAAGTCGAACGCAAGAAGGAGCTCGCCTCCAAGACCAAGGTCACGCTCGACAACGTGTTCGAGCAGATGAAGGCCGGCGGCGTCAAGGAACTGCGCGTCGTGCTCAAGGCCGACGTGCAGGGCTCGGTCGAAGTGCTTCGCAAGGCGATCGAGGAAGTCGGCGCCGACAACGAGGAAGTCGCCGTGCGTGTGCTTCACGCGGCCGTCGGCGGCATCACCGAGTCGGATGTGCTGCTGGCCGAGGCGTCGGATGCCGTGATCATCGGCTTCCAGGTCATCGCTTCGCAGCAGGCCCGCTCCGAGGCCGAACGCCGCAGCGTCGACATCCGCCTGTACCGCGTGATCTACAACATCGTCGACGACATCAAGCTCGCCCTCGAAGGCATGCTCAGCCCCGAGCAGCGTGAAGAAGTGCTCGGCCACGCCGAGGTCCGCGAGGTCTTCAAGGTTTCGAAGGTCGGCTCGGTCGCCGGTTGCTACGTGACCGACGGCGTCGTCCGCCGCAGCGCTTTGATCCGTGTGACACGCCAGGACATCGTCATCGAACACGACCGCAAGCTCGAACAGCTCAAGCGGTTCAAAGACGACGCCAAGGAAGTCAAAAACGGCATGGAATGCGGCATGAAGATCGAAGGCTACGACGACATCCGCGAAGGCGACATTCTCGAGTGTTACATCACCACCGAGGTTAAAGCGACATTGCCCGGATAAGTAACGGGGAAGTGGGAACGCGGAACTCGGAACTGATCAAGCCGCATCCGACTCCGTAAGTTCCACGTTCCACGTTCCGCGTTCCGAGTTCGAACCATGGTCATCGGCATCCTGCAGGTTGAACTGGTGATCGGCGACGCGATGAGTCTCAAAGACAAGCGTCGTGTGTTGCGGAGCGTGAAGGATCGGCTGGGGCGCATCGGACAGATCGCCATCGCCGAAGTCGATGAGCACGAAACCCACCGGCGGGCCGTGCTCGGGATCGTGACTGTGTCGACGACCGTGCCGCGTGCCCAGAGCACGCTCAGCAAGATCCTCGACCGATTGCGGGAAAACCGCCTGTTCGTACTCAACGACCACCAGATGGAGATACTGACCGGACATTAGAAAAGTGAGAACTCGGAACTCGGAACTCGGAACTGCAAAAGCCCGGGGCCGCATCAATCGTTCCGAGTTCCGCGTTCCGCATTCCGAGTTCCGAGTTACCTATGTCTCACCGCCGCCAACAGCTTGAATCCACGCTCCAGCGCACGATCGGACAGATCATCAGCGCCGGGCTGGCTGATCCGCGCGTCAGCGGGTTGATCTCCGTGACCGGTGTGAACATCACGCCCGACGGTCAACTCGCGATCATCAGCATCAGCGTGCTGCCGGAAGATCGGCAGGAAACCGTGCTGCACGGGCTGCGTCACGCCACCAGGCACATTCATGCGGAAGTGGCGGAAAAGGTTTACACCCGTTCGCTGCCGAAGTTCCGCTTTGAACTGGACACCTCCCTGAAAAAACAGGCCGCGGTGCTCGACGCCATTCGTCAGGCCGCCGCCGAATTGCCCCCGCCCCCGGAAGAACCGGAAGAAGATGAGGCCGCCGACGAGGCGACCTTCCACGAGTCTGAGGATTCTGAAACGTGAAACACGCCACCGATTACGCCAAGCGCTTGTCGCAAATGATGCGTCAGCTCGCCAAGGCCGCTCCCGATCGCGAGGTCATCGAGCGCGACCCGATCGAGCGCCTCATCCACGCTTTCCTCTGCTGGGAATCCAGTCACAACCAGGCGGACCAGGCCCTGGCCAAGCTGATGCGCGAGATCGTCGATTTCAACGATCTGCGCGTCACCGACCCGGCCGACCTCGTCGCGATCATCGGGCCCGGCTACGCGCTGGCCGAAGAACGCATGTATCGACTCAGCTGTGTGCTGCATGCGATCTACAAGCGCGAGCATCATGTGTCGCTCGGTCGTCTGGCCGACATGCCCAAGCGCGAGGCCCGCGAGTATCTCGACGGCCTCGACGGCATGCCGCCTTTCGTCAGCGCGTCGGTCTTGCTGCTGGGCTTCGACGGCCACGCCGTGCCGGTCGATGAGCAACTGCACCAGCGCCTGCAGCGCGACGACATCGTCGACCCCGAGGCCACGCTCGCCGAGACCCAATCCTTCCTCGAGTCGCACATCCGCGCCGCCGACAGCATCGATGCCTACGTGCTGTTGAGAGCTTACGTCGAGCGCCCGATCAAGGTCGATCTGCCGGCCGGCCCCGCCAGCAAGGCCAAGTCGACCAAGAAGACCACCAAGAAAAAGACCGCCAAGAAAACGACCAAGAAGACCACCAGGAAAATGGCTTCCAAGTCGCCGGCTAAGAAAACCAAGAAGACCACCAAAAAGAAGAGTGCCCGCAAATGATCCGTCGTGAGAGTTCAGAGATTCTGCGCATCGGTCTGCCCAAGGGAAGCCTGCAGGATTCGACCGTCGACCTGTTCGCCCGCGCCGGATACAGCGTGCGCATCCCCAGCCGAAGCTACTTCCCCGAGATCGACGACCCGCAGATCTCCTGCGTGATGTTCCGTGCCCAGGAGATGAGCCGGTACGTCGCCGACGGCGTGATCGACCTGGGCATCACCGGGCGCGACTGGGTCGTCGAGAACAACTCCGACGTCCACGAAGTCTGCGAGCTGACCTACTCCAAGGCGACCTCCAAGCCCGCGCGTTGGGTGCTGGCCGTGCCGGATGAATCGTCGGTGAAAAAACCCGAGGACCTGGCCGGCGGCATCATCTCCACCGAACTGCTGCAGACGACCAAGCGCTACTTCGCCGACAAGGGCATCGACGTGAAGGTCGAGTTCAGTTGGGGCGCGACCGAGGTCAAGGCCCGCCTGGTCGACGCCATCGTCGACATCACCGAAACCGGCTCCTCGATCCGTGCCAACAACCTGCGCATCATCGACGAGATCATGAGCTCGACCACGCGCCTGATCGCCAATCACGACGCATGGAAGGACCCTGTAAAGCGGGATAAGATTGAAAGTCTCGCTCTGCTGCTCAAGGGCGCCATCGGCGCCAAGCAGCGTGTGGGACTGAAGATGAACGTTCCGCGAGCGAAACTGGACGCCATCTCGGCGATGCTCCCCTCGGAAAAGAGCCCGACCGTGAGCCCGCTGGCCGATGAGCAGTGGGTGGCCCTGGAGATCATCGTCGATCGCCACGTGGAGCGCGACCTGGTGCCTCAGTTGCACAAGGCCGGCGCCACCGGCATCTTCAGCTACCCGCTGAACAAGGTCATTCATTGAGAATTGACGAATAAAAGTCGCCGGCGAACGTTGAAGGTTCAGGGCCCGTATTACTCGCAGCCGTTGCGGGCCTGCCCGTCGGTTTAGCCGGATATTCGTCATTCTGAAAATGAGGATTTGCCCTTGAGCCTGCGACGCACATCATCGTTGGACGTGTTTTACCGGGGATTGACGATCGGTGTGCTCTCGGTGGGGCTCGGGTGGCTGGGCGGTTGCTCCAACGCGGATAAAACCGCCGAGGCGGGCGGCAAACCCGATCAGTCGGACCAACTCGCCGCCGCCGTCGAAGCCGAAGCCGCCGCGCCGGCAAAACCCTTCGACCTGACGCTGCCTGCTCCGCCTTCGATCGAACCCGAACAGATTCAGCCCCGCGCCGGCGCCGCCCTGCAGCGCGCCGCCATGACGCTCGATCAGGTCGTCGCCGGGCTCACCCCCCCGGACTACCTGCAGACCGCCGGCCCACCCCAGCCGGAAACAGACCCCGAAGCCGACCCGGCCGAACCGCCCGCCGCGGCGCTCAAGGCCTACGTGCTCGGACGCACCGCCTTCCGTGAAGGGAACCGTTGGGAAGCCATCACGCAACTCGAACAGGCCCGCCGCCTCGATCCCAACGCCCCTGAAATTCTTCGCCTGCTCGGCAGCATTTACTTCTCTTACGGCAACGAGGTCAAAGGCGCCCAGCGTCTGACCGAGGCCGTGCGACTGGATCGTGAAGACGGCCAGAGCCTGTTCCTGCTCGGGCGCTTCGCCTTCAAGAAAAGCGACTGGGACGAGGCGATCTACACGCTGGCGCGCTCCGCCGAATTCGACGGCGATCAACTCGACCCCGCTATCGAATATCTGCGTCCGTACTACCTGGGCCAGGCGCTGCTGCAGCGCGGTTACGACGCCGCGGCCGTGGAAAGCCTGACTCGTTATCTTTCGCTGCCGGAGAACTTCACCCGAATCAGCACGCTGGTGCGTGAGTTGGCGCTGTTGGATCGTCAGCGCGGGCGCGTGCACATGCAGACCGGCGATGCGCTGTGTCGGCTCGGGCTCTTCGACCGGGCCCTGGAATATTTCCACGCGGCGTCCGGCGATGAGTTGATCGAGGCTTCCGAGTTGACCCCGCGGCGTGTGTACTGCCTGCTGGCAATGCATCGACCCCGCGCCGCCCAGCAGACGCTGATCGATCAGCTTCGTGATGCCGGCGAGTCCAGCGCGTCGCTGGAGTTGGCGCCGTACGTCGCCGACCACATCGACAACCGCAAGCAGTTCGTGAAACTGCTGCGTGACCTCTACGAGCAGACCGACCGCCCCTCGTCGCTGATACTCGCCACGGCTCAACTTGCCGAGCCCGCCGAGGCCCAGCGGCTGCTGACCGATCACCTGGCCGCCCGGCCGCGTGACATGGTGGTTTACCGGCGTCTGGTCGATCGCCTGGTCGAGAAGAATCGCGATAAGCTGGCGGCGTTGATGGTGAAGCTGGTCAGCGATCAGCCCCGGGAGGCCGCCGATTATGTCGCCGAGGTGCTCAAGCGGGACAACATCGACACTGCCGCGCTGCTCAAGCAGGTCGACGCGCTGCCGTCCAACCAGCGCGACACCGCCGCGGCGTGGTATGTCCGCGGGGCCCTTCACGAGCGCGAAGGCAAGATCGAAATCGCCGCGTCGGATTATGACAAGGCGGCGTCGCTGGATCGCGGATTCCTCACGCCGCAGGTCGCCACGATCGATCTGCAGATTCGACTCGGCCGCTTCGACAAGGCCCTCGAACTGCTCGACAAAGTCGAAAACCCCGACGACCCGGACATCCGCTTCACCCGCGCCCGCGTGCTCGGTGAAAAGGAAGACCTCGACGGCTCCCTGAAAATCATCGAAGACCTCCTCCAGCAGGACCCGCGCAACATCCGCTACCGCCTGTTCAAGTCTCAGCTTCAGATCGCCGCCAAGGATTTCGACGAAGCCGAGCGCACGCTCTGGTCCGTGCTCGACATCGACCCGACCAACGAGCCGACCTACACGCTGCTGTTCGATCTGTACGAGAACAATCCGCGCACGGACAACACGCAGTGGATTCGGCTCATGAAGCAGGTGCAGCACGAGATTCCCGCCTCGCGCATCGCTCGTCTGAAGATGGCCGAGTGGTACGCCGCCAACCGTCAGTACGACCGGGCCGAGCAGAACCTGCGCGACCTGCTGCGTGAAAATCCCGGCGATGTGCTGGCGCTGCGCACCATCGTGCAACTGTTCAACGAAACCGATCGACTCGGCGAGGCGGAAACGCTGCTCAACGAAACCCTCGAGCAGCGGCCCGACGATCTGGCGCCGCTGATTCTGCTGGAGCAGATCGCGATCAAGCAGGGCACGCTCGATCAGTTTTACCCGAGAAAAGAAGCGTATTACCTGCGTCAGAAAGAATCCGCCGAGCAGCAGATGGCCCTGGCGGACCTGTACTTCCGCTGGGACAAGAAAGACAAGGCGGTCGAGGCGCTCGAAAAGGCGCTGGCGATGAAGCCGGACCTCGAGCCCAAGCGTCGCATGTCGCTGGCGGTGCTGTATCGTCAGCTTGAGCAGTATGACAAAGCCCAGCAGCAGATCGATCTGGCGCTGAAGGCGGGCCCCGAAAAGCCGGCCGACCTCTACTACATCAAGGCGCTGATCTACCACTCCATGGACAAACCCGACCTCGGTGAAAAGGCGTTGCTGAACGCGCTGAAGGCCGACCCGGATCACGCGCCTTCCAACAACGACCTGGGCTACCTGTGGGGCGATGAAGGTCGCAACCTCGAGCAGGCGTTGACGATGACGCAGAAGGCCGTCGCCAGCGAGCCGGAGAACGGGGCCTACCTGGATTCGCTGGGTTGGGTGTTGTACAAGCTGGGCCGTTTTGAGGATTCGCGTCGCCGGTTGGAAGAAGCGCGCACCAAGCCGCAGGGCAATGACCCGGTGATCCTCGATCACCTCGGCGATGCGCTGTGGCGGGCGAATCAGAAGCCGCGGGCCCTTCAGTTGTGGAACGATGCGTTGAACCTCGCGCGCCAGGCCGACCCCAAGCAGCGCCCCGAAACCGTCGAACTGATTGACTCGCTCAGCGGCAAGGTGTCCGCCGCCGGGGCCAACCGCGAGCCCGCCATCGCCCCGGTCCCCGGCGAAAAGCCGCCCGACCCCACGAAGTAATTCTGTTCCCCCGGAGCGTCGCACTTAAGTGCGACGCCCCAACCCACTCACCGCATTCCAAATTACCCCGGAGCCCCTCACATGGCCGGTCACAGCAAATGGGCCAACATCAAGCACCGTAAAGCCCGCCAGGATTCCAAGCGCTCGAAGATGTGGAGCAAGTGCGCCCGCGCGATCATCGTCGCCGCACGCAACGGCGGCGGCGATCCCGCCACCAACCTTACCCTCCGCTACTCCATCGACGAAGCCAAAGCCGCCAACATGCCCAAGGACACGATCGAAAAAGCGATCGCCAAGGGCTCCGGCGAACTCGGCACCGAGGCCTACGAAACCGTCATCTACGAAGGGTACGGCCCGTCCGGCGTCGCCATCCTCGTCGAATGCCTGACCGACAATCGCAACCGCACCGCCGGTGAAGTCCGCTCCGCCTTCGACAAGTCCGGCGGCAACCTCGGCACGTCCGGCTCCGTGGCCTACATCTTCACCGCCAAGGGCATCATCACCCTTGAAAAGTCCGCCGCCGATGAAGAGCAGCTCATGGAGATCGCCCTCGAAGCCGGCGCCGAAGACATCGCCGACCAGGATGACTACTGGGAAGTCACCAGCGAGCCGGGTAACTACATCCCCGTCAAGGAAGCCCTCGAAGCCGCCGGCCTGACCCTCGAGTCCTCCGAGATGACCATGATCGCGTCGAACACCGTCGAATGCGCCGGCGACGTCGCCCGCAAGGTCATGAACCTCGTCGACAAACTCGAAGACCTCGACGACGTGCAGAAGGTCCACGCCAACTTCGATATCCCCGACGAAGAACTCGCCGCGATGGAGTGATGCGACATCACACGTTTAGCCGGCGGGCTTGCCCGCCGCTTCGATGAACGCATTCAACGGCGGGCAAGCCCGCCGGCTAAACAAGCCACCCCACAGCCGGGACGCAACGCGTCCCGGTTTTTTTGTATCATGATTTTGCTGTCTGACGAACCGATCAACATCTGACGCGTCTATGACTGTACTACCGGAGGGTCTCAACATGCGAATAACTGCCTGTCTGGCCGCTGTGTTGATATTGGTTGTGGGTCTTGCAGCAGCGGCTGAGGAAGTTAATAAGCCAGGCGCCGAAGCGACGATAACCAAACACTACGACCTCTCATCGTTGGTTGTGCAGCCGCCATATTTTGACAACGCGCCTTCTGTGGATATTGATGTCGTGTTGCCGAAGGGGCAGGTTGATCTATACAGTGATGGCGAGCCGTCTGTCGGAATGTCTTTTAATGAAATCGTGCAATCGATCATGCATCTGATTCGCGACACCATCGAGCCTGATGAGTGGCGGACTAGAGCCTCTTGCGCCATTTCATTAAATTTGCGATGATGTGCCCCGAACACGGAGGTTGCGTCATGGCGATACCGCTTCAAACCCGTCGGAAAATGCTCGCGGCGATCGAACGCGGCGAGTCGATCGCTTCGGTGGCTCGACGCTTCGAGGTCACCCAGCAGGGTCTGCATCAAATTCGACGCAAGGCCCGTCAGCGCGGCACGCTTGAGCCGGCCAAGACCGGGCCCAAGGGTCACGTCAAACTCACCGACGCGGACGTGCAGTTGATGCGTCAGCAGATTCAGATCAATCCGGGCATCACATTGATCCAATTGCGTGACATGCTCAGCGTGCATGTGGCTGAGTCGACGGTGTGCCGGGCGCTGCAGAAGATGAACCTGTCGCTGAAAAAAAGTCGCTGATCGCCGCCGAGCAACGTCGGCCCGACATCGTCGAACGTCGACGCAACTTCGCGATCGCCCGACGCTTCGTCGACCCCGGATCGTTCGTGTTCCTCGACGAATCCGGCGTCACGAGCAACATGACACGCCTGTACGGACGGTCGCCCGTTGGCGAGCGTTGCGTGGACCACACGCCGCACGGCCACTGGAAAACGACAACACTGTTGAGCGCGATGCGGCTCGCCGGTGTGATCGAATCAGCCACGGTGATCTACGACGGCCCGATCAACCGCGTCACGTTTGAAGGCTACGTCGAACAGTATCTGGCGCCGTCGCTGCGACCCGGTGACGTCGTGGTGATGGACAACCTGTCGGCGCACAAGTCGCCGGCGGTGATCCAGACGATCGAATCCGCCGGTGCAAGCGTGTGGTACCTGCCGGCGTACAGTCCGGACCTCAACCCGATCGAAAAGTTGTGGTCGAAGGTCAAATCGTGGCTGCGTCGCGTCGCCGCCCGCACATTCGACGCGATCGGCCAGGCACTGGTCGAAGCGCTGCGCCGGGTTGAATCAACCGAGTGCGCCAACTACATGCGGGCGTGTGGTTATGAAATTCAAATACGCAAGACGCTCTAATGGATGCGTTCTATTCAGCTAGAGGCCATGACCACCGACTAGGTGGTGAGCTCAGACTAATATCGGCTCAAGGAGCGCAAGTCTTCACTTAACGATAGTCGTAGCATAGTGTGAGCGTCTTTCAAATAAGACTTCAGTCCGTTTCGAAGACTCAATTCCTCTCGTCGGAGATCTAGCCGATCGCCTAACAGCGATATGTATATCGTTTCTCCATCAATGTCTAAATCAAAGCGAGTGCCAGGTATGTAGCCTAAGACATCCCCCTTTGCGTGGCTGGCGGCTCTTTCTCTATCCCAACGCTGTAGGCCGTCCGCTAGTAAAGCAAGAAATTCAAATGGCTGGTTTACTAAATCTGTACGATAGCCTTTGACTTTGGAGTCTCTGGAATCTTTTGGATATAAGTTGTGGATAGCAACTGCGAATGATACCTCTTCCAGTAGCATTGTTGCTTCTGCTTTCAACCACGCATCGTCATCGTCGGAGGCTAGACCGAATGCAAGTCTCGCAAGCCTAATATCTGGCGGGGCGGTTGTGCCGGTACCAGCGACGCTTACAACACGGTCAATTGCTTTCTTGCATATGTTGATCATGCTTGTCAGGGTGATTGCGGCAGCGAAACCATGGTCTATGGCGAAAGCATTAGTAAATTCGGATCCGCTCGCCCACTTCAATTTTTGATTTTTAACAATGTCCCGAAATGGCGGCAATCCAACGTTTGCACATCTAGTATCAAGTTCTTTGAATAATGTACTGCATGAAGATATCAGCGCAACGAGATCGAAGTTATTGGCTAAGTCTGCATGTTTAAAGGGGTCTATTGGTGCTTTATCTATGTCATGATTGAGTGGAAGGAGGTCGCGAATGTGACGGACACAGGCATATGCGGCATCTCTCAGTTTTTTCCCCTGAAGAATTTCAGGAACTACGTCCTCAGCTACCAATTTTGTTATATCTATTTGTTTGCTAACCAGATGTTTTATAAGTCGTGATGCAATACTATTGACACTCTTTGCGTTAGCGAGAATATTTGATGGGTCAAGATCGCCGCTCTCAATGTCCGTCTTTAGCACGCGACCAACACAATTGGCAACTATCGTGGGTAATTTGTTTTCGACATTTTTTATCCCACGATCGATATCAGCAAATGAAGACTCAAAGTCTCTTGCAGTGGTTTCGAGGTCTGACTCGTATCCCAAATACATTGATAGTCTTCGAAATACTCGATAGCCAACATCAGCGCTATGTCCGTACCGACCAATCGATCTCGTTCGGATTGAATCGTCATTGTCAATCTGGGCTACTAACTGACCAAACTCGTCTTGATGTTCATCGAGTAGGGTGCCAAGTTCATGCTGAAGTATGTCACGAGGTTTCAGTGCGAAGTATCTCCATTCCATTTGTGCATCAGGAGAAACTCCTAGGTCGAAAGCCAACTTTGGTAGATCACGTTTGCAAGTCAAGAGTTTTTTAAGCCGTGATCCCCAAGAATCACACCAAGCGACTAAGCTTGAAGAATCATTGGCAGTTGCGCCATAACTTTCGCTACATCGCAGAAATAACACTGGCTGGCCGGTCACGACGTTTTCAAGTACTGCACAAAGACGGTCGCTGTCGAAGAGGGAGCGAAAGACGCGCAAGCTGTCTGCGCCTAATAACATAGGCAGATATTCGAACTTGCCTAAACCCTTTATTTCAGAATAGGGCTCATATGTTGGGGACGATTTCTTCGGTTTTGCAAGTAGGTCAACAACTGTCTCGTCGGTGCTTTTCTTGGCCACAAGGTGGGGGTCAGCGTGAACATGCCCAAGATGGTCTAAATACATCTCCTGAAGAGTAGTTTGTGGCGTAGTTGGGATTACGAACCGGAGAACCAGCAGTCGGGCCAATGCCTTTAACGCCATGTCTTTCTGTATCGACTTTTCCAGTCGAGTAAAGACCTTTAGCAGACCATCTTTGCTATCGACATGCGACTCACGACAACTAGGAAGGATACGTTCAAGTGGATACGCAGTATCGTGGTGAAGTACAAAATGTGCCCATGCGAAAGCAAAGAGTTCATAATTGGACGGGCCCGTGGATTTAGATACGGACCTTGGATGTCGTGCAAGTTTTCGTCGCAGAGTATTTAAATACGCGACTGTGGATGAATGCAAGCTGTGGTGGTATGAGAAGAAATATATGCCAAGTAAATAGAGATGTGCAAGATGAACAAAGTGATCTTGCGGAATATAGTCACCTTCCCGATGCTGTTGATTGCGCTGTGGGTCGCATTCCTGTAAGCGAAGAAGGTTGAATAATAATCGAGTTGGAGCAGGGAAATGATGGTGATAGACGAGGCGTATGATCACAGATTTTGCGGCCTCTACCATGTCTGGATAGCTGTCGCAACGCAAAAAATAGACGAAATCGTCCTCTCCCGGAAATAGCTGTGGACGAGCAAGCTTGAAGTGTTTTATATTTATCGGATTTGGGCGAGAGAACAATCGTTTCAATAGTGTTGTGCGGATATTTGCTGGCTGGGCCATCGCTCACCCCTGTGACTTCATTAAGAATTCCGGATATACTGATTGGAGGCTATTTTCGCAAAATAGCGATAGCCACGCCTTGCATCACGGTTACCTGGATGCGATTGTCGCATAGCTTTTTCAAGTGTCTTTCTGAGTCGAGTTAAGCGATATTTGCGCCTTCGCACAGAGATTTTTGTCGATGGAACACCGCCGACATTCTTTAGGAGCAATTTAAGGAATTGATCCGTAGGCGAATTCAGAGAGCGAGGGTCGCGTGAAAACCCCTCATGCATTGGCTTAATTACAGGATGATCGCGGAGCGTTGGAGTGCGATGAGAATTCTTTAAGAGCTCGCCATCGTCCGGCCAGTGTTTTTGCGGTAAAAGTTTCTTGACCGCGCTGCCGTATAGTGACCGTACATCATTAAGTGATGCTAATTGTAGAATAAAACCAAGATTTGACATACACATAGACCCCAGCAGTAAAATGATGTTACTAAGGTACAAAATTGATAGCGTTGTTGCAACGACATTTGTTGTGATACTTCAGAATTTGTCATGCTTCGCGGATGGCGGGCATTCGTCTATCGCGGCGTAGGATTTCATGCACATCAGCTCTGATTGTTCAAAGATGCACTATGTAACAGTCTTGTCAAATTTAAATGCGGGACTGTGGTACATGACCAAATGCCAAGTATATCACCGCCGGAGCGGCGTGCTATGTGACCCGCGCGCTGACCCGATCTGGCTCCAGAACAGTCCAAATCAGACATCAACTGGACAGAAATCAGACATCGAACATATTAACACAAGTGGCTGTAATGTCTTGTCATATAGCAAAATATCCGAGAGTTAGGAGCCTGAATGGCATGGATGAGGTCAGGGGTTCGAGCCCCCTCGCCTCCACTTGGGAAAAAGCCCCGACTCGTAAGGAGTTGGGGCTTTTTTGCTGCGCTGGGCGATTCGGCATGTGACCCATCTCGGCCGCCGCATCGAGAAGGCTGTGCAGAACTCCGCTGATCTCGACTGCACCTACAGCTTCTTCTACAACGGTCAACAACTCGTCGAAACCCGCGATGGGTCCGATCTCGTCCTCAAGCAGTACGTCTGGGGCCTGCAGTACATCGACGAACTCGTCCAGGTCGGCGTCAACGACGATCCTGCTGACGGCGCCGAGGACGACGTCGAGTCCTTCTACTACGCCAACGCGATCGGGCCATCCACGAACTGCTCTACGCCTGCGGTCTACGTGCCGAGGAATTGCTGAACCTGAACGTCGGCGACCTTGATCTGCAAACTTCGTCAGCGGGTGGTCTGCTATTGGTCAACGGCAAGGGTGCCAAGCAGCGACTGGTCCCCGTCCATCAGATCGCCTGCGATGCCGTAGTGAACTATCTGATGGTCCGCACACAATCGGATGTGACCCGTTTGCCGAAAACCGCCCCCATGTTCGTAACACATCCCCATGGTACGAAAGTCAAATCGAAACGCATCAGCCGAGGCCTGCTCGATCTGCTATTCCGGGGGCTAGATCAACGCTGCGGCCGACACGTGTATCCGCATCTGTTGCGTCACACCTTCGCCGTGCACCTGCTCCAGGGCGGCGCCGACGTTCGCCACGTACAGGCCCTGCTCGGCCACGAATCCCCCGAAACCACCGCCCAATACCTGGGCCTGGTCAAAACCGACATTAAACGCGCCTACGACGCGGCAATCGCAAGCATCCTCAACCCCCATCAGGAAGCCCACCCGTGAAAACACCCAAACACTCGATACAATGTGATGACACAAGCCCAACGCGGAGCATCGCCCCCGGAGTCCACGCCATGGAATTCGATCGCATCACCTCGGACCCGAAAATCCTCGACGGCCAGCCGATCATTCGTGGCACGCGTCTGACGGTTCGCCGTGTGTTGACCATCCTGGCGGAGTACGGCGACCGCGATGAGCTGCGCAAAGACTATCCTCAGCTCGAAGATGAAGACATCCGCCAGGCCCTGGCGTACGCGGCGGCCACGCTCGAAGATCGCATCATTGAGCTGAGGCCCGCGTCGTGAAAATCATCATTGATGAAGCGTTGCCCCAGCGTACTGCGGGATGGTTGCGCGATCATGGCATCGACGCCCAACATGTGATCGAACTCGATATGCGGGGCGCATCCGATGAAACCATCATCGCCCATGCCGTGCAGCAGAATGCCGCGATCGCCACGTTGGATTCCGACTTCCACACGCATCTGGCACGAACCCAGGCAACTGAACCGTCCGTGATCCGCCTGCGTGTCGAAAGCATCAATTACATCCTGGCCGGGCAACTGCTGCTGAAGGTTCTCCAGGACGCCGCTGACGATCTGGCCCAGGGCGTTGCTATCTCGGTCAACAACAAACGTATGCGCGTCCGCCGTCTGCCGTTGGAAGGCTGAACAGAGTGCTCTTTGACAAGTGAATAATTCCCCGTCCCTCGGGTTGGTTGGTCACAATGGCCGTGCCTTTACCGGGGCTCGCGTTGGTCACACTCAACCCATCCCGCCGGCCCGATGCAACGACTGATTCCGACCAGATCAGCGACCATTCTTCGCGCACGGCGACACGCCGGGGAGGGCGATACTACGAATACGACCCCTACGGTCAGCGCCACGTCTTCTTCTCCCCCGGAACCAACGACCCCCAGGCCTACGCATCAACGTACATTAGCCGCCGACGAACAGTCAGCGGAATCCCCCAACCCTACGGCCTGTGCGAATTCGGCCACCAGGGCCTGTTCCACGACGAAGAACTCGGTCTCATCTACAACCGCGCCCGCGAGTTACATCCGAAGTTCGGCAGATTCATGCAGCGCGACCCGCTGGGGTATGTCGATGGAATGTCAATGTATGAATGTAAGCAATCTAACCCGATTCTGTATACTGATCCATTGGGTCAGGAGTCAACTGATGCACATGTGTATATTGACTTTACTCCAGACAAAGTGGCGGGTATGACTTGGTACTGGGGGCTTCGGCCGCGTAAGTTAGTCGAGAAAGATCATCGTGATGGACAAATAACATCAGGGTGGACCCAGCCTATTCGGCGAGACGTTTCATGCTATTGCAATCAATCCTATTGGGGAAATACAGAGGAGTTTTGTTGGAGGATTCATTGCAAGATTACTTTAGAATATGAGATTAACCTAAACGGCCAACTACAAAATAGTATTTTAAGTACACCTCGTGAGCGAGAACTCACTTATGGTCACGAACAGCGACATGTGAACAATTATCGGAAACGAGTTGAGGATGTTAGAACTCGATTTGAGAAATATCTAAGATCACATGAGGCGCAATGGAATATGTATAATTATGGTTCTTGCCGTCAGAAAGCCGAAGAAACTGAGCGAAATATCATGGTGATTCTTCGGAAGCATTACGAATCCGAATTCGAACATCAATTTCCGATACCCCAAGCCGGCGTTGGTTATCCGCCAATTGGTGTGATGCCACCTAATCCTGGTCAGTAGAGGCATTGAATTGGTATGTCTTCTAGCATTCAGCGTCGAATTTCTCTGGCAATATTGTTGCTGGCTATTATTTGTCCATACCTATATTTTAGGTGCATTATTTTCCACAAGATTAATATGCTAGAACGAATTGGTGTGACTGTTGATGTGGGATGTGGGTGGGAGAGTTTGCCGAGTTGGTGTAAAGTACTATATCCGAAAATTATTGGCATATATGCTGATGGACTAGAGTTCAGTGAAGAGGAATGGCGTGTTGTTTTAGGGTATGACCATGTAAATACACTCAACTTGTCTGATACAAATATTACTATGAATCAAATCATTAGGATTGCCGAGTTCCCGCAGTTAAGAGAAGTATCGTTGGAAAACACAAGTGTTGGTGATGAAACTGTCGATGTGATTGAACAAATGCATTCTTTGAAGTTTCTCTCGATTCAAAATACACGGATTTCCGAAGATGGATATCATGCAATACAACAATCGCTGCCAAAGACTTACATTCGATGGCGAAGAAACATGGGGAACGCCACATAAGCCCCCTTCTGTTAAATAACGACGGTCGAGTAAATATGTGAGACTATGCCAGTGCATCGAGCGATGTTCATTCGAAATTTGATGATGGTTGTTGTGCTGTGTGTGCTGGCGCCGTCGGCGTGGGGGCAGTTGCGTTGGGAGCGGCATGAGGTGCGGATTGAGGCGAAGCCGGCGGATGAGTCGGCTTCGGCGGTGTTTGAGTTTGTCAATGAAGGCAAGACGCCGATCACGATCTCGCGCGTGACCACGTCGTGCGGGTGCACCACGGCGAAGCTGGATCAAAAGCGCTACGAGCCCGGCGAGCACGGGCGGATCGAGGCGTCGTTCGAGTTCGGCCGATACACGGGGGCGCAGCTGAAGACGATCCGCGTGTTCAGCGATGACCCGATCCAGCCGGAGATGCATCTGACGATGCGCGTGATGGTGCCGAAGGTGTTGGAGATTGAGCCGTTCAGCGTCTTCTGGCGTCGCGAGGAGTCGCCCGCACCCAAGACGATCCGCATCACAACCGCCATCAACGACCCGGTGGACATCACCTCCGTGGATACGGGCGACGGGCCGTTGAACCCCTCTCTATCCTTGCACCAGTTAACGTGAGGGAATCGGGGTTGGGTGAATCGCTGGCTAAGTCGGAAGATGGGGTGAATCCGCCGGGTTGCTGAAATTTTCAGCACGGGGTCACGCTATCTGCCATTTTACTCAGTGTTTACCTTCCAAAAACAGCATGTGCGAATCCGTATAAATCTGATAGCAGGCATTTTGGCCGGGGGCTAATCTCTTGTCGTGCGTGGCGGACGCCGCCGCGATCGAGACCATCCTTGGAGGGTCGCGCACCACCGGATGCGTGACAACCACCATGCCGCTGAGTCGCAGACAATTCACCGCAGGCGCCCTGGCCGGGAGCCTGGTTGCCGCTGTGCCGATCAGATCAAATGCTCTGGCCGGTGACCCGACTGCCGGAAAACTGCCGCAGGCCGGTGAGCCGTTCAGCTTCGATCGGTTGATCGAAGCGGCCGAGGCCTTGAGCCGTCATCCATCCAAACCGCTGCCGCGCGAGCTTCCGCCCTGGCTGGACAAGCTCGACTACGACGGCTACCGCGCGATCAACTTCCGCACGGACCAGTCGCTGTTCACAGGTGACGATTCGAAGCTCCGCATGCAGATGTTTCACCGTGGATACATCTTTCATGATCGGGTGCGTGTGTTCACCGTGCGCGATGGACGTTGTGATGCGGTGAAGTTCTCGCCGAAGTTTTATCAGTACGGCCAGCAGGTGCAGCCGGGTGCGATCCCGGATGATCTGGGCTTTGCCGGGGTGCGTTTTCTGCGGGCGCGATCGGCGCATCAGCTTGATGAATTTCTGTCATTCCTTGGGGCCAGCTACTTCCGCGGCATCGGGTTGAACCAGACCTACGGCCTGTCAGCCCGAGGCCTGGCGATTGACACCGCGACCAAGCAGGCCGAGGAGTTTCCGGTCTTCACCACGATCTACGTGCGCGAGCCCGAGCCGGGCTCGATGGCTGTGACCGTGTGGGCGCTGCTGCAGAGCCCGGGCGCCACCGGGGCGTTTGAATTCAAAGCGACAGCCGGTCGAAAGACCCTCATCGATGTGACAGCCCGGGTGTTTCCACGCTACGCCCTTGAAAAACTCGGCATCGCGCCGTTGACGAGCATGTACTGGTACGGTCAGCCCGAGCGCCGGCCGGAACACGAATTCCGGCCGCAGATTCACGATTCGGATGGATTGCTGATAGCGCATCGTGATGGGCGACGCCTGTGGCGGCCGCTGATGAATCCGTCGCGCGTGCATGTTGAGCCGTTTGAAGTCAACGACCTGGCGGGCTTCGGGCTGATGCAGCGCGACCGCGTGTTCAGCCACTACCAGGATCTCGAAGCCCGCTACCACAATCGGCCGTCAGGATGGGTTCAGCCGCTTGGCGACTGGGGCCCCGGCAGCGTCGAACTGGTCGAACTGCCCACCGACAATGAAGCCAACGACAACATCGTCGCCTACTGGCGGCCGGCCGAACCGGTCGTTGCAGGCAAGGCGATCGACGTGTCGTACCGCCTGGGTTTCGGCGAGCACCTGCCTGAAGGCGACGGCGCTTACCCGGTCACCGCCACGCAAATGATCCGGCGCTCGCCGCGTCAAGCGACGTTCATCGTCGATTGGCGCGATGGGCAAAACGCCCAGCGTGATATGCCCAAGGCCCGTGTGACTGTCAATGGTGTACCGATCAACACCACGCACCTGATGCGTCATGATGAGCTGCCCGGCTGGCGACTTCTGTTAGACGTTGATGCGGCGGAACACGATTCGATCGTGATCCGCGCCTCGCTGAATGAACACAACGACTCACCACTTTTTGAAACGTGGGCATACACATGGTTGCCGTCATGAGTGAACATGAATCCCGCCCCGTCGCAAACGATTCGCGCGATCGTGACCGGGCGATTGAATACCTGCGCGCGTTGTGCATCGACGATGCGGAAGCGGACGAAACGATTCGCTGGGCGATCCAGTTGGCGGCGTCTGAAGGACGCGATCCATCCAGCGCGCTGAGCGCCGTGATGTTTACCGTCGATCGCCGGATTGAACAATGGCACGACCGGTTCGGCGGCGACAGCTCGATGGCTGAGTTTAAAGCGATCATTCTGCCGAAGCTGCGCCGTCTGCTGGCGGGCGATGCCATGCTGCTGCGCGACGCGGACGGCGAAGCGCTGCGGAACACCCTCGGCGATGCCATCCCGGTGCTTCAGCCGCACACGCCGGGTCAAACGATGACTCGGCAGACATTCGGCAAGGCGCCGCCGCCATTGCGACCGGGGTTCTGGTGGCGTGTGGCTCGACGCGGCGCGATGTGGGGCCGGGGTGTGACCAACATGCTTCGATCAAGGTGAATCATCATGTCAAAGACGAATGTATGGAATCATCGGGGACTGCGCGCGCTGCTGGTGGCGGTGATCGTCGCCACGACGGGTTGGGCGGTGTGGCAGTTTGTGGAACTGGTCGGCCGCAACGGCGTCGGTGTGCTCGACATCGGATTGATCGGGCTGTTCAGTCTGCTGACGTTGTGGATCACGACGGGCTTCTGGACGGCGACGTTCGGGTTTGGCTATTGCCTGGTGTATCCGTCGAAGCCGGCGTCGGTGCCGGCGGATGATCTGCCGGCACCGGAGGATCGGGCCGAGCCGCTGTCGCGCACGGCGATCGTGATGCCGGTGTACAACGAGGACCCGGTTCGGACGTGTTCGGGCATCGCCGCGACCTGGGAATCGCTGACAGCGACCGGCCATGCCGATCGGTTCGAGGTGTTCATGCTGTCGGATACGACCGACCCGAAGCTGTGGCTGCGAGAACAGCAGATGTGGGCGAAGCTGCGCGATCAGCTTGAAGGCGGCGAGCGGATTTTCTACCGCCACCGTCGCAACAACACCGAGCGAAAGAGCGGCAACATCGCCGACTTCTGCCGTCGATGGGGGCAGCGTTACGAGTACATGATTGTGCTCGACGCCGACAGCGTGATGGAAGGCGCGACGCTGGTGGAGATGGTGCGGCGGATGGACCAGGATTCAGAGGTCGGCATCCTTCAGGCGCCGCCGGTGCCGGTGAACTGCAATTCGCTTTTCGCCCGCATGATTCAGTTCGCATCGAGCGTGTATGGTCGCATTTTCACACGCGGCATGGCGCTGTGGACGGGGACCGATGCGAACTATTACGGGCACAACGCCATTCTGCGTGTGCGACCGTTTGTCGAGCACTGCGGTCTGCCGAAGCTGCCGGGGGCCGAGCCGCTGGGTGGTGAGATTCTCAGCCACGATTTCGTCGAGGCGGCGCTGATGCGCCGCGCCGGTTGGAAAGTCCGCCTCGACAGCGACCTCGGCGGGTCGTACGAGGAATGTCCGTCGAGCCTGATCGGATTCGCCCAGCGCGATCAGCGGTGGTGCCAGGGCAATCTGCAGCACCTGCGGTTGATTTTTCTTTACGGGTTTCATCCGTCCAGCCGCATCCATTTGAGCATGGGGGCGATGTCGTTTCTGTCGTCGCCTCTGTGGCTGGTGTTCATGTTGATCGGCGGATTCGTCGCGGCGACCAGCGGCGGCGGGGCGGAGGCGGCGATGGATGTCAACGGCGCATCGCCGCTGCTGCTGTTCGGCGTGGTGATGGGGATGCTGCTGCTGCCGAAGTTGTGGGGCTTTGGACTGTTGATGACACAGCCGCGCGAAGCGATGAAGTATGGCGGGGCCAGCCGGGCGCTGGGCGGGGTGCTGCTGGAGACGGTGATGTCGGTGGTGATTGCGCCGATCATGATGGCGTTTCACACGACGTTTGTCGTGGCGATATTCGCCGGTCGCAAGGTGCAGTGGTCAGCCCAGGAGCGCGGCGATCGGAATCTGAGCTTTCGCGATGCGTTCAATGCACACGCCGGTCATACGATCATCGGGTTGGCAGCGGCATGGGCGCTGGCGGTGGTCACGCCGGCACTATTCTGGTGGACGACACCGGTGCTGTTCGGACTGGTGTTTTCGATTCCGATCTCGCTGGCGCTGGGGTCGGTCACGTACGGCACGAGCATGCGGCGTTCGGGGATTCTCTTGATACCGGAAGAAACACGGCAGCCGGCGGTGCTCGCGCGCCAGCGACATTGGTATCGCCTGATCACACATGATGCGGCGACGGAATGCGATCCGTGGCAGGTGCTGGCGGTGGACCCGGCGGCCAATGCGCAGCACATCGCGCTGCTGGATGCCACGGGGGATGCGACGCCGATCGGAGAGCAGTACAAGTCGATGTGCAGTCTGATGGTTGTCGGCGGGTCCGGGCGGCTGACGCGACGCGAAAAGATGGCGCTGCTGCACGACCCCGAAGCGGTGGCGTGGCTGCATCGCGAAGTGTGGCGGCGCTGGCCGATTGCGCTGCTGCAGCAGGTCAGTCAGGCGGTGGGGGCGCAGGCGACGACCGGGGCCGCGTAGCGACCCGGCGATTGATTTGAAGAAGCGTCAGTTGACCGGCTCGGGGGCGACCATGTCGACGCCGTCGGGGATCTCGTCAGGCATGCGGAAAACTTTGCCATCGCGCGTGGTGAAGTACAGGTGCGACATCGACATTTCGCGGCCGTTGCCGTCGGCCCACAGAGCGTAGAAGCCCGGCGCGGCGTTGCGCGGACGGCGGGGGTAGTTGTGGTTGAGCTTCGAATCGTGGGTCAGCGGGGTGGCCTTCCACGTGACGCCGGCGTCGTTGGAGGTGTACATGACGACTTCACCGCCGGTGTTGTAACGCTGCGGGGCCGGGCCGACGGTGGCGATGATGCGCCAGTCTTTGTCGGACTCGATGTAGAGCGAGGCGAAGTCGTAGTTGTTGTCAGCGGCGCGGGTGACTTCATGCGTGGTCCACTTGCTGCCGTCGTAGCTGGAAACTTTGATGATGCGCGGGTCGTTCTGCGGGCCGGACTCATACCCGCCGCTGGTCAGGTACATCACGACGGGGCGACCGTCGGAGGTGTGGTTGAAATCCTTGAGGTAGACATTGCGCTTCTTGGATTCGTACTCTGCGATGCGGGCAGGGTTGTCGGGTTTGGTCAGGGGCAGTTCGAGTGTTTTGCCGTCGACATTCTGCCAGGTCTTGCCGCCGTCGGCGGACTGCATGTAGTACAGATTGGTGCGCCAGTTGAGCCCCTTGCCGGCGGGGTGGTAGTTGAAGACGGTGGCGATGCGATCTTCGAAGGGACTGGTGACCTGGTAATGACCCTGGGCGACGTGGGCCAGCGCCATGGGCTCGGACCACTCACGGCCGTCTGGGCTTCGCGTCACGTAGAGCACGCGGTGGCCCTTCTCATACTGGGTTCGCATGAACACGAAACCAAACTTGTCGAAGTACCACGGCTGGCCGTAGGAGAAGTTGGTCGTCAGCACATGGTCGAAGGCGGTGATGTCGTAGGGTTTCTGCGAACGATGGATGTATGACGGGCGGCCGGTGCCATGGGCGTTGGAGAAGATCCAGATGTAGCCGTCTTTGTCGATGCTGAGCACGGGATTGTCGTGGGCGTCGTCGGTGCGCTTGTCCAGCAGGATGCGCGGGCGGGCAAGCTTGCCGGTGGTGTGATCGTAGTAGCTGATTTCGTGGAGCAGGATGTTCTTGTTCTTGTAGCGACCGCCGTAGACGAAGAAGGTCTTTTTGACGGCGGGGGCGTAGATGGTAATGGGGCCTTCCTGCTGGGGATAGGTCGCCATGCCGCCGGAGTACTTGAACTTGTACTCGTCGCCGGAGGCCTGATTGGCGTACCAGATGCCGCGGAACCCGTCGTCGGTCGGGAGCGTTCCGCTGGTGTATGTCGGATAGCCGATGGCGCTGGGGTCAGGCTTGTGGGACTTGATCTTCGCCTTCAAGTCGGCGGCGGCGAGGTGCACGATGCGGTCGGCTTCGGCGGGTTCACCGCCATCGCAGACCGCCTGCACCTGCGAAGCTGTCAACGCAGTGCGATACACGCGCACATCATCCAGGGCGCCTTTGAGCACGCTGAGCGCGGGCGCCTGCGCGCCGATGTACAGCGCGTCATCGGTGGCGGGGATGCCGCCGGCGGCCTCGGCCTGGGCGACCTGCTTGCCATCGTAGTACAGGCGGATGATCTTGCCGTCGTAGGTGCCGAAGATGTGGGTCCACTGGCCGATCGGCGGCGGGGGAGCCAGGGCATACTTGTATTGGTCGGCTCGATTCTGCACGAGCATGCGGATGTTTCCGCCGTAGCGGTAGAGCGTGAACAGCTTGCCGCGCTCGGATCGGTTGGCGATCACCTGGGTCTCGGCATCCGAGTCAAACCGCACCCAGGCCCCGACGCTGATCTGCGGCTTGGTGAACTGCGACGCCGCCTCGACGCGCACCGACTGCGTCTTGCCGTCGAAACTGACGCCTCGATCGGCGGCGCAAGCGGAAATGGTGAACAACACGGCGAGCAAACAACCGATAGCGTTACGTGCCATGACAGCCTCAATAATAAAAGGGACAGATCGGATCAGCGCGGCAGGCGATCCAGCAGACGCCAGTAGTCATGCTGCTGCTGACCGCTCTGCGCGACAGCGCCCAGGGGCATGAGCACCTCGGCGTTGGCGGTGTTGGTGAACGGCTCATACGGAGCCCAACTCACACTGCCATCACCATACAAACGATTGTAACCTTCGGATTCATGCGGTGCGACGACGACGCCGTCGGCAGTGGTGTAATTGTCGACGCCGATGAAATCCGAGTAGATGACTTGGTTCGCCTGATCAATCAGATGCCAGGCTTCAAGCTTGTTATCCGCGCCCAGATCAGGCTTCCAGAAGCGGGCGGTATAAGAACTGCGGATGCGTTCGGCGGTGGGCCAGTCCCAGGGATTCGGCACGGTGTCGAAGCCGAGGTAGTTCAGGTCGAAACCGGGTTGCCCGGGGCAGTAGACGACCTGCGGACTCAACAGCGCGCCGGTGACCTTGTCGCGGCCGCCGATCTGGTTGAAGGCAAGCGCGAGGTTGTAGTCTTTGCCGAGGAAGCGTAACCAGTAGGTGGTAAACGGCGACCCCGAACGATATACCGGCGGCAGCTTGTCGTGATTTTCCAGGGCGTAGCTGGTGACGCCAAGCCCGACTTGCCGCAGGTTTGATCCGCAGGCCACGATCTTCGCCTGTTCACGGGCCTTGGACAGCGAGGGCAGCAGGATCGCGATCAGCAGCGCAATGATCGACACGACCACCAGAAGTTCGATCAGCGTGAAAGCCTTTTGCCTCATGAAAAGTCCCTGATTGCTCAAAGCGATCGTCCCGCTTTCGCCGAACGATCGCGTGCAGGCGGTGGCCTGTATCACCCGCGGCGTCGACGGCCCGCGAGCAGTGTGATCAGCATCAAGCCGCCGGGCAGGGCGGCAGGCGTCGGTATCAGAACGAACACGTTGTCGAGGTAGGCGATATCGCCGTCATGACCGCCGTTGGTGCGGACGTAGAAGTTGACCAGATCGTTGGCCCCGGCGCCGGAGCGGAAGGCGAACGTATCGTCGCCGGAGGCGTTCAGCAGGGTGAAGTCCGCGAAGGTTCCGCCCTTGATGTAGACCTGGTAGATGTCGTTGAGATTGTCGACGGCGATGCGGATCGTGTACCAGGTGTCTTCGGCGAAGCTGGACGTGAGCACAGTCTTGAACCCGCCGTCGTAAACCTGGAGATTGGTGCCGACGACGCGGACCATTGCCGCCATGTCCGCCGCTTCATCGGGTGTGGCCTGCGTGGTCAGGCCGATGTTCAGGTCCGGCGTGTTGGAGTCCGGATCGCCGGAGGTGTCGGCGTCGGGGTTGTACACGTCGAACTGAAGGAACCCAGTCAGCCCGTCACTGATCTGGGCGGCGTGGAAGATGTTCTGCGCGTCCTCGGCGGCGAGCAGCACGCGGTTGTCGACGAAGCTATTGGGCGTGGCGAAGGTCGGATCGAAGACGGTGACCTGGCTGACGCCGCCGTTGGCGGTCCAGCCGGATCCGCCGTCGATGTTGTTGGTCCCGCCGTAGTCCTGCTCGAAATCGTCGACGAGGCCGCCGACTTTGGACATGCCGACGACGGCCAGCGGGTCCATGCTGCTGGCGGCGGCGGTGTTGTCATCGATACGGACAGTCACGGCGGACTGGTTCAGCGCCAGACCGAAGTCGGAAAGATCGATGCCGAGGGCGGTCTGGCCCGATTCGCTGCCGCCGACCTGACTGTACGAGTCGGATTCCAAGTCGCTGACCGAATTCACGGATGTGGACGAGCGGTAGATATCGGTGATGAGGGAGCCGCCGGGTTCGTTGTCGTAGGCGGCCGAACCGTAGTTGTGGGTGACACCGTTGATCGTAATCGAGATCGGATCATCTGTGCCCCAGTCGAACAGGATCAGGTCGCTACCGGCGGAGTTGACGATGGGGCTGTTGAAGTCCACGGTGATCGATTCGGGGTTGTTGATGCCCGTGGCCAGGTCGAGGTCTTCGATCACGCTGGAGCGATCGGCGGGAACCGGGTCGCCATCGGCGACAAACAGCCGGGCGCGATCCGAATCGGTGACCTGGCCGTCGATGTCGGTCAGCGTGACGTTGATCAGATCCAGGGCATCGTAATCGATGACCATACCGGCGCGGTCGGCGGTGATCACATCAAGCGTCGATCCGCTGAGGGTGACGTTGTTGATGTCGCCGCCGCGCGCGGCCGGGGCTATCGCAAGAGCGGCCAGCAGGGCGGTCCATTTCGGCAATCTCATTCGTTGAAACATGCGGTTCTCCTTCAAAACTTGATCGAGGGTCAATCTCGCGTTTGGGTTGATTTTTCATCCTGCTCGTCGTGCAGCGGCGTGAAGATGCGCACATTGCGGAACCAGCTTTCGGCCGCGGCGTTCGAGTCGTCGTCGTTGGCCAGCAGCAGATGGCTGAAACGTCCGGTCAGGTAGCGGCCGATCGGTACACGCACCGTGTTCCAGTCGCTGGCGCTGTCCGGGGCGGTGATCCGCGGCACCGAAGCCCGCTGCTCGCTGCCGAAAAACTGCACCAGGCCATAGGCCGGACCGGGCGCGTCGAAGCCTATGCCGTGAATTTCGCCCGGGTGATCGGTGCGAAACTGAAATTCAATGACCGTGTCTTTCTGCACCTGATAAGGAAGTTCGATGGTCTTCCAGGCATTGCCGATCAACTGCAGCGTCAAGCCGTCGTCATGGATGCGATATTCAGATCGCGAGTCGTTCTGACCGTCTTGGCCTTCGTAGGCATGAATGTGGGTATCCTCGAAGTGGACGATGCGGTTGATCGAAGCGAGTCCCGCCAGCGGCAGGGCGTTGGTCAGCGGCTCGGTGTTATCCCCGATGATTGCCAGACCGTAACCAGCGGTGAGCATCTGACGCCGCGTGGCGGTGATCAATTCGATCGAACCGCGCTGGACCCAGATGTCGGCCGTTTGCGGATCGCTCACCCGCAGGGTGAACTCCGTGCCCAGGTCGACCAACTGATTGCGGTGGTGAAAGTCCACGGTAAACCCGCGGGCCTGTTCGGGCACATAAGCACTGAGCAACCCGTGGTGCAGATAGCCCCGGTTGGGCTCGATCAACTCGAAAGTACACGGGCCGGCCAGATCGACTACCGCGCCGGAGTTGAACATGATCTGTGCTGAGCCGGAGACCAGATTCAGCGTGCCGGTCGACAGTTCAGACCCCAGCCGGGTCGGCAGGGTGGATTCACCCCAGGTGGCGCCGCTGGCGTTGGACAGCAGGGCGATGGCCGCCGATTTCGGATCGCTGATTGTCGTTTGCGGGTTGGTCGCCCAGATTGTGAACCATGCAGTCAGCGCCATGGCCAATATTGCGGCGGCGGCGTAGCGGGACCAGACGCTTCGGCTGCGCCTCAGCGTCGGCGTGGATTCGGGTTCGATCGCGGGTGCCGGGGCGGCGTGGCCCTGTTGCCAGTGCAGCAGGCCGTGCAGGTTCATCAGGCGAAGATAGGCCCGGCGGGCTTCGGCGTCGTGAAGGATCAACTCGGCGAGGCGCTGATGCGCTTCGGCGTCGAGTGTGCCTTCGACGGCGGCGGAAAACAACTCGGCGTTAGCCTGGTTGTCGAGATGTTCAAACACGTCGGTCACGCTTGATCCTCGCGGCTGATGCGTGTCTCGATGCAGCGAAGCAGGTCGCGGCGAATGCGGTAGAGCCACTGATTCGTGGCGGCGATGGAACGCTGAACCTGATCGGCGATCTGTGCGACTGATTCACCGAGGCCATAGCGTCGCTGAATCAGTCGGCGGGCGTCTTCGGGCAGTTTGGACAGACACTGCGAAAGTGCGTCCTGTCGGCGGTCGGACTGCTCGGCGATCTCGATGCCGTCTTCAGCCAGCGCGGCCAGTACCCGCTCATCAAACACCAGCCGATCGCGACTCCGCTTCTGCCGCCAGGCCAGCACCTGGAAGTGGGCCACCCGGTACGCCCACGCCCCGAAGTCGTCGGCCGCCATCGCCTCGTCGGCCTTTTCCCACAGCACGACGTTGGTCTCCTGCAGCACATCGCCGGCGGCATGGTGGTCGCCGACCATGGCGAGGATAAACGCATACAGCCGACTCTGATGGGCGGTCAGCGTGCGGACGAATTGGCGGGTTGTGGGATCGCCGGTCATATTGAACTCTTGCGCAAGGGCCTACTTGTAAGTAACGCCAAACAGCGTGACTTAACAGGATTTTTCGAGCCGGCTGTACAAAAAAAGCCCGCGCCATGCGGCGCGGGCTTTCTGTGGTTGCTATAACCTGTTGCCAAATCAGGCGGTAGGCTCATACGTGCCGGGCTGGGGCACGGGGTAGAAGCCTTCAGCGTCCGGCAGGACCGGCGGCTGGGTGTTCCAGTCGTAACCGTCGATGCCGGGGGCGAGCTCGAGGCCCTTCTCCAGGCAGGTGTCCCAGCGGAGCAGTTTGCCGGAGTAGGCGGCCATGCGGCCGAAGATGCCGGTGAAGGTGCTCTTGGCGCCGTAGTCAGCCTCGTTGTGCTCGAGGTTGTTACGGATGGCCTTCTGCAGCACGTCGTGCTCGACCTGGTAGGGGTTGGGGTTCTTATCGCGGAAGCGCCACTTCTTGCCGCCGGCGGGCTCGATGATGCCGCCGGAGACGGTGGACATGCCCTTGGTGCCGTGAGCGTATTCGGACACGGAGTTGTAGCAGCCCTTGATGTGGCGGCAGTTGGAGATCACGCGGACGTCGTTGGGATAGATGAATTCGACGGCGAAGTGATCGTAGATCTGGCCGTATTCCTTGGCGGTGCGGACCTGGCGGCCGCCGATGGCCTGCGCGGCGATCGGGTAGCTGCCGATGACCCAGTTGGCCACGTCGATGTTGTGCACGTGCTGTTCGACGATGTGGTCGCCGCAAAGCCAGTTGAAGTAGTACCAGTTGAGCACCTGGTACTGCATTTCGGTCATGTCTTCCTGGCGCGGGCGGACCCAGACGCCGCCGCCGTCCCAGTAGACGCGCATGTAGGTGATGTCGCCGATGGCGCCGTCCTGGATGCGCTTGATGGTGTCAATGTAGGACGCCTGGTGGTGACGCTGCAGACCGACGCCGACCTTCAGGCTCTTCTTCTTGGCTTCTTCAGCGGCGGCGAGGACGCGGCGGATGCCGGTGGCGTCGGTGGCCACGGGCTTCTCCATGAACACGTGCTTGCCCTGCTTGACGGCGTATTCAAACTGCTGGGGGCGGAACCCGGGCGGGGTCGTGAGGATGACCATGTCCACGCCGGAGTCGATCGCCTTCTTGTAGGCGTCGAGGCCGACGAACTTCTTGTCGTCGGCGACGTCGATGGTGCCCATCGAGTCCTTCTGGCGGGCGACGGTGCGCTTGAGGTTGGTCAGTGAATCGTTCAGGCGATCCTCGAAAGCGTCGGCCATGGCCGTGATCTTCACGGGGCCTTCCTTGGTGGCCAGCAACTGCGAGGCGGCGCCGGTGCCGCGACCGCCGCAGCCGATCAGCGCGACTTTGATCTCGTTGGCGTCGGCGGCGTGGGCGCGACTGGCCAGCGAGGCGGCCATGGCCGAACCGGCGACCGTGACGCCCGATTGCTTGAGGAATGTGCGACGCGAGCTGGCGGGAGCTTGCGACAGGTCAGGTGTATTGGACATGAAAAGTCTCCGCGGGTTTGGAGTGATGAAATCGGCGAACTATCAGCGCCTCGGAAGCATTTGAGTATAACGGACCGTCTCGCACCTCGCGAGTCGAACACATCCGCACAGCGCCGCCGTTACGGAACGGCGCGTATCTGTTTATCGTTGAGCTTGAGCATTTGGTCACGCATGTATTCGTCCTGCGGCTCCCAGAATTTGACCTTGGCGGCGGCGTCAGGCTCCTGCAGCGGTCGCACCAGTCGGAATCCGACCCAGAACGCCTCGGTGTGATGCCAGATGCTCTGGGGAATCTGCGGGTCCTGCTCGTTCCACTTGGGCTCGGAGTACAGCCGGGCGGCTGACCGCAGGTCCGGTGGATCGTGGTACCACGACCCACCGCGCACTACCCTTGAGAACTCTTCTTCAGGCCAGACGATTGCATCGGCCGCTTTGATCGGACCTTTACCCGCGAGCTTGGCGTAGTGGTCCGCCACGTAGCCGTCGATGACCCACTCGGCGACGTTGCCGTGCATGTCATATAGACCCCAGGCATTGGGCTTGAACTGGCCGACCTTGTGGTAGGCGTCGTTGGCGTTGTCCCAATACCAGCCGTGGTCTTTGATCTGGCCCGGATCATCGCCGAAGTTGTAGGTTGTCACGGTGCCGGCGCGGCAGGCGTATTCCCACTCGGCTTCGGTCGGCAGACGGTAGAACCGACCGGTCTTGATGCTCAACCATTTCGTGTACTGCTTGGCGCAGAGCTGGGTCATGTCCGCAGCGGGAAAACCACCGGATCGACCCATCGCGATCAGCTTCTCGATGCCCAGTTCGTACTGCGGCGTTGGAAAGCTCACCGCATCGGCGGCGCGGTCTTCAGGAATCGGCTGGGCGCCGCGCTCTTTTTCGATGTGGTACTGCTTGAGGAACTGATCGAACTCGTCCCACGTCACTTCATACACGCCCATCCACATCGGTTCGACGACGATTTCGACCTGCGGGCCTTCGTCTTCGCGGCGGTCAACTTCACTTGTCGGCGAGCCCATCTTGAACGTGCCGCCGGGAATCGGCGTCATCTTGAATTCGATGGTCTTGTCGTCGTTGATTTTGACTTGCTGCGTGTAAGGCTCCATCGCCTCGGCCGACTGTACATCGCCGTCGTCAGCCAGCGCTGCCGCACCGAAGATCATCAGTCCGCAGAGGGTTCCGCCAATCAGTCGCATCATCATCAAGTGTCTCGCTGGGAGGTAGACATCCGAATCAGCCTTGGCGGGAGAAGGTGAAGCGGGAGGGAGCCGTCCTGGCCGGGAGGTTTCCGGGCCGCTACGGGGCCCGCGGGATTGCCGGGGGAGGGCCGCGTAGCGGCCCGGCTCTCTGATGAGAGCCGGGCGCGAGCGTTGATGTTTGTTATTCGCCGGGCTTGACCACAGCGCGAATCTGCTTGTCGCCCTGCTTGAGCATCAGATCCTTGACGAAGTCATCCAGCGGCTCCCAGTACTTGAGCTTGGTCGCTTCGTCGGGCTCGGTCGCGGGACGAACCACGCGGAAACCAACCCAGAACGCCTCGGTGTGATACCAGATGCTCTGGGGGATCTGCGGGTCTTTTTCGTTCCAGTCGAGGCTGCTGCCCACGCGGGTGGCCGAGCGCAGCAGGTCGCCGAAGTCGTTCCACGAACCGCCGCGGACGACCTTCGGGTATTCAGCCTTGGGCCAGTTCAGCGCGTCTTGCACAGACACCGGCTGCGGCATCTCCGCAAGCTTGGCGTAGTGCTCGGGGTCGTACTGATCCATGGTCCACTCGGCGACGTTGCCGTGCATGTCGTACAGGCCCCACGGGTTCGGCTTCTTGGTGCCGACTTTGCGATAGGCCGGCTCGCCGGTGGCGTCTTCGGAGTTGTCGATGTAGACGGCGTAGTCGTCGAGGTCGTCGGGGTTGTTGCCAAAGCTGTAGGCCGTGTCAGTGCCGGCGCGGCAGGCGTATTCCCACTCGGCTTCGGTCGGCAGACGATAGAAGTGGCCGGTCTTCTTGCTCAGCCACTTGCAGTACATCTTCGCCGCGGTCTGCGTCATGTCGGCCGCGGGGAAACCGCCGGCGCGACCCATGCGGACCAGCAGGGCGATGCCTTCTTCGTACTGCGGTGTCGGGTAGCTGACGCCGTCGATGAGTTCCTGACCGGCCAGCGGATTGAATTCCTTCTGCTTTTCGGTCTCGTAGTTCTTGATGTACTGATCGAACTCGTCCCAGGTCACTTCATGCTGGCCCATCCAGAACGGATCGACCTTGACCTTGACCTGCGGGCCTTCGTCATCGCGACGATCGGCTTCGCTTTCCGGTGAGCCCATCGTGAAAGTTCCGCCGGGGATGGGAACCATCTTGAATTCCACATCCGTGCCGGGAATCTTCTCGACGTAGGGATCGGCCGCCATCAGCGTGCCGGTGAGAACGGAGCAGGCCGCGACGGCCCCGAGTGTCATACGCATCCATTGGTTCATGTCGTTAGACCTTTCCTTGTCGGATCAACGCGGTAAGCTGATTGTTAATACCCCGCCGACGACGGCTGGGTTCGCAATGATCCCCGAAATTTGAGGTTCCCGTGAAACATGCATTCGTTGGGGGTTGGGTCGTTTTGCTCCTCGTGACGCTCGGCGGCTGCGCCAGGCAGCTTGAGCGGCACGAGTTCACCCATCCGCAGATGGGCACACGATTCAGGCTCGTATTGTACGCCCCGGATCAGGCGGCCGCCAGCCGCGCCGCGGGGGTGGCGTTTGATCGCATCGACCAGATTAACGCCGCACTCTCGGATTACTTGCCTGGCTCGGAACTGAATCGTCTGGCCGCCACCGCCGGCACCGGGTACAGGTTTCCGGCAAGTCGTGATCTGTGGACGGTGCTGTCCAAGGCCCAGGAAGTCTCGCGCCGCAGCGGCGGGGCCTTCGACGTGACGGTCGGGCCGGTGATCCGTCTGTGGCGACAGGCTCGACGCGCCCGCCGTCTGCCGGAAGAAAAACGCCTCGAAAAAGCCCGTATGGCCGTGGGTTTTCGCCATATTCACCTGGATCCGATGACGCATACCGTGACGCTGGACGCGCCCGACATGCGCCTGGATCTCGGCGGCATCGCCAAGGGTTACGCCGGCGCCGAGGCGCTGGCGGCGATGAAACAACTCGGTGTCGACCGCGCGCTGATCGAGTGCGGCGGCAACCCGGTGCTCGGTGATCCGCCGCCGGATCGTGACACGTGGACGATCGCGCTGATGCCGCTGCCCGGGCGCAAGCCCGCTGAATCCGGTGAAGACCCGGCAAACTCTTCCGGGGGAGCCCCGATCTATGTGCGCCTCAAAAACATCGCCAGTTCAACCTCCGGCGACGCCTTTCAGCATGTCGACATCGGCGGTGTGCGCTATTCGCACATCATCGACCCGCGCACCGGCATGGCGCTGACCAACGGCGTCGCCGCCACCGTGATCTGTCCCGACGCGGCGCTGGCTGATGCGCTGTCGACCGCCTGCTGTGTGATGGCTCCCGACAAGGCGATGAAATTGATCGAGTCATACCCCGACACCGCCGCGATGATCGTCCGCAACGTCGACGGAAAAATCGAAACCTACTTCAGCCCGCACTTCCCGGCACACAGCGACAAACCATAACCCCCCGTTTAGCCCAGCCGCTTGCGGCGGGTTTTCTCTACCCAACCTGCGGCAGATGCTGCCTGAAATAACGCAGCCAGTTGCCGTAGAAAATCGCCTCGATATCCGCATCGCTGTACCCGCGACTTTTCAGCAGGCCGTCGAGTTTGTGCAGGTCGCCGATCGCATCGATGCCGTCGGGCGTCGCTTCGTTGCCGAACCCACCGTCGAGGTCGCTGCCGATGCTGACGTGTTTGCAGTTGCCGGCCAACTGGCAAAGGTGATCGATGTGGTCGACGAGCATCGAAAGCGTCACCTCGTGGCGCGGCGTCACGCCGGTGGTCCAGTCCGGTCGCATCATCCATGTGTTGACCGCGATGCCGATCACACCGCCGCGCTCGATGATCATGCGAATCTGCTGGTCGGTGAGTTGACGCGGGTGCGGCGACAGCGCCCGGCACAGGTGGTGCGAAGCGATCATCGGACCATCGTACAGGTCGAACGCCTCGCCCATGCTTTGATCCGACAGGTGCGTCAGATCGAGAATCATGCCGAGTTGTTGCATCACGCCGAGCAGGGCGCGGCCGTCGTCAGTCAGCGGGCCATCCGCACCGGTGCCGACGGCGTACTGGTTCTGCCGGTTGTGTACGAGATTGACCACGCGCAGCCCGCGGTCGAACCACGCCGCCGCATCGTCGGGGCTGCCCATCGGGTCGGCGCCCTCCATCGTCAGAATCACACCCAGCGGCGCGTCAGCCGACTCATCACGCCAATGATCATCCAGCGCCGCCGCATCGCCGATCATGCGGACCAGCCCGCATTGCTGCAGCCAGTGGTAATACCCGAGTTGCCCGCAGACGACGCCGTGTGCGATCGACGGGGTTTGGTAATCAATGTCACGCCGATCGAATCCCTCGGCAGGGCGGACCTGCGGCTTGACGCGCGCCAGCAGCGTGGCGGCACACAGTCGAACGCGGGCTGCGTGCATGTCGGGCAGACTCACCGTCGCATGGCCGCGACACTTGTCGTCGGTCATCCCGGTTTCGTACGTGTTGATCGCCGCCAGCGGCTGCGTGAGATCGCGGCCGTAAGACAGCGCGTTCCAGGCCAGGTCCAGATGGGCATCAATGATCGGTCGCATGGGCTGATTGTACATATAAAAAGGCGGAAAAGCCGCAGCTCTTCCGCCTTCGGTAACCAAGCGTCTGTTGCACGGTGTCAGAACATGATTCTGACGCCGACGTTGATCGAGTGGTTGTTCCAGTCGTCGTTCAGCGAGGCGGTGTAGTCCGCGAAGAGCGTGAACTGGTCATTGATCTTCACGTCGCCGCCGACGCCGAGTTGGACGGTGTTGCGATCGATGTCGACACCCCGGCTGCGGAAAGTGGCGCCGAGGATGTTCGCATCCGTGGTGATTTGCTTGTCGAGCAGTTCGTGGACCCACGCCACAGAAACGCGCGGGCGCAGTTCCATGCCGTTGTCGAATGCGAAGCTTCGACTGACGCGCAGACCGATCGTCGGGCGGAGGCTGTCGGTGGCGTTGGCGGAGAGGGTGGCGTTCATCGCGCCGGCGCCGGTCTCGGTGTAGCCGTCATCTTTGACATGGGTGTAATCGAGATTGGCGAAAGGTTCGAGGTCCCAATCACCGAGGGCGAAGAAATATCCGCCGCTAATGAAACCCGAGTAGATGTTGGAGTCGTAGTCGCCGTTGGCAGTGAGTCCCATGGCGGCGATGGGGTGCTCGGTGTCGTTAAAGGCGTGGCCGTAGGACAGTCCGCCATCGATGTGCCAGTTGGGCGTGAGGTATGAGACGTACGCGTTGGCGTAGAGCGTGGTCGATTCAGACTCGCCGGAACTGTTGTGCCCGTAGAGATTGGATACGACGACCGAGCCGCCTCCGCCGACGAGCAGGTTTTCCGTCATCAGGCACTGCAGGCCGAAGTCGGCGCCGTTGCTGTTGTATGAATGCCCGCTGGCGTATCGATCGGAATTGACACGGCCGAAGTCGTTGAGCGATCGAGCGAAGAATGTCAGTTGCCCGAGGGGCGGCTCAGCGTCGCGCACGTCCTGCAAGGCTGAGGCGACGGCGGACTGGTTGGCCTGGCCTCCGGCGTCGGCAAGCATGACCGAGTCGCGGGTGCGCTCGGCGGCGCGAACGACCCGTTGCATCTGCTGCATCCGAGCTTGCGTGCTGGACGTCACCGCCTGCTGTTGGCGGCGCACGACCTGCGTGGTCGCCTGACGCACCTGCGGTTGAATCTGCTCGAGCGTTTGCGTGAGCTGGGCCTGATTCATCGCCTGCATCGCAACGACATGCGATTCAGAACTGCCGCCTTGTACCATCTGGTCGAAGGCATGTCCGACCGCGGCCGCGTTCGGGTTGCTGGAAAGTTCACCGGCCTCTTCAAAGGTGTGCACCGGCGTGACCGTCAGAACGACATCGTTGGCCGTGACGGCCGCGCTGTAGTCGAGTATGAACGAGGTGTCGCTGAGCATCTGATTCACGTCGACGGGGTCGGCGGTCACACCCGCGCCGGTCTGAATGATCGAATACTGACGAGCCGCCGTGATGATGTCCAGGGCGGCGGTGCGAATCACGCCGCTGGTGACCACGGCCGTATTGGCGGTGAGGATGTCGCTCTGGCCGGCGTCGTTGACTTCGATGTCGAACGTGCTCCCGTTCAGATTGAACTGCCCTGATACGGCCATGGTCCCGAAGCTGTGGCCGGGCGCGATGATGCCGGCGGTGGCTGTGAGGTCGAAGTTGCTGCCGTAGACGCCGACGAGCATACCGCCATCGACGAGCACATCGCCGCCCGGCGTGGCTGCGACGCTGGCGAACTCCAACGTGCCCGCGGCGAGAGTCGTCAAGCCGGTGTACGTGTTGTCGCCGGTCATGACCAGGCTGCCATTGCCGAGTTTGGTCAACGTGCCGACACCGGACATGTCGCCGGCATATGTGCCGTCAGTTGCCTGGTTGAACTGGATAGCGCTGTTGTTTGTGATGGTTCCGCAGAGGCTGTCGGTGTCGCCGATGAGCGTGCCGGCATTCAGAGCCAGAGCGGGGTAAGAGTTGTTGCCGCTCAGGGTGAGGGTGCCGATGGGTTGTACGAGAAGTGTGCCGGTGTCGGTGTAGATGTCGCCGCTGAACGTGGGGGTTCCAATCACACTGATGGTTAACAACGTGCCGGAGCTGATGTTGATGTTGTTGGCAACGGTTGACGATGTAATGACTTGAAGGACGCTGTCGCCTGTAACATTCAAGTCCCCGGCGCCCAGGGCCTGGCCGTCGTTGAGCAACATGAATCCCTGGGCGAGGGTGGTGCCGCCGGTGTACGTGTTGGCGGCGTTGAGGATTAATATGCCATTGCCGTGTTTGATCAGTCCACCGTCGCCGGAGATCACGCCGTCGAAGGTGACATCATGGTCGGCAGTGATGGTGACCGCAGCGCCGCTTTGAACAAGAGCCACCGTATTGGTGAAGCTCAGTTCCTCGCCCTCTGCAATGATGAAGCCGTTGCCGGTGAAGCCGATGGGGGCGTCGAACGTCTGACCATTGGCCGAACGGTTGATGATTCCGCCTGCGTCTTGCAGATTGATCTGATTGCCGGTGATGGTGAAGCTGCCGGCGCTCGACTTGAACATCAGAACGTCGTAGACGGTGCCCGCCGGCGCGTCGTGATTCACAGTGGTATTGGTCGAACCGTCGAAATGGATCAGGCACCCGACGCCCGGCGCCGTGGGGCGGGACCAGTTGTCCGGGTCAGACCACGTGCCGGAGGCGCTGCCATGCCAGACATACGGCGTGACCAGGTCGACGGCGTTCAACAGCAGTTTGTTGGTGTCGTCATCGATATCGAATTGGAAGCTGTCGCCCCAGTCATACGCGATGACCATCGTGCGGCCATCCTGGGAGAAGCTGCCGATGATCGCTTCGCCGTCATCGAAAGCACGTGTGGCGTAGATCGTCACCCCGTCACCGATGTTGCTGATCGTTCGCCAGAATTCTGAGCCTTCGCCAGCATTGTATGAATCGCCGATGCCGGCATTCAGGCCCGTCTGGTCAGCCGTGGTTGTAAAAATCACATCGCTTCTTTGGCCGCCCACGCTGCCTGTTTGATCGGCATCGATGAGCGTCGTCGAGTTCAACACCCAGTCCGCTGCGATCCACTCGGTGATCAATCCGCCGCCGTTGTTGACGAAATCGGTGATCGCCGCGTTGCCATTGGTGCGAAGCAGAATGACGGTATCGACATTGGCCAGCGCCGCCGCATCCGGGTTGAAATTCTCCACGACCGTGTAACCGGCGTTCTGCAACGCAGCGGTGATCTGGGCATTGCTGTTGAATCCCGTAAGCATGATCCTGCCGTTGCTGGGCATGTCGGCGCCAGCCGGACCAGCCACAAATAGCACAACGGTAAGAACCCATATCCACGCAAGAACAATGCGTTGCATAGCAAGTCTCCAGAAAACTGCTGTCATCAAGGAACCACAAGCGGCGTAGCAAAGCGGTAGATATGTCCGATGTCCCGGCGGACCCTTCTCACGTCAATGCGTCTAAACTCGTTAATCGGAGTTAAATAGAAGATATGTTTAGTGGTAAATCTTTATATGGGACTGTCTTAGGGAAAACACTAATCGGGTGTCGCCCAAAGACGTAATGGCAGCCCCGACGTTTGCCTGTCCTCTATCAGGAAAGCGATATAGGCATGGCCTCTTCGCTTTCGAATATCAGGCCTCTGTGGAATCAATTTCAGAAGTTGATGCGTATGCCGACGTTGATCGAGTGGTTGTTCCAGTCGTCATTCAGCGAGGCGGCGTAGTCGGCGAAGAGTGTGAACTGCTCGTTGATATTCAGATCACCGCCGACGCCGAGTTGCACGGTGTTGCGATCGATGTCGACACCGCGATTGCGGAAGGTACCGCCGAGCAGGTTGGCATCGGTGATGATCTGATCGTCGAGCAGTTCGTGGGCCCACGCCACTGAAACGCGCGGGCGCAGATCCATGCCGTTGTCCAGCTTGAAGCTTCGGCTGACGCGCAGGCCGATCGATGGACGCAGGCTGTCGGTGGCGTTGGATGAGATGCCGGTGTTCATCACGCCGGCGCCGGTTTCGGTGTAGGCGTCGTCGATGACGTGGGTGTACTCGATATTGACGAAGGGTTCAAGATCCCAATCATCAAGGGCGAAGATGTACCCGCCGCCGAAGAAGACCGAGTAGATGTTTGAGTCGTATTCGCCGTCGGCGACCATACCGAGCGCGGTCAGGGGGCGTTCGGTGTTGTTGAAAGCATGCCCGTAGGACAGGCCGCCGTCGAGGTGCCAGTTGGGCGTGATGTAGGAGGCATAGGCGTTGGCGTAGAGCGTGGTTGACTCGGATTCGCCGGAGCCGGACTCGCCGTACAGATTGGACACGACGACCGAGCCGCCGCCGCCGACAAGCAGCTTTTCGGTCATGAGGCACTGCAGTCCGAAATCGGCGCCATGGCTGTTGTACGAATATCCGCTGGAAAAGCGATCGGTGTCGACATGCCCGAAGTCGTTGAGCGAACGGGCGAAGAAGGTGATCTGCCCGACGGGGGGTTCAGCATCGCGCACCTCCTGCAGGGCCGAGGCGACGGCGGACTGATTGGCCTGGCCGCCGGCGTCGGCGAGCATGACCGCATCGCGCGTGCGCTCCGCGGCGCGAACCACCTGCTGCATCTGCTGCATGCGCGACTGCGAACTGGTTTGTACCGCCTGCTGCTGGCGTCGCATGATCTGTGTCGTCGCCTGATAAATCTGCGGCTGAGTCTGTTGGAGTGTCTGCGTGAGTTGGGCCTGATTCATCGATTGCATGGCAGCCAGTTCCGGGCTTGAATTACCGCCCAGAATCGCCTGATCAATCACCCGGCCGACCTGCCCCAACTCCATGCCGCCGCTTTGTTCGCCGGCGTCCTGGAAGTCCATCCCGGGCGCGGCCGTCAGTACAAGATCATTGCCCACGACGGCCAGGCTGAAGTCGAGAATGTATGACTTGTCGTTGACCATGCGGTCAAGCCCCGCCGGATCACCCGTGATCCCTGAATCGGTCACGATGATGGTGTACTGTCGTGATTCAGTGATGACATCCTTGGCGATGGCGTGGACGGCGCCCGAAGTCAACACGGCGGAATCGGCCATGATCCAATCAGAATCCCCGGCATTGTTCAACTCGACTTCATACACGCCGCCGTCAAGCGTGAACACGCCGTCGACGCGCATTCGATCCAGGCTGCTTTCTACCTTACCCCTGGCCGCGATGGGCATGGATTTGTCATAGGCGGATCGATCAACACCCGGGGCGACGGACCCGGAGGTCACGGTCAGGTTGTGACCGCCGTAGCGGCCACGGAGGCTGCCGCCGTTGATGAGCACATCGCCGTCGGGCGCCGATCCGGACCATCCGAAGATCAGTGAGCCGGCCGCCAGCGTGGTCAAGCCGGTGTAAGTGTTCTCGCCATCGAGGATCAGATCGCCCGCCCCGGTTTTGGTCAGCCCGCCATCGCCGGAGATGTTCCTGTACAGGATGAGCTCCGAATCGGCGGCGACGTCGACACTCAGCGCGATGTCGCTGAAGCCGAAAATGATGTCGTTACCGACTTGCAGGTTCGAAGACGATGCCAGGGTACTGTCGCCGAAGATGAGCAGGTTGCCATTTCCCAGAGCGCCTGAATCCGATATGGCGATTGTTCCAGCGCCGAGGGCTGTGTCGCCGGCGTAGGTGTTCATCGTCGTCAGCGTCAGTGTCCCGGCTCCATCCTTGCTCACGCCGCCGTCGCCGCTGATGGTCCCGTTGATGATCGTGTTGTGATCCATGGCTACTTTCAAGCCTGTTGTAGCGTCCAACACGATGTTGCCGTTGAATGTCACATCGCCGCTGGTCGTGTTGATCCACGTATCGGTATGCACCGCGATGTCGACTTCGAAGGTCTGCATCTTGGTCGACTCATTGGTGATGACGCCGCCCATCGCGTTGTTAAATCCGATGCTGTTGCCCGTGATGGTGAAAGCGTCCGCGGTGGATAAGAAGCGAATCAATTGATAGTTGGTTCCGGCCGCCTGATCGTGATTGACTGACGTGTTGGTCGAGCCGTCAAACAAGGCCCGGTCTCCGTCAGTTGGAACGTGATCCGTCCAGTTGCCGGCTGCTGACCACAAGTTCGAGGCCGAGCCTGTCCATGCGTTGGAGGGTGAATCGAAAGCCAGGGTCGGCGCCGAGAACATCATCTGGCCGACACATAACAGCAACCACATCGCAACTGGTTTCACACGCGCCATAACAGGTGCCTCCAATGGAATCACAACAATCCATCCGGGTGCGTCTCCCGGTGGGATGATAAGCACCTGTGACATCGGCAAGCCGGGCCGAAATCATGAGCGTAAGTTTATGAATTAAAAGGATTTGCGGGTATTTACCTAGTGGCATCCCGCGCGTCGTGTGGGGGCTGGCAGGTTTGATCGATTGCGGTCGCGACGACCAGATCCCACGACATGGCTTCGGGATTCAGCCAGGCGACGCCGCGATAGCGCTTCAGCCAGGTGCGTTGAGATTTGGCGAAGCGGCGCGTGTCGATCTTCACGCGCTCGATCACTTCGTCGCGGGTGTATCGGCCGGCCAGATGGTCGAGCACCTGCTTGGTGCCGATCGCCTGACGGGCCTGTTCGCCGAGCAGGTTCGCATCGAGCAGGCGTTGGGTTTCGGCGATGAGGTCTTCGCTGTCGTCGGGTGGAGCGAACATCGATTTGACCCGCGCGTTGATGCGACGATTGATCGTCGGTGTCCCCCACTCCAGTCCGATCATGGTGGGGTTGTGGCGATAGGTTTTATCGCGAGACTCGCTCCACTGGCGTTGAAGCTGACTGATCGGCTGGCCGGTCAGGTGGTGCACCTCGAGGGCGCGTACGAGGCGTTTGTGATCGTTGGCGTCGATGCGCGATGCGGCCTCGGGATCGATCGCGCACAACCGATGATGCAGCTCGGCGGCGGGCGTGTTCGCACAGGCGGCGCGAAAGGCTTCATCGGCCGGCGGGCCTTCGAACATGCCTTCGAGCAGGGCTTTGAGATACAGGTTGGTGCCGCCGACGACGATGGGCAGTTTGCCGCGGGCGTGCATGTCGGCGATCAGGCGCTCGGCGTGGTCGAGCCAGTCGGCGACGGTCCACGATTCGGTCGTGTCCACACAGTCGATCAGATGATGCGGGGCGGCGGCGCGTTGCTCGGCAGTCGGTTTGGCGGTGCCGGCGTTGAGCTGGCGATACACCTGCATCGAATCCGCGCTGATGATCTCACCGTCCCCGTCAGAGGCGCGTGCGATCGCAACAGCCAGTTCAGACTTGCCGCCGGCCGTGGGGCCGACGATTACCACAATGCGCTGCGGATCAGCCATGGACCACAGTGTAGCGCATCAGGCTTGAAAATGTGATTACACCCGGCCCCGGCGACGCATCATGCCCGTCAGGCCGATCAAACTGATCCAGATGCCCGCCGGCGCCGGCACGCGCGATGTGCCCGTCAGCGACCACTGATACATGTTGCCGTCGCCGCCCAGCGGGGCGTCTTCATCGGTGAACAACGTGAGCACCGCGTCGAAATCACCGGCCGTGCTCATGGGGTCAAATTCAATCGTCAGCGTCAGATCGTCGCCCTTAAGGATCGCGCCCAGCGGCGTCGTGAGGCTGAACTTGTCAGCGTCGGCCCCGGTGATCATGTAGTCGACGAGGGTGAGGGTGGTCAGGTCATCATTGCCGCCGTTGTCGTCGAGCGTGGTGTTGGACACGATCAGATCGATCATGCCGGACTCATCGCTGACGAGATTGACATCGGCGACGTGGATCGTCGTATCGGGCGTGATGGAACTGTCGAACACAGGTCCTACGCCGATGCCTTGAAGCGTGACGGGCGCGTCGGCGTCTGCGACACCGGCCGAGTCATTCGAGTCGATCTGCCCGATCGCTTCGCTGTCAGCACCGTGATCGGTCGGTGCGTAGCGATAGCCAATCGTGGTCGAGGCGCCGCTGCCCAGAGAGGTGAATGTGCCGTCGCCCAAAAGCGTGAACTCACCTGCGCCGGGCGTCGGCGCCTGGCCGGTCAGACCGTCGGGCTGGATGCCGCCGGTGTTGGTGATGGTGAGATCTGCGTCGTTCGTCGTGCCGATGCGGACGATGCCGAAGTCGACGGTGGCGGGTTGGGCCGGGTCGGCATTGGTCGTCAGTTCGGGCGAGGCGGCAGGGGAGAAGGCGGTGATCAGGCGGGTCCAGTCACCGGGTGAACTGGCGGTCCAGTTGATGTCGACCTTGTTGCCATTGAAGACGGTGGTGTCGCCGCCTTCGAGGCCGCGCAGGCCGAAGTCGTTGTAGTCCAGATTATCGAGGCCGACGATCGCATCGCTGGCGAAGAGTTTCTGGTCGGCCGTGATGAATGCGAAGATTTCCGAGTCCAGCACGACGGAGCCTGCGACGGTGCCGCTGGACCCGTTGCCGGGATCCCACTGCAGGTAGTGGCTGGACACGATCGTGCCGGCCTTGATCAGAAAGCCGCCGCTGACAGCTTCGATATACGATGCGCTTTCATCGGCGACGCGATCCACGAGCAGGTCTTCGGTGAGCGTGACGTTCTGCTTCTCGTCCCACGTGGTGAGAATACCGTCGTTGGGATTCTGCGTGACAGGGTTCGGCGGGGTGGTCGTGATGATGGCGTCGTTGGCGCCGGTAATGTTCTCGAAGCCCGTCAGCGTCGCGACAGCCGGTGAAACTGTTACCGCCGCCGTGATGACCAACGAGTACAAGCAACAAGACCATAACCTTTTGCAGGTGTTGATTGGCGATTTCATAGGTGCCCAACAAAATGAGGTGTCTACTCTTTCTCACGGACAGTCGCGTGGGGGCGACGCCCAACCATTGGGTAGATTATACCCACTAACTGTTAAATGTTGCAATGAAAAACCCCCGTGGGAGGGCGGGGGTTTTTCGCACGTGGGTATATGTTCAGCGGTATGGTGTCCGCGTTGAAGTTTCACGCATTGTCGTGTCGCGTGACGGGATGTTTAAAGCGATCCGCGTGCCAGTTCATTCCGCGGCGGGTCGAATTTTGGCAATCCATGATGCAGCTTCATGAGAGCGGTTTTTATCGGCATTTCCGGGAGAATTCGCGGGTGTTCACATGCTGATGGATTTGCGGATTCTGCGGGCGCGTCGGTTCAGTGACACGCCTGGCCTGCGGGCTGTTGTCTGGCCGACACGCGCGCAAAGAAAAACCCCGACGCGGCGGCACCGGGGCGTTGGGGTTGGTCGAATCAAGCGAAGTCAGCTTGTGCGGCGCCGACGCCGGAACATACCCGCGGCCAGCAACAGCCCTGGGCCGAACATGGCGGGGGTCGGCACATTTGAGGCCGAGCCGATCAGGTTCCACGACAGTTCCGTCCCTGCTTCGCCGTAGGCGGCATTCAGGTCGGTCAGCAGGTGAAAGGCCGCTTCGAAGTCACCGTCGGTGACGGGGTTGAACTTGATCTGGAGCGTGAGGGTTTCACCGGCCATGATCACATCCAGCGGCGTCAGCAGCGTGAACAGGCCGGCATCGGGGCCGGTGATGCTGTAGCTGAGCAATGACAGGGCGGTGAGGGTGTCATCACCGACAGCGCCCATGAATGTGTTGGCCAGATCGATTTCGATCAGACCCATCGCGCCGGGGCCGTCTGCGGTGCCGGCGTCGAGCGTCGAACCCATCGGGTTGGGGGCCAGGTCGACCACGGGCCCGACGCCGATGCCCTGGAGCGTGATCGTGTTGCTTCCGCCGGAGGTGTTGACGGTGATCGCTTCCTGGACGAAGCCGGCGCTGGTGGGGGCGTAGGTGAAGCTTTTGAGTGCGGAGTCGCCGGCCATGAGGCTGATCGCGTCATCGGGCTGGGGACCGGAGAAGTCGCCGGTGGCGGTATCGACCGTGCCGGTGAGCGTCGAGCCGGTGCCGCCTACGTTGGTGACGGTCAGGTCCATCGTGCTTGTATCCCCGATGCGGACGAACCCGAAGTTAAGTCGGCCGCCATTGTCGGGGTCGGTGCCGAGCAAGGCCGGAGCCTCAAAGCCGGAGACGACCAGGATCTGGTCGCCACCGCCGAAGGTGGAAAACAGGAAGTCGCCGGTCATCGGGTCGATGATGGCGCCTTCGGCGCCGCTGAGACCCGTGATGAAATCGCGACCGGTGGCCAGAATCGGATCGCCGTTGTTGTCGATCTCGTAAGCTCGCACACGGTTGGAGCTGTATTCCGACAGAAGGATGCTGTCGTTGGTGAATCCGGCGGAACCGCCTTTGATGTAGACAATGCCTTCGGGGCCGTTTCCAGTGACGATCGACTGAGAAACGCTGGTGACGTCAAAGGTGCCCGAGCCGTCGGGCGTCAGGCCGACTGTGTACCAGGTGTCAGCATTGTACGAAGCGATCTTGAACTGCCCGGCTCCGGCAAAGCCGATCGGAACAAACGCCAGCGTCCCGACGGATGAACTGATGCCCAGGTCGGTCAGATTGATCATTTTGTCCGGCGTGGTGGAGCCCGGCTTGATCTGTCCGAGCATGTTGTTGCTGTAGGTCGTGAAAAACAACACGCCATTGTCGGGATGGTAGCTGAGTCCGCCGTCGATATTTGGAGCGGTGGAGAAGAGGCTGGCCGAACCGTTGAAGCCGGTGATGTGATTGGCCGCGTCGCGCACGACATCGATCGTGTAGATCGATCCGTTGGAATTGTTGGCAGAGCCGCCGATCAGCAGGGTGTCGTTGTCAAGGAAATTGATGCCCCCGAGTGGACCGGTCACGCCCGACGGCGTGCCGAGACTCAAGTACGCATAGTCCATGTCGAAGTCCGTACCGAACACCTGAGCCTGCGCCTGCGGGCAAGCGATCACCAGAGTCCAGACAAACATCGCCGCCGCGCTCAATCGCAACAAGCGTTCCACCAGTTTGAATTTAGTCACAATCATCTTTCAACCCCATATCATGGCTGCGCAGCAGCATAATCAATCTGTGTTAGAAAGTCACTCATTTTCTGCGGCGCAGGCGGGTCATCCCCGCCAGGGCCAGTGCGCCGCCGAGCATCGACGGGGCCGGCACATTTTCGGCTGAGCCGATCAGATTCCACGACAGTTGCGTTCCCGCTTCGCCGTATGGGGCGTTCAGGTCGGTCAGCAGCGTGAATTGCGCGTCGGTGAATGTGCCGTCGGTTCGGGGCGTGAACTTGATCTGCAGCGTCACCTCGTCGCCGGCGACAATCTCCGTCAGCGGTGTGACCAACTCGAACAGATCCGCATCAGCGCCGGTGAAGGCGAAATCCAGCAGCGAGAGCGTCGTCAGCGTGTCGTCACCGACGCTGCCGACGAATGCGTTGCCGAGGGTCAACTCGATGATGCTCATGCCGCCGGCCGTGGTGACGGCGCCGGCATCGAGCGTTTGGCCTGTGTTGACGCTGGTGGTCAGCACCGGGCCGACGCCGATGCCCTGCAGGGTGATCGTGTGCGAGCCCAGTGAGGTGTCGACGGTGATTGAGTCGGTCATGAACCCGGCGGTCATCGGCGAGTACGTGAACGTCTGAAGCAGCGGGTCGTCAGCCAGGAGTTCGTAATTGCCGTCGGGCGTCGGGCCGGCGAATGGACCCGAAGCGGAACTGGTGTTGCCGGTGATGATGGTGCCGGCTCCGCCGACGTTGGCGACTTCCAGGTCCATGGCCTTGGTGTCGCCGATGCGGGTGAAGCCGAAGTTGAGGCGGCCGCCGTCATCGGGGTTGGTCGCCAGCACCGCTTCGGTCTGCGTGAATGACTCGTAGCGGACGGTGGACTGCGAGTAGTTGTAAAACCCGAATCGCCCGGATTCGAACTGGCCGTTTTCGAACATCGCGGCCGTATCGGTGTCCAGGTCTTGGAAGCGGAGATCGAAGATCGTCTGGCCGGTATCGAACTGTCCGCCGGCGACGTCGATTTTGATGTGGTCAGCGGTGTAGAGCAGGCTGAAGTTGTAGGCGGTGTTGTCCCGCCAGCCGGTGCCTGCGCCGGTCACGCTGTCCAGAACCGTTACGTCGATGCTCTGGCTGCTGACTTTGTCCCAGAATTCGTGGTTGACATCGCTGGAGGTGCCGCGATGCTCGCCTCGAGCGTAGGTCAGGTTGAACCCTTCCGGGGCGCCGGACTGGGCGCCCTGCTTCCAGTCAAACAACAGGAAGTCGACGATGCGGTCGTCGGGGGCGGTGGTGGCGCCCAGCGGGGACTTGAGGCCGAAGACGAAACCGATGAAGTCATCGTCGCCGGTGGTCTCCACGCCGAAGCTGCCCTCGACGGTGGTGTTGAAAAACTCGTTGGGGCTGACAAACAACCCGACGCCGCCGTTGACGGTCTGCAGCACGCTGGAGCCGTCGGTCGTGACGTTCCACGTGCTCTGATTGAGTTGGCCTTCCTGGGTCCACGTGTTCAGATCGACCGCAGACGTGCCCTGAGCGCGGACCGTACCCGCGATCAGGGTGATAAGCATTCCAGCAATAACTCCAAAGCTCTTCATCTCAATCCCTTGGGGGGTCAGTGTGTTTCGAGGCTCTTTCCAGAACCCCAGAGGTGAATCTTTCTTCCAATTTTGCCATTACAATATAACCCGACACGCCTTGGGTGACCAGCTTCTTTTTTAAGAATTCACACAAAAAAGCAGGGCCCCGGCATGATTTGCACACCGGGACCCTGAATGTTGGGTCAACGTTCGGCGATCAGCCGCGGCGTCGCTTCAGGGCGGTCAGCCCCAGCAGGGCCAGGCCGGCCGGCAGGGCGGCAGGGGTCGGAACGACCGGTCCGCCACCGTTGAAGGCCGAGCCGATCAGGTTCCAGGAGTAATCGGCGCCATCACCGCCGAGGGCCGCGCCCTCATCGGTGAGCAGGGTGAGCACGGCATTGAAGCTGCCGGCAGCGCCGGGGGCGAACTTCAGCGTCAGTGTGAGCGTGTCGCCCTTGAGGATGGCGTCCAACGCCGTCAGCAGATCGAACGCGCCGGGATTGGCGCCGGTGATGTTGAAGTCGTTCAGCGTTAGCGTCGTCAGGTCGTCATCGCCGAAGTTTTCATCGAGCGTGATGTTGGAGATGTCGAGCGTCATCGTGCTCATCGACACCAGGTCAAGGTCGATGTTGCCGAAGTCGATCGTTTCGCCGGGGTCGACGGAACTGTCGAACTCGGGGCCGACGGCGGTGGCTTCGAAGTTGACGAAGCTGGAGCCGTCTTCGTTGGACATGATTTCAACCGAGTCGGAGAACGAGCCGCGCGACGTGGGGTTGAATGTGTAGGTGTAGTCGGTGCTTTGGCCGGAGCTGAGGATGAAGCCGGGCGCTTCGGCGGGGCCGGAAAACTCCACCATGGTCGGCGCGCCGGCCGAGCCGGTCAGCGTGGTGCCGGCGCCGCCGGTGTTGGCGACGTTGATGGCCTCCGAATCCGAATCACCAACGCGGGCGAGGAACTCGAGCGTCGATGCGTTTTCAGGATCGGTGGTCAGAGCCGGTTCGGTGCGCGTAAAACCCTGGTAGGTGACATCGGACTGCGAGAGGTTGTAGAAGCCGAACTGTCCATCGGGGAACATGCCGCTGGGGAAAATGCCCGGCACGTCGGCAGCGTCGACGTTGAAGATCTCGGTGCCCATGCCGAACTGCCCGCCGGCCATGGTGATGGTGATGTTGGTGGTGGTGTAGTCGAGTGTGAAGTTGTAGACCGTGGTGCCGTCGTCGAGCCACCCGAGCGATTCGTCGGAGTTGGTGTTGGTCGCCAGCGTCTGAAACGTGGTGTCCGCATCGGAACTGTGTTGCCAGAAGTCGCTGCTGGTACCGTTGGCGTTGTCGATGGTCCCGGTGACGTAGGCCAGGCGAAACCCGGACGTGGCGCCGGACTGGTTGCCTTGCTTCCAATCGAAGAGCAGGGTGTCGATATCCGTGGTATTGGTCGTCGGAGCCTGCAGGCCAAACACGAAACCGATGAAGTCGTCATCAGAATTGGGCTCAACGCTGAACGAGCCATTGACCTGCGTGTTGATGAAGTTGTCGGGGCTGGCGAAGATTGTGGCGGCATTGTTGACTTCCTGCACGACGAAGTCACCGTTGGGGCCGGAACCTTCCACGCCGTTGTCGTCCACGTCCCAGAAACCGTTGCTGTTGTTAGTGCGCTCGGTCCATGTGTTCAGATTGACGGAAGTTTGCGCGAAGGCCGCTCCACCAAATGACAGGCAGAATGCCACGATCAGTACGTACCAATACCCGAATCTCATGATTTGCTCCCTAATAGAACTGCTCTTCAGCGGTGGGCGTTATCATCAATCTCTACTCAGCGCAGCCCGTGTCGACAGGTCGACAACGCCGAGCCGTTTCGCTGCTCCCATGCAGCGAACGAACTTGTATCCACGTCTGTGGACGCAAAGCATGTGCCGAAAAACAGCTCGTTTTTTGCGTTTTTAAGTAGCAGTCAGTGCGCGCTTTGTATGGTTCTGGACATGGCTGTGCAAATATTGCCAGTCCCAATGTGGAACAGTATCTGCATCTGCGTGCCGGGTTGAACCAATTTGCGACTATGAAGTTATTGCTGGCATCACTTGCACGTGCACCTTCCGCTGGCGCGGGCCGTCGAACTCGCAGAACCAGATGCCCTGCCATGTGCCGAGCACCAAGCGACCGCGCTCGATGATCACGTGTGCGCTGAAACCCATCATCGAGGCTTTGACGTGCGAGGCGCTGTTGCCCTCGGCATGGCGGTAAAACGGCTGACGCCACGGCACCATCACATCCAGTTGCTTCAGGAAATCATGCACCACGTCCGGGTCGGCGTTCTCATTGATCGTCACGCCCGCCGTCGTATGCGGCACGTACACGATCGCGGCCCCAGACTGCACGCCGCTGTGTTCCACCACACGCCGAACCCGATCGGTGATTTCCACCATTTGGTCACGCTGGTCCGTCTGCACATTGAAGCTGTCCATGCCAAAGCATAAGCCGGTCAGGGCGCGTCGACGACCAGCGTGGCGTAGTGCTTGATCTGTTTGTACGGCTTGCCATCAAACTCACCCGCTTCATCGAGCGTGTGGCCGGCCCACACCGTGTAGCGCCCTTTGTCAGCAAACACGCGGGTATAGCCCTCAGCATTGGTGGCGTATTTGGCTTCCTTATAGTTGGGCTCGATCACCGTCACGCTTGCGTCGGCCAGCGGCTGACCCTTCGACAGAAAGCGGAACCTCACGCCGCCGTCTGCCGGTGTCGCCACGAGTTCGACGATCGCATCATCACCCAGCGTCGCCTGGCCCGTCGGAGCGCCGAGCGTGGCCTTGGGGTGGTAATACAGCAGAAAGGGATCGTGCTCGCCGCGCTGCACGATGCCGTAGTCCACGCGCCCGTGAATCAGCGTCGTGCCCGTCGGCAGTTTGACGTGCAGCACCTTGTCGCTCGGCGTCAGGCTCAGCGGCGACTCGTGGCCCGATGCGTCGCGCCCCGTCAGCGTGATCTTCTCGGCCGGCACGTCCAGATCCGGGATCGTGTCTTCGCCGAACACGACCACCGCCGACCGCTGATCTTCCGCCGGGGCCACAAAGAAGAAGTGTGCCCACGCCGTCGCCGCCGTCGAAGTCGCCACCACACTCGCCGCCACGCCGCACAAAATCTTCCGCCATGTACCTGCACGCATCGATCAGTTCCTTGTGTTTGAAATACGCTGCGAATCGACGAAATGCTACTGAGTCTCATTTGCATTTTCAACACAGGCCGTGAAATGTGCCCGTAAATGCGCTGGGGTTCTCCGCCCTTGCGGGATTCTTCCGCGTGATTACGATGGTCACTTCGACGCGCGTCGGAGCGTGCCGCGGCGTCGATCGATCGCCACCCACCCGAATTGGCCCGACCAACCTACCGCCCGGGCCTTGAAAGAGTTACGACTATGGCCAAGAAAACCATCGCCGACGTGGATGTCGCCTCCAAAACCGTGCTGATGCGCGTCGACTTCAATGTCCCCCTCGACGATCAGCAGAACATCACCGACGACCGCCGCATCGTCATGGCCCTGCCCTCGATCAAGTCCGTCCTCGAGCGCGGCGGCAAGTGCGTGCTGATGAGCCATCTCGGTCGGCCCAAGGGGTCGCCCGAGCCCAAGTACAGCCTCAAGCCCGCCGCCGACCGACTCGGCGAGAAGCTCGGCAGCCCCGTCATCCATGCCACCGACACCGTCGGCGATGATGCCAAAGCCAAGGTCGCCGCGCTGAAAGACGGCGAAGTACTCGTCCTCGAAAACGTCCGCTTCAATCCCGGTGAATCCAAGGGCGACGATCCCGCCTACGCCGCGGCGCTGGCGGAGTTCGGCGATGTCTACTGCAACGACGCCTTCGGCACCTGCCACCGCACGCAGGCCTCGATGTACGCGGTGCCCAAGGCCATGAAGGAAGCCGGCAAGCCCGCCGTCGTCGGGTTCCTCGTCGAAAAGGAAATCCAGTACCTCTCCGAAGCCATCGAAGCGCCCAAGCGTCCGTTCGTCGCCATCCTCGGCGGGGCCAAAGTCTCCGACAAGATCAACGTCATCCAGAACCTGCTGAAGATCTGCGACAAGGTCATCATCGGCGGCGCGATGGCGTACACGTTCAGCCTCGCCAAGGGGCAGGCCGTTGGCAAGAGCCTGGTCGAGCCGGACAAGGTCGACCTCGCCAAGGAAATCATGGCCGCCGGCGGCGATAAGCTCGTTCTGCCGATTGACACCCACTGCGGCGACGCCTTCAGCGGTGACTGCAACAAGCAGGTCGTCGACGCCGGTCAGATTGCCGACGACTTCCAGGGCCTGGACATCGGCCCCAAGAGCGCCGAACTTTTCGCCAACATCGTTCGCGAGTCCAAGACCGTCGTGTGGAACGGCCCGATGGGCGTGTTCGAAATGCCTCCGTTCGACGCCGGCACCAAGGCTGTCGCCCAGGCGATCGCCGAGTCTGAAGCCGTGTCGATCATCGGCGGTGGCGACAGCGCCGCGGCCATCCAGCAGCTCGGTTACGCCGACAAGGTCAGCCACGTCTCCACCGGCGGCGGCGCCTCGCTGGAGATGCTCGAAGGCAAGAAATTCGAAGCCGTCGAAATCCTCGACGAAAAATAATTCACCACAGAGGGCCACAGAGGACCACGGGGATAATGTGTGGTTGAATACCTGCACAAGGAATTGACAGGTCGCATTGTTCACGCAGCCATACAGGTCCATCGTGAACTTGGCCCCGGGCTGCTTGAGTCGACATATGAACAATGCCTGATGCATTTGCTGGTCCAGGGTGGTGCGCCAGTTATTTGCCAGGAGGAATTGCCGATTCGGTTTCAGGGAATATTGATTGACGCCGGCTATCGCGTGGACATGCTGGTGGACAACAAGGTGATTGTGGAATTGAAAGCTGTGCAGCACATTGAACCCATTCACGAAGCTCAACTGTTGACGTATTTACGCTTGAGCGGTATTCGGGTTGGATTGCTGATGAACTTCAACGTCTTACGGATGCGCGATGGCATCAAGCGATTTGCGCAATGAATAACTGCTCACTCTGTGGCCCTCTGTGGTGAATCATCATGACTGAACGAGCCGACCAACTTGCGAGACCGGAACGCCTGCCGCTGATTTTTCCGTCGGTGCTCGGGTGTGACTTTGTACGTGTGGCTGACGAGTGCGCCTCGGCGGTGGAAGCCGGGGCCGACGGGCTGCACATCGACATCATGGACGGTCACTTCGTGCCGAACCTGACGATGGGGCCGAAGATGGTCGCCGATCTGCGGGCGGTGTTTCCCAAGACGTACCTGGACGTTCACCTGATGGTCGAGCGGCCGGAGGAATACGTGCGGCCGTTCGCCGAGGCCGGGGCCGACTGCATCACGTTCCACATCGAGGCGACGGCCGGACGCAAGGTCAACAACGAGCGCGACCTGGTCGGCCAGATCCGCGGGGCCGGCTGCCAGGTCGGCGTGGCGATCAATCCGCCGACCACGGCCGCGTCGATCTTCCACCTGCTGGACGCGCTCGATCTCGTGCTGGTCATGAGCGTTCACCCGGGCTTCGGCGGGCAGAAGTTCATCGAGCAGACCCTCGAGAAGACCAAGGCCATCCGCGCCAAGCTCGACGCCAAGGATGAAAATTACACCCGCCTGGAGATGGACGGCGGCATCAACGAGAAGACCATCAAGAAGGTTCTGCCGGCCGGTTGCGACTGCATCGTGGCGGGCAGTGCCTACTTCGGCGCCGACGACCGCGCCGCCACGACCCGGGCCCTCCGCGGCGAGGGTTGACCCGCCCAAGCCGCCAGGGACTCAGGATCGCCAAGACAGAAGAAGTTCACCACAGAGAACACAGAGGCCACAGAGAAAGATAGATAGAAATTATCTTTCACAACCTCTGTGAACTCTGTGTTCTCTGTGGTGAAAACGCTTCATTTCTTTTCTTCGCGCTGCCGGCGTCCTTGACGGTTGATGTTTTATCTATGCATGGAACCGGATAACATACTGCCATGAGCGAGCAAGCCGAAAAGCCGTCGTACAAGAAGACGTTGAACCTGCCGAAAACCTCCTTCTCCATGAAGGCCAATCTCGTGCAGCGCGAGCCCGAGTTTCAGAAACGCTGGGACAAACTCGACATTTACCAGCGCATGCGCGACGCCCGCACCGACGCTCCCGATTTCATCCTCCACGACGGTCCGCCCTATGCCAACGGCCCGATCCACCTCGGCCATCTGCTGAACAAGGTCCTCAAGGACATCGTCGTCCGCAGCCGCTGCATGCTCGGGTTCGACACGCCCTTTGTCCCCGGGTGGGATTGTCACGGCCTGCCGATCGAGCACAAAGTCCTCAAAGACCTCGGCGACAAAGCCAAGGACATGGTCGCCCCGCAGATCCGCAAGCGGTGTCAGGACGATGCGGCCAAGTTCGTGAAGCTTCAGGGCAAGCAGATGCAGCGGCTCGGCACCGTCGGTGATTATTCCGATCCGTACCTGACGATGAAGCCGGCTTACGAAGCGGCGACGCTGGAAGTTTTCGCCGATCTCGTCGGCAAGGGGCTGGTCTATCGCGATCTGAAACCCGTGCACTGGTCGATCGCCAACAAGACCGCGCTCGCCGAAGCCGAACTCGAGTACGAAGATCGTGAAGACACCAGCGTGTATGTGCTGTTCGAGATTGAAAACCCGCAGGACTTGCCGACCTCGCTGAACGCGCGGCCGGGTGAATCGCTGAGCCTGATGATCTGGACCACGACGCCGTGGACGCTGCCGGCAAACCTCGCCGTCGCCGCATCACCCGGCGCCGAGTACGGCCTCTACCGTATCGAGCGCGATGGCAATTCGGCGCTGGTGCTGCTGGCGGCTGACATGGCGGACAAGGTCTTCGAAGCCGGTGGTCTGGCCGGCGGCGGTGACTTCCTCGGTCTGGCCACCGGCGCCGAACTCGAAGCCGCCGGCATCAAGTATCGCCACCCGTTCATCGATCGTGTCTCTCCGCTGCTGACCGCCGACTACGTCACGCTCGAAGACGGCACCGGCCTGGTTCACACCGCGCCCGGCCACGGTGTCGAAGACTATCAGACCGGTCTGCGATGCGGCCTGGATATCTACTGCCCCGTGCTTGAAGACGGCACCTTCGACGCCACCGCCCCCGAGTGGCTGCAGGGCAAAACCGTGTGGGATGGCAACACGCTCGTCGTCGACCACCTGCGCGAGTCCGGTCACCTGTTTCTCGATCATCAGTTCACTCACTCGTATCCGCACGACTGGCGATCCAAGACGCCGGTGATCTTCCGCGCGACCGAGCAGTGGTTCATCCGCGTGGATGATGAAAAACTCTCGTTGCGTGACAAGGCGCTGGACGTGACCAAGTCCGATGTGCAGTTCGTCCCCGAGTGGGGTCGCAACCGCATGCGCGGCATGCTCGAGAGCCGACCCGACTGGTGCATCAGCCGCCAGAGGTCATGGGGGCTGCCGATCCCGGCGTTCTATCACGCCGAAACCGGCGAGGCGCTGCTGACCGAAGAATCCGTGCGCCACATGGCTGATCGCATCCGCAAGGATGGCTCCGATGTCTGGTTCACCGCCGAGGCGGCGGACCTGCTGGCCGGCTGCCCCGGTGTCGACAATCCCGCCGACTACAAGAAGGGCGCGGACATCTTCGATGTGTGGTTCGACTCCGGCTGTTCGTGGAACGCTGTCGTGCGCCAGCGCGGCATGCAGTTTCCGGCCGACCTTTACCTTGAAGGGTCCGATCAGCATCGCGGGTGGTTTCAGGTGTCGCTGCTGCCGGCGCTCGGCGTGACCGGGCAGCCGCCCTTCAAGGCGATCCTCACGCACGGGTTCATGGTCGACAAGTTCGGCAAGAAGATGAGCAAGTCCGGCGGCAACGCCCTGGCTGTCGAAGAACTGCTCAAGGACTTCGGCGCCGATGTCTGCCGCTGGTGGGTCGCTTCGCTGAATACCGACAACGACATCAAGTCCGACCTCGACTTCTTCCGCAACGCCGGCGAAGAGTACCGCAAGGTGCGCAACACGATCCGGTTCCTGCTGTCGAACCTGAATGATTTCGATCCTGCCGAGCACCGTCGCGAGTTGACCGATGCCGACGCTGCGAGCATCGACGCCTGGGCGATCGGCGAGTTGAACAAGCTGATCGAAACCATGCGCGTCGGCTACGTGAGCTATCGCTTCCGCAAGGTCCACGAGGCGATCTACAACTTCTGCAACGACACGCTCAGCGCGGTGTATCTGGCCGCGACGAAAGATCGGCTGTATTGCGATGCAGCTGGGTCGGATCGCCGCCGGCGCACGCAGACGGTGTTGTTCGACATCGCCGATGCGCTGATTCGCATGATCGCTCCGGTGCTGGTGCACACCGCCGATGAAGCGTATCTCGCGCTGCACGGACGCGACATGAAGGACGAATCGACGGTGCACACCGAGATGCTGCCGCAGCCGCTAAGCGCCCCGGTGGATGCGGGCTGGTCCGATGCGATGACGCTGCGCGAGAAGGTGCTCAAGGCGCTCGAAGACGCCAAGGCCCAGCGAGGCATCGACAATCCGCTGGACGCGGGCATCGAGGCGGCTGTGCCTTCGGAACTGTTTGCGAAGATTCATCCGATGGTCGGCGAGTTGGCCGATCTGTGCGGCGTGTCGCGCTTGAGCTTGGTCGAAAACGGCGACACGACCGTGGCCGTCGAAGACCTGCGCAACGAGCCGCGTTGCGACCGCTCGTGGAAGCGCGACGGCACGGTCAAGCCCCGCTCCGACGGCGGCATGCTGACCGATCGCGACGCCGAGGCCATTGGCGTGGCGTGAAAACACGATCCGTGTGAATCTGTGACGGTTGTAACGGTCAGGCAAGACGCCGGCCGGCGATCGTGTTGATTTTCGTCAACGCCGACTGAACTCGCACCCCATATCCGCCGATTTTCAGGGGTGTATGTCGCATTCAGGCAACAACCCGCCTCCGCCCACGGATCATCCGCAACTTCGCCTGGTTGGCGCTGATGATGAGCCCGAGGTGACCACCTCTTCGCCGGCTGAACCCTCGCGGCGTTTTGCTCACGAGTTGTCGAATCTGCTGGACGGAGCGCTGCGCAATCTCTCGCTGGCGATGTCGCGCCTGGATGAAGATGAGGTCAAGCACGCTGAGGATGAAACCGCCACGCGCCTGCGGACCGCCAACGATGGCATGCGACAGATGGCGCAACTGCTGCATCGCTGGATGCGCACCGGCGTGACCGATCCGGCTCAACTCTACTGGCAGCAGTCCACTTTCGAAGACGCGCTGAACTACGCCTTGAAAATGATCGAACCCGCCATTGAAGCGGCGGGCATTCATCTTGAAGTCGACGTGGCAGACGATGTGCTTCAGATGCCGGCCGGCCCGCTGTATCCCGTATTGGCCAACGCACTGCAGAACGCCATCGAAGCGGTGGGCCACAATGGCTGGATCGGCCTGCGCGGCCGGACCGAAGCCGACACGACAACCCTGACTGTCGAAGACAACGGCCCGGGACTTCACCCCGATCTGCCGCGCAAGCCCGACGGCTCGGCGCAACTGGGCGCCACGACCAAGTCAACCGGCCACGGCATGGGCTTGGCCATCAGCCAGCAGATCGCCGAAGCGCTGCAAGGCACGATCAGCCTGACCGACCGCGAAGGCGGCGGGGCGATCCTGCAGATCACCTGGCCGACAAACGCCCCGAAGACCTGATATCTCCGAGGAAGATGACCATGAGCAGCACCCACGAGCAAAAGATTAACGCGCACGTGATGGTCGTTGATGACGACCCGATCGTCGGCGAATCGCTGGAGCGCTTTCTCCAGAAGGCCGGTTACAACACCGCCACCGCGGGCGACGGCCACGAAGCCCTGGCGATGTTGCGCGACGCCGAGGAAGCCGGCGAGCCGTTCAACCTCGTGCTCAGCGATGTGAACATGCCGCGCAGCGGCGGCGTCGAACTGCTCAAGCAGATCCGCAAACATCACGATTCAACCGTCGTGATCATGATGACCGGCTACGGCACGATCGAATCGGCTGTCGAAGCGGTCAAACTCGGCGCTTTCGATTACCTGACCAAGCCGATCGTGGATGAAGAACTGGTGATCGCGGTGGCCAAGGCGCTGCGTCAGCAGGCGCTGCTGGCTGAAAACGCCACGCTGCGCCATCGTCTGGCCGGTCGCGGCGCCGGGGACACGATGATCGGGCAGGACCGCCGCATGCAGAAGGTCTACGACCTGGTCGAAGCCGTCGCCCCGACCAACACGACCGTCATGATCGGCGGTGAATCCGGCACCGGTAAAACGATGGTCGCCAGCGCCATTCACGATCGCTCAACCCGAAAGAGTAAACCCTTCGTGACTTTCAGTTGCGGATCGATCCCCGAAACGCTGCTGGAATCTGAACTCTTCGGTCACGTCAAGGGCGCCTTCACCGGGGCCGATGCCGACAAGCTCGGCAAGCTGCGTGCCGCCGAGGGTGGCACGCTGTTCATCGATGAAATCAACTCCGCCACGCCGGCGCTGCAGTTGAAGCTGCTGCGTGTGCTGCAGGAAAAGAAGTTCGAGCCGGTCGGGTCGCATCAGACCGTGAAGGTCGATGTGCGATTCGTCATCGCGTCCAATGAGTCGCTGGATCGCCTCGTCGAGGAAGGCCGGTTCCGTGAGGATCTGTTTTACCGCATCAACGTCGTGACGATTCACATGCCGGCGCTGCGCGAGCGGGCCAGCGATGTGCCATTGCTGGCCGAACACTTCCTGCACAAGTATTGCCGCGAGACCGGCAAGGTCATCACCGGCTTCACGCAGGATGGGACCGGCGCGCTGATGCGTTACCGCTGGCCGGGCAATGTCCGCGAGTTGGAAAACGCCGTCGAACGCGCCGTCGTGCTCAGCCGGCGGCCGACGATCGATCTGGACGATCTGCCCGAGTCGATCCGCTGCCAGAGTCCCGACGGCGAGCCCGGGTTCGTCGAGCGCCGCAAGAACCCCGGCTGGTGGGCCAACTCGAGTTGGAAACCGCAGCCGCTGAAAGATGCCCTGATGGAGCCCGAGCGTCAGATCATCCTCGCCACGCTCCGCGCCAACGACTGGAACCGCCAGAAAACCGCGGAAATTCTCGACATCAACCGCACCACGCTCTACAAGAAGATCAAGCAGTACAAGCTCGAAGAACTCGCGGCCGGTTGATCGCTTGGCCCAGGCTGTTTGAACGTGCTATGCTCGTGGTATGAACCGGGCGTTGCTGACGATTGCGCTGGTCGGGTGGATGATATTCTGCTGGTCGCCGCGCGCCCGGGCTGAGAACGAAATATTTGAGTCGCACGGGGTCACTTTGAAATGGGCGAGTCTGAACGCCTCGCTGAACATCGATCTGCGCACCGGCGCCGTGCAGCGTAATCTCTCGCTGAGCGGGCAACTCCAATTTCCGTCGGATCGCACCTTCGCCGCATACATCATCGAGCCGAAGTCGGTGACCGATGTCGAGGGGCATAAGCTGTTGCCGCCTCGCGCCGGCCGATGGTCCACGAGTTCTTCGCATCCACCGATTCAGCGCCTGCAGATGGGCCCGGGGCGCGGCGGCACGCAGGGCGTATCGCTGTCGTTGAACAACCTGAAGGGACAACCGGCTGCGATTCGTTCGATCCGCGGCGTGATCCACCTGCTTGAAGTCACTGGTCGGCGGGAAGTTGAAATACCCCTGGAGTCTGATGACCAGTGGACCGACGTTGCCGACGATGTGAAGGTCCGCATCAAGAAGGTGCAGAAGCAATCGCAGAACTACACGGTGCAGTATGAATTCAGCGGGGCCGACCCCAAGGCGATGACGGAACTGGATTCGCCGCCGTTTGTGATGATGGGGCTGCCGCTGGATTCAGATGGCAACACGATGCCGCTGCGGTCCTCGCCGTATCACTACGTCAGCGGGTCCAACCTCGCGACGGTGCGTTTCTACATGACCGACCCCGCCGCCAAACCAGCCAAGCTTCAACTGGTACTGGCGACCGAAACCACCGAGCGTGAACTCGAATTCGACCTCGCAGATCTGCCGGACTGGACCGCGGCGGACAATCCCCCAAAACGTCGCAACTGACGTTTTGTCTCAACCTGCTGCCGCAATTATCGCATGTGGGCAGCATGGGCCACGGATACAATCGAGCGCATGAACACACTTCGCCTGGCATGGACGTGCGCGTTGGCGGTGGCAATGACGGCCGGCTCACTCGCAGCCGAGACGTCGACGCGCTGGACTCTGTGGTATCAACAGCCCGCGACCAAGTGGCTGGAAGCGCTGCCGATCGGCAACGGCCGATTGGGGGCGATGGTTTTCGGGGCCGTCGCCGAGGAACGCATTCAGTTGGATGAGCAGAGCCTTTGGGCCGGGCCGCCGGTTCCGGAACCGACGCCGAAGGTGCGCGAGGCGGTGACACAAACGCGCGAGCTGTTGTTTGCGGGTGATTACGCCAAGGCTCATCAGGTCATGCAGGCAGCGCTGCCGCCGCGCATCTCGCCGCGCAGCCACCAGACGCTCGGCGATCTGCATCTGAAATTTAATCTGCCGGACAAGGTCGGGTCATATCGCCGCGAGCTGGACCTCGGTCGGGCGATGGCGACGACGCGGTTTGAACATGACGGTGTGACATACACGCGGCAGGTGTTCGCCACGCCGGTGGATGATGTGATCGTGGTGCGATTGACGGCGAGCCAGCCCGGCAAGGTGAGCTTCGCGGCCACGCTGGATCGACCGGCGGATTTTCACACGCAACCGATCGGCAGCGACGGTTTAATCATGACCGGTCAGGCCCAACACGGCGGCAAGCACCTGGGCGTCAAGTTCGCCGCCCGGTTGAAGGCGACGACCGAAGGCGGCTCGGTGACGGTACAGGGCGACGCACTGCACATCACCGGGGCTGATGCGGCCACGTTGTACCTGGCCTGCGCGACGGATTACAACTTCGCTGATCCTTCGGCGCCGTTGTCTCGCGATCGTGAAGCGGCTTGTGCTTCAACGTTGAACAAGGCGGCGGCGAGACCGATCAAGGCGGTCATCGACGATCACGTGGCGGCGCATCGCGAGCTGTTTGACCGATGCACGATCAACCTCGGCGGGGGCGATCGCGCGGACCAGCCGACTGATGCACGCCTTGATGCGGTAAAAAAAGGCGGTATCGATGTCGGCCTCGAAGCGTTGCACTTTCAGTACGGGCGTTACCTGCTGATCAGCTCATCACGACCGGGCACGATGCCGGCCAACCTGCAGGGCATCTGGAACGACAAACTCGACGCCCCGTGGAATGCCGACTATCACGTGAACATCAACCTGCAGATGAACTACTGGCCCGCGGAGGTCACTGGGCTCAGCGAGTGCGCCGGGCCGCTGTTCGACTTCGTCGAGCGGATGATACCCAACGGGCAGCGGGCGGCGAAGATCGACTTCGGCGCACGCGGCGCGGTGTCCAGCCACACCACCGATGCGTGGTTGTGGTCGACGGTGTTCGGTCGATTGCAGTGGGGCATGTGGGTTCACGGCTACGGCTGGTGCACCCAGCACCTGATGGAACACTACCGCTTCACCGGCGATCGAACTTTTCTCCGCGAGCAGGGTTATCCGGTGCTCAAGGAGGCGGCCCTGTTTTATCTCGACTACCTCGTGTCCGATCCCGAAACCGGCAAGCTCGTGTCCGGCCCGGAGAATTCACCGGAAAACAATTACCTCGGCCCCGATGGCAAACGCTACACGCTGGCGATGGGCGCCTCGATGAGTCAGCAGATCGTGTGGGATGTGTTCACCAACACGCTGGAAGCGGCCGGCGAACTCGGCATCGACGATGAATTCACCAAGCAGGTCGCCGCGGCGCGCGATCGGTTGGCCCTGCCGCGCATCGGCGACGACGGGCGACTGATGGAGTGGAACAAACCCTTCAAGGAGGCCGAGCCGGGCCATCGCCACATTTCGCATCTGTTCGCGGTGCATCCCGGTCGTCAGTACAACCGCATCGACTCGCCGGACATGATCACCGCGGCCCGCAAGACGATCGACTTCCGCCTGTCGCACGGCGGGGGGCACACCGGCTGGTCCCGCGCGTGGATCATCAACTTCTTCGCCCGCTTCGGCGATGGCGACAAGGCCCACGAAAACATCGTCATGCTGCTGCGCAAGAGCACGCTGAGCAACCTGTTCGACAACCACCCGCCGTTTCAGATCGACGGCAATTTCGGATACACCGCCGGCGTCGCCGAGATGCTGCTGCAGTCGCACGTCGGCGACAGTCAGCGGGGCTACCGCCTGGAACTGCTGCCGGCGCTGCCGACCGCCTGGCCGACGGGATCGATCACCGGCCTGCGTGCTCGCGGCGGGTTCATCGTCGACATCACCTGGGCCGACGGCAAACTCACCGGCGTGATGATCACGTCGAAGCTGGGCCGGCCGCTGAAACTGGCCTATGGCGATCACGTGATTGAACAGCCGACCAAGGCAGGCGAAACCTACCGGTTCAACATGACGCTGAATCGCCAATGATGTTTGCTCCTCTCCCCTTGAGGGGAGAGGCTGGGTGAGGGGTGAAGCCTGGCATGTGGTTCATGCCTGTTGGATGCAAACAGATCGTTGAGCGTGTTGACCCTCTCCCCCACCCTCTCTCTGCAAGGGAGAGGGGGACGCGCTCAGGCCTGCGCGGCGGGCTTGGGTACGTGCTGCTGCATGCTCCATCCACCGGCGAGGGTGTTGACGTTGTCAAAACCGCTCTGGCGGAGAATGCGCGTGGCGTAGTAGGAACGCTGCCCGCCTTTGCAGTAGGTGATCACGGGGCGGGCGGGATCGAGTTCACCCAGACGCTCGCGAAGTTTGACCAGCGGAATGTGGATCGCGCCATCGAGGTGGCCGGCGTTGTACTCCTCGTCGGTGCGCACATCGACGAGTTGGACGTTTTCCTCGCGCGCCGCATCGGGGGCGACGAGATGGTCAAGGTCGCGCCGGTCGTTCTGGGCGATGAACCCGAGCATGTGGACGGGGTCTTTCGCCGAGCCGAACGGCGGGGCGTAGGCCAGGTCGAGCGTGGTCAGATCGTCGACGGTCGCGCCGAAGCGGATGGCGGTGGCCAGCACATCGATGCGCTTGTCGACGCCATCGCGCCCGACGATCTGTGCCCCGATCGCGCGGCCGGTTGCTTCGTCGTAGGTCAGCTTCATCATCATCGACTCGGCGCCGGGGTAGTACGAGGCGTGGCTGGACGCGGGGGCCCACACGCTGCGCGTCGAGCAACCCAGCGAATCGATACAGCGGCCGTTGCACCCGGTGACGGCGGCGGTGATGCCGAAAGCGCGCACAATAGCGGTGCCGAGTACGGGTGGCATGGCCGGGCCGGCGTCGGTGGCGGCATGCTCGCCGGCGACGCGCCCGGCGCGGTTGGCCGGACCCGCCAGCGGAATGCGCATGTTCAGGTCGGCCACGGCGTGGTGATACTCCGCCGCGTCGCCGACCGCGTAGATCGCCGGGTCGGTGGTCTGCATGTGTTCGTTGACGGCGATGCCGCCGGTCTTGCCGAGGTCGAGGCCGATGGACTGAGCGAGTCGGGTATTCGGTCGCACGCCGATGCCGATGATCATCAGATCGGCGTCGAGTGTGGTGCCGTCGGAAAGTACGGCGGCGGTGGCGCGGCCGTCTTCATCGGTCGTGATCGATTCGAGTCCCGTGCCCAGGTGCAGCGCCACGCCGTGCGCGTCGAGTTCGGCTTCGACCAGGTGGGCCATCTCGCGATCCAGCGCCGGCAACACCTGCGGCTGAAGTTCAACCAGCGCCACCTGCTTGTCGAGCCGGCGCAACATCTCGACCATTTCCAACCCGATGAAACCCGCCCCGACGACGACCGCCTTGTTGACACTCTCCTGCGAGACCAGCGCCTTGATGCGGTCGGTGTCGCGCAGGTTGCGCAGCGAAAGCACATTCGGGGCATTCATGCCGTCGATCTTCGGCACGATCGGTTCAGCTCCGGGCGCGAGAATCAACCGGTCGTATGACTGCTGAAAACTCATCTCGGTGTTGTGGTCGACGACTTCGACGGTTTTAGCTTTCGGGTCAATCTCGACGACTTCGCAGCGGGTGTTCACCTCGATGTTGAACCACGTGCGAAACTTCTCAGGCGTGGCGACCAGCAGCTTCGAGCGATCGGTGATCTCACCACCGATGTAGTAGGGCAGTCCGCAGTTGGCGAAGCTGACGTGCTCGTCGCGTTCGTAGAGGATGATGCGGGCCTGCTCATTGCATCGCCTGGCACGGGCCGCCGCCGAGGCGCCCCCGGCCACGCCGCCGACAATCACGATGGTGCGTTGCTGATCGGACATCGAATGCTCCTGCGTCTGGGCCGCATCAGGCGGCGGGCTGGCGCCACATAAGGGCGTGTTAACGTTGCGATTCGCTCGACTTGCCCCTGGTTTCATAGGGGCAAATCGCAATCTGCGTCAGACCCATGGCTGTGGGTGAAAATCACCGGGGCAGTTGTGAGATCGTCCGATATGCGCAGATTGTGTACGACTGTACAGTAAACACAAGCGTGGATGCAAAGGGGTGTCCACAGTCGGGTCATTTCATCCCGTGGCGGGAGTCGGAACATGATCAATCGTTTTTTCATCGGCGTTGTGGTCGTTGCTGCGATGGCGTTGGGGCCGGTGGATGCCGCCAAGGCGGTCTTCCTCAGCGGGACCGAGGCGCGGGCGACTTTCGATGATCTGGTCGCCAACTACGGCGCGACGCTGATCGACTTTGAATCATTTACATCAGGTACGAATCTGACGACGCAAGTGCCGGGTGTTTCCTTCGAGTCGGTCTACTTTTTCAACGTACTGAATCCGCCGGAGCATGTCGAAGCCAGCGGTGCATACAACGCCTCGGCGTTCGGTCGAACGATTGTCGGATCTTACTATCCGACCGCCAGCGATGACGGCCGCGTGGTTTACCAGATCGTCTTCGACACGCCGCAGCGCGCCGCCGGCATCCACCGCATCTGGAACAACACGCTGACGACGTTTTACACCGCTTCCGATGTCGCAATCTATACCGGTGAGGACAGCGGCTACCACGGTGTGCTGATCGAAAGCAATGATCCCGCCGACTGGGTCAAGCGCATCTATTGCGATGCGGTGGAAGTCTCCGGCACCCGCCAGGTCGGCTACAGCGATGATCTAATCTTCGGCGACACCATCCCCGAACCGGCTGCGATCTGCATGCTCGCGTTGGGCGTGGCACTGCTGGGGCGCCGCCGTTACATTTGAAGGGAACCGAAGCATGTCTAAGCGGAAATTGATGATCTGCGGTTGTGCTGTGGCGATGTTTGTGGCGTGGGCAGCGGAGCCGGCGAAGGCGGTATTTGTCAGCGGGACTGATGCGCGGGCGACGTTCGACGATCTGGTCGCCAACTTCGATGCCGTGCTGATGGACTTCGAGTCGTTTACGCCCGGGACGAATCTGACCACGCAGGTTCCGGGCATGGCTTTCGAGTCGGTCTATTTTTTCAGTACGTTGAATCCTCCGGAGCATGTCGAAGTCACCAACAGGGTGCATTCCGAAATCTATGGCAACACCATCATCGGCTCGTGGGCTCCGACGGCTGTCGATGATGGTCGCGTCATCTATCAGATCGTTTTCGACACGCCGCATCCCGTGGCGGGCATCTTCCGCTACCGCTCGGCCGCGCTGACCACTTTCTACAACACAGCCGGCGTCGCCCTGCACACCGCCGAAGGCTCGGGCTTCCACGGCGCGATCATCGAAAGCGACGACCCGGCCGACTGGGTCAAGCGCATCTACATCGACGGTCAAGTGATCGACAATACACGCAGCGTCGGCATCAGCGACGACCTGATCTACGGCGATGTGATCCCGGAACCAGCCGCCTGGTCGATCGGGGTTGTCGGGGTGGGCCTGATTCTGCGTCGTCGCCGCTGATTGGCCGCAATAGCTCCTGCGCCGGTACGTCTAACCCTGTGCGATCCGCGCGCAGGAGCCTTTCCATGAAACGTCGTGAATTTCTCATCGCCACCGCGGCCGCGTCGTCGGCCGTGTTGACACCGTCGTGGGCCCGGGCTGTTGAAACCAGGCCGCTGTGGTCGAAGCTGCCGCGCTGGCGGGGGTTCAACCTGCTGGAACTGTTCTATCGCAACGAACCGTTCCGCGAGTCGGACTTTCAGTGGATCAGCGAGTGGGGATTCGATTTCGTTCGCCTGCCGATGGATTATCTGCGGTGGACCGACCGTGAGAATCCCGAAAAGCTGAATGAACAGGTGCTGGCCAATGTTGATACAGCGGTCGAGTTCGGCCGCAAGTATGGTGTGCATGTTTGCATGAATCTGCACAACGCGCCGGGCTTTACCGTCAACCATTCGGTCAAGCACACGTTGAACCTGTGGAAAGACGCCGAGGCCCAGCGGCAGTTTGCTTTTCAGTGGGGCATGCTCGCGAAGCGCTATCGCGATGTCGACTCGACACGGCTCAGCTTCAATCTCGTCAACGAGCCGGCGAACATCGATGCGGCGTCTTACCTGGCGGCGGTGCGACCGGCGATCGATGCTATCCGGGCAGTGAGTCCCGATCGGGTGATCATCACCGACGGTGTGAAGTGGGGGACTCAGCCGGTCGACGGAGCGGTCGAGCTTCACCTGGCTCACATGACGCGCGGGTATCAACCGTTCGAACTGACCCATTACAAGGCAAGCTGGGTGCGCGGCGAACGTTTTGCGTTGCCGAAATACCCGACGCCCGAGAAGGGGCGCGACTGGCTGAAGCGATCGTGCATCGATCCCTGGGTCAAGGTGCGCCAGGCGGGCGGCGGGGTGATGGTCGGCGAGTGGGGGGCGTATAAGTACACGCCGCACGATGTGGTGCTGCGCTGGGCGGAAGATCTGCTGGAGCTATGGGCCGAGGCGGGATTCGGCTGGGCGATGTGGAACCTGCGCGGGACATTCGGCATCGTCGACAGCGGACGCGAGGACTGCGCTTACGAAGACTTTCATGGCCATAAACTCGATCGCCGGTTGTTCGAACTGCTCAAGGCATACTAAATCGCCCCGGGACCGAATGAGATTTCACGATGTGGCGAACGCATCAGAGGCTCGAGTCGTATAAAATGCGGTCATGAATCACGGACCCACTTCGCAAGTGACTGCGGCCGGTGAGGCTGCCCGGCTCGTCGAGTCTCCCCAACAAGGGCTCGACCGCGTGCGGCAGAACCTGCGGTCGGTCATTCGAGGCAAAGACGAGCAGATCGATCTGTTGCTGGCGGCCCTGCTGGCCCAGGGCCACGTGCTCATCGAAGACCTGCCCGGCCTGGGCAAAACCACGCTCGCCAAGGCCCTGGCCCTGTCGCTGGATGCCCAGTTCCGCCGCGTGCAGTTCACACCCGACCTGCTGCCGACCGATGTGCTTGGCGGATCGGTCTACAACGCCACCGAGGGCAGTTTCGCCTTCCACAAGGGCCCGATTTTCACCAACATCCTGCTGGCCGACGAGATCAATCGCGCGTCGCCCCGCACGCAGTCGTCGCTGCTGGAAGCCATGGGCGAGGGGCAGGCCACCATCGAAGGCGTTCGCTACAAGCTGCCGGTACCGTTCATGGTTGTCGCCACGCAGAACCCCATCGAGTTTCACGGCACCTACCCGCTGCCCGAGGCTCAGCTCGATCGTTTTCTGATCGTCATGAAGCTCGACTACGCCGACGCCGACACCGAGCGTCGCATCCTTTTCGATCAGCAGCGCGAGCACCCGCTGACCGGGCTGGGCTCCGTGGTCGACTGCGATGCCATCGTGACGCTTCAGCAGCAGGTGCGCGAGGTGCACGTGGCCGATGAGATCGGCAAGTACATCGTCGAACTGGTTCGCGCCACCCGTCAGCATGCCAAGGCCGCCATGGGCGCCTCGCCGCGCGGGGCGTTGGGGCTCTTCCGCATGGCTCAGGCCAAGGCGCTGATGGCCGGTCGCGATCATGCCCAGCCGGATGATGTGCAGCAGGTCGCCCCGGCGGTGCTGGCCCATCGCATCGTGCTCGAGACCAAGGCCCGCTACGCCGGGCAGGACAAGACGGCGATCATCAGCGAGGTGATCGACGCAACGCGCGTTCCCACGTGAAACTCTTCAGCGCCACATGGCGAAAAGTCAGCGACCCGGCCGCCTGGCGGCGCGGTCGCGCCACGCTATACCTGTCCAACCTCTGGCGCGAGCGATTCACCCGCACCGGGCGCTACCTGGTCATCGGCGCCATCGCCACCGGCATCGCCGGGTCATTTCCCGATCGCATGGTCGGCTCATATGCATTCAGCTTTTTCACCGCGCTGGTGCTCGGGGCGCTGACGCTGTCGGCGGTTTTCCGGCCACGCCTTGGCGCGTCGCGTCATCTGCCGGCCCGCTGTGTCGCCGGCTCGACGGTCAACATGCGCATTCGCGTGACCAATCAAGGCCGATCGCCCGTTCACGATGTCAGCGGGTATGAATTCCGCCTGCCGACGCGCGTGTCGATCGAAGAGGATCCACACTACAAGGCACGCCTGGACCCCGGCGAGTCGTTCAATTTCGATTACACCCTCGCCGTGCAACGGCGCGGCAGCTACCACCTGCCCGGGCCCACCGCGCTGTGCGCCTTTCCCTTCGGCCTGACCCAGACCACGCAGTTTCATCCGCAGGGAACGCAGTTGATCGTTTATCCGCCTTTTCAGACGCTCGCCGACCTCGATGTGCCCGCCGGCCTGCGCTATCAGCCCGGCGGTATGGCGCTGGCCTCGCACGTCGGTGAATCGATGGAGTTTGTCGGCACGCGCGAGTACCAGGTCGGCGATCGTGTGCGCGATCTGCATCAGCGGTCGTGGGCCCGCGTGGGCGCGCCGGTCATCAAGCAGTTTGAAGAAGAGTTCATGACGCGCATTGCGCTGCTGGTCGACACCTTCGTGCCGCGCCGCGCCGGGGCCGCCGCGCTGGAGGCGAATCTGTCGCTGTCCGCCGCGGTGGCTGATTACTTCGCCCGGCGCGAGTTCGTCATCGACCTGTTCGCCGCCGGCCCGCAGCTTTATCATTTTCAGGCCGGCCGCTCGCTGGGCTATCTCGACAACATCCTCGACATTCTCGCCTGCATCGAAAAGAGCAACGACGACCCGCTGGCCGTGGTGGGCGCCGCCTTCGCCGAGCAGTTGCGTGAAACTTCCGCCGTGGTTCTGCTGCTGCTGAGCTGGGACGACGAGCGGGCCGCCCTGGTCGACATGATTCAACACGCCGAGGTCGCCACGAAGACGGTCGTCCTCACCGACAACAAAAAACAGGCTGCTGCCGCCAAAGCAGCCGGCTGCACCCACCTGACCATGGCCGATTTCAAAGCCGGCGTGACGTCATTGTGAATGTAGACACCGAATAGCCCATGACACTGCCCACGACAACCCGCCCAAACGTCTGGCCCATCGGGACATTGTGCCTGATCGCGACGATTGCGCTGGGGTTCAGCGCCCAGACGCTGGCGGCTCCGTTGATCATCGGGTTGCTGCTGGGGTCGTACCTGCTGCTGGGGGCGCCGACGCTGCCGAAGCCGCGATCGCTGCTGGCGTTTCTGACGGCGGTGCCGTTCGCGCTGTGGTATCGACAACTCGGTGATGTGATCCAGACCAACGAATACGTGCCCGTCACGCTGCTGTACATCGTCGGGTTGTACATGATGGCTCTGGCGGCGCACCACGTGATGGCGATCGGCAAAGGCGGGTCGCGCGACTACGCATTGGCCTGTGCGATCATGGGCATGGGCATGGCCGGCACGGCGCGTCGCAATCCGGCTTACCTGCCGCTGCTGGTGGTGTTCCTGCCGATCCTTTTGTGGCACATCCGCGTCGAATTGCTGTCGGTACACGGATGGAACTGGCGGCGGGCGCCGTGGGTGCGACTGACGCTGGTGATGGCGGTGCTGATGATCACGACGGTGCTGATGCACTTGTACGTGGTGAAGCAGATTCCGGTGGTCAATCGCTGGGCGGTGCGGAAGCTGATGCACAGCGTGAATCGTTCATCGGTCGGGTTCGACCGGGCCACGGACTTAAAGTCAGTGCTCGACGTGTGGGGCGACGCGGGTAATCCCGCCGAGCAGGAAGTCGCCGTGCGCGTGTTCGCGGATAAGCTGCCCGATCCGTATCTGCGCGGGGCGGTTTACGACGACTACCGCGACGGCGTGTGGCGGCTGGTCGAAGACGACCGCAATCTCCAGCCGACCGGCACCTACCTCGGCCGCAACGTGTTCGACACACGCTCAGAATCCTCCGGGCAGTTCGCCGGCATGATCTATGCCGATCGCATGTATAACCAGGCGTTCTTTTTACCGATGAATGTTCATCGCCTGACCAGCTTCGCCGACAGCGCCCGATACGGCCGGGCCTACACCGTCCGCCCGGGGCGATCGGGTTCCGGCGGCGGGTACGGTTTTTTCAACTCGGATGTGCAGATGCCCGCGCCCGGCGCTTCGGAAAAACACCTGGCGCGCGATCTGGCCGAGCCGCTGAAAGAACTGGCTCACAGCGTGATGGATCCCCACGACACGCCCCAGCGCAACATCCTCAGACTCACCAAATGGTTCAGTGAAAACTTCGAATACCAGCGCGGCATGAAGCGCCTCACCAGCAAAGACCCCGTGCTCGAGTTTCTCGAAGATCGCCGCAAAGGTCACTGCGAATTCTTCGCCACCGCCGCCGCGTTGATGTTGCGGACCGTGAAGATTCCCACGCGCTATGTGACCGGGTTCGTCGCCGATGAAGAGGGGCTGGGCGATGTCTGGATCGCCCGCCGCAAGGATGCTCACGCCTGGGTCGAAGCGTACCTCGGGCCTGATGTCGGGTGGACCCTCGTCGAAGCCACGCCCGCCTCCGCCCGCCCGGCGACGGCGCCGGTCGAGGGGTTCAGTCGCTATACGCAGTGGGTTCGCAACCAGTGGGACCGCCTGATGCAGATATTCCTCAGCGGCGGGTTCATGGCCATGCTCGGCGCTTTGTGGGACATGCTGGTCAGCCTGCTGCAGCGCATTCCGATATGGACCTGGCTGGTGTTCATCGGGGCCGGCGTCGCCTGGGTGTTCCGTGCCAACATCCGCGCCTATCTGGGCGGCGGGCACGACGCCCATCAGCCCCATCGCGTGCTCGCCCTGCAGCGCCAGCTTGCCGATGCCGAAAAACTGCTGGCCCGTCACGGTCTGAGACGCCCGCCGAGCATGACCGTCGGCCGGTATCTCGCTCGCCTCCGCGAGGCCGACCACATTCCCCAGCAGGTCCGACAGCAGGCCGAGCCGCTCCTGGTCGAATACCAGACCCACCGCTTCCGCCGCCCGGCGGATTGATCGATCAATCGCTCGGCAATCATGTAAGTCAGACCCTAGCCTGACACCTATCGACTCGGGCATCAGTCTGCAAGCCTGTGGCACAGCCGCCCTCGGCTGTGCGGGTGATGACTTAAGCACAGCCGAGGGCGGCTGTGCCACAGGCTGCGAGCCCAAACCTTTTCTGTGAGTCATATGACGATCAGTCACTCGGCAAGTCGAACAGCAGCACCTCGGCGGAGTCGGTCGCGGTGATCTGCAACACCGATTCGTCAGTCACCGCGGCGCCGTCGCCGGCTTCCAGCAGGGTGTTGTCGTTGAGCGTGACCTTGCCACGGGCGATGTGAAGCCAGGCCTGGCGATCGGTAGACAGATCGTGTCTGACCGTCGCGCCCGGGTCGAGTCGCGCCACGTGAACCGAGGCGTTCTGGTGAATCGTCAGCGAGCCGTTTGAACCTTCGGGGTTGGCGATGGTCGCAAGCCGATTGCGCAGCGATTCATCGTCGAAATGTTTCTGCTCGTAGCCGGGCTCGATCCCGCGGTGCTCGGCGGCGGGGTGAATCCAGATCTGCAGGAGATGGACGGGGTCGGTTTTTGAATCGTTGAACTCGCTGTGGTAAATCCCGCGGCCGGCGCTCATGCGCTGGGCATCACCCGGCTGAATGGCGCTGCCGTTGCCGAGGCTGTCGGCATGACGCAGCGCGCCGTCGAGCACCCACGTGATGATTTCCATCTCGCGGTGGGGGTGCTCGCCGAACCCGCCGGCGGGCGCGACGATGTCGTCGTTGATGACACGCAGGGGGCCGAACTGGACGTGGTCGTGATCCTGGTAATTGCCGAAGCTGAAGGTGTGCCACGAATCGAGCCAGTCGATTTTCGTTCTGCCGCGTTGTTGTGCTTTGCGTGTGGTAATCATGCAGCCTGCGATGCGGCGGGGCAGTCTCGGTTACGGGGCAGGGAAGACCCCGACGCTTCGCCACGGCGGGCTCAGCATCGGGCTTGAAGGCTGATTGATGAGGGCAATAAAAAACCGGGCCGCGTGGCGACCCGGCGGGGTGGGTGATGATTTGTCGCTGAATTACTTGGGGATGATCCAGATGTTCTGGTAGCGGACGGGATTGCCATGGCCCTGTAGCAGCAGGGGGCCGGCGGGGATTTCGGGACGCTTGCCGCCGGCGCCGGTGCCCTTGGGCAGTTCGACGTTGTCCTGCACCTTGATGCCGTTGTGCACGACGGTGATGCGGGCGTTGGCGGTCTTATTGCCGTTTGCATCGAACTTGGCGGCGGTGAACTCGATGTCATACGTCTGCCAGGCCAGCGGGGGATAGGCGACGTTGAGGTCGGGGTTTTTGAAGTGGTACAGCGAGGCGCACCACTGCGTGCGATCCGACTTGGAGTCGTAGCCCATCTGCTGTTTGAACAGGCTGCGCCAGGCGTCCTTGTCGGGGGCGTTGTAGTGGAGACCGAAGGTGTCGATGATCTGGGTTTCGTAGCGGTTGTGGATGTAGAGGCCGCTGTTGCCGCGGTCCTGGTTGGACGGTTGGCGGGTGGGCTTGTAAGGCAGGCGGAATTCCAGATGCAGCGTGAACGAGCCGAACGGCTTTTTGGTGGTGGTGCCTTCGCAGAGGGCATCGCCGTCAAGTGAAGCCTTGTCCCAGTTGCTCAGTGAATCTTTCGAGCCGTCGAACAGCACGATCGCGCCCGCGGGGGCCTTGGCGCCGAGCGTCGGGCTGGTGCGCTGCACACGATGCGCATCGCCGACAAGCTGCTTGACCTTGGCGGCATCGACGTCGGCATGAACAGTCGTCTTGCTGGTGAACGCGCTGCCGGGAGCGCCGGGCAGACCGCCTTCGCACTCGACGACGGTGAACTTGCCATCGCCCATGGCAATGACCTGGTAGGCGGTGTCGGCGGGCTTGTCGCCGGCGTATTCACCCTGCACGTTGAAGTCGACATTCTCCGCGGCGGCCTTGGCGGGGTCGGTCCACGTCGGCTCGCCGGCACAGGCGACGACGGCGAACAGCGCCAGCGAAACCGCGGCGATAATCGGTTGGTATTTCGGCATGGTCAGTCCTTCTTGGTGATCCAGATGTTGCGGTAGCGGACGGGGTTTCCGTGGTTCTGCAGGAAGATCGGGCCGGGGGCCTGCTCGTTGTTGTTGACACCGCCGGGGGTGGGGCCGGGCAGGGCGAGGTGGTCGTGAATGACCACGCCGTTGTGGCGGATGGTGACCACGGTGTCGGCGATCTTTTTGCCGCTGGAGTCGAACTTGGCGGCGGTCAGGTCGATGTCATAGGTCTGCCAGCTCAGCGGCGGGTAGCACATGTTCACGGCAGGGCGGGAGATTTTGTAGATGCCGCCGCACTCGTTGTCCATGCCGGCGAGGCCGAAGCTGTCGAGCATCTGCAGCTCGTAGCGGCCCTGCATGTAGAGCCCGCTGTTGCCGCGCGCCTGGCCGCGGGCTTCGGGCATGTAAGGCAGGCGGAATTCGAGGTGGAGGGTGAAGGAACCGAAGGTGTCTTTGGTCAGGGCGCCTTCGCAGAGCAGGCCGCCGGCGGTCATGCGGTTGTCATCACGCCAGTGAGCCTGGAAGGGGGCGAAGGTGCCGTCGAAGAGAACCATCGCGCCTTCGGGTGCCTTGGCGCCGAGCGTCGGGCTTTCACGCACGACGTGCTTGGCGCTGCCGACAATCTCGCGAACCTTGGCGGCGTCGATATCGGCGGTCTCCTGCTTTTTGCCGTTGAACCCGTCGCCGGGCAGACCGCCTTCGCACTTGACGACGGTGAACCGGCCCTTGTGCAGGGCGATGACCTGGTAGCCGACGCCGTCGCCCTTGTACTCACCTTGTACCTTGAAGTCGGGATTGTGGGCCGCGTCGGCCGGATCGGTCCAGGCTCGGAACTTCTTCTCGGCCGCCTGCACAGGCAGGCACACGACCAGCAGCGACAGAGCTACGATCACCATCAAAAGCGATTTGAACATGAATAAACTCCATTCTGGCGGGTAAACGGAAGCAGTTTTTCGGGCGGCCTCGGTGGGAGTCTGCCGGCGGCGTTACACGCAGCCGGCCGCAGCCCGGGGGGTTGGCATTATACCGAAAACCCGCTAAGCTGCCGGGTCGTAGCCTGCACGAAAATCCCCCTTTTTACGACGGTGTCAAACGCCATGTTCGAGCAAGTCACCACCGCGCCCCCGGATGCGATCCTCGGCCTGACCGAAGCCTTCAACGCCGATGTCAACCCGAACAAGATCAATCTTTCGGTGGGTGTCTACAAGGACGCCAACGGCACCACCCCCGTGCTCGGCACCGTCAAGGAAGCCGAGCGCCGCCTGCTCGAAACTGAAAAGACCAAAAGCTACAAGCCCATGACCGGCGACCCCGCCTATGGCAAGCTGGTCCGCGCCCTGGTCTTCGGCGATAGCCATGACCTGGTCGCCGGCGGCCGGGCCATCACCGCCCATACCCCCGGCGGAACCGGCGCCCTCCGCGTTGCCGGTGATTACCTGCATCGCCTGCACCCCGAGGCGTCGATCTGGCTCAGCGATCCGACCTGGGCCAACCACAACGGCATCTTCACCGCCGCTGGATTGAACATCAACAAGTACGCCTATTTCGACGCTTCGATCAACGCCGTCAACTTCGACAAGATGTTTGACTCGCTCAAGCAGATCCCCGCCGGCGACGTCGTGCTCCTGCACGGCTGCTGTCACAACCCCACCGGCGCCGACCCGACCGTCGCCCAGTGGGAGCAGCTCGGCGATCTGCTTGCCGAGCGCGGCATCACCCCGCTGGTCGACTTCGCCTACCAGGGCCTCGGCGATGGTATCGATGCCGACGCCGCCGGCGTGCGTGCCCTGGCTGCCAAGGTCGATGAGTTGTTCGTCTGCACCAGCTTCTCGAAGAACTTCGGCCTGTACAACGAGCGCACCGGCGCGCTGACCGTCGTGTGTAAAAACACCGACCACGCCGCCGCCGTCGCCAGCCAGGTCAAGATCACCATCCGCACCAACTATTCCAACCCCCCCGCGCACGGCGCCGCCATCGTCACCACCGTCCTCGACGACGCCGACCTCCGCGCCAAGTGGGAAGAAGAAGTCGCCGACATGCGCCACCGCATCAACGGCATGCGCCAGCTCTTCGTCGAAAAGATGCACGCGCTGAAGCCCGACCACGACTTCGGCTTCATCGTCGATCAGCGCGGCATGTTCAGCTTCTCCGGCCTCACCCGCGAGCAGGTCGAAACGCTCAAAACCAAGGACTCGATCTACATCGTCGGCTCCGGCCGCATCAACGTCGCCGGCATGACCGAGTCCAACATGGACGCCCTCTGCGAAGCCATCACCCGCGTCCTCTGACATACCCCCAAGCCCGATGACGAGCCCCAGCGAGTCGTCGGGGTACCCGGCAACCGGGTTCAAACTCACCCCCCCAAAGCCGCGCACCTTCCAAGTGCGCGGCTTTTCACATCCCGCTCCCGCCACCCGCTAACGCGCACAAACCCGACCGAAACACCCCTCCGAAAAAACGTCCTTTCACCCCCGATCCCGCCGCAAAAACCGCGATCAGACCCGCCGGGCGCGCACATGCGTGTCGTTTTGCCGCGCCGGTGCGCACAAACCGAACCACTCGGCGCAACGTCCATGCGCACCAGCATGTCGTCCGTCACGAATATGCGCACCAATCCGTCGCGACTTTTCCGTAAATCAGCGTTCGCCGCCGCCGCTCGCGTCACCCTTGTGCGCGCCACCCGCCTGCCGCCCTCCAATCCCCGCTCGCGCGCACAAGCACGTCACACCAAAAAAGTGAATTCATTGAAAAACCCCCATTTACTACCCCCACCCCCAAGCCCGATGCTGAGCCCCTAAAGGGCGAAGCGTCGGGATATCCCTGCGTCAAAGTGCCGTGATACGAAACAGAAAATCAGAGGGCTTCCATCTCATTCTCCTCCCCAGAAGGCTGGCATGAGAAACCGGCCGCTAACGCTTAACAGATGGGAGATTGTGGGGTGTGAGTTCTTTGAAAGCGTTACGAATCCTAGGACATTGGTATGGTTGTATATCGAAACGTTTGTCCCATGCCGGATACTTCCAGCAGATAATATAGATCGTCTTCATGTTTTGATGTAAAGACCGCAAAAACTGACCCGTTCTTTGAATAACATCCTTCTAACAAATAAACTTCGCTTGGGTATTGTTGAGACAAGCTATGCATGAATTCAAGAGCAATGGCTACTTGTTCCTGAGTCGCCCAATGTTCGGGGTGATCCCAAGCCCAGTCGGAAAGTAGTTGTTTCTCCATCACAAATGAATGTCGACACATGTCATGAGACTTCGCGTGCGTGCATCCCAGCATGGAAAATGCAATTATTATTACGACAGCTAGATTGCCCAAGAATAGGGGATAAGGACAAGCATTCAACTTGCTGGTTGTATCTGCCTCCTGCACTGTCGAGTTGTTTCGGGTGATATAGCTCATGGCAGTTTGATGTCGAGGGTTTGTTTGCCGGGGGTGTTGAGTTGGAAGTTGGTGGTGTGGTTGCCGGCGGTCAGGCGGTAGGCGCCGAGGTAGGCGCGGAAGTGGATTTGGCCGGTGGGGTCGGGGGTTAACTTCTGGGGGGCGGTCCACCAGTCTTGTTTGATCAGTTTTTCGAGGACGTGGTAGGCGGGTTTGGGGGTCATGTCTTGGCGGAGGAGGCCGGCGGGGGCGGTCATCCAGGCGCCGCGGTCGGAAAAGTCCCACCATGTGATCGCTTCGACGGCGGGGTGGGAAAAGGCGAGGCGGTAGAAGCGGCGGACCTGCTCGGCCTGGCGGGCTTCGCCTTCGGGGGTGGTGCGCCAGTCGGGGTGGGACTGGTTCCAGTTGGGGTGTGATTTCAGCGGGCCGCTGAGGATAGTCAGTTCGGTGAAGTGCAGCGGTTTGCCGAACGGGGCGAAGCGCTCGCAGACCTGCCAGAGTTTTTCCGGGGACCAGACACCGGTGTGCATGTGCGACTGCAGGCCGATGACGTCGATCGGCATGTCGGCGTCGAGGCACTCGCGGATGATTTTGGCGTAGGCATCGTCGACGCGGTAGTCGTTGAGCAGGAGGGTTGTGTCGGGGTTGTGTTTGCGGGCGCGGGTGAAGGCGGCGTTGATCAGGCCGGCGCGGCCGAGCTTCTGGCACCAGCGGGCGATCGGGTTGCGGCCATTTTCATTGCCGGGGGTGTCGATGACTTCGTTGACGACGTCCCACGTATCGATCAGACCTCGGAAGGTGGTGACTTCACGCTCGATGCGGGCGAGTTGGGCGCGCTCGATGGCGTCAACCTCGCGGTCGTTGAGCCACTTGGGCGCGACGTTGTGCCAGCAGAGCGGGTGGCCCTTGGGAAGGATGTTGTTTTCGGCGCACCATGTCGCCATGCGGCGGAGGCGGTCGGCATCGGGATGATCTTCCTGATGCTCGTAGGCGCCCCAGTAGAACGGTAGCGTGGCGAAGTTGAACACGGCGGCGAACTGTTTGCGGTAGGCGGTTTCGGCGGCGGGCTCGCCGCAGCGGCCGAGCATGTAGGCATTACAGCCGAAGAGGAATTTGTGGCGGGTCTGCTCGATGGCGACTTCGCCTTGGACGGGTTTGCCCGCGGCGTCGGTGATCGTCAGCGTCACCTCGGCGGTGCGGTACTTCTGGATGCGCTGATCGATCTGGGCATCGCTCCAGGGGTCGGGCGATTGGGCCAGGGCGAGGGATGCAGCAAACAACATCCCGCAGAAGATCGGCGGGAACGATCGGGGGGGGTGGGAGTTCATGGGAGGCGCCGGAGTACCCCGACGACTCGCTGCGCTCGTCATCGGGCTTGGGGGGGGGCGGCGGGTTATGACCGGCCGGGGGTGAGGATGCGGTCGGAGAGGCTGACCTTGACGCACGGCTCGAGGGCGTGGGTGTCTTCCTCGTTGCCGGCGAGGATGGCCTCGGCGCGGGCGCGGGCGGCTTCCTGTTTGGGGTAGCGGATCTCGCGGAATCCCGTGACGGATTCGGGGGCGCTGAGGGCCGCGAGCCATCGCTGGTACTGGCGCGGGGTGGTCCAGTCGGCCTGGTCGACGAGTTTTTCGTACCAATCGCGGAAGGCGCGTTCGGATTTGTGCCAACCCGGCAGGATCGACCGCAGCCAGCCGCAGCGCGAAAGCAGCTTCAACTCCCAGTCGCGACTCTTCCAGTGGAAGCGGAACTTGCGGCCGAAGAGGACAAACTCGGGGCGATTGTGATGGCGATACGTGATGGTGTCGCCGCGGGCGGTGTTGACCTTGTAGCGGCGCTGATCGCGCTTGTACTTTTCGGGGTTGGTCAGCATGGCGGCGACGTAGACCTCGTCCTTGATCAGCATGACCTTGGCGAGGTTCCAGACGACCTTGCGCGTGACGGCGAAGTCGCTGGAGGTTTCATCCTTGTGGAAGATGTCGACGAGGCGCTTGCAGTAGCGTTCGGCGTAGGCGATGCCGCCCCAGATGGCGCAGTCGTAAGCGCGGATGATGACATCGCGCATGAGCTGATCGTCGACTTTCAGGCCGCGCGTGGCGCGGAAGGTCTGCTTCATCAACACGCGGAACTGCTTGGCGATGCGGTCGCCGCGGCGTTTGGACATCACGCCGAACTGCTTGCGGAGCATGTTCGTCTTGCGGCGCATGGCCTGGCGGGCGGATTCGACTTCGCGCGACAGCGGCACGACGAACAGGTCCGGGCGGACGACGATCTTGCGGCCGATGTGGAAGGCGCGGAGGTTGCGATCGAGCTCGTTGCGGCGAACGATGCGGCGGATGGCTTTTTCGATGGCTTCGAAAGTCAGCGGCAGATAGCCGGCCTGATAAGCCATGCCGAGCATCATGATGTTGGCGTAGAGCTTGGTGTCGAGCAGGCGCTCGCAGAGGTCGCCGACGTTGAAGCCGAAGTAGCGGTCGGGCTGGACGGCATCGCGGATGACCTTTTCGGTTTCGGCGACGTCGAAATCGCCCTGGCCCATGAGGCCGGAGATGGTGGGGGTTTTGGCGGTGTTGACGACGGCGGCGGTGACATCGGGGGCGGCGATGCGGTAGCCATGGCGGGGATCGATGGCGCGGGAGCCTTCGAGGATATCGACGGCCATGAGCAGGTCGGCCTTGCCGTAGGGAATGATCGGCGTGACGGCGGTTTTGTCATCGCGGGTGAACACGACCTGCGAGTAGATGCCGCCGTTGCGAATGGCGAGGCCTTTTTTATCGAGGAACTGGACGTGGTAGCCCATTTCGTGGCCGGCGGAGACGAGGATGGCGGTCGCCAGGCCGATGCCCATGCCGCCGACGCCGGAGAGGTAGCATCGCCAGTATTTCTGGTCGGCATGGATGGGTCGCGGGGCATCGGGGATGTCGTCGAGATCGACGAACTCATCGCCGCGGCGGGGCGGGGCGACGCGCGTGATGGTGACCTGCTCGAAGCTGGGGCAGGCATGGATGCGGGCGCAGGCGCCGTCGTCGACGCACCACGAGGTGTCGGTCTGAATCTTGTGGCCGTAGTCGGTGTCGGTCACCTTCAGGCCGGGGCAGCCGGTCTGGGTGGTACACTCGAGGCAGTATTCACAGACCTCGGTGGCGACGTTCATGTAGGTCTTTTTCGGGAGGAACCCGAACTCGCGCTCGCGCTGCCGCTCATCGCGTCGGACACGGCGCTGGTAGGTGATGCCGCATTCCTTGTCGGCGATGACGACCTTGACGCCGGGGGCGAGGATGGCGCTTTCGAGGGCATCGCGGTAGGCATCGCGATCTTCGGGGTTCATGCGGACGATGCGCGTGGGGGTTTTGGCCTTTTTGGGAACCAGGCCGCGCACGATGCGTTCGATGTTCAGCGGGGTCGCTTCGTTGCCGGTCAGATCATGCTCGACGCCGGCGTGGACCTGATGGCCGGTCATCGCGGTGGTCTGGTTTTCGAGGATGATGTAGGTGATGTCCTGCCCGGCGTAGATCGACTGGCCGATGGCGACCTGGCCGGAGTGGAAGAACGTGCCATCACCCATGAAGACGATCTGCTTGTTGGTGATGAACGAGTCGACGCCGGCCCCGGTCGCGCCGCCCAGGCCCATGCCCGAGTAGTTGTGCATCAGCGGTTTGTTCGGCTCGAACATCAGCATCGTGTAGCAGCCGGTGTCGCCGTGGGCGACCAGGTCGATCGGCGGCGACTTGTGCGTGCGCTGCATGTATTCGGAATCCAGCAGATCGTTACGCAGCTCCAGCAGCACGTTCGATGAATCACGATGCGGACAACCCGGGCAGAAGGTCGGCGTCCGCGCGGCGCTGGCGGCCACGGCCGATCGCGTCAGGTCGATGCGGTCCAGCTCGCGGGTGAGGCGACCGTTGGTCATCTCGATCGGCAGCGTGGGGTGGTCTTTGATCAGGGGCACGAGGCGTTCGATCAGCAGCGAGGGGTGCAGGCCGCGCATCGTGGGAATGCCGGGCAGATCGCGGGGGAACTTCTTGCCCCAGACCTCAGCCTGGGTTTGCCCGCTCTGCTGCAGGGGCGCCAGAATCGCCTGCACCTGCCGCTCGACGAAGCTGCGGCGTTCTTCGATGACGACGATCTGCCTCACCTGGTGGGCGAAGTCGCGCACGATCTGTTCGTCGACCGGATAGCTGAGCCCGAGTTTGAGAATCGGGAATCGACCCGACAGGCCCATCTCTTCCAGCGCGTGTACGAGATACGAGTAAGCGACGCCCGATGCGACAAAACCCATCGGCACGGTCTCGCCGCGCTGCGGCTTGCACTCGATGCGGTTGACCCCCAACTCGCGCGCCGCGGCGCACACCGCCGCATGACGCTGCGGCATGGTCAACTCCCGCTGCCACGTGCGCGGCGGAAGCAACACAAACTGATCCAGCGTTTTGGAAATGTCTTTGTCGTAGCTGAGCGTGGCGCGCTGTTTGGCGGAGACATTCGGGTAGTCGTTGGGACGTGCGATGACAGAGCCGCCGCCGTCAGCCAGCGCGACGGTCATCATGTACCCGATGTAGATCTGCCCGGCCTTGCCGAGTTTGAAAGAGATGTCGACCCAGTCTTTGACTTCCTGCGGACTGGAAGGTTCGAGCATCGGCAGACGCACATGCTCGGCGAGGAAGCGCGAGTCGGCCGGCACCTGCGTCGAGTCCGACCACGGGTCGTCGCCGCAGACGATCAGCGCGCCCGAGTCGCCCTTGGTGCCTGCGAGCACGCCCAGCGCCAGCGCGTCCGAAGCCACGTGCAGCCCGACAGACTTCTGCGCGATGATCGCGCGACACCCGGCCATCTGGGCGCCATTGGCCATCGCCATCGCCAGGGCTTCGTTGGAAGCGATCCGGGCGACGATGCCTTTATCGTTGAGCAGGGGGCCGATCGATTCACAGGCGTCGAAGAACCCGGCAATCGGTGAGCCGGGGTAACCAGTCAGCAGGTGAACGCCACCGGTCGTTTCCAGCGCACCTTTGACCAGTAGTTCGTTGCCTGTGAAGATCTCCCGTCCCGCTTCGAGTGTAAATCGCGGGTCAGTTCTCATGATGGTCGATCCCGTTCACCGGGGGCCGAACCTCACGCCAGACACGGTATCACGTGTCGGAATGCCTGGCATGACTCCGGCGGCCGGCCGGTTGCGTGACGAGCCCCAAATCCGGTCCCTTCCAGAGGGCTGGTCCCGCCGCGATCCCTCGCTATAAACGGTCACTATTGTAGCGATCCGAGGCGGATCGTCCTAACAGAAAATTACAGAATTTATCCTCAAACCCGTGTCAGCATCTCCGTGTGAGGGGTCTACACATACTGCCACAAGTCTATGAATATGCAAATTTTATCGTGATATTTCAGGCCCGGTGGGCGATTTTACGCCTGCTGGCCCTGTTTGCGGCGACGCTGCAGTTCGGCCTCGATGAAGCCCTGCAGGTCGCCATCGAGCACACGCTGGGGGTTGCCCACTTCGTAGCCGGTGCGGGTGTCCTTGACGCGGTTGTCGTAGATCACGTAGCTGCGGATCTGCGTGCCCCAGCCGGTCTCCAGCTTGCCGCCGGTTTCGGCCGCACGCTCGGCTTCGCGCTTTTCCTCTTCGTGCTGTTCGAGCTTGGCCTGCAGAATCGCCATCGCCTGCTTCTTGTTCTGCTGCTGCTTGCGCTCGTTGGAGCAGACCACCGTGATGCCGGTGGGGCGGTGCAGAATGCGGCAGGCCGTCGCCAGCTTGTTGACGTTCTGACCGCCGGGGCCTGACGACCGCGCGAAGAATTCGATGTCGCAATCGTTTTCGTCGATCTCGATGTCCGTCTCTTCCAGCTCGGGCACCACATCCACGCTCGCGAAGCTCGTCTGCCGCTTGCCCTGGGCATTGAACGGGCTGACACGCGCCAGCCGGTGCGTGCCGCGCTCGCACGACATGTACCCGTAAGCGTAAGGCCCCTGCACGTGCAACGTGATGTCCTTGATGCCGGCTTCTTCGCCGTCGTGCTTGTCGAGTTCCTCCGCCTTCCAGCCCTCAGCCTGGAAGTAGTGCAGATACATCCGCAGCAGCATCTCCGCCCAGTCGTTGGCTTCGGTGCCGCCGTCGCCGGAGTAGATCGACAGGTAGCAATTGCGGTGGTCGTGCTTGCCCGACAGCAGGGACTGGGTCTCAACCGAGTCCATGCGCGGCTCCAGCACATCGAGCTTGGCTTCAACTTCCTTGCGGGCGTCGGCGTCTTCTTCCTCCTCGGCCAGCTCGTACAACACCTGCAGGTCTTCGATCTCACCCGTCAGCTTGCGCACGGGATCAACCATCGCCTTGAGCGTTTTCAGCTCGCCGACGATCTTCTGAGCCTGGTCCTGGTCGTTCCAGAAGTCAGGCGATTCCATCATTTTTTCGAGTTCACCGAGGCGGGCGGTCTTGTCATCGAGGTTAAAGAGAGTCGCGGATCGTTAAAATCCGCGCCTCGAGTTGTTCGATGTCAGCCCGTACGTTTTCGCGTGCCATGTTCAACTCCATCTAGCCGGGCCGCGACGCGGCCCAGGCCCCCCCCCCCCGGCTGTGATCAGGTGACTGCCATCGTAGCACCCATGTCGCGGCCAGTCACATCCACCATGCAAACATTTCACCGCACGTGGTACCATGGGGCCATCACCCGTTCGGTTGTTTGCCATGCATGTCGCCTCTGTGTTGTGGAACCGCCGTCAGATACTCATCGCCGCGCTGGCCATCGTCGCGATGATCATACATCTCGTGTTGCGCTTCGGCGTGAAAACCGATGTGATGACCTTCGACTGGCCGCTCTGGATCGCGCTGGGGCTCGGCGGCATGCCGCTGGTCGGCGAGCTGACGGTCAAACTCTTTCGCGGTCAGTTCGGTTCGGACCTGCTGGCCGGCATCAGCATCGTCACGTCGATCATTCTCGGGGAGTATCTCGCCGGCACGCTGGTGGTGCTCATGTTATCCGGCGGCGAGGCGCTGGAGGAATACGCGGTCCGCAGCGCGTCCAGCGTTCTGCAGGCGCTGGCCAAGCGCGTGCCCAGCGTGGCGCATCGCCGTGTCCAAACCCGCATTGAAGATGTGGCGCTGGACCAGGTCGCCGTCGGCGATGTCGTCGTGATCTACCCGCACGAGATCGCGCCGGTCGACGGCGAGGTCATCGAGGGCCGCGGCGTGATGGATGAATCGTATCTGACCGGCGAGCCGTACATGATGTCGAAGACGCCCGGGTCGGGGGTGCTGTCCGGCGCGGTCAACGGCGACAGCGCGATCGTCATTCGCGCCACCAAACTCGCGGTCGACTCCCGTTACGCGAAGATCATGCAGGTGATGCGCGAATCCGAGCAACAGCGCCCGCAACTGCGACGGCTCGGGGATCAACTCGGCGCGTGGTACACGCCGATCGCGGTGGCGCTGGCGATCGCAGCGTGGGTGATCAGCGGGGAATCGGTGCGGTTTCTGGCGGTGTTGGTGGTGGCGACGCCGTGCCCGTTGCTGATCGCCATACCCGTGGCCATCATCGGGTCGATTTCGCTGTCTGCCCGGCGGGGCATCATCATTCGTGACCCGGTCGTGCTCGAGCGCATCGACACCTGCCGCACCGCGATCTTCGACAAGACCGGCACGCTGACCTACGGCGAGCCGCGCCTCACCGAACAGATCGTCGCAGAAGGTTTGGACCCGTCGCAGGTGCTCAGCCTCGTCGCGTCCATGGAGCAGTATTCAAAACACCCGCTGGCCGGCGCGATCACCAAGGCGGCGACCCGGGCCGGGATCGCGCTTCAACAGGTACACCACATCAGTGAGCCGCCCGGGGCCGGCATGACCGGGCAGATCGACGGTCGCACGGTCCGCATCACCAGTCGCAAACGACTGGCCGACGAGCACGCCGGGTTGATCGACCAGTTGCCGGATCAGGCCGATGGACTCGAATGCGTCGTACTGATCGATGACCAGTATGCGGCGACGTATCGCTTTCGTGATGAGCCCCGCACCGAGGGGGCTTCGTTCATCGATCACCTGGGGCCGAAGCATCAGTTCGATCGCGTCATGCTCGTGTCCGGCGATCGCGAATCGGAGGTGCGCTACCTGGCGGAGAAAGTCGGCATCAGCGAAGTGCACGCATCGCAGAGCCCCGAACAGAAAGTCGACATCGTTCGTGCGGAAACCGCGCAGGCCCCGACCGTATTTCTCGGCGACGGGATCAACGACGCCCCGGCGCTGACTGCCGCCACCGTCGGCATCGCCTTCGGGTCGGAAAGCGACATCACCACCGAAGCCGCCGGCGCCGTCATCATGGACACCTCGCTGCAGAAGGTCGACGAGTTGTTGCATATCTCCAAGCGCATGCGATCGATCGCGCTGCAGAGCGCCGTCGGCGGCATGGCCGTCAGCGTCGTCGGCATGCTCATCGCGGCCGCCGGGTACCTGCCACCCGTCGCCGGCGCTTTGACGCAGGAGTTCATCGACGTCATCGCCGTCGCCAACGCCCTGCGCGTCGCGCTGCCCCCCAAGGCGCTGACTGACTTCTAATCCGGTTTCCCGCTTTGACTTCGCGTAGAAAACGATGTTGTCCGCTGCCTTTAAAATCGCGAAAAAGATTAGTATTTAGGCTAAATACTAATCTTTATGGGCGTCATAAGTGGTTTTGTGTCAACACGATGTGTCGGTCGTCCAGCTTGGTGTTTGTCGGCGGTCCCCGACAGTTTCGGGCGATCGATCATACCCGTCGCAGAAAATACTCAGGCCCCTGCATGAGGCCGGACGCGGCACAGTGGCCCAACCGCCCTTGGCTGTGTCGAAGTCATCGTCCGCGCAGTCGAGGGCGACTGGGCCACAGGTTCGCAATCAATCACGTCCTGACGCCCGAGTCTTCTCCGTGTTTGGCATCACAAACCGTATCCTCCCTCCGCCAACTCATTGGATAACGAGAAACTCTCGCGCACGTTCTCAGGCTTGTCGTTTTTTGACCATGGCGATTGATCCCGCCACCGCCCATCCAATCCTCGTGATCTTGCAGCTACACACCATGCGTGATTCATCACTAAATATAGAAAGATCACATATATGATATATGACATTTTAAATATAACATATATGTGATCTTTTAGTGTGCAGGTCATGTGGCCGAATATGATTTTTCTGTCCTCTGTCCTCTGTCCTCTGTCCTCTGTCCTCTGTCCTCTGTCCTCTGTCCTCTGTCCTCTGTCCCCTGGCATGAATTGAGGTTGGGCGTGGTGCTTGTTTTGTTCGATGGGGTGGGGCGTCAATGACAACCGGGCCGCGGAGGGCCCGGTTGTGAGGGATGCTGATGGTTCGGGGCGGGCTATATGCCCATGTCGTTCGGGTTACTTGACCAGGTCGCCGATGAGCATGATGGCGCTGGTGCGGAGGTTGGTGCCGTCGTACTTCTTGGGGTTGAAGTTGGGCTTGTCCTTTTCGCGGTCGGTGACCGAGGAACGATCCGGCTGGCCCGGGGCGACCTCGACGCGGACGGTGTGCACCGCATTGGGGTCGGCATTGCTGGTGATGTGCAGCGTGGCGATGCGGTGGTAAGTGCAGTAGTGATCGAAACGGGCGACGGGACCTCGGGTTTTGCCATCGAGGGTGATGTTGACCTGCCCGCCGTCGGGGCCCAGCAGATCGTAAAGCTTGGCGACGTTGCCGCGGAATTTAAACTCGAGCGCATCACCGGGATGGGCGGCCAGGTAGATGTCGCCCATGCGCTTGCCGAATCGCTTGCCCAGTCCCTTGCCAGCGGGCAGCTTCTGCCAGTCGCCGATCATCTTCGCTTCGGTGACGGGTACCATCTTGGCCGCTTCCCAGTTGTCTTCGACAAACGCATTGCTGAGCTTCGATGCGTGATCCATCGGCTTGCTGGTCGAACGCATCGCGGTGACGGCTTCGGTGACCACGCTGGTATAAACATGGTGGCCTTCGGACCCGGGGTGGACCCCGTCCTTGGCAAACACGAACGCGCCCGCGGGAACGGAACCATCTTCATTGGCCTTCATGATCAACTTGCCTTCGCGGTGATACTCGGCGATGCGCATGCCCATGTTGGCCGAGGGGATGCCGTAGTGGTCAGCGAGCATTTCCATCGCACTGGTCGAGCGGGGGTTTTCACCCTTGTCGTATGAGCCCACGCTGGAGTGGGTCACCGTGTAGACAAAGATGATGTCGGTGCGTGAGTCGGCCTGCCAGATCTGGCGGACGATGCCTTCCATCGCTTTCCAGATGCGGTCCGGCGGCGCGCCGCCATCGTTGACGGCAAACTCGACGAACACGAGATCGGGCTTGTGCGCCAGCACATCGTGACCGAGTCGGAACACGCCCAGGTCAGACCCGGTCCCGCCGATCGCGGCGTTGATCTCTTTGACATCCGCCTTGGGGAATTGCTCAGCAAACCACTTGCGGGTGAACACCCGGTAGCCTTGCTGAGCGGTGATGGAACCGCCGAGGTAGGCGATGCGCACCTCGCCGCCTTTTTCGAGTTTGGCCAGTACATTGCCCAGCCCGTCGCGCGGCACAAACAGCGTCGGCTTGACGGGATGGTATTCCGGGGCGGCGGCGAAGACCGGCGCAAACGTGATCAGAAGCAGCAGCAGCGCGAAGGGGGTGTACTTACGCATGAGAACCTCATGAGAATGACGGAAAATCGAAGTCCGAGGGCAGGGGCCGCCGGGTTTTAACAGTAAGGCAAGGTTAACGCTTGACGCTGACCTTTAATGCGGCATGGACTTCAGGGACTGCGCCATCATGATCCGGCGCGGCGATTTCATCTTCCCCGGCGCGGTCGACGAAGCGGCGCACCTGATCGCTGACGGCCTTGGGTTCGTCGAACACGGGTTTGTACCCGGCGTCGAGAATCATCTGCAGGGTGTCGTCGGCGCCGGCGCCTTCGGTCAACAGGTAGCCGTCCATGAACAGCGAATTCGCCGGGGCCAGCGACAGCGGCTGCAGGCTGCGAAGATGAACCTCGCGGCCGGCGGCGATGCGGATTTCGGCGGTCGGATTCACCAGCCGCATCATGCACAGCACGCGCAGGACGAACTGCGGGTCCAGCGGTCGCCCGCCGCTGCGGGGATGATTCACGCGGTTGCCTTCGATCGGCAGCAGGAAATTGACGGGGATCGACTCGGCTTTCATCTCGCGCAGGGCGTAAGCGACATCGAGCAGATCGTCGTGGGTTTCATCCATGCCGACGATGACGCCGGAGCAGACCCCGAGCCCGGCGCTGCGTGCGGCACGGAGGGTGTCGACACGGTCGTCGTAGGTGTGGGTGGTGCAGATGTCGGGGTAGTGGCGGCGGGAGGTGTTGAGGTTGTGGTTGAGTCGATCGAGGCCGGCCTCGGCGAGGCGCTGCGCCTTGGCGTCGTCGAGGAGACCGGAGGAAAGACACGTGCGCATGCCCATGGCCTTGATACGCTGGACGGCCTGGGCCATGTGGTCGATATCACGATCCGACGGCCCGCGCCCGGACAGGGCCATGCAGAAGCGGTAGGCCCCGCGCTGCTGGGCGGCGGCGGCCTCGGCGACGATGTCGTCGACGGGCTTGAGCTTGTAGGGCGCGACGGGGGCGTCGGAATCTTTCGACTGTCCGCAATAGCCGCAGTCTTCGGGGCAGGCGCCGTTGCGGACGTTGTCCAGCACGTGGATGGACACGGTGTCGCCGCAGTGGCGGCGTCGCACGGCGCCGGCGGCGGCCAGCAGGCTCATCAGGTCGATGTCGCGCCCGGCGAGGATGTCGGCGGCGTCAGCGCGGTCGATGCAGGAGTCGGCCAGACCCGCATCGCGCCAGCGCGCATAACGATCCGCGTCGAGAGTCAACGTCATCGGGGAAGCTCCAGGGATGCTGTCGCCGGTTGCGGCGAAGGTCAGCGGGACTGTCGAGCGCCGCCGCCGCCGCGCTGCGAGGCGCGACCTTCGGCGCTGTTGAGCCAGCGGTTGAACATGTCAGCCACGTCCATCTCGCCGATGCGCTCGACGCGCTTGCGGTTGGTGTCCATGATGTAAGCGATCAGGCGCGCCTGCTTGGAGTCCAGCACGTAGATGATCTCGCTGTCGGTGCGGAACTGCGCCGAGAGCATGGTGGTGAAGTCCTTGTTGACGACCATTTCCGCGTGGGCGGTGGTGTCGACGAAGCGTTGGGCCTGGACGAACAGCAGGGCGGTGAGCACGATGGCGGAGGCGAGCAGTGTGTAGCAGGCCAGTTCGGTGCGTTTCATCGGATTAAGTCCGTATTGAAGGTTACAAGAGTGGGATTGGGCATTGAAGACGCCCTCACCCCGGCCCTCTCCCGGAGGGAGAGGGAGCGATTCAGCGACCGCCGCCTTCGGCGAAGTCGGCGCCGATGTTGCGGAAGCCGGTCGGCTGGACGATCTTGCGGTTCTGATCGTACTGGACCGCCATCATCAGCCCGTTGTTCATGTCGGTGATGTAGACGGTGGCTTCGGTGCGGCCGGGGGTCGCGCCCGCCACCATCACGTAATCACCGGCGCGTCCGCCGAGCTGCGCCGCCGCAGGCTCCGGCGTGAAGGTCAACAGACCCAACGCCAACAGCAACACGACATTCAAGACGATCAGCCCTCCAAGACTCTTGCGATTCATGGCCGACTCCTTCATTTAAAGGGGATAAGAAGCGCAGATCTTCGACCCGCGCGCGGAGGTCAATCCTGATGGGTTCGTCCGGCGCCCTTGAAGGCTCCGAAGCACACGATCACCGCCAACACCACCGCCACCAGCCACGGAATGTACACATCGCCGCCGGGGCGCTGCTCGGGTGGAAGGCCGGGCGAATCGGGAATCTGAGCCCAGGCGACGGTCTGCACCATCGCCAGAAAAGTCCAACACCAGATGCACCAGATGAGCTTTCGCATGGGTCAAATCATACGTTTGCAGCCGTCGGGTGTAAACAGGCGTCCGCCTCATACTCATTCAGACGCTCGTGGACGCCGCCGGGTTCACGCCCCCGCCCAGCAGGGTGTCCAGCGGATGGGCGATGCGGCCGAAATCCGCCGCCGGCACGTGCACCGTCTTCCACTTGGCGCTGCGCGGCCGCATGTGCTTGCGATACTGATCCAGCGGCACGCCCAGCACGGCGTACCAGCGGTCATCATGCTCAAAGATTTCGTGAAACAGCGCATCCGGCGGTTGCGCCTCGCACCAGTACAAAAAGACCAACGCCGCGCTGAACCCCTGCCCGAAAACGCGCTGCCACTGTTGTAGGTCTTTGATGTCGTCTTCGGTGACCCAGTTGTCGAGTTGACGTCGGCTGCGTCCGCTGTGCTTGCGGCCTTTGACGTCGACCAGCAGGTTGTTCCCCGCCCGGGCGTAGACCACGAAGTCGAAGCTTTTGAGCTTCTTCGGGCCGTACAGCGCCTTGCGGGCTTCATCGACGCCGACGTATGGTATCGCTTTGGCCCGGAGATAATATTCGAAGGCGCGGTCGTAATGAAAACGCCGCTGAACCATACTGCCAGTGTCCGACTTTCCGCCTGTCGGTGCAAGCGCGGATCGCAAATGACCAGGAGCCATGCTGTGAAGACCGTCGTTTATCTGAGTTTCGTGGTGTGCCTGCTCGGCGCGGTGAACCTTCACGCGGAGGTCAGAACCTACGCCGCGCCAGAGGGCGAAAAGCTGTCGGATGTGTACCGGGTCACGGCGAGCGGCAAGACCGTGGATGTGTATGCCGCGCGCGTGCTGGATGCTCCATTCGACGGGAAATACGACTACGGCGGCCCGTATTCATTCGCCAACTTCGACACCGACGGCCCGGTCGAAGTCACCATCACCGCGGCCCGCTCGCTGAAAAACACCGTCGTCCGCCCGGCCCGTGCCGATGTGGCGTTGACGATCGTTGATGATCACACGCTGAAGCTGCGCCTGCCGGGGCCGATCAAGCTGAGCGTCGAGCCCGATGGCAGGAAAGGACCGCTGCTGCTGTTCGCCAATCCGATGGAGGTTGATCCGCCGAAGCCGGGCGATCCGAATGTGATCTACTTCGGGCCCGGCATTCACAAGCCGGAAAAGATCGAGGTGCGCGACAATCAGACGCTCTACCTGGCCGGCGGAGCTGTCGTCAAAGGCGGCGTCGATGCTCGGGGGCAGAACATCACCATCCGCGGGCGCGGCATCCTCGACGGGTCGGACTGGCCCTGGCGCAAGGGGCCCACGGACAACACCATCATGATTCGTGGCAGCCACGTGATCGTCGAGGGCATCACCATTCGCGGCGCGCCGCACTGGACCATCGTGCCGCGACACAGTCAGCATGTCACCATCCGCAACGTCAAGCTGTGCAACTCGCGCGTGCAGAACGACGACGGGATCAACCCCTGCAATTCGCAGGATGTGCTCATCACCGATTGTTTTATCCGCAGCGATGACGACTGCGTGGCGATGAAGGGCATCAACTTCGAGCAGGGCAATTCGAATGTGGAACGCATCGTCGTTGAGAACAGCGTTCTGTGGTGCGATCGCGCCCGCATTTTCCTGTTGGGCCATGAGAGCCGCGCCGAGTTCATGCGCGACATCACGCTGCGCAATCTCGACATCATCCATTACACGATGATTCCGTTTCTGTTCGAACCCGGCGAAGAGATGCGCCTGCAGAATGTGACCATCGAAAACGTCCGCTTGCACGGTGAAGGCCAGGCGGGGTTCATCCGCCTGCGGCCAGTCGTCAACCAGTACATGCACAAGAAAGTGCCCGGCCACGTTCAGGACATCCGCTTCCGCCATGTGCAGATCACCGGCGAGCCGGGCGGTACGGACAAGTATCTCGTGCAGATCATCGGCGCCGATGCCGAGCACCAGGTTCGACAGATCACGCTGGAGGATGTGACGATCAACGGGCAGCCGGTGACAGCGGATTCACCGAACGTGCGCATCAATGATCTGGCGCAGGGCATCGAGTTCGAAGCTGCCAAATAGCCCTGAGCGGTGACGGCCGCAGCGTGCTGATGGGTGAATCAGCGGATTTCTGATCGTCGTGAATCAGCGGCCGGACTAGGTTGCGATATGCCTTGTCTGGTTGTTTTAATCGCGGCGTTTTTTCCACGACTGGCGATCGTGTTGATCTGGCTGTTCAGCGACTGGCTGGGCGCGGCGTATCAGACGGCGATCTGGCCGCTGTTGGGGTTTTTCTTTCTGCCTTTTACGACGCTGGCCTACGCGCTGGCAATTCACGCCGTCGGCGCGCTGCAGGGATTGTACCTGGTGATCTTTGTGCTGGCGGTGCTTTTAGACCTCGGGTCGTTCGGCGGGGGCTACCGCGTGCGGCGGCGTCGCCGATGACGCCGGTTCAACCTTTAAGCACGGGGACCAACTCACCGATGCCGGTTTCACTCTGCTCGCCGGTTTGCAGGTTCTTCACGCTGACGGTGTTCTGCTGGTCCGTCTTGGCGTCAAGGATCACCGCAAAGCGGGCCCGGCACTGGCCGGCTTCTTTGAGCAGCTTGCCGACGTTGGTCGTGGTCTTGTAGCTGAAGCGCGTGTGCAGTCCCGCGGCGCGGAGAGCGCCGACGATGCCGTTCATCTTGCAGCGCGCCGAATCATCCGCGACGAGCACGAACACATCCGCAGCCGGCGTGACGTCATCCGGCAGAAGGCCCTTATCCGCCAGCACCAGCGTCAGCACCACGTCGCCCATGCCGAAGCCGACCGCCGGTGTGCTCGGCCCGCCGAACATCTCGATCAGCTTGTCGTAGCGCCCGCCGCCGGCGATCGCACGCTCCGCGCCGCTGACTTCATGCACCTCGAAGACCGACCCGGTGTAATACGCCAGCCCGCGCACGATGCCCATGTCATACTCGCACCACTCGGCGATGCCGAATGCCTTGAGCTGCTCGTGCAGCGCCGCCAGGTCTTCGAGATCTTCCTGCGGAATGGCGAACTGCTCGGCGATGTCGTCCCATGCCGCCTGCGATCCGACGCGCATCCGCGCCACCTGGTTAAACCGCTCCAGCGTGGATTGATCGAGCCCGAGCTTGCCCGCCTGCTCGTTGAATTCCTCAGCGGGAATCTTGTCGCGGCGATCCAGCAATTCAAATGCATCCTGAATTTTGTCCTCCGCCACGCCGAAGCGCATGAGGATGCGCCGCACGACATCGCGGTGGCTGATCTTCACCTTCACGTGACGCGGCGTCAGGCCCAGCTCACGCAGCAGGTCCACGGCTGTGTAGATGCACTCGGCATCGGCGACCGGCGAATCGGTGCCCAGCAGGTCGACGTTCCACTGTAAAAACTCGCGCAGTCGGCCGCGCTGCGGGCGCTCGGCCCGGCAGAGATTCGGCATCGAGAACCACTTGATGGGCTTGCTCAGCGCGTTGGCCTTTTCCGCCACCATGCGCGCCAGCGTCGGGGTGAACTCCGGGCGGATGGCCAGCTCACGCTCGCCGCGGTCGGTGAAGTGGAACAGTTCACTGACGATCCCCTCGCCGGACTTGACCTTGTACAGATCAAGCGGCTCGAAGATCGGGCCTTCGACTTCCTCGAACCCGTTGCGGATCGACACGCGCTGCCACGCGCCTTCCAGGTAGCGTCGCCACGCCATCTCCGCGGGGTAGTAGTCGCGTGTGCCTTTGGGCGCCTGAAACTTTGCCATGATCAAAACCTTATCCAAACCCGGCGATGCCAAACTCAAAATACCTGATCAATCACCAAGAGCGCCAAGTCAGAGAATTTTGACAGGATGAACCGGATACCCATTTCAATTCAATCCTGTTTTATCCTGTTGATCCTGTCGGCGGTCTTGTCTTCTTCGTGTCTTTGGAGCCTTGGTGGTTCTATGTGTTATTTCACGCCGACGACGTAGGCGATCCATGCCGCGTCCGCCGAAGCGTGTTTGCGCACGCGGAACACGCCCGTGCCTTCGCCGTCTTCGTCCTCGTCTTCCCAGTACACATCGACGCGCTTGAACCCGGCTTCGGTCATCGCTTCGACGACCTCCGGGATCGTCCACAGCCGCCAGTCGTATTCGAAGGCTCGCGTCAGTTCCGAGCCGTCTTTGAAACGGAAGTGGATGTAGAACTGGGCGTCGGACGTGATGGGGTTGAAGTGGGCCTGCTCCCAGACGTAGGTGAAGCCCTTCTTCTTGGTGGTCTCTTCGGTTTCGTCCTGGTAGACCTCCGAGCCGCCCATCATGTCGGTGACGAACACGCCTTGCTCGGCGAGATTGTCATGGGCGGCTTTGAAATACTCGACCAGCGCGGCCCGCGTTTTGAAAATCCAGAACGAGAAGTTCTGCGCCGCCAGCACATCCGCCTTTTCCTCGCTGATGTGGCGGACGTCTTCCTGCATCAGCTTCACCCGGCCGACTTCTTCCTTGGTCAGCTTCTCGGTGAGATTGTCCAGGCCCCACGCCAGCGGGACGGGGTCGATGTCGACGCCGAGCGCCCGGCGTTCCGGGTGTTTTTTCACCCACTGGTAGCAGATCGCCGCCGTGCCGCAGAAGTCCTCCCGCAGCAGGGCGGGTTGGCGGCCGTATTCCTTCTTGAACGCCCGTTGGAAGAACTTGACCTCGACCGACGGCTCCTGCACACTCTTGAGGTACAAGTCCAGCGGATCGGCCTTCTCGGCCATCGTCTTCTTACGCTTTTTCTTTTTGTCTTTGGGACTCATCCGGGCAATTTAGTCCAAGTAACGACCGGTCGCAATATTGTGGCACAGCCGCCCCCGGCTGTGCAGAAGTCATCTCCAGCACAGCCGGGGGCGGCTGTGCCACAGACTCGTGTATTTGCACACTCAGACATCCCCGCGCACAATCACCCGAATGTCTTTAGCCCGACGTTACAACAAGCACGCGCTTTACGAGATCGCCGTCCAGCAGCCCGAACTGCTCATCGGCATGGTCGAGCAGGTCTACGAGCAACTGACCGGCGGTCAGCCCGTCACGCTCCGCGAAGATTTCTGCGGCTCGGCCCACCTGTCATCCACCTGGGTCGCCGGCGATCGGGCCCGCCGGGCGGTGGCCGTCGACAACGACCCCAAGGTCATCCGCTATGCCGAGCGTCACAACCGCCTTCCGCTGGGCGATGCCGCCAGGCGGCTCAAGCTGATCGAAGCGGATGTGACCCGCTGCCGCGCGAGCGCCGATGTGATCGCCTCGCTGAATTTCTCGCACAGCATCTACACGACGCGCGAGGCAATGCTCAAATATCTCAAACACGCCCGGCGGTGCCTGAAGCCCGGCGGCCTGTTCGTGCTCGATCTGTACGGCGGGCCCGGGGCGATGCAGCCGTGCCTCGAAGCCCGCGAGTACGGCGACTTCGATTACCTGTGGGAACAGGAAAGCTACGACCCGCTGACCGCGTGCGTCGTCAACCACATCCACTTCCGGTTCCCCGACGGCTCGCACATGAAACGGGCCTTCACCTACCGCTGGCGGCTGTGGACGCTGGTCGAGATGCGCGAGCTGCTGACCGAAGCGGGGTTCGACGACCTGGCGGTGACGTTTGAATCCGAAGACGGTTTCGACGAATCGGTCGACACCGCTGAGCTCGACGCGTATGTGGCTTATCTGCTGGCGCACCGGGCGTCGTGAATGAACACCGTACTTAATGTTGGAGTACAATACCCACCATGAAAACGCTCCCCCTGATACTGATCGTGGCGCTGCTGGGTGCGGTTGCCGGAACGAGTTTTGGAGACGATGACGTGATCAATCATTACCAGTCGCGCGAGCTGAAGTACACGGGGGGCGAGTACAAGGACCACGTATTCAAATATCGCCTGCTCAAGCCCGACAGCGTCGAGCCCGGCCGAAAGTATCCGCTGGTGCTGTTCCTGCACGGGGCCGGCGAGCGCGGCGACAACAACAAAGCTCAATTGAAGTTTCTGCCGACGTGGATGAGCGCCGAGCCGATGCGGAAGAAGTATCCGTGCTTCGTGCTGGCGCCGCAGTGCCCGACCAATCGCAAGTGGGTCAACGTCGACTGGAGCGCGATGAAGAACCCGATGCCGAACGATCCGTCCGATGAAATGAAGGCGGTGATCATGATGCTCAAGCAGATCGAGGCGGAGTATCCGGTGGACATGGATCGGGTGTATCTGACGGGGCTTTCGATGGGCGGGTACGGCACATGGGACCTGGCGTGCCGGCATGCGGACTGGTTTGCTGCGGCGGCGCCGATCTGCGGCGGCGGCGATGAGCAGCAGGCGGACAAGCTGGTGGGCTTGCCGCTGTGGGCCTGGCACGGTGATGCGGACCGGGCGGTGCCGGTGCAGCGTTCGCGAAACATGATCGCCGCCATTAAAGCCGCTGGGGGCGATCCGAAGTACACCGAACTGCCGGGCGTGGGTCACAACTCATGGACGCCGGCCTACACGCGGGACGACGGCGTGCTGCCGTGGCTGTTCAAACAGAACCGCAAGAACCGCTGACCTTCATTGCATCATCCATGTTGTAACCCTTGCATGGCGATCGCATCGCAGAGCTATAATGCGCGACTGAATCGCAGCGAAGTTTCACAACCAACGGTCAACGATGAGCGATCGTGCGATCGCCGCCGTGGTGTGTCGCGCCAGCACGAAAGGGCACTTCATGGATCAACACGCAATCAATCGACGGGACTTCGGCAAGCTCGCCGCCGCAGCGTTCGGCGGAATGGTCACGGGCACGGTGCTCGGCGGGCGCGCCTTCGCCGGCGAAGGCGACAGCCTGCTGCTGAGTGAACCGCACGTCTGTCGCGGGCTGAACACGTGCAAGGGCAAGGGCTCGTGTAAGACCGCCGACAACGCCTGTAAGGGCCACAACGACTGCGCCGGCGCCGGCGGATGCGCCACGGCCGAGAAGCACGGCTGCAGTGGTGAGAACGCCTGCAAGGGCCAGGGCGGCTGCGGATCAAAACCCGGCGAAAACGCCTGCAAGGGCAAAGGCAAATGTGCCGTGCCGCTGCACAAGGGCGCCTGGGAGAAGGCCCGTAAGAATTTCGAGACTGCCTACAAGGCGAAGTTCGGCAAGGATCCGATGCCTGCTCCCGCCGCGGCGTGATCATGACGGACTCTGGCAACCAACCACGACTCGGTTATCCGAACCTCGGCCTCGGCGTCGGGCTGCGCACGGTGCACTTCCAACATGTGCTCGAGCGTCAGCCCGACGTCGACTGGTTCGAGATCATCAGCGAAAACTTCATCGATTCGCAGGGCCGCCCGCGCCATGTGCTCGATCAGATCGCCGAGCGCTACCCGATCGTCATGCACGGCGTGTCGATGTCGATCGGTTCAACCGACCCGCTGAACATTCCCTACCTGCACAAGCTGAAAAAACTCGCCGGCGAGATCAACGCCCGCTGGATCAGCGATCACCTTTGCTGGACAGGCGTGGCCGGCGTGAACAGTCACGACCTGCTGCCGATGCCGCTGAATGAACAGTCGCTGCAGCACGTGATCGACCGCATACACATCGTGCAGGATGTGCTGGAGCGCCCGCTCGTGCTGGAAAATCCATCGAGCTATGTCACGTTCACCGACTCGACGATGGACGAGTGGGAGTTCATCACGCGCATGAGCGAGGCGACCGACTGCGGGCTCTTGCTGGACGTCAACAACGTCTACGTGTCGGCGTTCAATCACGACCTGGACCCCGAGCAGTTCATCCGCGGCCTGCCGCACGAGCGCATCGTGCAGTTTCACCTGGCCGGCCACAGCAACTACGTCACCCACCTGATCGATACGCACGACGGCCACGTGATCGACCCCGTGTGGCGGCTATACGCGCTGGCCCATGAGCTGACCGGCGGCGTGAGCACGCTGCTGGAATGGGATGCGAAGATTCCGCCATTTGAGGAACTTCACGCCGAAGTGCTCAAGGCCAAACGCTTCATGAAAGAGCACCTGGTCCCGGCGGGCGCCGACGCCGAGCCGCACGATCCCGCGATCGAGACACGCCAAAGCGCCGACTGGGTGCCGCACCCTTTGCATCATGTGAAACCGGATGTTGAATAATGACCAATGTCCAAGCACCAATGACCAAGGTCATGCTCAAATGAGCAATTCAGGCATTCGTCATTGCCTTGGTCATTGGGATTTGGTCATTGGGCCTTCGCCATGAGCGATACACAACACAATCTCGATGTCATTCAGAAGTGGTTCGCTTCGGTGATCATGCACCCCGAGGGCGTGGATGGCGGGGTCGAATCCGAGCAGGCACAGCGGGTGATCCGCATGTCGCGCGATCAGTTGGAGCAGGTCGTCGCGCGGTCGAAGAACCTGACGGCGGCCGAGCGGATGGGCATCTATGCCAATGCGTATTACGCCCGGTTGCTGGAAGTCATGCGCGAGAGTTTTCCGGTGATGGCGCGGGCGCTGGGGGCTGAGACGTTCGACGCTTTCGCATTCGGGTATTTACAGTCGTTTCCCTCGCGCAGCTACACGCTGGATCATCTGGCCGATCACTTCGTCAAGTTTTTACAGCAGACGCGGCCGGATGATGAAGACGCCGCCTGGGCGGATTTTCTGATCGACCTGGCCAGGCTCGAGCAGACGATCGCGGAGGTGTTTGACGGGCCGGGCATCGAGAAGACCGGGGCGGTGACGATTGATCAGTTGATGGCGGTCGATCCCGAGCGGTGGGCTGAGGCGCGACTGGAGCCGGTGGTGTGTCTGCGATTGCTCAAGTTCAGTTACCCGGTCAATGCATACTGGTCGGCGGCGCGCAAGACCCCGGAGGACGAGCCGCTGGATCTGCCGGCTGCGGCGGACGAGTACGTAGCGATCACGCGACGGAACTACATCGTGCGTCGGCTGTCGCTGACGGCCGAACAATTCGCGTTGCTGTCGGCGCTGGCGGCGGGACAGACCGTCGGCGAGGCGATCGAAAGCGCGGCGGCCGCTTCAACGATGAGCGATGACGAACTGGCCGGCCAACTCGGCGCGTGGTTCAGACTGTGGGCCTCGGAGCAGGTGTTCACCCGCATCATGGTTTGAAGATATTAAACCGCGATGGCGCGAAGCAAGACAGAAACATTTTGACAGGATGTGTCGGGCGAAATGTTTTTTTGTTCGAGCACTTCCGGTTGATCCTGTTCATCCCGTCAACTGATTTATTGCCTGGCTTTGCCTTTGCGTCGTAACGGTTCACATTTGAAGTGTTTGGATTTTGTAAAAACCCCTCGGCACCCATAAGGGCGACGAGGGGCGGAGGAGAAAAGGAGAAAAAACTGTGTGAAACTCCGGTTCATTCAGCGTGATTCGAGGCTTTGTAACTCTAGACTCAGCCGGAATCAGCGTCAAGGTTCCCGGAGTTTTTGCGGGCGTTTTGACTTGCCTAAGTATCGGTCAAACCCCCTGTTGAAGATCAACATCGGGGGCATGTTTTTAAAAAAATGCCCCCCAGGGTGGTGGGATCCCTGGGGGACGGAGGGGAGGTACAGGCCTGTTCCATGCCGCGTCGTGCGGCGGGTGTTTTGTGCCGTCCGTGGTCGCCAATCCGTTGCACCACGGCCTGACCTCTCGGATTGGGGCCTCAGCTGCAACCCATGGAGTTGCCGCAGTTGAGGCACTTGTAACAGGTGCCGTTTCGGACCGTGATCGAACCACAGACATCGCAAGCCGGCGCGTCGCCCATCATGGCGCTGTTGGCTTCGTTGAGCGTCGAGACCAGCAGGGCGGCGGCGGTGTTCTGGCGGTCAGCCACACCGAGCACCTCCGACGACTTGGTCGCCATCTTGCTGAACTCGGCGGCGCCGGATTGGCGGGCCAGGTGGGCCTCGGCGATCTGCGGATCATCGATGCCGCTGGCGCTGGAACCCTTGCCGTTGCCGGCCTTGGTTTCCGTGGCGAAGCGACCGCCGGTCGGCCCCCCGGAAGTTGCGTCGATGGCGACGGGCTTGGCCGGGGCGGGGGCTTCCTTGCGGGCGGGTTTGGACTCGACCTTGGTTTCGGTCTTGGTCTCCGTCTTCGAATCGCTGGGGCGCTTGGGCGCGTTGGCGGCGCGATAGCCGGGGATGAACTCCATGCCCATCCAGCGGAAGATGTAGTCGACCAGCGACTTGGCGAAGGGAATGTCGCGGTTGTCGGTCATGCCGGCCGGCTCGAAGCGCTGGTGCGAGAACTTGTTGACCAGCGATTCAACCGGCACGCCGTACTGCAGCGCGACGCTGATGGCTGTGCCGAGCGAATCCATCAGACCGCCAATGGTGGAACCTTCCTTGGCCATCGTGATGAACAGTTCGCCGGGATTGCCATCTTCGTAGAGGCCGACGGTGAGGTAGCCCTCGTGGCCGGCGACGTTGAACTTGTGGGTCATCGAGCGGCGCGTGTTCGGCAGGCGGCGACGCATCGGGCGCTCGACGATCCGCTCGACGATCTTCTCGACCGGCGTCTTGCCCGCTTCGTCACTCGAAGCAGACGCCGCCGAAGCAGCCGCCTGCGCGACGGCCTCTGAAACTTCCTCTTTTCCCGCTTCGACGGCCTCCTCGTCCTCGTCTTCGGTATCCGTGGTGGCGTTCAGCGGCTGAGAAAGTTTCGACCCATCGCGATACAGGGCGTTGGCCTTGAGGCCGAGCTCCCACGAAAGGCGATAGGCGGATTTGATGTCGTCGACATCCGACTCGCGCGGCAGGTTGATCGTCTTGGAGATCGCACCGCTGATAAACGGCTGCACAGCGCCCATCATCTGAATGTGACCGGTCGGGGCGATATAACGCTGACCCGTGCGGCCGCACTTGTTGGCGCAGTCGAAGACCGGCAGATGCTCCTCGGCGATGTGCGGGGCGCCTTCGATGGTGCCGGTGCCGCAGATCATCTCGTTGAGCTTGTCGATCTGCTTGCGGGTCAGACCCAGGCCCTTGAGCAGGTCGGCCTGGCCGGCCAGACCGAGGTCGGCGACGACGTCTTCACCGAGCGTGAACACGTTGAAGAGGAACCCGAGTTCCATCGCGCCGGCCAGGGCGTCGGTGATGCGCTGCAGGGCTTCGTCGGTGACGCCCTTGTCGCTGAGGTAGGCCGCGAAGGTCTGGGCGCCTTCGCCTTCGGCGGCTTCGCCGTGTTCGTTGGGCAGGGGCACGTTGAGCGTCTGCTCGCCGAGCACCCAGGTCATGATCTGCTTGATCTGCGGCTCGGTGTAGCCCAGAGCGTCGAGGGCCGGTCGCAGGGACTGGTTGGCGATCTTGAAGTAACCGCCGCCGGCGAGCTTCTTGAATTTGACCAGCGCGAAGTCGGGCTCGACGCCGGTGGTGTCGCAGTCCATCAGCAGGCCGATGGTGCCGGTGGGGGCGATGACGGTGGTCTGGGCGTTGCGGTAGCCGTGCTGGGTGCCCATGTGCAGGGCTTCATCCCACGAACGACGTGCCGCGTGCAGCAGGTCGGCGCTGTTGTCCAGACCCGCGTAGGGGGTTTCGACGTGGCCTTCCATCAGTTCGCCGTCGATCGGGACGGGCGAGATTTCCAGGCCTTCGTAGAAGCCGAGCTCGTGCTCGTTGCCCTGCTCGCGTTCGCGCGAGACCGAGTAAGCGGCGCGGCGATGATTGCGGATCACGCGGAGCATGTGCTCCTTGTTTTTGAAGTACCCGGCGAAGGGGCCGAGCTTCTGGGCGAGTTCGGCGCTGGCCGCGTAGCTGCGACCGGTCAGAATTGCCGCCAGCGTGCCGCCGAGGGCGCGACCGAGGTCGCTGTTGTACGGCACGCCGGCCTGCATCAGCATCGCGCCGAGGTTGGCGTAGCCCAGGCCCAGCGTGCGGTACTCGTAGCTGAGGCGGGCGATTTCCTTGGAAGGATACTGAGCCATCAGCACGCTGATTTCCAGCACCACCGTCCACAGGCGGATCGCATGCTCGTAGCCTTCGATGTCGAAGCTGCGGGTCTCGCGGTCGTAGAGCTTCAGCAGGTTGATCGAGGCGAGGTTGCAGGCGGTGTTGTCCAGGAACATGTACTCGCTGCAGGGGTTCGACGCATTGATGCGGCCGGAGCCGGGGCAGGTGTGCCACTCGTTGATCGTCGAATCGAACTGCACGCCCGGGTCGGCGCAACGCCACGCCGCGTAGCCGACCTGGTCCCACAGGTCGCGGGCGCGGACCGTGCTGGCCAGCGAGTCGTTGGTGCGGTGGCGCAGTTCCCAGTCGCCGTTTTCATCCAGCGTGTGGAAGAAGCTGTTGGGGATGCGGACGGAGTTGTTCGAGTTCTGACCGCTGACGGTCTGGTAGCTTTCGCCGTTGAAGTCGTAGTCGAGCTTGAGCCCGAGACGCTCGGCGGTTTCACGTTGCTCGGCCGAAAGATTCTTCATGCCTTCGACCATCGCCGCGACTTTGAGCTCCTCGCGGACCTTCCAGTTCACAAACGACTCGATGTCCGGGTGGTCCAGGTCGAGGCAGACCATCTTCGCGGCTCGGCGGGTCGTGCCACCGGACTTGATCGCCCCGGCGGCACGATCGCCGATCCGCAAAAAGCTCATGAGACCGGACGATCGCCCTCCACCCGAGAGCGGCTCGTTTTCAGCTCGGAGCTCACTGAAATTGGTACCGGTCCCAGAGCCGTATTTGAACAAACGCGCTTCGCGGACCCACAGGTCCATGATGCCGCCTTCGTTGACCAGATCATCGCCGACGGACTGGATGAAACACGCGTGCGGCTGCGGGTGCGTGTAAGCATCCTCGCTGCGGCGGGTCTCGCCGGTGGTCGGGTCGGTGTAGTAGTGGCCTTGCGCCGGACCGTTGATCCCGTAGGCCCAGTTCAGTCCGGTGTTGAACCACTGCGGGCTGTTCGGCGCGGCCATCTGCGTCAGCAGCATCCACGACAGATCATCGTAAAACGCCTGCGCATCGTCGGCGGTGCTGAAGTAGCCGTGTTGCTCGCCCCAGTGGCGCCAGCACCCGCAAAGGCGATGCACCACCTGCTTGACGCTGTGCTCGGGGCCGGTGACGACCTCGCCTTTTTCATCGCGGATGAAGTTGCCGTCGGCGTCCGTCTGAGGCACGCCCGCCTTGCGGAAATACTTGCTGACCATGATGTCGGTGGCGAGCTGACTCCAGCCCTTGGGCACCTCGACATCATTCATCTCAAAGACCACAGACCCGTCCGGATTCACGATGCGACTGGACCGTGTCGTCCATTCCACCTGATCAAAAACGCTCTTGCCTGCTTCCGTGAACCGTCGGTTGATTTTCATAACACACCTTGATGATCGAAAACTTTTATGATCTTCCCGCCGGGCGTCCGTACCCGTCGGGGTTTTTATTCCTGTCACAAGCCGCACACGCGGCCCCATGGCTTTCCGTTCAGCGCCGCCGCTCGCGGCGGGCTTCTCTTACACCCACCATCACCCCTGTTTGCTCGCCGCGATGATGCTCGTGTTCTCACCGATCTTGAACAGCACCACGATCAGCTCCATCCCCACCCGAGCGAAAATCACGTTCACAAACGCCCACAGCGTCGCCACGATGATTCCCACCAGGCCGCCGCCGACCCCGCCCTGGGCAAAGCCCGCGAAGATCACACCCAGCCAGCCCAGCACGATCAGCACCAGCAGCAGGATGTACAGCACCTTGACGACCCGGATCGCCACAAACTTCGAAAACGAAAAATCCAGCAGCCCCCCGAACACGCCGACATCCTTGAGCACATCAGCCGCGTCGTTGATCGACTGATTCACATCCACGTTGTCGTTGTTTTGGTTGTCTTCCATGATGCACCCGACTTTCCTTGAAGACGCGCAGAACACTTCCGCGGCAACGTGCCGCGGCAATATCGCCGACCCTTCCGGGGGTCGGGGTCGGTCAGTCGACTTTTGGTAACGTCAGCCCCGGCTGGTCCTGGTATTTGCCGGACTTGTCCGCGTAGGAGACCGCACATTCGCGGTCGCCTTTAAGGAACAACATCTGGGCGATCCCTTCGCCCGCGTAGATCTTCGCCGGCAGGGGGGTCGTGTTGCTGATTTCGATCGTGACCTTGCCGCGCCACTCGGGCTCCAGTGGCGTCACGTTGACGATGATCCCGCAGCGGGCGTATGTGCTCTTGCCGACACACACGATCAGCACATCGCGCGGCACGCTGAACACTTCCACCGTCTCGCACAGCGCGAAGCTGTTGGGCGGAATGATCACGTGGTCGCGGCCGGTGATTTCGGTGTCGACGGTGACGAACATGTCCTCGCCGAAGTTCTTCGGGTCCACGATCGCCTGCCCGCCGGTGGGGTGGGCATTGGTGAAGATCTTGAAGACGGTGCCGACGCGGACGTCGTAGCCGTAGCTGGACACCCCGTAGCTGACCTTGCCCGGCCGCTTGGTGTTGTCCTCGAACGGCTCAATCGAGACCAGTTCGCGAATTTGCGTATCACACAAAATGCCCATGTCGGCTTGCCCCTGTCGCAAGTAATTCCACAACCACCGCGCACCCGTTGCTGACGGAGTCCAATCAGGATGGCTGTCTCTACCGTTGGGCGGCCTTCAAAACGTGGCCCACCAAGGCCTCAGTTCGTCCAACAGCGAGAAGCATCTTATCACTATATCTTGCGGTTGCAATCCGTTTCTTCACAAAATATGGTGTGTTAAGATGTCGTAAAGAGCATAAGTCGGCCTCGAATATTCACTTAGCTTGTGTAAAACTTTTTACCGGGGGGTCGGACGAGCCCCTCATGTGGTGTTTATCAGACATGTGCCGTCATGTTTTCCACAAGATGTGGGACTAACCTGTCGCAAACGAGGGCCCACATATTGTGCTACACTGACGGTTTTCAGCACGAAGACACGAAGGCTCGAAGACACAAAGATGTCAAAAGGGGCGAAAAAGTCATGAGTTAAATGCACTGTTTGCTTGGTGTCTTCGCGACTTAGTGTCTTTGTGCTACGGTTTGACAATGAATTCCGATTCCACATCGAAACTTCTGGCTGATCTGACCGAGCCGCAGCGGCAGGCGGTGACCACGACCGAGGGGCCGGTGCTGGTGCTGGCAGCCGCCGGATCGGGCAAAACCCGTGTGATCACCCGCCGAGCGGCGTTTTTGATCCTCGAGTGTGGCATCCCGCCCTGGCAGGTGCTGTCGATCACCTTCACCAACAAGGCTGCCGGCGAGATGCGACAGCGCGTCGGGCAGCTCGTCACCGACAAGCAGGCCCGGGCCCTGTCCGTCGGGACGTTTCACGCGCTGTGCGCCAAGCTGCTGCGCGAGCACTTCGAAGCCGCCGGGGTCAAACGCGATTACGTGATCTTCGACGCCGCCGATCAGAAGAACGCCGCCAAGAAGGCCCTCAAAGACCTCGACATCTCCACGCAGCACTTCACGCCCGCGGCCGTGCTGTCGACGATCTCCGGCGCCAAGAACCAGCTCATCGACGCCGAGACCTACACCGCGCAGGCCGGCGACTTCTACGCCAAGCAGGTCGCGCGGATCTACCGTCGTTACCAGGCGATTCTCGACGCCAGCGGCGCGCTGGACTTCGACGACCTGCTGATGAAGACCGCCTTCCTGCTCAAGCGCGATGAGCCGACCCGCGAGATGCTGCAGGACAAGTATCAGTACGTGCAGATCGACGAGTACCAGGACACCAACCACGCCCAGTTCGTCATCGCTTACACGCTGGCGGCCGGTCACAACAACCTCTGCGTCGTCGGTGATCCTGATCAGTCGATCTACGGCTGGCGCGGCGCGAACATCCGCAACATCCTCGAATTCGAAACCCACTTCCCCGGCGCCCAGGTCATCGCGCTGGGGCAGAACTACCGTTCGACCCCCGAGATTCTGCTCGCCGCCGACACGCTGATTCAGCACAACAAGCAGCGCCGCCACAAGCCGCTGTTCACCGAGAATCCCGCCGGGCACAAGATCGCGATCAAGCAAGCCGGCGACGAAGAACACGAAGCTTCGCTGGTCGTCGACACCCTGCGAGCCCATCACGAAGCCGGCACGCCGTGGAGCGACATGGCCGTGTTCTACCGCGTCAATGCGCTGTCGCGCGTGATGGAGACCAAGCTGCTGGAATCGTCGATTCCGTATCACGTGGCGCGCGGCACGGCGTTCTACCAGCGCAAGGAAATCAAGGATGCTGTCGCCTATGTGCGCCTGATCGTGAACCCCGATGACGAGGTGTCGATGCTTCGCGTGATCAACACGCCGACGCGCGGCATCGGCAACACGACCATCGAACACTTGCAGGCCTTCGCCGCCGCCAACGGCATGACGCTGTGGGGTGCGATCCAGCGGGCGGGCAACGCCGGCGGTCTCAATGCCCGGGCGGTCAACGCGGTCAATAAGTTCGCGAAGATGATCACCACCTGGCAGAACAAGATCGAAAACATACACGCCGAAACGCTCGGGTTCGAACCCGGCATGCGTGATGTCATCGAAATGGTTCTGCGCGACAGCGGGCTCGAAAAGTTCTACAAGGCTGAAAAGACCGGCGACGAAGAGAAACTCGAAAACCTCTATGAACTGGTCACCGACGCCACACGCTTCGACGATCAATACGAACGCGAGAATGCCACGCTCGGCGATCGGGTGTTCGACTATCTCGAACGCATCGCGCTGGTGTCCGATGCCGATGCGGTCGACAACGGGGCGGGCGCGGTCACGCTCATGACGCTTCACGCCGCCAAGGGGCTCGAGTTTCCCGTCGTGGCGATGATCGGGCTTGAAGAGGGCGTGCTGCCGCACACGCGCGCCGCCGACAGCGAAGATGAACTCGAAGAAGAACGCCGCCTCTGTTTCGTCGGCATCACCCGCGCCCAGCAGCATCTGCTGATGACCCATGCGCGCTATCGCACGATCCGCGGACTGCGCGATCGCACCATCCCCAGCCCGTTCATCAAGCAGCTCGGCGCCGAGGCGGTCGAATACGAAGACCTGTCCGGCTACGCGCCTTCACCGTGGTCGAGCGATGAGGATGACGACGATTTCGACAGCGATCGTCCCGGTGCATTCAGCGAGGCCGACGACTTCGGCCTGCGCATCGGCGCGGTGGTGCGTCACCCGCAGTTCGGCCTCGGCCGCGTCATGAGTCTGACGCCGAGCAACTCGCCGACCCGCGCCCGCGTGTACTTCGAGCGCGCCGGGGCCAAAACCCTCGTGCTCGAATACGCCCGCCTCGAACTCGTCGACGTGTCGGACTTCTGAATCCGTCGCACCTGTTTGTTTGAATGATGAGCCGTGTGAGCAACGCGCAAGTGATGTTCACGTTGTAAGCACCTGATCGCTCACACAAATCGCAGCGCGGCAACTCTCACCAGATTCAAAACATCAACGATTAATCCCACAAATATGCGCCGCATGTGTGCGTTGCCCCAAACTGCATCGCAAGTTATGGCGGCCGCTAACATGGCTCATTCGCATAACATTTAGTGACAACGTGTTAGCGTTGTTAGAATGTTAGCAATCAGTGAAAATTCCTATAGCAAAACGTTAACGATCCGCTAACATATCTACCGATGGACGCAGAAGACCGGTCGCAGGTGGCGGCTGGCATCAAGGCCCGTTCATCGCAGGAGCAAGCCATGTCTGACAATTTCAAAGATCAGGTTCAGTGGGCCGCTTGGGGCATTCTGATGGTGGGCTTCATCGTGTACGCCATCGGCACCGCGGTACAGAACGTGCTGTAACGCCTCAGCAACAATCAACACAGAACAGCGGTCGCGAGCCGGCAGCAACGTCATCACACGTTTGCCGACTCGCGGCCGTTGTTTTTTCAGCATTATGAAGTGTCGTGGGTTTTACTTGCGGCGGCGACCAAGCAGGCCGGCAAAGCTCAACATCGATAACACCGCGGCGGGCTCGGGCACTGATGAAGCGAAACCGACCGTGGCCGAAAGGCGATTCGACTGATCGGTGGAAATGCCCAGCGAGGTGTGGGTCTGCAGGTCGCCGTCAATCAGCGAACTGAGTGTGGCGGCGGAGCCTTCGGCGCCGACCACGTTGTAGTCGGTGACGACGCTGGCGTATTCGCGGGTTCCGTTGCCGTAAACGAGTTCGACCTCGGCGATGTTGAAACCGCCGCCGGGCCCGGGGTACAGCGCTTCGATGGTCAGATACATGCCATCGGGATTCAGCGTGCCGTTGGCATCGGAATAAAACACATCGTAAGACTCGGTCGGCGTGCCGAAAAAGTCACGGTTGGCCGCGTCGAGCGTCACGAATCGCGTGATCAGGCGGTCGTCATTCGGGTCGAAGCTTCTGGCGCTCGGCGCGGACCCGCCGGTGCGTTCATAGAAGATCACAGCGTTCAGGCCGTCCAGCGAACGGATCGGCACCGCCGCGGCAAGACCGGGCGTCAACACCAGAGCCAACAGAAAAAGCAGGCGATTGATCATGTTTCTGTCCCCAATTAAGACCAACACATCTTAAAAGATGGGCCGCCGCCGAGCAAGAAATTTCACGGCAATCGGTGTTAAAACCGCGCCAATGGTGCGTACTTTCGCGAACGGAATGGCTTTTCAAGGCCGCGGTCAGCGGATCTTTTCATCAGGCAGTTCGGTGCCGATGCCGGTGTAGACGGGCATTTTGCGGGAGTTGTTGACCTGGTCCATCAGGCGGTCGAGTTCGACATGCAGTCGCTTGCAGACTTGGGCGTAGCGCGGGTCTTGTGCGAGGTTGCGCGTTTCGTTGGGGTCTGAGCGGATGTCGAATAGCTCGGGGGCAATGCGGTCAGGCCCGCCATCGCCGTGGGGATAGCGGATGTATTTCCAGCGGTCGGTGCGGACGCCGCGCACGTTGGGCGTGTAGGGAAACTGCTTTTCAAAGTCGCATTCGTAGTACCAGCTTTTACGCCAGTCGGGATCGCCGGTCGTCACGAGTTTGACCCAGCTTCGGCCGTGCGTGTGTTGGAGCGGTTGGGCGCCGCAGAGTTCGAGAATCGACGGGGCGAAGTCGACGTGCAGCACCTGTTCGTCGATTGTTCTGGGTTGGTTCGGCGGCGTCAGCCCGGGGTAGCGCACGACCAGCGGCACGCGGATCGACGCTTCGTGCATGGTGCGCTTGTCGACCATGCCGTGTTCGCCTTCGAGCAGACCGTTGTCGGTGGTGAAGATCACGAGTGTGTTTTCGAGCAGGCCCTGGTTTTCGAGGTATTCATACACCCGGCCGACCGAATCGTCGACGCTCATGATGGTGCCGCGGTAGGCCCGGACCATGTTCTGGAATGCGAGCACGCCGGCGGCGGAGGTGTCGGGAAAGTCCTTGCGCCAGTCGAAGATCGGCCCGTAAATGCCGTGCCACGTGGTCAGACGCTCGGCGTACCACTGGGGGTTGTCTTCAAGGTGGTAGGCGGTGTGCGGGTAGTTGATGGCGACATCGTCGAAGGCGTGTTCGTACTTCTTTTCGGGAATGTAGAACGAGTGCGGGGCCTTGTGGCCGAGGATGAGCGCGAAGGGTTTGGACTTATCGCGCTGCTCGAGCCAGTTCAAAGCCATGTCGGTGACGACGGTGGTGTAGTAGCCTTTGACGACTTTGCGCTCGCCGCCGTTGAATCGGAAGGTGGTGTCCCAGTATTGACCCTGGCCTTTGTGGGTGACGAAGTAGTCGAATCCGGGGCGCTTGTCGTCGTTGTCTTCACCCATGTGGTACTTGCCGATATAGGCGGTGGTGTACCCGGCCTTCTGAAGCTGGCGCGGGAACGTCGGCATGTCGTCGGGGTATTCGGTGAAGTTGTTGGAGACCCCGTGCTCGTGGGCGTAAAGACCGGAGAGGATCGACGCTCGGCTCGGCGAACACAGCGACGTCGTGCAGAATGCATTGCGGAAGTACACGCCTTCGCGCCCGAGGCGGTCGATGTTCGGCGTGTTCATCACCGAATCATTCGCCAGGCCCAGGCAGTTCCACCGCTGATCGTCGGTGAGGATGAACACGACATTCGGATGCGGCCCCGCGGCCAGACAAAGCTTCGCGGCCAGCAGCACACACACGCCCAGCAGAAGGTGGTATTTCATGGCGACCATGTTAAACCCACCGGAGGCGACTTGTCCATGCGAAGGCTGTTACAATGCCCCATGACCCGCCGCTTTTGCAGGAGTTCGCGATGCAAGCCCGCCGATTGATCGTTTTTGTTTTGATGTTGATGCTGCTGATGACAGGCGCCGCTGACGTCCGGGCGGAGGATGATTTCGCCAACACGCTGAAGGTGTACAACAAGGGCGTCGGTGGTCAGAACTCGCGTGACGGCCTGCGGCGGTTTAAAAAAGACGTTCTGGCGCTGAAGCCGGATTTCGTGCTGATCTACTTCGGGCTCAACGACACGCTCAACGAGCCGAAATTTCTCGACGCCGATGAGTACATCGCCAACCTCGAAAAGATGATCGACTCGGCACGGGCCGCGAAAATCACGCCGATTCTGGCGACCATCCATCACATCGATGCCAAAGCACTGATGACCCGCCACAAGAAAGAGTCCTACGGCGAGGAAGGCCCGCAGAAGAAGATCGACCGCTACAACGTGCTGCTCCGTCAGCTCGCCGATCGCAAGCATGTCAAACTCGTGCCGTGGTGCGAGATCATGGATCACGCCATGACCGCCGACCCGGACACCGCCTACCGCAATGCCGACGGCGTCCACCTGAACCCGCCCGGCAGCAAACTGCTGGCTCAGAGTTTTTACGAAGCGATCGCCGGCGATCTGCGCGACGGCCAGACGATCGTCTGTCTCGGCGACAGCGTGACCTTCGGCGCCCGCAACCAAGGCGCCGGCACCGCCGAAGGCACCACCTACCCCGCCTACCTCCGCCGCATCGAACTCAAGTAACGCACATCGCGGCCAGCTTCGCGAGTAGCACGCGCCATGATGATTCAGCAGTTGCGATACATTCTTAAATTCTAATGTTATCAAGAACATTAGAATTCAAGATTCGGTTCGGTGCCGTTGATTGTGCTATGGCGGGTGCTGGTTGTTGTACAGATGGCGACGGAGCCTCCGGCGAGCGGGGCTTCATGGGGTTGGAAGTTTTACTTCATGCCTGGCCATGTAATAACCGAACAGCGGCCCCGCGCGGCCGCGCCAGGAGCTGTGGTCGCACACAACCAACAGAGTCGAATTGCACCCAGTGCCTGCGTCACAAAGATCAAATATATGATATATAAAATATTTCATATATCATATATTTGATCTTTGTGTGGGGCGACTCGGTGCTGGGGGGGCGAAGATATGCTGAGGGCGGCAGGAGACGAATTGTTGAGTCGGTGAGTCGGTGAGTTGATGATGCGCGGTGTGTGGCAGGCTCGGCGTATGTGCGTCTTGTCGTTTGGCGACGGGAATTGGCGGGATGGCATGGGAATCGCAGCACATAGTGTGGGGCGTCATCCATCACACGGCACCCACCCGGAGGGGGCAGATCAGTGACATTTTGTGTAACAATTGTGTGGCACTGGCGGCTTGTCGGCCAGTGTTCTCAACACCGTTCTGGCGGACAAGCTGCCAGTGCCACCTCACCATCAACAAAGTCAATCTGCACTGTGTCGCCTGTGCGGCCAGGAGCGATGTGCTACGGTACGACAACCGATCATGATCCGATGCTCGAATGTTTCCGGGGTGCAGCTGCCTGTTGTGGCGCAGCATGTCACGGCTTGCGGCGCGTGGTGTGATGGCTATGAAAATTAGACAGCCTGCAAGTTTTCCAATATGTGCTGGCAGTGATTCAGTTGGGGCCGTTGAATAACCTCGCCCTAACTTCTGCCGTGGTCAGAGAGGGTGAACCCTCAGCGGTTATTCGGGGGTGATGTTGATGATGGACTTGTCGTCGTCGGGTTTCTGGTAGATGCGGATGTAATCGACGAGGAAGTCGTCGGGCAGCTTGGCGTCGGCGATGTTCTTGGCCCAGGGGCCGACTTCGAGGCTGAAGATGACATACTCGGGGGTGTGGCTGATCGGGCCGTCGGTGGTCCAGGTGGTTTTGCCGTCGACGAACATGGTGTAGCGGGTCGGGGTCCATTCCAGGCCGACGGTGTGAAAGCCATCGCCGAGGCCGGGGAAGGGGGTCTTGTGGCCCTTAGATTTGTGGTCCTTGCCGTAGCCGTCCCAGTGCAGGTTCTGCTGGACGAGTTCGGGGGCGGTGCGCAGGTACTCGATGATGTCGATTTCGACGCCGGACTTACCGGGCTCGCCGATGAACTTGCTGATGGTGTTGGGCATCATCCAGAAGGCCGACCAGTGGCCGATCTGCGTCTGGAATCGCATGCGGGCTTCGAGGTAGCCATAGCGGACCATCACGCGATTGCGGGTCTGAATCATGCCGGTGTGGTATTGCTCGCCGACCTTGGTGGTGGTGATGCGGAGGTTGCCCTGGCCGTCGACGTCGACAGCTTCGCGGGTGTTGATCGCATCGCGGCGCTTGCCAAGGTGGTGGTGGGTCCAGACCGATTCGTCGAGTTTGTCGCCGTTGAACTCATCCTGCCAGACGAGCTTGTAGTCTTCCGACGGCGGGGCGGCGAAACTCGGTTGTGTGATGGCGACGAGCAGTGCGACGGTGAGCATGGCCAGACGATACATCGACGAATCCTTTGTGCCCCGACGGGGGGTGTGGTTTGTTCTGTCAGTTGGATTTTACAGGCATGGAGGCCTGGGCGACCTTCACATTGCGGAAGCCGGCGGTTTTGCCGAAAACGAGGAAGTTCATGCCGGTTTTGGGTTCGCCGAGCACCTGGTGTTGAACCTTCACCTTGACGTTGTTGACCTGGACGGCCGCTTCGTTGCCGTGAAAGCTGATGCGGACGGGGTACCACTGGTCGGCATCGAGCGAAAGCACACGCTGAGCCAGCGGTACGACAGCGTCGGGGCCTTCGCCGCGCGATGGGTTTTTCGCCACTTCCAATCGGCTGCGGGAGACGACGATGCGGAAGCTGCCTGCGCGGTCGCCCCACTCGACGCGCAGCGACATGCGATTGGCCCGGTGGAAATTCACCTCGTACTCGATCACGCCATCGGTGATCTTCATCGGTACGTGCAACGTGGCGGGTTGTTTATCCCCGTCGATCTGCCCGCCGAAGAGTCCGCCGTCTTGGGCCTGCCAGTCGCCGCGTGAAGCATTCCACGGTTTGGCCGGCAGGGCGGCCAGCGACTGGTTGATCGTCAGATCGCCTTTCAGCGGCTCCAGCTTCACGGGTTTGTTCCTGGCGACTTTGAACCCGGGCGGGGGAAGCTGGCGACTGTATCCGCCATCGCGATAGCGTTTGAGTCGACTGCGCAGCATGCTGACGATCTCGGGGTACTGGGCGCTGAGGTCACGGGTTTCCGCGGGGTCTTCATCGGTGTTGTAAAGTTGCGATTTGAACTGGTCGGCCTTCGCCTTGAGCACGCGGGGGCGGGTGTCGGCGGGCACGCCTTCGATCCATTTCCACGGTCCCTTGCGGACGCCGAACACGCCCGCCGCGCTGTGCACGATCATGTCATCGCGAATCGGCGTCGGCGGATCGCCGAACAACACGGGCAGAAAGCTGCGGCTGTCTTCGGCGGCTTCGGTCATGTCCGGTAAAGGCTCGCCGACGATCTCGGCCGTCGTCGCGAGGATGTCGACGAGGCTGATCATCTGATCGCAGACGGACCCCGCTTTCACCTTGCCGGGCCAGCGCACGAGAAACGGCACCTTGAACCCGCCTTCCCAGATGTCGTGCTTGCTGCCGCGCCAATCGCCATTGATGAGCAACCCTGCGTTGTAGGCGGTGGTCTGCAGTTGCTTTTCGTTGCTCGGGTGACACACGCCGCCGTTGTCGCTGGTGAAAATGACGAGCGTGTTCTTCGCGAGGCCCTGTTCGTCGAGCGTTTTGAGCAGTCGCCCGACGCTGCGGTCGAGTTCGTGAATCCAGTCGCCGTAGGGACCGGCCTTGCTTTTGCCGGCGATGTCGGCGTCCGGCGTGATGGGGTTGTGAACCGCCACGGGGGTGAAGTACAGAAAGAACGGTTTGTCTTTCGGCTGACGTTTGATCCAACCCGCCGCCTTGTCGGTCAGTACCTTCATGACACGCTGGTTCTTGCGGCGCGGCGCATCGAGATCGAGGATGCCGTCGGCTCTTCGGGGGTTTTCCAGATCGTCGGCGTTGTAGGTCGGTTGGAAATCATCGGGGTCAAGGTCCGGGCCGGGGCGTTTCATCGCTTCGGTGATCTGTCCGCGGCGCAGGCCGTAGACGAAACGATTTTCGACGAACACACCGGTGAGGTCGCCGTGGTTGGCCGGCACGCCGAAGTGATAGTCGAAGCCGATGTCCAGCGGGCCGGGTGATAACTCGGCGGCGTAGTCGGTGCGCCAGCGGGGCGAATCGTCGACCTTGCCGTAGCCTAAGTGCCACTTGCCGATGGCGGCGGTCGAGTAGCCATGTTTTTTCAGCATCGAGGCGATGGTCAGGCGCGTCGGTTCGATGTGCAGCGGTGAAAACATGCCGAGCACCTCGTGAGTCAGCGAGGTGCGCCAGCAGTATCGGCCGGTCAGTACCGAATAGCGCGTCGGCGAGCAGACCGATGAAGTCGTATTCGCATCGGTGAACTTGCGGCCCTCGGCGGCGAGGCGATCGATGCCGGGCGTCTGCACCAGCGCCGGGTCGGCGCCGTAGCAGGTGGCGCTGCCGTAGCCGAAGTCATCCGCGAGGATGACGATGATGTTGGGCTGGTCATGCTGGGCGCGGGTGTTGGCGGTGAAGCTGGCAAGGATGACGAGGGTAAAGAACCAGACGTAGCGCATCGGAAGCTCCATTGGCGGGATCATGGCGCAACGAAAAAGCGGGGGGAATTAATTCCCCCCGCCTGTGGGTGATATCACATTTTTACCTGTCGAACTGGGCGTCGAAGACGATGTCGGAGCGGGGGAAGTCGACATCGCGGACGAAGGCGCAGGCCTCGGTGGCGCCGTGCTCACGGTCCATGCGGCCGTCTTCCCACTCGACCGACAGCGGGCCGGTGTAGTTGATGTCGTTGAGGGCGACGATGATCTGTTCGAAGTCGACATCGCCGTGGCCCAGCGAGCGGAAGTCCCAGAAGCGGCGCGGGTCGGTGAAGGTGGTGTGACCGCCGAAGACGCCGACCTCGCCGGTGCCCTTGCCCCACTGGGCGTCCTTCATGTGCACGTGGTAGATGCGGTCTTTGAAGGTGTAGATGAAGCGGACGTAGTCGACGAACTGGTAGCCGAGGTGCGAGGGGTCGTAGTTGAACCCGAATCGCTTGTGGCCCTTGACGGCGGCGATGGCGCGCTCAGCCGAGGCGATGTCGAAGGCGATCTCGGTGGGGTGGACTTCAAGGGCGAAGTTGACGTTGACCTTGTCGAAAGCGTTGAGGATCGGCGTGAAGCGCTTGGCGAAATCGTCGAAGCCCTTCTGCCAGTACTTCTGATCGGTCGGCGGGAAGGCATACAGCGAATGCCAGATGCTCGAGCCGGTGAACCCGTTGACGACGGCAGGCTTGACGCCCCAGCTCTTCTTGTCCGGCTTGGCGTCCATGAACTTCCGGGCGGCCTTGGCGGTGGCGATCATTTCCTTGGCGGCGCGCTTGCGGACGCCCTCGGGCTCGCCGTCGCCCCAGACGTACTCGGGGAGGATCAGCTTGTGACGTTCATCGATGTGATCGCAGATGGCCTGGCCGACGAGGTGGGCGCTGATGGCGTGGCAGGTCAGGCCGTGGTCGGCGAGGACTTCCCAGCGCTGCTGCACATACTTTTTGGATTTATTGGCTTCGGCGACATCGAAGTGGTCGCCCCAGCAGGCGAGTTCCAGGCCGTCGTAGCCGAACTCGGCCGCTTTGGCGCACATGGTTTCAAACGGCAGATCGGCCCATTGACCGGTAAAAAGCGTGACGGGACGGGACATGTGAGGCCTCCAGGCGGTTAGAAATTCAAAAACGACCTATGCGACCAGACATGATCGGTTTTATCAGTCCGCCCGTCAAAGCGCCATGGTCGCAAGCGGGATCGGGTAATCCCTCAAATTGCGTGTTTTGGGGGCTTTGGGGGTTATTCCGGTCAAGTGGTGGGTCGATGTTGGATATGAGGCGACCGGGCTCGATTCCCGCCTCACTGGATGGCCACACATGGCGCCCACGACTCAACAGTCGCTGACTCCCACGCTGAACATACTGCACAACGGTATGGCGGCTGAGTTGTGTTTCCATGCCGACTGCCCGGCCAGCGAAGCGAGCGCCGAGGCGCTGATGCGGCTGGCCAAAGCCAAGCATCTGGTCATCGATCGTAAACTGGAAACGCGCCTGCATCAGATCGCGGTGGACTTCCAGCGCAAGCCGCACCCCGTTCGCACCGTCATCGCCGAAGGCACGCCCGCGCACCACGGCGTCAACGGCCGGCTCGAATGGCTGCCCGAATACGACCCCGAAAAGCGCGCCCGCCCAAACCTCGACGACGAAGACATCACCCCCGCCAACTACTACGAACTCAGCGCCTTCCACATCGTCGCCGCCGATACCCACATCGCCACGGTCCATCCGCCCACGTCCGGCCGGCCCGGCGTCGATGTGTATGGTCAGCCGACCCATGCCCGCGACGGTGAGCCTTACGAACTGGCCGCCGACGGTAGCGTCAGCATCGATGCCGACGGCCGTGTGATCACCCGCATCGCCGGCCTGATCACGTTCGAAAACGACACCCTGCATATCGATCCGACGCTCAACGTCCCCGCCAACGTCGACTTCACCACCGGCAATATCCACTTCAACGGCGATGTGTTCATCAAAGGCGATGTCTGCGATCAGTTCACCATTGATGCCACCGGCGATGTGGAAGTGCACGGGCTCATCGAAGGTGCGCACATCCGTTGCGACGGCGCATTACGCGCTCTCGGAGGCGTCGCCGGCAAAGAGCACGCATTCATCGATGTCGGCGGGTCGGTCGAAGCCCGCTATCTCAGCGGGGTCAACGGAATCGTCAAGGGCGATCTGACCGTCGCGCGCGACATGGTCACCAGCGAAATGAAGGTTCATGGCGAGCTTCACGCCGAGGCGGCGGTCATCACCGGAACCGATCTGACGGTTGCCGGCCCGGCCCGCATCGGCGTGTTGGGCGCCCCGGCGGGTATCGCCACGACGCTGCGTGTGGGCTTCGTGCCGCGGCTGACGGATCTGATCAATCAGATCGGGCCGACCATCGAAAAAATGGAATTCCTCATCGACGACCTTCGTCGCAAGCTGCAACACCTGTCCGATCAGTACCACATGAATCGTGAAAAGAAGTTTCTTCAGCGTCAGGTATCGCTGAACGAGACGATCACGCGGCTGGAAACCAAGCTGGATCGGGCACGCAACACGCTGGACGACCTGTGCTTGCGGTTTGATCGCCAATGTGTGATCCGCCTGGAGGCGGTTAAGGCGATACACGGAGGCGTGGTCGTCGAGGGGCCGCGCTGGCGGATCGAGTTTTTCGACACGGTCACGGGCGGGACGGTGATCCGCCGGGGCGAAGACGGATCGCCGATCGTGGAAGACGCCTCGGGCAACCCGCGTGACCTGTCGCGTTTTGCACATGTGGTGCCGACGCAGGTCTGGTGAGTCGGTCATTGGAGACTGGATCAATCAGCGTATTTTCCATGTGGAATGGGTCATACAGCAAAAGCGGAGGATCGAGTCGACCGATGATTAAACAGGATGCGGCCCGACCGGGTCGCGGTGGTACAGGTTATCGGTCAGTGAAGGCGTTTTTTGACGGTCAAGCCGGGCGCCGGGCTGGTCGATGGGACTTCAGGCAGCGGCGAGGATGAGCCGCGGGAGCTTGGGAGCCAGAGATGGATCTTGGCACGATAGTCGGCGTCATCATGGCCTTCGCCCTGATCATCTGGGCGATTTTCGCCGGTGGCAGCTTCGGCGCGTTCGTCGATATACCGTCGATGGTGATCGTCGTCGGCGGGACGATCTGCACGACGCTGATCTCCAATCCCATGGACAAGGTCAAGGCCATCATGGGCGTGACCAGGAAGGCGATGATGCACAAGTCTGAGTCGCCTCAGAAGCTCATCCAGGAGCTTGTGTCATACGCCGAAATCGCCCGCCGCGACGGCATCCTCAGCCTCGAAGCCCAGTGCAAGGAAATCGATGACCCGTTCATCGTCCGCGGCATCCAGATGGCTGTCGACGGCACCGACCCCGAACTCATCGAGCAGATCATGGAGACCGAGCTCGAAAACCTCGTCGAACGACACGAAGCCGGCAAGGCCCTGTACGACACGCTCGGCAAGTATGCCCCGGCGTTCGGCATGATCGGGACGCTGATCGGCCTGGTCGCCATGCTCGCGAACATGTCCGATCCGTCGAAGATCGGCGGCGGCATGGCTGTCGCGCTGCTGACGACCCTCTACGGCGCGATCATATCCAACGTCGTCTTCCTGCCGATGGCCGACAAGCTCGCCAAGCGATCTGGCGAAGAAATCATCCTCAAGACGATCATCATCAAGGGCGTCATGTCGATTCAGTCCGGTGACAACCCGCGCGTCGTCGAGCAGAAGCTCAAGACCTTCCTGCCGCCGTCGATCCGCGCCACCGAAGAAGCCGAAGCCGCATGACCCAGCGTTTAGCGACGGGGCAACGCCCCGCGTCGGACCTCTTCCACGGGAAGGGGGGCACAGCTTATGAAGAACAAATGCAAATGCCCTGAAGGCGTGCCCGATTGGGTCGTCACCTACGGCGACATGATGTCGCTGCTGCTTTGCTTCTTCATTCTGCTGGCGGCCTTCAGCGAGCTGAAAAAGGAAGAGGAATTCCAGGACGTCGTCCGCGCCGTTCAGGAAGCTTTCGGGTACACCGGCGGGGCCGGCTTCGTGCCCAGCCAGGAATCGCCCACCACCAGCATCATCAAGCGCATCGACGCGATCAACCTGCATCGCGAGAAGAACCGCCGCATCAGCCGCGCCGATGATCCCGGCGTCACCGGCAAGGACACCGTCGTCAAGAAGGTCCGCGAAGGCCTGCAGTTCACCATCGGCGGGCGCGTCACGTTCGAACCCGGCTCCGCCCGGTTGATGGACTCGGTCAAGGATCAGCTCAACGCTGTCGCCGAGGCCATCCGTGGGCAGAACAACAAGGTTGAAATCCGCGGTCACTGTTCCAACGACGACCTGCCCGCCGGCGCCAGTCCGCAGGACTTCTGGCAACTCAGCTACCAGCGCGCGTTGGCCGTCGAGCAGTATCTGACCGCTCCACCGTGCAATATCGACGCCCGACGCCTGCGCGTCGTGGCCTGTTCCAACTACGAACCACTCGCCCAGCGCGTCTACGACCCCAGCCAGGTTGCCGTCAACCGGCGCGTCGAGGTGATTGCGACCGAGGCTCTCGTGGCCGATTTTGAAGACAACGAGCGCCCCAATCCGGTGCTTGAGATCGAAAGGTAAGGTCCGCCATGGCAGACAAACCAGCCGCTGAATCTGCTCCCGCTCCCGCTCCCGAAGCCAAGCCCAAGGCTTCGAAGGGGACACTGAAGACTGCGATCATGCTCGTGGCTGTGCTCGCGCTCGAAGGCGGCACCATCGGCCTGACCATGATGATGGTCGGCGGCCCCCGTGAGGTGCAGGGCGTCAGCCTCGAGGCCGACGAGCAGGCCAATCAGAACAAGCTCGTCGAGGTGCTCGTCGTCAAGGATAAGTTCGAGAATCTCAAAACCGGCCGGCAGTTCCTCTACGATACCGAGGTCTACATCACCGTCCGCCAGCGTGATGAAACCACCGTCTCCGATGCCCTGAAATCTCAGAAAGCGCAGATTTCCATGGCCGTCGGCACCATCATCCGCCAGTCGGAGCCGGCCTACCTGCAGGAATCGACCTACGCCACGCTCCGCCGCCAGATCAAGTCCAAGCTCGACGATATGCTCGGCAACGATCCCAGCGGCGAGCCCGTCGTGCAGGACGTCTTGGTGACCCGCTGCATTCCCTTCCGCGGCGACTTCTGAAAAACCCCCTGTTTCAGTTTAGCCGCGACCCGAAGGGGAGCGCTTGGCGGCGCTCTCCCCATCGGGTTTTTTATTGGCCTTCGGCGGGTCATCTTGCCGATCAGACAGAAGATACGAGGTAGTAGATGGCCGATGCACCACAGACCAATCACGATCAGGACACCGACGACGCGCTGAACCAGGACGCTTCGCAGATGGCCTCGGACGCGCTGACCGCCGCCCAGTCCGCGGTGAACGACCTTCAGTCCTCCGCCGAGGAGGATGATGCTGGCGGCGGTTCCGACGAGCCGGCAGTCAGCGGGCCGAATGTCGATCTGCCGAATTTTCAGCAGGTGCTCGCCGATGTCGAAGCCTCCGGTATCGACTTGCTCCACGATGTTGAGCTCAACGTCAAAATAGAGCTCGGCCGCACGCACATGCTCATCGAAGATGTGTTACGATTGGCCGAAGGCTCGGTCGTTGAACTCGACAAGCTTGCCGGCGATCCGGTGGACGTGTTCGTCAACGACCGCCTCGTGGCTCGGGGTGAAGTGCTCGTGCTCAACGACAACTTCTGCGTTCGTGTCAACGAGATCGTTTCGACGCTCGACGACTACGGCTCGCCGGTCGAAGAAGACGAAACGCCCGAACTCGACACAGCGACCTAGCGGATCAGGCCGACGATCCGCACCCGCCAGGCCCCAGGCCGGCGGACGCGATGGTGGAACCATCGCTTGAACATAGCCAGGATGGCGACCGATGTTTCGACCCACCCACATCGCACTTTGCGTTTTGCTCAGCGCCGTTGCCGCGCTGGGGGCCGATGTCGCCGCGCCGACCGGGGCGGTCGAGCCTGCTGGCGGTGAATCCAACCAGCCCGTCGCCATTCCCGCGGCCACACCAACGCCCGAACCTGAAAAAGCAACCGCTCCCAAAACTGTGGCACAGCCGCCCTCGGCTGTGCGTGATGCTGCACCGTCTGAATCATCCGCGACTCACGCGTCCAAGCCCGCCCCTGCCCCTGCAGCCCGGGCTGTCCCCGAAATACCCACCCCCCTGATGATCCCCGAGCCGCCGGCCCCGCAGGAATCCCTGCCGCTGGTGCCCGCCGAAGGCGCCGATCAGCCGGCCCGAAACACCGCCGCCATGCCCGCCGGGTCCGACCACTGGCTCCTGCAGACCTTCATCGCGCTGGGCATCGTGATTGGCCTCATCTTCGCCCTGCGTTACCTCGTGCAGCGACTTGGCGGAGCCGCCACCTCCGCCGCCCATGTCGCGCCGCTCGTCGAAGTCCTCGCACGCACCAACATCGCCCCCAAAACGCACATGATGTTCCTGAAAATCAATCAGCGGCTCGTCGTCGTCGCTCAGTCGCCGGCCGGTCTTCAGCCCATCACCACCTTCGACGACCCCGAAGACCTCGCCTGGGCCCTGACCCAGATCGAATCCGCCAAGCCCATGAGCATCACCCAGGGCTTCCGCCAGATCATGCATCGCTTCGAAGGCGACTACGACCCCGAAAATCCCCAAGCGTCCGAAACCGAATCCGCCGGCGATGCCGAGCGCCACATCGACCGCACCCACAACCAGATGTCCAGCCTCCTGTCCCGTATCCGAAACCTCAGCCGCAAAGAGTGAATTGAAAATTGGCCATTGAAAATTGCAAATTGAAAATTGCCGGCAACGCCGACGCTGAGAACGAGCCGCTCAAGGCGAGTTCGAAGCGTCTGGTACATCGCGGCGCCAATTTGCGATTTATCATTTGCATGCTTCAACTAGCCATGCTCCTCTTCTTCGCCGCCCCTGCCTATGCGCAAGATGCTCCTCCCAGCGGCGGCCAGTCCAACACCGTGCGCCCGTTGCAGATCGACAACCCGTTGGCGATCGTGCAAGACGCCGCCGACGCGCTGCCCGGATTCGAAGGTGGGCTCTCGGCCACGATCAACATCGTCATCCTGCTCACGGTCCTCTCGCTGGCCCCGGCCATCCTCATTCTCTGCACCTGCTTCACACGCATCGTCGTGGTGCTCGCGTTGCTGCGCCAGGCGATCGGCACCCAGTCGCTGCCGCCGAGTCAGATCCTCGTTGGTTTGTCGATGTTCATGACCATTCTCGTGATGACGCCGACCTTCACGCAGATTCACAAGGTCGCCATTCAGCCGTTGTCGGCCGGGCAGATCGATCAGATGACCGCATGGATTCGCGCCAAGCAGCCGCTGCGCGATTTCATGTTCAATCAGATCGAGCACGCCGGCAATTTCTCCGACGTCTACATGGTGCTCAACTACCGCGGGATCGACACCTCGCGGCCCGAGCAACTGACCCGCAGCGATGTCGACATGGTCACGCTCATCCCCGCATTCATCCTCTCCGAGCTTAAAACCGCCTTTTTGATCGGGTTCCGCATCTATCTGCCGTTCCTGATCATTGACATGGTGGTCGCTTCGCTGCTGATCTCGATGGGCATGCTGATGCTGCCGCCGGTCTTGATCAGCCTGCCGTTCAAACTGCTGCTGTTCGTACTCGTCGACGGGTGGAAACTCATCGTCGGCAATCTGCTGGACAGCTTTTCCACGGTCCCCATACCCGGGGTGAACACATGACGATCTTCATATTCAGCCATGGAGGTGCTGAGTGACATTTGACCAGGCGATGTCGATTCTGCGTGAGTCCATGATGGTGGCGCTGATGATCAGCGGCCCGATTCTCGCTGTGGGGCTGGTCGTGGGTTTGTTGATCTCCCTGTTTCAGGCGGTCACGCAGATTCAGGAACAGACCCTGACCTTCGTGCCGAAGATCGTGGCGATGGCGGTGACGGTCATCCTCATCGCGCCCTGGCTCGGCACCAAGATTCTGGAATTCTCCGCCCGCATGTTCGCTCCGTGATCAAGATAAACCGCAGAGGACGCAGAGAGCGCCGAGATGAAACACATAAATACTTTCTCCGCGATCTCTGCGTGCTCTGTGGTTCAGTCGGAAAATGAAAATGCCGGATACGATCATATATCTTCTGCCGCACATGAGCGCCTTTCTGCTCGTGGTCTTTCGCATGGCGGGGATCTTCATGCTGGCGCCGATGTTCGGGTCGAATCTGCTTCCGGTGCAGGTCAAGGCGCTGCTGTCGGTGGTATTGGCGTTCTGTGTGTATCCGATTCTGCCGGCTCAGCCGCCGGTCGAGCTTTCGCTGATGACGCTGCCGATCACCATCGGATCGGAGATGCTGATCGGGTTGATCATCGGGTTCGGCGCGTCGCTGCCGCTGATCGCCATGCAGCTCGGCGGGCTGATGATGGGCCAGCAGCTCGGGCTCGGCTTCGCGCAGGTGTTGAATCCGGAATTTGGAGAAAACACCGATGTATTCGGGCAGATGCTGTTTCTGACCGCCCTGACGGTTTTCATCCTCATGAACGGTCATCACGCCTTGTTGACGACGCTGGTACACAGCTTTTCCAGCGTTCCGCTGGGCGGGTACATGCCCGGCGCCGACGTGCTGCAGGTGATGACGGGATTGCTGGCGTCGATGTTCGAGCTGGCCGTTCGCGTGGCGGCGCCGCTGCTTTGCCTGGTGTTCCTCGAAACCATCGCGATGGGTTTCATCGCCCGGACGGTGCCGCAGTTGAACATTCTGAGCCTGGGTTTTCCGTTGCGCATCATCATGGGACTGATGCTCGTGATCGCGTTGATCATCCCCATGCACGAAGCCTTGATCATATCAATACGAGATACGCTGAGCGTTCTATACAAATTGTTTGGACCCTGATGAAATTGATAGTTTGAACACCGACCTTTAACCGTGGAACTTTCGTATGCCGGGCGACGACTTCGGCGAAAAAACAGAAGCACCGACTCCGAGGCGCCTGCAGGAGGCGCGCGACGAGGGGCAGGTCGCCAAGAGCCAGGACTTCACAGCAGGCCTTACGCTGCTGGGGGCGGTGGTGCTGCTGTCGATTTTCGGTCATCAGATGCTCGCCGGCATGAAGGTGTTGATCCAGACGATGATGAGCGGCTCGTTCACGCCGAACGCGACCCGGGCCGGGGATGTGTGGAGGTTGTGGGAGGTCGCCGGGACGCTGGCGGTGAAGATGGTGCTGCCGGTGGCGCTGGGCGTGATGGTTCTGGCGCTGGTGGCGGGGTTTTTGCAGGTCGGCGTGCTGGTGACGTTCAAGCCGCTGATGCCGAAGTTTTCAAAGCTGTCGCCGATCAGCGGGTTCAAGAATCTGTTCTCGATGCGCGGGTTGATGCGGCTGGGCATGAGCGTGACGAAGGTCGCCATCGTCAGCGCGGTGGCGGCGGTGTGCATCAAATGGGATCTGCCGAAGGTGCTGGCGCTGATTCACCTGGACGCCGCGGCGCTGCTGGCGGCGGCCTCGGCGCTGGTCTGGTCGCTGGCGATCAAGATCGCGGCGGTTCTGCTGATCCTGGGGCTGCTGGACCTGGCTTATCAGAAGTGGCAGAACCACCAGGAGATGAAGATGTCCAAGCAGGAGGTCAAGGACGAATTCAAACGCATGGAAGGCGACCCGATGATCAAACAGCGTCGGGCGCAGGTGGCCAAGCAGATCGCCATGCAGCGGTTGAGGCAGGATGTGCCCAAGGCGGATGTGATCGTCACCAACCCGACGCACTTCGCAATCGCGCTGCAATACGACGGCACGAAAATGACGGCTCCGAAAGTTGTCGCCAAGGGGGCGGACATGCTGGCGATGCGGATTCGTCAGATCGCGGTGCAGCACAATATTCCGATCGTGGAGCGCCCCCCGTTGGCGCGGGGACTTTACCGGGCGGTGGAGGTGGGGCAGGAGATTCCGGCATCGTTCTACGCGGCGGTGGCGGAGATCCTGGCGTACGTGTATCGACTGAGTGGACGCAAGAGTGCGTGATAAGGAATTTACCCCGACGCCTCGCGTTGCTCGGCATCGGGCTTGATGGTTTGAACAATGGCTAATGCAGCGAACAATCTGGCGCTTCCGCGGTGGGCGCAGCGGCTGATGCAGTACACGACACTGGCGGTGCCGATTGGCATCGTGTCGTTGCTGATCGTGATCATCGTGCCGCTGCCGCCGATGCTGATGGACGTGCTAATCGCGGCGAACCTGTCGCTTTCGGCAGTGATCCTGCTGACGACGGTGTATGTCGGCAGCCCGCTGGAACTTTCGGTGTTTCCGTCGTTGCTGCTGGCAACGACGCTTTTCCGACTTGTGCTGAACGTGGCATCAACGCGCTTGATTCTGTCGGCGGATGCGGCGACGCCGGATGAGGTCACGGGGGTGGCAGGGGATGTGATTCAGGCGTTCGGCAACTTCGTGGCCGGGGGGTCGGTCGTTGTCGGCCTGATCATCTTCATCATTCTGATCGTGGTGCAGTTTGTGGTGATCACCAAGGGTGCGACGCGCATCTCGGAAGTGGCGGCGCGTTTCACACTCGACGGCATGCCCGGTAAGCAGATGGCGATCGATGCGGACCTCAACGCCGGAACCATTGACGAACACGAAGCACGCCGGCGGCGCGACACGATCACGCAGGAAGCGGACTTCTACGGCGCGATGGACGGTGCGTCCAAGTTTGTACGCGGCGATGCGGTCGCGGGCATCATCATCACGCTGGTGAATATCGTCGGCGGTTTCGCGATCGGCGTGCTTGAAAAGGGCTGGCCGCTGGGCGAGACGCTGGAGAGCTTCACGCGGCTGACCATCGGCGACGGGTTGGTATCGCAGATTCCGTCGTTCGTGATTTCGATCGCGGCGGGCCTGATCGTGACACGGTCGTCGACCAAGAATGACCTGGGCACTGAGTTGACCAGTCAGTTGACGGCTCGACCGGTGGCATTGGGCATCGCAGCGGGCTTTTTGGGGTTGCTGGCGTTTACGGGGCTGCCGATGCTGCCGATGCTGGCGATGTGCAGCGTGCTGGCGGGACTGTCGCTGTTGCTCACGCGGCAGGGCAAGGCGCAGACGCAGGCCGATCAGAAACAGGCCGAGGCGAAGCAGGCCGAGGCACAGGCCCCGCCGCCGGTGGAGAAACTGCTGGCGGTCGACACGCTGGAACTCGAAATCGGCTATGGACTTGTGAAGCTCGTCGACAAGTCGCAGGGCGGCGATCTGCTGGACCGGATTTCGATGCTGCGGCGGCAGATTGCGGTGGAACTGGGGTTGGTGGTGCCGCCGGTGCGGATTCGCGACAACATGCAGATTCAGCCGCACGATTACCACATCAAGGTGCGTGGTTCGACGGTGGCGGTCGGGTCTGCGCACCCGGGTAAATACCTGGCGATGCAGACCGGCATGGCCGATCCGGAGTCCGGCCCGCTGAATGGCGTGGAGACCCGCGAGCCGGCCTTCGGGCTGCAGGCGTGGTGGGTTGATCCCGGCGAGAAGAGTCGGGCCGATACGCTGAATTACACCGTCGTCGACGCCACCATGGTCGTCGCCACGCACATCACCGAAGTCGTGAAGAATCATGCCGCCGAACTGCTCAGCCGTGAGGAAACAGGCAACCTTGTCGAGCAGCTTAAGGAGAAGGCGCCCAAACTTGTGGAGCAGGTCATTGGCGAGCAGGTCCAACTCGGCGAACTACAGAAGGTGTTGCAGAACCTGCTGCGCGAGCGGGTGCCGATCCGTGATCTGGAATCGATCGTGGAAACGCTGTCGGACTGGGCGGGGCGCACGAAGGACATCGACGTGCTGACCGAATACGCTCGCAACGCGCTGCGGCGGACGATCTGCAATCAGTATGTCGAGCAGGATCCGCAGACCGGAGCGGCGCGTTTGTTCTGCGTGACGATCGACCCGGCGCTCGAAGACATGATCAACGGCTACATCGATCGCGGCAGCGGGGGCACGACGATGACGATGCCGCCGGCGATCGCCACTCGTATATCAACGACGATGATCGCCGATCTTCAGAAGTTGATACGCCGCGGGCATCATCCGTTGGTGCTCGCTTCGCCGCAGGTCCGGGCGCAGGTGCGCAGCATGTTGGAAGAGTCGATACCCAACATCGCGGTAATGGGGTATAACGAAGTATCAAAGGGCGTCGAAGTGGAATCGGTTGCATTGGTGCAGGTGGAACTTGCACCTGAACCGACGACGCGGCGCGACACGGATGTGAGCCAGCGGTTACAGGGGTCACTGAGTTGAACATGAAGACGTTTGAGGCAGAGTCGATGGCCGAGGCCCTGAAGCGGGTCAAGGTCGAACTGGGCGCCGACGCGGTGATCCTTCACACGCGCACGTACCGGCGGGGCGGGTTGCTCGGGTTCGGCAAGCGTACGGTCGTGGAAGTGACCGCGGCCAATGATGTGAACATCGCCCCCCGCCCCCGGCCCCGGAAGGGAGGCGCTTCGGTTGAGCGAAGTGTCTTGAAAGCATCGGAAAACACAGCGGATTCACGCCTGCCGGGCGGGTTTGCCGCGGGTACGTTCGGCAATGCGGTTCAGCGGGCCTATGCGCAGGGGACTCCGGTGGAGATGGCGCAGCCGCAAGCACAGCCGGGGGCGGCTGTGCCACAGCTGCGCGAGCGGAACCTTGTCCAGGCAACGGTTCCGCCGACTGCAAATGTCAACGAAGAGTTGGCGCAGATCCGCGGGATGGTTCAGCAGATGATGCGTCGTCAGTCGTCGCGGCCGCAGCCTGATCTGCCGGACGCGCTGTTCGATCAGTACCTGGCCTTGTTGGAGCAGGAAGTCGCTGAGGAACTCGCCGACGAGGTGATTCAGTCGGTGCGCGGCAAGTTGACTGACCAGCAGATCGAAGACAAGCAGCAGGTGCGTGATGCGGTCGGCAAAGAGATCGCGCGGCTGATTCCCGTTGATGCCAAAACTGAACTCGAATCGAAAACCACCGACGGCCGCCCGCGCGTCATCGCGCTGATCGGCCCCACGGGCGTGGGCAAGACCACCACCATCGCCAAACTCGCGGCAACCTTCAAACTGCGCGAGAAGAAAAAAGTCGCACTGATCACCATCGACACCTACCGCATCGCGGCGGTCGATCAGTTGCGGACCTATGCGGACATCATCCGCCTGCCATTGCACGTGGTGCTGACCGCGCAAGAATTGCGCGACGCCATCGACAAGTGCTCCGACTACGACGTGGTGCTCATCGACACCGCCGGCCGCGGGCAGCGTGACGACGACAAGCTGACCGAGCTCAGCGGGCTACTGCGCGTGGCTGATCCGCACGAGGTGCACCTGGTGCTCAGCTCGACGTGCAGTCAGAAGGTGGCGATGGAGGCGGTGGAGCGGTTCAGTCGATTGCGGATCGACCGGATCATCTTCACCAAGCTCGATGAGGCGGTCAGTCTGGGCGTGCTATTAAATGTTGTACGCCGGGTGAACAAACAGTTATCCTATGTGACCACGGGCCAGGACGTGCCGCACCAGATCGAACCGGGTCGCTCGGATCGACTGGCGGAACTGATCCTCGGCACCGGCCTATGATGGCCAGCGAGACCGGTATGTACCACGACCAGGCAACCGAGTTACGGGCGATGATGATGCAGGCTAATCCCGAGGCCAAGCCCGGTGGATCCGCGCGAGTTCTGGCGGTGACCAGCGGTAAGGGTGGCGTCGGTAAATCTAATGTGGCTGTGAACTTAGCAGCGAGGCTGGCCCGCATGGGGCGCAGCGTCGTGGTGCTTGATGCGGACCTTGGGCTGGCCAACGCGGACGTGCTGTGCAACGTCACGCCGCGGGCGACGCTGGCCCACGTGATCGCCGGGCGCCGGCAACTCGAAGAGGCCATGATCGAGGCCCCGGGCGGGTTTACCCTGATCCCCGGCGCCACGGGGCTGGCCCAGATGGCGAATCTGTCGGAGTTTGAGCGGGCGCGTGTCGTCAGCCTGTTCCGTCAGCTTGAAGAGGCCCACGATCTGCTGCTGATCGACACCGGGGCGGGCATCGGCCCGAACGTAATGAGCTTCCTGGTTGCCGCCAATGAATTGCTGGTGGTGACCACGCCCGAACCGACGTCGGTCACCGACGCCTACGCGCTGATCAAGGCGGTCAGTCGTCAGCGCGAGAACGTGCCGATCAGCTTGCTCGTGAACATGGCCCGTGATCGTGACGAGGCCAAGCGTGTGTTCGACCGCGTCAGCGCGGTGTCTCGTCGTTTCCTGGGTTTGGCTTTATCGGACGCCGGATATGTTCTGCACGATGCGCGCGTCGGCACGTCCGTTCGCCGGCGTTGCCCGTTTGTACTCGATGCGCCGGACAGTCCTGCAAGTTTGTGCATCAAGCAGTTGGCCCATAAGCTGGATCGCCATGCAGCCGAGCCCGGAAGCGGTGGTTTCTTCCGCAAGGTTGCATCCTGGCTTGCGGGTTAGTAGAATTGTTGTGCCCCGCAAGGGGAGCCCTGTCACGGATCGGCAGGGCGATCACGTAGTGTGTGTGCCGCAACGCGATGGAGCGCTGGCCAATGCCCACCCAAGTGATCGCCAGTAGTCTCGGCTTGATCGGATTCATCATTGCAATCCTCGCCGGCCTGGCGGCTGACAATCCTGCCACCACGACGCTCGTCCGCGCCCTCGGCTCGATGTTCATCTGCTACATCGTCGGCATGATCATCGGCGCCGTCGCCACACGCGCGCTCAACGAGCATATCGAACAGTACAAACAGTCCAATCCGATGCCCGCCAATGTCACCGACGCCGCGGATGTGGTGGTGGCTGAGCCGGTGTCGGACGATGAGATTGTCATGCCGACGGAAGATGCCACCGTGTCGGTGGAAGATGATCGATCGTCGCGCCCCGCGGCGCAGACGCAGACGACAGCGAAGCCACGGAAAGGCGTTGCTGCGTGAGAGATGTTCGATCCCCGCGAGCGGCCGCCGCAGGGATCGAAGCAATCGGTTGCCGTGATGCATCCGTTTAAAGGAAGGGCCGACTGGTCAAGGAGCCGACCATGGGCAAACGTGCCACCACCAAGAATGTTCCCCTCGAAGACCGCGACATCAAGGAGGTTTGGACCGAGTACAAGAAGACCGGCAGCGAATCCATTCGTAATTTTCTGATGACGAAATACCTGCCGCTGGTCAAGTACAACGCCGAGCGTATCCACACCAAGTTGCCGGATGAAGTCGATGTCGAGGATCTGAAGCAGGCCGGTATCTTCGGCCTGATGGACGCCATCGACGCCTTCAATCTCGACCGCGGCGTCAAGTTCGAAACCTATTGCGCCCCGCGCATTCGCGGCGCGATTCTCGACGAGCTGCGCGCCATGGACTGGGTTCCCCGCCTCGTCCGCTCGCGCACCAGCAAGGTTGAAGGCGCCCGCAAGAAGCTCGAGATGGAACTCGGCCGCAAGCCCACCGATGTCGAGATCGCACAGAGCCTCGAGGTCGACATGGACGAGTATCGCAAACTCGCCAAGGACGCCGGCCCCACGGGTGTCGTCTCGCTGAACCGCAAGTACTACGAGACCGATTCCAACAAGGACGTCCGTGAGATCGATGTCCTCAAAGACGAGCGTCAGACCAATCCCCTGACCGCCGCTCAGAAGCGCGACCTCAAAGACCTGATCACCAAGGGCCTGTCCCGCGCCGAGCGTCTCATCGTCATCCTCTACTACTACGAAGAGATGACCATGAAGGAGATCGGCGTCACGCTCGACCTGTCCGAATCGCGCGTCAGCCAGATGCACAGCTCCATCCTCGCACGCCTCAAGGCCCAGATGCAGCACCGCGACACCGAGTTCGAACCCGAAGCGGAGTAACCCCCGGAACCCCGCAATCATCCCCCGATATCATTTGGCCCGTTCACACCCGTGGACGGGCTTTTTTGTTTAGCGACGCCGCTTGCGGCGTGTTTCTCCCCAACAACCGTGCTACATTGACCCCATGCCCCACGCCCTGATCGCACTCGGTTCCAACCTCGGTGATCGCGCTGCGCATCTCGAACACGCCCGCGCCGCGCTGACAGAAATACCTCAGACCAAACTGCTGGCATTTTCGGGTATTTACGAAACCGACCCCGTCGGCCCGGCGGGGCAGGGTGCCTACCTCAACGCCGCCGCCTCGCTCGACACGGCGCTAGAACCCGGCATGTTGCTGTCGCATCTCCGCGCCATCGAGCAGTCCGCCGGCCGTGTGCGTCACGAACGCTGGGGACCGCGCACACTCGACCTCGATCTGTTGTTGTATGGCGACTGCGTGATGCAGACTGACGATCTGACCGTCCCGCATCCGCGCATGACCGAACGATGGTTCGTTCTCAAACCGCTGGCCGATATCGCGCCCGATGTGGTTCACCCGGTCGCATGTAAAACCATCGCTCAATTGTTGGATGAAGTTGAAAAGACTTCGAATAAGTAGCCTGTGGCACAACCGCCTTTACTGTATTTGCTTCAAAAAACGCTCGTCTTCCGCATAAATACGTTGGCGCATAGTCTCGATCGCCTTCGCCCGGCGTTTGGCTGATTGCCGACCATACTGCTCAAAATATTCAGCGACTTCCGCGCGGTCGGGTTGCTGGCCCTGGTCGTTGGTGCGCTTGATCCACGCATCAAGTCGCGCCCGCAGGTCGTGGAGCGTCTCGGCATGTTCGGGTGAATCGGCCAAGTTGTGAATCTCGTAGGGATCCGATTTCAAGTCGTACAACTCTTCGACGCCGCGCGGTTCGAGCAGGTGATGCTGTACCGCGTTGAGCCGACCCTCGTCGCCGAGCTTTCGCACCAGGTGATACAGCGGGTGCATCTGCTGGCGATACGCCGTCGAATAAATCACCGGTCGATCGGGGTATGCATTGCGGATGTAACGGTAACGGGCGGTACGGATCGAGCGACTGCGCAGAATGCATTCGCCGTCACGATCGCTGGCGCTGAACACCGCATCACGCGGCTCGCCGTCGAAGATGGACCGCCCGTGCATCGAGTCGGGTATATCGGCGCCGGCGGCTTTCAATGAGGTCGCTGTCACATCGATCAGGCTCACCAGTTGATCACTCACGCTGCCGGACTGGTAGCGACCCGGCGCCTTGACCGCTTTGGGCCAGGCGATGATCAGCGGCACGCGCGTTCCGCTGTCGTAGTTCCACTGCTTGCCGCGCAGCATGGGGCGCCCGTGGTCGCCGAAGAAGATCACAAGGGTGTTGTCCGCCAGGCCGTCAGCTTCGAGTTGATCCAGCAACTTGCCGACCTTCACATCGACCTCGGTGATCTCGTCAAGGTAGCCGGCCCAGTCGCGGCGCGTCACGGGGTGATCGGGGTAGTAGGGCGGCAGGTTCACCTTGGCGGGGTCGGCGTGTGCTTCGCTGGTGAATGGTCGATGCGATTCCTGAAAGTTCACCTGTGCGAAAAACGGTTGGCGGGTTTTGAGTTCCGCCCAGTCGTTGCCCTCGAAATGACCCGTTTTTGTCGTGAAATTCCAGTCATTTTTACCCGTGCCGCGCAGGTGCTGGTTGATCTTTTTGACATTGGCCGTGTAGTAACCGGCTTCGCGCAGGCGCTGGGGGAGCGTCTGGTATGGGTCGCACAGCGGCGGGGCGATCGAGTCGTCCATACGCTGGTGTTGAGCCCCGAGCGTGGTTTGGTAAGTCCCGGTGATGAACGCCGAGCGGGTGGCGGAGCAGACCGTCGCGGTGGCGAAGGCGCGTGTGAAGAGCACGCCGCGCGCCGCCAGGGCATCCAGGTGCGGGGTGTGCACCTGCGGCTCGCCGTAACAGCCAAGGTCCGGGCACATGTCCTCGGTGACGATCCACAAAATATTTGGTTTGGCCGACTCCGCGTGTGCGGCCCCGACGAACGACAGCATCAACCCCAGCACGACAGCCGGCAGGCTGAAGATGCGAAAAGTCATTTTGAATCCTTGGCGGGTTTCGACTTCTTGGCAGCGGATTTCGCGGTGTCGGTTTTCTTCTTTTCGGTTTTCTTTTCCGACTTGGTTTCGGTCTTCTTGTCGGACTTGGACTCGGCGGGTTTCTTCTCGGCCTCGGCGTCCTTCTTGTAGCTGTCCGAGCGGTAGTCGGTTTCCCAGAATCCACCGCCCTTGAAGATCACGCCGGCGCCGGTGCCGATGAGTCGCTTGAGCTTGAGCCGCCCGCATTCGGGGCACTTGCGTAGCGGCGAAGCTGACATCGACTGAAACACTTCCAGTTCGTGTCCGCAGTTGTCACAGCGGTAATCGTAAGTCGGCATGGCAGGGCCCTCACGGGAACGCGCCGCAAGCGGCGTCGCTAAACGTTGATGTCATTCCGGCACGACGGCGACTTTCGCCGCGCGCAGCGTGCGGTTCTTGTACACGTACCCGGGCTGGAACACCTGCGCGATGCAACCGGGCTCGACGCCTTCGGCGGGCTGCTGAAGCATCGCCTCGTGGCAGTGGGGGTCGAACGGCTCGCCGACCTGTGGGTCCAGCCGCTCCACGCCCGCCTGTTGAAGCACCTTCATCAGTTCATCACGCACGATGCGGAAACCATCGTGAAGCGCCTTGGCGTCGTCGGAATTCGCTTCAACGCCCAGGGCCGTATCGAAGTGATCCATCACCGGGACGAATCGCTTGAGCACATCGCCGCTGGCCAGGTGGATCGAGTCCACGAGGTTGGTTTCCGAGCGTCGCATGAAGTTCTGGTAGTCAGCCGAGACGCGCTGGAGTCGCGCATACAACTCGTCGCGCTCTTTCTGAAGTTCAGCGAGCGGGTCGAGTTCCTCGGCGGCCTGCTCTTCGATCGCGGATTCGTCGATCGATTCATCGGCGGGGATTTCGTTGACGTCGTCAGTTTCGTGTTCGCGGGCTTGTTCGTTCATCGTTATTCACCACTGAGATAACCTTTGATCTTATCCCAGAAACCGGTCGTGTGCGGCATGACATCGCGATTCTCCGTTTCGGCGAATTCACGCAACAGGTCAGCCTGCTTTTCGGTCAGTTTCTTGGGGATTTCAACCATGACCTGCACGATCAGACTACCGCGCGCGCCGCTGCGGAGATTCGGCAGGCCGTGTTGACGCAGCGTGTAGGTCTGGCCGTGCTGCGTGCCGGCTTTGAGGATCAGTTCGGTCTGACCTTCGAGGGTGGGGACTTCGAGCTTCGCGCCGAGGGCGGCCTGCGTGAAGCTGATGGGCATGTGCAGGACGAGGTCGTCGTTGTGACGCTCGAAGAGCTTGTGCGGCTGCACGCGGACGACCACATGCAGATCGCCGCGCGGCGCGCCGGCGGTGCCGGGTTCGCCTTCGCCGGCGATGCGGATGATCTGCCCATCGTGAATGCCGGCGGGGACTTTGACCTCGAGCGTGCGCGACTTGGGCCGACGCCCGCTGCCGCGGCACTCGGTGCACTTGTCCTTGACGACCTTGCCGGCTCCGGCGCAGTCCGGGCAGGGACGCACCATCTGGAAGAACCCGTGCCGCATGGCGACCTTGCCCTGTCCACCGCAGGTGGTGCAGGTTTCGGGGGTGGTGCCGGGCTTGGCGCCGGACCCGTCGCAGGTTTCGCAGAGGTCTTCGCGGGTGAAGTCGACGGTTTCGGTCGTGCCTTCGAGCACATCGTCGAGGTCGATGGTGACGGAGGTTTCCAGGTCGTAGCCGCGCCGGGCGCCGCCGCGACCGCGTCCCCGTCCGCCGAAGATGCCCCCGAGGCCGAGGTCGCCGAAGGCGTCTTCGAACATCGAGAAGATATCCTGGGCGTTCATCCCGCCGAAGTCATGCACGCCCTGGCCGCGCACGCCTTCGTGACCGAACTGGTCGTAGCGCTGTCGCTTTTCCGAATCGCCGAGCACTTCCATCGCCTCGGCGCATTCCTTGAACATGCGCTCGGCCTCGGCGTCGCCGGGGTTGCGATCCGGATGGTACTTCATCGCGCACTTGCGATAAGCGCGCTTGATTTCCTCCATCGTCGCAGTGCGTTCGACGTTGAGCACTTCGTAATAGTCGCGCTTGGCGGGCATGGCGGTGGTTCTTGCTCGAAGTCCGTTTCGTTTCCAAGAAGAAGCCCACGGATTGAATCCGTGGGCTTCATAAGCAGGCTCACAGATTCATGGGTTAGACGATCGCGCCTTCGACGGCCGCGTCGTCGTCTTCCTTGAGCTCGGTGATCATGACGTTGGTCGTCAGCATCAGGGCGGCGACCGAGGCGGCATTGATCAGGGCGGTGCGGGAGACCAGCGCCGGGTCGATCACGCCGGCCTTGACCAGGTCGCCGTACTCGTTGGTGGCGGCGTTGTAGCCGAAGTGGCCCTGGCCTTCCTTGACCTTCTCGACGACCACGTCGCCGTCGATGCCGCCGTTTTCGGCGATCTGACGGGCCGGGGCTTCGAGGGCCGCGCTAACGATGTCGAAGCCGAGCTTCTCATCGCCCTTGGCCTTGGCGCGACCGGCCTCGACGGCCTCGATCGCACGGAGCAGCGCCACGCCGCCGCCGGCGACGTAGCCTTCCTTGGCGGCGCCACGCGCCGCGTGCAGGGCGTCTTCGACCAGGTCCTTGCGGGCCTTCATCTCGGCTTCGGTGGCGGCGCCGACGTTGATCACGGCCACGCCGCTGGTCAGCTTCGCCAGACGTTCGGCCAGCTTTTCCTTGTCGTAGTCGCTGGTCGACTTCTCCAGCTGCATCTTGATCTGATCGACGCGGGACTGGATGTCCTTCTTCTTGCCGCCGCCTTCGATGACGGTGGTGTCGTCCTTGGAGACGATGATGCGCTTGGCGGAGCCGAGCTGATCCAGTTCGACGGCGTCGAGCTTGATGCCCATGTCTTCGCTGATGAAGTCACCGCCGGTCAGCGAAGCGATATCGCCGAGCATCGCGCGGCGGCGATCACCGAAGCCGGGGGCCTTGACGGCGCAGATGTTCAACGCGCCGCGGAGGCGGTTGACCACGAGCGCGGCCAGCGCTTCGTTTTCAATATCCTCGGCGATGATCAGCAGAGGCTTGCCGCTGGTGGCGATTTTGTTCAGCAGCGGGAGCAGCTCGGGCAGATTCGAAATCTTCTTCTCGTGAATGAGGATGTAGCAGTCCTCGAGGACGCACTCCTGCGTCTTGGGATCGGTCATGAAGTAGGGCGAGAGGTAGCCCTTGTCGAACTGCATGCCTTCGACGTAGTCGAGGGTGGTGACAGCGGCCTTGCCTTCTTCGATTTCGACGACGCCGTCGGCGCCGACCTTGTCGATGGCGGTGGCGATCAGGTCGCCGACGTCCGAGTCGCCGTTGGCGGAGATGGTGGCGACCTTCTTGAGGTCTTCACGATTCTTCACGCGGATGGCCGAGTCCTGGATGGATTCGGCGGCGAGATCGCAGGCGGCGAGGATGCCGCGCTGCAGGATGGTCGGGTTGGCCCCGGCGGTCACGTGACGCAGGCCGGCGGTGAAGATCGCCTGGGCGAGGACGGTGGCGGTGGTGGTGCCGTCGCCGGCCTTGTCGGCGGTCTTGCGGGCGACCTCGTTGACCATCTTGGCGCCCATGTTCTGGAACTTGTTGGGCAGCTCGATTTCCTTGGAGACGGACACGCCGTCCTTGGTCACGGCCGGTCCGCCGAAGGACTTGTTGATCACGACCTGCCGGCCGGTGGGGCCCATCGTGACGGCGACGGCCTTGGCGAGCTGGTCGAGACCTTTTTTCATCTCGACGGCCGCGTTGGTGTCAAAAAGCAGTTGCTTGGAAGCCATGGTTGAATCCTTTATTCGTAACACGCCGCAAGCGGCGTCGCTAAACGGAGCGTGCGATTGATCAGTCGAGCTTGGCGAGCAGTTCGCTTTCGCGGAGGATCACGACCTGTTCACCGTTGATTTCGACTTCGTTGCCGGAGTACTTGCCGTAGACGACGCGGTCGCCGACTTTGACCTCGAGGGCGGTGCGCTCACCGTCATCGTTGACCTTGCCGGGGCCGGCGGCGATGACCTTGCCGGTCATGGGTTTTTCCTGAGCCGACTCGGGCAGGTAGAGCCCGGACTCGGTACGGGTGGCGGCTTCTTCGGGTTGAACAATCACGCGGTCGTTCAGCGGCTTGAGCGTCAGCTTCTTCGCAGTCTTGGTAGCCATCTTTGGGTATCTCCGTGCAATACGGTTATTGGTGGATTGAAGTCTTTGTTGGTTGGTTGAATTACATCATGCCGGGCATGCCCATGCCGCCCATGCCGCCCATACCACCCATGCCGGGCATACCGCCGCCCATGCCGTGGTCGTGGTGGTCACCGCCGGCTTCGTCTTCGTCGGCAGGGGCTTCGGTGATGATGCAGTCGGCGGTCAGCAGCAGCGTGGCGACCGACGCGGCATTCTCGAGGGCGACGCGGTCGACCTTGGCCGGGGTGATGATGCCCTTGGCCAGCAGGTCGGTGTATTCGAGCTTCAGGGCGTCGAAGCCGTTGGTGCCCTTGGCCTCGCGGACCTTGGCGACCACGACGGTGCCCTTGATGCCGGCGTTGTCGGCGATCGTCTGCGTCGGCACACTCAGCGCCTTGGCGACGACTTCGGCGCCGAGCTTCTCATCGCCGGCAAGCGTCTTGGCGAGCTTTTCGACCTTGTCGATCGAACGGATGAAGCTGACGCCGCCGCCGGGGACGATGCCTTCGGCGACCGCCGCACGCGTGGCGTGCAGGGCATCTTCGATGCGGGCCTTCTTCTCTTTCATTTCCGCTTCGGAAGCGGCCCCGACATACACCTGAGCGACGCCGCCGGCGAGCTTGGCCAGGCGTTCCTGAAGCTTCTCGCGGTCGTAATCGCTGGTGGTGATTTCGATTTCGTTTTTGATCTGCTCGATGCGGCCGCGGATGGCGGACTCTTCACCGGCGCCTTCGACGATGGTGGTGTTGTCACCGTCGATCTCGACCTTCTTGGCCAGGCCCAGATGGCCGATCTCGATCTTGTCGAGGTCGACGCCGAGGTCCTTCATGATGGCGGTGCCGCCGGTGAGGATGGCGATGTCTTCGAGCATGGCCTTGCGGCGTTCACCGTAGCCAGGGGCCTTGACGGCACAAACCTGCAGCACGCCGCGCAGCTTGTTGATCACCAGCGTCGAAAGCGCTTCGCCTTCGATGTTCTCAGCGATGATCAGCAGGGGCTTGCCGGCCTTCTGAATCTTCTCCAGCAGCGGCACCAGCTTCTGAGCCGAGTCGATCTTCTCTTCGTGAATGAGCACGAAGCACTTCTCGAGTTCGACCTTCATCTCATCCTGATCGGTGATGAAGTTCGGCGAGAGGTAGCCACGGTCGAACTGCATGCCTTCGACGACGTCGACGTAGGTTTCCAGGCCCTTGCCTTCGTCGACGGTGATCACGCCGTCCTTGCCGACCTTCATGAAGGCGTCGGCCATGATCTTGCCGATCTCGGGGTCGTTGTTGGCCGAGATGGAGGCGACGTTGGCGATGTCTTTCTTGCTGGAAGCGTCGATGGGGGTCGCCAGCTTGTTGATCGATTCGACGGTCGCGCCGACGGCCTGACGCATGCCGCGGACCAGGGCGTTGGCGTCGGACCCGGCGGTGATCATCCGCAGGCCTTCACGGAACAGGGCCTCGGCGAGCACGGTCGAAGTCGTCGTGCCGTCGCCGGCCTTGTCGGAGGTTTTCGAGGCGGCTTCCTTCACGAGCTTGACGCCCATGTTTTCGTTGGAATCGCGCAGTTCGATCTCTTCAGCGACGGTCACGCCGTCCTTGGTCACGTTCGGCGAACCCCAACCCTTGTCGAGGACGGCATTGCGGCCGCGGGGCCCGAGAGTGCTCTTGACGGCGTTGGCGAGCTTTTCGACACCCTGCAGCAGGGCTTGACGCGCCTCGGCGTCGAAGGCCAGTAGCTTGGACATATCTGAGTCTCCGTATGGATAGACAATAAGCGGTAAGTTTGCGTCCCTGTCGCCGGTAGGGGGCAAGCCACGTGCCAGAACTTCCCGAATCCGACGCTCGTGGCAGGTCTTGCAAGGCTTGTTAAATCAGCGGCTTACGGCCATGGCTGGTTTTGGCTGGGCCGGGCTGACTTTCCGTGGTCTGCCACGCTGGCAGGCCGGTGTTTTCAGCCTGCCAAGGGAAGTGGTGAAATGGTGATTTGGCGAAGTGGTGATGTGGGGGGGATTCTGTACACCAAATCGCCACTTCGCCAGATCGCCAAATCACCAATTAAATCGCTGCCATCTTCCACGCCGCGGCGATCATCAGCAGAATGAACACGAAGCGCACCGTCCGCACGGGCAGCACATGCGTGAGCTTGCCGCCGATGGTGGCCCCGAAAATGGCGGTCGGCGCCAGCAGGGCGGCGATCATCAGGCTGTCGTGTATCGCCACGCCGTGGGCCGGGAGCGTGGCGTTTTTGTAGGTGGCTCCGACGATGCTGCTGAAGCACATCACCGCGGCCGAGTTGGCGATGCAGTTGCGCAGGCGGAGGTTCAGGATCACCTGCTGCAGGGGTGTGGCGATCCCGCCGCCGCCGACGCCGACCAGACCCGCGAAAAAGCCCATGACCGTGCCGACGGTCGCGCTGCGGGGGGTTGTCACGTAGGTCAGATCCAGCGGGGCGTCGACCGGCCGTGACTGGCGAAACATCCGCCGGATGTTCATCGCGATCACGTAGACCAGGAAGCACGCCATCACGCGACCCAGCAGGATCGGCCCCTGTGTCCCGGAAAAAGCCGATCGATTCGACACCCAGACCCCCAGCAGAATCGCCGCGATCGCCGCCGGCAGCATCGTGCGGATCACCTTTGGCACGATGGCGCCGGCCTGGTAGTGCCGCCACGTCGCCGCCACCGCCACGCAGACGTTCACGATCATCGCCGCCGCCTGATACAGATGCTGATTGAACCCCTGGCGGGTCGTCTGCCCGAACAGAATCACCAGCCCGGGGATCATGATGTTGCTGCCGCCGAGCCCGAGCATGCCGCCGATCGTGCCGGCGATCAGCCCCAGCCCCGCAATCACCAGGATGGTTCCCACGTCAAACATTCCGCAAGTGTATGCAAATTCTCCCCGTTTAGCCGCGAGCCGAAGGCGAGCGCTTTCCCTGATTACACCTCCTGAACACCCCGAAGCCCCGCGGCCCGTAGCCTCGATCCTGTAAAACCCATACAATTTTGTCCATGCACGAGATTTTTGACGAACGCCGCTACCTGATTCCGTTTCGGTCTGCGCTGCTTCCACAGATCTTCACGGATGTGCTGGTCGTGGGCTCGGGCGTCGCCGGGCTGCGGGCGGCGCTGGCGGCGGCGGAGCATTCCGACGTCATCCTTCTGGCCAAGGCGGCCCTGGATCAGTCCAACACCGCCTGGGCCCAGGGCGGCATCGCCGTCGTGCTCGGTGAAGACGACTCCATCGACGCCCACGTCAACAACACCCTCGACGCCGGGGCCGGCCTCTGCGATCAACCCGTTGTCCAGCACATCATCAGCGAAGGCCCGCAGCGCGTGCGCGAGCTGATCGACCTGGGCATGCCCTTCGACCGCACACCCGATGGCAAACTCGCCATGGGCCGCGAAGGCGGACAGACCGCCCACCGCATCCTCCATGCCGACGGCGACGCCACCGGTATGGCCCTCGCCCACACGCTCATCGAAGCCGTACATAAACACGAACGCATTCGCGTGTTCGATCAGTGCTTCGCCCTGGACCTGCTGACCGCCGGCGACAACGGCGGCCGCTGCTACGGCGCGATCACCCATCACCCCCGCTACGGCCTGCAGATGATCTGGGCTAAGGCGACCATCCTCACCTCCGGCGGGTGCGGGCAGGTCTACCGCGAAACGACCAATCCCCAGGTCGCCACCGGCGACGGCATCGCCATGGCCTACCGCGCCGGGGCGCGCCTGGCCGACATGGAATTCATGCAGTTCCACCCGACGGTCCTTTACATCGCCGGCGCCAACCGCTCGCTGATCTCAGAAGCCGTGCGCGGCGAAGGGGCCTACCTCGTCGACAAAACCGGTCAGCGCTTTATGGTCGGTGAACACGAACTCGCCGAACTGGCCCCGCGCGACATCGTCGCCCGCGCCATCCACCGACAACTCGGCTCCGGGGTCAACAACAGCGTCTATCTCGATGCCCGCCACCTGGGTCGTGAACACTTCGCCGAGCGCTTCCCGAGCATTATGGAACTGCTGAAAAAATTCGACATCGATCCCGGCGAGCAGCTCATCCCCATTCGCCCCGCAGCCCACTACATGATCGGCGGCGTCTGGGTCGATCCCGCCGGCCGCACCAGCGTGCCCGGGCTCTACGCCGCCGGCGAAGTCACCTGCACCGGCCTGCACGGGGCCAACCGCCTGGCGTCCAACAGCCTGCTCGAAGGGCTCGTCTGCGGGGCTGAGGCCGGGGCCGCCTGTGCGGATGATGTGGCCCAGTCGCCGTCGCTGCCGCTGCGCATCGTCAGCGACATCCGCCCGTCGGATCGCAGCGCCCTGGATCTGGCCGATGTGCTCTCGACACTGCGGTCGGTGATGTGGCGGCACGTCGGGATCAACCGCACCGGCACCCAACTCCAGGACGTCGCCGACATGTTCGACTTCTGGGCCCGCTACACCCTCGACAAGATCTTCGACGATCGCGAAGGCTGGCAGACGCAGAACCTCCTGCTGATCGGCGCCCTGATGTCGCGCGCCGCCCTGTGGCGCACCGAGTCCCGCGGCGCCCATCATCGCATCGATTGCCCCGAGCCCTCGGACGACTTCCGCACCCACGCCGTCTGGCAGCGCGGCTCCACCACCCCGGAACTGCGCCCCGTCCGCGATGCTGTTCAAACCAGCTAAAAAGTAGTTCACCACAGAGAATACGGAGGGTTAGAAAGGTGCTTCCCATTTATCTGTCTCTGTGATCTCTGCGATCTCTGTGGTAAAACTTCCTGCATGATCGACACGCATTGCCATCTGACGTTTCCGCAGCTCGCCGATCGCGTGGACGAGGTGCTTGCCGCGGCGGACCAGGCCGGCGTCGAGCGGCTGATCACGATCGGGACCACGCCCGACGATGCCGAGGCCGCCCGCACCATCGCCGAGCGCTACGAGCAGGTCTACTTCGCCGCGGGCGTTCACCCGCACTACGCGCCGGAAGTTTCGTTTCGTGATCTGCCCCGTATCGCCGAGCTCGTGGCCCACCCCAAGTGCGTCGCGTTCGGCGAGATGGGCATCGATTATCACTACCCCGATCCGCCGCGGCATATTCAGCATGACCTGTTCAACGCCCAGCTCGAGGTCATCCGTTACAGCGAACTCGACAAGCCCATTGTCATCCACTGCCGCAAGGCGGTCGATGATGTGCTCGGGCTCATCGACGCGTCCGGCATCCCCGGCAGCCGATTCGTCTTTCACTGTTTCACCGAGCCACCGGAAGAAATCCGCAAGGTGCTCGCCATCGGCGCGATGGTCAGCTTCACCGGCATCGTCACATACAAGAATGCTCCCGAGGTGCGCGAGTCAGCCCTGCTTGTGCCTGACGACCGGATCATGATCGAAACCGATTCGCCGTACCTGACCCCCGAGCCGCACCGCAAGATTCGCCCCAACGAGCCGCGCTACGTCGCCGACACGGCCGCACACCTCGCCCAACTGCGTGAAACTTCACTCAGCGATTTCGTGAAGCTCACCACAGCCAACGCGAAGCGGTTTTACAAGATCGATTGATCTGCTGGGGCGTTGAAGATAAGAGAATATTTACCACAGAGGGCACAGAGAGCACAGAGATAGATGAATGGAACATGACTTCCCACGCCCTCTGTGAACTCTGTGTTCTCTGTGGTTAACTACTTTATGCTTGGCACACTTTGCGGTTAATTCTTCTTCGCGGGGATGTACCACAGCGGGGTTGGGCGTTTTTCGCTGGTCAGCAGCAGTGATTCGCCATCGGTGTCGTAACAGATCGATTCGCCCTGGCGGCGGCGGGGCATGTCCACGCGGCGGGGTTGCTTTTTGAACACATCGGCCCATGTTTCATCGCCGGTGCGCGTCAGCTCGTAGCTTGGGCCGTAGGTGCTGATGATCAGACGTCGGCCGTCGTGGCTCAGGTCGGCGCCGGTGACCATGTTGATCCATGACTGGCCGATGCGCTTGGCGGTATACATCCGCCGGGCATTTGGGGCTTCATCTTCCGCGGCCGGGGGCGAGAGCGGCAGTTCGTACACGCCGCACGCGCCGAGGGCGACTTTCTGAATCAACAGCACCTTGCCGGCCGCCGCGTCGACGACGATCGCCTCGCAGTTGGCCGGGCCGTCTTCATACACGAAGTGAATCAGACGCTCGGGTTTGATCACGGCACGGCGGTGATGGTCGATGTCTTTGACATCGGGCTCGGGCACGAGGATCAGCGTGCCATGCTGATGGGTCTGCTGGTTGTCGCCGACATCGCCGATCAGCAGGTAGGGCTTGCCGTCGAGTGTGCACGAAGCCATGTCTTCCCAGTCGCGGGCGCGCAGGCCGACGAGGGTGAACATCGCGCGATCTTCGCCGTTGGGTCCGATCGCGAACAGCACCGGGGCATTGCCCGAATCGTTGTGCGTCCAGTACAGATCACGATGGATGCGGCTGACCGCCAGCCCGCTGGACTCATTGATGGCCTTGTTTTCCAGGTCGCCGCGCTTGATCGGCTCGCCGTACTCGATCACCCGCCCGCCTTCGTCGCCGATCACAATCGCCGCAGCGAGCATCAACACCATCATCATTCGCATCATCATCATGGTCACAACACGCTCACGGCGAAATCGGCTGGGCGGGAAACACCAGCAAATAGGCTGTCTCGTGGGCCCGGTCATACATCAGCACGCGCTGATAGGCGTCGACCGTCGTGCGGTACACCGCCGGCTGGTCGAGCCCGCCGACATCCCACCACGACGGAGCGTGGGCCGGCTCATCCTGATACGTCGCCAGCAGCTTCGAGTTCACATCCGCCGTCACCATCCGATGCAGCTTCACGATCTTGCTCAGATCGTCCGGCGACACGTGAAACTTCAGCAGGTAGCGATTCTCCGGCCCGTCGTACTCGATGTGTTTCTGCACATCGGCCAACGACGGCGGGGCAGGGCTGGCGATCACCTTCTTGGTCAGCAGCCACACCGGTGGATCGAACATCATCTTCATCGCGCCCAGCGGCAGACAGAACGCCACCACCATCGCGATCCCCGGAATCACTTTCCCCCGCAGAAACACAAACGGCCCTTCCTGCAGCAGCGTCGTCAGCCCGATCACGAACAGCGAAAGCAGCAACCCGACAAACACCCCGAACACCGGCCCCGCATAGATGTCACGAAACAACGCCCCCCCGGCCATCCCGCCAAGTATCGCCGCCGCCAGAATGTACCGTGAACGTTTTTTCATGATGGAAATCGTTGAGTGAAGAGATTAACCGCAGAGATCGCAGAGTACACAGAGCCAACGCAGAGTGAGGGTGATTTCATTTTCTATTCAACATCTCTGCATTTTCTCCGCGTGCTCTGCGGCCTCTGCGGTTAGTTCTTCTTCATGATTCACCGGTGAACAGATCGTTGTTGGCATCGTCGAGTGTGATGTTGATGCCGAGGTGGTCGGCGGCTTTGCGGGTGAGTTGGCGGCCGCGGCGGGTGCGGGCGAGGAAGCCGAGTTGCAGCAGGTAGGGCTCGACCATGTCTTCGAGGGTGCCGGAGTCTTCGTTGAGCGTGGCGGCGACGGCTTCGAGGCCGACGGGCCCGCCGCGGTAGACCTCGGCGATTGTCTGCAGGTAGCTGCGGTCGAGTTCATCGAGGCCGAGCGCGTCGACGCCTTCGAGCTTGAGGGCATCGTTGACGGTTTGAGCATTCATGACGCCGCCGGTTTTGATCTGCGCAAAGTCACGCACGCGGCGGAGCAGTCGATTGGCGACGCGCGGCGTGCCCCGGCTGCGGGCGGCGATCAGGGCGAGCGCGTCATCCTCGGCGTGACCGACCCCGAGCAGGCCGGCGCTGCGGCGGAGGATATTGAGCAACTCGGGCTCGGTGTAGAACTCGAGGTGGTGGGTGATGCCGAAGCGGCTGCGCATGGGACCGGACAGCAGCCCGGCGCGGGTGGTGGCGCCGATGAGGCTGAACGGCTGCAGCGGGAGGGTGATGGTTTTGGCGTGCATGCCGGAGTCGACGACGAACTCGACCTTGAAGTCTTCCATCGCGGAGTAGAGATACTCTTCGAGGGCGACGGGCAGGCGATGGATCTCGTCGATGAACAGCACATCGTGCTTCTGCAGTTTCGTGAGTGTGCCGACGAGATCGGAGCCCTTGGTCAGGGCTGGGCCGGCGGTGACGGTCAGGTGGGTGCCCATCTCGTTGGCGATGACATGGGAGAGCGTAGTTTTGCCGAGGCCGGGTGGGCCGTGCAGGAGGACATGCTCCATGGCCTCGCCGCGCTGCTTGGCGGCGGTCAGGGCGATCGACAATTTTTCGATCAGCGAGGCCTGCCCGACGTAATCGCCCATGCGCTGGGGACGCAGGGACTGATTGGCGACGTCTTCAACGTCGGAAGCGGGCGCGGCGGAGATGATGCGTTGGCGAGCCATGCGGAGAGTTTACCCGCGATGGAGCGATCAGCCCAGCGGCATCGAACCGCCAAGGCCACGAGGAAAAACAGTAGACAGGATGAACAGGATGGATGATGGATAAATGCCACTTTCTGATCCTGTTGATCCTGTCAATACTCTTCTGTTCGTCTTCCTGGCGCCCTGGTGGTTCAAAATGAACAATAGTGGTGCAATTTTGCATGACAGCGGGACGTTGACAGCAGTAGATCGGCAGTCGGAATAACCTTAAAATATCCGTACCGCCAAGGTAATCGCAGCGCCCCGAAAGGGAACAATCTTATGCTCAAGTCGCTCCGATGGGTCGGCGTGCTTGTTGTTGCCGCATGCTGGACAGGCAGTTTGCACGCGGCGGACGAGGTGCAGTTTAATCGGGATATTCGTCCGATCCTCTCGGCCAACTGTTTCGCCTGTCACGGGCCGGATGGCGGCCACCGCAAGAAAGGGCTGCGTTTTGATGATCGGGCGGTCGCCACCGCGCCGCTCGAAGACGGCAAGACCGCCATCGTGCCCGGCGATCCGGCTGCCAGCGAGATGATCAAACGCATCAGCAGTGATGATCCGGAATACCGCATGCCCCCGGCGGATTCGCACAAGCCGCCGCTGAGCGCCCAGCAGATCGACACGATCAAAAAGTGGATCGCCGGCGGGGCGAAGTATCAACAACACTGGGCATTGATCACACCCACGCGGCCGGACCTGCCCGACGTTTCCGGGGGTGACGATTCCAAGTGGCCGCGCAACCAGATCGATCATTTCACACTCGCGAAGATGCACGCCGCCGGGCTCGAACCCGAAGCCGAGGCCGACCGCGCCACGCTGATTCGTCGCGTGAGCTTCGATCTGACCGGCCTGCCGCCGACGCCCGAGCAGGTCGCCGCCTTCGTGTCGGATGATTCAGAAAACGCCTACGAAAAGGTCGTCGATCACCTGCTCGCCTCGCCGCATTACGGTGAGCACATGGCCCGATACTGGCTCGACGTGGTGCGCTACGGCGATACCCACGGGCTGCACCTGGATAACTACCGCGAGATCTGGCCATACCGCGACTGGGTCATTCGCGCCTACAACGCCAACATGACCTTCGATCAGTTCACGATCAAACAACTTGCCGGTGACTTGCTGGACAAACCCGCGCGCGATGATCTGATCGCCTCGGGTTACTGCCGCATGAACGTGACGACCAACGAAGGCGGATCGATCAAGGAAGAGGTCTATGTCCGCAACGTGGTCGATCGCACGGAGACGACCGGCTCGGCGTTCATGGGCATGACGGTCGGCTGCGCGGTTTGCCACGATCACAAGTTCGATCCGATCTCGCAGAAGGAGTTTTATCAGCTCTTCGCATTTTTCAACAATGTTGACGGCAACCCGATGGACGGCAACAAGAAAGACCACGCGCCGGTCATCAGCGTGCCCAGCGACGAGCAGACCGAGCAACTCGCCAAGCTGCGCGAGCAGGTTAAAACACTCGACGGCCAGGCCGAGGCCGTGGCCAAACAGATCGATTATCAAGACCCGTTTGCCGCGGGAGTGCCGGGCGATCTGAAACGCAAGACGATTGTGTGGGTCGACGACGAAGCGCCGAAAAACGCTCAATTTGGCGGGGAAAAGTTCGAGTGGGTCACCGCTGAGCAGGGACCGGTGCACTCAGGCAAGCGGGCGATGAAACGCGATTCCGAGGGCAACGAGCAGCACTTTTTCTCGAAATGTGATGAGCCTTTGCGCGTCGGGCCGGGCGATAAGTTGTTCGCGTGGGTCTACCTCGACCCCGACCACATGCCCAAGGAAATCATGCTGCAGTATCACTCCAGCAACTGGCTGCACCGCGCCTACTGGGGCGAGAACCTGATTCCGTACGGCAAGGACAACTCCACGCAGCGCAAGCGCATGGGCAATCTGCCCGAAGCCGGCAAGTGGGTGAAGCTTGAAGTCGACGCCGGCGCGATCGGCATCGAGCCCGGTACCGTCCTCACGGGCATGGCGTTCACGCAGTACGACGGTGTCAGCTACTGGGACGAGGCCGGTGTCGAAACGTTGACGAGTCAGGAGCCGGTCGACTTTGCATGGATCGACGATGATCTGCCGGCCGGGGCCGAGCCGCACGGCGATGGCAAGACATGGCAGTGGGTCGGCTCCAAAGATCACCCGGTGCATAGCGGCCTGCGCGCCCTGCGACGCAGCGGCGGCGACGGGCTCAACCAGGACTACTTCCTCAAGGCCAAGCCGCTTCAACTGCACGCTGACGATCAACTGTTCGCTTATGTCTACCTCGATCCGGACAATCCGCCCAAGTCGGTTCAGCTTCAGTTCAACAACGGCTCATGGGATCACCGCGTGCGATGGGGCACGCCCGCCCACGGCGCTGACCGCAAGAACGGGGCCGACTACGTCGCATCGGAAACGATCCCGGAAACGGGGCGGTGGGTGCGCCTGCAGGTCGACCTCGGCAAGGTCGGCCTCAAGCCTGATGACAAGCTCGTCGGCTGGGCGTTCACGCAGGTCGGCGGAACCGTCTATTGGGACACCGCCGGCGTCAACACCTACAACGCCCCGGATGATCGCCATCTCAAATCGCTGCTCGTGTGGGAACAACGTTACGGCGATGACAAAGACACGCCCGCGCCGATCCGCAAAATCATCGATATTCCCGCGGAAAAACGCACCGATGCCCAGCGTCATCAGCTCGCGGCGTATTACGTGCGCTACGTGCATGAAGGCTCACGCGACAAGTTCGACAAACTCAACGAGCAGATCGACCAGGTGCGTCAGCAGGTTGATCAGGTCGAGAAGGACATTCCGACGACGCTGGTGATGAAGGAGCGCCCCGAGCCGCGCCAGGCGTGGGTGCTGAAACGCGGGCAGTACGATCAGCATGGTGATGAAGTTCAGCGGATCACGCCCGCCGCGTTGCCGCCGATGGCGGATGGTCTGCCGCGCAATCGACTCGGCTTCGCCAAGTGGCTGGTTGATCCGAAACACCCGCTGACGGCCCGCGTGGCGGTGAACCGGATGTGGCAACAGTGCTTTGGTACGGGCATCGTTGAAACCAGCGAAGACTTCGGATCGCAGGGCTCGCCGCCGAGTCATCCCGAATTGCTGGATTGGCTCGCGGTGCAGTTCGTCGCCGACGGATGGGACATGAAGCGATTCATGAAGCGTGTGGTGATGAGCGCGACGTATCGGCAGTCGTCGGTGATCAGTCCGCGTAAGTTGGAAGTTGATCCGCTGAATCGTTTGCTGGCGCGTGGGCCTCGGTTCAGGCTTGATGCCGAGTCGCTGCGTGATCAGGCGCTGGCGATCAGCGGGTTGCTGGTCGACAAGCTGTATGGTCCGCCGGTCAAGCCGCCGCAGCCGGAAGGCATCTGGGAGGCGGTCGGGTACACGCGATCGAACACGGCCAAATTCAAACCCGACAGCGGGGCGGACATCTACCGGCGCAGTGTGTACTCGTTCTGGAAACGGACCGCGCCGCCGCCGCCGATGACGACCTTCGACGCGCCGTCCCGCGAGGCGTGCACGATGCGGCGCGAGCGGACAAATACGCCCCTGCAGGCGCTGCTGTTGATGAATGAGATCGAGTACGTCGAAGCGGCGCGGAACCTGGCCCAGCGGGCCATGCTCGAAGTCGGAGAGAGCCCTGAGCAGCGTGCGGCGTTCATGTTCATGCTGGCGACGGCTCACGCGCCCAGCGCCGAGCAGGCGACGATCATGCTCGACGCCTACCGCGATCATTTGAAGGCATTTGAGCGTGATGCCAGCGCCGCCAAGCAGCTTGTCGAGTATGGGCAGAGCGAGGCGGACCCCAAACTCGACGCCACGGAACTGGCAGCCTGGACCATGGTGGGCAATCTCGTACTGAACTTCGACCAGACGCTGAACAAGAACTGACCCATAGCCGCGGTGCAACGCATCGCGGTCCGCGAATCGTTGATTCACGGCTATCTGGAGACGTTGATATGGACCCGATCAGACAGCACATCAACGCGATGACACGGCGGCATTTCTTCGGACGCGCGGCGATGGGGCTCGGCGTGCCGGCGCTGGCTTCGCTGTTCGGCGATCGCGCGATGGCGATGCCCGGGAGCGTGCCGCGCAACGCCATCGGCGGGTTGCCCGGTCTGCCGCACTTCGCCCCGAAGGCGAAACGAGCGATTTACCTGTTCATGGCTGGCGCCCCCAGCCAGATGGACATGTTCGACTACAAGCCGAAGATGGACGAGTGGTACGACAAGGATCTGCCCGAGTCGATTCGCAAGGGCCAGCGGCTGACGACGATGACTTCGGGGCAGTCACGCTTTCCGATCGCGCCGTCGAAGTTCAAGTTTGCCCAGCACGGCAAGAGCGGAGCGTGGATCAGCGAGTTGCTGCCGCACACCGCGAGGATGGCCGATGACATCGCCATCATCAAAACGCTTCACACCGAGGCGATCAATCACGACCCGGCCATCACGTACATCTGCACCGGCGCACAGCTTCCGGGCAAGGCCTCGCTGGGGTCGTGGCTGAGCTACGGGCTCGGCAGCGAGAATCAGAATCTGCCGTCGTTCGTGGTGATGACGCCGTCGTGGACCGGGCGCAAGGAAGCGCAGGCGCTGTACAACCGGCTGTGGGGTTCGGGTTTTCTGCCGAGCAAGCACCAGGGCGTGGCGCTGCGCAGCGCGGGCGATCCGGTGTTGTACCTATCGGATCCGCCGGGTGTGTCGACGGCGACGCGCCGGCGCATGCTCGATGCGCTGTCGAAGATGAACCACCAGCTTTACGAAGCGGTCGGCGACCCGGAGACCAACGCCCGCATCGCGCAGTACGAAATGGCCTTCCGCATGCAGGCGTCGGTGCCGGAGTTGGCGGACCTTTCGAAAGAGCCCAAGCACATTCTCGAAATGTATGGCCCCGATGTGCACAAGCCGGGCACGTTTGCGCATTCAGCGATTCTCGCCCGCCGCATGGCTGAGCGCGGTGTGCGGTTTACGCAGATCTTCCATCGCGGGTGGGATCAGCACTTCAATGTCGGCGGCGATCTGCCGAACCAGTGTCGCGACATCGATCAGCCTTCGTGGGCGCTGGTGCAGGATCTCAAACAGCGCGGCCTGCTGGATGAAACGCTCGTGGTCTGGGGCGGCGAGTTCGGCCGAACGGTCTATTCACAGGGCAAACTCAGCCGCACCAACTATGGTCGCGATCACCACCCGCGCTGCTTCAGCGTGTGGCTTGCCGGCGGGGGCGTTCGCGGCGGCGTCATGCACGGCGAGACCGATGACTTTTCCTACAACATCACCAGGGATCCGGTCCACATCCGCGACCTGAATGCCACCATCCTCCACCAACTCGGCATCCACCACGACAAGTTCATCTACCCCTTCCAGGGGCTCGACCAGCGGCTGACCGGCGTGGAGGCAGCCTTCCCGGTGCAGAACATTCTGGCATGACGCGGCCCTCGTCGTGACATCGACTGACAACGATGCCGTCTGCCGCGCTCAATCCACAAGAAATAGATTAGTATTTAGCCTAAATACTAATCTTTTGAGATGGCGTAAGTGATTTGCTGTCAATGGAATGGGCTTTCTGGTTGCGGGTCATGTCGTGGTGAAATGGCGGGGTGTTTAGGTTGGGGCCGACCGCCCTGGTCACGCGGGACAAGTCCCGCCGCTAAATGGCCGCTGGTCTGATGTTGTGAAAATTTTCGATTTGCTGTTAACGTTCGGCGTCGGTCATCGCATACTACACGGATGACCACGCCCATCGACCAACCCGATCGTCACCGCGCGTTGCGTGTTCAGTTTGCCCGCTTGTGGGGGCAGGCGGAGACGTCGGTGGCGGCGTTCGTGTTTTCACTGGTGCCGTCGTTTCATGATGCTGAGGATCTTGTGCAGCAGATTGCTGAGGAGGTCGCCGAGCGGTTCGACGAATACGACCCGTCACGCCCGTTTGAGGCGTGGGTGATCTGGCTGGCCAAGAAACGCGTGATCGATCACTTCCGCAAGTTGCGGCGCGATCGGCTGGTGTTTGACGACGCCCTGATCGATCGCGTGGCGGAGATACACACGCAGCGCTCTCAGCGCGGCGGCCCGGCTGCGGGGGGGGACCACGCCGAGGCGCTGGAACATTGCCTGGATCAACTGCCGGACAAGTCGCGGCGGCTGTTGGATCAGCGTTACGTCGACAACCTGACGCCGACGCAGATCGCCGAGTCGGCCGGCTCGACGTCGGGTTCAATCCGCGTGCAGCTTCATCGGCTACGCGACCTGTTGGCTGAGTGCATTCGCCGGCGCGTGGCCCGGGAGGTGCGATCATGAGCACGCTCCCCGGCAATGGTTCTCATGAGCAGGCCGCACTGGTCGATGCGTACCTCGATGGTGATCTGAACGCAGCGGAATTCGCACAACTTGCCGAATCGCTGGCCGCTGATTCTTCGCTGGTGGACACATTGCTGGGCCGGGCAGAGATGGTCGTGGCGTTGCGGCGAGCGCTTGTGCGGCGCACCGCCCGACCGCACGCGCCGATGAGCATGCCGCAAGCAAGGCAGCACAATGCCGGCATGCTTGCCGGACTGGCCGCGGCGGCGATGATCGGGCTGGCTGTGACGGCCTGGTTTGTGTGGTGGGGGGGCGATCGTGCTTCAACTGACAACCGGGAGTCGCGTTCTCATGCCGTGGCCATGCTGTCGGATATTTCACCGGGCTCGGTGTTGAATGCTGACAGCGTGGTGGGTGGGCAATCGCCGGCCATCGGCGGGGATCTGACCGCGGGGCCGATTCGTTTGACCTCCGGCAAGGCCCAGATCATGTTCCGCTCCGGTGCGGTCGTCGACATGGTGGGGCCCTGCAACTTCGCCATGACGGGGCCGAACCGGGGCACACTCGTCCGCGGGTTGATTCAGGCCTTTGTACCGCCGAATGCTCACGGATTTGCGATCGACACGCCGACCGGCCTGCGCGTCATCGACCTGGGTACGCGATTCACATTGCAGTGTGGGATCGATCCTGCGATCGGCAGTGACCGCGTGCGTGTCGTAGATGGCATTGTGCAGGTTGAATACGCCGGTCAGCGTGTGACGCTCAACGCCACGGAGATCGCCAGCGTGCGCCATGGGCAGTTGGTCATCACCGGCACCGAAGCTTTCGGCCCCGGCGACAGCATCTACGTCGACTTCGGCCTCGACGGCCCCGGTGGTGAGAATTCCGACGGCGCCCTGTCACCCGGCCATTGGAACAACTTCTCGCGCGACATCAGCACCGGCTTGTCCGCCACCACGCGGCTGGTCGATCAGGCGGTTCGTTTCGACGACGGCGCCCTCACGCCCGTCAGCATCAGTATCGTCCCAGACCCCGGCGTCCGCTTCGGCATCGGCGCTCTGGATGATCCGTCTACGATCGATGCCGATCCGCAATTTCCCAACTCCGCCACGCGCGACACGCTCTACTTCATCGCCACATCACCGGAGCGTCGTTTGAACCTGACAATCGACGGTCTGAACCCCGCGCTGCGTTACCACGTCACGTTGTTTGGTCACGTGCCCGCCTGGGAGGTCCGCCCGTCGACGATCTGGTCCGCCCAGGGTCAGACCGTCCGCTACAACCCCACCGCCAACACCAAAGCCGTCACGCTCAATGCTCTGCGTCCTGACGCTGACGGCCGCCTGACGATCACCGGCGAGCGCGGCCCTGAAGCCGCCGCCGCCGGCCAGTTGAACCTCATGAAAATTCAGGCCGTCCACGCCGACGAGCCTGCCGATTCGATCGCCCCGCGAAAGGAGACTGACCGATGACCCAACGTTTGAACACCTGTGTTGCCGCCTTCGCCGCGCTGTTTGCTCTCAGCCTGGCGGCCCGTTCTGTCGACGCCTCGCTGCTGTACTACGAGTCGTTCACCGAAGCGTCCTACCCGACCGCCTACCTCGGCTCCACGCCCGACAACGGCAACGTCTGGTACAACTACTCCGGTCCGACCAACGATTCGATCGTCGCCGGAAGCATCGACACCAGCGGCACTATCGCCCAGTCCACCGCCGGCGGCAAACTCCAGTTTGCCGGTGACGACAATGCACGCGGCCTGAGCATACTTTCCGGTGGCGGCGTCGGTGCTGATGACACCACGGTCTACGCCAGCTTCCTGATGAACATCGACGGCTCGTCGAGTGCCTTCACCGGGCTTGAATTCTGGAACGACACCCCCGCCGGTGGCACCAATCCCAATCGCTCCATCCGCTCCGGCGCCTTCAACAGCAACTACGAAGTCGCTTCCGACGTCGCCGGCTCTTCGGGTTCAGCCGCCTTTGCCAATGCTACGACCAACTTTGTCGTCCTCAAGTTCAACTACGTCGCCGGCGACGATACCGTTGACGTCTTCGTCAACCCCACCAGAGCCAGCCTGCTGTCCAATACCCCGACCGCTCAGATCTCCGGCGCTGACTTTTCTTTCGACCGCGTCGGCCTGGCCAACATCAATGACGGCCCGACCGCGGGGTTCGTCGATGAAGTCCGCATCGGCACGGCATTGGCCGACGTCATCGCGGCTCCGGTCATTCCCGCCAACACCATCCTCATCGACCTCGGCAAGTCCACCACCGCCTTCACCACCGAAACCCCCGACGATTCGGCAGAAACCTGGAACAACTTCGCTCCCGTCGCCGGCGGAACCAACGGAGCCATCAGTGCCGGCGCCTCCGGCACCAGCCTGACCAATCTCAAATACGCCGACGGGTCGGATTCCGGCGCCGGCTTCGCGCTGACCACCGCCTCCAGCGGCTTCCAGGGCATCGGCGGCGCCGACTGGGACAAAGACTTTTCTGACCTCACCGGATTCCCCGTCTCGGCCACCCGTGACACGTTCTACTCCAACGTCACCGCCGACGACGCCAACATCTTCACCTTCTCAAACCTGCTGACCGACGGCTCGGTCTACAAGCTCACCGTCTTCGGCGCCCTGGACCCTGATGTCGGCGCGCGACCCGACACCATCATTCAGGTCAACGGTGTCGACATGAGCTATGACCCCAACGGGCCCGGCCTGGTCACCTTCAGCGGTCTCCTGCCGGACATCAACGGTGAGATCAAATTCTCCGTCCGCCGCGCCAACTCCACCGCCGCGGCGCACGTCAACGTCGTGACCCTGACGCTCATCCCCGAGCCGGCGACCTTCGCGATGGTGATGCTCGCGGCGCCGATGTTGATCCGCCGCTGCCGCTGATAGATAGCCGACCCCTCTGGGGTCGGACCAGGGTCGCGTAGCGACCCGGCTTTTGGAAAATTTGCTCATGCGTCGAAACGCCTTCACCTTGATTGAACTGCTCGTGGTCGTGGCGATCATTGCGCTGTTGATCGCGATTTTGCTGCCGACTTTGTCGCAGGCCCGCGAGGTCAGCCGCCGCGCCGTCTGCGGGTCCAATCAGCGGCAGGTGTTCACGCTTGCGGTCATGTACGCCACGACCAACCACGGCGCGTTCATCTCCACCAACTACGAGGAAGACCTCACCGGCGAACTGGGCCGCAGCAACCACATCACCTGGCTCGGCCGCTCCACCATGCACTATTTCGTGCCGTCGTTCGACCCCAAGGCCCCCAACGACAGCCCCGATGTCATCGATGTGCCCAATCCCGACGAGCGCATTCTGTACTGTCCCAACCGCCAACTCAACTGGCGTCTGGACAACCGCCGTTCCTTCGGCACGCGCACCGGTTACTACATCCAGTTCGGGCACTACGGCGTGAATTACCCCGGCCCCAATGCGTGGGAATCGCCGCTGAATCTCGCCGATCCGACCGACGGCGCTTACACCATCGTCATGGCCGACATCAACGAGCAGAACACCGGCACGCCCGTGATCACCTCCGTCTCGCACGGCCCGACCGGCGTCGTCTGGGACGACAAAGGCCTCACACCCGTCCAGACCGAACTGCAGGGTTCCAACATCGCCTACATCGACGGCTCAGTCCGCTGGAAAGACGCCGGCCGCCTGATCAAGCACAGACCTCTGCGAAACAACGTCGAGCGATACGGCTGGTGGTGATCGCCTGATCGTGTTCTGCGGATGCGTGCAAGATCGATCGCCGGGGTTTATTCCGGCAACTCGAATCGCTTGAAGAAGTCCCAGATCACGTTGGGGGCATCGAATTCCTTAGTCATCGGCTCCACGCGCACAATCACCAGCCATCGGGGCACCGGGCCTTCGATTTTGTGGGGCCAACGGTGGCCACCGCCCTCGATAGTCCACAACTCGATCGGCGCTCCGTCGGCTTGCGGGGTGTATCGGTCGATGTGTACCGTCGTGCGATCGTCGTGCTGATCGGGAAGATTCGCACTCGTCGGGGGCGTGTCGCAGCGATTGATCTTGCGCCAGGTCGCGATGCAATCGGCCACGGCCATGTGCTCACCGATCCGCTGGGTGTGTTCGCCATGGCCGCCCTTGTACGGGACGATCGAGTCCGCGGTGCCGTGAACGTGGAGAATCGGTACGGGCCGCGCAGGTTTGGGGTCAAGCACGCTCATCGTCCCCGACACCGGCGCGATCGCCGCAATGCGATCCGCCAACTCCGCCGCCAGTCGATACGACATCATCGCGCCGTTGCTCATGCCGGTGGCATACACACGGCGTTTGTCGATGTTGTAACGTTTGGCCAGGTCGTCGAGCATCGCCGCGATGAATTTGACGTCGTCGACATGCGTGCGAACGGCGGACCCGCAGCAGTCGCCGGCGTTCCACGTCAGAAACTTCCGTCGCCCGGTCCCGTTGGGATGCGCCACGATGAAACCGGCGATGTCGGCCTTGGCGTTGAATCCATCAAAGCGTTCCATGTGCTCAGCGTTGCCGCCCCCGCCATGCATCACGATCACCACCGGCAGTGGCTTGTCATCAGGCGAAGTGCCATCGGGGGATGTCGGCGTGTGTACGCGGTAAGTGCGTTTTATGCCGTCGACAGTGAGCTCGTGCTCAAAGTCGCCGGCGGCTGCCGGTGCAGTCATCACCGCAATGATCAGCAGGGTAAAAACTCGCATGAGAACCTCCATCGACTCGTACCCCGTCACCCGGGTGAAGTTGCGACAACACGGTTTTTAATCCGATGCAAACAGACATTTCGGTTCGCCTGCGTCGCATCGGGGCGATGGCCGGCAGGCGGCGGATTTGAATTGGCGGCGGATCGGCGGATAATGGCGGACCCGAACCTGTGACCTGACACGAAAGGATGTTGACCGATGAGCTGGACCCTCAGTGCGTTTGCCGATGAAGCCGCCGCCGCCATGACCGAGCAGATCGAAGTGCTCAACGAAGCGAAGATCGACCACATCGACCTGCGCAACGTCGACGGAGTCAACATCGTCGAGTTGCCGATCGACCACGCCGAGCGGGTGAAGAAGCAGCTCGATGACGGCGGCATCAAGGTCTGCATGTACGGCTCGCCGATCGGGAAGATCGACCTGGCCGACGATTTCGAAATCGACATCAAGCGGCTGAAGCACCTGGGCGAACTCAAGAAGATTTTCGGCGCCGAGGCGGTCCGCATTTTCAGCTACTACAACAAGAAGCGCGCCCCCGGAAGCAGCGATGACGCCACCTGGCAAAGCGAGTCGGTCGAGCGCCTGTTGAAGCTGGCCGACCTGGCGGGTGAACTCGGTCTCGTGCTCTATCACGAAAACGAAATCGGCATCTACGGCGGCCCGCTGGAGCAGGTCTGCGCGCTGCGCGACCAGGTCCACGTGAAAAACCCCGATCACTTCAAGCTGATCTTCGACTTCGACAACTTCAACCAGAACGGCGACGATGTCTGGACCGACTGGCAGGAGCTTGCGGCCGCAACCGGCGCGATCCACCTCAAGGAATCCAAGCGCCAACCCGACGGCGGGTATCAACACGTGCCGGCCGGCGAGGGCGACGGTTACATCCCCGAAATCCTGGCTGACCTGGCCAAGCGTGGGTGGGAAGGCCCGCTGACGCTGGAGCCGCACCTGGCGCGTTCGCAGGCGGTGCTGGCGACGGGCCCGCACGGTCAGGCCAACGCGGCCCTGGCGGACATGACCGAAAAGGAAGTGTTCATCGTGGCGGCCAAGGCGGCGCGGAAGCTGCTGGCGGATGTGGATCGGCTGTAAACAGCGTGATGCGGTGTTGAACCGTGACGCATTCGGTGCGTCGTAAATGAAGTGATATAATCCGTTTCACGAGTGAATATGCGCATCAAGCTGGATGGACAACTCGGCCGAACGTTGCGGGTGGCAGGTTTTGTTTGCCTCGCAATGAACCTTTGGGCCGGGCTGTTGCGTGCGGCGCCGTTGCCGGCCGAACCGGCGGCGATGTCGATCGCGATTTACACCTATCACCTGGATCGCGGAAACCTGGTGCCCTCGAAGGTTTTTTCGGGTGTACTGCTTTCGCCGAGTCATGTGATCACCTCGACCTATGCGCTGATGCACGGCCACGAGCAGCTTGCCAACGATGGCGGGGTGCCGGCGGAGGTGTACGGTGTGGTCAATGCCGGCGGTCAGCAGAAGATTCTGGCGCTGACGCCGACGGCGATGAATGTGAAATCACCGGTGGGGCTGCTGGAAGTGGCCGAGCAGGACCGCCAGATCACCGCGGGGATCATCCGCAAGCCGCCGACGGCCAAGCCGCTGGACGACGCGGTGCAGCAGGCGACGGTGGTGGGGGTCATCGGCCCATACGGGGCGTATCGCGAGGGGCTTGAGAAGCTGCGTGTGCCGCGGCCGGTGGCGCTGACGGTGACGCTGGGCAAGCGATTGTCGATCGCTGATGGAAAAGTCAAAGCTGCTGAGGTGACGCACACGTTGCCGACGCAGATGGCCGGGGCCGGCGTGTGGGACGCGCAGGATCGGCTGATCGGGATGTTGGTGCGCGTCGATGGCGTCTGGCAGGTGGTCGACCCGGTCACTTCGGCGAAGCTGATGGCGTCGACCCCGGACGGCGAAGGCCCGGCCATGACCGATGTGACCCTGCCCGGCACAACCACCCCGACGCCTCCGAAACCGGAACCGAAGCCTCAGCCCGAGCCCGAACCCGAGCCGGTCAAACCCACCGAACCCAAGGTCGACCCGGACAAGCCCAAAACCGCCCCGGGCATCCGCAAGGAACTGCGCGGGCTCTTCGAGATGATGGCTCAGCAGGGGCTCAAACCGGCTGTTGATCCGAGCCTGCTGGACTACGTGCAACAGGAGCAGGCGGACCTGGCGATGTCGTACATCGCGGCCGGCCAACACGCCAAGGCCCTGGAACTGGTGCGCGACATCGAACCGCTGGCCAGCGGCAAGCTCGCTGAGCAGCTGAACTACCGTGCTGTGTTGGGCCTGCTGCTGACCGGGCAGTTTGACAAGGCCCAGGGGCGCGTTGATGCGGCGGCGCGGGCGGCTGATCCGCTGGTGCAGATCCGTGGCAAGCTGCTGCAGGAAGTGATGCAGGACAACCCACGCGGCACCTTCCACGGCCAGTCGCTGAGCCAGGTGGATGTGCTGGGGCGGGCCTGCAAAGCGGTGCTGTCCAAGCGACGCCACACGATGAACATCACCTTCGACAGCATCCGCGCTTATCAGCTCACGAACAACTACGACTTCGATCGACTCATGCAGCGGTTGGACGCTCTTGCGGCGGAAGTGACCCGGAATCAGAAGGCCTGGCCGGGCTACTTCGATACGCTTGAACAGTCGATCGTCGCGTTGCGGGAGCAGTCGACGCTGGATGAATACGGACGCACCCGCCGCGCCATCAGCAGTCAGTACACCGCGTATCAACTCGCCAAGCAGCAGACCGAAGAAAAGTCCGGCGCCGGCTGGGCGAAACCCGGCTACTGGCCCAGCGAGAAAGTCGCCGAGGTCAACGACCACGCCGAGCGTTTCAACACCCTGCTCAAGCACTACGCCCGCCTCGACAAGCTGGTCCCGCCCAGCACACGCATGCCCCTGCCCGAGCAGCACCAGAATCCCCTGCAACAGCTCCCACAGGCCCGGCCGCAGTAAGCCACATATCATGGATGGCGGCCCAATCACAGGCGAGGGTCCGATCACGATACGGTGCCCGGGCTTTGGTGAAGTCGATCACCACGCGCGGCCGATAAAAGCTCAGTCATGATGCATCAGATAAAACACCGTTGGATATCCGTCGGCGCCGTCGTGTGCCTTGTTCTCGCATTGCAACTGGCCCTGGCGCCGGTGGCGACGGCCCAGAGCGTCGAAGTGCTCGCCGCCAACTACATCCGGGCGACCAAGCTCGGCAAGGCGACGTTCGGCATGCGGGTGCTCGACCTCGAAACCGGTGAGGTGCTTGCTGAGCACAATCCGAACGAGGCCCTGATCCCCGCGTCGAACATGAAGCTGGTGACCACCGCTTCGGCGCTTGGCATCCTCGGGGCCGACTTCCACTTTTCGACGGACATGCGGCTGGTCGACAAAACCCTGGTCATCCGCGGCGATGGCGACCCCGGGTTCGGCGACCCGAAGCTGCTCGAAGCCATGGGGATGGACATGGAGCAGATGCTCGATCGCTGGGTGCAGGCGGTCAAGCGGACGAACCAGACCCAGTTCGACGCCATTCTGATTGACGACCGGGCCATTGATCAGGAATTCGTTCACCCTGAATGGCCGCGCAATCAGCTTCACAAGTGGTACTGCGCCCAGGTGGCGGCGATCAACTTCAACGACAACTGCCTGGACCTTTACGCTCGGCCCCGTGCGCCGGGTCAGCGGCCGGTGATTCACATCGAGCCGCGCGATCCACCGATCCTGCTGGACAACGACTCGACCAGCGGCAAGCGCAACGCCTTTTGGGCCTCGCGCAAACTCGGGGGCAATCAGGTCGTGCTGCGCGGGCAGGTGCGTCATGCGTTGACAACGCCCGCGAACGTGACGATTCACGATCCGCCGATGTTTTTCGGCAAACTGATGCAGCGCCGCCTAAAGGAAGCGGGCATCGCGGTCGACGCCGTGCAGCGGGTCGAGCCTCAGCAGGTGCTGGCTGAAGGGCGGTTGCTGGCGGAGGTGCAGACGACACTGCCGACGGTGATCGCGCGCTGCAACCACGATTCGCAGAACCTGTTCGCCGAGGCGTTGATCAAACGCATGGGCAACGCGGTCACCGGCCAGCCGGGCGGGTGGGCCAACGGCGCCGCGGCGATGCGCGGGTTCCTCGCCCGGGCGCTGGGCTCCGACGCCGCCTCGGTGATCATCTCCGACGGCTCGGGAATGAGCCGCGAAAATCGCATCAGCGCCCGCGACATGGTCGGCCTGCTCGAGTACATGCACAACGACAGCGGCGTCGGGGATGTGTTCGCCGCCTCGCTGGCCGCTCCGGGTGAGCCCGGCACGCTTGAAGATCGTTTTGATGATGTGAATCTCGCCGGGCGCGTTCGCGCCAAAACCGGGTACATCAAGGGCGTGGTCAGCCTCAGCGGATATCTGACCGTCGGCGATCACACCGTGGCTTTCGGCATGCTGCTGAATGATTACTACGGATCGACGGCCCCGGTCAAAAAGATGATGGAGAAGATCGTCGCCGCCGTCGACGCCCACCTCGCCGCCCAGCACCCGATCAAACTCGGCGGCTGATCGGCGGTTTCACTGGCGGACAAGCCGCCAGTGCCACACACAACATCGACATACAAACCAAACCGATCCGGATCAGTCCGCAAACTGTTCGTCGGGGACCATGGTGATTTTTTCAGGTGTCCGATCGGTGATGGGTTCTGAAAGATCGGCCGTCAGCAGGGCGGTGAACGTCGTGCCGCGCCCGAGCGTGGACTGGACGGTCAATGAGCCGGCGTGTGCGCTGACGATCTGGCGGCAGATCGCCAGGCCCAGTCCGGCGCCGCGCTGATTGCTCGTGTCCGGGGCGCCCTGATGCGTGGCGAAGGCAACGCCGAGTTTCTCAGCCGTTTGAGGATTAATCCCGCAGCCGGTGTCGCTGACACGTATGCGGATCATGCGTTGCTCACCCTGGTGGGTCTGATCAAGGCGCAGGCGGATGGAGCCTTCTCGGGTATGGCGGGCCGCGTTGGACAGCAGGTTGATCATCAGCCGCTGGACCGCATCGGGGTCGCCGTTCATCGTCAGCGATTCCGGGTTCACATCGCTGGAGAATTCGATCGGCGCGTCCTTGATCAGGGGCCGAATGATGTGCCCGGTCACCGCGGCATGATCGCTCAGCAGGAACGTGTTCCATCGCCAGCGAACTGCGCCGCTGCTGAGTCTCGCCGCATCGAGCATCTGCGAGGCCATGTGCGCCAGGCGATCGGTCTCGTCGTGAATGGATTGCAGGAACTGGCGGTTCTGATCGCTGAATTCCGCTTCGGCGTCCAGGAGCAGTTCGCTCATCGCCCGCAGCGACGCCAGCGGGGTACGCAATTCATGGCCGACAACACCGAGCGACTGCTCCATCGCGCGGCTGGCTCGGAGAATGCTGTTGCGCTCGGATTCGAGCTTCTGGGCCTGGCGACGGTCGGTGATGTCGCTGATGAGGCCTTCGATCGCCACCAGCACGCCGGACGCATCGTAGATCGGCTGGCCCTGCTCCCAGACCCACCGCGTCCGCTCATCGGCGGTCACGATGCGGTATTCCATGCGAAACGGACGACGCTCGGCCACGGCGTCGTCAACCGTCCGGCGGACGAACGAACGATCTTCGGGATGGATGATCTGCTCGTAGGTGATCTGACTGTCGCAGATCATTTGCGGGTCGTAACCGGTCAACTCGGCGCAGCCGCGGCTGACGAACTGCATCGTCCAGGCCGAGTCGTTGAGACATCGATACGCCATGCCGGGCAGATGCTCCAGCAGCGTGGCGAACATCCGCTGATGTTCGGCGAGCCGACAGTGAATCCGATGCTGGCGTGCATACAACCGGTAGCAGAATCCGTACAGCAGCAACCCCGTGACGGCCACGAACGCACAACCCTTGAGCGTTTGAATCAACGATCGCGCCGCCGGCGATCCGGTTTCAGCGGCCAGCCAGTCCGATACCAGAATCCACAACACCGCAAACAGCACATACAACCCCGCAATCTGCAGCGCGTGCATGGCAGGACTTGAATGCGGATCCGGCGTCGTCTGATCGCCGGATTGTATTGACATCAGGTCGTTAGAGACCTCGTGTGGCATCCGGTGGGCACCCCGTTCAAATCATTTAAAAGTATCAATGCCGATAATACAATCCAGTGAACACATCCTACGGATCGGTCATCCCGCCCTAAACCCAACAGTTTACGATTTGGTTCCCGCCGGACTTATAAGATGTTCCGCGTGTTTGATCCACGCATCGGGTCCGCCCGGTCGGTATCCCGTTCTGTTGATGACCTGTCCGTCAGCGTCAAGGAACAGCACGGTCGGAAAGCCCTTGACGTGATATTTCTCCTTGAGCTTCATGTTCTGCTGCTTGACCTCGTCAGCCTGCGAGCGGCTCTTGGGAAAGTCCAGCTTCAGCAGAATCACATGCTCGTCTGCCCACTGCTTGAATACATCCGTCTCCAGCACCTGCTTTTCAAATTTCGCACACCACTCGCACCAGTCGCTGCCGGTGAAATAGGCCAGAATCGGGCGTTTGGATTGTTTGGATTGCTCGGCCGCCTGTTCGTATTGAATCAGCCACCCGTCGCCGGCAGCCCCCGACTCTGGCTCGGCTCCAACCAGCGTCGCGCCGAGCATTACGCAGGCGGCGAGCAGGGCGGAGATCAGACTCAGTGGGTGTTGACGCATCAGGCAGTTATCCAAGCCGGGGCTCATCGCGATATCGCGGCTCATCCATGACCCCGGTGGTGCGTCCTTGCACAGGTATCGTATGAAATTTCACCCCTGTTTGTCCAGAAGAAAACGCCTGAGGTCAGGGTTTGCATGCACCCGATGAGTTAGGGTTTACCTATCTGGTCGTCGGCCGGTGGTGAAATCGATCGCAGGGCGGTGGCGGTTTCCTGCTTCGGCGGCGTGTCTGCGTAGTAGGCCTGATCGTAAAAGGCCTCACCCATATCCGGCGGGGTCTGCCACAGCAGCAGCGCATCCAGCCGCTGCATCGTGCCGGGACTGGTCACGGTCGACGAGCAGCCGGCCAGCGCCGCCGCGATCAGTGCACCCTGTAACAGTTTGCCGACCATGTGTTGACTCCGTATGCACGATACCCTGTCGACCCGTGGCGAACAATCCCCAATTCAATTTGCCCGCGGCGGTTGTGATCCGCATAATATGTTATGCTGTTGAGCCCCCGACGTCGGCACGCGACGCGGACACAGCATTCAATTCGGAGAATCCATGGGCAAGAGTCGCAAGAAATTGGGTGAGTACCTGTTGCGTTGGGAAGTCATCAGCCAACAGCAACTTGACGAAGCTCTCAAAGTCGCATCCGGTTCGCGCAAACGCATCGGCCAGGTGCTGGTCGAGCTCGGCTACGCCAGTGAAGACGACGTGGCGCGCGCCCTGGCCAGTCAGTTCAACCTCGAGTACATCGACCTGGATGCCGCCAACGCGGTCACCAAGGAAAACCTCGAACTGATGCCGCGCGATCTGATGCAGAAGTACCTGGTGCTTCCGCTGGATAAGTCCGGCGGCCGACTGAAGGTCTTGCTGCACGACCCGCTGAATCTCGATCTGCTGGATACGCTCCGATTCCGCATGAACTGCGAAATCGACTACGCCCTGGGCGCCCGCAACAAGATCAAGGAATACATCGACCGCTTCGTCCGCGACACCCAATCGTCGATCGACGATGTGCGTGAAGCGTCCATCGACTCGGCGACGTTCACGATCGAAGGCGGTGAAACCGGCGAACAGAATTTCGAACTCGATTCCGATGAAGGCACCGGCGGCGTCAAGGATGAAGAAGCTGCTGACTCGCCGATCATCCGCCTGGTGCACCGCATCATTGGCGAGGCGGTCAACAGCCGCGCATCGGATATTCACGTCGAACCCATGAGCGACCGTGTCCGCCTGCGCTACCGCATCGACGGCGTTTGTCACGAGCGAGACAACATCCCCAAACGCACACAGGCTCCGATCATCACCCGCCTGAAGATCATGGCCGGCATGAAGATCGACGAGCGCCGCATCCCGCAGGACGGCCGCATCAAGCTCCGCATCGGCGGCAAGCAGATCGACTTCCGTGTCTCGGCATGCCCGTCGTACCACGGCGAATCGATGGTGCTGCGTATTCTGCGGCCCGACTCGGTCAAAATCGGTCTGGCCGCCATCGGGTTCGAGCCCGATACGCTCGAAAACTTCGACCGCGCCATCCGCCGCCCCAACGGCATCTTCCTGGTGACCGGGCCGACCGGTTCGGGTAAAACGACCACGCTGTACTCGGCGCTGGATGTGCTCAACCGCCCCGACCGCAAGATCATCACCGCTGAAGACCCCGTCGAATACAACTTCGCCGGGATCAATCAGTGCCAGGTTCGTGATGAAATCGGCCTGACGTTCCCGAACATTCTCCGCGCCATGTTGCGCCAGGCGCCGAACATCATCCTCGTCGGTGAAATCCGCGACAAGGACGTGGCGGACGTGGCGATTCAGGCTGCTCTGACCGGCCACTTGGTCTTCAGCACGCTGCATACCAACGATGCGCCGTCGGCGATCACGCGTCTGATCGACATGGGCGTCAAACCGTTCCTCGTGGCCAGTTCGATTCAGGCCGTGATGGCTCAGCGACTGATCCGCACGCTCTGCAAGGACTGCAAAGAGCCCGACGACGATCCGAATCCCTTCTACCTGAAGCTCATCGGCATCAATCCCAGCGAAATCGGCGATAAGACGATCTACCGAGCGGTCGGCTGCCCGGCGTGTGCGAACACCGGCTATCGCGGCCGTAAAGCGATCTTCGAGTGGATGACGATGAATACGCAGCTTCGTGAATTGGCCTTCGCCCGGGCGTCGAGCTCGCAGCTTCGATCCGCGGCGGTCAACAGCGGCATGCGCACCCTCGCGTCCGACGGTCGCATCAAGGTGCTCAACGGCGTGACCAGCGCTGAAGAGATCGCCCGCGTGGCCCAGATCGAGGGCATGGTCAATATGGATGAAGAGCAGGCCGGCGACGCGGCTTGAGGAAAGTTCATTCGATGAAGCAGGTCAGGCCCAGGCCTGACATCTTTCGGTGAAAAGTCAGGCCAGCACTTGGCCTACGATTCTGAGGTATTGCTGAATGTCGACCGTTCAGATAGATCGGCTGCTTGAGACCGTCGTCAAGCAGGGGGCCAGCGACTTGCACCTGACCGTCGGCAAGCCGCCGACGCTCCGCCTGCACGGCCACCTGCGCGAGTTGAAAACCAAGGTTCTCGACGCCGACGACACCGTCGCCCTGATGAAGTCGATCTCCCCCGAACGCTCCCAGCAGGAGCTACAGGAAGTCGGCGGTTGCGACTTCGGTTTCGCCTATGGCGAGAAGGCCCGTTTCCGTGTGGCGATTTTCCGCCAGCGCGGGCACCTGGCGCTGGTGTTGCGTCAGATTCCCAACAAGCTGCTGGGCCTGGATCAGATCGGGTTGCCGACGATCTGCCGCGACCTGATCCGCCGCCCGCGCGGATTGTTCCTGGTGACCGGCCCGACCGGCTCGGGTAAATCGACCAGCCTCGCGGCGATGATAAATAATGTTAACGAAAACCTCGATCGTCATATCATCACGATCGAAGACCCGATCGAATACTACCACCCGCATAAGAAATCGATCGTCAACCAGCGCGAAATCGGGGCCGACTGCCCGACCTTTTCCGAGGGCCTTCGCCGCGCTCTGCGTCAGGACCCCGATGTGATCCTCGTCGGTGAAATGCGAGACCTGGAGACGATTGAGGCCGCTATTCAGGCCGCAGAAACAGGACACCTTGTTTTCGGTACGCTGCACACCAACTCTGCCGGTGGTACGATCAACCGTATCATCGATGCGTTTCCCAATACACAGCAGGCGCAGATTCGCGTGCAGCTTTCGACCTCGCTGATGGCGGTGCTCTCTCAGGCGCTGATGCCGCGTTGTGATACCAACGGCATGGTCGCCGCCTATGAGTTCATGCTGGTGACGCCCGCGATCGCCAACCTGATACGTGAAGGCAAGCCCGTCACTTATATCGACTCGGCGATTCAGACCGGCCGCAAGTTCGGCATGCGTCTGCTCGACGATCACCTCTGGTCGCTGTACCAGGAAGGCAAAATTTCAGCCGAGGACATGGTCGACAAGGCCCGCGAACCCAGCCAGCTCGTCGACAAGGTTCACCGCGCCGGCGGCACCATCAACCGTGCCGAACTCGACGATCCTGAAGCCGCAGGTCAGGCCGGCTGAAAAATCACGACTTGCGCCACACTCACCATTTGTGTGAATCTGCTTCATACGCTTGTTTTTGCGCGCAAAATATGTGTTAATTATGCCCAATATGGTTCATAAGCAAAGTGTCCAGTTAAAATTTATGGTCATTTGGGGGTTGTGATGCGTCTGTTCGATCACAATAATGTGTTATGGGAAGTGAGGAGTCAGTGAGAAAACGTGGGCTGCCGGATTCGACCGCCCGACGCCGGCGGACAAGAGACTGGGTCAAAACGGGGCTGCCCATGCGGGTGGTCTGGGAAAACGACCTTGACCTCTCGGCCGGCGACAGGTGGGTGATCGCGGGCGGCGCCGCGAACCGGTTCGTCGAAATGGCGAGCCTGAGAAGCTGATGGACATTGGCCGCTTGTGCGGTCAACGCGGACCGAGCAGTCGCGGGCGTCGGATTGGGAAGACCGACGCTCGCGGCCCGGTCCCGCAAACGCCAGAAGCGACGCCAGGCGTTTGGGCCTCTGACGAGGGCGGCGCCTGGGCGACGGCAAGGGGGAGCCGAGTGACGGACAATTTTTGTGACCTTCCTGCCTGGAGCCTGTTCGATGGCTGACCAACCCCAATCCAAACCCGCAAGCTCATCGACCACTGGTCGCACCGCGCCCAAGGGCAAGCCTGATCCCTCGGAACTGCGCGGTCGTCGCATCGGTCGCATTCTGATCAAGATGGGCAAAGTGACCCGCGAGCAGGTTCACGAAGCTCTGGACCTTCAGCAGCAGCGCAAGCGTCTGCCGCTGGGTCAGCTTTTGATCGAGTTGGGCTACGTGACCGCGGCGGACATCAATGCCGCCCTGGCCGCGCAGGCCGGCATGGAGCAGTTGAACCTGGACAACCTCGAGTTGCAGCCCGAGACGGTGAATGTCCTGCCGGCCGAGACGGCGCGCGTCTACGGCGTGATCCCGATCAAATATGACGACACCAACAAGTCGATCACGATCGCGATGAAGTCGGCGGACAACTTCCGGGCGATCGACGACCTGCGTCTGCTGATGGGTTTTCGGCAGGTGAAGACCGTCGTGGCCGACCCCGATCAGATCGACGATTACATCAACAAGTATTACGGCGGCGATGACGAATCGATCGCCGGTCTCATCAGCCAGATGGGCAGCACGCTGACCGAACTGGAAGGTCGCGGCGAATCGATCGACCTGGAAACACTGATCGCCGCCGCCGACGACAACATGGTCAAGCGCCTGGTGAACCTCGTGTTGCTTCAGGCGATCAAGGACAAGGCGTCGGACATCCACTTCGAGCCGTTTGAGTACGAGTTCAAGATGCGGTATCGCGTGGACGGCGTGCTCTACGAGATGATCCCGCCGCCGCGCCACCTGGCGATGGCGATCACATCGCGCCTGAAGGTCATGGCGAACCTGGACATTTCCGAGCGGCGTCTGCCGCAGGACGGCCGCATCGAACTGCTGGTGCAGGATCAGCAGGTCGACCTGCGTGTGGCGGTGTTGCCGACGATCTTCGGCGAAAGCGTCGTCATGCGTGTGCTGGACCGGTCCAATGTCCAGCTCGAACTCGACCGCATCGGTCTGCGAGCCGACGACCTGGATCGCTTCCGCCAGCTCATGCACAAGCCCAACGGCATTGTGGTCGTGACGGGCCCGACGGGTTCGGGCAAGACGACGACGCTCTACGCGGCGCTGAACGAGATGAACGACATCGAGACCAAGATTCTGACCTGTGAAGATCCCGTCGAATACGACATCGACGGCCTCGTGCAGGTTCAGGTCAACGTCGATCAGGGACTGACCTTCGCCAAGGCGCTGCGAAGCTTCCTGCGACAGGACCCCGACATCATCCTCGTCGGCGAAATGCGCGACCTGGAGACGGCTCAGATCGCCGTGCAGGCGGCGTTGACGGGCCACTTGGTCTTCTCGACGTTGCATACCAACGACGCGCCGTCGTCGATCGCTCGTCTGCTGGACCTTGGCCTGGAGCCGTTCCTGGTGACCGCGACGCTCGAAGGCATTGTGGCTCAGCGACTGGTCCGCAAGGTTTGCACGCGGTGCAAGGAAGAATACGTGCCGACCGAGGAGCAGTTGATGGAACTGCAAATGACCCCGGAAGACATCCAGGGCCGTACATTCTTCCGAGGCCGCGGCTGCGAGGCGTGCAACCACACCGGCTATCGCGGCCGCCTGGCGATCTTCGAAATCATGGTGCTCGACGATGAAATCCGCGAGCTGATCATGGACAACGCCTCGACCAACGTGCTGCGCAACGAATCGAAGAAGCGCGGCATGCGCACGCTGCGCGAGTCGGGCTTGCTGGCGATTTTTGAAGGGTTGACGACGATCGACGAAGTCGTCCGCGAAACCGTTCTCGACGAGGAATAAACGTTACACGACGCCGCGTGCGGCGTTTTATCAGGAGCGACTCATGCCTTCCTACCAGTTTGAAGCACTCGACCAGACCGGCAAGCCGCAGAAGGGCACCGTCGATGCGCCCAACAGCGAAGAGGCGATCAACCGCATCAAGGGCCAGGGCTTTTTCCCGACGTCGGTCCGCGAGAAGAAGGTTCGCAAGCGCAAGGGCGGCGCCGCGGCGGAGAAGGCTGAAAAAGCTGAGAAGGCGGCCGGCGGCAAGAAGAAGAAAACCGAGATCACCATCACGATCGGTGGTGTGTCCAAGAAGATTCTCACGCAGTTCACACGCCAGCTTTCAACCCTGCAGGACGCCGGCCTGCCGATCCTCCGCTCGCTGCAGATCCTCACCGACCAGCAGAAACCCGGCAAGCTCAAGAACACCCTCTACGATGTGCAGAACGAGGTCGAAGGCGGCTCGTCGCTCTCCGAGGCGATGGCCAAACATCCGAAGGTCTTCGATCGCCTGTACTCGAAGATGATCGCGGCCGGCGAGGTCGGCGGTGTGCTGGACATCATCCTCCAGCGCCTGGCCGACTTCATGGAAAAGGCTCAGCGACTGAAGCGGAAGATCATCGGCGCGATGATTTATCCGTCGGTGGTCATCACCGTGGCGGTGTTGATCATCATCGCGATCATGGTGCTGGTCGTGCCCAAGTTCCAGGAGATTTTCGAGGACTTCGACACCGAACTGCCCGCCCCGACGCAGTTCCTGATCAACACCTCCAACTGGATCGCCGGCAAGGACACGCTGATCCCCGGCTGGGCGGTGATCATCTGCACGCCGATCATCATCATCATGATCGCCAAGCTGCTGCGCAAGACCAAGGCCGGCCGCGCGGCGCTGGACATGGGACAGATGCGCATTCCCGTTGTGGGCAACCTGATCCGCCTCTCGGCCGTGGCGCGTTTCACCCGAACCCTCGGCACCCTGATCAGCGCCGGCGTGCCGATTCTCGAAGCGATTCTCATCGCCCGCGACACCGTGGGCAACTGGGTCTTTGAGCAGGCGCTGCAGAAGGTGCACGACTCGATCCGTGAAGGCGAATCGTTCGCCGCGCCGCTGCGCGAGGCTCGCGTCTGCGACTCGATCGTGGTGAACATGATCGACGTCGGCGAAGAGACCGGCGACCTGGACAAGATGCTCATCAAGATCGCGGACAACTACGACGACGAAGTCGACACCGCCGTCGGCGCGCTGATCAGCCTGCTGGAGCCGCTGATGGTCGTGCTGCTGGGTGGTTCGGTCGGCTTCATCGTCATCGCGCTGTTCCTGCCGCTGGTCAAGCTGATCCAGTCGGTGACCGGCTGATCAAACGCGGAAATGTGAACTGCGAACTCGGAACTGGAAGAACCCATGACACGTTCAAGCACACAACTCAGCCAGCGGGTGGCGACGGATCGTTTCGCGTTGCAGGGCTTCACGCTGATCGAGATGCTGGTGGTCATTGCGATCATCATCGCGCTGCTGGGTCTGCTCATCGGCGGCATCGGCAGGTTCTCGCAATTGTCCAACGCAGCCGCCACCAAGCAGATGCTCGCCAGCATCAGTGCCGCCCTGGGCAACTACGACATGGACTGTAAAAGCATGCCGCCGAGCTACGTAGCGTCCGGCACTATGGGCGGTACGGCCGTCGACAATGAGTGGCAGGGCGCTGAACTCATGACACAAGCCATCGTCGCGCCACGCAATGATGACGGCAAGACTGGCGACGGTTTCAAGGCGAATGGCAAGGAATATGGCCCGTATCTCAACCTAAAAAACGACAACACCATCTTTGCCACGGATAAAACCGGAACCCAGCCGAACTACCGCTACGCTCTGACCATGGCCTCCAGCGCCGCCAAGAAACCGATTCTGTATTACGAGAAAAACCCCGCGGGCAGTTCTCAGGCCTTCATCACCTATCCCGACGACATCAATGCTCCCGGCGGTACAAAGAATACAGTTGAGAGCACATGGATTTGGGGGCCGTCAGGGATGTTCAACACCAAACACAATGAGGACTTTGTGTCTGGAACCGATGGCAAGGACATCGTCGAAAACTACTGGGCCCGACTGCCGAACGGCGCCATCGCCACCGACGAATCCGACGACGGTCCGACCCGGGAAAGAGGCGAGACGCTGGCGTTCCAGCTTCGCTCGGCCAAGTACCTGCTCGTCGCTGCCGGCAACGATGACAAGTACGGCACCGAAGACGACGTCGTCGTCACCGGCAAATGAACGCACCATGACCACCACGGACTGACATGAACACCATGCGGCACAACACGATGATCCAGACCCCGGCGGCGGGACTTCAATCCCGTCGGACGCCGCGGTCCGCCGCCGCCATGACGCTGCTGGAACTCGTCGCCGCCATGGTCGTGATTTCGCTGCTGCTCGGCGCCCTGGTCGGTGTGTGCAACGCCCTGGCCAACGACTCGGCCCAGCAGCAGACCCTCGAAACCCTCCGCACCCTCAACAACGCCCTCGGCGTCTACGTCCTGGCCCACGGCGACTATCCCTCCGCCGACGAGCCGCACAACATCGACACCCCCATGGCCCGCTGCATCGCCGCCCTGCGGTCCAGCGCCTCGACCGACCGCCTCGTCGCCGATCTGCCCGGCCTCACCGCCACCGTCGATTACCGCTTCACCGTCTACGACGGATTCGGTCAGCCCATCAAGTACATCCATCCCGGCGACGACTCGCCCCAGATGGTCGCCCTGGTCAAGACCTTCCCGCGCTCGCCCAAGGGCCATCCCTTCGTCGTCTCCGCCGGCCCCGATGGGCAGTTCGGCGATGTGTCCTCCGACGATCCCCAACAGCGCATCTTCGCCGCCGACAACCTCAGCAGCCTCGACCTGGAGACCGACCAATGAAACGCGGAACTGGGAACCTGGAACTGGGAACGCTGGATCATCGGCAACAAGGCCGCGGCGCGGTCATTCCGCATTCCGCGATCGCCGTTCCGCATTCGACCCGAGGCTTCACCCTCATCGAGATTCTCGTCGTCGTGGCGATTCTCATGGTCCTCATGGGCATCGGCATCGCCTACGGCCCGGGCATGCTCGCGCCCAACGAGGTCGCCCAGACACGCACCACCCTCAAAAACCTCGCCGCCATCAACGACGAATTCGCCCTCCGCACCGGCTCCAGGGTCAACGCGGCAAATATCAACCAGTTCCTTGCGACCGTCACCGGCGGCTCATACAAGCAATTGGGCGACCAGGAACCGTTCGTCAACATGATCGCCTCTTTCAGCGACAAGATCCTCCGCCGCACCGACCCCACCGAGGACGAGTCTTACTGGCAGGTCTACGACGCCTGGGGCAAGATCGTCGTCTACGTCACCCCGGGCTACGCCACGAAGACCGTGGAGGTCGACAACAAAACCAGCGATTCGGAACTCGATCTCGAACTGTTGCCCCGCAAGTCCTTCGCCTACTTCGCCTCGGCCGGGCCGGACGGCCAGTGGGGCGATGATGCGCTGCTTCAGGAGATGCTGGTCGACGGCCCCTTCTCCAACGACAGCAAGCAGAAACTGGCCACCGAGGCCGCCGACAACGTCTACAGCTTCGGGAATTAACCATGAACCCACAGCCCCGAACATCCCACGTTCTGCGTTCGGCGATCCGCGCCGGATTCAGCCTCATCGAGTTGTTGGTCGTGATCAGCATCATTGTGATCCTGTTCACCATCGCGCTGCCGAGCCTGCGCTCGCTGACCGGCTCGGGCCAGGCCAGCGCCGCGGTCAACACCTTCTCCGCCGCCGTCGCCGCCGCCCGCTCCTACGCCGGCCTCAGCCCGCCGTTCGAGTTCGGCTCCTACTCCGGCTGCGCCATCATCGTCGACACCGCCGGTCAACTCCGCCTGACCCTCAACGCCGAACGATTCCCGGATAACTATCCGGCCTACGGCGGTGTGAAGTCGGCCGGTAAGTACCTGGTGGATGAGGCTGGTCGAATTCTTGAAATAGCTCACGATGATTCTGAGGGACCGGAGCGCCACGCGGCGAATGGTTATGTGGATGTGGCTGGACGAGAGTATCTTAATTTGCCGCGGGGTACCGGCATTCTCGGCATCATCCTTGGCGACTCAGGTCTTGAGCTATTGCATCCGCCCTTTGCAATTCGCTTCAATGCCCAGGGGACATTTGTCGCGTCCAAGGGTTTAGACATTTATCAAAATGCATTAAGCAGTTCATCGAACCCTCAGCAACGGGCGTGGCGCGTCGTCTGCTATGACGGGGATCGCAACGGCGAGTTTTTCACCGGCAACAGCCAGGGCGCTACACGTGATAATCCATTCGGCGGCGGCACCTACAGATATGATGAATGGGATCCTGAGTCCGATAAGTATGGGCCTCCCAATAACATGGATGCCAGGATCCACCTCCCGTTTGAAAAGCTCGAATCCGTCGCCGGCATCGTCGTCTATTCGAAGACTGATTTCGCCGACGCCGGTTACGAATCGTTGTCGGATGACGGCATCGAGGAAAACATCAGCAGCAGCAACACGAAGGCCCAGTGGATCATGGAGCACGGCATCAAAATCTTCATCAACCGCTACACCGGCTCGCTGAACAAGGTGCAGTAATGAACACGACCCATGACATCATGCATATCACCGGTCGACACGATGACGCCGCCTTGCCGAGGGGCAACTTCCGGGGGTTCACACTACTGGAGATCATGTTCGCGATCATGATTCTCGGCGTGGGGCTCATTGCCGTGGCGGCGATCTTCCCGGTCAGCGGCGCCATGCAGAAAAGCGCTTTCGATGACGTCGTCGGCCAGCAGTTGGTCGACAACATTCAAGCGCTGGTCGATGCACGCGGATTGGCCAACGAAGCCGATCTGTCAACCGCCAACAACGGCAACGTCAATTTCATGCCATCTGAATTGCTCGATGATACGAATGATCCGAGCATTACTATTGAGTGGCCCGTTTCGATGCGTTGCATCCCCTCACAACTCGATTTCAACGGTAATCTGAAATACAACGAAAGCAACGAAGACCCGGATTTTCTGAATCGTGATTATTACTGGGTGCCGCTGGTCCGTAAGGATTTGGACTCGCTTGAGTGGGAAGTCTACATCTTCGTCCTGAAAAAGATCAGCGATGCCGTGCCGACGGTCGAGATGGGGCCTATTGAAAACGCGCCGCTTCGGCTCGGCGAAATGGTCGTCAGCCAGGCTGACGGGCAGGTCGGTGTGGTGACGAAACGGGAGCCGGTACAGGTCAACGGGCAGGACGTCAGCGGCAACTGGTATTACGGCAGCCATGCCGGCAGCCAGTCGAGCACGCTTCGAGTGGTGATCCTGGGCAACGAGGTAATCAAATGAAACGGCGCCACATGACAACCCGCGGCTTCACGATGCTCGAAATGCTCATCGCCATGGCGATCACAATCGGCATCGTGCTGTTCATCAACCAGGTTTTCAGTAGCGTCAAGGATGCCGTCAGCAGCGGCATCGGCCTCAGCCGCGTCATTCAGAATGCGCGTGTCGCCCGGGCGCAGATGACCGAAGACGCCCGCGCAATGGTCAAGCCTTCGGACGAAGGTTTCCTGATGGTTGTCAACAAGGATATGGCAAACGTCTACATGACGCCCGACGCGGCGACACCTTTTGCCAAAGTGCCCAGCGATCAGTTGTGTTTCGCTCGTCTTCGCGGCGATTTGGAGCCGGTCACGCCGGGTAAAACAGATTCAATCTCCAGTACGTCGGATGCGAACCATGTCAAGATATGGTACGGCCATGCCCTGCGATTGAAGGACGATGGTACGGACTATACCCCCCTTAAACCGTATCTTGGCCCGACCAGCCTTAATCAGGCTGATCCGAACTACTATGCGATCAACTGGATCATGGGCCGCCAGGCGCTGTTTCTCGACGAGGGGCCCAACAACCCGCAGCAGATTTACAGTTACGGGGCGCAGACAGATATGCAGATTGCCGGCTACACCGGCGAGCCCGCCAGTGACGTGGATGACAAGTTATACATGGCGTTGACCGATGTCTCAGGCAATGTCTCTGCAAGCGGGCCGGCCACTTTGCAGGATATTTCCAATGACTTGATTGTGCCCGCCAATGGTGGAAGTGGGGGGCCGGAGAATGCGATCAAATACACCTATGTCAGAGCAGACCAGCGGCTGCGTGTGAATCCCTATCCGGTGTATAAGAGCGAGGATGCCGACAGGCAATACGGGGCATGGCAGCTCGCACAGACACACCCATATTTTGTTCCGAATGTGACCAGCATCCAGGTGGAAGTTGCTGCGGACTGGTTTGACAAAGCGAACAATGTGGAAGATCAGCAGGATGGCCTGATCGACACGGATAACCAGGGCGGCATTATCTGGTATAGCGAACACCACTGGAATTCTGCCATCAAGAACAGGATCAAGACTTATAGAGCGAGTCTCGGGGGGGACACTCAGAACGCTGACAGATTGTTTTTGTGGACCAGGGACAACCAGCCAAAGTGGCCTTACCTGATTCGCGTCACGTATCGGTTGACCGATGAGAAGGGGCGAGTTGCGTCTCAGACCGGTCTGGGGCGTATGTTTGAAGTCATTCTTCCCGTCAATCGCAATTGAGAGGGCGATTGTCTGCTCGTGATCGAAAGGAACCGAACATGAACACCTGTGGGAAGCACAACATGAACCGACTGAACACAACGAACCTCAACGCCCGGCGGCGCGGCTCGGTGCTGCTGCTGGTGGTGGCGGTATTGCTGCTGGTCTTCATCCTCGGGCTGATGTTCATGGAGATCGCCCGGCTGGACCGCGCCTCGACAGTCAACTTCACCGCCGCCCAGGACCTGGAGATGGTCTTCAACGTCACCGTCTCCAAGATCGAAAGCCAGATCAAGGACGACCTGGGCATTGTCGACAACGCCGCTTCGCCGTCGACACCGACGCCTGGGGACGCGACCGATGATGTCTTGTTCGCCGACGGCAAGCAGGAAACCTACGACTACCCCGGCGATCTGGACCGGTGGCTGGCGTCGTTCGAGCCTTATGATCAGGCCACTGGCCTGACCCGTCAGGCCTCCAGCATTGATGAGACCATGCGATACAGCAACGTGAGGCCCGATGCCGACGCCGACGGCGACGGACTCTTCGATTCGATCTGGCAGCCAGCCCCGATTCCGATCTTCAACGGCATCTCCTACCGCGTGGCCGTCCGCACGATCGACCTGTCGAGCATGGTGAATCTGAACGTGGCGACGTCGCAGGTTGACGCATCAACGGGCGCTTACGACACGAACTCGGACGCCGCGGCGACAGAGGCGTCGAGGTGGTTGAATCCCTGCGACATTGACGCCGGCGGGATGATGTTCCGTTTCCGTACATTGACATCGCCGCCGTTGCCGGCGGCCGCGCCGACGGCGATGACTCAGATCAAAGACCTGCTGGACGCCCGCATGACGGCTGACTACGGCATGCCAACCCAAGCGGCTGCTCGCGAATCCTATTGGATCAATGTGGTCAGTATGAATTACCCAACGGGATATTACAAAGCTGACCCGTCGACGGAGCAGTTCCCCATCAGCTACCGCAACGGCCTGCACAAATCTGATTTCAGCACGACGCTGGCCAGAGAGTATCTCTATAACATCTTCCGCTACGCCTCCACCGCTTCCGCCACCATCCCGGAGGTCAGCGAGTCGATCTACTCCGACGTTAAGACGTCGACCGACTTGCCGACCTACTACCAGAACAACGCCAAGCTGTTCTTCACCACCATCAGCGGGGCCAATATCTATGCCCAGCCGTTTAACAGCGATGTGGTCGCCACGGCCGACAGCTACAATCGGCCCGTGGTCAAGCGCGACATCAACAACCTGACGCCTGATGAACTGCGCCAGAAGATTCTCGATGTGTTGAACCTCGGCACGTTCACGCTGCCGCAGGGGATGAACAACGACCAGTTTGCTGCACAGTTCGCCGCCAACCTGACCGACTACATGGATACCGACAGCGAACTGACCAAGGTCAACGACGGCACGGTCGACCGCTACGGTTTCGAAGCGTTGCCGGTTATTAGCGAGGTGTATGCCCAGCGGTTTTACAAGATCAATTCTGCGACAGAGACTGCGGCTGGTAGTGGTATCTGGACGGTCACATGGCAGCAGCAGGGAGATGCTGGTTACGCTGTTGAGATCCGCAATCCATTCCGCAAGCCAGCCGATATCGAGTCGGTGTATCTTCACGTCGGTGGGGTACCCTGGGGTAAGCTTTCAGCTTTGATGGGTGGGCAGACAACACTCGCTCCTGATGAAGTGGCAGTGATCTACAGAGATTCTTCTGGGGGCACAACAGACGCGATCGGGCCCGCAGGAGATGCGACTGGACTGATGCCGGCGCCTCTCGCGGAAAACCCGGGCACGCTTGTGACAGAACCTGCGACAGCCAATTGGCCGGGAGCCGGTGCAACTGCCACTGCGCCCATTACAGCAGAATTGAGGGCGACTGCAGATGATGGCACTTCTACTGAATTGTCTTGGTCATATTGGAAAGTCGAAGGTGCTGAGAATATGCCCGATTCGCTTGATGAGTCCGGCTACGCTTCTGCAACCGACCCGAGCACGCTGAATATCACTGGTTATCGCCAAACATCAGCGATTGGTGCTAGCAACGGATTGAATTTGCTGACGGTGTTGCCTAGCGAATATCTTGCATCTTCCACAGCATCGCCCCTGGCAGCACGCGATACGGGGCTGGATATGCTTGGTGAAAGTCTTAAGCCTGGTGGTGCAGCCGGCCATATACCCGCAGCAGCGGCTACACAAGAGCAGCTGGTCATCCTTGATGATCCGGGTGATGCGACTTACACGGATGGGAAAATGACGCATGTCGGTGACTTGGCCTTGATCGCGGCCATTCCGATGGACGGCACCAAGACGATTTCCGAAGCATGGAACGGGGCTACTACTGCGGACGGTTTCCGCCTGAATTTCGCCTCGACGGAGCTTGTTGATGTCGATGATCTGGCTGTGTCTTTCCCGGTGTTGCTGATGAATCGACTCACAACGCTCAGCCCGTTGGAAGACGGTCTGGGTACTGCTGATTTGTTCCTTCCCGGCACGCTGAACATCAACACCGCGGACCGGGAAACCCTGCTGTACGCCTTGCCCCTGCCGGGGACGCAAGCTGAAAAAGAGGCCATGATCGATGCGATCCTCGCGTACCGTGATTATGACCCGGACGACGCCAACACCGAGCGCCCCAATATTGCCGATTGGCGCACCAACCAGGGTATCGCATTTCTCGGCGAGTTGATGAATCTCGACCAGATGCCGACAAAGACAATGCCGTTCATGACTGACGGTATGGACACCCGCCTGATGAACAGCACCGTGGTCGATTTCCTGTCCAACCCCGATGACACCAACGGCGACGGCATCATCGATGATCGCGAAGAAAAAACGATGATCGGCCGCTGGCTGGCGCAGGTCTGCTCGACGCGGAGTGATGTGTTTTTGACTTATCTGCGCGTGCAGGGGGTGAACCCGACGGACAACACCATCATGAACGAGAAGCGCGTCATGATTCTGTTTGATCGTTCGAAGGTGCTTGGGGCTGCCGATTCGGTGAGCGTCACGCAGCAGGCCAACTGATCGGCGGTCAACGCTTGCGGGCGAGGGCTTCGGCGCTGGCCAGTGAATCGCACTGTTCGTTTTCGGGGTGGCCGGCGTGGCCGCGGGTCCATTCGACGGTCACGTCGTGTTGTTGATTCAGGGCGTCGAGCTTTTGCCAGAGGTCGGCGTTGAGGACGGGTTTCTTATCGCTCTTGCGCCAGCCGCGCTTCTTCCATCCCGGCATCCACTGGGTCAGACCTTTGAGTACGTATTCGCTGTCGCCGACGAGGTGGACGCGGCTGCGGTCGGTCAGGGCGGCAAGACCTTCGATGACGGCGGTCAGTTCCATGCGGTTGTTGGTCGTCTGGTCTTCACCGCCGGTCAGTTGCGTGACCTGGCCGTTGGCGGGGAACTTGAGGATCGCGGCCCATCCGCCGGGGCCGGGGTTGCCCAGGCAGGCGCCGTCGGTGAACAATTCGACTTCCGTTAAATCCGACATAAAAAACTCCATACGGGATTGCGGGTGCATGATAGCGGACCGGGGTAGAATGTTGAAACCTCGAACTTTGAACTTTAAACGCAGAACTTCACCATGGATCAGCCGGCTCAGCTTGTGACAGGATTATGCATCGGCGTGGGACTCGCGGCGGCGTGCGGGTTTCGCGTGTTTGTTCCGCTGCTGGTGATGGCGGTGGGGGCGCGCTGGGGCGGGGTGATCACCGACCCGGGCTATGAGTGGGTGACCAGCGACATCGCGATCATCGGATTGAGCGTTGCCACGGCGGTCGAGATCGCGGCGTATTACATTCCGTGGGTCGACAACCTGCTGGACACGATCGCCACGCCGATGGCGGTGGCGGCGGGCTCGGCGGCGATGGCGACGGTGCTCCCGGACATGGGGCCGATGTTCAAGTGGGGCACGGCCCTGATCGCCGGCGGCGGCACGGCGGGCGTGGTGCAGGGCGCGACCGTGGCGACCCGTGCCCTGTCGACCGCAACCACCGGCGGCGTCGCCAATCCGGTCGTCTCCACTGGCGAAAACGGCAGCGCCGTCGTGATGAGCATCCTCGCGATCGTGATTCCGATCGTGGTGGCGATTCTGGTGCTGGTGGTGCTGATCTGGGCGATCCGCCGGATCATTCGCTGGCGGCGAAATCGGCGTGCGGCGATGGCCCCGGATGAACCAACGCCGGCGGTATGACCCAAGGTATTTGCCACGGAGACGCGGTGACACGGAGAAGGCGTTTGTTGACAGGATGTACATGATGGGACAGGAATGTTTGTGATATCCTTTCCGCATGATCCTGTTGATCCAGTCAATTTTCTCCTTCGCGGCTCCGCGTCACCGCGGTGAGTATTTCCGAGCGATCTAAGGATGGGTGATCAAATCGACGAAACAAAACAGGTGGAAAGCCTGGACCCCTCACAGAAGCTGGCTCAACGGCAGGCGGCTCGCGCGGCGCGCGGGTCGATGTTGCAGCGTTTGGATGAGTGGATGACCCAACACCCGTGGCACCCGCGGGTGTTTCCGTTTGTGGTGTACGTGGCGCTGCTGTGGGCCAGCGAGCCGGCTCGCATGTGGGCGCCGTGGGCTTTTCCGGTGGTTTACATACTGCAGTGTGTGGTCACGGCCTGGCTGCTGTGGCGATATCGGAAGTTGACCCCGGAGCTGAACTGGAAATTTCACTGGCTGGCGATACCTGCGGGGATTGTCGGGCTCGTCGGGTGGATATGGCTCGGGGATCTGATGGCCAGGCTGTGGTTCTCGGACGCAGGCACGGATGTGCTGGCGGAGATGGGCCCGGCGCTGGGCTGGACGACGCTGAGCCTGCGGCTGCTGGGCATGGCGCTGGTGGTGCCGATGTTCGAGGAGCTGTTCTTTCGATCGGCGTTGTTGCGAAGCCTGTATGAACCGAAGCCGGCGCTGGCATCGGCGATTGATCTGCTCAGTGACTTGCCGGTGATCGGCGGGTGGGTCGGCGACACGCGGCTCGGCAAGTGGGCCGATCAGTATGACCGACCAATGCAGGCGCAGTTCGAGAAGGTTCCGGTCGGGCGGATCAGTTGGTTCAGCCTGACGGCTTCGTGCGTGCTGTGGTGCCTGCTGAGCCATCACCCGCGTGACTGGCCGGGCACGTTCGTGTGCGGATTCGCCTGGGGATGGCTGGTGTGGATGACCAACCGCGGCGAGAAGAAACTCGGCATCGGCCCGGTCGTGTGGGCTCATGCGATCACCAATGCGCTGCTGTGGGGCTACGTGGTTTCCTACGGCGATTGGCGTTTTCTGTAAGCCGCCCGGGCGGTTATAGTGGTCGGACCTTTTTCCAACCAGGAGGCCCGCCATGCGCATCGCAACCCTGCTCACCCTTTGCACCATCGCCGCCGGCTGCTGCACGTTGTGTGCTGATGACAGCGACGGTTTTGTCAGTCTCTTCGACGGCCGCACGCTCAACGGCTGGAAAGTCTCGGAGGAAAACCCCGGTTCCTTCAGCGTTGAGGATGGTGCGATCAAGGCCGCCGGCCCGCGGGCGCATCTGTTCTACGACGGCCCCGTCGCTGATCACAACTTCAAAAACTTCCACCTCAAAGCCCGCGTGATGGCCCGGCCGAATTCGAATTCCGGCCTGTACTTCCACACCCAATATCAAGCCGAGGCATGGCCGAGCAAGGGCTACGAGTGCCAGATCAACAACACCCACAAAGACCGCAAAAAGACCGGCGGTCTCTACGCCATCCAGGATGTGATGGACAACTCGCCCGCCAAGGACAACGAGTGGTTTGATTACGACATCATCGTCACCGGCAAGCACATCGTGCTGATGATCGACGGCAAGAAGACCGTTGACTACACCGAGCCGGACAATCCCGAGCGGCCCAAAGGTATGGCCGACCGCCTGATCTCCAGCGGCACCTTCGCCATCCAGGCCCACGATCCGAAGAGCGTTGTTTTCGTCAAGGACATCCGCGTCAAACCGCTGCCGTAAAGGTCGCGCCGCAGCCCGCTAGAATGGGGTGTTTGAACCTTACCGCCCCTTGGCAGGAGTTCATCGATGAGCATCAGAAGGTGGAACATCACGATTGGTTTGGCGCTGCTGCTGGGCATGATCAGCATGCAGTCGGCGTTGGCGCAGGCGGACACCGACGCCGCCGCCACGGCCAAACCCGCGCCGCCGGCGTTGAAACATCTCTCGATCAACCTGGAAAAAGGCTACGTCGATGTCGACGGCGTGATCTGCCTGAGTGAGGGGCTGTTGGAACTGATCGCCACCGTCCCTGCCTCCAAGGAGCACGAGGCGATCATCTCCTCCAAGGCCCGCCCCAAAAATATTCACCTGGCGCTGCTCATGCTCGGGCTCGAGCCCGGGTCGCCCGGCAAGTGGGAGTACACCGATGACAAGATCATCGCCCACGATCCCAAAGGCGATCACGTTCGCATCACCATGCGGTATGAAAAAGACGGCAAAACAGTCGAGCGGCCGGTCAACGAACTTGTGCGTGATTCCAAGACCAAGAAGGTGATGAAGGGCAACGAGTTCGTCTTTGCCGGATCGCGCATCGCCAAGCCTGCGCAGGGCGATCCGTTCTACGCCGCCGACGCCTCGGGCGATGTGGTCACGCTCGTGTCGTTCCCCGAAGAACTGATGGCGCTGCCGACGGCCGCGTCGAATTCCAACGAAAATCTCGTCTGGGAAGCCAACACGTCGGCGATCCCCCCGATCGGCACGGATGTGACGTTGCGCATTTACGCGGTAAAAAAAGTCCAGAAGAAAGACAAATGATTCGATCTTGATCGCCGATGATCATTTTCGTGGTTATCGGGAACTGGGCGTGGTCGGATTCCAGCGGTCGCGGTTGTCATCCATGAATGTCATTGACTGATGTCTGAATCCTCATCATCCCGCCGGTCGATGTCGCCCGACCATTACTTTTTGCGCTCGCAGGAGCCGCTGCAGTCGTTGATCTTCATGGCGCCGCTGATCGTGCTCTACGAGGTCGGCGCGGTGCTGTACACGACCGACCCGCACACCGGGCACCGCGTGTCGAACCTGGCCCGATCCTTCATGAAGGATTTTCTGGAGCTGTTCGGCGCGGTCGGGGACTACCTGCCGGGGTTGGCGGTGGTGCTGGTGCTGCTGGCGTGGCACGTGGCGCGGCGGGACCGGTTGCGATTTGACCCGCGGTTGTATTTCGCGATGGCGATCGAGTCGCTGGCGCTGGCGATTCCACTGTTGATGTTCGGCCTGCTGATCGGGCCGCGCCAGGCGGCGGGGTATACCGCCGCGGCGCCGGACCTGTCGACGATGACCTGGCAGGCAGGCGTGGTGTTTTCCATCGGTGCGGGAGTTTACGAGGAACTGGTCTTCCGCCTGGCGGCGATCGCGATCCTGCACATGGTGTTTGTCGACATGCTCGCCGTGCCGGAAAAACGCGGGGCGATTCTGGCGGTGGTCTGTTCGGCGATCCTGTTTGCGGCGTATCACTTTTCGGCCGGCGATCAGTTCACTTGGCCCAAGTTCGTGTTCTACTTCGCGGCGGGGATTTACTTTGCCGTGCTGTACGTGATGCGCGGCTTCGGCATCGTCGTGGCGACACACGCTTTCTACGATGTGCTCGTGATCGCCATCTCCAAGGGGCTGTGGACTGCGAGTTGAATATGAACAACAGACCGTCGACGGGATGAACAGGATGTATGGCAAGGCATTTTTCTCCAGTGTCCGTCTTGATCCGGTTGATCCTGTCAAAACACGCTCTCCACTTCACCCGCCGCGTTGCGGTGGTATCATGCGGGCATCATGACAGCGAAAAAAGCCAACGAACCGAAGACCGACGAATCCCTGCCCCCGTTTGAGCCGTCGCTGGCTCAACTTGAGCAGATCATCGACGCCATCGAATCCGGCGACGTCACCCTCGAGCAGAGCCTCGACCAGTACGCACGCGGCATGAAGCTGATCAAGCACTGTCGCAGCATCCTCGACCGCGCCGAGTCGAAGATCAAACAGCTCACCATCGACGAGCAGGGCGAAATAACCGAACAGAATAACCAATGACCAAGCACCAATGACCAAGGCAATGCCCAATGCTTCAATGACCAAACTTCGGCGAGCCTTGGTCATTTGAACATTGCCTTGGTCATTGGGACTTGAACATTGGGCATTGATCCTCTTCAGGAATACCCCGTGGCGGCACTGATTCTCTGGTTGATCTTCACGACGATCGTCGGCGCCTGCGTCGGCAGTTTTCTCAATGTGGTGATCTATCGTCTGCCGGCCGGCGAGAGCCTGGTCAGCCCGCCGTCGCATTGCCCCAAGTGTCAGCACAAACTGGCGTGGTATGACAACGTGCCCGTGCTGGGCTGGCTCTGGCTGCGGGGCAAGTGCCGATACTGTGCCAATCCGATCAGCGCGCAATACCCGATCATCGAGGCGATCACGGGTTTGCTCATCGGCGGGTGGTTTTACATCTGTTATTTCACGAACCTGCGGCCGGACTTTTCCGGGCCGGGGCTCGACGCGACGTGGCTGATCTTCCTGGTCAACGGCGTCCTGCTGGCGGGGCTGCTGGCGGCGACGCTGATCGACGCGCGCCACTTCATCATCCCGCTGCAGATTCCGTGGACGATCACGCTGGCCGCCTTCGTGCTGCTGCCGACGGCGGTGGCGATGTGGCCATGGTCATTTAAGCACGTGGAGTTGCCGCCGGCTGTGCAGAACGGTATGCCGCTGATGCCGAGCGAGCGGTTAAAACTTGTGGATGAGCCGTACCGCCATTCAGCGACGGTTCGTATCGCAATCGAACAAGGACGAACGACTTGGCCCACTATTCATGGTTCTGACAATAGGGTAGATGTGTGTGCGGTCCCGCATCTGAGTTATTACCAGACGCCACGGGCTTTGTGCGCGATGGTGGGCTTGATCGTGGCGATTGTGCTGCTTCGGCTGGGTGTGTTGCCGCGCAGTTTTGACGACGAATTACCCGAAGATGATCAGGCGCATCACGAAGCTGATGACCCCGAGGTTTGGCTGGCCCACCCACATCCTCGGCGTGAGGTACTCAAGGAGTGCCTATTTCTGGCCTTACCATTTGCGGGGTGGTTTCTGGGCGGGTTTGTACAGATTTACTATGATGGTGCACCGCTGTGGTTCACAACACTCGGCGGCGTGGTGTTAGGCTATCTCGCCGGGGCGGTGACGGTCTGGGCGACGCGGATTCTCGGCACGCTGGGGTTCGGCAAGGAGGCGATGGGGCTGGGTGATGTGCACCTGATGGGGGCGGTCGGGGCGGTCTGCGGATGGCAGATCGGGGTGCTTGCGTTTTTCGTGGCGCCGTTTCTCGGGCTGGCCTGGACCGCCGGGGCGGCGGGGCTGGGCAGACTGCTGCATCGCGAGATTCGGGTGATTCCCTACGGCCCGCACCTGGCGGCGGCGACGGTGATTCTGATGGTGATGCGCGAGCCGGTGCTGGTGTATTTTGGTATGCTGTTGGGCGGGTGAGTCGTAGCCGGTCGTGTTGAATCAGGGGGCATGATGACTTCGCCGAAATGGCTGATGTATCTGAAACTTGCCGGGGCGGTGGCGGCGGCGCTTTACGCGGTGGCGTTTGTGCTGTTAAATGCACGCAACAACGCTTCGGTCTGGCTCGTTCCATTTGTGGGCAACAAGTCGATGCCGACGTTGCTGGTGATCATCGTCACGGCGGCACTGACGTTGATCCTCGCATGGATCGGCCCGCAGTTGTGGGCAGTGTTTAAAAAGAAGCGACCCAGCGGACAGAACAATCCGCGGGGATGAATCAAATACATGTGACGGTTGATCCCACGTGGTCCGGTCAGCCGATCTATGGTAGGGTGCGGGCCACGGACGGTCCGACACGATTATGCAACAGGAGCATGCCATGATGACGACGCGATGGATAAGCGGACGCAGCACTGCGCTGGTGGCGCTTGCGATGATGAGCCTGCTGGCCGGAGGCTGCCAGGACAAGCTCAAGGCCGAGCGCGATGCGCTCTACGCCCAGAACCAGGAACTTCAGTCGGAGCTCGACGCTTCACGCACCGCGCTTGAGCAGTGCAACGCCGACCGCAGCCGACTCGAATCGCAGGTCGCCGACCTGCAGGGCCAGATGGCCACACCCGCCAAGGCCGAGGCCAATTCGCCCTTCGGCGGTATCGGCGGCATCGAGGTGCACGGCGCCCCGGGTCAGATCGCCGTCCGCGTGCCGGGCGACGTGCTGTTTTCACCCGGCAAGGTTGATCTCAAGTCGACCGCCAAATCGACGCTGCAGCAGATCGCCGGTGTGATCAAGAGCCAGTACCCCGACAAGGTCGTCCGCGTCGAGGGCTACACCGACACCGATCCGATCAAGAAGAGCAAGTGGAAGGACAACCTCGAACTCAGCGCGATGCGCGCCATGGCGGTGCAGCGTTATCTGCAGTCGCAGGGCATTGCCAACGCGAAGATGTACGCCGCCGGCAAGCACACGATGGACACCCAGTCGACCAAGGCCAAGAGCCGCCGCGTCGAGATCGTCGTGTTGACCGCGTCGCAGTAAATCAGCGAAGGGGGCGTCGAGCCGGTGAACACCCGATCAGGGGTTTCCATGCTCGACTTGATGCCCCGGCCTGATATCATTCGAATTCGTGACGACAAACCGGGTCGCCGCGCGGCCCGGTTTGTCTTTTGACGCCCCCTTGGCCCCATTGCTTAGGCCTTCACCATGATTGGCATCGTCGACTACGGCATGGGCAATCTGCGCAGCGTGCAGAAAGCGCTGCAGCGCGTCGGCGCTGACGCGGAAATCGTCAACGCCGGTGAGCAGGTCGATCGCTACGAAAAGCTCATCGTGCCGGGCGTTGGCGCGTTCAAGGACGCCATGACCCACCTGCACGAACGCCAGCTCATCGAGCCGATCCGCAACTTCGTGGCGTCGGGTCGATACACGCTTGGCATCTGCCTTGGGCTCCAGCTTCTGTTCGAAACCTCCACCGAGGACGGCCTGCACGAAGGGCTCGGTGTGATGCCCGGGCGCGTCGTCCACTTTGAGCCGGACGATCCCGCGCTGAAGGTGCCGCACATGGGCTGGAACGCCATCGAGCCCGCCAAGGATGACAACCCGCTGCTGGCCGGCATCGAATCGCCGGCCTACGTGTATTTCGTCCACTCGTATTACGCCGATCCCGCCGAGGCTGGAGATGTGGCGACCGTCACCGACTACGCCGGCCGCTTCTGCTCGTCGGTGTGGCGCGACAACCTCTTCGCCACGCAGTTTCACCCTGAAAAATCACAACAGGTGGGATTGAAAATGCTGTTCAACTTCGCGGGGCTCGGATGAATCGCTCAACTGCTGAAGACACCCGCGTGTGTTTCCCGCTGCTGGCGGACCCGGACAGCTATCGCCCGAACACCATCGACATGGCCGCCGACGCCGAGGTACGCAAGTACTGGCTCGACGTGTTCGAGCACCACACCGAAAGCCTTCGCCGCCACGCGATCGAGTCCGACGGTCGGCCCGACGCCGCGGAGCGCGCCGCCGCCTGTTGCGAAAAGTTCGACGCGATGGTGCAGCGCCTGCGCGTTGAGCCGAACCTGCTGGGCCCGCTGTCGATTCTCGTGCTTTGTGATCTGCGTACGCAGTACCTGGCCGAGTACGACTTCGATGATCCGTATCGCCCGCTGAAACAGCGGGAAAACGATGCGGCGATGCGCCTGCTGCCGGATGTCTTCCGCGAGCTGAACAAGCATCATGGCAACGAGTTGCTGCTCACGCTCGTGCGCGGCATCTTCGCCGGCAACATCTTCGACATGGGCTGCGCCTCGACCGTCGGGCTTTACGAACGCGGTCAGATGGATTTCCACTCCGTGCGCGAGCGCCTGCCGGAACGGCCCTGGCGGGTTGATGATTTCGACACGCTGGCCGCTCGCTGGGCGGATCGCCGCTATCAGAAAGCCGTGATGTTCATCGACAACGCCGGCGCCGACTTCGTGCTGGGCATGCTCCCGCTGGCGCGGCACCTGCTGCAACGCGGCATGGACCTGGTCATCACCGCCAACTCCGCCCCGGCGCTGAACGATGTGATCTACCCCGAGCTCGTCGAGTTGATCGACCGAGTCTCCCGCGTCGAAACGACCTTCGCCGATGCGCTGGACGCCGGGCAGCTCATGCTCGTGCCGTCGGGCAATCATCTGCCGGTGATTGATCTGTCGAAGGTGACGCCGCAACTCGCCGAGGCGGCCGAGGGCGCCGACCTGCTGATCATCGAAGGCATGGGCCGGGCGCTGGAAACCAACTACCACACCCGCTTCACCTGCGACACGCTCAAGGTCGCCATGGTCAAAGAACAGAACGTCGCCGATCTTTTCCCCGGCGGCGAGTTGTACGATGTGGTTTGTCGCTTTGAGCCGATCGACTGATCAGAACTGCACGGGAAGGCCCTCAGCCTTCCATTTTTCGATCAGCAACTGGGCCTGTTTGAGGGCTTCGTTCAATCGTGCCGCGGCGTCGGTGAGGTTGTTGTACAGGGCGGGGTCCTGCATGACGCGGCCGAGCGTGCCTTTGCCGGTGCGGGCGTCGACCAGCAGCTTGTCCATCGACGACAGCGACTTGCTCAGATCGTCGGCCAGCGCCACATAGCGCGTCGTCAGTGCGTCGAGCTTGGTGCGGGCGTCGGCGGTCAACTCGCGGGCATTGGTGGCGGTGGCGCGGATGTCGCCGAGCAGCTTTTCATCGCCGACGACCTTGTTGATGCGGTCGAGCGTTTCGCGGAGTTCAGCCAGGCGTGAGTCGACACGCGCCACGACCGTGGTGAAGTTCGCATCGACCTTGCCAGCATCGACATCGGCGATCGATCGCTTTTCGAGCATGGCGTTGAGCTTCTCGCCGACGGCCTTGTACTCATCGGCCAGCGCGATGATGCGCTCGGACACCTTGCCGAAGTTTTTCAGCTGCGGGCGAAGCTGATCGCGCAGGTCGCGGGCGATCTCGGTGAACTGCTGACTCATCGACACGACCGTGCCCTTGATGTTGCCCGACCCGTCGCGCGGCACATGCTTGCCGTCGGAGGGTATCACGTTGCCTTGCTCATCCATGGCGGGTGTGATCGCCAGCGTGGAAGCGCCGCCGAGCAGACTGCCGGTGCTGGTGACGGTGGCGTTGGCGGGGATGTCGTATTTGCTGTCGATGCGGCAATTCATCACGACGCGCGTGGCTGTGCCGTCAGCGAAGTCCAGCGCTTCGACGAAACCGACATCGATGCCGCTGAGCTTGATGCGACTGCCGGCGGTGATGCCGGTGGCGTTGTTCAGCTCGACCGTGACGGGGTAGGTGTCGGCGGTCCACTCTTCAAGCTCGCCGAACATGAACGCCATCCACGCCACGGCGATCAGTCCGGCCAGGGCGGTGAATCCAACGATCGTATTGCGGGTGCGTTCTTTCATGAGCGTCAGTCCACGGCGGCTTCGAGGCCGTCGATCTGGTGCATGTCGCTGCGGCCCTCGATGAAGGCGCGGACAATCGGTTCTTCGGTGTTGCGCAGCTCGTCCGGCGTCGCGTCGGCGATGATGTGACCATCGTAGAGCATGACGATTCGGTCGGCAATTTTGTAGGCGCTGGTCATGTCGTGCGTGACGACGATGCTGCTGACGTGCAGTTCATCCTTGAGCTTGATGATCAGTTCGTTGATGGTGTCCGAGCGGATCGGGTCCAGGCCCGTGGTCGGTTCGTCGTACAGAATGACCTTGGGGTGCAGGGCGATGGCGCGCGCCAGGGCGATGCGTTTGCGCTGGCCGCCGGAAAGTTCGGCGGGGAATTTGTTCTGCGTGTTGCTCATGCCGACCAGGCCCAACACCTCGGCGCAGCGATCGCAACGCTCCGCCTCCGTCATCTTCGCGTGTTCTTCCAGAGGGAAGCACACGTTCTGCTGGACGGTCATCGAGTCGAACAGCGCCCCGAGCTGGAAGAGGTATCCGAAGTTGGTGCGGATGTCGACGAGTTCGGTTTCGGGGAGTTTGTCGACGCGGTGGTCTTCGTACCAGACCTCGCCGCGGTCGGGGTGCAGCAGGCCGACGATGTGTTTGAGCATGACGGATTTGCCGCACCCGCTGGGGCCGATCACGACGGTGGTGTGGCTGCGGTAAAACGACAGATCGACGCCCTGGAGCACTTTCAACGTGCCGAACGATTTATGCACGCCGTCCAGGCGGATGATCGCGTCGTCATGCGGGGCGTCGGCACTCATGCACACATCTTACTGGTAAAACTCATCGATCACAGCGGCCACGCGTTCCTGCTGCTCGGCGCTGAGCGTGGGGAACATCGGCAGCGAAACGACCTCGGCCGTGGCGGCCTCGGCGACGGGCAACTGGCCCGGCTGATAGCCCAGGTACGCAAAGCACGGCTGCAGGTGAAGCGCCAGCGGGTAGAAGACCTTGTGGCCGATCTCGTTGGCTTTGAGATGGGCGCAGAGTTCATCGCGGCGTTCGCTGCGGACCGTGTACTGGTTATACACGTGATACTGGCCTTCGGCTGCGGCCGGCAGCGTCAGCGGCACTTCGCTCAACAACGCCTGGTAACGCTCCGCTGCGGCGCGGCGGCCGGCCTCGTAGGCGTCGAGGTGTTCGAGCTTGACGATCAACGCCGCCGCCTGCAGCCCGTCGATGCGGAAGTTGCCGCCGACGTATTGATGGCGGTACTCATCGGTCTGGCCGTGCAGGCGGATGTGACGCATCTTCTGGGCCAGCTCAGCGTCCTGGGTCAGCACCGCGCCGCTGTCGCCGAACCCGCCGAGATTCTTCGTCGGGTAAAAGCTCAAGCAGCCGACGTGGCCGATCGAACCGGCGGGGCGGTCGTGGTCCTTGGCGCCGATCGCCTGGGCGGCGTCTTCGATCACGTACAGCCCGCGGGCCTCGGCGATCTTCATGATGGCGGTCATGTCGGCGCACTGTCCGTACAGGTGCACGGGAATGATCGCCTTGGTCTTGTCGGTGATCGCCGCTTCGATGGCGGCCGGGTCGATGTTGAACGTGACCGGGTCGATGTCGACAAACACGGGGGTCGCGCCGACACGGTGGACCGCGCCCGCCGTGGCGAAGAATGTGAACGGCGGAACGATCACCTCATCGCCCGGGCCGACCTCCAGCGCCATCAGCGCCATCAGCAGCGCATCGGTCCCGCTGGACACGCCCACGGCATTGTCCACGCCGCATCGTTTGGCCAGCGCGAGTTCCAACTCGGCCACAGTCTTGCCGAGAATGAATTGATTCGTCTCGATCACAGCGTCGATTCGTTGGCGAACGGCCTCGGCCACCGCCTGATTCTCCGTCGCGATATCCAGCATCGGAACGCCCATATTCGTTGCTCCAGTCAGAGCGAACAGGATAGCCTGCAAATGACCAATGACCAAATCACAATGTCCGGGACGAAACACGGCGATTTGATCGTGATTTCATCGTAAAGCATTGAGCATGAGAACATTGTCTTGGTCATTGGTGCTTGGTGATTGGCCAATCTAAGATGTCCGCATGAATATCGAACGAACACGCGACGCCCGCCGGGTTTTTGAGGGCGTTAAGGTCAATCTCGACGTGGTGAAGATTCAGACAGCCGACGGCGGAACCGTCGAACGCGAGGTCGTGGTCCACCCCGGGGCGGTGACGATACTCGGCATCCTCGACGACGGGCGCATCGTGATGATCCGCAATCATCGCTGGACCGTCGGCAAGAAGCTGTGGGAGCTGCCCGCCGGGACGCTGGAGGCGGGGGAAGATCCCGCCGTCTGCGCCGGCCGCGAGTTGATCGAGGAAACCGGCTACGAAGCGGCGAAGATCCAGCGCCTCACCGAGTTCTACACATCGCCCGGCATTCTGACCGAGTGGATGTACACGTTTGTGGCGACCGGGCTCAAGCACGTCGGTCAGGCCCTGGAGGAAACCGAGCGCATCGAGGTCGAGCCGGTCGAACCCGATCGGTTGATCCAGATGATCCGCGATGGTGAAGTCGTCGACGGAAAATCGATTTCGACGATCCTTTACTGGCTGACGTTCGTAAAGACGAAATAACATGGGCCTGTACGACCGCGATTATTACCGAAACGACCCCCGGAACCCCCGGAATCCCCGGAATCCCCGCAACCCCCGTCAACCGGGCGGGTTCAGCGAATGGGACCAGCCACCCGGCGGGCGACGCCGCCTCGGTGGGATGTCGATGTGGACGATCAACACGTGGATCATCGCGATCAACGTGGCGGTATTCGTGATCGATCGGCTGTTGATCCAGTCGGGGATCGCCTACAAGATCGGCGAACAGATTTTTCGGCTGCCGGACGGCCGAACGCTGGTCCGCACCATGGTGATGGGGCCGCTGGAGCACTTCGGGTATTTCTCGGCCGACACGGCGATCACGCAGGTGCAAGTATGGCGATTTGTGTCGTTTCAGTTTCTGCATGCGAACATGAGCCACATCTTCTTCAACATGCTCGCGCTGTATTTCTTCGGCCCGCTGATCGAACAGTATCTCGGGTCCAAGCGATACCTGGCGTTTTATCTGCTCTGCGGCGTGGTCGGCCCGATCGCATACCTGATGTTCTGGGGTACAGGCATTCTCGTGACCAGCGCCGATGCCCCGATGATCGGCGCTTCGGCGGGTGTGTACGGCGTGCTGATCGCCACGGCGACGATCGCGCCCAATGCGATGGTCATGCTGCTGTTCCCGCCGATTCCCATGAAGCTGAAAACACTGGCGTGGGTGTTCATCGGGCTGGCGGTGTTCGTGGTGCTCACCGGCGGGCGCAATGCAGGCGGCGAGGCGGCACACCTCGGCGGGGCGCTGGCGGGGTGGTACCTGATTCGACATGTTCACCTGCTTAATGTGTTTGCCCCGTCACGACGAAGATAGAATCAGACCATGGGATTTGCGGACCGACCATACTACGGCGATCAACACGACCCGACGCTGCGCGGCCGCATGAGCGGCGTGTCGGTCTCGGCGTGGCTGATCGGCATCAACGTCGTGATCTTTCTGCTGGACTCGGTGCTCGGGGGCAGCCGACGCGCTTCGGCGTTTGCACCCTCAGAACTGGGGTACTTCAGCATCGACAAGGCGGTATACGGGGTGCAGCTATGGCGGTGGTTCACGTACCAGTTTCTGCATGCGGGGTTGTTTCACATTTTCTTCAACATGCTGATGCTGTTTTACTTCGGCCCGTGGATCGAACGCACGCTCGGGGCGCGGCGGTTTCTGGCGTTTTACCTGCTGTGCGGGTGCTGCGGGGCGGTGGTGTTCACCGGGTTGGCATTTGTGCCTGATTTGTTGGGGGTTGGCGAAACCACGCCGCTGATCGGCGCTTCGGGGAGCATCTTCGGTCTGCTGGTGGCGTGCGCGGTGTTGTTCCCGCATCAGGAACTGATGCTCTGGGGCGCGATCCGCATGACGATGCGAACGCTGGCGCTGGTGTTTTTGGGCATCGCGGTGTTGGGGGTGATCGCCGGATCGGTCAACGCCGGCGGCGAGGCGGCGCATCTCGGCGGGGCGCTGCTCGGGTTCGTGTTGATTAAAAACGCACACTGGTTGAACATCTTCGATCGCATGGCGATGCCGAACATTTCGCCGGGACAGATCGCCGAGAAGCGCAAGCGGGCCTCGTTCAATCAGAAGATCAAAAAGCAGCAGGCGGCCGAGGCCGAGGTCGACCGCATTCTCGACAAGGTCCACAACGAGGGCCTGGCCAGTCTCACCAAAAAGGAAAAGCGCATTCTGCAAGAAGCGACCGAACGCCAGCGTTTGGACTGAAACACCTTGTGGAGGTCCGCCCTGTGAAACGTTTGAGTCTTTTGGTTGTGGTTGCCGCCGCGTTGATGGGCGGTTTTTTCATGCGCCCGGTGATGGTTCAGGCGGCGGCACCGCGGCCGAACGTGGTGTTCATTCTCGTCGATGACCTGGCGTACGACGCGCTGGGGTTCATGGGGCGATATCCGTTTCTGAAGACGCCGCACATCGACCAACTGGCCAAAGAGGGGGCGTGGTTCCGCAATGCGTTTGTGACGATCTCGCTGTGCTCGCCGAGCCGCAGCGCGTTTTTGACCGGCATGTATGCACACAACACCGGGGTGCCGACCAACGAGCGTTGCGAGATTCCGCCGGACATGCCGACCTTTCCATCGCAGCTTCAGAAGGCCGGTTACTCGACCGCCTTCATCGGCAAGTGGCACATGCTGCCGCGTGATGATCCCCGCCCGGGCTTCGACCACTGGGTCAGCTTCAAGGGGCAGGGTGTGTACTTCGACCCGAAACTGAATGTCGACGGCAAGCCCGTCAATCGCGAAGGCTACATCACCGATCTGCTGACCGACTACGCCACGGCGTGGCTCGACAAGCAGGCGGGTAAGGACAAGCCGTTCTGTTTGTACCTGTCGCACAAGGCGGTGCACGGGCCGTTCACACCGGCCAAGCGACATGCGCACGAGATGGATGATGTCGAGTTGGCTGTACCCGAAAGTTTTCTCGACGACATGGCGGACAAGCCCCGCTGGATGCGTCGCAATGCATGGGGCGCCATGAAGCCCGGCCGTGTGCCGGACAAACTGCCGCAGAAGCAGTGGCCGGCCAAGCGGAAGGATCGGCTCGGGTATCTCGGCGCGATCCTCGCCGTCGACGAATGCGTCGGGCGTGTGATGGACACGCTGAAAAAGATCGATCGCCTCGACGACACGATCGTCATGTTCACCTCCGACAACGGGTTTTTCATGGGTGAGCATCGCCGCGGCGACAAGCGGCTGGCTTACGAGGAGTCGATGCGCATTCCGATGATCGTACGCTACCCGGCGAAGGTGAAATCGGGCTCGGTCATCGATGCGATGACGCTGAACATCGACATCGCGCCGACGTTCATGCAACTCGGCGGGGCGGAGATACCCGACGGCGTGCAGGGGCGATCGCTGGTGCCGGTGCTCGACGGCTCGACGCCGGACAACTGGCGGCAGGCTTTCCTGTACGAATATTTCCGCGAGCGCCATTTCAATCAGACGCCGACGCTGCTGGCGGTGCGCACCGAGCGGTACAAATACATCATCGCCACCGATGAGAAAGACGACATCGCCGAGCTTTACGATCTGCAGAAAGACCCCAAAGAACTCGAAAGCGTGATTAACGATCCGCAGTACGCCGACGTGCTGGCGATGATGAAGAGCAAGCTGAACATGCTCAAGCAGAAGACGGGCTATCACGTGCCGGACATTCTCAAGAAGAAACCGGCGGATCGCGCGCCGCGACCGGGCAAGAAGACAGCCAAATAAATAGCCGTGACCTGACAGGTCGCGGATCCGCAGTCTGTCAGACTGCGGCTATGGATGGGCCGGCCATTGGGATTTGGTCATTATTTTAAGTATCATCACCGGAATGTCCGCGATACGGTTCGACATTTCGGAAAAGGCTACCGACTGCGCAGCACGCGTGGGGAAAGTCACCACCCCGCACGGCACATTCGACACGCCGGCCTTCATGCCCGTGGGCACCAAGGCGTCGGTCAAGGGGCTGCTGCCGGACCTCGTCGAGTCGACCGGCGCACAGATCATCCTCAACAACACCTACCACCTCATGCTGCGACCCGGCACGGAGCTGATCGATGAACTCGGCGGGGTTCACCGCTTCATGGGCTGGTGCGGACCGATCCTCACCGACAGCGGGGGGTTTCAGGTGTTCAGCCTGGCGGATGTGCGCGCGATCGATGACGAAGGCGTGACCTTCCGCAGCGAAATCGACGGGGCGGAGATCCGCCTGACGCCGGCGTCGTCGATCAAGGCGCAGAACGAAATCGGGGCGGACATCATCATGGCCTTCGACGACTGCCCGCCGGCCTCGGCGGAACACGTGGCCCCGGAGAATGTCACCTCCGGTCGGCACGCGGTCAGCGCCGCTGAGTATGACGCGCGGAACAAACTGGCTGTGGAGCGGTCGATCCGCTGGCTCGAGCGATGCGTGAAAGCACACCATCGCGATGATCAGGGGCTGTTCGGCATCGTGCAGGGTGGCGTCGACCTGGACCTGCGGACGCACTGTGCCCAGGCGATGCGGGATTTTGACCTGCCGGGGTATGCGATCGGGGGCGTGGCCGTGGGCGAGGGGTATGACCAGCTTGTGCGGGTGGTCGAGCATACGGCTCCGCTGCTGCCCGATAACAAGCCGCGCTATCTGATGGGGGTGGGCTATGAGCGTGACATCGTGGCAGCGGTGCGGGCGGGGGTGGACATGTTCGACTGCGTCCTGCCGACGCGAAACGGCCGCAATGCCAACGCTTTTACGCCCACAGGCCAGATTCGCCTCAAAAACGCCCAATATCGGACCGATTCGAGCCCGATCGACGCCGGCTGCGACTGCCTGACGTGCCAGAAATACACCCGGGCCTACCTGCGGCACCTTTTCAATGCCGGGGAGATGCTCGGGCCGATCCTCGTAAGTATCCACAACCTGCGACATTTCCAGCGCCTCATGCTGGACATCCGCCACGCGATCCGTAATGATAACTGGCCTTATTTACGGGACCGCTGGCCGGTTATCGCAACCTAGAGGCCCCGCGGCGCGGTGCGTGCATCGCGCGGCGGTGTTCGATTTACCAAAGGACCACCACCATGACCTGGTATCACAGCCTGACGCTCGCACAGTCCGATGCGGCTCCTCCGCCGCCGGCGACCGATTCTGCTGCGCCTGCTCCGACCAATTCCGAAGCGCCCGCCACCACCACCGGCGCCGACGGCGTCCCGGCGACCGGCGATGATGCCGCCGCCGCGCCGCAGCCCTCACCTTGGGGCTTCCTGATGCCGATGGTGATTCTACTGGCGGTGTTCTGGTTGTTGATCCTGATGCCGCAGCGGCGCGAGAAGAAGAAGCGCGCCGAGTTGCTGGCTTCGCTGAAGAAGGGCGACAAGGTGCAGACGATCGGCGGTATCCTCGGCACCGTCATCGAGGTCCGCGAACACGAGATCATCGTGAAGGTCGACGAATCGGCCAACAGCCGCCTGCGCTTCGCCCGCGGCGCCGTGCAGACCGTTCTGCCCGATGGCAAGCCGCAAGAGACAAACTGACATTACAGGGTCCAGGCTTCGGCATTGACCCGCCTTGACCCTCATCCTTACTCGCTAGGCCCCGCGTCATGGACAGCAAAATCACCTGGAAGCTTATTCTGATCGTGTTCGTTCTGCTGGTCTGTGGATACTCGATGTATCCGCCGAAAGAGCGGCTGAACCTCGGCATCGACCTGCGCGGCGGAACGAGCCTGCTCTACGAAGTCGACACCCAGGATGCGAACAATCCCGAAGAGCTGATCAAACAGACCATCGCGATTCTGCAGAAGCGCGTCGACCCGGCCGGTGTGCGCAACCTCGTGTGGCGTGTCGAGTCCGGCAACCGCGTCGAGATTCAGATGCCGCTGGCGTCGCAGAGCGTCGTCGAGCTTCGCAAGCAGTGGCGCGAGCAGTTCGATCAGCTTTCGCAGCGGAACATTCAGCGCGCCGCGGTGATTTCGGCGCTGCGTCTGGATGGGGCCGCCCGCACCGAGGCGATCAAGCAGTTGGCGCATGAAGTGCCCGGCCGCGCTGAGGCGCTGGAGACCGCCGCGGCGACCTTCGATGCACTGCAGGATGCCCGGGCCGGTTACGAGAAGGTCAAAGACGACGAAGAAAAACGCATCGACGAAGCCGGCAAGGTCGCCGCGGCCGAGTTGGCTTTCGACGCAGCCATCAAGGCGGTGCTCGAGACGAACATCAGCCCGGTCGAGTTGGGCAATGTGCTGGAACTTTCCACCGTTCAGAAGATCGACCCGGACACCAAGCAGCCGATCGAAGGCTCCAGCCCCCGGGAAGCGGCGCTTGAGAAACTGTTTGCCCAGCACCCCTCGCGGGCCGATCAGATTCGTGACATCGTCGGAGCCTTTGACGCCTATCAGAAGGTCAAAGGCCCGCTGGACGACCCCGAAGACCTCAAGCGTCTGCTGCAGGGCGCCGGCGTGCTGGAGTTCCGCATTGCCGTGTCGCCGGAAGAAGCCGCCGATGCTGACGCGATGCGTCGCCAGCTTCAGGAGCGAGGCCCCCGCGCCGGCGCTGACGCCACGATGAAGTGGTTCCTCGTCGACGACCCGACCGAGTGGACCGACAAGCCGGCCGACCTCAAGGCCCTGCAGGCTGATCCCGCGGCGTACTTCCTGAACTCGCGCGGGCTCATCGGCGCCGGCTACGGCGGCGACTATTACCTGCTGCTGTGGGACACACCCGCCAAGAGCATCACGCAGAAGCAACCCGGCTGGGAACTCAGCCAGGCGTCGCCCGGCATGGACCAGCGCGGCTTCCCGGCGGTCGACTTTGCACTCAATGAAATCGGCGGGTCGCTGATGGACACGCTGACCAGCCAGAACATGGGCCGACAGATGGCGATCGTGCTCGACGGGCGCGTGTTCAGCGCGCCGTCGATCCGTGGCAACATCCGCTCGCGCGGTCAGATCTCCGGCGGCCGCGGCGGGTTCAGCCCCGTCGAGCTTGAGTACCTGATTCAGACGCTCAACGCCGGCTCACTGAAGGCACGCCTGTCAGAAGAGCCCATCTCCGAGCGCAACATCGGCCCGGCCATCGGCGCCGACAACCTGCACAAGGGTTTGGACTCGGCCATCGACGCGATGATCATCGTGGCCATCTTCATGATGCTGTATTACTTCTTCGCGGGGGCGGTGGCGGACTTCGCGCTGTTCGCCAACCTCGTGATCATTCTCGGCATCATGGCGAGCCTGCAGGCGACGTTCACCCTGCCGGGCATCGCGGGCATCGTGTTGACGATCGGTATGGCCGTCGACGCCAACGTGCTGATCTTCGAGCGTATCCGTGAAGAACTCCGCGCCGGGCGCAACATCACCGCCGCCATGCGACTGGGCTACCAGAAGGCCCTGTCGTCGATCATCGACGGCAACCTGACCAACCTCATCGTCTGTTTCGTGCTGGGCTACACCGCCACGGCCGACGTCAAGGGCTTCGCCGTCACGCTCGGCATCGGCATCTGCGCGACGTTGTTTACCGCACTGTTCATGACGCGCGTGTTCTTCGATCTGTATCACCATCTGATCGGCATCAAGCGCTTTCCGATGCTGCCGCTGGTGGTGCCGGCGATCGAGCGGACGCTGCATCCCCGGCTGAACTGGATCGGCCGCCGGTACGTGTTCTTCGGCATCAGCGGCACGCTCATGGTGCTCAGCCTCTTCATGGTCATCCAGCGCGGCTCCGACATCTTCGATATCGAGTTCCGCGCTGGCACCGAAGTCGAATTCGCCCTCAAGGAAGGCAACACGCTCCACCTGCAGGATGTCCGCGACAAGCTCGTGGGCACGCCGCTGGAAGAAGCGACCGTCGTACCCGTCGGCGAGACCGATCAGCAGGTCAACGCCTCGCGTTTCTCGATCATCACCACGGACACCGATTCCAATCAGGTCGCGCAGGTCGTCCGCGAGACCTTCGCCGATGTGATCGACATCCAGCCGGTGATTCACTTCGCCGGGCAGGGGGCTGAGGAAGTCGCCGGCGCACCGGTCTATCCGATCACGCGAGGCAACCTCGGCGAGGTCGTCAACGAGCCGGGTGTCGAGAATGATGTGCAGGACGCCGTCGGCGGCGTGGCGGTGCTGCTGAAGGATGTGAAGCCTTCGAGTACGGTGTCGGACCTGGAAGCGCGCATCAAGGCGATGCGTCTGCAGCCGGACTTCGAACACATGCAATTCCGTCCGTTCCGCGTGATCGGCATCAAGCCTGATCCGTCGAGCCCGAGTCGCTTTGTCGAGGCGGCCGTGATCGTGCCTCCGACCGGCGGCAACAGCTACTTCGAAGACGAGGCCAACTGGCAGTCCTTCGCCGGCGACGAGTGGCATGTCGTCAGCCAGGGCCTCGGCCGCGAGAAGAGCCTGTCGCGCGTGTCGAACTTCTCCCCGACCGTCGCCACGACCATGGCCAACAACGCCATCGTCGCCGTGCTGCTGTCGATCATCGCCATCGTGATCTACATCTGGTTCCGATTCGGCAGCTTCCGCCACGGCATCGCCGCCGTCGTCGCGCTGATCCACGATGTGACCATCACGCTGGGCCTGGTCGCCCTCAGCGGATTCATCTACGACAACGCCTTCGGCCACGCGTTGCTGCTGGACCCGTTCCGCATCAACATGGGCATGGTCGCCGCGCTGCTGACGATCATCGGCTATTCGCTCAACGACACGATCATCGTCTTCGACCGTATCCGTGAAAACCGCGGCAAGCTCGCCATCGCCACGCCCCGCATCATGAACGACTCGATCAACCAGACCGTCAGCCGAACCATCATCACGTCCGGCACGACCTTCCTGGCGATCGTCATGATGTATATCTTCGGCGGCGAGGGCATCCACAACTTCGCCTTCGCGATGACCGTCGGCGTGATGGTCGGTACCTACAGCTCGATCGCCGTGGCGTCGCCGCTGTTGCTGGTCGGCACCAAGTACGCCTTCGCCAGTGCTGAGGCTTCCGCGCCGACCGACCCGACAGCCCCCGCCGATTCAAGTGCTTACGACAAGGGCATCGAACGCTGATCGTCCGGCAATGACGGCCGCTCGCCGGGCGTCGTATTGTCTGATGACGCTGGAAGTCGTATCCTGCTTAACAGGGGCGATACAGACGATCGGGAGGTCGCTATGTCTGCCATGCAACGTCTGATTCTGATCGTTCCGCTGGTGATGTGCTCGGCGGTGCTGGCTGCCGACAACCCCGACGCGCCCGACCGCGCCGCGGAGGTTCTCGACATCCTCACCCGCTCCAAGAAAATCCAGGAGCAGGAAAGCAAAACCGACGACAAGGCCAAGTCCGCCGACAAAGCCGCCGAAAAGCCCGCGGAAAAGCCGGCCGACAAAGCGGACGACAAGGCAGCGGAAAAACCCGCTGACAAACCCGCCGAAAAGGCGCCGGCCAAGTCCGAGCCCATGCCCGCCCAGCAGCCGGTGATCCGCACCGGCGAGCCCAACGGCGACGCCTCCGTCGATCATGTCCAGCAGGTGCTCGTGACCCCGCCCGCAACACAGACACCCGCCGCCAAACCCGCTGACGACACCGCCAAAACCCCGGGGTCGACCTTGACGACAACCCCGGCCCCCGCGGCTTCCGGGTCCAATCAGCCGCTGCTGATCAATTCCCCGCCGCGTGCCAAGCCGCTGGCGACCAAACCCGCGACCCCGGTGGCTTCCACGACGCAGTACACCATCCAGTCCGGCGATACGTTCAGTTCCATCGCGATGGATCTGTACAAGGATGAAAAAAAGTGGACCGCCATCGCCCAGGCCAATCCGCTGGTCGACCCGGCCCGCCTGAAAGTCGGCCAGGTCATCCGCCTGCCGGACTTAGAACAGTTCCACAAGCAGCGCGAACAGCAGCTTGATGAGATCAAGGCGGCTGTCGCCCGCCCGGCGGCCGGTTCCAAAACCATCATCGTTCAGCCCGGCGACACCCTCAGCCACATCGCCCGGCGCGTCTACGGCAACGCCGGTCTCTGGGACACCATCTTCCAGGCCAATCGCGACAAGCTCGACACCCCCGACAAACTCAAGGTCGGGATGAAGCTGACCATTCCGCCCAAGCCGACAGAGTAGTGACGGGTTAATTGGTTAACTGGTTGATGGGTTAATCGGTAAAACGCTTACTCCGTCCCGGATGGTCGCGCGTATAGACTCAGCACAAGGTCAATGTCGTTTCTCCCCAGTTAACCCGCCAACCAATTAACCAGTTAACCTCAACCGGTGATTTCCCATGCGTACCTGTCTTATTGATATTCCCGGTCTGACGTCGCGTTTGCTGAATCAACTGGCCGAGCTTTCGCCGCCGCCGTGGTTTGACGCCATGCTGGATACCGGCTGCAGTGTGATCAAGCCCGTGCAGCCGGCGGTCACCATGCCCGCACAGGCGACCTACTCGACCGGTAAAACGCCCGCCGAGCACGGGATCATCGCCAACGGCGTGCCCGCCTACCGCATGCCGGCGCTGCGCGAGCACCTGGACCTGTCCAACTTCGCCGACTACCGGTGCAACATCAGCTTCTGGGAGCAGTCGAATAAACTGCTGACCGCACCGCGTGTATGGGCCGGCGACGGGGCGCATCCCGAAACGGCGGCGATGCTGTTCGTGCAATCGTCGATGGGCAATGCCGCCGACGTCGTCGTCACCCCCAAACCGCAGCACACGCCGGACGGCAAGACGATCGCCACCTGCTGGTCGGACCCCGATGAGCTTTACCCGGCCTTGCGTGAGGCGTTTGGCGAGTTTCCGCTGCATCATTACTGGGGGCCGCTGGCGGGGATCAAGTCCAGCGAGTGGATCGCCGCCGCGTCGCGCCTCGTGTGGGAGGAATATCCGACCGACCTGCACTGGGTCTACATGCCGCAGCTCGATTACGACCTGCAGCGACTCGGCCCTGATGATCCGCGAATCGCGGAGTCGCTCTCGGAAGTGCTCGGGCTGCTGACGCCGCTGGTGGAGAAGGTCAACGCCGACGGCGGGCGCGTGTTGATCGTCAGCGAGTACGGCATGACGCCGGTGAATCGATCCGTGGCGATCAATGAACATCTGCACAAGGCAGGCCTGCTCGTCGTCGATGAATCCAGCGAGGTCGACTACGTCGAAAGCCGGGCGTTTGCGATGGTCGATCATCAGGTCGCTCACGTGTACTGCCCCGAGCTGTCCGCTCAGACGACGGTGCGTGCACTGCTGGAGGCGATGCCCGAAGTGGCTCGCATTTACACCGGCGCCGAGCGCGGCGAAGTCGGACTCGATTGCGAACGGGCCGGCGATGTGGTCGCCTTCTCGCATGAGGATGGGTGGTTTGAATATCGCTGGTGGGATGATCCGGCCAAGGCTCCGGACTGGGCGACGAAGATCGACATCCACCGCAAGCCGGGTTACGACCCGCTGGAGATGTTCGCCGATCCTGAATCCCTCAAGGCCCGCGACCCGCACGCCGTCCGCATCCTCGCGGACAAGCCGCAGCTGATCAAAGGCTCGCACGGCACGCTGCCCGCTGATGAGGCCGACTGGCCCGTGCTGATCGGACACGGCGAGGCGGCCGACCACCTGGACGCCACCGATATCGCCGGCCTGCTTTAATTTAGAACCCCGCAGCACTTGTCGACGTAACACCCCCCATAGCCGGGTCGCTACGCGGCCCGGGTCATCATCGCCCCGTAAAACGTCACGTTTTCAGCGATTTTTGCCCGATATGATTCAAGATGCGTAAACGCACACGATGGATTCTGGCGGCTGTTCTGCTGGCTGTGCTGGCGATGGTGCTGGTGTGGCTGGACGTTCAGTACGCCGTGCGTAAGTCCGACGCCACGCTGCCGGCCGCCGGAGAAACTTCGCCATGATTGGACGTACGCTGCTGCTGTTGACGGTTTTGTTCGGCGCGGCCGCCGGAGGGTATTACCTGCGCGTGCGCACCACGCAGACGGCCGCGGCCGACCCGGTGCAGCATCGCTCGACAGCGCCGACGATCGAGCAGGTCCGTGAGCTGGCCTCGCTGGTCACGCTGGACGTGCCGATCAGCGATGTGCATCTCAGCGAGTTGGCGGGCTTTACCGGCGGGTTGCAACTGGTCATGTCCGTCAAGGGCGATGTGCAGATCGCTACGGACCTTTCGGCAGCCCGGTTCGATCGCGTCAATGAAGACCTGCACACCGCCACGCTCGTGTTGCCCCGTCCCCAGCCCCAGCGCCCGCGACTCGATCATGAAAAGACCCGCGTGCTCGAGCTGACGCGCAGCGGGATGTGGCGATGGATGCCGGGTGAGGCCGGTGAGTCGGCGCTGACCAATCGCGCCATGCTCGCGGCTCAGCGCGTGCTCGCCGAGACGGCACAGCAGCCCGAACTCATCACGCAGGCTCGCGATCACACGAGGAAAATCATCTGCGGTTTCTTCGAGGCTTTGGGCTGGACGATCACGGTCCAGTGGGACGACGCCGTGGCCGTCAGCGGCGCGACCGGGGGTTAACACGACACATGGTGTTTGTCTACGCAACGCTGCTGACGCTGGTCAACGTGGTGTGGCTCTTTCTGACGATTCTGAGCCTGCCGGGCAACTGGTTGATGGTGCTCGGGGCGGCGGGACTGGCGTGGTGGTCGCCGGGGATGTTCTCGATGGGCACCCTGATCGCCATCGCGGCGCTGGCCTTGCTCGGCGAACTGCTGGAATTTCTGCTCGGCGCGGCCGGGGCGAAAAAGGGCGGCGGGTCCAAGTGGGGCGCGCTGGGGGCGATCCTCGGAGCCGTCGTCGGCGGACTCATCGGCACCGGCTTTTTACCGATCATCGGCACAATTGCCGGGGCCTGCGCCGGTGCTTTCGCCGGGGCGCTCGGGCTCGAAATCATCACCGGCAAAAAGCTCGTCGAGTCGATGAAGATCGGCAAGGGAGCGGCGGTCGGACGCTTCTGGGGAACCATCGCCAAGCTTACCGTCGGTGTGGCGATCTTCCTGATCAGCGCGGTTGCGGCGTTTGTTCCGTGAGATAGTTGTGCAGAATCGACCAGGCGATCGATCGTGATCCGTCGGGGCGAATCAACCAGAAGCCGCGGCAGTCATCGTTGGCGTCGACCGGTTCGCGGATCGGCTCGTTGCAGTAGACCTGCCAGTACACGATGTATGGACAGCCCCAGTCCATCGCCGTGTCGATCGCGCCGGTGATCACCCGCTGCATCTTCTCCGCCGTCACCTTGTTTTCCGGCAGGCCGAACTCGCCGAGGTACACGTTGCGGGCGCCGAAGGGCTCACGATCCGGCGCATGCTCGGCAATGTAATCCAGCGCGCGGCGCAACAGGGCGGGGTCCTGCTGCGTGTCGTAGCTTGAGTATGACACCAGGTCGAGCGTCACCTTCGGCAGCACACGATTGGTTACGCACGGCCGCTCGTCGATCATGCCGATCTTTACGAGGTTCACCTCGGTTGCGCAGAACACACGCACATCCGTGTCGGCGACTTGGGCTCGCGCCTGATCGACGCCGGCTTGTCGCGCGGCAAGCCATGCCGCCATGCGGTCGAAGCGCTCGGCGGGCGGGTCGACGGCCTTGTCCTTGAGGCCGGCCCGGACGGACCAGTCACCTTCCCAGTGTTGAATCACGAACGTCTTGCCCGTGCCCCGGTACGTCGTCAGCAGATGACGCGCCAGCTCGTAAATCGCCTGTTTTTCCGCGTGTTTCTGCTCGTTGGTGAGCTTGTAGACCCAGTAGTTCGCACTGACGCCGGGGCGATAGACCGTCAGAATGTACGTGGTGAACGGTTTATCAAACACCGCGCGATACGGCTTCGTCTGCGCCAACTCGACGAGCGTATCGACATTGGGCCAGTCAGTATTAAACGGGTAATACCTGGACGGCGGCTTGGTGGGATCAAGCGACAGGTAGATTTTGATGACGCGCGAACCGAGCGTCAGAATCTGATCGGCGCCTTCGTTGAGGAAGTCGTCATTGGTCAGGTGATAGCGACCGGCGACGTGCGTGACGCCGAGGCGATCGGGCAGGGGGAGGGGGGATTCGGCGAAGGTCATCACGCCGGTCAAAAGCGTCAGCAGGCAGGCCGCGATGACGCCGAACCGGGTCATGACTTGTCGGACGGCGCCTCGGCACGGCTGGCGCCGATGGTGTAGACCGGGTAGTAGTCCTGCAGGGCGCGGACGGTCCAGTCGCCGCGGCCGAGCGCTTCGATCGCCTGCACCGCGGCGGAGGCGCCCGTCGGCGTGGTGATCAGCGGAACGTTGAACCGGACGGCGGCGGCACGGAGCTTGCCTTCGTCGGTGTTCATCCCCTTGCGCGTCGGCGTGTTGATGATCAGTTCGAGTTGCTCGTTTTTGATCAGGTCCAGCGCATTGGGCCGGCCTTCGGAGATCTTCTTGATGGCGGAGGCGGGCACGCCCTGCTCGGCGAGCCAGCGGTGGGTGCCGCCGGTGGCGTGGATGGTCAGCCCGAGTTTGACCAGGTGGCGGGCCACATCGATCATCGCGGGGCGCTTGTCGATCTCGCGGAGCGAGAGAAACACGTTGCCCTCAAGCGGCAGCGACACGCCGGCCGACATCTGGCTCTTGGCGAAGGCGACCGAAAAATCGAGATCGGCGCCCATGCACTCGCCGGTCGAACGCATTTCCGGCCCGAGGATCACGTCCACGCCCGGGAACTTGCTGAACGGGAAGACCGATTCCTTCACGCTGGTGTGGTCCGGCGCGAGATTTTCGGTGACATCCAGGTCCGCCAGGGCGCAGCCGGCCATGACCTTCGCCGCGATGCGGGCCCAGCTCACGCCCGTCGCTTTAGACACGAAGGGAACCGTGCGCGAGGCGCGGGGGTTGACCTCGAGCACGTAGATTTCGTGCTTCGGGTTGGCCTCGCCGGGGCGGGTGATGGCGTACTGGACGTTCATCAGGCCGCGGACTTTCAGGGCCTCGGCCATGCGGCGCGACTGGTCGACGAGTTCTTCGATGGTGGAGCTGGGCAGCGAGTAGGGCGGGATCGCACAGGCCGAGTCGCCGGAGTGGATGCCGGCTTCTTCGATGTGTTCCATCACGCCGCAGATCAGCGCCTTGGGATCGTCATTGCCGAAGTCGGCCACGACGTCGACGTCGCATTCGATCGCATCGGCGAGGAACTTGTCGATGAGCACCGGCGCGTCGGCGAGTTCGGACACGTCGACGGCGGACTTCATGTAGAAAACAAGCTGATCCTGCGAGAAGCAGGTTTCCATGCCGCGACCGCCGAGCACGTAGCTCGGACGCACCAGCACGGGATACCCGATGCGCTCGGCGATTTCGACAGCCTGCTCCAGCGAGCGGGCGATGCCGTTGGCCGGCTGCTTGATATCCAGGTCGTGCAGCAGCTTCTGGAAGTGGTCGCGGTCCTCGGCGATGTCGATCGATTCGACGGATGTGCCGATGATCGGGACGCCGGCTTTCTGCAGACCGTGCGCGAGGTTCAGCGGAGTCTGTCCGCCGAACTGAACAATCACGCCGTGCAGATTGCCGCCGGGCTGACCCAGCGGGACGCCGTTGAGGCGCTCGCAGAGGTTGAGCACATCCTCGAGCGTCAGCGGCTCGAAGAACAGCAGATCGCTGGTGTCATAGTCAGTAGAAACGGTCTCGGGGTTCGAGTTCACCATGACGGATTCGAACCCGAGCTCGTCGGCCGCGAAGGCCGCCTGCACACAGCAGTAGTCGAACTCGATGCCCTGCCCGATGCGGTTGGGCCCGCCGCCGAGGATGACGATCTTCTTGCGATCGGTCACGCGGACTTCATCGTCGTAGCGCGATGCGCCCGGCTCGTCGGCATAACACACCGGCGAGGCGGACTCGGTCTTGTCGCCGGCCGAGGGCACGATGGTCATCGGGCTTTCATACGTCGAGTAGTAGTACGGCGTCTCGGCTTCGAATTCCGCGGCGCAGGTGTCGACCAGCTTGTAGACCGGCTCGATGCTGTGCTTTTTGCGGTGATTGCGCACGGCGAGGATCGTTTCCGTGCTGATGTTGCCGAGGTAGAGATTCGCCAGTTGCGGATCGGAATACCCCAGCTGCTTGGCTTCGCGCAGCACCTCGGCCGGCACATCTTCAAGCTGGTTGTATCCGCAGAGCACGTCTTCGAAGTCGACCAGTTGCTTGATCTGATCCAGGTACCACGGATCGATATTCGTCGAGTCGTGAATCTCTTCGATGGACCAGCCCATCTTCATCGCATAGCGGACGTAGTAGAGCCGACCCTGCGACGGCACCGACAGCTTGCGACGCAGCTTCGTCTTGTCGATGGGCCATTCGGCGCCTTCGACGTTGCGTTGCTTGTTCAGCCACTTGTCGTTTTTGTCGAGCCCGAGCCCGAATCGCTTGACCTCCATCGAGCGAATGCCTTTTTGCAGGCTTTCCTTGAAGGTGCGTCCGATGCTCATCGCCTCGCCGACGGACTTCATCTGCGTGGTCAGTGTTTCGTCGGCTTCAGGGAATTTCTCGAAGGTCCAGCGCGGCAGCTTCGTCACGACGTAGTCGATCGTCGGCTCGAAACACGCCACAGTCTTGCCGGTAATGTCGTTGGGCAACTCGTCGAGGGTGTACCCGATGGCGAGCTTGGCGGCGATCTTGGCGATGGGGAAACCGGTCGCCTTCGACGCCAGCGCCGAGCTGCGCGACACGCGCGGGTTCATCTCGACGACGACCAGATCGCCGTCGTCCGGGTTCACACCGAACTGCACGTTCGACCCGCCGGTTTCGACACCAACAGCCCGCATGATCGCGACGGCCGCGTCGCGCATGCGCTGGTATTCCTTGTCGGTCAGCGTCTGGGCGGGAGCGACGGTGATTGAATCACCGGTGTGCACACCCATCGCGTCGATGTTTTCGATCGAGCAGATGATCACGACGTTGTCCGCCTTGTCGCGCATCACCTCCAACTCGTATTCCTTCCACCCGAGCACGGACTGATCGATCAGCACCTGGTGGGTCATCGAGGCGTCGAGCCCGCGCCGGACGATCTGCTCGAACTCTTCGCGGTTGTAGGCGATGCCGCCGCCGGTGCCGCCGAGCGTGAAGGCGGGGCGGATGATCGCCGGCAGACCGATCACTTCGAGAAACGCGTAGGCTTCGTCGATGGTGTTGACGGTCTTGGCCAGCGGCTGCTTGAGCCCGAGGCCTTCGACGATCTCGCGGAAGCGTTTGCGGTCTTCGGCGCGGTGGATGACTTCGCGGTTGGCGCCGATCATTTCAACGCTGAGCTTGTCGAGCGTGCCGGCATCGGCGAGCTGACAGGCGCAGTTCAGCGCGGTCTGTCCGCCGAGCGTCGGCAGCAGGGCGTCGATCGGGTTGCCGAGATCACGTTCCTTGGCGATGACCTTTTCGACGGCCTCGGGGGTGATCGGCTCGATGTAGGTCCGATCCGCGAACTCGGGGTCCGTCATGATCGTGGCCGGGTTGGAATTGATCAGCACGACGCGATAACCCTCTTCTTTGAGGGCTTTACACGCCTGGGTGCCGGAATAGTCGAATTCGCAGCCCTGACCGATAACGATCGGGCCGGCGCCGATGATGAGAATGGTATGGATGTCGTCGCGACGGGGCATGGTTTATCCGGGATTCAGTGGGTTGGAGCGATTCCCGCAAAAGATATCCGGTGTGGCGGTATGAGGCAAACGTTGAGAATGACAAATAACCGCCCCGCGAATGTCGTAAATGACCAAATCCCAATGGCCAATGCCCAGGGAAATGTTCAAATGCCCAATGGTGTACGGCTAACGGGCATTCGACATTCATGCCTTGGGCATTCCCTTGAGCATTGGGGCTTGGTCATTGGTCATTTCTCCCATCAGTTGGTCTACAATGCGGTCCCATTTCGCCGATACGAAAGAAGCCCATGGATCAACCGGAAACAACCCAATTCCACGCCCCGGATATTCGCCTGGTGGCGCTGGATCTCGACGGCACGCTGCTGACCGGCGATAAGCAACTGCCAGCCGCCACGCAGCGTGTGATCGCCCGCTGTGTCGAATGCGGCGTCAAGGTCGTGCTTGCCTCGGCCCGCCCGCCGAGGTCCGTCCGCCCCGTGTACAACCTGCTGAACCTTGACACGCTCTCGGTCCACTACAACGGCGCTCTGATCAGCGACCTGCGCACCAATCGCTACTGGTGCCACATGCCGCTGCCGGCCGATCTGGTCCGTGATGTGATCGCCACCGCCCGCCGCATCGACCCGCACTGTCTGATCAGCGTCGAGATTCTCGACAAGTGGTACACCGACCGTTTCGATGAAGAAAAGGCCGGCGAAAACGGCCGCCTGAATCCACCGGCGATGGTCGGCCCGTTCGACGCTTTCGTGACGGCCCCCGTGACCAAGCTGATGCTGCTGGATGAGCCGAAACGTCTGCGGCCGGTGCGCGAGGCGATCAACGCCCTGTATGCCGGGCAGATGGCGATGGCTGTCAGCGATGATTACCTGATTCAGCTGATGCACCCGCAGGCGGACAAGTCCACAGCCCTGATGAAAGTCGCCGAGCAGTACGGCGTCAGCAGTGAGCAGGTGATGGCGGTCGGCGATGCGCCCAACGATTGCGGGATGCTCCGCTGGGCGGGGCTCGGCGTGGCGGTCGCCAACGCATGGGTTGAGGTGCTGGACTCAGCGGACGTGGTGGTGCCGCCCAACGATGTCGGCGGGGTGGCCTATGCGATTCAGCGCTACGTGCTGGATGTGAAGGATCAGACGCCGGCTTGAGTCGCAACGCGGCGGCCCGGCTCGCGGATGTCAACTCAGCCGTTGGGTGAATCGATCCCATAACTGCTTCACATAATCGCGCATGCGAGACAGCATCGCCTGCATCACGCCCTGCACCTGTACGGACTCGGCCGCCTTGGCGTTCTCTGCGGGCTGTTTCTGTTTTTCGCTCGCATCGGGGGATGATTCGGAGGTGTCATCCGCCGGGGTAGTTTCGAAAGTTTCCAGCGCGTTGATGAAATTGTCACCGGTCAACGGACGCGTCAGCACCGCCGAAGCGCCGGCATCGCGGAGCTTCTGCAGGTCGGTTGCATCGTCGTTGTCGTGCAGCACAAGGATCGGGCCGGTGAACTCAGCTTCACGCAGTGCGGTGATCGCCAAGGCGGAGGTGTCGAGGCCGCCGCTGAGATCAACGAGCACCATCTCCGCAGCGTGATCTTGCAGTTGGACGAGGGCCTGTTCGGCAGTGGCGACGATTTGCGTGGTCAGGCCCATGCCGGCCATCGGCGCGGCGGTGTGATGCGCCTGGTCACTGTCGCAAAGGTACATCAGCCGGCCGTCAACGCTCGGCAGCGGAATACTCAGCCGCGCATCGTCGGTCGGATTCGTCTTCGGCGGAAGGTAGTCATCAAGCACGATCGGTGCATCGAACGACACGCCGATTTCATGCACGCGGCCGCAAATCCACTGGCACCGCGCAACCGCGCCCAACACACTGATCAACTTGCCGTCCTGCGCGCGGAGCCAGACGTTGCACTCGGTGCCGTCGTGCAGGAACGAGCCGTGCAGAAAACCGATGCCGCGACTGGACAGATTGCGCGGCTGCACGAGGAAGTTGGAGTTCGTTCCGCCGGGGTGATACACCTCAACGATCAGCCCCTGCACCGAATCAAACTCGAAGCGAGGCTCCTGCCGAGCTTCATGGTTGGGTTGCACCCGCCCCCGACGACGCAACTGCTGATGCAGATCGCGCTGTTGGGAGCGAGTCAGGCGCAATGTATCCAGTGCCGATGCGTGCTGCGAGTCGAAGCGCATACCCATATCCTCAAATCATTCTTGATGGTGCTGTAGGCTGGTATCGGCTGATTCTTCGGGGGAGTTTGTAGGCGTTTGCCTCAAAGTCGCTAGGGGCTCAAAGGGAAATTCCATCGGGCGGTCATGGCTCCGGCGGCTAGAAGTTTTCGGCATAACCGGCTAAAATGGGCCTCTTCAAGCCGCCGCAGACAGACCGCCGCGTCGGCGCAACGTTAATACAGGGCTAGTGTTGCATGATTCAGCGTCGTAAGACCAGACAAGTCACCGTCGGCGATGAGCGCGTCGGAACCGTCCGTATCGGCGGCGATGCGCCCGTAGCTGTGCAGACCATGACCAGTGGTTACACCCATGCCGTGGACACCTGCGTGGCGGAAATTCACAAACTCACCGCCGCCGGCGCCGACCTTGTGCGCGTCGCCGTCCCCGAGCGCAAGGACACCGAAGCCCTCAAGGAAATCATCCCGCAGGTGCAGGTGCCGATCGTCGCCGACGTGCACTTCCACTTCCAGCGCGCCCTCGAAGCCATCGAGGCCGGTGTCCACAAGATCCGCTTGAACCCCGGCAACATCTCCGATCGCAACCAGGTCACCGAGGTCATCAACGCTTGCAAAGAACGTAAGCTCCCGATCCGCATCGGCGTCAACGAAGGCTCCATCATCGAGCGCAAGGACAAGCAAAAGCGCATGAAGGAACTCGGCGGTGTCTTCTCCAACCAGAAGCACGGCCACTTCCTCGCAATCATGATCACCAAGCTCGAGGAATACCTCGACATCTTCTACGACAACGATTTCTACGACGTCGTCATCAGCGCCAAGAGCCCCGACCCCACGCTGGTCATCGACGCCTACATGGAAATCTCCAAGCGCTTCGATCACCCGCTGCACTTGGGCGTCACCCACGCCGGGCCGCGCGAGACGGCGATGATCCGTTCCTGCGTGCCGCTGGGTCACCTGCTGGCCTCCGGCGTTGGCGACACCGTCCGCATCAGCTATGCCAGCGATCCGAAGTTCGAAGTCGAAGACGCACTGGAGATGCTCTACTGCCTCGGCCTGCGCGAGCGCAAGGGCGTCGACCTGATCGCGTGTCCGACCTGCGGGCGCATCCAGGTTGATCTTTACACGCTGGTGCAGGACGTGCGCAGCAAGCTGGCCGAAGCGATCGAACTGCCGATCAAGGTCGCCGTCATGGGCTGCATCGTCAACGGCCCGGGTGAAGCCGAGGGCGCCGATGTGGCGATCTTCGCCGGCGACCGCCGCGGGATCATCTACGTGCAGGGCGAGCGCGTGGCGAATGTCCCCGAAGAACAGATTCTCGAAACGCTGCTGGCCGAGTGCAAGAAGTTCGAAGCCAAGGTCAAATCCGGCGAAGCCAAACTCGGCGAAAAGATCGTCGAAATCGCCCCGCCGGATCCGATCGGTGAGCTGGGCTCCGGTTTCGACAAGATCGCTTCCGGGCAGGTCGATAAGCTCACGGACCTGACCGTCGGCGGCGAATGAACCCAGCCATGCCGGGCGTTGGGCGGCTCGGTGAGCGGGGGTTTTCCGTAAATTTCCGTTGAAATATGTGTGTCGGGCGTGTATTTTAATGATTCACGTTACGGAGACGGTTTGCGCTGAGGCAGGCTACGCCGAGTATTTGGGGCGTTGTCACAGCGGACGTCGGGAATGTCACAGAAATGGAGTGAGCTATGTCCTCACAGATGCCGGGTTTGAGAGTGGGCCTTGCGATCATTGTCGGAGTTCTGACTTGCGCAGCCGCGCGGGCGGCGGTGATTATCGACAACGACGACGGCGCCCCGACCGCGGTCACCAGCGGCAGCTGGTCGACCAGCAGCGCGACCGGCGGCTATTACGGTTCCAACTATTACCACGACAACAACACGCAGGACGGCTCAAAAAGCATCACCTACACGCCGACGCTGACTGAGACGCGGGTTTATACCGTCACTGCCCGATGGACCGGCGGCGGCAATCGCGCCACCAACGCCCCGTATGTGATCAACCACGCCGGTGGATCAACCACCGTCTACGTCGACCAGCGCACCGGCGGCGGCACGTTCAACGTGCTGGGCAACTACACTTTTAATGCCGGCACCTCCGGCAACGTCGTGCTCAGCAACACCGGCACCGACGGCTACGTCATTGCCGACGCGGTCTCGTTCGATCCGCTTTTTGTGGTCGTCGACAATCCCCAGGCGTCGCTCGTCGGCTCGTGGATCACCAGTTCGGCGAATTCAGGGTATGTCGGCTCCAACTACATTCAAGACGGCAACACCGGCAAGGGCTCCAAGTCCGCGACCTACACGCCGAACCTCCCGTACGCCGGCATATGGGAAGTGCTCATCAACTACACTTCCAACACGAACCGCGCCACCAATGTGCCGGTCGACATCAACTACTTCGGCGGTTCGCACACCGCCACCGTCGACCAGACCACCGGCGGCGGAACCTGGCAGTCGCTGGGTTCATACACGTTCCGCGCGGGCACCGTCGGCAATACCGTGATCCGCACCACGGACACCGACAACTACGTCATCGCCGATGCGTTTCAGTTCCGCCTGCTCTCGCTGGTGACAATCCCCGAACCGACCACCGCGGCACTGTTCACGCTCTTCGGCGCGGGGCTGCTTCGTCGGCGACGTTAAGCAAGACACGGCATTTCAAGAGGGCTTGACTGGACGACTTCAGCGGTCGTTCCAGATCAGACGCACCTGCGCCTCGGGGCGATGCTGCTTCACCCACAACTTCAGAAGGCTCATGACCAGCGTGTCGGCACGGGTGATCGCTTCGTAGTGATCGTGCATCGTGCTGGCGCGCGGCAGGGCGCACGTGTCGTCGAAGAACATGTCGATGGATCGATCGGCGAAGTGGACCGCGCGGTCCATGTAGCGCTGATCGCCGGTGAGTTGATAGGCGCTGAGCATCAGTTCGGTGACATCACCCAGGGCCGCCGGGTAGATCGGATAATCCGTGCGCGGCTCGGTGGTCATGTAGCGATCCGCGGCGGCGAGGATCAGCGGGCGATAGCCGGCGTCTTTGACCTGCGCATCGCGGAGGATCAGCATGTTGGCGATCTTGGCGTCGGTCGATTCGCCGTAGCCGTCCGCCCACAGGTGTGCGAAAGGGTGATGGTCCTTGTTGCGCACATCGACTGCCTTCAGCGTGTCGACGTGGCTTTGGGTGACGAAGCCGCGTCCGTCGGGTTCAAGCTCGTGTGGCAGGGCGGTGTACACCCGATCGATGCCGCGGGCCATGTCATGCATCCGCCGTGCGACATCGTCCGGCATCCCGTCGGCGGCGTCCCACAGATCGATCGCCAGCGAGACCGTGCTCTGCGGCCAGAGCAGCTTGCCCTTGGAGCGGGGGTTGCCGATTTCCGCGGGAATGGCCCCGGTTTGGGTCGAGCGATGTCTTTCGTAAAACCCCATCAACACGTCGATGGCCTGCAGGAAGACCGGATCGCGGGTCTGTTTGTAGGCACGGGCCCAGGTGGCGATGTAAAACCCACCGTGGCGCGGATACTGGTTCTGACCGTGGGGGCCGTGTCTGGACCAGTCGGCGTGGCGGGAGAAGTCACCGGTCTGGTGGTCTTTGATCTGATGATCCCACAGCCCGCGGGCGAAGCGTGCGGCGGCGTCGGGCGCCAGCTTGTACGTGCGATCCCACAGCACCCAGGGGCGGTAAAACTCGTGGGTGTTGCCGGCGTTTTTCTTGATCGTTCGCTCGGTGCGGAAGTCCCAGCCGATGTGTTCGCCCCAGGCCATCAGACCGGTCGCTGGCGATTGGGCGTGGTCGAAAAACCATTTCAACGCGGCGTCGGCTTCGGCGGCATAACGCGGCTCGCCGGTCAGATCAGACAGGGCGTAGAGCACCTGATACAGGTTCTCATCGTGCATCGGATTGGCGCCGCTGAGCATGCGGTCGTGCGGGCGGATGCCCCAGGCCTTGCGCGGCAGGGCGGCCAATTTTTCAAGCACCTCCGCCTCCGGCAGGCTCATGGTTTGACGATCCAACGTCACGGCGAACAGGGACGACGACTCCGAGCCGTAGTGGTCGCGGGCGTGCTCAATCATGGCATCGGCATACGCGCGGACGACGGCCAGGTAGTCATGTTTCGGCGCGGCGATCACCAGCGCGGGCGTCAGAAGCAGCGTGAGGGTAATACGTTTAAGGTGGAGCATGCGCTGTTCAGAAGTTTGTCGGTCAAGCCGTTCGTGTGAAGGCAGTCGGGTTACATGTCCGCATTCCAGCGTACGTAATCATTCATGGGCAGGTCCGGGTCAACACCCGCGCCCAGTGATTCGACATGTGTGTCATAATGCAGGACGTTGCACAGGCCCGATTGCTTTTCGATGTAGAAGTGTCGCCAGGCGATGGTCCAGTTGTTGGCCGGGCCGAGGAACGTCGCGTCGGGGTTGTCGACATACAAGAAGCGATTTTGAAAGATGGGATCCGTCCACATGGAATCCATCATGTAATACTTGCGGCTGGGATTTTTGACATCGACCTGTTTGATGCCGCGGACGATAAGATGAGACTGATCGCCGCCATCGGTGCCATCATCATTCCTGATGCGCCACTTGGGTATGCCGTACGGATTCATCGCATAGCTGAGATCGATGCGATACATGCCATTTGCAAAATCGACGACGGTGGGGGCGGCGTTGGCTCGGGTTCGATCCGCATCGCCGGCGGGATGATCCAGCACCCATCGCGCATTCGGGCAGATCAGGCCGCGCGGCGCGTTGTAGTAATAGCGATCTTTCGGCGCGCCCATCGCCATCACCTTCTGAAACCACGGATTCTGGTGCCAGACATAGCGACCTTTGTAGGCGGCGGGCGAAGGGGTCGATTGCGGCAGCATCCACCCGCGAAATTCCGCAGCGTACATCTGCGTGGTGGTGCCGAATTGCTTGAGTATCGACGAGCACGTGATCATGCGCGCCGTCGCTCGCGCCTTGGCCAGCGACGGCATGAGAATGGCGATCAACAAGGCGATGATCGACACCACCACCAGAAGTTCGATCAGTGTGAAACCGCGATGGCGCATGGCGTGACTCTGAGAAGTTGAGTCCTGATACGTGATCTTTGAATTTTAGATTGATGGGAGGGGCGTTACAAGTGGAATTTGGGATCAGTAATCCGACCGGGGCCAGTAATAATTGTCGATGGTGGTGACCCAGTACGATTCCAGTGAGGGCAATGGATACCACTGGGCTGAGCCGTCGACGCACGTGGCGTTCATCCCCTCCGGGAGAATGTCCACCTCGGGCACATCATGCGAAAGCCACGCGCCAGTGAGTTGTTTTTCGACGGTCAGGCAGCCCCACAACGGCAGCGTGCCGCGGGCTAGGACGGTGGTGATGTCCGGCGGATCGGCCAGCCAACTGTTCCGCGCCGAGGCCCAACTGCTGGAGCGGTTGTTGAAGTACTGATAGGTGATGTAGTTCTTGACGTAGTTGACGTGAACATCCGGGCCGCGGACTTCGTTGACTTTGCCGGGGCAGAACGCCATGCGGTTGCGGTCCTGCAGGTAGGGCAGGAAGAACGTCTTGTTCAGGTCGATCGAACCGACGACGATGCGGTGGGGGAGATACGTGTATTTCGACCCGCGGTCGGGGAAGGTCTGCTTGTTGTCCATGGCATACATCGTCGAGGCCGTCGACACCTGCCGCAGGCGGCTCAGACACGTGACGACGATCGCCTTCTCACGCGCCGCAGACAGCGCCGGCAGGAGGATCGCGATCAGCAACGTGATGATGCTGACCACGACCAGCAATTCGATCAATGTGAATGCCTTGGTTCGCATGATTATCCGCGGCGTCGCAGTGTGGTGATCACCAGCAGGGCCAATCCTCCGGCGGCGGCGGACGGCGTCGGGATCGCGGTCAGTCGCAGCGCCGTGGCGTAGCCGTAGTTTGCTCCGTCGATTTTGGTGATGGTGATGGAGATCGTTCCACCGGCGGGTGTGATGGAGGACCAGCCGAGCACGTTGCCGCCGTTCCAACCGTCGATGTTGGCGTTGAAGTTGTCGCCATCGGGCGTCGAATCGCCGAAGGAACCGTTGACATCGTAATCGGCGCTGCGTTCGTTGGCGGGGGAGGACGAACGGATGGCCAGGAAGTCCAGCTTGTATTCGAGATCGGTCAGGCCGCTGATGACGATGGTGGCGGGGGTGGCGTCGGTGCCGCCGTAGTACCAGGTGTTCGTGGCGGCATCGAGATCGACCCAGGGCGTCGAGCCGGCCCATGAGCCTGTATTGGCCAGAGCGGCGGAGCGGAAGTTGCTGGTGTTGATGCTGACGCCGGTGACGACTGTGTTTGCAGAGTTCACGACGCTGCCGGCCGCCAGGTCGTTGTTGGGGGTGACGATGCTGTTCCACGTGCCGCCGACGTCCAGCGAGCCGTTGCCACCGACTGCGCTGGAGGCCGCGCCGAAGTTCAGCAGGATGGTGTTGGCGGAAGCAGTGTTGCCAAAGACGAAGAGAACAGCCGCGATCAGGCTGAGGATTCCGAACGTGGTGGTGGTTTGCTTTCTCATGTTATTGCTCCTTCTGTGGTGATGTTTATCGTTTGCGGCGCATGCCCAAGGCGAGCAGCGGTCCAGCCACCAGCATCGCCGAGGCCGGCTCCGGCACGATGGCTGTGACCGCCAACGTGTCCAGGCGAACCGTGGTTGTGGTACTCGCGCTGATGTAAAACCCAATGCCGGTGATCTCATCGGTCGGCAGATCGGCCCCGAGCACCGACCCGAGAGCCATCGTCGACCCGGGGGTTAACGTGAAATTCTGCCAGCCCGCCGCGGCGGTGGAGAAGTTGAGCGTGTGGCCCAGTGAGCCGGCGTTGGTGGTGAAACTTGACCCGGAGCTGATCGCGGGGTTGGTGCTGTACGCGGTGCTCGAGGCGTACCAACTGCCGGACACCTGCACCAGCAGGCGGACCGTGGTGGTGGTCACACTGTTGCCCATGATCCACGAGATCTGCTGCGGCTGGCTGATGGGGGTGAAAGTGTTGTCGATCGCGCCGAAGGTCATGGCCGGCGTGGAGCTATTGTTGGTAAACAGGTAGCCGTCGTCCGGGCCGGCCGGGTCGCCGGTAAACCATGAGATGCCGATTTGATTGCCGGTGCCAAAGCCGTCGTTGGTCTTATCCACGGCGGTGGAGCCAGCATAGGTGGACCAGCCGACGCTGCTGGAGTTCAGGTTGGTGCTGGGGGTGGGGTTGTTGAAGTGCTCGGTGTAAACGACCGCCGTGGGTGCGGCGGTTGCCGGCAGCGACATCCCCAGGCTGATCACGATGGCAAGCAGCCCGATCATTGGATTCACTTGCCGATACTTCACGCAACTCATGTCTTTGCTCCTTTCAGGACGCCATCCGGCGCCTTCAATTAATCAGTCGTATCTCGTTGGAGGATGGACGCGGCAGTCAGGGCCTGCAGGTCGCGCTCAAGCAGCATGCGATCGAAAATCGCCAGCCCGGCGATATCACCCCGATAAGGAAATTCACCGGTGTTGTAAGCCCCGAGGATCCACGGCCCACGCATAGGAAAGCCCGCTACGATCGTCGGCTCGCCGGTCACCTGCTCGCCTTCAACATACAGGCGGATGACCCCACGCTGGCGATCCACCGCCACCGCGACCATCTGCCACTGCCCGAATCGGATCACCTGCGGCTCGCTGCGACCGAGTCGGCCTGCCTCGCCATTGCCGCAGGACAGGTTCAGCCGCCCGTCGCCGCCGCCGCTGGCGTTTCGCGAGAAGGTGTTGATCGAGAACCCGAAGCCCGCCGTTTCCAGGCCGGTGCTCTTGTTGCAAAGCAGATTCATCAACTGCCCGGTCGCCGCGGGGCGAACCCACATCACAAAAGTGAACTGATCCATCGCCTGATCGATCGGCAGTCGCAAGCCGTGCAGCCGATCCTTCGATGCAAACGACAGGTAGCTCCCCGCGAACGAATCATCCGTATCGCGCTGCACGCTCAGGGCCGGTTCATCGGCAGAGATTGTGCCCGGCCCGAAAGTCTCATCGCCATCGACCAGGTTGATCACGCCGCCGGACTGCGCCTCGCTCGCCGGCACGTTCGGCACATACATCGCCTTCAGCGACGGATCATGGCTCAGCCAGTACGGCAACGCGTCGATCCACTTGGGGCGAGCGTCACCCATTTTCTTGAACGCATCGTGGCCCCGCCCGTCGGTGATAACGCCATCGCGGTCGATGCGGCGCATCATGCCCGTTTCCAGCAGCAGGGCAGGTTGATCCGCCGCCGCCACCTCGACATGCCCCGAAATCACATGCACCCAGCATTCGCTTCCGTAAACAGTCACCTCGAACGTGGTGCCCAGGTCCGTGACGCGCCGCCCGTTCGGCAAATGCACCGTGAACAGCTTGGCACTCGGCGGGCAGTCAAACCGCGCGCGACCCTGGGTCAGCGTCACGTTCATCGGATCGTGTATCTGCAGGCTTGTGCGGCCGATCAACTGCATCTCTGCACCGGAATTCAGCAGAAATTCAGCTTCGCCCGATTCGATGGCGATCGCCCCGGCATCCAGGTATTGGCCCGTATGCAGCGGCGCCGACGACCAGACAGCCCCGCGGGTTTGTGTGAGAGTCGCCACGGTGGAAATCGGCGTAGCCGAGTCCGGTCGTGTGTTCGACATCTGATGTGGCAGTGCGAACCAGGCCGTCGCGGCGATGGCGATCAACGCCGCCGCAGCCACCCATCGCCACATGTGCAACCGCTGACTGTGAACCGATTCGACTCGGGCATCGCTGGCCGCTGGCTGCTGATTCATTGCGAACTGCGGATTCAGATTTTCAGCCATCAGCCGCGCGGTGTAAGTCAGACCGATGAAGTGACGACGCAGGGCGGCATCATCTGCGAGCTGCGCGTTGAGCGTGTCGAACTCGGCGGCCGTGATCGAGCCGTCGAGGTAGCGGGTGATCAGTTCCATAGCCTGCGGATCATGCATCGGCGACCCCCTTGCCGCGGCGGCGTTCGATGCATTCCAACAGTGATTTGTGAATGCGCGTCAGCGCTTTGTAGACCGTGTCGAGCTTGCGATCGAGTTCGGCGGCGACCTGGGCCCCCGGCAGGTTCTGCATGTATCGCAGGCGGAGAATCCGCTGGTTGTTCGGCGTGAGTTGCTCGATGCAGAGCCGCAGGGCTTCGACGGTCTCGTTGGTTTGATGCGCGTCTTCCGACTGCCACTCGGTTTCAAGCAGGTCGAGCACGGTCGTGTCAAACACCATCGGCTGACGACCGCTGCGCCGCAGCACCGTCACCGCCTCATCGCGCGCCACCCGCCGGCACCATGCCAGCAGATGCGACCGGTCACGAATCTGCTCGCGCTTGGCGATCGCTTTGACGCACAGGTCCTGGTAGACATCGTCGGTCACGTGCACATCGCGGACGATCGACCAGATGTAGGCCGTCAGCTTGGCACGTTCCTTCAGCAGAATGCGAACCAGCGGTTCCTGTTCCATCACGTCAATCCATGCGCACAAGAGGTGTCCACCAGTATCCCGCGCCAGTCCGCGTTTGCAGGACATCAAAATGCCAACAAATGAAAATTCTTTTCCAGATGGCAGCGACCACAAGCTCCCATCCGCCGGAACGCCCTGCGGGCAGCCATTGAAACAAAAAGACTTATAAAAACACTCAGGCAGAAGCCGCTACGCAGGATTGGATAACGAAAATCGCTTGCACGTAGGGCAGCAAGCTCTGCCATCAGATCGCCCACGCCACCTGCGCCACCGTCCTCGGCGACCTGGATGTGCGACTCATCCCCCAGCATGTACAATCAGTCCGACCACAGCGCAACCAAACACGCGCCGAACATCAAAGCTTTTCTACAGGGCATTCCTGACACCTTTTCTTCCCTTTTTTCCCCCAGGTGTATATCCCGAAGGTCGATCCTGCTTGGATCGTACCGTGATTGGAAGGAGTATAAGTACGATGGCAATCGTTAACACAACAAAAAGGTGCGCACAACTGCTTGCCTCTGTCGGCGAATCATTCTGGAGTGCAAAGCTGTCAGCCTTCGCTGCAACCGCGCAGGAGCCACTCAACGCGGACGAGGCCGAGGAAGTGCTGTCTTGGTTCGGGGGCATGGGCTCGTTCTCCGACGTTCTCATCTCCACAATGAATGACCATGATGTTCAGCCAGAACAAGAGGATCAACTGAATGCACAGCTCAATGAATTCCGTAGTGAAATCTACGCTGGTGCGATGGAGGCTAAGTTGAGTCTTCGCTGATGCCCCAGGGCAAGAAAAGGTGAGGGCAAGAAAAGGTGTCAGGAACCTTTTTATTGACATCTGGGCAGGTCTCCGGTAAATGTGTGTTACATGGGACGTGCAAGACGTGTGGATGCGGGCGGGCTGGCTTACCATGTGCTGAATCGTGGCAATGGCCACATGACGATCTTTGAGGACGATGAGGATTATGCGGCTTTCGAGCGTGTGCTGGCTGAGGCGGTCGAGCGGGTGCCGGGGATTCGGCTGTGTGCATACTGCCTGATGCCGAATCACTGGCACCTGGTGGTTTGGCCGCGTGAGGATGGACAACTTTCGAAATTTGTGGGCTGGTTGACGCTCACGCACACGCAGCGCTGGCATGCCCATCGTCACAGCGTGGGCGGCGGGCACGTGTATCAGGGGCGGTTTAAATCGTTTCCGATTCAGCGGGATGATCATTTTCTGACAGTCTGTCGCTATGTGGAGCGCAACGCTTTGCGTGCGGGGCTGGTGCGTCGGGCCGAGGACTGGGCGTGGTCGAGTCTGTGGTTGTGGGCTCATCCGGGCGATCATGCGGAGGTGCCGACGCTGAGTCGCTGGCCGATTGATCGGACCCGTCGCTGGGTGCATCATGTAAACCAGCCGCAGACGGGCGCGGAGTTGGAAGCCCTGCGTCGCAGCGTCAACCGCGGCAGCCCGTACGGGGGACCGTCATGGATTCAACGCACTGCGCAACAATTGAATCTCCAAAGCACCCTGCGACCCCGCGGACGCCCGAAAAAGAACAAAAAAGGTTCCTGACATGCCCTGTAGAAAAGCTCTGATGTTCGGCGCGTGTTCGGTTGCGCGGTTGGGTCCAAGGCGTTAGATGATGAACGATGAGCCTGACATCCAAGTCGCCACGGAGGGTGACGGCGATGGCCCTGGGGGTCGGCCGGCGGGTGCTGCCGCGCTACGGTCACCGGTTCTCGCGTCACGACTTCACGCTGCCGCAGTTGTTCGCCGTCCTCGTACTGCGGCAGTTCACACGCAACGACTATCGCGGCATCGTCGCCATGCTCATCGACTGGCCGACGCTGTGCAGCGACATGCAGCTTGCGAAGGTGCCGCACTTCACCACGCTGCAGAAGGCCGAGCGACGGCTTCTGCGCGACGCGCTGATCCGCCGCATGCTCGCGCAGACCGTGGCGCTGTTGCATCGTCATCCGGACACATCGCTGGAGACTTCGCCGCTGATCGCCGAAGCGATCGACACTGCCGCTGCCGACTCGACGGGCTTCGAACTCGACGGCGCCAGCCGATACTTTGTGCGAAGAAAAGCGCGATCGCCGGGTTTGTATCAAACCACGACCTATCGCCGATTCGCCAAACTCGGCGTCGTGGCCGATTGCGACAACCACCTGATCCTCGGCACCCACGCCACGATGGGCCCGCGCCCCGATGTCGATCAACTGCTGCCGCTGATGGGCGGCATGTGCGTCAACGCCGTGCCGCAACGGCTGATCGCCGACGCCGGCTACGACTCCGAACCCAACCACATCCTGCTGCGCGAATACCTGAACATCACCTCGCTGATCCCCGCCACCGCCGGTCGACCGACGCTCAAACTGCCGACCGGCAAATGGCGTTACCTCATGGCCACCGCCTTCGACGACGAGACCTACGGCCAGCGCTGGCAGGTCGAGACCGTGATGTTCATGCTCAAGCGCCACTTTGGCTCCGCCCTGACATCACGAAAGTATCAAACCCGCCGCCGCGAAATGAACCTCCGCGCCGTCACCCACAACCTGATGATCCTCAGATTTGCAGAGCTTTTCTACAGGGCATTCCTGACACCTTTTCTTCTCCAAGATTCCTCTTGACAGATGCAGCCATAGGCTGAAACCTGATGGCGTGCATACAGGCTCAGAGAATTGGAACAAGCAATGGGGAGACTTCTTTAAACAGAATCCCAATCCTTCAAGGCAACAGATTCTCGATCAGCTTAACAAAATCCGCATCAACTTTGGATTGGAGTGATATATGCCTCTGGATCAGTTTTGGCACCTAACTAGCCCAGCTTCTGCAACCCGGTATGCAGAATGGGATGATGATATGGACATAGAACAAGTGGTGTGCCCGATTGATGATGGGCACAGACGGGGTGGCAAACGCCTCTCCAATCTGAGTATTGTGTTACAAAATAGAAAGGTACATGATTTTGAGTGGACTTGGCACAATGAGTGTCTCATTCAGGATCACGTTTTAGAACTTTTCCAACGGTTTGGAATTACGGGATTCGATGTCAAGCCAGTGAACACACGCCTCAAGCATTCTTCGGAGCACAAGCCTCCGAAGTTATGGGAGTTAGTTGTAACAGGTTGGGCTGGCATGACGCCACCTGAATCGGGCATCAAACTAGTGAAGCACTGTCAAGGGTGTGGCTTCTTGACCTACTCGGGGTGCGAAGATACCGAAAAGTTGATCGATGTTTCCCAATGGGATGGAAACGATTTTTTCATGGTTTGGCCACTACCGGGGTTCATTTTCGTGACGAACCGTGTGGCACAAATTATTCATGATAATGGATTAACAGGTTCAGCACTGAAACGGCCGAAGGAATTGAGCCTTTCGGGCGGTTTTAGTCCTGGTCGACTTTCCTACTGGATGCCGCACGAACGGGCGCGTAGGTTAGGTACAGCACTTGGGATTTATTGAACACCATAAGCCCCCTTCTGTTAAATGAGTGGTGGGGGGCAACTCTGATTAACGCCCTTCGAAGCGGCTTCAAACCGCGTTTGAAGGGGCGACGACAACCTGTTAAATGATGCCCTGGCGATGGCCGGGGCGGGCCTATGCGCTATGCCGCGTTGCCATTTGCTGTCATTTTTCGCCATTTAGAGCGTCTTGCGTCAACTACAAAACCAAAAAATACCGTCGCGAGGTTTACCAGATTACCCAGACGGCGCTTATCGGACAGTCGATAGGGCGATTACAGGCCAAAAAGGCGGTACAGATGTTAAAATAGTTAAGTTGGAGAATATGGTGAAGAAATTTTCGTACCCTATCCGATACTTCACTTTGTCATGAGCGTAGGGTGCTCAAGGCCCTCCCCGGCTCGGCCGGGAGGTACAGGAAAACACACGGCCCGCGGGACTCGGGCCACACAGGTACAGGCGGATTCGGAAACAGGGACGCATCCGACCGTCGACAAAGCCTTCGGGCTGGAGCCAATCATGAGTCAGCAAGTTCTGGTGGAACGGTTCTTCGAGACACTGATCAGTGGTGATCGCCATGCGGCACGTCAGATCGTTGACGAATGCCTTCAGGCCGACGCCCCCGCGACGGCGATCATCGAGAAGCTTTTCTGGCCGGCGCTGGACATGATCGAAAAGCTTTACCGCCAGGATCAGCTGACCAAGCTTGCTCACCACTTCGCCACGCGTCTGCTGCGGATGCTGACCGACCAGATGCAGCTTCGCCTGGAAAGCGCTGAGTCCCGCGGCAAGCAGGTGCTGGTGCTTTGCGGGCCGAGCGAACCGGACGAACTGCAGGGGCAGATGGCTGCCGACCTGCTCGAAGCCGACGGGTACAGCGTGTACTTCGCAGGCGGCGGCGTGGCCAACGATGAAATTCTCGCGCAGGTCGGCGAGTTGGAGCCCGACGTGCTGGTGCTGTTCGGCTCGACCCCGCCGGACCTGCCCTACATCCGTCAGATCATCGACGAACTGCACGACCTGGGCGTCTGCCCGAACATGCAGATCGTGGTCGGCGGGGGCGTGTTCAATCGCGCCGAGGGACTGGCTGAGGAAATCGGCGCCGATCTGTGGGCCAAGACACCGACCGAACTGGTGGGCGCGATGGATGCCGAGCCGCAGCGTCGCATGTCCGGCGATCAGCGCACCGTCGGCCGCCGCCGTCGTCAGACCCGCGCCGCCTGAGCGTCAACCCCAACAGGTCGCAGGAACGAGTTTGTAGATTCAGCCCCCATGCCGAGTTTGGTGTGGGGGCTTTTTCTGTCAACAGCCGGGTCGCTGCGCGGCCCTGGTTGGGTCATCGTGTTCAGGCGGAAGACCGGGGCCGCGTAGCGGCCCGGCTAGGGGGGGGTATTTTCGTGTGGTGAATCTTTATCAGGACCTTCACAGCGGGGGAAATGTGTTATAATTGAATAGTCTCGCCAGGCGACCGCGCGCAGGCGGTTGGCGTTGTATCTCAAGGCAGGGCGGTTTGCGCCGCTCTGCCTTGATTCACTTGAGTACGGCGAGGCAAACCATGTCGAAAATGAAAGCGCTGGTCAAAGCGAAACGGGCTGAAGGCCTGTGGCTTGAGGAAGTACCCATCCCGGAGATCGGCATCAATGATGTGCTGATCAAGGTGCTGCGCACCGGCATCTGCGGGACCGATGTACACATCTACAACTGGGACGAGTGGGCCCAGAAGACGATCCCGGTGCCGATGGTGGTCGGGCACGAGTTTGTCGGGCGCATCGTCGAGATCGGGGCGAACGTACACGACTTCCAGGTCGGCGACATCGTCTCCGGCGAAGGGCACGTCGTATGCGGTCACTGCCGCAACTGCATGGCGGGGCGGCGTCACCTGTGTGCCGACACCCGGGGCGTGGGCGTGAATCGGCCGGGCGCCTTTGCTGAGTATCTTTCGCTGCCGCAGACCAACGTGTGGTATCACGACCAGAACATCGACCGCGATGTGCAGTCGATTTTCGATCCGTTCGGCAACGCGGTGCACACAGCGTTGCAGTTTCCCGTGCTCGGTGAGGATGTGCTGGTCACCGGGGCCGGGCCGATCGGCATCATGGCGGCGGCGGTGGCGCGACATGCCGGGGCGCGATTCGTCGTGATCACGGATGTGAATCCGTATCGACTGGAGCTGGCCAAGAAGATGGGCGTCACGCAGGCGATCGATGTGCGCAACACGAAGCTCGCCGACGTGCAGAAGCAACTCGGCATGGAAGAGGGCTTCGACGTCGGGCTGGAAATGTCCGGCAATCCCGCGGCCTTCCGCGACATGCTCGCCAACATGGCCCACGGCGGAAAGATCGCCATGCTCGGCATCCCCAGCGGCGAGATGGCCATCGACTGGAACACGGTCGTATTCAACATGCTCACGATCAAGGGCATCTACGGCCGTGAGATGTACGAGACGTGGTACAAGATGACGGTGATGATCCAGTCGGGCCTGGACATCAGTCCGATCGTGACGCACCGTTACAGCGCCGACGATTTCCAGAAGGGCTTCGACGCGATGCGTTCGGGCCAGTCCGGCAAAGTCGTGCTCACCTGGGCTGAAGGTTAACACACAGCACGAAGACGCAAAGACACCAAGGCACGAAGATCAATACACAACCGTGCTTTGTGTCTTTGAGACTTCGCGTCTTTGTGCTTGAAAGGATTTTCAAATGTACGGTAAATTCAAACAGCATCTGGAAACCCAGCTCGCCGAGATCAAATCCGCGGGGTTGTATAAGGACGAACGTGTCATCACCACGCCGCAGGAGGCGCACATCGCCACCGCGGATCGCGATGACGTGCTGAACATGTGCGCCAACAACTACCTGGGTCTGGCTGATCACCCCGAAATTCTCGCTGCGGCGCGGGAGGCGCTCGACACGTGGGGCTACGGCTGCGCCTCGGTGCGATTCATCTGCGGCACACAGCGGATTCACACCGAGCTCGAAGCCAAGCTCAGCGGTTTCCTCGGCACCGAAGACTCGATCCTGTATTCGTCCTGTTTCGACGCCAACGGCGGACTCTTCGAAACGTTGCTGGGCCCCGAGGACGCGATCATCTCCGATGAGCTGAACCACGCCTCGATCATCGACGGCGTGCGCCTCTGCAAGGCCAAGCGGTTCCGTTACAAGAACAACGACATGGCCGACCTCGAAGCCAAGCTCAAGGAAGCTGACGCCGCCGGGGCGCGACACAAGATGATCGCCACCGATGGCGTGTTCTCGATGGATGGTTACATCGCCAATCTGCCGGGCATCTGCGATCTGGCGGATCAGTATGACGCGCTGGTGATGGTCGACGACTCGCACGCCGTCGGCTTCATGGGTCAACACGGACGCGGCACGCCGGAGCACCACGGCGTGACCGACCGCATCGACATCATCACCGGCACGCTCGGCAAAGCGCTCGGCGGCGCGAGCGGTGGATACACCTGCGGCCGGCGCGAGATCATCGGCCTGCTGCGGCAGCGCAGTCGCCCGTACCTGTTTTCCAACACGCTGGCGCCGGTCATCGCGGCGGCCTCGATGAAGGTGCTCGACCTGCTGGAATCATCCACCGACCTGCGCGACAAGCTCGAAGAAAACACCCGCTACTTCCGCGAGGAAATGACACGGCGTGGGTTCAACATTCTGCCGGGTGAGCACCCGATCGTGCCGATCATGATCGGCGATGCGGCGACGGCGGTGAAGTTCGCCGATGCGATGCTGCAGCGGGGCGTGTACGTGATCGGGTTCTGCTACCCGGTCGTGCCGCAGGGCAAGGCCCGCATTCGCACGCAGATTTCCGCCGGACACAGCCGTGACGATCTGACCTTCGCCATCGACGCTTTTACGGCTGTGCGGGACGAACTCGGCGTCGGGTAAACCCGCTGGTGATCGGTGGGCGATGAGGCTATACTAAAAGTCTCGACGCCCCTCGGGGCAGGGAAGAGCCTCGACCCGTTCACGCAGCCGAGTCCGACAAACAAAATGACGACCCAGTCCAGCACTATTAACAAGGCCGGCGATGTCGCTCTATCGACGCCGGGCAGCCCGCTTGCACTGCCGATCGCTGTGAATCGGCAGAAATTTCAGTGGGTTTACGTCGTGAGCCTGGTCGGCATGCACGTGCTGGCGGGGGCGGCGATCTTGCCGTGGCTGTTCACGTGGTCGGGGCTGATCGCGTTGCTGGTCGGCATCTTCTTCTTCGGCCAGGGCATCAACTTCTGCTACCACCGCCTGCTGACCCACCGCTCGCTGGTCGTGCCCAAGTGGCTCGAACGATTCTGGGTTCTGATCGCGCTGTGCTGCATGGAAGACACGCCCTGCAAATGGGTCACCGCCCATCGCCATCACCACAAACACTCCGACGAGCAGGAAGATCCCCACAGCCCGCTGGTCAATTTCTTCTGGTCCCACTTCCAATGGTTGACCCTGCATAATCTCGACACGCAGACCACCGCCGCCTACCAGCGCTACTGTCGTGACATTCTTGCCGATCCGTTTTACATGGCGATGGAGAAGAAGCTCTGGATTTCGCCGCTGATCTATCTGGTTCACGCGCTGTTGTTTTTCGCGGCGGGTTTTGCCGGGGGTTACCTCGCCGAGGGCACGCTGCTCGAAGGCCTGCGCGTCGGGCTCAGCCTGCTGGTCTGGGGTGTGATTCTGCGGACCGTGCTCGTGTGGCACATCACCTGGTCGGTGAACTCGGTCACGCACCTGTTCGGCTCGCGGCTTTACGACACCGAAGACAACTCCCGCAACAACTGGCTCGTCGGCCTCTTCGCCGCCGGCGAAGGCTGGCACAACAACCACCACTACGATCAGGCCTCCGCGTCCAATCAACACCGCTGGTGGCAGTTCGATCTCACGTGGTACCACATCTGCGTGCTCAAGCGATTGGGCCTCGCCAAAAAAGTCATCGCCCCCAGGCACATCCGCCACGCCCAGAACGCCGCCCGCCGACAGGGCGCGTGATCTTCCGTCTGAGCCCGAAGCGCCAGCGCCGGGTCGTTCGTGTATGCGTTGCATGCGGGCACAAAGGCACGAAGGCACAAAGACAAGACCGTTGACAGGATCAACAGGATCGACTTGATTTGATCCAGAACATCCTGTTCATCCCGTCAACTATTTTCTTCGTGTCTTTGCGCCTTCGTGCTCCATCACGCCTCATCTCGATGCACCGTGTCCGGGCTGAACGCCGGCAGGCAGACCGCAACATATTCCGCCCCTTCGTCCGGCGTCGAGTAACGAATCCACTCGCCCGCTCGGGTCATCACCGCCTGGCCCGCGACGACGGTCAACGTGCCGCCTTCGTGTTCGATGGTCAACCGCCCGGTCAGCACCAGCGTGTACTCATCAAACTCCGGCCGCTGGCCCGGCTCGACCCAGCCCGGCGGACTTTTCATCCGCGCGATGCTCAGGCGCGTCTGGCCGGTGTTGACCGCGCCGACGAATTCTTCGATGCGTTTGGGTTTGTTGCCGGCCGCTTCGATGACGGTGGGGGCGCTGATCAGCTCGGGCATGATCGTCTCCATGTAACAGGCTGCGATGCAGTCATCATACCCCCTCGAATATTTCGTTCATAACCCATAACGTTTACTGTTGAACACAACCCTTCGGGGCGTTAGGGTGTCGCAATCTGAGGGTAACTACTCATGGTTCGTAAGACTGCACATTATTCGGGACACGTTCAGGGCGTCGGCTTCCGCGCGACCGTCGTCCACACCGCACGCGGTTATGATGTCGCCGGCTACGTCCGCAACACGCCCGATGGCAACGTCGAACTCGTTGCCGAGGGCCAGCGTCAGGAAGTCATCGCCTTCCTCGACGCCGTCGCCAACCGCATGCGCGACTACATCCGCCACGTCGAGGTCGTCGACGGCTCGGCCAGCGGGAAGTACACCCGCTTCGAAATCCAATACTGACAAGTGGTGATCTGGCGACGCGGCGACGTGGTGATGTGATCTTGTTGTCACCACTTCGCCAAATCGCCAAATCGCCACTTCGCCACTTCAACTCGCGACCCTGCCCCGCATCTGCTATCCTGTGCGGCTCCAAACGCAAAATACACCGCACAGATACGGAGACTTCCCCATGTCCAATTCCGCCCCCGCGACCGGTCAGGCCATCACCATGAGCCCCGAGGGCCATCTCAATGTCCCCGATCAGCCCATCATCCCCTTCATCGAAGGCGACGGCACCGGCCCGGACATCTGGAATGCCTCGGTCACCGTCTTCGACGCCGCCGTCGAAAAAGCCTACAAGGGCCAGCGCAAAATCGCCTGGCACGAAGTCCTCGCCGGTGAAAAAGCTTACAACGCCACCAACAACTGGCTGCCCGACGAAACCCTCGACGCCTTCAAGAAGTACCTCGTCGGCATCAAGGGCCCGCTGACCACCCCCGTCGGCGGCGGCATCCGCTCGCTGAACGTCGCCCTGCGTCAGATCCTCGATCTGTACACCTGCCTGCGCCCCGTGCGCTGGTTCGAAGGCGTGCCCAGCCCCGTCAAGCGCCCGGATCTGACCGACATGGTCATCTTCCGTGAAAACTCCGAAGACATCTACGCCGGCATCGAGTTCCAGGAAGGCACCGAGGATTGCGACAAGTTCCTCAAGCTCTTCAAGGAAGCCTTCCCCCAGCCCTACAGCAAGATCCGCTTCCCCGAAACCACCGGCATCGGCATCAAGCCCGTCTCCAAGGAAGGCACCTGGCGACTGGTCAAGGCCGCCATCCAGTACGCCATCGACAACGATCGCGACTCGGTCACGCTCGTGCACAAGGGCAACATCATGAAGTTCACCGAAGGCGCCTTCCGCGACTGGGGCTACCAGTGCGCCAAGGAAGAGTTCGGCGCCACCGAGCTCGACGGCGGCCCGTGGTGCACCTTCAAGACGCCCGCCGGCAAGACCATCACCATCAAGGACGTGATCGCCGACGCCATGCTCCAGCAGATTCTCACGCGCCCCGCCGAGTACGGCGTCCTCGCCACGCTCAACCTCAACGGCGACTACATCTCCGACGCGCTGGCCGCCTGCGTCGGCGGCATCGGCATCGCCCCCGGCGGCAACATCAACTACGACACCGGCCACGCCATCTTCGAAGCCACCCACGGCACCGCCCCCAAGTACGCCGGCAAGGACCAGGTCAACCCCGGCTCGGTCATCCTCTCCGGCGAAATGATGTTCCGCCACCTCGGCTGGACCGAAGCCGCCGACCTGATCATCAAGGGCGTCAACGGAGCCATCGGCGCCAAAACCGTCACCTACGACTTCGAACGCCTCATGGAAGGCGCCACCCTGCTAAAATGCAGCGAATTCGGCCACGCCATCGTCAAGCACATGGACGACTGAGTTCGATTACACACCACCCCGCAACACCCCGAAGCCCACGGTGTGACACCGTGGGCTTCTTTTTGATTTGTTATGTGCGTGATCGCTGGGGGCGTATGAATCACTTGACGCGCTGGTCCAACTCGTCCAGCTTGAAGCGGGTGGAGATGACGGAGTGTTTGCGCTGGTCGGGCCAATATTTGATGTAGGTGGTGGCGACGAAGGTGCCGTCGGGCAGCAGTTCGAGGCCGGGGTAGCCGCAGTCGGTGGCGGCGTAGTTGTGCAGCAACTTCAGGCGGTACTGGCCCTGGCGCTGGTGGATGATGTCGTCGTAGGTGCCGACCCAGCCGACGAAGTGACCGCGGGTGGGGCTGCCGGCGGCCATGTCGCGGAAGACGACGACCAGTCGGCCGTCCGGGGCGTAACGGGCCTGGTGACGATCGCCGGTCAGCGCGCCCTGCAGGAACTTCGGCTCGGACCATGTGCGGCCTTCATCATCGGAAACGATGAAGCGGGCGTTGACCTGGCGCACGTTTTCCCGAATCAGGCAGAGCAGTTGCTTGCCGTCCGGCGAGCGCACGATGCACGGCTCGCAAAGTTTGAACCCCGGCAGATCGCCGATCACGCGGGCCGGGCCCCAGGTCAGACCGCCGTCGGTGGAGATGCTCTGGATCAGGATGTTGGAATAGCGATCCGGATCGCCGGGCCGACGGGCGTTGGTCGAGGCCAGCAGCTTCCGGCCCCCGTCGATCGGCACGATCGTACACCACGGCATGACAATCCGGGTCATGTTCAACCCGTCGATCGGCCGCATCGGGGTCCACGTGGTTCCATCATCTTCGGAGTAAGACGAGACGAGCCCGTCGTCTTTGATCGCGAAGACGAACAGGCGGGCTTTGCCCTCGGGATCGACCAGCCGGTAGATGGTGGGGCAGTTGCGGACCCGGGTCCAACTGTCGGGCGTCGGCAGCGGGTCGCTCCATGTCTTGCCGCCGTCGGTGCTCTTTTTCATGGGACCGCAGGGGCCACCGTGGCCATGGGTCCAGACGGCGAACATCGTCTTGCCATCCGGCAGCAGCACGGTGGTCGGGTGGCCCTGGTAGACCGACTCGGTGCCCGCGGCGACGATCACGTGGCGATCGGTTTCCTGCGACAGATCGATCAGCGGAATATCAAACGAACGTGAAACTGCCACGCCTTGATTTGCTTCACCCGCCGCGGGAGGGGGGCAACTCATCACGGCTGCCAAGGCGAGAACGCAACAGATGATTCGCATGTGATTCGCCTTTCGAGAACTGAAGTCTGCCGGTCAGTATAACGCACGGGCTCAGCGCCTGGGGCGACGGGAATGTGCGCGCGCCGCTGTCGCGGGATTTTCAGAAACGTGAAAAACGGGTGTTTTGACTGCGACGTGTTTATGCGCGCGGGGGTGTTGGCGGGGTTGAAAATCGAGGGGCGCGCACGGACGTGTCGCGGCGCGCCACGCCTGTGCGCGCGGTTTGGACTGCAAGCGGGGGTAAACAGCGAAAAACGGTGTTATTCAGGTGGTTTTTTGCCGCGCCGGTGCGCATGAACATGGCGCGCGGACAGGGTGGTGCGCGCGCCCGTGACGTGCGGCGGGATTATTGGGGCAATATCGAGGATTCGTGGAGGTTTAACGGCATGTTTTGAAAAGGGTGTTTTTTGTCATGCGGTGCGCGCGCGAAGAAGCCCACGGTGTGACACCGTGGGCTTCGGGGTGGGGCAGGTGGTGATGTTCTTCGAGGCTGGAAGTCAGCCGACGAATTCGTTGCCGACCTTGCGGGCGCGCTCGGGTTTGTCGAGGTTGATGCCGAGGTGCAGGCCGACTTCGACGAGCAGGCTCCAGCCGGCGGCCATCTGGACGTAACCATTCAGGTCGCCGTTGCCGGGAGCTTCGGGGATTTTGATCGTCGGGAAGCGGGTGTCGCGCGAGCTGATGGCGATGATGGTCAGGCCGACGCCTTCGACGAGGACTTCGTGGAACTTGTCTTCCTGGTCGTCGTAGGGATCGATCCAGATGACGACATCGTCGGCGGTGAGCACCTCTTCGACGCCGTGGGCGCCGTAGGTGCCTTCGAAGAAGTCCGAAGGCTTGCGGGTGATTTCGTTGGTTTTGAGGGTGAGTTCCTCAGCGACGCCATCGTTGCGACCGGCGAAGCAGATGATGCGTGCGTCGGCGACCTTCTGTGTGATCTCCGCGGGAATATCAGCGGTGAGGGCGGTACGCATGGCGGCGGCGAGGTCGGCCAGATGCTTGTCGAGCGTGAGGGCGCCGGCGGTGTGTTCGATCAGGGCCTGGTAGAACAGGGCCTGTTCAATCACGCTCTTGGTGGCGGCGACGGCGCCTTCGGGGCCGCAGTTCAGCACGTAGCCTTTGGTCGCCAGCGATTGGAGCTTGGTGTCGGCGAAGGCGGCGAGGCTGTAGCGGTGGGGGTGGTCGGTCTTGGCGAGCTGGTCGAACAGCTGAATGACCTCGGCGGTGCGCCCGGAATTGCTCAGGGCGAACACAGCCCAGTCGGCGAGGTTGTAGGCCTGGGCCTGCTTGCCGGCTTCGGTGTGCAGACGCAGATCGCACCCGCGCTGCATGGCGACTTTGATCGCGTGCTTGGCGGGGAAGATGCGGCTGGATCCTTCACCGGTCATCAACAGCTTGCCGACCTTTGCGATCGCCGCGGCGGTGTCGGTCATCTGTTGCGTGTCAAACTTCGCCACGATGTCGGGCGTGGCGAGCATGTCCTTGACGAGTCCGAACTCGGCGTAACGGGGTTCCTGCAGATTCATGGCTTGGCTCTTTTGATGGTGAGATTGGCGTAGGCGGGAAGCTCGCCGACGAGCGGGCGGCAGTAGTCGAGGAAGGCCTTGGTCACGAACAGGCCGTCTTTGGTGATGTATTTGTCGGGCATAGGGCGTTCGTGATTGGCGACCTTGGCGAGCTCGATCGTGCCGGTGCCGCTGCGGTAGGGCTCGCCGGTTTTGGACTCGCGGGTGAGGCTGACCATGACGCCGGTCGTGCCGGACGTGGCGAGTTTGACCGCCTGTTTGCCGCACTTGTACGCTTCGTCGTAGTCGAGCTTCACCGCCCGGTCGGCGGCGCACATCTGCAGCGATTCGGTCACCTGAAACTCCCCGCGCCAGCCGAATTCTTCAGCAATGATGCGATGCAGCATCATGGCGGCGCTGGTTCCACCCATCGCGCCGAACTCAACATTGCCGAACTTATCCTTCGTGCCACTGGCGCTGATCGGCGTGCCGTCGGCGTAACACACGCCTTCGCCGCAGACGATGCTGACGAAGCCGTACTTCTTCTGTGCTTTTTCAACCGCCGCGAGAAACTTGTCTTTCTCAAACGGCCGCTCGGGCATCAGAATAATGTGCGGCGGGTCGGACGGATCACGCTTGGCGCACGCCGCGGCAGCGGGCAGCCACCCGGCGCTGCGTCCGACGGTCTGAAAGATCGAATACTGATCGACGCGCTGCATGTCGCGCGCCAGCAGCCCGCCCTGCAGAATGCTCATCGCCACGTACCTTGCCGCCGAAGGGAAGCCGGGCGTATGGTCCGTGCCGTACAGGTCGTTGTCGACGGTCTTGCTGACCCCGACGCCGCGCATCTCGTAGCCGGTCGAATTGGCGTACTCCACGACGCGGTGGATGGTGTCCATCGTGTCGTTGCCGCCGATCATGAAGAAGTAGCGGATGTTGAACTTCTTCAACTGCTTGAGGATCGGCTCGAAGTGTTCATCCTTGAGCTTGAGGCGGGTCGACCCCAGGGCGCTGGAGGGGGTGGTGCGCAGGGTTTTGAGCGTGTCTTTGGATTCGGCGCCGAGGTCCAGCAGGAAGTTGCCCAGCACGCCTTCGATGCCGAAGCGCATGCCGAAGATGCGACCGATGGGTTTGGCCGCGATGGCCTGTTCGATCACGCCGGCGAGTGAGGCATTGATGACTGAAGTGGGCCCGCCGGATTGGCCAACGATTGCGTTGCCCTGCAACATACGTTGCTCCTATGCGATGGGGAGCATTGACAATCCTGGCGGGAACTCGATAAGCTAGCGTTTCCCGCCGCGAACTTCAACTGAGAATTCCCCCAAATGTCTGCGGGCATTCTGTATCTTGGCGATACCAGTCTCGGGTCGGCGGCGGCATATGTGGCCGGACTCATCAGTCACGCCGACTGGAAACTGGATTATTTACCGACATTTTCCAACGTTGAGCCCGATCTGGTCGAGGCCCCGCGCCGACTGTTCATCCTCAGCGATTTCACCGCGGCGTGTTTTGACCACAAGCTCCAACGCATCATGCTCGACCATGTGCTCGGCGGGGCGGGGTTGATCATGATCGGCGGGTGGGAATCGTTCAACGGCGAGTCCGGCCACTGGGGCGGGACGCCTGTGTCCGAAGCCCTGCCGGTGATCATCGCTGATGATGACGATCGCGTGAATTGCGATCGGCCGACGTTCGCCTGTGCCGTGAAAGATCACGAAGTGCTCGCCGGTCTGCCGTGGGCGACGCGCCCGCCGACGATCGGTGGGTACAACCGCTTCAAGGTGAAGATCGATGCCGAGTTGCTGCTGGAATCGCGCACCTACGATGCGGCGGTCGACGGCGATCGCATCACGCTGACCGAGGCGGGGCGCGACCCGCTGTTGGCGGTCGGTGAGTACGGCAAGGGGCGGATGGCGGCGCTGGCGACGGACGTGGCGCCCCACTGGGTCGGGCCGATGATCGACTGGGGCGAGCGGCGTGTGTCTGCCCAGTCGTGGCTGCCGGGGGCGATCGACATCGAAGTCGGCGACTGCTATGCGCAGTTCGTCACGCAACTGTTGCAATGGGCAGGCCGACTCTGAACCCCGGAATCCCCGGCCCCCCGGCCTCGGAAGGTGATTTGCCATGAGTCAATTCAAGTTCGCACGACGCAACGAGTCGGGCGTTACACGGACCGAAGATCTGGCCGCGCTGCTCGGGGCCGAGGCGTTGAAAGATGAAACATGGTTGTGCGTCAGCCCGCACGACGATGACATCGTCATGGGCGCGGGCCTGTGGCAGATGGCGGCAATCGAGGCGGGGGCCGATGTGCACCTGCTGGTCGTCACCGACGGGCGCATGGGCTACTGCTCGCCGCGCCAGCGCGATGCGATCGTCGATATCCGCAAGCAGGAGGTTTACGACTCGTCGCGCTGCCTGGGCCTGGCCGAGTCCAACGTCCACTTCATGGGCATGCCCGACTGCCAGCTCGCTCAACATCAGGGCCGCCGCCGCGCCGCGCACAACGAGGACAACATCGCCGGCTACACCGGTCTCTGCAACACATTCGTTCACCATCTCCGCAAGTTGCGCCCCGATCGCGTGCTTGTCCCCGCCGCCACCGATCTTCACCCCGATCACCAGGTCACGCACAACGAACTGATGATCAGCCTGTTCCACGCCTCCGGTGAAATCTGGCCCGAACTCGGCAAGCCGACCCCCGTGCCCGCCGTGTACGAACTGGCCGTGTACTGCGACTTCGCCCAGCCGCCGAACCTGCAGGTCAAATCCGACGACGCCACGTTCCAGAAAAAACTCGACGCCGTCGCAGCCTACCAGTCGCAACTGCAGATCGAACAACTCGTCGCCAAGCTCCGCGACGCCGGTCCGACCGAATATCTCCACGAAGTCGCCTTCAACTTCTACAGCCCGACGACCTATCACAAACTGTTCGAGTGAAGGGTCAATTCATGCACAATAGCCGCAGGCCGACGGCCTGCGGATCCGCAAGCTGTCAGCTTGCGGCTATTGATGATGTGATCAACGCCAGCTTTCCAGCGCCCGTGTCAGCAGCCTGACACCGAATGCGGTCGGGCCTTTCGGATACAAACCCGCGAAATCCTTGTCGCCTGAAACGTCCGCGACGCCGGCGATGTCGAGGTGGGCCCACGGCACGTTTTCATCGACAAAATACGACAAAAATGCAGCACCCTGAATCGGGTGCGCCCCGCGGCCGGCGCTGTTGGCGATGTCGGCGTGGGTCGACTTCATCTGCTTGCGGTGTTCAGGCCACAGCGGCAGGGGCCATAGGCGCTCACCCGTGGCGCGACCGGATTCGGTGAGGCGCGTTGCGAGTTTGTCATCGCCGCAGAACATGCCGGCGCAGTACTCACCGAAAGCGACCACGACGCCGCCGGTCAGTGTGGCCAGATCGACGATGGCGGCGGGCTTGTACTGTTTGCACCCGTAAGCCAGCGCATCGGCGAGCACGAGGCGGCCCTCGGCGTCGGTGTTGGTCACTTCAACGGTGACGCCGTTGTACATCGTGAGAATGTCGTCGACGCGGTAGGCCCCGGCGTCGATCATGTTTTCCGCAGCGGCGATCAGCCCGACCACACGCACGGGCAGCTTCAGCGAGGCGATCGCGTGCATCGCGCCGAGTACGGCCATGCCGCCGCACTTGTCGTATTTCATGTTCGCCATCGACCCGCTGATTTTCAGCGAGTACCCACCGGTGTCGAAGGTGATCGCCTTGCCAACGAGCATGACGGGTGCATCTTTCGTTTTGCCGCGAGGCGCATGTTCGAGCATGATCAGGGCCGGCGGGGTCGACCCGGCCTTTCCGACGGCGGCGAGCCCGCCCATGCCCAGCTCGCGGGCCATTTTCGCATCGATGACGCTGCACTTGAGACCGACCTGCCGCGCCATTTTGCGGGCGAACTTCACGAGGTACGCCGGGTTGGCGACGTTCGGCGGGGTCGCCGCCAGGCGGCGCGCCATGTTCGCCGACTCGCCGACGGTCAGTGCGTTCTTCAACCCCTTACGCATGGCGGGATCGATCACGATGCGGAGCGTCCGCGGGCCGGGGTCCGCTTTGTCGGTGGCGGCGCCCTTGTGATCGACGAACTCAAAAGCGCCGATCGAAAGCCCCTCGCCGATCGCGCGGCCGGCGGAGTCAGCATCCACCGCATCGCCGTCTTTGAACAGCAGTGAACCGACTTTCGCCTTCGAGGCGGCGCGCACCAGTGACGCGGCCCCGACGCGCAGGGCGCGCAGCGTGTCGTCCTGTTTCACATCCCCCAGGCCGATCACGTAGAGGCGCGACGGGCCTTTCGCCGGGTAAACACACGTCAGCGATCCGGCATCGGCGGAGAATTCAGCACGCTTGATCAGTGCCGCGATCGAGCCGTCGAGTTGTTTGTCGAGCGCGGCGTACTTCTTCGGCACGCGCTTGACGCCCGATGGCAGGGTGATGGCGATCGCATCAGGTTTGGCGATCTTGTCAGCAGAGCGGAGGGATTTGTACATGATCAAACTTCCTTCTCAGTTCGTGAAATACTTGCCCCAGAGCAGGTCGAGGCGCTGGACCTCGGCGGGATCGAGTTTGGTTTTGTCGGACCAGATGCCGAGCGCCAGGGCGGTATGGGCCGGGCTCGGGGTGTCGCGCAGAGTGGTGACATCGGTCAGCGCGAGTTTCATCAGTTCGACGGCGTTGGCGGTGGCGGCTTTGAGGTTGCCGATGATCTCTTCGAGCAGGGCCTGCGGGTTGATCTTTTCGCCGGGGGCCAGGTCGTGCGGGCGCCAGCAGTCGTAATCGGTCGGCAGGGCGAGCAGGGCATAGGCGAGCTCGGCTTCGCGGGCGAGTTTGGCCTCGGGCATGGCGGTCATACCGATCAGGTCGCCGCCCCATTGGCGGTGCATGTGCGACTCGGCCTTGGTGCTGAAGGCGGGGCCTTCCATGACGATGTAGGTTCCGCCGTCGTGTACGGACACGCCGTTGAGTTTCTTGGACGCATCCAGCAGCCAGCGTCGCATCACGGGGCAGAAGGGCTCTGAAAATTCCACGTGCACCGCGGCGCATTCGTAGAACGTGTTGGCCCGCTTGTGTGTTTTATCGATGAGCTGATCGACGATGACGAGATCGCGCGGCTTGTACTCTTCTCGCAGCGAACCGGTCGCCCCGCTGGCCAGCACATGCGTGACGCCCAGCGATTTCAGCGCCCACAGGTTGGCGCGGTACGGCACGGCCGAGGGGTTGAGCGTGTGGCCGATGCCGTGTCGCTGGCAGATGGCCACATCGACGTCGTGCCACCGGGTCGTGAGAATCGGGGCGGAGGGCTTGCCGAAAGGCGTGTCGATGTCGTGGCGCTCGCCGGCTTCGGCGCCGAGGGCATCGCCTAGTCCGCTGCCGCCGATGAGTCCGATCTTGATATCACTCATGTCAAAGTCCTGAAGGTTGATTGATCACAGAGAACACAGAGTACACCCAGATGACACAGAGGCAAAATACTGCATTTCATGCTCTGTGATCTCTGTGCACTCTGTGGTTAATGCTTGATGTTGGCCAGGCGGATGATCTGCTGGACGCTGAGTTGCTCGGGGCGTGCGGTCGGGTCGATGTCGTCGGGGAACGGGAAGTCGCGGCCGATGATCGCGCCGAGCTGTTTGCGGCGTTTTTGAAACAGCGTCTGCGTGAACGCCGCGAGGCGGGGCAGGTCGTCAGTCAGCGGTTGCTCACGGCGCACCAGTTCGATCACGGCCGACTCGATCTTCGGCGGCGGCCAGAAACAACCCGGCGAAAGCGTGGTGACGCGACGGCCCTCGAAAGCGGCCTGCAGCAGAATCGTCAGCGGGCCGAACTGCTTATTACCCGGCGGCGCGAGAATGCGATCGGCGACTTCACGCTGCACCATCACCAGCGCGCGGCTCAGACCCGGCCAGTCCATCGCGAGGATCGCCAGCAGCGGCGAAGCGATCTGGTAGGGTAGATTGGCGATGAGCTTGAAAGGGACATCACGCCCGCCGAGCGCCTGGTCGATGGCGGGGTTCAACGCGTGCTTGGTGGCGAGCACATCACCGTGAATCAGCGTCCATGTGTCGGAGCCCGGCCCGAGGCGATCGCGGAGCAGGTCGGCGAGGTGGTCGTCGAGCTCGACGGCGATGACATGCGCCCCGGCTTCGAGCATCGGCTCGGTGAGCACCCCGGTACCGGGGCCGACTTCGAGCACACGCTGGCCCGGCCCGGCGGCGGCGGCGTCGAGGATCATCTGCAGCTTGTTGGGATCGGCCAGGAAGTTCTGCCCGAGGCGATGACGCGGGTGCAGACCACGCTCGGCAAGCAGGGCTTTGATCTGTGAAAGAGTTTGCGGCATAAGCTGACCAGTTTATAGCGCCATGGCTGATCGGCGAAACGGCCGGCATGTTCTAACATGTGGTGATACGAGCGAGGTGACCCATGACCCGATGGACACAACAGGCGGCCGAAGACTACGCGGCCGTGGGGCAGCAGACACATGTGCAGATCTTCGGCTCGCGGCTGACGCAGATGATGGGCGATTTGCACGGCGCCAAGGCGCTGGATTTCGGCTGCGGACCGGGGCGGCTGTCGATGGCGATGTTGCAACTCGGCGCGGCGCATGTCACCGGCATCGACCAGAGCCGCGTGATGATCGACACCGCTCGACATGAGGCGGAGCAGGCCGGTGTGAGTAATCGGCTGACATTGGCGGTCGGCGACGAAACAAGCCTGCCGGCGAGCGAGCCGGTTGATGCGGTGCTGTGCAGCCTGGCCCTGATGATGTGTGAAACCGAGCAACGCCTGCGGCAGTCAATCCAAGGCATCATGCAGTCGCTGCGGCCGGGCGGGTGTGCGGCGATCACGCTGACGCACCCGTGTTTTCGACGCGAGCCGTACCCGATGTTTTGCTACGAGATGCCGACGGATTACAACTATTTCGAAGGCGGCACGCCTTACCGTGTGCACATTCAATCGGCGGACGTCGACCGCGAAGCGATCATCGTCGACCATCACTGGCCGCTGTCGATGTACATGCAGGCGTTGATCGATGCGGGCGGACGCATCACGAACGTGATGGAACTGGCGGCGGCGTATGACGACGGCGATCAGCCGATCGGCCCGCCGGCTTACCTGGCGATCAGCGCCAGCCGTGAATCATGACCGCTGTCGCGGGGGTTATTCCGCCTCGTCCGAGTCCGTGTCATCCGAGGCGGCGCCGGGCTTGAGTTCGAATGGCGCGAAGGGGCCCTGCACAAAGCGGGTCTTGATGTAGATGGTCACATCGTTGTCGTGTTCGGTGCCGACGTGATTGTCGGGGTATACGCCCGACTCGTTGTAAGCACAGGTGACCAGGTAGATGTCCTGGGCGGCGGTGGGATCGAGCGGCTGTACTTCGTCGAGCGGATCGATGCGCGGCGGCGAGGGGATGTCGAGGCTGGTGAGGTTCGTATTGCGGCTGGACAGATCGTTGACGCGCACGAACAACCCCGGCTGCGCCTCGGTCGGCAGCTTGATGACCAGTTCGCCGGAATCCCACACGCCGGGCGTCTGGGCCAGCAGCGTGACCTGCGGTTTGGCGGCATCGCGCGTCCACCGCTCCATCCACACGTAATTGGTGTACTCCGCCTTGGGCAGGTGGAAGGCGAACTTGTACATGCTCAGATTCAGCAGGTCGGCGATGTCGCGGCCGTCGAGGCTGACGGGGCGAATCTCCGGGGCCGGCGGGGCCTTGTCCATCTTGGGCGCCGGCGGCGGGGGAAGCTTGGCGATCTTCTCATCGATGCTCTGATCGATCAGCGTGCGGACCGTCGCCAGATCGACCTGCTGCTGATCGGCCGCATCGGCGGAGGACTCAGCTTCGGGCTGAACGCCCAGTGCGGTGATCACCGTGTAGATCAGCACCGCCAGAACGATCAACATCACAATCGCCATGATCAGATTACGTGCCATTGAAGACCTACCTCTCTTCAGCAAAGACAAAAACGCTGCGCACTGCGTTGACTCATCATGTGTATTATTCCGCAAATCGGCCCTGACCACAATCCCCCGTCCCCTGCGGCACGATCAGGCCGTCACGATCGTGACACGACTCGATCGTCAGGGATTGCCTGCAAACGCCGCTGCAGCGAACCCTGCCACAGGGTATCATCGTAGCATGGGATAAATGTTGCCGGGACGGGTCCGGGTGACAGGTCGCATCACATCGCTACGAGGATATCAACCATGAATCGGACACTGTTGACGACGGGACTCGCGATCGTGTTGGTGCTTGGGTTGGGTCGGATGTGGATCGAGTCGGCCGAATCGGCGGGAACCGCTCGATCGCTCGCCGAGCGCGTGACGGAACTTGAAAAGCGCGTCGAGGCGCTGGAGCAGCAGGTCAAGCCGGTCGCCAGCGAGGCCCGCATCGAACAGGCCAAGCGAGAAGCCCGCCTCGCTGCACGCCGGCGCATGCAGCAGGACCTGCAGACCCACACCCGCGAGCAGCTTGCCGATGCTGAGCAGCTTTACCAGAAGGCGAACAAGAACCTGCGCTCGCCCGACGCGGTGAATATTCTCGAACAGATGATCAAGCAATACCCGGGGTGCAACCGCACCGGCTGCGCCGTGATGTACCTGGGGCAGATGTCCAAGGGGGAGGTCCGCGAAAAATATCTGACGATGGCAGCGGAGAAGTTCGCCGACTGTTACTACGGCGACGGTGTGCAGGTCGGCGCCTATGCCCTGTGGTACCTGGCCCACGACGCGCTGCGGCAGCATCCCGACGAAGCCAAGGCCCTGTTCGCCAAGCTCATCGACAAATACCCCGACGCCATCGACCACAAGGGCAACCTGCTGGCCGATCGTCTGCCGATTGATCTGGATGAGTGATGTGTTCACGAGCCTGTGGCACAGCCGCCCTCGGCTGTGCGTCAGTCAACCACAGCACAGCCGAGGGCGGCTGTGCCACATAATCACTTGAAGCTGACGCGCCACTTGACGGTCTGATTTTCTTTCGTCTCCAACTGCACGCGCCAGCCGGCGGGTTCTTCGCCGACGACCTTGATCGTCGCGCCGTCGGCTTCGACGCGGTCGATGGCCCAATCGCCACCGGCCGGGCGGGCGATGCGCAGCTCGTAGGGATCGTCGCCGACGACTTCACTCTCGCCGTGCAGCATTCGTTTGCCCGCATGCCACGCGTCGGATTTCACATCGACAACGCCCTGGGTGATGTGTCGGCTCGTGCTGATCAACTGCGGGTGATCGCTGACAGGCTTCAGCGCGATGATGCGACATGATGCCGGCGGCACATTCAGCGATTGACCAGCCTTCAGCGAAACGAACGCATTGGCCCAGTAGTCGAAACCGACATACGCATCGGCGGTCGGCAGACCGATGTGCTGAGTATCCAGCGTCAGGTCGACCGGTGACTTTTCGTCCCAGTTGAACAGGCCCACCACGTAGAGCGGCTCGCTGCGTCGATCATCCGTCAGCAACCACATCCGCGGGATGCCCTGCTCGAAAAGGTCGACCGGGCGAGGCATCAGCGTGTGGGCCGGCATGGCGCGACGGAGAATGTCCAGCCGCTCGGCCGACAGATCGGCAAACGAATACGAACTGGCGTGAAGCTGTCCGGTCAGCGCGACCCACGACACCAGCGCCCTGGCCTGTTCGATCGGCACCTGCGGGCGCACATAGACCGGGTCCGGGTCGTTGTACCACACGCGCCGGTGCAGGAAGTACAGGTTCGACCCGCTGAACGTTCCGCTGCGCATGCGTTCCCACTTGGGGCCGTTGTCGGGGCCGATCCGCATGGCGTCGACGAACCCGATCGACAGGCCGAGCGTGCGCATGTTCTGGGCAAGATTGCATCCGAGGATGAATACGTCCGGCCCGGCGGTGTCGCGCACGATCTTCAAGCCGGTGCGCTCAGCCTGCACGTTGGTGTAGTCGATGTCAGCCGGCGGGGCGTCGCCGATCTTGTCATCCTTGAAGGTCGTGTTCACATAAACGTGCGGCGTGCCCAGCCCCATCCACAGGCCGTCGGTCTTGATGTACTTGTAGCCCCACTTGCCGCAGATCATCTCGGTGCGCTGGCGGATGAGTTCCTGCGTGGCGGGGACGCTCGGGTCCAGGCACGTGCCGCCCCATGACACATCCAGCGGCTTACCGTCGACGTGATAGAACATCTCTTGCTTGTCGGCGAAATACGGATCGTCATGCGTGCCGGCGTAGGGCATGTACCACAGCCCGGGCGTCATGCCTTTGGCCTTGATGTAGTCGGCGATCGGTTTGACGCCGTCGGGGTAGGCGCCGCCCGGGCGATGGCGGACAAACACCTTCGCCGGGCCGTTGGACTTGACGCCGTCCTGCCAGCCGTCGTCGATCTGCAGCACGTCGAAGCCGAAGGGTTTGAGATGTTCCGCCGCGAAGTCGGTCTGGGCTCGCAGCTTCTTTTCATTGGACGACCCGGCGTGATACCACGTGCAGTAGACCGTCGGCTGCGGAGGCAGATCGATGCCGTAGTACTCGGCGGCGGCGTCGGCGTACTGCTCGAGGCCGAGGCGGCAGTCGTCGAAAAACCCCAGCAGCAGCTTTTCCGACGGCTCGTGTTGTTTGGGTTTTAAACGCAGGCGGCCGTAGTCCTGCCGGGCGGTCAGGCGGACCGTCTGATCATCGACGCCATCGTAGAACATCACGCCGCTGCCGCGCTCGTGCGTCAGCCATACCGCCACCAGCCCGCGGCGCGACATCGGCTCGACCAGCGCAAGGTGGTTGTAACTGCCGGGGTTGTTCTCCGATTCAATGGCTCGCGCGGCGAATGTCCCGAATGCCCGCAGCTTATTGACGGGCGCTGCACCTTTGCAGTCAAGCTGTGCGAACACGCGCTGGCGGATCGTCTGATCGCTGTCGGTCGTGTTGACGATCACATCCTGCACCATCGCAAACGGCAGCTTCTCAAACAGCGTCAGGCGAAGCTCCGACCCGTCGGCCGCCTTCATCGTCGCCTGCTGACCTTTGCCGAAGCGGGGGTCGTTGACCGCCGCGAGGTCCAGCGTCACCGGCTGATCGGTCCACCGCGACAGCGTCACGGATTCAGCCCCGCCGTCGGCGCGGTGCAGGGTGAAACTCGCCGCCGCCGGGTCGATCGTCAGCTTCAGATGCTGGTTGTACACGTTGACGGATTCAGCGCTGGCCATCGACACGATTCCCATCACCGCCAACATCATTGCGGCGGCCAGTGCATGGTACTGCCTCATGTGAAAACTCCGAAAGGGGGCTTACTGCGGGTTGGGCACGGGCCAACTCACGATCCGACGTTCAGCCGCGGCCCGATGGGGAGCGTTTGACGCCTTCGGGGCGCGCTGAATAGACCATCGAACATTACTGAATAGCCGGTTTGCCGGAAAGGTAACCCAGAGAAATCAGAAATTCATCCATTTTGCGGACGACATCGCGGAAGTATCGGCCGTCGAGATGCTTCGGGTTGGAAAACCCGTGCTTGAGCCCTTCGTAGAGGTGCAGTTCGCTGCGTGAGCCGACCGCCTGCATGCGACGCTGAAACTCCTTGGCGATGGCGACCGAGATCAACTGGTCCTTGGTGCCGAAGAACACGACCGTCGGGGGCATGCCTTTGCGGATATGTTCCATGGGGCTGATTTTCTGCCAGTAGTCTTTGACGCGGCCGTAGCCGTACCCGTCTTTTGAATTGTCGTAAACGGGGTTGTACAGCAGCAGGGCGTTGGGCACGGGCGATACGCTCAGATCGTCGGAGTCTTCGTTGAAATCATCAATGACCGCCGTGGCGGCGGCGATATGTCCGCCGGCTGATCCACCCCCGGCCGCAATGCGATCGGGGTCGATGCCGAACTCGGTCGCATGGGCCCGAACATAACGCATCGCGCTTTTGCCGTCCTTGACGCACTCGATGGGCGTGGTGTGGTGCCGTGATTGGATGCGATACTCCGGCGCCGCGACCCACAGCCCGCGTGATGACAGGTAGGCCGCGTGCTGGTAGACCCGATCGGGCGCTCCGTTGACCCAGCCGCCGCCGTGAAAGAACACCATCGCGGGGGTTTTGTCCGTCGCCTGGTGGCCCGGCGGTTCAAAGATGTGCAGCGTCAGTTCGACATCGCCGACGGTCTTGTAGACCACGATGCGCGTCGGCTCGATGCCCAACGCGGCGGCTGTCAGAAACCCCAGCACGACCATGGCGGCGACAAGTCTCATGTCAGTCTCATCTGGCTGTTACGGTTTGATCGCCGGCTCACCGGACAAATACCCGAGCGATGTGAGAAACACGTCCATCTTGTAGACCGTGTCGCGGTAGAACTTCCCGCCGAATTTTGCAAGATTGAAAAACCCGTGCGGCGCGCCGTCGTAGAGATACAACTCGCTGCGCGAGCCGACATCGAGCATCTTCTGCTTGAACGCCTCAGCGGTGGCGACGGGGATCAGCTTGTCCTCGCGACCGAGAAACACGATCGCCGGGGGCATGCCTTTTTCGATGTTGTGCATCGGGCTGATCTTCTGCCAGTATTTCTTTACGCGGTCGTAGCCGTAGCCCTTGTCGGAGTTGTCATAGACGGGGTTGAACAGCACCAGGGCATTGGGCACGGCACTGATCGAGGTGTCATCGGAGTCTTCATTGAAGGCGGTGACGGTGGCGGTCGCCGCGGCGACGTGCCCGCCGGCCGACCCGCCGCCGGCCGCGAGTTTGTCCGGGTCGATGCCAAGCTCTGATGCGTGAGCACGCACGTAGCGGATGGCGCTTTTGCCGTCTTTGACGCATTCGATCGGCGTGGTCTTGTTGCGTGAGCTGACACGATACTCGGCCGCTGCGGCCCACATGCCGCGCGAAGCCAGGTACGCGCAATGCGGATAAAACTGCGACGGCGAGCCGCCCACCCATCCGCCGCCGAAGTAGAACACGATCGCGGGGGCTTTGTCGCCGGCTTTGTGGCCCGCGGGCTCGAACACGTGCAGTTTCAACTCCACATCGCCGACGGTCTTGTACGTGATCATCCGCGTCGGGCTCGGCTTGGCGGCCCATGCGACCGAACCGGCCATCACCAGCGCGAGTGTCAAAACCATCGACCATGTGTTGCGCATCATGTTTTTCCTTGAGCTTTTTGAATCGCGTCGAGCACCTGACGGATCGTGTACGCATCGGACTTGAACACCTCGGTTCCGTCCGGGCTCAGCACGACCAGCAGCGGGATCGTCCGTCGGCCGGCGTCGATGAGCTTGGCGTTGCCGGCGGGGTTGTTTCCGGTCAGATCAACTTTGATCGCCGCCACGTTATTGCTGTTCAGCGCCTCGACGACCTGCGGGTCCATCAGCACCGCCTGCTCGAGTGCATGACAGTTCAAACACCACTGCGCGGTGAATTCGAGCACGACGACTTTGCCCTGTTCGTGAGCGGTTTCGAGGCGCTCGGGGGTGTAGTAGACCCAGTCGATGGGGCCGTGCCGCGTGAAGTGCCAGCCGATGTGACCGGCGGCGGCGATGAACAACACGCCCAGCAACACGAAGCTGGCCAGTTTGCCGGTGGTTGGTTTGAGCTTGATCGTCCGCCAGGCGAGCCATGCGCCTGCCGCGGCGATGAAGAATGCGACGAAGTACCAGTACGCCAGCGTCGGCGGATCGGGCGCCGTGACCATCCACCCGGCAATGCCCGTACCGACGAAGTACGCCGCCGCCGCCATCATCAACAGGCCCATGACCTGTTTGATCAGTTCGCTGGCCGGGCCCGTTCGCGGCATCTTTTCGACCAGCCTTGGCCAGGCCGACAGCGCCAGGTACGGCAGTGCCATGCCGACGCCGATCGCGGTGAACGTCGCCATCGTGATGACCGGGCTCTGCGTCGCCGCCCACGCCGCCGCCGCGCCCATGAACGGGGCGGTGCAGGGCGTCGACAGAATCGCCGTCATGATGCCGAAGGCGAACGAGCCATGCACGGTTTCCTGCGACGGGTTGACCATGTACACCCACTGCGGCAGCCGCGTGGCGAAAAGTCCCATCATCCCCGCCGCCATCACAGCAATCACCAGCCCGACCCCGATCGTGAACTGCGGTATCTGAAACAGCTGGTTGGCCGCGCTGAACCCGCTGATCGTGGCGATCATCGCGCCCAGCACCAGCCAGAAGCTGACCACACCCGCCGACATCACCGCCCCGAGCATGAGGCAGCGCGAGCGATTGCCCGCCGCCGCGCTCAGCGACATGATTTTGATCGGTATCAGCGGCAGCACGCACGGCGTCAGGTTCAACAAAAACCCGCCGATCGCCGCGACGATCAGCAGCAGCCACAGCGCATTGGGGTCGATCGTGAAGTCCCACCCGAAAAATGGAATCGTCAGCGCCCCGGCGACCGGCACGGCCTCAGCGAGCGAACCGCCGGTGTATCCGTCGAACAGTTGCGCGTTCAGCGGCTTGGTGGGCGTGCCGGCCGCGACCACGTTGAGCGTGATCTTCGTGACGGTGTCCTGCGGGGGCAGACAGGTCGTTTCGTCACACGCCTGCCAGGTGGTTTTGATCGTCAGCGGGTGCTCACCCGGCGCGACGTCTTCACCAACGGTCACCTTGTGAAAGATCACCGCGCGGCCGGCGTAGAAGTCCAGCGTTTGCGGGCCGTCGCCGAAGTTGACCTTGATCGGGTGTGGCTGCGGCCACTGAACATCCCCGAAAAACACACCCGCCGGGGCGCCTTCGAAGCTCACCTCCGTGGCCACAAGCCAGTCGAGCTGCGGCTTGTGAAGCTGCAGGTGGTACGGCTCGTCGATGTCCATCACGATCGCCAGCAGGGCGGTGTCGCCGGCCGCGACGGCCGATTTAGACCATTCGGTTGTGATCCGCATCACGCTGTCAGAATCACCGGCCGGTGCTGCGGCGGTCTGCTTTGACGAGCCGAGCCCCAGGTCGAACTGAGCCCGGGCGGTCGACGCCGAGCCGAGCAACACGACGGCGCCCATCACCGCCCCGATCATGCACGTGTAAATCCTGTTCATGGGTCTTCTGACGCCCTTGCGCGGTGGCGGTTACACCGCTGAGCCCGATCATAACACTTTTCAGCAGCCAATTTGAAGAAGCACCCACCCCTGTTCCGATAAGGGAGTTATGGCTGATGTGCTGGATCAGGGCGATGTCGATGCGCTGTTGGCGGCAATCGGGACTGACGAGTCCGATACCGGCAAGGGCGATGCCGGCGCGTCGGTTCAGATTTTCACCAACAGCGATCGGCCGAATCGCAACCTCGAAATCCGCCCCTACGACTTCAAACGCCCCGAGCGCGTGTCCAAGGACCAGATGCGCGCCCTGGAAACGCTGCACGAATCGTTCAGCCGCAACTTCGGCGCCCAGCTTTCGGGTTTCCTCCGCACGATCGTCGAGGTCAAGGTCGCCAACATCGAGCAGCTCACCTACGGCGAGTTCACCCAGTCCCTGCCCAACCCCACCAGCTTCAACCTGCTCAGTTGCGAGCCGCTGGAAGGGCAGATGTGCCTGGAAATCTCGCCGCTGATCATCTACCCGATCATCGACCGCCTGCTCGGCGGGTCCAACGCCGAACTGTTCATCCCCCAGCGTCCGCTGACGCAGATCGAACAGCGGCTGGTTTCGAAGATCACCACCCGCGCCACCGGGGCGCTCAGCGAGGCGTGGGACGGCATTCTGCCGATCAAGTTCGAACTGCGCGAAACCGAGTCCAACCCCCAGCTCGTGCAGATCGTCCCGCCGAACGAAGTCGTGGTCGTCGTCGGCTACGAGCTGAAGATGGGCGGCCGCGCCGGCACGATGAGCCTGTGCATTCCGTTTAACGTGATCGAACCGGTCATGGAGAAGCTGTCGAGCCAGGGCTGGAACGCCTACAAGCGAGGCAAGGCCGACCAGAAGGTCCGCCACCGCCTCGCCGACAAGCTCAACGCCGCGCCGCTGGTCGCCACCGCCCAGCTCGCCGAGACGACCATCACGCTGCGCGACCTGATGAACATGGCCGCCGGCGACATCATCGTCACCGAAAAGCCCGCCTCCAGCCCCGTGGTGCTCTCGGTCGAAGGCCGCAAGAAGTTCATCGCCCACCTCGGCCAGCACAAGGGCAACCGCGCCCTGAAAATCAACCGCGCGATCAAACCCAACGACCGGGTGTGAACCCACGAGAAGTGATCACCTTGTCGTTTCGAACGCAGCTTGTGATGTGGCTGCTGTGGCCGCTTCCAGGGAGGCGCCGCCGGGGGCCTTGCTGCGTGAGGGGTCCGCGTAGAAGCTGGCTTCGGAGTCGTCGTTTTTGCACTGGGCGGCGAATTTCAGCAGGTGGTGGCCCACGATGCCGATGTGCATGACTTCGACGATCCGCCCGCGCAACAGCAGCGGGCCGCAGATGCGCCAGAAGTGGCCTCGGTGCTCGCCGCGCAGACCGACGCGCCAGAGTGTGCGAGCGATCACGCCGAGGCCGAATTTGATCGTGTTCCACGGCGGTTTCTGGCGGGGCCTGATCCGATTGGGGTAGCACTTTTCAGTTTGCCGGGTAAAGCGTGCGTACAGGGCGTCCGGGTTGTACGCTTCGCTGATCACCCGTCGCCACATCGCCACGACCTGCTCATACGGCATCCGGAAGTCCACGTTCGACGCTCGATTCGGATCGTCAAGGATGCGCCCTTCGCGCTGCAGTCGATCGTGCAGCGCGGTGCGTGGCAGGGCGTACAGCAGATTGATCGTCAACATCGGAATGTGCGATGTGTTGATGAAGTCGATCACGTTGTCGGCTGTTTGATCGGTGTCGGAGTCGAGTCCGAGGATGATGCCGCTGACGACCTCCAGCCCGTAACGGTTGAAGGTATCAATCGCATCCATAATCGGCGAGCGGAGGTTTTGCGTTTTGTGCATGAGCTGCAGCGCATCGGGCTCGGGGGTCTCGATGCCGCAGAACACGGTGACGAAATACGCATCGCGCATCATTGCCAGCAGGTCTTCGTACTTGGCGAGATTGAGCGTGGCTTCACACGCGAATGTCAGCGGGTAGTTGTTGCGCTTCTGCCACTGGATCAGGTGCGGGAGCAGCTCGCGCGCCGCGGCGGGATTGGCGATGAAGTTGTCATCGACGAAGTAGACCGCGGTGTGCAGCCCGTTGGCCAGCAGGGCGTCGAGCTCGGCGATGACCTGCTCGGGTTTCTTGATGCGCGGGTTGCGTCCGTACAGGGCGGGGATGTCACAGAACTCGCACATGAACGGACAGCCCGATGAAAACTGCACGCTGCCGATGAAGTAACGCGACACCTGCGCCAGGTGATACGCGGGCTGCGGAAATTTGTCGAGATCGACGCGCTCGGCAGTTTCGTAAATCAACTGCTGAGTGGGACGATCGATTCTCTGATCAATGCGGCGGATGATGGCGTCGGTGGCGTCGCCGAGTTCACCGATATGCAGCATGTCCACATCGGCGTAGTACTCCGGGCAGGCTGACACGCTGGGCCCGCCGAGCACGGTCAGCTTACCCATCGCATGAGCGCGGTCGTTGATTTCGAGAATGCAGCGTCGCTGAACATGCATGCCGGAGATGAACACCGCGTCGGCCCAGTGCAGTTGCTGGTCGGTCACGGGCGCGATGTTCTCATCGACAAAGCGGACTTCCCACTGCTGGGGCAGATACGCCGCGATGATCAGCGGACCTTGCGGCGGCATGAACGCCCCGACGCCGGGCATCAACTCATAGGCGTATTCAAACGTGCCGAAAGACGGCGCGTACTTTGGAAATACGCACAGAATCCGCCGGGACGTGGTTGCTTCGTACGCGTCGGCTCCACCGCCGATCGTGACATTCTGAATCATGCTTTCCTTTGCGTGCTGTCAAACGGCGCTGCGATAGTTCTTAACTCATTTTTACTATACGCACCCCGCAGATGGCAGCTACATTCACTGAACCCCGCATCAGAATATTTCCCACGACGCAACGATGTCGTCATACTCGCGATCGGTATGACATCTTTTGATGTGTATCGCATGAGCGACAGTTTGAAATGATCACAGCCGGCGCACGGGGAACAGTGCCGTGGCCATGTGGCTGTTGCCGAGGCGGTCGGTGATGTCGGTGTGGCGGACGATCGGTGGGGCGACGGGGTAGCCTTTTGAATAGACGCGCTGCTCCCAGGCGGCCAGGTCGTGTTCGGCGGTCTGGGCGTCGATTGTGAACAGCACCAGCAGCAGGCCGGCGTGGTAGATCAGCGGGTCCTGGGCGAGTTTGCGGATGTCGCGACGCACGGGGCTCAGCAGTTCGGCGGAGTAGCGGGCGAAGGGGCCTTCCGTGGTGAACATGCTGACGGTTTTGACCTCGAGCCAGTAGGCGCTTTCCAGGGCGAGCGCGTCTTCGGGGCTGAAGAGCGTGGCTTCGGCTTCGGGATCGACCAGCGGGCGCTGCGACGGGCTGAGCACGATGTCGCAGCGCTGGCCTTCGGACTTGTGCCGCCGCCCGGTGCGTGCTGAGGGATAGGCCTGCTCGGGCCAGACCCCGAAGCCGGCGTCGCGCAGGCCCCGCTGGATGATCGGGTGCAGGCCCAACTCGTCGAGGGCATCGATGCCGTAGACGGCCTGCTCAGCATCGGCGGCATCAGCGGCGGCGCGCAGGGCGGTGTTCGAGCTTTCCAGGATTTCCACTACGTCCCATCGCATGTCGCGTATGGTACGACGAGTTGCTTTTGGTATGCTAATGCACATGAAAGTTGGCTGGGTTTACCACGAGGACTATCTCAAACACGACACCGGACCGGGCCACCCTGAGCGGCCGGATCGCCTGCGCGCCATCGTCGAGGCCTTTCGCAAGACGGGCCTGGACCGCGAGCTGATTCCGATCGCACCGCGGGCGGTCAACCCGATGAAGCTCTACGGCACCCATCTGCCGCAGTACGTCAAGCATGTCGCCCAGGCCTGCAACATGGGCCAGACCTTCATCGATTCAACCGACACGACGATCTGCCCCGACAGCTACGATGTCGCGCTGCTGGCCGTCGGGGGTGTGCTTGCCGGCATGCGGCAGGTCATGGAGGGCAAGGTCGATCGGGCCTTCTGCACGGTTCGTCCGCCCGGCCACCATGCTGAACGCGATTCGGCGACCGGCTTCTGCCTGTTCAACAATATCGCCGTCGCCGCCGATGCCGCCATCGCTGAGTTCGACCTGAAGCGCGTCGCCATCGTCGACTTCGACGTGCACCACGGCAACGGCACGCAACACGCCTTCGAACATCGCAATGATGTGCTGTTCGTCTCGCTGCACCAGGACCCCAAGACGCTGTACCCCGGCATGGGCTACTACGACGAGCGCGGTGTCGACCGCGGCGAAGGCTTCACGGTCAACATCCCCATGGCCCCCGGCGCCACCGACGCCGACTATCGCCGCGCTTTCGACGAAAAAGCCCTGCCGGCCCTGCGCGAGTTCAAGCCCCAACTGTTGTTCATCGACGCCGGTTTCGACGCCACGGCCGACGATGCGATGGCCCAGGTCAGCCTCACCCACGACGCTTACACCTGGATGACGAGCCTGCTCTGCGAGGTCGCCGACGAATGCTGCGGCGGCCGCGTCGTCAGCGTCCTCGAAGGCGGGTACAACCTCGAATCCCTGACCGACTGCGTCGTCAAACACGTCAAGGCCCTGATGGGGCATGACGCATCTGTCGCAAGCTGACAGCCTGCGGTCCGCGATCTGTTAGATCGCGGCTATTGGTCATTCAAGCAGTCGATAATTCCCTGGTCATTGGTGCTTGGGCATGGGTCATTGCAATGCGCTACAATCTCCTCATGCCCAAGCACGATGAAACCTGGTACGCCGACGGTCTGCACTTTTCCTGCAACCAGTGCGGCAACTGCTGCTCCGGCCCCAAGGGTTATGTCTGGTTCCACCTCGACGAACTCAACGCCATGGCCGATTATCTGAAGATGATCCCGCAGGAGTTCCTCCGCCAGTATGCCCGCAAGGTCAACGGCCACTACACGCTCAACGAAATGCCCTCCGACCGCGGGTACGACTGCGTGTTTCTCCGCTTCGATGAGAACGGCAAATCGCTGTGTTCGATCTACCCGGTGCGCCCGCAGCAGTGCCGGACATGGCCGTTCTGGCCCGAGTCGCTTCACTCCGAACAACTCTACGCCGGCGTCGCCCGCACCACGCCCTGCGAAGGCATGCAGCGCGGCCTCGAAGGCGAAGGCAAGTTCTTCCCCATCGAACAGATCCGCATTCTCCGCGATGCCACACCCAGTTGATCCATCCGCTGCCGACGCGTGGCTCGCCTGGCGCGATGCGGCGCGCGACCCGCACCTCGATCAGCAACTGCGCGCGCTGTACGACGACCTGGCCGCCGAGATCGAACGCCGCGCGCCGACGTGTTGGATCAGCGGGCGCTGCTGCAAGTTTGATACGTATGGCCATCGTCTTTACATCACCGGCCTCGAAGTCGCCTGGCTGATCGATCGTCTCGATGAGCCATCACGCGCGCGCCTGGACGATGCGCCTCTTCCGGGGCTCGACGGTTGTCCGTTTCAGGTCGATGGTCTGTGCAGCGTTCACGCCCTGCGCCCATTGGGGTGTCGCATCTACTTCTGCGATCCCGCTGCGCAGGCATGGCAAAACCCCGTATACGAAACCTTCCTCGATCGCCTGCGCAAACTGCATGAGCAATATGAGTTGGATTACAGCTATCTCGAATGGCGCCTCGCCCTCGACGAAGCCCGCAAGTGCTTATAAGCTCAACTCCACCAAGCCCAATGCTGAGCGCCGCGAAGCATGGGATCGCCGCGAAGCATCGGATCACCACCCGACAGTTTTTCCACCATCTCTGCACCATCTTCACGATTTATTCACAAAACGCTGAAAGCCTATTGCATTGCGATGGGTTCGTGATTCAATGCGATGTGGCAGCGGCGTGCTGCCCCGGTCGAATCTGGTCGGCCGCAGCGATCTTTGACATCGGAAACACGCGTCGCCGCAACGTGCATCCCCTGGCCAGGGGATAGCGGACGCCGGACTCGTCCTCGTGGGCACACGAGCGGCGGTCGGCGCCTGTGAAAACACGTTGCAGCCTCCCTGCAATCGCGTCGGCGGGTGGACCCGTCGACCGCGCAGGGCTTCGACGATACGGCGTGATCCGTAGTGGGCTGGTAACAGGCGCTGCACCTGTGTTACCAACGCACTGCAACGATCGCGACACGTGTCGCCTCGCCGAAGCGTTCATCGGCCCGGCTCGTCCGGACCATCCGGTGATTCAACACGCTGCGGCGAACTCACACGCATCGATCAGGCATCCGGCGGCGGGCAAAACCCAAAAAGGTCCAGCCCGTCATCGGGTCCATTCGGTGCGGCGTGATTCGAAGCGATCACGGAGCCACCCACGATCTGCCACGGCGATCGGACCCTCCGTGACCGAGACAGGCTCAGCCCGAAGACGTCGGCCGCACCAACCAGGCGGTCGTCGCCAAACCTCGGGCCCGTCGGCGAGCGGCGCATCGGAGGCTTTTTTAGCCCGCGGGTCGATCGGCGGTCAAACACGATCGGCTCACGCGGCGAAGGTCGCTCGATGGCGCCGCGGACGCTGCAAACGATCGAGCCACGCCGGCCCCCGGAAGGAGATATCCTCCCGCGAGCCGAGCGCCTCACGCACCGGTTGATCCCCGGCCCGTGGGCTCGAAGACGCGCAGCAGTTCATCGCACCGGCACACCGTCGGCCGAACCTTCATACCGGAGGCTCCGACCGCCACGATGCCGCCTGCGATGCGTCGAAGTCAGGCGCGGGTTGGATTCGAAGGCGTCTTGATAAGACGTCTCGCCCGGCCCGGCGTCCGACCGAGCGACAGCGATGCGCCCCGTGCACGGGGTAAGACGACACCGCCCGTCGAGATCCGATGTTTCAGAGAACCGAACTCACCGAAGCGCGAACTTCGTTGAGTCCGGGTCGGCCAGGTTCGGCCGGGGACGCACGCCGCTGTTGTTTTACTGATGGATCCGATGCCACTGGCGGCTTGTCCGCCAGTGCGAATGAACCAACACTGGCGGACAAGCCGCCAGTGCCACCTGATTTCGACAACGCATCCGTGCCCACCCCGCGGCCAACGATCAGGCCGCGGGGTTTTTATTTTGAACCTGCGATCATTCGCCACGTCTATGCTTACATGATGAAAGTACGCTATGCCGCGTGGATGTTGATCGGTCTGAATGCGGTGGCCGCTGCGGCCCCGACGGAGGCGGACTATGCGGCGGAGGTTCGGCGGGTGCGGGCGCAGTTGGGGGAGGGGTTCACCGTTATCGAGTCGCGGCCGTTTGTGGTGGCGGGGGATGAGGCGGCGGCGAGGGTGCGGGCGCGGGCCGAGCGGACGGTGCAGTGGGCGGTGCGGCATCTGAAAGATTCGTACTTCGAGAAAGACCCCGAGCACATCATCACGATTTATCTGTTTTGCAATGCGGCGAGCTATCGCAAGCATGTCAAAGAGCTGTTCGGCGATGAGCCGGACACGCCCTATGGGTATTACAGCCCGTCGCGGCGGGCGCTGGTGATGAACATCGCCACCGGCGGCGGCACGCTGGTGCACGAGATGGTGCATCCGTTCATGGCGGCCAACTTCCCGAAGTGCCCGGCGTGGTTCAACGAGGGGCTCGCCTCGCTGTACGAACAATCCGCCGAGCGCGACGGCCGAATCGTCGGGCTGACCAACTGGCGGCTGCACGGGTTGCAGAAGACGATCCGGGCCGGCGAACTCGGCAGCTTTCGTGACCTGGCCGCTACCGACGATCACGGGTTTTACAAGATGGACCGCGGCAGCAACTACGCCCAGGCTCGCTACCTCTGCTACTGGCTGCAGGAACACGGCAAGCTGCACACGTTTTACCATCAATTCGTCGCGGCGGCCGCGGATGATCCCTCCGGTTACAAGACGTTGGTGAAGGTGGTGGAGGCGGATAATTTTGCGGGGTTCGAAAAGCAGTGGCAGCGGTGGGTGTTGACGCTGCGTTTTGGCGGGATGTAGTCTACTGGTCGGCGAATTTCCGATGAGGGGGTATGGCTTTGCCTGAGAGATGGCTGTGGGGCCTTGACGTAGCGTGATCAGATAGAACAAACGCGACGTGTTGTGTGCGACACGTCGGTGCATCCTTTTCTATGGAGACATGTCATGAAACGTTCCATGCTCACCCGGGGCCTGATCGTAGCGACGGTGTCGATGGCGGCGCTGGTGCTGGGGGCTTGTTCGGAATATCGCAGTTCCACCGAGGCCAACTCGCCGGCGATGGTTGACCACGCAAAGACTGAGGCCCAACGGACGCTGGACATGTTCCGCAAGACCGATCCGACGCTGGATCGCTTTTTCAAGAGTGCGGTCGGTTATGCGGTCTTCCCCGAGATCGCCAAGGGCGCCGCGGGCATCGGAGCGGCGCACGGCACGGGCGTGGTGTATGAAAACGGCCAGGCTGTCGGCACCGCTTCGATGACCCAGGGCACGCTCGGCCTGCAGCTTGGCGGTCAGACCTACAGCGAGCTGATCTTCTTTGAAGACGCCCATGCCTTGAACACGTTCAAGGCGTCGGAGACCGAGTTCAGCGCGCAGGCCTCGGCGGTCGCCGCCGCCAAGGGCGCCGCATCCAACGCGGACTATTCCAACGGCGTGGCGATTTTCACCAGCGGCCAGCAGGGGTTGATGTTTGAAGCCTCCGTCGGCGGCCAGAAGTTCAACTACACACCGTACAAGTAATCTCCCGTCCACCGCTCGACTGCGCCGGACGTCGAACTGCCTCGACGTCCGGCGCTTTTTATGCGCGGCCTGTTCGGCCTATACTGCGATCTTTCAGCGAGGCGATATGCGCATCATTGCAGGCAAACATCGAGGACGACAACTGGTGGCGCCGATCGGCGAGCAGACCACGCGGCCGATCACGGATCGAGTCAAGCAGTCGCTGTTTGATCGACTGATGGCGGCGGATGTGCTCGATGACGCCGTCGTGGCGGACCTGTTTTCCGGCACCGGCTCGATGGGCATGGAATGCCTTTCACGCGGGGCGGCGTTTGTGACCTTCGTCGAGCGTGACCGATCGGCGTTGAAGGGGCTGAACGAGAACCTGGAAAAGTTTCGTGAGACGGAATTGTCCCGCGTGCTGTCGATGGACGCGCTGGGCGCGGCAGTGGTGGATGTGCTGCGCGGCCGGCCGTGCACGTTGCTGTTCGTCGATCCGCCTTACGCGATGATGGCGGACCCGCGGACGCGGGGGCGGATTATGGAGCAGATCGAGCGTCTGGCTGAGGCGGCTGTTTCAGGGGCGTTGCTGGTGTTGCGTGTCGAGTCGAGCATCGAGGCACAGCCGGCCGCGGGGTGGGACGGGCCGGATGTGCACGGGTACGGCTCGATGACGCTGCACTTCTACCACCGCAGCGGGTAAACTCACGATCATGGGCAACGATGATCAACAACCGATAGAACCCCAGCGGGCGCGTGCGGCGGCGGAAGCGGCTGTGCGGCGGCTGCAGCAGCAGGGGCACGTGGCGTATTTCGCCGGGGGCTGTGTGCGCGATCAGATCATGGGCGCCCAGCCGGTCGATTACGACATTGCGACCGATGCACCGCCGGACGTGGTGCGGGGCCTGTTCAAACCGGCGCACCTGGTGGGGCAGGCGTTTGGCGTGGTGCGTGTGCGCGTCGACGGCGTCTGGCTGGAGGTCGCCACGTTTCGCCTGGAGTGGGGCTACGCCGACGGCCGCCGGCCGGACCATGTCGAATTCACCGATGCCGAGCACGACGCCCAGCGGCGCGACTTCACGATCAACGGGCTGTTCTACGACCCGGTCGCCGACCGCGTGATCGATTATGTCGATGGCCAGCGAGACATCGAGCGCCGCGTGATTCGCGCGATCGGCGTGCCGGGTGAGCGCTTTGCCGAGGACTACCTGCGCATGCTGCGGGCGGCACGTTTTGCGGCGCGACTCAACTTCGAAATCGACCCGGCGACGGCCGAGGCGATCAAGGTCAACGCCTCGAAGCTGGGCCAGATCAGTCGCGAGCGCATCGGCGCGGAACTGCAGCTCATGTTTGAACGCGAAGGACGGGCCCACGCTGCTCGCTGGATCGATGAACTTCACCTGGACGCGCCGTCACTGAACGGCCAGAGCGTGGACCGCGAGCCGATCTGTCTGACGGCGCTCGACGAAGCGGCGGACTATCCGGCGGCGCTGGCGGCATGGGTGATCGATCGTCACATGGACCCGCATCGGCCGGCGGATCGGGTGGCGCTGGTCGATGCGCTGGATCGCATCAAGGTGGTGCAGATCGCGCGTCGCTGGCGTGGGGCGCTGATGCTGTCGAATGATCAACGCGACGGGCTGCAGGAGGCGCTGTTGACGCTGCCGCGCATGGTGATGTGGGCGGATTTAAACACGGCGCAGCGCAAGCGTTTGATGGCGCGGGAGGATTGGGCACGGTTGTCGGCGCTGCTCAAAGCGGTGCTGACGTTGTGCCCGCACGGTGATTTCGACATGGCGGGCTTTGATCGCGATACAGCAGCCCTGGCGGCCGAGGGTGTGGCGCCGACACCGCTGATCACCGGCGACGACCTGGTGGCGGCGGGGCTTTCGCCGGGCCCGATGTTCAAGCAGATACTCGATCACGTCTACGATGCGCAACTCACCGGCAGCGTGGACACGTTCGATCAGGCGATGCAGTTGGCTAAAGCGCTGGCGGAAAGGTGACAAGTGGTGAAGTGGTGATTTGGCGAAGTGGTGATGTGATGGAGTGACGTATTGCTACATCACCACTTCGCCAAATCACCAAATCGCCACTTTACGGGGTGGGCACATCCGCAACGACGACCCGCATGACCTGCGACACCTGGGCGTAGTTGTTCGAAGCCAGCTCATGGGCGAGGTCGAGGTTGTACTGGTACCAGTGGAATGTCAGCGTGACCATGACGGCGGCGAGCATCCAGCTTGCGGCCTCGGCGAAGCGCTGATGACGGACTTTCAGCAGCAGGCCGACGGTGATGCCGATCGACCCGAGCTTGAACAGCGTCAGGCCGAGGACGGAATTGTTGCGGATCAGGTAAGAGCCGACGGGGTTGACCTCGTTCATGCCGATGCTGAAGGCGTGGGTGATGGTCAGGGCCAGATCCCCGATGCCGAGTACGACCAGCACGGCCATCAAGAGCATGACGCGGCGGCTGCGGGCACGTTCGGCGGGGGTGTGGGGCAGGATCAGGACGGATGAAGATGCCAGCGGAACAGACATGGAAACTGACCTCCGCAACGGCCCTATAATGTGGCGAAAGGAATCTGGATCGGCCGTAACTGTGGTTCTATCGGCGGAAAAACGACGAGACTGAAGCGTCGATTCGTCGAGGGGAGCGGGCTTAGCCGATACAATGGGTAGTTATGCATCGCAGCGTTTATGCCCTGTGCCGCCGTTTGAATCAGTTCGGGATTGCGGCCGGGGTGCCACTACTGGTTTTTGCCGTCACCGCGGGCCTCGACGCACGGCCGGCGATCGCCGCGCAGGTCTACGTGCAGGATTCACCGGCGGCGGCGGAATTGCTCGCCGCAGCCCGCGACCGCACTGCCAAGGATGAACTCGACGATGCGGCCCGGCTGGTGCAGCGCGTGTTCGATGAGCACGGGTCCAAGCTGCTGGAGCGGGCTTCGTCGGATTACACCGAAGCCCGTCGCATGGGCCAGCGCCTGCTCATCGACAACCCCGCCTTGCTCAAGCTGTACCGCGAACTTCACGAACCGATCGCCGCCGCCGCGCTGCAGGAGGCTGGGTCCGATCGCGAAAAGCTCATTGAAGTGGTTCATCGTTACGCGCTGACCGACGCGGGGCTCACCGCGGGTCTGCGCGTGGCGGGACTTGCGATGGAAGCCGGGCAGATGCAGACGGCTGCGGTCCTGTTGGATCAGTTGGCTGATCATCCGCACCACGGAACCAGCGCCGCGCTGCTGGCGGACCTGACCGCACGAGCGGCGATTCTGCACGGCGATATGGAACAGTATCATGCCGCGCGGGCCCGGCTCATCGAGGCCGGCCAGCGCGATCTCGTAGCCACCCTGGATCGCCTGGCGGTCAAAGTCACGCACCGTCCGGCCCCGTCGCCGCTGACGCCGCTGGACCCGCTGCCGCCGGCCGAGGCCCCGGGCGATGTGAATCAGCCGCTGTGGTCGGTGTCGATGGGCGGGGCTGAGCAGTACCTGATCGACCTGTACCAGATCGATCAGCAGCAGATCGGCTCGTCGGCGGATGAGGGGCGTTACCTGAACCTCATGCCGTACGTGGCCGGCCCGACGTTGTACCTCAACGACGGCCATGTGGCCACGGCGCTGGAGCCCAGCAGCGGGCGTCAGCTCTGGCGGACCGAGGTCGTGCCCAACGATGACGAAGACCAGGTGATGAATCGGCCGTATCAGCGCTGGCTGCCGAACGGGGTTGATGTGAACCTCGTGGCGATCGGCGAGGGACGCGCTGTCGGGCTGTTCGGCTTCGGGGCGATGGTTCAGCAGGCGTATTACTACCGCCGGCCGGCCGAAAGTCAGATGGCCTGCCTGGACGCCGCCACGGGGCAGTTGCTCTGGGAGCTCAAACCCGAACAGATTCAGGACGACCTGGAAGGCGCCTTCTGGTACGGCCGACCGATCGTCGACGGCGGGCGCGTCTACGCCACGATCCGCCGCCGCCAGCGCACGCAGTTTCAGGATGCCTATGTGGTGGCCCTCGATCTGCGCGAAGGCCGCGTGCTGTGGCAACGCCATCTGGTCTCCACCGCGCTGACCGATCGAAACGTCGTGCCGAGCCTGTGTCACATGACGCTGGCCGACGGCTATCTGTATGTCGACAGCGGGCTCGGGGCCGTGGCCAAACTCGCCGCCGCCGACGGGCAGATCGACTGGCTGACGCTGGTGCCGATCGATGAAGATCAGAGTTTGCAGTCGTCATACCAGCCGTGGGGCGCGTCTGCCCCGGTGTTGGTCGAGGCGGGGCTGCTGGTGTTCGACGATTGGATGGATGTCATCCGTCAGTTCGACCCGGCGACCGGACGCATCATCGAAGCGCTGCCGGCTTCGCGCTGGGGTTCGCCAAACTATCTCGGAAGCATCGATGGCGATGTGCTGGCGATCGGGTCAAACGTCGGCCGATTCGACGGTCAGACACTGACTCGCCGGTGGATGTATGAATCGCCGGATTCGATGTTGGCCGGACGTGCGGCCGTGGCGGGCGAGCGGATGTATCTGCCGGTCGGATCGGCCGTGGAGCTGATCGATCTGACCGACGGCAAGCTCGTCAAGCGACTGCCGGTACGTGTGCCGGCGAATCTGCTGGCGCTGGATGGGCAGTTGCTGACCGTCGATCGTCAGGGCGTCAACAGCTACAGCAGTTGGCAGGTGGCCGCCGATCAGTTGCGCCAGCGGGCCGCTGCCATGCCGGATGATCCGCGGCCGATGATGGCGCTGGCCTGGCTCAGCTACAACACCCAGCGGCGCGACAGCCTGCTGGAGGCGCTGGATCGCGCGCTGCAGATTGTCGCCGAGCGCAGGCCGGATGCGGAAACGACCCAGGCCCTGTTCACGCAGCTTCTATCGATGAGCGAGCAGACGCCCATCGAGGATCACGATCTGCGCGGAGCATTGTTCGAACGCATGGCGGCGTTGACCAGCTCGCCGGCGCAGGAAGTCACCTACCGACTGGCCCTGGCCCGGTATCTCGAATCGACGGACAAACCCGCCGAGGCGGTGGCCCAGTACCAGACGATTCTGGCGGACCCGATCTATCGGCGTCAGTTGTTCACGCATGAAACCGGCTCGCGTCAGGCGGGCCTCGAAGCCCAGCGGCGGTTGCAGCTTCTGATCAAGCAGCGCGGCGATGAGCTGTACGCCAGCTTCGATGCGTATGCTCAGCGCCGTTTCGATGATCTTTCCAACCAGGTCGATGCCGCGGCGCTGATCGAGTTGGCCGAGGCGTATCCGTTGTCGCATGCGGCCGTCGAAGCGCTGATCAAGGCGGCGGATTACACCGCCGCCGATGGTCATGTGCGCGAAGCCGTGTCGCTGCTGCGTCGTGCAGGCCAGTCGACGGACGACCCGGCCACGCTCGGGCGCATCTTCGGTCGTGAGGCGGAGCTTTTCGAGCAGGCCGCCCAGCCGCACCGGGCCCGGCGTGTGCTGCGCAGCATGATGGCCGCGTACCCCAACGTGACGCCGCGCCGCGAAGGCAAGCCGGTCGACGCCGCCGCGTGGATCAAACAGCTCAACGACCAGACCAAGGCGCGCGGCCTGATGGCTCGCATCAACCCGCCGCTGACTTCACCCGCCGCCATGCTCGAAGGCACACTGCTGTCCGCCGTGCAGCAGGACCCCGACGCCTCGCCGCCGCCGGTGTTTCTGCTGCGGCTGCCGCAGTCGATTCAGCTTCGCCGGGCCGAGGATCTGTCGATCGTCTGGACGCGCCCGCTGGAAACCGACGAGCCGGTGCAGCTATTGACGATTGATCCGCAGAGCCTGTGGCTGTTTTATCCGCAGTCTCTGCGCATGACGAAGTTGACCGTCGAAGACGGCAAGATGCTCTGGGATCAGGACACGCTCGCCGAGACGCTCGATGCGATCAACACCCCCGAAGCGTCGCGCCACCGCACGCCGCAGGAGCAGCACGTCCGCCGCCTGCTGGGACCCGGTCGCCTGATCAATCAGATTCGTATGCAGCGGAATGCCGGTCCGCAGATTGATGAACTGCCTCAGCCGATGGTCGCTGTCAGCGATCTAGGCATCGCGCTGGTCGATCATCGCGGGCGCGTTGTCGTGGTCAACGCCGAGACCGGCAAGATTCGCTGGCAGGCCGCCACGATCGTGCGCTTCGCCGCCTCCGTGAAGATGGACAGCCGCCACCTGATGATCGCCGGCTCCGATGAAGACGATGCGCCGCTGCTCTGCGTGTATGACGCGAGCACCGGGCAGATGCTCCACCGCCTGATCAAACCCCGCAATCAGAACGTCACCTGGATGGACCTGACCGAAGACGGCGTGCTCGTCTACGTCAGCGCGATGCAGGTCGAAGCCTTTGACCTGAACCGCGGCCAGTCGACATGGCTGACCGAGCCGGGTGTTCGGCTGCTCGGCGAAGGCGGGGCGTGGCTCAGCGGGCGCCGACTGATTCTGATGAGCCAGGAAGGCGACCTGCTGTGGGTCGACGTCGCCGACGGCCGCGTCACCAGCCGCATGCCGCTGCGCGACACGATCAGCGAGCCGTTCGCCATCACGCCCGACATGGGCGGCTGGATTGTCCGCGGGGCCAAGGCGGCCGTCGCCGTCGATGACGATGGCCGCATGCGCTGGCGCGACGCCATCATCGAGCCGCATCGTCTTGTCGAGCATGTGGTGACCGACCGCTATGTCGTGCTGTTGACTGCCCCCGCCGAGGGCCAGTTCTCCGATCCCAACGCGCGCACGCTGTACATCCTCGATCGCGCCACCGGCGCCCTGCAGTACAAATCACCGCTGGCCGGCGCCCAGCCGCTGGACGAACTCAAGATCATGGACGGCAAACTCCTGCTCAGCGGCGCCGGCCTCACCGCCGCCATCTCCAGCGCCCCATAAGCCCCTCCCCCCCCCCCCCACACACAAGCCCGATGCTGAGCAAAGCGAAGCGTCGGGGTCTACTCCCCAACACGCCGCTCCGACTCCGTTACCAACAAGTAGGTCCGGGCCTGCCCGGACACTTGTTGAATCCTGTCCGGGCAGGCCCGGACCTACTTGTCTTGTTGAGGATAGCCGCGACGCAACGCGTCGCGGGCTGCCCAAACTTGCGAAGTCACTGCTCGCGGGCCGGGGTGCGGGTGACCAGCAGGCGGATTTCGGTCATGTCTTCGATGGCGAAGCGGATGCCTTCGCGGCCGAGGCCGGATTCCTTCACGCCGCCGTAAGGCATGTTGTCCACGCGGTAACTGGGCACATCGCCGATGACCACGCCGCCGACGTCGAGTTCGTCCCAGGCCTTCTGCGCCCGGTACAGGTCGCGGGTGAATACGCCGGCTTGCAGGCCGAACACGCTGTCGTTGACCTTCCGCAGGGCTTGGTCGAAATCGGAAAACTTCGACAGATTCGCCACCGGCCCAAACGCTTCCTTGCAAGACACCTCCGCGCCCGCCGGCACATCTTCCAGCAGCGTCGCATCGAGCATCGTGCCCTCGCGTTTACCGCCGACCAGCAGCTTGGCGCCGGATTTGACCGCCGCATCGACCCACCCGCCGAGGCGCGAGGCTTCTTTCTCGCTGATCATCGGGCCGATGAAGGTGTCCTCGTTTTTCGGGTCGCCGGCGATGAGTTTCTTCGTCGCCGCCACGAGCTTGTCTCGCAGCGTGTCATAGATCGACTCGTGAATGAGGATGCGCTGCACGCCGATGCACGACTGACCCGACTGGTAAAACGCGCCGACGATCAACCGTTCGACGGCGTCATCGAGGTCGTCCCACGTTTCGTCGATGATCACGGCCGCGTTGCCGCCGAGTTCGAGCACGACGGGTTTCTTCCCGGCCTTGGCCTTGAGGGCCCAGCCGACTTCCGGTGAGCCGGTGAAGCTCAACAGTTTCAGTCGATCGTCGGTCGTGAACAGGTCCGCTCCGTCGCGCCGGCAGGGCAGAATCGAAAACGCGCCTTCGGGCAGGTCCGTTTCAGCCAACACCTCGCCGATGATCAGCGCGCCGATGGGCGTCAGCGAGGCGGGTTTGAGCACGAACGGGCATCCGCACGCCAGCGCCGGGGCGACCTTGTGTGCCGCCAGGTTCAGCGGAAAGTTGAACGGGCTGATGAATGAGCAAGGCCCGATCGGCACGCGCTTCCACATGCTCGTGTAGTTCGCCGCCCGCGCCGAGATGTCCAGCGGCTGCACCTCGCCGTAGATGCGCACCGATTCCTCGGCGGCGATGCGGAAGGTGTCGATCAATCGGGTGACCTCGCCGCGCGCATCCTTGATCGGCTTGCCCGCCTCGATGCACAGGCTCATCGCCAGTTCATCGAAGCGTTTGGTGAACTGATGCACGCAGTGGCTGAGCACCGCCTGCCGCTGATACGACTTGAGCTTACGCATCGGCTCGGCGGCTTCGACCGCTTTGTCGATCGCCTGGTCGATGGTGTCCGGTGAAGCCATCGCCACGCGCGTGGCGACCTCGCCGGTGTACTTGTCGAGCACATCCAGGTCGGTGTTCGCCGCCACGGGTTTATTCGCGAGGTAGTAGGGGTATGAATCGTTGAGTTGGAACATGGGGCTCCTCTCTGGTCCCCTCTCCCTGCGGGAGAGGGTTAGGGTGAGGGTGGTTTCGTGTTTCGGTGTCGTTTCGTTACGGCGTATTTCTTTATGCCGGGGCGCCCTCACCCCGGCCCTCTCCCGCAGGGAGAGGGAGTACGCGGGTCTACAACTCTATGCCGGCTGCACGGGCGATCTCTTGGGCCACGGCATCGGGAGACTGCTGTAAATCGTCAATCATGATGCGCAACACTTGCGGTCCCTGTGACTGTATCCAGGCACTGCGCCGCTGATCTTCATCAGCGCGACCGACGTGTGATTCGCCGTCCAATTCAATGACAAGCTGGGCTTGTTCACAGAAGAAGTCGACAACGAAAGGGCCGATCGGATGTTGACGGCGAAACTTCAGTCCCGCAAGTCGACGGTCTCGCAACATGCCCCATAGCACACGCTCGGGGATCGATGAATCCTGACGCAGTTGGCGTGCGCGATCACGCATGAGCGGATCCATCGGGTGATTGTGTTTGCCGTTTGGCGTCGTCACGGAACATTCCTTTGTGCCAGGCGCCCTCACCCCAACCCTCTCCCGGAGGGAGAGGGGGCAAGAGTCAGATCGACACGGCGATGTTGCCGAGGCGTTTGGACAGCAGCATGTTTTCACGGTAGTCGATCGGCACGGCGACCAGCGACGGGCCATCGGCGTTGAAGGCTTCTTCGAGTGTGGCGGCCAGATCCTTGCTGCGTTCGCAGAAGTAACCGTTCCACCCGAACGACTCGGCGAGCTTGACCCAGTCGGGATTGCTGAAGGCGAGATCGGTATGCGAGCCGAACTGGTTTTCCTGCTTCCAGGCGATCAGGCCGTAGGCGTTGTCCTGCCAGACCATGACCACGGGATTGACGCCGATCCGCTTGGCGGTTTCCATCTCCTGCACATTCATGAGGAAGCCCGCATCACCGCAGACAGCCATGACGCGCCGATCCGGGTGTACCAGTGAAGCGGCGATCGCGCCCGGCAGGGCGAATCCCATCGAGCAGAACCCGTTGGGGATCAGGCAGGTGTTCGGCTCGTGACACTGGTAATAGCGCGCGATCCACATCTTGTGAGCGCCGACATCCGAGAGCAGAATGTCTTCGGGGCCCATGACCTGGCGGGCGTCCCACAGCGCTTTCTGCGGGCGGGTGGCGCCTTCGGTGTCGTCTTCGGCATGCTGCTCAAAGTCGGCCTTCATCGCGGCGCGACACTTGCGGGTGTGGGTATGGTCGAATTCGAGTGAGCCGCCCTCAGCGTCGATGCGCTCGTTGAGCATCCAGAGCGTGTGGGCCAGGTCGCCGACGACTTCGACTTCGATGGGGTAGTTTTCATCGATCTCCGCGGGGATGAAGTCGCAGTGGATGATGCGGTGGCGGGAGTCGGGGTTCCACAGCTTGGGGTGGTACTCGACCATGTCATACCCGAGCGTGATGATCAGGTCCGACTGCTCGATGGCCAGGGCGGGGTAGTCCTTGGCCTGCAGACCGATCGTGTAGCAGCAGGCGTCTGAGTCCATGTCGACGCAGCCCTTGGCCATGAAGGTCGACACCACGCCGATGCCGGTCTTTTCGACGAGGTTGCGAAGCTGCTTCGAAGCCCGGCGACGGATGCAGCCATTGCCGGCGAGAATGATCGGGCGTTTGGCGGATTTGATCGCCTCGAAGGCGCGGTTGACGATCTTGTCATCGGGCACCGGTCGACGAAAACGGCGCACGGGAATGGGCTCGGTCGAGGCGTCTTTCTCGGCGATGTCTTCGGGCAGTTCGATCATGCAGGCGCCGGGCTTTTCCGTGCGGGCCAGACGCACCGCCTTGCGGATGATCTCGGGAATGTTGTCGGGATGGAAGACGGTCTGTGCCCACTTGGTCACCGGCTTGAACATCGAAACGACGTCCATGACCTGGTGCGATTCCTTGTGGAGGCGTTCGGTGTCGGCCTGGCCGGTGATCACGAGCATGGGCGCGCGGTCCATGTTGGCATCGGCGACGCCGGTCATGAGATTGGTCGCGCCCGGGCCGAGCGTGCCGAGCGCGCCGGCGGGGTTGCCGGTCAGTCGGCCGTAGACCTCAGCCATGAAGGCGCCGCCCTGTTCGTGGCGCGTGAGGACAAAGCGGACAGAATCCGACTTCGACAACGACATCATCAGGTCGGCGTTTTCCTCACCAGGCACGCCGAACACGAATTCGATGTTTTCATTTTCAAGACATTTGACAAACAGATCGGAGGCTTTCATGCGATCTCCCTTGGAGGGGTTGGGGGTCGGGGGCTGGGGGAAGGGGGTTGGCGATTAACACTTTCCCCGTTCCCCTGGCGCACAGTCCCTGCGGTCACACCACGCCGTAGGCGATCATGGCGTCGGCGACGCGGATGAACCCGGCGACGTTGGCGCCCTTGACGTAGTTGACGTGCTCGTTTTCACCACCGCCCTGGCGCACGCACTGGTCGTGGATCGACTTCATGATGGATTTCAGGCGGTCGTCGACTTCCTCCTTGGACCAACTGATACGCAGCGCATTCTGCGACTGCTCAAGACCGGAGACCGCGACGCCGCCGGCGTTGGCCGCCTTGGAGGGACCGTAGAGAATTTTGGCGTCGAGGAACTGCCTGGCCGCATCGAGCGTCGACGGCATGTTCGCGCCTTCGGCAACGACCCGGCAGCCGTTTTTCAACAACGTGGCGGCATGCTCGCCGTCGAGTTCGTTCTGCGTGGCGCACGGCAGGGCGACATCGCACTTGATCGACCACGGCGGCTTGCCGTCGAGATACTCGCAGCCGTACTTGTCTGCGTATTCACTGACGCGACCGCGGCGAACTTCCTTGAGCTCTTTGATGTACGCAAGCTTGTCGGGGGTGAACCCGTCGGCGTCGTAAATCGATCCGCTGGAATCCGACAGCGAGACGACCTTGGCGCCAAGCTGCATGGCTTTTTCCGCGGCGTAGGTGGCGACGTTGCCCGAACCGCTGACGACGACGGTCTTGCCCTCGATGCCGTCGCCGACGTGGTTGAGCATGTTTTCGGTGAAGTAGACCGTGCCGTAGCCGGTGGCTTCGGTGCGGACGAGCGACCCGCCGAAGGTCAGGCCCTTGCCGGTCAGCGTGCCGACGAAGCGGTTTTCCAGCCGCTTGTACATGCCGAACATGTACCCGATCTCGCGGGCGCCGACGCCGATGTCGCCGGCGGGGATGTCGGTGTCTTCGCCGATGTGGCGGTGCAGTTCGACCATCATCGACTGACAGAAGCGCATCACTTCCGCGGGGGACTTGCCCTTGGGGTTGAAGTTCGACCCGCCCTTGGCGCCGCCCATGGGCAGACCCGTCAGCGAATTTTTGAAGCACTGCTCGAAGCCGAGGAACTTGAGCACGGACTGCGTGACCGTCGGGTGGAAGCGAAGCCCGCCCTTGTAGGGTCCGATCGAGTTGTTGAACTGCACACGCCAGGCGCGATTCGCCCGGATGTTGCCCTCATCGTCCTGCCACGACACGCGGAAGATGATGATCCGATCGGGCTCGGTCATGCGTTCGAGAATGCATGCATCGCGGTATTTCTGATGGTCAAGCGTGTACGGCATCACCGTCTCGACAAACTCCTGCACGGCCTGATGGAACTCGTTTTCATGGGGGTTTCTCTTTTTCAGCCCCTGCATGAACGACTCGACTTCATGTTGCACCGGATCCGACTTGCCTCGGTTCATAGCGTGGTACTCCGACCAATGAAATTAGAAATGGACTGCTGCGATCAACTTAGTATACAACAACACTGTGAACGATATGAGAAAAATTCATCGATCGCCCATCAGGCGAATGCTGACTCGGCGAGGTCGATCGCCTTGGCGAGCGCCGCGGCTTTGTTGACCGTCTCCATGTACTCACTGGCCGGGACGCTGTCGGCGACGATGCCGGCCCCGGCCTGAAGATGCACGGTCCACTTGCCGCCTTCGCCGGGCATCACCACCATCGTGCGCAGCGCGATCGCCATGTCCATGTTGCCGGCGAAGTCGGCGTAACCCACCGCCCCGGCATACGGTCCGCGACGCGTCGGCTCCAACTCGTCGATGATCTGCATCGCACGCACCTTCGGAGCGCCCGAAACCGTGCCGACCGGCAGGGCAGCCCGCAGCGCGTCCCAGCAGGTCAACCCTTCGCGAAGCTGGCCGGTGACGGTCGAGCTGATGTGCATGACGTGCGAGTAACGCTCCACGTGCAAGAGCTTGGCTTTTGGCAGTTGGATGCTGCCCGGCTGAGCCACGCGGCCGACGTCGTTGCGACCGAGGTCCACGAGCATGATGTGCTCACATCGCTCTTTCGGATCGGCGAGCAGTTCGGTCTCCAGCGCCTGGTCTTCAGCATCATCAGCGCCGCGGCGGCGCGTGCCGGCCAGCGGGCGATTGGTCACTTCGCCGCCCTTCACGCGGCAGAGAATCTCCGGCGACGAACCGACCAGCATGCACCCCGACGCCTGCAGGTAGAACATGTACGGCGAGGGATTCACGACCCGCAGGGCGCGGTAGATGTCGAACGGATCGGCGGTTGTCTCACGCTCGAAGCGCTGCGACAGCACGACCTGGAAAATGTCGCCGGCGGCGATGTACTTCTTCGACGCCTCGACCATGTTTTCGTAGTCTTCGCGCTGCATGTTGGCGGCGCCCGGCGGCGGGGGGGGCACATCGCGCTCAACATCCGGCGAAGCCAGTGGGGTCGGATTGGCTTCCAGTCGCGCGACCAGCGCATCGACTTCCGCGCAGCCGGCTTCGTAGGCCGCCTTGACGGAGTCGTGTTCATCCAGCAGCACATGATTGATCGCCAGCACGGTCTTGTGCACATGATCGAATGCGACGATCTGGCGGTAGAGCCCGAAGTGCATGTCCGGCAGCTTGCGGTCGTCGGTCGGCGGATTGGTCAGCTTTTCGCCTTCGACGTAGCGGATCGTGTCGTAACCCGCGTAACCGACCCACCCGCCGGTGAAGTCCGGCAGCTCGGGTACTGCGGCGAGTTGCCACTTGGCGGTGAACTTCGCCGCTTCGATCAGCGGGTCATCGCAGTCGTATTGTTCGGTGGCGTCGCCGAGGCGGCGGGTGACGTGCGTGCCGTGGGCGATGATCTCGGCCAGCGGCTGGGCGCCCATGAAGCTGTGGCGCGCCTGGCGGTCGCCGCCTTCGACGGATTCCAACAGGAAGCTGGGGGCGGTGCGCGGGTCTTTGTGGACCAGGCGGCGGTAGGCGGACACCGGCGTCAGCGCGTCAGAGAAGATCTGGCGGTAGATCGGCAGCAGGTTGCCGCGGGTCGCCAGTTGTTTAAACTGCTCGAATTCGGGACGGTGATGGATCATCGTTCGCAGAGTTTAGTGAACATTCTGCTGTAAGGCGAGCGACCATGCGTATCATTCGATTTCTTAATGATGCCGGCGAAACATGCCACGGTCATGATGAACACGACGGCACGGCCGAACTGCTCGAAGGCCGACTCCTCGGCGGCAAGGTGAAGCCGACGGGCAAGCGGGCGGTGGTGATGAAACGGTTGGCGCCGGTCGATCCGCGGGTGATCCTCTGCATCGGGCTGAACTATCGCCAGCATGCCGCCGAGACGGGGGCGGCGATTCCGCAGTGGCCCGTGCTGTTCATGAAGAATCCGTCGACGGCGATCGGGCCCAGCGAGGCGATCGTGTTGCCGAAGATCTGCATGGATCCCCCGGAAGTGGATTACGAATGCGAGCTGGCTGTTGTCATCGGTCGAGCCGCGAAGAATGTCAGCGAAGCCGAGGCGCTGAAGCACGTGGCCGGGTACATGATCGCCAACGATGTCAGCGCCCGCCTCTGGCAGAAAGATCGCGGGGGCAGTCAGTGGTGTCGCGGCAAAGGCTTCGACACGTTCTGCCCGATGGGCCCGGCGCTGGTCACGCCCGATGAGGTGCCCGACCCGCAGAAGCTGCAACTGACCACGACGCTCAACGGTCAGGTCATGCAGGATTCAAACACCTCGGACATGATTTTCACCGTCGCTCAACTCATCGCGTTTTTATCCAGCGGCGTGACACTGCTGCCGGGCACAGTGATTTTGACCGGCACGCCCAGCGGCGTCGGCATGGCGCGCTCGCCGCAGGTGTTTTTACAGGACGGTGACAAATTGGAATTGAGCATTACATCGCTGGGTACGCTCGTTAACCCGATCAAGGCGGAGTGACCTCTGCTCACCTCTCCCTGTGGGAGAGGTCGGCCCGTCAGGGCCGGGTGAGGGCGGTTTCCATTGCTGAATCCGTCCGTTGAACAGGAACGTTCTCGATTGCCGAACACCCTCACCCCAGCCCCCTCCCTCGGGGAGAGGGGGGTATGACACGAATTCTGCGGAACCCGCCGGGGCTCACCCGATAACAGATAAACCCCATGATGCGCCTGCTGCATAATCTTGGTGACGCGCTCGACCGCATCGATCTCGGCGGCTGGATGATGCTGGGCTGCGGATTCGTGATCGTGGCGGCGACGGCGCTCGCGCCGGCGTGGCACGATGTGCAGAGCCTCGACATCCAACGTCGCCAGCTTCGGCGGCAGGTCGCGCTGCTGCAGATTCAGGAGCAGAATTACCACGCCTTCGTGCGGGCGCTGGATCGCAACGATCCCTTGCTGCTGCAGCGACTGGCCTGGACGCAGCTTCGCCACAAGCCCGTCGGCGGCACCCTGCTGATGCGCACCACGATGGACCCTTCCCACGCGCCCGTGGCGTCGGTCGATCAGTGGGTTCAGCCCGAGCCGATCCCCATGGCCCCGGTCGAAGCGCTGCACCGCGACAACCTGCTCAACGGCAACAGCCGCCTGATGCGCCTGATTGGCGGCCCCTCCCGCCCGTGGGTGCTCGCCTTCGGCGGCTGGCTCATCCTCATGAGCGTCCTGTTGAATCCGTCGATCGAAGAAGACTAACCACGGAGGCACGGAGAAAAGAACTTTTGACAGGATGAACAGGATAAAAAGCAGGATTGAATTGTCTTTATCCGTTGTCGATCCTGTTATCCTGTCTATTGTTTTGCTCCGTACCTCCTTGGTTAAGCTTTTTTAACTCCCCGAGGATGCCCGGGCGGGTCAGGGCGAAGTCGTAGCGGATCGGGTCTTCGGGGCACACGCGACGAAGTGACTTGGTGATGTCCAGCGCGGTCGCCAGCGTGGCGGTCTTGCGTCGGGTCAGTCGCAGGCGGCGGGCCATGCGGTGCATGTGCGTGTCCAGCGGGACGACCAGTTTCGCCGGGTCGATGCGCGACCACCCGCCGGGATCGATCGCATCGCAGCGAACCATCCATCGCAGGTACAGGTTCAACCGCTTGCAGGCCGAGCCGCGCCCCGGATGCGGCAGCAGGTGCATCAGCCGGTGGCCGGCGGCATTGGTGAACTCGTCGACGAATCGCCCCATCGCGTCGACCACCGTCACATCAGGTTCGATCACCTGCGCGGCGAAAGCGTCGTGCAGGCTGCCATGCTCGGCGATCAGGCGACGCATGCCGAACAGCAGGGCGGTCATCTCAGCGTCGGAGGTGACCCGATATCGAAATCCCCGCAGCCGCCGGCGAAGGTCGGCCTCCGTCGATTCGGTGATGACCGCCAGCGGGTCACCGTCCAGGCGGTCGATCACGCCGGCGATGCCCCCGAGGATGGCCGTCACATTCCCGTAGGCCAGACAGGCGGCGATGAGTCCGACAACCTCCCGCCGGGCTGCCCCCGGAAAGCCGTACAGCGTAATCAGCGGGTCTTTTATGACGAAATGTCTGTGGTGATAGCGATCATAAATGCCTTGCAGCAAATTATTACGGGATAATCGCCGGGGCGTGGGCCCAAAAGTCGAACCGGGGCTGCTCATCGACGTATCATAAGCGACCAGACAACGACTTTTTCGGAGACTTCCGACATGTTCATTCTCGATATGAACTACATCATCATGGTCATGATTCCGGGCCTGCTGCTGGGCATGTGGGCCCAGGCCCGTGTTCGCAACGCCTACGCCCGGGCCTCGAAGATCCGCCCGGCTTCGGGTCTCAGTGGCGCCGAGGCGGCCCAGATCATCTGCCGCGAGGCCGGCATGACCGATGTCCGTATCGAACCCGTGCAGGGCTTCCTCAGCGACCACTACGACCCCCGCCACAAGGTGCTCCGCCTGAGCCCGGATGTCTACAACGGCCGGTCGCTGGCGGCACTCGGCATCGCCGCACACGAAGCCGGTCACGCCATCCAGGACGCGGTCGGCTATGCCCCGCTGCGGCTCCGCGGGGCGCTGGTGCCCATGGCCTCGATTGGGTCCGGCCTCAGCTATATCGTGATTCTGGCGGGTTTTTTCATGGGTTTGGCCCAACTGGTGCTCGCCGGCGTGATCCTCTTCAGCGGCGTCGTGATCTTTCAGTTGGTCAATCTGCCGTGTGAATTCAACGCCTCCAGCCGGGCCCGCGAGATCCTGCAGACGTTGAACATCGTCCGGGGCGATGAGGACCGCGAGGTCAAGCGCGTGCTCGGAGCCGCGGCCATGACCTACGTCGCCGCGACGATCACGACCGTGTTGACCCTGCTGTACTACGTCATGCTTTTCGCCGGCAGCCGGGAGTGAGCAGACAGGGGGCAGGGGACAGGGGACAATATGATTCCCCGTTCCCCGTTCCCCGTTCCCCGTTCCCCGTTCCCCGTTCCCCGTTCCCCGTTCCCCGTTCCCCGTTCCCCGTTCCCCGTTCCCCGTTCCCCGTGACTCTCTCGCATCGGTGTTTCCCCAATGCTGAATCCGGGGAAATCGGCGGTTAAATATTCGATTAAATGCAAACCTTGCCTTGCCAATGGCCGATAACGGGGCTAGATTAATTCTGTAGCTTCATGTGAAGCTGCTGTGGCTTGGTAAAGGATCACACTTGCAGACTGACGATTGTTCGACAATCTTTCGCGGCGACGCTCAACGGGCTGATTCAGCCCACTGCAGTATTCGACCCGTCGACGCCCCGACCAGCAAGTAAGCCCAGCACGATCGCGAGCGACCACACGGTGTGAGCGCTTCGCAGGACGGTTTATCGCACAAAGGAGTCCTCCCCATCGGAAGACGACGTTCATTTCAGAAGCGTGAAGATCCCGGCAAGAGTCTGCGGATCAACGAACGCATTCGTAAAAGCCCCATTCGCCTGATCGATGAAAACAACGACCAGATCGGCGTGATCGACACGGCCGAGGCTCAGCAGCGCGCCCGCGCCGCCGGACTCGACCTCGTCGAAGTCTCGCCCAATTCCGACCCGCCGGTCTGTCGCATCATGGACTACGGCAAGTGGAAGTATCAGCAGAAGAAAAAAGAGCAGAAGGCCAAGGCCCACTCCAAGCAGTCCGAAACCAAGGAAGTGCGCCTCCGCCCCGGCACCGATGATCACGACCTGATGATCAAGACCAATCGCGCCCGCGACTTCTTCGCCGACGGGCACAAGGTCCAGTTCACGATCCTGTTCAAGGGCCGGCAGATGGCCCACCGCGACATCGGCTTCCGCATCTTCAACGATATCAACGAGCAGTTCTCAGACGTCGCGCATGTGGAAATGACCCCGCGCGTCCAGGGCCGCCGCATGACCATGCTCATGGCCCCCGGCGTCAAGCAGAAGCCCAAGGCCGCCACGCAGCAGTCGTCACCCCCGCCTGCCGCCAAGCCCCAGGCCCAGCCCGCCGGCACGCAGTCGGACTGACCCGGAAGCAAAAACTCAACAACCCTCAACCGCCGCAGGTCCGCCCGCGGCGGTTTTTTCTTGCGAACCTCATCAGACGCTCGCCTGCCCGGCGCATCCGAGCCGGCCTGCCCTCAGGCCGGTCCGCCTCATTCGTCATGCATCCGGCGTGAGGGCACGCCGGCTCGGATGTTCTTCAAAATCCCTTCGACGTTCGACACTTTTGGGTTCTCCCTGTCGGGCGGGTATGATGTCGGCTTCTGTCCTTGAACCGATGTGGGATGATCCGCTTTGCCTCGTAAGCCTGCCAAGAAAACGCCGCGTATCGATCGCTTTGACCTTCGGCCGGGTCGGCGGATCGGGCCGCACTATGAAGTGATCCAGTGCCTGGGGCGCGGGATCGAGGGCGAGGTGTATCAGATCCAGGAAACCGCCACGGGCATCCATCGCGCTGCCAAGTTGTACTTTCCGCATCGCAATCCGAAGAACCGTTACACGATCTGGTACGCCCGCAAGATCACCGCGCTGCGCCACTGTCCGATCGTGTTGCAGTATCACCACACCGAGTACGTGACGGTGCACAAGCAGAAGGTGTTGTGCCTGATCTCGGAGCTGGCCGAGGGTGAACAACTCGAAGGCTGGATCGCCCGGCACCGCGGCAAGCGGCTGGATGCATTTCGAGCGTTGCACGTGTTGTATCACCTGGTGCGCGGGCTCGAGGCCGTCCACGCCGTCGGGGAGTATCACGCCGACGTGCACAGTCAGAACATCCTCATTCGCCCGGCCGGCGTCGGGTTCAACATCAAGCTCGTCGATTTTTACGACTGGGGTAAACCCACGCGCTACAAGCAGCACCAGGACATCATGGACTGCATCCGCGTGTTCCACGAATGCCTCGGCGGCGTCAAGCATTACTCGAAGCAGCCCCCGGAAGTCCGCGAAATCTGCAAGGGCCTGCAGCGCAAACGCGTGTTGAAGCAGTTCCCCACGATGACCGTGCTGCGCCGCCACCTCGAATCCTTCGAGTGGAAGACGATGCTCTAACCGTTCAGCGCCGCCGCTCGCGGCGGGTTTCCCACCGGGGGAATCGTAAGTGTCCAATCGCCGATTCGATGACGCGACCCAGCCGACGACGCTGCGACAGGCTGCTGACTTTATCGCGCTGTTTTCGATGATCGTCGTCTGTGTCTGCGCGTGTGGATTCATCACCGTGCCGGCGATGCGCACGTCGATCGCTGCATGGTGTACCTTCATGGTGGCGATGCTCATTGCGGGGCTAGCCTTACGGGCTCGTGTTCGGCCGAAGGGTTTCTCCGGATTCATGATTGCCCTGATGGGCGCGAGCGTGCTCGGCCTGTTCATGGTGGGCATCATCGCCAATGGTTTGACACGGCTGCTTCGCAACAATGGACACGGGTTGGGTGACAGTCCGCAGGATATGGTTGCACTGATCGCGCTACTTGTTGTTCTGGGTCTGGTTCTGCTGGCGATTTCTGTTCGATTGTTTAGTAGTGCGCTGGGGCATCAGGTGCCGGCATGGACGAAGATCTACGAAAACGACATGTGGACTACCGCGGTGATTGGTATGTTCAGGGTCGGGTCGCGAATCAAATGTTGGTTGGTGGATCGTTTGTATGCTCGGCATGACCCTTCAGGCGACTGGCAGCGTGATACTGAGATACCTGTGGTAATCGAACTCGGTGACTCATCCCTGATGGGTGTGCGGCCGGGTGACCAGATCGACAAATTGCACCCACTGGGACGGGTTGAGATCGTTCGTGATACGGTCAATGGCAAGTTGAGCTATCCGTCTCGCGGTTTGTGGATCGATTTCTCAGAAACGAATCGCATCGACTCATACTGGATCGTGTTCACCTCAATGAGCAAAGGCGAGGCGCCTTTTGATGGTGAAATCCGACACAACGGTCAATCGCTGGTAATCAGTCATGCGACAAATCCGGATGACCTCATCGCCGATCTTGGCCCGCCGACGCGCCGCGAGGATGAACCCGATGGAGTCCTGCTGTACTACCACCGCCCGGACAATGTGCGCTGGGAGATCGATTTCGAAGACGGCTGCCTGATCGATTGGTTATTCGTGAAGGACTGATGTAACTACACTTCCACCTTCGCCCAGCCGCCTTGCAGGAATCTGGCCAGGAAGATGCCGCCGCGGAAGAGCAGTTCGGCGCTGAGCACCCACCAGATGCCGGTGATGCCGTAGTCGTAGTGGATGCCGACCAGCCAGACCAGCGGCAGGCGGACCGCGTAGGTCGAAAAGAAATTCAGCAGCATGGTCATGCGCGTGTCGCCAGCGCCTCGCATCGCGCCGGAGAGCACCATCGACGTGGCGAATCCGATCTGCGCCCAGCCGGCGATGACCAGCAGTTGCGGGACGGTGTTCAAAAACGCCGGCTCGTCGGTCACGATGCGCACGAACACCTGCGGAATCAGAATGAACGCCGCGCCGAACACAACCATGATCGCGCTGGCGAATGCCCAGCAGGCCCACGCGCTGCGGCGGGCCATCGAAGTGTCTTGGGCGCCGAGGTATTGACCGACCATCGTGGCGGCGGCGAGGCTGAAGGCGAAGCCCGGCAGGAAGCTGAACGCCTCGATGCGGATGGCGATGTGGTGAGAACCGATCAATGCTTCGGCGCCGAGGCGGCCGACGATGGCGAGCACGAGCGCGTGGCCGAACCAGACCGCCCCGTTTTCGATCAGGCTCGGCCCGCCGATGCGGATCAATCGCCACATCATCGACGGGTTGAATCCGAGGCGGTGGCGGTGCAGTCGGACGCCGCCGCGCCCGCGCAGCAGGTAGTACACCATCAACGCCGCGCCGACGATCCACGCGATGACGGTGCCCATCGCCACGCCCTTGAGTCCGTACCCGCCCAGCGGTGCGGGGGCCGACACGAGCGTGATGCTGCATACGACGTTGACGATGTTGACCACCACGATCACGTAAAACGGCGAGCGGAAATCCCCGGCCCCGCGCAGGCACGAAGCGCCGATGAACAGGATCGCCATGCACGGGGCGGCGATCGACAGCAGACGCAGGTAGAGTGTGCACAGCGCATGGGATTCACTGTGCAGGCCGAACCCGCTGGCCAGCACCGGCGCGCCGAAGTAGAACCCGAAGCCGATCATGATGCCCCAGGTCGCCGCGAGAATCATCGACTGCCCGACGGCGGAATTCGCCTCGCGCCGATGTCGCGCCCCGATGGCCCGGGCGATCACGGCGGTGGACCCCACGCCGACGGCGCCCTGCAGCAGACCCATCAGCCACGTGGCGAAGCTGGCGACGCCGATGCCGTTGGTCGCCTGTTCGGAGATGTGGCCGGCCAGCGTGGTGTCGACAAAGCCGACCAGCGAGCCCATGAGTTGTTCGAGCATCGGCCACATCGCCAGCACCCACACCTGCCGCGGTAATGACAGATGTGTCGGCAGCCCGGCCGCGGGGCGGCGCGGCTTGCGTTGCGGCGGCGCGCTCGCCGGAGCCGCCCCGAGATCGGGCGTGCTGGGCGAACGGGTCGAGTCGATCTGGTCCTCGTGACGATTCATGCGTCGAGGCGATTGTAGAGCGGTGCGATGCGCGGTACAAAATCAGTGTTCTGAGATCGGATATCAGCGGGTGGTGTATTCCGTGTTGCAACGATGGCCGCTTGAGTCTGATTGCTGAGTTTCGATGGTGTTTTACGAGGTGTCCTGATGACCAAACCTGCGTACCTGGCGATCGATCTAGGGGCTGAGTCCGGCCGCGCGATGCTCGGCGTGATCGACGATGGCAAACTTTCACTCCACGAAATGCACCGTTTCCTGCACCTGCCGCGGCGTCTGCCCAGCGGATTGCACTGGGATCTGACCGGCCTGTGGGGCAACATTATCGAAGGCATTCGCGCCGCCGCCGCGTGGGCCGATGACAACGATGTGACGATCCGCTCGATCGGCGTCGACACCTGGGGCGTCGACCACGGCTACATCGGTCGCTCGGGTGAACTGCTCGCGCTGCCGCATGCCTACCGCGATGAGCGCAACCTCGCCGCATACGACAAAGTCATCGGCGAACTCGGTGAAAAGTACGTCTACGACCAGACGGGCATTCAATTCATGCCGCTGAATTCGCTGTACCAGGTCGTGGCTCAACACGATGCCGAACCCTGCGTGCTGGAAAATGCTGCCCACCTGCTGTTCATGCCCGACCTGCTGCACTACTTCCTCAGCGGCAAACCGATCGTCGAATCGTCGATCGCTTCGACGAGCCAGATGCTCGACCCGCGCACGGGCAGTTGGAACACGGAATTGCTCGGCAAGCTGGGTCTGCCGACGCAGATGCTCGGGTTGATCGTTCCGCCGGGCACGAAGATCGGGCCGATCCTCCCGCACATCGTCAGTGAAACCGGCGCCTCGGCGGACATTCAGGTCATCGCGCCGGCGGGTCATGACACGGCCAGCGCGATCGCGGCCGTGCCGGCCGAGCCGGGGACGGACTGGGCCTACCTGTCCAGCGGAACGTGGTCGCTGATGGGCGCTGAGCTTGACGAACCGTGTCTGATCGACGCGGCGCGCGAGGCGCCGTTCACACATGAAACCGGCGTCGACGGCAAATTCCGCTTCCTGAAAAACATCGCCGGGCTGTGGCTCGTGCAGGAAGTCCGGCGTGATTACGAGAAGCAGGGCATCACGTACGACTACAACAAGCTGACGGAACTGGCCGCCGCCGCTGAGCCGTTGCGCACGCTGTTGAATACCGATCATGGGCCGTTTGCCGCGCCGGGTGATATGCCCGCCAAGATGATCGAGTTTGCCAAGTCGACCGGGCAGCCGGAGCCAACCGAGGTGGGGCAACAGGTGCGTGCCGCGCTGGAGTCGCTGGCGCTGACGTACCGCTTGACGATGGACAAGCTGGAGACGGTGCTCAACCGCAAGTTTGACGTGCTGCACATCGTCGGCGGCGGCGGAAAGAACCGGCTGCTGAATCAGATGACCGCCGATGCGATGGGGCGCACAGTCATCGTTGGCCCGTATGAAGCCACGGCGGCGGGCAACATTCTGATTCAGGCGATGGGCGCCGGCGATGTCGACGACCTGGCCCACATTCGAGCGATCATCCGCGACAGCTTCGAGCCGGTGACCTATCACCCGCAGGCGACCGGGCCGTGGGATGAAGCGTATGAGCGGTTTAAGGGGCTTCTCAAGAATTGATTGAACCGCCAAGGACGCCAAGAGCGCCAAGGCAGAGACAGTAGACAGGATTTACAGGATAAGACCTGGCCTGATTCTTATCCTGTTGATCCTGTCTATATGCTTGTTTCTTGGCGCTCTTGGCGTCCTTGGCGGTTAACTGTTTTACCGCAGTTTGAGTGTCGCCAGCCCGATGGTCGCCAGCAGGGCGGTGATCAACCAGAAGCGCACGACGACCTGCTGCTCGGTCCATCCGCCGAGGTGGAAGTGGTGGTGGATCGGGGCACATCGGAAGATGCGCGACCCGCCGGAGAGTTTGAAGTAGCCCACCTGAAGGATCACGCTGAGAACCTCAATCACCAGCACGCCGCCGATGAGCACCAGCAGCAGTTCCTGGCGGATGACCACGGCGACATAACCGATCAGCGCGCCCAGCGGCAGCGATCCGGTATCGCCCATGAAGACCTGTGCCGGGTGACAGTTGAACCATAAAAAGCCGATGCACGCACCCGCCATCGCCCCGCACACGACGGCCAGCTCATCGGCGGTCGGCACCTGCGGCACGAGCATGTACTGGGCCCAGCGACCGGTGCCGCTGATCAGGCACAGCGCGAGAAATGAAAACCCGACGATGCCCATGATGCCGCTGGCCAGCCCGTCCATGCCGTCGGTGAGGTTCACCGCGTTGGACATGCCGGCGATCACGAGCACGGTCAGAATGGCAAACGCCCACGGGCCCATGTAGATCAGATGTTCGCTGAGTTCGTAGCCGGTGTGCGGGTCGTAGGTGCGCTGGAAGAAGATGTTGAAGACGTTGAAGACCTGCGTGTCGGGGTTGTTCTTGCCGTGGTAGTGGATGAAGAACCCGATGATCATGGCGAAGCCGACCTGAAAGAGGAACTTCTCCCACGAGTAGAGACCTTGTCGGGAGCCGGGGCCGCGCCGGATGCTGGTCAGCTTCAGGTAGTCGTCGGCGAATCCCACGGCCGTGAAGGCGACCAGCACCACCAGCGCCGCCTGCACGTAGAAATTACCGATGTCGGCCAGAAGAAACGTGGCGATGAAGATCGCCGAGGAGATGAGGATGCCACCCATGGTGGGGGTGTTCGACTTCTGGCGCGTGAGCTGGTTGAGGTCGGCGTGGTCGAAGTCGGGGTTGTCGCCGATTTTCAGTTTGATGAGCTGGCGGATGACGCGCTTGCCGCTGAGCACGACCAGCAGGAAGCAGAAAATGATCGCGAACAGCGTACGGAAGCTCGGCCAGCGGAAGACCTGCACGAATCGGTACAGGCCGAATGCCTCGAGTTGGTCGTGATAGTTGACCAGGATCTGATAAATCATGGAGCACAGGCCTGCGATGGGTTGTTGGTGGAACCGAAGCGTTTTTCGATGGCGGGGATCAACCGCTCCAGCGCGATGCCGCGCGAGGCTTTGAGCAGCACAGTGTCACCGTCACGAAGCAGGGCGGCGATGGCGTCGGCTCCGGCGTCGGTGCATGTGGGTTCAGCATGGGCGCGATCGGCGGCGCCACGGCGATTGACCGCCTCGGCGGCGAATAAACTCAGGCGGCCGACAAAGACGGCGAGGTCGATCGCCGAATCGGCGACGGTTTCACCGAGCGTGCGGTGGAAGGCCGGCGATTGGTCGCCGAGTTCGAGCATGTCGCCGAGCACGGCCACGCGCCGCCCAGTGGCGGGGTGGCTTTGGAGCACGCGCAACGCGGCGGCCATCGAATCGGGGTTGGCGTTGTAGCTGTCATCGATGATCGTCAGCGAGCCGATCGACGACAGGCGCAGCCGGCCGGGCGGCGCGATGACACGCTCGAGCCCGTGTGCGATCTGCGAATCGGTCAGCTTCATGTGGCGTGCAACGGCGATCGCGGCCAGGGCATTGCGTGCGTTGTGCTCACCCAGCAGCGGCAGCTTGAATCGCCAGCGATTGTTGATTTCGAATTCGGCGCCGGTGGCGACGGCGTGGCACCGCGTCAGGCGCAGGTGGCATGACTCGCCAATGCCGTAGGTGATCATCGATGGCGCGATGCGATGGTAGTCGGCCAGCCCGGGCACATCGCCGTTGACGATGGCCAGGCCGCCTGCGTGCATGTGCGACAGCAGCGAGGCTTTTTCACGCAGCACCGCGTCGACGCTGCCGAGGCCTTCGAGATGCGCGACGCCGACGGCGGTGATGATCGCGATGTCGGGCTCGACGATGCGGCCGAGCGCAGCGATCTCGCCCGGGGCATTCGTGCCGACTTCGCAGATGACGTAGGCGTCGGAAGGTGAAGCGTTCAGCAGCGTCAGCGGCACGCCGATGTGGTTGTTGAAACTTTTCGGCGAGGCCTGGCCGGTCAGACAGGTCGACAGCACGGCGTGAATGATCTGCTTGGTGGTTGTTTTGCCGACGGACCCGGTCACGGCGATGATGCGCCCTGGCAGCGTCTTGCGATAGGCGGCGGCGAGCTGCGCCAGCGCCGTCGTGGTGCTGGATACAAGCAGAATCGTCACGTCGGCGGCGACCGCGCGGGCGGGTTCTTCACGATCGACGATCAGCAGCGGCGACCCCGCCTCGGCGGCGGCGGTCAGATGATCGTGACCATCGAATCGCTCGCCGCGCAGGGCGATGAAAACCTGGCCATGCGTCAGCGTGCGCGTATCGGTGCTGACACCCTCGATGGGACCGGCGGCCGGCGAACTCGCTTTTTTGACGAATCGGCCGGCGGTGATTTCACGTAGATTGTCGGGTTCGAAAAAACTCACACGACCCTCGCAACACGATCCGCAAGCGCGGCGGCGGCCTGCTCGCGATCGTCGAAATGATGTTTGATAGTACCAATGATCTGATAGTCTTCGTGGCCCTTGCCGGCGATGAGCACCACGTCGCCGGGCTCAGCAGCATTGATGATCAGCCGAATCGCCGCGGCGCGGTCGGGTTCAACGACGACATTTGAACGCATCGACTCGGGCACGCCGGCGACGATGTCGTCGAGAATGATCGACGGGTCTTCCGTGCGCGGGTTGTCGGAGGTGATCACCACATCGTCGGCCAGATCGCAGGCGACTTTCGCCATGCGCGGCCGCTTGGTGCGATCGCGATCGCCCCCGCAGCCGAAGGCGACGCGCAGGCGATGGCGTGTGACCGCACGCAAAGCTGTCAGCACATTCGCCAGCGCATCGTCGGTGTGGGCGTAGTCGACAAGCACATCGAAATCGCTGACACCGTCGACAGTGACCGGTTCGAGGCGACCGGGTACGGGCGGGCAGTCCGCGATCGCCTCAGTCAACTCGCTGATGTCGAACCCCAGCGCGTGCACCGCCAGCAGGCCGCCGGCGAGATTGGCCGCATTGTGCTTGCCGGGCAGGGGGACCGTCACATCGATCGCGCCCCACGGGCCGGTGTATGTACATTCGATGCTGCGGGCGGTGGCGCGGTGCAGCGTGATGCGGCAGTCGGCCTGATCGTCGATGCCGAAGGTGAACCGCCTTGCCGTGGTATCGCGAAGCATCCGCTTGGCGGCGGGGTCGTCGGCGTTGACGATCGCTTTGGCGCATGTTCGCAGCGAGTCAAACAGCTTCGCCTTCGCCGCGGCGTAGGCGTCCATCGTGCCGTGGTAATCCAGGTGATCGCCGGTCAGGTTGGTGAACACCGCGGCGTCGAAGTCGAGCCCGGCGACGCGCCCCTGATTCAGCGCGTGTGACGACACTTCCATCACGGCGGCCTGGCATCCGTTGTCGACCATCTCCGCCAGCAGGCTGATCATTTGCACTGCCCCGGGGGTCGTCAGCTCAGCGGGGCGGGGGCCGGTTGGGGCGCCGGTATCGAGATCGATCGTGCCGATGAGGCCGCATTTTTGTCCGGCCGCGTTCAGCAGGTGGCGGATCATGAATGCGGTGGTCGTTTTGCCGTTGGTGCCGGTGATGCCGATGAGTTTGAGCTGCTTTGCCGGGTGTTGATGAAACACGTTCGCGCAGGCCAGGCCCGCCCGAGCCACGTCATCGCTCAGCAGCACAGCCACGTCGCCGTCGACCTCGATCGGCTGGTCGGTCAACACCGCCGCCGCCCCGCGCGACACCGCATCGTCGATATATCGTCGCCCGTCGCTGACCTTGCCCGGCCGCGCGACAAACAGGCTGCCCGGGCTCACCTGGCGTGAGTCGTCCACCACGCCGCTGAGCGTCTGCCCGGCGTCGCCACCGTGCAGCCCAAGCGATAACTCGTCGATCAGTTTCTGTATCTTCATCGTGTTCAATCGGGTGGGTTCCACGTCATTGTATCGGCCGCCGCAGCGTCCTGGCCCCATAATTCGTCGGCTGAGGGCCCGTGTTACAGGATTTCCCCGAAACCGTTGACACTACGTGAATTGAGCCGATACTATTGGCAGAACAGCACCCGCCGGGGGCGGATCTAGAACGCATGAGTGATTATCGTCCGCGCGTATTGTTTTTGGCCGGCAAGCTGACCAACTGCCACCAGGTGGCGGATCAGCTGCGATCGCAGTTCGATGTCGATCAGTTCGACGATGTCGACCAGGCCATGGCCGCCCTGCGCAGCGGTGCGATGTACCACGCGATCTTCGCCGACGTCGGCGATTTTCTCCCGCTCGAAAGAGCGTTGGTCGATCAGCAGTCCTCGCTCGTGCTCAACACGATCGGCGAGGGCGTCTGCGTGGTCGATGACCGCGGCGCCTGCGTCTGGGCCAACAACCGCATGCAGGCTTTTCCGCCGGAGGTCTACGACCGCGTCAAGCAAACGTGCATCAGCGCCCGGCAGATCTTTGCCGAGCAGGTCTCACCGCTGCCGGTCGCCAAGCGGCCGCGCCGCCGCAGTAAGAAGTTCGGCTTCCAGGTCGGGGCTGAGCGTTACTTCGAAGCGTATGTTTCACCCGTCATCGACGATCGCGGCAATGTCACGCAGGTCGTCGCGGTCGTGTGGGACGCCTCGTCCGGCCGCCGCCTGCAGCAGAAGATCGACGCCATCGACGCCGCCGGCCGCGAGCTGGTCCGCCTCGAAGCCGAAGCCATCAGCAAGTTGAATGTCGCCGAGCGCCTGCGCCTGCTCGAAGAGAAGATCATCCGCTACACGTCGGACCTGCTCCACTTCGACAACTTCATCATCCGCCTGCTGAATAAAAAGTCGAACAAGCTCGAGCCGGTCATCTCCGTCGGACTTCCCCCCGAAGCCCTCGAGGTCGACCTGTACGCGCAGCCCGAAGGCAACGGCATCTCCGGCTACGTGGCCGCCACCGGTCGCAGCTACATCTGCCATGATGTCGAAAAGGACCCGCGCTACGTGCTCGGACTCGGCCACGCCAAAAGCTCGCTGACCGTTCCGCTGCGCCTGCACGACAAGGTCATCGGCGTATTCAACATCGAATCGCAATCCTCCGGCGCCTTCAACGAGGACGATCGCCAGTTCGCTGAAATCTTCGGGCGCTACATCGCCGTCGCGCTGAACGTGCTGGACCTGATGGTCGTCGAGCGTTACACCTTCGCCGACCGCATGGCTCAGAACATCGTTCGCGAGATGGCCGCGCCGCTCAACGACATCGTCACCGAAACCCAGTCCATCATCGAAGAGTACATCGGTCACGACGACATGCGTCAGCGCCTCAACAAGGTGCTCGACAATGTCGAAGCCATCCGCCAGTCGGTCAAGGACCTGACCCAGGGCGCCAAGACCGTGCTCGGCACCCGCGATGTCGAAGCCGACTCGCAGAGCCCGCTGGCCGGCAAGCGCGTGCTCATCGCCGACGACGAAGCCAGCATCCGCAACACGATCGCCGATGTGCTCGGCAAATTCGATTGCGAAGTCTTCACCTGCAAGGACGGCCACGAAGCGGTCAACCTTATCGACTCCCAGCCGATGGACCTGATCGTCTCCGACATCCGCATGCCGCACCGCAACGGCTACGAAATCTTCGCCGCCGCCCGCCGCCGCAACGAGACGATCCCCGTGATCCTCATGACCGGCTTCGGGTACGATCCCAACCACGCGATCGTCCGCGCCTCGCAGGAAGGTCTCGAAGCCGTGCTTTACAAGCCCTTCAAGGTCGATCAACTGCTCGAAGAGATTTACAAGGCCCTGGGCATCACCCCCCCCGAGCCCGCCAAGCAGCCGGCCGAGTAGGTCACCCGCGACAGTTTCCCCACAGCCGAGCCGCTACGCGACCCCGGTCTTCTGCCGCCTATTGGATTCCCTCGTCGATCGCCGATATTCTTTACCACCACGCTTGTCACGGGGCGTAGCGCAGCTTGGTAGCGCGTCTGCTTTGGGAGCAGAAGGTCGCTGGTTCGAATCCAGTCGCCCCGATTCCGTCACCTTTCGCCAACCTTCGTTATTCCCGGGTATATTGCAGTTTTTCATTGTTCTTAGTCCTGAGCTAAAGTGAATCATCGTGAGTGTGTTTTTTCAGGTTTTGTCACCGGGTTTGTTACCCGCGTGTTACCCGGCCACTGATAACCGGTCCTGTTCAGATACTGACGACCGCTGACCAATATTAGCCAATTTTGCCACCGCTTGCTCCATATCCAACAACATCGGGTCTGTATAGACATTCATTGTTAGGCGTGGATCGGTATGACGCATCAACTTCACGGCCAAACGGAAGTCAACCCATGGCCAGATGGGTTCCAAACGTCTTCCGTAAGCATTTACGATCCGCCTGCCCCCGCTCTGTGTCGTAATCAATACCAACTCGCTTAATGTCCCTTTTGAACGTTCGCAAAGTCGGTGCGTATTTGAACATCCGTCCCACACGCTCTGAGTCAAAAGCCTTCAATGCGTCCAACAGATCAGGCGATATCGGCAATGGATCAGACCGCCTAGACTTTGTTTCGCTCGCTTGTGGCGTCAGCCACCCGCCATCTAGGTCAACACAAGACCACTCCAGACGTTCAATCTCACTCCACCTCAAACCCGTCCTCACAGCTACGCGGTAGAACAACTGCCGCTCTGTACATGGCGTTAGACTCAACAGCTTGTCGACTTCATCCGGGGATAATGCCCGGCTCACTTCCCGTTTATCACACTGTTCAGAAACCGATTCCATCCCAAGCAACGGATTTGCAATCAACATCCTCCGACGAACGGCCCAATTTAATAACGCGTTAATTCGTAATAAGAAAACATTACGAGTCCTCGCAGACCGCCCGCTTTCCAGTAGATCAGCAAGCCACACCTCAACCTTCCCATAATCAATATCCGCCAAACACCTCGCCCCTATACCGTCTGCAATTTTTTCAATTACCCTCACAGACTCATCGACATGAGCTGGACTGTTACGCTTGCCAACCTGATATGCCCTATACGCCGCAATCACTTCACCGATCGGTTTATGGCTCGCTTTAGCCGATTCTACCTGCCTTCTATCAACCCACCCTTCACGTATTGCCATTGCCTCACGCTCATAACGACTCAAGGTCACATACGCTTCACCCTCTGTCGCACCACCCAAACGCGTCCACCACTTCCCATCTGCATCCTTGAACCGCACCCACCATCCGTCTCTGTCTTTACGCTGAAAAGGCTTCATAGCTCACCTACTCTGCTAACTTGATCGTTTATCCAGCTATCAACGACCGGCTTGAAGTACCTCACCTGGCCCCCAACCTTCAGCCGCCCAGGTATCCTCCCCTGCCTCGCCAACCGATCTACCGTTGATCTTGATACGCCCAACACCTGCGCCAACTCAACGACCCCGTAGAAACGTGACTCCACCGCTTGAACTACTGGCGCCGGCTGTACAGCTTGTTCCTGCTCGCGATGCATCCTCCGACGTTCTGACCTACTCAACCGCAACATCGATCGGCAGCGCGACGCCACGCTGGCGGCGCGTGAGCAGGAACGCCAGCAGCAGCGCAACCAGGCCAAGCAACAGCACGAGGCGACTCTCGCGCAGATCGGTTCGGAGGCCGACGCGAGTCTCAAAGCCATCGACACCGAGGCCGCGGCCAAGCGTAAGGCGACCGAGGACGCGCTCAAGCAGGCGCGCGACGAGTTCCAGAAGGCCGTCGAAGAAGCGCGGCAGAAGCGCAAGGCCAAGGAGGCCGCAGGTCCCGACGGTCTCGAAGGTCCGGACAGCATTCTCGATAAGGCCCGGCGCGCGCTCGCGGGGCTTGGCGACATCGGCGACACGATCAAGGAGCAGGCCGACAAGATCGGCGTGCGCGGCACGTTCAATGCGAGCCCCGCCAGCCTGCTCGGTCTGCAAACGACCGGCAAGACGCAGGAGCGCATTGCCAAGGCGGCCGAAGACACGGCGAAGAACACCAAGCGCATCGAGCAGGCGATCAACAACCACGCAATCGCCTTCGCATAGCCCCCGGCCCCGGCCTCGGAAGTTGGGACAACGACATGGCAGTCACGGTTCAAGAGCGATACGGCCGACGGCTCAGCGATGAAAGCGCTGAACTGCTGTATCTCATCCGTGGCACCAGCGACGATGCGGTCGCTCGATCATCGCTGTCCGCCGCCGCGCCGGTGACGCACGACGGGCTGCCGATCTCGAACATCGAGGTCGAAGAACTCGAAGGCCTCGACGCCTACCTGGGCACCGTGCAGTATGCGCCGCCCGACTTCGAGCCGCCGGCCGAGCCGTCGTTTTCCTTCGACACCTCCGGCGGCACGCAGCACATCACGCAATCACTCGGGACGGTCGGCATGTATCCGGCTCCGGGTGGCAACGCGCCCAACTTCGGCGGCGCGATCGGCGTCACGCAGGACAGCGTCGAAGGCGTGGACATCACCATCCCCGTTTACACCTTCTCTGAGACACACTACCTATCCGCGGGCACCGTCACCAACGCCTACAAGGGCACGCTGTTCAACCTGACCGGCAAGGTCAATTCCGGCGGCTTCAAAGGCCTGGCTGCGGGTGAGTGCCTGTTCCTGGGCGCATCGGGATCGCAGCGCGGTGTCGGCGAGGACTGGGAGATCACCTTCCGCTTCGCGGGCAGCCCGAACAAGACGGGCCTGCACCGATCCGGCTCCAGCGCCCTGGCCGGCGTCCTGCACCATCTCGGCGTCCACCTCGGCAACAAGCTCGGCGGCTACGAACCGGCCGGCGGGTTCGAGGCCGTCACGCTGGCGCACCTGTGCGAACGGGCGTACCCGTTCCCCGCGACCGAATTGGCCGTGCCGCGCCCGCAGCTTGTCCGCGACTTGTCATCGTTCGTGCAGGAGAAGCGCCGCGAGGCGCACTGGAAGAACACCCTCGCCGGCGGCAAATACCCGCACCTGTGCGCCATGGGCGGCGAGCTGAAGGAGGCATGCGGCGACGGCCTTCGCCTCATCCACATCAACCGCCCGCTCGACGAATCGATCGCCTCGCTGAAAAAGCGGTCCGCCAGGTCCAACGATTGGCTGCGCATCACCGATGAGCAGGCCGAGGCAGTCCAGCGGTGGTTGTGGGAGCGGAAGGCCGCGCTCCTCGAAGGCGTCGACCACCTGACCGTCGAGTTCGACGACCTGCTTTCCAACCCGGCCGAGCAGGTCGAACGGATCATCCAGTATCTGAATCTGACACCGAGCGAGGATCAGATTGCCCGTGCGATCGGTCATGTCGCTACTGCCCCATGCGACGCGGAGGCTGTGGCTGCTGCATGAATCGCTTCTTCGACCAATTCCCGGCCTTCTATGCCAGCCCGGTTTCGGCACACCCGAACCGACTGCATCAGCGATACCGCGCCATCATCGAGCCGAATCGAGCCGCGCTGGCCGGCGCGAAGGTTCTGGACATCGGGGCCCACGACGGGCGTTGGTCGTTTGCGGCACTGCATGCCGGTGCCGAGCACGTCACGATGATCGAGCCGCGACCGTCCGCCATGACAATGGCTCGAACGCGCTTCGCGGAGTATTCGGTGCCATGTAACCGCTTCACGATCATCCAGGAGGACGTATCACATCTCGCGGGCTGGATCGCTGGGCAACGATTCGACGTGGTTCTATTGCTTGGATTCCTCTACCACACTGGCGATCACTTGCGACTGATGGAGGCGATCAACGCATCTGACCCCTCAATCGTCGTGATAGACAGCGAGATCGTTGATGACGCCGAAGCTGTGATCCGCTACCGCGTGGAGCAGGATCAGGACGAACGATGCGCTTTTGCCTGCGGCCAGAGTGTCATCACCGGCACGCCCAGCGCGGGGATGATCGACATGATGCTGACGCACTGCGGCTTTCGGGTCTTCAGATTCAACTGGTCGCGGCGATGCGATGACTGGCAGGCTGTAGGAGATTACCAACAGCACCTGCGGATGACGGTGACGGGTCGGCGGGAACGACATCAATTGGCGCAAACCTGCAATGGAGGAAGGCAAGCTTGAAGTATGCGCTGCTGACATACTCGACGACCAACCTCGGCGACGACATCCAGTCGCTGGCCGCCGCTCAGTTCCTGCCCCGTGTGGACACCCTGCTCGACCGCGATCACCTCGACGAGTACGGCGCTGGCATTCCCACGGCTTTGATCTGCAACGGCTGGTGGGCGCATCGCCCCACGACTTGGCCGCCGCCGCCGGAAGTTCGGCCGTTTCTGATCTCGATGCACATCCGTCAGCACGGTCCGTCGCTAGAACGGTTCACATCGCCAGACCTGCGCCGGTTCTACGAACGCCACGGTCCTGTGGGATGCCGGGATGAGTACACACTCCAGCGGCTACAGAGCGCCGGCGTGCCGGCGTATTTTTCTGGCTGCCTGACGTTGACGTTCCCCCGATACGACGGCCCGCGGAGCAATCGCATCGTCTTCGCCGACCCATTCGGCCCCGGCGACTTCTCGCGCACCTGCGCCCACGTCGGGGATCAATGGTGGCGCTCCGTGCCCGAAGTCATCCGCCGCGACGCGATCATCGTTACCCATCATGTGGAAACGTCGTGCTCCAAACACCAGCGCCTCGCTCGCGCCAGGGCGCTGTTGGACACCTACCGCCAGGCCCGGCTTGTCATCACCAATCGCCTTCACGCGGCGCTGCCCTGCGTGGCGATGGGGACACCCGTCGTGCTGATCGAGCCGCGATACGAGCCGTCGCGTCTCAGCGGCCTCGATCACCTGTTCAGTATGCACAATCGCGCCGACGCCGTCGCCGGCCGATGGGACATTGATTGGTGCGACCCGCGTACACGATCCGTCGACATCGAGCCGCTGCGTCGCGATCTCATCGAACGCTGCACGAGATACGTCAACACGTTCACGGAGGAACACGCGACATGCTCCACGTCGCCGCAGCCACAGACCGCAGCTACTGGCTCCACCTGCCCACGCTGCTGAACTCGATCGTCGCCCATACCCGCCAGCCGGTCACGGCGCACGTCCTGGTCCGCGATGTCCCCGAGGCGGCCGAATGGGCACGGCGCAATTCCAGGGGTGCGCTGCGCATCAATGTGATCGACACTACGGGATTCATGGACGGTGTGCGTCTGTACCTCGGTCGCCATATCACCCGCGCGACGATGGATCGTCTGATGCTGCCCGATCTGCTGCCGACGGTGGACCGTGCGGTCTACCTCGACATCGATACGCTCGTGCTGACCGATCTAAACGACCTCTATCGACGCGACGCCGGTCCAACCGGCCTGCTCGCCCGGCCGTCCGAACACCCGGGGTTCACCACCGTCAGCCGGGCGCTGCAATCCTGGCGGCACGACAACCTCGATCGCATCCTGCCACTGATCGACCCCGACTGGCCCGGCTTCAACGCTGGCGTCATGCTGATGGACCTCGCGCGCCTGCGCGAATGTGGCTTCGTGGAACAGACAACGCGCTGGGTGCGCGACTTCGGCGTCAACGATCAGGTCGCCTGTGCCATCTACGCCCGGGGCGAGTTTGCCCACCTCGATCCCACGTGGAACGTCTTTGTCGGTAAAGACCACGAACGCACCACGCCTTGGAACATTCTCCACTGGGCCGGCGTGAAGAAGCCGTGGTCGCCGGATGTGGCGCTGCACGAACTGTGGCGGCAGTACGGCCTCGGCCCGATCGCGCAGCCCACGATTTTACGAACGCCTGTTCCGGGAGTGTCGCTCGTCACGGCATGTATGAACCGCCATGATCACCTGCGCCAGACGCTGCCGACCTGGCTCAACAAAGGCTTCGCCGAGGTCGTCGTTCTCGACTGGTCAAGCATGCCGCCGGTGCGCGACATCGTGGAAGACCATCAGGACGGCACAATCGTGTACGTCGAACTCGTCGAGCCACAGGGGTACTTCCACCAGGCCAAGAGTAAGAACCTGAAGATGCGGCTGGCGCGTAACCCGCTGATCTGCATGATGGATAGCGACGTGCAGATTCTGGCGGATGACTTTCTCGCACGACATCCGATGGGTGATCGCATGTTCTACGCCCAAGGTGGCGCGAACCTCGGCGGCAGCGGGCTGTTCTGGCGCTCCGACTGGGATTGCTTCGGCGGGTGCAACGAAGGCATGGTCGGATGGGGCCATGAGGATTCGGACCTGCACCACCGGATGGAAGATGCTGGCTGGCGCTGGAATAAGCTGCTCACCGACACCGTGCGCCACATCGACCACGACCACGACGACCGCACGCGCAACTTTGCTGCCGAGCACCGCGATCGCCATCAGACATTGAGGACCAACAAGCTGATCGCCCAGCAGTCGTGCCAATGGCACCAAGAACGATTCAACGTCCGCATTCATCGCCCTGGCCAGATACCAGACGAGCGCATCGTATAAGCGAAGCTACAGCCGGCGCTTGTTTCCGCTGATCCGACGCGCACTGCGTTTGGCTCATTCCGGCGTGTTGCTCAACCTGGCGGATTACGGTTAAGCTTCAGTCGCATGACCTCGTTGCACTGGGGTATTCGCCATGAGCTACCGTTCCGAGCCGGCCGCAACAACCATATCAAAGCTCAATAGCCAGTACTTCTTGCCTGCGATCCAGCGCGAGTATGTCTGGAAGTCAGAGCAGATTGTTCAACTCTTTGATTCCATCATGCGGCGATACCCGATCGGGTCGTTCTTGTTTTGGGAACTCGACTCTGAGAATCGCGACAAGTGGGAAGCGTACAAGTTCCTGGAACACGGCAAACAGGGTGGAAGCCACAATGAAGCCGCGACGACGGACGGCGTTCGCAACCTTACTCTCATCCTCGATGGTCAGCAGCGACTGACATCGCTGTTGATCGGCCTCCGCGGCTTCTACACGATCAAGAAGAAATACAAGCGTTGGGATGATCCGTCGGCGTGGGTCAAGCAGCGCCTGCATATTGATCTGCTCAAGGACCCGGTTGATCCCGATGAAGACGGGATGGATGTCGAGGCTGGCCTCTATTACCACTTTGCCTTCTTGTCCGATCCCAAACAGGCGGACGATAATCGGTATTGGTTCCGAGTCGGCCAAATCCTTGATGTGGAGGGTGAAGATAAGCTCGAAGATTTCATCGACGAAGAGGAAGAGCGTCTGCCCGAGACGGTGACCAAGGCCAACATCAAGACGTTCCGACGAAATCTTCGGCGGCTTTATGAGGCCATCTTCAAGGATGAGGTCATCGCCTTCTACACTGAACGTGACCAGAACTACGACCGCGTCCTGGACATCTTCGTGCGCGCCAACGAGGGCGGCACCAAACTGAGCAAGTCTGACCTGCTCTTGTCCATGGTCACGTCCAAATGGGGGGAGATGAATGCTCGCGAGGAGATATATGGGTTCGTGGATCGGTTGAACGAAGAGCTGACCCGCCGCAACAGCTTTGACAAGGATTTCATCATGAAATCCTGCTTGGTGCTCAGCGACTTACCCATCGCCTATCGCGTCCAGAACTTCAACAATCGGAATCTCGGAAAGATTCAACAGTCTTGGCCCAACATCAAGTCGGCGATCGAACGTGGCGTGGACCTCGCCAACAGCTTCGGGATTGACCGTGACAACCTGACCAGTGCCAATGCGCTGATCCCCATGATTTACTACCTACATCAGCGACCCGGCCTGACACTGCGCGGAACCACAGGTTTCGAGGTACGCAATGCCGGGAACTGTCGGCGATGGTTGATCGCTTCGCTGCTCAATCAGGTATTCGGCGGTGCATCTGACAACATCCTGCGTGACATGCGGACCGAGCTTCAATCGCACGCCGAGCGCGACTCGGACTTTCCCGGGCCCGAATTGAATCGTGTGATTGCGAAGGCTGGGCGAACCGCATCCTTTGACGACTATGCCATCGAGAATGTGCTTGACCTCACATACGGACGCCAACTTACCTTCCTCGCGCTGACCTTGCTATACGATGAGAACGGCTGGGGCACGATTCCGCACCAGATGGACCACCTGTTCCCGCGTGCGATGTTCCGTGACAAGGCGTTGGAGGGCATCGGAATCGATACGGCAACGCGGTGGAAATGGCAGAGGCTGAGCAACCGGTTGGCCAACTTGGCATTGCTGATGTCGTCGGAGAACCAAGGTAAGTCGGACCAGCCGTTTCATGAATGGCTGGCGACGCGCGACACCAGCTTTCTGCAGCGTCACTTGATCCCGCAGGAACCACGCCTGTGGCGGATTGAGAACTTCCCGGAATTCATTGAGGCCCGCGAGGAACTCATCAAGGTGCGTCTAAGGACCATCGCCGGAACACCCGCAATAGAACCCGAGCCGGAACCAGAGTTGGCCGATTGAGGCCAGATCAGATCCCCGTTTAAGCTCCGTGGCCGTCGACATTGAGCAGCCGCGTCTTCATTCGAAAGTAAGTCGACCGCGAACATCCTGTCGAGGTCACGAAGCGGCGCACCCGCTCCCGTTCGGAGCTGATCGACGAGTCATTTGCCGTCGACCCGCAAACCTTCACCGCGGGCGAAATGCGCCTGATCGCTCGACCAGTCGATGGCGAGCGGATCGAAGTCGTCGTGACGGACAATGGCATGGGTCTATCGGCCGAGGAACTTGACGAGGTCAGGCGATTCGAGCCCGGCGGTACATCGAAGAAGACGCACGGCACGGGCTTCGGCTTGCCGATCGCCAAGCGGAAGATCGAGGACCACGGGGGCTCGCTGGCCATCGACAGCGAAGAGGACAAAGGCACGACTGTGACGATCACCTTGCCGGTGGAGGCCGGAGGAGGCGGTGAATGACGTACCACGCACTCGTTGTCGACGACAACCCGGATGTGCTCGAGGATGTGCAAGACCGGCTCGAATTGATCGGTCATTCGTACGATTGCGCGACCTGTCTGCAGAGCGCCCGCAACCATCTGGCCAAGAACGGCTATTCGTACATCCTGCTGGACCTGGAGATTCCCGTTCGGTACGGCCGGCCGTCCCGCATACCGAATGGCCAGAATCTGCTCCGCGAAATCCGGAGGATGAAAGGTTTCGAGCATATCCCAATCATCGTGATGACTTCCCACGGCCACGACAGTCCCGACTTTGCGGTCGAAGTCCTGCGAGGAAACGGTGCGATCGACTACGTGAAGAAGCCCTTCGCCGACAACGGCCACACCTTGGAGAAGGCGATCCAGGATGGTCTGACGGCCAGCGGGCGAGCCCGCCCCGGCGCAGCTAAGCGATCTGGCGCGACGAAGGAAGAACCACCGCACCCGTTCGAGTGCGGCGAGTTGGTGTTCTTCAAAGACCGGGTGGAACTGTGCGAAGTGAAAATCTGCGGTGGCCCTGAAAGCGGCATGATCCGCCGCATCCTCGACGCGCTGCGGCAGACGAACACCCACGGGCGCTACGTCCGCTACGCCGGGGCCGAGCTTGCGAAGCTGGTCGGATGCGAGCGGGGCCAGAACGGCATTGCTGAAGCCGTGCGGGATTTCCGCGACCAGGTATGCATGGTGATGCTCAGCGAGGCGAACATCAAGATGGATCGCCTGCACGACATCATCCTGAACGACCGCCGCTACGGCTACCGCCTGTCGGCGAAGATCACTGTGCGTGACGCAGATGACCCCCAAAATGAACCCCAACGCGGGAACGGTGACGTAGTAAATGAACCCCTAAATGACATAGTAAGTGACGGCGTTGACGTAGAAAACACCCCCCGCCAGCAATGGGCATTGGATCGGATGCGGGCCGATGGCGAGTTCCGCAAGACTGACCTCGTGAGCCAGTTCAAATGCTCGGTAACGACGGCCGAGCGAGATCTGCGTGACCTGCGCCGCCAAGGCGCGGTCGAGTTTGTCGGCCCCGCAAGAACGGGATTCTGGCGACTGTCGGTGGGGGCACGGGCAGAAGCCGGAAACGTGAGACTTTGAGACTGAGCTTTCTATCTCGTTGTCTTGCGGCAGATTATGTCGGGCGATACGGTCTCACCGCTCCATATACGTGAGACCACATCGCCACGGTGAGTGCGTTCACCGATGAATCACGCCGTGGTTCGCCAAAGCTCGTTTATCTTGAGGATATACGGCTCTGGCGGGTGCAGGAACGTCGCAACGTAGGGCTGGACGGCCATGCCCGGTTCAAGGTTCGGACAGTCGCCCCGATTTTTCTGGTTCAATCCATGTTATGAAAAGGCCCGCTCGGGTTGCGAGCGGGCCTTGTTCGTTTCGTGATGTGATGATGACTCAGCGGCGGCGGCGAAGCGTCAGCAGACCGGCGGCGGTGAGCAGGGCGAAACTGGTCGACTCGGGCACGGCGGTGAGCATCGAGCCGGCGGCGTAGCGGCTGTTGTGATCGAGCACCGCCCAGACCTCGTTCGCTTCGGTGTCGGGCTCACTGAACCGATCGGGCGGCCGGTCGCGGTGAGTTGGCCTGATGGGTTGCACGCCCAGGCGATCACCACGCCGACCAGCAGCAAGCCGCGCATCACCATCACGCGCGTCGATGGCGATGTTTTTGACATCGTCGACTTCAGCTTCAAGTTGCTGGCCGACACCAGCGGCGCCGGCGCGTCCCTCGAAGTCACCCCCAAACTCAACGGCGAAGACGCCTTCAACGATCCGGTTTACTTTGAAGCCACCGGTTACCACAGCAAGCCGTTTTCCTACAACCGCACGCCGACCTATCTCGGTCAGAGCACAGCCCTGCTCAAGGGCTACGACACCTACGTCATCACGCTTTATGTCGACTATGGGCTGACCTCGCTGACAGTCGAAGGGGCGGCAACGTCCGTGCCGGAACCCGCCGCGCTGACCGTCATGATTTTCGGAGCGGTCGCGATGATTCGGCCCCGACGCCGCGCGGCGTGAGTGCGGCATGTCGTCTGTCGTCGTGAAATACTCGTATCAGCCCGGGCCTTGTGGGCCGGTTGACCGGGTTGCTCGTGCGCGCCAATGCCCCTACAATTCGCCGCTTGTTTGCCCCGCCTTGAGTTGACGGCCCGCCGTCGAACGCACGGAACGTGGCCTGAATCGCAGCAAATAAACCGCACTCACCGATCGACGCTGTCGCGGCGCGATCCCTGCTTTTGTTGATTGACCATGCTCAACTTCTTTCGTCGTCGTCCGCGTAATCTCAAAGATGATGTGCTTTCGGGCATCACCGTCGCCTTGGCGCTGGTGCCGGAGGCGGTCGCCTTTGCATTCGTGGCCGGGGTCTCGCCGATCATCGGGCTTTACTCTGCGTTCTTTCTCGGATTGCTGACGGCGCTGCTCGGCGGGCGGCCGGGCATGATCAGCGGAGCCACCGGGGCGATGGCCGTCGTGGTCGTCACGCTCATCGCGCAGCACGGCATCGAGTACCTGTTTCCGACGGTCGTGCTGTGCGGGTTGATTCAGGTGGCCGTCGGGTTGGGCCGCCTCGGCATGCTCATTCGCATGGTGCCGCACTCGGTGATGCTCGGCTTCGTCAACGGCCTGGCGATTGTCATCCTCATGGCGCAGTTCGGCAGTTTCAAGGTGATCGGGGCCGACGGGATGTTGCACTTCATGAGCGGTCCGGCGCTGTGGTTGATGCTGGGGCTGGTCGCGTCGACGATGGCGATTATCTGGCTGCTGCCGAAACTCACCTCGGCCGTGCCCGCCTCGCTGGCGGCGATTCTCTCGGTCACTCTCATCGCCGCGGGCGTGAATCATTACGCGCCGCAGTCGCTGGCCGCGCCGGGGCAGTCCAGCGTGGTGATCACCGTTAAAGACATGCTCGTGAATCAGTCGCAGTCGGCGGCGGTGCAGTCGGCCGCCGCAGCGCACGGCGCGTCGCTGGATGAAACACAGATCAACGAGGCGATCGCCGGGGTCGACGCCGAGCAGGTGGGCATCTCGGCAGGCCTGCCGCGTCCGTTCTTTCTGGATTACGTGATGCCCCCGCTGACCTGGGCGACGCTGTGGATCATCGGGCCTTATGCGCTGGTGCTGGCTGGTGTCGGGCTCATCGAATCGCTGATGACGCTGACACTGATCGATGAAATCACCGAAACGCGCGGCCGGGGCAATCGTGAATGCATCGGGCAGGGCGTGGCGAACATCACCTGCGGACTGTTCGGCGGCATGGGCGGCTGCGCGATGATCGGTCAGTCGTTGATTAATGTGAACTCCGGCGGGCGCGGCCGCACCAGCGGGATCACCGCGGCGGTGTGCCTGCTGCTGTTTGTGTTGTTTCTGGCGCCTTGGATCGAGATGATTCCGATGGCGGCGCTGGTGGGGGTGATGTTCATGGTGGTCATCGGCACCTTCGAATGGGCGACGCTGAAAATGTGGCGGCGCGTGCCGGCGGCGGACATGCTGGTGATGGTGCTCGTGGCGGGATACACCGTCGTGATGCACGATCTAGCGACGGCGGTCGTGCTCGGCGTGATCGTCTCGGCGCTGGTGTTTACCTGGCAGCACGCCACGCACGTGTTCGCCGACGTCAAGTTCAACGAGCACGGTTCAAAAATCTACCAGCTTCACGGTCCGCTGTTTTTCGCTTCGGTTCGATCCTTCTGCGACATGTTCGACCCCGCCGCCGACCCGGCCGACGTCGTGATCGATTTCTACTACTCACGCGTGTATGACCAGTCCGGCCTCGAAGCGATCAACGCCGTCGCCGAACGCTACGAGAAGGCGGGCAAGTGCCTGCACCTGACCCACCTGAGCCCCGAGTGCCGGCAGTTGCTTCACCGCGCCGGCGACCTGGTCGAAGTCAACCTTTCTGAAGACCCCCAGTACCACGTGGCCACCGAGCGCATGGGCTGAACACCACTTGCGGATCAGTGATCGTCGTGTGACTCCGACTTCAGATACGACGCGAGTGTTTTGTCCGCTTTTTTGAGATCCGCGACGATCAGGTCGACGATGGCTTCGGCGCCTTGTTTATTCAGGTGGCTGATGTCGTCGGGTTTGGGGTTGAAAGCATAACTTGCTTCGGGGCCGATCTTGTTGTGGAAGGCGATGCTCGCGGTGTGCAGATCAATGAAGGGCACGTGCATCTCGGCGGCGACTTCTCCGGCCGCTTTGGCCCAGGGCGTCAGCGTCGAGGCGATGTGACCGCTTTCATCGAATCGCCGCCGCGTCAGCGAACTGATCACGATGGGCTGAGCGCCGATGCGGCGTGCCTCGTTGATGTAGATTTTGAGGTAGTCGCGATACGTCGTGGCCGGATCGGTCTCACGCTCGGGGCCTTTACCGGGCTGACCGTTGTGTCCGAACTGCATCAGAATGTAGTCGGGTTTGGCTTCGAGCACCGGCGGCAGGCGCTTCTCGTTGTAGAAACTTTTAGTGCTGCGCCCGCCCTTGGCGAAGTTGAGCACTTTCACCTGATCGTTAAAACGTCCGGGCAGGGCCTTGCCCCAGCCGGCCTGATTGGTGACGGTCGAATCACCGATCAACGCGACCGTGATCGGCTTGTCCTGCCCTCGCGCGGCAGTCAGTGTGAGTATCAACACGAACATCATCGCAACGCATGGCCAACATTTCATCGAAAAGAATCTCCGTAAAGTGATGTTCTCCATCATATCAGGCTCGTCGTGTCGTCACAGTCGCCTACTCGCGCTCTGCCCACACGCGCGCCTCGCCGTCCTCATCGATGTCGACGTAAATCACATGTGGCCGACAGCACACCGGGCAGTCTTCGACATACGACTGCTCCGCCCCGCCCGAAAGATCAATCGGCACGACGATTTCCTCCCCGCAACTGTCGCAGATGTAACTGGCTTCTGACTGCATGATTCACCGGAAGATTCTACGCAGCCGATCACCGCCTCGGGGATCGCCGCAATTCTGCACCTGCTCTGCATTTCTATTGACCCGCTCACAGCGGCCGATTAGCTTGATCAACAGTTGCGGGGGCCGGGCGTGCCTTGTGGTTGATTCCGTGGTGTCCAACAATTTGTGAGGGCCTTTGTGATGCGTTACCTGCCATGTCTCCACGTGAAGGCATTCATTGTCTGCTTGTGGATTGTTGGGTTATGTTCCTCTGCCTTCGCACAGACCGAGGCCTACTGGCTGAACCCGGTCAGCGGCAAGTGGTCCGAAGCGAGCAAGTGGTCAACCCCGGTCTATCCGAATCGTGACTATCCGAATATGGGCGATGCCTACGACGTGACCATCGACGCCGCCGGCGCCGATTACACGATCACCATGGACATTGGGGCCACGCTCCATAGCCTGGTGGTCGATGCGCCGTCGCTGACGCTGAATACATTCTATTTGAGGGTCGGCAGTCCGGTGGAGATCCGAACCGCTCAACTCACGGTAGAGCACGGTGGGATGTCGGTCGACGGCGATTCGATCCTGCACGGTAATGTGACGTGGAACAACAACGGCATCATGGACGGTACTGGCACGACCTACATCGCAGACGACGCATTGGTCAAGGCGTACGGTATGCGCGTGCGAGACCGCGATCTGGTCGTCGATGGTGAATTGCAGGTGCACAGCAAGGCTCTCGCCATGGATCGCGGCTCGCTGACGATTCAGAGCGGCGGCGTGTTGAAGACCTATGGTATCCAGTCGTATGGGACGCCGACCATCAACGTCCAGAACGGTACTACGAACTTCGGTCTGGTGAATATCGAACAGGCCGCCATCATCGGAGGTGACTTCGAAAACCATGGCGTGATCTACTGTGAAAACCACGGAGCCACTTTCTGGGGCAGTTCATTCTTAAATGATGGCCTGATGACCGGACGACTGAGCGTCGGGATCGGTTACACATTTGCAACCAACTATTCAGACACGGCTGATGCGGTGATCCGTGGCGGCAATGTTCGATTCCGCAACAGAACCTTGGACTACGAAAGCAATATTTATGGCGTGATCGAAAATCCTGATTCGCTCTACATGGAACAGAATGTGATCTTTCATCGCGATCACGAGTTTTACTGTCCCGTCACGGGCAACATTGATGGTGAAGCCAACATCACGATCCACGGTGAGTTCACGCCCTGGACGCTCAGCGGCTCCGGAGCAACAACGCTGACCGACACGGCGGTGACCACATTCACATGGATGAAGCTCGGACGCGATATCGACAACCGCGGTCTGATGCAGTGGAACACCTCAAGCTACTCGGATTTCGACAATATCACGATGACAGATTGCACGTTGCATAATGACGCATCAGGCATCTTCGAGATAAACGCTGTAGGCCTCGGGGAAATTATCGATGAGAGCGGCACTGGTCAGTTGGTCAACGACGGACTGATCACCAAGTCCGGCACAGGCGGGATCTACATCCGAACGCCGGTCACCAACAATGCGCAGATTCTGGTGCAACAGGGAAAAATGTTCTTAGCCGGTGGGGGACATTACACAGGCAGTTACCAGGTCGATGAAGGGGTGCAACTGGGCTTCGGAGGCCAGGAGAAGACGACCGTGATCGACGACGGCCTAACTATCTCCGGCCCCGGGACCGTAGTCCTTTCGTGGGGGCAGATCGATGTAATGGGGGCTCTGGGCGTCGAAGGGCTACTGGACTTCGACTACGGTGTGATCAATCTGAATGCGGCCGTTTCGGCCTCGACAATTGGACTCGGCGTCACGAACCTCGGGTCGCGCATTCAGGGTGTCGTCAATGTGGAGCATGAGCAAACGTGGTCGCAGTTCACGATGCTCGGCGGGACGCTCGGCGGAACGCAGCCCCTGCATATCACACAAGAGATGCTTTGGCAGGGTGGAACCATTCTTAATACCAGCGGCATCATTATCGAACCGGGCGCCACCCTGCTGACCGGACAGGCTTCGTCGAGTGAGAATCAGCGAATTCTCACGGGTTTGATAGTCAATCACGGCGTATTGGATTCTTACGCCACGCCGTACATGGAGCACGGTCACCTGGTCAACGCCGCCGACGGATCAATCGTGCTTCATGGCATAGTCTACAGTCGGGAGGCTGACGACCTGATCGAAAACCACGGTGTCATCACCGCCTATGGCGGGACCATATCGGCCATTGTTGACAACTACGGCGATCTAAACGTGGTCTCCAGCACGCTCAACCTGTCCCGTGGGACCAACTACAACCAAATCCAGGTCGCCGATGGCGCGACGCTGGCGTTCGCCGGGTCGTACACACAGGCTCCGGGGTCAGTCATTTCTGGCGCCGGTGGTGTATCTTTCGATGGCGGGACCCACGAACCCAATGACGCGTTCACGCTGACCGGCGCCTGGCAGGTACAAGGCAATGCGGGGGTTCACCTGCATCACACCTTCACACCGTCCAGTATCGATATACACAGCGGCACGCTATACAACGACGCACCGCAGAATTGGAACCAGTTGATGGTCTACGACACGTTGAGCAATGAGGAAGCGATCCACATCTGTGATTCGCTTCTGGTTCATGGTGGAGACCTGTTGGGCCTCGGCTCGTTTGAAATCGACACCGGTGCTGAGGCGACATTTGAATATAGTTGCTGGATCGGGCAGCAGTTCACCAACCATGGTCAAATCACCATGCACGGGCGGGCGTCGTACCCCACGCCGTATCTCGCCATCGATCAGACGACCGTTCACAACGCCTCCGACGGTGAAATTCTCTGGTCATATTCTTACGAGGTAATGGCTTCCGGGGAGGCGCGATGGATCAATGATGGCCGTATGGTCATGGCCGATACATATTACGCCAGTTGGCAGTCATTCGACATTGACATGGAAAACCATGGTGTGATCGATGTTGATAGTCCATATGTGGACTTTGAGCGGCGCTATCAGCAGTATGCAGGGTTATTGCACATCGGCGAGTCAAGCCGTGTCAGGGCGGTGACACTGGAAATCGACGGCGGCAGACTCGCCGGCAGTGGCGAGGTGGAAGGCGATGTGCAATTCGGCGGAACTGGACGATTGGAGCCGGGTGAGTCGGCTGGTAAATTCGATCTCGACGGCAATCTGTCGATCGTGTCTACAAATGCCGTCGTGGCGATCGAGATCGGCGGCAGGATGGCGGGATCTGAATATGACCAGGTGGCAATTACTGGAGATGTTGCCCTCGGCGGGAAGCTCGAACTGACGTTGGTTGATGAGTATGTGCCGACTGCCGGTGAAGTATTCAATGTCATCACCTATGAGGGTGGACGCAGCGGCAAATTCGCTTCGGTAGATACGTCAGCAGTGGGGCCGCTTGGAGATCTGACGCTTGCTGTACTGTATGACTATCTCTTTAATTTCGATGAGGCGGTCGTTGTTCGAGTGTCGCTGGTCGGCGATGCGAATGTCGATGACATCGTCGACATCGCCGACCTGACCCGTTTGTCGCAGAACTACGGTCGATCCGATTATGTGACCTGGGCCGATGGGGACTTCAACCAGGACGGCATTGTCGATATTGCCGACTTGACGCTGCTGAGTCAGCACTACGGGCAGGCGATCGACATGGCGCAGGTATTGGCCCAGGTGACGCCGGCGCCGGGCGCGGCGGGGATGTTCATGGTGATCATGGCGGGTGCAAACTGGCGACGGCGTCGAGTGACTCGTTAAGCGGTTTCCTGCTGCTCGGGCAGGCGGTTCAATGCGAGGCCGGGTTGGATCAGCAGTTGGTAGACGGCGGCTCCGCCCAGTGCGCCGCCGATGGGTGCGAGGATGTAGACGGTGAAGAATCCGCCGCGCGGGCCGGGGATGGCGACCTCGTCCCAGCCGGCAAACCATGCGAACAGGCGCGGCCCGAAGTCGCGGGCGGGGTTCAGACCGGCTTGCGTCAGCGGGGCGATCACCGAGATGATCACCGCCACCGCCAGGCCGATCATCACCGGCAGCAGGCGGTTGCCGGGGTTGTTGTGGTTGTGGGGATCGGTCACGGCAAAAACGAAAAATACGAGAAAAGCAGTTCCGATGGCTTCGCCGAGCATGGCCTGCCACGTGCTGACGCTGTGGGGCGACCAGTGCATGGCCTCGGCGACGGCGGGATTGGGGAAGTACTCACCGTAAACCATGGCGGACAGTTCGCTGCCGGGCTGGCCGCGCACAAGTTGATGGGTGGCTTCGAAGTCGGCGATGACACCGCAGAAAAGACCGTACAGCACGGCGGCAGCGGCGAAGGCGCCGACGAGTTGCGCGAAGATGTACCACGGCGCCTGCGCGATCGGAAACTTGCGGAAGGCGACAAAGGCGAGAGTGACCGCGGGATTGATGTGGGCCCCGGACAGGGCGCTGGTGGCGTAGATGGCCAGGGCGATGGCGACGGCCCAGACGACGCCGACCTGCCAGATGCCGACCTGCGCCCCGGCGAGCACCGCTGCGTGTACGGACCCGACACCGAAGAACACGAGTATGAACGTGCCGATGATTTCCGCCAGACATGCGTAAAGCATGGGGCGGCGGATCATGGCTGGGCATCTCTGCGGGCCTTGCGGAGCAGGTTGAGCAGTTCGTTGATGGCATCGCGGTAGATGCTGAGCGTGTCGCACCAGGTTTCGAGGCAGACCTTGCCGGGTTGGGTCAGCGTGAACACGCGCTTGGCCGGGCCGCTGTCGCCGGTTTCCCATGACGCGGTGACCAGTCCCTGTTCGGTCATCTCTTTCAACGCCCTGTAAACACCGGGCGGATCGGGGCGTGAATCGGCAAACATGCGCATCTGCGCCAGGTGTTGAGCGATCTGGTAGCCGTGCGCTTCACCCTGCGCCAGAAAAGCCATGACGGCGGGGCGCAGCAGTTTCGGCAGTGATTTTCCGGTACAGGCGCAATCGGTCGGAGCGCTCATGGGGTGTTCTCCACAAGTAGTTGTTGAACACAACTATCATGGCTCGCATCATGTGTCAACGACATGCGCGTGGTTGGAGCCCGAGAGCGGACAGTCCGACGGTGGGGTGATTCCGCTTCGCGAGGCGATAGGGGATGGCCACGAGTTGGGGGTCGGGGCGACACCGGCAACAAGTTCGAGAGGGGGTGAATGTGATTGACATGCACGATCGGGGCGAGCCTATCGGGTCACGGAAGAACCCGCATGGCGTGATCGAAAACGCCCCTTCAGGCGGCGATGCCAGGCCTGATTGAATTGGGGGCGACGTCGTAGGGGGCCGACGATCATGTGATCGGCTCGTTTAGGATAAACACCCAAAGTCGACGGAAGCGTTCAAAAGGGCTTGTTTGTGAATTATTTCACAGATACTCTGATCATGTCACGCGTACTCTGATGCAGGGGCCTGCGCGTGATGGTTCGTGAACTCACCCGCACGAGGCATCCGGTAGACTTGTCTGACACCCTGACCAATACGAGTCTGATTCGCCGCCGCTGGCGTCTGGCGGGGCAGGTGCAGGGCGTAGGGTTTCGCCCGTTCGTGTATCGTCTGGCCCGAGGGCTGGCGCTGGGCGGATTTGTTCGAAACGATGCGCACGGGGTGATCGTCGAAGTCGAGGGGCTGACGGATCGGGTCGATGGTTTCGCCGAGCGACTGATGACCGAGCGCCCGCCGCTGGCTGTGTATCAGCACGTCGAGATGGTCGAGGTCGAAGCACGCCGCGACGGGGCGGAGTTCGTGATCCAGCCGAGCCAGGGTGGTGATCCGGAAGCCGCGGTGACGGTCGACACCGCCTTGTGTGATGACTGCCGACGTGAACTGATGGACCCGAGCGATCGGCGTCATCGATATGGTTTGATCAATTGCACCAATTGCGGGCCGCGCTTCTCGATTGTTCAGCGCGTGCCGTATGACCGACCCAATACATCCATGTCCGGGTTTGACATGTGCGAGCCCTGCCGGGGGCAGTACACCGAGCCGACGGACCGGCGTTTTCATGCCCAGCCGATCGCCTGCCACGACTGCGGCCCTCGGGTGCAGCTTGTCGATCGGCAGGGGCGGAGGCTGGCGGGTGATCCCTACGAGGTGGCGCGGCGACTGCTGCGAGCGGGTTGGATCGTGGCGGTTAAAGGCATCGGCGGGTTTCACCTGGCGATGCGGGCCGACGACGAGGCGGCGGTCTGGCGGCTTCGCGGGGCCAAGCGTCGTGACAGCAAGCCGTTCGCGGTGATGGCTGCCAACCTCGACGAAGCTCGACGCCTGGTGCACCTGAGTGATCAGGGCGCGGCGATGTTGCAATCGCAGGCAGCGCCGATCGTGTTGGCTCGACGTCGGTCCGATGCACGCATCGCCGACTCGGTGGCGCCGGACACGCATCGGCTCGGGGTGATGCTGCCGTACACGCCGATTCAACATCTGCTATTCAACGACGGCGGTTCGACGATGTGCCCGCTGGTGATGACCAGCGCCAACGTCAGCGATGAACCGCTTGTGATCGACAACGACGATGCGCTGCGCCGGCTCGGCGGGATGTGCGATGCGATTCTGTGGCACGATCGCCCGATCGTGCGCTGCGTCGACGACTCGGTGTGCATCGACATGGGCGACACGCCGGCGCTGCCGATTCGCCGGGCACGGGGGTATGTCCCGCAGGCGATCGAATTGCCGACGGTGTCGCCGGAAGCGGGGCTCTGCGTCGGCGGCGAACTCAAAAACACGATCGCGGTCGTGCGACAGTCGCAGGCGATGTTGAGCCATCATCTGGGTGATCTGAAGCACCCGCTGGCGCTGGAGCACTTCAAGCAGGCAATCGAAGACATGCAGGATCTGTTCGGCGTCGAGCCGCGCTGGATCGCGCATGATCTTCACCCGCAGTACCTGAGCACCCTGCACGCGAAGATCATCGCTGAGCAGTATGGCCTGCCGCTGATCGGCGTGCAGCATCATCACGCGCATGCCGCGTCGGTGATGGCTGAACACGGCATAACGGGGCCGGTGCTGGCGATGGTCTGCGACGGCGTGGGCTACGGTGACGACGGCCGCATGTGGGGCGGTGAGCTGATGGCCGCTGACCTGGTCGGCTATCGTCGTGTCGCATCACTGCGTGAGATGACGCTGCCCGGCGGCGATGCGGCGGCGCGCGACACGCGACGCTGCGGGCTGGCGCTGCTGCATCAGATATACGGCAACCGCTGCGGCGAGCAGCTTGTCACACGCAAACTGCTGCCGCGTGATGAAGACCGGCGGATGCTGACCACGATGATCGATCGCAACGTGCGCTGCGTCGGCAGCAGCGCGATGGGGCGGTGGATCGACGGCATGGCGGCCCTGCTGGGTGTCTGTGAGACCAATCACCACGAGGCGCAGGCTGCGATGGCGCTGGAAGCGCTGGCGGCTGAGTGCACGGGTGATGACACCGCCGGACGCGCGGCGATGTACCGCGTGGCGGAGCGCGAATCGCTCGACGGGCCGCGTCGAATCGATCTTTCACTGCTGACGAAGGTGCTGTTCGAACGCCGCGCCGCGGGTCAGAGCCCGGCGGAGTTGGCGGCGATGATGCACGACCAGCTCGCGCTGATCATGGCGGAAATCATCGAGCACGCTTCGGCGCGCACGGGCATCACGACCGCGGCGTTGTCCGGGGGCGTGTTCTGCAATCAGCGGTTGACCGATCGGCTGACATCGCACCTGACCGAGCGAGGCCTGCGCGTGTTGCGACATGCGACCGTGCCGCCGACCGACGGCGGATTGGCCCTGGGCCAGGCGGCGATCGCTTCGGCGCGTCTGGCGGCCGGAACGACCTGTGAGCAAGGAGCTGCGTCATGTGTCTAGCTGTGCCGGCAAAACTGATCGAGTGTGAAGCCGACGAAGCGGTGGCGGATCTGCACGGCAACCGTGTGAAGATCAGCACGCTGCTGGTGCCGCAGGTGCAGACCGGCGACTGGGTGTTGATTCACGCGGGTTTTGCGATTCAGAAGCTCGAGTCGGATCAGGCCGAGGCGACGTTCGCCGTGCTTGAAGATTTGAACAAACACTTGGACGAGCCCGTGCCGGGCGTATGACGAGTTCGGAGTACTGACGTGACCGTACGGATGGACATGGTGACAGAAGCGCTAAAGCGGCTGCGTGAAGCGGCGGCGGCGATCGATCGCCCCGTCAAATTCATGGAAGTCTGCGGCACGCACACCATGAGCGCCTTCCGCACGGGGCTGCACAGCCTGATGCCGGACAACGTGCAACTGCTCAGCGGCCCCGGCTGCCCGGTCTGCGTCACCGCCCAGGGCGACATCGATCAACTTATCGAACTGGCAGCCGACCGTGATGTGACGGTCTGCACCTACGGCGACATGATGCGCGTGCCGGGTCAGCGCGGTTCGCTGGCGGCGGCCCGGGCTGAGGGCGCTGATGTGCGCGTCGTGTACAGCATCATGGACGCGGTGCGATACGCCGCCGAACATCACGGGCGGCAGGTCGTGTTCGCGGCGGTCGGTTTCGAAACGACGGCCCCGTCGACAGCGGCGGCGGTTCTCGAAGCCGAGCGACAGAATCTCGACAACTTCTCCGTGCTCGCGACGCACAAGCGCGTGCTGCCGGCGATGAAGGCACTGCTCGAAAGTGGGAAGGTGGAGGTCGACGGTTTCCTCTGCCCGGGGCATGTGTCGGTCATCATCGGGTCCGAGCCGTACCGCATGATCGTGGACGACTATCACAAGCCGTGCGTGATCGGCGGGTTTGAAGATGTGTTGATGGCGGTGGCGCTGGCGGCGCTGACCGAGCAGATTCGCGATGGGGCCACGGCGCTGGTGAACCTGTACCCGCAGGCGGTGACGCGGCGCGGCAACATCGTGGCGCAGCGGCTGATCGAGACGATCTACGAGCCGGCGGACACACGCTGGCGCGGGCTCGGTGTGATTCCGCAGAGCGGGCTGGTGTTGAAGCCAAGTTATCAAACGTTTGATGCGGCACGCCGGTTTGAGCTTTCGACGCCGGAGGATCACGATCCGCGCGGGTGTTTGTGCGGGCAGGTGATCACCGGCCGCAAGACCCCGCACGAGTGCAAGCTGTTCGCCCGGGTCTGCACGCCGATTCATCCGATCGGGCCTTGCATGGTCAGTTCCGAGGGCACGTGTCAGGCATGGTTCAAGTACAACCGCGGCGGTCTGCACCCTACGCCGCTGACTACCGGAGCGACGCGCCAATGATCCGTGACGATCATCAAGCCGGTCCGACCCTGACTTCGCCCCGCAGCAACGGTGCACGCATCAGTCTTGCGCACGGCGGCGGCGGGCAACTCACCGACGAACTGATCGGCGGGCTCGTGCTGCCGCGCCTCGGCAATGGGTTGCTCAACGAACTGCTCGACAGCGCGGTGCTCCCGCTGGATGCTCAGCATCGGCTGGCGCTGACGATCGATGCGTATGTGGTCACGCCGTGGCGCTTCGCCGGCGGCGACATCGGCCGCCTGGCTGTCAGCGGCACGGTCAACGATCTGTCGGTGGCGGGGGCCAAACCGCTGGGGCTGGCGTTGAGCATGATTCTCGCCGAGGGCCTGCCGCAGCGTGATCTGGATGTGGTGCTCGCGTCGGTGGCGCAGGCGTCAAGCGAAGCGGGCGTACCCGTGGTCACCGGCGACACCAAGGTCGTCGGGCACGGACAGGCCGACGGCATCTACCTGATCACTGCGGGCGTCGGCGTGGTGCCGACCGATCGCCGACTTCACCCCGACAGCATCAAGGCCGGCGACGCGTTGATCATCAACGGCCCGATCGGCGAGCACGGTCTGACCGTGATGCTGGCTCGCGAGATGCCCGAAATCGACAGCGTGCTGCGAAGCGATGTGGCTCCGCTGAATCATCTGATCAATCGCGTGATGACCCGCCACGGCGGCGGCGTGCACTTCATGCGTGACGCCACCCGCAGCGGGCTGGCCGGCCTCGCGGCCGACCTCGCCAAGCAGAGCGGGCGTCACATCACGCTCGACGAAGCGGTCATTCCCGTCCGCCCCGAGGCCCGCCACGCGGCGGACATGCTCGGGCTTGATCCGTTAGAAGTCGCCAATGAAGGCAAAGTAGTGATCGTTGCCGACCGCAACCAGGCCGATCAGATCGTCGCCACGATGCGCGAGCACGAGCTCGGCAAACAGGCGTGCGTGATCGGGTGGGTCGGCGACGACGGCGACGGAATTTGCGAACTGAACACGTTGATCGGCGGTCGCCGCATCATCCAGAAACCCTATGGCGAGCAATTGCCACGTATCTGTTAAGTCTTTCGGTCGTTGTGAAGTAGACATTTTTAGGAGGCCTTACATGCATTTGGGCAACAACGTCGTCACACCGGAATGCGCAGTCTTCGGACTGGGCATGGCCGCACTCGGCTTGGGCGCCGGGGTGGTCATGGCTCGGCGCACCGGCAAGGTCAATCCGTTGCGTTACGGCGCGGCGACCTCGCTGGTGTTTGCGCTGCAGATGTTCAACCTTCCCGTGATGCCGCAGGCCAGCGGCCACATGATCGGCGGCTTTCTGCTGGCCAACTGGTTCGGCCCCGGCTGGGGTCTGATCGGCATGGCGCTGCTGTTGTCTGTGCAGAGCGTGTTCTACGCCGACGGCGGGTTGACCGTGCTCGGGCTGAACATTCTGACGATGGGCGTGGCGCCCTGCCTGATCGCGTATCCGCTGTGGAAGCGGTGGTGCGGCCAGGCGACCGGCGCGGCGCGCTGGGCGTCACTGGCGGCCGGTGCATGGGCATCGGTCATGCTGGCGGCGGTGATCTGCACCGCGGCGGTGTTCAGCGTGGCCAGCGCGCAGCAGCAGCCGGGTTCGGTCATCGGCATGATGTTCGGTGTGCACGCGATCATCGGTGTGATCGAAGCGGCGCTGACGGTGGCTGTGATGGCGCTGGTGGAAAAGACCAAACCGATGGGCGCGATCAGCGGCGCCGCGGGTGTGACGGCGACGTCACTGGTCGTGGCGCTGGCGGCCTTCTTCGGCGCCAGCCCCTGGCCGGACGGGCTTGAGTTCAGTCTCGAACGCTGCGGCATCGCGCCGCTGGCGTCGAGCTTCGTCGAGTCGATCGAGCAGTGGCAGGCGTCGCTGGCGATCTGGCCGGACTATTCCAGCGTGACCGGGGCGCTGATGGGCGTGGTGATTCTGTTGTCGATCGCGGCGCTTGCGGCTCGCGTGTTGGGCCCGCAACGTGACGTTTCACTGAAAGCGAGGTTTGCATGATACTGGCCATGGACACCCCGATGGCTCCGCCGTCGGACGACAAGCGGTGGAAAATCGTCGAAGCGACGATCCGCCGCAACGGCGCCGCCGATCACTCGTTGATCGAGGTGCTGCACACCGTGCAACAGGCATTCGGCTATCTCGACGACCCGTCGCTGAAGTTCGTCGCATCGCAGCTTCGCCTGCCGCTGGCGAAGGTGTACGGCGTGGCGACGTTCTACCACTTCTTCCAGCTCAAGCCGCAGGGCGAACACACCTGCGTCGTGTGCATGGGCACCGCCTGCTACATCAAGGGCGCCAACAAGCTCATGGCCATGGCCAAGCAAAAGCACGACCTCGAAGACGGCGGCACCACCCCCGACGGCAAGGTCTCCCTGCTGACCGCCCGTTGCCTGGGCTCCTGCTCGCTGGCTCCGGCGGTGGTCTACGACGGCGATGTCGCCGGCCGCGTCGAAGAAGATCAAATGCACGCTCGTTTTGAGGAGTGGAAAAAGTGACCCCCGAAGAACTCACCCAAATGCGCGATCAGACGCGCCAGAAGAAGTCTGACTGCAAGCACTGCGTCAATGTCTGCACCGCCGCGGGTTGTCTTTCGCTCCGCAGCGATCAACTCAAGGACGCCATCGACAAGGCCGTGCACCACGCCGGCCGCCAGGATGAAGTCACCGTCAAGAGCGTGGGCTGCATGGGCCTGTGCTCGGGCGGCCCGCTGGTCTCGGTTGAGTCCGGCGACGACGAAGTGATGTATCACGATGTCAAGCCCGAAGACGCCGGCGAGCTCGTTCAGAGTCTGGACACCGAGCCGGTCAAGCGGCTGCAGTGCCCCAGCGATATGCCGTTCTTCACGCAGCAGACCAAGATCGTGCTGGAAAACTCCGGCAAGATCGACCCCGAACTGCTCGAAGACTACATCGCCAACGACGGCTACGCCGCGCTGACCAAGGCGCTGACGGAAATGTCGCCGGAAGATGTGATCAAGGAAGTGCAGACCTCGGGCCTGCGCGGTCGCGGCGGCGGTGGCTACCCGACCGGCCTGAAATGGTCGACGGTCGCCAAGTCGCCCGGTCAGAAGAAGTACGTGATCTGCAACGCCGACGAAGGCGACCCCGGCGCGTTCATGGACCGCAGCGTGCTGGAGTCCGATCCGCACCGCGTGCTCGAAGGCATGGCGCTGGCCGCCTACGCCGTCGGCGCCGATGCCGGCTACATCTATGTTCGTGCTGAATACCCGCTGGCGATCGCCCGCCTCAAGCGAGCCATCCGCCAGGCGGAGCGTGCCGGCCTGCTCGGGGCGCACATCGGCGGCTCGACCTTCCGATTCATGATCGAACTCCGTCTCGGCGCCGGCGCGTTTGTCTGCGGCGAAGAGACAGCCCTGATCGCTTCGGTCGAAGGCAAGCGCGGCCAGCCGCGCCCTCGTCCGCCATACCCGGCGCAGCGCGGCCTGTGGGGTTGCCCGACGCTGATCAACAACGTCGAAACCTTCGCCAACATCGCCCCGATCGTTCGCAACGGCGGCGACTGGTTCGCCTCGATCGGCACCGAAAAGGCCAAGGGCACCAAGGTCTTCGCCCTGGCCGGCAAGATCAACAACACCGGTCTGATCGAAGTGCCGATGGGCATCAGCCTTCGCGAGATCGTCGAAAACATCGGCGGCGGCGTGCCCGATGGCAAGCAGTTCAAGGCGGTGCAGACCGGCGGCCCCAGCGGCGGGTGCATCCCAATCGATCACCTGGACATGCCCGTCGAGTACGACACGCTCAAGCAGCTCGGGTCCATCATGGGCTCCGGCGGCATGATCATCATGGATGAAACGTCGAACATGGTCGACGTGGCTCGCTACTTCATGGAGTTCTGCATGAGCGAGTCGTGCGGCAAGTGCGTGCCGTGCCGCGTCGGCACCTGGCAGATGCACGAACTGCTGACCAAGATCATCGCCGGCGAGGCCGCACCCAAAGACCTCGACCTGCTCAAGGAACTCTGTGAAGTCGTGCAGAACACCTCGCTGTGCGGATTGGGCATGACCTCGCCCAATCCCGTGCTCAGCACGCTACGTTACTTCGAACACGAATATCTGGAACGACTGAACACCAACGGCCACGGCGCCACCGCCGAAGCCGCCTCGACGGAGGGTGCATGAATATGTCTACACTCGCCACACCGCAAGTGATTACCCTGCAGATCGACGGCCAGGACGTCAGCGCCCGCGCCGATGAATCGATCCTCGATGTCGCCCGTGAAAACGGCATCGACATTCCCACCATGTGTCATCTCGACGGCTTGGACCCGGTCGGCGCCTGCCGCCTGTGTCTGATCGAGATCGAAGGCACGCCCAAGCTGCTGCCGGCGTGTATGACCTACGCCGAAGAAGGCATGCGGGTTTTGACCGACTCGCCGCGGCTTCAGAAGTACCGCCGCACGATTCTCGAACTGATCTTCGCCGAGCGCAATCACGTGTGTTCGGTCTGCGTCAGCAACGGCCACTGCGAACTGCAGAACATGGCCGTCAAGCTCGGCGTGTCGCACGTGACCGTCGCGTATCGCTATCCGAAAATGGAAGTCGATTCGTCGCACGATCGCTTCCGCCTCGATCACAACCGCTGCATCCTCTGCACCCGCTGCGTGCGTGTGTGCGACGCCGTCGAAGGCGCCCACACCAAGGACGTGATGGGCCGCGGCGTGCTGTCGGCGATCATTCACGATCTGAACGAGCCCTGGGGCGATTCTGACACGTGCACCAGTTGCGGCAAGTGCGTGCATGTCTGCCCGACCGGCGCGCTGGTTGAAAAGGGCACCGCCAGCAGCGAGATGGCCAAACGTACGCAATTCCTTCCTTATCTGACTCGTATGCGGGAGCACCATTCATGAGCAGTGAAACAGCCAAACCCAAAGTCGCCACGATCTGGCTGGACGGTTGCTCCGGATGCCACATGTCGTTGCTTGACACCGACGAGCGTCTGGTCGACCTGGTCAACGCCGTCGACGTGATCTATTCACCGATCGTGGACCCCAAGCAGTTTCCCGAAGACGTGACGGTCACGCTCGTCGAGGGCGCCGTGTCCAGCGAGCACGACCGCGAGATGGCGTTGATCATCCGCAAGAATTCCAAGCTGGTGGTGTCGCTGGGCGATTGCGCCGTGACGGGTAATGTTCCGGCGATGCGCAATGCGTTCAAGACCACGGAGCTGTTGGACCGTGCCTACAAGGAAAACGCCGCGCACAACGCCAAGCACCCGACGGTCGGCCTGTCGCCCCTGATCGAAAAGGCGCAGCCGCTTCACGCGGTGATCGACGTCGATCTGTTTCTGCCGGGCTGTCCGCCGCCGGCCGATGCGATCTTCACGCTGATCACCGACATTCTCGCCGGGCGCGAGACCCAAGTGACCGAGTTGACCCGATTCGGCCGGTAACGCGGCCCCGAGATAAAGAGCATTAAACATGGCACAACAAATCAAGATAGAACCGGTGACCCGCATCGAGGGTCACGCCAAAATCACCCTCACGCTCGGCGACGACGGTAAAGTCAACGACGCGATGTTTCACGTGACCCAGTTCCGCGGGTTTGAAAAGTTCGTCGAGGGCCGGCCGCTTACGGAAATGCCCTCGATCACCGCGCGCATCTGCGGCATCTGCCCGGTCTCGCACCTGATGGCCTCGGCTAAGGCGTGCGACGATCTGCTGTCGGTCGAGATTCCGCCGACGGCCGTGAAGCTTCGCCGCCTGATGAACCTGGCGCAGTTCACTCAGAGCCACGCGCTGAGCTTCTTCCACCTGTCGAGCCCCGATCTGTTGCTGGGTTTCGATGCCGACCCCGCGACGCGCAACGTCGTCGGCCTCGTCCGCAAGCACCCGCAGCGCGCCGCCGACGGCATCAAGCTGCGCAAGTTCGGACAGCGCGCCATCGAACTGCTCGGCGGCAAGCGCGTTCACCCGGCCTGGCTGGTGCCCGGCGGTGTGAACAAGGCCCTGGACCCGGCGGCCCGCGAGGAAATTCTCGCCGGCATCCCCCAGGCCCTGGACATCGCCCGACGGACCGTTGAGTTCTTCAAGACGATCGTCGATCAGTTCCACCATGAGATCGATTGCTTCGGCAACTTCCCGACGATGTTCGCCGGGCTCGTGGCCCCGCACGATCTGTGGGAACACTACGACGGGACGTTCCGCTTCATCGATTCCGACGGCATCGATGTCGTCGAGCTCAACGAGCCGCGCGAGTATCAGCGCTACATCGGCGAAGCGGTCGAGGAGTTCTCATACCTCAAGAGCCCGTATTACAAGCCGATGGGCTATCCCGACGGCATCTACCGCGTCGGTCCGCTGGCGCGTGTGAACATCTGCAAGGGCTTCGGCACGCCGCTGGCCGACGAGGAACTGGCCGAGTTCCGCCAGCGGGCGGGCAATCCCGCGCTGTCGAGCTTCCACTTCCACTGGGCGCGTCTGCTGGAGACCCTGCACGCGGTCGAGCAGATTCAGCGGATTCTGGAAGCCCCCGACATCCTCGACAAGCAGGTCCGCGCCCGGGCCAGACCCAACCGCCTGGAAGGCGTGGGCATCTCCGAGGCGCCGCGCGGCTCGCTGATTCACCACTACAAGATCGATGAGGACGGCCGCATGGTCTGGGCCAACCTCATCATCGCCACCGGACATAACAACCTGTCGATCAACCGCGGTGTCCTGCAGGTCGCCAAGGAATATGTCGACGGGACCAAGCTCAAGGAAGGCATGCTTAACCGCGTGGAAGCGGTGGTCCGCACCTACGATCCATGCCTGAGTTGTTCGACCCATGCACTGGGCCAGATGGCCATGAAGATCGAGCTGACGGACCGTGAAGGTCAGGTGCTCGATGTGCTTAAGCGCTGAGCAGAGGCTCGACAATCCGACCCTGCTGATCATCGGCTACGGCAACACGCTGCGGCGCGATGACGGGGTCGGTGTCGAAGCGGCCCGCTGGGCCGGCGAGCATCTGGCGCGCCCTGGTGTGCGTATTTTTGAGTCGCATCAACTGGTGCCCGAAATGGCTGAGGATATCGCCTGCGCCGATCGCGTCGTGTTCATCGATGCGTCGGTCGCTGGTCTGGGCGTCGGCAAAGGGCGTGCGCCGGGCGAGGTCGTGCATGAAGTGATCAAGCCGGCCGATGAGTCCGATCCGTCACTGGGTCATCACATCACGCCGCAGGTTCTGCTGGCGATGGCGTCGGCGATTTTCGGCGGGTGCCCCGAGGCGGAGCTGTTCACCGTGGTCGGCAGTGACTTCGATCACGGCTCGGGACTCAGCGAGCCGGTTGCCCGTGGATTATCACGCCTGCAGGAGTTGCTGCGGGCTCACACACTGACCGAAAGGAGCTGCCCATGAGTGACGTGAAGTCCGTGGCGGAGCAGCGATGGTTTTTACCGAAATCATCGCTCGGGGACCTGGTCAGAAAGCTGTGTGAGCAGGGGTATACCGTCATCGCGCCGGTCCGGCGCGACGGCGTGATCACGATACTGCCGATCACCGAAGCGGCGGACATCGCCCGCGGCGTCGCCGACGAACAGGACGGCGGTCACTACCGTCTGCACGACGATCCCGAAGACAAGTACTTCCGCTATTCGGTCGGTCCCGATGGGCCCAAACGGTACTTTTTCCCGCCGCGTCAGAAGTTGTTTACGATGCACGTGGCAGGCGATCGCTTCGAGATGGACACCGTCGGCCCCGAGCCGCCGAAGTACGCCTTCATCGGGGTGCGCCCGTGCGACCTGGCGGCGATCGCCGTGCAGGATCGCGTGTTCGGCATCGCCAGCGATCAAAGCACCTTCCGCTGCGAGACCGAGACGTACTACCAGCAGACGCGCCTGCAATCGCTGTTGATCGCCGTCAACTGCACCCGCCCCGGCGGCACGTGCTTCTGCGATTCGCAGAACACCGGCCCCGAAGTGACCGAGCATCATCTGTTCGACGTGGCCATGACCGAGCTGCGCGGCGGATTCGTCATGCGCGTCGGTAGCGACAAGGGACGCGCCCTGATCGACGAATTGCCGGTGCGCGAGCCCAACGAAGCGGAACTCGAACTCGAAGAGTTGCGCCTGATCCGGGCGCGTGAGCACATGGGCCGATCGCTCGACCCGCAGCAGGCGCGCGATGCACTGGCCAAGGCGGTCGAGCATCCCCGCTGGGACGAGGTCGCCGAGCGCTGCCTGTCGTGCGGCAATTGCACGATGGTCTGCCCGACGTGTTTCTGCTCGACAGTGACCGACTCCAGCGACCTGGCATCGAACAAGGTCACGCGCCACCGTCAATGGGAATCGTGTCACACGCTGGCGTTCACCTACGTGACCAGCGGGCCGTCGCGCAACAACACGCGTTCGCGCTATCGGCAATGGCTGCGTCACAAGCTGAGCACGTGGTACGAGCAGTTCGGTTCCAGCGGGTGCGTCGGCTGCGGGCGATGCATCACGTGGTGCCCGGTCGGCATCGACCTCACCGAGGAGGCGGCCATCATCGCCGCTGACCGAACGCTCACGACCACGCACCGCTCCGAAAGCGAGGTGTGCTCATGATCACTTCCGCTTCAAACGTTGCACGCGCCGAGCCGATCTGCGGCATGGACGCCTGGCTGCCCGTGCCGGCTCGCATCGAGCACATCGACCAGGAAAACTTCAACACGTACACCTTCCGCCTGCGCATCATCGATGATGCGATTCGCCGAATGTACCGCTGGGCGCCGGGGCAGTTCAACATGCTCTACGTGCCGGGGGTCGGCGAGGCGGCGATTTCGATCAGCTCCGATCCTGATGAGCCGCGCGTGCTCGAGCACACCGTGCGCGTCGTCGGATCGGTCACGCGAGGCATCCTCGACACCGGCGTCGGCGGCGTCATCGGCCTGCGCGGTCCGTTCGGCGTGGGTTGGCCCGTCGGCAACGAAATCGAGGGCAAAGACATCGTGATGGTCTGCGGCGGGATCGGCCTGGCGCCGATGCGCCCGATGGTCTACTACCTCATGAAAAACCGCGATCGCTATCGGCGGGTGATTCTGCTGTTTGGCTGCCGCACGCCGGAAGATCGCATCTACATCGAAGAACTCGCCGAGTGGGAAGCCGACGGGCGGATCGATCTGCTGGTCACCGTCGATAACGCCAGCGGCGATTGGGCCGGACCGGTCGGCGTCGTGACCAACCTGCTGCGGCGCGTGAAGGTGAATGCGAATCAGTCGGCCGTGCTGGTGTGCGGACCGCGGGTGTTGAACCGTGCGGCGGCGTGGCAGTTTCTTCAGTTGCACGTGCCGCGGTCGCATGTGTTTGTCAGTCTCGAACGGAATATGAACTGCGGGTTCGGCCGCTGCGGCCATTGCCAGTATGGCGCGAAGTTCGTCTGCCGCGATGGCCCGGTCTTCCGATTCTCCGACATCGCGGACATCTTCGCGAAGGAGGAAATCTGACATGACTGATACTGCAAAACCCAAACTGGCTGTGTACAAGTTTTCGAGTTGCGACGGGTGTCAGCTTTCACTGCTGAATCTCGAAGATGAGCTGTTAGACCTCGTCGGGGCTGTCGAAATCGCCTACTTCCTGGAAGCGAGGCGCAAGACGTTGCCGCCGCCTTACGACATCGGGCTCGTCGAGGGCTCGATATCGACGCCCGAGGAAGAGCAGCGCATCCACCAGATTCGCCGCGACTGTAAATACCTCGTGGCCATCGGCGCCTGCGCCACCTCCGGCGGCATCCAGGCTCTGCGCAACTGGGCGCGCCTCGACGACTACGCCGAGGCGGTCTACGCCAAACCGGAATACCTGCACACCCTCGAAACCGCCACGCCCGTCGCGGCGCATGTGTTTGTCGATTTCGAGCTGCGCGGCTGCCCGGTCAACGCCCAGCAACTGCTCGAGTTGATCTGCGCCAAGTTGATCGGCCGCAAGCCGAACATCGCCACGCACAGCGTCTGCATCGAGTGCAAGCGCCTCGGTTATCCGTGCGTGATGGTGTCCGCCTCCAAGCCATGCCTCGGCCCGATCACCAACGCCGGCTGCGGCGCGCTGTGCCCAAGCTGCGGGCGCGCCTGCTACGGATGCTTTGGCCCGATGGAACAGCCGAACATCGCCAGCCTCGGCGATCATCTGATGCAGGATCAACACGTCGACGCCCGAGGCATGAAGCGCATGCTCCGGTCGTTCAACGGCTACCTCGAACCCTTCAAACAGGCGAGCGATCACTATGAACGACTCGAATCCTGACAACACGACTCGGACCATCCGCGTCGGCGCGCTGGCGCGCGTGGAAGGCGAGGGCGCATTGCACCTGGTGATGCGCGGTTCCGACGTGGAAAAAGTGCAACTGGAAATCTACGAGCCACCGCGCTTTTACGAGGCCTTTCTGCGCGGCCGTGACTATACCGAAGTGCCCGACATCACCGCGCGCATCTGCGGCATCTGTCCCGTCGCCTATCAGACCGCCTCGTGTTACGCGCTGGAAAAAGCGATGGGCGTGTACCATCGCGTCGTCGAAGCGCCGGGCATTCAGGCGATGCGCGACCTGATCTATTGCGGCGAGTGGATCGAATCGCATGTGCTGCACATGTTCATGCTCCACCTACCGGACTTTCTCGGCTACGAAAGCGCGATCAGCATGGCCGGCGATCATGGTCCAACCGTGCAGCGCGCCCTGCGCATCAAAAAGCTCGGCAACAGCATCGTGTCGCTGCTCGGCGGCAGGGCGGTGCATCCGGTCGGACTCTGCGTCGGCGGGTTTCACCGTCTGCCGGAAGCCTCGGCCGTGGCTGAACTGCTGCCCGAGGTCGAAGCCTGCTGTGACGACATGGTCGAGTTGACGCTCTTTCTCGCGGAGAACGTCGAGTTTCCCGATCTGGACCGCGACTACGAATTCGTCGCGCTGTGCCCCGAAGATGGGTACCCGATGAACCTAGGCCGGATCAAGTCCAACAAGGGGCTCGACGTCGAGCAGGACGCCTTCGGCGAGATGGTGGTCGAGCAGCATGTGGCGCATTCGACCGCGCTGCACTCGATCCTCAAAGGTCGCGGCGCCTACATGGTCGGCCCGCTGGCGCGCTTGAACCTGTGTTACGAACAGCTTCACCCGCGCGCCGCCGAGCTGGTGCCGAAGATCGTCAAGGCGATCGGAAAGAAACTGCCGTGGCGGAACAATTTCCTGTCGCTGCTGGCCCGTGGGCTGGAGACCGTGCACGCGCTGGCGCTGGCGGCGGACCTGATGCGTAACTACAAACGCCCGGCCCAGTGCCGCATTCCGATCACGCACCGCGCCGGCCACGGCGGCCATGGCACCGAAGCCCCGCGCGGTGTCTGCTGGCATGAATACGACGTCGCCGAAGATGGCTCGATCACGCGCGCCCACATCATGCCGCCGACCGCTCAGAATCAAATCACCATCGAGGAGGACCTCGCCGAGTTCGCCCGCCGCGTCACCGATCTGCCCGATGAGGAAGCGGCGCTGAAGTGCGAACACCTGATCCGCAATTACGATCCGTGCATCAGTTGCTCGGTGCATTTCCTGAAGTTCGCTCGTACGTGGGAGACCGCCTCATGATTGCATCTGTTTCACCGATTCTCGTGGCTTCGTGCGGCAACGTCATGGCGACCGATGACGGGTTCGGCCCAGCGGTCATCGCGGCGCTGCAGCAACACAATCTTCCCGGGGTTCAGGCGATCAATCTCGACATCCGCCCCGCGGCGTTGCTGGATTACCTGGCCGATCGCAAGGCGTTGATCCTCGTCGACGCGGCGCTGTCGCCCGACTGCCGCGCCGGGCAATTGCTGGATATGGATTGGCACGACCCGCAGCGCCCGCCGCTGGTCGACGATGACGCGCTGAGCACGCACGGCCTGTCGATCAGCAGCCAGCTTGAACTGGCGGCACGCCTGCGTCTGGCGCCGAAAACCGTCCGACTGATCGCCGCCACCATCGGCTCGGTTGAACACGGCCCGTGCATCGGCGAAATGGTTCGCGATCTGATTAAACCCGCCGTCCACGTGATCGCGGGCCACGCGCTTAAATGGATGGATGACCTTGGAGGCAAGCCGCATGCATGAGTTGTCGATCGCCAATGAGTTGCTTAATGTCGTGAACGAAAACACGCCGCCGGGCGCGCGCGTCGTGTCGCTGAGCGTGCAGGCAGGAGCCATGCAGGCGATCGACGCCGACGCGCTGCAGTTCGCCTGGCAGGCCGTGACGCAAGACGATTCCCTCGAAGGATCGCGCCTCGAAGTGGAACTGCTGCCCTGGCGGCTCGAGTGCGATCAATGCGATCGGGTGTGGGAATCGCCCGAAGCCTTCGAGCCCTGCACCTGCGGCAACGTACGCCCCAAAGTCACCGGCAGCGATGAACTGCTCCTGGTCTCGCTCGATGTCGAGCAGCCCGGCGAGCCGACCGAATCCCTGAATCATTCACAGGCCTAGAGAGCCTACGGAGTTGACCATGAAAATCCCCGTCGTCAAGAAAGTCCTCAAGCTCAACGATGAAGTGGCGCAGATGAATCGCCGCCGGCTGAAAAAGTCCGGCGTGTTCTCCATCGAGCTGATCGGCTCGCCCGGCAGCGGCAAGACCGCGCTGATCGAACGCACGCTCGACAAACTCGCCGGCCAGATGAACGTCGGCGTGGCCGTCGGCGATCTGGCGACCAGCTACGACGCCGAGCGCATCGGTAAGTGGACCGAACACGTCGTGCAGATCAACACCGGCCGCGGGTGCCACCTCGACGCCAACCAGGTCATGCGCGCCATGCGTCGCCTGCCGCTGGATGAGATGGACCTGATGATCGTCGAGAACGTCGGCAACATCATCTGCCCGGCCAACTGGGACCTGGGCCTCGACGCCAAGGTCGCGCTGTTCACCGCCTCCGAAGGCGATGACAAGCCGATCAAGCACCCGCCGATCGTCTGCTCGGCCGACGTGATCGTGCTGAACAAGGTCGACCTGCTGCCGCACGTTGAGTTCGACGTCGAGCGGTTCACCAACGACATCCGCACGCTGAACCCCGATGTGCCGATCGTACAAACCGCCGCGACGCGCGGGCAGGTGTGCGAATTCGTCGAGTGGATCGCCGCTCAGATGATGCCGCAGGCGACGGCCTGATCCATCCGGTTATCAATGTCCTGCATGATGCGATCGATCAGCGCGTCGAGATCGACGTGCTCGATATCGATGTGGTTTTTTCGCAGGCCGAGATCGTGCAGGCGAATGTGGCGGTCGATCGGCAGATCGCGCAGCGCGAAGATGCCGAGACCGCACTCGATCGGACAGCCGTCGATGACCCAGACCCGGCGGTTGTGAATCTTGCGGAGGAAGGGGGCCTTGCCCGCGCCGACGCCGGCGAGGCATGACATCTCCGCGAGGCCGCGCCGGTCCAGTTCGCGCGCCAGCTTCCATGTCAGTTCCGCCGCGTCGGATCTTCCGGCACAGGCGAAGACCACGGGCAACGTATTCGGTTCACGGGTCTGGATCACAGGTCACCTCGTAAATTTCCTTTCCGATGGGCTTGACCGGGAGCAGGGTAGGGCTATGCTTACACAAAATCAAATATGTGCATCAAGATATCCACAATTTGGCTTTCTGCCTTGTTTCAACAGGTGAGCCGTGGCGTCACGATGCACGCGGCCAACTCAAGGAGCCCATCATGGCAACCACACTGAATTCTCACGCGACCGTCGGCGAACTGGTCACTGAACGTCCGCAACGCAGCCGGGTGTTCGAGCGCCTCGGCATTGATTACTGCTGTGGCGGGAAGAAGTCGCTGGCGGAAGTTTGCGCGGCCAAGGGGTATGAAGCCGACCAGGTGCTCAGCCTGATTGAAGAATCGGACGCCTCGCAATCGACGATCGTCATCGACGCCGCCACCATGGCGCTGACCGAACTCTGCGACCACATCGAGCAGACCCATCACGCCTACCTGAAGACGGAATTGCCGCGCCTCGACGCCATGACACACAAGGTCGCCGCCGTGCACGGCGCTGATGAGCCGCGCCTCGTCGAGTTGCGCGAGACGTTCATCCGATTCCGAGATGAACTGATGATGCACATGCAGAAGGAAGAGCACGTGCTGTTTCCGATCATCCGGTCGATGGAATCCGGCGATCTATCCGCCGGAGCGCATTGCGGCTCGGTGGCGAATCCGATCGCACAGATGGAAGCTGAACATGACGATGCCGGCGAGGCGCTCGAGGCCTTTCGCCGTTTGACCGATGCCTACACGCCGCCGGCGTGGGCCTGCAACACGTTCCGGGCGACCTACGATGCGTTGGCGCAACTGGAGCGCGATATGCACCAGCACGTGCACAAGGAAAACAACGTGCTATTCCCCCGCGCGATCAAACTCGAGCGGCAGGGCGGTTAAATGGTGAAATGATTTACGCGGCGTTGCGGCGGCGCTTGATCATGAGCAGCGACATCATCGCCAGGCCGGCCGGCAGGGCGGTGGGCGTGGGGATCTGCAGGCCGATGACGAGGTTCGGATCGCCGTTGTCGGTGGTGAACTGCAGGCCGTAAAGCGTCTGGCCGGCGGTCAGGCCCAGGTCGCTGGCTCTGAGCACGGTCCCCATCAGGTTCTGATTCAACGGGCTGGGATCGGAGCTGCGCTGGAAGCTGATGTTGTGGCCGGTATCGCCGAAGATCAGATTCTGATTGACGGTGTAGGTCGAGCCGAGCGATGGAGCGTTGATGTTGTTGTCGAGCAGCGCGCGGAAAGACCACGAGTCGGTCTGGCCGGAGTCGCCGACTTCGAAGACGGCTGCAACGGGTGCATTGGCATCGACCACCTGGATGGGTGTGTCGAAGAGCACATTCACCGAAGCGCTGTTTGCTTTGCCGGTGGTGGGGTCCAGGTCGTTGAAGACTTCGTCGACGTTGGTCGGGTAGGCGCCGCCGGTTGAGCCGCCTTTGAAATAGCCGCTGTTGTTGCCGCTGACATTAAACGAATCGACCACGGCGACGATCTCGTCGCTGAACAGCACGCCGGTGCTCGTCGTCAGGCTCAGCAGCGTGCTGACATCGTCGAGCACCGGACCCGCGGGGCTGGTCGTCACATCGGTGATCTTTACAGCGGATTGGACAGGCCCGGCGATGCCCAGCAACGCAACCGTCGCCAGCATGACGCCGAGACCACAACGTGTGTAACTTGTCAGTTTCATTCGACCCTCTCCATAACTGGTGTTTGCCGTGGCTTTTCAGCATACCCGCTGGACAAAACCACCGTCAAGGAGAATTTCAGGTCGCCCCGGTGGTTGTGTCCGGCTTCAGGTCGGCCTGTGTGACCCACTTGTCCGTCTCCGGGTCGCCGAGTTTGACGGTGTAAGTCCCGCTTTCAAAGACCCATGGGCGAACCCGCGATTCGGTCAGGCGGATGGCGTAAACCAACTCGCCCGTCGCCTGATCCGTCACCATCAGCACCGGTTCTGTCACGCCGTCGATCGAAATTTCCGGCAGGCGGCCGACGATCTTGCGGGCATAGTTGTCGGCGACATCAACCACGACCGGCCAGCCCGGCAGTTGTGCATTCGGTCGCGTCGGATCGACGCCGAAGGCCCACGACTCGATGCTGATCTTCCGACTCGGCTTGTCGAAGCGCACGATGCCGAGGCCCGACCCGCGATCGATCATCAGCTGGTGTGTGCTGTCCTTGCGCGGCTCGACGCGTCCGTTGTACACCGCCATCACGGTCATGCGATTGCCGCAACTGTCGTTAAAGTCGCCGGTGTTTTCCGGGGCGCCGGGCGCGCGATTCGCCCCGGGCTCAAGCGGCTCAAACCAGCGGGTATATCCGACATTGACCGCCGGGCCGATGAAGCTGATCGGGCCGTCGCGGTGATCATCGATGCCGTAGTGCACCACGGCGCCGAGGTGCTGATCGCCGCAGATGTGCATCGCGTGGGCTTTGCGGATCAGTCGCAGGGCGTGATCGCGCGGCGTCTGCGGCCAGCCGTTGGAATCGAAATCGGAGACCAGGCGCTTGTGGTCCATGCCGTGCGTGGTCGCCATGCCGGTGAAGGCGGTCTGTGAGATGACCGCTTTGATGTCCGCCCCGCGCCAGTCGGCAGCCCAGTGTTCGAGAAACTTGTGCTGGCGATCGCCCAGCAGCACCGCGCCGGGAACATCCGCCGACTTGGGGTCGAACTTTTTATCCGTCACATGGTCCGCCCGCGGGCCGCGCGGCGGGACGGTTCCACGCGGGCCCGTTTTGAACATGCGATCGGCGATGACCGCGAAGCTGATGCGCCCCCAGCGCAGCGGGCCGTAGTACACGCTGATGTTCTGATCGATGGAGGTCGGGTCGAAGGCGTCAGGGTGGTGGGCCGTCTGGCAGCGGTGTACGACGTTGACCCATCGCGGGTCCATCACGTAGCCGCCGGTGGCGAAGTTGGTTCCCTCGGCGGCGTGACCGCCTTCGCCCCAGATGTTGCCCTGGTACACATCGTGATCATCCGGCAGGCTGATGCTCGGCCGGTCGCGCATGAGCTGCCGCCAGGTCCATCCGTGGAAGTACCACTTGCGCAGGTAGTCGACCATCGCCGCGTCGACCGGCTTGCGGATGATGCCGTACCCGCCGGTCGATTCGTAAAACTGATCACCGACGAACGCGAGCAGGTCCGGCTTCAGGCTCGCCATGTGCTCGACATATTCGGCATTCGGAAACGCCGCGTGGATGTTGCACGACACATTGCCGACGGTGATGGTGGCTTGGTCGACCGGGTCGCGCCGGATGACGCCGGTCCATTCGTGGATGCTGGTGCGACCATTGGTGTCGGCCAGCACATAGACCAGGCGGTAGGGTGTGTCGGTGGTGTCGTCCCAGTCTTCGATGCGGAAAGCCGCGACGCGCGCGTCGGCATCAATCGGCGCTTCGGCGATTTTCTCCCACTTGCCGCCGCGCTTGATCTGCAGGTCGACCGGTCTGTTGTTGCGCTCGCCGAGCGGCGCCATCTGCGCGGTCATCTTCATGACACGATCCGTCAGCGTGTACTGGCTGAACATGATCGGGCCGAAAACCTGATCGTCGTGTGATTCGAGTTTGTCGCCCGCAGCGCGCCAGTCGGCGAAGGCGAACAGCCCGAGCCCGGCGAGATTCGGGTTGTCTTTGCGGCGGCGGCCCGGCCTCACGAGATTGTTCACCAGGCAGATGTTGCCCGGCAGGCGCGACCCCGGAATGGTTCGCTTGATCTGACCGAGCTGCGTGCCGTCGGGGTCTTCAGCTGCGAGCGCGATGGTGTAGTTGTCATCGTCAGCGGGTTTCGCATTCAAATGCAGCACGATCGCGCGGCGATCCGTGTCGATCGTGCCCGGCTGCGACGATTTCATCACGTCGATGAACAACCGCCCGTCGGCGGTGAAACCCGCATCAATGCCGATGTGGTAGGTGAGGCTGTTGCGGTACTCATACTGCTCGCCGTGCACGCCGATTCGGAAACCCGCCGAGCCTTTGCCTTTGCTCAGCGGTTGATTATTCGGTCGACTGATCGCCACGCTCATCGTGATCGACCCGCGTTGCTCGCCGATCTGCCGCGTCAGCAGGTGGACATTCGCCCCGGGCCTGGAGTTGACACACGTTAACTTGCCGCCGGCGACGCGCCAGTCCTGCAACGGGTTGGTCCAGTATTCCGGGCCCGCCCAGATGCGGTCCGGCGTGATGTCGAACACGCTGGCGAAGGCGTTGGGCTCACCACTTGCCGCCGCCCGCGCCTTGGCCGCCGGGGTGACCAGACATGCCGAGGCGCCGACCGCGGCGGCTTCGATGAATTGACGTCGACTCGGGGCAGGGCGATCCGTCATGACAAACTCCAGCAAAGATGTACACGGCTATGTGATGAATCACTATACAGCCGCCGGATCGTGATGTCAGAACAGCATGTCCGGGTCTTTGCCCATGGGCTTGATCAACTGCGGTCCGTCGTTGGCCGGTGAGTTCACCTGCGTCGACACCGCCACAGCTTCGAGCAGATCATCATCGCAAGGGCGCAGCCTCTTCGCCGCCGCGAGGATGTCATCACCCAACCAGTCGGCGACTTCATCGGCTTGCAGGATGACCGGCATGCGGTTGTGAATCGGGCGCATCAGTTCGTTGGGTTCGGTGGTGATGATGGTGAATGTGTCCAGCGATTGGCGGTCGGGGCCGGTCCACGATTCCCACAGCCCGGCGAATGCGAGCGGCTCGCCGTCGCGTCGATGAATGTAGTACGGCTGCTTGCCGCGTCCCTGCTTCTGCCACTCGTAAAAACCGTCGGCCGGGATTGCGCACCGCCGATGTTGATACGCCTCGCGAAAGGCCGGCTTGGCGGCGATCGTTTCCGCCCGCGCGTTGATCAGCCGATTGCCGATCGCCGGATCATCCGCCCAGCGCGGCGTCAGTCCCCATCGCATCGAGCGCAACACGCGCTTGCCGCCTGCATCGTTCACGACCACCGGCGCCCACTGCATCGGCGCGATGTTGTAGCGCGGGGTCAACCCACCGAACACATCGATCAACCCGTACACCGCTGCCAGGTATGCTTCCCGTGATCTGAGCGCATAGCGTCCACACATGAACCACAGAATATCGCGGCCGGCGTCAGGTTGCGATCCCGCGTTGAAACATGAGGGTTGCAGGTCGCAAACTGATCGCGGAATTGCAGGCGGAATGACCGCCTATCGCCGCTGATTTGCCAGCATCGTCAGGTTGGTGATCAGGGCCTGGGCCGACTCGGTGGAGTATCCGAACACCCCCCAGATGGGTTGTCCGAGCATGCCGGCGGAAAGGTCTTCCGAGGAAATGATGATGCGCGGCTCGCCGTCGAAATTGAACGACAATAGCCGCGGCATGGTGATGTCGCCCATTCGCAGCAGCGTATAGACCCGGTAATGCACCGTTGATGTATCGATGCCCCCGATGTCTTGGCCCGTGATGATCGGCGACTTCAATGAGATCGGGCGCAGTCGCTGCTGCGGGTAGATCTGATGCAGCGCATCAACGATCGACTCGGTGAACACCCCGCGTCCGCCGGCGTTTTCGAAGAGGATGATGCCGCCGCGATCGACGTGCTTGCGGATCGCTTGCAGTTGGGCATCGGTCAACGTCACCGCATCCGTGCCGACCACATGAACCAGGCCGGCGTCCGTGCTGCCGATCGATGCGAGGTCTGTCGTGTTGACATTGACGCCGGCGATCCCGGCGTTGTGCATGACATTGGATTGCACTTCCCATGCGGCGGGCTCGGGGTTCCAGTTGCCGTTGTATTGAGCACGGGTCACTGTGACCTGGCCGAGAGCGTCGCCTTTTCTGCGCAGTTTTGGAACGAAGTGTTCGGCGAGACGCAAACGAGCGTGTCCCTTTTCGGTGGCATAGTAGTAAGCGTTGACCATGAACTGCCACGGGGTCGGGTCCGTGTGCGCGTCGGACTGAAACACCCACGACGCATCGCCGCGACCCAGGTGGACCGCCAGATGACGCACGCCGTTGTGGAGCGTGGTCGCGCCGATGCGGCTGGGCCCGATCGGAAAAACCACATTGGCGAGCTCATCATCCGAATCGATCGGCGCATAGTCATACAAGGGGTACAGTCGCTTCATCATGGCCTGGATGGACTCGGTGAATCGGCGGTCGCCGCGGTCGGCGGTGGTCACGAGCAATCCGCCGAGGTCGATGTAGCGTTTGACCTTCGCCTCTTGCTCCGGCGTCAGCTCGACCGCTTCATGACCGGCCAGGTAGAGGATCGGCGCTTCGAGCCAGACTTCGGGCTCGGCTGTGATCGGTAAAACCTGCCAGTTCATCTCCTGCTCGACCGTGTCCGAAACCCATCGCGCGAGGTGGGCGACATCGGCCGGGCGGTTGTTCCAATGGGCGCCCGGCAGTTCGAGTTTGTTCATGAACACCGGAACGCGGCCTCGTGTCAGAAACAACAGCGCGAATGATGAATCGACGACGCCTTTGGAATAGGCCGAAGCGCCGGGCGTCGCAAACCCGTGCTCCGGTGTTGTCATCATGATGATGACCTGTGCCCCGGCTTTGAACCAATCCTTGCCGCCGAAGTATTTGCGACCGCTGGCGAGACCGACGCGCTCGGTGCCGTACAGGTGATACCCGAGAAAGGACTTGTCGCGGCCGGGTTTGTCCCGGTCGGGTTGCCAATGCTTTTCGAAATAGGTGATGCCGTTGTTGATGCGTGTTTGTATGGGGTAATCGAGGAGTTTACCCGGTGATTGAAATGCTTGAGCGTGATGGAAGTCGCGGAAAATATACATCGCGGTCAGGCCCGCCGCGGTCATCGCCACGGTGCCCTCGGGATCACCCGAAGCGCGATACGGCCATGATCCATCGGTCAGTTGCGTGCCTTCGAAGTGTCGTTGCAATCCCTCCCAGGCCTCGTTGGGTATCGGATAACCTCGCTTGGCCGCTTCCCAGAGTCCCAGCAGGCCATATTGCGTTCGGCTGTTGGACCATCCTTCGACCCCCGGCCCATAGCTGAACGCCTTGGCTTTGCCGGGGATGGTCGATTGCTTTAAGCAGGTCAACAGAAACCCCAGATCCTTCCGCATCTCATCCTGAAAACTGTCGGGCAGTTGATTCCATACGTGAATGCGCAGTGCGCAGACATACGTGCCGCGGACGGGAAAGGACTTCAGCGCCCTGATCGCCCGCGCCACCTGGGGGTGCTGATAGCTCTGGCCCGAGGCGAGCAGGGCGTATGTGGCCAGCGCGCTCATGCCGCCGTACTGCATGCCGAAGTTGTGGTGGCCGGTATCTTCCGGGGCCTTGCGGTCCCAGTGTCCCTGATCATTCTGCGTTTTGTAGAGGTATGCGACGAGTTGGTCGATGGTTTGGCGGACTTGTTCGTCGGTCACGGCTTGAGCATTCGCGGTCGTGCGGACTCCGGCAAACGCCATGAACAACCACGCTGCGAGAAAGGGCAATGCATGTATCGAGCAGTTCCGGTGCAACATATCGGATACCTGTCCGGGCGGAGGAATCGCGGGTTGAGCGGATGGTTCACATCCGCGGTGTGGATCGCCGGTGGCTTCAATACCAGTACGACACCGTCGCATAGGTGAAACGGTGAGCCAGGTCATGGCCTTCGATCCATTGGACGCTGCCGTCGAGCATGGCGTGATGCGAACCGAGCACCTCGTCGCCGTCGACATACAGGTGATTGGCGCCCCAGCGGATTGACGATTTGCCTGTGACGAAGCTGCCGACGGGGTATTGCCGATTCAGGTCGGTCCATATCCACGGCACGACCGGTCGATCCGACAGTCGCAGTGCGAACACGGGATTGGGTGTGTCGGGCGCGACCTGGTTTTTGATGGAGGCGTTCAGCTTTGGCCGGCCGGCAAAACCGAAGTACCCGATGACGACGTTGCCGTTGTAGAGATCGATCCAGAACTCGTCGGCGTTCCATGTGTCGTTGGTGGGGGAGTAGAACGATTCACGGTGGAGGCCGAAGCTTTCGCCGAACCAGTCGCGTTTGGATGGCTTTACGAAATACGGTCGCCCTTCGCCGCCGTCGACCTCGTTGATTTCGATCGTGCCCATGTTGGGGATATTGCCGAACAGATCGGTCGCCGCTGTGAACGAAGCCGTTGTGAGCATGCGCACCTGGACGCCGCATTTGGTCTCTTTGGCGATCTGCACCGATCGACGAATCGACGGGATGAGTATCGCCACCAACGCAACAATGATTGAAACGACCACGATTAATTCGACGAGCGTAAAACCCGGTCGATGACGCATGGCGATGAGTCCTTGTGCATGAATGAACAGAGTGAACAGACATCGCTTGAATCCAATGGGTCGTTCGCCGGTTACAGCGAACGGCCACATGCAGGCGGGAAGGCGGGCCCGTGCATCAAGGCGCGAGCTTGTGGGACGGATCGTTGCTCGGGTTCATCGCGTGCGGGGCCTGCAACCGGTTTGCGTACGATGATCGCTGGATGCACCACATGCGTCGGAGCATCTTGCACCTGAGTTCCTGTGATTGCGAAGTTGTCGAGAACGCGGTCCGGCTGGTGGCTCAGTAATCCTCGCCGTTCAGGCTGTTGACGACTGAGGCCCGCCACTGCTCGAAAGCCGCTTCCATGGTTTTGACACGATCGGGATGATCCGCAGCCAGGTCGTGCTCTTCCAACGGGTCTTCAGCCAGGTTGTACAGTTCGACCGTGATGGTCTTGGCGCGGCGTGCCTTGTTTCGATACAGCTTCCAGGGCCAGTCGGTCCAGGCGCCGGTTCCACCACGTTTGCCGGCGAACAGGTCGGCAGGATATTGGCCGTGTTTGCCGGCGTTTTTCCACACTTCCCGTAATTTCTGGAAGGACTTGTCGTCGATGTCATCGGCGTCGCGCCCCTGATCCTGACCGCGCTTGAGTGTGGTCAGAACCTCCTGGCTGTTCATCCGATGCCCGGGCGTGCCGTAGACCCAGAAACCCATGGGTTGCGGGCGAGCGGACATGCTTCCTTCAAGGACGGGGATCAGACTCATGCCGTCCATCGGGCGCGTGTGCTGCGACTTGAGGCCGGCGATTTCGAGAAACGTCGGATAGAAGTCGAGCGTGCTACACGGCACATCGATGACGCGATGCCCGGGATAACGTGCGGGCCATTCGAGCAGGCCGGGCACACGGAGCCCGCCTTCGTAGAGAGAGCCTTTTTTGCCGCGGCCGCCGGTGGACTTCTTTTCCGTGCCGCCGTTGTCGCTGATGTACCAGAGGATCGTGTTGTCACGGATGCCCATCTCGCGGATCGAATCGCGCAGTTTGCCGAACGCATGATCCATGCCGGTGATTTCACACAGCCAGCCGATGTTGCCGCCTTTGTCCTTGGGCGGTTCATTCGGATAGAGCGCACGCAGTTCATCGGTGCCCTGATAAGGCGAGTGGGGCGAGCCGAACCAGATGAAACACATGAACGGTTTGTCGGTTTGGGACTGGCGTTTTATGAAGTCGATCGCCGCGTCGACGGTGGCCATCGAGCCTTCGCCCTGGGTCTGGACGACGGTTCCGTTGTGGCTGAACAGCGGATCGTTTTCGTAGAAGTTTGGAGAGGAATACCACTCGTCAAAACCGAAAGCCGAGGGGTTGGTATTGTCACCTTTGAAGACGGAGCCGACGTGCCACTTGCCGAAGTGGGAGGTCACGTAACCGGCCCGCTTCATTTCCTGTGCGATGCTGATTTCCTTGGGGTTGATCGGCAGCCCCGGAACGAAAATCCCGTAGCGGTTGGGATGTCTGCCGGTGAGGATGCTGCCGCGCGTGGGCGAGCAACTCGGCGCCGCCGAATAGAAATGATCGAACCGGATCGCTTCGGCGGCCATGCGATCGAAGTTGGGGGTCTTGAGCCTGGGGTGGCCGTAGTACCCCATGTCGCCCCAGCCCTGATCGTCGGCCATGACCAGGACGATGTTTGGCAACCGCCTGGCGGGCTCGGCGCTCTGGGCCGAACGCCAGGTAAACGGTACAAGCACGACGCCCAGCAGGAATATCGTCAATAGCTGTTTCACAGATACATCTCGCTTTGTTGCTTGAAGGGGGAACGCAACCACGCATCGGCGGCCGCTTGACCAGTTGTGCAGACGTTTAAAACTCGAAATCTGATGGGACTGTTCCTTTGCTGTGGCCGATGCATTCGGCCGGTCCGGTCAGTGGGCATTTCATCGGATCATGGCGACCGCGTCGCGCCCTGGATCAAGACGCCGATCTGTGATTCGGTCAGCGCGGTGTCGAAGACGTACAACTCGTCGATTTCACCAGCGAATGAGCTGTTGCTCGTTTCGTCGATGTGCTGGCCGATGACGATCGGGCGGGATGCCGGATCAGACACGAGCGTGTTCAACCTCGGGGCCATCTTCTCTTCGACGAGAGCGCCGTCGATGAATATCTGGGTGTTCTTATCGCGGACGACGACGGCAAGGTGGTGCCATCGACCGTCGGCGAGATCCTGCCCGCCGCGGATGTCGCTGCCCACCTGCACGCTGCCCTTGGCGTTGTTGATCAGCAGCGAGACCTGCCATGCATGAGTCGCCGACATCTTGCCCCACCCGATCAGCGGCATCTTGGCCTTGATGCTGTCTGCCACAGGGTCGATACGAACCCAGCACGCCACGCTGCGATCCCGAGCGCCTTCGACGCCGGGAACGAGGGTTCTGAGCGCATCGCGGTTTCCGTTAAATCTCAACGCATCGCCGAAGCGACCGGCCACGCGCTGCGGATCGCCCTGAAATTCGATGGAAGCGGTCGAAGCATTAAACCTGCCGCGCTTGCGATCGAAAGGAAGGTACAGCAGGATGCTCTCGGCAAGAGCGGGGTTGACCCCGGTTTCAACCACGTCGGCCATGACGCCGGCGGCGCTGATCGCCACGGATCGTCCAGCAAGCAAACGCTGACCTCGTCCCTGAGGGTTGAACACTTCGACCTCGCCCTCATCCACGAAGACCTCCGCCAACCCGTCAACACCCACGGAAATGTGAAACACGGTGCCAAGGTCGACCACCCGCACGCCGTTGGGCAGATGGACGGTGAATCCCTTCAAGCCCGGCGGGCATCGGAATCGGGCTGAGCCCAACTCAAGCGATGCGTTCATCGGATTTCGCATGTGCATCCGCGTTGGGCCGTCCAGTTCGATGCCCACACGGTTGGTCAGCAGGATCTCCGCGCGCCCGCCGGCCAGTTCGTAACGCCCGGCGGGGTACTCGCCGCCTGCGTAGGTGAAGCTGTCGTCAACGATCAGTTCGCCGGTGGATTCGATAATCGTCGCGACCGGTGATGTTGATCGTGGCGAGATGTTCTGCTCCGACTGCGAGATGATCAGAAAATAGATCGCGACCGCCGTCGCCAGGATCGCCACGGCCGCGGCGATGCGCCAGGCCGCAGGCAATCGAAGCACACGAGTCGGCGCAGTGGCATCACGGCTGACGGACTTCGCCGATGATTCGTCGACGACCGGTTCCTTGAAGTCATCCGAGGTAAACGCCAGTTGATCGACCAGGCTCGATTGAAAACTCGCCAGCGCGATAAATCGCCGTGTATTTTCATGGTCGGCTTTCAACCACGCTGAAAGCGCCGCGGCATCGGCATCGCTGATTGAACCGTCGAAATAGGCTTCGATGAGCCGGTCGCACTCGTTCATGGCGCCACCTCATCGATCTGTGTCTTTTGAGAGATGCATCGAAGCAGTTGCTTCCGCACGCGCGAGATCGTCTTGTCCACGACGTTGGGCGTCGTGGCGAATTTCACCGCGATGTCTTTTGAGCGTGCCGACTTGTAATACTTCAGGCGAAGCATTTCCTTGCCGCGGTCATTGAGCCCCTCCATGCATTCGACCAGCGCCTCGGCGATCTCCACGTGTTTGTCCGCAAACTCGGCGGCGGCATCTGAAAGCGAGGCGAGCAGATCAGCATCGAACACCACCCGGCAGCGCTGCTGATCGCGGTACCAGTGAAGTATCTCGTTGCGTGCGATCCCGATGACCCATGTTGTGAACGTGGATGATTCGGGGTCGTAGCGATCACGGATCTCGAATGCGGTCATCGCCACACGCTGAACCACGTCTTCAGCTTCATGGAAGCGCGGCAGCGAGGCCATCACGAAAGCGCCCAGGGCTCTTTGCGACCTCGCCCAGTTCGCGGCAAATTCCCGGTCTGTTAAGGTTCTGCGTTCCATGCGGTGTTGTACCTGCTGGTTGCTTCAAGCGTTGATTCCCGAAGTGGCGCAATTCTGACGCGTTCGGCACAAAAAAAACAACTCACGGCATGCCCGTAAGCGCCGGCTGGTCATGGCCATCACAGTATCCTCACCACGCACCTGTACGACAATTACATCATGACGCCTCGGCCCCAAGCGCCGCCTGAGTCCGTCGGGTTCGACATGCGTACCGAAATGCGGTTGGCGAGTATCGCGCCAGTGAAATTTTTTTGCCGAGCGGGTCAGAATTGCGCCGCTTCGGGAATGAACGATTGAGGAGCCCTATAGGCAGATCGCCCGATGGAACGTAAAGCCTTAACCGGCAGTGAGTTTTCCGCGAGTTGGGCGTGCTCGCATAAAGCCTGATAGCCCCATTTTGGAGGAACTTGTCGATGAAATTCCAACACACACTTCTGATGGCTGCGGCTGTTGCCCTGATTGGCGGTTCGGTTGTGCAGGCGGCATTGATCGTCGATTTCGGCGGCACCGAATATGTCTCCGCAAACCAGGTCATGCAGGCCGGCGGATTCGACATCAACGGCGATCCGCTGGCGTTGTACCCGACGACCGACTACAACACCGCGGCCACCAGCGCCGTGTTTCACGGACAGCAGGAAGCGTCCGCCGGCAACCAGAATCTCGTCGGCCAGGACGGCGGCGGCGATCGCCTGATCTATAAGTGTGACAACGCCGCCTCGCTCACCGCGTTGACGCTGTGGACCTCGGACAACTTCCTGGGCGCCGCGGCGGGCGGGCCCGTCGATCTGCTCTCAGCATCTGACACCGTGTCGTTCAATGTCGTCACCTATGCCCAGATCAACACCGTGCGACTGGTCGTTCGGATTGCTGATGATTACTACATATCATCGCAGGCGTTCACAGCCGGGACCGGAACCATGGACGTCGATCCCACCGCCCTGAGTTGGTTCACGTATGATCCGGCCGCCGCGCTGGTCTATTCCAGTGGGAGCGCGGCGAGTATTGTTTCCGGCGGGGTGATCTCCGGCGTCACTGAAGTCGGCTTCTACGTTGCCCGCACGGATGCCGACGGCACCAGCGGAAACGCCCTGCGGCTGAACTCCTTCGAAGTGGACGCGACGCCGTCGTCGGTTGTGATCCCCGAGCCTGCCACGCTGGCCATGTTCTGCCTGGGGGCCATCGGCCTGGGCACTCGTCGCAAGAAACTGTGACCGAAGGTGCTCCGCTTCAATAATTCATTTCGCCGGGATGGGATCAACAACAACTTGTGTTGCGTGATTGGTTGATCGTTACGACATGCAAGTGGGCGTTGCAGGACTCGAACAGGTGGCAAAAACACGAGAAATACGCCAGGTTCTGACCGATGCGGCGCAAACTGCGGCGCACCCGGCGCCGAGTTCCCCACTGTGGTCGCTGTGGACCATGACTTGGCCCGGGTGATCGAGGCATGGTCGACTTTGCCCGAGGCGATCAAGCGGGGAATCGTGGCGATGGTGGTAATTGCTTGACGGTCGCAGGCGAGCGAAAACAATATGCCTGCCGGTTTGAAGTCCGTTCCCTCGGGCGGCCGGCAACTGAGCTTTTGCGTTAGATGGCCTCAATCACCACCATCGATGATCTTTCCCCGGAAACCGACGCAGCCGTTCGCGCTGCGGTGGCAACCGAATTTCCCGATCGCGATGCACGCATACGACTGTGTGCGGACGACCCCAAGCGACAAGTCATTCGAGCATTTCTTCCACTGCCAAAGCTGAAGCCGTCACCGTACGTCATTTACGCGGTAGATCGAAGCGCTCATGCTGTAGAGCGACTCAAAGGCGATGTCGCTGAGCCGTACAGGATTCCCCACTACAAATGACCAGCCATCTCACCAACGGATGCAGTTGACCTGCGACGCACGCTCACATCGGGTCCACTGTCCTGGCTACCACTCGAACTCTTCCACTGTCGGTATCTGGGTGAAGCTGATCCGAGTCGGGGCCGAGTGTTGTGTGCCGATCTGGTGTCGACAACGGCAAATAGTCCGGCCAATGATGGGTCAGGCTTGGTCGAGCCGGAGGTGAGGTCGATGGGCGGGCTGTTCGATTGGCCGGCGGTGACCGGTGAGAGATGATAGATACGACCGTGCGGCGCCGTCGCTCGGGGCTGATCAGTTTGGGCGCGCCGCCTCCTTAAGGATCAGCATGTCCAACGCCTGGTCCGCATGACGCAGCTTCGACACGATCTGTTCCGGTATGGGGACTACCCCTTGCGCCCACCGTTCGTGGGGAAGTCCAGGTGAGTTGACGCGTCCCTCGCCACCGGATAGCTTTTTCATGTCTTTTGTGTGTCGACGTCTGGCCCGGCGGAGGCGTCGTCCACACATACAGTACCCCATTCGGACTGGGCAAGTCGCCATGACGTGCATGACTTGCGTCCATTGGGCCCTCCCACACTCCGCCGCACAACACGGTGTTCCATGTCTATTCCCAATCCCAGCCATGTATTCGGTTGCCTCGCCGTCCTCTTCGTTCTGTAGTTTGCCCATCATGCGAGTGCAGACTTCCCCGCCCTCGATGTCGGATCATTCGACCAGAACGCGGCATCGCTGAAGACCATTGGCGCCCTCCCCGACAATCGTAGCTATACCGTTGTCTCCCTGGACCATCCCACGGCTCTGTCGCCGGAGCAACTGACCGGCAAGCAGGCCGCCCTGGGCTCGGCGTGGTTGAGCGAAGGCCGATTCCTCATGCGACTGGACGAAGCGGGTCTCCGCAACTACCTCCAGCATGATCACGCCGCGATGACCACGTTCTTCAGCCGCGTCGTCGAGAACTCCGACCAGATGTCCGCCAAGTCTCTCACGTTTTCCGGCAGGGTTGCCGAACAGGATCGACACGGCGTCCGCGACCTGGTGATCGTCGCCGATGACGCCGGGCTGTTTGATACGCTCAGTGGGATGGGCCAATGCGGCGTGGCGTTGATCGCGCCGACCGACCCGCAAGCCGTGGCCAGCGCCAAGCCGGGCGACTCCATCGAATTCAACGTGGAACTGTTCGGCCTTCTCGACGCCTACAGCAACCTCATCCCTGAGATCCAAACCGCCAAGCCGATGACGGTGCACGCGGTTTTCACAAGCGGCGACAAGCCCATCGCCCGCGCCACAGCAGAGGTCAAGCAGTACCCCGCCGTGATTCGCCACAGGCGTCCGAGCATGTCCTTCGTGGCTGCCTGGGCACAGAATGCGACCTATGACTATCGCAAACACCAGTTCACCTTCATGATCGGCCGCCATGGCGCGACCCCCGCCACGCTGGCCGCAGGCCCGATCCCGCCGGATGCCTCCGCAACATTCCTTGTGGTCGATCCCGAAGCGCGCGCCGTTGAACTGGCGCAGGAAAAGCAGGCGCGTCACGAGGCTGCCGTACAGGCCCGTGAAGAAGCCAGCGCCCAACGCAAAGCGGAAGTCGCCGAACAGAACCGTGAGTTCTACGCCAAGAAAGCCGAAGACCGCGCCAAGGCCGTCGAAGCCAACAAACCGCGTCAGGCCAAGTGGGACACCATCTCCATCTGCGTATGGGTGCTGAGCATTCTCGCCATCGGTCTTCACGCTTACTCGTGGTTTGGCCGCTTGCATCCATCCTGGCATCTTCCCCCCGATCAGACGCTGCCCACGCTTCGCAGCATGATCGCCATCGGTTGGTCCGGCTACTTCCTCTACCGCGCCGCTGGGGTGTGGGGCACCGTTGACGCGCCCATCATCGACACGTGGTTTCTCTGCGGCGTCGGTGGCGTGGTGGCCATGCTCCTGACCCCCATGACGCAGAACTTCTTCCACACCACCCAGCAGGAGCGCACCTACAACGCCGTGCATGATGCGGTCAGTCAGGCCGTGGGCACGTGGGACTGGGTGATTCGCCTGATCGCGCGATGGATTCTTGCCCCGCTGATCATCGGCGGGCTGCTGTGCCCCTTCCTCTGGGCCGGCATGGTCGTCCGCGCCGCATGGATTGCCTGGTCCATGTCCCGCAAGGCCCGCGTCCATCCTGAAAATGACGACATGGCCCCGGGTGTTGATATGCAGTGACGATGATCGGACGCTTCCGGAAGCGTTGTGGCATGGTTGTCACGGTGGTCGTGCGGGATCAGGCCGGTGTCATAGGGGTTCGTGGCCAGCGTCTCGAAGACGTACTGCGGCTCATCACCGCCAAGCACCACGACGGCTTTGCGATGTATCCGACGAAGGCCCGCCAATGGAACATCGTCGCATCCTCGCCGTACGGCAAGGATGCGATCGGTCCGCTGGCCAAAGGAAATGACATGATCAACATAGTCGATCATGTATGGATAGGGAGTTTGAAGTCTGAAAGAACAGCGATGACCGATGAAATCGATGGGCTCGTTACCGCCAAGTACAAAGGCGTCACAGCTCAAATTGCGGTTGAAGACTTGGAAGTGGTCGAAGGCCCCGATGAAGATGAAGTTGGCGAGTAAACCACAAGCCCCCGCCATCTGGCGGGGGCTGTTAATGGGCGATACAGGACTCGAACCTGTAACCCCCTGCGTGTAAAGCAGGTGCTCTAGCCAATTGAGCTAATCGCCCGGACGGTAGGTCAGGCCGGGGCCTGACCTACTCGGATTTTAGCGACCTTTGCGGGCGATGTAATGGGGGCTGTGGCCGTAGTAGAGTTCGGCGGCTTCCATGAAGGTTTCGCTGGTGGTCGGGTGCGGGTGGATCGTCGAGGCGACGTCTTCGGCGGTGGCGGCCATCTCGATGGCGAGCGTGGCGCCGGCGATCAGGTCACCCGCGCTGATGCCGACGATGCCGACGCCGAGGATGCGATCGGTGTGGGGGTCGACGATGAGCTTGGTCAGACCGTCGGGGCGATCCAGCGTGACGGCGCGACCCGAAGCGGCCCAGGGGAACTTGGTGATCTTGTGATCGATGCCGCGGTTCAGACAGTCGGCTTCGGTCAGACCGGTCCAGGCGAGCTCGGGGTCGGTGAACACGACCGCGGGGATGGCGGCCGGATCATACGCGGCGGGCTCGCCGGCCATGGCGTTGATAGCGGTCTTGGCTTCGAAGGTCGCCTTGTGGGCGAGGCCCGGTTCGCCGGCGACATCGCCGATGGCATAGATGTTCGGCTCGCCGGTGCAGCGACGGGAATCGACTTCGATGAAGCCGCGCTCGGTGACTTTGACGTTGAGATTTTCCAGGCCCAGGTGTTGCGAGTTGGGCGCGCGGCCGACGGTCACGAGCACGCGATCGTAAGTGCGTTCCTCATTGAGATCAGCGCTGAGCAGCTTGACCTTGACGTTGCTCTTGCCGGGTTTGACCTCGGAGACGCGCGTGTCGGTGAGGATCGACTCGACACGGGCCTTGAAGCTCTTGGCGAGCACTTCGGACAGATCCTTGTCGGCCCCGGGAAGGATGTTCGACAGCATTTCAACGACGGTGACCTTCGACCCCAGCGCCTGATAGACGGTGCCGAGCTCGAGGCCGATGTATCCGCCGCCGACGACCAGCAGCTTCTTGGGGATGTCCGGCAGGTCGAGCGCTTCGGTCGAGGTCATCACACGATCCGAACCGACGTCGAAAACCTTCGGCATGGCGGGGCGCGACCCGGTGGCGATCAGGGCGAAGTCGAACTCGACTTTCTTGGTCTTGCCGTTTTCGTCGGAGACGGTCAGCGACTTGTTGTCGTTGAACGCGGCGCGGCCCTGCATGAACTTGACCTTGTGCTGCTTGGCCATCGCGCCGAGCCCGCTGGTCAGCTTGGTGACGACCTTGTCCTTGAACTTGCGCAGCTTGTCGAGATCGAACTTGGGTTCGGAGAAAGTTACGCCCCAGTTGGCCGCTTCCTTGGTCTCTTCGATCACGCGGGCCACGTGCAGCAGCGCCTTGGACGGGATGCACCCGACGTAGAGGCAGACGCCGCCGGGGTTGGCGCGCTGATCGATGAGGGTGACGTCGAAACCCTGATGCGCGGCGTTGAAGGCTGCGGGATATCCGCCGGGGCCGGCGCCGATGATGACGAGACGTTTGCCGTTGGAGTCTGACACGGGGCAACTTCCTTGTTTGGATAAGACACGCCGCAAGCGGCGTCGCTAAACAGTGTGGTTAAACCTTACATCGCCATCAACAGCGGGTTTTCGACCGCGTCGATGATCCAGCGCAGGCAGCGGGCGCCGTCGGCGCCGTCGACGAGGCGGTGGTCGAAGCTCAATGACAGCGGAGCCATCAGGCGCGGGACGAACTGCTTGCCGTCCCAGACGGGCTCGTTGACGGCCCGGCCCATGCCGAAGATGGCGACCTGCGGGGTGTTCACGATCGGCGTGAAGAAACCCGTGCCGATGGAGCCGAGGTTGGTGATGGTGAACGTGCCGCCGGACATATCATCGGGCAACAGCTTGCCGTCGCGGGCCTTCTTCGAAATCTCGGTCAGTTCGACGGCGAGTTCGATGATGTTTTTCTGATCGACATCACGCAGCACCGGCACGACCAGGCCGCGCGGCGTGTCGGCGGCGCAGCCGAGGTGGTACACGTTGTGGTACTCGATCTCGGCGGTTTCCATGTCGAGCGAGGCGTTGAGCGTGGGGAACTGCTTCAGCGCGGCGGCGGTGATCTTCATGAACATCGCCGTGATCGTCAGCTTGCCGCCGGCGGCTTCGGCCTTGCGCTTGAACTTCTGGCGGAGGGCTTCGAGGTCGGTCACGTCGGCCTTGTCGAAGATGGTCACGTGCGGGACTTCATTCCAGCAACGGGCCATGTGGGCGGCGGTGACCTTGCGGACCTTGCTCATCGGCTCGCGCTGCACGGCGGGTTTGGCGGCGCTGCCGGATGCGGCGGTCTTGCTTCCGGGTGTGCCCTGCGTGCGTGCGAAGTGTTTGACATCGTCGACGCTGATGCGACCACCGGGGCCGGAGCCTTCGACCAGCGAGACGTCGATGCCGATCTCGCGGGCAAACTGGCGAACCGACGGAGCGGCGGGAACCGGCGCGCCGCGCGGGGCGGCGGGTTTTGACGGGGTCGATGGCGCGGGCGGGGCGGGCTTTTCTTCGGGGGTGGAAGAAGGCGCCGCTTCGCGGCTGCCGCTAACGGGGTCTTCCTTTTTGGCGGGAGCCTCTTCCTTCTTGGCGGGTTTTTCCTCGGCCTTGCCGTCACCGCCGGCGGCGGAATCATCGACGGTCAGCACCACGTGGCCGACGTTGATGGTCTCGCCTTTCTTGACGTTGACCGCGGTGACCTTCCCCGCGACCGTCGACGGAATCTCCATCACGGCCTTGTCGGTTTCGGCTTCGAGGACGGGCTGATCCGCAGCGATCACGTCGCCGACGTTGACCAGCACGTCGACGATGTCGGCGGACTTCACATTCTCGCCCAGGTCGGGCAGCTTGAACTCAACGGCCATTTCCGGTGCTTCCTTAGATCAGGCGTAAAGCGGATTGGGTTTATCAGGATTAATGCCCAGGTCCGCGATCGCCTGGGCGGGGATGGACTTGTCGATCTTGCCTTCGCGGGCCAGCGCGGTCAGCGTGGCCAGCGTCACGTAGCGGGCGTCGACTTCGAAGTGATCACGCAGCGCTTCGCGCGACTCGCTGCGGCCGAACCCGTCGGTGCCCAGCGAATAGATGCCGCCGGGTACCCACTTGCTCACCGAGTCCGGCAGCGCCTTCATGTAGTCGCTGGACGCGACGACCGGACCATTGGGCCCGTCGAAACACTCGGTCACATACGGCACGCGCTGTTCGTCGTTCGGGTGCAGCATGTTGTACTGCTCGCACTCGAGGGCTTCGCGGCGCAGCTCCGTGTAGCTGGTCACCGACCACACATCCGCTTCGACGTCGTACTTCTCGGCGAGAATCTTCTGAGCGTCGAGCACGCAGTTCATGATCGAGCCGGAGCCCAGCAGGGTGGCGCGGTGCTTGCCCTTGGTGCTGCCGCCGCCGGGAGCGGACTTCACCTTGTACGCGCCCTTGAGGATGCCTTCGTCGCAGCCCTCGGGCTTGGCGGGGTGGGTGTACGATTCGTTGCCGACGGACATGTAGTAGAAGATGTCTTCGTTTTCGTAATACATCCGCTTGATGCCGTCGCGGACGATCACGCCGATCTCGTAGGCGAAGCTCGGATCGTAGCAACGGATGTTCGGCACGATGGAAAACAGCAGGTGGCTCTGGCCGTCTTCGTGCTGCAGGCCCTCGCCGTTGAGCGTGGTGCGACCGGCGGTGCCGCCGACCATGAACCCGCGCGTCCGCATGTCGCCGGCACACCAGACCAGGTCGCCGATGCGCTGGAACCCGAACATCGAGTAGTACACGTAGAACGGAATCATCGGCTGCTGATGCGCCGCGTGGGAAGTGCCCGCGGCGATCAGGTCGCACATGGCGCCGGCTTCGTTGATGCCTTCTTCGAGGATCTGGCCGTCGGTGGCTTCCTTGTAGTAGGCGATCGAGTCGCGGTCGACCGGCTCGTAGAGCTGGCCGACGTGCGAGTAGATGCCGACCATCGGGAACAGGCCGTCCATGCCGAACGTGCGCGCCTCATCGGGGATGATCGGCACGATGTACTTGCCCAGCGACTTGTCACGCAGCAGCTTCTGCAGGATGCGGACGAAAGCCATGGTCGTGGCGATGTCGCGATCGCCGGTGCCTTCGTCAAACTGCGTGAAAGCCGAGTCGTCGGGTTTTTCCCAGTTGCAGGTCGTGACGCGCCGCGTGGGGACGTGGCCGCCCTGGGCATTGAGCCGCTCGCGGATGTACTGCATTTCGATCGAGTCGTCGGCCGGCTTGTAGAACGGCACCTTGCCCACCTGCTCGTCGGTCAGCGGAATGTCGAAACGATCGCGGAAGGCGAGCATTTCCTTTTCGTTGAGCTTCTTCTGCTGGTGGGTGATGTTCTTGCCTTCGCCGGCTTCGCCCGTGCCGTAGCCCTTGATGGTCTTGGCGAGGATGACCGTGGGGGCGCCTTCGTGCTCGGAGGCCGACTTGAAAGCGGTGTAGACCTTGCGGGGGTCGTGCCCGCCGAGTCGCAGGTGCCACAGTTCGTTGTCGGAAAGGTGCTCGACCATCTTGGCGAGCTGTTCATTGACGCCGAACACTTTCTCGCGGATGTACTTGCCGCCTTCGACGCGCAGCTTCTGGTACTGGCCGTCGACCATTTCTTCGAGGCGGTTGGCCAGCAGGGCGTCGTGGTCGGCTTCGAACAGCGGATCCCAGTCGCTGCCCCAGAGGACCTTGATGACGTTCCAGCCGGCGCCGCGGAAGGTGGCTTCGAGTTCCTGAATGATTTTCGAGTTGCCGCGGACCGGGCCGTCGAGGCGCTGCAGGTTGCAGTTGACGACCCAGATGAGGTTGTCGATCTTCTCGCGGGCGGCCAGGGAGATCGCGCCGAGGGTTTCCGGCTCGTCGGATTCACCGTCGCCGACGAAGGCCCAGACCTTGGCGCCCTTGTAGTCGCGGATGCCGCGGTCATCGAGGTAGCGCATGAACCGGGCGCGGTAGATCGACATGATCGGCCCAAGGCCCATCGAAACGGTGGGGTATTCCCAGAAGTCGGGCATCAGCCACGGGTGGGGATAGCTGGACAGCCCGCCGCCGATGCCGGCCCGCAGCTCGCGGCGGAAGTTTTCGAGGTGGCTTTCGTTGAGGCGACCTTCGACGAAGGCGCGGGAGTAGTTGCCGGGGGCCGAGTGACCCTGGAAGTAGATCGCATCGCCGCCGCAGGCGTGATCCTTGCCGCGGAAGAAGTGGTTGTAGCCGACTTCGTAGAGCGTGGCGAGCGAGGCGTAGGAGCTGATATGCCCGCCGGGGGCGGCCGGATCGCGGTTGGCGCGGACGACCATCGCCATGGCGTTCCAGCGGATGATGCTCTTGATGCGGCGTTCGATTTTCAGATCGCCGGGGTAGGGCGGCTGGCGGTGGGCCGGGATCGTGTTCATGTAGGGCGTCTGGCTGGTGACCGGCAGGACGACACCCTTTTTCTGGGCGTGGATCTGCAGGTTGCGCAGAAGCTGCTTGACGAAGTCGGGGCCCTGGGCGTGGAGGACATCTTCGAGGGATTCCAGCCAGTCGTGGGTCTGCTGGGCCAGCACGGCGGGGTCCTGCGGGGTCTGGCCGAGATACGTGCTCATGGTTCGAGTCCTTGGTCTGTTTGCTGCGTTCCGCTGCGGGGCTGTTCGGAATCGACGAAGCCGGGGGCCGGATCGGACGCCGCCGAGGGGGCGGGTCGAACTCTCAGGCGACGGTGCCTTGCGGGGTTCTTCCGAACGACGGAGCGGGGATATCCTCAAAAAACAACGATCGCGCTGACCATCATAAGCCCATCTGCCGTGAAAGTCACAGCCGCGGAGGCGATTGCGGAAGCGTCGCCGGTGGCGCTTCGGGGCCCGGCCTGCGTACGGGCAACAGGCAGATCAGCCGCCAAGCCATGAGTTTAGCGGATTGGCCGCCGACTGCCAACGACCCGATCAACCAAATTGACTAGGGGCGACTGGGGACGTGTGTTTTTCGTGAAACGGGGTTTTACCCGGCGACACGGGTGTGCGCGCCGGCAGCGTTTTTGTTGCGGCAGGGCGGGGGCGCGCACAAAGGCGTCGGCGAACATGCTCGCGTGTGCGCACAGGGCGGACGGGGGTGGACAGATTGTGCGCATGAATCTGACGGACGACGCGGTGATGCGCATGAACGTTGCGCGGGGGTTGTCAGCGTGTGCGCACCGGCGCGGTCGAAAGACGCCTCTGTGCGCGGCGGGATGTGAAAACCCCCGATATCGGCGTGATATCGGGGGCTTGGAGGGGTTTTGCAAAAAGCGTGTTTTTGTCACGCTGTGCGCTCAGTTGGCCGGTCGGACGAAGATGCGCAGACGCTTGTAGGCGTATGACCCGGCGTTGCCGTTGAAGGTCCAGTCGCGGGTCTTGCCCTCGGAATTGCCGATGCCGAGGTCGGCCCCGGAGCCGGCTTTCCAGTTGTTGAACGCCATGATGGTCTGCTTGGCGGGGTAGTTGTGAATCTGCATGCAGCCGTAACCGTCGCGCGGCTCGGCGGGCTGATCGCCGGTGTCGTAGACGGCGTTGTCGGCGCCGGGGACGGCTTTGACGTTTGGGGTGCCGTAGTTGTTGGGCCAGAATTCGATGTTGCCGGGGAGGTTGGCACCGGCCTTGATCGAGTCGACATTGGAGGAGACGGTCATCGCGTCGACCTTTTGGGCGAAGAACGCGCCGCTGGCGGCCGTCGGCACGCCGAGCTTCGAAGCGTCATCGGTGAAGGCCTTCATCGAGACCCACACGTATCTGGCGGCGTCGTTGCCGGGCTGCAGTTCCAACAGGTAGGCCACGCGGTCAAACTTGCCGGCGGCTTTGGCGTTGTCCTGCGTGTAGCTGATATTCGGCAGCTTGGCGAGATCGACGTCGTACACGAGCTTGTAGCCCGCCGCGTCGTCGATCTGCGAAAGGAAGTCCGGCTTGGGGACTTCACCGGCGCGGAAGGCGCTGGTCGGCAGGCCGGCCCCGTTGACGAGGTTGGGCTCGGCGAGCTTGTGCCAGGCGAAACGCATGGCGGCGGGTTTTTTGACCTTCGGGCTGGTGAGGATGACCGAGTCGCCGTCGATCTTCGCGTCGGCGGTCTGCCAGCCGGCGCCTTCGCCGATGATCTGGAAGTAGGGGCCGGGCTTGCCGTCGCGCCACGTGAGCCCGCCGGCGGTGTTGTCGAAGGTGATGCGGAGGCTGTCGCCTTCGATCTTCATGGCTTTGAAGGTCGGGCCGGAGTCGACCACATCTTCACGGCCGTAGGTGCGATGCAGGGCGAGTCGCGCCAGTCGATCGCCGACGTCCTGCTTGTTCGGCGGGTGGATATTGTTGAGGGTCGCGATGTCATTGATGACGACCATGCCGGTGTTCGGAATCTGCTCGCAGGCGGCCTGGGCTTCCCAGAATTCCGCCAGAACATGCGGCGGCTCGTTGCCATACTGATACGGCGCGATCTGCACGTAGTAGTACGGGAAGTCGCCGATGCCCCAGAGCTTTCGCCAGCCTTCGACCAGGGCCTTGGTCTTTTCGTAGTACATCATGCCTTCACCATGGTTGGACTCGCCCTGGTACCAGATCGCGCCGCGCATCGAGTAGCCGACCAGGGCGTGGATCATGCCGTTGTAGAGCATGGTGGGGTCCTGGTGGTTGGTCGACTGCTTCAGATCATCGGGAAACGCCGGCATCGGCGCGACAGCCTGATTGCTTTTGAGCGCCTTCTCCGCGGAGTCGATCCACTGATTGGCCTTGGCGATGTAATCCTCAATACCTTTGCGGTAGGCGGGGTTGGTCGGGGTGCGCTTGTTGATCCATTCGACGTACCACTTCAGCGCCGGAACCATCTCGAAGCCCACCGGCGGTGTCCACGGCTCGATGCGCGTCCCGCCCCACGAGCTGTTGATCAACCCGATCGGGACATTCAGCTCCTTGCGCAGCTTCACGGCCATGAAATACCCGGCAGCGGTGAAATTGCCGGCGGTGTCAGGCGAACAGACCTGCCAGGGGGCGCTGATGTCCTCACGCGGCGAGGGCGAAGGCACCCGCGGGATTTTGATGTGGCGAATCTGATCGTCGGTGGCGGCGGCGATCTCCGCCTGGGCGTTGTTGCTTCGGTTGACGGTCCATTCCATGTTTGACTGACCCGAGCAGAGCCAGACTTCGCCGACGAGCACATCGTTGATCGTGATCTTGCCGCTGGGGCTGACGATGCTCAACGTCAGCGGGCCGCCGGCTTCGCGCTTGGGCAGGGCGACTTTCCACTGGCCGTCCTGGTTCGCGGTGGTTTTGACCGTGTCGTCGCCGAGCGTGACTTCGACCATTTCGCCGGGATCGGCCCAGCCCCAGACGGCGATGGGCATCTGCCGCTGCAGGACCATGTGGTCATTAAAAAAGCCCGGCAGCTTCACAGCTCCGAGCGTCATCGTACACAGGCAGGCGACAAGCGCCATCGCCGCCATGATCGGTGCGAATGGTTTGCGTTGCATGACAAACTCCGTATCAGAAGGAGGCCTCAGAACATTTCAGATCAACCACCAAGGCACAAAGGGCACCAAGACAAAACTGTTGACGGGATCAACAGGATGACAAGGATGAAGTCAGATGCTTTTGATCTGGTTGATCCTGTTCATCCTGTCAACAATTCTTCTCTGTGTTTTCTTCTTGCTGTCCTTTGTGCCTTGGTGGTTCAGTGGCTTCGAATCACGCCCCGGGCGGGTAGACGGTTACGCCGTCGTCGGTGCCGACGTAGACGCGCTCGGCCATGTCCAGAAACAGGCCGTGCTCGACGACGCCGGGCAGGGCTTCGAGCCGCCGCGCCAGCTCGTGCGGCAGATCAACGATATCAACGTGAAGATCGATGATGTGATTGCCTTCGTCGGTCACGTAAGGCTTGTCCGGCGCATCAGCCCGCATGCGAAGCTTCGGGTTCAACTCCCACCGCTGCAGCTTCACCATGATCGGCGCCGCTCCGAATTGGATCACCTCGATGGGCACGGGAAATCCGCCCAGCGGGGTGGCCTGCTTCTGCGCATCGGTGATGATCAGCAGGCGGTCCGACGCCGCGGCCACGATCTTTTCACGCAGCAGGGCGCCGCCGCCGCCTTTGATGAGGTTGCGGTTTTCATCGAAGCGGTCGGCCCCGTCGATGGTGATGTCAACATGCGGCTGCTGATCCAGGTCCGTCAGCGGAATGCCCACCTCGCGGGCGAGTTTCTCGGAATTGCGCGAGGTCGGAATGCCGGTGATCGACAGGCCTTCGTCTTTGACGAGGCGGCCGATTTCAGTGATGGCGTAGGCGGCGGTCGACCCGCTGCCGAGCCCGACGATCATGCCGTCGCGCAACTCGGCGACAGCGGCGATCGCGGCTTTGTGCTTTTGTTGTTCAACTTCCGTCACGGGGCGTATTCCCTTCTGTGTAGCCTGGCGGTGGCTTGGTCGAAGGGACATTGTAATCACAACCGCGACGGCTCGCACCGGGCCGTGGAGAAGTTGACGACAACAGGGCTGTGAGGCTCAATTGCAGCCGCCGCACCTCAGGCGACCGGTTCAAACACCTGCAGGTTGCTGATGATCGGCTCGGCTTGCCGCTCGGTGATGTGCAGCCGCACCGCCGCGACCTCGATCGGCTTGATCCGCTCGATGCGTTTGTTGCCCACGGATTCGCCTTCGGCCAGCTTTTGCCAGGTGTCGGTCCCGGTGAGGCCTTCGAGGGTGTAACGACGCACCCGCTCGCCGTGGGTGATGTCTTCCTGGATGACGACCTGGTCGATGCGGCGGGGCGATGGCAACTTCAGCGTCACCGAATCCCCACGACCGGAAGTCTGACCGGCCGGCCGGCTGAATCGCTGGCGCAGCGCCTGCCCGAATTCCTGCATCCGTTTCATGTCCGGCTCGGGGACCTGGCCCTCGGGGTCGACGACGAGGCCGATGATGAAGTTGCTGTTGCGGCCGACCGACTGGTCGTACATCGTCATCAGTCGCTCGACGGACTCCTGGCTGTGATCATGGCCGGGGCGATACAGCCAGTCGTGGGCCTTGTGTCCGCGCAGGGGCACATCGACCATGCCCGGGGCCCACACGGTACCGTTGGCATCGCCGCCGTGCAGACATTTGCGCCATGACGGGGTGTTATGCGACACACCGCCGCCGCGCTGGCGACCGGGCATCGTCGACCAGCACGGATAACCGGCGTGGCCGGCCTCGTTGCCGATCCAGCGGATGTCCGACCGATCCGACGAGCTGTAAAAAATACTGTCGGGTTGATGCTTCTCGAAAATCGGCAACACATCCGGCCCGCCGGCCTTGGGGGTTTTGACTCCCGCGTCGTACCAGATCTGCACCAGCCGACCGTAGCGCGAGCAGATCTCTTCGGTTTGTTTTTCCGCGATGCGGTTGTACGCCGCCTGCTTGGCCGTGCCTTTGCCTTTGCCCCAGTCGACGTAGTGACCCCAGACCGTCTGGTATGCATTGCGATGCGTCGAGAAATACACGCCCGGCTCGATGCCCTGGTTGCGACACGATTCAACGAAGTCGCCGACGATGTCGCCCTTGCCCCCGCGCCAGGCGGCCTGCTTCAATCCATACGGATACAGATCGCTCTGCCACTGCATGAACCCGTTGAAATGCGTGCCGGTGAAGACCGCATATTTAGCCCCGGCCGCTTTGGCCGCGGCGACCCACTGATCGGTGTCGAGCTTGGTCGGGTTATAGATCTTCGGGTCGAAGGTTTCTTTGACCAGGTTGTTTGGTGCATCGACGCCGGCGATGATCGGCATGTCCAGGTGATAGATCACGCCGAGCTCGCACTGTTGCCAGCGGACCTGCGCGGTGGTGGGCGTCGGCAGTTTGGTGGCATCACCGGCGGCGGCGAGCGCATGGCCCGGGCGCGAAGTCGAGCCCAGCAGGGCGGCAGCGGTGGTGGTGTGAAGCATCTGGCGTCGGGTCGGTTGGTACATCGTGTTGGGTCCTGAAAATACTTGAATTGCGTGGATGAATCGTCGCCCCAGGGCCAACGATCAATAGTAGGAGGGATTGCCTGATCCGCGGTTGACCCAGCCGGCGGGGTAGCTGGCCGCGTTGTACATCTGGTCGGTTTTGATCTGTCCGGCGTCTTTCCATCGGACCGAGCCGTCGCCGAAGGCCTGGTTGAGCCCCGTGATGCTCGGGGGAGCAGATTCCTCGACGCCGCCGGCCCAGTTGTTCGGATGATAGCTCCAGCCCCAGCCGAACTTGCCGTGATTATAGCGGAACAGCGCGCCGTTGGAATCCGGTTGGAGAATATCGCCGACGAGCACACGATTCGAGCCGCTCATCCGCGACAGACACAACTCGCGATCAGCGCCGTTGTGGTATTCATTCGCCGACCACGTATCGACGCCGGCGTAGTAACCGTAGCTGAGTTGCGTGAATCTCCGTCCGCTGGCCCATTGGCCTTTCCAGTGGGCGTTGGCGAGCCACTGGTAGAACTCGACATCGACGCTCGGGCAGACCGCCACGGCAGACGGGCGTTTGTTGGCGATGTCGAATCCGTTGAGGTAGGGCTGAATCCGGTGCACATTCCACTGGCCGGACTTGTCCGCCGGGTCGGTGCCGATGTATTCGGGCATGCGCCCTTCGCCGGCCCACGGCCGGGTGCGCGTCGACAGCATCAGCCCTTTGTGCTCGATGGAATATCCGATCGCGGCAGTGGCGATCTGCCGTTGATTCGACGCGCAGACGACCAGCTTCGCCGTCGTCCGCGCCTGTTGCAACGCCGGCAGCAGAATCGCGATCAGCAACGCGATGATGCTGACCACCACCAACAGTTCGATCAATGTGAAAGCATTGTGTCGCATAGACCATTTAGCGGCGGGGCTTGCCCCGCGCGGCAGGTGCGGCTGAACACGCGGGGCAAGCCCCGCCGCTAAATGTGATCCACAATGACTCAATCGTTTGCTCCACGCCGGCGCATCACCAGGGTGCCCAGCATCGCGAGCCCCGCCGGCAGCGCGGCAGGCGTCGGCACAAGCGTGGCGGTGAACTGGAAGTCGATGTTGTCCAGGCGGAAGCCGGTGCCCACACCGTCGTGCGTGATCGTCAACGTGTTCGGCGATACCGTCGCCACGCCGCCTGTGCCTTCAGAGAGACTTTGATCGGTGAAGTTCACGAAAGCCGCCTTGGCCGCGCCGCCGGTGATGGCGATGTTGCCGGCCACGAGCGTGATGGATTCACCCGGATTGATGCGCGCTTCTTCGTCGACCCCGCCGATTTTTGTTCCGTTGGCGATCGCGGAATCATCCACGATCCAGGTTCGATTGCCGCCGCCATTGATCAGCAGGCCGTCGTCATCGCTGGCAGTGAAGGTGATGTCCCACGTGAGCGTGAAGCCCGGTGTCGAATCAATCGTGAGGTTGGTCAACGTGAAGCTGTAAACCGTCGAATTGACCGCACTCGAGCTGTTGACCGGCACGTTGACCGTTCGCGTGATCGTGCCGAGCGTGCCTTGTGATGGGTTGGCGGTGTAGCCGTAGTCGTTGATGTCGGTGGTCGTGTCCGAATCACCGACGGGGGTGAAGTTGTTGATGTTGATGATCGTGGCGGCCTGGCTTGTCGCGGCCCATCCGACGACGGCGATCATGAGAACTGCCAGAAGATGCGTTTGCGTGTGATTTCGATACATCATGTGTCTCCTATTTCTGGTGCAGATTTTGATGAAGTGATATTGAGGGAGCCGTTGACGCCGGCGCCTGTGATGTTTCCGGGGCGCCGGCGGTGTAGATGCGTCGGATTTCATCGGCGGTGGCGGCGCGGGACAGAATCAGCAGCTCGTCAAATCGCGCGTGCAGGCCGCGCTTGAGCGTGCCGCCCTGGTGGTTGTAATTTGTCGGATCCCAGTTGCCGATGCGGGCCGAGCCGATGTGAAACGGATTGCGTGTGGCGTCGATGGGTTCGGTGTGCACCAGTTCGCCGTCGCGATACACGTGAATTCGCCGCGTCGACAGGTCGAAAGTCACCGCCACGTGAATCCACCGATGCATTTCGTCGGGGCCGATCAATTTCACCCGGCGGCCCTGGTCGGCGCCGACTCCGGCATAACCGAATCGACCGTCGTGCATCAGGTGAAGCTGCACACTCGCGGTCGCACCGTCGGCGGCAAACAGGTCGTTGATCGGGCGATCCAGCGACTGAACATTCACCCACATCGCCAGCGTCAACTGCTCGAATCGCCCGGGAATGTTCACTGCCACCGCCTGATTTTGTCCGTCCAGCGTCAGGGCCGGTTTGTCGGTAAATCGTCCCTCGCCCCACGTCGGCGAGCCGATCATCTGGCCCGCCACCTCGCCCGGCACAAACGGCTCGTAATACAGCAAGGCCGCATCACGCTGGGCTTGCTCGCTCCACCGTTTCCACCGCTGGTAGGCGTGATGATCGGCAAACACGCTCTGACTCGGGTCAATGCTTCTGAGGGTGTCATCGCTCAGCACCACCACCTGTTCCGCCTCGAGCACGCGCGGTTCGCCCGCCCCTTCGATGCGCACCCGCCCCTCAAACACATCCACCATCGCGCTGCCGTCAGCCGAAACCATCACCCCAAACGCCGTGCCCAAGTCGACCACGCGCCGATCCCCCGGCAGGTCGACCGTGAACCCCTTGCCCGAAGCCGGCACATAGGCCTGAAGCTTCCCGGCACTCAGCTTCCCGCGATTGGCGCCGACCATCTCGAAAACACACGGCCCGGTCAGATCAGCCACCGCGCCGGAGTGAAACATGATCTGAACCTGCCCCGAGAGCAGCCGAATCGGCTCATGGGTCAATTCACCGCCGAGCGTTACCGGTGAACTCGACGGCGCGAATTGCGCGTTGACCGTGTTGGTGACGAATCCGACATGCGGGGCGGGGCGATCGGTTTGATCATGCGAGGTGAAGTCAGACCTGATCCCGAACCAGATCGCTGCGGCCAGCAGCAACGCGGCCGCGACGGCCCAACCGGCAGGGTGCAGCTTCAATCTGCCGGGTGTTGTCGTCGCCCGGGTGTTTTCAGGCTGGTTGATCGATGTTTCGCGGTGCTGCCAGAGCAGTTCCGCATGCACGGCTGTGTAATCCGCGTAAAGTCGAACCAGTTTCGGCTCCTGTCGCATCCGCTGGTAAAGCGCCGTGCGCTGTTGCGATGTGGCATACCCGTCGACTACCGCATTCAGCAGTTCGATGATGTTGTCACCGGGAGCGGTCATGAGTCACGCTCCATCTGCAAGCGGCGGTTGATGCAGTCGTGCAGGGCTTGCCGGATCCGACCGATCGACTTGTACAGCGCGTTGGCGGTCAGCCCCATTTCGCCGGCCAGATCGGACAGCGAACCTTCGTGGGCATATCGGCGATGCACGAGTTGCCGCTGATTGTTCGGCAGTTGCTCCAGGCACCGCTGCAGAGCGTCGCGGCGTGCTTCCAGTTGACCCTCGGCGGCCATATGGGCGGCGCCCACCGTGTCCGCCAGATCATCCGGCAGGGCCAGGTGACGCCGGCGACTGGTTCGGCGAAAGTTGCGGATGTGATTGTGTGCGATCGCACAGGCCCAGTGGAAAAAGCTCGATTCGGGATCGTACTGCTCCCATTTTTCCCACATCGTCAGCGATGTTTTCTGGAACAGGTCTTCAGCGTCCGACCGGTTCGGCGTCTGCGACACGATGTAGCCGTACACCTGCCGCTGAGCACGTACAAAGTTCTGACTGAACGCCTGCAGTTTTGGATCGGCCATGACAAAAGCCCAATCTGTAGCGCCCTTCGGGGGCGGAGTGGGGCTGATCTGTACCAGCCGCCATCAGGTAAATGTAATCGACCGGAACGACCTGCCGCAGTTTCTGTAAAAACTTTCACCACGGTGGGGTCAATCACTCACCGGCGGCGTGACAGCCTCGGCTTGACCGCATAAACTGCCAGCGGTTGCGCCACCTTAGCTCAATTGGCAGAGCAGCGGTTTTGTAAACCGCAGGTTGGCAATCACCAGCGTAGCAACGCCAAATACTTACAACTATCGAAAACCAAAATCGCAGCACAGGGCGCAGCAGACGATCTGAGATCTGTCTTGTTTGACTCGGATCTAGCGGCGCTGATCGAAGCATGGCCAACCCTGCCGGCGGCAATTAAAGCGGGCATTGTCGCCATGCTCAAGGCGGTGCATCCGTGAGTGACGGTGATCTACACGACGCTTCGACTGATGCGGGGTCTATCTTGGGGTATGCCGGTACTCTTGCGGAGCCGTGGAACGGGATGTCAGAAGCGGAGCAAAAGGCTGTCGTTCACCACCTGAAGGTGCTGTTGGCGCTGCCACCGGATCGGCGGGTGAAGGTGTTGTCGTTGGTCGCCTCGATCACAATCTGTGATACGGCAGGTGACGTAGGCTTCAAAGCGATTGACCTGCTGTCCCTGTTGTGCCGCACACAGGCGATTCTACTGTCGCCCGAGCGGTCAATTCGCTTCATACGTGAACTGAATCATCTCGTCGAACGATTCACGCGAGAGGAATATGAAAATGATGATAGACACGCAAACAAAAGTGGTGTTACCCACTGTTCGGATGCCAACCCATAGGGACTGACCCGATGAATGCACCGATTGTAAACGGTTCAAACGGTGGTCGAGATGCCAGCGGGCGTTTTACGCGAGGCAACCCCGGAGGCCCTGGCAATCCGTATATCCGCCAGGTCGCCGCCCTGCGTGCGGCGGTACTCGAAGCCGTTGATGCAGAATCGTTGGCGGCGATTGTTCACGCGTTGGTCGAGAAGGCCAAGGCCGGTGATGTGGTAGCTGCCCGTGAGATTTTCGATCGTTGCCTGGGCAAGCCAAAGCAGACGCTCGACCTTGATGTTGACGTTGGGCCAAAGGCTGAAAAATGCATTGATGAAATGACCGACATGGAACTCGCAGAGGCGATGGTTAAAGGCGGCGCGCTGGATCGTCTGCCCCCAATTCTCCGCCGCAAAGTTGAAAACATATATGGGTCAGTTGACAGATTTGTCGGCAAAATCGAACCGAAGCGAGCGCCGCGAAAAAAGATTGCAACAAAGAAAACAAAACAGCACCACAAGAAGACCACCGGTTCGTCGCCATCAGCAACACGTTCAAAGCCACCGAATCCCCGCAACACTTGATAGCGGCGCCGGCGCCGACGAATACCGCGAGGAGTGCCCCCAGTTGATGTGTGTAGCTAGGGTAGTCACCCTGTAGTGGATTTGCCGTAAGATTTGACCGAAAAATAGAGAGTTCACATCACAATGGGGATTATATGAATATCGCATTTGACATCGACGACACCATCACCCGCCACCCGGTGTTCTTCGCTCTGGTCAGCCAGGCTCTGGTTCAGGCTGGCCATCGTGTTCTCATCCTCACGTTTCGCGATGAGCACTACCGGGAGACGACTGAAGCGGATCTGCACACGTGGGGCATCACCTACGATCAGCTCATCTGCTGGTCGATGGAAACCTGCGATTTGGCAGACATCGATACATGGAAAGCCGAAGAATGCCGGCGGCATGGGGTAGATGTGTTCTTCGAGGATGACCCTGACGTGTTGGCACGTGTCGACGCTGCCACCGTTTGCTTCATGCCGTTTGGTTCTGTCAGCAAATCTCAGAAGTGGAATCTGACCACCGCAAGGAGATGAGTGGCACGGCAACAGGTCAAGGATCGTTGGGGTTACTATATTTACACATTTGATGGCACAACGACCTGCCCTACCGTGATTGCTCTGAGCAATCGTACTGGACCGATCTTTTTGCGAGGGCAGGTGGGTTGAGTGGGGTGTGGCGAAGCTGGCAGAGATACGCCCATGGCCGGTGCGATGCAAGTAGTGGGTACGCCAAAGTGATGAAGGTGATCCAACACGCGGTAAAATTCCTGGAATCGTGCCAAACGCATGGGACGTATGACCCAGAGGAAGAACAGGCCGACGAGGATCTGGACCGCATTGTTTGCATAAAGGGCTGGCCACATATCTTTCGGAAAGATCGCCATGACTGTCAGCAGTCCAAGAAAGCCCAGTCCCGATAGGCCGATGTACGCTGCGTGAAAGTACTTGGACGCATAGGCTGGCTGCTTGGCAAAATTGATCGTTGCGAAAAAATACAACACAAACACGATCAAATGTGCCATCACATCAAATATCAACCACAACTGAATATGCTGTGGTAGATTGTTGCCAGCTTGCGATATATCCATCATCGTTTTCAACAACATCATGGTTCCCAGAATTACGGTTAGCCAACTCCAGACGCACCAGGTATAGAGCCACCGAGCTATCGACTTCCAAGGCCAACGCTGTTCCTCAGTGAGTTCCACCCGCCGGCCCATCCACCACCAGAGCCCAAAAGTCGCAGCCCCAACGACACACCAAGTCAACAGCAACCGAGGAATGTCCAACCGTACCCCGTATCCCCAATCAAGTGGCTTGGGTGGAGCAAAAATCGGAGCGTAACCAACTGCCTGTTCGATGTGAACACTCTTGTCGCTGTAGGTTTGTACCCAAGCAGGGAACGCTCCGGCCAAAACTACCACGACGATTCCGCCACAAATAACTCTGAATTGACCTTTGTTCATGCGTTATCCCCAGTCGAAGGTGAACATAATCTGTAATTTGTGCAGACGCATTTGATGGCTAGGGCTAAATGTTGCGCATTGTCTGTCGTTGAATTGTCAGCAATATCAGATGCTTGTCAAGCATATGGCAAGCCGATTCAGTCGTAACTTTGGCGAACAGGTCCGCACCCTCCGGGAAGCCGCCGAGCTTTCTCAGGAAGCTCTAGCAGCAAAAGCGGGGCTGCATCGCACCCACATCAGCCTGATCGAACGTGGCCAGCGAAGTGTCCGGCTCGAAACCATTGAACGGCTGGCAATTGCTCTTGGTGTCCAGCCCGCCGCCTTGATGCCCGCAATCACGTTGGCGCGCCGACGGCGCGGGTGACGGCAGCAGCGTATTCACTGTAACTGAGCGTCATCCATACAAGTTTGCTGTAGCGGGGGAGATCGCTTCTCCGTAGACGCAGTTCATTGACGGTAGTCCTCGTAAACGTGGTGTGGGCCAGAATCCCCGTTACAGATATGTGATAATGCCGCCGGTGCTGACGAACATGGCGAGCCGCTTGAGCGTATGTTCCGCCTGGCAACGCAGCGAGTGGCTACCATCATCCAGTGCGAAGTGCTCCAACATCAACAGGCGACGTTCCTCGCCCGGGGAGCGCCTTGGTCGGGTTGATTAATATCACATCCTTGGCCGCCGTCAGATCGAGGTTGCCGTGCGAACCATACGCCGCATCGGCCAGTACCTACGTAAGCTTGTGGTCGCGCGACGTCAGATCCGCCAGCGCCCAGCGCCGGCCCGAAGCATTGCGCGTCTGCGACCGTCATCTTACCCACCGACGCACCCGTGATCTGATTCGACTTCGACGCTTGCGCGGCACCACGTCGCTCGCAAATTTGCGGCCGTCAAAACCGGCTAGCGCCGCTGCTCCTTGACGAGCCCGATTGTTTCGCCCAGGTCGACAGTTGGCTACCTGGCGCTGCCCGAAGCGCCACCCGCCGATTGCCCGATCTGCAAAGACAGATCAGAACTGGTCGACCATCATGCGGATGTTGGTTGCATGATGTCCAAGCGCGCAGGCCAAAAACCGCTCTGACATCGCGCCGCCAAAGACATAGGAGTTTTCCGTGACTCAATCACGCTCCGTCGTCCGTCGTCGCACGGTTCTCAAAGCCGCCGCAGCGATCTCCGCTCCGTATTTTGTTCCGGCCCACGTGCTGGGTCAGAATGCCCCCTCCAACACGCTCCGCATCGGCAGCATCGGCACCGGCCGCATGGGCCGTGGCGACATGCGGGAAGCGGTCTACCGCGGGCTCGACTCGAAGCTGAACGCGCGCGTCGTGGCTGTGGCCGACGTGAACATCAAACGGGCCCAACAGGCCAAAGACACCATCGAAGACATCTATGAGAAGAAGCTCGGCGCCGGCAAGTACGAGTCCGTAAAGGCCTATCAGGACTTCCGCGAACTACTCGCCCGTGACGATATCGACGGCGTGACGATCTCCACGCCCGATCATCAGCACGCGCTGTGCGGCGTCGCCGCCGCCAACGCCGGCAAGGACATCTACATTCAAAAGCCCTTCACGTACTCGATCGTCGAAGGCCAGAAGCTCGTCGCGGCCGTGCGCAAGAACAAGGTGGTGCTGCAGACCGGATCGCAGCAGCGCAGCGATCAGCGTTTCCGCCGTGTGTGCGAGTTGGTCCGCAACGAATACATCGGCAAGCTGCAGTCCGTCGAGGTCGTGATCCCCACCGACCGCGGCAGGGCCGATCCGGCGCCGATGCCCGTGCCGGAGAACCTGAACTACGACCTGTGGATGGGGCCGACTTCCGTCGAGCCGTACTGCGAAGCCCGCGTGCACTCACATCACCACTACAACCGGCCGGGCTGGTTGCAGATCGAGAAGTACTGCCGTGGGATGATCACCGGCTGGGGCGCCCACATGTACGACATCGCGCAGTGGGGACTCGGCACCGACTTCGACTCGGGCCCGATCAGCATCACGGCCAAGGGCGAATTCCCCGATCGCGGGCTGTTCGATGTGCACGTGGGCTACAGCGCCGAGGCTGAGTACGCCAATGGTGTGAAGATGATCTCGCACAACGGCGACGCCGGCGTCAAATTCATCGGCGATAAGGCCTGGGTGTGGGTCACGCGCGGCAAGTGGGACGCCAGCGATAAGGACATCCTCCGCACACAGTTCAAGGACTCGGACATTCATCTGTCGGTCAGCCGCAATCACATGATGAACTTCCTTGAGTGCATGCGAACGCGCAAGGACCCGATCGCTCCCGCGGAGGTCGGCCACCGGTCCAACAGCGTCTGTGTCATTCATCACATCGCGATGAAACTCGGCCGCAAGCTCCAGTGGGACCCCAAAACCGAGCAGTTCGTCAATGACGCCGAAGCGAACAAGATGCTCGACTTCGACCATCGCGAACCGTACACCGTTTGATAAAGCGGAACATCATGAAAACAGGAAAACAGAAGATGACTGCGAAGACTGTCACATGCGCGGTGCTGATGAGTGTGATCGCTGCGACGGCGCAGGCCGCGCCACCGGTGCATATCCAACAAGACGACGCCGCCGGCACTTTAACGGTGAACATCAGCGACAAGCTGGCGATGCAATACCAGTACGGCGATCAGTGGGCGATCCCACACTTCTGGCCGGTCAATACCCCGTCGGGCAAGAATCTGCTGGAGCAGAAAGCGCAGCCGCCGGAAAAATTCCCACACCACCGGGCGATGTGGGTCGTCGACCATGTGAGGTTGGCCGGTCAGCCGGACGTCGATTTCTACCACGAGTGGAGGAACTACATCGACAGGGCTCACCCGGAAAAAGGCCACAAGCACTACATCCGTCATCAGGCGTTCGACAATGTGAAATCGGACGGCGAGAGCGCGTCGTATGACGAGTCGCTGAAGTGGATCGTGAATCAGCAGACGCCGGTGCTCGACGAGCACCGTCACGTGAAGGTTCACGCGCTGGGCGAAGGCGAATACCTGATCGACTGGTCATGGAAGCTGACCGCGTCGTATGGCGACGTGAGGTTCAACAGCGACTGGGTGCACTACGCCTGGCCGTATGTGCGCATCAATCACACGTTCAACGGCGAACACGGCGGCACCATCACTGCCGACAACGGTGACACCGGTCGGAAAGACACCGACGGCAAGTACTACAACTGGATCGACTACTCCAACACCGTCGACGGAACCCCGGAGGGGCTGGCGGTGTTCATCTACCCCGATGGCGAAAAGCACAAGTGGCTGACGCGCGAGTACGGGTGCTTCGGTCCGCGGCGCGCCGACGCGTTCAGCGGCACGCACTTCATGCTGAAAAAAGGCGAGTCGATCGGCGGCCACGTCGGTATCCTCGTACACCGCGGCAATGTAACCGATGGAAAAGTTGCCGAGCGATACGCGCAGTACGTCGAGGGTAAACTGTGAAATTGACACGCCGAACATTTGTTGCAGCGGTCGCCGGGAGCGGTGCGATGACGAAGATCGAAATAATCGAGTCGTTGCCGATGCGATAGCCGATGACGGGGCGCTTCGAATTCTTCATCGGCCCACATGGATCAACCAGCCGCGCGGCGGTGATCGTCAACGCGACTGCCGACGACGGCACGTTGCGGCGGTCTGATGTCGAATCGTCAGCGGATCGAATACTGTCTCAAACACGAACGGATCTGGCCCGGTGGCGATGACGCGGGTGGTCTTTGATTTTCTCCCACAGCGGCGCCGAGCGAACGCATTCTCAGAATTCACGAAGCCCGGCGTCTGTGATGGATGCCATCGAGGCGCAGCGAATTAATCGTGGGCAAAGGTGTTAAAGCCGGTTTCGAAGATGGAATCGAGCATATTGACAATCTCTCAACGAGTGCATATTATGTTCAAATGTTCAAACATTTGGAGTGTTGCATTGTCCGCAATTTCTGACACGCTGTATCGCATTGGCCACACCGGCCAACTGGAAGGGCCAGAGTTGGCGACGTCGCAGCGGACGATCGGCGATCTGTCGGGTGTTTTTGAGAATGAAGCGGCGCGCCAGGCGATGTCGGCCGATCGAGTGGTTTATCGGGTGACGGCTTGCATGCCGGTGCCGGACGGAACACCCGGGGGGCTCTATTTCGGCACGTCATTCATCGAGTCGGGCCGTGTGGGTGATGAGTATTTCATGACGCGAGGGCATTGGCACCGCAAGATCGACACGGCCGAATACTACTGGGGCATTGCCGGCGAGGGTGTGCTCATTCTGATGGACGAGGCGCGGCGGTGTTGGGCTGAGCGTGTGGTGCCGGGTTCGTTGCACTACATTCCCGGACGGGTGGCGCATCGGCTGGCGAACGTTGGCGATCAGATGTTGGCCGTCGGCGCGTGCTGGGGATCGGAGGCCGGTCACGACTACGCCGCCATCGAACGCGACGGTTTCTCGGCCCGTCTCAAATCGATTGACGGCGCGCCCACGCTTGTGGAGGCTTGCACATCATGACGCTGTCGATCGATCCAGGTCATTCGGTACCGCTGCACGCGCAGGTGGAGTCTCTGCTTCGGACAATGATCCGCGAGCCGGCTTACCGCAAGGGCAAACTGCTGCCGCCGGAGACGGAACTGGCGATGCGCCTGGGGATCAGTCGAAGCACGCTTCGCGCGGGCATCGAGCGGTTGGTCAACGAGGGTTTGCTCGTCCGCAAGCGCGGTCACGGTACGCGTGTAGTGCCACCGGGCACGCACAGTTCGCGCATGGAATCATGGGAGAGTTTTACGCGTGAAATGGCGGCCCAAGGCGTTGCGGTGCAGACATTTACGACGCAGTACGAGTTGCGCCGGGCTCCGGCGGTCGTCGCCGATGCCTTCGAAATCAAACGTAACACGCGCATTTATGTGTTGGAGCGCGTCCGCGGGTTCGAGGACAAGCGCGTCGTGCATTTTCTTTCGTGGTTTCATCCTCGGCTGAAACTGACTGGCGATGAGGACTTCGCGCGGCCGCTCTACGAAGTGCTCGAATCGACATGTTGCGTTCGCGCTCAACATTCGCATGAATGCATCACGGCGGTGGCAGCCGATGATGTGTTGGCTGGGGCACTGGAGGTGCCGGTCGGCGCGCCGCTGCTGAAGCGTGAGCGCCGCGTGACGGATCCGGGCGATCGACCGATTGAATACGCGATCAACCACTATCGCTGCGATCGTTTCGAATACACGATCGACATCACGAGGAAGACGCCATGAGCGTGCTGGCTTGTGATGTCGGTGGGACACGGATCAAGGTGGGACTGGTGTCGGACGGTCAGTTGCTGGCGACGCAGACGCTGGATGCGGCGATTCAGGAGGGGTTAGGCCGGTCGCTGGTGCGAATTGGCGAAGCGCTGCAGGTGGTGTGTGAGCAGGCAGGGATCGAACCGTCTGCGTGCCGGGGCATCGGCATGGGACTGGCGGCGCTGGTGGATTGGCGGCAGTGTCGAGTCATCGATCCGCACAGCAAATACACCGACGCCGAGGCGGTGGACTTGAACGTCTGGGCGCGTGAAACATTCGGCCTGCCCCTGGCGGCGGATAACGATGCACGCGCGGCCTTGCTGGGCGAATGGACCTACGGCGCCGGACGTGGCAGCGACAACCTTGGCGTCATCACGTTGGGCACCGGCATCGGTACGGCGGTCGGGATCGATGGCCATGTGTTGCGTGGCCCAAATTTCCGGACTGGCAACTTTTGCGGCCACATGATCGTGGCGGCCGACGGGCGGACGTGTGGTGTCTGCGGGATGCGCGGCTGTGTAGAAGCCGAGACCGGCAGCGCTCAACTGCCCGATGTCGCGCAGCGGATGTACGGCTTCGCGCAAAGCGCTTTGAGTCAATGCGATCGGATTGACTATGCGGCGGTTTGTCGCTGTGCCGCCGAAGTCGATCCGGTGGCGGCGGCGCTATTGGGGCGGGCGACGTATCTGTGGAGTGTGCTGTGCGTGAACATGATCCATGCGTTCGACCTGGACCGCATTGTGTTCGGCGGCGGCGTCATGGGCAGCGCGGAAATGATCCTGCCGCCGATTCAAGAATTTGTCGATCGGCACGTGTGTGCCCCCGCCGGCGCCAGTCGCGTGCAGATCATTTCGGCCGAACAGCCGGATCACATGGCGTTGCTCGGATGCGAGGCGCTGGTCGATGAGAAGTTGAGCTTCAGTCATGCCGTGTAGAAAATCCAATTACGACAAGTTTCCCGCGGTGCATCTGTCGAATGCGGCCGCAAACATGGTGACAGGCTATCCGGCGATCATCCAACGATTGACCGAAACGCTGGCCGATCGCAGTGCCGGTCGCCAGACCCTGGTCGTCGATACTTATCCGGGCGTGGACGACCATGAGCTGCTCGACGCGCTGGTCGAAGGGCTCAAACCCGATCGCGTCATCAATACCCTCGACCTGAAAAAGTCCGAAGCGCAGACGCTGGCCATGCTCGATCGGTACCTGACTGACGACCGAATCTTCGGCGTGATGTCGTGCCATCAATTGGAAGAGTTCTTCGATGTGGATCAGCTCGCCGCGGCGCAGCGGACCGCCGAAACGTGGAGCGGCGGACTGCTGCTGGTCTACGGCGTCGGCGCGGCTCTGGTGATGCCCGGCGATGTGCTCGTTTACGCCGACCTCGCCCGCTGGGAGATTCAACTGCGCTACCGGCGCGGCATAGGCAACTGGGGCGCTGACAACGGCGACGAGGACTTTTTTCGCAAGTACAAGCGTAGCTACTTTGTCGAGTGGCGAGTCGCCGATCGGCACAAGTTTTCGATCTTCGACCAGTTCGATTTTCTGCTGGACACGAATCAGGTGAACGAGCCCAAGCTGCTGGCCGCTGAAACGGTGCACGACGGCCTTCGTCGCGCGGCGAGTCAGCCGTTTCGCGTGGTGCCATTTTTCGATCCGGCGCCGTGGGGCGGGCAGTGGATGAAGCAGGTGTGCGATCTGGACCGTGACGCGGCGAACTTCGGCTGGTGCTTCGACTGCGTGCCGGAGGAAAACAGTCTCGCATTCGACATCGATGGGGCGCGCGTCGAGATGCCGTCGTTGAACCTGGTGTATCGCCACCCCGTCGAGCTGCTCGGTGACAAGGTGCATGCGCGATTCGGCCGGGAGTTTCCGATCCGATTCGACTTTCTGGACACGATTGGCGGCGGCAACCTCAGCTTTCAGGTCCATCCGTTGACTGAATACATCCAGCAGACCTTCGGCATGCACTACACGCAGGACGAAAGCTACTACCTGCTGGACGCCGGCCTCGACGCGACGGTGTATCTCGGCCTCAAAGACGGTATCGATCGCGACCAGATGGTTCGCGATCTCCACACGGCGCAGGCGTCGGCGGATCAACCGTTTCCGGCGGAAAAGTACGTCAATCGGTGGCCGGCGAAGAAACATGATCACTTTTTGATTCCCGCCGGGACGGTTCACTGCTCGGGTGCCGACGCCATGGTGCTGGAGATCAGCGCCACGCCGTATATTTTCACCTTCAAGATGTGGGACTGGGGGCGGCTTGGGCTTGACAGTCGGCCTCGTCCGGTGCATCTCCAGCACGCCGTGCCGAACATCCAGTGGGACCGCACGACCGACTGGGTTCAGCAGCAACTGATCGATCAGGTTCAGGATTTGGCCGAAGGCGACGGGTGGCGCGAGCAGCGCACGGGGCTTCACACGCGTGAGTTTATCGAAACGCGTCGCCACTGGTTCACCGGCCGGGTACCGCACAACACCGACGGCGGCGTGAACGTGTTGAACCTGATCGATGGTGAGCAGGCGATTGTTGAAAGTCCGAGTGACGCTTTCAAACCCTTCATTGTGCACTACGCGGAAACTTTCATCGTGCCCGCATCAGTCGGCGCGTACACGATCCGCCCGCACGGTCTGGCCGAAGGCACCCAATGCGCCACCCTCAAAGCATTCATCAGAACGTGAGTCCGTCATGAGCTTTGACCCGCAACTCGACGTCACGCCCACGACCGCGCCACTCGGGTTTGGCTTCGGCGACTCATGCTTCGGGCCGCAGGTCGAATACCGCGGGCTGGACTCAATCCGCAAGAGTCTGCTGGATCCTGAATGCGACGGTCCAGACCCGGTGTACGCGATCGCGATGGATGTCGGCCGCGCGCAGGATCGTGATAAGCTGCTCGATCGGAATCTGCTGTTCGGCGTGGTGACCTATGCTGCCGGGCGACTGGGCACCGAGCCGGTACGGTCACAGGGGCACGTGCACAAGCCCTCGCCACGCAACGGCTGGTCGACGCCTGAGGTCTACGAAATCTGGCGCGGGCGAGCCGTGATCCTGATGCAGGAATCCGACGGCGACGCCCCCGGCCGATGCTTTGCGGTGCAGGCCGGACCGGGCGAGGTCGTGATTGTTCCGCCGGGCTGGGCGCACGCGACGATCAGCGCCGACCCGAATCAGCCGCTGAGTTTCGGAGCGTGGTGCGATCGCAACTACGGATTCATTTATGACGGGGTCCGCGCGCACGGCGGGCTGGCCTGGTTTGCACTGCTCGATGAAGCCGGCAAGCTGCGATGGCGGCGCAACCCGACGTATCAGAACTGTGAGCTGACGATCAAGTCGCCCCAGGACTATCGGGAACTCGGGCTCGAGCCCGGCGTGCCGATTTACCGACAGTTCGAGCGTGACCTGGACCGCTTTCTATTTGTCGCCGAACCGCAACGCTGCGCCACGTACTGGGCGTCGTTCGTGCCTTGAGCCGGTCTGACCGGCGGGTGCTTGTGAGGTCCACCATGAATCAGGACGCTGTTGAACGCTCCACGAGTCACATAGGCTACGTGCTGTTGCTCACGGGCGTAGCCGCGCTTGGCGGGCTGCTGTTCGGATACGACACAGCGGTGATCAACGGCGCCAATGACCTGCTGCGCGAGCATTTTCAAATTGTCGATGACGCACTGTACGGGTGGGTCTGCTCGTCGGCGCTGGTCGGCTGCATCTTCGGCGCAATGGGGGCAGGATTCCTCGGTGACCACTTGGGCCGACGCAGATCGCTGCTGATCTGCGCCGCGTTATTTGCGGTATCGGCGGTCGGCTCGGCGATCCCGACGAGCGTGTCGCAGTTCGTGATCTTCCGCATCATCGGCGGCCTCGGCGTCGGCGCCGCGTCGATGCTGTCGCCGATGTATATCGCAGAGATCGCGCCGGCATGCTGGCGTGGTCGGTTGGTCAGCATGAATCAACTGGCGATTGTGGTCGGCATCCTGCTGGCGTTTTTCGTCAACAGCTTTATTCAATCTGCGGGCAGCGCATGGGTCGTCGATGGACAGGCATGGAATATGGCACGCGGTTGGCGGTGGATGTTCGGCGCGGAAACGGCGCCGGCGGTCGTGTTTTTCACCATGTTGTGTTTTGTCCCGGACAGTCCGCGTTTTCTGATGATGCGAGGTCGGTCCACTGCAGCTGCGGCGGTGCTCCGGCGGACCGTGGCGCCGACGCAGGTTCAAGCGCAACTTGACACGATCGCCGAGTCGCTGGGACGTGAACAGGGCACGCTTGGCGATCTGCTTCGACCGGGGATGAAGATCACTCTGCTGATCGGTGTGGCGATGGCGGTTTTTCAGCAGTGGACCGGCATCAACGCGATCATGTACTACTCGACCAGTATTTTCAAAACGGCGGGATTTGCCGAGCACACAGCGTTTACCTCGAGTATCGGTGTTGGTGCGGTCAACCTCGTGTTCACATTCATGGGCATCGCGCTGGTGGACCGGATAGGGCGCAAGCCGTTGCTGATCGGCGGCGCTGTCGCTCAGGCGGCGATGCTGGGAATCGTTGCATGGGCTTTTGTACGAGAGGCCGGTGGATGGTGGGTACTGGCGGCGGTGCTTGGGTTCGTCGGGGCGTTCGCTGCATCGCTGGGACCGGTCACTTGGGTCGTGATCTCCGAAATTTTTCCAACACGAACGCGCGGCCGGGCGATGAGCGTGGCGACGTTCTTTCTATGGGTCGCGTGTTACAGCCTCAGTCAGACATTCCCCATGCTGCTCGGATCGTTGGGCGCCCCGGGCACCTTTGGGCTGTATGCGGGATTAAGCGTCATATGCGCCGTGTTTGTCGCCGTGATGGTGCCTGAAACACGGGGCTTGAGTCTTGAAGAAATCGAACAGCGATGGGCAAGTCGTATGATCCATTCCACAGCATCCACTTCCGTACTTCATCAATCTGCAAAGGATCCGGAATCATGATTAGATCGGTTACTTCATTGGCGTGGATTGCGACGATTGTTTTGCTCGGCGCCCGCGTCGGACAAGCGGCTGAGCCGCGACGGGTGATTTCGCTGGACGGCATCTGGCAGGTTGCCGAAGGCGCGATGAATCAGCAGCCGGCGAACTTCGATCACACCGTTCCGGTGCCGGGCCTGCTGGACATGGCTGACCCGAAATTTGATTCGCCGGGTGTGACCGTGGCCGAAGCGGAACGCCGCAAGCCCTGGACACGCCCGGCCGATCCGAAGCGCGAGGCATTCTGGTATCGTCGCACGTTCAAAGTCAACGGCGCATTGCCGGAGGTCGCGCGACTCAAGATCAACAAGGCGTGTTACGGCACACAGGTGACGCTCAACGGGCACGTGCTCGGCGAGCACATGCCGAACTTCACCCCCGGTTGGTTTAACGCGCGGCCGTACCTCAAGGGGGACGGCGCAGCCAATGAATTGATCGTTCGCGTGGGGGCGTCGACGGCGCAGCAGCCACCGTATCTGGCCGACGGCTGGGACAGTGAAAAAAGCCGGTATATTCCGGGGATTTATGATTCGGTCGAGTTGATTCTGTCGGGCGCGCCGCATGTTGTGAATGTCCAGACTGTGCCGGATGTCGAGCACGCCAAGGTGCGCGCTGTGGTGGAGCTGGATCGTGATGCGGCCGGTCCGATCAAAGCTTTTGTCCGTGAAGCGAAATCCGGGCGCACCGTTGGCGAAACGACGGTCGCGGCAGGTGGATCGAGCAAGGTCGATCTGACCGTCGCAATCGAGCAGGCTCATCCATGGTCGCCGGAGGATCCGTTCCTTTATGAATTATTCATCGACACCGGCGGTGACGTCTGCAAGACGCGATTTGGCCTGCGGACGTTCACAACCGACCCGGAGAGCGGTCGCGCCGTGCTGAATGGCCGGCCGTACTTCATGCGCGGATCAAACGTCTGCATTTTGCGCTTTTTTGAAGACGATACCCGGGAAAATCTGCCATGGGACCCCGAATGGGTTCGTGCATTATTCCGACGTTTTAAACAGATGCACTGGAATAGTCTTCGATTCTGCATCGGTTTTCCGCCGGAATTATGGTACCGAATCGCCGACGAGGAAGGAATGCTGATCCAGGACGAGTTCCCGATCTGGTATGGCGGCCGCTGGCCCAAGGGGGTCGACGCCGATCACTTGGCGATCGAGTACACCGAGTGGATGCGCGACCACTGGAACCACCCCTGCGTCGTGATCTGGGACGCTCAGAACGAATCACACCGCGACGGCGCGACCGCGGGGGCCATCGCTAAAGTGCGTTCGCTGGACCTGTCGAACCGGCCGTGGGACAACGGCTACGGGGCGCAGCAGCAGCCGGGCGACTTCGCCGAGATGCACCCGTATCGCAGCGGACGACGACCACGCGGCAAGCCGTTCAGCCTGAGCATCTTCCTCAAGGAAACGGGGGTTCCGAACAACGGCGCCCGTCACGCCAAGCCGCCGTATATCATCAACGAATACGGTTGGCTGTGGGTCAATCGCGACGGCTCACTGCCGACTCTGACGCGTGACTTCTATCATGTAACGCTTGGTGATGACGCCACCATTGATCAGCGACGTCTCTGCTACGCGCGAATGCTCGCCGCCATGACCGAGTTCTGGCGCACCCGCCGCAAATGCGCCGGCGTGCTGGAATTCTGCGGGCTGGGCTACTCGCGCCCGGACGGGCAGACCAGCGACCACTGGATCGACGTGAAGAATCTGATCTTCGAGCCGCATTTCGCGGAGTATGTCAGCGACGCGTTCGCGCCGGTGGGGTTGTCGCTGGAGTTCTGGGACGAGCCGCTGACGGTCGGAGAAAAACGCTCCATCAAAGTGATTGCGATCAATGATCTGTACGACGACTGGACGGGCGCGGTCCGCCTGCGACTGTGGCAAGGCGACAAGGTTGTCTTCGAAGCGACCAAGCCCTTGACGATTCCAGCGATTGGAACCGCCGAGCAGGTCTTCGAGATCACCGCGCCGCCGACGCCGGGCGATTACACGTGGGAAGCAGCGCTGATCGGCGAGGGGCAGGCGCCGGTGCGCAGCCTGCGCGACGCGAAGATCACCGCGCTATCAGATTCATGACGAGGCTTCGATGATTCCGAGTTCGGCAACGACGGCGCTGTCGCCCTCGACCACGTGCTGAGCGACGAACTTGACATAACGCGCCACAACCGGGGCGAAGGTTGCGACCTGCTCGGCGCGCCCGGGGCTGGCTGACCGGGCCAGCAGGTTGTTGAAGGTCTTCTCCGTCGCGAGTGTCCACTGCCTGGCATCGGTGGAGGTGTAGACCGCCCACTGGTCGACCATGCCCGCGGCGACGTTGACGCTCGGCAGGTAGGTGAAGGCACGGAGCGTTTTGTCCTGACCGAGGTCGATGACGATTTCCTGCGGCAGACCGCCGGCATCTTCGGGACCGTTGTCGGTCAGCCAGAGGGTATTCGGATTGCCGTCGATGGCGTTGGCGGCATGTCCGCGGGCACGCTTGTTCTGGCGCGAGGCGCTGACCACACGCCAGTCGGCCGTTTCAATCATCGCGCGATAGTTCTGCACATCGGGGCGATGGCCGGTGATTATCAGCAGTTTGCGTCGCCATGCGTTACGCTGATCCATGTCGCGAACCTGCGGGATGAGCATTCGGATCTTGCCCGCGAGTCGATCGCAGTGCTTGGGATCGCGCTTGAGGCGGGTGGCGTTCTGCCACTCTTTGGCGATCTCATCAAGACGCGGTTCAATCAGCTCGGACCGCGGGGCCAGACGCTGGCCGGCGATCTTGGCGGCGGCCGTAGCGGCCGGGTCCAGAACCACGTGATCTCGATAGCGATGATGCCAGATGAAGATCTCGTGGCGGGCCAACTTGCCGAGCATTTTTTGTCCCCAGGCTTTCCGGAACGTCTTGTCGGTGATCTGCGCGGCGGCAGCGGCGAGCTTGTCGGCCATGGCGCGGCCGTTGGTCGGGTTACGCTGGCCCGACAAGTGTGCCTGCAGGTCTGATTCGACATTGGTCAGCATGGCGGTCAGTCCTTGGAGGGTGGTCTGGTATCGGGTCTGCGCCGGATAGTTGGGTTGCTTCTGGGATTTGAGCCAGTCATAAATCTCCTGTGCCGTCGTGCGATTCTCGGGGACCGGCAGGGTGACGAGCCGGGCCATGAGGTGGGCTGTGACGGTCTGGCTGTAGAGACTGTCGGTGGGGCAACCGGACTTCTTTGCGGCGTCGGCCAGCAACGGCTGCAGCGCCTGCCAAAACGCGATCTGCTGGTCGGCCGTGGGTGCCAGCGTCTGCGCGGCGTCGACCAGCGCGAGGTTGTAGGGATTGCGGGCCAGGGCGCTTTGAATCAGCGTCAGACCGTGGGCGGCGCGGTCGGCTTCGGGCAGTTGCTGGAGCATGCGATAGACCATCGAGGTGTCCAGGCCTGCGGCGAAATCGTAGTTGATCATCCAGGCCACGGCGCTGTGGTAGACCATCGGCTTGCGGACAGGCTTGGCCTCGAAGAGCCAGAGGGCGTGGGGCGTGGTGGTGGCAGCACCGGTGATGAACTGCTCGCCGAAGAGACCGTAGTTGCCGGTCTTTTCGTCATGACGGAATACGACCAGGGCGCAGTGCCCAGGCTGACCAGCGGTGATGGCCGGCACGCCGAGGGCGAGTTTGTTGGTCGTGGAGATGCCGGCCATCACGCCGCAGACGCCGCCGTCCTTGAGCATCATCTGTTCCGAGCCATACCCGAAGTCAAAAGGCGCCAGCGATCGCGCGGCCAGAAGGTGACCATTCTGCGCGATATTGCCGACGTAGTGGCCGTATGTGTGGATGACTCCCCCATCGCGATAGCGTGCCCACAGGTCATCGCCTTCGCGCAGCGGCAGGGGGGATTGCGCCAGATACGTCAGCACGGGCCAGGGCGCATTCAGCGGGAACAGCGGCCAGTGGCGATCAAGTTCCGCAGGAAATTGGAATTGATCATTGCGGATCAGGTATGCGAAGTACTCGGCGGGTGTGGGTTTGGCGTCGCGTGCAGCTGGCAGCAATCCTTTGGCGATGTAGGCATCGCGGAAAACCTGCGCCGCGGCGAGGATGGCCTCGCGGTCGGGATGGGGGATATAGCTGCGGCGGGGCGTTTCACATTCGATATGAACATCGAACCCGTGTTCCTTCATGTAGGCATTGAACTCGGCCTGAATCTCCTTGCTGTCCATGACCTCCCACGCGGCCATCGGGCGCGTGCGCTTCTCAACGATCGGCTCAGCCTCTGGGGCTGTTGCCTCGATCATCAGCGGCTGGCTCGGATCGGTCGGGTTCTGGACCTCGACCATACGTGCGGGCTGTTGCTTGTCCTCGTATTCCACCGGGTGGTCGGCCAGGAAGTTGATGATGTAGTCGTTGACATCGAGCTGACGATTGGGATCACGGGTATCGACCGGCTTCAGCGGATTGGGCGGAATCGTCAGATCGATTGGCTGACGCGGCGACAGATCCACGCTTGGCCCTTCGGCGGCATTGGCCACCGCCATCGCCAGCGCGAGCTGCGTGTACTGTTTGCGGACGACTTCCGCTCCGAGATCGAGGTCCAGCGATCGCAGTACACGCAATACATTCACCGGCCCCTGCGGCGAGCCGTACACCGTCGCCTCGACGATCGGATCACTATCGATCCACTTCAGAAAATCTTCCGGTACCGTCTGCCCGGCCGCGATCAGTTCCGCCTGTACCTGCGCCTTGGTCATCGCAAGGTAGGCGGCGCGCACCTGCGGCGTAAAGCCATAGTCCGCCTCGACCCATGCCGCATAAAGCGTCCGTCCCTCGGATGTCGTCATCAAGGTATTGAGTGGTGGCGTCGTAGTGTCGGCAAAGCAAACAGCGGTCGCGAACAGACCGCAAAGCAAAAGCATTTGATACCAGCGAACGTTGTGCATCACAGGCCTTCCATAACTTGCGCTTGGAAATTCGGGGTTTGACGCAGGGCTTGGCCACATACGTCACATCGCGATGACTGTGTTGTATTGCGCAATGACAACCCAGAGTCATCGGTTCGATACCCAAAATATCCTTGAACGCGGCAAAAAAGCCGCCCTTGGGGGGGGGCAAACGGAGGATTTACTGCCTGCGACGATAATTGTTGGCTGGCTCGGTCTGAAAGTCAATGGCGTTTTCACCAGACACACCGACGGCCGGTTTCACGAAATGCTAACGTCCAGTTTCTGGAATTAGACGAGAAGATCGTGGAATTACGGTCATCTTGTTAATGAATAGAGTCTAAACTGCGGTATTACTGGACGGGGCAGGAATGCCGGGCGCAGACACGGTGATCACAATGAGCCAAGCCGACCGTCCATTCGATGAATACGACCATGGCCATGAGTTTTCGCAGGAGCTGCTGAAAGCGCAACGCCATTTGTTCGCCTTTTTACTGGCGGCGGTCGGTGATGCGGAGCGTGCCGACGAACTGTTGCACGCCACTGTTGCGACCATGTGGGAGAAATTTAACGAGTTTGAGCCCGGCACGGATTTTCGAGCATGGGGCATTCAGATAGCCCGGTATAAGCTGCTGGAAGCTTATCGCGATCAGCGTCGGCGCGCCCGGTGGCTGAGTCTCGATGCGGTGGATCTCGTGGCTGCTGAGTTCAATCGCACTCCCCGGCAGCAGGAACTGGTCCGCGAGGCGCTGGGTGACTGCCTGGGTCGCCTGGGTGAACGCGATCGGCAGATCATCCACATGCGGTATGAAGAAGGACACGACACGCGTGCTGTAGCGGCGCGGATCAATCGCTCGCTGGCCGCGACGTACAAGACGCTGACCCGCATTCACAAGCAGTTGCTGGATTGCATCAATATTCGCATGGGTGATCGATTCGAGGGCAAAGCATGAATCATGCCGATTCAAACCCTGTTGGTCTCGACGATCTGATCGTCCGTTTTGCCGAAGGCGTGATCGATGATCAGGCGATGGATCGGCTCAACATGTTGTTGTGCCATGATCCACAGGCTCGCAGCCACTTTGTGCTGGCGATTCGGCTTCGCGCAGAATTGCCCAACGCGCTGTCTGCGACGAAGGCGATGAAAGTGTTTCACGCCACAGCGCAGAAGCCTGCCCGTCGCTCTTGGGTCGTGGCGGCAGCGATCGCCGCGGCGATCCTGGCGGCTGCAAGTGTGTGGTTTGGTCTACTCCACGAGCCACCAGCATCGAACTCTCAGCCAATAGCGACGCCGAAAGTCGCTTTGTTGACCGACATGAAAGATGCGGTGTTTGCCGAGGGGCAGGCGCCGATGTCGCTTGGCGGTGATCTGGCTGCGGGGTCGATCCACCTGCTCTCGGGCAAGGCCCAGGTAATGTTCGCCTCCACGGCTGTGGTGGATCTGGTGGGCCCGTGCGAGTTCCGTGTCATTGATCGCAATCGTGGCGAGTTGACGCGCGGCAAACTGCATGCCTATGTCGGACCTTCCGCCCGAGGCTTTGTCGTTGCCGGTCCCGGCTTCGAAATTGTGGATCAGGGCACGCGATTTACCGTCAACGTCACTCAGCAGGGCGGCTCGGAAATTCGCGTCGATGAGGGCATTGTGGATGTGCGCCTGACTCAGGTCGCCCAGACGCAGGCTCGTGTCGTGAGGCTCGACACGACCCGCGCAATGCGGATCGACGCGCGACGCGATCTTTACGAGGCTTATCCCGTCCACCGCAGCGTCGGCAGAGCGCTAGCAACTTATGAATTTCATAGAGCCGAAACTGATAACACGGAACTGTTCGACACCCAGGTCGCGCCAACAACGCCTGGCGTTCAGACGTCGGTTCTCAGACTGTCGCGCAGCGATCTGTTCCGGGCCGACAACAATACCCGCCTCGTGCAAGATGGATCCGTCGACGGACAGACGTGGTTCAGCCGGGCTTCGGTGCTCGGCACGGATCCGGTTGCCGCGGGCGATTATCTCGAATTCACGCTTACACCGACTGCCGGGGCGCTGATGCTGGACGCGCTGAACGTGCGCATGGGTGCGTCCAAGGGATCAATCGCCGACTCGGTCAATTGGACCCTGCTCGTCCGCACGAGCCTCGATGACTTTGCCGCCGACGTGGGCATCCTCGCGTCGCCGATTGCGGTTCAACAGAATGCCAATCCAGTCTGGGAGGACGTAGGGTTCGATCTGTCTTCATTGAGGGCGATCACTGGCCCAATCACTTTCCGCCTGTATCCCCGCAATGATTCGGGGTCCGTAGCCGGAAACAAATTTTTCCTGCTGGACACCCTGTCGGTGACCGGCTTGGTTCGTGATGAGCCGCCCGGACAATCGACATCCGACCTGACAAACAAACGTTGAATCTTGACCTTCCCAGCCTCACACCGAAATGCTCGTTCGAAAACAGGAGAACCCGGCCATGAATCGTTCCGTGATGATCTGTACCATGCTGACTTTCATCGCTTTGACTGTCTTTACCGCCTCAGCACGCGCGGCTTTGCTCGCTGAATACCAGCTTCAGGGCAGCGGCTCAGGAGCGTCTGCATCCTCGGATGCCAACGATGCTACGGCGATACCCGATCTTTCCGTCTCGGCGCTTGCGATCTCGCAGACCGGTTTGTTTGCCGAAGACAACAACACCACGCTCGTGCAGGACGGATCGGACGACAGTTACGCCTGGTTCAGCCGCGCTTCCATTCTGGGCGCCGATCCGGTCACTGACGGTCACTACTTCGAATTCACGCTCACGCCCACCGACGCCACGCTCTCACTCGACACGCTGACCGCGCGTATGGGCGTTTCCAAACAGAGCTTTGGCGCCGTCGGCTGGTCTCTGATCGTTCGCTCCAGCCTCGACGGCTACGCCGCCGATCTGGGCACCCTCGTGCGGTATGACGAAACGATCGGCAGAAACGATCCTCCGGTTTGGGATGATCTCACGCTCGACGTGTCCTCGCTTGGCGTCATCACCGGCCCCATCACCTTCCGCCTGTATGCCCGCGATGAATCCGTGGATGATGCGTCGAATAAATACCTGTTGCTGGACACCGTGTCCCTCACCGGGTCGGTCAATGCCGTGGTGATTCCGACACCCGCGGCTATGTCCGCGGGACTCCCATTGCTTAGTGCTTTGATGATGCGGCGTCGCCATCGCGGCGCGTAAACAGATGTTTGCCTGCGCGTGATCGTGCGATGAGAGTCGCACGGTCGCTTTGAACCCGCCGCACCCTGACGATCGCCGCACGCCGTGCGAGACGAACCATGCCTAGATCAACACATAGTCGGGCGTTCACGCTCGTCGAGCTGCTCGTGGTAACCGCCATCGTCGCTATGCTCGTGGCGATTCTCATGCCGGTCATCGCGCGGGTGCGTGAAGCCGCCCGCCGGGTCGCTTGCAGCTCGAACCTGCGGCAAATCGCCAACTGCAGCTTCAACTACGCCGCAGAGAACTTCGGCCAGTTCTTCACGGTTGGCGGCCGCAGCGTGCAGATTGCATTCTTCAACTATGGTGACAGCACGGGCGTGAAAACGTCCTGGCGATCGACGGATCACGACGTCGACTGGTTCGAGGCCCTGCGCAGCGTGAATCTCGTCGGGGATCGGAAGGTCGACATCGGCGGGGGCTACATGCGCTATCCGCCGGCACCGGTCTGGAACTGTCCCTCGCGCGATTATCAATCGCAGTATGAACTGCCGAATCAGACGCCCTATGACCAGCTCATTGTCGGCTACATGTACATGGGGGGCGTCGATCCTTGGCTGACGCCGTACGGCGACTTCCCCGGGCTCTCGCCGGTGAGCACCTTCACGGCGAAACCTGTCTGGATGCTCGCGGCCGACACCACCATGCGTATCGGCTACGGCTGGGGACTCGGGCGTGCTTCGGCCTATGCCAACATGCCCAGCCACGTCGGCTATGGCAGCGAGGTTGACGCGGTCAAGCCGGCCTATCGCGATGGCGCACCCGCCGGCGGCAATGAAGTCTTCGCCGACGGATCGTGTCAGTGGATCCCGATCGGCAAGATGAGCCGCATCCATTCGTGGGACACCCGCTCGGACGCCTACAACCAACGCAAGGCGTACGGTTACCAGGCCGACTGGGGCCAGTACAACCCACCGACGGCGGCTATTCTTCGATAGCCCGGACCCCATTTACTCAGGCGTGGTCAGGCCGCCGTTGTCTGCAGGTCCGCAGGCACCAGCACAAGAGTTCGCCAGAAGTCGTGACCAGTTCACATGGCGGATGTCATTTACAGAAAGGTTTGTTATGAGTGTTCGTCTGATCATGAGTCAATTCATCTTTCGCGCCATGCCCGTGGTGGCGGCGTTGTTGATCGGAGTTGCGTCTGCGGAGCAACAGCCCGCGGACGCCTCGACCGATGCTGAGAATGGACAGGTGTGGCCGTCGGAGCCGCCGGAAGACATTCCGTTCGCGCCGTCACAGATGATCACGGGGCTGCGTTTCACCGGCCGGCATATCACCTACACGGGGGCGGACACGTGGTATCCCTCGTGGGCGGCCGACGGCAATCTGTATTCCCCGTGGACCGACGGCGAAGTCAACGGCATCAAGACGCATTCGGGCAACCCGCACGCGGCCGGCGCCGGCAGCGCGAAGATCATCGGCGATGATCCGCTGAACCTGCAGGTGGTCGAGCCGCATGTCGAAGTCAGCAAGGCTCATCCGTACCAGGGGCGATATCCGTGCGGATCGCTGGTGTACAACGGCGTGTGGTACTACGGCACGTACTGCCTGTACGGCAATCACCAGGTCCGGCGCAACGGCATCGTGTACGACTGGCCGTGGATCGGGCCGTTTGTTGGATTCAGTTATTCGACCGACCTTGGCAAGACATGGACACAATCATCATGCACGCCGGCCGATCCGCTGTTCGGCGAGCGCGTGAAGGACGGCCAGCCGGTCAAGATCGGCGCCCCGCACTTCGTCGACTTCGGCAAGAACATGGAACACTCGCCCGACGGCAAGGCGTATCTGGTCGCCCACGGCGCCAGCGATGGCGACAACCGCCGCTTCGCCTACGACAGTTGGATCACCGGCGATGAGATCTATCTCGTGCGCGTTACGCCGAGCATTGAGAACATCAACGACGAGTCGAAATATGAATACTTCGACGGGAGAGGATGGACGAAGGATTTTGATCGAATCAAGCCCATCGCCACCTGGCGCGACCGTATGGGCTGCGTGACGATGACCTACAACGCGCCGCTGAAAAAGTATCTGATGTGCGTGACCGACGGCGAGACGACCTCCACATATTTCAACACGTACATTCTCGAGGCGGACAAGATCACCGGTCCGTACAAGCTCGCACACTATCTTCGCCACTTCGGCGAACAGGCATATTTTGTGAGCATTCCGTCGAAGTTCATCAGCGCCGACGGACGCACGATGTGGATGTGCTACGCGGCGAACTTCGCCCGCAACTGGAACGGCACAAGGATCCAGGTCAACCCGCCCGGCAGTCGCTATGGCATGTGCCTTCAGGAAATCACGCTGACCCTCACACCGTGAGGTCGTATATTATTCAAGGAGTTGTCGTGTTTGGTTCAAGTATACAGTCGTTACCGGTTCGCGCGTTTTTTGCCCTGATCGGTGGGGCACTGACCATTCTTCTCGTTCAATCATTTGCGTTGGCGGCGGTGGATCCGCCGCTGCGCCGGGTCGTATCACTCGACGGCACATGGCAGATCGCCGAAGGTTCGATGTCGGAGGTGCCGACGAGTTTTGATCACACGGTGCCGGTGCCGGGCCTGGTGGATATGGCCGAGCCGGCGTTCATCGAACCGGGCCCCAGGCAGGGGCACGGCGTTCCGGTGCGCGATGATCCGCGACGCGAGGCGTTCTGGTATCGGCGGGCCTTCACGCTGAAAGGCGACATTCCGGCGGTGGCGAAGCTGAACGTCGCCAAGGCGATGTTCGGAACAAAAGTCTGGATTAACGGCGAACTGGTCGGCGAACATATGCCGTGCTTCACGTCCGGGTGGTTTGATGTCCACTCGATGATTCGCCCGGGAAGCAACGAGATTCTCGTGCGCATCGGCGCCGGTCGCACGTGTCTGGACGGCCGGGTCGTGGAGGGTTCGGATCGGGAGAAATTTCACTACATTCCCGGGATTTTCGATTCGGTGAAACTGGTGCTCTCCGGTGCGCCCACCATCGAGAATGTGCAGGTCGCGCCGGATATCGCCAAGCGACAGGCGACGGTGCGCGTATATCTCGGCGGCGGTGAGAAGACCACCGTCGAGGTCGAGGTCCACGAGGCGAAGTCCGGCAAACTCGTCGGCCGAATGACCACGCAGGCGGATGCCACGACCAAGCAACTCGACCTGATCGTGCCGATCGAAAACTGCCGTTTGTGGTCGCCGGAGGATCCATTTCTTTACGAACTCGTCGCTCGCACGGGAGGCGATGAATTCACCACGCGATTCGGTATGCGCGAGTTCGGGTTCGACCCGACCACCCGCCGCGCTATGCTCAACGGTCGACCGTATTTCATGCGCGGCAGCAACATCACCCTTTACCGTTTCTTCGAGGATTCTGAGCGCGGCAACCTGCCTTGGGATGAAACTTGGGTTCGGCAGCTCTTCCGTAAAATCAAGGACATGCACTGGAATTGCCTGCGCTTCTGTATCGGCTTTCCGCCGGAGTTTTGGTATCGGATCGCCGACGAAGAGGGCATTTTGATCGACGATGAATTCCCGATCTGGTACGGCGCTCCCGGATGGAGCAACTGGCCGAAGAATCTGACCGCCGAGGATGTCGTCGTCGAGTACACCGAGTGGATGCAGGAGCGGTGGAATCACCCGTCCGTCGTGATCTGGGACGCATGCAACGAGACGCAGAATCAGCATGTCGCCGATGCCGTGGCGAAGGTCCGCGATCTGGATATGTCGTCGCGTCCGTGGGATCAGAGCTACACGCTGCCCGGCCGTCCCGGCGATATGCTCGAAGCGCATCCTTATCATTTTGAGCACACCACGCTCAGCCGTCTGGGCAAGGAAGACCCGCGTGCGGTGCGTGGCAACGCGTACATTTCCAATGATGACAAGTATCCGATCGTCATCAATGAGTACGCATGGATCTGGCTCAATCGCGACGGGACGCCGACCCGGTTGACCGATCGCATCTACAAAAGAGCGCTCGGTGAGAATGCCACACCGCAGCAGCGGTTCCACATGCAGGCCCTCTGGCTGGCGGCTGACACGGAATTTTGGCGCGGTCATAGGTCGCCCGCGGCCCTGATGCATTTCACGGCGTTGGGCTACTCACAACCGAACGGCGGCGCCACCAGTGACAACTGGAAACAGGGCGGTGTCGCCGCACTCGAATGGGAGCCGGAGTTTTACCGGTACGTGCGCGACGCGTTCGCGCCGGTCGGCATGATGATCGACTACTGGGCTACACGCACGCAACCCGGCGCCGGCATGCAGATTCCAGTGGTGCTGATCAACGACCTGTACCAGCCGTGGAACGGCCCGGTGAGCCTGCGCATCCGGTCCGGTGACCACGTGGCGTTCGAAGCGAAACAGGACGCGCGCATCGAGCCGCTGGGTACAACGACGCTGTCATTCGACATCACATGGCCGTCGCAGTACGGCGATTACGTTCTGGAGGCTGAACTGAACGGCGCCGACGGCAAGCCGGTCCGTAGTGTCCGCGAAGTAACACTCTGCGATCCACCGCCGGTTTCACTGGCGATGAATTGCCCGGTCAAGGCCTCGTCGGTGCGATCCGGTCATCGCGCTGAACACGCTGTTGACGATAACGAAAACACCTACTGGTCCTCGGCGTTTCAGGACGATGCGTCATTGACCGTCGATCTGGGCAAGCCAAAGAAAGTCGGTCAGATAGACATCGTTTGGGAAGCTGCCTACGCCAAATCGTTTGCCGTTGAAGTTTCCGCAGATACCGAGATCTGGACCGAGGTTTACAAGACGAACGCTGGCGAAGGCGACACGACCGAAATCAAGTTCGACCCGATACAGGCACGGTACGTACGAATTGTGTGCACTAGACGCGGTACGCACTGGGGCAATGCGATTTACGAGCTGAAGGTGTTTCCGTAAATGTCCATCGATCATCGCGAGTGCGATCCGCTTCTGACAGATATGTTGTGCACCGAACCAGTCCGCTGCCGCTTTGCCAAGCACCTTCCCGCCATGCGACGGCCAATTATTGCAAGGTGAGATACTTATGAATCCAATCAGCCGACGCCATTTCGTTGCTGCCATTTCCGCCGGTGCCGCGGTATATACCGCCATGACGCCGCGTCGCGCTATCGCTGAAGGCACAGCCTCGACGCACACCGAAGATTCGACAGCCAGTGCTCCGCACGCATCGTTCCCTGTGCTCATGAACCCGACCGAAGGCGAAGTTTCCATCTGTTGGATCTGTGTCGACTCTCCCGAGTCCAAGCAGGAGACGGTTGGCTGGGTTGAGTTCGGTGCCTCGCCCAACAAACTCGACCGCGTCGCCTACGACACCTTCGGCGGCTTCAACAATCCTGAAAAAACCAAGAGCGTCCGCCTCACCTATCTCAAGACTGGCCAGACCTATCACTATCGTGTCTGCGCCCGGCCCAAAGGCCAGCGCGACCATCCCGGTTGGGTTGGTCCCACGTACACCTTCACGCAACTCGGCGCCGAGTCCGACGACGTGTCCTTCGCGGTGATCAACGACACGCACGAGCATCACGACCTTGTGGCGCAGCTGATCGCCAAAGTCGGTGAAGACCGTCCGCAATTTCTCTGCTGGAACGGTGACCTGATGAATGCGGTCTCTTACGAGAGCCAGATCTTCAAGGAGATATATCACCCGTCACCTGAGCCGTATGCGTCGTCGTGCCCGCTGGTGTTTGTGCGCGGCAATCACGATTGTCGTGGCGGGAAAGCGTGGCACCTGCACCGTTACATAGGCAAGCCCAAGGAACGTCGGTATTACCATCATTTCCGCGTCGGCCCTGTCGTCTTTATTGTGCTCGACAGTTGCGAAGACAAGATTGATGCGCGTCTATGGGACGGCCGCGCCTTCGAACACGAAATTATGCTTCAAGGTCTTTACCTGCAGGAACTGAAAAACGACCCGCTGATTACGACAGCGAAAAAACGGGTTGTCTTCACGCACATCCCCCTGTGGTCGAAACACCAGTTAGGCTGGTCGTTGAACAATCAGCGCGATCATTGGGAAAAGGCGCTGCTGGATCTGAACACCGATCTGATCATCTCCGGCCATATTCATGCGTGGAACTACCTGCCGGTCGGCGCCACGCCCGAAGAGCAGACCCGCGCCAAGCCGAACCACAAGTATTACCCCACGACCGTCACCATCAATCAGCTCGTCGGCGGCGGCCCGTCGGAGAAATCCGCCACGATCATCACCGGCAAGTGGCATGACGGTCAGTTACGCATGCGGTGTCGCAACCTGGCCGGTGAAACGCTCTGGAACGGCGAGGTCTGAGTCACCCGGATCGTCCCTGCTATAAAGCAAATTGAATATGTGATAGAAACTAGGATTTCTTTCTGAATGGCGAACACGCGAGGGAGAGGACATAGACAGACACCGGCTGTATGGTTGCTGCTGTGTATTTATCCCAAAATTACATAATACGGCTTTGTCACTGAGGGGCGAACTTGTGTCATTGTGCCGATATTGGTCAGGCGAACAGGTCATGATGGGATATTCTGATTCAGTTCCGCAAACGAACAGGTTGACAGTACAGCTTTTTCAACTTCTTCCGCAGGTAGCGGGCGTCCGAGGTAAAAGCCCTGCGCCTGATCGCACTCCAGCATCTGTAGTTGAGCGATCTGATCACTGCTCTCCACACCCTCAGCCACGACCGACAGGTTAAGATTGTGAGCGAGCACCACGATGGCTTGAATGATTGCGGCATATGAGCGGCTGTACTCCAAGCAATGAATAAATGAGCGGTCGATTTTCAGTTCATCCAACGGAAATCGTTTGAGGGCTGTAAGTGAGGATGTACCAGTCCCGAAGTCATCCATGGCGACCAATACGCCCAACTCATGCAGTTGATGCAGGACAGGAATGATCCGCTGTTCATCAAACATGATATTGGATTCCGTAACCTCCAGTATCAGGGCTTTGGGCTCAAGTTCACAAGCGCCTAGTAGCGTGCCCAACTCATGAATAAGCGATGGTTCGACAAGCTGACGTTTTGAAAGGTTGACCCCGATTTTGAGGGATTCACATGCCTGAGAATCATGTCGCCATTTTTTCAAATCTCGACATGATTGTTCAAGCACCCAACGTCCGTACTGCATGATCAGGCCCGTTTCTTCAAGAATTGGAATGAACTGATCGGGAGAGATAAAACCCAACTCAGGGTGTTGCCAACGCATCAAGGCTTCAAGTGACAAGACCCGTCCTGATTCCAGACAGGTGATGGGTTGATAGAATACTTCCATTTGTCCTGCTTCAAGGGCTTGCTGAAGATCCGATTCCAGACGCATGCGATGGGCGACTTTCTGATGCATGCGATCATCAAAAATCATAAAGCTGCCTTCGCCCGCCTCCTTCGCTTCATACATCGCAATATCGCTGTCCCGCAGAAGCGTTTCAGGCGTTCCTTGGCCGTCCTTGCATACACGCACACCAATGCTGGCTTCCGCCGTGACCTTGTAACCATCGATGGTCACTGGCTCACCGATCATCTTTCGTAGACGTTCTGCTGCTGCGATCGCGTCCTGAGTACTTTGAACGTCATTGAGCAGGATAGTAAATTCATCTCCTCCCATGCGCGCGATTACATCTTGTGGTCGGTCTGTACTGCGATGTTTCCTGACACATTTGGACAGAATCTTGGCAACGTGAACTAGCAGTTCATCGCCAACTTCATGACCGAGGGAATCATTGATGATCTTGAATCGATTCAAGTCGAGAAACAGAATGGCAAAAAGCCCTTTAGGTTCGCGCTGTCCGCGATAGATTCGTTTCTGAAGTGCATCGGTGAAGCCTTTTCGATTATACAATCCTGTTAGGGCGTCCATCTGGGCCTGCGTTTCCAGAAGGTTCACGAGCATCTGGTGCCGCAACACTGAGCGCACTCGCGCCTGAAGCTCACGGGGGTCGAATGGTTTGGTGACGTAATCAATCGCGCCAACATCAAAAGCTCGCACCTTTGCGGAGGAATCTTCCGCTGCCGTCAAGAAAATGACCGGAATGTTCGTCGTGCGGTCATTCTGCTTGAGCTGGGTGCAAATATCGAATCCAGTCTCGTGGTTGAGATTCACATCAAGCAGGATGAGGTCGGGCAATTCGCGTTCGATGGCCGCCAGACCGGTGTCGCCATCGAGGCAACAGACTACTCGAAGGTCAAGCGGAGCCAGGTGCGCACGTACCAGATTGTGAATATCCGTTACGTCATCGATCAGCACAATGGTCTGATTGTGGCTCATAGATATGACTCTTCAGAATGGTTGGCAGAGGCGATGCCAATTTCGGCGCGATGGCAAAGCGTCTTCAACTCATCGACTTTTGCCTTGATCGCCTCAAGGTTATCGGCCATTTTGGCTTGCTGCTCAAGTTCGCGGGCTACCTCTGTGATGGGGGTGTATCCGTAACCACCGGCGGCCCCTTTGATCTGATGAGCCAGACGGGCGAGTGATTCATAATCTTCATTCTCCAGGGTTTCGTGAATCGCCTTCACGCGCTGGCCGAGGCCGGACACAAACGTGGCAATCAGCTCACTCATTTTTATATCCGTGGCGCACTCACTGACCAAAGCGCATTCTGAAAGAGGTGTTATTGGCGAGCTGGGTAGGTACCGGTGAATCATTTCAAACAACTCCTCGCGATTCACAGGTTTGGTCGTGTAGTCATTGCAACCGGCGTCAAGGCATTTCTCGCGATCGCCCGCCATCGCGTGTGCTGTCAACGCAATAATTGGCTCGTCATACCCTTCTCGGCGAAGCAGTCTGGTTGCGTCGTATCCATCCATGATGGGCATTTGCATGTCCATTAGAATGATGTCGTATGGCTCAGATGTTCCATCGGCATGAAGCGCCATGTCCACAGCAATACGCCCGTTTTCAGCCAAATCCACGTCAAGGCCTGCGCTTTGAAGAATAAAGCGGATCAGGCGTTGGTTGTCGGGGCCGTCCTCGGCTAACAGAATGCGTCCCTGAAGCTGTGACATGTTCGCATCCTGTGGCTCATTTTTGTGAACCATATCGAAGTCAATTTGCTTAGGATCAATCAGGCATAGCTTGTCGAGAGGGCCGATGTCCAGAATCAGTGTAAAGCGGCTGCCTACCCCCTGGGTGCTGTTGACACGAATCGTTCCGCCCAACATCTCGGCAAAACGATTCGAAATAGTCAGGCCCAGGCCGGTCCCGCCGTATTGCCGGGTCATGCTGGCGTCGGCCTGTGAGAACGGCTTAAATAAGCTGTCAAGTTGTTCCTTGCTGATTCCAATGCCGGTGTCGACGACTTCAAACAGAAGCGTTTGATTGCCTTTGGCATTGATAGAGCCCAGCTTAACGGTGAGCCGCACACTGCCTCGATCTGTGAATTTAATCGCATTGGACATCAGATTGACGAGAATCTGCCGGAGACGTGTCGGGTCGCTGGAGATCGTTTTCGGAATCGATGTGGCGAAATCAATATGAAACTCGACGCCTCGCTCCTGGGCTCGGACCATCATCAACGAGGCGACTTCTTCGACGACTTGGCGAGGATCGCAATCGATATGCTCCACGACCATTCGACCCGCTTCGATTTTCGAGATGTCGAGAATGTCGTTGATGATACGAAGCAGGTGATTGCCATTTCGGCGGATCGTATCCAAAGCAGTATGCTGTTGATATCTATCGATAGACTCGTTGAGTATGATGTCTGTGTAGCCCAGTATGGCGGTCATGGGGGTACGGATTTCATGGCTCATATTGGCGAGAAACTCGCTTTTGGCACGGTTGGCGCTCTCCGCAGCGGTTTTTGCTTCAGTCAAATCCCGGGTGCGTTCTTCCACGCGGAGTTCCAACTCGTCTCGAGCTGCCAGAAGTTCTGAGTCTCGCTGTTCGATGACGCCGATCATGAGATTGAATGCGTCTGTCAGTTTTCCGAATTCATCATTCGTGAAGCGCGTCACCCGCAAGCTGTAGTCACGGTTTTGGCTGATATGTTGAGCCGCGGTCGTTAATTGCTCCAGTGGTCGAGACAGAGAGCGGCTTAGCCAGTTGGCAGTTCCGGCTGCCACGATCATCGCCCCGACGCCGATCATCAATCCAACCAATACCGTGTGCCACAGTTCGGCGTACAAGCCAGATGCGTTGGAAACAATGCTCAGATAACCGAGTGTTTGACCGTCCTGGATGATCGGCTGTGAGACGACCAGATATTTGTCGCCCCAATGCGTGGCGATATTTGACTGCAGTATCGCCCGGTGAGGCTCATGTGGTGTGTCGTCGTGCTGATAGCGTGCAAAGCTGTCGCCATTGGTGAGAGTGATTTGGGCATACTCGACTTCCGGCATGACGGACAAGGCTGCCAATGTCTCCCTGCCCGCGGCCGGATCATTAAAGAGAATCGCTGCTGAGCTGTTGACGCCCAGCATTTCCGCTTGAGCGGAGAGGTTTTCGATCATGTCGCTTTTGCGATCGTAAAGATCAAAACCTGCATGAATGATGCTTGTCATAAGAATCGCAACAACGATGGTCGTGATCGTTGCTCGCGACAATTTAGAACGGAAAGATGTATGTTTGAGTTTCATGAGCTCATTCCCCAGTGTTGGAACCGGCAATTCGGGCCAATTTGAGCACTTTGGAGCTGACACGTAAATCCGATGATTCGATGGCATCAGGGTTTGCGTAGAAGAGAACTCGTCCCGCTTCGACCAAAAACGACAACATGCCGCCTTGGCGGACGAATGATTCGCCTTCTCCGATGGTCAGAACCGCCGCGTGTTTCACCGATTTGATTAACTGGCGAGCGGCATGGTTATGCATGTTGCTGACATAGATGAGGTGGCAGGATTTCAACTGCTTTTCAAATTCCTTCTGATGTGATGTGCCTGATGCGGAGGGTGGCAACTTGAGGCGCATGATTTTCAGGGGGTGGCCTGCCACTTCCCGACCTTTGATCATGCGAGCTATTATGGGTTTGATGGGATCGGATTCGAACAGGCCGATGATCAGCGGGGCATGGTCCGATTCAAATTTTACATCCGGCCAAGTCGTGAACCTCGCGAAATTGATCAGGTATGCTGCCTTGACCTGTAATAACTTCTCTTGGTCTACTGAGTCGCCAGCGCTCATTGAAAACGTGGCCAATAGCGTCATGGTCGCCATGGCGAACGCGATTCGGTGTTGAAATGCGACTCGCTGAGTAAACATGCCGAATCAAATCTTTCAGAATCGCATGGTGGCGCGGAAGAATACTGAACGCTCAATCTCGGAAGCCGTGTCGGTCAAGATGGCATCGGCATTTTCAGGATGCTGTGGATCCAACAGGTTCTGTCCCCAGACACTAAGCTCCAGCCAGTCGGTCACTTCCCATGTCAGGCCCACATCAAGTCGGAGATAGGCCGGCACGTTGGCGCCGCTGAGTTCGTCCACGTAATACAGTGCAGAGTTCAACTGAAGGCCGTCTATGATGTCGACGCTTCCACGAAGCTGAGCCATGTGGTGGGGGGCCAAGTCCTCATTGCTCTCATCTTGGCCGTGTAGTTGGATGTCAAGAAAGCTATAGCTGGCATGTACAGACACGTTCTCCGCCGGGCGCCATTCGGTAACCAGCTCCATGCCGTAAGTTTGACCGCTGACGGCATTGGCGAACAGCGGGTCGGCGCTGACGAGCTTGTGATAATCGTTGTAAAACCCCGCGAGGTCCAATGTGAGATCATTGGATACTTTCAACCGGTAGCCGGCTTCATAGGCGATGAGTTCTTCGGATTTGACGTCGTCGTTGCCTGTGATAACCGTTGGCGGACCGCCGGTGAATGCAACGATTGACATGACGTCTCTTGATGCACGATTCGGCGTTTTGACCGGCCTGGATATGGCCGCCCACAGAGTCTGCCGATCGTCCGGCGTCCACCAGATACGCCCGCTGGGTTGAATTTCAAAGCCGGTGTAATTGTTGTGCTCGAATTTAGACCCGATCATGGCGAACAACTGATCGGGCGCCAGTGTGATCGTGTCCTGTATGAAAGCATCCACTTGCTGGCTGGAATATGACTTCGGGTCAAATTGAGTGGTCAGCGTACCGCCAAGACGATCCCGATAGCCATCCCAACCAACGCCCCAGGCGATTGTGTGCTCATTGTTCAGTTGGAACCGATGTCGGAAATCCACGTAAACGTCTTCTTCAACCACGGAGACAAGTGAAGCATCATCGCGTGAACCGTATGAGTAAGACCCGCTCAGCGACCAGCCGTTCGGCGTGCCATGACCTTGTTCCAGCCGGGCGTTGATGTGTGCTCCATGTCGGTCGGCATCGTTGATCAGTGTCCGAAACGTAAAGGGCGGACCGCTGGGATCAGGCTGGTTGTAGCTGGTGCCAAAGCGTGGACTGAAATAGCCCCCGAGGTCGACCATGAAGGTGATATCATCGCTGCCTTCCACATCGAGGCGCGCCCCGAAGCGGCCCTGGTCCCAATCGTCATAGCGGTCGCTGCCGTCGACACCAACGGTTTCATCAAAGTTGCGATACTTGCCCCACACCCGAAACCATGCGTTGTCAGCAATCTCTCCGCCGTAACGTATGGCTGTTTGCTGGGTTTCGGTGCCGACGACATTGTCGATGAACCAGCCTTGTGTGTTTTTTGAGGATTTGGATTCGATGTTGATCACACCATTGACGGCATTGGCGCCCCAAAGTGTCGCTCCAGGCCCGCGGATTATTTCAATCTGATCCAAGTCCTCCAAGATCAGATCCGCATGCTCCCAGACAACACCTCCAAACAGGAGGTTGTAGATATTTCGGCCATCGACAGCGACTTGTAGGTTATTGGTGAATCGTCCTGCGAACCCGCGTGATCCGATCGCCCAGCTGTGTGCCGTGATCTGACCGACGTGAAACCCCGGCGCCAACCGCAAAGCTTCGGGAATGCTTAAATGACCGCTCTTGCGAATGTCTTCGCCTGTGATGACATAGATCGCCGACGGCGTTTTGAACCAGTCCTGCTCAACGCCGGCAACGCTGGTAACCTGAATCGCCATTAACTGCTCGATGGACAGATCAGCAAATCCATCATCGGATTCAAATCCGCTGGATTCATCATCCCCGAATTCAGCCCAAGCTGTTGATGGTCTGGCCCATAGTATCACAAGGCAGATTAGCACCGATGCGGTAAAACCAACCTTTTTGTAATGGTTCACGGCATGTCCCTTCCCACAGTGCTTGTTCGTCGATTTGTACTACTTGCCCCGACAGAACTTGCCTCATTCTTCACTACCTATGGTCGTCAGTATCAACCGTTAGCATGATGAGTATTTACCGCCATCGCTTATCGGAACGGCCGGTCGAGTGAGGGATTCAGCTTCAAGTGATGGCCCGCCTCCTGAAATCAGGCCGGTTGAGAAGCATTGATATTCCAGCAGATTGTCGTTGTGGCAATCAGGGTGGACTCAACGGGAAGCACGATACTGTCGACAGGTAAGTGCTTACCACGTATGCCACACGTCATCGAGATAATTTACAGGTGTGTGACAATCCAGCGGAAGCGTTACACGGAAGTCCAGATCACCTTTGCCCTGCGTCAGGCTGAATCAGGCAACTCAGTGGGTGAGATCGTTCAAAAGATGGGGTTCTCCGAGGCGACGTTCTATCATTGAAAGCAGAAGTTCGACGGGCTAGGGGGGGGCGAAGTCCGTCGGCTCAAGCAGTTGGAGGAAGAGAATCGCAAGCTCAAACAGTTGGTAGCGGATCTGTCCTTGGACAAGTCCATGATGCAGGATGCCCTCAAGGGAAAGCTCTGAGGCCGCTTCGCGGCGTGATCCGGTCAGGCGTGTGCGAGCGGCTTACCAGGTCAGCGAGAAGCGGGCATGTGAAGTGCTGGCGGCGGGTCGTTCGGCGGTGCGTTATGTGTCGATCAGGTCATCGCAGGATGCATCAGCGTCGTCGGCTGCGTGAGTTGGCGGCGGCTCGGCCAAGCTACGGCTATCTGCGTTTGCACATGTTGCTGCATCACGAAGGTTGGTTGGTTAATCGCAAGCGGGTATATCGGTTGTACAAGGAAGAAGGACTGACGATGCGTCGAAAAGTGCCGCGAAGACGGGTGTCGAGTGTGAGGCGTTGCCGACGGCGGAGCAAAAGAACGACAGATGGTCGATGGGCTTCGTGTCGGACCAAGTGTTCGACTGACGGCGACTTCGCGAGCTGACGCTGGTCGACAACTGTACCAGGGAAGCGTTGGCGCTGTGCGTGACGCCACGGATCAAAGGAATCGATGTGGTCTATGTGCTCGAAGCAGCCACGTCGAAGCACGGGCCGCCGACTTCGATTCAGGTGAATAACGGAAAACTATGCAAGCCGGGTATACTGGTAGCGGAGGCCGGCTGTGTGCCGACCATCTGCTTCTAGATCCGTTATCTGCGGAGACCCGGCTATGGAACTTCTGGCGATCAACCTCGGCAAGTTCAAGAGCGTAGCGTGCTTCTATCGGAGCGACGACGATGTGATCTATCGTACGATCGAGACACGACCGCAAGTCATTCACGATCTATTGGTCGAACTGACCCGGATTGGATCGTGGTCGAAGTAGGCACGGTCACCGGCTAGGTCCACGACATTGCGGTCGCATTAGGGACCGATGTGCAGGTGGTGCCACGGCGTCGGCAATCAGGCACGTATGATCGCTCGGGCTGGGTGACCAAGCACGGGCCCAGTCTGCTGCGAAAACTGCTGGTCAAGGTAGCGTGGATCATGCGGCAGCACAACCCCCACGCCGATACGCTCGCCAATTGAGCAAGGGCGAACGGACGCGCCGTAAACAGGTGATCGTGACGCTGGGTCGCCGATTGCTGACCTGGTGTTGGGCCATGCTGAGCGATGAGACAGACTGGAACCCAGAGCGGATGGGATTGAAGCTGGCGAGTTAAAATGATCTAAACGGTACGACGGATCAGCCCTCGGCCGACTCGGCGAAGAACGGAACGATCGCGACGGCAGAGCTCGTGAATTCTGGTGAGCTCTCAGCTTGGTAACGGAAATGAGCGCCGCCGCGTCGCAAAGTTAAATGGGACCGCGACAGCCACCTGCGGCCCCCCCCCGGATAGTGACCTGAACCGATCTCGCTGAGTATGAAACTCCTGCCTAAGAAAGCGTGTGAGAAGCATCATTACCCTGGTTGAAGCTGATGTAGCATCAGGTTGATTATCGCGAGGTAGATCACGGTCTCGCTGCTGACCGGCAGGGTTTCGTAGTCCTTGCTCAGGCGGCGGTACCTGCTGAACCACGCGAACGTGCGTTCAACGATCCAGCGTTTGGGCAGCACGACGAACTTGCTGAGTTCGGACCGTTTGACGATCTCGATGACACGTTTGAATACTTCCTTGGCCACACGCACGAACTCACCGGCGTAACCGCCGTCGGCCCAGATCTTCTTGAGCCGCCCAAAGCGGCTGGCCATGCGCATCAACACCTCCTCGCCGCCGTCGCGGTCCTGAACATCGGCCGCGTGCACGACCACCGCGAGAATCAACCCGAGTGTGTCGACGCAAATATGACGCTTCTACCGGTGATTTTCTTGCCCGCGTCGTAACCGTGGGTCCCCCTTTTTGCGGTGCGGCGGTCTTGATCGACTGGCTGTCGAGGATCGCCGCCGACGGCGTGGGCTTGCGGCCGGCCTTGCGTCGAACCCGTTCGCGGAGCCGATCATGAATCAACTGCCACGTGCCGTCGAGCCGGAACCGCCGGTAGTAGTAATGCACCGTGCCCCACGGCGGAAACTCGTGCGGCAGCATCCGCCACGAGCAGCCCGTGCGCAGCAGGTAAAGGATCGCGTTGACCACCTCACGCATGTCGACCGACCGATGCCGCCCGCCCGGCTCCGCCGACGGAATCATCGGCGCGATCAATCCATACTGCTCATCCGTGAGGTCCGAGGGATAGGGCGTCCGTGCCATAACCACAACATCGGCTCATGCGGGACTTCTCACACACTTTCTAAAGACTTGGACCTGTGGGCATACTGGAACCATGTGAAGCTGGATTTCAGCCGGCCGGACAAGCCGACGGACAACGCAACAATCGAATCGCTCAACGCCCGATTCCGATCCGAATGCCTGAATATGCATTGGTTCCTGAGTCTGGCCGACGCCCGTGAGAAGATTGCCGCCTGGCGTGGGGACTGTAACACGATCCGTCCGCACAGCAGCTTAAACAACTTGACTCCGGAGCAGTTCGCGACTCGGTGTGGGCCTACGGCTCCGGCTGCGCCTCCACCTCCGGCCCACACTGAGGTATCATGCTTATCAACACTGTCTGGTTACACTTGATATGGACCAAGGATGGGGTGAGGACCACCTCCCGCCATCCTGCCCAAGCCAGCCCACACAATAGGTAGGTGATTCATGAAGCACGGCTACGAACCAACAGAAGTTGATCGGCAACTATTCGATCAAGTTGCACAGTATGTTCGATCGAATTCAGAAGCATTCCGCGAAATGGGCGATCAGCTGGACAACGGTAAAAACGGGTACAGCGACCAAGCTTGCCGACAGCGTGAGGCAAAACGCAAACGTTACTGGCACGGGATTGGTCCAATTAGGCGCAGGCAGAGTACGGAAGTCAGCACCCGTGCAGCTTGTCGAAAAATCTACGGTGAGCATCATCCCGGTAGCGACCGATGGGAGAAGCCGCGTTCAAAGTGCGTACGCTTCTCTGAAGCGTGGTATATGCTGCAAAAATTGTTAGGGGAGTGCCCATTACATGATCGCGTTGAAACTGATCGTGTGAGTACGGCTCACCGGCTGATACTGATGATATGGCTGATGAGCGATCCCGATGTGCACACATTCGAGCCATTGCTAACGGAATTTCAGGATTGGCCATGGGACGATAGTATCGAAAAGTTTTGGCAGAACGATGTCCCTGAGCCATGCGTTGATCAACTGATGAGTCGGCATTGGGTACGTGATTATCTGTTGGGATACGATGCAAACGGGGCTCTGGATCATGTGCGCGAGGCGTTGCGATTGCTGACTGGTGATCACACAATGGCGAAAGAAGCAGCGACAAGGTCGCGTAACATCGGACAAGAGGTGAAGTGGCGTGAGGCCATGAAAATGGCAGAGAGACATGTAAGAGCTCACAGCGGATCTATGCCAAGCTTGAAGAAACTAGCAGAGTTTGTTGGTTGTTCACGCCCCACAATCACAAAGGCGATTGAACATTCGACATACCTGAGTGCGAGACGTGCAGAAACTAAAGGTAGAAAACGTGAACAAGCGATCACTGAGGCGGTGTTAGACAATACTGCGCAATCAACAGAAGGCGATCCTGCGGAACTAGCTGCGTTGATAGATGAACAAAAGCAGGAAATAAACCGCGAGGATCGCCAATACAAAAAGGCGGCGCAACACCGCCGATAAGGATGCAGCGGGGGTGCAGCGCTGCACCCCTAACACATGCATCGTACATGAAAATTAGGGTACAAAGAGGGTGCAACGCTGCACCTTGCGGACTTCCACAAGGCAATTGTGCCAGAAGGAAGGCCCGCATGATGAGTACTTCGCTGCCGACGTTGGACACACCAGGACGTATCGCCTCCAAATTGAACGTTCCCCTGCACCGTGTCCAATACATCATCAAGTCACGAAAAATAGCCCCAGTCGCCTACGCTGGCCGGCTTCGTTTGTTCAACCGCGAAGCCGTCGCCATGATTCGTCACGTCATCAATGCGATCGACGCCAAACGCGGGGTGCGTGATGAGTAAATCGACCAAACAAGGGCTTGAAGCAATGGCCAAATCGGCGATGGGGGCGGGTATGCTCACCTACGCAGATCTGGCTGCAACGCTTAATATAGGCGATCGGACAGTGCGACGATGGGTGGCCGAGGGTACGTTACCTCCGCCCGATTTGCGGCTACGCGGGATTGTGCGTTGGCGGCCAGAGACGATTGAGCGATGGCTGAATAAGCAAGGGGAGAAGCGGTGACTGCTTGCGGTTGGCACAACGCGTTGCCGGCGTGGATCGTGAATGATCCTGAGTACAGGAAACTGCGACAGGGACCACGTTACACCTTACAAGCGATCGCCAATCGGTGTGATGCACCCATTGACCAGCGCAATAACCTAGCATTGCTGGTGTGTATTGGTGGAGACAAACTTATCGCACAGTGTGGATGTTGTAAAGCGACGTTCTGGGAGCATGTCGGCCGACTTGTGAAGCTGGGATATGTTGTGCGATTGACCAGCGGTGGCGGGCGTTTGGCGACGGTGTGGGGTATTCCGGGTGTGCGCGGTGAGCTGGACCCACACCGGGCTGCGCAAGGTGACACGGCGTCTAAGTGGCAACGAACTGATACACAGGAACTTCGCCAGTTACTGTCCGCAAATCGGACACTAGCTGACGGAGATACGATGGGTGAAAAACGGACCGCACCAATCCATGAATCAAACACCAAGCGCCCAAAAACCGGACAGCACGCGCCCGGAAACCAGACGCTACCACCCCCTGCCACACCCCCTTCACCCGCGCCCACACCACCATCTGCCGCTGGTGAGGCGGTTAAGGGGGATACGCATGATGTGAGAGGTGAGGGTAAAAACCAATCATTGCGTGCTCTATGCGGCTGGCTAGATCGTATCGGTTGGCGTTCGCGGATGCGGCCGGCGAACAGGGCGAAGCTAATCGCACGTGATCCCGACCATGCACTACGTTGCTGGGAACTGTTCAAGGTGAAATCAGCAGAACTATCCGACGTATGCGACCGAGCGGCGCTTTTCGATGCGATCTTCACTGGAAAACTCAACTGTGACGACCAAGCCAATCCGGCCAACCGTGTAACGAAAGCGATTACTGAACGTGGCGACAAGGGCGAAAACCGCGAACGACGATTGGGCGAACTTCGCGCCCAGTGCGACACGATCAAACGGGCGGCAAACGGACCATAAATTAAAGCACACCTTGACATGTATAGGTCGAGGTACATGTTAAGCTGGCAGTGTATATTACGAAGCACAGGGAGCACATCATGGCAGCCATCACCAAATATCGAACGAAGCGCGGGCCGGCATATCGTGTGGATTTTCGTCGGCGGGACCGGCTGTTCAGCATTCGCGGATTCGATTACAAGCCGGCGGCTGAATCGGTTCGCACAAAGATCAACCGTTTGGAACAACTGACCGATGCGGGGCGGAAGCCCGACGGCGAATTGGCGATATGGCCGAACACGATCCCTGCAACGTGGCGAGAGCGGCTGGCCAAGGCGGGATTGATCGACGCCGGGTATCTGCTGGCGGGCAAGCCGTTGGCCTATCACCTGATCGGGTTCTACAACGCCCTGCGTGCCAAGGGGCGAACGCGGAAACATTCACGGCTGATCGTGAAACGTGTGGTATGGATCAGCCGTGGACCGGCGTACTGGACATGGAAGCAGGCGGAAGATCAAAAGCACCCCGCGCCGATCCCGACACTGCGGCGAGCGTCGGACCTGACGCCCGGCGTGGTCGAATCGCACCTTGCCGAGCTGCGCGACAACGGAAAAGGCATCACGGCTCAGACGTATAACCATTACTTGCAAGCAGCCAAGCAGTTTTGCCGCTGGATGGTGTCGGTCGGTCGGGCAGACGGCAACCTACTGGCGAACTGTCGGCCGTTGGAACGGGCTAAGGTTCGCCGCGAGTGCAAGCGGGAGCGGCGCGCTGCGACGGTTGACGAAATGCGGGCGCTGCTGGCGTACCTCGACGACGAAGGCGTGAGCGACAACCTAGGCATCCAAGCGAGCGAACGTCGGCTGGTCTACTGGCTGGCGGCGATGACGGGTCTGCGGGCGCGTGAGATTGCCAGCCTGACCGCCGGCGACTTCAACCTGACCGATGACGGCGGTATGGTGACGATCCGGGCGCGCTCAGCGAAGAACAGCACTGACGCCACGTTGCCCCTGCCTGTGGACCTTGCCACTGATCTTCACAGCCACATGGCCAACAAGACGCCCGTGGCGCCGGCATTCAGCCTGCCGCATGTGTCGAATTTCGCACGGATGCTCAGAGCGGACATAGAAGCCGCTGGGATCGACTACACGGACGCGGCGGGCCGAACCCTCGACTTCCATGCCCTGCGTCATACACGAGGTGTATGGCTGTTCCAGCACCACGGCGCAACGCCCCGCGAAGTGCAGGAGCTCATGCGTGTTTCATCCGTGGCACTGGTGGATCGCTATGCCCGATCGTTCCGCCTGACCGATACGGACGTGGCCACACGCGGGCCTGACTTGACGACCACCACCATTGCACAACAGCAAGCGACAGGCACATGCGATGTAACCGCCGACCCGGCGCAGAGCACTGCGCAGCGTGAGGCGCAGCAGACAGGTGGAAAACTGCGGCAATCTGCGGCAACGAGCGGCACAGACGACAAGCCACCCGACGCGCCGCAATCGCTGGATTTTTCAATGGATAACGCCGATAATGAACCCAGTGCCACCTTAGCTCAATTGGCAGAGCAGCGGTTTTGTAAACCGCAGGTTGCCGGTTCAAGTCCGGCAGGTGGCTTTTGGGGGCATTTCTGTCGTGAAAATCCCGGCCGGCCGCGTCACCGGCGAACTGTGCACCACGATGGACCTGTACGCCACCTTCGCCAGTCTCGGCGGCGCGACCCTGCCGACCGATCGGTCCCTCGACAGCCTTGATATGGCCGACTTCTGGCTCGGCCGCGCGGACCGATCGCCGCGAGATACATACTACTTTTACAGCTACTCCTTCCTGCAGGCCGTGCGACAGGGGCCATGGAAACTCATCGTGCCCCGCCCCAACGCTCCACGCTGGACAAGCTGGTATGCGCACACGATCGACGACATCGAAGATTACGAGTTGTACAACGTCGATCACGACATTTCAGAACTGCACAACGTGGCGGCGGATCACCCCGACGTCATCTCACAACTCAAAGCGCTCTATGAATCGGCTCGGAATGAACTCGGCGATTACGACCGCGTCGGCGCCGACGCTCGATTCTTTGATGCTGATCCACCGGCGCCTGTACTACACCGGCGTGCCGCGCCCGTTTGATGCCGACACGCTGACGGCGATCGGCGTCGCGGTGGCGGATTCACCCGAAGGGCCCTGGCGCAAGGTCGATCAAAACCCTGTGCTCAAGGCCGAAGCCGATCATCCCGAGGCATTTGACTCGATGCGCGTCGATGATGCGGTTTTGATTGTGCGCGACAACAAGGTGTGGCTTTACTACAAGGGCCGATGCGTGCAGCACAGGTCCGGCGGGGCGGGGCGGACCCAGATGGGTGTGGCGATCGCCGATTGTAACGTTCGTGATCTGTACGCAGTTTGTCTGAAGCATCAGTTGCAACGCGTTGCCCGGGGTCACGGGGAACGTTTGGCATGCGTTAGCGTAATCCATATCTTTTTTAATTCTGTGTATGTGTTGCGGGTTCGAGTCTATCTTGGGTGGTGAATAAATTTTCGAGGCATATTCGAATATTTGTCCAATTTTGGTGAGGCGGCGCAGTACAACTGGCGTGCAGGCCATCATTTCACTGCACATGTACAAGTTCGCATTTTCCGTGTAAGGGTTGACGAAAGCCAAGCATGAACCACCCGAATCGCAGCTTACCCACTGCCAAGGAAGAGTTTTTGACGCTCTTTCTCGCCCATCAGCGAGCGCTTTACGCCATCATTCTCGCGATGGTGCCCAACGCCTCAGACGCCGACGACCTGGTGCAGCGCGTTTCCCTGGTGTTGTGGCAGAAGTTTGACACGTTTGAAGCGGGAACGAGTTTTCTGGCGTGGGCGACCCAGGTGGCCCGATTCGAGGTGCTGAGTTTTCGTCGTGAAAAAGCCACCGGGCACGTGTTCAACGATGCGCTGGTGAACCTCATCGCCGATCGCGCCCAGCGGTTCAGTGAAACCGAAGACCATCGGCTGACATTCCTGCGGGCCTGCATGCAGGAACTCGGCGAGCGCGAGCGTCAGATGCTGACGATGCGTTACGGCGAAGACCTGCGGCCCCGCCAGATCGCCGAACGCCGCAAAGAGTCGCTCGACGCTATTTACAAGATACTCGCCCGGACCCATCAGGCGTTGCTGCATTGCATCCGTCGCAAAGCAGCGCTCGCTGCGGAGGAGCACGCATGAGTTGGGCCAACCTTCAGCGAGAGCTTGCCCTGCTGACGACGCGCAGCATCGAGGGTGATCTGACCGGTGAGCAACAGTCGGACTTGACCCGTTTGCTCGAGCAGCACCCGAAGCTGATCGACGACTATGTCGAGGCCATGTTCATCCGCTCGAGTCTGCACACGCAGTTTGATCAGTTCAAAGCGGATCGGCTTCTTGAATCATGCATCGGTGAAAACATCGGGCCTGCAACGATGAGCCGGCGCGTGAATCGCCCCCGTCGCCTGTCGATCGGATTCGCTGCCGCGGCCGCCGTCGTGTTGCTGGCGGCAATGGTCTGGGTGTTCAGTCAATCGGACGAACCTTCGACTGCTTCGCCGAATCGCCCGACGCAGGCGCATCGTGCTGATCAACCGGCCGGGGCGCCGCTGGCCACGCTGGTGGCAACCGAGAACGTGGTCTGGGACTCGGAGCCGATACAGCCCGGGCAGGAACTGGTCGCCCAGACGCTGCGGATCAAGTCCGGCCGAGTCGGGTTCGCATTGGTTTCCGGCACGGAGGTTCAACTGCACGGTCAAAGCACGCTTCGCATTGATGATTCGATGCATGTCACGCTGACACAGGGCCGCGTGGATTTCTCTTGTCCGCCGGGGGCCGAGGGTTTCACCGTGCAGGGGCCGCAGGGCGTGCGGGTGGTCGACCTGGGTACGCGATTTTCGATGCAGTCACAACCGTCGGGTCCCAGCCGGGTGCATGTGACCGAAGGGCGGGTGCGCATCGAGCAGCCGGGCATGGCTACGCCGATCGAACTGACCACGGGGCGAAGCGTTCACATTGATCCGCAGGCACACCGTGTATATTCGTATGTCGTCGAACACCTGGGCGTGCAGGATCCGCTTCAGATGGTGCCTGCCTGGTCGCTTGAGAAGGGCGACAGCACGCGTGTGGGCCCGGTCCGTGAACCGAGCGCTTCCGGTGAGCAGGGGGCCTGGCTGATCGAAGACCACGGCACTGCGCCGGGCCAGGTCGCGATGTACAGCTACAAGCTGACCGATCAGCAGGTCCGCCGTCCATGGCGCGCCGTCGCGCGGGTTCGCGTGATCGAATCGACCGGAGACAATCAAGTGCTGCATGTCGACGATGGCGAGCGTCGCTGGGCGATGTGGTTGCACCCGGATCGGATTGCGACCCGCAACCATCGCGCCGAGTTCATCGATCTGGCGACCGGCCTGGACCTGACCTCGAAAGAACACCTCATCGAGATCGTCTACGCCAACGACGAGGCGGTCTTTCTGCTGGACGGCAACGAGATCGGGCGCATCCAGCGTGAAAAGACGATGGGCCGAATGTATCAACCGCAGATTCGTTTCGGGGCGGGTTCGAGCCTGGGGACCGGCAGTGCGCGGTGGAGTTTTGTGCGGTTCGCTCCCGAAGGGGATCAGATCAATTCACACTGATAACTCAGATGCAACCATATCGAAATGAGAACACACTCGTGACCCAACTCAGAAGGAGACATGACATGATGAGATGTAACCTGAACCGGACAACCCAGTGGATGACGATGTTGATCGCCGCGGGGATGTTGAGCCTCGCCGGCGCCGTCCGGGCTGACACCGTGATCGTCGACCACAACGACGACAATGACCCGGCCACCGAATCGCCCGCATGGACGCTCACGCAGGGGCCCAATACATCGGTCGCGGCCGGCAGTGAAATCATCGGCCTCAACACGCACAACTACTGGACCATCGATGACAACGGCAACGGGTCCGGCCATAGCGCGATCTACGACTACCAGCTCACCGAAGCCGAACTCTCGCTGGGGTGGCGCGTCTCGGCGGACCTGCGCGTTGTTTCCGCAGAATCCTCCCGCACGCACGTGATTCAGGTTGACGACGGGACACACCGTTGGTCGGCGTGGATCACCGATGATCAGATCGATGCCCAACCCAACACGGGGTTCACCAACATCGAGTCCGGCCTGGACCTGACTGCTGACTACAACCGTGTCGAGATTGTCTACAACGCATGGTCGGACAAGGCGGTCTATCTGCTGAACGGCTCTGAAATCGGCACCGTCTTGCGCTCCAACACGCGCGATCAGACCAGCGGTGAGCAGGTGCGGTTCGGCGCCGGATCCAGCGGCGGTCAAGGACAGGTCAACTGGACCAACGTCGAATTCGCCGTGATCACACCCGATTTAAATCGTAACCTCGCCGAGCACCTGGCGGACAACAACCCGACGACCGAACCGACCGGCTGGGGCCTGAACCAGGGCTCGAACACCAGCGTGTCCGGCGGCAGCGAAACGACCGGCTCGGGCAACTACGACTTCTGGACCACCGATGACAACGGCACCGGGTCCGGCAACTTCGCGATCTACGACAAGGCGCTGACCCCTGACGATGTGGCCGGCCCGTGGCGCGCTTCGGCGCTGGTGCGCGTGGTGGATTCATCCAACTCGCCGGATCTGGTATTCCACGTCGACGATGGGACCGACCGCTGGCAGATGTGGCTTTTTGAAGACGAGATTCAGACCCGCGACGGTGTCGGTACTTTCGTCACCATCGCATCGGGGCTGGACCTGACCACGGACTACAACCTCATCGAGATGGTGTTTGGCGAGGGCCACGTGACTTTCCTGCTCAACGGCGCGCCCATCGATTACCGCGCCCGGGGCGACATGGAAAACCGCTCCGACGCGCCGCAGGTCCGATTCGGCACCGGCTCCAGCGGCGGGACCGGACAGGCGAACTGGGCGTCGGTTCAGTTCGCGGTCATCCCCGAGCCGGCGACCGCTGTGCTGGCGATGGCCGTTGCGCCGCTGATGATGCGCCGCCGCCGCCGCTGAATTAACCCGAAGCCCACGGATTCAATCCGTGGGTTTCATCTTCATGGAACCGCAACATGCGTCGACATGGTTTCACATTGATCGAGTTGCTCGTGGTCGTGAGCATCATCGCGCTGCTGATCGCGATCCTGCTGCCGTCGCTGACCCAGGCGCGGGAGGTCGCCCGACGAGTCGCCTGCGGGACCAACCTCAAGCAGATCGGCTACGCGATCAGCATGTACACGATCGACTCCAAGGGAACCTACCCGCCCAAGCAGACGCCGACAGGTCAGTACACGATCGTGTCCTGGCTCGGCAAGGCGGGCAATACCCCGGGCTATAACTCGATCACGCCGAGGATGCGTTACCTGAATCTGTACCTCGGTGTGCAGCGCGGCGCCGAGGACGACACCGAGGTGCCGCTGGCCCACTGCCCGGGCGATACGTTCCCGATTCCCTACACGGCGAACATGACCCACTACGAGGCGCGCGGCACGACTTACACGACCAACGCCAATCCGGCTTACCCATCGCTGGTCGATGCGGACAACGAGCCGATCGGCATAACCGACGTGAAGAAGTCCGCGCTGTTCGTGGTCATGGCCGGCCACGGCGCTCAGCAGACTGTCTGGGGCAACGCCGACAAAGCTGCCCAGAATTTCTGGCACGTCGAGCCCTACCGGTGGAACCTGCTGTTCGCTGACGGCCATGTGACTTTCACCACGGTCGAACTGCTCACGCTCAACGGCCAGGGTTACAACTACAGGAATGACTAATTGCCGCACCATCCCACGCTGTATCATCGCTCGACTTGTCGCTCCTCAAACGCCTGCACGCACATGCTGAGTCGTCTGGTGGCGCTCAGCATGTGCGTCTTTTTTCTCAGCGGCGCGGTTCGTGCGGCCGATGACGATCCGACGCCGATCGACGTGTACATCCTGGCCGGCCAATCCAATGCCGACGGCCGGGCGGACTTTCACACGTTGCCCGAATCGCAACAGCAACAGTTCAACCAACCGTCAAACGTGATGTTCTATCACGGCGCGGGGCGACCGCCTCGCGCGGTCCCGGCGCATCAGTGGACCACGCTGCGGCCGGGCAGCGGGACAAACCTGGATATCAATCATCGCGCCGACCCGGCGCAACTCAACTTCGGCCCCGAAGTCGGATTGGGGCAGGCGCTGGCCGAACGGATTGCGAATCGACGCATCGCGATCATCAAGTGCACACAGGGCGGGACTTCACTGGCCGAACAATGGTCGCCGAAACAAGGCCCGATGTGGCGGCATCTGACCGAAACGATTGATGCAGGACTCAAGGCGCTGCGGAAGAACAACCATCAGCCCCGCCTGATCGGCATGGTCTGGTCGCAGGGCGAAAAGGACTCGCAAAGCCAGGCGCACACCGACGCATATCAGCGGAATCTGTCACAGTTCATCGCGGCGGTGCGATCTGAATATGGACAACATCTGCCCTTCGTGATCACGGCGATACCTGACAGCGATGCGATGGACCAGCGCGTCATCGAAGCCCAGCGGGCCGTGTCGAATCAGGATGCGCAGACGCACTTTGTCGCTACGGATGATCTGACGCTGAAAGATGTGGTGCACTTTGACGCTGTCAGCCAGGTTGAACTCGGGCGGCGATGCGCCGAGGTGCTTGCGGCGAACCGGCCGAATGAATCGCAGAATGAAACCGCGCATTGGCCGCCGCTGGCGCGTCGGCTGCTGGGCATCGATGACGGGCAGCTTGCGAAACTGTCTCGCGAACAGAGCCACGGCCTGCTCGATATCGCCCCGGTACACATGCCGAGCGATGCGACCGGCGACTGCAATCACTACGGCTGGCCGATTGCGACGATGACGGGCGACACGATCGTCGTCATGCACCGACGCATTCCGGGTCACAACCGCAAGGGCGCCGGCGCCCCGGATGAATCGATGTCGTACGGCATCGTGCTCCGCAGCGAAGACGGTGGGCAGAACTGGTCAGAGCCTTACGACCTGCGCGACTGCATGAAACCAGCGGATCGAACACGCGGCGGACTCGTGCCGCTGTCACACCGTAAAAAGTTCGACCCCGACAACATGTCACCGAAGGGGTACAAGATTCATCTGCACGCCATCGGGTCGACCCGCGACGGCGCCGTCGTAGCGGTCAATAACCACGGCGTGTTCCGCTCCGAGGATGCCGGCCGAACGTGGCGGCATTTTTCCACCGCCCTGCGCGATGACACCTTCCCCCACGAGATGGTGAACATCGGGCCGACGGTCGTCGACGACCCCGAGCAAGGCCTGTTCGTGTTCGGCAACTGGTTCGGCGAGGTCGATACTTATCACAAGCTCAGCAAAGACCTTGTTGTGCTCAACTCCAAAGACGGCGGGGCCACGTGGAAAGCCACCGACCACCCCGTCGGCTTTCCGCAGTACGAGCCGGCCGTGCTCAGGCATGAAGGCAAATACCTGTTCGTCACGCGGGATCAGACGAAGGTGAAAGCACATAAGCAGATGATCTGGACGCCCGGCGGCAAGCCGCGTGTGCTGGATACGAATCTGGTCAATCCCCGGGGAGTCGATACGATCGCCTTTTCGTTGAATCCCGTGACCGGTCGCTTCGAGGTCGTTCGCTCCGAGCGTTACCACATGCAACTGTGGGTCTGGTCGATCGCCCCGGAAGACTGGGCCAGCGGCCAGTGGCGGCGTGAGTATCGCCTGCTGAAACGTCCCGGCAGGTTTTATGCGGATGCCGACGGTTTTCACCCGGCCGCCGCGGTCATCGACGCCAAACGCGGGGTTCAACATGTGTTCATCTATGCCGGCCATCCCAACGGCCCGGCAGGCGTCTTCCGCATCACCCGTTCGCTGAACACACCCGCCGTCGCGAAATACATCAACTCCGAATCAACCGAATGACCGTGTCCCGAGAAGAAGTTGCATTTATGCCGAATCTGAATCGTCATCCGTTTATAGGATTGGAATGTTGGGCACCATAATTGGCTGTGCTTTCAGAGTTGCAGATATGGCCTGTGTTTTTGTGAACCGCAGGTTGCCGGTTCAAGTCCGGCAGGTGGCTTAGTGACGCCATCACTGTGAAGTGCCACGTGATGTGCGCAAATCGGATCACATCAACGACAATGCGGGTTGTGAACGTGACACTTGCTCCCCGGGTAATGTGAGTAGTTCACGTTCGTGATGCGTGGCGCAATCGCTTTGTTGGCAGTAGGTTAAGCGTAGCGACACGCGCGGCATCAACTTTTTTGTTATGAGTCGGTCCGGATTTGCCACTTGCGGGCACTTATCTTATGGAGGTTTATCGTGCATCGTGAACCGATACAGACCGATCGCGCTGATCAGTTCTTTCAGTTATACGCGCCGATTCAGCAGCGCGTTTTTGCGTACATTCTGACGCTTGTTCCGCACTGGGCCGATGCCGAGGAGATTCTGCAGGAAACCTGCGTGGCGATGTGGCGGGACTTCGAGCAGTTCGACGCCGACCGGGCCGACAGCGATTTCTTTCGCTGGGCATCGGTGATTGCGTTTCACCGTGTGTTGGATTTCCGCAAGCGACAGACGCGCAGCAAGCTGATGTTTTCCGATCAGTTCATCGATGCCGTGGCCGAGGCTGCCACGCGGCATGGCGATCAGATCGATCGGCGTTTGCGTGCGTTGCGCCACTGTCTGCAGAAGGTCTCGCCGCGCGATCGTGATCTGATCCGCTTGCGATATGAAACCCCCGCGGCGCACGGCAATGTCAAAGCCTACGCCGAGTCGCTGGGCTGTCCCGCCGACACACTCTACAAGGCCCTGGCCCGGGTGCGTCGCCAACTCATCGAATGTATTCGCCTTTCGGTCAACCGGGAGGCCGAGGCATGAGCCGCACTGATTCGAATCATGATGCGCTGTTCGACCTGCTCGCTGGGCTCTGCGACGGCACGCTCGATGAAGCCGGCCGCGCTGAAATGCAACGTCGCATCGTTGAAGACCCCGATGCCGCCGCGCTGTACGTCGAGTACATGCACCTGCACGCCAGCGTGCCCCAGCACCTGAATCTTCACGTGGCGGCCCCATCGTTGCCTGCGCCATCACGCGCCACGCCCGAACGCTCGGCCCACCGCAAACCGATCATGTATGCACTGGCCGCCGCGGTGGTGCTGATTGTCTGCGGCGTGGTGATGGTTCAACTGTCGCCTGCCCCGGTTTCTGAAGTCACCGAGCCGGCCGGGTCACCATTCGTGTCCATCATCGACTCAACGGGCAATCTGTTCGTCAATAACGACGCCGGTTATGCCGGCGGCACCTTCGGCGCGGCGACCTACGAACTCAAATCCGGTACGGCGGAGTTTCTGCTCGCCGGGCGCGTCTCGGTCAATCTCGAAGGTGAAACCCGCCTGGCCCTGCACGACCCGATGAACGCCACGCTCAGCCGCGGCGTCGCGACCTTCGAATGTCCCCCTGAAGCTCGGGGCTTCACGGTCAAACTGCCCGATGGATCGCACATCGTTGACCTCGGTACGAAGTTTCAGGTTCGGGTCGATGCGGCGGGCGATGCATCGGTTCGTGTCATCGAGGGCGTCGTGAATTGCCAGGGTGTTGACCAGTCATGGAATCAGTCGATGTCGAAGGGCCATGCTGTCTGGTTCCGTCATCAGGCACAGGCGATTCAGGCCCACGTTGTTGATCTACCGGACAATTCGTCGATCGGCCGGCTCGAGGTCGGCCTGGCGCGTGTTGATCGGTATCTCGATGCCCACGTCACCGGCGCTCCACCGATGCTGATCGGTCTGCCGGCGGTCGTGCCGCAGCGCGGCGCCGGGTCGGGTCATCCGGGCGCCGGCTACCAGTTCATGCTCACCAAGCCGGCCCGCTTGTACCTGTTGGTACATGACCGGGGCACGACAGCTCTCGACGGGTGGGAACGCACCAGCGCGTCCAGTTCATGGATCGTCATGGACCGGTCGTTCACAGACACCATCTACACCCGCCTGGCCCAGCCGGGTGTTGTGAATATACCCGAGCATACGGGGGTCGACCCCCAGGGCCTGCACGGCGTGCCGAACGTCTGCCTGATCGCACCACCGAGTGAGCAGGCAAGTCTTTCCGCCGCGCATTCCACGACCGCATCAGAAAGTTCCGCAAAAGGAGACATTGAATGAACACGAACCACTTCACCATCCAGGGTATCGTTCGGCTGCTCGCCATCGCGGCGGTGGCGATGACTGTGACGACTCACTCGGCCGTCGCCGCCACGACCAGCTTCCAGCAAGGCGTCTCACCGACCGCGGCCTACACCCACGATGCCACGTACATCCGCTCCGCCAACCCGACCACCAACTTCAACAACAACAGCCAGATCATCGTCGGCCCGACCACCGGCGATGTCCTCCGCGGTCTGTTTGAATTCGACATCAGCGAATTGCCACTCACCGAAACGATCGACACCGTCTCGCTCGTGCTGACGACCTCCACCACCGCAGGCATCAACGATGTCGGCTCCGCCGGCGCGTTGACCACGTTCAACGCCTACACCTACAACTACGACATCGATGAAACCACCGCCACCTGGAATACCCCCGGCGCCGGCGATGCGACCCCCGGCGGCACGTCCGGCGCGCTGGTGTCCTCGACCAGTTTCGATGTTGAAATCACCGGCCAGACCGTCACCTTCGCCAACACCTCCGCGTTTCGCTTGGCCCTGCTGAATGCACAAGCCGGCGACGGGTGTCTGCGCCTGATGCTCCGCGGCGCTGATGAAACCGTCGGCACCCATAACTTCACCCGCTTCTCAGACGACATAGTCACCGCCGCCAATCGCCCCGCACTGCAGGTGACCCATCACACCCCCGACACCATCGCCAATTATGCGTTGAACGGCTTCAATGCGTCTTCTTCAGACACCGAACCGAACTCCACCGCCGGTGCTTTCACGATCAATCCGGCTTCCTCAAACTGGGGCTTTTCCTCCGCGGGCAATGTCTTCGCTCGCAGCACCGCGACGACCGACTCCGAAGCTGGCGCTTATGCCGCCGGCGACTATGTCAGCTTTGTCGTGAATCCCGAAGGCAACCTGATGGACCTGACCGCATTGAGTTTCGACGCGATTCATGACCCCACCTTCGGCGGCGACGGTGAAGACACTGACGCAACGATGTACTTCTTCGTCCGCTCCAGTCTTGACGGCTACGCGTCGAACATCGGCTCGACTTTCGCCCAGGCGTGGAACACCACCACCACGCAAACGGTCCTCCTGTCCGATGCGATGTTCCAGAACATCAGCGAATTGGTTGAATTCCGTATCTACATCTACGACAGCGGTATCGACATCGCCAAAAACGGCGCCCGGATCGACAACGTCGTACTGCTGGGCGAGGTGGCCATCCCGACGCCCGCCGCACTGCCGGCCGGCCTGGTGATGCTCAGCATGGTCGCGATGCGTCGTCGTCATTGAAACACCCTATTCAGAAGCCCACGGATTCAATCCGTAGGCTTCGTGGAACATGCGACTTGCGTAAGCACGGTTTTACCCTCATCGAGTTGTTGGTCGTGATCAGCATCATCGCGTTGCTGATCGCGATCCTGCTGCCGGCTCTCGAAGGCGCTCGCCGTGAAGCCCGACGGGTCCAGTGCATGTCGCACCTCAAGCAGAGTGTTACCGGCACGTTCGTCTATGCGACCGATTACCAAGATCAAACACCGGCTCGGCCGGGCAGCGGGCCAGGCAACGTTCGACCGCACACGATGGTGTACGGTTCGGTCGATCTCGTCAAAAGCTTCATCATTCCCTACCTTGTCGATCGCGATGAAATGATGTTCTGCCCCAGCCGCCTGCTTGATGCCCGCAATCCTGGCACGACCATGCCTGACTACACCTATGAGAACATCACTTACCAATATCATGTCTATGATGCCGACAACGCCTGGCTCGTCGACATGCCCAACCTGTCCCGCGTCAGTGCGTTTCGTCAGGATTGCGCCCTATGGACCTGCCTGACGCTTCGCGATCTCAGCGGGATCCATTACGGGCACGACCGGCCGATCGAACGTGATGCGCCAGAGGGATTCAACAGCGCCATGACCGATGGCTCTGCGTCGTGGTTCGCTTGGTCACAACACGAAGAATACATCGGCTTCGGCACGCAGCGATACATCTGGCCCCGGTCTGGCCGCTAGCCGATCAACCGCTCAGGCCATACGATCTCGCTCTGTCGGCCCATCAGGTGTGATGAAATTATGAGCAACAAGTACTCTGTCGATCGACGCAAGTTCCTTCAACGTTCGGCGGTGGGTCTGGCCATCGCCAGCACGACTCATGTCACCATCGCCTCGGAGTCAAAGTCCGCGGCACAAGTTAAATCCGCTGGCGACGGTATCATCGACTCCGAGGTCGATGTGCTCGTGGTCGGTGGTGGGACCGCGGGAACGATCGCCGCGATACAGTCCGGCCGCGCCGGAGCACGAACGCTTCTGCTGGAGCGCAACGGTCAGCTCGGTGGCACCACGACCATCGGCGGCGTGGCGTTTCCGGGGCTGTTCGACGCGTGGGGCAAGCAGGTGATCGCCGGCATCGGGTGGGAACTGGTCAGCGACACCGTCGAACTCGACGGCGGCACATTTCCTGACTTTTCAAAAGTTCCGCCGCGTCACTGGCAGAACCAGGTCCATGTGAATCCCTTCGTCTACGCCATCCTCGCCGAGGAAAAATGCGAAAAGGCCGGGGTGCAGGTCGCGTATTACGAATTCCCGGAGTCGATTCGGAAGACCGGCGACGGCTGGCAGGTGGATTGCATCGGTTTTGGAACCCGCCGCCGCGTGATGTGCAAACAGATCATCGACTGCACCGGCGGGGCGGAAGTCGTCGGCATGTTGGGCCTGCCGCGCCTGCGCGAGGATGAAACCCAGCCGGGCTCGATGCTGTTCAAAATCGGCGAAGCGCATCAGCCCGGGCGCGAGCAGCTTCATCGCTTGTATGTACATGGGGCGGATTCGACCAACTCGCGCACCGTCACGCTGGCGAACCTGACCGGTCGCAAGGTTGTGCTCGCCAAGGTCCGCCAGGCCAAGGGGCGGCTGATGCACCTGCAACCGGAGACCGGGTTCCGCGAAAGTTACCGCATCGTCGGCGAGACCATGGTGACACACGAGGATTATGTTTCCGGGCGGCTGTATGACGACGCTGTGTCGTATGCGTTTTACCCCGTCGATCTGCATACCAAAACGGGCGTTCGCCCCAAGCCGCTGAAACCCGGCACGGTGCCGACGATTCCGCTGGGGGCGCTGGTGCCGAAAAACAGCCGCAACATCATCGTTGCCGGTCGGTGTGTCTGCAGCGATCGCCTGGCGAATTCCGGGCTGCGTGTGCAGGCGTCGTGTATGGGCATGGGGCAGGCGGCCGGCGTCGCCGCGGCGCTGGCGGCGCAGAAACAGACCACGCCCCTGGCCGTGCCGCTGGCGGAGATTCACCAAACCTTGCGCGCCCACGGCGCGATCATTCCGAGCTGATTCATACCGTTGAGCCGACTCCTGCACCAACTTCGAAGGAACTGGCTGGCGGTCCTCGCGCTGCCCTTGATGGCGGGTTGTCATGCCGCGCCGACGGTCTCGATTTCTTCGCATCCCATCACAATCACCAACAGCGCCGCACTGAAACTCGACTCGACGACAAAAACACTCATCATCAAAAAGAGCCAGTCCGGCGAGCCGCTGGAATACGCGATGGATGTGCGGTCGGTCTACTGCCTGGATGATGAATGCGAGATCATCACGGTTCGCCTGTTCTGGGATCCGCTGGGCGAGTACGAACGTTACGAAATCCCCGCCGGGAAGAATCTGACGAAGAATGAGCACGTTCGTTTCAGCCGTGCCGATCATCGCGCATTACACGCGCTGCTGCAGGATTCACAATCCCTGGTTCAATACGTGCAGCCGGACGAGTTGCTCAAGGCCGAGAAGGAAACCGCCGACGACCGCCCGGAGCAATTCGCCTGGCGTAATCCCGAATACGCGCTGGATCGTGCCGACGCGTTGTCGATTCCGACGCCGGTCGATCTGCAGTCGCTGGTCGTACCCGGGGCGGCTTACACCTCGCTGACCCTGTGGCACTGGGCCCACGGCGAGGTGCCGCAGCACATTCGTCATATCACCCGCGACACCGCATCGCGAGACCAATTGCTTCAGTGGCTCGCCGATGAAAACTCGCACCATGTGCATTTCGCGCTGGATGCGCTGGCGCAGCGTCGCTTGTTTGACGATGCGACGATCACCGCGGTGTTGAACCGGTGCAAGCAACGCGATGGCGACTGGGTCCCACACGCCTGGCCGTTTCTCGCAGGCGCCACGCCACACGGGCCGGACCGCCTGGCGGCTTACACGACATTGCTCGCGGAAGGGACTGGGCCGCAACGTGTGTTTCTGTTGGAAAAACTGACCGAAGAAAAGGAAATTCCTCCGCATTGGTTCGCGGCACTCGCATCCTGCTTGAATCACTTCGACAGCTACTACGAGATTCATCTGTTTCTGAATCTGTTAAGTCAGCACAAGGTCGCAACGCCTCAAGTCATCCAGGCGGTGATCGCTCTGCTGGATCGACCGAATCGGTTCATCACCCGTCGCGTTTATACTTTTCTGAGTGAACTGCCGGCGACGCCGGAATTAACCCATGCGTTGACGGAGTACCGCACAAACCAAAAAGAGGTTCGTTCCACGAACTGAGGCGGTGTCAGCCGGGGGCCACATCAGCGCCAATTTGAATGTTGAGGAAACCGCTCGCAAGGAATGGGGGACGGCTCTCATCCGCTATTCATTTGACTGAGGCGAGCAGGTCGGCAAACGCCTTGCCGGCATCGAGACATTCACGCGCGACTTCACGTGCTGCGTGGCTGTGTCGACTGTAATCGCTCTGTACTGATTCGATCGCCTCGCGAGCTTCGTCGATATTGTTGACGGCAAACAACCCTTCGCCGGTGGGCAGCACCTCGCTAAAGCCCGTGTCCTGCAGGATGACCGGCCGCCCGCTGGCCAGGTAGGCGGCACTCCGGTCGCTGAACCAACCGGTCCGCGCTTCGACGAATACGTGTTTGGCGACACTGAACTCACCGAGCGATTCGCGGATGTACTGGTAATAGCCATCAACCGTTCGTGTTTTGGCCTTGGCATCGGCGATTCGCCAGCCCATCGCGGCTAGCTCATCGCGCGGGGCCTGACCCGAGACAGCCAACTCCATCGCCGCGTGAATCGACTGTGGCAGTGATTTGAACCGCTCAAACGACAGGTCTTTCTGGCCGTACACCTTGCCCTGATATTCGAGCGGCTTGTGGGCCTGCCAGTTCATGATGGTCGACCAGTGCGCATCATCGGGTGGCGGCGGCACATGCTCAAACAGGTCCGGGCAGACGGGATTCACAAACGGTCGCCAACGATGGCCGGTCGGCGGCGCGGCGGTGTGTTCGGTATCCAGCAGCAAGCCGTTGGAAAAATGAAAGTTGTACTGATCGATCATCGCCTTGCGTGCGGGTTCGGTCACGCAGCGGATCTGCGTGTAGCCCGGCTCGCCGTCGATCAACACGCGGCATGGAATCTGCGAGGCCGGTTCGCTCCACGCGCCATGGTTGCCGCTGTCGATGAAACAATCGGCGTCGGCGAATCGCTGGTGAACTGTCGGCCCGTCAAGGCCGTGGTAGCGACCGCTGTGATCGACGAAAACGAATCGATCCGCCAGGCCGTGGCGCGCCAGCAGGTCGCGCACAATCTGCAGGCCGCTGGCCGGATCGTCGGTCAACTGATTGGCGAGCGGGTCGAAACAGGCATTGGGGTAGTCGGCCCGCTCGACGATGGTCAAGTCAGCCCCGGCTCGCTGCAAGCCAAGGATGTATTGAAGGGCCCACGACAGATTGCCGCCCAGCGGGTAGCGCACCATGTGGGTCGCAAGCACTGCCCGGATCATCCACAGCCCCCGGTCGGCTGGTGCGTGGAGATCGAGAGATGGTCGATCAACTCGGCGTGCATGGTGGACAGCGCCGTGCGGGCTTTTGAACGTCGATCGGTAACAAGATGCTTCGCGTCGGCGCTCCGGCAGAACGCGATCGCATCGTCGAGCCACTCAGCGGTCAGTTCGTCCGCCAGGCAGCACCAAGGCCAGCCGATGACTTTGCACTGAGCGGCAACTTTCGCGCCGCCGGCGATCGGGTCGATGACGATCGGCGGCACGTCGTTCTTGATCGACAGCACCGTGCCGTGCAGGCGGGTGGTGATGGTGAAATCCATCGCCGCGATCATTGACTCGATCTGCCCGCTGGAGCCCAGCCCGGTCTGGTTGTGATCGAGCCGGGTGTCGATCGGCACGACCGCAACGTCCAGCGACCCAAGATGATCGGTCACCAACTGGCCGACCTGTTCATGGCGGCCGCGCTTGCCGTATTCCTTCTGCGGGTGCACAAGGATCAACCCGACGCGCGGCACGCGCAGCGGCTCGGTCAGAAAGACCATGTCCGGCCGACCGGTGCGTGAACTATCCCGCTCGATGAGCAGATCGAACGGATTCCACTGGTCCAGATCCTGCAGCATCGTGAGGTTCAGGCCGATCCAACTGCAGTTGGCGAACCGGTCCAGCAAACCGGTCAGCGGGGGGCCGTTGCCGCACGGGCCGCAGACGAAGATGACGTGTGAGTATGCTTCGGGATCAAGCGTTTCCCATCGCTTGCCATCGGTGAACGGCACATCGACGGCGACGGTGTAGTCGATCCCCGCATCGGTCAGCCACTGCGCGGTCAGATCGCGCGCCAGCAGGTCGCCGGCTGAGGCGCCCATCTGCTCGAAGCTGAACCATCCTGCGATCAAGACACGCATGTCATATCCTCATCCCGATGATCCGCGGTCACGACACGGTCGAAGCCGGCCCGTGCTCGCTGAGCAGTTTCTGATTGGCGGCGATATAGGTTTCAAGTTCGGCCTGGAATGCGGGACCCTGGGCGGCGATCCGCTCGTCAAGCAACTGGTTGGCGAAAGCGTAAAGTTCCATGTCGAATTGATTGTATTCACGCACCATGTCCAGCACCGCATGGCTGTGATTTGCCGCGTCGGATTTGGTGGTGTTGACCAGACGCGGCAGGTAGTTGATCGACTCGGTCCAGCCGAATGTTCTGCCGGCCAGCAGCATGCAGGTATCGAAACGCTCGGTGATGCCGGTGAATTCGATGGCATGCGCGAGGTTGTGCTTGGCTGTTTCCAGATGCGTGCGGTTGCAGGCGATGCCGGGTTCGCAGCCGGCGACGCGCCGGACCTGATCGTTGCAGGCCTCGGCGAGATACGGGCCAGTGACAAAATCCTCCACCGTCATGTCGGCGGGAAGCTGACCGTAAGCCGCCAGGTGGTTGTACAGCGAGAGCACGCGTCGCACGGGTTCGCGAAGGATGGTCATGTATCGCGCCGGACGTCCCAGAGCTTCGTGCAGGCCGTAGGCAAAATGTCCGAGCACGGCGTTGACATCCGATCGACGCATGGCGTTGATTTGATCGCGGGGGATTTGGTCGCTCGCCGGTCGGATGAATCCATCGGGCAGGTAGTACACGGCGGCGTGGAGGTAGCCGCCTTCGGCTTTGCTGTACGTGCCATCGTGATACTGCGCATAAAGGATCGAGCCGAGCGTGCTGCCGCCCGTTTTGGGGATGTGCAGATACAGAAACAGGGGTGGAGCCTTGCTCATGTCTGACGCTCCATCGATGCGGTCATCTCGCCGGTCGCGCGGGGCGCATCACCCATGGCCGCTTCGATGAACTTCTGCAGCACGGTGCTCGCGTCAAAATATTCTCGTGCGATTTCCAGCGCGGCGCGCGACTGCCCGGCCGGGTCGGCCACGATCGCTTCGACGCCCGCCGCCGCTTCATCGGCGGTATTGAATGCGAATAGCCCCTTGCCGGTGGGGATGAATCGGCTGAAGCCGGTGTCCTGCACCACAACCGGCACGCTCAGCGCCAGGTAGCAGGCCGAGCGGCAGGAAAACCAACCGCTGCGGCTGGCGACGTAGGCGTGTTTGGCGACGCTGAACTCGCCGAGCGAATCGGCAAGATAGTCACGGTAAACCGCCGGATCCAGCGAGACGCCCAGCGCGTCGATCGGGTTCCAACCGTTTTCGATCAGTCGGCCGGCGGGGTAGTTGCCGCTGATCGCCAGTTCCATCGGGGCGCTGAGTCGCTTGGGCGCTTCGAGGAACCGCTGAAACTCGATGCTCTTGCCGCCGAACGATTGCCCGTCGATCTGGACACTGACTTCGTGCGGGTTCCATGAGCCGACGGTCGTGAGCGTTCGACGCCGGTGATCGATGGGTTTGCTTGCCGCGGTGAATCGATCGATCGTGATCGGCTGGCGGGTCGGCTGCCAGCGGATCAGGTCGTTGGGAATCAGGCAGTCAGAATTGCCGACGTTTTCGCCGAAGGTGAAGAACACGTCGTGGCGTTTGAGCCAGGCCAGATGCTCGAGCGCCGACTCGTGGTTCGGCGAATTCGCATCGGCGGCGGGGGCCAATTTGGCCTGGGTGTACATCGGATCGCTGTCGACAAAGGCGACGCGGTCGGCCTCGAAGCAATCGTCTTCCATCAGGCACGAGGCCGACAGATGAATGAACAGGTCGGCCGATCGGCAGAACGCCATCGCCTGTTTCCAATCCCGGCCATAGCTTGTGCACGTGCCGTCGCGGAAAGCCCAGCGACCGTTCAACTCCGGCATGTGGCGGTCGAGGTTCGCGGCGAGTCGGCGGGCGTTTTCCTCGCCGCTTTCCACGAAGGTGGACGCTTCGGGGTTGTAACACCACTTGCCGGTGTCTTCGAGATACAGCACATCATGACCGAGCTGATGCAGGCCCAGCGCGTACTGGAGGTAGTCCCAGAACACGCCTCCATACGGAAACGTCGCGGCCAGGCCTGTGATCACGATCCGCAAAACATCGACTCCTGTTGACTCACTGGCTGATGCCGACCGAGGGGCGTGTGATCGCATCGATCATTTCCTGTCGCAGCGATTCGAGCGCCTCGCGCGCCCGGATCTGCGACAGGGCAACCTGCTGTCTGATCTCCGCCTTCAGGCAGCGGTCGATCGACTGATTGATCCAGTCGGCGGTGAGGTCATCCGCGGTGGTCACAATCGGCCATTGCACCGAACGCGCCTGAGCGAGCACCTTGGCGCCGCCCTGGATCGCATCGATGGCCACGGCCGGGACGCCATTGTGCAGCGCCATCACCAGACCGTGCATCCGTGTGGTGATGACCAGGTCGGCCCGGGCGATCACCGTGTTGATCTGCTGAATCGTGTGCAGACCCGTCGCATTGTTTTCCAGCACGGTGTCCACCGGCACGCACGCGATGTTCCGCCCGGCAAGTGTCTGGTGGATCAACTGGTGGGTTTGTTTGTGCAGGCCGCGGTCGCCGTATTCTTTCTGCTTGTGCACCAGCAGCAGGGCGGCGACGGGCACGCGGGCCGGATCGGAGGCGAAGACCAGGTCCGGCCGGGTCGTGCGTTCGCTGTCGCGCTCGTAGAGCAGGTCGAACGGGTTGAAGTCGGCCAGACGCTCGATCATGGACAGGTTCACGCCGACCTTCTGGCAGTGGTCGAATCGTTCGAGCAACTCGTGCGACATCGGCCGATCACGAAACGGGCCACATACGAAAAACAGATGCGTGTACTGCTGCGGATCGACAGCCTTCCAATCGAGCAACGGTTCAAACGGTTCGGCGCGGGCGATGTCACAGGCCAGCCCCGCCTCGCTGATCCAGCCAGCGAGTACCTGCGCAGCGAGAATGTCACCCGCAGTGGCATTGCAACCGGGAAAGCTGAACCAGCCGGCGATCATCGCGCGAGCCGCGGGGGCGGTGTTCACTGCATCACCTCCGCGGGAGTCGTTTCCGCTGCGGTTCGGGCGTCACGCAACTGCTGGCGTTCAACCAGTCGGCGGTACAACCCGCCGGCAGCCATGAGCTCTTCATGCGAGCCGCGTTCGGCGACCCGCCCGCTGTCGAGCACGAGAATGACATCCGCCTGGCGAATGGTGGACAGGCGATGAGCGATGATGAACGTCGTGCGGCCTTTCATCAGTTCTTCGATCGCCGCGAGGATGTCCGCTTCAGTCTTGGCGTCCAGCGCGCTGGTCGGCTCGTCGAGAATCAGAACCGGTGAGTCACGCAGGAACGCACGGGCAATGGCGATGCGCTGTCGCTCGCCGCCGGATAGCATCTGGCCCCGCTCGCCGACGACGGTGTCATAACCGTCGGGCAGTCGCGTGATGAAATCGTGGGCGTGGGCCGCGCGGGCGGCCTGCTCGATCTGCTTCTCCGTGGCGTCGGAGCGGGCGTAGCCGATGTTTTCACGGATGCTGGTGGCGAACAGCACCGAGTCCTGCAAAACCAGGGCGAACTGGCTGCGCAGGTCGGCGAGCTTGTATTCCCGAAGGTCAACGCCATCCAGAAGCACGCGTCCTGCGGTCGGGTCGTGATGGCGGATCAGCAGATTCATCAGCGTTGATTTGCCGGCGCCGGTCTGACCGACAATGCCGACCCTCGCGCCCGGATGAATGTCGATCGACACATCGCGCAGCACGGTGTCGCCGGTGTCGTAGGCAAACGATGCATTGTCGAAAGTCACGGCGCCGCGAGCCCGATCGATGGGCCTGGCGTGCGGTTTGTCCTGAACGTCGGGCATGGCGTCGAGCAACTCGAACGATCGCTCGGCGCTGGCCAGCGCGTTCTGCATCGTCGCCAGCCGGGTGCTCATCGCCTGAAGCGGCCCGGTGATCTGCGCCAGGTACGCCCAGATCAGCAGCAACTCCCCGACGCTGAGCAATCCCTGGCGCACGTGCTGGACGCCGAAGTAAAGGATCGACGCCGAACCGCAGAGCAGCGCCAGTCCGCTGCACACCTCGAAGAGACTCTGGCTCAGCGAAACGCGCACGGTTCGGCGCATCGACCCGGCAGCCTCGGTGACAAAGCGATCATGCTCACGCTCTTCCTGGCCGAATGCTTTGACCACCCGCAGCGCGCCCAGCGATTCCTGCACGACGCCCATCGCGGAGCTTTCGAGTTTCTTCACGTCTTTCCAGCCGCGCCGCAGAATCGGCCCCCATCGGTTGATCAGCAGGATCAGCACGGGACAAAGCCCCAGCGCGATCAACGCCAGCCGCCAATCCAGCGAGAACATCACCACGAACATGCCGATGAGCATGAACAGCGACGCCAGGAAGGGGATCACGCCGTCCATCGTGAAGGTGCGAACGGCCGGCGCATCGTACTGGATTCGATAGGTCGAGTCGGAACTGCCCGTCACGTCGTGGTACTGAAGCGACAGGCGCTGGGCGTGTCGAAAAAGCAACGCGCGAAATGCAAGGATCATCCGCTGACTGGTCCAGCTCTTGAGTACGTACAGCGCCACGTTCGACGCCAGCGTGCAAACACTGACAAACACGAGAATGCCGATCGCCATCACGAGCAATTTGTCATCGCTGCCATGCCAGGCTGCGGGTGTGATTCCGCTGATCCAGCCGGGCACATCCTTGTCGCCGATCACGCAGTCGACCGCGATGGCCAGCGGCAACGGCACCAGCAGTTTCAGCGGTGTGTACACCAGCGTGAGCACGCCGATCAGCGCGAGGTGCGGCCAGCAACCCCGCGTCTGTTTGATCAACCGGAGGTAGAGTCGTGCAGACGAATTGTTCGAGCTTGAGCTCATGTATTTTCCGCAGCCTTGAGTTGGCTGAGGCAGTAGCTATGCGCGGCCATGGCGGCGCCGGCATCGAAGAACGCCCGAAGACTCAAGACCATCGCCACGATCAGCAACAGTATACCCAGCTCAACGATGCCGCCCCAGCAGAGCAGGACCGCCGTGCCCAACACCGCGCCCAGCAGAACGAGCAGGGCGCCGGGTACGATCGGCCAGGCTTTGAAGCGGTAAAACTGTCGACCCTGGCCATGCTCCTCGACGGCCATCAGAACACGCACGCCGCCGCACAGCCCGCCGCGCAGTTCCTGGTCCCACGAGTCGAAGTCGCCGCCGTCCCGCAGCCACGTGCCGCTATCTCGCAGCAGGTATTCGTGACGGGTCAGCATCGTGTTCGGGTCGATCCATTTCTCGGTCCAGATCGTCCTCACCTTGCGCCACATCGGCCAGACAAAACGCTTTTTGATCTTCGGGCGTCGCCAGGGAGTCAGGCCCTGCAGAATGCGGCCTTTGAGGCGGACGATGGGCTGGGCGATATGCAGTGCTGCGACAATGGTGCGCAGCTTCATCCGCTGCGACCAACTGCGCACCTCCCGCATGTCGGCATTCTTCGCGCTGATGATCGCCTGAATCATCGGCAGTCCGAACGCGATCGCCAACACCGGCGTGAAGATCAGCAGCGGATTCCACACCAGCCCCGCCAGCGCCACCACCAGCCCGACGAGCACCAGCAGGTACCACTCGGGCATCAGCGGCATCGAGTGCAGCACACCGGCCGGTCGGGTGTAGAGCGTCTGAAACAGCGCGGTGCCCCATCGGCCGTGATAGATCCGGTTGCGCCGGAAGATCAGCGGCAGCGTCAGTCCGTCGCCGTAGATTCGGCCGGCCCAGTGGGCGTGACCGAGCAGGTTGTATCGCTCGGGCCACTTGTTCTGCAGCATCGCTTCGGCGCGGCCGTAGTTTTTCTGCTGTCGCAGATAGCCGCTGATCGAATCACGCCGATGGTGCCAGACGACCGCAGCGGGATTGAACCGGATCACGCCGCCGGCATCCTGCAGCCGCCAGCAAAGGTCCACATCGTCGCCGGCGATGCGGAATGTCGGATCGCATCCGCCGCACGCTTCCAGCGCCGACTTGCGAAACGCCATGTTGCATCCGGGAATGTGCTCGGCGACCACATCGTCGATCAGCACGTGGTTCGGCCCGCCCGGTGAATGCGCGACGCAGTAGGCCGCTTCGTTGTCTTCGGGCACGGGCAGGTTCGGCCCGCCGACGCCGATCGCATCGGTCGTCATGAAGGTGTCGGCCAGGTACTGCAGCCAGCGCGGATCGGGATACGCATCATCGTCGAGGTAGGCGATGATTTCGCCGGTCGCGTGCTGATAGCCGAGGTTTCGTGCGCGGCTGAGTCCGCCGTTGTCCACACGCACTATGCGAAGGTCGCACAGGTCTTTGAGTTCCTGCCCGAGGCGATACAGAATACTGTTGGTTTTGTCCTGCGAGCCGTCGTCGATGACCACGACTTCGTAGTTGGGATAATCGACCACGGCGACCTTGCGGATCGTCTCAGCGATCGTGCGCGAACCGTTATAGGTGCAAATGACCACGCTGATGCGGGGCCAGTCACGGTCCATGTTAAAAGGCGTCTGCTGAATAGCGCGGCTGACGGCTTCGAGCGCGGGCTTGTCATTGCCCTGGCGATCGGTCAGGCCGAAGTCCCAGTCTTCGATGTCCGCGCCGCCACGATACCATTCATCGGTCCACTTGAAGATGAATGTGCCCGCAGCGCCCGCGGCGAAACACACGCGAATCTGCCACTGGAGCACTTCGACCTGTTTGTCGTGACCGTTGCGCAGAGTGTCCAGCCCCACCTCACCAAGCAGCAGCGGACGACTGCCCGCCAGGTTCTGCAAACGAAGCAGGTATCGACGGAGCACGTCTTCGTCTTCCAGGTAGACATTGGCGCACTGGAAGTCGAGGAAGTCGAGCTTCAGGTATTCGGTCGTCGGGAAGTTGACGTAGGTGACCAGTGCGCCGGGGTCTTCCGCCTTGATCACATCGAAAAGTCTGCGAATGAATCGCTCGATCTTCGGTCGCCCGTACCACCGCACAATGCTGGGGGGAATTTCATTGCCGACGGCAAATGCGAACAACGCCGGGTGCCCGGCCAGTGTGCGAACCGACTCGCGGATGCGCTTGATGATCGCGTTGCGCGTCTTGGCCGAGTCGAGGAAAGTCACGTGCTGTTCCCAGGGCATGCCCACGAAAACGCGCAAGCCGTTCTCCGACGCCACATCGAGCAGCCAGCGCGGCGGCACCGTGTATGTCCGCACGGTGTTGAACCCCGCCTTGGCCATGCGGCCGAAGTCGCGGCGCACACGATCGATCGTGTGGTATTCGCACCCGTCCTCGGTGGGTTTGAACGGCCCGTAGGTCACGCCTCGCACGAGCATCTGCTCGCCATCGGCGTAGAAGAATTTGCCTCGCACCACCGGCCGCTCGCTCAGGAACGGCTCAGCGACCTTAACAAGATCCTTTGTTGATGGCTGTGTAGTGGTTGTCCGATCGGTGTTGATCGTAGTCATCTTCCCCATCCGTCATAAGAATTCGAATATCCATAGTCCGTGTGACTAACCCATGGCGCAAAAATAATGCCCACTTGGGGCGTGTTCGCGAGTCGGGGATGGCACTACATGGTGTCATGTGGCTGTCTAAAAAAGATTTACATCAATAAAATTTGCGGGTAAAAATTTCTCACCGCTGAAAGCTCCGTGCCTGATAAGTAGTCAATATTTGCACACTTGCGTGCCAAATGGAACAGTTTTGGCGCTCGGCGCCATGGATTGCCCCGTCACAAACGATCGCGCAGAAGGATGAAACAACCTTGCGAAAGCCCAGGTTGGTGCGCATCACAGTTCAATGTTTTCTGGGTTATTCAGTCATCGCGACGATCCCTCGCCGCGCCATCGGCGGCAGGCGGCATTGCGGGATGTTGTCGCTCGTGTGACGTCAGTTGGCCTGGGGCCATTTGATTTGTTTGTCGACGCCGAAGTGAAGCTTCACGGGGCCGAGGAGGCCGGATTTCATCAGCGGGTCTTCGGGGCCGTAGCCGCGCAGGTGGGGGAATTTGATGCCTTCGACGCGGCCGGTGACGTTGGTTTGGGTGTAGCGCTTGTCGGGAGGCAAGTGCGCATCGCCGATCAGGCGATTTACCCACGTGTTGGTCACCGTGATGAGCAGTTGGTTGGAACCGGGTTTGGCCGCGCCGGTCAGATCGACATCCCACGGAGCGGTCCACGCGATGCCGAGCGGTTTGCCGTTGAGGTTCACTTCAGCCACGTTGTGTACTTCCCCGAGGTCGAGTCTGATCGGGCCACGGGCCTGGTCGGCGGACAGTTCAAACGTGATGCGATATGTTGCGGAGCCAGAGTAATACTTGATGCCCTGGTCGGGGTGATCGTTCCATGCGATCAGTTGATCGAACGTGACTGATTCGGGCGCGCCCCAGCCGGGGGTGAAGCTCACCTGCCAGGGGCCTGTCAGCGGTTGCGGGGCGTGCACCTCTTTGACGCTCAACGCAATGGGTGCGCCGTTGGATGTCTGCAGTTGATAATCGCCATTTTGCCAGCAGGTCAGTGACAGGCCGTTGCTGGTGCGGCCGTGTATCTGCACGTGACGGTTTGATGCGTTGATGTTGGTGAGGTGCGGCTGGTCGGCGGGCTTGCGAAACACGACAAACGTGGAGCCGCCTTCGGGCAGGTTCAGCGGAACGACCGTGCGCCCATCGGCGGTTTGTCGATATACACCCGCCGGTTGAACCTGGCCGCTTTGCGGATCCCACAATTCGGGTGTTTTGCCGGTGACGCGGAAGGTGCAGTCGGCTTCGCCTTCGCCGGCGACGAAGTAGATGTCCGTGTCATCGCTGCGGCGGTGGATGTATCGGAAGGGGCCTTCGAAATCAGCGGGGATTTTCAGCGAGGTCAGCACCTCATGAACAGGCGTGTTGGTGATCACCTGTCCCTTGCCGATGGTTTGCGTGGCGGGTGAATCGCCTTTGCCCCAGAGTTGCTCGACGAGTTTGCGCACCGCGTCATCGCAATCGGGATAATCACGCAGGCCCGGGGCACGCATCGGCCGGCGCTGGCCCAGCACGACCGTCGCACCGGCCTGTGCCAACTCGACGACTCGCCGCAGCACGCCCGGCAGCGCGACTTGGTCATCGAGGTCGACAACCAGCAGCCCGTAGCTCATCCCGTCCGGGAGCACGAGCCGACTGTCTTTCACGGCCAGCCGTTGCAACAGCACCTCGGTGTTGACCATGTCGAAGGTGTACCCGCTGTCGAGCTTGAGCGTCGGTTTTTTGCTCCACTGCTCGCCCGGTCCCCAGTGAAGGTACGGCTCGTCACCGACGTACGCGCAGATGTCCGCCACGAAGCGGCCCTCGCGCAGCAGGGTCTGACAGCGCGCCAGATACGTCAGAAAGACATGCGACTGCTCCCACCAGGTCACATTCGGATTCAGATGCGAGCCGGCGAAGTACTCGATGCCGGGTTTGCCGAACTCAGGCGGCGAGGCGGTGAACGTGTGCCAGATGAACTGGTTGGCGCCTTCGACGAAAGCGGCATCGGCGCACGGCTTGAGCCGGGCGGGGTAAACCGACCAGTGGTGCTTCATGTGCGTGAACGCTTCGGTGGCGACCAGCGGCTTGCCGTAGATGTGGGCAGCCATGGCCGGCTGGCGATTCAGCCCGCGGTACGGATACCAGAACTCACCCTGCGGCATGTCATTGCGGCCGAGAAAGGCGAGTTGGTCGGCGTGCTGAAAGCTCGGCAGCTTGCGGTGCCATGGCCCGCCGGATTCCGAGTGCCAGGTCAGCCCGGCCGCGTGGGTGAGCTGTTCCAACTTGCCGTAGCAGTTGAGCATGAAGCAGTCGCTGAGCGTGCGGTAGTAATCACGCAGGAAACGCTCACTGACATCGGCGCTGTCGACGGGCATCCCCGCCAGAATCGGCAGCCACGGCCGCATGTCATATCCGCGGAGCTTTTTGAATTCACTTTCGAGTTTGAATGTCCACGTGGGCGTAGCGCCTTCCCAACTCACGCTGTACAGGTGCGTCAGCGTTTGCCGCGCCGCGTCGCCGGCGTCTTCGATGAATCGACCGGCCATCCGATGGAAATACGCCTCAACCGCCTCGTCGCTGAGAATGTCGACATCCTTTTCGTGGCCTTCCATCACCGAGCAGGTGAATCGGATGATCGACCAGCGGCCGGCCGGCGCCTGCCAGTCGAGTTGGCCCTGATTGTTCACGTGATCGGTCAGATCGATCACTTCGACCACGCGGTCATCACCCAGCTTTGTGCTGACCGCCTGCCAGTTGTCTGACAGGTTCGCTTCACCGGCCGGTTGGTTCGATGCATCTGCATCCGCATCCGCATCCGCATCTGCCTCTGCTTCGGCATGTCGCGCCGCGATGACGGCGATGTTCCATCGCCCCTCAGCTTCGTCCAGCATGCAACGCACACGGCGTGGCCCGTCGATCGTCGCGCGGGTCCACGACAGTTTCTTCGGAGCCTGATCGCCGACATCCCACGGGCCTTTCAGCGCCCCGGCGCCGCTGCTGAGGTTCACACTCATGCCCAGCCCGAGTCGATCCGCTTCCGCGATGGAGTGTTTGAGCAGCTTGCGCCATGCCGGACTCATGAACGGCATGCGCGGCGGGGGCGGCGGCAGAATGTCGTCGTGATAATTCCTCGAGTCGAACATCAGCAGGCCGCCGAAGCCCGCCTGTTTCATCGCTTCCATGTCGCGCGTGATCGACTGCTCGGTGACATTGCCGTTGACCCACCACCAGTAGGCCCACGGCTTGTCATCATCGGCGGGGCGGCTGAACTTCGCTTCCAGCGGGGCGGCCGCACGGGACAAGTCCCCGCTTTGAGCCAGGGCGATGCAGCTGAAGATCAGAACGAGCAACAGGCACCGTGGCGTGAGTTGAGTCATCGCGTGGTCCTATTTGGATGTGACGGAAACCGAAGAAACGTGAACGTCGATTATCCGTCACTGCTGCGGGCGGTCAATCGGGCGATCTCCGGGATGGCGGCGCATGAAAAAAGCCTCGCCGCGGGGGCGAGGCTTGTCAGATCAAATCAGTCGAACGCTCAGGCGGATTCGGCGGCCTGCTGGTTCGTGTAAGCGTATTTACGCTTCAGGGGCTTGACGACCAGGCCCATGCGGATGGCCTTGGTCGAAACCTTGATGCGCTGGGCCTTGCCGTCGACCAGAGCGGTGACATTCTGAATGTTCGGGCGGAACTTCCGCTTGGTCTTGCCGGTGATCTTCTTACCGACGCCGCCAAGGTACTTGGCCTTGCCGCGGTAGCGGAGGCTGCGTCCGAAGCTGGTCTTACGTCCTGTGAAAGCACATTCGCGGGGCATAATCGTGATCCTGTACCGTTGGGTCGGAAAATGCGAAGTCGGGTAGTATACCGACCGGTGGGGACCAAAGCAACCGCCCGGGGCGACGAAATCGCGTTATTTCCAGCCCAGCCCCTTGCCTGGGGGCGGGGCCTATGCAATAATGCCCGACTCGCAACTGAAGATACCCGAACAAGGACTCTGACCCTATGGCGATTCGAATCAAAGGTCGTGGCGGCGAAACGGTTGAGCAAATGCTCCGCCGCTTCAAGAAGATGTGCGAAAAAGAAGGTTTGACCAAGGACATCAAGAAGAACGCCTACTACGAGAAGCCCTCCGAGCGTCGCCGCCGCGCCGCCCGCAAGAGCCAGAAGCGCCAGCAGAAGGGCCCGGCTCCCGCCGGCCGCCGTCGCTGAGTCTCGGCCCCCGGACCGGAAGTTTCCTGCATACCGGTCTGCCGATCTGATGACAGATTCCCCTGATCAAAACACAGACCCGACTCCGGACCCACCCGGGGCGTCCACTGACGCGCATGACTTTGCCATGCACGCCGCTCGCCTTTTGGCCGACTGCAAGTGCGAAGACGTCGTCGTGCAGGATCTGCGCGGCCTGAGCCAGGTCACCGATTTCTACGTAATCGTCACCGGCACCAGTCAGCGGCAGATTCATTCCGTCGCCGATGATCTGAAACGCCTGGCCCGGGCCGAGGGCCACACCCCCATGGGCATCCACGGTGATGGGGCCAGCACGTGGGTCGTCGCTGATTTCGTTGATGTCGTGGTCCACCTTTTCGACAGTCATACGCGGTCGTATTACGACCTTGAATCACTCTGGGCCGAGGCCAAGCGCGTCGATTGGCGCGCCGCCACCGAGCCCGGGCAGTTCACCCATCTGCTGAGTCGCGCCGCCGGATGATCGGCGTCGACAAGTCGCGGCGGGGTGAATACCATAAGTGCGAACGCAATCGAGCGCATGCCATGTTTGTCAAAGTCCTTCGAGCCAAGATTCACGGCGCCACGATCACGCAGACCGATCCGGCCTACGTCGGATCGATCACGATCGACGAAGATCTGCTGCGCGCCAGCGGCATCCGCCCCAACGAAGTCGTGCTCATCGCCGACTCCAACAACGGGACGCGCTTTGAAACGTATGTCATCAAAGGTGAGGCTGGCTCGGGCATCATCGGCGTCAACGGGGCTGCGGCTCGTCTGGTCACCCGCGGCGACAAGATCATCATCTTCGCCCACTACCTGATGGGCCCCGAGCAATTGGACGATCATGAGGCGGACGTCGTCGTGGTCGATGAACACAATCGCATCGCCAAGCAACTGAAGTATCCGAGTTCGCTGAACGAGACGATCCCGTCCTGACCTCGCCCGCGCCCTGCGCCACGGGGTTTTCTTAAATGCCACGAATCCGTGTCAGCCTCGCCAACAAATGCCAGATTCTATTTGGTGCGGCGGTATTGCTGATTCTGTCGGCCGCGCTGTTCGTGCCGTGGCTGCGCATGCAGAAGCTGGTCGCCGAATCGCAGCGTGAGATCGCGCGAGAACTGGCCGACGCCTGGCTGGCCGATCTGATTCAGCTTGCCGGCGCGATCGACTCAGCCCCCGAACCGCTGGTCGGACCCGAAGACGGCCCGCCGCGCCGGTTGCGGCTGATCTCCGAGTCGGAATTCACCGCCGAGTCCGAGGCCCATCCGTTCATCGCCCGGGCGCTGGCGGAGTTCGAAACGCCCTCGGGGCTGACGGACCTGGTGCAGGTCACACGGGCCGACGACGGCAAGCGCGTGTATCACTACGTGCGCGCGGTCCGGCGGTCGGACATCGAGCGTGTCCGCGGCGGCGGTGCGTCGACGCTTGTCGCCACGCAGGTCGCCGATCCGCTGCAGGCGCTGCTGGTGATCGAGATGCAGGCCGGTTGGGCGGGGCGGCAGCTTCTGCTGAACTCGGTCTACACCATCATCGCCGGGCTGCTGGCGCTATTGCTGGCGATCGCGGTGTTCTGGTTCATCACGACGCGCATCATTCTCTCGCCTGTCCGTGTGCTGCGCGAGACAGCGGAAAAAGTCGCCGAGGGCGATCTGAATATCCGCTCGGACATCAACACCGGCGATGAGTTTGAGCAGCTTTCCGACACCTTCAACGACATGCTCGCCTCGCTCAAAGGCTCGCAGGACAAGCTGCGCGACCTCAACAAACAGCTCGACCTCAAGCTCGGCGAACTGGCCGAGTCGAACCTCACGCTCTACGAAGCCAACCGCATCAAGGGCGACTTCCTCGCGAACGTGTCACATGAATTGCGCACGCCGCTGAACAGCATCATCGGCTTCGGCGAAGTGCTCAGCGAATCGCTGGCGAACATGAAAGTTCAGGGCAACGACAAGCGCCTGCGTTACGTTGAGAACATTCTCACATCCAGCCGCTCGCTGTTGACGATGATCACCGAGTTGTTGGACCTGGCGAAGATCGAGGCCGGCCGCATCGACCTGCACGTCGACGCCATGAGCGTGACCGACACTTGCGAAGTGCTGTTGAATCTGATCCGTCCGCAGGCCGACGCCAAGCAGCTTCAATTGAGCCTGAAGCTGGCGCGCGGGTTGCCGGTGGTCAGCACGGACCCGGGCAAGTTTCAACAGATCATCTTCAACTTCCTGTCCAACGCGGTGAAGTTCACACCGGCGGGGGGGCGCATCGAACTCGGAGCCGCCACCACGCAGGGCGGTGACGACAGCGAGCCGACCGGCCTCCGCGTCTGGGTCAAAGACACCGGCCCGGGCATTCCGGTGGAGAAACACGAGGAAATCTTTGAGAAGTTCCGCCAACTCGACTCGTCGCACACCAAGGAGCACGGCGGCACGGGCCTGGGCCTGGCCATCAGCAAGGAACTGGCCCGCCTGCTGGAAGGCCGCATCGATCTGGAGTCGGATGTGGATCGCGGGGCGACGTTCTTCCTGTGGATTCCGATGGATCTGGAGGAGAAGTCCGAGCCGCTGATGCCCGATCTGAGCGATTGATCCGCGAATCCCCCATTGCACTCGAATAGACCGCGCGGGATACTTTTGTCTACATCCGGTGCGGTTCCGGGTTCTCACGTCTTTCCTCACATTTTTAGGAGTCTTTCGATGAAGCGTTATGCGATGAGTCTGTGCGCGGCGTTGCTGGTGGGAGTCTGCGTGTTGGGGGCTTACGCCGAGAAGGCTGATCAAGCCAAGAAGGCGGAGCCGGCGAAGAAGGTCATGCCGGCCAAGAAGGCGAAGGTTTTTGCGCCGTATCACAAACTGGATCTGACCGACGATCAGCGGGCGAAGGTGGCCGCGATTCAAAAGGAGATTCGCGCCGAGATCAAAAAGCTCAAGCAACAGGAGGCCGAGCGCGTCGAGGCGGTGCTCAGCGACGAGCAGAAGGCGGAGATCGCCAAACAGCGTGAAGCCGATGCCAAAAAGAAGGCCGAGTACGCCAGGAAATACCGGGAGAAGAAACAGGGCAAGAGCGACAGCAAAAAGAAGTGATCCGCGTGTTAGATCATGCTTGGGCGGGGAGATTTAAATCTCCCCGCCTTTGTTCAAAGCAACTTCGGCAACGCCTTGTCAACATCAGGGAAGTAGCGGCGGATCACGGCGCAATCGAACTTGCGGAGGATCGCCCCGACCGGCTCGCGCTGCAGGAGAAACTCGAACGCCGCGCGGACCACGCGCTCCGGCGGCACCTGCCCGTGCGACCACAGATCGTAATCCGACCAACTCAGCGTCACGTCAAACGTCTGCTCCGCGCCGCCGTCGGTGACCCCGACGCCGAATCGCCAGCCGCGTTCGGAATCCTCTTCGGTTTTGACATCGATCGTTGCCATCGCATCAGCATATCACAAGCCCGATGCCGAGCGAAGCGGAGCGCCCGGGTATACACTGTGACCCATGAGTCCAGCCCGCCGACAAGCCGTCAAAACCCTCGCCCGTCAGTTTCGCAGCGCGCCGAATCTGGCGGTAATGTCGGTGGACACCTCGGCGCTTGATCCGCGCGACGCCCGGCTGGCGGTGGCGATCCACCGGACGGTGCTTCAGCGGTGGCTGACGCTGGAATATCTGCTGGATCAACACATGCGCAAGCCGCTGCGAAAAGCCGAGCCGATGATGCAGGCGATCCTGCTCGCCGGGGCGGCCCAGATCGTGTTCATGCGGAAGATACCGGCCCACGCGGCGATCGACGAATCCGTCGGGCTCGCCAAGCAGATCATCCGGGCCGGTGCGGGCAAACTCGCCAACGCCGTGCTGCGGAAGCTCGCCGAGGATGTGGTCGGTTACGAGGACGATGCTGCATATGTGTCGGGTCGCGATGTGCTGCCTGGGGTTCCAGGGGTGATCCGTTTGGCGCGGCCACTGTTGCCGGAGGCGCCCGATGAACTGCTTGCGGTGGCGACCAGTCACCCGGTCGAACTCGTGCGGCGGTGGAAGAACCCCGAGCTGCTGATGCACAGTCTTCAGCACGCGCCGACGATCGTTCGCAGCGATGACACACCGCCGGAGACCCTGGCCACGCCGCACCAGCGCGCGGGGTTCTATATCTGGCGATCCACGCACACAGACCTGGTCGAGTACCTCGAAGCAGCCGGCCGCGGCGGGCGGTGGGTACAGGATCCAACCTCCGCAGCCCCCGTGGCGGCGACGGCGGATATGACACCCAAACTCATCATCGACTTCTGCGCCGGGCGCGGCACAAAATCACGCCAACTGGCGCATCTGCACCCGCAGGCGAAAATCATCGCCACGGACCCCGACCCCGAGCGTTTCGAGTCGCTCAAACAGGTGCCCGGCATCGAAGCGGTCAGCATCGAGCAGATGGCGCAGTACACCGGCTCAGCAGACCTGCTGTTGCTTGATGTACCGTGTTCAAACACCGGCGTGCTGGCCCGCCGACTCGAAGCCCGATACCGGTTTCACCCCGGTTCGCTCGCCTCGCTGACCCAACTGCAGCGGGAGATCGCCGAGCAGGCCGCGCCGCTGCTGGCCCCGGGCGGCGCGGTGCTGTACGCCACATGCTCGATCGAGCCGGAGGAGAATCAGCAGCAGGCTGAGGCCCTGGCCGATCGCTTGAACCGCTCGATCACACGCTCCGAACAGACCCTGCCCGGCGGCGCCGAAGCCGACTATCACGATGGCGGATTCTTCGCGCTGATGGTGTGACTCGCCCATTGATGGGATCCCTCACAAGCGCTGGTTTAACCCCTGATTTGAGGGTGTTTACGTATTTTCAATCATTTGACACCACCCCGGCAATCACCTAGCATCGTTTCCTGTTACCGCCCCCGAAGCGGGCTTTCCGCCAACGGATCGGCGGCTCCCGTACCACCAACCTGATTCACCTGCTGCGAAAGGTAAACGCTATGGCTCTGAAAGTTGCAATCAACGGCTTCGGTCGCATCGGCCGTCTGGTCGCTCGCGTCGCCGCTAAAAATCCCGACATTGAACTGGTCGGCGTCAACGACCTGGTTCCCGCGACGAACCTCGCCTACCTGATGAAGTATGACTCGACCCATGGCAAGTTCGACGGCACCGTCGAAGCGCCCGACGACGACACGCTCGTCATCGACGGCAAGTCCATGCAGTGCCTGTCGGTCCGCAATCCCGAAGAGCTGCCGTGGGGCGACCTCGGCGTCGACTTCGTCGTCGAATCCACCGGCCTGTTCACCGACATCGATGGGGCCTCCAGGCACCTGACCGCCGGCGCCAAGCGCGTGCTGATCTCCGCCCCGACCAAGAGCCCGGACAAGATTCCGACCGTCGTCATGGGCGTCAACGAAAACGACTTCGACAAGAGCGCCAAGGTTATCTCCAACGCCTCCTGCACGACCAACTGCCTGGCTCCCGTCGCCAAGGTGCTGCACGACAACTACGGCATCGCCGAAGGCCTGATGGCGACCATCCACGCCGCCACCGCCACCCAGCCCACGCAGGACGGCCCGTCCAAGAAGGACTGGCGCGGCGGCCGCAACGCTTACATGAACATCATCCCCGCCTCGACCGGCGCCGCCAAGGCCGTCGGCCTGGCGATGCCCGCCCTCAAGGGCAAGATCACCGGCATGGCCTTCCGCGTCCCGACCTGCGACGTCTCGGTCGTCGACCTGACCGTCAAGACCGAAAAGGCCACCAGCTACGATGAAATCTGCGCCGCCATGAAGGCCGCCGCTGAAGGCCCGATGGCCGGCTACCTCGGCTACACCGACGAGGAAGTCGTCTCCACCGATTTCATCACCGACCCCCGCAGCTCGATCTTCGACGCCAAGGCCGGCATCGAGCTGAACTCCAACTTCTTCAAGGTCGTCAGCTGGTACGACAACGAATGGGGCTACTCCAACCGCGTGATCGACCTGATCAAGCACATCGTCAGCTAATGCCCGATTCGACATCGATTGATTTGAACGAAGCCCACGGCGTCACGCCGTGGGCTTCTTCTTTTGCAATGATTCGCTGACGGGTCATCGTGCCGCAGGAAGTTTCAACTGCCATCGCACACCGCTGTGTAGCTCCGACAAAATCAGCGCCGATCCTTCCGCCGAGGCGACGAAACGATCGCCGGGGCGCGGCCAGGTGTGTATCGGCTCCAGGGCCGCACTGGCGGGCGCCATCTCCGATGTGGTTGCAACGTACTGTTTGAACTTGGCCGCGTCAGTTGTACCGATCACGCAGCGCGGCCCGGCAGGTCCGCGCGTCACCGCAGCGGGGCGCAGACTTTCGACCTGCTGATCTTTCAACTGGGCCAGCGCGTAGACCAGCCATCTCTGCCCGTCGACATCGACGACGTCGACCAAGTGGCCGCAGGCGTCGACGCCATCGGTCGGGGAGTTGCCGCCAAGCACGGTGAACTCCGGCTCGCCCTCGGCGTTGACCACGCAGCGCAGGTCGGCAGGGTCGCCATCGGCTTGATCGTTGATGTAATGCTCGACCTGCGATTGCCAGCGGTCAGTCGTGACGGTCGAGCCGCAACCCGACAGCGCGATCATCGACAATGCGGTCAGTATGAGCAGGCAGCGTGTTGCGTGAATCATCATGGCGTCTCCTCCAGATCGCCGGCGACTTTGACCGCCGGCTCGGCCGCGGCGTGTCGCTTGAGCATGCGGACGATCGATGCGTCGCCGGCGCGGGCGGCCAACTGCAACGGCGTCCAGCCCAGATCATCCGTCGCGGTCGGCGAGGCGTGATGATCCAGCAGCAGTTTGACGGTGGTCTCACGATGTGCGGCCGCCGCGCTGTGCAGCGGAGTGAGTCCGAGTCGATCAGCCGCTTGCAGGTCCGCGCCGCGATCCAGCAGAACGGACACGGCCGCATCAGCGCCCGCCGCCGCCGCGCGGTGCAGCGGCGTGGCATCGTTGACATCACGCACATCGGTCGTCAGCCCCTGCGCCAGCAGCAGGTTGATCGATTCACCGGCATCCGCCATCGCGGCCCAGTGCATCGCCGATCGACCGAATCCATCAGTCGCCTTCACATCGACGCCGCGCTCGATCAGCAGCGACAGCGCTTCGGGATGTGCTGCGGCACGGTGAATCGGCCGAACGCCTGCGGGTGTCGGGTGTGATGCATCAGCACCGGCCTCGATCAGCCGGGCCATGACCTGCACGTGATTCTGCGCGGCCGCTAAGTGCAGCGGTGTCGAGCCGTACATCACCACGTCACACGGCAGGCACTTCAGCGGGGCGTTAACATCATCGCCGCGCTGGATCAGCTTTTCGACTTGCGCCAGGTCCCCGCGCATCGTCGCTAAGTGCAGCGGTGTGTACCCGGCTTCGTTGGCGGCCGGCGAGTTTGACGAGGCGGGCTCAAAGCACACCGCCAGCGTGATCAGCTCGTCGTTGCCGGTCTTGTGGCCATAGTCCAGCCCCCACAGGGTCGACAGCTCTTTGGCCTTCTGCGTGAAGTACTCCGGCGTGCGATGGCCGCCTTGGTCATCGCGGTATCGCCACAGCAGACCGGCGCTGCGCTGCTGAATCGCGCGCTTCATGCCGCCCTGCATGGTGCCGTCGAACAGGCTCGGGTTCAGCGCCTCGTCCCAGTGGTCGCTGACAAACCACGACAGCAGATCACACCCGCGATAAACATGCGGCGCCAGTTTCCACCCGTCGCCGTCGCGTTGCACCATCGCCGGTCGCATCTCGCCCTTGAGCTTGACCGGCTCGGTCAGGTTTCGGAAAAACATCATGCCCATGAAGTCTGATGCGAGGTCCGCATTCGAGTAGGCCCCCGAAGAAGCGATACCGAGTATGCCCGATTCCGAGAGGATCGGGTTGGACTCGGTTGCCTGAATTGTTTTGGTCATGGCCTGGTCGGCGGGTTCTCCACGCTGGCGGCGCGCGATGAATTCCTGGTAGTTCAGCCAGCCCATGCCGATGAAGTGGCCGAGCTTGTCGGTGCCGATGTACACACCGTAGGTCTTGATCACCGGGGCGAACCAGAACTTGAACAGCGTGCGCGGATCGACCGGCAGGGCGGCCGTGAGATAGACATTGTCGAGCCCGGGTTTGAACCCGACGATCCGGCCGGGGTAGCGGTCGTTCCAGACGCCGGTCTCGGCATCGCGGCCGACGTTTTCGATGAAGCTGTATGGATCGGGCATCTCGCGATGAACCGCCGCCACCAGCGAAGCCGGATTCTGCAGTTGCTTGACCGTTTCATCGTCGCCGGCTTTGCGGGCTCGCTGAATCTGCTGATTGATGGTCTGCACGCCGCGTTCGATGCGGTCATACAGGAAAACACTTAGCTGCGGCCCCAGGTCGGCAAACTCGCGTCCCGGTGTGACGGTGAAGTGGTCGGTTTCGTGTGCCAAACCCCCCGTAGCGAGGCAAAACGCCACAATCCATGCCCAGTGTGTCGTGGACTTCATGGTCGGCTCCCTTTTGGGGGAATCTTATTTGTGACGGTCCCGGCACTACATCAGCATTCTAGGCTGGAAAAAACATGAGCGGCGCTGAACTCACCCTCAGCATTTGCGTAGAATCGCACCTCGGGCCGTTGCCTATGCGGCCGCTGAGGTCGCCTCCCGCGATCTTAGCGAAATCCTCTTAAAGACTGGAGATGGTGAACGCCGATGCCTCTGGCATCGATCGCTCACACTCTGTTGTCCTGCCCGCGGCTCGCAAGCCGCCTCGTCTGAATGACACGGAGAAGACATGCCCCAACTCAAGTTCGTCGTGATTCCGCTGGTTCTGCTGGCGATGTCGATCACCGGCTGTTCGACCGGCTCTTCGCGTTACACCACGACCCATCTGACTCGTTCAACTATGCCGACGCAGACTGTCGCCACAGCGTCACCACATGCCGCCTACGTGGATGTTTCGCGCAGCGATGAGCTTCGCGTGATGAGTTTCAACATTCGTGTGCGAACGTTTTTGGATCTGCTTCACGGCTGGTCGTCACGCCGCGATGCGATGGCCGAGGTGGTGCGCGGGTTCGGACCCGATGTGATGGGCACGCAGGAATGCCTCGCCGCCCAGCTCGAAGATATCCGCAAGCGCCTGCCGGAATATGACGTCGTCGCGGCGGGGCGCAACGACGGGCAGCGCTCCGGCGAGATGTGCGCGATCTTCTTTCGGCGTGACCGCTTCGTGCAGCGCGACAGCGGCCATTTCTGGCTGAGCGATTCACCCGAGCAGCCGGGCTCGCGAAGTTGGGGCGCCGTCTGGCCGCGCATGACCAGTTGGGTGCGACTTGAGCCGCGCAACGGCGGCGCGGAGTTCTTCGTCTTCAACAGTCACTTTCCCGTGTTCAGCGATGGGGCCCGCGATCGATCCGCCGAGTTGCTCAGCGAGCGGATTCGCCGCATCGCCGGCCGATCGCCGGTCGTCATCACCGGCGACTTCAATACCGATGAAACCTCCGACGCCTATCGCATTCTTCAAGGCAATCGGCTGACCGGGCCGTGGCGCGATGCCTACCGCTTTGTGCATCCGCATCAGCAGGATGATGAAGCCACGCGCCACCAGTATCGCGGCACCGTCGCCGGCAGCCGCATCGATTGGATCTTCGCTTCGCGTGCGATGACCCCGATCGCCGCCGACATCATCCGCGATCGTCCCGGCGGTCGTTTTCCGTCGGACCATTACCCCGTGACGGCCGTGTTCAACCTGCAGCCGACGCAGACCGTCGTCGCCCCGCATCCACCCGGCGCCGGTTGATCCGCAATCCGATTTGAATGATTCACCAAAGCCCGGGGACCGCCGTCCCCGGGTTTATTCATTCGGTAGCAATGTAAATCGGCGAATTGGTCAGCTTGATCGTCAGCTTGCCATCAGCGCGCGACACCGAGTCATTCGACGCATCGCCGAGCATGCCCTTCACGGCAATCGCTCCGCCGCCGAGCGGGGTGTCGATCGTCACGGTGCGATCTTCTTCGATGGTCCATGCAACCAGCTTGGTCGGCGCCCCCGATTTGGTCATCACCAGCACGAAGTCGCGCCCATCGCCGGTGTCCAGACGCTCGGCGATGCGGTAGCCGTTCAGCGTCGTGGTCATGACCTTCAACGCCGTGTAGGACGGCTTGGGCGAAAGGTCACGATTGACGATGCCGAAGTTGTGTTCGTGTTCTTTGGGGTCCGGCCCGTCGTTGATCCAGTCGTACCAGATCGACACCGGCACGTCCCACAACACATTGGTCAACTGCTGACGCACGATGAATTGGGCCTGTTGCTCGAGGTTGGAGCCGCGATCGGTTTCGGCCGTGGTGTAGCCCCATTCCCCGCTGAGAATCGGCATGCCTTTCTTGCCTTCGGGTGCGTACTTGTCGATGAGCTTGCGAAGCTCACGGTATTCCGGTTCGACGGTTTCAGGCGGCACACCGCGGTGGCGGTAGGGGTGAACCGTCACGCCGTCGATCTCGGCGAGCAGACCGCTGGCGAAGACCTTCTCCAGGTAATCCATCGGCAGCCGCGACGTGCCCGGCGCCACGATAATGGCATCGGGGTCCACTTCGCGGATCGCTTTGCACGTGGCATGAGCCAGCTTGTTGTACATTTCGACATCGGGCTCGGGGTGCCAGAAGCCGATGTTCGGCTCGTTCCAGATCTCCCAGATGATGCCCTTGTCCTTGAAGCGATCAACCGCGGCCCGGGCCCAGGCGGCGAAAGCCTCAATAGTTTCATCCTTGGTCGGGGCGTTGACGCGCTTGCGGCCGCGCTTGTCCGTGCTGACCTCTTCGTACAGTTTGTTGGAGTAGTCGAGGATGTACAGCGGCTGGATGCCGCGCTTCAGCAGGTTGGCCGTCAGTTCGTCGTAAGCCGAGAAGTCGTATTCGCCTTTGGTGCGTTCGATGCCCGCCCAGGTGAAGTCCATGCGGACAACCTTGATGCCGGCGGCGGCGATCAGGTCCAGGTGGTCTTCGTGGCCGGTCTTGAAGTGAATGTTCACGCCGACGCCGTTGGGGATCGTCTTCGGCGCAAAGGTCTGCGTGTAGCCCGTTGCATCGGCCAGCAGGACAAACATCAGGGCAAGAAGCGTCTTTTTCATGTCAAGTCTCGGGTGTGGCGGGATCAGGAGCGAGTGTCCCGGTCCAACGAAAAGATCGTCAGGCCGGCATGTTGCTCCAGCTTAGCGGGTCCGATCAGGCTCGTCACGTACCCGACCGCGAAGCAGACGGCGATGCCGATCGCTGCGTAGAGGTACCAGTGAATCGGGCTGTAGAGGTTCAGCCCGACCATCGTCGCCACACCGGCGATGACCCCGACAAACGCGCCGATCCCGTTGGCCCGTTGCGTGAGAATGCCCAGGCAGAACAACCCGCCCAGCACGCCCATGAACAGCCCGATGATCCACAGGAAATTATCGAACAGCGATTTGATGTCCGGGCTGACGAACAGCAGGCCGATCAATGTACCCACAATACCCAGCAAAAACGTGAGAATCCGCCCGGCGTTGAAGTAGCCTCGCTCGGACTTGCAGACATCAAACGGCCGCATGAAGTCGGTGACGAGCGTGGTTGCCGTCGAGTTCATGCTCGTAGAGATCGTCGACTGCGCCGCGGCGAAGATGCCGGCGACGATGAGTCCGGCCGCCCCGATCGGCAGGCGCGTCGAGATGAACAGCGGAAAGATCTGATCGGTGTTGATCGTCGGGTCAAGCAACTGTGGGTGGGTTTTGTAGTAGACATACAGGGCGGTGCCCATGCCGAAAAACAGCAGCGATGCGGGGATCGTCAGCAGGGCGTTGGTCCAGATCGATCGAGCCGCCATCTTGCGATCGGGTGTGGTCATGTAGCGCTGCACGACGGCCTGGTCGGCGGTGTACGACGAGATGTTCTGCCCGAGGCCGCCGAGCACGACGACCCAGATCGCCATCGTCATGTAGCTGCTCGCCGAAAAGTCGAAGTTGGCCACGTGCATCTTCTGATCCTGCATCGCCACGCTGACAAATTGCCCGAAGCCGCCGTCCAGATCGAACATCACCAGCCCGAAGCACAACATCGCTCCGCCCAGCAGCACGAAGGTTTGAATCGTGTCGGTCCACACCACAGCTTCGATGCCCCCGAGCGTGCAGTAGATGATGCTGAGCACGCCCATGATCAAGACGCACTGGGCCGGCGTCAGCGGTGTCACCGATGCCAGCGCCAACGCCGCCAGCGACATGACGATGCCCATGCGGAAGATGTGGAACATCGTGAACAACCCGCTGCCGAACAACCGTACCGGCAGGTTGAACCGCTTATGCAGATATTCGTACGCGCTGGTGGCGTCGATGCGACGGAAAAACGGCAGAGCTACGAACACCGCCAGCGGCGCCACGCAGGGAATCATGAAGTTGCCGACGATGTAGACCCAGTCCTGCGCGTAGGCCTTGGCGGGAATCGCCATGAACGTGATCGAGCTGAGCATGGTGGCGAAGATCGAGCAGCCGGCCGCCCACCAGGGAATTCTCTGCCCGCCGCGGAAGTAGTCGTCGGTGCTCGTGTTCTTTCGTGCGAAGTAGACACCGACGCCGACCATCGCCAGCAGGTAGATCACGAGCACGCCGAAGTTGACCGGGCCGAAGGTCACGTTGTGTGCGATCGGGGTGATGCGCCAGGCGCTGGTGGTGCGGACGCGCGGTCGCACCTCGCCGCCGATCAGCAGCACATCGTGACCTGATTTGACCGCGATGGTCGTGACCTGGTTTTCGGGCGTCTGGCCGGCGCCGATCCATGTGTCGGTGATGGTGTGATAGGCCCAGGCGCGTTTGGGAAAGCCGGGGTGATCGTCGCGCAGGTCGTCAGCTTTGGCCATCAGCGAGCCGTCAGCCCCGCTGAGTACGAACAGGTGCGACTGCCCGATCGCCGCGCCCGTGCCCGCCATCACGCAGGTCGGCACATCCTTGCGGGGACGCCATGTCTGTGTGCTTGGCGTGTATTCGTACACATCCGTGAGAAACGTCATGCTGTCGGCGCCGGTGCGACGCCCGCTGATCACGTACACACAGTCTTCGAAACCGTTGTTCTGCGCGAGCGTGAGGTTGAATGCCCGTGAAGGCCCCGGCCAGGGCGGTAGCTGCTGCCACGCAAAACTTCCATCCTCCGCATCGATCTTCGACAGATCCAGCGACCACAGATTTGTCATCGCCGTGTCCAGCGATGTGCCGCTTTGACCGCCCGCCAGATACACCACGTCACCGATCAGCGTCGCGGCCCCGTACGCGCATGGCCTCGGCAGGTCCGGCAGCGGTGTCTGCTTGATCTGCTGCGCTGCGGAATCCCACGTCAACAGAAAACACGAGGCGTACACCCGCTCGCTGTCAGCACCGCCCATGCAAACGATCCCGCGCGGCGTGCTGACCGCCGCGCCGTAGGCGATCGGCCGATCGAGTTTGAACCCGCTGAGCCACTTGTACCCGTCCCCGTCGGGTGTCATCACGTAGGCGTCGTCACGCCAGACCTTGTCGTGGTCCCACACGGGCTTGGGGAAGTTCGCCCCGCCGGCGACGATCACCGCGTCATGATCGATGCCGACGAACGGCCCCGCGACGCCGAGTTCATCCGGCATCGCCGGCAGTTCGTGCCACTTGAGCATCTGCGGAACGTCGTCGGCGCGTGCTGTTGATGATGCACCGGCCAGCAGCAGGGCGGTCACAATGATTGCCAGTCGTCGCATGATGTGCCTCGTCAGTCGATACGTCGTGTTACTTCGCCCAGCCGATGCGTGAGATGTACACGCTGGCCTCGCCGGGTTTGGCCCCGCTGCGGCCGGCGGTGATCCATGTTTCAGTCGGCGTGATGGCGCTGACGCCGAAGTTGCCGAAGCGGGCGTTGCCGACCTTCGGCATGACCACACGTTCGGTCTCGCGAATCACGCAAAGCTTCTCGGGATCGACCTCGGCCATCACCAGCGGGGCGCGATGGCGAAAGATATCGTCGTTGTCGAGCCCGCGTCGGGTGTAAACCAGGTAGAGCTTGCCGTTGTGTGTGGCCCAGTGCTGCTGCGTGTTGTAACTGCCGAGTTCTTCGCCATCGTAGAATCGCCACAGGATCGGTTCATCGAAGTGCAGGCCATCGTCGCCGGCGGTGACGTAACCGGCCTTGTCGTTGCGGAGCGTGAGAAAGTAGCGATCGCCAAGTTTCGCCAGCGACGGCTCGCTGAACCCGCGGCCGTGGTCGATGACCAACTCGCTGCCGTGCTCGACATACGTCAGCTTTTCGCCATTGAATCGACAGCGCACCACCGTGGCGTAGTGAATCGAGTTGTTGTGCTTGCCGTAGTAGATCGGCAGCAGCACATCGCCGCCAGGCAGGTCGACGCGCTGACCGCTGCCGGAGCGGGCGTAGTGGTTGAACAAGGGATTGTCCGGCAGGGCGAGCGTGTCCCACTGACTCCACGCGCCGGTCGCCGGATCATACACGGCATAGCTGACGGCACTGGCGCCGCCGGGCAGATCACGCCCCTGTTTGCGGTCGAGCCAGAACGTCGCGCCGGTGGCCAGCAGTTTGCCCGAGGCGGCGTGCCACTTCGGTGTGACATCGACGGGGGTTTCGACCAGGCCGTTGTCGTGGACATGCGGTTGCAGGGTGGGGCGTTCGGTCGGGCCGCGCCAGGTGACGCCCAGGTCGTCGCTGATCAGGTCGGCCAGCCCGTGGTACATGTGCGTGCCGGTGTTGTTCTGACGCTGCATGGTGATCACGACCAGCGGCGGCTTGTCGGCATCACCCGTCGGAATCGATGCCGGGCGGACCTGCATCCAGTGCGTGGTCGCGCCGGCCTCGACCACGACCGGTGTCTGCACCGTGACCGTGTAATCTTCGGCGCATGCCGCGGCGCCGGCCGCAAACATCACCGCTGTGAATACCGCAAATGATCGAATCAAGGCGATCCCTTTCCGTGGTTCGTTGATCAAAGCGTCACGCGCCGGCGGACTGTTTCTGTATCTCGAAAAAACCCGCCGCGTCGAGGTCGGCCCGCAGTTGGTCATAACGCTCGCCTTCCACGCTCATCAATGGCGGGCGTGTCGGCCCGCAGTCGAAGCCGATCATCTTCATCATCGCCTTTTGCGCTTCGCGACCGCCGTAGGGCACGAACGCCCGAACAATGTCGATGGACTTCGACTGCCAGCGACGCGCTTCAACGATATCACCGGCAGCGAACGCCCGCCGAACCTGGTGATACACCGGCGCCGCGAAGTTGAAGGTGCTGCCGACTGCGCCGGTGGCTCCGACAGCCATCGCCGGCAGCAGCATCTCGTCAAAACCCGAGAGCATATCAAAACGCCCGCCGTCGTATTCGATGCATGCTTGCAGTTCTTGCAGCGTCGAGGCGGTGTACTTGACGCCGGCCAGGTTTGCGATGCGCTGCGAACCGATTTTCAGAAACTCAACGACATCCGTTGTCACGCCCGTCACTGTTGGAATGTGGTAGTAGTAAAACGGCAGTTCCGGCGCGCCGCCGGCGATGTGCGCCATCGCTTCGACCAGCGCCTCCACCGAGGCGGGTTTGAAATAGGTTGGCGTCACCGCGGAGATCGCCGAAGCGCCGATCGAACGGGCATAACTCGCCAGCTCGCGTGCTTGCGCGATCGAGTCCTGCCCGACCTGTGCGAACACGCGCAGGCGATCGCCCGCCGCCTGGGTGTAGGCTTCGAGCACGGCTCGGCGCTCAGCGTCTGACAGCGACGGCCCTTCGCCGGTCGAGCCGGTGACATAGATGCCGGTCATGCCCGATTCGACGAGGTGGTCGGTGATGGCTGCCACGGGATCGAGGTTGATCGAGCCGTCGGCGTGCATGGGGGTGAACGTGGCGGCGATCAGGCCGTCGGTTTTCGGAAACATCAGGTGCTCCTGCGACAAGAATGTCGCATCAATCAAGGTGATTTCGTATTTGCGGGCGAAAGCGACAGCCACGACAGGTCAAACGCGGCGAACTCGATGCGCGAGTATCCGTCGGCCTCATACAGACAGCCGACACGACCATCGGGCAGCTTCACGAGACATGAATAGGCGGACGAGCCTTTGTGCAGCGTGCGCGACATCGGCCATGTTTTAGCGTCGTCGAAGCTGGCGCGCACGGTCATGTTCACCCGCTTGGATTCGCTGGCGGGGTTCGAAAAAAGGATCACGCCGGGCTGCTCGCCGTCGGGCCAGCGGTAGCGACGGATCGACGCCTGGCAGACGGGCTCGATAAGTTTCTTGTCGTGTGTGACCGGCGACCAGGTTTCACCGCCATCGTCGCTGAATGAGATCGCGCGGGCGCGATGCTTGCTGCGCCGGTAGTTCCGCATGTTCATCATGAGCCGCCCCTCGGTCAGCTCGACGACTTCGCATTCGTTAACGCCGGACGTGATCGCCTGGCTGTATCGCCACGTCTTGCCATGGTCATCGCTGTACAGCGCATGCGAACGATACGACTCGGCTCCCTTCCAGGGCATGGTGCTGTTGTCGCAGGGAACCACAAGCCGGCCGCGGTGCGCGCCGCGTTGCAGTTGAATGCCGGCCCCGGGACCGGTGGCATACCAGCCCCAGCCTTCGGCCTTCGCCTGATCGGTGATCTGACGCGGGCGAGACCAGGTTGCGCCGTTGTCTGATGATGTGGCGACGAAGACGCGACGTGTGTCTTGGGCGGTGCCTTCCTTGATTTTGTTTTCGTGATCGTCGCCACGGTTCCAGGTCATCAGCAGATGAATCACGCCGGTGTCGTGATCGACGACGGGGCAGGGGTTGCCGCACGTGTTGTTTTCGTCATCCCAGATGACCTGCGGCGAGCTCCATGTTTTACCGCCGTCGACGGAGCGGCGCAGCAGCATGTCGATGTCGCCGGTGTCGCTCTTGCTGTGCTTGCGACCTTCACAGAAGGCCAGCAGTTCGCCATTGGGCGCGGCGATGATCGACGGAATGCGATACGTGTCATAACCGCCTTCGCCGGACTTGAACACGTCGGTGCGCTGAACCTGTTGCGACTCGGCGAGCAGGGCGTCGAGCTCGGCGGGTTTGAACCGCACGGAAACCACCGAATGCTTATTCGGGCCGGGGTTGTACTTCACGTAGGTGGTGGCGACCATCGTGCCGTCGGGCAGGCGCTCCAGGCAGCCGTATCCGCAATCAAGGCCGGCGTTGGAGTGCAACGGCTTGACGCGGTATTGACCCGGCTTGCCATCGATGATGTCTTCGTACCGGCCGATCCATCCAACGAAGTGACCGTACGTCGGGCTTTTGCGATTCACATCACGAAAGACCATCATCAGTCGGCCGTCGGGCAGGTAGCGGGGGCGGTGGCGATCGCCCATCAGCGTCGGCGGAGCTTCACGCGGGGCCGACCAGGTCTTGCCTTCATCGTCGCTGGTCATGATCAGCGAACTGTACTTGCGGGCATTTTCACGAGCGATCAGCAGAAGCTGCTTGCCATCGGGCGAGCGGATCACCGCCGGCTCGCAGGGATTGGCATCCTTGACGGCCAGAATCATGCGCTGGTCAGACCACGTCAGCCCGCCGTCGAACGTTTCGCTCTGATAGATTTTCAGCGGGGCGCGATCTTTGTCGTTGGGGCCGCGATGGGTCCACATCATGTAATGACCCGGTTTGTCGCCGACGGGAATCACGGTGGTGGGGGCGACGATGCCGTGCATGCCGTTGGGCTTCATCGGGGTCCATGTCTTGCCGCCGTCTTCACTGATCGATTGCACGAGCGGTCCGTTGCCGGCCAGCACGATCAGGCGAGCTTTGCCATCGGGGTCGACGAAGCGATGGATGGAAGGGCAGTTGCGTGTTCTGGTCCAGTTGTCGGGTGTGGGGATCAGGTCGGACCATGTCTTGCCGCCGTCGTCGGAGCGTTTGATCGGGCCACAGGAACCGCCGTGGTTCAGCGTCCACGTGCAGAACATCGTTTTGCCATCGGGCATCAGCAGGGTGGTGGCGTGGCCTTGATAGATGTCCGGCGTGCCGGCGGCGATGACGGTGTGACGCTGCCGCTGCTGTGAGATGTCGATCGTCGGGATCGTGATGTCTTTCGGGGCCGGTTGGCCGAGGTCGAAACTGCGTGCCGCCTCGTCGTCAGCTTTCAGGGTGGCGGTGGTGGACAGCGCCGCCGCGAGCGTCGCGATGGTCACGATTTGTTGCAGTACGTGTTTATTCATGGGGTTAAGTCGCCTGCCACGCGTGTTGAAAGATGTCGTTTGCCTCGAATTGACGCTGTGATGATAGCGATGTCTAATAAATTCTGCAAGACTAAAAAATATTACTTGACAAATAAAAATTAAAATCTATGCTCGGTGTTCAATCATTTCGCAAGCAGGAAGAGGCATGGCCCCGCAACAACTGACCCCCACGATTGCCGAACTCGCCCAGCGCATCGAAGCGGACATTCGAGCGCGGGGGATCAAGCCGGGCGAGCCCTACATGGGCACCGCAGACACGGCCCGCATGCTCGGTGTGTCGACCACGGCGGCGAACCGCGCGCTGCAGCTTCTGGCCAAGCGACACGTCATCATCCGGCGTCAGCGCAAGGGCACCTTCGTGGCCGAGCCGGTTCAAGCCGCCCATGGCGATCAGTTGCAGCGTGTGCATCTGCTGGTGCGCGAAGATTATCTGCGACGTGAAGGTCTGCTCAACGACGGGGTGGTCATCGGCATGCAGCACGAACTGCCGGGTGTCGACATGCAATTGAATTTCATGCGGGCGCCGGATGCCGACGAACAGGTGCGGGCATTGGTGGATGAAGCGCTCGCCAGTTCGGTGCGCGAAGGCTTTCTGGCCACGCGATCCTCGTTGCAGACCCAACGCCTGCTGGCGGGGTCGGGTTTGCCGACGGTGTTGCTGGGCTCGCCTCATCCTTCGGTGGCGACGCTGCCGTGGATCGACCGCGATCATTATGACATCGGGCGATTGCTGGTCGAGCACGTGATCCAGCGCGGGGCGCAGCGGATTCTGCTGATGCAGCGCGATCGGATTCTGCCCGGCGACTTTGAACTGTACGACGGCGTGATGGACACGCTGGCGGCGTTGGGGTTCGGCGTTGATGCGTTGACGGTGCGCAATCTGCCGGACGATGCGGCAGCGATCGGCGCGGCAGTTGAATCGGTGATGCGGAAATACGAACAGCCGACGGCGGTGATCGCGCGGAGCCGACCCATGGCCGACGCGGCGCTGGAAGCGGTCGAGGCGATGGGGCGACAGCTCGGCGAAGATGTTCAGATCACAGCCACGGATGTGTACCTGGGCCGAGGCAGCGTCGCGCCGGGGTATCCATACACGCAGCCCGCAATCGACCCCGAAACCATCGGTCGCCACGTCGGGCGGCTGTTCGAGCAGGCGTCAGGCGGCTCCGCTGAGGGGCCGAATCACGAGGTGATTGCCGTACGGTTGAGGCTGCCGGAAGTTTGATCATTTTCTTAAGCGGTTTTGTGGCAGAGGTTTGGGGAGTGAAATATCCGGCTGAAAGATTTGCCCGGTACGTGGTATATACCCCTGTAGAGGTCTCGGAAGGATCATGAGCACGCAGGACCAACTCGAACAATTCGTGGCGGATCTGACCGGCTGTCAGGACAGCCTGTTTGCCTTCATTCTGTCGCAGCTTCCGCAGCCGCACCAGGCTCGCGATGTGCTGCAGGAAACGAACCTGGTGTTGTGGCGCAAGCGGGAAGAGTTCGAGCCGGGCACGAATTTTCAGGCATGGGCGATGTCGATCGCGCAGTTTCAGGTGCGGGCGGCCTGGCGAGACATGCGACGCGAGTCGGGGCGACTGATGTTTGACGATGCGATGCTCGGCGTGATCAGCGCCTCGGTCGGCGAGCGGATGGATTCATTCGCCCAGTACCGCGATGCGTTGCGGTCGTGCATCTCGAAGCTCAGCGACGACCAGCGTGAGATCATCCGCAAGCGGTATGAGTCCGGCGGGTCGGTGCAGTCCATCGCCCAGACGCTGGGTCGCTCCGCGAATGCGGTTTCGATCACGCTGCACCGCGTGCGGAAGGTTTTATCGGATTGCGTACGCCGCACGATGAAAGGACCGGCAGCTTCATGAGTGGGTCGGCTGAACAGTTTGATCGCGCCTTGAGCATGTTGCTCGACGGCGCATTGGAATCGCTGAGCGATGCGGAGTGCGCGGCACTGCGTCAGGGTGTGATCGACGAGCCGGCGCAGCGCGAGCAGTTTGTCGATGCGATGCTGATGCAGGCGGCGTTGCTGCTGGATCACGCGCCGGTGATGCCGCTGCGACTGGTCGAGCCGCCCGAGGCGGAGGCTGCCGAGCCAGCGCGACCGGCGCAGGGTCTGTCACGATGGATCGGCGCTGCGGCGGTGGCGGCGTCGGTGTTGATCGTCGGCATGTTGTGGGTGTGGAGTCAGCCGGCGAATGATGGAGCCTCGACGCGGACCGAGCCGACCCAATCGCTGGCGGTGCTCAGCGCCTCGCACGATGCCAAGTTCGACACGCAGCCGCTGACCCCGGGCGATTCACTGACGTCGCAGATCATGCGACTGACGCAGGGTGAAGTGACGATCGACTATTTCGACGGCACCGCGGTCACGCTTTGCGCTCCGGCGGTGTACGAGATCACGGGTACCAGCGCCGGGCGGCTGCTGAGCGGGGGCATGATCGCCCGTGCGACGCCGGGCTTTGCGGTGGACACGCCGAACTTCACCGTGATCGACCGCGGAACGCGCTTTGCCATCTGGGTCGATGAGTCGACCGGCGGGTCGGTCTTGGTGCTGGACGGCCAGGTCGATGTTCAACTGATCGATCATGAAAAGACATCGCCGGCCCAGTCGTTGACCGAGGGGATGGGGCTGTCGGTAATGCCCACGGAGTCGGACGCCTCGGCCGACCTGATCAACGAGCGCGGCCGCTTCACCGTGGCGACGGGTGATTTTGCCACCCTGCCGATCAGCGAACAGGGGCGGACCTGGGTGCTGGATGATCAGCGGCACGTCAGCTTCGGGGATGTGCACAACATCGACGAGGCGAACAGCCAGACCGTGTCGTTGTGGTTCAACTCGAAGGTGTCCGGCCGCACGGCGTTCATCGCTTCCAAGGGCAACTCCGGCTCGACGGACAACGGCTGGTCGGTCTGGCTGGACCCGGCGGGCCTGTTGATGGTTCGCGCCAGCTACACCGGGGCGACCAGCGATCGCAATCTGTCGTTGAGCCGGCGATTCGATACGGCGGATGAAAACCAGTGGCATCACCTGGTCATGATCATCAACAACACCGCCGGCACGTTGACGGCGTTCTACGACGGCCTGGGTTCCGGTGACGGTCAACAGAACGGTTGGCACATCGGCGGCGGCGGCGGCGAGGTCAACCAGTTCGAACCGGGCAGCGACTTCTCCAGTAAATCGCCGATTCTGCTGGGCGCTCGAGCCAACGACATGGGTGTGACCTGGCAGGGGCGCGTCAACGACTTCGTGATCTTCAATCGGGTTCTGTCAGCCCGCGAGGCGACAGACCTGCATCGACTGGGCCCGACGGGCAAATCGCGCTTTATCGCGATGCCGGTTCAGTTGAGCGGGCAATACATCACAAGCAACGGACATACGCTGGCGACGCCGCATGATGAGGCAAGCGGCCCCGACGCCAACATGAAATGAATTTGGAGAACTGTGACATGACACATCGCAAGACCACCGCACCTTGTTTGGAAAGGACAATGAGAATGGGACGTCAAACACAACGTCGATCGATCAGTCGACTGACGGCCGCCCTGGCCGCGACGGTTCTGACGGGTACGAGCTTCGGCGCCACCGTACCGATCACCAGCGATCTGCTGTTGCACCTGGACGCCGGCGCGGGCGTGACCACCGGCGGCGGCGGTGAAGTCGCCACATGGGCCGACCAGGCCACGACCGTCGGCGGCGCCAACGATGCGACCGCCCCGGGCAACGGCCCGACACTTGTCGCCAGCGGCATCAACGGGCTGCCGACGCTGAACTTCTCCGCCGCCTCGTCGCAGTACCTGCAGGTCGGCGCCAACTCGGCTTTCGATAGCGATGAAATCACGTGGTTCATCGTTGGTGAATCCAACGCGCCAGGCTCGACGCAGATCATCCTGCGTTCAGCGTATGCCTCCGGCGCTGCGGCCGGCAGCGGGTCGCTGTGGGGCACATTCACGCAGAGCAATGTCTTCAAATCACACGCGCGAGACGCCTCGGCCGGCTTCAAGAGCTCGGACGTCGCCGCGACCACCGACCCGTCGATCATCAGCGCCCAGTGGGCGGCCGACGACACGGTCAGCGCCATGGTCACGACCCCGACGTCTACGGCCGTCGGCAGCGCCGCGACCGCGGTCACCGCCACCCCGACCGGCCATGTCCACACACGCATCGGCACCAACTCCGGCAGCGCCGCCAGCTACTTCGACGGCAATATCTCCGAAATCCTCGTCTACAACACCACGCTCAGCGCGGTCGATCGCAACGAGGTGCAGGGCTACCTCAACGTCAAGTACGGCATGGTCAACCAGGGCCTGGCTCTGTACTCCTCGATGGATGATCCGCATGTCAATCGTGGCGGAACCACGCCGCCGCCGGCCCTGACCACCGACGATGGCAACTACACCGTGCAGGATCAGATCGGTGGTTCCCACGGCACAGCCTCCGCGGCCGACACCACCAGCGCCGTGATCTCCTCGGCGACCGGCATCGCCGACCAGGCCATCGACATGTCGCGCCCCGGGATCTCCGGCGACAACACCTCGGGCAACGCGAAGGTCAACTACGGCGACATTCTGGACATCACCTCCAGCGTCAGCCAGACGGTTTCACTCTGGTTCAACGCCGACTCGACCGGCGGCACGCAGTTCATCGCCTCCAAGGGCAACGGCGGCTCGACCAACACCGGCTGGTCGATCTTCATCGGCGACAGCGGCAACATCATCGCCCGCGCCGACAACAGCAACAGTTCCGGCAGTACGGACAACCTCGGCGTCGGCAAGTCGTTCACCTCCGGCGAATGGCACCACCTGGTCATGGTCATCGACAACGTCGGCGACGGCACCACCGGCACCTTCACCGCCTATCTCGACGGGGTCAGCTCCGGCGCAGACGGCCTGCAGAACGGCTGGTCGCTGCACGGCGGCGGCGACGGCGTCACCTTCGCCGCTGGATCGGACTTTTCCAACAGTGATGCCATCGAACTGGGCCTCCGCGCCGACGGCGGCGCCGAGTACCGTGGCCTGCTGGATGAGTTCGCCATCTGGAACCGCGCCCTGTCCGCCACGGAAATCGAAGCGATTTACGACCTCGGTCTTTCGGGCACGGGGCTGATCGCCTCGACGATTCCGACCCCCGCGGCCCTGCCCGCCGGGTTGACCCTGCTGACTCTCGTCGGCCTGCGCCGGCGTCGTCATGGCTAAACGCCTGCACGCGGTCATGCCGGGAAGCCGGCATGGCTGCATTGGCCCGTCACGGATCTTCTGAGGAAATCATTGATGCGTCGACAACATGCTTTCACGCTGATCGAACTGCTCGTGGTGGTGGCCATCATCGCACTGCTGATCGCGATTCTGCTGCCGGCGTTGTCCAAGGCTCGTGAAACAGCCAAGCTTGTGGTCTGCGGCACACAACAGCGTGAAATCTCCAACGCCGTCAACGTCTACGCCGCCGCCAACAAAGGGCACTATCCCCCGTCCATCCAGGGTTGGGATGCCGGCAGCAACAACTGGTGGACGCTGCCCAACCGCATCAACTACCACCCCAAGCCCTACGGCGGTTCGGTCATCGGCCTCGATGACGGCTGGCTTGCCAAACGCCTGGTCAAATACATCCCGGATGTTCGCATCTACTTCTGCCCGCTGTCTCCCGATCTGCCGATCGACGCCCAGGAAATCTACGTGACCGGCATGTCCAACATCCTCAACGCGTCGTACTTCATGTATTGGGGATACGACGGCTACATGACCCAGTTGCCCAACTACTTCCGCGGGCCGCAGAAAGTCAGCGATGCACGCGGCAATCAACTGCTGACCTGTGATCAACTTTCGTGGAACGAACCCGGCGGCACGACCTTCTGGAACTCGGCGCACCCGTTCGTCGAGGCCGGCCCCGTGGTCTCCAGCAATGTCGCCGGCAGCATGGATACCGAGTGGCGCAGCACCGATCCGACCGAGACGGTCCCCGCCGAGTTGGTGATGAACGGCTCATACGTCGATGGTCATGTTGAGCAGTACCGGGCCGCCAACGACACCGAGTGGTATCACCCCGGCTATGAGGGCTCGCACATCTCCAAGCATTACATTCCCGCTTCGCGGTGATGATTCCGAGCCGATGGCCGCGTCACTTCAAAGCGTCACCTGCCGTCCGCAGGAAAATCACAAGGGGTATGTCATCGCCGCGCTGCGAATCACGGCGTCATACCTCTGAAACGATCCTGTTTTCAATCCGCGCTTGGACTGGCATCAGGCGCCGTCGTTGCAGGCGGCCTGGCAATCATGATGATTGGGGTGTGGGAAGATTCTCGTGATATGCCGCCGGCTGCATGGATCGGATTTGGGACTACTCAGATCGGCCTGATCATGCACGCTATCGACCTGTGGCGACGCGCGGGGATTTCGCCGGATCGTCACATGACGCGTGAAGACGTCACGATCAACGACTCATGAACGATGGCCAAGCTGTGGCACAGCCGCCCCCGGCTGTGCAGAAGTTTTGCGTCTGGTAGCCCGTGGCAGCTTGCTTCATGGGTGTACAAGCCTGCAGCAGCATCATGATCTGACGCCCATGTGTTTTTTTGCGGCGGGTTGCGTGCGGCCCCACGCATGATCATTCACCGCCAACCCGCTCGAATCGCGTGCCGAGTTCGACGTTGAAAAGATCAAATATATGTTATATGAAAAATATTATATATCATATATTTGATCTTTGCGCGGGGCGCCTCGGTATTTGAGGTATGGGAAAAATTCGCTGTGGGTGCAAGGAAGGTCGAGCTGGTGATGAACGGCTCATACGTCGATGGTCATGTTGAGCAGTACCGCGCCGCCAACGATACCGAGTGGTATCACCCCGGCTATGAGGGCTCGCACATCTCCAAGCATTACATTCCGAAGCGTCGATGATCCGCTGTACGCAGGGATCTGACCTCAGTGTGTCACTTGACGAGGCTGGCGATCCGTTGACAGATCTCCGTGCCGATGGCTGATTTGCTGACCAGTTCGTTGGCGCCGGCTTCGCGCATCGCTCGGCGTGACTCTGCATCGTCCCGCATGGTGACGCCGAGTATTTTCATATCCGGAAAGGTGCCGCGGATTTTTCGTGTGGCTTCAATGCCGTTCATCACGGGCATGTTGATATCCATCAGCACCACGTCCGGCGTCACCGCCTGAATGACATCAAACGCTTCGGCGCCGTCGCCGGCTTCGGCAACCACCTCCATTGCCCGGTTGCTTTCAATCATCGTTCGCAGACCCGCCCGTACGAGTTGATGGTCGTCGACGATGACCACCCGGATGCGTTCGCCGGCTTGTACCGCTTTGCCGGCGACGGGCTGTGCGGTTTGTGGCTGTGAGGCGGGCTCCTGGATTGGCGGGGACTCACTCGGCAGCGGCATGTGAATCGTTGCGATGGTTCCTTCGCCCGGCGTGGAGTGGATGTCGAGCGAACCTTCAAGCACCTCCAGACGCTCGCGGATGTTGAACAGACCGAAGCCGGCCATTACGTTCGGCGGATTGTGCAGCCACTGCTCCGCGTTGAAACCAGCGCCTGCATCGATCACGCTGATGCACAGTGAGCGTGTGTCGGCATCAAGGTCGAGTTCGATTCGTGCGGTGTCGACATCAGCATGTTTAGCCACATTGTGCAGCAGTTCGCGCGTTGCCTGATACAGCAGGATGGCGTGGTCTTCGGGCATGTCCACGTGGTCGACGCCCGTGGTCAATTCCACCTGAAGCTGGCGGCCATGGTCCTGCGTGGTGAGCCATTGCAGGGCTGGAACAAGCCCGTGATCGAACAACACGGCAGGGCTGAGTCTGGCCATCACGGTTCGCGTGTATGCCAGGCTTTCGCTGATGACATCCATGGCCTGTTCGAGCGAAGTCGCGTCAGCCTCGGCGGGCAATTGATCACGGGTTGAAGACAGGTGCATCCGAGCCACAACGAGCATCTGCGCCAGATAGTCATGCATCTCGGCAGCCAGGCGGCGTCGCTCCCGCTGTTCGGTGAGTGTGAGCTGCTGGGCCAAGGCCCGCAGATGGCCGCGATGACGCTGCAGCGCGGTGGTCCGCTCGGTGACGCGAGACTCCAGGGTGTCGTTGGCGTCCTGCAGGCGATCTTTGAGTTCCTGCAAGGTTCGACGGGACTGGTACTGTGTCAGTGCCAAATGCGAGGCGATGGTTGTGGCTACCGCGAAGGCGGTCATGCCGAACATGATGATTTCCGCCGTTTGAACCACATCCGCTCCGGTGGCAGCGTCTTGTGCGATGTAGCCGAAGCGCATCAGCAGGGGGCTGAGCACGACGAACGCAACCACCGGCCCGGTTGCCCAGCGCCATAATGCCAATTCCTGCTGACGGGCTTTGGCATGGACAAGCCCCAGCACACCCATTGACAGCAACATCACCGCGCTGACGGTTTGAATCGACATCGTGCGCGCCAGCGGGAGTCGATACTCGGCCACGTAGCCGATCAGCACCGCCACGGCGATCGCCAGGGACACCGCGGCCAAAGTCGCCGGCACCACCAGCGGACATTTACCCCGTCGATGATTGGTCAGGCAGACGATCGCTGCACCGAGCATCGCCAATGTGTTGGCGGTGTGCGGCGACATCCGCCCGGCCAATTCCTGTCCCACCTCGGTGAACGGTATGACCAGCAAATGGTCTACCGCAAGGTCGACGCCGAAGGCCCATTGAATTGCGGTCAATATCGCCAGAAGGGCTGCAGCGCCGCCGAGCGCGCCGCCGATCCAGCGCGGCGCTTTGTTCCATGCGGTCATCACAAGCCCGGCGCCGACCAACGCAGAGGTCAGCGCGGTGTTGGCCACCATCAGCGGCGACCAATCCCAGGGGACGACGACGGATTCCTCATGCGCCACCCACCCGTAGAAGACGATCGCGCCGAGGATCAACACAACGCCGCCGCACAGGGCGACGCCGAGCCGGATGATGATGTCCGATGGATCGCTGCGCGGCGACAAATCCGTCTGGGTTGAGACAGTCGTGAGCATGCCGCTATGAGGCTCCTCGATGAACTTCGTCTTCATCCTAGCTCAAATCAGACAAAGGCCACTCAGGCTTCGTGACCGTCTTCGACTGGGAAATCTGATGAGTGATACCCAACCCGGAAAAGATTCGGGCGTCAGAAGGTGATCGACTGCGAGCCTGTGGCACAGCCGCCCGCGGCTGTGCGGGTGACGACTACAGCACAGCCGGGGGCGGCTGTGCCACAATGCTCGCCATGGGTAGAACGACTCCGTTTACACGGGCAAAGAAAAAGCCCACGGCCGTAGCCGTGGGCTTTTGATTGTTGATGATTCGGGTGAATCGATCAGATGTTGACGATGCTCTTGAGCGGGCCCCAACCCTTGCGGGGTTCGCGCCACAGCAGATCGTTGGCTTCCGGCATGTTGGTGATCTTGCCGGTCTTGGGGTCGCATTCGATGCGCTTGCCGACGCGGGCGACGACGTTGCCGAGCTGAATCTTGGCGGTCATCGGGCCGGCGTAAGCGAAGTTGGAGCGGGAGAATTCACGCGGCTTTTCGCCCTTGCAGGCCATGACGAATTCTTCGTGGTGGCCGGGCGAACGTTCCAGCAGCTCGGGGAGCTTGTGGTTCGGCAGGCCGCCCATGAATTCCTTCATCTTCTCTTCGGGAATCAGGCGGGCGCTGTTCCAGTAGTCGCCGGTGACGAGCATCTTGCCCTTGGTGCCGACGACGATGTTGCCGGTGCGGGGCAGATCGCGATCGCCGAGTTCGGCGGGCTTGTCGGGCATGTAGGCGTCGGAGTTGTGGAACTTACCGTCGTCGCCGATCTTCTTGTAGCCTTCGTACCAGAAGACCTTGAACGGGGGCTTGCCGTCCTTGGCGGGGTATTCCCACTTGTAGATGCCGCCGACCTGGTAGGAGTCATCGTCCTTGACCGGGGGGGTGACGCCGACGGGCTCGATGCTCGTCGGGTAGGACGGGTCCATGAGCGAGTAGATGCCGTCGGTGGTGTGGCAGGCCATATCGCCGAGGGCGCCGGCGCCGAAGTCGCGCACGCCGCGCCACGCGAACGGATGGTAGACCTTGTCCTTCCAGCCGCCGTTCTTGGCGAAGGGGGCTTCGGTCCAGGTCTTGCAATACGGACGCATCGGCGCGGCGCCGACCCAGGCTTCCCAGTCGATGTTTTCATCGGGGGTGTCGGTGCCGGCGGGGCGGCCCCAGCCCTGCGGCCAGACCGGACGGTTGGTCCAGGTGTGGAACTCGGTGATGTCGCCGACGGCGCCGGCCTTGTAGAACTCATAAGCGACGCGCCAGCCGTTGCCGGCGTGACCCTGGTTGCCCATCTGGGTGACGACCTTCGGGTTCTTCAGATAAGCTTCAGCCAGCAGCTGCGCTTCGCGGACCGACCAGGTCAGCGGCTTTTCGGTGTAGCAGTGGATGTCCATCGAGATGGCGGTCATCGACGGAGCGAAGTGGGTGTGGTCGGGCGTGGCGACGAAGACGACGTCCACTTCGTTGGCGTGGTTTTCGAAGATTTTGCGCCAGTCGGTGTAGCCCTTGGCGGATTCCCAACCCTTCTTGCCGAGCACGCCACCCCAGCGGCCCTTGTCGACGTCGGCGAAGGCGACGCAGTTCTGGCCCATCTGGTGCATCTTGCCCGTGTGGGCGGCGGCACGTCCGCCGGAGCCGACGAAGGCGCAGTTGAGTTTGCCGTTGGCCGAAGCGGCGCGGGCAAGGTGGGGCATGACGACCGGCATCGCAGCACCGGCTGCGGCGACGGACTTCACGAACGTTCGGCGGGTGGGACGTTGAGGCATGGTGGGCAGCTCCATCTAGTTTGAATAGGAAAGTCGAATGACAGTATACGACATCGGGGCAAGCTTTGGCGAGCCCAAACGGCGTGTTGTCAAACGGTTGATTCTCCGGTCGGTGGGGCAGGCAGGGAATGAGGGATTCCCTCAGTTTGCTGAATGCGAATCTCAGCGAGTCTACAATCGGCAACCTCTACTTGCAACATACGCCCAATTGGGCGATAAAGTTCAACCCCGGAAGCGGTTCGGTTATTTCACTGACAACACAGGAATCTTTCATCATGCAGACCACATTGATCATTTTCAAGCCTGACGCCGTGCAGCGCGGCCTCATGGGGCAGTTGCTCGCCCGATTCGAGGCCAAGGGCCTGCAGGTCGTCGGCGGCAAGTTCATGCAGGTTCCCGAAGCCGTCGCCAAGCAGCACTACGCCGAGCACGATGGCAAACCGTTCTTCCCGAACCTGATCAATTTCATCACCTCGACGCCGGTGATGGTGCTGGCGATCCGTGGGCGCGAGGCGGTGACCGTCTGCCGCAAGCTGATTGGTTCCACCGACGGGGCCGCCGCCGACCCGGGCACCATCCGCGGCGACTTCGGTAATTCCAAGGCCATGAATCTCGTGCACGGCTCGGACTCCCCCGAATCCGCCGAACGCGAGTTGAAGATCTGGTTCGGCGATGGCGAACTCGCCGACTACGATCGCACGATCCAAAGCTGGCTCGACGAGTAGACGTCGCGCTCGCCATCGCTGGGTGATACACGATGGCTGCTGATCAACATCAACCAACTCTCACGACGTCGCGCCTGACGCTGCGGCCGTTTGATCTTTCTGATGCGCCCGCCGTGCAGCGTCAGGCTGGTGATCGGCGCGTGTACCAGACCACGCTGCGCATTCCGCATCCGTACAAGTTGGCCGACGCTGAGTCATGGCTCGCGGGTTCTGCCCGGCGCTATGCCGAGGGGCAATCGATCGAGTTTGCTGCGACGTTGACTGCAACCGGCGAGTTGGTCGGCTGCATCGGGTTGGAGATCACACCCGTCCACCGTCATGCCGAACTCGGCTACTGGATCGGCCCCGATCACTGGTCATGCGGCTACGCCACCGAGGCCGGTCGCGCGATCCTCGATTTCGCTTTCAACACGCTCGGCCTGCACCGCGTCCATGTCCACCACTTCGCGGAAAACACCGCCTCCGCCCGCGTCATCGAAAAACTCGGCTTCCAGCGCGAAGGCCTCGCCCGCCAGCATGTTTATAAAGATGGTCAGCCAATCGACATCGTGCTCTACGGCCTACTGGCCAGTCAGTACATGCCCCAATAACGACAACCCCATCGTGACCGGCCACCTTTCGCCGCCAACAATCAGGTATGCTCACGATCCCCGTGCTCACTTCCGAGCAGTTGATCCTGCGGCCATTTGAGACCGCAGATGTAGCTCTGGTCAGTCGCTACGCGGCCGATCCCGCCGTGGCCGATCGCGTCTCACGTTCGGCCATCGAGTACCAGTCGCCCGAGCAGTGGATCGATCAGCAGCATGTCAATTTCGAAGAGGCCAACTACCTCACCCTCGCCATCACCCAACGAGCCGGCGGCCAGCTCCTCGGTTGCATCACGCAAACGCATTACGAAGCCGACGAACACGCCGAACTCGACTACTGGATCGCCAAACCTTACTGGAACCGCGGCTACGCCACCGAAGCCGGCCGCCTGATGCTCGATTACACCTTCGACTGCTGGCAGCTTCGTCGCGTCTTCGCCTGTCACTTCGCAACCAACCCCGCCTCCGGGCGCGTCCTCGAAAAGCTCGGCTTCACCCGCGAGGGCGTCCTCCGCCAACACTACTGCGCCGACAACGTCTTCGAAGACCTCGTCTATTGGGGCCTGCTCCGCCATGAATGGGCGCGCGATCGCGTCCATCGCCGCCCCGTTTAGCGCCGCCGCTCGCGGCGGGCTTCTCTTCTCAATCGCTCATCTGATCCATGATCCCATACGCCGCGTCGTTCAACCCCTTCATCGCATCGATCAGCGGCTGATAAGGCTCCAGCTTGATATTCACGATGCCCTTGTTCGAATCGCGGTTGGATGGGTCGGTCTTCAGATTCTCCGGGTCGTTGTCCAGGTACTTGAACCAGTGCCACCCGACGCAGACCCCGCTGCGCATCAGCCCCAGCGTGAAGTTCTGGTAAAACGCACCGCGGTCCGCCTGCGTCGGCACCGTCCACCCCGCGCCGCTCAAATTCTTCATCCCCGTGTCCGCGCCCTTGGCGTACCACTCGCTGATGATCAGCGGGCGGCCGGACCATTCTGACAGCCGCTTCACCTCCTCGCCGGGGGTCCACACGTTGTACAGATTCACCGCCACCACTTCGCAGTATTTCCCTGCCGTCTCGAACAGTTCACGCAGTTGCACATCGCGCCCGTGCAGGCGCGAGCCCAGATAGATGTGATTCGGGTCATACTTGCGGATCGCCTGCGACACGAGCCGGTAGTACCGGTCCGCCACGAATCTCAGAAAATCGCTGCGATCCTCTGCCGTGATCTTCGATTTGTCGAACTCGCCTTGCCGCGCGGTCAGCCAGTTTTTCGCCGCGAGGTATCCGGGGTCTTTGGCGTCGAGTTTCAGATAGCGGTCCAGCAGGTCGGGTGAGAAGGGCATCTCGTTGTCGGAAAAATGCCCCAGCAGCCAGGGGGCGTCCTTGGTCTCGGCCAGTTGTTTGGCGTATTCATCGACGTAGGTTTCGAATTCGGGATCGAACACGAAGATGCAACGGTTGGGGTAGCCCACGTGTCCGGGCTCCATCGTGATGCCGCCGCGCTTCCGGCCGTACCCGTGCATGAATCGCCACGTCAGCGTGTACACCATCCGCGGCTCGACGCTCTGAATCGCGCCGTTGTCCGTCCAGTTGCCCGTGCCGTTGAAACCGGCCTCGTGCAGCAGCTTGGCCGTGTGCTTCGCCCATGCTGCTTTATCACCGAACTTTTCAGCCATCGCCGCGCGGACATTCTTCGAACTGCCCAGCGTCACGGAGTTGACCGCCTTGTGAATAAACGGGTGTCCCTTCGGATCGATCAGCCACCATCGCCCGTCGATCTTCTGTGCCCGGAAAAAACCCGTCGCCTCGTATTGGCGGTCTGTCCGCCCGCCGTACTCATCCAGCGGAATCTTCCGCCCGGCCTCGATCGCTTTGGCCGGCACATCCGCCAGCGTCATCGTCGGGTATTGCTGATGCTTGCCGCTGCGCCGCCAGGCTTCCACCATCCGCCCCGGCTCGGCCGCCACCGCGCTAACGCTCACCGCCAACACCACCATCCACATCACATATCGCATCGTGAAACACCTCAAATCATTTAAACCACCAAGGCACAAAGGTCATCAGGAAAAACAAAGCACTGACAGGATAACAGGATCTACAGAACGATTTAACCTGTTCGATTCATATCCTGTCATCCTGTCTAAACATTCTTCCTGGTGTCCTCGGCGCTTTGGTGGTTCGCCTTTCTTCGTTCGAGTTTCGGGTTTATCATCCCATCATGCCATACCCCACACTACGCGATTTCGTCACCGCCCTCGACTCCGCCGGCGAACTGCACCGCATCAAGGCGCCCGTCTCGCCGATGCTCGAGATCACCGAGATCACCGACCGCGTGTCCAAGTCGCCCGCCCCGTCGACCTCGCCCGTCGCCGCCGTCACCGATCCCAAACACCACCAGCTCGGCGGCAAGGCGCTGCTGTTTGAGAACGTGACCGATTCCGACATCCCGCTGTCGATCAACACGCTCGGCAGCTACCGCCGCATGGAGATGGCGCTCGGGTGCGAGCAGGGTGGTTTCGAGGGGCTCGCCGAGCGCATCGAGGCGCTACTGAAGCCCGAGCCGCCGGTGGGCATCATGGAGAAGATGCGCAAGGGGCTTGAGCTCGCCAAGGTCGCATCGTTCGCCCCGAAGGTGGTGCGCTCGGGTCTGTGTCAGCAGGTTGTTCACGAAGGCGATGCCGTCGATCTTTTCAAACTGCCGATCATCAAGTGCTGGCCCCACGATGGCGACCCCCGGCAGTTTGGTTATCCGATTGATCTGCAACAGCCGGGTCAGGGCCGCTACATCACCTTCGGCGGGATATACACCATCCACCCCGATGATGCCGGCAAGCCCGAAGGCACGCCCCGCACCTCGCGAAACATCGGCATGTACCGCGCCCAACTGCTCGACAAGAGTCACACCGCCATGCACTGGCACATGCACCACGACGGCGCCCGCCACTGGCGCGCGTGGAAGAAGTCGGGTGCTTCCGGGGGCATGCCCTGCGCGATCGCGCTCGGCGGTGAAAGCGTCCTGCCCTACGCCGCCACAGCCCCGTTGCCCCCGGGCATCAGCGAGCTGCTCATGGCTGGGTTCCTCAACCAGAAAGCCATCGAGCTGGTCAAGTGCAGGACGGTCGACCTGCACGTGCCCGCCAACGCCGAGATCATCATCGAAGGTTACGTCTCCACCGAAGCCGGCTTCATCGGCTACGACCCGAGAAAAACGCGGAACGCGGATCGCGGAACGCCGAGCGATCCGGACAGTTCCGAGTTCCAACTTCCGAGTTCCGACTTACACGGCGCCGCTTTCGAAGGCCCCTTCGGTGACCACACCGGGTTCTACTCCCTGCCGGACCGCTACCCGATCTTCACCGTCACCGCCATCACCCACCGCCGCGATCCGATCTACCCGACCACCATCGTCGGCCTGCCCCCGCAGGAAGACTACTACATGGGCAAAGCCACCGAGCGCATCTTCCTCCCGCTGCTGCGCACGCTGGTGCCGGACATTCTCGACTACGACCTGCCGATGTTCGGCGCGTTCCACAACTGCGCCTTCATCAAAATCCGCAAGGAATACCCCCTCCAGGCCCGCCGCGTCATGCACGCGATCTGGGGCGCCGGCCAGATGGCCTGGACCAAGATGATCGTGGTGGTCGACGAAGACGTGAACGTCCACGACCACGAAGACGTGCTGTTTCACCTCTGCGCCAACTGCGACCCCGGCCGCGACGTCGAAATCGTCAACGGCCCCCTCGACATCCTCGACCACGCCGCCCCAAGACTCGGCGCCGGCCACAAAATCGGCTTCGACGCCACCGCCAAAATCCAAGGCGAAGAATGCAACGGCCACCCCGTCCGCGACTGGCCCACACGATTGGAAATGTCAGCGGAAGTTAAGACCGAAGTTGATCGTCGGTGGAAGGAATTCGGGATTTGATAATCAAATAAATGCGTGGAACTGAATCCAGCTAGTCAATAACCCTTGGCCAGAGGGAGCTGGAGTTATTGCGCATAATTTTCGGGTCATTCGGCTATTCGGATTTGCATACCACGCCGCTAGGTTTTTTGCCTTTTGAACGACACCTCGGGGGATAGGAGAAATTACTCCGCGTACGGGCATTAACTGATCCGATAGCATTTCAGTTAAGCATTCAGACAAAAAACCAGCAACTAAATCAGGGATGGCTGCCAAATCTTCAATGGATCTATCTCCACTATCTAATTCCGTCGTCCCAATTCGAACATGCCCCAGTGTGTGCGATAGGTAGTTCGAGAGCACTGGTTTGGAAATATCAACAAACTCGCGGAGACGATCATGGTTAGCAGCTATCGCGTCTTCGTCAGTTATCCAAATGAGATTCTGATGCTCCGCAGACAAACCGGCAATTAAAAAGCTTGCAAAGTGAATAATCCGCATGGCCCGCTCAAAAATATGATTTGGCCATGACAGGTGTGGGAATTCATCCATAGATGAATCTTCAGTGAAAAGTGTTTCTATCGACTTGTCTACTGCGAATGTTACGCATACTCCGTCGATCTGATCGGCAGCGATTAAAAAATCGAGTAAAGCGCGGCGGCGTTGAATATCGTTGAGTTTCTTGTAGGACATTCGACGCCCGTCACGAAACCATTTGCTACGAAGATGTTGGCGTGCGTATTCCCAATCAATACACTTGTCAGGATTTAGCAATAAAAACGACGCAATGTTCCATCGTCCGGTTGGATGTTCTCCTGAGTAATCTGAAATACACATCAACGTAGGACTATTTCGTAGGTTAGGAGTATTACTTTTCGCGAGTATCGTCGCAATACTTGTGCTCAACTTATTAGTGAGACCAAAGCTTGGACGTTCTGTGTGCTGCCACGACATCTCTGACTGAATTGTACATCACACAGTGATGTAGGTCAGGCCTTGGCCTGTCAATTCAAATCTGTCCGGCCAGGGCCGGACCTACGGGAGGCAGGAGAATGAGAAGCCTGCTTCCGGGGGCGCGGCGAGCGGGTTCCGGGGGTGAGGCAGGGGGTGTCGGGGGGCGGCAAGCCCCCTGACGCAGGTCATCCCATCCGATGAAAATCGAACAGAAGTACCGACCCCGGAGGGGGCGGCTATATAGCCGACCCGTTTCGGGTCGGTGGGGTTTGGAGGGGGTCAGGGATGGGCCTGGGGTTCGATCGTGGGGGGCGAAGAGTGAGCGGGATGAGGGATCAGGGCGGGGGTATGTTTGCGGTATTCGAGGTAGGCCTGGCCGTGGAAGCGGACGAGGTCGCGTTCTTCGACGTAGATACCGAAGAGGATGTAGACGGTGGTGACGGCGGCGAAGAGGAGGTGGCCCCAGGTCATCGTCGGCGCGAACCAGAAGGCCAGAAGGAATCCGAACATCAGCGGGTGGCGCACGAAGCGGTAGAGCGAGCGCACCGTGAAGGGGTGGTGGTGGTATGGGCGCTGCTTGAGATTGAGATACACCTGGCGGACGCCGAACAGGTCGAAGTGGTCGATGAGGAACGAGGCGTAGAAGACGATACCGAACCCGAGCAGCGAGATCGCGTAGAGCAGGCCGCGCAGGGCGGGGGTCTGCACATCCCAGAGCACGCCGGGGATCGGCCGCCACAGCCAGAACAGCAGACAGAGGATGGCGCTGGCCAGCACGACGAAGGTGCTGCGCTCAGCGGCTTCGGGGATGATGCGCGTCCACCAGGCCTTGAAGGCGGGGCGGGCCATGATCGTGTGCTGCACGGCGAACAGCAGCAGGATGCCGATGTTCACGGCGAGGGCGATGCCGAGCGGGCCAGCCTCGCCGGTGTCCAGCGAGGTGGGCGTGGCGTAGTTTTCGACGAAGCCGATGGCGTAGAGGATGGTTGCGAAGAACAGCAGATAAGCCAACAGGCCGTAGATGAAGATGAGCATCCGCTGCATGGCGTGTCTCCAGTTTTCAGGTTGCCCGACCGACCCATGTTCCAACTGCTGAAATGAACAACACCCGACCGGAGCGGGCGGGTGTTGATATGGCCATTATAGGCGGCGATGTGGGGAGTGTCGGGCGCCACACACCGCGGGCTGGCGTGGGGAAGGTCAGTATGAAAGCGAACCGTTATAACCAAGGCACACACCACAAAGCGCGGTGTGTGGCACCCGTCCATGGTTTTCGGTTTGCCGAAACCGGCTCGAAACGGACAATTCGCACAAACGTGTCGCGGGGCGTGGGGCAATCGGCGGGCCTGGCGCGGGTGAAAACGGCGGTCGCGCACGAAGCTGTCGCGGCGCGCCACGGGTGTGCGCGCCAAACGGGGTCAAAACGGGCCAAAACGGCTTAAAACGGGTGTGTTTTTGCCGCGCGTGTGCGCTCAAATGAGGTCGATGGTCAGCGTGGTGCGCATCGGCGCGTCGCGAATCGGCGGCGATCGCCGTTTGCGGCGTGAAATCGGCGGTGAGGGGGCGGCGAAACACGAAGCGGGATTTCCGTGTATTTTGCCTCGCCGGTGCGCGCTGCGGGGCAGAGGGCCAACTGCATGCCGCGTGAAAAATATTTGATATATTGCCCGTTCTGATGCACAATTCAGTCAGCGAGGTGCATAATTCAATGGCAGATCGCCTGTTTCGAGGCCCGCGGTATTTGGTAGTTTAATGGGATGTGACCTGGCGATGTTGTCGCAAGTGGTTGTGTGTTGAGGGTTAACGAATGAGACGCTGCCTGCGGGCGGCCCGACAGGAGACAGGTCATGGAATTCGGTAAAGCGGCATTGGCTTTGGCGTTCGTGGCGGCGGTTCAATATTCGACCGCATCGGCGGCCACCCTTTTCGAGGATCCTTTCGATCTGGATCCCGATGCCAACGGGTGGACCGAGACCATCAACCAGGGATCGGACACGATCAACCTGGCCGACATCCACGAGACCGGGGCCGGCGAGGTCATCTTCGAGACCGACTACGACGGCACCGACGGGGCTGACAACGAGTTCTACGCCATCACACGCACGCTCGACGCCACGGGTTTCAGCTCGCTGGCGGTGAAGTTGTCCATCCGTGAGGCGACCACCGTCGAAGGCAGCGACAACGTCAAAGTGCAGATCGACACCGGCTCCGGCTTCACGGATGTGGTGGGGGTCAGCGGCGAATTCGGCACGACCACGCTCGGCCCGACCTTCCTCGGCGCCGCGACCAACAACAACAGCAGCTTTCAGATTCGCGTGATCAGCAACAACAACGCTGAAGACATCTATCTCGATCACTTCATCGTCTACGAATTCACTGATGTGGTGCTCTACTCCGATGACTTCAGCCTCGACGCCGACGCGAACGGCTCGACGGATCGCGTCGGGTTCACCAATGGTTGGACCGTGGAGCAGGGCAATGTCGCCAACGGTTTCACCGCCTTGACCGATGGTGATGAAGTCGTACTCGCCCGCAGCACCGTGGACACCTCGCCAGACGCTGATGACTACATCCAGTTGACGCACAACTTCGACACCACCGGGTACAGCCACATCTCAATTCAGTTCGATGCCCGCCAGACCGGCACCACCTGGGAATCCGATGACTCCCTGCAGATTCTCTACACGACCGATGGTGTGAACTACCAGACTCTGTTAAGCGACGGCGGCGTGTGGAATCCGGCCGGAGAGACCAATGCCGGCGGAACAGGCAACACCGGCGGCGCCTTTTTCGGGCCGTATCAGTTCACGGACTACGCTGTTTTCAACAACCCCGACTTCGGCATCCGCATCGTGGGCAGCTTCAACGCCGACGTCGAACAATACCTGCTGAACAGCATCCTGCTCACCGGCATCGTCATCCCCGCCCCGGCCGCGCTGCCGGCGGGTCTGATGCTGATGGGCCTGCTGGCCGGGCGGCGCCGCGCGTAAAGCGTTCGTTTTTTTCGACAACCTGTTGACTTTATGCCGGGCCGCGATGCGGTCCGGTTTTTTTATGAGTCTAACTTTCCCCGTGCGCGCTGCGGTAGTGCGACGGCGGCACGCCTTCGTGTTTCTTGAACACGACCGAGAGATACTCGGCGTGTCGAAACCCGCAGGCGGCGGCGATCTGGCTCAGCGGCAACCGCGTTTCAGCCAGCAGTTGTTTGGCTCGTTGAAGTTGCAGGCGCACAATCTGCTGATGGGGCGAACGGTTGATGGCACGTTTGAATCGGGCTTCCAATACCCGCCGGCTCAACGGCACCTGGGCCAGCACATCTTCGACGTTGATGCCTTCGCAGGCGTGTTCGCGGATGAACCGCATGGCGGTCGACACCTCCGCATCCTCGATCGCCAGGCCGTCGGTCGAACGCCGCGTCACGACGCCGCGCGGCCCGACGAGTTGACCGCTGCCGGGCGCCACACGCCGGCGGGCCATCAGTTTCGCCAGCGTGGATGCCGCGAGATAGCCGGCTTTGTGTGTGTCCGGCACGATGCTCGACAGCGTCGGGTCGGTCAGGTCGCAGAGCAACTGATCGTTGTCGACACCGAGCACAGCCACATCATCAGGCACGGCGATGTCGGCGGCTCGGCAGGCGTCGAGAATCTGACGCCCGCGAATGTCATAACACGCCATGATGCCCACGGGTTTTTCCAGCGATTGCAACCACTCGATCAATACCGCCAACTCACGATCGGGGTCAAGGGCTTCAGTAGGTGTGTTGAGCACGGCGCATTCATGGCCGGACTGTTTTGCGAGCTTCGTGAAGTGATCGCCGCGCCAGCGCGACCAGTTGAACCGGTCGTCGCCGCAGTAGGCCAGTCGTTTGAACCCGCGCTCGGTCAGATGGTTCATCGCCAGTTCGGCGATCGCACGGTCGTCGGTTTCAACCCACGGCAGGGCTTCGATGAGCCGTGCCGCGCTGACGTCGACGACAGGCAGCCCCGTGGCGGTGACGGCGGCGGCGATGTCGGGTGTCTCGATGCGGGCGATGATGCCGTCGCCCTTGAATCGGGTGACCCATTCCGGCGACGCCTGCCCCCGGCCGGATTCGATCAGAAACGTCGACCACTGGCTGTTTTCACGCACAAAGCTGCGGATGCCGCGCAGCAACCCGCGCCCGTAAGCGTTGGACGTTTCAATCAGCAGGGCGACACGCTTTCGCGGCCGTTTTTTGAGGGTTCTACGCGCCATCGATGATCAGTATATCGCCGCTACGGCTGATCACGCTCGATCAGCACCACCCAGTCGCGATCAACATCGGCCGGAGGATCACCCAACGGCAGTTCACCGGGGCCATCCAGCGATCGGATTGACCCGCTTTGAAGTTTGCCGCCTTGCCGCGGATCAAACCACTTCACGCTGAACCGTCCCACCGGCAGCGTCAGCGATGTCGTCCGGCGTGGCGGCAGATACACCGCGTAAACCTCCCCGACCAGAGCAAAACAGTAGTCATCTTTTGCCGCGGTCAGTTCGTCGTGCGACTGCATGTCTACAAACGGTAGATGCTGCTGAAAAAAGTCGACGGTGATTTTCGTCTGCTTCCACATGTTTTCGCGGCTGCGGAAGTCCTCGCAATTCAGATCGTTGTTCGGATACTTGTACCCGAAGTACCACTCAACACCCGCGCCGCCGGCCATGAGATTGCCCCACAGCGCATACCGCCGCACGTCATCATGATCGGGGTCAACGGCGTCGGGTTTAACCCCTGTGTTCGCCGGGCCGATCTCATCGAGGCATACCACCCACGGTCGCCCGGCCTCGGCGCTTTTGTTGATCCACTCCAGCGTCTGCGCGTGCGTGTCTTTCATGTCGTGAATCTGCAGCGACGGGCCGTCGATGCCGTCGAACCCCAGCAGCGGCTGATACACCTTCTGCTTCTGATTCGGAAACGTGTGAATCACGATCGGGTGGTCATACGGATCGAGCTTGCGGATGTATTCGGCGAAAGCTTTCTGCTGCGCGGTGGTGTTCGTATTCTCCTCGCCGAGGTTCCAGAACAGCATCGGGTGATGCGCGAAGCGGGCGATCAGTTCACGGTAATACAGCTTGCGCAGCGGGCCGAGTTCGCCGTTGTCCAACAACTGATCGTTCTCCTGCTCCTGCGTGACGATGTGCAGCGCGACGCCGCGGTCATTCATGAATTTGAACACGTCGTTCCACTGCGAAAGCTTCTTCGTATCAAAACGATCCCGCACATCCGGCTTGATCCACGGCCAGACATCCTTGCCGTCGCCGTCGACGTTCATCGTCAGCATGTACATTGAGTTGACGCCGACCTTGGCGAAGTAACTTGCAACGCTACAGATGTTTGTGATCGAAGTGTATCTCTCCTGCGGGCCGAGTATCAGATCAACTCGATGTCCATAGTATTTGTGGTTGGGCTTGGTATTCGCGAAACCCTCGTAAGCGAGGAAGTTCTCCGGTGAATCGGCGCCGGCCTTGATGAAATACTTGTTGTTGCCGGCGAACTGGAGATATCGCCCGCCGACGTAGCGCAGCAGGCCGGGCGTCTGCTGATTGTTCGCGATGACCGTGTGCGTACCTTTGAGTCCGTCGCCGGTCAGAGGTTGGCCGGCGTTCAAATCGTCAGACAGAGCGATGTCGGGTCCGCTGCGAAAATTGACCTCGTAAGACCAGATGCCCGGGCGGTCCGGCAGCAGGTGGGCATGCCAGTTCAAATCACCCCCGAGATAGCCCGGCACGAGGATGCGGTCTCCTCCATTTTCAAAGATGACGGTCAGTCGACAATCACGAAACGGATTGGGGTCGGCGTTTGGATTGACCATTGGGCCGATGATCGTCAGCGTGACTGGCTTCCAGACCTCCCTGCCGGTGATCTCAAGTTTGATGTTTTGCCCCGAAGCGGCAGAATTCAGCATCAGCCCAACGACGATGGTGGCGAGTCGGAACTTCATTGCGGCAGGGCCTGTTTGTGACCGGCGTCGTCGATGTGGACGAAGGTCATGGTGGTGGTGAACACGGGATCATTCGGGTCGGCGTCGGCGTGTTCGGCGAAGACGTCGACGTGGTACCGCACGCTGGTCTTGCCGGCGCGGGCGGGGGCGACTTCGAAGCGGAGGATGGCGCCCAGCGCGACGGGGTTGTGAAACTCGACACGATCCATCGCGATGGTGACAAAGCGGCAGCCGGGGTAATCGCGCGTGGCGGCGATCCAGGCGATCTCATCGACCCACTTGAGCATGTTGCCGCCGTAGAGGTCGCCGAAGTGGTTCATGTGCTCGGGCATCACGAGGCGGAAATGCTGCACGGGACTCTCCACGCAGGGCCAGTGGTCAAACGACGCCGACGTCTGAGTATACCGCCGCTTCATCGCGGCATCAGCATCATCACCGCCAGCACCGCCCGGGCTGACCAGGCGATGGTGCGGATCCAGTTGGTGGATACCAGGCGTCGGATGTCGCCGGTGTCGTGTCGCTTTTCGAGTCGTCGATGAATCGGCACCTGCACGAAAAATGTGCTCAACCAGATCACGGCGACCAGCCCGAGCCCGCCCCAGGCCATGGTCGGCTCAACCACCCCGATGCCCGGCCATGCGATCAGCACGGCCGTGGCGAGTTCGGCGATCATCAACGGGGCGATGATCCACGAAGCGCGGCGGGTGTGGTGATGTTCATACTCGACGAATTGCGCCTCCCCGACGCGGGCGAACAGCGGGTAATGCACCACCTGAACGAACCAGACAAGCCCCGTCATCAACGTCGTCGCCAGGGCGTGAACAATGAGCACGAGGTCGGCCATGGCGCGTCATTGTACTTCTGGCGGCGAATTTTAACACGCGGGGCATGGGCGCGATGCAACGCTCATGGTAAATTGATCCATGCACATGGGTATTACGTCTTCGACAGGTCGAGCTTACGCAGCGAAGGTGCTTTTGCGTTACCTGGCGGCGCTGTCGTCGCGCGTGCACGGGGTGCGCCACGAAGAAGACATCGAATACGTCCACCAGATGCGGGTCGCATCACGCCGGTTGCGCAACGCGCTGGACCTGTTTGCCGAGGCGCTGCCGCGGAAGATGCAGCGGCGGTGGATGAGACAGATTCGACGGGTGACCAAATCACTGGGCGCGGCTCGCGATTTGGATGTGCAGATGGTGGCGCTGGATAAGCATCTCGACAAACTCAACGCGCCGGAAGACCGCAAGTACCAGGCGGGGGCTGAGCGTTTGCGTCTGCGGTTGTATCGGCAGCGGCAGGCCATTCAGCCGCGGGTCGTGGCGACCATGGATCGACTCGAAGACGAAGCGGCGCTGGAGAAGATGCGTGAATCGCTGATGGCGATGAAGGTTCGTGCGCGGCTGGATCAGACCCCCGAAAGCGGCCGGGCCCTGCGGCATGCCGCCAACGAGGTGATCCGCCTGCGGCTGGAGCAGATGCTGGCGTATGAACCGTTCATCCACTCGCCGCAGCATGTCGAAGAACTTCACGCCATGCGCATCGCCGCCAAGCATCTGCGCTACACGATGGAGGCCTATGCGGCGGTGTATGAAGATCGCCGCAAGTCGCAGATCAAGATGGTGCGGGAGATTCAGACACTGCTGGGCGACATCCACGACACGGACGTCTGGCTCGATTTCATCCCCGAATTCATCGACGCCGAACGGGAGCGTCATGCGGAGTTTTTCGGCCACCTGCGTGGATTCTCACGCATCCAGGACGGTCTGCAACGGTTGTATCAGGACCGCAAGGCCAAGCGGGACGATCTTCACAAGCAATTCACAAAGTTGTGGGATCGTCACGCCGAAGAATCCACGTGGCAACAACTCCGCGATTCACTGACTGACGATGAAACGGCCGATGAAGAACCTATCGAAACGGACACGACTTCGGACCCAGTCTCGGCCGGCCCCACAGCCGCCGGACAGTCCGCCGACGGGCAGGGAAGCTCACGGAGACCCACGCATGGAAGCGACAACCCCGAGTCAGGCTCCGACGCGGCGTAAAGTCGCCGCCGGTCGATTCCATCCAAAACTGAATCCGCAACTCGCGCCGGTGTATGCGCTGGCAGAAGATTGTCTGTATGAAGTCGGACATGCCCACCACGTGGCGCGGCTGGCGTCACTGATGTTTGATCAACTTCAGCCGCTGCATCAACTCGGACCCAAGCGGCGCTTTCGATTGACCGCCGCCTCGCTGCTTCACGACATCGGCCATCTGGAAGGTTCACGCCGGCACCATAAAACCACGCTCCGTTATATCCTCGATTCACGGCTGCTGCCCTGGTCGCAGCGGCATCGGCTCGTGGTCGGTTCGATCGCCCGTTACCACCGCAAAGCGCTGCCGAGCCCCAAGCACGATCATTTTGTCGCGCTGAACGCCACGGACCGGCGCGATGTGCGCGTGCTTGGCGGGTTGTTGCGTTTGGCCGACGCGCTGGACACGACCCATCGCAGCGTGGTGCGTGGTGTGAACTGCCGATTTGACGATCGTCGGATTTATGTCGAGTGCATGGTGCGGCGTGAATCGCGCAATGCCGCGGAGTGGGGCCGCGCGGTGCGCAAGGCGGATCTGCTGGTCAAGGCGCTGGAGCGTGATGTGTGTATCGAGTGGCAGTCGCTTTGATGATCAATTCGTTGGCTTCGGCGATGGCATTGCGGGCAAAGGCTTGGCCACCTGTTGATACATCGCTTCGAGCGTCGCGACATTTCGCAACCCGGTGAAGCGGCGGCGAATCTGTCCGTCGGCATCGATCCACACCGTCACCGGCACATGGAAACCTTCAAATGCCCCGGCCACCCGCCCGGTGTTTTCAATCAGCACGGGAAAGGTCACGCCCTCAGCCTGCGCCGCGGCGGTGATCGCCAGAGTCGCCTGCTCATCGAACGCCAGCGTGCCGTCGTCGCCGGCCTGATAGCGGGCCGCATCAGGGGCGCCACCCGCCACGCCGTCCACCGCGACAGACACGATCGCCAGTTCATCACCGAGGCGCGCCTGCAGTTTCTTCAGTTCGCCGGCCATCTCGCGGCAGGTCGGATCCGTCGTGACCCAGAAATACAACAACACCGGCTGGCCGAAATAGTTCGACAAGGCAACGGATTCGCCGCGGGTGTCGGTCAGTTGAAACGGGATGCTCGGGTGGCTGGTGGGATGCACATCCGCTGCGTAGGCCGGCATCCGTTCATACTGATCGCGATGTTCCGACCACCACGTTCGGCAGGCGTTGACTGCGGCCGTGCGTGTCGCCTCGTCGGCGACTTCGGGGAGGCTGAACGCCTGGTCCGACCATCGGCTGAGCGTCTGAACCGCCAGCGTCTGCACTTGCGGATCGGGGTCATCGATGCAGGTCGCCACGAGCGGGGCGTTACGCGGGGTGTTGTCGTTGGCGATGTACTGGAGCCAGAGCAGGCGCACCTGCGGGTCGGGGTCACGCAGCATCATCGGCATTGCCGTCCAAACCGGCGAGTCGCCGAGGTTCCGCATCAAAGCCAGCGCGTCACGTTGCACGGTGATGTCCGGGTCGGTGATTGCCTCGGGGCCGATCGACTGCGCGGCATTGATCAAGTCGGGGTTGGACAGCACGCGATCACGCAGATACGCGATCGCCGCCTGGCGATGCGGTATGCCCTGCGACATCCATAACGCGAGCACCACCTTGTCCGATGACTCATCTTCCGCCAGCACCTTTTCCAACAGGCGCGGCGACGAAGCGGGCGTGCCCGTGGCGATGTTCATCCGATTCGTCTGCACGATGACATCGAAATTGATGTAGCAGAACACTGCCAACAGAACGGTGACGACCCCGACGATCATCCATCGCGCAACCATGTATGGCTCCACCACAACGCGCCGGCTGACGATTGATCTCACATCGTTGACATCGATTCGATCATGCCAGCGGCAAACTGACCCGACGTTCCATTTCCACAACCGGCCGGGCGATTAAATCGTAATCGGCCGCATCAACCACGGCACAGTTTACCACATCCCCGGGCGTCAGGGCGTCGCGACTTTTCACATACGTCACCGTGTCGATGTCGGGCGCCTGCTGATAAGTCCGGCCGAGGTAGATCGGCTCTCCGTCGCGCTCGCCGACCGCATCGATCAACACGTTGAATCGGCGGTTTTCATCGGCGTATCTGGCGTTGCGCTCGAACACGACCTGTTGCTGGGTGAGCATAAGCTGCTCGATGCGGTCGTCGATAACCTCGCTCGGGATGGCATCACCCTTGCCGTGGAGGGTACCGGCCGGCGTGCCCGGCTCGGGGCTGTACCCGAACACGCCCATCGCGTCGAACCCGAACTCGCGAACGAAGTCGACGAGCTCTTCATGCTCGGCGTCGGTCTCCGTCGGGTACCCGCTGATGAACGTCGTGCGGATGGCGATGCCCGGAATGCGATCGCGCAGTTTCTGCAGCAGCGTTTCGATGAGCTTGCGGCTCGTGCGGCGCTTCATCGACGTCAGAATCCGATCGTTGATGTGCTGCAGAGGCATGTCGATGTACTTGACCACGTGCGGCAGGCTCGCGATCGTGTCGATCATCTCGTCGGTGAAACACGACGGGTAGGCGTACATCAGTCGCAGCCAGGCGCCGCCGCGCTGGCGGGCCAGCGCATCGAGTTCCGTCAGCATGCCGGACAGGCCTTGGCCGTAGCCGATGTCGTCACCGTAGCTGGTCGTGTCCTGCCCGATGAGGTTGAGTTCGAACGCGCCGTCGTTGAAAAGTTCGGTCGCCTCGGTCGTGATCGCCTCGACGGGTTTTGACCGCATCTTGCCGCGGATCGACGGAATCGTGCAGAAGGCGCAGTTCTGATTGCAGCCTTCGGAGATGCGGAGGTAGGCGTAGTGGCGGGGGGTCAGACGCAGCCGGGCTGAGTCGGATTCGTGATAGCCCTTGGCATCGAGCCCGCGCCGCTGACGGGCGATCGTGTCGTTGGATGCGATCGACGAGTACACCGGCAGGTCGATCGACAGGTCGTTTTGATCGGGCTTGGAGCCGCGGACCGCTTCGACGATGTGGTCGCGGTCGAATACGCCCACCAGCGCATCGATGTCCGGGCACCACTGCAGCATCTTCGCGCGGTGGCGCTGCACCAGGCATCCCGCCACGATCAGTCGCTTCAGTCCGCCGGCCTTCTTTCGCTCGGCCGCTTCGCGGATCACCGCCAGCGATTCATCCTTGCTGGCTTCGAGAAACCCGCAGGTGTTCACGACGATGGCATCGGCGCTGGTTTCATCGCCGGTGATCACCAGCCCGTCGCCCGCCAACTCGCCGAGCATCTTTTCGGAGTCGACCAGGTTCTTCGGGCAGCCCAACGAGACAAACGCGACGGACTGTACACCGTCGTCATCGCGCTTTTTCAGCACCTGGCGAGCTTTTTTGCTGCGGGGATTGATCATGCAGGCCATAAGTCTACGCACCGGGCAACCGGCGGACCACACCCCGCATCAAGCCTACTTTTGACGGATGTGGCGGTCGTAGAACGCCTTGATGGCCATCCGTCGCTCGGCATCGAAAAAGCCCCGGCCGCCGTGTCTTTCATCCGGCAGGACGATCAGCGTCGACTCGACCCCCGCCTGGCGCAGGGCGGCGTCGTAGTCGATGCTCTGCTGGACCGGCACCAGCGGGTCTTGACCGCCGTGCAGGATCAGGTGGGGCGGATCATCGGCCGTGATGTGGCTGGCCGGGCTGGCGGCCTTGGCGGCATCGGGTTTCTGCTGGATCGTGCCGCCGAGCAGTTTGGTGATCGGAGAGTCCTTCTGGCGGTGGTGAGGATTATCCGACTGCTCGTAGATCGAGATCAGGTCGGTCGGACCATACAGGTCGAGCACAGCCTGCACGGCGGAGGATTTATCCGCATTGCCGCCGATGTCGCCTTCCAGCGCTTGGTCGTTATGGGATGTGCCCAGCAGCGCGACGAGGTGACCGCCCGCGGAACTTCCGCCGATGCCGATGCGGTCGGCGTTGTAGCCGTAGGCTTTGGCGTGAGCTCGCAGCCAGCGGATCGCGCCTTTGCAGTCGTGAATCTGCGCCGGAAAGCTGGCGACATCCGTCAGTCGATAGTTGATGCTCGCCACGGCATACCCCTCGGCCAGCATGAATGACAGTCGGCAGCCGCGCTTGTCGCCCGCCCGCCAGCCGCCGCCGTGTATCCACACCAGTAGCGGCGGATGCTCGACATCCTTCGGCAGATACAGATCAAGCTTCAGCGTATGATCGCCGGCCCGCCCGTATTCCACATCACGATGCGCATCAACATTCGCCGGCAGGCGTTGCCCATACGTCGCACCGCCGAACACGGCGCACACGACAACCATCACGATCAACATCTGATTTTTCATGGCGATTCACTCCGCGGCTGGGTCGCCTGTTCAAACGCCTCGGCCCCGGCGTGTATTGCCCATCGGCAGGGTCAGTGCGGCAGGTTGGCTGGATCGAAGTCCGCCACGTTCGTCGCCAGCGTCCAGTTGTAACCGTCCGGATCGATCACGGTTCCGATGCGGTCGCCCCAGAACATATTCGCCGGGTCCATCTGCGCTTCGCAGCCGGCTTCGAGCGCCCGCTGATACGCCGCGTCGATATCTTCGACGTAGAAAAACATCCCGATCGCGCTGGGCGTCTCCGAGACGGCCGGCGCCACGCGGTCCGGGTCGGTCCCGCACGGCCGGCCGTACATCACGCGCTGATCCTGGTAGTGCGACTCCCCGTGACCCGGCTTGCCGTCGGGCCCGTTGACCAGAATGCCGGGTGTGAACCCGAACGCTTTTTCGTAAAACGCCTGCGCCGCTTCCACGTCGCGCACCATCAGGTACGGCATCATCCACGGCGTGTCCTGCGGCCGAGCCGGTCGATCGCCCATCGCGTTGCTCCTTGGTGGTGTGCAGACAAAACCCCGAACCCGATCGATCAGTGCTTGTACACCTTGTGCTGCGGCCGCTGATCGAGAATCTGCTCTTTGCCCCAGTTGGTCACAGCCTTGAATGCGTCCGACCGGATGAAATCCGTGAACGCCTGCTCGTCGTTCCACTGGCTGGCGATCATGTACGACTGATCATCATTGACATCGCGATACAGATTCGACTCGGTGTGCCCCGGCGCCCCGTTCAGAGCCGCCATCACCGCATTGAACTTGTTCTCAAATTCCTGCTGCTTACCCGCCAGCACGTGATAATTCATTCCAACCGTGATCATGGTTTCACATCCTTTGAAATTTCAGCGTAATACTGCGACAGATCGGATTCTACCATCTCCACCGCGCTCGTGCTCATCAGCGATTCACCCCCATAGCCGCAGGCTGACAGCCTGCGGATCCGATCCTCCGCAAGCTGTCAGCTTGCGGCTATCGAAAACCCAACCGTCGCTTACGCTTCGGACTCAGAAAGAAACCCCCGCTCGCCGCGGAGACAGCTCATTCTCCTGCCTCGGTTGCATTGCCACGCATAATAAGAACGATCGTGCAGTCCCAGCAGAGGTCGTTGATTGGGTGAAACACGAGGCCCATGTCCTCTGTGTCGAACATTACCCCGTCCTGCTCAACACCCCAATGCTCTTGAGATATCTGATCATCGACGATGTATTTGACAATGGCCGGGACACCATCGTAATCCACGCGATCTCCGACGCGCACATCATCGCCATTAGGATAAGTGATCATCTGGAATGTTGAATCATGCAGGGCGTTGCTGCGCCACTGAGCGGGCAATCACACGTCGAGGTTTTTCACTTCCAGCGCGTGGTCTTCGATGAATTTGCGGCGTTGCTCGACGTTTTCGCCCATCAGGATGGTGAACAGCTTGTCCGCTTCGCTGGCGGCGTCCCACTGGACGCGCATCAGCGTGCGCTTTTCGGGGTCCATCGTGGTTTCCCACAGCTCGTCGAAGTTCATCTCGCCCAGGCCCTTGAAGCGCTTGATCTCCATGCCGGTGCGGCCGATGCCGTGAACGGCGTCGACGATCTCGGCGATGTTGGGGACATTGACGAGCTTGGTTTCGTCGGAGCCGTGGTTGGTCGACAGGGCGTACTTGGTCGGCAGGTGCTCGCCGGAGACGCTGATCTCCTGGGTCAGGGCGTAATCCTCGATGGGCAGGTTCAGCGCGGTCAGCGTCGGCAGCAGCTTTTCGAGTTCTTTGACTTCGTGCAGTTCGTGGCGGGGGATGGCGATGCGGTCGCCCTTGCTGGTGAGCTGATAGGCGTCGCTGGTCAGCGGATCGATGGCGACGCCGCGCTCCTTGAGGGCGGCCAGTTCGCTCTTTTCATCCCAGAAGAACATGTTCTCGTTGCCCACGAGCACGCGGAAGCGCGGGAAGCGGTTCTTGCCTTCGGGGTCCTGGCTGCGCAGGTCGAGGAAGTCCAGGAAGCCGATGCCGCGGCGGCCGACGATGGTGGCGAGCTCTTCGAGCTGCTCGAGCTGGCGCATGGCGTGGCGTAGTTCGTCCTCGGCGAGGCGGCGGACTTCTTCGCCGTCTTCATTGCGGATGATCAGTTGGGTGCCATCGGTGCCCAGGGCGGTGAGGGTGCTGCGGAGCTTGCGCTCGTTGAGGATGAACTCACGCTTCTTGCCGCGCGTGACCAGATACAGCGGAGGCTGGGCGATGAAGATGCGGCCCTGTTTGATCAGTTCGGGCATCTGGCGGAAGAAGAATGTCAACAGCAGCGTGCGGATGTGCGAACCGTCCACATCGGCGTCGGTCATGATCACGACCTTGCCGTAGCGGAGCTTTTCGACATCGAATTCTTCGCCGATGCCGCAGCGCAGCGCCTGAATCATCACGCGGATTTCTTCGAACCCGAGAATCTTGTCCAGCCGCGCCTTTTCGACGTTGAGGATCTTACCCTTGAGCGGAAGAATCGCCTGGTAATCACGATCGCGACCCTGCTTGGCGGGCCCACCGGCTGAATCACCTTCGACCAGGTAGAGTTCGGACTTGTCGACTTCCTTGGACATGCAGTCGGCCAGCTTGCCGGGCAGGCCACCGGAATCCAGGGCGCCCTTGCGGCGGGTCAGCTCACGCGCCTTGCGGGCGGCCTCGCGGGCCTGGGCGGCGAGAATGGCCTTGGTGCAGATCCGCTTGGCGTCGGACGGGTGTTCTTCACACCAGTTGATCAGCGCCTCGCCGACGGCGGTGTTGACCATGCCTTCGACTTCGCCGTTGAGCAGCTTGCCCTTGGTCTGGCCTTCGAACTGCGGATTCGGAATCTTCACGCTGATCACGGCGGTCAGACCTTCGCGCCAGTCGTCACCGGAAGGCGTCGAGTCACCCTTGAAGAGGCTTTGCTTGCGGGCGTAGGTGTTGAGGGTGCGGGTCAGCGCGGTCTTGAAGCCGGACAGGTGCGTGCCGCCGTCGACGGTGTTGATGTTGTTGGCGAAGGTCGTGATGATTTCGTTGTAGGAATCGACGTAGCGCAGGGCGACTTCGCAGATCAGGGCGCCGTCGTCGGACTCGGTCTTGACGTAGATCGGCTCGTGGAGGCAGTTCTTGCCTTCGGTCTGGTGGCGGACCATCTCGATGATGCCGTCGTTGAACTGGAAGGTCTCGGACTTTCCGTCGGGGCGTTCGTCGGCGACGATGATCTTGATGCCGGGGTTCAGGTAGGCCCGCTCGCGGAGGCGGCCGGCGATGGTGTCGTAGTTGTGGGGCAGGTCGCCGAAGATTTCCTTGTCGGGGCGCCAGGAGATTTTCGTGCCACGGGTGTCGGACTCGCCGACGACCTTGAGGGCTTCGGTGACGACGCCGCGCTCGAAAGCGATGTTGTAGACCGTGCCGGCCCGGACGACTTCGACCTCGAGCCACTCGGCCAGGGCGTTGACGCAGGAGACGCCGACGCCGTGCAGACCGCCGGAGACTTTGTAGGAGTTGGAGTCGAACTTGCCGCCGGCGTGGAGGATCGTCATGACGATCTCGACGGTGGGCTTGCCGTTGAGCTGGGAATTTTCGTGCTTGTAAGGACCGACGGGAATGCCGCGGCCGTTGTCGACGACGGTGATGGATTCGTCGGCGTTGATGGTGACGTGGATCTCGTCGCAGTGGCCGGCGAGGGCTTCGTCGATGGCGTTGTCGACGACTTCCCAGACCAGGTGGTGCATGCCGCGCGCATCGGTGCCGCCGACGTACATGGCGGGGCGTTTGCGGACGGCGGCCAGGCCCTCCAGAACCTTGATCGAGTCTTCGGTGTAGTCGGCGCCGGGCACGGATTTGGGTTGATTATCGTCCATGAATCATTCGCTGCGAAAAGGGGTCTTGCGAGGCGGAAAACCCTGTAAAATCAGGGGTATATTCAGGCCCGTCAGTATACCAGAAGCGTGATCTGTCCGCTAGCGGCGACAAGCTCCCGGCCGCTTCAGAATCGGGGGCGATTCCGCCGGCTGTCAACCGTCGATTGGGGGTGGTTTTGACCCTGTAAGCGGGGGTGTTTTCTCGCCAAGGCGGGCAGCGGCGGATAAGCTGAAGATATGAAGGTTGCACTGATCAGCGATCCCCTGTGGTTGATGCAGGAACTGACGACGTTGCGGCGCATGGTCGTCGGACTTGTCGATGAGATGGTGCGCGTGGTGCGGGTGGTGCCGCAGTGGGTCGAGCAGCGCGAAGATGTTCAGACGATGACCTGCCAGCAGGTCGTGTACGGCGGGGCGCGGTGGCGCTGGCTGCGCGATGTGCAACTGCGGCGTCAGGCCACGCCGATGCGCCAACTGGAAGTGGATGTGCTGCATCTGATGGATGGTTCACTGCAGGGCGTCGGCACACGACTGGCCGGGGCGATGGAAGTGCCGATGGTGTGCAGCGTGTGGTCGAGCGCCGAAGTCGGATTGTTGCGTCATCATCCGCAGGGACTGCCCGGGGCGTACATGGCGGCGACGCCGGCCCTGCTGGAAGCGGTGCAACAACGTGTCGGGCCGCACGCCCAGGTGGTGCTCGCGCCGCCGGGGGTTTATTCCACCGACGCGGCGCAACACAAGCCGCTGGAAGACCCGCAAGGGACGCTCAGTTGTGTCGTCGTTGGCGATGGCCGGGCGGATGAGCATTACATGGCGCTGTTGTGGGGCATGGCCAAGGCGAGTGAAAAACTGCCGCAGTTGATGTACTTCTTTTACACCGTATCGACGGATCAACACCAACTCTGGCAGGCGGCGGAGAAGCTGAATCTGTTGGAACAGATGACGGTGGTGCCGTTTGATCCGGGCTCACGTGAACTGCTGATGCAGGCGGACGTGGTGATTCAACCGCAACCGCTGGGGTCGGTGCGATCACTGGTGCTGGAGGCGATGGCGGCGGGGCGGCCGATCATCAGCGTGGCCGACCCGGTGCTCGACTACCTGCTCAACGGCAAGACGGCGAAGGTGCTCGCCGAGCCGGGCGCCGACGACTGGGCGACGGCCCTGGTGAATCTCGTCGAGCAACCACACAAGTACATCGAACTCGGGGCCGGCGGTCGCAATTACGTTCGCCAGCATCATTCGGCCTCGGCTTACGTGACCGCGGCGCTGAAGCTGTACCGAGCGGTCGCGACGCCGGAGAATATACCGTTTGAGAAATGACGCCCCGACGCTCAGCTAGCCGCGACCTGACAGGTCGCGGATCCGCAGGCTGTCAGCCTGCGGCTATTTGAGCATTTAAACATTCCCTTGGGCATTGGGATTTGGTCATTGGTCATTTATCATGCGCCGATGCAGATTACACACACAATCGACCAAACCCGTTCGCATCGCGCCACGCTTGGAACTGTCGCGATGGTGCCGACCATGGGGGCGCTGCACGATGGCCATCTGTCGTTGATGCGACAGGCCAGGACGCTGGCCGATCACGTGGCGGTGTCGATCTTCGTGAATCCGACGCAGTTCGCGCCGACCGAGGATTTAGAAAAATACCCGCGGCCGCTGGAGCGCGACCTGGAGCTTTGCCGCGAGGTCGGGGTTGATTTCGTGTTCAATCCGTCGGTGGACGTGATGTATCCGGCGGATGAGTTGGATGTGGTGGTGGATGTGCCGGCGTTGACGGGCGTGCTGGAAGGGGCGCATCGGCCGGGGCATTTTGTCGGGGTTTGCCGGGTCGTGGCGAAGCTGCTTTCGATCGTCGGGCCGAACGTAGCGGTCTTCGGGCGCAAGGACTATCAGCAGTTGAAGGTGATCGAGGCGATGGCGACGGGACTCTGCCTGCCGGTGAAGATCGTGGCGGGCGAGACGGTGCGTGAAGCCGATGGGCTGGCGCTGTCGAGCCGGAATGTTTATCTGAGTGATGAGCAGCGCGCCGCAGCGCTGTCGCTGTCGAAAGCGCTTCGTGAGGCGGAGGGCATGATCAGTGACGGCGTGTTGGACCCGCGAGCGATCGAGACGGCAATGCGGGCGCAGATGCAGGCCCATCACGTGACGGTCGACTACGCGGCGGTGCGCGGGGCGCGTGATCTCTGCGAGTTGGACCTGATCAACACGTCGATGATGCCGGTGGTGTGCCTGGTGGCGGGGCGCGTGGGGGCGACTCGGTTGATTGATAATGTGGTGGTGGGGGAGGGGACGCGCTCGCCTTTGGCTCGCGGCTAAACAGAAGATGTTATTCGGCGCTGGTGAGGAAGCTGAGTTGTTCGAGTTCGGCGGCGACGTCGACGCTACGGGTGGTCACGCTCGAAGGCACCTGCAACGGAGTCGGGGCGAAGTTGAGTATGCCCCGGATGCCCAACTCGATGAGCCGGTCGGCCACGGCCTGCGCGGCGCCGGCGGGTACGGCGAGAATCGCCATACGCACATCGTGCTTGTTGATGACCTCCGGCAATTCTTCCAGCGGTTGCACCGGCAGGCGGGCGACCTTGCGGCCGATCTTCTTTTCATCGGAGTCGAACACCGCCACGAGTTCGAACCCCTTGGCGCGGAACCCCCCGTAGGCCGCGACGGCTCGGCCGAGGTTGCCGGCCCCGACGATGAGCGTGTGGGTCGTTCGGTCGGTGCCGAAGATGCCGCGCAGGCGCTGAATCAGCGGGACGACCTCGTAACCGACGCCCGGCCGGCCGAATTGACCGAAGTAGGCAAGATCCTTGCGGACCTGTGCATCGGTGAGATTCAGCGACTGGGCGAGCTTGCGGCTGGAGACGGTGGCCACATCGGTGGCGGCGAGGGTTTCCAGCTGACGCAGATAGAGACTGAGCCGGCGTACCGCGGGATTCGGAACGTCTGATGGAGATCGGCTCATGGCCGGAGAATACGCTGGATGCTCCCCCACGGCAAGCGGGGGATTCCGCGGGGCGGCGGATGCTGCAAGATGCACCGGGGCATCGGGTTGTGCGGCTGTCATCTTGACACCAAACCCCGACGCTGATAAGGTTGCCCCGCTGCCGGGTCGTCTATGCGGCCACAGAGGCGCCCCTCAGGGGCTCGGTGAAAACCGCAGTCAGGGGCGACCCGGAGGCGGGGTTGCCAACAGCTGGCCGCCCCGCGAATCCACACACACCATGTCGGAGCCTTGGATGCGCATCGGTCGCTGGTTGAACATCGGTTGTGTGCCCGTCGGTCTTTTTGTGCTCGCACTGGCGGTGATGAGTCCGGCCGCCCAGGCACAGCGCCAGCGGTTGGCTGATGCCATTGTGTCCAACCCCGGTCCGCTGCCGTCGCAGGCCACCGACGCGATCGAAACCTACGTCAAAACATGGGCCGGTCAGTTGCTCACCGCCGAGAGCGATAAACAGATCATCGAAGCGCGGCAGCAGTTGCTCGAACCCGTCCAGCGCCAGGCGCCTGTGCAGACGACCGACGTGGTGCGCGATGCAGTCGCCCGCGCCACCGCCGCCATGCTCAAGCCCGCCGTGAAGAATTCAAGCGACCTGGCCCGCATGAACACCATGATCGTGCTGGCCCAGATGCCGACCGGCGATTCGGCCCCGACGCTTGCAACGGGACTCGCCGACAAAAACCGCGGCATCCGTTACTGGGCCGCCAAGGCTGTGGCCGAGGTCAGCAAGTTTGCACAACCCGGGCAGTCGCCTTTCAGCAACGCTCAACAACAGAGTCTGCTGGATGCGCTCAATAAGGTCATGCCGACTGAGACTTCCGCCATGGTGCTCGAGCAGATGTACCGGGCGCTGGGCAGCCTGACGATCCCCGCTGCTCAGAAGTCGTTGCTGGATATTCTCGACCAGCGCATCAAACTGCACGTGAAGCAGGTCAGCCCCGGCCTCCGCGCCGATGCCAAGGGCATCAACAACCTCTACAGTCGACTGATCGTTCAGCAGGCCGTCGGCAACAACGTCAACCCCGCGTTGCGACAATTGACCGCCGTCTCGGGTAAGTACCTGCTGGTCGTTGCCAAGGGACTGCAGGCCGACAAGGTGGAACAGGACCTGGTGCCGGTGTGCATGGAGTTGATTCAGGTTGTTGACGATATTTTCTCGAACATGCTCAAGCAGTTCGACCCGAACCACATGCCCGGCCCCTCGCTGGTGGCTGCAGCCCGCAGCAGTCAGTTTCCCGTGCTGCTGCTGAATACGCTGGACTGGGTCGGCGATTCGTCCCAGAACAAGCCCGGCATCCTGAGCACTTCTCAGATCAGCATCCCGATGGAAGATCTGACCCTGCCCAAGTAAGTTCCCCCTCCTAGCCCGATGCTGAGCAAAGCGAAGCGTCGGGGTATCCATTCGCCACATCTGACGCCGGTCTCTTGTAGAATCCCTTCATGCGTCTGCTTTTGCCCGTGTTGATTCTCGTCGGCCTGATGATTGGGTCGCTGATGCTCAATCGTCCCGAGCCCCGCGCCGAGTTGACGACCGGGTACATCTCCGTCGAAACGCTGGACCCGCAGATCGCCCGCGCCTCGGAAGACATCCGCATCGCCTATGCGCTGTTCGAAGGTCTCTACAGCTTCGACAACGAATTCAACACCGTGCCCGGCGTCGCCAGTTCTTACGACCTCAGCGACGATCATCGAACGTGGACCTTCCACCTTCGTGCAAGCGCCCGCTGGTCCGACGGCGAACCGGTCACGGCCTCCGACTTCACCCGTTCGTGGATGATCGGCCTGCTGCCGGACACCAGCCCGCCATATATCGAATTTCTTCAGTACATCCGCGGTGGGGCGGACTTCACCAAGTGGGCGACCGAGCGACTCAAGCAGGTCAACGCCATCGTCGACCTCGCCGAGCGTCGTGCCGCGGCGCAGCAGCGCGTCGACGATATGCCGGCCCAGTTTCACAACATCGTCGGGGTACGCACGCCGGATGATCACACGATCGTTGTTGAACTCGAGCGGCCCGTGCCATACTTCCTCGAAATCGCTGCGAGCTGGCCGCTGTTTCCGCTACCCATGCACGTGATCGATAAGCTGATGCAGGTGGACCCCGGCACCGGCATGCTCCGCCGCGATCCGCAATGGATCAAACCGGACAACGATCCGCCGACGATGATCAGCAACGGGCCGTTTGAGTTGGCCGCATGGAAATTCAAACGCGCCATTCGCATGCAGGCCAATCCGCACTACTGGAATGCCGACGCGGTCGGGCCCGAGTCCGTCGAGCTGCGCAACTATTCGGACATGTACGCCATGTACAACGCGTACCACTCCGGCGGAATCGACATCGCGCTCGGCGTGACGCCGGTGCCGTTCGCCCCTGAGATCGTCGAAGCTCAGCGGGCCGGCAAGCGGGATGATGTTCACCAGTTCAACGCTTACGGCACCTACTACTACGCATGCAACACCCGCCCGACGCTTTCAGACGGCCGGCCCAACCCGCTGGCGAATGTACACGCCCGCCGGGCCCTGGCGATGGCGATCGATCGCCAGCTCATCGTTGACAGCGTCACGCGCCTGCATCAGCAGGCAACGACCGGCTTCACCCCGACGGGCGCGATTCGTGGTTATGACACGCCCACGGGGCTCGAATACAACCTCGAAGCCGCCCGCGCTGAGATGCGTGCCGCCGGGTATGGTCCGGGCAAACCATTCGGTCCGTTGTTGATGATTTACAACACCGGCGGGGGCCACGACCTGGTCGCCCAGGCCATGGCTCGCATGTGGGAACAGGCCTTCGCCGAGTTCGGTCTCGAGCCGCAGACCGAGGCCCAGGAGTGGAAGGTGTTCATCAAGCGGCGCTCGGCGGGCAACTTCATGGTCGCCCGCGGCGGGTGGTTCGGGGATTACACCGACCCGACGACCTTTCTCGATCTGTTCAAGACCGGCAACGGCAACAACGACTCGGGGTTTTCCGATCCGAAGTACGACGCCATGCTCGCCGAGGCCGCTGAGACGCTCGATCCGGTTCAGCGATTCGATCTGCTTGAAAAGGCCGAAGCGTACATCGTCCGCGATCGGTTGCCGATTGTGCCGCTGTACTACTACAGCATTATCGATCTGTATGATGCCGAGCACGTCAGCAATGTGTCGACACACCCGCGCAATCTGCAGATGTTTGCCCGCATGAAGGTGCATCCGAAATGACGCGGCTGATCTTCTGGCGACTGGTGCAGCTTCCGCTGCTGCTGCTGGTGATCTACACGATCACGTTTCTGTTGGCGTGGGTGATGCCGGGCAATCCGCTGCTGTTGGATGAAACGCGCCGCCCGCCGCCGGAGATCGAGGAAGCGATGCTCGCTCAGTACAACCTCGACGACCCGGTCACGTTCTACTTTCAGTACCTGCGCGATGCGACCGGCGTGGGGTATCTGGCCAGGCGACTGGAGGGCGAGTCGATCCCCCCCCACGCGGAGGTGTTCAACCTCGGCCCGTCGCTGAAGTACAAGGACTGGCGCGTTTCAGAGATCATCGGTGACGCACTGCCGGTGTCGATTCAGCTTGGGGCGGCGGCGATCCTGGTGGCGTTGATCACGGGCGTGGCGGCGGGTGTCGCCGGGGCGGTGTGGCGCGATTCGATCATCGACACGGCCACGCTGTCGATCGTGCTCATTGGCATCAGTCTGCCGACGTTTGTCACGGGCGCGGTGCTGCTGGTGATCTTCTGTCTGAATCTGCAGTGGCTTCCGCTGGGCTGGGGGACGCCGGCCCAGTTGATCCTGCCGACGCTGACGCTCTCGCTGCCGTTTGCCGCGTACATCGCACGCCTGACGCGCCTGGGGATGATCGATGTGCTGGGTTCTGATTTCGTCCGCACCGCCCGGGCCAAGGGGCTCGCCCCGCGGCGCGTCGTGCTCAAACACGCGCTGAAGGTCGCCTTCCTGCCGGTGCTGAGTTTTCTGGGGCCGGCCGCCGCCGCGGCGATGACCGGATCGTTCGTCATCGAGCAGGTCTTCAACATCCCCGGCATGGGGCAGCACTTCGTCGATGCGGTGCTGAACAAGGACCTGTTTCTGATCATGGGCGTGGTGCTGACATTTTCATCACTGCTGATCGTGTTCAATCTGCTGGTCGACATCGCCTACGGGTTGGTCGACCCCCGCATCGAAATGTAAGTGAAACTTCCACTTACCCCACAACGCCGACGCTGAGGCAAAGCCGAAGCGTCTGGTACTGCCGTTGTCTTGTCGCCTCACCGAAATTCCCCCATGTTGATCTGACGCAACATCCGTCGCGAACGGATGGCGCCCGATGGCGGGTGAGAATTTTGTAAGCATTCTCAAGGTATTTCCCACCAGCGTGTTACATCTTTTGTGGCACGGTGTGCCGCGCTGCGCCGCAGTGTTGGCCCCCCGGTTGTTTCATCTATGGCGTAAAGCATTGGCCCTCAAGACCCTCGGAAGGACGACGCCATGGACGAGAAACAATTCCAAGTCAAACTCGCCGAACTCATGAGCGAAATCTCGACCCTGCCTGCCGGCGAACGAGCCAAGCTCGAAGAACTCGCCGCCGCCACGCAGAATCGACACCAGAAGCTACGCAAGACCGTCACCGATCTGCAGGAGTCGCTGGACTATCTGCGGCTGTCGATCAAGTACCTCATGTTCGACCTCGAAGCCACCCGCCGCGAAAACAACTACCTTCGCAAGATGCTCGAGGAAGAGTCCCGCAATTCCGAGGACGACCTCGGCGAAGACGAAGGCGGCATGCTCTAACGCCGCTGAAAACAGCCATTCCCTTGCGTGCCGCGAGGTTCGAAATGCCCGGCACGCAAGGGCCACAAGTGTTTGGATGAGCGCCCGGAGAGAATGAGACCAGTAGTACCCACCTCCGAACGATGAGCAGTCACCTACCGGCTGCCAAGAGACACAAACGCCCGCAGCCGTTCTGGCCGCGGGCGTTCTCTTTTGGCTGTCATGGGCGGGGGATCACGTAAAAAACCTTGCTATTTCAGTGCATCAGACGTTAAAATAGCGGTCTGAGGACGCAGTACGAAACTGAACATAGACGACAACCGTAGCCGCTACCTACAGGTGAGTATGTGGGTGCAGTCGTGCGGGCGAGGCCTTGGGAGACAATAGCCATGACAATGCGAATCGCCATCCTTATGCTCGGACTGATCGTTGCAGCAGGGCAATCCGCCCAGGCGGATCTGATCGGTTACTGGAGCTTTGACGGCAGCAGCGGCGCCGATGAATCGTCAACCGGCAACAACGCCACCGTCGGCTCGAGCATCACCTACGAAACCGATGTTCCCTTCGGCACGGGGCTGTCCGCTCAGAACTATGCGGCCAACAGCAGCAATGTCGTGACGGTTCCAACTTCCGCGACCCTCCAATCGATCAGTCAACAACTGACCGTCAGCTTCTGGATGAAAGCCACGGCTGGCGCCAACTGGGTGCGCATCTTCCAGCACGGCAACGAGACCGACGGCAGCCAGACCTGGCTCATCGATCGGTTCGATAACACCTTCAGGACCAACCTGCGCGTTGATACAGTCGACGACCCCGGCCCGCCGTTTGTTGATGGCAACTTCAATCAGAACATCGCCGACAATGGCGCCGACACAATCGACAGCACCTGGCATCACCTCACGTATGTGCTCGATAACGGAGCGTGGCGAAAGTATGTCGATGGCTCCGAAACCTCCGGAACCTACCTGCAGGGCGCGGGGCTGAGCAATACACGCGATCTGTACATCTTCGGTCGCAACGGCACCGGCCAGTACATCGGCCAGCTCGACGACATCGGCCTCCGCAACGATGCCCTGTCGGCCGGCAAGTCCATCGCGATTTACAACCTCGCCACCGAGTCCGCACTGGCCTATGACCTCGGTTTGGTCGAACAGCTTTTTGATGTGTTTGATGAAGTTCTGCCGGAGGTGACGATCGGCGATTACCGTTGGATCAAAAAGGGCGGCCTGTCGGGCGCTGCCGGCGAACTGACGCAGCAGCCTGACGGTGAATACGCCCTGGTGCTCGACGACGCCGGCTTCGGCGTGGTCAGCATTCCCGAGCCTGCCTCCCTGACTCTTCTGGCCATCGCCGGCGCTGCGGTCATGGGCCGCACCCGTCGGCGCTAGAGCATCTTGCGATATTGTTGACCGCTTTTTCTTTCATAGCCGCGACGCAACGCGTCGCGGGCAACGGACCGTTGCTCCGCGGCTATCCGATCACTCGCCGGGGATGTAGCTGATGACACCGGACCAGGGGCTGGAGGCGGTGGCGTAAAGCCGCTTGGGGATGCGACCCGACAGATACGACAAGCGACCCGCCGCCAGCGCGTGACGCATGGCGTGGGCCATCTTCACAGCATCTTTGGCGTGGGCGATGCCGGTGTTCAGCAGGACGCCGTCGGCGCCGAGTTCCATGGCGATGGTGACATCGCTGGCCGTGCCGACGCCGGCGTCGACGATCACCGGGTAATCGGCGTCGCCTTCCTTGAGCAGTTCGAGAATGATGCGGATGTTGTTGGGGTTCAGCACGCCCTGACCGGACCCGATCGGCGAGCCGGCGGGCATCACAGCCGTCGCCCCGGCTTCCTTGATCTTCGTGGCCATGACCGGGTCGTCGCTGGTGTAGCACAACACGGCAAACCCGTCCTTGACGAGTTCCTTGGTCGCTTCGAGCGTGCCCTGCGGATCGGGCAGCAGGGTCTTCTTGTCGTTGAGCACTTCGAGCTTGACCCACTGCTTGCCGGGGTTGTCCATCTGTTCGAGGATTTCACGCCCGAGCCGCGCCACGCGCACGGCATCTTCCGCGGTGAAACAACCGGCGGTGTTCGGCAGGATCGTGTAGCGCCCGGTGTCGATGAAATCGAGCATGCTGCGGCCTTCGGCGTCGATGAGCCGCTCGCGGCGCACGGCGACGGTGATCACCTCCGAGCCGCTGGCGTCGAGGGCCTGCTGCATGGTTTCGTAGTTTTCATACTTGCCTGTGCCGACGATCAGGCGCGAGTTCAGCGTGCGCGGGCCGACGACCAGGGGCTTATCCAGCGGGGTGGTTTGCGTATCCATATTTCACCTCGAAACGGCGCCGCGGATCATCCGCCGCCGACGAGCGTGACGACCTCGACGACATCTCCGTCGGTCAGGTTCGTCTCGTCGTGCCGGCGTTTGGGCACCAGTTGCTTGTTGACTTCGACAGCCACGGCCTGCCCGCCGAGGCCCAGATGTTCGAGCAGATCGGCGACGGTCCAGTCGTCGTCGGGCAGGGAATATTCATCACCATTGAGCGTGAGTTTCATGAACCTGCATCATATCGACTGGCCGGTACGTTTCCACCGCACGCAGTCGGCTGCGACGTCGATCGCAACGCCGCCGGTGAGTGTGAACTGCCGCAGTTCGCCGCTGTCGTCGCGGGCCGTTTCGGCGATGCGCTCGATTGATCCGGCGCTGATTCTGTCAACGGACGCGCCGACATCGAGACTGACGCGCCGAATCAGACCCCGCAGCACTTCGGGCATCATGCGGCGGGCCGCTTCACGCTCGATCGTGATTGTTCCGTCGGCGTGGGCCGTGGTGAATTTTGACACGGCGCGTCGAATATTGTGGCTGAACACCCGCCCGGCGTCGTGCAGTCTTCGTGAAGCCCCGACCGCCTTCGCCGCCGCGTCCGGCCGCAGCTCGCGCAGCACCGGCAGCACATCCGCCCGCAGTCGCGCCCGCCAGCGGGAGACATCCGCGTTGGTTGAGTCTTCATGCCAGGTCTGCCCGATCGACGTGAGAAATTCGATCACCGCCGCGTGATCGACCCCGAGCATGGGGCGGATGAGCCTGTGGCGATCGGCCAGGCGTCGGCGGGGCATGATGCCGGCCAAGCCGTGCACCGAAGCGCCGCGAATCAGGCGCATCAACATGGTTTCAAGCTGATCATCCGCGTGATGCGCTGTGGCGATGTGGTCGGCATGGATGTCATCGGCGATGGTGAGCAGGGCGGCGTAGCGTTCATCGCGTGCGGCGGCTTCGAGGTTGCCATCCGCGGCGGCGGGATACACATCGGCCCGGTGAAAAGTCAGTTTCAGCGATGCGGCCAGGTCGGCGACGAAGGTTTCATCCGTGTCGGCATCGTCACGCAGGTGATGATTGATGTGGGCCACGTGAAGGTCGAGCGACCACTCCTTGCGGGCTGCCAACACGGCCATGGCCCGCAGCATGGCGACCGAATCAGCCCCGCCGCTGACGGCCGCGAGCACACGATCGCCCGGCTCGACATGACAATCATCCCGCAGGGCGGCGGTGATGACTTTGACGAAAGGCCGCCGGTGAAGCATCATGTCCGCATGTGTCGACATATGATGTATCATAACCGCCTTCGTCAGGAGCCGTGACATGGCCGCGTGGTCGCTGATGCTGAGCGAGGGGTGGCTGCCGCAGATGATGATGATCGGCGGGGCGGCGCTGGCCGTCATGCTGATCCTTGTGAATATCCGCAAGCGGCAGTCGCGTGGCGGCGCCGGCCGACTCAGCCCGCGTGAAAAGATCGAGCAGGCCAAGCAGACTCACGCCATGCGCGGCGACCTGCGCCAGATGATGGTCGAACTCGAGGAACTCACCCGCCGATTCAGCGCCCAACTCGACGCCAAATCCGTCAAGATCGAAAAGCTGCTCGAAGAAGCCGACGAGAAAATCACGAAGTTGCAGCAGTTGCAGAGTGAAGCATCAGAGCCCGCCGCCCCGGCTCCGAAGCAGGCCAAACCCGCCAGGGCTAAAAAAGCAGCCCCGCCCAAGCCCGCGCCCCCCAAGCCTGAACCCGCCGATCAGACGCCGCCGGTCGATCCGCTCGCCAAGCAGATTTACAACCTCGCCGATTCGGGTCAGACCAGTATCCAGATCGCCAAACGCCTCGACGAACAGATCGGCAAGGTGGAATTGATTCTCGCCCTTCGCCAGTAACCCCGCCTTAGCGGCTGCCGCGAAGCGGCGCTCCCTACGCCCACTCGCCTGAAAACACTTCCGTCGCGGGCCCGGTCATGTAAACATGATTGTCGGCCGCGCGCCACTCGAGCGTCAGATCACCACCCGGCAGATGCGCCAGCACCTTGCGATCCGTCCGCTTCGTCAGTGCGCCCGCCACGGCCACGGCGCAAGCCCCCGTGCCGCACGCCTGGGTGATCCCGCTGCCGCGCTCCCACGTCCGCATCGTCACTTCGTCCTTGGAGTGAACTTTCACGATGTGCACGTTGATGCGGTTCGGGAAATACGCGTGCTTCTCGATCTTCGGTCCGATCACGCGGAGCGGCACCGTGTCGACCTCATCGCAGAAAAACACCACGTGCGGATTGCCCATCGACACGCAGGTCATCCGATCGTCCTGCAGCTCGCCGGCCCCCGCGAAGGGGTGATTGATCACGTGCGCCTCGCCAGGCACATCGGGAATCTTCACCGGCACCTTCGCCGCTTCCAGAATGGGCTCGCCCATGTCGACAGTCGCCTCGGTCAGCTTGTCCGCCTCGTCGGTGCAGAAGTCGATCGACAACACGCCGTTGCCGGTCTGCACCCGCATGGGCTTGTTCGCCGTCAGGGCATGATCGTGTGCATACTTGGCGACGCATCGCACACCGTTGCCGCACATCTCCGCTTCCGAGCCGTCGGCGTTGAACATCCGCATGCGCACATCAGCCTCAACACCCTCGGCAGGCGGCAGGATCAGAATCAACCCGTCACCCCCGACGCCGCGATGTCGGTCGGCGATGATCGGCGCAAGTGAAGCCGGATCGTCGACGGATTCATCGAAGCCGTTGACGTAGACGTAGTCGTTGCCCAGGCCGTGCATTTTTGTGAACTTCATAGTTCTACATCGTACGCAGATATTCGATGGCGATCATACACGCCAGCAGCAGGCCGCAGGCCCAGCGGATGCGTGCCACGAGGCGGTCAATCTCGCACTGATCAACCGGGCGGCCCACGAGCGTTCGCAGGTAATTGATGCGCCAGGCGATTGATCCGTGCCGCCAAGATTTCTGATGCGGCGTCATGCGGTTCAGTAACGCCACGTCGGTCAGCGCGTCGGCGACGGCTTCGACAGCCTCGTTCGTGATCACACCGTCATGGGCCATGTGTTGCACGGCGAACGTGTCGGCCTGTCGTTCGAAGCGCCGCGAGATATACCCGAATGCCAGGGCCCACAGTCCCACGAGGATCAGCGTCGCCACGGCGTCGGTCCCCATCGCCCAGTACGGCGAGATGTCCAGGTCCGGCAAGATGCCCGCGATCTGCAGGCCGGCTGTGGCTGAATCCATCGCCGCCGCCAGCGCCCACAACACCGCCATCGCGCAGACGATCATCCACGGCATGTGTCGCCGCACGATATGCCCGAGTTCGTGGGCCATCACCGATTCGATCTGCCGATCGCTCATGCGCTGGATCAATCCGTCGGTCAGCAGGATGTACCGCACGTGGCGCGACACGCCCATGACCGCTCCGTTGATCATGCCCCCATAGGTGCGCCATAGCAGCAGTTGCCTTACGCGCACACCGTGGGCGCGGCAGAGTTCAAGCAATCGCTGTCGCAGTGGGCCCTCGGGCAGGGCGACAGTGTCCCAGACATAGCGGATCATCAGCGGCGCGAGCGTGAACGCCCCGGCGCCGCCGAGCAGGATCAATCCGATGCGGTAGGGGGCAAGCGCCATGCCGGGCTGTGTCACGCGTTCCACGATCTGTGTCCATCCCAGCAGCACCAGCAGCGGCACAAGCATCAACAGCAACTGGTGGCGAATCTGCGACAGCACGTATTCACTGCGCGTGCCGATGGTCCAGACCGGCTCGCCGGTGTCGAACTGCCGGATCAGTGTCGCTTCGCGCAGCCGGCGATCGATCGGGTAATACGCCCACCACATCATGATCACCGACCCCAGCGGCAGCGACAGCGCCGCAACATCCGGCAGCAGCACCCAGTGGCCGATCCCGTCACGCAGCCATGTCAGCAGCCCCAGCAGATAGAGGTCGGCCATGAACAGCCCGAGCACCAGCAGCCGCGCAAGCGTGTTGATGCGATCCAGTCGGCGCATCCAGCGGGCGCTGGACTCCGGCTGCGTCGACAGCCGCCACATCGCCCGACGGCAAGCCCACATCACCATCACCACGAGAATCGCATAGGGCCCGATGAAGATCGTCGCCATCAGCGGTCCGCTGAGGTCCGGCGCAAGGCCGATGCTCGCCGCGTCGTGCGCCAGCAGGCCCATCATCAGAATCATCACGAATAACTGCATAAGCTCAGCGCCGGATCGTTCCCATATCGATGACCACGTCTTCGGGTTGATAGTAGTCGACGTTCAGTTCATCTTCGCTGATGAATGTCAGCACCAGGGCGCTGAATCGCTGCGTGCGGGCGGTGCGTTTCATGTCTCCGAGGCCCGGCCCGGCGTATTGACGGTTTTTGTATTTCTGTGCGTGGTAGTGAAAGTGGGCCAGCGAGGTGTAGGCGTCGAGCACGAGTTGCTTCGGGGCGTAGTAGACCAGGTCGTGGCGTCGCATCATCGGTTTGTAGAGCTGCGGATAGGCCTTGTGGGTTTTGTCCATGAGGACGAGGCCGCCGTACTCGGTCGTGGTGTCTTTGACGTCCGCGTCGGCGCCGGCAAACCAGTGCTCGACCATCGCCCGGTCGTTCATCCACATCGACACGGCGGTCAGCGTCAGCAGGTCCGCCCAACAGAGTTCAGATTCAGACTCGCGGAAGCTTTGGGGGTGTTCATCCATGGGGCCGTCGTAGGTCGGGCCTTTGAGGTGATGGGCTTGCGATTGCGTGAAGCGATACACGCGGTCTCGCAGTTCGGCCCGCGAGGCTGACAGCAGCGACGGCTCTGACCGCTCGATGTACACGAGCATGGGCAGGTGGCGCAGGTCGAGGTGGTCGCGCTGTTCGTCGTCTAATTTGGCCACAACTCTGCGGGCCGATTGCCAGAACGATCCATACAGCGGCGTGCGCAGCATCTGAAGCCATGCCACCGTCTGCATGGTTTTCGGCACGATGTGCAACTCGCGAGCCCCGGCTTGAAGATCGACAACCAGCGGGTCTTTGGCTTCGATGGCGTTCAGCGCCGCAATGAGTTTGTTCGGGTCGTCGGTCAGACGATTCATCAGATCCCACGCCGCGGCCCGCTGGGTGATCGAGGCGTCGGTCCCTTCGGCGAACACCTGCATGATCACCTGCTCCACCGGCACGCCGGGTTTGAGCTTTTCGATGGCCTTGCGCTCGGGGCGATCCGCGTCGGCGTAGACCGGCGTCTTCAGCGAATAGTTCCGCACCAGGGCTGGGACGAAATCGACCCACTGGCGCTCGACGGCCGTGTCGATGATGTAGTTGATCGTGTCCCAGTCGCGGCAGATGATGATCGCACTGGCCAGAAATTTCTTCGCCTCCACTTCATCGATCGCGATGAGTTGATCGACGGCGTAATTCGAATATTCCGCGGGATAGCCCTGCACCCAGACCATCTTTTGCAGGGCTGTGATGCGCTTGGGGTCGCGGTACAACTCCGCCTCAGCCTGGCGCGTCACTGCCCAGCGGGTGCGGTGCGACTGCGTGGTGTCCATCATGACGGTGATTGGGTCGTCGTAGTGTTTCGGCGTCGTGGCGCAGCCGGCGAACGTCGCCGCGATCGCCAGCAGCGTCAGACATGTGACCTTTTGCATCATGGGCGGCCTCCTGACACCGGCCATTGTAGCCGGATCATCCTCCGATATAATGACTCCTTCGCAAGCCTTCGACTGGAGCCCATGATGACCGAGCCGCACACCACCACGACCCACCCGACGCTGGCCCGCCTCAAGGCTGAGTTTCCCAATGCCGGGCTCAAGGCCGCCGAATTTCGTGGCGACACCACCGTCGTCGTTCCCGCCGAGCGTCTGCATGATGTTCTGCAGTTTCTGCGTGACGATGCCGAAAGCGCCTACGACTTTCTTTCCGATGTGGCCGGCGTCGATTACCTGAACTATCCCGGCGCGACCGGCCGCTTCGCTGTCGTGTACAACCTCGTGTCGTACGCGCACAATCGCCGCCTGTTTGTGAAGGTGCTGCTGAACCCCACGCTCGACACCATGGGCATCGAAGACGATCCCGCGCTGCACCTGCCGACCGCCTGCGACATCTGGCCCGGCGCCGAGTGGAACGAGCGAGAAGTCTACGACATGTTCGGCATCCGCTTCGACGGCCACCCCGACCTGCGCCGCATCCTCACCTGGGAAACCTATCCCGCCCACCCGCTGCGCAAGGACTACCCCGTCACCGGCCGCGGCGAGCGCGAAACCTACCGCCGCCTGAATCGCGACTCGGCGTAAAAATACAAAATACAATCCATGATCGATTGCAAGCTTGTGGCACAGCCGCCCTCGGCTGTGCTGAGGTTTGCTTACGCACAGCCGCCCTCGGCTGTGCCACAGTTCACGTGTCTGTGAGTCTCAGCAAGATTGCTCAATCGTCCGCCGGTGTATGGCCGAGCACGATGTTGAACTCCGCGGCGAGTTCGTTGAGTTTTGAGTCGGGGATGGGTTTGAAATCGATTGTCACATTGTCGCGCTGATCGGCATCGCGGATGCGGCGGTAGATGCCGTCGCGCTGGTTCATCGGGTGACCCTTGATGTACATCTGTGTGGTCAGCAGTTTGCGGTCGCCCTTGCGGACGATCACGTGAATGTGCGGCGTGCGGAAAGCCCCGCTGGCGTAGGGCACGGGTTTGATCGTGCGGAAGCGGTAATCGCCACCCGCGGCGGTCTCGAAGCGGCCGTAGCCCTGGAAGTGGGTGTCGCGCTTGTCGTGGGCGCGGTCGCGGGAGTGAAGGTACACGCCCTTGCCGTCGACCTGCCAGATTTCAACCGTGGCGCCGCGCACCGGCGAGCCGGACTTTGTCAGCACGCGGCCGGACAGGTGCGTGATCTGCCCGACGGCCGGGCTCGTCGAGTCGTCGACGATGACCAGGTCGTTGTCCTGATCCAGCGGAAGTTTGTCGGGGTAGAAGGGGCCTTCGGTCTGCGCGGGGGTGATGATCAGTTGCTCTGCGAAGGTCGGAACTGTGGCACAGGCCCACAACCCGAACCCCATACGCCCGATGAATTGACGACGGTTTTGCATGGTTGCAAACTTTCAAATCGGCTGGCTGCTGCGATAGGAAAGTGTAGTCGTCGTGATGGGGGCGGGCGAGGACCAGACGCTTCGGCTCTGGAAGGGCCTCAGCGTCGGTGTGGGGGGCCTGTGAAAGGCATTACTTGCCGGCGTAGTCGATGATGCGGGAGATTTCGCTGCGGAGGTTGCGGCGTTCGACGATGCGGTCGACGAAACCCTTCTCGACGAGGAATTCAGCCCGCTGAAAACCGGGGGGCAGTTCCTGGCGGACGGTGTTGGCGATGACGCGCGGGCCGGCGAATCCGATCAGGGCCTTGGGCTCAGCGATGATGACGTCGCCGAGCATGGCGAAGGACGCGGTGACGCCGCCGGTGGTGGGGTCGGTGAGCACGGAGATGAACAGGCCGCCGTCGTCATCGAGGCGGGCCAGCGCCGCGGAGGTTTTGGCCATCTGCATCAGGCTCAGGGCCGACTCCTGCATGCGGGCGCCGCCGGAGCAGGAGACGATGATCAATGGCCAGTCGCGCTCGCGGGCGTGTTCGATCGCACAGGTGAGCACTTCGCCGACGACGCTGCCCATCGAGCCCATCATGAAATTCGGATCCAGCGCGGCGAGCACGATGCGGCGGCCCTTGATGTAGCCAGTGCCGGCGAGGATGGCGTCGGGGTGGTCGACCTTGGATGACTCATCCTTGAGGCGCTGCTTGTAGGGCTTGAGGTCTTCGAACTTCAGCGGATCCGTCGGTGTGATGTCGGTCCATTTGGGTTCGAAGCTGTCGGGGTCGCAGAGCTGGGTGATGCGCTGGCGGGCGTCGATGCGGTAGTGGTGGTCGCACTCGGGGCAGACCCACAGGTTCATCGCGACCTGCTTGCGATACACCATCGCCTCGCAGGCCGAGCAGCGCATCCACAGGCCTTCGGGCACGCCGGATTTTTCCTGCTGCATGTCGACGACTTCCTGCCAGCTTCGTCCGGGAACCTGGCTCATGCGGAGATCCTTTTGGGACGCTGGGCTGAGCGTAAGGCCCGCGTCGTGTCGGGGTCGAGTTCGAATTTTTCGACGACGGGAGCGTCCTCGCGCCCCAGCCACGTCGTCACATCCTCGCCGGTGATCTGCGCCTTGGCCAAGGCCAGCGTGATCGGCCGCAGCACAATCACGATTGCCGCGGCGGCGTCGGACTTACCCACGAGTTTGGCCAGCGCCGCCCGGATGCGCGTCTCGGTCTCTTCAAGCCGCTCACCTTCCGGCGGAGCGACGCGCCAGGGATCGGTCCTCCACTGGCTGAACACCTTCGGCTGACGCTCGGCGAAAGCCTTGCGAGTCAGCCCCTGCCAAAGACCGAGGTTCATCTCTTCCAGCGTGTTGACGGATTTGACCTTGACGGTCGGGGCGGTGGCCGCGGCGATCACCTTGGCCGTCTGCCGGCTGGCTTCATCCGGGGCGGCGGCGATCAGGTTGATCGACGTCGCCACATCGAAGTCCACGATCGCTTTGCGCACCGCGTCCAGCCCATCCTCGGCGGCGGGCAGGTCGGTCGCGCCCTGGATGCGTTCGGCCGCCTGCCATGCGGTGGCGGCTGACTGCACCAGGTAAAGCGTTCGATGGGGGGTGGTCGGGGTGGTGGGCATCAGGTGATGATTATTCGCGATCGGGTTCGGTGGGGCAAGTCACGAGCCGAAAGGGGCTTTAACGGGCCTCAGCCACCGCCTGGGTGTACTTTCTGGCCAGTTCGGTCAGCCCGGCCCAGTCGCCGGCCCGCATCAGATCCTTCTTGACCAGAGCTGAGCCGACCCCCAGCGCCGCGGCGCCGGCGTCGAGCCATGCCTTGATGGTCGTCAGATCAACCCCGCCGGTCGGCGTGATCTTCACGTCGGGCATGGGGCCGTGAATGTCTTTGATGTACTTGGGGCCGAAGTGGTTGGCCGGGAAGAGCTTGACCATGTCCACGCCCGCCGCCCAGGCCGTGGCGATTTCGGTCGGCGTCAGCGCTCCAGGAACCATCACGCGATCGCGCTCGTTGACCGCCGCGATGACGTCGAGGTTCACGTTCGGTGCGAACACGAAAGCCGCCCCCGCATCGATGACCGCCTTGGCCGAGTCAGCATCCATCACGGTGCCGGCCCCGACGATGCCCTGGTCGCCGATCTCGCGGACCGCCTGCTCGATCGCCTTGACCCCGCCGGGCGTGGTCAGCGCGATCTCGAGGCCCATCACGCCGCCTTCGAGCAGCGCCTTGGCGGTGTCGACCGCCTGCTGGGGCGAGTCGCCACGGATGACCGCGACCAGAACATGTTGCTGAATCTTCTCAAACGTCTGCTGACGATCCATGGTGATCATGACGAACCTCTGGTGGTCTGAAAAAGTCAGCCCCCGGCAGGCGCCAGGGGCTGATTGGATTTGACTCTGATTATAGCGGGTCAGGCGAGTTTCGTAACCCCAAGACACTCGCAGCCTGAATTCTTCATCGCCATGGCCAAATTAACACCTGGCCCGTCTGCGGCCGGCGATCATCGCGCCGCCTGCGAGCAAGACCATGCCAAGTGATGAAGGCTCGGGCGCCGACGCAACCAGAACGCCGGAGATCGCATAGTACTGACGTGCAGACAAGGTGCCCTGGTAATCGTTGGCATCGATCCAGGCTGATCCGGTTTGATCGGTGTAGCCATATTCAACGCGGAAGCTGTTCGGGCCGCTGAACTGTCGATCGACAACGCCGGTGCCATCGGGGGCTGTTCCGGTCAGAACCACGCGCCCGAACCAGACCGTGCCGTACTGATCGACATCGATGGCGTTTTCGATCTGCCCGTCCCAAAGGTCCGCGTTGTCGCTGGCAACCCGTTCGCCGCCCAGATTGTAGATTGCCAGCCCGGTGCTCGTTGCGGGATCGGTGCCGGTGTTGGTCTTCGCGTTGACTGCCGGGCTGCTGCCGATCACAGACCATGTGGTGTTCAGGGCTGCCAGCTCCGGCGACAGATTGGCCTGTGTTGTGACAAACTGGTTATAGATGGTGATGTTCTCCTCGTCTGCCGCCATAGCCCCTTCGGTGACAAAGACCAGGCGATAGAGCGTTCCCGGCGCCAGCCCCGGATCAACGATGACCGCAGCTTGTGATGGGGTCGCGCAGGCAACAACGATTACGAGCATCGCGCACGTGGCAAGTAGATACTTCATGACATCCTTCTTCAGTTGTGGGCCGTCTACCTTAATTTCTCATCAGCGTCACCATGTGACGCGCACAATACACTGCAAATGAACTCAGCCAACCTAGCAAAAGACATTAGGGTCAACAAGTATAAATTTTCGTTTTTAACAATGCTCACCGCCGCCTTGTTGCATCAGTGGAGGCCGGTCTTGACCTGTGGGTGGGCCAGATTAGTTTGCGTCAGTGACCCCGTCGGCGGCGAAGAAGCATGGTCGCGAAGGTGATGATCATCGCGGCGCTGGCCGGTTCGGGGACGTCTTCGATCTCGACGACGGACTGGGGGTGGGCGACCAGGCCGTTGAGGAACTGCACGGCGCCGCTGGAGCGTTTGCGGGCGGCGTTGTGGGTTCCGGAGGGGTCGGTGGAGAAGTCGATTTCGAGCTTGAGCGTGTGAATCTCGTTGACCAGGGCGGGGGTGACGTCGATGGCCGGGCCGACTTGCAGGCGGAGCGTGGCGATGAGGATGTTGGTGACGCCGACGACGCCGGAGTTGTCGACGGTCACGGGGATGCCGGGGCCGATGGTGAACCCATCCTGATTGGTGAAGTTGAACGAGGCGTGGTGGTCCAGCACGGTGGTGCTGGTGGTGATGAACTCAGGGGCGGGCGTCAGACTGATGAAGGTCTCGTGCTCGGAATCGAAGCTCGATACGACCGAGTACAGGCCGGACGACTCGAACAGACTGGTGTCTGAGGCGTCGCGGTTTTCCTGGAGGTAGATGGGGATGTCGACCACAGAGCCGTTCTGGATATCGACAGGGTTGACCAGCGTGGTCAGCCGAAGCCGCGGCACGGCCAAGGCCGACGAATCCATCCCCAACGTGGCAGCCACAACCAACAAAAGTACAGCACCCCGGCGGCTAAACATAACACTATCTCCCAATAAAAATTAAGCTGCGATTCTCGTGACCAACGGATTATAGAGCCAGGCAGCATGCGTGCAAGGCATTTTTTGATGCAGACAGCCAGTCAGGCGGTGGTTAAACAACAACCCCCGGGCGGCCGGGGGTTGCGCGTGGTGATGATTTATTGACGGATCGAATCGTCCGCAGGCGGGGGCTCAGGCGACTTCGAAGATCGTCTGCGTGCGGAGGACGAAGCCGGCCGAGCCGATCAGGTGGTAGCTCTGGGCGTGGATTTCACGCTTGTAGCGTTGCACGTCGAGGATCGACAGGTTTTGCGTGCCGTCGCCGTCGAGCCAGGTGTGCCACATGGCCTCGGTTTCCTGGGCGAAATCGCGCATCTCGTTGAACGTCGCCAGGTAGAGGTTGTCCGACAGCAGTTCGGTTTGAACGCTGGTGACGTAGCCGACGGTCTCTTCGACCACCTGATCCATCTCTTTTTCGCCGAGACAGGGCAGGGTCATCAGCAGCCCGCGTTGCGGCAACTGGGCATCGTGATCGAGCACAGCCTCGCTGACGCAGTGGTTGCCCACCTGGAAGCGGAGCACGTGCCCGCCGGGCATGATCCAGCCCTCGAACTCGTAATCGGACTGGTCGATGGTCCGCCGATCCTGGATGCCGAACAGCTCCGGATGCAGGGCACGGTGGTAGAGTAGAAGTTTGTAAGTCTGTACGCTGGGTGACTTATGAATGCTCATGGGTATTGGTCCCCCTGGACCGTTGGGTGAGTGCGTATATTAGCAAGCCGTGAAGGCAATGTCACAGGAAAAATCGGTTTTTTTTGGCTTTAAACGTGAGTTTTGATACGGCTGCACCGCCCGTGATGTTCATAGGGGCCAACGACCGATATGTATTACAACGGCAGGCACGCCGGCGAGGTGATTGTGCGCCTCAAGATCGTGACGATGGATGAATAATGGCTGATAATGAACAGTTTTACAGCCTGATCGATGGGATTGAACACCCGGTTGTCGACATGGCGCTGGCGGAGGCGCTGCCCTCGGCGGATGACCGGGTGCGCCCTCGGATCGTGCAGCAGATTCTGCAGCGCGGCCACGAGGCGGCGCTGGTCGGTGTCATCCGCCATTTCGGGCTCTTCAAAGCCGATCTGCAGGAACTGATCCTCGAACACTGCACCTCGCTGGACACCGCCCTGCGGCAGGCCGCCCGTGACAGCGACCTGGATGTACGCATGCAGGCGGTGGACGTGATCACGCGGTCGCACAGCATTCGGCTGGCGTACCTGCTCAGCAGCCAGTTGCAGGCCGACGACGCCCGGCTGACGCGAGCCGCGGCGGCGGGGCTGTTCATTATGGCCCAGAATCTGGTTCTGCACCGTCAGCCCGGGCCGGACGCCTCCGCCGTGCCGCGGCGGATGACCTGGCTCTGCGGGGCGCTGGGCGAAGCCTGTGCGTCGTATCACCGCCACGGCCGCCATGATGTGCTGGCCGCGGTGGCCATGGTCATGCCCGCGTCCAATACGCAGTTGCTCATGCAACTACGGGATCACCGCTCAGCGGCGCACATTGCCATGACACGCATGATCCGCGGTGTCGAGCGGCCGGCGGTGGCGGCCGCCATGCTGGCCTTCGCCGGCGTGCCGGAGTTGTCCGCGGCCGTGACCGAGGGACTCAAGCTCCGGCGCAGCGGTGAGCACCTGGACCCCATGCTCAGCCGGGCCCATCTGCTGGCCAATCCGGCCGTGCGCGCCGCCCTGCGGAAAGTTCAGCAGTCGGGGCACCTGATGCCGGACGTGGCGCTGGTGGGGCGGTTGAGCCTTTCGCGGGTTCGCATGCTGCCCCGATGGGTTCACCACCTGTACGCCAAGACGGAAGCCAAGATCACCGCCATGGCCCCCGTGACGACCTGCCGCGACCGCACCGCTCGGCTGCAGGCGCTGCGCATGCTGATGCGGATGCAGAAGATTCAGGCCGACGATCTGATCGCCACGATGTGCTTCGATACCGAAGCGGCGATCGCCCGCATCGCGCTGCGTCATCTGATGGCCCGCAAATGGGAAGGTCTGCCGGACCTGCTGGTCAAGCTGATCAGTTCGCCGCATGCGGATGTGGCGAAGATGGCCGAGGCGCAGTTCACGCCGATGGGCTTTGCCCGCTTCTGGGATCACTGGGACGCGCTGGCGCCGCCGGTGCGACAGGCAGCCGGGGCGGCGCTGATCAAACTCGATGCGCATTTCCATCATCAACTCGCCGCGAAGATGACATCGGATCAGGCGACCGATCGCTTCAAAGCCGTGATGATTGCTCGCGAGCTTGGGCAGGAGTCGTTTTTCGAACAGCAACTGATGGACCTGATGATCGACGCCGACGCACGAGTCGCCTCGTCGGCTGCCTCGGCGGCGGGCAGCATCGGGCAGTCGGATCAGGCGGTCGAGGCGCTGGCCTCAGCGCTTGAGCACAAGGATGACCGCGTGCGGGCCAACGCGGTCGAGTCGATCGAAAAGCTGGATGTGGTGGATCAGACCTACCACGAACTGCAGGCGTTGCTGGAAGGCTCGGGCAACCGCAGCCGCGCCAACGCGATCAAGGCGTTGATGCGAATGCCGGTCGGCGGGGCGCTGGGCGCGCTGGGTCGCATGTTGCGCGACCAGAAACCCGAGCATCGCATCAGCGCGTTGTGGGTGGTGGAGCAGATGGGCCTGGAGCAGGTGGCCGGCCGCGTAGCCGAACTGGCGCAGGTCGATGACGATGCCGAGGTGCGCCGCCGGGCGTTGAAGGTGTTCCGCCTGATGGCCCAGCAGCACGAAGCCGGCGGTCAGACACGACAGACTGGAGCCTGACCCTGCAATCAATTGGGCATTGACGATGTTGAGTTTTCTCGCACAGACCGACCGCGTGTATTTCTGGGACCCGAGCTGGTGGCCGACCGGTGGGTCGTCGCTGCCGCTGAAGTGGTTGTACGTGATCGCGGGCATGCTGGTGGTGTTTGTCGTGATCCGATACGGCACACGATATTATTATCGCCTGAAGCGGCGCTTCGAACCGGTGCGAATCTATTCGCACGTCGCCGGGAAGATGGGGCTGTCGACCGAGCAGCGATGGATGCTGTGGCGCGTCGCCAAGGCCACGGGTTTGACCACCCCGTTGACGCTGCTGGTCTGTGCGGACACGCTCGACTGGCACGGGCGACAATACGTCGAAACGTTGTCCGGCGCCGGCGCTCGCGCCGCGGAACGCCAGCTCGAAAGCATCGCTTCAAAGTTGTTCAGCGCTTAACGACCTGTTGCACCAAACCACGATGCGACAAATTAAAAACGCCCCGTGCCAGGCGGCACAGGGCGTTTGTTGTGTGACATTATTTTTAGGCCATAGACAACACGCTCAACGGCCAAGGCTTGATGCGGCGGCGATGCCGGATCGCTGCTTGTCCTGCAACTCGCGTCGCATCGGGTCGTCCTTGTCGACATCGACGCGGCGGTGTTTGAGCTGTCCGTCCTGAATGAACATCAGCATCTGCGTCTTGTGAGGCAGATTGCCGAGTCGGGCCTGGACGATGTAGTTGAAGTCGATGTCGACGAGGTAGGTGCCGGTGGCGAAATCGACTTCGATCTTCTGGCCGGTAGTGGCGTCGGTGACCATGGTTTTACCGCCGATGGGATCACCAGGGTGGACGCTGAACTCGGCACGAAACCACTGGCCGTTGAAGAATTTCCAGATTTCGAAAGTCGCCTGCCCGGGCTCGGGCTGCGGCGAGGCGCTCATCACAAAGAAGTGCTGCACCTTCTCGATGGACACCGGCTTGCTCCAGTCGCTCCAGTCGCTGTCGACCAGGAACTTGTCATCGTTGAACTTCTGCTGGGCTTCGGGCAGGCCCGGCTTGCGGAACAGCACGTTGACGACGGTCACGCGCATCTTGTAGCGGTAGGTCTTGCCGGGCTCGACACCGAGGTCGGTCGCCCACAGGTCGACGGTTTCAGTGCCGAGGATGTTCACCGCGGCATCGCTGGTGCGGCGAGGCGCCGCAGCGCCGCCGGGGCCGAACTCACCGAATTCACCCATGAACTCGGCGCCGAACTCGCCGAATTCCCCAAACTCACCGCCGTACGGCGTGGCGCCGCGACGAGTCGCAGTCGTGCGACGGCCGGCGGGTGTCGCCTTGGTGGGGTCTTCGCCGGTCATCAGCGCCTTGTGCTGGGCCTGCAGTTCATTGAGCTCGAGTTTGATCTTGTCAGCCTGCTCGTTCAGGCGCTGAACGCGGCGTTCGAGAATGCTGTTGGCGCCGGAGCTGCGGGTCGTGGGGCGACTGGGCGTCGTGGGGCCGAACTCGCCGAACTCACCGCTGACGCCTTCGAGACCTTCGAGTCCTCCGCCGCCGCCGGGACGGGCGCCGCCGGTGGTGCGATTGCCGCCGCGCGGGGCTTTGAGGCGGGTGATCTGCTGCTCGATGATCTTGACGCGCGCCATCTTCAGCCGCATCTGGCGTTCGAGTTCTTTGATCTGCTCCTGAGTATCGCCGCTGGCGACCGTGGCAGTTTCATCGACCGGCTCGGGGGCGACCCACACGCGGTCATTAGCCAGTTCGTAAAACGGCTGTTGGATCACGACGCCGCGGTACTGATTGATGAGCTTGAGGTATTCGCTGGCCTGCTGCGGGGTCGGGTCACGCGGCACGCCACGGAAGCTGAGCTTGCCCGGCAGAGAAGCCACGACCTCGAACTTGTCATCGGCCGGCCAGGTGCCGTCGGCGTTCTGCTGCTGACGGGCCATCTGCACATCCACGATCGCGAACGTCGTCTTCCACCACTCCGGCGGAATCATCCGATGCGTGTCGTCCTCTTCCTGGGTCAACTGCTTGAGCATGTCCTGCATCGAGAACTGCCCCACGACGGAGACCCACGCGGTGTCGTACGGCGGCTGATCGCCGACGATCGTCTTGAGTTCGGGAATCGACTCGACCTCGGCGTCGTTGATCGCGCCCATGTCGGCGGCCTGCGCGATGATCGTGGGCGTGGGAATATCCGGCTGGAAGAAAGGCTTGGTTTCCGACAGAACCTTGTCTTCAATGCCGGCGGGGTTCATCGGCGTATTGCCCAGGGCGATGGGAAACTCGGTGACCGGCGTGGCGGGCTGGCCGAGTTTGCCGACGAAGTTGGCGGTGTAGTCGGGAACTTTCAGGCTTTTCAGCGGATCGGCGACGTGATCGCTGGACAGCTGCGCCTGCAGACGCTGGGCCTCGTTGTAGACGACGCTGTCCACTTCGGAGGGCCCGACGGGCTGGCTGTTGAGCTCGATCTGGTTGGGATTCGAGAACGTGAAGTAGTAGATCGACACGGCGATGACCAGCAGCGCGGCGCCGACCAGGAACTTCTCGAAGTGCGCCTCGAAGAACCCGATGTTTTTCATTTTCATGGCGAATACCTCTCATGCTTCGGCCGGCTTGTGCCGGGGGTCGGATGCGGCCGTGGTGTCCGGTCGTTTAATCCGGGCGATCGATCAGGGCTGGAGAAACTCGCCGGACTCCGGCGGGGCGCCTTCGAACATGGCCGGATCGCGCGTCAGGCCGGAGCTGCTGGAGCGCTGGGCCGGCGGCACGTAGTTTTCCATGCCGACGCGCGGCACCATGCCCAGGTAGTAACGCACGTCGTCAGGCATCAGGCCGGGGTTGAACGGCTCGTTACGCGCCGCAGCCTGCTCTTCATCGAGATGGCCGGCGGTCCAGTCACGCAGCCAGATCGTTTCGATCGTCAGGTCCAGTTGCACCGCGTCGCAGGCGCCGTAGATGTAGCCTTCACGCAGCGCGGCGTACTCGTCGACATCGGTATAGCTCATGCCGATGACCGACATGAAGTTCACCGTCGAGATGGAGTTGAGCACCTTCGGAATCTGCTTGGAGTCGACGATCAGCGTCAACACGGCGTGGCGCACATCGTAAATCGGATTCGACTGGCGGCCGCTGATCGAGGCGGCGAAGTCGTCGGGCAGTCGGCGGGAGGTGTCCTGCGACTGTTGGCCTTTGTAGCCGCCGGACGGCACGCCCACGTAGCCGGGTTTCACGAACATCTTCATGATCCGCTTGATCGGGACGTTGACGATCGAGCGGGACGGATCGTCCATCGTGTTGGCCGTGCGGATGGCGTTGACCAGATCCTGCTGAATCCACAACTGCATCTGGCCTTCCCAGATGTCGGCCATCTGCGGGCGGCGGCCGGGCTTGGCCCAATCGCCGATCTGGAAGATGCCCGGCTCCCACAGACCCTGCTGCACATTGATCTGAACCGGCGGGGCGTACACGTGATGCGTTGTCGCTGTTCTCTGATACATCGTCATCAGCTTCTCGGCCTGACGCTTCTGCACGATGTTCATTTGATCTTCACTCAGCTGATTCGGCACCGGAAACAGCGTCGCCTTGAATGCCTCAACCTCCGATTCAAGCATCACGTCGATGTCTTCCTTGGAAGGCGGCGTCGTCGCGTGCAGCAGGTCATACAGCGTCTTGAACGATTCGATGTATTCCTTGCGGGCGTTGAACGGCTTGGATTCATCCAGCGGCTTGGGGAACAATCCCGCGAGCATCACATCGTGGCCGCGCTGGTTGCGACCCGAGGCAAAGCGGTAGATGTTCACATACTCGGATTCCATGTCTTTGTAGACGGTGCCGAGTCGGTCGATCGCCTCGTCGTTGATCACGCCGTTGATGGTCATCGGCGGATCGTCCGGCCGCGCCGGGGGAATCGTCATCGAAGAACGCTTGAAGCGGTTGATCTCGTCGATCTGCTTCTGCCGGGTCTTCATTTCCTCGCGGAAGGCCACACCCTGTACGTGCGTCGGGTAGTAGAACGAAATCACAGCCACCGCGATGATCACAAAGCAGATCACCGCCAGCGGATTGGCCTTGGCCCACAGTAGTGCGTTACGCATTATTGACCCTCCTCGGCCGAGGCGACCGGGCCGGTTTGCTCAGCTTCCTGATCGACCTGGCGAGCTTCTTCGGGACGAATCAGTTCGACGCGCCACTCCAGCACGAATCGCCAGTCGGTATTGCGTTGTTCGTCGGCCAGCGGATCGCCCGGCAACAGGCTCACCAGGGCCGGCGTGGCGCCACGCGCTCCGCGACCGCCACCGAATTCACCGCCGAATTCACCGGGGAAACTTTGACCGAATTCGCCGAACTCACCACCCACGCCTGGCGTGGCGCGTCGGCTCGGCACGCTGTTGGTGCGTGATCGACCACCGGGAGTCGCTCCCGGCAGACCCTTGACGCCCGGCAGGCCTTTGACGCCCGGCAGGGGGGCAGCGCCCGGCAGGCCCGGGGCGGCAGGTCGTGTCGTATCCCGGCCGGGTGCGGCGCCGGCGGCTCCGCGCTGATTGGCGTCGATCAACGGCACCAGATCCTTGAGTTCGACCTGTGCGATGCGGTAGGGACGATCGCGACCGTCGGGATGTTCACCCGGCTTTTCCTTGTGCAGCCGGTCGGCCTCGCGCATCTGCGCTTCTTTGTCGTTGAGGTATTTGATGATCGTCTGGTTCAGGAACCGCGGCGCGTCTTCACGCGTGGTTGTCCCGACGAGGCGGACGATCAATGTCGGCGGGTCCTTGGGTTCGGCGTCCTCTTCGGTGGGTTGGGCCGCTTCGCGAGGACGTTGAAACTCCGACATGTCCGTGGACCAGTCGTCGATGGTCTGGTTCTGACGCTGGCCCCAGATGTCGTTGGTGTCGTTTTTCTTGGATTCGTATTCGTAGTTGATCGATTCAACCCGAACCAGGCGGCGGGTCGGACGCGGGATCGACTTGATCGCATCCACTTCGCCGCTGAGCAGTTCCTTTTGCGGATCGGTCGCCACGATCGCCTGCTCGACATCCGTCAGCACGCTCGGCCAGACATTGCGGTAGTCGAGAATGCGGCGGAGGTTTTCGATCTTCGAACGCGGATCGGACCCGCCTTCGATCTCCTGCCATTCGGATTGCTTCTGCTTGGCTGTATTCAGAATCGCCTCGGCCCGGCCCTTGATGTCGGCATTGGCGTAGTAGGCTTGTCGGTCGGACCAGAGGTTCGAGTAGCCGATCACGGCCGCGGCGCTGAACAGCACGGCGGCGGCGATGTTCAACGGCGCCTTGGTGCGCCAGACCTGCTGACGGATCAACACGGTCGGCAGCACGTTGCAGTTGACCGCTTCGTGCTCGATGCCCTGCAGCGCCAGCCCGTAGGCCGGGGCCATCTCCAGGGCGTGCTCGGCAAACTGGGCCTGGTCGCGGCCCTCGACATCCGCCTGCTGGAACTGATCATGGCGGGAAACGTCAAGCTGAAGCTGCTGCTTGAGGAACTTCTGAAGCCCCGGCAGGCGGAAGGTCGACCCCATGCCCAGGAGCTTCTGAAGATCGGCGTCGCGGTTCAGCGACTGGTAATACCCGATCGACTTCTGCACTTCGTTGACCATGTCCACGAACACCGGCCGCATCGCCTGGAAAATCTGGCGGGCGTATTTGCTGGTGGCCGCTTCCTTCTTGATCTTTTCAGCCTTGGAGTAGCTGAGCTTGAAGCTGCGAACCAGCGCCTCGGTGAAGTGGTGACCGCCCAGCGGAATCGTGCGGAGCCACAGGCGGCCGGACTCGACGATGATCAGGTCCGTGGCGCTGGTGCCGATGTCCATCACGATCGTGCCCGGCGTGTCTTCGTTCCATTGTTCGTCGAAGTTCAGCGCGTTGTAGGCTGCGACCGGCGACAGCGTCATCGCGTGTACCGGCATGCCCACCGCGTGGAAGTTGTTCAGCCACGAGGCGACGCGCTCTTTGGTGATCGCGAAGATGCCGACCTCGACGTCCGGCGAATCGGCGTGTTGGAAAATCTGGTAGTCCCACTCGACCTGTTCGATCGGGAAGGGAATCTGCTGCACCGCTTCAAACTTCACGATGTCCGGAACCTTCTTCGGCTCCACCGGCGGCAGTTTGGCGAAACGGGCAAACGCCATGTGCCCCGGCACCGACGCCACCACCGCCGCACTGCCGATCTGGTGACGCGAGAGAAACTGATCCAGCCCGAGGCGGATCGCTTCATCGACATCCAGGTCCGGCGTCGTGAGCACCTTCTTGAACGGAATCGTGTCAAACTCCGCGATCGAGATGCGCCCGCCGGTCTTCTGCAGACGGATCGCTTTGATCGCATGGGAGCCGACTTCGATTCCCCAACTGTCGGTCGAACTGGGCATGGGTGCGTCTCCTGTCGCAGCGCCGGCGCGATAAGCGACCGCCACGTATAGCGGTCTTCTCGTCTGACTTACAGTCGCGTCATGCTCTGGCCCTGGGTGTCAACGGGTCGCCTCGAGGGTCACGCCCGTTGTCGTTCGGCGTGCGGATACCGTATTAAATCGAGTTCAGTCGCTCTGGTCAAGCGCAACCGCCCCGTAATGCAATTAGTTACGTATTTCACAAGCAAGCGGTTCGTTCAGGACATGCCGCAAGGGCGAATGATCAATGACCAAATCCCAATGTCCAAGGTAATTCCCAATGCTCAAATGACCAGACATCGCTTGCATTGAGCATTCTGCATTCGACATTTCCTTGGTCATTGGGATTTGGGCATTGGTCATTCCCTCGGGCTTGACGCCCGAGGCGTCTGCGCCGACGATACCCGCTCCATGAAAACGCCCCACGACAGCCTGTCTGAACGCTTCGCCGCCGCGTTGACCCAAGCCTTCGGCGAGGATTACGCCGAGGTCGATCCCCTCATCGCCCCGGCGCAAAACCCGAAGTTCGGCGACTACCAGGCCAATGTCGCCATGAGTCTGGCCAAGCGGCTCGGGCAAAAGCCCCGCGACATCGCCCAGCAGATCGTCGACGCCCTCGAGGTCAGCGATCTCTGCGACCAGCCGCCCGCCATCGCCGGCCCGGGGTTCATCAACCTCACCTGCTCAGCCGACTACCTCGCCCGACTCGCTTCAGACGCTGTCGATGATCAACGACTCGGCATTGCGCCCGTCGATGATCCGATGAAAATCGTCGTCGACTACTCCGGCCCAAACGTCGCCAAGGAGATGCACGTCGGCCACCTTCGCTCGACGGTCATCGGCGATGCGATCGCCCGCACCCTCGACTTCCTCGGTCATGACGTCGTCCGCCAGAACCACCTCGGCGACTGGGGCACACAGTTCGGCATGCTCATCGAATACCTTGTCGAGCAGGGGGCTGAACAACTCGACACGCTGAACATCCCCGACCTCAACCGCATGTACCAACAGGCCAAGCAGCGTTTCGACGCCGATGCGGACTTCGCCGATCGCGCTCGCCAGCGCGTCGTGTTGTTGCAGGGCGGTGATCAGCACACGCTGCATGTGTGGCAACTGCTTGTCGCTGAATCGAAAAAGCATTTCAACGCGGTGTACGGTCGACTCAACGTCACGCTGGCTGACAACGACATCCGCCCGGAAAGTTCATACAACGATGCACTGCCGGGCGTCATCGAAGCGCTGGAAGCCGCGGGGATGACGAGCCTCAGCGACGGCGCGGTGTGCGTATTCATGGATCAGTTCAAAGGCAGTGATGATGAACCGCTGCCGATGATCATCCGCAAGTCGGACGGCGGGTATCTGTATGCGACGACGGACCTCGCCGCTTTGCGCTACCGCATCGGTGAACTCGGGGCCCGGCGCATCATCTATGTCACCGACGCGCGGCAGAAACAACACTTCGCGATGGTGTTCGCGGCCGTGAAGCAGGCTGGCTGGGCCGGTGATGATGTTTCGCTGGAACACGTGCCGTTCGGGACGATTCTGGGGCCGGACAACAAGCCGTTCAAAACGCGCAGCGGCGATACGGTGAAGCTGGTCGATCTGCTCGACGAGGCGGAGCAGCGGGCCGCGGCGATCGTCGCCGAGAAAAACCCCGATTTGTCGGAGAGCGACCGCACGCAGGTGGCGCGCGTTGTCGGCATCGGGGCGGTCAAATATGCGGATCTTTCAGGCGATCGCGTGAAGGATTACGTGTTTGCATGGGACCGCATGCTGGCCATGGACGGCAATACCGCGCCGTACCTTCAGTACGCTTATGCCCGCATTCAGTCGATTTTCAGGAAGGCGGAGATCGACGCGGCAACACTTCCGGGGGCTGTGCAGGTGGAGCATGAAGCCGAGCGGGCGCTGGTGCACAAGCTGGTGCAACTGGGGCCGGTCGTGGCGTCGGTGGCCCAGACGCTGGAGCCGCACCGGTTGTGCACGTATCTGTACGAACTGGCCGCGGTCTTTTCGAGTTTTTACGAGAAGTGCCCCGTGCTGCGGGCGGACAACGATGAGCAAAAGCAGAGCCGCCTGGTGCTGTGCAAACTGACGGCGAACACGCTCAAGCAAGGCCTCGACCTGCTGGGCATCGACGTGCTGGAGCGGATGTGAGTTACCCCAATAGCCGGGCCGCTACGCGGCCCTGGTTTCATACTTGTAAAAACAGACGACCGGGGCCGCGTAGCGGCCCGGCTATCGAATCATGTTGTGTGTGAGGTTTTATTCCGCGGCGAGCGCGTCGTCGGCGGTGGGGTACATCGGGAACAACTCGGCGAGGCGGGTCTTTCGGAAAATCTCGGCGATGCGGTCTGATGCGCCGGCGAGATGGATCTTCGAGCCGTGCTGGGTGAGGTTGTGGCGAAACTCGATCAGGGCGCCGAGGCCCAGCGAGTTGATGAACACCAGCTTGGCGAGGTCGAGCACGACGTGAGCGGGCTGACGCTCGACGACCGGGGCGAAGGCCTTGCGGAGGGTGTCGGTCTGCAGGATGGAAATATCACCGGAAAGTTCCACGACGACGCGCTGTTGTCGGTCTTCGATATTGACGTGGAACTGATTCATCGTGAGCAGTGGGGGGCAGGGGGAGACGCGCCGGTCAGGCGCCGTTGTCGGAGACGGTTCGGTGGCGAACCATGGTGACGGAATTGCCCTTGGGGCTGTAGGAGATGTGATTCATGTAGGTGTTCATGAGCATCACGCCGCGGCCGAAGGGCTTTTCGAGATTTTCATCAAGGGTGGGGTCCGGGACGCACGCCGGGTCAAAACCACCGCCCTGATCGCTGACGGTGATGGAGAATTCCTTGGCGTCGACCTTGAACTCGACAATGACTTGTTTTTGGGGGTCGGACTGGTTGCCGTGCTTGATGGCGTTGGCCAGGGCCTCTTCGAGAGCGAGTTTGATCGCAAACTGATCGTGCCCGTTGTAGTCATGCTCCTGCGCGGCGGCGATGATCGCCTCCTCCACGCGGCTGACTTCTTCGAGCCGGCTCTCTAAAACGAGTTTTCGTGCGATCGGTGCCCGTGCCACGAACGATCCTCTTTAGCCCACCGGAACCATCCACCTGCTTACTTGAAGCTCGCCAGCGCGTCGGCCACAGTCTTGTGGATGTGAAAGAGCTTGTTGAGCTTGGTGATGACGAAGACCTCGTAAATCTGCGGATCGATGTCCGTCAATCGAAGCTGTCCGTCCTTCTGCCGCACCTTGTTGTTGATGGTGATCAACGTACCCAGCGCTGCGGAGGAAAGGTGGTCGACATTGTTGAAGTTGATCAGCATCTTGGGGGCTTCGGATTGCTCGATGAGGCGGAGCATCTCGTCGCCGATCTGCTGGATGGAGGCTTCGTCGAGAATATTTCGATCCAGGAACTCGATGACGGTCACGTCACCTTCGTGTGTGATCGAGAGTCTGGAATCCGAGGTGGTCATAACGATTGACTCCTGCCGTGGGGCGGATGACAAAGCGGCGTACGCGATGCGCCCGGGCGACTGGCGGGCGCCCGGGCGATCGACACATCGTATCGGATTTCCCGACGTCCGGGGCGGCGCCGGTCGCCGCGGCGCGCCGGACGAGCCGGCCGCCGGGGCGCCTGTATCTTAGCTGCCTGTCCCGCCGAACAGCTTGGACGACTGATTCAGACCCGGGAACAGCTCGTTTTCCTTCTCGCTCTGGATCAGGATGGTCGGCTTGATCAGGATCAGCAGCGTGCGCTCGTCCTTGACCGTGGAGCGGTTGGTGAACAGGCGGTTGATGACCGGGATCTTGGAGAGGACCGGGACGCCGGCCTCGATCTCGACGTCGGCGAACAGACGCTGGCCGCCCAGCAGCAGGGTGCCCTTGTCGGGGACGCTGACGGTGGTGCGGACGGTGGTCAGCTCGAGTTCGGGGGCTTCGATCAGGCCGGTCGCGCTGTCGGGGATGCCGACGCTGCCGCCAGTGTCGTCGTCGCCGGTATTGTCCACGGTGGTGCCGAGCACGGTGAGCTGACGCAGGCGGATCACGCGGGCCAGCGACGGGCGGGCGGTCAGGGTCACGTAGCGGCGGTCGGCCGAGACGGTGCCTTCGATGTCGAGGATCACACCGCTGGACACGACGCTGATCTCGGGGTCGAAGGCGGCGGACCGGGTGCCGACGACCGGATCCAGGTCGCTGATGTACGACAGCTGGGTGGCCACCAGGACGTAGGCGCGCTGGCCGTTGAAGAAGGTGACGCGCGGGGCGGTCAGCTGGGTGGACCGGCGATTGGCCTGGGTGGCGCGGATCAGCAGGTCGACCTGGATGTCGTTCATGAACCCGCCGCTGACCGACAGGCCGCGGCTGAACGTGCCATCGGCCGGGCTGGAGCCGGTGTCCGGCGAGCCGAACGAGCCGGTCAGGTTGGTGTTCTGACGGTCGGCGACGTTGAACGATTCGGTGAGAATCGAAATCGGGGTCAGGTCGCCGCCGGGATCGGTGATGGTGATGTCCATGTCGACGCCGACTTCGTCGAGGTAGTTCTGATCGACGAGCAGGAATCGGGCTTCGACGTTGATCTGCAGGGCGCGGCTCTCGCGGAGCTGGGCCAGGAGGCTGATGATCTTGCGGTGGTTTTCGCTGGTGGTGTTGACGATCAGCGAGCCGTTGAGTTCGCTCATGGAGCTGACCAGGCCGCCGTTGGTGCGCCAGCTGTCGGGATCGACGGTGTCACGGATCAGCTGCATGATCTGCTGGATCAGTTCGCCGCGGCTGACGCCGGCGGTTTCGTCGTTGGAGTCCTGGAACAGGTTCGTCTGCTGGCTGCCGCCGCCGCCACCGCTGCCGCGGCCCCGGCTGATGGCGGTCAGGTCGAAGTCGGGGGCGGTGTCGAAGCTGGGGGCCTGGACGACCAGGTCGCGGATGTCGTAGGTCTGGAAGACGGTGTTCTTACCGAGGTTTTCCTGGGTGGAGATGGTGACCACGCCGTCGTCGACGGTGTAGCCCAGCGGGACCAGGTCGCCGCCGACCTGATCGAGGATCAACTGCAGGGCCTTGTCGCCGGGCACCGACGCCAGCTGGAGCGTGACGGTGGTGCCCGGCTCGATGCCGGCGCCTTCGAGGGCGCGCCAGTTGACGAAGAAGTCGACGCCGGTGACGTTGCGGAGATATTCGATGACGTTTTCGAGGCGGTTGCCGTCGAAGGTCACGGGGATCGGCTGCTTGAGCTTCTCCATGATGCGCCGGTTGACTTCGCTGTCGGCTCCGGCTTCACCGAGGGCCTGCAGACGCGTGGCGGTCAGCTGCGGCCAGTCCGGGGGATACTGGATCAGTTCGGTGTAGGGCAGGGCGGCTTCGTTGTTGTCGACCGACTGCTGAGAACGCAGCAGTTCACGCTTGCGCTGAAGATCGCGGGTGTTGCGGTAGACGATCGCGTCATTGATCATCTCCTGCATCGCCTGGGCGGCGACGTTGTGCTTGTCGAGGAACAGAAGCTGATTCAGCACGTCCAGCGCTTCTTCGTAGTTGAGCTCACGACGCAGATCGTTGGCGCGGTGCAGGAGTTCCTGAACCTTGCGGTCGCGTTCTTCTTCAGCACGCATGCGACGCTTGATCTGCTCGGCCTTGACCTGACGCTCGCCTTCGAGCTTCTCACGCATGCGGGCCTGCTCGGCCTGGGTCTGGACCTGGGCGGTGAAGTCGCCGGCGGCCTTGGACATGCGGGCGTATTCAGCCTCGGAGAGGTACTGACGATTGGTGTCGATGATTGCCTTGGCCAGGGAGACGGCATCCAGCGATTCGTTGGGATTGCCGGCGGCCAGCGACTGGCGGGCCTGGGCCATGGCTTCGTCGTAACGGGCCTTGGCCTGCTCGCCGCGGAGCTTGACGACGTTGGCGTAGTCTTCGACGAGGTTGGTGCCGGTGTCGCGACCCAGCAGGGCGCGGACGGTTTCCAGTCCCTTGCCGGCCTCGGCATTGTCCGGGCTGATGCTCAGGGCCTGGTTGTAGAGCTGGGAAGCGCGGTTGTACTGGCCCTGCTTGGCAGCCTCGTCCGCCTCGGCGACGAGCTGCTGCGTGCGGAGCTTGGCGGCCTGCTGAAGCAGCATCTCACCATTGGAAGGCTCGGGCGCGGCGGGCGCTTCGGCGACGGTCTCGGCCGGCTTGGCTTCGGCCTTGGGCTTGTCCGCCTTGGGGGCCTTGGGCTTCTGGGCCTTGGTGACTTCAACCTTCGGCTCTTCGGCCTTGGGTTTTTCCATCTTCGGCGCTTCGGCCTTGGGCGCTTCGACCTTGGCCGGCTCGCCATCAACGGTCGGCTCGGTGATGACGGTCGTGTTTTCGGGCTTCTCGACTACCTTGGGCGCCGGCGCGGGCTTGGGGTCGGGCTTCGGCGCGGGCTTGGCCACGGGTTCGGGCTTCGGCTCGGGCTTGGGCTTTTCAGCGGCTGGCTTGGCTGGCGCCGGTGCAGGGGTCGAAGACTCCTCAGCCACGGGCGTCGGCGGCGTCGGCGCATTGGCGGTGCGTTGCTTATCGCGCACCATCTGCAACGCCTGTTGCAATTGCAGACGCTGATCTTTGGTTAACTGAATTGGATCGATGCGACTGAGCGTCGTCTTGGCGGCGTCGAGTTCACCGGCCTCGAGCTGAGCCTTGCCCTGATCCAGAAGCTGCGGAGCCGTCATGTCGGCAGCTGCGGGAACGGTCAGGCAGAGTACCAGACCAAGGCACGTGACGACGGTCATCAACGCGAAGAGACTGTGACGTGCTGGCAACGTGGACCTCCCAGTCACTGATGTTGTTTTATGGCGAGTGAGTGGTGTTCGCTCGCCTGCCCCAAGCACCCATCCCAAGCTATGGTTGGATTGTGCGTATCTACAGGTCCGACAAGATAAAGCGTGGCGAGTCAGGATGCAAGGGCGCGGCTGAGAAAATTTTCTCATAAGCGCCCATGTTCTCCGAAGCTAGGGGAAACGCCTCGCTTTGATCACCGCGGAAACGCCGCGGATTTTCGTGTCCACCAGACGCCGCACTCCCGATGCGGCGCATCTGATTGCGGACACGTTGTTTCAGGACGATCCTGAACGCAGCTAACGTATGTCAAGGTCCGTTTTTTGTCAATGGGGAGAACCGGGCAAAACGCATCGGGGAAGCAGGCCGAAAATGTGCGACAACAGCCCCTTGCCCGCAGCGCCCGGCCCGTTATCCGGCAACCTTGTTCCGCCGCCGCTGGGCTGCGTCCATCTGCTCGGCCGAGGGGCTGGAACCGGTCGCCATCATGTCCAGGAAGCAGTCGAAAAGATACGACGCGTCATGGGGGCCCGGTGAGGCTTCGGGGTGGTACTGCACGGCAAAAATCGGCAGCGAGGCGTGGCGGAAGCCTTCGAGGGTCTGGTCGTTGAGGTTGATGTGCGTGGGCGCTCCGCCGACGGATTTCAACGACTCGGCGTCGACGGCGAACCCGTGGTTCTGCGAGGTGATTTCGACCTTGCGCGTGGCCAGGTTCTGCACCGGCTGATTGCCCCCGCGGTGGCCGAACTTGAGCTTGAAAGTTTTTGCGCCCAGCGCCAGACCGAGCATCTGGTGACCGAGGCAGATGCCGAAGATCGGCAGCTTTTCACGCAGGTCTCTGAGCGTGGCGATGGTCGCCGCCACGGCCGATGGATCGCCCGGGCCGTTGCTGACGAAAAGTCCGTCGGGTTCATACTCGAGAATCTGCTCGGGCGAAGCGTTGTGCGGAACCACGATCACTTCGTTGCCGGTGTCGGCCAGATTACGCAGGATGTTCGACTTGGCGCCGCAGTCGATGGCGACGACCTTGAACTTCTTATCCGACGGGGCGACCTGCCCCTGGATCGGGCGCCAGTCGCCGAGGTTGTTCGACCAGTTGCTGGTATCACGCGGGCTGACGATTTCAGCCAGGTTCTGACCGGCCATCTCGGGACTCGCCTGGGCGATCGCCACGAGCTTGGCGTCGTCCAGTTCGCTGGTCGAAAGCGCTCCGCGCATGGCCCCGTCGACACGCAGCTTGCGGGTCAGCGCCCGCGTGTCGATCCCCGCGATGCCGAGCACGCCCTGTTCGGCGAGCCAGTCTTCCAGCTTCTGCGTCGAGCGGTAGTTGCTGGCCACGGCCGACAGCTCACGCACGATGAAACCGGCCGGCTGAACCTTCGTCGATTCGACATCGTCGGGATTCACCCCGTAGTTGCCGATGTGCGGACAGGTCATCGTGACGATCTGCCCGTTGTAGGAAGGGTCGGTCAGAATTTCCTGGTAGCCGGTCATGGACGTGTTGAACACGACCTCGCCGGTGATGGGATCAGCAAGGTCGACCGCCCCGAAGCCGGTGCCGGTGAACACGGTGCCGTCTTCGAGAGCGAGTTTGGCGATTTTCGTCGGGGTGGGGTTGGTCTGGCTCATGTTGGCGACAGTTTAGCAACGTGATCGAGAATGACCAATAACCCATGCCCCAATTCATTCACATCTCAATAGCCGCAGGCTGACAGCCTGCGGAGTCGCAAGTCCGCGACCTGTCAGGTCGCGGCTATTGGTCGGCGGGCATTCTCGATTACAATGTGTGGGCTGCCTTGGTGGCGTCTAACTGACGCAGGCCGATGTTTCGTCGGCCGGGTCGCCATGCGATCCGTTTAAACCAGTGAACCAGTCTCACGCTTCGACTGCGTCGAACCTGAGACTGCGCAAGGCACACACATCGTCGTGAGTTCACCTCTCGCGGCGATGCTTTGATCAGTCAGCACTTCATTGCGGTCAGCGGTTCGGACATCTTCCAGTGGGCCTGGAAGCTGATGCTTCTGGTCTTTGTGATTTACATCATTCGGGTGTTGCTCGATCTGCGTGCGCTGAAACATGCCGGCAATCGCAAAACCGCCAGGCGGGTCGCGCGCGGCCAAGGGCTCGACATGGCCGAACTCGCCCGCCGGCTCGACATCGCCGAGCGCGACCTGGAACTGTTCAAACCCGTGTATCGGTCGGCGACGATCCCCAAACGACGGGGCGGCACACGCAAACTCCGCATCCCCGATCCGCCGACACGCGCCATGCAGCGACGCATTCTCCACCGCCTGCTCAAACGCCTGCAGGCCCACCCCGCCGCCTGCGGGTTCGAACCCGGCAAGAGCATCGTCGACAACGCGCTGCCGCATGTCTGCCAGCGCGTCGTGATCAAACTGGACGTGGTCGACTTTTTCACGAACACGACCGCCCCGCGCGTGCAGCGGTATTTTCAGTGGGTCGGGTGGAATCGCCCCGCGGCCGAGTGGCTCGCCATGGCGACGACCGACGAAGGCGGCCTGCCGCAGGGCGCGCCCACGAGCCCGAGGCTGTCCAACCTCGTCAACTTCTACATGGACGTGCAGCTATCGAAATTCGCCGCACGGCGCAAAGGTGAATACACCCGCTACGCCGACGACATCACGTTTTCGTTCCCGAAGGATTACCCGCGGCGTGTGCGCGGCGTGATCCAGTTTGCCCGCCGCATCCTCCGCTCCAAGGGGTACGAACTCAACGGCCGCAAGCTGCGGGCACTCCGCCGCCATCAGCAGCAGCGCGTCACCGGGCTCGTGGTCAACGACACAGCCAACCTGCCTCGCCGCACGCGCCGCTGGCTGCGGGCGGTCGAGCATCGACGGCGCACCGGCGGTCAGCCGACGCTTTCGGATGATCAACTTGCCGGGTGGCAGGCGCTGCGCCATATGATCAACACGCAGCGCACCGGCTAGCGGGCCAACGATCAAACTGATAGTTTGAAGCGCAACGCGCGGCTCGGGCCGCGCCGCGGTGTAACCGAATTCGTCTTCGGATCGATCCCATGAGCCATGCACATCCCGAAAACGTGACAGGCGATCTGCTGGCCCCGGATATCAGCGATCTGATCGATCAGCGGAAGATGGGGCAGGTGCGCCAGGTTCTGCTGGACCTCTACGATCCCGAAATCGCCGACCTGCTGCTGGAAATCTCCCCGCAGCACCAGGTGGTCGTGATGCGCCTGCTGCCGCGCGAGCGGGCCGCCGAGGTGTTCGCCCACCTCGAGCAGGACGAGCAGGAACGCCTCGTCGACAGCCTGAGCAAAGAGCAGGTCATCCAGATTTTCAACGAGATGGACGCCGACGACCGCGTCGACTTCCTCGAAGACGCCCCGGAAGACCTCGCCCAGTCGCTCCTGGCGTCGATGCACCCGGCCGAGCGCGCCGAGACCGAAAAGATTCTCGAATACCCCGAGGAATCGGTCGGTCGTGAAATGACGCCGGACTATCTGACCGTGCGCCCTGAATGGACCGTCGCCGAGGCGTTGGAACACATCCGTGCCCACGGCCGTGATGCCGAAAGCTTCAACGTCCTGTACGTGGTCGACGATCGCGGCAAGCTGATCGACCTGATTCGTCTGCGTCGCCTGCTGCTGGCCAAACCGGACCTCAAGTGCGAAGAACTGCGACAGGGCGGGCAGATCGTCAGCCTTCAGGCTACCGACGACCGTGAAACCGCCGTACACATGATGGAGCGCTACGACGTGCCCGTGCTGCCGGTCATCGAAGCCGACGAACGCATGGTCGGCATCGTGACGTTCGACGACGTCGCCGACGTGGCCGAGGAGGAAGTCACCGAAGACATCCAGAAGATGGCCGGTATGGAAGCGCTCGAGTCGCCGTACCTGTCGGCCCGGATCACGGAGCTGGTCCGCAAGCGCGTGGTCTGGCTGGTGGTGCTGTTCGGCGGGGAACTGCTGGCGGTGTCCGCGATGGGGTTTTTCGAAGAGTCGATACAAGCCTTGGCCATTCTGGCGATGTTCGTTCCGCTGATCATCGCGTCCGGTGGCAACAGTGGCTCGCAGGCGGCCTCGCTGATGATTCGTTCGCTGGCCGTGGGTGATCTCGAATTGGAAGACTGGCTGATCGTGGCGCGGCGGGAGATGCTCAGCGGTTTGATGATGGGCGGTATTCTCGGGGCCACCGGCGTGATCATCGCCACCGGCGTGGCGGCGCTTCTGTTCACCGGCGACAGCGGCGGATATCACCCGCTGCACTACGGCATGGCCATCGGCGCCGCGATCTTCTGCGTCGTCATCCTCGGCACCATCGTCGGCTCCATGCTGCCGTTCGCCCTCCAACGCCTGAACATCGACCCGGCGACCAGTTCCACCCCCTTCGTCGCCACCATCATGGACTTCACCGGCCTGGTGACTTACTTCGTCGTCGCCAACCTGATTCTGCACGGCACCGTCATCTGACATGCATCATGACCCGCGGTTGCTATATGCGCCGGCGCGCACAACCACGACCAAAACACCCTTGCCAATGCATTGGTTTTGACTGGCTTTGAGCCCGTTTTTCAGCCGAATACAGCCGCTGCGTTGGTTTCGCCGCGCACAGACCTGTCGTTTTGCCGCGCCGGTGCGCACAACCGGTCCCGCGCCGCGTCGTGTTCATGCGCACCACCGTGTCGTTTCACCGCCCTGGCGCACAAACCCGCCGCTACAGGTCATCGCGTGCGCACAACATGACAAGCTCAAACGACAGCTTCGTGCGCGCCACCCGCCTGGCGCCACAGAATCGCCGATCGCGCTCACAAACCTGTCGCGCATCAAAACGTCGTTTTTCGTAGAACCGCGAATCACAGAGAAATTCAGGTCGCAATCTGTGGCACAGCCGCCCCCGGCTGTGCGGGCGACAACTTCAGCACAGCCGGGGGCGGCTGTGCCACAGGAAGGTCAAAACATCGCAGAAGGTTTTAGCCGCCCGCCAGTTCGATCAGCAGGTCGAGGCCGCGGTCGAGGGTGTCGTCGGCGCAGGCGTAGGAAATGCGGAAGTGGGTGTCTCGCTCGGAAAAGACATTGCCGGGGATGATCAACAACTCGCGGGCGATGGCGCGCTTCACGAACTCGGTGGCGGTTTCATCCGTCGGCACTTTCGGGAAGGCATAGAACGCGCCGCCGGGCGTGGCCAGCTCGAAGTGGGGCGACAGCTTTTCGATCACGCGGTCGCGCTTGGCGGCGTAGCTGGCCACGTACTTGCTCATGTCGACATCCATCGCCGCCAGGCCCGCCTGCTGCACCATGCTCGGGGCGCAGACGAAAGTGTACTGCTGCAGCTTGGTCATCTGCTCGACGATGGCGCGGGGGCCGATGGCGTAACCGAGCCGCCAGCCGGTCATGGCGTAGGTTTTCGAGAAGCCGCGCAGCACAAGCAGTTGATCGCTGAAGGCGGCGGGGGAGGGGCACTGGCCGGCGTAATGAAACACATCGTAAATTTCATCGCTGATCAGCAGGATGCCGCGCGATTCGCAGAGTTCGACCAGCCCGCGCCATGTTTCATCCGGCGTGACGACGCCGGTCGGATTCGACGGGCTGGAAATCAGCAGCACCTTCGTGCGATCGGTGATGTGCGGCTCGACGCGATCGGCGGTCAGCTTGAAGTCGGGGTAGGTGTCGATGAACACGGGCTTGCCGCCGGCCATCGTCGCCAGATGTTTGTACATCACGAAGTAGGGGTCGCCGATGAGCACCTCGTCGCCGGCGTCGATCGTCGCCATCAGCGCCAGCAGCAGCGCCCCGCTGACGCCGGAGGTGATCAGCGTGCCGTAGTCATTCCATCGGCCGTCGCGCTGGAAGCGCGCGTCGAAACGCGCCCGCACACTTTGATGCAGCGGCGGAATGCCTTGCGTGACGGTGTAGCTGTTTTTCCCCGCGGCGATCGCCTCGGCCGCGGCGGCCTTGATGGGTTCGGGCACATCGAAATCAGGCTGCCCGATCGAAAGGTTGATCGGGTTCTTGATCGACGCGGCCAGGTCGAACACCTTGCGGATGCCGCTGGCGTCGATGGCGCGCGCACGTTGCGCGATCAGATGATCCGGATCGATCATGGCGAAGGTTACCAGCGATGAAGCCCCCTCTCCCTTTTAGGGAGAGGGATGGGGTGAGGGTTTGACGTTGGAAAGCCCCAGCGCGGCTGAGCCCAGACGACATCAAACGATTCACCCTCACCCAGCCTCTCCCTGAAAGGGAGAGGAGTTGAAGGCGAATTACTTCTCTTCTTCGTCCTTCGGACCCTTCTTGCCGGACTTCTTGCCGGCGGCGATCTTGCGATTGGCCACCTTGGGCAGGTGGATCGGATCGGTGTCGCCATCGGTGAAGCGGCTCTGGTCCTTGAGCTTGGCGATGCGCTCGGGGCGCGACAGCACGTTGCGGTGCTGGTTCAGTGAACCGGAGGACTTGAGGGATCGGTCGAGACTCATGGCGTATTCCAGAATCAGGGGTCAACGGTCAGGCGGCAGCCGCTGACCTCGGTGTCTAGTTGCGTCCCGGTCGATATTTTTCCGGGTACAGGTCTTTCCAGTCCGACGAGCCGCGTTCCTGCGATTTCCATCGCCGGCCGAGCTTCTTGAGCTGCTCAGCGAACGCGCGAGCGTCGGGGTCTGACAAAGGGTTGGCAAAGCCTCGCAGTGCCACGATTTTGACAGATCGACCATTGTTGATCGGGATTGCCGCCGCGTCAACTCCGTGGCTCTTTAAAAAGTCGAGGATTTCAACGACCTCGGAGGCCGAGGCGGGGATGCTGGTCAGACGGAAATAGTTGAGCCCGGGTTCGCGTGGGTCGGCCTCGCCACTGGCGCCGGGCAGGTCCGGGACGCCGATTGAGTCGGCATCGCTGACGCCGTCAACTGTTGACGGGATAAGCCTTTGCGCCGGTTTTTCACGGATCGGGTCAAACGCCGCATTGGCTTTTTCGTAGGTGAGGTTGAAGGCGACGGCATCGCTGCGGCCGATGCGGTGGCCGATCAGATAGGCCAGAATCACGACCACCAGGGCGCCGATTCCGAGCATCACGACCGTGCCGCGCGGCAGGCGAAAAGCCATCGGGAAGGTCCACCATCGCGTCAGCGCCGCGTGCCAGCCGCCGGCCGAGGCGCCATTTCGCGGGGACGACTCGGCCCGCTCCGGGATCGGCGTCGCCTGCGGTTCGACGGATTCCGAGGCCTGCCTGGCCTGCTGGCGACGCATCCACTCGGGCAGTTCCATCGTCTTCTGAGGACGACGCGAACCACGCACGATGTCGAACAGCGGAGATGGGTCTTTACCGGTTGCCATGGGTTGCCTCATCGTAGCCTGCTGACGGGCCGCAGGCGATGACGCTGGCGATCGCATGCGTGTCGGTATGCGACAGGCTGATCAGCCAGCGTGTGATGCCGCGTTCGGCAGCAATTTGCGCCGCGACGCCGGTGAGTTTCACACCCGGCTCGCCCGACGGCGCCCTGACCACTTCAACATCGGTCCACCCGATACCCCGACTCCACCCCGTGCCCAAAGCTTTGAGCACCGCCTCCTTCGCCGCGAACCGGGCCGCCAGATGTTCATACTCGCGCTTGGCGCTGGTCGCCGCGTAGTTGCGTTCATTTTCAGTGAAGCAGCGTTCAAGAAACCGCGCCCCATGCTCGCGCACCGACGTTGCGATGCGCTGCACATCCACCAGGTCTACGCCATGTCCGATCACGTGGTTCACAAATATTCCCATTAGCGGCTGCCCCGAAGGGGCGCTTTCCAACCATTCAAATTTCATAAGGCGTCACAAACGACCACGCCTGTCGTCTTAACCCTTCCTTCAACGGATTGTCTTGCACATATCGGATCGATCGCCGCACATCCTCAGCGGTAAAACAGAATCGGTTCCAACCGCCGCGCGCCCAAGGCGTCGGCCTTCTGCCGTTGCGATAAAACACATTCTGAAACGGGTGCCTGTCCGCTTCGATCAACGCGGTCGTCGCCGCGGCCTTCAACAGTTCGATCGTTTTCTGAATCTTCGTCCGCATCGGTCCCAGCACCAGGTGCGCATGGGCTGGCAGCACCGTGCACGCATGAATCGCATACCCCGAAGCCGCCGCTCGCCGGCCGAAGGCCTGCGCGATGGTTCGTGCCTGCTCACCGGAAAACAGCACCGCCTCGCGCACCATCGCCCGTTTGGCCGCGAGTCGCTGTTGGATGTCGTGTGATTTTCGCGCCAGTGATCGATGCGTTGAAACCTTCGTGGCCGGGCCGAATTTCGCCAGTTCCCACGCGCGTACCCACCGCGACCACGACCCCCGCGGATCATTCGGAAGCCAGAATCCGTACGCGGTGATGATCACGTGAAAGGCGATGACGCGCATGGCGGACATGATACCCGAAGCGCCCCTGCGGGGCAGCCGCTAACGCCAAATGTGTTTGCCCCCCTTAGCGGCTGCCCCGCAGGGGCGCTACACATTATTGCGTTTCTGTTTCAACCACGCTTTGAGTTTCGCGGCGGTCATGCAGTTGATGATGTCGGTGGGTTTGGCCCAGGCGCGGCGGGCGGTGAGGATGCCGTAGCGGAGTTCGTCGAGGTGGGATGGGCCGTGGGCATCGCAGTCGATGGCGAGCATCACGCCGGCTTCGATGGCGGCCCTGGCATGTGTGTCGCGCAGGTCGAGGCGCATGTGGTGGGCGTTGATCTCCAGGGCGGTGCCGGTGTCGGCGGCAGCTTTGATGATCGCGCTGATGTCGGGCGACAGACCCTCGCGCTTGCCGACGAGGCGGCCGGTCGGGTGACCGAGGATGTGCACGTACGGATTTTCGATGGCCTTGATCAACCGTTTGGTCGCCTTGTCCGGCGGTTGCGACAGGGCGACGTGCGGCGAGGCGACGACGAGGTCGAGCTCCGCCAGCAGATCGTCATCGTAGTCGAGCTTGCCATCGGAAAGGATGTCGACCTCCGCGCCGGCGAGGATGGTGATGCCTTTGACTTGCTTGGCCGCGGCGTGGATCGCCTCGATGTGTTTTTCGAGGCGTTTGGCGTCCAGGCCGTTGGCGATGACCTGGCTTTGCGAATGGTCCGTGACGGCGACGGTGTGAAACCCGCGGGCCTTGGCGGCTTCGGCGAGCTCTTCGATAGACCACACACCATCGGAAGCGGTCGTGTGCGCGTGCAGCTCGGCCTTGATGTCGTCGAGTGTCACGAGCTTGGGCAGCTTGTTCTTCTCGGCGGCGGCGACTTCACCGCGATCTTCCCGCATCTCCGGCGGAATGTACGCCAGCTTCAGCTTCTTGTAGATGTCAGCTTCGGTTTTAGCGGCGAGGGGTTTGTCGGTGTCTTTGTCGTCGCCTTCTTTGAACAGGCCGTACTCGTTGAGGCGAAGCTTCATCTTGATCGAGCGTTCGCGCAACACGATGTTGTGCGCCTTGGATCCGGTGAAATACAGCAGGGCGGCGCCGTACTGATCATCGCGCACGATGCGCAGGTCGATCTGCATGCCGTCGCGTGTGCGGACCGAGCTTTTGGTTTTGCCGGCCGCGAGCACCTGCTGCACGAAGTCCATCTGCCGGAAGTGTTCCGCGATGGCCTCGGCTTGCTTGTCGGGGTTTTTACACGCGATGAGGATGTCGATGTCGCCGATGGTTTCGCGGCCGCGCCGCAGCGAGCCGCCGTAGCTGATCTGCGTGACGTTTTTAACCTGCTTCATCTGCTCGACGATCGACTCGGCCAGCGGCAGGGCCTCGGCGATGTTCACCCGGTCGCCGGAGGATTCAGCGAAGGCGATCGACTTTTTGAGATTCTCGATCGTCTTGGCGCCCATGCGCGGCAGCTTCTCGAGTTCGCCGGTTTCGATCTTCTGTTTCAACACCTCGATCGACTCGACGCCGCCTTGCTCCCAGAGCGTTTTAACACCCTTGGGCCCGAGGCCGGGGATGTTCAGCAACTCGATCACGCCCGGCGGAACCTGCTCGACCGCGTCTTCAATGTCCTGAATCTTCCCGGTTTTGACGTACTCGGCGATGTGCTCGGCAAGCCCCTTGCCGATGCCGTCGATGGCGGTGAGCTGCTTGGTGTCATCCGCGAGTTCAGCCACGTCCTGGCTGAGCTCTTCGAGGGTGCGGGAGCCTCGTTCGTAGGCCGCCACGCGAAAGCGGTTGGCCCCGAGCAACTGAAGCACCTGGGCCATGCGGTCAAACTGTTCGGCGAGTTGGGCGTTGGTCGACATGCCGTCAGACTATCGCGCCGCGGGCGGCTTGGCTATCGGTTTTCGGCGGACTTACAATGCGGGTATGAACCGGGCCTGGTGTATGACGATGATGTGTGCGACGGCGTTGTGCCTGCAGGGCACGGCGGTCGCTGCGCCCGGTGTCGAAGTCGACGGCATCGATCTGAATCTGCACCTGCCGGGGGTGGTGATGCCGGGGGGTGAACTCGACCCCGAGTCAGACCAACCCGCCGAGTCCGAGCCGCGCCTGGAAATGACGAATCTGTCGGTGACCACCACCGTCATGCTCCACAACAACCAGGTCCGCCACAATCTGAATCTCCGCGGCAAGCTGCACCTGCCGCCGGACAACGACATCGTCGCCACCTCGCGACAGATTCGCCTGACCGCCATGATCGATGATGACGGTCACGACCTGCTGACCGATCCGGCGCCCAATGGCAACGGCCGAATCGGCATCATCTTCCCCGCCAGTCAGAACATGATGGCGCTGGGCGCGATGCGGCGCGGCGGCAAGTCGATTCACGAATTGTCCGTCATGGCGAATCTACCCCAACTGGCGCGCCTGCCCGATCGCCTGAAGCTGATGCGCGGGTACACGACCGTGCTTCGTATGCAGAAGCAACACGTCGAGCGCTTCGAGCCGGTGCGGCCCGGCGGGCTTGTGCGCGTAACCGATGACCTGGCCGTGCAGATCGACAAGGTCCATCACGAAAACAACCAGGTCGAGATTGAACTGGAATTCGAGTCCAGCGAGCAGACCCCGTTCTTCAACGCCGGCGCCCAGGCCTTCATCAACGGCATTCAACTGGTCGACGACCAGGGCGACGTGTTGCCCTTTGCCGGCTGGTCGCTTCGCGGCCGCGGCGCCCGTGACAATCTTCAACTCGGCACCGGCGTGGTGAAGTTCAAACTGTCGGCGGATCGTCAGCCGGCGGCGCTCGAGTTGGTGGTGATCACCCGCACGCGCGAGCAGCGCGTGGAATTCGAACTCGCCGACGTGTCGCTTCAGCCGCAGGAAAAAGACTGAAAATTACGGTCAAAACCCGAAGCGGCGACGCGCCAGCACGATCAGCGTGACGCCGATCAGGCCCAGCGGCAGCGCTTCGGGTACGGGGATCGAAGCGACCGGCGGCACGGTCGAATCACTCTGCGGATCCAACACGAAGATCAGTTCGCTGGCGCCGTAGCGCAACCCGCCGGGGTCTGTTTCGATGCCGCCTCCGCCGGCCAGCGCATCGGCCCCGGGCACACGCCAGTCGTATTCGATCAGCAGCGGGCGCGACTGGTCGTCAGGGAACTCATCCCACACCAGTCGATCCTGCGGGAAGGTCTCGCCGAGATATTGATTGGCCGCGTCGGGGGTCAGCGTCAACTCGACCATGAAGAAACTCAGGCGCGTGGCGCTGAGGCTGTAGCTCGTCGAGGTCTGCCCGCTTTCGTAGGGCGTTGCATCCGCGAGCAGGTCGTCGAGCACCTGGTCATACACCGCGTCAACGTCATTCGTGCCGTACCACGGATCGCTCGGCGTCGCATCGGTCAGGCTCGGCAGGCTGAACACCGCGTGCAGCAGGTAGACATCGTCATCCGCATCGGCAGCGGACGTGTTCAAGCCCGACTGGTTGTGTGTCACATGACCGGCGAGGATGAGTTGATTGTTGGCGCTGTCGATGGTGAGGACGAGGTCGCCGATGGTGTTGGCGTTGAAGGTGTGTTTCTGCAGGCCCATGTCCAGGCGGAGGACGTAGCCGGTGGCGTCGACATCGTTGTTTTCGATGCCATAGGCGTCGGGGTGATTGACGGCCTGGTAGGTCACGGCAGCGGGCGCGATCGTCGCAGCATGCAGGACAGCCGACGCGGCGATCGCCAGGGTCAGGAGGCAACGGGTTTTCATCGCAATCTCTCTTTCATGCACACACGGAGGCGGGGGGTTGGCCGCATCGGAATCGAAGCGGTCGGCGACGAGAGTGTGTGTGCTGGGCCGGGCGGTTCCCACGTAGCCGCACCGACAGGGGAGTTTTTTTCCTTCTCGCCGCAGGGGGAGGTTATCTCAACAGGAAATTAAGCAATAAACATGCCAGCGATGGGGTTCAGTTCCCATGCGTCAGGCTTCTCTGTATTGTAAGATGTTGTGTTTAAATACGATGTGTTTCAGTTGATATTTTAATAGAGTCAAATTCCCCAGTCTGGCCGGGCGGCGAATACCTGTCAGATTGGACTGAATTGGTACTGGGCGTTGTCTGAATTCGGCCGGATGGGTATACCGGTGGTACACGGCCGCGACAGTCCTTTGCCCTCTGACAACAGGAGCCCGAGATGAGCATTGTCTGGATGTCTTCCATGCGCGATACGCCGACCCCGCCCCGCAGCGGCGCCTCCGCCAGCGAAACCAGCAACGTGCGCCACCTGCAACAGCAGGTCGACCGACTGGAGATGATCTGCGAAGCGATGTGGAGCCTGCTGCGCGACAAGGTGGGCGAGTCCGACGAAGCGCTGATGGCCAAGGTGCTCGAGCTGGACCTGTCCGACGGTCAGGCCGACGGCAAGGTGGCGCGAGGTCCCCAGAAGTGCCCCAACTGCAACCGCCCCAACTCCCGCCGTCACGAGTTCTGCATCTACTGCGGTCAGCCGATTCGCAAGTCGGCTTTCGGGTGAACCGGCGCCGGTCGTCAGATCTGTCGGAGTCAAAGAGTTGACAGGATTCACAGGATGAAGGCCTGATACCCAACACGGAAAAGATTCGGGCGTCGGAACGTGATCGACTGCGAACCTGTGGCACAGCCGCCCCCGGCTGTGCGGACGATATTGTCAGCGCAACCGGAGGGCGGTGATATCACAGGTTCCGCCCCAAATCTTGTGTGCCCGCGCCGCCCGATCGCAAGGGTTCTGCAGTTGTATGTTGCACCCTCGAAGCGAGCCGCCCGTGAACACGATCATCGCCGCATAACATGACGTGTACACGTACACACACTTCACACACATGCACGCACACACATGCCGAGCCACGCTCGCCGAACGTCGAACGCTGAACCGCACCCACCACCCGCCGAACGCCGAACGCCGAACGCCGAACGCTGAATCACGCCCACCGCCCACCGCACGCCGCCAAACGCCCGCCCACACTCTGTCGTCTCTTCTGAAATTTTCTTGTCGTGTCTCAAAAACAGGGTGTCCCCACAAAGATCAAATATATGATATATGAAAAATATTATATATCATATATTTGATCTTTGTGATGCCGGGATAAAGGGGCGAGTCGATTGGGTGGGTTACGCGTGTTCAGACAACGCGGGATCATGTATGGCGGATCGGCACAGCGGATCGTACATCGGGTCGCACATCGCACATCGCACAGCGGATCGGCACAGCGGTTCGCCCAGCGGGGGCAGGGCGGGGCCTGGGGTGCAAAATGCGTGGGTATCGGATTGCGGTTGGTTGAAGGGATCGGGCATATCCGTGGGGGGCATATCCAGGGGCGCGTCGCGAGGGTGTGTTTGCGTGTGCACATCCGGGGACGCCGTCTGGGCGTGTCCGGTGGCGCACTCGAAGGGGGGGCGGAGGCGCGAGACCACCGGTCTGGTCGAGGGGAGGGGGTGAGCGTGCGACGGTGGGGTGATCGTGCGACGGGGTGTGGCGCGGTTGTTATCCGACTGGCACTATGACTTGTCGCAGAAAGCGATGCTGTCCCTCTCCCCAAAGCGATAGAATAGATTAGTATTTAGCCTAAATACTAATCTATATAAGCAGTATAAAGTTCTGTTTATCCATGCAATGTGTCAATTGTGGCGCTCGGAATTGTGGCTGGTAGGCGATGGTTCAGAGCGATCGCGACACCCTGGGCAAACAAGTAGGCGCAGCGAAAACAACGTGTGGGCGGTATTTCATGGTTATCAATGAAGCGGGAGGGGCTGGTTGTTCTTGCGGTGATTCTGGGGGGTGGATTCGTCTTGTCAGCCGACGTCGCCGAGGTCGATCGCGTGGCCGTACTGTTTGATCAGGCGTTTGCGGAGCAGGTCGCGGGAGGGATCGGTCAACTTCGGGTCGGCTTCGACGATGGACTCGGCATCGCGGCGGGCCAGGCGGAGCAGGTCCATGTGTTGCGAGAGGTCGGCGACCTGCAGCGGGGGCAGGCCCGACTGGCGCGTGCCGAAGAACTCGCCCATGCCGCGGATCTGAAGGTCCGACTCGGCGATTTCAAAACCGTTGATGGTTTTTGCGATCGCGTTCATGCGCTCGGAGGCATCGTCGGTGGTTGGGTCGGCGACAAACACGCACAAGCTCTTGCGGCTGCCGCGACCCACACGGCCGCGCAGCTGATGCAGCTGTGCCAGCCCGAATCGCTCGGCATGTTCAACGACCATCAGCGATGCGTTCGGCACATCGACGCCCACCTCGATCACCGTCGTCGCCACCAGCACGTCGATCTCGCCTTTGCGGAAGCGGTGCATGATGCGTTCGCGGGTCAGGCGTTTGAGCTGGCCGTGCACGGTCGCCACACGGTGATCGGCGAAGTAGGTCTGTTCGAGTTCTTTGGCATGGGTGCGCACGGCCTTGAGGCCTGATTCACCTTCGTCGATGGCCGGCAGCACGATGTAGGCCTGTTCGCCGCCGGCGACGCGCTCGGCCAGATAGCGGTAGACCTCGTCGGCTTTTTCCGAAGGCACGACGCGCGTGGCGATGGGCTGGCGACCGGGCGGGAGCTTGGTGATCGTCGAGGTGTCCAGGTCGCCGAAGATAGTCAGACTCAGCGTGCGCGGGATGGGCGTGGCGGTCATGACCAGCGTGTGTGGGGCCATGTTGTCGCCGCCGGCCTTGGAGCGGATCGAGGCACGCTGCACGACGCCGAAGCGGTGCTGCTCGTCGGTGATGACCACGGCCAGATCGGCAAACTGCACCGACTCCGACAGCAGCGCCTGCGTGCCCACGACCAGGTCGACGTCGCCCTGGTCGATCGCGTGCAGCAGGTTGGCCCGCTCGGCCTTGGTCTGTGAGCCGGTCAGCAGGGCCATCTTGACCGTCGACCCATCGAGCATCTGCGCGATCGAAAGATAATGCTGCTCGGCGAGCAGTTCCGTCGGAGCCATCAGCGCCGCCTGCTTGTTCGAAGCGACAGCCATCAACATGGCGTACAGCGCCACGACGGTTTTACCCGAGCCGACGTCGCCCTGCAGCAGGCGGTTCATCGGGCGGCCTTTCTGCAGATCGGCCACGATTTCGCTGACGACCTTGTCCTGCTCGAGGGTCAACGCGAATGGAAAACGCTGGCGGATATGTCCGTCGATCGCCTCGGAAAATCGCAGGGCGGGGGCGACGAGCTGCGTCTGTGTGTACTTGCGTTTGATGGCGAATCCGAGCTGGAGCAACAGCAGTTCGTCGTAGGCGAGGCGACGGCGCGCCGCGGCGACTTCATCCTCGTCGGCTGGTGCGTGAATCATGCGGTAGGCTTCACGCAGCTCGGGCAAGCCGCGCGGCTGGCGGTAGTCGGCGTCGAAGTGATCGTCGATCTGCGGCAGGGCCTCGGGCAGCAGGCCGGTGATGACACGCTCGATCTGATCGCTGCGGAGATCGTCGGTGGCGGGGTAGACCGGGCGGAAGCGATCATCGGTGTTGGCGGGCGCGTCGTCGGTTTCGTCGAGCACCTGCAGCTTGGGGTTGACCATCTGTCGCTGATCGTTGTAGAGCACGACCTTGCCGGTGACGAGGATCGACAGGCCCGGGTGAATGCGGTCCACGAGATAGCGGGCGTTGAAGAAGACCAGTTCGAGGACACCGGTCGCATCTTCGATCGCCATCATGAAGCGACCGCCGCCACGACCGCCCCGGCCCCGGCCGAACCCGCGCCCCGGCACCCATCGACAATGCATCACGGTGCCGCGTGCGGTGCCCATCGAGCCGATGGCGAGTTGACCGATCGGCGACTGGCCCGCGTAAAACTCGTAACGGTGGGGCAGGTGTTTGATCAGGTCGGCGATGTTGCCGACGCCGAGGCGTGCAAACAGCTCGGCACGGCGCGGCCCGACGCCGGGGGCGTACTGGATCGGCGTGGTCAGCGACAGGGCGGGAGCATCAGATGGCGGGTGTTCAGTATTCATGAGCGGTCGAATTCAAGGCCGTCGAAGACGTATCATAAGGGACCCGCCCCGATGATGGGAATCACGACGCTTTACGGAGTTTTTACATGAAATGCTGTCAATCCGTGCTTGTCGGGCTGCTGGTCTGCGTTTCGACCGCCATGGCCGAGCCCCGGGCCGCTAATGTCATCCTCTTCATCGGTGACGGCATGGGCCCCGAGCAGGTGCGCGCCGCATCGTACTACGCCACCGGCCGCGCCGACGGCCTGGTCATGCACAACCTGCCGCACCACGGGTTGATGACCACCCACTCGGCGAACAACTCCACCACCGACTCAGCCGCTTCCGCCACCGCCTTCGCCACCGGCGTCAAAGTCAACAACCATGTCATCAGCGTCCAGCGCCCCGGCGATGGTCACGACCTGCCCACCATCCTCGAACATTTCAACAAACGCGGCGCCCTGACCGGCCTGGTCACCACCGACTCGCTGCTCGGCGCCACGCCCGCCGGGTTCAGCGCCCACCAGGAACATCGCAAGCTGGCCCCCGCCATCGCTGACGACATCCTCCGCAAAACGCAACCCAACGTGATCTTCGGCGGCGGCGGTCCCGGTCTCGACGCCGAATCCGCCGCAAGCGCCGGCTACACCGTCGCCACCACGCGCGAGCAGTTGATCAACCTTTTCAAAACCGACGATCAAACCCCGCACCTGGCCGGCATCTTCGGGGGCGGCCGTTTTGACTACTACCATCGCAAGCCGCAGCAGTACGTCTCGAATTACCCCCGGCTGTATGAGATGACCGCCCAGGCGCTGGCGGTGCTTTCGCGTTCAGAAAAAGGCTTCTTCCTCATGGTCGAAAGCGCCCTGATCGACAAGTCCGGCCATTCGCAGCGCCTGGATGACGATGCCGTGCGCACGCGATGCAACATCACCGAAACCCTCGAACTCGACAAGGCGGTTCACGTGGCGGTGGATTTCGCACGGGTTCATCCCGACACGCTGATCATCGTCACCGCCGATCACGAATGCGGCGATCTGCACATCGTGCAAACCGGAGACGCCGGCCAGTGGCCCACCGTCCGCTGGGGCCGCAAGGATCACACCGGCATCCCCGTGCCGATCTTCGCGACCGGCCCCGGGGCCGAGCGCTGCTCGCCGAAGACCGACAACGCCGAAGTGTTCAACATCATGGCCGAGTCCGCCGGGCTCGACATCGCCGAACCGGCCGCAGCCAACTGATCAGATTTTCAGAGTAGATTACGGCCGCCGCCAGTCGTTGCGCAGGCGGACGGTCAGCTTGTGAATCTTGCCGTCTTTGAGCATGTCGCCCAGCACCAGCGCCTGGTCGGCGTCCGGCGCGAGGAATCGCGCCACCGGGTAAATCTCGCCGTACTGGTTGACGAAGCTTTTGAGGCTGATCGGTTGGTTGTGGCCGATCGCGATGTGGTCGATGTGGGCGCCGTACTGCTGGTTGAGCCAGATTTCGACGTCGCGGTATTCGTTGATGGTGCGGTTGTCGAAGCGGATGGCGTTGCCGACGCGGACGATCTCCACGTCCAGCGGCTCGGCGGTCTCGGCCTCGGCAGGGTAATACTGCGGAGCCAGGCCGGTGGCGGTGTCGGCGGCGGTTTCGGGCTCAATGGTCTTGCCTTCAGTCGTCAGCACGGGCAGCTTCAACTCGTCGACATACTGGCAGCCGGTAAGCAGCAGGGCGGGCACAATCAACAGGGCGAATCGTTTCATAGAGAATAGTTCCAGAGTTCGAAGTTTAAAGTTTAAAGTTCAACGACAAAGCGGGCGGCTTCGGGGGCTTTGAACTTTAAACTCAGAACTTTGAACCGCTTTCGTACCGCCATATCATGCAGGCAATGATCGCATCAGGCAAGGGACCATTTGACTGGGTGGCGGGCAGCCCGTTTTTTCAGGCAGGGCTGGCTGGTTACTCCGACGCGGCGATGCGCCTGGTGGCGCGGCGTCACGGGTGTGGGTACTGCATCACCGAGGCCATGCTCGATCATTTTCTCATCCACGGCGGCAAGGGCCTCAAGGCTGCCGAGCTTTGCGATGCCGATCATCCGATCGCCGGGCAACTCATGGGATCGCACCCCGAGGAGATTGCAGCCGGGTCGAAAATCCTCGTCGAGCTTGACTACGACGTGGTCGACATCAACCTCGCCTGCCCCGTGAAAAAGATCAAGAAAAAGTGCCGCGGCGGCCACCTGCTCAGCGCCCCCGAGGAGGCAATCGCCATCCTCGATGCGGTCGCCCAGGCGGTCGGCTCCGATGTGCCGATGACCGTCAAGCTCCGCCGGGGCTATGACGACAGCCCCGAAATGGCGGACAACTTCTACCGCATTCTCGACGCGGCGATTGGGCTTGGCTACAAGGGCGTGACCGTGCATGGCCGCACCGTGCAGCAGAAATACATCGGGCCTTCGAAGTGGCCGTTTCTGACGGAACTGACCAAGCGATACGCGGACGCCATGGCCGGCGGATTCCACATCTTCGGCTCCGGCGACATCTTCAGCCCGCAGGCGATCTTCGACATGCTCGGTCAGACCGGCGTGCAGGCGGTCAGCGTCGCCCGCGGCTGCATCGGCAATCCGTGGATCTTCCAACAGGCGCATCAGATCATCCAGGGCCAGGCCCCGACGCCCCCGACGATCGCCGAGCAACGCGACGTGCTGCTGGAACACTTCGAATTGTCCGTCGCCTTGCACGGGGAGAAACAGGCCGGCCGCATGATGCGCAAGTTCGGCATCAAGTTCTCACAGCACCACCCCAGCGGCGAAGCGGTCAAGGATGCTTTCATCCGCGTGAAAAATCTCGCCGACTGGCGCGCGGTGCTTGATGAGCACTACGGCGAGCCGGCGATGCTGTAGGGCGGGTGACCCGCGTCTGATGATTCGAATCCCAGTGCGGTGCGGGCCGATGGCACGCCCTACGAATTAGCGCTTTCGGCGTCTTCGTTGACCAGGTCGGCCAGGGTTTTGGAGCGGGCCATTTCAAGTTCCGCTTCGCGGAGTTGACCGACGACATTCCATGCGGCGTGATGGCCCTGGGGGCGATTGATCTCGGGAAAGATCGTGTGGGCGGAGTCGATCACATCGGCCAGACGCACGCGCTCCGCCGGGCGGGCCAGGCTGAATCGGATGGTGTCGTCGCGGGCGCCGACGGTGTGGATGATGCCGGCCCGCTCCAGCGCGCTGAGCATGCGACGCAGGGCGCGACCGGGCAGACTCGTCGCCTTCTGCAATTCATCGACCGTGCACGATCCGCCACGCACAAACGCTTCAGCGATCAGCGAGGCCAGCGGAACCATCCACGTGGGATCGATGATCTGCTCCTGCTCCTGATTGCGCTGGCGTTTGAACTTGCGGCCCTTCATCGCGCCCAGCGTGTACGTGAGTTCCAATCCGAACAGCACGATCAGCCACGTCAGCCAGACGAACATCAGAAACAGCGGCAGCAGGGCCAACGCACCGTACAGCGAAGCGATCGCCGCATGCCCGACATACCAGCGGAAGCCCTCGCGCACCAGCAACAGCCCGATCGAGGCGACGATACTGCCGATGGCCGCGCCGTGTTTGGACACGCTCGTGTTCGGCATCAGCAGATACATCAGGTACAGCACGAGCCACATCGTCACCAGCGGCGCCAGCACAACCGCCGGGCCGACCGCCCAGTTCACCCACGACCCGCTGGTGCTCAGCAGGTTGATGAATTCGCTTTGCAGATACTGCCCGGCCAGCAGAACGAGCGGGCCGAGCACGAGCGTGGTGAAGTACAACGGAAAGCGCACGTGCAGTGATCGCCCGTAGGCGACGCCGAAGATGGAGTTGAAGCTTTTTTCAATTGTGCCGAGCAGACCGGTTGCACCGTATAAAAACACGAGTACGCCGACCACGCCGATGGATGCGAAGTTGATCTGCTCCAGTGAATTGATCACGGAGGAGAAGGTTTCGTCCAGCTTGCCGCGCACCGTCTGAAATTCGGATCGTTTCTCGATGCTCGCGGCGATCGCTTCGGGGTCATCGGCCTGCGGGGAGGGCTCGACAGGCACGGCGATCGGTTCGCCGGCTTCATTTTTTGGCATCTGGTCCTGGCCCTGCAGGGCGTTGACGACCCAGGTGATCGCCTGTTCCTTGAAGTGTTCGCGATCCTGCTCGCTGACAAAAGCCTTCAGCGACACGAGAATCAGCACCATCGTCGGCAGCATCGAAAACAGCGTGTGATACGTCAGCGCCGCGGCCATCTGGCCGGCCTTGTCGTGTCGCAACTCGCCGGCGCAGTGGCGGCCCAGCTCGACGGAATATTTCAGCGCACGCTGGCCTCGGCCCAGCTCGCCCGCGGGACTCGTCAACGCCCGGCGCAGCCACGTCGGGATCGGCAGTTTGTTCAGCGTCTTGTCAAACATACCTTGAGTATTCTACGCGATCGGCTGTTTTGACACGCGAAAAAACCTGTAATTCAAACACTTCGCATTATCGGGCTTCAGGCTATCAGTCCCCGTGATGATCGATCGGTCGATTGTGGCACAGCCGCCCCCGGCTGTGCGGGCGACAGGGTCAGCCCCGCCGCGGACGTCAGGTTAAAGAATGCGGTCCAAACCATGCGGCCCGTATAACAACCTCAATGCCCGCCGAACAACATGACGCAATCACGTCGGGCCATGCCCGCAGCGTACTGCGCACGTGCCATCCCCGGCCCGCAACAGCCCGTAGGCGCTTGGCCGCTTGCCCACAACCAACCGAACGCGCCTCCCGGTCATCCCGCCAAGGTCGCAACAGCCCGTACAGACCGCCACCCCGCCGTCTCGCAAAGGCCGCAACAGCCTGTACAGACTACCCTCTCGCCGTCTCGCACACTTTCTCACCCCCCCGGCGCAGTCTTTGTCATGCCCCAGAATCAAGGCCTCCGTGAAAAGATCAAATATATGATATATGTAAGCATAAATATATCATATATTTGATCTTTTCGGCGTCGATTCTGAGTCGCGATTCGGATTGGCTGGTGGCGGGTGATTCTGTGGTGGCGAAGGGATGAGGCGGTGGGGCAGCGAGGCAGCGAGGCGGCGAGGCAGCGAGTTAGCGAGGGGGCCGTGTGGTGCTGCTCGTGGAACAGCACGGTCGCGTCACGTTGCGGAGTGGAGAACGCGAACACCTGGTTATGGCCGGGCAGGACCGTGGCGTGTTGGGCTTGGCTGACCTGGTGGCGCTGGCGGCTTGGGCGTTGTGCTTGGCTTTACACTGGCGGGCAAGCCGCCAGTGCACACGTCGGTTGTGCGGGCGGTGTCTTCAGCACAGCCGGGGGCGGCTGTGCCACAAGGCTGCTCAACCGACGTGCAAAAAAACACCGGCCCCGGAGGGGCCGGCGTGGCTGCGATAGTGCAAGGTTGAACGACTTTGAAAATCAGAAGATGTCGGTGATGGGTTTGCCCTTGTCGCCGACGGTGAACGGGCGGCCGGACGGGCTCTTGACGACCTGGTCAAGCGGTAGCCCGAGGGCGTAACCGATCGTGGCGTTGAAGTCGGGGATGCGGACAGCCTTGTCCTCGACGTGGAAGCCCTTGGAGTCGGATGAGCCGTAGACCTGTCCGCCCTGGATGCCGCCGCCGGCGAGCAGGCCGGTGAACGCCGCGGGGTGATGGTCGCGGCCCATGTTGCCGTTGATGCGCGGTGTGCGGCCGAACTCCGACGCCAGCACGATCAGCGTCGAATCCAGCAGGCCACGCGAGCTGAGGTCGCTGATCAACGCCGCCAGCGCCTGGTCCAGCACGGGCACCTTGTTGTCCATGGCGTCGAAGTTGTCCGTGTGCGTGTCCCAACCGCCGTAGCTGACTTCAACGAAGCGGACGTCCTTCTCAATGAGCCGGCGGGCCAGCAGGCAGCCCTGGCCGAAGTTGTTCATGCCGTAGCTCGAACGCATGGCCTGCGACTCCTTGCCGAGATCGAAGACCTCGGTTTCTTTGGAGTTCATCAGCTTGATGGCATCGGCGTAGAGGTTGGTGTAGCCCTTGATGTCGCGATGCTCGTGGGCTCGGCGGAAGGGCTTGTCGTAGGCGTCGGCGAGGCTCAGACGCTCGTAGAACTCCTTCTCGGAGAAGGGGCGATGTCCGTAGGGCAGGCCGCCTTCGGGGTTGCCGATCGGCAGGGCGCCCAGGGCGCTGGGCAGGAAGCCGGATGAGCCATATCCGCCGCCGATGGTGACGTTGCCGGGCAGGACTTCGTTCTTCTTGCCCTGGAAGTGCAACAGCCAGGCGCCCATGCCCGGGTGGCGGATGGTGCCGCGCTGGGAATAGGCGGTGTGCATGATGTAGTAGCCGGGCTCATGAGCGCCGGTGGTGGACTTGATCGAGCGGACCAGTGCGATGTGGTTCATCACCTGGGCGGTTTTCTTGAGGCCGCCGCCGAGCTGAATGCCCGAGACGTTGGTGCCGATCACGGGCGTGGGGCCCTGAACTTCGGTGCCGGGCTTGGGGTCGAAGGTGTCGATGTGACTCATGCCGCCGGACATGTACAGATAGATGCAGTTGCGAGCCTTGCCGCCCGTGGCCGCGTTGACCTGGGGCAGCTTGCCGAACATCGGGTACAGCCCGACGCCGAGCAGCGACTTGGCGACGTACTCGGCGAACTGTCGGCGGCTGTGTCCATCCATCTTCTTGGCGATGTCTTTTTTCATATCAACCTCATGAGGCGTTGGGCGGGGCGGTCGTGGCTGGGCCCATCCGTCCACCGAAGCGGACGGCCGGAGTATTCGGCATCGGTTTACTGGACGAAGGAGAATTCGCGGGTATTCAGCAGGGCCCAGACGACTTTGTCCCAGTCCTGGCTGTTGCCGAGAATCTGCCCGGTGACCTGTCGATCGTACGGCGTGGGCGCCCGGCCCAGCAGACTCACGAAGATCACGTTCAGCTTCTGGGCCGCTGAATCCGTCGATTCGAGGTTGTGCTTGAGCACGCTGTTTTTCGCCAGCAGCTTCTGGTCCATCTTGCCGTTGAACATCGCCAGCACCTGGATGATGTTCGAGTCGGTGCTGGCGTCACCGGCGATGTCGCGGCTGGACTGGCCGAAAAATCGCAGGAACCCGCCACCCGGGCTCTTGAGTTCCGAGGCGCGGACGTAGTCACGGGGATAACCTTTCCACCGCGCCGGATCGACCTTCGGCCCGCTGGACTTCGACGACATGCCCATCATCTCGCTGTCGGGCATGCCCTTGCCGGCGTCGTCGGAGGGCATCTTGTTCATGCTCAGGCCGGTCATGTCCATCCCGCTGGAGGCCATCATCTCGCTGGGCAGCGACGGGGGCTTGAGCTGGCCGCGCTGCTTGCGGAGCGTGTTGGCCAGGGCCTTGTTGCCGGCCTTTTCCGCATCGCGAATCTTGTCGCCGAGTTCGTTGCGCTTGGCTTCGTAGTCGGCCCGCTGTTCGGCGATGGCCACGAGCTGTTCGGCCGACAGGTACGCCAGCTTCTGCCCGTAGCTGTAGCGACCGTGGCGGCCGCCGGGGCGATGGTCGATGTCCGGCACAGCCAGCGTCATGATCGAGTCCCAGAGCTGCTCGGCCGACATGCGGTGCATCATCGGGCCGGTGAAGCGGTAGGTTTCATCCGGCAGCAGTTCGTGGTCGGTCGACATCCGCTGATACGTGCGGGTGTTGTACAGCATGCGCAGGTAGCGGCGCATGTCGTAGTTGTAATCCTTCATCTTGTAAGTCAGGTACTCCATCAGCGGGGCGTGGGTCGCCTTGGAGTCGTCGGTCATGGCGTCGACCGGCTCGATCAGCGCCACGCCGAACACCTTCTTCCACAGTCGATTGGCGATCACCTGCGTGAAGCGGGGATTCTCATGCGAGGTCATCCACTTCGCATAGGCCGTGCGGGGATCCTTGCCGATGTCTTCGGGCACCTTGCCGAAGATCGTGAACGGATCGATCTTCTGGCCCGGCTTGGCGTCGTCATACTTGTAGTCGTGGGGCAGGTGGATCGGCTTGGACTTGTAGGTCACGCCGTAGGTCAGCGGGCGGGCGAAGTTGTCCAGGGCGAACCGCACGCGGTCGTTGCCCTTGACCATGGCCTTGGCCTTGCGGAGATTGTCCGGCATGACGCGCGTGTCGACGCCGGCGGTGAACGCCGCCATTTCGTAGAACTCGTACTGCGTCCACTTGTCGAAGGGGTGGTCGTGACACTGGGCGCAGACCAGGCTGGTGCCGAGGAAGTTCTGCACCGTCGTCGACATGTGGCAAAGCGGCATGCCGTCGTCACGCAGATAAAACCCGGCGGCTCCGTTTTCCCAAGTGTACCCGCTGGCGGTCAGCAGGTTGTAGACGAACTTGTCGTAGGGCATGTTGTCGCGCAGGGCCTGCTTGACCCACGCGGCATACTCATCGCCGCCGCCACGCATGTCCGACTGAATGCGGAGGATGTCGGCCCAGTAGTTGAAGAAGTTGCTGACGTAGGCTTCGGAGTTCAGCAGCTTGTCGATCAGCTCGGCGCGGCGGTTGGGGCTTTTGTCACGCGCGAAGTCGTTGATCTCGTTCAGCGTCGGGATGCGCCCGGCGATGTCGAGGTAGACACGGCGCACGAAGACCTGATCCGGCGCGACCGGGTTGGCGGTGACGTTGTTTTCTTTCCAGTGGTTTTCGAGATAGTCGTCGATGGTGCGGGAGGCGGTGAGCGTTTCGTTCTGCAAAGCGGCGGGGCTGAGCTTGGCGGCAGGGCTGTCGTCGAGCTGGCCGAGCTTCTGGATGAGCGACGCTTCGCGGTCGAGGTCTGCCCGGGCGGTGATCACCGAGGCGGTAATCATGGCGACCAAGGCCGCCGCGAAGGCTGTCCAGCGATAACGCTTCAGGAACATAAGCCGACTCCGTTTTGACTCGCGTGAGATGGTGCGCTTCGCCTGCCGGCGAAGGTGGCCGGTCCCCCCAGCGGGTAGCCGCTGGCCGATCCGTCACAACGTAAGTATACGAAATGCCCCTACTTTGGACAAGTGGGCGTGGGGGAATATTCTACGAGTTGTGAAAGATGCCCCCTGACGCTAATCTACGATCTATGTCCATGTATCAGCGTGTTTTGACGTTTTGCCGGCAGAACCCCGCCGCGGTCTGGGTGGCGGCGTACGCCCTGCTGGCGGCCCTGCTGGTCGTCATCGCGCTGGTCAGCACATTCTGATCGAATCGGCTCAGTGGCCCGCTTCGGCGGCGTCGCGAGCCTGCTGCATCATCTTCATCTGGTAGAACTGGTACTTGATCAGACCGCGGACGACTTCGACGTCCTGTTTGGTCAGGCCGGCGGCTTTGGCGTTTTCCGTGATTGCCGGGTACCACACCGTTTCGGCGGGGCGGTACCCGAGTTCGTCTTCGAGGCGATTCTGCAGGTCGTGCATGTGGCCGGCGCCGTAGAACACGCTGATCGTCTGCGGCGGGTCCGCTTCAGCCAGGGTTTCGCGCAGATCGCTGATCACGATTTTGTTGCGGTCATGCACCAACCGCCGCATCAGTTCCTGCATGCTCGGGGGCAGCCCCGCCATGGTGGAAATGTCGCCTTTGAGCCGCCCGAGCATCTCGATCAGAACCAGTCGGCCCATCGATTGAAACTTCGGGCTCATCGCCACCAGTTTCAACCCGAACTGCACGATGCCCGCCAGCATGGAGGTGCCGTCGAGCGTTTTCATCAGTTGACGCATCTCGGGATCGCCGCCGCCGGATTCGGACACCGCGTCGGCGAGCTTGCGCATCGGGATGTCGCTGTTGATGAAGGTGGGGCGGTCGTAGTTGATGCTGTCGAGTTGGAACACGAGCTTCAGCGCTGTGGCTATGGTCGATTGCAGGTTGTGACTGTCGGCGATTTCGGCGGCGGTCAGCGGGGGCTGATCGGCGAAGTGTACATCGGCATTAAGCGCCTGGCCGCCGGTCTTGCCGTCGGCGCCGAGGCTGATGATGTCGTAATCATCATCGGCGGGGGCGTACCGCATCGGGCGGCCCCACCCGTCGGAGCGGGCGGCGCGCAGCAGGCCGATCGCCATCTTCTGTTCGTCTGGATCCAGCGAAGCGGCCAGTTCGTCCAGCGTTTTCGGATAGGCGTTGTGTTCCGCCTTGTAACGCTCGAGGCGTTCGGCGATGTAGCGCTGGGCGGTTTTGGTGCGTTCGAGTTGATCTTCGCCATCGGTCGCGGGGCGTGGATCGGCGAACGGCGGCCAGCCCACCGACTCAAACAGCACACGATCCTGCGCGTCCAGGTGCTTCTGCAGCGTTGTGTAATAGTCCGGCTCGGCGATGTGGATCACGCCGGTCAGCCAGATCGTCGGTCCGGCGCCGTGTGCAGGCACGAAGCGTCGTGCGGCGATTTCCAGTTTGGCCGTGGTGGCGTCGACTTCAACGACGCGCATGTACGACTCGGGTTCATCCGCCCGCACGGCGGCGCCTGTCACGCCGATCCATACGAGTCCCGCCAGAAAAAGATGGTTGTATTTCATAACTGAGTCCACCTCGATTATACCGGCATAATCGTTACAGGCCCTCAAGTCCGAACCTGCCGGCGACGATGATGTCGATGGACCTTCTTTCGGGTTGGAGAACGCTCATGCCCATCACGGATTACGAACAGCGCCGCTACGATCGCCATGACCTGCCTGCCGCGTATGCCGGGGTGCGTGTGCGCCGACCGGGTCGTCAGCGCTTCACGCTGCGCGGCCATGCCTACGACATCTCCCTCGGCGGGGCGCAGATTGAACTGGATCACACGCTGACTCCCGGCGACAAGGTCGACGTCGAGTTGTCCCTGCCCGGCCGCCGCGTTGCGACGGTTCTGGCCACCGCCCGCATCATCCGCTTGTGCGGCTGCGACGAACCCGGCCCCGCACGGATGGGGCTTCGGTTCATCGAGATGGCCGATCGCGCCGCCCTGGCTGACTACCTGAATCAGGCTGCCTGAGTTCTGATGCGACCTTTGGTGGCCGCGCCGCCTGCGGCAATGTGGCACAGCCGCCCTCGGCTGTGCTGAAGTCATCGCCCGCACAGCCGGGGGCGGCTGTGCCACAGGTTCAGTATCGAACACGTTCTGACGCCCCAGTCATTTCCATGTCTGGTGTGATTCTGCGCTGCGCCGACTTGACCTGACGGGATTTCCCGGACATGATGTTGATGGCCTGACGGGATACATCAGCCAGGAAGGAGCCGCCGCGGAAGACCGGACCCCGCCTCCACAACAGGCCCACCATAGCCAACCGATCGCGACACGCACGCACCGTTATCATCCCCTTTTTTCATCATCGTGTTTCGATCGGTTTTTTCATGCGCCGGCAAGACGCCGAATGTCGGCACGGTCGGGTGGTTGTTTCAGTGAACGCCGTAAAACGTATCAACCCGCAGGTCGGGCAGGCGATCTTTCAAGTGATCTGAAAGCTGGTCGAGCTCATCGTCGCTCAGCGGTGTGGCGTAAGCCTCGGCGGTGTGGCGCGCGATGGTGTAAAGCTGCACCTGCTTGATCTGACAGCCGTCTTTCCGCAGCGATTTCAGACGATCCGCAAACGCATCGAACTCCGCTTCCGGCGGCAGTTGATCGTGCAGGCGCATCCACATCGATTGAATCACAACGGGGCGCAGTTTGCCCGTGGTCAGTATGTTCGCCAACACACGATCGAGTTTGACCGCGGAACGATCGACCTGCTCGTAATACGCCTGCGTGCCGGCTTCGAGTTTGGCCCAGATCTCACTGTGTGTTTTATCCAGCAGGGCGAAGGCCCGCTGAACATACTCGCGGTGGGCCAGGGTCATGTTGGTCAGCACGATGATTTTCACCGCGCCGAGGTTGTGGGCGGCTTTGAGTTCGATGGCGATTCGGCAGGCGTCTTCAAACCCGGCAAAGGCGGTCGGCTCGCCGTCGCCGGAGAAGGCGATGTCGTTGACGCGCCGCTGGGGCTCGGGCACATTCGCAAACGGTTCCTGCTCCCAGATGGCGCCGCCGGCGACGAAGCCCAGCATCCAGTCGAGCTCTTCGCGGAGTTGGTTCAGGTCGACGTCGCGCCGCTTGGGCGCCACCGAGCGATCGACCTGGCAGTAGACGCAGTCCCAGTTGCAGACTTTGTCGGGGTTGAGGTTCACGCCGATCGACAGCCCGCCGCTGCGCCGGCTGAACACCGGGTAGACGTAGTCAAACTCACGCCACTGGCGGGGGTGGGCCGCGTAAAGCTGCTGCAGGGATTTGGGAGGAGTGGCCGTCATCTCGGGCCATGATACGCGGGGCGATGGCGGGGGTTCTACCCGAAAATAACTGAGGCGGTCAGAACCGCGTAAGACGGGGCGGTATGTCGATTGCGGGCCTTGCGGGTCAGGCGCTTCGGCGCCGATCGACGGTGATCATGGCGGCCAGCAGGATGTGGCGAAGCCGCTCCACGCTCATGCGTTGCAGGAACGGCTCGGTGAAATCCAGCGGGATGCCATCAAAATGGGTCAGCGCGTCGATGCATTGGGTCCGCGACATGCCGTGAATCTGTTGAACCAGTTGGTGAACCTGTCCGCTCAATTTTGCCTCCTGGCCGCTCAGGCATATAAATCGATCAACCTGTCCATCTGATCGGCAGTCCACGAGGCCGACTTTTGGGGATATTCCCGGTACGGGTTGGTCGGTATCGCGTGCGGCATATAAGGTTGGACGGCGGCGGGCGGGTTCTGGTTCGCTGATTCGCAGGCAGTTGGGGTAAATCGGTAGCACCAGGTGGCCGGGCGGATCGTGGATTCCGGGCTGGCCGAGGCGTCGACATTGCGGTAGGCGGCCGGCAGGTAGTGACCCCGCTGAGCGGCGGCGAGGCGCGTGGCCAACTGATGCTGCCGGCGGCGGGCGGCCCACTCGGGGTAACGCTGGTCGCGCTGAATCAACGCGATCGTCAGGTTCGAACTCAGGCGTGGTGTGGCGCTGTAAATCATCACCCCTCAGGGAGCGAGGTGTGTGCCGTAAAAACATCATGCGCCCAACTGCCGTGTTTTGCGGGATTTTGAAAAACTTGCGGGGGTCGGGTTATGCGGGATGTTGACGCAAGGCCACATCGGGCGGATCATCCGTCGATGCGCCTCGACGATCTGGATTACAACCTGCCGCCGGAATTGATCGCCCGAACACCCGCCCAGCAGCGCGACGCGGCGAAGCTGCTGGTTTACGATCGGGCGACCCGGGCGGTCAGCCATCGGGCTGTCAGCGACCTGCCGACGCTGTTGAACGCGGGCGATCTTTTGGTGTTCAACGACACGCGCGTGCTGCCGGCCCGCTTCGAGGCGATCCGCATTCAAACCGGCGGGCGCGTCGAGGGGTTGTTTCTGGAAACGCGCGACGATGTGCACTGGCTCGTGATGCTCGGCTCGGGCGGACGCCTGCAGGCCGGTGAACATTTGGCGCTCAGCGATGATGACGAAATTGAGCTGATCCAAAAGCAGCCCGATGGATCGTGGTCAGCCCGCAAACTCAGCGAGCGTGACACGCAGACGCTGCTGGATCGTGTGGGCGTCATGCCGCTGCCGCCGTACATCCGCAAGGCACGTGGTCAGAGCGACCGGGCTTTCGACACGCTGGATCGCGAGCGGTATCAGACGGTTTACGCGAAATCAGCCGGCGCGGTGGCGGCTCCGACAGCGGGGCTGCACTTCACCGAATCGCTGCTGCAGCAACTGGCCGATGCCGGCATTCAGCAAGCGCATCTGACGTTGCACGTGGGGCTCGGCACCTTCGCCCCGGTGCGCGTCGATCGGCTCGAAGATCACGACATGCACACCGAGCGATTCACCGTGCCGGCCGCGACACTGGCGGCGCTCAAACAGGCACGCCAGGAAGGGCGGCGCATCATCCCCGTCGGCACAACCAGCGTGCGCGCTCTCGAATCTCTGCCGGATGTGATTGACGACTCGGCGGACTACACCGCGTCGACGAAGCTGATGATTCAGCCGGGTTTTGAATTCCGGTGGACCGATGCGCTGATGACGAATTTTCACCTGCCGTGCAGCACGCTGCTGGCGCTGGTGTCAGCGTTGACGGGACTCGATGAACTCAAGCGTTGTTACGACATCGCCGTCGCCAATCAGTATCGTTTTTTCAGTTATGGCGATGCGATGCTGATCGTGTGATGTTTAACTGCAGCATGCTGGGTATCGCTTGGCGGGCACGCTCCCCTGCGGGTCGCGGCTAAACGGTTAGTTCATCATCAGGCCCGCGATGCGCTGGTTCTGATCGAGGGTGACGGTCAGGTGCAACTCATGGCCGCTGGTGAACTGAACATTGATGTTGAACACGTTCATGCCGCCGGAGAGTTTCTGCTTCAGATCGTGACCGGTGATCTGCGAGTAGCCGCCGTGCTGTTTACGGATCGGGTCCATCACGGCCGCGAGCTGGGCCTTGGGCAGGTTCGACGCCATGTGCGTATCGAACTGCTTGACGACGGCGTCATACTTGCCGTTGAGCAGGTTCTGAGCGAAGCGCGTGATCGAGGTGCCGGCCTGGTCCCACTCGGGCGAGGCGGGGGTATCGGCCGGTTTGACCGGTGCGGGTTTGGGCTTTGGGGCAGGCTCGGCAGGTTTGGCGGCCGGGGTGGGTTCCGCGGAGGTGTCGGGCAGGGGGGTGGGTTCGGGTGTCGATGAAGGCGTGTTGACCACCTCGGGGGTGTCGACCGGCTCGGGGGCGGGGTTGGCTGTGGCGATGTTTGGCTGTGCGGGGTTTGCGGGGGGCGGCGTGGTGCTCGCGGGGGCGTTGGCCTGCGGGCCGAGGGCGAGCTTCGGGTTTTCGTCGACGATCGCCACCGGCTGCGGGCGCTGGCGCAACTCGTTGAGAATCTGCTGAAGCAACTGGTGATTGCGATATTGAAACGCCACGCCGAGCGTGATCACGACCAGCAGAATAATCAGCAGCACTTCAAGGGCACGTGGCAACATCAGCGGATTCCATCGAGTCGATTGGTGAATGTGGTATGTTATCGTTCATGCGCCGTTGGATGCAACTGCTGATGCGCGGACCGGACCGGGCGGTGACGCTGGGAGCGCGCGGTGAACGGGCGGCGGCAAGCCATCTGAAACACACCGGGTATCGCATTCTCGCGAAGAATCTCCGCAGCCGCTTCGGCGAAATCGACCTGCTGGCTGAACATCGGCCCTCGGGCACGATCATCATCGTCGAAGTCAAAACCATGCGCAGCGAAGACCCGCCGCCGGAAGTGCATGTCGATCATCACAAGCGACGCAAGCTCTCCGCCCTGGCGTCACAACTGGTCAAACGATACCGCCTCGAAGATCGCCCGGTGCGCTTCGACGTGATCGGCATCGTCTGGCCCGAAGGCGAAAAACAACCCTCACGCCTGACGCATCACGAAGCCGCCTTCGAGTCAACGCTGTAATATCCCGCGCGGCATCACGCCCTCAATCCCACCGCCCCCCAACGCCCGCTCACGCAATCGCCCGATGCCTCCATCATGATCGCCGCTGCCGACTCCGCATCGCAGCCCCACAACCCGCCCTCATAACCTGCCCGCCCCGCGCAGCACAACTCCGCAGTTCAGCCTCGCAACTCGACCGTACAGTCCAACTCCGCAACACGGCCCCAGTAATCCCGCTTAGCAACCCGATCTCGCAACACGGCCCCCGTTGCACCCTCGCATCACAACCGAATACTGCACGCGCCGCCCAGGTCAAAATTCTAATGTTATTAATAACATTAGAATTAGTTGAAATCGTCGCATGGCAGATATTCGAGTGCGAAGTGGATGGCGACACCATGCCAGGGCAAGCGGAAACCAAGTGTCGGCGGGGCATCACGTCGTTTATCTGAACGCCTCCAGCACCCGCTTCCGCAATCAATCCGACGGCCATGTCGTGACCGCCACCGCTGACCCCGCCACCCGGTCCTGCAACCCAACCCTGCCGCCAGGCTCACAACTCGGCCCCACATCTCGTGCCGGCAACCCGGCCCCGCAACACGGGTCCACGTTCCTCCACGCATCGCAACTCAACACCGCATGTAGCGCCCATGTCAAAATTCTAATATTATTAATAACATTAGAATGGAGTTGGGGCAGTCATAAGCCAGGCCGTCAAGTGCAAGGTTGATCGAGACTCGACACCGGGGGGCTTGGTGTTGCCGCGGCATCACGTCGTTTATCCGGCCGCCCCCAACACCCGCTTCCGCAATCAACCCAATGACCATGTTGTGACCGTCGCCGCCGACCGCGCGATTTGGTCTCGCAGGCTGACCCGCAGATCAACAAGAGAGTCCGGCGCTGCACCCTGAGCCGGTAACCCCGGCATGTCATCACGAACCGGCAACACGGCCCCGCCATACGGCTACTTCAATTCGGCTTCGCCATCCGCCCCCGCATCGCAACTCAACACCGCACAAACTGTCTATGTCAAAATTCTAAAATTATTAATAATATTAGAATGCGGTTGAAGCGGCTACAAGGCGGATCGTCGGGTGCGAGGTTGATGACGATTCGATGCCGGGGGAGTGGAAACCGGGTGTCGGCGGGGCATCGTGCCCTTTGTTCTGCCGCTGCCAACACTCGCTGACGCAATCAACCCGACGCCACATCAAGTTCGCCGCTGTCGCCCACGCTGCCCGGCCCGGCAATCCGACCCCGCCGCCACCCAACAAGCAAGCCCGCCCGGCAATCCAAGTCGGTAAATCGGCCTCTGTAACCCGGCCCCGCCGCCCGGCTGCCCCGTTCCGCATCGCATCGCATCGCATCGCAACTCTACGCCGCGCAAACAGCCCATGTTAAAATACTAATATTATTAATAACATTAGAATGCGGTTGAAGTAGCTACAAGGCGGATCATCGGGTGCGAGTTTGGTGGCGACCCGATGTGGGGGCGGAAACTGGGTGTCGGCGGGGCATCACATCTTTCATCCGGCCGCTGGCAGCTACCAACATCCACTTGCGTAATCAATTCGTCACCACATTGTGACCGCCGCTGCCGACCTTGCAATACGGCCCCGCAGGCTAGACGCGCAGTCAAACAAGGGGGCCCGGTCACGCATGCCGGGTCAGTAATTCGACCATGCAATACGGCTCCTCGTTCCGCCCCTGCATCGCATCGCAACAGAACATCACGCGTGTCGTCATATTGAAATTCTAATGTTATTAATAACATTAGAATGAGGCTGAAGTGACTCGAAAAAGTAGATCTTCGGGTCGGTGGTAATGACGCCTTGATGCGGCGTGAGGCGCCGGGTGTTATTTTGAGGCGGGGCGGTGGGTCGACGTTGTGGGGTGTGTTCAGTGGCGGATTGCCGGGTGATCTGCGTGAGAGATCAGTTCGGGCCGGCCCAGAGCAGGCGATCGTTCTGCATGATGAGCAGGGCGTGGGTTTGATCGGTTTTTGATCGCGATTTTGTGGTGATCTGTACGCGGTAGACCTGCGGGCCGAACTGATCGATGGATGTGAGCGAAGCTTCATCGGCCTCGGCGATGCGCTGCAGCAGGGCGCGCAGCGCGGTGGTTTGCGCCTGCGTCAGGCGCTCGGCCGCATGGTCGTGTATGAACGTGTCCAACGCGGTGGGGGCTGCATCGTGAAGCTGGTCGAGCATGGCGACGACCTGTTGCGCCTGTGGGGAATCGAGGCCGAGCTCGGCGTGTTCGTAGCGGTCACCACAGCCGGTCAGCAGCATCACCGTCAACAACGCGATCGGGATGAGTCGGTTACTGGTCATAATGCGGACTGTTCTGCTCGCCGACGAAACCGAGCATCTGCTCTTCGTGCGTGAAGCGGCCGCCTTCAAGTTCGAAGCTGGCGGCGTGACCATCGACGCACAGCGCGTTGGTTTTGTTCATGTGGCGGAAATGGGTGGTGGCGGTGGTGTTGTCGCCCCACGCGAACTTCGGCGGGTCCAGCGAAGTTGAATTCTGGAAGATGCTGACACCGCCGGGGCTCCATGACATCCCCGAATCGGCGAGTACGAACAAGTCCATCGGCCGCGTCACATCGGTGATGCGCATCATCGGCAGGGGGCTGCCGTTGCTGTCGCGCCGACCCCAGAAGCCCGGGTCCAGCGCCCAGGCGTTGTAACCGTACGTGGTCGTCGGCTCGTTGACGCCGCCCTGCGGAACATACTCGCCCCAGCGCAGATTCGGACACCAGAACACGCCCAACTCATGCTGAACATACCGCATCAGCGGGCTGGGCGCGGTGTCGACAGGCTGCGTGTTGGTTCCCCAGAAGTAGGTGTGCACGCCGGCGGTCGGGTGGTTGTAGCGCACGGTTTTCCAGAAGTGGCCATCGTAGTCCTGCTGGTAGCAACTGGCGGCGGTGGCCAGGCCGTGCAGATTGCCGGTGCAGCGCACTGTCCGGGCGGTGTCACGCGCCGCGGCCAGCGACGGCATCAGAATCGACATCAGCAACGCCACGATCGCAACCACCACCAGCAACTCGATGAGCGTGAAGGCCGGCCTGTTGTGATGGTGGCGTGTCATGCGGTGATCCTGAAAAGCGCCGAGCCAGGCAAAACGTGGCCCAACCCGGCGCATCGTGGTGGTGCTGACTCAGGCGCGGCGGCGCACAAGCATCAGGCTACCGACCGCCAGGGCGAACAGCCCAGCCGGCTCGGGCACGCTGCCGGGTGACACCGGCTCGGCCGGCGCGGTGGCGAAGCCGAAGACCGGATCGAAATACAGCCCGGTCCACGCGCCATCGGCGAGTGTCTGGTAGGCGAGGCCGAACCCGCTGGCCCAGGCGCCGCCGTTGTACGGGCTGGACGACGCTTCCCAGTGAACCCAGAAGCCGTCGGTGAACCAGCCTTCTTTGTAGTGGTCGTCGGCATCGGTCGCCGAAGCACCGTCGGCGTTGGCGTTTTCCGTGGTGGCGGCGCTGGTGTTGGTGTCGATGAACCCGTCGGGGCCGATGATCGAACCGTCGTCGAGGCCGAACCCGTCGCCGTCGACGTCGTAGCCGATGCCGAACAGGGCGGTGCCGTACTGCGTGGCCGAGTCGATCTTGGCGAACAGCGCGGTGTTGGCCGTGAAGATGTCGTTGAACATGTCCTCGGCGGTGGGCGATCCGTCGAAGCGATAGCCCCAGGCCAGCGAGGCGGGACTGTTGCCGTCGTTGAAGTCGATGACCAGGGCGGCCTGATTGGCCCCGCTGCCGTACCACGTGTTGATGTCGCCGAAGTCGAACACCGCCCAGGCCGGCGAGGCCGTCAGCGCACCCACGATCACAACACAACAAAACAGACGATGAAACATGAGACGTCTCCTTGCCCCGTTTCGCGCGGGGCCAACCCCAAATGAAAAACACCCGGTCCTCGCGGGATGCCGGGTGTGGTTTCGTCTTGGGGTCTGTAAGACGTCGCCGAAAGCCCGTTGCGTCCGTTACCGCGAGGACACACGTCGTGGTGCTTTCAGGCAGGTCTTCCGGCTCTGGGCTCGAGCGTGTTCGGCCGCCTTCCCATCCGGCAACGTGCCGGGACAGTGGCATTTTGGCCGAACACATCGCCCATTACGGCGGCGCGTCCGCGGGGGCCTTGAGTCTGACGGGCAACACCCGTCGTGACTCGCACCCCACTTCCCTTTTGCTCGCGGCGTGCGGGTTTACCCTGCACATCGCGAACACCTGAAGCTGCACCGCTTATACCCCGCGGCGCGGTTCGATGTCAAGGCAAACGATTTGCGGGAATCCACGCTTGAATTGTCTGATATTCCGGTTAACTTGGTTCGACTGCTCAACCCGCCTGTCACGATGTGTTAACGATTCCAGACCAAGAGGCTGTGCCATGAACACTGTAACAACCCGCCTGAGCGTCATGATGTTTATCCAGTTTTTCATCTGGGGCGCTTGGTATGTATCCGTCGGCAACTACATGAACGCCAACGGCATGTACGATCAGATCGCCTGGGCGTACACCGTGGGCCCGATCGCCGCGATCATCTCGCCGTTCTTCCTGGGCATGATCGCCGACCGGTTCTTCGCCACCGAGCGTGTGCTGGCCTCGATGCACCTGATCGGCGCGATCACCATGTTCTGTGCGCCGATGGCCGCTGAAGCCGGGCCGACCGTGTTCATCGTCGTCCTGCTGATCCACATGCTGGCGTATATGCCCACGCTCGGTCTGACCAATACGCTGGCTTTCCACAACATCACCGATCAGGAAAAGCAGTTCCCGATCATCCGTGTGTTCGGCACGATCGGGTGGATCGCGGCCAACTGGGTCGTGTCCAAGGTCTTTCATGCGGACACCACCGCCACGCAGTTTTACATCACCGGCACCGCCGCCGCGGGGCTGGCCGTCTTCAGCATGTTCCTCCCGCACACCCCGCCCCCGGCCAAGGGCAAGAAGATCACCTTCGGCGAGATCGTCGGCGCCGACGCCCTGAGCCTGATGAAACAGCCGAGCTTCGCGGTCTTCATCGTCTGCTCGTTCCTGGTGTGCATCCCGCTGGCGGCTTACTACGCCTACGCGCCGGTGTTCGCCACCAAGGTCGGGTTTGAAGACGTGGCGTTTTCGATGAGCTTCGGGCAGATTTCCGAGATCGTGTTCATGCTGCTGATGCCGCTGTTCTTCGCACGGCTCGGCGTGAAGTGGATGCTCGCGGCGGGCATGCTGGCGTGGGTCGTTCGCTACGGACTCTTCGCCGGGGCCGATGCCAACAACATCCAGTGGATGGTGCTCGGTGGGATCATCCTGCACGGGCTGTGCTACGACTTCTTCTTCGTGACCGGGTTCATCTATACCGACAAGAAGTGCTCGAAGGAGATTCGCGGGCAGGCGCAGGGACTGTTGGTGCTGGTGACGCAGGGGTTGGGCCTGGGCATCGGCGCCCAGGTGATGGGCCGCATCGTCGGCGCTTACACGCCGGCTGAGGGCGCAGCCAACTGGTTCATGATCTGGCTGATTCCCTGCATCGCTGCGGCGGTGATTCTCGCGATCTTCTGCGTGACGTTCTTCGATAAGGTCGATGAAAACGGCGAGACGGACGCCGGTGAAGTCGCCGAAGCGGCCGCCCTGGATGAGCAACCATAATCTGATTGGAAGCCCGACATGATGCATCGACGGTTTCGCCTCGCGGCGATTGCGGTTTGCCTTGCCACGGTGGGTGCATTTGTTCTGACACTGACTTCGTCGGCGTACGGTCAGACGGCGCGGCTGGGGATGAACCTGGCCGGGCCGGCGGACTGGATGACGGAACTGCCGTTTGTGGATGTGTTCCGCACGTCGCGACGGTGGATCAGTCAGAAGCAGGGGGCCGGCTGGGGCAAGGGGCCGGAGCTGGCGATCGATGAGCACGGCTGGGTCAAGCGACTCGAACCCGGGTGCTTTGCCGAAACGATGCTCTGCACGATCAGCGGCGGACATTACCCGTCGGGTGTTTACACCGTGTTGTACGAGGGAGAAGGCAAGCTCGAGCCGGGCATGAACGCCAAACTCAAGCAGGCCGAGCCCGGTCGCATGTTGATCGAGATCGACTCGTCGCGCGGCGGGTTTTCCCTGCGACTACGGGAAACCAATCCGCAGAACCCGGTGCGCAACATTCACGTGATCATGCCCGGGTTTGAAGATACGTGGCGGGATGACCCGTTTCACCCGGTGTTTCTGCGGCAGTGGAAGGGGTTCGCCTGCTACCGCTTCATGGACTGGATGCACACCAACGGCTCGGAGATCGCGACATGGTCCGATCGCCCGACGCCCGACTCGGCGACTTTTTCCAAGCGCGGCGTGGCGCTGGAATGGATGATCGATCTGTGCAATCGCCAGCATGTTGATCCGTGGTTCTGCATGCCGCACCTGGCGGATGACGATTTCGTGCGGCGATTTGCCGAGATGGTCAAGCAGAAGCTCGACCCCTCGCTGAAGATTTACATCGAGTATTCCAACGAGGTCTGGAACGGGCAGTTTGCCCAGAGTCGCTACGCTGGTGAGCAGGGCGTGAAGCTCGGACTCGGGCCCGCAGACAAACCGTGGGAAGCCGGCTGGCATTACACGGCGGTGCGCTCGATGGAGATTTTCGAGATCTGGGAGCAGGTCTTCGGCGGGCGCGACCAGTTGGTGCGTGTGTTGCCTTCGCAGGCGGCCAACTCGTATGTCTCCGAACAGATTCTCAAATACCGCGATGCGGCCAAACACGCCGACGCCCTGGCCATCGCGCCGTATATTTCCTACAACATTGGCCGCGGCAAGACGGCTGAACTCGGCAAGCAGATGGCCGACTGGTCTGTCGATCAGATGCTCGACCACTTCGAGAAGACGGCCATGCCGCAGTGCATCGGGTGGATCGAAAAGTCCAAGGCCGTGGCGGATAAGTACGGCGTGAAACTGATCGCTTACGAAGGCGGACAGCACATGGTCGCCTTCATGCCCGATCGTCATCTGGTCGACAAGGTCAGCGCCACGATGCACGCGGCGAATCGTCATCCCCGCATGGGGCAAATCTACAAGCGGTATTACGATGCGTGGGAACGACTCGGCGGCGATGTGTTCGCGGTCTTCTCTTCCATCGGGCGTTACAGCAAGTATGGCGCGTGGGGCCTGGCGGAGTATTACGACAGCAGCCCGGCGGACTACCCGAAACTGCAAGCGACCCTGCAGTGGGCGCGCGAGCACGGCCAGCCGGTTGCGGAGTAGCTGTAAAAAGTTGTGGTGTACTGTGAATGCCCTGAAGCCCACGGATCCAATCCGTGGGCTTCTTTCTTGCAATCGAGCGGTTAACGTCGACTCACGCGGCGTGTCGTGCAGGTGAGCATCATCGCGCTGTCGGTCAGCCCCAGGTCGGTGACCTGCACTTCGCGGCCATCCTTGAGCGGCACTTCGAGTGTCAACTCGCGGGGCACGGATCGGTTGTTGGCGAACTTCTCGATGATCGTGTCGATGGGCACATCAAACACGCCCGCCTTGGCTGACTTCACATACAACTCGACGGCGCCGCTGTCAGATGGCCGCGGCACGAGCGTCAACTCGATCACCGGACTGACGACGCCGAGGTCCGGCTGCACCGCCAGCAGCAGGCGGTCCGGCTCGCAGTGCACCTGCGCGTGACGCAGGACGGCGATGATGCTGGGGTCGATGTTCTGATTGGCCAGCCAGTTCGGCATGCGGGCCGCGAGCCAGTGGTTGATGTTTTTATCGCTGAGCGGGAGCTGCCAGCTTTGATCGGTCGGCCGCACGCGCGTGATCAGCGAGCTGACGGTCTGCTCGACGCGTTCGCCGGCCGTGCGCACTTCCGCGTGGCTGCCGTCGAGCACATGCCAGTAGTCCGGCTTCGCCGAGATCATCCACCACAGCACGAACACCGCGATCAACACGATCGCCAGCAGGCTCAACAGGATGCGTTTGAGCCAGCGTTTGCGTCGCACAGCCGGGGGCGGCTGTGCCACAGATTTGTCAGCGGGTGCCGGTGGTGGATTTGTGGCACAGCCGCCCTCGGCTGTGCGGTGATCAGGCTTCATCAATCCAACTCCGCCAGAGCCACGGGTAATCGTCAACGCTCTTTACGAGTCCGGCACGCACGGGGTTCTCACAGATGTAGCATACCTTGTCTTCGATACTCTCATCGTGACGCAGTACGTGATCCCACGATTCATCCTGCCATACAGGTCCGCGGCGATGCAGCAGGCGATTGATCGTGTGGGCTGAGGCGCCCTTGATGCCATGCATGATTTCGGCGAGGCCGAATTGAGCGCCGGCGGCGTCGAGGCGTGGTGTGAAGATCATGTGGACATGATCGGGCATGACGACCAGTCCATGCATGTCGAGCTTGCGCCTGTGATCGTGCAGGCAGTGCTGGATCAGCGGGTGGCGCACGTGTTCGGGCAGGGGCCAGCGGTCACGTGTGGCGAAAGTGATGAATAGCGTGCACGACTCTGCCTGAAGGTGGGGCAGGTTGCGGCGGTAGCATTCTTTGGCGGGTTTGGCTTGCAACGATTGCTTACGCACAGCCGGGGGCGGCTGTGCCACAGTTTTCGATGCGGGACGCTGAGTTGGTTTGGACTGATCAGGCATCGAAACGGCGGATGATGACGGTGTCGTTCTGGCCGCCGAAGCCGAAGCTGTTGGACAGGGCCACATCGACCTGGCGGTCGCGGGCGGCGTTGGGCACGTAGTCCAGATCGAGGTCCGGGTCCGGCTCGTGGAGGTTGATGGTGGGGGGGATCTTCGAATCGCGCATCGCCAGCAGGCAGGTGATCAACTCGACGGCGCCGGCGGCGGCGATCAGGTGGCCGAGCATCGACTTGACCGAGCTGACGGGAATCGACTTGGCGGCGTCGCCGAAGACGGCCTTGACGGCCCGGGTTTCGATCGAGTCGTTTTCCTTGGTGCCGGTGCCGTGTGCGGAGATGTAGTCGATGTCGGTCGGTTCGAGGCCGGCCTGCTTGAGGGCCTGTCGCATCGCGCCGATCGGGCCGCGCCCTTCGGGGTGAATGTCGGTGATGCGGTAGGCGTCGGCGGAGGAACCGTAGCCGATGAGCTCGGCGAGGATGGTCGCGCCGCGGGCCTTGGCGTGTTCGAGGGTTTCGAGCACGACCATGCCGGAGCCTTCGCCGAGGACGAACCCGTCGCGGGTTCGGTTGAATGGGCGTGATGCGGTGATGCACGAGTCGTTGCGCGTCGACAGGGCGGTCAGGCGATTGAACCCGGTCACGCCCAGCGGATGGATCATCGAGTGCGCGCCGCCGGAGATCATCACATCGGCATCGCCGCGGCGGAGGATTTCATAAGCTTCACCGATCGCCTGGGTCGAAGCGGCACAGGCGGTCAGGCAGTTGTACGCCGGGCCGGAAACACCGAGCTCCATCGCGACGTGCGCGAGGGTCATGTTCGCTTCCTGCTCGGTCTCGCGGTAGACATCGAACGCCCCGCGGGCCGCCTGGGCCCACTTGACCGCATCGATGGCGCGTTTGTCGGGGTCCCACGCTTTGAGATTGGTCGCGACGTAGTTTTCGAAATCGAGCGTGCCTTCACCGGAGCCCAGGTACAGGCCGATGCGGTCGCGGTCGAGGTCGGCGACTTTGTCGAGTCCGCTGTTGGCCCATGCCTGACGCGCGGCGCCGAGAGCGAATCGCGTGTTGAGCCCGGCGTGCTCGTGATATTCGGGGTGTTCGACGAAGTTGCGATAGTCGTAATCGACGACCTGCGCCGAAAACTGCGTGGGGAAGGTCGCGGCGTCGAAGTGTTCGGTCGGACGGATGCCGCACTTGCCGGCCAGCAGGTTCGCCCAGATGGTTTCGACATCATGGCCGAGCGGGGTGATGGCGCCCATGCCTGTGAGAACCACGCGATGTTCGTTCTTGTTCGTGTTCATGCTTTTTTCAGGATCAGCGCGGCGTTCTGGCCGCCGAGGCTGGTGGTCAGCACCAGGACATGATTCAAAGCTGCGGCGTGCGACGGGGCGGACGCGGCGGCGAGACCTTCGATCGGGCTGTTGCAGTTGATGCGGGCCGGGAGCGTCTGCTCAGTCAGCATCATGGAAGCCAGCGCGGTGTCGACACCGCCGGCGCCGGCGCCGCAGTTGCCGACGTACGGCTTGCTGGACCACAGCGGAATCTGCCCGAGTCGATCGCCGAACACCGACTTCAGCGCCGCGGCTTCGGAGCGATCGTAGGCCGGGATCGCGCTGCCGGTGGGAATGATCAGGTCGATGTCGTCGGGCGAGAGCTTCGCATTGCGCAGCGCCGCGCGGACGGCGGCGGCGATGCCTTTGCCTTCGGGGTCGGGCTCGAGGCCGTGCCCCTGGGGGTAGATGGTGTGTGAACCGCCGTAGCCGACGAGTTCGGCGTAGATGTTCGCGCCGCGTGCGGTGGCGGTCTCGTGGGCTTCGAGGGTGATGATACCGCCGCCTTCGCCGATGGCGGTGCCGGATGCTTCAGCGTCAAACGGACACACCGCGCCGGCGGGGGCGTCGTTGGCCTTGGTCGTCAGGCGACCGGTGCTGATCTGACGATAGAACGCCATCGGGTTGAGCTTGGATTCAGCCCCGCCGCAGAACTCGAGGTCGGCATCGCCGCGCTCGATGATGCGCATCGACTCGCCGATGCTCAGGGCGCTGGACGCTTCGCCGCAGGTGATCGTGTTGGACGGGCCTTGCGAATCGTGAATGATCGTGACATGGCAGGCGAGCATGTTCGGCAGGTACTTCAGCAGCCAGAGGGGGGTCAGGTGGGTCATGCCCTCGGAGCCCCATTGGTGCATGTCGAACTTGCCGTCGTCATCGGTGCTGGTCGCCAGGGCGTCGGTCAGCTCGTCGAGGTCGGCGGCGATGAGGCCGGCGCCGATGTGGCAACCACTGCGCGAGCCGGGGTAGGTTCGATCGGCTTCGGGATCGATACCCGGGGTGTTGAGCCCGGCGTGGCGGACGGCCTGATCGGCGGCGGCGACGGCCAACTCGATGTCGCGGGCCATCACCTTGGTGGCTTTGCGGTAGCTCTTGGGGACGAACTTGGCGATTTTGAAGTCGCGGACCTCACCGGCGATCTGCACATCGAACCTCGACGGGTCGAAGTTGCTGATGCGATCGAGGCTTGACTGCCCGGCTGTGACCGTTTGCCAGAGGGCCTCGATGCCGACGCCGGCGGCGGTCAGCGTTCCCAAACCTGTGATCACCACGCGTCGTGACATGGCGTTTCCATTATCCTGTGCGTTGCGTAAATGCCTCCGGCGGCGCCGGCAGCGCGTCGAGGCAAAGTGTACACGTGTGACTTGGCCGATGCCACTTGCATCGGGTACTAATAGGGTGACGGCCCGCCGCGCGAGCCCGGTTTTCGCCGACCAGGGTCGTGTCACGACCCGGCTATTGTGGAGCATCCATCATGAAACCCCGCTCATACGTTCTGCACGAGGCCAATTACCACCAATTGCTCGAATACCGCCCCAATGTGGCCGTCCTGCCCTGGGGGGCGACCGAGGCCCACAATCACCACATGCCCCACGGCACCGATGTCGTCGAGGCCACCGAGATCGCCATCGCCGCCGCTGAGCGTGCCGTATCGCAGGGCGCCCGGCCGATCGTCCTGCCGACGATCCCGTTCGGCAACAACGCCCAGCAGCTCGATCAGGTCGCCACGATCCACTGTTCCACCGCCACCGCCACGGCGATCCTTCACGATGTGTGCACCTCCCTGAAAGCCCAGGGCATCGACCGCCTGGTCATCGTCAACGCCCACGGCGGCAATGAATTCAAACCGCTGATCCGCGATGCCCAGCAGGCCCACGACATGCTCATCGTCCGGGTGAATTTCTTCGAGCTGGTCGCGGATGTGACCCGGCAGACCGTCGAGCATCCCGGTGACCATGCCGACGAGATGGAGACCAGCGTGCTGCTGCATCTGCAGCCGGACTGGGTTGTGATGGAGCAGGCCGGCGAGGGGGGGCGTGTTCCGTTTGCAATTGAGGGGCTGGATCAGGCGGGCGTGTGGACCCCGCGGCCGTGGTCGGCCTCGTGTCCGGACACCGGCTGCGGCGATCCGCGCCAGGCGACCGCCGAGAAGGGACGCGTGATTTTCGATGCCGCCGCCCAGCGATGCGCCGAGGTGCTGGTCGGGTTGTCACAGGCCCAGCGGGGGCAATTGCCGTACGTGTGACCACGGTGGCCAATGTTTGCTGAAACCTTGCGAGCGGCCCTGTTTGTGCATACCGTTAGGCTCTTATGACCGACGACCCGAACCATTCCGACGATCAGGCCCCGCAGCCGGAACCGCGCCCGCTCGATGAAAACGGGCAGTTCTCGCAGCGCATCGCGCATCAGCAGGTGTCCGCCCGCGTGCCCGAGTCCGTGGCGCGCGGTGTCTACGCCAGCGGCAGCCTCGTCATCAACGGCCAGCACGAGTTCATCATCGATTTCCTGCAGTCGGTCACTCGGCCCCAGCAGGTGGTCGTTCGCATCGTGCTGCCGCCGACGATCGTGCCCGGCCTGCTCCGCGCGATGCATCAGAACATCAAGCTGCACAACGAGCGATTCGGGGAGATTCCGCCGCTGCCCAAGCCGCCCGCCGGCACGCTGGCTCCGTCGGTGGAAGAAATCTACCAGCAGCTTAAGCTCCCGGATGAAATCTCGTCGGGCACGTATGCCAACACGGTGATGATCACGCACAACCCGTCGGATTTCTGCTTCGATTTCATCACGGGGTTTTACCCCCGTTCGACGGTGGCGGCGCGTGTGTACATGTCCGGGCCGCAGGTGCCGCGACTGCTTGAAACGCTGTCGCGCAGTTACGATCAGTACCAGCAGAAGCTGGCCGCAGCCCGCCGTAAGCAGGCGGAGCAGCCCCCGGATGAAGACCCGCCGCGCACCGATGGGCCCAGTTGAGCGCGTCTCGGTCGTCGGGCGTACCCATATCACATTCAGATCGTTGCAAACTCCGGCACGAGATCGGCCAGAATCGGGCGCAGGCGTTCGGCTTGCTCCGAGGGGATTGATCGGTAGGGCCAGCGCATCGTCTGACCGACATCAGCCCATCCGCCGATCAAGGCCATCAGGCGATCGCAGGCGCCGTTGCAGTAGCCGTCGCGTGTGATGAAGGGAGCGATGTGGTTTTCAACGAAGCGGGCGAGGCGCGATTCGAGTTCGAGCGCAGCCGGCAGGTCGGTTTGCATCTGGTCGGTCCAGCGTTGCGCTGCCGCGGGGTTTAAACAGGCGACATTCGAGTATGCCCCGCGGGCGCCGCGCTGTATGCCGCGGGCCAGATGATGCCCCGGCACGAACACGCTCAGGTGCGGGAGGTGTCGGCGCATGGCGTCGAACCAGGCGTCGTCCCCGGCGGCGGTCTTCAGGCCGATCAGGCCTGGCACTTTGGCCGCCAGTCGTCCAATCGCCTCAGGGGCCCAGACGCGCTTGGCATGGGGCGGGTTGTACAACACCAAGGGGATGCCGTCCGCCGCCTCGGCCATGCGCTGCATGAAGTCCACGGCTTCCAATTCACTGACCGCGACCCAGTCCGGCAGAATCACCTGCACCGCGCCGGGCAGTCCCGCGGCTCCCGGCGAATGCCGCACACGCTGCAGCCGGCCCAGCGAGATCTGGGCGGACATGTGGCTGACGCCAATCTGGTAGGGCATGCCGGCCTGCTCACACTTTTGCGAAAGCAGGGCGGCGACGGCGTCGAATTCGGCTTCGGTCTGAGCGTGAAATTCCCCGGCGGTGCCGTGCGAATAGATTCCGTCGACGCGCATGGCGATCAGGGCATCGATCTGGGCTTCGAGGCGGGTGGTGTCCAACTGCTCATGCTCGTCCCATGTCGACAGCAACGTGGCCCAGTTGCCTCGCAGCGTGTTGGCGTTAAGTGCTTGCATGGGGCTGAGTATACCCGCGCATAAAAAAACCGGCCCACCACGCGCGGTGGTGATTGGCCGGTTCCCATTCTCCGCACCGGGATATCCGCCTGCACGCGAACCTGGCCCGGCGGGCCGTCGACGAATCCCGATCTCACGTGCGCTGGGCACGATCGATTCGTGATTCTCCGTTCGTCGACGGAGAGTCCCCCGAACTCTCCTGTTTCCTCACTGCCCCATCCGGGGCTATCGGCACTCTCCTGCCGACCGGGTCCGCATGGCGGAACCCGGTCTCACGGGCCTGCCCTCCAAGGCAGGCATTCTCCAGTTCCCCACTCTCACAGCTCTCCAAAAATCCGTACGAGACCTCTCCAAGTCTCGCCGGAAGGCGAAACTCCCGTGTGTGAGGGGAAGTCTCGCCGGTCTCATTCACGTGTGCGAAAACGCACACTCCGAACCGTTTCGCAGGATCAGTCACGATCCTGATTCGAAAGCACAATTCAACGTTGATCGTCATGCAACGCATCGGGCGCTGCCGAGGTCTCAACGTGCCATGGTCTCTCCGCCGTGCAATAGGGCTACAACCACATCGCACGGAATTCCCGGAAACATGATCTAATTATGACACCCGACCTCGCGGCCGAGTGAATCGAAGTGCGCCTCTCCCAAGGCCCAATCAATATAACAGACCGATAAGTCCATGGCAAGCCTTGACCCGGAATTTTCTCCAGGCCCAATCGACTCGTCGATCACTACTTCGCGGATCAGGTCATGATGTGGCAAACCCCCGGTCGCTGAGGTGGATGAACTCGCTATACTATTGACTGTGCACGTTTTCCCGCCAAGGCACTGACAATCCCTTGTCTACTCTGGTCGAGCCGCAAGCGTTCGCATTGGCGGGGTTGGGGTCTTGGCGCTTGGTGGAAGACGGCACGCTGGCGTCGATGGGCCAACATCAAAATGACCGCGCGCACCTCAGGTGTGCTTTGACGAGGTAATGCCGATGCAGGTGTGGTGTCCACACGTTCGAATGATCATGTTGCTGTTGTTGCTGCTGGCGGTCGGGCCGATTGCGCCGGCGTCGGCGGTCACCGATGAAGAGGTCGGCAAAGCGATCCAGCAGTTGGTCGAGTACCTCTACAAGAAACAGAACGCACAGGGCCACTGGGACGACGCCGAGCGCGGCGAGGGCAATCACAGCGAAGGCCTGCAGTACGGCGGCACCTCGGCGCTGGCGACCTACGCCTTGCTGGCCGCCGGTGAAAGCTACCAGAAGCCGCAGATGAAACGCGCCATCAACGCCCTGGCGAACTTCGACATCAAAGGCACCTACGTCACCTCGCTCCGCATGCACGTGTGGAGCCATCTGCCGGACATCTTCGAGCCGGCGCTCAACAAAGACCTTCGATACCTGCTGACGTGTCCGATCGACTCGGAAGTCTCCAAGGGAGCCAAGGCCTTCGGGTATGGACCGGGGCTGAATTCGTGGTCGAACTCGCGCACGCAGTACGGCACGCTGGGATTGTGGGAGGCGGCCAAGCGCGGGCAGCCGGTGCCGCAGGCGGTGTGGGATCCGCTGCAACGCCACTTCGTCGGCACGCAGTTGGAAAACGGGTCGTGGATTTACAACAAGCAGTTGCACAACAAGGGGACGGTCGCCATGACCGCCGCCGGGCTCACCGCCATGTACATCCTGCAGGACTACCTGCACGCCGATGACTTCCGCGCGCCCGGCCGCGCCGCCAATCATCCGATCCGCAAGCTCATCGACCACGGCCTGGAATACTTCTCAAAGAACTGGAAACCCGACAAGGACTCACCCGGCCGCGGGTCGCAATTTCTCGGGTACCATCTCTACGGCACCGAGCGCGTGGGCCTGGCCAGCGGCCGCAAGTATTTCGGCGGTCGAGACTGGTTCGCCGCCGGCGCGGAGGTCATCGTCAAGAACACCACCAGCAGGGGTTTTTCCGTCAAAGGCGCGTCGAATTATTCTTCGTCGGTGGTACGGTCCTCTTTCGCGCTGCTGTTTTTATCGCGCGGCCGATCGCCGATTTTCGCTTCGAAACTCGAAGTGCCCGACCACGACTGGAACAACCGACCGCGCGACCTGGCCAACCTCGCCGCATGGGTTTCCGACACCGTCGAGCAGAAGATGAACTGGCAGGTCATCTCGATCGACAACTCCGTCGAAGACTGGCTCGATGCGCCGCTGCTTTACCTCACCGGCGCCGAGCCCGTTGAGTTTGACGACAAGCAGAAGGCCAAGCTCAAATCGTATATCGACCTCGGCGGGCTGCTGATCATCGCCGCCGATGCCAACTCCGCGCAGTTCGTCAATTCGATCGAGACGCTGCTGGCCGAGTTGTACCCGCGCTACCCGATGCAGATGATCGCCGAGGATGACGAGCTGGCGTCGATGGTGTTTCCGGTTCAACCGCTGCGCATCGGGGCGCGTTCGATTCACAACGGCGCGCGCCATTTGGCGATCGTGCTCGGCGGGCGCGATGTGCCCTGGACCTGGCACAGCAGTTCGCACACGGACCCGGCCCCGTGGCAGTTCATGATCAACGTGTACAACTACGCTTCGGAAAAGGGCCGCATCCGCAATCGACTCGAAGACCACATCACCCGCCGCAACAAGACCGGCGGCGGGGTGAAAGTCACCGTCGGCCGGGCCAGGTACGAAGGCAACTGGGACCCCGAGCCCCGCGCCTGGGGCGTGCAGGCGGACATGATGTTCAACGCCTCCAAGGCGCAGGTGACGACCAAAACGCTGGACCTTTCCAAGCTGCCTTCGCCGAAGGATGTGCCGCTGATTCACGTGGCGGGCACGGAGGATGTTCAGTTTTCCGCCGGAGAACTCGAAGCGATCAAGACCTACGTCAGCGCCGGCGGGCGGATGCTGTTTGAAAACGTCGGCGGGCGCGGGCTGTTCATCGAAAGCGTGCAGCGCGCCCTGTTACGGGTGTTTCCCAACGAGCGCCTGCGGCCCGTGGCTACGGACAACCCGATCGTCAGCGGCAAGGGCATCGGCGGATACGACATGACGAGTGTGCGCTATCGGCCGTTTGTCGTGTTTCGCATCGGCAATGTCGACACGCCTCGTCTGCTGTCGATGACCTTCGACGGCGACCCGCGCATCATCCTGTCCAACGACGATCTGAGCTTCGGCATGCTCAACCAGCGCGTCTGGGGCATCTACGGCTACACCTCCGAGTCGGCCTCGCAACTGATGACCAACCTCGTCCTCGCCAGCGCCCCCCAACCCCAACCCGCGGACAAGCAGCCCCTCTCAAAAAAGAAATAATCTGCGCGTGGCCGACGAATCGCATTGCGACCGCGCCCCGCCCGCAACGGCTCAGTCGTTTTCATGCTCGCGGTGCGATGGCCAAGGCCTTTCGTTTTCGTCGTGCCCGTCGCCCTCGCTTTCCCCAAGCTGAATCGTCACACCGATCAGCGGCAGGCGAGTGCTTGCAGCCGCCGAGTCGAAATTACGGATCAGGCCGCCCGTCAGCAGGGCCAACGCCAGCAGAAACACACTCGCAGCGACGGGCGCCGGGCCGCGAATGCCATCGGATTCGTCGGCCTGTTTGGCGCCGGAGATCATGCTGACGGTCAGGTTTTCATGGCTGCGGATCGTATGAATGACCACGCCCGCCACATGGACGACCGCCACCAACAGCAGGGCGTACACCGTGATTTCATGAAGCTCCTTGACGGTGTGTCCCGCAACGGGCATCAGCAGCCCCGTCGCCACGATGGCAATGACCAGCGCGAGCATCACAAGGATCGCATATCCGGAGGCCGGGTTGTGTCCGATGTAACGCTTGCCGCGCCCCGTGAACACGCCTTTGAAATAGTCGGCCACCGCGGCCGGCCCGTAGGCGAAAGATCCGAAACGCGCATAGCGTGTGCCGATCAGGCCCCAGATAAGACGAAATGCCACTGCCCCGCCAAGGATCAGGCCGAGCATTCCATGCCATGCAAACAACGGATGGTCATCCCCGAGAAACTGTGCGATGGCAAATGCCGTGAGGAAACCCGCTGCAAGTAACCAGTGAAAGATACGTGTGGGCAGATCCCAGATAAGAACACGCGGCATGGTCGTCCTTCCATATGACTGGATGGTTCAAACGAGACGCGCAGCACTGTCGCAGTGCAGACGCCGCATTCATCATACAAGTCTGGACAACACCCGCCGCAAATCCTGCAGATCATGCACCAGGGCGGCGGAACGCCGCGCCGCATGAACGATCGTGGGCCGACCGCCCATGCATCGGCGATCTGTTCGCCTGGAATTGCAGGTCAATGCCGCTGGATCGTGATCAAATCGATGCTGGGGGTGGCGTTGAAACGCACGACTCCGTCGCGGACCTCGCACTGCTGCGTATGCTTGCCCTGGGTTACCTGGCCGATTTTCCATCCCCCCGGCACGCGCGTGATCAGCGTCAGTGGTTGATCATAAAACTGCGGATCGGCGGTGCACGTCAGCTTCAAACGGATCGCGTGATCATCCGCTGAAACAACCTGCACCTTCGCCGCGTCGCGCTCGGTCCGGTACTGGTGATAGCGGATGTGGTCGGTGATCCAAAGGTCACCACGATCGCGCCGCTTGGCCAGGCCGTCCAGCAGCGCCCGCAGAATGTCCTGGTCCAGAGGCCAGAAATCCTGGTAGTTGGTATTCATCGGCGCCCGGCGTTCGACGCCGTGGATCACGATGTACTCCATCTCGCCGCCGGCGATCGCCTTGTCCGCCAGCTTGAGCATGTCCTCGGGGGTCTTCAGGTGATACACCGCGCCGTGATCGCGGAACGTCGGACGATCGATCAGGTGATACTTCTGCAGCAGGCTGTCGAGCTGCGCCTGCGTGATGTTCCATTTGCCCTTGGGCACGCCAGGCTTCGCCCACGACATCAGCCGCGGCTTTTTCCCCGGCACCGTGTCGAGAATCGCCGCCGTACACTGCCCGATCTCGCGGTCGGCATCGTCGTAGTCGGCAACGCCCTTGTGCGTCATCGTGTGATTGCCGTAAGCCATCCCGGCTTTCCATACCCGGTCTTCCCACTCGTTTTTGTGAGCCTTGTACTCGCCCTTGCCGGGATTGATGTAGAACGTCGCGGTCATATCCCGCTTCACAAGCTCGGGCACAGCGACCTGAAAATGGCTGGGCCAACTGTCATCGAACATCAGCAGAAATGCCGCGGTTCGATCGTCGTGCCACCGCGCGATCCGTGTCGCGCCGATCGCCGGCTCGACGGCATCGTCAGCCAGCACCGACACCGCTCCGCACAGGATCAGGAGAAGATGAATCAGACTGAATCGTTGAAGTGGTCCCATCGCATAACTCCACAGTATTCATGAAGCCTCATCATACATCGCCCGGTTGTGCCGAACTCGCAACGAGTTCCCCATCGCCTTTGGCGCAGAGGCTTGGTAGAAGACGTTTGTTCAGATGACGATTGGCGGCGCATCCTGCTGCTGTGTATGGTTCATGATCTTTTGCTTCGGGTGTGCGTGCTTTGGAAAAGAAAGACGCCGCCTCCGGACGGGGGCGGCGTCTTTTATTTTGCCCAGCCGCGGGTTTCAGAACATCAGACGAGAAGTGACACGGCAGTGAAACCTGGCTGGGATCGCAGCTGAAGTTATTTCATATGACATTTTCGGCAGAAGGCGGCATTATTCAATGAGGGGATGCCTGAATCATCGACAGTGTTCTCGTAGGGCCAACGGAGGTAGGGCCGAGCGACATAACTGACGTGGACATCGTGACAACTGGTGCATTGCATCTTGGAATTGGCGTCCAGGACGCCCGGTTCGAGGGTGCTGGGGTCGTTCAATTCGCCGTCGGCCGTGGCCAGGGCGGTGTCGTAGACGAAGCTGAGCGGATGCGAGTGGGCCAGGTCGCTGATCACCAGCGAGGGGTAGACGTAGCCTTGCGTGCCGTCGTGGCAGGACAGGCAGAGCTTGGAGGCGCCGTCGACTTGGCCGACGGTGGCGTCCATGGTGGGCGATGCGTAGTAGTCGGTGAGGCTGGTTGAATCGCGGTAGGGGGCCCACAGCGGCACGGCCTGATCGTCCATGGCGTTATGCGGCACGTGGCACCAGGCGCAGCCCCAGCTTGAGTGTGGAACGATAGCTTCAGCCTGATGCGAGGGGGCCAGGAGGATCAGAGCCAACAGAACCAGCAGAAGTATGGTTGCCGACCGCATGAGCGCGTCCCTCATGAATCGGGGCCTGGATTTCCTCCAGAGCCAGGCCCGGTGAACGAATGTTTCCCAAAAAGGGCGACGACCCATTTAAGGGTCGCCGCCCGAAGGCTGGTCAACTGCGGATTACTTCATGTGGCAGTTGCGGCAGAAAGCGGCGTTGTTGAACACGGTGCCGCCGGCGCCGAATTCGTTCTCGTACGGCCAACGCAGGTTGGGGCTGGCAGCGGCCGTGGCGTGCACGTCGTGGCAGCTGGTGCACTGCATCTTGGAGTTCACGTCCAGGATGTCGCTGGCGAGGGTGGTCGGGTCGACCAGTTCGCCGTCGGTGGTGGCCAGCGCGGTGTCATACACGAAGGAGATCGGGTGGGTGGTTTCCAGTGACGAGATCGTGTGATCGGCGTCGACATGGGAGTAGGTGCCGTCGTGGCAGGACAGGCAGAGCTTGGAAGCGCCGTCGACTTCACCGACGGTGGCGTCCATGGTCGGGCTGGAGTAGTTGCCGGTCAGGGTCTGAGTGGTGTGCTCAGGGTTCCACAGCGGGACAGCGGTGTCGCTGGCAGCATTGTGAGGAACGTGGCAGCTTGAGCAGCCGTATTCCGGGTGGGCCTGGGCGACCTGGGTCGCTGTGCCCATCCAGAAAACGCCGATGACCGCGGCGGCCAACAGGATCTGGGTGGTGGGTTTCATCGCTACGTCTCCAGAAGATTGGGGGGAGCCAATTCCGCTTTCGATTCACCCCAACGCGGGGCGGCCTGGGCGGGTTGTTTTCTTTCAGTCGCAGTTCTATTTGCAAGGCCTGTGCCAATAAGACATGAAAATCCGAATAGTCGAATTAAGCCTGAAAACGCCCATCCCCCCTCGGGGCGCGGTTGGGTTTTACCAAAGAATAAGAATCCGCGGCGGCGGGTTCTCTCAGTCTTGAAAACCAGCGATATTACCTCGCAAACCTTGTTTTCCCAGCTTGCCAAGGCCGTTCAGGCGGCTTGTCGAGACCCATTCTCAGAACCGGGAAACAACCTCGGCCCCCGCCATCATCGATGGGACTTGATCGCCGCCGAAATCGGGCGACATCGCTGATTTTACGTCATGGACAGGGATTCACCCATTGCGCAAGGGGTGGTCGCAGTTTGGCACCGGTTTTGTCAAGGGTGAGGCGTCCGATTGTTCGCAGCACCATCACGGAGAGTCGCGATGCGTCACGCCAAAGCAAAAATCACCGTCGCCGCGGTCGTGCTTGCCAGCGCCCTGGGGCTTTTGGCTTATGCCGGTGTGCAGCGCGGGTGGGTGTACTACATGGAAGTCGACGGCTTCCTGGCCGACGCCAGCATGCACACACAGCGGATCCGACTCAACGGCCACGTCGACGATCAAGACGTGGTCGTCGAGTCGACCGACCTCAAGGCCAGTTTCGACCTGCTCGGCGAGACCGGCCGCGTGCCGGTGGTCTACCACGGGGTGATTCCCGCCATGTTCAAACCCGGCTGCCAGGTCGTCGTCGAAGGCCAGCTCGACGAGCACGGCGTCTTTCAGGCCGACTCGCTGATGACCAAGTGCGCCAGCAAGTACCAGGCGGATGAACACGACAGGATGCTTAAGCAACTCAATCAGGTGGAGCAGGAGTCCGCGTCATGAATGCCGACATGGGCACACTCGCGTTGACGGTTTCGATGCTCATCGCCGGTGCGGCGATGGTCACGGCGATCGCTTCATGGCGGATGAACCGTCCGGGACTGTTCACCGCCTCGCGCCGGTTGATGTACGGCTTTATGGTGACGGTCAGCCTGGGCGTGGTCGCCCTGTTGATGGCGCTGATGCAGAACGACTTTTCCGTGGCGTATGTGGCCAGCTATTCCGAACGGGCTCTTCCGACGGGTTTTAAATTTGCCGCACTGTGGGCGGGGCAGGAAGGGAGTCTACTGCTGTGGGCGTGGCTGCTTGCGGTGATCGGCATGGTCGTGGCGATCGGGCAACGCAAGGCGACAGGGGCTGAGCCAGCCGTGATGCTGTCAGCGGTCGCCGGCGTTTGCGCGTTCTTCGCGGCCATGCTGGTCTTTGCCGCCGATCCTTTTAAGACGCTGCCGACCCCGGCGGCCGACGGCCACGGACTCAACCCGCTGCTGCAGCACCCGAGCATGATCCTCCATCCGCCGATGCTGTTTATCGGTTATGCCGGTTTCACGGTGCCGTTCGCCATGCTCATCGGCGCGATGGTCACCGGGCGCGCGGATGATGCCTGGGTCGGCGCGACGCGGCGGTGGCTGCTGGTGTCGTGGTTGTTTTTGAGCATCGGCATCCTGCTCGGCGCCCAGTGGGCCTATGAGGAACTGGGCTGGGGCGGCTACTGGGCGTGGGATCCGGTCGAAAACGCCTCACTGCTGCCGTGGCTGACCGGCACGGCGGTGCTTCACACGATCGGCATGCAGCGATTCGCCGGTGTCTTCAAAAAGACCAACGCGCTACTGCTGGCCGGCACATTCATCCTCTGCATCTTCGCGACGTACCTGACGCGCAGCGGCGTGATTCAGTCTGTCCACGCGTTCGGCGAATCGCTGATCGGCACGTTCTTCCTCGTGTTCCTGCTGGTCACGACGCTGGGCTCGATCGCGATGATGATCTGGCGGTGGAAACTGCTGAAGTCCGCTTCGCTGGAGAAACTCGGCGTCAAGGGGCAGGCCTTTGCGATGGCGGTCGCGCTGCTGGTGTTGATGACGATCATCACGGCCGTCGGCACGATCTTCCCGCTGATCAGTTCGGTCGTGACCAACCCGATCAACGTGGGGCCTGAGTTTTACAACACGGTCGTGGGCCCCATCGGAATGCTGCTGCTTGCGGTCATGGCTGCCGGACCGCTGCTGCGCACCGAGGCCGACGGCGGCAATCGCCTGAGGCGCAGCGCCCGGATACCCGGCATCGCTGCGGCGATTGTCGTTGTCGTTTGCATCACGCTGGGCATCACGATCACCTGGGCGCTGGCCGCCGCCGCCATCACTGCCTTCGCCGTGCTGGCCGTGCTCGCCGACCTGCTCGGTCGCTACCGCATCGAGGCCGGCCGCGATCGCAGCGTGACGATGCTGAGCATCATCGACAAGGCCCACTTCCGCTATGGTGGGCAACTCGTTCACCTGGGCATGATCATGATCCTCGTGGGCGTGATCGGCTCGAGCCTGTTTAATCACCGCGACACGTTCAAGCTCCGCGCCGGGCAGATCGGCCACATCGGCCGCTACACCATGAAGTTCAACGGTCTCGCCGAGCAGCGCGAAGGCAACTTCACCGCCGTGCAGGCCCACGTCGACGTCTTCGACGGCGGGCGGTCCTACACGCTGCACCCGCAGATGCGCTTCTATGACAAGGCCCAGGACTCCCATAGCGAAGTCGCCCTGCACTCGACGCTCGGCGAAGACCTCTACATCACCATCGCCGGGTGGGACGACGGCGGCAAGCTCGTCGCCCTGCAGGCGATCGTCAACCCGCTGGTCGGATGGATATGGATCGGCGGGATCACCCTCGTGGCCGGCGGCGTGCTCAGCCTGCTGCCGCGCCTGATCCGTCAGCGCAAGTCGGCTACGGAATCCGCTTCTTCTTCCGGCGGCGCGACGCCCGCTCCCGCCAAGCTCGCGGAGGTTTCACGATGAAATCCACCGTCATGATCATCACGTTGCTCGCCCTCACATGGCTGATCAGCCCCGCTTTCGCGGCCGACTCGTGCTGCGACAGTCACCCGGCCAATGTCACCTGCGACATGACCACACACGCCAATGGCACGTGCGAAATGCCGCCCGGCGCCGCGACGATTCAGACCGTGCAGAACGAATTGCCCGACGGTCACCCGCCGCTGAAAAAAGAACTGCCGCAAGGTCATCCGCCGCTCGAAAAGAAGATGCCGCAGGGCCACCCGTCCGTCGGCAAGCCCGGCGGGTCCAACCTGCCGCAGGGCCATCCGTCTGTCGGCGGCCCGAGCATCGACCCCAACGCGGTGGCCAAAGGCACCCTCGTGATCAAAGCCGAGCAGGGCACGGCCGATGGCAGCAGCATCGCCAACGCCCCGGTATCGATCGAGTTGTACTCACACGCCGGCGCGCCGCAGACGATCAACACCAAGCTCGACGCCCACGGGGTGCTCATGCTCGAAGGTCTGACCTTCAAGGGCATGGTGCAGCCGGTCGTCAGCATCCAGCACGCCGGGATCAGCTACCAGAGCGTGGCCCAGCCGATGACGCCCGCCGCACCGAAGCAGGTCGTCAACATCAAACTGTACGACACAACTGAAGAATCACCCGCCTGGAAAGTGAATCTGCGTCATCTTTACCTGCAGGCCACGCCCGCCGGGCTGCGCGTGCATGAAATGATCGTGCTGGAAAACCCCGCCGATCGCTCATGGGTTGGTGATCTGAATGCTGAAACCAACCGGCGCACGACGGTCCGCCTGCCGCTGGCCGGTGGGGCGGACGCGCCATACCGAGTGCTCCGCGGCATGGATAAGTCCGAAGTCGTCGACGGCACGCTCGTCATGCACGGCGCGCTGACGCCGGGTCAGACCGAACTGCGCATTCAGTACCTGCTGCCGATTGAACACGGCGCGAAGCTGAACATCACCGCGCCGGTGACCACGGGCGATCTGGTCGTGTACCTGCCCGACGACGGCAGCGTGATCGAAGGTGAAGGCCTGACGCCCGGCGACCCGCTGAACAGCCGCGGCATGGTCATCCGCGTCTGGCGTGCCGAGCAGGTCGAAGCCAACAAGGCATTCAACGTCACCATCAAAACCGGGCTGGCCAAGTCATCCGCCGATGAAGCGGACGGGCCCGTATCCAATCACACCGCCAAGCTGATCGCCGGAGCCGGTGGTCTGCTGATTCTCGTGACCGGCTTCAGCCTGCTGGTCGGCCGCATGCAGCGCGAACCCGACGAATTTTGAGTCATGACCACGTTAAGCGTGACAGATCGATTCGATGAACCCGCCGCCGTCAAGACCGGCGCCGCGATGGTTTGCGCCAGCGGGCTCGGCGTGCGGCTCGGTGATCGCCAGATTCTGCGCGATATCGAGTTGACGATCCGTCCGCGGACGATGCTTGTGCTGCTCGGCGCCAACGGGGCCGGCAAGAGCACGCTGCTGGGCGCGCTGGCGACGTTGACACCGGTGACGGGCAAACTCGAATTGTTCGGTCAGACCGTGAATCGCGACGCCGCGGCGCTGCGTGCCCGCATCGGCATGATCGGTCATCAGCCGATGCTCTATCGTGATCTGACCGCTCGCGAAAACCTCGTGTTTTTCGGTGATCTTTACGGCGTGGCCCAGCCGCAAGCCCGCGCGATGCAGTTGCTGCAGCGTGTCGGGCTGGCCGACCGCGCCGAGGATGCCGTCAAAACATTCAGCCGCGGGATGACCCAGCGCGTCGCCATCGCCCGGGCGCTGATGCACGAGCCGGAACTGCTGCTGGCCGATGAGCCATTCTCGGGGCTCGACCTGGCGTCGATCGACAAGCTCGAAGCCCTGCTCGACGAACTGCGTCACGAAGGCAAAGCCATCATCGTGGCCCATCACGACATCGCCCATGCGTTGCGGTTTGCTGATGAAGTTGCCGTGATGCGGCGCGGTCGCATGACGATGCACAAGGCCGCCGCGCAGCTTGACGAGCAGGCCCTGCGACAGGAGGTGCTCGCATGATGCGCACGCTCCGCCAGCTTCGTACCCTTGTCGCCAAAGACCTTCGGCTCGAAGCCCGCACGCGTCAGACCGTTGGCCTGGTGGTCGTGATGGCGATTCTCATCGTGACCGTGCTCGGCCTCGGGCTCGGTCCGCAGCAGCTTGCCTCGGGCTTCGCCGCGCCGGCGGTGCTGTGGGTCGCCTACCTGTTTGCGGGTGTGCTCTGCTTTGAAAAGACGATGGCGTGTGAACGTCACGACGGCGCGCTGGCCGCGCTGCTGCTGGCGCCGGTCGACCGCGGCGTGATCTACTTCGCCAAGCTCATCAGCAATCTGATCCTCATCGCGGCGATCGCCATCGTCGTCACCCCCGTGGCGCTGGTGTTGTTCGGATTCGACCTGTCGGCGGCGCCGGGGGCGTTTGTCGTCACCGTAGGTGTCAGCATGATCGGCTTTGCCGCCATCGGCACGCTCTTCAGCGCGGCGGTCAACTCCACCGGCGTGCGCGGCGGACCGCTGGCGATGGTCATCTTCCCGATCTCGCTGCCGCTGGTGCTCGCCTCGACCCACATGCTCATCAAATGTTTCCGTGACGGCGAACCGATCACGCAGACCGCGCTGGCGATCCTCATCGCCTTCGCCCTGATCTACCTCGTCGTCAGTTGGCTCGTATTCGAAATGATCCTCGCCCCAGGAAGTGAGTGAATCATGAAGCTCATGAAAAACACCCTCATCACCGCTTACTGGCTCACCACCGTCGCGCTGTTCATCTTCGCGCTGGTGCTGGTGTTCACCTGGACGCCGACCGAGTCGACCATGGGCGACGTCCAAAAAATCTTCTACCTGCATTTCCCCGTGGCGATCAACACGTTCCTGGCCTGCCTGGTCAACTTCATCGCTTCGCTGGCCTACCTGTGGACACGGCGGCGCAAGTACGACGACCTGGCCGTCGCCTCGGCGACCGTCGGCGTGCTGCTGTGCACGATCGTGTTGATGACGGGCATGATCTGGGGCAAAAGCGCGTGGGGCGAATGGTGGACCTGGAGCCCGCGTCTGACTTTCAGCCTGCTGCTGTGGCTGCTGTACGCTTCGTACCTGATGGTCCGTCCATCGATTGAGTCGACCACGCGGCGGGCGCTGGTGGCGGCGGTCTACGGCGTGGTGGCTTTTCTCGATGTGCCGCTGGTCTGGCTCAGCGTGCGACTGATGCCGGATATTCACCCGAACACCATCGCGCTGGAACCGAAGATGTGGTTGACCGTCGCGGCGTTCGCGCTGCCGGTGACCATGCTGAGCTTCGGACTGATCTTCTCCCGATACGCGCTGTACCGCCGGGAAAACGATCGGGTCGAAGCGCGCCAGCAGGAAGAGGAATTCAACGAGACGGCTGATGCGGCGGCGACGCTGTATCACCAGGGAGGTCTGACGTCATGACCGGTCTGCAATTCGCCATTGTCGCTTACACACTCAGCACGATCGCACTGTTCGGCTATGCGACGCGTGTATGGCTCGGCTTCCGCAGCTTTGCCCGCCGCCAGGGAGGTGACGCGTGAGCATTCTGCTGCTTGGTCTAAGTCACCGCACCGCGCCGGTCGAGGTCCGCGAGCAACTGGCCTTCACCCCCGAAGGCGCCGCCACAGCCCTGATGCTTTTCCAGAATCGCTACCCCGAGATGGAAACGCTGCTGCTGAGCACCTGCAACCGCACCGAGATCCTCGTCGCTTCGCAGACACATGATCTGCGCCCTGAATCCATCATCGAATTCATCGCCCAGGCCCGCGACATTCCCGTCGAGCACTTCCGCCGATGCCTGTATCAATACACCGATGAGCAGGCGATCCGTCACCTGTTTCGCGTGACCAGCGGGCTCGATTCGATGGTGGTCGGCGAGTACCAGATCGTCAGTCAGATCAAGCAGGCTTACGCGATCGCCAGCGAGCAGGGCACGACCGGCCGACTGCTCAACCGCCTGATGCACCACGCGCTGAAGACCTCATCGCGTGTGCGCACCGAAACCGAGATCGCCGCGCGGAAAGTATCCGTGCCGTCGGTGGCGGTCGACATCGCGCGCGACATTTTCCAGGACTTCGGCGACAAGCAGATACTCGTCGTCGGCGCCGGGGAGATGGCGCAGCTCGTGTGTCAGCACCTTCAGGCGGTCAAGGCACGCAATTTCGTGGTGACCAGCCGCACGTTGAACAACGCCCGCGCCCTGGCCGAGGCTTGCAAGGGTCGCGCCGTGCCGTATGACCAGGTCGAGCAGCAACTTGCCGATGCCGACATCATCGTCACGGCAGTGCGCTGCCCCAAGGCGGTGCTCACGACCGAGCGCGTCCGCGCGGTGCAGAAGCAACGTCAGGGTCGGCCGATGTTCATTCTCGATCTGGCCGTGCCGCGCAATGTCGAAGCGGGCGTCGGCGATCTGTCGCAGGTGTATCTCTACGACATCGACACGCTCGGCGACATCGTCGCCCAGAACAAGCAAGCTCGCCTCAAAGAGATCACGCACTGCGAGCGGATTCTCGACGAGGAAATCGACCAGTTTGAAAAATGGCTCGCCGAGGGTCGGTCCGGCCCGATGATCGCGCAGATGTATTCAGACGCACGCCAGCTCCGCGAGGCCGAGCTGTCGTCGCTGATCGCATCCTGCCCGGACCTGACCGCCCGGCAGCGCGATGCGGTGTCTAAAACCGTCGATCGGGTGATTGCCAAGCTGATGCACCCGGCGGTATCGACGGTGCGCCAGCACAGCGTCTGCGAGAAGGCTCATGCCTGCGCGCAGAGTGAGCACAACCACCTGTGCAGCCCGGTCAACACGCTGACCGAAGCGCTGCACAAGATCATTCTTCGCGTGGGTGAAAACGCCGACCGCAAGAGCTGACTCACCGGGACAGATAACCCTGCTTTTCATATTCCGCGATGCGGTAGTAGAGCTTGCGGAGACTGATGCCGAGTTCGGCGGCGGTGGCTTCGCGGTTGCCATCGTGACGCGCCAGGGTCTGAAGAATCAGCTCGCGCTCGTGGTCCTGCAGGGTGTGCGGAGTCTGTGCGTCGGGTTCATCATCGGCTTCGGATTCAAACGGGACGGGGCAGTTGCTGAGCGTCGCGCGGTGGGTGTCGAGCCGGCGACGCAGGGCGCGGTCGAGGGCGGCTTCGAGATCGGCGAGACTGCAGGGTTTGGTCAGAAAATCGACGACGTTGAGCCGGATGGCGCGCTTGGCGGTGTCCAGGTCGCCGTAGCCGGTGAGGATGATCACGGGAACCTGCGGCCAGCGGGCGTTGACCTGCTCGAAGAACTCGATGCCGCTGAGGCCCGGCAGGTTCATATCCAGCAGGATCAGATCGACGGCCTCGTTGGCCATCGCGGTCAGCGCGGCTTCGGCGGTGCTGACCGCCTGCGGGGTGAAATCCATCTCGCGTGTGGCCCGGCTGAGCATCTCGCGCATGTTCGGCTCGTCCTCGACGATGAGGATTCGGCGGTGCAGCGATTGGGTGTTTGAGTCGTTTGCCATCATGCATACTCCCGCGCGGCGGCCGCGCCTGATGATTCATTGTCGGCGTCGCAATTCTGCGGCAGGGTCACGATGAATTGACTGCCCCGGCCGGGGCCGGCGCTTTCGGCACGGATGCGACCGCCGTGGTTTTCGATGATCGCATGCGTGACCGACAGGCCCAGGCCGGTGCCGGTCTGGGCGCGGCCGCGCCGCTGTGTGAAAAACGGTTCAAAGACATGCTCGAGTGTTTCGGGCGTCATGCCGCAGCCGTTGTCTTCAACAATGAGTTCGGCTTCGGGCTCGATGCGCCGGCTGCGGATCGTGATCTGTCCGACGTTGGGCTCGGTCGCCTCCATGGCGTTGACGACCAGGTTCAGCAGCACCTGCCTCATCTCCACCGCATTGGCGTGTGTGCACAGATCTTCGCAACCGGAAAAGTCGATGCGGATCGAGCGATCGCGGTAGTTGGGCAGCCCTTCAGCCAGGGCGGCGACTTCGTGGGCCAGCGTCATGAGTTTGACCGGCTGGCGGGTTTCGGGGCCGCGTCGCGCCAGTGTCAGCAGCTTCGAGATGATCTGTTTACAGCGGAATGATTCATCACGCATGATCGACAGCGCTTCGCGCAGTTGGTCGGCCGTTTCTTTCGGCAGATCGTCGACCTGCTTCAGCGAAAGCTCGGCATACCCGGCGATGATGCCCAGCGGGTTGTTGATTTCATGCGCCACGCCGGCGGCGAGAAACCCGACGCTGGCCAGACGCTCGGAGCGCACGAGCTCGTGGCTCTGGGTTTGAACCTTCTGTTCGAGATTGTGGTAGAGGCCTTCGAGTTCGGCGGCCATGTGGTTGAAGTCTTCGGCAAGCTCGGTGAATTCAGGATCGCCCTGGGCCTGGACACGATCATTGAACCGGCCGGCGGCGATGCTGCGGACGCCGGCCCGCAGACGTTCCAGCGGGCCGATCGTGTTCTGGTACTGCCAGACGATGATCGCCAGACCCGTGGCCAGACCGATCACGGCGATGACGGCGGTCATGGCCATGGTGCCGGCGGTGCGTCGCTCGGCGCTGAGTTCGGCGTGGCGGACCGCCTGGTCGGCGTGAGATGACAGGGCGTTGGCCGCAGCCAAGGCCCGATCGATGGCATCGTCCATCTGTGGAGTCATCACCTGGGGTTGGCTTGCGGAGGGTTCGCCAAGTTCTGCGATCACGGCACGCAGCTTGTCACGGGCGATCTCCGCGAAATTCAGTTCCTCGTTGAGGTGGTCGGGGCCGAGCACTTCGCGCTCTTCATCCGAATCGATGAACTGGTCGAGGGTTTTTACGGCATTTTGCAGATGTTCGATCGCACGTGCGGTGGCCGGCGGACTGCTGCCGAGGTCACGCTTGGCGGCGGTCACATGACGATTGATATCGACCACAACCTTGAGTTCGGCGAACTCCTCGGCGACGGCTTTGACATCGCCGCGCAGCACGTGGATGTTCCACAGGGGCACAACAGCCAGCACGAGCAGGGCGGTGATCAGCAGGCTGCCGGTCAGGATGAGTTTGCGTGAAAAAGTCATGGGCGCCCAGTTGCTGCGGGTGCGGCCTCGTGGGGGCATTGTACGCATATTCGGCGGCTTGTGTGTCGATTTCCGGGGAAATCCCCGAGCCCCCATGGCGATTCGGTAGGTCAAATTTGGCAATAAGGTCGATGATCAAGCGTTAAATTGTCATAACTGGAGCGTGATGTTCGAAAATAGCTCCGGGCCGCACGCCGGCGAATGGCGATGGGACGGATCTCACTCGCCAATCGGATCACGGACCACATGAGGTACTTAATCATGGAATCACAAACCGAAACGCCCAACTCGGTGCGGATGCAACGTCGTGAACTGGTCGACGGCGGAACCAGCGAGCTGTATCTGACCGTCGCCCCGCGGCCGGCGGTTGATCTGCAGACGCAGGCGCGCGAAGTTTACATGGCCATTCGCAAGGAACTGACCGAAACCGGCGCCAAGATTTTCGGTGAGCGGATGTTTGCCACGGCCGAGGCGATGCCGGTGGTCAAGGCGATCCGCGATGCGGTGATCGGTGAATTCGACGACGGGGTGCCGCCGACGTGTATCGTCATCACGCGCAGCCCGATCGGCGGTGTTTTCTCCGGGGCTCAGATTCACGCGATCCGCAGCGACGATTCGCCGACGGTGCTGCACTGCTGCAATGTGACCGAAGGCGGACTCTCGGCCCGTGAATTTGCCAGCAACGGACACCGGTGGCTGTACATCAACGGCCTCAGCCGCGGGCCGGGTTCCAACCAATGCCCCGCAGCCCAGGGCGAACTGACCGAAGCCGAGCAGGCGCGGCGGATGTTCTTCTGCGCCGGGTGTTTCCTGCGCCAGTACGGGGCCTCGATGCAGTCGGTGCCGCGGACATGGCTGTGGCTCAAAGACATCTGCGACTGGTATGACGATTTGAACCAGGTGCGCCGCGATTTCTTCATCGCCGAGCATCTGATCGACCCGGTGCGACGCACGACACATCTGCCGGCGAGCACCGGCATCGGACTCTACGGGGCGGACGGGGCAGCATGCACCATCGACTTGCTGGCGCTGCCGGGGCGTGAAGATGAAATCGAGCTGATCGAAGCCGGGGGCGATCAGCGGTCGGCCTACGAGTATGGGTCGGCCTTCAGCCGTGCGGCGATGGCGCCGATGCCGGGTGGTCGCACGATGTTCATCTCCGGCACCGCGGCGATCGACGAAGAGGGCAACACCGAGCACATCGACCAGGTTATTCCGCAGGTCGATGACACGATCGCGCACATCCGTTCGCTGCTGGAAGATGCCGACTGTGACGATCGGCATGTGTTGACCGCCCTGGCGTATTGCAAGACGCCGGCGGTGGAGCGGGCGTTCCGTGAGCGGTGGGGCGATCTGGGCTGGCCGCGGCTGATCATGGTGGGCGATGTGTGCCGACCGGACCTGCTGTTTGAGGTCGAGCTGACTGCGAGCCCGGACCTGGCGGTGTAAACCCCTCGCCGGCAGTGATGTGTCAAGCGTTACGTGTGTATTGCGTTGGCTGTGCTGCGCGATTACGCTCGTGTCATGAACACGATCCCTCTGCCGCACACGCGCATCGAAAACGATCACGCCACCGCTGTCGTCGTCCACCAGGGCGCTCACGTTCTGAGCTACCAGCGACGCGGCGAGCAGCCGCTGCTGTGGCACAGCAGCCTGTGTCAATTCGAGTTGAGCACGCCGATTCGCGGGGGCGTGCCGGTGTGCTGGCCGTGGTTCGGGCCCCATCCGGATAACCCCTCCAAACCCATGCACGGAATTGTCCGCACGATGCCGTGGCGCGTCATCGACAACGTCGATCTCGACGATGGATCAACACGTCTGTCGCTGGAGTTGACTGACGATGAAGTCAGCCACATGCACTGGCCGCACAAGTTCAAATGCACGCTGGCGGTGACGGTGGGCGCGACGCTGTCGGTCGAGCTGACGCATGAAAATCTCGATGATGCTCCGGTGACCTGCTCGGGGGCGCTGCACACGTATTTCAACGTCGGCGATGTGACGACCGCCCGCGTGATCGGCCTCGATGGCTGTGAATACATCGACAAGGTCGACCAGTTCAAACGCAAGACCCAGCAGGGCCCGCTGACCATCGCCGCCGAAACCGATTTCGTCTATCAGAACACCACCGATGAGTTGACCGTCGAATGCCCGGCGATGTCACGCCGCATTCGTGTGCTGCGAAGCGGCAGCCGGTCCGCGGTCGTGTGGAATCCGTGGGTCGACAAATCCAAGGCAATGGCGGATTTCGGCGACGAGGACTACCCGCAGATGCTCTGCGTCGAGGCGACCAACGCGGGCGATGACGTGGTCAACATCCCGGCGGGCGGTTCGCACACACTGGCGACGACCGTCAGCGCCGAGCCGCTGTAAATCCACGAAAAATATTTCCATTAGCCCTTAGATTGCACGCGGTTGTGCTATTACCTGATGAGGCCCTGCGTTCGCGGGTTGTTGTGTCGTATGCAAATGGTTGACAGGAAAGAGGTTGTCTCGCATGCCGATAGCCGGCGATCAATCCGAGGCCTTTCTGGCCCATATCATGGACGCTCAGCGGGCGATGTACACGTATGTGCTGACGCTGGTGGGCGACCTGGTCGCGGCTGACGATGTGCTGCAGGAGACCAACCTGGTCCTGTGGCGCAAGCGCGAGGAATTCACCCCGGGCACGGATTTTCTGTCGTGGGCGTTGAGCGTGGCGCATTTTCAGGTGCTGGCTTATCGCAAACGCCGCACACGTGATCGGCTGGCGTTTAACGACGAACTGATCGATCGGCTGGCCGCCGAAGCCCCGCAGCATGCCGCCGAACTCAGCCCGCGGCGTGTGGCGCTGGTGCGGTGCATGGCCAAGCTGTCGCCCGAGGACCGCCTGCTCATTGAGCAGCGCTACGCGACCTCGCAGGCGGTCGGCCAGATCGCCGAGCAGGTCGGGCGAACCGTCAACGCGGTGTACACCGCTCTGAACCGGATCCGCACCAACCTGATGCGGTGCATCGAGCAGACCCTGGCGGAGGAAGTCGAATGACCCCCGCCCAGCTTACCCAACTGGATCGCCGCATCGGTCGCATGCTCGACGGCTCGATTGAGCCCGCCGAACTGGCCGAACTGCAGAAGACGCTGCTGGAGAATCCCCAAGCCCGCCTGCGCTATCACCAGTACATCGGTGTGCACAGCCTGCTTCACTGGGAGCACGCCGCCCCGGCGCAGCAGCCCGTGCAGCAACCGGCGCCGACACCAGAACTCGCCACGCCGACACTTCAGCCCACCACGCCGACGCTGAGGCGAAGCCCCTTCCGGGGGCGAAGCCGAAGCGTCTGGTACGCCCTGGCCGCCGCCATCACGATCGCCGTCACCGCCTGGTTCGTCTTCTCCAACGCGCCATCGCAAGCTCCGACCCCGCAGCCGCAACCGGTGGCCCTGCTGACCAGCACCGACAGCGTCGTATTCGCAGATCAAACCGAGGCGGCAACGCCCGGCAGCGAACTGGCCCCGGGCGTGTTGCGACTGAGCGCCGGCACCGCACAGGTGATGTTTCAGAACGGCGCGGTCGTCGATCTGATCGCCCCCTGTGCCTTTGAGCTGATCGACGCCGACCACGGGGCGCTGCTCGATGGCACGGTCTATGCCTTTGTGCCGCAGCGCGGGCGTGGGTTCACCATCAGCACGGATCAGTTCGACGTGGTCGACCTGGGGACCGAGTTCGGCGTCAGCCATCAGGCCGGTGGCGACAGCCAGGTGCATGTGTTCACCGGTCGCGTGGATGTGCGACTGCACGATGCGATTCCGGCGCGGCGGTTGATCGCCGGGCAGGCGGTTCGCATCGGCAACGGATCGGGCATCGTTGGGGCGGTGCCGCTTGATCCGGTGCGATTCGGTCGCATGAGCGAAGTCGTCCAGCGCACCGACTATGCCGCCGCCTCACCGTCGATCCGCCTGCGCATGGCGCAGCAGAATCCCGATCTGGCACTGTTGATGAGCTTCGACGATCGCGTCGATGCCAACGATGCCGAGTCGTCGTTGAACATTCGAGCGATCAACGCCCCGGTGATGTCGACCGATGTCAGCCCGAAGCTCGGCGGCGGACACAGCCTGCAGTTGGCCAGCCCCGCACCCGGCGAGGCGGCCCAGCGATTGGTCGTTGCCAACGACCCGCGCTTTGCGGCCGACACGATGACGCTCTCAATGTGGGTCAAGGCCACGCCGCAGCAGCAGGTATCCCAGAACACCGCCAACATGGTCTTCGCCCACCTGATCTCGACGATCGGCCCCGGGGCTGCCGACAGCGCCGGCTGGGCTCTGACCCAGCAGCAGAACACCGCGGGCGCTTACGTTCGCAACGACTCTTCCGCCGCCTTCAACCAGTGCCTGGCGCAGACCGCAAATCTGCTGAATGGCCAGTGGCATCACCTGGCGATCGTGTGGACCGCCGATCGCATCACCAGCTATGTCGACGGCACCGCGGTCTCTGATCACCAACTGCTGCGGGGCAACGGTCTCGACGGCGGGCACAACCTCGTCATCGGCGCTCAGAACGAACAGGGCGCCCGCTGTTTCAACGGCCTGATCGATGAACTGGCCATTTACACCGTCGCGCTGGATGCTTCAAGCATCGCCGACCTCGCACGCGGCGTGCCGCCGGTTTCCATCCGAGCCGCCTCCGCAGTTCAATCCGGACAACTTGATACTTCCAAGGAGAATTGACATGACTTCGTTCCGCATCAACCGCCGCGCCCTGTGTGCCCTGCAACGTGTCAGCTTCGCCGCGCTGTTCGCCGTCGGGCTGACCGCCTCCGTCGATGCTGCCACGATCGGCTACTGGCAGTTTGACGACCTGGCGCCAGGCAACGCCGCCAGCACGTTGGTGACTCAATCCAACAGCCCCGATCTCGACGGGACGGCCTCGGCCAGCGGCGGCGGCAGTTCCGTCAAGCCTGATCATGTCGCCGATGTGGCTAATCTGCTGATCAGCGATGGCGTCGGCGGGCCGATCCTTCATTCCAACGATAGTTCCTTGCGGTTTTACAACGCTGGTGGCATCAACAGCACCATCGGCAGCCTGGTGTCTGTGCAAGATCCCGTATCCAACAACAATCTGCTCGAACCCTCGGGTGACTTCACCGTCGAAGGCTTCGTCAAGATCAACAGTCACATCAACTACGCCACGCTCATCGGCAAGGAACGGTCAGGCGGCACAAGCTGGGTGATCGACACTGGCGGTAGCGGTACTCTTCGCATGCGTGCCGACACGCAGGATGGCACAAGTCCCGGTAAGTTCAACGACGAACTTGGCTCGTCATTTAACCTGGAAGACGGCGAATGGCATCATTTCGCCATGACTTATGATGCATCTGAACGTCGCATCACGTTATTCGGCGACCACTCGCAGGTCGCTTCGAAGGTGCTTGTCGACGGAGGCTCCATTCAGTTCGACGACAGCCCCCTGCGCATCGGCGACCTGTCCGGCGGCCGCGCCCTTGATGGTTGGCTCGACGAGATCCGCTACAGCGACAGCCTGCTGACCTCCGACCAGTTCCTTCGTGCGATTCCGACCCCGGCCGCGCTGCCGGCGGGCCTGGGCCTGCTGGGTCTGGCCGCCATGCGCCGCCGCGTGTAATCAATATGAGAAAAGACGCAACGATTCTTTGAATCTGGAGAAACCACAATGAAGTCCATGAAATTTCAAGCCCTGACGATCGCCGCGTGCGTCGGCATGTGCGCCGCACAGTCGGTCAACGCTGCCACGGTCGGTTACTGGCAATTTGAAGACGCCGGCGCCGGCGTTACCGCCACCACGGTCGCCAGTGAGTACAACAACGCTTCACTCGCTGGTGCGGCCGGCGGTTTTTCCGGTGGCAGCGCACCGGTGCACGCCGCCGATTCGCCTGGCGAGATCATCCGCGACGGCGCCGGTGGAGCCGCCATCACGCTCAACAACACGACCAGTCTCTTTTTCGACGGCACCGGCGCCAAAAACGGCGGCATCGTCACGGTCACCGATCCCGGCGGCGCCGGCTCGCTGCTCAAGCCGACCAGCTTCACCATGGAAGGCTTCATCAAGATCAACAAGATCAACAACTGGCCCACCATCTTCGGCAAGGCGCGTGCCGATACCAATGGCGTCAGTTGGACCATGGACCTCAACGGCGACACCTCGCCGCCGATCGAACCGGCCAATCAGAACAACCCCCGCGTCCGTGTCGATTCGCAGACGCCTCCCGACACTTCGGGTTACAACCAGGGCTTCAACACCTCCGCCCAACTCGAAGACGGCGGCTGGCACCACGTGGCCCTGACGTATGACGGAAATACATCCGCGCTGAAGATCTACGTCGATTATCAGTTGTTAAGAGACAGCACGACCACCAATCCCATGGTCTACGACGACGGCGCGCTGAACTTCGGCAACGCCTCCGGCGGCAGCGCCTTCTATGGATGGCTCGACGAGGTCCGGCTCACCGATGCGGTGCTCACCAGCGATCAGTTTCTGATCGCGACGGCTCCGACGCCTGCGGCACTGCCGGCGGGCCTGGCGCTGCTCGGTGCGATGGTGATGCGCCGACGCCGCTGATACACACGCCCGAAAGACTGCCTATGAAACGACACGCTTTCACGCTCATCGAACTGCTGGTGGTGGTCGCGATCATCGCACTGCTGATCTCGATCCTCATGCCGTCGTTGGCCAAGGCCAAGGCGACCGCCCGCATGGTCACCTGCTCGTCGATTCTCAAGCAGATGGGCATTTCGGCGGGCATCTACGCCACCGAATATCGCGGATGGTTGATTCCGCAGACGGTCCCGTCGCCGGGCTTTACCGCAAATCGCCGCGAATGGTTTCAGAACAAAGCGTTTTATACCTACATGAATATGGACCCGCCGGAGAATCGTCACTTTTACAATGCGCCAAGAGGACTGATTTGTCCGGACGCGGCCTGGGTGCTGGAGCATCCCGCGGATGTAATCGACATTGGCAGCACGGGCCTGAAATACACCGCCGCGGCGCCCGTTGATTTCAACGGCCTGTACCGCCTGGATCTATCGTACGGCATGAATCCGGTCGATATGCCACCCTGGCGCGACAAATCGGATCAGGACCTGTCCGGCAAGATCGCGCGCGGCATCAAGCAGGTGGATGTGGTCGATCCCAGTCGGAAGGTGTATATCATGGATTCGATGTGGTCGGATCCGACCGGCGGGGGACGCACCAAGTATCCTGACAATCCCGATGCGACGTTCATCGCTCCGGCCAACCAGTGGGCCACCGCCTGGCGACATTTTTATGAAGGCGAAGATCTGACCAATGCGACGGGCTTGTGCAATGTGCTGCACTACGACCTGCATGTGGAGCCGCTGCGGGCCGGTTACGATCCGGATTTTCCGATCAACGACAACACACGTTGGAATCCAAACCCGGCAATCGATTACAGCAAATACCCCGTGAATTGAAATGGAGAATGCCATGCATCTGAACCGATTCGCAATGTCACTGATCGCGGTTGCCATGACCGTTGCTGCCGTGTCGACTGCCCCGGGGGCGACGGTGGCCTACTGGCAGTTTGACGAAGGCACGCCCGGCAACGACGCGACGACCGTCGTCACGCAGGTCAACAGCCCCGCGCTCGACGGCACGGGCGTGAATGATGGCGGCGGCCTGCCGGATTTTTCCAGTGAGGTGCCGTTCGGCACGGTCTACTCCAGCGGCAGCGTCGTCAATGCATCGAACACCGGCGCGTTGAGCATCAACAACACCGGCTTGCCCGGCAACGTCGGCAGCCACAGCACCGGCGTCATTCAGGTCGATGGTTCCAACGCCCTGGTCAAGCAGACCACGTTCACCATTGAACTGTTCGTCAAGTTTGATCTGTTCGCTGAGTTTGCCGGCATCATCGGCAAGGAACGCAACGACAACGGCGGCTGCTCCTGGCAGATCGATACGGACGGTACCGGCAAGCTGCGTGTCCGCTTCGACACCCAGGCCTTGGGCACAGGCGGCAACGGCGTCAGCGGATACAACCAGAGTTGGACTTCCAATTTCGTCATCACCGATGGGCAGTGGCACCATGTGGCCCTGACTTATGACGAAACGAATCGAACTTTCGCGCTGTTTGCGGACTATGCTCAGCGGGCCACCGGCCAGACAGCCTTCAACCTGGTTTACGACGACGATGTGTTCGAAATCGGTCACGTTGCCGGTCGCGGGTTTGATGGATGGGTCGACGAGGTCCGTCTCAGCGACACGGTCCTGGCGCCGTCGCAGTTTCTGGCGATCCCCGAGCCGGCGAGCCTGACCCTGCTGGCCCCGGCGCTGCTCATGGTCGCCCGCCGTCGCCGCTGATTCGGCGCAACAACAAATCATCCGCCTGCACGCGATCGTTCGGCGAAAGTCGAGCGATCGCTTTTTTGTGTGATGTGGATATCACTTCGTAGCGCTGGTCCGCATCAATGCCCGAACAGATTCGTCTCGGCGAACATGCCCTGTTCCTCGAAGTAGGTCAAGGCCTCTTCGGTGGAGCGGAACCACTTGGTTGACGTTTCGGTGATGAACGGGCTGGGGTTCTTCTTCGGTTTCCACACGACGTAGACTTCCTTGGAACCCTCGAAGGCGTGCTGCAGCTCGCGCTCGACGCCGCTGGAAAGGCCCGGCACGCCGCCGGCGATCTCCGGCACCAGGCTCACGATCATGTCCGATTGATCGATCAGCCGGAAGTCACGCGCGTAGATCTGTCCGTCGACGTCGCCGGCGATGTCCAGCACCTGCTTGACAGGGACCTGGATGTCGACCGGTTTGTCGCCGGTGCCCAGCACGGTCGCCTCGATGAAGTCCTTGCCGTCGCGGGCCGCCGCCAGGGCGTTGTCCAGCAGCAGCTTTTCATCGACATCGCCGGGGTCAAACGCGATGAAGTGCTTGGCGAGTTCGGCGCGGAAGGCGTTGATCTCCGCCAGCACGTCCGGCATGTCCACCACGTGCGTCATCGGAAATGACGGGTAAACCTTTTTCATGTCCGGCCGGGTGATCAGCCGCAGCGCCGTCTCGAGCGTCGACTGCTCACGCCCGCGGCTGAGCACGTAAAACTGATTGCCGCAGCCCATCGCCAGGGCCAGCATCTCGGTCGCCAGAATCTCTTCCTCACGCCAGACCATCAGATCCTTCAGCGTGGCGTCGAGGGTGTGGTCGGCGTGCAGGCGGTGCGCGATCGCTTCGATGTTGTCGACCAGGCAGATGAACAACTCGGGCTTGAACGCCTGAAGCTGATCGAAGTCGCAGGCGCGAAAAAGTCCGTGCCGCCAGCGGAACGTCGCGTGGGTATTGACCAGCACGTTCGGCTTGCCGACCGACTCGCTGAGAATGTCCTTGAACACCGCCCGGCGCAGCGAATGCAGCCGCGACAGGGGCAGGTCCAGAATGCGTCCGCTTTTCACGTCCGGCGCCTCGGTGTACATCCGATCGCCGACGTGAAACACTTCGACTTGAGTTCCGCGCTGTCCACCGAGGTCGGCCACACCGTCGGCGTAACGCCCTTTGTCCATACCAACTTGGCCGGTCATAATTGCTCGCATCGAGACATGATACCGCATGGCCCGTGCGGCTCACAAGTGATTTGGCCGTTTCAATGAAATTCACGAAGCGTTCATGTTCGTCTGCGCCGACGTTCTACAATGCCGCCATGCGGATGAATCGACTCATCGGATCGTTGCTTGCAGTATGCATTGTGTTGGCTGTGGTGCCCGCGTGGGCGTGGCACCACGAAGGCCATCAGCGCCTGGCGCGTGTCGCGATCGCTTCGTTGCCGGCGGATGTGCCGGCGTTTTTGCGCGAAGCCGGCGCGGTTGCCGCCAACGTCAGCGTCGACCCGGACCTGGTGCGGGCTCCGACTTTGCCGCAAATTCGCGATGCCGAGGGGCCGGATCACTACATCGACCTTGAAATCCTGCAGGGCCGCCCGCTGCCGCCGCTTCGGTCGCAGTACATCCGCATGATCGGGGAGCTTGATGTGGTCCCCGCGCACGCCGGTTTCGTGCCGTATGCCGTGGCTGAATGGACGCAGCGGTTGACCATGGCGCTGGCGGAGTATCGCCACTGGCCTGATGATCCGGCGATTCAGATGAAGGTGAAAATTTACGCGGGTTTGCTCACGCATTACAGTTCCGACCTTGTGCAACCGCTGCACACCACGATTCATCACGACGGCCGGGCCGTCGAGGGCCGCAGCCCGCATTCGGGTATTCATTCGAAGGTCGACGACCTGCTTTACCGGTTCACCGATGAGCAGGTCGCGCTGCCGGAGTCGACGAAGCTGGAAGTTTACGATGATGTGTTTGCCGCCGCGGTGGGTGAGCTGATGAAGTCGCACGCGCTGGTGGACCGAACCTACGAACTGGAAAAGCAGTTGCCCGGCGTCAAGGAGGATGTGCCCCTGACGCCCGAGGTCAAAGCTTTCGCGCTGGACCGTGCCCGCCACGGCGTCCGCTTCACCGCGTCGCTGATTTACACCGCATGGGTGAAGTCCGAAGCGATCAAAATGCCCGCGTGGTTCAAACGCTGAGGGCCCGTGTGATCGCTCAGCGCCCCATCTCCTGCAGCAGCGAACCGAAATCAAACATCACGTACGGCCGCTCTGCCGCGCATCGCTCATGATCGGCGTGCGTGACGTACACCTTCAAATCCTGCGGCACGAACAGCGCGTTGTGCAGATTCGACTTCATCGCCACGGGCCGGCTCATCAACTCCATCGCCGCCTCGGCGTCGATCTTGCCATACTGATCGATCACGCGGCCGCGCAGACAACTGAGCCGATTGCCCGCTGACAGGACCACCGCGTCATCGATGCCGTCGCCGAGTCGCTCGTGCGTCTGGCCGGCTTCGATGAATTCGATGTGCTCGGGGGTTGCCGCCACGCCGACGGCGCTGGGCCCCTTGCCATCCGCAAACACGTAGTAGTATTCACACGTACGCGGCGAGTTCGCCCAAAGCTCGCGCACTTCGGCGAGCGTGTCGCATTCTTCCAGCGCGCGTCGCATCAGCGTCGACATCGGCACGCCGTCCCACTTGCCCTGACCGCCGCCGCCCATTTCGCCGAGCGACACCTGCTTCTGATTCATCCCCGTCACGCAGCCGATGAAACCCGCGTAGCCGACGTTCACGAAAGCGTTTTTCCCTTTCGGTGCGACGACAAACGTGGCGGCCGACTGCTGCAGGCCGATCATGGTCATGTAGTCGAGCACGCGCCCGTGGTAGAGCTTGCCGCCGACGGTCGCGCTGCCGTACAAGGCAAATCCGCTGCAGTGAAACAGCTCCGGGAACACCCCGCCGAGCTGCGCCATCTCGCGGTCCATTCCGATGGCGTCGGCCATGGCGTCCAACTCAGCCTTGTGATCATCGGGGATGAACTTTTCGAGTCGGGCGTATGCATCACGCAAATCGTTGTTGAACCACCGCCCGGTGCGAATCGTGTTGACCGTGCCGAACAGGTACAGCACCGACTCCATGCACGCATTGGCTTGCTCTCGCAGCAGCAGCCCGTGCGCCCGGCCGATCTGCTGGGGTGTTCCGCTGAGCAGGACGAGCCGCTGGTCCTGCACCCAGCGCAGCTCGCCGTGTTCGACCTGGCGCGGCTCGCGGGCCGGGTGCGTCAGCTTGGCCGACGGGGCAGTCACTTCCAGCAGACGGCGCACGCCGCACATGAGCACCATCTCCAACTCATCGCGATCGATCGACTCGGTTTTCCAGCTTGAAGGCGTCTCGCCGGGCGATGCTTCTGAAACCGGGATGCGACGTAGCGTGATGGTGCCTTTGTCGCTGTTGAGGCGAACCATCGCCGGTTGCTTGGCGCTGGTGAGTTTGACATCGGGGTGTTTGGCAAGCTGTTGATTCAGCAGCAGGGCGGCGCCTTGCTCGCCGGCAGTGTTCAGCAGCATCAGGTAGGTCGTCGCCTGCGTGGCGTCGGTGAACAGCCGCGTAGCAAGGCCCGCCGGCGCCAACGTGTGCGGTGTGCTCAACGGACCGCGGCCGATGTACACCCGCTCGTGCTTCGGCAGAATCAGCCGGGTCGTGTTCGCGTCGCGCTCGATGCGCACCGCATAGTCGGTATGTTCGATCGACAGTGAAAAAGACTGATCATCGCGACGAACGATTCGTGCATGAACCTTCTGCGACTTGTCCGCCGGGCCGATTCGCACTTCGGCGTCGAGGGCGAATTCCGCCTCGCGGCCGGTCAGACAGTCCACGAACGGTTTGAGATTCTCCGTAAGCTGGGCGGTGGCGGCAGCGGTCTGCGCCGCGGCGCACCAGGGCAGCGCCAGCAGCATCAGGGCAGCGGCGAAAGCGGTCCGTCGGATCATATTTGTGGCTCCCGAGAGGTTGATATTTCCAGTATATACCCGCATGTTCGCCTCGCGTTGCAGTGATTTGTGTGATACTTTCTCGTCATGGCTCTGCGGATCATCATGCTCGGTGACATCGTCGGCAAGCCCGGCCGCCGCGTCGTGCAACAGCACGTCGCTGAACTGCGCCGCGAATACGAGGCTGATCTCGTACTCGCCAATGCTGAAAACGTCGCCGGCGGCAGCGGCATCACCCATGCCCTGTACCAGCGCCTGATCGGCTCCGGGCTCGACGGCCTCACGCTCGGCGATCACTGCTTCCGGCAGAAAGACATCACGCCGGTGATGGGACAACTCGACAAGCTGACGCGCCCGTACAACCTGCCGGCCGCCGCGGCGGGCAACGGGATGATGACCCTGCAATCACCCGCAGGGGCGAAGCTGCACGTGATCACGTTGCTGGGGCGCATGTACATGCCGGGCCTGGTTGGCGGCGATCCGTTCGCCGCAGCCGATGCGTTCATCGATTCGGTCAAAGACGACGGCGGGGCGATCCTCGTCGAAATACACGCCGAGGCGACCGGCGAGAAGCTGGCGCTGGCGCACTACCTGGACGGGCGCGTCGCGGCCGTGGTCGGATCGCACACGCATGTGCCGACGGCCGATGCGCGGGTGCTGCCCGGCGGCACGGCATACCTCAGCGATCTGGGCATGTGCGGGCCGTACGACTCAGTGCTCGGGCGCCGCAAGCAACGGGTGGTGCAATTCATGTCGACGGCGATGCCGGCCCCGTTCGACGTGGCTTCCGACAAATCCGACACGCGCCTCAGCGGCGCGTTCATTCAAATCAACGACACCGGTCAGGCTGTGCACATCGAACGGATCGAACGTGCGGCAGACCTCGGCCGGTCGCCTTTTGCAGAAGCGAAATGACCCATGAAAGCGATGGTTTTACGAGAGATCGGTTCGATTGATGATTCACCGCTCAAGCTCGAGGACATGCCGATCCCCGAGCCGGGCCCGCAGCAGGTTCGCATCAAAATTCGTTGCTGCGCGATCTGCCGCACGGACCTGCACGTGATCGAAGGCGATCTGCCGGAGTACAAACTGCCGATGGTTCCCGGCCATCAGATCATCGGCACGATCGACAAGATCGGCCGCGGGTGCGGACACGTGCGCAAGGGCCAGCGCGTCGGCGTCGCCTGGCTGCGCAGCACCTGCGGCAAGTGCGAATACTGCCTCAGCGGCAAGGAAAACCTCTGCGAGTCGGCAATGTTCACCGGCTACCACAAAGAGGGCGGCTTCGCCGAGTACGCGCTGGTGCGCTACGACTTCGCGTATCCGATCCCGAAGAAGATCGACGATGTCACCGCCGCGCCGATGCTGTGCTCCGGCCTCATCGGGTATCGCGCCCTGGAGCGGGCGAATGTGTTTTCAGGGTGCCGCCTGCTGTTGATCGGGTTCGGCTCCAGCGCACACCTCGTGATGCAACTGGCGAAGAATCGCTTCTGCGAGGTGTTCGTCGTCACACGCAGCGAAGGCCACCAGGAATTGGCCCGCGAGATGGGGGCGGTGTGGGTTGGTTCATCCTGCGACGAACTGCCCGACCTGATGGACAGCGTGATCATCTTCGCGCCGGTTGGCGAGTTGTACCGCGATGCCTTGAACCACCTGAAGCGCGGCGGCACGGTCATCTCGGCGGGGATTCACATGTCGCCCGTCCCGCAGTTCGACTACCAGGACCACATGTTCTACGAGCGTGACATTCGCACCGTGACCTGCAACACCCGCGACGATGGCAAAAAACTGATCAAGGAAGCCGCCAAAACGGGCCTGACCCCGCAGGTGACCACCTACCCGCTCGAAGAGACCAACCAGGCCCTGCAGGACCTCAAACACGACCGCATCAACGGCACCGGCGTGATCGTGATTCGTGAATAGCGCATAGCCTGTCGCTGATGAAGACCTGGGCCGCGTAGCGGCCCGGCTATTGAAATCGCGCATGAGGATGACCCGCCGGGCTCAGGCGGGTAAACTGTCGCTTCTGATCAAAGGAGCAAGCGACATGGGCGCTTCCAAAGAAGTTGAAGTCGGCGACAAGCCGATGATCAAGTACAACGCTGACGGTCTGGTCCCGGCGATCGTTCAGGACGCCGACACCGGCGACATCATGATGATGGCGTGGATGAACGACGAGGCCCTGGCGTACACCATCGAGCACGGCAAGGCGGCGTTTTACTCGCGCAGCCGCGGGAAGTTCTGGGTCAAGGGTGAAAGCTCGGGCCACGTGCAGAAGGTCGTCGAAGTGCGCACCGACTGCGACCAGGACGTGGTGCTCGTCCGCGTCAAGCCGCACGGCCCGGCGTGTCACGTCGGCTATCGTACGTGTTTCTACCGCGCCTTTGACGAGAGCGGGCAGAAGCTCGTGACCGTCGATGAGCCGGTGTTTGATCCCGACGACGTCTACAAGTAAACATCACAACGCTCAGCGGAACTCGGGCGCGACCGTTCCATCGTGATCGATGATCGGATGGGCGTTGTCGACTTTGCCCAGCGGACGAACACCGGGGCCGAGGCCGGTCCGGCCGAGATCATCGTCGGCTTGTTCGGCGACGGCGAGCAGTTGCTTGACGACATCGGGGTGTTGCGCGGCGAGGTTGTTCTTCTCGCCGATGTCGGCATCGAGATCGTAAAGCTGATTGTTTTTCAGGTGCAGCTTCCAGTTGTGCTGGCGGACGGCTTTGAGGTTGAACCCGCGGTAGTAATAGAACACATCATGCGGCGGAGCGGCATCGGGGGCGCCGACGAGCTGCGGCCAGATGTTGACGCCGTCGAGTTTGTGATCGGGCAGCTTGGCGTCGGCCAGATGGGCGAACGTCGGCAGCATGTCGAACATGCCCGTGATGGCGTCGGTGGAGGTGCCGGCGGGAATCTTGCCGGGCCACCAGGCGATGGTGCACACGCGGATGCCGCCTTCCCAGATGGAAGCTTTGTAACCGCGCAATGGGAGATTGACGCCGCGCTTGGTGCCGCCGTTGTCGGAGGTGAAGATCACGAGTGTGTTTTTGTCGAGCTTGAGGTCGCGCAGCGTGTTGAGCACCTGCCCGACGCTCCAGTCGACCTCCTCGACCCAGTCACTGTAGTAGCCATGCTTGCTGCGCCCGGCGAACGCCTTGCCGGGATAGATCGGCCAGTGCACCGCTGAATGTGCGAAGTAGAGGAAGAAGGGTTCTTTCTGATGGGCGTTGATGAACTTCACAGCCTCGGCGGTGTAGCGACTGACCAGCGTCTGTTGATCGTCGGCCAGCACACGCCGCTCGACTTTTTCACCGCGAAGCCACGGTAGCGGTGGCTGGCCCTTGCCCTTGTCTTTACGGAGCGGTTCGCCGAGACTGCTTTTGACTCCGTCGGCAGCGGGGCCCATGTCGTTGGAGTACGGCAGGCCGAAGTAGCTGTCAAAACCCTGCCGGGTGGGCAGAAATTCGAGCTGATCGCCGAGGTGCCACTTGCCCACCATGCCCGTGGCGTAGCCTTTGGACTTGAGCACTTCGGCGATCGTGATTTCATTTGGCGACAGACCGGTGGCATACCCGGGAAACAACACATGCGGAATCGGCAGCGCACGCTTGGGGTAGCACCCGGTCATCAGCGACGAGCGCGACGGCGAACACACCGGCGCCGCGTAGAAACTGGTCAGGCGGCGACCTTCGTTGGCCATGCGGCTCAGGTGAGGCGTGCGATTGATCTTCGATCCGAACGGCTCGATGTCGGCGTAGCCCAGGTCGTCGATGTTGATGATGACGAAGTTCGGCGAGGCGGCCATCAATGCCGACGCCAGCGTTACAAACCACAACGCGGCAAACTGGCCGATGCGTGATCGAATCATGAAAGCAACTCCGTCTGGAAGTGATATGGCCAACCTCGACAGATCAACGGCGGGGTGTGAATCCCTATTGCGGCCAAGGCGCATCATGCTACCTTATGACCGCAGGTATTGTAATTTGAGCCTTTGAAATACGGAGTATTATCGACATGGCACAACGCGCGGCGATCGTGACGGGCGCTTCACGCGGCATCGGGCGCGGCATCGCGCTGACGCTGGCCGAGGGGGGATGGGACGTTGTCGTGAACTACGCCGGCAACGCGGCGGCGGCGGATGAAACCGTCGAGCGTGTCGCCGAACTCGGCCGCAAGGCAGTGGCGATTCAGGCGGATGTCGGTTCGGGTGAAGACCGCCAGCGGCTCGTGAATGAATCGATCGCCGCGATGGGCCGCATTCACCTGCTGGTCAACAACGCGGGGATCACCAGCCCGGATCGCGGCAAGCCGCTGCTGGAATTTTCCGAGGCGAGCTTCGATCGGGTGATGGATGTGAATCTGAAGGGGCCGTTCTTTTTATCGCAGCTCGTGGCGCGCCACATGAGCCAGACGCCGGCGGAGGGTGTGTTCCGCAGCATCGTGAATATTTCGTCGCTCAGCGAGTTTGCCGTGAGCGTCGCCCGGGCGGACTACTGCGTGTCCAAGTCGGCGATCGGCATGATGACGAAGGTGTTCGCGGTGGGGCTGGCTGAGTTCGGCATCAACGTCTACGACGTGCGGCCGGGTGTGGTCGCCTCGGACATGACCGCCGGCGTCAGCGACAAGTACGACAAGCTGATTCACGAAGGCGGCCTGCTGCCGATCGCGCGGTGGGGTCAGCCCGAGGATGTCGGCAAGGCCGTGGCAGCGCTGGCCGAAGGCCACTTCGCCTACTCGACCGGCGACACGATCAGCGTCGACGGCGGGTTTCACATTCAGCGGTTGTAATAACAGCCGCGATGCAACGCATCGCGGTCCGCGAGCTGTTAGCTCGCGGCTATTTCACCTCGACTTCATACCACAGCGTCTTGTGCGGCGGGCCGATTTCGATCACGGCCCGGCCGTCGCCGTCGGCGATGACCTTCACCGGCTCGGCGCGCTGACCTCGCTGGTCCAGCGCCCAGCAGGAAACCTTGCCCGCCTTGGCCGGCAGGGTGATCTTCGCGGGGATCACCTCGATGAGCGAGGGCGCTTTGCCCCAGTTGTTGCCGAGGGATTCGTGTTTGTCGTTGGTCCACTTCCAGTCGGTGTTTTCCGCCGTGCCGGTGGCGACGATCAGCAGGTTGGAGGCCTTGTCGGGTTGAAGACGGGTGATCATGATCGTCGACCAGTCCTGGCTGTTGGGCCTGGGGGTGATGACCGTGTCGCCGAGTTTGAACGACCGCCCGTCGGCAAAGCCCACCACGCCCCGCGTGCTCGGCGAATCAACCAGCATGACGCCCTTGTTGGGGCGCGAGGTGTCGAAGGTCACCTGGTTCGGGCGGGTTTCAACGGCCACCGGTCGGGCGTCTTGATCGAGCAGCAGGTTGAAACGGTGATCCAGCAACATGGTCGGATCGACCTGCAGCATGTCGGGATCAGCCAATCGCCAGGAACGCCCGCGCTGGGTGACCATGTCGATCTCCACGGCCGGGGGCAGATCGAGCGTGGCGGTCTCGGTAAACGGCGCCACATCGCCGCGCCGGAACATCGTCGTGGCGGGAATCATGTTCGCCATTTTCGTGGGGTGCTGGGCGATGTCGAACCAGCGCATGATCATGTTCGCATCGATGTCCTCCCACGCGTGGGAGTAGCTGTACATGAAGATGCCGTCGAAATCCTGCGCTGCGGCGAAGGCGGCGAGCATCAGCGGGGCTTCACTGGAATACGTGTTCGGCGCGGCGTGGTTGTACTCGGTGCAGATGATCGGCTTGCCGGCGACGTGCGCCACGCCGAGGCGCCCCAGCGTGGCGGGCGGCCAGTCGACCATCGATTCGTTTTTCACGATCCAATTGCCCGGGTCCCACGGCCGACCGGGAAAGTGCGGGTGCTGCCAGTAGGCGTGGGTGTCGATGATGTCCATGTCGGCCATGAGGTTCGGCGTCGAGGTGTTGACGATCGTGCCGACGACGGGGACTTTGACATGCAACTCGTTGATCAGGTAGTTGCGCATGTCGTTCCAGTAGTCGCGTTCGGTTTCCCAGAGGAACTGAACCCAGTCGCGGCGGGCGGCCTCGATGCGGGCGGCGAAGTCGGACTTGGTGAACATCGGCACGGTGTTCTTGGTCGGGTCTTCACCGTCGAGCAGGCCGGTGCGGGTGGTCGGTCTCAGCGAGACGTCGGCCAGTTCGATGGTGTTGAGCACTTCGCCGAGGTTTGAAAATTCCAGGCGGGCGTCGGGCTCATCGGTGTTGGACTCGAAGGTCACCTGGTAGGTCTGCCACTGGTCGGTGATTTCCACGGGCGCATAGGCCAGGCCTTGCCAGGGTTCGTGCGCCATGTTGATCGACGCGGTGATCGTGATCGGCTTGTCGGCCCGGGCGCGGAAGCTCAGCCGGTAGGGCTGACCGCCCTTGATTTTCAGGCTGGAGTAGTCGTACTTGAGGTGCCAGCGTTCGGCGGCGGGGGAGGTGACGACGATGCGGATGGCGCTGTCGCCCTGCGGGGTGATCGTGGCGCGGGCGCCGTGATGCTGCTCGCTGTACCAAGGCTTGTTGACGGAAATGGGCGCGGTCAGCAGCGAGTCGGACAGCACCGGCTCACCGGCGCCCCAGGCGTCACGCACCGCGGCGGCGCTCGGGTATCGCTTGGCGAGCCATGCGTTCCACTGGCGCTGGATGTCGTTGCGGAAATGCTCGGGCAGTTCGTCGATCTTGCCGCCGAACCAGTCATGCAGCAGTCCGGTTTCGTTGGCGATCTCGACCATCGCGACGGCGGGGTCTTCGACGTAGGTCAGACCCGTTTCGGGGTTGCGATGCGTCAGCAGATCGCGGGCGTATTCCTTCTGCAGATCGCGCACCGGCTGATAGAACATGCCGATGGATTTGAGGGATTTCCAGTCGACCTGCTCGATGGATTTGTCGAGGCCGTCGCCGGCTTTGAACTTGCGGCCGACCAGGAGATTGATGTTGGAGTAGATGCCGTGGGCCTTGAGGGCGGCGAAGAAGTGGTCGAATCGCGCCAGACCTTCGGGGTGCAGCTTGCGGGAGGAGTGGTTGTCGTAGGCGAGGATGCCGCGCGGGAAGGCGGACGAATCCATGTGGTGGAAGCGGATGCAGTTGAACCCGAACTTGGCCATGCGTGCGGCAGCCTTGTCGGCGACCGCGGGATCGGGCACGGACATCGAGAACGTGACGTTGGACCCGATGAAGCGGATGCGCTGATCGCCGACGTAGAGGTGACCGTCGGGTTTGGCCTGGACGAACCCGAACTTGCCGGCGGGCGTGTGGTTCCACGATGACAGGTCGACCGTGGCGGCCGAGGCGTCGTCCCACGGCAGCACGAAGGGGACCAGCGGCTCGGCCGCCGATGCGGCTTGGATCAGGGTGACAGCGATAAGCATCGCGGCGGCGGGTTTGAAAATCATCGGGAGCGCTCCAGGCGGGGGGAGGAAGGATCAGCAAGTCTAACGCGGCGGCGGGCGGATGAATACTGAGGAAAGCCCCGAAAACGAAAAAAGCCGCTTGCGTCGCGGCACAGGGTTTGTGCGGCTCGCAAGCGGCTTCAAGTGCCCGGGACTGGAGTCGAACCAGCACGGGATTTAACTCCCACAGCGACCTCAACGCTGCGCGTCTGCCAATTCCGCCACCCGGGCAGGTGGGACAACAAGTATAGCCGTCGGATCGTGGATGTCGAGTCGAATAGCCGCGACCTGACAGGTCGCGGACCTCCGCAGGCTGTCAGCCTGCGGCTATTGGCGTGATGCCTTGTCTGCTTCCGACGGGTCTGCTATCAATTAGGCGATGTTTCCGAACATGAAACAACGTGTGGGCGTCGTGGCGATGGTGGTGATCGGCGGGCTGCTGTATCGACACGGCGTGGACGCCATGCGCGTAGCCGGCGGGGCCGAGGGGGCGAGCCTGCTGGCGGCCGATTCGCCGATCAGCGCGTTCGGGCAACTGCTGTCGGTGACGCTGGCGGTGGTGATCATGGGCTCGATCGTTTCGGCGCTGGGCAATCCGCTGGCGGGCGTGTTTGCCGCCGCCACGGCCCTGGTGGTGCCGGCGATCGTCGGCGGGCCGATCGATGAATGGCTGCGCAGCGCGGCGGGAGCTTCAGACTACTGGACGCTGGCGATCGAAGCGGGCGTCTGGGCGGTGATCATCACGGCGGTGGCCAAGGTGATTGTCACCACGGCTGAGCGTCTGCAGGCCCGGCTGCCGGAAATCTGGTTTGACGAGGTTGCCGATGAGGACAATCACAACGATGAGTCCGGCCTCGGCTGGGATGTCGTGACGATGGTTGCCAAGTCCGTGAAGATGCGCCCCGCGGTGATGCAGTCGACTCTGGCGGCGGCCTCGGCGACGATCATCGGACTGCTGCCCACGGCCATTCTGATGCAGACTTCGGCGGTGAATCAGGCGGGGTGGTCGATCTTCGTCAGCTTCATCATCGCCGGTGTGCTGGCCCATCAGCTTTTTCCGAGTCGCAACCCGATCGGCATTCTGATCAGTCCGCTGCTGACGGCCATGATCTGGTACATCTACGCCGCCGTGACGCAGGACGGCTCGACGAGCATGCTTTCGAGTTATTTCACAGACCATTTCGTCAACGGCGCCACCGCCTTGCCGATCTTCTACGCCTCGGCGGGTGTGGCCGGGGCGGCGATGGGCATCGGGTGGTCTCAGGCGCTGATCAAGGCCCATCTGGCCGAGCAGAAGCTGGCCGAACGCCGGGAAGATGAGTCGGATTCGCCCGAGCCGCAGGGGGCCTGATCGACCGACCGCCGAGCCCTGGCGCCCCCGCGAATTTTGCCTTTGCCGGGCGGTAACCCTACGATTTCCTTCGGCATCCCAAATGCATTCAGGAGCCCCATTGTGACCACCCCGACCGCTGATTCCGCCGCCGCATCCGGCCGGCCGCTGACCGATGTGCAGGCCTCGGCCGATTCCAGGCAGATCGCCATCGATAAGGTTGGCGTCAAAAACGTCGTCTACCCGGTCCGCCTGCGCCAGCCCGACGGTGGCGAGCAGCACACCGTCGCCACAGCCAACATGTACGTCTCCCTGCCCCATCATCAGAAGGGCACGCACATGTCGCGATTCCTGGAGGTGCTCAACGAGCACGCCCAGGAGATCAACCCCACCGACATCATGGCCATCTGCCATGACATCAAAGAGCGCCTCAACGCCCAGGACGCCCACCTTGAGCTGAACTTCACCTACTTCATCAACAAGAAAGCCCCCGTGACCGGATCGCCCGGGCTGATGAACTACGTGGTCACCTTCGATGCGTCCAGCAACTGCGCCGACGACTTCGTCATGGGCATCAAGGTGCCCGCGACGAGCCTGTGCCCCTGCTCGAAGATCATCAGCGCCTACGGGGCTCACAACCAGCGCTGCGAGATCGAGGCGAAAGTCCGCTTCACCGGCATGCTGTGGATCGAGTGCCTGGTGGAGATCGTCGAGTCGGTCGCCAGTGCCCAGGTGTACAGCGTGTTGAAGCGGCCCGACGAAAAGTACGTCACCGAAGAGGCGTATGACCACCCGAAATTCGTCGAAGACATCGTCCGTGATCTGGCCGTGGCGCTGGAGAAAGACGACCGCATCACGTGGTACGCGATCAACTCGGAGAATTTCGAGTCAATCCACAACCACAACGCCTACGCCTACATCGAAAAAGACAAGCGCAACGCGTGATCACAGGCAGGCTGTGATTATCGCCCGCTAAAATGGCTCGTTTTCCACGGCCGAGCGTCCGCTTAGCCGATAGACTCTTGCAGTGAACAGTCTGACGAGGTCGATTCCGAGCATGTTTCATCGCCGGCTGCTGCTGTTGCTGGCGGTGTTTGCGTGCGCAATGTCGGTGCTCGGTGCGCAATTGGTGCGGTTGACGGTCGTGCAGGGCAACACGCATCGCCGCGAGGCTGAGCAGGTGCTGTCGGCACGCACGCTCGTGGAGACGGTCCGCGGGCCGATCGTCGACCGCAAGGGGCGCGTGCTGGCGGAGGATCGACCCTGTTACGACATTGCCGTCGATTACCCGGTGATCACCGGGCAGTGGGCCTACGACCAGGCCCGCAAAATCGCTTATCGGGATTACAAATCGACCTGGGCGAAGCTGTCCTTCGATCAGCGTGAGATACTGATCCAGGAATACCGCCCGCCGTTTGATCAGAAGCTCGAGTTGCTGTGGTCGCTGATGGTCGAGTACGGCAACATTGATCGCAATGAACTGGAACGCCGCAAGCAGACGGTGATTCGGCGCGTGCAGACGATTCGGTCGGATGTATGGGACCGCCGGGCCAAGCGGCGCGCCGCCGAGCAGGGCGGGCCCGTCGAGCTGGAGCAGGTGGCGGTGAAGGTCGCCGAGGAAGTCGACGAGCACACGCTGCTGCCGGCCGTGGTCGATACCGTGGCGTACAACTTCCGCAAGCAGATCGACGATCTGCCGGGCCTGCACGTGATCCGCGCCAAAACACGCGAGTACCCGCAGCGGGCGATGGCGGTGACGCTGGATCGCACCTCATTGCCGACACCGCTGAAGTCTGAAGAGCCGATGACGCTCACCGTCGAAAACGTCGGGGCGCATCTGATCGGCTCGATGCGCAACTCGTGGGCTGAAGACGAAGACCGTCGGCCGTTTCACCGCTCGGGGGCCGAGCCGGACCTCGGGGGCTACCTGCCGGGCGACCGCGTCGGGCTCGGGGGCGTCGAGGCGGCGGAGGAAGACACGTTGCGCGGGTTGCGCGGTGAACTGCTTCGCCGGCGCGACACCGGACAAGTCACCCGCACCGAGGCGGCGCCCGGTCAGCAGGTGCAGCTCACAATCGACATCGCGCTGCAGGCGCGCATTCGCGCATTGATGGACCCCGAGTTCGGACTCATGCGCGTGCAGAGTTGGCATGGCAATTCCGGCACGCCGCTGGGCACATCGCTGTACGGCGCGGCAGTGGTGTTGGATGTCGACTCGGGCCATGTGCTGGCGATGGTGTCAACGCCCGTTCCCCCGGCCCGTGTCGAGGGCGAGCCTTACCCGGACCTGACCGACGATCCCGACAAGCCGCTGATGAACAAACCCATCGCGTCGGTGTATCCGCCGGGCTCGACGGTCAAACCGATCGTGTACTGCATGGCCGCGGCGACGAAGAACATCGGCTCCGATCAGGCCGTCGACTGTCAGGGCCACCTGCTGGAAAACAAGCCGAATTCATACCGCTGCTGGGGGTGGCGCCCGGCCCAGGGCAAGTACCTGCGCCACGGGCCGCTGAGTCCGCAGGAGGCGATCGCCCGAAGCTGCAACATCTACTTCTACACCTGCGGGCGCAACATGGGCGCTCGCACCATCGTCGAACAGTTTCACAACTGGGGCTTCGGCAAGTCCACCGGACTGGGCTTGCCCGAGGAAGTGAACGGATTTTTGCCCCACCTGGATCAGGGCAACGTCGAGGGGCGCGAGCTGTCACTGCCCAATGCGATCATGATGGGCATCGGTCAGGGCCCGATCGCGGTGCCGCCGATTCAGGTGGCCACGGCGCATGCAGCACTGGCGCGTGGCGGCTATTACCTGACGCCGCTGTTGATCCGCAACCGCGCCGCCCAGCAGGATGGACACGAACTGGGCATGTCGCCGCACGTGATCGCCAATGCGCTTCAAGGCATGCGCATGTCGGCGAACGAATCCTTCGGCACGGCCAATCACCTGACGCTGGCGACCGGCCGCGAGCCGCTGTTGAACCTGCCGGGCGTGGTCCTTCGCGCCAAGACCGGCACCGCCCAGGCGCCGGTGCGATTCGACGACCTCAACAAAAACGGCAAGCTCGACGACGGTGAACCCATCCAGCGTGACGGCGAGCACAGTTGGTTTGTCTGTCACGTGCAGAAACCCGGCGAGCGGCGGGCCTCGTACGTGATTGTCGTGATGGTCGAGTACGGCGGCTCGGGCGGGCGCGTGTCCGGGCCGGTGGCCAATCAGATTCTGCACGCTTTGAGCGACGAGGGTTATCTGTGATCAACTTCGAATCGCTCAAGCAGGTGTTGCGCCCGAACCTCGGGCATGTGTGTGTGGTCACGGCGCTGGCGCTGGTGATCATCGGGCTCGAAGCGATCCGCACGGCCCCGACGCCGTCGTGGTACGGCAACATCGCGCTGAAGCAGGCGATCTTCACGGGGGTGGCGCTGGCGGTGATGCTGACGGTGGCGCTGCCGCACCCGAAGGTGGTGGCCAATGCAGCGTTCGGGTTGGGGCTGGTGACGCTGTTGCTGCTGGCGTTGTTGCTGGTGCCGGGCACGCCCGAATCGATCATCCCGCGCATCAACGGCGCCAAGCGATGGATCAACTTTCCCGGCCTGCAGTTTCAGCCCAGCGAACTGGCGAAGATCGTCTTCGTGCTCGCGCTGGCGCGATACCTGCGTTACCGGGAAAACTATCGCACGATGCGGGGGTTGATTCCGCCGCTGCTGATCACGTTCGTGCCCATGGGGTTGATTCTGGTTGAGCCGGACCTGGGCACGTCGATGATCTTTCTACCGGTGCTGTTCGCGATGCTGCTGGCGGCGGGGGCGAAGATCAAACACCTCGTGCTGATCATCGTGCTGGGCGTTTCGCTGATGCCGATGATGTATCCGCTGCTGAAGCCGCATCAGAAGGCGCGCATCGTGGCGATGATTCGGCAGGTGCAGGGCGATACGCGCCTGCGCAACACGACCGGGTTTCAATCGTACAAGGCGATCACGGCCACCGGCGCCGGCGAAGTGACCGGCTACGGCAAGGACCGCGCCGAAGTGATTTTGAAGTTCAACGCGCTGCCCGAGGCGCACAACGACATGGTGTTTGCCGTGATCTGTGCGCGGTGGGGGTTGGTCGGCGGGGTGATTGTGCTGGGGCTTTACCTGCTGCTGATCGCGTCGATGCTGGCGGTGGCGGCGTTGAACAAAGACCCGTTTGCGCGCCTGATGGTGGTGGGGGTCACGACGATCATCTTCACGCAGGTAATGGTCAACGTCGGTATGACGGTGGGGCTGCTGCCGATCACGGGGATGACGCTGCCGCTGATCAGCTATGGCGGATCGAGCCTGGTGGCGACGTTCGTGATGATCGGTTTGGCGCTTGGCGCTGCTTCGCGGAGACCGACGATCATGTCACGACCATCGTTTGAGTTCACGACGGCGGGCAATTCGTAGAGCAAACAAATTGCAGCCCTCGTTCGGATGCTAGCCTGTGGCACAGCCGCCCTCGGCTGTGCTGAACATATCGCCCGCACAGCCGGGGGCGGCTGTGCCACAGGTCTGTAACCGGCCATGGTTGGGTGCCGGATATTTCGTGAGGGGCGATCATCTGCTGCGAAAGATCATTCGCCGGCTACGTTTTCACGGGCGGCTTGCTCGAGCAGTGACTTGGCGCCCTGTTCGATCAGCGAAGCGGTCGCCTGCTCGATCAGCGGGCGCGACTTCTTTGATGGTCCGCTGAGGTCGACTTCGGCGCAGTGCTTGCCGTCGGTGCTCAACACGCGGGCGCGGAGGCGGAGCGTGTTGGCATCGGTCAGCTCGGCGAGAATGGCGACAGGGCTGTGACAATCGGCGCCCAGGGCTGCGGCGACGGCGCGTTCGGCGTTGACGGCGATGCTGGTGGCCGCATCATTCAGCGGCATGCAGCGCCGGACCGTGATGTGGTCATCGACACGGCATTGGACAGCCAGGGCCCCTTGCCCGCAGGCCGGCAGCACCTGTTCGACGGGAATGGCGTTTTTGGCTTGTTCGCCCAGGCCGAGTCGCCCGAGCCCCGCGGCGGCCAGCAGGGTGGCGTCCATCACCTTTTCTTCGAGCACCTTGCGCATGCGGGTCTGCACATTGCCGCGCAGGTTCACGATTTTCAGGTCGGGGCGCAGGCGGAGCAGTTGGGCCTTGCGACGGGGGCTGCACGTGCCGACGATGGCGCCCTCGGGCAGTTGGTCGATGGATTCGGCCCCGCGTGTGATCAATACGTCATGCACAGGGGCCCTGGGCGGGGTGGCGACGATGACCAGGCCCGGGGTTTCATCCGTAGGGACATCCTTGAGGCTGTGTACGGCGATGTCAGCGGTTTTGCTGCTCAACGCGGTTTCGATGGTTCGTGTAAACAGCCCTTTACCACCGATCGCCGCCAGCGGATGATCCAGCACCTGATCGCCCTCAGACTCGATCGGCACCAGATTCAGACTGACACGCGGGTTAAATTGATGAATCTGCTTACCGATGGTTTCGGATTGAACCATCGCAAGGCTGCTTTTACGGGTGGCGATGATGATATCGCGGCGGCTGGGTCGCAAAGGAGATCTCCGGAAGTATTACCTAACGATAGCAGTACAACGCGCCGCCCCCTCAAGCGGCAGCGCAGTGGCCCCGGCAGTTGGTGTTTTCGAACATCCACAACCCAACCACTAGTCCCACTTACCGCTGGCGGAGACACACATCGTGGTGCTCCGTCAACAGCATTGTTAACAATATACAGGATGTCCGTAACGCATACAACTACTCTAACAGCCCCACGTTTAAAATACCCTCAGAAAATTCCTGATATGCCCGTGTGTGTTACCCTTTCACATCATCCATATGAGAATCAGTAGTTCCAACCCGACCGCCGCCGCCGACCAGATCGCCACACGCCACATCCATCGCCGCTGATCGGCCCGCTGCGTGCGGCTGTGAATCGGCACAAATGACAACGCCGGCGCCGCCGTATCCAGGCCCAACCCGCGGCGGGCCTGGTCCTGCATGATGGCGATCACCAGGTTGGACTCAAAACCGTTGAGGCCCAACACGCGGCCGGTCCGGATCAACCGCTCGCGATCGCCCGGGCGGATCATGTCGCCCTGCATCAACTGACTGGTCCGTACTGCCAGCACCCATCGCGGGTCGGTGGCATGCATCTGCGGAGTCGCATCGTCAGCCGTGGCGGCGGGAGTTGAGGGGGCTGCATCACGGGGCGATTCCACGATCGACGGCAGCGGGGGCTGCGGATCGAACTCACCCCAGCGGATCGTCAGCGATCGCTTGCGTCGGCCCACCGTTTCGTCATCTGACACAGGCGGCCGGTGCAGCCGAAGCATCGGCTGTTGGGGTTGGGGTTCCGGCGAAACGTCCATCAGTCATCCCTTCTCGTGACGCCTGCGCCCCCGCCAACGGCGTGCGCCCGTCACATCTAAACCATACCACGCTCCACGACGCGGCGTCGGAGATTTTTGCAGGCTCTGAGCCGATTGTGCCGTTTGGCCCGTCCGTGCGGGTCGGTCTGGCGAAATTGGGTAATTTTGCGTTGAATTCACCCGGCGCGTCGCACCGACTTCCACGGCGCGGTAAACTGCGCACATCATGAATCAGAAATCCACAACCACACCCGCCGCCGACCGTTACGCCCGCTCGACCGCCCTGCATGAAAAGGCCCGCCAACTCATGCCCGGCGGGGTCAATTCCCCGGTCCGCGCCTACCAGTCGATCGGCCGCGATCCGATCATCATCCGCGAAGGCGCCGGCTGCACCGTCATCGATGTCGATGGCAATGCTTACATCGATTACGTCGGCAGTTTCGGCCCCCTGATCGTCGGCCACGCCCACGAAAAGGTCATCGCCGCCATCCTCAAAACCGCCAAGCGCGGCACCAGCTTCGGTATGCCCACCGAACTGGAGTCCCACATGGCCGCCGCCGTCATTGACGCGGTGCCCAGCGTCGAGGTGGTGCGTTTCGTCAACAGCGGCACCGAAGCCACCATGAGCGCCCTGCGCGTGGCGCGTGGTTTCACCGGCCGCTCCAAAATCGTCAAGTGCATCGGCGGGTACCACGGCCACGCCGACGGGCTGCTCGTTTCCGCCGGTTCCGGAGCCACCACGCTTGGCGTCCCTTCATCGCCCGGCGTCCCCGAATCGATCACCAGCCAGACGCTTCTGCTGCCGTACAACAACACCGCCGCCGCTGAAAAACTTTTCGAGGAACAGGGCGATGACATCGCCGCCATCATCATCGAGCCCGTCGCCGGCAATATGGGCTGCGTGCCCCCCGAGCCCGGCTACCTCGAAGACCTCCGCGAAATGTGCAACGATGCCGGCACGGTCCTCATCTTCGACGAAGTCATGTGCGGCTTCCGTGTGGCCTACGGCGGCGCCCAGTCGCTCTACGGCATCAAACCCGACATGACCGCCATGGGCAAGATCATCGGCGGCGGCATGCCCTGTGCAGCTTACGGTGGTCGTGAAGACATCATGCGTCAGATCGCGCCCGACGGCCCGGTCTATCAGGCCGGCACACTCAGCGGCAATCCCGTCGCCATGGCCGCGGGACTCGCCACCCTCGAGTTGCTCCGCGAGCCCGGCACCTACAAGCGTCTTGAAACCCTCTCGGCCCGTCTGGCCGATGGTCTACGCAACGCCGCTGAAAAGGCCGGCGTCGACATGCAGCTCAACCGCGTCGGCTCCATGCTCACCCCGTTCTTCACCACCAGGCCGGTGACCGACTACGACACCGCCACCGCTTCCGACACCGCCGCCTTCGCCACCTTCTTCGGCGTCATGCTCGACGAAGGCGTCGTCCTGCCGCCCAGCCAGTTCGAAGCGTGGTTCGTCAGTCTCGCCCACGACGAAAAAACCATCGACCAGACCATCGCCGCCGCCCAAAAAGCCTTCCGCGCCGTCGCCGCCGGCTGACTACCCCAACGCCGACGCTGAGGTCCCCCGAAGCGTCTGGTACCCACCGCCGCGCGCGCACCGCACAACAAAAAACCCACTTTGCGCAAAGCACGAATCCTGCGCGCCCACCCCCCGATTCCCGCCGAATAATCCCGTTTTGGTCGCCCCGGCGCGCACACCCATGACGCCCGGTCGCGCCGTTGCGCACCGGCGCGGCAAAAATCACCCCGAATAAAGCGCTTTTCGCCCGTTTTTTGCCATTCGGCGCGCACCTGCGTGGCACATGGCGACACCCCCGTGCGCGCGACCCCATTTTCACCCCGCAACACGCGGCGCGCGCACCAACCCGTCGCGACAATTCAGTACACTTTCACGTTTTTGAAATTCCCGCGACGCGCCCGTGCGCACCAACCCGACGTGCCTCTTGCGTTTGAATTGGCAAGGCATGCGGGTGTTGAATCAGTTCGAATGCCGATGCGAGCGGCGCAGCGCGGCGGCTGAAAGCATCACCAGCAGGGCGGCCGTGGCGGGTTCAGGGATCAGCCCGATGGCGGCCGCGGTGGTCTCGCCGTTGACGGTTTCCAGAAGGATGAAGTATTGATTGCTGAGCGGTTGCGGTGAGGCGGGCAGGGCGGTGTCAGACAACGCCGCGCCGGTGGGATCGAACGTGACGAGGATAAACTCAGTGCCGGTGCTCGTCATGGTGTCATAAAACTGCACATCGCCGAAGAGCATGAAATAGTCGAACAGACCTGTGAGGGGCACGCCGGTCTGCTCCAGGCCAAACGTGAAATGATTCGGAAACAGTGGATCGTTCGGATCCAGATCGTTGAGGTAGGACAGGCCGAGCTTGTCGGTCAGCACGGATGCGGTGGTGTCAATGGTCAGCGCAGGCGATGCCGGGCGATATTCATAATTACTCATGCCGGCGAAGGGGGTGGATGTCGTTTCCAGATCGTCAGAGTCCCATTGCCCCGTGCCGTGGTACGTGTCGCCGACCTGGACATGGGTGTTGTCCGGCAGCGTGAACGCGCCACCGGCGTTTCCATCAGCGCCCATGATCGCGACGATGACGCCTGAGTAGTCGAACTGATGCACCACCGCCTGCGCCGACGAAGCGAATGCAACGCACAACACGACAACGCAGAGCGGAAGGTAACGATCAAACCCTGACGACTCACACGAAAGTAAACGATTCATCGCGATCTCCCAGATATATGAAATGTCAGCACGGCCCGATCAAGAATTGCCGGATAAACACGAGCGTAAAACCGCAGCCAAAGCGTGTCAATCATTTATGTTTATTAGTTTTTCGATACCCCATCATGCGTAGGGAATGGTTTGATTCATAGGGTGAATCAGCACGATATTCATGTACTGGCGATCGGTTGGCGGTTCAGCGCCGATCAGGCGGAAATTTCTCTTGAAATGAATTTTGCCAGCCATTAACATGGTGTGGCTCAGAGGTTTGCTGGCGCGATCTCTGGCTGAGGTTTTTTGCAGAACGATTATCTGTCAGTCAGTTCGAGGCAGGACAAAGGAGAGTAGCACCCATGCGCAGATTCACCCGTGTGATCGTGGCCATCGTGGCCGTGATGGTTGTTTCGTCGTTTGCTTCGGCGTCGATCGTCATCAAGACTTCCGACGGGCAGGGGGCCGACGCGTATGCCCAGGGCACGGCGACCAACACCGCGCCGTTTCCGAATACGGGCAGCAGCAGCAGCCTCGTCGTCAAAAACGGTGCGGCCCCTGACCAGTACACACGCAAGACTTATCTGCGGTTTGACCTGGCCGCGTGGAATGGGGGCTCGTTCGCCGCGGCACGGCTTGACCTGCGGATCAGCAACAACGATGACCAGGGCACGCCGACCGACTTCGTCGTCGAGGTGCTCGGCCTGGTCGACGGGTACGCGGGCGTCGACCAGACGCCAACCCCCGATGGCGATGTCACCGACGAGGAAGACGTTCATGATGAGTTCTGGGCTGAGAGCACGCTCGACTGGGACAGCGCCCCGGCCAACGTCACCACCTCCGGCTTCTCGCTGACCTCGGACGCCGTCTCGCTGGGCACGTTCAACGTCACCGCCAACGACACCACCGCCGACTGGGTCAGCTTCTCCAGCGCGGCGCTGGACAATTTCATCCACGCCGACACCAACGGCGTGATCACGCTGATTGTCCGACGCACCGGCGCTCATGCCGGCGGGTCGAGCAACCTGTCGTTCTATTCCAAGGAAGCCAGCGCCGCCTCGGCCCCGACGCTGACGTTGATCCCCGAGCCCGCCACGCTGGCGATGCTGGCCATGGGTTCGCTGGGGCTGATTCGCCGCCGCTGAATTAAACATTCCTCAGGAGGATTTGTGTGATGAACATTCAACGATTCGCATGCAGCATGATGATCGCCCTGGCCCTGGGTTGCGTGGTCGCCCCGGCGCAGGCGGCGATGTTCACCAATGGTGATTTTGAATCCGGCAGCACGGGCTGGACCAAGATCGGCACCCATGGCGGATTCACCAACAATGCCGGTCGCGCCCACGAAGGCTCATGGGCCGTCGGACTCAACGGTGGCAACAACACGCCGGATGTCACGATTTCGCAGTCATTCGATACCGAGACCGGTCAGCTTTACTTGCTGGCGTTCTACCTGGCCAAGTATGCTGCCGGGTCCGGCGAGGCGCGGCTCGATGTCGATGTCTTCGACGGCGGCGATTTCACCGGGACCAATCTGCTGTCGACACAGGCTTCGGAATCCGTCGGACACAGTGAACCCCTCAGCGCGTTTTACTCGCTGTACAAGTTCACGTTCGTCGCTCAGGGAACCACCACGACGCTGCGTTTTGTCGACACATCCACCAACGACGGCCTCGCTTTTGACACGTATCTCGACACCGTCAGCGTCGCCGCGATTCCGACGCCCGCGGCGCTGCCCGCGGGGTTGTGTTTGCTCGGCGGGTTGCTGATGCGCCGTCGTTGAACGGTGATATCTCAACATCGGACGCGCTCGCCGTTGGCTCGCGGCTAAACGGGGGAGTTTGTACATTGGGGTGATGATCACGATCCATCGTATGACCTGCGAGCAGCGGGACGAGGTGGCCGAACTGGTTCGCGTGTCGACCAACGCCTGGTACGAGGCGCACGGACGCGAGGCGATCTTCACCGGTGATGTGACGGCGACGCGGGTGTTCTGCGATGTGTACGAGGCGATGGACCCGGGGTGCTGTTTGGTTGCTGTCGATGATGACAGCGGGAATATACTCGGGTCGTGTTTTTACCATCCGCGCCGGGTGCACGTGTCGCTGGGGATCATGAATGTTCACCCGGACGCGGCGGGGCGGGGGATCGCGCGGCAACTGCTTGAACGGATCATCACCGAGGCGGACACGCGGGGCCTGCCGGTGCGGCTGGTATCCAGCGCCATCAACCTGGATTCGTTTTCGCTTTACACGCGGGCGGGGTTCGTGCCGCGCATGAGTTTTCAAGATATGTTCGTGAAAGATGCGGCGCGCGTACCGGAACTGCCGGGGACGCGCGAAGCGACGGTGGAGGATGTCGACGCGATGACGGCGCTGGAAACTGAACTCGTCGGCATCGAGCGCCCCGACGATTACCGGTTTTTTATCGACAACGCACAGGGCATCTGGCGCACGCTGGTGCACACCGACCCGCGTGGCGCGATCGACGGGTTTCTCGCTTCGGTGCATCATCCGGGATCGCACATGCTGGGCCCGGGTGTGATGCGAAGCGATGAGGCGGCCGCGGCGCTGATCGCCAACCATCTGCGGTTTTACCGCGACAGCACGCCGGTGTTTTTAGTGCCCTGCGATCGGGCGGACCTGGTGGCGACGTTGTACGGCTGGGGCGCCCGAAATTGTGAACTGCACTTCGCGCAGGTGCGCGGAGCGTGGCGCGAGCCGACGGGAATCATCATGCCGACCTTCATGCCGGAGACGGGTTAAGACCTCGCGCGGAAAAGATCCGGGCGTCAGGACGTGATCGACTGCGAACCTGTGGCACAGCCGCCCCCGGCTGTGCGGGCGATGACTTCAGCACAGCCGAGGGCGGCTGTGCCACAGTGTCGCGTCCGGGCATACACAAAGGTTCGGGTGTTTTTTTGCGATGTGTATAAGACCGCGCGCGATCGTTACAGCGAGGTGACGGTGCGCCAGGTGAGGTAGCCCACGTAGGCGGCCAGCAGGAGGGCGCCTTCGCGGCGGGAGATGTTGTTGCGGCCGATGAAGGCGATTGGGAGCAGGGCGATCGAGAGGACGGCCATGACGATCAGGTCGGTGTGGCCGGCGTCGGGGATCGGGATGGGGCGGCAGGTGGCGGTGACGCCCATGATCAGCAGGAGGTTGAAGATGTTGGAGCCGACGACGTTGCCCATGGCGATGTCGGTGTGACCGCGGCGGGCGGCCATGACGCTGGTGGCGAGCTCGGGCAGCGAGGTGCCGATGGCGACGACGGTCAGACCGATGACGGCCTGGGAGAGACCGATCGTCTGAGCGATGTTGACCGCGGCGTCGACGGTCAGCTTGCCGCCGCCGGTGACGGCACACAGCCCGGCGACGAGCAGGGCGAGGCTCACCAGCATGGAAGCGGGTTTTTCCTGCTGCTTGATTTCGGCTTCCATCTCGCTGAGGTAGGCGTCTTTTTTCCGCTGACTCAGGGCGTCGCGCAGCATGTAGAACATGAACGCGCCGAACAGCAGCAGGAGAATCATGCCGTCGCCGCGTGCGATGGCGTCGGTCGAATCAAACAGCAGCGCATCGAAAGCCATGATGGCGACGGCGGCGGTGGCCACAAGCATCATGGGAATTTCACGGGCGACGATGGAGGGCTGAATATCCAGCGGGCGGTAGAGCGCGGCGGCGCCGAGGATGAGCCCGACGTTGGCGATGTTGGAGCCGATGATGTTGCCGAAGCTGACATCGGTGTTGTTCTGGTAGACGGCGAAGAGGTTGACGGCAAGCTCGGGGGCGCTGGTGCCGAAGGCGACGACGGTCAGACCGATGATGAGGGTGGATACGCCGAGCAGGCTGGCCGTGCCGACCGCCCCGCGGACCAGAACATCGCCGCCGCCGAGCAGGAGGACGAGGCCGACGACGAGTAGGAGGATGTCGAGGAACATATGACGCGCTCGCCTTCGGCTCGCGGCTAAACGGGGGTGGGGGTTAAACCTTCAATTCGACGCTGGCATTTAAGGCATCAGCGTAGCGCTGACGGATCGGTGCGACCACATCGGCGACAAATGCATCGACCTGCTCGGGGGCGCGGCCGACGAACTTGGAGGCGTCGAGCTCGGCGCGGACATCGATGCCGGTGAACATCGGCTCATTGATGATGCGGTCGAGCAGATCGTTGTCGGCGCCGGCAGCTTTGACACGCTCGGCGGCGGCCTGGCTGTGTGTGCGGATCACCTCGTGGGCTTCCTGCCGGTCGGCTCCGTTGCGCACGGCGGCCATGAGGATGTTTTCGGTCGCCATGAAGGGCAACTCGCGGGCGAGGTTCGCCGCGACGGTGTTTTCATACACGACGATGCCGCCGGCGACGTTGATCACCAGGTCCAGCACGCCGTCGATGGCGAGGAAGGGCTCGGGCAGGGTGAGCCGGCGGCAGGACGAATCGTCGAGCGTGCGTTCGAGCCACTGCTCGGCGGCCGTGGTGAACGGGGTCGACACCATGCCGATCACGAAGCGCGACAGCCCGCAGATGCGTTCGCTGCGCATCGGGTTGCGCTTGTAGGCCATGGCGGAGGAGCCGATCTGACTCTTCTCGAAGGGCTCTTCGAGTTCTTTGCGATTGGCCAGCAGGCGCATGTCCGTGGCGAATTTCGCACAGGCGCTGGCGACGGCGGCCAGTGATGAAGCGACCATGCCGTCGAGCACACGCGGGTAGGTCTGCCCCGTCAGCGCGAAGCGGCGATCAGCGGACCAGCCCATTTTTTCGGTGACCAGGCGATCGAGCTCGTCGACCTTGTCGTGGTCGTTGTCGAACAGCGAAAGGAACGACGCCTGCGTGCCGGTCGTGCCCTTGACGCCCCGAAAGCGCAGCGACGCGAGGCGGTGTTCGACTTCTTCGAGCGCCAGCGACAGGTCATGGGCCCACAGCGCCGCCCGCTTGCCGACGGTCGTCGGCTGGGCCGGCTGGTAATGCGTGAACGCCAGCGTGGGCATGTCGCGATATTTCTCGGCGAATGTGGCCAGCCGATCGATCGCCGCGGCGAGCTTGCCGGCCACCAGCGTCAGCGCATCACGGATCTGACACAGCTCGGTGTTGCAGACGACAAACTGCGACGTAGCGCCCAGGTGAACGATCGGCCGGGCCGTCGGGGCCACATCGCCCAGGGCGTGCACATGCGCCATCACATCGTGGCGGAGCTTCTTCTCGTAAGCGGCGGCGGCGTTGAAATCGATGTCGTCCAGGTGCGCCCGCAGCTCGGTGAGCTGGGCGTCGGTGATGTTCAGCCCAAGCTGCTGTTCGGACTCAGCCAGGGCCAGCCAGAGCCGGCGCCACGTGGAGAACTTGCGTTGCGGCGACCAGATCGCCTGCATGGCCGGCGAAGCATTACGCGACGCCAGAGGGGATTGATACGTGTTTGAATCGTGCATGTTGAATTCCAGGGCGATGATCAATGCCCGCGGACGGGGCAATGACCAATGTCCAAATCCCAATGACCAAGGTAATGTCCAATGTTCAAATGATGAACCGTTCGGCGCCGGATCATTCAGACATTCGACATTTGAGAATTTCCTTGGTCATTGGTGCTTGTTCATTGGTCATTTGTCTGCGTAGCTTGCTTCGTAAGCTGTAACAGGCGATATTACCTCAAACAGGCCTTAAGACAACCCTGGAGAAACGGGCGGACTAAGATCACGTGATGGCCAGCCATTCGATTTTAAGCAGTGAACGCGAGCGGCAACTTGTCGAGCAGGTGTTGCGCGGCGACCGCGGGGCGCTGGGCGAACTGCTCGGGGCCTACCACAAGCGCGTGTACCACGTGATTTTGCGGATGGTGTCCAATACCGAGGACGCCGCCGAACTGACCCAGGAAGTCCTGCTGCGGGCGATCAAACACGCCGACAACTTCAAAGGCGATTCGAAGTTCAGCACCTGGCTGCTGCGGATCGCCATGAATCTGGCCATCAGCCACCTCCGCCGGACCAAAGTCCGCAAAACCGTCAGCCTCGAGCACGAGGTCGCCGGGCAGGCCGGGGCCGATCAGGCCACCCCCCTGAAAAATCTCATCGCCCAACAACGGGAACAAACCGCCGACTACCGCGTCGAAACACAGGAGCAGATCCAACGTCTGGGTCTGGCCCTGGAGGCTCTGGAGCCGTCGTTGCGCAGTGTCATTCTCCTGCGTGACTTACAGGGAATGGATTATCAACAGATCGCCGAAGTGCTGGCCGTGCCCCTGGGGACTGTCAAAAGCCGCCTCTTCCGGGCGCGACTCGCCCTGCGGGCCCAGCTCAACGGCTCGCTGAGCGCTGAAAGTCAGGATGACCATGAGCGTTGAACAGTATGACGAAAATCTGCTGCTGGGCTACGTCGAAGGCGAGTTGACCGCCGACGAGACCGCCCGCGTCGAAGCCTGGGCCGCCGAGGATACCCGCCTCGCCGGGCTGCTGGCCTCGATGCAGGCCGACCGCAAAGCCCTGGCGGCGATGCCCGATCCGCCCACGCCCGAGTGGCTCATGGATGAGGTCGATCGCCAGCTCGAACGGGCCATGCTCGTGGACATGGGCCCCCAGCAGTTCGCCGACACCTCCATCGCCCAGCGCCACATCATGCGCCGCATCGTGCTCGGTACCGCCGTGGCCGCCATGCTGATGGTCGTCGCCGGCGTCGTGATCTCCTCGCTGACCGGTGTCAGTGAGTCGCCGCACTTCGCGATGAACGGTGAGCCCAAGCCCACCGAAACCGATGTGACCATGACCGACGCGGAAGACGCCACACTACCCGATGTGCCCGCCGTGGCCGAGACTGTGCCGTCTGAGCAGCCTGCCGAACCGGCCGTCGTCATGACCGAACCCGGCAAGGCTGCTGAATCCGCCGAGCCTGTTGAGCCCGTCAAAGGCAGCACCACTGAGCCCGCCGTGCCGAATGCCCCGATGATCGCCAAGGGTGACAACACCGCCGGTGGCAGCGAAGCTGAGCCGGTCAAACCCGACGCCGAAACCGCTGAGCCGTCGCCCGCCGTGGCCGCGAAGCCCGACGTCGCCGAACCCGCCGACACCGACAAGCCGATGACCGAACCCGCCACGCCGGGCCCCGGTCAGATGCTCGCCGGCTCCGGCGCCCCGCGTCATGCCGACCTGTTGCCCCAGCCCCCGGAAGCCCCGAAGTCCGCCAAGGCCCCGCCCGAGGCGCGACTGCCCGCCGACGATGCGCTGTACAACGCCCGCCAGATTCGTCTGCAGCCGGACCTCGCCCAGCAGATGGAACTGCTCGTCGTCGCCGGCGATCCCGACAAGGTCGTGCAGCAGGTCACCGCATTCATGAGCGGCGCTGCGAAGGGCGATGCCCCGAAACAGAGTCTGACCAAGACCGATCTCCAGCAGGCGGTATCGCAGATACTCAAGCAGGCCGAGCCGACGCCGTCGCAGCGGTATGTGTTGAAGGTCGACACCGAGCAGTTGCCGCGGCTGATCGCCGAACTGCAGGCCGCCTCGGGCAACGCGCAGGTTCAGCTTCGCAAGCGGAATCTTCTGGCGGTTGGCAACGTGCCTGACAAGGCCCCGCTGAAACCCGACGTCACGCTGACGCCCGCGCCCTGGCCGACGCTGGCGCCCGACTACCGCGCCATTCTGCAGCAGCAGATTCCGCAGACCCCGCGCAAAAATCAGCCCGACACCAGCCTCGTCGACCTGCCCCTGATCATTCAGCAGACCGCCGACAAATCCGATCGCTGAATTTGGCTCCCTCTCCCTTGCAGGGAGAGGGTTGGGGTGAGGGTCAAACCGTCCAGCCACCGAGCGACGTTCAACGACACAATCATGTGCCGGACTTCACCCCTCACCCAGCCTCTCCCCTCAAGGGGAGAGCGGCTGTGTTTGATGTCAAGCGTTTTTGACGCATTCGAGTTGATTCCAGGTGAGGTTGTCGCGGAGCATGGCGTTGAGGAGCGTCAGGAGTTTGCGCATCACGGCGACGAGGACGACTTTTTTGGGTTTGCCCTGTTCGGCCAGGCGATCGGCGAACGGACGCAGCACCGGGTTGTGGCGACGGGCGCTGAGCGCCGCCATGTACAACGCGCAGCGCACGCTGGTGCGGCCGCCCCGGGTCACGCGTCGGCCGCGGAGTGTGCCCGAGTCGCGGTTGAACGGAGCGACGCCGACGAGCGCGGCGATCTGTTTGGCGTTGAGCCGACCCAGTTCGTCGAGTTCGGCCAGCGAGGTGGCCACGAACACGGGGCCGATGCCGGGCGCCGAGCGCATGAGCTTGCCGCGTTGATCCAGGTCGTCATCGGATTCGATCATCGCGTCGATCTGCTGGTCGAGTTGGTCGATCTGTGTGTTGACGGTATCGAGCACGGCGTCGATGGCGGCCAGCGCGGCGGGGCTGGTCGTCTGATGCCGCCGGTTGGTTTGCTCGGTGCGCACGTCGATGAGCTGGCGTCGGCAGGTGACCAGGGCTTCGAGTTCATCGCTGTGTTTACGGGGTTTGGTGGCGACACGCGGCGTGGCCAGACGGGCGAAGTCCATGATCACCCGGGCGTCGATCGTATCGGTCTTGGCGTTGAGCCCCAGCCCCTTGGCCAGGTCACGCACGTGACGCGGGTTGACCACGGCCATGGGCAGGCTGGCGGCGAGCAGCGCGTCGCGGACAGCGCGCTCCAGCCCGCCGGTGGCTTCGAGGCCGATGATCGCAATCGGCAACGGCCGCAGCAGCTCAACCAACGCGGCGATGCCGGCGGGATCGTTGGCCACGCGCATGGGTGTGGGGTCGTCGCTGCGGGCGATGTCGAGGCGGGCCTTGCTCACGTCGATGCCCACGTACACACGGTCGGTCGGTTCCATCCGTTGACTTGTCACGCTGGTCCTTCCTTGCGAATGCGAGCGCACCGGCGGCGGCTCTGTCGGCTGTTCGGACGACGAGACACGACGCCGACGGGGACCACGCTTTCCCACGGTCGCATCGGACCCAAGGGGGATCGGTCGCCCGCCGGCGGTCGTGTCCGCGTGACGCCTCGCTACGCTCGCCGCCCCGCGGACACGACAAGCGTCAGTAGAACCGATTCGATCGGACAAATCGAACATACAAGGGGCAAGTCCACCTGCCTATCATGTCCCTGCGCGATTGTTCCGATGTATCAGTGCGAGGCAAGACATGATTTTCGATGACCACACGTCCAATCTCTCCAAAGACACCTGGCGGATCTTCCGCATCATCAGCGAGTTCGTCGACGGATTCGAAGTGATGAGCGAGATGGGGCCGTGCGTGACGGTTTTCGGGTCGGCCCGCACGAAGCCGGACCACCCCAGCTACCTTCTGGCTGCGGAACTCGGCCGCCAACTCGTTGCGTCGGGGTTCGCCGTCGTCACCGGCGGGGGGCCCGGCATCATGGAAGCCGCCAACAAGGGCGCTCACGAAGCCGGCGGCAAATCGGTCGGCCTCAACATCACCCTGCCCATGGAGCAGGAGCCCAATCCCTACCAGACCCACGAACTGGTCTTCCGCTACTTCTTCGTCCGCAAGGTGATGTTCGTCAAGTACGCCAGCGCGTTCGTGATCTTCCCCGGCGGGTTCGGCACGCTCGATGAATTCTTCGAGGCGATGACGCTGATTCAGACGATGAAGATTCGTCCGTTCCCGGTCATCTGCATGGACAAGAATTTCTGGTCGGGCCTGACCGAGTGGATGCAGAAAACCCTCGAAGACGAGTATCAGACCATCAGCCCCGGCGACCTGTCCCGCTTCCATATGACCGATGACGTCGGCGAGGCCGTGGCGGTGATCAACCGCTGCTTCCGCGAGCAGTGCTCGCTGGGGCCGGACGCCGATGGTGAGGCGTTTCCCAACTTCGCCGTCGAGGAAACCGGCGAAGGCACCGTCGAAGGTTTCGCCCCGCAGAAATCCAGATCACCCCAGGGCAAACGCCCGACCACCGATCAGCGCAAACAGATCAAGCACTACCCCCCGCGATGAGGCGTTCTGTTTAGCCGGCTCGCTTGCGAGCCGCTTGCACGATGTCGACCAACTCGGGTGCCACACACCGCGCTTCGCGGCGTGTGCTCTGTGGCACAGCCGCCCCCGGCTGTGCGGGTGACGACTACAGCACAGCCGAGGGCGGCTGTGCCACAATGCCGCGTTCGAGCTTTACACAGAGGCCCGAGTATTTTCTGCGATTGGTCTCACATACCGCTCAAAGCCGCGGTGTGTGGCACCCAAGCATTCCCCATGCACTGATCGACCACGTTTTCATACCTTTGCGGTGTGATTGCTGATATGCTGTGGGCCTGTCCGGCTGACAGTCGGACGTGCGCAAAGGGATTGATGTGGATCGACCGAAGTACGAAAAAATTCTGTTGCCGGCGCTGTTCACGATCGCGCTGGTGTATCTGATTCCGAATGTTCAGCCCGCCCTGGCGAGCGTGGGGATCGAACCGACCGCCGGCATGCTCACCGTCGCGCGGCGCGCCGTCGGCACGACGCTGGGGTTGAGCATTGCGTGGCTCTGCTGCGTGCTGATCGACGTATTCGTCTGGCAGGCGATGGTGCAGCGGCGCACCGGGCAGGCGGCGCCGCGACTGCTGGTGGCGATGCTTCGCGTGGTCGTGATGGCGCTGGCGATCAGCTTCATCGTGGCCTACGTGTTCGAGCAGCCGCTGACGGGCGTGCTGGTTTCCTCGGGTGTGGTCGGCATCGTGCTGGGCTTCGCGCTGCAGCGCACGATCAGCGACTTTTTCTCCGGCATCGCGATGAACGTCGAAAGCGCCTACCGCCTCGGCGACTGGATCGAGGTCGACGGCGTCGTCGGTCGCGTCGTCGAAATCAACTGGCGCGCCACCCACCTGCTGCGGCTTGATCAGGTCACCGTCATCCTGCCCAACAGCTACATCGCCGAGCGTCCCGTCAACAACTACAACCTGCCCGGCGCCCACTTCCGCGCCGAGTTCACCATCGGGCTCGAGTACGGCGTGCCGATCCCCGACGCCCGGCGGGTGCTGCTGGCCGGCGCGCGGTCAGCCCAGGGCGTGATGGAAAATCCCTCGGCCGATGTGCTGTGCACCGAGTTCGGCAACGACTCGATCCTCTACCGCATCCGCTTCTACGTCGCCAGCTACGCGCAGCTTCAGGAAGTGATCAACAATGTCGCCCTCAGCGTCAACCACCACATTTACCAGGCCGGCATGAGCGTGCCGTTTCCGAAGCGCGATGTGTTCATCGCCCGCATGCCGCCGCGTGAGATCGACCGCCGCAAGGATCGGGCGGCGCTGCTGGCGCGCATCGAGTTGTTCTCCGATCTCAGCAGCGATGAGATATCGCGCATCGCCGCCGGTCTCGCCGAGCGTAAGTTCACCGCCGGTCAGTTGATCGTCAGCGAAGGCGATCCCGGTACGACGCTTTACGTGGTCGTCGACGGCCTGCTGGAAGTGCGCGTCGAAGACCACGGGCAGTCACGCAAGGTGGCGCGCCTGGAGCCGGGGCACTTCTTCGGTGAGATGTCGCTGCTGACCGGCGAGCCGCGCTCGGCGACCATCGTCAGCGTCACCGGGTCGACGCTCTATGAACTGGATCGCGATGTGATGGCTCCGATTCTCCAGGACCGCCCCGAACTCGCCGAGACGCTCAGCCGCGCCCTGGCCGAGCGGAAAACGCAAACCGAAACACGTCTGCAAACCTCCGACGGCCCGTCGGACTCGGCCGCCCGCCGCCACCTCGCCGGTGATTTTCTCCGCAGAATTCAGGGCTTTTTCGGTTTGAATGAGTAGTAATGCGTATTGCCGGGGCATCAAGGCCGGGCCTTTTTGTGACGATACTTTGCATACACCCACGTCTACTGCAAAGGGCTGGCGATGCCGCATCAGGCTTCGATGGACAACTCCGGTGCAACGGATATTGAATCGCTGTTGCGCACAGTCGAACTGGTGACATTGCCCGCCGTCACGCTGCGGATCTTTCAGATCATTCGCGATCCGCAATGCAGCATCGAACAACTGTCGCAGGTCGTGCGGACTGATCCGCCGCTGTGCGTGCGTGTCTTGCGCGTCGTCAACAGCGCCCAGTACGGACTGCCGCGGCAGGTCAATTCGCTGGAACGCGCCATCGCGCTGCTCGGCCTGAGCGGCTTGAAGCGGATTCTCATCGCCGCCAATCTCACCGGCCTGTGTCCCGAAGGGCAGATCACCAACACCGTCTACGCCCAGCACATCTGGCAGCACAGCAATGCCGTCGCCTGCGCTTCACGCATTCTGGCTCAGCGGCTCGGCCACGAGACATCCAACGCCTACGTCGCCGGACTCATCCACGACCTGGGCATCATGTTGGAAATGCAGGTCCGCCGTGAGGCACTGGCGTCGACCATCGAGCGTGTCGAGCGCGATCATGTCGACTTCATGGCTGCCGAGCATCAAGCGCTGGGTTTCAATCACACCGACCTCGGCCGCGCCCTCTGCGAGCAGTGGGACTTGCCCGACGACCTGGTTGCCGTGACCGCCTTTCATCACGACCCGATGGCCGCGCCGGTTGAGCATCGCCCGCTGGCCGGTATCGTTCACATCAGCGATGTGCTCGCCGCCCGCAACGGCATCGGCTACAGCGGCACCGTCGGCTCGCACGATCTGGACCCGGTGGCGCTTGAGTATCTGAATCTCGACGAAGAGGCGGTGGCTGAAGTCGAAGCCGAGTTGCGGAACAACCTCGAACATCGCGGTTGAGCGCCGCGGTCTGATCTGTCAATGCGTCGAAGTGATCGTCAACCGCTTGCCGGTGATCGTGACGGGTTTGGCGGCGGCGGCCTCATCCGCGGCGGCGGGGCGGATCATCAGCTTGATCGTCGCTTCGGCCACGGGCTCACGCAGGCGAATGCCCACGCGGACGGGTTCAAAATGCCGAGGGTTTTCAAGCTTTTCTGCAACCAGGTCGTACGGCTGGGCGCAGGTGATTTCAACACGCAACGCCGCGCCTGATTCATCACGCACATAAAGCACACCGCTGTCGCCGCGGCGCCAGTCGTCGACGCCGACCAGGGCGGTTTCGATCGTGCCGGGGACTTTGAGTTGGATATGGTCGGTCATCGTCAGCGAGCCTTCGCCGCGCCGGTCGTAGCGCCATGTGCGCTGGGCGCCGGACAGGTTCGCATCCTTGTAACAGGCGGTCAGATCAATCGCGAAGGTGTCGGCCTCATCGGTGAACTCGGTGGAGACGACCTTGGCGGCGGCCGCGCGGCCGGGCTGCTGAAGCTGTCCGTCGATGACGGGCACGCTGTGGCCGTATGAGTTCATGATCGCGAAGGTGTAGCGTTTGGAGCTGAACGTGTCGGCGGTGTAGACCATGGAGCCGGGGTCGAGAATCAGGGCCTTGCCATCGAGCACGACGGTCATCGAGCCGACGTCGTTGTGGTTGTGATGCTCGGCGTTGTGACCGGCTTTGAGCGCCGCGGCGAAACGTTGCTTGGTCTGCTCGCCGGGGCGGACGATCATGACGCCGCCCTGATCGAAATATGTGCGCCGAGCGTGTTCAGCGACGTGCTCGTGCTGCGCGCCGGCGGTCGGTGAAAACAGGGCCACCATCGTCCAGTACATCAAGCCGGTGTCGGCGGCGTCAGCCTCTTTGGGCGCGGGTTGCCACCCGAGGTAGGTCATCAGATCACTGCCGGGCTTGCCGTGCGGCGAGGCGTCGGCGAAGGAGGGCCAGACGTCGTCGAGGATGTGGATGTTCAGCGGAAACTTTGCCGCGGCGCGGGCCTTGTCGTCATCGAGCAGATCGATCTTGCCGCCGGTCTGTTGCAACAGCATCTGGCGCAGCACGGCGAAGTGGCCGAACCCGTAGTTCCAGTAGCCGAGCCCTTCGGAGCAATACCCGTCGGCGGTGAACCCGGCGAGGAATCGCGTCATGTTGTCCATCGCTGAAGCGACCGCCTCGGCGCGCTCGCGTTTGGAATCGACCGTCGAGAGAATCACGCCGGTCGTGCCCGCGGTGCAGACGGCATTCCAGTTGTTGGTCGTCTGCTGCCACCAGTGGCGACGGCGGAGCGGGGACTTTTCAGGATTGCGGATCGTGTCGAAGACCGGATCGATGATGCGGCGCTGGAGGTTGTCCTTGATGAGCTGGCGGGTGGCTTCGTCGAGGCGGCTGGCGAGCAGGCTGCGCGTCAGCGCCATTTCGTAACCGTACATGGCGACGCCGAGGTCGACGTAGTTCTGCTTGCCGTCGACGACGACATGCTTGCGATCGTGGGCCGGGAGCATCCAGGACGGGTCGGAGCACATCACCTCGACGGCCTGCTTGATCGCCGGCACGAATCGCCCGCGGTTTTCCAGCAGTTCACCCATCACGAGCACGCGCAGATGACGCCATCGCCGACCGTTGTGCGACTGAAAATGCGAGCGGTTGCCGTTCTCGAAATACTCCATGTAGAGGTCACGGCGGAATGCGTCGATGGGCTTTTCAGCCAGCTTCGCGGCGGCGGCGATGGCCCGCTTGCCGGAGGCGGTTTTGGCGATCGGGTCCCATGCGGCGCGGTCGTCGATCGAGCGACCGATCACGCTGGTCGGCTCATCGGGCAGCATGGTCATGATCTCGTCGAGCGACGGCGCGGCGGGCGCCTGCCCGGCCGGCAGCAGCATGATGAGAAACAACAGGCAAAACGTGTGAATTCCGCGGGTGTGCATGGTCGATATCCTCTGTGTTGGCAACGTATGCCCGATCGGCGGTATTGCTCAGGCCTGCCCCGATCGGCGCGAGTCGGATTTTCACGCTTTTCGTGATATCATGTGCCTTGATCCAGCCAGAGAAACACCATGCCCACCGACCACGCGTATCAACAGTGCATCCACCCCGACTGCGGGGCCACCTTCAGCGTCGACGAAGTTCACGTCGCCTGTCCGCAGTGCGGCAGTCTGCTCGACGTCCGCTACAACTGGGACCGCCTGGTCACGCCCAAGTGGGATATGTTTGAATACCGCTGGATGACCAAGGGCGAGCACGGCAAAGGCGCGCTGGACTTTTCCGGCGTCTGGCGCTTCCGCGAGTTGATGCCGTTCTATCACAAGTATGAGGACGTGGTCACCATCGGCGAAGGCCGCACCAACCTGCAGGACGCCCGCAAACTCGCCCGGCACATCGGCCACACCCCCGGCAAGTTCCACCTGCAGTACGAAGGGCTCAACCCCACCGGCAGCTTCAAAGACAACGGCATGACCGCCGCCTTCACCCACGCCAACATGGTCGGCGCCGACAAGGTCGCCTGCGCTTCGACCGGCAACACCTCCGCCTCGCTGGCGATGTTCGCCGACATGGCCGGGTTCAAGGGCGTGGTCTTCATCGGTTCGGGCAAGATCGCTTACGGCAAGCTGTCGCAGGCGCTGGACTACGGCGCGCTGACGCTTCAGGTGCAGGGTGATTTCGACGCCTGCCTGCGGCGCGTCAAGCAGATCGCCGTGGAGATTCCGCAGCTTGGCATCTACCTGATGAATTCGGTCAATCCCTTCCGCCTGGAAGGGCAGAAGGCGATCATGTTCCGCGTGCTGGAAGCGCGTGGGTGGAACGTGCCGGACTGGATCATCGTGCCGGGCGGCAACCTCGGCAACTGCTCGGCCTTCGGCAAGGCGTTCATGGAGCTCAAGGAACTCGGGTTGATCGATCGCGTGCCGCGCCTGGCGGTGATTCAGGCGACCGGGGCGAACCCGCTGTACACGCTGTTCGAAAAGCGCGGCCTCCGCTGGAACGGCGGGCGCTGGGATAAGGACATGCGCAACGCGCTCTACGCTGAGTACGACGATCAGGGCATCCGCGCCCACACGATCGCCAGCGCCATCGAGATCGGCCGCCCGGTGAACCTGTCAAAAGCCCTCCGCGCCCTGGACTACATGGACGGCGTCGTCCGCGAGGTCGACGATGAAACCATCCTCGAGCACAAGGCGATGGTGGGGCGGTATGGCTTCGGGTGCGAACCCGCCAGTGCCGCGTCCGTCGCCGGAGCGCACATGCTCATCGACGAAGGCATCATCAACAAGGACGACGATGTCGTCTGCATCCTCACCGGCCATCAGCTCAAGGATCCCGACGCCACCGTGAAGTATCACACCGGCATCGACATGAAGGCGATTCAGGAGCAGGCCCCGCACACCGAGCCGCACGGCAAGCTGTCGAATACCCCCGTGCCGGTCGCTGATGATCTGACCGCCATCGTCGAAGCGCTCGGCGGCGATCCCTCGCTGGTCACCGCCGCCCTGCGCTGAGCGCGGTCACACCGGTCTACAATGTTCACATGCACCAAGCGATCATTCGCCTGTGGGTTGTCGCGCTGCTGATCAGTTTGTCGGCCGCGGTCATGGCTGCGGATAAACCCGATCCGCGTGTGCCCAAGGCGCTGCTGGTGTTGCACAACCGCCTGCGCGCCAAAGCTGACAAACCCGAACTCCAACTCAACGACACGCTCACCGCCATCGCCCAGCGATACGCCGACTACCTGGCCGAGTCCGGCAAGCTCGGTCACGAAGAGCAGGGGACGCTGAGCGATCGGCTTCAGGTTGCCGGTTATCGCTACCGGCGCGCCGGTGAAAATCTCGCCCGTGGCCAGCGCTCGCCCAAAGAGGCGGTCAGTTCATGGTTTCAATCGCCGCCGCACCGCGCCAACATGCTCGGTGATTTCGACGAAGTCGGTTTCGGCTACGCCCGCAGCCGGGGCGGTGAAATCACCTGGGTTGCCGTCTTTGCCACCCCCGCCCCGAAGCCGTGATTATTCCCGCCGCGGACGCTGCGGAATCGCTGAATCAACAGGCAAAATCGTTGATTTTTCACGGTCGTCTATTTATGCTGGAAGCCTGTCAGTTCTAAAAAGGCCCAGTTCGTTAAACGACAAAGGAGATTTGATATGGCGTTCAACCATGTTCGCGCATTGTTCGCGGTGTTGTCACTTGTGCTGGCTATGACCGTGCAAGCTCAAGCCGCGGTGGTGGCTCACTGGTCCTTTGACGCTGACAGCGGCACGTCGGTCGCCGACTCAGCCCGACCGGGTTCGCCCGGGACCATCATCGACAGTGCCGGCACGCTCAATGCCCCGGGTGTCTTCAACGCCTCCGGCCCGCTTTCCACCGGTGGGGTCGAACTGTCGGGCAACTCCCAAGGCGTTCGCGTTCCCCGCATCGACCTGGCCACTAGCAGCTTCACCTTCGCCGCCTGGATCGATCCCACCAGCCTCACCCCGCAGGCGCAGATCTTCGGCGACTGGTCCTCCCCCTGGCAGATGCGCTTCTACATCAACAGCCTCGACGCCCCCAACCCCGGCAAGCTCGGCTTTGACCTGCGCGCCGATGGACCAAATCCCAACAACGGCAACATCATCGGCCTGACCACCGGTAGCACCTACGTCACCACCGGCAGCGGCTTCCAGCACGTGGCCGTCACATGGGACCGCGACACCAAGACCGCCACCATTTATTACAACGGCGCGGTCGTCGGATCCGCTACCAGCGCCATGACCAACGTCGACGCCATCGACGGCAATCACGCCAACTACGACATCGGCTACAAGCAGGACGGCGGCGGTGAATTCATCGGCAACATGGATGAGGTATGGGTGTTCACCACCGCGCTGGGCGTCAACGACATCCAGTCGCTCATCACGGCCAACGCCATTCCCGAACCGTCATCGCTTTGCCTGCTGGCGATCGCCGGCCTGATGCTCCGCCGCCGCTGAACTTTCACCTTGTCGCAAACACCGAACGACACCACCATAAGCTGGCGGTGGTGGTGCATTGATTGGCAAGTATTGGAATTGCGGGAATCTCGTATCACCACATCGCTCATTTTTATTGACCCATTCATGCCGGCGGGTTAATCTGAATTCGGCTGGCTGATTCCGGGGCATGGCAGTTCATGCCGCCGACTCCTGTCGGATCATTCCGAGGTTTAAGCGACAATCTATGAGGGCTTAGTGATGCGTTACCCGATCCGCCGCTGCGATGTGTTCATCGTCGTGATGTTATTGCTACTGATCGACTCCATCGGCTTCGCCCAGACCGACGCCACCTGGCTGAACCCCGTCGACGGCAACTGGTCAGACGCAGCCAACTGGTCGACAGACCCGGTCTATCCCAACAACGGTTCCCCCGCCGCCGGCGACATGTATAACGTCACGATCGACGTGACAGGCTCGCCGTACGTGATCGACGTTTCCCCTGGGATTACGCTCAACAACCTGACGCTGAATTCTTCAGATTGCTCACTGATCATGCGGAATGGCCTGAACATTCAGGAAACACTCAACCTGCAGGCCGGCGCGTTTCATATGACTCGTGGAACTTTGTCCAACGCCACCGTCGTCGGCGGACCTGACGAGTCAGTCGTCATCGGCTATGACAGGCTCGGCGGTGAAGATGTGACATTCGACCATGTTACACTGTACGTTCCAGTCACAGTCCAGGCTGGCTACAACCGCGGGGACGTAAAGATTGTCAACGACTTGGCGATTGAAGGCACAACCTTTGATGCGCGGTATGAGGATTTTGTATGGGCGGGCGGTCGCTTGACCAGCCAAACGCACGGAGACTTTCTTCTGAGCGCAACAATTCAGGTCATCAGTTCGGACGGACTGACCATCGATCCAACGATCACGGTGACAGGAGCCGGGTCGTCGGGCAACCTTGGTGGTACGGGTTCGACGATTCTCAATCACGGCGTGATTCAAACACTTACATCGGCCGACAGATTCACCATCGCCGCCAGCGAGTTCACCAATCAGGGCCTCATCGAAATTCAGGGCGGGTCGAATATCTGGCTCAACAGCGTCCACTGGAACAACCAGGGCGTCATCCGTCTGTCCGACGGCGAGCTCGACCTCGGCGGCTTGATCACCATGAGCGACGTCGGCGTCATCGAACGATCCGCAGGCACGACGGTTCGGCTCCGCGGCAATTTCGACAATACCGGACAGACGCTGGCGCTGGACGCTTTCGAGGGGGGATGGGAACTGGCCGGTGAGATATCCGGCGGTCGCATCAGTGCCGAGGGCGATCGTGAACTACTCGTGGGCTCGACCAACTGGAGCAGATCCGACATGGCCTACCTGCGAGATGTGGAGGTCGACCCGAACATCCGCGTCAAGGCCCGCGCCCAACTGACCGTCGGCAGCGATGCGGTGCTGCACGGTGATCGGCTGACGATTGAAGACGGCGGTAGTGCGATTTTTGAGGATGATGTCGACTACCTGACGATCGCGTTTGCGAACACGGTCTACAACCCCGGCATGTTCTCCGCCCCGACGCTCGGCCCGAATTCAACCGTCACCGTACATGACGGCGATGGTAACCTGTCAACTAACAACCTCGGACTGATCGTCATCGATGCACCGGAACACTACCTGCAATATACCGGCTCCGGTCGCAACGACGGTGTGATCGAACTCAGCGCCGGCGAGCTGCGCCTCAGCGGTGGTTTTACCTTCGATCAACTTGGGACGATCCATCGCACCGGCGGGCATATCGTACTCGACCAGAGACTCGTGGACCCGGACGGCGTCTTTGAGATCGACTCGACCTACGGCTCGATCGACCTCGGTGAGAACGCGGAAATCCGATGGATGACAATCACTACCACTGATGGTGCACGGCTTGTCGCCGCGGAAACCGGCGCCTCATTGCAGTATGCCACCATCGCAGGCGAATTGGCGATTCTCCCCGGTGTCGAGCTGCCGATCGACGACAGTCAACTGGCCGGCGGAAGCATCAGCCTCGAAGGCGCCGGTGAGCAGTTCGCCAAACTGACCGGTTCGTACAACTCGGTGCTTGAAGGCACGGGCGAGGTCGTTTTCAACGGAGCCGACGACGCCAATCGCATCACGCTGGACATTGGGCAACAGGTGACCGTTCGCACCGGCGCCTCCGGCGGTCATTTACAAAGCTGCTATAACGACGGGCAGATCATCCTCGACAACCCCGATGCGAAACTGTACATCGAAGCCGAGTTCTACAACCGCGGGCAAATCATCATGTCTGACGGCACTCTCGTGCTCGACGGCGCTGACTGGCTCTACCTCGAAGGCAACTCATTCGGATACAAACGCTGCTATCTGTCCCGTCTGGGCGACATTCAGATCACTGGCGGGAAGGTCTGGGTTACGGCCCATACGATGAAGCTCGATGGCATCGCGATGGACCTGGATCAGTACGGTTCCGTGGAAGTATTCGACGACGTGACTTTCTCGAACGGCAGCATCGTCAGTACCGGCGACAACCAACTGATCATCCGCGGCAAGAATGTGGATCTGTCAGGCTTGACGATGGTCGATGCTGACATACGGGTTGCTCCCGGCGGCGAATTGACATGGTCAACACCTTTTGCGGAAGGTCGGCGGCTGATTCTAAATGGCGATGCAACTGGCATCGCCAGCGCTATCGTATCGAGCGACGGCGAGACGATCTTCAACGGCTCAGACAACGCCAATGTCATCACAATGCCATCATTTACCGGCCTCGGCGCCACCGGCGTCATACGAACCGGCACAACCGGCGGGACCATCAATTCCTGGGGGACCATGCAATCTTTAGGCACAATCATCGCAGATACCCCCGGCGCAACACTTACAATCGACAGCCAAGGATCGTTCCTTAATCGTGGTGAAATGCGCGTCGGCAGCGGCGCGGAGGTTGTGGTCCTGCTCGTGGAAGGCAACGAGGTGTACACGCCGAAGTATTACCAGTATGCCAACAAGCTGCGGCTGGATGGTGGCAAATTCACGGCACGCAAGATTGCCGTTGCCAACGCTGTCGTCGAAGGCAACGGGGATATCGTGGGTGATGTTGAAGTGGCCAGTACCGGCACGATCGCGCCGGGTTTTTCCGCCGGGCGGATCAATATTGATGGCAACCTGTCCGTGCTCGCGGAAACGCCCACGATGCAGATCGAACTCGGCGGCACGAGTCCCGGCGAGGAACATGACCAGATCGCGATCACCGGGGATGTCGCGCTCGACGGCGTGCTGGCGCTTTCGTTGATCGACGACTATGTCCCGAGTGCCGGGGATGTGTTCGAGATCATGACGTATCAGGGCGTACGCGCCGGGCGATTCGACCATGTCGATACCACCGCCGTCGGCGCGCTCGGCGATCTGGCGCTGGCGGTGTTGTATGACGATGACCTCGGCGGGCTGGCCGGGTCGGTCCTCGTGCGGGCGACGCTCATCGGCGATGCCAACTCGGATAACATCGTCGACATCGCTGACCTGACGCGGTTGAGTCAGAACTACGGCCGCGTCGATGATGTGAGTTGGAGCCAGGGCGACTTCAATCAGGACGGCTCAATCGACATCGCCGATCTTGTGCAACTCAGTCAGCACTATGGTCAGAGCGTCGAGGTGCTGGAGGCTTTTGTCGCCGCGGCTCAGACTCCCGAACCCGCCACAGCGGGCGTCGTGCTTGTGATGATGTCGCTGCTGCATCGCCGCGGACGACGAAGCGCTTAAAGCTTGTTTCTATTGATTGGTTCGATCTTCCGTAGCCCGATCGGTGCGGTTATGTCGTATTTCGATGTATAACTTCGCCATCGTGTCCGTAGTTGAATCCCCCATGATGCCTTCGCATGTTTCAACTGCACGGTCGCTCCGTGCGGCAGTACATCATGGTCAGTGGCTGGGGTGGCCCATGAGCCATGTGTCAGGGTGACACCGGTGCCGCGAGGTTGGCCTTACGAGCCTCGGCAACTGCCGAATCAAGGCGGCTTCCGGTGGCTTGTGCAAAACGCCCACAATATGGCGTGTAAATTGACGTTTCGACGCGCGGGCAGGCCCCCGAGACGTATCAGGGCATGTTCTCAATGATCGACGATTGTCGTGCTAAACGCTTTAGGACAAACACCCAAAGGCGGGCGGGAACGCCAAAAGGCTCTTGTTCGTGAATTATTTCACAGATACTGTTTGTATATCCAAATGCACGCGGTCTGTGGGGTGTCCCCGCAGGCGGCGCGACATGCACGACGGTGCATAGGGGCCATACAAGCAATGTCTTTTGAACGTCGTGATTTTCTAAAATGTCTCGGCGGCACTTTGGCCGGCGGGGGCCTGGTGGGGCCGAGTCAAGCGTCCGCGTCCAGCGGCGTCGATGCGGCCGAGTGCGACGATGCGCAGGCGATGCTGATCGACCTGACTTTGTGTGTCGGGTGCCGGTTGTGTGAATACGCCTGCAAAACGGAAAACGAAAACAACCCCGGTCCGATCGAGTCGTACGATGACCAGTCGGTATTCAAGCAACGGCGCCCGCTCGGCATTGAAGACTTCACCGTCGTCAACGCTTCGCAGCCGCAAACCGGCGATCAAACCATCTACACCAAGCAGGCGTGCATGCATTGCCTTAACCCCGCCTGCGTTTCGGCCTGCATCGTCGGCGCCCTGCAGAAGCAACCCGACGGCCCGGTGACTTACGATGCATGGAAGTGCATCGGCTGCCGGTATTGCATGGTGGCCTGTCCGTTCGGGGTGCCCGCGTACAGCTACAACGATCCACTGACCCCGGAAGTGCGCAAGTGCGAGTTATGCACGCAGCGCACCAGCAAAGGGGAATTGCCCGCCTGCGTCGAGGCCTGCCCACGTGAGACACTGATGTTCGGCAAGCGCGGCGAGCTGCTCGAACTGGCGCACCGGCGAATCAAAGAAAACCCCGACACATACTTCGACCATATCTACGGCGAGCACGAGGTGGGTGGAACTTCGGTGATGTACCTGTCGCCGGTGCCGTTTGACGAACTCGGTTTTCAGGACTTGGATCACACGGCGCCCCCGGAGCGGACCGAAACGATCCAGCACAGTGTTTTCAAATACGGCCTGCCGCCGCTGCTGCTTTACGGCCTGCTGGGTGGTGCGATGTTTCTGACGAAAACGCGCCCTCAACCCCTCACGGTTCATGGCAAACCCACCTGCGAAGACGGCCACGGGTGCGCCTGCGCCGCGACGGCTCCGCTCGAAGCGGTCCATGACTTTTCAGTATCAGACCGCGACTTCGACGAGGATCACCACGCTCACCACGAAGCCCCCGCGCCGATCGGCCACAAGTTCCTGACGCCCGGCGTGATGGTGTTGCTGGGCCTGGCGTTCACGGGACTGCTGGCTGCCGGTTACCGTTTTCTGTTCGGCCTTGAAGCCAGCACCAACCTGGATCAGGCCTATCCGTGGGGGGTGTGGATCGGCATCGACGTGGCCAGCGGCGTCGCTTTGGCTGCCGGCGGTTTCACCACGGCGGCGCTGATCCACGTGTTCCATCGCGAACACTACCACGCGGTGTCGCGACCGGCGTTGCTGACAGCCATGCTGGGCTACACCTTTGTGGCGCTGGGGCTGCAGGCCGACCTCGGCAGGTTTTACAACGTCTGGCATCCCATGATCATGTGGCAGGGCAATTCGGCGTTGTTCGAGGTGGGCATGTGCGTGATGTGCTACCTGACGGTGCTGTACCTGGAGTTCACGCCGATCGTGTGTGAACGCCTGATCATGCATCGCGATCGCTGGCCTCGGCTCGCGGAGCTGGCCGCCTACGTCAACGCCAAGCTCGACAAGGTCATGTTCCTGCTGGTGATCGCCGGTTGCACGCTCTCGTGTCTGCACCAGTCGTCGCTGGGCACGTTGATGGTCATCGCGCCGTCGAAGCTTCACCCGCTTTGGTGGACGCCTTGGTTGCCGCTGCTGTTTTTGCTGTCCGCCTTCATGGTGGGCTTTCCCATGGTCATCTGGGAATCGCTGGTCGCCTCGTGGTCGATGAAGCTGAAGCCGGAGATGAACGTGCTTTCACCGCTGGCGCGATACGTGCCGGTGTTCATGGGCATCTACCTCGGCGCGAAGCTGCTGGATATTCACCATCGCGATGCGTGGGGCTACATCTTCGAGGGATCGATCCAGTCGTGGAGTTGGCTGGCTGAGATGGGGTTGGGCGTGTGCCTGCCGATGTTGATGATGATGGTTCCGCAGGTTCGCAGGAGCCGGAAGTTGATCTTGATCGCGGCCAGCCTGATTGTGCTGGGCGTGCTGTGGAATCGCGTGAACGTCTTCATCATCGGTTTCAAACCGCCGTACGCCGACCACTCCTACGTGCCTTCGTTTATCGAACTCGCAGTGACGGTCGGCCTGATCTCCACCTTGATCCTGTGCTACCGCTTGGCCGTTACGTACCTGCCGGTGATTCATACGCATCAACCACGGGCCGACTCATGAAATGCACGATCCGATCCATCCTGGCGGCCGCGGTCCGAGTCGGCTTCGTGTTCAGCGTGATAGCGGGCCCGTGCTCATCGGTCAGCGCCGAGCCGGCCTCAACGCTCGAGCATCAGGTGCCCGATACGGTGGTGCTCGACGAGTTGCAAAACCTCTACAAGCCCGTTCCGTTCAGCCACAAAGCGCATGCGGACATGGCCATGATGTGGGACGGCTGCACGACCTGCCATCACTATCAGCCCGAACCGGAATCTGACGCTGAACCAACCGACGCGGCGCCAAACGGTAAACACACGCAGCTCGAATCCAAGCAGATACCCGCCTGTAAAAACTGCCACCCGGTCGCCCCGGAAAAAGGCACCATCCGCATACCGAGCCTCAAGGCGGCGTATCACCGCCAATGCCTGAACTGCCACCGCGACTGGTCCAACGAAAACCAGTGCGTGGTCTGCCACGAACCAGCCAAAGCCGGCGGCGATCTCGCGCCCCAGCCGACGCGCGGCGACATCATCGGGCGGATGCACCCGCCGATCGAGATGCAGGCTGTCAAGGTCTACAAAACCCGGTTTACACCCGCGGCCGGCGACAATGTCACCTTCCGTCACGATGAACACATCGAGCGGTTCGGCCTCAGTTGCAATGAATGCCATCACCGTGACACCTGCCGAGATTGTCACCACAAGCCCGGTGAAAAAGCCGGTCCGCGTAAGCCGCTGTTGCCCGCCGCCTCGTGGGACGCTTCGCACGGCCCGTGCATGAGCTGTCACGTCGACCAGGGATGCAATCACTGTCATTACCCCAACGGGCAACAACCGCCGCCATCGTTCGAACACGCCACCACCGGCCAGGCGTTCGACGACGATCACAAAACATTGGAATGCAAAGCCTGCCACGCCACGCACGGTTATCACAAACCACCGACGTGCGGCGACGCGGGTTGTCACCCGTCGAATCCGAACATCAAGTTTCCCGACCATCGCCCGGGACCATACCGCAAACCAGAGACCGACAAGCCTGCTTCGTTCATCGCGATGACGCCGCCGCGCCACCCCGATGCGGCAGAGCAGGCGTCGGATAAAACGCAGATTCCGGTGATCCGTGATGCGCTGGCGGCGCCGCGGATCGATCCGTATCCCACCACGAAGCGACCCGCGATCCAGCCACGGGATTTCGATCTGAAATCACTGGACCTGCCGGACGATCCGACCAGTTGCATCCGGTCCGGGTGTCACGAAAACCGCTTGAATTACAACTACGTGCATGGCCCGGTCGCGGCGGGGGATTGCGGCGCCTGTCACAAGCTGACCGATGAAGCCGATCATCGATTCCAGTTGCTCCGCGAAAAGCAAGACCTATGCACGTACTGCCACCAGTTCGAAGTCGACGCCATGCCGGTGCTCCACGACCCGGTCAAAACCGGCCAGTGCCTGGGCTGTCACGACCCGCACGGCGGGTACGATCGCAGCCTGACGCGCGAGCAGTCCATTCAGCAGATGTGCCAGCGGTGTCACGAGCCGGTCACCAAAGATCGCTCCGTGCAGCATTACCCCGTTGGCGAAGGCCGGTGCACGGCGTGTCATCCGCCGCACGCGTCAAAAAACCCGAAGCTGTTGGATAAGGTCGGCGCCGATCTGTGCATGGCCTGCCACACCGAGTTTGAACAATCCCTGAACAAGGTGATGTTCCGTCACGAAGCGCTCAAGGAAGGCTGCGAGAAGTGTCACGATGTTCACGGCTCGAACCACCCGATGGCGCTGGTCCAGCCGCTGGATCGCCTGTGTCATCAATGCCATGAAAAACTTGTCACCCAGGCGCAGGCTGCGACCCATCGCCACGACGTCGTGTTTGAAGAGCGCGCCTGTGTGACCTGCCACACGCCCCATGGCGGCGACCTTGCCAAATTGCTGGCCGAACCCTCCACCAAAACCTGCCTCAGTTGCCATGGCGAACCGATCATGGATGGCGACAAGGTGCTGGTGGCGGGCATGGCCGAGTTGAACAATCCCGATCTGTTCAAGCACGGCCCGCTGCGCGAAGACAGTTGCAGCGGTTGCCACCAACCCCACGGCGGCGACCTGGATCACATGCTGGTCAAGCCCTATGTGTTCAGCCTGCGCCAGACGTTTGAGCCCGAGCATTACGCACTGTGTTTCGTCTGCCACGAGCAGCAGGGAATTCAGGAGCGGACCACGGCCTCGGCCACGAAATTCCGCAACGGCGAAACGAACCTGCACTACCTGCACGTCACGCAGGGTAAACGGGGCCGCAACTGTTTCGCCTGCCACAACGCGCACGTGAGTCATAACCCGAAAAATGTGAAGTCGGAAGTGCAGTACGGGGCCTGGGCTTTTTCGATGAACTTCACCGCCACGGAAACGGGCGGCCGATGCGTGACCGGGTGTCACCTGCCGTATGCATACGACCGTGAGAATCCCGTTCCCGTGAAGGAAGAGACGACGCTGACTGCATCAGCCGTGGCCACCAACGCGGTCGACGACACGGTGGTTCAACCGATCAAGGTCGACTGGCAGGGAACTGATCAGCATGATCAAGCGGTCCGCATCCCCACGCCGCAGGGGCGGGGCGTCATTGTGTTTGCGCCCACGGATGTCGAGCAACTGCAGGCCCTGGTACGCTGGCTGATGGTCGCCGTGCCGGAGCAGGACATGGGCGATGTGATCCTCGTCTTGCCCGAGGTCAAAACAACTTCGCAGCTCGACAGCCTCGAACCGTCGATCCCCGGGCATTGGCGAATCGTGGTGGACGCTGAAAAACGTTTGACCGACCTCATGAAGGTTCAAAGCACGCCGCTGGTCTTGCTCACCGACGAACAGGGCAACGTGATCACCCGCATCGCGGGGCATTCGCCGGCCGCATCGCTGAAGTTGCGAACACACCTGCAGTGGTTGGCCCGCGAGCACGACGAACGTGGCAAGCAGCCGCCCGCCATCGCCCCGTTGGTGGTCGGTGATCAACAGGTGGGTAAAGACACCTGGTATCTGCAATCGGCGCGTCGTCATATCAAGGACGAACAGTTGGATGTTGCTCAGGCTGTCCTTGAAAAAGGATTGACCGTCGTACCGGCCTCGACGTCATTGAAAACCGAGTTGGCTGGTGTGCTGATCCGCCGCGTTCAAACCCAGCCCGCCCTGGCGATCATCGATGAGTTGCAGAAACAGGATGCTGACAACCCGGCGTTGGAGCTGCTGAGATGTCGGGCCCTGGTGGCGATGAATCAGCCGGACCAGGCCTTGAAGCGTCTGACCCAACTCGCGGATCACCACCCCGGGCCGCAGGTGTATTTCCTGCTGGGGCAGGTGTACGAGAAACAAGAACAATGGCAGCAGGCAGTCGAGGCCTATCGCAAAGCGGGCGAAATGTGATCCGCCCCCGTGGGTGACGCCACAGTTGATCTCTGTTTGCTCGTCCGCGCCGTGCCGGACCGCAAGATCAGCGCATCTATCCCATCACATTGTCAGGGATACCAACCGGGGCACGCTTTGGGGATCCGAAAAGGGAAGCGGCGCTGCCGCGCGTTTACCCGGACCTCGGCGGCGAGGAATTCGAAGCCGACCGCGGTGTGCAGGCGTACAACTACCGCATGTGCATGACGAACGTTCCGGAGAATCGCGCCATGATTCAAAAGCCGGAAAACTATCGAGAAATCGCGTATTCCCCTGAGAATACGACTTTCTTCTCGACACTTGTTCAGTTAAGATGCTACTTAACCCCGCCGCAGACCGTTCCAAAATACATATTGGCGTCAGTCAGGATTCGTGAAATGATTGGTTATCGTATGAGACCACTTCGACGTGTTTTGGTCGTCATGCTGCTGGGGGTTGCGGCATCGCAGACGGTGGCGGATGACTGGTCGCCGCCGGGTCGCAATCTGGCGTTGAACAAGCCCTACGAAATCGTCACGGCTGGCAAGTCCGGCCCATCCGGCTGGTCTGAAGACAAAGGCGATGCGGTGCAGTTGACCGACGGCGAGTATGTGCCGGCCAAAAAGTCGTTGATGCATGTTTCCAATGCTGCGGTGGGTCGGTTTGGTGGGACCGTCGGCGTGATTATCGACCTGGGCGCGGGCGAATCCGGCGATGGGGTTTATTCGATCGGCGGAGTGAGCTACAGCACGTCAAGCAACGCCCTGTCCGGTATTGGATGGCCGCCTGTGATTCTGGTCATGGTCAGCGATGATGGTGAAGATTATCGTCTGGCCGGTGAGTTGGTCAGTCTTTCCGCGGAATTCGGTCCGCCGCCGGAGGAGGGCCGTCATCGGTTTGTGACGGACAAGTTGCAGGCCCGAGGTCGCTTTGTGCAGTTGGTGATTCAGGCTTCGGTGTACATGTCATCGGACGAGATTGAAGTTTATGAAGGCAAGCCGGAGTTTCGGGCTCGCTCCACTGCGGGCATGAGCCTGGGTGCAAAGCCGGTGAAGTATCTTCAGGATCATGACCATGTCATGCCGCTGGCGGTTTCGGCGCGGATCGCCACGGACCTTGCCCGTGTGAGGCAGCAGATCGAAGGCCTGTCGTTGTCGACGGTGCAGCAGGCGCAACTCGTCGCGGAGCTCGAACGCCTGCGCCCCTTGGCGTTGAAACCGCAGCCGGGCAAGTATGGCCCGGAGTATCGCGCGGTGGCGCCGCTGAATGCACTGCACGCCAAGGTGTTTGCGGTGCTCGGCAAGGCGTACATGGCTGCCGGTTATCCCGCGCACCAGGCGTGGACGGTCAACCGCTGGGCGAGACTGACGCCGTTTGATGCGCCGCCAGCCAAGTCGGACGACGCAGCTTTGAGCGTTCATCTGATGCGCAATGAGCGTCGCGGTGAAGCGGTCAATCTCACCAATTATTCGCGGGTTGAGCGCAAGGCGAAGGTGTCGTTTTCCGGTTTGCCGGGCGGGTCGCGGCCGCCGTATCTGACGGTTCGACAAGCTGAATATGTTGCGATGTCGACGCGCTTCTGGGATGCCGATCCGCTGCCTGTTGCGGATACGATCGGCGGCGGCTGGCGAATCGATGTGCCGGCCGGGTTGTCGCGGCAGCTGTGGCTGGACTTTCGAACGGAAGACAACGCCCCGAAACCCGGCACGTACAACGGCACGATGCACGTGTCTTTTGTCGGCGGCGATCGGGTGAATGTGCCGCTGACGCTGAAGGTTTCCGCGATCAAGATGCCGACCGAGAAGGCGGTGATCTCCGGCGTGTGGGACGGACTGCACGGCGGCCGGCGCCGGGATCGGCCTGTCGGCATTCTGAAAAACGGCGTGCCTGCCACTTGCGTCCAGCCCGCCATCGAGCACATGCGCCAAAGCGGCATCACCGCGCCTTGGGTGATACCGGTCTGGTGGGAATTCAATGATGCCTGGCCCGCCTGGCAGACCCGGGAGCCGGTCGTTTGTGACGCGCAGGGCAATCTGGTCAGCCCGACGCCGGACTATTCAGCGTTTGATGAATGGATCGCGTCGCGACCGGAAGCGCAATACTACGCGATGTACTGCCAGATCACCGGCAGTCCGACAAAGTGGCGTGGCCTGGAGGTCGGCACCGCCGAGTTCAACAAAAAGTTCGGCGCTTTGATGAAGCACTGGGCGGCGCACATGCGCCAGATCGGCCTGGACCCGTCGCGGGTCGTGATCATCGTGTGGGATGAACCGAACAAGCCCGAACAAGTCCGCTACACGAACGTCTGGGTCAAGGCGATCAAGGCGGCGGTGCCGGAATTCAAGTTCTTCGTCGATTCGATCGTTGAACGAAAAGACTACAACGACCCGGACGTCATGCAGATGTTTGATCTGATGGACATCATCGTGGTCGGCCGGTGGTACGGGTTCAAGAACTACGGCCAGGCTGCGATCAAGTATTACGATCAGTGGCGGCGAAAAGGCAAAATCATGGGATTCTACAGTTGCTCGCATAATCCCAGCGAAGTTGAATCGATCGATTATTACCGCAAGCAACAGTGGGACTGCTGGAGGATTAACGACGGCGGGGCGATGAGTTGGACCGGCTTCTGGAATTACGCCGACTTCCGCGGCACACCGCCGTGGAACCAACTGGCCGGCGGCGGAAGGCGAAGCTACGCCATCCCGTACATCGGACTCGACTCCGTGACCGACAGCAAACACTGGCTGGCGATCTTCGAAGGCGTCAACGATTATCAGTACCTGTTGATGCTCAAGAATCGCGTGAAGGCGTTGCGTGACGCCGGTCGCAAGGATGACCGGATCGCCGCGGCGCAGAAGTTGGTCGACGAGTTGCCGCAGCAGGTGTTAAAGAGCAAGAACCTCGACGCCTGCGACCAGGCGAGACTTCAGGTGCTCGATGCACTGGAGGCACTGGATGACGATGCCCAGGCCGCGGCGCCCACCAAGCCCGATCTGCCGGACAACGAATTGCAGGCCTTCGAGAAGTTGCAGGCGCTCGAGGCGACGCTGACCGATCAGGCGGCATGGCAAAAACGGGTTCAGGCCAACCGAACCATGATGCTCACGGCGATGGGCTTGTCGCCGCTGCAGGCTCGGACGCTGTTGAATGTGATTCGCCATTCGCGCCGCGAGATGGACGGATACACGGTTGAAAACGTGGCGTTCGAGAGCGAGCCGGGGGTATTCGTGGCTGGCAAGTGGGCGAAGACGGGCGAGGCTGATGCATGGTGGGCCTAATGGATAAATGCAACGAAGACCTTTACAGGCTCAGATGGCTCCACACACGCTTGCCTGCTGCCAACGAACGCTTCGGCCGTGATGTCATCTGCTCGGCGGCCATGTTCGCCTGGAGCACTCGGCCCCGACCCGGATCAACTTCACGCAGATACCGACGGCGGATGAGTTCGAGTAGCCAGAACAGCCAACCAGATGCACGCAGCGTTGTTGGTCAACTACAATTGGTGGTTAGGTCACATTACTGAGTCGCTACCGCCACCCAAGCGGCGATGGCACTCACTACGGACCCTATCGCAGAAACAAACGCGATGATCCACAATTGCGACTCACGTCGTGCTCTTTCGACCTCAATAATTCGCCGCTGGATTTCATGTTCCGGAGCAGGTCCATGCCGTCCAACAGGCTTGTTGTCGCGTGATATGCCCAACTGCTCAGCGCGATCGTAAAGCTGCTTGCCCCGAAGTTGCTTCGCCATTGGTGTTTTGCTGCCTAGTGTCCAAGGCTCAATGGCCGGCTACCCGCTGAGGGCCATCTTCGACGGTGCCGACGGAGTTGATTGTCGACCCGCTGGTTTTGTCAGTCAGCCTGACCACTGTTGCATCGGTGCGATGTTGAACCGACGTCGTGACGGTGGTAGATCACCGAGTAGTGCGGCGACTTGATCGATGGGTGTCTTGAATGTGTACCGGCCGCACATGATGTGTGATGGTAGTGGCTGGGGGAGGGGCAGTCATGCCGCAAAGTGTATCCCCACCGTATCCCCGTCACGCGAACGCAATGTCATCGTCGTTGCACGTATCCCCGCACGTTGGGAGATACAAAAAGAGATACAATCTTGCCACTGTAAGCTGCTGTAAATTAACGACTTGCAATGGGCCTGGGAGGGCTCGAACCAATCAGGCCTAAAGCCTGCCGAAACAGACTGTTACGCCGATTCCGACGGCGGCGTTGGTGCGCCAGACGGTGCGCACAGCGACGAAAACGCCCCATATCTTGCCCAGATTCACGCGGCGTTGAACACGCTGGACGAAGCCGATCGGGCGGCGATCGCCGAGCACGTCGAGGCGCTGGCGAAGCTGTCGCCGGCCAAGCGTGCGGCCATCCTGACGCTGACCGGTGAATGACCCCGGATCACACCGCGACCAGATCACCACCTGCGGGTTTACCGACCAGCACCCACGCCAGATAGTGCCCGCTGTCTGGTGTTCGCGGCCCGTCGATCCACGCGGCAAAGACCTGCCCGTCAACCTTCCAGATTCGCACGTGTGCGCCGGTCACCTCGTCCATCAGATACCACCCGATCGCCTCGTCGCCCTGTTGTGGCTGGCCTGGCATGTTGTTCAGCGGGGCCGTCGAAGTGGCCATCGGGTCCGTCACCGACCATATCGCGTGATTTTGGCGCGGCGGTCCGACCTTGACGGTGTGGTCGTAATTCATGGGCGGATTATACCGCGCAAAATTGTGCATAAGAAAAACTCTCGCCATTTTGCGGGTATAATGGAATCGACGGATTAACACATCTCGCGGGCGAGTAGCCCGCTACGGAACCCGGCAGAAGCCGGGCCCCCTGAGCAACGCTAGTTTCTCATACGCCCACAGGGCTATCGCTGTACATCTAGCGTTTCGCGTCTGTGGGCATGGAGCCCATGATGTCCACAGACGCAACGAGAAAAACCACACCCGTTCAAATCTCACACGTGCCCAGTCTCGTGCGAGAAACTACCGGCGTGACGGTCGCTATGCCGACGATCCGCGACTGGATCAGACGCGGAGTTTCTGGCGTCAAACTGCACGTGCAGCGCGTCGGCGGGCGCTACTACACGACCGCCAGCGATGTTGAGGATTTTCTGCGGGCGACTGAAAAATGCGAGGTGAGCAATGCCCGCTGACCACATCACAATCCGCCCCATCGACGTATCGCCCGTCCCCCGCCTGTCGCTGCGCGAAGCCGAGGCCGCCGAGGCGCTGGGCGTGTCGGCGTCATGGCTCAGGCGCGAGGCACTGGCCGGCCGCGTGCCGTCGGCGCTGGTCGCCGGCGTCCGCCTGTACCCCACGGCTGCGCTGTCCGCCTGGCTGGCCGAGCAGATCGAGCAGATTGAGCAGGCGCAGGCCGCCGAGCAATGACCCATTGAAACAAGCCCGCCGCGTAAAGTCTGGCTGATAGCGCGCGACGGGTCGGAGTAATGCGATGGCACGGAAGCTATCCGATAGCTTAGACGATAAGTGGCCGGGGTTGGCCGTCGCTTTCGTGGCGATGATTGAACTCGGCATCTGGCGAGAGCTGACGCCATCCGAGCAAGCCATCTGGCCGGTGTTGGCAAAGTGGATGCCGAATGACGGCAGGACGTTCTACCGCAGCGGCGCGGACATCGCCGCAGACTCTGGCATCAACCGGGCCCGAGTGTGGCCGGCGGTCGATCGGCTGGTGGAGCGTCGCCTGATGGATCGAGTGAGGCGGGGCGGATCGTCACGCGGCGGCAAGCGTGAGGCCAACACTTATCGCATGTTGCGACCGGTCGCGCAATGTAACCGGTCGCAATACCGAGGCGCGACTGGTCGCAATAGTGAGACGGGTACTGGTCGCAATACCGAGGCGGGTACTGGTCGCAATACCGAGACACCAGCAACAAAACAAAGCTCAAAGAATACTCACAACAGCAGCAAAGGCGCTGCTGCTGATGGCGCTGCGCTCTCTTGCCCGGAGGCGGAGCCGGACGCCGAGGCCCGGCGCGTCGCCGGTGTTCGAGCGGCGCTGGCGGGGCACGGAATCAAGACCCCAAAGACCGTCGACAGGTTGGTCGTCATACCCGGGCTCACCCGCCAGACGATCGACCGGCTGGCGGCAGACGCCAAAGAGCGCGCCACGACCAACCCCGCCGGATTGCTGGTGACGCTGATCGAGGCGGGCGGCTGGCGGAGCACCGGGGCGACCGCGCCGGCACCGCAAAAGATTCCCGAGTCGGTGCAGAGGGTCGCGCAACTCCGCGCCGAAGCGGCGGAGTATTCGAAATTCGAAAATGAAATAGAACGTTGGCAATTCAGCCTCTCCGAAACCGACTACCCGAAGGCAAAGGAGCTTTCGGGCGTGGATATGGCACGCTGGGCCAAACTGTCACCGCCCGAGAAATATCGCGCGTGGAAGAATCGACCGCCGATGGCAGAAGACTACGCGCGTGGGCCGACCACGTTCGTGCCGAAGGCCGACTATCCGATCAACACTGACGCGGCAAAAGCTCGCATCCGCGAGCAGGCGGCGGCGCTGAAGGCGGGCAAAGCGTGACGAGGGCGACGAAGCGATCCAGATCGACGACGATCACGCTGCCCACCGTGGGCCGGACGATCGCACCCGCGCAGGAGATTTACGTTGTACAGCCGCCGCGATCCGCGACGCATTAGGGACTGACGAATGAATCTTGAACACCCCCCGACAAAATTCGCCCCGCCCGAGGCCGTCGAGGCGCAGCGCGTCGCGCTGAACGCCGACATCGCGCAGCTCAACGCCGACCGCGAAAATCTCGATCGTCTGCGGGCCGAGCTTGCCGGCGACATCGGCGGCGACGATGGATGGGAAGCCCGCGCCCGCGACTTGAAAGCCGCGCGGATTCGGCTGGTGCAACGTGAAGTCGCCAAACTCCCCGAGAAATGAGCACCCAATGAACAAAGCCGAAAAACGCGCCGCCGAACTCCAGCAGCAGGCGAAGGCCACCGCCCAGACGCCAGCCGCGAAACAGCCGCCGACGCCCCCGACGCCGGGCACGCGCGCCCGGTCGATCCAGAGGCGAATCAAGCGTGATGGTTGAACGGTTCACGATCACCGTCGAACACCCCGGCGAACGTGACGCCGCGACGCTTGCCTTGCGGCTGGCCCTGAAAGACCTGCTGAGGCGTCATCACCTGCGGGCGGTCGGAGTGTCCCCCGCCGGCACGGACGCCGCACGAGCGATGCAGCGGCAACGGAGAATCCACGAGGCAACCACCGATGGCGAACGGTAGTAACGGACATGACCAACGTGGCCGGTTCACCGTCGGCAACAAGGCCGCCGTCGGCCGGCGGACACGTCACGCCGAACGGGTCGGCAAGCTGCGCGATGAACTGTTGGATGCCATCACCCCCGAGGCAATCCGCAAGGCGATCACGGCGCTGATCCGCGAGGCGGAGTCGGGCAACGTCGCCGCGATCCGTGAACTACTCGACCGGGCCGTCGGCAAGCCGATCGAAGCCGATTTACTCGAACGTCTTGAATCGTTGGAAACCGCGATCGCGGAGCGAAAGCCATGACACATCGCCATCGTCTGACCCGTCTTGAAGCGAAGCTGAGCGCCGAACACCCTCAGGCACGCGGCGGCGGGCTGGTCATCCCTATCGAAGCGTTCGACGATCCCGCCAAGCTGGCGGTCGCCATCGCCGAGGCCGCAGGCGACCGCCCGGGACCGTTTCTGGTCACGCCGCAGCCGGCGCGGTCGGCCGAAGAATGGTCAGCGATCGCCCAAGCGAGCGCCCGAGAATAATCCGCTGAATCTCAAAGATAGTTGTTGACAACTGGCAACATATCGCCGATGATATTCAGCATGGAAAGCCGACTACTGCAAGCGATCATCGAAACAATTCCATCGGACGACCGCAGTTTGCGGGCGATCGCGGATGAGGCGGGCGTGAACGTGTCGGCCCTGTCGCGGCTGGTCGCTGGCGAGCGCGGCCTGAGCATTGAAGCGGCGGAAGCCGTCGCCGGCGTTTTAGGAATCCGATTCACAATTCGAATCCCCAAGCGAAAGTGAGTCTGCCATGTCAAGCGTCAGCAGCGATAAGAGCGGCAATCGTACAATCTACGTGTCCGGCGCTGATCGCCGTCGGCGACCGATTCGGTTGGGCAAATGCAGCTTGAAAGACGCTCGGATCGTACAGGGCTACGTCGATGATCTGGAGCGGGCCGCGAACCACAACGGGACACCATCGGAGAAGACCGCTACATGGTTGGCCGACATCGGTGACGACCTGCGGGAGAAGTTGGCGCGGGCTGGACTGGTGGCGCAGCGCGGATCGGTGCGGCTGGGCGCGTTCATCGACAGCTATATCGACCGCCGCAAGGGGACGATGAAGCCGGCGACGTTGGTTCGAGTGAAACAGGCTCGGACCCACCTCGTTGGCTATCTCGGTGAAAACAAACCGCTGGCGTCGGTGACGGCCGGCGATGCTGAGGACTACCGGGCGCACCTGTTGGACACCGAAAAGGGCAAGGGGATGGCCGAGGCCACGACGCGCCGGAATTGCGGATACGCTTCGACGTGGTTTCGCTATGCGATCAAACACGGGCATCTTCGTCAGAATCCATTCGCCGACGTGCCGACGGCCGCGATGAGCAACACCGACCGCCAGCGCTACATCAGCGACGAAGATGCCCGCAAAGTATCGGCGAAGCTGCCGGACGCTGAATGGCGGCTGCTGTTCGCCTTGGCCCGCTACGGCGGCCTGCGGACGCCGAGCGAATCGGCGGCGCTGACGTGGGCGGATGTGGATTGGGAGAATCGCCGGCTGGTCATTCACTCGCCGAAGACCGAACGCCACGACGGCCACGATAAGCGCGTGATTCCACTGTTCGCTGAGATCGAAGCGCCGCTGCGGGAAGTGTTCGAGAAAGCCGCTGAGGGGGCGTTACACGTCTTGCCGTTTCTGCGGACCCGGACGGCGGCCTCGCTGCGTAAACCGCTGGAGAAAGCCATCACGGCGGCGGGATTGAATGTCTGGCCTCGTTTGTGGCACAACCTGCGAGCGTCACGTCAGACGGAACTTGAGGAACGCCACCCGTCGCACGTCGTCTGCACGTGGCTGGGTAACAGTGAAAGCGTTGCGCGGGCGCACTACTTGCAGGTGCGAGACAGCGACTACGACAAGGCGCTGGAGAATGTGGTGCGCCAGACGGTGCGCGCAGTAGCGACAGACGCCGCTAATGCTCGCCAAGGCGAAGGGGATGATTCACGGGAACTCGCCAATAAGCGGCAAAAAACGCTAAGTACCGCTACTGGCGAGACTTCCAAGTGGGCCTGGGAGGACTCGAACCTCCGACCTCACCCTTATCAGACTGGCAGACCATTGATTTTGAGCTAGAAACGTTGATTTTATCCCATATCACCGGCGTATATGGAGCGGATATGGGATAAATTTATGGGATACAGCGCATATCCCATATCAGCCCAACGGTAGGGGAGCGGTCTGCAAAATCTCCGGCAAGGGCCTTGACGAGCGGTGGATATTTTGGCCCCGTGGTGGGGGTCAATCTACCCCTCTACCGAAAGGTCAATCATGAGGTACATCATCGCCATTGTTTGCCCGCCTCTCGCCATCCTCCTAGTCGGTCGTATTCTCGCTGCTCTGATAAATCTGGTCATAGTCGCTGCCGTGTTGGCCCTGGCGATGATGACCGGCGGACCAGGCATAGTGGCATGGCTGGCCCCAATCGCTCACGCCTGGTCCGTCATCGGCGATGCCAAGAGCGACAAAAAGGTGCGGAAGATGGAACAACGAATCATGAAAAGGCAGCAGGCAGGGCGGTAAGATATTGTTGGTTGACTCTTGGGTAGAGCCGTACAATAATCAAGTAGTCAAGATAGTCGTTGCGGGCAGGATGCCCACGGCCTGACGTTGGAACAGGTTCGTTCAAGTGCAGGCATAAATAGTACGACTCTTGGCAAGCGATGGAGCGCACATTGGGTTTACCCCATTCGCTTACTCGTTTGCCGGAGTCGAAAAATGCCTCTGCCTGAATCTTCAGTTCATCGCCGCAAGTCACTTTTATCCAATCATTCCAACATCTATCGCATAATCTCGCCGAGCGAGAGCGACGGTACGTTTTTCAAGACAATGACAAAGCTGTCATTTGTTGGCGGGATTGCGGCTATGTTCATCGGTTACAGTCCTACGGCGTTTGTATCCTGCACGATGCTGTTCGGAATCATGGCAGGTCATGACCGTCTTTGGCGATTGCTGCGGGCATTCGGCAAGATGATGGGGTAATATGATTGACAACACTTCACAAAGCTAGAGGTTGTCGATGAGCAATTTGTTTATAGATGTCGTCTCTCATCCCGTTGTTGTTGGGTCGGCTGGCTTCATCATCGGGAAGTATTACGACAAACTGCTTGGGCGACATTTTCGATTTACTGGAAGGCTTGAGGCCAGATGTCTTGGGCTCTCGACGGTGCAAACAGAACCTGACGAACCAAGACCCATTAACTATGACTTTGTTTTTGGCGAGCCATATCTACGGGATATGCGGCATGAGTTTGCAGTGGAATTCTTCAATGCGGCAGATGAGTCAATCACGCTGGGCGATGTGAAGGTGGAATTCGTTAATGGCAAGATACGGTTGGGGCAGTACGACATTAAATGGGATGGCGGGCAAGTTAGGCGTCCTCCAGATGATGGGTGGGAGGATGTTTCAACTCTTACTATTCCATCTAGGAGGCCGAGCTATTTTCGGTTCCTACTTAACGATGGATTTATTGCAAAGATGCAGGATGTTAAAGGGACAATGCATGAGGTTAGAGTTGCAATGTGGGACGCCACAGCATTCTATCTTGTGGCTCGACAGTTAGAGACAAATCGCTCAATGCGCCTGTTGTTGTCTGATGATATGCGTGACTTGAGACGTTGGAAAAAGGATGTGAATTTTGACGAAGACTATGAGTTCATGAAAGAGCTTACGATGGATGGGTGGCAGAATGTCGAACGAGTAGAGAAAGTAGAAGGCTCTTAATCCAAGACGAATCTGTTGACAGTTGTGCAGACCTTCGATGAGCGGTACGCTATCGCAATATTTCGGAGGTCATCATGCTCAAGGTTTCAAAGGATGCTGCTCTCGAACGCCTTCAAGAGATTCATAAGGCGATGCCTCGCCAACTGACTTGGCAAGACCCGAGATTCACAAAGTGGAAGGCGTTGGCCGCTGCCAGGCTTGAGTCTGTATTCGGGGAGGATGGCAGGGCGGTTGAAGAATTCAATAAAATCTACTTTAGCCCTGGCGTATTCACTCAAGATGAACAAAAAAATGAGGAATACGCTCGGAAAGGTTATCAGTCAGGCGTGCGTAAATCTGACGACTTTTTCGCCGCATGGGAGCAACGTATCAAAGACTACGAGCCAGAGCCCGCCGGTCCTGCGGCTGAGCCTGCCGAGGCTAAAGATATAGCCGCCAGCGATGCCAAGGTATTCATAGTTCATGGTCATGATGACGGGCTCAAGAATGAAGTTGCGAGGATGTTGGAGAAGCTTGACATCAATGCCATCATTTTGCATGAGCAGGCCAATAAGGGGGCGACAACAATTGAGAAACTTGAGACGAATGCGGCTGATGTTGACTTCGCAATCGTACTACTAACACCTGATGACATGGGCTACTCTGTCTCTAAAGGGGAGGGCTCAAAGCAGCCAAGAGCTAGGCAGAACGTGGTGCTAGAGCTTGGATTCTTCTACGGGATGCTTGGCCGGAGCAAAGTATGTGCAATCATCAAAGGTGACATTGAACAGCCATCGGATTATCTTGGCAGCTTGTATATTGCATACGATGAGCCCGGGGCATGGAAGTATCTTGTTGGGAAAGAGTTGATTGCCGCTGGCATAGGCATTGATTTGCACAGGCTGTAGATGGCGTTAGCGAGTTCAGAACTTGGCGGGGTGGCGGGATATAAGTAGCCATCAATTTAAATATGAAAGATACAAAACAGCAACAAGATGATTGGCCGGATGCACTGCTTATACGTGTGCCTTCATATATTAGAAAAATACCTGCGACGATGTGGTTTGCAGCGGCAACTGCGGTTGCGATTATATGTAATCGGCTCTATTATTTAGGGCTAAGTTATGCTGTTCATATACCCCTTCCATCATCCCAAAATTGGGAAACTTTGTTAATTGCTTGGGTTGGAGTTGTGCTGACTTGTGGTACGATTGCGTTGAGCATATATATGTTCACTGCATCCAAGCATATATTGAGTCTGATGTATATAATTGCAGTTGTCGGCTTCTTGGCCGGGATGGTATCAACGGCTATTTATAATGCTAGATGGTCATCAGTTCCAGAGATGGGAGGGTTGGCGGTGCTAACCATAATGCTTGTTAATCAAGTATTGATGTTCTATGTGTGTAATAAAGGCTCTAAATGGTTGTTGTATTATGCGGAAAATTTGTTATTGGCATTGATTCTCCTAGTGGCTATGAGTTTTCTCCTTGGGTATTCTTCAGGTAAGGGATATCATAATTACACCGTATTCGGTCATGGCGATGGAATATATGTAGTTGCTCATGAGACATCTGACATCTATTATTGTTGGCAATTGCAAGATTATGAATCGTCAGATGTATTGCCGTATTATCGAATATTTTTCAGGAAAGATATAGTGGGTATTCCGTTGGATACTCGCTATATGGAGCTAAATTATCCATCATATAGCATATTCTACTATACAGAGCCCGCCTCAGAGGATGCGGATAAGGGGGGCGGTACAACTAAGACGCCGAGTGGTCAGAGCGAGTAGGTGTTGAAGGCAGCGAGTATTGATATCAGCAAGAATAAGTTGTAATCAATAGGGGGTATCATGTATCAACCGCCAACAGATAATCTCTACAAGTTCATTGCAATATTCGGTATTGTTCTAGTCGTATCGTCTGTCGCATTGTATGTGACATCTCGAAAGACGGCTGTTGAAGGCCAGATAGAGGCGCTAAGGCAGATTGTTGATGTTACAGAGGCGCTGCGTGAGATGGTATTGGAAATCGAAAACACTACTGCCTTAGAGGAGTCTGATAAGGATGATGGGCAAGATGTAAAGGTGGAAATGTCCATGAAGTTAACTCGCAATATTATAGATGTAGAAATGAATTTGATTGAGAGCTACTGGACTAAAGAGCGTTTTGCAATAAGTGATTTTAGTCGAGGCAGTCTAGTTGCAATATTCGGATTTGCCATTGGCATTATTGTTACATTTTATGGATTTTGCTTGTGGTATCTAAAGACGCAGCGGTATCAAGACAGCATATTACGTAAGCAGGCAGAGTCGGCTGATGAAAAAACCCCCTCGCAATGAGGGGGCTTGAGGGGGTAGATGATGTCGGCTCTGAGTCAGAGCGTATAGGTGGCGTTGGCTTTCTCGCCCTTCATTTTCGCCCCGACCTTTTTGATGATGGTAGCTGCCTGAGTCGCCTTGACGCCCAGAGCCTCGGCGATGTCGCCCCTGCTCATGCCGGTCTTTTTGCCCTTGAGCAAGTTTCTGAGTTTGTCAGTCAAAGCCTCAATGTCTGCTTTGCTCAGGCGGCTGCGGCCACCGCCGCCGCTGCTCTTGCGGCTGCTGCTCTTGCTCGGCGCTCCAACGCTGATGCCGTTGTCTTTGAGCGCCTGGGCAATTTCCTTGTCTCGCTCTGAGTCAATGACGCTGAGCTTGTTCTGAGCTTCGCTGAGTGCTGCCTGCCATATCTCTAGCTGCTCAGTCGCATCAGATACCACCTTGGCAGCATCCTCACGCTGCTTCTCGAATTTGGCGTTGATACTGTCAATGACGCTGCCGATTGTCTTAGCCATGCTGTTACCCTTTCGCTTATGGCTGTCCGTCGTTCAGCCGTTAACGCTTAACGGCTATCCGTTACGGGTGTAGCCAGCCAGCTACGAAGAGTCAAGCCTGCATCATCGCCAAGCCTTAATTAAATCCTGCATACTATCTGACGAGTAGCGATGAGCGGTTATTTTATTGTTATTGGGTAGTGGAGCCCCATCGCCTGGAAGACGGCAATAGCGATTATCTGCATGGGCCATTATGCCATGATGGGCGAGGGCTCTGGCTACTGTCCCGTCTTCAATCGGTCTGCATGGGTGAGCATGCCATATCTCAGAGGGGGCAGAGAGCGCAGCATGAATTGCTCTACGGCTGAGCCAATAACCAGCACCGCCGTGGGCATAGGGTACGCCGTCATTGGGGACGGCCACCCTTGGCTCTCGGACAAAACCGCTATAGTCGAATTGCTCATAGCCTGAATCTAACAGGCGAGGGATATGCACGAAGCTGTCATCGTCGCACTTAAAAAGGTAATCGCATAAATCATTATCAGCGACGTAGCGAAGCAAGGCGTAGGTTTTCTGCGGTAGGGCGGCATAGGTGTCGGCTACAGTGAGCGTCAATATGTCGCCTGATAGGCTCTCTGTTTCCCCGCCTTGGAAAAATAAGTAATCGCAGCAATGGCCCCAGAGACTGAGCCAAGATGAGCGGCAACCCTCAACCCTCTCTCTGTATTTCTGGCAAGTTGCAACGGCAATCAATACCCGCATCAATCGTCTAGCTGAGCGTCAGAAAATCCAGCCAGCAGGCGGACGCCATCATTTATTAGATGGTGGCCATGCGTCTCGGACTTGGGGTAGACGGTTTCGGATACTTCACGTTTTTCTTTGTCATCAACTACTAGGGTGACTTTGGTAATTACTTTTACTTCTGGCATTCTCTTTTCTCCTATTAAATGCACGTCAATCAATCAAAAAATATTCCCCTCACTAGAATCGCTATAAAGCCCAGCACGCCTGTAATGCTGGCGGCTAGGGCGGTAGTAATTCGCTTGTCTTTCTTTTCTTCTTTTTGCTGTTGTTGCTGCTGCTGCTGTTCAAGCCTATCGATGCGTGTGGCTACGCCAGGTAGACCATTGCCGTGTCGCCATATTTCTATTGCAGCGATGGCATGAGCGTGTCTGTCCGCCTCGTCTTTCATCGCATCAAGCTTTGCCTCGATGCGGGCAAGTATTACTCTGATATCTTCGTTTTCTAGCACTGATGATTCCCCTTAGCATACTGAGCAATTAGCAGAGCATCTGCCCGCCCGTCGTCTTTTACTCGTTTGAACATATCCCCCAGATCCGGAGCTATACGTTGCGCTGTCTGTCTGCTGAGCGTCTTAATCTCTTTGCGGTTGTTAGCCTCACCCTTGAGCATGACGGCCTGCCATGTTCTGGGCGTTACGTCAATGACGTTATCGGTTAGGCTGTGGGCTAGGCCCTCTACTATGCCGTAAGCTTCGCCAAACTTAAACGTGCTACTAACGCCTTGCTTGGGTCGGGCACTGACTTTCTCAATGGCTACCGTCGGTCTGCTGTTTCGATATTGATTGAGGTAGTAGGCGAGGCGAGGTATATCTATAACTGTTCGCTCTTTGCCGTTTACTTTTTTCTTAAGGGTCGGCATATCGTAAATATGCGTGTAGCCGCCAGCGATAACCGCAATAGCTCCCGATATGCCTGGGTCTATGCCTATGGTTATTTCGCTCACATCAATCCTCAACTATTAAGTATTCAAGATTGACGGCAGCGGTATCAGCCTTGGCGTATGGAGCGGTGGTGCTGAGTCGCAGCAGCGCAAACTCAGACGGCTTAAGCTTAATGACGGATTCAAACGTAGCGGTATCATCAATCCCAATCTCTACAAAATTCGTATCGTCTAAGTTGCGAAAAAATGCATAGCCTGCGGTGGCTATTTCAGACGGGACAGATAACGCTTCATGCGATGTGCCGACGTTCTGGACCTGCCATACAAAAGCATCTCCGCTCATGTCAATCTGTTGATTACTTATGGTTTTATCTAATGCAATGTCGCCTTTGGCTACACTGAATTTAAGTTGAGTTATTGTTATTTCGTTGGCCACTGTTCTTTTCCTTTTTCTCTGCTCTCTTGATAGCCAGCTTAATTATCTGCTTAGCTATGGTCCTACTAAATACAATCGCTCTATTGGCTGCTTCCTGTTCAAGCCAGCCGACGATAGTATCTATATTCTCTCGGCACCAGACGATGCCCTTTGCATTCATCTCTCTTACATGGTCCATACAACTGCAATCCCCATCTGCCTCAATGCCGAATTTAGATAGCAGGGCATGCAACTCAGTACCCGGCTCGCCACTGCGTCTCAGATGACCAGCAAGGCGGCTCTCAGCTTCAAAAGACAGTTGATGTAGCTGCTGCCAATCCTCATCAAGCTGAGCCTCATACATCGCATCAGCCAAATCAGAATCGATGGCAATCGGGTAATCGGCCCACGAACAACTAGACCGATTCAAGGTTTGTTCAACGTTATCGATTGCAGCCTGGCGTTGCTCATCGGTTGGGCTGATGTCCAGGTATTCAATCAGACCATCAATGATTTTTTCGGGCGAAGATATAAAGTCATCATAATCGACTATCAACGGTTGCCAGTTGTCAGCATGTTCATCAATCCATTCTGACAATACAGATATTACCGATATGTAATACCATGGTGTCAATACTGATTTTTGCATTTTGGCAAATGATGATACGACGGCGGCAGGTTTCCGAATGGTCAATATCTGTTTTGTCGGCAATGGTTGCTTGATTCGTTGAAGCGTTCGGATTGGAACCTTGACCGCCTTGCCATCCGTCGCTCCCATCCACATTGATTTTTTCAGTAATGGCGCTTCAAAGAATCCTTTTGGATTGGCGTATATTGCTAATTTTGTATTGCTCGGAAAGTCGAAGCCATGAACATCAACGCCCAACAATTTAAGGGTCTGCATCATCAACGATGAACCGCAACGTCCAGACGCTACAACTACCATTGACGGCATTGCACCTTTTATTTCCCTTTCTGATTTTTCCATCGGAAATGTTTTTGGCTTTGGCGTATTTATTTTACGTTTTGTATTTCTTGTACAGTCGCCACATCCCATATTAAACCCCAGTCGTTTCGACTAAACGTATTTTGATTTGACCACCAGAGAACAATGAACGAACGCAATCAATATAGTATGGATATCCGCTTCCGCTAGTACAGTCATCGCAATCATCTAATTGATTGTCATACCATGTATCTAATGCATATGGTCCGTTCGCTGCCGACAATTCCGCTCCGCATAGGTATCTGCCATTCCCAGGCACAAGCGTTGAACAATAATACCCATATTCTAAATTGGTTACTTCCCAACTTTCGTCGCCCAAGCGTGTAAGCGTAACTGATATATACAGGTAGACCGGATAAGACCTAATTACATCCCCATCTTCGTCGCAATTAAAACAGCCAGTAGTCGTATACGTAAAGGTATAGCCGGGATACCAACTTGTCGTATAGGTCATTGTTGCTTCGTATTCGTCGCCTGTTATGCCAGTATCTTGACATAAATGATATGCGCATCTTGGATTTCCAGAACCATCATCATATCCGTTATATGAATATGAATACGGGATACTAAACGTTCCATTAGCATCATCAATTGGAATATAGATACAATCATTCGGCGATGTATCGCAACTTGAAAAACATTGCTGGCATATTTCAGTATTTTGTATGTCAACTTCAATGTAACAACCTGGGCATGTTCGGGCATCATCGCATGCTATTATGTCGATTTTGCCGCCAGTTGCCGCAACATTCCATGACGAAGGCATGAGCGAATCAATGCAAGTTGGAATGTCTGCCAATGACGATTTTGAAAAGGTAGCATCGCAAGTCGTTAAATCATTATCAACAATGTCAGGGTCGGCTAGATCGCCGCAACATATGCTATCATTACTGCCAACAAAGAATATTTCATAGTTGCCGCTGACATATGCCCAAATGACAACGTAATACGTTTCGTCTGTTTCGCTCCACCATATTGCTGCAAATGTCTTATGTTCGTCGGCTGTTGTATTATCACTTAAATAATTATACGCACTTAATGAGTTGCAGTTAACATCAAAATCATACTTAACATCAACACCCTTTGATGGTCCGCCGCTTGATGGTCCGTCGCAGGATGACCATTCGGCATTTGAATATGCGCATGTATCGCAACTTACGCTTTTTACGTCATACAATCCATATAAGTTACGAATCTTGTATCGAACATAGGTTGCCGGATCATGGCAACTTGCATCAGATATATCTTCCGATACCAATGTACATGTGCCGCATATTGTCAATGGATATTCGTTATTTATTTTTATGCGATATCTTGGCGGTCGCTCCGAACAATTCGGGCATGTTGACGATTCACAGCCACAGCCGCCGCTGCAACAGTTACAGCGGTTAGCATCTGCTAACGCTGCATCGGCCCCAGATTGATAATGCGGTATGCCGCCGGTACTGTTACTCATCCTCTCTCACTCTCTCATTCCCATCATGCGTCGCAGTCAAATACCCATCGTCTGGCATCTGCATTAATGTCAATCCATACGATGTCGCTGCTGCTGCCGTCTTGCTCATTCGTTCCGCCGTAGCTTCTGGACGCATAGATGATGTCGCCCGCCGTATATGCAGGCTCTATTACTTGGTCTACATCTGACTCGCCGGTCTTTGAAGCTGTACGGGTGTAGCCGTTGGTATAGCTGAAGCTCCAGCCATCGCTATTGGTTTCGCCGTCCCACGTTGATTGGCGAAGATGGTAGGGCTTGGCGATGATGATGCTGTCGCTGCCCGACGATGAACCATCAAACGTATTGCAGGTGATGTAGTCGTCTGACTGGCTTACTACTTTGAATTGCTGGACTCGGCCACGGCCCACGCCAGTAGAATTGTCGTATCCGCCTCGGTTAAGTCTCTGACGTTCAATCTTGTTTAACGCTCTGGCGATACGGTCAATCTGCGCCTGGGTTAGGTAGTATGCATCAGCCATTATGTAAAGCTCAATCCTGACCAACTGGAAGCGGCATAAGGCACAAACGTAACCTCTGCCGGTGGTCCGCCTGGTAGGTGAGCACCGTTGGAGTCCAGAGGCTCAGGCGTATCAACAGGCTCACCGTTAATTTCGATTTTCTTAGGTTCGCTGCTGACCAATTGAATAAGACCGACACTCAAATACTTATCTTCATGCCAGCCCGCATTAGGTCCGCTGTAGATGTCGATGGGTATGGTTATTTCGTAATACTCAATCTCAGACTCTATCTTTTTCTCGCTCGCAGTAATTGCGCCAATCTTGCCCTGATACTGGGGAATATTGATAGTGTTGTTGCCGTCGCTGATGTTTATGCCAGCGCTGTTATAGGTGTTGCTATAGGTCTGAATCGTGCCAAGGTCATACCCTGAGACGTTGGCAGTAACCGTAATAGATGAGATATGCTTATCTCTTTGCGGTTGGTCAGGAAACGGCCTGCCAGCAGTATTCAATACCTTTGTATTTTCTGAGTCGATAAAATACGGCTCATTAGACAGCGAGCCATCAACACGTATGCGAGGGGGTCTGCTTAGCGGATTCTCCGGAATGTTGCCATCTGTCGTGGTGCGGTCATATTCGACATTGATGATATACTCTTTGAGATTATCTGTAGCCTTTACTCGGTCTGGATTGATAGCGACTACCTTGAGCCCATTGCCGCCGGAATAGCTGTCACCGATTGAGGGTAGGCCGCTGGCGTTATAGACGTTTATGGGGCTATCGCCGCTGGGGTCGGTAGAAATAACCTGATACTGTTCGCTGACCGTCAGCGCAGTAGTCAGCCCGTCCGTCGTCTTGGACGATGACCATTTAATTAATCTTGCCGTTTCAAAAGCCATCTATTCTCCCCGATTCTCTCCGTTACAAATTCGCCGCCGCAAGCTTTGGCAATCTGTCAGTTAGAGTCTTATCAATCTTCTCCAAAGCCTGACGGCTGGCGGTTGTCTCTTTCAGGTTGTCTTTTTCAACGCTCGCCCTATCCCGGTCTAATTGATTCTGCTGAGCATTGAAGGCGTAGACTTGAGCCGCTGCGGTGCCAGCCTGTATTAATGCGCCGCCCTGACTCTGCCCCCTGTCGGTTGCCGATGTATCGGTGAGGGCAGAGGTATCAATTGCAGGCAGGTCAGGCGTATTGATGTCGAAGCTCTTATCATTCTGAGATAAGAATGAGCCAAAGCTGCCAAGGCTTGAGGTGATGCTTGATGCTACCTTGCTGGCGTCGGTATCTTTTCCGGCGATAAATTCTGCGAGGCTCTGACCTAGCTGCCCCTGCATTACGTCTACCTCTGATTGCAAGCTCGCCTCTAGCTGGCCTATCTGGCGAGGCGGTATATCGGGTAGCTCTTTTATGGCCGATTCAAAGCCTTCGGTAAGGGGCGTCCATACCTCGCTCCAATCCGTAGAGCCCGTAATCAGACCAGGCAGATTAGAGATGATGTTTACGATATTGCTCGCAAGGTTGCTGAATACCGTGGTGGTGTAGTTGTATATGGTTTTAAATATGTCTTTCCAGTTGTCGGCAAACCATGACAGCACCGTAGGAATGACGGTAGTAAAAGCATGCCGGATCTGCGCCCCGAATCGGACGACACTGGTGGCCCCCTTCAAAGCTGCGAGTTGCAATACGGCCTGCCAGTTGTTGACGGCAAACTCAACGGCATATAGAGCCGTCGTCGCCATGTCCTGAAACCACATGAATGCTTCGCCGATGCCGCCTAGCGATACGCCTGATACGTTGCCTATGTACTGCATGACGCTACCGACAATAGAGGCAACGGCTGAGAATACAGTTGATGCAATATTCCAGATAGATTGCAGTCGACCGACGATATGAGTAACAATCGTTTGCCAATTAGCCGCCAGGAATGCACGAAGCCCTGCGGTACGCTCAGATACCCATGCCCATACTTGGCCGATGTATGACCCAGCACTACCAATGCCCGTGGTAATCAAATTGGCGATTGTCGTAACGGTGGGGGCGATGGCTACAGTTAGATTTTTAAAGCCGCCTGAGAATGCTTTCGTCATTCTGTTGACGGCATCGTTCATCCCCTCAACGCTCTTAGCCCCAGAGCTTGAGACGGTGTTGCCGATGCGGTCGGACTGTTCGCCGAATTGGTCAAGAGCCGCTGAGCCGCCCTTGAGGGTATTGATTAACCCGACACCCTCAGAGTCGAACAGTTTGAATCCTAAGCGGACTCTATCGGTAGGGGCTCTGACGCCTTCTAATGCATCACCTATAGCTGCGAATTGCTGGTCTACCGGCAGTTGAGCAAGTTTCTTTGCGTCTAGGCCAAGCTCTCTCAATGCGCCTTGCGCTTCGCCTGAGCCCTGCGCCGCCTCAGCAATGCGCCGAGTCATGCGCTGTAATCCGATGTTGAGTTGTTGTTGCGTATTGCCGGTCTGCTCAGCAGCAAAGCCCAGGCGTGACAGTGCCTCGGTAGTTGTACCTAGTTTGCTGGCTGTTTTGGCTAAGCCGTCGATGGCTGAGGCTTGAGACTTAACGAGGGCAGCGAATCCACCGGCCCCGACAAGGGAAAAGATAGCCCCTCGCAGGCTGAATAGGTTTCTGGTCATGCGGCCCACGCCAGATATGACGCCATTAATTGGGGACTTGAGTGCCGTCAAGCCGCTAGTAAATGGTTTGGTCGTAGCGGAAAGAATTAAATTGAGTTTACCTATCGTTGCGCTGGGCATTTTTCTCTCTCACCGTTCCTCCGAGTTTTAGCGTTAATGCTTTTAGTCGTCGTTTAATTTCTTTGTCAGTATTTCTCTGTTCGTTCTCTGCATCAAAGCTAATCTCTAGCTCATGAGCTTTGTAGAGAGTAGGTTTGCGTTTGCTTGGAGTAGTCAACAGTAACGTGTTTAAATGTCGAGCTTCAATGATTGCTCGCCTACTCTCTCTCTGTCTAGCTGATTCCCCGTCCCTTATCATCTTCGCAAGCCACAACGCTTTCTCTCTAGGCGTTAGGTTACGGTCCATCTGGCGAATGTTTGAAAGCCCTAAGTATCTACATAGGTCTAGCTCAAGGTCTAAATCATCATTCGCCCTTAAGAGTTTTTTGCTTGTTCAATATCAAGCAATCCGCTGATTTTGATAATCTCATCAGCAAGCATCTTAATCGTGTTGACATTTTTACTTTCGAGCTTATGGGCGTTTTTGGCAGGCGCATCAATAAGTCGATTGCCCTCTTCATCGCACAGCCCAAAGGCTACGACAAGACACATACCGGCAAGCTCTCCAACGTCGGCGGTATGCTTACTGACGACATTAAGCTCTCCAGTGGATAGAGCTTTAACGTATACGTCGCCGCCCCATGCCTCTACCGTTACTTGTTTAATGGGTAAGTCATCTGATGCAAAAATATCAGCACTAGATAGTATCATCGCTCTCTCCTTATAAAGCGTTATTATGATTAGCTGGCGGTAAAGGTCGGCTTGCCAGTTACTTTGATGGTCGCAGGCTGACGAATGTAATCATCATCGGTAGCATCAGGAAACTCAGCTCCGGCCTTTTTGATAAAGCCGTCAAACTCAAAGGTAGCACCGTCAGGTATGGTGACGGTAAACGTTTCTACTGCGCCGCCAAGTACCCCGTACCATGTAGCAAGGCTGGTATCTTCATACTTGAGCATTACGTCTACGGTCCCGCCTTCGAGCAAGCCAGCAATATACGTTCTAGCATTGTCGGAGATGCCGTAATAAGTAGTCTCAATGTCGCCAGCTTCGGGCGCAATTTCGCCCAATGCGACCACGTAAGCAAACGCACCGGAGGTTCCGCCGGATATTGTCGTTCCATGAGGTTTAATGTCAGTTGCCATAAGTTCTCTCTCCTATGATGGCGTTAACTATTACTGTTATCTTTGTAGGTTATTTTTAAAAGAGCTTGCACCCTGTAGGTCGATGTTTCTTTGGCGGCTGTCGGCTCGTATGGCAGGTCCAAGCCTGAATAATCGAACCATGCCCACGCTATCTCTACATCGCCGCTGACGCCTCGGTATGCATCTATTGAATTAATGACTGCATTGTGTAGCTCTCTAGCTTCCCTGTATGTGTCGGCCATGCAATCTAGCTGTATGCTAACGGTGTCCGCATTGAGATTGCCGCCGTAGTGGTAGCGAGGTTGTGCGCTTACGTTTGTATATAGGACGGCGGGGGTTGCATCATTGCGCCAGAGCATGAAAGGTTTAACCGTTGTAGTAATGGCGCTGACTGCTGAATCTCCAGCTATGATAGATTTAACGCTTTCCTCGATACTCATAACCTACTCTGTATTTTCTGCCACATAATCTTTCTTGCCTGAGCAATGGCATTATTTTTATTTGCCTCGAAGGCTGGCCGTAAAAATGGGTGGGGCGGTGCTGGCTTCGGCCCACCATGTCCAAGCTCTACCAGATGGGCATATTTATTAGGGTCTATTCTGTTGCCGTTATCATCGACCGTGGCGAATCCGCTACGTGGTCCGATGACGCCTACCACTGTTTCGTTGCGTGTATAAGCTTTAGTCTTTACGCCGATGCTTCGTCTAAGCTGCCCCGTCCTGCGAGGGGCGAGAGCTTTAGCTGATGCGATAATGGGCTTAGCTCCGGCTTTAACAGATGCATACAAGCCGCTCTCAAGATAGTTGTAGTCTCTGATTCTCTTGAGAGTCTTGAGTAATTCTCTATCTCCCTGAAATGTTAATACAGCCATTTAAGCCTCTTCTTTGCAAACTAGCTCAAGCCATCGGTTCGCCTCATCAATATTGATTACGCTGTCTATGTTGAGTGTTCTATTCTTGAATACCAAACGCCAAGAGCTATCTACGTCGCTTCGATATCGCATCGTCACCCGATGGGTAATCTCTGCCGATACTTGTTGAGCATAAAATCTTTCTCTCCCACTCAGCGGCTGAACCTGAGCATAAACGGTATCTATGCGTTTATGAGTTATTTCATCCTCGCCGTAGGTATTGGTAGAGGTTACAGGTTGCCAAAGCTCTACCCGATGCTTTAATATTCCTGCTGCTCTGCCCATTAATGAATCTCAACCATCCGATACTGAGTTAATATATTTTCAAGCCCGAAAGGTAGGGCGGTTGCAATGGTTCCCGTCAATACGGGCTCGGGCTGGTCGTACCATTGAGCCGCAAGCATCTTGATACAGAGCTTCAGGGGCTCAGGGATGGCGCTGGTTGTTGTGCCGTAGCCCGCCGTAAAACGTACCGTCACCGCATCATGTTGAGAGCGGATTGACGGATAGGTTGCGTTGTAAGCTTTGTAAATCTTGCCAGGCTTGGCGGCGGTGTCGACCGTATACAGTGAGCTTGAAAGCGTCTGAGTATTGCCGTTGGTGTCGACGTAAGTAATCGATGTTACCGATACGACAGGCGAACGAGGCAGTGTAATCTCATCAGATAGGCTCTCAAGCGTATAGTCATAAACGGTATTGATGAGCGACCTGCGAGTGTAATTCTCAACGTACTTGCGAGCCGAAACTATAAGGCCCTGCATCATGCTACGATGTTCATCAAGATAGCCCCTCGCAAAAGGCGTCATATCCGCCAAGCTAACAGGCTCAATCGTTGGCTCGGTCTGTATCGTTAGCCCCATCTCTTACCTCAATCTCAGGCTTGTTCTTTGCGGCGTTCTTTTTCTTTGCAACTTTGCGAACAGGCATTGCCCTCTGCTTGCTGATTAGCTGTTCGGCATAGTCTGCATCTAGGTCATACACGTTGCCTTTGATGAGAGTGTCTTGGCCATCGTTCGCAAGCTTATATTTCAGCACGCCTCCCGCTGATGTCTTTAGCATCTTGACTATCATCTAAATTGCCTTTCATAAACGTATCAGGAATAAAGGCGACGAGCGGTTAGGCCCGCCGCCCAAAGGAGCACAACCATTAGCTAAAATAGCCCTTAGCTATTGGAAGTTGTGAACGTCGAATAAGCAAAGCTCTCATCGTGACGTAATTCGACATCGACATCCTGCAACGCAACTACTCGGACAGCGCCAGTTGTCGAAGCGGTGTAGGGGTCTACGGTGATATCGAGCCCGCCCCACATGCCGATGATAAGGTCATTCCAGTTGCCAAAAATGACAGCAGACTCATACCCGCCACCAAGGGTAGAAGGTACGTTGTTACTGATAGCAACGTCGTAATTCATAAATCTACCATCGTCACCAATAATCATATGACTATCAGTAGAAGATACTCGTGGTGTTTGAATCGCATCGCCGAACACTAAGGCATCGGTTAGATATGCAAGGCTGCCTCGGAGGGCGTTATTACTCGCAACCGATACCCATAGGTCAACCATATCACCATTGGTAACGGCGCTGCCGCTAGTGGTGGCGGTTAACTGGTCAATGATACCGTTGGGTTCGTTAGACCCGCCGCCGTTGATGGCCGCAGCATCAATCGCCTCAGCAACTACGAAGGCCAAATCGTTACGTACCATTTCCTCAACGTCAACGCTGGATTGAACCAAAATCTTACGGCTCAAGTCGGTGAACCCGCCGACGGTCAGAGGCGACATCGCAACTTGTCCGACGGTGGGGGTGGATTCAGTTACAGCAGTTCCCTCATCTACCCAGTAAGCAGTAGCTCCGCCGGTCATCTTGGGGATTGAAATATCGCCCACAAGGTCAGTCAGTACCTGAGCGCCGAGTTGACGAACAACTAAAGCATTTTTCAAACGGTCAATGAAGCCCAGCTTTTCAGTGGCCACAAGCTGTCCGGCGTTGTTGGTTTTGTCAACATCACGCTTTAAAACAGAGTAGGGGACATAGAAGCCCTGAGGGTCTTTGCCGTATCGCTTGGCTACTTCGTCGGACAATTCTTTTTCAAGCCCGTCAAGCTGGCGACCTTTCGCAATCTGACCAATGGCCCGAACGATAGAATAGCTCTGCTTATCCTTTTTGCTAACTTCAACGATATCGCCCTGGGATACTTTGCGAGCTTCAAGCTTGTCAAATTTCTCTGCACGGGCAATGTCGCCGTCAAGCTGCTCAATCTCATTTAAGATATTGTCAGCTTTGTTGCGCTGCTCATCGTTGAGGTCGCCTTCTACATTGCGAATCTCAGTAAGAGCGCGCACCTTTTCTTCACGCTTTTCACGCAGTTGTTTAAGAGTAATCATGTTAATCTCTTTCTCTCTCTTAAAAATTTAAACGTATTAGGTTGCTGCTCTCCCATGCAGCGCACGCACAGATGGGGGATTAGCTGTTAACTCATATGACAAGCGCCCCTGCCTGTTGCAGTTGCCGTCGCAACGCAACGCAATGAGTTAACGAAAGGCGGATAAACCGCCAAACATATATCGCTATTGATTAGCTCTTTTGTTCAGTGATGCGGCTAATGCGATAATTGCGCCATGCATCATCAAGAGCATCTTTGTTAGGCGTAGCCCGCTCGCCATCGCTGATAACTTCGCCGTCGTCTTCGCCGCCATCTATAGGCTTGGGATGGGGCTTGCGGTCAGCCATCTTTTCAATTGCTCTGGCGTCAATAGAGGTAGTCGGATAGGCTGGATTGCCTACGGGCGATACCTCAAAGGTGCTGGCAGACTTAAGCAAACCTACAGGCGGCTCAACGTCTGTATCAAATTCCCATACTGCGCCCTCGCTATAAAAGCCAAAGCTCATACCCTTATACAGACGGCTCTTGACCTTTTCGTAGGTATCTTTGCCGTCTGTAGTGTTGAGGTTGGGATAGATGCGAACCTTTACGCCTTGCTCATCTTCAATCAAGGTAAGCGTCTCATTGCTCTCTCTGGCGATGAGCTTATCGTAGTTATGATTGTCGTAGGCTTGGGTATCTTCGCCTAGCTTAATAGCTCCCGGCGCAACAACTTCAACCCAACCGCCCATATCAACAGATGGCTCATTGAATCGAATCGCATAGCCTTCAAGGTAGGGCTTGCCCTCGCTATCAATGTCTGCCCTTACCTCGCAGGCGGTATAACGTAGCTCAATATCTTTCTTTTCGTTTCTCATAATTCTCTCTCCAAATAAAATCAGCCTGGCAGTATTTCGCAGTTGCAACCGCCGTGGGCAGGGGGGTGCCTGATACTTGACTTAAAGACGATGGGCTCTTGCCCCTCAGCTTCTATGCTGTCGCCTTCGTTAAAAAACTCTTTCTCTATGCCTATCGTTTTGCCGTCTAGCTTCGTGCAGATAGGGCAGTTCTCAGAGCCGACGTTGCGCCAGATGATGTGGGTTACGCCGTTGGTTTTGTAAGTCTCTCTGACTACTGCCCCCTTCATTTTGACTAACTCTTTTTGCGTTATCTTTTGCCCTCGTTTGTCCACCCACTCTTGCAGACGTTCCACAACCGCATCTAATGGATTGTCGCTGCCCGATACGTCGAGTAGCTGGCGCTTGCTGCTGATAACATGGCTGACAGCGTAGGTCGCAACGTAGGCGGAAATAAATTGCCTGATGCCCTCGGACGGCTGGGCGTTGCCGTCGACATCCTCGGCAGCTATACCATGTACAGCCTCGCCGTAAGATTCCATCGGTGGCCGCATGATGTCAGCTACAGCCGTCTCATGCTTTTGATAAAACTGTTCTAGCCAATCCTGAAAACCCTTAACATCTTCGGGCAGATATTTCTTTGATGCTCGCTCTACCTCATTACGCTCTCTGCTGATGATGCGGTTTGCTGCATCGGCAAACAACTTGCGGTATTGGTCGGTGGTCCTGGCTCGCTGTATGACGGATGCCTTGGCCCTCGCCTTGCGGTTGATGGCGATGATATCCCGGGCTCGCTGCCCGCCATCATCTGCCGCTGCGGGCTCAGGCGCAGATCCGGCCGTATAGGCGTCAATGGGTATCATGTTGAGGGGGACGTAATAGGTATCGCCGCCCTCGATAGGTGCATCGTCCTCAAGCTCTCTAATGTCGTTCTGGCTGTATACACCGATATTGAACATGGCGGTGTAAAACTCTCTGCGAGCTTCCGAATCCCCACGCAAAAAACCCTCAACAGAATGCTTAAAGTAATAACCTAGTCTCTTGTCAGATTCAGTTAATGACTTGGCATTTAGTTCATATTCCCAGCGAGTAAGCCACGGCCTGAGCGTATGCTTGACATAATCAATTGATTGCTGCTCAATGTTGTTGTTGGTCGCTCGGTCCAAGTCGCCAATCATGTGAGGCGGTATGCGATACAGACGGGCGATATTGGCCACATGAAACTTTCGAGCTTCGATTAGCTGCGCTCCGTCAGCGCTGGAATTGAATTGCGTAAACGTAGCGCCTTGTTCAGCTACTAAAACCTTAAAGGCATTGGTATAGCCCGTATGCAATTCCTCTAATTGTTCTTTTAAATGTCGTTGGGCATCATCGCCAAGCCCATCAGCAACAGAGAAAACACCGCCTAATGTTGCGTTGTTCGCAAAATAGCGCTCAGCGAATTGCTCAGTGGCCATCGCCACGGCAATCGTCTTGCGAAGCATTACGATAGGATTGTCGCCCGTAAGTCCATCGGAGAAGCTGATGCCTTGCAGGTGCAATATCTCATCGCTCGTATAGGTCTCAGATGTAGGCGAGCCCTCATAGGTTCTGACTTCATATACCAATCCGCCCTCTGTGCGGTACACGTCTACAAGGGGAGTCCATAGCGGAATATAGCCTATGATGTTGTAGTGACTATCTCGTTTGATGACGGCATAAGCATTATGGTATAGCAGGGCCTGAGCCGTCATCGTCTCACGAAACGTATAGCCGTGCATGTATTGATTGGGCTCGCCCTGCAAGAGGGTGATAGCGCTGCTGTCGTCCGCAAGCTCTCTACCTCGCTCAAGCCTACGGTAGCGATGCAGCGGCAAGCCTGCGATATCCTCAGATATATTACGTATGGCCGCATATGCTACGGCCATACCCAGCACGGTATCGGCATTAACTTCTACGCCTGCTGCATCGGACATATTAATTAGCCAATGATTATGGCTGTTTACTTGGGTGCTTCCGGCAGTAGAGCGTGCCTCATAACCGAAAGCATGCATAATACGATTTAGCCATTTTGCCATATCTCAATCTCTCTCTTTTCTCGTCAATCAAAATATCAAGACGCCTCGGCGCTCATATACAGAATCATCCGGAGGTGGTTCTAGGCGGCTACGTAGCTCCATGCTGACCGCCATGATGAGAGCGACAATACCGTCTATCTTTGAGGTACTGTTTTCTTTGTCGGGGCGTATTTGGTCGCCGCCTCGCTGCGTCTGCCAGCAGAGATTCTCTGCCATGTACGTAAGCACTTCGTTGTCGCCGTGGTTCAGACGCTTAGCTAAAAGCATCTTTTCAAACTCCCTGCAAGCATCGTTCATCGCCTCAACCCGCTGGCCGTGTTGAGAGCATTCGATGCCCTCATTGTCGAGCATGCCGTAAATGTCTGTACTGTTGGCAGGGTCAATCGCTACGTGCTTGATGTCGTACTTTGTTGCAAGCTCTTTGATATGGTCAAAGATTGCTGGCGTATCAACGTAGTTGCCCGGGGTTACAAAGATGGTCCCGTTATCCGCCCATACGTCATACGGTACGCCTTCGACCTTCGACCTTTCGTAAACGGTGTCCTCCGGAATCCATGCATAGTGCAACACCTTGTAACGCTCGTCTTTCTCTCTCGGCGGAAAGAGTAGGGCGAGGGCGTTAACGTCTTGCGTCTGGGCCTTGTCGAGTCCGACGTAACAGGGCCGACCAATTAAATCATCTGCATTAACCGTCCCGCCGTTATCACGCCAAAGCTCATACGGAATCGCCCGGGTAGATTTATTGCTCCATACATTTAGATGCAGAGTTAAAAACTCAGCCTTTTTGCTGGGCATTAATTGGGCTCTTTCTGCCTCGGCCCGCAATTCATCTAGGTTGACGGTAACACCGATATTCGGGTTAGCCTTCGCCCATGTCGATTCATCAAGCCAATCATCATCAGGGTCAGCCGCAAAGATGAGCGGCAAGAAAGACTCATCAATCTCATCGCCTGCCGCCCGAGTTTCTAATACTCTTTTGCCATGCTCAAACCACTCATGTCCGATGCTCTTACGGTCGTAACCGGCAGTCATCAGCATGAGTATCAATGGTTGCTGACGCTTGACAGCTTTGGTTTCTATGGCTGAGAAAAATTCTCTATCCCTACCTGCGAACACCTGCAACTCGTCGAAGATGACGCAATGCGGACGCTTGCCGTGGGCTGAGCGGGGGTTACTGCTAATTACTCGGTAGCTGCAAAATCCCTCATTCGTGGTGATGGCCGTCTGCATGGGCTGCATACGTTCGTGCAGCTTGGGCGATTGGCTCACCATGTTCTTACTTGTCTGGAAAACCGTAGACGCCTGTAGCGTAGAGGTAGCAGCGCAGTAAACCTCTGATGCAGCCTCACCGTCAGCTATGGTCATGTACAGAGCGAGGCCGGATGCTAGGGCTGATTTACCATTACCGGATCCGACGCATAGCAGAGAGCGGCGGTATCGCCTGAGCCCGTTGTCTTTTCTTTTCCGCCCAAAAAGCTCTCTAAGATAATCTCTCTGCCACGGCTCAAGCTTAAACGGCTCGCCATTGTCTAGGCGTAATACCGTCTCGAAAAATCGGCAGACTCTATCAGCCGCCGCATTGTCGAAGTAATACCGCTCCACTCTCTCTATCTCTCTCCTATGGGGTAATCGCTAATAAATAGCGTTAATGTTCAGCCATCAGAAAAAATCACCGTCATCTTTCTGTTTTGGTTTGCCTGCTACTTTGGTATGGGATGCGGGGGTGATGCCTAACTCTTTGGCGTAGGCGGCAACCCGTTTCTCAGCAGCGAGGTAGTAGTTAGCCCACGGGGCAGGGTACTCAGCTCCCTTGCTGCTTATAGCGGTCCACCCTTTATCAATGACCTGTTGTCTCAGCTCGCAGTATTCGCCCCACGCCTGGCTGTACATGGCGACGATTGCAAGGTCGCATTCTTTGATGGTCCCAGCTTCGGCCATGATGGCGGTAATTCGCTGCCACTCAGAGAGGGCTATACCGTCAAGCCAGTCAGGTGGTGAGGGGATACCATCGGCATAGTCGGGCTGAGCCGCCAGCCGCTCGGCAGCGAGCTTGCTGCCCTGGGCCGCCAGTTGCTCGGCTGGTATACGTGATGGTCCTGGCATCTCTCAATCCTCTCTCTTGCCCGTCGTTGGGGCGTCGTATATGGTGTCGATATGGCTTATTTGCAGCGTAAAAAATGTGAAAGGGGTAGGCGTCGTATCTGTTCTGTGTAATAAAATTGCTGCGACGACGGTATGTAGAAAACGAGGCCCCTTAAGGATTTTGCCCCCCTTCCCCCATGTCTGGATTTAATACGTATCGCTCTGCGGCTGGGTCTGCTCATCAATCTCATCATCATCGCCTCTGAGTATCTGCCCAATGGTAATCAGGTTCTCATTGATAGCTGATAAGTAGTTCTCTATCCGCCTGATGTCGTCCCTTGTCGGCTGGCTGCTGTTGTCAATGTTTAATAGGTTATCGTTCACCGAATAATACTCCTCTTTCTTTTTGTTCTTTCGCCGTCTTAACGTTATGGCAACGCTCGCATAAGCTTTGCAGATTCGACCATGCAAGCTCTAAATCTTTGCGCTTTGAGCGAGGCGTCATATGGTCAACGACGGTGGCCAATGTGGTCCGTCCCTCTCGGTCGCATTGCTCGCATAGCGGTTGTCTCTTGAGTTTTAATGCTCTGAGTTTTCGCCAAGCGGCGCATGTATAAAACTTATGGTCATCGGCCCGACGATACTTATCATATTCTGCTCTGACTTCGGCAAGATGCTTTTCGCAGTAGCCGGTGCGGTGGGTCGTAAGCTGCGAACAATGAGAGCGTCTGCATGGTCTTTTAGGTTTGTAAGGCATTAGCTACTACTGTCCGATGATGAGAATATCTGTATCGTGCTGACTTCATAAGCAGCATAAAACGCCTCACCTGATGCTGGCGTAAACAGATACTCAATGCGATAGGTTGTGTCGCCTTTCCATAGAGCCCATGCAGGTATCTCATGGGCGAAGTTGTAGCCGGTGCTGTCGGCTGTCCATCTGGAATCAGTCTGCAAGGTGTCATAGATGACGCTAGAGACGGTGACTGATGGGGTAGACTGTGCCGCCGATGTATCAGAAATATCATAAATGTTGCATGTAATAGATGAGATGTCTGATTGCTGGGCGTTGTCGCCGGTATTCTTTCTGATTCGGGCAAGCGTAATTACCGCACTGTTTTCAAACACTATGCCTCTGACAATATCAGCCATGACTAATTTCTCCTATCTCAGAGCCCGGGGTATATAGCTGCGATGATGCAGGTCCAGGCGAATAAATATCGTTGCATGCAGCCCCTGGGGTGAACATATCAGCAGCGTCTAGCCAATAGCCGGTGGCCTCAGGGATAGCGGGGACTGGCGGATACGCATACCACGGCAGCGGCTGGCGAACGATGCTAAAGGGGTCTGCTGATACCTCTACTACTTCACTATCCGTTAGCGACCTGTCCCATATTGCCATCACCGATATATCAATGTATCTGCTAGCTCCTAAACCAATGATGGTGTCGGTAGAGTATTGAGGGGCAAAGATAGAGGCTGAGCCATTGGCTATTACTTCGCCATCTCTCCACATATCTATTATGCCGGGGTATTGCTCAAACCTGATTACCATTAAGTAATACGTATCAAGGGCGAAGTTTTCGCCCGTAACTGAGCGATTGCCGCCGCTGGCCTCTCTCTGGATAAATTGAAGGGTTGATATTGAGCTACTGACCCGGAAGGATACAGGCGTAGGCCCTACGCCTCTAGACTCTATCAGCGTTTTAAAAGTTCCATCTACCTGATACGAAAATCCCAACAAAAAGGTCATCTCATCATGCGTAAATATACTGTCATATGATGTAGCTATGCCGCCGGTTGCATGATAAGCAGGTCCAACCACGCTAGTCGTGTAGTTGTTTTCAGTAGTCCGTAAAGTAAGGTCAATGCCGTTACCGCTAAGGTCTGATGCTTTGCCGGGATGGTTAAAATCCCAATAGCCCTTTAATCCACGAGATAATGGGTGGCAACGGTTAAGCCTTGCGTCAATGGGCTTGATGTTGTTCGATACTGCTATCATGCGATGTTGACGCTATCAATCTGGCGGGTTCGCACTACTGCGGTAATGCTGTCGCCGGTGTCGTTAGTAACAAGTATTTTAAAGCTGCTAGCTTCGTCGCCTCTGACTGTAAACGCTCTACGATAGGTCGTAGATGTCGAGTAGGGCATAGAAAAACCATAAGGTAAATCTTGCTCTTGTTCGTAATTCGTGCCGTCAATATCTCTGATGATGTATACTTTTGCCCCCTCGGTGGCGGTGCTGCCATAGGTAAGCGTTACGGATACCTCAGAGGCTATCTTGCCATCGTTTGAGATGGCGGCGCTGGAGAGGCTGCCTTGGTCGCTGATTCCAAGCGTAGATAACAACGTCCATGAATCAGCCCAATTAAAGGTTGCATCACTCATTATTCTCCCCCTCTGATATTCGCAACATGGCGAGAGGCTACATGGCCTAAGCCAAGCTCTGTCGCTCTGCTGATGGTTTCGGTGGCCATTGCCTTTAGGGCGTTGGCTTCATCATCAGATAAAACCTCTGCGGCCAAGAGCGTATCAATCGTGCTGCGTGTAACATCGTTGCCAATGTCGATACCGCCGCCATCTGAGTAGGACTGTAAAGCTTGCAGGGCGATAGCTACTGCTTTATTCGTTTGCGCTGCTGTGGCAACCCGCTCAAGCATCTCAGCAGCATCAGCGCCAAGCTCTGATAATATGGTCAGGCTCGTAATTCTGCGGCTGATGACTCTGGTACGGTCTGGCAGGTTGAGGGCGGTCGCCGCTTCTGCATCGGTCATAGATGCATAACCCACCTCTAGCGGGTCATTGGTCAATTCATCTCTCAGGATTCCTACATTCATCATCAATCATCTCTCCCTCTAATCTGATACGTATTGTTTCTCTGCGCTTTATCTTTTCGGCCCCGGGGCAAATCATGCGGACGCCTGGCTTGCAAAGATGGCGGACGGTAAACGGGTCGCCGACTCGCTCAAAGCAGTCATAGACACCATTAGAGCCATCAATCTCAGCCCATACAGGTGGCTTTGATGAGAGCATGTATAGCCCGTTAGCTTGTTTACTTAAATACAGGTCCGCCATCTCTCATATACCCGGGGGCCTGAATACCTCATCAGGCTGAAACTTATCGTGCCATTTATTGGCCAGATGCTGCCATTTAGCTAGTCGGTCTGCTCTATTGTTGCCGTTGGTTTTCGACCACTGGTGTTTAATGTTGCAGGGGGTGACGTAGGCTATTTGGCCGGTCTCATGTTTTATCTGCGCGCAAAAATCAGTATCCTCTAGCCAGTAAGGATTAAATCGCAAATCGAGGGCTACATTGTTCAGTAGGTCTTTTCTGAAACATTGACAATAGCCGCTGATAGCGAAGGCTTCGCCGCTGTAGCCATCGGGGGTATTAGTCGTCCATGACCAATCGGGGCGAACCCAGCAGCCGTGGTCGCCGACGATGCCAACGCCTGGATGGTCAAGGGCATTGAGCAAGATATCAATAGGGGATTCATCAAGGGCAACGACATCAGAGTCTAGGCTGAGGATTACATCACCTTTCGCCATGCGGTACAGCATGTCTCTACCGCCAGCACATCCAAGATTCTCATCGGACTCAATAATCGTTACCTTGTCGCCGGTGCGGTCTGCGAAGGCTCTGAGCCATTTAAGTAGCTCACGATTGGTAGAGGCATTATCGAGTATCAGCCACTCAACTACCCTGTCATCGTCAAGGGCGAAGCTCCAAGACGGTAAGCAATGGGTAGCCTTTGCAAAGTTGTTGCAGGTGAGCATGACGATAGAGACGGTCATAGTACACCCGCCTCTCTGAGCCTGCGGCCAAGCTCGCAATCATCCTGTATCGTCTCAAGCTGACTCAGCCACGGCCAACTGAACGTCTCCCAGAGATGTACCGTTACGCTCTGAGTCAAGTATGACTTGTCGCATGGCTTGAATATATTTTCAATTTCTCCCCAGAGAGGATTGAAAAACGTGTAGCTGTCGAATGCTGTTATTTCTGTCGGGTGTTGTTCAGCAAGTCGCCGGGGGATTCTGACGCTATGCTCATCCCACCATCTATCCCGGCCGTGGCTGCGAAACGTTTCATAAGAATCGAGCCAGCGATTGACGAAGGGGGCATCAGCATCGCCGCCCATCGTTGCATTGCATAACCCGTAGTTACCCTGCCAGCCCATGAAAAATCCGCAATGCTCAAGCTCAGCAAAAGGGCGTAAGCAGATGACATCCGCATCTAAATATACACCGCCGTAGGCATTCAGAGCGTCGAGCCGAACGATATCGGCCTGATGGGCTGGGTGTAGCAGGGGATTACCATAGATGCTCTGAGGGGCCTTGATGGGCATGAGGGTAACTAATGGTTTCGTCATCTCCCAGTATTCACCCTCTGGCTCATGCTCAAACCAAAACATAATCTCATCAGGCTCATTAACTACTGATGCTGACAAGACAGACAGGTGGTGTATGTAGCTCCACGGCTTACCGCCAAAATCCTCGCTCATACCAAAAACGTAATGTAGTATCATCCTCGCTCTAATCCGTATTCATCTAACAGAGAGCCATAGCCTTTATCTCGTAGCTGAGGCTCTACCTCATTCCAGTTGCTTATTATGTTGTCGAGGGCAAAGGGCAGGCGTTTTGTGATGCCTGCTCTCAGCTTCAGGGGCTCAACGTTCAGATATTCGCAGAGCCGGTCATTGACTGATGCATCAAGTAAGTAGCCGTCATCATCGGTCAAGATGTCGTCATAGGTAACGCTCAGGGATTCAAGGCCGAACCATGAGGCCCATTGCTCAATATGCTCATTATGGGCTTTGTAATTTTCGGCCAAAGATAAAAGCTTCTGAGCGTCAACCGTCCATGCGGTGGGGCGGGTTGGCTGTTCGGCTGACCCTGCCCATGCATCCGGCCCCTGATGCCATGCCCATAGCTCAGAGACGGCGGTGCGTATTACGTTGGGGCGAGTCAAGGCGATGACTTTGGGTTGATGCTTTCGCCAAAATGAATCGCTGATGCCTTCGCCCTGATTGACTAACAATTTAAAGCCCACGGTGTCGTAACCTGTCTCTCGCCAGTAAAACTCTAGGACTTGTTGCTTTGTCCAGCCTTTAAAACGCTCACGCCAAGTACCATCCCATGCGACCGGCTCATACCTATCAAACCTCATGCGGTAATGACTGTCTAGCAGATGGACTAGCAGCGTTGAGCCTGAGCGTGTTGTTGATATGACAATGGCTTTGATGGTCTACTCCTATCATTTAGCGTAGATGCTGTAGCTTTTAATGTATTCATCGCCGTCTAGAGTTGTGCCGGAATTAACAGTTACGTCATAGCCCTGTTTGATTAATTGCTTAATGTAGATTCCGGTGAGGTTAAATAGGCTTTCTGCTTCTGTATCAGATATGGATACTTTCGCATCTCTGTACGTTATGCGGATTATTTCGTTTAGGGCGGGGCTGGACTCCGACCTGTCTAGTAGTTCTTTTTCTCTGTCTATTTCTTTTCGTAAATCGTTTATCAGGTCGGGTAGATACTGGCTGTTTTCTTCGCCGGGCATTAGGTAATTGCGCCACGGCACACCGTAATTATTGGCTTCGTCGACAAGCTCAAGGCATCTCTCATATGTAATGTAGTCGGGCATTATTAACTCATAGACGCTTCGGCCTTAAGGCGGGCGGCTTTTCCTCTCATCTTGCTTTTTTGCTTACCGATAATTTGTTTTGTCTTTGGGCTCTGGATCCGCTCAACCTTTGGCTTTTCGCCAAATATTGCAGACTTAACTGATGCCGGTAAATATTGCTTAATCTCTTCGACCGTGGTAACAGTTTCAGCTACTGCCTTGTCTTTTGTTCGCTCTGTTCGCCAGAGAGCTACTAGCTGCCAGACGATGAGGGCAAAGATGACAGCAATAGCAGCCGCACCAGCCCATGCAAGAGCTACTAAATGAGTCATTACTGCTACGGCTACTACGGCGGTGGTGATGGCCGCTCCCCCGATACCAATGGCCAGCTTTGGCATACCGCTCAGCATGAGAAAAACGCTTGCCCCAACAGCTACGACGGATGCAGCTACTATGATGCCCATGATGGTGCGTAGCGCATTGGCTGCGGATTGCTGAGCGTCTTTAAGATGCTGCTGTAGCTCGGTGATTTTCTGCTCTTGCTGCTGAGCCGACTGTCTGGCGTCAGCGAGTTGAGCCGCTACATCTTTAAGGCTCGCAGTCTCACCGATGATGCGGTCAGCTTCGGCGGTGATGACTTCGGCCCGTGCCTGCGTCTGAGGCTCTTGCGTTTCAGAGGCGAGGTTAGTGCTATGGGCCTTTACTGTTTTCGCTGATTGCTCGATGGATTCGGCTGAGGCTTCGACCCTGCCGCTGGCATCGGCGATGAGAGATGATGTACTGATATCATGGGCCATTTTGCATGAGCCCATAAAAGCTAATAACAATATGCAGTAGTGGTAGTATCTCATTCTCTCATCCTAAAAAGATGTATGAGCGGTCAAGCCCATACATCTCACTACAATCTCTCCCTATCCCCTCATGCCGCTGTACTGCCGCCCGATGCTTCGCCGTATGATGCGGTATCTGGTGCGTCAGGCGATGTGGTTCTGAGTTTTTCAATCGCAGCAGTCAGCACATAATGAGCCCATCCTACCGACCACCCCAACGCTGCCGCCGTCTCTCGTATCGTTTTCGTGTCGGCACCGGCAAAATAATGTATATATATCGCTCGGTATTCATCAGTCGTCAGCCGCCGCCGGGCATGTCGCCACCAATCCTCAGCATCTAATCTATCGTCTATCCGCTCTGACGTTGACGGGGTGGCCATGTCATCAGCGAGGTACATAGGCTGATGCTGGTCTATGAGCGCCGAGCCGTTGCGGTAGCTGGCTACGATTGCTCGCCTCGCCATAATGTATATCGCCGTGTCGGCGTATCCGTGTTCAGCGTTGGGGCGGCGGGCTAGCTGCGTGTAAATTTCTAGGGCTACTGACTGTAAGCAATCATCGTAAGCATCATGCCGCAGGCGCAAATCTCTCATGACTCTACGTGTAGCTTTTTCTATTCGGTTAATATTAATTTTCATCTCCTGCAATCCCCCGTCTGATATGGTTATTTGGCTAGGCTGCTAATAATTAGTCCGAGCGCTATGCCGTAAATTAATATCTCAATCATGCCTATCTCCACGCTGATAGCTACATGTATAAAAAAAGACGCATAAGCTATTAAGCCTGTGCGTCTGTCTTGTCTGTCTTATATTTAATGTTGGGGTGCTGGGCATATGTATTTTCACGGTCGTCTCCTACTTACTAATGCAACTCCTAATAAATAAATCCTTTGTTGCATGTAAAAATATTTTATCGCTAAGCGTCTGCACCGGCGGCGGCGCATAAGAAAACCCCCATAGAGGATAATCCCTATGAGGGTCATACATAGCGGTATTATCTATTTCGATACGTTGGCGGAAAAACCTTTAATTGCCGCCGAAAATATCCGGCTGATTAATATGCCAAAAATCCTCATGAGATAGTGTGGTGTCAGGCATATCCATATTCAGGGGCGCAACAAAAACCACGACGCCGCCGACCAATCTGACTCTATATTCGATTGAGTTAGATTCAAGCGAAAAATAATCATCAGTGCCGGTGTATCTAACCGCTAGGCATTGCGCTATGACATCTATATCATGCGACGGCATAGCGTCATTAGACAGAGCCTTTAGATAGTATGATACCTCGCTCCCGCCATCCTCTATATTTAGGCTACGTGGCTGATAGCCCATTAATTTACGTCGACCATAATATAGGTAGGTAGATGCATCCTCAAGCGCTGCTGCAAAATCTTTGAGACTGTGGGGCTCTACTATTATTATAGCGTTTTGTTCCATCTTCTGAGATTCCTTTTAATTCTGGTGATTATTATTTGTTCGCCTGAAAAAACCCCCACAGCCAACGTGACTATGAGGGTATGAGTCAGCCCATCTACGCCGATGGGTAGTGACGGAGCATTAGTTAATTAAGGCAGCCACTGAAATAGCGGCGACGCTCCAGCACCAAGCGCCGCCTAGCACGCACCGGATCCGCAATTTAAAGTTGCCATTGTCAGATATCCTTTATTTTGCTAAATTGTCAAAGAGCCTCAAGAGCATTAAAATGCTCAGTCAGCCACTCTAATGTTGTTCGCTTAATGATGATGCGAAACTCTGAGTAAGAATCGCAATCGGCTCTGCCAGGCTGATGCTTGCCGATAATCTTCACGAATCGGTAGCCATCTGTAGTATGCAAACCAATCTCATAATACGTATCAGGCAGATAGATAAAGTTTGCAATCTCAACATTAGGTCCATTGGGGAATGCTCTTTCCATCTCTCCATAAACAATTTTGCCAAGCTGCCGATAGAATGCAGCCCCAACGTTATCCCAATCAGAGAAAAACTCATCTGCCTCATCCCAAAACTTAAAGAATGCAGCAGGGTAGCTCATCCACCGATTAAGCTTTGGCTTCCACGTTTTGTGCTTGGCGCTGGCGGTTGCAGCGTATCCATGTATGGGCAATGTCGTAGCCATAATGCACGCTCCTTTTTGCGTTAGGATTTTTACGCGCCAATATCCCTAATCGGGAGATTTGCGCATGAGATAGCTGCCACCCCTTTTGGGGTGGTGGTTACGTCTTACTAATAGATATGGTTAATAGTCCGCTGCCGGTGGCTATCAGCTTCGGCCATCGTCGGCGGCATGCGCCTACGGATTCCGCTGAGACTTCGGGCGGCGGCTAAATTATCAAAGAGCAAACAATACTATAGAGACTATACGGAGCTTTTACCGTTTTGCAATCACATCCAATAGCTTTTATGTTGGCATTGATGGCGCTATTTCGTCATCGTCCTAAGCTGCCGAAAATTCACCGATTACAGTCGCAAAAAAGAGAGTAACTTAACATTAGCTGAAAGATTTATTATCTGTCTGGTGACTGTATGGGTAGTTGTGTAATAGCGATTTTTCGGCGCTGTATAGATACCCTAACAGGATGCGAAATAAATAAAGTTGCGCATATGGTATAAGGTGTTATATAAATATTTTTCGGCGGCAGTGAAGGAAAAACCATTACAATGTCGAATTAATATAGATGATATAGATGACATAGCGGCGATAGCCGTTAGCAGGCTGCTCGGAGAAATATTTAAAACTCTCAGTATGGGCAGCGGTAAGTCAACAAAATTGCCTAACTGTAATTAATTTTACAGGCTTACCAACCTACCGTGAGTAACTATGCAAAGGCTTGCGGATGGCAAAAAAGGCGCTCAGCATAGAGCCTGCTAATTGCGAACACGTCACCTACACGCTTCGCCGCATAATTAATACTTAAAAAAATAGTAGGTTTTCTGCATGAGATGATGCGGCGCAAGCCGGTGGTGTAAATACAGTCGCTGGTCACAGCGAGGCCACAGAGAAAAAGAAATGAAATGAAATGAAAGAAACAATAAAAAACAGAATACAAATTATCTACATAGAAAGAGAAAAAGAAACTGAAAGAAAGCAAGCTGAAAGAAACATCAGCAGCACTCAGTGCAGAAACTGGCAAAGGTCTGCGCAACCGGCGGCAGGACGGTCTTTGATTTTCCTTGTTTCTTGTTTCTAGTTTCTATTGCTCTTTCTTTTCTATGGTAATAATTTGTATTTTGTATTTTTATTTCTTTCTTTGAAGGATTTTACTTGCTGATGTTGAACATAAGAACATAAGTAAGACTGACAGTCTACTCATACTAAAAGGAGCACAACCTATGAATACTGTCCAAGCTACCGTCCCTAAAGACATACTAGATATCTGTTTTGCCGTGCCGGACAATAACATTAACCGGGCGGTTAAATGCGCTAACTCCACGCTGAGGGCCATCATTCCGGCATTGAAGAATATAGAGCTAAGGTACTATGTCACTGAGTCTACTATAGACACAATTTTAATGACGGAGATATCAGCCGCCGATGCTCGTAAATTAGAGGATGCATTGCGCTCTATCTATTCCGCCGCCGTCGGCGGCAACGAATACACTGTCAAAATAAATAGCACTCTCGCTGAGTGGGGCGCAGATGAATTTGAGTATTTTCTGGCAAGGCAGCCCCAGCGCCTCGGGTCTCAGTATGGGTGGCTAACCGCCGACGATTTAGACCTGTCCGCCGCCGGATCTGCTGAACCTCACCACAGCCTACCGGCTGATTATCGTTATCCTTCAGAAAAATTGTCCGCCGCCGACTATAAAAAACTGTTTAAAGATATCTCCGCCATGAGTCACGATGCTGGCCGACCTATTATGTTAAATGAGGCGCAGGCGGCTAACCTCACGCCTGATGCTAAGTCGCTGAGCAATGCTGTAAAATATCTTGCAAAGACTTGGCGAAAACCCAAGTAAAAGTTCATTATTTACACCGTTTCGGAGCCCCCTTGGCTTGGCAAAACTCCGGGGGAAAATAAACCCGTAGTATACATATAAAACAACAGCTTCGGAGCCCTGCGAATTGCTTAAACAAACACAACAAATTGCGACAGACCACTTGACGGAAGTCTCGCAGGGCTCGCCGTCAGGTGGCAGTCGTATTGGAGACACAGCGATGAATTACAGCATAGATATCGATTCGGACTACAGCGGCGAAGGCGGAGATGTTCGCGCCTATTCATTTTTGCTCATAGGCGGCCGGGGTTATATCCTATTGTATTACGACGGCGATGATGGTCTGGAGCTCAACTATGACGCCGAGATTGATGATGACGATATAGTGCTATGGCGAGATATACGTAAGCATCTGACCGATTTATACGACTTCGGCGACGGATATCGCCCAGGCGATGATGACACTGTATTTGATATCCCTGTTGAATACATTAGTCAAAAATATGTAGACATGCTGGTAGCAGAGTATGAAATGGTATACCAATATGCCTTGGAAGAATCTGAAAAGTGGAAGCTAGAAGAAGAAGAACACGATTGCTAATACTGAAAGGTAGCAATGCCTTCAATGTGTCGAAAAAAACTTTGGGCTTATTTGATGATGCCCTTTAGATGGTCGGCATACATCTTATCGGTTGCCTTATGAAAGTCTTTGTACATGGCATCATAATCAACGTGGTTGCCGTCTGAGTACCGCTGAGCCATGCGCCTATCAGCATGGGCAAGGTACGTATCTGTCCATGCTCGGTCGATGCCTTCGACCAGCGTAGAGCCGGTATCTCTGAAATTGTTAAACGTAATACCATCGAGATTGAGCTTGTCCCGGAGCGGTCGCCAGATGTCACGATATAGCCTGTCTGTTCTGCCACTCTTATGCGTCTCATAGAGAGGCTTGCCGTTGGGCATGGTGATACCGTCGCTCTTGAGATGCTTTTTAAGCAGTCTCTGCGTAATGGGCCAAAGTTTGTACGTAACTTTGACGCCTGTTTTTCCCCGGACAAAATGAATCTTGTCGCCCTTGATGTCGTCGGGGCGGATGCTGGCGATATCTACACTATACATGCCGCAATTGAGAGCGAGAGCGATGCAGCATTTACCCAATGAGTCAGCCTTGCCCCAGAGCTTGGCGAGCGCCTGGTCATCAATCGCCTTGCCGCCTTCGCCGGTGTCGTTGTATTTTCTCAGAGCCTTTCCGATGTTGCGGGGCAACCTCGGCAGCCTGTAGCTCTCGCTCGCCCAGCGGCTGAATGCTGACATATCCCTCATGCGGTCGTCGAACGTTGAGCGTTTGATTGTCTTGTCAATGACTCGCTGCTCATGATGGGCTCGGTACTGGCTCAGCATCTCAGCATACTCAGCCTCGGTAGTAGGCTTGCTGTAGTGGCCGTAGTCGTCTTTTTTCATGCGGTTGACCCACCGCTTAATGTTGGCGAGGCGGGTAGCACCTAGCTCGCCTAACTGGTGCCGCCGCTCGCAAGCCTCGGCGTAGGCGTTGAGGATGTCATCTAGGCTCTCAGGCTTAGGCTGAGCTTTGGACGCTGCTGGCGTAGCCTCAGCCAATGAGGTAGCAATCTCTGCGGCTCGCTGGTAGTCGCCTGCTCTGATGGCTATGGCCGCAGCATTGCGCATCAGTCGGCGCTCAGCTACTACCTCGCTGCCCATGCCGCCCTCGATGTCGTCGGCTGTCCTCAGCGCCTGCGCCGTCTGCTGGGGGTGGTCGTCGGGCGATGTCGATGAGCGTAGCTCTGCGGCCATCTGCATACGCTCTAGCTGCTGCTGCTCATGGCGGATGCTCGCCAGGTCAGCCGCCCAATCCTCAGCCGCCTTCGCCTTGCCGACTGCCGTATGCGGCTGGCGATAATACTTGGCAATCTGCTTGCCGTTGATGGTGGCTCGCTTGCGCCATGAGCGTGAGCCGTAGTGCCATGTCGGCGCATCGCTGAGAGAGCGCTTGCCGACCCGCCGCCGCCGATTGAGCTTGCCGTTTGCCATTGCTTACCCTTTCATTGAGGCCACTGCACACTACTCCCATATCCCATATAAAATCCACTCGGATATGGGATATTTATGGGATACGTTTATGGGATAAACCGATATGGGATAGCATTTTTGGCGCATTAAAAAAGCCGCAAACCTAGTAGGCTGCGGCTGTTATGATGTGGTTTTCTAATGGGCCTGGGAGGACTCGAACCTCCGACCTCACCCTTATCAGGGGTGCGCTCTAACCAACTGAGCTACAAGCCCGGCGAAGGCGAATAGTATAGCACCTGATCGGGCTCGGGCAAGCGGTGGATTGCAATCGTTCGCAGTCGCTAACCCGAGCCAGGGACATGGATGACGGCGGGGCGGGCGTTTACAATCCACCCCATGTCACGACGTATTGTCATACTCACAGAAGGCCTGACCGATCCGCTGACGGCGAAGACCGCCGTGTGCCTGTTGCGGTATCGGCCCGAGCAGGTGGTGGCGGTGCTGGATTCGACCCGGGCCGGGGCGACGACGGATCAGACGCTTGGCTGCGGGGGTGACACGCCGGTGATCGCGGCGCTGGATCAGGCCGACGGAGCGAACACGCTGGTGATCGGCGTGGCGCCGCCGGGCGGGCGGTTGCCGGCGGCGATGCGGCAGGCGGTGCTCGATGCGCTCGGGCGCGGGTGGACGGTTGAAGCGGGCCTGCACGAATTTCTGTGTAACGATGAGCAGTTCACCGCGGCGGCGCAGGCGAGCGGCGCGACGCTCTGTGATGTGCGAAAGAACAGCGAGCGTGATGTCACCACCCGCCAGGGCATCGATGAAAGTTGCCTGCGTGTGCACACCGTCGGGCATGATTGCAGTTGCGGCAAAATGGTCACCGCCGTCGAAGTGACGCGCGGCCTCGAAACCCGCCGCCTCGATGCCAAGTTCGTCGCTACCGGTCAGACCGGCATTCTAGTCGAAGGCGATGGCATTCCGATCGACTGCGTTGTCGCCGACTTCATCAACGGCGCTGCGGAGAAGCTCGTCAAGCAGAATCAGCATCACCAGGTGATGGTCATCGAAGGCCAGGGCACGCTGGTGCACCCGCGCTACTCGTCCGTCACGCTCGGCCTGTTGCACGGCTCGATGCCCGATGCGCTGATCATGTGCTACGAGGTCGGCCGCACGCAGGTGCATAACATGAACCACGTGACGATTCCGCCGCTGGAGAAGATCATCGAGATTTACGAGCAGATGGCCGGCGTGATGCATCCGTGCAAGGTGATCGGACTGGCGATGAACAGCCGCAAGGTGGATGCGAAAACCGCTGACCAGCAGCGGCGGGAGATGCGCGACCGGTTCGGCCTGCCGGTGTGTGATGTGATTCGTCACGGGCCGGATGAACTGGTTGACGCGGTGATCGCACATGGGCGGCGGATCGGCAAACTGGGCGCCTCATGAAGTTGAAACTGCACGAGCGCGAGCTGCGGCTGGAGTGCCCGTTTGCCACGGCGCATGGGCGCAAATCATCAGCCCGTGTGTTGATCGTGGAATTGACCGACGGCGAGCACAGTGGGTATGGCGAGGCCCCGGAAAACCAATACTTCAAGGCGACAGTCGACGCGGCGCGGGCCGCGCTGGAAGCTGAACAGTCGCGCATCGAAGCGGCCTCGGCGGATGACCCGGCTGCGTTGTATGACACGATGCAGGCATTGCTGCGGCCGCACGGATTTGCGTTGTCGGCATTGGATTGCGCCGCGTGGGATCTGTTCGGCAAGCGCTGCGGCAAGCCGGTGTGGCAGTTGTTCGGGTTGAATCATGTTGTCGGGCGGGGGCAGGCGTCGAGCTACACGATCGGGCTGGACACGATCAAGGTGATGACGCAGAAGCTGCGGGCGCACGCCGACTGGCCGATGTACAAGATCAAGCTGGCCGCCGATGAGGCGGTGTCGACGATCGCAGCCCTGCGCGAGGTGACCGACAAGCCGTTTCGTGTCGACGCCAACTGCGCCTGGGATGCTGACAGCGTCGTGGAGGTGGTCAAGCAACTGGCCGGGTACAACGTCGAGTTGATCGAGCAGCCGCTGCCGCCGGAAGACGACGCTGCGATGCGCGACGTGATCGAACATTCACCGCTGCCGATGATCGCCGATGAAAGTTGCGTGATCGAGTCGGATGTGGATCGATGCGTGGGGCTGTTTGACGGGGTGAACGTGAAGCTGACCAAGTGCGGCGGACTGACCCCGGCGGTGCGCATGCTGCGACGGGCACGCGAATTGAGTCTTCAGACGATGATCGGTTGCATGACCGAAACGACAGTCGGCATCAGCGCCGGTGCGCAGCTTCTGCCGCTGCTGGATTTCGTGGACCTGGATGGGGCGAACCTGCTGGCTGAAGACGTCGCCGACGGGGTGAGCGTTGAGCGTGGTGCAGTAGACCTGACGGACCAACCCGGATGCGGGCTGGTGATGAGGTAGATGCCCGAAGCCTTGCGATTTTGCGCTGCGCGTTGCGGTGAAGCCGCTGATGATGCCCCGACAACCGCCGCGATGTGCCGCATGCACCACAGCAAAAGTGTTACACCCCCCCGTAGCAACAATATCGCATCCCGCGTAGTGAAAGTGCCTCGCATCCCGAAGCGCGATCGCGCTCTGTTCAACTGTCGCAACCCCCGTCGTCAAGGCGAGGTGTTTTCAGCAAGACAGATCAAAAGATCACATATATGATATATGACAATTTAAATATATCATATATGTGATCTTTGGGAATGAGTTTCGTGTTGTTTCCAGGTTGGGTGGTTTTATTGAGTGTGTCGGGTTTTGGGGGTAGGCTGGTGGCGGTACGAGCAGTGCGTGCGCCGGGCGGCGTGGTCGCATGCGACAGTATGCGACGGGGGCGTCAGAGTGGGGGCGCTTCGTGCGGGGCGTCGTCAGGGTGTTCGGGGTGTTTCGGGCGCTCACGATGTTCACGGCGGTCGGGGTGAATGCGGATATCGATGCGGCCTTGTGTTTCGAGGCGTTCGAGCTTTTCGCGCAGTGGGGCGGGGACTTTTTCGCGTTGTTCGGGGGTGTCGATGGGGCCTTCGAAGAGTTCTTCGCCATCGAGCGTGGCGGCGTGAAGGGTTTTGTGCCCGTCTTCCACGGTGATCGTCAGCCGATGGTCACCGTCGGTGTAGGTCATCCGGGCGTGGGTCTGGGCGCCTTCGGGGCGCTCCCGCTCGCGAGGGCGATCGGGATGTTCACGTTCTTCGGGGCGATCCGGATCAAACTCACGCTCGCGCCAGGGGCGTTCGCGGTGCATCCGGTTCATGCGATTCAGCTGGTCGTGCAGACGATCGACGATGTCGTGAATCTGATCGTCATTGAGTCCCGCCTCGCGAAGCTGTCGTTCGAGGCGTTCGATCTGGCGGCGGACGTTGTCGGGATTGAACTCGGGGCGTTCGAAATCCGGATGTTCGAAGTCCGGGCGTTCAAAGTCGGGGCGATCCGGGTCGAATGGAAAATCAAACCGTCGATGTTCCGGGGGCATCATCAGGCGGGGGCGCTCGAGGGGGCGGGAACCCAGCTTCACGGTGGCGGTCTTGTGCTTACCGCCCTGGATCACATCGAGGGCGACCTCCTCGCCGGGGCGGGCGGCGTGGATGAGCGTCGAGAGTTGGTCGTGGTTGATCAGCAGTTGATCGCCGAGTTTGACCAGCAGATCGTTGCGCTTGAGGCCTGCTTCAGCAGCGGGCGATTCGGGCTCGACGAACATCACCATCAGGCCGACGCCCCGCGCCAGGTCGACGTGCGCGCGCAGTTCTTCGGGAATGGGCACCGTGGCGATGCCGAGATAGGCGACCATCTCGCGTTCGTGTTCTGCGGGGTGTTCGACTTCACGCGGACGATCGGGGCCAGGCTCGCGTTCGCGCTGCGGTTCCTGTTCGGGCGCGGCGAAGGCTGCGGCAGTCACGCAGGCGACGATCACGATGGCGAAAGATTGCAGACGGTTCATGTTCAAACCTCCGGTGAGTCACAGTTCAATCGACGGGCAGGGCGATCGTCAACACGCGCTGCTGCGGGATGATCACCTCGATGCGGATGTTGTTGACGGGATCGACCCACTGGGTATGACGGACATGGTGGAGCCGCACGTTCATCGTGGGTGGGGCCTGATCGGAATAGACCACCGGTTCGGGGGTCATGCTCGAATACTGCTGATCGATCTGAAACGGCGCGGCGGCGGGGGCCTGGGCGGGTGTGTTGAGAATGACGGCAAAGGCGATCGAGGCGGCGGCCGCGGTGCCCAGCGCGCCGAAGAGCATGTTCAACCGCCACGGCATGCGCCACGAGTAAGCGCGGAGCGTATCGATGACGCGGCGATCGAGTCGTCGCGGCGGGGTGGTGAGCTTCTGTGCAAGCAGCAGGTTTTCAATGGGATCGGGGTGGTTCATATCAACGCCTCCACGGAGGATCTGAGTTTGTCGAGGCCACGCCGGTAGCGGCTGGCGATCGTGGGCAGTGGTTGTCCGCACGCGGCGGCGATCTGGTCGAACGTCAGGCCGGCGTACAACTTCATCACAATGATCTGACGCGTCGCATCGGGCAGCGCTTCCAGGGCCTGGCGAACCAGATGGTCGCGCTCGGCCTCTGCGGCGGCTTCGTCGGGCGGTGTGACCGGCTCGGTCGGCGGGGCGTCGGCGAAGATCGAACGGTGTTGTCGATCCGCCCGGCCGCGCTGGCGAATCTGATCGATGGCGGCATTGCGAACGGCGGCGAACACATAAGCGACCGGATCGCCACTGGTCGTCTGCCTGCTGCGGCACAGACGCACGAACGCCTCATGCACCGCATCCTCCGCGGCGTCGGCCGAGCGGGTGATCGTCAGGGCCAGGGTATACAGGCCTTGGCGGTGCTGGGTGTAGATGCGTTCGAGTTGACCGGTCACGCGGCAGCTCCCTGCGTGTGCCTGAACGTCGGTGTACTACTTTATACACGCTGTATAGGGAGGGATTTGTTCGCGCCGGCGAGGAAAATTCGCCGTGGAGCTTACGTCGGGTATAATGCTGCCCGATTTGAAAGCTGAGGGGCCGTAGCTCAATTGGGAGAGCACTGCCTTTGCAAGGCAGGGGTTGCCGGTTCGATCCCGGTCGGCTCCATTGATTAGGGTCAGGCGATCTGTGCGATAAGTTGTTTTATGTTGCTGGTTTGAGAGTGTTTGCCCGATGTGGATCAGCACGTGATATGTATGTCGGTCGGGTATCGTGACGAAAATAGTGTTGATTTCGGTTCCGATCGAATCTTGAATCGGTACCGATCATCTTGTGCAAATGGATTTTCGAAACTTGGACTCCAACCTGTTTAAAGTGTCGCTGTGAATGATCGAAATCAGTTGAAGTTTACTCACCGTCAAGGCAAAGGCTGGCCCCGCGTGGCATTCGCAGAGGATTCATCGTGGTGAACCCCCGCTGGCGCGCCCAGCATATGCGGAGCGATTGTCTTTCTTGCCAAGTATGTTTTGCTCAGTCAAAAGGCCTTGCGTTGCATTTGCGGTCTGGAAACTATTACCCTTCTGGTGCTGCGAAGGCGAGGTGTTCAGTGAGCCAGTCATCGGTACGCAGGACGGCGCGACGATTGCGGTAGGCCGCGGCTTCAGCGCGGCGCTGGGTTCGGGTGAAAAATCTTGAGGAACGGCCGAATCTTTTCAGCCACCTGGGGGCGTGGCGTCGAATCAATTCATCTTCGAGACTGATGATGGCGACTGCGGTGCCGGGATCACCTTGGCGAGCGGCGCGGCCAAAAAGCTGGCGGTCGACACGGCCGGTCTCGTGCCGCTCGGTGGCGATGACATGTAAGCCGCCGAGTTCAGCGACGCCTTGGCCGAGTTTGATGTCGGTGCCGCGTCCAGCCATGTTGGTGGCGACCGTGACGCGCCCGGCCTGACCGGCCTGCGCAATGATCTGGGCTTCGGTTTCGTGGTAGACGGCATTGAGCACCTGATGGTCGATGCCGACGATGGTCAGTTGTTCGCTGAGTTGTTCGCTGGCCTCTACGCTGCGCGTGCCAATGAGCACCGGGCGACCGGTGGCGTGAATCCGCCGGATTTCGTCGACCACAGCGGTCCATCGATCGGCAGCCTTGTGATGAATCTGATCGCGAGCGATCTCGAGCCGACACGGCCGGTGCGTTGGAATACGCACCACCGGCAGGCGGTAGATCTGCCATAACTCGCTGCGCGCTTCGATGGCTGTTCCGGACATGCCCCCGAGCCGGCGATACAGGCGGAAAAAGTTCTGAAAACTGACACGCGCCAGCGTTTGTTTCAACGGCTGGATTTCGAGTTGTTCCTTGGCTTCGATGGCCTGATGCAATCCTGCCCGCCAGGTGCGATCGGGCATCAGGCGGCCAGTGAACTCGTCGACGATGACCACTTTGCCTTCGCGTACCACGTACTGCTTGCCCGGCTGATAAAGTTCGCGGGCGACCAGGGCCTGTACGATCAACTCTTCACTCCGCCGGCGACCGGCCCACAGACCACGTCGGTTGGCTCGTAGATCATCGAGCAGCTTGCGACCCGATTCGGTTAACCGCACCTCATGAAAGCGGTGATCAACGCGATAGTGCCGTTCAAACTCGAACCGATCAACCAGTTGAGCGGCCTGTTGATAGGCCTCGGTCGACTCGGCATTGGGGGCTTCGCCGGAGATGATCAAGGGCGTGACGGCTTCATCGATGAGCACGGAATCAGCTTCGTCGACGATCGCGTATTCCAGGCCGCGCATGACCAGTTGATGAGCGCCGGCGCATGATCCGAAGGTCAGTTCATTCAGCAGCATGGATGTGAGCGTGCGACTGCGGCCAAGTGCCAATCGGTCTCGTAGGAAATCAGCCGTCACCTCTTTATTGGTGCAGTAGGTGATGTCCGCAGCATAGGCTTCACGACGCTCGGCCGGTTCAGAGTCCTGCTGGATCGCCGCGACGCGCAGGCCGCAGAATTGATAGATCGGTGTCATGGTCTCAGCGTCACGCCGAGCGAGGTAGTCGTTGACGGTGATGACATGACACCCACGGCCGCGCCAACCGGCGATGGTGGTGGGTAAGGAGGCTGTCAATGTCTTGCCTTCACCCGTTGCCATCTCGGCCACGCATCCATCATGCAACGCCAGGGCGCCGGCAATCTGTTCTCGATAGGGTCTTAAGCCAAGTTGCCGGTAAGCGACTTCTCCGACCAGGGCGAAGGCCTTGTCCAGTTCTTCCGTGGTGTCGCGGCTCAAGCGGAAAGTGTCTCGCAATCGGTGAGCGGACTCGGCCAGTTGATCATCAGACTGCTGGGTAAATGTATGTTGCAGGCAAATAATGCGTTCGGCACGACGGAGGTAGCGGCTCTGGCGGCGTGCGAGGCGTCGAACGGTCCCCTCGAAGCGCAACCACGCCGCATCCAGTCCCTTGGGGAGTTTGGGCGGCTGCATGTCTTGCGCCATCGTGCGCCACAAAGCGCTTGGTGGGGCGGATTGCATGGTCGGATTTGAGATCGTCGACATGGGTTTTGGTTTCAGATGGAATATCGTCGTTGAATCAACTGTCGGATCGATCGCCACCATTGCATGGCTAGTGGCTTGGCCGGCAGTGTGAAACGCACCGTCACGCGCTGTCCGGCCCACAGATGCGGCGCATCGGGTTCCTTGTCAGTCGGGCGGAGGTCGACTTCAAAGAAGGGTTCGGTGGTGCGACGGCCGGATTGATCTTCCAGCGACACGACCATGGTGCCGCCTGCCGCATAACCCAGAGAGGCTGAGGGTAATTCTCGCTGGCCAGCTTGAATGATGCGTTGGATTTGTGCGTCATAGGTATACTCAGGCCTTCCTTCAAGACGTATCTCAACGATGGCGTCGTGACCGATTCGGGGGCCGAGATTCTGATCCGCTGTGACGCGGATGATCAGGTCGTCCAGCGCTGCGACATAGCCCACGGGTTGTCCTCGCGTCACATAGACGCCTTGCATCCGCTTGATGTCGGGGCAGACCCACACGCCGTCGTGCGGCGCCTGGATATTCAGATCGTCCAGTTGTGATTGAATCCGATCCAGTCGTTCGGTCAAGGCGGCCGCCTGGTCGTTGAGTGCCGTGAGCATTGCCGGATCATCGCGGCGTGCCTGCTCGCGCCGCGTGATGGCCGCGGACAGTTGTGCTTTTGTTTGTCGATACTGTGTGTCGAGTTGCTGATTGGTGGCCTGAATCAAGAAGGTCTGATGGCCGGTGACGTTCGTATTGTCGGGTTGGATCAATTGAATCCATCCGTTCTCAGCCATGTGAATCACGGCCAGTTGGACCGGTTCCACCACCCCTTGAGCCCGTGCACGATCCGGCATCGGGGCGGCCGCGATGAATCCTGTGGCGGTGATGATGCACAAAACGGTCAACCCGATTGCTCGGGATCGCGTACGCTCCAGTTCTGGGTTTGTCGCCAGGTATTGAACGAATTTGCCGATGGGTACGATGACCCAGGTCGCGGCGGATGCCATCGCCATGATCACGCCGACGAGAAACAGTTTATCCGCCACAAAAAGAATAATGCCGACGCAGATCAACATGCGATAGATCAATGCTGCGACGGCATACACGGCGAACCACCACCGCTCGCCCGCTGTGTGCGCGGGACTCGGCACGTTCCGAATGCCATAGGCGTATTTGCGAGCGAGATAGTAGAGATATTGCTTGGATCGCTCGGAGAGGTTGGCGATTTCGAGCAGGTCGCTGAGAATGTAGTATCCGTCGTAGCGCAGCAGCGGATTGCCGTTGAACAGCAGCGTGGAGACGCTGGCAATGAAGATCATGTTGTAGGCGATCAGGTGGACCAGCGAACCTTCAGCCGTTTGCGACCAGACGATCGCCGCGACCGCTGCGACGGCCAATTCGATATACATGCCTGCTGCCCCGACGAAAGCCCGCCGCCATTTACTGCGGAACGCCCATGAACTGGAGGCGTCCACATACGGCGTCGGCATCAGCACCAGCAGCATGATGCCCATGGTATGCACAGCCCCGCTGACGCCTTCACGTCGACCGAAGTGCACGCAGGCGAAGCCGTGCCCCAGCTCGTGCAGCGCCTTGATGGCGACAAAACTCGCGTACAACCACAACAGGTTCTCGGTTTTCAACAGCGCCTGCGGGGAAGCCTGCTGCAGCAACTCGCCGGTTTGACCGGCCAGCGAATACAAAGCCGCACCAAGCAAGCAGCACCAGAGAATCAAACCGATCGGCCCGAAGACCCAGCCGACCGCAGGTTCCCATCGTTGCAGAAAACGCTGAGGATCAATCAGCGGAATCCGCACGAATAGAAAATTCATCAACTGCCCGGTGATTTCACGCCGGATGCGTTTGCGGTGTCGCTCGAAGACCTGTTGGGCGTCTGGCGGAAGATCGCCGCGCAGCAGATTCGACACATACAACTGGCCGAGCAGTTGAATCGTCTCGCCCTGGGTCGGCGCTCCGTCGCCGAATTGATCATTGCAGACCTGCCAGGCTTCGCTGACGGTGCGCCGCCCGTTGAGCAAGGCGACCAGATGATAAGCCGGCTGACTGACCCGGAAGTGCTTGTTGTTTGCCGCATCGGACAGCACACACCACGTCTGGCCGCGAAACTGCTGGCGGTGGGTATGGATCGAGACACGCAGTTTCGGCCGAAGCGCCGCAACGCGATGCCAGGATTCGCTGAATGTCGGACGGGCCACCGACATCGAAATCACTCCAAATGAATACTTTCGGGTGAGGGTTAAAGCCAGAGTTTCATACGAATCCAGTTAATCATCTTGCGCGTCCATATCCATGCATACGGAGCTTCTTTGACGTCGACCTTGGCCAGGCCCTCCATGCCCGGCCGCAGCCAGGATCGAGTTTCAAGCAGGCGAACCTGCACGTAAAAAACGTTGCGCTGTTCTACCACCTTGGCCATCGGATCAATCCGCTGAACTTCGAACGGTAAATAGTCGCCGGGATGGGACACCGCGGCGAGCGCGCCGATTTGGCCTTGCTCCAAATCGATCACGAGATCTTCCGATACGGACAACTTCGCGTGCATTTCATCCAGCGGAGCGACCTCAAAAAGGTGCTGGCCAAGCTCGACCGGGCTCCCGATCATCTTGGTCAGATCGCCGGTGACGATGATGCCGTCGATCGGAGCATGGACTGTTGCGTGGCTGATCTGCCAGGCCAGCAGATCGATCTGGGCGCCCACGCGTTCGGCATCGGCCAGGGCGATGTGTTCATCGCTGATCTTGCTTTCACTTCGAGCCTTCTCGGCCTTCTGCAAGTAGCCGCGACGCTCGGCCATGGCTTCGGCGCGCTGGAGCTTGAGTTGCGCCGTGTCCAGTTGCGCCAGGACTGTTTGGCCAGCCACGACCCGGTCGCCCGGCCGCAGGGTTGCTTCGCGCAGATATCCTTCAAAAGGCGCTGAAATAATCTGAAGTTCGGTCGTTTCAGCGACGAAAGGGGCCTCGACGCGATAAGTGCCATGTACGAATGTCGCAAGGAGGATCAGCGCCAGCGTGCCAATGGTGGCGAGTTTCACCCAGGTATGCGTCGGCCCCACCCATGTGGCGAGTTGTTGACGCGAAGACCTGAGCAGTCGTGCTCCGAACCACTTATCGTGCTGTTCAAGGTCCGCAAGGCGCGGCGTACACAAATCGCACGTCAGACGTAGGGCTTGCAAGTCCGCCGGTGCAATGGGTTGATCCGTCGCTCGCTCGATCGTCAATACGCCCACAACCTCGGCGTCCCGTCGGATGGGCAGACTCAAAACCGTTGTCATGCTGCTGTGAGCGGCCAGTTCACGTGCCGAACGATTGACCACGCTGGCACTGTCATCAACCGGATACAGCACTTCAATATCCTGGTCGACGCACTCCTCCATCGTTGATTCAATGAACTGGATCAACTCCATTTTACGTGTGAACTGCTCGCTGTGGCTGATGGTTTCGACCTTGACGTATCGCCCCTTGACCCATCCGAGACTGACGCGCTCGGCATCCCATGTGTCTGCGATCTGATTACACAGGGCCATCGCGGCAGCTTTATATCGTTGATGCTTGTTTGTTTCTCCGAGAATCTGACAGGCATGATGAAGACGTTGCATATCTTCATTGCGATGATTCAGCGCCAGCCGCATCTCATAGAGACTGAGGTAGCTGGATAAGGGTTCAATTCGCTGCCGGCAGATATCGACCTGTTCGCTATCGACTTGATCGAACTGTAAAGCGGTGACCGCTCGCAAGCTGTCACTGATCAGTGGCATCAGCAGAAGATATTGTGTCGATTGACTGTCGTCTGAAGAATCCTGCGCAGGCAATGAAACAACTCTGGCCTGACCGGCGTCAAGAACTTGGGGCGCCAGTCCGGAAACCTGGGCGAACCAGGTCGGCGGCGATACCTGCGGTCCGCTCAGGGGCCAAATGGCTAAAATGTCCGTATTTTTAGGGCCATGGCGCAAAATAACGCCTTGGGTCGCGCGACTGATAGAGCACTGCATCGACAGCAACTGACGTAAAAACAACTCCGGCGGACCGGAGAAAGTCTTCAGTTGCTCGCTCCACATTTGGGTGGACCCGGGAATTTTAACATGCTGGTTCAAACGTGTGCCCCCGTCAGGCGGACCTGCCACAGTGCAGGGTGGTCCGACTATCATGAACACGACAGGTCAGCATGTCAATCCACATTTTCTCTGTCAATTGTTCATGTGTAATTGTCTAATGGCGTGATATTTTGCCGTAAAATATGTATACAAAAAATTATTGTGCCAAAGATGATTAGATTGGCTTGACGCCGGTAGTCTTTGTCTTTTATAAGTGAGACTAGGTTCGAATTGAAACTCGAATCACGGGGCAACTTCTCCGGGGCGTAAAGCCGTCTCAGAAGTTCCGGGCCCCAGACACATTCAATGGCTTGAGCATGTCGGTCGAGTGATCTCGACTTACCGGGTGTGTTGTATGTTTGAGTGGTGTGGCGGCCTCCGGTGTCCGTATGTTTGTGCGTTAAAAGACGCGCGACACGATTTGCTCAAATATATCTGTTATTTTGCCTATATCGCACCGCGGCGTGAGTTGATGGTCGTTGTGCGAATCCTATCGGTCAAAACGAATCAGGCTGCGCCGGGTGGTCACGATTCGCATCTTAAGTCTTTGCGCTATGCCAGCGCAAGATCAGCCAGGGGTTAGCTATGCCGCGCTGGATTAAAATGCTCTCTCGTTGGGCTCGACTTCATCTCCAAGCTGAGCGGATGCGGAATCATGCACAGTATTTAAGTCCATTGATTCGCCTTTGGGCACGTACCCGTGTGGCTATAAGAGCATTCCAGTCAAGAATTCATCGCCATGCGGCTGATCGAGGCAATGCTGATTCGCCCGCCCGCTTTGAGCCACTGGAACCTCGCGTTCTCCTGTCGGCCAGTTTGTTGGGCAATGTGTATGGAGATATTGACCGCGACGGCGTATTGGGGACGGGTGAAACTGGACGGCAAGCGGTTACTGTCTTTCTTGATGCAAATGCAAACGGCGTGTTGGATACGGGTGAAACTTCAACCGCAACAGATTCCAGCGGCGACTATGCGTTTGCAGACATTGCTGATGGCACACATCAGGTGGTAGTGGAGGCCCCGATTGATTGGTCAGCGACTGTGCCGAATGATTTGACGCAATCGGTCACAGTTGACGGCACCGATGTGACCGGCATTAACTTCGGCCTGGTGCCGGACGTTACTGCTGGTGGTAGCGGGAGTGTGGACGAGGGATCCACCTACACGCTGAATCTGTCAGCGCCCGCATTGGCGCCCACTCAATGGACCATTGATTGGGGGGATGGGTCGACAACGCAAACAGTGACAGGTTCGCCCAACAGTGTGGGCCATACATATAGCGACAACGGCGCTTATACAGTGCTGGCAACTGTAACGGACGCAACATTGGGGGATATTGATGCTCCGTCGCATCTTGTATCTGTGTCAAATGTTGCGCCGACTGTGTCGATCAGTGGCGACGCCTCGGCGGATGTGAATACGCTGGCTTCATTCGCATCGAGTGTCAGTGATCCTGGAACCGAGGATACCGCTTCTTATCTTTGGGCTGTAACGAAGGATGGCCAGGCATATGACTTGACCGGGGTGACAACAGATCAGTCAAGCTTCAGTTTTACGCCAGACAGCGCCGGTCATTATGTCGTCGAGCTTACTGTCACAGACAGTGACAACGCCGATTCGGTGGCAACGGCGGACCTGACTGTGGTCAATGTCGTAACCTGGACCAATGCGAGTGGCGGAGATTGGGGAACCGCTTCAAATTGGTCGACGGGAGTGTTGCCGACTCTTAATGATCGTGTTGTGATTGATCTGGCGAGTCCCGCGACGATTACGCACAGCACCGGCAACACGCAGATATTCAGCTTGATCAGCAATGCTGACATCCAAATGACCGGTGGGACGCTGGATGTTGCCGACACGATTCAGGTGTCAGCAGACTTCCAGCTTGCAGGTGGCACAATCACGAATGCAAGGATTCTGGCCGGCACCAGCGGTGAGGGGTTGAGTGTTACGGGGATTGCATACCTGAATCAAGTGATTCTTGATGCTGACCTGACGATTCCCGATGGTAAAACCCTGTATGTGGCCAGCGGTCTTGAGCTCAACGGCACGTTGTCCGTTGGCGACGGGACCAGCAGCAGCGATCGAAGTCTCCAATTCAATGGCAACCAGACGCTCAGCGGCGCCGGCGAAGTGGTCATGCTGGAGCAGGGCGCATGGGTGCGGATCAATGGGGGCACGCTGACGATCGATGCAGGGATGACGCTGCGTGGTCGAGGGACTGTTAGAGAACTCGGCATTGGCAACCTCGTCAACAACGGGGCGATTATTGCGGATGTCAGCGGCACGTTGATCATTCGGCCGGACGAGTTCACGAACAATGGAACGATTCAGGCTCCGACCGGAACGCTCCGGATCTACAACGACTGGTCCGGCACAGGTTCGGTGCAGGTCAGCGGCGGCAAGTTGGAGGTGCGTGGCAGTTATGACACCACCGGGCTGAATCAGATCAGCAAAACCAGCGGCGATGTTGAGTTGTATGACACGCTGAACAATACGGGGCAGACGTTCACGCTGGATGCGTCGACGGGTTCGTGGATGCTGTGCGACATGATGATTCAGGGCGGCGCCATTGAGACGTTGGATGGCACGCAATTACTGTTCAGCGGCAATTTCGTCACACTCAACGGCGTAACGTTGAATACTGACCTGACGATTCCCGACGACAAAATCATGTATGTGGCCAACGGCCTGGTGCTCAACGGCACGTTGTCTGTTGGCGACGGAACCCACAGCGACCCTTCGACCCTTCGATTCAACGGCGACCAGACGCTCAGCGGCACCGGCGAAGTGGTGATGGTGGAGCAGGATGCACGGCTGTGGATCAATGAGAGCACACTGACGATCGGCGCGGGGGTGACGCTGCGTGGCCGAGGGGACGTTGAGGATATTGGCACTGGCAACCTCGTCAACAACGGAGCGATCATTGCGGATGTCAGCGGCACGTTGACGATTCGGCCGGACGAGTTCACGAACAATGCAACGGTTCAGACTCCGACCGGAACGCTCCGGATCTACAACAGTTGGTCCGGCACGGGTTCGGTGCAGGTCAACGGGGGCAAGTTGGAGGTGCGTGGCAGCTATGACACCACCGGGCTGAATCAGATCAGCAAAACCAGCGGCGATGTTGAACTGTATGACACGCTGAACAATACGGGACAGACGCTCACGCTGGATGCATCGACGGGTTCGTGGATGCTGTACGACATGATGATCCAGGGCGGCGCTGTTGAGATGCTGGATGGCACACAATTCCTGTTCAGCGGCAATTTCGTTACATTCAACGGCGTAACGTTGAATACTGACCTGACGATTCCTGACGACAAAACCCTGTATGTGACCAACGGCCTTGTGCTCAACAGCACGCTGTTCGTTGGCGACGGAACCCACAGCGACCCACCGGTCCTTCGATTCAACGGCGACCAGACGCTCAGCGGCACCGGCGAAGTGGTGATGGTGGAGCAGGATGCGCGGCTGTGGCTCTATGAGGGCACACTGACGATCGACACGGGGGTGACGCTGCGCGGCCGAGGGCTCGTAAAAGATATCGGCACTGGCTACCTCGTCAACAACGGAGCGATCATTGCGGATGTCAGCGGCACGTTGACGATTAATCCGGACGGGTTCACAAACAATGGAACGGTTCTTGTAGCCGGTGGTACGCTGGTGCTGGATGGTGTGACGCTCAGCGCGTCGCTCACGCCGGTCAGTGGTAGTACAACGACTGAAGAAGGAACCAGTTATTCCATCAGTCTTTCAGCAACGGATTTGGGAAATACAAGCTGGGAAGTCGACTGGGGGGATGGTTCGACGGACCAGGGTCTTTCACCGGCCAGCACCATTGCCCATACCTATGCTGATCAAGGCGCCTATGCGCTTACTGCGACCGTAACCGATCCGTCCCTTGGTGATTTTGGCATTCTCGAGGTTGAAATTGACGTCCAGAATGTGGCGCCTTCTGTGTCCATCAGCGGGCCATCGACCTGCGATGCGTATGATCACCTTACTTTCGAGGCAACCGCGGTTGATCCGGCGGGTGTCAATGATCCTCTGACTTATCTGTGGTCGGTGACCAAAGATGGGCAGGCCGTCGATTTAACCGGCATGACCGTCGACGAACTGACATTCGATTTCACGCCGGTCACCGATGGCGATTATGTCATTGCTTTCAGTGCGAGCGATGATGACGGCGGCGTGGGTGTTACGACGTCAAATCTGACGGTGCAGTCGTACCAATGGACTCCACTGTCTGTTATTGATCCGTCGGGGCAGGCCTATGCGACGCCGCAGTTCAACGAATTGACGGATGTCACCAGCGTATTTGATTTGACCTATCACAGTACAAGCTTCAACCCGGAGACTCGCGAACTGCAGGTAAGCGTTTCACTCGCCAAGCTCGGAGTTCAAGGGCTTCATGACACGATTCTTCTGTCGGTCTCGGGCATCGACAATCCGCAGATCGTCTGGGCGAACAGCGATGGTGAGCTGCCTCTGATTCCTGGTGTTGTGGATGAGCATGGTCTTCAGTACGTCGACATCAGTTGGTTGCTCGATGCAGAAGAGTCAGGCTTGATTGAGCAGGATGCGGACACTGGTGAATTCCTGCTCAAATTCTACGTTCCGCAAGGCGTCAGCGAACAGTTTGATTTTGACATCACGCTTTATGGCCAGCTCAATCATGCGCCCGAGTTTGTCACCACGCCTCCGGATCAGGTGCGCGCCGGCAACGTGTATGTCTACGATGCAGAGGCGGAAGACCCCGACGGGGACGAGGTGACCTATGGCCTGCTGGCCGACGATGGATCAGTGGTCACCAGCATGACCCTCGAAGGCGGAGAACTGACGATCGACCCCCAGACCGGCGTGGTGACCTGGAACACCGACACTGGTTCCACCAACGTCGACCCCGGCGTCTACAACTTCACGATCGTCGCTCAAGACCATTATCAGCCGCCAGCCCCAGCGGATCCGACGGGCGTTATCGACGTAATCCGCTCGGCGTTCGGCGTGCCTGGCTCTTCCACCATTCTGCCATCAAACCTCCTGCTGAAGTATTTCAACCGTGATATGGGTACGGTCTATGACTTTGACAATGTCGGTGACACATACACCTACGGCACCGGCGGCGCCGATGACATTGACAACCCCGGCAACCTCGCCGGCGGCTCGGGCAGCCTCACTCAGACCAGTGGCTCGGAAGTCAGCAACGCCACCGGCTCGCGCATCATCGACGGCCATGTCGAAGACATGTGGGGCATCGGCAACGTAACCACCATCGATGTTGGTGATAATGGTGTTGTCGACTGGGTCAGTGGTGCCGACACCGGTTCTGGCGCCGAATACATCACCATCATGTTTTACGGCGGCTATAACACCTCCACCACGCTACTGGCCGGCGAGATTCAGGATACCCAGACCGCCAACGTCCACATGGACATCTATGTCACCACCACGAACCCGGCTGAAAACGGTCTTGCCATCAACGGCAGTTCGGACCGCACCGGCGACTCGTCCTACAACGGCATCACCGATGGCACCCTGATTCTCAGCCTCCTCAGCGATTCGTTCAATTCCCTGTATCAAGCCTCCAGCGGCACCTCGGGTTCCTCGGGATATTTCAGCGTCACCGGCGGCTCCATGGCTGAGGCCTTTGATACTAACACCTACGACGGCTCGGACTTCTTCGTCCAATTCACCACTGCCCCCCGCACCCCCAGCGGCGCCAACGACTGGCTGCTCAGTTCCAACGATCCGGCCCGCGCCTACGTTGTCGAGCCGCCCGAGAGTACCATCGTCTTTGACGACTACATCGCTCCGAACTTAGATTCGTCGATCAAATTCAAGACAACCGGTCGTGCCATGGAAACCTTGTACGATTTTTCCAATGGCTCGACTTACGAAGACACCGGCGATCCCGCCAACATCAACGACATCAACAATCCCAGCAACATCGCTCAGCAGGCGCCGGGCGCGATGGACACCGGCACCGATGGTCTGGAAGACTACTGGGGTATCGCCAAGGTCGTCACTTTTTATATGCCCGGATACTCGTCGAGTCTCACTTGGCACGACGGACTCGGTGATCGCGAATTGACCATATTCGTATATAACGCTGTTGATTTTTATACCACATCCGGTGACTTCTACACGCAGACCAGTTCCGCCGGCATGATTGTCGATATCTATGAGTCGGACACCCTTGGTGATGATCGCAGCGATTTCAGTCTCGGCTCCAGTGGCCGCACCGGCATGTCCAGCTACGACACCATCACCGATGGCGAACTCGTCCTGCGACTGCAATCCGAAGCTGGTCATATCAATACCGCCCCCGGTGGTCTGGAGACTGAATTCTACACCAGATATTACCCCACTAGTACAGGCATCGCCGGCGCTGGTCATGGCTACTTCTCAGTCATCGGTGGTGCCTGGGCCGAAGCCTTCGACACCGACACCTATGCTCCACTGGATTCCTCATACAACACTGCGGATACGCTGTTTGCGTTCACCACCGACTCCAGCACCACCGAATGGACCATTAGTACCGACGACCCGATCTTTGGCTATGTCGCCTCACCTTCCGAACCCGCTTCAGCGAGCCTTGCGAGCTATCAACTGGTCCAGGTTGAAGTGGTCGACGACACGGAGAATCGTCCGCCTCAGTTTACGACTGTGCCGATCACCTATGCCTATGCCGGCGTTGAATATGTCTATGAAGCCCGTGCTGAAGATCCCGATCATGATCTGTTGTCATACTACGCGGTGGGTGATTATGAGGATCCGTTGGGGGGTGGGCCGATTCATTTGGACGGTGATCCCGACTACCAGGACGGGGATAAGTTCGACAGTGAGCAATACACCGGCCGCCTGACTTGGACACCAGACGAGTCATTGATTGGCCACACCGTTACGATCACATTCACTGTTTCAGATGGGCATGGTGGTGAAGATGTCCAGGTGTACGACGTCTTGGTATTGGCGGATCCGGCCAACCAGCCGCCGGTGATCACCAGCGAGCCCGGAACCGATCACAGCACCGCGAATGAACCGGGGACGGCGACGGGTGATGTTTCGCCCTCAATTGTGGAGTTGGTGCTTGCGCCGGGAGAAGACGCGACCGAGCAGGTGTTGTTCACAGCCCCATCATCAACGGGTGTGGGGGCGACTGCGGATATCGTACTGGTGGTTGATGAGTCTGGTTCGATGTCGGACTCTCAGGACTGGTTGACCGACATGGTTCTCGATCTGGAGCAGCAGCTCGAGGCGCGGGGCATCACAGGCAATCGGTATGCTTTGGTCGGGTTCGGAACAACTGGCGATCCATATACTCCTCCTCACCTGGTGACTGAGGATCAGCCCTATCGTGTGCGATTGTTCGGCCCAAGCAATGAACTGCTTGCTTCTTTCGAAATTGACGGGCCTGAAGATATTGAAAACGTCCTGCTGCCAAGTTCGGGTCAGTACACCGTGGTGGTCGATCTGATTGATGCCGACCAGGGGCTTGATACTGATTTCGAAGTGAGCGTAGAGCCGGAAACTGCAGTGATGGTTGAAGGCCTGGGAGTGACCCTGAGCGGCCAGCTCGACGGCACGCAGACGGTTCAGCATCAGTTTTCGGTGCCCACTGGGCGGCGGGTCTACTTTGATGCGCAGTATGGATCTTCCAGTTCGGTCCAACTGACCTTAACCGGCCCATCGGGTCAAGATGTCCACAGTTGGAGCGGTTCCTCCGATTATGGTCCGGTGGCCTTGCAAGAGCCGGGGCAGTACACGTTAACGCTCACTGGAACCGGCGACTATGAGATCGATCTGATTGATCTGGAATCGGCTGCCGGGCAGATGGATTTGGATGCGAGCGCCTCGCCCGTGACAGGTTCCATCTCTGCTGGCGAAACACGCTGGTATGCTTTTGACGGCACGGTGGGCCAAGCGGTGTATTGGGATGTGTTTGACACACACTCCACGCCTTCGTCAGTTGTCGCGAAACTATACGAGCCCAATACCAAAGGCGAAAATCTGATAGACACAGCTATCGCCACCTGGTCGTATAAGAATGAGGGTGATCCACATGTGCTCGAAAAGAGCGGTCGATACTACATTCAGCTCACGACCACCAGCACCAGTTCAACAACCTATAAAGCGAGATTGACTGACCTGAGCACAGGCACCCTGGCCACGCCGACGGATGTTTTCACCGACCAATTGACTACTTCGCTGGAAGATCACATTTATCGTTTTGATGTGGCCGAAGGCGATCGAATTGGTCTGAGTTGGTCACAGTCCGGTCCTGACTCGGTGATTGCCAGGCTTTACAATCCTGCAGGTGAAATTGTCAGCGGGGTGTCGACACTGACGGCCTCTACAGACGGCGCAGCGGTGGATGCGTCGATGAGCGGACGATATACGCTCGTTCTCCGTCCAAACAGCAATTCACCGGCCTATCCGATTGACTACACGTTGAGTGTGGGAACAGCTCCAACCAATCTGGCGTCCATGTCGCTTGGCGACACGAAGTTGGGTACCGTGGGTGAGGTTGGCGAACGTGATATTTACACGTTCACGCTGACGGATGACACCCGAGTGCTGTTCGACTCGTTCACGGATAACCCGGACATCCGCTGGACATTGCGCAACGCTTCGGGTGATCTGGACGATCTGGATAACCTGCAATTCAGGTCGGACGATAACAACAAAGTGCTGGAGCTCGGCGCCGGTGATTACGAGTTGGTGGTGTTCGGCGATGGAGACTCGACGGGTAATTACAGTTTTCGTTTGCTGGACCTGTCATCGGCGTCGGCCTTGACGCTGGGGCAGGATGAAGATCCGACGCTGTCGAACGAGAAGGTGTTGTATCAGTTTGAAGGCTCCGCAGGCGACGAGGTGTTCTTCGACAGTCAACCGACCGGCATCAGTGGGGATTGGTACCTGCTGAATCCGTATGGTGATCAGGTCGCAACACGTAGTCTTGGCAGTGACAGCACCAGCACGATTACATTGCAGATGGGCGGAACGTACACGCTGTTGTTGGCCGGTGATGCCGGCAACGCGGTCCAGACGCCGTACACGTTTGCCCTGATGCCGGTGGTGGAGACGACGACGTCGTTGTCGCTTGGCGACACGAAGTCGGGTGCCGTGGGCGAGGTTGGCGAGCGTTATATTTACACGTTCACGCTGACGGATGACACCCGAGTACTGTTCGACTCGTTCACGGATAACCCGGACATACGCTGGACATTGCGCAACGCTTCGGGCGATTTGGATGATCTGGATAATCAGCCGTTCAGTTCGGACGATAACGAGGATGTGCTGGAACTCGGCGCCGGTGATTACGAGTTGGTGGTGTTCGGCGATGGGGACTCGACGGGTAATTACAGTTTTCGTTTGCTGGACCTGTCATCGGCGTCGGCCTTGACGCTGGGGCAGGCGGTGGCGTTGAATGAGCAGACGGAATATCTTCTGAACAAGAAGATTCTGTATCAGTTCGAAGGTTCCGCAGGCGACGAGGTGTTCTTTGACAGTCAAACGACCGGCATCAGCGGGGATTGGTACCTGCTGAATCCGTATGGTGATCAGGTTGCAACAAGCACCCTCACCAATGACAGCACCGACACGATTACATTGAAAGTGGGCGGAACGTACACGCTATTGTTGGCCGGTGATGCCGACAACGCGGACTTGGATCCGTACACGTTCGCCCTGATGCCGGTGGTGGAGACGACGATCTCGTTGGTGCTTGGCGACACGAAGTCGAGTGCCGTGGGTGAGGTTGGTGAACGCGATATTTACACGTTCACGCTGACGGATGACACCCGAGTACTGTTCGATTCGTTCACGAATAGTTTAGACATGCGATGGACATTGCGCAACGCTTCGGGTGATCTGGACAATCTGGATGACCTGCAATTCAGGTCGGACGATAACAACAAGGTGCTGGAATTCGGCGCCGGTGATTACGAGTTGGTGGTGTTCGGCGATGGGGACTCGACGGGTAATTACAGTTTTCGTTTGCTGGACCTGTCATCGGCGTCGGCCTTGACGCTGGGACTGGATGAAGATCTGTCGATGTCGAACGAGAAGGTGCTGTATCAGTTCGAAGGTGCAGCGGGCGCATCGATGTACTTCAACAGCCAGTCGACCGGCGTTAACGGGGATTGGTATCTGCTGGATCCATATGGTGACCAGGTTGCGGGTGGTTATCTCAGCAGCAGCGCCACCAGCACGTTTACGCTGGATGTGGGCGGGACGTACACCCTCATCCTGGCGGGAGATGTTGACGATACCCAGGCCGATACATACACATTTCAAATCGGTGTGTCGTCGACGCCTACGTTGACGCCCTTGCAGGGGGCTCAACCTCTGTCAATCGGAGCTACGGTCGATGCGTCCATCAGTGTTTCCGGTGAGCAAGACGGATACACGTTCACGCTGAGCGGCGACACGCGCGTGTTGTTTGATTCGCTCACAAACGATCCGTACATGCGTTGGACGCTGCGCAACGCATCGGGTGATTTGACTGGATTGGTCAACCAGCGGTTTTCTACAGATGTCAACAACAACGTGATGGAACTCGGCGCGGGCGACTACGAGTTGGTGGTGTTCGGCTATGGAACGGCGACAGGCGATTACAGTTTTCGTTTGCTGGATCTGTCATCGGCGTCGGCCTTGACAGTGGGGCAGCCAGTGACGCTGAACGAGCAGACGGAGTTTCTACAGAACAAGAAGGTGCTGTATCAGTTCGAGGGCTCGGCGGGCGATGAGTTGTACTTCGATAGCCAAACGACCAACTTCGGTGGATATTGGTATCTGCTGGATCCTTATGGCGACCAAGTCACCAACGCCACGAAATATCTCAGCAGCGACAGCCCGGACATATTTACACTGGACGTGGGTGGAACGTACACGTTGATATTGGCCGGTAATCCCGGCAACGCGGACCTGGATCCGTATACGTTCGCCCTGATGCCGGCGGTGGAGACGACGGCGTCGTTAACGCTTGGCGATACGAAGGGTGGTTTGATTGACGATGTCGCCGAGCGTCATGTTTACACGTTCACACTGGCGGATGACACCCGAGTGCTGTTTGATTCGTTCACGTATAACTCGGATATACGCTGGACATTGCGCAGCGCTTCGGGTGATCTGAGCGGGTTGGTCGACCAGCCGTTCGCTTCAGACGTCAACAACAAGGTGCTGGAACTTGGCGCGGGTGATTACGAGTTGGTGGTGTTCGGCGATGAGGACTCGACGGGTAATTACAGTTTCCGTTTGCTGGACCTGTCGTCGGCGTCGGCCTTGACGCTGGGGCAGGCGGAGACGCTGAATGAGCAGACGGAGTTTCTGCAGAACAAGAAAGTGCTGTATCAGTTTGAAGGCTCAGCGGGCGACGAGTTGTATTTCGACAGTCAAACGACCAGCGTCGACGGCAATTGGTACCTGCTGAATCCGTATGGCGATCAGATTGCTGCAAGCGATCTGGGTAACAACTCCAGCATTGCGCTGGAGCAAGGTGGGACATACACGCTGATACTGGCTGGCGATGCAGACAACACAACCGAGACGCCGTACACGTTTACTCTGGTGCCGGTGGTGGAGACGGTGGCCGCGCTGGCATTGGGCGACACAGTGCCGCTGACGACTCTGAATCACACGGTCGAACGTCATGTTTATACATTCACGCTGACGGATGACACACGTGTGCTGTTCGATGCGCTGACGAATCATTCATCGTCTCTTAAGTGGCAGTTACGCAATGCATCGGGTGAGCTGTCCGGCGAGATGAGCTTCTCTTCGGACGATGCCGAGGATGTGCTGGAACTCGGCGCGGGCGACTACGAATTGGTGGTGTTCGGCATTTACGAAACGTCGAGTTCCTATAGTTTTCGCCTGCTGGATATGTCGTCGACGTCGGCCTTGACGCTTGGGCAGGAAGTGACGCTGAATGAGCAGACGGAGTATTTGCAGAACAAGAAGGTGCTGTATCAGTTCGAGGGTTCAGCGGGCGACGAGTTGTACTTCGACAGTCGAACGACCGGCGTATACGGAGATTGGTATCTTCTGGATCCGTATGGTGACCGGGTTGACGGAGGCAGTGGCAGCCTCACCGTTGACAGCACCGGCACGTTTACACTGGACACAGACGGAACGTACACACTGCTGTTGGCCGGCGATGCCGGTAACACAGCCCAGACGCTGTATACGTTCGTCCTGATGACGGTGGTGGAAACGACGGCGTCGTTGACGCTTGGAGACATCATTAATGGCAGCCTCAGCAGTCCTGCTGAGCGTGATATTTATGAATTTACGGGTGCTGCTGGCCAGCAACTCTACTTCGACGGGATATCGCGGACTGAGGATTCAATCGAGGTCAGTCTGTTGATGCCCAACGGCACAGCACATGATGAACTTGACAGTATTGCGCTGGATGCTGATACGTCAGGCCCGTTGACGCTTCTATATGACGGCATCTATCGCTTAACAATCTCGGCTTACAGAGACGGCGTCGGAGATTACACGTTCCGCCTGAGTGATGTGGCTTTGTCGGAGACGGTTTCAACCGTCGATCTGACGCCTGTACAATTGGCATCACAATCTCATACCGCCATATTTCATATAGATGCGACGCAGGGGCAAAGCCTCAAATTTGGCCCCGATGCAACAGAGCTCGTTTGGAAAACAGCTTCAGAAACATCTTCGGCGACAGGTGTGTTGACTCAGGGCGGCGGCTTTGAAGATGGTTACGCCGGGATATTTTATGCGTTGAGTAATTTTGAATTCCGGGCTGACGCTTCGATCAATTACATCTTGGTCACCGATGAAGATCGTGATTACCAGGCGGAGACGAACTTGGATCGTCAGGATCTCGTTTCGGCCATTGATGCACAAGGCGCCATACTGACAAGCATCATTAAGGGCTCTTTTTCCAGTGATAGCGGCAGCACTGGTTTGCTTGGCGTCGATTCAGACGCAACTGTATATATTGAAGACGGCGCTGGAGGATATTTCACCTCGACAGGCGGTGTCTGGACAGGTCAAAGCGAGGATTTGCCCGCCACATTGCCTGGCCACGGTTCAATATATGAGAATACATACCACGACTATGTGATACCCGCGTGGAATACTGGCGGCGCGGCCTGGGATATTAACCTGTTAGATGACAATGATCCGGATATCATCTCCTCGTTCACACACGCTTTTGTGGACCTTTTCACCGATACGGTGGAAGAGCAGTTCTCGGTCGATGTCATCGCTTCGGATCCCAGCGTCACCATTGACAATCTGACGGGCCTGATCACCGGGTTGGGTTCCGGGGAGCAGGCGGCGTTCGATATCAAGTTCCACGGCCAGCTCATGCCCCAGAGTTTCGATCTTCAATTCGTTCGGTCTGATGATCACTCGATTGTGCTGGGAACCATCCCGATTCGTATTGACAGTGGATATCTCTACGATGTCGATGCGGTGGATCCCGACGGGGATGTTCTGACCTACTCTCTGGTTGGTGATGACCACGGCGCAACAATCGACTCGACCAGCGGGTTCCTGGTCTGGAATCCTCAAAGCAATGGCGATTACGAATTCACCGTGATGGTCGACGACGGGCACGGCGGTCAGGATGTTCAGACCTGGACGGTCCATGTGACCGATGTCAACACCGGCAACTCCGCTCCGCAGTTGTTGTCCTCACCGCCCACCGTGGCCGAGGTCGGCAAGGCCTACGCCTACCAGATTATCGCCGAAGATGCGGACAATGATACGATGTGGTATCAGCTGGTTGATAATCCGCCAGCTGGCATGTCAATCGACCCATTTTCCGGATTGCTGACGTGGACGCCTGACGCGGGACAAGTCGGCTCGGTGGATGTGCACGTCCAGGTCATTGACGGACGAAGCGGCTCTGCGGATCAAACATTCTCTATCGATGTTTCCGCTCAGCCCCGTCCCAATACGACTCCGTTTATTTATTCGGCGCCCGCGACCAGCACGGTAGCGGAGCAGCCCTATGTGTATCACATCCAAGCGTTTGATCCGGATGGCGACGCTTTGACTTATGATCTGGTCTTCGGACCTGACGGCATGGCGGTAGACGCCACGACGGGGCAGTTGGTCTGGACACCTGGCTCCGATCAAGTCGGAGCGCATACGGTCATGGTGGCCGTGGCTGACAGTCATGGAGCAAAGGATGTTCAGGTTTTTGAACTGACGGCGATTTCACTCAATCGCGCTCCCACGATCATTTCGACGCCGGATGATGCGAATTTCACAGGCAATGCCTGGCAGTATCGTGTCCAGGCGACGGATGTGAATGGGGATACGCTCACTTACCGCGTAGTTGATGATGGCGGCGCCGGGGCGGCGTTCTCAACGACCCCGGGCGATGAGAATCTGCTGGTGATCGACAGCCTTGTCGACGGCGACTATGTGATCAAGATTGCTGTGGAAGACGGACGAGGCGGAAGCGATACGCAACAGTTCTCAGTGACGTTCAACAACAATAAGCCCCCGGTGTTTGGAAACACTCCAACGACTGTTTATTCCCTGGACGATCCCGCCGGGGAATACACGTTCATGCCCAATGTGACGGACCCGGACAACGACACAGTCACGTTGTCGCTGGATGCGGCGTCAAAAGCGCGTGGAATGGTCCTGGATTCAAACGATCCGAACACGACACTGCGCTGGACGCCGAGCATTGCCGGGGACTATGCCGTTCGGATTACGGCTCAAGACAGCGCTGGCAATGCGCGCACGCTCAGTTATACCCTGCGCGTGGTAGATCCTGAGGCGCCCAATGAGCCGCCGGTGATTACATCCACAGCCACCGGGCCTGCGGTCGTGGATCGCACCTGGAGCTATCTCGTGACCACCGATGATCCCAATGGTGATTCGGTAAACATCACGCTTGGAGCCTTCACCGACGCGCATGGCAATGACCTGAGCTCGCAGGTCACACAAGATGGTTCGACGCCCGGACGGCTTCTGATTCAATGGACGCCGGTGGCGGGTGTCGATGGGCCGATCCACATCGAGATTCAGGCGGCGGACGCCGAGAGCACCGTGACTCAATCGTTTGACCTGCCGGTTTTGGATAACGCGCCGCCTGTGGTGGGCAATCCACGGTATGCATATGCGGAAGTCGGCAGTGCATACAGCCACGATTTCGATATCAGTGACCCGAATTCAGGCGATACGCTTGAGTATGCCATCATTTCGGGTGGTCAGACGGGGATGGATTTTGCCGCTGGTGTGTTCACGTGGAACAATCCCGTTCTGCCTGCGGAGGGCAACACCTATGACATCGAATTGCGCGTGACCGACTCGGCCGGCGCCTCGGTGAACATCACGATGGCGCTGGCAGTGTACGACACTTCCGTCAATGTGCTGCCGACGATTTTGAGCAAGGATCCCAATACGGATGTGGCCTATGCCCGAACCCGGATTGCGGTTGGGCAGGTGTTCCAGCATCAGGTTGCGGCTGAAGACGCCAACGGCGACACCATCACCTACGATCTGGTCGGCGCACCAGCAGGAATGTCCATCGACTCGCGAGGTTTGATCACTTGGATGCCGACCGCGGATGATCTGGACACGCTGAATAATTATGCGGATAAAACTTACAATTTTACTGCCACAGTCAGTGACGACGGCGGGACCGTCATCGGTGACACCGCGACGTTCAGCCTGACCGTCACGCGCGAATCGATCAACAACGCGCCGATGATCACATCCACTGCGGGCGCTGCCGTCATGCTGGGTGGAACCTATTACTACCAAGCCCAGGCAAGTGACGCCGATGGCGACCCGGTGGCTTGGGCCTTGGCGGGCGGCCCGCAAGGCGCTCAGATTGATGCAGAGACCGGCTTGCTGGTCTGGAAGCCGACAGTCGATCAACTCGGATCGCACGCACTGACGATTCAGGTCCTCGATTCATACGGTGCGGGGCAGACCCAGACATTCACGGTCGAAGTGCGCGCCACCAACCTGCCGCCGCAGTTGAGTTTCTCGGCGCCGACGCATGCCTATGCTGGGCAGACCGATTACACCTTTGATGTTTCGGCGATAGATCCCGATGGCGGGGCGGTCAGCTTGGTTGTATCGGCTGTCGACAGCCAGGATGTCACAGCCACATGGCTGGACAGCGTGGTGGATAACGCAGACGGCACCTGGACAGTGTCCAGTTCGTCGGTGGGCGCTGCGGAAACTTATACCGTCACACTGACGGCCACGGACTCTGCGGGCAGAACTGATTCACAATCTTTCACGCTGAATGTGTCGAGCACGTCAGTCAATCAGCCGCCTCAATTGGTGGATATCGATCGGACGCCGGGGCCGGACCCGTACGATCCCGACAGTGGATCCATCTTTGTATTGCCGGTAGCGGTTGGCGAACTCTACACCTACACGATCCAGATGTACGATCCCAACGGCGACACGCTGAGCTTTTCCCTGGATACCGGCACGACGCTGGTGGAAGATACGGTTAATATCGCGAATCCCACATCAGGTCAGGTGTCGCTGGAAGCCAATGGCAACGCCTTGGCTGTTCGTTGGCGCCCGTCTTCGGCTCAGGCCGGACATAACTATGTGATTGTGGTAAAGGCTCAGGATGCTGAATACAGCATGAGCCTGCCGATTTCGGCTGTTGTCCGCGCCAACGTCGCTCCCACAGTGGAAGTTCTGGACGATGTCGACGCTGTGGTCGGTGGACAAGTGCGCGTGCAGGTCGAAGCGTCCGATGCCAATGGCGACAGTCTGACCTACGCTTTGGCCGATGGTGTGGACGCAGTGCCTGCGGGTATGCTAATCGATTCTGAGACTGGACTGATCAGCTGGTCGCCCGCCGAGGCGGACCTTGATCTTGGGCAACCGGCGACTTACACGGTCGACGTGGTTGTGTCTGACACCTATGGGGCCTCAACGACACGGTCTTTGACGGTTAACGTCGCAGAGGACGTCACGTTGCCGACCGTTGCGGTGATAACCAATAACAGCGCTCCGCTGGTTGGCGAAACCGTGACGCTGACAGTCACAGCCACGGATGCAGCCGGCGTCGCGGCTCGCTGGATCACCATCAATGATGTCCAGTACACGCTCAACAGCAACGGGCAAGTTCAGTACACCGTGGCCGATTCTGCGATTGTCGTGCAGGGATTTGCGCGCGATGTGAACGGCAACGAGGGTTCTTCCAATGTGCTGACCATTACACCGTACACGTTGTCGGAGGCGCCGACGCTCTCGATCACCGGCCCGACACAGGACGTGGCCGTCAAGCAATACACCGAGATCACAGGTGTCATTGATGACGATTTCCTCAATAACGAAACGGTGTACTATCGCGCATTGCTCATTCGTGTCTCGACCGGCACGACGTTGCTGCTTGGCGAAGGTTCGACCACGCTGCGCGTCGACGGCCAGATCGGCATCGGCGTGGATCCGACCCTGGTAGACGGAGGTTCTTACATTCTGCGCCTGCAGGCGTCGAACGCCTCTGATCTGGATAATCCTGGTCAGGCGCCGGTCCGTCAGCTCGATACCCGGATTGAGATTGACGCCGATGTGCCCAAGATTGGTAATTTCGCGCTGTCATTCACTGACCTGTCGACCAGCGTCAGCGGCATCCCCATTGTGATCACGCGATCTTATGACACCGCGGACGCGCAGACCCATGGTGACTTCGGTTACGGCTGGACCCTGGACATCGCCACCGGATCGCTGGAGGTGAGTAATCTTGGTTACGATGCGTCCGATACGAACTGGCTGTATGGCAGTTCCGCGCAACCCTATCAGTATGGCACTCGCCTTGAATTCACGCTGCCCGGCGGGCAGACCATGGGCTTCACCGCCGTGCCGAACATCTATGGCAATGGCGGCCTGGCCGATGGGATCTTGGGTGCGGCGGGCATCTACACGGTCGCATTCCAGCCGGACGCTGACACTCTGGGCACGAAGCTTGAGTTCACCGACGGATCCAATCTCATTCTCGAGGACAGTCTGGCGGACGCCTTTGGTCTGGAGCGCGGTACGTTCATTGATACGGTACAAGTCACTGATGGCGGCACCGCGCTTTACACACTCGAAGGCCGGTCATTCAACCCCGTCGATCAGGGATGGGATTTCCGCCTGACCACGCGCGACGGGACTGAGTACATCTACGATTCCGGCACGGGCCGGCTTTTGAAGATCACCGATCGTCAGGGCAACAAACTCGATTTCAGCAACAACGCCAGCGGTGAAGTGATCACATCCCGTGACAACACCGGCCTGGTCCTCGGCAAGATTCAGATCGAGCGCGACAGCCGCCATCGGGTCGTGTCCATCACCGACCTGCAGGATGCCGACAACGGATCGATCACATACACCTACGACACCGACGGCAATCTGGAATCCGTCACCGACCGCTCCGGGCGGACCACGACGTACGGCTACAACCTGTATCAGTTGGACGAAAACGACATCCACATCACCAATCTGCCGGATCACTATCTGACTCAAATCCATGATGCAAACGATGTCAAAACGCTGCAGGCCGTCTTCTACGCGGAGGATGAGCAAGACGCCACGCTGCGTGGTCGGCTCAAGGGTTTGGAAGATGCATCAGGCAATTCCGCTGATTTTAGCTACACCCTCGATGGCGAGACCTTCGATCTGCCTGGCGGCACGACCGTCGAACAGGTCAAGGATGCCAATGACATCCCCACCGAGGTCGTGCGCGACGCATCCGGCAATGTCGTCCGCTCTATTCAGCAGATCGATGACCCGGCGACGACAACTGGCGTCGAGTACCTCGTCTCCGTCTTTGAATACGACAGCAACAACAATCAGACCGTCGTCTGGCAACCGTTTACAGTGGCTGAAACCGCCAGCGGGGGCAATCTGCGTTTCACCGCTAAGCCGGTGGATTATTCCTCTGGGTCGACGCAGACTGTCTACGACAGCCTCGGCAATCCCACGCGCACCACGGACGCTTTGGGCAACGTCACAACATTCGCCTACGACAAGTACGGCAATCCGACGGTCATCGTCGATCCGCTCGGCAACGTGACGCGCAACGCCTACGACTCAAGCGGTCGCTTGACCCGAACAACCGACGCCGAAGGCAACATCACTGCCTATGTGTACGATTCCAATGGCAATCTGCAGTCGATCACGCAGTACGATGATGACGACAACGAGATCACGCCGTCTGACTTCGCCTACGCCAATGGCCGTCTGATTCAGACCACCGACCTGAACGGCGTATCACGTTACTTTGCTTACGATGCGGCCGGCAACCAGACGCACAGTTGGTCCGTCAACGACGGCAAAACCCTCGTCAGCGTTACCGAATATGACGAAGAAGGGCGCGTCACAGTCAGTTCGCAGTTCACGCTGAATTCTGCTTACACGGGGACGACTGAAGATCGTGATGACTTGATGGCCGCTCTGGCGACTGCGACGCCCGATTGGCAGACTTCGACCGACTACGATCTGGCCGGTCGCGTCATCACCACCACGGATCGCTTCGGCAGCCAGACATTCACCCGATACGATTCACGCAGCAATGTCGTCGAAACACGCACTCAAACCGTCGAGTCGGGCAACGCCCGCTTCATCGTGACGCGCACCGCCTATGACGACAACGGCCGGGTCATTGCGTCCAGCGATCCGTTCCTCACCGACCTCGCTGGCAATCTCATCACCCTCACAGCCGACCTGCGCCTGACGCAGACGGTTTACGACGACCTGGGTCGCGTGACCCAGACGCTCCGTGTCCAGGGTGCTGAAATCACCCTCGCCGAAGATTCAACTCACACCGGCGCCGGTCTGTACACGACCAGCTACACCCCTGTGGTCGCGAGCGATCCATCGGTTTCCACCTACTCAGAAACCTTCTACGACACTTCCGGCCGCGTCGATCACACCATCAACTACAACCTCGCCTCCGATGCCAACGACGACGTCCGCACCGACTACTACTACGACGCCGCCGGCCGCCAGATCGCCGTGCTCGGCGCTGTCGTCACCGTTGCCGGTCTGGGGCAGATTCGTACGCTTTCAACGACCGAATACGACGCCGCAGGTCGACAAGCCATTTCGACCACCGGCATCGCGGTTCTGGACACGATCCCCAGCTTCGCCGCGCATCCTGAACTGACCAATCTTCAGATCGCCACATACCTCGACACCTCCGTCGCCCGCTCTGTCGCTTACGTCTACGACGCCCTCGGCCGCGTCACGCAAACCACTGCCCAGGGCAACACCCCAGACGATGCCAGCGATGATCTGTCCACCCAGACGATCTACGACGCCCTCGGTCGCCGCGTCGCCGAGATCGACTCCCTCGGCCGCCGCACCGACTACGAATACGACGCCGCCGGCCGACTCATCAGCGTCACACTCCCCGCCATCGATCCCGACGGCTCGATCACCGGAACCATCGACGATACACGCCCCGTCTACCAATACGCCTACGATGCCAACGGCAACCAGATCTCGATCACCGATCCCCTGAGCCATGTCACCGACTTTGCCTACGATTATCTGAATCGGCAGCAGACCCGCACGCTGCCAATCGGTGTCGAAACCACCGGTGATCCCGACGACTTCATCGAGTCGATGCACTATGACGACACGCCGATCGCCACCGTGCAGGCCGGCTCCACCCCCGAATCCAGCGTCGCCGGCGGCCAGCTCGAATACGCCGTCGACTTCGAAGGCCGCGTCACCGCCTATCGCTACGACAACACCACAACCAGCGGCGGACGCCTCGTCGGCAAATATTACTACGGCACCGAATCCGCCTACCTCGCCGACCGCGATGACAACGGCGTTCTCGGCGATGCCGATCGCACCATCACCTACACCTACGACGCCTTCGGCCGACAGAAGACCATCACCGACGATGAGCACGGCGTCACCAGTTATGAATACGACGCCGAAGGCCGCCTCACCCAGACCGACTCCCCCGAAGGCATCCTCAACTACGAATACGACGCCCTCGGCCGCCTCACACGCACCTTCACCAGCAAGACCGCAGCCGGCGCCGACGCCGTCACCGACACACGCTACAGCTACGATGCCCTCGGCCGTCTGTCCTCCGTTGAAATGGTCGAGCGCAACGACGCCCCAGTCACCGGCGAAATCACCACCTACGCCTACGACGCCTCGGGCGCTGAGAATTACGAACACAACACCGCCACCGGCGTGACGATGAACGTCAGCTACGACAGCCAGGGCCGCGCCATTGAGTTGAACCATTTCCAGGACGCCGACGCCGACGGCACACAAGACGCCGGTGAAAACACTGTGGCGAAATTCACCTACACCTACGATGCCGCGGGCAACCGTACGTCCGCCGTCGAACTCTTCGACGTTGATGCCGACGGCGCCATCGATCACCAGCAGAAATTCAACTGGACCTACGACGGCCTCAATCGTCTGCGTGTTGAAACCTTCGACAACGGCAACGATGCCGTGGCGAATGCCGGCGACTATGTCACCCGTTACACTTTCGACCTCGCTTCCAACCGCACCTGGACGCAGAGAGATGTCGGTAATTACGACGACAGCAATTTTGTCGCTGATCAGACAGTCGAATACGCCTACGACGCTAACGACCGCCTGCTCAGTGAGACTAAGATAGACGGCTCCGACACGGTGATCCAATACACCGAGTATGCCTACGACGGTACGACGCAGACTGAGAAGGCCGTCTACACCGATGCGTCCAAGACGACGCTGACCAGCCGCACCGTCAACACGTACAACGAGATGGGCCGCCTGTCGAAGATCGAACTCGACAACGACGGTGACGGCAATTTCGATTCAACCATCGAATACGCCTACGACGCCGACGGCCTGCGCATCTCCACCACGACCGACGGCGTCACGACCCTGCACCTGTTCGACAAGTCCAACTTCACCGGCCACGCGCAGGTGATCGAAGAGGGCGTCGACGACAACGCCGACGGCCGTCTCCAGGCCGGTGAAATCGACAAGACCTTCACACTGGGCAGCGATGTGATCGCCCAGATGGCCGCCAATGAGTTGTTGATCTTCCTCTACGATATCCACGGCTCGACCCGCGCCGTGCTCGACTCAGCCGGAACCATCAAGAACGACACACAGGGCGGCAATGGCGTGCAGGCCTTCACCTATGACGCCTACGGCAATCTGTTGGCCACCGGCTTCGGCGCCGCCACCCAAGCCAGCGCCCTGACAAGCCTGCTCTACTCCGGCGAATTCACCAACGCCGTCACCGGCCAGCAATACCTCCGTGCCCGCTTCTACGACCCAAGCACCGGCCGCTTCAACCGCCTCGACCCTTACGCCGGCAACACCAGTGATCCGCTGAGCCTGCATAAGTATGCTTACGTTCATGGCAATCCCATCATGGGGATCGATCCAAGCGGCCGGTACAATCTCGTTATACAGTTGGGCGTATCTTTCATTCAAGGAATTCTAAGATATGGGCTAGATTTGTCTGCCAGAGTCACACCTGCAACATACGTGGCACTGGTCCAATTGAATTTTATTGCACTTCGTGCTTATCAAATCATTCCAGCAGTCTTGAATGGTTTGCTTATCGGTTCAGTCGTTTTGGATGTCGGTTTCACCATGATTGACAAACTTACGGCCAATAGGATTCCAATTAACGAAGCAGCAGTTGGCCCATTAAGACCCGGCGAAGTTACTGCCGTCGTTCGAGGGCGAATGGTCGAAGAGATAGCTGGTGCTAATATTCGTGGAAGTTTTAGAGGCATCGATGATTTTAGGCAAGGTGTTGCAACTCAGATAAAATCATACTTCTATGACGATAGATCTAGACTTCTCTATGAGATTGAAAAGGACCTTAAGGCACTCAGCGAGAGCACATCGACTACATTAAAAGGGAAAACATACGACGGACAATCTCTTATTATTAGTCCAAGTCAAATCCAAGCTCGTCAATTGCTAGTCGCATTGCCTGAGAATACTAGAATGTTCAGGGATAGCGCTTTCATTTCCGGGTTGCGTGCACTCTCTAACCAGTACAGAACTGCGATTCGTCCAACAATCGTGAGATTTTGGACGGTGCGACGCTAGGTAATGACTATGCCTATGAAACTCAGCTATAATCCATCTATGGATGGTACGGGATATGGATCCAATGATTGATCAATTATACAGGAGCGACACTCCGATGTTTGCAGAAGTTGGTGTGTATATGAATCGGGCTGATCACAAATACTTCTTGCAATTGCACGCGCCACATCCAGAGCACGGTCATAGTGTGGCAACCGATTTGTTTATTTGTGTAGACGAGGATCATATGCGGAATCAAGGCATTAATCTTGTTCTTGACAGTTTGTCGGAACGACCAGAACTTGAAGGGCTGATACATTGGCCGTTTAGTGAAGAAGTTTCAAGAAATCCTAATGCATTTCATAAGCAATACGCTTACGTGTTAGTATGGTCAGAGAGCTCTGAGAGGTTGTCCCTGTCTCCGATGGGAGCCGCAGCGGGAGACCCGCGTGAAATAGCAATAGATTTACCTTGTGAGCCCGATAAATTTTTCAAGTTATTGTATGATTCGTTAGTTCGCGATGTTTAGAGATATCCGTGCTGTCGCGTTGTTCAATATGATTGACGCATGATAAGATCGAGTCCGTAGCTCTTTGAAAACCGAATAGCTCCGAAGCCGATCCAAACGGGTCGACCAAATCGCGTCCAGACCCGACGGCAGCGCGCTCGCCGGCACGTTCACCAGCCGAACGACGTTCGAGTACAACGCGATGGGTCGTCTGGCTGTGAGCGAGACGTTCAGCAACGGCTCATCGACGCCGGACACGAGCACGACCTACACCTACGACAATCGCGGCCTGCGCGTCACGGAAACAACTTCCGGCGGCGGCGGCGAAACCAAGGAATATCTGTTCGACCTGAACAACCCGACCGGCTACGCCCAGGTGCTCGAAGAATATCTCGCCGGTGCACTCAGCAAGACCTTCACGCTGGGCCACGATGTCCTCGCCCAGCACGATGCAGCCAACGGCAACCTCACCTTCCTCTACGACGCCCACGGCTCGACCCGCGCCGTCCTCAACACCCTCGGCGCGATCGTTCAGTCCTACGCCTACACCGCCTACGGCACGATGCTGACCAGCGCCACCCTCACCGGCGCCTCCGCCGCCCTGACCAACATCCTCTACAGCGGCGAATGGACCCAGCCCAACGGCCAGCAGTACCTGCGGGCGCGGTTCTATGATCCGAGCAGCGGCCGTTTCAATCGTCTGGATCCATTCGCAGGAAACACCAGCAATCCGCTGAGCCTCCACAAGTATGTCTATACCCAAGGCAATCCCATCATGGGGATTGATCCGAGTGGTGAGATGAGTATAACGTTCACGCTTCCAAGTTTGCTCGCGTGGAGTTTTACAGTGGCGTCTCTAGTGGCTGCTGTTGGTGTTCCAGCTTATCATGCTGTTGTGAGCAGTCGGCAGATATTGTTGCTTAATGAGATTAGAAATAATGCTCGATCAATGGCCGAAGCTGGAATTATTACAATCGAGCAAGAGTTGGAAATTCGCGACAAAGCATATCTCGCTACTTCTGCATTGCTTGGGAGCGTCGCTAATGCATTCGCAGACATCGCACTTGAACTTGCTAGCAATTTTGCCTATGGCATGTTGTTTTCGTCAGTTGCTGCAGTTGCATCTGCTTCACTCACTTTAGCAAGCGCGACCCTAACTGATGCAGGGGGCGTCATTATTGCCGTTGCATCCATTCCAGTGAAGCACCACACTATACTTAAGTCCGCTCTTAAATCTAATGTCAAGCAGGTTTTGTATCGTGTTCCGCTGGGCTTGCATGTGGGACCATTTGGTTTACATTCGCGTCTTGCACGAAGTCCATTTGGATATCTATTCCCAAGAAGAGGGTGGCCCATGGTGAAAATTCTTGGCGAAGTAGGTCGGCAACAGTGGCTCGACGATCTTGGTGAAGCCTATAAATGGCTTGAGTTGAACTACCCCGAATACAAGAAAATTGGTGGCGGCATCTATAACACCTATTTGCGAGCAGTTCAAGATATAGGTGGGGTTGCTGGCCTGAAACCGATCTAGGAGGGCGATGCCCCATGCTATATCATGTGCATTTGACACTATTGCCAGTAGGCGCGACTTCCGTCGCAGATATTGGACGCGCGCGTGATCAACTTCAATTGGATCAATACGTATCGTCAGACGCGTGGCGCATCAATGTTGATGGCCGAATAGAAGGCGTAGGTGTCGATAGGGAGGAATCAAAGAAGGTTATTGAGAGATTTAAAAGCGATGGCTGGGCAGTATCGATACAGGCGGAGCCGTTTACTAGACTGCCAGATTTAGAAAAGGCTCAATATGTACCCTTAGCGTGCGAGGGTGAGTATGTGGACTTGGACGACGATTGGAATAATCTCAATCAATATTCTTGGACCAACTATAGCCAATTTATTTATCCTGATTTGGATCGGGTGCCAAATCCGTATAGAATACGTGGTGATTTATTGCGCAAAAGGCAGCAAATTTATCCTGCAGCAAATGGCATATTGATCATTGAGAGGCAACTTGATGCATTATTTCCAGAACTATGGGAATGGTGTGATCATGGCGATGTCGAAGTTTGTAATACTGCACGTGCTTCTGCTGAACTAATCTGGATGAGACCATCGAGAACTATCGGGCCGTATCGGAATTCTGTGGTTCATAAATCCGTAGCACCTGAGTATCCTCTGGAGGTTCGAAAGAAGAGAGCCGAGGATCCTTTTGAACGAGAATTGCTTGCGATAACACGCATGCCGACAGATGCTTATCCAATAGCACGTGTGGGCAATTGGTTTGGCGAAATCATACCGTATGCGAGCATTAATGTTAGTTGGGATGTAGTTATTTCAGGCAAGATTCATCAAAGGTTGAGGCAGGCCAATATCCGTGGGTTTGTGCCAGCAACAGCACCAATAGTTGAGCGTGATCGCGCTGTTCAAAATGATTGACGCATGATAAGATCGAGCCCGTAGCTCTTTGGGGAAGAAAAGGTGTCAGGAATGCCCTGTAGAAAAGCTCTGATGTTCGGCGCGTGTTCGGTTGCGCGGTTGGGTCCAAGGCGTTAGATGATGAACGATGAGCCTGACATCCAAGTCGCCACGGAGGGTGACGGCGATGGCCCTGGGGGTCGGCCGGCGGGTGCTGCCGCGCTACGGTCACCGGTTCTCGCGTCACGACTTCACGCTGCCGCAGTTGTTCGCCGTCCTCGTACTGCGGCAGTTCACACGCAACGACTATCGCGGCATCGTCGCCATGCTCATCGACTGGCCGACGCTGTGCAGCGACATGCAGCTTGCGAAGGTGCCGCACTTCACCACGCTGCAGAAGGCCGAGCGACGGCTTCTGCGCGACGCGCTGATCCGCCGCATGCTCGCGCAGACCGTGGCGCTGTTGCATCGTCATCCGGACACATCGCTGGAGACTTCGCCGCTGATCGCCGAAGCGATCGACACTGCCGCTGCCGACTCGACGGGCTTCGAACTCGACGGCGCCAGCCGATACTTTGTGCGAAGAAAAGCGCGATCGCCGGGTTTGTATCAAACCACGACCTATCGCCGATTCGCCAAACTCGGCGTCGTGGCCGATTGCGACAACCACCTGATCCTCGGCACCCACGCCACGATGGGCCCGCGCCCCGATGTCGATCAACTGCTGCCGCTGATGGGCGGCATGTGCGTCAACGCCGTGCCGCAACGGCTGATCGCCGACGCCGGCTACGACTCCGAACCCAACCACATCCTGCTGCGCGAATACCTGAACATCACCTCGCTGATCCCCGCCACCGCCGGTCGTCCGACGCTCAAACTGCCGACCGGCAAATGGCGTTACCTCATGGCCACCGCCTTCGACGACGAGACCTACGGCCAGCGCTGGCAGGTCGAGACCGTGATGTTCATGCTCAAGCGCCACTTTGGCTCCGCCCTGACATCACGAAAGTATCAAACCCGCCGCCGCGAAATGAACCTCCGCGCCGTCACCCACAACCTGATGATCCTCAGATTTGCAGAGCTTTTCTACAGGGCACTCCCGACCCCTTTTCTTACCCAAGAAAGGCTTCTATGAGTTGAAACCGATTACGCATAGAGCATCAACGCGACTGGCACTTGCAACATCTCTACAAATGGGGCGTTATGACTTGGCGTTTGCACGATCAGGAATCGGGAGAGGCAAATCGCCGCTATTCCTTGGAGGTCTCCCCGCAATGACACCGGTTCCTGGCGGTTTTATTTTTGACCTTGCAACTTGGTGGAAAGTGACATTTTATGCAGCGATTAGAAGTACTCCTGTTGTTGGAGATGGAAGAGGGCTTATTTATTATTCTCTTGAAAGGATTGCACTGAACAGGCCGAAACTGCAAACTCAGTCAAGGGTAGTTCGTCAACTTCAGGTTGCTGATTGGATTAAAGATAACATTCGTTTGCCATCGCTGGCCCCTGTCGTATTGTCAGAATCTACTCTAAGAGCGCAAGAAGCCATAAAAATAAGTGGCCTTGCAATAACTGTTGGTCTTCTCGTCCGATTTAAAACGGCCTTGCTATTACGCACGCTGTAGCCTGCGATACTGTGAGTAACTTATGGATATTGTCTATCATGAGTTTGTCGATTGGGAACCATTGGTCATTCGGCTTATACCAAAATCTGATTGTCAGGGATTCAGATCCCGAGTCGAAAGGTGGTTGATCGAATGGGCAAATCGTCTTAGGTCTCAGATAGCCGAAGTGTCATCATTGGAGATATTTATCTTTCCTTTGGATGCTCACGGTGGTGCTAAAATTGGCATTGAGGGTATTACAGAGAATGCATTGGAAGATCTGCTAGGGTTGATTTCCGAATATAAGGATGAGATCGCACGTGTGCAAATTGGATATGCTTCAGAAGAAATTAAAGGCAGTGCCGAACGGAGCGATGCTACTCGATTTGTAACTATTATAGATAAAACAATCTGGCCACATTCGAATCATGAAGTGCGAGTTGAAGCATTTACTATCGGCAAACGCCCCGTCACGGTTGCGCAGTTTGCTGCTTTTGCTAAAGAAACTGGATATCGATCGACAAATGAACAGAAGGGCAGCGTAGGAACATACAATAGTAATGATCAGTTAGCTGGTATGGTAGAGGAGGAACGCCTAACATCTCCGGCATTTTGTGTAAGTTATCTAGATGCTATTGCATATTGTGAATGGACTGGTTGTCGACTTCCAACAGAGGCAGAGTGGCTTGCGGGTTTTGTTCTTGATTGGAAAGAGTCTGATGAGGATATTTCACAGGATATTTGGGATGAAGTGCGGCGGCGACCTGACGCATTGGAGGATGCGAATCCTGAATGGACTGCAGAACATGACACAGTAAAGAATCTCGCGTTAGTCAGATATGGACCACATTATTTATTGGAGCCGGGCTGGGCAGATGTGCCACAACGACTATGGCATTCGACTGATTACGCTGATCTGTGCCTCACGTTTCGGGTAGTGGCGCAGAATCCTGTGCCCCGACCATGATCCGATTGGCCGCTGTTCAAAATGATTGACCCATGATAAATCAGGACAATAGGTAAGAAAAGGGGGCGGGTGTGCTCTGTAGAAAGCCTCTGCGATGATAACAGGATCATGATGTTGTGCGTGACGGCGAGCAGGAGCAGTTCTCGGGACTGGGTGTGATAGCGGCGGGCGGCCAGGGCGTGGTCGATGTTGCGTTTGATCATGCAGAAGACGGTCTCGACCTGCCAGCGCTGGCCGAAGTGCAGACGCTTGCGGTTGGTGCGGGTCAGCAAGCGTTGCATGAGGCGGCGGTACTTGCCGGTGGTGGGTTTGTAGTGAGTGTGAGTGCGGCTGTTGCAGCATGGATGTATGCCACCTCCATTGCGCGTGTCACCCCATAGGCGCGTGTCGCTTGCATAGCCCGCCGCCCGCCTTGGTCGGAACTCGCAGGTTGGAAGGGTTTGTCGAGAATCCGCGAAAGATCACATATATGATATATGAAATTTTATATATAACATATATGTGATCTTTGATGTGTTGCCTGCTGCGGTGGCACCGGTGGGGGCAGTGAGGTCGATGCGGTGTATCTTTGCGTCGGTGGGGCTTGTGATTCTGGGGCGACCGATCGCTTGCCGGGGAACATGAGTGAACAACTATGGGCAAGGGGGGGGGCGCGCTGCGTTGTAGTGTACGGCTGCGCCGGTGGGTGTGTCTGAATTGGTACGTGGCGAGTTATTCCGCGTCGGGCTGGGTGATGCACCACAGGGCGTTGTGGGTGCGGAGGATCAGGTCGTCGCCGGCGGGGACGGGGGACGAGTTGGTGACTTCGCCGAGCGTGTTGTGGGCGAGCACGTCGAGGCCGGTGGGGGAGGCTTTGAAGATGACGGTTTCGCCGGACTGGCTGAGGGTGTAGATGTTGTCGCCGACGAGCAGGAACGAGCCCCATGATTTGCCCTGGCCGGGCAGGCGCTGTTTCCAGAGTGTCTTGCCGGTGGCGATGTCGAGGCAGAACACAATGCCGCCGGAGTTGTGGTAATACATGCGGCCGTCTTTGACGACGCCGGTGCCGATGCCGCCGTTGTGACGAACCTGCTGCCAGAGGCGTTGCGATTCGGTGATGTCGCCCCGGCTGTCGGCAGCGACTTTCACGGCAATGGTGTTGCCGTAGTACCCGCCCATGGCGATGAGTGTTCCGTCGGCATAAACCGGCGAGGTGTATACCAGCGGGTTCAGTCCGTCACAGTGCCACAGTCGCTTGCCCGTGGCCGGGTCCAGGGCGATCAGTTGATTCGGGAAGCTCATGATCAGTTCGTCGCGATCGCCGTTGCGGATAGTGATCGGTGTGCTGAATGATCCGACGACACCGTCATCACGCCCGCGGAACCCGTCGGAGCGATCCTTGGTATTCCACGCCGGTTCGTCGAAACGCCAGACGGTCTGGCCGGTGCGTTTGTCGACGGCGATGAGGTAGGCGCCTTCGCCGGGGCCGTGGTACTGAATGCAGAGATCGCCGTGGATCACCGGCGAGGTGGAGTGTCCCCAGATGTGGTCGATGGGGCCGAGCTCGCGACGCCACTGCTCCTTTCCGTCGAGGTCGTAGCAAACGAGACCGGCCGAGCCGTAGTAGGCGATGACGTGTTGACCGTCGGTGGTGGGGGAGGCCGAGCAGTAGGGGTTGGCGCGGTGGGAGCGTTCGGGTTTGTCGTAGGTCAGGCCTTGGCGCCAGAGTTCTTTGCCGGTGGCGCGGTCGAAGCAGATCAGGCCGCGCCAGCGGGTGGGGGAGACCGCCTGCGTGACGAAGATGCGGTTTTGCCAGACGATGGGTGTGGAGTTGCCGGGCTCTGGCAGGTCGATGCGCCAGCGGACGTGTTTGTCCGCGGACCAGTTCAGCGGGGCCGAGCGGGTGGGCGCGATGCCGTCACCGGCCTCGTTGCCGCGCCACGAGGGCCAAGGCTCGGCATGGGCGAAGGCGGCGAGGCTCAACATCATTAGAGCGATCGCGATGAGCGTTCGGGCCGACGGATGATGGGGTTGCTGCATGTGTCGATTATAGAGGCGCCGGCCGGGGGCGTCAGATAATCATGGCAAGTGGCGGTGCCAGAATTTGCTTGTGTGCGTGGCTTAGGTCAAGTAAAATAGTGGTTTATTGGTATGGAGTGATGACACGAGAAAATGGCGTCAACCGACGCCGCAGTTCGAAAGAGGCAGGACTATGAAATCATGGCAAATGGGGGCAATCGCTGCGGCGATCGCGGTGACTGTCGGCGGTATGGGCGCTTCTGCAGCCACGCTACCGTCGATGTACGGCGTGGAAGTCTGGCTCGACGCCACCGATGCGACCACGCTCACGCTCAGCGGTTCCGACGTCACGCAGTGGGATGACAAGTCCGGCAACGGCCACCATGCCACGCCCGCTTCGGGCAGCCCGACGCTCGTGTCCGGCGCGATCGGTTCGCAGGACGCGGTCCGTTTTAATTTTCAACCGCTGAACCTCGCCGGTGATCTCGGCATCGCCACCAGCGGTGATCGCACCGTCGTGACGGTGATGAACTACTCGACGCTGAACAACAACAGCGAGTACTTCGGCACCAATACCGGCAGCATGCTCGACGTCGGCACCTGGATGGGCGCTCAGCGCCTGCGTGTCCGCAACGGTGGGTCGGAAGTTTATTCGCCGCTGGGCTCGGTGCCGACCAGCGCCGACACCGTGTTGATCGTCAACGGCAACGGCAGCGGCGTCACTGCGACGCGCAACGGCGCCACCATCATCGACAACCCCTCGACCAGCGCCTTCGGTTACAGCCTCGGCACGGGTGTGCAGGTCGGTGGTGCGAACTTCGTCGGTCGTGAGTACGTCGGCGATATGGCCGAGATGATCGTTTACGATCGCCAACTCAACAGCTACGAACTCAACGAACTCGGCTACGCCCTGCAGACCAAGTACAACCTCACCGGCAGCTTCACCGCTCCGACCACGCCCGTCACCAGCGGGCTGACCGTCTGGCTGGACAGTTCCGACGCGTCGTCGCTGACTGTCAGCAGCGGCGAAGTCACGCAGTGGAACGACAAGTCGGGTAATGGTCACCATGCCACGCCGCTGAGTAACGGGCCGACTCTCGTGGAAAACGCCCTCAACGGTCGCACGGCCCTGCAGTTCACCCAAGCCCCAGACGGCCAAGGCAACCCCGGTCAGACGATGCAGCTCGCCGGCAACCTCGGCATCGCCGCCAACCAGCAGCGCACTGTCTTCATCGTGCTCAAAACCGATGTGAACGTCGACAACAACCAGTTGTTCGGTCCCAACGGCAGCCAGATGCTCGACCTGGGCACATGGATACCCACCGGGTCGGCCAATGATCGACTGCGCTTCCGCGATGGCAGCGACAATGTCTTCTCCGCGGAAGGCGACTACCCGCGCGGCATCAGCATCCTTACCGCCATGGGCAGCGCCACCGATACCGACGCCTGGTTCAACGGTCAGCAGATCGTCGACTCGACGACCGCCGCATTCGAATACGCGCTCGGCACAGGCGTCAAACTCGGCGGCACCGACTATCCCTCTGCCACCGACCTGCGAAATTTTGAAGGGCTCATCGCCGAAGTGCTGATCTACGATCGGGCCCTGACCGCCGATGAACTCAACGAAGTCGGATATTACCTTGAGCAGAAGTACCTACTGGACACCGCGTATGTACCCGAGCCCGGCACCTGCGTCATGCTGATGATCGGCGTGGCCGGATTGATGCGCCGCCGCCGCTGAGCGTGTTGATGCTCAGCACCAGCAGCGTGATCGCGCCGCCGGGGTAGACCGCGATCCACCACGCCTGTTGCATCCAGTCTTTGCCCGTGCGCAGCATGTTGCCCCACGTCGGGGCGTCCGGGCTGCCGCCGAGCCCGAGGTAACTTAACGCCGCCTCCGCCAGTATCGCCAGCGCCAGTGACAACGTCGTCTGCACCAGCAGCGGGCCGGTGATGTTCGGCAATACATGGCGCATCACGATGCGCCGCGCCGGCAGGCCCAACGCCCGGGCCGCCTCGACATACGGTTGCTGTTTGATCGCCATCGTCTGCCCGCGAGCCAGCCGCGCGAAGATCGGTGTGTAAACAATCGCAATCGCCAGCGCGATGTTCATCGGCCCGCGCCCCAGCACCGCCAACACCACCAGCGCCATCAGAATCGCCGGCAGCGCGAACATCACATCCATCGCGCGTGACAATACCGCATCGATCCATCCCCCGCGCCAGCCCGCGACCAGCCCCATCATCGTGCCGGCGAACAGCGCCGCCGCCACCGCCCCGACCGCCACGCCCATCGACGTTCGCGCCCCGTAGATCAGTCGGCTCAGCACATCACGTCCAAGTTGATCCGTCCCGCACCAGTGTGCCGCGCTAGGCGCCTCGGCCGCCTGTTCGCCCAACGCATACGGGTCATACGGCGCGAGCCATGGCCCGAGCAGCGCCATGATCACAAACGCTCCCAGCACGGTGAACATCAACAGTTTCCAGGCGCCCTTCATCGTGTCGCCTCCCCGGCCGTCTCGATGCGCGGATCCAGTCGCCCGTGCAGCAGATCGACGATGAGGTTGATCACGATAAACGCCGCCCCGATCAGCAGAATCACACCCTGCAACAGCGGATAATCACGCCGCTCGATCGCGTGCAGCGCCATCCGCCCAAGCCCCGGCAGGCTGAATACCTGCTCGATCACCACCGACCCGCCCAGCAGATAGCCCGCCTGAATTCCCGCGATCGTGAGCACCGGCCCCAGGGCGTTGCGCAGTGCATGGTGAAACCACACGACGCGCGACTTCAGCCCCTTGGCCCGGGCGGTACGAATGTAGTCTTCCTGCTTGACTGCAAGCATCGCGCCGCGCGTCATCTGCATGATGATCGCCGTGACCGTCGCCCCCAGCGCCGCCGCCGGCATCAACATGTGCGTGATGTTCCGCCAGGGTGATACCGCCGCCGATACATATCCGCCTGGCGGCAGCCAGCCCAGCCCCAGAGAAAACAGCAGTATCAACATCGTGCCGAGCCAGAACCCCGGCACGGAAACACCCACCAGCCCGACGGCTGACACCCCTGCATCGGTGGCGCCCCCCGAACGCACCGCCGCGACCACGCCCAGCGGGATGCCGACGACCAACGCCATCGCTAGCGCCATCGCCGCCAGTTGTCCGGTCACCGGCAGGGCGCGCCCGATCATCGTCACCACCGGCTCCCCCGTGGTTGACTCACCGAAGTCGCCTTGCGCCACGCGTCCGACCCACATGCCATACTGCACGATGACGGGTTTATCGAGGCCGTATTCATCCCGCAGGGCTGCAGCGTCGGCCTGGTTGTAGCGCGCTCCGAGCATGGCGGTGACCGTATCGCCCGGCGCCAGTCGCACCAGAAAAAACGCCAGCAGCGACAGGCCGACCAGCACGATGGCCGAGGTGATCACGCGATGTAACAGATACTGCAGCATGTTCGAAGTCAGTCGGTCAGTCGGGTGTGTCGCAGGCTGCGCGTCGTGGCGGTCGGATGCACCTGGTAGCCGTGCACGTTGTCGCGCCATGCGGAGGTCTGCGGGCTGACGTATAGCGACACGACCGGCGCGTCGGCGGCGATAAGGCGTTGGGCCTGGCGATAGATGGTGATGCGCTGATCGCGGTCGAGCGTCCGCCGTCCGCGACGAAGTAGCTCGTCGACCTGCGGGTTGGTGTACTGTTGCTGGTTGTATTTGCCCCCGGAGGTGAACAGGTTGTAAAGCCAGCCGTCGGGATCGACGAAGCCCACCCAGCCGGCCAGCGTCATGTCAAAGTCACCGGCCCCGAGATCACTGAAAAAGACGGTCGATTCCATCGCATCGAGGCGAACGATGATGCCGACGGCTGCGAGTTGTTGCTTGACGACCTCGGCGGCGCGCACCTGGTAATCGAATGCAGAGCCGACCTTCAACGTCGTTTCAAAACCGTCCGGGTAACCCGCCTTGGCAAGCAGTGCCCGGGCCTTGTCGACATCCCACTGCGGGTACATCCGCAAATTGGCAAAGGCCCAGTGCGTCGGCGGGATCGACCCACCTTCGAGCACGGTGGCGTGGTCTAACTTCACGAGCCGATTGATCTGCTCGCGGTCGACGGCCCACGCAATTGCCTGCCGCACGCGCGCATCGTCAAACGGCTTGCGGGAGCAGTTGAGGCCGATGTATTCCCAGAACGTCCCCGGCGCGGATCCTGCGGTCACATGATCAGCCTGCCGCATCACCTCGATGTCTTTCTCCGGTACGTCGAGCACGAGTTGTATCTGCCCGGTGCGCAGCGCGATCGATCGCGCCATCGGGTCCGGGAGTGGGCGAAACACGACCCGCTCCAACTGCGGCACGCCCTGTACGTAATACTCCTCGAACCGTTTGAGGATGAGCCGATCCCCCTGACGCCACTCGACCAGCTCAAACGGCCCCGACCCCGCGTCGATATGACCCAGCGCCCCATCATGCGCCTCGACGACGGTGCGATCGACGATCACGTTCATCGGGTAGGCCAGGTGCGTCAGCAGGGCGGCATCGGGTCGACTCAGCCGCAACACGACCGTGTGATCGTTCGGCGTGTCGATCGACTCGACGGCCGCAAAGGGTTCAGCGCGAATCTGCTTGTCGATGATGCGCTTCAGGGAGTAGGCAACATCCGCCGCTGTCATCACCCGCCCGGAATGAAACCGCACACCGGTCGGCAGCGTGAACGTGATCGTTCGCCCGTCGGCCGACACCGCATGCGAAGTCGCCAGGCTGTCGGTCACCTCCCCGTAGCGGTCGGTGTACCGCATCAGCGTGTCGTACATATTTTCGATCAGCCGCATCGAGGCGGCATCGGTGACGGTGTGCGGGTCCAGCCCGCTGGCGGTCGAACTGATGGCGATGACCAGTTGATCGGCAGGGGCATCGGCGACCCGATCGCACCCGCCGCCGAGCATCAGCAACACCATAATGAGCCATCGCGCGGTCGCTGGGCGGGCATGAAGTCGCATGTCGCTCCCGATCGGGGTGAAAAACCGGTCCTGGGGTCTGATTTTACGTGTTTTGACGCCCGGCCGACACCCCGCAGACGGTGTTGCCCCGATGTGCAATGATGGCGGCGGTGGGGCGTTTGAGTCTTAAGTGGAGCACTGTGTATAAATAGATCGAAATATGTGAAAATGTCAGCGGTTACGAGGCTGGATGGAATCGGCCCTCGGCCCACAAGGAGCGTTGCATGTTCAACCCCGACTCTCTGATCACGATCGCGGCGATGGCGTTGATGTTGATGCTCGGCGGTAACGCCCTTGCCGAGGCGCCGTATCGCAGCCCGCAGGCGACAGCCTATTCACCGGACGGAGCGCGACTGGCGGTGACCGACTACACCGCCGCCAACGTGTCGCTGATCGACCCGGCCGCGGGCAAGGTCGTGGCGCAGGTCAAACTCAACGGCCGGCCGACGGATGTGATCTGGTCGCTGGATGGCAAGAAGCTATACGTCAGCGAACAGACCGCCGGCACCGTCGCAGAGATCGATGCGGCGGGCGCGAAGGTGGTTCGCCGATTGGAGGTCGGACCCTGGCCCATGGGATTGGCGATCGCAGCCAAGCCGAACCGTCTGCTGGTCTGCGAGGCGTCGATGAACCGGCTCGAGATCGTCGACCTCGGCAGCGGCAAAGTCGTCAGCCGCGTGGATGTGTTGCGGCAGCCGTTCGCTGTGGCGGTGACGCCCGATCAGTCGACGGCGCTGGTGAGTAACCTCTTGCCGGAAGGTCCGTCGACCGACCCGGCCCAAGCCGCGGCCGTCAGCGTGATCGATCTGAACAACGCCAAGTGCATCAAAAACATTCGCCTGCCGGCCGGTTCATCCGCCGTGCGCGACGTCGTCTGTGCCGCCGATGGCGGATTCGGATATGTCGTGCATACGCTCGGCCGCACCAACCTGCCGACGACGCAACTGGAGCGCGGCTGGGTCAACACCAACGCCCTGAGCGTGATCAACCTCAAAGACAAATCGCTGCACGCCACCGTGCTGTTGGATCACCCGATGCAGGGCGCCGCCGACCCGTGGGGCATCTCGCTGTCGCCTGACGGCAATCGGCTCTGGGTCACGCTGTCGGGTGTGCACCGGTTGGCGTGGATCGACATGTCGCGCCTGCCGTCGCTGTTTGATGACAACCGGGCTGCCCTGGTCAACGACCTGGCGGCGCTCTACCGCAACGGGTTGATTCACCCGATCGATCTGCCCGGGCATGGGCCGCGCGGCCTCAGCGTGTCGCCCGACGGCAAGACCGTGGCGGTGGCGATGTACTTCGACGGCGCGGCCGTGCTCGTCGATGCTGAAGCCGGCAAGGTCAAGTCGAAGATTTCGCTCGGCGATCAACCCGCCGTATCGCAGGCGCGACTCGGCGAACGCATCTTCCATGATGCATCGTATTGCTTCCAGAGTTGGCTCAGTTGCGCGACCTGTCACCCCGACACGCGCGTCGACGGGCTGAACTGGGACCTGCTCAACGATGGGCTGGGCAATCCGAAAAACGCCAAGTCGATGGTGTGGTCCGACCGCACGCCGCCGGCGATGTCGCTAGGCGTGCGCGAGGGGATGGAAGCGGCCGCCGAAGCCGGCTTCGTGCACATCCAGTTTCGTGTTGTGGATAAGCCCACGCTCGAAGCAACGCAGGCTTATCTGCGCACGTTGGAACCGGTCGCCAGTCCGTACCTGGTCAATGGCAAGCTCAGCGAAGCCGCCCAGCGCGGCAAGGCGATCTTCAACGACAAGGCCGTCGGCTGCGCCAATTGTCACCCCGCCCCGTTGTACACCGATCTGAAAAAGCACGGCGTCGAGACACGCAGCCGCCTGGATCGCCACGATGCTTTCGACACGCCGACCCTCGTCGAACTCTGGCGGACCGGCCCGTACCTGCACAGCGGCGCCGCGGCGACGCTCCGCGATGTGCTGACCACGCAGAACGAAAAAGACGTGCACGGTCACACCAAGCACCTGACGCCTCAGCAGATCGACGATCTGATCGCCTTCTTGAATTCTCTGTGATTTCGACAACAAGGATTACCCGCATGAATGATGTGGCAATGCGGACAGCTTGCAGTCTGCTGATGGTGCTGATGATCGGCGTCGGTGTGACACGCTCCGAAACAATGCCGGTCAATACGCAATCGATTTACAACGACTGGGCCGAGCAGGACGGGCTGTATGACGACGTGGGCGCGCTGCGCCCCGAAGCGGTGATCAAACCCATCGAGGCGATCGGCGAGAGCGGTAAAGACCTGCGCACGCGTTACGACCAGTTGCTCGCATCGCAAACACCCGCTGACGACGCACGCTGGATCGAACTGTATCGTGAGGCGGCGATGCGCCGGCGCGTGGCGCGGCTCGCCCCGTGGCGCGACGTGATGCGCCGGGTCGTCTTCACGAAGCATTACAACCTCGGCGGTTCGCACTACGCCTACACCGAGGGCCAGTCCGACGCGCAGAAGGAATCTAATTTTCACCCCGGCAGTGCGCTGTGCGTATTCGAGTTTGATGGTGAGTTCGGTCGGATCGACACGCTGCTTGCTGATTCCGCGGGTGTCATCCGCGATCCTGAAGTCTCCTACGACGGCCGGCGCATTCTTTTCGCATGGAAAAAGTCGAAGCAGGATGACGATTACCATCTCTATGAGATGACCGTCGCCGATCGTTCGATCCGCCAGCTCACGGATACGCCGAACGTCGCTGACTACGAGGCGTGTTACCTGCCCGACGGCCGCATCATGTTCAACTCGACGCGCTGCGTGCAGACCGTCGACTGCTGGTGGACTGAGGTCAGCAATCTGTACACGTGTGACGCCAACGGTCAGAACATCCGCCGCATCGCCTACGACCAGGTGCATACCAACTACCCGACCGTCACCCCCGACGGCCGCGTGATTTACACCCGCTGGGACTATTCCGATCGCGGCCAACTCTTTCCGCAGGGTCTGTTCCAGATGAACGCCGACGGCACGGCCCAGACCGCCTGCTACGGCAACAACTCGTGGTTTCCCACGACGATCCTCCACGCCCGCGCGATCCCCGGCACCTCGAAAATCGTCGCCATCTTCACCGGTCATCACACCCGCCAGCAGGGCCAACTCGGGTTGCTCGATCCCTCACAGGGGCGCGAGGAAAACAGCGGGGCTCAACTGATTGCGCCGGTGCGCGACACGCCCGCCGAGCGGATCGATCGTTACGGACAAAAGGGCCCGCAGTTTCAGTATCCCTACCCACTGAGCGAGTCGGCATTCATCGTGGCGATGGACCCGCGCGGCGGTGATGATCATCGCAACAAACTCCGCTTCGGTATCTACTGGGTCGATCGCGACGGGCGGCGGGAGTTGCTCGTCGATGATGAAACCATTTCGTGCAACCAGCCGATTCCACTGGCAGATCGTCAGACACCGCACCTGGCGCCGAGCCGGGTGGATCCATTCGCGGCCGACGGGGTCTACTACGTGCAGGATGTCTACACGGGCCCGGGCCTCGCCGGGGTCAAGCGCGGCACGATCAAAAAGCTTCGCGTGGTGGCGATTGACTACCGCGCTGCGGGCATTGGCAGCAACCACAACGGCGGCCCGGCCGGCGGGGCGCTGGTTTCGACGCCTGTTTCCGTTGGCAACGGCTGTTGGGACCCGAAGACCATTCTCGGCGAGGCGACTGTGTACGAAGACGGCTCGGCGTGTTTTGCCGTTCCGGCCCACACACCTGTGTATTTTCAGGCCATCGATGAGAACGGCTTCGCCGCGCAGACCATGCGAAGCTGGTCGACGCTTCAGCCGGGTGAGACGTTTTCCTGCGTCGGTTGTCACGAATCAAAAAATGACGCACCGCCGCAGCGTCGCATCACCACCGCCATGCAGCGCGGCCCGCAGGAACTCGACCCCTTTCACAAGGTCACCGGCGGGTTCAGCTACGCCAAACACGTTCAGCCGATTCTCGATCGTCGCTGCGTGTCGTGCCATGACGATGTCGATCAGTCGATCGCGTGGGACCGCAAGGCGGACCAACCCGTCGGCGATGTCGGGCGTGCTTTCGCCCTGACCGGCAAGCCCGTCGACGACCTCAAGGCCAAGCGACAGTGGTCGCAATCCTATCTGACGTTGACACGCGCCACGCGCCCCGACCCGCCGGCGGACCAGCCCAATCGCCGTGAATCTTTCACCGGCCGGTCAAATCGACTGGTCAACTGGATCAGCGTGCAGTCGGTTCCGACGATGCTCGAGCCGTATCACGCCGGGGCGGCGCGCAGTGGTTTGATCGAACTGTTGAAGCGCGGGCACGGCGGCGTCACGCTCGATCCTGCGGAGATCCAAACGCTTGCGGCGTGGATTGATCTGCTGGTTCCCTACTGCGGTGATTACATCGAGGCGAATCTGTGGGCGCCCGCCGAGCGCGAGAAATACGAGCATTTCCTGCGCAAGCGGCAACGCCTGGCCGCCAGCTATGGACAGGCGCGTTAGCTGAGTTTGACATGCAACCCTCGACGGAGCTTTGCGATGCGATACGTTTGGGCGGTGCTGATCGGTGTGACGGTGTGGGCGATCGGTTCGACGGCGCAGGCGGAGCCTTCGCTGCGTGAGGCGGCCTTCGCCGGGCCGATGAAACACGTCAGCGAGATCGTGTTCGCCGCGCGCCGCTTCGCCGGCGATGGCCACTGGTATGCCAACTTCGCCTACTACGCTTCGGAAGATCAGCCCAAGGCCTATGCCCAGGGCGGTCAGCTCTGCAAGCTTGATGTCGCCACCGGTCAGGTCAAAGTGTTGCTGGATGCTCCCGAAGGTTCGGTGCGCGACCCGGTTGTCCACTACGACGGCAAGACCATCCTCTTTGCCTACCGCAAGCCCGGCACCGAGCATTTCCACCTTTACACGATTCAGTCCGACGGCTCCGGCCTCACACAACTGACCGATGGCGACTATGACGACCTCGAACCCTGCTGGCTGCCCGATGGCGACATCGTCTTCGTGTCCAGCCGCTGCAAGCGATGGGTCAACTGCTGGCTGACGCAGGTTGCCGTGATGTACCGCTGCAAGCCGGACGGCACAGGCATCCACCAGCTCTCAGCCAACATCGAACACGACAACACCCCATGGGTGCTGCCCGACGGCCGCATCATCTATCAGCGATGGGAATACATCGACCGCTCGCAGGTCCATTACCACCACCTGTGGACCGTCAACCCCGACGGCACCGGACAGATGACCTACTTCGGCAATCTGCACGGCGGCACGCTGATGATCGACGCCAAGCCGATTCCGAATACCGAGCAGGTGGTCGCCATCTTCTCGCCCGGTCATGGTCGTCGCGAACACGCCGGCGCCGTCACGATCGTCAATCCTGCAGACGGCCCCGACGCCCGCAGCTTCGCCCGCGAGCTGAACCCCGACAAGGAATATCGCGATCCGTATGCGTTCAGCGCTGACTGCATCCTCGTCGCCCGTGGCCCCGAGATGCAGTTGATGAACGGCGCCGGGAAGACCGAAGTGCTCTACCGCCTGCCGGAAGAAATGGTCAAGGCGGGGTATCAGATGAACGAGCCCCGCCCGATCGTGTCGCGCCAGCGGGAGCGCATCATCGCGCCGCGCATCGATCCGAGCAAGCAGACCGGCAAGTTGATTCTCGCCAATGTGTACGAAGGCCGCGCCATGGCCGACGTCAAACCCGGCGAAATCAAAAAACTGCTCGTCGTCGAATCCCTGCCCAAGCCCATCAACTATACAGGCGGCATGGACCCGCTCAGCTACGGAGGAACCTTCACCCTCGAGCGCATCATCGGCACCGTGCCCGTCGAACCCGACGGCTCGGCCTACATGCAGCTGCCCGCCATGCGGAGTCTGTTCTTCGTCGCGCTCGATGAGAACGACCTGTCGGTCAAACGCATGCACAGCTTCGTCTCGGTCATGCCCGGCGAGGTGACATCATGCGTCGGCTGTCACGAGCAGCGCACGCAGACGACCCTGCCAACGCACAACCTGATGGCGATGGCGAAATCACCCGCCGTGCCCGAGCCGATCGCCGATGTGCCGGATGTGTTCGACTACCCGCGCGACATTCAGCCGATTCTCGATGCCCTGTGCGTGAGCTGTCACGGGTATGACAAAACCGAAAAGGGCGGCCCCTTCGCCGGGCGACTGATCCTCACCGGCGACCACGGCCCGATGTTCAGCCACAGCTACTACATGATGACCATCGCGCAGCTTTTCTCCGACGGTCGCAACCGCGCCCAGAGCAACTACGCCCCGCGCGTGATCGGCTCATCGGCCAGCCAGATTCTGAAAATGCTCGACGGGTCGCACTACGGCGTCAAAGCCACGCCCCATCAGTACAAGATGCTGCGTCTGTGGATCGAAACCGCCGCGGCCTACCCCGGAACCTACGCCGCACTCGGCACAGGGATGATCGGCGGCTATTACTCGAACCACCCGACGAACGTCGACTGGGAATGGCCCACCACCAAGGCCGGTGCCGCCGTGATCGATCGCAAGTGTCAGGGGTGCCACAATGACAAGCCGAAGCTGCTGCCGCGGGCGCTGTCCGACGAACGTGGCGTGTCGTTCTGGCAACCGAATCTCAACGACGCCCGTCTGGCGATGAGCCGCCACATCGTGTTTAACCTCACGCGCCCTGATAAGTCGCTGATGCTGCTGGCGCCGCTGGCCCAAAGCGTTGGCGGGTACGGCATCTGTAAAACCGCCGACGGCAAGCCGGCCGATGTGTTCACATCCGTCGAAGACGCCGACTACCAGACGCTGTTGAAGATGATTGACGCCGGCCGCGCGAATCTTGCCGACATCAAACGTTTCGATATGCCCGGCTTCCGCCCGCGCGGAGCGTACATCCGTGAACTCAAACGCTATGGCGTGCTGCCGCCGACGTTCGGCGACAACGACCCGATCGACCCCTATGCGACAGATCGCGCTTATTGGGAATCGCTATGGTATCAACCCAGGGCCGACTGACGATCGTGCTGGCTTGCTGTGCGGCGATGTGTTCCGCGCAGGCCGAGCCGCTGAACCTCGACGCTGAGTATCTTCGCCAGCGCGAGCAGTTGATCAAACAGATGGCGGATCGGCAGTGGTGCGCCGATGTTGCCGGGCAGGTCGCCCATCCGGCTTCGCTGATCGCCGAGTCGGATCGCGACCCGGCCGATGTGGTCATCCGTCGCACGGGGGCGCTGCTGGATCATCTGTCACGGCAGGGCGTTGATCTGTCGGATGCAGCCGGGCAACTGGACAAGTTGCGCCAGCGTGCCGCCGAGGTGCCGCTTGACGCGGCGGCGGATCGACAGGCGATTTATCTGCAAGCCTGCCACCTGCGCCGGCGCATCGCATGGTCGAACCCGCTGTTGGATTTCGACAAGCTGCTGTTTCTGACACGCCATCGCCCCATGCGCGGTGATCACCACATGGTCGATCAGTATTACGGTTTCAACGCCAAGCCCGGCGGTAGCGTCTGCGTGCTCGAAAAACCGTTCAGCGATCAGCCGACGGCTCGTGATGTGCTCAAAGATGTCAAAGTCACTTCAGGTCGGCTGGCCGGTCAGACGCTCAACGCGGGTTCATTCAACACGCTCGACCTCGATTACGATGGTGAGTCGATCGCCTTCGCATGGACCGAGTGCGGGACTGTTCCCGAAGACGCCGACTGGTCGAATCAGCCGTGGTCCAAACAACGCGCGATCGACAATCACAAGCCGTATTACCACTGGAACCCGTCGACGGTGTTTCACGTGTTCCGCGCCAAACTCGACGGCTCGCAACTGGTGCAACTCACCGACGGCCCGTGGCAGGATTTCGATCCGTGCTTCATGCCCGATGGCCGCATCGCGTTCATCTCCGAGCGGCGCGGCGGGTTTCTCCGTTGCGGCGGCAATCGGCCCAACCCGAGCTACACGCTGCACCGCATGAATGGCGACGGCTCGGGGGTCGCCACGCTGAGCTTTCACGAAACCAACGAGTGGAACCCGAGCGTCGATGAACACGGCATGGTCGTGTACACCCGCTGGGACTACGTCGATCGCGATGACGACGGCGCGCACCACATGTGGACCTGCTACCCCGACGGGCGCGACCCGCGGGCCTGGCACGGCAACTACCCGAAAAAACGCGAGACACGCCCGTGGATGGAACTGTCGATCCGCGCGATACCCGATTCGAATCGGCTCGTCGCTGTGGCCGCCCCGCATCATGGGTACAACTACGGCTCGCTGGTGCGCATCGATCCGCAACTACCCGATGACGGCGCGATGAGTCAACTCCGGCGCATCACACCCGAAGCTCATTTCCCCGAAGCCGAGCAGGCGCCGGGCAAGCCGCATGATCGTGGCAAGCACAACCCGGCCGGCGAGGTGTACGGGGCGCCGTGGCCGCTGGATGAGAACTTTTACCTCTGCGTGTATGACCCCGGCCAACGCCATCACGGCATCTATCTTGTCGACGTGTTCGGCAACAAGGAACTGATCTGGCGCGACCCGTCGATCGCGTGTGTTGACCCGATGCCGCTTCGACCGCGCAAGCGCCCGCCGGTGATACCCGATCAGGTGCGACCGGCGGAGCAGTCAGCCTCGGCGACGGTGACGGTGATGAACGTGTATGGCGCCGACTTCGACTGGCCGGCGGATACGAAGATCACGGCCCTGCGCGTCGTGCAGATCTTCCCGAAGACGACGTTTCACATGCACGAGCCGCGCATCGGCGCGGCGGATCAGTCACTAGGGCGCGGTGTGTTGGGGACAGTGCCGGTCGAGGCCGACGGCAGTGCGTATTTCGAAGCGCCGGTGGGGGTGCCTCTGTACTTTCAGGCGCTGGATGCCGATGGGCGGGCGGTGCAGTCGATGCGATCGGACACCTACCTGCACCCGGGCGAATCGCTGACTTGTCAGGGCTGTCATGAACCCAAGCGCGAGGCTCATACATCGTTGAAGATGAACTCGGCGCCGCTCGCGCTGCGGCGCGAGCCGTCGAAGATCAAGCCGGCAGTCGAAGGGGCCTGGCCGCTGTCATTTCCGCGACTCGTGCAGCCGGTGCTAGACAGCCAATGCGTCGACTGTCACCGCAAACACCCGGATTCGCCGGACCTCACCGGGGCGATCGGCAAGAACGGGTGGTCGAAGTCGTACCAGTCGCTGGCGCCGTTCGCGTGGAAACTGTACGGGGCCAACGGGTCGATCTTCGCCACCGGCAGCCGTTCGACGGCCGGTCAACTCGGGGCCCGCGCCTCGAAGCTGATCAAACTGCTGGAAGACGGGCATTACGACACGAAGTTGACCGACGATCAGATGCACCGGCTTGTGTTGTGGCTGGACACCAATGCGAATTTCTACGGGGTCTATCACGACCTGGGCCGACAGGGGCGCGGTGAGTGTGTGAACCCGTTGCTGCAATGAGGATGATCATGCGGAAAGTTGTGATGTTGCTGGCGATGATGTTCGCGACGCCCTGGGCGGCGGCGGATGATCGCGAGGCGATGCTCGGCAACCTGCTGATCAGCGGCCGGCCGATTCTGTTCGTGGTGCGCCATCAATACAAGCGCGATCACCACGCTACGGCGACGATCTTTCAGACCAACGAGATCAACCGCGGCAGCTTTCAACCCGGCGCGGCGCTGAAGGTGATCGACTTTGCCGATGGCGGAAAAGTCACGACACTGCTGGAAACTTCCGATGGCGTGGTGCGCGATCCGGAAGTCTCCGCCGACGGGCGGCGCATCGTTTTTTCCATGCGACAAAACCGCGATGATGATTATCACATTTATGAGATGACGCTCGCCGATCGCAGTGTGCGGCAGATCACGCGCGGCGAAGGCGTCAGTGATATTGACCCGGCGTATCTACCCGACGGACGGATCGTGTTCACCTCGACGCGCGATGTGAAGTATTGCCAGTGCAACCGCCACATCATGGCGAATCTTTTTCGCTGTGAACCCGACGGCTCGAAGCTGGTGCAGATCGGCGGCAGCGGATTGTTTGAAGGCCACCCGCACGTGATGGGCGACGGGGTGATTCTTTACGACCGTTGGGAGTATGTGGATCGTCATTTTGGGCCGTCGTTCGGGCTGTGGACGATGAATCCGGACGGGACGAACCCGGCCTTGTTTTACGGAAACAATGCGTGGGTGCCGGGCATGGTCGCCGACGCCCGGATGATTCCGGGAACGCAGCTTTTCGTGGCGACGTTCGGGTCGTGTCATGATCGGCCGTGGGGCGCGATGGCGGTGGTGGATCGCACCCGCGGGCTCGACGGCAGTGAGCCGGTGCTGCGCATCTGGCCGGCCGAGGCGCGACGGTGGTTGACCGATGATCGAAATGCCGATTGGCAACCCGGTCACATCGATATTCTTCGCGGGATCAAACGCAAGTACGAAGACCCGTACCCGCTGAGCGAATCGTTGTTTTTATGCTCGCGGCAGATTGATGACGGCAGCGAGGCGACGGGGCTGTTCGCCGTGGACACCGAGGGACACGAGGTGCTGCTGCACGCCGAATCGCCGGGGTGTTTTGACCCGATGCCGATCGGCCCCGCAAGTGTGAAGCCGATCTCACCGCAGCGGGTGGACTACGCCGAGACGGAAGGGGCGTTCTACGTTTATGACGTGTATCACGGGACGGGGATGAACGCTGTGCCGCGCGGCACGATCAAGTGGCTGCGCATTGTCGAAGCGCCGTACAAACGCGCCTGGTCGCATCAGAATTGGAATGTCGACGCCACGCAGGCCCCGGCGATGAACTGGAACCTGACCAACAACAAGCGGATTCTCGGCGACGTGCCGGTTGAGCCCGACGGGGCAGCGTATTTCAAAGTGCCGTCCAACAGGTTCGTGTATTTTCTGGCGCTCGATGAAAACAAGATGATGGTGCAGGCGATGCGCAGCGGCACGATCGTTCAGCCGGGTGAAACGACGGGGTGCGTGGGCTGTCATGAGCATCGGCTCAGCGCGGTGCCGAACGGGGCGCGCTCCGCGTGGGCGAAGCAGCCGATGAAACTGCAGGCATGGTTTGGCGAGCCGCGCGAGTTCAACTACCTGACGGAGGTGCAGCCGGTTTTTGATCGCCACTGCGTGAGTTGTCACGACTACGGCAAAGAGGCCGGCGAGGCGATCAACCTGGCCGGCGACCTGGGGCTGGTGTTCAACACGTCGTATCTCGAACTGCATCGCCGGTCAGCGGTGCGCTGGTCGCCGGACATACCAGGCGAGGCGAAGAAGCTGATCAAGGCGGTGCACGACGGGCCGCCGCAGGTGCTCGGGCCTTATGCGTGGGGATCGCATCGCAGCAGGCTCATCGAGGTGATGCGCAGCGAGCATTACGATGTGAAGCTGACGGCCGAGGAGATCGATCGAGTGGTGACATGGATCGATTTGAACGCTCCGTATTACGGATCGTATGCGACGGTGTACGGGGCGAATCCGTTCGGGCGGAGTCCGTTGACGGGACCGGAACTTCACCGGCTGGGCGAGCTGGTCGGGGCGAAGCTGTGGGAAACCAAGTCAGAGATGCGGGGATCGCAGGTGAACTTCACGCGGCCGGCGTTGAGCCCGTGCCTGTCGGTATTCACCAGCACGGAAGATGCGAAATATCGCGAAGCGCTGGCGATTATTGAAATAGGTCAGCAGCGGCTGGCTGCTCAACCGCGGGAAGACATGCTCGGAACCGGGGCGGCGCCGCTACGGCCCGAGGATCTATCTCGGGACGAACGGCATCGTTTGCAGATCGAAGCGGAAGCGGCGGCACGGCGTGGGTTAACGCTTCGTGAAATCGTGCCGTGAGTTGTGCCCGGCAGCGGCGGGGGCGCTACCGTGTAGCACATGATTTCAAGACGCGTGAATATTCAGGTGATCGGGTTGCTGCTTATCGTGGGCGCGACAGCGCCGGCGCAGCGGATGTCGCCACAGGCGCAGAATCTGGCGAAGGAGTTCGGCGAGGGCACTTACCTGCGGATGACGCCGCACTACCTGCTGGTGTACGACACGCCGCACGCCTGGGCGGACAGTCGGGTTGAACTGCTGGAGCGGGCACACGATGCGTTTTACAGTGTGATGAACGCCGCGGGTTTTGATCCGGCCCCCATCGACGGGCGGCTGATCGGCGTGCTGTTCAACAAGCACCGCGACTACCTCGCTTATGGGCATAAGCATGACGGCATCGATGTCTCCTCGGCCGGGGGATACTACTCGCCGAGAAGCAACCGCATCGCGATGTTCAACACGCAATCGAGCCCGCAACTGGCCAAACACCGCAAGCAGATCGCGCAGCTTCAGCGACAGATCGACCAAGCCACGCAACGCGCCGACGCTGCGGGCGAGGCCGGCGACATGACACGGGCGGCGCATTACCGACAGATCAAGTTGCGTGCGATCAACCAGGTGTCGCTGCTGCGCAACCAGATGCAGCGCGGCGCCGGGCTCAACAACATCTCGCAGACGATTCACGAAGCGACGCATCAGCTTGCTTTCAACAGCGGCATCCAGTCCCGCTACGTGAATAATCCATTCTGGCTCAGCGAGGGGCTGGCGACGAATTTCGAGACGATGTCGCCGGCGGTGCCGTTCGGCCCGGGGCAGGACAACCTTGTGCGGCGACGGGCCCTGCTCAAAGCCGCCAAGGCGGGCCAACTCGATCCGCTGTCAAAGTTCGTCGGGCGCGTGCAGTTGGAGGGCGCTGTCAAGGACGATCAACGTGAGCGACTTTACGCGCAGGCCTGGGGGCTGTTCAGTTTTCTGTTTGAAACTCGGCGCGATGCGTTGCGCGAGTACATGCAACAAGTCGCAGCCGGGCAGGGCGGCAGCAACAGCGAGCAACTGATCGCCAATTTCGAAAAGCACTTTGGAACGCTCAAGTCCGTCGGCGATGGCTTCCGGCAGTGGATCAGCCGGTTGAATTGATGCGGCAGCCCAGCGAGCGGATCGCCGGCAGGGCTTCATCGTCCGGCAGCAGGGGCCAGACGCCGAGATCATCGGGATTGGTCGCGGCACTTTGCAGAGCCTGATCGATGCTTCGGAGGACCTCGCCCTCATCGGCGTCGGCATCGATGATGACGACCAGCGTCAGTGCGGCCGGGTCGATCATGCCGGGGATGTGCACCTCGGCCAGATGGGCTTCGATAATCTGCGTGATCGAGTCGACGGCACTCGTCAGCGCGGTCCGCAGCGCATCGGGAACTTCACGATCCGGCGCGCCGATCATCGCGGTGGTTTTAACTTTCAGCTCGGTCTTATCCATGCGGCCCCCAACGCGGGTTGCAACTTGTCTTCGACCTCATTCTAAACGCAAGTACCGCTGGTTGACTAGGCCCGTTTGGGCATTTCTCCCAGGTGGCTTGACGATTGAACCCGACGTGGCCTACACTGGCCCTCTGGAGACACCCATGGCCCGTTTGATGACCATTGTTTGTATGTGTTCGTGTACCCGCGGGGCGACCCCGTCGGGAATGCGGCGCGATTGATGGTTTCTGCGGAACATCATCAGTTTTCTCCCGAGTTCCCTTCGTTATCCCTGGTTCGCCCCGTTAGCCGCCGGATCCATCCCCGAGAGCGTCTACGATTGCGTTTTCGGTAAGTGTCTGCGGTAGGCTGGTGAGCGGCCCTGTTGGCCGTTATAATGGCCCTATCGCGGTACGATTCACACGCATGGATGGTGGGCGAAACGACCAGGCAGCTTTTTCAGCTTGCCTCGCGTGATCGACCCGCCCCGTGCTCGACCATTACCCAGGAGTTCTCATGAGCGCTTCGAACTGGAAAGACGCGCTGCAGGGGCTTATGCCCGACAAACTGGCCCACGAGATTGATATCTTTCAGGCCCAGTTTGAACTGAAGCGTCAAGGCAAAATCGAGGACAAGGTCTTCGCCGAAACCCGCCTGCGTCGCGGGGCCTACGGCCAGCGTTACGACAACGGTCAGCGCCACGACGGCAAGCAGACCCGCCCGCTGAATTTCCCCTGCGGCGATCTGACCAAAGGGCCGGACACCGTCTGGGACGCGCCCGGCATGGTCCGCATCAAGATCCCCTACGGTGGCATGACCCCCGATCGCCTTGAAGTCATGGCTGACTGCGCCGAGGAATATTCCGACGGCATTCTGCATGTCACCACCCGCCAGGACATTCAGCTTCACTTCGTCCACATCGACGATACCCCGGACATGATGCGCCGCCTGGCGTCGGTGAACATCACCACGCGCGAAGCCTGCGGCAACTCGATCCGCAACATCACCGGCTGCCCCCTGGCCGGCGTCTGCAAGACCGAGTCGTTCGACATCAGCCCGTATGCCAAGGCGATGATGGAGTTCCTGCTGGGCCACCCCGATGTGCAGGACTTCGGTCGCAAGTTCAAGCCCGCTTTCTCCGGCTGCGATGACGAAGCGTGCGGCCTGGTGTGGATGCACGATGCAGGCTACGTGGCCAAGGTGAATGCCGAAGGCCAGCGTGGGTTCAAGGTCGTCGTCGGCGGCGGGCTCGGGGCTGTGCCGCATCAGGCGAAGGTGCTCAGCGAGTTCACACCCGCTGAAGAGCTGCTGCCGCAGATTCAGGCGATCAGCCGCGTGTTTGCCCGCCTCGGCGAGAAGAAGAATCGCAACCGCGCCCGCATCAAGTTCCTCGTGGCCAAGCTCGGCATCGACGAGTTCCGCCGCCTGGTGGAAGAAGAGCGCAAGACGCTGCCGCACGATGATCGCTGGACCGCCTTCCTCAAGGACATCCCCGATCATTTCACCAAGCCGCTGAAAGACGCCGTCGAGCTGACCATCAGCGCCAAGGACAAGCCCGAAGGCTTTGATGAGTGGGCTTCGACGAACCTGTACAAGCAGCGTCAGGATGGTTACTACGTCGTGACGATCGCGCTGCCGCTGGGTGACTTCACCTCGCAGCAGGCGCGAGGTTTGGCCGATGTCGTCCGCAAGTATGTCGGCGAGGATGTGCGCACGACCGTCGAGCAGAACCTGGTGCTCCGCTGGGTCAGCGAGGCGGACCTGCCGAAGATTTACAACGAACTTCAAGCCATCGGTCTGGCCCAGGGCGGGGCGAACACGATCCTCGACCTGGTCGCCTGCCCGGGCACCGACACCTGCAAGCTGGGCATCGCCGCGTCGCGCGGTCTGGCCGGTGAGCTGCGAACGCGTCTGCTCGGTAAGTACGGCGAGCTGCCCGAGCCGATCAAGAAGCTGCACATCAAGATGTCCGGCTGCTTCAACAGTTGCGGTCAGCACCACGTGGCCGACATCGGGTTCTACGGCAACAGCCGCAAGATCGGCAACCACACTGTGCCGCACTTCCAGGTGGTGCTCGGCGGGCAGTGGGAACACAACGCCGGCAGCTACGGTCTGGCCTGCGGGTCAGTGCCGAGCAAGGCGATTCCCGCGGTCATCGACATGCTGACCGAAGGCTACCTCAAGAACCGTCAAGATGACGAGCGCTTCGGCGCGTACATCGATCGCCTGGGCAAGAAGCAGGTGCGTGAACTGCTCAAGCCCTTTATGGAGGTGCCGGACTACACCGAAGACCCCAGCTACTACACCGACTGGGGCGATCCGCGTGAATTCACCATCGGCGACATGGGCGTCGGCGAGTGCGCCGGCGAGATCGTGTCGGTCTTCTCGATGGAAGCGTCCAAGGCCGAGTCCATCGCCTTCGACGCGCAGATCGAACTGGAAGAAGGCAGCTTCGCCAAGGCCGATGAACTGGCCTACAAGGCGATGGTCAAGGCGGCCCAGGCGCTGGTGCGTACGCAGTTCCAGGACATCACCGATGACCCGGACGACATCGTCGCCCAGTTCCGCAGCCGGTTCTACGACACCGAACTGTTCTTCGACAAATACGCCAAGGGCAAGTTCGCAGAGATGCTGTTCAATCGCCACGACAATCCGCCGGCCTCACCGGACAAGGATCAGGCGCATCACCAGATCGAAGAAGCTCAGCTCTTCATCGAGGCCTGCTACGCCTGCGATATGCGTCTGAGCGCCAGCCCCATCGGCGGCGGCGTCTGACCCAGGGTAACGCCACGCGACGAACATGCATCGGATAACAATAGGAATTCATCATGCAACGCATCAGTGCGAAACTTTACGTTGAAGATTCATCCGCCGTGACGCCCACGGCGATCATTCCCGTGTTTCATCGCTGGATCAGCGACGGCGCCGTCGAAGGCCTGCTCATCGATGTCGCCGATTACAAGCACGTCCCTGAGGGCCCCGGCATCATGCTCATCGGCCACGAGGGTGACTACTCGGTTGAATACACCGACGGCGTGCCGGCATTCCGCTACGAGCGCAAGCGTGATCGCCCCAGCGAAAGCGAACTGCGTGAGCAGATTCACCAGGTGTTGCGCCTGACGCTGATCGGCGCGAACACGCTCGCTGAAAACCCCGATCCGCATGGACCGATCGGATTCCGCACCGACGAGGTCGTCGTGTCGATCGCTGATCGTCTTCGCGCCCCGAATACCGCGGAAAACTTCGAGTCGATCAAACACGAAGTCGAAGCGGCCGTGGCGGAGATTTACGGCGCGGTCGTCGAGACCATCGAGCGTATCAGCGAGGATGCCCGCGTCCCGCTGGGCTTCCGGGTCCGCATCGACAAGGCTCCGGCGCTGAAGGAACTGGTCGGGCGTGTGCAGACCGCTGCTGCGAGTTGATCCATGAAAACCGCCGAGCACATTCCGCAGATGCAGGATCGCATCCCGGCGAACTCGGTCATGGCGGCGGTGGGTAATACCCCGCTGATCGAACTGACGCGCATCGCGGCCGAGGTCGCGCCGGTGCGACTGTTCGCCAAGGCTGAGTGGTTCAATCCCGGCGGCAGCGTCAAGGATCGGCCCGCGCTGAACATGCTGCTCGATGGCGAGCGGCGGGGCGTGTTGACCCGTGACAAAACCATCCTCGACGCCACCAGCGGCAACACCGGCATCGCCTATGCGATGTTCGGCGCGGCGATGGGCTATCGTGTGAAGCTCTGTCTGCCGTCGAATGCCGGGTCGCTACACAAGCGCATCCTGCGGGCCTACGGCGCCCAGATCGTCGAGACCGCCGCCGCCGAGGCATCCGATGGCGCGATCCGCAAGGCGATCGAACTCTACGAGCAGAGTCCCGACGAATACTTCTATCCTGACCAGTACAACAACGATGCCAATTGGCAGGCGCACTACAACACCACGGCCGTCGAAATCTGGGAACAGACCGGCGGGGCGATCACGCACTTCGTGGCGGGCCTGGGCACCAGCGGCACCTTCACCGGCAACACCCGCCGCCTGCGCGAGTTCAATCCCGATGTGCAGTGTGTGAGTGTGCAGCCGGATACGCCGCTTCACGCGCTGGAAGGCTGGAAGCACATGCCGACGTCGATTCAGCCGGGCTTTTACGATGTGAAGATGGCGGATCAGAACATCGAAGTGCGCACCGAAGACGCCCAGGCGATGGTCAAGCGACTGGCCGCTGAAGAAGGCCTGCTGGTCAGTCCGTCGGCGGGTGCGGCGGTGGTCGGAGCGCTCACGGTGGCCCGCGAACTGGACGATGGCGTCGTTGTCACCATCATGGCCGATAACGCGTCGAAATATCTGGATCACATGAATATCTGACGCAGGCGTAAGCGGCGGGCAAGCCCGCCGGCTAAACGAAGACGAATCATGACGCTGGAACTGACTGCCGAACACGACCGCGCGATGCGCGAACACGCCGAGCGGATCTACCCACACGAATGCTGCGGGTTTCTGCTGGGCGATGAGCTGTGGCGCGTGGGGGCGGTGGTGCCGGCAGTGAATTCCAAGGGTGAGGAAGAACGCCACAATCGGTTCCACATCACGCCCGAGGCGTCGATGCGGGCTGAAAAAGAAGCCCGCGCCCGTGGACTGGGCGTGATCGGCCACTATCATTCGCACCCCGATGCCCCCGCGATTCCCTCGACTCCGAAGACCGTTTCGGAATCGAATCACGGGATCGCTGGCGGCAGTGACCTGGAAAATGCCACCTGGCCGGGGTACGCCTTCGTGATTGTTTCAGTGAAGCAGGGAGCTTCCGACGAGTTGACCTGCTGGAACCTGTCCGACGACCGAAGTGAATTTCATCCGATCCCCACGCGGATCGTTCAGACTCAGGAGACGCGCTGATGCCCGTGACCGTAAACATTCCCACCGCCCTGCGCAGCTATGCCGACGGGCTGGACACGCTCGAACTCGAGGGTTCGACCGTTTCGCAGGTGCTGGGTGAACTCGCCGAGAAGCACCCCAAGCTCAAGCCGCACCTGTTCGGCGATGACGGCTCGCTGCGCAGCTTCGTGAATGTCTTCGTCAATGAAGACAACATCCGCGACAAGCAGGCTGGCGACACCGCCGTTTCGTCCGGTGATGAAGTCTCGATCGTGCCGGCCGTCGCGGGGGGCAATCCCGAAGACGTCGCCCGCCCGGTGATCAAGCCGGACTTTACCGACAAGGCCAAGTCCGTCGAGATGTCCAAGGAAGAGATCGAGCGTTACTCCCGCCACTTGATCCTGCCGGAAGTCGGCATGGAAGGTCAGAAGAAGCTCAAGAGCGCGAGCATCCTGCTGATCGGCACCGGCGGGCTCGGCGCGCCGCTGGGGATGTACCTGGCTGCGGCGGGCATCGGTCGTCTCGGGCTGGTTGACTTCGACGTTGTCGATCACTCGAATCTTCAACGCCAGGTCATTCACGGCACCGCCAGCGTTGGCAAGCCGAAGATCAAGTCCGCCGAGGCGCGCATCAAGGACATCAACCCAAACGTACAGGTCGACCTCTACGAAGAGCCCTTCACTTCGGCCAACGCCATGCGCATCGCCGAGCCGTACGACATCATCATCGATGGCACGGACAACTTCCCGACGCGCTACCTGGCCAATGATGTGTCCGTGCTGCAGGGCAAGCCCAACGTCTACGGCGCGATCTTCCGCTTTGACGGACAGGCGACCGTGTTCAACTACGACGGCGGGCCGTGCTACCGGTGTTTGTACCCCGAGCCGCCGGAGCCGGGGCTGGTCCCGAGCTGCGCCGAAGGCGGGGTGCTGGGCATCCTGCCGGGCATCATCGGACTCGTCCAGGCGACCGAGGCGATCAAGATCATCCTCGGCGAAGGCAAATCACTGAGCCAGCGTTTGATGATGTTCGATGCGCTGAGCATGAAGTTCCGCGAGATGAAAATCCGCCGCGACCCGGCCTGCCCGATCTGCGGCGATAAGCCCACGATCACCGAGCTGATCGATTACAATCAGTTCTGTGGCGTGCCCGAGCAGTCGTTCGAAAAAGACGTTCAGAAGGAATCCGAAATGGCCAAGCAATCCGAGTGGGACATCAGTGTCGCCGACCTCAAGAAGCTCAAAGACTCCGGCGAAACGTTCGAGCTGATCGACGTGCGCGAGCCGCACGAATACGACATCTGCCACCTCGATGGCAAGCTCATTCCGCTGGGCACGCTGGGGGCGCACATCGATGACTTCGATAAGGACGCACACATTGTCGTGCACTGCCGCTCGGGCGGTCGCTCGGCCAAGGCGGTCAACGCGATGCGCAAGGCGGGCTTCAAGAACGTGTGGAACGTCAACGGCGGGATCCTCCGCTGGGCCGACGAAATCGACCAGAGCGTTCCGAAGTACTGATCGCCTGATGATGCTGTGAAACGCATGAGTGATTTTGCGGACAAGTTACGATCGGCGCGGCGTGATGCGGTCGAGCGTGTTCAAAGCGAACGCGCCGAGCGCGAAGCCGCCGAGCGACAGAAGCGCGATCGGGCGGCGGATGTCGACCGGGCTGCTGACATGGTCGAAGCGCATATCGAGCAGCGACTGAAGGATTTTCAGGAGCAGTTCGTCGAGTTTCGATACGGGTCGTTTCACGACGACGGCCGGTTTATCCGCGTCTACTGGAACGAGCCGAAGACGGATCGCGAAGACGAGCAGTTTCACCAGATGCAGTTTCGCGTGCGTCGGTACTACGAGTATGACGATGTGGCCGTCGAGGTGAAAATGATCGTGCGGAATGCCGAACTGGGCCTGCGCCACCGCGAAGAAGATGTCTACGAAGGCGACCCACGCCAGTTACTGGAATTCGTCGATCAACAGGTCGTGCGCTACGCCAAGGCCTACACCGAGCAGCGCGGGTGGTGACCCCCGGAAGGGGCTGGCGCGAGTCGACGGGCATCGCGAATGTGAATATTGACCCTTGCTTACTGGGCCGGTATACTGTGGCCCTGACAATTGAATACTGGATCGTCTTATCAAGAGCGGCGGAGGGACTGGCCCTGTGAAGCCGCGGCAACCGTTCGGAGCATCCCCCAGAAGGACTCCGGAGCCAGGTGCCAATTCCAGCTCTGCAGCCTGTCGGACAGGCCGCGGGGGCAGATAAGCGGCGAAGCTCGCATTCTCAAGCCTCGTCTTGTCTGACCCCCGTTCGCAGGGGCCACGCAAGATGAGGCTTTTTTCATAGGTGACCGAATGACCACGACGAACGTGACTTCAACCTACTTCAGCGGCCTGAAGTGTCGCGAGTGCAACAAGCTCTACCCGGCCGACGTGCGCTACGTCTGCGAGGAGTGCTTCGGACCGCTCGAAGTCGCATACGACTATGACGCCATCGCCAAGGATCTGACGCGCGACGTCATCGAATCCCGCGGTGCGAACATGTGGCGTTACAAAGAACTGCTGCCGGTCGCGGGTGATGTGACGGTCGGGCCGGACGTCGGCTTCACGCCGCTGGTCAAGGCCGATCGACTGGCCGAGGCGCTGGGTGTCCGCGAGGTGTGGGTCAAGAACGACACCGTCAACTATCCCACGCTCAGCTTCAAAGATCGTGTCGTCTCCGTGGCGCTGACTCGCGCCAAGGAGTTCGGCTACGAAACCGTCGGCTGTGCATCGACCGGCAACCTCGCCAACTCCGTCGCGGCCAATGCCGCCGCCGCCGGGCTCCGCGCGTTTGTGATCATCCCGTCGGACCTGGAGGTCGGCAAGATTCTTGGGTCGCTGATTTACGGTGCGCATGTTGTCGGCGTCAACGGCACGTATGACAATGTCAACCGCCTGTGCTCCGAGATCGCCGGTCGATACAACTGGGCCTTCGTCAATGTGAACATGCGGCCGTACTACGCCGAGGGTTCCAAGACGATGGGCTACGAGATCGCCGAGCAACTCGGGTGGGAACTGCCCGACGCGGTGGTCAGCCCGATGGCCGGCGGCTCGCTGATCTGCAAGCTCGACAAGGCTTTCAAGGAACTGACCAAGCTCGGTTTCGTGAAAGAACACAACACGAAGATTTACGGCGCTCAGGCCGAGGGCTGCAGCCCGATCGTGAACATGGTCAAGGATGAGGCCGACTGGATCAAGCCGGTCCGTCAGCCCAACACGATCGCCAAATCGCTGGCGATCGGCGATCCGGCCGACGGTGTTTATGCTGCCGGCACGATGCGCAACTCCGGCGGGTGGGGCGAGAATCCCAACGACGAGGAAGTCGTCGCCGGCATCCGCCTGCTTGCTGAAACCACCGGCATTTTCGCCGAAACCGCCGGCGGCGTGACCGTCGGCGCCGCCAAGCGACTGATCGAAAACGGCAAGATCGATCGTAACGCCCGACTCGTGCTCTGCATCACAGGCAACGGTTTGAAGACCAAGGAAGCCGTGGCAGGCTCGTTCAAGGCGATCGACACGATCAAGCCTTCGCTGACCGATTTCGATTCCCTGCTTCAAACGATTCAACCCGAGGAACTCCCATGTCAGTAACCGTCATCATCCCCACGCCGCTTCGCAAGCTCACCAACGAGCAAGAGACCGTCGACGCCGACGGGGCCAAGGTCGCCGAGGTCATCGAACAACTGCAGACGCAGTTCCCCGGCCTCAAGGAGCGACTCTGCGACGACAACGGCGTGCTGCGCCGCTTCGTCAACGTCTTCCTCAATGGCGAAGACATCCGCTTCCTCGACGGGCCTGAGACGCCGGTCAAGGACGGCGACGAACTGTCCATCATTCCCGCCATCGCGGGCGGCTGTTGTTGCTGACATCACAGCGTCGTGGCGGAATGGCCACGTCGCACGGAACGTGTCAGCGACCGCCGCAACCTCGTGATGCGAAAAAACCATGTCACCCACTCAACAGCAGGTCATCGACGAACTGGCCGAGGCTGCCGAACGTCTGGAATCGGCCCCGCCGCAGGAAATTCTGCGCTGGGCTGTGGAGCGCCATCGCGGCAGGATCGCGCTGGCGTGTTCGTTCGGCATGCAGTCGGTCGTCGTCATCGACATGCTGGCTCAGATGGATCTGTTGCGTGATGTCGAAGTCTTCTACCTCGACACCGGTGTGTTGTTTCCCGAAACGCACCAGACACGACTGAAAATTCAGGCCAAGTACAAGTTTCGCGCCAAGCGCGTCGCCGCCGAGTTGAACTGGGAAGACCAGCAGAAGAAATTCGGCGGCCACCTGTATGATCGAGGCGTCGAAGGCGTGCGGCAGTGCTGCTACATCCGCAAGGTCGAGCCGACGAGCAAGTACCTGGCCGACAAGGCGGCGTGGATCACCGGCATGCGCCGAACGCATTCGAAGACGCGCGCGCAGGTGCCGATCGTGATGTGGGACAACCTGCACAGCCTGGAAAAGGTCAACCCCGTTGCCGCCATCGATGACAACACGCTGTGGGGCTACATCAAGGCCAACGATGTGCCGTACAACGCCCTGTACGATCAGGGCTATCCGTCGATCGGGTGCAACACGCCCGTGTGCACGCGGCCGGTGAAAGAGGGCGAAGACCCGCGCAGCGGCCGCTGGGCGGGCCTGGGCAAGACCGAGTGCGGCATCCACCTCGACGGCCAGCAGATCAAATCGCTCGATGGCTCGCAGCTTTGATCATTATTTCAGATCGCCGGCGCGGAGATTGCGGAAGTCGATACGCATCTGCTTGTTGGGGTGCAGTTGCAGACCGATCGGCCCCTCGGCGGGGGCCTTGTCGCTGTGGAAAGTCAGCACATGCGCCCCGTTGATCCAGATGCGATATTCCGGGCCGCGTGCTTCGATGCGCATGTGATTCCACTCGCCCTGGGGTTTGAGATGCTTGATGCCCTGCGCGTCTTTCGGGTAGCCCTTGCCCGGCACGTAGACCGAGCCGGTCATGTCGCGCTTCAGCGAACCTGAATCACCGATCTGCACCTGCTGTTTGCTGGTGCGCAGGAACACGCCCGAGTCGATCGATCCCTTGAAGCGGAACTCACATTCGACGACGAAGTCCTTGTAGGTTTTCTCGGTCCACAGGGTTGAGCCTTTTTTCTTCGGGTCGTTCTGACTGATCAGCATGCCATCGTCGACGGTCCACCAGATGTTGTCTTTGGGGACTTTCCAACCGGTCAGATCCTTGCCGTTGAAGATGGATTGAAGTTCAACCTCGGCTGGCGCGGGACTATCTGCAGCGAGCAGCGGCAGGGTGAGAGTGACGAGCAGCAGGGCGGCGGTGATGCGCATGGCGGGTCTCCGTGATTAAGTTGGTGGGATCACCATCATACAGGCTGATTGGTACAACGTCGGCCGGCGGGTTCTGATTTCGCGGCCGGCGGGTATGTCCGTTATCATCGGGGGATGCAAATCAAACACGCGATGGCGGTCGTCGTGGCGATGTGCTTCGGGGCAGCGGCCCATGCCGATCTGCGCGACGAAGCACTGACCGCGGCGAAGCAGGCAACGAAATTCCTACACGTGCAGGTCAGCGCCGAGGGCGGGTATCTCTGGCGGTACAGCGCCGATCTGACCAAGCGCGAAGGCGAAGGGGTGGTGACGACGAAGACGGTATGGACGCAACCGCCGGGCACGCCATCGGTCGGACAGGCGTTTGTGCGACTGTACGAGGCGACGGGCGAATCGGTCTTTCGCAAAGCGGCGCGCGATGCGGCCGAGGCGCTGCGGCTGGGGCAGATGCGCAGCGGGGGCTGGCAGGATCGTGTCGAGTTTGAACCCGAGCGCCGTCGCAAGTGGGCGTACCGTGTCGACCATGGAGGACGCAAAGATCAATCGAGCCTCGATGATGACAAGACGCAAGCTTCCCTGCGGTTTGTCATGCGGTTGGATCGTGCGATCGGATTCGAAGATGAAGTCGTTCACGAAATGGCGCTGTACGCGCTGGACGGATTGATCACGAAGGGGCAGTATCCCAACGGCGGTTTTCCGCAGGTTTGGACCGGCGACCCGCGCGATCCGGCCGACTACTCGATCAAACCCGCCTCGTATCCCGATAGCTGGTCGCGTGAATATACCGGCCACCACAACTACTGGTACCGCTACACGCTCAACGACAATCTCGCGCCTGATGTGGTCGAGGCGCTCTTCCTGGCGGCCGACATCTATGGCGACCCGCGCTACCACGATGCGGCGCTGAAGGTCGGCGACTTTCTGATTCTCGCGCAGATGCCCGACCCGCAGCCCGCCTGGGCCCAGCAGTATGGCTACGACATGCACCCGATCTGGGCCCGCAAGTTCGAACCCGCCTCGATCACCTGTGGCGAATCGCAGGGTGTGATCAAGACGCTGATGATGATCTACCGCCGCACGGGAGATCGCAAATACCTGGCGCCGATTCCCAAGGCGCTGGATTATCTGAAGCGTTCGGAACTACCCGATGGCCGCCTTGCTCGTTTCTACGAGTTGCGCACCAACAAGCCGCTGTACTTCACACGTGATTACAAGCTCACGTATGACGATTCGGACATGCCGACGCATTACAGCTTCAAGATTTCCAGCAAGGTCGATGACCTGCGACGCGCTTATGAGAAGCTTGTGAAGCTACCCGCTGATCAGTTGAAACAAGGCGGTAAACACACGCCGCACTTGACGGATAAGTTGCAGCAGCGCGTCCGTCAGATCATTGATGCCATGGACCATCGCGGCGCCTGGGTGACGGACGACGGTTTGCGTTACCACAAACAGCCCGGCCCCGTCATCGATATGCGCGTGGCCGTGAGGAATCTGAACGTGCTGGCGGAATACCTGGCCGCGAGCAAGCCGTAGGTCACAACTCGGATTTCACCGTAGGCGTCGTGATCCAAGGCGCCGTCACAAAGCACACCGCCATGCACACGTAGCCGGTCACCCACGGCCAGGCCGGTTGCAGATTGATCGCCGTGTCGCTGGCCGTCCACCGGTACCCGTGCATCAGGCCCGTCGCGCTGAGCACCGCGGCCGCCAGCGCCCAGCCTGCCGCCGCGGTGAATCGCCGCTCCAGCACCATCGTCACCATGGCCGCCAGTATCATTGCCGTGAGGATGAACCCCTGCTCAAGGGCCAGTGCGCCGTGCAGGTTCCACGAACTGGCGTTGAATCCCGCGAGAATCTCCGCCGCATGCTGGTCGAACGGTTCGCCGTTCGGCGGCCCCATGCCGCCGACGCGCAGGCCGATCTTCGCCATCAGCGCGCCCCAGGCGACGACACCCGGCAGCAGGCCCACTACGACCGCCGGAGCGTGATGACGCGGCGTCGCGCTGAAGGCCTGCGCGGTGATCACGATGCCGATCCATAACACGATCGCCATGCCCGCCTGCACCGGGGCGATGTATGCGATGTGCGCCGCGGCCCCGGTCAGACAGATCACCGTCATGAAGCCCGCGTTGAGGATCGAGTAACCCGCCCGGGCGCCCATTTCTTTCCACCCGGGGTGGCCGATGTAGATCGTCGTGGGAAAGCATGACCCGAACAGCGATGCCGCCAGCGTGCCGATGCCGTTGGCCGCCAGTGACGGGCCGGTCGCGAAGCGGTCGCCCTCGGCTTCGGCGCTTTCGATGTTCTGAAGCGACCCGATCACATTAAAGATGCCCATCGGAATGATCACCGAAAGGTACGCCAGCAGGTAGTCGCTGTGCAGGGCCTCGATCAGATCACCAACCACCGGCACCGGTAGATGCAGCGCCAGTCCGACGGTTGGTTTATCCCCGGGCGCCAAGCCCGTCGCCCAGCACAACACGATGCCGATGACGACGGCCACCAGCCCGGCCGGCAGCCCGAAGCGGAACTTCACCCGCCCGAAATACGCCAGCAGAATCACCGACAGCGTAGCCAGCCCGACGACCGGATAAGCATACGTTTCAAGAATAAACGCGCCGCTGATGAATACGATCGCGATGCCGGCCAGCGTGCTCAGCAGCGCCGCGCGCGGGGTGATTCGCCGCACACTCTCGGCGACGAATGATCCGGCGAATTCAATCACGCCACTGGCCATGCAGGCGACCAGTCCGGCGTGCCATGCCACACGCGCCGCCGCTTCCGGGCTCGCCCCGTGATCCAGCGCTACCAGCTTGGCCGGCAGCATCACCAGAAAGATGTAAGCAAACACGCTCGGCGTGTTGATTCCGTACGGCAGGGCGCACACGTCATCGCGCCCGAGTCGATCGCCCAGCCGTTTGGCCTGCCAGGCGTAGAACAGATTGCCGATCAGCAGCGACACCGCCACGCCCGGCAGCACGCGGCCGTACAGCAGGGCATCGTCAAACCCGAGCACCACCTTGCACATCACGTTGATCACCAGCAACTGAACCAGATTGTCCAGCGCCAGTCCGAAAAACCCGTCCACGTCGCCGCGGACAAACCATTTCATGTGTCGCTCATGCATAGCCGAGTTTCCTCAGGTCATCCTCATCAAGGCCGAAGTGGTGGCCGAGTTCGTGCAGGACGGTGATGCGGATCTGGCGGCGGAGGGTGTCTTCGTTGATGTAGCCGCCCGCGTCCAGCGAGAGGTTGAGAATACCCTCGCGGTAGATGTTGATCATGTCGGGGAGCGTGCCGGAATATTCCACTGAGCGGTGGGTCAGCGGAATACCGGTGTGCAGGCCGCAGAGCAGACTCGTGTCGTCGATATCCATCTCGTCGAGCACTTCGTCGGAGGGATAATCTTCGACGATCAGCGGAATTTCATCGAGCTTGTCCAGCAATGTATCGGGCAGTTCGAGCAGCACCTGCTCCAGCAGCTCGTCAAACAGCTCGCGCTCGGCAGGGTTGACGATCGCGTCGCTGGATTCATCATCCGGTGAGGGGGGTGGCATATGGTACGAATCGGTCATGGCGACTAATATACTCACAATGCCTGAGGCCGCATCCTTCAAACCGCTGATTATCTCCGCTCCGTTCGGCAACTACATTCAGCCGATCGGCATGACCCCGACGCTGGGCACGTTCACCGCCGCGGCGCGCCCCGGGCGCGTGTGGCGCATCCTGAAAACGGTGCGCTACTATCCACGCCTCCGCGCCTGGGTCAACAAAATCGGCCTGCGCAACCCCGGCATCGACTGGCTGGTCAGTCGCGTCGACGCCGGCCGGATCGATGTCAGCGACAAAATCGTGTCGATTCACGGGTTTGAGCCCAACGACTGGTGGAAGCTGCTGCAGCGTGTCGAGTCGATCAGGCCGCTGGCCGTCGAGATGAATATGAGCTGCCCGAACGTCGGCGAGATCGACTGGCCGCCGGAGTTGTTCCTGCGAGCCCAGGCGATGGATGTGTCGGTGATCGTGAAGCTTCCGCCGGTGAACTACGATCTGATTTTCGAGCAGGCCCATGAAGCAGGGCTGCGCACGTACCACTGTTGCAACACGCTGCCGGTCGCCGCGGGTGGGCTCAGCGGTCAACCGCTGAAGCCGGTGGCACTGCAATGCGTGCGCGATCTGCGCACCTGCTATGACGATCTGACGATCATCGGCGGTGGGGGCATCCGAACTATCGGCGACGTTGATCAGTATGCCGAAGCCGGTGCTGATTACTTTGCGATCGGCACCAAGGTGTTCAACCCGAAGTATCTGCTCAGCCACTCGGGCCTTCAGCCGCTGCTGGCCCAGGCGACGCGACAACACACCGCGTCAGCAAACAGGAAAGCACATGAGCAGGAAAGCGTACAAGCAGGAAACGAAGACGTGTGATGGCGGCTTCTGCTTAATTTCCTGGTTTCCTGCTTTCATGTTTTTCTGCACTCTATAATGGGCCTATGCCTATGAAGATTCGACCAGCACGAGTCGCTGATGTTCCGCGGATTGCGGAGATCGTCAACAACTACGCCGAGCAGGGGTTGATGTTGCATCGCTCGCATGCGGAGTTGTATGAGCGGCTGCGCGATTTCGTCGTGGTCGCTGATGACGATGACCTGGCGATGGGTGTGACCGGCTTGCGCATCATGTGGGCGAACCTGGCGGAAGTGTATTCGCTGGCGGTGGCACCGGAGGCGCGCGGCGCGGGCGTGGGCAAGAAGCTGGTGAGCGCGATGGCTGATGAAGCCGAGCGTCTGGGCATCCGCCGATTGTTCGCGTTGACCTATGAGCGGAAGTTCTTCGAACGCTGCGGCTTCGAGGTGGTTGATCGCCATCGTAATCTGCCGCTGAAGGTCTGGAGCGAGTGCATCCGCTGCCCGAAGAATCAGGCTTGCGATGAAATCGCCATGGTGCGTGTGCTGGAGCATGTGCCGGACGTGGCGCCGATGAGCAACGGGACTGGCGGCGCGTCGTTTTACGATGTGCCGATCCTCAGCGAGCCGGTGCGGCGCATCGAGAAAACGGCCGGCGAAACGAACTGACGTTCAGCCCGCGGGATTGCTCGCCGCTTGAACGGATATGACACGGCGAGCAAGCTCGCCGGCTAAACAAGAAGACCCACCAAACGAATGTTTGGCGGGTTTGGGCCTGCGCGCTGATGGCGATGAAACACGACTGGATCAAGCAGATTGTCGAGCACGAGTCGATCAGCCGACTCGCCGGGCTCACCGAGCCGGGCAAGCGTCTCGTGGCTGAAGGGGCATGGGGATCATCGGCGCATCTGACGGCAGGGGCGATCGCGCAGCGCAGCGGGCGATGCGTGCTGCTGGTCGTGGCGCACCTGGATGAGGCGGACGAGGCGGTCGAGGATTTAGGACTCTTCGAGGGCCTGGAAGCGGTGGCTTTTCCGGCGCTGGAGGTGTTGCCGGGCGAGTCGAACGTCAGCCTGGAACTGCTGGCGGATCGACTGGCGGTGGTGACGCGGCTTGCTCGGGGGGATCAACCGGCGGTGCTGGTGGCGCCGGTGCAGGCGCTGATGCAGGCGGTGCCGACCGATGAGGCGATGGGCACGATGGTGTTGGAACTGGCGCGTGGCGGGACGCAGGATCCGCAGGCGTTGACGCACTGGCTGGTTGAAGCGGGGTATCGGCGCGTCGATGTGATCGAAGAGCCGGGCGACTTCGCCATGCGCGGCGGGATCATCGATGTGTATCCGCCGGGCGCGTCGCCGGCTGTGCGACTGGACTTTTTCGGTGATCAGATCGATGAGATCGCGGAGATCGATGTCGACTCGATGGGCTCGGACCGCAAGATCGACCGCGTGCGGCTGATTGGCGCTTCGGTGGCGAAGATTCAGGCTGAGCAGCGCACGACGAATCTGTGGTCGCTGCTGCGCGATGACACGATCGTGGTCGAACACGAACGCCTCGAAATCGACGAGCAGGCACGCGGGTACTACGAGCGGCTGACCGATCCGACGGGCATCTACGCCCCCGGCACATTGAACATAGCGCTGTCGAAACTGTCGGTCATCGAGATCAATCAGTACGGCGGGGCGGGGATGGGACATGAACGCGTTGCGCTGCCGGTCAGCCCGCTGGTGAATTTCCCGGAGGAAGGGAGCAAGGCGGTCGCGGAACTCATCGAACTGGCCCGGGAGCATCGGGTGGTGGTGCTGGCGCAACGCACAGCCGAGCGCGAGCGACTGTTGGAGTTGATTCAGCAGCAGGGCGATGGCGCGGGAATCGACGTGGAAGTGGGGTATCTGTTTCGGGGATTTACATGGGGGGATGAGCAGTCTGCTGCAAGCGGCGGCGCTCAACGTGTGGTGATCGTGCCGCACCAGGAGATGTTTCACCGGTACGGGATGCGGCGGCGGATTCGGAAGATCAGCGCCTCGCGGGCAGTCGATGCCTTTTTGGATATTGAGCCGAACGATTACGTGGTGCACCAGCAACACGGGATCGCGCGGTTCAAAGGCATGCGGCTGATGAAACGCTCCGGCGCCACCGGGCAGGGGGGCGGCAAGGAAGAATATCTGACGCTCGAGTTTGCGGATCGGGCGCTGCTGCATGTGCCGGCTTCGCAGATTGAGTTGGTTCACAAGTACATCGGCGGATTTGCGGGGCGCCCGCCGCTGTCGAAGCTGGGTTCGAAGAAGTGGTCGAAGCAGAAGGAACAGGTCGCCGAGGCGGTGCGCGACCTTGCGGCGGAACTGTTGCGGGTGCAGGCGGCGCGGCAGGCGTCACCGGGCATCGCCTACGGCCCGCCGACGGCGTGGATGAAACAGTTCGAGGCGGAGTTTCCCTACCAGGAGACCGACGATCAGCTCGTGGCGATCGCATCCATTCACAAAGACATGGCCGAGTCCAAACCGATGGATCGGCTGATCTGCGGCGACGTGGGCTACGGCAAAACGGAGGTCGCCATGCGGGCGGCGTTTCGGGCGGTCGAGGCGGGCAAACAGGTGGCGGTGCTCTGCCCGACGACGGTGCTCAGCGAACAGCACGAGCGGACATTCCGCGAACGCATGGCGGACTACCCCGTGTGCATCGAATCGCTGAACCGCTTCAAAAACGCCCAGCAGGTACGCGGCACCTTGCAGGGCTTGTCAGAAGGCACGGTCGACATCGTGATCGGTACGCATCGCCTGCTCAGTGACGACATCTATTTCAAAGATCTGGGGCTGGTGATTGTCGACGAGGAGCAGCGCTTCGGGGTTGAACACAAATCGAAGCTGATGCGCTTTCGTGTGACGGTGGATGTTTTGACGCTGTCGGCAACGCCAATCCCACGCACGCTACACATGGCGATGTTGGGGCTGCGTGATATTTCGAGCCTGAGCACGCCGCCGGCGGATCGTCGCGCGGTGGTGACGGAAGTGGCGCCGTACGACACGCGACGGATTCGCAACGCGATCGTGCGCGAGTTGAACCGTGGCGGGCAGTGTTTTTTCGTGCACAATCGCGTCGGGAGCATTCACGCTGTGGCGGCGGAGATTCAGACGCTTGTGCCGGAAGCGAAGCTGGCGGTTGGTCATGGGCAGATGCACGGGCACGAGCTTGAAGAGGTGATGCTGAGGTTTGTGCGCGGCGAGGTCGACGTGCTGGTGTGCACCACGATCATCGAGTCGGGTATCGACATTCCGACGGCGAACACGATGTTCATCGCCGACGCCGATCGCTTCGGCCTGGCGGAACTGCATCAGCTTCGGGGGCGCGTCGGACGGTACAAACATCGGGCATATTGCTACATGATGCTGCCGAAGAATCGACCGCTCAGCGAGATCGCCACACGACGGCTCAACGCCATCGAAGAGTTTTCAATGCTCGGGGCGGGGTTCAAGATCGCGATGCGCGACATGGAGATTCGCGGCGTGGGCAATCTGCTGGGCCCGCAGCAGTCGGGGCACATCGCGGCGGTGGGCTACGAGATGTATTGCAAATTACTGGAGCAGGCGACCGCCGACCTGCAGCATCATCGTGTGCGCGAGCCGGTGCTGACTCACCTGGACCTGGGCCTGGCGGGCAACCTGCCGCGCACTTACATTCCGTCGGATAAGCACCGCATGCAGGCATATCGGCGGATCAGCCGGTCGCCAGACTTGAAGACGCTGGCGGCCGTTGAGGCGGATCTGCAGAACGCCTACGGCGAACTGCCACCGGCGGCGCGGATGCTGGTCGACCTGGCGGAGATTCGCGTGGCGTTGAGCCAGTTGAATGTCGAGGCGCTGAAGCGTGATGACGACGACCTGGTGTTCACCACGAAAGCTGTCGCGGCGCTGTCGCCGATGCTGTCGGTGGCGCGCGGCAGCGTGCGTCTGGTCGACACCCCCGAGCCGGACCACCCCGGCACGGTGTATTACCGGCCGCCGGCGAGCTATCTGAAAGAAGCATCGACACTGCTGGCTGTGTTGCAGCGGCTGCTGGTGGAGCCTGTGCGTGAAGCGACTGATCAGCCGGCCCAAAACACCTCTGAAAGTGTTGCGTAAACTCGACATTGTCGTATGGACGCGACGCGCGCGAACATCAACCGTTACAACCGATACAGGCGGACGACCCGTATCTGCGGGGTTGTTGTGTCGTTAACTGATGATATATCCGTGTGATGCAGCTTCTGGCCGGTGGTGTTGTTTTTTTGGCACGTGTTGTTTTCCCGCTCGCGGCATGGCGTTCGTTCAACGTCTGTTGCGATTCGGAAACTATCACGCCGCTGGTGCGGCCGAAGGAGCTGTCTCCATGAACGATTGCATGATCAAACACATTGAACGTCACGGCTGGTTCCGCAAGACCGGCCGCTGGATCTGCGGACTGGCCCTGGGCGCCGCGCTGTTCACCGGCGCGACGGCCGCGGAAGCCGGTACCGTCTACTCGGTCTACAACCATGCCGACGGCAACGCCATCGTCGGTGAAGACGTCGACGGCACCGGCTACGTGCTGCGACTGGACATGGGCCTTCAGAAGCACACCTTCAACGCCAACACGACCGGCGATCTGACGCTGACCGTCGATTCGGCGAACAACGTGCTCATTCTCGACGGCTATGTCTCGCACAACCAGTCCGGCACCAACACCACTGCCGCGGATGCCAATGACGATGTGTATCTGCTGCATGCGGTGTTCAGCTCGCCGAGCATGACGGACGCCACGCCCGATGATCTGTGGTTCGGCTCCAACGATTCGAACACGGTCTATGGCGAGGTGCTCGACGACCTTCTGGCCGACGCGACGCCCTATGCCGACGGTCAGACCGCTTCGATTTACAGCACTTCGGCGACCCGTTTGAGCTTTTTCCTCGTTGAATTGACGCTGACGCCGGACTCGGCCAATCAGTCTCTCGGCAAGACCTTCCCGCAGAACCGCCTGGTGTGGGATGAGTTTCCGAACGATGCGTCCAAGCCGCTGCTGATCGAGTACGACTACCGCATGGCCGGCGCCGGCGCGCTCGGCGGAACCGGTGGCATCGAAACTGACGATACCGGGCTTCGCTACGGCGCCAGCGAACTGCTGTTTACCCTGTTTCCGCAGGAAGACCCGCTGCTGCCCCCGACGACCGTGATTCCGACGCCTGCGGCTCTGCCGATGGGCCTGATCGGACTGGCGATGTTCAGCGTCGCCCGCCGTCGCGGCTGACCCAAGCCCCTGGACCGCGGTCCGTCGCCTGGTGGCGGGCCGCGGTGACTCACCCGGAGCGCGCCGGAGGGAGCGCTTCGGGCTTTTGAATCAGATCAACAGGCGCCGGGCACGTTGATCGACCGCAACAGACGGCATGTCAAGGGTGTGAAACGCAGCCACATCCTGCCGCAGCCGTCATCACCGATACAACCGGACCGCCGTTTTCAGCGTGCTAACGCTGATTTAAAGGATTCTCCCACAACGACGCGGTTTGGCACGGGGTTCGTTTTACATCACGCAGAACACACACACGCCGCCGAACGATCAGTCGGCGGCACAAACTTCCTCCAGGAAAAGGATGATTCAAGATGATTCGGAATTTCATGATCGCGGTAGGGATGAGCATGCTGATGGGTTCGATGGCTTCGGCCGGCATTGTGCTCAACGGGGCTGGACAGGTCGCCGGTTGGTCGGTGACGCCGTTCAGCCAGACCAATCAGGTGTCGTCCGTCACCTCCGACGGGTTTTACACGATCGCCGACGACTACGCTCCGGTGAACTACCCGCACGGCGTCGGCTATCAGCCCAGCCCCGGCGGCAGCACCGGCGAACTGTTCGACCTCGAAGAAATGCACGTTCGTCGTGACGACAACACGCTGCAGGTGCTCGTGGTCCTCGGCGGCGCCAACAACACCAGCCTCACCGCCAACTCCTACTCACACAACACCTACTACCTCGGTGATCTTTTCGTCACCCTCAACGGCGTCGAGTTCGGCATCGTCACCGACACCAACTCGCAGGGTCTGACCGTCGGCGACATCTACCGCATCGACGATCGCAACACCGACACCCGTGACCTGCAGAACGTCGGCGGCAGCTACTACAACGACACCCATCAGGTCACCAGCGACCTGGGTCCCGGCACCCAGCGTGTGCGTGACTGGGCCGCTCCCTGGGCCGTCGACGACGACATCGACATGGCGCAGCTCGTCGGTTCCGCCACGCTCGACTTCGCCACCTTCGACTACGCCGGTGAGCAGAACACCGTCCTGATCGAATACACCATCGACCTGGATTCGCTGCTCGGCAGCTTCTCCGGCCTGAACGTGGCGGTGCACCAGGCTTGGGGCTGCGGCAACGACATCATCGAAGCTTCCGGCAGCTACCCGCCGAAGACGGTGACCGTCCCCACGCCCGCCGCGGCGAACATGGGCCTCGTCGGTCTGGGCCTGGCCCTGCTGGCTCAGCGCAAACTGTACCGCCGCTCGTAACAACTGAATATCGAACTACGGCCGGATCCAGGCTGTTCGGACCCCGAAGCGATCTGAGGAGAACGCTTCGGGGTCTTTTTTTTGATGTGACTTCAGTAGGTCAGCACCGCGTGCAACTTCTCGTCGTAGGGTTTGATCGCTTCGCGGCCGGGCAGGAAGCTCAGCTCGATCAACACGGTGACAGCGACAAGGTTGGCGCCGAGTTTTTCGACGAGATCGCAACAGGCTTTCATGGTGCCGCCGGTCGCCAGCAGGTCGTCCGCCAGCAGGACGCGCTGCCCGGGCTCGATGGCGTCCTGGTGGATGTGCAGCTCGTCGGTGCCGTACTCCAGGCCGTAGGCGATGCGGTGGGTTCTCCACGGCAGCTTCTTCGGCTTGCGGATCGGAACAAACCCGGCGTTCAGCGCCTGGGCCAGCGCCGTGCCGAAGATGAACCCGCGTGACTCGGCCCCGGCCACCACGTCGATGTCCGCCTCGCGAAACGGGTTGACCATCTGCTCCACGGCCCACGCCAGCGAGGCGGCGTCTTTGAGCAGGGGGGTGATGTCTTTGAAGACGACGCCTGGCTTGGGCCAGTCGGGAATATCACGAATGTATTGACGCAGATCCATGCAAGGGCTCCGAGACTCGGGTGAAACGACATAGGCGACCGCATGCGGGCCGACCCAACTTGTACTATAATTGCCCCACTATGAGCAACACGCGCAACAAAACCCAACCCCTGGAGACCGTCGAGCCGATCGGCGCTCGTGTGCTTATCCGCAAGGACGAGGACAAGAAGCAGACCAAGTCCGGCATCCACCTGCCCGACAAAATCGAGATTCCGACCCTCACCGGTCGCGTCGTCTCGATCAGCGCCCAGGTCGAAAACGACGTCGATTATCCCATCGCCCAGTACGATCGCGTCCTGTTCAACCCCAAGGAAGCGATTCCGGTCGATTTCGAAGGCGACAATCGCCTGTTCGTCGTCCCCGTCGAAAACATCGTCGCCGTCTTCCGCAAGGCTGAATAATCCCCGGACCGCCCCGTTTAGCCGCGAGCCACAGGCGAGCGCGATTCCCACCCAGAACCCACGATGCCCGACCAGCAACCCATCACGCCCGTCGATCGGTTTGAATTGACGATCGACGATCTGCCCGGCTCCAAGAGCCTGACCAACCGCGCGCTGCTGTTGGCCGCCCTGGCGCGCGGCGTCAGCGAATTGACCAACGTCCTGTTCGCCGACGATACCCGCGTGATGATGGCCGCCCTCGGCAAGCTCGGGTTTCAGCTACAGGTCGATGAGCCCAAGCGTTCGGTCGTCGTGCACGGTCTCGGTGGGAAAATACCTGCCAAAGACGCCGAGTTGATTCTCGGCAACGCCGGCACCGCCATGCGGTTCCTTACGGCCGCCTGCTGCCTCGGCCACGGAACCTACACGCTCGATGGCATCCCCCGCATGCGCCAGCGCCCCATCGGCCAACTCGTCGATCCGCTGCGCAGCCTCGGTGCGAAGATCGACTACCTCGGCGAGGATGGCTTTCCGCCGCTGGAGATTCACGCCGACGGGCTTGCCGGCGATGGCGGCAGCGTGCACATGTCGCCGACGACGTCCAGCCAGTTCGTCTCGGCGCTGATGCAGATCGCTCCGTGTTGTTTGCGCGACATCGAGTTGGTCTTCGACGATCGCCCGGTGAGCATTCCGTACATCGAAATGACCGCGAAGCTGATGGAGTTGTTCGGTGCCGAGACCGACTGCGATCGTGATTGGACCCGCGTGTCGGTACCCGGGTCGCAGACCTACGAGGCGATGGACTACCGCATCGAGCCCGACGCTTCCAATGCCAGCTATTTCCTGGCGGCCGCTGCGATCACCCCCATGAGCGCCGTGCGCATCACCGGGCTCGGTCGCGGCAGCGTGCAGGGCGATGCCGCATTTGCGCATGTGCTCAGTCGCATGGGCGTCACCGTCGAGCAGCGCGATGCGCAGACCTGGCTCAAGGGCCCGCGCAGTCTCCGCAACATCGACATCGACCTGAACGCCATGCCGGACATGGCCCAGACGCTGGCGATCGTGACGCTCTTTGCCGAAGGCCCCTCGGTGATCCGCAACATCGGCAATCTCCGCGTCAAGGAGACCGACCGCCTGGCTGCGTTGCACGCCGAACTGACCAAGCTCGGCGCGACCGTCCGCATCGATGGCGATGATTTGCATATCACTCCGCCGCCGGGCGGTCAGCTCACGCCCGCCGCCATCGACACCTACGACGACCACCGCATGGCGATGGCGTTTGCCGTCGCCGGCCTGCGATCGCCGGGCGTCGTCATCAACGACCCAGCCTGTGTGAACAAAACGTTCCCTGAATATTTCGACTACCTCAAGCGCTTAAGCTCAGCGTCTGCCGTCTGATTCCGTATGAAGAACTTCTGGCGATATGCCTGGATGATGTTTGAGTACCGCGGCCTGCTGATCCTGGCGGTCATCGGCGTCAGTATCGATGCGCTGTGTCAACTCGGCGGCATCAGCACGCTCATCTGGGTCGTCCGTCAGCTTTTTGAAGCTGACACCACTATCCATGACATCGTCGTTGAGAAAACCGCCGCGCTGTTCGAGCACGGTTATGACCTGCGATGGATCGCTGATTACTTCCCGACCGATCCGTGGTGGGGCCTGGCGATGGCGCTGGGATTCATCCTGCTGCTGGCCGTCATCGGTTCGTGTGGACGATTCCTGCATGAGTTTTCGACGATCACGATTTCGCTGCGCACCGTGATGCGCTTGCGCAAGAAGGTGTTTACCCGATTGGTGCATTTGCCGATGAGCGTGGCGGTGACCAGCAAGACCTCCGAGCAGACCTCGCGCGTCGTGCGCGACTGCGAGGGACTTGCCCGCGGGTTTAATGCGCTGACAGCCCGTTCGATGCGCGGCATCGTTGTGGGCCTGTGTCTGCTGGCCGGCGCGTTCGCCAACGACTGGAAACTGACGCTGATCTTTCTGATCGTGTTGCCGGTCATCGGCACGCTCATTCAGAAACTCGGCAAGCGCGTCCGTCGCGCCTCCAAGCGGGCGCTGCTTCAGTACGGCCTCATGCTCGGGGCGCTGACCGAATCCATGCAGGGGCTGCGCGTGGTCAAGGTCCATCAGGCCGAGGGCTACGAGCGACGGCGCTTCAACGTGATCAACCGCAATGTGCTGACCCAGCAGATGAAGGCCCGCACGGCCCGGGCGCTGAGTTCGCCAACTATCGAAACCATGAGCATGCTCGGGCTGGTGATGGTGGTGCTGATCGCAGCGTGGAGCGTCTACGAGCATGGCCAAACCACCGGCACGCTGCTGGCGGTGATCGTGATGCTCGGCGCGTCGGCGAACTCGTTCCGCCAGATGGCCGGGCTCAACAACACGCTGCAGGAAGCTTCCGCCGCCGCCGACCACATCACTGAGGTGTTGAACCTGCCGGTGGAGACCACCCCGAGAAAATTGGACGAGCGACGCAAGCTCGCGAGGCACCGCCAGTCGGTCGTGTTTGAGAATATCGTGTTCACCTATCCAGCCAGTGATACTCCTGTGCTGCGCGACGTGAGCCTGAATGTGCCGCACGGGAGCGTGTGCGCCGTCGTCGGGGCCAACGGCTCGGGCAAGAGCACGTTGCTGAGTCTGCTGCCGAGGTTGTACGAACCCGACTCGGGGCGCATTCTGATCGACGGCGTCGATATCGCCCAGTGCACGCTCCGCTCGGTCCGCGCACAGATGGCCATGGTGACCCAGGACACGGTTCTTTTCGACGGCACGGTCATGCAGAACATCGCTTACGGCGCCTGGGGCGCCTCGCATGAGCAGATTGTCGACGCAGCCGAGCAGGCACGGGCCCACGATTTCGTGATGGCCTTGCCGGATGGTTATGACACGCAGATCGGCGAGCGCGGCCAGCGGCTCTCCGGCGGCCAGCGACAACGCCTGGCTATCGCCCGCGCGATTCTGCGCAATCCCGCCATCTTGATTCTCGACGAGGCCACCAGTCAGATCGATACCGATTCCGAAGCCCAGATCAATGCCGCTCTGGCGAAGTTCATTCAGGATCGCACCACCTTCGTGATCGCCCACCGGCTTTCGACCGTGGTCAACGCGGATCAGATTGTCGTGATGTCTGACGGCGCGATCGCGTCGATCGGCAAGCATCAGGAATTGCTCGAAAACTCGGATGTTTATCGCGTGTTGTGCCGCACCCAGTTGCACGCGGCCACCGAGGGATGATCCTCCCGGGTCACTTCCACATATCAAGCTGTTGACCGGTGAGAATTTCGATGTCGCCGCGAGCGGCCAGCCAGCCGGTCGGTGTGTACTGATTGGTGATGCGCAGGCGCTCGGCCAGCGCCGGCTCGATGAAGTACAGCTGGCGCACCAGGTCGGGGTCGTTGCATTGACGCGACAGGTGCAACAGCACGATGTGACGCGGCGGGGCGGTCGACGCGGCGACGATCGCGCGCACCGCATCAAATGACTCTTCATTGGACAGGTGGCCGGCGCCGCCCATGATGCGGCGCTTGAGCATGGCGGGGCGCGCTGAGCGACGCTGCATCGGCGGATCGTAGTTGCTTTCGATCGCCAGCACGTCGACATCTCGAAAGGCATCGATCATCGTCTCGGGCACGCGGCCGAGATCGGTGGCGAAGCCGAGGCGTCCGCCTACGGTGTCCACGTGATACCCGATGGTGCCGGTGCGGTCATGGGCGAGGTGAATCGGTCGCAGTGTCACGTCAGCCGTGCCGATGTTCAGTGTGAAATCACGATCATCGATGACCTGCAGCAGGCCATCGCGCCGCAACTTGCGGGCACAGATGCCGGCGGTCGAGGCGGGGTGTGCGTACATCGCGTAGACATGACGCTCGTGGCAATAGATGCGGAGGTTGTACCGGCCGACGGCGTTGAACCATGTCGGGGCAAAGTGGTCGCGGTCCAGGTGGGTCAGCACGATGGCATCGAGGTCGGCCAGACCCATGCCGAGTTCACCGAGGCGACGCGCCACGCTGCGTGGGCCGAATCCTGCGTCGATGAGCATGGCGCGCCCGCCGATTCGCACGACGGTGCAGTTGCCGGAGGATCCGCTGCCGAGAACGCATAGCTGCATGGGGTCAGTGTATGCCGATCGCGCGGCGTTAGTCGGGATTCAGATCGGCGGCGGGGCGATACGGGGAGATGCCGCGCTTGGTGTTGCGGATAAACTCGGCGAATTCACGGCACAGCGGATCATCGCCGAGTTCATTGTCAATGCGATCCGCGGCGGCATTGTTGGGAAGCTTCTGGTTGTAGAAAATCTGGAATGCTTGTTTCAGCGGTCTGACATGCTCGCGGAGGCCGGCTCGACGCAGGCCGACAATGTTCAACGAGCCAACTGACCGCATGTCATAGACAACACAAAACGGCGGCACATCCTGCGTCACGGCCACCACGCCGGACATCATCACCAATCTCCCCACGCGGCAGAACTGGTGTACCGCGGCGTTGCCCCCAAAGGTGACGTTGTCGCCGACGACCACGTGCCCGGCCATCAGGGCGCCGTTGGCGAAGGTGCAATCATTGCCGACGACCACATCATGGCCGAGGTGGGTGTTGACCATCATGTAATTGCGATCGCCGAGGCGGGTCGGCTCGTCGTGGGTGGCGCGGTGGATGGTGACGCCTTCGCGAAGCGTGTTCTGATTGCCGATGACGACGCCGGCGCCTTCTTCGGTGGCGTCGAATTTTCGATCCTGTGGGGCGTAGCCGACGGCGGTGTGGGGATACAGCAGGTTCTGCTCGCCGATCGTGACGGGGCCCTGGATGGTGACGCGATGCAGCAGGCGGGTGCCGGCGCCGATGTTGACGCGGCCTCGGATGATGCAGAACGGGCCGACGACGACGTTGTCAGCGAGCTCGACCGAACGATCGACAATGGCGGAGGGGTGAATTTGTGGCATGGACGTTATGATATTCGTTGTGAGCCAATCGACCAACAGACCGAGTCGCCTGCAGGTGATCGACCTGGGACGAATCGCCTACGCCAAGGCGTTTGATGTGCAGCGACAATGGCACGCCCAGGTGCTGGCTGATGAAGCGCCCCCGACGCTGCTGCTGCTGGAGCACGACCCGGTGATCACGATCTCGCGTCGTGATGCGGCGGCTTCGCACCTGATCGCCGGGGCGGACACGCTGGCGGCGATGGGCGTCGAGGTCCAGCCGACCGACCGAGGCGGCGACATCACCTACCACGGCCCGGGGCAACTCGTGGTATACCCTATCTTGCCTCTCCAACACTTCGAGCGAAATATACGGCAGTACATCCGGGATTTGGAGAAAGTGATCATCACCACACTCGGCCAGTATGCCATTGACAGCCACCGCGACGCAGAAGCGGTCGGTGTCTGGGTGGACCCCGTCGACGGGCCGTCCGCCAAGATCGCCGCGATCGGCGTGCGGGTTCGGCGATGGGTCACGATGCACGGGCTGGCCTTGAATGTGACGACCAACCTCGATCATTTCGATCTGATCGTCCCCTGCGGGCTGCACCGACCGGTCACCTCTATGCAGCAACAACTCGGCGACCAATGTCCTCCGATGCAAGCGGTTAAAGACACGATGGTTGCAGCGTTTAAAGAAATATTTTTCTAAAAACGCGGACAAATCCGAGACGTTCAACACGTAGCTAAGTGAAGGGACTGGGCGAGGCACTTCCAGCGGGATGTGACATGGACCATCGACAGAAGGATTTCGCCGAACAGTTTGTTCGCGGCCAGGATCGCGTTTACGGATTCATCGCAACAATGTTGCCGAATCGCACGGATGCTGAAGAAGTTTTTCAGCAGACATCGCTGTTGCTGTGGCGCAAGTGGGATGAGTTTAAGCCGGGGACGAAATTTGTCTCGTGGGCGTGCACGATCGCGCATTACGAAGTGCTCAACTACATCCGTCGGGCCGATCGCAAAAACATCGCGCTGTCGGGCGACGTGATCGAACTGCTGGTCAAAGAGCGGCGGATCATGCGCGATGAGATCGATGCGCGGCATGACGCGCTGCGAGCGTGTATCGACCACCTGCCGGCTCGTCAGCGCGAGTTGGTCGAGGCGGCCTACAGCGGGGTTCAGCCGATCAATGCCTTAGCCACACAAATGGGTCAGACCGCCAATGCCCTGTACATGACGCTGCGTCGCATTCGTGATGCGCTCGGTGAATGCATTCGTCGTCGACTTGGAGAAACCGGCTGATGGACCACGCCGCGCTGAACAAGCTGATTCACCTGGTGATCGAAGGCCGCATCAGTGATGATGAACGGGCGACGCTGGAGCAGCAGCTGCGCGAGTCGGCGCCGGCACGTCAGCAGTACCTGCGAGCGCTGGATACACATGCGACATTGCAGTGGAGCTTTCGAGGGAAACAGTCCGCTTTGACAGCCGGGGTATTTGCTGGTGGGAACATGTGGCGATGGGGCGCCGTGGCGGCTGCGGCGTGTTTGATGTTGGGGGTGTTGATCTGGATCAACGGCGTGATGAATCCGGTTAACGGGCCGATTGCTTCGGCCCCGCGGGATACAGAGCCCGCCGGCGGTGCGGCGGTCATGGCTGAGTCGCGCAGCGTGCTGTGGGAAGACGATTCGGTCGCCGCCGAGTATTCGCAGCTTGGCGCGCCGCTGCCGCCAGGCCCCATCGCGTTGAAGTGGGGCGTGGCGCAGTTGATGTTTGAGCAGGGAGCGGTCATGCATCTGCGTGGACCGGCGCGGCTCGTGGTCACAGGCCCCAACAGCGCGGAACTGATTTACGGGCAGCTTCAGGCGATGGTACCGCCGCGGGCGAGCGGGTTCACAGTCACCAGCCCGGGCGGGACGCGCGTCGTCGACCTGGGCACCGAGTTCGTCATGCAGGCTGAACGTTCGGGGCGGGTCCGAGTGGATGTGCTCAAAGGCCGCGTGAAACTGTCCACGACTTACGACACGGCCGGTCGCACGCTGTCGGCGGGTTTTGCCGCGGTGACGCCTGGTAATGGAATGATCACGCCGACAGATGCTGATCTCTCGCTACGGGGCCGCTTCGAAGCCTCGGCGCAGAAGCTTTACGAGCAGCGCATCGCTTCGGGTGATCCGCTGGCTTACTGGCCGCTGACGACGAGCGGTATCTGTCTGGGGCGCGCTTTACTACCGCTGGACGCCGGCGTGTTGAACATCCATGAACCGGGATTGCACTACACCGGCGGCGCCGCCAGCCCGACACGCGGTGTTGAACCCGTTGCCGGTGATGCGACGGCGTTGAAATTGGACGGGTCCATGTCAATCGAGACATGGATCAGGCTCGACCAGCCGCCCGTCGCCGGACAGATCATGCGATTGATCTCGATGGATGGATACAGGCATGCGGACCGCAGCGGATGGGGACTGGCCCTGTTGGGCCGCGACGGACTTCGATTCACGCATTACAACGTGCGGGATTACGACGTGAGCATCGATCCATTGCCCATCGGGCAATGGGTGCATCTGGCGGTCGTCGTGGATGCTGAGAAGCGCGTCGAGTTTTACATCGATGGCGAACGGCGCGGGTTCATCGAAAACCTGACGACCCCGCGCTACGCGTCATCGAACACAGCCTTGACCGTCGGCAGTCTCGGCGATGGCACGGAACTTTATACGCAGCGGATAACTCACCTGGCGGTCTACGACCGTGCACTGACTTCAGAAGAGATTACGGAGCATTACCAGATCGGGAAAACCCGATGAGAGTGACACACAGGAGCATTGTGATGAACATGGGACGTTTGTGGATGAGTGGTATGGCGATGGTGTTGGCCGGCGCGATCAGCGCGTCGGGGGCAACGCTTAATGGGCAGTGGTTGCTCGATGATGTGGCCAGCGGCGCCGCGGAAGATTTATCGACGCAGGGTGATGACGGCACGTACACCGGCAGCATGATCACGCAGGTCGAATCGCCCGATGCCACCACCAGTGCCGCCGACTTCGATCAGGACGGCGGCGGGCTGGCCCGCGTCACGGACCTGAATTCCAACGAGAACATCCGCGATGTCATCAACAACCTGACGATCACCGCGTGGATCAAACCCGATGCGGTGTCCGGTAAGCAGCGCGTGCTCAGCCGCGTCGCAACAGGCAATGGTATCGGCTTTGGTATTAACGGCTCGGAACTTCTCTACACGACCTACGGTGCGGCCGACAACACCTCCAGCGGCGCGGCGCTGGTCGCCAATGGCTGGCGACATGTCGCCGTGACCCACGCATCCAACGGCGATATCCGCTACTACGTCAATGGCGTCCTGTTGACCAGCGCCGGCAATACCGACAACTCCACCGGCACGCTCGGCAATCTCGGCTTCGCTTACCAGATCTCCGGACTTAACACGATCGAACTGTTCGACGGCTCGCTGTCCGACGTGCGCGTCTACCAGGGGCAGCTCACCGCCGGAGAAATTCAGACCGCCGCCACCGTTCCGAATCTCGTGGCGTACTACGCCCTGGATGAAACCAGCGGCGCCAGTGCTTACGACTCGTCCGGCTACCAGGCGGGCGGCACCCACACCGGCTCGCTTGTCAATGGCCCGCTGGTCGGACAGGCATCGGTCAATGCGTACTACGGAACCGCTTTCCGGTTTGATGGAAACAGCCAGGAAGTCAACGTCGGCAATACCGACTTCGGCAATCTCACCAGCAACTTCACCGTCGCCGCATGGATCAACCCCGATGACACCAGCGGCGTCCAGCGCATATTCTCCTCGACCGCATCAACATCCGGCACCGGTTGGGGCTTCGGGCTCAATGGCGACGGCTTCCGTTTCACCACGTTCAACAAGAAAGACTACGACCTCACGGGGCTGGGCATCGCCGCCGGTGAGTGGGCCCACGTCGCGGTTGTGTTCGACAGCAGTTTCGACGCCACCTTCTACATCAACGGCGTGGCCGTCGGAACCGTCGCCGGCTCGCTGGCGGCAGGCGCCACCCCCGACATCTTCCGCATCGGCAACGGACCCGGTGGTGAAAACTTCGGCGGCCTCATCGATGAAGTGCGTGTTTACAACATCGCGCTGACCGCCGGTCAGATCAACACCATCGCCACGATTCCCGCCCCCGCGGCACTGCCCGCGGGTCTCATGTTGCTCGGCGCGATGACCCTGCGCCGGTGGCCGCGATAAAGCCCGGGGACTGCTGTTCCCGGGGTTCGCAGGCTGTCAGCCTACGGCTATTGAAGGAACCGCTGCATGCGACGACACGCCTTCACATTGATCGAACTGCTCGTGGTTGTGGCGATCATTGCCGTGCTGATCGCCATCCTGCTGCCGGCCCTGGCGGCGGCCCGCGATGTGGCTCAAGATGTGGTCTGTCGCACCAAGCAGCGTTCGATCGGTATGGCCTTTTTCATGTTCGCCGGCGACCATCAGGATCGTCTGCCGGTGGTCTTCTGGACGCACCATCCCCAGGCATGGGAAAGCTCGTGGATGGGTTCGGAAATCTGGAAGGCCGTCAGCAAGAAAGGCACGCTGCTGCCGTACGTCGGTGGCGAGAGCGTGGTCGTGAATCAGAATCTGTATCGTTGCCCGGGATTGGCCGAGGGCGTTCGCGGCTCGGGCGTCGGGTCCAACGGCATGTTCGACTACGTGTCGCTGCTGTCGCTGGTCGGCGCCCATCGCAGCGGTGTGCCGAACACCGCGCAGGTGCAGGACCCCGGCACGGGGCGTGTCTCGACCGTCGGTATGCCGCTGGTGTTGGAGGAAGACCCCACAGAGCACCTTAATTCCACCAACATCGAACCAGGACACGGGGCGGAGGATCGGCTGGGCACCTGGCACCCCAACGGTGGCGGCAACATCTTCGCCGCCGATGGATCGTCTCAGCAGATTCAGTCATCGGATCTCGGTCCCAGGCCGCGGTGGGAGTGGACCGCACGCGCTCCCAGCGGCAGCATCGTCAACCTGCATCATTCGTATACCAAAGAGCCCGGTGAGTGGGATACACGTTGAGCGCGGTTACGGGATCGGCCAGTACCACTGCTGGCTGTTGCCGAGTTTGAGGTACGGTTCGCACTCGTTGAACGGACTCCACCCGGCGGAGCCGTCGAAGTACGCGGCATTCATCCCCGTGGGCTGCTGCTCGGAGTCGATGCCGTCGTGGCTGAGCCATGTGCCGCCACCGGGCTGGGTCGACAACGTCATGCAGCCCCAGATCGGCCAGCGGCCGGCCCTGATATCCGAGAAGTTGGTCAGGTCCGGTTGATACTTCACGCCGTTGCGTTCGTGCAGCCAGTAGTTGTTGCGGGCGGTGTCGGTGAACAGCGGCTGAACGTAATACTGATACGTGATGTAGCGGTAGCCGTAGTTGGCCCAGCCCTTGTAGTCGGGGTAGCGATATTCAAAGATGCCGCCGTTGCAGAAAACGATCTCGTCGCCCTGGCGATCGGGATTGCCGGAGGCGTCAGGCTCCAGGCCGATGCCCAGGTAGGGCTCGAACAGCGACTTGTTCAGGTTGTAGTTTTTCGATGCGGTGCTGATGCCGGACAGATAGGTTTCATGCGGCCAATGCCACGAAGTCCAGTCGATGATGCCGCGGTAGGGCGCATAGTTTTTATTTTCGACGGAGTAGGTCACGCTCGCGGTGATCAACTGCTTCAGTTGCGTGGCGTCGACGATGCGTTTGGCTTCGTCCCGTGCCCGGTGCAGCGCCGGCAGCAGAATCGAAATCAGCAGGGCGATGATCGACACGACCACAAGCAACTCGATCAGCGTGAATGCGCCTCGGGTAGCACGACGCCGAGCCGGCGTGTCAAACGATTGACGGGAAAGATCGTTCATGGCGAATTCCTCTCTGCGTCATACCCCTTCACTGGCGGACGACGCGCCTATGTGTCATATCGGGGCGGCGCCGTGCTCAATCAAGCAGAATCATCCGCCTGCGCTCGGCGGCGTGATGGTTGTAGCGATTGAGCAAGGATGGGAATGCTGCACATTCACCTCCTATTACAAATCTAGCATTCACCTTGGCATGGGGTGTATTCGGGCTTGCCCTATATGGGTTCAACGATCGCCCCAATGGGGCTCGGCAGGCGACTGCGGCCTCCGTGCAAAAACCTAACCGGCGTGGTGTGCGTTGGGGGCCACGCATGTCTGTTTTGGCGCTCGAGGGGGTACCTGATCGGTACAATCCGAACCCCTGATGCCCGTTTAAATCCCCTCAGGGCGTTGGCGCGGCATTTGCTTATTTATTACTTGAACATCAACGCAATGGTTCGATCCGCCGGGGTGGTCGAGGTGGTCAACCGTTTCCTGCGAGGCACTGGTTCTGGAGGAACTGCATGTCTGATTCAACGCGCCGGGGCATGCGCGTCCAATGTGATCTGTACGTCTGCACCGTGATGGCTTTGGCCATCGCTGTGTTGTGCGCCGCTTCGTCGGTCCACGCCGACACGGTGGTCTACACCGAGGCGTTCACGGGCGCCGATGGGGCACAGCCGACGGACTTTTCGACCTTCACCAACACGGCGGGCATGGTCTCTCAGCTCGACGGCGCCGGTGAATATGAGCAGGCCCGTGTTAATTCCGATCCCGGGGGGCACACGGCGCTCGGCTTCTACGACAATACCGATGTCACGGATCTTGGCGCCTGGCGGGATGTCACCGCCGATGTGCTGCTGCGCTACTCCGGCGGGGCGGCCAACCGCAACGGTGTGCTCATCCGCGCCCGCGATGTCGCCGGCACCAGTTCCGGTGATTATTACCATGCCCGCGTCGAGGGAGAAAGCCTCATACTCTACCGTGTGGTCAACGGCTCGTTCACCTCCATCGCCAGCACCAACACCGGCGCCTCGCTGGGCTCGATTCACGATCGCCTGCTTCGCGTGCAGGTCGCCAACGTGCCCAACCCCGGCTCCGATCATGTGAACCTGCAGGTCAACCTGTATGACGGTACGACGGACGCCGCCGCGGTCATTCGCACGATCAACTTCACCGACACCAGTTCCAGCGCTGTCACGCGTGCCGGCGGTGTCGGCCTCCGCACCTACTTCGACGGTGGATCATCCGGCCTGCGCGCCACCTTCGATGACTTGACCGTCACCAACAATCGCCCCAACCTGCTCTGGTATGACGACTATCCCGACAGTAGTGCGATCCGCAATGAATTCTTCACAGACGGAGTGATCACACCTGAGTTGACCGGCGGAAAGCTGCAGTTCGACGACATTGGCAATGGGGCTCGCGGCCTGGCGCTGATCGACTACGACGCCGAGACGTCCACCACCCCATGGGCCAATGTCAAGGCGACCACCATGATGCGCCTGAACACCAACGGCACCAACAATGGTCAGATTTCCGCCGGCCTGGTGCTGCGCGAGTCCGGGACCACCGGCGCCAACAACGGCACCGGCGACTTCTACCACTACCGCCTCGTGCACGGCGAGGACAACAACACCTACGCTGCTCAGCTTTATCGTGTCAACAACGGGGCATTCACGCTGCTTGATAATGTCACGCTGTCGATGGCGGATGTGCCCGAGTCGGAAAACATTTTCCTGTCGTTCCTGGCGATCAACGAAGCGGGCAATGTTCACCTGGTCGCCAAGGCGTCGCTGGATCAGATGTTCAACGAGGTGTTCGGCGAGATCGACATCATCGACATCCGCGCCAACCGCATCCTCGGTCCCGGGGCTGCGGGCTTCCGAGCTTTCGGCGGAGGCGGCTTATCAGACGGCGTCGTCAACTTCGACAACTTCACCGTGATTTCGATCCCCGCGCCGATGGCGCTGCCGGGCGCGCTGGCATTGATGGCGCTGGCTGCACTCCGCCGCCGGGTCTGATCACGCTGCAGGCTCGTCGTTAGTTTTTTACAGGCTCGACATTCGTGAGCTTCACGACCAGTGGGTTAGGCCACTTGTGGTCGTTGTAGATGCGCTGGGCGCGCATGATGTCCAGGTGCAGTTCGCCGTCTTTCTGCTCGAAGCGCGGGGTCGGGTCAGCCTTGGGGTTGTACTCGAGCACCTGCCCGGCGTGACCGAGCACGGAGATTTCGGTCTTATCCGTGGCGTGCACGCTCTTCAGCGTGAACTGTCGGCGCTCGCCTCGCTTCCAGTTCTCCTGCTTCGTCAGAAAGACGTAGACGGTCGAGGGATCGTCCTTGGCGCGGGTGAACCACAAATCGCCTTCGCGGATCACGTGCCACGGACGGATTTTGTAGATCGCCTCGCCATTGATGAACAGCCACAACCCGAGCTCGCGGATGCGGCGAACCTGCTCGAAGGGAATCTCGCCATTGGGTTCGGGGCCGATGTTCAGCAGGAGGTTGCCGCCTTTGGCGCGAATCTCGATGAGCATGTCGATCAGCCGCCCACCGGACTTGTAGCTTTCGTTGGTGGGTTTGAACTGCCACTGCGTACCGAGCGTGAAGCACGCCTCCCACGGACCGGGCAGCGGTTCATTCGGCAGGTTCTGCTCGGGGGTTTCCATCGCGCCGCGGGTCACGAGCGATTTGGGTTGCAGTTCCCAGACCAGCTCTTTGAGCTGATCGGGTTCACCGTCGAGGAAGACCACGTCGATCGGGCCGTAGCCGGTCATCAGTTCGCGAAGCTGGGTCAGGTTATGTTTCATCAGCTTCGGGTTGTTCGTCGGCAGGGCTTCGGGCCGTTTGCGGCTGATCGGCAGATCCTGCTGGCCGAGCACCCAGAAATCATCCGGCGAAAAGTAGAAACCCACGCTCAGGTCACGCTTGCGGAAAGCATCGGCAAACTCTCGCGTGGCGTCCTTGGCGTAGGGCGTTTGCATGATCGAGAAGTCGGTCGTCTTCGTATCGTACATGCAGAAGCCGCTGTGATGCTTGGTGGTGAACACCGCGTACTTAAACCCGCAGAGTTGCGCGAGCACCGCCCAGTCGTCGGGGTTGTACTTGTCGGGGTTAAAGGTCTTGGGCAGGTCGTTGAAGAATCGCTGCTGATAATCCTTCGACGAGCCGACCAGCGAGTGGCTGATCACCGAGCCGAGCTGCGAATCCACCGACCAGTGAATGAACATGCCCAGGGCCAGATCTTCGAACCATTCGACCCGCTCGGGTTGATTCAGGTTGGTCTTGTCCTCGCCACGAACGCCGCCGGCGATAAACCCCAGCACCAGCATGCCGATGATCAGATTCCGTTGCAACATGTTTGAACCTCAGAAAGAAAAGTTAACGACCGAGTCGTCGACAGATCGCATCCCAGACTTCGCGTACGTCCAGTTCGTCCGCCCAATGTTCGACATAGGCGATGTCGACCAGTTCGCCGCTGATTTTCATGATTCCAGTGATGTCACGCAAGTGTTTCTCGGAACCGCCTTGCTTGTAGTACTGCATCTTCTTGAGCATGACATCCTCCGGCGCGGCCATTTCGACATCTGGTACATCAGGCATTTGAACACGTTGACGCCTGAACAGCCGAGTTCGATCATAAAGGTCTCGCCGGGAGATCATGAAGTCGATTTTGAGTGGTGCGGATCGGGTGATGACCTTGAATTGACCGCCATGTTTCGCCGCATCTTTGGCGGCTTCCTGGCTAACATAGAAATCCGACTCGGGAAAATGCGAACAAAGCGCTTCAATGCGCGGGTCATCTTCGTCGACGAAAATGACAATGTCGACATCGTTAGTGTAGCGATTTTCCCCATAGTGGCCGGCAGCAATCGATCCCGTCACCATATAACTGATGTTGGATGATTCGATCGCTTCAACCGCCAGGCGCATGAATTCAGCGATGGTCACCATGGGTGAAAAGTCTCCGCATGGCTTCGCGATTAACCTGCTCTTGCGTCCAATCCGGATGCTTCTGACGAACGGCGGCCAGGACTGTGTCCCGTCCAAATTCCATCATGTCAAACATAGACTGTACACGCTGAGAGCCGGTGAGCGATCGCAGGACCGGCACCATCGCTTCGTCCATCACTTCAATCTGGCCGTCGTCTAACCGCATGATTGAATTATACCGTGAAAATTAAGCCATCATCTGCTGCGGGTCGAGCCCCTCGCGCTGGCACCACTGGCGATATGCGATCGGGCTGATTTCCGAGGGTTTGATCTCGCTGCGGCCGCCCCAGAAGACCGCGGTGTAGGTCAGGTCGATGCCGGCTTCGCGCAGGTGGTCATCGATGGCGGCCTTGTGTGCGAGCACGAGGTCTTTGTCGGTGCCGTGGGCGACGCCCATGATGTTGACGTTGTTGAACGCCGGCCCGCCTTCGCGCCAGTAGGCATGGGTCATGATGTGGTGACGCCCGACTTCCTGGCCGGCTTCCATCTCTTTGCCGGCGGGCACCGCCCAGTGAAACAGCGCGTTGTACTTGGTCACAGTCGACCCGTCGCGCAGCTTCTTCACGTGCTCCAGGAACGTCGAAAAACGCCCGACAACCTGCCGCTGGTTTAGCGACTCGGCCGTTTCGCAGAACTCCTCAAAGCTGACACCCGCCTCGGCGGCGCGGTCGGCCCACAGGTTCGGCTTGATCTCGTCGGCGGTCAGTTCCCGCTTCAGCGCCGTCAGAATCGTCCACTCCCGCTCGGTGAGCTTGACGATCTCGGTGTCGATCACCGCGCCCGGCTCGTCGGTGCGCGCGCCCGGCTCGGTGGTGCGGCGGCGGACATGCCCCACGCCCAGCGTGAACACCTTCTTCGCCGGCAGAAGCAGATACTTCTCGGCGCCGGTCTTGGTCATCAGATATTCACAGTGGCGGTCCATCGAATACCCGACCGGGACTTTCAGCGTCGTCCAGAGCCGGTACTGGCTGCCGGGCGTCGCCTTGTCAGTCGAGCGGATGACCACGTGTCCGGAAAACGGATCTTCGTTGAACAGGTACTCGAAAGCGGCCTGTAACTTGTCTTCCGGCACAACCCACGCGACCAGCGCCCCGGGGGCCAGAGACGTGGTGATCAGCGTCTGGCGGATGCGGCGGATGGTGCCGGCTTCGAGCATGGCTTTGAGCCGCTCGATGACGAGGTCGACATCCAGCCCGGCGGCCTCGGCGATCGCCGGAATCGGATCACGGACAAAGCCCTGAATCTTGTCCTCGCTGACAGCGAGTATCTGCTTATTGATCGGATCGTCGATGCTGATAGGGATGGTCGGATTGCTCATGGGGCCATTGTAGCGGACCGACACGCTTCAAAAAAATTACGGATCCGTTCGGTGACAAAGTACCATTCGGCGGCGCATATTCGTAGACGGCGCGGTGCGCCAGTGAGATGATGTATGCCTGATGATGATCGCAAAGAGCAACTGACACGCCAGCTAATGGCTGCACAAAGCAGGTTTTACGCCTATATCGTGGCGATGGTTCCTCAGCCGGATTGCGCCCACGACATTCTGCAGAACGCCAATGTGGTCATGCTGCGCAAGCTGGACGAACTGGATGCCGGGCAGGAATTTTTTGCGTGGGCTTTTACAGTGTGCCACTTCGAGGTGCTGTCGTATCGGCGTGACCAGGCGCGCGATCGTCATCAGTTCGACGAGTCGTTTTTGAATGCTGTCGCTGCGGCCGCCGCTGAGCGCGTCGATACGGTCGAGGAACGCACGCGGGCACTGTATCAATGTCTGGAATCGTTGCCCGAGCAACAGCGTCAGCTTATCGAGCAGCGGTACACCGCTGATGGGTCAGTTGCCGAGTTGGCCGCGCGTTTCGATCGGCCGTACGGCTCGATCCGCCAGGCGCTGTACCGCATCCGCACGGCACTGCTGGACTGTATGCGCACCCGGCTGCAGGCGGAGGGTTCGTCATGACCGATGCCCGCCTCGACAAACTGCTGGACGCGGTGCTCGAATCCGACGCCTCGGCCGACGAACTGCGCGAGCTTCAGTCGCTGGTGCAGTCGGACCCCGAAGCGATGGCCCGTTACCTGGACACCCTTGAACTCCACGCCGCCTTCGCCTGGAAAAACATACCCGGTCACAGTGATCAGGCATCAGGGCCCAACGATCAGCAAGCCTCAACGCCGACGCTGAGAACGACGACGCCAGTCGGCGGTCAAAGCGTCTGGTATCTATCCGCAACCGCCGCCGCCCTGGTCGCCCTCGCAATCACCGCATGGTTCCTCCTGTCGCCCAGCCCCCAGACCTCAACCCCCAACGCATCGGCGACGACTTCATCATTGCCGGTCGCCATGCTCACCGATCTGTCTTCCGACGCGACCTTCGCCGAATCCGCCGTTTCGATGCGTCCCGGCGTCGATCTGCCGCCTGGCCCCATCCGGCTCACCGCTGGCAAGGCCCAACTCATGTTCGCCTCCACCGCCGTGGTCGACCTCAAAGGTCCCTGCGAATTTGAAATGACCGGCCCCAACCGCGGCCGCCTCATCTCCGGCACGCTTGAAGCCTACGTTCGACCTGAAGCGGTCGGCTTCACCGTCGATCTGCCCGGCGGCATTCGCATCGTCGACCTGGGCACACGCTTTGCCATATCAACAAAGCCTACCGGCAGAATCGCCGTCGCTGTTTACGAAGGAACCATCCGTATTCATCGCCCGGATGTGCCGCATCGGCTGCTCGCCGCCAATGAGGTTGCGGTCATCGACGAGGGGGACATGCGTGTCGCTTTGATCGATCAACCCGAATCAATCACCTTGTCGGAAACTGTCACCGAGCAGATCGATGGCGACTTCGGCGACGGTCGCGTGGACAACCAGCGTCAGATTGCATCACAGAACAGGACTGCGAAGTCATACGACCGCGTCGGCATCGGCGGCGAGTCGGGTGACCTGCACGGCTCGGCATTGATCTACTTTTTCAAATTACCCGAGCCGTTGGATCCTCTGGCACTGATTGATGCGGACATCGAATTGACACTGCTCGGCATTCAGGAAACACCCGCGTTCGGTGTCGATCTGTACGCGATCGATGTTCGTCAAACACCGACCATTGATGCGGAAGATTACTCCGACGGCCCCGAGGCGGCCGGCACGTTGATTCAAGATGATCTGGCAACGGCCAACGATTCGCCCGGCGCAATCAGGCTGACTCCCGACGCTCGCGTTCGCCTGGTTCGATACCTGCATCAGCATGCCGGATCGTCGGACAGGTACCTGGTCGTCCGTCTCAACGCCGACATCGTGCTGCCCACGCACAGCGCCGACCACGCCAATGAGGGCTACCGATTCGCCTTTTCCGAAGGGCCCGACTCCGCGGAGAATCGGCCGAAGCTGTATTTGAAGTCGCTGCGGTGACGGTGTCCGACCCGGCGGGGAAACCTGCTGTGATCGGTTTGAAAATTCGATCCCCATGTTGCGCCAGTGGAACTGCAGACCGCTTGTGTACCAATTCAATGCGGATGGTCCGCGTCTGGACGGGGGTAACAATCGGTTCCTATCAGGAGAGATTGCAATGCTACGACTCATCCCAGTCTGTATTCTGTGCGTTACCGTCGGCGCTGTGGCGGCGACCCAGGCCGGCGCGGACACCATCGCTCGGTACAACATGGAAGATGGCACCGACAGTGCCAGCAGCAGCATCATTCAGACCGAAGACGCCGATGTCGTCAACACATCGTTCATCACCTCCGCCGGCGACATCAGCGAGGCCGGTTCGTCAAACAATTTCTGGCATTGGGACGGCACGCTTGCTTCGACGGCTGAAACCGTCGATGACCATGCCTGGGTCATTCAGCAAAATCACATCGACGAAAGTGTCGGCAGTACGAACACCGGTAACGATTACCTGACGTTCACGCTCACCGGCACGGATATGGACATGACCACAGACGCCTGGGCGCTGGTGATCTCCATGGGGATGCGCAATACAAGCACAGACAGTGCGCAGGCTGGTTTCAATTTACAGGTCGATGTCGGCGCCGGTTTCATCACGATCGCCGATAAACAGGCCGCCCTGGTCAATCCGACGATCGGCGCGCCCAGCTTCACGGATATGACCTACGACTTGTCCGGCCTGGGCGACGACATCACCTCCGCGACGTTCCGACTCTTCGCCACGGAGGCAGTCGATTCAGGCTCCTCCGGAAAGATCCTGTTCACTGACACGATCAGCATCATTACTGTCCCGACCCCCGCAGCGCTGCCGGCCGGCCTGGGCTTGCTTGGCGTCTTCCTGATGCGCCGCCGATGCGCCTGATGCAGATTACCGCCTGCGCGGTCGTGCGGTGAAAGCCGCACGGTCGCATTGATGACCCTCATGGACGCAAACAACACACATTTAGCAGCAGGGTTTGTCCCGCGAGACCGGCGACGACCGCAGCACGGGGCGAATCCCGTCGCTGAATGTCGCGCTTGTCGTATGCATGGTTTCACGCTCATCGAACTTTTGGTCGTTGTCGCGATCATCGCCGTGTTGATTGCGATTCTGCTGCCGGCGATGAGTCAGGCGCGCGAAGCGGCGCGACGGTCAGTCTGCGGCGTTCAACTCAAACAGATCGGCTCCTGCGTGGCACTCTACGCGATCAATAATCAGAGAATCATTCCGCCGTTCCGCAGGCATCTCGCCTCAGATGCGCACTACAAAGTGGTCAACCGCTGGGATCTGAATTACCTGTTCAATGTCGCTTCGTCGATCGACACGACCAACGGCTACCCGACCCACTCGTACAATCTCGCGCCGTTGCTCGAAAGTCGTTTCATCGAACCCGAGATGCTGTATTGCCCCTCGCCGGTAGAGGATCCGCTGTTCGACTTCGACGCGCATCGGGATCCCTACGGCACGATCAGCCCCACGGGCGCCACGCTCATCCGTGTCAGCTACGTCTACAACCCGCAGATCGACGCCAGCGACCACACCATGATTCAACGCTCATTGAACGATCTGAACGGTCAGAAAACACTGGCGATGGACTACCTCGATGTTCCGAGGAGAATCACACACGCGCCGGGGTGGAACATGCTGTTCGGCGACATGAGCGTTCGCTTTGATCTCAACGAGCCGATTTACAACGAGATCGTGGCCGGGTCGGCCGGTTGGATCACGTTCTTCGATTGGCTGCAGCGCCTGGAAAACAGTTACTGATTGATTCGACGGGGAAGAAAGGCCAATTGAAAGGTTTTCAGTCACCTTCTCTTCGTGACGTCTTTTCTTCGTCTTTTCTTCAAGAAGATAATCCTCTAGTTCACAAGAAAGGTCTGACAATGAAAGGTATCGGTATTTCTGCAGCAGCGTTGGTTTTGGGGGTCGCAGGCGTCGCGTCCGCGGCGATGGTCAGCGATTCGACCAACTTCTCGGTTTCTCCCGTCAGCAGCGGCAGCAACCAGATCGTGCAACTCGATAAGTTTGATTCCAGCCTCGGCACCCTCACGGCGGTCACACTGACGGTCACCCATGAATCTGAGGGGAGTTTCCTTTTCGTCGCATCTCAGGCGGATGGTGTGACGTTGGCGCCGCACTTTTATTCAAGTTTGACGGCTGACTTCAATGGGGCCGACACCAGCTTATGGTCGGGCTCTTTTTACCAGGGGCTGAGCATTGGTGTGGGAGGTCGCATGGACATCACGCATAGCGTGGGCAATCCCGCGGCCTTTGACCCGATCAGCGACACGCGCACCAGCCCTGCAGCCGACATCAGCTTGTACGAAGCTGTCGGCGGCGGGGTCTTCGATGTCGATATCTCGGCAAATCCGGATTCTGGCTGGGGCTGGTCGTTTTTCGGAACCGGAGCCATCATCGTTGACGAGGACACCCTCACCCTGGATCGCAGCAGCACCGCCACCGGCACCGTGAGTGTGGAATACCAGTACACCACCGCAGTGCCTGAACCCACTTCGCTGGCTCTGTTGAGCCTGGGCAGCCTGGCGATGATCCGCCGCAAGCGATAAGCCGGCTACAGCGTGACGCGCTGATCCGCCGCGTGCTCACCCAGACGATGGCGCTGTTGCATCGTCATCCCGGGAGGGGCGGATTGCTCGTTTGGCCATTGTTGCGGACCGGTGCGGCGGAAAAACACGACGCGGCGTGGCGACCGGCGATGAAATCGCACAAGCGGCTTGTGCGTTGTATGATGTAGACCTCCCGCCTGTGGCCTTGTGTATTCATCTTGGAGACATTTCATGACACTTCGACAGACCCGTCGAACCCTGCTCAAGCAAATCGCTGTGGCCGGGGCGACGATGCCGTGGATTTCGCCGCGCCTGGTGCGGGCGGTTTCACCGAACGGAAAATTGCGGCATGTCAGCTTCGGCGCCAACGGCATGGCCTGGTCGGATATCAACAGCCTCTCACGCAACAAAAACTGGGAACTGATCGCGGCGGTCGATGTCGACATGAAGCGTTTCGGCAAGCTCGACGAGAAGTTCCCGAAGACCACCAAGTACCAGGACTGGCGCGAGGTGTTCGACAAGCATGTCGACGAGTTTGATTCGTGCAACGTCACCGTGCCGGATCATTCGCACGCTCCGATCGCGATGACCGCCCTGAACCACGACAAGCACGTGTACTGCCAGAAACCGCTGTGTCACGATCTGTATGAAGTACGCAAGCTGACCGAGGCCGCTGCGGCCAAGCCGAAGCTCGCCACGCAGATGGGCATTCAGATTCACTCCAGCGCGTACTACCGCCTCGGCGTGGCGCTGATTCACAGCGGCGCGATCGGCAAGGTCAAAGAGGTTCACACGTTCTCGCACAAGAAGTGGGGCGACATGAGCCCCAAGCCGGACAAGTCCGACCCGGTGCCGGACAATCTGAACTGGGATGTGTGGCTGGGTGTGTGCTCGAAGCGGCCGTTTATCGGCGGCGGGTATTACCACCCGGGCAATTGGCGCAAGCGGCTCGACTTCGGCACGGGCACTTTCGGCGACATGGGTTGTCACATCTACGACCCGGTATTCGAGGCACTGGCGCTGACGTACCCGCTGAAGATCACATCGCGCGGCCCTGAGCCGGGCGACTACAACTGGTCGATCAACTCGCACATTGAGTATATCTTCCCCGGTACGCAATACACCGCCGGCGATACGGTCAATGTGACCTGGTACGACGGCGACGCCCGCCCGCCGCAGGCGATTCAGCAACTGGTCGAAGGCCGCAAGGTGCCGAATCAGGGCTCGATCTTCATCGGCACCGAAGGCGTGATGCTGCTGCCGCATGTGGAGCGGCCGTTCCTGTATCCGCAGGTTAAGTTCGCCGACTACAAGTTCCCGAAAGTCGAAGGCTCGGACCACTGGGGTCAGTTCGTCGATGCCGCGCTGGGGCACGGTCAGACCCTGGCGCCGTTCAGCTACTCAGGCCCGCTGACTGAAGCGGTGATCATGGGCGGTGTGGCTTGCCGGTTCAAGGGCAAGACGCTGCACTGGGACGGGGCCGGGCTCAAGTTCACCAACGAACCCAAGGCCAACGATTTTGTCCGCAAGCCGTACCGCGAAGGTTGGGATGTGCCGGGACTGACCACGTAAAGTGGTATACATTCAGCGCATGAAAGAGACGGGGCGACCGAAGTCGCCCCGCCTTATTTTGTGGTGTGATGATTGCGGAGACGCTTAGGCGCGTCGGCGCGCCATGCCGAGCAGGCCCAGCAGGGTCAGCCCCATCACGCCGCCGGTCGGCAGGGGGATGGACACGACCAACTGAAGGATCTGGCCGTTGCCGCCGCTGACGATTTGTGTGGTCCATTCAGCGGTGCTGAAGGCCGCGGCCGAGGCGTCGAGCGTGAAGTTCGACCCGAGCGTGACGCTCGTGGCTGTCAGCACGTCGAAGACGCCGGTGCCGGTGCCGAATCCGTCGATCAGGACGGCCTTGAGGACACCATCGAGCACGGCTGCGCCGGACACATCGACAAAGTCATACCCGATGCCGTCGGCGAGGGTTTGATCGCCCTGGTCGAAGCCGTTGATTTCGACTTCGTAGATCGCGCCGTCGGCCTGGTTGTAATCACCGGTGATGATGGACATGCCGGGGCTGGACCCGGGGGCGAGGATGCCGCCGTTCTGATCGAGCGTCATGGCGAAGTTGTCGACGTGCAGCGTGCCGCCGGACCAGTTGAAGGCCGCGACGTCAGAGGCGTTGGACCCATTGCCGGAGCCGGGGGTGATGGTGCCGGCGATGAGGGTGCCGCCGGTGAAGTTGAAGGTGCCCTTGACGGCGCCGGCGGTGCCGGCGTTGGTGCGTTCGCCGAGCGTGATGGTGTTCACGTCGATCAGGCCGTCGGCGAAGGTCATGACACCGAAGGTGGTGCCGCCGGCCTCGTTGGGCTTGGTGCCGATGACGAGCTGATCGAGTTCGGCGTTGATGGTGGAGCCGGTTCCGTTGACGGTGCCCTGCGAGCCGCCGCCGGTGCCGCCGATCTGGCGACCGATGTAAAGATCGGCGCGGTTGCCGGCGCCGGCGGCGCCGTTGATGGTCAGTGTGGACCCGCCGGCGAGGAAGTCGAGGGTCGTGCCGCTTTTGGAGCCGCCCACGACGATTTCGTCGATGTTCAGCGTCGTGGAAGCGCCGAGGCGAAGCTTGTTGCCGTAGGCCCCGCCGACGGCGGTGGAATGGCCCAGCGTCATCTTGTTGGCGGTGATTTCGGAGTTGGCCGCCAGCAGGATGGTCGTCTCGTGACGGCGCTGGCCGCCGCCGGCGCCGTCGTTGGTGCCGACACGGAATTCGGTCAGGTTGGCGGTGAAGTTGGTGGCGGCGGACAGGTCCAGCAGGACATTGACGACTTCGTTGGTGCTGGAGCCGAGATCACCTTCACGACGCCCGAGGTCCAGCAGCGTCGGCGCCGCGACCGAGCCGACGGTGACGTTCGTTCCGCTGACGGTGAGGCTGGTGGTGTCATCCGCGCCGCCATTGAGGCCGACACGCAGCGTATCGACGGTCAGATCGCCGCCGATGGTCATGTCGCCTTCGTCGACCTGCAACGTGCTGACACCGCCGCCATCGATGATGGAGCCGGTGACGTTGAAGGCGCTGGTGGCCGCGGTCAAGCGAATGGTGCCTTTGGTGTTGTTGGGATTGGCCGAGGTGCCACTGGCGCTGGCGTTGGCCATCACGATGCTGTTAGCCGTGACGGTGCCGTCACCCATGATGAATGAGCCGTTGGCGCCGCCGGAGCCTGCATCGTGACGGCCGATGGCGACCTGGTCGAGCGTGGCATTGATGGTGCCGGCGGTGGTGTCCAAAACCCCGGTGGGGTTGGAGCCGGTGTTGTGATCGTTGTAGGCGATGTACAGATCGGCGGCCCCGGTGCCGGCGGTGTCGTTGATGGTGAGGGTGGGGTTGGTCAGGCCGGTGTTGAATTCCATCGTGACGCTGGTTTTGCCGTGGCCGACGTAGAGGGTGTCGGCATTGAGCACGTTGGTCGTGCCGAGCAGGAATTCATTGCCGCCGGTGCCGCCGGCGTTGTAGGTGTCGCCGAGGTTGATGTTGTTGGCGTTGATGGTGTTGGAATCAGCCAGGGCGATGTCGAAGCCGGCCTGGGCGCCGTTCCACCCGCTGTAGCCGGCGGTGAAGACATCGACGTTGGCTTCGAAAGTGGTCAGACCGGACATGTCGAGATTGCCGTACACATCGCCATCGGTGATGCCGCTGGAATTCGGGCGGCGGGCGATGACGAAATCAGCGGTGTGTGTGCCGGCGGCGCCGACGCGGAAGGTGGCATCGCCGGTGATGGTCACGGTGGACGAAATCGTGCCGGTGAACGTGGGGCTCAGATCCTGCACCATGATGAAGTCGGCGTCGTCGACGCCCGTGTTGGCATCGCCGTCGACCTGCAGCGTCACGCCGGTGTTCAGGGTCACGTGATGCGTGGTCGTGGCGGCGGCGCCGGTAGCGCCGAAGATGAGCTTCTGCACGGTGGTGTTTGCATCGACGACGCTGTAGCCGGTCACGGAGCCGAAGTCACCGCTGGCGCCTCCTTCGGCCGTCAGGTCGAAGATCGCCGAGTCGGTGGCGCCGGGCGACACGTCGCCGTCCCAGTTGGTTCCCGTTGACCAGTTGTCGTCGACAGCGGAGCCTGAGTCCCATGTAGCCGCTGGGGCGATCGCAGGCAGGGTGAACAGGGCCGCGGCCACCACACCCATCAGCCAACGCGCGGTAACAATCGACATCACATTCTGCATCGGGTCTTCTCCTGAAGTGTTCTGCGTTCTCGGTTCCTCGCTGACCGGCCGCCGACGAAACTCACTCAACAGGCGCAACAACAGCGCGCGACGCATCGGGTCAGGTCCGTTGTTTACGAATAATCGTTCGGGCCTCTGAACATGATTCTAACCTTCTCGGGGAGGCACACGCAAGTGAAAAATGCGGGGAATTCGAGTTGCGCACAACTGATACAAGCACGCGCGCATCGGGGCGACGTACCCGACAGCCGGCCCCGGTACACTTAAATCATGCATACCCCCCCCTCACGCCGTACGTTTGTCGCCTCCGCCGCCACGCTGGGCCTTTCCATGCCCGCTATTTTACCTCGTTTGACACGTGCCGCCTCGCCGAACAGCAAGCTGAACATCGCCGGCATCGGCGTCGGGGGGATGGGCTTCAACAATATTCGGCAGATGGCCGGCGAGAACATCGTCGCGTTGTGCGATGTGGATCGGCGACGCTACCGGCGGCCGGCGGAGCTGTTCCCCGAGGCTCGTTTGTATCAGGATTACCGCCGCCTGCTCGACGACAGCAAAGACATCGAGGCGGTGTTGGTCGCCACGCCGGATCACACCCATGCGGTGATCACCTCGGCCGTGATGGCCGCCGGCAAACACGTGTACTGCCAGAAGCCGCTGACGCATGATGTGTGGGAGGCGCGCATGCTCGCCCAGCAGGCGAAGTCCGCCGGCGTCGTCACGCAGATGGGTAACCAGTACCACTCCAGCGAAGGCATTCGTCTGGCGTGTGAATGGATCGCCGATGGCGCGATCGGGCCTGTGCGCCGGGTCGATGCCTGGTGCAGCCTGGCATACTCGCCGTTTGGTCATGCCTACTGGTCGACGTTGCTGGGCGATCGGCCGACTGAAACGCCGCCTGTGCCCGAAGAACTCGACTGGAACACATGGCTCGGCCCGGCGCCGTTTCGGTCGTATCACCCGACGTATCACCCCGCCAAGTGGCGCGCGTGGTGGGACTTCGGCTGCGGCATGATGGGCGATCGTGGTGTGCACACGCTCGACAGCGTTTTCTGGTCGTTGAAACTCGGCGCCCCATCAAAGATCGAACTCGTGCATCGTGAGCGCGGCAATGATGAGGTGCACCCGGACATCGCGCATGTGAAGTTTCACTTTGAGCCGCGTGGCGACATGCCGGCCGTCGTCGTCAACTGGTACGAAGGCATAGAAGCGCCGCGCCCCAGCGCCGATGTGCTCGAACCCGATCGGCAGATGGGCGACAAGCAGGGCGGCGCGATCTACTACGGCGACAGCGGCGCACTGATGCACGGCACCTACCCGGGCAGCGTACGCCTGATACCCGAGCCTGCCATGCAGGCCTACAAAAGACCGGCCAGGACGTTGCCACGCGCAACCACGGTCCACGAGAAACAGTGGATCGAATCATGCAAGGCCAATCAGCCCGCTTCGTCGGATTTTAGCTACGCCGGCCCGCTGACGGAAATGTGCCTGCTGGGCAACATCGCGATCCGCCTCGGCGGCGTGATCGAGTGGGACTCTGAAAACATGAAAGCGATCGGCCGCCCCGAAGCCGACCCGTGGATCAAACGCCCGCGACGTGAGGGGTGGGCGTTACACGTGTAGGCGTTCGCTGCGAGGTTCTGTTTTCGGGTGCAGCGTCACAAGGATGACCCGCCGATACGCCCGGGCGGAACGACTAAAGCGTACGACGACGGGACAACACCCCGCCCGCCGAATCGAGTTGCCCCGCATCTGACGAAACACGCTACGCGCTTGTTGGCGCCGTCGCTGTCGCCGTTGCGCCCTCGTGTAGCCCACCGCGCCATTTTCACCCTCACCCACCGACACCTCGCCAATATCCCTTCGGCGCCGCATGGACATTTCATCGACATCGCATGGATATCCCGTCAGCAGTGCGTGGGTGTCCCGTCAACACCCCGCGGGTATCCCGTCAACACTGTGCGGGTCTCCCGTCGATATCCCATCGACAGTTCGCGGACATCTCGCAGTCGCCCAACCGCATGTTTTTCCACCAAAGGATGGAAAGATCAAATATATGATATATGAAAAATATTATATATCATATATTTGATCTTTTGTGTGGTAGGGTATCATGTCGTGCAGTCGTGCAGTCGTGCAGTCGTGCAGTCGTGCAGTCGTGCAGTCGTGCAGTCGTGCAGTCGTGCAGTCGTGCAGTCGTGCAGTCGTGCAGTCGTGCAGTCGTGCAGTCGTGCAGTCGTGCAGTCGTGCAGTCGTGCAGTCGTGCAGGTGGGGGATGTAAACGATGCGGGTGGGGCGATGGGGCTAAGGTCGCATGCGGAGGGGCGTTCGTCAGATTATACGTCTGAGCCGGGGGCGCTGCTTTCGGGTTCAACATCGACGGCGTGCGTTTTGGCTGGACGCTTGAGCACCAGCAGCATCAACAGCGACAGGGCGGCGCCGATGCCGCCGGTGGTGTAGGTTGCTGCGGCACTGACATGCTCGAACAGCGCGCCGCTGAGGCCGAACCCGAATGTGCGCCCGACCGCCGTGGCCGACTGGTTCAATCCGTGCACCGCGCCCTGGTCGCGTTCGTGAACCGACAGCGACATCAGGCCTGTGATCGTCGGCACGCAGAAACCCGTGCCCAGGGCCATCAGCGACAGCGAGCCCCACAGGCCGCCGGTGCCTGCCGGGTGTGTCGCCAGCCAGCCCATGCCGGCCGCCAGCATCACCAGTCCCATGATGGCGGTGGTCTTTTCACCGAGTCGCTTGACGGTGGGGCGGATCATGCCGCCCTGCACGAACGCGCCGAGCAAACCGAAGAACGAAAGCGCCAGGCCGACGTCGCCCTTGTCCCATCCGTACCACATTTCACTTAGCGGCTGCACGGTCGGAAACATCAGCGAGTACGAAGCCGTGGCGATGATGCACACGAGCATGAGCCAGAACACCACCGGCACGGTCGCCAGGTTCAACAGCGACTTCGGCCTGGCGAACACATCATGCGACTCGGCTTCGGCGAGCGTGTCCGGTCGCGTCTCACGCAGCAGGCCGAGGATGATGAAGATGCTGGAAAACTGCACCGCGCCGGCAAGCCAGCCGATGTTCACCGATCCGAAGTGCTCAGCGAAGTACCCGCCGATGGCCGGCCCGAGTGTGAAGGCCAGCCCGAACGCCGCCCCGAGCACACCCATCGCCGCGGCACGCTTGCTGGCGTCAGATACATCCGATGCCACGGCCAGCCCGAGCACCGACTGGGCGGCGAACAGGCCGTACAGCGTCCGCGCCACCAGCAGCCACATCAACCCCGACATCAGAAACCCGTCCAGCGTTGTGGTCAGCGCCCACAGCACCGACGCGCTGGTCGTGCCGACGACCACCACCGCCATCGTGGGCCGCCGGCCCCAGTGGTCCGAGAGTTTGCCCCACATCGGCGCGCAGACCACGCGCGGCAGCGTGGCGGCGGCGAAAAGGATCCCGGCCCAGGTTTCCGAGCCGTTCAGTTCCTCGGCGAAGGGCGTGAGTACGGGCAGAACGATCCCGAAGCTGAGACCTTCGAGGAACACGACGAGTGCTGCACTGATCAGTGGTGGCATAAGACGACCCACAATAGCGGATGGAGTACCGAAACACGAATTGCGATTTTACCCGGTGTTCATTCGGGGCTTGTTCGCTGACCTTATAGAGTAGACAGGGGGCGAGCCCAAGAAAATTTTCCACAGTGACTTGTGTGATCTGCCCATCACGCTACTCTAATGGGCTCGGCACGGGTTCCCGGCGGTGGACTCCCCGAAGGGACATAGGGCGTTTTGACAAGTAACGCCAAGGCGTTACAATCGTGAGCCTTTCGTCTTGTGAAAAAAATCACAAACGGCGGTTACAATCATGCCAGACAAGTCCAGTGAATCCCGGTTCGTTTTTCCTCGATGGGCCAATGTGGTGGTTCCCATTGCATTGATCGCCCTTGCGGGGGGGATACCTTACAAGGTGTTGATGGTCGGATTGATCGGCGCCCCGTCGACGACTGACGTCGGCTATCAGCCGGTCCAGCCGATTCCGTACAGCCACGAACTGCACGTGAATCAGCTCGGCATGGATTGCCGGTACTGCCATACGACGGTCGAGACCTCGGCGTTCGCGGCGATCCCGTCAGCGAACATCTGCATGAACTGTCATCACGCCATCCGCAAGCTCAACTCCGCCGGCGAGGCGAACCCGAAGCTGGCCGCCCTGTACAAGGCCTACGACTCGGGTATGCCGATCGAGTGGGTCAAGGTCCACGACCTGCCGGACTACTCCTATTTCAACCACTCGGCCCACATCAATCGCGGCGTCAGTTGCGTGTCCTGTCACGACCGCGTCGACCAGATGGGCCCTGAGGGTGTGCACCAGGCCAAAGAGCTTTCGATGGGCTGGTGTCTGAAGTGCCACCGCAATCCCACGCCGAACCTCCGCCCGCAGGATCAGGCCACGAACCTGATGTGGGGCTACACGATGACGCAGCAGGAGATCGACGAGGTCGCCTCGCTGGGCGTCGACGTGGCGGGCATGGAAGCGGGCAAGGCGCTGACAGACCAGCAGCGTCAGAAGGTCGGCCATGCCGTGTTTGATATGGAAAACATTCGCGAACCCATCAATATGTCGGATTGCTCACTATGCCATCGGTGAAACCCAAGCAGAATTCAACCGGGCCGGCGTATTGGCGCAGTCTCGATGAGCTGGCCGACACGCCGCGGTTTCGTGCGTTCCTCGAGAAGGAATTCGCCGACTATGACCCCGAGCAGATTCTGGCTGTGCCTTCGCGGCGCGGCTTCATGAAGCTGATGGCCGCGTCGATGGCGCTGGCCGGGGCCGCCTCGCTGACCGGCTGCCGTCGCTGGCCCGAGCAGCACGTGGCGCCGTACAACAATCGCCCGGAAGGCTTCACGCCCGGGGCGGCGGTGCAGTTCGCCACCGTGATGGAACTCGGCGGGGTCGCTCAGCCGCTGCTGGCGACCAGCATCGACGGCCGTCCGGTGAAGATCGAAGGCAACCCGACGCACCCGCTGAGCGGCGGGGCGGCCGGACGACTGGCGCAGGCCAGTGTGCTGGAGATGTTCGATCCCGAACGCAGCCGTGAGATTCTGAGCCAGGGCAAGAAGTCGACGTGGGACGCGTTTGCCACCGGCGTCGGCAGCTTCAAGGGCGGGGCGGGGCTGACCGTGCTCAGCGAGGCGACGAGTTCGCCGAGCGTGGCGGCGCTTCGCAAGCAGCTCGGCGAGGCCGACTGGTACGAATACGAGCCGATCAATCGTGACAACGCGCTGGAAGGCGCGCGTCATGCCTTCGGCAAGTCGCTGCGTGAGCAGCTTCACCTGGACAAGGCGCAGGTCATCGCCTGCTTCGATGCCGACATTCTCGGGTCGCACCCGGCGGCGATCCGTCACGCTCGTGACTGGGCGGCGGGGCGCGATGTCGAGCATGGTGATTTCAAACGCGTATATATGACCGAGGGTGTATTCAGCATCACCGGGGCTAACGCCGACGAGCGCGTGCCGGTTCCGACGGGGATGGTGCTGGAGGTGCTCAAGGCGGTCGCCGCGGCGCTGGGGATCAACCAGTCGCCATCGGTCGAGCTGAGCGCGCCGGCCAGGCAGTGGGTCGACAAGCTTGCTGCGGACCTCAAAGCACACAAGGGCGCGAGCCTGGTAACGGTCGGCCCCAATCAGCCGGCGGTCGCACACGTGCTCGGCGCGATGATCAACGATGCCCTGGGCAACCTCGGCAAGACCGTCACCTACATCGAAGAACCCGGCGGCGATCGTCCGACCAGCACGGCCGCGATCAGCGCCCTGGTCCGCAAGATCAACGCGGGCGAAGTCAAGACGCTGCTGATTCTCGGCGGCAATCCGGTCTTTAACGCCCCGATGGATTTGAAGTTCGGTGACGCCCTGAAGAAGGTCGACACGAGCATCCACCTTTCGCACTACGTCGATGAAACTTCCAAGGCCTGCACGTGGCACCTGCCGCGGGCGCACTACCTGGAAGCGTGGGGCGATGCCCGGGCGTGGGACGGCTCGCTGAGCGTGGTGCAGCCGCTGATTCAGCCGCTGTATGACGATGCGAATTCGATTCCGAAGAGCGTGATCGAAGTGCTGGCGATGCTGGCCGGCGACAAGGTGGCCGACGGCCGCGAAATCGTGCGTCGCACCTTCGGCGAGATTCTGCCGAAGTCGTCGTTCGAACGTGCCTGGCAGACGGTGCTGCGTGACGGAACCGTGGTCGGCAGCGCGACGCCGGCGGAGAAGGTCGCCAAGCCCAGTGAGAAGTCGATGGCGATGATTGCCGCGACGGTCGCCGGGCAGGGCTACGAGTTGACATTCACCGAAGACTACACCGTCTACGACGGTCGCTTCGCCAACAACGGCTGGCTGCAGGAAACGCCGGACCCGATGACGAAAGTCGTCTGGGACAACCCCGCGAACATGAGCCCGAACACCGCCAAGGATCTGAAGGTCTGGCAGGACGACCTGATCGAGATCGCGGTTGGTCAGCACACGATGACCGCCGCGGTGAACCTACTGCCGGGCATGGCCGACGGCGCGATCGGGATCAGCCTCGGCTACGGTCGCACCTCGGCGGGATACGTCGGCGACAAGGTCGGGTTTGACGTCTACCAGGCGCGGTCCTCGACGCAGATGGGCTTTGCACCGGTCAGCGTGAAGAAGACGAATCGGCGCTACCGCGTCGTCGCCACGCAGGAACACTTCGCGATCGACTCCACCGCGGCGCAGGAGCGCGAAGAACGCTCCAGCTACGAGCTGTATCGCTCGGCGACGGTGGGGCAGTACAAAGAGTACGAACATCACGCAGCCGAGCATGGCGGACATGGCGATCACGAGTTCAGCCTCCGCAAGCTACCGCATGTTCCTTCGATGAAAGATAAGCAGGGCCACACCGTGCCGCTGCAGATCTTCGACGAGGCGGTCGACTACTCCAAAGAGAAGCACGCCTGGGCGATGGCGATCGACCTGAGCAAGTGCATCGGGTGCAACGCGTGCGTGGTCGCCTGTCAGTCGGAAAACAACGTGCCGGTCGTGGGCAAGTACGAATGCGGGCGCGGTCGCGAGATGGCATGGATCCGCGTGGATCGTTATTTCCACGGCGATCCGGACCACTCCGAATCGATCAAGGCGGTTCATCAGGTCGTGACCTGTCACCACTGCGAAAACGCTCCCTGCGAGCAGGTCTGCCCGGTCGCCGCGACCACGCACGACTCCGAAGGCCTGAACGTGATGATCTACAACCGCTGCATCGGCACGCGGTACTGCTCGAACAACTGCCCGTACAAGGTCCGCCGCTTCAACTGGTTTGACTGGCACGCCAAGCCGGTTCACTCCAGCATCTTTGGCGGCACCTGGCTGGGCATCCCGGATCAGCAGCAGCTTTCGATCGACAAGATCCGCCAGATGCAGTTCAACCCCGAAGTCACCGTCCGCATGCGCGGCGTGATGGAAAAATGCTCGTTCTGCGTTCAGCGCATCAAGGCGGCGACGATTCCCGCCAAGAACGCCGACCCGAACTACCAGCTCGAAGACGGCACGATCAACCCGGCCTGTGCACAGACCTGCGCGACCGATGCGATCATCTTCGGCGACCTGGCCGATTCGAACAGCCGCGTGTCCAAGGCTTTCAAAAATCCCCGCGCTTTCGAGATGCTCAAGCACCTGAACGTGCGGGCGCGGACACGCTACCTGGCCCGGATCAACAATCCCGTCGAAGCCACTGCCGACCACGGGTCCGGGCACGACGCCGGTCACGGGTCCGAATCTCCCAAAGAACCTTCGCATGCCAAGGATCACGGATAAGCCATGACGACTCTCAGCACTGACAAGTTGTCCGGGCCGATCGTCGACACCACCGTCGACGAGACGATCGAGCGCCCACCGCTCGTGCTCGGCGAGACGGACTTCATGGACGTGACCGATTCGGTCTGCGCGATGATCGAGAACAAGGCGCCGATCGGGTGGTGGCTGGCGCTGCTGGTGAGCGTGAGCCTGTTCGGCCTGCTGCAGGTGTTGATCCTGTTCCTGGTGCTCACGGGCGTGGGCGTCTGGGGCAACAACATTCCGGTGGCGTGGGGCTTTCCGATCGTGAACTTCGTGTTCTGGGTCGGCATCGGCCACGCCGGCACGCTGATCTCGGCGATTCTGTATCTGTTCCGTCAGAAGTGGCGCACGGCGATCAACCGCTTCGCCGAGGCGATGACGATCTTCGCGGTCATCTGCGCCCTGATCTGGCCGGGCATTCACATCGGGCGTCCGTGGCTGCCGTACTGGATGTTTCCGTATCCGAACCAGATGGGCATGTGGCCTCAGTTCCGCAGCCCGCTGCTGTGGGACGTGTTTGCCGTCGGCACGTATTTCACCGTTTCGCTGCTGTTCTGGTACATGGGCATGATCCCGGACATCGCCACGTTGCGTGACCGGTCCAAGTCCAAGATCCGGCAAATTGCATATGGCGTTTTCTCCCTCGGCTGGCGCGGGTCCAACCGCCACTGGCATCGCTACGAGCGGGCTTACCTGCTGCTGGCCGCCCTGGCCACGCCGCTGGTTTTGTCGGTCCACTCGGTGGTGTCTTTCGACTTCGCCGTGTCGCAGGTGCCCGGTTGGCACTCGACGATCTTCCCGCCGTACTTCGTGGCGGGTGCTGTCTTCGGCGGATTCGCGATGGTGATCCTGCTGGCGATCCCGTGCCGCAAGTGGTTCAAGATCGAGCACATCATCACCGCCCGCCACATGGAGAACATGGCCAAGATCATGCTCTCCACGGGCCTGATCGTCTCGCTGGCTTACGCGACTGAATTCTTCGTCGCCTGGTACTCGATGAATCGCTACGAGCAGTTCACCTTCGAGAACTACTACACCGGCCCGTACGCATGGGCCTTCGGCATGCTGATGTTCTGCAACGTGATCTTTCCGCAGTTGCTGTGGTTCAAGAAGCTGCGCAACAACATGACGATTCTGTTCCTGGCCAGCGTGTCGGTGACGATCGGCATGTGGTTTGAGCGTTTCTGGATCATCATCATGTCGCTGACGCGCGACTTCGTGCCGTCGAGCTGGGGCTCTTACTGGCCGAGCTGGGTCGACATCGGCATGTTTGCCGGCAGCTTCGGTTTGTTCTTCACGCTGTTTTTGCTGTTCGTGCGATTCCTGCCGTCGGTCAACATGGCCGAGGTTCGGGCTGTGATGCCGCAGGCGCACGGTGAAGGCGACCCGTGGATCGCGTCGGAGGTTCACGACCGCGCCAAGGCCATGGAGCGGGAGGCTCACTCATGAGTGAAGACCATCGTGCAATTCAGGATCCGCAGACGCATCTCGATGCCGCCGAAGGGGCGACTTCGTGGGGCGTGCTGGCGGAGTTCGACGATGTCGAGACACTGCTGTCGGCCGCCGAGCAGGTGCGCGACGCGGGCTTCCGTCGCTGGGAGGCGTATTCGCCGTTCCCGGTGCACGGCCTCGATGCGGCGATGGGCCATCAGTACACCAAGCTGCCGTGGATCGTGCTGGCGTGCGGCCTGACCGGCATGCTGTCCGGCATCCTGCTGACGTGGTACACCAACGCGACCAGCTTCGAAGGCATCCCCTACGCCCTGCGTGGATACCTGTTCCACATTTCGGGCAAGCCGTTCTGGTCCTTCCCGGCGTTCATCCCGCCGATCTTCGAATTGACGATTCTGTTCAGCGCGTTCGGGGCGTTTTTCGGCATGCTGGCGATGAACCGCTTGCCGATGTTCTATCACCCCGTGCTGAAAAATCTTCGCTTCCGTCGTGCCACGCAGGACAAGTTCTTCATCGGCATCGAGGCGGCTGATCCGGCCTTCGACTCATCGAAGACCGTTGATCTGCTCCGCAGCGCCGGAGCCACCGCCATCGAAGAGTTGGAACCTTAACCCATGAGCGATCCCACGCCGAAACCGGTCAGTCTTCCCAAGCCGCCGTTCTGGGCGATCAGCTTCGTGGTCATCGCGATCACGGCGTCGTGGATTCCGCTGGCGTTGATCGCCAAGGCCCGCACGACGCCCAGCGTCAAGCCGCGCATCCACATCTTCCAGGACATGGACGTGCAGCCCAAGCTCAAGCCGCAGGGCTTCGAGCCGGCGCTCTTCGCCGACCACCGCGCGATGCGCCCGCAGGTCGAAGGCACCGTCGCCAGAACCCAGCTTCAACTCGACGACCATTACTACCGCGGCTACGCCACCGACGGCAATCTCAAGCCGATCGAAGAAGGCGGTCAGCCCAAGTGGTTTGAGGGTCTGCCCGAGCAGGTCAAGCTCGACCGCGCCCTGTTGATGCGCGGCAAGGAGCGGTTCAACATCTTCTGCTCGCCGTGCCACGGTCTGGCCGGTGAGGGCGACGGCATGGTGGCCCGCCGGGCCAAGCAGCTCGCCGAGACTATCTCGCCGAAGCTGACCGAAGGCTGGGTCGCGCCGTTCAACCTGCATCAGAAAGATCCGAACTCCGGCAATCTCGTCTACGGTCAGCCGATCTATCCCGCCGGCAAGCTGTACAACACGATCGCGCACGGCGCCCGCTCGATGCCGGGTTACGGATCGCAGATCGACGTGGCCGACCGCTGGGCGGTCGCGGCGTATGTTCACGCACTGCAGTTCGCCTACAACGTGCCGAAGGATCAGATCCCGTCGACCATCGATCTGTCGCAGATCGCCGAGGCGATGAAGCCCAAGGAAGAGCCCGCCGCCCCGGCCGAGGACATCGACCTGTCTGACCCGGCGATGATCGCCGAGGGCAAGCAGTTGTTCCAGGCCAACGCCTGTTTCTCCTGCCACAAGACGCCGGACTTCCCGCCGATGCCGACCCACGCTCAGGCTCCGAACTTCGAAGGCGGCATCTTCGGGCACCAGGTCACCGTCACGCTCGGCGTCGGCGGCGACAAGAAGAAGGTGACCGTCGATCAGACGTACTTCCGCGAGTCGGTGAAGAATCCGCTGGCGAAGATCGTCGTCAACGACCAGACCGGCCAGGCCTTCCAGCCGATCATGCCGCCGCTGCCGCTGACCGATCAGCAGATCAACTCGCTGATGGCCTACGTGCACAGCCTCGGGTCGGTTGAAGGCGGCCATGCTGAACCGGCCAAGCCTGAAGCGGAAACCAAGTCCGAGGCCAAGCCCGAAGCTGACGCCAAGCCGATGCCGAAGGCGGAGGCTCAGCCCGCTGCAGGCGGTGACGCGGTGACCCGTGGCAAGAACCTGTTTCAGTCCATGGCCTGCTTCACCTGCCACAAGACGCCGGACTTCCCGGACATGCCGACCCATGCCCAGGCCCCCAGCTACGTCGGCGGCATCCTCGGTCACGAAGTCGAAGTCACCCTCGGCATCGGCGGTCCGCGTAAGAAAGTCACCATCGACGAAGATTACATCCGCGAGTCGATTCAGAATCCGCTGGCCAAGATCGCCGTCGATGAAAAGAATGGCCAGGCCTTCCAGCCGATCATGCCGCCGCTGCCGGTGACCGACGCGCAGATGGACGACCTGGTCGCCTACATCCGCAGCCTCGGAACCGCCGAGCCCAAGACTGAACACACCGAAGCCAAGGCTCAGCCCAAAGCTGAACCCAAAGCCGCCGCGCCGCAGGCCAAGCCGATGCCCAAGTCGGAAGCTGCCGAGCACGCGGCCGCCGCGCCGAAGCTCGATCCCGAAGCCGTGGCCCGTGGCAAGCAGTTGTTCCAGACCAATGCCTGCTTCAGTTGCCACAAGACGCCTGACTTCCCGGACATGCCGACCCACGCCCAGGCGCCCAGCTACGTCGGCGGCATCATCGGCCACAAGGTCGAAGTCACCGTCGGCGTCGGTGGGCCCAAGAAGACGATCACCGTCGACGAAGATTACATCCGCGAGTCGGTGAAAAACCCGATGGCGAAAATCGTCGTCAACGAGAAGACCGGTCAGGCTTACATGCCGATCATGCCGCCGCTGCCCGTGACCGACGCGCAGATCGACGACATCATTGCGTATATCAAGAGTCTCGGTGTCCACACCGAGTAATGGAGCTTTCACCGTGAGCGCACACGCACTGGGACAACTCGACGCCAACGAGCGCCGGACGCTGGACGCCTTCGGAAAGGTCGGCCTTGTCGCGAGCCTGATCATCGGCGCCGTCGGTCTGCTGGCGGCGCTGGCCTTGTCCGCCGGCGACTGGACGCTGTTCGGACACGCCTACCTGACCGGGTTCATGTACTTTCTGACCGTGTCGGTGGCGGCGCTGTTCTTCGTGATCATTCAGCACCTGACGCGCGCCGGCTGGTCGTCGACGATCCGACGCATCGCCGAGCTGATGGCGATGAACCTGCCCATCCTCGGCATCCTCGTGATCCCGATCCTCGTCCTGCACGGCGGCATGTACGAATGGGTGCACGCCGACCCGTCCGACCCCGTGCTCGGGCCTAAGCTCGTCTGGCTGAACACGAACTTCTTCGTCATCCGCGTAGTCATCTACTTCGTCGTGCTGATCTCGCTGGCGTACTGGTTCTACAGCCACTCCATCGCGCAGGACACCGACGGCGACCTCGCCCATACCATGACCATGCAGCGCTACAGCGGCCTGATGCTGGTGATCTTCGCGATCACCGGTTCGGCGGTGGCGTTTGATCTGGTCATGTCGCTGAATCCCGAGTGGTACTCGACGATGTACGCCGTGTACCTGTTCGCCGGGGGCCTGGCGGGTTTCTTCGCCTGGATGATTCTGTCGCTCCGCCTGCTTCAGAGCCACGGCATCATGACCAGTTCCGTCAACCAGGAACACTACCACGATCTGGGCAAGTGGCTGTTCGGGTTCGTGTTCTTCTGGTCGTACGTGGCTTTCAGCCAGTACATGCTCCAGTGGTACGCGAACATCCCCGAAGAGACCGCGTGGTTCGCACAGCGCGGCGCCACGACGCACGATGCGGTCAGTTGGACCGAGTCGGGGCCGTGGCCGATCCTCGCCTTGGTGTTGCTGTTCGGACATTCGCTGATTCCGTTCCCGGCGTTGCTGAGCCGGTGGTGCAAGCGCATCCTTGGCGTGCTGACTTTCTGGGCGGCCTGGATGGCGGTGTTCCACCTGGTGGACATGATCTTCGTGATCATGCCCGCGATGCAGATGCACGAAACCGAATCGACCTTCACGATGCAGATCGTGATTGCGGTCTGCGGGTTCGTCGGCATCGGCGGATTCTGGTTCGCGTCGCTGTTCTGGTGGGCCGGGGCGCGCAGCGTCATGCCGCTGAAGGATCCGCGCATCGCCGAGTCGCTGGCGCACGAAAACTACTGATCGACTGACAGGATTTGCAGGAACTGACCATGAACGACCATCAGGGCAACGATGCCGAAATTCCTCAGCGCAACATCGATGATGTGCGTCCCGGGTTGATCTTCGTCGTCGGTTTGGTGACGACGATTCTCGTGGTCGTCATCATCATCTGCACGCAGGCTTGGTTCAATGCGCAGCAGAAAGCGGCGCAGGCGGCGGTCAGCTACGGCGTCCGCCCCGAGCAGATTTCCGAGTACCTGACCGAAGAGCATGAAAAGCTCAACCGCATGAGATGGGCCGATACGGACAAGTCCGCGGCGCAGCTTCCATTGGATCAAGCGATGGAAATCTATCTCAAGCAACACGTAGAATCGACCAAGAATTGATCCACGACCGATCGATTGACTGACTGATCGCAGCGTTCGAAAAAATCACAGACGGAGTTTTTTACGCCATGTTCTGCGCGCATCGGACATCCTGTTGCCATGTGTCACCCGCTCGCCTCCGCGCCCTGTGCGCGGGTATCGTCATCGCGCTGGCGATGGCCGGAGCGCCGCGGTCGGCTTGGGCGCAGGGCGGACTCGATGCCCAGCGGCAGGCTGAACTCGAAGGCGTCGGCATCGAGGAACATCTCGGCAAGACGATTCCGATGGACGCCACGTTCACCGACTCGACCGGCAAGACGGTTCGGCTCGGCGACTACTTCAACCAGGGCAAGCCCGTCATCGTCAACTTCGTGTATTACGAATGTCCGATGCTGTGCACGCTGTCGCTGAACGGCACGTCGGATGTGCTCAAGCAACTCGAGTTCACACCCGGTGACCAGTTCAACCTCGTGACCATCAGCTTCAACCACAAGGAAGACGCTGAACTCGCCGCCGGCAAGAAGGCCAGCTACATCAAGGAACTCGGCAAGCCCGAAGCGGCCGACGGGTGGCACTTCCTCGTCGGTGATGAACAAAACATCCGCAAGGCCACCGAGGCGACCGGCTTCATGTTCAAGTGGGTTCCCGAGCAGGAACAGTACGCCCACGGCGCGGCCCTGTTTGTGATGACCCCCGACGGGCGCTTCTCGCAGACGCTCAAGGGCATCGCTTACGACGCCAAAACGCTGCGCCTGGCGCTGGTCGAAGCCTCCGGCGGGAAGATCGGCTCGGTCAGCGAACAGTTGCTGATGTACTGCTTCAGTTATGACCCGGACACGGGCCGATACGGCCCGGCGGCAATCAAGATCATGCGCCTCGGCGGCGCGATGACGGTCGTGGTGCTCGCGTTGACGATCCTCGCGTACCGTCTGAACGAAAAGCGACGTTTAAGAAAGTCGAACCGCAACCATGCTCAACCCGACGCTGCATAATTCAATCGGTGCTGTGCTCGCAAACTTCGGCGGCCGCCTCGTGCTGCCCGAAGCCGAGTCCAATCACGCCAGTTATTACGACGGCACCTTCGACTTCATCAACTACGTCACGGTGTTCTTCTTCGTGGCGATCATCGTGGTGATGGTGTGGTTTGTGTGGAAGTATCGCCGCACCGCCGCCAACGACCGGGCCGCCGACGTCGCATCGCACAACACCGGGCTCGAACTGGCCTGGTCGCTGCCGCCGCTGGTGATCGTCGTGTTCATGTTCTACTTCGGCTTCAGCGGGTACATGAAGATGACGACCATACCCGCCAATGCTTACCCGATCGACGTGACCGGCCAGAAGTGGAAGTGGACCTTCACCCACCCCAACGGTTACACCTCCGGCAATCTTGACGTGCCGGCGGACAAGCCCGTCGTGCTGAACATGCACTCCAACGACGTGATCCACAGCATGTACATCCCCGTGTTCCGCGTGAAGAAAGACGTGGTGCCGGGGCGTTACAGCAAGCTGTGGTTCATCGCGGAAAATCCGACGAAGAATGCCGACGCGCCACTGCTGGAAGGCGACAAGCTCGACAGCTTCGTGCGTGAAAAGATCGCCGCCGAGATCGTTCAGGAGCTCAAGCAGAAAGACCCCGAATCGAATCCGACTGCCAGTGAAGATGAAATCAACGCCCGCCTGGCGTCGATGAAACCCGAGAAAAAGAAGCAGTACGCCGTCGATCATCAGCTCGAAGTCGCCGCCAAGAACGGGCATCAGCTTTACTGTGCCGAGTTCTGCGGGCAGCAGCATTCGGTGATGCTCGCGAAGGTGATCGTGCACGAGCCCAGCTGGCGCGCGCCCAAGCCTGTGAAGGGAACACCCTGGCAGGAGGGCAAGAAGCTGTTCATGATCAACTGCAGCTCGTGCCATCGCATCGATCCCTCGGCCCCGCCGAACATCTACCCCGACTTCTCGCAGGGCATCATGGGGGCGACCCATACCATGGCCGACGGCTCCAGCGTGAAGGTCGACGAAAACTACCTGCACGAATCGATCGTGAATCCCGCCGCGAAGGTGCGGCAGGGGCCCTGGGGTTCCAACACGCTGATGCCGCTGCTGCCGCTGAACCCGCAGCAGGTCAACGAACTGGTCACGTTCCTCAAGAGCCCGCAGAAAGAACCGGAATAACCCCCGGAAGTGAATACGCTCCGAATTTTCGAGAGCGTACGCCTCGCTACACGCAGCAATGCACACGACCTTCAGGAGGTCGACGAAACTCATGACGACCACACAGTCTTCCATCGACACGATCTACGGTCCGGACGCCGAGCCGAACTACCTCAACGCCGAGCGCGGGCTCTGGTCATGGCTGACCACGCTCGACCACAAGCGCATCGGCATCATGTACCTGATGGGCATCCTCGGCTCGTTCGCCCTCGGCGGGTTCGCCGCGATCATGGTGCGCACCGAGCACCTGTCCAGCGCCGCCACCGCTGCCGCCGATCAGGGCACCATCATGACGCCGGACACGTACAACTCGATGTTCACGCTGCACGGCGCCGCGATGGTCTTTCTGTTCATCATCCCCGGCATTCCCGCGGCGCTGGGCAACTTCATCCTGCCGGTGTTGCTCGGCGCCAAGGACGTGGCCTTTCCGCGGTTGAACCTGATGAGCTTCTACCTGTGGATGGGTGGGGCGATCTTCTTCGTGATGGCGCTGCTGATGGGCGGGTTGGACACCGGCTGGACGTTTTACACGCCGTACTCCTCGGGTCATAGTCCGTTCGGCGGGGTGGTGCCGGCGGTGTTCGGGGCGTTTGTTCTCGGGTTCAGCTCGATTCTGACGGCCGTGAACTTCCTGGCGACGATGCACACGCTGCGGGCGCCGGGCATGGGGTGGTTTGAGATGCCGCTGTTCTGCTGGTCGCTTTACGCCACGGCGGTGATTCAGATTCTCGCCACGCCGGTGCTGGCGATCACGCTGCTGCTGCTGATCGCCGAGCGCGTGCTGCATGTCGGCATCTTCGACCCGGCACTCGGCGGCGACCCGGTCCTCTTCCAGCACTTTTTCTGGTTCTACTCTCACCCCGCGGTCTACATCATGATCCTCCCGGCGATGGGCGTGGTCAGTGAACTGATCGCCACCTATTCCCACAAGGAAATCTTCGGCTACAAGTTCATCGCCTTCAGTTCGCTGGCGATCGCGCTGCTGGGCTTCCTCGTCTGGGGTCACCACATGTTTGTCTCGGGGCAGTCGGCCCTGGCCGGCACGATCTTCTCGCTGATCACGTTCACGATCGCGATCCCCTCAGCGGTGAAGGTCTTCAACTGGCTGGCGACGATGTACAAGGGCTCGATCGAACTGACCAACGGCATGCTCTACGGACTGTCGTTCATCTGGGTGTTCAGCCTCGGCGGGTTGACCGGTCTGCCGCTGGCGACGATGGTCACCGATGTACATCTTCACGACACCTACTTCGTCGTGGCCCACTTCCATTACGTGATGGTCGGCGGGACGGTGTTTGCCTTCCTCGGCGGGTTGCATCACTGGTGGCCGAAGATGTTCGGCAAGATGGCCAGCCGCCTGGGCGGGTTTATCGCGTGGGTGTTGATCTTCGGCGGGTTTAACCTGACGTTCTTCCCGCAGTTTCTCATGGGCTCGCAGGGCATGCCTCGCCGCTACTGGCACTACCAGCCGGAATTCCATGTGTATCACCTGATCTCGTCGATCGGGGCGTACATTCAGCTTGCCGGATTCATCACGCTGGCGGTGGTGCTGCTGCAGTCGCTGATCAAGGGCCGCAAGGCCGCGGCCAACCCGTGGGGTGGCACGACGCTCGAGTGGCAGACCACCTCGCCGCCGCCGCACCTGAACTTCGACGAGGCGAACATGCCCGTTGCCGGCAATCCCTACGACTACGAAAACATCGAACACAACGCGGATGACGACGAATACGTTCGCACCCGTCCGCAGTCGACCGCCCGGTCGCATTGACCGGCCCCGTGCAAAGGACTTCCTCGCGATGAGTCAAGTTGAACTCTCACCCGCTCAGGCGCACGACGCCGAGAACGCCCACCACGACCACCCCGAGTGGCTGGCCCATCATTTCGACACGCCCGACCAGCAGAACACGTCGGCGAAGATGGGCATGTGGGCTTTCCTCGGCACCGAAATCCTCATGTTCGGCGGCCTGTTCTGCGCCTACGCCATCTGGCGCGCCAACCACTACGACGCCTTCTGGATCGGCCACGTGTACCTGTCGACCGCCTGGGGCGCGATCAACACCGTCGTGCTGCTGATTTCGAGTTTCACGATGGCGTGGGCGGTGCGTGCGGCTCAGTTGAATCAGCGAAGTCTGTGTGTCGGATTGCTGGCGTTGACATTCCTCGGCGGCTGCGGCTTCATGGTCATCAAAACCATCGAGTACACCGGCAAGTTTGAACACGGCCTCGGCCCAGGCATCTGGTACACCGCCCCGGCCATCAGCAAACAACTCGACGCCATGGCAGAAACAGCAGGGACGGCGTCTCACGCCGACGCTGAGGCCGCGCCAGCGACCGAAGCGTCTGGTCCTGCTGCCGCCGAGTCCGCCAACCCCGTGCCCGGCACCAGCCTGCCGTCTTCCGCCGCCGCGCCGATGGGCATGGTCGCTCCCGCGCCCGTCGCGCCCGTCGGGCACGACATGGCCGCACACAGCGCCCACGGTCACGGCGAAGGGCACAACTACTACGCTGCGCACGGCCACACCACCGAAGACCTGGTCACCGCCCGCACCTTCTTCAGCATCTATTTCGGCATGACCGCGCTGCATGGTCTGCACGTGCTCGTCGGCATGGCGCTGATACTGTGGGTGCTGCTGCGGGCCCGCCGCGGGGAGTTTTCCGCTGAGTTTAACACGCCGGTCGATCTGGTCGGTCTTTACTGGCACCTGGTCGACCTGATCTGGATCTTCCTGTTCCCGTTGCTGTATTTGATTTAATGACGCGCTGCGGCGCCTGGATGAATAAACATGAGCCATTCCAACGAACACGCTGAACATGCTGCCGGGCACGACCACGGCGAAGCCCACCAGCATGTGGTCCCGCTGAGCCTGCTGTCGGGCATTCTGGTCCTGCTGCTGATTCTGACCGGCCTGACGGTTTTCACCGCCCGCGAGCTTCACTTCGGCGAGTGGAACCTGGTCATCGCGATGATCATCGCTTGCGCCAAGGGCACTTTGGTCGTGTTGTACTTCATGCACATGCGCTGGGAGAAAATGTTCAACGCCATCGCGCTGATCACGGCGTTGATCTTCGTGACGTTGTTCATCAGCGTCAGCGCGCTGGATTCGTTCCAGTATGAGGACAACATCAATAACTATCGGGCCGCCAACCCGACGCGCGTTCCCCAGGCGATCATCAGCGACGCCGAAGTCCGCGCCCCGGAACTGGCCGCCGAGACCGGCGCCGACCACGAAGCGGCGCCGTCGACCCCGGCCGCCCCGGCCAAGGAATCCCACGAGTCCGGTGACGGAGCCGCCGCCCCGCACGCCGGCTGAAAGCCGAGCCATGCGCCCGCCGTTTCCTCAAGATCTCAATCCGTATCGTGACCGCTTCGGGCCCGGCCCCGATCACGGGTATGCCCGCAGCCTGGGGCTGATCTTTTTCATCGTCTCGCTGGGCGCGTTGTTCACCGCCTCGATGATCGGCTACATCCAGTACCGCCTGCTGTCACCCACCGCGCCGCCGGCAGGCAGTATCCACCTGCCCGCCGGGTTGTGGATATCCACAGCCATCCTCATCGCCTCGACGATTCTGCTGCACCGGGCCGCCCATGCCCGCACGCAGGCCGCGATGGGGCAGTGGATGATTCTCGCCGCCTCAACGGCCGTCGCTTTCATCATCGTGCAGACCCCGTGCATGATCCACATCGTCAATCAGCACGAAGCCGCCTCGTCGCAATTTTCCACGGGTCTTTACGGTCTGCTGATGACGCTGATTCTGCTGCACGCGCTGCACGTGGTGGGGGGGCTGGCCGCGATGGTCGTCGCAGCCGTCATCGCCTGGCGGCGCGGCTCGCTGGAGCGCCTGGCAATCCGCCACTGCGCCTGGTACTGGCACTTCCTCGACATCGTCTGGCTGATCATGTTCGGCACATTCGTCCTGACCGGCTGACGCCACACACATCCCGCAATCCACTGCAAAGTCAGCATCACGCACTTGCCCAACTCTCGCACTCACCCCGAATCACACATGCCCCAGATCACAAAATCACGCCAAGCTCACACACCCTCGCCTCCATTCGCATACATACCCCAACTCACACACCCCACATAACGATTCTCACTCGCATGTCTTCCGAACAATCTTCGTAGCACGCCGAAACATGATGCTCCATACAAAGATCACATATATGATATATGAAAAATATTATATATCATATATGTGATCTTTGCGGAGCTTGGAGCGGTTTAATTCGGCACGGTTGGTTTTGTGTGAACGTAAGCGTAAGCGTGAGCATGAGCGTGAATTGGGGATGAGTATTGCGGGGGTGATTTCGGCTAGGGCGGGGCGTGTCGCTACATCGTGCGGGAGAATAGCTGACCGACAAGTAGTGGTGGGGGACACTCGCGTGTTTTAATGAAGTAGTTGTCCACTGTGCCCTAGGTGGCTGGGCAGCAGACTCGCGCTGAACAAGCGATTGTTACGGTGGGGGCGGTCAGAGACTGAATGCCGCATCGACTCGGCGGAGGATTTCGTTGAAGGCGGCATCGTCGAGGGCCGGGACGGCGCCTGTGTCGTCGACCTCGTCGCCTTCGTTCAGCGGGATCCAGCTTTTGCAGCCGCCGTAGCGCCAGTCGTTGGTGATGGTTTTCGGCGCGGCCAGCTTCGCGGCGCGGATCGCCACCAGGTACAGCGGATGATCCGGCTTGTAGTTGAAGCGCATGTCGATCTGTTCGCTGGTCCAGCAGTGCAGATCGTCGAGCTGATCGAATGCGGCGCGGCTGGGCACTTCCCAGATCTTTGCCGCCTCGCCCATGGCCGAGAGCGTGTACTCGGCGGGCTCTTCCATGACGTTGACCCGATCGCGAAACGCCGGTTTGATCATCTGCGGCTTCTGATGCAGGTATGACGGAAACAGCGCAAACCGCGGGTGCTCCAGTTCAAACACCCCCGCGCCGGCATCTTCGTGAATGCCCCCCTTGCGCAGCAGCAGCGCCAGCGAGCCTTCGGCCAGCAGATCACACACGATCGACCATTCCTTCAAAGCGACATTCAGCATGTTGCGATAATCTCGGTTCGGGTTTCATCGCCAAGACAAAGAGTTGACAGGATGAACAGGATATCGAGCTGAACGGCTTCTTATCCTGTTGATCCTGTCGATGTTCTCTTCACTTGGCGCTCTTGGCGATTAAAACATTAGGCGGAAACTTCGACCGAAGCGCGGGGCAGGTCGGCCAGGGCCTTGTCGATGTTTTCCTGGGGCAGGTCGAAGTCTTCGAGCTCGCCGGCGAGGTACTTGTCGTAGCTGAGCAGGTCGAAGTGACCGTGGCCGGAGAAGTTGAAGACGATGCATTTTTCTTCGCCGGTTTGCTTGCAGCGGACGGCCTCGTCGATGGCGGCGCGGATGGCGTGGTTGGTTTCGGGGGCGGGACAGATGCCTTCGGTGCGGGCGAAGAGGACGCCGGCTTCGAAGGCGGCGTTCTGGTGGTAGTTGACCGACTCGAGGGCGCCGAGCTTGGCCAGCAGCGACACGCTGGGGGCCATGCCGTGGTAGCGCAGTCCGCCGGCGTGAATGCCCGACGGCACGAAGCCATGGCCGAGCGTGTACATGCAGGCGAGCGGCGCCATGCCGACGCAGTCGCCGTAGTCGTAGGCGTAGCGACCGCGTGTCAGCGTCGGGCAGGCGGACGGCTCGACGGCGACCAGACGCGGGCCCTTGCCATCGAGCGTGTCTTTCACATACGGCCAGATCAGTCCGGCGAGGTTCGACCCGCCGCCGGCGCAGCCGATGAGCACATCGGGGGTGTCTTCAGCCAGGGCGATCTGTTTTTTCAGTTCGAGGCCGATGATCGACTGATGCGTGCAGACGTGGTTGAGCACGGAGCCCAGCGCGTAATTGGTGTTGTCATGCGACGCGGCGTCTTCGACGGCTTCACTGATGGCGATGCCGAGCGAGCCGGTCGTGTCGGGGTCTTTTTCGAGGATGCTGCGACCGGACTGCGTGTCGGGCGAGGGCGAGGGGATGCACTCGGCGCCCCAGAGTTTCATCAGCGAACGGCGGTAGGGTTTCTGCTCGTAGCTGATGCGCACCATGTAGACCTTGCACGACAGGCCGAACAGATCGCACGCGAAGGCAAGCGACGAACCCCACTGCCCGGCGCCGGTTTCGGTGGCGATGCGTTCGATGCCTGCGAGCTTGTTGTAGTAGACCTGGGCGACGGCGGTGTTCGGCTTGTGCGAGCCGGCGGGGCTGACGCCTTCGTTTTTGTAATAGATACGGGCGGGGGTGCCGAGATGCTTTTCGAGATTGCGGGCGCGCACCAGCGGGCTGGGCCGCCAGATGGCGAGCTTCTCGCGAACCGCATCGGGGATCGGAATCCATCGTTCGGTGGAGACTTCCTGCTCGATCAGCGCCGGGGGAAAGATCGCGGCCATGTCTTCGGGTGTGACCGGCTCGCCGGTGCGGGGATGACAGTGCGGCGGGATCGGCTCCGGCAGATCGGCGGCGAGGTTGTACCAGGCGTCGGGGATTTCGGAAACGGACAGGGTATAGCGATTGTCGTGCACGGATTGCCTCCTTCGTGCATGGTGGGAACTGCGCCTCGAATGGTTTATGATACGGTTTTCACCGCGAAGAAGGAACTAGAGCATGCCCGTAAAACCCGAGATTGTGTATGAAGATTTTGCGAAGATCGACCTGCGCGTGGCGACGGTGCTCGCCTGCGAGGCTCACCCCAATGCCGACCGCCTGCTGAAGTTGCAGATCGACCTCGGCGAGCTGGGCCAGCGACAGATTTGCGCCGGCGTCCGTGCGTATTACGAACCCGAACAGATGGTCGGCAAGCAGATCATCGTCGTGGCGAATCTCGCCCCGCGCAAGATTCGTGGCGAGGAGTCCAACGGCATGCTGCTGGCCGCCAGCGCCATGGACGGCGAGCAGGTGCAGGACGTGATTCTGCTGACGCCGGACAAACCACTGACGCCGGGCTCGACCGTCGGCTGATCGGCTGACCCGTGACATGATGGCGACATGAAAGAAGCCCACGCTTTGAAAGCGTGGGCTTCATCATTGGTGTTATTGCAAGTCGGCTGGAATTCAGCCTGCGGTCTCTTCGGGTTTTTCTTCGGTTTCGGTATCTTCGGCCGGCTTGTCTTCATCCTCGTCGGCGGGGCGTTCGCTGACGAAGTTGACGCGCTTCTTGACGGCCTCGAGCGACAGCGGCGAACTGGACTCCATGTCCTCCAGGCTCAGCAGCGCCATGAAGTCGGGCAGGCGCGGCTTGATCGCATCGTAGGTCTTGATGTCGACCGGCTGATAATCCGTCAGCTTCACCACGACGACCTTCTGCTCGCCGTCGACCGGCACGACGGTCATCTTCGCCGCGTCGTTGACCTTGTCCAGCCCACCGGCGGCGGCGACTTCCTGGCCCAGGTCAAACACCGCATCGATAAACGCCTGCGACTGGCCCACGATCGGAAGCACCGGGGCGTCCAGTGAGCCCACGCCCATCATCATCGCCTGCACATCGCGCCCGCTGAACGGGCCGACCGGCGTGATCTTCGTCTTGAACGAATCAGCGAACTTCCCAAGCCCTTCGGCCTGGGCGCGGTCCAGCAGCTTCTGCGTGCGGTCTTTCAGCAGCTTGTAGGCTTCGAGCCGCTTGGCGTCGGCGACGACCTGATCCTTGACCTCGTCGAGCGACTTGGGCTCGCGGGCGGAATCGGCGGCAGTCAGGCGGAAGATGTACTCATCGCCATCGCTGCCGGTCAGTGAACGCGAAGCGATGTTGACTTGCAGGTGCAGGGCGGCCAGGGGATTGTTCGCCGGCGGGTCCAGTTCACGGGCGGTGGAGATGTACTGGGCCGTGGTGATGCGATTTTCGTTGACTTCAAAACCGGCCGAGCCGAAGCCTTCGAGCTTGTTGACGGCAGGCAGGTCGAGCCAGCGGTTGTCGATGCGGATCACATCCGGCAGCACGCCGTAGTCTTTCTGAATCTGCTTGGAGATGTCTTCGAAGCTCGCGGGGATGTAACCTTCGGGGAGGATGAAGTACCCGTCGTTGTCGCGCTTCAGGGAGCGGGTGCTTTCAGCAAGTTCGGCGCTGATCTGTTTGACGATGCGGTTCTGCTTTTCCTGGGCAAGCTGACGCAGCAACTCGTCGATGACCCGGTCGCGGACCTGGCGATACGGCAGGGGGCCCTTGGGGGCATCGGTACCAGACGCTTCGCTTTGCTCAGCGTCGGCGTTGTCTTTTTTCTCCGGGGTCGGCGGCATGTAGCGTTCGGGGTGGGTCGTGTAGAACTTCTGGGCTTCGACCTCGTCGACCTCGATGGAGTTGGTCACACGCGCCAGCGGCACGCTGATGTATTCGAGCTTCACGCGGCGGGGCAGGTAGTAACCAAAACCGTACGGCTCGCTACGGCCCTTCGGTGAGTCCTTGTACTTGTCGTAGAGTTCCTGCACCTGGGCATCGGTCGGCTCGGGGGCATCGGCCAGCAGCGTGTCAGCATCCACCGGCACCACGTCAACCGTCGCCTGCGAACGGATGCCCTGGGCGAAGTGGGCCAGACGCGGCTCGCTGGGCGGCTGCGGGGCGATGATCATCTTGCGCAGTTCGAGGATCATCACGGCATGCTGGATCGAACGGACCAGCAACGCTTCGGTCACACCCGACTGCTGCAGCAGCTGCGCCACGGGTACGCCCTGCGCGGTCATCTGGTCAATCTCGGAGCGGGCCTGGACCGTGGAGGCATAGATGCCGTTGCGGCGGGCGTCGTCGACTTCCAACAGCCATTGCAGCGGATCGTCCGGCAGATTGCGAAGCAGATTCGGAACGATGCGTGAGAGCAGTTCCATCTCGGCCGCGGCGGCGTGCTGATCGGCGAAGGTGATCGTGCGACCATCGACGGTGCCGACCGGCTGCGCGGTGGGGTCGGGTTGGAGGAACTGACCGCCAGCCGGCAGCAGGAAGATCACCATGAGGATCGACCCGCCGACGACGAGCAGAATCTTCTGGTACTTGGCAAAGAATCTGAGCATGTCCCGATGGCTCCATGGGTGCGTGAAAGGCCCACAGTATATGTCAAGCCACGGTCAAAAGCGAAGGCGGCGCGGTGAGAATCCGGGCGGTTGCAGGACGTCGATCAGAGCCCGCAAATCGTGGGATTACTGGGCCTTGGGCTGGGGCGCGGGCGGCAGTTTTTTCAGCGGCGCCAGGGCCTGCTGCTGGTACGGCGTCGGCTGAAGGGTGTACTGGGGATTGTTGAGCATGGCGGCGTAGCCTTCGTTGATCTCCTGCTCGACGCGATCGATGCGCGTCTGCGGCAGGGGGTGGGTCTGCAGCATCTCGATGCCCCCGCCGCCGGAGGCGTCCTGCAGGACGTGCATGACGCCGAGCATGCCGCGCGGATCGTAGCCGCACTTGGTCATGTAACGCAGGCCCAGCGAGTCGGACTGCGATTCCTGATCGCGGCCGAACTTCAGCAGGTAAAGATTGCCGCCGGCGCCGAGGGCGGTGTCGATCCACGACTGCTCGGACACAGCACCGACGACCTGCAGGCCGATCTCGAACACCTTGGCGCGGCTCATCTGCTGGCCGATGTGCTCGGCGTTGACGTGGCCGACCTCGTGGCCGAGCACGGCGGCGAGTTCGGCTTCGTTTTCAAGCTGCTCCATCAGCCCGCGCGTGATGAACACCTTCCCGCCGGGCAGGGCGAAGGCGTTGATGATCGGTGAGTTCAGAGCGAAAAACTCCCACGGCAGGTCCGGCCGCTCGCTGGCTGCGGCGAGCTTCTGCCCGATCGATGAAACATACGCCTGGACGTTGGCGTCGGGAATCTTGCCGCCGCCCTGCTGAATAAACTGCGGGGCGGCCTCGATGCCGAGGGCGACCTCCTGGTCTTCGGAGAGCATGTTGAACTGCCGCTCGCCCGTGGCCGGATTCACCGAGCAACCACCCAGTGAAAGCGCCGCCACAGCGCCCAGCAGAAGCGCTGCGAACGTGTTGAACCATCCGTTGCGTCGAATGTTTGTCATCTGCCCGCTCCTTGATTTGCTGCGAGGTGTCGGATCACCCCATTATACGCGACGAAACGATCGTCAGTTCCCGGCCGGCTTTGCTTTAGCCCCGCAGGAACCTATCATCGCGGCGTGAACGTCTCATCGCAAGACCCACAAACCAACGAACCGGCCTGGACGCAGCGCGATCTGGCGGACAATCCCCATGCCGTCGCTGATAAGGCCCGGCGCGTGCGGCAGATGTTCGCCGCCATCGCCCAGTCCTACGACCTGAACAATCGTGTCCACTCCATGGGCCGCGATCAGGCGTGGCGGCGCACGGCGGTGAAACTTTGCGAGGTGAAGCCGACCGACGTGGTGCTCGACGTGGCCTGCGGGACGGGTGACCTGTCGCTGGCATTCGCCGGGGCCGATCCGGCGCCGCGGCGCGTCGTCGGCGTCGACTTCACCCATGAGATGGTGCAGGTCGCCACCCATAAGCACGACCAGCATCGCGTCCGCACCGCCAAATCACTGGCGCCCTGCGGTTTCACCGACGGCGATGCGATGCGCCTGCCCGTCGCCGACGATTCGGTCGACATCGTGTCGATCGCGTTCGGCATTCGCAACGTCGCTGACCCGGCGCTGGCCGTGCGTGAGTTCGCCCGTGTGATGCGGCCGGGCGGGCGGCTTTGCATTCTCGAATTCTCGCTGCCGACCAATTCGCTGATGCGCAGCGCGTACATGTTCTACTTCAAGCATGTCATGCCTCACACCGCCGCGCTGATCGCGCGCGACCGCTCGGGGGCCTACAAATACCTGCCGCAGTCGGTCAACACCTTCCTGTCGCGCCAGCAGATGATCGACATGATGAGCGCGGCCGGCTACATCAACATCACCGCCAAACCGCTGACCTTCGGCATCGCCGTCGCGTACGTCGGGCATCTGCCGGCATGAAAAAACCGACGCCCCGTGAGAAACCCACGAGGCGTCGGGTGCAGGCGGACAACCAGTGTGTGTGACGATCAGCGATGTCGACGGCGCAGGCCCAGCATGCTGAGCAGCGTCAGGCCGGCCGGCAGCGCGGCGGGCGCGGGAATGCCGGTGGCTTCGAAGTGAGTCAGAATCGTTGAACCGTCCAGCGACGTGTTGTACAGCGCGATTTCATCGAGCAAGCCGCCGTAGAAATACTTGGGGCCGTTGTCGTCGCCGACGGTATTGCTGATGCGGGTGCCGTTGGAGGCGCCGATCAGGATGCCGCCGGTGTGGCTGGGCACTGAGGAGAAGGTCGGGTCGGCCGTGTCGACGAGTTCGCCGTTGATGTAGAGCATCAGCACATCGCCGTCCCAGACGGATGCGACGTGGTACGCCGTATCCGCCATGATCGCGTCGACGGCTTCAAAGAAGTTGCTGTTGACCCAGATGCCGGCGTGCAGTTCGCCATCATCGATGAAGAGGTTGAACCCGTTGGACGCGCCGCCCTGCTCGTAGAGCACCTGCGGATCGAGTGAGTTGCCGGCGTCGACATCGTCGGCGCGAAAGATCATCTCGAAAGTTTTGGCGGTGTACGGGCCGGAGGTGTTGATGGCCCCGTTGCTATTGATATTGAGGCGATCGTCAACGCCGTCGAAATACACCGAGGTATTGTTTGGATCGGTGCCCAGCAGGCCGTGGGAGATGACGCTGGGATTGCCGCTGAATGTTCCGTCGCCGGCAGCGCTCAGGCCGCTGTAGCTGTTGCCAGCAGCGTCGCTGGTGGTGGCGCTGTTGACAGCTTCGGCGCGCTCGCCGAGCCGCCAGTAGGTGATCGGGTCAGCATCGAGCACGGCCGTGGCATACTCGGGCGCCGCCACAGCGTCATAGTTGGTCTGCACCTGCGTGGCGTTCAGATCCTGCTCATGCCATCGCATGATGGCGATCTGGCCGTCGAACCCGCCGAACCCGGACAGGTCGCCGCCCAGTGCCGAGCCGTTGTTGCCGAGGCCGGAGACGTTGGACCCGTCCCACTGCTGCACGCCGGAGTCATCGTTGGCGCCCGGGCCGGGGTTGGCGGTGTTGAACCCGAGCAGGTTGTCGAAAGTCGGTGTGGCCAGGCTGCCGTTGATGAAGAGCGAAGCCGAGTCGTTGCCATCGCCTCCGGGCGTGATGGCGCCGACGACCTGAATGAACTCGCCTGTGGTCGGCAGGTCGGCGGTGATCGTGATCAGGCCGGTGCTCTGGTACTTGGCGCGCCAGCGGATTTGACCATCGGAGATCGTCAGCGACGAGCCGGTGGTGGTTCCGCCGGTTTCGAAGAGCACCTGGTCGCCGCCGGTCAGGCTGGTCGGTTTGAACCAGATTTCGAAGCTGGCCGGATCGTTGTTCGGATTCGGCGAGCGTGATGTGAACATGCTGGTGTTGTTCTGCGAGACACCATCATCGTTGCCGTCGAAGCTGTAGGCCGAAGCGATGCCGGCCAGGCGTGTGGGGTCGGCGGAAGTTCGCGTGGGGGTGTTGGCGTCGTTGCCGATGACCCAGGTGCCGCTGTCGATGATCGAGGTCCACTGGCCGCTGGCTTCACCGGCGTTGTTGGAAGCGTCCCAGGTCAGCGTGCCTAAATCCTCGGCGGCCCCGGCTGAACCCGCGGCAAGCGCTACGGCGAGCACCGCGGCGGCCGAACGTCGAATGTGTTGCCATTTCCGATTGTTCATTCTCAAACCTGATTGCATGACTCAGTTCTCCAGTTGAGTTCGATTAGCGGCGACGGCGCAGAACCATCGCGCCCAGCAGGGCCAGACCGCCCGGCAGCGCGGCCGGCAGCGGAACGACCGCGGCGTAGTGCGTCTCGATCGTGGTCGAATCCAGCGCGGTGTTGTACAGGGCGACCTCGTCGATGAGGCCGGCGAAGTAGTAGCCGCCGCCTGATACGCCGCTGATGTCGTCGAAGAAGGAGCCGTCGTTCATCGCGCCGATGGCGATGTCGCCGGTGTGGCCGCCGACCTGGGTGAACGCGGCGGTGGCGGTGTCCACGAGAGCGCCATTGATGTACAGCTCAAGGTCGCCCTGATTCCAGACGAAGGCCACGTGGTACGTGGTCTGGGCGCTGATCGATGCTACGACGTCGAAGTAATTCGAACTGTTCCACACGCCGCCGTGCAGTTCGCCTTCATCGATGTAAAGGTTCATGCCGGTGAACTGGCCGCCCTGTTCGTAGAGAACCTGCGGCGTGCTGGAGCTGACGCTGTCGGCGTTGAACAGCAGTTCGAAAGTCTTGGTCTGATACGGGCCGCCGGTGTTGATCGCGCCGTTGTCGGCGATGTCGATGCGATCATCGACGCCATCGAAGTGAACCGCGGGATTGTTCGGGTCGGTCAGCAGCAGGCTGGTGGCGATCACGTCGGGGCTGCCCGAGTAGGCGCCGTCCGCCGCGGCGCCGAGGCCTGCGAGGCCGGTTTCGACGGTGGCGCTGTTGACGGCTTCTTCCCGCTCGCCCAGTCGCCAGTAGGCGATCGGGTCGGCATCGAGCACGGCCGTGGCGTAGACCGGCGCGGCCACGGCGTTGTAATTGGTGAGCACTTCGGCGGCGCTCATCGCCTTTTCATGGAAACGCATGATGGCGATCTGTCCGTCGAACGTGTCAAATCCGTTCAGGTCGCCGCCGGAACTTCCGCCGCGGGTGGAGTTGGACGAGCCCAGGCCGCTGGCGTTGCCGCCGTCCCAGTCGCCGGCGCCGGGGTTGTCGAGGCTGCCGCCGCCGGAGGGATTGGTCGTGGTCGCGGAGAGGAACGTGTCGGTCACGGCGGTGGCGGCCTGGCCGTTGAGGTAGAGCACGGCTTCATCGGTGGCGGTGGTGGTGTCGATGGTGCCGACGACCTGGATGAAGTCACCCGTGGTCGGCAGATCAGCCGTGACCGTCAACAAGCCGGCGGTTCCGTTCTTGACGCGCCAGCGGATTTGTCCATCGGAGATCGTCAGCGAACTGCCATCGCCGGAGCCGCCGGTTTCGAAAAGGATCTGGTTGCCGCCGGTGAGCGTGGTCGGCTTGAACCAGACTTCGAAGCTGGCCGGTTCGTTGGACGGATCGCCGGGGAGGTTCGTGAAGATGTTGGGATCAGAGATGGTGGTCGCCAGGTCGTTGTCGCCATCGAAGGTATATGCCGAGGCGATGCCGGCGAGGTGTGTCGGATCGGCGGTGCTGAGCGTCGGGCGATCGCCGGTTCCGGCGTCAGGGCCGAAGCTGAACACACGCGTGGCGTCGTTGATCGCTTCCCATGTGTCGCTGGATTCACCGGCGTTGTTGGAGGCGTTCCAGGTCAGCGTGCCCAGTTCCTCCGCGGCGCCGGCTGTTCCCGCGGCCAGAGCCACGGCCAGCAGGGCGGCGAGCGTGCGATGGTGTGCTTGCTTGTTCACAGATTTCCCTTTCAGGTACAGATGCATTTCTCACGATCTCCGATCATGTTGAGTCAGGCTCGACGGCGACGCAGCACGAGAGTCGCCAGCAGGGCCAGTCCGCCCGGCAGCGCGGCCGGCGTCGGAATGAAGATGTTGGCGTAGGTGGCGCGGTCGAGATATCCGGTGAAGTCGGCGACCGTGTCGTAATAGAACGGGTTGCCGTTGTTGACGCCGTTCAACGCGCCGCGGTCGCCGGAGGGGTTGATCGAGTTGTTGAAACCCACGCTGAGGGTGTCGTTGCCGGACCAGTTTTTCGTCGGGCCTTCGCCGGTCAACTGGATCAGGTCGGTGAGAATGTCGCCGGTGAGACCGTCGCGCAGTGTGAGTATGAGTTGGCCGGTGTTGGTGTTCAGCATGGCGGCCAAAACGTACTCGACGTCGGCGTCAAGCTCGCCAAAGCTGTGGCTGACGGCGACGGTGTCGTTGCCATCGGTGAAGTCGGTGTCGTTGAGGCCGGTGGGCACATTGCCGCTGCCGCCGTCCTGTTTGGAAAGAAACACGGGGACGCCGTCGACGAGATACAAGCCGCTGCCGTTGGAGGTGCCGCCGACTTCCATCAGCAGGACAGTGCCGGTCAAGTCCGCACTGGACGGGGCGAAGGCGATGTTGAACAGCAGGCCCTGGCCATGGTTGGGATTGCCGACGCTCTGGCTGTTGGCGGCGTTGCTGATCGCTTCGCCGTCGTAGTGGATCGTGCTGGGCGGGATGTCGTAGAGGTTGTCGTTGGGCGTGGCGTTCCAGAGGCGACCTTCGATGCCGGTACCGGAGAAAGCCGACGCGCTGTCGACGTCGGTGTCGCCATTGAGATCGTTGAGTCCGCCGCGGCTGCCGACGGGATCGAGGCCGAGGTAGTTGACGGTGTCGTTGCCGGACCACGCCCAGCCGCTGGCGACATTCGAAAGCTGATACCCGTCGAGGTCGTTGTCGACGATGAATTCGAGATTGCCGTCGGTGTTGTCCAGCACGACGGACATCTTGTACGTCTGACCGGCGGTGAGCGTGCCGACACTGTGGCTGACGGCGATGTTGTTCGCCAGATTCGGCCCTTCGCTGCCGCCGTCGAGATCGAGGTAGGGGGCGGTTCCGCTGGGGCCGTTCTGGTCGTTGGTCGACGACTTGGAGATGAACAGCGGCGTGCCGTTGAGCAGGTAAAGCCCGGCGCCGTTGCTGGGGCCGCCGATTTCGAGGATGGACACCAGCGACGCGGAGATGTCGTTGGCGTCGGGTGTGATCTCGACGGCAAAGCTGACGCCGGCGGCATGATCGATCGAACCGGATGAGACGGTCGTGCTGGCGGCGGTGGTAGCGCTGAAGATGGCATCGCCGTCATCAAGGCCGACCACGAGATTGGCGGCACGGGCCGGGGTGACGGCGCTGATCATCGCGATCAATGCACACACGGCCGTACATGACCAAAGCGATAAACAGGATTGTTGGCTGGCAGTCTTACAAAACATATGGGTCTCCATTCTCGTCTCAGGTTCAGCGACGGCGACGCATCGCGAGGGTCGCCAGCAGGGTCAGGCCGCCCGGCAGCGCGGCGGGGGTGGGGATCAGGTTCCAGTACGTGGCCTGCTCGATGACGCCGGTGAAGTTGAGCACATCATCTCGAAAAAACGGGTCGAGACTGTTGTTGTTCAGGGCGCCGCGCGAGCTGGTATTCGATGAGTGGTTGAATCCGACGCTGACGGTGTCGTCGCCGGACCAGTTGCCGGTGGGTGACTGACCGGTGAGGTTGAAAGCTTCAACGAGAGTGTTGCCGGTGGCGCCATCACGCAGCCGGAGAATCAGGCGGCCGGTCTGGGTGTCCAGTTGGGCGGCCAGGACGTACTCGACGCCCGCGTCCAACGCGCCGAAACCTGAAGCGATGGCGATGGTGTTGTCATCGCCGTTGTCGGTGAAGCTGGTGTCGTTGGACACGCCGAGGTCGAAGCTGCCGGGGGTGTCTTCCAGCAAACCGTTCTGCTTGGAGATGAACACGGGCACGCCGTCGACCAGGTACAGGCCGGTGCCGTTCTGCGTGCCGCCGACTTCCATCAGCAGGACGGTGTCGCCGCTGCCGAGGTCGGCAGCGTCGGGGGCGAAGGTGATGTTGAAGGTCAGGCCCTGGGTGTGGGCAGGATTGGCCACGGAAACGGAGTTGTTCAGATCGCCCGAGGTGTCGCCGCTGTTGTAGAGCGCGGCGGCGGGATTCAGCGGGACGATGAAGTCGTTGGGGATGGCGTTCCAGATCGCGCCTTCGGTGGCGGAGCCGACATAATCGGCGACTTTGTCACGGTCGGTTTCACCGCCGAGATCGTTGAGCCCGCCGCGGCTGGAGGCGCCGGCGGGGATTTTCAGATAGGTGATGCCGTCGTCGCCGGACCAGTTCCACCCGGAGCCGATGCCGGTCAGATCGTAATAGTTGGTCACGCCGTTGACGGCGAATTCGAGCTTCTGATTGGTGTTGTCCAGCGCGACGTGAATCTTGTACGTGCTGCCGGCGGCCAGCGCGCCGACCGTGTGCTTCATGGCGATGTTGCTGTTCAGGTTCGCGCCTTCGTTGCCGCCATCAGTGTCGGGCAGGGTGTTGGGGCCCTGGGTTTCGTTGGTGTTGCTTTTGGTGATGAACAGCGGCACGCCTTCGACGAGGTAGAGACCGGAGCCGCTGAACTGACCGCCGGTTTCCAGCAGCGACACGAGGTTCTCCGTGCCGCCGCCGCCGACGGCGACATCCGAGGCCGACGGCGTGATGTCGACGGCGATCGTCAGCCCGAGGCTGTGGTCGGGATTGGTCGCCGAAAATTCTTCTTCGGTGGCGCCGCCGGTGTAGTAGGCGTCGCCGGTATCCAGTCCGGCCACCAGCGTGTCGGCTTGAACCGGCATCGTGACCGCCGCAGCCAGCAGGGCGGCAGGCATCAGTTGTCTCATCACATTCCTCATGGCGATCTCCTGTCAGTCAAAGGTGTCTCATCATCCTGGTCGTGTTTATGGGCGATTCACCAGCCAGCGCCGGGCATTGCCGGTGCCGCCGGGAATGCCGACTCGATCCACATCATGCGGGTCGGTTGTGGTCGTGTTGACGCTGCCGTCGGCGAACAGCGTGTTCATCGAGTATTTCCAGCGGACGTCGGTCGTGGCGTAATTCCAGCTTTGGTTGGTCCAGTAGCCCGAGGGGTAGTAGCGGTAGAAGTCATCGAGGCCGAAGCCGTGATTGATCTGGTTGGAGCCCTGCCCGATGGGGGCGCCGGTGTAGCGCATCAAATCGGCCGCCAGCACGTTGAGCGGTTGACCATTGTGGCTGTAGGTCTGGCTCAGGCTGGTCCAGGGTTCTTTGTCCGGCTGGGTGAATTTGTCGTCGTAAATGTCGCTCCAGATGCCCGCGCCAAAAGCGTACTGGACGTAGACCGAACCGGATGTGGCCTTGTCGGGATACCACCCGGAATTGTCAATCAACGGGCACAACATCATGCTGATGGGAATGTAGGGCCTGTACTGCTTTCGCCCGTCAAATCCGCCGCCTTTGATGCGGTGTGGATCCCAGTTGCCGTCGATTTCATGGGTGTGAACCGGCAGGCGCTTGTACTCGTTGTCGTAGATTGCCAGCGCCGTGCCGATCTGATGCAGTTGCGTCGAGCAGATCACCTCGCGTGCCGCACGTCGGGCCTTGCTCAACGCCGGCAGAAGAATGGCGATCAGCAGTGCGATGATCGACACAACCACCAACAACTCGATGAGCGTGAAAGCCGCTCGGGTTTGGAAACAACGATGGGTTTGGTTGGCTGGCTGGCTCATAGTTTCACGGATGGCTACGGCGTTTGGGGCTCATCGGCTTGCACAAGAACGCGGACCTGGTCGCTGTGATGACCGGCGGACCAATCGAACTGGATCGTGCGGCGATCGGGGCTGAGTGTGATCACATCGACATCTTCCATCCCGCGCGGGCCGGCGGCGTTGGTGTACCCCGCCTGCTCGGCGCCGAAACGGTCGTCGGTTTCACGCAGGCCGCTGGGCGTGGCGATGATGCCGAGAATCGGTTTTGTGAACGTGACCTGTCCCTTGCCGGGGGTCATGGGGCCGCCCGACTGGGGATTGGGATCAAAATGAATCAGGTAGCTGTCGATACGAACCGGGCCGTTGATCGGTTCGGTTTCCTGGGTCAGGTTTTTGTACATGCCGGGTTTGGTGAAGGCGACCTCCAGCGTGCGGTCGATCAGCACGTTGCGGCGTTCGGCGAATACGATGGGCCCTTCGGGGGTCTGGTACCGGCCGTGTTGCATCATGGGCGGGGCGGCGACCGCACGCATCGTCGGTGAGCATGACTCGACGCTTGGCGTGAACACCGAGGCAAGCTGAATATCGTGAATCGTCGAGGCGTGAACGCGAGCCGCTCGGCCGGCGGTCATCACCTGCGGTACGCCGTTGGGCCCGCCGATCACCTGAACCGTCCCCTCGAGCACTTTCACCAGCACCTGGTCGGCCAGGTCGACGCGCATTTCGAATTCCGTGCCCAGGTCGACAACCTGCACGCCCCCGGGCCCCTGCACGGTGAACCCGCTGGCGGCGGCGGGCACGAGCGTGTGAATCGCGCCGCTGTGCAGTCGACCGCGGTTGGTGTCGGTCATTTCGAATTCGCACGGACCGATCATGTCGACGACCGCGCCCGAGCGGAACATCACCTGCGCGCTGCCGGACTGAAGTTTCAGCGTGCTGGGCTGCAGCTCGCTGCCGAGTTTGATCGAAGCCATCGGGCTGCCGGTAGCCGTGTCGGCGAAGACGGCGTTTTCAGCGTTGGTCAGCAGGGCGATGGGGGATGCCTGCCGCTGGCGGGCGTCGTTCTGCGGAGAGATCGACGAGACGACAAACCACGCGGTGATCATCAGCGCCACCGCGGCGGCGGCGACGTACCAGACGCTTCGGCTGCGCCTCAGCGTCGGCGTGGCGGGGGAGCGGGCCGGCTGGGGCTGCGGGATCGAGCCTTCGCTGAGCTTCTGCTGGCTCAGCAGGTCGTACAGTTCGAAATGCTGATGGCTCAACTCGACGAACTGGTCGACATGCTCGGGGTTTTCAGCCAGCCAGCGGCGCAGCGCGGCCGATGACTCGGCGGTCGGGCCGTCGTCGAAGTGAGCGCTGAGCAGGGCGTCGAGGTCTTTCATTCGTGCTCCACCTGTCCGGCGATGCGGCTGCGGATGCAGTCACGCAGGGACTGTCGCGTCCGCATCAGCAGCATGCGGACCGCGCCGCCGCTCATCATCAGCTGCTCTGCGATGGCGGCCGGCTTCATGTTTTCGGTGTAACGCAGTTCCAGCGCCCGCCGCGCCCGGCCGTCGACACGCTTCAGGCACTCGGCCAGCGCCTCGCGGTGCGAACCCAGCGCCTGGGCCTGACGCTGATAGCTTTCGGTGATCTGGTCCAGCAGGGCGTCGTCGAACACATGCTTGTCGGTGGCCATCTGTCGGCGGTAGTTCAGCAACTCCAGCCGGGCGATGCCGATCGCCCACGCCGCGAAGGGGCGCGACGCGTCGTAGGTGTCGTACTTGCGAACCGCCGCCATCGCCACCCGCGCCAGCACTTCTTCCGCCTCGTTGAAATTACCGAGCGTCGAGGTCAGATACGCCGCCACGGTCCGCTGGGCCCGTGTCCATTCGGCGGCAAGCTGTTCGTTGAGCGAGTAATTCATGCGAAGCCTTCCACTGTTATTCTGCAGCAGATGATGTTTTGTCACAAAAAATATACATCGCGGAGCATGTGCTGTAAGTTGTTTGCAGGCAATGCGATGTCGGAGCGTTACGCCGGTATGCCTAACGCGATCCATCTGTTAAGACGCCCCACGGGGGATCATAAGGTGTCACCCCTCGGTGTTCATGAAGTTCCCTGAAGTTGCCGTCTCGTACAAGATTTCGTGGCTTTTTGATGGTCTGATTGAAAAGCTACATTTTTATGCTGATTTAGTTTTCTATTTTCGACGAAAACAAAAAACTAAGAGTGAATATAAAGCATATATTTAAAGTTAATTATGGCGTTATGTGTGTGGTTATGTCTTGCTTGTGGTGTGGTGTTGCATCTTAATGTGTGTCTATCCCTGCGGGATCACACACGTTTTTGACCAGTGGCCGGGGATCGGCTCGCCGCAGTCGGGGCAGTGACCCTCGGCGAGGTGGTTGAACTGGATCTGGAAGCCGTACCGTTTGATCAGCGTCGTGTCGCACCGCGGGCAGCGGGTGTCTTCCCACTCGTCGACCATGCCGGGGCGATTGCCGGCGTAGATGTACCGCAGGCCGGCCTTGGTGCCGAGCATGCAGGCGGTCAGCAACTGGTCGATCTGCGTGTTGGGTGTGTCGGCCATTTTGTAGTCGCTGTGGAAGGCGGTCACGTGCCAGGGGATGTCCGGCGACACATCCGCGATGAAACCGGCCATCTCTTCCAGTTCCGCAAGGTCGTCGTTGAGCCCGGGTACGATCAGCGTCACGATCTCCAGCCAGAAGCCCATTTCGTGAAGCTGGCGGATGGTGCGCTGGACGTTTTCGAGTTGGCCGCCGAGCTTGCGGTATTCCGCATCGCGGAAGCTTTTGAGGTCGACCTTATAAAGCTGCACGTAAGGCTGAATGTATTCGAGCACACGCCGCGTGGCGTTGCCGTTGGACACAAACGCCCCGCAGAGCCCCGCCTCATTAGCCGGCTTGAGCACTTCGACAGCCCACTCCGCGGTGATCAGCGGCTCGTTGTACGTCGTGGCGACCACCGGCGCCCCGCGCTGCTGCGCCATCTCCACGATCTGCCCCGGCGTCAGGCGATACACCTTGCTGACCGCGCTTTCATCCCGCAATGCCTGACTCGTCACCCAGTTCTGGCAATACGAGCAGTGCAGGTCGCACCCGAGCATGCCGAAGCTCATCGCATCCTGCCCGACGAAGGCGTGAAAGAACGGCTTCTTCTCGATCGGATCGCACGCCAGCGCTCCGGCATACCCCGATGGAACCTTCAGCACGCCGCCTTCGTTAAACCGCACCCGGCAGACGCCTTCCTTGCCCTCGGCGATCTTGCATTCGTGTCCGCAGGCATAACAGAGCAACCGCCCGTCGGGCAGCTTTTCATAAAGCTCGCCCGGCCTGGTCAACTCGCTGAGCAACTGCTTCAGCGCCACAGCTTCGGGACTCTTCACAGCCATATTTCATCATAGCGATCGCAACCACCCCCTTGCCCCGCGGGTAGGATGAACTGATGAAATGGGACATTTTCCGAGCCCGACGTCATCCCGGGGGCTTCACGCTCATCGAGATGCTGGTCACGATCAGTATTATCGTGCTGCTGGTGGGGTTGCTGCTGCCGGTGTTGTCGGGCGCCCGGGAAGCCGCCAAGCGGACGGTGTGCCTGTCGAATCTCCGCCAGATCGGCGGGGCGATCGGTTTTTACAGCGACGATCACCACGGGCGCATCCCCGAGGTGCAGACGATCCCGGTCGATCCCTACGCGCCGACCATCATGGATGAACTGGCGCGTTATCTGCCGCAGCCGGAGATTTACCACTGCCCGTCGGACCAGATTCTCTTTGCCGAACTGGGCACCAGCTACGAGTACTTCATCGGGTTCTACTTCACGATGATCGACATCAGTCCCGGCGATCAGCAGGACGGCAAGAAGAATCAGCTTTACAAGTTTTTCTCGAACGTGCCCTCGATGGCCTACATCATGATCGACGCCGAGGTGAATCACGAAGGCGGGCCCGGCGGCACGGGTCGCAACGCCGTGTTCCTCGACGGCCACGCCGCGTGGTTCGCTCTGCCATCGCAAACCGCCGCCGCGGGAGGTCCATGATGAATCGCAAGACCGTCATCAGTCTGTTGATCGCCATCACGTGTCTTTCCGTCGGCGGGTATCTGATCTACGACCATCGCGCTTCGATTCCGCCGGACCTGACATCCGCCTCGCCCGATGAACTGATCGCGTTCATGCTCAGCGATTACTTCAATCGGCTTTCTCCCGAAGACCAGCGGCGCTACACCGAGGCGGCGATGAAACGCTACGCCACGATGACCGACGAGCAGCGCGAACTCGTCGAAGCCCGCATCAAAACCATGCGCGAGGACAACCCCGAGCAGTTGCGTGAACAGGCCATGCGTGTGTGGAAGCAGTTCGTGGTCAACGAGGCTGAGCAGTATGTGCAACTGCCACCCGAGCAGCGCGGGGCGTGGCTCGACGGGCGCATCGCCATGTGGAAAGCGATGGGCGCCAACGGGCGCGGCCCCAAGGGTGAATCAGAAGAACGCCGCCGCGAACGGGAAAAACGCCAGAACGAACCGATCTCCATCGATAAACAGGAGAAGGTCATCACCTTCTTTCAGGATGAAGTCTTTCCTCGCACCAGTGCCCGCGAACGCGCGCTGGTGTTGACGCTCATACGTGACGCGGCGCCGAAAATGCGACCACAGGATTAAACAGATTCGTCCGCCCTCCGGTGAAGCCACATCGACAGGCTGAGCAAGGCGAACAGCCGGTGGGTATGATCCCGCCGGCTCTGTTCGTGTTCGGTGATCATCGCCTGGATCGGGCCGCGCTTGATACCGATGGATTCAAGGTGCGGCGCGTCCAGCAGCCAGTTGGCCAGCATCGGTTTCAACGGCCCGCTGAACCACTGACCGATCGGCACGGCAAAGCCCATTTTGCGGCGTTTGCACACGTCCGCCGGCAGGTACCGCCGCGCGATCTTCCGCAGCATCGCCTTGGTTTTGCGACCCGGCATCAGCGTCTTCATCGGCGTCGCCAGCGCCGCTTCGACCACCTGTCGATCCAGCAGCGGGCTGCGCACCTCCAGCGCCACCGCCATCGACGCCCGATCGACCTTCCGCATCAGGTCCGCGGGCAGGTAATGATGCAGGTCCCACCACCGCGCCCGGTCCGCCGGATCATTCAGGTCGTCGCGCTGCGGGCACAGCGACAGATCATTCGGCCAGGTCAGCGGTCGCATGCCGATCGCCTTGAGCTGCTCATCGTCGAACAACCGCACCATCGAGAAGTATCGCATCGCCTCGTTGTCGTATCGCGCCGCTTCGATCAACCGCCGCAGTCGCGCCGAGTGCGACTTCTGCTCGCCGCCGAGGCGCGACACCGGCGCCTTACTGATCCACCATCCGTGTTTGGCCAGCAGCCGCAGCGCCACGTAGCGTTCATACCCGCCGAACATCTCATCGCCGCCGTCGCCGGACAGCGCGACCGTCACGTGCTGACGCGCCGCTTTGCTCAGCCAGTACGTCGGCAGAATCGACGAGTCCGCCAGCGGCTCGCCCATCGTGTCGATCAGCAATTGCAGATCGCTTTCAACATTCGGCTCCGCCCGCAGCACGCGATGTTCAGCCCCGATGTGATCGGCGACCTTCTGCGCCCAGGGCCCTTCGTCATACGCCGCCTCGGGCATGGACACGCTGAACGTTCGCAGGTGTTGACCGCGCGAAGCAAGCTGCTTCTGCGCGATCGCCGCGATCAGCGAGCTGTCGATCCCGCCGCTTAAAAAACAACCCAGCGGAACATCCGCTTCCAGCCGCGTTTCGACGGCCTGTTCGATCAGCGTGACGAATTCGTTTTCGCCGGCCGGTGTTCTGCGAGCGCCCGCCGACAGCCTCGGCGTGTCGTTGCGATTCGCGCCCAGGCGCAGCCACTGCAACGGCGCCAACTCGCGGATACCTTCTGAAAGCGTGAAGCTCTCGGTATAGCCGAAGCTCAGATACTGACGCAGCGCATCGCGGTCGAGGTTGAGTTTGCGCCCGCCGCCCGAAGCAATTCCCGCCTGCACCGCCGCCTCCGTCGAGGCGAACACGATGCGACTGTCGTCATGCCAGATGTACAGCGGTTTCTTGCCTACCGCATCGCGGATCAGAAACATCTCCTTTTGCTCGGCGTCCCAGATCACGAACGCGTACATCCCCGACAGTTTTTCCTGCAGCCGCTCACCCCAACGACGATAGCCGTGCAGCAGCACCTCGGTGTCGGAATGATCCGTGGTGAAGTTTGCGCCGGCATCGCTCAACTTGCGGCGCAGTTTGCGGTGGTTGTAGATCTCGCCGTTGAAGACGACGGTCAGCGGGCCGTCGGTCATCGGTTGAGCGCCGCCGGCGCGGTCGATGACGGCCAGGCGGGTGTGCACCAGACCGACGGGGCCTTCAGCAAAAATCCCAGAACCATCCGGCCCGCGGCAGGCCAGGGCGCGCTGCATCGCCTCGAGCGCAGCCCGCTCGACGGGTTGGTTGTCGAATCGCAAGATGCCGCCGAGGCCGCACATGCGGCAAGGATAGATTCAAATCACCCCGCATACAAAATTCCGCCAAAAAAATCACAATCTTTGTAACACCCGCCCCGGCGGCCGCGTCTAAACTTTCAGTAGCGTTGTACTCGCAGGCACACCGGACATCCCCACGGAGACTCACACCATGAAACGTCAATTGATCTTCTTCACGCTGGCCATCGCGGTGATCGCGCTTGGCCTGAACATCGCCGATGCCGCCAACAAGCCCACGCTGGAAGGCGTGAACCTCGGCACGTATGTGACCGGCCCGAAAGTCAGCGCCGATGATCTCAAAGGCAAGGTCGTTGTGTTCGAATACTGGGGCGATCGTTGCCCGCCGTGCCTGCGTTCGATCCCGCACATGACCTCCCTGGCCGCCGAGCACGGTGACAAGGTCGTCTTCGTCGCCAACCAGGTTTGGACCAAGGACGTCGACGCCGCCGCTAAGGCGTGGAAGGGCAAGGCCAAGAACGATCTGGTCAGCGTGGTCAATCACGGCGCGCTGCCGGGCGCGAAGGTCAAAGGCGTTCCGCATGCGTTCGTGTTCAACGCCGCTGGCGAAATGGTCTGGAGCGGTCACCCGATGAGCGGCCTGGACAAGGCGATCGACAAGGCGCTGGCCCAGGGCAGTGTCTGATGCTTACTCCCTCTCCCTGCGGGAGAGGGTTGGGGTGAGGGCGGACTGTAGTCCAGTATGTGCTGCCGGTTGCAGTTTGCATTCACAGCCACCCTCACCCGGCCCTTCGGGCCGACCTCTCCCGGTGGGAAAGGTGAAGACAAATAAAAACGCGCGACGTGTGAAGCGTCGCGCGTTTTTTTTTATTGGGTGATGCCGGTGGTCGATCAGACCGCCTTGTCCGGGGCGTGATGGGTCTGCACGCGGAGCGACAGTTCATCAAGCTGGGCCAGGTCGACTGTCGACGGCGCTTCGGTCATCAGGTCCGCGCCGTTCTGGGTTTTGGGGAAGGCGATGACGTCGCGGATGTTGGTCGTGCCGCACAGGTGCATGACCATGCGGTCCAGGCCGATGGCCAACCCGCCGTGCGGCGGGGCGCCGAACTTCAACGCGTCCAGCAGGAACCCGAACTTCGCCTTGGCGGCTTCGTCGTCGATGCCGAGCAGGTTGAAAATTTTCTGCTGCACCTGCGGGCTGTGAATACGAATCGACCCGCCGCCGAGTTCCGACCCGTTGAGCACGAGGTCGTAGGCCTTGGAGCGGACGGCCCCGGGGTCGGATTCCAGCAGGGCGAGGTCTTCATCCGACGGCGCGGTGAACGGGTGGTGCAGGCTGTCCCAGCGCTTCTGCTCGTCGTTGTATTCGATCAGCGGGAAGTCCACGACCCACAGCCACTTCCACTGGCCCGGCTCGATCATTTTCAACTCGTGCGCCAGCTTGACGCGCAGCTCGCCAAGCACGCGGGCGACGACCGACTTCTTATCCGACACGCCAAAGCAGATCAGGTCGCCGTCATCAGCGCCGAGCTTCTCGATCAGCGCCCCGGCAATCGGTTCGATGAACTTCGCCACGCCCGTGGCGACGGTGCCGTTTTCCACCTTGCAGATCGGCAGCCCGCCTGCGCCGAACTGCTTGACCCACTCGGCCAGCCCGTCGGTCTGCTTGCGCGTCAGCGTGGCGCCGCCCGGCACGCGGATGGCCTTGACCTGTCCGCCGGCGGCGATCGAGCCGGTGAAGACCTTGAACTCGGTCTGCGAGGCCAGGTCGGTCACGTCGATCAGTTCCATCGAGAATCGAAGGTCCGGGCGGTCGGACCCGAACCGGTCCATCGCCTCGGCATAGGTCATCCGCTGCACCGGCGGGACATCGATGTCGGCGACCTGTTTCCAGATGCGGCGGACGAGCCCTTCGACGGTGTTCATCACGTCGTCCTGATCCACGAACGACATCTCGAGATCGAGCTGGGTGAATTCCGCCTGGCGGTCGGCCCGGGGGTCTTCATCGCGGAAGCAGCGCACGATCTGCACGTACTTCTCGAGCCCGGCCACCATCAGAATCTGCTTGAAAAGCTGCGGGCTCTGCGGCAGTGCATAAAACGACCCGGCATGCAGGCGCGACGGCACGAGAAAGTCACGCGCGCCTTCGGGGGTCGAGCGGCAGAGGAAGGGCGTTTCGACTTCGTAGAAACCTTCCTCGTCGAAGTAGTCGCGCATGATCTTGGTCACGCGGTGGCGCGTGCGGAGAATCTTCTGCATCGCCGGGCGGCGCAGGTCGAGGTAGCGGTACTTGAGGCGTTGAGCCTCGCCGACCTTGCCCGCCTCGTCGGGGGTGAACGGCGGGGTCTCGGCCTTGTTGAGAATCTCCAGCGTGTCGCAATCGACTTCGATCGCGCCGGTGGCGAGCTTCGGATTGGCCATGCCTTCGGCACGGGGGACGACCTTGCCGGTCGCGGCGATCACATCTTCGTTGCGGAGCTTGTCCGCCAGGTCGTGGGCTTCCTTGTTTTCGGGATGGAACACGAGCTGGGTGAGGCCCTCTCGATCGCGGAGGTCGATGAAGATGACGCCGCCGTGGTCCCGGTAGCTGTTGACCCATCCGGCGACCGTGGCGGTCGAGCCGGCGTCGGTGTCACGAAGTTGTCCGCAGTGATGCGTGCGTTTGAGCATGGTCGAAATCTCTAAGGATATTCAGGGGTAAAGATCGGCCATGATACCCGTAAAACCCCTGTCTGGCGAGTCTCGAAAGGCGATTAACCGCAGAGGTCGCAGAGGACGCAGAAAGGGAATGAAAAGAATCATCTCCGCGATCTCTGCGTTCTCTGTGGTTCAAATTCTTAGAGTTCCCCGATGTCTTCGTTCCAGAGCTGGGGATTGGCCGCGATGAACTGGCGCATGAGGTCTTTGCACTCGTCGAGGCCGAGGTCGACGACCTCGATGCCGTGGCTGCGCATGAACTCCGGGGCCCCGGGGAAGGTTTCGGATTCGCCGACGACGACCTTGGGAATCTCAAACTGCACCGCCGCCCCCGAGCAGAGGTAACAGGGCATCAGCGTGGAGTACAGCACGCAATCGCGGTAGCTGCCGACGCGGCCGGCGTTGCGGAGGCAGTCGATCTCGGCGTGGGTGATCGGGTCGCCGTCCTGGACGCGGCGGTTGTGACCCCGGCCGATAATCTCGTCGTTCTTCACGAGCACGGAGCCGATCGGAATCCCGCCCTCGGTCAGCCCCTTGCGGGCCTCCTCGATCGCCGCCGCCATGTAAGGATCGGTGTTCATCGCATCGATGATACCCGGCGAGAAAGTCACGGCAAAGTCGACTATGCTAATAACACTATGACCCAGGCTGAGCCCAAAAGTCTGCAGGAGATCGTCAGCGCGACGCGCTATCCGCTGGATGCGTTTCACTTCGTGCGTCGCGGGCTGGACTTTGCCGTCCATCGCATTCATCAGAATCCCGAAGCCCTGACCGAACAGCAGCGCCACATCAGCGGGCAGCAGCTTTCCGAAGGCCTGCGTGATTTCGCCATCGAGCAGTACGGCTGGATGGCCCGCACCGTGCTCACGCGATGGAACATCCACCGCACCGAAGACTTCGGCCACATCGTTTTCGCCATGGTCGACGGCGGGTTGATGCAGGCGACCGAGCGCGACACGATCCGTGATTTCGATGCCGTGTTCGACTTTGACGCAGCGTTTGACGTGCCGGTGAATCTGGAAGGCGTGCCGGCCGAGGGCGTTGAGCCCGATCCGGTGTCTCAGCAGGATTAACGCGTTTTGACCGACCCTTCATCAGACAAGTCCGGGTGCTGGTGCGATCGTCCCTTGTGGAACTTCCGCTTTGTGCGCGAGTTGTTCTTCATCGCGCTGGTCGTGTTCATCATCTGGTTCGGGTATCAGCTGCAGGCGATCTTCACCCCTGTGCTGATCGGCCTGGCGCTGGCCTACCTGTTTCATCCGCTGATCACGTACTGCCATCGCCGGTGGAAGATGCCGCGCCCGGTGACGATCTCGATTCTGCTGGCGGTGCTGGGCATCGGCGGGATGATCGTCGTTGTCTGGCTTGGGCCGAAGTTCATCGGGCAGCTTGTTGAACTCGCCAAAAACATGCCGCAATACGCCAAGACGCTGGCGGATCGCTACGAGATCAACGTCGACCAGCAGATCAACGAAATCGCCGATCAGATCAGTCAAGACCCCGGCGCGTTTCTGGCAGGCAAGGTGACGATGCTGCTGGCCGGGACGGGCCAGGCGCTCGGCGTGCTCGGGTCGGTCCTCGGGACCAGCATGTACATCGTCGTGACGATGATGCTGATTCCGGTGTACTTCTTTTTCTTTGCGTGGCAGTTCGGTCCGCTGGTCGAATACTTCGAGCAGTTCATCCCCGCTTCGCACCGCGATGAGACGCTGCGCATCCTTGGCCGAATGGACGAGGTGGTGGCGACGTTCTTCCGCGGACGGGTGATCATCGCGATCATCATGGGGTTCATGTTTTCGATCGGGTGGTGGTGGTTCAACGTGCCGTACTGGTTTTTGCTGGGCATGGGCAGCGGGCTGTTGAGCCTGGTGCCGTACGCGTCGGTGGTGGGGTGGCCGGCGGCGGTGGCGTTGAAGTGGTTGTCGGTGACGACGGGCAACGATGCGCCGGGGTTTGAACTGTGGGCGGTGGTGATCTGGCCGAGCGTGGTGTACTTCGTGGTGCAGGCGCTGGAGGGCTGGGTGCTGACGCCTTGGATTCAGGGTAAAAGCCTGGACATGAGCGTGGTGACGATTCTGATCGTGGTGTTCATCGGCGGGGCGGTCGGGGGGTTGTACGGCCTGCTGCTGTGCATTCCGGCGGCGGCGTGCATCAAGATTCTGATGGTCGAAGCGGCGCTGCCGCGCCTGCGTCAGTGGGCCGCGGAAAATTGAAGTAAAACTCCGTAAATACCGACTGATTATGCCCGGGTGATTTTGGGGGCTCCACCGATGTGGCATCATCTTCACCGGTCCATTATCATCTCCGGACTATGATCAAATATCCCACCGACTATCCCGCCGTTCGCAAGCAAACCGCTGACGCTCTCCGCGCCGCCGCCGACAAGGTGATCGCCTCGCCGATCATGGTCGGTTTTGACGGCATGGTCGACACGATCCTCGCCGTCGTGAATAAACGCCGCGGGCCGGAGGATTACGAACCGATTTCGCAGATGAGCGAGTTCGGTCAGAAGATCGTCGCCGCCGCCGGTAAAAGCTCCAACTACGAGATGGTCGTCAAGCAGGTCAAACTCGGCGGCAACGGCCCGATCATGGCCAATGCCCTGTGCCACATCGGCCTGCCCGTGACCTACATCGGCGGCATCGGTCACCCCGAGCTTCACCCCGCCTATCAGCCGCTGGCCGACGGCTGCGCCGAATGCCTGCCCATCGCCGATCCCGGCTACACCGACGCCGTCGAGTTCGATGACGGCAAGCTGATGTTCGGCAAGCTCAACAACACCCGCCTGATCAATCCCGACGCCATCCGCAAGCACATCGGCGACGACAAGCTCAAGGCCATCTTCGCCCGCAGCGCCGTCGTTTCCATGGTCAACTGGACCATGCTCGCCTACACATCGGACATCTGGAAATACCTGCTGGCCGACATCCTCCCGGACGTGAAATGGGAAAACGGCCAGGGCCGCATCTTCATCGACCTGACCGACCCCGAAAAGCGCACCCGCGACGATCTGATCGAAGCCACGCAGTTGATCAGCAAGATGCAGGAATACGCCGACGTGACGCTCGGACTGAACCTCAAGGAATCCGAGCAGGTCGCCGCGGCCCTCGACATCGCCACCGGCTCCGACCCCGGCGCCGGCATCGAAGCCACCGCCGAGGCCATCCGCGAGAAGCTCGAAATCAACACCGTGCTGATCCACCCGCTCAAGTCCGCCGCCGCGGCGCGACTCGAGCCCGACGGTTCGGTCGTCACCGCCTTCAGCCCCGCGCCTTACACAAAGAAGCCCGTCCTTTCGACCGGCGCCGGCGACAACTTCAATGCCGGCTGCTGCATCGGCTGGCTCGCGGGTCTGCCGCTGGATCAGATGCTGACCGTCGGCAACGCCGTCTCGGGTTACTACGTCCGCAACGCCGGCTCGCCGACGCTCGATCAGCTCATCGACTTCGTCGCCACCATGCCCGATCCCGAAGTCTGATCCGGCGACTTACGCCCCCATGGTGATCTTCTGCGCGGCGGTGTCAAAACCCGCGACGCGGCGTTGTTTGTAACTGAGCATCGCCATGATCATGGCGGTCTGCGTGCGATAGGCCAGGTCGATCGGGCTCCATGTGTCCTGTGTGCCGCTGCGGTGGTTGTCCAGCAGGTTCTGCCAGTGGGCGACGTTGTCTTCGCCACCCTCGATGTCGATGATGACCGGTTGCTTGGCGCCTTTGGCGCGCACGGGTTGGAAGACGATCTGGCGGTTGTTGCGGATCAACAGCGTGCCGTCATAACCGCGCACATACGGCAGGCGCTGACCACCGCCGCGATAACCCTCGATCGAGTTGAAGTCGTTGGCCTGCGTGCCGAGCACCGACAGCGTGGCTTTTTCCGGGTAATGCGCCAGCAGGTTGAATGTGTCCGGCACGGTGCGCAGCTCATACTCATAACGATCGATCCCGCCGACAGCGACGACCGTGTCGGGCATGCTCACGCCGAGGATGTCGATGATCTGCGTGGCGCTGTGGGGATACAGGTCCGTGACCGGTCCGCCGGCGTATTCCTCGAACAGCCGCCAGCGGAACATCCGGTCGACATTGAACGGGACTTTCGGCCGATCGCCCAGCCAAGCGTCCCAGTTCAGATCCGCGCCGGGCTTGGCGTTCGGATCATCGATGTGCATGCCGCGCTCGCCAAAGTCGCCGAGGCGGAAGTAGCTGGTCTCGCCGAACACCGGTTGACCGATGAGCCCCTGTTGCACGAGCTTTTTCATCTGACGCCAGACTGGGTCGCTCATCGCCTGGGTACCGAGCTGAAAGGCGACCTTCGACGCTTTGACCGTGGCGTGAAGCGCCTTGAGCTGGTCGAACTGGCTCCAGTGGGTGATGGGTTTTTCGCAGTAGACGCTCTTGTTGGCATTGACGGCGTCGATCGCCTGCCGGGCATGCTGGTGGTCCGGCGTGGCGATGCAGACCACGTCGACGTTCGGATCGGCCAGCAGTTCGCGGTGACCCATGTAGCCTTTGGGAATGCTGTACTTCTCAAGGGCCCGCTGCATCCGCGGGCGGTACACGTCGCAGGCGGCCGTCAGGTCGACGGGGTAGTTCGCCTTGTCACGGAGATGTCGGACCATGTTCAGATGGGCCTGCGCCCGCCCGCCGCAACCGATGTATCCGACGCCGAGGCGTTCGTTGGCGGCGTGTGAGATGCGCGGTGCGCTGAGCGATGCCGTCGCGGCAAGCGTCGCGGCGGTTTGCATGAACTGGCGACGTGAGGCGGGAGAAGGGGCGTCGGTCATCGGATCACTCCTTGTGCGGGGTCTGTTGGACCCACTGGTTGTAAAGCGTGTTGAGCGCGTCGGCATCGGCGGCGCCGTCCAGCGCCGCCACGCCATAGACAAGCCGCAGCGACTGGCCGCGCTGCAGCGTCATCGGTTGTTTCCACAGGTTCAGCGTGGCCGACTGATAGGCGAACGGCGCGTGCATCGTGAACCACCACGCGGGATGGCGCGCATTGGCCGGGTGGTCGAACATGGCGATGGTGATCGTTCGGCCCTGGACCGGCCCCGTGACGGCGACCCATCGGCCGCGGGTCAGCTTCTCGGTGCCGCGCACGATTTCACCGGGCGTGTTCTCGCTGTGGGTGAAGATTGCGACCTTGTCCATCGACTCAACCAGCCGCATGCCCAGGCCGTAGTAGTGATGTCCGCTGAGCGTGATGTGTTCACGATTTTCCGGTGCAGTCAGCGTCGAGCGCCAGGTCAGCAGTGTGGCCCCGGCCGTTGATTGCACCTGAATTTTCCGCTGCTCGCCGGCCAGCACATGGCCTTCGGCATCGCGCCAGTTCAGCGTCTGTTGAAGGCTCGGGCCATCAAGCGTCGTTGTCGGGTCGGCCTGTTTGCCGCTGCCGCGTCGTTCTTCCCAGAAGCTGACCCCGTCGATGCTCACGGCAAACATCAACCCGTGATGGTGCGGATGATCCGCCACCTGGTCGCGCAGCGCCTGCACACCGCCCGGTGTGAACAGCTTCACCACGTATGGCTTGAACGGACTCGGCGCCGCCTGATAAACAGCGATCGCCCGCGTTCCGCTGGATGCGGTGATGCGTGTGCTGTCGTCCTCGGCGCGCCATGTCGTCACATCGCAATAAACCGTCGGCGCGATCGTCAGCAGCAGGATTACACAGGCACATCGCATAGCAGACTCCGCAGGTGATCGATGCTTCGCGCGGCCTGATCGACCGTGCCGCATTCGACGCTGATCGCGATGTCGCGATCACACCGGCGGCAGATCTCGATCACACGTCCCCAGTCGATGACGCCTTCGCCGCAGGCGCACCCGACGGGTGTGCCCGTGACTTTGCCGCGTTCGCCGTCGGACTGCTCGACGCTGATGTCTTTGGCGTGCAGGTGGACCAGCCGGTCGGCCACATGTTCCAGCCAGTGATACGGATCGTGTCCGCACAGGTAGCTGTTGCCGGTGTCGAAGTTGATGCCGATGGCGGGCGAGTCGACCAGTCGGTAGATGCGGTCGAGTCCGTCGGGGTGTTTGGAATATTGCTGGTGCGGCTCGATGCCGATGAGGATGCCGCGCGGCTCGGCGGTCTTCGCCGCCTCGCCCAGCGTGTAGCGCATCAGCGTGTGGTCTTCGTCTTCCGTGGTCCAGTCCGGTTTGGGGCCTTCGTCGGTGTTCACCACCGGGGCGCCGCACTCGGCGGCAAACCGAATCGCCTGCTTCAGATACTCGACGCTGATTTCAGGTTTGCACAGCGGCGTATGGGCCGACAAGCCCGACAGCCCGATGCCCGCCTTCTCGCAGGCGCGCCGCACGCGCAACGGATCGTCCAGCATCGACACGCTGTGAAAATACCCCGCTTCGCTGAGCAACTCGCGGCCCCAGTGGACCATCGGCTCGACCAGCTCATAGCCAAGTTCCGCCGCCTTGCCCACGCCCCATTCGAAACTTTTGTCGTGGTGGCGGACGAATTCCATGTTCACGCCCAGTCGGATTCGGCCCATGGATTGATCCTCACTGAAAGATTGTCTACACACGACGGTGTGCTGTACGATGTCATTGCCGGTGAATCTTAAAGTGGCACAGCCGCTTGGGCGTCCGGAATATTTCAGTGAAAGATTTTCACCAGATGCGACAGCGCCCCGCCTACAAAGCGAATCATCAGGTGTATCGCGCCGATACCTGCGACACGCTGGTCGAAGCCGCGCAGCGGGGGGCCGTGAAACTCGAGGCGCTGGTGCGCGGTCACTACCCGGGCCGGCCGCTGGGGCGCGATGAATTGCCGCGGGTCAAGAGCGTCGGGTTCTGGGACGCGGCCGGACCGCAGGACTGGGGACTGGACTGGCACCGCAACGAAGGCCTCGAACTGACCTACCTGGAGTCCGGCTCGGTCCACTTTGCCACGCAGTCAGCAACCCACCGCCTGAATCCCGGCGAGATGACCATCACGAGGCCCTGGCAGGCGCACCGCGTGGGTGATCCGAACGTCGGCCCCGGGCGGTTGCACTGGTTGATCATCGATCTGGGTGTACGCCGGCCGGATCAACCCTGGCAATGGCCCGCCTGGGTCGTGCTGCATCGCCGCGATCTGGATCGCCTGACCATGATCCTGCGTCAGAATGAACAGCCGGTCTGGATCATCAGCGGTGAAGTGCAGCGGTGTTGGAAGCAGATCGCACGGGCGGTTGAAGCCGATCGCCAGGGCTCACACATCTCTCACCTGACGACATACATCAATGAGTTGTTGCTGCTCATGCTGGAGATGTTTGACAGTCAGCGGGTGTCGCTCGACGTGCGCCTCATCAGCACGCAGCGGAGTGTCAAGTTGTTCCTTGAGGAACTGGCCGGCGATGTGCATCGACTGTCACATCCGTGGACCGTCACCGAAATGGCTGAACACTGCGGGCTGGGGCTGACGCAGTTCACCGCGCTGTGCAAGCAGATCGTCAACCAGACCCCGAATCACTACCTGACCCACTGCCGCATTCACGCCGCCGTCCGGATGCTGCGCGACTCGCGCGGCCTCAGCGTCACACAGATCGCCCATCGCTGTGGATTTTCCAGCAGCCAGTATTTCGCGAAGGTGTTGCGGGAGCACACCGGTCGCACACCGACGCAGGTGCGACTGGCAACAGACTAATCTCGCGGGGTGATGCGCAGATTGCGGTAGGCGACGGGGCCGTGATCGCCCTGCAGCATCAGCGGGCCGGCGGGGCGCTCCTTGCCGGTCAGGGCGCTGCGCGTCGGGGCGGGAACTTCGACGTTTTCGTGAATGACCTTGCCGTTGAGTTCGACCTTGATGAACTTCGCGCTGGCGATCTTCTTGCCGGCCCCATCAAAACGCGGCGCCTGGAAATCGATGCGGAACGTGTTCCACTGACCCGGCGCGCGGTAGGGCGGATTTTTCGGCGCGTGTATGCCGTAGATCGCGCCCATGTCGCCTTCGTTGGGTTTGTCCTTGCCGAAGCTGTCGAGCACCTGCACTTCGTACTCGCCCATCAGGTAGATGCCGGAGTTCGACCCCTTGGGCACCATCACCTCGAGTTCCACGACGACGTTGCGGAAGGTCTGCTTGGTGAACAGGTCCTGGCCGTGGCCGTGGACATTGATCAGTTGGTTGCCGCCTTCGCTGGCGGTCAGCTCACGCGGGTCGGCGGTGGAGATGGCGGCCGTGCCGACGGTCCAGTGGTTGTCGCCTTTGCCGTGGTGCTTGAGGTTCCACCCGTCGAGGTTCTTACCGTTGAACGGTTCCACGGGCGGGCCGGCGAAGAGGATGCCTGCCGCCAGCAGCAGGGCGATCGTGCATTGAGCCAGGCGTGTGGTCATGGGCGTGATCTCCACCGGGTATGGGCCAAAACTGATCATATCCGCATCCCGCTCCGCAGGCGACGATCTTCAGGCGGTTTGTGCCTGGCGGGCGGCTCGCCGTCGAGCGGCGAAGCGTTTGATCAGTTCGTCAGCGATGACGCCGCCGAGGATCACCAGGCCGATGATGGCGAACTCGAGCGTGGTCGAAATTTTCAGCAGCGTGATCATGTTGTACAGCACACGCATCACCGCCGCGCCGATGACGACCCCGAGGATCGACCCCTCGCCGCCCCGCAGGCTGCACCCGCCGAGCACGGCCGCGGCAATGGCGTAAAGCTCGAAGAAATTGCCGTGGCTCGACGGCGGGACCGAGTTGCCGTCCAGTGCGAACAGGATCCCGCCGACGCCGGCCAGCCCCGTGCAGATCACATACGCCAGGCAGGTCATGCGCGACGTGTTGATGCCGCTGTAGTGGGCGGCCGCCTCGTTGCGCCCCAGCGCCAGCATGTAGCGCCCCCAGATGGTGCGGTTCAGGAAGATCGCCGCCGCCACCGCGATGACGACCAGTATCAGAAACGGCGCGGGGATGCCGAACGTCTCGGTGATGTGAATCTTTCCGGTCGCCAGCGGGCTGAGCGTGTTGTCGTACTCGTTGCCGAAGCCGACGGTCTGATCGTCGACGAGCCAGCGAGAGATGCCGCGATAAAACAGCAGGCCGCAGAGTGTGACGACGAACGATTGCAGCCCCAGCTTGGTCACGAGCAACCCGTGTAGCAACCCGAGCGCGAGGCTGATGCCGATCACACTCACCAGCGCCAGCGGAATGCTCATGAGTTGGTGTCGCTTCAGCGGGATGGCCGCCCATGTGTCATCGACGGCGCCGATATCGTTGGCGAGCCTCAGCGCGGCGCTTTGCTCGCTGGTGTTCACCTGTGTGATATGCGTCTGTCGCAGGCGCGCGTCACCTTGAAACAGCATCACCTGATCACGCGGATTCAGCGATGCATGATCGCCGGCGATGGTCACCGTCGGGTGTTCGCCCGCTTCGAACTGCGTCACGGGATACACCGCGGCGACGAATCCGCGCGGCTCACTCGGCGAGGTGGCGACCTCGTCGGCGGTCAGCGGCTGGTCGACAATCAACCTGACGCCGGTCATCTCGCCCATGCCGGGGCGCAGCTCGAAGCGATATTCGGGGTCGATCGATTCGATGGTGACGACGGCGGCCCGCGCTCTTCGCCCGCCGGAGTAGCGGATGCGGTCGCCGGGTTTGAGGCTTGTTTTGCCGTGCAGAATGATCACGCGCTGCTGAGCGTCGACGCGCAGCACCTCGGCGCTGTCGATCGGCTTGTAGTCGACCGACAAAAACACCGCCAGCAGCACGCCGGTCAGGCATATCACCGAGCCGATCGAAAGGTCGATTCCGCCGGTGATGATCACGAAGGCCACGCCGATGCTGATGATCCCGAACAGGGCGGTGCGGCGGATCAGGTTCTCGATGTTGAACGCCTGTAAAAACGTATCCGGCGTCAGCAGAATCATCAGCAGGCACAAGCCCACCAGCAGACCGAAGATGCCGAGTACTTTCACATTCATGCGAGACTTCCAACCAAAGACCAGGGCCGCGTAGCGACCCGGCTAGTGTACTTTATGAAAGCGACATTTCCTCGCCGCCGGTCGCCAGTTGCATGATCGGCTCTTCGCCCAGCTCATCGCGCGACAGCTCACCGGTGATGCGACCCTCGTGCATGACCAGCACGCGGTCGCTCATGCCGAGGATCTCCTCCATCTCGCTGGAGACAAACACGATGCCCATGCCTTGCTCGGCGAGTTGCTCCATCAGCCCGTAAATTTCCTGTTTGGCCCCGACGTCGATGCCGCGCGTCGGCTCATCCAGCAGCAACAGCTTCGGGCCCAGGCAAAGCCACTTGCCGATGACGACCTTCTGCTGATTGCCCCCGGAAAGGTATTGCGCGATCTGATCGGGGCTGGGCGTTTTGATGTTCATCCGGTCGATCATCGCCGCGGCGTCGGTATCTTCACGCGATCGATTCAGCCACCCGCCGCGCCCGCTGTGTCGACGCAGCGCCGGCAGGCCGAGGTTGTGGCGCACGCTCATTTCGACGACGAGTCCGTGCTGCTTGCGGTCTTCGGGAACCAGCGCCATGCCGCGCCCGATCACGCGCTGCGGGTCGTGTGCATCCAGCGGTTGGCCGTCGAACGTGATCGTTCCGCCGAGCGGTTTGTCGATGCCGAACAGGGCGCGCAACATCTCGGTGCGCCCGGCGCCGATGAGTCCGGCGAAGCCGACGATCTCGCCGGCGCGGACGGTGAAGCTGAGCTTGTGGCGCGGCCAGGCGGGGGTGACCAGGTCGCGCACGTCGAGCAGCACATCTCCGACGGGGTGCTGTTTTCTCGCGTAAAACTGGCTGATGTCGCGGCCGACCATCATGCGGACCATTGCATCGTGATCGATGCGTTCGCGGTCGAGGTCGCCGGCGTTTTCACCGTCGCGCAGGACGCTGACGCGGTCGGCCAGTTCTTTGACTTCACCGAGGCGATGGGAGATGTAGATCACACTGACGCCGCGCGTGCGCAGGTCTTTGACGACGCGGAAGAGGTTCTCGGTTTCGTGTTGGCTCAGCGATGAGGTCGGCTCGTCCATGATCAGCACGCGGGCGTTGACCGACAGCGCCTTGGCGATTTCGACAAGCTGTTGATGCCCGATAGTCAGTCGATGCAGCGGCGTGGCGGGGTCGACATCGAGCCCGATCATGTCCAGCACCTTGCGGGCGTTTGCTCGCATGGTGGCGCGGTCGATCAGTCCGCTGCGCAGCGGTTCGCGCCCGAGGTAAATGTTTGAGGCGACATCAAGGTTGTCGCAGAGATTCAGTTCCTGATGAATCAGCACGACGCCTGCGGCCATGGCGTCGCTGACGTTTTCGAAGCGGACGGGTTCGCCGTCGATAAGGATTTCGCCGGTATCGGCGGGTTGGACCCCGGCGAGTATCTTCATGAGCGTGCTTTTGCCGGCCCCGTTTTCCCCGATCAGCGCGAGCACTTCGCCGCGGCCGAGCGTGAGACTGACTTCATGCAGCGCCCGTACGCCGGGAAAGCGCTTGCTCAATTGCCGAACTTCAAGCAGTGGGGCGTCAGTCATGAGGGCTGGTGGACTGTGATTGCTGCATTGTGGCACAGTCGCCCTCGACTGTGCTGGCGTCATCTTCCGCACAGCCGAGGGCGGCTGTGCCACAGCGACGTGGCGGACATTCTGCTACGACCAATTTATCCCCCGGTCTTGGCCTTGAGGTCGGCCCAGTAGGCGTCGACGTTGTCCTTGGTGATCTTGCGCGGCGGGATGTCGATGTACTTGTTCTCGGGGATCACGGACTGGTCTCCGCGGATCAGGGCTGCGAGTATTTTCACGGACTGGTAACCATACTCGTAGGGATTCTGCACGACGGTGCCGGTGCAGGTTCCATCCTTGATTGCCTGAAGCGTCACGCTGTTTTCATCGAAGCCGATGATCTTGATCTTGCCGAGCTTGCCGGCCCGCTCGATCGCCTGGTAGCACGCCGGCGGGTTGTACTCGAACAGTCCAACCATCGCGCCGAGGTTCGGGTAGGCATTGATGGTGTCTTCAGCGTTGTCCTTGCACTTGTTGATCATGCCCTGGTCGGTGAGCGTGCCGAGGAGGGTGTACTTGTCTGACTTGATCGGATCGCCGATCGGGTCAAAGCGCACCGCGTCGACGGTCGCAGGTGCCGGGCGGCCGAGCAACTCGTCGATCACGCCCTGGCGGCGGAGCTTGGAGTTGTTCTGCTCGAGGCGGCCGATGAACATCATGACCTCGCCGCCGTCGGGCAGGGCTTGTTTGACCAGCTCGCCGCAGAGGCGACCAGCGGTGTAGTTGTTCATGCCGATATAGAGCAGGCGATCAGTCTGCGGGGCGTCGGAATCGTGGGTGATCAGCGGCACTTTGGCGGCGGCTTTGTTCAGCAGTTCGCGTTCATTTTCCGAATCGATGGGGCTGATGGCGATCCCGTCGATACCCGCGGTCAGCAGGTCTTCGATGATGCGCTTCTGTTCGACGGCGGTCGCCTCGGCGGGCATGCGCACATCGACCTCGACGTCAAAGTCCTTGCCGGCGTCGATGCACCCGACCTTGGAGATGTTCCAGAAGTCGGCCACCTGATTGGTCACGAAGGCGACGCGTGGCCTGGCCGAGGCGGCGGCGGCGGCGCCATCCTGCGAAGTGTTCGGTTGTTTCTTCTCGCACCCGGCCGGCGCAAGGAACATGATCAATGCGAGCATCCACACCGCTTGCGGGCAAACCCGTCGGATCGACATCATAAATATCTCCAGCGCACAGCGACGATGCGTGGCCCGACCACGCGGCCTCAAATGAATAGGTGAATCTACCACGACCGGCCCGCAGCGACAACCGCAAACGCAGCGCGTGCGGCAAATGATCCAGCGGTTGTGGTGAATTCTAAGTGGCGGTCGGGACGGAATATGCCGGCGGTCAATCGAAGCTGAGCAGGCGATGGCGATCGTTGAACCAGGCCGCTGCGGGTTCACGCGCCGGCGCCGGAGCAGGGGCGGGCGCCACCGTCGCGGGGGCTGAATGCGGAATCAACTGGCGGACTTCATCCTCCAGCCGGGTCAGCGTGTCCATGACCCAGGCGTAGGAGCGATCCAATACCATCGAAATCTCACGCGGCGTGAGCTGATCGACGTAGTGGAGCATCAGCGTGTAGCGGGTGTCTCGATCCAGATGAACCAGGAAACTGCGTAAAACGGCGCGCTGCTTTTCAGAACCCATGCCGAGCACTCCCTCGCTCGAGTGACAGGTTGACCCTTCGCTGCAATTCGGACCCGTCCCTGGCCCGATACTGACAAAACGTAAAACGAATATATCACACTTGAAGAGCATCGGCCCCCGCGCCGCGACGGCATGAATTTATTTTTCATCACAACCGCATAGGGCGCAGAGTACGCTGAGAGACATCTATATCTGATCGTCTACCTCCGCGAACTCCGCGAACTCCGCGTCCTCTGCGGTTAATTCTTCTATCTGGACGACCTTGGCGACTGCCTCCGGGGTCGATACACTTGTTGGTCCACGGCCCTGTGGCGGAATTGGCAGACGCATGGGACTTAAAATCCCAGGCCCGGCAACGGGCGTGTGGGTTCGATCCCCACCGGGGCCATTGAAAACGGGGGGGCACACCTAACGAGCACCTACCGACCAATACACAGTGTGACGCCAGTGTGACAGAGTGTGACGAGACACGCTGCCTTCAGCGTCTACAGCGCCTCCAAGGCAGCGGTTCGCAACCTGGCTCGAAGCTGGTCACAGGATCTGCGTGGAACCGGCATCCGGGTCAACGTCCTGTCTCCCGGCGCCACCCGGACCGACAAACTCGTTGACCTGCTCGATGACCAGGTCATCGATGGATTGGCCCAAGCCCCTCCGCTTCAGCGCTTGGGCAAACCGGAAGAGATCGCCGCAGTGGCAGCCTTCCTCGCCTCGGACGACAGCACATTCATGACGGGCAGCGAAGTCTTCGCCGACGGTGGATTGGCACAGGTATGACCCTGCGATGGCAGGCGTGCAGGTTCGATCGCCACCGCGGCCATTGTGCGATCAATCAGGCGCGCCTCTCAGACAGCCTGTCGTCATTCATCCCTCAATCACTTGGCATATGCCGGCGCATGTCATCGGCTCCAATGGACAGGCGGTGGCGCGGCTTGCCGGCTTCGCCGCCGCATCGCCGACCGTAGCCCGTGGCGAATGAGTCGTGGACTTCATCGGCGTCGAAGAAGACGTGCTCGACTTTCCACTCATCCAGCCGGTCGGCCAGGTTGTTGCAGATGAACAGCGGCAGGGGCCCGCGACGAAACTCCGGCTCCACGGCGATCAGCCGCAGGTTCGCCGCATCGGGTCGGCCGTGCATGCCCGGGATGAGCTCCACAAGCGTGGCGCCGAGGACACGGCCGTCGAGCATCGCCACGACCGACAGGTCGCTGTGCAGTTCACGTTCGCGGATCTGCTGAAGGTATCGGTCGGTGAATCCGCCGTACTGCGCGGTGAAAAACTCGGCGATCGGCAGGGCGTCGACCTGCCAGTGCCCCAGCAACTGAACGCCGACGACGTCCGGGTGCGATCGGCCGAAGCGATTGATCAGCCGCGGCGCCCACGTGCGGTGCTGAGGGACGGTGATATGCCATTGGCGGAGTGAGCGCTCGGGCGTGAAGCCCAGTCGCCGGGCGAAGGCGTGCTCGTCGGACCCGTCGTTCACGAATCCTCCGTGGATCAGCGATAAACAGCCGTTGGCCAGCGCCAGTTGATACAGGTGCATGATGAGTTTCGTGCCGACGCCGCGCCGCCGGGCCCATTCGTGAACGTACAGGAGCAAGTGCGCGATGGCGGGATTGCCTCCGCCGCCGGGGCGCGCGATCGTCGCCCCCAACAGCACATCGCCGGGCTGGCCGTACGCCGCCAGCGCGATGATCGGCCCGTCGCCCAGCACGTGCGGATCGAACAGGGCGTCGACCGCCGCGCGCTCATCGTCGCGCGGCGGTCGGACGTGGAATCCCTGTAACTGGATGCTCGATCCCATGACGCCGGTCCGCGGGATCAGGCTTTGGTGCGGCGTCGGCGGCGGCCCATGAGCATCGTCATCAGCCCGCCGATCAGTCCCGTCGCCGTAGTCGGTTCCGGCACGGCTGCAGGCGCCTGCAACTCGCTGGAAAAAGCATAAAGAGAGTAGCTGTTTGAACTCTCAGTAATGACAGCAGACATCCATTGATAATTGGTCGCTGTGGTGAATCCGGCCATGGCATAACCATTGCCGAGGCTCTTTAAACCGTCAGAGTCTTGATATTCCGCACCATCGGTGTCCGACCCCGTCCACACTCTCTTGTTGGGGTTGAGAGTGCCGTTCTCATCGATTTTCAAACGAGATGCGATCGAGCTGTTGTACAGGTCGGCGCCTCTGTTGGCGATCCGGGTGTTGTCGAGCAGGTAAATGGGTGCCGAGGGATTGAACTCGTCGGCGGCCGATGTTCCGTCTTTGATTGATGCGAGTGTACCCCAGTTGACGGCCTGTCCGTTGATGGTGGTCAGATCGCCGCCGCCGAACGTGCTCGCCGTCGCGGCGCTTTGCACGACGGCGTCGTAATCGGCGCGATTGCTGCTTGTCGCCTTGGTGGTGGTCGAGGTGACGAACACGTAGTAATACGTGTCGCCGGGGTTCAGGTCGCCGGGCGCGGTGATTGTCGCGGCCTGGGCCTGCCCGGCCGGCAGGGCCATCGCCGCCACACCGGCTACCCCGGCGCTCAAGCCGGCCCGGGCCGATCGTCTGACGTTACGTTTGCGTGCAGAGTGACGAGACAACATTCGCATTCTCCGAGAAAAAAGACAACTGATCACACAGAGCTAACCCCGTTGGTAGCCCTGGCAGTTGAAATCAAAGCTGGGCAACCTGTGCACATTGGCGCATAGGTTCATTCTCCGGGCAGTTCCGTACCGATGCGCAGATCCTGCGAATCGCCGCGAACATACCGATAGTTTGTGATCTCATTGCAACCGCATTGTGGCGGTTTTCAATAACCCCGTTGCGCCCGGGCGGGCGCATGAAACCGGAATTGCACCGGATGAATCAAACCAGACCCGACCACCGAAATTTATCCGATGTGGCAGATGGGAGCAAGAAATTTCTATTGTGAAATTTAACCGCGGCTCTGCGGCAACCCACAGAAAACCGGGCATTCACCAAGAATTATTTCAGATCGGCGCGCTGCCAGCAGCGGACGTAGTCGATCACGAAGTCGTCGGGGAGCTTGGATGGGTCCAGCCAGGTGTTGTCCCAGCCGCCGGTGACCAGGTCGAACATGAGATACGACTGAACATTCGATACGCGATCGTTCTTCCACTCGGCGACGACTTTGCCGTTGGCATAGAAGGTCGCCTGCCCGGGCAGCCAAAGCAGGCCGGCGGTGATGAAACCGTCGGCGTCGGGCTGGACGTAGATGCGGTCGGAGCCGGTGGACTTGTGGCCCTTGCCGTAACCATCCCAGTGCATGGCGATGTTGTAGCGGAGCGGGCCCCAGCCGGTCAGGTGCTCCATGATGTCGAACTCCATGCCGCCCTTGGCGGTGTTGGCGCGGGCGCCCTGGTCGCCGGCCTGCTCGCCGCGGTCGGGCATCATCCAGAAGGCGGGCCAGAGTCCCGGGGCGGTCGGCAGCTTCATGCGCGATTCGAAGTACCCGTAACGCTGGGTCCACTTGCCGTAGGTGTCTAAAAAGCCCACGGCGTAGGGGGTTTTGTAACGCTTGGGGTTGTCGTTGTGGTAGCCGATCTTCTGCTGCATGTGCAGCCGCACGAGGCCGTCGCCGAGGATGACGTTGTCCTTGGAGAAGTGGCTGAGCTTGTCCCAGTAATTTTCGGTGTAGATGTTCCAGCGCGATTCATCGATCGCAGGGGCGTCGAAGTTTTCCTCGAAGGTGAGCGACCAGTCGCCTTCGACCGGCGGGCGCTTGCCGAGCCAGTCGGGCATGGTCGGCGTCGGCGGCATGACGGCTCGAATCGCATCCACGACCAGCACGCGATCGGCCTTGTCGCCGTTGGCTGTGTCCGCGGCGAGACGCACACCGAGCACCTTGTCGCTGGTGACGACGTTGCCGGACTTGCGTTCGCCGTTCCAGATGTCAGGCCGCTGGAACGGGATCACGATCGTGCTCGACGCTCCCGGCTCGATCGCCGCCGCATCGCCGATCGGTTCGCCCTTGCCGCCTTGTGTTTCAAGCTCCACGCGCGGCTTGATCGCCGCATCGCCCGCATTGCGCAGCGTCACGTGAACTTCCAGCCACTGCGTCAGCGCCCACTTGCCTTCGACCGGCTTGATCTTCACCGACGCCTTGTCGCGCTCGGCCGGCAGCGTGATCCGCAGCTTCGAACCTTCCATCGCTGCGGTCGCATCAACATACGCTTCGACCTGCTTGCGGACATCGAACGTCGCGCTCCCGCCGAGCATGTATCCATCGGCCGGGATGATCCGCCGATGTTCCGGCGCGATCGGCGGGATCTCACCAGCCTCGCCGCCGACGATCAGCGAGTCGATCCGCACCGCTCGCGCCTTGTCCGACTTGCCCGTGAAAAACAGCACGCCGGTGATCTCAGCCGTATTCAACGGGTAGTTCGGCCGATGGTTGTACCCGAAGCCGAACACGACTTTGATCGTGCCGGTCTCGCCGGGCTTGAGGGTGGCGCTTTCGGTGTTCCACGGGTTGTCGCGCCAGTCGCCGGCGTTGTCGACACGCAGCGAAAGGTTGATCGGCTCGTTGCCGACGTTCGTGAGCGTCGCTTCGATGTGGCCGTACTTCGAAAAGTCCCACGCGCCGCCGTCGGGTTTCAACGAGACGCCGGGCCAGCCTTCGGGGCCGCCGTCAAAGTGCAACACGACGCCCGCGCCGCCGTCGGCGGGTTTGACCGCCACCTGCTTGCCGGGTGAAAACCGCTGCGCTGCTTCCGACTGGTTCACATCAATCAACGGGCGCGGCTCAGCGGCATCACTCAGCGAAGCCGACAAAAACAACGCGGCCAGAACAGTCAATCGTTGCGGCAGATTCCTCACGGTAGGCTCCAGGTATCGATGGCGGGATTTCGATCAGACGCCGGACGGCCCGGCGGGGGGAGGGTTTCTCTCAACACATATATTACGAAAATTCATGCGTCGCGTCATGCCGGGTCAGCCCCGCATTTTCCCGTACCCCGCGTTGCTGCTACCATGCCCCGCCCATGGCTCTGCTCAGCATCGCCAACCTGACCCACGCTTTCGGCGACGTGATCACGCTCGACGGCGTCAACCTCACTGTCGAGCGCGGTGAGCACGTCGGCCTCGTCGGTGTCAACGGCTGCGGCAAGTCCACCCTCATGAAAATCATCGCCGGTCTCGGGGGCCTTTCCGCCGACGCCGGTCAGGTCCAGCTCGCCCGCGGCGCCCGCGCCGGTTATCTCACGCAGGACCCTGATCTCAACCTCGACCACACCCTCCGCGAAGAAGCCTCCGTCGCCTTCGCCGGCCTGTGGGAGTTGCACAAGCGCCTCGACGATGTTTCACATCAGATGGCCGACCCCGCCGTCGCCGAAGACCCCGATCAGCTCGAAGCCCTGCTCAAGCAATACGAGCAGTTGCAACACAAGATGGAAGCCGCCGGCGGATATGCCGTCGACCACCGCATTGACGCCACGCTTCACGGGCTCGGCCTCGGCGATGAAGTGTTCAACGTCAAAGTCGGCGACCTGTCCGGCGGGCAGAAGGGCCGCCTGGCGCTCGCCAAGCTGCTGCTGACCGACCCCGATCTGCTGCTGCTGGACGAACCGACCAATCACCTGGACATCGCCGGGCGTCGCTGGCTCGAAGAGTATCTGGCCGGCTACCGCGGCGCGGTCATCGTGATCAGTCACGACCGCTGGCTGCTGGACCGCTCCGTCACGAAAATTTACGAACTGACCCAGGGCCGCCTCGAAGAATACCCCGGCAACTATCGCAAGTATCGCACCCTTCGCCGCGAACGCATCGAACACCTCTGGCGTGAATACGGCAAGCAGCAGGAGATGATCAAGCGCGAGCAGGCGTTCATCGATCGCTACCGCGCCGGTCAGCGTTCCAAGCAGGCCAGCGGCCGCGAGAAGCGACTCGAGCGTTACAAGCGCGACCAGACGATGGAAAAACCCATCGACCTGGACACGATGAATCTCCACCTCGCGCCCAACACCCGCAGCGGCGATATCGTCGTCACCGTCGACGGCCTGTCCAAAGGCTACGAAGGCAAGCCGCTGTTCGAGCCGTTCGACTTCACGCTCAAGCGCGGCCAGCGCCTCGGCATCATCGGCCCCAACGGAGCCGGCAAGACCACGCTCGTGCGCTGCCTGCTCGGTGAACTCGACGCCGACACCGGCCGCTCGCGCGTCGGGGCGCAGGTCGAAATCGGTTACTACCGCCAGACCCACGAGCATCTGGATCTCTCGCAGACGATCATTGAATATCTTCGCCGCATCACCGGCTCAGAGCAGGGGGCCCGCGACCTGGCCGGCGCGTTCCTGTTTTCCGGCGATGCCCAGGACAAACCGCTCAGCGTCCTCAGCGGCGGCGAGCGCGCCCGCGTCGTGCTGGCCGGCCTCGTCTCCGGCGGTCACAACATGCTCGTGCTCGACGAACCGACCAACCACCTGGACATCCCCTCCGCCGAGCGCCTCGAAGATTCGCTCCGCATCTACGCCCAGCCGCCCAAGGGCTACGGCTCCAACATCCTCGGCGGCGGAACCCTCATCCTCATCACCCACGACCGCATGCTGCTGGACAACGTCGTCGATCAGTTGCTGATCCTCGATGGCCGCGGCGGGCTGCGCCACTTCCTCGGAACCTACAGCGAATACCTCGAGTCCAATCCTCCCGAATTGCTCGACGCCGGCGAAGAAACCAAACCCGCTGCCGCCCCCAAGGTCGAACCCAAGCCCGCCCCCGCGCCGAAAAAGAAAACTTCCGGCGGCGGTAAATACAGCGTCATGTCCGACGCCAAACTCGAGTCGCGCATCATGCAGGTTGAAAAGGATCTCGCCGCCGTCGACGAGCAACTCGCCGACCCCGAGGTCTACCGCGATGGTGAAAAAGTCCGCCGACTCCAACAACAGCGCGACAAACTCGCCGTCGAGTTGGAACCCCTCGAAGAAGAATGGCTCCGCCGCGCCGAGTGATGATTCACACATGCCTTGGCCTGCTGGTCACTCCAATCAGCCGGGCCGCTACGCGGCCCTGGTCTGACACGATCCCCCAGGGCCGCGTAGCGGCCCGGCTGCTGGAAAGTCACTGAGAAATGACTTGTGCTGACCTGTGGCTTGGGGTAATGTGTGCCGCGAGAGATACATAAGTATCGGATAGCGAAAAAAAGGTTTCCGAAAAATCAGCGTTCCGTATCACGGCTCATCAAACCTTCTGGTTGAGGCGGGATTTTTATGGTTCATGCATCACAGGCTGGCCTGCGTTCTTGCATTGTTGTCATGGCATTGTTGTTGGGCATGATCAACGCCGCGGCAAAGACCGAGGCGGGCGTAGTCTTTTCGCAGGACGGCAACGACCTGGTCGTCACCATCTCCTCGGCCATCACGCTGACCGCGACCCAGACCGCCAGCAACAGCGTCTACTCGGTGATCTTTCAGAATGTGTACAGCACCGACATCACCAGTGCCGTTTTCGATCTGGTCGATACCGGCACCTCGACGCTGACCATCGAGTCCACCACCAGCAATGCGTACAGCTCGTGGGGCTACCGCACCGCGCTGGGCGACATCACCGCGCGCGACTTCATCGGCGCCTATCGCAATTCCAGCTTTCCGGCGGTGGCCATCGGCGACACGATCACCATCAACCCCGGCGTGATCACATTCGTGAATCATTTTTCCAACGGCAACGCCCGCCTGCCCGATGTTGAGTCCAGCACCGTGATCGTCATTGACGCGAGCAATTCCACGGCCATCACCAGCCCCACCAGCGTGGTCGCCATCCCCGAACCCGCCACCGCGCTCGGCCTTACCGGGGCGTTTGTGGTCATGTCATCGAAGCGACGCCGCCTGGCGTAGCGCGGCCGGAACCCGAGGGGGATTTCTATTTAACGCCTCGCAGCCCACCAGTCACCATGCCGGTACGCCCCATAGCCCTCGTCCGAGATCCAGCGAATCGACGTCTTTCCGCCCGAATCGCTGAATCACCAGTTGGGGCATGCTCTGGGGTGGATACTGCAACCACACGATCCGACGCTGATCCGGCGAAACGGCCGCTGCAGCTGCCCCCAGAATCGTACCAGGATAGAGCTTGACGTCTGTGCCTTTCAGATTGCAGGTGTGCCATTTCCAAGCTGAATCACAAAACAGTATTCGGCCACTTGATGGCAGTATCTGCGGCACATTGCCGGGTCGCAGAGTCGTCAGTTTGCCTTCGAGGCCCATCTGTACCAGCATCGTTTCCGGTGGCTGATCCCGGGCGATCATGCGTCGGTGAACCAGTAATAGTCCGGTCCCCTCAGGCAGCCACAGCGGCGAAGCGAATGGCCCGGGCGCACCAAGCGGGCGCGTCTTGCCTGTGATCACATCAACAAGCAGCACTTGTGATTGACCCAGTGGATTGATAGCGGCGGTCGCCAGTGTACGGTTGTCCGGCGAGAGGGCCGCGCGGGTCAGCAAGCCGAGGGACTCGGTAGTAATACGCCGGTTCGTGCCCGTGCTCAGATCAATTTCAACAATCGCCATCGGCTGATTGAGAGCAACTTTGCCACAGAGGTATACCTTTTTGTGATCCTTGTTGAAGCACCCGGCTGCCAGGCTGTTCCATCCGTCAAATGGTACTCGCCGCACTTGCCCGGTGCTTATGTTGACCAGACAGACCATTGACTTGACTTGTAGTTGTTGGGCGTTGGCTGGTGTGGCCATGGGACTCCAGGGAGCCATGATCAGATTGTCGACGTTGTCGGTGTCGGTCGGATCGGCGGTATGATCCGCCCAAGGGACGGCGTCCGTCTTGAATGTGTCGGCCGGCGCCGGCTCGGCGGACAGATTACGCACCTCGTACGAGGCGCCCAGTATCCGACCATTGAGAATGATCCCCGTCTCGCGGTCGACACGAACCGGCTGCCGATAGTCCAGTGACTGGGTTCTGCCCAGGCCGATGGTGGCCACAGTGGACGACATGTTGTTGATTTCGAAGTCCACACCCGCTGGCAGCGTCGACCACTGCGCGAGTTTGATCAGCAGGTAGGCGTCGGGAAAGCGTAGCGGCGCTTCGTACGGGCGATACTTGGCGGGCTGCTGTTTAGCCTCGTGGACGTACCACAAACCGTCACGGATGATGATGTCGAACAACTCAGCGTCATTTCCACCCAGGTTGGCTCGGAACGTATGTCGTATCAAGCCTTGGTGTATATGGCTGGTTGCCCAGACGTCGAGGTTCAACTGTGACAGGTGGATCTTCGTCGTCCAGCTGAGGTTCAGCGTGTTGTCGTTAAGTTGCCTGGCCGTCTGTTGGCTGCGCGCCGCCAGTTGCTCGACGGTGCCAGGCCTTGTCTTGTCGGCGACAGCAACCGGCAGGAAAAAACTTGCGACGAGGATTGTGGTGAGGATCGGAAAACAACGCATGACGTGCCCCTCGGAAAAATGGAAAAAACAATAAGTCTCATTATCAACGGATTGCAGCGCGATGCAACCGGTCTCGGACCTCGGTCAGTGATACGCCTTGTCAGGGCGTCGCTGTCGCTCGGGCTCAAGCGGCAAGCGCGCCCACATGGCCGGCGGGGCGTGCGGTGGAAGTGGAAATCGCCATCGCAATGGTTCATAATGCCGCTCCCATGAACTACCGCCTTCGCCCATTCGCCGCTGAGCACTTCGCCGAGATCACGCATCGCAAGCTGCGCGAGCATGCGGGCGAAGAGCGACTGGTGGAAATGTTTCTCGGTGTGGACGGGCAGTCGCCGCCCGGCGTGTTCATCGAAGTCGGCGCCAACGATCCGGTGCAGTACAGCCAGTCGTATCACCTGGAACAGCACGGATGGCGCGGCCTGCTCGTGGAGCCGATTCCCGAACTCTGCGAACGCCTGCGGGCCGAGCGGCCCAACTCGACAGTGATCCAGGCGGCCTGCGGTTCGCCGCAGCAGGTGGGCACGGCCCAGTTTCACGTGGCCAAGGCGCATGGGCAATCCACGCTGGCCCCGGGTGAGGCGAACGTCGGCGTGGCGTTTGACCGCGTGATGGATGTGCAGGTCAGAACGCTGGACCAGATCATCGACGAGGCGCAACTCGGGCGGCTGGACTTCATCTCGATTGACGTCGAAGGCGTGCAGATGGATGTGTTGCGGGGCTTCGACCTCAAGCGCCATCGGCCGCGCCTGCTGCTGATGGAAGACCACCTGCACGACCTGAAAACACATCGATACATCACCTCGACGGGCTACCGCCTGGTCAAGCGCACGGGGTTGAACAACTGGTACATCCCCGCGGACGATCGCTGCGAGTTGACCACCTTCGGCGAGCGACTGGCCCTGCGGATGAAGTTGCTGCGCACGCCGCTGAGAAGTCTGCAATACGCCATCAAACGGGCGCTGACCAAGTAGGGCGGTGACATGTCTCGTGCCGCTGTTGTGCGCATGGAGTTGTCGCGGGGTTGGCCGAAAGTGACAAAACCGGGTTTTTGGGTGCGACGTGTTTGTGCGCGCGGGGCGGCGGAGGGGGGTGAAAACACGGGGGCGCGCACGGAGGTGACGCAACTTGCCACGGGTGTGCGCGCCGAACGGGTCAAAACGGGGGTAAAAGGGTGTTATACGGGTGATTTTTTGCCGCTGGCGTGCGCATCGGCGCGGCGCGCGGACAGGTTTGTGCGCCGCGGGGAGACTGGAGCGGGGTTTTTCGGCGAATTTGGGGGGTGGGTCGGGTGATTTTGGGGAATGTGCGAAGGTGGGGTTTTTGTCATGCGGTGCGCGCGCTGGGGGGCAGTACCAGACGCTTCGGAAGACCTCAGCGTCGGCGTTTTGGGGACAGCGGCGCATGAAAACACCCCGCGCAGGGCGGGGTGCGGGAGGGATCAGAATGGGCTGGTGGATCAGGAAGCCGACAGGCGCTGGCGACCGACGCGGCGCTTGGCGTTGATCATCTTGCGGCCGTTGCGGGTCTTCATGCGGGCGCGGAACCCGTAGCGGCGGGCACGTTTACGGTTGGACAGGCGGCGAGCGTAGTGGACGGCCATCGTGAAGCTCCAGTCGGTCGATCGGGGTCTATTGGGTCAGGGTTTAGCCTTGATTTCGAAGGTCTGCGACAGGTAACGGGTGTTGCCCTGCGCGTCGGCGGCCCGTACGGTCAGCACATGCCGGCCGGGAGCCAAGTCGGGGATTTTAACCACGACAGACTCACTTGTCGAGTCGTAGATCAAATCATTTGGCAGGGCCATGTTCCAGTCGTCGGCGGAATCGACCGCGTAGCGGAGTTCATGGATGGGGCTGGCCGCGTCGGTGATGTCGACCGTGAAGGCGGCGGAATCGGCGGCGGGGGTGATTCGCAGGTTTGCCAGGTCCGGGGGGGTGTTGTCGACGGTGATCGGATCGGAGCGGCGCGTGGCGGACAGCACCTGCGAGGGGATGTTGTCCGCGGCATCGGAGGCGGTCACACGGAGGGTGTAGCGACCGTCGGGGGTGGTGCGGGTGTCCCACTCGGCGTTGGCGGTGGTTAGATCTTTGGCGATGGCGACCCAGGGGGCATCGGACCCGAAGGGGCGGGCTTCGAGGCTGTAGGTCAGGGCGTCTTCGTTGGCGTCGGCGGCTTCCCACTCGATTTTGAGGGTGGACTGCGGGGCGGGGGCGTCGGCATCATCGCCGCGCGGCTTGGGCTTGTCGTATTCAGCCTTGATGGAGGTGATCGAGGGGGGCATATTCGGCATGAGGTACTTCAGAGCGACGCTGAGGACGGTGGGGGTCGTCTTCTGGTCGGCGTGAAGGATCAGCCGGTACTGAAGGAAACGGGCAGAGGGCGAGAGCAACTCGTGGTAGCTTGCGCCGGTGGGGTCGATCTTCTGGGGCTGCGACCAGTCGGACCACGACCCGGCGTCGGGATCGCCGACGTTGCCGGAGCGGGTCTGCATGGCGATGGTGGTCTTGCCGGGCGTGGATGCGAGAATCTGCAGCTTGCCCCAGAGGCTGATCTGCTGAGCGTCGAGGGTGGCGCTGGTGAGCGTGCCTTCGGGGGCGTATTGGTCAGCCAGGCGGATGATGCGACCGGGATTAGCGGTGCCGAGCATGACCTGGCCGCCGCCAAGGTCAAGCAGGGCGGGAACCTGCTGGGGCTCGAGATCGGCGAGGATGGTGGTTTCGCCGGTGTCCGGACTGACGCGGTAGAGCTGGCCTTCGTTGCCGGTGGCGACCAGCAGGTCGGAATCGACCTTGACGATGCGGAGGATCATCACGGATTCACGGAAGACCTCGCGGACAAAACCATCGGCGGAGATGCGATAGATGGCGTTGCCCTCCTTGGAGGGGGTGGCGCCGCGGCTGGGGCCACCGGCGCGTGAGGCGCGGCTGCGCAGGCGCTGCACGACGGCGGAGCGGGAGCCGCTGTCGGATTGCAGATTGATGCGGCCGGACTTGCGGGCGGCTTCCAGACGCTCAGCGACGGCGGTGCGAAGCTGGTCGTATTGCTCGGGGGTGGGAGCGGCGGCCTGGGCGGGTTTTTCAGGGGCAGGGGAATCCGATGCTTCGGCCGGGGCGGCCTCAGCATTCGGCTTGGGGGCGGGGGCGTCAGGTTTGGCGGGTTTGTCGGCTTTGGGTTCGGGCTTGGGCGGAACGTTGGGGAGCTTGGGTTCGGTGGGCTCCTTGGTGAGCTTTTCGAGGCGGCCTTTCTGCTCGGCAGAGGCTTCTTCGAGGCGGCCGGGGCGGGCCTGCGAGGCGTCGGCGGTGCCGGCGAAGACGGTGCCGTCGTCGGTGACGATCAACGCGCCGATTTCGGGTTCGGCGGCGTCGTAGATCACGAACGTCGAAAACTTCCCGCCGTCCTGCGGGCTGATGCGATAGATCAGGCCTTCGCCATCGGTGCCGGCGTAGACATTCCGCTTGCCGTCGATACCCAGGCAAAGCACGTTGGCCTGTTCGGTGTCCAGCGCCACGGTCGGGGCGGCATCTTCCTTGGACGGATCGAGCATGAGCACCTGGCCCTCAGCGCCGGTCGCCAGCCACATGCGATCTTTATCCAGCAGGATGTCCCACACGTAGCGCACATCCTTCAGCGCGATCGTGCGCTTGACGGCCATGTCCTGTCCGCTGCGCAGTTCGAGGCGACTTTCAGCGCCGCTGATCGCGACCCAAAGGCCATCTTTCGTCGCCGCGAGGCTGAACACCTGCGAGCCTTCGAACTCGGTGATCACGTTGACCTTTTCGCCGTCGAGCTGCACGAGCTTGCCCTCGGCGCCGACGGCGAGAAACACGCGGCCGTCGTCGAGGCGGGCGATGTCGTAGATGATCGAATCGTCGCCTTCGAGCTCTGCGAGCCCGGTGGTGTCCAGGGCGAGCTGAACCTCGCCGAGATTGGTCACGATGGTGTGCTCGAGTTCGGCTTCGGCGAAGTCGGCTTCGGTCTGGTGGACCCATGAGCCGGGCTTGACCGCCTGGGCTGTCGCCACGCAAAGCGCCATCATCAACAGCGTCACGGAAAGTCTAAAACGCACGCGGAGACTCCTTAGGCGTTTGAAGTTCAAGGTTGCTGATCGCCGGGATCCTGCTGAATCTTCACCGGCAGCATGACCTGGTTGACGACGACGTACGGCTGAGCGTCGATGTGCTCCAGCGAATTGGCGTACTGGGTCGTCGTGGTCGAAGTCGGCACCGCCAGCAGGGCGACGCGTGAGCTGGGCAGATTCGGCAGTTCGCTGCGGCCGATCGCCAGGTTGTTCGGTTCATTTAATCGCAGCACGGTGTACAGCGCGTCGTCGCGGATATCCAGCAGCTCCTGCATCGCTTTGAAAAGCTGCTTCTGATTGGCGACGCGGCTCATGTGCGGCTTCATCGTCATCAGCAGCTGAGCGTACGGCTGGGCGCCGCCGATCATCAGGTTGTACTGGCCGTCCGGCGTGTTGTCGGGAATCTTCAACTCGACGCGCTGAATCTTTTCAGGGTCGCGGAAAGGCTGCAGCCGAACGTGAACGACCAGCGTATCGCCGGGTTTGACGACCGACTGCTGCAGCGTGGCGCCGACGATCTGCGCGATCTCCAGGTCGCTGCGGATTTCGAGGGTGGTGTCGACGGATTCGACCTGCATGGTGCCGAACTCGTTTTCGATGAGCGTGGCGATGGGGGGCACCATGGCGGCGGGGATGCGGGAAGCGTTGGCGTTGGGGGCGATCGAGCGGATGTCCAGCGATTTGCCGCCGACGAATTTGACCTGTGAATTCAGGTGGACGGTGTTGATTCGCGGCAGGGTGGTGTCGGTGTCGATGGAAGCGGCGGCGGAGGCGGCGATGAGGGCGGGCAGCAGGCGATTGTGATGAACAATGGTGTATTCGAAGTCGGTGTTCAGCTCGGGCGAATCGACCCAGCGGACATGCACACGCGCCGGGGCTGAGGGGAAGTTCACGCCGGGCTTACCGACGACGGCGACGGCTTCGTCACGCACGACCGCGCCGGTGATCTTCAACGATCCGCCGAGCTTGAAGCTGGCGTCGAGGTTCGGCTGAATGAAGTGAACGAACCCGGTGGCCATGGGCACATCGGTGTCGCCCTCGGCGAACATGCGATGGCCGAACGCCAGGGCGGTGCCATCGGGCAGCACATCGGTGCAGGTGCCGATGGCGGCCATGTCGATCGGACCGTAGGCCAGCGGTATGGCGAACACCGAGCCCGGCGCCATCTTCACCTTGTCGGGGTCGATCCACTTGGGGGCGAGCCCGGCGCTGGCGTCGGCGTTGCCGGCCATGGCGGACAGACCCACCGGCGCGAAGTACGGCGCCAGCAGTTGGGCCTGTTGCGGAGAGCCGACGCTGACCGGCAGCATCATGCGCTTGGCACCCTTGGGCGGGGCGGTCGGCAGCGGGGTGTTTTCAGCGGGGGGGGTATAACCGACGAGTTTACTGATGGCGGCCAAGCGCCAGGTCTGTTGAGCGTCGAGGTTGTTCTGACGGGCGATCTGCCAAGTGGCGGCGAGGTTCTGATCCAACGCGGCGGCGCCGGCTTCGATGGGCTTTTGTGCATCGGGAAGTTTGGCGCGGTTGCCGGCCCGGAGCATATTCTCGATCGGTTGAACACCGACGTAGCAGTCTTTACCGAGGCGATGGCCGAAGGCGAAGGCGCCGATGATGCGACCGCCGGCGCCGATCTTGCGCTGGTCCGCCGGGCCGTCCTTGTCGGTCCACAGATAAATCGGCGAGCCGCTCATGCCCTGCACGGGGCCGGTCAACTGCATGCGCGGGTCGGGGCAACGAATCCATACGACCGCCTTGTCCGGGCTGAAGCCCTGCTCCACGGAAACGACTTCGACGGGAAACGGCTCGGGGGTCGCGCCATGAAAGACAGTGACGCCGTAGCCCTTCATGCCGGGGCTGACTTCGTCGATGCGCATGTGCCGGGCGGGGTCGAATCCCGGCGGCGGGGCGGGTTGTTTCTGGGGTGGAGCGGCGGGCTTGTCCGCAGCCAAGGTCACCACGCCTGAACCGGCGAAAACCAAAAGCCACGAAATGATCATCACACGTATGAAGCTGCGCATTGCGTAAAGGTATCCGTGTCGGAAATAATTGACAAGTCGAGCCGGTAAAAGTATTTTAGACTTGGGTGATCTTAGTCCCACGCTCCCACTTCCGCAGGTCGGTCCGGGACGACCTTCAGAAGCGGATAGCGTGCATAACGAGGTTGTCATGCACGATACCAGTATCGATTTGGCCGCACGGGTCGAAGAAGTTGTCGGGTACAAATTTCTCAAGCCGGAGTTGGTCGTCGAAGCGTTGACCCATGCGTCGATCGCGGAGAATCGGCTCAACTCCAACGAACGCATGGAATTCCTCGGCGACTCGATCCTCGGGGCGGTCACTTGCGAGTACCTGTTCCATCACTACCCCGAATACCTCGAAGGCGAGTTGACGAAGATCAAAAGCGCCGTGGTCAGCCGGCGGGTTTGTGCCGAAATCGCCGAGGCGCTGGGGCTGCCCGAGCTGTTGCAACTGGGCAAGGGCATGAGCACACGCGACAAGCTGCCGTCGAGCCTGGCCGCGGCGGTGTACGAGTCGATGGTGGCGGCGATCTACCTTGATGGGGGATTCGAGCCCGTCCGACAATTCATCCTCAAATACCTGGAGCCGGTCATCGCCGAGACGGCCGCCTCCACGCATCAGCAGAACTTCAAATCCGTGCTTCAGCAACATGCCCAAAAGCACTTGGATGAGTTGCCCTGCTACCAGTTGCTCGACGAGAAGGGCCCGGACCATTCGAAATGTTTTCAGGTCTGCGTCGAGATCAACGGCCGCCGCTACGGCGCCGCCTGGGGATCGAACAAGAAAGAAGCCGAGCAACAGGCCGCCTTGCTGGCGCTGACCGAACTGGGCGTGGTCGAAGTCAACGGAGAAGGACAAGTGGTACTGGCCGAGAGTGCTCAATGACCATCGCCGCAGGCTGACAGCCTGCGGACTGCGGAGTTCGCGACCTGTCCGGTCGCGGCTTTTTGAATATTTGAACATTGGTCATGGCTCATCCAACCTGATAAAACAATCTCATGCTCACATTCGCGATGATTCTCGACAACCCCGGCGAGCAGCCGCAGACAACGCGCTACCGCGATCCGCGTGTGCTGCGCGACCTGGGCTACAGCGACCTGGTGGTTTACCAGACGACCGGACTCAGCGGCCTGCTGGGTCCGCACACGCTTGCATCGCCGGATGTGCGGCAATGGGTGACCGAGCAATACGATGCGGTCCACCACACCGTGCAGACCGCCAAGGACGCCGGCCTCGGCGTCTGGCTGACCTACGACGCCCCGAGTCTGGCCCGCGAGCTGATGGGCTCGGCGATGACGTGCATCAACCATCGCCCCCCGCAGCTTTGCCCGGCTTCGGATGAACTGCTGGAAATGGCCGGTGAGTGCCTGGACGCCATGATCGGGCGATTCGATCCGATCGACGGCATCGTGTTGCGCCTCGGCGACAACGATGCGGCGAAGCTGCCTTACCTGGTCGGCAACGATGTGTATGCTCCGCACTGCTCGCGGTGCGCCAGCATGGGCCGGGCCGATCGCATGGTGCGCTTTGCAAAATATTTCTACGAGCTGGTCGTCGGCAAGCTGAATCGCAAGCTGATGATTCGTGCGTGGAATGTGAAGCCCGGCGGCATGCATGACACGCCTGAACTTTGCCAGCGCATCGTCGATCGCCTGCCGGAAGACGACCGCCTGCTGCTGTCGTTCAAGTTCACGCAGACCGACTTCTGGCGTTACCAGAAGTGGAACCCGTCGAGCCTGGTCTGCGGCAATCGGCCGATCATCTACGAATTGCAGTGCCAGCGCGAGTTTGAAGGCAAGGGCGCGGTGCCGAACTATCAGCCGCCGCTGTGGCGTGACGGGATGGTGGAAGTGCCGGACGCGGTGGGTCTGGCCGATGTCAGCGAGCAGGTGAACCTGGCGGGCTTGTGGGCGTGGGTACGCGGCGGGGGATGGCGCGGGCCGTACGTGAGCAGCGATCGTGAAGCGTGGATCGACGCCAATGTCATGGCGGTGCCCAAACTCGCCGACGACCCGAAGGCTGAACCCGACGCGCTGGCGCGGCAGTGGGTGCAGGAGCGGTTGGGCATCACCGAAGACGTCGAAGTCGATGCGATCCTCAAGACGCTGCAGGATTCACCGCAGAATGTGCTGCAGACGTTTTACATCGGACCGTACGCCCGGGGCCGCGCCGACTCGTGGCACCCCTCGGCGAACCTGATGCAGGACGATCAGATCGACGCCGAGGCGGCATGGACGATCATCCAGCGCCTTAGTGATCGTGATCTGGATGAGCTGGTTGACGAGAAGCGTGCCGCCGAGCAGCGGCTTACCGATGACTACCGTGTGATGTCACGCATTGCGGATCGACTCAAGGAGCCGCTTTGCGATGTGCTGCCGACGAGCCTGGAGTACATGCTGACGCTGACGCAAACGCTGGCGGCGCTGCTGTCCGGTCTGGCTGCGTATCGGCGTCACCTGCGCAAGCCCGATGCGTCGCAGGCTCATGAAGCGATCGCCCGCCTGCAGGAATGTCAGAAACGCTGGCTGGCGCACACGCAGGCGGTCAGCTCCCGGCGCGGGTCGGCGACGACGTTCAGTTCCGATACGCTTTTCGACATGACCCAACGCATCCTCGACGAACTGTCCGATTAACGCGAGGGCGCACCTTGGGGAAGCTCGACCATGAACGTCGGACGACTGCATCGCGTACTCAAACTGCTGACTATCCTGCAAGGCGGCACCAGCCTCTCCGCTGATGCGCTGGCCGAGCAGATGGGCGTGAGTCGGCGCACGCTCTTCCGCGATCTGAAAATGCTTGAAGCCGCCGGCATTCCCTACTACCACGAAGCTGGTGTGGGCTATCGCGTGTCGCCCAGTTTTTTCCTGCCGCCGGTGAATCTGAAAATCACCGAGGCACTGGGCCTGATGACGCTGGCCAAGTCCGCCGAGGCCAACCGCCATCAGCCGCTGGCCGCCCCGACCATCGAAGCCGTGCAGAAACTCATGGCCATGATGCCGCAGCCGTTTCGGCAGGTCATCACCGATATGCTGGGCCACATCTCGGTCCGCCCCGCGCCCGCCGTGACGCCCGCCCTGAATCATCACGACCACTACGCGCTGCTGCAGCGGGCCGTTGATGAAACCCGCGTCATCCAGATGCGCTACCACAGCCTGTTCGACGGCGGCGAGGTCGACGTCGTGCTCCACCCGTACCACCTGCACTTCGCCACACGCGCCTGGTACGTGATCGGCCGCTGCACCAGAACCAAGCAGACGCGCACCTACAAGCTCGCGCGCATCCGTGATCTGTTTCTGACCGACCGCCGCTTCCGTCGGCCCGCCGGCTTCAACATCGACAACTACCTCGGCAAAGCCTGGCAGCTCATCCCCGAGGGCAAGGTCTACCGCATCGAACTCGAGTTCACCGCCAAGGTCGGCACCAACGTCAGCGAAATTCTCTGGCACCCGACCCAGCAACAGGAACTGCTTTCCGACGGCCGATGCATCATGCACTTCGAAGTCGACGGGATCAACGAAATCAGTTGGTGGCTGCTGGGCTACGGCGACCAGGTGATCGTCCGCAAGCCCGCCGCCCTGCGCAAGCGCATGATCGAGTTCCACCGCTCGGCCCTCGAGCGTTACGAACAGGCGGACAAATCATGAAGGCGGTGGTGTGTCGTGTGAATCGTGCTGCCGTGCGCGTCGAGGATCAGGTCGTCGGCGAGATCGCGCGCGGCCTGCTGGCCTACATCGGGTTCATCGACGGCGATGACGCCTCGAAGCTGCCGTGGATGGCGAACAAGCTCGCCTCGCTGCGACTGTTTCCCGATGACGATGGCAAGATGAACCGCTCGACGCGCGACATCGGCGGGGGCCTTCTGCTGATTCCGAATTTCACGCTTGCCGGGCAGACCCGCAAGGGCAATCGCCCCAGCTTCACCGAGGCGCTGGACCCAACGCTGGCCGGTCCGCTGTTCGATCAGTTTGCCGCGGCATGCAGCGAGTTCGTCCCCGTCGCCACTGGCATCTTCGGCGCCCACATGATCATCGACAGCCAGTGCGACGGCCCGATCACCGTCATCGTCGAATCTCCGTAATCCACGGATTCCCCGATGGGTCCGCCCGCCGAATCGGCTAAACTGTCGGCATGTTTACAGGCATTGTTCAAACCACCGGGCGCGTCGAAGCGATTCACACCACCGACGCCGGCGCGCGGCTCATCATCGATTCCGGCGGCTGGTCCTACAAGCCCGGCCCGGGCGACTCGGTCGCCGTCTGTGGCTGCTGTCTGACCCACGCCCCCCACGAGAACGATCCCGCCGATCGACTCGTTTTCGATGTCATTCACGAAACGCTGCGCAAGACCGCCCTCGGTCGTCTCGGCGTCGGCTCCAGGGTGAATCTCGAACCCTGCGTGCGGCCGATGGATCACCTCGGCGGCCACTTCGTGCTCGGCCACATCGATGCCACCGGCGCCGTCGCCGAAATCGAAACCCGCGGCGGCGAGCACCTGCTGACCATCACCACCACGACCGAGATGTTCCGCTACATCGTGCCTACCGGCTCGGTCGCCATCGACGGCGTCAGCCTCACCATCGCCGCCATCGACCGTGACAATCTCCGCTTCACCGTCGCGCTGATCCCGACGACGCTGGACCTGACCACGCTCGGCGACCTGAAGGTCGGCGACCCGGTCAACCTCGAAGCCGACGTCCTGGTCAAAGCCGTCGTCCACAACATGCCGCAGGTCGGTTGACCCGTTAATTGGTTAACTGGTTAATCAGGCACTCCCCCCCCAAGCCCGATGCTGAGCCCCGCGAAGCGTCGGGGTATGTGTGGTGGTACAGCTCCCGCCTTGCACTTTGAATGGTTTCTGCCATCATCGGACAGTCATATGCCCCCTTCACATTTGCCGGGAGGTTGCCCGATGTCACGTTACCGCATGATGGCAGTTTTGGTCTTGGTCCTCAGTGCCGCCTTCTTGATCGCAGGCGAAGTAGACCAACGGGATTTTCAGACTGTCAAAGCCAAAGCCGCCACAGTCCGTTTTGATCAGGCCATCAAGCAAGCCGATGCTCTGCATCAAAGAACAATCGCCGAAGCGCGCCGACAGTACATGGCCGATTTAAATGAGGCCATGGTCGAAGCAACCAAAGCGGGCAATCTGGAAGAAGCAATCCGCCTGCGCGATGCGATGCGAGAAATCCAGGAATCCAAAGTTGCCCGCCCGGATAACGAAATCCCATCGGGGCGTGAAACCTTAACAAAAAGCCTGATCGGCAGCACATGGCTTACCAACAATGGTACTGACAAAGTGCAGTATCAAGCTGATGGCACAGGCACTGAAAATGGAAAGTCTGCATTCAAATGGGCGGCATTAGATGACCAGCGGGTTGTGTGGTACTGGATCAATAGCAGTTATGTGACACTTCTGGTGTTCGACCAAAATGCGACTCGCTGCACCTTTTACGGATTAGACCAGACAGATAAACGCAAAAATAGGCCCACAAAGATCGGGACTCGCGTCAAGTAGACAAAGATTGCTCGCGCCCCGCACAGTTGAACATCAGATTCGTAGACACCAGTCAACCAGTTAACCAATTCAGCGTTTCTTCACCGCGCCGCCGCTTTTGTTGATCTTTTCGTCGATCGCCTGGAAGACGGTGTCGTAGCGCATTGCCGCCTGCATGTTGAATAGCGCTTCGTCCAGGGCTTTGAGCCCCGGGACCTGGTCATCGACGGCGTTGAATGCATTCTGCTGTGTGCCCGCGCGCAGCTTCACCTCATAGCGGGCCTTTTCGTAATCTGAAAATGCGCCCGAGCCGGTGGCGCTCATGAGTTGGTGCTGCTGGATAATGTGCCAGAGTTCGGCGCGCTGGGCGTCGGTCAACTTGCCGGCCGGGCTGGCCTCGCGGATGCCGGCGTCGCGCCCGCCGCCGAAGTTCAACATGCCGTCAGCATCGAGGCGGTAATACACATAGCGGCGGTCTTTGCTCAGCGAGCGGTACTCGATCGTCAGCGGCGTGGGGTAGGGGCCCTCGTCGGATACCGGTTGCGATCCCGCGCATCCCGCCAGCATCACCGTCGCCACGAGCCATACCCGTTTACGCATCGCCTGACTCCCGCGCTGCTTTCTGTTGAGCCAGCGATACCGGTCGCTGCCATAGGCGAGGCTTGTGCCGTCCGAGCACGATCAGCGTGATGCTCACCACAATCGCGCCGCAGGTGAAATATCCAAACGCCTGAAGCGCCATCTGCGGCGTCATGCTGTCGACACCGGCCTGGTTGTTCCGCATCGCGTGCGTCAACTGGATCATCGACCACAGCATGTACGGCATGCTTAACGCCAGCAGCGCCAGCTTCGCCTGAAGCCACCGCATCCGCAGCAGAATGTGCACGTGTTGAATCAGCAGCAGCGTCCCCGCGATCGCCGCCAGCGCCAGCCCCGCCTCCACGACATACACCTGCACCAGAAACAGCACGCGCCCCACGGCGTGAACCTCCGCATCGGTCTCGGCTTCGGTCAGCAGACTGATCGCCGCCATCGAGGCCAACCCGCCGACGAACATCGCCACGCCGACGATCTTCGGGATCAACAGCAGCGGACGGATGCCCCGGCCCCCGCGACGCCCGTATTGGTTCACATATTCAGCCATGCGTCACAGTTTACATGGCTCTCGGCGGCGGTAAACTGTGGGGCCTTGCCAATAGACCCTGTTTTCCCCTGTCACCAGAACTTCCGGGGGCGAGATCATCATGAATATCAGCCTCCAATGGCTCAACCAGTACCTGGACCGACCCACCGACGCCGACGAAGTCGACCGCGTGCTCACCGATGTGGGCTTTCCCATCGATGGCCGCGAAGACGTCGACGGCGATGTCATGCTTGATGTCGAGGTCACGTCCAACCGCCCCGACTGCCTCAGCCACCTCGGCGCGGCTCGTGAACTGGCCGCAGCGACCGATCGCAAGCTCAAGGCGCCCGCCATTGAGTTGCCTGCCGACAGCGCGACCGATGTCATTTCACTGACCAGCGTCGATAATCAGGCTGCCGACCTGTGCCCGCTGTACACCGCCCGGGTGATTCGCAATGTCAAAATCGGTCCGTCGCCGGACTGGCTTGTTCGCCATCTTCAGGCCATCGGGCTGCGGGCGGTCAACAATGTCGTCGACATCACCAACTTCGTCCTGCATGAGCTCGGCCAGCCGCTGCACGCATTCGACATGGACAAACTCGACGGCGGGCGCATCGTCGTCCGCCGGGCGCTCGGCGGCGAACGCTTCACCGCCATCGACGGGACCAAACACGAACTGCGCGACAACATGCTCGTTATTGCCGACGCGTCCAGGCCCGTCGCCATCGCAGGCGTCATGGGTGGGCTCGACTCCGAGGTCGGCGATAACACGGTGAACATCCTGCTGGAGTCGGCGCGGTTCGATCCGCTGTCGGTCCGCTCGACAAGCCGGGCGCTGAAGTTGTCCAGCGATTCGAGCTATCGCTTTGAACGCGGGGTGGATCCGGCGGGTGTGGACCGCGCCTCGCAGCGGGCGGCGCAGTTGATCCTCGAACTGGCCGGCGGCGAACTGGCGACCGGCGTTATCGAGGCTGGCGACTCGACCCTCCCCGAGCCGATCGTGCAGATGCGCCCCGAGCGGTGCAACCAGCTGCTCGGGCTTGAACTGCCCGTCGAGTTGATGATCAAGCTGCTGACCGCTCTTGAGCTCAGCCCGCTCTACGAAGAGGGGCTGATCACATGCACGATTCCGTCGCACCGCCTGGACCTGCATCGCGAAGTCGATCTCATCGAGGAGATCGCCCGCCTGCACGGGTTTGATCACATTCCCGTCGAGCAGAAGATGCATGTGACGACCCGCCCGCCGCAGGCGATGATCGAAGGCCGCCGCAAGGTCATCTCGACGCTCGCCGCCCACGGGTATTGTCAGACGATTACGTTCAGCTTTCTGCCGGATGCTGCCGCCAAGGCTTTCGCCGGCGATCTGGAACTCGTGAATGTCGACGAAGACAAGAAGAAAGCCGAGTCCGCCCTGCGCGCCAGCGTGCTGCCGAGCCTGCTGGCCTGCCGCAAGGGCAATCAGGATGCGGGCAATCACGATGTGAAGTTATTCGAGATCGCGCAGACGTTCGGCCGCCGCGGCGGGGATTATGTCGAGTCGCGCCGGCTGGCGCTGCTCGTCGATGCCGATGATGCGTCGATCGCGATGCGCACGCTGCGCGGCACGCTCGAGGAATTGTTCGATGTCATGGGTTGCGGCGATTTGAACATCGTCGCGGCCGAGCATGTGCCGACATGGCTCGACGCCGCGGCGAACATCGTCGACGCCTCGGGCGCTATCGTTGGTACTTACGGGCCGGCGTCGTCGGCGATCCTCAAGCAGTTCGATCTGCAGACGCCCGTGGTCATTGCCGAGTTGGATTACCCGACGCTGGTATCGCAGTACCCGCCGCAGCCGCAGGTCAGCTCGCTGCCGCGCTTCCCGGCCATCGAGCGCGATCTGTCGATCCTCGTGGATGAAGCCACGCCTTGGGCGTCGATCGATGCGGCGGTCGTGGCGGCCAAACCCGCCCTGATGGAGCGCGTCGAGTTTGTCACGGTGTATCGCGGCAAACCCATCGAAAAAGGCCGCAAGTCGGTGACCTTCCGCATGCGCTTCCGCGACCCGCAGCGCACGCTCGAACACGATGAAGTCAGCGGCCAGGTCGACGCGGTGATCAGCCAGTTGCAGAAGGCGGTCAGCGCGGAGCTTCGCGCTACGTGAAAGTGAGCCGCTGACGCCGTCCGCTACATCGCCCCTGACTCGTCGACGATCAACGAAGCGTCGGCCGCGGAAGTGTCAAAGCCCACCAGATCGTCGGCGTACACATCCAGCGCCGATGCCTTGAACAAACACCAGATCGACATGCCTTCGCGCACATCGAAGTTCTGCCGGGCCTGGCGGGTGATCGTCGCCGAGAGTGTCATGCCCGCGTCGATCAGGCACGTGATCGATTCACCTTGCTCGATAAGCTTCACGATGCGACCCGGCAGGCGGTTCTGCATCGACATCGTCTGCACCGGGTCGGTCGCCAGCACGATCTGATCCGACGGCAGCAGGGCGACGACTGCCTCGCCGACCGCCAGCTCGGGGTTGAACACCGCATGAAGCATCGACGGGTCGAGCCCCGACGGGCGCTGCGGCGCCAGAGTCATCATGCCCGCCTGCGGATCGTGCGCCTGGACCATCAGCGGCAGGCGGTTCATGGTGAAGTTCGTCGTGTGCGCAGCGCCGTGACTGACCACGCGGCCGGACTTCATCATCAGCAACTGATCGGTCAGCCGCAGCAGGTGTTCCAGGTGATGGCTGACCATGATCGTCGGCATCTTCGCCGCGGCGATGCTGCGCCCGATCAGGCTCAGCACGCGGTCGCACATGCGGCTGTCCAGCCCACGTGTCGGCTCGTCCAGCAGCAGCAGTTCGGGGCTCATCAGCAGCGCCCGGCCCAGCGAGATGCGTCGCTTTTCCCCGCCGGACAGGTGCGTGACGCGCCGATCCAGCAGCGGCTCGAGTTCGAGCCAGTCGATCACCTGCTCGGGATTGAGTCGGCGGCGGGCTTTGGGCGTGCGCTGATACCCGTACAGCAGGTTGCCGCGGACCGAGCGCGTCGGCCAGAGTCGATCGTCCTGAAACGCCACGGCCACGCTGCGCCGATGCGGCGGAATGAACACGCGCCCGATGCCGTCGAACAACACGCGATCGTTGAGCGTGAGTCGTCCGCTGGCGGGGCGGATGAGGCCGGCGAGGATGTGCAGCAAAGTTGTTTTGCCGCAGCCGGAGGGGCCGGTCACGCCGAGCATCCCGCCTTGCCAGTCCGCATGAACGTCCAGCGAAAACTTTCCGCGTCGGGATTGCACATCCAGCGTCAGCATCACCCGACCTCCCGCTTGGCCAGGCTGCGGCGGTTGAGCCATTCTGAGGCGACCACGGCCAGCACCGACAATACGATCGCCGCGATCGCCAGGCGCGTCACGCCCGACTCGCCGCCCGGTGTCTGCATCGCTCGAAAAAGCGCCAGCGGCACCGTGCGTGTTTCACCGGCGATGTTGCCCGCAAACATGATCGTCGCGCCGAACTCGCCGAGGCTGCGTGCAAACGCCAGCAGCGAGCCCATCAGTATCCCCGGCCACGCCCCCGGCAGCGTCACCGAAAAGAACACGTCCCACGGCGACGCCCCGCAGACGCGCGACGCTTCTTCCAGTCGAATGTCCACCGACTCGATCGCCAGCCTCACGCCGCGCACCATCAGCGGCAGACTCACCGCCGCCGAGGCGATCACCGCCGCCCACATCGTGAACGCGATGCGCACGCCGAACCACGCTTCGAGCCAACGCCCGATGATCCCTTCACGCCCCAGCAGCACGATCAGCAGATAACCCACCAGCACCGGCGGCATCACCATCGGCAACTGCACAGCCGCGTCGATGATCATGCGGCCTTTGAATTTCTTGCGTGCAAGAATCCACCCCAGCGCGATGCCGGGTATCAGCGTTACCGCCACGCATCCCATCGCCACCTGCAGCGACAGCGACACCGCCTCCCACTCCGCCGGCGAAAGCAGCCCGTTACCGAGCATCATCGCCTCCATCATTGGCATAGAAGGTGAAACCCGCCGCTTCGAAAGCTTCGCGGCTGGTCGAACTCAGCAGGTAATCGAATAGCGGATTGACCGCCGCCTGCGCCTGCGTGGTCAGCGCGATGGGGTAGCGGATGGGCTTGTGTGTGTTTTCATCGAAGGTGGCGACGGTGGTGACACGCTGACTGGAGGCGGCGTCGGTGGCGTAGACGATGCCGAAGTCCGCCTCGCCGCGCTCGACCAGCAGCAGGGCCGACCGTACATCTTTGGCCGCTGCGACATGCGGCTCGACCGCAGCCCACAGCTTCATCGACTGTAGTGCCGCCTTGCCATACAGACCCGCCGGCACCGCATCGGGGTCGCCCATCGCCAGGCGGCCATCGAGTTTCGACAGGGCGTCGGAAATGCTCATGGCGGGCGTGTTGTGACTGGCCGGGGCCACGAGCACGAGGCGATTGCCCAGCAGGTCGCGCCGCGAGGCGGGGTCGATCAGCTTCTTCCCGGCAAGGTGGTCCATCCATTTTTCATTGGCGGAAAGATACACATCGGCGGGGGCGCCCTGTTCGATCTGTCGAGCCAGCGTCGAGCTGGCGGCGGCGTTGACGCGCACCACGACGCCGGTTCGATTCTGGTATTCGACCATCAGCGGTTCGATCACGTGGGCTGTGCTGGCGGCGACGTAGAGTTGCAACTCGGCAGGTGCTGAGCCGCCGCTGGATTTGCCGCAACCGGGCAACATCACCGCGAGCGACAAGCATGTCGCATAAACCAGTGTGATCATGATGGCGCGGTGCATGACGCGGCTCCTGATTGATCGATCATAGGCCCGGCACACAGGCGATCAACAGGATTCTGATCGGGGTATCTCCCCGGCACGTTGCCGTTATTTCACCGAGGCGTGAATTGTCACCGGCTTGCCGCGCAGCGGATGCATGCGAATTTGCAGGTCCATCGCGTCGGCGTCGTCGGTGAAGTCGAATTGCATGTCGAGCCGGAAGGGGGTGGCGGTCAGCCAGGCGCGCAGCATAAGCTGGTCGGGTTTGGCCCATGCACCGCTGGCGGCGACGGGTTGATCCGCCGTCGTGGACGCCGCGGGGATGCCGAGCTTTTCGTAGTGAATGATCTGGCTGATCCAGCGGCCGTGGGCGAATTGGTAACGCTGTTCGTCGTGTTTCGTCAAAAAGTTCGCGCTGGGCGTATCGCCATCGAAGTTGAACGTGACCGATAGCAGATCGAGTTTGTTTTCGTCGAAGGTGAACGTCTTGCCGTTGAGTTTGGCAGCCAGGGGGCTGGTCGCTTCGCCGGCCACGGGGGCGTGGGCCAGTTGCTTCATCTTCTGCGCCAGCGCCGCCGCGGCGCCGGGATCGGCCGGCAGGCCCTGGTCGTGTATCGCCGGCAGCAGGTGTTTCCACACGAGGTTGAGCACCTGCTGCATGTTGCCGTAGCCGCCGTTGATGGCGATGACGACCTCCTGATCGGGCAGCACCAGACAGAATTGTCCGAACGCGCCGTCGCCGCGATAGCCATTGTGTCGACTGCGCCAGAATTGAAATCCGTAGCCCTGGTTCCAGTCGCTTTCGGGGTTGTCACCGTTGGGCGTCTGAGCGGCGGTGGCGAGTTTGACCCAGTTGGCGCTGACCAGTTGCTTGCCGTTCCACCGGCCGTGTTGCAACAGCATCTGGCCGAACTTGGCGATGTCGCGCGTACCGATGCTCAGCCCCCAGCCGCCGGTGTTGATCCCGCGCGGGCAGCTTTCCCATGTCGCGCCCTCGATGCCGAGCGGCTCGAACAGACGCGGCGTCAGATACTCAAGCACCGTCTGACCGGTCAGCTTCTGAACGATCGCTGAGCACATGTATGTCGCGCCGGTGTTGTAACGGAAATGCGTGCCGGGGCGGTGCTCGACGTCGAGCGAGAGGAAGGTACGCACCCAGTCGTCGCTGCCGGACTGAGTGACGCGGCTGAGCGTGTCCTGGTGATGGCCTGCGGTCATCGACAGCAGATCACGGACGCGCATCGCTTTGAGGTTTTCGCTGGGGTTTTCCGGCAGTTTGTCCGGGAAGAAGGACACGACGGGATCGTCGATGTCGAGCTTGCCTTCGTCGGCGAGCATGCCGATCGCCGTCGAGGTGAAACTCTTGCTCAGCGAGTAGAGGATGTGCGGGGCGTTGGGCTGATAGGGGGCCCACCAGCCCTCGGCGATCAGGTGGCCATGTCGGAGGATCACGACGCCGTGCGGCGCATCGACCTCCTGCTCGAAGGCTTCGACAAACGCCTGCACCCCGGCGGATTCAACACCCTGTGCTTCCGGGGCCGTGGCGTCAAGCAATTGAGCTTGAGCCAGCGACGTGAACAAACACGCAAGCAGCGCGGCGATGAATGATTGACGATATGACATGGCAGACCTCACGGCATGTGTGAATCGAGGCACGATCGGGTCGAGCCGCGATTATACGTCAAGCCGGAGGATCGGGCGTGTGAGATCAGCGCCGCCGGCGAATGAACATGATCGTCAGCGCGCCAAGCGACAGGGCGCTGGCCGGCTCGGGGATGGGGGTGGTGGCGGCAATGGCGTTGGCGATGGCGTCGGCGGCGAGTTGGCGGTTGGTCGAACCGTTGAGGCGGAAGCTCTGCTCGAGTTCGATGTGGACGAAGCGGCCGCCGATGCCGGTGCTGTAGATCTGCTCGACGTTGGTGGTCGCGCCCAGGCCGTTGACCCCGCCGAAGGTTTCACCGTCGACGTTGCCGTTGACCTGCTGGTTCAGCGGATCATTTATATCGAGCGTGTTGTAGGCATAGCTGACCCAGTCGTTGCCGAGGGCTTCGATCGCCGCGTCGAGGGCCACGATCTCGGGGCTGACCGCGCCGGTGCCGTTGCTGAGCACCGCGTCGGTGTCGTTTGGAAACTGCGGCTTGCCGTCGAGGTCAAACCCGTGAACCTGCCATGCGATCGTCTCGCCGCCGGCGCCGTTCCACGCCTGGTGCACTTCGAGAAAGATGCTGTCGGCGAGGTGGGCCACGTCGGCGGTGTCGTCGCCGTTGGCATCGCGATGCGCCCCGGCCATGAGGAACAACTCCGCCTGGCTCTGCACGAAAGCCTTGGCGGCGACTTCGGGTGTGTTCGTGTCGAACAGCACGTGTGGGGTTTGCACCATCGCCTGGCGCGTCGCGCCCTGTCGGACGAAGAAGCTGCCCCAGCCGAGTGTCTGAGCATTGGCGACAAGGTGTTCGCGCAGTCCGTAATACACGGTGCCGGAGTCGTTGAGCCGCACTACGTCGTAGTTCAGCGCGTCGGCCGCGGCCACCAGGGCCTGCAGGTCTCCGAGCGTGACGGCGTTGCGCAGACTCGTCGCCAGTCCGTTGAAAGCGGCAAGCTGCGGGCCGGTCGGCGCCACGTAAAGCCCTGAATTTTTCGCGAATGCCAGCGATTTGAGATCATCGACAAGCGTGACGAAACTGCCGTTGACATCCAGCAGGGCGCCGCGAGCCGGTTTCACGGCGCAGATCAATGAGATCAGCACGCACAACCCAACAGCCAGTTTCCGCCCCGTTCGCAATCCGAACGTACGTTCTGCCATCATGCAAAAACTCCCACAGCATGCGCGAGGATATCGCCATGCCGATTTGTATTGAAATTTTCGGTAGCCTGATTTTCTCTGCCGTCAATATACCGGATTCCCCGATGATTGGGAAGAATTATTTTGCGCTAACGCGGAGCTGGGCTGATGATCAGCCGGGGCGCGTCATCGAACGATACTGGCCGGGCGTCTGGCCCAGTTTCTTTTTGAAGATGTGGCTCATGTATTGCGGGTGGTTGAATCCGCAGCGGTCGGCGATCGCCGCCAGAGACAGGTCCGTATCGCAGAGCAACTGCTTGACGCGGTTGAGTTGCGCCCGAAGGATCTCCGCTTTCGGTGAGCGTCCCAGGGCGGCGCGCATGCGGCGCTCCAACGCGCTGCGCGAAATCGGGATCACATCCAGCACATCTTCGACGCTCAATGCCGCGTCGGCATGATCACGGATGTAGGTCACCGCTTCGGCGACCACCGGATCGTCGATCGCCACGATGTCCGAACTCGGCCGGGTCACGATCCCGCGCGGTTCGATCTCGATCGCACTGACCGGCGGCGATTCACCCCGCATCATTTGATCCAGCATGGCGGCCGCCTCGTAGCCGATCCGCTCAGCATTGAACTGCACGCTCGACAGCGGTGGCGACGACATCATGCAAAGCGATTCGTCATTCTCCGCCCCGACCACCGCCGCCTGCTCCGGCACCGCCACACCCGCCCGCAGGCACGCGTCCAGCACCCAGTAGCCCAGTTGATCCGTGCAGGCCATGATGCCGACCGGCTTGGGCAGGTCGATGAGCCATTGAACCAGCCGCCGCTGCTGCGCCTCCCACTGGCGCGGCTTTTCACGACCTTCCGGCGCGTGCAGCACATGGCAGTCAAAACCCATCGCCTCGACGGTCGCAACGAAATTGTCCCGCCGTCTTTCGAAGAAAATCTCCGAGTCGATGTCGTAACAGGCGAAGTTGCGGAAGCCTCGCTCGGCCAGGTGCTCGGCGACCATTCGACCCAGCGCGCCGTTGTCGACGCCGACGAAAGGAAACCGATGGCGCAGCTTCGTGGCGCGCAGCTCGACCGTCGGAACCTTTGTGCGCCGGATCGCATCGGCGGTCGCCTGCGTCCAGGTGCGCGTCAGAATGCCGTCGCCTTGCCAGTTCCCAAGCCACGGTGGGGGGCTGGATTCCAGCGCCCGCTGCTCCATGAACAACGACCACGGCCCGTGTTCGCTGACGTAATGGCGAATCCCGCGCAACAGCCCCCGCGTGTAAGACCGCGAGGTCTCGATCAACAGGGCTACATGCGGGATACGCTTTCTCGCCATCGCCGGTCGCTCCGCGTGTCGTGTTGCATCACTGCGATCAATGTTGTGTTCGCCGCCGGCCGAATCGGCGCCGCCAGCGGTTCAGTTCGTCGCTGGTAAGTGCAGAGTGAAGTCGGTGCCCTGGCCGGGGTCTGAGTGGACCGCAATGCTTCCGCCGTGTTCTTCGATGATGCGGCGCGTGGTGGGCAGGCCGAGCCCGGTGCCGCCTTTTTTGGTGGTGAAGTAGGGGTGGAAGATTTTTTCGATGGTTGCGGGGTCGATGCCTGGGCCGGTGTCGATCACGTGAACCTCGACGCCGTCGCGGGTGCGTTCGGTGCGGAGGATCAGGTCGGTGGCACCGCCGTGCGGCTTGTCGGAGTAGCGGGCATCGACCATCGCCTGCGTGGCGTTGATCAGCAGGTTCAACAGGGCCTGTTTGAACAGCGTCGTGTCGAGATTCAACTCGCCGGCGTCCGGGGCCAGGCGCGTGCGAAGCTGAATGCCCGAGGCCTCGGCCTGGGCGTGGTAGAAGTCGACCAGTTGCTCGACGAGGTCGTTGACGACGGCGGGCTGGGGGTCCAACCTCATGCGACCGGCGAACGATAGAAAGTCTTCGAGGATGCCGCGCAGGCGATCGGTTTCATCGGTCAGCGCGTCGATGCGCCGCCCGAAGCGCGAGGCCAGGTCGGTGGGTAGTTCAGCGTCGTCGATCGACTCGCGCAGCAGTTGAAGGTTCAGGCCGATCGTCGAGAGGGGGTTTTTGATTTCGTGTGCGAGTCCGCCGGTGAGGGTGCCGAGCTCGGCGAGGCGTTCGGCGCCGCGGGCGCGTTGTTCGAGCTTGCGCACCCGGCGCGCGGTGCGCCGCGAGGCGAACACGATCAACGGGACCGTCGCCAGCACCCCGCATCCGATACCCAAAGCAAACCACTGCATCAACGCCTCACCGTCTGGTCACACGGCACGGCGGGCGCACGAGTAGCCCGGCCGCTGATTGCCAAAGCGACCATTGTACAGCGCGAGGCGTGGTTACGCCTTGGCCGATGGATACAGGTGATGAAAGACCGATGGCGATGGTTCCGCTCAGCTTCCCATCGGAACATCACGAATTGCACGGATCACGGCCAACTGACGATCAACAACCGTCAGTCTTCATCAGCGCCTTCGTATCCGGACGAAGCGCTGGTGCCCGACTCGTAACCGCTGGAGGCGCCTGGGGCGGATTCATATCCACCGCCGGGAGCCGGGCGATCATCAGACGGCGGCTTGGACGCCGGGGCGGCCTCGCCGCGATCGGCTTGGCGCACATCGCGCGCCTGCCAGCCCTTGTCGCCCTGCACCAGCTCGTACTCGACCATCTCGCCGTCCTTGAGGGCGCGGAAGCCCTCGGACTGAATCTGCGAGTAATGGACGAACACGTCCTGACTCTCGGGGCCAATGATGAATCCGTACCCCTTTTTGGGGTCAAACCATTTGACCTGTCCTCTGGTCATCGAAAACCTCCTGCGGTGGCCCAACAGGATGCCATGTGATGCTCTGGATGCCTGGCCTGTCGACCCACGACCGTGTACAGCACGCCGATGTGCTCACAACTCACCGTCAGTCGAACCGACCTTCCGGCCCCAAACAACACATCCAATTACCACGCAGCAACCACTGCTACGTGCCACCGCCCGACATGGTAAACTCCCCGGATACTGCCTGCGATTTGCCGGGCACTAGGACTCAGTATACAACCATAAAATCAATCTGTGAAGTGCTCCGGGAAAATATTAGCCACGGGGCGCGTCAAGCCATTATTCGAATCCACCTCGCCTGGCCCCGATCGGGCCCCCGTCTTCCCCCAGGCTCTGCCCAGGGCTGTCCGCCGCCAGCGTCCAGTCGCCGGATGCAGCGTCTGTGAATTCCGGCTCAGCAAAGCGGGAATGGGCCCCCAGACCCGTGATTTGCTGATATTTCCCGAAATCAGCCAGCTTATCACGGAACCAGTAGGCCATGACGCCCTGGCTGCTGAACCACAGATTGTGGTCCATCTCCGGCAGCGTCTGCCAACCCGCCGACGTGCGGCAGCCCCATTCGGTCCACTGATAGAAAATATTGTTGCGGATGATGATGCGGTTGGATCGGGCCTGGTTGGTGTACAGCATGACATGGCTGCCGTTGCGATCGGGCCGCTGGGCATGTGCCCACACATCGCCGGCGAACAGACACGTGTTGTTTTCGAATACGACGTTTTCCGTGACCGATTCGGCGGGGTTGTTCCAGTACTCGAAGCTGTATTCGCTGTTGAGGATGAGGTTGTCGCGGTAGGTGATGTTGCGCTGGGTTTTGACCTGGCCTTTGTTCTGGTTGGTCAGCGCGGCGTCGTAGATCTGCCACAGGCGGCAGTGCTCGACGAGATTGTTCTCGGCGCCGCCCCAGAACTCGATGCCGTTGCCGTAGCGGACCGGGCGACCGTTGCGGTAGTTCAGCACGCCGCCGCCGATGTAGCTGATATCACAGTGGCGGATGATCAGATTTTGCGACTCGCCGCCGCCGAACCCGTGTGCGGCGCCGTAGCGAACCGCCAGACCGTCGAAGATCACATGATGGGCCTTGGTGTGATTGACGACGTGCCGCTTCAGTGCCAGTTCGATGCTCTGATGCTGCGTGGCTGGATTGGCATCGGCGTAGAGATACACGCGCCAGCTTGCCGGGTCGTAGAAATAATCGCCGGGGTTTTTAAGTTCGTCGATGGACCAGCGTTTCCAGCCGCAGGTTTCACCGTGGTCGAAGATGATGTTGCCGACGTCGACATTCAGCGGGTCCGGTAGGTTTACGGTGGCGGCGTGAATCGCCTGCGGCTCGAATTCGAACACCGCGCCTTCAGGGATCGCGCCGCCGAGCATGATGTGAATCTGGCCGATGTCGGAAGTCATGTCGGCTTCGAAGGCGATTTCGAGATCGCGCCATTCGGGGCCGATCACGCCTTCGATGTCGCGACCGGGAGCGAAGTTGTTCCAAGGCGATTGCGGACGCTGGATCGCCATGCGGGTGGGTTTGAACGGCTTACTGCTGCGGGCGCGCAGGGTCATGATGTACTTGCCGCCGCGCTCGACCGGGATCGTCGGCCCCCAGAGTTGAATGTGATGCGATGCCTCGCCGCTGTTGATACAGCGAACGGTCACGCGGCCGTCGTTTTGTTCGAAGGCGATCTTAGCGCCGGCTTCGTAGTGATAGCGCCAACTGCTCGAACTCAGGTCGATGAGTTTGTCCCGGCGTGTGAAGATCAGCGGTTGCGTCGCCCAGATGTAGTCGGCGATTTTGACCCAATCGTCAGCATGGTTGCGAGGACGCGACCCGAGCAGGGCGGGTTTGTCGCCCTGGCCGTAGGAGGTGTATGTCACCGGGGCGTCGGCTGTGCCGCTGGCCGGTTGAAGGCTGCCGCGCCATGTGCCGCCTCGCTTAAATCGCACGACATCGCCGGGTTGAATCTCCGCCTCGTTGACGCGCTGAAGCGACCGCCACGCCGTCGCCTCGGTCAACCCGTCACGCTGATCATCCCCTGCAGCCGAGTCGACATAGAACGTGCGGCCGTCGGCCAGGGCGAATGAAGTCATCAACAGGACAATAAGACACAGCCAAGGCGCACTGTGGCACAGCCGCCCCCGGCTGTGCGGGTGATGACTTACGCACGGCCGGGGGCGGCTGTGCCACATGATGCTTGGTGTACTCATGATGGGTAAAACACATCGTTCGAGTCGCCTATTGCTGGGGGCGGATCGTAAAAAGACAACGCCCCGTGGTGCATGAAGCAACACGGGGCGCTGGAGTGGTTATCTTCACCTCTCCCTCTGGAAGAGGTCGGCCCGCAGGGCCGGGTGAGGGTGGATCCAATGGTCGATGATGTTCGACACGGAACCGGCGTTTACTGCCGAACGCCCTCACCCCAGCCCTCTCCCGAAGGGAGAGGGAGTGCGGTCGATTACGACTTGGCTTCTTCGGTCTCGGCTTCCTCGGCGATCACGGCCTTGCGGCTCAGACGCAGGCGACCCTGCTCGTCCTTGGAGAGCACCTTCACGCGAAGCATGTCGCCGACCTTGACGACGTCGGAAACCTTCTCGACGTAGCCGTCAGCCAGTTCGCTGATGTGACACAGGCCGTCCTGCCCGGGGATGACCTCGACGAACGCGCCGAAGTCCTTGACGGTCGAGACGCGGCCGTTGTAGATCTTGCCGACCTTGACCTCTTCGCAGAGGCGCTCGACTTCGTCGCGGGCCGCCTCGGCCTTGCCGCCGCCGACGGCGGAGATGAACACGGTGCCGTCTTCCTCGACGTCGATGTTGGCGCCGGTGTTTTCCTGGATCGCGCGGATGGTCTTGCCGCCCGGTCCGATCAGGCGACCGATCTTGTCGGGGTCGATCTTGACGGTGAGCATGCGCGGGGCATGGACGCTGATCTCGCCGCGCGGGGCTTCGATGGTTCCTTCGATCGTCTCGATGATTTCGAGGCGGGTCTTGCGGGCCCGCTGGAAGACTTCTTCGATCAGGTCGAACTGCAGACCGCGGGTCTTGAGGTCGAGCTGGATGCCGGTGATGCCCTTGCGGGTGCCGGCGACCTTGAAGTCCATGTCGCCGAAGTGGTCTTCCTCGCCGAGGATGTCGGTCAGCAGAACCTTCTTGTCGTTGTCTTCAACCAGGCCGATCGAGATGCCGGCACAGGTGTTGGTGATCGGGACGCCGGCGTCCATGAGGGCGAGGCAGCCGCCACAGATCGAGGCCATCGACGACGAGCCGTTGGACTCGAGGATTTCGCTGACCAGGCGGACGGTGTACGGGAAGTCTTCGGGGCTCGGCAGCACGCCCTGCAGGGAGCGCTCGGCGAGCGCGCCATGGCCGATCTCGCGACGGCTGGGGCCGGTGATGCGGCGGGCTTCGCCGACACAGAAGGGCGGGAAGTTGTAATGCAGCATGAATTTCTGCGAGTACTCTTCGCCGAGGCCGTCGACGATCTGCTCATCGCGGCCGGTGCCGAGGGTGCAGGACACCAGGGCCTGGGTTTCACCGCGGGTGAAGGTGCCCGAGCCGTGCGTGCGGGGCAGCACGCCGACTTCGCAGGTCAACTGACGAAGCTGATCGGTCGCGCGGCCGTCGGTGCGCTGGCCTTCGAGGATGATCTTGCGGGTGACTTCTTCCTCGATGATCTCGTAGCACTTCTTGATATCTTTGCGCTTCTTGATGATGGCCTTGTACTTCGGGTAGCTGACATCATCGTCTTCGCCGGGTTCGGCGGCGTTGGCTTCGAGGTAGTCGGCGTACACCGCGGCGACGGCTTCCTGGCGGGGCAGTTTGCCTTCGGTCTTCTTGGCGGTGTAGAGCTTGTCGGAGATGGCGGTGCGCACTTCGACGAGCAGTTCATCAGAGGGATTGTGCAGCTCGGCGGTTTTCTCCTGGCCGGCCTTGGAGACCAGCTCGTCGATGGCGTCGAGGGTCTGCAGGATGTGCTCGTGGCCGAACTTGATCGACTCGAGCACGGCGTCTTCTTCGACTTCCTGGGCGCCGACTTCGATCATGTTCACGCCTTCACGGTGGCCGGAGAGGACGAGCTCCATGTCGGAGTATTCAAGCTGAGCGGCGGTGGGGTTGATGGCGAACTGTCCATCGATGCGGCCGACGCGCACGGTGGCGACGGGGCCGTCGTGGGGGATCGTGCTGAGGGCGACCGCGGCGGCGGCGGCGGTGCCGGCCAGCACGTCGGGGTCGTTCTGACCGTCGGCCGATTCGACCCAGCACTGGATCACGACCTCGTCGAGCAGCCCCTTGGGAAACAGCGGACGCAGCGGACGGTCAATCATCCGCATGGTCAGCACTTCCTTCTGGTTGGGAGCGCCTTCGCGCTTACGGAACCCGCCGGGGAACTTACCCGCGGCGCTTGTGCGCTCGCGGTAGTCGACCTGCAGCGGGAAGAAGTCAATGCCCTCACGGGGCGCGCCGCGCACGACGGCGGCGAGAACGGTGGTTTCACCATACGTGGCGAAGACACAGGCGTCGGCCTGCTTGGCATACTTGCCGGTTTCCAGGCGCAGGGTGCGCCCGCCGATTTCACGTTCAACAATGACGTGAGCCATAGCGATGTCCTTTGCATCGACTGCCAGGACGGGGGGTCGGATTGATCCGGGAAAGACTTTGGGACGTGCGGGCCGCAGGGTGGCAGTCGGCGGGAAGCAGCTGAACAGAAGAGTTCAAGGTTCTGAGTTTAAAGTTTAAAGCAAGAAACCGGAGAGGCGTCTTGATCTTTGAACTTGAAACTTCGAACTTTAAACTCCTTGTTCTCTGCTGCCCGCCTACTGCCGCCGGTCCCAGACAGTTGTCTTCCCGACGGAAAGAAAAAGAGGCGGACCGCATACACGAGCCGCCTCTTGATAGAGTCGATTACTTACGCAGACCCAGTCGACCGATCAGGTCGAGGTAGGCCTGGCGGTTGGTCCGTTGCAGGTAGCGCAGCAGACGATTGCGCTGGCCGACGAGGATAATCAATCCGCGGCGGGAAGCGTAGTCGTGTTTGTGCTCGCGCATGTGCTCGGTGAGGTCGTTGATGCGCTGGGTCAGCAGCGCGATCTGGACCTGCGGGGAGCCGGTGTCGGACTCGCCGGTGGCAAAGTCCTTGATGATGGTCGATTTCTGTTCAGCGGTCAGGCTCATGGTTCTAGTCGTCTCCGAATAATTACAGGCCGGTAGTATAGCCCCGGGCCGGGGGGTGGGCAAACCGGGTGGCAGGAAATTCAGAAAGCAGGAACTCAGGAAATTGGGCCTGGGGACAACGGCAGGATATTGGCCGCATTCCCGGGCGCCGGTTTTCCTGCTTTCGGTCTTTATGATATCATGCCGCGCTTTCCCCGAAACGCACGGCAAACCACCTGGAATTGCATCAAAATGTCCCAATCAGCCACCATGACCGGCTCTCTGAACATTCTCATCGGCGACAAGCTCTCCGAGGCGGGAATCGAACTGCTCCGCAATACCGAAGGCGTCCACGTCGACATCAAAACCGGCCTGGGCGAGGATGAACTGGCCGAAATCGTGGGCAACTACGACGGCATGATCATCCGCTCGGGCGTCAAGGCCACCGCCAAGGTGCTGGCCAATCCCGGTCGGCTCCGCGTGATCAGCCGGGCGGGCGTCGGCGTCGACAACGTCGACCTCGATGCGGCGACCAAGGGCGGCGTGCTCGTGATGAACTCCGCCGAGGCGTCGACGATCACGACCGCCGAGCACGCCTTCACGCTCATGATGGCCCTGGCACGCAACATCGGCCCGGCCTACAAGAAGATGACCGAGGGCGGGTGGGACCGCAACAAGTTCGTCGGGCGTCAGCTCAACGGCCGCACGCTCGGCCTCGTCGGGCTCGGCCGCATCGGTCGCACCGTTGCCGAGCGCGCCCTGGCGTTCGGCATGAAAGTGCTGGCCTTCGACCCGGTCTTCAATGCCGACACCGCCTGCGATGGCCAGGTCAAGCTCGTTAAGAGCTTCGACGAGCTAATCAGCAAGATCGATTTTCTCTCATTCCACGTGCCGCTGAATGATCACACGCGCAACATGCTCGGCGCCGATCAGTTCGAACGCGCCAAGCCCGGGCTGATGGTCATCAACGCGGCGCGCGGCGGCGTCATCGATACCGACGCGCTGCTGGCCGCCCTGGAAAGCGGCAAGTGCGCCGGCGCAGCGATCGACGTCTACGAGAAAGAACCGCTGGAAGAAGATTCCCCGCTGCGCAATCACCCGAAGATTCTGCTGACCCCGCACCTGGGCGCTTCCACCGAAGAAGCGCAGGAAGCGGTGTCCAACAGCGCCTGCGAGCAGGCCCTGGAATACCTGCAGGGCAAGGGCATTCGCGGGGCTGTCAACGCGGCGGGCGTTCGCCTGGACCTTGAGCCCAAGCAACTGAGTTACGTCGACCTCGCCCAGCGCATGGCCCGATTGATCGCGCCGATGGTTGAAAGCACGATTCAGGAAATCGTCGTCACCTGCCAGGGTGAAAGCCTCGTCGGGGCGGCGAGTACAATCGAGCGCATGGCGCTGGTCGAAGTGCTCAACAGCCTGCTGGATGTGCCGATCAACGTGGTCAACGCGGAGCTTCTGGCCGAGCAGCGCGGCATCAAGATTTCGAGCGTCATCGAAGGCCAGCCGCGCGCCATCGCCCGCGTGATCATCGACATCACGACCAAGGATCAGCCCCGCCGCATCGCCGGCGCGATCTACCAGGACGGCAAGCCCCGCGTGCTGGAAATCAACGGCTACCACATGGACATGGTTCCGGATGGCCCGATGGTGCTGCTGCTGAACGAAGACCGCCCGGGCATGATCGGCCTGGTCGGCAACGAGTTCGGCGGCGCCGGGGCGAACATCTCCGACATGGCCCTGTCCCGCCGTGGCGACACCGCCATGATGCTGCTGAACCTCGACCAGACCCCGGACGCGGCGCTGCTGAATCGCCTGCGCGCCCGGCCCGGCATTTTGAAGATTCTCTCGGTGCAGTTGCCCGAGCTTGCCGTTGCTGACAATTCCTAAAAGCCACCACCGGAGCCCGTGCATGGCCACCGATGATATGCGTCAAGAAGGATACGATCGAGAAGAGCAACATTTCAAAGACCAGGAGCAGCAGGCGTTGCAGCAGTTGCGCGCCAAGCTTGAAGAAAAACGCCGCCAGCAGGCCGATGCCAACGCCGACAAGGACTTTTTCCTCCGCTGCTGCCGCTGTGGCGGGAAGATGGCCGAGATCACCATCGACGAGGTTGTGATCGATAAGTGCGAAACGTGCGGGGGCATCTACCTCGACGCCGGCGAGTTGGACTTGCTGCTCAAGAGCCACAAGCCGCAGAGCGTATGGTCGACGCTCGGATCGCTGCTGGGCGGCTGATCGCGAAAAATAGGCTGAAAAATTTTCGATCGGGGCGGTACATGTCGGGGCGCTGGTCAGTATGCCTTGTAGAGGGTACTGCACCTTGAACGATGGATCCGGCCAACTCGACCCCAGGCGTCATGAGCAGTTCATGCGCCAATTCACCGCGAATCAGCGGAACATCTATCTTTATATCCGCAGTCTGATGCCGAACCTGGCCGACGTCGAGGAGGTCTTTCAGCAGACCAATCTCGTGCTGTGGCAGAAGTTCGATGAGTTTGACCCGGAGACGAATTTTCGGGCGTGGGCGTTTCGGGTTGCGTTCTATGAAGCGGCGAATCATCGGTCGCGTAGCCGCAAGGGCGGGGTGCGATTTTCAGATGAGTTTCTGGCGGAAGTGGCTGCGGAGGCGGAGCGTCAGTCCGACGCCACCGAGGCGCGACTGGCGGCGCTCGGGCAGTGCATCGACAAACTGCCCGAGCATGATCGCCGGCTCATTGAGGGCCGCTACGCCGAGGGCGCCAGCGGTGAGTCGATCGCCGCGGCACTGGGCCGGCCGACACGCTGGGTCTACAAAGCCGTGACGCGCATCCGTCGGGCGCTGCTGCAATGCGTGACGCGCACCCTCGAGCAGGAGGGGCTGATATGAGTCAGTTGTACGACCTGCTGGATGTGATGTGCGAGCGGGCGTTGTCGGCCGATGAAGCCGCACGCATCGAAACACTGGTACGCGGCAACCCGCAAGCCATGCGACTGTACTTTTCATACCTGCAACTCGACGCAGCCCTGCGGTTCGAACACGGCGCCGGCGCAACGACGCTGGGAATGGCTCAGGCCCAGGGGCAGGTCAAAGATCATGGCAAGCAGACATACACGCCGACGCTGAGTCCCTTCCGGGGACGAAGCGTCTGGTACATCGCCGCCGCGGCAATGATCACGCTGGCATTCACCGCGTGGATGCTCATCAACATCGAGCCGCAGTCGACGGATCAGCACCCGATTCGATCGCAGCCTGTGGCGCTGTTGACCGGATCGGCGGCGGCGATGTGGAGCGATCCGCCGGTGCAGACGGCGCTCGGCTCGGAGTTGACCCCGGGCACGCTGAAGCTGACGACCGGCACTGTGCAATTGATGTTTCACAGCGGGGCGGTGGTGACGCTGCAGGGCCCATGCGAGTTCGATCTGACCAGCGAAGGTGAAGGCTTTTTACGGCAAGGGTTGTTGCACGCCTATGTGCCGCAGCGGGCGCGCGGGTTTCGCATCGACGCGCCGGGGGGCGTGAGCGTGACGGACCTGGGGACGGAATTCACAATGCGCGTCGACGGCGGCCGACAGGCGAGCGTGCGCGTGTTTGAAGGCATGGTGATGGTGCAGTCGGCGGCCGATTCGACCTCGCAGACCTTCACCGCCGGACAGGCGGCGCGCGTCGTGGCCGGACGGATTCAGACGGCGGCGGCGGATGATCTGGCCCGGCTGCCGCGGATGCTGTTTGCCGCGGGCATCGAATGGGACAAGGCGTTTGACGTGACCGGGCCCGAGTCGATCGATCTGAGCGGCGAACTGGTCGAAGCGATCACGCCCGGGGGAAACATGCCCGTGACCGTGGCGATCGGCGATGCATCGGTGACGTTTGAGCCGGGTCACGTTTGGCGCGGCGGTGCATACAACGGCGCTTTGCCGACTGAGCGCCAGACCACGCCGCTGGGCCAGGTGCTGACCACCTGCGAGATCGGCCACGGCCCTGTTCAACCCGTCGAACTGACGGACCTGATCGTCGGCCAGCGTTACCAGATTCAAGTCTTCTACGCTGACGAACGCGGTGATGTGACGATGAAGATTGCCGATGCCCAGGAGACTCTCTCGGAGGCATCGGAGGTGGTGTTGCATTCATCGGGATCCGGCGGCATGGGCCAGAGCGTGATCGGTCATTTCACAGCGACGGCCTCCACGCGGCGGTTCATCGTCGAAGCCGGACCGGATCGCCGCAATGCTCACATCTCCGCCCTGGTGCTGCGACGCATCGATGGGGCCATGCAAAAGGTGAACACTTCTGTTGAAAGGAATGGGTTATGAGAATGAATATGAAACTGACCGCGCTGCTGGTTGCAGTTGTATCGAGCGTGATGGTCCAACCGGCCAGTGCCGACATCGTGCTTCCGAATGACGCATCATTGTCGTCGAATCTGCAGCTCTGGCTGCGCGGCGATGATCTGACGGCCCTGTACGCCGGCGGCGACTCGATCGCCACATGGGTCGACGCTTCGGGGCAGGGCCACGACGCGGTCGCCCTGGCCAATAGCACCGACGGCGCTCAGCCTACGCCCAGCCCGGTCACACTGGATCAGCCGACCTTCGCCATCGCCGATGTGCCGGCCCTGGGCATCGGCTCCAGCAGTGATGTGTTGATGTCCGCCGGCAATCTCTTCGGCGCCACGCCCACTGAATTCACCATCATCACGGTCTACGAAACAGCCGACAGCAACAATCGTCCGGTCGGGTTCGGCTCCTACCGCGAGGGCACCACGGCCAACAACTTCAACCTCGCTGCCGACGGAACCATCCGCAAGGACAACGGCTTCGTCGCCGGCCCCGACGATCCGTCCACGTTTTACACACGCTCGGTCGTGCAGGACGCCACCACACTGACTCAGTATTACAACGGTGTTCAGAACATCAACACCAGCGCCCAGACGGTGAGCACCGATCAGTTCTACCTCGGCGACATCCGCCAGAACGTCAACGCAATTCAGCAGATCGCCGAGGTCATCGTTTACGATCGCGCGTTGACCGCCGGCGAGCGCCTGTCCGTTGAGAACTACATCTCAGCGAAATACTACTCGAATCTCTACCAGCGCTACGAAGAAGGAACCGCGGGCGCCGCCGTCGCTTCCGGCGCTGACAACGGCCCGCTGGATCACTCCGTCAACGACCACACCTCGACCGCCATCACCTCAGGTAGCGGCCCCGTTTTCTCAAGTGATGTGGCCGTCGGCACAATTCCGTTGACCGGCTCGTCGAACAACCTGTCGCTGCACTTCGACCGCGCCAACAGCGAATATCTACAGATCGCCGACTCGGCGGACTTGAGCTTCGGCCAGTCCTCCGCCGGGGCGGGTGACGCCAGCGCGTTCACCGTCGAGGCGTGGGTGAAGTTTGATTCACTGGTCACGGGTAACTTGGACCGCCAGTACATCGTGCACAAGAAGTCCGATTCCGGCGTCGGCGATAACGATGTCGACTACGGCATCGCCTTCCACAACAGTGCCGGCAACAATCTTTCGCTGCAGCTTGGCAACGGCTCGTCCAATGTCAACATCAGCAGCGGGCTGTCGATCACCGACACCACCGAGTGGCACTACATCGCCGTGGCCTTCGATCCGTCGACCGATCGCATCATGTTCATCCTCGACGAGGAGATTGTGTTTGCGACGACGAGTTTCGAAGCCGTCGCCAACTCTGGTCCGCTGACGATCGGCGGTCATTTCAATCTCGCCGGCGGGCTCGACAATTCCTTCGATGGCTACATCGACGAATTGCGCATCACCCGTGGGGTTTTGCGGCCGAGCCAGTTGCTGGCGGTGGTTCCCGTGCCGGCGCCGGCGGCGCTGCCCGCGGGGCTCGTGATGCTCGGACTGCTCGGAACACGTCGTCGCCACCGCTGACTTGTACGAAGCCCACGGATTGAATCCGTGGGCTTCATGGGACGTTATTCATGCGCCGACATGGTTTCACACTGATCGAATTGCTCGTGGTCGTGGCGATCATTGCGCTGTTGATCGCGATCCTGTTGCCGGCGCTGTCCAAGGCAAAGTGGACGGCAAATCTCGTGACGTGTACAGCCAACGAGCGGCAGATCATGACCAGCGTGATGATCTACGGCAACGACCATCAACTGCTGCTGCCGCAGAGCGGGCGCGACTGGCCATACATGGAGACGATCGATTTTGTCGGGGCCATGTGGCGGTACCTCGGGCCCGCGGCGAATAAACCCGACGGCGTGATGAGTTGTCCGGCCGATGACAAACCCGGCGGCGCGATGAAGTGGTTCTGGGACGGCCGCTTTCCGAGCAACCCGCTGGATGCTGGCGACTGGCTGCCCGAGTTCACCCTGCCCGATGAGGTGCCGCCGGACTGGTCGTACAAGTGGTATCGCAAGATGTACAACGGCATCAGCACCAGCGGCACCGTTACGTCAACCATGGAGCCGTGGCGCATCAACGATATCAAACGCCCCATCAGCCTCATGGCGCTCAACTGCATGCCGTACTGGGAAAACGGCGCCAACAGCATCACCACCGTCCACGGCATGTATTACCAGGGCGCCTTCGCCGATGGCCACGCCGGCACCTTCACGATCGATCAACTCGTTGCCGGCACTTATCCCACCAACCAGTACAACTTCGACTGGACCTACAACGGCATCCGTGGGCAAGACGTGCGCGAGTAAACGTCGTTAATCACCTTCAATCGTGATAAAAATAGCCGGGCCGCTACGCGGCCCCGGTCACGCTTCATCGAAATCAGACCGGGGTCGCGTAGCGACCCGGCTACGCGCGTCATCAATTGTTTTTGAACGATCAGTCCAGCGGGCGGATCCAGATGTTGCGATAGCGGATCGGATCGTCGCGGTGGTCCTGAAGTTTCAGCGGGAGCTTGTCGGGGTGGGCTTTGTAGTCGGTGCGTTTGGCGTGCGAGGTCGGGCCGATGATGGCTTCGTTGTCCTGCACGAGCACGCCGTTGAAGAACACGGTCGCCGTGGCGGGCTTGACGCACTTGCCGTTCTGATCGAAGTGGGGGCGATGGAAGATGATGTCGTAGGCGTTCCAGTCGCCGGCGGGGCGGGCGGGATTTGCCAGCGGGGGGTACTGGCCGTAGATCGAACCGGCCTGGCCGTCGGCGTACGTCTTGTTCTCGTTTTTGTAAGTGTCCAGAACCTGGATCTCATAGATCTTCATCAGGAAGACGCCCGAGTTGGACTTGTGCTGGGCGTTGCCTTTGGAGTCCGGGTCAGCGGACCATTCGATGTGAAGCTGACAATCGCCGAAGGCTTGCTTGGTGACCAGGTCGCCGCTCTTGGGGATGACCTTGACGTAGCCATCCTTGACATCCCATTTGCCATTCCACATGTCCAGATTCGACCCGTCGAAGAGCACGATCGCGTCGGACGGGGGCTTGCAGTTTTCGCTGAACGTGCCCGGGGTGACGACCGGCGCCATCGGGCGATTCATGTCATGAATCTCGTAGTCCAGCGGATTGCGCGAGGCGCTATGAACCGCAGCGTAAACGCTCAGCGACACGGCGATCGTCGCGGCGGCGACGCAGAACATGCGAAACGGTGAACGAAACATTGGCAGATCTCCAAGCCAGGGGGTATCCATGACGAACGTGTCACAGCGGCGGATTATTGTACAAAGAGTCAGCGGGTCCTCACAGCAGGCTGATCGGATCGACATCGACGGCGGTCGTGGCGTCCGATCGCAGCAGCCCGGCATCGCGGACCGACGCCAGCAGTTGCTGAATCACCGCGGCGGTGTCGGCCTTGATTTCGACCTGCATGCGGTAGTACCCGCCGATGCGCGCGATCGGCGCCGGCAGGGGGCCGACGATGCGTGTGTCGATGCGACTGGTCTCGGCGGCTCGGCGCAGCGTGCATGTGAGTTCATCGGCTTCGGCAGTCGCCTTGTCAGCGTTTTCATTGCGGACCACGATGCGTGCCATCCGCGCGATCGGCGGCAGCTCGGCCCGCCCCCGATGCGTGAGCTCTTCATTGGCGAAGCCGATGTAGTCATGCGCCGCAGCAAGTTGGATCACGGGATGGTTCGGCTCGAAGGTCTGCACCACAACGCGCCCGCCGCCGGCGCTGCGACCGGACCGACCGGCGACCTGACAGACCAGTTGAAACGTGCGCTCGGCTGAGCGGAAGTCCGGCAGGCTGAGCGCCGTATCGGCGCTGATCACGCCCACCAGCCGCACGTTTGGAAAGTCCAACCCCTTGGCGATCATCTGCGTGCCGACGAGCAGTTGAATCTCGCCGCGCCCGAAAGCATCGAGGATCTTCTGGTAGTCCGTGGCGGTGCGCATCACATCCGAGTCCATCCGCCGCATGGTGATGTCCGGGAACTTGCGCGAGATTTCATGTTCGACGCGTTGCGTGCCGAGCCCGAAGATCGTCACCTTCTTCTCGCATACCGGGCAAAGCTTCGGCACGCGATTCTCAAAGCCGCAGTAATGACACCGCACGATCGCGCCGCCCGGCACGGTGGGCTCCTTGTGATACACCATGTTGGCGTCGCAGTGCTCGCAGGCCATGACCCACCCGCAGCGGTGATCCGGGCAGGCGATGTAGTTCGCGAATCCTCGCCGATTCAGCAACAGCATCGCCTGGGCGCCGTCCTTGAATGTCTGCTGCAGCAGCTTTTCAAGCTGCACGCTCAGCAGGTGGTAGCCGCGCGAGCCGGTGTATTCAAACCGCTTGCGGCGCTCGTCCATCAGGTCGACGAGTTCGACCTTCGGCAGCGGCAGTTTCGACACGCGCTGCGGCAGGCTCAGCAGTTTGTACACGCCGCGCTGGGCGGCGTTGTAGTAACTTTCCAGCGAGGGCGTCGCCGAGCCGAGCACAACGGTCGCGCCGATCATCTGCGCCCGCTTGACCGCAACATCACGGGCGTGATACCGCGGGGCCTGATCCTGCTTGTAGCTGGAGTCGTGTTCCTCATCGACGACGATCAGACCGAGGTTATTCATCGGGGCGAAGATCGCCGACCGCGCCCCGACCACGACCTGCGCCCACCCGTCACGGATCAGCCCCCATTGCTGATGACGCTGAGCCGCGGTCAGACCCGAGTGCAGGATCGCCACGTGTTTGAATCGGCTGATGAATCGCGCCGCCGTCTGCGGTGTCAGCGCGATTTCAGGCACCAATACGATCGCTGACTTGCCTGCCGCCAGCGCCCGCTCGATCGCGCGGATGTATACCTCTGTTTTTCCGGATCCGGTCACGCCGTGCAGCAGATTCACCGCGAAGCCGTCGTCAAGCGATGACGTGATTGCCTCAAAAGCCTGATGTTGATCTGCGTTGAGCGTGATGCTCTGCGGCACGTCGGCAGCGTGCTCAGCCCACACGGCACGTACTTCCGTTTTGACAATTTCCTTGAGCAGCCCCTTGTCGATCAGGTGAGTCACGGGTGATGTGCTTTTGGCGCCCGCCTTGTGTGCCAGCGTTTTGGGGTCGATCGGCAGCTTGTTTTGGCGTGACAGTTCCAGCGCGACGCCGAGCACATCCGCCTGCTTGCCGCGCAGGGCGTGTTGCTCGACGATCGAGGCCAGCGAGACGGTTGCAATCGGATCGTGCAGGTCGACATATTTTTTGCGGACGAGTCCGGTGCCGCGCTTCACCGCCGCCGGCAGCATCGTGGCGAACACCATGCCCAGCGTGCAGCAGTAGTACCGGCTGATCCAGCGGGCCAGTTCGAGCAGGTCGTCGGTGAGGTTGACCGTGTCTCGCTCGCGGGAGGCGATCGGTTTAAGCTTTGACGGATCGATATCCGTGTGGTTGGTGATTTCGAGCACATACCCGCCGACGGCTTGGTCCTTGCGGCCGAGCGGAACCATCACGCGGTCGCCGACTTTGACATCGAGATCATCGGGCACGATGTATGTCAGCCCGCCGGGTTTTTCCAGGCCGCGTTCCAGCGCCACCTGCGCGAATCGCCGCGCATCATCCGCATCGTCGTGAAACAGGTTTGCCGTCACAGCAGCACCGTATCGGGTTCGACGAGATGCCCGCCGTCGGCGTTGTGCGCAGCGGTGGTGAACCCGCTGCGAAGACTCGCCGAGGCCCAGTGTCCTTCCGGCGACAGCGCGATCATGCCGACCTGGTGGTCGTCGTGAAGTTCGTACTCTTCGGCCACGCGACTCAGCACCTCGGTAATCACATCCAGCGGACTAGCCCCTCGCCGCATCAACTCGACCGCCGCGAAAGACCCGCATACGCCCATGACCAGTTCGCCGCTGCCCGTAGCGACCACTGCGCCGTATTTGGGGTGAACAAACAGTCCGTGGCCGATGATCGGCGAGTCGCCGACGCGGCCGGCCGCCTTGTATGCCAACCCGCTGGTCGAACACGCCCCGGCAAGTTGCCCATGATCATCGAGCGCGAGCACGCCGACGGTATCGTGATTCTCTTCGATGTTGGCGTCAGGCGTGTAGTGCGAGGTGGTGTCGGTATTGCCTTCTTGTTGTTTGCACCAGTCCAGCCAGGCGCGGCGGGCCTTCTCGGTCAGCAGTTCGCAGGGCTGCATCCCTTGTGACTCAGCGAAGCGGTCGGCTCCCTCGCCGGCCAGCATCACGTGCTGCGTGCGCTGCATCACGAGCCGGGCGATCGTCGCCGCGTGCATGTGGCGGCGCACGTAGCACACCGAGCCGCACTGCGACGGGCTGAGCATGATCGAAGCATCGAGGCTCACCTGCCCGCTGCGGTCCGGTCGCCCGCCATACCCGACGGACTGCACCATCGGATCGGCCTCGACGGCGCGGCAACCGGCTTCGACAGCGTCGAGCGCCTGCCCGCCATTGGACAGAATCGGCCACGCCGCCGCGTTGGCGATCGCCCCGAACGACCACGTCGATAACACAATTCGGACACTCATCACCGCATTGTCCGCCGCGCGGCGATGCGATGCAAACCCGCCCGGATTCTGGCGATGTCTAAATACCGAACACCCGATCGCCGATCAAATCCCCAGGAGTTGTCGTATGCGCGAGAATCGCAACATGCTGGTGATTTTGACCGGAGGGCTGCGGGCTGACGTGGTCAGTCGCTTCCATCCGTGGCCGCTGCGCACACCGAACCTCAATGCGATCGGCGATGAGGGGCTGGCCGTGACCGGTGTGACCGCTTCGCCGGCAACGACGCCCTCGATGGTCAGCCTGCTTACCGGGCTGTCACCTCGCCAGCACGGGGTGCTCGACGAGGGGCCGCGCCTTGATCGCCTGAACGGCTGGGTCAAACAACTCGCCGATGTCGGGTATCACATCGCCGGCATCGGGCGCGTCGAACTGCTGCTTGAGCATCTGCATGAGGCCGCCATCGTCGCCGACCTCGCCACCGGCGATGTCAACAACTGCTCCTACATGCGATATCTCCGCCACCGTGGCATGCTCGATCGCGGTCGCAACCAGCGCCGGCAGCGCGTCAACCACGGGCCGTTCCAACTCGACAACTTCGGCCTGACCGCGCCCAGCGACGACGTCGACGGTTTCATCACGCAGCAGGCTCTGATGACGATGGAGCACCTGCCGACCGATAAGCCCTGGTGCCTGATCGTCTCCTACACCGGCCCCGGCAACGACCTGCCCGCGCCACCGGCCTACCTGCAGCGCATCAACCCCAACAAGCTCGGCAACGGCTTCGCCCCCGCCGATCAGCGGACCATCGATGAGTATGCCGAGTCGCCGTATCCCCGGGCGGTGCTGCAGCGGATGACCCCGAAGATCATCGCCGACATTCGTCATCATTACCTGGCGCGCGTCGCCATGCTCGACAACATGGTCAGCCTGCTGCGCGACACGATCGATCGACACGGCCATGCGAATACAACCTGGACACTGATGAGTTCTGACTCGGGGCGACTGCTCGGAGAACGCGGGTTGCTGGGGTATCGTTCAATGCTCGGCCCGGCGGTGTATGTTCCGCTCTGGGTGATTCCGCCGAAGGGCTATCAGCGAGGCAAAGGCGATCAGCCCGCCGAGTTAATGACGCTGAACCATCAGTTGCTGGGCACGGCCGACTGGGTGGCGACGCTGTGTCACATCGCCGCGGTTGATCCGCCGCGTGGATGCGCCGGTCAGTCGATGCTGCCTGGGCTGCACGGCGAAGTCGTCGGGCACGAATCGGTGCTCAGTGAGTTCGGGACGCGCCTGATGCTCGAAACGATGCAGCACCGCGTGACGTTCGATGTGGAAGGCGATCGGGCCAGGTCGCTGTTCGACCTGGTGCGCGATCCGCAGGAGAAGAAGGACCTCGTCGGCGATCAGGAAGAACTGGTGCTGATGGACATGCTGCGCTATCAGTTGGCCGGTTCGCTGCTGCCACTGCGCCCGATCCGCGGCGCGGCGTAACGATACACATCATGCGAGCGCGACCTGTCAGTGGCGGGTGTGCTGCTGAATGACTTCGGCGAGCCGGCGTTTGGCGTGTTGCTGCTTGTCGGTCAGCTTGTCCTCAGGCAGCGGGGATTTTTCATCGGGGTCAGCGGTGAGATCAAAAAAGTCGCCGCTCTTGTACAGCTTGTACCCGAAGCTGCGGGCGGTTTCGCCGGCCTTGCGGTTTGGCAGGGGTTTGGGCTTGCCATTGCGGTAGTACCAGCAGTAGCTCCATGAACGGGGAGTGCCACGCTGGCCGTTCAACTGCGGGGCGAAACTGACGCCGTCAATGGACCATGCGTCTGGCACGCTGAGTTTGGCCATTTCCGCCAGCGTCGGCAGAACATCCGAAAAGTCGATCAGGTCCTGGTTGACCTGACCGGGTCGGATCACGCCGGGCCAGCATGCGATCAGCGGCACGTGGGTGCCGTGGTCGGTGAGGTAGCTCTTACCGCCGGTGTAGGGTCCACCGCGAAACTGCGAGGTCAGCGTGTACATCGTGCCGTTGTCGCCGCAGAAGATCACGAGCGTGTTGCGGCGCAGGCCGAGCTTGTCGAGGTGGGTGATGATCTTGCCGACGATCTTGTCGGTGTAGGCGACCATGTCTGCGAAGTGACGCTGGCTGTCGTGGCTGCCTCCTTTTTCGGTTTTGTCACCGCGGCGGGCGGTTGGATCCCAGTCCGGTGAATCCGGCGTGGGCTCAAACGGCCAGTGCGGCAGAATCATCGGGTAGTACAGAAAGAACGATTGATCATGGTGGCGTGAGATGAAGTCGCAGGCGTAGTCGCTGACGATGTCGGGGCCGTACTCGCCGTGGTTGTAGTCGACGGCTTTGCCGTTGATTTCGAGCCCGGGATTCGGATAGCGATTGGCCCGGCGGGTCAACTGCCAGAGGCAGTATTCATCGAAACCGAAGTGGTAGGGGCCTTCGAAGCCGCCTTCGAGTTGCCACTTGCCGGTGACGCAGGTGGCGTACCCGGCCTGTTTGAACAGGTGGGCGAAGGTTTTGGCTTCGGGGTCCAACAGGCCGAAGCGGATGTAGTTTCGGCTGTTGTAGATGCCGGTCATGATCTGCACGCGCGACGGGGTGCACAGCGGCTGGCTGTAGCAGTGTTCGAAGCGCATGCCGCCGGCGGCGAGGCGGTCGAGGTTCGGCGTGCTGTAGGACTCACCACCGTTGGCGCCGATGCATTCGAAGCCCAGGTCGTCGGCCATGATCAATACGACGTTGGGGCGATCATCGGGTTCGGCGGATCGGGCAGAACATGTCAACGAGCCCAGCGACAGCACAACAATCAGCAGCAGGATGAGTCGGGGATAAAGCATGAATGAATTTTAGAGCGGGTGTGTGCTTACCACCAGTACACGACGTTGGTGGAGGAGGGGTTGGTGTGTGGTTTGAACTGGCCGAGTGTGATGAACTCGGCCGAGCCGTCGATGCGTGAGACGTTGCCGCCCTCGCTGTTGAGATCGGTCGGCAGGAGGTTGGCTTCGCCGGCGATCCAACCCGAGGGCGTATGCGTGAAGCGCGTGGCGTAAGTCGTCAGTGGGGTGGTCTGGCGATCGGCCCAAATCGCGGTGAGTCCGGGATCGGTGGTGGATTTGGGCGAGAACCATCCGCCGGAGCCGGGGAAAGTCGGTACATCGGTGGTGGACTCAGAGGGCTTATGAGCGAGGAATGCGTAGCCGATCTGGCCGTAGACGCTGTTGCCGGTGGCGCTGGCCACGACATCGCCATCGATGATGGTGTTGCCGTAGAGGTAGTTCGGACAGTTGGTCAACAGTTCGCCTTGGCAGTAGGGGATGAAGAAGCGTTTGAAGCACTTCCTGGAGATCCACTGCAGGCTCGGTTGATTCGCCGTGGGCAGCTCGTTTTGTTGATCGATGCTGTAAGCGATCGAACAGGCGGCAAGCTGACGAAGCTGTGTCGCACAGACGACGCGCCGACTGATTTCACGCGCCTTGCTGAGCGCCGGCAGCAGAATCGCGATCAACAGCGCAATGATGCTGACGACGACAAGCAGTTCGATCAAGGTAAAAGCGCTTCGGCGCATTCGGGTTCCTTAATCACCCGGGGACAGCGGTCCCCGGGCTTTGTTCAGCGGCGGCGGCGTGTCGCCAGCGCGCCCAGAAGCACCAGACCCGCCGGCAGGGCGGCCGGGGTCGGGACCAGACTCAAAGAAACATTGTCGAAGTTGACCGTTGAGTTATTGTTGCTGGTCGCTCCGTCGATGAAGCGGACGTTGTTGAGCGAGGCCGCTGCATTCTGGAAGCTGAGCATGTCCAGCGTGCCGACGAGACCGTTGATGTCGTAGACCATACCCTGGAACGTGTTGCTCTCGACGTCCACCATCGTGACGATCCGGTACCAGGTCTGGGTGTCGAGCACGATGGTGTCCTCACCAGCACCATTGGCGCGGAAGGTGAACTGGCCGAAGGGCTCCGCGGAGGAGTAGTCAATGTTGTAGGCGAAGGCGATGGTGGCGCCGTCACGAAGCTGGGCGTTCCACTGCTCATTGTTGGGATTGTCATCATCGACGTACACGTCGAAGCTGAACTCGAGTTGGCCGGACTGGTCTGCGAAGTCCTGACGCAGGAACTGCTGACCGCCGTCGGCATCGTTGTCGACATCGGTCAGTCGCACGGACTGGTTGCCGGCTGTGAAGGCACTTTCGCCGGGACCGGTCGAGCCGGTATCAACAGAGATCGTCGAGCCGATGTTGTCGCCGCCGGCGCCATAGGTCCAGGCATCGGGCACGGCGGGATCGCCGTCGACATTGGTCTCGAAATCGCCGTTGATCAGCAGGTTGGTCGTCGGGGCTGTACCGCTGAGCAGGACATCGTCGATGCGGAAGGCGCCGTTGGTGGAGCTGGCGGTGTTGTAGCCGTAGATGCGGAATTCGACGGAGCCGGACACCTTGGACACGCCCAGCGTAACGGTGCGCAGCGTCGTGGTCATGTCCGCATCGGTGCCGGGTCCGTTGTTGCCGGAGGCCAGGTCGGCGGTGAATCCGTCGAGGCTGGAGCGGACGGTCCAGTTGACCGGACCGTCGGCATTGCGGTTGGAGTAGAAGGTCAGTTCAGTCAGATCGGTGAAGTAACCGGGGTCGGTTGTCACGGTGAATGTGAAGTACTTTCCGAGGTCAAGGCTGGAGCCCGAGGTCCAGTTGGTGGTGCCCTCGCCGACGGCCAGCGAGGGAGTGCCGGAGGGGCCGCCGTGGACAACGTTGAACGTCGGGCTGTTTTCGATCGAGTGAGTGAACGCCGAGGCGGTCAGGTCGGGGGCCGCCGTGAAAGCATTCAGCGTGTCGGAACCGGAGCCGTCGCCGTTGGTGTCGAAGGTGTAATGAACGAGCGTGGCGGCGGACAGTTGAGCGGCAGTCAGGGCGATGGCAAACATCGCATACGTCAAACGGATCTTCATCGGACATCTCCTTGTGTCGAACCTTCGGATTGATTTGATTCGGAATGCGGTTGTGGCGAATCCGTGGAAGCTGACTCGGTCAGCACACGCAGGTGGTCGGCGCCTGTGCGGGCGGTCAGGTGCAGCGTGAGTGTACGGTGATCGTCAGACACGATGATCTGGTCGGCGTCGTCTTCCAGCGATGAGGAGCCGTTGCGGATAAAACTGTCCGACGAGGCGAACCAGGCATTGGATGATTTGATGGCTTGCGGGCTGACGATCAGGCCGACGATGGGGCGGTCGAATTCGACCACCGCGGTGAGCTTGACCTGGTTTTCCACGCTGCCGCTGGCGGGATGGAACACGAGACTGTATGCATCGAGCGGACGATCGACGCGAAGCGAACCCTTCTCGCGATCGAAGCGAGCAATGCGGCCAACGGTCGGCGGAACCACTGCGAGCGTTTTGCCAGCAAGATCGGTCACGATGGACTCGGGAATCAGGGCCACGGTATCGTCCGACCGGAATTCAGACACAGGCCCGTCGAAAGCGGTGTTCCACAGGCGGATGTGTTCGGCGGCGGCGATAGGAGAATGCTGGGACTGAATCAGGCCGTCGGTGGTGACCACGGCTCGCTGGGGTGAGGTGAGGACCAGCGGGTCGAAGCGGTCGTGATCGCTTTCGAGTCGGATTTTACCTTCAGTGACGACGACGGCCATCTTCCCATCGGGCCGCTGTGTGACTTCGAAGGCGGTGCCGAGATCGACGATGCGAACGCCGAGCGCGGTTTCGAGTATGAACCCGCGGGCGCGCCGGGGGACGTAGACCGAGGCGGAGCCGGCGGTGAGTCGGGCATGGTTGGGCCCGAGGGGCTGGAAGGTGCACGGGCCGCGCAGATCAACAACGGTGGTGGAGTTGAACATGACCTGAGCCGAGCCGGCCTGCAGGCGGATGGGGCTGGGCGTGAGGGCATCACCAGGATTCAGCGAGGCGACGGGGTTGGCATCGATGTTGAACACCGCATCATTGGAGCAGGTGGACAACAGGGCGAAGGAGTGCGGGGTTGGACTGTCGGTGTCGGATGGTGTCGTAGTGTTTTCACGCGGCAGGATGAACCAGACGGTCAACGCGAGGGTGAGCACGGCAGCCAGGGCGGCGGCGTACCAGACGCTTCGGACACGGCTTCGCCGCGACCTTCGCGTCGGCGTGATAGGCATCGGCGCGAGGGTGGCGTTTGCAATCTCATTGCGTTCGAGCAGGGACTGCAGACGCATGAAATCGATGTAGTCCCGCCGGGCTGCTTCGTTGGCGCGGAGGATCGATTCCAGATCGGCCAACGCCTCGGCAGTCAGCGTGCCGTCGGTGATTGCACAGCAGTGGTCCAGCAGGCGACTGTTCACGAGGCGCCTCCTGGTGATTCGATTTTGCTTCGGATGCACTCCAACAGTACGCGGTAGATCCGATGCAGCGCCCGGCTGACCGCCGACTCCGAGCGCCCGACCGCCGAGGCCACAGACCGGTTGTTGGCGCCCGATTCATAGCGCCGACTCAGCAGATCGCGATCGGTCGCGCCCAACTGCGTCACGCATTCGGACAAGGCATCGCGAAATTCATCCAGTCGCCCGGACTCTTCAGCCGCCTGATCGGCGAGCGTTTCGACGAGATCGCCGTGGAGCATCAGGGCGTCGCGGCGGGCCTTCTGGCGATGGTACAGCACCTGGTGGTAGGCGATTGTGAACGCCCAGCGGTCGAAGTGGGTGCCGGGGGTGAAGTCCTCGAAACGCCGCCAGAGCACCGAGGCGACCTCCTGAAGCACTTCCTCAGCATCGGCGCGGTTGAACACCAGCGTGCGGATGTAGGCATAGATGCGGGGCTGATGCTGAATGAACAGCCGCATGAATTGGTCGTGTTGGTCGGTGGTGTCCATAGCGCTCCGTATATGTAATAGTGCAACGCCGAAAAGTTTGCGGCACTGGGGGTAAAAAGATGACAAAATTTACGAGCGATGGGCAAAGCGGCCCCGCCACGCATATAAATCGCTGTATTGGCAGGTGTTTGCGGCAGCGGAGGCGGGGGGGTTACTGATCGTTTGCGGATTCGTTGTCCGGCTGGCCGGCCAGAGCCGCGACGCGGTCCTGGGGGGCGCCGACATCGGTGACGCGGAGTCCGAAGTTTTCACCGATCTTGACGGCGTTGCCCCGGGCGATGGCCTTGTTGTTGACCATCAGGTCCAGCGGCTCGTCGGCCAGTTGCGGCAGTTCGATGATGGCCCCCGGCGCCAGGCGCAGCACGTTGCTCAGCGGCATCCGGGTGTGACCGAGGCGCACGATCATCGGCACGCGCAGCTTCATCAGCGTCTTCACGTCACGGGTCATGTTGGCTTTATCGGACAGATCGCCTGGCGCAGTTGAACCAAACGTCCCCCAAAGCTCAATTCCGGGGGAACTGGTTGTTGACGATCGTGATCAGCAAGGCGTCATCCAGCGGCTTGGCGAATCGCGGCACCTGCTCGAAGGCGTCCGGCAGGCTCGGCGGCGAGGCGTAGCCGGTAATGAACACGAATGGAAGATTGCGGGCGGCCAGCACATCCGCGATCGGGGCGCTGGTGCCGCCGAGGATGTTGATGTCGAGGATCGCGCCTTGCAACGTCTGATCCTGTGCGAGCTGAATTCCCTTTTCCACCGATGGCGCTGGGCCGACGACATCACACCCGAGGCTGCCGAGCTTCTGCTGAAGCATGGACGCCACGAGGTAGTTGTCTTCGACCAGCAAAATCCGGCGAGCCGTCGCCGGGGCTTCGGGCGTGGAGGATGCGGTCATGGCATCTACCTTGAACTACTGGTAACGATATAAGATGGAACCGACCGACCCTCGGAGTTGGAACCGGTCACGACAGCGAAATTATACAACACAAACCCGATGGGCGGAAATCAAATTCAACGCGACCTTGCAGTTCATATTCTATAAGACCTTTCAAAAGTCGCGTGCCCATGCCGGTGCGCTCAGGCCGAAGAATACCGACGCATCCTTCTTCACACCATTCGATTTTCAAGCCGCCGTCTTCAGCCTCGCTCCAGCGCAGAACGACGATTCCATTGGGCTGAGACAGCGCGCCGTGTTTGCCGGCATTGGTGGCCAATTCGTGCAGCGCGAGGCAGATCGGCATCGTTGCTTTGGCCGGCAACGTCAGCTTTTCACCTTCGAGATGCAGGCGTGAACCGTCAGTCTGTAAATAGGGCGCCAACGTCAGCGAAGCGAGTGTCCGCAGATCGGCGTCTTTCCAGTGGGCATGCGCCAGCGCTTCGTGGGCTTGCGCCATGGCCCGGATGCGGCCCATGAATGCCTGGCGAAACTCCCCGATGTCCGATGTCGTGGCGGCGGTCTGCTCGGCCAGACTCAACACCGCCGAGAGATTGTTCTTGACGCGATGGTCCAGTTCCTGGGTCATCAGTTTCTGGGTGCGTTCGGTCTCTACGCGATTGGTGATGACTTCCGTGAACATGATGATGCCGCCGACGTGGCCCGGTGGATCGTTGTACCAGGGATGAATCATCCAGCGGACGTAGTCCGTATGGCCGTCCACCCGCTCGAAGGGATCGCATTCGCAACTGTCGACCTCGCCGGCCAGGCACCGTTGATGAATCTCCTTCCAACGCGGCGGCGTCTCGGGAAACACTTCGTAATGGGTGCGTCCGACCAAGTCCTCATCTGACAAGTTGTAGTCTTCAATCCACCGCTGGCTGTAAGCGATGTAACGCATCTGGCGATCAAACATCGCCACCGCGGCGGGGGTGTAGTCCACGAATAGATGTAAAAGATCGCGCGATTCGCGCAGTTGGTCGACCATCCTGCGGTGTTCACGCACCTGCCGGTGCAGCACGATGATCCAAACCATCCCCCCCAGTACTGCCGCCACCAGAATCAAAATCCCCGTGGGCCAGGTCAGGTCCAGATGGCCCAGTAAAATCAGATTGAGGCTGGTGTCATCCAAGCGATCCCCCGAACCGATGGATTGCTGCGCAAAGCACGTCGAATGCCCGACGACTTGCGGGACGGTCAGATCTTTCCGAGCACGAGGCTCGAGTTGTGTCCGCCGAAGCCGAAGCTGTTGGTCATCACGTATTTCAGATCGCGATTCTGCGCGGTGTTGGCCACGAAGTCCAGATCGCAGCCTTCGTCGGGGTTGTCCAGATTGATCGTCGGCGGGATGTCGCCGGTGGCCAGGGCCTTGGCGGCGATGATGGTTTCAATGCCGCCGGAAGCGCCCAGCAGGTGGCCGGTCATCGACTTGGTCGAACTGACGCAGAGCTTGCGGGCGTGATCGCCGAACAGGTTCTTGATGGCGTTGTTCTCAGCCTTGTCGCCGAGGGGGGTCGACGTGCCGTGGGCGTTGATGTAGTTGATGTCTTCGAGGTTCAGGCCGGCGATTTTGACTGCGCGGCGCATCGCCATCTGGGCGCCCGAGCCCTGCTCATCAGGCTGGGTGATGTGGCCGGCATCGGCGCTCATACCGTAGCCGACAAGTTCAGCGACGATATTGGCGCCGCGGGCCTTGGCGTGCTCGTATTCCTCAACGACCATGCAGCCGGCGCCTTCGGAAAGGATGAACCCGTCGCGGTCCTTATCCCACGGCCGCGAGGCCTTGGTCGGCTCGTCGTTGCGCGTCGACAGGGCGCGCATCGTCATGAAGCAGGCCAGCCCGAGTTGGGTCAGCGCGGCTTCAGCGCCGCCGGTGATGACCACGTCGGCCTCGTCATCGTGAATGGCCTTGATGGCGTCGGTGATGGCGTGGCCGGCCGAGGCGCAGGCGGTGACGGCGGCGGTGTTCACGCCGGTCAGGCCGTAGTACATCGACACGTTGGCGCTGGCGGCGTTGATCATGAGCTTGGGGATCATGAACGGGCTGACGCGCCGCGGTCCCTTCTGCAGCATCTTGGCGTGGCCTTCTTCGAATTCCTCGATGCCGCCGATGCCGGACCCGATGATCACGCCGCAGCGTTCGGGCTGTTCGGCGCCGAAGTCCAGACCCGCATCGTTGACCGCGTCGATACTCGCCGACAGGGCGAACTGCGCAAAGCGGTCCATGCGTTTGCAGTCGCGGGTGTCCAGATGTGGGCCGCCGGCCCATTCCGAGACCTCGCCGCCGAACTTCACGGTGTATTCGTCGGTGTTGAAGCGCGTCAGCGGCTTGATGCCGCTGCGCCCGGACAGCATGTCCGACCACACCGAAGCCACATCCAACCCGAGGCTGGTGACCCAGCCTAGCCCTGTGATGACCACACGTCGATTGCTCATGGGATTACTCTGCCGGCGTCGCCGATTGCGACGCCCTGACATAGACATAGCCCGACGGCTTCGCCCGCTGTGCCGCGCGCGAACCGTTGCTTACAGACCCGATCCGCTCTCGATCAGGCGCCGCCGGCGAATTCTCACGCACTGGTCTTGTCGATGTGCGCCTTGATGTAGTCGATCGCCTGGCCGACGGTCTGAATCTTCTCAGCCTCTTCGTCCGGGATCGACGTTTCGAACTCGTCCTCGAACTCCATCACCAGCTCGACGGTGTCGAGGCTGTCGGCGTTGAGGTCGTTGATGAAGTGCGTGTTGCGATTGATTTCGCCTTTGTCCACGCCCATCTGTTCGGCGACGATGTCAATGACTTTTGATTCGATTTCGGCTTCGCTCATGGGCAGCGTCTCCTGAGTGTTTGCAATGCTTGTTTTACGGCCGGACGCCTCGTGCGCCTCGGCGGTGATGATAGCGGGTTGGTCCCGACCTGCCAAGCGGCCGACCGGCCTACGCAGCCGGTGATCGGGGCCTATTTTACCCCATCCTTAGCACATGGTCATGCCGCCGTCGACCGCAATGACCTGGCCGGTGGTGTATGAGGCGTTTTCCGAGGCGAAGTATGCCACCGCCCCGGCGATTTCTTCGGGTTTTCCAAAGCGTTTGACCGGCGTGGCCGCCTTGGCGCCGTCTTTGACTACATCCGGCAGCACATCGGTCATGTCCGTTTCGATGAAGCCGGGGGCGACGACGTTCGCCGTGATATTCTTGGCGGCCATCTCCTTGCCCAGCGACTTGGTGAAGCCCAGCAGGGCGCTCTTGGAAGCGGCATAGTTGGACTGACCGGCATTGCCGACCAGGCCCGACACCGAGCTGATGTTGATCACGCGGCCCCACTTGCCGCGCATCATCGGACGCAGCGCCGTCTTGCACGCCAGGAATACGCTCCGCAGGTTCACCGCGATCACGTCGTCGAACTCCGCCTCGCTCATCCGCAGCAGCAGATTGTCGCGAGTGATCCCGGCGTTGTTGACAAGAATGTCCAACCGGCCGTGCTGATCGGCGACGTCCTCGATGAGCTTGACGACCGCTTCGCCATCGCTCATGTCGCAGGTCATCACCGACGCTTCGCCGCCGGCGGCTTCGATCGCCGCTTTGACTTCGTTGAGCTTATCCGCGTTGCGCGCCACGAGCACGACGTGACGACCCTGCGCCGCCAGCGCCTCGGCGATTGCCGCGCCGATGCCGCGGCTGGCCCCGGTCACTACGGCCACGCGTTTTTCTGTTTTATCTGCCATGATCACTGTCCCTGATTCGAGCTGATCCTGAAGGAGTCAGCGTTATCACTTCGGTTCCGCGTGGTTTTCGACTTTCGTGCCGCGATCGATGCGGCGCATCAGGCCCATGAGCACCTTGCCCGGGGCCGGTTCAACGTAACGCGCGCCGGCATGGTTTTCCAGCAGCCAGCGGACGTTCTGCTCCCAGCGGACGGCGCCGGTAATCTGTTGCACCAGCAGCGATTTGATCTGCTCGACGTCATCGCCGTGCGCCTGGCCGGTGACGTTGCTGAGCACCGGAATCTTCGGGGCGACGAAGGTCACTTCATTAAGGGCCTTGGCCATGCGGTCGGCCGCGGGCTGCATCAGTGGCGAGTGAAACGCCCCGGCGACGGTCAGTGCTGTGGCGCGGACACCCATCTTTTCTGCTTCGGCCAGTGCGCGTTCGCACGCGCCGCTGGAGCCGGAGATCACGATCTGGCCCGGGCAGTTGAAATTCGCCGGAACAAGAACCTCGCCGCCGCGAGCGGCATCGCAAAGCGTCACGGCCTGCGGCTCATCAGCCCCGATCATCGCGACCATCGACGAGTCACTGGCTTCGGCAGCTTCCTGCATGAACTGCCCGCGCTGCTGCACGAGCTTGAGCCCATCCTCAAAGCTGAATACACCCGCCATGTGCAGGGCGGTGTACTCACCGAGGCTCAGGCCCGCTGCCGCCGTCAGTGATTCGCAGTCAACGACGCCTTGCTCGGCCAGTGCCCGGATGCACGCGATCGACGTGACGTAGATCGCCGCCTGGGCGACATCGGTACGGTTGACCTTGTCATCGGGACCGTTGAAACAGACATCCGCGAGGTCGAACCCGAGCACTTCGCCGGCCTGCTCGAACGTGCTGCGCGCCGCGTCGGACGCCTCGGCCCAGGCCTTGCCCATGCCGACGTGTTGCGCCCCTTGCCCGGGGCAGAGAATAATGGTTGCCTGATCGCTCATGATATTGATTTAACTTCCCGGTAAACCGTTAAAGTTTCCACACGCTCGTGGCCCAGGTCAGACCGCCGCCGAGGGCGATGAAGACGACCAGGTCGCCGCGCTGCAGGCGGCCGGCGTCCATCAGCTCATGCAGGCAGATGCCGACCGAAGCCGCGGACGTGTTGCCGTAGCGGGGGAGATTGATATAGACCTTGTCCTCGGGCAGTCCCAACTTCTCGCGGGCGCTTTCGAGGATCCGAACATTGGACTGGTGGGGGATGATGACTTTGACGTCATTCAGATCGAGGCCGCATTCTTCCAGGGCCTCGTGTATGGAGCTTTGCAGGGTGTTGACGGCGAACTTGTAAATCTCGCGGCCGTTCATCTGCAGCGTGTCGAACTTCCCACTGAACGCCGCGCCTTGCCCGGGGACATCCTGCTCTGTTCGCGGCACGTAAAGCTCGTTGGCTTTGCTGCCGTCGGAGTGCATCGATTGTTGAAGGCAGCCCTGGTTTGGATCGTCGGTCGCGCTGACGATTGCGGCGCCGGCCCCGTCGCCGAACAGCACGCAGGTGTTGCGGTCTTCCCAGTTGACGATGCGCGAAAGCTGCTCAGCCCCGATCACGCCGATGTGGGCGTACATGCCCGAAGCGATGAAGTTGGCCGCGATGTTCAGCGCCGCCACGAATCCGGTGCAGGCGACATTGATGTCCAGCGCCCCGCAGGGCACCGCATCGATCTTCGCCACGACCTGCGCCGCCGTCGCGGGGCAGACCATGTCCGGCGTCATCGTCGCGACGATCACCAGGTCCAGGTCCTGCGGCTTCAGCTTGGCTTTATCCAGCGCCCGCAGCAGGGCGTCGGCGGCCAGATCGCTGGTGCGCAGCGGTTCTTCGCTGATGTGGCGCTCTTTAATGCCGGTGCGTTTGGTGATCCACTCGTCGTTGGTGTCGACGAGCTTTTCGAGATCGGCATTGGTCAGAATTTGTGAGGGAACCGCCAGGCCGGTGCCGGAGATGGTGGCGCCGACGCGGGCCGCGGTCGCAGGACGGATACTCATGCCGCCTCCTCGTCTTCGGTCGGCATTTTACCCAGCGCTTCGACGATGGCGTCGTTGACCCCCAGATTCACGTACTTGATCGCCGCGGCGACGGCCGCCTTGATCGTCCGCGCTTCGGAAGAACCGTGGCTGATCAGACAGGTGCCATTGGCGCCGAGCAGGGGAGCGCCGCCGTATTCGTGGTAATCGTGTTTCTTGTAGATCGCTTTGACGACCGGCTCAAAACGCATCGCCAGGTCCGGATCGTGTTCGAAAATCTCGTGGGCGATCGTCTTGAACAGACCCGCGGCCAAGCCCTCTGCGAGCTTGAGCACGACGTTGCCGGTGAAGCCTTCGGTCACGACAACATCGCAGCGGCCGTCAAACAGTTCGCGGCCTTCGACATAGCCGATGTAGTTCAGGTGGGGGTCCGACCGCAGCAGTTTGTGCGTGCGTTTGGTCAGATCGGTGCCTTTGCCTTCTTCGCCGCCGATCGACAGCAGGGCGACACGGGGATTGTCGATGCCGTGTACCTTGCGGGCGTAGATGCCGGCCATGTGACCGTACTGATACAGGTGCATCGGCTTGGGCACGATGTTGGCGCCGACGTCGCAGATCACCAGCGGGCCGTAGAAGGTCGGAATCGTCACCGCGATGCCGGGACGGTGTACACCCGGTAGACGACGCATGCGCATCTGTGCCGCGGCGACGCACGCCCCAGTGTTGCCTGCGGAGATGATCACGTCGGCGCGTTGATCGTCCGGCGCCTTGCGCGACCCGAGCCAGGCCCAGCGCGCGATCGAGCTGTCGGGCTTGGCCCGCAGCGCGGCGGTCGGCGACTCGTCCATGGTGATGATTTCAAGCGTGGGCTCGACGACCAGACGCTGGTCGTTGCCGAGCCCGTTCTCAGACAGCGTATCGCGAATCACCGGACCATCGCCGACGAGGACCAGTCGATCTTCGGGCTCCAGCAGGTCCAGCGCAGCGATAGCACCGTCAAGAATAGCATCCGGCGCATGATCGCCGCCCATCACGTCGATGGCGATCCGCATGAATTACTCTTCGTTGGAGTCTTTGAGAGAGAGCCCCGGCCGGACGAATCCGCAGTTGTCGCACGCCGCATGAGGCAGACGCGGCGAGCCGCAGCGCGGGCAAACCACCGACTGCGTCGCATCAAGCGCGTGGTGGGAACGCCGCTTGAGCTTGCGCGCCTTGGCTGTTCGTTGTTTGGGTTGCATGTCTGACCTTTCAATGGACTTAGAGGGCGCACCGGCCGCCCGGGAAGCAAGGTGACAATTATAGCTGAATTTCGGCCATGTCAAGTGATCGACAAGCGTCAATCCCACCCGCACGCGACCCGGTCGCAACACCTGATCTGAGCCCCGAGCGTCAGCGACCGGCTTCGCAGCGCGTTATACTCCGCAAAATGGCTGTTCCACCCGCTCCGAGGTCCAAATCATGTCCGAATCCGCTGAATCCAGTGCCGTCAACAAACTGCTGCCGATCATCGCCGTGGTGATCATTCTCGGGGGACTGGTGGCATTTTTATTCATGGGGCTGTTCGTGGCACGGACCTCCACGATGGTCTCCGGTGGTAGCAGCATCAGCAGCGGCAGTGCCAGCTCATCCGCCGGAGAAATGGGCTATCGAGGTTATGCGGATCGCTGGGTGGTGCTGCGGCGTGATTTGGCCGGCAAGCCGCTGGCGGTCGTCATCGGCCTGGATTCGCAACTGTCCAACCACACCGTGGAAGAAATCACCATCACCCACAACGATGGCTCCACGGAGATTGTGCCCATCGATGGCAGTGATTTCCTCAGCGTCATCGATTCGACCGGCGCCACGGCCATCAAAAACCCGCTGACCGATGAGCAACTCGCCGACATCATCCAGCAGGTGCTCGACGGCACGCGCAACATCGACGCGGAATTACTCAAAGCCCGCGACGCTGCCGACGCCGAGGCGATGATCAAGAAGTGGTGAAACCCGTTTGGGTCATTCCATCTGGTCCGGGGCGAAACCGCGGCGGAGGGTGTTTTCCGTCACTGTGCGGGCCTGCACGAACTGCATGAGATAGTCCGGGCCGCCGGCTTTGGCATCGGTGCCGGAAAGTTCGAACCCGCCGAAGGGCTGGCGGCTGACGATGGCGCCGGTGATGTTGCGGTTCAGATAGAGATTGCCGACGCGGAACTGTCGGGCAGCCTGCTCGAGGTGGACCGGGCTGCGGGAGTAGACCCCACCGGTCAGAGCATAACGGACGCCATTGGCGATGCGGATCGCATGGTCGAAATCGTCCGCCTGCATCACTGCCAGCACCGGGCCGAAGATTTCGTTTTGGGTCAGGTCCGACTGCGGGTCGACATCCGCGAAGATCGTCGGGCCGATCCAGTAGCCTTCACCGAGTAGTGACACGTCGGGGTCGAGCACGCAGCGAGTGTATTTCTTCGCCTCACCGATCGTCTGGCGGATGCGCTCGTGAGCTTCGACGTCGATGACCGGCGGCACTTTCGTGGCCGGGTCCATCGCCGGGCCGACTTTCAGGCTGCCGGCCGCTTCGACCAGTCGCTGCACAAACGCTGGGTAATGATCACCCACCACAATCACCCGGCTTGCCGCGCTACACTTTTGACCGGCGAATCCGAACGCGCTTTTGATCACACCTTTGACCGCATCGTCGAGGTCGGCATCGGAGTCGATGATGATGGCGTTCTTGCCGCCAAGTTCAGCGACGACGTGCTTGAGGTGGTGCTGACCGTCATCGAGCTGCGCCGCACGCTGCATGATCGCACAGCCTGCCGCCAGTGATCCGGTGAAGTTCACGAACGACACCGTCCGATGCGCCACCAGCGCCTTGCCTGCCTCGTCATCACCCGGCAGGAAATTCAGCACGCCGGCCGGCAGACCCGCTTCGTGCATCAGCTTCACGAACTGGGCGGCGATGATCGGCGTCTGCGGAGCGGGTTTGAGCACGACGGTGTTGCCCACTGCGATCGGTCCGATCGACATGCCCACCGCGATCGCCAGCGGGAAGTTCCACGGCGCGATCACCGCCCCGACACCGCGCGGCTCGTAGAAATATTGATTGGTTTCACCCGCCACATCGAACGTGTGGCCGGTATCCAGCCGCTCGGCTTCTTTGGCGTAGTACTCGACGAAATCGATCGCCTCGGTGACGTCGGCATCCGCCTCGGGCCAGGGTTTATTCGCCTCGAACACTTCCCACGCCGCCAGCGTGTCGCGCCGCTGGCGCATCAACTCTGCCGCCTGGCGCAGTATCGCTGCGCGCTCAGTGACCGGTGTGTCGCGCCACGCAGTGAAGGCATGTTCCGCAGCGTCGACAGCCAGGTCGGCTTCACCGGTGCCGGCATTCGCTGTCATGCCGATGACTCGCGATGGCTGCGAGGCGTCGATCGAATGCAGCTCGCGCGGTGTGCGATGCTCACGCCCGCCGATGATCAGCGGGTAATACCCGCCAAGCTGCCCTCGCACCGATTCGATCGCTGCGCTAAACGCATCGCGTTCCGCAGCATCGGTAAAACGGTGGGGCGGTTCGTTGGCAAAGCCCGCTTCGCATGCAGTATCCATCGGGTCGTCTTTCGGTTCTGGTTTTTTGAGCACCTCGTCGATGTCGACTTCCGTGTCGGCCCCGAGGCGGGTAAACGACTGGCTGGCGGTGTTCTCCAGCAGGCGGCGCACGAGATACGCCATGCCGGGTATCATCTCGCCAAAGGGCACGTACACACGCAGCCGCTGACCCATTTCCACGAGCCGTGCCTTCAACTCGTCAGCCATGCCGTACAGCATCTGCACCTCGTACTGATCCGGCGTCAGGTTCATCCGCTCGGCCAGCGCCATCACGAGTGCGAGGCTGCGCACGTTGTGCGTTCCCGCGGCGGTCTCGATAAACGGGTGTGCGTCAAGCAGCATTTCGAGGCAAGTTTCGTAATTCGCATCCGTGGCGGCCTTGTCCGTCCACACCGGGATGGGCCACCGCATCTGTCTGGCGATCACCGTTTCGTAATCCCAATATGCCCCGCGCACGAGGCGCACCGTCACCGGGGCCGGCCGCTGTTTCGCCCAGTCGATCATCGCCGCCACATCGTCGATCGTGCACCGCAGATACGCCTGCATCGCCAGGCCGACATCCGGCCAGTCAGCCAGTTCCGGCTCAGTGAGAATCTCGCGGAAGATTTTCAGCGTCACGTCTTTCGTGTCGTAATCTTCCATGTCGATTGTGATGAACGCGCCGAGCTTTTTCGCTTCCAGCAGAATCGGCCGCAGGCGATCCTTGACCGCGGTGGCGGTGCCGTCCGGGTCCAGCGCGTTGAACTGTGAGTACAGGGCGGTGAGTTTGACCGAGAGGCTCAATCGAGGATCGCGCCGGCCGCATTTGCTGTCGAGCAGGGCGTTCGGCTCCCACTTTGCCACGAAGGGTTCCAACTCACGCAGCATATTTAGATACGACTGTTGATACTGCACCGCTTCGCGCTGGCTGACGACTGCCTCGCCGAGCAGGTCGAGCGTGAACCCCATGCCGCGCTTCCACAATCGTTGCAGCGACTGTTCGATCGTGTGTATATCGTCGCCGGCGATGAACCGATGCGCCATTCGCCCGGCAAGCCCACGCACCACCGGCGCGACCACGTGCGCCCCGACGCCGCGCCGCATATGTTCGAGCCCCCAGTGCGACAGGGCCGGGAAGGGCAAGGTCATGTCGTGATTGCCGAAGTACTCGTGCAGGTGGCGGGTCAGATCGCTGTCATCGCTCAGGGCCGGCAGCACGTCGACAAACCGCAGCGCCGCGACGCGCATGGCGTCGTTGCCCATCATCTTTTCGAGCATCACATCCTGTTGGGCCAGCCGCCGCCACCACCGCCGTCTGCTGCGTGCCTCGGTCAGCAACTGGCGTCCGATCTGCCCGATGCGCATTTCATGATCGTGTACCACGGCCAAACTCCACAACGAACATTCACATGCTGCAGTCCATCATATGCGCCGGCGGTGAGCATCCGCCGTTTTTTACCGCGCAACAAAAAACCCCGCGCCGTCAGGGCGCGGGGTCAGTGTGCTGAAGAATTAATTCGTCGGCGTCAGCGACCGGCGCGACTCTTGGGCTTGGTCTTTGTCTTGGCCGAGGTGGCGACTTTGCCTGCCTTGGCGGTCTTCGACGAATCGCTGCGGCCCTTGTCGCCTTCTTTCACCTTGGCGACCTGCAGCCGCTGCACATGCTCGGATGCGTACCAGATGCCCTTGGAGTAGGGCCGATGCGACGCCCGAACACAGACAAAGCCCATGCCGTCTTCATTCTTGACCGCGCAGATTTTGCCTTTGAAATCGCCGGTGATGGGTGCGACCATGTCGCCCTTGCCGAGTTGTAAACCATTAACGTCAAGTACCATACAGAAAAATCTCCGTCTGTTTGAGCCAGTGCCGCCGGTTAAACCCCAAACCAGCCGCCGAGTGTTTATCATAGGCAGGGCGGTCGAAAATGGCCACTCGCCGGGTAAAACTTACCCGCTTTGCGTCGAAAAACGAGGCATTTGAGGGTAGGTTTGCATCATTTATACGTCGCGCGCTATGATCGGGTTCGATGCCGTTGGAGGAGTTTTTCAGTTGAGTCCTCACGACAAAAAACACCGGCGCAAACGCCAGCGGGCCGCTTTCCGCCATGCGGTATTCACACGCGGCGCGGTCCGCCTGTCCGGTGGTCGGCTCGCTCGTCCCCGCCCCGGTAAGGACTTCGCCGTCAACCATCGCGTCATCGACCTGCCGCGCCTGCCCGACGAGCTCTGCGGTCTGACCATCACCCATCTGTCCGATCTCCACGTCGGCGAGCTGGTCACACCCGCCCATCTGCCCTACATCGTCGAAGCCGCCAACGCGCTGGAAAGCGATCTGATCGCCGTCACCGGTGACTTTGTCGATTTTTCCAACGTGTACCTGCCGGCCATCATCGAGGCGATGAAGCAATTGGCCGCGCCGCTGGGCGTGTACTTCGTGCTTGGCAACCATGACTTTCTCGACAACGGCCAGCAGGTCGCCGATGCCTTTCTCAAGGCCGGATTAAACCTGCTGTTGAACAACACCGTCGACCTTGAACACTACGAGAAGCGCATCACCGTCGGCGGCATCAACTGGGCGGATAAACACACACAGATCGCACGCGATGTTCGCGCCACCGTCAACCAGATGCCCAAGGCCGACCTGCGCCTGCTGTTGGCCCATCACCCGCACGCATTCGACGCCGCCCGCCGGCGCGGGGTCGATCTGACTTTGTCGGGCCACACGCACGGTGGTCAGGTGCTGCTGTCGAATAAACGCGGCAAGAAAGGTTCGATCGGCCTGGCCAACTTCGGCTTCCGCTACACCCGCGGCCTGTATCAACACGGCGACAGCCGCCTGTTCGTCAGCTCCGGCGTCGGCTCATGGTTCCCCCTGCGCATCCGCTGCCCCGCTGAGATCACCCGTCTGGAACTGCAGAGTCGGTATTGATCGTTTAGCGCCGCCGCTGGCGGCGGGCTCTGTTTTTCAGCGCACAGAAAGTCCGCCGCGAGCGGCGGCGCTAAACGGGGTGTCGCGATCAGTGAACATTCAGCGACGGGCCCTGAGCTTCGGTTTCGTGGGCTTCGACCTGTTCGATCAGGTTCGTGACCAGCGTGTCGAGTTCGGCGGCGAGTTGTTTGTCGTCGAAGTTGGCGGTCGGGTCGCCGGCGTCGGAGTTGGCGCGCAGGGCCATGTTGATCGGGATCTGACCGAGCAAGGGCAGGCTGAGGTTCTCGGCCATCTTCGCGGCGCCGCCCTTGCCGAAGATGTCGTACTCCTTGCCGTCGTCGCCGATGAAGTAGCTCATGTTTTCGACGACACCAAGCACATCGATGTCGAGTTGGGCGAACATCGACGCGGCACGGATCGCATCATCCTGCGCCACGCGCTGCGGCGTGCAGACGATCACCGCGCCCGACAGCGGCACCATCTGCGCCATCGTCAGCGGCACATCACCCGTGCCGGGGGGCAGGTCGATGATCAGGTAATCCAGCGCCCCCCAGTCGGTCTGCAGGGCGAGCTGGCGGAAGGCGCCGTGAGCCATCGGCCCGCGCCAGATCAGCGGCTTGTCGGCATCGACAAGTTTGCCAAGGGTCATGACCTTGATGCCGTGTGCGGACATGGGGTCGAGGGTCTGCTGCGTGCCGGTGACCTCGGTGTCGTGGAGGTTCAGCAGGGTCGGGGCTGATGGACCGTAGATATCACCATCGAGCAGGCCGACGTTCAGTCCGCGGCGAGCAAGTCCCACCGCGAGGTTGACGGATACGGTCGACTTACCCACGCCGCCTTTGCCGGCGCCGACGGCGACGACGTGTCGCACCTTGGGTAGGGGGTTGGATTCGCGGGCCTGATCCTGCGCTGAGGGCTGCTGCGGATCGGGGCGGGCTGCGGAGGTCGGCTCCGCGCCGACGAAGTCGATCTCGATACGCTTGAGGTCATCACCGAGCTTGCGCAGGGCGGCCATGATGTCGTTACGCATCTTGTCGCGCGCCTCGGGTTCGGCGGCGATCTTCAGTCGCACGTTGCCATCGCACTCGGCGATGTTCTGGACGCGGTTCAGCGAGACGATGTCCTGGCCGAAGCGGGGGTGCATGACAAGGCGAAGCTGCTGGGTGATATCGTCGCGGGTTGGCGCCATGGGGGTGTCCTATGGGTTGAAAAGATCAGGCGGAGGGTAAAGGAGCATCGTAGAGGCGTCGAGAAATTTGGACAAGTCACGCAGGGTGGCAATACCTGCTGCGTATATACGTTTGACACTTAACCTCCAGCCGACAGGAGCGTTCGAAATGCAGCGAAAAATTACACTCTGGGCCCTGATGCTGGTGCTCACCATGGGCCTGTCCGCCTGGGCGGCCGACGGTCAGGGGCAGGGCGAGCGGCGAGGTGGCGTCGATGGCCCGCGGCGCGGCCCGGGATCGTTTCTGCGGCATGCTTTGTCCAAGCTGGATCTGACCGAAGATCAGCACGCGGCGATCCGGGAACTGGTCCAAGCCCATCGCGAGAAGGCCGAGGCCTGGCGTGAGCAGCACAAAGACGAACTTCAGCCGCTGTTCGAGAAGCTGCGCGAAGCCCGCAAGAATCAGGACCGCGAAGTGGCTCGCGAAGTGATGGTGAAGATCCGTGAATTGCACCAGTCGGGCCCCAACCCCGAAGAGCTACTCGAAAAAATCAAGGGTCAGTTGACCGAGCAGCAGCAGGCACAGCTTCAGAAGCTGGTCGAGCAAGCCCGCGAGCGCATGAAACAGCGAGGCGACGGTGATCGCCCCAGCCGGCGTGAAAAACGTCAGGGCGACAACAACTGATCATTCACAGAACATCAGTGCCCCATCGATGTGCATCCCCGGCAGTCAGTAGCAGCCGGGGGTGCTTTTTTATCGACTTGTCGCGACGCTCGTCGGAAGGTGTCACCGGGGGCGGCGCATGGTACACTGGCATGGCAGCAGGAAGCTGAGTATGCTCAATTGGGTTTAACGGATTGTGATCAAGGGGACCGGACTGGCATGGTGACACGCAATCAGCTCAAAGACCGCTACACGCGGCTGAACGAACGCATCGCCGCGGCGGCGGAGCGTAGCGGACGTCGCGCTGCCGACGTCATGACCATCGCCGTGACCAAGCTGGCGAGCCCTTCACAGATTCGCCAGATCGTCGAACTCGGCCATCAGGATCTCGGCGAGTCGCGTGTCCAGCAGTTGCAGCAGCGCGCCGCCACGCTCGAGGAATTCCTCTCACGCCATCGCATGCTGACCAGCGGACGACAGTCGACGATGCCCGACCAGGTCCGCTGGCACATGATCGGTCATCTTCAGCGCAACAAGGTCAAGCCGACCCTGCCGCTGGTCAAGCTGATTCACTCGGTCGACAGTCTGCGCCTCGCCGAGGAAATTCAGACGCACGCAGCCCGGGCGGATCGTGATGTGGAAGTGCTGCTGCAGGTCAACGCATCCGGCGAATCGCAGAAGTTCGGCCTTGCCCCGGCGGCTGTGCCATACCTCGCCGAGCAGATCATGACCATGCTGCATGTGAAAGTGCGCGGGCTGATGACGATGGGCCCGCTGAGTGATGATCCCGAAAGCGCCCGGCCCACGTTCGAGCGCACGGCCGAGTTGTTCAACGAGATGAGAAACTCCGGCGACTTCGGCCGCGACTTCAACATCCTCTCGATGGGCATGAGCGAAGACTTTGAAATCGCCATTGAATGCGGGGCGAACCTGCTTCGCATCGGCAAGGCGCTGTTCGGCGAGCCGGTCGGCGCTTCCCAGTAAAACATCTATCGACGTCGCACCCCGATGCAGTAGAGTCGCTTGTCGGTGCGCAGGAAGATCTGACCAGCGCTGAAAGCCGGGGCGGCGCGCGTCGTGTCGCCGGCGGCCAGTTGGTTGGTGTGCAACAGGTCGAACGTCGGTGCGGCGCGGAGGATGTACGTCGTGCCCTGGTGGTTGGTGATGTAGAGGCGGGCATCGATGTAGGTGATGTCACCGCCGCCGGCGGGGCTCAGCGCGTGTGTCCAGCGGCGCTGGCCGGTCTCCGCGTCCAGGCAGTACAGCGTGCCGGCGTCGTCGAGCAGGTAGACCCGCCCGGCAATGATCACACCGTTGCCTGATTGCGCCGCTGCCTGCTGATTGCGCCACAGCCGATGCGTGTCGTCGATCGATCCGACCGCCTCGGCCCCGGGATAACGCTGCCCGATCAACGCACCGCTCACATCGGCGCCGACGATCGTGCGGCTGCCGATCAGCGGACCGGCGGTGATCGTCTGCCCGAGTCCGCCGCAACGCCAGAACTCACGACCCGAAACGGGATTCAACGCCGCCAGACAGCCCGGCAGGGCGGTGATCAGTTGCGGCTGGCCATCGCGATCGATCACGATGGGCGTGGCCGCGGAGCCAAGCGATGTGTTGTCCGCCAGGGCGAGGTCGGTCAACTCACGCTGCCACATCACTGTACCCAGGCGCTTGTCGATCGCCGCGATGGCGGGGTGGTCGCCATGTTGAAACTGCACGATTAGCGCGTCCTTGTAAAGGACCGGGCTGGGCGATTTGCCCGAGCGGGGATCGACAGCCGGCAGGTCGGTATGCCAGAGTTGATGGCCGTCGAAATCGATGGCGACCACGCCCGCGGCCCCGAAGGCGGCGTACACGACCCGGCCGTCGGTCACCGGGCTGTTGACACACTTGCCGCCGGCCGGGCCGGGCACTTCCAGCCGCCATATCTCCTGCCCCGCGTTGCGGTCGACGGCGATCAACACGCGCCGCTTACCGTCGTCATACGACGCATTGAAAAACACGCGATCGTCATACACGATGGGCGCCGAGTCGGCCGGGGTGTCTATCGGCATCGACCAGGTGACATTCGATTCAGCGGACCACTCAACCGGTACGCCGCGCTGCAGGCTGATGCCATCGCCGCCGGGCCCGCGCCAGGTGGGCCACTGGTCGGCGATCACCGCGGCGGTCAGGCAGAACATGATGAGCGTGGTGATCAGCGATTGTCGATACAAATCAATCATGGGTCAGCATCGCGAGAGAGTGTGTGTCTTGTCGGCAGCGTGTCATGGCCATTACGCCGAACGCGGTGCCGTAGGCATGGCCGTAATCATACAGCGGATAGTCAAACCACGAACCGTCTGACTCCTGCACGCCGATGAGCGTGTGGGCAAGGTAGTTTTGAAACTTCTGTTGCTGATTCGGCGGCAACAGTTCAATGCACACGCCGGCGTAGTAGTGTCCGTAAAAGTAGAAGTACCCGGCGACCTGGAAGGGGGCTTCATGCGGGATCGGACGCTTGCGCCCGTTGGACAGAAAACCGTTGCGAGCAAACAGTCGATCAAGCCACGTCGTGAGCACCTGGTCTGTGATCTCGGCATCGCCCCACAGACGCAGCGCCGCATTGCACGTCTGCGAGCGGCCGAGGCTTCCGCCGGGCCGGCTGACCGGACGCATCGGCACCTTCTGATGCGGATAGCTGTACACGTAGGTGAAGTCGGGTTTCTGCATGCGGCGCAGGGCGGTCAGACCGCGATCGACCATATCCTGCGGCACGTTGAAACCAGCCTGCCTCGCTTCGTACAGCGCGATCAGCCCCGTGGCCGTGGTGAAACTCATCGCCAGGCCGGAAGGGCGCTGCGTGTGGGAATAAAAATCGTAGTAGCCCCAGCCGCCTTCGAGCATCTCGTAACGCGCCAGACGATCGATCTGACTGTCGACCAGTTGGCCGAGTATCTGTCGCACGGAGGATTTGTCGTCGGCATGGCGGTCGAGCAGGCGGACCAGCGCCTGAGTCGCGTAAGCGTGTGTCCACACGTTGTAGATCGCCGCCATATTCGCCCGCCGCACCTGCGGCAGGTTCACAATCAGCCACGCCTCGGCGCGATCGATCGCTGCATCAACTGCCGCATCCTCCGAGCCGGTCTCGATCAGTGCGCTGATGCACAGGGATGTGGTAGCCGCTCGGAATGCGTCATGGGCGCCGGGGACAGGCGCGAAAATGTTCAGGTCTTTCGTGCGCCGCGCCGAACCCCACGAGCCATCGGGATTCTGATGCTCGATCAGCCACCGCGTCCCGCGGTCGATCGACGCTTCGATGTCGGAGCCCGTCGGTGGATCGATCGGGCGCGGCTTCGGCGTGGTTGAACAGCCCCCAAGCAACGACATCGCAGCCAGAATGATGATCGCAAAACGCATCATCAATCCTTGTCCGCTTCGCGCTTGTGAACATCAAGCTGCACCTTGTCGCCGGCTTTGAGACCATCGACGATTTCGATGCGGTCGCCGTCGCGCCAGCCGAGTTTGACGGGACGCTCGATGCGCCCGCCGTCGGCATCGACGAGCTTGACGAACGGTCGGGTCGGGTCGTCGGTGTTGATCGCCGACGAGGGAAGCGTCAGCGCGTTGTCCTGGCTGTAAATGTTCAGTCTAATGTTGCAGGTCATGCCGGCGTGCACCCCCTCGGGGTTGGTCACGCTCAGCACGGTGTCGTACTGTCCCGATTCAATCGGCAGCGCGGCCACGGTTTCGAGCTTCACCTTCGCCGGACGATCCGGAAAGCCCGTGGGAATCGCCCACCCGGTTACGCCCGGCTTGGCTTTGTACAGTTGTTTTTCAGCGACCGTGCAGGTGATCCGCAACGGTTGCGGCTGGACAATCGTCATCAGCGTCGCGCCGGGGCGGAACCCGCCTTCTTTGTGGATCACGTTGTCGATCGTCGCCGCTTCCTTCCACTGGCCCTGTTCATACCGCCCGTAATACACCACGCCATCGACCGGTGCTTTGACGATCAACTTTTGACGATCGCTTTTGAGCCGCTGCAGTGAGGAAGTGGTCTGGTCGTAATCGAATCGCATTTTCGCCAGCGTCTGTTTCTTCTGCGCCAGCGTGAGCGGGTTCTGCTTCTGCGCCCGCTCCAGGTTCAACTCGGCATCGCGGACAAAACGCTTCCAGTCTTCATCCCGCCGGGGGACGAAGGTTTCGAGTGTTTTCTCCGTTTCGTAACGTTTGCGATCGAGGGCAAACTTGGCGTCCTGCACGGCGTTCCGCTGACGCGTCAGCACGATCTCTTCGGTCTCTTCGGTCAGGTCGTCGTCTGTGTACATCTTTTCGAGCTGGCGCAGTTCTTCGCTCACATATTCAAAGCGCTGCTCGGCGAGGCGGAGCGATTGTTTGGTTCGGTCGATCCACTGCTCACGCTCGGTTTTGACGTACTGGTCGTAGTCCGCGGTTGTTCGCTCGTGATTGCGTTTGGCCATTTCCAGGTCCAGCGGCACGGTCTGGTCCATGATCGCCACTTCTTCAGCCAGCGCGTTGATGTTGACCTGCGCCAGGGCCTGCCCCTGTTCCATGCCGTCGATCATGCGATCGATCACATCCGTCTCAAAACGAATCAGCACATCGCCGGTTTTCACATGCGTGCCCTGTGCCGTCCCGTCGACGACCTTGATCGACTGTGTCTTCCACTCGTCGAGGTCGACGCGCACCGGTGTCATGCTCTGTGATTCGTAGATGCCATCTAGCTTGAGTGTGACTTTGAACGGCTCAGCTTTGAGCGTGCGGAGGTCTTTGTCGGCTTTATCAGCCTTGTCGTCTTTCTTTTCAGGGGCCTGGTCCGCGAACGCGGCGGCGCAACACAACACGAGCAATGCAGTGAGTACGGAACGTTTCATGTCGTGGCCTCGGGCAAGGTTCAAACTGCGGGCATCGAAGCGCGCAGGCGAGCGACGGCCGGCGGGATGGTCGCTATAGCGTAATCGATTTCTTCGTCGGTGGTATAGCGCGACAGGCTCAACCGGATCGACCCGTGAGCTACGGGTTCGGCGATACCCTGGGCCAGCAGCACCGGCGACGGCTCCAGCGACCCGCTGGAACACGCGGCCCCGGCGGCGGCGCTGATGCCTTTCTCGCTGAGCATCAGCAGAATCGCCTCGCTGGTCAACGGCGCAAAGCCGATGTTCGTCGTGTTCCACAGACGCGGCGCGCCGGCGGAGTTCACCACGGCGTCGGGAACCGCCTCGATGATGGCGGCTTCGAGGCGATCGCGTCGGGCGGCGCCGATTGACGGGCCATCGGTCTGAAGGAACCGGTCGGCGAGTTCGGCAGCGAAGCCGAGGCCGACGATGCCGGGGGTGTTTTCCGTACCGCCGCGGCGTTCACGTTCGTGTGGGCCGCCGAGGGTTTGAGGGATCAGCGGGGTGCCACGACGGACATAGAGCCCGCCGGCGCCTTTGGGGCCGTGAAACTTGTGGGCGGAAAACGACATCGCCGAGAAGGGCAACTCCGACAGATCGCAGGGCACTTTCCCGATCGCCTGCGTGGCGTCGGAGAAAAACAGTACGCCGTGGCGGCGACACAGATCGCCGATGGCATCGACGGGTTGGATCACGCCGGTTTCGTTGTTGATCCAGTGGATGGCGACGAGGGCGACATCGCCTTCGTGCTTGTCGAGCGTCTCGGCCAGCGCGTCCAGATCAATCAACCCGTCGAGGCTGACCGGCAGATAGATCACGTTGTAATCATGAACCTCGGCAAAGTGGGCACACGGTTCGCGGACAGCCGAATGCTCAAGGCGCGTGGTGATGATCGTGCGTTGGTTGGGGCGTGCGGCGAGGATGCCGCGCAAGGCGAGGTTGTTCGACTCGGTCGCACCGCTGGTGAAGATCAACTCGCGCGTGCGGCAGTTGATCAACTTGCAGACCTGCTCCCGGGCGAGTTCGACACGCTGTCGGGCTCGCTGGCCGAAGCGGTGTACACTCGACGGATTGGCCCAGTCTTCGGTGAGCATCTGCGCCACAGCGTCAACGACCTCGGGGGCCGGTCGCGATGTGGCATTCGAATCCAGGTAGGCGGTCTGCTGCATGGCCAAATGATAGGCGGTCGTCAGAGATAGTCTGGTTTGCCGAGCATTTCTTCGAGGTCGTGCTGGCGCCGGATCATCGACAGACGCGCCTCGCGGTGGTTGTCTTCGACTTCTTTCTGCACGGACCGCCACAGCATCGGCAGCAGCAACCCATGAATCGGTTCGCCGAATCGGCGTTTGGACGGCCGGTATTTCACCCGCTGTTCCGGGGCGTGTCGCTTCAGCAGGGGGTCCTGCAGGCTCAGAATGAATTCATACGAGCCGGGGTCACCCTGGCGGGCGCAGCGGCCGATGAGCTGGCGGTCGACGCGTTTGGAGTCATGACGCTGGAGGCTGATCACGTGCAGGCCGCCGGTTTCGACGACGCGGGGGGCGAGCTTGATGTCGGTGCCACGGCCGGCCATGTTGGTGGCGATCGTGACGGCCCCGATCTGACCGGCGCGGGCAATGATCTCGGCTTCTTCCTTCTCGGCGAAAGCATTTAGCACGTGATGTTCGATGCCGCGTTCTTCGAGCAGTCGCGACAGGCGCAGCGAAGTCGTGATGTGCGTCGTGCCCACGAGCACTGCCCGATCCTGCTTGCGCAGCTCGTCGATCAGCTCGGCGACGGCCTGATGCTGCTCGGTACTGGTGGTGTAGAACATCGTTGGTTTGCCCTTGCGCAGGCAACGACGGTGGGTCGGTATCGCCAGCGTCGGCCGGCCGTATACGCACCACACCTCACGGGCGGCGGTCGCCATCGTGCCGCTGCATCCGCACAGGCGTTCGTACTGCCAGAGAAACTGCTGCACGGTGATCTGCGCCACGTGCTTGGTCGGGCCGTCAAGCTCGAGACCTTCGCGCAGTGTGATCGCTTCGTACAACCCATCGGCCCAGCGGCGACCGGGCATCGGCCGACCGGTCTTTTCATCGATGATGACGATCTCGTCTTCCTGCACGATGTAGTGCACATCCCGCCGATGAAACAGTCTCGCACGCAGCGTCGCGATGACGGCCAACTCGGCGATCGCCGCCTGCTGCGGGGTCAGATCACGTGTGACCTGACGCCGGCCCTGTTTGGTCAGCCGGACTGCACCCGGGGCGGTGATCTCAAAATCCTGCTCGCGTATCATCGGGGCGGTCATCTGTGCGGCCCATCGAAACACCATCTCGCGATCGGTCTGACCCGGCACGCGCTCCGACAGAATCAGCGGCGTGCGCGCCTCGTCGATCATCACCTGGTCAGCTTCGTCGATCAGCGCCACACGCAGGCGCGGCATCACCGGCATCAACTGATCCCGCGTGATGCGAAGCCGATCACGCAGCCAGTCGAAGGCGAGTTCGGCGAGCGTTGAGAAGACCATCGACTTGCGGTAGAGCTGGCCGCGCTGGGTCGGGTCGGCTTTGGGATCGAGGAACCCGGCGGTCAGCCCGAGGCGGTTGACGATGCGGCCGGCCTGCTCGGCGTCGCGCTCGGCGAGGTAGGCGTTGGCCGTCATGACATGCACGGGCATTTTGTTCAGCGCATACGAAGCAGCGACCAGTGTCACAGCGGCGGTTTTGCCCTCGCCGGTCGCCAGCTCGATCATTGATCCGTGACGCATCGCGATGGCGGCCATCACCTGGTTGGGGTGCAGTGTGAAGCCTAACTCGCGGCGGATCGCTTCGATGATCAGCGGGAAGTTCGAGCAGTCGAAAGCAACTTTCGAGCCATCGCCGACGGGCGTGGTGTAGATCGCCTGGGCGCGTGTCAACAGTTCGTGATCACCGAGCGACTTGAGCTTTTCCGCTTCACCCAGCAGAACATTCGCCATCGCACGGGCGCGATTCCGCAGATACCACCGCCCCAGCGGGCTGTGGCGCAGACGCGGCATAAACCCCCATTTGCCGATCTCAATTTTGCGGACGGGATAAACGCTCATGCAGTGGCCTCACTGGACCACCAGCATAGGCGAGTCATCACGAATGATGAAGTGGTTTACGTGTGATAGTCAGCGTTGATCGTGATGTATTCACGGGTCAGGTCGCAACCGAGGAATTCGCAGGTTCCCTTGCCCAGGTGCAGCTTGAAGGTGAAGACGACTTCCTTCTGGCGCATGAGCTGCCGCAGGGGGCCGAGATCGACCTCGACAGGGCCGCCGTTTTTGTAGACCTCGATGTCGCCGACAAAGACACAGAGCTTGCCGGGATTGACCGCGGCGCCGCACTTGCCCGCCGCAGCAGTGAGCCGGCCCCAGTTGGGGTCAGACCCGTGCACGGCGGTTTTCACAAGCGGCGAATCAGCCACGGCCCGGGCGATCTTGAGGGCGTCGACTTCCGACTTGGCGGACTCGACCTTGACACGGATCACCCGCGTTACGCCTTCGCCGTCGGAGATGATCTGGTAAGCGAGGTCCTGGCAAAGTTCGGTCAGCGCGGCGGTGAATTGTTTGTAATGGGCGCCGCGGGTTTTGATCACGGGATTGTCTGCGGCGGCGGAAGCCATGACGGCGACGGTGTCCGACGGGCTGGTGTCGGTGTCGACGCTGATGCGGTTGAACGAAGCGTCGGCATTGACCGCTTCCTTCAGGGCGGACCGCAGCAGGGGGGCGCTGATCGCCACGTCGGTGGTGATGAACGCGAGCATGGTGGCCATGTTCGGGCTGATCATGCCCGAGCCTTTGGCGATGCCGGCAAGAACGACCGGCTTGGAGCCGATCTTCGTTTCCACCAGCGCGGCCTTGGCGACCAGGTCGGTGGTCATGATCGAACTGGCGGCATCGTTGTCGGACTTGGACCCGACATCGACGCGCCCGGCCAGGTGTTCGATGCCCTTGGCGATCTTCTTCATCGGAAGCTGATGACCGATCACGCCGGTCGAGCAGGCGAGCACTTCAGTCGGCTTGCAGCCGATCAGCTCAGCGACCTGGGTACACATGGCCAGGGCGTTTTCGAGGCCCTGCTTGCCGGTGGAAGCGTTGGCGCATCCGCTGTTGCAGACGATCGCCCGGAGCTTGCCGGACTTCATGTGCTTGCGGCCGAGTTGCACGGGCTCCGACGGCACGGCGTTTTGTGTGAACACCGCCGCGGCGACGGCCGGCTGGTCGGCCACGATCAGCGCGAGGTCGTTTTTGCGGGAGACCTTGATACCGCATGTCGTCCCGGCGGCTTTGAACCCCTGGGGCACCGTGATGGAGCGATGGGATAGTGGCATGGGGAGATCGACAATCAGTCCCGTCGGAACAGGAAGGGGTTTTCGGTCACATCGCCTTTGCCGCCGAGACCCTCGGGCGCCAGGGCGATGCCGATGCTGGAGACTTCACTGACGGTGTCGAAGTCCATCGCGAGAATCAACAACGTCCGCGGCAGGCGTCGCGTCAGCGTTACCGTCACGTTGCGCGTCCGGCTTTCGTAGATGTCGAACGACTGGGCGAAGCCGATGTGGTACTTCGGCGTCAGCAGGTACTCAAACCCGTAGGTCGCGATGAAGCTGCCGAGCTCGTCGATCATGCGAAGTTGGGCGAATGTCGCCAGGCGAGGCGAATGGTCGAGCTGGAAGCCGAGGTTCCACTGCTCGATCTCGCCGCGGTCGGAGTTGTAGTTGACCTCGTTGAACACGGCGAAGGTGTCGGTGACCTGCCAGGCGACTTCGTTTTCGATGTAGTCGTCGACGAGGCTGAGTTCGGGGCGGTGGTCAAAGAAGCGACCGATGAACGACTCGCGCTGCACCTCGTCGGTGGCGGTGACGAACTTGGTGTCGATGCGGACCCAGTCGACGCTGCGCCAGCGGCCCTCACCGCCGCGCTGGGTCTGGAAGGTGTTGCGCAGGCCGATCTCCATGACGCCGCCTTCAGCCAGCGACTCGACTTCGTAGTCGTACACCGGCAGGGATTCCTGCTGAATCGTCGTTTCGGCGTAGAAGAGGTTGATCGACGGCTCGATGATGTGGCGGATGCGGTGCACATCGAACAGGCGTGACTCGACATCATTGTAGGTTTTGGAGAAAGCGGTTGAAGCGCGGACACCCAGCGCGCCCCACAGGCGGACATTGTCGTCTTCGCCGGCGTAGTTGTTGAAGTCTTCGGAATAGGCCGTGACGCGGCCGACGGCATAGGGCGTGACGATCACATCGCCGAACTGCAGCGGGGCGTCGATTTCCTGGCGGGTGTCCATGCGGTAGCGGGTATGCTCATCGAGACCGGCGCCGGTGAGGGCTGTATCGAAATGGGCCGTGTTGGCGATGCCGAACAGCGCCACCGATTCGGCGGGATTGAACCCGCGCTCGCCGGGCGTGTCTTCGGGGAGATTCAGCCGCATGACCGACGCGCGGTTTTCCGAGTACCAGGTCAGACGGTCTTCCCAGAGGCTGGTGCCGATGCGGTAGTAGGCCAGCTCCGGCAGCTTGTCGGTCGTGTATCCGATGGGGCCGGCGCCGATGGTATTGCCGCCGGGGATGTTGCCACGGGTCTGCATCAGGTCGGACTGCGCGACGAAGTCCTGGATGTCGTACTTGGCCAGGAAGGAAAACGCCCAGTCATCGCGCTGCTGTTTGAGATAGAGCGAAGTCTCGTATTCCTGCGAGGCGTAGGCTTCACGTTCGAAGAACTCTTCGAGAAAGGTCGGGTCCGAAAGGTAAGCGAACTGCGCGGTGGCTTCCCAGTCGTCGGGCAGCTCGTGGCGGTGGCGCCACAGCACGCGCGAGCGGTGCTCGGTCTGCGGGTCGACTTCCTCACGACCGCCGGGTTCATCCTCGCCCTGGTCGAACAGGTAGTAGCTTTCGAGTTCGCCGTAGGCCTTGTCGACGTCGTAGTCGAGGTTGATCCCGACGCCGGGGCCGCGCTTGGTGTAGCCGTCGACCAGCAGTTCGGCATCGACACCGCGGGGCTTGTCGGTGTTCAGCAGGGCGAACAAATCCCACTTGGTCTGAATCTTCGCGCCGTAGCGGCTGTCAGAACCCACGTCGATCGTGCGCAGCGGGGCGTCGTTGGACTTGCCCGAAACACTCGGCCAGTAGAACAGGCTGGTGGACCCGGCGTTCAGCCGCACGCCGTCGGCCTGGAAGCGGTAGGCCGATCCGCCGGCCGGCTGCTCCTCGGCCGTGACGGTCAGCTTGTCAGCGCCGATGAAAAAGTGCGGCTCATAGAAATCGCTGGTCGACAGCCGAGCGCCCTCGGCGGACCACTGACGCAAACTGTGCTGACGCAGCTTGTCCGCTCGCACATACAGTGGAACCTGCTTGTCGACATCCCACGTGAAGAAGACCGCCTGGAGCACGACCGCCTGGTTGGTCTGAATATCGTAGTAGATGCGCGGACCGCGGAGCGTGTATTGACCGTCGGTGGCGATGACGTTGTCTTCGAGATACACGCCGTGAATTTTGTCAGCGGGCGTCGCGCCGCCGCCGGCGCTCATCAGCTTCGGATCGGTGAAGATCACCGCCCGATCGGCACGCAGCGTCATGTGCTGGCTGGTCTGCGGATCGGTGTACATGACGGTGATGTCGCCGGACAGAAGGATGTAACCTTCGTCCTCGTCGTGTTTGTACACGACGCTGTCGGCGCGGAAATCGACGGCGGCTTCGGGCGAGCCAGTCGCAGCTCCCGGCACGACGGGGGCGCCGGTTTCGACTTGGCCGGGGCGCCTGGCGCCTGTCGCGGCTCGGGCGGTCTGGCGCGCCATCGGCGGCGGTACATCCGGCACCTTCACATCACGGACCACCCGGCGGCTGGCATCACGCTGAGCGAACGCAGCAGGATCGACCAGCGGAGCGCCATCGGGCAGCGGTTTGGTGTTGGCAGCGACGGCCTGCTCGTAACGATTCACACGATCCAGTGCCGCGACGACCATCGGATCGCCGTCGGCCGGCTCGCGATGCATCGAGTCGGTTTTGAGGGTGACCTTGCCGATGAGTGTGGCGGTCACCAGCAGTCGCGGAGCAGCCTGCTTGATCGGGCCATACCCGCCGAGCTCACGAACCTGATCGAAATACACCGCGATGTAGCGGGCGTTGACGCCGGGTGATTGCTGGGGCGTGATCACGACCACGGCTCGCTCGGCCTTGAAGCCGTAGGCTCCGATCGTCAGACGCACATCACCATCGAGCAGGATGCGCTGGGCGGCGCCGGCGGACCATGCAGTCGCTTTGGCCGCGGCCATGTCGAGGTTCGCTTCAATGGGCTGTGACGGGATGGCCAGTCCGGTCGGCGAGGTGGCGACCATTTTCTGCAGGTCACGCCCCGATTCGCCGGCGGGCACGGCCGCAGTGACGTGCATGGTCATCGAAAATAACACCGCGATCACTACGCAGCACAAACCCGTTGCGCGAGCGTTGATCAGGGAAAATGAATATGTCGGCCGGCCGGTTGAGTCGGGCATGTAATGTCCCCATCGTCCATGACAGGCCCCGGTTCGGGGCTTGGCCAGCGATTATAAGATGTAGGGGGCGATCAGCAAGTCGCGAACATGGCAGGGTTTTCAGGAAACGCCCACCGGCGAGGGCATGGACACGTCGTCGAGACATTCCTCGGTGGCGGGAGTTTCGGCGTGGGCCGGCTCGTGTGACGGTGCGGGCGTCAGGTGATCACCGAGCACGACGATCTGCCACAGGTCCATCGCCGACAGCTTGAACTGGTAACGGACCGCCAGCGGCGCGCCATCGACAGCCTGCGACAGCGACAGATCGCTGCGCCAGCCCAACTGCACGCACAGTGGATTGACGAACTTTTCAAGCGCTGCGATTGCACGGTGCGCCGACTGGAAATGATTCAACACAACCACGCGCCCGCCGGGCTTCAGCAGGCGTGCCGCTTCGGCCAGCAGTTTGATCGGATCGGACACGACAGAGATCACATGCGTGATGAGAATGTGGTCGAAGCTGTTGTCGGCGAAGGGGGTGTCCAGCGCGTCGCCTTGAATCAGATGGACATGATTCATGCCGCACTGGCGGATTTTCTGACGGGCCTGTTGGAGCATGCCGGCGGACAGGTCAAGGCCGACGACTTCAACATCGCGCGGGTAGTGCTGCAGCGTCATGCCGGTGCCGATGCCGAGGTCGAGCACGCGGTCGCCGGATTGAAGATGAAGTTCTGCGATCGCACGACGCTGACGCGCAACCAGCAAACGACCAAACGTATGGTCGTACATCTTCGACCAAAGATCATAATGACGACTGATTTTTGCTTCGTTGAGCATACGTGTCGGGCCCATGCACAGCGAGGAGATGGATACTGCCTCCCTGATCAACTCAATAGTCAGTAGTATACCGGCTAACTCCGTCAGGTACAGCCCTTTTATCAGGTGTTTTATCGCGGCCGGCGGGTCTCAGCGGCCAGGAATGTGCTCGCAGCATGCAATGGCCTTATGATGTGTGACGTTGACCTGAGCGTTTGCCGGGGCAGCCTCGCAGTATTCCTGCAAAACCTGTATTCGCGTTCCTGATATGGAGTCGCTTGATGCGCATTTCAGTCATCGGCCTGTTGACCCTGCTCGCCGCCGCCAGCCTGCTCCAAGCTGAACCCGTCCCGCAATGGATCTGGTCGCAGGGCCAACCGAAGAACCAGCAGGTCGTGTATTTCCGTAAGACATTCACCGTCGACGGGCCGATCAAGTCGGCGATGTTTGCCGGATCGTGCGACAACGCGATGAAGGTGTTCGTCAACGGCAAGCAGGTCGCAAGCAGTAAACAGTGGGAAGACATCACACACGAAGATGTCGCCAAGGTGATCCAACCCGGCGAAAACGTGCTGGCGATTCGCGGTCAGAATCAGACCGGCATCGCAGCCCTGCTGGCGAAGCTCACGATCACGCTCAACGACGGCAAGCCGCAGATCGTCGTGACCGATTCGAGCTGGCAGACTGCGGACAAGGGCGGCAAAGGGTGGAACACGCAACAGGCGAAAGTCGACGGCTGGGAATCGGCGCGCGTCATCGAAAAGCTCGGCGGCGGCCCGTGGGGTCGAGCCGTCAACGCCAACTCGATCGACACCATCATCGAGCTTCGCAAGCCGACCGCCACGCCGGTCGACCGCATCAAGATTGCCGAGGGGTTCAAGGTCGAACTGCTCTACTCGGTGCCCAACGACGAGCAGGGGTCGTGGGTCGCGATGTGTGTCGACCCCAAAGGGCGGCTGATCACCAGCGACCAGTACGGCAAACTCTACCGCGTGACGCCGCCGGCGGTCGGGGCCGACGACGCTCCGCAGATCCAGCCGCTCGACATCAACGTCGGCACCGCCCAGGGGCTCGTCTGCGTCGGCAACAGTCTCTACATCATCGCCTCGCAGAAAGACCAAGGCCTGTACCGCGCCCAGGACACCAACGGCGACGGTCAATACGACAAGGTTGACTTGCTTCGCAAACTCTCCGGCGGCGGCGAGCACGGACCGCATGCGGTGCTGCTCGGACCCGACGGCAAATCGCTTTACATCTTTGCGGGTAATCACACCAAACTGACCGAGATCGACAACTCACTGCCGCCGCGCCACTGGGATGAAGATCACCTGCTGCCGCGCATGTGGGATGCACGCGGTCATGCCCGCGGCATCCTCGCCCCCGGTGGGTGGGTGGCCCGCACCGATCTCGAAGGCAAGACATGGACGCTCGTCAGCAACGGGTTCCGCAACGCCTACGACGGAGCCTTCAACGCCGCCGGCGACCTGTTCACCTATGACTCGGACATGGAATGGGACATGAACCTGCCGTGGTATCGGCCGACGCGGGTGAATCATGTCGTCGAGGGCAGTGAGTTCGGCTGGCGATCGGGAGCGGGCAAGTGGCCGCCGTATTACGCCGACTCGCTGCCGGCGCTGTACGACGTGGGCCCGGGTTCGCCGACGGGGCTGGTTTTCGGCTACGGGTCGCACTTCCCGGAGAAATATCAGAAGGCGATGTTCATCTGCGACTGGTCGTACGGCAAACTGTACGCGGTGCACCTGTCACCGGATGGCGCCACGTACAAGCCCGACGCCGTAGAAGAGTTCGCCTCGGCTGCGCCGCTGCCGCTGACCGACATCGTGGTCAATCCCAAAGACGGCGCGATGTACTTCCTCATCGGCGGCCGCAAGGTGCAATCGGGTCTGTACCGCGTCACGTATAAGACGCCGCAGAAGGTCGTCGATCCGGCCGTGCAATTCACCGATGATCTGCACACGGTCCGCCGCCATCTGCAGTCGTACTACGACCGGCAGACGCCCGGAGCGATCGATGACATCTGGAAATATCTCGGTCACGAAGATCGCTTCATCCGCTTCGCTGCCCGCACAGCCCTCGAGCATCAACCCGTTGAGAAGTGGGAAGATCGAGCGTTAGCCGAGAAAGACCCGCAGGCGGCGATCACCGCATTGATCGGCCTGGCCCGCAGTGGGGATAAATCCCTCGAGCCGCGCATGCTCGAAGCGCTCGGCCGCATCTCGTTTTCGAGTTTGAACCACCAGGCCAAGCTGGCACTGCTGCGTGCGTATGAATTGACGTTCATCCGCATGGGCCGCCCGGATGATCAGGCGATCGCCAAGCTCATCGGCAAGTTTGATGCGCTGTACCCGGCCCAGACGCGCCAACTCAATGCCGAGTTGTGCATCATCATGGTTTACCTCGATGCGCCGTCGGCGATCGAGAAGACACTGAAACTGCTGGCCGAAGCCCCCACGCAGGAAGAACAGCTTCATTACGCGATGCAGCTTCGCGTGGTGAAAGACGGCTGGGCGATGCCGCAGCGGCGCGAGTATTTTTCGTGGTTCATCAAGGCGGCGGACTACCGCGGCGGCGCCAGCTTCCGCGGCTACGTTGACAACATCCGCAAGGAAGCGATCACCACGCTCAGCGACTCAGAGAAAAAACAGCTCGGTGAACTGCTCGAAGGCAAGGGCGAGCCGGCTCCGAGCATTGCCGTCGAGCCGCGCCAGTTTATCAAGGTTTGGACCGTCGACGAACTGACCCCGTACGTTGAAAGCCACCTCAAGGGGCGCGACTTCGCACGCGGTCGCAAGCTTTACGCCGCCGCGTCGTGTGCCAACTGCCATCGTTTCGCCGGCGAGGGCGGAGCCGTCGGCCCGGACCTTACCGCCGTCGGCAATCGCTTCAGCGTGCGGGATATGCTTGAGTCGATCATCGAGCCCAGCAAGACGATCTCCGATCAGTATGAATCGACGATCATCACGCTTGTCGATAACAACGTCGTCATGGGCCGCATCGTCAACCTGTCCGGCGACTCGCTGCGCGTCAGCGTGAATCTCCTGGACCCGAATCAACTCGTCGGTGTTGACCGCAAGAAGGTCAAGTCGATGATGCCGTCGCCGGTGTCGATGATGCCGCCGGGATTGTTGATGACGTTGACGCAGGAAGAAGTCGCCGACCTGATCGCATACATGCAATCAGGGGGTAATCCCGACGCCGCGGCGTTCAAATGAGCAATCCGCTCTGATACACTAATTGACTATGGCGCAGATGCGACACGTAGCGTTGTTGATCGAAACCAGCCGCAGCTTCGGGCGGGGGCTGCTGCGGGGGGTGGCGCGTTACAACCGTGAGCATGGTCCGTGGTCGATCTACCTGCGACCGCACGGGCTGGGCGATCCGCCGCCGCGCTGGCTCAAGGGCTGGCAGGGCGACGGCATCATCGCCCGCATCAACGATCGCCGCATGGCCGACACGGTCGGGGCGACCGGCGTGCCGGCGGTTGATCTGCGCGGCGCGGTGGCCGGGGTGAAACTGCCTTACATCGGCGTCGACAACAAGGCCGTGGCCAAACTCGCGCTCGGCCATCTGCTGGATCGTGGCTTTTCCCAGTTTGCATTTTGCGGTGTGCCACGCGGCAGCGATCACTCGGCCGACGCCCGTTGCGACCACTTCATCAAGCAGGTCGAAGAAGGCGGCTATCCCTGCGAGCAGTTTGAGACCGCCGGTGGACGCAGCGGCTCCGATGCCTGGGAAAAAGAGCAGGAGAAGATCGCCGACTGGATCGCTTCGCTGCCCAAACCGATCGGCATCTTCACGTGTTTCGACGACCGCGGCCAGCAGGTCATCGACGCCTGTCGTCGGATCAACATCTCCGTGCCCGATGATGTAGCGGTGATCAGTTGTGATAATGACGATTTGCTGTGCAATCTCGCCACGCCGCCGATGACGAGCATCGACATCAATCCCGAGCGGATCGGCTTCGAGGCCGCGGCCCTGCTGGACAAGATGATGGGTGGTGAGCCGGCCCCGACCAAGGCGATCCACATCGAGCCCGGCCGCATCGTCACGCGGCAGTCGACGGATGTGTTGGCGATTGACGATCGCCAGGTGGCCGCGGCCGTGCGATACATCCGCGATCATGCCTGCGAAGGCATCACCGTTTCCGATGTCGTCGACAACACGGGCATCTCCCGTTCGAGCCTGGAGCGACGCTTCAAGAAGCTGTTCGGTCATTCGCCCAAGGAGCACATTCTGCGGGTGCAGTTCGACCGGGCACGGGTGCTGCTGATCGAGTCGGACATTCCCGTCTCGAAGGTCGCCGACCGGGTGGGCTTTGCGTACACCAAGTATTTCATCGAAGTCTTCAACAAGCGCATGGGCTGCTCGCCGGGAGCTTACCGCAAGCGGCTGCGCAAGTGGGGTTGAACATGAGACGGTTGTGTTTGCTCAGTGGGGCGATTGCCGCGTTGCTGGCTGTTATGGCGGGAACTTTCGGGGCGCATGTGCTGCCGAAGGATCTGCCGGCCCAGCAGCACGCGTGGTTTGAAACCGGCGTCAAGTATCACATGTATCACGCGCTGGCGATGGTTGCTTTGGGCTGGGCGGTTGACTTTTTCTCGCCGAATCTGATCCGGTCGGTGATCGGACTGTTCGCCGGCGGCATCGTGTTTTTTTCGGTGACGCTGTACGTGATGGGCGCCACGGGGATCAAGGTGCTCGGCGCGATCGCCCCGATCGGCGGCATGTGCTTCCTCGCCGGCTGGGCCGTGGTGATCTACGTGGCGATCAAGCACCGGGAATCCTGAAGGAAGACAAACCGCAGAGGACGCAGAGATCGCTGATGACGATAAGTGTGAACACGCTTTTACGTCTTTCTCTATATTTCTGCTCTGCGACCTCCGCGTTCTCTGCGGTTTAAATGAAAATAAAAACCGCCGGCTCTTGCGAACCGGCGGCAGGGGAGTCGGAATGGGGCGAAGCTTATGCTTCGGCTTCTTCTTCCTCGGTCGCCTCGGCGGCGGCCTTGGCTTCTTCCTCAGCCATCAGTTCTTCGGCCGGCTTGTCGGACACGACCCACAGCTTGACCTCGGCCTTGAGGTCCTTGGCGATCTGAACCGGGATCTCGTAGGAGTCCAGGCGCTTGATCTGGTCGCCGATGCGGATGTCGCGCTCGGTGAGGTTGAAACCCTCTTCCTGCAGGGCGACGGCGATGTCGTGCTGCGAGACCGAACCGTAGAGGATGCCTTCCTCGTTGGCGGCACGCTGCAGCGTGATCTCGACGCCTTCGAGGGCGGCGATGAGCTTCTCCTGCTGCTCGCGGAGTTCACGCATCTGACGCTCGACCTCGGCGCGGCGGGCTTCAACAGCTTTCTTGGCGCCGGCGGTCGGGGGGGTCGCCAGGCCCATCGGCAGCAGGTAGTTGCGGGCGTAGCCGGGGCGGACCTTCACGACATCGCCGACGATGCCGAGGTTGTCCACGTTTTCCAGCAACAGCAGTTCAATGGCTTTCTTGGTTGACATGATGTCCTCCTTGGGACGTTGGAGTTAGACGCCGCACGCTATGTCAGGCCGCGGCGCCAGCATGATGAGGTTCGATCGTTAGAACGGGATGTCGTCGCCCATGTCGGGTTCGCTCATGGGCGGGCCGTCATTGTAGCCACCTCCGCCGCCACCGCCGGAGGATCGCTGGCCGCCGCCACGGGAACCGCCGCGTGAGCCGCCTCCGTAGTTGCCGCCGCCTCCACCACCGCCAGAGCCACCGCCGTCGCTTTCGCGCGAGTCGACGAACTGGAAGTTTTCGATGACGACCGAGTGTTTGGAGCGGTTGTTGCCATCCTTATCCTGCCAGCGGTCGAGCTTGAGGCGTCCTTCGATGAAGATCGGTCGACCCTTGCGGAGGTACTGGTTGATGACCTCGGCGGTGCGGGCGAAGGCGGCGCAGTCGACGAAGAGCGTCTCTTCACCGGTCTCGCCGTCCGAGCGGCGGAATCGGCGGTTGCACGCCAGGCCGAACTCACACACGGGCGTGTTCGACGGCAGGTATTTGAGCTCAGGGTCTCGCGTGAGATTGCCCATGAGCATGACTTTGTTGAAGTTGCCAGCCATGCGGTGTTCCTTGGTTGGGGGCGGCGCGGGCTGTGGACGGGACGAGGTCGGTGCGCGTCGTGATCATCGCAAAGCACGAAGATCGGGACGGGCAGACGCCATCGCCTCAGCCCTCTCCCGAAGGGAGAAGGAGTGATTACTTGTCGTCTTCGGAATTCGAATCGTCGTCACCAGACGAATCATCGTCGGACGAATCATTCGAGTCGTCTTCGGCCACGGCCACGGCGGACTCGGCTTCCGAAGCCTCGCCCTCTTCGCCCTGCATGGCGGCGGCGGCCTGCGAGGTCTTCTCGGCGTCGCGGGCGAGCTCGAGCTCGGTCTCACCGACGTGATCGGCACGGATGATCAGGCAGCGGAGCACGTCTTCGGAGAGGGTGACGTCGCGCTCGATGTGGGCGACCTGCTTACCGTCGACGGTGAAGTAAGCCAGGATGTACAGGCCGCGCTTCTGACCTTCGAGCTTGTAGGCGAGCTTGCGGTCGTCCCACTTGTAAGCGATGTCGACGGTGCCGCCGGCGCGCTGGACGAGTTGGTTGACGATTTCGGTGGCCTGGGCGATGTTCGAGCCGACGGTGGCGGCGTTGAACAGGAACAGGCCTTCGTAAAGGCGGGGCTTGGTATCGGACATGGCTAAGAGCTCCAAACGGTGGTGTTCGTTTCGTATCAGTTTTCGGATTCGGTGCGTGCGTTGTAACGGGTCATGGCGGCGTCGAGTCCCTGGGCGATCCAGCATTCGACGGCCTCGGCGGCATCGCGGAGGCTTTTTTCCAAGGCCGGCTTCTGCTCATCGTGAAAGGGGCTGAGCACATAGTCGGACTGGTTGACGCGCCGGCCGGCGACCATCGGGGCGTCGACGCCGACGCGGAGCCGGGGGTATTGATCGCTGCCGAGAGCGCGGGTGATGTCGGACAGGCCGTTGTGCCCGCCCGCGCCGCCGCCGGGGCGGAGGCGGATCGTGCCGGTCGGCAGGGCGATGTCATCGACGACGACGATCACGTCAGACAACTCCAGCTTGAAGAAGCGCGCGGCTTCGCCGACGGCGAGTCCGCTGCGGTTCATGAATGTCTGGGGCTGCATGAGCATGATGCGTTGATCTCGAATGACGCCTTCGAGCACGGCGGCGTGAAACTTGGATCGCGGTTCGCCCAGCGGGTGTCGCTGAGCCAGTTCGTCCAGCACCATGAAACCGGCGTTGTGCCGGGTGGCGCGGTACTGGGCGCCTGGGTTTCCGAGTCCGACGATCAGTTTCATGTCGCTTACAGGTTCGGGTTAGTCGGACTCTTCTTCGGTCTTGCGTTCGCTGATGACCTCGGGCTCGGCGGAATCGGCTTCTTCTTCGCCTTCGCCTTCCTCGGGCTCTTCAGCGGCGACGTAGATCGAAACGACCGAGTCTTCGGCGTTGCGCTCGGTGCGGACACCGGCCGGCAACTTCAGATCGGCGATCGTGATCGACTGCTCGACTTCCAGTTCGCTGACGTCTAGAACGATTTCGTCCGGAATCGCATCGGCCCGGCAGATGACTTCCAGGTCGACGATCGGCTGCTCGAGGATCGCGCCGGCGGCCTTGGCGCCGGGGCAGCGGTCTTCACCCTTGAGCACGATCGGCACCGACACCTCGACCTCTTCGGACAGGTCCACGCGGGTCAGGTCGACATGGATGATGCTCGTGCCGAGGTAGTCGTACTGCACATCCTTGATCAGGCAGGTCTCGCCCTTGCCTTCGAGTTCGACGAGGTGGGCGCCGTCGTGCAGGCAGTCGACGAACTGCTCGGCCTCGAGGGTGATGTGGGCCGGGTCCTGGCCGTGGCCGTACACCACGGCGGGCAGTTGCCCGGCGGCGCGAAGGCGCTTGGCGTACTTGCTGCCAGTGCGCTCGCGGGCCGCGGTCTTGAGTTTGGGGCGGTCGTGTGACATAACGGTGTTCTCCGAATAAACGGTGTTGTTCGCTGTATACGTGAAGCTTTGTTCCGGGGCTTATCGTTTGCCGGCAGTGCCCGGTCGGAACAGGGCGCTGACGGATTGATGGTGGTGGATGCGGTGAATCGCCGCGCCCAGCAGGGGGGCGACCGAAAGCGTGACCATCTTGTCGGCAATCTTCTCGCAGCGCTGGCCGCCGGGGATGGTGTCGGTCACGATGATCTTGCTGATCGGCGCGTCCTGCAGACGCTCCATCGCCAGGCCCACCAGCACGGGGTGGGTACAGGCGGCGATCACGTCGCGGGCGCCGTTGGCTTTGACGAGCTTGGCGGCTTCGCAGATCGTGCCGGCGGTGGAGATCATGTCGTCGAACATCAGCACGGTCTTGTTTTTCACATCGCCGATGATGTTGGTGGACACGACTTCGGAGCCGGACTTGCGGCGCTTGTCGATGATGGCCAGGTCGCCGCCGAGCACGTTGGCGTACATGTTGGCGGTTTTAACGTTGCCGACATCGGGGCTGACCAGCACGATGTCGCCGAGCGTATCGCGGATCGACTCGATGTACTCGACGAAGACGGGCACGGCGAGCATGTGATCCACGGGAATGTCGAAAAAGCCCTGAATCTGGGCTGCATGCAGGTCGAGGGCGAGCACGCGATCGGCGCCGGCGGCGGTGATCAGGTTCGCCACGAGCTTGGCGGTGATGGGCGTGCGGCCTTCATCCTTGCGGTCCTGGCGGGCATAGCCGAAGTAGGGAATCACCGCGGTGATCCGCTCGGCCGAAGCGCGCTTCAGGCAGTCGATGTAGATCAGCAGTTCCATCAGATGAGCGTTGACCGGGTGATGCGTCGACTGGATGACGAAGCAGTCGCGGCCGCGCACATCCTCTTCGAGCTTCACGATGATCTCGCCATCGGGAAACATCTCGGTGTGGCCCTGGCCCAGCGGAATCTCCAGGTAGCGACTGACCGCTTCGGCCACATCGCGGCTGGCGCGGCCGCTGAAGATTTTGACGTCATTGGCGTCGGCTTGGCTCATCCGTGGATCTCCATACCCAGGCGGCGACGCAGCAGTGCGTCGACCTCGGCAAGCTGTTGGGGCGTGTTGATGCTGAGCACGTCCTGCGGCGGCACCGCGTCGACGACTTGGACGGTCTTCCCGTCGCCGGTCAGAAGACCCAGCACATCCGTGAGGTAGTACTCACCTTTGGCGTTGTCGTTATCGATGCGATCCAGCTCACGGAACAGATCAGCAGCCCGGAAACAGTAGTAGCTCGGATTGATCTCGCGAATCTGACGCTCGGCGTCCGTGGCGTCCTTGTGCTCGACGATGCGCTGGAAGCGGCCGTCGGCGTGGCGGACGATGCGGCCGTAGCCGGTGGCGTCTTCAATGACGCTGGTGGCCAGCGTGGCGCAGGCGTCGGCTTCGCGATGCGTGGTCACGAGTGTTTTCAGCGTGTCGTCGGAAATCAGCGGGCCATCGCCGCAGAGCACCAGTACATCGCAATCGCGCTGATCGGCCGGGTACAGCGGGGCGGCCATCATGACGGCGTGACCGGTGCCGAGCTGTTCGGTCTGCTCGACGAATTCGACATTGTCGCGATCGGCCAGCGCTTCGCGGACGGCCTCGGCCTGGTGGCCCACGACGACGATCACGCGTCGCGTGCCCGCCGCTTCGCAGGCGTCGATGACCCACTGCACCATCGGGCGATCGGCCACCGGGTGCAGGACCTTCGCCAGGTCGCTGCCCATGCGCGTGCCCTTGCCGGCAGCGAGGATGATCGCCTCGAGCGGTCGGTCTGCGGATTGTCGAATCGAATCAGTCATGAGCCATCCAATGAATTTCTTAATTGGCGATTTGGCGATGTGGTGATCTGGCGAAGATGTTTTACTTCACCACATCGCCAAATCACCATGTCGCCACATATCAAGCAAGCCCGCCTGGACTCGAACCAGGAATGCCAGGACCAAAACCTGGTGTGTTACCGATTACACCACGGGCTTGTGGCGTCGACGAAAAGATGGACTGGCGGGTCTGACCCGGGCCGTCGCATCGGTCGCCGAAGTTTCGCGGCGTCCGATGATCGACCCGCTTGTCAGCGAGAGGGGATCACACGGCGTCGCGGCACCGCTTTCTGGAGCGGAACAGGTCATTTGAAGCCGCAAACCTGCTCATATCCGTGCCTGGCCCCGCGGGGCGCGTCACGAACGGCTCGCCTTGGTGAAAGCGATTCCTGATCAAATCAGGGTCGTATAGTGTAGCCGCCGCCGGGCGGGCGTCAAGGGCATCTGCCGACCGGACTTGACAGTGCCGATCCGCCTGCTAAACTTTGCGATTCTCTCCGAACGCTTGACCCCTATAGGTGGATCATGGAACGACAGACGTATTTCGCTAAACCCGGCCAGGTTCCCCAGAACTGGCACATCATCGATGCCGACGGCAAGGTCCTCGGACGCATGGCCACGCGCATCGCCACGATTCTCATGGGCAAGCACAAGCCCGAATACACCCCGCACACCGACACCGGTGACTTCGTCATCGTCGTCAACGCCGAGAAGGTCGTGCTGACCGGTCGCAAGGCCGAGCAGAAGTTCCACAAGACCTACTCCGGCTACCCCGGCGGGCAGCGGACCGTCCCGTACGGCGACCTCCGCGAAAAGCAGCCGGCCAAGCTGTTCGAACTGGCCGTTCGCCGCATGCTGCCCAAGGGCCACCTCGGCGCCAAGATGCTGACCAAGATGAAGGTTTACGCCGGCACCGATCATCCCCACACCGCCCAGCAGCCCCAACCGCTCGAACTGTAATCAACTTCACCACTGATGATGACTGAACCCATGACCGATCAGCCTACCGCTACTGCAGAAGCGACCCTTGAAGTCGAAACCAAACCCGTCGCCGAACCCGCCAAGCCCAAGGGTGGCTTCTGGTGGGGCACCGGCCGCCGCAAGAGCGCCGTGGCCCGTGTTCGCATCAAGCCCGGCGACGGCAAGTTCGAAGTCAACGGCCGTCCGTATGACAAGTTTTTCACCGAACTGCAGTACCACAACGACGTGATCTCACCGCTGAAGGTGTCGAACATGGTCGGCAAGATGGATGTGTTCGTGAATGTACAGGGCGGCGGCACCACCGGTCAGGCCGGCGCCGTCATGCTGGGCCTCGCCCGTGCGATCAAGGGCTACGATCCCACGCTCGAAGGCGGCCTCCGCGACCACGGCATGCTCACCCGCGACGCCCGCGAGGTCGAACGCAAGAAGTACGGCCAGGCCGGTGCCCGTCGTCGCTTCCAGTTCTCCAAGCGTTGACATCGCCCGACAATTTCCGACGATATCACCGGTCGCATGGCGGCCGGTTTTTTTTTGGAGCACACCATCATGGCAAAAATCTTTGTAACGCATCCGATCCCCGGGGCGGGTGTAGACATGCTGCGCGAGTCCAAGCATGAAGTGGCGGTGAATCGCGAGTCGAGGTTCTTATCGCGGGACGAATTGCTGGAGGCGGTCGTTGGGTGCGCCGGTCTGCTGACGCAGTTGCGAGAGGCCATCGACGCGGAGGTGTTCGACGCGGCCGGCGATCAGCTCAAAGTCGTCAGCAACTACGCCGTCGGATTCAACAACATTGATGTCGACGAAGCGACGCGGCGGGAGATCACCGTCTGCAACACGCCGGGCGTTTTGACCGAGGCGACGGCGGACATCGCCTGGACGCTGCTGATGGGCGTGGCGCGACGGGCTGTGGAAGGCGACCACATCATGCGGGCCGGCGACTGGAGCGGTTGGAAACCGACCGAACTGCTTGGTGGCGACATCGAAGGCCGCACGCTCGCCATCCTCGGGGCCGGTCGCATCGGCACAGCCGTGGCCCGCCGGTCGATCGGTTGGAACATGAAACTGATGTACACCGCCCGTTCGCCGAAGCCGGATATGGAAGCCCTGGGCGCCCGCCATGTCGATCTCGAAACGGCCCTGCGCGAAGCCGACTTCGTGTCGGTTCACGTGCCGCTGACGCCGGACACGCACCACCTGCTGAATGCGGACCGGCTGGCGATGATGAAGCCGACGGCGTATCTCATAAATACAGCACGGGGCCCAGTGATTGACGAATCAGCCCTGGTGGTTGCCCTGAAAACAGGCAAACTTGCCGGGGCTGGGCTGGATGTTTATGAGGACGAACCAGCCTTGAAACAAGGGCTCACAGGGTGTGATAACACCTTGCTTCTGCCCCATTTGGGCTCTGCCACCATCCAGACGCGGGCTCGGATGAGTGAGCTTGCGGCTCGGAATTTGCTCACCGTCCTCGATAATCAGGCCCCGCCGCATGCGGTGAATCAGATTCAGGCATGACCTGTGTCAAGAACGTATGTGAATCGGGCCGAAAGAAGACCAGCGGGCGATCTGATTTGTTCAGACCGTCTGCACATGGCCCACGGGTAGGTGGGTCCTATAATTGGCCTTTAACTCCTCATCGATTCAGGGAAGATCAAACATGTTGTCACCCGATCAGGCTCGCATTCATTCATTTAAAGTCGTGCCGTCTCTCCCCGAGCCGCTGGAGCCGCTGCTGAAGATCGCGCGGAACCTGTGGTGGTCGTGGAACCCGGACGCCATTGAACTGTTCATCCGTGTCGACGCCGACCTGTGGCGCTCGACCCGGCACAACCCCGTCCGCATGCTCGGCTCCTGCTCGCAGTCGCGCCTCGAAGAACTGGCCAGCGATGAGTCGTTCCTCTCGGCGATGCGCCGCGTGGAAGAGTTGCTCGACGATCATGTCAATGACGAAGGCTGGTTTGCCCGCAAGAACCCCGACGCCAAAGACGCCTGCATCGCCTACTTCAGCGCCGAGTTCGGCCTGACCGAGTGCCTGCAGGTTTACTCCGGCGGCCTGGGCATTCTTGCCGGCGACCACCTCAAGGCTGCCAGCGAACTGGCGCTGCCGCTGGTGGGTGTGGGCCTGCTGTATCGCAACGGTTATTTCCAGCAGTACCTCAATGCCGACGGCTGGCAGCAGGAGTTCTATCCCGAACTCGACTTCACCAACCTCCCGATCCGCCCCGTGCATGACGACAGCGGCGAGCAGTTGGTCGTCGAAGTCGATCTGCCCGGCCGCGTGCTGCACATCGCCATCTGGGAAGTGAAGGTCGGCCGCATCCGCCTGTTCCTGCTGGACACCAACCTGCCGGAAAACGAGCCGGACGATCGTGGAATCACCAGCCAGCTTTACGGCGGCGACATGGAGCTCCGCATCAAGCAGGAGATCGTGCTCGGCATCGGCGGTGTGCGTGCTCTCACGAAGATGGGCATCGACCCGACTGTGCTGCACATGAACGAAGGCCACGCCGCCTTCCTCGCTCTCGAACACATCCGCATGCTCATCGCCGAGCATGACATGAGCTTCGATGAGGCCCGCCAGGCTGCCGCGTCGATGCACCTGTTCACGACGCACACTCCGGTGCCGGCCGGCATCGACCGGTTCCCCCCGGAAATGATTCAGCGTTACTTCAAGAACTACCATGCCTCGCTGCGGCTGGACATGGAAGGTCTGCTGGCGCTGGGCCGTGAGAACGTGGCCAACAAAAACGAATTCTTCTCGATGGCCGTGCTGGCGATCCGTACCGCGGATGCCGCCAACGGCGTGTCGAAGCTGCACGGCAAGGTCTCCCGCGAAATGTGGGGTAACATCTGGCCGCGTGTGCCGACCGAAGAAGTGCCGATCGGTCATGTGACCAACGGCGTCCATGCCCGCACGTGGCTGAGCCCGGACCTGATCTGGCTCTACGATCGCTACCTGCCGCGCAACTGGAAAGAAAAGCCCCACGATCAGACCGTCTGGGAATCGGTCAAGCAGATCCCCGACGAAGAACTGTGGCGTGTGCATGAGCATCGCCGTCAGCGTCTGGTTCACTGGGTCCGCCGTGCGCACCGCGAGCAGATCGAACGCCGCGGCGCCAGCTCGATGGAAATCGATGCTGTCGACGAGCTGTTCGACCACAACGCGCTGACGATCGGCTTCGCCCGTCGTTTCGCCACCTACAAGCGCGCCAACCTGCTGTTCCGCGATCCGCATCGCCTGATGAAGATTCTCTGCGACAAGGATCGCCCGGTGCAGCTTGTGATCGCCGGCAAGGCTCACCCCGCCGACACCCAGGGCAAGGAACTGATTCGCCAGATCGTTCACTTCGCCCGTGAAAACGGCGCCTCCCGTCGCGTGGTGTTCATCGAAAACTACAACATGCACGTAGCCCGCTACATGGTTCAGGGCTGCGACGTGTGGCTGAACACGCCGCGCCGCGGCATGGAAGCCTCGGGCACCTCGGGCATGAAAGCCGCCCTCAACGGCGTGCTCAACTGCTCGATCCTCGACGGCTGGTGGGACGAAGCCTGGATCAAGGACACCGGCTGGGCCATCGGTCGCGGCGAGGCTTACACCAACTACGACTACCAGGATCAGGTCGAAAGTCACTCGCTTTACGACCTGCTCGAAAAGCACCTGGTTCCGCTGTACTACAACCGCGACGACAACGGTCTGCCGCGCGAGTGGGTCACGTGGATGAAGAACTGCATGATGGCCATGGCCCCGGTGTACAACACCAACCGCATGGTTTACGAGTACACCCAGAATTACTACCTGCCTTCGCATCATCGCAGTCGCAATCTGATGTCGGACAAGCTCCGCAACGCCGCCGAACTCGCCCACTACGTCGGGCACCTGCGCGGCCACTGGGGCGGCATCCGCGTCGAGAACATCGAAGCCAATACCACCAAGCCGCTGGGTGTTCGCCAGCCGCTGGAAGTCAGCGCCGATGTGAAGCTCAATGAGCTGTCGCCCGAGTCCGTGCGCGTGCAGATCTACTACGGCACGCTCGACACCGAAGGCCGCATCCAGGACGGCAAGTCGGTCGACATGAAGCATGTCGAGCACCTCGGCGAAGGCCGTCATCGTTACCAGGGTGAAGTCTCCGTCGACAACTCCGGCAAGCACGGTCTGGCCGTCCGGGTGATCCCCGGCGACCCGGCCCTGGCCACGCCGTTTGTGCCCGGCCTGATCTCGTGGGACGTGGCTCCGGCGCCGTCCAAGGCCGGCGCTGCGGTCGGTGCTTCGGCGTAAGCCTGGTCACATTTCAACACCAACAAAAAAGGCGGCGGGACTCGCGTCCGGCCGCCTTTTTCATTTCATGATGTCGTGGGGATCACTGGCCCACGGCCTGCGGCAGCGGCAGACTGCGGTCGACCGACTCGGCCACGCGCGCCAGCAGCGGCATCAACTCCGCGAACTGCTGCGGGTTCAGCGACTGGGCGCCGTCGGACCAGGCGTGCGGCGGATCGTGGTGAACCTCCAGCGCCAGGCCGTCGGCCCCGCAGGCGAGCGTCGCCTTGGCCATGTCCGGCACCAGGTGTGCGTGGCCCGTGCCGTGGGACGGGTCACCGACGACCGGCAGGTGCGTGCGGTGGTGAAGTTCGACGATCGCCGACAGCGAGTACGTGTTGCGGGAGAACTTCTCGAAGGTGCGGATGCCGCGCTCGCAGAGGATGACGTTCGGATTGCCCGCCGCGAGGATGTAGTCGGCCGCTTGAAGAAACTCGTCGATCGTCATCGCCATGCCGCGCTTGAACAGCACCGGCTTGGGTTGATCGCCGGCAGCTTCCAGCAGCTTGTAGTTCTGTGCGTTGCGGGTGCCGATTTGAAGGCAGTCCGCGTAGCGGCTGACCAGGGCCACGTCCGTCGGCGTCATTACTTCGGTCACGATCGGCAGGCCCGTCGCTTCGCGCGCCGCCGCCAGCATCTTCAGCCCGTCTTCGCCGTGACCCTGAAAGCTGTACGGATTGGTGCGCGGCTTGAACGCGCCGCCTCGCAGCGCGGTCGCCCCGGCTTCCTTGACGATGTGAGCGCTCTTGATGATCTGCTCTTCAGACTCGACGCTGCACGGCCCGGCGATCACAGCGATGTCTTTACCGCCGATGACGCAGCTTTCGCCGATCGTCACGGTCGAGCGCTCTTTCTTGAACTTCTTGGACGCGAGCTTGTACGGCTCGAGCACCCGCATCGCCTTCTGAACCCCCGGCAGCGTTTCAAACTGCGAAGGCTCTTTCTTGTGGTCCTCACCAATGACGGCGACGACGGTCAGTTCAGTACCCTGGATCACGTGTTCTTTGAGGTCCATGTGATGAATCAGATCAATGACGCGATCGATCTGCTCCTTGGTTGCCTCGGGGTTCATCACGACGATCATGGGTAGCTCCTTGGTCGAAGAAAAAAGCCCCGAGTGCGGGTGTCGCATCGGGGCTCCGGTTAGTCAGTTCATCGTCGAACGGTTTACGTAGAGACCCTTAGCGGCTTGTGCCCGCAAAAAAGGAATACGCAAACCAATAAAATCGACGGCTCATGTCTGAATTATGCCCCCGGAATCCGCAAAGTCAAGTAATCCCCCACATGGCCTAAAACCACCCGAAAATGCTGCCATTGGAGGCGACGGTGTGCTTGAGCAATTCGCCTGCGCCGCGCCACTGGACCGAGCCATCGAGAAAACCCGTGTTGACTCCGTCGGCGCCGACGTCGACGGGATCATCGGCCACCGACAGCATCAAGGCCCCCGGGCCGGTGGGCGTATGCGAGACGGTGAAGTCCGCGGGGACGGCGGTGCCGCGCTCGACGATGTCGCTGGTCATCCAGCGGGCGTTCGGTGTGGTCAGCGTGAGCGGCGAGACCCAGGGATTCGGCTCGTTGGGCCAGGGCAGGGGCTCGCTGTGATCCTGGCCGATCATGATGTAGAAGCCGATGCGGTGGCCGGCGTTCGGCTCGAAGCGTTCCCAACTGCGGCGATTGGGGCAGAACAGCAGGTCCATGGCCGGCCCATCGGTACGGTCGGGGTCATACGCGACCGCATCGGTGTACGTCGCCTGCGGGTAGTCGGCGTTTTTTGCGATGAGGTTGTACACCGGTCGACTGATCCAGGACAGGTTGTACTGCGAACCGATCGTCTTGGAGAAATTGCGATTTGAATCCCAGAACTTTCCCTGGTGGTCGGTCGCATACACGATGGCGATCTGCACAATCTGACGCTGGTTGGAAGCGCACACCACGCGCCGAGCCGTTTCCCGCGCTCGCGCCAGGGCCGGCAGCAGTAACGCGATCAGCAGCGCGATGATGCTGACGACCACCAGCAGTTCAATCAATGTGAAGGCGTGTCGGCGCATGGGTGCCTCGTCAGGAATCAGTGACTGCGGCGACGCTTGATCGCCAGTGTCATCAACATCAGGCCCGCAGGCAGGGCGGTTGGTGTGGGCACCGCTGCGGCGCTGGCATCAAGACGCACATTGTCGAAGAGAATTTGCGAGGTTTCGTTAGTGGAGTGAGCCGACAGGGCGAAGAAGCGGATGTACAGATCCTGGCCGGCGAATCCACTGCCGGTCGAGTCCCACATCAGCGACATTTCTTCAGACTCGGCGGTGCCGTTGTCGGCTTTCATGGCCGCAGACAGATCCGTCGAGGCGGTCTGTGTCGACAGTGCGGAGAAACTGCCCGGCGAACCGGTGTACAGACCCCACCGCGCATCGGCCCCCGAAGCGCCCACGCCACCGGGAGTCGCGTTGCCATATCGCTCACCGACGAGAATGTCGAGTGTGTAGATGGTGTTCGCGGTGATCGTGCCGACATTCTGGTAGATGCCGCCGAAACCGGGGTCGGTGCGCGTATCGAGTGTGAACCAGACGTCTTCATGAGGGTTTGGGCGATCCTGCAGGGTTCCCTGGATTTCGCCGACGGAGCGTGTGCGGATGTCGGCGCCGGTGTTCTGCTCGATCCAGTCGTCGTGATTGTCCGAGTTCCAGGTGTCGCCGCGATCGACGCCATCGACGATCTCGAAGCTCGGGTTCAGCACCGTCACCGGGGCGGCTTCGGCATGGCGGCCCGGTCCGATCAGCGTCATCAGCATCGCGATCGCCACGGCGGTTTGCACTTGAAATGATTTACTCATGGGTGATTCTCCTTCATGGATGGTCAGAAGTCGGTGGTTTGTTCGATGGCTGTGTTGGCGGCGGGGCGTTTCTCACATCCAGCCGCACATCGTCAAACAGCAGTTGCGCGGTGCGCTTGTCACCGGCGGGGCGGATCACGGCAAAGCGGATGTAGAGCTCCTCGCCGAGGCGCCCGGAGTCGGTGCTGTCAAAGGTCAGTTCGGAAGTCTGCGTGTCGGGCTTGTTGTTGTCAGCCTTCATCGCGTCTGACAGGTCGCGAGAGGCCACGGCCGCAGCCAGCGGCTCGAAGTGGTCCGGGCTGCCGGTGAACAGTCCCCATGTCACGTCCGCCGCCGTGCCCTGACCGCCGGGCGTGGGGTTGTCCGCTCGCTCTCCCACCAGCACGTGAAGTCGATACACGGTTCGATCGATGATCGGCCCGATTTTCTGGTAGACACCGCCCAACTCGCCATCGTCAGCGGGGCGCCCATCCAGCGTCAGCCAGGTATCACCCTCGCCGATCGGGCGCAGGCCCGTGGTTTCGGCGTTGCGCCCGACACTGCGGGTGCGCACATCGGCGCTTGGGTGTTCTTCGAGCCAACTCGGGTGTGTGGTGAGGCTCGCTGTCAATCCGCTGCCGACTTCGAAACCCGGATTGACTACCTGCCAGGGATACGGCTCGATCGTGAGCCGACCCGTCGGCCAGGTGGCGATCTGACCGGCGGTGACTACCCGGGCGTGATCCAGTGACGGGTCATGAATTTCCACGCGGCCTTCAAACACGGTCGTCCGGGGCGTGCCATCAATGTCGTATGTGACCTGAAAACGCGTGCCCAGATCGACCACCTTCCGTCCGCCGGACAGGTTGACGGTATATCCGACGGCACTCGGCGGGCAGGTGAACGTGACCGTGCCCTGCGTCAGCGTGGCGTGCATCGGATCGTGAATGATCAACTGCGTGGCGCCGTGTAGCTGAACATCCACGCCGCTGGTCAGGATGAACCGCGCCGAGCCGGACCCGAGGGTGATCAGCCCCGCGGGATGGTCGCTGCCGGCATGGGCCAACGCGTCGCCGATGACGACGGTGCCGGAGGCGCTGACGACCGTGGTGATTGGCGTGTCGGCAGGCTGTACGCCTTGCGAGGCAGTCGGCGGCTGCGTCGAGGTCGACGGTTCAGGACGCAGGATGAACCAGGCTGTGACGACCAGTGCGATCATCGCCGCCAGGGCGACGGCGGTCCGCAACTGAAATCTGAACCCGGTCGCGGGTGTTTGCGCCTTGGGCAGGTGTGTCGACAGGCTTGGTGCCGGCTCAGCGGCCGGGTACACATCGGCCAGCATCGCATCGACGATCATCAACCGAACGGTCCGGCGGCGGAGGTCCGCATCGTCATGCAACTGCTCACACAATGCGGCATGATCATCGGCCTTCAGGTCGCCTTCAAGCAGGGCGGTCAGCAGGGTGTCGGGGGTGTCCGGGGTGTTGGTCATGCCCGACCCTCCGCCGTGCGGGAGCGGATGCAGTCGGCCAGACGCTGGCGGATGCGGTACAGCGTCTGGCGGATCGACCCGGCGGGGCGATCCAGCGCCGCGGCGAGTTGCTCGACGCCTTCGGCCAGTGAGTACCGCCGGCGGATCATCTCGCGGTGGGGCTCGGACAACTCCCCGAGGCAGTCGGCCAGGGCGGCCTGCTGATCGTCGAGGTCGACCAGTTCCTCAGCGGCGGCGGAGGCCATCGAGTCAGCCAGCGCCTCGTCGAAAATCAGCCGGCTGCGCACGAACTTCTGCCGCTGTTTGAGCACCTCGAAGTGGGCGATCTTCAGCGCCCAGGCGCCGAAGTCGGTACCGAATTCATACTGATCCGACTTGCGGCAGAGCACGAGGTTGGTCTGTTGGAGGATGTCGTCGGCGGCGGTCTGATCGCCGACCATGGCGCGGATGTAGACCTTGAGCCGGGGCTGCACGGCCAGCAGGTGCTGCGTGAACTGTTCCTGACGTTGATCCATGGATGCTCCTTGTGTACACCTCGCAGAATAGTCGGGTGTCAACACGCCCTCGCAGAAAAATGTGGCCAAACCATACAAAACCATGGAAAACGCCTACAATCGTCGACTATGAGCATTCGAGCCGCCATCGTCGCCCCGACCGGGTATACCGGGCTGTATCTTATCGAGCTGCTGTTGCGCCACCCGGGCGCGAAGTTGACCTACCTGGCCAGTGCCCGCGAGGAACTGCCGAACATCGCCGAGGAATTTCAGCGTCTGCAGGGCCGTTGTGAGATGGTCTGCCGGCCGATCGATCCGGCGGCGATGGCCAAAGAGGCCGATGTGGTCTTCACGTGCCTGCCGCACAAGGCCGCGATGGAGTATGTGCCGGGGCTGCTGGAAGCGGGGCTGCGCGTCGTCGATCTGTCCGCCGACTACCGCCTGGCTGATCCGGAGCTTTACGAGCGGACCTACAAAGAGCCGCACACCGACCGCGCCAACCTCGCCGATGCCGTGTATGGCCTGCCCGAGCTTTACGCCGAGCAAATCGCCGATGCCGACCTCGTGGCCAATCCCGGTTGTTACCCGACGGCCGCGGCGCTGGCGATCGTGCCGCTGATCCAGCGCAGCCTCGTCCGCACCGACAGCGTGTTGATCAACGCCGCCAGCGGGGTCACCGGCGCCGGCCGTTCCGCCAAGGCTCATCTGCACTTCCCCGAACTGCACAACGCCTTCGTGTCCTACGGCTGCGGTACGCACCGCCATCAGCCCGAAATCAACCAGACGCTCTCCACCGTCAAGGGCTCACCCGTTTCGACCCTGTTTGTTCCGCACCTGCTGCCGATCGATCGCGGCATCCTCGAAACGATCTACCTGGATCCGCAGGATGACGACGTCACGGAAGAAGACCTGTTCGAAGCGTTTGAAGATGCTTACGGCAAGCAGCCCTTTGTGCGCGTCGTCAGCCACTTCCCCAACGTCGCCCACGTGCGTGACACCAATTTCTGCGATGTGTCGGTGCGTCTGTCCGGCGGCAAGGTCGTCGTCTACAGCGCGATCGACAACATGATCAAGGGCGCCAGCGGTCAGGCATTGCAGAACATGAACCTCATGTTCGGCCAGGACGAATCCGCGGGACTGATTTGATGTAACAACGTCGTTTAGCCGGCGAGCTTGCTCGCCGCTTGCGGCACCTCACGCGGCGGACAAGTCCGCCGGCTAAACGGTGGAATCGGCGGGGATCAGCGAGGCGCGGGCTTCGTTGAGGTCCAGTTCGTGGCGGGTGCGGTCGAGGAAGTAACTGACGCGGGTGTAGCCGGCGGATTGCATGGCGTCGTAGGCGCGCTCGAAATCAGCCGAGACACGCTCGGGGACGTGGGCATCGGCGCCGACGACGACGGGAATGTCCCGCTGGCACATCAGTTCGAGCATCGTCTGGTTCGGGTTGAACTCGGGGATGGTCTTCAACAGGCCCGAGGTGTTCAACTCCATCGCGCAGCCCGTGGCGGCGATGCGGTCCAGGCACTTTTCGACATCGGGGATCAGTCGCTCGAAATCCCAGTCGTTGGCGGTCATGTTCTTGACGAGGTCGGGGTGCGAAATCGTGTCGAACATCCCGCTCTCGGCGCTGGCGGCGATCTGGTCAAAGTAGTTTCGCTGGGTCTGCAGCGGGTCATCCTCGATCTGGAAGCGGCGTCGCCAGATCGCGAGGAACGGGTGGACGGACCCGAGCACGTGGTGCAACTCCATGCGGGCGAGAGTCTCGGCGATGTAATCTTCGTAGCCGGGGAAGTAGTCGCATTCAAGCCCGAGGCGGACGTCGACCTGTCCATCGAACCGGCGGCGGGTGTCGCCGACGATGCGGACATACTCGTCGACCTCGGCTTCACGCATGCGGCCGGAGTGCCCGTACGAATCAGGCATGGGGTTGTGGCAGGTGAAGACGATGCCGGCCAGACCCCGGCGTTCGGCGGCCTCGGCGTAGCGCGGCGGCGTGCCGTCGGCGTGACGGCAAAGCGGGGTGTGGCAGTGCATCTCGTAGATCAGACGGCTCATGGCGCTCCTGGCCCGGGTGAGGGCAATGTACGGATTGTTGGGCGGCTGATGTCGATTTTCCACACGAGGGGCTGACTTGGACACCGCCCCGAGGCCTGTTCGTGTTGCCAACTCGCCTGTTGCGGCGTATCGTCAAGCGCTTAAAACCACGACACCAATCACGGATTTGCTACATGACTGGACCGACCGAACCGATCACGCAGAATAACGGCGACGCCGTCGAACCGGACCTCTCAGATTCGACCGTGCTGATCGTCGACGATAATCAGCAGAACCGCGAGCTGCTGCAGGCCTACCTCGAGGTGCTGCCGTGTCAGATCACCACGGCCGGCGATGGCATCGAGGCGCTGGGCATGATTGAGCAGTCGCTGCCGGATCTGATTCTGCTGGACGTGATGATGCCGCGCATGAGTGGGTTTGAGGTCTGCCAGAAGCTGAAAAGCGATCCGCAGACCCGCGCGATCCCGATCATTATGGTCACCGCGCTGAACGAACTCGGCGACATCGAGCGCGGCGTCGAGTCCGGCACCGACGACTTCCTGACCAAGCCGGTCAACAAGCTCGAATTGGTCACGCGCGTCAAGAGCCTGCTTCGTGTGCGTCACCTGAAGCGTGAACTCGACCGCACCCTGGCCTACATCGAGCAGGTTCAGAACGAACAGCCCCCGGAATGATTGCGTAGCAACTCCGAATCGGCTGTACCCCGCCGCAGCAACCCCACAGCATTGACGATCCGGCCCAGGAGGCAATAGATGTCTATTTTTCGTATGTCGTCCCGTCGTATCTGCTTGATCGCCCTGTTGGCCGTCGCTGCCTTCGGCGGCGGCTGTCAAACCCAATCGGAGTATCGTGTGCTCAGCCAACGTCCCGATCGTGTGATCGCTCAGCTTGACAACGGGCTGGTGGTCATGGCTCAGAAAGTCGACGCCGCGCCGGTCGCCAGCGTGCAGTGCTGGATCAAGACCGGGTCCGTCTATGAAGGCCAGTACAACGGCATGGGCCTGTCGCACTTCCTCGAGCACCTGCTTTCCGGCGGAACGACCACCACGCGCACCGAAGCCGAGTCCAACAAAATTCTCGGCCAGATCGGCGCCCGCACCAACGCGTCGACCTCGCTGGATGAGGTGCGCTACTACATCGACACTTCCGCCGAGCACGCGGCCACGGCCGTTGATCTGCTCAGCGACTGGATGCTGAACTCGAAGATCACGCAGGAGGAATATGCCCGCGAGCAGCAGGTGATTCTCCGCGAGTTTCAGATGGGGCGCGGCGAGCCCGGGCGCATCTTCTGGAAGCTGACCCAGCAGGCCCGCTACCGCACCCACCCGGCGCGCCATCCCGTGATCGGCTACGAAGACGAGTTCAAACAGGTCACGCGCGACCAGATCTACGATTTCTACAAGCGCATGTACGTGCCGAACAACATGGTTTTCGTCGTCAGCGGCGACATCAACCCCAGGAAAATCATCGACCAGGTCAACGGCCTGTGGAAGTCGCACCCGTCGAGCGGCATGCCGGGCGTGGTGCTGCCGGTTGAAAAGCCCCTCGATTCACCGCGCACCGTCAGCGGCGAGGCGGACATCGACCGCCCGCGCCTGCGGCTGGCATGGCCGGGCGTGCGGCTGACCACCAAGCACGACTACCCGCTGGATATTCTCGGGCAGGTGCTCGGGCAGGGTGAGCTTTCCCGGCTCGTGCAGACTGTCCGCGATCAGCAGCGGCTGGTCACCTCCATCGATGCATACAACTATTCGATGTCGTGGGGTGAAGGCTTCTTCGGCATCGACGCCGTGGTCGAACCCGACAAGATAGACGCCGCCCGCGAGGCGATCCTCGAGCAGGTCAAGAAGATCAAGACGATCGGCGTGACGCCCGACGAACTGGCCCGCGCCAAGCGGAAGACGATCGCAGGGGTGATGTACTCGACGCAGACCGCCCACGCGGTCGGGTCGCGCCTCGCCGACGATTTCATCAACACCGGCGATCCGGATTACCTCAAGCACTACGCCCAGGCGATTCAGGATGTGACGATCAAGGATGTGCAGATCGCGGCCAATGAATTTCTCGATCCGCAGAAGCTGATCACGATCAAGCTGACGCCGCAGACCGGCCAGGCCGCGCCGCCGATGAGCCGTCCGGCCGATTCGCCAGCCCTCGGTGAGACCGGCTACGGCAACCAGAAGATCGAGCTGGTCGACCTCGACAACGAGCGTCTGGTCAACAAGATGATGCGCGTCGACAAGGATCAGGGCGCGGTGCGCACCGCGTCGATGAGCCAGCCGCGCATGGTCACGCTCGACAACGGTCTGCGGGTGATCGTGCAGAAGAACACCCGCCTGCCGATCGTGGCGATGCAGTGGTTTCAGCTAGGCGGGCTGCTGGCTGATGAAGCTGGTCACGAGGGCGTGGCCAACGCGATGATGGAGATGATGATGCGTGGGGCGGCCGGCCGCAGCGCTGACGACATCGCGCGCCGCCTCGAAGAACTCGGCGCCCAGATTTCGACCAACTGCGGCAACAGCACGTTCTACACCGCGGGCCAGTGTCTTTCCGACGACTGGGCCCAGGTGCTGGGCATCATGGCGGATGTGATCAACAAGCCGGACTTCCCCGCCGAGGAATGGGACCGGATGAAGCCCCGTCTGCTGGCGGCGATCGATTCGATGGACGACACCTGGTACATGCAGCTTCGCAATTCGCTGCGGGCTGAGTACTTCGGCGATCAGAACCCGTGGTCGCAGCCGACGGTCGGGCGTCAGGACGTCGTCAAATCGCTGACGGCCGATCAACTCAAGCAGTTTCACGCCGATCATCTGTCCGCCGGCGACAGCGTGCTGGCGATCGTCGGTGATATCGACGAAGCGAAGGTGATCGCGGCGGCCAAAGACCTGTTCGGGGCCATGCCCGCCAAGGCGAAGGTTCCGTTTGAGCCGGCCAAGCAGACGCCGGTGCAGTCGCGCATCGCGCAGGTGGTTTCCAGCAAGCCGCTGGTGGCGATGCAGATCGCTTATGGACCGGGTATGAAGCGGGCGAATCCCGACTACGCCCCGATGCTCGTGATGAACCGGGTGCTGGACACTTTCCCGGTCGGTTGGTTCAGTCAGGCGCTGCGCGGCGAAGGACCGGGGCTGGTGTATGCGGTCGGTTCGGGGATGTTCACGGGCGTGGCGCCGGGCTACTGGGCGGTGTTGTTCAACACGCAGCCGGATACCGCCTCGATGGCGATGGAGCGGGCGCTGAAGGTTGTGGATCGCATCCGCACCGAAACCGTCGACGCCGAGACGCTGGCCCGTGCCCGCGAGGCGGTGCTGGTCTCCGAGGCGACCTCGCAGCAGACCAACGCCCAGCTCGCCACCGAGGCGGCCCTGGCGGAGCTGTACGGGCTCGGGTTCAAGGCTGGCGATCAACTGATCCAGCAGATTCACGCCACGACCGCGGCCGATGTGCAGCGCGTCGCGCAGAAATACCTGCAGAACCCCCTGGCGGTGATTCTGACCCCCCAGCAGATCGACGAATCGACTTTGCCGGCGCTGAAGTGATCACCCGGGCGGGACGACCTGGATCTCCCCGCCTCGTTGTGACTTTCGCGCAAGACAAATCGCCGGCCTCAATGACCGGCGATCGCCTGTAACTTCCCTCCGGAATCCGGGGGCGGATGGGAATGGGAGAAGTCTGATAATCAGTGCGTGCGTGTGACGACAGCCGGGGTCTCGCCGTGGCGGACCCAGAGGTTGCGACCGCCGCGCGGGTGACGCAGGTAGCGCAGATGACGCAGGTAACTTTTCAGGGCGGACTCGTTGAACTCGATCAGAAATTCGGTTTCCGCGGTGGGGTTGAAGTGGCGGATGGCGTTGATCAACTGTCGCTTGCTCATGAAAAGTCCTCGGTAAAAGATGTCGCTGCCGACTGGGTTGATCGGTCGCCGGCGGGCTGATGCGCCAGTGTGTAACTGCGGTGGACCTGCCTGAGTGATTTATCGGCCTTATCCGCCTTGACGTTCGGGGGCCGGTGCGGTCAGATACGTAGCTTTGTGTGAGGACGACCCGTTGGTACATGATCGACTGAGGCACAACCTGCTCGGCCGCGTGGCCGGACTCATGTGCGACCACCCCTGGGCGGCGCTGCTGGCCGCCTGCGCGCTGGCCGCCGGGGCCCTGGTCGTCACGCTCAGCAGTCTCGGGTTTCAGGCCGATCGCAACGACCTGATCTCCAGCGAGCTGGACTGGAACCAGCGATACATCCAGTACCGTCAGGAGTTCTACGGCTACGACACGATCGCCATCATCGTCGCCGTCCCCGAAACCGACGACGGCCCGGCCCGGGCGCGGCAGTTCGTCGACCGGGTCCACGAAGAGCTGGCTAAACTCAACGAGCAGCGCGACGTCTTCCGCAGAGTCTGGTATGGCTACGATCCACGTCAGATGTCGCCGATCCTGCTGCGGCTGGACACGATGGCCGAGTTCGTGCCGCACTTGCAGCAGATCGCCTCAGCCGGGCCGATGCTCCGCTCGAAAAACTTCGCCAATCTCATCGCGACGCTCCCCTCGGCCCTGCAGAGTGAGTCCGGCGATGAAACCACCGCCGAGGACGCCGTGGCGATGATCGGCCAGTTCGAGCAGTTGCTCGATGGCATGAAGACCGTGCTCGATGGCGGCACGGCCAAGCAGATGCTCGAACAGATCGACCTGTCCGGCGCCGGCGAATGGACCTATCTGACCAGCGACGACGGCAAGCTGCTTTACATCGACATCGAAGGCAAGCCCCATCTCACGGAAATCGATCAGTTCGAGCCGGCTGTGAAGGCATCACGTGAGGCGCTGGAGAAAGTCCGTGCCGAGATGCCGGACATCAACGCGGGACTGACCGGCATTCCCGTGATCGAAGCCGACGAGACGGCCATGTCGATGCGCGATTCGACGATCTGCTCGATCATTGCGGTCTGCGCCATCGCAGCCCTGCTGATTTTCGCCTTCCACGGGTGGCAACTGCCGGTGTTGATGGTCGTGACGCTGCTGCTGGCGATCACCTGGAGCTTCGGATATCTCACGCTGGCGATCGGTCACCTGCAGGTGCTCAGCGTGGTGTTCACCGTCATCCTGCTGGGCCTCGGCATCGACTTCGGCATCCACCTGACCAGCCGATTCGAGTTGGTCCGCCCGTTGCACCCCGACGGGCTGGGCGGCTTCCGCGCCACGATCGTCGACACCGTGCAGGCGACCGGCCCCGGCATCATCACCGGCGCGATCACCACCTCCGTTGCCTTCGCCACGACGCTGTTCACCGACTTCAAAGGTATGGCCGAGATGGGCAACATCGCCGGCGTCGGGGTGTTGCTGTGCATGATCGCCATGCTGACGGTGCTGCCGGCGATGATGCGCCTGCTGCGCCCACGCGTCCACCACATCAAGCCCACCGCGCTGCGCCGCATCGACATGCACAAGCAGGCGTGGATTCAGCCGATGGTGCGCCGGCCCTGGGCCACGTGTCTGATCGCCGCGGGGCTCATCGCGCTGGGTATGTTCGGCGCCAGCCGGGTCCGTTACGACTACAACCTGCTGAACCTGCTGCCCGACGCGCTGGAGTCGGTGCAGTGGCAGCAGCGCGTCGTCGATCACTCCGAAACCGCCATTCTCTACGGCGTCAGCATCGTCGACAGCCTTGAAGATGCCGACCACATGGCCTCGCGCTTCCGAAAGCTGCCCGCGGTCGCCAGCGTCGGCGGGGCGGGATTGCTGTTCCCCCCGGACGAAGACGAAAAACTCGCGATGATCGAGAAGACCCGCAAAGACCTGGGTAATCTCGTCGATCCGACCCTGCCCCTGCCCGAGGAGCAACCGACCGCTGGCATGCTGCGGCAGAATCTTTCCACGCTCAATTTCGTACTGAACATCGCCATCAAGCGGCCTGATGTGCAGAGCGAACCGCCGATCGCCGCGGCGCTTGGTCGTGTGCAGAAGCAGGTCACCGACATCATCGCCCTGACCAAAACACCCGAGTTCGAAGTCGACGACGCCAAGCGCCTTCGCACACTTCATCTGGCGTTTCTCGACCTGCGAAACGTGGTGCGTGATCAGATCATCCAGTCGCTGCAGACGCGTCCGCTGAAAGTGTCGGACCTGCCGCCGCTGCTGGAGCGCGAGGTGGTGTCGGTGACCGATCCGGTACGCTATCAGTTGAAGGTGTATCCGCGCCAGAACGTGTGGAACCCCGAAGACATGGAACCCTACATGGACCAGGTGCTCTCGCTGGACAAAAGCTTCACCGGCTCGCCGGTGCAGATCTACGAATCGGGTACGCTCATGCGTCAAAGCTACCTGAAAGCGGGAGCGCTGGCGCTGATTGCCGTGTTGATCATTGCGTTCATCGATTTCATGAGTCTGATCGATGCGCTGCTGTGTCTGCTGCCGGTGACGATCGCGTTTGTGATGACGTTCGCGCTGATGTGGGTGACGGGCTACACGATCAATCCGGCGAACATCATTGTGCTGCCGCTGATGTTCGGCATCGGCGTCGCCAGCGGCGTACACGTGATGCACCGTTATCGTCAGAATCCGCGTCGCCGACCGCCGGGTCTGGCCGCGGGCACGGGTAAGGGCATCATCCTCACCAGCGCCACCACGATCATCGCCTTTGCCTCGATGCTCATCGCCGAGCACAAGGGCATTCAGAGTCTCGGCTTCGTCCTGGCCGTCGGCATCTTCATGACGCTGGTCGCCTGCATGACCATCATGCCCGCCATGCTCGAAATCCGAAACCTAGTCCACGCCTGGCGCCGCCAGCGGCAGTGGCGAAAGGCTGGCAAGAATAATTAACCACGAAGAGGAAAAAGAATTTTGACAGGATCAACAGGATCAAGGCAGTGATAAAGTGGTCCTGATGATTTCCTGTGCATCCTGTTCATCCCGTCTACATCTTCGCGGTGGATGCCCCGCCTCATCGGGGTAAATCTCAAAGTTGCATGCCACGCTCGCCGCTCGGGTTTATCCGGGGCTAAAGTGGCGCATGATTAAACAACGTAATACTGTGAACTTCGTGGTCGATGTGCTCACGTTGGTTGTCGCTTTGGGTCTGGTGGCCACGGGGTTGATGATGAAGTACATCATGCCGCCGGGCAGCGGGCGGCACGGCCTGCTGCTGTGGGGTTGGAATCGACACGAGTGGGGTGATGTGCACTTCTGGCTTTCAGTCTCGGCGATCGCGCTGGTCGTGATCCACCTGTTTCTGCACTGGCAGTGGGTCTGCACGACGATCGGCCGCATGTTCACCGGGCCTGGTCACGGGGCGCCGACGCGCGGTCGCCGCATATTCGGCGGGGTTGCGGCGGTGGTGTTATGCGTGGGGGTGGTCGGCGGATTCATGATGCTGGCGTCAATGAACGTCACACGATCCGCTGCGGCGGCCGCCGAGCATGAAGCGGCTGATGGTGGTGGGGGCGGAGGCGGTGGTCACGGCTTCCGCGGCGGGCGCGGCATGGAATAGGCCCGCAGGCTACATCGACTGACGGCTCAACCGATTCTCACGGCGGCGCTGCTTGAAGAAGTCACGCAGCAGCCCGCGGCATTCCGGCGCCATCACGCCGCGCACGATCTCGGGGCGGTGGTTCAGCCGGCGATCTTCACAAATCTGGTACAGCGACTCGACGGCCCCAGCCTTGGGGTCGGTCGCTCCGTACACGATCCGATCGACACGTGAGTTCACGATCGCCCCGGCGCACATCGTGCAGGGCTCCAGCGTCACGACCAGCGTGCAGCCGCTCAGCCGCCACGTGCCGAGCTTCGTCGCCGCCTGCCGCAACACGAGGATTTCAGCATGGGCGGTCGGATCAGCATCGGTTTCACGGCGGTTGTGATCGGCGGCAAGCACCTCGCCGGTGTCGTTGCGATAGATCACCGCGCCGACGGGCACCTCGGCCAGGTCCTGCCCGGCGCGGGCGACGTCGATCGCACGGCGCATCATGGCCACATCGAGCTCGGTGGCGTTGGATCGATCCAGTTGCGGGGTCGGTATGACGATCTGCACGATCACCCTCCAGGTACGACGCCACCAGCTTTCACGCCGGCCGCGTGTTCCTTTCATCGGCTGGCCGCGCGAATCACAACACCCGCTTGCGCGATCGGCTTTATCGGTCATGCGTTTCATCGTTATCAGCCGTCCGCCGGCGGTTCTTCGGCGGCACGCTGCTTCTCCACACGCCGCACCAGCACCAGCCCGAACTCATACAGCAGGTACATCGGCACCGCGAGTCCGATCTGCGAGATCACATCCGGCGGGGTCATGATTGCCGCGATGATGACAAACGCCAGCACCACGAACGGTCGGGCCGTCGACATCTGTACGCTCGACAGAATGCCCGTGTAACCGAGTCCGAGCATCACCAGCGGCAACTGAAACGCCACCGCGAATGCCAGCCCCAGCCACAGCACGAAGCTGATGTAGGTTTCGAGCTGAATCAGCGGCGTCATGAAGTTGTTGGCGCGGAGATTGATCTCGTAATACCCGTCACCGCCAAAGACGCGCAGTTTGTTCTCCGGCATCTTGATCCACGCCTGCCCGATCTTCGGGTCGACCGGGTTCTCCTTGAGCAGGGGAAGTTGAAGCAGGGGGGTGTCGGTCGTTTCCGGGTGATCTGATGAGGCTGGGAGCGTGACGCGCTCCACGGCGTTGGGCTCCAGGCTCGGCATCTCAAAACCCAGCGAGAAGTTGATCAGAAACCAGAGCATGAACGGCAGCAGGATGTAGTACATGAAGCTGACGCCGATGAGCGTCAGCGTGACCGAGCCCGGGATCAGGGCGGTGACGAATTTGCGTTCCTTGACGTAGAGCCCCGGGGCGATGAATTTCCACAGGTGATAAATCAGCCAGGGGATGCCGATGACCAGGCCGCAGATGAAGCTGACCTTCAGGTAGACGCTGAAGGCGCTGGTGACCGAGGGATTGATCAACTGCGCGGGCAGGCCCTGGCGGTCGAGGGCGACCAGCAGCGGGCGGCACAGAAACGCGACGACCTGCTTGCCGAAAGCGAGCATGATCAGGCTGGCGACCAGCGGACCGATGATCCCGAGGATCAGGCGATAGCGCAGATCCTCCAGGTGATCGCCGAGACTCATGCGATAATCATCGGGGTCGACGTAAGCCATGGTCGGCTATGATAGCCCGAACCGGCCCCCGAAGCGAAGCCCCCGGGCAGTCAGAGGTTATCTGATTGTGGGGCGGTTGGGCGGTCGTGGAAAACCCTCAGGAATCCGAGGGGGGAATCGGCTATGATTCGGTCCGATTTCGCGGCCAATGTTGGGTCGGCCCGCTTGACCCAACCCCACGGCCTGCCGAGAATAGAATATCTGCTTTGCATTCAAGAAGGTGTAGCAAACTATGGAAGATCAAGCTGCCAAGCGTCTTCAAGACAAACGCATTCTCATCGTCGACGACGACGCGGACGTGCTTGCGGTCGTCAAGCAGGCCCTTCAGTCCGAAGGCGCCCTGACCCAGTGCTGTTCCGATGGCAATACCGCCGTGTCGATCTGCGAATCCGATCCGCCGGACCTGATCGTGCTGGACATGATGCTGCCGCGCCGCAGCGGGTTCCTCGTGCTGGAGCAGGTCAAGACCAAGGAAAACGCCCCGATCGTGATCATGGTCACCGCCAATGAGGGTAAGCGCCATCAGGCCTATGCCGAAACGCTCGGCGTCGACGCCTACATGCACAAGCCCCTGCGGCTTGAGAAGCTGATCATCACCGCCGTCGACCTGCTCGAAGAACGCGACGAAGCCGCCGCTCAGTAAGCCGGTCAATACGCCCGCCACGACTCAGTCGATCGCATGTAAACAGCCCGCACGGCAGGCAAATGCTTATCACATGCGCCCCGTTGAACCGCTCGCCAATCAGCGGATCGCATCGCCGCCGCTATCCTGAACCCACCCGCAAACCTGTAAAACCCGAGATGTTTATTCGCCGCGCTGGCTCTACATTCAAATTCTAATGTTATTAAGAACATTAGAATTTTGTCGGGGTGGGAAAAACACACCGTCGCACCAACGTAATTCAGCGGGGCGGGTGGTTCACGGGTGGTTTCGGAGGGGGGAAAGGCTTGGCGCGGGGAGGTCGCTGGGTGGGATCAGGTGAATATGCCCGTCGGCAGGTGCATGGTGACGACCCAGTTGGGGGCGTCGACGAGTTCGCTGATGCGCAGGTCGGCGGCGATGGAACACAAGCAATAGGCCAGTTCCGGTGGCAGGCCATATTCGTCGGTGATGTGGTCGATCATGTGGCGGGTCGCATCGCGGGCGGCGGTCATCAGGTCGTCGGCGATACCGGTCGTGATGAACGTCGGACCGGTCGGCGCGAGGCGGGCCGTCGGCGGGGCGAGGATGGTCGGTGTCGGCGGGGCGGCGTCCTTGATCAGGTCCAGGCGCAGGCTCACACCGATGGGACTTTCCACCGCAGTACCGCAGACTTCACCATCGCCTTGGGCGGCATGCGTGTCGCCGATGCTGAATAACGCCCCCGGCACTTCGACCGGCAGTGTCACCACCGCGCCGCGCACGATGTCGCGCACATCCATGTTGCCCCCGACGCGGCGCGGCGGGATCACGCTGTGACGACCGGCCGCAGCCGGCGCCACGCCCAGCGTGCCCGGGAACGGCCGCACCGGCACGCGCACGCCGTCGACGAAATCGATAAAGTCCGAATCGTATCGGCTGATGTGCAGCAACGGATCGGGAAACTGATCGGCCAGCAGACCGAACCCAGGGATCAGCGCCGTCCAGCCCCACCCACTGGGCTCAAACGACTCGATCGTCACCCGCAGCGCATCGCCCGGCTCGGCCCCCTCGACATGCACCGGCCCCGTCACCGGATTCACACGGCCCGAGTCGTACCCTTCAAACACCGACACGTCCGACTCCGCCGTGATCTGTCCGCCGCTGGCGTCGATGATCTGGAAACGGATCGACTCGCCGGGCTCAGCCCGCATCGCCGGTTCGATCGCGAGGTCCCATCCATAGTGCACGCGATCGGTATGCAGCGTTCGGTAGTTCATTACAGCACGAAGCGGGAAAGATCCTCGTTCTGGACGATGTCCGCCAGCGTCTTGCGGACATGCTCGGAGTCGATGGTCAACGTGGTCTGACCGTCGGCGGCCAGGTCCGGGGCGTCGAAGTTGATCTGCTCGAACAGCCGCTCCACGATCGTCATCAGACGCCGGGCGCCGATGTTCTCCATCTGCTGATTGGCCTGGGCGGCGAGTTCGGCCATCGCGTCGATCGCATCGGGTTCGAATCCGACGTCGATGCCCTCGGTCTTCAGCAGCGCCTGCTGCTGTTTGGTCAGGGCGTTGGAGGGTTCGGTGAGAATGCGCACGAAGTCGTCGCGCGTCAGGGCGTCGAGCTCGACGCGGATCGGGAAGCGACCCTGCAGTTCGGGCATCAGATCACTGACGGCGGCGGAGTGAAACGCGCCGGCGGCGATGAAGAGAATGTGGTCGGTGTTGACCATGCCGTGGCGCGTCGAGACGGTCGAGCCTTCGACGATCGGCAGCAGGTCGCGCTGCACGCCCTGACGCGAGACGTCGGGGCCGCGCCCGCCCGAGCCGGCGCCGTCACCGGTGGCGATCTTGTCGACCTCATCGATGAAGATGATGCCGGCCTGCTCGGTGCGATCGATCGCGTCGGTGGTCATCTTGTCCTGGTCGATCATGGCTTCGGTTTCCTGATCGATCAGAATCTGGCGGGCCTCGGCGATGGTGACGCGCATGCGCTTGGTCTGCTCGGGGATCAGATTCTCGAACATTTTCGACATCTGCGGGTCCATCTGATCCAGGCCCATGTTCGAGAACATCGTCACGGGGACAGCCTTGTTGTGCAGTGTGATCTCGATGGTGCGGTCTTCGTGCTTGCCATCGCGCAGTTGCTTGAGCAGCACCTCGCGGACTTTCTGGCGGCGCTCAACCGAATCATCCGTCGAGATCATGCCGCCCTCGGCTGCGGGTGTGTCCGATGTCGAGGTTGATGCCGAGGCGGGAGCGGGTTCGGGGTCGCGCGAGTCCGGCAGCAGCAGATCGACGAGTCGCTGCTCGACGGCGGCCTCAGCTTTTTCACGGACGGTCTCGGCGTGCTCGGCGCGGACGAGCTTGATGCCGTGTTCGAGCAGGTCGCGCACCATGGATTCGACGTCGCGGCCGTGGTACCCGACCTCGGTGAACTTCGATGCTTCGACCTTGACGAAGGGGGCGCCGGTCAGCGAGGCGATGCGTCGGGCGATCTCGGTTTTTCCGACGCCGGTGGGGCCGACCATGATGATGTTTTTCGGATTGACCTCGCGGGCCAGGTCCGGGTCCAACTGCTGGCGTCGCCAGCGATTGCGGATCGCCACGGCGACGGCTTTTTTCGCCGCGTTTTGCCCGATGATGAAGCGATCGAGCTCAGCAACGATCTGTTTGGGTGTCAGGTGTTCCATAGGACCCCATCATAGGCAGATTGCTGATGGTGTCACAGTCAGCAAACGCCGTAGGATCAGATAAGGAACTTCACATTTATCCCCGGACAAAATGGAGGTGTTTCATGACTGTCCAAACCGATCAACTTCACGAGGGCAAGCTCATCACGGTGCGCGTCACCGGGAAGCTGCACAAGGAGGACTACGAGCACTTCGTACCCATGGTCGAAGCGATGATCAAGCAGCACGGCAAGGTGCGCATGCTGGTCGACATGCACGACTTCCACGGCTGGGACGTGTCGGCGCTATGGCAGGATCTCAAGTTCGATCTGAAGCATTTCAATCACATCGAACGCCTGGCGCTGGTCGGCGAGAGCAAGTGGGAGAAGGGCATGGCGGTTTTCTGCCGGCCGTTCACCACGGCGAAGGTGCGTTACTTCAATCGCCAGAAGGCTGATGAAGCCAACCAATGGATCGCCGAAGGGCTCGAAGCGCATGTGTGATGTGATGGGCGGGGAGAATTAATTCTCCCCGCCTCCGTCAGTACGCGCGATCGACGCTGGCGCCGGGGTAGTACTCGGCGAGAATCTGCATGGGGCTGAACCCGGCGCGGGCCATGCCTTCGGAACCGAACTGGCAGAGGCCGACGCCGTGGCCGAAGCCGTGGCCGTTTGCGAAGACCACGTCATCGTTGTCGATCTTCACATCGACAAAGCTGGAGTACAGGCGATTGTCCGGCGGATCGATCTTGCGATCGCTGGAGGAGTAGTTGCAGGCGTAGCGGAAGTTTTCACCACCGAGGCGATAGGACTTGGCTTGCCGATCGGTGATTTCGAATTCAACGGGGCGGCCGAGGTGATTGGTCTTGCTGATGCGGATGTAGACGATGCCGTCGAGGTTGGCGATCGAGTATCCGCGTGACTGGCCCCAGGCGGCGATGCGTCTGGCGAGCACGGATCGCTTCTGGCGGAAGGGGCCCCAGTCGAAGTAGCGTGAGTTGGCGCAGTATGAATGGGTGCGCGCCGGACGCAGCGGAGCGATGGAACTGGCGGTGCCGAAGGCGTCCTCGTCGGAAGAGCCGACACCGCCGCAGGTGCTGGAGTAGTAGGCGGGGATGACTTGGTTGTTCCATGTGAGCACGAGGCCCATGGTGTCGGCGACGGATCGGTTGCAGATGGCCGTCGAGGCCAGGCCCACGTAGGCCTGCGAGGTCTGGTTGTTTTCGACGTCGAAGTGGCGCCCCGGGCCGAAGTCGATGATGCGGCTGATGGCGTAGGACCGCGCGGCGATGGCCTGGGCGAGGTAGGCCGACGGCTGCCAGTGGTCATACAACTCACGGTCGAGCACGCCGGGCAGGTACGCTTCGAGGCGGACGTGATTGATCACGTCGAAGCGATCGTGGGCGGGGTCGATGTTTTTCTGATCGCGCGTTTGGGGGACGAGCCGAATCGCCCCGGGATAACGATGCTTGTCGACACCCAGCGGCGCCGGGCCCAGCGGATCGATCACGACAATACTGTTGCGCGACAGCGGCTGGGGCGATCCGGTCAGCCACTGCCCGGCGGAAAGCCGCAACGTCAGCGGGGTGGAGAGCAACTGTTTGGAGGCCGGCGCGTCCAAGGCATAGACCTGCACCTTGGTGGGACTGGTCAGCGTGACCTGCCCCACGCCGCGCTGGATGCGGACACGGATGTTCGGCTCGCCGGGCAGCTTCTGCTCGGCGGTGGTCATTGTCGGCGGGGCGGCGGACTTCTCACACCCACCAATAAAAAGCGCGCTGGCCGTGATGACGATCAGCGCGCTTCCGATAAGTTTCGTGATACGAGCGGAAATCGATGACGCGGCCTCACTCGCGTGGGCAGCGGCCTTCCATGGCGCTGTCGTGCGTCGATCGATCATGCGTGTTCAAGTGTAGCCGGCTTACTGGCTGTTATCGAGGCTCCGCAGGCCCAGTCCCATCGACGTGAGCTTTTCCTTGATCTCGTCGAGGCTGGTCTGGCCGAAGTTCTTGATGCCGAGCAGTTCGGCCTCGGTGCGGGCGACCAGGTCGCCGATCGAGTTGATGTTCAACAGTTCCAGCGCCTTGCGCGCACGGACGGACAATTCCAGATCGTCGACCGGTTTTTCAAGGGTGCCCATGGTTTCGGTGCCGGCGGCGTCCTTGAGCTGCTCGTAGACTTCCTCGCGGGCGGCGCGGCGCTGCTGGTCGAGGGCCTGGCCGAGGCGGAGGTTGTTTGAGTTGAGCATGGCCTTGATTTCCATCAGCGTGGTTTCGCCGAAGTTTTTGTAGGCCATCAGCTCGGCTTCGCTGACACGGAGCAGGTCGCCGAGCGTGCGGATGTTCATTTTTTTGAGACAGTTGCGGGCGCGGACCGAAAGCTCGAAATCCGTGACGGGGGTTTCGAGCATGGAGCCGTGCTTGTCACGCAGCTTGGCGAAGTCGTCATCGTAGAACATGCTGCGTGAAGCCTGCACGTCCTTCATGTACAGACGCGCGCGGGCGTGGTTCGGATCGGTGTCCAGCACGAGCTTGAGGCAGCGCTCGGCCTTGGCGAAGTCGCCTTCGTCTTCGTACATGATCGCAAGATTGATCAGGGCGTTGACGGCGGCGGCGCCATCGGCGACGGCCTGTTCCATCAGCATCATCGCTTCATCACGCTCGCCGACCAGGTCCAGGTGGTAAGCCAGTCGGAAGCAGACGGTCGGATCGTCGGGGGCGGCCTCGCGGGCCTTGTTCAGCGCTTCGATGGCGGCCCAGCGGTCGGACTGCTGCTCGGCGGCGCTGGCCTGCTCCAGCAGAGCGACGGCTTCTTGCGGCGGGGTCGGAATCTCTCGGGTCGTGGTGGCTTGTTCAGCCGAGGCGGGGCACATCACAGATGAGTCTCCGTGGCAGTGGATACGAGTTCATGACGGTTATGGGAAAGAACCCATAAGATTACCGCCGTATGGGGGCAAAGACAAGTCCCGCCCGGATCGCGGTGGGACGCCGATGTGTCATGCCGGGTAACGATCCGCACCTGATTGCATGTGAATTGCCCACAGCGTGAACCGCGGGCTATAATCAAACGTCAAATCAGACGTAACGCCGTAGCTGCCCGGGAGTACCTTGACGTTGGGCAAAGTGATTGATAACTTGAATTTAGTCCGTTTGAGGCTGTTCAATTCCAGGTCATGTGGGAAGGCATAACATCATGGAAGACTCCAACAAATCGCGAGACGTGTGGCTGATGATTCTGTTTGCGCTGCTGCTGCTGGCCGGGCTGGCGGTGCTGGTGCTGGGCGTTCGCGAGGCGATCGGGCAGGGCGAATACGTCACGCTCGGGTTGGGGCTTCTGGCCGTGACCATTCCCGCGTCGCTGTATGCCCTGGCGGGCTCCAAGAGCGGGACCGGCGATATGGGGCTCTACATTCAGGAGCAGAACCGCCTGCTGAAGTCGATCAACGACCGCATGCTCATCTCCGATCAGGCCAAGCGGATCGCCTTCCGCCAGAAGGACCGCGACGCCCTGCGTGAAGCGATCATCGAGGATCTCCGCCAGGAGGACTACGACGCCGCCATGGCCCTGGTCAACGAGATGGCTGATGAGTACGGCTACCGCGAGGAAGCCGAGCAGTTCCGCCAGCAGATCATCGACGTGCAGGCCAAGAAGCGCGAGGTGATGATTCAGAAAGCCGTCGCCCGCATCGACGAACTCTGCGAGCGCAAAGACTGGGACCTGGCCAAGCACGAGGTCAGCCGCCTGCAGCGCCTGTACCCGGACTATCCCACGATCGACGAACTGCCGCAGCGCGTGGCCAAGGCGGTCAACAAGCACAAGCTGGACATCGAGCGACAGTTCCTCGAAGCCGCCGAGCGTGACGACGTCGACGCGGCGATGGAACTGATCAAGGAAATGGACAAGTACCTGACGCCCGAGGAGGCGGCCCCGTTCCTGGAAACCGCCCGCGGTGTCGTCGGCAAGAAGCGGCAGAACCTCGGCGTGCGGTTCAAGATGGCTGTGCAGGACCGCGACTGGATCGACGGCGTCCGCGTCGGCGAACAGATCATCAAGGAATTCCCCAATTCGATGATGGCCAAGGAAGTCCGCGAGATGCTCGACACGCTGCGCGAGCGCGCCGCCAGCCAGCGCGCCGCCATGGCGGGCGGGCAGAAGGCGTAAGCCAAAAGCAGGAAATCGGAAAAACAGGAAAGCAGGAAATGAAGAAGACGTGACTTTGTCTTCATTTCCTGCTTTCCTGTTTTCGTGCTTTCCTGTTTTAATCGCCGCTTGCCGCGTTGGCCGATGATTGGTGCATGTATGAAGCCAGCGGCAGTGTGACGGTGTTGTTTGCAGGCGGTGGGACCGGGGGGCATCTGTTTCCATCGATGGCGATCGCGGAGCGGCTGGGTGATGACCCGCAGCCGCCGGCGGTGCATTTTGTCTGTTCGGATCGACCGCTGGACGGACGCATCCTCAGCGAGGCGCAACTTGGGTATACTCCGTCGCCGGTGAAGCCGTTGCCGACGAAGCTTCCGCAGGTGCCGGGTTTTTTGAAAAGCGTCTGGGCGGCGCGGCGGCAGGCCAAGCGACTGATCAAGCAAATGGATGTGGCGGTCGTGGTGGCGATGGGGGGCTTTGTTTGCGGGCCGGTCGTGTCGGCGGCGACGGCGTTGAAGATACCGGCCGTGCTGGTGAACCTCGACGCCATTCCCGGCAAGGCGAACCGCTGGCTGGCCAAAAGCTGCCAGCAGGTTTACAGCGTGTATGACACCGACGTGATCGGGTACGGCCGCCAGGTCGCGCTGCCGCTGCGTCGACAGTGCGTCGGGCCGAACGACCCCACCGAGGCTCGCCGCCTGCTCGGGCTCGATCCCGACAAGCCGATGCTGCTGGTCACCGGGGCCAGCCAGGGCGCCACGTCGATCAACAAGGCCATGATCGAACTCGCAAGTCGTGAAGCTTTTCGCGCGGTCATGAGCGGTTGGCAGATCCTGCACTTGGCCGGGGAGGGTAACGACGCGCCGGTGCGCGAGGCCTATCAGCAGGCGGGGCTGGCCGACGCCCATGTGCAGGCGTTCAGCAACCAGATGGGCGACGCCTGGGCCGGGGCCGATCTGGCAATCAGTCGCAGTGGGGCGGGGTCGGTCGCCGAGGCGGTGGCCAATCGCTGCCCGAGTGTGTTCCTGCCGTACCCGTATCACAAAGATCAACATCAGCGCCACAACGCCAAGCCGATCGCCGATGCCGGTGGCTGCATCATCCTCGACGACGCCATCGAGCCGGCGCCCAACGCCGATCGTCTGATTGGCCCGTTATGTGATTTGCTGTCAGACCCCGACCGTCGATCATCGATGCGTCAAGCCCTCGAACCGCTGAGTCACGCCGATGGTGCTGCGGATCTCGCCGCCGATCTGTTGCGGATGCTGCACCGGTCCCGCTGACTCTACGTTTAGCCGCGACCCGCAGGGGAGCGCGACGCCAACCAGATCAACCGCACTAAACCGCCAGCTTCAACCGCGGCACAGGGCTTGCCTTCATCCGCGTCGGGCGCCGCCGCACAGGCCATGCCACCCGCGCCGGCACCAGCAGAATCGAATCCCACCCGCCGGTGTGATTGCGCTCCACGCCGAACGCCGCCCAGTCCGTCAGCCAGCCGCGCTTCGTGCAGTAGTACCGAAACCGGTACTTGCCCGGCGGCAATCGAAGCTCGCACTCCCACATCCCCTCGACGCCGCGCCGCATCGGACATTGCGTCGGCGACCAGTGATTGAAGTCACCGGCCACGTACATTTGCTCCGATTGATCGCTGTGCATCCGGAAGACCCACCGATGCCCCTGTCGCTCGACCATGTCACGCCTCCTTGCTGCTTTGATTTGTCCTTTATCCCCTGATGCTGCGTACGTCATTACACCGCGCGCCCGAACCGCGCACAATCGGAAAAAAGCTGAACATGATGTGTGATTTAGTCCGTGCCCTGTAGTGGTGCGCCACAGACTGCATGACGATCCGAGGGCCATCCGCCACCCGCAGGTCAGCGCCGACTCAGACGATTTTGACCTTACCCGTGCCCTTGACGATGCTTCCGAGCCAGTAGACCGTTTCGCCGGCGTCTTCGAGTTGGCCCATCACCGAGGCGGCGAAGGCCGGTTTGACCACCACGCAGTAGCCCACGCCCTGGTTGAACACGCGGTCGATCTCCTGCTGCTCGATGTTGCCATGCTTGGCCAGGAAGCGGAACACCGGCGGTATCGTCCATGCCTTGCGTTCGATCTTGGCGTCGGCCCCCTTGGGCAGCACGCGGTTGAGATTGCCCACGAGCCCGCCGCCGGTGATGTGCGCCATGGCCGTGACAACGCGCTTGCGCACGTAACGATTCAACACGCTCAGAATCGGCTTGGCGTAAATCCGTGTCGGCTCCAGCAGCACACGCCCCAGCGGGCGATCTTCTTCCAACTCGTCATACACCTTGTCGAGCTTCAGTTTTTTCTTGGTCACCACCGCGCGGACCAGTGAATACCCGTTCGAGTGAATCCCGCTGGACGAAAGGCCCAGGATGATGTCGCCGCGCTCCACGCGCGAGCCGTCGATGACCTTGCCTTTCTCGACCACGCCCACGGCAAAGCCGGCCATGTCGAATTCGCCCTTGCTGTAGACGTCCGGCATCTCCGCTGTCTCACCGCCCAGCAACGCGCAGCCCGCCTGCACACAGCCGTCGGACACGCCCTTGACCATGTCCGTCGCCTGCTGCGGGTCCAGGTCGTTGACCGCCAGGTAGTCGAGGAAGAACAGCGGCTCGGCCCCGCCGACGATCAGATCGTTGACGCTCATTGCCACCAGGTCGATGCCGACCGTGTCGTAGAGCCCCATCTCGGCGGCGAGCTTGACCTTGGTGCCCACACCGTCGGTGCAGGCGACCAGCACCGGGTCTTTGTAGTTGCGGGCGAACAGCTTCTCGTTGTAGTCGAGTCGAAACAGCCCTGCGAAGCCGCCGTGCTGTTCGATCACGCGCGGCCCGTAGGTCCGCGTCATGTGACGTCGGATCATCGAAACCATCTTGTCGCCGGCGTCGATGTCCACCCCGCTGGCGGCGTATGTCATGGATTGCTTGGCCATAGGGCCGCCAGTTTACACGATCCGCCGCACAACGCCACGACCACGCGGTTATACTGCCGCTCATGCCGGTGGCTCGACACTTTCTAAAACCCGACGCCCACGCGCTGCCCCAGGCCGCGGACTGGCTGTTGCAGCAGTTCGGCCCGGACCAGGCTGCCGTGACCGTGGTTCTGCCCGGCCGCCGCGCCGGCCGTCGCCTGCTCGAATTGCTCGTCGAAGCGGCTCAACACGCGGGGCGACTGCTCATTCCGCCGCGCATCACCACCGTCGGCTCGCTGTTGGATCAACTTTGCGTGATCGATCAGCCGGCCGCCGATGCCGTGGCGCGCCAGCAGGCTTGGATCGCCGCGCTGCAGGACACACCCGCCGATCAGCTTGCCGAGTTTCTACCTGCCCCGCCCCCGGTCGATCAGCTTGCCGCCTGGGCAGCCGTCGCCGATCAACTGGATCAGCTTCACGAAACCATCGCCGCGAATGGTCACGACTTCGCCGTCGTCGCTGAACGCGGTGAAAGCATTCCCGACTTTACGGATGAACTTCGCTGGGCGGCTCTGGCGGATGTACAGCATCGCTATTTTGCTGCGCTCCAGTCCGCCGGCATCGTCGACCCGCACCACGCCCGCATCGCCGCAGTCGAGTCAAACCAACTTGCCGCTGCCGGGCCGATTGTGCTGCTTGCCGTCGTTGATCTGTCGACGCTGCACCGGCGGGTGTTGCAACAACTCGACGTATCCGTGACGGCGTTGGTCCACGCTGACGAGTCTGACGCGGACCGGTTCGACGATCTGGGGTGCCTGCGCATCGAGCGGTGGGAACACGCCGTGGTGCCGCTGGACGATCGGCAGGTTGAACTCGTCGAGCGCCCGACCGATCAGGCCGACGCCGTCGTCCGCACGATCGACGGTTACCAAGGGTCCTATCCGCCGGAGCAGATCACCGTCGGCGTGTGTGACGATCGGGTGCAGCCGTACCTGATTCAGCGTCTGCGGGCGTTCGGACTGCCGGTCCGTGCCGCCGCCGGGCTCGACATGGCCCGGACGCGACCCGTGCGTCTGTTGAAGATCATCGCCGACTGGCTGGATCGACGTTTGTTCACAGACTTCGCCACGCTGTTGCGCCACCCGGATATCGAAGATCACCTCCGCCGGGCGCTGGTGAACCCCGCGATCGAAAGCTGGCTGACGCTGATGGATCGTTACCTCAGCGACCATCTGCAGGGCCGACTGTCCAGCGACTGGCTCGGTGATGACGCGCAACGCGCCCAACTCAAGCGCATCAGCGATGCGGTTGAAGCGTTGATCGAGCCATTGATTGATGAATCGCCGCGGCCGCTGAGTCAGTGGGCCCAGCCGATCGCCGACACGCTTTGCGCGGTGTATGCCCATCGTCCGTTGAATCGTTTTGATGAAGCTGACCGGCTGGTGGTTGAAACATGCGATCGCTTGCGGGGGCTGCTTGACGCCATGATCGATCTGCCGGCGGGGCTCGATCGGCCGGTGCGTGCTACCGCCGCGCTGCGTTTGCTGGTCAAACACGCCGAGCGACTGGCAGCCGTCCCGCCGGACCCATCTGACGCTGATGCCGCCATCGAATTGCTCGGCCCGCTGGAACTTCACCTCGACGATGCCGACGCACTGGTCATCACCGGATTCAACGAAGGCTTCATGCCCTCGTCGATCAACGCCGACGCCTTTCTACCCGACGCCTTGCGCAGCCGGTTGGATCTGCCGGACAATCGGCGTCGTTATGCCCGTGATGCTTACGCGCTGTCGGCGATGCTGCGCAGCGGGCGCCGTGTGAAGCTCGTCACCGGCCGCATCACGACCGAGGGCGATCCGCTGACGCCGAGCCGCCTGCTATTTGCATGTGAAGACGATGAGGTACCGGCCCGGGTGAAGCGATTTTATGAGCCGCGTGCCGAGCCGCCGGCGATCTTTCCGCCGTCGGGTGAACTCAGCGGCGGGATCACACCGTTTGTTGTACCGCCGCCACCGCGACCGCTGACAAAGCCGATCACGAAGCTGCCTGTCACGGCGTTTCGACATTATCTCGAATGCCCGTACCGGTTCTATCTGCGTTACGCGCTGGGGCTCAAACCGCTGGATGATCAGGCGACCGAAATGGACGGCGGAACGTTCGGCACGCTCGCGCATGATGTGCTCGGCGCCTTTGCCCACTCCGAGGCGGCCACGTCCGTGCAGGCCGACACGATTCAGGCGATGTTGAATCAGACGCTCGACCATGTGTCGCGCCGCAAGTTCGGTGATGACCCGCTGCCGGCGGTGCGTGTGCAGATCGAGCAACTGCGCCAGCGCCTGGCGGGATTCGCCCAGTGGCAGGCGGGTTGGGCGGGTAAGGGCTGGCGCATCGCCACCGACCAGGTCGAACAGCGGTTGACGATCGGCTTTGATGTCGACGGTGAACCGATGCAACTGGTCGGGCGCATCGATCGCATCGATGTCAATGAGACCACCGGCGCGTGCGTCGTGTTCGATTACAAGACGTCCGATCGCGGTGACGGCCCCGACATAACCCATAGCAAGCGCGGCGAATGGACCGATCTGCAACTGCCGCTGTATCGACACCTCGTGCGCGCTGCGGGCATCACCTCCGAGGTGCAACTCGGGTACATCCTGCTGCCGCGCGATCGCAAACGCATCACGCATGAGTTGGCCCCGTGGAGCGCGGGCGACTTAGATATCGCCGACGAAGAGGCGCGGCGGGTGATACGAGCCGTGCGTGCGGAGCAGTTCTGGCCGCCGTCTGATCCGCCAGCCTTCGATGATTATGCCGCCATCTGCGGCGTCGAGCAGTTGCTCGGATTCGACACGGAGGACGAATCATGAGCGACGCCTTCGTGTTCAAACCGACGCTGATTCGCGCCTCGGCCGGCACCGGCAAGACCTACCAGCTATCGAGTCGCTACATCGACCTGCTCGCCGCCGGGGAGCAACCCGATCGCATTCTCGCCACGACGTTCACCCGCAAGGCGGCCGGTGAGATTCAGGACCGCGTGTTGCATCGGCTGGCCGAAAATGATGCCACGCACGCGCTGCTGATCAAGCTCGTGCGCCGGCTGCATCGGTTGAATGTCTGCACGCTCGACAGTTTCTTCATCCGCATCGCGGGCAGTTTCAGCCTTGATCTCGGGCTGCCGCCGGGGTGGCGGATTGTCGACGAGGTCGCAGATCAGCGACTGCAGGCCGAGGCGGTCGCGGCGATGATCGAAGCCGACGGCCCGCAGCGCGTGATCGACCTGATGCGGCTGCTGAATCCCGGTGAGTTGCGCCGCTCCGTGCACGAGCAGATCATGACCGTCGTGGGCTCGCTGCATGATCGTTATCGCGAACAACCCGACGAGGCCGCCTGGTGCTGGCTGATCCCGCCGAAGAAGTTGACCATCGAGCAGGTACACGCCGCGATCGATGCGCTGGGCGATATTGATTGGCCGGTGACCAAGAGCGGATCACCTGACAAAGTATGGGCCAAGGCCGTGGCGTCGATGATGAGCAATGCACGTATGGGTGACTGGGAACAGTTACTCAAACAAGGGCTGATTAAAAAGGTGCTGGCCGGCGAGGATAAGTTCAACCGTCATGACATCACCGATTCGATGCGTGAGTCACTGAACCCGCTGATCGCACAGGCCCGCGCCGAACTGCTGGAATTTCATGCGAGCAAGACGCGGGCGATGTATGAACTGCTGCGGCGGTTCGATGTTGAATACGAACGCCTGAAGCGAGCCACCGGCGCCATGCGTTTTCAGGATGTGACGCATGAACTGGCCCGGGCGGCGGGCGACATCGACCGCGAAGACATTTACTACCGCCTCGACGGTCGGATCGCCCATCTGCTGCTGGACGAGTTTCAGGACACCAGCTTCGAGCAGTGGCGCGTGGTGCAGCCTCTGGCCGACGAGGTGATGGCCGTGGCGGGGCTGGATCGACTGCTGTTCTGCGTCGGCGATGTGAAGCAGGCGATTTACGGATGGCGCGGCGGCATGGCGGAAATCTTTGACACGCTCGAACATCGCTGGCCGGACCTCGATGTGCAGACGATGGATCAGACCCGGCGCTGCGCTCCGCCGATTGTCGATGCGGTCAACAGGGTGTTCGGCACGATGACGATGAACCCCGCGGCGGCAGCGATAGCACCTGCGGCAGCCGCTTGGCATGATCGCTTCAATGAGCACACCGCCTTCATGACCGACTCGCCGGGGTATGTTCGGCTCGAGGTCGCGCCGGAGCCGGATGACGATGAAAAGCCCAGACACGCCGTGTTGCGACATGCCGCTGACCGCATCGCTGAGATTGTCGAGCAGTGCCCGGGGCGGAGTGTCGGTGTGCTGGTGCGGACCAACCGGGCCGTGGCGCGGCTGATCTATGAACTGCGTCACCCGGATCGGAACATCGACGCCAGCGAGGAGGGCGGCAGCCCCGTGACGGATTGTGCGCCGGTGTCGGTGATCATGTCGCTGATGCACCTGGCGGATCATCCCGGCGACACGGCGGCTCGCTTTCATGTACAAACCAGCCCGCTGGGCGAGATCGTCGGACTGACGGACATGCATGATGCGACCGCCGATCGCGTGGCGTATCAGGTGCGACAGGCGCTGCTGGAGCACGGGTACGGGCCGACGCTGGATCAATGGGCCCGGAAACTGTCGCCGGTGTGTTCGCGGCGTGAAACGATGCGGCTGAATCAGTTGGTGGAGTTGGGCCATCAATACGAGGCGGACGCCACCGTGCGGCCGTCACATTTCGTGCAGTACATCGCTGCGCAGCGCGTGGCGGATGTGACCCGGGCGGATGTGCGCGTGATGACGGTGCACCAGTCCAAGGGGCTCGAGTTCGACATCGTGGTGCTGCCGGAGTTGGATGCGAAGCTGGGGCTCAGCGGGCGGGAGCAGGTGGTCGTGGAGCGTGATGCGGACAATCCGGTCGGGCCGCCGGCGCGGATCACGCGATACCCGAAGGATGAACTGCGGGCGATGGATGCATCGCTTGACGCGATGCACGCGCAGACGGCGATGCAAGCGGTGCGTGAGAGCCTGTGCGTGTTGTATGTGGCGATGACGCGGGCCCGACACGCTTTGCACATGATCATTCCGCCGGCGAAGCGTTTGGGCGAGAGCTATGCGGGCATCGTGCACGGGGCGCTGGCGACGGATTCATCCGCGCTGGCGGGCGCTGTGCTGTATGAACATGGCGATGCACAGTGGGTTCAGCATGTGGGGCCGTCGGAGCCGGCGGCAGCACCTCGTGAGGTGAAAACACTGACGCCGATGCTGGCGGCGTCGCGACACGATCGGATGATCCCGCGCCAGGCGCCTTCGCAACTGGAAGGTGGCACGTCGGTCGATCTGAATCGCATGTTGCAACTGCATGCCGGCGGGGGGCGGGCGTATGGCACGGGTGTTCACGAGCGGTTGGCGAAGATCGAGTGGGTCGATGCGTCGACCGATGAGCCGGCGCTGAAGTATGAGTCGATCCGGGCGGCGCTTCGGCGGGATCGATACCCGGCGGATCAGAATGTGAGCGTGCTGCGTGAACGCCCCTTCGCGGTGCGGCTCGACAGCGGTTTGCTCACCGGAACGATCGATCGGCTGGTGATCACCCGCGAAGGCGAGCGCGCCACGGCGGCAGAGATCGTCGATTACAAGACCGACCGGGTGGAAGATGTCGAGGCATTGGCCGAGCACTATCGGCCGCAGATCGAGGCGTATCGCAAGGCGGTTGGTGTGATGTACGACCTGCCGGCGGAGAAGATCACGGCGAAGTTGTTGTTTTTGAGTGTGGGGCGGGTGGTGGAAATGTGAAGTGGGGTGACCCCAACGCTTCGCTGCGCTCAGCATCGGGCTTGTTGGTATGATGGCGGCATGACGATGAAAGTACCGAGTCCGGTTAAGTGGGTGGGTGATGCGAAGACAGGGTACCTGTGGCTGATCGATCAGACGCAGTTGCCGGGTCGCGTGGTGGAACTGCATTGCCGTGATGTGGAATCGGTGTGGGGGGCGATTAAGCGGCTGAGTGTGCGCGGGGCGCCGGCGATCGGCATCGCGGCGGCGTACGGGTGTGTGCTCGGGGCCCAGAGCGGTGAATTCAAGGCGGCGGGGGAGTACCTGATCACGTCGCGGCCGACGGCGGTGAACCTGGCGTGGGCGGTGCGGCGACTTCAGACGCTCGGCACCGACGACCCGGACACGCTGCTGGCCGAGGCGCGGAAGATTCACGATGAAGATGCCGCGATGTGTGATGCGATCGGGCGTCACGCCATGACGCTGATCAACGAGCAGGCCGGTGTGTTGACCCACTGCAACGCGGGGGCGCTGGCGACCGGCGGCATCGGCACGGCGACGGCCCCGATGTACATGGCCCACGAGGCGGGGCGCAAGTTCCGCGTGTATTGCGACGAGACGCGCCCGCTGCTGCAGGGGGCGCGCCTGACCGCGTGGGAGTTGGCGCAGGCCGGGCTTGATGTGACGCTGCTGTGTGACAACATGGCCGCCACGATCATGCGCGATCGCAAGGTCGACCTGGTCATCACCGGCGCCGACCGCATCGCCGCCAACGGCGACTCGGCCAACAAGATCGGCACCTACAACGTGGCGGTGCTCGCTGGGCACTTCGGCATACCGTTTTACATCGCCGCGCCGTCGAGCACGTTCGACCTCGAGTGTGCCACCGGTCAGCAGATTCCGATCGAGCAGCGCGAAGCATCGGAGCTGGCCGGCCCGCCGGGGGCGCAGGTGTACAACCCCGCCTTCGATGTGACGCCCGCCGAGCTGATCGCCGGCATCATCACCGAGCGCGGCATCATCAAGCCGGTCAACGTCGATACGGTGGCCGCCATGCTTCGTTAAACGGATTTCAACACGCCGGCGCGAGGTGCGCGGTTGCGGCGGCGTGTCGAACGGGACATAATGCTTTGACACTCTGACCTCAATTTTTAAGGGGGCTTGATCATGTCAATCACGCTCGCAGCAGTCGGCGATTTGTTTTTCTGGATTCCGGTCGGTATCGGCATCATTGCGCTGCTGGTGCTGTTCTGGTTCATCGGCAAGTTCGGCAACCTGTGGATTCAGGCCACGGCCTCGGGCGCTCAGGTCAGCTTCGGCTCGCTGGTCGGGATGTGGCTGCGGAAGATCGACCCACGCGAGATCGTGATGGCGCGCATTCAGGCGGTCAAGTCGGGACTGGACGTTTCGACGAACCAGCTCGAAACGCATTACCTGGCGATCGGCGGGCGGCGCGGGCGCGTGCTGAACGTGATCAACGCGCTGATCGCCGCCGACCGCGCCAAGATCGCGCTGCCGTGGGACACCGCCTGCGCGATCGACCTGGCCGGTCGCGACATTTTCGATGCGGTGCAGACATCGGTGAACCCGAAGGTGATCGACTGCCCGTCGCCCTCGCAGGGCAAGTCAACGATCGACGCCGTCGCACAGGACGGCATTCAGATCAAGGCCCGAGCCCGCGTGACGGTGCGTGCGAACATCGCCCGCCTCGTCGGCGGCGCCACCGAAGAAACCATCATCGCCCGCGTCGGCGAAGGCATCGTCACGACGATCGGCTCGTCGAGTTCGCACAAGGCGGTGCTGGAGAATCCCGACCGTATTTCGAAGGTCGTGCTTGAAAAGGGCCTCGATGCCGGCACGGCGTTTGAGATTCTCTCGGTCGACATCGCGGACATCGACGTCGGCGAGAACATCGGCGCCAAGCTGCAGGCCGACCAGGCCGAGGCGGACAAGCGCCGCTTCCAGGCCGAGGCGGAAAAGCGCCGCGCGATGGCCGTCGCCCAGGAGCAGGAGTTCCAGGCCGAGGTGCAGAAGAACCGGGCGTTGGTGGTGCTCGCCGAGGCGGAGATACCCAAGGCGATGGCCGAGTCTTTCCGCAGCGGCAACATGGGCATCATGGACTTCATGCGTTACAAGAACATCGCTGCCGACACGAAGATGCGCGACAACATCGGCGGCGGCTCGTCCGACAGCGGCAAGTCGTAACCGGCCATTAGCTTGTGCAATCTGAAACTGCCACGCCACACAACGTGTTTGTGTGATGCTCGCATCCGTTTAGCGGAATTGTGATATTCATTGCGGAAGTGGCCAATCTGCGCGGCCGATGACTATACTTGATGCATCATGAGGCGCCGACCCGTACATCTGAGAAGGCTGTTTATCGCGTCGAACACCATGCGATGAACACGCCGCGTCGGGACTGATGTTTGTCCGGTCGTGTTTGTATTCCCTGATGACAATGTACGGTGCAGGCGATGTCTGATCGATTACGATTTGGATTTGACGGCGGCGATGTGCGCGAGCTGATGAAGCTGGCGGCGCCGGTGGTGACGGTTCAACTGGGCATGATGCTCATGAACGTCGTCGACTCGGCGATGGTGGGGCATTACAGCGCGGTCGACCTGGCGGCAGTCGGCATGGGCAGCCTGTACATCTGGGGCATCAGCGTGGTGGCGATCGGGGTGCTGATGGCGTTTGACCCGGTGGTGTCGCAGGCGTTTGGAGCGGGCGACCATGTGGCGATGACGCGGGCGGCGCAGCGCGGGATGCTGCTGTCATTCGGGCTGGCGTGCGCCTCGGCGGTGATGGCGATGCCGGTTGAGCCATTCATGAACGTGATGAATCAGCCGCCGGCGATTGTGCCGGGTGTGCGAAGCTATGTGCTGATCAACCTGGCGGGGCTGTGGCCGTTTTACATGTTTGTGGTGTTGCGGCAGATGCTTCAGGCGGCCGACCGTCTGCGACCGCTGGTGATCACGATCGTGCTGGCGAACCTCGGCAACGTCGTGCTCAACTGGGCGATGGTGTTCGGCCATCTGGGATCACCGGAGTTGGGGCTGATCGGCTCGGCCTGGGCGACGGTGATCAGCCGATGGGTCATGGTCATCGCGCTGCTGCTGACGGCAAGGCGTGATCTGACCGGGTATCTGTTCACACGCACGCCGGGCACATTCGCACTGAGGCCGCTGATGCGGATCATCCGCCTCGGGCTGCCGATCGGGATATCGATGGCGCTGGAGTTCGGAGCATTTGCCACGGTGGCGATCTTCATGGGCGCGTTTGGCGAACGTTCGCTGGCGGCGCATCAGATCGCGCTGATGCTGGCGGCGTTGACATTCATGGTGCCGCTGGGCATCAGCCAGGCGGCGGCCGTGCTGGTCGGGCGCGCCATCGGACGCGGACAGGCCGACCAGGCGCGGCGGTCGGCGACGGCGAGCATGCTCGCGGCGGCTGGGTTCATGAGCGGCTCGGCGATCGTGTTTATGACGATGCCGACGCTGCTGGCGCGATGCTACACCGATGATGTCGACACGATCGCGATGGCGGCGATGCTGGTACCGATCGCGGGGTTGTTTCAGATATTCGACGGCTTGCAGGTGGCCGCCAGCGGTGTGCTGCGCGGCGTCGGTGAAACACGCTGGCCGATGTATGTTCAGCTTGTGGGGCTCTGGCTGGTCGGGCTGCCGGTGTCGATCGGCGCGGGGGTGTTTTTCGGCGTCGGTGAGGTGGGATTGTGGTGGGGATTCGTGGCGGGGATCGGCGCGTCGGCGGCGTTGCTCTGCGCCGGCGTGTGGCGGCGCATGCGGGGGCCGCTGGATCGACTGGCGATTGATGAGCCGACGGCAACGTCAGTGTAAAATGATCACATGAGCGAGCCGCGGGTCATTCTGCATGTCGATATGGATGCGTTTTTCGCATCGATCGAGCAGTTGGATGATCCGTCGCTGCGCGGGCGGCCGGTGCTGGTGGGTTATGACGGTCCGCGCGGGGTGGTGGCGGCGGCGTCATACGAGGCGAGGCCTTTCGGGTGCCACTCGGCGCAGCCGATGTCGATCGCCAAACGGATGTGTCCGCAGGCGGTGATTGTGCCGGGGCGCGGCAGCCGGTATCGGGAGGTTTCGAAGAGGCTGTTCGAGATCTTCGATCGGTTCAGTCCGCTGGTGCAGCCGCTGAGTGTGGACGAGGCGTTTCTGGATGCCACCGGCACGCAGCGCCTCTTCGGACCGCCGGAAGAATTGGCCGCCACGCTCAAGCAGATCATCCGCGATGAGTTGGAGTTGACCGCGTCGGTCGGCGTGGCGCCCAACAAGTTTCTCGCCAAGCTCGCTTCGGATATGGATAAGCCCGACGGGCTGACGGTGATCGAACCCGAGCGCGTGCTGGAGGTGCTCGACAAGCTGCCGATCGGGCGGATGTGGGGCATCGGCAAAGTCACCGAAAGCAAGTTGATTCAGCGTGGCGTCAACACGATCGGCGATTTGCGCCGCATGCCCCCGGAGTGGATGAAAGATCGCTTCGGGGCAGACGCCGAGCGTTATGCCAATCTCTGTCGCGGCATCGATGATCGCCCCGTCATGCCGGACTCACAGGCGAAGTCGATCAGCCACGAGCACACCTTCGACACCGACATCCCGGACCCTGATGCGGTGCGGCGCGTGTTGCTGGACCAGGTCGAGCAGGTCGCCCGTCGCGTGCGGCGACACGAGTTCAAGGCGAAATCCGTCACGCTCAAAATCCGCTTCGGCGACTTTCAAACCATCACGCGCAGTCAGAGCCTGGATCACCCGACCGATTCAACCGACGAGTTGTGGGCTGCGGCTCGGGCGATCTTCGACCGCTGGGCGTCGGCATCATTCAGCCCCGTGCGCCTGATCGGCATGGCGGCCGGTTCGCTCACGCAGGGCGAGGGCCAACTCGATCTGTTTGGCAATGACGAGTCGGATCGCCGCCGCGCCGTCGACGCCGCCACGGATGCCATCACAACCCGCTTCGGCAAACGCGCCATCCGACGGGGAGGGACATTAGACTAATCCATCGCCATCGCGCGGTCCTGACCCGGTGTGCGCCCGAGGCTGCGGCGGAAGACGGTGGACATGTACTGGGCGTGAATGTACCCGGCGCGGGCGGCGATGCGGTCCAGCGGCAGGTCGGTGCTGCGCAACAGTTCCCGGGCGAGCTTGAGTCGGACGCGGTCGATCTCCTGGTGGACGGTGCGGCCGAGTTGCTGTTTGAACCGTTGATCGAGGCCGGTGCGCGACACGCCGACGTGATCCAGCACATCGTCGACGGCGATGCGCCGGCTCACATTTTCGCGGATGAACCGCACCGCATCGGCGACGAGCGTGTCCTCCATCGTGGTGATGTCGGTCGACTGGCGACAGGCGACGCTCAGCGGCGGCACGATGCGCCATTTCGACTTCGGTCGCCGACCGCGCATGAGTTGATCCAGCAGGGCGGCGGCCTCGGCGCCGATGCCGTGCGTGTTCTGCACGACGCTCGACAGCGGCGGGGCGGCCAGGTCGCAGACCAGTTCATCGTTGTCGACGCCGATGACCGCGATCGACTCGGGCACATGGATCTTCGCACGGCGGCAGGCTTCGAGCACGTGACGCGCCCGCAGGTCGTCACATGCCATCAGCCCGATCGGTGGCTGCAACTTCTTGAGCCACTTGACCATCTCCTTCTGAAGCGCTTCCCATCGGCTGGCGGTCTTGTAGCGCCCGATGAAGACCGAGCAGTCGCAGCCTGCTTCCTGCACGCGCTCGACGAATGCTTCCTGGCGAGCGTGGACCCACGGGTTGGTCGGCGTGCTGGGCAGGCCGGCGAAAGCGAAATGTCTGAAGCCGCGTTCCAGCAAATGATCGGCGGCCAGGCATCCGATCTGTCGATCATCGGAGTCGACGTAATAGCTGACCTTGGCGCGGGCGGCCACACCGCCGCCGCCGGCGATGCCGACCACGGGAACCTTCACGCCGGCGATCGCCTTGACGACGGCTTCGTCTTCGAGGTCGGCGATGATGCCGTCGCCGGCCCAGGTGCGCAGGTTCGGCATCTTGGTCAGCGGGTCGTCTTCGAAATACACGCTCCACCGCCCGGTCTTGCGCGCGTAGTCGGCGACGCCTTTGACGATGCCGCGATCGTAATACTTGTTGGCGTTGGTGATCAGCGCGACGTGCTTGTGTGCGGGCACGGGAAGCTCCGTGAGAAGGTCGCCCGAGGGGTGTTAAATATTGTACACAATCATGCGATATCTTGCAATTGTCATCTGCGATAAGCCGGCCATAATACACCTGTCGAGCGAAGCAAAGCAGTTGCCCGGCCCACCCGTCCCCGGGCCGGCGACTGAGAATAAGCTAAGCTTTGCAGGGTTGGAAAAACAACCTTGGCGGGATGTGTTCTGATTGGATCAGAACCCCAGCCTTGCAAAGCACTCAACCGTCAGGCTCCGGTCTGGCGGTTGTTTTTTGCGCCGTGGGGCGGTGTGAACGTTGTCGGGCTTTGCTTCCGGGGGGCGGGCCGTCTATATTGGGGTGCTTCGTCGCTTCCGCGAGCGGCCGGGCCCGATGCACGGGTGGCCCGTGAACCTGGTCAGGGTCGGAAGGCAGCAGCCATAAGCGGCCGTCGCCCGGTGCCGTTGGTGTCCTGGTCGCTCGCGGAAGCGATGAATAAAGCCCATAGTTCTGAGCATATGTCTTACACCGCGCTGGCACGCCGATACCGCTCCCAATCGTTCGACGACGTCGTCGGGCAGGAGCCCATCGCGCAGACCCTTCGCAACGCCATCGCCACCGACCGCCTGCACCACGCCTACCTCTTCTGCGGCACACGCGGCGTCGGCAAGACCTCCATGGCCCGCATCTTCGCCCGGGCCCTCAACGCCCCCGACACCATCACCGATTGCCCCAAGCCCGCCGGCGTCGACTACCCCGACCTCGATGTCCAGCAGCGCATGGCCGACGCCATCATGCGCGGCGACGACATCAACGTCATCGAGATCGACGGCGCGTCCAACCGCAGCGTCGAAGACGCCCGCCAGCTCATCGCCAACGCCGGCCTGGCCCCCTCCGGCAACGCGCGCTTCAAGGTCTACATCATCGACGAAGTCCACATGCTGACCAAGGACGCGTTCAACACGCTCCTGAAACTCATGGAGGAGCCGCCGAGTCATCTGAAGTTCATCCTCGCCACGACCGAGCCGCACAAGGTGCTGCCGACGATCCACTCGCGCTGCCAGCGGTTCGACTTCCGCAACATCCCCACAGCGAAAATCGTCGAACATCTGCGCCACGTCGTGAAGGCCGAGAAGTTGGGCGCCGAAGATGCCGTGTTGTTTCAGGTCGCGCGGCTCGGCAATGGGTCGATGCGCGATGCGCTGAGCCTGCTCGATCGCCTGCTGGCCACCGGGCAGGACCCGCTGACCGCCGAGGTGCTCGAGCACATGCTCGGCCTGCCCGACCGCCAGATCGTTCACGCACTGGCCGAAGCGATCGCCACGTCGGATGTCGCCCAGGCCCTGGCGAAGACGGACGAACTACTCAACCGCGGCATCGCCATCGAGCAGTTGCTCACCGTCATGAGCGATCATTTCCGCAACCTGATGCTCATCGCTGCCTGCGGGGCTGACAGCGAACTGGTTGAACTCGATGATGAGGCCCGCAAGTCCTCCGCCGAGCAGGCGAAAAAGTTCGACACCGCGGCGCTGGTGCACATTCTCTCGCTGCTGGAAAACGTGTCGCGCTACGCCCGTTCGAGTTCGACCGCCCGCGCGCTGCTGGACGCCGCGATCGTGCGACTGGCCCTCAGCGAGAAGTTCGCCGACCTCGCCGCCCTGGTCGCCGGCGCTTCGGGGGTTCCGTTCGGCGCCGCCGCCGAAAAAAAAAAGTTAGCGCCCGTTAGCCCTCCACCCCCCAAGCCGAACGCTGAGCGAGCCCGCGAGCGAAGCGTCGGAAGCGCCGGATCAACGTCCAGCCCACCCCCGCAACCCCGTCAATCCCCCCAGGCGCCACCGCCGCCGGGTCGTCGTCGACCGATGAGCCCCGCCCAGCGCGACCAGGTGATGAACGAGCCGCTGATCAAGCAGATCGTTGAAACCTTCGACGCCCGCCTGATCGATGTGCGTGCCGAAGACAACGGCTCCAAAGAAGAACCAACCGAAAACGGAAACGAATAACCATGTTTGACCAGTTCAAGAACCTCGGCGCCCTGATGAAGAACGCCGGGCAGATCCGCGAGAAGGCCGAGCAACTCAAGGCTGAACTCGAGCGCAAGACCGTCGAAGGCGAAGCCGGCGGCGGGGCGGTGCGCGTGACCATGAACGGTAAAATGCGCGTGCTGCGCGTCGACATCGATCAGCCGATGATGGCCGCCTTCGCCAGCGGCGGCGATGACGACAAGACGATGGTCGAAGAACTGATCGCCGCGGCGGTCAACAACGCTGTCGACAAGGTTCAGGAAATGATCGCCGAGCAGATGCGCGAGATCACCGGCGGGATGAACCTGCCGGGCATGGAAAACCTGCTGGGATAGATATGGAATGTTCAGTGACTCAAATAGCCGCAGCCTGACAGGCTGCGGATCCGCGATCTGTCAGATCGCGGCTATTGGGTCATCCATCAAGAAGTGATTCAACATGAACCGTGATCCGTCATACACCGAGTCGATGAATCGTCTGATCGACGAGTTTGCGCGCCTGCCGGGGATCGGGCGGCGGACTGCCGAGCGGCTGGCGTTTCACGTGCTCAAGGCGCAGCGCGACGAGGCGATGGCGCTGTCGAAGGCGATCGCGGATGTGAAGACCAACGTCAGGCACTGCAGCGTCTGTTACAACCTGACCGAAACCGATCCGTGTCCGATCTGCGCCAGCGAGCAGCGCGACGATGCGAAGATTCTGGTCGTCGAGCAGCCGCGTGATGTGATCTCGCTGGAGCAGACCAGCGTGTATGACGGCACGTACCACGTGCTGCTGGGCCACCTGGCGCCGCTGGAGGGCGTCGGCCCGTCGGACCTGACGGCGGGGGCGCTGATCGAGCGGGTGGGCCAGCTTGCCGAGGCCGGTCGCAAGGTCGAAGTGATCCTCGGGATGAACCCGAACATGGAAGGCGACGGCACAGCCCTGTACCTCGCCGATCGCCTGTCGGGGATCAACGGCGTGACCATCACGCGCCTCGCCCGGGGCCTGCCCGTGGGCACTCAACTCGAATATGCCAACAAAGCGGTGCTCTCCGATGCCATCAACAGCCGCCAGTCTCTGAAGTAGCGGCAAGATTTGCTCGCAACACGCCATTTCGGGTGTTTTTTCCGACAATTCGGCCTGCTCAAGCAAAACTGTTGCCAAATGTCTGGGTGACAGTTGTTTTTTTGGCTTGATCGGATAATCTTATGGGGGCCGATGGCCGATGCTCGAATTACGAGGCAACCCCAGAACGCAGCAACAGGATCAGGGTTTTTGATATATGAGAATTCACGCCGGACAGCATCTGCGGCTTGAGCAGCGGATGAAGCTGAGTCCCAGGATGATCCAGTCCATGGAGATCCTGCAGCTTTCGGCTATGGCATTGGAAGAACGCATCGACACCGAGCTCGAGAAAAACCCCGTGCTCGATCTGACCGAAGCCACCCTCGATCACGAGGTCAAAACCGGCAAAACCGATGGCGAGCGGGAGATGGTCGTCGGTGATAACGACAATGCCAGCCAGGATTTCCAGCGGGCTGACGACCTCAATGAGCAGTATGGCGAGGATTGGGCCCAGAACACCACCGAATCCGCTGAATTTCACACCCCCACGCGCCGGGCCGAGTCCGGCGAGCGGGATTCGAAGATGGACGCCATGGCCAACACCGCCTCGCGCGGCCCGGCCCTGACCGATCAGCTCGAAGATCAGTGGCGCTTCATCGAGACCGACGAGGCGACCCGCAAAGCCGGTGAGCACCTGCTGGAGTTCATCGACGAAGACGGTTACCTCCGCACGGATATGGAGCAGATCGCCCACCAGGCCCCGCCGGGCATCACCCGGGAAGATCTGGACCACGCACTGATGGAGATCAAACTGCGTCTGGAGCCCACCGGCATCGGCGCCCGTGATCTGATCGAGTGCATGACGCTTCAGCTCGATGCCATCATCGAAGAGGAAGGCGCCGACGACGATCTGGACCACGCCCGGCTGCTGATCACCCGGTATCGCAAAGACCTGGAGATGAACCGCCTGCCGCGCATCGTTAAAGCGTCGGGTCTGACCATCGAACAGATCAAATCCGCCCTGGACAAGCTCAAGCGGCTTGACCCCCGGCCCGGTCGTCGCCTTGCCCCCGAGCGTACCGAGATCATCCTGCCGGACATCATCGTCGAGTACGACCCAGTCCACGACGCCTACGTGGCGGGGCTGAACCGCGGTCGCCAGCCGGCCCTGCGGATCAATCCCCAGTACCGGCAGATGGCCAAAGACCGCGAGCAGGATCGCTCGACGCGCAAGTACATCGCCGACAACATGTCCAACGCCCGCTGGCTCATCGACGCCATCCAGCAGCGCAACAGCACGCTGCTGCGGGTGGTCAACGTCGTGATCGACGCCCAGCGGGAGTTTCTGGATCATGGCGAGCAGCATCTGAAACCGCTGCCGATGATTCAGGTGGCGGATCAGCTTGGTATTCACGTGGGCACGGTCAGCCGTGCCGTGGCGGACAAATACATGCAGACGCCGCGGGGCATCTTCCCGCTGCGCATGTTCTTCTCAGGCGGCACCGAATCCTCCAGCGGCGAGGAGATGAGCTGGTCGGCTGTGCAGGCCAAGCTCAAGGAAATCATCGACAACGAAGACCCCAAGGCCCCGTTCTCCGACGACGCCCTGGTCGACGAGATGAAGAAAGCCGGCCTGGAGATCGCCCGCCGCACCGTCGCCAAATACCGCGGCCAGATGAACATCCCCCCAGCCCGCCGCCGCAAGCAGTTCTAAATCGCAGACCGCGATGCGTTGCATCGCGGCTATTTTGGGGGATGGCATCGGCTTGACGCTTGTGGGTCTGGGGGGTTACAATCAGGCGTTAGCCCGGTTCGCTGGGCCAGCGATGAAACAATCGGCACGTGCGAGGCGCCAAACGCCCGGCGTGAACCGTTAATGCCCTTCGGGGCGGTCCTTCCCATAAGGACGAATAGATTGAACTCAGCTAAACGGGCCTCTTTAAACTGTTTGTGTTTCGAGCCGCCGTCTCGCTCACCGGGTCGACTGACGTCCCGGATCGTGTCTATTCAGCCGCAACGCCAATCGTCGGAAGTATCCGCCGGTGTGTCGTGGCGCGCTGCGCGCGCGAAGTTCAATCCGTTCGCATGGTGAGGTTTTTCGTCGACTGGCGCCCGGGGTCCGACGAACGGTTCTTTCCTTGACACGTGCCCTCAACTTGACCGCCGCGCCATCAGCCGAGGCTTTGATGGTCGGTGGATATATGAAAGGGGCACGCGATGTACGACGTGTTCATGCAGTGCGGGGCGCCGGTTCTGGCGGCCGTGGAACCTGGAACCTTCATTCTGGGCTTGATCGTGGCGGCTGTGGCCGGCGGGGTCGTGTCATTTCTGCTGGTCGGCAAGATCGGCGGGCGGACCGTCGCCGCGGCCCGCACCGAGGCTGAATCGCTCGTGGCTGACGCCCGGCGTGACGCTGAAACCCTCAAAAAGCAGATGGAACTGGACTACCGTGACGAGTTGTCGACTCGCCGGGAAACTTTCGAAAAGGAAATCTCCGCAGCCCGTGACGAGGTCAAGGAAGCCGAACGCCGCCTGACCAAACGCGAGGACAATCTCGACCGCAAGCTCGATGTGCTTTCAACCAAGGAAAAATCCCTCGATCAGCTCGACGCCCAACTCAAGGAGCGTCACGCCGTGATCGAGCGCAAGGAAGGCGAACTCGACGATGTGCTCCAGCAGCAGCGCGATCAACTGCTGAAAATCTCGGGGCTCGGTGAAGAGGACGCCAAGCGGATTCTGCTGGAGCGGATCGAGACGGAAGTGCGGCACGAGGCCGGCAAGATCGTTCAGCGTGAGACGGCCAAGGCCGAGGAAGAGGCCAAGGAAAAGTCGATGAAGATCACGCTGCAGGCGATTCAGCGTTTCGCCGCAGAGCACACGTCGGCTTCGACCGTGTCGGCGATCGACATTCCCTCCGACGACATGAAAGGCCGCGTGATCGGCCGCGAAGGGCGGAACATTCGAGCCTTCGAGAAGGCGACCGGCGTCGACGTGATCGTCGACGACACGCCAGGCGTGGTGGTCGTGTCGTGTTTTGACCCGGTCCGTCGCGCCGTGGCGGCCGAGGCCCTGCAGCGACTGATCGAAGACGGGCGTATTCACCCGTCGCGCATCGAGGAAGTCGTCGAGCAGGTCAACAAGGAGATGGACGAGCGCATCACCAAGTTCGGTAAAGACGCCTGCATCGAGGCCAATGTCCAGGGCCTGCACGGCAAGCTCAGCGACATGATGGGCCGCTTGTACTACCGCACCAGCTACGGTCAGAACATTCTGCGTCACTCCATCGAGGTGGCGTACCTGTGTCAGACCATCGCCGACGAGCTCGGCCTCGACGGCACGATCGCCCGCCGCTGCGGATTCCTCCACGACATCGGCAAGGCGATGGACCACGAAGTCGAAGGCGGCCACCCGCAGATCGGTATGGACTTCGCCAAGAAGTTCGGCGAGAAGGAAGCGGTGCTCAACGCCATCGGCGGCCACCACGGCGACATCGAATCGACCACGCCGTACACCCCGATCGTCATGGCCGCCGACGCCATCAGCGGCGCCCGCCCGGGAGCCCGCCGCGAGACGCTGGAGCGCTACGTCAAGCGACTGGAGCAGCTGGAGTCGATCGCCACGAGTTTCGAAGGCGTTCGCGAGGCGTATGCCATCCAGGCCGGCCGCGAGGTGCGGGTGATCGTCGACGCCAAGCGGATCGACGACGCCATCTGCGCGAAGGTGGCCCGTGACATCGCCAACCGCGTCGAACAGGAAATGACCTACCCCGGCGAGGTGCGTGTGACGGTGCTCCGCGAGGTGCGGACCGTCGAGTACGCACGATAAACCAAGTCCGGGGCGAGAATATCGAGCAATCCCCGGCCCCGTTTTCGTTGACAGGGCGTAAATCAACTGTTACCTTTTGGATCTATTGGGATTAGCGAGGCTCCGGCCGCATTTGAATACAGGAATACGCACATGACGCGCATGAGACTGATCCTCCCGGTTCTGGCGTTCGTTGTGGCCGCTCAAACGGGTCTCCCGGTGGCGGTCGGGCAGTTGGCTGGCGGAGGCGGTGAAGTGTCGCCGCTGCAGGCCGGCGGAGCCGAGGCGCTGGCGCCTGAGCTCAAGAAGTCGCTGGACGCCTGGGAGGATTACATCCACTACCTGCGCGTGGCCAACCTCGAACTGGCGACCAGCGCCGGCACAGCCTTCCTCAACGCTGAGATGGCCCCCGAGCAGTTGCTGAACATCATCGAGGAATATTCCACCTATAAAGACTACGACACCACGCTGACGCGTGCTGAGAAGCTCGAAGGCGCCGCCGGGCAGCTTGCCAAGGACATCTCCGCCAAGATCAGCGGCGCGCGACTGGATGTGGCCCGTGAAGGGTCGCGCATCCGCCAGTCGATCGAACTGCTCGACGACGGCCTGCGCCATCGTGTCAATGCACAGGCTCGACTGAAGCGCGCCGGCGAGTATGCCGCCCCGCAGCTTCTGGCGGTGTTGCTGAGCACGGACCCGACCGACCAACAGCTTCGTCCCTACGTGATTGAAACCATGGTCGAACTCGGCCGCCCGCTGGTGGCGCCGCTGAGCGTTTCGCTGTCGCAGCTTCCGGCCGTGGCCAAGCAGCAGGTCGCCGAAGTGCTCGCCCGCATCGGTTACCCGCTGGCCCTGCCGTATCTCAAGGCCGAACTGGATCGCAAAGACATCCAGGACGACACCCGCAAGGTGTTGAATATCGCTTACACCCGCATCCTCGAGCGGACCGGCGTGCCCGCGTCGACCGGCGCTGATCGTCTGTTCTACATGCTTGCCGAGGACTACTACTACGGCCGCGAAGACCTCATCGCTCAGCCCGACGCGCCGAACAATCTGATGTGGACCTATGAAAGCGGCTCGACGCTGCGTCCGGTCGAAATCCCCACGCCGGTCTTCATCGACGTGATGGCCATGCAGGCGTCCCGCCGGGCGCTGCAGTTGAACCCCGACCTTTCGGCGGCGATGAGCCTGTGGCTGGCGGCGAACTTCCGTCGTGAAAACAACCTGCCCGACGGCGCCAGCGATCCCAGCTACGGCAAGAACATGCGCAGCCCGATGTTCTACGCCGAACTGGCTGGCCCGCGCCATCTGCACCCGGTGCTCCAGCGTGCCCTGGGTGATGAAGACCCGGCCCTGGCCCTCGATGTCATCGCCGCGCTCAACGCCACCGCCGGCACCTACAGCCTTCTGAATATCGACGGCGACATCCAGCCGCTGATTCAGGCGCTCAGCTACCCCGATCGCCGGGTGCGTTTCGAAGCCGCCTTCACGATCGCCCGCTCGATGCCCCGCGCCAGCTTCTCCGGCGCTCAGCGTGTTGTGCCGGTGCTTGCCGAGGCTGTCCGCGAGCAGGCCAGCGACTACGCCGTCGCCATCGCCCCGGATACCGAAGCCCTCAACAACGTCTCCGGTCTGATCCAGGCCGCCGAAGCCAAGACCCAGATTCTTCTGGGCAACAACGTCGAAGTCGCCGCCGCTCAGATCGCCACCGCCCCGGGCGTCGATGTGATCGTGATCGATCTGCCGGTCGATCAGGCCGTCGCAGCTGTGGCCAATGCCCGTCGTCTGCCCAAGCTTTCCGCCACCCCGGTGGTGGTTCTGGCAGCCTCGGAAAACATCATTGCGGTCAACCGACTGCTCGGCCAGCAGCCGATGGTGATCGTCACCGATCGTGCGGCTGAAAAGGAAAAGATCGTCGAAGCGATCAAGCAGTCGTTGGCTTCCGGGCAGGGCGCTGAACTATCCGATGAACAGGCGCTCGGCTACGCCACCACCTCGCTGGACATGATCAAGTCGATGGTGCTGACCCGCAGCCCCGTGTTTGAGGCGCAGGATGCTCAGCCGGCCGTCGTCGAGGCGCTGGCCGATAAGCGTGACCCGGTCGTCCTTGGCGCCGCTGAAGTGCTGGCGCTGATGCCGAATGTGCAAGCCCAGGTCAAGCTCGCCGACGCGGCGCTGGCGGATCGTGCCCCGGCTCTGCAGGTGTCGCTGCTTCAGGCCCTGGCCCGCAGCGCCCGTCTCAACGGCAACCAGATCAACGAAATTCAGCTTCGCAACCTGATGAAGCTGGTCCAGAGCTCGACCGGCCCGCTGGCCGACGCCGCCGCCGAAGCGCACGGCGCGTTGAACCTGCCGACGTCCAATGCCGTCAAATTCGTCACGACCGGCGAATAAACAACCTATAAAAACTGCTGAAAACAAGCCCGATGCGGTCTCTACCGCATCGGGTTTTTACTATGGCCCGTTTCGGTCAAGTCCTTGTGTTTTAAAGTCGATAAACGACCATACGTTCACCGACTTTTATCATGGAGGGCGCTGATTGTGCCTGCTGTCCTCAAACCTCAGCAACTGGAACCGGGGATGACACTGGCCGATGCCGTCTGGCGCGGCGCGATGATGCTGCTGCCGGGCGGTCGTACGCTCACCGATGCGGACATCTCCGTACTTCGCCGGCGCTTTCCCGAACAGCGCATTCGCATTGCCGATCCCGCGCTGGACAGCATCGTCGATTTCGAAGACGACTCGATGGATTCCAAAACCGTCGCCGGCGCCATGGCCAAGACCGCCGAAGTGATGGACATGATCATGGACGACACGCGTCGTCAGCGCACCCGCGCCAACAACAGCAACTTCTCCGACATCGAACGCGCCGTCTCCAACGTCATCGCTTACCTGCTGGCCAATCCCGTCGGACAGATCCTGCCCAAGGTCCCGTTCATGCCGGAGACCTATCTGTCGGATCACATGTCCAACGTGTTCTATCTGTCGATGCAGTTGGGTACGAAACTGCAGTGGTACGTCATGGCCGAGCGCGGCCGGCAGACCAACTGCCGTGAACTGTCGCCGATGCTCGCCCGCAGCCTGCTCCCGCTGGGGCTGGGCGCTTTGTACATGGACATGGGCATGATGGAGCTTTCGGAATACGAAGACCGCGAAGGGCCGCTCACCGACAGCGACTGGGAACGGGTGCACGAGCACCCCAACGAGGCCGTGAAGGTGCTGCCGAAGTCGATGCCCGCCGCGGCGCGCATGATCGTTCGCACGCATCATGAAACATGCGATCGGTCCGGCTATCCGATGCGGCCCGAGCCGGAAAAAATGCATGTGTTCACCCGAATCATTCGCATCGCCGATGTGTTCGACGCCGCCACCACGCCGCGTCCCTATCGCCCGGCGAAGTCCGCCATCCGCGTGCTTTGGGAAATGACCCACGGCCCGCAGCGCCTGCAGTTTGACCCCACCCTGGTGGCGGCCTTCAACGAACTGGTCATGCCGTTTCCCGTCGGCACACGCATCGAACTCGACGATCAGCAGACCGCCGTCGTCGTGGGCCATTCCAAGGATCCGTTCCGCCCCAAGGTCGTGATCGCCATCGATGAACGCGGTCGTGTCAAACCCGCCGAGGCCATCGGCGACGCGATCGAACTCGATGAAGACTGCGGCCGGCGCATGGCCCGTGTGGACGGCGAAGACGTGTCGTACCTCTACAAGCAGGTCCCCGCCGAGTCACCCGCCGCCTGCGACACACCCGCCGCCAAATGATCCGAATGACCTACGTTTAGCCGCGACCCGAAGGGGAGCGCGTCCGCTCGATATCCCTCCCGAAAATACCCAGGCGCCAGATCATGGCCGATCAAAGCCCCATGGTTCAACCCCCACTGGCCACCGATTGGTGGACAACATCTTCAACCCCGCCGAGGCCGACTGGGCCACAGACGATGACCCAAACATCTGCTGCAATCTGAAGTTCATATCGCATCCATTTTAAAGACCATATTTAACTTAAATATGGTCTTCGAAACAGGCTTATTCGTCGCTGAATCAAGAAGATTTGTTGCGGCGTGTGGGGCCTATCGTGAAAGCGACTCGGGGATCAGGTCGTGATTGTGGTTGAAGACTTATGGCTCTGCTCCCGGCGATGCGGGTGATTTCTTTGGGCACGGCCGAGGTGGCTGGGCCACAGAAGGCGGCCAAGCTTCTTTCGGCATTCATGTGGCATGACAAATCAGAACGCGATGCGACCGGCCGGCACCGTCGGGTCGTTGCCGAAGTCGTAGGTGCGCATCGTGTGGCTGCGGCGGATATATGTCGCAATAGTCGCCAGAAACATCACCGCGGCGCACGCAGGCGGCGCCCAGTTCAGATACGGATACACCGGGCGGTATGCCAGCGAGCACAACCGCTGCTCGTGCAGCGCCAGCGGCCACGGGGCCGCGGTGGCGCCTTGGCCGCAGTAACGCATCGCCAGAATCAACTCCTTGAGTTCGGCGGCGGGGGCGGCGTTTTCGGTGTCGATGTTCTGTCGCTGCATCCATTGATTGACCACCGATGGTAAAAATACATCTTTGCGCGGCGATTCGGTCGGCAGGTTCAACACGCGCCCGATGCTGTGGGCGTTGGAGGTCACATCGATCTCCAGCACGCTCACCACGCCGCTGGGCTGGGTCAACGCCAGCGTCAGGCGGCAAGCTTCGGCAGTCAACTTCTCCGGCGGAATCTCGCCGGTTGCGTGCAGCGTCAGCGAGCGGTACGCCCCCGAGGCCGGCCGCAGCGTCACGGAAGATTCAAACGGGTGCGGCAACATCTCAGCCTGAACGTGGTCGATCACGACGTACAACGCGCCCGTGACCGGGATCAGGCACAGACTGGTTGCGATGAATGCGAGGGTCGGCAGTAAGGGTCGGCGCATGGGCTGCTCCGACATCGCCCATCGGCAGTTGGAGCCCGGCGGTTCAGCCCATTGGCTCAGTTGCTCTGTTCAACGGGAGAATCGCTACCGCCTGTGACTTTTGAAGCGGCTTTAACGACCATGTCCCGCACATCAAAGACCAGGCTCAGCAGCAGCGGCACCAGCACCAGCGTAAACACCGTCGAGCAGACCAGCCCGCCGACGATCACGCTGCCCAGACCGCGATACAGTTCCGACCCGGCGCCCGGAAACAACACCAACGGGAGCATACCGCCCACGCTGGTCAGCGTCGTCATGAAGATCGGCCGCACGCGCGAACGCACCGATTCGGCGATCGCCTTCTTCGGCGGAAGCTTCTCGGCGACCTCGCCTTCGACCTGCACTTCCGCCACGCCGTTGATCAGGTTCAACGACTGGTGCACGATCAGAATCGCGTTGTTGACCACGATGCCGATGAGGATCACGAACCCGAGCATCGTCAGCACATCAAGCTGCTGGCTCGGAATAATCTCGTGGCAGAGGCGCAACGCCACGAACCCGCCGACCGTCGCCAGCGGCACGCTGAACATGATCACCAGCGGGTAGAACCAGCTTTCGAACAGCGCCGCCATCAGCAGGAACACCACGATCAACGCGAGGAACATGCGGCTGGAAATCAGCGCGATCAGCGACTCAACGTTGAAGCCGGTCCACTCGCCGAGCAGGGCGTGCTTGACCTCGCGCAGCTTCGCCGCCGAGCCGGCCAGGTTTGTCGACACCGTCGGCGGGATCACACCCTGGGCGCGCATCTCAGCGATGTCGGCGTTGATCTGATTCATCGCCTCTTCGAGCGGCATTTCCTGCGGCAGGTTGATCGACAGAATCACAGCCCGCTGTTCTTCGACGCGGTTGATCTGCTGCGGGGCGACGGTGCGATAAACATCAGCGATCGACGCCAGTGGAACCGTCATGCCGATCGGCGTGGCGATGGGGGCCTGTTCGATCGAGGCGCCGGCGTCGCCGTGGTCGGAGTCGGCGGTGATGACTTTCAGGTCGACGTTTTTACCTTCGTTGAGGTAGTCGCCGATGATCGCGCCGTCGCCGAGCATCTGCACGGCGGTGTTGATGTCGCCTTGGCCCAGACCTACGTCGGTGGCTTCGACGGGCTTGCGCTCGATGACGATTTCCGTGCCGGGCATGTTGAAGTTCGACGGGTCCGGCTGAAGGCGCATAAACCCGTACTGCGCGCCGTAGCGCTGATACAGAAGGCTGGCGATGCGGGTGACCTGATCGAGCTGAGGGCCGGCGATTTCGAGTTCCATCGCATCACCACTGCCGCGCGTGGCGGTACGGAACAGCGGGCGCTGCTGAGCGAACCCGATGGCATCGGGGATGCCTCGCATCGAGTCGTTCATCAGGTCGGCCACCGGCGCGACATTGCTGTCGTCGCTGGAGATACCGCCCATGAAGATCAGGTCCGGCAGCGCCACGAAGAAAAAGTTTTCCAGCGCCGGGGGTTGAACCATTTTGGTTTCGCCGGTCTGCATGTTGACCGACGGCACGGGCGGCAGGTTTTTGGCGGCTTCGGGGTCATTGCGCGCTTCCCAGTAGGGGCGCAGCTTGGTCTCGATGCGCTCGCCGATGGTCTGCTGCTGATCGATGTTGTAACCCGACGGAATGAGCATGATGGCGAACACGAGATTGCGATTGCCCGCCGGCAGGTAGCTCGACGGCGGCATCAGCAGATAGCTGGCGGCGATCGACCCGATGGTCATGCCCGCAATGATCAGCGGCCGGATCACCCACGAATGATTCAGCCGCTCGATGATGCTTGCGAATCCGTTGACCATGGCCGTGGGCAGGTGCAGCAGCACCCACTTGACGCCGTGAGGCACGCGCGATGTGTTGGATGATGGATCGTCGGATTCATCTTTCCGGGGGCGGGGGCGGAGCCAGCGCGAGGCGGCGGTGGGGATGACGGTGATTGACACGATGAGGCTGAGCGTCACCGCGGCGCAGATCGCCAGCGAGATGTCACGGAACAACTGGCCGGCCTCTTCCTGAATGAACAACACCGGCAGGAACACCGACAGCGTCGTCAGCGTCGAGGCGAGCACCGCGCCCCAGACTTCCTTCGCCGCCCGGTAGGCCGCGGTCATCGGCTTTTCGCCGAGCGTGCGGTGGCGGTCGATGTTTTCGAGCACCACGATGGCGTTGTCGACCACCATGCCGACGGCGAAGGCCAGACCCGCCAAACTGATGACATTGAGGCTGCGCCCCATCGCCACCATCGCCACGAACGTTCCGACGACCGACACCGGAATCGCCAGCGCGATGATCAGCGTTGATCGCACACTGCGCAAAAACGCCAGCAGCACGCATACGGCGATCGACCCGCCGACCCAGAGGTTGGTTTGCACCAGGTCCAGCGCCTGGTAGATGTAGACCGTCTGGTCGTAGACCTGCTCGGCGGTGATTTCACCCTTGAGCCCGAGGCGTTTGGACTCGGCCGGCAGCAGGTTGTTTTTCACTTCGTCCAGGCGCTGCTGAAAACCTTTCATGACCTCGATGACGTTGGAGCCGACTTCACGCTGGGCGTTCATGGCGACCACGACACGGCCCTTGTTGCGGACCATCCGGTCGGCTTCCTTGTATGTCAACTCGGCGGTCGCCACATCCTTGACGCGCACGACCGGCTCACCGGGGGCCGACAGCAGCGTGTTGTCGATCTGGTCGAGTCGATCGTATCGCCCGACGCTGCGGATGCGGATATCACGCTTGCCTTCGGCGAGCTGCCCGGCCGAGGCGTCGATGTTCTGGGCTCGCAGCGCCGCGACGAACTGCGTCGGCGTGATGCCGCGCTGCGCCAGGGCTTCGGGGTCGACTTTGACGCGCACCTCGCGCTCGATGCCGCCGACGACATTGACCTCGCTGATGCCCGGCACGCGCTCCATCTCGGGTTTGACACGATCGTCGAGAAAGTCGTAGAGCGTGCGGATGTCGTAGTCCGGGTCCGTCGAGGAGAAGATGACCCACGCGATGTAATCACGGTCGGCGGGGTTGGTCGCTTCGACGACGGGTTCGTCGACATTTTCCGGGTAATCGGGCACTTCGCGGAGCTTGTCGGAAGCTTCACGCAGGGCTTCTTCCTTGGTGGTGCCCTGGACAAATTCGAGAGTGATCTGGCCCTGGCCCTGGCTGCAGACGCTGATCATCTTCGACAGGCCGGCGATCGATTTGATCTTGTCTTCCTGCTCCTGAATGATCTCGGTTTCGACCTGCTGGGGCGTGGCGCCTTCCCAACGCGTCGTGATCGACACGACGGTGGTTTCGATGTTGGGCGTGAGCTGGATCGGAATCTGCCCGATGCTGATCACACCAAACAGCACAATCAGCAGCACACCCACGCTGATCGTCACCGGCTTCGAAATGGAAAAACGGATGATATCCATGGGTTACTCAACCAATGCGGGAGCGATAGCAAACGTGATATGGCGGGGAGAATTAATTCTCCCCGCCTGCGTTGAGGACATTGACAGGCTGGCCGGGGAACAGGCGTTCGTTGCCCTCGATCACGACCTGGTCGCCGGGCGTCAGGTCGGCGTCGACGACGAACCGATCGCCCTGGCCGAAGCGAACGATCACGGGCACGGCCACAGCCACACCGCCGCGCACGGCGTAGACGAGGCTGCCGGTCTTCGTGGTGATCACCGCATCGCGCGGCGTCGTCAGTGCATCGATCGTCTTGCCGGTCGGAAGCTGCGCCGAAGCGCTCATGCCGGGTTTGATCATGCCGTCGGGATTGTCGAGTTTGAACAGCACGCGGAACGTGCGGGCCTGCGGATCGCCATCAGGCACGATGCTGAACACCTTCGCCTGTCGCACCGCCTCCACCGCGTCGATCTTCAGATCGACCGCCTCGTCCATCGGCACCACATCAACCATGAACTGCGGCACGTTCAGCTTCACCTTCACCCGCACGGTTTCGACCAGCTCGACGACCGGATCGCCGGGGCTGACCCACTGGCCGACCTCGGTGCTCTTGCGCGTGATATAGGCATCAAACGGGGCGATTACGCGGGTTTTATCCAGTTGGATTTTCAGCGCCTGCAGATTGCCACGGGCCCGCTCCAGCGCCGCCTGGGCCAGGGAAAGCCGCGCCTGGGCGACGGATTCAGAATCGCGCGAGTCGTCGAGTTCTTTCTGGCGGGCGACGTCCGAGGCGACCAGTTGTTCCAGGCGTTTGCGACTGCGCGAGGCGGTGGCAAGCTGGGCCTGCATCTGGTCGACATCGGCCTGGGCTTCGTGAATCTGCGCCTCGGCGATCTGCTCGTTGACCTTCAGCAGGGCGTCGTCGATCTGCGCGACGACTTCGCCTTGCTTGACGGTTGTGCCCGGCTCGGCGGGGCCGACGGTCACGCGGCCGGACTCTTCGGCGGCGACGATGGTGCGGCGAGACGGTTCGATCTGCCCGGTGACCAGTCGCTTTTCGATGACGGAGAGCTTTTTGATCTCGCCGATGCGGACCGCCGCCGGCGGAGCGCCCTGGGCCAGCAGTTGCGAAGCGATCAGGCCGAACCACAGCACGGCGAAGAGATTTCTTGTCGTGGCAAACATCGGGTTACTTCTCTTGGGGGGAGGTCGGGTTCCGGAGATCGAGGATGCCGTGGAAGAACACGTCGAGCAGGTCCTGGGCCTGTTGCTCGAGGCTCTGGGATCGCCCGGCATGGTAGTTGGTGAAGATCGTGCCGTAGAGCATGTTGTTGATCACATCGAGGATGCGGTCGACCGGCATGTCTCGGACGATGCCCTGATCGATCAGGTCTCTGTAGAAGTCGCGCCAGCGGTCGACGCTGGCTTCGCGGTGCTGGAAATAGGTGGGCTTGGTGCGGTCTTTGAATTCGGCGCGTTCCTGGATCAGCAGTTCGACGAAGTTTGGATGCTCATCGAAGAAGGCAAGATACGCCGTGACGCCGATTTTTATCATTTTGACTGGATCGGTCTCGTGGACAGTGACCGCCTGGATGCTGCCGGACAGATCACGAATACCCTGGTCGACGGCCGCGAGAAAGAGCTCGCGCTTGGAAGGGAAGTAGTTGTAGATGGTTCCCTTGGCGACGCCGAGCTGGTCGGCGATCTTCTGCACATCGGTGTGGCGATACCCGTGTCGGGCGAACTGATCGGCGGCGCTGCGGAGAATCTGCTCGCGCCGTCGGGCGGGCAGGTTGACATCACGGGGACGACCGGGGCCGCGTTTTTTGGGTGTGGATGAGGTCATGGTTGGAATCGGCTGCGGGTGGCGCGTGAGTCAGGAATTTATGCGGAAAAGAAGCGGAGGTCAATTCACAGGTAGGAAGATTAACGGGCGCCACACACCGCCCCAGGCCGCGGTGTGTGGCGCCCGGTGGTCGAGTCTGCCTCTTGGGTTTTCAGTTTTCCTATTTTCCCCATTTCCTGCTTTCGGCATTTGCGTCCGCGTTGGTTATATCGTCGGATGAATCCAGTCACTTCAAGCGGCCTTTACAACCGATGGCCGGGGAGGTGCGATTGATGAATGGATGAAATGTGCAGTTAAGTTTGGATTGACTTCGGTCGATCATCGGAAAGGCCTCCCGGAAGATGCACGACAAATCGTGTGTCTTCCGGGGAGGCCGTGAAACGAAAGCACGTGGCAGGGTGGGGGAAAGGTTCCCCGACCAGACCAAGAACATTTGCCAAGACTGGGAGGTCTCCTCATGGCAACTCGTACGCGTCGCAACACAGGCTTCACGCTTGTGGAAATCCTCATCGTGGTGGTCATCCTCGGCATTCTGGCCGCGATCGTGATCCCGCAGTTCACCAATGCGTCGGAAGACGCCAAGAGCTCGAGCCTGTACACGCAGTTGCAGACGATCCGTTCGCAGCTGGAGCTGTATCAGATTCAGCACAACGGCGCTTACCCGACCCTGGCTCAGCTCCAGGATGACACCGGTGGCGGCACCGGCGACCAGTGGGGCGTGATGATCAACAAGACCAACGTCAGCGGCACCATCGACGCCGCCAACGAGTTTGGTCCCTACATGCAGCAGCCCCCGAAGAATCCCTTCACCAATCTGTCGACCGTCGTCGCCGGCACGGCCTACACCGCCGATCTGGATGACGGCTGGGTCTACGACGCGGCCACCGGTTCGATCTGGGCCTGCGGTTTCGATGAAGCCACCGGCACCTACAGCTCGACGTCCGGCAGCTAAGTCGGCCTTCGCTTGAACACTTCGGGCGTCTCGGTTTAACCGCCGAGACGCCTCTTTCTTTGAATCCGATCCAGGCGCATGGGATGGCCCAACACCATGAAACACATGCGTTCTGTCCAACAGACATCCAAGGGGTCGCCTGCCAGGGTGATACGTCTGACTGACGTCCTGGCGACGATCGTGGTTCTCGCCGTGGTCTGCACACTCGTCGGGCCGCAGTTTTCGACCGCCTCGCAGAACCCGGGCGACGCGGCGGTGGCGCAGGATCTGACATTTCTGCGACAGCAGATCGCCCTGTATCGCCTGCAGCATCGTGACCTGCTGCCGGGCCATATCCGCGGCGCCAATCGGACTGCTGATGCGGATCTGGTCGTTAAGCAGATGACTCAATTCACCGATGAGAAGGGTAACGTCAGTGCGGTCCGCAGTGATCGCTTTCGTTATGGGCCGTATTTGACCGGGTTTCCGATGCATGCGCAGACCGGGATCAGCGTGTTGCGATTGGTTGGGTCTGAAGCGGCAGCGGGATGGGTCTATGACGCGAAGTCCGGCGAACTGACCGCCGGGCCGTGATGGAGATCACGTTCGCCGCCGCATGATGCGACGACGGACTGACAATATTTCGAAAGGTTGCCCCATGCGTAGTCTGCGATATCTCAACGGGATTCTCACGGTGCTCGCCGTGCTGCTGGGCCTGCAGCTCTGGACAAGCTGGACCACCAGCCCGAGCGTCGACATGGCCACGCCTGCTTATGCGCAGGGCATTCCCGATGCCGGCGCTCAGCGGGCGCAGATCATCGATCAGCTGAAGCTGCTGAACTCGAACACCGCGGAGCTCAAAGCGCTGCTGCTGTCGGGCAAGGCCCAGGTGAAGGTGATTCTGCCGGAGCAGGGCCAGAAGTAAACCACTTGTCAGAGTCGCGGAGAAACACATCCATGACCCAGCGGACCGGAAAGATTGATCCTCGCGCCGAAGGCTTCACGCTTGTGGAGATTCTGGTCGTGGTGATCATTCTGGGGATTGCGGCGTCGGTGGTGGTGCCGCAGATGCTCGACGCCGGCACGCTGTCGATCCAGGCCGCCTCGCGCATGATCATCGCCGACATCCTGTTCGCCCAGAATGAGGCGATCGGTCGTCAGGCGACGCGCAAGGTTGTATTCGACGTGCCCAACAACGCCTACCGGCTGACCGACGGCAACGATGTCACGCTGACGGTCAATTGGAAGTCGGGCAACTACTCGGTGGATTTCGATACGGACAATCGCTTCGCGGGCGTTCAGCTGAAAGCGGTTGATTTCGAAGGCGGCAATTCGGTGACGTTTGATGAATTGGGGGCGCCTTCGTCAGGGGGAACGGTGGACCTTTCCGCCAGCGGAACGTCGTATCGCGTGACGGTGACACCATTCACGGGGCGCGTCACGGTGGCGCCATACTCAGGAGGCTGAGCAGTGTTTGAGCAGTTGACAAGATCCAGAAACATGCCGATCGGTTTGGACCTCGGCACCTCGTGCGTGCGAATGATCCAGTTCGCCGCCGCGGGTGACGGGCTCAAGGTCTCGGCGGCGGGGCGGTACGACCTGAGCACCGATGTTGAGGTCAATTCCCCGCAACGCTGGGCCGAACTGGTCACAGCGATTCGCAAGCTGACCGCGTCGGCTCCGTTTACGGGACGACAGGTGGTCGTTTCGCTGCCGGAGTCGATGGTGTCGTACAAGAATGTGCGCCTGCCGCAGATGCCGCCGGACGAGATGGCTAAGGCCGTCGAGTTCGAGGCGGCTGAACGGTTCGGCGCCGAAGCGTCGTCGCTGATGCTTCAGCACCTGGTGGCCGGGCAGGTCAATGTCGGCGAGCAGGTGCGCAGCGAGGTGATCGCCATGGCGGTCACCAACCCGGCACTGGAGCAGGTGATGGGCGTGCTGGCTGAGTGCGACCTGGACCCGGTGGCGATCGATGTGGCGCCGACGAGTCTGGCGCGCAGCCTGGCGCGTTCGCATCAGGCGGAGCAGGTTCGGGTGCTGGTCGACGTTGGTTATTCCAGCTCGAAGGTGCTGATCCTCTGCGGCAACATCATCCGCTTCTACAAAGACCTCGACATCGCCGGCCGCCAGATCAATCAGGCCCTGGCCGACCATCTGAAAATCAGCCCGAGCGACGCGGCGGAACTTCGTCGCCGTCACATGCTCGGCAAGCTCAGCGATGACGACGCTGACTCGAAGCTGTTCGGCTCCAGTCGCCGGCAGGATGTCGAGCAGGCGCTGACCAGCGCCACGCGCGGCGTGCTCGAAGACCTGGCCCGTGAGATCGGGCTCTGTCAGCGTTACCACTCAGTGACTTTCCGCGGGGCGCGTTCTGCGGAACTGACCCTCAGCGGCGGCGAGGCTTACGACCCGCTGATCGCCTCGACGATCGCTGAGAAGCTTGAATTGCAGGTGGATCTGGCCGACCCGCTGGCCGGTGTGAATATCGACGGCCATGAGGTGCTCACCGAGCGGCCGGGAACGCTGCCGGACTGGGCCGCCGTGACCGGGTTGGCGCTGCGGTTGGCGCCGGCGACTCAGATTCGAGGTGCCGCATGAGCATGCTGAATTCACGACTTTACGACGATGTGAACTTCCTGCCGAGCTGGTACGTGCAGGCCCGCAGCCGCAAGCGCAGCCTCAAACGCTCCAGCGTGATGGCGGTGTTGGTGCTGACCGGCATGGCTGTCCTGCTGGCGCAGACATGGCACACTCGCAGCGAACTGCGCGAGTACGCCGCCGGGCTCGACGCCAAACTCAAGTCCACGAAGATGCAGGTCACGGAAACCACGCGGCTCCGCCATCAGCGCGCCGTGCTGGTCAAGCAGTTGGCCGTGCATCGGCAGTTGCACAAGCCGATCAACTACAGCGAAGTCACCGGCACGCTCGGAAGCCTGCTGCCGCCGACGGTGTCGCTGGTCGACGTGTCGCTTTCGACCGACCGCGAGACCATCACACGCGCGGTGGCGACCGGCAACAAGACAGGCCCTCGCCAGAAGACGGTGACCGATTCCACGTGGGTCATCAACGTCGATCTCGAAGGCGTCGCCCCGTCGGACAAAGACATCGCCAACTTCATCGGCGCCCTGGCGTCGAGCCGCGTGTTTCAGAACGTGAAGATGATCTACTCGAAAAAGGGCACGCGCGGTCGACTGATCACGCGTGAGTTTCGTCTGCGGATGCAGGTGCCGCTGAATTGCGAGTACCTCAACCTGAATCAGCCGCAGCAGGAGGTGGCCGGTGCGCATTGATCCAACACAGAAAAAGATCGCCGCGGGGATGACGTTGGCGGTGGCGTTGTTTGTGGGACTTGGCTGGTGGCCGGCGAGCCGTGACATCGCCGCCCTGCGCAAGCACATCGACCAGACACAGGAAGAGATCGTCCGAACCGCCGGCAAAACCGAAGACCTCATGCGTCTGCACGAGGAAGTCAAGTCGATTCGTCACGAGATCGAATCGACCTCCAAGGTGATTCCGACCCAGGGTGAACTCGCGGACCTGGTGCGTCAGATCAGCGCGACCATCGAAAGCGCCGAACTGGCGGATCAGAGCATTTCGACGGAGCCGACCGTGCTGGGCGAAGACTATGCCACGCTGCCGATCCGCGTCACCTTCAAAGGCCCGGCCCCCAACGCCTTCCGCTTCATCAATGCGGTCGAAGCCATGCCGCGCCTGATGCAGGTCACCAGCATGGAACTGGCCAAGGACAAAAACCCCGACCTGGTGTCAGCGCGTCTCGAGCTGAACACCTACTACTACACGACCCAGGAGATGGCGCGATGAGCATGGAAGTTCACTTCGCTCGAATTCGCAAGCAGCTGCTGGCCGACCGCAAGAAGTTCGGCATGTTGTTGACCCTGCTGCTGGTGGGGCTGCTGCTGTGGGGACGGCTGTTGATTCACAACGTGCCGCGCACCGCCACGGCGGTTCCTCCGCTCGCCGCGGCCGCGCCGATGCCCGATAACGTTCCGGCCCCGGCCGCTGAGGCCACCCAGCGTCGTGCCGTGGAGGCCAGCCTGGTCGGCGTGGTGCCGCGGGATGTTTTCGCCATCAACGCAGCGTATTTCCCCAAGCTTTCCGGAGAAGAAAACCCCTCGCGACTGACAAAGTCGGTCCTTGATCCGACCGATGACTTGGAACAGCAGATGCGTGTGATCAAGGCCGAGGCAGGCGACCTGAAACTGCAGAGCACGATCCTGGGAGCGCAGCCCCGGGCAATGATCAACGGCACGCTGATCGGACCGGGGCAGAACATTGCGGGATTCACGGTCACCGAGATCCGCCCGCGCAGCATCACGATCACGAAAAACGGCGTGACGCTCGAATTGGAAATGTGAGGCAGACAAGCAATGGGCGCCCGAGCAGGCCCCGATAAACGACGACAAGGAGTCGATCATGCTCAGCAAGAACACGATGTTGGCCGCCGCGACTTTTTTTTGCCTGTTCGGGTGGGTCTGCAACGGTCAGGCGATTGAGGAAACAGCCGGCGAAGCGCCGATGACACCGGTCGTCAGCGAGACGCCGGTTGACGCCGCGCCCGAGGCGGTGATCAACGAAACGACCGAAACGCGCGAAGACCCCGCCACCGAAGAGCCCGTCGACGCTCCGGCGACGACCGGCAACGAGGCCGAGGTCGCCGAGCCCACGCCCGCCAAGCCGATGTCGAATCCCAGCGACCTGATCAAGGCCGCTGCCGATGCGATCTCCAGCTTCAGCGAAGAAGACAAGGCTCCGGTTGAGCCGGCCGCCGACCAGCTTCCCAGCGGGCCGGTGCAGGTCTCCAAGTACGACACCGTGTCGCTGAACGTGCAGAACACCGACCTGGCCAACGTGCTGCAGTTGCTGAGCATTCAGGGCAAGCGCAACATCGTGCCCAGCCCCAAGGTCGCCGGCACCGTCACGGCCAACCTCTACGATGTGACCTTCCACGAAGCCCTCGACGCCATCCTCCAGCAGAACGGCGCCGGCTACATCGAGAAGGGCAACTTCATCTTCGTGTACACCTTCGATGAGCTGCAGAAGATCAAGGACGCCGAACGCAAGGTCGCCCACCAGATCTTCAAGCTCAACTACATCACCGCCCAGGACGCTTCGACCTTCATCACGCCGCTGCTGTCGGCCGCCGGGTCGATCGCCATCAGCGGTCAGGTCGCCGCGGGCTTCGAGCCTTCGCTCGGCGACGGTGGCGCCAACAGCTTCTCGCATACTGAAACCATGATCGTGCGTGACTACCCCGATCATCTGGAAGAAGTCGCCAAGGTCATCAAGCAGATCGACACCCGCCCCGAGCAGGTGCTCGTCGAGTCGACCATCCTTCAGGCCAACCTCACCGAAGACATGGCCTACGGCGTCGACGTGTCCATCCTCGCCGACATGGGGCTGGAAACCGCCACCGGCGCCGGCGCCCTGGGCTCGGTCCTGGACACCGTCACCAACATGATCTCCGGCGACATCACCAAGACCGCCTCCAGCGCGATCAACACCAGCATCGGCAATCAGTCCGGCGACGCTGGTGTCCGCGTCGGTGTGCTGACCAACAACGTCCAGGTCTTCGTGCGTGCCCTCGACCGCGTCACCGACACCACCATCCTCGCCAATCCGAAGATCATGACCCTGAATCGTCAGCGGGCCCAGGTCCTCGTCGGCGAGAAGGTCGCTTACCTGTCGACGACCGCCACGAGCACCGCGACGACTCAGACCGTCGAATTCCTCGACACCGGCACGCAGCTGACGCTTCGTCCGTTCGTGTCCAACGACGGCATGATCCGCCTCGAACTCAAACCGCAGATCAGCTCCGCCGAACTGCGTGACGCCGGCGCCGGCTCCAGCGTGGTGACCCTGCCTGACGAAACCACGCAGGAACTGACCACCAACGTCATGGTTCCCGACGGACAGACGATCGTGCTCGGCGGTCTGTTCAAGGAAGAGACCACCATCGGCCGCAATCAGATTCCGGGCCTCGGCGACATGCCGCTGATCGGGCCGGCCTTCCGCGGTGTGGACAACATCGTCAATCGCAGCGAGGTGATCTTCCTGATCACGCCGCACATCGTCAAGGACAAGGCCCTGGCCGCCGCCGGCGACGCCGCGCTCGACGGCATCGAGATGGCTCGCATCGGCGCCCGCGAAGGCCTTCTGCCGTGGTCCCGCTCCAAGCTGACCGCTTCGCATGTCCGCGACGCCCTGAACTACCTTGAAGAAAACAACAAGGACAAGGCCCTCTACGAAGTCGACATGGCGCTGAGCCTGGATCCGAATTCCATCGAAGCCCGTCGCCTCAAGGAGAAGCTCACCGGCGAGCGTGCCTACTGGCCCGGACGCAACCTGCTCGACGACACCGTCGACATCATGGTTGATCGTCAGGCTGCCCGCAGCACCACGCATGACGGTGTGCCCGTGAAGCCCGATCCTCAGCCGGCCTATCCCAAGCCGACCGTGCCCGTGAGCCACGCCGAGGCGATGCCCGGCCTCCGGGAGCCGGTCGAAACCAAAACCGCCTCGGCCGACGACACCACCACGGTGATCACCGAGGAGGCCGAAGCCGCTGAGCCGGCCACCGCCGGAGTCGACACCAACTCGGTCGACTCCCCGGCCGGACCGTAAGACCATGGACCCTTGAAGCGCCCCGGCCTCACCGCCGGGGCGCTTCAGCTTTTTTTACTCACCCCGGCCCCGTGGATGAAAGAGCTTCGGGCCGATTCAGATCACCCCATCACAGGGAAGCAACATGAGACGCTCGCTTCGCTACGCCGCCATGGTTCTGACCGCCGCCGCCGTGATCGTCATGACCGGCTGCAGCTCCGCCAACATGACCACCCAGGCTGAGGCCAAGAAGGCCGCCAAAGAACGCTGGGCCAACGCCCGGTCCAACATCATGTACTCGATGGCCGTCCAGCAGTTCGAGGTCGGCGATCTGGATAAATCCGAAAAGACCATCGCCCAGGCGATTTCGATGTCGCCGGAAAACCCGGCTTACCTCGATCTGGCCGCCCGCATCTACCTGGAACGCGGCCACCTCGAACGCGCCTTCCACACCGTCGAGCAGTCGATCAACCTCGACGCCGAACGCTCCGAATCGCATTACATCATGGGCCTGATCTTCCAGCGCTGGCAGCAGTACGAACCGGCCTACAAAGAGTACAAGCTCGCTTACGAAGCGCGGCCCGACGACGTGTCGCCGCTGCTGGCGATGGGCGAAATGCTCGTGAAGCTCAACCGCCCCGACGAGGCGATCACGCTGCTCAGCGCCAAGCTCAAGTACTTCGATCACAACCCGGCGATTCGCGTGGGGCTGGGTCGGATCTACATGCTCAAGCGTGACATGCCCAAGGCCGTGGCGTTGCTGCGTGAAGCCACGCTGCTGGCGCCCGAGGACAAGACTGTGCTCGAGCAGCTCACGATGGCCGAATACGCCGCCGGCCGCTGGCCCGACGCCATCGATCATCTGAAGGCGTTGCTGGCCGACAAGAACTACGCCGACCGCGCCGATCTGCACAGCGCCCTGGGCGATTGCTACCTGGCCACCCAGCGACCGCTGGAAGCCCGGCGCGTGTTCATGGAACTGACCCGAGAACACCCCAACGACGTCAACGCCTGGATCAAACTCGCCGAGTGTGCCTGGGCGGTTGAAGACAACGTGCGACTGAGCCAGGCCACGCGCCAGGTGCTGTCGCTTTCGCCGGATCGCCACGAAGGCTATCTGCTGCGGGGCATGATGGAAATGCGCACCGGCAACAAGGCCAAGGCGCTGCCGTGGTTCGACCGCGCCGCGTCGCTGGCGACCAACAACGCCTCGCCGCTGATCATGAAGGGCATGACGCTCGAACAGATGGGCCGACCCGCCGAGGCCGCCGCCGCGTATCGCCAGGCGCTGACCGTCGCGCCGGATGATACCCGCGCCCAGCGTCTGCTGGCCGGTGTCGACACCCGCTGACAATACTTCCGGTTGGAGTCGGGGTCATGTTGATGAAGCCTCGCCGGTGAGCGGGGTGGTGAATTCATCGTGCACTGGAGTCATTGAGCATTGTCCATCGGACGAACGATCAGTTTGGTTTGCAGTCTTTCAGCCGCGGCGGTGATCGCGTTGCTGCTGGCTGTCGAGCCGTCGGAAGGTTGGATCTCGCCGGGCGCCATGTGGTGGATGCTGCCGGCGTTGTCGATCTTCGGTGGGCTCTGCGTCGGGGTGATCAGCTACATGGTGGCCACGCGCGTCGTGACCGAGCCGATCGCGCGGTTGCGTCTGCAATACGATCGACTCAGCGGCTCGGATGCATCGGCAACCGACAGCGCCTCGCCGCCGTGGCTGAGGCCGCTGACCGACTCGGTCGAACGCAGCCTCTGCAGTTTTCGCACCCGTGTCGAAGAACTCGGCTGCGAACGCCGCGATCTCGAAATCCAGGTGCGCGTCGCTGAAACCGAACGCCATCACGCCGAGGCGATCCTTCACTCGATTGCCGACGCCGTGCTGGTGACCGACGCCTTCAACGAAATCGCGATGACCAACGAGACCGCCGCGCAGGCGTTGCGGTTTAATCTCGCCGAATCGCATCGCCAGCCGATCGATCGCATCCTGCACGACCCGGCCCTGATCAAGCTCATCAAAGACACCCGCGAGGCCGGCAATATCCGCTCGCCGCGCCACGTCGAGCATCGCATCGTCCACAACGGCCGCAACAAGGTCTACGACGTGACGCTCGCCTGCGTGACCAACGCCGACCGGGAAGTCACCGGCGTGGTGACCATCCTGCGTGATGTGACCCGCGAGAAGGAAATCGCCGAGATGAAAAGCGATTTCGTGTCCGGCGTTTCACACGAACTGCGCACGCCGCTGAGCTCGATCAAGGCCTACGTCGAGATGCTCGTCGACGGCGAGGCGGACAACGAACAGACCCGCACCGAGTTCTACAACATCATCCAGTCCGAGACCAACCGCCTGTCGCGGCTGATCGACAACATTCTGAACATCAACCGTATCGAGGCGGGGATCGTCCGCGTTCAGCGTGAAGAGATCGCCCTGGCGGGCATCGTCTCCGACGCGGTCGAAGTGATGCGGCCCCAGGCCCGCGCCCGGCAGATCACGATCAGCGAGCAGGGCTCGGCGCTGGGCTACAGCATCTACGCTGATAAAGACATGCTCTACCAGGCGCTGTTGAACCTGCTTTCCAACGCCATCAAGTACAACGATCAGGGCGGGCGCGTGACCGTCGAAACCGCGATCGACGAGATCGATCGCACGGTGACGATTCACGTGTCCGACACCGGCGTGGGCATCCCGCGCGAGGCGCAGGCCCATCTGTTTGAGAAGTTTTATCGCGTCCCGGACCACAAGAAGCTGGCCAAGGGCACGGGCCTCGGGCTCAACCTGGTCAAGCATGTGGTCGAAACGGTCCATATGGGGAAAGTCCGTATGCGGTCAGAACCCGGCTCCGGCAGCACATTTTCGATCACGCTGCCGATCAGCGAGTCGCCGCAGATTTCCCGTGCTGGTGAGAAGAAAGGAACGGAAGTATGAGCGAGTATTCCAAGATCAAGACGATTCTGGTGGTGGATGATGAATCGCACATTCTCAATGTGCTGTCGCTGAAGCTGCAGAACGCCGGCTACGAGGTGGTCACCGCCGCCGACGGCGAGGAGGGCTTCGAAGTCGCCCTGCAGATTGAGCCCGACCTGATCATCAGCGATCTGCAGATGCCGTTCATGAACGGTCTGGAAATGTGCACCAAGCTCAAGGAGCAACCGGCCACAGCCAACACGCCGGCGCTGATGCTGACCGCCCGCGGGTTCAGCCTCACGCAAACCGACCTGGATCAGACCAATATCGTCGGCGTGCTTTCAAAACCCTTCAGCCCGCGCGATGTGCTGGCGAAAGTTCAAGAACTGGTTGAGGACAAAGTGACTCAGCGCACATGAGGAAGACGATGTACCATCCCGAACGGGTCGGCCATGACGCCGATCTCGCCAGTCGATGCGATCGCCTGGGTGTGACTCTGATCGAGACGGATCTCGACGGTTGTGTGCTCGCCGAGCATCACCGCCCCAACTCGCCGCTGGAAAAGGCGGTCGTGACATCCAACATGTTCCGCATGAACCTGATGGGCCAGGCGCGGCAGTGGGCCAATCAGCCGACGCCTTCGCCGGTTCAGATGTGGCAGGGCTGTTGGCTGTTGCCGTTGCCGCGCGCTCAGCGCCGCCGTCGCGTGGGGTATCACGTGGTGGTCATGCTGACGCCCGATCTGTGTGATTGCGAGCAGTTTTACCGCCTGTGTGACAGTGCCCGGGTGGATCGCACCGTCGCCATGCGCCGCCTCCAGCAGCACACCGGCGTACGCGATGAAGATGTCAAACGTTGGAGCGACATGTTCGGATGGATGACCGCCGACCTGGATCGCATTCAGCAGCAGACCGACGACATCGACACGCTCAGCCAGCAGCTCGCTGAAACCTACGAAGAGCTGAACCTCGTCTACAAGCTCTCGGCCCACATGACCGTGTCGCGCGATTCGCACATGTTCCTCGAAGAAGCGCTCAACGAACTGCAGCAGGTCGTCGGCATGCGATGGCTCGGCATGCAGTTGACCGACGATGAAGCGCGCCTGGACCGCCTCAGCGGAAGCTTCATCCACGCCGGCGACACCGGCTCCGATGACGCGGCGCTGCGCATCATCGGTCGCATCCTCTTTGAACGCTTCGGCGGCGCCAGCCCCACGATCATCGAGGATGTATCGACCCTCGACATCCCCGGCATCGCCGACATCGCCGAGCGCCTGCTGATTGTGCCGATCACGATCGAAGGCAAGCCTATCGCGTTGCTGTTCGGCGCCGACAAGATCGACGGGTCGGCGCTGTCCAGCGTCGACTCGAAGCTGGTGACTTCGACCAGTCAGAACATGGCCATCTTCCTCGACAACGCCATGCTCTACGAAGACATGCAGGACATGTTCATGGGCACCCTGCATTCGCTGGTCAGCTCCATCGACGCCAAGGACTCATACACCTGCGGTCACTCCGAGCGTGTCGCCTGGCTCAGCCGCCAGCTCGCCGAGTCCGCCGGGCTCGATCCGTACACCGTCGAGCGCGTCTACCTGTCCGGCCTGGTCCACGATGTCGGCAAGATCGGCGTGCCCGAAGCGGTGCTGCGCAAGCCCGGCAAACTGACCAACGAAGAATTCGACATGATCAAGGCGCACCCCGAGATCGGCGTCCGCATTCTCAAAGACATCCGCCAGATGCAGGACCTGCTGCCCGGCGTGCTGCATCATCACGAACGCTACGACGGGCGCGGCTATCCGTACAAGATCGCGGGTCAAGACATCCCGCTTTTTGGCCGATTGATTTGTCTGGCGGACAGTTTTGACGCCATGAGTTCCACACGCACCTACCGCCAGGCGATGCCGCTTGAAAAGGTGCTTGAGGAGATCAGCAACTGCGCCGGGACGCAATTCGATCCCGAGCTGGCGAAGGTGTTCGTCAAGCTTGATTTCGGACCGTACCACCGCATGGTTCAGGAACATCAGCAGCGGAAAAGTCCGCTGGATCAGTGTCTGCGGAGTTCAGCATGAAACTCAGCCACGAACAGTTCGATCAGATCACCGTCGTTCGCCTGGCCGGCGAGTTGACCGCCGACGACACCGAGCCGCTGCGCCGCGTCGTCAACGACAGGCTCGCGGATCAGACCCGCGACTTCGTGATCGACCTGGCCGAAACCGACTTCGTCGACTCACGCGGCATTGAAACGCTGCTGTGGGCTCAGGAGCAGGCCGGCGAACGCCTCGGGCAGGTTCGACTGCTGAACTTGGACGACAACCTGCGCACGATCCTGCGCGTGACCCGACTGACCAATACATTTGAAACCCACGACAGCCTCGACAGCGCCCTGGCTTCACTGCGCTGACTAAACATAGGCGGGGAGAATTAATTCTCCCCGCCAGACAGATTTTGAGGTTAAGGATGACCCAGACCGGCACCAACAACACGACCGCCGCCAAACCCAAACAGCTCGGCGGACTGCTTCTGGCCCAGGGCCTGATCACTGAACAGCAGATCGAAGAAGCGCTGACCTGGCAGCGCGAGCACGGCAACACCAAGCTCCTGGGCGAGGTGTTTATCGAACTCGGCTACGTCACCGCCGACCAGGTCACCGAAGTGCTCGCCGAAGCTTACGGTGTGCCTTACGCGAAGGTCACCCCGAAGATCGCCGATCCGCGGATCGTCGAGATGCTGCCGCGCGAGTTCATCGAAAAACATGATGTGCTGCCGCTGTTTCATGTGCAGGGGAAGCTGACGGTCGCGCTGCCCGAGCCGTCGAACGTCTTCCTCATCGAAGAGATCGAGCGACTGGTCGGTTGCCCGGTTCAGATCGTCGCTTCGACCGCTGCCGACATCCGCGCCACGCTGCAGAATCATCTGCCGTCGGCCAATGTCTTCGTGATCGATGAGATTGTCGACGATGTGAATCCCGATGACTTTTCCGTCGTCGAGCGGCAGGTCACCGACCTGTCCGACATCGAGGAAGTCGCCGGCCAGAGCCCCGTCGTCAAGCTGGTCAACCACCTGATCTACTCGGCGGTACACGAAGGCGCTTCGGACATCCACATCGAGCCCGACGAGGGCCGACTGCGTGTGCGCTACCGTGTGGACGGGCGGATGTTCGAGAAGATGCGCCCGCCGGCGGCGATGCAGGCGGCGATCGTGTCACGCATCAAGATCATGGCCAACTGCGACATCTCCGAACGCCGCGTCCCGCAGGACGGCGGCATCCATGTCATGCTCGACGGCCGCCCGATCGACCTGCGCGTTTCGACCATGCCCGGCAAGTTCGGCGAAAAAGTCGTCATCCGCGTGATCGACAATACGAACATCTGCGTCAGTCTCGAAAAGATCGGGTTCAACCCCGACATGCTCGTCCGCTTCCGCGAGGCGCTGCACCAGCCGCACGGCATCATGCTTGTGACCGGTCCGACCGGCTCGGGTAAGTCGACGACGCTGTACTCGATGCTCTCGGAAATCAACGACGAAGACGTCAACGTCTGCACCGTCGAAGACCCCGTCGAATACAACCTGATGGGCGTGAATCAGTTTCAGGTCAACGAGAAAGCGGGCTTCACCTTCGCCGGCGCGCTGCGCGCGCTGCTGCGGCAGGACCCGGACATCATCATGGTCGGTGAAATCCGCGATGTGGAGACCGCCAAGATCGCCACGCAGGCGGCGCTGACCGGCCACCAGGTGCTGTCGACTCTGCATACGAATGATGCGCCCAGCGCCGTGACGCGATTGATCAACATCGGCGTGGAGCCGTTTCTGATCGCCGCGTCGCTGCGGGGTATTCTGGCGCAGCGGCTGGTCCGCAAGATCTGCTCGCACTGCAAGCAGGAAGTCGAGCCCACGGCCCTGCAGCGCAAGGCCGCCGCCGAAGCCCTCGGTGGCGACATCGACGTGTTCTACGCCGGCGCCGGGTGCCCCAAGTGTCGCAACACCGGGTACAGCGGACGTCTGGGCGTGTTCGAATTCCTGTCGATGAGCGATCAGGTGGTGGGCCTGGTCACCGAAGGGGCGGGGCTGCAGAAGATTCGCGCGGCCGCAGCGGCCGACGGGTTTGTTCACCTTCGGCGCGACGGCATGGAAAAGGTCCAGGCCGGTCTGACGACCGTCGACGAAGTGCTCTACGCCACAGCGGGCTGACCGGGAGATAGTTGATGCCACGATTCGCATATCAGGCCAGGGATGGAGCGGGCGCGCTGACCAGCGGCGTGATGGCGGCGGAAAGTGAATCCGTCGCCCAGCGACTGCTGCGCCAGGACGGCAAGTTCGTCGTCAAGATCAAACCGACCAGCCAGGCGGCCGACGATGATGCGCCGTTCACCCTGGAGCAGGCCGCCCGCCGCGTGAAGCGCGATGAGGTGATCTACTTCACGCACCAGATGTCGATCATGATTCAGACCGGTGTCTCGATCAGCGAGGCGCTGGAGTCGGTCGCCGAGCAGGCGACCAGCGAGCCGTTCCGCGCGATCCTCAATGATGTGACCCAGCATGTGAACACCGGCACGAGCCTGTCGCAGGCGCTGTCGCGCCACGAGCGCGTGTTCGGTCACCTGATGATTTCGCTGATCCAGGCTTCCGAAGCCTCCGGCACGATGGGCCTCATGCTCGAACGCATCAGCGCGTACCTGACCAAGGAGCGTCAGACGATCCGCAAAATCCGCGGGGCGCTGATGTACCCGATCTTCATGCTGTTCATGGCGATCGGTGTGACGGTGTTTCTGCTGATTTTCGTGCTGCCTCGCTTTTCAAGAATCTACGAAGGCCGCGGCGCTTCGCTGCCGACCCCGACGCGGCTGCTCATCGCCACCAGCGATTGGATGATCAACTCGTGGTACATCTGGGTCGGGTCGATCGTCGCGCTGACGATCGTCGGACTCTACCTGCGGACGATCCCCGCCGGCCGGCGATTCTACGATCACCTGAAGCTGAACACGCCCGTGATCGGTTCGCTGTTTCGACAGTTGTACGTCACGCGAGCCACCCAGACGATGGGCACGATGATCTCGGCGGGCGTGCCGATGCTCGAAATGATTCACATCACCCGGCGCGTGACCCGCAACGTGTTCTTTCAGGAACTGTGGGACCGCGTCGACGCGCGCCTCCAGCAGGGTTCTCAGCTTTCCGAGGCGATCTACGACAGCACGCTGATTCCCAAATCGATCTCGCGCATGATCTCCTCCGGCGAGCGGGCCGGCCGCCTCGGACAGACCATGGAACGCATCGCGTCGTTCAGCGAGGTTGACTTCGACGAGTCGGTGCGGCGCAGCACGCAGTTCATCGAGCCGATCATGATCGTGGTCATGGGCCTGATCGTCGGCTCGGTGGCGATCAGCCTGCTGCTGCCGATCTTCTCGATCGGCCGCGTCATGGCCGGCGGATAACCACCGCCTCACCGCATCATCACGATTACACCTTCCCGCCCGCTCTGCCTGTAACGCGCAGCGTGGTTAATACTTCTGATCTATAAATCAAGCGATATCACTTCTTCGCATTCTAATCTTATTAAGAACATTAGAATATACATCTGTGGTGTGTGGCACTGGCGGCTTGCCCGCCAGTGTTGAGTCACGCGTTGGCGGGTAAGCCGCCAAAGTTCATCGCACACCCATGAACCAGTCGCATAAGGCAATCGTGCGCTGGGACGCAAGCCGTCATGGTTGGATCGCAAACTCACTGACAAGCCGCGCAGGGTTGATCGAGTATTGGCAGGCATGCCGCCAATGTTTGATATCGCACTGGCGGGCAAGCCGCCAGTGCCAGACCACGGCAACGCAAACGTCTGCGACCGGTCTGGCCCGACGTTGACGCATTTGATTCGTCAAATCATGACGGTGGCCAACCCTAAAATTCTAATGTTATTAAGAACATTAGAATTTGTGTGTATGTGTAATGGGCATGTGAAATGGCGCTACGTGCCACAGGCGAGTGGATGGTGCGGGTTCGGGGTTAGAGTATGTTGCGAAATATTTGACCGCTCATTCTTTCATAGCCGTGATCGGGAACTCGCGGTCCGCGGGCTTCCGCCCGCGGCTATTACATCATCATGAATACGCAAAATGCTCTAAGCCACGCGGGGGGTGGGGGGCAGGGGAAAACGAATTCTCATCGCGATGGAATACCAGACGCTTCGCGGGGCTCAGCGTCGGCGTGGGGTTAATTCTTTTGATGCGCTTGCTCAGCGGCGGCGGCGGATCAGGGTCATGGCGGCGAGGCCGAACATGGCGAAGGTCGCCGGCTCGGGGATGGCGATGAAGACCGAGTCGATCACGTAGTCGGCATTGGCCAGGCCGCCGTCGAAACGCAGTTCTTCCAGGCCGGTCTGGCCGAGGGTGGTCGGCACACCGTACTGGTAGTACTGCAGACCCAAGGCCACGGCGGTGAAGGTGGTGGCGTTGGCGTCGGAGAGGTAGATGTCGTAGGTGGGGGTGGCGGTGCCGGAGCCGTGCATCACGAGCTTGAGGCGATGGACGTTGAGCACGTCGCCGACGTCGTCGAAACCCGCGTCGCCGGCAAGGTCTTCGGAAAACTGGACAATGCCGCTGAGATCACCGAGGAGCTTCCAGCCGGTGGAGCCGCCGAGGGCCTGGTCGTTGTAGACCTGGATGTTGCCATCGCCGTTGACGCGGAGGTTGATCTGACCGTCGCCGTTGAAACGATAATTAACGGCCAGGCCGCGATTGCCCGAGCCGCCGCCGTCGGCGGTGGCGAAGTAGTAGTCGACGGTGAAGTCCTGGCTGTCGGCATTGCCGCCGATGGTCAGCGCGTTGCTGACGGTTGAATCGATGCGGGCGGCCTGTCGCGAGCCGGCGACGATGCCGTCGTGGGCCTTGGCGACGGTGTCGTTGTTGGACCACCCGGCGGTGGTGAAGTTGCCGGTGCTGGATTCGAATTCACCGCTTGTGCCGATGCGGTTGTTGGTTTCGGCGAGGCGCAGCTTGGCGCCGGAGTTGGTGCCGGCGGCGTTGGCGGACTCGAAGGCATGGGCGTAGCTGTTGCCGCCGGTACTGTCGGTGTTGCGGACAACGATGAAGCTGGCGATGTCGTTGGTGTCTGAAGCGATGAAGTTGTTGAATCCGGCGTTGGCGGAAGTGCTGTGAAGCTCGCCGATCATGTAACCGGCGCCGGAGAACGTGCCGACGGAGACGGTCTTCGTGCCATCGACCGTGTTGCCATCGGTGGCGTCGTTGGCGGGGGCGTTGGCGTAGTTGATGGTGGTCTGATCCCAACTGTCCAGCGACTCGTCGGTCAGGCCGTAGACCTGGAAGTCCCACATGGCGCTGCTGGAAGTGGAGCCGAGGCCTGAGCTGACGAAGTACATGTCCAACTGCCAGTCGAGCAGGCGGCCGGATCGTGCGGCCAGCACGTCGGCCAGCCCGGCCAGATCGTAGCTGACGTAGCCCTTGCGGTGGTAGATCGAGGCGGAGTTTTCATCGCGTTTGACCGCTACGTAGTTGATGTCGAAGCCGGCCCCGGAGGACTGGACATGGGCATCGTCTTTGACGAAGTAGGTGACGTCGGCCTGCACGGATGCAGCAACCACCAGCACCGCCAACGCGGCAGCGAATCTCATTCCCATGACTTGCATATCAAGGCTCCTCATTCCGAAAGACTGCCTGATGGCGTCAAAATCACTGCTTTTTGACCCGCCAGAGGCGTTTTTACCTGATCCCCAACACACTGAAAAATCAGGTCCTCACTTAGTACCATGCCACAATTCGCGGGATATGTCAATAAAATAATGGTTTCGTCGCCTGCAGTTGAGGTTGCGGGAGGTGGGGCGGTATGTGGTTTTGATTCAGTTGGCACAGGACCAGGGCCGCGTAGCGGCCCGGCTGTTTGGGTTGCAAGTGGGGGTGTCTTTTGGTTCAGCGACGACGGTGCAGCAGCGCCAGGGCGCCGAGGCTCAACATCGCGAAGCCGGCCGGTTCGGGGATGGCGATGTAGACCGAGTCGACGGCGTAGTTGCCGTTGCCGTTGGCGATATCGAATTCGAGCAGCTCCAGACCGGCGGCCACCGAAGCATCCGGCACGTCGTTCTGGAAGAACTGCAGGCCGGTGGCGACGGCGGCAAAGGTCGTCGAATTGGCGGCTGACAGGTAGACGTCGTAGTACGGATTGGCCGTGCCTGAGCCGTACATGACGAGCTTGATGCGGAAGACGTTGAGCACATCGCCGACGTCGGTGAAATCAAGGTCGGCGTTGTTGTCTTCGGAGAACGCGATCAGGCCGCTGAGGTCTGAGAGTGTTTTCCATCCGGTGGTGCCGCCGAGGCCCTGGTCGTTGAAGACCTGAATCTGGCCCACGCCGTTGACGCGGAGGTTGATCTGGCCGGAGCCGAAGAATTCGTAGTTGACATTGAACCCGCGGTCGCCGCCGCCTCCGCCGCCGTCAGCAGTGGCGAAGTACATGTCGACGGAGAAATTTTCCGACTGGGCGTTGGGCGAGTCGGCGAGATTGCCGGACTGGCTGGAGTCCATGAACACCGCCTTCTGGGAGCCGGCGATCAGTCCGTCGTGCTCGAGGGCGGCGCCGGTGCTGGACCAGCCGGTTTTGTCGAAGGAACCGCCGAAGGTTTCAAATTCGCTGTTGGCGTCCAGGCGGTTGCCGGTTTCGATGAGCTTGATTTTGGCGCCGCCGCCGGTGGTCGCTTCCTTGGATTGGAACCCGTGGGCGTAGTTGTCGCCGGCGGCGGTGTTGCGCACGATGATGAACGTGCCGACGTTGTCGGTGTCGCTGTTGAGGAATGAATCCAGCGCGGCGCCGGAGATCGACTGGGTCACGCCGCTCATGGTGCCCATGCCGGTGAAGGTGGCGATGGAGGTGGTTTTGGTTCCGTCGACGGTGTTGCCATCGGAGGCGTCGTTGGCGGGGGCGTTGGAGTAGTCGATGGTCGATTCGTCCCAGCTGTCGACCGACTCGTCGGTCAGGCCGTAGACTTCGAAGTCCCACACGGTCGAAGCGCTGGTGCCGCCGACGCTGGTGAATACGAACGGCAGATCGAGCTGCGTGTTGACGCCACGTCCGGAGCGGGCGGCCAGGGCGGCCTGATAGTCGGTCAGATCGTAGCTGATGTAGCCTTTGCGATGGCTGCTGGAAACGGCGCCGGTGTCGCGCTTGACCAGGACCATGTTCGCAGCGCCGCTGCCGGTGCCGCTGGACTGGACATAAGCGTCGTCCTGCACGAGGAAGGCGACATCGGCCCGCGCACCGGTGGCGACAGCCAGCAGGGCGAAAGCGGCCGGTACGATCAGCATAAACCTTTTCATGAACCTCTCCTTCCCGGAATCAGATTCTCTGGGTTGCGCTTTTCTCAATCGCGAACCCCGCCGAGCGGCGAGGCTTGCGGGCAGTCTCCGGTCCGTGTCGTCGATAAACAGGACCGATTGATACTATTTTGCTTCAATTTGCCCCGTTCGTCAACTGAAAAATAAGGATTTGCGGGTAGGGACAACCCGCCTGGCGAATCGAAATTCACCAGTCGGGGATCGCGATGCCTGCATGTTCTGACTTGAAGCGTCAGGCGCGGGAGACGTACGACCCGTCGACGGTGCTGATGCGGACGGTTTCGCCGGTCTCGATGAAGGGGGGCACACGCGTGGTCAACCCGGTTTCGAGGGTGGCTTCCTTGAGCTGATTGGTGGCGGTGGCGCCCTTGGGCTGGGGGGTGGTTTCGGTGATTTCGAGGTCGACGACGGTCGGCAGGTCGATGCTCAGGGGGCGGCCTTCGTACATGAGGACCGTCACGTCGGTGTTGGGCTTGAGGTACTGCATGGCGTCGCCGAGCAGATCTTCGGGCATGTTGATCTGGTCGTAGGTTTCGTTGTCCATGAAGACCTGGCCGGTGGCGTCGGCGTAAAGGTACTGCATGGTGCGACGGTCGAGCACCGCCTGCTCGTAGACCTCTTCAGCACGCAGGCGCTTCTGCGAAACCGATCCGGTGGCCACGGACTTGAGCTTGACCTGCACGTAGGCGGGGCCTTTGCCGGGCTTGACGTGGTCGGCGCCGATGACGACGAACAGTTGGCCGTCGAGGTTCAGGGCGACGCCGGGTCGAATATCGTTGGCTTTCACGGGAGCGGTCTCCTTGCGGGGCGGTTTATGGGGGGGCGGCATGATAGCAGACTACACCCGGCAGACCAACTGTTAGCCGGCGGGACCAGACGCTTCGCCCGCGGCGGGCTCAGCGTCGGCGTGAGATGGGGCGGGCGGAGACTACAGCGTCAGCGCACGCGGATGACTCGGAACCCGGGCGTGAGCTCGGCGTCGGTGTCGACCATTTTGCCTTTATCGTCGAGCAGGCGCAGCTCCGCGGACTGGACGATGATGTTGCCGAAGTCGCAGACAAACCCGAGGCTGGCCGGCCCTTCGTCCCACTTGTAATAGTCGGACAACTGCGTGAGCTGGCCGGTCCAGTTGACCTTGCGCTGCCCGCCGACCGAGCAGTAAATCTTCGCCTGCCGGCCCTTGACCTGCACCCGGGCGAACACCGTCACCGAGCGTTTGAATGGCAGCATCGCCCCGCGGTTGTTGCGCGTCGCATTGTCGTAATACATCCACCCGTCGATGCACGAGATGCCGGTGAACTGCCCGTGCAGCCCCTGGGCGACGAAGGTGACCATGCGATCGCCGATCGGCAGATTGATGCCGACCTCCGCCGAGCCGGCGTTGCGCTGAATCCGCGCTTTGAATTCATAGCTGCCCTCGGGTCGAATCGGTATGCGAACCATGGCGTCCGAACTCGCCTGGCAGGCGATCATGTCGTTCTGCTTGGCCCACGTCCCGCGCTCGACATGCTTGGTCAGATCCACCTTCTCCAGCACATTCGTCCACTTGCTTTTTTCGCTGCCGCCGTTGGCAGCCTCCGCGGCGGCGGTCTGCTGTTTCTCGATCTCTTCAGCGCCCTGGGCGGCGCGGGCCAAAGCCAGCTTCGCCTTGGTCGAGGCCAGGTCTTGTTTGTCTTCGCGGGTCAGGTACGTCTCGAAGCACTCGCGGGCGTGGTTGTACATCGCCAGGCGATTGTCATCGAGCTTGGCTTCAGCCTCGGCCAGATCGTTGTACCAGTCGCCGAGCGTCAGCAGGTCGGGGGTTTTGACCTGGGCGATGGGCGTGGCGGCCAGGGAGATGTTCGCCTTCAGCTGCTCGTCGGGGCAGGTGAAGCTGAACTTGCGGGCTTCGTCGGGGCGGTCCAGCTGCACGATGTAAACCAGCAGCAGATCGCGGGCGGCCTCGGTGTCGTCGGCGTTGGTTTTGAGGCGATTCTTGTGGCGGTTGATCTGCATGAAGGCGCGATCGAGGTTGCCCGATCGGGTGATGCGCGGCACGAGCTCATCGCGCATGTCCGACTCGGCGATACGCCCCAGCGCCAGCGCCTTGCGGTAGGTCGCCAGGGCGGCCTTGTGATCGTCGCCCTCAGCCTGCAGGTCGCCCAGCGCGATCAGGTCATCCAGGTACGCCGTCGCCACGGTCGGCTTCTGCTTGATCGACGCCGAGCTGAACTGCCGCTGGCGCAGATCCGTCAGCCGTTTGTATGAAGCCAGCACCTGTTCGCGCGGCGCATCGGGTACGGCCGCGATGCGGTTGATCGCCGCCGCCGCCGTGTCATACCCCGCCGGGTCCACCATCGCCAGCTCGATGATCCGCTCCAGCATGATCTGCATCAGCGCCGGCTGTTCACGGGCCTGCTCGACGGCGGCGAACAGCGTCTGCGCCAGTTCGACATCATCGGCGCCTGGGCGTGTGGCCTGCACGCGCGCGATGTCCTTGCCGTACAGCGAGTCGAACACTTTTGCCGCATCATCCGGCTCGGCGAACGCCCGCGGCAAGGCGGCCAGCGACATGACCGCGCATGCGACGATGAGAATGGTTCGTTTGAATGTAAACACCCGGAGTCTCCAGCAGAAGCGTGCATGCGGCCGACGACCATCGGCGACCGCTCGTGGCTTGCTATTCGCGCTCCAGCCGCGTCGCCAGTTCGATGCCGAGTTGGCGGATGTACGGCGTCGGGCTGCGCTGCAGTTGAATCACCAACTGGTTTTTCTGCGAGAAAGACATGTGCTGCCAACGCTTGTCGATGCGGTCGCGCATTTCCTGAATCCGCTGCTCCCATTGCTGGCGGGCGGCGGCGGCTTCCTGCTCCGGGGTCTTGACCTCGACCACCGGTTTGTTCTGCTGATCGGTCAGCGTCACATCGCCATCGAGCATGCGGAAGCTGACGTTTCGGAAGCTGACCCCGCCGCTGGCGCTGTGCAGCGCCAGCACATCGCTGCGCGTCCGCGGCTGCCAACGACTCATCGGCGACAGATCAGCGATCGGGCCGTCCCATTGAACCAGCGCCTTGTCGTCGAACTGAGTCTCGATCGACGCCTGCGACTTGTTCAGCGTCACGTTCGCCTGCACCTTGTGCCAGATGCCCATCGTCGGCGGGGGCGCGACCGTCGAGGCCGGGTTGTCCGGATCATCAACGACCATCTGCCGCACCGTCGCCAGGCCCATCCGCGTCTGCGGCGTTTCGGTGATCTCTCGGCGGCGGGGCGGGTGCGACAGAAAGAATCCAACCGCCGAACTGCCCACCGGCAGATACACGATCACGTCATCCGGCTGCGGCGTGGCGAACATCACCTCCATCTGAAGCTGATAGCTGCCGTGCGGTGCGACGGGGAAAATGATCTGGTTGCGATGCACGGCGGCCACGTGCAGGCCGGTCTCATCCAGTGTCCACTGCCCGCGCTCAACATGCTTTTGAATGTCGACGAGCTTGAGCAGATTCATCGACGCGCCGAAGTCGCCGGGCAGGTGGCGGTCGTATTCCGGCAGCGTTTTATTCAGAGCGGTCAGTTCTTCGAACGCCTGCTTGCGGGTCAGCGCCGCCTTGGTGGTCAGCAGGTCGGTCGTGACATGCTGCTCGAGAAACTGGTCATAACACGCGACCGCATGGGCCAGCATCATGGCGCGCGAGCGGCTCGAGTCCGCCCCCGAGGCCAGTTCGCGATACCAGTCACCCAGCGCCATCGCTTCGGCGTCGCTCAGCGCTGTGATATCGGCACACGCCAGGCGGATGTTCTTCTGCCAGGTTTCATCATCGACCAGAAAGCTGTATTTGCGGGCCTCTTCGGGCGTGTCCAACTCGACGACATACAGGCGGAGCAACTCACGTGCCGCGGTCTGGTCGGTTTTGTCGCGCGTCAGTCGCGCTCGCGCCGTCTGTACCTGGCGAACGACCGCCTGCCCGGCGATCACACGATCCATGCGCGCCTTGACGGTCTGCCGCGCTTCGTTGGAACGGATCGCCGAGGCCACCGCCGTGGCCCGTCGCAGTTGCACCATCGCATCGTCAAATGCCTGCAACTCGTATTGAGCGTCGGCCAGTCGAATCAGCGCCGCGATCAATCCCATGCCCGCCGCAGTGCGATCCGACGCCCGCGCCTGCGTGTATTGACGCTGGCGCAGTTCCACGAGCTTCTCGAAAAAATGAATCCGATCGCTGGATAGCCGCTCAGCGCCCAGCTCCAGCGCCTCGGTCGCCAGGTCATAACCCGAGGCGTGACGCATGCCCAGTTCGACCACGTGATCGATCAGCAGCCTCATCATCTGCGGGTTGTCATCGGTCGATGAAGCCGCCTGCAGCAACACGCCGGCGAGGTCCACATCATCCCCGGCGTCCGGGGTCGCGCTCACGCGCCGCATGTCCGCGCCGAACAGTGTTTCAAAAAGTTCTTCGGGGTCTTGCTGCTGGGTCGGCTCGGCGGCCGGCAGCACCGCCGGGGCGTCAGCCGCCTGCCCCCAGCCCGTCGCCGTCACACACGCCACGATCACACTGCACCACAGCCCCTGTCGAGATAGCCGCCGGCATGCCTTCATGGTGTAGCATTCTAACAGCCCCGAAGGCTTGCGTCTGTTGATGGGTGTGATGTTTCGCCTGCTTTTCACGCCGCCGCACTCCATAATCTGCCGGGGAATCACCGGGCCGCATCCATGTGGCCGGTCAGCAGTTTAACGCAGTCGGGGCGGTTCTGCTTGCAGCCGACCGGTTGTCCCTGTCCATACCAGACGCATCATCGGCCCCGGTGTTCAAAGAGGTTCAACCGCGTGGCATGTGTCTTTGCCGAAAGTGATATATTCATGCCATAGCCGGGCCGCTACGCGGCCCCGGTCCGACATGCCGCCAGGGTCGCGTAGCGACCCGGCTGTTGAATGATCCACCACTTGTTCGAGGCGCCCATGATCACGTCAACAACACACCGACTGATGGCATGGCTCATCTTGCTGGGCGCCGTGGTATTGGCGCCGGCGCCTGCACATGCGGCGGATCAGCCGGCCGGCGGGTCCACACTGCGGCCCGATGACCGCATCGTGTTCATCGGCGACAGCATCACCGGCCAGGGCTGGAACCACCCGCGCGGGTTCATCCACCTCATCGAATCATCGCTCAAAACCAAGTGGCCCGATGGCAAGTGGCAGGTTATCCCGCTGGGCGGCAGCGGGGCGGGCGTCGGGGCGTGGCAGAACTTTGAAAAGCGCAGCCGCGAGGGCGAGGTTCGGCTCGACGCCAAAGAATTCGAAGTCGGCGCGGCGCTGGCCCAACCGGCGGATGTGGTCATCGTGATGCTGGGCATGAACGACCTGCTGGCTCCGTATGTGAAGCCGACCGAGGCGGACATCGATGCGTGGGAGGCGCGATACCGGGCGCTGCTGGATGCGCTGCGCCAGCGAGTGAAGCCTCGCGTGTTGGCGCTGGCGACGATCTCGATGTGTTCTGAAGACCCCGCTTCGCCGAAGAACCAGATACGCGATCGACTCAACGCCCGGCTCGCCGCGCTGGCCGCCGAGCAGGAGCTGACGTTGCTGCCCGTCGGGCAGACGATGGTCGATCTGCTGAAGCGCGGACGCCAGCGTGTCCCCGACTTTCACGTCACCGGCGATTACGTCCACCCGAATCAGCAGGGCCACTACGCCATCGCCATCGGCATGCTCCGCGGGCTCGGCGCGGTTGAATCCGCCAGGGCCTTGGAAGCACGCAGCGCCGAAGACCTCGATCGCCGCGCCGCTGGACATGCGAATCAACCGGCCGCCCAACCCCCGCCGCCGTGGCTCGTCGGCACGGGCCTGTTTAACCCACAGGCCTGGCCGGGCAACAAGTTCGATCCCGACCGCGGCAGGCTTCCGTGTGATGGCCACATCGTCGCCGGCCGTCTGACAGACCCCACCGTGACCGGCACCGACCTGGTATGGAATCTGTATCACCCCAGCGTGAACTTCACCGGCTCGGATGATCCCGGCAGCGTCGACTTCACCGCCGTCAGCTTCGGGCGCGTTCATGAAGTCGGCTACGCGCTGCGATGGATCCACTCCGAGAAAAAACGGATCGTGCAGTTGCAACTGTCATCGAAGGTGTTTGCCGGCTCGATCGGCCTGTCCGTCTGGCTCAACGGGCATGAGCGATACGCCGGCGTCATCACTGATGAACCCCATCGCCGAACGGAACTGTTCGCCGTGCTCCGCCCCGGCTGGAACATCCTCGCGATCAAGTGCAACCACCTGACCTGGCAATGGCAGGTCACCGCCAACCTCGTGCAGGTCAACGACGATGACCTGTCTGACCTGCACTACACCGCCGAGCCGCCGGCCGGCTATCGACTCATTCCTTGAACCACGCTTGCAGCAGGCGGCCGATGATCTGGCAGCCGCGCTGGTTGGCGTGGACGGCGTCGCCCTTGAACCAGCCGTAGGTCTTGCCGCTGTTCTGGATGTACTGCCACCACGGGCCGCTCATGTCGAAAAAGGCACATTTTTCTTCGGCGGCGACGCGCTGCATGCCGCGGCGGAAGTTGTCGGTGGTCATGTCGATCTCGGGAGTGAACTTGCTGATGTGCGAGTCGCGTGATGACCCGAACACCGGCGTCAGCAACAGCACCTCGACGCCCGGCTGTTTGGCGCGCACCTGTTTGATCACCGAGCGAACGGCTTCGTAATCGTCACGGTTGGAGATGCCGCCGATGACCAGCAGGTCTGGGTTGTGACGCAGCACGTAGTGTTCGACGCGGTTGTCTTCCTGGTAATAGGTGCAACCCGTCGAGCTGCGCAGCGAGGCGATCTTGATGACCTTGCACTTGGGATAGTCACGCATCATCAGCAGTTCGAAGCTCGATCCGGAGGTGTTGCCCATGATGCTGTCGCCGAGCAGGACCATGCGCAGCTCGCCGCCGTTGCGGAGTTTGTCCATCGTCTTGGGGATGTTGGCGAAACGACCGGCGGGGGGCGTGTACTGGATCGGGTCCATCTCGGCGTAGATGGCGTCGATCAGTTGCAGGCGGTCCAGCCCGGCATAGGTGTTTTCGACATTGCCGTTCAGCAGAAAACCGCCGAGTCGGGCCACGCCCGGTGAAGCGACCTTGAGGACGAATTCATGCTCCGCGTTGCGATCCAGGTCGCGGCCGAGAGCGACGGGCCGCATGGTCGGGCCGGTGGCGTCTTTGGGGGCGGGCAGCTTGGCGAATGCGCCGCCGTCGATGGAATACGCCAGATCGGCTGAATCCTTGTCGACGACGTCGATGATGCCGATCTCCGACCCGCGGAACTTCAGCGTGACGGTATCGCCGACGGTGTCGCTGACCAGCAGATGACGGAAGGGCCCGATCGGACTTTCCTGCCCGCTTTTCCAACCTTTCGATGGCTTCACAACCGGGTCTTCATACGCCACGATGCGCGCCTGGTCGTGGGTCTTTTCGAACAGCGGGTCGGGGAGCTTGTGACGGGTCGGCTTGTCCGGCACGGGGTAAGCCGTCATCAGCGCATCGATGAATTGCTCGGTTGCTTCGGCGTAAATCTTCGCGCCGGCATCGGTGGGGGTGACCCCATTAGCGGAGAAATCAGAAAACGAAATCTCGCCGGCGATGATCCGGTCCGCGGCATACCTGGCGAGGTTCAGACTCGGAATCTTGTAATGGTCGGCGATCTGTTCGCTGACGCGGATGTACTCGGGCGTCTTGCCGGCCCGGTAAGCTTCGAGCATCTCGGGCGTCAGGGTGTACACCAGCATCTGGCTGTGGGTCGAACGGTACAAAAGCACCTCGCGAACCATCGCCTCGATCGTCAGCTTCACCTGATCGATCGGCACGCCCCGATCCTCCGCGGCGAAGTCGAGAATTGCCAGGTGGCCCGAGCAGATCTTCTCACCGAAGACCGGCTGCCCGCGGGCGCTGCGGTACATCCCGAACCAGCTGCCGCCGGGCATGGGCTGACGGACCTCGCGCGGGTTGGCGTTGGGGAAGTGCTTCTTGAAGCCCTTCATCATCTGGGCGGAGTAACGCAGGCCGGTGTCTTTGAGCCCTTCGCCGGCGAGGGTGCGATTGCCCAGGAAGAACAGGTACTGATTGCCGACGCGATCGTTGGCGAAGAAGTACTGGCTGTTCTGGATGCCGTCACGGACCTTGTAAAAATCGGTCGAAGGCGCGGCCGCCGGGGTGATGTCCGCGGCGGTCATGATCAAAAGAGCCCCGAGCGCGGCGTGAGCGACAATGCGTTGAAGTGTCATGATGACATGGCCTCGTGGTTGGTGCAGTGAGCAATCGAGAGTGATTCTAACACCGGCTCAACGCTCGCCCAACGCATCGGCTTGCCGGCGGCTGGGGGATATTTCAACGTTTTGGGCCGGCGGCAAGTCGGGGCATATCGGCCTGCATGTTGCGATATGCCCCGATCATATTTGCACACAGGCTCGCCCGGGCAGCGGTATATTCAAGTTCATTGAGAGTATCGTCGCCGGGATGTTGCGCCGGTATTTTTCACGAGGCCTGTAACGATACCGCCGATTCTCGCGGAGAGCATGTAGGAGAACGCTTTATGAACACCGATCGTGTCTATCAATCGGCCGTGGCCGCCCTGGCCCTGGTGTTGATCTGCCTGTTGGCCGCCGGCTCGGCGTCCGCGGCGGAACTGATTCATTACACCTTCGACGGCACGGCAGTGAATGCCGCCAACCCCGGCACCTACGACGGCACGCTCGTCAACGGCCCAACCTACGGTTCCGGCCAGGTCGGCGGCGGCATCGAGTTCAACGGAGCCACGCAGTATGTCGACTCCGGCGCCTCGCCCAGCACGCTCGGCCTCAACGGCAGCGCCTCGCGAACCATCATGGGCTGGGCCAACATCGCCGCGTTCAACAACGCCGGCATCTTCTCCATGGGTTCGAATTCCACCGTCAACGATTTCTCCCTGCGCACCAGAGACAGCGTCAACAACTTCCGCGCCCAGTTCTGGGGTTCCGACTTCGACTTCTCCTACAACACCGCCCAGAACAACTGGGTCCACTACGCCCTGGTCTACGACTCTTCGACCACCACCGCCAGAGTCTACCTCAACGGCGGCGCGCCCACCGGCGGCGCCCAGTCGCTGAACGTCGCGCTGAACACCACCGACGGTTACAACTTCCGCGTCGGCGTCTGGCGCACCGACTATCTCGTCGGGGCCGTCGACGACATCCGTGTTTTCGACACCGCGCTGACCCAGCAGCAGGTCACCGCTTACATGAACACCTATCCCACCGCGAACATGGTCGACCTCGTCGGCCCGACCACCGCCGGCGCTCGCGTCCGCGTGGTCGCTGGTTCCGTGAGTGACATCGCCGATGCCAACAGCCTGCTGATCAATGGCTCGCTGCCCGGCGTCGGCCGCAATGTCTCGTCCATCGTCAACTTCGGCGACACCAACGCCAACAACCTCTTCACCAGCCCCGCCAAGACCAGCTACCCCAGCGGCACCCCCACCAGCAACTTCGCCGCTGAAATCTCCGGCATGCTGTACATCCCCTCCGCGGGCGACTACGTGCTCGGGGTCAACAGCGACGACGGCTTCCGCCTCCAACTCGGCAACAATCTGAAAACCGCCATGGAATTCCCCGGTCCCACCGGCGACTCGGACACCCGCATCGTCAGGCACTTTGATCAGGCCGGTTACGTCCCGTACCGCCTCGTCCAGTTCGAAATCGGCGGCGACCAGTATGTCGAGTTCTGGTCCGCACCCGGCGCCGATCCCTCCGACCTCACCAACGCCGCCCTCATCGGCGACACCGCCAACGGCGGCCTGGCCTCCGTCGCCACCGGCGCCTTCGCCGTCCGCCAGGTCCAGTCCACCGGCACGATCAGCAGCCTCGCCGCCGCCGAAGCGCTGCTCGCCGGCACGGGGGTCGCCGAATCCGCCTCCACCTACGTCGATGTGCTCGACTACCACGACGCCACCAACACCAACGACCACTACGACGTTGACAACCCCTTTCTCCTCGGCACCGGCGATGACAACTTCGCCGTCGAAGCCACCACACGCCTGCTGATCACCGAAGCCGGCACTTACACCTTCGGCGCCCGTACCGACGACGGCTCAGCCCTCATGATCGACGGGCAGGTCGTCTTCTTCGACGATGTCCTGTCGGACCTGCACGATGTGTTCGGCTCGATCGAACTGACCGCCGGCCTCCACGATCTGCGCTACGTCTTCTTCGAACGCAACGGCGGGGCGGCGCTCGAACTGTTCGCCGCCAAGGGTGATCTGACCAGCTTCGATGCCAGCGCCTTCGCCCTGGTCGGCGACGTGGCCAACGGCGGCATCGCCGTCTTCGCCATCCCCACACCCGCCGCCGCCCCGATGGCCCTCTGCCTGCTGGCCGCCCTCGCCCTCAAACGCCGCCGCTGAGCCGCCCGACACAACCCCCTCACGCCGACGCTGAGCCCCCAGGCGAAGCGTCTGGTACATACGCGCGCCCTGCTGACACCACACCCCGCCGCGCGTGCGACCAAATCGGTACAAACGGACACCGGCGCACTTAGTATTAATCATTTGAATAGTCGGTATACCTGACTGTCCACCTGCCAGTTATAGTAAACGCATATAGGTGTATCCCTTACGGCATGGGATTTGTGTAAGCGAAAGTCTCAGTCAATCTTGTCCGGTATTGCGTACGTGGCGCAGACTCGCCGGGGGATAGGTCTGTCTACTTTCAGGAGCCGCTAAGTGATTATTCGATCCGGTATTTCGATGGGGTGTCTTTGTGCTGTACTCGTGTCCTGGCTGACAGCGCCGACGGTCGCGGAAGTCACCAGTTCAGGCACTGTTTTTCCGAATGTCGGCGTGACTCCGACCGGTAACGGGCAGATTTCCGTAGGGTTCGGCAGTTCGGCTGGTGAGCTGGAGATCAACGCGGCCAGTACGGGCAACGCAGTGACCGCGATCGATGGCGAAGGCCTGCTGGTTGGACGCGAGAATGGCGCCGACGGCGTCGTGCGCATCATCGGCGATGGCACGGCGGGATCAGCGATGGCCACGATCAACGACGGCATCGGCGTCCGCATCGGGTTCGGAGGCAATGGTCGTCTGGAGATTCGCAGTGGCGGCGTGCTGGAAAGCAACGAACAGATCCACTTCGGTGAAGAACCGCTCAGTGCCACCCCGGGCGCCGCGACAGTCATCGTAGACGGCCCCGGCTCGGCGCTGCGCAGCATCGTGCCCAACAACAGCAGTGCGGCCGGTCGCATCCAGGCTCCCTTCGGCGGGCACGCCACCGCCGACATCACCATCTCCAATGGTGGGTTGATCGAAGCCGTCGGCGGCGACCTCGCCAACTTCGATCAGGCATCGATCTTTCTCGGCGGCGAAGAGGACTTCCCCACCCAGGGCACGGTGAATATCACCGGCGAGGGCTCGACGCTTCAGGCCACGCACTTCATCGGCTTGCGCAACGGGTTCGGCAGCGCCGCGGTCAACATCACCGACGGCGGCCAGATGAACCAGCTTGAGCACGGCCTGTCTTTCGGGGGTGATCCGGTGGTGGGCATCAGCGTCAACTCTTTCGATCCCGATGCACGCATCACCGTCAGCGGCATGTCCACCGGCGGGATGGCTTCCAGCGTCAACGCGATCGACAACATCTCCATCGGGAGCGTTCGCCGCATCCAGGGTTTCACCGCCGACGGCGACCCGCGCGTGTTTCGCGATTTCAATACGCTCGCCGGCGACCCGATCCTCGACCAGCAGGGCAATCCGCTGTTTGATGCCGGCGGCAAACCGATTATCGGCGTTGAACGCGACATCTTCGGCGACGGCTCGTTCATCATCGTCGAGCCTGACATGGAAGTGTTCACGAAGCAGACCGGCCATCTCCTCGTCGAAAATGGCGCGGTGGTCCACACCGACGCCGACATCACGGTGTCGGACAACGACGCCGACCCCCGCGTCACGCCCAGCAGCGGCCAGGACTCCACGCTCACCGTCCGCAGCGGCGGCCTCGTCGAGGCCCAGAACGTTATCATCAATGAGCACGGACGTCTCGACGGCGGCGGCGGAACGATCACCGCCGATGTCCAGCTCAACGGTGGAACCATCGCGCCCGGCAATTCGCCCGGCGACCTGTTCATCGATGGCGATCTGAACCTCCTGGACGGCGTGCTCGAACTCGAGGTCGAATCCGCCGCCTTCGACACGCTCACCGCCACCGGCAATGTCGTGCTCGGTGAAGACCTGGTCATCAATCTGCTGTTCGGGTTTGATCCCGCCGGACAGACCATCGATCTTCGCGACTTCTTCGAAACGCCGAGCCTTCTGAGCAGCAACTTCGACTTCGACCAGAACCTGCATCTGACCGGCCTCGGCAGCGGGGCGTCCGGCACCGTCCTCGGATTCAACGGCGAAACCCTCGACATCGCCTCGACTATCCCCTCACCCGCCGCCGCCCCGATGGCCCTCTGCCTGCTGGCCGCCCTCGCCCTCAAACGCCGCCGCTGAAACGTAGGTCAAGGCTCCGGCCTGACCACAACTTCAACACACAACCACCCCGACAGCCGCGACACCACCCGTCGCGGCTGTCAGCTTGTGATAATGCCAATCACAGAAAATACTCGGGCCTTTGTGTAAAGCCCGAACGCGGTATTGTGGCACAGCCGCCCTCGGCTGTGCTGGCGACGACTGAAGCACAGCCGAGGGCGGCTGTGCCACAGGTTCGCAGTCGATCACCATCTGACACCCGAATCTTTTTCATGTTGGGTATAAGTCGACCACTACAACCTGTTGATATCCACGCTGTGGCCCATGGAAACAGCTACTCCAACAGATATATATTTAGGCTAAATACTAAATATATTCGCAACAGACAAGTAGGTCCGGGCCCGCCCGGACACCTTGCAGTATCTTGTCCGGGCGGGCCCGGACCTACTGCGGCGGATCGTCGGTTGTTTTCAACTGCTCATGAAAGATCGCATCCATCGCGATCCGGTTGCGGAAGATCAAACACAGTCCCGCGGCAGTCATGAAGGCGCTGCCGATGAGCCAGCCCAGTGAAAAGCTGTTTGTGTAGCGTGCCTCAACCGAGGCCACCAGTTGGTAGTGATAGACCACGTCGATGCCGTAGCTGATCAGGCCGGTCGTTCCGTCGATGCAGAAGAATACCCCCATCAATCGAAGCAGCAGTTGAATCAACGGTCGATGTTTTTGAATGTCCTGTGACATGCTGCCCCCTGTGTTGACGTGGTTCCCGAATCTGTTTGATTAACGACGATATCACGGTGGATAGGGTTGCACAATGGCGACGCATTGATGCGCACGGACGTGTCGCGGGGTGAGCGGAAACTTCAAAAGTGTACTGAATTGTCACGACGGGTTGGTGCGCGCCGACCGGCCTGGCGCGTCCGTATCCGCGAGGCGCGCACGATCGTGTCGCGGGCTTGCCATGGGTGTGCGCGCCGAATGGCAAAAAACGGACGAAAACCGTTCTAAACAAGCCGATTTTTGCCGCCGGCGCGCGCACCGGCGCGGCAGAACGTCACCTTTGTGCGCGGCGGGGGGCGATGATCGCCGCTGACGGCGTGAAAACCGCGGTCAAACGCCTCGATTCAGCATGTTGCGCAACAGGTGTTTTTGCTCGTCACGTGCGCGCGTCAGAGCAACAGATCGTGGCGGACATTCGCTTCTTCGGTGGGGCCGATCAGGCGGGCGTTCAGACCTTGGAAAGGATGTGAGAACTTGTGCGGATCGAGGCCGAGCTGGTGGAGCATGGTGGCTTGAAGATCGCGCACGGAGACGGGATTCTCGGCGATGAAGTAACCGAGGTCGTCGGTTTCGCCGACGCTGAGGCCGGGTTTGATCCCGCCGCCGGCCATCCAGATCGTGAAGCAGTTGGGGTGATGATCGCGGCCGAGGAACTTGCTGTTGCCCCCGCGGTTTTCGTTCATCGAGGTGCGGCCGAACTCGCCGGACCAGACCACGAGGGTTTCATCCAGCAGGCCGCGCTGTTTGAGATCGCCGATGAGGGCGGCGATGGGCTGGTCGATCTCGCGGGCTTTGTCCTTGAGGCCGAGGGTGATGTCGGTGTTGCGATTGGTGCCGTGGAAGTCCCAGCCCCAGTCGAACAGTTGGACGTAGCGGACGCCGGACTCGACGAGGCGGCGGGCGAGCAGGCAGTTGTTGGCGAAGCGCTGGGCCCCGGGCTCGGCGTTGTACATCTGGAGCGTGGCTTTGGACTCGCGGGTGATGTCCATCACCTCCGGCACGGCGATCTGCATGCGATAGGCCAACTCATACTGGGCGATGCGCGTGAGCGTTTCGGGGTCGCCGACGCTGGCGTGTTGATACTCGTTGAGCTCGCGGACGGCATCGAGCATGCGCCGCCGGCCGTGCGTGTTCATCCCCGCCGGGTCTGACAGGTACAACACCGGATCGCCGCTGGTGCGACACTGCACGCCCTGAAAGACCGACGGCAGAAAACCCGAGCCCCACACGCTCTTGCCCGCCGACGGGTCTTTACCACCGGACACGAGCACCACGAAGCCCGGCAGGTTCTGATTCTCCGAGCCCAGCCCGTACGTCGCCCACGACCCGATGGCGGGGTAGCCGAGGCGGGCGTTGCCGGTGTGCACGAATAGCTGAGCCGGGGCGTGGTTGAACTGATCGGTGTGCATCGACTTGATGACCGCCACATCGTCGACGATCGACGCAAAGTGCGGCAGCAACTCGCTGACCCACGTGCCGGCCTGCCCGTACTGCTTGAACTTGTACGGCGTGCCGAGCAGGCGGGGGTGGCCCTTGATGAAGGCGAAGCGGGCCTTTTTCAGAAACTCATCGGGGCAGGGCTCGCCGTTGTGTTTGACGAGCGTGGGCTTGTAGTCGAACAGCTCGTGCTGCGGGGGCGACCCGGCCATGTGCAGGTAGATCACACGCTTGGCTTTGGGCGCGAACATCGGGCGCTTCGGCGCCATCGGGTTCTGACCGGCGAGCGTCGACGCGCCGGCCCCGCGTGTTTCACCAGCCAGCAGAGAAGCCAACGCCATGCCGCCGATGCCCTGGGCGGTGCGGCCGAAGAAATGGCGGCGGGTGATGGCTTTGGCGTGTTCGAGTCGCAGGTTCATGGTCATCGCTTCTTCGCCCCTCTCCCTTGAGGGAGAGGCTGGGTGAGGGTGAGTCGTTGACGCGGCAGGTTGCTCGGTCATTATCGTTGCCATCGGAACATTCGACCCTCACCCCAACCCTCTCCCTAAAAGGGAGAGGGGGTTTTAACCTTTGGTGATGGTCTCATCGAGGTTCAGCAGCGTGTGCACGACGATCGTCCAGGCGGCAAGCTCGGCGGGTTTCATCGACGCCGGCAGGGGGCCGAGCTGGCTGGTCGCCATGTCACGGGCGGCGGATTCATCCGACTGGTAGTGGGCCAGTTCGGTTTCATACAGCCTGGTGAGGCGGGCGATCTCATCGCGGTGCGGCGGGCGGATCAACACGAGGCGGAAGCCATAGGCGATCCGCGCGTCGACGGTCGGCGCCGCTTCGCTGACGATGCGGCGGGCCAGCGCCTGGGCGGCTTCGATGTAGACCGGGTCGTTGAGCGTGACCAGGGCCTGCAGCGGCGTGTTGGTGCGGATGCGACGGATCGTGCAGACCTCGCGGCTGGTGCCGTCGAATGTGATCATCGACGGGTAGGGACTCGTGCGTCGGATGAATGTGTACAACCCGCGACGGTAGCGGTCGTCATGCTTGCTCGTGGCCCACTTGTCACCGCTGTAAACCACCTGCCAGATGTCACCCGGCTGCGGCGGCATCACCGACGGGCCATACATCTTTTCTGACAGCAGCCCAGCCGACGCGAGCGACTGGTCACGCACCATCTCCGCGGAGATGCGGAAGCGCGGCCCGCGCGACAGCAGCACATTCCGCGGGTCTTGATCCAGCAACTCGCCGGTGATGCGCGACGATTGCTGATACGTCGCCGACATGACGATCGTCTTCAGCAGTTTCTTCGCCGACCAGTCGCAATCGTCCATGTAGCAGACCGCCAGCCAGTCCAGCAGCTTCGGGTGAGACGGGGCGATACCCTGCGTGCCGAAGTCTTCTTCGGTTTCGACTAGGCCGAGGCCGAACAGCCGCGCCCAGTAGCGGTTGACCTGCACGCGGGCGGTCAGCGGATTGTCACGGGCCACGAGCCACTTGGCCAGCCCGAGCCGATTGCGTGGTGCATCGGCCGGCCACGGATTAAAAGCCATCGGCACATCCGCTTGTACTTCATCCGACGGCGTCAGAAAATTGCCCTTGGTCAGCATGTGTGTGACGCGGCGCTTGTCGGCCTGCAGCGTCTGCATGATCGGCACGGTCGGTGGTTTGATCGCCTGGCGTTCTTTTTCGAGGGCGGCAAGCTGATCACGCTGGGGTTTGAACTGCGGCGAGGTGTCGATGAAATACGCCAGCAGCGTGCGGTGCTGCGATTTGGTGCGCTGGTCCGCGGCCGTGGTGAGAATCGTGCGGACATCCGGCGGCAGGGCGGCGGGGGTCAGCGCGAGGTCGGGGTTTGGCGCGGGCTTGATGTTCTGATGCCACAGGGGCCGACGGTCGGCATCGAGCACGGTGATGCGGAAGTCATGCAGCCGCTTGTGCAGCCCGCCGTCGGTGCGGTTGTGGATGACGATGCGGTCGATGGGATGCATCTGGCCGAGGTCGACTTCCCACCAGGTGGCCTTTTCCTTTTTGGTGTGCGTGGTCGATTTGGCGTTGAAGTAGTCGCCATCGGTGGTGTTGTCGATGGCGAGCTTGGCGGGGCCGCTGTAGTCGGTTGATGACTGGGTGGCTTTGCCATCGGGCGCGATGTTCTTTTCACCGCTGAATACCTGCACCTCGGCCAGCGACAAAAACGCCTCGCGCCCGGGGATTTCGACGCGAACGAATCGACCCCGCGGCACATCATCGATGCGGCTGAGTTGCTGGCTAGACCACTGCCGCATCGCCGCGGCAAGCTCGGGCGTGTCAGTGACGAGTTGATCCTTCAATGCGGCGATCTGTTCATCGAGTTGGCTGATGCGGCGATTCTGCTCGCTGGTCGGAAAAGTCTGACGCGGCGAATCGTCATTGCGGTCGGCATCGGCGGTCTGGTTGAAGAAGGCGTAAAGCTGGTAATACTCGCGCTGCGTGACGGGGTCGTACTTGTGGCTGTGACATTTGGCGCAGCCGACGGTCAGGCCCATCCAGACCAGGCCGGTCGTGTCGATGCGGTCCATGACGGCGGCGGTGCGGAACTCTTCATCGTCGGTGCCGCCTTCGGTGTTGGTCATCGTGTTGCGATGAAAGGCGGTGGCGAGCAGTTGATCAGAGGTGGGGTTCGGCAGCAGGTCGCCGGCGAGTTGGTCGATCGTGAATTGGTCGAAGGGCATGTCGCTGTTGCAGGCTTTGATCAGCCAGTCGCGGTAACGCCAGATGCCCGGTCGGCGGTTGTCTTTTTCGTAACCCTGTGTGTCGGCGTAGCGCGCCAGGTCGAGCCACACGCGCGCCCAGCGCTCGCCGTAGGCCGGTGAAGCCAGCAGGCGATCGACGACGCGCTCGAACGCCCCGGGCGATTGGTCGTTGACGAAGTCATCGACTTGCTTCGGCGTCGGCGGCAGCCCGGTCAGATCGAGGCTCACCCGGCGAATCAATGTGTAGCGATCGGCGCGCGGCGAAAGCGACAGCCCCTGCGATTCGAGTTTCGCCAGCACGAAGCGATCGATCGGGCTGCGCACCTGCTCGGCGTGTTGCACCGGCGGCAGGTCGGGTTTCTTCGGGGGATTGAACGACCAGTGGCGCGGCAGATCGTCGTAGGTCGGATCGACGCCGTCGGGCCAGTCGGCGCCCTGAGCGATCCACCGTTTGATGAGGTCGATCGACTGCGGCGAAAGCGGCTTGCCTTCCGCGGCCGGGGGCATGCGCTTTTCACCTTCACCGGTGATCATCTTCACCATGACCCCGGCGTCGGCCTCGCCCGGCACGATCGGCACATGCCCCGAGTCCGCCGCCACGAATGGGCTGGCTTTGCGGTCCCACCGGATGCCGCCTTCCTGCTTGCGCGGCCCGTGACACTTGACGCAATGCTCAGTCAGAATCGGCTGAATGTCCCGTACAAAATCGACACGCTGGCCGGGCGCATCCGCCGCGCCGGCGAACGATCCCGCCATGCCAATCCACAACGCTGCCGTGAATGCGTGTCTGATCATGAGCTGTCGTAAGACCCCGAATTGACCCGTTAAGCCTCCGGGTGCTGTGCCATTGATAAACGTGTTTGACGGTCAACTGGCGACGAGATTCGCGGAATTCGCAGATCAGTATATACGAGAAGCCCCCACAGGTGAAGTGTTTTCAGGGCGCTCCGCGGGGCGGGTATCAACTCAAAAAAGCTTGGAATATTCAGCAGGCATGGTTATACTGGCGGGCGAAAGAGGCTACGGCGACTCACGTCAGACATGATTCAAATGAGCGATCACAGACGGAAGTGGTATGTCTGTAGATACCGTTGACCAAGTCGCCTGCTGGTTTGAGAACGACGCACCTATTGGAGATTAGAGCGCTATGAGGATGAACAAGATTATTGTTGCGGCCGCCGTTTGCCTGTCATGTTCCATCGCATCGGCAGCGACCTATACGTGGGACGGCGGCGATGGGTCCAGCCAGGCCTGGTCGACCGACTCCAACTGGGCGGGTGATGTCGGCCCCGTCAGCGCGTCCGACACGCGCCTGCTCTTCGACGGCGCGAGCAACACGGGCACCACCGCCAACAAGCTGACCAATGACGTCGCCGATCCGTTCCTGCTGAACATCCTCGAATTCTCCAATTCCAACAATGTCGCCTTCGTGCTCGGCGGCAGCCAACTTCAGTTCGTCAACGACGGCTCGACCAGCCCGCTGATCAAAAGCACCCGTCAACCGCAGCAGACCATCTACAACCCCATCGAAGTCGGCGCCGGCGTCACCCTGAAACTGCAGAACACGACCTACTACATCGACTTCCAGGGGCCGATCAGCGGCGACGGCGCCTTGCTGGTCGACAGCAACTTCGGCTCCGGCGAATTCTTCATGCAGACCGCCAACACCTTCACCGGCGGCACCACCTACGTCAGCACCACCTCCAACCCGAGCTGGCGCAACCTCGACATCCGTCATGACCAGGGCCTGGGCGCCGGTGATCTGAATGTCCAGGGCGGCAACATCAACCCCTACAATGCCTCCACCAACACCCGCCCCGGCGGCGTTCGCTTCTCGGGATCAAACCGAACCGTCAGCAACGACATCAACCTGCTGGCCGACTCGCCCCTGTATGCGGGCAATGAGAATGGCGACACCCCCACCAGCGACAATGTCACGCTCTCGGGCGCCCTCGACCTGGACACGTACACGGCGGTGCTACGCGGCCGCGGCACAGGCACGTACTCCGGGCTCATCGACGGTTCGGCTGGCGGCGGCATCAAGAAACTCGGCATCAGCAGCACCTGGAATCTCACCGGCACAATGCTTTTCGATATCGACGGCGCGACCTCCAGCCTCATCGAACTCGACGAGGGCACGCTGGACATCTCCGGGCTGACGATCGATTTCGCCGGGGCGCTGGCCACGCTCGAGCAGTACGTGCTGGTCGATTACGCCACCGGCGGCACGCTCGTCAAAGGCTCTTTCAATCCCTTCGGCTCGGTGGCGAACAAGCCCGGTGGCTACGCGGTCTTTGACGATGTGGTCAACAGCCAGATACTGCTCATTGCGGTTCCGACGCCGGGCGCCGGCGCGATGGGCATCGTGTTGATGCTGGGAACCGCGGCCTGCCGCCGTCGGCGATAACACCCGCCATACATCATCAGGCAACCGCCAGGCGGGGTGAATTCGTTCACCCCGTCTTTATTTTGATTTGTCTTCGAGCGTCACGTCGTCGGGCCATTCGGCGCCTTCGGCGATCCATCGTTTGATCAGTTCGATCTGTACGGTCGGCAGGGGGCCGCCCTCATCTTCGGGTGGCATCAGGTCGTCGGTGTCGTCGGTGCTGATGCGGTAATACAGTTCGCTGACGTCGGGCTTGCCGGGCACGATCTCATCGGGGTGCATATCGCCGGTGGAGAAGGCGACTTTCTTGTTTTGCAGTTCGAGGTTGGCCTTGGCCTTGTCCGGGCCGTGGCAAACGATGCAGTGGGCTTCGAGAATTGGCTTGACGTGCTTGGCGAAGTCGACCTTCTCGCCGGGCTTGGGCGGCGGGGTGGTCACGATCGGGGTGACGACGGAAGTGTCGTCGTCGATGTTGAACAGCTTGGCGAAGGCCTTGTTGTAGAAGTCTTCACCGTAGACGAGCAGGCCGCCTTGGTGGCCGACGAGCCCGACGAGGATCGCGCTGATGATCACGCCCATGTGCCACTTCTCGGCACGGTCGTTGGCATTCTCGGATGACTCGCCGTTGTAGCGGCGGCGGGAGACCGTGGCGGTGATCGCCACGATCAGTGAGAACACCGTGACCGTCACACCGAGCCAGCGGTGCCAGAACACATCCGCGTGCGGCCCGGCCCACATGTCGCCATACGCCCGCTGGGGGGCGAACGACCAGCCCATCAGCGTCGCACCGATCGCCGCCAGCGCCCCGGCCCAGAGCGTGTAAAACGCCACGTCCGGCGAGATGCCCTTGAACTTCCACCGCAACGCGATGAACACCGCGGAGATCGTCAACAGTGCGATCGGAAAGTGAATAAATGCCGGGTGAAGCACGCCGAAAAAGCGCCACAGCCGCTCGGGAAAACTCCGCTGCGGTTTAGCCTTGGCGGTCGATTCAGCGGCCACGTCGGATGCGGCTTCCGCGGGGGTTGCGGTTGCGGCGTCGGTTGAAACAGCGGGCTCGTCAGCCGCCCAGGCGGTCGAGCCGAGGCTGCCGAACAGCACGATCACAAGCAGAAAAATCCGGGTCATGGCGACGATCACGGGGTTTCTCACGTGGGGCACGGGGAATGGTCTGTATTGCTGCGAACAGATAATAGCCATCGGGATGACGCGGGTTTACTCGACGCTATTGCCTCCGTTGACCGAGATTTTCTGCCCGGTGATAAAGCGTGCAGCGTCAGAGGCGAGGAAGGCGACGGTCTCGCCGATGTCGCGCGGCTCGCCCATGTGGCCCATCGGCACACGCTGGGCGTAGAACTCTTTGGCGTCGGCGGGATCGTCGGCGTGACGCTCGGTGGGTATCCAACCGGGAGCGACCAGGTTGACCGTGATCTGCCACGGAGCCAGCTCACGCGACCACGAACGGCAGAGCCCGAGCTGGGCGCCCTTCGCGCTGACGTAGTTGGAAAACTCCGGCACGGCCATCTCGAAAACTTCCGAGCCGATGTGAATGATCCGCCCGGCGTGCTTGTGCTTCATCGGACCGATGACCGCCTGCGTGAGCATCATCGGACTGCGCACGAAGTAGGTGAACTGCTGGAGATAGTCGTCCCAGGTGATGTCTTCGATTTTGATGAAGGGTTGGGGGCCGGTCGCGTTGAGCACAAGGATGTCGATATCGCCGAAGGCGGCCGTGACCTCGTCGATGAGTATGTCGACGCCCTCGGGGGTGAACACGTCGGCCTGAAATGGCTGCGCCTGTCCGCCGGCCTGGTTGATCTGATCGCAGACGGCCTGGGCCTTGTCGACAGAGCCGAAGTAGTTGACCGCGACTTTGGCGCCGCGCTGTCCGAGCGCCAGCGCGATGGCGGCGCCGAGGCCGCGTGATGCGCCGGTCACCAGGGCGACTTGACCAGTCAGATCGGTGGCGAGCATGTGAGCCCCTTTTGTGATGGCTGCGAACGAAAGCGGGACAGAGGTTACCACAAAGGCGGGGCGTGAAAAACGTCGGCGCGTAAAAAAGCCCCGCCGTGGGGCGGGGCCTTGAACTGAATCTGGAACCCGGCGAAGGAGCGATGTCAGACAGCGCGGGGGTGGGCCTGTTCGTAGGCGTTGCGCATGCGCTGCGTGGTCAGGTGGGTGTAAATCTGCGTGGTGGAAAGCGACTGGTGGCCCAGAAGTTCCTGCACGCTGCGGAGGTCAGCGCCGTTGTCCAGCAGGTGCGTCGCGAAGGAGTGACGCAGCGTGTGCGGGCTGATCGAGGGATCAAGGCCGACCTGCTCGAGATACTTGTCGAGCTTGCGGCGGACCGAGCGGCTGGACAGGCGTCCGCCGGTCTTGTTCACGAACAGCGGCACGGTGTCGCCGGCGTGCATGGCTTCAGCGACGTGCGCAAAGCGGGTGTCACGACCGAGGATTTCGAGATAGCGGGTGATCGCGGCGTGGGCGTGGGTGCCCAGCGGGACGATGCGCTCTTTCTTGCCCTTGCCACGGATGACCAGGGCCTCGCCGATCTCGTCGAGATGCTGGCGGTTCAGGTCGACCAGTTCGCTGACACGGACGCCGGTCGAGTAGAGCGTTTCGAGGATCGCGCGGTCGCGGGCGCCGAGGGTGGCCCCATCGTCGGGAGCGCCCAGGAGCTGCTCGACCTGCTCGACGGTCATCGCCTTGGGCAGGCGCTTGGCCTGCTTGGGGGTGCGGATCATGAGCATGGGATTGGCCGGAACCATGCCGCGCCGGTGCAGAAACTTGTAGAAGCTGCGGAGCGTGGCGATCTTCCGGGCCATGGTGGCGGCGGAGTATTCGTACTCATCCAGGTGAGTCAGGAAGCGGCGGACCGACAGGGCATCGGCGCTGATGATGGCGTGACCGATGCCGGTGGACGCGCCGTCGCCGTTGTCCGAGGCGGATTCATTCTCACCGGCCAGGAACTGCGCATACTGACGCAGGTCGGCGCCGTAGCACCGTGCGGTAAACGGGGAGAAGTGGCGTTCGAGCTGAAGGTATTCTAGAAACTGCGTAATCAGCGGCACGTTCATGGCGTCACTCCGGGGGCATGAGGGGTTGAGATCGTAGCTGTCAGCGATGTCAGCTTTCAGCTTCAGGCTGTCGCACACGCGGCGGACAACCGGAAGCTGAGCGCTGCAGCGCTAGCCGGGCATCATGTCCTTCAATTGCTGGTGCATCTGGCTGCCCATCTGGTGCGAGAGCACTGCCGCGTCGAACCAGTCGAAATCACACGACGGGTCGCGGGCGGTATCGGCCAGCCAACGCAATACCGACGCCTCCTCACCGGGGCGGTAACGGAAAACCCAACGCTGATGCTTTTTCACGAGCACCAGTTCCGCCGGTTTTGAATTCGGCGAAGGGTCTTTGGCGTTGTGTGAATCGGAGTTCGATTGCACGGTGCATCTCTCGTCGCCAGCGGCGACGGTTCACCGTGCCGGGCGGGTTAATTCGGTCTGTCGGAGCCGGTGTTGGCGGACTCCGGTTTGACGCCGGCGTGCAGTCGCTCCCATTCGGCTGCAAACAAGCGTCGCATCAGCTCGTGGCTGACGAATTCTGAGTAAAGGTCCATGTTGATCAGATAGCGGCGCCAACCCGCGGCCGAGTCGTCTGGGGCCCGTCCGCGGGCGTAGTTGGTCAGTCGCTGAAGCACGGCGCCGTTGGCGGCGTCGAAGTGCCCGCTGGCGGTGGCGATCGGCTGGCGATATGCCGTCAGCCCCGGCAGGGCGGGGTCAGTCCCGGCGAGCGTAAGCTGACGCGAGTCCAGGGCGGTGCCGCCGCCGGGCAACTGCCGGGCGTAAAGCTGCATGATCGCGCCGATCTTCGGCGGCTCGTAGGGATCCCATGCGGTGATCGTGCCCACGAGCAATCCGTCGACCTGCAACGCGCCCATCAGCTTCATGGCGGTGTCCAGACTGGTGACCGCCGTCATGTCCATCGCATCCATCGCCGCGATGACCCGGTTCACCGGCACGATCGTGATGCCCGGCGTCTGCTGAATCTGCTGGGTCACATGATCGGCAAAGCGGGCCGGATCGACGATGGAGGTGCCGGATTCATTTCGGAACGGCGCCACAGCCCAAAGCTTCGGGGCTGGGTACGGACTGGCGTATTGCCTGGGTTGCTCGATCCGTTTCGGAAACAGATCGCATCCGCCCAGCGTCGTCACGACCAGGGTCCACACCGCGAGGCTCAACATGGCCTTTTTACTTGTCATGGCATCCTGCCAGTTACGCGAGCTCCGCTCGCTGTGTGAGTTCTGTGTTTAAGGTTCAAAGTTCAATGAGGGCGTGTTCCGCGACTCTTCAAACTTTGAACTTTGAACTTTAAACTCCTATTCAGTCGGCACCGAAGCGGTCGGGGCCGGCGTGTCTTTTTCCATGGTGCGTTCAACCATCAGGCCCGATGTCGGACGCAGTGCCCAGATGTTTTCAAATCCGTTGCGGTTGGAGATGAAGAACACCCGGCCGTCGCGGCTCCAGATCGGCTGCGTGTTGGCATAGCGATCGTTGGTCAGCTTCACCCGGCCGGTGCCGTCGAGGTTGATCGCCCACAGGTCGGCGATGCGCGGACGCTCGTTGGGGTCTGACGGGGGATTGACCACGGTCGTGAAGGCCAGCCGCTTGCCGTCCGGGCTCCAGGCGGGGTTGATCACGGCCGCGTTGGTCGCCGCGGCGATCTCGGTCGGGCGAACGCCTTCACCGTTGGCATAGTCCACGGTCCACACGCTGAACGTCCGCGTGCCGCGGAAGCGGGCGCGCTGGAACGCGATCTTCTTGCCATCGGGGCTGAACACCGGGAACAGGCCGAACCCGATGAAGCGGCGTTTGGCCGGCTGATCGATGTCGACGACAACCATCTCCCACTGGCCGCTGTTTGAACCCAGCGCCGAGAAGACAAGCTGCGTGCCGTCGGGCGACCAGCTCGGGTGCAGTTCCTGGGCCGGGTCGTTGGTGACCTGGATGGGCTGCCCGCCTTCGAGGCGCTTGATGTAGATGTCCCAGTTGCCGGCCCGGTCCGAGGCGTAGGCGATCGACTTGCCGTCGGGGCTGAACTTCGGCATCACATCGCGGCCGGGATCAGCGGTGAACTGCGTGGTCGTCTGGCCGTCGATGGTTTTGATGTACAGATCCGCGGTGGGGCGGTGACGTGTCGAGGCGAACACCAGGTACTGACCCGTGGGGTCGATGTCGGCGTCGAAGTCGCTGCCTTCGCGGGCGAAGGAGACCTGGCGGAGATTGTCCGAGGCGTCGGTCGGCGCGCCGGTGGTCTGACCGGGCAGGTCACCCCAGAGGCTGATGCGGCTGGCGGTGGGGCGGATGGTCGTCGGCGCGGTCGACGGATCGGTGCTCGGCGAGGGCGAGGCGAACTCGGGCTGCGCCGGGCCGGGGGCGGGCGCCTTGGCCACGGGCTGTGGCTCGGGGGCGCTGGCGGTCGTCATGGAATGGCTCTGGCAGCCGATAAGCCCGGCGGTGCACACCACCGCGAGCATGAGCGTGAATTTGTTGGCGAGTCGATCCATTTGTACCTCCGCGGTCAGCCTTCAAAGCGCCGCTGCCTCATTCCCTTTCGGCCAATCGGACGTTGGGACTGTCCGAAAAAAACGATGCAGACACAGTATCCCCGTTATCGGACAGCTACAGGGGGGGGCTTTAGAAACCCCCTGAGAAGAACGGGCACAATTTTTCCAAATAAAAAACGCCGTTCGCGCAGGGCGGACGGCGTCGTGAATGAACTCATGTTGTAGCGGTCTATTTCTCGAACAGATCGCTGGACTCCAGGATCGCCCGGGCCATGTCCGCCAGTGTGCGGCGTGAGTCGCGGGCCTGCTTCTGAAGCTTCCGCATCGCCTCGGCTTCCTTGAGTCCGAGCTTGTCCATGATCACGCCCTTGGCGCGTTCGACGAGCTTGCGATCTTCCAGGGCGGTCTTGAGCTTGCTGACTTCCTGTTGCAGTTGGTGCTGCTGATTGAACCGCGCCCAGGCGACGGCCAGGGCGGTCCGCAGGGCGTCTTCATCCACCGGTTTGATCAGATAGCCGAACACCCCCGCGCGGGCGCTGCGGACCAGGTACTCCTCATCGGAGTAAGCGCTGAGAATCACCGCGGGGATGGCCATCTGGGCCAGCCGCTCGGCGACCTCCAATCCGTCCATGTCCGCCATGCGAATATCCAGCAGCGCCATGGCAGGTTGCTCGGCCTTGGCCAACTCGACAGCCGCCTGTCCGGTGCTGGCCGGACCCACCACCTGAACCTGCAAATGCTGCAGGTGATCAGCCAGATCACTGGCGACGAGGTGTTCATCCTCTGCGATCAGCACGCTCGGTGGAAGCAGAGGTTCCGATGATGCAGCTTCATCCCGTCTGTTGGGATGGCAACTCGATAGCATAATCCGCACTCCGTGCGAGTCCCTCTCAGTCTTACCAGCACGAACCATCAATCCAGTGGGAAATGCCAACACCCACTTTACCTACAACGGTCAGGCGACCGCCATGCAGCATGAGTATTTACCACATGGATTCGCGCAATGCAAACAATACACCATGTCACAGGTTGGTGTTTGTTGCAATAAGGAAAAACCCGAGAGGGCGCGCTTAACTCTAGCCCCCATGGTGACTAGGGAGTTTGATGTTACGATCAATCTTGACTTGATCAAACCCACCAGCAGGCCGCGCACCGGTCAATCCAGCCACTGCTTATCTTTGAGTTTCTGGGGTAGATACTGCTCGGTGATGAAGGAGAAATCTTTGTTCGACAGCGCTTCGAGTTCGAGCTTGACGCCGAGCTTGAGCATCTGACGAATCTCCCGCTGCCAGGGCTTGGACGCGAACCACGGATAAGCCGCCACTTCCTTGGCGCGGCGTTTGTCCTGTTCGGTCAGGTTGATGCTCACCGCTTTGGGGATATGGAATGGCTCTGGCAGCCGATAAGCCCGGCGGTGCACACCACCGCGAGCATGAGCGTGAATTTGTTGGCGAGTCGATCCATTTGTACCTCCGCGGTCAGCCTTCAAAGCGCCGCTGCCTCATTCCCTTTCGGCCAATCGGACGTTGGGACTGTCCGAAAAAAACGATGCAGACACAGTATCCCCGTTATCGGACAGCTACAGGGGGGGGCTTTAGAAACCCCCTGAGAAGAACGGGCACAATTTTTCCAAATAAAAAACGCCGTTCGCGCAGGGCGGACGGCGTCGTGAATGAACTCATGTTGTAGCGGTCTATTTCTCGAACAGATCGCTGGACTCCAGGATCGCCCGGGCCATGTCCGCCAGTGTGCGGCGTGAGTCGCGGGCCTGCTTCTGAAGCTTCCGCATCGCCTCGGCTTCCTTGAGTCCGAGCTTGTCCATGATCACGCCCTTGGCGCGTTCGACGAGCTTGCGATCTTCCAGGGCGGTCTTGAGCTTGCTGACTTCCTGTTGCAGTTGGTGCTGCTGATTGAACCGCGCCCAGGCGACGGCCAGGGCGGTCCGCAGGGCGTCTTCATCCACCGGTTTGATCAGATAGCCGAACACCCCCGCGCGGGCGCTGCGGACCAGGTACTCCTCATCGGAGTAAGCGCTGAGAATCACCGCGGGGATGGCCATCTGGGCCAGCCGCTCGGCGACCTCCAATCCGTCCATGTCCGCCATGCGAATATCCAGCAGCGCCATGGCAGGTTGCTCGGCCTTGGCCAACTCGACAGCCGCCTGTCCGGTGCTGGCCGGACCCACCACCTGAACCTGCAAATGCTGCAGGTGATCAGCCAGATCACTGGCGACGAGGTGTTCATCCTCTGCGATCAGCACGCTCGGTGGAAGCAGAGGTTCCGATGATGCAGCTTCATCCCGTCTGTTGGGATGGCAACTCGATAGCATAATCCGCACTCCGTGCGAGTCCCTCTCAGTCTTACCAGCACGAACCATCAATCCAGTGGGAAATGCCAACACCCACTTTACCTACAACGGTCAGGCGACCGCCATGCAGCATGAGTATTTACCACATGGATTCGCGCAATGCAAACAATACACCATGTCACAGGTTGGTGTTTGTTGCAATAAGGAAAAACCCGAGAGGGCGCGCTTAACTCTAGCCCCCATGGTGACTAGGGAGTTTGATGTTACGATCAATCTTGACTTGATCAAACCCACCAGCAGGCCGCGCACCGGTCAATCCAGCCACTGCTTATCTTTGAGTTTCTGGGGTAGATACTGCTCGGTGATGAAGGAGAAATCTTTGTTCGACAGCGCTTCGAGTTCGAGCTTGACGCCGAGCTTGAGCATCTGACGAATCTCCCGCTGCCAGGGCTTGGACGCGAACCACGGATAAGCCGCCACTTCCTTGGCGCGGCGTTTGTCCTGTTCGGTCAGGTTGATGCTCACCGCTTTGGGGATGTCGAACTTCGCCGCGTCGTAGGCGCTCATGCCGATGAAGCGCGCCGCGGGAATCGCCATGCGCTGCGACTCGAACGCGAGGTTGATCGAGCCCTGCTTCACGACGCTGTAGATGTAGTAGCCCCACGGATCGTTATCGACCAGCACGTAGACCGGCAGCTTCAGCTCCTGGTGCATCCGCCACATCAGTCGGCGGACGCCGCGCGGGGGCTGGCCGCCGCCGTGAATGATCATGCACTTGTGCTTCTCCCAGAAGCGGTCTTCGGAGAAGCGACGCCAGACGGCGCCTTTTTCGATCAGCAGGACGAACTTCGCGCCGCCGCGCTTGAACTTGATGATGTGGTCTTCGACGATCGACGGAATCGCCCAGCCGCCCGAGCCCATCTTCGACAGGTCGATCGTGTCGCCGTTGTCTTCGATCACCATCGGGCCGACCATCGCGCCCTTGGGTTCAGCGAACAGACCGAGCTCCTCGCGAAGCGACGCCATCGCCACTTCCAGGTCTTCGATGATCGGGTCTGATTCCGACTGCTCGTCGAAGGTGTTTTCCTTGGTGCCGGGGATGGTGTGCTTGGTGTGGTAGAAAAGGTCACGAATGCTGGTCGTTTTCTTCTGATCGATGAGCTGTTTACACCCGGCGGCGACCAGCGTGGTCTGCATGAATTTCTTGGCCATGCCGACGTTGAAGAAGCTGCGTCGCTGGGCGTTGGAGCCCATGACGATCAGCCCGCTCTTTTTGTCGAAGTTCACGTTCGACAGGGCGCGCGTCGGGATATGCACGCCCGGGTCCATCTCGCGGCTGATCTGATCGGCGACCGAGTTGGCCATGTCCACGAGCCGGGCGCCCGTGTCGGCAGCGTTTCGCTTCTTGCGAACGATCTTCTTTTTGCTCGCCGCCGGTTGTGACTTGGCGGTCGGCTTCTTGGTCGTCTTCTTTTTGGTGGTCTTCTTCGCCATGTATCTACTCGTTTAGCGACGCCGCTTGCGGCGTGCTTGTCCCTGATCAGTCAAACAAACCGTCTTCGTAATCGCCATCGTCTTCCCGCGATTTGCGCGACGGCTTGCCGTTGTCGGCCGACGAATCATCATCGTCGAGCACCGTGCCGTTGCCGCGGTCGACGATGACGATCGAATCATCCGCCGCCAGCGGATCACGCTGCTTTCTGACTTTCTTCTCCTTCTGCGTAACCTTGACCGGGTTGCCGTCCTGATCGAACTGCAGGTCGGCGGTTTCGGTGAAGCGTTTGGCCACGTGTTCGAACTGGTCGCGAATCGTCTGGGGCTTCAGCTTCGGGTCGATCGTGTTCAAGGCCTGGGCGATCTCGCCGATGTAACGCTCGAAGATGCCGCGGCGTTCGTTTTCCTTGCGGACCTTCGCCCGGCGATTCAGATAAGTTTTCAGCTTGCGGCCGCACTCGGCCATCGCCAGCTTCATCTCTTTGCGAATCTCGTCGTAGTCGGCGATCGCCTCCTTCGACTCGCTGGTGAACGGCACCCAGACGCTCGCCATGTGCACCATCACCGTCAGCGGCCCGATCGGCACCGAACCCTTGGGCTGGCTGAGCCCGTAGTTGCGCCACGCGGTCTCCTGCACCGCCTTGAAAGCACAACACGCCGACCGCTGATACAACAGCGGCACGCGGTTGGCGAAGCGGATCACCCGCGACGGCTCTTCCTTGGGCAGTTCCCCGCCGAACGCGATGCCGATTTCGATTTGGAACGGGTTGCCGCGATACACCGCCGGCGGGCGCGTCACCGACGTGTAAAACTCCGCCTTGATGCCTTTGAGCAGGCCCGCGCGGATCACGTCGTCGCCGATCGGCGAAAGGCAATCCGTCGGCGGGGCCATCAGCTTCATTTCCTGAATCGCCTTGTAGATGGCCTCAGCTTCGGCGTGGCCGATCTTGCTGACCCAGGTGCGGTTGGTGATCGTGTCGTCGGCGCCGAGAATCTTGTTGGCCCGCTTGCAGATTTCATTGGCGACGCGCAGCGACACGCGGGAAAAGTCATTCTGTAAAAATCCGCCAAGCTGCGTCGCCTGCGTGGTCTTGACCATCTTCAGCAGCATGCCCAGTTCGATGCCCTTGGGGTGGGGCTTGATCTCCTTGGGCTCTTCAGGCAGTTCTTTGACAGCCCGGGGAAACACGACCGTGCCGCCGGGCGTGGTGACCGTCTCGGATGAAGTTTCCGCCAGTTGGGTCGCGTGCTGATAGTCGTCGATCAGCGACGGCATCGACGCCTGCTCTTCTTTGGAGATGCAGGCGTCCGGCGGTTGGTAGATGATCTGGGCGTGCGGGTTGGCGATGGCGGTCTGCTGGAGATACTCATCAACGCTCTGGCGACCGCGCTGAAACTTGGCTTCAAGCTCGATGACGACCTCGGTGCCTGTGTCGTCGGGAAAGTCGTGGCGCTCGACTTCGTCGTGCACCTCGGCTTTGTTCTTCTGCATGTCGATCGCGAGCGTCAGGCAGTGCGAAGGCTTGTTCTTGTGGGGCTTGGTGTGGATGATCATCGGTTTGCCGGTGGTCATCAGGCCGTACATGCCGGCGGCGGCGATGCCGATGCCCTGCTGGCCGCGCGACATTTTCATGCGGTGAAACTTGGAGCCGTAGAGCAGACGACCGAAGACATTTTCGACCTGCTTGCGGACAATGCCCGGCCCGTTGTCGCGGACGGTCACCCGAAAGCGTGTCTCGGCCAGCGGCTCGATGCCGACGAAGATGTTCGGCAGCATGCCGGCTTCCTCGCAGGCGTCCAGGGCATTGTCGACGGCTTCCTTGATCGTCGTCAGCAGCGCTTTGCGGGGATTGTCGAATCCGAGCAGGTGGCGATTCTTGGCGAAGAACTCGCTGACGGAGATCTCGCGTTGCTGGGCGGCCAGGGCGTCGGCGTCGCGGCCGCGCGGGGCTTTGGATTTTTTCTTTCGGGTTGCTGCTACCATCGGCGAGCCTTCCGTGGCTGAGGTCTGATATTTTCGTCCATTCCGGGAGCGGATGGGGAGAAGCCACCAACGATACGACAGCGCGTCGCGTCCGACAAGTGGGGGGCTGGGGTGTAATTTTGCGATGTGGTCGAATTGTCGTCAAACCGCCGATAGGCGTATAATCAGGCGGGGTATCGATTTGCCTCCGCCGGGGGACCGAAGCGCAGTTCGGCCGCAATATCGCCGATCAGGAGTTCGTTTTTTTGCTGGATCGTCTGTTTCAGATTGGCACCCGCCTGCAGGGCTATAACCCCTGGGAGGTGTTGGTACAGATCGCGCTGATCTGGGTGGTGGTCTATTTCGTGTTTCGATTCCTTCGGGGCACGCGCGGGGCGCGCGTGCTCAAGGGTGTCGGCCTGCTGTTGATGGTGGCGATGATTCTGGTGGCTGTGCTGGGGCCCGACGCTTCGTCATTCGCCCCGCTGCGGTATCTGCTGGACAGCTTTCTCGGCTTCGCTGCCCTGGCGCTGGTCATCGTGTTCCAACCCGAACTGCGGCGTGGGCTTGTCCGCCTCGGTGAAGCGCGCCTGTTCCGCGGGGCGGTGATGGACATGGAGCGGGTCATCGATGAGTTGGTCAAGGCGGCTGAATACCTGTCCAAGAACAAGATCGGCGCGATCGTCGCCATCGAACGCGACGTCGGGCTCGAAGGTATTGTCGAAGTCGGCACACGACTGGACGCTCACGTCAGCGCTGAACTGTTGAAGACGATCTTCTGGCCCGGCAGCGCGCTGCACGACATGGGCGTGGTGATCCGCGGCGACGAGATGGTGGCTGCGGGCGTGCAGTTTCCTCTGGCTGAAGGTGGTGATCTGAGCCAGGAGCTTGGCTCACGCCACCGCGCCGCACTCGGGCTCAGCCAAGAGACCGACGCGCTGGTGTTGGTCATCAGTGAAGAATCCGGCGCGATGAGTCTGGCCGAGCGTGGGCAGTTGCTGCGGAAGCTTTCGCCGGACGGCCTGCGCGCGATGCTGCGTCGCGGCCTGTCGCAGCAGGGGGGCGGCGTGCCGTCAGCCCCGTCGAAGTCGGAAGAGTCCGACGCCAAAAGCAAAAAAAAACCTGAGATCAAACCCGCGGACAAATCCGCCGCCTGAGCATTATGAAACTTCGCCGTCGCATACAGGATTACACGCTGGTGACGCTGATCAGCCTGCTGGTCTGGCTCTACGCCGAGGGTCGAACCGTCAAGGCGTATGCGCCGGATGAAGCGATCCCGTTGACGGTGCTGACCAGCTCGCCGGACCTGGTGGTCGTCAGCCAGTCGTCCACCGCGATCAAACCCGAGTTCAAGGGCGCCGCCAACGAAATCTACGAGCTGCGCCGCAAGCTCCCGCAAGGCCTGAAGCTCACGCTCGACGCCACCGAGCCCGGTGAAAAAAGCATCGTGCTGGATCAGGCGCTGGGTCAGGCGGACCCGATTCAGAATGTCCGGGCGAACCTGTCGCGGGTCGATCCGCCGACGGTGACGGTGCGGCTGGATCGGCTGATCAAGCAGGATGTGCCGGTGCGATTCACACCCACCGAGGTGCAGCTTGTTTCCGGCAGCCTGAAGATGACGCCGGAGCAGGTGACGCTGACCGCCCCGCAGGGACTGCTCGAAACGCTCGGACTCAACCCCGCCGAGATGACGCTGGATATCGAACCCTCGCAGGCGCTTCGCACTCTGGCGCCCGGCGTTGAGCATACCGTTTCAGCCCGCGTGAAACTCCCTGTGGCCCTGGCGGCCGACCCCCACGTCAAGCTCAAACCCGATCGTGTCGACCTGACGCTGACGATCGACAAGACCGAAGACGCGGTGAAGCTGCCGAGCGTGCCGGTGTGGGTGACGCTGCCGCCGGAGGAGACGGATAAGTACCAGGTGAAGCTGCTGGACGAGTCGCGCGTGCTCAAGGATGTGCAGATCAGTGGGCCGTCGGATTTGATCGCGAAGGTCAAGGACGGATCGATCCCGGTGATCGCGACGGTGCGGCTCAGCAGCGACGACCTGGCCAAGGGCGTCGGCGGTGAAGTCACGGCGACGGTGCGGTTTGACGTGCCGGCGCCGCTGAGCGTGCAGAATCCCACCGCCGGAGTCCGTCTGACGATCGCCAAGCGCGGCACGTGAATCCTCGTCGCGTTCCGCATAAACTGCCCACATCATGAGCACCCCAGTTCAAACGACGCCGGGCGTCGATCTCGACGCATATTGTTACGACCTCGCCGATCGGGCCGTTGTCGCCGGGCGGGCGCTGACCACGATCAGCGGAGCCCAGCGCGATCAGGCCCTGCGGACGATCGCCGATCTGCTGGAGCAGCGAGCCGCTGACATCATCGCCGCCAACGCCAGGGACATCGCCCGGGCTGACGAGTTCGGTCTGACCGGCGCGATGGTCGACCGCCTCCGCCTCGATGAGGCCCGCATCAAGAAGATGGCGGCGAGTGTCCGCCAGATCGCCGCCCAGACCGATCCGGTCGGGCAGGTCATCGAAGGCTACGTCCGCCCCAACGGGCTGAGCATTCAGAAGGTGCGCGTCCCGCTGGGCGTGGTGCTGTTCATCTACGAGTCTCGCCCGAATGTGACTTCCGACGCGGCGGCGCTGTGCATCAAAAGCGCCAACGCCCTGATCCTCCGCGGCGGCAAGGAGGCGATTTTCTCCAACGGTGCGATTGCCGAGGTCATCCGCGAAGCGCTCGATGCGGCGGGTCTGCCCGGCGATGCGGTGCAGCTCGTGAATACATCTGATCGCGCGGCGGTCGGCAAGCTGTTGAAGCTCGACGGGCAGATCGACGTGGTGATCCCCCGCGGGGGCGAGTCGCTGATCCGCGCGGTCGTCAAGCAGAGCATGATCCCGGTGATCAAACACTACACCGGCAACTGCCACGTGTATGTCGACGAGCACGCCGCGGCGCTCGGAGCCCAGCAGGTGGTCGACATCTGCGTGAATGCGAAAGTTCAACGGCCGGGCGTGTGCAACGCCACCGAGTCGATGTTGTTCCACGCTGAGGCCGGCGATCTGTTGAAACAGGTCGCCACGGCGCTGATCGCCGAGGGCATCGAGCTGCGCGGCTGCGAGCGCACCTGCAAGTTGATCGACGGGGTCAAACCCGCCGGCGAAGAAGACTGGTCGACCGAGTTCCTCGACAAGATCGTCGCGCTCAAGGTCGTCGACACGCTCGACGAGGCGGTCGCCCACATCAACCGTTACGGGTCGCGCCACACCGATGCGATTCTGACCGCCGATGTGCGTGCCGCCGACGCCTTTGTGCAGCGGGTCGACACCGCCAACGTCATGGTCAACTGCTCGACGCGTTTCTCCGACGGCGGCGAATACGGCCTCGGCGCCGAAATCGGCATCTCCACCGACAAACTCCACGCCCGCGGCCCGATGGGCGCCGCCGACATGACCACCTACAAGTGGGTCGTCCGCGGCAGCGGACAAATAAGAAATTGACCAATGTCCAAGTCCCAATGACCAAGGTAATGTCGTAATGACCAATGATGATCGAGCCAATCCGGGCGGGGCACGATTTGATCTGAATGAGCGGACGGCGGTTTTTGGGGAGCGTGTGATTGAGTTTGCCCGAATGATGAAAACGGATGTCATCACGGCGCCATTGGTCAGTCAGTTGATTCGGGCTGCTACGAGCGTTGGCGCCAACTACGATGAAGCTGACGAGGCGACGACAAAAAAGGAATTTCGCTATCGTATTGGCGTCAGCAAGAAACAGGCCCGCGAAACAAAACGTTGGCTGCGGATGATCGCGGCTGCGGCGCCGGGCCATCGTGACACGGCCCGTGATTTGTGGAAAGAAGCCAATGAGTTGCATCTGATATTCGCTACGATCTATCGTAATGCTGCCGATACTGACTGATGGTCATTCAAGCATTGGACATTACCTTGGTCATTGGGACTTGGTCATTGGTCATTTATGAGTGACTCGCCCGCACAACCTGCCCGACTGTCTCCGGCGGTGATCTGGACCTTGCGGATACTGGCTTTCGGCTCGCTCGGCGTGGCGATGTTTCTGCTGGGCGTGGATGTGGCATGGATGATCAAGCAGCGCACGACGAAGGTGCCGTTCTGTGCGGCGTTCACCTGGCTGGATTGTGAATCGGTGTTGAGCCATCCGCGCTGGTCGTACATCTTCGGCGTGCCGGTGGCGGCGCCGGCGGCGGTGCTTTACCTGCTGACGGTGTACATGCTCTTTCGCACGCGGCGTGTTTCGTCATGGGGGGTGCTCAGCTTCACGGCGGGGGCGATTCCGGTGGCGGCGGCGTGGTTCGTCTGGCTGCAACTCGGCGTGATGCACAAAATCTGTCAGTACTGCATGGTCGAACATGCCCTGGGCATGACGCTGGCTGTGCTGCTGGTGCTGCACGGGTTTCGACTCGGCAAACTGCGCGGCAGGGCGGTCGTGCTCGGGGCAGCAGCGGTCGGGTTGATGATCGCCGGGCAGATGCTCATCCAGCCGGCTGGCGTGCGGCAGATGGTCGTCGCCACGGAGGTCGGCGCTGCGGGGCCTTACGAAGAGCCCGGTCCTGCCGACCGCGTGGTCACGCTGGCCGGCGGTCAGTTCAAGCTCAACACGACCCAGCACCCGCTGATCGGCTCGCCGACGGCTAAACACGTGATCATCGAGGTCGTCGACTACTCATGTCCGCGCTGCCGACTGACTCAGAACAAGCTCAAAGAGGTGATGCCGCTGCTGGGCGAGGACTACGCCCTGATGGTGATGACGTTCCCGCTGAATTCCGAGTGCAACCCGCACATCGACTACGACGATGAGCGTCACAAGGACGCCTGTTTCTACTCGAAGCTGGCGCTGGCGCTGTGGATGGTCGACGCGTCGAAGTACGAGGCGTTTCACCATTTTCTGTTCGACAATCAGGATGACATGACGCGCGACAAGGCCTTGGCCGAGGCGCATGACCTGGTCAGCCGGGCCCGCCTCGAAGGCATGCGCGTCGACGAGCGCATCAACAAGCTGCTGAGGCGCGACATCGAGTTGGCTTCCCGCCTCGGCGTCCAGCAATTGCCGGGCATTCTCATCGGCGACCAGATCTTTTCATACATGGGCCCGGAGCCCGACGAACTGGCGGACAAGTTCCGCGAGGCGTTTGAACGCTGAGCGGTGGTTTGCCGGATACCGCAGCGCCGATTATCATGCTCAGCAAGTTGATGCCCGCCCAGCAGGAGCAAACACGGATGTGGATTGGCAGTCGTTTAACCCGAACGATCGTCGTCGGCCTGATCGCCGGCGTCTGTTCGTCGTCGACGTGGGCCGAGCAACAGACCTTCGAGCTTGGCGATGAGGGCTTTAAGCAGGTCCAGGCCCCGGACCCCAACACGCCCGAGGGCCAGTTGCACCTGATCCGCGCCGCCATCGCCGATGACAATGGCGACGACGCCATCGACATGGCCACGGACTGGATCGACAACCACCCCAATCATCCGCTGCTGCCCGAAGCCTACCTGCTTCGCGGCGATGCCCGCACGAGCATCAACCACTACTTCAAAGCCCTGTTCGATTACGAATTGCTGATTCGCAGTTATCCCGAATCGTCGCAGTTTAACCAGGCGCTGGAGCGTGAGCTGAAGATCGCCGACGCCTACGCAAGCGGGGTCAAGCGGCGGCTGTGGGGCATGAGGATCATGCCGGCAACCGGCGAAGCCGAGGAACTGTACATCCGCATCCAGGAGCGCGCCCCCGGCAAGCGTATCGCTGAGGAAGCGGGCATCAAGCTGGCGGATTACTACTACGAGCGATCGAAGATGCGGTCCGCCGCCGACGCGTATGACCTGTTTCTGCAGAACTATCCGCAGAGCCAGTGGCGCGAGCACGCCATGCAGCGGCAGGTGCTGGCGAATCTGGCCACGTTCAAAGGCCCGCGCTTCGACGCCACCGGCCTGATCGAAGGCCAGCGTCGCCTCGAGGAATACAAGCGTCAGTATCCCGCCGCCGCCGAGCGCATCGGCGCTGATGCATTGTTGACGCGCATCGATGAAACCCTGGCGACGCGCGATCTGCTGGTCGCCCAGTGGTACGAACACACCAAGGACCGGGTCAGCGCCGCCTTCACCTACCGCCGCCTGATCAAGGACCACCCCGCCTCGGCCGCGGCCCGCACCGCCCTGCAGCGCCTGCAGGAACTCGAGCCCGCCGCCTTCGCCGAGGCCGCCGCCGCGCAGTCCACCACCGCGCCGCTGCCCGAGCCCGGCTCGCTGGATAAACCCGAGCAGCCGGCCACCGTCAAACCGGTGGATGAAACGCCGCCGGCCGCCGGTGCATCCGAACTTCCGACCGCCCCGACTTCCCCGACACCCGCCACCGAAGGCGCCGAGCAACCATGATGTGGATTCGCCTGACTGTTATTGCCTGTGGATTGATGACCGCCGGGCTGCTGGCCGGGTGTGCGACCGAGGGTGGATACGCCACCGGCGAGGTCTTCGACACCTCCATTCGCACCGTCGCGCTGCCGGTCTTCGCCAACCGGACGTTCTACCGTGAAACCGAGTTCTACCTCACCGAGGCGTTGGCCAAGGAAATCGAATCCCGCACGCCCTATAAAGTGACCCGCAGCAGCAGCGCGGATACGATGATCACGGGAACAGTCCTGACGGTTGATAAGCAGTTGATCAGCCGTACGCTGCACTCGAGCGTGACTCAGGAATCCAAGCTGGTGGTGTCGGCCAGTTTCGAGTGGAAGGATCTTCGCAGCGGCAAGATTCTCCGCAAACGCGGCACGATTGCGGGCGTGGCCGAGTTTATTCCGACCGCCCCGGTCGGCGAACCCGAGCAGGTCGCTCATCACGCCGCCATCGCCGAACTGGCACGTGAAATCGTGTCGGTCATGCGGACTGACTGGTGAGCCGATAGAACCTGAACACGCTCGCGGCATACTATGGAGGGATCGACCCTCTCCGGTCATTCAGCGGCAGGGGGATCTTTTGGCGGGTTGACGCCCGCTGAATCTGACTCAAAGGAAACTCGTGGACGATTTTCGCGACGAACGAAACCAGCGTGACGAATTTGGAGAAGGCCCGCGCAAAGGCGGTGGCGGGCAGGGTCCGACCCCGCCGCGCATGAATCGGGGGATGTTCGGCTGGCTGATGCTCATCGCCGTGGCGGTGGTGCTGTTCGTGTTTCTCAGCCGCGCCCAGAACACCGCCGATGAGAAGAAGCCCGGCGAGCTGATCAATCTCGTCGAGTCCGGGCAGGTCAAGGAAATCGTCTTCAAGGCCGACCGCATCGACGCGACTCTCAACGACAGCGCCGAGGGCGTTCAGAACAAACGCATCTACGTCGAGGTCAGCTCCGAGGGCAAGGAATTTCTCTACAAGAAACTGATGGAGTTGAATCCGCAACTGGTCAGCGAAGACCCCAACAGCGGGCTCTTCCTGCAGTTGATGATTTCGATTCTGCCGTGGCTGCTGTTTTTCGCGTTGATCTGGTTCTTCCTGTTCCGCGGTCTGCGCGGCGGGGCCGGCGGCGGGGGCATGCTCGGCAACTTCGGCCGCTCCAAGCACAAGATCATCTCCAAGGAGATGACCCACGTCACGCTCAACGACGTGGCCGGCATCCAGGAAGCCAAGGAAGAAGTCCAGGAGATCATTGAGTTCCTGAAAAACCCCAAGCGCTTCCAGCGGCTCGGCGGGCGCATCCCGCGCGGCGTGCTGCTGATCGGCAGCCCCGGCTGCGGCAAGACGCTGCTGGCCAAGGCGGTCGCCGGTGAGGCGGAGGTGCCGTTCTTCTCGATCAGCGGTAGCGACTTCGTCGAGATGTTCGTCGGCGTCGGCGCATCGCGCGTCCGTGACCTGTTCAAGCAGGCCAAGGACAACAGCCCGTGCATCATCTTCCTCGACGAAATCGACGCCGTCGGCCGCCGTCGCGGGTCGGGTTTTTCCAGCGGCGGGCATGACGAACGCGAGCAGACCCTCAACGCCATCCTCGTCGAGATGGACGGCTTCGAAACCAACGACCAGGTCATCGTCGTCGCCGCGACCAACCGCGCCGACGTGCTGGACCCGGCCCTGACGCGCCCCGGCCGCTTCGATCGTCAGATCACGGTCAACCTGCCCGACGTCAAGGGCCGCCTCGAGATTCTCAAGGTCCACGCCAAGCGCGTGAAGATGGGCCCGGATGTCGACATGGAACGCCTCGCCCGCGGCACGCCGATGTTCTCCGGCGCCGACCTGGCCGCCATCATCAACGAAGCGGCGATCATCGCCACGCTGTTGAATAAAGACTTCGTCGAGCAGAACGACCTCGAGGAGGCCCGCGACAAGGTCCGCTTCGGCCGGGCGTACAAGTCACGCAAGATCGAAGAGGACGAGCGCGTCGGCACCGCCTACCACGAGGCCGGTCACGCCATCATTCAGACGATTCTGCCCCACGCCGATCCGCTGCACAAGGTGACGATCATCCCGCGCGGCCAGGCCATGGGCGCCACCTTCAGCCTCCCGGAAAAAGACCGCTACGGCTACGGCCAGCTCTACATCCGCGACACGATGCGCGTGCTCTGCGGCGGACGCATCGCCGAGAATCGCAAGACCTCCGACATCACCAGCGGCGCCGCGATGGACATCCGCATGGCCACGCAGTACGCCCGCCACATGATCCTCGAATGGGGCATGAGCGACCGCCTCGGCTTCGTCAACTACAACCACGACGATCAGTCCGAGTCCGTCGTCACCCAGCGGCCGTACTCCGACGAGACCGCCCACCTGATCGACGAGGAAGTCAAGCGGATGATCGATGAGGCGTATGACGACGCCGAGAAGATCATCGAGGGCAACTGGGACAAGGTCGTCGCCCTGGCCGAGGGTCTGCTCAAGTACGAGACCCTCGACGCCGAGGACGTAGATCAGATCATGAAGGGCCAGCCGCTGGACAAGCCTTCGGTGACGGAAATGCTCGACGCCGAAGACGACGACAAGCCCGCCCCCCGCGCCACCGGCTCCGGCCGCGACACCGGCACCGAACCCGGCCCCGGCGCGTATCCATCACCGGCGTAAAGCGGTAACTGATGGACAACTGGCAACTGCATGTTCCGTCCGGCGACAATCAGTTTTCGACGTATGCATGTGGTCTGAAAGCTGGTCAGCGTGTTGCCTTGAAAAAAGATCTAATTATCCGTGATCATCAAGGCGTTCCAACCGGAGAAATACATCCTGAAGGCGAAGTGTGGGTGGTACTTCGCGGGGTTCGCTCTGATCCCGTACTCTGGTTTGATTGTCCTGACGGTGAACGGTGTAGTTGGGACGATGACATCAACTCAGTTCAAGAGTGGTTTGAAGTTGTCGAGTCGACAAACGACTGACTTAAAACTGGCGGGTTATTCTGTTTCAGTTATAGCGTAGGTCACATCAATAGATCAGTTAGCTGAGGCCTTGAAACGTCTCGGCATGTTGGGATACATACGCCTGCAGCAACTCGTCCAGTGGGTCAACGTATTTGTAAAATTCATCATCGAGTTCGTTCAAGATATCCATCGCTGCATCACTGAGCGCATCGAGTTGATCCTGCCGGATGCTGCGATTGGGGGATGGGCCGGCTTCGCCGAAAAGCGCGTTGGCTTGCCTGACTAAACTCGCTGTGTGCTTGGCGCCGATGGCTTCAAGCGATGTCGCCGCATTGTGTACCTGATCACCAGAACTGTTGAAATAGTACTGGTCGAATCCGCCGTTGTTGACTTCGTCTTCAAGGCGCCAAACGCATAAGAAAACCCTCTCGGGCTGACTCAAGTTCTCATGTCCGACTGTATCGTAGCGATCGAAAACGAGTTCGCTGATCTGGGTCATATCCGGTTGGTTTTGGCTCATAGGCGGCCGCTCTTTCCGTTTAGCGCTGATTGGCAATGTTGCCGATCAACAGTAACTGGTGATTAGGGGGTTGTAATTTTCGCAGGGCGGGGTGTTCTATTTCAGTGTTTTGAGATACGCGTACAGGTCGGCGAGGTTTTCGTCGGTGGCGCCGGTGAGGAGGGCCGGCGGCATGGGGGAGATGGTGGCCGGTTCGATCTTGTCGATCTGGTCGCCGGTGAGGCGGATCTGCTGGCCGGGGCCGACTTCGATGATGCGGCTGGCTGGGGAGTTGTACACGATCGAGCCGATCCAGACAGCTCCGTCCTTGGTGGTGATCTGCACGGCCTTGTAGGTCTCGGAGATCGCCAGGTTCGGGGCGACGGTGTGGATGAACAGGTCTTCGGTGCTGAAGCGCTGGGTGATGTTTTCAAGGCCGGGGCCCAGGCGCTGCGAGCCGGTGTGGCAGGCGGCGCAGGCGCGGGCCTGGAACTGCACCAACCCGCGGGCGACGTCGCCGGACGACCAGTCGATCTTCGCCAGTCGCTTGCGCCACGCGCCCAAGTCCTCACCGCCGGATTGGGCGAGCAGGTCGGCGAGTTCGGGGTGCTTCTTGGCGACCCAGTCGATCCATGCCTGTTGCGACCACTCGGCGGCAGACTCGGCGCCGGTCCACTGGCTCAGCAGGCTGGTCAGCGCCTCGCGGGCGGGTTTGTCCTGCTCGTAGCGACCCAGCGCAGCCACGGCGGCGACGAGAGCGTCGTCACTCGGGCCGGCTTTGATTTTCCGCAGGGCCTTGGCGGACGTCACGACCGTGGCGCGCGAGGTCGAGGCCAGCCCCTCACGCATCAGATTGGCATCGTCGGCCGTCACGTGCGGGGCCAGGGCGTTGATGACGATGTCGCGCTGCCCGGGCAGCGGGGCCTGTTTCAACAGCAACGGGCGAAGCTCCTTGGCCGGGAGCTGACCCGACATGCGGACCAGTTCGCTGGACCAGGCCGAGTCGCCGGCCGCGGCGATAAGCCGGCGCACGGCGGCCAGTTGCTGCTTGCCCGAAAACGTTCTGGCGAAAATCGTGTGCTCGCGATGCCCGAAGGCCGGGTCGTTCAGCAGGGCGTCCGGCAGGGCGGGGTCGTACTTCACCAGCGCATTCCACGCCTGCATCATCGCGTTGGACCACTTGCCGGTGACGAGCATCTTGTCGCGATCGATCTTGGCATTCAGAGAGCCGATCGCGTGGGCGAGCTTGTGACGCACCTCGCTGGAGCGTTCGCCGGGCATGTGGGCCATGCAGAGCAGGTAATGGATGTCGTCGGTGGGCGAGGTGGCCTCGGAGAACAGGCCGGTGATGGCGTCCAGCAGCTTCGGGCGGTCGGCCTTGAGCATGCTGAAGAGGCGCGCCAGTTCGTAGTTCACCGGCGTGGTGGACCCCGGAAAGACCGCGGCCAGGCGGTCGATGAGTTTCTCGCGCGTGGCCTTGTCGATGGCGTCGAGCTTCAGGGCGGCGTAGCCGGTGTCAAACTCGTCGCTGGTTTCTTCGCACGGCACATCGCCGAGACCGAGCTGGATCAACCGCAGGGCTTCGACCTGCAGCGCGGGATCGTCGGTGACCTGGACAGCCGCCAGGCAGCGATCGAAATAGTCGGCGAGCTTCGTGCCGACGACGCGCGCCTTGATCAGTTTCGCACGGGGTGTTTTCGGCTCAGCGACCTGGGCAAACGCCTCCGCGGCCGGGCCCTGGGCCGCGCGCACCATCGCCGAACGCACAAACTCATCATGACTATCCAATGCACGCGCCCAGTCGAGCTTGGCTGACATGTCCGCGGGAATTTTCGGTTGTACCGCCAGCGCGTCCCACGCGGTGCGCTGCACGAATGCGTTGTCGTGATGCGTCAGTTCCGCGAGCATCGTCAGCGAAGCGTCGGTGGGCTGCTGGCGCGACAGCGCCCAGGCGACGCGGGCGGTCACGGTGGGGTCGCCCTTGATCGCCGCCCGCGCCATGTCCGGCGTCAACCCGTCAAACAACTCGACGAGCACCTCGATCGCGCGGATGCGCTGAGCCGGCGTCAGCTTCTGATCGACAGTCGCCTGTTCGAATGTCGCCTTGCCGAGCCCCCTGGCCAGCGGTTCCCACGACAGGCGCGACCAACTCGAAAGCGGATCGTTGGCATTGAGCACGATCAATGCGGCGCTCGTCGGCGGAGCGGGCTGCGGGGTTTTGCCGGTGTAGGTGATGCGGAATACGGTGCCGCGCGTGCCGCGCCCGCCGATGGCGACATACATGTCGCCGTTGGGGCCGACCACGGCGTCGACCGGGTCGAACCCGTCGGTGCCGGTGCTCTGAATGAATGTTTCGACTTCGCCGTGGTACGTCGCGCCATCGCGCGTCATCGGAATGAAGTAGATGCGGCCGAAGGTCCAGCAGACGATGAACAGCCCGTCACGGTAGCGCTCGGGGAATTTCGTGTGGCGATACACGCAGACGCCGGTCGGCGAGCCACGGTCGGTATTCGCCACGGGATGCCCGCTGTCGATCCACCAGTACGGGCGCGACCAGCTTCGCTTCCAGCCCGGCATGACCCAGCCGTGGTGTTGGCCCTGCTGGATATCGAACACGCGCGTCGGGGCGTACCACGGCAGGTGGTGCGTGCTCTCGCCGTCGGAGTCGTAGGTGAAAATCGAGCCGGCGGAGTTGAAGTCGAAGTCATACGGATTGCGGAAGCCGTCGGCGATCACCTCGCGGGTTTTCAGGTCGGGGCTGAACCGGATCAGCGAGCCGTTGACGGGGTGTTTGACTGGCGAGGTGGGAAGCTGGGCATCGGCTTCGCTGACGCCGGACATGTTGCCGATCAGCAGGTAGAACCACCCGTCGGGGCCCTGGACGATGGCGTGGGCGCCGTGTTCGCCGCCGTGGTACTTGGCGATGCGCTCGGGGTCTCCGTCGGCTTGGTCGTTGCCATCGGCATCGCGGAAGTGCAGGATCGACCCTTCTCCGTAGCAGAGCAGGTCGGTGCCGTCGAAGCACATGCCCATCGCGCCGTCGTTGGGGCGCTTGGCGTAGTACGTGAAGCGATCGGCTCGGCCGTCGTGATCATCGTCGTGGAGGATTTTTACATAGCCCGGGCCGGACACGACCACGCGCCCGCGCGAGTCGATGGCCAGCGAGTAGATGTTTGTGGCCATGTCGTCATCGGCGAAGATGTTGATCTCGAAGCCGTCGGGGATTTCGAACGGCAGATCAGCCGCCGCCACGGGGCGGAGGCCGACGAGCAGGGCGGCGATCGTGAACCACAACAGACGGCGGGAATTGATCATGGGCTGGAAACCTTTTGGACAGTTTGTCGCAAGGGCGAGGCGATTGTCGATCCGATGTTCAGCCGCGGCCCGGAGCGAGCGTTTGGCGTCGCGCTCGCCTTTTGGCTCGCGGCTAAACGAGTCGGTCCGAGAACCGCGGCGTGATCGATCACAAGCGGTCAACGTGCACGCGAAGGGTACCATTGCCTGCATGCCACGCCAACAAAACAGGGCGGAGGCTCATACAAGCCACCGCCCTGCGATTCGGAAAGACGTTGTGATGTCGGTCGGGGTTCGGTCAGTTTTCCTTGATCGCGTTGACCAGGTCGACGACCGTTTTCTTGCCGTCGCCGAAGTACATCAGCGTATTGTCGAGGGCGAACAGCGGGTTCGGGATGCCCGCGAAGCCCGGGCTCAGCGAACGCTTGATCACGATGACCGTGCGGGCCTTATCGACGTCGAGAATCGGCATGCCGGCGATGGCGCTGTCCGCCTCGCGGGCCACGGGGTTGACCACATCGTTGGCCCCGAGCACGATCGCCACGTCGACCTGTGAAAACTGCGGGTTGATCGCGTCCATTTCCACGAGCTTCTCGTAGGGAATGTCCACTTCCGCCAGCAGCACGTTCATGTGGCCGGGCATGCGGCCGGCGACGGGGTGAATCGCGAACTCGACATTGACGCCGCGCTCTTCCAGTTCGTTGTACAGATCGTGGACAGCGTGCTGAGCCTGCGAGACGGCCATGCCGTAGCCCGGCACGATCACGACGCGCTGCACACCGTCGAGCATCATGGCGATTTCATCAGCGCTGGTGGACTTGATCTTGCCTTCGTAGACCTCGTCGGCGCTGGCGCCGGCCTTGGAGGCGTCGATCTTGCCGAAGATCACGTTGGCCAGCGAACGGTTCATCGCCACGCACATGATGCTGGTGAGAATCAGGCCCGAAGCACCGACCAGCGAGCCGGTGATGATCAGCACGCTGTTGGAGATCACGAAGCCGGTCGCCGCGGCGGCCAGACCCGAATAGCTGTTCAGCAGGGCGATGACCACGGGCATGTCCGCGCCGCCGATGGGGCATGTCAACGTCACGCCGAGCACCAGCGAGACGACCACCAGCAGAACGTACGCCGCCATGGGCGGGGTGTCGGCCATGCAAAGCCAGACGCCCAGGCCGATGGTGATCAGCGCCAGCAGGGCGTTGATGAGCTGATGGGCCGGCAGAACCCAGGGGTTCCAGAAGATCTTGAACTCCTGCAGCTTGCCGTAGGCGATCATCGAGCCGGAGAAAGTCACGGCGCCGATGATCCCGGCCAGGGCGGTGGCGATCACGAACTGCGGATCGAACATGGCGGCATGAACGCCCGCACTTTCGGCCAGCTCGCCGGAGACGCCGCCCACATCGTGAAGCCGCTGGGTCAATTCGCCCCAGGCGACAAACACCGACGCGCCGCCGCCGAATCCGTTGAAGATGGCGACCATCTGCGGCATGCCGGTCATCGGCACCTTCACCGCCGCGACCGCGCCGATGGCCGAGCCGACGATCATCGCCGCAATCACGACCCACCAGTTCAAACCGATCACGAAAGCCGTGGCGACGATGGCGATGGTCATGCCCAGCGCGCTGAGCAGGTTGCCCTGCACGGCGGTGCGCGGATGAGTCAATCCCTTGATGCCGCGGATGAACAGAATGGCGGCGACGAGATACGCAATGTCAATGGACCAGTGCATATGCATGGCAGTTATTTCTTCTTGAACATGGAGAGCATGCGGTGAGTGACCAGGTAGCCGCCGACCACGTTGATCATGGCCATGGTGATGGCGATGAACCCGAGGATCGTGGCCGTCGTGGTGGCTTCGGCGTGAGTCGCCAACAGGGCGCCGACGATCGTGATGCCGGAGATCGCGTTGGACCCGGACATCAACGGCGTGTGCAGCGTCGGCGGCACCTTGGTGATGATCTCAAAACCGATGAAGATCGCCAGCACGAAAACGATGAGCAGTTCCGTAAATTCCATTACGCGTCACTCCCTTTTTCATCCGAGGCGGGGGCCTCTTCAGCGGGCTTTTCTTCGGCCGGCTTCTCAAGCGCCGGCAGGCCCATCAGCTCGCGCACCTTGGGATGAACGATTTCGCCGTCCTTGCACATGACGGTGCCGGCGATCACGTCGTCTTCCATGTTCAACTTGAAGTTGCCTTCCTTGTCGAACATCAACTTCAGCAGGTTGACGATGTTGCCGGCGTACATGACGGTGGCGTCCTGGGCGACCAGCGAAGCGACGTTGGTCAGACCGACGATGGTGACGCCGTTCTTCTCGATGATCTTGCCGGGCTCGGTCAGCTCGCAGTTGCCGCCGCGCTCGGAGGCGAGGTCGACGATCACCGCCCCGGGCTTCATCCGGGCCACGACGTCGGCGGCGATCAGCTTCGGCGACGGCCGGCCGGGAATCGCCGCGGTGGTGATCACCACGTCGGACTCGGCGATGGTGTCGGCCATCATCTTCTGCTGCTCGGCCTTCTGCTCGTCGGTCAGCTCGGCCGCGTAACCGCCTTCGCCTTCGGCCATGCCGGGCGGGGCGATGAACTTGGCGCCGAGCGACTCGACCTGTTCCTTCACGGCCGGGCGGACGTCGATCGCGCTGACGATCGAGCCCAGGCGCTTGGCCGTGGCGATCGCCTGAAGACCGGCAACGCCCGCACCGACGATGAACACACGCGACGGCTTGATCGTGCCCGCCGGCGTCATCATCATCGGGAAGACTTTGCGCAGGTGTTCGGTGGCGATCAGCACACCTTTGTAGCCGGCCAAGTTTGCCTGAGAGCTCAGCACGTCCATCGCCTGGGCCCGCGTGGTGCGCGGGATCAGTTCCATCGCGAAGACGGTCGAGCCTTTGGCGGTAATGGCCTTGTTGGGCTCATGCGCCATCAGGGGTTCACAGTGGCCGATGACGATCTGATCGGGCTTGAGCAGGTCCAGATCGCCTGAGCCGTTGTCGGGGTTGGCCCCGTAACAACGAACTTGGGCGATGATCTGGGCGTCCTGGAAGACTTCAGACCGATTCGCGGCGATGCGGGCCCCTTTGGCCTTGTAAGCATCGTCGACAAATCCGGCCGCCTGCCCGGCTCCGGTCTCGATCACGACTTCAACCTTCAACTTCGCCAGAACCCCCACCGCATCGGGTGTAAGGGCAACTCGGCGTTCATCGGGGAAGGTTTCTTTGGGTACACCGACTATCATGGGGGGCCTCGGTGGTGGGTCTGATCAGGACTAGGGTCCTATCCGGTATGGTCGCAGTAGCGTAACGGGCGTAGTTTGCAGCGTCCAGTGCTCTGGCATCGGGAGAACTCTCAAAGATGTGCTTGTTTTGCCAGACTTGCAGGGCGTCCCCGATAGGGGAGGCACCGGTGTCTGGCATGGGAGATGCGCACGCCGAAGCATGCCAGGCCTGGAGTTGCGCGATCTGGCCGTGAATCCATCGTGCCCGGGGTGGTGTCACGAACTGCTTATTTGTAGGGCAGCCAGAGGCGATTGCGGACTTCCGCTTCGTAGGCATAGACCTCGTACTTGGTGAAATAGGCGGTGTGGCCGTCGAAATAGACGAGGTTGGCGCCTTCATCATGGCGATAGGCGGTGGATTGGCCGCCGGTCGGGCCGTACACATCCCAGCGAATCACGTAGTTGGCGTAGCTGCGGGCCAGGTGCCAGTCGTTGCCGTCCATGATCGACAGCACCTGGGCGGGGCGTTTGATCGACGTCTGGTACAGGGCGTTTAAGGCATCGTAGTTTGAATCGCCGATCGAGATGCCGGGGTTGTACGACGAGGGCAGGGCGGCCTGCTCGCGGTTCATGCCGTAGGTGATCCCGCGGCCGTTGAAGGTCTGACGGCGATCGTTCATCGCCGGGCAGTTGAGATTGCCGAAGTCGACCGCCTGATTGTCGATGCCGTCGGGATCGTCGGCGGTTTGCATGTTCAGCGCGCTCATGTACAGGCGATTCTGATACCACCGCATTTTGTTGGCCTGAGCCGGATCGCGAATCATCACGTACCAGTTGCGCGCCGCCTGCGCGTAGAACACGTTGGCGATCTGCATCTGGCGCAGGTTGGACTGACACGCGACCATCTGCGCCGTGTCGCGCGCCTTTTTCAACGAAGGCAATAGAATCGCGATCAGCAGCGCGATGATGGCGACAACCACGAGCAACTCAATCAGCGTAAAACCATGTCGGCGCATGAACACATTATTCCTTCATAGCCGCGATGCAACGCATCGCGGTCCGCGAATCGTTGATTCGCGGCTATTCACTTCTGACGGCGGCGCATCAGCAGGCCGCCGAGCAGCATCAGCCCTGCGGGCAGTGCGGCGGGCGCGGGGATGGCGGTGATGGTGACGTTGTCCAGCAGGGAATCACGGTCGTGGTTGACCACGCCGCCGGACGTGCCGCCCTCGCGGTTGTGGAAGGTCACGAGATTGGCTGAGGCGACGGTGCTGGTGACGATGCCGGTGATCTTGGCGACGGCCAGGGTGTTGACGTTGGTGACCTTGAACGAAAGCTCGGAGCCGGTGTCGATGAACACGAAATCAAACACATCGCCGGCGGCCGCGGAGAATGTGCCGGTGCGCGAGGTCGTGGTGATGCCGAATCCGCCGCGGCCGTTGAAGCTGATTGCGTCGTCGTTGGCGTTGGCGCGGGCTTCGATGCCGATGGTGGTCTCGCCGAAAGAGCCGCCGGGCACGCCGCTGGAGCGTGTGAGAATCTGCATGAAGTCGTCGCTGTCCTGGAAGGTCCAGGTGCCGGTGATGATCACTCCGCCGAGCGCGACGGGGTCGTAGCTATTGGCGGTGTTCAGGTGGCCGCGGTTGACGAAGTGAATCGACCCGCCGGTTTCTTCGACGACGGCGGCGCCGGCGATGTTGTTGGACAGGGCGTCGGTGTTGATCGACCATTTCGATGAGTCGATCGAGTCGTCATTGAAGTCGTCCTGCACGAGGACGGTCGTGGCCGGGGCGGCGGCCGCGACGATGAGCACGATCAGCATGGGGCAAAGACGTTGAAACATGGGGGTTCTCCTTTGAAGTTCATGATGGATCACGCGGCGCCGGCGCGGAAACGGGGCGCTCGGCCGCGGGTCGGGGGCTGTATTCAATGGTGAGTTGTTCGAGGCGTGTCGTGCGACGAATCTGATCGCCGGGCTGCGAAGCGCCTTCACGGTTGTGTATCACGATGGGGCGGGCCAGCTCCAGCGGCGGGGCGATCGAGGCTGTCAGCGTCACGGGCGTTGCGTCGTCGGTGTCCGGTCCGATGGTGAAGGTCGCTGTGTCGCCGCGGTCTTCGATCACGAAGCGGTATCGACGATTCGCTGGCTCCGGCACAGGGGCTGACATCTTGCCGTCAAAGTGAAACTTGCCGCGTCCCATGATCTGGGCCACGGGTATGCCGTCGAGCGTGTTGGTGTTGAGCCGAAACTCGAGGCCTTCGACGGTTTCACTGAATTCACCGGCGGGTTCCGGCACGGCTCGTGTGAGAATCTGCATGAAGTCGAGGTTGCCGGCAAATTCGAACACGCCGCTGAGTCGTAACACGCGGTCAGGGCCGGCGGCGAAATGATCGCGGCTGATCAGGTATGCGCGATTGGTCAATACGGCGGTCCCGCTGTCAACCCGCAACTGTGAATCGGGTCGAGGCAGCAGCGCGCGCCAGCGCCGGGGATCGAGTTGCTCGCCGTCGAAATCGTCGGTGAATGTGTACATCGCAACCCGTGGCGAAGCGCCCGGCGGCGGCAGCGCCAGCGGATCGTCATCACGCAGAACCATCTCACCGTCGATGCGCCACAGGTACTGCCCGGCGACAAGTATCTTCTGCTGACCGGCCGGCGATTCAACCAGCACACGCCCGCTCGTCACATGCACCAGCAAACGATTGATCGTGTCGACCTCGACGGCGAATTCCGTGCCCAGGTCGACCGCCCGATACCCGCCGGGCAGATCGACCGTGAAGCCGACCGCGGCGTGGGGTACATACACCTCGATGCGCCCGCGGGTGAGGCGGCCGTGGTTGTCATCGGTCATGTGAAATTCGCACGGGCCGATCAGATCGACCACGGCGGCGGAGTTGAACATCACCTGCGCCTTGCCGGCGAGCAGGCGAATCGGGCCGGCGTTCAGCGCTCCGCCGGGTGTCATCGCTGTTTGATGATCGGCGAAAACCGCGTCGTGCATGTCCGCCAGCAGCGCCACGGGGCCTTCGTGCGGCAGGTCAGCCCGAGGTTCTGCGCGGAATACAAACCACGCGGTGACGGCAAGTGCAATCATCGCTGCGGCGGCGAGGTACCAGACGCTTCGCCCATGGAATGGGCTCAGCGTCGGCGTGGTGGTTACAGGCTGCACCCTCTGGCTGGGTTTGATCTCGCGGAGCACGTGGGTGCGGACCGTCAACTCGCAGAATCGATCGCGGCAGTCGACATCATCACGCAGCAACGTCTCCAACTCCGTCAGCTCGGCGGGTGAAAGCTGGCCGTCCAGGTACATCAGCGTCAACTCATCGAGGCGTTGGCTCATGAGGCGGCCTCCTCGCTGAGCAGACGACGGACGCATTCGCCGAGCGTGCGATGGATGCGCGACAGGGCGGTGTAGACCGAGCGGGTTTTCTGACCGACGATTTCGGCGAGTTCGGACCCGGAGATGTTGTCGGTGTAGCGGAGCTGCACGAGCCGGCGGGCGTTGGGCGAGAGGTGGCCCAGGCAACGGCGCAGCGCGTCGACATGATCCGTATCGCCAACGTGTTGCGACCGCGGCCAGTGCGGTTCCAGCAGGTCCAGCAGCGAGGCGTCGAGCGTGGGGGTGGCCCGCTGGGTCTTTCGCAGGGCGTTGAGGGCGACGAAGCGGGCGGTGGTCCGGGCCCACGGGATCAGGTGATCCGCGTCCTTGATTTCATCGGATTTGAGGATCGCCAGCCGGCAGACCTCCTGCATGACGTCCTCGGCGATGTGCTCATCGGCGACGATGGCCCAGATGTACGCCAACAACTCGGTGCGGCGGCGCATCAGTGAAGCGGCGATGATGTCATGGCCCAAAACCATACAGAATGCTCCACAAACTACTGTCGCGACTCGGCCGAATGTCAACATGGATTTTTTCAGCCGCCGGGTCGAGCCGAAAAGCATGGGTGAATTTCCTAAAAATATTTTTTCGGGCATGAATGTAACGATTTACCCGTCAGACGTAGAGAATTGAATGAGACAATGTTGAATCCTTGTGGTATTTATTTGATGGGCCTGATAGTTGATGTGGGCTCAGGCCGCCGCCAGGTTTTCAGCGGCTTATCGAGGCAATGGTGAAATTGAGAGCTACCAGAACATGGAGAACCCTGAGATGTCACAATCGAAAAGCTGGATGATGTTGCGCGCTGCGGTGATGCTTGGCGTGATTGGCCTGACGGGGGCGGCCGCCCCGGCGGAGGTGTTTTTAGCGCCCTTCGGCGATGGCGGAACGTACCGGATCTACCAGACCAACGGTTCGCTGATCACCTGGACCGCCGCTCAGACCGCCGCCCAGGGGACGATGGACCCGCTGACGGGGACCGTCGCCGGTCGACTCGCCCGTATCGAGTCGGCGGCTGAGAACAGCTTCGCCCAGACGATCATGCGCGGCAACTACCACTGGATCGGCGCGACGGATCAAACCGTCGACGGCGCCTGGTACTGGGTCGACAACACCGGCGCCGATGATGTTGAATTTTGGAGCGGTCAGTCTGCCGGCTCGGCCGTGGGCGGGGCGTATGCCAACTGGAACTCCGGCGAGCCGAACAACTACGGCTCAGGCGAAGCCTACGTCGAGCTGCGAGCCGACAACGGCCGATGGAACGACCAGGGTTCGACCAAAACCAATCGCTACATCATGCAATGGGAACTGGCTTCGCTCGTCGACGCCACCACCACCGGCGAAGCGATCATTCTCGATCCTTCAACCGGTAAATACATCCAGCGCACCAGCACCGCTCAGCACTGGGACAACTCCAAGCTGCTGGCCGAGTCGCGCCAGCTCAACGGCGTGCAGGGCCGCCTCGTGCAGGTCGAATCACAGGACACCACCCGGCTGCTGGGTTCGCTCGGCGGCGGTTGGACCGGCCTGACCGACAACGAACTCTACGGCGGGGCTGAAGGCACCACATGGGTCTGGGCCGGCCCGGTCGACAGTTCCGGCGCGTTGACCAACAACGCCCTCGGCAGCTACACCGGCTGGAACTCCGGCGAACCGAACGACTCCGGTGGTGAAGACTACATGGAGATCAGCAACAGCACCTCCGGCGGCTGGAATGACAATGACGGCGGCGGCGAGGATCGCGCAGCCCTGATCGAGTTCGGCGATGCGGCCGCTGTCGGTACCAACGTCAAGGTCGTCGGCATCAAAGGTTCGTCCAATCCCGGCGACAGCGTCACCAACATGCGCAACCTGCTGAACGCTCAGTCGACGCAGGTCTCCCGGACCGTGGGCGACTACGCCGCGATCAGCTTTGCCGATCCGCAGGGTGGCGCTTCTACGCAGTTTTCCAATCGCGTGGCTTTCCCCGGCGACACCTCCGCCAACGATAATTATTTCGCCGTCAAGGCTTATGCCACCGTCGATATCACGGCTGCTGGCGATTACACCTTCGGCGTCAATCACGACGACTGCTACGAACTGGTCGTCGACACGGGCGCTGCCAATGTCACCGCCGTCAACGCTGCCGGCACCACGACGACCTTGACGACCGTCCACTTTGACGCCCCCGGACAGTACAACGTCTACGTCATGCTCGGCGAGAACACCGGCAACAGTTCGCTGCAACTTTTCGCCAGCGCCGGTGATTATGGCGGTATGACCGTCGCCGATGCCCAGACGGGCGGCGCGAGCTTCGCCCTGGTCGGCGATACGGTCAACGGCGGACTGGCCATCACTGAACGGCGCGACATCGGCGTGCTCAATCCGTTCCATGTTGTCCGCAAGAACGGCACCGTCGGAAACCTGTCGGCCACCGACGCGCTGCTGGACAACGGCAGCATCGTCGGCGACAGCGGCGACTACAAAGTCGTCAACTTCCTTGACACCAACGGCAACGGCCACTTCGGCGCCGACAGCGTCTTCCCCGGCGATACCGCCTCCGACGACAACAACTTCGCCGTCGAAGCCACGGCCACGCTCTACGTCAGCGGTGAATCCGCCGGCTGGTGGACCTTTGCCGTCAACAGCGATGACGGGTTCCGCCTGTCGATCGACGGCGCGGACTTCACGAGCTTCGCCGGTGACGACGGTACGCAGATCGTCGATGGCAATCTTCAATTCCCCAACGGCCGTGGCACGGATGATTCATTCGGCTCGATCTACCTGGCTGCCGGCGCCTACGACCTGAATCTCCGCTTCTGGGAAGGCACCGGCGGGGCGGCGCTCGAGCTGTTTTATGCAGCGGGCGTTCACACCAGCTTCGATGGGTCGTTCGACCTGTTGACGGTCATTCCGCTGCCGGGCGCCGGCATGATGGGATTCGCCATGATGCTCGGCATGGCGTCGGTCAAGCGATTCCGCCGTCGGTCGTAACACGATCGATGTGATCACACTGCTTTTTCGAAGCCCACGGATCCAATCCGTGGGCTTCTTTTATTGATTCGCAAAACTCTTTTCGTTCACATTCACTGGGGAAAACACTGCATCCTGCGCACCGGGAAAAACCCGCCTTGCAAAGCACCCCGTTGGCGCGTTACAGTAAGACATGCCCACCGAAAACTCTGACATTCTCGCGGAAGCCGGACACAAGACACAGGAAACCGAGTACTACTCGCCGATCCCGGACGGTTACGTCAAGGGTAAGCATAAGTACGTCGTCGTGATGGGAACCGTCATGAGCGGACTCGGCAAGGGGATTTTCTCCTCGTCGGTCGCCAAGCTGCTCAAGGACAAAGGCCTTCGGGTCAGCCCCATCAAGATGGAAGGCTACCTGAACATCGACTCCGGCACACTGAATCCCTATCGCCACGGTGAAGTGTTCGTCCTCGACGACGGCATGGAAACCGACATGGATCTGGGCACCTACGAGCGCATCCTCGACCAGAACCTCACCGGCGACAACTTCACCACCAGCGGCCAGATCTACCGCGGCGTGCTCGACAAGGAGCGCCACGGCGGTTATCTCGGGCGCGACGTGCAGATGATCCCGCACGTGACCGGCGAGGTGAAGTACCTGCTGCGGAAACTGGCCGTCAAGCAGAACGCCGAGGTGGTGTTTGTCGAGGTCGGCGGGACGGTCGGCGACTTCGAAAACGCCTTCTACATCGAGGCGTTGCGCGAGCTGGCCTTCGAGGAAGGGCCCGACAGCGTGTGTTTTGTCGCGTTGACCTACGTGATCGAGCCCCGGGCCCTGGGTGAGCAGAAGTCCAAGGCGGCTCAGCTCGGCATCAAACGCATGATGGAGCTGGGCGTTCAGCCGCACATCATCGCCTGCCGCGGGCGCAATCCCGTGGGCGACAAGGCCCGTGAGAAGATTGCGATGTTCTCGAACGTGCCGGCGAACCGGGTGTTCTCCATGCACGACCGCGATTCGATCTACACGATCCCCGAGCAGATGCACGCCGAGGGGCTCGACATTCAGATTCTCTCGATTCTGAACATGCACTCGCGTGTGCGGCCGGCCCAGGAAGACAAGGCCCGCAAGCAGTGGAGCCGCTTCGTCAACGCCCTGACGCGCCGCCGCAAGTATTCAATCAGCGTCGGCATCACCGGCAAGTATGCCGAGCTGCGCGACGCCTATGCATCGATCGACAAGGCCCTGGAGCACTGCGGCGCTCACCTGTCGGCCGATATCGACATCAAATGGCTCGACACCATCGCGATGGACACCGCCGCGCCCGAGTCGATCGCCAACACGCTGCGCACGCTCGATGCGGTGATCGTACCCGGCGGGTTCGGACATCGCGGGACCGAAGGCAAGATCGCTTCGGTCAAATACTGCCGTGAGAATCTGACGCCGTACCTGGGCATCTGCCTCGGTTTTCAGATGGCGGTGGTCGACTTCGCCCGCAATGTCTGCGGCATCCCCGATGCGGCCTCGTCGGAATTCGATCAGAACGCGGCCAATCCAGTGATCGACATTCTCCCCGAGCAGAAGAAGATCGAAGGCCTCGGCGGCAACATGCGCCTCGGCGGCAAGCAGGTTCAACTGACCGCCGGCTCGCTGGCGTCGATCCTCTACGACAACCAGACCGAAATCCGACAGCGCTTCCGCCACCGCTACGAGGTCGACCCCAAGTTCATCGACACCCTCGAAAAGCACGGCCTGATCTTTTCCGGTCGCCATCCTGAGCAGCCGATCATGCAGGTGCTCGAACTGCCGTTCGCCACGCACCCGTACTTCATCGGCGCCCAGTTCCACCCCGAACTGACCAGCCGCCCGCTTCACCCGGCGCCGCTGTTCATGGGCCTGATCGCCGCGGCGATCCGACACGCTTACCCGGAAGTGCCGGCCGAGCAGATTTCCGAGCGCTGGCTCCCTTTCGTTAAAGAGCCTATTCAGTCGTAACGGCATCAGGTCATCCCTGCTGACGAACGTTCTTAACCGCTGTGACGTAGAACCTCATTGCCGTAAGATGCATGGGCCGTTCTACTGGTCGGACCATGCGGCGATTGTTCTGCGCCGCTCGACTGCAGGCGATTCATTTAGACAGAAAGGGTTATGCCATGTTTAACCGAAGCTTTGCGCGCCGGATGCTGATGGTGCTGGTGGCCGTGATGACGTTCGGCGTCGGCGCTGCCGCGTACGCTCAACACCAGGGTGAAACCGAAGCCCAACATGCGGCCCGTATGGCCTGGTGGCGCAACGCCAAGTTCGGCATGTTCATCCACTGGGGCGTGTACTCGGTCCCCGCCGGCACCTACGACGGCAAGCAGATCGGCGGCATCGGCGAGTGGATCATGAACCGCGGCAAGATCCCCTGCGATGTGTATCAGAAGTACGCCAAAGATTTCGTGCCGAGCAAGTATGACCCCGACGCCTGGGCCCAGCTCGCCGCCGACGCCGGCATGAAGTACATGGTCATCACTTCCAAGCACCACGACGGCTTCGCGCTGTTTCCCTCGGATGTGACCAAGTGGGACATCGCCGACGCCTCGCCGTACGGCAAAGACCTGATCGGTCCGCTGGCCAAGGCGGCTCGCGCCCAGGGGTTGAAGTTCGGGCTGTACTACTCGCAGGCCCAGGACTGGAACCACCCCGGCGGCGCCGCGTCCGGCGGCCACTGGGACACCGCCCAGGACGGCGACATGGACAGGTACCTCAAGGAGATCGCCGTTCCGCAGGTCCGCGAGATTCTCACCCGCTACAAGCCGGACATCCTCTGGTGGGACACGCCTACCAATATGTCCAAGGAGCGGGCCGAGTTGTTCATGCCGCTGTTCAAAGATCAGCCTGACATCATCACCAACAACCGCCTCGGCGGCGGCTATCGCGGCGACACCGAAACCCCCGAGCAGCACATCCCCGCGACCGGCTACAAGGATCGCGACTGGGAAGTCTGCATGACGATGAACGACACCTGGGGTTACAAGAGCTACGACCACAACTGGAAGTCCACCGCCGACCTGCTGCACAAGCTCTGCGACATCGTCTCCAAGGGCGGCAACTTCCTGCTGAACATCGGCCCCAGACCCGACGGAACCATCCCGCAGGAGTCGATCGACCGCCTGCATGAAGTCGGCAAGTGGATGAACGTCAACAGCGAATCGATCTACGGCACGACCGCCTCGCCTTTCGCCTCCAAGCTCACCTGGGGCCGCGTCACCAAGAAGCTCCGCCCCGGCGGCGCGACGCTCTACATGCAGATCTTCGACTGGCCGGCCGATCACGTCGCTTTGCTGCCGGGTCTGAAGAACAAGGTCACCAGCGCCAAGCTGCTGGCCGGCGGCGCGACCGTCAAAACCGAGAACACCCCCGACGGCGTCGTCGTCCACCTGCCCGGTGAGGCGACCGACCCGATCGTCAGCGTCGTCAAACTCGAAGTCGAAGGCGACCTGGATGTGGCCAAGGTGCTGCCCAAGCAGAAGGCCGACGGCACGATGGTGCTCAACCCCGTGCAGGCCGACATTCACAACGTGTTTGGTTCCGACGCGAAGGTCGAAACGATCGCTCACGAACCGAGCATCGGCTTCTGGACTGACAAGCGCGTGAAGGTTTCGTACAAGTTCCACATCGACAAACCCGGCACGTTCAAGGTGAACACCCAAATCGCCGGCACCGGTGATTCGAAGTTCACCATCTCCGTCGGCGATCAGAAGCTGAGCGTCGCCACGGAAAAGACCGGCGACTTCCGCAAGTTCAAGCCCGTCACGCTCGGGCAGGTCACCCTTGATAAGGCCGGTGATTACACGCTGACGATCACGCCCGACGGCAAAGCCTGGGGCCCGATCAACATGCGGACGATCACACTGGTTCCCGCTGAGAGCGAATCGGCCCGCGATGCCCGCATGAAGTGGTGGCGCGACGATCGCTTCGGCATGTTCATCCACTGGGGGCTGTACGCCGTGCCGGCCGGTGAATACAACGGCAAGGACATCGGCGGCATCGGTGAGTGGATCATGAACCACGCGCCGATTCCCGCGGACGAATATCAGAAGTACACCAAGCAGTTCGACCCCGCCAAGTATGACCCCGAGAAGTGGGTGAAGGCCGCCGCCGACGCCGGTGTTAAATACCTGGTCATCACCTCCAAGCACCACGACGGGTTCTGCCTGTGGGACTCGAAGGTGACCAAGTACGACATCGTCGACGCCACGCCGTACGGCAAGGACCTGCTCAAGCCGCTCGCCGAAGCGTGTAAGAAGCACGGCATCAAGTTCTGCACTTACTACTCGATCATGGACTGGCATCACCCGTCCCAGACCGCCGGCGGCAAGAACGGTCGCTACAACCCGACCAAAATCGTCGACGGCCGCAAGGAAGAATACGTCAAGTACATGAAGGCCCAGCTCAAGGAGCTGATCGACAACTACGACGTCGAGGTGATGTGGTTTGACGGCGAGTGGGTTGGCTGGTGGACCGAACCCGATGGCAAGGACCTGTATGCCTACCTGCGGAAGCTCAAGCCCAGCCTGATCATCAACAACCGCATCGGCAAGGGCCGCAAGGGCATGGAGGGGCTGAACAAGGGCGACCAGGAATACGCCGGTGACTTCGGCACGCCTGAGCAGCAGATTCCCGCTGATGGTCTGCCCGGCGTCGACTGGGAATCGTGCATGACGATGAACGACACGTGGGGCTTCAAGAAGAAAGACCACAACTGGAAGTCATCGGAAAAGCTCATCCGCAACCTGATCGACATCTGCTCCAAGGGCGGCAACTACCTGCTGAACGTCGGCCCGACCGCCGAGGGTGAAATCCCCGGCCCGAGCCTCGAACGTCTCGCAGACATGGGCAAGTGGATGAAGGTCAACGGCCAGTCGCTGTACGGCACGACGGCGTCGCCTTTCCCCAAGCAGCCCAAGTGGGGGCGTGTCACCACCAAGGGCAGCACGCTGTACCTGCACGTATTTGAATGGCCGGCCGACGGCAAGCTGACGATGCCCGCGGTCGACGGGAAGGTCAAATCCGTCAAGCTGCTGGCTGATCCGTCCCGCTCGGGGCTCAGCGCCTCGGTCGAAGGCGGCCAGACAGTCGTGACACTGGCCGGATCTGCCCCCGACAAGATCGCCTCGGTCGTCGAACTTCAACTCAGCAAGTAATGGAGCAACGCATGAACTTTCGCTGGAGCCTGATCGGACTTGTCGTGTTGATGGTGTGCGGCGCGAGCGTGCATGCCGAGACCCAGGCCGAGCGCGATGCGCGGATGAAGTGGTGGCGCGAGGCGCGTTTCGGGATGTTTGTTCACTGGGGGCTGTACGCCATTCCCGCCGGGCAGTGGGACGACAAGAAGTGGGACCGCGGCGGCATGGAGTGGATTCAGAAACGCGCCAACGTGCCGGCGGATGTTTACGCCGACCGTCTGCTGCCGCAGTTCAAACCGAAACAGGGCTTTGCCGCCGAGTGGGCGGAACTGGCGAAAGTCGCCGGGTGTAAATACGTCGTCTTCACCGACAAGCATCATGAAGGTTTCGCACTGCACGATTCGAAGGTGACCGGGTTCGATGCCAAGGATGTGACCGGGCGTGATCTAACCAAGGAGATCGTCGAGGCGGTCAAAAAGCAAGGCCTGCGCATCGGCATGTATTACTCGCTTTGGGATTGGCATCACCCCGACGCTTATGCCGGCAAGGGGACCAACAACCCGTCCGTGCAGACGATGGAAGGGCGCGACCCCGAGAAGTATTTGAAGTTCATGCACGAGCAGGTCGACGAGATCGCCAGCAACTACGGCCGCGTCGATGTGCTGTGGTTTGACTACTCCTCGAAGGAAGTTCAGGGCGAAAGCTGGAAGGCCAACGAACTGCTCGCCAACCTTCGCAAGAAGCAACCCGGCATCATCGTGAACAACCGCCTGTACCGCAGCCCCGAGGCCGGGTGGCACGACGATCACCACCTCGAGCCTTACGACTCGAAGCACGGCGACTTCACCACGCCCGAGCAGCGCATTCCGCCCAACGGCGTGCCCGGCGTCGACTGGGAAACCTGCATGACCATGAACACCACGTGGGGCTACTCGCAGCACGATCACAACTGGAAGACCGGTCAGACGCTGATCCGCAACCTGGTCGACATCTGCTCCAAGGGCGGCAACTACCTGCTGAACATCGGGCCGATGGCCGACGGGACTGTCCCGCCGGAGTCGGTGCAGCTCATGTACGAGATCGGCGCGTGGATGCAGATGAACGGCGAGGCGATCTACGGCACGACGGCCAGCCCCTTCAAGCAGACCTTCGACTGGGGTCGCGTCACGGTTAAGGGCGATGTGTTGTACCTGCATGTATTCGACTGGCCGGCCGACAAGAAGATCAGCATCCCGCCGCTGAACAATCCGATGAAATCGATCGCCGTGCTGGGCGATCCGACCGCCAAAGCATCGCTTCACCCCGAAGTCGACAAGTGGGTGATCCAACTGCCCGATGAGCCGGTCAACACCAGCGCGACCGTGATCAAGTTGCAACTGGATGGTGATGTCAAAGTCGCCGGCGACACTGCACCGATGGTTCAGCCCGGCGCCGACGGCACGATCACGCTGGCCGCCCACGATGCCCTCACGCACGGCAAGATGCTCCGTTATGAGCCACAGCCGCACAAGAACACCGTCGGGTACTGGGTCGAGGCGGACGATTATGTCGAGTGGAACTTTCAGGTCGACAAGCCCGGTGAGTATGAAGTGATCGTCTACCAGGGCTGCGGGAAAGGACACGGCGGCAGCGAGGCGGCGGTCCACATCGGCGGCAAGACGCTGAACTTCACCGTCGAAGACACCGGCGGATTTCAGAACTTTGTAGAGCGCGACCTGGGTACGGTCAACCTGTCGCCGGGCGATCAGACCCTGTCGATCAAGCCGATCCGCAAGGCGAAACTCGCCGTGATGGACGTGCGGCGTGTGACGTTGAAGCGGAAGTAGATCAGCGGGGCTCGTCTTTTTATTTGTGATAGTGGTTGTCGGATGATCCGCAATTGCGGTAAGCATTGCATGCGTGCTCGGTGTCGCGGTGGGCGTTGTGTGTCGCCACGGCTCGTGCTCGGGCCGCCTTTTGCTGGCAAGATGATTCGAGCGCCACGCGGCCCTACATGACCTGACGCATCATCCCCCCATCCCGCTGTTGATCCGCCGCATTCAGACCAGTTGTTCATTCGTATCACGCCAGCGGCCCACCGGCGGCGATATGCCACGGACGACCCACCTGCCAATATCTTGATCCACTGCTAAGCAAACAAGCCACCCGCAATTCCCGTCGCACGCATGTCAATCCGCGGTCGCATGTCTTGTTCTAAAAGATCAAATATATGTTATATGACATTTTAAATATATCATATATTTGATCTTTCCAAGGGCGGTGTGTCTGGGTCAGGGGCGGTGTGTTGCGTGGTGGGTGCGTTTGGGAGGCTGGTTGGAGGGCGTTTGCGGATGAAGTTGGGCCAAGTCAGACCAAGACGGGCCGTGTCGGCGCAAATCGGATCAAGTCGGCACAAGGGCGGACTAAGGCAGGCCAAGGCTGACAAGAAGCGGGGGAAGGCAGATGGAGGGTGGTAGTGTTACTCGGCGTCGAGCATGTCGCGGGGGTGTTGCATGGGTTTGTGCACCAGCAGCATCACCAGGATCGCCCACAGGCACAGCACGAGATTCTGAATCGGCAACTGCAGCGGCTGCTTGAGGCAGTAGATCACCGCCACCGCGGGAACCCACACGAACCAGTTGGCCAGCAGCAGCGGGATCACCCGGCGGCGATACCACTGCGGTCCCATGTTGCTGCGCAGGCGGCGAAGACTGTAGCCCACATCCGGCAGGGCGTACGCCAGCACGACCGTCGGCACCGCCCAAAGCGGACAATACACGAACTGATCGAAAGCCACCTTGGTGATAATCGTCAGCGGCTGGGCGTTGTCACCGATCAGGTACGCCTCGCCGCGGTAGAGCAGATCGACCTCGATGCCTTTGAAGGCCCACAACAGCGTGAGAAACGGCATGCGTCGCCAGACACCCGGCTCGCGCGTCGACGGCAGGGCCTGCTGCATACAGATCGGAATCACCGCGCCGAACAGGGCCGTGGAGATGATCGGGAAGATCAGGCCGGCGGTGGTTTTGATCTCGGCGAGCCGGTCCAGCGCACGCGTCACCGGCGGGACGTAGTGATAGCCCAGCAGGATCGCCAGCGCCACGCTCAGCAGCAGAGCGCCGGCGGGGGCGGTGGCGCGTGCGGCGCGGAGGCCCCGGGTCAGGGGTGATTCGTGGGAGGTAGTCATTTGTGCGGCGCATGAAGAAGCCCACGGATCAAATCCGTGGGCTTCCGGGGCGTGCGGCGGTTAAATCAGCCCTTGTTCCACGTGGCGGCGCCGTAGATGGCGGTGTCGCCGAGGTCGTCGGCGATGCGGAGCAGCTGATTGTACTTGGCGTTGCGGTCCGAGCGGCAGGGGGCGCCGGTCTTGATCTGGCCGCAGTTGGTGGCGACGGCGAGGTCGGCGATGGTGGCGTCTTCGGTTTCGCCCGAGCGGTGGCTGAGGACCGCCGAGTAGCCGTTGCGCATCGCGAGGTTGACCGCTTCGAAGGTTTCCGAGAGGGTGCCGATCTGGTTGACCTTCACGAGGATCGAGTTGGCGGTGCCGGTGTCGATGCCCTTTTTCAGGAACTTGGAGTTGGTCACGAACAGGTCGTCGCCGACGAGCTGGACCTTGTCGCCGATCTTGTCGGTCAGCAGCTTCCAGCCTTCCCAGTCGTTCTCGGCCAGGCCGTCTTCCAGCGAGCGGATCGGGTACTTGCCGCACCACTCGGCCCAGAGGTTGGCCATGTCGGCGGAGCTGATGATCTCCTGCGAGCTGCTGAAGAACTTGTAGCCCTGCTTGCCGTCCTTCTCAGCTTCGTTCCACAGTTCGCTGGTCGCCGGGTCAAGCGCGATGAAGATCTGCTCGCCCCACTTGTAGCCGGCCTTCTCGACGGCTTCCTCGATGATCTTGATGGCGTCTTCGTTGTCCTTGAGGTCGGGAGCGAACCCGCCTTCGTCGCCGACAGCGGTGGACATGCCGCGCTTCTTGAGCACGCCCTTGAGGGTGTGGTAGATCTCGACGCCGGCGCGGAGGCCTTCGGCGAAGGTGTCAAAGCCCCACGGCTGAATCATGAATTCCTGGAAGTCGACGGTGTTGTCAGCATGCTTGCCGCCATTGAGGATGTTCATCATCGGCACGGGCAGGGTCTTGGCGCCGGTGCCGCCGAGGTAACGGTAAAGCGGCAGGCCGGAGCCTTCCGCTGCGGCGTGGGCGACGGCCATGGACACGCCGAGGATGGCGTTGGCGCCGAGCTTGGACTTGTTGTCGGTGCCGTCGAGCTCGAGCATGATCTTGTCGACTTCTTCCTGCTCGCGGGCGTCGACACCGATCAGAGCGCCGTTGATGGCGTCGTTGACATTGTCGCAGGCCTTGGTGACGGCCTTGCCGACGTACTGATCGCCGCCGTCGCGGAGTTCGACGGCTTCGTTCTCGCCGGTCGAAGCGCCGGACGGAACGGCCGCGCGGCCGACCACGCCGCCGCTGAGATAACATTCGCATTCCACGGTGGGATTGCCGCGGCTGTCGAGGACCTGACGGGCGTAGACCAGTTCGATATCGAAGCTCATGGATGGACCTTTCTGTAGTCGGGAATCAGTTCGGTGGGGCATTTCGCCGGATCGCTACGCGACCCAGGTCGGCCGGAGCGTGAAAGACTCCAGCTATGAACCGGAGATTGTACTGATGCGGCGGCGGGGGGCAAATCCGGGGTGATAGTGGCAAAGCCGGTTGTTCTGTGGCACAATCACCTAGCACTGGTTTTACGAAGGATGTGCCTGATGAAATACGTGTTAACCCTGTGGTGTGTGACGCTGGCGGCGACGCTGGGCGGCTGCGACAAGGCGAAGGTTTCGGATAATTCGATTCAGACGGTCCGCGAGCCGGAGGTGATCGAGGTGGCGGGGCAGCCGCAGGTCGTGATTGTCGACGTCCGCAAGCCGGAGGACTTCGCTAGCGGCCACCTGCCCGGTGCGATCAACATCTACCTGCCGCAAATCCGCGAAGGCGACCCGAGCCTGTCATCGGCCAAACGGATCATCGTTTACTCCGGCGGATGGACCGATCCGCTGAGCCCGGCCGCCGCCAAGAAGCTCATGGCCCTGGGTTATCAGAACGTCTACGAGTTCAAAGGCGGCATCGAGGTCTGGACCGCCGCCGGCCACCCGTTGACCAGCAGCGCCGCGCCCACCGCCGGACGTCCGGAAACCAGCGGCCAATAACACCCAGATCAAGTTCGCATCGCGTCGACCCGATGGGATTCATGAGGGAATCTCATACCGGGAGGCGCCATGTCTGTCTATTCGCTTGCGCGACGTTCGCTGATTGGTCTGGCTGTGTTCGTGATGATTGTGGGAGTCGTGGCTGCGCCCGCATCGGGGCAGAACACGCGCGTCGATCTCGAATTGCAGCTTCTGCTGGACGTGTCCGGCAGCGTGGACAACACCGAATTTGCCCTGCAGCGCGACGCCTACGTGGCGGCCTTCAATGATCCGGCTGTCGTCGATGTGATCACCAGCGGCACCTTCGGGTCGATCGCGGTCAACCTCGTGTACTGGTCCGCATCCAACCAGCAGGTCCAGTCGATCAACTTCACGCGCATTCGCAGCACAGCCGACGCCAACGCCTTCGCCGCGGCGATCGCCGGTGTGGCTCGGCCGTACTCCAGCGGCACCGCCATCGGTTCGGCGATCAACTTCGCCACGCCCCTGTTCGATGCCAACACCTTTGACGGCACCAAGATGGTCATCGACGTTTCGGGTGATGGCGAATCCACCTCCGGCGCTTCGGTCACCGCGGCGCGCGACGCCGCCATCGCCGCGGGTGTCGACACGATCAACGGCATCGCCATCGGTTCAGCCGCCCTGCAGCAGTACTACATCGACAACCTCATCGCCGGCGACAATGCATTCGCCAACTACGCCGTCGACTTCAGCGCCTTTCAGGCTGCGATTCTCGACAAACTGCTGCTGGAGATTTCCAGCGTGCCGAAGATCGAAGACATCGCCGTCACCCCGACGCAGAAAGCCGTCGGCGGGGCGCTGGATGACCTCGGGGCCGTCGCCACCGGCGAACTCATCGAGGCGATCAACGACATCGTCGTCAGTGGCAGCGCCGCTCAGCAGTGCGCGATCCTTCAACAGCTTGCCGGTGATGAAGCCACCGTCGGCACGAGCCTCGCTTTCGACCTCGGTCGTCTGCAACTGCGCAACATCGGCCATCGCATCCATGCCCGGCGCAGCGGCTCGCAGGGCGCCGGTATCATCGCGGAGGGTCGGTTCGACATCGCCCGTCCGCTGCCGATCGCGCTGGCGATGTACGATGCCAATGATGAGTTCTACGCCGATGCTTCCGCCGTCGCCGTGCCCGGGGCTTCGGCCATGTCCGTCCTGCTGGCCGATGCCGACGAGCCGGTTGATGAAAATGCCAACCCGCTGGACCCCGCCGCCGGTGAGCCCGTCGACCAGGCCGTCGCCTCCGGCCGCCTCGGTGTGTTCGCTTCCGGCAGGCTGATCTATGGCGACGAGGAAAGCTCTGACAATCAGCCCGGCTCATCCTTCCGTGCCCATGGCGCGACCACCGGGTTGGACTACCGTTTCACGGATGATCTGATCGTCGGCGCCGCCTTCGGGTACGCCCGCAGCGAGGGTGATCCATCCGGCGGCGGCCGGCTCGATGTCGAAGCGCTCACCGTTGCCGTCTACGGCACGTACATGATCACCGATGCGCTGTACCTCGACGGTGTGGCCGCCTTCTCGCATCTCGAACAGAAGATGGTCCGCCCGATCAACATCCCCAGCGGCAGCTACCGCGCCCGCTCGGACACCGCCGGCCACGAGGTCTCACTTCGCGGTCGCGTCGGGTACGACATGTCGCACGAATCATGGGTCTTCGGCCCCGTCGCTCAACTCGATTATCTCAACACCCACTTCGATGAATACACCGAGCGCAATGCCGGCACGCTGAACCTCAACGTCTCCGAACAGAACGACGACGCGCTGACCATGCGGCTCGGCGGCCTGCTGTCCTACATCTTTCAGTTTGAACACTTCACGCTCACCCCGCAGGTCCGCGCCCACTACGTCCATGAATTTCTCGGCGGCGGCCGCAACGTCTCCACACGCTTCGCTTCCAACCTCGGCGTTGATGTGAACCTGCCGACCGATGAGCCCGATCGCGACTACATCGAGCTCGGCGGCGGTGTCTCCGTCCAGTTCAAAAACGGCCTGTCGTGCTACGTCGACTACGACACGCTTCTCGGCAACGACCGCCGCACCGCCCATGTCATCACCGGCGGCATCCGCTTCACATTCTGATTTCATGCATTGATTGATAGCCGCGAGCGGAAGCTCGCGGTGTCATCACGGCTTCCACGGCACATCCTCAACGCCTTCGAGTTGATTCGCCCGTCGCGCCATCGCAAACAGCAGGTCCGACAGTCGATTCAGGTACTGCACCAGGTGCGCTTCGACCGGCTCGGCATGGGCAAGTCGCACGACGGCCCGTTCGGCGGCGCGACACGTCGTCCGCGCCACGTGCAGCCTCGCCGCCAGTTCACACCCGCCCGGCAGAATGAAGTAACGCATCTCCGGCAGCGGGGCGCACACCGCATCGATCAACGATTCGAGTTGCTGCACGTGCTGATCGGTCAGCGGCGGTACATGCTCGCTGGTCTCGCCGGCGGGCAGGCAAAGATTTGATCCAAGCACGAACAGCTGGGGTTGCACCCGGTCGATGATCGCCGCCAGTTCGTCATGCGTGCAGGCGCATCGCGCCAGCCCCAGGGCGCTGTTGAGCTCGTCGACGACCCCGTACGCCGTGACGCGCAGTGAATCCTTATCGACGCGCTGCCCGCCGAACAGACCCGTCGTACCGTCATCGCCATGTCGAGTGTAGAGCTTCAAATGCCGCCCTTGAGCGGGGGCTGCGACGTGGCGGCGGTTTCTTCCGCCAGCGGGTCGGGGCGATAGATGCGTGTGCCCAGGGCCCAGACCTTCTCGGTGAAATCACCGCCGAGGTTCGCCGCCGTCGCCTCGGCTCGACCGGCGTCGATGGCCATCTGCGTTTTGGCGTCAACGTTGTCCAGCAGGCTTACAAGGATCGCCTCCGGCGTGGCGGGAATCTTCAACGCGCCGAATTCGGGTTGGCCATGGTGCGAAAGGATGATGTGCTCGAGCACGCGGACGATCTTCGGGTCGATGGCCTTGCCGTCATCGGCGCACTGCTGGGCCTTGTCGTTGAGCCAGATCACACCGCGGGCGATGTGGCCGACGAGCTGGCCGTCTTCGGAGTAGCTGAACCCGGCGGACCATTCCATCTCGGCGCACTTGCCGAGGTCGTGAAGGAACAGGCCCATGATGACCAGGTCGGTGTTGATCTTCGGGTACAGCGACGCGACGGCCCGGCCGAGCTTCATCACCGCCAGCGTGTGCTCCAGCAGCCCGCCGAGGAAGGCGTGATGAAGCGCCGATGCCGCCGGCGCCTGCTTGAACTTCTCCATCAGGTCTTTGTCATTGAGGTAGGCCTGCGCCAGCGTCTTCAGCGATTCGCTGGACATGTTGTCCAGCATGCGCGTGACATGAATGAACATGTCGTCGATGTCTTTTTCCGTCGATGGCAGCAGGTCGAGCAGGTCTTCAGAACGCGGCTCGGTGGCTCGCAGCTTCTGCACGATGATCTGCAGTTCGCCCTGGTAGGCCTGGGTCTGGCCTTCGAGGTAGACGAACCCATCGGTCGGCAGGCTCTGCACAAACTCCTCGGTCACGGACCACATCCGCGCCGGGGTGCGACCCGTGCGGTCGGCGACCAGACATTTGAGGTAAGGCTTGCCGCTTTTGGTCAGCCCGAGCTGACAGTTCTGCATGGTGAAAACGCCCTCGATAAGCTGGTTGGGCGTCATTTGATTGATGTAGGTCCGTCGTGCCATGTGACTCGCTTTCTAGCTGATTCTCAGCGGGGAAAACGGTCATCGTACACGTTGCGGTCGTGCGATGTCCAGCCAGTTGCACATGCCCGTGGCTTCGATCACGGATGCCGGAAGTTTCGCCTTCTCCGGGGCCACGCCCTCGGCATCGGGCAGCGTCGCCAGAATCTGCGTGCGGTTTTGCCTGGCGAGCCATCGCGGGTTTGTTGTCTCGGCCAGATCGGTCGTGTCGGTGTGATACCGGTTGATCACGATGCCCGCCAGGCGCAACCCGGCCTGTCGGATGGCGGCGCAGGTCAGGGCGGTGTGGTTGAGCGTGCCCAGGTCGCCGCGCGTCACGACGACGACGGGGTAGTCGATCGCTTTGGCCAGGTCGATCACGCTGCGCTTTTCATCCAGCGGAACCATCACGCCGCCGATGCCCTCAACGAGCATCACGTCGGCCTGCTCATCGATGCGCCGCAGGGCGAAGGCGATCGCTTCATCGTCGACGGGTTGACCTTCACGCTCGGCGGCTTCACACGGCGCCAGCGGCACGCGATAGCGCACGGGATTGATCGTCGCCAGCGGCAGGGGGCAATCGGAAAAGTGCGCCAGCGCTTCGGTATCTTCGCTGACAAGTCCCTCGCGGTCGCGTCGACATCCGCTGGCGATCGGTTTGCACACGCCGACGCGCGCCCCGCGCTGTTTGAGCACGGCCGCGATGGCGCAGGTGACGACGGTCTTGCCGACTTCGGTATCGGTGGCGGTGATGAACAGGCCGGGTTTAGATAGGGGGAATTGCAAATTGAGAATTGTCCATTGCAAATTGTAAATTGATGCCGCAGCGTGACCCATTTGCGATTTTTAATTTGCAATGGCCAATTTTCAATGTCACATCGCGTTGCGGTGCTGTTTGATCGCGGCGGGGATGAGATTGGCCAGGTCGCGGGCGGTCATGCCGACGGGGCCGTTGTCATTCGCCCAGAAATCGGCGGCCAGGCCGTGGAGGTACACGCCGAGTACGGCGGCATCGTACAGGCCCATGCCCTGAGCGATCAGCGAAGCGATCACGCCGGTGAGAATGTCGCCGGAGCCGGCCGTGGCCAGCGCCGGGTTGCCGGTCTGATTGACGTAGTGCTGCTGGCCATCGCTGACGACCGTGTGATGACCCTTGAGCACGACGATCGCGCCGAAATGTTTAGCCAATGCAGCAGCAGCGGCGGGGCGGGCATCGGGATCGGTCGGGTCGTGTTTGATGCCGATCGCTCTGGCGAGGCGGCCAAACTCGCCGGGATGGGGTGTGAGCACCAGCGGGCAATGCTGTTGCGGAAAGCGGTCGGCGATGGCGGCCAGATTGTTCAACCCACCGGCGTCCAGGACGGTGGTGAACTTGTGTTTGAGGATGATGCTGATGCCACGGTGGCCCATGGGCGATTCGATCATGCCCGGGCCGACCGCGAGGACAGTCAGCGGTTTGAGCTGCTCGAAGCTTCGGCGCACGACTTCCTCATCATCGAGGTACGGCGTGGGCAGGCCGGTCGCCGACGGCTCGATGGTCAAACAATGCGGCAGCGCCTCGGGGTGGGTCATGATTTTGCACAGGCCGGCGCCGGTGCGCAGTGCGGCGGTGGCTGCCAGGGCCGGAGCGCCGATCATGTGGGGCTGGCCCCCGACGACCACAACCGTGCCGTAGGTTCCCTTGTGCGAATCGGCGGGACGATCGGGCACGGGCGGCAGCGTGGTGGATTGGGCGGCCATGATGTTTACTCGTCGAGCAGGCGGATGACTTCGTCGATGTCTTTATCGCCGCGGCCGGACAGATTGATCACGACGACGCGATCCGAGGGCATCGAGCGGGCCAGTTGCAGAGCGTGTGAGATCGCATGCGAGCTTTCGAGCGCCGGGATGATGCCTTCGTATTTGCACAGCGTCTGAAAGGCCTTGAGCGCTTCGGCGTCGGTACATGACGTGTACGCGACTCGCCCGGCGTCTTTCCAGTACGAGTGCTCCGGCCCGACGCCGGGGTAATCCAACCCGGCGCTGATCGAGTGTACATCGGCGGTCTGACCGTCGGGGTCTTGCAACACATAGCTGAGCGACCCGTGCAACACGCCGGGGCTGCCCATGCAGAGCGGCGCGGCATGCTGGCCGAGTTGCCCGTTGCGCCCGCCGGCTTCGACGCCGATGAGCTTGACCGCAGCATCGTCGATGAACGGATAGAAGATGCCGGCCGCATTGGACCCGCCGCCGACGCAGGCGACGACCGCATCGGGCAGTCGTCCGATCTGCTGGATCGACTGCTTGCGCGCCTCGCGACCGATCACCGCCTGAAAGTCGCGCACAATCATCGGAAACGGGTGCGGCCCGACGACCGAGCCGAGAATGTAATGCGTGGATTCAACACTGCCCATCCAGTCGCGCATCGCCTCGTTGGTGGCGTCCTTGAGCGTGCGCGAGCCCGACTCGACGGAAACGACATTCGCGCCGAGCAGCTTCATGCGGACGACATTGGGCCGCTGGCGACGGATGTCTTCCGAGCCCATATACACATCGCATGAAAGGCCCAGCAGGGCGGCGGCGGTGGCGGTGGCCACGCCATGCTGGCCGGCGCCGGTCTCGGCGATGACGCGCTGTTTGCCCATGCGCATCGTCAGCAGGGCCTGGCCAAGCGTGTTGTTGATTTTGTGGGCGCCGGTGTGGGCGAGGTCTTCACGCTTGAGGTAGATCTGCGCGCCGCCGATGTGGTCGGTGAGCCGGCGGGCGTAGTACAGCGGCGTGGGCCGGCCGACGTAGTGTGTGAACAGAGCTTCGAGGTCGGCGCGGAAATCGGCGTCGTTTTTGGCCTTGTCGTATTCGGCGGACAGCTCATGCAACGCGGCGATGAGCGTTTCGGGCACGTAGACACCGCCGTAAGGGCCGTAACGCCCCGCGGCGTCGGGGGCCGTCGAGAGGGGGGGGGTGGTCGTATTCATGGTCAGACAGTGTATCCGCCAGCCGCGATCGAATAAAATGCCGGCATGAAGACGTGCTTGCTTGTCGTGATGGTGCTGTGTTTATCCGCCGAGGTCATCCATGCCGCTGATGACCCGGCCTGCCCGCTGAAACATGGGCGGTGGAAATATCTGCCGCAGGTCAGCGACGAATTCAACGGCGAAGGGTTCGACCACGACAAGTGGTGGGATCACTACCCGCGGTGGAACGGCCGACCGCCGGGGTGGTTCTCGAAAGCGAACGTGACGGTCGGCGATGGCGAACTGCGACTGACCAGTCGCGCCGAGACGCTGCCGAATCTGCCGGCGAAGTACAAGGACTTCACCGTCGCAGCGGTCAAGACCCGGGCGGCCGTGTTGTATGGGTATTTTGAAATTCGCGCCCAGCCGGGCGACAGCCGTATCTCCAGTTCATTCTGGCTCAATCGCATCGAGCCGAACCACTGGACGGAGATCGACATCTACGAGATGGGCTGCGGAGCGCCGGATCACGATCGCGTGGTCCACACCAACGTGCACGTATTCAAGACGCCGACCGAAGGCGATAATCACTGGTCGAAGTCGAAAGCGTGGCCGGCCCCGTTTGACCCCGCCGCGGGGATGCACACGTACGGACTGGAGTGGAGCAAGGCGTTCATCCGCTGGTATGTCGACGGCCAGATGATCCGACAGATCGAAAACACCCACTGGCATCAACCGCTGGAGGTGAACATCAACAGCGAGACGATGCCGGACTGGTTCGGCCTGCCGGCGCCGGATGATCTGCCCGTGACGTATCGGATTGATTACGTTCGGTCGTGGGCGCGCGTCGATGACCAGGCTGCCGCGTCGGAGGTGGACCCGGCCCAGATACAGAAGTGGGTGCAGTCGCTTTACGCGGATGATTCACACGAGCGCATCACGGCCGTGGTCAAGCTGGATGAACATGCTGATGCCGTCGGCGTCGCCGCGGCGCTGCCGCATCTGAAACGTGTGATCGCCCGCGAGGATCAACCGCAGATCAAGGCCTTGATGCTCAAGGCGTATCAGAAGATTCAGGCGGTCAATCCGTGACTCCGGCTCCTCTCCCCTTGCGGGAGAGGCTGGGTGAGGGGTGAAGTCAGGCATGATATTGTGTTGTTAAACGCGAGGGTGTGATCCGTCGATCCGACCCTCACCCCAACCCTCTCCCTGAGAGGGAGAGGGGGTAAGTCACTGCGGCGGATCGATCTTCGGGCTGACCATGCTGTACGGACTCGACGATTTAATCGCGGCCCACTGCACGGCGTTGGCGATGACGCGCCGCACATTGGGGTCGTAATAGATCGGATAGGTCTCGTGCCCCGGGCGGAAGTAGAACACCCGCCCCTTGCCGCGCGTCCAGCAGCAACCCGAGCGGAAGACTTCGCCGCCGGCAAACCAACTGATGAAAACCAACTCGTCGGGCGCAGGGATGTCGAACAGTTCGCCGTACATCTCGGTGTGTTCAAGCTCGAATGAGTCGCCGAGCCCGTCGGCGATCGGGTGGCCGGGGTTGACGACCCACAGCCGCTCGGTTTCACCGGCCTCGCGCCAGCGCAGCCCGCAGCCGGTGCCCATGAGCCGCTTGAATATCTTCGAGTAGTGACCCGAATGCAGCACGATCAGGCCCATGCCTTCGAGAACGCGCCGCTGCACCCGCTCGACCGCTTCGTCGGCCACTTCATCATGCGCCTTGTGGCCCCACCACAGCAGCACATCGGTGTTGTTGAGCACATCGTCGGAAAGGCCCTGGTCGGCATCGTCGAGCGCAGCCAGTTTGACCTCGACCGACGCGCCGAGCCGCTCGATGAGCCCATCGCGGATCACAGCATGAATGCCCTGCGGGTAAAGCTTGCCGACTTCGGGATTGCTTTTTTCGTGGCGATACTCGTGCCAGATGGTGATGCGCAGCGGGTTACTCATTCGTGCTTCCTTCGGTCATTGCGATCAGTTCACGACGAAGGATCTTACCCGTCGGATTGCGCGGCAGCTTGTCGATCAGCAGAATCTCACGTGGCACTTTGAATCCCGCCAGGTGTTGTCGGCAGAATGCCCGCAATGCCGCCTCGTCGAAAGTGGCGCCTTCGACCATTTCAACATACGCGATCGGCAACTCGCCGCGCACCGGGTCTTCTCGCCCGATGACCGCTGAAGCCGCGACCGTTTCGTGTCGATCCAGCACCTCTTCGATCTCTCGCGGGAAGACATTTTCGCCGCCGATGATCAGCATCTCTTTTTTCCGGCCGGTGATGAATAGGTAACCGTCTTCATCGAGCTTGCCCCAGTCGCCGGTGATGAAGTAGCCGTCATCGCGGATGACCTCGGCGGTCAATTCCGGCTGCTTGTAATAACCCTTCATGATGTTCGGCCCGGCCAGCGCGATTTCGCCTTCTTCGCCGGCGGGCAGCTTCTTGCCATGATCGTCGATCACGCAGGCCGAGCAGCCGGGGAGCAATCGGCCGACCGATCCGACGCGGTGCTGGTTCAACTGATTCATCGACACGACGGGCGAGGTCTCCGTCAGCCCGTAGCCTTCGTGAATGGCGACGTCGAAGCGTTCGCGGAACTGGTCGAAGGTCGCCATCGGCAGGGGCCCGCCGCCGCTGACCGCCAGCCGCAGTGATTTGAAGTCGTCGGGGCCTGCGTCCTTGGCGGTCAGCAGGGCGCTGTACATCTGCGGGATGCCCATGAAGATGTCGGGCTTATGCTTGCGGAACAGGTCGATGATCTGTTTGGGGATGAACCGCGCGGTGTAGACGGTCTTGGATCCGACGGACAGCGGAAGAATCGTCAGCGCGGTCAGCCCGAAGCTGTGAAACTGCGGCAGCACGCCGAGGAAACAGTCGGCGCGCGTCAGCTCGATATGCTCGGCGCTGGCTTCGATGTTGGAGCGCAGGTTTTCATGCGTGAGCATGACGCCCTTGGGCTTGCCGCTGGTGCCGGAGGTGTACAGGATGGCGGCCAGGTCGTCGGCCGATGCGACGGCGGGGAGGCGCAGCGGCGGAATGCCTTTGAAGCTGAGTTCGTCGAGCTTCATGAGTGTGACGCCCTGCGGCTCGTCGCCGAGAAAATCCAGCATCGGCCCGGCGGTCACCACCAGGTCGAGCCCCGCGTGCTCGGTGATGTACTGCCGCTCGGAGGCCGACAGCAGATAGTTGATCGGTACGAGTGTGCGGCCGAGCATCCACGTCGCCAGCATCGTCATCGGAAAGGCCCCGCCGGTCGGCAGCAGCACGCCGACGTGCGGATTATCCGAGGCGGCTTTGATGTATTTGGCGACGTGCAGCGCCCCGCCGAGCAGGTCGACGTAACGCCATGTCCGCTGATCATCCACCACAGCGATCGATCGCGGCTGGCGCAGAGCGCGCCGCACAATGGGCCAGAGTACGGTTCTCACGCGAGGTTCCCCAACCGGTGACGTGTGTGACAAGACCTCATGGTCCGTTACAATACCTTCTATCGTGCATGCAACTCAAGCGGAGGCTGCGAAACTCATGCGTATGACGAGGCACAGCGCCCTGATGGTGAGCCGGATGATGCTGGTGGCGGCGGCGATGATCGTCGCTGGTTGTGACACGACGCCGAAGACTTCCGGCGCGTCTGCGGGTGCTGCCGGGGCCTCCGGGGGCGATGCGATGGCGGCGTATCAGTCGCATCAATACCAGCGGGCCTACACCCTGGCCACAACGCAGGCGACGCGCACCAGCGGTGTCCAGCGCGACCAGGCGAATTTCATCGCCGGCATGTCGGCCTATCAGCTTGGCCGTGAAAACCCGACCGTGTCCCACCTCGGCCCGCTGGCCTCCAACGCCAATACCCACATCGCCGGCCCGTCCAACGCCACGCTCGGCCTCGTGTATGCCCGCCGCGCCCAGTACGACCGGGCCATCAGCTACTTCCGCACAGCCGTCAGAAAACTGCACGGTGAAGACCTCGCCCAGGCCTACTACCACCTCGGCTCCACCGAGCAGAAACTCGGCCGCTGGGCCTCGGCTCGTTCGCACATGAGCCTGGCCATCAGCAACTCCAACGATTCGACTTTCCGCCGGGCCGTGCGCGAGCGCATGAATGCCGACGCCTTCACGCTCCAGTTCGGCGCCTACTCGACTCAGTCCAACGCCGCCGCCCGCGCTCGGGCCTTGTCATCCGAACTCCGCCGCGCCGGGCTGGCGACGCCGTCGATCGTCACCGTCACAGCCAACGGCAAAACGCTCTACCTTGTGCAGTCCGGCGAGTACGGCTCATACGATGCGGCGCTCTCGGCCCGGCGCCGACTGTCTCGTACTGATGTGATCATCACCCGTCGGGGCGATTGATCAACGGCCGCATGACTTGTGGTGGGACACCCGGTTGCCAACCGGTGTCGGTCGGCTATCTTGTTACGTCCACCCCCGTTCATCAAAGGAAAATAGACATGGCCAAGGCCAAAACACGTATCGAAAAAGACTCCATGGGCGAGATGACCGTTCCCGGTGAGGCGCTGTACGGCGCTTCCACGCAGCGGGCTGTGCTGAACTTCCCGGTCAGCGGACAACCCGTCCCCGCCGAGATCGTTCACGCCTTCGGCCTGCTCAAGGCCGCCTGCGCCCAGGCCAACAAGCAACTGAAAACCCTCCCGGCAAAAACCGCCGACTTGATCATCAAGGCCTCCAACGAAGTGGCCGCCGGCAAGCACGACGAACACTTCCCCGTCGACGTCTTTCAGACCGGCTCGGGCACCTCGACCAACATGAACGCCAACGAGGTGATCTCCAACCTCTGCTCGCGGTCGGCCGGCCAGTCGATCGGCTCCAAGAAGCCTGTCCATCCCAACGACCACGTCAACTACGGCCAGTCGTCCAATGACACCTTCCCCACGGCCATGCACATCGCCGCCGCCGTGCTGCTGAAAAACACGCTGCGCCCCGCGCTGGTGAAACTGCAGAAATCGCTCGCCCGCAAGGCCCGCGCGTGGGACAAGGTCGTCAAGATCGGCCGCACCCACCTCCAGGACGCCACCCCGATCCGCGTCGGCCAGGAGTTCAGCGGTTACGCCGCCCAGATCGAATTCGCCATCGAGCGCGTCGATCAGTCGATCGTTCGCCTCGGTGAACTCGCCATCGGCGGCACCGCCGTCGGCACCGGGCTCAACACCCACCCGCGTTTCGCGAAGATCGTCTGCCAGAAACTCAGCGCCACCACCAAGTGTCGCTTCAGCGAAGCCCGCAACCACTTCGAAGCCCAGGCCACACGTGACGGCGTCGTCGAAACGTCCGGGCAGCTTAAGACCATTGCCGTGTCGTTGTCGAAGATCGCCAACGACATCCGCTGGCTCGGCTCGGGCCCGCGCTGCGGCATCGGCGAGTTGATCCTTCCGGCGATTCAGCCCGGCTCGTCGATCATGCCCGGCAAGGTCAATCCCGTGATCTGCGAGTCGGTCGTGCAGGTGGCCGCGCAGGTCATCGGCAACGATGCGGCGATCACCTACGGCGGGTTCGGTGGCGTCGGCTCCATGATCGACCTCAACGTCGGCATGCCCATGGTCGCCCGCAACCTCGTCGAGTCGATCAAGCTGCTGGCCAACGTGTCGGACACCTTCCGCATCCAGCTCATCGACGGCCTCGAAGTCGACCGCAAACGCTGCAAAGAACTCATCGAGCAGTCGCTGGCCATGTGCACCTCGCTGGCCCCGGTGATCGGCTACGACAACGCGGCCGCCATCGCCAAGCTCGCCCACAAGCAGGGCAAGACCGTCCGCCAGGTGGCTCTCGAAAAGATCGAAGCCGGCGAGATCAAACTCACCGCCAAGAAGCTCGATGCCCTACTGGAGCCGATGTCAATGACCGAGCCCGGCACCAAGAAGTAACTCGCTGTTTCATAACACGCCGCACACCCCCCGGCGGGGAGACTTCAGTCTCCCCGCTTTTTTGATGTTCATCCCGCAATCCCTATCGCCGTGCCGCCGCGTCCCAGCGCTGTCGAAACACTGGCTCGCCGCACCACAGCACAGCCGAGATACTGGGCAGCATGTCACATCACCACAGTGTCGTCGTGTCACCGCACCGCCGTGGCGCCGAGATACCTGGTGACCACTGGCCTCATCAAACGGCACCGGTTGAATCACACTCTTTAAATTCTAATGTTCTTAATAACATTAGAATTTAAAAAGGCAGTCAGATACACTATCCAAATCGGCTCATGCCGGGATGCCGGTATGCCGGGAGCAGGGGGCACGCTGCGGGGTGCAGGGTGTTGTGACACGTTCATCTTTATAGAGGTTTTGACCATGGCCAGATCAACGGGTAAGTCACGCGGCAGAGCGGGCGGGGGGAAGCTGGATACGCGGTGGGTCGAGCGGGTGATCAAGGGGGTCGCCAACCATCGGCGGATTCAGATTCTGGAATTGCTGGGCCGGTCGCCCGAGTTGTCCGTTGAAGAGATTTCGAAGGCGACAAAAATCGGGTACCCGACGGCGGCCTCGCACATTGCCCGGCTGACCGTTTCAGGGCTGGTGATCAAACGCCATGACGGGCAGTCGGTGCGACACAAACTCAGCGATCGCGGGGCAGCGGTGCTGAAGTTTCTTGCGACGCTGAAATAATCGCGGCCGCCGTGCTGTTGTATTCAACGGACACGGAGGCATGTCATGCGGCGATTGTGGGTTTGGTGTCTACTGATTGGTGTGACGGCGACTGCGATCGCGGCGCCGGCATACGCGGCCGAGTTGCCGGTCGGGTCGAATCCGCCGGCGGTGGTGTATTCACATTTTCCGGATCGACTGCACGCGGTCGTGTTCCGCAACTGGAACCTGGTTTCACCAAAACGGATCGCACTGGCCGTTGGGGCCACAGAAGAACAGATCAAAGAACTCGCCGCGGCGATGGGCCTGCCGCCGGCCCGGCCGATCAATGCTCGCTACCAGCGTCAGATGTACATCACGATCGTGCGGCGCAACTGGCACCTGCTGCCGTATGACCAACTGCTGACGTTGCTGGACATGACGGCCGACGAGTTGGCGTTCGGGTTGCGGGAAGATGACTTTCTCTACATCAAACTCGGGTCGCTGAAACCCAAGTGTGAACCTGTGCGCTATGTCGAGCCCGATGCGGCGAAGCGGGCGGCCGAAGCGCAGATCAAGCAGTGGGTGACCGAGTCATTCGGCGAGGCGCTGAGCGCGCCCGATGAGCCCCGCTTCGCGTTTGTCGACGAACTCAGCAAACTGCCGGCCGGTGAGTTTACCGGGCATGTCAAACCGGACGAAGGCCCGCGGTACATTTACTCGTACTTCGGCGTGTTCGGCGACCCGCTGTTGAACGCGGAGTTGGACCCGTACCCGGAAGGCCTGTTGCGGCGGCTGGCTGATCACGGGGTCAATGGTGTGTGGCTGCATGTGGTGCTGCGGCAACTCGCCCCCGGAAGCAAGGCGTTCCCCGAGTTCGGGGCCGATCATGAAAAACGCCTCGCAAACCTCAACCGCATCGTGCAGCGGGCGAAGAAGTACGGCATCTCGGTGTACCTGTACATGAACGAGCCGCGCGCCCAGCCGATTGGGTTTTTCGACAAGCCGGGGCGGGCGGACATGGCGGGTGTGCGCGAGGGTGATCACATCGCAATGTGTACGTCGAGTCCGGTCGTGCGAAAGTGGCTGACCGATTCACTGGCGTACGTGTTCGAACACGTGCCGGGGCTCGGCGGTGTGTTCACGATCACGGCATCGGAGAATCTGACCAACTGCGCATCACACGGGCGGTGGAAGCAATGCCCGCGCTGCAAGGATCGCACGGATGCGGAAATTATCGCCGAGGTGAACGCGGCGATGGAGGCGGGGGTACACCGAGGCAGCCCGACGGCGAAGGTCATCGCATGGGACTGGGGCTGGCGGGGCCACGGGGATGGTCGCGAGATCATCGCCAAGCTGCCGGATGATGTGTGGTTGATGAGCGTGAGTGAATGGGCCAAGCCGATCGAGCGCGGCGGGGTGGCGTCGAAGGTGGGTGAGTACAGTTTGTCGGCGGTGGGGCCGGGCCCGCGGGCGCAGTTGGAGTGGGCGGCGGCGGAAGGGCGGGGTCTCAAAACCGTAGCAAAGGTGCAACTGAATGCCACATGGGAACTGGCGGCGATGCCTTACCTGCCGGTGATGGACCTGGTGGCGGAGCACTGCGCGAACCTGGCGAAGGAACAGGTCGACGGGCTGATGCTGTCGTGGTCGGTGGGCGGGTATCCATCGCCGAATCTGCAGGTGGCGAAGCTGGTGCTGGGCGACGGGATGCAGCGCGATGCGGCGCTGAACACGATCGCAAGACAGCGGTACGGGCCAGCGGGCGAGCAAGCGGCACGTGCCGCATGGTCGAAATTCAGCGAGGCATTTCGGCAGTATCCGTATCACATCGGCGTGTTGTATCGCGGGCCGCAGCAGATGGGGCCGGCGAATTTGCTGTACGGCGAACCGACGGGATACAGGGCGACGATGGTGGGCATTCCGTATGACGATGTGAACGGCTGGCGCGGGCCGTACTCGGCCGAGGTGCTGGCGAGGCAGTTTGAGAAACTCGCGACCGGGTGGGCGGATGGTGTTCAGCAGATGGGGCGGGTTGTCGAACAGACCGAGGGTGAGCAACATACCGCGGCGGTCAGTGACTGGCGGATCGCTCGCGCGGCGGGGTTGCACTTTGAATCGGTGGCGAACCAGGTGCGGTTCGTGATGATGCGCGATGTGCTGGCGAAGGCGACCGATGACGCTGAGCGGGAGCGCTTGCGCGGCGAACTGGTTAAGCTGCTGGATCGCGAGATCGTCTTGGCGCGAGCGCTGTATGATGTGGCGAAGATGGATTCACGCATTGGATTCGAGGCGAGCAATGTGTATTTCTATGTGCCGGGCGATCTGGTGGAGAAGGTGGTCAACTGCCGATCGCTGCGTGAGCGGTATGGGCGGTGAATTATTAATCGATGTCGCGCTCGCCTTTGGCTCGCGGCTAAACGGTCATGGAGTTTAATCATGCGGTGGTTGTTGATACTGCTGGTGGCGATGGGGGCCAGTGTGGCGCGTGCGGCGGATCGGCCGAATGTGCTGTTCATTGCGATCGATGATCTGAACGATTGGGTCGGCCCGCTGCCGGGTGATCACCCGCATGCGATCACGCCCAACATGGATCGGCTGGCGGCGCGCGGCGTCACGTTCACCAATGCCCACTGCCAGGCCCCGCTGTGCAATCCGTCGCGCACGAGCATCATGCTCGGCGTGCGCCCCACCAGCACGGGCATCTACGGCCTGGCGCCGTGGTTCCGCAACGTCGAAAATCTCAAAGACCGCGTGCCGCTTCAGGCCTATTTCAAACAGCACGGCTACTTCACCCTGGCGACCGGCAAGATCTTTCACGGCGGCGTGATGGGCGAGTTCGACATCAACGGCAAGCCGCGCGGCGTCGGCGTCAAGCCCAAACACAAACTTGTCAAGGATCCCACGCCCGAGGGTAATCACCCGCTGGTCGACTGGGGCACATTCGATCACGAAGACAAAGACAAGGGCGACTATCGCGTGGCATCGTGGGCCCGGCAGCAGTTGGCCGAGTACGATCGCGATGAGCCGTTTTTCATGGGGGTCGGTTTCTTCCTGCCGCACGTGCCGTGTTACGTGACGCAGAAGTGGTGGGACATGTACCCGGATGATTCGTTGCCGATGCCGATCGTGAAGGATAATGATCGGGCGGACACGCCGATGTTTTCGTGGTACCTGCACTGGCGATTGCCGGAGCCGCGATTGTCGTGGTTGAAACAACATCACGAATGGCGACCGCTGGTGCGGGCCTACCTGGCGAGCGTGAGTTTCGTCGATGCGCAGGTGGGGCGTGTCGTCGAGGCGCTGGAGAAATCACCTTATGCGGACAACACGATCATCGTGCTGTGGTCGGATCATGGGTGGCACCTGGGCAGCAAAGGCATCAGCGGGAAGAACTCGCTGTGGGAGCGGTCGACGCGCGTGCCGCTGATTTTCGCCGGGCCGGGGGTGGTCAAGAGCGGGCGATGCACCGAGGCGGTGGAACTGTTGGACATCTACCCGACGCTGGTGGAGCTTTGCGGGCTGCCGGCGAAGGACGGGCTCGAAGGGCACAGCCTCGTGCCGCAGTTGAAGGACCCATCGACGGAGCGAGCCTGGCCTGCGATCACGAGCCACAACCAGGGTAATCACACGATCCGCACGGAAAAGTGGCGTTACATCCACTACGCCGACGGCTCGGAAGAACTCTACGACATGGTCAACGACCCGCAGGAATGGAAGAACCTGGCGGGCGATGCCAAGTACGACGCGGTCAAAGCGGAACTGGCGAAGTACCTGCCGAAAGTGGACTTGCCGCCGGCCCCGGGGTCGGCCCACCGCGTGCTGGAGAAAAAGGCCGACGGGTGGTACTGGGAAGGCAAGAAGGTGGACCCGGACCTGGTGGTCGACTGAATTGAGGCGGGGCGGCGTTCGGGGCGCTGCAAGCGGCTTTGATATGCGCTATACTGTCCGCCTTATTCATTGACTGAGGGAACCGCCCGTGACACAGATAAGCAAACAAGAGCTGACCGCGCCGGCGGCGCAGGTCGAGCAATACCTCGAAGACTACCTCAAGAGCCTGGACACGCTGCCGCGCAATCTCGTGGACGCGATGGCCTACTCGCTGCTGGGGCCCGGCAAGCGGATGCGGCCGATCCTGGTGGTCCGTGCCGCCGAAGCGGTGGGGGGCGACGCCGAGTGCGCCATGCCGGCCGCCGCGGCGATCGAGATGATCCACTGCTTCAGTCTGATCCACGACGACCTGCCCGCCATGGACGACGACGACCTGCGGCGTGGTCGCCCGACGTTGCACAAGCACACCAACGACGCGATGGCCATCCTCGCCGGCGACGCCATGATGGGCCTGGCTTTCGAGTTGATCACCAGCCGGATCACTCCCGCCGAGCGCAGCGTGCAGATTCTTCAGGAGCTGGCCGCTGGCACCAACGCCATGATCGCCGGGCAGGTCTACGACACCTTGCCGGACTTCGATTCTCAGATCCCGTCGCTGGACCGCCTGCGGACGATCCACCGCAACAAGACCGGGGCGCTGATCCGGGCGTCGGTCCGCATGGGGGCGATTTGTGCCGGGGCCACCGATGATCAGCTTGAGGCCATCACCCGCTACGGCGAGGCCATCGGGCTCATGTTCCAGATCGTCGACGACGTGCTGGACGTGACCGCGACGACCGAACAATTGGGCAAAACCGCCGGCAAAGACGTCGAACAGGACAAGCTGACTTACCCCGCGGTGATGGGCCTGGACGCCAGCCGTGTCGAGGTCGAGCGACTGCGTATGGAGGCCCACAACGCTCTGGAATGCCTGGGCCCCGCGGCCCGGCATCTGCTGGATCTTTGCCAATACCTTGCCGTACGGACAAAATAAGCCTACTGTATGGGCTAACAAGGCTTGGCCCGCGTGGGCCTTACAACGCCATGACCCACACCCGCCACAGATCACGATCGACCAAGGGCAAGGCTGCCCGCTGGATCAAACACGCCGCCAGCCACTAACGCTGTGCCGCGCCACTGCCGAGAAGGACCGCACCCATGTTTGACGCACTTCTTCCTACGATCCATTCCCCCGCTGACATCAAACGCCTGAGCGTCGAGCAGCTCGAGCAGCTTGCCGGTGAAATCCGCCAGGCGATCTGCGACCAGGTCTCCAAGACCGGCGGTCACCTCGCGCCGAACCTCGGCGTGGTCGAGCTCAGCCTCGCGCTGCACTACGTGTTCGACTTCAGCTACGACCGCCTGCTGTTCGACGTCGGCCACCAGTGCTACCCGCACAAGCTCGTCACCGGTCGCGCCCCGATGCTCGGCAAGCTGCGCCAGGAAGACGGCATGGCCGGGTTCCCCGAGCCGCGCGAGTCCGGGTATGACCTGTTTTCAGTCGGCCACGCCGGCACCGCGATCTCGACAGCCGTCGGCGTGGCGCGCGGCGACCAGATCAACGGGCAGACCGATCGTAAGACCGTCGCTCTCATCGGCGACTCCTCGATCGTCAACGGCCTGGCGATGGAAGGCCTCAACAACGCCGGCACGCTCAAGCGCCAGTTCCTGATCGTGCTCAACGACAACGGCATGTCCATCGGCCAGCCGCAGGGCGCCCTGGCTCACTACTTCGACAAGACACGCCTGAGCCCGACGTACAAGTCCGTCAAGGAACGCGCCCACGAAATGCTCAAGCAGATTCCCGGCGGGTCGCTGATCGAGTCGGTCTATCACCGCCTCGGCGAGATGACCAAGGCCGCCATCGCCCATAACCACATCTACGAGCACTTCGGCCTGCTGTGCGTCGGTCCGATCGACGGCCACGACATCGCCGGCCTCATTGAAATGTTCGCCGAGGTCAAAGACATCGACGCCCCCGTGCTGGTCCACGCCAAGACCGTCAAGGGCAAGGGCTTCGACTTCTCCTCGGCTGATCCGACCACGTTCCACTCGCCCAAGCCCTTCCGCGTCGAAGGCTGCCGCGTGGAGCAGATCACTTCCGGCCGCAGCTTCACCAGTGCTTACTCCGACGCGCTGATCGACCTGATGACGCGTGACGAGAAAGTCACCGCCGTCACCGCCGGCATGCCCGACGGCACCGGCCTGGCGAAGGTCATTCCCCAGTTCCCGGAGCGCACGTTCGACGTCGGCATCGCCGAGTCGCACGCCACCGACATGATGGCCGGCATGGCCAAGGCCGGGCTCAAGCCTTTCGTGACGATCTACTCGACGTTCACGCAACGCGCCTTTGACCAGATCTTCCAGGAAGTGTCGCTGCAGGGTCTGCCCGTGCGATTCTGCATGGACCGGGCCGGACTCGTCGGCGGCGACGGAGCCGTGCACCACGGTTTCGCCGACACCGCCATGCTGCGTGTGTTCCCGAACATGGTCATCACCGCCGCGATGGACGAGCAGACGCTTCGCGGGGCGCTGGAGTTCATGCGGACCTACGACGCCGGCCCCTCGTCGGTGCGCTACCCGCGCGACAATGTGCCGACCCCGGCCCACGACGACAAGCCCGCCGCGTTCAAGCTCGGCAAGGCCAACCTGTTGGAAGCCGGCTCAGACCTGGCGATCCTCGCGTTCGGCTTCCCGGCCAACCACGCCCTCAAGGCCCGCGAAGAACTCGCTTCGCAGGGCTACTCCGTGGCGGTCTACGACGCCCGTTTCGCCAAGCCGGTCGACATCGAACTGATCACCGAGCTGCTCGAAGCCGGCACGCCGATTCTGACTGTCGAAGACCACTCGATCGTCGGCGGGTTTGGCGCGGCGGCAGTTGAAGCCGCCCACGCCGCCGGACTCGACACGCGTCTGATCACCACGATCGGCCTGCCCGATGGCTGGATCTACCAGGGCGGCCGCGGCGCTCAGCTCGCCAAGGCAGGCATCGATGCCACTGGCATTGCACGCAAAGTGCGCGCTATACTCGACAAGAACGCTCACGCCTCGGGCAATGCTTCCCCGGCCGTGAACGTTGACATTCACGGGACGCGGGTTTCCCGCTGACCGTGAAACACAGGCCTGCTTCCGCCCGGGAGCGGGTCGGGGCGGAGGTTCACAGGAACCTTCGCCCGGCTCGAACGTCTGTTTGATACCGACGATTTGAGCCGGCTGGGTCGCGGCGCGACCCGGTACCGGACGGCCAATGTCCCCCCTGTGGCCGACCGGAGTTGCGAATCTGGGTAAATTGACGCACCCCAAATGTGGGGCGATACTGACTATGACCCATTGATATCGTAAATATTTCCTCGTTTGCAGCGAGTATTTATGCTACACTATCGGCGGCACTGCACTGCCCCGAGAGGAGACACGCGTTATGGTTCCTAAAACCAAATATGCTGGTCGGGCTTCTAATTCACGCTCCAAATCCGCCACGCACAAGATGCGTAACGGTAAGAACATGCCGCCGCCGCCGCAGTCGAGCGCCTGGGGCATGATCGGGCCGATTCTGGCGGTGCTCGCCGTCGGGATGGCCATCTGGGTTCACAGTGATCCGCCGGACAGCGTGGCGATGCCGCACCGTGATCCGAACCTGGATCCGTCGGTCTATGATGCTGAAGGCATGAGCGGTTCGACCGCTGAAGCTGCGATCGTCACCGACGCCAAGCCGACGAAACCGGCCACGACCGCCCGCCGTGTCGTGGATGCTCACACGCCGCGCCTGATCGCCTCCCGCGACGCCCGCTGGGCGCCCGGTGTCGAGTCCCCCGAGGCGGACGGCCCACTGCCCAGCGGCCTGCTGACCCTCGAGGAAGGCCGCATCGAATTCGCGCTGCCGTCGGGTGTGCACATCACCCTCGAAGGCCACTGCGTTTTCGAGACCACCAGTGACAACAGCATCCGCCTGGAGCGCGGCACCCTCAGCGCCGACGTTCCCGATGAAGCCACGGGCTTTTTCGTGCAGACGCCCAACGCCCGCGTGACCGCCATCGAAGATGAGGCCGGTGAAAAGTCCAAGGCCGCCCCGTCCAAGACCGGCTCGACTTCGAACATGCTCAGCCCGGTCGAGCTGACCTCGATCTGACACGCTCGATGATCAAACACACACACCAGGCGGGGCGACTTCAGTCGCCCCGTTTTTATTGCGCTGCATCGATCGGGTGATCCCCGGGATTTGCCGGTGATGAAATCACACGGCGCGGCGGGGCGTTACAATACGACCCCGGGTTGCACGCGGCCGATTGGCTGCGGTGTATTTCGAACCATGTATCAAGGAGTCCGGTCATGCGTTTGACGCTGACGGTATTAATCAGCGCGGTGATGTGTCTGCAAGCGTCGGCCGGCGAGCCGTGGCGCGACAGCTTCTGGCTGGCCGGCGGCGGCCACTGGGCGCAGCGGCAACTGGTGACGATCACAGCCGACGCCAGCAGCGGCGCTGAAGCCACGCCGATTGTGTTGACCGTCGGCGACGGTGAAGGCCAGCTCAACGTGGCGGGCCAGCGTTGCGCCGCGGTGCGCATCTGCGACCAAGCCGGTCAGGAACTGCTCTTCGACGTGCGCAGTCCCGGCGGGGCCACACGCCACGACGGACAGTTCGCCGCCGGCGATCGGCTGACCTTCATCGCGACCTGCCCCAGCGGCGAATCGGTGACATATGCGATCTACAGCGACAACCCGGACGCCGAGCCGGTCGTCGATTTTCTCACGACGCAGATGTTCAGTAACGGCGGGTTTGAATCCGGCGCTGATGGTCTGCCGCACGCGTGGCACTCGACGGGTTCTGATGCGCGTCACCATGTCGACTGGTCGTCGGACACGAAGCGCAGCGGTCAGTACAGCGGGCACGTGGCGGTGGATGACGGCGCCGAGCCGAGCTGGGTGCAGTGGCGACAGTCGGAGGTCCCGGTGCGGCCGGGCGGGCGGTACGTCGTCACCGGCTATGTGAAGACGCAGAACATGAACGGCCACGCCGGCCTGTACATTCACGTGCATGGCGATGGCGAGGTGATTCTCAATAAGTCGTCGACGATCAAAGATCCCGCCGGCGACTGGCAGCAGGTGCGTCTCGCATTCACCGCGCCGGAAGGTTCGACGCTGATGGCGATCGGCACGATCCTCCGTGGAACCGGCGAGGCGTGGTACGACGATGTGACGCTGGAAGCGATCGACGAACCGACGGGCCTGTCCGTCAAGCTCGCGGCTGTCGAGCGGCGCGATGTGAAGCGTCAGACCGTTGACAAATCCAAGTGGGTCGACGCCGCCGAAGATTGGCCTTTCCGCGCCACAGCCCCGCTGGTCAATCATGATGCCCAGGCGCAGGCGGGTGTGCTGGTGCGCATGCGCATCGGGCAGATGGTGAACATGGCCGGGCAACCGAATCAGTACGCCATGCGGCTGATCACGCCCGGCGGCGATGATGTGCCGCTGATGATCGCCGACGAAACCGCCATCGGCACCGTCGACATCCCGGCGGCCACGCGACTGGACGCCGCGGTCTACCTCTCGCCCAAGCACCGGGCGGGTTCAATCACCGAGGCTTATCAGCGGCTGCTGAATTCACCGGCGAATCTCGCCCGCGGCCATGAGGGATGGAAACCCAACGTCCCCGTATCGGCGGCGTTCAAAACAGCCGAGGGCGTCAAAGGACCGGTGACCGAGCACGGCCTGCGCATGAGCATACCCGCCGACAAGGCCGGCAACTGGCGCGGCTTCACGCGCATGGTCAAACCCGTCAAGCCCAACCGCACGTATCTGTACGCCGCATGGATCAAAACGACCGACGCCACGTCGGGTGTTCACCTGCACGCGCACATGTACACCGGCGAAGGCAAGTTGTGCGAGTGGACACCGTTTCGCAGCGTCGGCAACGGGCTCGAAGACGACAACGACTGGACGCTGGTGTCCGGCATGATGCTGACGCCGTCGGATTGTCAGCAGGTGTCGCTTCACCTGACCAACAGCGGGGCCGGCACGATCGAATACGACGGCGTGCTGTTTGCCGAAGTGGTTGAAACGCCGCTGAAAGAACTGACGTATCACCGCTCGCTGGATCAGTCGCAGCCGGGCGAACTGGCGCTGTGGCAACCGCCGACGATCATGAAGGTGTTTCCGCAGACGCCGCCGTCCGCGGAAGGGCGACCCGACGCGCTGCGCCTCAGCGCCGCACGCAACGAGTATGAAAATGCCCAGGTGGCGTTTCGGGCGCGCCGGCCGATTGAAAATTTCACGATCAAGGTCGGCAAGCTGCGCGACGATCAAGACCGCACACTGCCCGGCGTGACGGTGCAGCGCGTTGGTTACGTGCCGGTCGACTACCCGACGGCGTATTACCAGTCAGAAGCGCCGTCGTGGTACCGCATGCGGCCGAACCGCGAGCCGCGCTGCGATGGCTGGGCGGGTCTGTGGCCTGATCCGTTGATTCCCGCCGAGCCGGTGAAGCTCGAAGCGGAGCGCACCGAGTCGTATTACCTGACGGTGCATGTGCCGGCCGATGCGACGCCGGGGCAGTATCGCGGGGCGGTGACAATCACGGGCAAAGACTTCAAAGCGATCGATCTTCCGCTGGAGGTCACCGTCCGGCCGTTCGAACTGCCGAAGCGCAATCGACTGCGTGTGATTTTCGACTACCGCAGTGGGCGCGGATGGAACGTGCACAACACGCGCGAGCAGATGAATCAGTGGTATCGCCTGCTGGCGAAGTACCGCATCAGCCCGGGTATGATCTATCCCGAACCGCGCTTCGTGAAGCGCGATGGCAAGATAGAGATGGATACATCGGGTTATGACGAGTCGGCGCGTCTGCTGTTCGATGAGTTGGATTGCAGCGTGGCATACACGCCGCACTTTTTCTACTCGTTCGGGTGGGCCCGCGAGCCGCGGCGTCTGTTCGGGCACGAGGCGTTTTCACCGGCTTACAAGCAGGCTTACCGTGATACGTACGGGCAGTTTGTCGAGTATGCCAAACAGCGCGGGTGGCTCGACCGCTACATCTGTTATCTCAGCGACGAGCCGCACGACCATGCCGAAGGCATTGCCCAGCAACTGGCCGATGCGTGTGATCTGGCGCGAAGCGTGACCGACGACATCCCGGTGTACTCGAGCACGTGGCATCACATCCCGGAAGTCGACGGCCATCTGACGCTCTGGGGCGTCGGGCAGTACGGCATCTTTCCCGTCGACAAAATGGTCGAACGGCAGAAGGCCGGCGAGAAACTGCTGATCACCACCGACGGCCAGCAGTGTCTTGACACGCCGCTGCTGGCGACCGAGCGCCTGCTGCCGTACTACTGCAACAAGTACGGCATGACCGGCTACGAATTCTGGGGCGTGTCGTGGTGGACGCTGAACCCGTGGCAGTACGGCTGGCACAGCTACATCCGTCAGTCGTCCGACGGCAAGACGTATCGCTCGGTCCGCTATCCCAACGGCGACGGCTATCTCGCTTATCCCGGTGATGACATCGGGCATGACGGGCCCGTGCCGTCGATCCGTCTGGAAGCGGTGCGTGACGGCGTCGAAGATTACCACTACCTCGCGTTGCTGCGTGATCTGCTCGCCAAGGCCGAGGGCGACAGTGCGGCGGTCAAAGCCGCCCGTGCCGCGCTGGCCGATGCCGAATCGCTGGTGACCATCCCCAACGCCGGCGGGCGCTACTCGACGAAGATTCTGCCGGAGCCGATGAAGCTGGTGAGCCTGCGCATACGCATCGCCGAGGCGATCGAAAAGCTGATGGCCGAGTCGAAGTGACACCGCCTCACAGCGGTAGCTGATCGGTGTGTTGCTGCATGCTCTGCTGTTCGATCTCGACCGGGTCCAGCGCCTTGGTCAGTTCGATCATGCCGAGCGTGACCGCCCCGAGCATGCTGATCACCCCCGCGCAGAACATCGCCAGCGCCGCGCCCTGCAACGGCGCCAGCATCGACAGCCCCAGCAGCAGCGAGCAGAGCAGGTTGCACCCGACCGTGACCAGCAGGCACATCACCGCATTGCGGACCAGCCGGGCCCGCTGCAGGATGCGACGGATCTGCAGGTCGAGCACGCCGAGCCGCTGGCGCAGCAGTTCCGCCTGGGCGCTGGTTTGTTCATCCAGCGACAGACGCGAGAGGTGGGCGAAGTCATCGAAGCGTTCTTTGATGAAGCCGCGGGCGCGGGAGATGATCGTGGCCAGTCGGTTGTACATCGCCAGGGCGAGCAGGCCGCACGCGCTGATCATCACCACCGGGGCCACGAGCAACTGGATGATGGAAAGGACTTCGGGCATGAGATATCGTATCGACCGCTGCGGTCAAAACAACGCGGCAGTCAACGGATAATCAGCCAACGCCGCGCCGTGCAATCCCCGAGCCATCGCCTACAATGCCGCCATGACGCTGACCAGCAAACAACGCAAAACTCTGCGCGGCCTCGGCCAGAAGCGACCCGACGATGCCCGCCTCGGCAAATCGGGTCTCACCGACGGCTTCATTGAAAACCTCAACGAACTGCTGGACCGCCGCGAGCTGGTCAAACTGCGCTTCACCGATGTCGAAGGCGCCATGCGGCAGACGCTGGCCGACGAGGTCTGCCAGCGCGTCGGGGCGGAGTGTGCCGGCGTGATCGGGCGCACGATGCTGCTGTACCGCGCCAACCCGGAGCTGGAAGATGGCCAGCGCGTACGGATCGACGCATGATCGGCGTGATGATCTACGGTGGGGCGGTTCTCGTGCTGAGCTTTTTCGGCATGATCATGATAGTTTACGACAAACGACAGGCGCGACTCGACCGCTGGCGCACCCCCGAAGCGACGCTCCACATGATCGAACTGCTGGGTGGTTTTCCCGGTGTGATGCTCGCACGCAGGCTGTTCAAGCATAAAACGCGCAAGCTCTCGTATCGCATCATCGCCGCGCTGATGGCGATTGTTCACGTGGCGGTCGCGGGCGCGGTTTTCTACTTCATTGATGCGGGGTGAGCCTTTATGATGTAGGCTTTGCGGCGGGCCGCGAGGCAATAACCACCGCGAACTTCACGTTGTGTCGGGCATAGCAGCCGAAGGGAATCCCACATGACCAAACACATGACCACGTCGGTTCTCATCGTCGCCGCCGTCGCGCTGGCGATGGGTTTTGTGACGCGAGTTCAAGCCGCTTCCGACAAGCCGAACATCCTGTTCATCTTCGCCGATGACCAGTGCTACCAAACGCTCGGCGCGCTGAACAATGATGAAGTCCACACGCCGAACCTCGACCGCCTGATCAAGCGCGGCCTGACGTTCACGCATGCGTACAACATGGGCTCGTATTCCGGGGCGGTGTGCATTGCCAGCCGCATGATGCTCAACAGCGGGCGGTTTGTCTGGCACGCCCAGGCGCTGCACGCCAAGGGCGAGGCCGAGCGCAAGGCCGGGCGGTGGTGGTCGGAGCACATGAAGAAGGCCGGCTACGAAACCTACATGACCGGCAAGTGGCACGTCCGCGCCAGCGCGCAAAAGTCATTCGATCACCAGGTCAACGAACGCCCCGGCATGCCGAAGACTGTTCCCGAGGCGTACAACCGCCCGATCAAGGGCCAGCCCGACAAGTGGAGCCCGTACGACACATCGCTCGGCGGGTTCTGGGCCGGCGGCAAGCACTGGTCTGAAGTCGTTGCCGACGACTCGGTCGGGTTCCTTCAGAACGCTGCCAAGTCCGACAAGCCGTTCTTCATGTATCTCGCGTTCAACGCCACGCATGATCCGCGGCAGTCGCCCAAGGAATTCATCGACATGTACCCGCACGAGAAGATTCGCGTGCCGGACAACTACATGGATGTCTACCCGTACCACGAGGCGATGGGACTCGGCCCGGCCGATCAGAAGGCGCTGCGTGATGAGAAGCTGGCGCCGTTCCCGCGGACGCATTATGCCGTGCAGGTCCACCGCCAGGAATACTACGCGCTGCTGTCGCACATGGATCAACAGATCGGCCGCATCCTCGACGCGCTGGAAAAGACCGGCAAGGCGGACAACACATGGATCTTCTTCACCGCGGACCACGGCCTGGCCGTCGGTCAACACGGGCTCATGGGCAAGCAGAACATGTTTGACCATTCGGTGCGTGTGCCGTTCATCGTGGTCGGCCCCGGCGTCAAGGCGAACACCACCAGCGACACCGGCATCTATCTTCAGGATGTGATGCCGACCTCGCTCCAGCTTGCCGGTGTCCCGCATCCGGATCACGTTGAATTCAAGAGTCTGCTCCCGCTGATCGAGGGCAAGACGACCAGGCACTACGACGCGATCTACGGGGCTTACATGGAAGATCGCCAGCGGGCCGTCACCGCGGGGCATTACAAGCTGATCCTCTATCCGCGGGCCAAGGCGGTGCTGCTGTTTGACCTGGCCAAAGACCCCCACGAGATGCACAACCTCGCCGACGACCCTGCCCACAAGTCGAAGGTTCGCGAGTTGTTCAACACGCTGCTGGCCCAGCAGAAGATCATGGACGACAAGTTGAATCTGCGAGAATATTACCCCGACCTGTAATAAAATCCCCCACTTAGACGATAGTACCTTACAACCGGACCGCACCGCGGCCCCGGTTGTTTGGCACCAGGGCCGCCTCGCGACCCGGCTACTTCGCAGCACTATAAACCCATGTTCGAACGGATGATCAAAATACGTGGTCTACTTGGGCTTGTCCTTTTGGCAAGTGTCGTGGCGCCATCGCTGGCCCTGACCCCGCCGAACAAACCCGAAGACATGGAGCGTGCCAAGCGCGAGCACTGGTCGTATCAACCCATCGCCGATCCGACTCCGCCGCAGGTCAAACACGCCGATCACGTGGCCGACCCGATCGACGCCTTCGTGCTCGCCCGCCTGGAGAAGGCGAACATCGAACCGGCGCCGACGGCCGATCGTCGCACACTGATCCGCCGGCTCAGCTTCGATCTGACCGGTCTGCCGCCGACGTACGATCAGGTGCAGGCCTTCGTCAACGACAAGTCGCCCGATGCCTACGCCAAACTCGTTGACCGCCTGCTGGCCAGTCCGCAGTACGGCGAGCACTGGGCGCGGCACTGGCTGGACGTCGCCCGCTATGCCGACACGATCGGGTACGACGGCGGCGGCCGCATGCGGAAGTTCCCTTTCGCCTGGACCTACCGCGACTACGTCATCCGTTCCTTCAACGACGACAAACCTTACAACCGATTCATCACCGAACAGATCGCCGCCGACCGGATGGGCCTGCCCGAAGGCGATCCCGCCCTCGCAGGCCTCGGGTTGTTGACCGTCGGCCGTCAGTTCCTCGGCAAGATCAACAGCATCACCGACGATCGCATCGATGTGATCACCCGCGGCATCATGGCCCAGACCGTCGCCTGCGCCCGCTGTCATGACCACAAGTACGATGTGATCCCCACGACGGATTACTACGCGCTGTACGGTGTGCTGCGTAGCGTGGATGTGCCCGAGCCGATGGACATGCCCGTCATCGGCAAGCCCATGGGCAACGACAAGCAGCAGGCTTCGTATCAGGCCGAACTCGCCAAGCGCACCAAGGCCGTCGAAGATCATCTGCAGAAGGTGCGCGACGCGGTCAGCAAGGAAATCACCGAACGCGCCGATGACTACCTCAAGCTCGCCGCCGGCAAGGTCGACATGATCGATCACATTTGGCGCCGGTTGGCCAGTCATTTCAAACGCGCCTGGCAGCGGGCGGGCAAACCCGATCCGACCACGCCCGAGCGGAAGGCCGACATCATCAAGTATGTCAGCGAGCTTTCGCAGGAGAGCCCCGAGCTATTTTTCAACCAGGGCGAGCGCAACGAGAACAATCGCCTCAAGGGGCGCGTCGCTGCACTGCAGCTTGAATCGCCGGGCGCGCCGCCGCGCGCGATGGTGGTCACCGCATCCAAGCCATTCGATCCGTACGTGTTTATCCGCGGCAACCAGGGGGCACGCGGCGATCATGTGGACCGCCGGTTTCTGACGGTGCTCGGCGGGCAGAAGTTCACCGAGGGCGCCGGCCGCCTTGAGCTCGCCCGGGCCGTGGCGTCGGATAAGAACCCGCTGACAGCCCGCGTGTGGGCCAACCGTGTGTGGATGCACCTGCTCGGCGAGGCGCTCGTCCGCACGCCCGGCGACTTCGGCAATCGCGGCGAACAGCCCACCCACCCGCTGCTGCTGGATCATCTGGCCACGCAACTGATCAAGTCCGGCTGGTCGACCAAGCAACTGATCCGCCGCATCGTGATGTCGAGCACGTATCGCCAGGCGAATGTGATCAACGATGACTACGCCCAGCGTGATCCCGAAAACCGCCTGATCTGGCGGGCCAATCGCAAGCGGTTGATGTTTGAGGCGACGCGCGATGCGCTGTTGAGTGTGGCGGGGCGGTTAGATGCCTCGCTGTACGGCCGGCCGGTCGACCTGTTTAAATCACCGTACTCGACGCGTCGCGCGGTGTACGGGTTCATCGATCGCCAGGACCTGCCGCAGACGCTGCGGGCCTTCGACTTCGCCAACCCGGATCAGTCGACACCTGAGCGGGCGGTGACAACGGTGCCGCAGCAGGCGCTGTTCATGATGAACAGTCCGTTCGTCATCGAGCAGGCCCAGGCTGTGACCAAACACACCGAGGCGATCGCCGACCCGGGCCAGCGTCTGGTGGCGCTTTACCATCGCGTGTATCAGCGCGATCCCTCGGCGTCGGAGATGGACCTCGGCCGTCATTACCTCGGCGACAAGCCGAGCGATGACGCATGGGCCCGTTACGCACAGGCGCTGCTGCTGAGCAACGAATTCGTCTTTGTGGACTGATTGAACATGATGAAGCTGCCGCACGATTTTGATCCGACCCGCCTGCCGCAGACGCGCCGCCAGTTGCTGCAGAACGTCGGCATGGGCCTCGGACTCACCAGCGCCGCGGCGCTGCTGGGCGACAAGGCCAAGGCCGCCGGCATCATCAATCCAACCGCCCCGAAGCCGCCGCAGTACCCGGCCCGGGCCAAGCGCGTGATCCACCTGTTCATGAACGGCGGACCCAGCCACGTCGACACCTTCGACCCCAAGCCGATGCTCACGAAGCTGCACGGCAAGACCCCGCCGGTGAAAAAGTCCACCGAGCGGCCGACCGGCACGCTGTTCGCCTCGCCGTTCAAGTTTCGCAAGTATGGCCGATGCGGGCTCGAAGTTTCCGACCTGTTCTCGCGCACAGCTCAGCATGCCGACGACCTCTGTGTCATCCGTTCGATGCAGGCCAACGTGCCCAATCACGAGCCCTCGCTGATGCTGATGAACTGCGGCGACAACATCTTCGTCCGCCCGTCGCTCGGCTCGTGGGTCATGTATGGCCTGGGCACGGAAAACCAGAACCTGCCCGGGTTCATCTCGATGTGCCCCGGCGGCTACCCGATCAAGCAGACCCAGAACTGGCAGGCCGCCTTCCTGCCCGGCGTCTACCAGGGAACCTACATCGACCCCAAGCGCAAAGCCGCCGACATCATCGAGAACGCAAAAAACACCTGGACCGGTCCCAAGGACCAGCGCCGCCAGCTTGACCTGCTCGCGAAGATCAACCAGCAGCACGCCGAGCAGCGCGCCCACGATGCCGCCCTCGACGCCAGGCTCTCCAGCTTCGAGCTGGCCTACCGCATGCAGGTCGAAGCCACCGACGCTTTCGATATCGACCGGGAGCCGCAGTACATCCACGACATGTACGGCACCAAGGACAATCCGCACGGCCGGTACTACCTCATGACGCGCCGCCTCATCGAGCGCGGCGTCCGCTTCGTGCAGCTCTGGCACGGCGCCGGCCAGCCGTGGGATTCTCACGACCACCTCGAAAAGAACCACGGCAAGCTCGCCGCCGAGTGTGATCAGCCCATCGCCGCCTTGCTGACCGACCTCAAGCAGCGCGGCCTGCTGGAAGACACGCTCGTGATCTGGGGCGGTGAGTTCGGCCGCACACCCGCCGTCGAACTACCCAAGAGCGGTTCCAACGCCGGCACCAAGACCGGCCGCGACCACAACCACTACGGCTTTTCGATGTGGATGGCCGGCGGCGGCGTCAAGGGCGGCCACGTCCACGGCGCCACCGATGAACTCGGCTGGGGCGCCGCGGAAAACCCCATGCACGTCCATGACCTGCACGCCACGATCCTGCACCTGCTCGGGTTCAACCACGAAGAGCTGACCTACCGCTACGCCGGCCGCGACTTCCGCCTGACCGATGTCCACGGCCACATCACCCACGACATCGTGGCCTGATCGTTCGATGAGTAATCATGTGGCACAGCCGCCCTCAGCTGTGCTGGAGTTTGCTTACGCACAGCCGGGGGCGGCTGTGCCACAGTCACGCGACCGGCACCTTGACCACAACCTTGACGACCCGCGAAGACTCCCCGATCGCCAACCCCGGGGCATGCACATCTTCGGGGTAAAACACCGTGAAAAACTTTTCACGCACGATCAGGCTGTCCTTGCCCGGCGCGTAAAAGGCGACATCCCGCTCAGTGTCATACGGCTCCGTCACCGCCGGCTGAGCCGACAGCGGCATCCACCCCATGCGCTCCGACCCGTGGGCGATGTACTGCACATCGATGTACTTGCGATGCGACTCCCAGACTTCCTGCTCGGGCGTGCGCGTCTGATACGCCTCGACGATCGCAAACACCCCATCGCCGAGCTCATGCCGCCCGTGCTCGATGGTGTTGAAGTCCGTGGTCGTCAGATAGTGAAGCGCCGCCTCGATGCCGCGTGAAAGCCCCCGATACCGCGCCGCGTGTGTCAACTGGTCGATGATCATGCGGGCATTGTAACCGGCCCACAAAAAAACGGGAACGAAAGACGCCGCCAGTTGAATATTGCTCGGACACGTTCTGTGGCGGTTTTACGATAATTATTCTACGGCAGGATTCCGTCTAGCTGGCGTGCGCGGTGACATCACTTAAGTGTGATGTGACCAGCAAACATGTAGCACAGCCGCCCTCGGCTGTGCGAGCGCAATTTTCAGCACAGCCGAGGGCGGCTGTGCCACAGTCTCGCGACCGATGCCTTTAATCATGGCCTTTGATGCGAGTTCTGGCTGCCCTTTGAGATTTGAGTTGGCTGGCCGGTGGTAGTTGATTGTTCGCCGCGTGTGGTCGGCGTGGAAATCGACTTGCCGGCCAGACGTTCAGAGTAAGGATTGGGTTTGGCGTGCGAGAAGTCGTACTCAGAGCGCATGCCATTTTGGTCGGGTGCGTTCATGCTCAACGTCGATGGTCATCCGGATGAACTCGAAGATTCCATCAGACGCGGTAAACGGCCCATTTTTCGTAAGCGCAGTAACCGCTTGAAAACGAGGTGCTTGGATTGATCTGTTTCTGGCTTGTCAAGTCGTTTGACAAGTTCAGTGATGGCCGGTGTGTGAGGTAAATCATCCACAGGGACACGCATTGCTTTGTACGCATCAATCAATGCCTCGTCTTCCGGGTCGAGACGTGGAAACTGCCAATCGTTGCTGTCAATCATACCAGGCTCCCAGCGTTTACCACTCGGTGGAACGCTGCTCGTGCAGCGCCGTCAAGACTGTCAAATAGATAAGCAGCATTGATCGTCATCGCTTCTAAGTCTAGGAGTGCTAGTTTTGCTTGTGATGCTGGTAGCACAATTTTTGTTACCGCATCTCCTAAAGCCACGGCAAGGTCAAGTTGCGGTTGGCTTACTTTCAAAAAAATACCTTTCTGTCGCAATGCGCGAGGATTGAATCTCAAGAGTTCCAGATCATCAATAATCTGAACAAGTTGATCTTCAACGTCCAGCAATGCACGATCAACTTGCCAGATAGCTATTTTGCCTGTTTCAGATTGAAATCTACCTGCGAATGCGAAGTATGCCGCAATATAAGGTGAGATTGTGAAATCAAGCAAAGGCGATGGCAAACCGTGATGTCGGGCAAGCAGTTCCAGCGCTTCACCATCCAAGGAATTCAGGGCCATGCCCAAGCTGTATGAATCTCGCTTAAACTCGGTTAGGCACTTGTCAACGAATTCATCTCGCTCTTTTGCATTGCGAAACAGTACGTCACGATCCAACGTGGAAATGAGGCCATCATCCACGTTGGATTGACCTCGCCACAAAAAAGTTTCTCGACGTCGCACTGGTAATTGCCGATACGGCTCCAGCCATTCGAGAAAATCAGTCCATAGGTTACATTCAACGACATGCATCAGTCGTTACCCCGGATTCAGGTTCTTCACACCAGGCCGGCGGTGCCGGTGGCGATGGGTTCGCTGACGTACTCGCGGGGGTCGGTGACGTGGCCGGTGAGGGCGGAGGCGGCGACGGTCAGGGGGCTGGCGAGGTAGACGCCGGCTTCCTTGTGGCCCATGCGGCCGGGGAAGTTGCGGTTGGTGGTGCTGATGCAGTTCAGCGGTTCGTTGAGGCGGCCGAAGGTGTCGGCGGGGCCGCCGAGGCAGGCGGCGCAACCGGAGGGGCCGACCTGGCAGCCGGCGTCTTCGAGCGTCTGCTGGATCGACTTTTCGTCGCCCGCCTTCAGTTCGCCGCGGATGTTCAGACGCTGCATGTCGGCGTGGACCTCGGTCGAGCCGGGCACGACGAACGTCGGAATCTTCACGTTATGACCATTCAGCAGCGAGGCGGCCATGATCATGTCGGTGATCTTGCCGCCGGTGCACGAACCGATGTAGGCCCGGTCGAGCTTGACGTCGGTGCAGTTGCGGGCGAGGTCCTTGTTGTCCGGGCTGTGGGGCTTGGCGACCAGCGGCTCGAGGGTGCCGAGGTCCCACTCGTGCTCGTAGCAGTACTCGGCGCCTTCGTCTTCGGTGACGACTTCCCACTCGGGGCGGTTGCTGCGGGCCTTGACGTAGTCGAGGGTCTTCTGGTCGACATCGCAGATGCCGTTCTTGCCGCCGGCCTCGATGGCCATGTTCGTCAGGGTCATGCGGTCTTCGAGGGTGAGGCTGCCGATGCCTTCGCCGGTGAAGTACATGCTCTTGTAGGTGGCGCCGGAAACGCTGATCTGCCCGATGACAGCGAGGATCAGATCCTTGGCCGTCAGGTAGGGCGGGATCTGCCCGTGGAAGGTGAACTTCATCGTCGGCGGGACTTTGAGCCAGGTCTTGCCGGTGCCGAGGGTGAAGGCGGCATCGGTGTTGCCCACGCCGGTGGCGAACTGCCCGAACGCGCCGGCCGTGCAGGTGTGCGAATCCGTGCCCAGGAGGATTTCACCGGGACGGAGATGACCTTCTTCGGGCAGGGCCTTGTGGCAGACACCCTTGTAGTTGGTCTTGGTCGGATCGCGATAGGGGTTGGGCATGCCGGGTTCGTTTTTGACGAACTCGGGGTCGTAGTAGTACTGGATGCCCTGCTCGCGGACGAAGTCACGGAGAATCTGCACGTTGCGGTGGCAGATTTCGTTGGCGGTGAAGATGTAGTGATCGGGGATGATGACCACACGGGAGGGGTCCCAGACCTTGGCGTCCTTGCCGTACTGCTGGTGGAAGATACCGATGGTGCCCGGGCCGCAGACATCGTGGGTCATCAGGACGTCGACATCGACCCAGATGTTTTCACCGGGGGTGGCGTCGGCCTTGCCGGCGTGGCGGGCGAGTATCTTCTCGGTCATGGTCATCTTGCGTGCCATGGGGGCTCCTTGGGGAATACAGGGGAGAGGCTATTTTACCGCATTCGACGGCGAAAATCCTCCGCGGCGTTTGTGGGCATTACAGCGGTGATTTCACACGTTACGATGGCATGATGCACATAACCAAGGAGCTGACGATGCGACAACGCCTGGTGGTTATTCTGATGTTGCTGGCGATGGTGGGTTTCGCGCAGGCGGCGACGGAGCCGGATGGGCAGAACAACGCCGAGGCGATCGCCAAGGCGAAGGCCGCCGCGGAGAAGGCGCAGCTTCAGGCGGATTTCGAGAAGTGGGCAGCGGGCAAGTCGGCGGATCAGCAGAAGTGGGAGCGGGTACTGGAGCAGGAGTTGGGTGGGTTTTACCTGCCGCTGTATCAGAAGGCGAAGGTGCGGTACACCCCGCCGCGTGAGACGGCTTGGGACTATGTCAAAGATGAGCCGGGGCTGCCGCGGGTGTTGCTGATTGGCGATTCGATTTCGCGGGGGTATACGACGGCAACGCGTCACAAACTGGCCGGGAAAGTGAACCTGCACCGGGCGCCCGCGAACTGCGGGCCGACCACGTATGGGCTGGAACACTTCGATGCATGGCTCGGCGATGGCCAGTGGGACCTGATTCATTTCAACTTCGGCATTCACGATGTGAATCGGCGGTACAGTCACGAGAAGTATGCCGAGGCTTTGGAGCAGGTGGTCGAGCGTCTGGAAAAGACCGGGGCGAAGCTGGTGTGGGCAAGCTCGACGCCGCTTGGGTCAAGCGACTACCACGCCCAGGCGATCGATCAGTTCAACGCCATCGCCGCCGGCATCATGATCAAACACGGCATTGCAATCGACGATCTGAACGCGGCGATCAAACCGCACGTCGAGCAGTGGCAGAACAAGAAAGACAAGTGCCACTTCGGCGGCGCGGGGTATGACTTTCTCGGGGATGTGGTGTCCAAGAAGATTCTGGCGGAACTGGGCCGGGGCGGGTCGTGAACTTCTTTGCGGCGGCGGCGTCCTAAGATGTAAGGATCGCCGCACCACAACAGGAGTTGCATCATGAAGCTATTGCCGAGGCTTCAGCGGATAGTCAGTGAGCTTTGGTTTGCATCACTGTGGCACAGCCGCCCCCGGCTGTGCGTATGCGGATTCCAGCACAGCCGAGGGCGGCTGTGCCACAGCGCTGTAACGGTCGGGGTGATGATGTTTGTGGGATTGCTGGGTGGAACGCTCAAGGCCCAGCAGGACGACGCGGTGGCGGCGCTGCGGGCCGAGTTGACGGCTGTCCGTCAGGAGCTGGCACAGACCCAGCTTGATCTGCAAAAAGCCCTGTCCGACCTGGCCGAGGTGCGGCAGTACCTGCAGGCGGAGGATACCGACAAGCAGATCGCCGAGTGGCGCAAGCAGCGGGCGGCCTACGAGGCTGAACGCAAGCAACTGGCTGTTGAGCGACGCAAACTCGACGCGGCGCGGGCGGCCCTGCGCGACCAGTCGCAGGTGGTGCAGCAGCGACTGCGCGATGAGCCGCCGCCGCCGGTGACGGTCGATCCGAACAAGCCGCGCTGGCAGGTGGATTACAAGATCGCGGTGATCCAGACGGGGCTGGTCAGCGAGTCGGTCTACATCGACCCGGTCGAAGGCGAGGTGTTGCTGGACCGCTATCCGGATATCGACCGCAAGCACATCATGGTCCGCGGGACATGGCAGAACCGCTCGGCCGCCTCGTGGCGGTACACGTTTGAAATCCGCATCGCCGACAAGATCGGCCGCATCATCGGCCACTGGCGCTACCAGACCCCGGTGCTCGACCCCAACGCGCTGCACGAGTTCGAAGTCAAAGTCCCCGTCACGGATGTGGCCTACATCAAGCACTACCAGATCGGCAACATCGAATCCGATCGCCCCGATGCGCAGCAGCCGCAACCCCAGCCCGCGGGTCAACCCGCCGGTCAATGACGCATGCTGTAATCAACCGGTCTTTCAGCGACGGCGTCGGCGACGTAGCGGCGGAATCATATCGCCTTAGGCATCACCGTCACCGCGGCGCACAGCAGGACCAGCATCGCCAGTGACAAACTCCTCTTCATGATGCAGCCTCCTTTTGAATTGCCCGCCTTCGCTCACCACAATACAAGTAGATGCGAAAATAATATTTCACTGCTGCATGGTCAGTTTGTGCAAGGCAATTTTGACACACCGGCCCTCGCCTGTGCTGCGCATCGATTGTGCAATGGCAAGTTATCCGACGTCCGTCTGCGCAAACATGCGGCAACTTGCGTGGGGGATATGCGTAATTGCCTGTACACATTGTAGTTTTATAAAGTCACATCAATCCGCGGCCGATGAAATTCCGGGTTTCGACGGGACACGATTTACCGAGGGAAGCCGTGGAAAATATCAACCTGCTGGACATGCTCTGGGTGCTGCTGTCGGCCGTTTTGGTTTTCTCGATGCAGGCGGGTTTTCTCTGCCTCGAGGCCGGCCTCACGCGCAGCAAAAACTCCATCAACGTCGCGATCAAAAACGTCACCGACTTCGGACTCAGCATGGTGCTGTTCTGGGCGGCCGGTTACGCGATCATGTTCGGCGTGTCATACGCCGGCTGGTTTGGCACGACCGGATTTCTCGTCTCGCTGGACGATCCCTGGAACGTGTCGATGTTTCTGTTTCAGGTCGCCTTCGCCGGCACGGCCGTGACGATCGTCAGCGGCGCCGTGGCCGAGCGCGTTCGGTTCGGCGCCTACCTGATGATGACCGCCCTGGTCGCCGGGGTGATCTACCCCGTCTTCGGGCACTGGGCGTGGAACGAAAACGGCTGGTTGCATCAGCTCGGGTTTGTCGACTTCGCCGGCTCGACCGTCGTCCACAGCGTCGGCGGTTGGGCCTCGCTGGCAGCCGTCATGATCATCGGTCCGCGCACCGGTCGCTTCGGGGCCGACGGGGCGGTGCATGAAGTGTCTGCTTCGAATCTGCCGCTGGCGATGCTTGGCGTGTTGATTCTCTGGTTCGGGTGGATCGGCTTCAACGGCGGGTCGACGCTCGCGTTCAACGAGCACGTGCCCGGCATCATCGCCAACACCGTCCTCGCCGCCGCCGCCGGGATGTGCGTTTCCATCGCCGTCGACTACCTGCTCAAAAGCTACCCGCATCCGTCCAGCGTCATCAACGGCGTGCTCGGCGGGCTGGTCGCCATCACCGCCAACTGCCACTGCGTCGCCGCCGGCAGTGCGATCATCATCGGGGCCGTCGGCGCGGTCGTGGCCCTGTTGATCGGCCGCCAGCTCGAACGCATGCGCATCGACGATGTCGTTGCCGCCGTGCCTGTGCACATGGGCGCCGGCGTGTGGGGCACGCTCGCCGTGGCCATCTTCGGTGAATCGCACCTGATCGGCACGGGCCTGCCCTTCATGCAGCAGTTCAGCGTGCAGGTGCTCGGCGCCGCCGTCTGCTTCGGGCTCACCTTCACCGTCACCTGGATCACACTCACACTACTCAACCGCGTCGTCCGCCTTCGCGTCAACGAGCAGGAAGAGTTCATCGGCCTCAATGCCGCCGAGCACCACGCCACCACCGAGCTGTTCGACTTCGTCAACACCATCGAGTACCAGGCCCGCACGATGGACCTATCGCTCCGCGCCCCGGTTGAGCCTTTCACCGAGGTCGGGCAGATCGCCGATCGCTACAACGGCCTCATGGATAAACTCCAGCAGTCCACCACCGACATCGAAGAACTCCGCACCACCGAAAAGCTTCTCCGCGAAGCCAACGGCCGCGCCGAGGCCGCCTCGCAGGCGAAAAGCGAATTCCTCGCCAACATGTCGCATGAAATCCGCACGCCGCTGCACGGCATCCTCAGCTTCGCCGGCTTCGGGATCAAACGCGCCACGACCAAACCCGAGAAAGTCGGCGAGTACTTCACGAAGATCGACACCTCCGCCCGCCGCCTGCTGCTGCTGGTCAACGATCTGCTGGACGTCTCCAAACTCGAGGCCGGCAAGATGGTCTTCCATTACGAGCTGCGCGACCTGGGCACAACCGTCGCCGCTGTGGTTGATGAATTCGACTCGCTGCTGTCGGAGCGCGAGATGCGCGTTCAGTACCACAAGCCTGATGAGCTGATGCGCGCCGAGATCGATCATCTGAAAATCATGCAGGTGGTCCGCAACCTTGTGAACAACGCCATCAAGTTCTCACCCGCCGGCACCGCCATCGAAATCGACATGCAGCGCACCGGCGAGTCGATCCGCATCCGGGTCCGCGACCACGGCGACGGCATTCCCAAAGATGAGCTGGAAACGATCTTCGACAAGTTCATTCAGTCGTCGACCACCAAGTCGGGCGCCGGCGGCACCGGGCTGGGCCTGGCGATCTGCGCCGAAATCGTGCGCGGCCACCACGGACGCATCTGGGCTGAAAACTCCGATGAGGGTGGGGCGTGTTTCAACGTCGTGATTCCGATGAAACAGCCGCGGGAAGTGCCAGCCGAGCCGTCCGCCTGGCGTCAGTCGTCCGTCGAACAGTCCGCCGATACCGCTACGGATTAATCTCCTGGGGGATTTGTTATGCAACAGAACAATCAGCCGCTGATCAACAACACCGTCCTCGTCGTCGATGATGACGAGGTCAACCGTGAGATCCTCACCGAGATACTCGACGACGACTACAACCTGATCGTCACCGCCAGCGGCGAGCAGGCCCTGGACGTGCTCGACCACGGCCCCGCGCTCGTGCTGCTGGACATCATGATGCCGGGGATCGACGGCTACGAAACCTGCCGCCGCATCAAAGAGCTGGCCGGCCCCGATCGGCGGTCGCCGCATGTCATTCTGGTATCCGCCAAGGCTTCGACCACCGAGCGCGTGCGGGGGTACGAAGCCGGCGCTGACGACTATCTGGTCAAACCTTTCGACGAAGACGAACTGCTGGCCAAGGTGCGCGTTCAGCTTCGACTCTACGATGCGCTGTCGCGCCTCGACCGCGCCAATGCCCACAACGCCGCACGCGCCGATGTGCTCGAAAATGTGGTCGAAGAACAGAGCCGCGAAATCGCCGACTCACGTGACCTGGTCGTGTTCGCTCTGGCCAAGCTGGCTGAGTCCCGCGACCCCGAAACCGGCGCGCACCTCGAACGCATCCGCGCCTACTGTCAGATTCTCGCCGAGCAGCTCGCAGCCGACAGTCCCTACGCGCCGCTGATCGATCAGGCATTCATCGATGCGATCTACCTCGCCAGTCCGCTGCACGACATCGGCAAGGTCGGCATCCCCGATGCCATCCTGCTCAAACCCGGTCGTCTCACCAACGAGGAGTACGACCTGATGAAGCACCACACCGACATCGGCGCCGACGCGCTCGAAGAAGTGGCCGGCCATTCGACCGGCGGGGGCTTCCTGTCGATGGCCATCGAGATCGCCCGCTCCCACCACGAAAAGTTCGACGGCACCGGCTACCCCAACGGCATCAGCGGACATGAAATCCCGCTCTCCGCCCGCATCACTGCCGTCGCCGATGTGTTCGACGCCCTGACCAGCGTCCGCGTGTACAAGTCCGCCTTCGGCCCGACCGTCGCCCGATCCATGATCGAAAACGACTCCGGCACGCACTTCGATCCTGTCGTTGTCGAAGCCTTCTGCAAACGCTTCGACGACTTCTGCGAGATCCGTCAGCACATGAACGACGAAGCTGTCCAAAGCACCCCCAGCGCCGCCTGATCCCCCTCAACCCAAGCCCGATGCTGAGCGCAGCGAAGCGTCGGGGTACCAACGCGTCGGGGTATCAACGCCCCGGCTTCTTCTTCCCAAACTCCCGAATCGCATCGCGCCCGATCCACCGGGCCGCCGGCGTATCCAGTTCAACAATCCGCTGCGCCTCGACCATCGCCAGGTCATGTAGCGTCGCATTGCGTTTGCCGATCTGCCGCAGCGCCCAATTGGCCGCCTTCTTCACGAAGTTCCGTTCATCATCACATTCGCGTTTGATCGTCGACAGAAACATGCAGAACACCGCATCATCCAGCTCCTTGCGATGCACCGCCAGTCCCGCCATCAGCACAAACCCCGCCCGCTTGATGTACTCCGCCTTGTGCCGCGACCACTTCATCGCCTGCACGATCGCCAGATCGCCTGGCGTCCGATCAAACAGGTTGCAACAGCAGTTATCTACCAGCGCCCAATTGTCGAAATCCTTCGCCCACCGCTGCATCTGCTCCCGCGTCACCTGCTTCGGGTCATCGACCAGCGCCGCCACCATCCGCGCCTCCAACACCGGCATCGCCCACAGCGCCTCCGCCAGATCATGCCGCCGCCGATAGGGCTTGGCGATTGCCCGCATCCCCGGCATCGTGACCCCCAGTTGCTCGACGTTTGAAGTGATTCCAAACCGCCGCTGCCCCGCAACATGCTCATCGCTGCGCCGCGCGCGCAACCCCGCCACGATCCCCTCCGCCTCCCGCCGCACTTCATCCGTCAAGTCACGCATCGTGCAGGTAATCGTACATCAAAATCAAATGACCATGCACGGTCATTTGTTCATCTAACAAAGTTCTGCTTATCAAGAGGGGCGTCTCATACTTCTACCATGGAAAGTTGCCCGGAGGATGGGTTTCATGGCATGTCCTCTTTCGCGGTATGGTACCATGGCCCTGTCGGTGACTTTCGGGATGTGTGACAATGAGCTATCGCATAAGAATGGTGTCACGGATCGGATTTCGGGTGCCTTGCCGACTGGTTTACGGGGAGCAGTCAATCGATGTGGTCGATGGCGGTGGCGGGAGCTTCACACGGCTGGCATGGGAGATGTTCGAGCGGCGGTTTGAAATGGTCTGCCGTTGGTACGGGGCATACGAGATTCGGCGTGACGGGCAGGTGATGTGGCGCGGACGACCGGCGGGAATGTCGAAGTGGGGAGCGGTTATCTGGCACGGCGGCGACCAGCAGGGTGAGGTTCGGGCTGAGTGTTGTCGGGTGGTACAGCGGGACATGGGTATTGTGTCGACATTGATGGTGGCGAGGACTCGATCATGGTCGTGGACGATGGATGTGGTTGGCCGACGCGATTTGATTGAGTCGGGCGGGATCGGCATGCTGATGACGAGGTTCAGCAGGGGGTCGGATCCGGCTCAGTAGGCGAGCGGAATCGTGAGCCCGTATCTGTTTCAGTTAACCAGAATCGCGTCGATACGGAATGTGCGCACAACCGCGTCGCGGCATGACTCAAAACGGCCAAAGTGTACTGATTTAACACGACGGATTTGTGCGCGCACCGGTCATGACAGACCGCAAACCGGGTGGCGCGCACAAGGCTGTCGCGAGTTGCCATCGGTGTGCGCGCCAAACGGGTCCAAACCGGCCGAAAGTGATCGATTCGGGGTGTATTTTCGCCCCCGGCGCGCGCACCGGCGCGGCAAGGCGACACCCCTGTGCGCGAATACAGCGATCAAGCCCCGTTATTCGGGTGATATCCACGGTGAAATTGTGTTTTGTCAAAACGTGGATTTTGCACCCGCGTGCGCGCCGGATGATTCAAACGCTGACCGATGCCCGGCGATATTCCCGCGGGCTGGCGCCCATGATCTGGCGGAACTGCCGACTGAAATAATTCGAGTCCTCAAACCCGACGCGGTAGGCGACCTCGCTGATGTTCAGCGGTTCGCGGCGGAGCAGGGCGGCGGCGTGTCGCACCCGAAGCTGAATCAGATAGGCGATCGGCGTGGTGCCCGTGGCGCGGGTGAACGCCCGCATGAACGTGCGTTTGGACATGTGGGCGATGCTGGCCAGTTCATCCAGATTAATCGGCTGATCGTAGCGGCTTTCCAGGTGGGTGATCGCCTCGGCGATGCGGAGCAGACTTCTTGTATCCGGGTCGCGCGAGCGGCTGTAACACCGGGCCAGGTATCCGATCAACTGCATGAATGAGGCGACCGCCAGCGCGGCGAAACCCGGGTCGCGACGCTGCAGTTCTTCGTCGATCATGTCCACCAGCGCCACGGCCCGGGCGAGCTCCGGCGCCTGCAGGTGCAATCGACTGCGGAACTGGTGACGACTCCGCCAGGCCGGTTCGAGGTTGAATAGCGCGTGGTAACCCGGCAGGGCGGGCAGGTCCCAGGTCTGTCTTTCCAGCACACGGGGCTCGAAAAGGATGTTGATCAGACGCAGATCGGCCATGTTGCGATAGTCATGCGGGCGTGACGGACCGATCACGAAGACATCCCCGGCGGCCAGCGGCCAGCTCTCGCGCCCCGTCACGTGCAGCCCGCGCCCTCCGGTGATCAGGACCAGTTCGGAAAAGTCATGCGCGTGCAGGCCGAACGGCTCCTGCGGGTCGCGCCGCTCGATGCTGATCGGGAATCCGTCAGCATGAAACCAGTCCTGTTTGCGCAGCACACGAACCATCGGGTGATTCCATGCGGGTGGGGGGCTGAACAACTATGGCAATATTATGCTGAAATCCGGCTCGATCGTCAAGGTCGGCGCGAGGCTGTTGCGTCATACTGGTCATCATCAGCAATCCCTATCGATGAAGAGGCCATCGCATGAGTGCATCCGAGCAAGCCATCGAGGCGATGTATCAACTGGCCCGGCAACGTTACGCCGAACTGGGTGTCGACACCGAGGCGGCGATGAAAACGCTGGCGACGATCCCCGTGTCGCTGCACTGCTGGCAGGGCGACGACGTTGGCGGCTTCGAGCAGACCGGCGAGAGTCTCGGCGGCGGGCTGGCCGTGACGGGCAACTACCCCGGCAAGGCGGGCACACCTGACGAGCTTCGCGCCGATCTCGAAAAAGCGCTGTCGCTGATCCCCGGTTCACACCGCCTGAATCTTCACGCGTTTTATCTCGAAGCCGGTGGCAGGAAGATCGAACGCAACGAGATCGAACCGGCCCACTTCCAGGGATGGATCGACTGGTGCAAGGCGCAGGGGCTCGGCCTCGATTTCAACCCCACGTATTTCTCGCACCCCAAAGCCGACGACGGTTTCACACTGGCGCACCCCGACAAGGCGATCCGTGAGTTCTGGATTGAACACGGCATCGCGTGTCGCAAGATCGGCGCGGCGATGGGGCAGGCGCTGGGCACGCCCTGCGTGACCAACTCGTGGATACCGGATGGCTACAAGGACACACCCGCCGACCGCAGCGGGCCGCGCCGCCGGCTGGCCGAATCGCTGGACGCGGTGTTCGCCGAGAAGCTTGATCCGAAGCATCACCTCGACGCCGTCGAGAGCAAGCTGTTCGGCATCGGGTCAGAGGCATACGTGGTCGGGTCGCACGAGTTTTATCTGGGTTATGCGATCACGCGCGGCACGCTGTTGTGCCTGGACGCCGGCCACTTCCACCCGACCGAGGTCATCAGCGATAAGATCAGTTCCGTGATGCAGTATCTCGACGAGGTGCTGCTACATGTCAGCCGCGGCGTGCGGTGGGACAGCGATCACGTGGTGACATTGACCGATGAACTGCGGGCGATCGCACAGGAGATCGTGCGCGGGCAGTACCTGAATCGTGTCCACATCGGCCTGGATTTCTTCGACGCCAGCATCAACCGTATCGCGGCGTGGGTCATCGGCACGCGCTGCATGGTGAAGGCGCTACTTGAGGCCTTGCTGGAACCGATCAAGATGCTGCGCGACGCTGAAGCCGCGGGTGACTTCACGGCTCGGCTGGCGCTGTCAGAAGAATACAAAACCCTGCCGCTCGGGGCGGTGTGGGATTATTACTGCCTCAAGCAGGGCGTGCCCGCTCAGGACGCCTGGCTTGCGGAGGTCCGACGCTACGAGCAGGATGTACTGAGTCGGCGATAACCAACACGTCACCATAATGAGGCAACATGCATGACGGAATCACCTGCGCAGGCGCCTGAAGCGACCGGCGAGCCGGTCAACGAGTATGAACGACAACCCGTGCCGGCCTCGGCGTTGATGGGGTTTAAAAACTTCATCGGGCAGTACGCCGGCGAGCACTGCGCCGGCACGGAGCTGATGATCGGGCCGCTGTTCGTAGCGGCGGGGGTCAGCGCGTTCGATGTCGTGGTCGGGCTGATTGTCGGCAATCTGCTGGCGGTGTTGAGTTGGATGTTTTTATGTGCACCGATCGCCACGCGGGCCAGGCTGACGCTGTACTATCAGCTTGAAAAAATCTGCGGGCGCAAACTGGTCACGCTGTACAACCTCGCCAACGGCGTGATGTTCTGCTTCCTTGCGGGCTCGATGATCACGGTGTCGGCGACGGCCGTCGGGGTGTGGTTTGAGTTTCCGATGCCGGGGCTCAACGACATGTACCCCAATAGCGCAGGGTGGGTGCTGGCGGTGCTCGGCGTGGGCGTGGCGATATCGATCGTGGCGGCCTTCGGATACCAGATGGTGGCGAGATTCGCCAACATCGCGGCCCCGTGGATGGTGCTGGTATTTCTGGCGTTCGGCATCATCGGCATGAAGCAATTTGTTGATGTGACCAACACGCCGGTTCATGGCATCGGCGACCTCTGGGCACTGGCGGAAACGGCTATCTGGAAGGGGGCTACCCCGCTGGAGGGCCAGATCAAGTTCACCTTCTGGCACGTGACGTTCTTCGCGTGGTTCTGCAACATGGCGATGCACATCGGCATGAGCGATCTGTCGGTGTTCCGTTATGCGAAGCATTCATGGTACGGCTCGGCGGCGGCGTCGGGCATGTATGTCGGGCACTTTATGGCGTGGCTGGCCGCATCGATTCTCTACGCGTTGCAGCTTCACCTGGATGCGGGCAATACAGATGTGCTGCCGGGCCCGCTGGCGTATGGCGCGGCGGGCATCGCGGGTCTGATCTGCGTGATCATCGCGGGATGGACCACGGCCAACCCGACAATCTACCGAGCCGGCCTGGCGTTTCAGGCGATCATGCCGAGCGTGTCCCGATTCAAGGTGACGCTGGCCACGGGCATGCTCGCCACGGTGGCGGGGATGTTCCCGGCGATCGCGATGAAACTGCTGGGCTTCGTGGCGCTGTACGGCATGTTGCTGATGCCGATGGGCGCGGTGATATTCGTCGACTTCTGGCTGATCAGGAAGTTCGGCCTGCAAAGCAGCTACGCGGAAGCCTCCCGCAAGAGCTTTAATCTCGCGGCGGGGCTGACGTGGTTTATCACGCTCGGGGTCTGCTGGGCGCTGGTGAACTATGCCGGTGTGCAGATCTTCTTCGTGTCGCTTCCGGGATGGTTCGTGGCGGCGGCGTTGTACATCGTGCTCAGCAAACTCTATCAGCGGAAGGTTCACGCCGAGCCGGCCCTCGCTTAACTGGAGATAACGAACATGCTGCGAATCATCTTTCAGATTATTTCATGGGGGGCGCTGGCGGGGATCATCGTGCCGCCGTGCCTGTTTGCCGCGGATGTGTTGGACCTTGACGCGGTCAAGCGACACATGCTGGTGGCGACGATCGTGTGGTTTGTGTTCACGCCGCTATGGATGGGGCGCAAGAACGGCGAACAAGAGGCGACATCATGAAACGATGCGCAATGTTGGCAGTGGTGATGGCGATGGTCGCGCTGAGCGGCGAAGGACGCGCTGCGGACCAGGCGTGGACCGGTCAGTGGATCGGCGTGTCACAGCCCAGCGAGCCGAATCAGTGGATCTGCTACCGCAAGACGATCACACTGGATGACAAGCCGACCGCGGCGTCTGCCCGCATCGCCTGCGACAGCAAGTACTGGTTGTGGGTCAATGGCGAACTGGTCGTCTTCGAAGGGCAGTTAAAGCGCGGCCCGACGCCGAGTGATACGTATTACGACACGGTGGAACTGGCGCCCTCGTTACAGAAGGGAGCCAACACAATCGCGGTGCTGGTAGAGTACTTCGGCCGACCGAGCTTTTCACACAACTCATCAGGTCAGGCCGCGCTGGTGTTCGAGCTTTCAACGCCGGGCGGAAAGATCGTCAGCGACAAGACATGGAAAGCGAAGATCAACCCGGCGTTCGGCACGACGGACCCGCCGCTGGACAACTTCCGCCTGCCGGAGGCGAACATTCGCTTCGATACGCGGCAGGCGATGGTTGGTTGGAACGGCGCAGGGTATGACGATGCGGCGTGGCCGGCGGCGGTCGAGTTCGGTAAACCGCCGGCAAAGCCATGGGGCAAGTTATATGCGCGGCCGATCGCGTTGTGGAAAGACACCGGACTGATCGATTATGAAAACGCCGCGGAGTTGCCGGCCGCAGGGCGCGACGAAGAAATCATCGCGAAACTGCCGTACAACCTGCACGCTTCGCCGTACCTGAAGATTGAGGCCCCGGCGGGCAAGGTCATCAAACTGCACGCCGACAACTGGCACCTGTATGGCGATCGCCGGACGGCCGAACTTCACCGACATGAGTATGTGACGCGGCAGGGGGTGCAATCGTGGGAACTGCCGGGGTTCATCAACGGGCATGAGATTCACTACCAGATTCCGCCCGGCGTGAAGATACTCGAACTGAAATATCGCGAGACAGGATATAACGCGGACTTCGTCGGGAAGTTTGAATGCGATGACGCCAGGTTGAACACGCTCTGGAAGAAGGCTGAGCGCACGCTGTATGTGACGATGCGCGACACGTATTACGACTGCCCGGATCGCGAACGGGCGCAGTGGTGGGGCGATGCGGTCAACGAGATCGGCGAAGCATTTTACGTGTTCGACGCTGAGCGCGGCCCGATGCTGGCGAAAAAGGGCATGTATGAACTGGCGAACTGGCAGCGACCGGACAAGGTGTTGTACTCACCGGTGCCCTCATCGCCGCCGCCGAGTTGGGAGGACTTCAAGACCAACAAGCTGGGACAGAGCGGATACTGGGGACGAGAACTGCCGCGGCAAATGCTCGCCAGCGTGGGGTGGTACGGATTCTGGACGTACTACTGGTACACGGGCGACAAGCAGACGATCGTCGATGTATACCCGGCGGTGCGGGATTACCTTTCGCTGTGGAAACTCGGCGACGACGGGCTGGTGATTCATCGGCCGGGCGACTGGGACTGGACCGATTGGGGTGAACAGAAAGACGTGGCCGTGCTGGAAAACTGCTGGGTTTATCTGGCGCTGAAGGCGGGCGTCGCCATGGCGAAACTGACCGGCAACGATTCCGACATCGCCGACTATCAGCGCCGCATGCAGTCGATCGAGGCGAACTTCAACAAGACGTTCTGGCAGGGCGACAAGTACCGCGATCCGAAATACAAGGGCCAGACCGACGACCGAGCCAATGCGATGGCGGTCATCGCGGGCCTGGCGAAACCGGCGTATTACCCGGCGATCAAACAGGTGCTCAAGACGCAACAGTACGCCAGTCCATACATGGAGAAGTACGTGCTGGAGGCGTTGTACATGATGGACGCGCCGGCCCAGGCGATCGACCGGATGAAAACACGCTACGCCGAGCAGATCGACGATGCGCGGACGACGCTCTGGGAAGGCTGGGGCATCGGCGACAAGGGCTATGGCGGGGGAACATACAACCACGGATGGTCCGGCGGGGCGCTGACCTCGCTGAGCCAGTACGCCGCGGGTATCGCCCCGACGTCACCGGCCTTTGCGACCTATCACGTGCTGCCGCAGCCGGGTTCGCTGAAGAAGATGCACAGCGTTGTCGACACACCGTGCGGGTTGATTGACATGACGTTTAAGCGTGAGGCGGCACAAACCAGCATCACGCTGGTCAGCCCGGCAAAGACGGTGGCGACGGTGGGCGTTCCGCGCGATCGGGCTGTGAAGACCATCACGATCAATGGAAAGGTCGCATGGGCCGGCGGCGCGGTGAAGGCTCTGCCGGAGGGTGTGCGATATGTCGGGGCCGATGAGCAGTGGATTCGTTTTGAAGTGATTCACGGTGAGTGGAAACTTACCGCGTCCGAGTGACGGATGTTTTTTAGAAGGCGGTCAAACATGTTTCAGAAAACGCAGGTGGTGATGACGGCGGCGGCATTGACCATGTCGGTGATGATCGGTTGCGCGACGACAGCGCAGGGGCTCGAACCGGCGCGACTGCGCTGCGAGCATCTGACCGACCCGCAGGGCGTTGATGTGGCCACGCCGCGACTGAGTTGGATTGTGACCAGCGCGGCCCGCGATCAGAAGCAGGCGGCGTATCACGTGCTCGTGGCGTCGACCGCCGAACGGCTGGCGCAGAACCAGGGCGATCTCTGGGACAGCGGCAAGGTGGCGTCGGACCAGACGATCGATGTGAAGTATGCGGGCAAACCGCTGAAGTCACATGGCGCTTGCTGGTGGAAGGTTCAGGTATGGGATGCCGACGGTAAGGCCTCGGGTTGGAGCAAGCCGGCGCGTTGGAGCGTCGGTTTGCTCAACGCCAAAGCCGAGTGGAAGGCCAAGTGGATCGGGTACGATGCCGAGCGGGTCGGCGAGCAGGTGGATGCAGGGCTGGCCCCGGCGAAGTGGATCGCCTATTCGGGCGACCCGTGGCCGCAGGCGGCGAAGGCGCACCGTTTGTACGTCCACGATTTCAAGATACCCGCCGATGCGCTGGTGCATAACGCCAAGCTGGTGCTGTCGGCCGACGATTCGCATAAATTCACGATCAACGGCCAGCTCGTCTCCAACGCCTCGGGGTGGAATCAGCCGCGCCTGGTCGACGTCACCGGCCAGGTCAAGCCGGGTGACAACACGATCCGCGCCGAGGTGATCAACGCCAGCGAAGGCCCGGCGGGGCTCATCGCCAAGCTGATCATCACGCTGCACGATCAGAAGACGATCACCGTGGTGACCGACGAGTCATGGCACGCGACGGACAACCCCGGGGCCAACTGGCACAATCGCCCGATCGATGTGAATGCTTATCCAGCGGTGAAAGTCGTCGCTGCCTATGGCGATCAGCCGTGGGGTAAGATACAGGTCAAACAGATGTTTCTGCCGCCGGTACCGTACCTGCGTCACGAGTTTGCGTTGAACAAGCCGGTGAAGCGCACGACGGTTTACGTGACCGGGCTGGGGCTTGTCGATGTGCATCTCAACGGCGAGCGCGTCAGCGATGATCTGTTAAACCCCGGCTGGACGGATTACACCAAGCGCGTGTATTACCGTGCGTATGACGTGACGGATCGGGTCAAGCCCGGCGCCAATGCGATCGGGGCGATACTCGCGGACGGGTGGTACAGCGGATACGTCGGCTACGGTCGCAATCGCGATCACTACGGCAAGCAGCCCCGCGCCGCGGCTCAGCTTCACATCGAATATGCCGACGGATCAACCGACACGATCGTCACCGATGAACACTGGCGTGCCGCCACGGGGCCGATCCGCGAAGCCGACTTCCTGCAGGGTGAGTTTTACGATGCTGCGCAGGAACTGACCGGGTGGGACACGGCCGGCTACGACGCTTCGGCGTGGAAACCGGTCATCACGGGCGCGGAGGTGGACCCGATCGTGCAGTGGCACCCCGCCCAGCCTGTGCGCCCGATTCAGGAATTCAAGGCGAAGTCGATCACGCAGCCGACGCCCGGCGCCTGGGTGCTGAACATGGGCCAGAACTTCGCCGGTTTTGCACGCCTGAAAGTGCGCGGCAAGGCCGGGCAGAAGATCATGCTGCGATTCGCCGAGCGACTGAACCCCGACGGCACGATCTACACGACCAATCTCCGAAGCGCCCGCACGACTGATGTGTACATCTGCAAAGGCGGCGGGGTGGAGACATGGTCGCCGCGTTACACGTTTCACGGGTTCCAGTACGTGGAGATCACCGGGCTGGAGGGCAAGCCGGCCGAGGACACCGTCACCGGCATCGCCATTTCCAGCGACACGCCCGTCGTCGGTGAATTCACCTGCAGCGATCCGATGTTGAACCAACTGCACAGCAATATCTACTGGACGCAGCGGGCCAACTTTATCGACATTCCAACTGACTGCCCGCAACGCGATGAGCGCCTCGGCTGGACCGGCGACGCGCAGGTGTATGTGCGCACGGCAACGCTGAACACCGACGCGCAGGCGTTTTTCACCAAGTGGCTGATCGACCTCGAAGACGCGCAGCGCGATGATGGACAGTTTCCGATGGTCGCCCCGTTGAAGGTCGCCGGCGGCGATGGCGGGCCGGCCTGGGCCGATGCAGGGGTGATCTGCCCGTGGACGATTTACCAGGTCTATGGTGATCGCGAAGAGCTTGCCGCGCATTATGACGCCATGAAGAAGTTCATTGCCTTCTGCGAGGGCCGGTCCAAAGACGGCGTGCTGCCGCCGGATAAGTACCACTGCTTCGGCGACTGGCTCAGCATCAAGGCCCACACGCCCAAAGACATCATCTACACGGCCTACTTCGCCAACAGCGTCGCGTTGACCGCACGCACCGCCGAGGTGCTCGGCAGGGCTGACGACGCCAACCGATATCGCGCCCTGCACGACCGCATCAAGGCGGCGTTCAACAAGGCCTACGTCATGTCCGACGGGCGCATCAAGGGAAACACGCAGACCTGCTACGTGCTGGCGCTGGCTTACGATCTGCTCGACTCTGAAAAGGCATCGCAGGCCGCGAAGTATCTCATCGAAGACATCGAATCGCGCGGGTGGCACCTGTCGACCGGCTTCATCGGCACCAAGGATCTCATGCTCGTGTTGGCGAAGATCGGCCGCAACGATGTGGCCTACCGGCTGATGCACCAGGACACGTTTCCGTCATGGGGCTTTTCGATCAGGCACGGAGCGACCAGCATCTGGGAGCGATGGGACGGCTGGACCCCCGACAAGGGTTTCCAGAATCCCGGCATGAACAGCTTCGCGCATTACAGCTTTGGCGCGGTGTATCAGTGGATGGTCGAAAACATCGGCGGTCTGCACGCCGACTCACCGTCCTACAAAACGATCACGATCGCTCCGCAACCGGGCGGCAAGCTGACCCATGCCGACGTGCGCTACGGCAGCCCGCGCGGCCCGATCCGCAGCGCCTGGAAGCTCGACGGCGATCAACTGATCATCGACGTGACGATCCCCGCCAACACGACCGCGACGCTGATGCTTCCGACGACGCCCCAGTCGACGGCGACGCTCGATGGGCAAGCCGTCAACACGAACCAGCCCCTATCGCTGGGCTCGGGGCAGTATCGCGTCATCGTCAAACACCCGCGCGTGATCACGATGCCCAAGTAATTGATTGTTACATCATGACAGGCGCCATCGGATCGTATCAGCCCCCGGTGGCGTCTGTTCATTTACGTGTGGTCTGCGGATCAGCGACCGGTTCGAAGTAGGCATTGAGAATGTTGACGACACCTTCGGGCCCGCGGTGGCCGTAGTCTTCACCATACCACCGGCTCAGACGGTCCAGGCGATCGCGCTCGGTCTGCTCGTCTGTCCGATGATGTTTGATCCACTCAGCGGCCCGTTGGCGGATGCATTGGGCGATGTCGTCACGCATCGGCTGGGCGACCCAGCCGGGGTTGAACGCTTCATTGAAATGTTGACTGATGAAGGCGGCGACCCAGTCGTCTTTCGCAAGGGGGTTCCACTGCCACAGGCCATCGTCGAGCATCAGCATCGGCGGGCGTGTGATCTTGCCGACCACGACGGGCTCGGTCAGGTTCAGATAGAACTTCATGCCAGCGTAGTTGGCGGCGAGGTCAGCGTTGCTGTAGGCGCCGGTCCACCATTGTCCCGCCCAGGTTTTTTCCGACTCGACGCCCCAGTCGACGGCGATCTTGCGGGCTTCTTCATTCGTCTTGCCGGCAGCGCGGGCATCGCGATACAGGCGATAATACTTGTGACCCTGTTGGATAAAGTGTCCGATTTTGTCAGTGCCTTGCTGCACACCGTGCAATTGGATTGTCGGCGCCATCGCAGCAACCAGCAGCGGCTTGTACCACAGCACCTCTGCATAGATCGAGCGGATGCACGACACGTCGAAACGTGCCGGCTGTTCGGTGAAATCCGTTTCGCGCACCCACCGCTCCAACCGGGTTTCAGGCATGCCATGAGCGATGTCGTTGAACAATGCATCAGCGATGACGTTCGGTTGTTGCAGTGACTGGATCTGTTTGTTCAGACCATTTCGATCATGTTCATCTTGAGCACTGTCAAGCTGATGGCGCAGCGTGTTGATCTTCTGGTTTGTACGCTGGATCGCTCGATCGATTGCCTTGTGAAAATACTCATCGACCTGTGGACCAAGGTCGGCCAACGGGCGGGGCGGCAGGGTGAATTGATCGGTTTCGAGCGCTCTGACCGGCGCGATGCCGAGCGCTGACCCGCAAATAAAAGACGCTGCCAGCACCAGTCGTATGGGCATCGATAAATCCACGAAAGTACGCATCATGCAATTATACGTTTGCCGCTGAATACCGGTTGCGATCAAGTGCCGGCCGCCGTGGCGTCGAGCATGAAAAAACCCGCCGACGGCCGGCGGGTTGTGTGATAGTCGGTGAATGCCCGGGGGGCGGCTCAAACAAACTTGGTCTGACCAGGAACAGCGACCGGACGCTGCGGGGCCGGCCCCCAATCGAAGGCGTCGGGCACGAGTTGCTCTTTCGAGTTCAACGCCTGATCCCAGGTCAGTTCCTGGCCGGTGTAGGCGGACATGCGGGCCATGATGCCCATCATGGTGCTCTGCGCCATGTACACGCCGTTGTTGATGGCCTCGCCCTTACGGAGCGCGCCGAACAGGGCGTCGTGCTCGTTCTGGTACATGTTGTCCGACTCGCCGCGCGGCAGGCGGAATTTCCAGTTCGTCTCGCCGGTGATCTCGGCGGACTGCAGTTCGGCCTTGCCCTTGGTGCCGAGGATGTAGTCGTTGACGCCGGTCTTGCAGTTGACCGCCTGGCGGCAGGAACTGTGCAGACGCAGGCCGTTGTCCCACTCGAAGACGTTGTAGAAGTGGTCGTAGATGTTGCCGTACTTTGGATCGGTCCGGGCGATGCGGCCGCCCATCGACTTCACCTTCGCTGGTGGCTTGTCGCCGAGCACCCAGGCGATCTTGTCGAGGCTGTGGACATGCTGCTCGACGAGGTGATCACCGCTGAGCCAGGTGAAGTACAGCCAGTTGCGCATTTGGTACTCCATCTCCGACCACTTGTCATCGCGCCCGCGATGCCATAGGCCGCCGGCCCAGTAGTAGGTTTCGGTCGAAACGATGTCGCCGATCGCGCCTTCGTGAATCTTCCCGATGACGGCGTTCTTGGCTTTGTGATAACGGTAGCAGAGGCCGGACACGATGGTGACGTTTTTCTTGCGGGCTTCTTCGACGGTCGCCAGCACGCTGCGCACGCCGGGGGCGTCTGTAGCGACGGGCTTTTCGCAGAAGATGTGCACACCCTTGTCGACCGCGTATTTCAGATGCTGGGGGCGGAAGCCGGGCGGGGTCGCCAGCAGCACGACGTCGACATTGTCGATGACATTCTTGAAGGCGTCGAAACCCGCGAAGCGCCGCTCGGCGGGAACATCGATGCGGCCCTCGAAGGCCTTGTTGCGCGAGAGGTTCTTCGCCGTGGCTTCAACCTTGTCCATGAACGCATCGCCGAGAGCGACCAGGTGCACATCGGACCCGGCCGACAGGGCCTGAGCCGCGGCGCCGGTGCCGCGCCCACCGCAACCGACCAGTCCGACGCGGATGACACCGCTGCCGGCGGCGTGAGCGCGTGAGGCGACGCCGAGATTGGCTGCGACAACACCGGCCGAAGCCAGCGTGGCGGATTGCTTGACGAAATGACGCCGCGAAGTGGAGTCGGACATACTGCAAACCTCCAGGATGTGTGAGAGCGGTGGATGCAATGGCGGCGGGTTAAGGATATGATAATGCCAACCCCGCCGCATTTCCATATCACCGTCTGTTGGAGTCGACCATGTTGAACCACGCGTTGCCGCGTCGCGGTTTTCTGCGGGCCGCGGCCATGTGTCTTGGAGCCTCGATGGCTGTGCAATGTCTTTCATCGTCTGTTTTCGGGCAGGTGACCGACCGCCGAATCTACAAGTCGTTGAAATACGGCATGTTCAAGGCTGAGAAAGGCCAGTCCATGACCGACAGCTTCAAGCAACTCAAAGCCTGCGGATTCGACGGCGTCGAACTCGGCACGCCCGGCATCAATATCGCCGAAGTGGTCAAAGCACGCGATGAGGCGGGCCTGGTGATCGATGGCACGGTGATCAGCTCCCATTGGAGCATCCGTCATTCAGACCCGAACCCGGAGGTCCGCGCCAAGGCGCTGGATGATCTGAAAAAGGCGATCCGTGAAACCCACGCTGTCGGCGGGTCGAGCGTGCTGCTGGTCGTCGGCCACGGCAAGGACGGCGCCGAGCAGGAAGTCTGGAATCGCTCCATGGAAAACATCCGCAAAGCGCTGCCGCTGGCGGCGTGGTACGGAATGACCATCGCGGTCGAAAACGTGTGGAATCATTTTCTCTACGAGCACGGCGGGCCGAGCGATCAATCCGCCGACAAGCTCGTCAAGTACATCGATGAATTCGATTCGCCGTGGGTCGGTGTGCACTACGACATCGGCAACCACTGGAAATATTCACAGCCGGCGGACTGGATTCGCACGCTCGGCCATCGCATCGTCAAACTCGACGTCAAAGGGTTCAGCCGCAAGAACGACAAGTTCACCAAGATCGGCGAAGGCGATCTGCCCTGGGCCGAAGTGCGCCAGGCGCTGGCGGATATCGAGTACACCGGCTGGGCGGCGGCGGAAGTCGGCGGCGGCGGACTCGATCGCATGCGCGAAGTCGCCGGCAATCTCGACAAGCATCTGCTGGACCAGTGATGTGAATGACTGACAGATTCGTGCGCGTGAGTTGTGGCACAGCCGCCCCCGGCTGTGCTGAAGGTTGCGATCGCACAGCCGAGGGCGGCTGTGCCACAGGTTTGCAACCGATCATACCTTGCACATGGGCCTGATCCGCATGTGCGGGTCACTCGACTTTCCACTCGAGGATGCCGCCGGAGAACTTATCGCGCAGCTTCACGTTCAAACGCAGTGCGTCGGCCGTGACCGGGTCAAACTCGACGCGGTTGTATTTGTTCTGTTCAACGCCGAACTCGCCGTGGGCGTCGACCGGTTGCCACTTGCCGTCGACTCGGGCTGACAGCGACCACGACTGCGGCACGCGGCACTGCCCGGCGCCGGTGTCGTCGAACCAGTAAACTTCGACGCTGGAGATTTCATGCGGTTTATCGAAGTTGTACTGGACCCATTCCTCCGTGCCGCGGTGGTTCCACCAGGTCAGTCGCGGGATGCGTTGATCATTGGAGAATTCGGGCTCGATTTCGTCGTTCATCGCGGCGGTGGAGTCCGACTTGTTATGGAATGAGGCGGTCGCCACGGAGCGATTGGCGATCGTCGGGGCCGGCAGGGGGCGGGCGTGTTCGACATCACGGGCGAGCCAGACAGCCATCGGGGTGCGTTCGCGATGAGCCCATGCGTAGTATGGGATCAACGTGATGGGAACTGAGCGGGTCTGTTGCTCGCCTTGCTCGTTGATGTAGGTTTCATCAGCTTGGGCGCGGAGGACGGTGATGCCCCCGAGGGTTTTCGGTTGGTGCTCGGGGGTGAAGTCAGCCGCGTCGTTGACGATCAGGTGTTGGACTTCGCTGCTGATCTGATCGATGCCTTCGGCGCAGTACACGATCGGGCCGCGTTCGATGGCGACGAGACCGCGGTCGGCTTCGACCTGCTCGCTGGCGAGCACACGGCGGACCGACATCGGCAGATCGAGTTCGACGACATCGCCCGGCTTCCATGTGCGATCGATCGACGCATAGCCATCAACAAGATCAGGCGTGATGGGCTGGCCGTTGACGCGGATTGTCCATGCCGAGGATGAGTCGTCGGCATAGCGGTACAGGTCGCTGGGCACCGGCTGCGAGCGCGCCCACCCGGGGATGCGCACGTTGAGCGTGAACCGGCGAGCTTCGGCCGGTGAGACGGTGATCTTCACGCGACTGTCCCACGGGTAGCTGGTGCGTTGGGCGATCGTCACGGGCTGGCCGGCCAGTTCGATCTCCGCCTGATTGTCGATGAAGAGATTCACGTAGAGCGATTGCTCGCGCCGCGCGTAGATGTACCCCGGGATCGACGGGATAAAACGCACCACGTTCACCGGACAGCACGACGTGTTGAACCACGGATGGCGCTCATCGCCGCGGCTGGCCAACGGATTCGGGTAGAAAAAGCGATCGCCGGACAGCGACACGCCGCTGAGAAAACCGTTGTAGATGGTTCGTTCGAGCACATCGATGTATTTTGCGTCGCCGTGCAGGAGAAACATGCGCTGGTTGAACATCGCATTGGCCACGGCGGCGCAGGTTTCGTTGTAGGCTGAGGCGTTGGGCAGTTCATAGGCGTCGCCGAAGGCTTCGCCGCGGTGGCGGGCGCCGATGCCGCCGGTGATGTAGAGCTTGCGGGCGACGATGTCGTGCCAGATGCGATCGATGGCCTGCGTGTAGGCGACATCGCCGGTCAGCGCGGCCACATCGGCGATGCCGGTGTACAGATACACGGCGCGGACGGCATGGCCGACGGCTTCGGATTGATCGACGATCGGCTTGTGATCCTGACAATACTCGCCGTAGATTTCACGCAGGTCTTCGCGGCCGCGCATGTCGATGAAGAACTTCGCCTGGTCGAGGTACTTGCGATCGCCGGTGGCGTGATACAGGCGGACAAGCCCGATCTCAATTTCCTCGTGGCCGGGCACATCGATGCGTTGGTCTTCGTTCGGGCCGAACACTTTGCAGACGAGGTCGGCGTTTTTGATGGCGACATCGAGAAAGCTACGCTTGCCGGTCGCCTGGTGATGCGCGACGGCGGCTTCATACATGTGGCCGACGTTGTATAGCTCGTGACTGACGCGAAGATTCGACCAGCGCTCGGGGCCGATGCCCTTGTTCTTGTCGTTGAGCGTTCGGGCGCAGTAGAGGTAGCCGTCGTCTTCCTGCGCCGCGGCGATTTTGGCGATCAGGTCATCGAGATAGGCATCGAGCTTCGGGTCAGGCTTCAGCGAGAGCGCGTAGCTGGCGCCTTCGATGACTTTGAACACATCCGAATCGTTATAGAAGATGCCCTGAAAGGGGCCGTCTTCAAGCCCGCCGGCCCGGGCGAAGTTGGCGATGCGGCCGGTCTGGTCGCATTTGTCGAAATCGTACGGCACCGTGACCTGGCGGTTGGTCGCCAGACGCGGCGCCCAGAATCCGCGATCGATCTGCACCGCGGTAAACGGCACCTGGTCAATCACGGAATCTGATGGTTGTGCATGAGCCGGCAGGCTCAGGGCGGCCAAACCCGACAGCAGTATTGCAACGAGCATGAATCGCATGAGGGTGTCTCCGATCAGTATCGCGCGCCGAGAATCAAACCTGTGTCGCAAGAAGGGACCTCTTGTGTAAAACATATCATACGCCTCGCGCACTGCCTCGCCAGATCGCATGCGCGTATTACACAACCACGTGATTCAGGCTCATGCCCAAACCACGTGGTTGGTGTTTGTCGGATGGTGTTGTGGAAGCGGGGCGGTTTACGCGGCGCCGGCGGAGTTTTGTCGGGCGCGGGGGGATGTGTTGGCGGCGCCCGGTTGGCGCAGCGTCACACCGGCGCGCTTCAGGCGGCGGCGGACCGTCGTCTCGTTGACGCCGAACTGGCGTGAAATCACACGCGAGCCTTTGCCCGTCTGGTAAAGCTGAATCCACTGTCGGACCATCGCTTCGGTGACCGTCACACGCTTGGCGCCGCGCATCTTGATGCCCGCCCGTCCCAGGGCGTACTGCACACTGTACGGATGGAGTTTGTACTGCCGCGCAATCTGGTTGACGGATTGACCGGCCTGATACATTTCCAACCACTTGGGCAGCAGGCGGGCGTACTTGGACTTTTCGATCGGTTGCTTCTTGCCCGGTCGCCCCGGCGGCCGACCACGCTTGCCGGGGGTGACCCCGAGCTTGCGCAGCGTGTAAGACACGGTTTGAATGCTGACATGATGCTCGGCGGCGATTTCCGCCAGCGTCGCGCCGTCCTGGTAAGACTTTTTCCAGCGTGCGACCATCGCGGCATCGGCAATGGGCTTGCGGCCTCGTCTCTTTTGCACGGTGGCTCCTTGTCGTTGATTGACCCTGGTCAGTGTCGAGTACCCGGTGTCATCGCGCCCGACCCGGCGCCGGGGCGATATCTCGTCATTGTTCTGGCGGGAGGTTGTATCGAGGTGTATGCGCACGACATCGATGTTCAAGTCGTACGCCGAAGCAATCATCGCCGCGGACATGCCCGCCTGGTGAAGGCGTTGCCACTTATTGAGAATCCGCCGCGGCGGCGTTCGTCTGTTAGGCATGGGGACGCTTCCCGCAGAGTATTTATTCCGCCGCAGGAAGGTCGGTCATGACGATCCGCACGGCGTGGTACGCACCTCGAACAAACCAAAACTCTAGAACGATTTACGCGTTCTTCGGCTTGTCCTGAAGGGACGCTCGTGCAGGAGAGTCCAAGACAATACAAAACTAATCCCAACGCCTGTATATTAGGCAATTCGTGGGATGAGTGCAATAATTTGTTTCAAAATGAAAATATTCGTCACGCCCGATGCCGGCGAACCATGCCGCCGACCATCGCCGCCGCGAGTATCAACCCGGTCGACGGTTCGGGGACGGTGGCATATACCGCGATGCCCACCGGCTTGAAATCAGCGAAAAAACCGTTCGGAAGCAGCGTCGTGCTGCTGCTGTCAAGATCGTAGCTGACCACCTTGCCCTGAACAGAATCGTTGAACGACCCGGGGCCGGCAGCCACGATATTGCCATCATCGTCCAAGGCGATGCCGTACAGCGTTCCGGGTGACGGCGTAGTTGCCAAGGTCTGCAAGAAGCCATCCCACTGAACAATCATCGAGCCCGCCGCGATGTAGAGTGTGCCATCGCCGGCAACAGCTACGTCTCGTGAATTTGTCACCGTGGTTAAAAGCGTATGGTTGCCGGTGATCGGATCAACGGACACAATCGAGCCCGTGTCCTGGACGGCCACGATAATCGCACCACTACTCGGATCAATCGCAACACCGTATGGCGTATTGCCAGTGATCAGATCAGAACCGCTGGTCGGTGTAATCGACGTGACTGTCAGGCCGTCGGAAGAAACTCGATAGATCGCACCAAGATTGCTGTCCGTGACAATGAATGAGCCATCGCCTTCAAGCGCAATACCCGCGGGCGTGGTCAGACCGTTGGCGCCGACGGTGGCAAAAAGAGTTTGATTTCCGGTGACCGGATCAATTTGCAGGATGCCGCGGGACGTACCGGCATTGGCGACGAAAATCTGCCCGGCGCCGTTGATGATCGCATGGGTGGCTACGCCCAGTTTGTCGTTGGAACTGATGGTTTGCGGGCTGAGCGTATCGGTCGGATCGACAAGCCAGATTTTGTTGTTCTGGTCGTCCACGACGACGATGTCGCCGTAGTTGAGTGCGGCCGCTTGGACCGCGCCGCCGAAGAACATGCATGCAATGACAACAATAGCCCCGAGGGCAAACCAGAACTTCTGCATCGTGCTGCGCCTTTCTTTCAATTCCTGGGGCCGGCTGGCGACCCACTGTTGGCCCGCGGTTTCTCACGCCGCGAGCCGCACCTTTTCCGATAACATAACTGCCGCCGAGGACTGATGTCAATGCATTTGTTGGTAAAAAATGGAAATTGCTTGCCTCGTCGATGACCCGGGTCGATAATGTGTATAGCACGTGAGCAAACGGCTGATCGGTCGCGGGAAAACCCCGTAGTGCTCGGCCGCAAGCAGCGTGCTCCGCATCGGCGTAGGTCGCCGAGCGAGCGTGTCCCGGAGACGAACCGGGATGTGGATCATCCGGCGGCGAAATGCCCGTTCTTCTCTCGATTCCCCGAATGGTTCGGGGCAGAGACTTCCGACGGGCGGACTCGCGACGGCTGGAGCTAACCGATTCTCCAAGGAGGTGATCCAGTGTCTAACGAATGTTTCTGTAGGAAGGGACTGTGCCAATAGGCGGTCCGACGGGACTGTCTGGACAGTCCACCCCACGGTTTTTGGACCCGGCGCCATCACGCGTCGGGTCCTTTTTTTTCGTGATCATCCGCGGCGGCATCGACATGCGAATGCGGCCGGTTGTGGATGCCGAGTTGTACGTAGTCCCGGCGAAAGAACCAGTCCAGCGTCCAATCGAGCATGACGCGAAGGCTTCGCCCGATGCCGGGCATTTTCAGCAGGTAGACCGTGCGCCACAGGAACCACGCCGGCAGGCCGGACAGTCGCAACCCCATCAAGCCGGCTACACCGTCGCGATCGCCCAGCGGGGCGATCATACCCTGGCTGCGATACACCAGCGGTTCGGGCTCGCTGCCGCGCAGCACCCGCAGAATGTTGCGCCCGGCTTGCTGACCTTCACGTACCGCGTGCTGGGCGGTCGGGGGATAGGCGTGACCCTCAGGGTCGACATTCACGGCACTGTCGCCGATCGCCCAGGCGTGGTCGTGCCCCTGAATGCGCAGGTCGGGTTCGCACAGCACATAGCCGCGCTGGTCGCAGGGCACATCCAGCGCATCGATCAGCGGACTCGGCGCGATGCCCGCCGTCCAGATGAGTGTCATCGTGTCGATACGGCCGGCCTGTTTGAGCTCGACGGATTCAGCATGGATTTGTGTGGCGGTGTCCTTGAGGTGGATTTCGACACCACGCCGGCGAAGCTGTTTCATCGCGTAGTCAGACAGTGATTCATCGAGCGTGTTGAGGATGCGATCTTCATGATCGACGAGCACGACGCGGATGTCATCGGGCTGGATATTGCGGTAGTCGCGCGTCGCCCGGCGCAGCAGATCGTTGAACTCGCCGGCCACCTCGACGCCGGTGTAGTTGGCCCCGACGATGACGAACGTCAGCATGGCGCGCCGGCGATCTGCATCCGGGCAGTCCTCGGCCTGTTCGAGCATGGCGATGGCGCGGTCGCGCAGGGCGATCGCTTCGCCGATGGATTTGATCGAGTAGCCGTGGTCCCGCAGGCCGGGGACATCCGGCAGTTGTGTCACCGAGCCGGGCGCCAGGACGACATGGTCGTATTCGAGATCGTAGGTTTCACCGAGCATGGTGCGGTAGGTCACGCGGCGGGCTTCGAAGTCGATGCCGTTCGCCGTGCCCATGTGAAGCTCGGCCCCGGGTGCAAACCGGCGCAGCGGCACGACTGCGTGGCGCGGCTCAAGCGCCCCCGTCCCGGCTTCGATCAGCAGGGGGGTGAAGGCGAAGTAGTTGGTCTGATTGATCAGGCGGACGCGGATCTCATCCGGCCGACTGCGACGCAACAGCATGTGCGCACAGTACGCTCCGGCAAAGCCTCCGCCGATGATCACGATGGTTTTCGGTTGCTGCGGTGACATCACGACTATCACAGCATATGACGCTGGAGCCGGCAGTCACATAGGGAATTTGAGGATGCTGACTTCACGCCACCGTCGGGATCGGCCCAGAAGAAGAGGGGTCGTAGTCGTCGGCACGATGGGCTGATCGTGTCGACTGATCGGCGTCGGTCGGTTCGGTCTGGTGCAACTGCGCATCGGACACCACGGCGAAGTGGATGTTGCCGATCGTCAGCGTGTCGCCGACTTTCAGCGCCGCCTTGTCGATGCGGTGCTGATTCAGGTAGGTGCCGTTGCGCGACTGGGTGTCCAGCAGAAACCACTCGTCGCCGTGCTGCTCGATGCGGCAGTGCTCGCGCGAAACCGTCGGCAGCATCAACCGCACATCGCAGATATCCTCCCGCCCGAACGTCATCACCGGCTTGTTCATCGGAAGCGTGCGCTTCTCGCCGTTTTCCAGGTACATCACGAGCCACTTGTCCGGGCGCGGCGACTTGGTGCGTGTGTGGGTCTTGTTTGACGGATCATCCGGCTCGGGGGTGTCTTCAAGCTGGCGCTTGGCTGAGTCCAGCTCGTCGCAGGTCGACTCCAGGGCGCGGTGCAGTTCGTCAAGCTGGCGGGCCTGTTCTTCCTGGCGGGTGAGCAGGTCATCGAGATGCTGCTCGCGCCCGACGAGGTCGGCTTCGCGTTTGTCGAAGTCCGCCCGAAGTTGCACGATCGACTCACGCTCATCGACGAGCTTTTTCTCCATCTCGGCCATTTTCTGCGCCCGCTGTTTCAACGCCTCGGACTCGGCTTCGATCTTGGCACGCTGCTGGGCCATGGTCTTGTCATGCTGGCTCAGACGCTTCTGCATCTCCTGTTCGGCCTTCTGGACCTCGCTGTGGCGGCTTTCGATCTGCTCACGCTCGGCATCGAGGGCTGCGCGGTCGTCGGCGATCTGCTGGCGCAGCGCGTCGAACTCCGCGCGGGCAGCGGTGATCTCAGCCTGCTCATCGGTCAGGCGCTGCTGCTGCTCGGCGATCTCCTGGCGATGGGTTTCGACCTGCTGCTTGAGCCCGTCGATCTGCTCGGTCTGCTGGGCCAACTCGTCGCGGTGGGTCTGCAGTTCGGTGCGGTCGGCTTCGATCGACTGGCGGGTCTTGTCCAACTCGGCCTGCTCGGCGGCGATCCGACTGCGCTGCTGGTCAAGTTCGGTGCGCATCGGGTCCAACTCGGCAGCCTGGCGGTCGAGTTCGGCCTGGCGCGTCAGCAGTTGAGCATCGCGCTCAGCCAGTTGCTTCTGCTGCTGATCGAGTTCGGCGGCGCCGGCGTTGACATCAGCCTGCTGCTGCTGCAGAGCGGCCCAGTCGGTGTCCAACCGCTTCTGCTCCTGCAGCAGTCGCTGGCGGGCCTGCTCGATGGCGCCCTTGGATTCCTCAAGACGCACCGCACGATTCCGCAACTGCCGATAGGTGCGGTACAGGTACTGCATGTTTTCATGCAGCTGGCGCGAAAGCTTTTCAGGGTCCCGCTTGGACATCACGTTCCGGTTCCGACTACGGCTGGGTTGATCTGGCACATCGAGACTGAGTCATCTTATGCCCACAGTCAGCCAAACGCTCGGCCGACTCTTCCTATTTCGGCAGACCGACCGGGGATTCTGCAACTGGAGCCATCGGCGGTTGCATCAGGGCCGCCCAGCGCGTAAACATAGTCTCCATGGACGCCTGCCCGCGGCGTCCGGGAGGTTCGATCATGGCGTCAAAACCGTCAAAATCCAAACAGCACAAACCGGCGCCCAACGCGGTGGTGTTTTTTGCTTATCCGAAACTGCTTTTCATCTGGCCGCTGATCGTGGCCGGGCCGCTGTTCTGGCTGGCGATCTGGGCCGGCGCCGATGGGACCGGCAGCCTCGAGGTATTCGCGTGGTTGTACATGTTTCTGATGGTGATCGTGATACTGACGATCGGGGTCGACATCGAACGCAACTACGCGGTGTTATGGTTCGTGATCTTTCTGGCGTTGTTTTTTGCCGGTAAATGGCTGGCCACCAATGAAACATTCAAATGGGGCATCGGCAACATCTACAACTGGTTCGCCAACATGGACGTTCAGTACGATCGCAATCTCGGACTGGCGCTGAGTATTTTTCTGCTGCCGCCGTACCTGGTGATGATTCTGTGGTCGCGGGTTCAGCACAAGTGGCGGATCACGCACAACGAGTTTGAACAGTATTCATGGGGTCGGGCCGATGACTCGCTGGCGCGCGGGGCCAAGCGGGTGCGTTCGACGTATCCCGATCTGCTGGAGTTGCTGCTGTGCGGAGCGGGCACACTGATCGTGTACAGCGCGACCGGACGCAGCGAGTTGCGGCGGATTCACAATGTGCCGCTACTGTTTCTGGTCCGCAAGCGGCTGAACAATCTGCTGGAGCAGACGGCCGTGACGCTCGAGTCCGACCAGGCGATTCTCGAAGCCGAAGAAGCTGAGACTGAATCCGAGGAAGCCGAGGCGGCCGAAGCGCTCGAGGGTTCAGATGATGAGGAAGACGCTGGGTATGATGTGGCCGACGAGGACGAACCCGGCAGTCGTGACGAGAAGCTTTAGGACGCGCTCCCCTTTGGGTCGCGGCTAAACGTTGGGTCTAATTCAACAGTTCAAGCATGCGGGCGTGCAGCGTCGGGTTGGCGGCGAGGATGCCGTTGAGGCCGTCGAAGATGTGCACTTCGGTACCGTCGAGGCGCGACACTTTGCCGCCGGCTTCGGTCACGATCAACAAAGAGGCGGCATAATCCCACGGCTTGAGGCTCGGGTGAACATAGCCGTCGCCATCGCCCGTCGCCACGGCGCAGAGCCCGACGACGGCACTGCCCTGCGAACGGATCTGCCCGGCGGTGTTGATGATGTCATGACCGCGCGTCAACACGAGGCGGCGGTTGGCGAGGCGTGAAAAGTCGATTTCTATTTTGGCCTGCTCGAGCAGATCGTGATCGGACACGTGCACGCGCTGGCCGTCGCGCCAGGCGCCCTGACCTTGTTCGGCGATAAGCAACTGATCGATCATCGGCAGGGCGACCCCCCCGAGGATCGGCCGACCGGCTTCGACCAGTGCCAGCGACACGCCGAATGTCGGCATCAGCCCAACGGCAAAATTGTGCGTGCCGTCGATCGGGTCCAGCACCCAGCACCGCTGATCGCGGTCGTCCGGCATCCGGTCCAGGCCCTGTTCCTCGGCGACGAGCCGGTCGCCGGGAAACGATTCGGCGATGAGCTTTTCAATGTATTGTTGAATCTGCAGGTCGCCGGCGGTGACGAAATCCGTGGGCCCCTGTTTGTGCTGGATGCTCAGTTCATGACGACGCCGATACAGGTCGCGGACCTGTACGGCGGCATCTGTCAGCGCTCGTTCGAGAAATTCACGTTCAGTCATAACCACAGTTTAACCTGTTGCGCGGCGTGATGTGGATGGGGGAATGCTCGGTGAGTGATGCGAGTCGCTCAATGAAAAAGCGGAGGGATTCGAATCCCTCCGCCATGTGTGCGGATGCGAATGAAGCGCGGACAGATTACTGCGGCATCTGCTCGGGCTTGGGCAGAACCAGATCGCGGGCCAGGCCGACCAGGGCCAGGGCGCGAATCTGCCAGTAGGTAATGTCGATTTCGTACCAGCGCAGGCCGTGGGCGGCGGAGCGCTGATAGGCGTGGTGGTTGTTGTGCCAGCCTTCACCGAAGCTGAGCACGGCGACCCACCAGAGGTTGGTGGAGTTGTCGGTGGTCTGGTAGTTGCGGTAGCCCCAGGTGTGCGAGGCGGAGTTGACGAACCACGTGCCGTGATACACGATCACGATGCGCAGTGCGATGGCCCACAACACCCATGAAAGCCCCGAAGCGGAGATGCCCGTCGACGCGGCCCACTCGCCGGCGAAGTACAGGATCGGAACCAGCGCCACGTTCGGCACCCAGAACCAGTTGTTGATCACGCGCAGACCGGGATCACGCATCAGATCCTTGGCGGCGTCGAGTCCCTTCTGGCCCTCGGCGTCGCGGTGCATGCACCACAGCGCATGGGCCCAGGTGAAACCATGCCGCGGGGTGTGCGGGTCGGTGTCTTCGTCGGAATGTTTGTGATGGATGCGGTGAATGCCGACCCACTGCGCCGGGCCGCCTTGCCAGGCGAGACAGCCGCAGAGTGTGAGAATGTACTCGAACCATTTGGGCGTTTTGAAACTGCGGTGCGTCAGCAGGCGGTGGTAGCAGAGGGTGATGCCGACGTTGCCACTGAGCCAGATGAACACGAACATGAGCACCAGGCCCGTCCATGTGAAGAAAAACGGCGCCGCGATCGCAGCCAGGTGCATCACCGCGATGCCGGCGACGACTGACCAATGCACTCGATTCCATTCGATGCCGCGCTTGCGCAGCGGAGGCAGCGCGGTGGGTTGGTTAGTTGACATGCACGATCCCTCTTGCTGTTGTTTGTTGGTGGAACCTCTATCCGCGGGCCTGCGTAGAGGTCGGCCCAGGCACGGGGGTTCACTGTCGCCCCCATGTGGCCCCACATGATAGCGACTGTTGGGCATCGGGCAAAACCTGTGCCGGTTTAATTATCGGCCCGATGGCCTTTGAGAGTGCACATTAGGGGGTTGGATCGATTCGCAGCCGAAAAGGGCGGATCAGCCCTTGAATTGACGGGCCGGCTCGGGCGACTCGAAAAGGTTCATCACGATGTGCAGATTCATGATCCGCAGGGAACCCATGACGTTCTCATCGGGGATCAGCACGTGAAGCTGCCCGCCGACGCTCATCATTTTTTTGCGGATGGTCACCAGCATGCCGATCGCGCCCGAACTCAGCAGCCGAACCCCGGTAAAGTCGATCAGCAACTTCAGATCGTGCTCGTCCATCAGCGTCGCGGTGGTTTCGTACATCAGGCGAACGGCATGCCCGTCGACTTTGCCGGCGGGGAAAGTCATGTGGGCGATGTCGCCATCGCGGTGCAGGAGCACGGGGGACTCGGGGGTGTCATTCACGGGGTGGCTCGCGAAGCGGTCAGTTGGTGGAAAGCGGCGAGGTACTCGGCCTCGGCTTGGGTGGGGCTGATGGGACTGATGCGGTCAGACAGCGGGGCGATGCCGACAGCGAAACCCCATGGCTGAGGCGGAGGAGCCATCACGTCGCGGGCTTCGGTCACCAGCAGCGTGTCATCGGCGAGGCGGACCGTCTCGGGCATCGGCCAGGTCAGACCCATGTGCTCGATGATCACGCGGAGCAGAGCGTTTTCCGTTTCACCGTACTGGGGCAACATCGATTTCAACGGTCGCGGCAGATCGGACAGATATGCCTCGGCAGCGTCGTGCAGGAGACCCCAGAGGACCGTGTCGTCATCGTGGCCCTGCTGCTGCAGCAATCGCATGACGCGCACCGAATGCTCAGCTACGCAGTAGAATTCGCGGCAGTGGCCGTTGAAGCGGCATTGCAGACTCAGGGCGTGGGCGATGTCGTCGATGTCGATGTCGCCCGGCTGCGGTCGCAGGGGAAAGAACTGTCGGCCGCGGTAGGTTTGAATCCAGTCCATGGCTCATGATTGTCCCCATTCAAGCGTTGGCTTTCAACCGGGGGTCGCTACAATGCACCCTGACACGCGAGGCTTTGGGAGTGGTTGATGCTGGTGATGTTGTTTCGACATGGAATCGCGGAGGCTCACGGTCCGGATGGATCCGACGCCTCGCGACGGTTGACTTCTGCGGGCGTGAAGAAAACACGCGAGGCGGCGGCGGGGTTGTCGCGGTTTGCCCACGTGCCCGAAGTGATTCTGACCAGCCCGTTGACCCGGGCGGTACAAACGGCTGACATTCTTGGCGCGACGCTGGATCTGCGCCCGCAGGTCGAGGATGTGCTGGCGTACGGGCCGGCCGAGGCGGTGATTCAGATGCTTTCGGAGCGGTCGGAGAATACCGTGATGCTCGTCGGACATGAGCCGACGTTCAGCCAGTGCGTGGAGCGGGTCTGCACACGGGGTGCTGAGGGGTTTGTTCAGATGAAGAAGGCGGGATGCGCCTGCGTTTCGTATGATCCCGGTCGGCAGGGGCGGTTGATGTGGCTGGCATCGCCGAAAATGCTGCGGGCTCTCGCAACGAAAAAATGACGTCGACGGACGGTTGCACGAACCGCATCCCTCGGCGATGATTCGAATTCAACGCCTTTGTATTCACTGACTGGAGCTAGCATGAAGACCGCCACCATCGAAACCTCACGCGGCACGATCAAAATCGAGCTGTTCGAAGAGCAAGCCCCCCTGACCGTCGGCAATTTCGTCAAACTCGCCAACGACGGATTCTACAACGGCCTCAAGTTCCACCGCGTCATCCCGGACTTCATGATCCAGGGCGGCTGCCCCCAGGGCACCGGCACCGGCGGCCCCGGCTACAAGTTCGATGATGAGGCCGGCGCTCTGGCGCTGAAGCACGACAAGCCCGGCATCCTCTCGATGGCCAACGCGGGGCCGAACACCAACGGCTCGCAGTTTTTCATCACCCATGTCCCCTGTCCCTGGCTCGACGGCAAGCACGGTGTCTTCGGTCACGTCCTCGAAGGCCAAAGCATCGTCGACACGATCAAGCAGGGCGACGTGATGAACACCGTCACCATTGCCGACGAATAAACCCGCCGGTAGCACGCGACAGACAAGCGACATCAACACGTCCGCGCGATGTCCTCGCGCCGCCTACGGCGCTGAGTGTCGCATGCGGTATGTTTTGCTGTAAAACCTTGCGATATCGACGTCAAATCTTAATTCTAATGTTATCAAGAACATTAGAATTTAATGCGCGGAACACGCCATGTACATGGTGCGCATGATGGGTACTGTGTGCAGCAACGTGGTGTGTCGAATCACACTGGCGCGGGCAGGTATTTGTCCATCAGCGTTTCCGCGGCCCGGCGAGCGATCGTTGAGGCGTTGGTGTTGTTGCCGCCGACCTGTTGCAGCACCATCGCGCCCTCCAGCAGCATGTCCAATTCCTCGATGAAGGCTTCCGCATCCGACGCGCCGGCCCGCTCGGCGAGGGCGATCAGTATGCCGCGTGTTTCGACTTTCTGCTCGGCGGCCAGGCGATGGGCCGGGTGATTCGGATTCGGAAACTCCACCGCCGCGTTGATGAACAGGCACCCGTAATAATCTTCATCCTGAAAAAATCCGTCGAGGATGTCGAAGATCGCCAGCAGTTGTGCTCGCGGCTCCGGCCCGCCGCGTCGGGGCATCTGATCGACCAGTTCCTGCTGCCACCAGCGGTTGTGCTCTTCAAGCACGGCGATGATCAGATCGTCCTTAGACTGGAAGTGGTTGTAGAACGTTTGTTTAGAGCAGCCGACCTCCATCAGGATGCGGTCGAGACCGACGGAGATAAACCCCTCGCGATAAAACAGATTATGACCGGCTTCGATGAGCTTGTCTCTTGTGGACGACATGGGCGTATCTCCCGTGGTTGACCCAAAGTCTACTGGATTAGACCACAAGTCAATTGGTACCCGACCAGGCGACGCCTATGTTCTAAGCGTCGTGTTTACACAGGCACGGCATGGGTGTGCCCGACCGCACACATTCTAGTCCCCAAACTGCTGATAAGGAACATCGCATGACCCAACTGCAACAACCCGACATTGACCTGTCCCGCAAAGAACAATTCGCCGGCCGCTTGGTCGATGCCCTCAACGCCGGCGCCATGAGCATGATGCTGAGCATCGGCCACCGCACGGGCCTGTTCGACACGATGAGTGAGATGGATGCCGCCACGGTTGAGCAGATCGCCGAGCAGGCGAAGCTTCAGCCTCGCTACGTGCGCGAGTGGCTCGGCGCGATGGTGACCTGGCAGGTGGTGGAATATGACCCTGCCCTGCGGACCTACACGCTGCCGGCCGAGCACGCGGCGATGCTCACCCGCGCTGCGACGCCGGAAAATATCGCCGGATCGATGCAGTGGTTCAGCGTGCTCGGCGGCGTCGAGGACGAAGTCGTTCGCTGCTTCCGTGATGGCGGCGGTGTGCCCTATGAACGATTCAACCGCTTCCATGAGGTCATGGCCGAGGAAAGTCTGCAGACGGTCGTGGCGGCCCTGTTCGATCACATTCTGCCACTGGCTCCCGGCATCCAGAAGCGACTCGAAGCCGGCATCGATGTGTGCGATGTCGGCTGCGGATCGGGCTGGGCGCTGATGGCGATGGCTGAGCAATACCCCGCCTCGCAATTTACCGGTTACGACTTTTTCCCGGCGGCGGTCCAGCGAGCGCGCGACGAAGCCCAACGGCGCGGCTTGACCAATGTGCGCTTTGAGGTGCGCGATGCGGCGAAAATCGACGAGTCCGAATCGTTCGATCTGATCACGACCTTCGACGCCATTCACGACCAGGTCGACCCGGCTGCGGTATTGCGCAACATCTTCAGCGCGCTGCGTCCCGGCGGCACCTACCTCGCGCAGGACATCCGCGCCTCCTCACACCTGGAAAACAATCTCGATCACCCCGTGGCGCCGTTCCTGTACACGATCTCGACGATGCACTGCATGACGGTTTCGCTGGCGCATTGCGGGTGCGGACTGGGCACATGCTGGGGTGAGGAAATGGCGCTGCGGATGTTCCGCGAAGCGGGTTTTTCCAGCGTCGATGTGCACACACTCGAACACGACATCATGAACAACTTCTACATCATGCGCAAGCCGTGACGCTTGCCGCGTGAGGCTGGGCGGCATGTTATCATGCGATGATGGATCGCAGCGATGATGTGACGAATCTGAAGGCGGCTCTGCTGGCGTGGTACGCCCAGCAGAGCCGCCTTCTGCCTTGGCGGGCGAAACCCGGCAAACTGCCGGATCCGTATGCGGTGTTGGTCAGCGAAGCCATGCTGCAGCAGACGCAGGTGGCGACGGTTGTCGGGTATTTTCAACGCTTCATGAAACGATGGCCGACGGTGGACGACCTGGCGGCGACCGATGAGCAGGACGTGCTGCACCTCTGGCAAGGGCTCGGGTATTACCGTCGGGCGCGTCACCTGCACCGTGCGGCGCAAGTAATCGTCAAAGAGCATGGCGGACAACTGCCCGATGACGTTGCGAGTTTGTTGAAACTTCCGGGGGTCGGAGCGTACACCGCCGGGGCGATCGCTTCGATCGGATTTGGCAAAGCGGAGCCGTTGGTGGATGGCAATGTGGTGCGTGTGTTGGCGCGTTGGTTTGCGTTGGAAGGGGGGATTGGTGATGCGGCGGGGAAAAAGCGATTCTGGGATGCGGCACTTCGGATGGTCGAGATCGAGGTATTGACCAGGCGACGCTTCTCGCCCGGCGATTGGAACCAGGCGGTGATGGAACTCGGGGCATTGGTGTGCACGCCACGGGCGCCGCGGTGTGACGATTGCCCGGTGGCGACGTGGTGTGCCGCGAAGCGACAAGGTCGTGTGGATGAACTGCCGACGCCGCGTGTTCGGACCCGGCAGATAGGGGTGGTTCACCGTGTGGCGGCGCTGCGGCGTGACGGGCGATGGCTGGTGCGTCAGCGTGGTGATGGTGGGTTATGGGCCGGGCTGTGGGAACTGGCGACGGAGGAACGTGAGGTGTCGCCCCGGCCATCGTCGCGCGGCCTGCGTGCCTGGGTGCATGATCAAACCGGGCTCGAAGCCGGGCCGATGAAACTTGCCGGGATGTTCGATCACATGACGACGCATCGGCGGATTCGTTTCGAGATTTGGGTAGCCCGCGTACAGGGCGGGCGATTGCGGCGGGGTGCGGGGCGATGGTGCACCCTGGATCAGGCGGTGGATCTGGCGATGAGCAACCCGCAGCGGCAGGCGTTGAAACTGCTTGCCGAAAAGCATCGTCGATGAAAAAACGCTGAGCAGAACTGAATTTGCGTTGACCTGCCGCCGCGACCCGAGGATACTACAATATCAACAGTTCGCAGCGGATGTGCGGACGGGGACCGATGTTGCATACGCATACCGAACATATCGATGCCCGAGCGCTGTGGCGCGTGCTGGATGTCACACGCAAGCTCGGCGAGCCGATCGATCTGAACGCCATGCTGGCGGCAGTGATCGACGCCGCTCGCGATGTGCTTTCAGCCGATCGGGCCACCGTTTTTCTCTTCGATGAGAAGAACAACGAGCTATACACCAAGGTCGCCCACGGCCTGCAGGAAATCCGCTTCCCCGCCAACGCCGGCATCGCCGGGCAGTGCGCCCAAACACGCTCGGTACAGAACATCCCCGACTGCTACGCGGATTCACGGTTCAACCAGGAAATCGATCGCAAGACCGGCTACCGCACACGCTGCCTGCTGACGGTGCCGCTGATCGGGTCGCGCGGCGAACTGGTCGGCGTCATGCAGGTGCTGAACCGGCACAACGGGGTGTTCGAAGAAGACGACGAACGCATCGCCACGGCTTTGGCGGTGCAGTGTGCCGTCGCGCTGCAACGCGCCCGGCTCATTGAAGAGCAGATGATCAAACAGAAGCTCGAACGCGATCTTTCCCTGGCACGCGACATTCAGCTGGGCCTGTTACCCACGTCCATGCCTGAGCTTGCCGGCTACGAGATCGCCGGTTGGTCGCGCCCCGCTGATCAGACCGGCGGTGATATCTACGATGTCATGCCCGTCGATGACGACCGGATGATGCTGCTGCTGTGCGATGCCACCGGCCACGGCATCGGCCCCGCGTTGTCGGTGTCGCAGGTGCGATCGATGTTTCGCATGGCCATGCGTCTGAACGCCGATCTCGACGCCATGTACAACCACGTCAACGACCAGCTCTGCGCCGACCTGGCCGACAACCGTTTCGTCACCGCCTTCGTGGGTATGCTCGATACCCGCCGCCACCTCATCGATTACCATGCCGGCGGACAGGGCCCGCTGCTCCACCTGCACGTGGCCACCGGCGCCTGTCAGATGATCGACGCCTCGACGTTTCCCATGGGCATCATGACCGGCGCCGACTCGCCGCGCCCCACGCCGATCGAAATGGCCCCCGGCGACATCTTCGCCCTGATCAGCGACGGCGTCTTCGAATACATCGGCCCGGACAACAAGCAGTTCGGCGACGACCGCGTCGTGAACGTCATCAAGCAACACCACGACAAACCCATGGCCGAGTTGATCGGGTTGCTGGATCAGGCCGTCAAGTCCTTCGCGCATGGCCACCCCCAGGCCGACGACATGACCATCGTCCTGCTGAAGCGTCTGGCCGATTGACCGTCTCGCGAAATCTCAGAGCAATAAAAAAAACCGCCGTGAATGGCGGGTTTTTCGCTAATCGGGGCGACTGTCCGAACCTTGAACCAGGCGCGGCCGTCCAGTCCTACGTGGCGACGTTTCTGCATCCGCCCGAGCCGTACATCCTCAGGATAAACGAGCTTTGGCGAACCACGGCGAGATTCCGATGTGGTCTCACGTATATGGAGCGGTGAGACCACATCGCCCGACATAATCTGCGGCGAGACCACGAGATAGAAAGCTCAGTCTCAAAGTCTCACGTTTCCGGCTTCTGCCCGTGCCCCCACCGACAGTCGCCAGAATCCCGTTCTTGCGGGGCCGACAAACTCGACCGCGCCTTGGCGGCGCAGGTCACGCAGATCGCGTTCGGCCGTGCTGACCGAGCACTTGAAATGGCTCACGATGTCGGCCTTTCGGAACTCGCCGCCAGCCTGCATCCGGGCCAGGGCCCACTGCTGGCGGTCATTGTTTTCTGCGTCGTCGCCACGGTTTACTGCGTCATTTAGGGGTTCATTTACTACGTCACCGTTCCCGCGTTGGGGTTCATTTTGGGGGTCATCTGCGTCACGCACAGTGATCTTCGCCGACAGGCGGTAGCCGTAGCGGCGGTCGTTCAGGATGATGTCGTGCAGGCCATCTTGATGTTCGCCTCGCTGAGCATCACCATGCATACCTGGTCGCGGAAATCCCGCACGGCTTCAGCAATGCCGTTCTGGCCCCGCTCGTATCCGACCAGCTTCGCAAGCTCGGCCCCGGCGTAGCGGACGTAGCGCCCGTGGGTGTTCGTCTGCCGCAGCGCGTCGAGGATGCGGCGGATCATGCCGCTTTCAGGGCCACCGCAGATTTTCACTTCGCACAGTTCCACCCGGTCTTTGAAGAACACCAACTCGCCGCACTCGAACGGGTGCGGTGGTTCTTCCTTCGTCGCGCCAGATCGCTTAGCTGCGCCGGGGCGGGCTCGCCCGCTGGCCGTCAGACCATCCTGGATCGCCTTCTCCAAGGTGTGGCCGTTGTCGGCGAAGGGCTTCTTCACGTAGTCGATCGCGCCGTTTCCTCGCAGGACTTCGACCGCCAAGTCGGGACTGTCGTGGCCGTGGGAGGTCATCACGATGATTGGGATGTGCTCGAAACCTTTCATCCTCCGGATTTCGCGGAGCAGATTCTGGCCATTCGGTATGCGGGACGGCCGGCCGTACCGAACGGGAATCTCCAGGTCCAGCAGGATGTACGAATAGCCGTTCTTGGCCAGATGGTTGCAGGCGCTCTGCAGGCAGGTCGCGCAATCGTACGAATGACCGATCGATTCGAGCCGGTCTTGCACATCCTCGAGCACATCCGGGTTGTTGTCGACAACGAGTGCGTGGTACGTCATTCACCGCCTCCTCCGGCCTCCACCGGCAAGGTGATCGTCACAGTCGTGCCTTTGTCCTCTTCGCTGTCGATGGCCAGCGAGCCCCCGTGGTCCTCGATCTTCCGCTTGGCGATCGGCAATTCGATTCCTGAGGATCGACACGACGGGCGTAAAGAATCCCCGTGAGACTCTGGACAGGTATCGCCATGAGGGGAGATTGAAGGGTACACAGGTCGGGAAGCGAATCTTCTACATGCTCGCAGAGTTGATCCGGTTCCTGGAGAAACAGACTCAAATCACCCCTCGATAAATCGGGGTGGCGCGGTTCCGTTACTACGTCTATGCTTAATTCATTACCTCACATCACAAGGGGGACCACATGGCACGCAACGGTGTAACACTCGGCACATCGAAGGCAAAGGGAAAACGATACTGGCAACTGCGTTGGTTCGATCCGACCACTGGTAAGCGACGGTCGGAGAACATCGGGCGAGTGGGCAAGGTGTCGAAGCGGGCAGCCGAGACACTCCGCAGCAGGAAGCAAGTCGACCTTGAGAACAAGCCGGGGCTACGTGCTGGCAACGCCACACCAACGATTGAGCAGTGGTGCGATACGCTGATCGCTGAGAAAGAATCTGAAGCAAAGAGCCCGGCGACGATCAAGCTGTACAAGCTGGTGAAGCGGCTACTGGTCGGTTACTTCGGGAACCGGGGGTGTTGACGCAACAGGGACAAACGGTAAAGCTATGTCATAACACACTTAGCACCCGTAGCTCAGTAGGACAGAGCAGGGCTTTCCTAAAGCTCAGGTCGCAGGTTCGAATCCTGCCGGGTGTATTTTCTTAAGCCTTCTGGCTTCAGTAGTTAATGCGTTCACTCATTTCGGCCAAATCCTGCTAAAATCGGTTTAGGCGCGTATAGGGCGCGAATGGGCGCGTCAGTTTTGGTGATTTCGGAACATCCGGAGGTCACACATGGCGCAGAAAGGCACTCGCGTTGAGATTCACCATGAGGTGTTAAAGAAGCACAAAAATGGTTGGAGCCTATGTCTCCATTGGGTAACCTGCCTTACGAAACTGGGATTGGACTGACAAGTGTCACACACCAGCGTACCTGACAAGACGAAGCTCCGACTCTGGATCGCCGCTGGCGGCAGATGTCAGTATCCAGGCTGCAATACGCCGCTCTACCGCGACGACCTGACGCTTGCGGACATGAATCGCTCAAATGTGGCGCACATCGCCTGCATTGAGGCGTCAAATATGGGCAACGCCTAAGTGGTCAGACCCCACACCTGTTTGGAAAGTACGGGTTAAATTCGGCCAACCAATGATGACGGGGTATACAGGGCCCCAGCCTTCAACATTCACGGGACTCCAAAGCGCTACAGGTGGTGGGCAGCAACTTTACATTTACCCTGTGAATCCAAAACTGTTAATTGGACGGTGATGGTATATGGCAGAACCGATTCGATATATAAATGGAGAGGTAGCAAAAACAGGTGACCGTGTGTGTCGAAAACGATATCTCATGTTTAAGTCATATGGGACAGTTACATTTGCATATGATCCAAGTCAAAAAGCAATTAGAGAACTCAATGATTGGGTGGTGGTTATCAAATATGACAATGGCACTTCCGAAGCTATGAATGGGGTCATGTCTGTCAAGAAGCTGCGCTTGATGTGTCGACAGCCTGGCTGGGTGAATCGCCACAGCAGTTAATGGACATAAATTCCAAACAATCGGATATATGGACACCTGACAAAAATGCCTGATCCCAACCCCAACCAACTTCTCCTCGGCTTCACTGCGGGTTATGACAAGGCGTCGAACCGGCTGTTTGAGCGGCATCTGCATCATCCGCTGTTCAGCCATCTGTATCCGGTCGATCAGTACGACTCGGCCAACCGCCTGCTCGAAGTTCAGCGCGGCAAGCTCGACCCCGGCGCCACGCCGCCGTCGACGATCACCATCCCGGAAGACGATCAGATCAAGCTCAAGGGCGCCGACACGGTGCGCAGCTACGATCTCGACCTCGTCGGCAACTGGAACAACACCGCCTATACCGCCGTCGGTGAAACATCCCCCACGACCGACACGCGCCAGAACAACAATCTGAACCAGACCACCCAGTCGGCCGGCAAGTCGATCATTTACGATACCAACGGCAACATGAGCGTCAGCCACAGAATCCGCGCCGCCAGCGCAATGTCACCGGCGGCCAGGGCGTCGGCGATCCCGCCGAACGCCTCCATCGCCGTGTCCCGCAGCGTGGTAAAACGTTCGCCCAACCAGGTCAGCGCCTTGCCGTCGACGCCGGTCGCGTAGACGAGGTACGCACCGAGTGCCGCCACCGCCGCGATCACCGCGCCGATCGGGGAGAGCAGGAACGCGATCACGCCCGCCAAGATTTTGAACACGGCACCGACGGTCGTGATGATGCTGATCAGTACGCCGATCGCGGACCCCAGGCCGGAGATGATCACACCGAGCACGACCAGCACCGCACCTGCGGCGATGACGATCGCCGTGACTTTGGCGATGGTGACGATGACCTGGCGGTTGGCCTTGAACCAGCGATGAATGTCGTGGCATGGGCACGAGTATCGTCCCGAGAGCAGCGTGAAGGCTATTCGATCGACGCGCAGGTACGCGCCATGCGGGATAAAGCGGGCAAGGCTGGCTGGACGATCGTCAAGGAGTTCGTCGTCGCCGAGTCCGCCAAGCGCGGGGCCGACCGTGTGGCGTTCAACCAGATGTTCAACTGGGTCAAGGTGAACGCCAGGCGGGAGAAGATCAACGCCATCTTCGCGCACAAGCTCGACCGGGTATGCCGGAACATGCGCGACGCCGTCCGGCTCCAGGAACTGGAAGACACCTGCGGCGTGCAACTGACCTTCGTCGAGAACCAGTTCGGTCCCGGCGCGGCCGGAGCGCTGTCGTTCAACGTGATGGCCGCTGTGGCGCAGTACTACTCGGACAACCTGCGCACCGAGGTCATCAAGGGAATGGACGAGAAGGTGCGGCAAGGGTGGCCGACAGGCCTCGCGCCGTTCGGCTACACCAACGTCGACGACCGCAACGAGCCGGTCGTCCCGCACCCCGAGAAATCCAAGACCGTCCAGCGCATCTTCGAGCTCTACGCGGGCGGGCAATACACCTTCAAGAATCTGGCCGACAAGCTCGCGGCCGAGGGCCACACATTTCGTCCGAGCCAGCCGCGATTCCACCGCACGGCGCTGTCGTACATCCTCAACACCCGGTTCTACATCGGCGAACTCGAACGCAACGGCCAGGTCTTCAAGAGCAGTTACCGCTTGCTGATCGACCGCCGTCTCTTCGACGCCTGCCAAGACATCCTCAACGGGCGTAACCGCCGCACCGGCAACCCCGACATCGCCTTCTCAGGCGGCATCCTGCGTTGCGCCTGCTGCGAGTTCGCCATGACCGGCGAACTCATCCGCCGAAAGATCAACGGCGGTGGTTGCAACCACCACGTCTACTACCGCTGCGGCAACAACCATCCCGACAACGGCCACCCGAAGATTCGATGGCGCGAGGCGGACGTGGAACAGGCCATCGTTGCGGAGATTGAAGCGTTCCGTTTGCCCAATCCCAAGACGACGCACTGGTTCCGCAACGCGGTTGACGCGGCCTTCAGCGACGTCGGCACCGCCGCCGCCGAGAGGCGGAAGATGTTGACCAAACGCCGCACGGAACTGACGAACATGTTGGACCGGCTGCTCAACGGCTACCTCGCCGGCACCATCGAGGAGGCCGTCTTCCAGCTCAAGTCGGCCGATCTGAAATCGCAGACCGCGGAGGTCGAACGCCAACTCGACGAGGCCGAGGAATTCGATCCCGCCTTCGGCCAGGCGGCGCTGTCGGTGTTCGATTTCAGCCAGAATCTGCTGGAAATCTGGCGCGGTTCAAACTCGGCCCGCAAACGCACCATCCTAGAGTGCGTCAGTTTGAACCGTATGTTGGGTAGCGCAAGTCTTGTGTTGACAAAGAGAAAGCCGTTCGACTTTTTAGTCGAACGGCCTTTTCTGAAGAAAAGTCGGGGCGACTGGCGGAAACTGGAACCTGCCGCGACGGTCCAGCCCTTCGTGATCGTCTTCATGCACGGGCCAGTGCCGTGTGTTTCGCGCATCGTTGGCATGGTGGGTTGACGGATACGGACGCGGGTGCACGCTTTGATAGTTGCCCACGACCGGAGGGTTGCCTTGCGTTTTCGTTTGGGTGGGGTGCGTTCGGCGTTGCAGACGCTCCATCACGCTTCGGCTGAGTTCTCGTCTGCAGTCCAGGTATCGATCGATGCGGCGGCTCGGCGAATGATCTTCTCATCGTCGCACTCACGCAGTGAGAGCATATCCGGCTCGTCGTCGCTGATGTCACTCACGTGGCGAAGCACCAACTCTCGCTTGATGATGCCGTGATGCACGTCCATGTAGAGTTCGCCATCGTCGCGCTGCACGACGGGGGGCAGCATGAATTCGCCGTGTCGTTGGTACTCCTGCTTGAAACGGGCGAGCATGTCTGGCGCTTCGGGATTGCCGAACTGAGGATGCATCCTCACCACGCGGCCCACGAATCTCCGATCCGTATCATCTTCGTCGAGATACTCGTTGAGCGAAGGCGACAAGCGGACGGTGTAGCCCGCTGTCTGCCCCGGCATGTCGCCTTCGATGATCGCCACGCGCAGGTCGTCGTTCTCGTCGACATTGCCCACGGCATCAGTCCAGGTGCGGAAGATTTCGATGCCTTTGCGACCGTCGGCGAACACCAATCCCAAGACCGGCGGCATCTTGCTCGTCGGGTGCCATTGGTAGGCAGTTGCCAGCCAGATCGCTTCGTGCCAATGATGGGATTCGCAGAAACGCAGAGCGGCTTGTTCAGTGGTGGAAAGCATCTCAGACATGGCTCGGCGGTTCAAAGTAATCATCCATCGGCTTCTCGCTCATGATCCTTGACAACACTTCTCCGACATGTTCCGGCGTGAGATCGCACTCAAACGACGGGAAATCCTTGAACGTTACATGGCCCCCGCTTGCGCACCGCTGCGTAACAGATATCATGACACGGCCGGGGCTTGTTTCAACAACGGGTACATGCTGCCAGCGCTCTAACTCATACCAACCACTGACACCTGCGATCCGAAATCCCTTCTTCTCATTCCTAACAAAGACGTCTGGTTGTCCGGAGTACGACGATTCGATCCCGCTTCGACTCGATTTGACAGCATCAACTACAGCCTGTCCTAGTAACGATGGCTCGGCTGTTCGTTTCAATTTCCGTGGGTTGTCCCCTATGCCCGCCCGGCCATAAACATCAGTCCATATCGAATAAATGAAGACGCTGTCATTGCAGTAATAGACTGCCGCACCGTTCGGCAATGGTTCGGTCAACCGTTCGGATCTCCCTCGAATTCGGTCAAGCCAACTCATGTATGGTTTCTCACGGAATGAATTGGACAACTACTTTGATGTCCGGGATTTTCGTGGCTATCTCACGGGACCACTGGACAAGCGCTTTGGCCTGCACAGATGTGGCAGAACCTTGCTCAAACGCCACGACGAGGATCTTGTCCGTAATTGCTGGCCCTCCGTGAGGTGTCCCGATTCGGACCCCGTGGCTTGCATCGCCGGTGAAGGCGGCCAACTTACGGGCATACCTGTTTAATTGCGACCGAAGTCCCGCGGCTGTCTGATATGACGCGCGCGTAAGATCTAAACTCTTGATCGATGTGGCAATTCCACGCCCGCCCTTCACAATGAAGTCATCAATAACCGGGAAGTTTCGAATTTGTTGCCCCAAGAACGCAGTTGGACGGCTAAGAAGTGTTTTTTCAATGCGGAGTCCTCGCGCAAACTTCTCGAGCCGCCACACAGAGTTTGGCAGGCGTAATGCACGGAAGTTCCCAATCGCTTGTCCAGCCGCACGAATCTTGAAGGCGTTCGATCCAAACACTCGTGCTATGCCCGCCCCGCCGCCGCCCAAGACGGCTCCAATCGCAAAATCGAACAAGAGTCCTCTGCCAAAATCCAAGGCCACATCACGCAGGGATGCGCCAGCGGCAAGATCGTGTGCAGCGGCGATCGCTCGGAAAGGGGCTGATATCAGCAGAGAGATTAGGCCAGCCCGAAGTCCTGCATTCACGAGCGTGCCGACGAGAGATATCTCACCGCTCGGATCGACATTCTGTATCGGATCGCCTTCGGCGTAAGCGTACTTGTTCAGCGACAGCGGGTTGGTGAGGACGCCGGGGTGTGGGTCGAGGCGGTTGAATCGGCCTATTTCCGGGTTGTAGCTGCGCGAGCGGTAGTCGATCGCGATGGGCCGACACGGCACCGTCAGACTCATCCAGGGCAGGCCGTCGCATCCCGGCCGTGTTTTGGCGTTTTCAGTCAGCATGACCATCATTGGGCCTCCCGGTGAGCGTGCTGGAGTGAGAGTTCGGGGATGTTGGCCATGACGCAGGCGTCGGGACGCCGTTGGCCGTTCTGGTGGGATAATCCGAAGGCGGTCATCGCGGCGGCGATGGGATCGGCGATCAGCGACCCCCGGAATGGCGAGGGCGGCCTTGGCGTGCCGGCGGGGACACCGGGGCGGAGCGGGTCCTGCCCGCACGCCTCCCAGGGCAACGGCGCGGTCGAGCCGGTCTGCCGGGCTCGCAGCCGCTCGAAGAAGGCGGCACCGGTCAGGCCCCACGGCTCAAGGGCGGCTTGCAGTTTGCGCATGTGCGCCTCCTGAGTGGCCATCGCGGCGGCCGGATCGTGCGGAGCCAAGCGCCATGCGTGCGTTGCTGCGATGAAACTCTCGCCATATCGGTCGTTGGCCAGCAGGACGTAGGCACGCTGCAAGAGGAAACTGGCCAGTTCTTCGTTGGGACCGAGCGACCGCAGGTACAACGGCTTGGCACGGCGGCGCTCGGCGGCGATGACCTGCGGCGTCCACTTCACTGGCCATTGCCGGTAGTGCTCGTCGGGCTTGATCACCAGGCCGTTGCCGTGGCATTCGATGTTCATCCGCTCACGCCAGGTCGGATTGCCATGAGCTTGACCTTCACGACCATCCTATCGGCTGAACACGTGACACGGCGCATGGACCTGAAACATCGGGTAGCCGAGCCGACGACCGATGGCGATGATGAGCACCGGCAGCGATGGGCAACTGCCCGTGCGCCGCGAGCCCAGAACCCCGTGGAGCAGCACGTCGCGGGAGTCCTTCCAGTCCCAGCGATTCCAGTCGAGCAGACGTGGCTCGTACTGCACGCCGAAGTGCAGTTGCAGGACGGTCGTCAGGACGATGATGCGCCAGTAAGGCTCGGAATGGTTGTACTCGGTGGCGTGCCCGTCGAAGTAGGATCGCTCGGCTGCGGTCTGCTGAGCGATCCAGGCGGACCAGGCGTCGAGTCTCTCAAGGCACGCGTCGACATCGAGGTCTTCAGCACCCGGAAGGCCCGTGGCGCACAGCAGGTTCAGCCGGGCTGGATCACATCGACCAATGTCGTCGGGTTGCAGATCGAGCAGGTCGTTGAAGTGCCGCGGGGTGATGTTGTACGGCTTGTGCAAGGTTCGCACGAAGGCCGGATCGACCGATGGGGAGGGTGCTGCGTCTGTCGCAGAAGGAGCCGTGGACGGCGGCCGGGCGTCGGTGGGCCCTTGCCGACCGCGAGCCGCTTCACGTCTTTGTCTGGCCTGTTCCAGTCTGTGCGCGTCGGTTGCCAAGCGAAAGTCCCCGAAGATGAAGATGGAGGGATTATCGCTTTTGGGGAGGGCCTGTCAATCGCGGTCGTGCGATATCACGGTCAGTCAGACTGTGCCACGGGGTTCGGGGCAACATCGGTAACCGATTCTTCCGCAGATTCTCTGCCGAAAGCGGGCCGCAGGGCCGCCGATGGCATAGGTAACCAAGGGAGGGACGATGCGTTTTCGATTCACGATGAGGCCCGGATCGGCCCCATGTACCAGATATGGCACGATTTGGGGCATCTTCGCCGCGGCGTGTGGGGTTTGGGCCTCGGCGGCAAATAACCATAACCCTTCTGATGGCCTCGCGGCTGCGGAGATTCCGCCGACATTCTGCGGACGGGCCGGGTATGTAACCGGAGGGCAGACGCTGCGACCCGCTCCAGCGCTACCGGTGACCCCGCCGGACATGCGGGCGGTCTGAGACCGAAGTTCGTACCAATACTGGCACAATCTGCGGAAAATCTGCGATTGGGCGCGAAGTTTTGGGGCCCTGCGGCAATAAGCACTACGGGGCCCATGTGCCAATTCGCCCGCCCGTTTCGCTCCGCGCCGGGTAATTGATTGGTACCCCTCGCGCGGCAGATCGGCTGCTCAGGCGGGTGTAGTGGTCGAACGCACCATCGTCCGCTCAGTCGGGCTGGGACACATTCCGGCCGGGTGCAGATGTAGAGAGTGCTTGGAAGCGGGACGGTGCCGCGCGAATCGCATAGATAACCAGTATGGGGGTGTGGTGCCCCATCAACGTCACGGAGGACGCCAATGACTGCAGTTACGGAAGACGAGCAGATTGAACACGATGTGGAGGCCGAGCCGCTGGTACTTGCGGCCGAGGGCGTGCAGGTCGGGCGCAGGCTGCCGACGGTGGAGATCGTCGCCTATTCGGGTGGCGTGATGGCCGTGCCGGGCTGGGGCGATGTCATCATCGATCTGGCGGGCCTTGATGTTGCCGCAGGTGAGGTGGCGATCCTGGCCGACCACGACGCCAAACGCACCGGCGTCATCGGGCATGGTTCAACCAGCGTCGAGGGCGGCAAGCTGATTGTCCGCGGCCGGGTCAGCGGTGATTCCGCTGCCGCCCGCGAGGTGGTTCGCGCCGCTCAAAACGGCTTTCCCTGGCAGGCCTCGGTCGGCGTGCAGCCGGTCGAGACGCGCCACCTGCGGCCCGGCGAAGCCATCCAGATCAACAACCAGACCGTGACGACGCCCAAGGGCGGCGCGGCGCTCATTGTTCGCGGTCGGCTGCGCGAGGTCAGCATCACGGCGCTGGGCTGCGACGCCGACACCCACGTTCGAATCGCCGCGATGCGGCAGAAAGGATTCACCCCTATGGAAACCGTCAAGGAACCGCCGGAATCTACCGACACCATCGCCACCGAGGAACGCAGCGAGATGACCGAGGCCGAGCGCCTCGAACAGATCGAAGCGGCTTATCAGCAGCACGACAGGTCCGGCGGCAACGAGCGCGTGCAGGCCGTCCGGGCGCAGGCCATCGAGGAGAGCTGGCCCCCGAACAAGGCTGAGGTGGAGATGCTGCGTGCGGCTCGCCCGTTGGCATCCGACCTCAGCGTCCGGCGTGACACGGTCGGCGCGAGCCCGGACAAGATGCTCGAGGCGGCGCTGCTGACCTACATGGGCAAGCCGGAACTGGGCGCAGACGACCTCGGCCCCTACGCCATGGCGCGGGCCGAGCGGTTCGCGGCGACCGGGCTGCTCGACGTGTGCCGCGCCGCTCTGATCGCCGAGGGCGTGGGCGTTCCGAGCGGTCGCATGGCGATGGTCAAGGCCGCGCTGAGCACGTACTCGCTGCCGGTCGCGCTGGGCAACGTGGCCAACAAGGTCATGCTCGATGCGTACAAGGAGACGCCCGCGAGCTGGCGGTCGTTCTGCTCGGTGCGGTCGGTCAGCGACTTCAAGACGCACACCGCCGTGCGTCCAACGTTCACTGGCCAACTCGAACAGGTCGCGCCGGGTGGTGAACTGCACCACGGCGGCGTCGCCGAGTGGACCACTGAGTACGCCGTGGACACGTTCGGCAAGCTGATCAGCATCGACCGCCGGGACATCATCAACGATGACCTGAGCATCTTCCACGAGACCGCTGCGGCGCTTGGCCGGTCGGCCATGCGCAAGGTCAGCGATCTGATCTACGAGGTATTGCTCAGCAATCCGGGCAACTTCTTCAGCATCGGCAACGGCAACCTGATCACCGGTGCCGAAAGCGCGCTGACCATGGACGGGTTGAGCAAGGCGATCACCGCCATGCGGACGCAGCGCGACGACGAGGGCAACGACCTCGATCTCAAGCCCGCCGTGCTGCTGGTCGGGCCGGAACTGGAAACGGTCGCGAGGGCGCTGCTGGAGAGTGAGTACATCCAGGCCCAGGTCGATGGCCCGACGGGCAATTCGCTGCGTCGCGCGGTGCAGTTGGAGGTCGAGCCGCGTCTGAGCAACACGCCCAAGTTCGGCTCGGACGCCAGCGATACGCACTGGTTCCTGTTGGCCTCGCCGTCGAACAGTCCGCAGATCGTGGCGTTCCTGAACGGTCGCCAGCAGCCGACGACCGAGTTCTTCGGTATCGACCAGAACGTCAACCGCCTGGCGGTTGCGTGGCGCGTGTACCACGACTTCGGCAGCGCGATGTGCGATCCGCGTGCGGCGGTTCGCAGCGTTGGCGAGTGACATTTCCTTGACGGCGCGGGTGGTCGGGCCGGTGTATGTCTTCCGCACCGGCCCGACGCCCGCTTTCATTCATGTCCAAGCCGTGGATAGGAACAGGCATGGTCGCCGAGCAGACAACCGTGATCCCGCCGGGTTACCATGAAGCGAAGATCGTCGCCTCGCAGATGAACGACACGACCGACGGCAACCGCCTTGATCTGAACTTCGAGATCGTCGGCGGTGCGCATGACGGCTGCACTGTCACCAAGCAACTCCATTTGAACAGCCGCAACGCGAACACGCTGTGGCGAGACCGTCATGATCTGGCCCGCATCTGTGCTGCGGTCGGGATCATGGCCCCGCACGACAGCAGCGAACTGCACAACATTCCGGTGCTCATCGAGGTCGGCGTGAACAAGCGGCGGAACACCATCCTGTCGTATGGGCGCTCGCCTTCAGCCAAGAACAATCCGCCGTCGAAGCAACGACGCCTCACACTCACGCGCGCCGACCGGATCGAGATGCGCCCGCCCGACTGGCTGCTGCGCGGCATGCTCGAACGCGACACGCTCGCTCTGGTGTTCGGCGACCCGGGCACCGGCAAATCGTTCCTGGCTATCGACTGGGCCGCGAGGGTGGCCACAGGGACGCCCTGGCGCGGCCAGGCGGTCAAGGCTGGCCCGGTGGTCTACTTGGCCGGAGAGGGCCGACAGGGGTTCGGCAGGCGTACCCGGGCGTGGGAACAACATCACGGCGTCAGCCTCGCCGAAGCGCCGCTCTACGTCGGCCCGGCGGTGGCGATTGCCGACCCGACGGAACTTGTCGATCTGATCGACGCCATCGACGAGGGTGAAGCGCCCGCACTGATCGTGCTGGACACATTGGCCCGCTGCTTTGGCGGCGGAGATGAGAACAGCACGCAGGACATGAGCAAGTTCGTATCGGCCTGCGACGCGCTTCGTCGGCGCTACGGCTGCACGATCCTCGTGATTCATCACACCGGTCATGCCGACAAGAGCCGCGCCCGAGGTGCGATCGCGCTGAAGGCGGCGCTCGACGCCGAGTATCGATTGTCCGACAACGACGCGGGGTTGATATTGACCGCGACGAAGATGAAAGATGCTGAGACGCCGACGCCGTTGAGCTTGGAGATGGTCAGTGTCGAACTGCCGGACCTCGTCGATGACTATGGCAACCCGGTCACGTCAGCGGCGGTCGAGGTGACGGACGCCGACACCGGCGCTCTCGAATCGCAAGCCCGGACGGTGGCGACCCGTCGAAGCAAGTGGCAACGGATCGGGTTGGAGATCGCCAGGCGGCTGATGGCCATCGGTGACGATGGTCAGGCCAGCGTCAAGGACTGGCACACCGAGTGCAATGCCGCCGGGATGCGGCAGTCCACCCGATACGACGTGCTGGCCAAGCTGCAAGAGCGTGGCGACCTGGTGGTGGACAGCGAAAGCATCGTTCCACCGTGACCGACCTCGCCCTTCCATTTCCGATTCCAATTCCAATGTCCTTAAGGACATTGGAATTGGAATGGAAATTGGAATGAGGGCCTGAACTGAGAGATTGGAATTGGAGCCCCGAAATTGGAATCGCCACATGCTACTGATAGCAAGCGATTTGCGAGCGACGCAAAGCGAGTCGGCGAAGGCCAGATTGGAACGATTGGAATCCGAAATTGGAATCGTCGCGGCATGGGTCCTCCCGGGCCGCGAATCTTCCCGATGGCGGCGGAACCAGTCGCGGCCCATGGAAGAGTTTGTTCAAGGTGCGCCGCTTCTGCCGTAACGCGCCACGGAGGGCATGGTCGCCATGTGGACCCGACGGATGCTGCTGGAGGCCGCGTGGCGGCGATATGGCGACCATCGCGGCTGCTATCGACGCCGGTGCCAGACCTGCGGGCGGGTGTTCTTCGCCGGCCGGCCCGAGGCACGGTACTGCCGCCCGGCGTGTCGCCAACGGGCCTATCGCAACCGGCTTCGCGCCGCGATTCATCTCGATCCCATGTGAAAGGACTCACAAGGATGGTTGCTGTTTGTGAATCTCGTACCCGACCCCGGAAAGGTCGCTGCACTCGCCCCGGCCGTGACCAGGCGCATTGCCCGCAAGATCGCGCTGATTCTGCGGCTCAATCGGGCAGATTCGCCCACGATGGCGACCTTCGAGAATCGACTGGATGTTCGGCCCGAATCGAGGAACATGAAGCTGGTCCGGAGCGGCAGCGTCCCTTGTCGATGGCGTGGATTCCCGACGACCTGCTGGCCGAGACCATCGAACTCTGGTCGGAGTCGTACGGCCGCCTGATCAGCGAAGACGAAGCCGTGGAGATTCTCATGAACGTCAAACGAATGGGCGAGTTGCTGGTGAGACTGCGAAGGGAGGACGTCGAATGAACGTAGTGGCATGGGCACGAGTATCGTCCCGCGAACAGCGCGAGGGCTATTCCATCGACGCGCAGATTCGCGCGATGCGCGAGAAGGCGGCGAAGGCGGGCTGGACCATCGTCCGCGAATTCGTCGTCGCCGAGTCGGCCAAGCGTGGTGCCGATCGCGTCGCGTTCAACCAGATGTTCAAGTGGGTCAAGGCCAACGCCAAGCGAGAGAAGATCAACGCCATCTTCGCGCACAAGCTGGACCGCGTCTGCCGCAACATGCGGGACGCGGTTCGGCTTCAGGAATTGGAAGACACCTGTGGCGTGCAACTGACCTTCGTCGAAAACCAGTTCGGCCCAGGCGCGGCGGGCGCTCTGTCATTCAACGTGATGGCGGCGGTGGCGCAGTACTACTCGGACAACCTGCGCACCGAGGTCATCAAGGGCATGGACGAGAAGGTCAAACAGGGCTGGCCGACGGGCCTCGCACCGTACGGGTACACGAACGTCGATGATCGCAACGAGCCGGTCGTGCCGCACCCGGAGAAGTCCAAGACGGTCGTCCGCATCTTCGAGCTCTACGCCAGCGGGCGGTTCACGTTCAAGAGTCTGGCCGACAAGCTCGCCGCCGAGGGGCACACGTACCGGCCCAGCCAGCCACGATTCCATCGCACCGCACTGTCCTACATCCTCAATAACCGGTTCTACATCGGCGAACTTGAACGCAACGGGCAGGTCTTCAAGGGCCGTTACCGTCTGCTGATCGACCGCAAGATGTTCGACACCTGACAGGACATCCTCCACGGTCGCAACCGTCGGACCGGCAACCCGGACATCGCCTTCTCCGGTGGCCTCCTCCGCTGCGCCTGCTGCGACTTCGCCATGACCGGCGAGTTGATTCGCCGCAAGCTCAACGACGGTGGGCACAACAAGCACGTCTACTATCGCTGTGGCAACAACCATCCCACCGATGGCCACCCGAAGATTCGCTGGCGCGAGAGCGAGATCGAAGCGGCCATCGTGAAAGAACTGGATGCGGTCAGATTGCCCGAGCGACACGCGCGATGGTTCCGCAACGCGCTGGAAGCCAGCTTCAGCGACATCGGCACCGTGCAGGCAGAACAGCGTCGCGTGATGGCCAAGCGTCGCACCGAGTTGGTCAACATGCAGGATCGACTGCTCAACGCCTACCTCGCTGGCTCCATCGATGAGCAGACGTTCCAGATCAAGTCGCACGACCTGAAGACGCAGCTTGAGGAGGTCGAACGTCAACTCGACGAGGTGGACAAATTTGACCCGGCATGCGGCGAGGCGGCGCTGGCGACGTTCGAGTTCAGCCAGAACCTGGTCGAACTGTGGCGTGGTTCAAACTCGACGGGTAAACGGGAGCTGCTGGACGTGGTCAGTTTGAACCGTAAGGTGAGCGACGTAAGTCTAGTGTTGACAAAAAGAAAGCCGTTCGATTTTTTAGTCGAACGGCCCTTTTTGAAGAAAAGTCGGGGCGACTGGATTTGAACCAGCGACCTTCTCGTCCCGAACGAGACGCGCTACCAAGCTGCGCTACGCCCCGTAACCATGGTGCGGGATTCGGGATCGCCCGCACACGAGCCGCGTATTGTAGGCTCCGGTTATCGCGGATGCAAACACGTCGGCGGCCTTCGATTTATTTGGATTTGGCGGCCTTGTATTCGGCGGTGACCTTGTCGAGGGCGGCCTGGGCCTGCTTGATGGCGACGGCGGCCTGCTCGATCTGGGTTTGCAGGGTCTTGGACTCCTCGTCGGCCTTTTTCACGTTGGACTGAGCGACCGCCAGAGCCTCGGGGGCCTTGGTCGACTTGTCCTGCAGGGCGGCGAGTGCGGCGTCGGCCTTGGCCAACTTGTCGGCCGCTTCGGCGGCGAGTTTCGTCTTGGCCTCGACATCCTTTTGCAGGGCGGCGACCGCGGCGGCGGAATCATCCGCGGCCTTTTTCGTTGAGGCCACGGTCTGTGTCGCCTGCTTGTGCTGAGCGGTCAGATCGGCGACCTGTTTGGCCGCTGCCTGGTGGGCGGCGTCGGCCTTGGCCAGTTTGTCGGTGGCGGACTGATGCGTATTGCGCGCCTTGGCCAGGGCATCGTTGAGTTTCTTGACTTCGGCTTTGAGCTTGTCGGCCTCGGTGGTGAATTTCTTGTGCTCGGCGTCGAGGTTGGCGACGGTCTGTGTCAGGTTCTTATGCTCGGCCTCGAGTTGTGCGACGCGGTCAGCGAGTTGCTTGTTTTCCTTGTCGGCCTCGTGTGCCTTGCGGGCTTCGGCAAGTTCGGCTGTTTTGGCTTCGAGTTGTTTCTTCGCCTGGTTATGGCCGTCTGCGCGCTTGTCGGCCTCGGCTACGGCGGCGTTCATCGCGTCGGTTTTGGATTTGACGTCAGACTCAGCTTGCTTGAGCGCTTTGTTTGCCGAGTCAGCCTCGGCGCGGGCCTTGTTCAACGCATCGGATTTCGACTTGGCATCCGCCTGAGCCTTGTTGAGCGCATCGGCCTTGGCCTTGGCGTCTTTTTCCGCTGCGGCCAAGGCGTCGGATTTGGTTTTGGCATCCGACTGTTTGGCTTTGAGATCAGCCGCGGCGGCGGACTGGGCTTTGTCGGCATCGGACTTGGCGGCGCGAGCCTGGGCGAGGGCCTGCTGAGCGGACTTGAGCATGTCCGGCGACTGGGCCATGAACTGTTTGGTTTCGGTGACATCCTCGGCGGCGCTGTCGCCGGAGGCGCGGGCGAGTGTCAGCGCCTGCTGTAAGTCAGCATGTTCGGCCTTGCGCTGCTCGAGTTGACGCCGCGCGTCATAGACTCTGGCGAACTGTCGGGCGGCACTGTACTCGTGCAGGCGAGCTTCGGCGGCGGCGAGTTGGGTGTGAAGCTTCTGAATCTGGGCCAGGTCGCCTGCGGCCTGCTCGGATTTCTTCTGCAGATCGGGGATCGACTTGGCGAGTTGATCGGCTTCGGTTTTCTCGGCTTTGAGTTGCTCGTGTAACTTGCTGCGCTGATCATTCAGCGGGTTGATGGCTTTCTGTTTTTCGTCAGCCTTGGCGACTTGTTGGTCGAGTTGGCTGCGAGCCTGGTCGGCCTGCTGACGCTCGGTCTGGGCTTTGGCCTGGGCCTGCTTGACCTGCTCCGCAATGGCGGCGGACTTTTTCTCCAGGTCTGCAAGCTGCGCCTTGGCCTGTTCACGCTGCTTGCGGGCTTTGTCTGCCGCGTTTTTTGCTGCCGCGTCGTCCGGTGTCTTGGCGGCGTTTTCTTCGGCGACCTTGACGTTCTTTTCAGCGGCTTCAACGGCACCTCGCTGATCCTTGAGCTGCTTGAGCACCGGTTCGTGATTCTTCTGCAAATCGGCCAGGGCTTTTTCCGCCTGCTGGGCCTGCTTGTTCTGCTGGTCGGCTTTCTTGCGAAGGTCGTCGATCGGCTTGCTCAGGTCGTTGCGCTGTTGTTCGAGCGGCTTGATCTTTTCGTTTAGGTCGTGAATCTTCGCCTTGATCGATTCGGCGGATTTGTCCAGGGCGGACTTGCGAGCCTGAGCTTTTTTCAGCGCGGCGGCCGTCTCTTCGGCACGCTTCTTCGCGGCGTCGAGCGGGGCGGGGGCTGATTGGATTTTGCTGCGCAGGTCAGAGAGGTTCTGGTTCGCCTGGGCGATGCGCGTGTCGAGCGTCGGCGGGTTGGGGGTGAGGGCGCCGATCACTTTGCCGGACTCGGTGTCGTAAACACGGAGCAGGCCGGTGTAGTCGCCGGCGATGATGCGCGAACCGTCGTGGTTGAAGGTGACGCGCGTGGCGATGTCCGGGAAGGCTTCCAGGTCACGGAGCTTGCCGCCGTCGGGTTTCCACAGCTTGACCTTGCGATCACGACCGACGGAAACGATGCGGCCGTCATGGGTGAAGCGGACATCGAGCACACCGCCGCCGTGGGCATTCCAGCTTTTGATCTGGCTGCCGTTGGTCATATTCCAAAGGCGGATGGTGCCGTCTTCGGAAGCGGAAGCCATGACGTTGGAATCATCGCGCCAGGCGATGGCGGTGATGGCGTCCTTGTGGCCGCGCAGGTCGTAGAAGATCTCGCCGGTGTAGGCTTCCCAGACGTGGAGACCGCCGTTGCGGTCACCGCTGGCCAACAGCACGCCGTCGGGACTGAACCCGAGCGAGAGCACCCACTCGGTGTGTTTCTTGATCTGGTAGCGGGGGGCTCCGGTGTCGGTGTTGAAGGCTTTGACCAGGCGGTTGGGCCCGCCGATGGCAATGATGGTCTGCTGAGCGTTGATGTCGGCGGCGAGCGCGGTGTCCAACTCATCGCCGACGGTGGTGACACGCTCGCCGGTCTTCACATCGAACAGCGCGGCAAGCCCTGCGGCCGCGCCTTTACCACCGCCGACCAGCAGGTAGCTGCCGTTGCGTGTGAAACGCAGCACGCGCGGGAAGCCCTCCTCGAAGGGGATGACACCATAAAACTCGAGCGTGTCGGAGTTGTAGAGCACGACCTGCTTCTGTCCGCCGACGGCGAGGACCGGCCCCCACGGGCTGTGCGACAGGGCGGTGATGGCGTCCAGATGACGGGTGTGGACGATCGGCTCCATGAGGATCTCACCCGGCTCGGCGACCGGCCCGGTGGGCTTGCCGATGGGGGCGTCAGCGAGGGCGAGATTCACGGTGGGTTTCTTGAGTTTGATGGGCTTGGAGTCGGCGTTTTCCAGTGCGCCATCGCTGATCCACTGCTCGATGATGCGCAGCTCCTTGTCTGGGAGCTTGTCGCGATCCTTGGGCATGTATGGCTGTTCCTGGTGGGTCACGACCAGGTAGAGCGATGACCCGCCCGGATTGCCCGGCTCGACAACCTGCCCGCTGCTGGATCCGGCCATGACGCCGTTGAAACTGGTGAGCACCAGGTCGGCTTTCTTCTGGTCGGTGCTGTGGCAGTCGGCACAAAACTGTTGAAAGATCGGCTTGACGTGCTGATCGTAGTTGAGTCGATTCGACTGCGGCGAGCCGTCAGAGATCCACTGCTTGATCGTTTCGATCTGATCGGCGGGAATCTTCGGCTTCTTCGGCGGCATCGCCGGTTCTTCGGCGTGAGTGATCACGAGATAGAGCGAGGAAAAGTCAGGATTGCTCTGTTCGAACAAGGGGCCGCTGCTGGAGCCGGCCATCACGCCGGTGAAGGTCGTCAGGTCGAGGTCGGCTTTTTTCTTTTCGGGACTGTGGCAGTTGAAGCAGTGCTCGCGGAAGATCGGCTTGACGCTGTCTTCATACGTCGGGGCGGCCGCTTGCGCCAAAGCGCTGCAGCAGAACACGATCGCCAGCATCGCAATTTGTCGTGCGAGACGATCGGTGTGGCGGATTGATGCATCGTACAGCATGAATCAGACTCCGTGGTGCGACGAACTGGGCCGTCCGCGGTTCACGTTTAATGGTTGAATATGAATTCCTTTGAATTCAGCATCGCCCAGAAGACATCGTGCAGAACATCGGCGGGGTTCTTTTCATCTTTCAGCGCGGCGGCGAGGCGCTGAGATTCTGTCTCGGTCGGTTTGCGGCTGAAGCAGCGGATAAACAGATCGTCGATGATCTGCTGTGGCGTCTTGCCGTCTTTCAGCAAGGTTTCGATCACCTTGCCGGAGACGATCTTGCGGTTGACGGTGTCGCCGTTGAGCAAGTGAAGCGCCTGCGAAAGGTTCGGCTCCATCTTCACCTCGCAGGAACAGACGGTTTCGCGTGACGCTCGGCCGAAGGTTTCCAGGAAATAGGTCGAGGTGTTGCCATCGGCGATCTGCACCGCCCGGGCGCCGCGGGGCAGGCCTTTGAACTTGTTGTCCTTCTCGGTTTCGGTCACCTGCGAGATGGCATCGAAGAGCACCTCGGCCCGGATGCGACGAACATATGCGTGCGAGAAGTTGGTGCCATCCGATTCGTTGGTCGCGTTGGTCTGCGTCGAAAGCTGGTATGTGCGCGAGGTACAGATATCGCGGACAAGCTTTTTGAAGTCGTAGTTGTACTCAGTGAACCGCTTGGCGAGTTCGGCGAGCAGCTCGGGGTTGGAGGCGGGGTTGGACACGCGCACATCGTCGACGGGATCGACGATGCCGCGGCCGAAGAAGTGTGCCCAGACGATGTTGGCGAGATTGCGGGCGAAGTAGGGATTCTCCGGCGAGGCCAGCCAGTCGGCGAGCACCTTGCGGCGATCCTGATCGCCTGTGATTTCAGGCACAGCGCCGCCGAGGAACTTGGGTTTCATCACGCGGTTGCCCACGGGGTGGCGGGCATCGCCCTTGTTCGAATCGAAGATGATCTGCTCGCGGGGGTCTTCGGCGCCCTTGCGGCCGACCTGCGTGAAGAACGACACAAAACCGTAGTAGTCGTCCATCGTCCAGCGATCGAACGGATGGTTGTGGCACTGGGCGCACTGCAATCGCATACCCATGAACACCTGTGCGACGTTTTCCGACAGCTTCTTGTTGTCGCGTTCGATCTGGTAGAAGTTGCTGGGCGGATTGGAGAAAGTGCCGCCGGAGGCGCCCAGCAGTTGGCGGACGATTTTGTCCATCGGCACATCGTTGGCGATCTGCTCCTGCAGCCAGTTGTAGTACAGCACGGCCGCCTTGTAGCTGATGCCCTGGGCGACATTGCCGTTGGAGCGGATCTGCAGCAGCTCCGCGAACTTCATCACCCACATCTCGACGAATTCCTTGCGGTTCAGCAATTCGTCGACGAGTTTTTCACGCTTGTCAGGGGACTTGTCCGCGATGAACTTGTCGAACTGCTCACGCGTCGGCAGCGTGCCGGTGATATCCAGCGAGGCCCGGCGGATGAAGACCTCATCGGAGCAGATCTTGGACGGGGTGACGCGCAGCTTCTTGAGCTTGTCGTGGATGAGCTTGTCGACGTAGTTGTTTTCCAGCGCGTTCGGCCATTCGTAGTTCAGCCCCTTGGGCAGCACGATGGCGTCGGAGCCTTCGGTGAACTCTGCGAAGCGGGCCATGAGAAAGGCCTCGCCGCGGTGGCCGGCGGTGACGCGGCCGTGCGTGTCGATGTCGGCCGAGCGATCGTTGTTGGTGATGAAGACGGCGAGGTTGGTGACATCGCGATCGGTACCGTCGGAGTAGTGGGCGATGACGGTCATCTGCTGCGATTCGCCCTTGCCGTCGAGCACCATCTTGTGCGGAAGCAACTCGATGCCGACCGGGCGAGCGACGTCTTTTGAGTCATCGGGAGCGCCCGCTTCGAGCCATCGCATGAGCGTGGCGTAGTAGGGGCTCTGGGCGCTGAACAGGTCGCCACCGGTGTGCTGGACAGTGCCCAGGGATTTGGTCACCAGCAGCGACTCGGCCGGCAGGGCGAGGTTGATGCGCCGGCCGGACATCTGCCGCGTGATGTTGTGGTAGTCGCCGGCGGGATCGTACCCGAACAGCGACAGGTGGAATCCATCCTTGCCGCGGGCCGCGCCGTGACAGGCGCCGCTGTTGCAACCGGCCTTGGCGAACACCGGCATGACATCCAGGCGGAAGCTGATCGGCCGCTCTTTCTGGGCGTCTTTGACGGTGACGGGAAGCTTGACGGACTGCCCGCCATACTCGACGGTCAACTCAGTCTTGCCGTCCTTGGCGGGGTGAACCACATCGCGGTCGAACTTGACCAGCGAGTTGTCGGCGAAGGTGTATTTGGCCTGCCGGGTCACATCACGCGTCAGGCCGTTGTCGAAGGTCGCCTGCACGACGAGCGACTGGGCATCGCGCAGCGTGTTGAGGTTCACCGCGTCGGGGTAGACCGTGATCCTGGTGATCTTCGGTTCGGCCAGGGCGGACAGACTCAGCGTCAACATCACAGCCAGAGTCGTGCCAGTCGTCAGTATGTTTTTCGAAATGCGTTTCATGTTTACTTACCTTCCGCTTGGGCTTTGGCACGCTGCTCGGCTTCAAGTCGCAACTGCTCGAGTCGGCTCAGGCGCTTGGGCGGGGCGTCGGTTTTCTTCGCCTCGGGTTTTTCCTTGTCGGCTTTCTTGTTGTCGGTTTTGACCGGTTCGGGGCGCGGCTTGTCGATGCGGAGCACGCCGCCGCCGGCCAGGCTCTGGGTCATCTGCTCGCCGTTGCGAGCCAGGGCAAACTGGCAGAACAGCGATTTGTGCTGGCCGACCGGCGTGTCCTTGTCGGTGACGACTTTGAACACGACCTGTTCGGTGTCCTTGGTGATCTTCGCCGGCTCGGTGGTCGCCTTGTTGGGCAGGCCCACCAGCTCGAGCGTCGCTTCACCGTCGAAGGGGCGGCGCTGGTCGAGCTTGCAGATCACGTCAACGGTCTGGCCCTGCTCGGCGACCGCCATGTCGATCTTGCCGGTGACGAATTCCTTCTCGATCGTCAACGGCGTCAGCGGCGTGGCTACGTACTGACGGTCACGCCCCTTGCCCAGATCCGCCGAGGCGATCATGGCGAGCTGCCATTGGCCGTCGGCGGCGTTGCCGTTGGCGTTGACCGGATAGTCGACTTCGGTTTGACCCTTGGGGATCGTGATGTTGCTGCGGCAATTGAATCCCGGGGACTTGCGGATCATCTCGACCTTGATCGGTTCGTCGAAGCCTTCATCCCGCTCGGCCACCACCTTCAGGTTCATCCGGCCGCTCTGCAGCAGCGGAACCTTCGGCTCGACGATCTTTACACGAAACGGCGCCGGCTCGGTCACAGCCACGGCCAGACGATCGACCGTCGTGCTGTAATAGTTGGTGCCGTTCGGATTGCCGGTGACCAGGTGCGGCTCCTGGGTGAAGTCGCCCGCGATGTGCTTGGATTCATCCACATGGCGGCCGTAGAGATGAGCGAGGCGGCCTTCGAGCTTGGCGTCGCCTGCCGCTTCGAAGATCACGGGCACCTGGCTGACGTTGCTCTTCATCTCCGGTACGTGCATCGTCACGCCCGGCGGCAGGTTGTCGCAGAGAATCTTCAGGTCACCGCCGAAGTTTTCACGCCTGGCCTGGAGCAACACGCCGTAGCGGTTGCCCTTGGCCACGGAGATCATCTTGCGCGACTGCGTGTTGCGCTGATCGACATCCGGGATGAAGAATCCGAGCTCCGGCGATTTGGGCGTGACTTCGACACGGTAAACATAGTCCGGCCCGCCGCTGTGCAGGTGATCGCGCACCGTGAGGATGTATTCACCGTCTTCCTGCGGGCGGAAGTTCACGTAGCTGTCCATCGAGCCGCGTGTGTCATCGTTGCCGCCGCCGCCTTTGCCGTTGACGCTCATGACCGGGTCCAGTGGTGAGCGCAACGAACGGGCATAGATTTGAATGTCGAGGTTCTGGCCCTTTTTCGCCTTGAATTTGAAGCGATCGGTGTCGCCGGCTTCCTGGATGATGCCGTTGACAGCGAACGGTGGTTCCAGCTTCACTTCCGTGGCCTGGTTCGTGTCGTTGTTGGGCTCGGCTTCGTTGACATCGTCAAACGGCGAGCTTCTGACCCAGTTCGGCGACGTGGCTGGGACGCCGTTCTGCTCGGCGAACACGCCCATGGTGCCCGGGGTTTCCTGCAGCTTCAGCTTGGCGGGGATCGGGCCGGTCACATCGCCGAGGTACTGAACTTCGACGTACTGGCCGGCGCGGCCGCCGGGCGGGAAGACCGCGGTGGGGCGGGGAAAGTCGCCGATGTGTACACGGTAATGATCACGCTTGCCGCCGCCGTAAGCGCTGTCGCGCACCAGCACGGTGTAAACCCCGTCAGCCGGTGCGATCGCCGAGCAGAACGCATCCTGTTTCAACAGGGCGGTGTCGTCCGCTGACGCCAGTTCGAAACGGCGGGCGTCGAGAATCGCCACGTACGGATCAAGCAACTGACGCCCCAGGCGAATCGCCTCAACCTCCACGCTGATGCGCTGGCCCTTCTTGGCTTCGACGAGGTAGTAGTCGAGGTCTTCATTGTCGACGACGCCCTCGACGGTACTGCCGAGCGTGACTTTCTGCGGCTCGTCGAAACTGCTGTTGGGCTCTTTTTCTTCGACCGTCGGGTACGGGCCCACGAAGAACGTATGCAGGAAGCTGAGGCCGGTCTTGGTCCGCAGGCGAAGGCGCTGTTCGCCGAGTTTGCAATCCGGCGCGACTTGGATCGTCGCTTTGACGTGCTTGCCGTCGACGCCTTCGAGCTTGGTCACAGTGACGCCGGGATCGTACAGCACGACCTCCAGCGGGCCGTCGAGATTGCCGCCGCGGAAAGTCAGTTCGGTGATCGTGCCGCGCTGAACCCCGCAGGGCGATACATCGTTGACTTCCGGGCCTTCATCTTGGCCGCGCGCAGCACGCAGGCCGCTGGTGGTCATCAGCAACAGGATAAAGATCCCGATGGTGCGGAATTTGCCTTCGAGTGCAGTCGTTGGCATGACGTCCCCTGGGGTTGGGTTTTGAGAACAGGCTGTCATGGCCTTGGTAAGATCAGGCGAGCAGGTCGCTGACGACCTGGCCGCCGTTGACGATTTCGATGGGGCGGTCGCCGGGAGCCATCAGCTCCTTGTCGGCGGTGATGCCCATCTGGTTGTAGACGGTGGTGGCCCAATCCGGCACGCTGAGCGGATTTTCCTCGGGCTCGGTGCTCGTGGAATCGCTCTTGCCGTAGACGAAGCCCTTCTTGAGCCCGCCGCCGGCCATCATGATGGAGAAGACCTTGGGGTAGTGGTCGCGGCCGGCGTTGTCGTTGATCTTCGGGGTGCGGCCGAACTCGCTGGTCACCATCACCAGCGTGCTGTCGAGCATGCCGCGCCGATCCAGGTCGCGCACCAGCGTGGCCAGCGCCTTGTCCAGCGGCGGGGCCTGACGCTTGAAGCCGTTTTCGATGCCGTTGTGGTGATCCCACCCGCCGTAGGTCAGTGTGACAAAACGCACGCCGGCTTCAACGAGGCGACGGGCCATCAGCATGCGCATGCCCGCATCGTTTTCGCCATACTCCTTGCGGAGCGCGTCCGGCTCGGCTTTGAGGTCGAACGCCTCACGGGCGTTTTTCGAGCTGATCATCGAGTAGGCCCGCTGGTAGAACGAATCCATCGCGTCCAGCGAGTCGGATTTCTCCAGGGCGGCGAAGTGTGAGTCGACCGTCTGCAGGATCGACCGGCGACGATCAAACCGCTTCAGGTCCACCCCGCTGGGCAGCGACAGGTCGCGCACCTGGAAGTTCTTGTTGGCCGGGTCGGACCCCAGGCTGAACGGGCCGTAGGAACTGGAAAGGTATCCGCTGCCGGCAAACTCGTTGGGCTGACGCGGAATGCACACGTACTGTGGCATACTGTTGCGCGAAGCGAACTCGTGAGCTGTCACCGAGCCCATCGACGGAAACTGCAACGCCGGGCTGGGCCGATAGCCGGTGAACATGTTGTGGGTGCCGCGCTCGTGGGCGGCTTCACCATGACTCATCGAACGCACCACGCAAAGCTTGTCCGCGATGCCGGCGCAGTCCTTGAACAGTTCGCCGAACCGCTCGCCGTCGATCTTCGTCGGGATCGAACCCATCGGGCCCTTGTATTCCACCGGCGCGTACAGCTTGGGGTCCCACGACTCCTGTGCGGCCATGCCGCCGGGCAGGAAGATGTTGATCACGCTCTTGGCCGGACCGTCCTTGGTCTCGTAGAACTTCGCGGCGCCGCGCGCTTCAGAGCGCAGCACATCGCCGAGGGTGACGCCGAGCCCACCGAGCATGCCGACGTAGAGAAAATCGCGGCGGCGGGGCTTGGGGGCGAAGTGGGCCGGGTCGTCGTGCCATGTGCCGGTAATGCGTTTGCTCATGTGAAGCGTTCCTTCCTGTGAGCAGGGCCGGAAATTCCGGAAGATCGAAAGAGGACCGGCGCTACGTGCCGGGGCTTTCCGGGGGTGTTGTCAGGCTGCTGCTGATGCGTCCTCGGAAGTCGATATCAGCTTGCTGCGTGAAAAAGTGTTAGAACCATTATATCTCGGTTGATCCGCCCGGGGCCAGCCTCCCACGAACATTGGCCAAACATACCGAGATAATGTCGTGTAATCCAGTAGGCTCATCATCGGCACAACGAACCGGATCAACAAACTATTTCATGATAAGTCGAACGATTAATTGGCCGATATTGCACATGGCGGAACCCGCCTTCAAGGAGGAGTATCCATCATGAGCGAGCCGGTTGTCCGAATCATGTGCCCGAATCTCAAGTGCCGACGCATTCTGGCGGTTCCGGCCAGTGCCCGCGGTAAAAACATCCGCTGCGGCAACTGCGGGGCCAATGTGAAGGTTCCCGCACCCCGCACGGATCAGCCCGCGCCGTCGTCGGAAAAAACCGTCGGCTGAGCCCCGCCCGGTAGTTGCATCAACGTGCCAAAGGCCTAAGATTGCCCACGATACGAAAGGGCAATCCCATGTTTCAAGGCGCTATTACTGCAATGATCACCCCCTTCGCCGACGGCCGCGTCGACGAAGCCCGTCTCCGTGCCAACGTCGAAACCCAGATCGAAAAGGGCATCGACGGGCTTGTGCCGTGTGGCACCACCGGTGAATCCCCCACGCTGTCGCACGACGAGCACAACAAGGTCATCGACATCGTCATCGACGCCGTCGGCGGCCGCGTCCCGGTCATCGCCGGCACCGGCTCCAACGCCACCGATGAAGCCCTGGACATGACCCGCCACGCCGCCGAATCCGGCGCCACCGCCAGCCTCCAGGTCAGTCCCTACTACAACAAGCCCACGCAGGAAGGCCTGTATCGCCACTTCATGGCGATCGCCGATGACGTCGAACTGCCCATGGTGCTGTACAACATCCCCGGCCGCTGCGGCGTGGCGCTCTCCATCGCCACCATCCAGCGTCTGGCCCAGCACCCGAACATCGTCGCCATCAAGGAAGCGACCGGCTCCCTGGACCTGGCCTCGGAAATCTCCGCCACCACCGATCTGGACATCCTCTCGGGTGACGACTCGCTGACGCTGCCACTGATGAGCGTCGGCGGCAAGGGCGTGATTTCCGTGGCGTCAAACATCATTCCCGATCGCGTGGCTGAACTGGCCCACCTCGCCCTCGAAGGCCGCTGGGACGAAGCCCGCGATCGCCATCTCAAGCTGTTCGAACTCTTCAAGGGCCTGTTCATCGAGACCAACCCCGTCCCGGTGAAGACCGCCGCCCATCTGATGGGCTTCGACACCGGCCAGATGCGCCTGCCGATGTGCGAGATGTCCGAAACCAACCTTGCCGCCCTCAAGACCCTGCTCCAGAAGCACGGCCTGCTAAGCGCCGCCGCATCCGCGTAGCGAAGGGCCTCGCGCAAAGACGCCAAGGCGCAAAGAAAATATTTTTTGACTGGATAACAGGATCAAACAGGATTTGATCATTCTCAATCCTGCCTATCCTGTAATCCCGTCAACTCGGATCTGCTTTGCGCCTTGGCGTCTTTGCGTGAGACTACTGTCTTAACCCGATGCCCCGGTTGAGCATCCACAGGGCGAGGCTGAATAAAAACACGATGAACAGCGCGATCACCGCGAAGGCGGTGTAGATGTTGATGTCGATGTACTCGGGTTTCAGATGGCCCTGAAGAATCCCGTAGCGGAAAGCGTTGACCATGTACACGATCGGATTCGCCCGCGACACGCCCTCCCAGAACGGCGGCAGCAGCTTGATCGAGTAGAACACGCCGCCGAGATAAGTTAGCGGGGTCAGCACGAAGGTCGGAATGATCGACACGTCGTCGAACTTCCGCGCCAGCAGCGCGTTGATGAATCCGCCGATGGAAAACAGCGTCGCGGTCAGCACCGCCACCGCCACGGTGATCCACACGCTGTAGATCACCATCTCCTCGACGAAGAAAGCACTGACCAGCAGCACGGTCGTGCCGATCGTCAGCGCGCGGACGACCCCGCCGGTCATGTAGCCCAGCAGAATCACGCTGTTGTGCATCGGCGCTACGAGCATCTCTTCGACGTTCTTCTGAAACTTCGAACTGAAAAACGACGAGACGACATTGGTGTAGGCATTGTTGATCACCGACATCATCACCAGCCCCGGCACGATGAACTCCATGTACGGCACGCCGCCCATCTCGCCGACGCGCGAGCCGATGACCTTGCCGAAGATGATGAAGTACAGCGTCGTGGTGATCACCGGCGGCACAATCGTCTGCGGCCAGATCCGCAAAAGACGCACCACCTCCTTGATCACGATCGTCTGAAGACCGACCAGATTTGTTTTGAGGCGGGATTGCTCTTCGAGCGCTACGTTCATGTGAGGCTTTCGTTCTTTTCCACGAGCGTGACGAACAGCTCTTCGAGGCGGTTGGCCTTGTTGCGCATCGACAGCACGCTGATGTTCTGACTCGACAGGCGGGCGAACACTTCGTTCAGCGAGCGTTCCTTGGTCACGTCGACTTCGAGCGTGGTCGCATCGGTCAGCCGGTGGGCGTATCCGTCGAGGGCCAGCGAGTCCGGCGCGGGCTTGGCGAGGTCGAGGATGAAGGTCTCCATGTGCAACTTCGCCAGCAGGGTTTTCTTGTCGGTGTCTTCCACGATGCGGCCGCGGTCGATGATGGCGATGCGGCGGCAGAGGCTTTCGGCCTCTTCGAGGTAATGCGTGGTGAGGATGACGGTGGTGCCCTGATCGTTGATTTCCTGCATCAGGGACCATGTGGCGCGGCGAAGTTCGATGTCGACACCGGCGGTCGGCTCGTCGAGGATCACCAGCCGGGGTTCATGGACCAGGGCACGGGCGATCATGAGCCGGCGTTTCATGCCGCCGGAAAGCTGGCGAGCATTGCCGGAGCGCTTTTCCCACAGGCCCATCTTGCGAAGGTATTTTTCAGTCTGCAGGCGTGCCTCGCGGCGGGGCAGGCCGTAGTACCCGGCCTGTTGCATCACGATCTGCTGGACCTGTTCGAACTGGTTGAAGTTGAATTCCTGCGGCACGAGCCCGATCTGACGTTTCACGCCGGCCGGATCGGCATCGAGGTCGACCCCGAAACAGCGGACGGTTCCGCTGGACTTGTTGACCAGCGAGGTGATGATGCCGATCGTGGTCGACTTGCCCGCGCCGTTGGGCCCGAGCAGACCGAAGAACTCACCGGCGGCGACGTTCATGTCGATCCCCTGCAGGGCGACGACGCCGTTGCGATAGGTCTTGGCGAGTTGACTGACTTCGAGGGCTTGCATGGTGACGATTATAGCGCGGCATCGGGCGGGGTATACTGCTGACATGAGGTGCTTATTTCATCGAGCGTGTTGGGCGTTGCTGCTGGTGTGCGTGATCAGCGGTTGCGCGACGACGGAATCAACCACGCATAGCCCCGTAAAAGTCGAGGTTGCCGCCGCCACGGTCCACCCGTTGGCGACGGCTGCCGCGGAGGCTGCTGTGCAGCGGGGCGGTAATGCCATCGATGCCGCCGTCGCCGCGGCGCTGACGCTCAACGTCGTCGACGGTCACAACAGCGGCATCGGCGGTGGGTGTCTGATGCTGATTCACACCGCCGACGGGCGCAACATCGCCATCGACGGTCGCGAGGTCGCTCCCGCGGCGGCATATCGCAACCTGTATGTCCGCAACGGCCAGGTCGATACCGACGCCTCGAAGACCGGGGCGCTGGCGAGCGGTGTGCCCGGGGCGCTGGCGGCGTATGACATGGCGGTGAGCGAATATGGACGCTTGCGACTGGCTGACGCGCTGCGTCCGGCGGCGGACCTGGCCGAGCGTGGCTACCCGCTCAGCGCGATCGGGGCGCAACGGCTGGCGTCCGTGGCTGACACGATGCGGAAATTTCCGGCTGCGGCGCGCATTTTCCTCGATCGCCATGGCGACCCGCTGAAGGCCGGCGACACCCTCAAGCAGCGCGATCTGGCCATCACCTTCCGGGCGATCGCCGATGGCGGGATCGACTGGTTTTATCGTGGCCCATTTGCCAAACGCTGCGCCGTGTGGATGCGCGACAACGGCGGCATTCTCAGCGAGGCGGATTTCGCCGGCTACAAGGCTGTGCAGCGCGAGCCGATCGTCGGTCAGTACCGCGGGTTCACGATCATCGGGTTTCCTCCGCCATCCAGCGGCGGCACGCATGTGGCCCAGATTCTGAACATCCTCGAAAACTTCAACCTCGCCAGGATGCCCGCCGCCCAGCGTGCTCATGTGATGGTCGAGGCGATGAAGCTCGCATTCGCCGATCGCGCCTACTGGCTCGGCGACAGTGATTTTGTGGATGTGCCCAGCGGGTTGGTCGATCCGTCATACGGTAAGGCGCTGGCGAAGAAGATTGACATCAATCACGTGACTGAAGTACCCGACCACGGCACGCCGCCAAATTCCAACAGCTATTTCTTCGGCGGTAATCACACGACGCACCTGTCCGTCGCCGACAGCGAAGGCAACTGGGTCGCCATCACCGCGACGATCAATACATCGTTCGGCTCGAAGGTGGTGATCCCCGACACGGGTGTGGTGATGAACAACGAGATGGATGACTTTTCGATTCAACCCGGCGTGCCCAACGCCTTCGGGCTCGTCGGGGCGGAGGCCAATGCGGTGGTGGCCCGCAAGCGTCCGTTGTCGAGTATGAGTCCGACGATCGTGTTGGGGCCGCGTGGCAACGTGGTCTTTTCGTGCGGGGCGGCCGGCGGTCCGACGATCATCACGCAGGTGGTGCAGACCATCGTCAACCACATCGATCTGCTGATGCCGATGCGCCAGGCGGTCGGAGCGCCGCGCCTTCATCATCAATGGAAGCCGGATCGTGTGCTGGTCGAAAGCGACATGCCCGCCGAGCTCATCGACGGGCTCAAGCAGTACGGCCATACCGTGAAGCTGCGCGACCGCATCGGGTTCTCACAGGCGGTCGAGCAGCAGGGGGATCGTTTCAATTCGGTCAGCGATCCGAGGCTGTCTGAGTAACTGTTTTTCACAGAGGACACAAAGAGCACAGAGACTCACAGAGTTGTTTTTTATTCATTCGCTCTCTGTGGCCCTCTGTGTACTTCGTGTTCTCTGTGAGAACTTGATTGATCAACCCCAGGTGATGTTGATTTCGCGGAGGTACTGCTTCCAGTTCTGGCGGAGATGCCAGAAGCTGGCGAAGTCGGGTTGCTGGAGGTAGGGATTGGTGCGACGTTCGTGACCGATGGTGGACGAGGGGGTTGGGCCGTAGTCGTGGCCGGGGTAGATTTCGAGATTGTCGTCGAGGGCGAGCAGCTTCTCGTGAAGATTGCGATAGTGCAGTCTGGCTTGTGATTCGGAGCGTGTGATGCCAACGCCGCCGACGAAGATTTCATCACCGACGATGAGTTTGTTCTCGCCGCACAGCAGGAGGATCGAATCGCGGCAGTGGCCGGGGCAGAAGATCGCCTTGATCGGCACCGAGCCCACGTGAATGACCTGCCCGTCGGTGAGACGAAGATCGGCCGCATCGATGGTCTGGTAAGCCGCGTATTTTGCATCCGTCTTGCGAAGGATTTCATCGACGCCGGCGATGTGGTCGTAGTGTGAATGCGTGGCGATGACGTACGTGATGCGCGCGCCGAGTTCGTCGGCACGTTTGATCAGCATGTAGGGATTGGCGCCGGGGTCGACCGCGGCCACTTCATGGGATGACTCGTCGCCAATGAGATAGGCGAGGTTTTTGTCGCCGCCGATGTGCAGTTGCTCGAAGATCATGCGGCATTATGCGACGGTCAATCGATGGTATCCACCGGAGGCGGAGGACGGACATGCCGCGTCTCGGCGGGGTGGTTTTGTTCGGGGCGTGTTTCGGGCGGCGGGGGTGGCTGCGGGGGGCGACCTTTGCAGTAGTAACCACCGTCGAGCATGGTGCTGTATTCATCGGAGCCCGTGCGTGGCTCCCAGCCGGCCTCCATGCCCAGGTCCGAAGTGACGGCGCGAGCTTCGATGTAGGTGTCGAAGCTGTCGGGCCAGACCAGGAACTGGGCGTAGTAGCTCGTTTTGCTGACGCCGCGCACGGTGCGTTGGAAGTTTGAATCCGGCTCGATCAGCCGCTCGGTGCTTTCCCCGGCGGCAGGGCGCAGTTCGAGCACCATCCACGGGCGGAAATTGTGAATGCGGATGCGGATGCGGAAGTTTTCATCGCCCAGCGTGTGTGTGTCAAAAAATTCAACGAGCTTCTCGCAGTCGATCTCCTTGTCGGAACCGATTTCACCGACGGCACGCGGCAGGCTGACTTCGACCACCCGCTGCAGGCGCTCGATGTTGACCGGCATGATGCGGCCTTTGACGCACAAAAACTTCAGCGGCTCGGACCCCGGCGGCGCGGGGCGCGGATTCGGCAGCGTCACGACCTTCGGCGCCGGGGTCTTGTAAACCGGCGTCTTCTCGATCTGCGCCATGAGCTTGGCGCGCTCCTGCTCGGCCTGGCTGATCTTCTTTTCGAGTTGCTGCGATTCCTTTTCTCGATCGTTGATCAGCTTGCGGATCTGATCCGCGTTGACCGCGGAGTCGGGTTTCTGCTGGAGTTCGCGCTTGAGTTCGTCGATCAGTTTGCGGATTTCATCAAGACGGGCGCTGTCCAAGTCGCGCTGGGCTTTGATGTCAGCCCATTGGGCGCGCAGTTTGACCAGCAGTTCGTTGAGTTGTTCTGCTTCCTGCTCGGTGACTTTGAGTTCTTCGGGGGGGACATTCAGGGCTGTGCCATTGCCGCCGGTGCGCGATCGCAAAATGCGTTTGACCGCGTCACCGACGCCGAGCTGTGTGACCGCCAGCAGAATCACGAGGATGCCCACGACATTGGTCATGGTGTCCAGCAGTGAATCGAGGCTGCCTGTGTCGGCTTTTCGAATGCGTCGTGCCATGTTACTTGCCGTGTTTGGCCTTGTTGCGTGCGATGATGTCGTCGAAAAGGCTGAGGTCGAGCCGGCCGTGCCCGACCACGGGCAACTTGCCGTTGCGGGCGAAACGTGAACGCGCAATGCCGCGCGCCACGTAATAGGTGCCCAGGCCGTCTTCGCGAAGCAGGAAGATCACCGTCCGCTCATCGGAGTTTGCCACTTCGTCCAGCAGGTTCAAAAACGGTTCGCTCTTGGCCAGGTCGCCGCGGCGCACGTGCACCGGCGGCTCGTAGGTATGCAGCAGAATCCCGCTGGCGGTGCACTCGACGAAGCTGGGGATCAGATCGGTCCCGGAACCGCTGGGGCGGATGGTGACGGTTGCTTCCTCGGGCTTCTGCTTGCGCTGGGCGAGTTCTTCCTTGAGCATGCGGATCTGCTCAAGCAACTGGTTGAGTTCGGGTTCAAGATCGGCGACGCGCAGACGCAGACGGTTGGCATTGGCCAGCATCTGGGCGCTGTTTTTGTTGTCGGGCGTGGCGGATAGAAGCTGCTTGCGTTGTTCGGTCTGCAGCTTCTCATACTCGGCGCGGGCGGACTCAAGCTGCTTGCGGATGGACTCGGCCTCATCGATCAATCGCTTGATCCGCTCGACTTCCTTGCGATCCTTGTCGGTTTTTTCCTTGGCCTCGGCGTAGCGGTTGTCCATGCGCTGCTGGACATAAACCATGCGTTCGGCGGCGCGGACCTGGCCGGGATCAAGCTGGCCCAGCGCCAGCGCCGTGATCATCAGCGTCAACACGCCGATGACACAGGCGAGGATGCTCAGAAAAGGAAACAGCGAGACGATGTGATCGTTTTTGTGGCGGCGCCGGGACATGGATTACCCCCCGTTTTTGCGTCCGCCGAACCAGCCGCGTCGAGCGGCATGGGTTTCGATCTTGATCTGTTTTTCACCGAGATTGCCGAGCACCTCATTCAGAGCCGCCAGCCCTTCGGTCAACCCGTTGAAGTAGGTCCGCAAGGAGGTGGCGGACTCCCGCATCGACTCGGCGACTTCCGACTGCACCGACTGGGTTTCTTCACGCAGCGTCTTGATCGCGTCGCGCACCTCGGCGGCGAGGTCGGAAAGATTCTCATCGCCGGAGAGGGTGGAGACCACGTTGTTCAGCTGCGTGAGTTTTTCTTCGTGGTCCTGCTGGAGCTTGTGGTGCATTTCGGTCCACCCGTCAGCGACCTGCGACGTGATCGTCGAACCGACGGATTCGATTTTCTGCTTCCAGGATTCGAGTTCGGCGTGGTGATTGGCCAGGGCCTGCTCGACCGCGAGGCGGAGTGTCTGGGCATCGGGCGGGGCGCCGACGGCGCCGAGGGATGCGACCACACCAGGGGCATGCTCGACGGGCGCGCCGGCGGCGGCCAGGGCATCGGTGGCGGCGGCGGCGGCGGGGTGGATGCCGTCGTCGAGTCGCTTCAGTACGTTCTCGTTGCAGTATTCGTCGACCCAGTTCAGCAGGTCTTCTTCAGCCTTCTGCACGGCACTGGCCCAGAACGAAACCAGCAGGCTCATCACCAGCGCGACCAGCGTCGTGTCGAAAGCGGTGGCCAGACCGCTGGTGACGTTGTTCAGCGAGGTTTTGAGCACATCGATGTTCGCCGCCTGATCCATCGAGCCGGAAAAGCCCTTGACCGCGGCGCTGATGCCGACGACGGTGCCGATGAACCCGAGAATTGGAATCGCCCAGATGAAGACCTTCACGATCGTGTAGCTGGATTCGACGGCATTGGCGTCGATGTCCGACTGACTGGACATCATGCCGGCGACCTCGCTGTGCGATTTGCGAACCCGGAAGTGCTCCAGGCCGCGTATGACCCGGTTGATCAGAAAACTTTCGGAGGGCTTGGCCGGCAGGCTGCGAATGTGTTCGACGAACTTGTCGAGATTCTCGGGATTGATCTCTTCGGCGATGTCGGTGGGCACGACGTCAAACAGCATCGAATCCTTCTGGCGGCGATGCTTACGTTGTTTGAGCACAAGAATGCCGACGGACCAGCCCATCAGAAACACCAGGGCGTAGGGCACCCACGAGCCGGTGTCGGTCTTGATGAAGAGATTGCCGAAGTAGCTGGTTTTGAAGGGGAACAGGATGGAGAAGAAGATGACGGTAAGGATGACGCCGATGATGGCGCTGGGGGTCAGGGCGATGTTGGTGCCGATGGACCATTCGGTGCCGCCGGACGTGCCGCCCTTGGCCCGCTTGGAGGTCGACGGGGTGGTGGCCCGCTTGCCGCGCGGCGTGGCGACGGGGATGTCCGCGGCGGTCACATGGGGAATGGTGATGGCCTTGTGGCAGTACGGGCAGCGCGCACGTCGCCCGACATTCTCTTCACTGACCTTCAGACTTTTCCCGCAATGCTCACACGGAAACTTAAAATACATTTCACCGGCTCCGGGTTTTAGGACCTGGACCGGCGGTGATAGGATTCCGCCGCACCGACTGCTGCAGTATTTGAATGATGCGCACTCGTTTTATGACGGAACACCGCCTGCACATTCATTTTAACCCAAAGCCCTCAGATTACAAACATTTATTTTGATCGGCACCCGGGTCGGCGGTCTGATCGGCGGTGGGGGTGAAGCTTTTATCCGCCTTGTCCACATTGCATTGTGAACGATCATCCGGCAGTGTGCGGCAGGCGCATCCGCCATACAGTCCCAGCCAGGCCCCCAGGCCATGTCGCAATTTTGCCCAGAGTCCCATCCGGGGGGCGGGGCGGGCGTCGGTCGAGTTTGCAGGTGTTTGTGGCCGAGGCATGGCTTAACCTCCGATGGATCATAGGTTGCCGCCGCCGGTCGGACCGCCGGATTATGCCGCTGGCAATGAGCCCCGGACTCAGTAGAATGCCCCCATATGCCTACGAACGACCCGAAGTTCTACGTCTCCACCCCGATCTACTACGTCAATGATCGGCCGCATATCGGCCACATCTACACGACGACCCTCGCCGACGTGCTGGCCCGCTACCACCGCCTGCGCGGCGACCGGACCTTCTTCCTGACCGGCACCGATGAACATGCCGCCAAGGTGGTCGACACCGCCAAAGAGAAGGGGTTCACCGCTCAGCAGTGGGCCGACCAGAACGCCGGCGTCTTCCAGGACACATTCAAGAAACTGGGCATGTCCAACGACGACTTCATCCGCACCTCGCAGGATCGCCATACCAGCCGCGTCAAGCAATATATCCAGCAGCTGATCGAGTCCGGCGATGTCTATGCCGGTGAGTACGAAGGCTGGTACGACGCCGGGCAGGAGGAATACCTCCCCGAGAACAAGGCCAAAGAATACGACTACCGTTCGCCGTTCAACAACAAGCCGCTGGTCCGCAAGGTCGAGACCAACTACTTCTTCAAGCTCAGCGCCTACCAGGACCGTCTGACCGAACTGCTGAATGATCATCCGCAATTCGTGCAGCCGGACGCGCGGCGCAACGAGGTGCTCGGTCGTATCCGGGAGGGGCTTAACGATGTGCCGATCTCGCGATCGGGCTCGGGCGGCTGGGGCATCGCGATGCCGGGTGATGAGTCACAGACGGTCTATGTATGGATCGACGCCCTGTTCAACTACTACACGACGGTCGACACCGACGACCGCCGCGCGTTCTGGCCGGCGGATGTGCACCTGATCGCCAAGGACATTCTCTGGTTTCACGCGGTGATCTGGCCAGCGATGCTGATGGCCCTGGACCTGCCGCTGCCGAAGCAGGTGTACTCGCACAGCTTCTGGATCAGCGAAGGCCAGAAGATGTCCAAGTCGCTGGGCAACTTCATCGACCTGGAAAAGATCGACGAATACGTCGATGAGTTTTCACTGGACGCGCTGCGTTGGTACCTGTCGACGCAGGGGCCGCTGGGCTCGACGGACTCGGACTTCGCCCATGGCAAGTTCGTCGATGTGTACAACTCGGACCTGGCCAACACGCTGGGCAACTGCGCGGCTCGTGTCACGAACATGATCGTCCGCTACTTCGACGGCAAGATGCCCGCCGCGGCGCCGGGGCGTGAAGACGCCGAGGCGCGGCAGCTGCGCAGCGTGGCGATGGGCATGTACGAGAAGGTCGATACGCTGTACGAGAAAGTCGCCGTGGCGGCGGCCAACGACGCGGCGCTCGAGGTCGTGCGGGCGGTCGACACATTCATCGAACAGACGCAGCCGTTTAAACTTGCCAAGGATGAGTCGCAACGCGAGCGACTGGGTATGATTCTGTACTACTGCGCCGAGGCACTGCGCATCGCATCGCTGGGACTTTCGCCGGTCTTGCCGGACAAGATGGCGGAGTTCTGGCAACTGCTGGGCATCACCTACGACACCCAGGCCGGCGATCTGGCCGATTGGTGCCAGTGGGGTGGCTTGCAGCTGGGATCGGATGTGCAGAAAGGCGCGCCGCTGTTTCCACGCAAGCAGGACAAGTGATCCGAGGCATGTGGGCAGACGGGTTAACGGATTAACCGCTCATGATCGAACTGGGTGTCAATATTGATCACGTGGCCACGCTGCGTCAGGCGCGGCGAACCTATGAGCCGGACCCGATCCAGGCGGCGGCCGAGGCCGAAGCCGGCGGGGCCGACGGCATCACCATTCATCTGCGTGAAGATCGCCGCCACATCCAGGACGACGATGTGCGCCGCTTGCGCGACACGGTCAAAACCAAGCTGAATCTCGAACTGAGTTTGTCGGCGGAGATTCTGACGATCGCCGCGCAGGTCAAACCCGAGCAGGCGACGCTGGTGCCGGAAAACCGCCAGGAGATCACCACCGAAGGCGGGCTCGATCTGACCGAAAACGTCGCCCGCATCCAGGCGGCCGTGTCCCAACTCAGCGAGGCGGGTATCTTCCTCAGCGCCTTCATCGATCCCGATCCCGAGCAGGTCGAAAGCGCCGCCGCACTCGGTTTCGGCGCCATCGAACTGCACACCGGAACCTACGCCAACGCGACAGGCGATCAGGTCGCCCAAGAGCTCGAACGGCTCACCGCGGCCGGCGCGATAGCCCGCAAACTCGGGCTGCGTCTGCATGCCGGGCACGGGCTGAACTATGTAAACACCCTGCCGGTGGCCGCCATCACCGACATGGCTGAACTCAACATCGGCCACGCCATCGTCAGCCGCGCCGTATTTACGGGGTTGCGCCAGGCGGTGGCAGACATGGTCGCTCTGATCCGCAAATAAAAAGAGCCCCTCGCTGACGCTTGGGGCTCTTAAAGATCAGATGATTTCTGCCGTTACTTCTGTTTGAAGAACGGCGCGTTTTCCCGGATGACCTTCGGCGCCCACAGCTTGATGTTGGACACGCGACCGAGGTCATCGAACGAACCGAAACCCACGTAACCGATGTCATGGGCCTTGGAGTGGGTCGTCATGATCGGCGTGTCCATGTCGTTGACATAGATGGCGATCAGACCCGAGTCGGCCTCGCGGATGACCTTGACGTGATGCCATTGATCCATCGAGGCCCAGTCATACCCGTCGGTGCCTTTTTCCGTGATCGCCTTGCGCGGAGCGTCGTCGACATTCATGATCTGGTGAGCATGAGGATCGGACTTCTTGGCGATGTGGGTGTAGAAAAAGTTGGCGGGGTCTTCGAAGTTGAAAAAGACGCAGTGATCGCGGTGGTTGCCGGTCTGACTGCGCTGCTGCACGTCGTACTCGAGCCGGAAACTGGCGACCTTGATGTCGCGGATCAGACCGATGTACAGCGGTGAGCGGTGCGGCGGCTTGTACTCCGACTTGCGGCTGTCGTTGCCGTACTCCATCGCCCAGCGATCGCCGACCTTGACCCGCCGAAAATCATCCGGCGAGGCGAAGACGAAGTCGCCGAGCGCATCGGCCTTGGCAAAGTCCTGCTGATAGACCAGGTCGCCGCTGTCGGTTTTGTCCGCAGCGCAACCGAGGCCCGGCGACAACAACAGCATCGCGATCAACGCAAAGGAAAAACGCTTCATGTTTGAATCATCCTCTGAAAGTTACGACATATCCGGGACGACGAACTCGCCGCGGTAAGCGCGGGTCAGCATCTTGTTGGCGTCGTCGTTGCCGTTGAAACGCTCAGTCTGGGGATTCATATCCAGCTGCGGACCCATGGTCAGGACCGGCTTGGAGATGTCGATGCCGAGGTGGGACAGGTGCTGGCTCATGCGATCGAAGGACTCGGCCTGGATCGGCTGGCTCTTGATCTGAGCGGCGATCTCGGCGGCGGGTTTCTTCGAGCCCAGCACGTAGCTGATGTTGCCGGTGTGGCACAGGGCTGAAGACAGGTGGCCTTCGAGGATGTCGGCGTTGAGCTCTTCGTGCTTGCGTGAGCGGACGGCGTCGAGGAAATTGCCCATGTGATTGCCGCCGCCGGAGAAGGACTTGATCTTCTTGCCGTTGTTGTCGTAGGCGGTGCCAGAATGGTAGCTGTTGACGGCCATGTAGCCGTTTTCACACTGCACGAGCACGCCGATGGAGCCGACGTTCTTGGGCCCGGGGTCCATATCGCCGTTGCCCCAGCTCTGCTTCTCGAACTTCTCCTTGTTGGCGGGCAGGCCGCGCACTTCGAAGATGACCGGGCAGCCGGGGTAGTCGTGGAAGACGACCTGGGTGTTGGCGCTGTTGCCGGCGTCCTTGTACCCGAGGCGGCCGCCGATGCTCATGACGCGCGGCGACAGGGCGGTATGACCGCAGAACCAGCGAGCGAGGTCCATCTGGTGAATGCCCTGGTTGCCAAGGTCGCCGTTGCCGGTGTTCAGATCCCAGTGCCAGTCGTAGTGCAGGCTGTTGCGATACAGATCGACCTTGGCGGCGGGGCCGCACCACAGGTCGTAGTCGATGTTGTCGGAGATATCCAGCGGGGTGTCGCGCAGGCCGATCGACTTGCGGGCTTTGTAGCAGGTGCCGATGGCGTACTTGACCTTGCCGAGCTGACCGCTGTGAACATAGTCGATCATCTTGTGCATGCCGTGCATCGAACGCGACTGCGTGCCGGTCTGCACGATCTTCTTCGCCTTGCGGGCGGCGTTGACGATCTGGCGGCCTTCCCACACGTTGTGGCTGACGGGCTTTTCGACGTAGACGTCCTTGCCGGCCTGGATCGCTTCGATGGCCATCAGCGAATGCCAGTGGTTCGGTGTGGCGATGGTGATGATGTCGATGTCTTTGCGGTCCAGCAGACGGCGGTAGTCCTGCACGCCTTCGCACTTGAACTTGTATTCCTTCTCGGTCCACTTCAGGCGATCTTCGAGCACGCCCTTGTCGCAATCGGCCAGAGCGACCAATTCGGCATTGTGCGATTCACGGCAGTCGGAAACGTAGTCGACGTGGGTCTTGCCACGTGCACGCATGCCGATGGTGGCAATACGAAGACGGTCATTGGCGCCGCGGACACGGATCGGCATAACCGACAGTGCGGCGGAGGCGGCGAGCGTACCTTGTACAAAGCGCCTGCGGGTGGTGGACATGTTGCTGCTCCTGCGTTTGATTTATTTGCGGCGGGGACAAATCAGGGTCTATCCTACCACCAAATAACGCTGCCTGTGAGAACAATAATGCTTCACGGAATACCCAAATCTGCGTCGCAGGGAGGGTTGGCGTGGCGATCAGACCGTGGCGACGTGCCCGACGCGACCGGTGGCGAGGTCCGTGGTGGTGTAGCGCCGCTGATTGCGGGAAGACAGACGGCACAGCAACTCATACACGCTGGACTGAGCGAGTTTGGCCAGCTTCGGCAGGGCGTTGGGGGCCGCGGCGTCCGAGGCGATCAGCTCGACGGGGCTGCCGATGCGGGCTTCGGGAATCTGCGACAGATCGATGCTGATCTGATCCATGTTGATCTGCCCGCGGACCGGCGCTTCAGCCAGCGACTCGCCGACGCGCACCACCGCCTTGTCGCCCAGCGCCAGCGGGTAGCCATCGGCATGTCCGACCGGGACCACGCCAAGGCGCGTCGGCCGGCGGGTCAGATACTTGCCGTGGTAGCCGACGGGGACATTCGCCGGCACGTCATGTTCATGCACGATGTGGCTGGTCCAGCGCACGATCGGTTCGATCGCCGGCAGGGTGCTGAGCACCGGCGGGCCGACCAGGTCTTCGAGCCCGTACCCGAAAAGGCCCAGCCCGAGGCGGACCATCGAGCTGTGGTAGCGTGTTTCGCGGGCGGCCGCATGGGTGTTGGCGAAATGAATCAGCACGTTGGGCTTAATCACTTCGCGGCAGTTGCGAATCACCCGGTCAAATTGATCATACTGACGCTCGGTGAACACGACGCTGTCGTCAGCCCGGGCCGGGTGGGTGAACACGCCCGCCAGCCGAACGTATCGCCGCGACGGCAGGGACTTGATTAGCTGCTCCGCTTCCTCGGGGCTCATGCCCGTGCGGCTCATCCCCGTGTCGATTTCGATGTGTACCGGCATCGGCGAGCCGAATTTAAGCCCGATCGACTCGATCGCGCCGAGCTGGTCGGCATTGTGGACCGTCATGTGCAGCCGACCGGACACCGCCCAGCGATAGAGCACATCCGTGCGATCCAGTGTATCGACGGGCATAAGCACCAGCAGGTCGGCGTTGACGCCCGCCTGGGCGAGTTGCGTGGCCTGATTCATGTTGTACACGGCCAGTAGCTTCACGCCGTGCGAGGCCAGGCGTTGAGCCACCGGCACCGCGCCCAGACCGTATGCGTCGGCTTTCACCACCGCGCAGACCTGTGAACCATCCGCGAGAACTGACTGCCATGCCGAGAGATTCGCATCGAGCTGGCCCAGATCGATCTCGATGCAGCTGGGAGGGGTCATGATGAATCCTTCGTCAAAATTCGGGCGTCCTTGTCCGTTCCGGATCACCGATATAGTATATGAACGTCACAATACCCGGTTTTAATGTAACTTTTCCTATTTTGGAGCTGTGGGACCCGGGCAGAAGGCGCCGTTACGCCAATGATGTCTTTGCTGGCCAGCATCCAGCAAGCACGCCATTCGCGTACCGGCTTCTGCCCCAAGGCCCCCGACAACAACTCATGGGCGATATTTTCAACGAAGACATTACCTTCGCCGATCTCGGTCTGCGCGATTCGGTGATGAAGGGCGTCGACGAGTGCGGGTTTATCCACCCGACCCACATCCAGGCGACGCTGATTCCGCACATTCTCGAAGGCAAGGACGTGCTCGGCCAGGCCAAGACCGGCTCCGGCAAGACCGCGACCTTCAGCCTGCCGCTGCTGCATCTGGCCGACAAAGACACGCATGTCCAGGCCCTGGTGCTTGCCCCGACGCGCGAGTTGGCGGTCCAGATCACCAGGGAGATGGAGCGCCTCGGCAAGCACACGCCGATCCGCGCCGCGGCCGTGGTCGGTGGCGAGTCTTACAACAAGCAGATCAAGGCCATCAAGGGGGGCGCTCAGATTATCGTCGGCACCCCCGGCCGCATTATGGATCTGAATCAGAAGGGCCAACTCAGCTTCTCGAATCTCCGCTGGGTCGTGCTCGACGAGATCGACCGCATGCTCGACATCGGCTTCCGCGACGACATCCGCCGCCTGCTGAGCAAGGTCAAAACCGATCATCAGACCATCTTCGTGTCAGCCACCATCAGCGAAGAGATCGAGCGACTCGGCCGTCAGCACATGAGGCCGGACGCCGAGAAGATTTCGACCGTCGCCGATTCGCTGACGGTGAATCTTGTCGAGCAGTATTACGTGCCGGTTCAGCCTTGGGACAAGCAGCGCATGCTCATCCACCTGCTGACACATATCGATCCGGCGTTGACGCTGATCTTCTGCCGCACGAAGAAGACCGTCAGCCGCGTGGCCAAGGCGCTTCAGAAAAAGGACATCGAAGCCTTCGAGATTCACGGCGACCTGCCCCAGTCCAAGCGGACGCGCATCATGGATCGGCTGCGATCGGGCAAGCTGGAGGTGCTGGTGGCGTCGGACCTGGCCAGCCGCGGGCTTGACGTCGACGGTATCACGCATGTGGTCAACTACGATCTGCCGGACGATCCCGAGGTGTATGTCCACCGCATCGGCCGCACCGCTCGCGCCGGTCGCGGGGGCCATGCCTGGGCGTTTGTCACCCCCGAGCAGGGCCAGCTTCTCAGCGAGATCGAAAAGCTCACCAACGTCCACATCGAGAAACTCGAATACGGCGACTTCGAGCCCACCGAGCGCCCCGCCGACTGGAAGGACGAAAAACGCGGTGGGTGGGGCGGCCCCGAACCGCCGACCGCCAAACAGCCCCCCAAATCCCGCTTCGACAGCGACGAGATCAAGCCCGAAGAGGCCGATCCGAACCTGTTCCCCGGCGGCATCGTACCCAAAGGCAAGCCGGCGCGCACCCTCGGGTCGCGCTTCAAGACCCGCCGCGGCGGACGCTGAGCTGAATTCACCGACTGCTCACATGAGCGGCCACGGTCCAGCGCATACGATCAATACACATGAGTAAGCAAATCTGCATCCTGTTCGCGATGGTGGGATTGTTGCCGTCAGCGCCGGCGCTGGCGGAGAGCGCCGCCGCCACGTTCAACCGGATGTTCGCCGACAAGATTCACGATGTCGGCTCCACCTTCTCAGACACATCCGACGATCTCGCCCTGGCCCAAGAAATGGTTCAGGCTGTCGCGAAACATGCTGACGAACCGGAACTGGTGGCGATCCTCTGCGACCGCGCATACAAACTCGCCAGTCAGGACCCCGCCGGCGCCGACACCGCCATCGAGGCGTTGAACATGCTCGCCGTGGTGACTCCGTCACGCGAACTTGAAGCACGACGTAATATTGTCGATCTCCGTTCGACGCAGTACACAGCATCTCGCGGAGCTGAAAAAGCCCGTGTCGCTGAACGCCTGATCGATGAAACCATCGCGTTGGGTGAAGCCCTCGAGCAGACCAACGACTACAACACAGCGCTGCTGACTTACCGCCGCGCCGGTTCCGTGGCCCTGGCGACTCGGTCATCGCGCGTGAAGTTGATACAGGCCGGCATCAAGGCCGCCGCCGATCGCCAGAGTCGATTCAACCTGATGCAGAAGTTGCTGAAGCGTGCCGAGCAGAATCCCGATGACGCCGCGATGGCCACGCAGATCGCCCGCATGTATCTGTTCGACTTCGACGACCCGGCCAGCGCCGCGCCCTTCGCAGCGAAATCCGACGACGAGGCGATCCGCAACAATGTCGCGCTGATGCAGCAGCCGATTAAATCACTTGACGCCGAGCAGGCCCGTACCCTTGGCGCCTGGTACCAGGGTAAAGGTTTTCTATCGGACCCCGCCATGCGTGGGGCGCTGCACCTGCGGGCTCATGCCTTTTATCGCCGTGCCTATGACGCCGCGGAAGATCAGGACGCGCTGCAACGTCAGGTGCTCGCGTCGCTGGACACGCTGAGCCTGAGTCTGCAGGAAGTCGGCATCACGCCGCCGGCGACGCCGATGCTCGCTGTGGCTGACGCGCCCCAGCAACCGGTTCCGGTAAAACCCGCCCCCGCGCAGCCGAAGCCGCAGCCCCAGCCGAAAACTCCGGTGACTGTAGTTGCAGACACCTCGCCCAACGACCCACCGCGATCTGAATTGCTGCGTCGGCCCGTCGACGACCCAACCCAACCGCGCCGTGGTCGGCCGACATTCTTCGGCATCCCCGCCGACTGATCCCCTGGCAATTTGCTCTCCGTGTCGTATCAACCGCTTAAGTTGTCCCATGCGCCGGTCGATATCAGTCAGGTCGCAAGACAAACCTTTGGGGCGGAGCGATATTTTGGGAGTGAGATGACCGGCCCGGCGTGCGGAGGAGCACGCCGGGCCGGTTCATTTTGCGCGGAGGTGACCGACGCTTGCGGATCAGTCAGCGGATGGTTTTAATATTTACTTGAAACCGTCGCATGTCGCGGCGGGCGCCACTTCTCTGCTATCAAGGGGCTGACCATGCTTCGCGCCGCCACCGCCTTCTGCGTTGTGTTGCTGCTCTCACTGTCGACTCAAGCCGCCGAAGGCCCGACCCTGCCCGACGGCGCCAAGGGTTTCGCCGGCCAGCTGCGCGGCACGGTGGTGGAAAAAGTCGCCAAAGGTAAAGGGTTTCGACTGAAGGTCGCCGCGATCGGCAAGACCTTCCCCAAAAACAACGCGACCAACCCGCAGGTGCTCGTGGGCGAGTCCGTCCTCATCAATGCACAATGGCGCAAGGGTGAAAACGGCAAGTGGCATCCCGTCGAAAACCACATCCGTTTCATCCGCTCGCTCAAGCCCGGCCAGGAAATCACCATCGAGGTGATCAACGACGAAGGCGGCCGCCTCCACATCCTCGAACTCACCCATGAACAGCGCAACGCCGGCGAAGGCGAACGCCGCTGAGTGATCGATGATTCACTTGTCGCGGTTGACCAGGAAGTGGACGATGCGGCAGGCGTGGCCGGCGCTGCGGTCGTCCTTCTGGTCGCTGATGCGGACCTCCAGCGTGTGCATCGTGTTGGCGCCGGGGGCGTCGTCGATGTTCGCGGCCAGCACGTAGGCCCACGGGATGTGAAGCTGATTGCTCCACTCGGTGAACAGGTTCTGCTGTTTCCACTCGCCATCGTCGAGGCGCCAGTCGATGATGCCTGCGTCTTCACCCGCGGCGACAAATAGCCCAACCGCGTTGCCGGTGAACTTGAACTTCATCACCGCGCCCGGCGTCTCACTGACGAGCATCGGCACATCGACGAAACCCGGCCGGGTGTGCGCCTTCTTCGCAGGCTTCCATGACGGATCGACCTTCCAGCCCTTGCCCAGCTGCGCCTCGCGGACATCGACCAGCCGCCCGCCATAATAGCTGGCGTCATCCAGCAACCGCTTGGGGTATTCATGCGGCGTGATCTTCGCGTCCGGCGTCAGCGGCTGGCTCCACGCCGTATCCAGCAGACGCCCGATCGTCGAGGTGTAAAGCTTGTGACCGAACGGCGACGGATGAAGATCACGGAAATCCTTCTTCCACTCAAACTCACCGGCGTTGATGCGCTGCGTGACTTCAAGGGCGAGGTTGATCGACGGCACATCGTAATACGCCGACACCTGCTCATGTCGCTGCACGACCACGGGAACCTTCCCGGCGTTGTAATCCTCCATCAGCCACGGCGCGACAAAGTGCATCGTGATCACGTCCATATCCGGCTGGGCCAGACGCGCGTGACGGATGATGCCTTCGTAGCCGCGCGTCATCTCGGTGGGTGTGCGGAAGTTGGTCGAGTCGTTGACGGCCGCCTCTTCAAACAGCAGATCAACACGCCCGTGCCCGAGCACATCGCGCTCAAAGCGGAACGCCCCCGGCGTCGAACCTGTCGAGGGGATGCCCGCGTCGATGAACTCGAACTTCGTCTCCGGGAAACGCTCCTGCAGCATCTTCGCCGTCATGTCGCGCCAGCCGCGCATGTGCGTGATCGACCCCCCGAGAAAGACCACGCGACCGACCTTGTCACGCTCGAAGCGGATGCGGCAGTTGTCCAGGCTCCCGCGCATCGTGAACCAGTCATCCGGCCGCTGGGTGATGTCGATGGTGGTGGCGATGCGCTGTGATTGCAGCGGAGTGCAGCCGGCCAGAAGAACCATGGCAGCGATTGCCGCCAGACGGAGAGCAGATGCGGATGTCGATTGATTCATGGTTGAAATTCTACTGTTTCAAAGCGGGGGTGACAGCGGGTAGGTTCAGCGGGATGGTCGGTCCATTGTCGGCGGGGACGTTGATGATTTGTTCGCCGTTGATGAGCAACTGGTAAGCGAGGCCGGGCGGGACATGGCGGGGGTCGATTCGCGCGACGCCGGCGTCGATCGTCACGGGGAACGGGGCGACGACGCGATGGTGATCATCGGCGGCGACGTACACACCGACCGGCTGGCCGGCCAGACGCTTGTGCATGTAGATCGTCGCGCAGGGGTTGATGTCCCACGGGCGACGGGTCTGATCCGCTAAGGCGAACGAGTCGGGCAGACACCCGATGTGCGGGCCGTCGGGGTACTGCATCTGCTCGGCGACGACGGTGATGCCCCGGGCCACGCGCCGCCAGTCGAAGGTGGCATCATGATCGGCCAGCAGGTCGATCGCCTCGGCGTAGATCAGGCCGCACCATTGCACGGGCAGGCCGATCCAGTTGCCGCGCCAGTCGGTCGCGCCGAGCACGGGGATGGTCGCGTACATCATGACAGGGCGGTCGGACCACTGGTAGATGAACGGGATGCCCGTCATCGCCCATCGCCGCGCCGCGGCCAGGTGGGCCTTGTCGCCGGTCAACCGAAATGCCAGTACATGCGCTTTACAGAGGTGGCCGCTGGCCATGATGTCGGGCGTGTGCAGGGATAGTTCCCATGTCTGCGCCCCGCGCGGGGTGCGGAATCGCTTGCAGAATTCAAGTGCCTTGAGGCCGGCGGCCAGTGCTTCACGATCGCCGGTGTAGTAGGCCGCTTCGAGCAGTTGCGCGGCGCGGAGGCCGCAGTGCCCGCTGGCGGTGTCTTCGAAGTGGCCCTTGAGATATTTGCCCTGGTAGCGGAATGAACCGTCGGGCTGCTGCTCGCGGATGAGATTGGCGGTGCGCTGGCGCAGATGGTCGCGCCACTGATCCGTGTGACCGGTGATGAAGAACGCGGCGGGATCGTTGAGGTGCGATCCGCCCCACGGCAGCAGTTTCGGAAGGTCCGGCATCTTCCCGGTCAGTCGCCACACCGTCGACGCCATCGCGCCATACGGCAGGCGGGGCCAGCGATCTTCGACGCAATGCCCCCAGCCCTTTTCATTCCGCAGATTGCCATCGAGCGCCGCCATGCAAAGTTTCCACTGCTCATCTTCGGAACGCGGCGGCGTCGGAACCTCCGGCAGGCCATGCTTGCGGACGGCCCATTCGATGGCCGATTCGATGCCGTGTTGATCCGAATAGGCGGCGTCGAGTTTGATTGTGGCGTGAATCGTTTTGCCGCGCATCGCCATGCGGTGATCATCCGTGCCGTCGAAAAAGTTCGGTGTGGCGTAGACCGGTTGATTGGTCATGTCCTGCCAGGTCATCGCCATCGACGCAGTGTCGGTCACGAACGCCATCAGCGGCATGGTCACATGACGCAGCGGCGGCTCGTAGCGCAGGTGTTCAGCGGTTTCGATATCCAGCGTCGAACTCGACCGCTCACCGCGCCCCAGGTACTCAACGCCGGCGAGCAGTCCCTGCTCCAGGGAGCCGGCGGCGCGAACCACCGGGCCTTCAAGTTCATCGGCTGCCTGCAGTGTGTATGCGATTTCGCTGCCGGTCAGTCGCAGGAAAAGGCGCTCAATGCCGTCGCCCGAAAATGTCACTTCATGGTCATCGTGTTTGATCAGCTTCAGGCTTGGCAGTGTCTGGCGATTCCACGCCAGCGGTGCGATCACGCCGATGAGTTGGCCGCCGCGTTCGATGCGGGCCCCGCGCCCTATGGGATCGACCTGCAGCGTGATGTCGCCTTCGCGCAGCGTCACCCACTTGGTCTGCACATCTGGGTGATGGACCACGATCGCCCGCTGTACCGGCGGAAGATTCTCCGCTTCGACAGTGATCGGCAGTAGTTCAAACGGCTGCTGGCCGCTCACGTTCGCCGTGATGTTCGCATGGGTGCGCGGTTCGAGGCGATGCGACTTGCCGTAGGCGGAAAAGACCAGCGGTTGGTCGCCGAGGTTGTCGACGATCGCGGTGACTTCACGCCCGTGCACCTGCACCGCAGAGATCGTCAGCGGGTGGCGTATCACGCGGCGAACGGTGATGTGATCGACCTCGATCCATCCCGGGCCGGTGCTCGGGTCTAACCGCAGGCGCGTCAGCATGTCGTCGGTGTCGATGGCGAATGTGACTTCATGCCACTGGCCATCGAATTTGATTTCGTTGGCGGTGAACTGATCGCCGGCCCACTGAGGGTGTTGTTGGCTGATCCAGTAGATCTGCCCGGCCCCTTCGCTGTCGCCCCGTACACGCAGCGTCACTTCGATCGGTCCGGCGATCGGCTTCGCCAGCGGCGGCAGCAGCAGATACGGATCACCTGCGTTCGCCTCGATGCGCAGCATGCCGTCGCGCCCGTCGATGCGGCAGGCATGCAGGGCCTGACAACCGTCGATGTTCTGATCAAAAGACCACTGGACCGCCAGCGGCCGCTGCATCACCGGCCGGGGAAAAGGATTCACCGGCGCCCCCGAAAGTTCATCAGCCGAGACGGCCAGTGTCGTGAGACAGAGAAAAGCCAGACACGATGTACAACAGAGCAGTGTGATGCGCATGCGGTAGATACCTCGTTATCGATGATAACGCACCGCAGGACAGCATGTATTGCGTCAACCCTGTTTAGCCGGCGAGTTTACTCGCCGCGTCGAACGTGTATCGCCATGCGGTCGCCTGCTCAAGCGGCGGGCAAGCCCGCCGGCTAAACGTCACTGAACCGGGCATCACCCCGCGGCGGCGGGGCGTTTGAGGTGGTGGCGGAGGTACTGGCCGGTGTAGCTTTCGGGCAGGGAGGCCAGGTGCTCGGGGGTGCCTTCAGCGACGAGGGTGCCGCCGGCTTCACCGCCTTCGGGGCCGAGGTCGATGATCCAGTCGGCACATTTGATCACGTCGAGGTTGTGCTCGATGACCAGCACGGTGTGCCCCTTTTCGACGAGCTGGTTCAACACGTTCAGCAGGTTGTGGATGTCGGCGAAGTGCAGGCCGGTCGTGGGCTCGTCGAGCACGTAGACGGTGTGACCGGTGGCGGATTTGCCGAGTTCGGTGGCAAGTTTGACGCGCTGAGCCTCGCCGCCGGAGAGGGTCGTCGACGCCTGCCCGAGGTGGACATAGCCGAGGCCGACGTCGCGCAGCGTCCGCAGAAGCTGAACGATCTTGGGATGGGCGTCGAAGAATTCCAGCGACTCCTCGACGGTCATGTTCAGCACATCGGAGATGTTCTTGCCACGGTAGAGGATTTCGAGCGTCTGGCGGTTGTAACGCGAGCCCTTGCAGGTTTCACACTCGACGTAGACGTCGGGCAGGAAGTGCATCTCGATTTTCTTTGTACCCTGGCCCTGGCAGGCCTCGCAGCGACCGCCCTTGACGTTGAAGCTGAAGCGGCCGGCCTTGTACCCGCGAATCTTCGCTTCTTTGGTCATGGCGTAGAGCGAGCGGATCAGGTCAAACACGCCCGTGTAGGTCGCGGGGTTGGACCGGGGCGTGCGGCCGATCGGTGACTGGTCGACTTCGATCACGCGGTCGATCTGACCCAGACCATTGACGCGATCGTGAGCGCCGGGGCGTTGGCGTGAGCCGTGCAGATGGCGCAGCATGGCACGCAGCAGAATCTGATTAACCAGCGTGGATTTGCCCGAGCCGGACACACCGGTCACGCAGACGAACCCGCCGAGCGGAAAGCGGACGTCGATCTTTTTGAGGTTGTTCTCGCGGGCGCCTTTGACGGTGATGGCCGTGTCGGGCGTCACGGGGCGGCGATGTTCGGGCGTCGGAATCTCACACTCGCCGGTCAGGTACTTGGCGGTGATGGATTCGCGGTTGGCGATCAGGTGGTTGTAGTCGCCGTTGGCGATGACGCGCCCGCCGTGGCGCCCCGGGCCGGGACCGATGTCGACGATCCAGTCGGCGGCCCGGATGGTGTCCTCATCGTGTTCGACGACGAGGACGCTGTTGCCGATGTCGGCCAGATGACGCAGCGTGGTGATCAGGCGGTCGTTGTCGCGCTGGTGCAACCCGATCGTGGGCTCATCGAGCACGTAGCAGCAACCGACGAGGCCCGAGCCGACCTGCGTGGCCAGGCGAATCCGCTGCGCCTCACCGCCGGAGAGCGTGCCGGTCTGACGATCGAGCGTCAGATATCCCAGGCCGACGTTGGCCATGAACCCCAGGCGGGCGCGGACTTCCTTGACGATGGGCTCGGCAATGGTGGCCCGCTCGCGGTTCAACTCGAGGTTCTCGAAAAACTCAAGCGCCCGGGCGATGGTCATCGTGACGACATCGTGAATGTTGATGCCATGGGTTTGAACGGATGAGGCGCTTTTTGCGGGGGCGCCCTCACCCCGGCCCTCTCCCGCGGGGAGAGGGAGGAACACGTTGAGCGCTTCGGGCCGCAGGCGAGCGCCGTGGCAGGTTTCGCACGGGGCTTCGGAGAGGTACGCGTGCAGGCGCTGCTTGACGTATTCGGAATCGGTGTTGGCCCAGCGGCGTTGCAGGTTCGGGATGACGCCTTCGAAGTGGGCGCCGTGTTTGGACTCGTCAGCATCGGTCGTGCCGTGCATGAGGATACGGCGGATCGCGGCGGAGATGTCCTTGTAAGGCATCTCGGGATCGACGCCGAAGTTGCGGCAGAACTGGCGGGTGACGCGGCCATAGTAGATGTTCATCCGCTTACCGTGCTTGCGCCACGCATCGATGGCGCCCTCGGAAAGCGACTTGGCCGCGTCGGCGACGATCAGGTCTTCATCGAACTCCATGATCGTGCCGAGGCCGTCGCAGGCGGGGCACGCGCCGTAAGGACTGTTGAACGAGAACAGGCGCGGGGCCAGGTCTTCCAGCGAGCATTCGGGGTGCTCGGCACAGGCGTATTTCTCGCTGAACAGGTGGTCGGTCCAACTGTCGGTGTCGCTGGTCGAGGCGTTGTCATCGAGCACAGCGATGATCACCAGTCCGTGCGAGAGCTTCAGGCTGACCTCGATCGAGTCGGCGAGTCGGCTCCGCACCTCGGGTTTGATCACGATGCGATCAACAACGGCTTCGAGGGTGTGTTTCTTGGTCTTGGCGAGCTTGGGGGGATTGCGCAGGTCGACGACGGCGCCATCGATGCGGGCACGGATGAAGCCCTGACGCTGAATGCCTTCGAGGGCTTCGATGTGCTCGCCTTTTTTGCCGCGGATCAGCGGGGCGAGCACCATCATTTTGGTGCCGTCAGCCCAGTTCATGATGGTTTCGACGATCTGCGAGGCGGACTGACTTTCGATGGGCAGGCCGCAGACTTTGGCGTTTTTGCCTTTGCCGACGGGCTTCCAGCAGTGGGGCTGACCGGCTCGGGCGAACAGCAGGCGGAGGTAATCGTAGATCTCGGTGGTGGTGGCGACAGTCGAGCGGGGGTTGTGCGAGGCGGAGCGCTGCTCGATGGCGATCGTGGGGGGCAGGCCTTCGATCTCTTCGACGTCGGGCTTGTGCATCTGTTCGAGAAACTGCCGGGCGTAGGCGGACAGACTCTCGACGTACTTACGCTGGCCCTCAGCGTAGATGGTGTCGAAGGCGAGCGAGGACTTGCCGGACCCGCTGAGGCCGGTGATGACGACGAGCTGGTCGCGGGGGATGTCCAGGTCGATGCCCTGGAGGTTGTGCTCCCGGGCGCCGCGGATGGACAGGAATTTCTGTGTCATGCTCAGATCCGTGGTAGGGGACCGCCGAAGGCAGCCCGAATTCGAATCGTTCATGATACCGCGCCGCCGGTGAGGCGGGCAATTGTCAATTGCCCGTAAAGGAACATCATCACAGCGGCTCCAAGGCGTGAAGCGTGAAGAGGTTGACCGGATAACAGGATGGTCAGGAGAAAATCCCATTTCCCACCAGCAGCATCCTGTTGATCCTGTCAAAACTTTTCCCGGTGCACGGTCATGCCTGAATCACGTGGCAAACTTGCCTCAAACCCGCTTCCGGCATACGCTACCGGCCCTGCGACGCGGAGCATGCATGCGATTCGAACTCATCGACACGGTACTGGAACAAGGCGACGATCGCCTGGTCGGAATCAAGTCGGTCACGGCGGCTGAGGAATACCTCGGCGACCACTTTCCGACCTTCGCCGTGCTGCCGGGCGTGATGATGCTCGAAGCGATGGTGCAGGCGGCCCGCAAGCTGCTCGGCGACGGCCCCGACGGTCGGCCCTGGGTGCTGGCGGAAGTCCGCAATGTGCGGTACGGTAACATGGTCCGGCCGGGGCAGCAGCTCCGGGTTGAGGTTCAATTGACCAAGTCCGACGAGCAGACCCGCACCTTCCAGGGACGCGGCACCGTCGATGGCGAAGTCGCTGTGCAGGGACGATTCAAGCTCAGGCCACGGCAGGATGCCCGGCCCCACGAGCAATGAGCATTAGACCACGGAGCTACGAACATGACCCACGATGAAATTTTCGCCAAGGTTCAGGAAGTCCTCGTCGATGCGCTCGGCGTGGATGACGATGAAGTCACCCCGACTGCCACGCTCACCGGCGACCTTGGCGCTGAATCGATCGACTTCCTCGACATCGTCTTCCGCCTCGAAAAGGCCTTCGACATCAAGATCAGCCAGGGCGAACTGTTCCCCGACAACGTCCTGCAGAATGCCGAGTATGTCCAGGACGGCAAGGTCACCGACAAGGGCCTGACCGAGCTCAAAGCCCGCATGCCCCACGCCGATTTCTCCGAGTTCGAGCAGGACCCCGACGTCAACAAGGTCGGTGAGATCTTCACCGTCGAAGCCGTCGTCAAGTTCGTCGAAGCCAAGCTGGGCTGATCAAACGCGGAACTCCGAACGCGGAACTCGGATCTGTCCGAAGCGGCGCGTTGTGTTTTGAGGTCCGCGTTGCACATTCCACGTTCCGAGTTCATTGATGCGCTGGTGCTGGATCGATCGCATTCTGGTGTTGGACAAGGGCGCTCGCTGCGTGGCGATCAAAAACGTCTCGCTGGCTGAAGAGCACCTGCACGATCATTTTCCCGGCACGCCCGTCGTGCCCGCCTCGCTGATGATCGAAGGCATGGCGCAGACCGCCGGCATCCTCACCGGTCATGCCCGCGGATTCAAGGAAAAGGTCATTCTTGCCAAGATCGGCAAGGCCCAGTTCGACTGCGAAGTCTACCCCGGTCAGAGCCTGATCTACGACGCCACGCTCGACCGCATCGACGAAGCCGGCGCCTCCACGACCGGCATCGTCCGCCTGATCGATCACGCCGCCCCCACCAGGCCGCACGCTGAGCAAAGCGAAGCGTCGGATGCCCCCCTCTGGCAAACCGCCCCGCAGATCGGCGTCATCGAGTTGATGTTCAGCCACATCGACAAAAACATGCGCGGTCTCGGCTTCCCCGAGCACAATTTCGTGTTCACCGATCAGTTCATGAACCTGCTGAAAAACAGCGGTTTTGACCCCGGTAGCTGATCATCACCGCCGCGCTGCGGCGATTCTTCCTAAAAATAAATGTAAATCCCTGTACAGTTGGGGCCGCGTGCCGGGATAGCAGTACAGCATGGCTCTTGACCACTCGCATCTTGTACAAGCTCTGGTTGCTGATCGCGCCCGGCTGCTGGCGTATATCCTGTCGATTCTCAGCGATGAACACGCCGCCGAGGATGTCTACCAGGAAGTTTGCACCCTCGCGCTGGAAAAGCGTGACCAGATCCGTGATGCCGATCATCTCAGGGCATGGCTGCGTGTCACTGCCCGTCATCGCAGTCTCAAGGCGGTCGAGCGACTGAAGCGCGGGCCCTGTGTGCTGGATGACAAAATGCTCGACCTGCTCGAGCCCCACTGGGATTCGCTGGCCCACCTCGAATCGTCACGCATGGTCGACGCGTTGCGCGGCTGCATGAAGCAGCTCACGCCGCATGCCCGCCAGCTTGTGCAACTGCGATACGGTCAGGGCATCGCCTCCAGCGGCATCGCCCAGAAACTCAGCCGCCCGCTGAACACGGTCTATGTGGCGATGACCCGCATCCACAAGCAACTCGGCGAGTGCATCCGCAAACAACTGGCCCAGGGAGAACAGGCATGACCGATCCCCTGGCCATCCAGCGCGACGCGAAGTTCACCGAGCTGGTGATGCGCTACCTCGAAGGGCAGTTGACCGAGGACCAGGCGGATCAGCTCCGCGAGGCGATGGCCGCGGACCCGGATCGTCGACAGACCTTCGTGCTGATGTGCTACGAGTCACGCCTGCTCGCCGAGGCGACCGCCGGCGAAGTTGAAAGTTTCAAGTTCAAAGCCCCAGTCGACGCCCCAAGCCCGATGCCGAGGCGAAGCCGAAGCGTCGGGGTATTGATCGCCGCCGCACTGGTCGTGCTGGCTCTCACGGCATGGTTTGTGCTTTCACCTGAACCACAAACCCCGACCGCGAAGCCCTCGACGACATCTTCCCCGTCGGTCGCGATGCTCACCAACCTTTCCGCCGACGCTGTTTTTGCCGAGGACCGTGACCGCATGCAGCTCGGTTCTGAATTGACCACCGGGCCGATCAAACTCGCCGCCGGTCGGGCGCAGCTCATGTTCAAGTCCGCCGCCGTGGTTGATCTGGCCGGTCCCTGTGAATTCGAAATGACCGGCCCCAACCGCGGCCGGCTCGCGGCCGGCATGCTCGAAGCCTACGTTCCCGAAAGTGCGCGAGGCTTCACGCTCGACCTCCCCGACGGCTCACGCATCATCGACCTGGGCACAAAATTTGGAATTCAGACGCAAGACCTCGAAGCACCGCGGGTCGAAGTCTACGACGGATCAGTTCGCGTGGAGATGGTCGGCGGGCAGAGCCAGATTCTGCTGGCAGGCCAAGCGGCGCAGTTGGCCGGCGGCCGGTTGACCTCGATCGGGCGGTCTAATCTGTTGGTCAACGGCGATTTTGAACCCGGCGACCCGGATAAGCCGTCACCGCCGCAGGGCTGGACCGTCAGCCAGGGCGACTGGTGGTTGACCGATGGGCAAAATCACGCCATGGCCGATCCGCCGTCCGCCCGGCGCGGTCAGTCGTATGTGACCGCCAGTCGATCCGCCGCCGAGTCGGGTGGCAGGCGCTCCAGCGCGGAATCGGTGTTGACGCAGACCGTTGAGCTTTCGGCTGACGATCTGGCATTCGCTCAGCAGGACGGGGTGAAGGTCGAACTGCACTTTTTCTATTGTGCTGCCGACCCGCATGACCGGGCCGGGGTTTGGATCGAATTGCTGGACTCATCGGGCGCGGTGCTCCAATCGATGACTCGCGATCGCCTGGAGACAACCGCCGAGGCCGCCTGGACGCCGGGCCAGGTGTCATTGCCGCTCGTGGCAGGCACACGCTCGATCCGCGTCCGGCTGCAGGCCAACCGCCGGAAGATGAACGACACGAACGTGAACTTCGACCATGTCCGACTGACGCTGAGCGCGCCGTACGTTGTGGCGGAACGCGCTACGCGCCCGTTGAGCGATGGTTCTCAAGCTCCATGACATTCAAGGTTCCAATGAAAACGTTTTTCGAAATTTCGCAAGTACCACTGATTAAAAGGAGAAACTCATGAAACGCTCTCTCATGGCCGCCGCGCTGGTTGCACTGGTCGGACTGTTGATGTTCACTTCGCCGACTCAAGCGGCCATCTCGGTTGTCAATATTGACAACATCGTGGCCGATCCGTCGCCCGGTGGAATCAGCCTCAACTACAACGTCCAGCAAGCCGGCAGCGTGCTGGTCGTCGGGTCTTACACCGACACCATGGGCGCCGCCCTCAAGGAACTTGATTTCGGCGGCAATGCCGCGGACGGCGCCATCGAAGGCAGCAGAACGTCGATGTTCTACTACTTGAATCCCGCTGTCGGAAACATCACCATCAGCAGCGCGGCCGAGGTGGGCAACTCCAGCGGCCTGGTCGTCTGGGAGCTTTCGGGTGTGGACCTGACGGCCCAGGTCAGATCCGTCGTCGGCGTAAGAGGCCATGAGTCTGATTCGCAGATCACGACGATCGCCGACAACTCGTTCATCGTCGACGTGGTCGGATTCAACACCTCCAGCACCCTCGATCCAGATTTTGTGGAGACCGCGCCGGACGGCGTCAATTCCATTTTGACCAAGATGTTTGACTTTGACGTGAACGTGGCCGGCGGGGGCGGGTTCATGTCGGGCGCGACGGCCGTGGCGGGTCCGGCTGGGACTTACGATCTGGGTTGGACGGTGACCTTCACCAACGGCGACTCCCCGGGCAACCTGAATGAATTGGCCTTCGCATTCGCCCCGGCGGTGGGCATCCCCACGCCTGCCGCGCTGCCGGCCGGCCTGATGATGCTCGGTCTGTTCGGAGTTTGCCGCCGTCATCGTTGACTGTGATACGAAGCCCACGGATTTGATCCGTGGGCTTCATGAGGCCTTACTCATGCGCCGACGTGGTTTCACCCTGCTCGAGTTGCTCGTGGTCGTGTCGATCCTGGCGATGCTGGTGGCGATTCTGCTGCCGTCCCTGGCCCGGGCGCGCGAGCAGGCGAGGCGCGCGGTGTGTGCGGCCAATCAGCGTCAGGTGTTCACGCTCGCGCTGGTCTACGCCTCGGACAACGGCGGCCGGTTCATCTCCACCAACTACATGAACGACTTGGACGGCAGCCACGGCGAGACCAATCACATCTCGTGGATCAATCGCCTGGCGGCGCATGACTTCGTGCCGTCGTTTGATCCGCAGGCGCCGCGAGAAGCCGCCGGGACGCTGCCGACGGTGACCAATCCCGACGAGCGCTTGCTTTACTGCCCCAACCGCCTGGAGAACTGGCGTCGGGATGATCGCGACAGCGACAAGGGTGTGATCCGCACCGGCTACTACTTCATGTTCGGACACTACGGGGGCCAATATCCAGGCCCCAATCGGTGGATGTCGCCGGTGGCGCTCACGTCTGCTCAGAACGGGGCGCAAACCACCGTGATGGGCGACATCATCGAGATGGGAACCAACATCCCGGCCGTCACCAGCGCCTCGCATGGCCCCATCGGGCCGATCGACGACGAGCAGGTCAATCTGCCGACCGACCTGGACATCGACGGCGGCAATCTCAGCTACATCGATGGTTCGACCCGGTGGACGCCGCTGGACGAAATGAAACCGCATCAGGCCCTGCGCACGCAGTCGGTGATCCGTCGCGGGTGGTGGTGAATCGGTTAGCGGGCGAATGCGGGTTCCCCCGGAAGTTGGTGGTGTGTGTTTCGACGGCGGGGTGTTGCTGTATAATGGTCGATTCACCACTGCTACCTTTCGAAAGGACCATTGATGTTCCAATCCCACCAAATGTTGATGCTGATGTTCGTTGCCGTGCTGATGGGGACGTTCAACATCGCGCTCGCCGAAGACAAACCACTGGCTGAGATTCCCCCGCTGCGCCACCCCGATTCCAGCAAGTGGGACAACCTGATCGCCGACGATCTGTCGAACATGATTCTCCCCGGCGGCGTGTGGTCGATGGACGACGGCATCCTCACCGCCACCGAAGACAAGAACATCTTCACCAAGAAGACCTACAAGGACTTCGTGCTCGATCTCGAATTCAAGACCGCCGACGGCACCAACAGCGGCGTGGTCGTGCACTGCTCGGATGTCAAGAAGTGGATCCCGAACTCCGTGGAGATTCAGATCGCCGACGACTATGCCGCCAAGTGGGCGGATTCGCCGACGACGTGGCAGTGCGCCGCCGTGTTCGGCCACCTCGCCCCGACGCACAGTGCCGTGAAGAAACCCGGCGAGTGGAACCGCTACACGATCACCTGCAAGGGCAAGATGATCTACGTGCTGCTGAACGGCCAGATGGTGACCGTGATGGACATGAACCAGTGGACCAGCGGCAAGACCAACCCCGATGGCAGCGAGATTCCCGCCTGGATGCCCAAGCCGTTCTGCCAGCTTCCGCTGGAAGGCCACATCGGTTTCCAGGGCAAGCATGCCGGCGCCCCGATCTACTTCCGCAATATTAAGATCAAGGAACTGTCCGCTGAGTAACGGCGCGGCTTGATCGCGAGATGTGTGGTACAGCCGCCCTCGGCTGTGCGTGCGTTGGCTTCCGCACAGCCGAGGGCGGCTGTGCCACAGGGTGCTTGTGGTGCGATTGACTCGGCGCACAGCGCTGCAGTGTTTCGTCGCCGGCGCTGTGACGCCGCGGGTGTTGCGCGCCGGTGAGATTGCCGAGGCATCGGATGTCGTCGGCCGGGTCAACTGCGGCTACCAGGGTTGGTTTCGCACGCCCGGCGACGGGACGAACCTCGGGTGGTACCACTACGGCACCCATGGCAAGTTCAAACCCGGCGCCTGCGGGATCGACCTTTGGCCGGACGTGTCGGAACTGGGCGAGGGGCAGACCGAGGCGACGGAGTTTCGTCATGCCGACGGCTCAGTCGCCCGTGTGTTCAGCTCGCATCACCCCAAGACGATCGACCTGCATTTCAAGTGGATGGCGGACTACGGCATCGACGGGGTGTTCATGCAGCGTTTTTCCACGCTGATCGGATCGCGATTTGAAGCGTCATTTACCGACATACTCGGCTGGGCCGGCGAGGCGGCGGGCAGGCACGGGCGCAAGCTGGCGGTCATGTACGATCTGACGGGCCTGCGCGAAGGTCAGATCGATCGCGTGATCGACGACTGGAAGAAGCTGCAGCAGATGCCCGGGCTGATCCAGCGTGATCGATACATGCACCACGGCGGGCGGCCGGTCGTGTCGATCTGGGGCGTCGGGTTCAGCGATGATCGCAGGTACACGCTGGCCGAGTGTCGCCGACTGGTCCATTTTTTGAAGTCTGAAGCCGGCGGGCGCTGTTGTGTGAAACTCGGCGTGCCGTTCTGGTGGCGACAGCTCAAAGACGATGCGGTCGACGACCCGACCCTGCATGAAATCATCGCCATGGCGGATATCGTCTCGCCGTGGTCGGTGGGGCGGTACCGTAATTTCGAGCACATTGACACCTGGGTTCGGCAGCAGTGGGCCGACGATGCCGCCTGGTGCGCCGAGCGGGGCGTCGTGTATCTGCCGGTCGCCTTTGCGGGATTCAGTTGGCACAACCTGATGAAGGCCCGCGGGCACGAAGCAGAACTTAATTACATCCCACGGCAGGGCGGCCGCTTCCTCTGGCGGCAGTTTGTCACCGCTCGCGAAGTGGGTATCCGCTCGATGTACATCGCGATGTTTGACGAGATGGACGAAGCGACCGCTATCTTCAAGTGCACGAACAATCCCCCCGTCGGCGAAAGCCCGTTCGTCACGTACGACTCGCTGCCCAGCGATCATTATCTCTGGCTCACCGGGCAGGGCGCCCGCCTGCTGCGCGGCGAGATCGAGCCCACGATGCAGTTGCCTGCACGAGGCGAGCAATAGCCGCGACCTGACAGGGCGTGGATGCTGATCCGCAGCCTGTCAGGCTGCGGCTATTATTGAGCCGAAATATTGGTTATTCCCCGTTATCACCCTAAAATCGGACATGCCTATCGCTCGCCTTGTTCGTGAACAGACCGTTTTACTGGTCGTCGACATGCAGCAGAAACTGCTGCCGCTGATCGATCAGCACGAGCGGATCACCGAGCAGGTGGCGAAGCTGATTCGCGGTTGTGCCGGCCTGGAGGTGCCGATCGTGGTGACCGAGCAGTACCCCGCGGGGCTCGGGCCGACGGTTGACGCCATCGCGTCGGTGCTGCCGATGGGTGATCCGGGCGCGCCGAAGTTCACGAAGGTGAAGTTTTCCGCGTGTATTGAGGCCATGCGGACGCACCTGTCGGCACTTGGCCGATCGACGGTTTTGATCTGCGGCATCGAGTCGCACATCTGCGTGATGCAGACGGTGCTGGACGTGATGGGCATGGGGCTGGTGGCGGCCGTGGCGGGCGATGCGGTCTCCTCGCGGCAGGCGAGCGATCACCAGCTTGCGATGCGGCGCATCAGCGAGGCCGGGGCGATGACCGTAAGCGTTGAAATGGCGCTGATGGAGATGGTCAAAGAGGCGGGCACGGATCGTTTCAAGGCGATCCTGCCAATCATCCGATGACCCTGTGAAACGGGGTGATGCGGGTTTTTGATACTGTGGCGCGGGGGTGCCGCTTGCGTGCGAGGGGCACTTTCCGTAGCCTGTGATGCATCAGATGTCCTTATTAACCACATTGGAGACTTTCCATGCAAGAATATGAACAGCTCAAGAGCCTGGTTGAAGCCGCTGCTGAAGACATCGCCAAGGCCGAAGGCGGCAACAAGGCTGCCGGGACCCGCGTCCGCAAGTCGATGCAGGACATCAAGGCCGCCGCTCAGGCCGTCCGCGTCAAGGTTCTGGAACTGCGCGACTCGAGTCAGGGCTGATCATCGCAGCCGCCCCGATCCGGCGGATCAGGGGTTGTAGTGCAATTTGGGAATCGCTGATTAGCCGCCGACGTGTGTTGGCGGCGTTTAAGGGGTCTGTGACGTGTGATTGACACGCCGCACAGCTATGGTTCTTTCACGCCGCAAGTGAGCTTCGCATGCCTCCGAGCCTGTTTTTCGACCTCAGCCAGATCGATTTCGACAACCCCGTTGGCGGGCCTGAAGAGATCGAATCCATCAACCCCCAGCGCGGCGACATGCGCCACCTCGACGCCATCGACTGGCTCGCCGATGACATGACCGCCGTCGTCGGGCACAAGGATGTTCGTGACGACGAATTCTGGGTGCCGGGGCACATTCCCGGTCGGCCGCTGCTGCCGGGTGTGATCATGATCGAGGCCGCCGCCCAACTCGCCGCCTACATCATGATCAAGCGTCGCCCCGATGCCGGGTTTGTCGGGTTCGTAGGATGCGACAACGTCAAGTTTCGCGGGCAGGTCGCCCCCGGTCAGCGCCTGATCCTGCTGGGCAAGGAAGTGCAGTTCAAACCCCGCCGTGTCATCTGCGACGCCCAGGGCGTCGTCGACGGCCAACTCGTCTTCGAAGCCCGCATCACCGGCATGCCGATCTGACCCCCGCAAGTATCCCTCAAATGTTTCATCAAGCCCGATGCTGAGCGCAGCGAAGCGTCGGGATATCTCTGCCGATTACGCCACACTTCTTTCAGCTACTCCCACAGTTGCCACTGGCCGCTTTACCCGTGACGTGGTGTTTATACAGTATTACAGATACACCACCCGGGAGGCGTCTCATGCAATGCCCCGTCTGTAAAACTGCGTCACTGCACAACGATCAACTTGAGTCCAATCTCGCCACGCTCAGTTGCACCGCGTGCGGCGGACATTGGATCAAAAGCTATCAGTATTGGCGATGGCGCGATGCCCATGGCCGTGACCTTCCTGAACTGCCGCCCACGCCGATTCTCGACGAGGCGTCATCTGTGCCGAATGCTGGCTCAGCCACTGCTCCGCGCCTGTGTCCTGATTGCGGTCACTTCATGCGCCGTTATCCCGTTGGGCACGAGACCGACATCGAACTCGAACGTTGCGGGAACTGCGGCGGCATGTGGTTCGATGCCAGCGAATGGGAATCACTCCGCGAGCGCAACTTGCACGACGATGTGCATAAGGTCTTCTCCGAAGTCTGGCAAACCGAAGTGTTCCGTCGCCAACGAGCCGAAGCCCGGGAGAAACTCCTGCATGAGATGCTCGGTGCAGAGGATCTCGACAAGGTGCGAAATATTAAGAGTTGGCTCGACAAACACCCGCGTCGTAGCGAGCTTTATGCACTGCTGCACGAAGGGTATCCCGATCATCGACTTTTTGGTGAGTGATACCGCAACGTGGTGAGTTGGTCTTTGAGTATCTCCGCCAGCGTCCGCAGCAGGGGGGAGTACCCGCGGTTGGTGCGCCAGGCCAGGGTGATCACACGACTCGGGGCGTGGGTGCGAATCGGCAGAAAGTGATAGCTGCTCTGTGAGCTTGTCGCCGCCGCCATTTCGGGGACGACCGACACGCCGAGGCCCATCCGCACCAGTTCCAGCACCGTCATCAACTGCGATGATCGGCACACGATGCGGCTGCCCACGCCGCGCGTGGCGCAGAACTCGTTGACCTGCCTGCCCAGGCAGTGCATGCGGCTGATCAGCACGACGGGCTGTTCGCGCAGGTCCGTCAGATTCACATGCCGCTTTTTCGCCAGCGGGCTGCTCATCGGCACGACTGCCATCATCTTTTCTGTCGCCAGCGTCTGATACTCGACGAGCTCGTGCTCGACGGGTGTGCTCATGATGGCCGCGTCCAGTGTGTTGTCGACGAGCCCTTCGACGAGCCGTTCGCTGAGGTCTTCGGTGATCTGCAACTCGCAGCGGTCAAACCGCCGGGTGAACTGCGACAGCGCCCCCGGCAGAAGATACGGCGCGATGGTGGCGATCGCGCCCAGGTGAAACCCGCCGCACCCGGCATCCAGGTCATCGCGCAGCAGTCGGCCGGCGTCCTGCACCTCGGCGAGTATCCGCTTGGCGCGCGGCAGCAGGGCGCGTCCGGCATCATTCAGCGCGATGCCGCGCCCCACCCGGTCGAACAGCGGCATCCCCACGGACTTTTCCAGCTTCTGGATCTGTTGACTGACCGTGGGCTGTGCCGTCTCGCATCGCTGTGACGCCCGGCTGATCGACCCGGCCTCCGCCGCGGCCACGAAGTAACGAAGTTGATGTAGTTCCATAGCTATCACCTATTAGTTATATCGATAATACATCGTTGATCGTGAATAATCCAGCGGCTACTCTGACATCAGTTAATTCAAACCACCATTGGAGGTCGCACTCATGTCACAGCAGCACAACAAATCCAAATGCCCCGTTCTCACCACCGCCGAGGGAGCCCCCATCGGCATGCAGCAGGCGATGACCGCCGGGCCGCGCGGGCCGCTGCTCATGCAGGATGTTCAACTGCTCGAGCAGATGCAGCATTTCAACCGCGAGCGCATCCCCGAGCGCGTCGTCCACGCCAAGGGCTCCGGCGCCTACGGCACCTTCACCGTCACCGGCGACATCACCCGGTACACCAGCGCGTCGCTGTTCAGCGAGGTCGGCAAGCAGACCGATCTGTTTGTGCGGTTTTCAACCGTCGCCGGTGAGCGCGGCGCCGCCGATGCCGAACGTGATGTGCGCGGTTTCGCCGTCAAGTTCTACACCGACCAGGGCAACTGGGACATGGTCGGCAACAACACACCCGTCTTCTTCATCCGCGATCCTTACAAGTTCGCCAACTTCATCCACACCCAGAAGCGGCTGCCGGACAAGAACGTCCGCAACAACGATATGCAGTGGGACTTCTGGTCGATGTGTCCCGAGTCGCTGCACCAGGTGACAATCCTGTTTTCCGACCGCGGCATCCCCGCCAGCTATCGCAATATGAACGGGTACTCCTCGCACACGTATTCGTTCATCAATGCCGACGGCGAGCGCGTCTGGTGCAAGTTCCACTTCAAGACCGACCAGGGCATCAAGTGCATGACCGACGACGAGTCGGCGAACACCATCGCCGGTGATCGTGAGTCGCATCAGCGTGACCTCTTCGAAGCGATCGAGCGCGGCGAGTATCCGACCTGGACGGTGCATGTGCAGATCATGACCCAGGAGCAGGCAGATCAGTTTCAGTGGAATCCGTTCGACCTGACCAAGGTCTGGCCGCACGCAGATTATCCGCTGATCGAGGTGGGGCGGATGGAGCTGAACCGCAACCCGGAAAATTATCACGCGGAAGTCGAACAGGCGGCGTTCAAGCCTTCCGCGCTGGTGCCGGGGATCGGCCCGAGCCCGGACAAGATGCTTCAGGCCCGGCTGATGAGCTATGCCGACACGCACCTGCACCGCCTCGGCGTCAACCACCATCAGATTCCGGTCAACAAGCCGCGCTGCCCCGTGATGCACTACATGCGCGACGGTCACCTGGCCACCGCCGAAACCTACGGCAGCGCCCCCAACTACTGGCCCAACACCCGCGAAGGCGCCCCCGAGCCGGAGCCGAAGTTCAAAGATCCCGCCTGGAAACTCGGCCAGACGATTGTCGACCGCTATGATTCAACCGAAGACCACGATGACTTCACGCAGGCCGGGAACCTGTACCGGATGTTCGATGAAGGTCATCGTGATCGTCTGACCACGCGGATCGCCGGCGTGCTCGGCGACGCTCGACAGGATGTGCAGATGCGACAGCTCTGTCACTTCTTCCGGGCAGACCCGGATTACGGGCGGCGCGTGGCCGAGAAACTGGGAATCGAAATCCCCGAAGAAATGCTCAACGCCGCACGGAACGCCTGAACATGAGCCGTGACTTTTCCAGTACGCGACCCGAAGCAGCTGAGGTTCGCCCCCGTTCGCAGCGGTGGGCGAACCGGCTGCTCGCGTTGGCAGCGATCTCGCTGTTCGCCATCGGCTGGATCGGACTGATTCTGCCCGGCCTGCCGACGACGATCTTCTGGATCTTCGCCGCCGTGCTGGCGACGCGCTCGTGCCCGACGCTGCAACGTCACATCTACAACAGCGGCCGACTCGGTCAAAGCGTCAAGCTGTACGTGGAAGAACACGCCCTGACGCCTCGCGCCAAAAGGGGCGCCTTGATCGGCATGACCTGCGGTGTCAGCGTTTCGGCGATCGTCATGAGCCTGACGGGCACCCCCGAGTGGATCGTCGGCCTCGTCATCGCCGCGGGATTCATCGGCGGCGCCTATGTCATCTGGGGCATCAACACCGCTTCATCTTGATCAGACATCCGATTCGTGTTCTGATGAACGCATGAGCCTGCTGCATCGAGTCGGGTGTATTCTGGCCATCGGTGTCACCGCATGGTTGGGTTCGTGTCGAGCCACGTCGCCGATGCCTGCCGAAGCGCCATCGCTCCAGCGGATTGTGGTCAGTCAAGACGGGCGGCACTTCGTCGGCGAACGTACCGGGCAGCGTGTTGTGATCTGGGGCGTCAATTACGATCACGATCATGAAGGCCGTCTGCTTGAAGACTACTGGTATGACCAGTGGCCGATCGTCGTTGAAGACTTTCACGAGATCAAGGCGCTTGGGGCCAATGCGGTGCGGGTGCATCTGCAGGTCGGTCGATTCATGATCGGCCCGGATGCGGTCAACGAAAGGGCGATTCAACAGTTGGCCAGGCTGGTCAAACTCGCCGAGCGCATCGGGCTCTATCTCGATATCACCGGGCTGGGCTGTTACCACAAAGCCGATGTCCCGGCGTGGTACGACACGCTGAGTGAACACGACCGCTGGGAAGTTCAGGCGACATTCTGGCAGGCGGTGGCGGGGGTGTGTGCCGACAGCCCGACGATCTTCTGCTACGACCTGATGAACGAACCGATCCTGCCGGGACGCAACAAGGTCGAGACCGACTGGCTGGCCGGTGAATTCGGCGGCAAGCATTTCGTGCAGCGGATCAGTCTGGACCTGGCCGGCCGCACACGTCAGCAGGTGGCCGGGGCGTGGGTCAATCGTCTGACCAAGGCGATACGCAGCCGTGATAAACGACACATGATCACCGTCGGCGTGATTCCATGGGTGATGACATTTCCCGGGGCGCGCCCGCTGTTTTACGATGATGCGGTCGGCGCCGGGCTCGACTTCGTCAGCATTCATGTGTATCCGCGCAAGGGTGAACTCGACAGCGCACTGAATGCCGTGAAGGTGTTCGACCTCGGTAAGCCGCTCGTGATCGAAGAGTGCGCGCCGCTTTACTGTGGGCGTGAAGCGTTCGATCGGTTTGTTGATGCTTCACGCGATCGCGCCGACGGGTACTTCGGCTTTTACTGGGGCCGCACCCTGGCGGAGTGCCGGGCGGACAACACATTGCGCAGCGGCATCATGGCCGATTGGCTGGACTACTTTCAGACCAAGTCGCCGCAGATGATCCCTGCGGAAGATTCACGTTGATCGTCGCGGTCAACGTCCCACCATGTCCATCATCTCGTCGGGATAACGCAGGCCGGCCGCCGCGCCGGCGGGCATGATCTCATCGATGCGTTTGAACTCGTCCGAGGTCAACGCCACCTGCAACGCACCGACATTGTCTTCGAGATACCTGCGATGCTTGGTTCCGGGGATCGGCACGATATCTTCGCCCTGGGCCAGCACCCACGCCAACGCGAGCTGCGCCGCGGTGCAACCCTTCTGCTCGGCCAGCGCCTGAATGTGTTTGACCAGGTCGAGGTTCTTCTGAAAGTTCTCGCCCTGAAAGCGCGGCGTCCGCCGGCGGTAATCATCTTCCGGCAGATCATCGAACGACTGAATCTGCCCCGTCAGAAACCCCCGGCCGAGCGGGCTGTAAGCCACGAAGCTGACGCCGAGTTCACGGCAGGTGTTCAGCAACTCCGCTTCCGGGTCGCGCGTCCACAGTGAATACTCCGACTGCAAAGCCGCGATCGGATGCACCGTCGCAGCGCGGCGCAACGTCTGCGGGCCCGCTTCAGAAAGACCCAGGTAGCGGACTTTGCCCTGCTCGACGAGGCGCGACATGGCGCCGACGGTTTCCTCGATCGGCGTGTCGGGGTCGACGCGGTGCTGGTAGTACAGGTCGATCGTGTCGATGCCGAGCCGCTGGAGGCTGGCTTCGCAGGCGGACTGCACATAGTCGGGCTTGCCGCACACGCCTCGCACCATCGGGTCGGACGGATCGCGCACGATGCCGAACTTGGTCGCGATCACGATCTGATCCCGCCGGCCGGCGATGGCTTTGCCGACCAGGCGTTCGTTGGTGTGCGGGCCGTACATGTCAGCGGTGTCGAGAAAGTTGATGCCCAGTTCCAGGGCGCGGTCGATCGTCGCCAGCGCCTCGGCCTCATCCCGCCGGCCGTAGAAATCCGACATCCCCATGCACCCGAGCCCGAGTGATGAAACCTCCAACTCGCTCCGCCCCAACTGATAACGCGGCATCTGTTCGGAATCGGCCATGGCAACACTCCTTTGCGTGTGAATTCAAATATATAGACTACACCGTAGCGCCGCCGATGCTTCGAATGCCATCAGGCCATGACTGAATGTATTTCTCACAGAAGGTTGCTGAGCTATACTGTTGCATCATGATCAAAATCGATCGCATCCACTCGCTGTCTGACTTGCAGGCTGATCCCGAACGTCTGCTGAAGCATTTGAACCAGACTGGTCAGCCCGAGAAGCTCACCGTGGGCGATCACGAAGCGGTTCTGTTGAGCCCCGAGGCTTATGCCGCCTTGATTGACGAAGTCGAACGCGCCCGCAGTCTCGCAGTAATCGACACCAGTGTTCGGCAAATTGAGGCCGGCCAGTGTCGGCCCATGCGTCAAGTTGTGCAGGGCATGATCGATCGAGCCCAGGCCAATGTGAAGTAGTCATGAAGTTCCGGGTTGTCATCTCCAACGCAACAGAACGCCTGATATGGCAACAGGCCGAATACCTTGCCGAACAGTCATCATGGCTGGCAGCGACAAACTGGCTTAAAGGGCTTTACGACAAAATCGAGACGCTTGAACTGTTTCCGGGTCGATGTCCGATTGCGCCCGAGTCACGAGATTGTTTGTTTGAAATCAGAATGTTGATTTATGGCGACTACTTGATTCTGTTTCGCATCAACAACGATGTAGTCGAAGTACTTCACTTTCGGCATGGCGCCAGGAAGCAGTCGTCAAGCCAGTAGCATCAGTGAGGATTTGAACGATGCTCTTAAAGTGCATTTCAGATCGAATACCGGTACTGACAGTGGGCGAGACTTATGATGTTGCGCTTCTGTACGAATTTCCCGACAGAATCATCATCCGTCGGCCTGGCGAGCCGTGGTCAAAGCCGTGGGAGGGATTTGGAATCTGGCATTTGATGGATGCGTTTGAAGAGCCGGACGGACAGTTGGACATCGTATTCGGCGGCTACTGGCCTCGGGAGGATGAGTTCTATGGCGTGATGCTACCAATCGAAGATGTCGATATGTCGTTTTTTGAACAAGTGCGTGATCGCAGCTTTGATGGCGAATATGACATAGGCATGGACGGAATTAGTTTCAGCCCGTCAATCTACAAACTTGTCGGCATGTGGCTCAACGGTGGGCTCAACGACAGAATCATCGTCGGCTACAACTTTGGGTATGCTTGCAAGGTACGGTCATTCGACATGCTTGATGCCGTTATTGGTCGAGTTGTCAGTTCTTTGAACCTCGATCCAGACGCTTACCAGATTTGTCGTCAAGAGATTTTCTATTGGGAACCGTATGATTCCCGGCCAGGCGCATAACAAATCATGAGCGTAGTAGATACGCCGTATTTGATAAATTATTCGTTGGGGATCAGTCGCCGGGTTCAAGCACGGACATGAACGCTTTCTGCGGGATGTCGACGCTGCCGACGCGCTTCATGCGTTTTTTGCCCTCTTTCTGTTTTTCCAGCAGCTTGCGCTTGCGGCTGACGTCGCCGCCGTAGCACTTGGCGGTGACGTTCTTGCCCATCGACTTGATCGTCTCGCGGGCGATGATCTTACCGCCGATCGCAGCCTGTAGTGGAATCTCGAACTGGTGGCGATCGATTTCCTTTTTCAGGCGGAGCAGCAGGGCGCGGCCGCGCTGCTCGGCTTTGTCTCGGTGACAGATCATGCTCAGGGCGTCGACGACCTTGCCGTTGATCATGATCTGCACTTTGCAGAGATTGTCGGCGCGGTAGCCGGTGATCTCGTAGTCCATCGTGCCGTAGCCGCGCGTGATCGATTTCAACTTGTCGTAGAAATCGAAGATGATCTCGCCCAGCGGCAGTTCGTACTCGAGAATCTGGCGGGTCTGCGAAAGGAACTGCTGCTTCTTGTACTGACCGCGTCGGGACTCGCACAGCGTCATCAGGTCGCCGATGTTTTCATTGGGCGTGATGATCTCCAGTCGCACGATCGGCTCGCGGATTTCGTCAATGTGGGACGGATCGGGAAGCTCGGACGGGTTGTGGATGTCGAAGACTTCGCCGGTGGTTTTCTTGATCTGGTAGGTGACCGTCGGGGCGGTCTGCACGATCTCGACTTTTCCTTCGCGCTCCAGGCGTTCCTGGATGATGTCCATGTGCAGCAGCCCGAGAAACCCGCAGCGGAAGCCGAACCCGAGCGCCTCGTTGGACTCCGGGGCGTAGACGAAGCTGGCATCGTTGAGGTGCAGACGATCGATCGCCTTGCGCAGGTCATCGTAGTGGGTGCCGCCGGTCGGGTAGAAGTCGCAGAAGACGACCTGCTGCGGTTCGCGGTAGCCGGACAGCGGCTCGGGGGCGGGGTTTGAATCGAGGGTGACGGTGTCGCCGATGTTGACTTCGTCGAGCGTCTTGATCGACGCGAACACGTGACACACCTCGCCGGCCTCGACATGCTTGACAGCCTTCTCCTTGGGCATGTGTTTGCCGAGTCCGGTCACGACGTAGCTGGCGCCGTTGGACATCATCTGGATCTTGTCGCCGACCTTGAGGCGGCCGTTGAACACGCGGATGAAAAACAGCACGCCGCGGTAGTCGTCGTAGATCGTGTCGAAGATCAAGGCCTGCAGCGGTTTTTCAGGATCGCCCTCGGGGCCGGGCAGCTTGTCGCAGATCACACCCATCAGATCATCGATGCCGAGGCCGGACTTCGCTGAGCAGCGAATGGCGTCTTCGGCAGGGAACCCGAGAATCGACTCGATCTCTTCGGCGACGACGTCGGGACGCGCCGCCGGCAGGTCGACCTTGTTGAGCACGGGCACGATTTCCAGATCCTGCTCGACTGCGGCGTAGGCGTTGGCGACGGTCTGGGCTTCCACGCCCTGTGCCGCGTCGACGACCAGCAGCGCGCCCTCGCACGCCTTCAGCGACCGGGAGACTTCGTAGTGGAAGTCGACGTGGCCGGGCGTGTCGATGAGGTTGAGCATGTACTGTTCGCCGTTGTGCTCGTGCATGACGGTGACGGCGGAGGATTTGATGGTGATGCCGCGCTCGCGCTCCAGGTCCATATCGTCGAGGGTCTGGGCGCGCATCTCACGCTCGGTGATGGCTCCGGTGTATTGGAGAACGCGATCGGCAAGGGTGCTCTTGCCGTGGTCGATATGCGCAATGATGGAAAAGTTTCGGATCTTCATGGTGGTTTGAGTCCGCTATTCTAGCACGCCGAAGTTCAGAAGCTACGTGAGTCGCCGGGGCCGGGCGGGGGGAACTTGCCGCGGGTCTGACTTCGCAGCGTGCTGCGCAATTCAAGACGCAGAGCGTCGATGCGGGAAGCGATCAGGGCCAGGGCGTCGTCAGCCGGCAGGGCGAGCAATTCATCGGCCGGGATCGGGGCGCCGTACTTGACGGCGGTGCGCCCGCGCAACTTCGGACGTGAGGTGTGAATCGGCCAGATGTCGTAGGCGCCCTCGACCGCTGCGGGGATGATCGTCGGTTTGGCCCGCCGGACCAGCAGCATGATGCCCGGTTGCAGGCCGTGGACGGCGCCGTCTTCGGTGCGTTTGCCCTCGGGAAACACCAGCAGCAGGTTGCCTTGCTTCAGCCGGTCGATGGCGGTGCGCATCGCGCGGATGTCGCCCTTGGACTGGTCGACCTCGAAGGCGTTCAGCGACCGGATCAGCCAGGCGAAGAATCGATTGCGAAACAGCGTGTGTCGAGCCATCGAATGAAAGTGGCGATGGCCCAGCCCCGTGCCCAGCAGCACGAGATCGAGATAAGACTGGTGATTGGACAGCAGCAGCACGGGCCCTTCGTCGGGCACATTCCGCGGGTCATACCACCGGTGGCGGTAGAAGGCGAACAGCAGCATGCGGATGATCGCCCGCAGAAACCACCACCACACGATCCGCCACAGCGGCGCTCCCGGATTCACCCGTCGAATTTTCCGCAGCGGATCCATCATCCGGCCACAGCCTCTCGGACGCGATGGGTCAGCAACTCGACAACTTCGTCGAAGCTCATGTCCGACGTGTCGATCCGCTGGGCGTTGTCGGGGCAGATCAGCGGGCCGTCGCTGCGGGATGAATCACGCTGATCGCGGTAGCGGATCTGTTCGAGGATTTTGCGTTCATCGGCGGCACGACCCGCAGCCCGAAGCTGATCGGCGCGTCGCCGGGCTCGCACATCCGCCGCGGCGTCGAGATAGAACTTGACCGTGGCGTCGGGGAAGACGACCGAGCCCTGATCGCGGCCCTCGGTGACGAGTCGCGGGTGCTGTTTGCCGATCCATCGCTGGGCGCGGACAAGCACCTGCCGGACGCGCCCGTTGGCGGCGATCACGCTGGCGGCGGATGTCACATCGGCGTCGCGCAGCCGGTGGGTCATGTCCAGGCCGTCGATATGCAGCACTGGCGGATCGCTGTCCCAGTTGAACTTGATGCGTAGCTGCTCGGCGAGGTCGGCGACCGCTTCGGACTTCTCCGGGTCGATGCCGGCATTGATGGCTGCGGCGGCGACGCCCCGGTACATGGCCCCGGTGTCGAGGAAGTCGACGCCGAGTGCGGCGGCCAGGGTTCGGGCGACGGTCGATTTGCCGGCTCCGGCCGGGCCGTCGATCGTGACGATCAGCGGGGATGTGGTGGCGGTCTGGTTCATGGTGGGCCCCACAGAATAATGACCGGGGTGCGATGTGGCCAGCGACATGGAGCGGAAAAACGAATGCGGAATTTCGAGTTTCGTTATCGGCCACGCCGATGTATGTTCAGGAACTCGTTTGTCGTTGATTTTCGAGGACTGGTATCATGCTGACCGAAATGACGTCCACCCGCCGCCATCTGCCTCGCACCCGCGACTCGATCACCCACCGATTCATGATCGGAAACCACGAAGGTTACCTCACCATCGGACTGTTCGACGACGGCACACCCGGCGAAATCTTCATCAAAATGGCCAAAGAAGGCTCCACCCTCAGCGGCATGGTTCAAGCATTCTGCCGGGCGCTGAGCCTGTCTCTGCAATTCGGTCTGACCCTGGACGAGGCGGTGATCCGATTTCGGGGCATGCGGTTTGAACCGATGGGCATGACGAATAACCCAGATATCCCCGAAGTTTTGTCAATTGTTGATTATGTGGCGCGGTATCTACAGTTGACATTCAGCGACAGGCGTTATTAAGCCAGTAGATACAACCGGATATGTGTCTTCGTGGCGGTTTTTTGGGGAGGTTCGCTCGCCGGGGCCAAACACGAAAAACACTTGCATAACCAGCAGTTCCGGGTTATATTTATGCGATTGAGAACAGATGGTCCATCCTATGATTGGGCCTAGACGCATAAATTCAGGTTCAACCTGAGGGGAAAGTTCGTGATGAAATTTGGTACCAAGCTTTTCGTAGCCCTGCTCATCTGCGGCGTGGTTTCACAGGCGCAGGCGATCGTGACGCTTCAGATCGCCAGCCGCGAAGCCATCGACGGCACATCCTTGGAGCGACTGATTCTTCAGATGGATACCGATGGTCTGCCGATCTCAGGCATCGATTTGGTGATCACTTCGCCCGCGGGAACGATGCATCAGGAAACCATCGGCGCCAACAGTCCACAGTTCCAGGATCAGGCTGCCAGCAACGATGATTTGCTGATATCCGTGGGCGCTGATCCGCGATTCCTGGATAATGATACTTACTGGCTCTTCAACTCGGGTGATGTCCAGACAACGGTTTCCGGACCTCGCAATCCCCCGTACGAGATTTATCCTCAGAATGGCTGGGGCACCACGACGACACTCGATGAGAATCTTGATTACTTCACGGGTGTGTTTTCCGTAGATACGGGGGTGGTGGTTGGGTTAGCTGGGCCTCAGACCTTGGTGGTCGATGACGTGGGCCCCTTCACAAGCCGCGCGGTCGCACAGATCGTGGTTCAGCAGGGTACTACGTTGACCCTTCAGTTTGGGCAGGCATCCGATGTGGAGGCTAATCCGTTCGAGACGGCCAATGTCATCGCCGTCGGCGACGGCATCGAGAATGTCCCCGAGCCGGCTGGGCTGTGTGTGGGGTTGATGTCGCTGGGGCTGCTGGCCGCACGCCGCCGGCGTCGATCGGCCTGATACGCGATTATTCCATGTGAATACATGACCGCCGGTTTCGACCGGCGGTTTTTTCATGGGGTTTTGAACCATTTATTTACCTGTACGTCTTATTCCGGGCGAGAATCCTCGCACTGGCCGATATAATGACTTAAGCGACCGTATGGAGCGGTCATGGGAGCAGTTGTATGAACATGAACGCACAGCGACGATGGATTTTCGCCATGGCGTTGGCACTGGCGGCGGGTGTGACCGCGCCGTCTCTGGGACAGTACCAGATCCCCGACGGCCGGCAGTTGGATAAAAACCTGCAGGTCGGCTCCGGCGGATACAACCAGGCCCGGCAGCCGAATACCGCCGGGGCCTACCAGAACGCGCTGGTGACCGGCAATGTCGGCGGCCTGGCTCGTTTCCGGGGTGATATCGATTACCTGGCGCCCGGTGAATTCACGGCCGGCACCGCGGCAGACGATACGTATCTGTTCCGCCTGCAGTCGATGCCGCAGAGTGTGTACAGCCGCGGCGGCACGTTTTCGCAGGGGGGCGTGCGCGGCGGACAGGCCAACCAGGCCTACAACACCGGACAGATTCTCCAGCGCAGCGGCGCCGGGGTCACCAGCGGTCAGATCACCGGGCAGACGTATCGCTACGACCTGCCGCAGGTTCGCCGCGACGACGTGACGGGCTGGAACGCCGGCAGCCACGGACAACTCGATCGCTCGATTGACAGCGCTTCGCTGAGTCAGCGCCCGCAGAATCTGGGCTACGCAGCGGACGCCGAAGGGCGGTTGCTCCAGGTCAGCGCCAGTCCGCTGATCGGCATCACGCAGCGACCGATCGGGCGCGTGCCCACGGGTGAAGGACTGCAGCAGCTTCCCTCGCTGCCGTCCAACGCTGCGGATAAAGCATCTGCCGATTCACCCGACAAGGCCGCCATCCCGTCGGCCGCGGGGGATGACTCGGATGCTCCGAGACTCGACGACAAAGGCGACGTCGTCGAGACCAATGCCGTGGACAAGATGGCTCGCGGCCGTGTGAGTCCGCTCTCGCTGACGCCGGGGTTGGTCATCGGCCAGCAGATCAACACGGCAGTCAATGCATCGGTCACCAACGACAGCCCGGCGGCGCGCTTCCGCACCGAAGACTTCGAACAGCTCGAGCGCGAGATGTTCAATCCGCAGGGCATGGCGCAGGTTGAGGCCGGCAAGGATGTGTACATGGACCTGCTGCAGAAGATCCGTCAGAAGGATCAGCCTGTGGCGACCGGTCCGCAGCCCCTGGCCGATCAGTTGACCAAGGCGCCGGACGATGAGTCCGAGCCCGCCAAGTCGACCACCGAGAAGATCGCCGAGCAGTACGAAAAGACACGTCAGCAGGTCACGGGGCAGCCTGATCCGCAGACGATGAATCGACTGTTGAACAAGCTGGACTACGACGCCGCGCCGTTGACCACGCTCGCCGGCGACACTGACCGGGAGTTCGATCGGCAGATGCGTCGGGCCGAGCAGTTCATGGCCAAGGAGCGGTACTTCGACGCCGAGAACGCCTTCGCGACGTCGCTGGCACTGACCCCCGGCGATCCGATGGCGCTGGTTGGTCGGGTCAATGCCCAGATCGGCGCCGGACTGTACATGACCAGCTCACGCAATCTGCGTGATCTGTTCTCCACGCACCCCGAACTGATCGCCGCCCGCTATGGCGAGAAGTTGCTACCGCATGGCAAGCGCCTGCTGGCGATCGAAGATGATCTGCACGATCTTCTGGCGGACAATCCGCAAACCGATCTGCCGCTGGTCGTGGCGTATCTGGCTTATCAGCAGGGCAAGTCAAGCCAGGTCAGCCATGCGTTGAATGTGCTGGGGACGCGCCGCCCCAACGATCCGTTGATCCCCTTACTCAAACGCATCTGGGTCGACCAGCCGGATGACGACTCGCCGCAAGACAAGCCTTAATTCAGCTCGTCTTTTCCAATAGCCGTACTCTCACCCGCTCATTGACCGCCAGGATCGCGGAAACACTCACCGACTATGACGCTACCGGCCAACCCACTGCTCGAGTTTATTCCGCAGGCGACCCTGCAGCGTATCCTGGATACGTTCGCAGCCGTCACCGGTTATGCCGCGCTGGTCAGTGATCGGCAGGGGCATGTGCTTTCACGCTCCTCGGATTCCGGCGTGATGCGCACACGCACCGACGCGCTGCGTGACACGCTGGCCAAGAGCTGGTCGCACCAGACGCCCGATGTATCGATTCGCCTGGGCAATCGGACACTGGCGTTGTTGCGTCTGGGCGATCCGGTGCCGCAGGCCGCCGGGGTGCCCGCTTCCAACGCCGGCTCGCCCGAAGGCGGCGATGCCGCCCTGCGCACACCGCAGGCCGACGCGGTGCAGTTTCTGTATCTACTGGGCGATACGCTGGCGCAGGTCTGCCGGCAGGGCGTGATGCTGCGCCACCGCCTCGAAGAACTCACGACGCTGTTTCAGCTTTCGAAGCTGCTGGCCGGTCAGCGGTCGCTGCAGCAGGTGCTCGACACCGTCGTGCGCAGCGTCGTGGAACTGTTGAACGTCAAGGCCGCCACGATCCGCCTGCTGGACGACTCCCGCAAGGAGCTGTTCATTCAGGCGGTGTACAACCTTTCGCCGCAGTACCTGGAAAAGGGCCCGATTCGGCTGGTCGACAGCGACTTGGATCGCTCGGCCCTGGCCGGCGAAGTGGTGTACGTGCAGGACATGGCCAACGATCCGCGCGTGCTGTACCCGGACGACGCCAAACGCGAAGGCATCGCGTCGATCCTTGTCGTCGGCATGATCTATCACGGTCAGCCGATCGGCATCATGCGGATCTACACCGAGAAGGTCACGCAGTTTTCAGAAAACCGCCGCAACCTGCTGGTCGCCATCGCGCAGCTCGCCGCCGGGGCGATCCATCATGCGCGACTGGACGCCGAACGCAGCGCCCAGCGGGCTGTGCAGCGGCAGATTCAGCTGGCGGCCGATGTGCAGCGACGCCTGCTGCCGCAGAAGACACCCGTGCTCGATCCGTTCGACTTCGCCGGTATCTACGAGCCTTGCTTCGATCTGGGCGGTGACTTCTACGACTTCATTCCGTTTGAAGATTCCGTCGGCGTCGTCGTCGGCGACGTGGTCGGCAAGGGCATCGCCGCATCGCTGCTGATGGCGTCGGTGCGCGCCGCGCTGCGCGCCCATGTCGAAGACGTCTACGACCTCGACGAAGTCATGGGCCGGGTCAACAACGCCCTGACCCGTGACACCCGCGACAACGAATTCGCCACCGTCTTCTACGGCACGCTCGACGCTGAAACCCGCCGCCTGACCTACTGCTCGGCCGGTCACGACCCGGCGCTGCTGTGGCGCGATGGCGAAGTTCAGGAACTGACCACCGGCGGCATGGTCCTGGGCATTCTCAAAAACGAAACCTACGAAAAGGGCCTGGTCAACCTGCAGAAAGGTGATGTGCTGCTGGTGTATTCAGACGGCGTCGTCGACGCTTCGAATTTCCACGGCGAGAAGTTCGGTCGCGACCGGGTCCGCGACGCCGTGGCCGACATGGCCGACCGCCCCGCACGGGACATCGTCAACCACGTTCTCTGGCAGGTCCGCCGCTTCGCCGGTCTCAACCACCGCCCCGACGATATGACCATCGTGGCGGTAAAAGTTGTAAAATAAGCTTGAAGGCCGCGATTCGGGTATACCCTGTCGGGGGCTCAAGGTCGACCCCGAAATCAACCGATAAATGCAATAGTTGCTCAAACTTCCGAGGGCCACCCGTACAGGAGTGCTCCGATGAGCTCTCTGACTCCTGCCAACATTGCTGCCAGTGTCGCCCAGGCGACGTTGCAACAGTCGCAGACCGCCAAGGCCCGTGATGCGGCACGTAATCAGGCTACCTATGCCTCGGTCAGGCTTCGCCAGCAGGAGGAAAAGAATCTTGAATCGATCGAGGATTCCTACGAAACCTCCGACGAGCACCTGACTGTCCGCGACGATCAGGCCGGCGCCCAGCAGCAGAGCCCCCGCAAGAAAAAGAAGAAACCCAGCGGTGAAGACAGCGGCGAAGGCGAGAGCGTTGAACACATCGACATTCAGGCGTAATGATCAGCCTTGCCCATCGCCGTCAATGAGTTGGCGGATGGCGGTTTCCACATCCGGCTGTTTCATCAGATTCTCACCGACCAGCACGGCCCCGATCCCCGCGGCCTTGAGTTTGACCACGTCGTCATGCGTGCGGATGCCCGACTCGCTGACGAGGATGGATCGGTTTTCGACCATGTCCACCAAGCGCAGCGTGTGGTTCAGATCGGTGGTCATCGATTTCAGATCGCGGTTGTTGATGCCCAGCAGGCAGTAGCCGGCGTGCGGGAAGCCGATGTGCGGGCGAACTTTCAGCAGGCTGTCCATCTCGTGAACTTCCAGCAGCACGGTCAACTGCAACTGCGTGGCGAGAATCAGCAGATCGATCAGCCGCGCCTCGTCGAGGCACTCGGCGATCAGCAGCACGGCATCAGCCCCGGCGACGCGCGATTCATACAACTGATACGGATCGATGATGAAGTCCTTGCGCAGGACGGGCAGGGGGACCGCCGCCTTGATCTTGTCGATGTAGGACAGATCGCCCTGAAAATATTTCTGATCGGTCAGGCAACTGATCGCCGCGGCGCCGCCGGCGTGGTAGGCCGTGGCGATCGCCACCGGGTCGAAATCCTCGCGGATGAGTCCGGCCGAGGGGCTGGCGCGCTTGACCTCGGCGATGACGTTGATGGTCGGGCTGGACTGGGTGACCGCCTTGAAGAAGTTGCGCGGGCGGGCGGTGTCGGCGGCGCGGGCTTCGAGGTGCTCCAGCGGCAGCTTCGCCTTGGCCTCGGCGACTTCGCGTCGTTTGTCGGCAATGATCTGGTCGAGTATGTTCGCCACCGTCGAATATCTCCGAAAGTCAGGAGCGGTAGTGTAGACCCCCGATCATCACCGCTCAAACATGGACCTGCACGTGGATCAAGACACCGGACAACTGTATGGCGTGGTGATGATCACGATCGTCGGCGGATCGATTCTGGCTGCGATCTGGCGGGCGGGCGTGTTCGGACCGCGGGCGTTTGAGGCGGCTCCGAAACGGCGGGGGGCGCTGGGGCTGTTTGATCCGTTCGTGGCGGTGGCGGTGCTGCTGGTGGGGATGGCGGCGGTGGGTTCATTTGTCGGACAGCCGCCGCCGGAAGATCAGATGACGCCGCGGCGAATGTTTATCACGATGGTGGCGACACAGGCCGGGGCGCTGCCGGCGATCGTGTACATCCTCATCCGTGCGGGCATGGTTGTGGAAGGGGGGCTGCTCGGCTTCGGATTTGACCCGCGCCGGTTCGGCGCGGCGGTGCGCTACGCGCTGCTCGGAACCGTCACGGCGATTCCGCTGACGATGGCGGTTTCGGCGATCGTTATGTTCGTGATGCAGCAGTTGGGCCTTGACGCCCCGCAGATCGCCCATGAGGCGTTGCGGAAGATGACCGAGGAAGGCTGGGGGCCGACGCGATGGGGGCTGATCATCTCCGCCGTGGTGTTGGCGCCGATCGTCGAGGAGACGATCTTTCGCGGGATGTGGCAGACGGCCCTGCTCCAGTCCAAGGTCGTGCTCACCCCGTGGGCGGCGATCGGGATCACCTCCGTGATCTTCACGCTGACCCATGTCCAGATCGCCAACCTCAACGCGCTGCCGGCCCTGTTCACACTCTCGCTCGGCCTCGGCTACGTCTACGAACGTTCCGGCAGCCTGCTGGCCCCGATGCTTCTGCACGCGATTTTCAACGGCCTGCAAATCATCATTGCCCTGAATCTGCCCCAAACCCCCGCCGCCTCATGAACGTAGTATTCACCATGCCGTATTACCGTGCCGCCATTTTCATGTCCGTCTGCTGCCTCGCCGGTTGCGGCGATCCGCAGATCAACACCACCCGCCTGGGCTCGGCGGACCTGGTCACGATGACCGATCAGATGACCGCCTCGCTGATGAGTTCCGACGTGATCGCTTCACGCACCACCGCCAGCGCCCCGTGGGTCATCACGATGGATCGCGTGTCCAATCAGTCCAACGACATCATCCCCGAACGCGAGAAGTGGGCGTTCATGGCCCGCCTGCGTTCGCAACTGAACAACTCGCAAGCCCTCAGCCAGCGAAACATCCGCTTCGTGCTGTCCAAACACGCCGCCGAGCAGGTCGCTGAGCGTTACGATCAGCGCACCACGCCGACGCACGCGCTGGCCGCGACGTTTTACTCAGTGACCGAAGCTGGCCGGGCAGCTCGTTCCGACACCTACCTCTGCGCATTCCAACTGCTGGACCTGCGCGACGATCACGTGATGTGGGAAGACCGCTACGAGGTGAAATACGCCACCGTGCGAAATCGTTTTGACTGAACCAGAAGATGATTCACCACAGAGTACACAACGCACGCCGAGGGCCTCACAGCCAAAGAAGCCGTGAGCAGGTTGTGGCGCTTCCGCAACGCAACGCCATGTCACCATCTCTGCGTCATCTCTGCGTTCTCTGCGCCCTCTGCGGTTTCATCTTCCTTTCCGGCTGTCAGAACACGCGACCGGGACGCAGCGCGGCGGCGGATTATTACGATCATGCCTACCCGGCGGCGCGGGATACCGTCCGCGTCGCGGCGGCGGATCGCAAGTCCAACAACGTGGTGCTCGACAACATGCGGCTCGGCCTGGCGTCGATGGCTGATGGCGATCTCGACGAGGCCGAGCGGGCGCTGCTGCGGGCGTATGAGTATCTGCGCAGCGGCGGGGTGAACACCGAAGACCGCACCATCGCCAGCGAATGGATCAGCGAAGGGGTCAAGGTCTGGAAGGGCGAGCCGTATGAACAGGCGATGAGCTACTACTACATTTCGGCGCTGTACATGGTGCGCGGCGACTGGGAAAACGCCCGGGCCGCGGCACAGAATGCGCTGTTTGCCCTGCGTGATTTCGGCGATTACGAAGGTCAGCCCCGCGACATGAAAGACATCGTCACCGAGGCGGCGAAGAAGGATCAGTCCGGCGGCGATTACCTCGGCACGGGGTATCGCCCGATCGAGTCGCAGTTCACGCTGGGTTACCTGATGGCGGCGACGAGCTACGTGCTGATGAAACAGCCGGACGACGCGACGCGGATGTTCGAACACGTCAAGCAGCTTCGGCCGGAGCTTTCGACGCTGGTGGACACGCTGGCGGCGGGGCAGTTCGACACGCTGCTGATCATCGACGCCGGGCACGGGCCGCGCAAGCAGGCCTACGGGCCGGACAACGCGCTGGTGCGGTACGTGCCGGACGGGCGGAGGCACCAGGTGCCGACGGTGTCGATCGTTGTCGACAGCGAGCCGACGCAGATTCCGACGGGGCAGCCGGTGGTGGACCTGTGGACGCTGAGTCAGTACCCCAAGTGGTGGTCGCTGGAATCGATGCGTCAGGCCAAGAGCGCGATCGGGAATGTCCTGCTGATCGGCGGGCTGGGCGCGGCGCAGATCGGATCGCAGGCACGCAGCGAGGAGGCGGTCTATGCCGGCCTGGCGGCAGCGGCGCTGGGCGCGCTGATGAAAGCCGGCTCGGCGGCGGATACACGCCATCTGGCGATGCTGCCGCGGTGTACTTACATCGTGCCGTTGCGCCTGGGCGCTGCGGCGCACAATGTGACGGTGCTGTTCGACAACGACCCGAAGTCCAACGCCACATGGCACGACCTGGCGGCAGGCGCCACGGGCAATCCGCGCGTGTACTACCTGCGTCACCACGACGCCGGCGGGCGCGGCATGCCCCCGTGGCCGGCCGATCCGCTGTACAGCGTCAGCGTCGAAGCGTACAAGGCCGGCGATCGGCCCTACGTGCTGGGCGGAAAAGACCTGACGCCTCCGAGTCAGGCGCTGATGCAGACGTATCACGCGGCGGGGGTGCTGCCGCAGATGTCGCTGGATGATCTGATGAAGGTCTACAACGCCGAGGGCATCGTCTACCGCACCGGCCCCCAGGGGCGCGACGCTGCCGCCGGCGGGCTCGATCCCGACCTCTACCGTCACATCACCGCCGGGGGGCGCGTGCTGTACGTACCCTACCCCGGCACCCACGGCTACGAACGCATCACCCGCATCCCGCACGCCCCGTACAGCCCCCGCAGCGACCTGCTGCGCCATATGATGAACACATCCGCTGTGAACACGTATAATTCATCGACAAGGAGTACCCCATGAGGATCGCCCACATACTCGCGGCCGGACTGATCACGATGCTTGGCGTTTTCGCCGTCGGGTGCAACACCGACACCAGTGTCATCGGCGGTAAGTACGATACAGCCCGCAGCTATCCAAACATCACGCTCTCGCAGCCCACGCTTGCCGACGCCCTGGGCTTTCAGGAGCCCAGCGTGACGCGCACCGCCAACAACCTCATGCGTGTGACGCTGCCCGTACGGGCCCTGAGCAACGAAGACCTTCAGGTCGAGTACAAGGTCAACTGGTTCGACGGCGCCGGTCAACCGATCCTGCCGGACACCAGTTGGGCGACGCTGCGCCTGGAGCCGCGTCAGCCGGCGTATGTCGCGGTGACGTCCAGTTCGCCCGATGCGATCAACTACAACATCCAATTCCGCTGGGCCCGGCCCTGATTTTTCACGGAGCACGATCATGACACGCTACGCGCTTGCCGCTGTCTGTTTAATCGCCCTGGTCGGTTGCGACGCCACGCCGAAGAACGAAGGCGCCGCCCGCAGCTACCGTCTTGAAACACGCGACCTGCCGCGCAGTTCGCAGCTTGGATCGGCCGACCTGGTCGTCGCTTCGGAGAATGCCGTGACGGGCATCGCCGATGTGCCGGAGATCAAGCAGGCCGGCGGACGCACCGTCATCGTGATGGATCGCGTGGAGAATCAGACCTCCGATCCCTCGGCCAACTTTCAGATCTACCTCGCCCGCATCCGCGCCCTGCTGAACAACTCCGGCGCCAAGCGTGATCTCATCTTCGTCGAAACACGCTCCAAGGCCGAGGCGATCAAGCAGCGCGAAGGTATTCCCGTCGAGTCGTCGGCCCGCACGCGCCCGCAGTACGCCCTGACCGGCACGTTCTACGACATGCCCCGCGCCACATCCAACTACCACCTGCTGACGTTCCAGCTCATGGACCTGACCAATGACATCGTCATCTGGGAAGGCAGCTACGAAGTCAAGCTCTGATCGTTGACACTCTGATTCACGATGAGTGTTTACACCCGTTTAGCGACGCCGCTCGCGGCGGGCTTCTTCAGTAGCGCATTCAAACGACCGATATCTGTCACATGACTGGTGACACCCGCACATATCGGCCCTGGCGTACGGATGAAAAACCGATCCTCGCGCCCGAGTTCGGCTTCCTCGAATCACGACTGGCGGCCCTGGAGCAGCGCGTGCTCGAACTCGAGCGCCAGCTTGACGCCGAACGTTCGCTGAAGCATCCGGCCGTCGATCAGTCCGCCGAGCGTCGAAACGAAGCCGCCTGACTCGCGCCCGACGGGCGCTATGATGTGTTCCGCAGCAATTTCAAGGAGCACACATGGCCATCGCATCCGGCAAGCGCGTTCTCATGTTCGTTGACGACGTCTACGAAGACCTCGAATTGTGGTACCCGAAACTGCGCCTCGAAGAGGCCGGCGCTGAAGTGGTCGTCGCGGGACCGCAGGCGGACAAAACCTACGCCGGCAAGCACAGCTATCCGTGTGTGTCTGATGCGGCGATCGCCGACATGAACGCCGATGCTTTCGACGGGCTGGTGATCCCCGGCGGGTTTGCCCCCGACAAATTGCGGCGCGATCCGAAAGTGCTCGAACTGACCCGGCAGATTCACGAAGCCGGCAAGCTCATGGCCCACATCTGCCACGCCGGGTGGATTCCGATCTCGGCAAACATCATGCGCGGCTACCGCTGCACTTCAACCCCCGGTATCAAAGATGACCTCGTGAACGCCGGTGCTGAGTGGGTCGACGAATCGCTGGTGATCGATCGCAATCAGGTGTCCAGCCGCCGCCCGCCGGACCTGCCCGACTTCATGCGCGGCGTGTTGCAGGTGCTCTGCGGTGAGTCCGCTCAGTAACGATCCCACTTGGCCTGCGGGTCTTTGAGCGGGTATTGAAACCCGATCTCGCCGACGGACATGACTTCCACATGCCCATCAAGAAACCCCGCAGCGAGGCGGTCATCGTGACGATTGAACGCACGGACCGGGTTCTCGTATTCGTAGAATCTACCGTTATCCGGTGTTCGGAAGATCTTTTCGCCTTTGTTCGGATACTTCGGTATCCATAGTTCCGGATTCAGTTCGGTGTAGTTGTAAATCAAAGCTGCGTCGGCGAAGGAAACGGTGTCGTCGGGACGCTCGATGGTGTCTGTTCGGTGGGCGGCCTCGCCCCATTCGACACTCATCTTGCCACTTTCTTGGCTGACCTGAAGCCACCGGCCGATCTGGGGGTGGTTCATCCCGATGCCGTAGAGACCCTCATCGACGCTGGGGCAATGAATGACCTTGGGTTCTTCGGTGTCGGTTTCGCCGATGTAGGGGCCAAGCCAGCGGTGGGCGAACCACCACTCGGTTTTACTGATGTTGTTCCAGTTCACACCGTGGCCGACGGGGATGATGTACTGCTTGTTATCGTTGGCGAACATGTGCACGCCGATGAGGATCTGGCGCTGCTGCGTGGCGCAGGCGAGCGCCTGAGCGGTGTGGCGGGCTTTGCTCAGCGATGGCAGCAGGATCGCGATCAGCAGCGCGATGATCGACACGACCACCAGCAGTTCGATCAGTGTGAAAGCTTGTCGGCGCATGGGCGCTCCGCGAAATGTATGCCCCGGCGGACACCTTTTCATTATAGATCAACGACGGCGGCGCAGCAGCATTGCAGCGATCAGGGTAAGACCTGCCGGCAGGGCCGCGGGGGTCGGCACCAGCGTGAACGCGATCGAGTCGACATACGGGTCGAAGCCTGAGCCCAGGTTGGTCGAGGCATCGGTGAAGCGCAGGGTGCTGGTGGTGCTCTGGGCGGTGAAGCTGAAGGTGAACTTCTCGTAGAAGGGCGTTAATCCGTCGACAGTGCCGACCTGGCTGTTGAACGGGACACCGGTGAGGACCTCGGCCTGATCGGCCAGCAGGTTCGTGCCGCCGAAGCCGGCGCCGTCGAAAATGTCGATGTCGAGAATGCTGTGGCCCGAGGACGAAGTGCCATGCTGGGCCATGTAAAACGTCAGGTAATAGCTGGTGCCGATGGTCGTGTCGAACGACTGGGATACGACGGCGTTCGGTGTGGTGTTGCCGCCGTTGAAGACGAGCGATCCGCTGCCTTCGTAGGAGCGATCGACGTTGGTCTGGGTGTTGGTGTTGCCGACAAGGGTCCACCCGGTGGCGCCGGATTCAAACCCGCCGTTGGTGAACATGGCGGCCGGAGCCTGAGCAGACAGGCCGAGCAGGGCGACGGCGACCAGGCAGATCATTGCGAAGGGGCGTTGCGTATTCATGATTCAGATTCTCCTGTGAAGTAGATGCTCTCAGTTCTTTAGATTACCGGATGGGGTTAACTCCGCAGTCGGCAGCACGGGCACGATGCGGATGTTGTCGAGGTAGAGATCGAACGCCGAGGCGTGGTTGGTGCTGGTGTCTGTCAAGCGCAGCCGCGTGGTGAGCCCGCGCGCGGTGAAGCGATAGGTGAAGGTCGTCGGTGTCACGGGCATCGTGTCGGAACCTTCGACGACGGAGGCTGTTTCATGCAGCAGCGTCGTGTCGCCTGACTCGGTGAGCACGTCGACATCCAACCGGGCGGCGCCTTCGCCCAGCAGGTATTTGCCGAGTTCGAACTGCAGTTGATAGGTCATGCCGGGGAGCGTGGCGAGGGTTTGTTCCGCGACGCCGTTGACATCCGAATTGCCGATGTTGAACCCGACATAAGCGTGGCCCTGCCAGGCGCGTTGGGCCTGGGTCATGCGGTTGACATTGCCGCGGAAGGTGAAGCCGGACGGCGCGGTTTCGAAATCGTCGTGGAGCAGCGGATTGCGGATGTGCGGCGGCAGCGCGAGCGTCTGACCGGGCTGCGGGTGATAGACCTGGGCCGAGCCGTCGATGATGGTGGCGCTGGAGCCGGCGGTGAGTTTGCCCGCAGGCTGGATGCCTTCGTAGTGGACCGCACCTTCGAGCACGATCAACTGTGTGCCGCCGGACGGATCGACCGTCATCAGAAAACGTGTGCCCAGGTCGACCACGCGGACCCCATGCGGCGCGTTGACGGTAAACCCGTGGGCCTGATCCGGCACGTAGGCGCTGAGCGTGCCGGTGTGCAGGAAACCTCGATTATCATCGATCATTTCAAGCGAGCACGGGCCGGTCAGATCAACCACCGCGCCGGAGCGGAACATGACCTGGGCTGTGCCGGAAATCAAACTCAGCGAGCCTCGCGCCAGTTCGCTGCCCAGTTCCATGGACCCGTCGGCCCCGACGAAAACAGCATCCGCGGAATGATCCGACAGCATGGCGACCGGAGTCGATGGCGTGTGCGTGGCGGTTTGCGACTCGGGTGAAAACACGAACCAGGCTGTGACGGCCAGGGCGATCAGCGCGGCCAGGGCGACGATGCGTGACAGCGTGTATGTCGACCGGGGGGCGCTATCAATACCCCGACGTTTCGCTTCGCTCAGCATCGGGCTTGCGGGGTGGGACAGGGGGTGGGAAAAGGTTTCGGTCAGCACGGCCGAGTGCAGGCACAGGTCGACGAAGCGGCGGCGCTTTTCGGGGTCGGCCAGCAGTTCGGCGTGCAGGGCCTCGTGCGCCTCGGCGGGCAGATCGCCATCCAGGTAGGCGGCGGCCTGTTGCAGGAAGATGTCGACGGCGTCGCTCATCGTGACTCCCTGGCCACGTGGGCGCGGATGCAGTCGCCCAGGGCGCGGTGGACCCGGCTGATGGCGACGTAGATTGATTTGATCCGCTGGTTCAGCTTCTCTGCCAGCACCGCGCCGGAAAGACCCTCGGCGTAGCGGAGCTTCACGAGCTGACGCGCTCTGGGCGAAAGACGCTGCATGCAAATCTGCAGCGCATCGGCCAGATCGTTGGAACTCTGAGCGTCGCGCGTGGCCCACTCGGCGTCCAGCAGGTCGATCAACTGATCGCTCATCGGCGTGGGGCGGCTACGGTCGGTCCGCAGGGCTTTGAGCGCTTCGGTCCGCGCGGCGATGCGGAGCCAGCCGGCCAGGTGGGCCTCATCGGCGATCTGCTCGCGTTTTTTCACAGCCAGCACGGTCACCTCGCTGAGCACGTCTTCGGCCACGTGTACATCGCTGACGATGGCCCAGATGTAGGCCAGCAGCCTCGCCCGGTCCTTGACCAGCACGCGCACGATGGTGTCCTGCTCGATAGCCATGCGGCAACATCCGCCCAAAAGGCGGCTCCTGCAAGCCTACTCCACACGCAACGGGGAGGTTAACAAAATAGTCCGTAAATTATGATGGGGGAAAACGAGACCGTTCAGCGAGCCCGGCCCGGCTGGTACCAGTAGTAGCCTCTGCCGCCAGCCTGATAAACCTGCGCCGCAGCCTGGACATCAGCACGGGCGGTCGCATTGTTGACCATGTCGGCGAAGTTGTACCAGCCGACCGACCCGTCAAGGGCGGCCTGATTGCCGCCGGCGACGTTGTAACCGTTGTCGGCGATGTCCAACTCGCCGAGGTGCCATGCGTAGCCTCTGGACGATGTCGAAGTCGACACAGACCACAACCAACTCCACATGCCGCCGTAGCCTGCATCGTAGTCGGCGACATGGTAGAGCGGCTCGGTGAGCAGGGGGCCCCGCGAGCCGTCGGATAATCGCTCCAGGCGTACATCCGAGCCGCGCACGGTGTAGGACGACGGGTTGAAGGTGCCGGATTCGAGATGGCTGTTGGTCAAACTGACGTAGCCGGTCCAGCGTGTGTTCCAGGTCAGGTCGGTGGTGTTGGGGCCTGTGGCGAAGTACCGGGGGCCGTGGTACGCATCACCGACGGGGCAGTAGAGGGCGCGATAGCTGCCGGCGATTTTGTCGATCTCGTCAAGGGTGTCGATTTCGCGCATGTCCGGGCCGCCGAGATATTCACGGAGCAGGTAGTCGGTGAACTTGCGATTCCAGACCCAGAGCATGTGATCCCGGCCGGACACGGCGGGGTAGGTATCCGGCAGCATGCCGCGCGCGTCGGTGGCATAGGTGATGAAGGAGGTGGCGAGCTGCCGGACATTGGTCGAGCAGACCGTGCGCCGGGAGATTTCGCGTGCCTTGGACAAGGCCGGCAGCAGGATCGCGATCAGCAGCGCGATGATCGACACCACCACGAGCAGTTCGATCAGCGTGAATGCGCGAACATTCTTTTTGTTCATGTTCAACGTGGCGAGCTTCATAAAAGCGATCGGCCGCCTTTCGACGGCCGACCACCTGCAGGCGGTGGTTTGTCAGGCTCGACGACGACGCAGACCGACCAGGCCCATCAATGCCAACCCGGCGGGCAGGGCGGCGGGCGTCGGGATGAAGTCGACGGTGATGCCGCCGAGCGTGGGCTTGCCGCCGCGGCTGGTGGCGTAAACGGTGAACACATCGCCGGGGGCGGCGCCGCTGATGTCGAAGAAATACCAGTCGGGCTGGTTCTCGTTGGGCACGCTCAGTGAGACGCTGTCAGAACCCGTGCCGGCCGTCTGGGCGAGGCGAAGGGCCGAGGGAATGTCGGTGCCGCCGGAGTTGTTGGACAGCAGGCCGATGCGGGCGCCGAGTGTTGGAAAACCGCCGCTGATGGTGATGGTGAACATGCCGACTTCAACACCGGTACTGGCGGACAGGCTTCGAAACAAAATGCCTGAGTTGACATCGGCGCCGCCGGCGGGATTGTCCACCGAGGATTTCAAGCCGTACATCAGGTCCGCACCGCCGCTGACGGCGCCGAGCGTCATCCAACCGGGCAGTGTGTTGATGGTGCCGTTGCCGGTGAAGTTCACGGGGACTGAACCGGACGGGGAATTGAAGCGGAACATCGCGTAGCCGCCGGTCCCGTAGATGTCGTCGTTGTCCAGGTCCAGGGGTTTGGCCACGGAAGTGGTGCGCCAGGCGTCTTTCGTGCCCGAGCCGCCGGTGTCGGAGCCGGCGGTGGTGACTGTCGCGGCGAAGATCGACGGCGTTGCCATGACGCTGACAAACAAAGCGAAAGCGGCAATCATCGATTGGGTGAAATGGGCGCGTCTCATGGGTTCATCCTTTCCTGGGTGGGTTGTAGAGCTTGGTAGCTGATGCGCAGTGCCGTGATAAAACAGACGCCGGGCGATGCGGGGGTGACGGTACAGTCGATTCGCCCCTGGGCATCCGCGATGATGTCGTCGAACGCAATCACACGTGTTTTGTCATGGGGCGCGAGCGTCTGGGTCGAAGCGCCGAGTGCGATCTTAGGCGCGACCTGATTGTTCGCTTCAAGGCCGACTGCAAAGGTGAATGCATACTTACCGCCGGGCTCGAGTCCATCAAAGTGAAAGATCACGTGATGCTGATCCGGGTCACCTTTGATGAACACGCCGTCTGTCGTGGCGTTGTATTCGAATCCGTCAACCGGATTCACGAACAACTCGCCGGCAATACCAGCGGCCATGGTTGTGGCCATGCGCGAGGTAAGGCTGATGCCGGTCGGTTTGCCGTCGACATCATGCAGGTTGCTGAATAGTCGCGTTCCCTCAAAGGCGGAGGTAAAACGCCACGCGCCCACGGGATCGAAAACGTTGTATCGCTCTGAGGCGTTGACGCCCTGACTCGCCTCGCCGCGAAAATCTATCAACACCTGTCGCGCTGTGGTGCGGGTGACCTCAAGCGACGCAAGCCCCGATGGTGAGATGCGCCACCGTGCCGCTTCGTCGGCGGCGAGTTCGCGTTGCTCCTGGTCGGTCTGAATCAGCACACGCCCCTCGGTGACGCGCACATCAGAAACATCATCCTGGCGCACGTGAAGGACGTACGCTGTCCCCAGATCGACGACTTTCACGCCGGCCGGTGTCTGCACGGTGAATCCATGCGCGTCCGGCGGCACATAGGCTTCCAGTCGGCCCAGCTTGAGCGAGGCCTGGTTGACGCCCGTCATCTCGAATTCACAAGGCCCGGTCAAATCGACGACCGTGCCGCTGTGAAATACCACCTGCGCTCGTCCGGCCGTCAGGTGGATCGGTCCAGCCATCAACTCCGAACCAAGATTCATCATGGCCGTCGCATCGGCGAATCGCGCGTCGGGTGAGAGGTCTGAAATCATCGCGATGCTGTGCGAGACGGATACCGGCTTGTGGTTTACATCCGATGCGGTCAACGCAAACCATGCCGTCACGGCCAGTGCGATCATCGCCGCCAGGGCGCCGGCCCATACCAGCGCACGGAACTTCAGACGCTCAGCCTCCTGCTCGGGGGTCACCACGGCGGCGTCGCCTTCGAGCTTCTCGTGCAACATGATCTGCAGAGCGACCAGGTCCAGGTAACGCTGCCGCGCCGCGGGATCGGTTTGCAGTTGCTGAATGGCCTCGGCATCGTCGCCGCCGTCAATCAGAGCCAGCAGTCGATCATCAAGTGATGTGCTCATTGGCCGGCCTCCCGGCTCATCGAGCGCCCGATGCAGTCGGCCAGTGCGGTGCGAATGCGATACAGCGTCTGGCGGATCGATCCCGCCGGGCGTCGCAGAGACTTGGCGATCGTCGTCACCGGCTCATTGGCGGTGTACCGTCGAGCCAGCAACTCACGCTGTTTCTTCGGCAGCTTGTCAAAACAGATCGCCAGCGCCTGGCGTCGATGATCAAGGTCTGCAAATTGTTCGATCGCCTCACTGGCCAGTTGGTCGGCAAGGGTTTCATCGAAGTGGTGGCGATCACGCGCCGAACGCAGGCGCGCCAGCCGCACCTGGTTGTGGGCAATGGCGAAGGCCCAGGCGTGAAAGTTGGTGCCCGGCTCGAACTGATCCGCCTTGCGCCACAGCACCGCGTTGGTTTCCTGCAGCACATCCTCGGCCCGGTGCCAGTCCGCCATCAGCGCGTGGATGAACGCACGCAGACGCGTCTGGTGAGCAGTCAGGTGCTGGACGAATTGTTCAGGCTCTCGCGGGCCGGCCATGTCGAATTCCATGTGGATACAAGGACTCGCATGTACATATCGCGTACCGGCGGGGTGTCAACATGGATTTTGGGTATATCTTCAGAAATGGTGGACAGTCAGGCGATTACACCATCCGTCAGGCCTGGCGGATCGCGGCGCCCCAGCGGCTGAGCGTGTCGGCCATGAGCTGGGCGTGGGTGCCGAGCTGCTGGTCTTCGGTTTCGGGGCGGCGCTGGATGTACGAGGCGTCCGGCTGCATGTCCCACGCCTGGCGGTGATCGCCGAGCATGATCTGCAGAATCTGCCACAGCCGCTGACGCATCGCCGGCGGCTCGATCGGCGTGATCGCCTCGACGCGATTGCGCAGGTTGCGATACATCCAGTCGGCCGAGCCGATGTAAAACTCCCCGTCGATCGGGTCTTCAGCCCCGTTGCGGAAGTAGAAGATGCGGGAGTGTTCCAAGAAGCGGCCGATCACGCTGATCACGCGGATGTTTTCGCTCATACCCTCGACCCCCGGCCGCAGGCAGCAGAACCCGCGCACGATCAGATCGATCGGCAGCCCCATGTTCGACGCGGCGTACAGCGAGCGGATGATCTTCTGATCTTCGAGGCTGTTCATCTTCGCCACGATCCGCGCCGGGCGGCCGGCTTTGTGGTGCTCGACCTCGCGCGCAATCATGTCGAGAAAACGCTGCCGCATGTTCACCGGCGCCACCAGCAGCTTGCGATAGTCACGCTGCAGCGAGCGGCCGGTCAGGTAGTGAAACAGTTCGACCATGTCGTCGGTGTAGGCCTTGTTGGCGGTGAACAGGCCCAGGTCGGTGTAGAGCTTCGCGGTGCCGGTGTGGTAGTTGCCCGTGCCGATGTGGCCGTAGCAGCGCAGGCCTTCGGGCTCGCGGCGGATCACCAGGGCGGTCTTGGTGTGCGTTTTGAGACCGACGATGCCGTAGACCACATGAACGCCTGCCTTTTCAAGCATCTGCGCCACGTGAATGTTCCGCTGCTCGTCGAAACGCGCCTTGACCTCCACCAGGCAGACGACTTGTTTGCCCGCCTCGGCGGCTCGGATCATCGTCTTGATGAACGGCGACTCATCGCCGGTGCGGTAGAGCGTCATCTTGATGCCGACCACGCGCGGGTCCGTCGCCGCCGACGAGACGAAACGCTCGACCGAGGCGTTGAACGATTCATACGGATGATGAACCAGCAGGTCGCCGTCGCGGATCACGTTGAAGATGTCCGACTCGGTGTCGGCCAGCGGGCCGGGCAACAGCGGGGTCCACGGCTCGGCCTTCAGCGCCGGCATCGGCGTGTCCGCCACCGGCGCCAGGTCGGTGTAATCCAGCAGTGAAGGCAGTTCGTACACATCCTGATCGGTCAGGCCCAGTTCATCGACGAGAAACTTCAGCAGCCACGGATCGGGGTCCGGCCCGTGCTCGAGCCTCACCACGCCCGCGAATCGCCGCGCCCGCAGTTCCTCTTCGATCATTTCCAGCAGGTCTTCAGCGTCTTCTTCATCACGCTCGATGTCGGCATTGCGCGTGATGCGGAAGGGCATGACACGCAGAATTTCCATGTCGGGAAACAACCTGCCGAGGTTGTGCTGAATGATTTCGAGCAGGCTGATGAAGCGGAAGCGATCCGACGGATTGGACTCTTTGAGCTGGATGTAGCGCGGCAGCACCATCGGCACCTTCACGCGGGCAAACAGCCGCTCGACCTGCCCCGGGTGCCGCAACACCACGCCCAGCGACTGCGACAGGTTCGAGATGAACGGAAACGGGTGCCCCGGGTCGACCGCCAGCGGCGTGAGCACCGGAAACACATCCGTGAAAAAGTACCGGGTCGCTTCCTCGCGCTCAGCCTCGGAGAGGTCTTCCCACTTGGGCAGTTCGATGCCGTGCGACTGCAGGGCCGGCATGATCTCGTTGTGAAAACACTCGTCCTGCGCCGCGAGCATCGGCAGGACCGCCTCGCGGATTTTGGTCAACTGCTCGGCGGCGGTCAGTTCGTCGACCGAACGTGACACCACACCCGTGGCGATCTGGCGTTTGAGCCCGCCGACGCGCTTCATGTAGAACTCATCGAGATTCGACGTGAAGATGCCGAGGAACTTGACGCGTTCCAGCAGGGGCGTGCGCGGGTCAAGCGCCTCGTGCAACACCCGCGCGTTGAATTGCAGCCAACTCAACTCGCGGTTGACATACATCTGCGCGGCCGGCAGTTCCGGCGCAACAAGCGTGTCGGATACGGAATCGTTTGTCATTGAGCTGCGAATTTCTGCGGTCATCGGCCGGTCCCCAACAAGGTCGGCTCCCAAGTGTCGTCTCGGAGGCGGGCATTATACCAAGCCCCGATGCAGCAGTATGTGAGCCATGTTAAAGCGCAGGCGTCGTCGATGAGCCGTGCGGGTGATGCGCGACGTAACGAAGCAGGCCTTCCTTGAGCCCGACGCCCGGGATGAGCACGCGATTGATCGGCAGGTCCGCGATCATCAGACGCAGCGCCATCGTCGCCAGGGCGATCACGTCGGCGCGGTCCGGGCGCAGGCTCAGCTTCTTGATGCGATCCTCGACCGGCATCTCCAGCAGTTTGTCGATCATCGAATCCAGGTCGCCGGGTTTGACCTTGTAGGCCTTGGTCTTGCCCAGCAGTTGCGTGCGCAGCTTGCCCATGCGCACGATGTTGCCGCCCGTGCCGACGCATAGGTCCGGCGGATTGTCTTCCAGCTCCGCGCGGATCAGTTCTTTGACCGCTCCGCGATAGCGTTCGATGATCTGCGGGCCGTCCGCTTCGGTCAGCCCCTGATCGACGAGCTTCTGCATCAGTCGAACCGGTCCGATCCGCAGCGACTCACAGCCGAGGGCCAGTCGATCCCGCGTGACGGTGACTTCGATGCTGCCGCCGCCCATGTCGATCATGAGCGCGGTTTTGTGCGTGACATCGACGACACCCGCCACGCCGAGAAACACGAGCTGGGCCTCTTCGAGCGGGCCGATCGTTTCCAGGTTGATGCTGGTTTTTTCGGCGATACGGGCGACGAGTTCGTCCCCGTTGCTGGACTCGCGCGTGGCGCTGGTCGCCACGGCCCGGTGGCGCGCCACCTCGTGCTCGTCCATCAGCTTTTTGAATTTGTCGAAAGCGGCCACCGTGTCGCTGATGATCTTTTCACCGAGCATGCCGCCGGGGGCGAACGCATCGGTGCCCAGGCGAACCGCCTCGCGGAACGAATTGATGTGGGACACGGCCCCGTTGGTGTCGACTTCACCGATTGCGAGCCGAATCCCGTTGGATCCGACGTCGATGGCGCCGATGCGGACTGGTTTGGCTCGCCATGATTCTGCCATCCCCAATAAATATCACATCTGCCATCATGATGGAAGTCGGGCGGGGAATGCGATACATTGTTCGACCATCATCATCGTTCAGCCGGCCCGCTTGCGGGACGTTTTCAACGCGGCGAGCAAGCTCGCCGGCTAAACGATCAGCACGGAGCATCGCGATGCGCATCACCCTGCCCGACGGCAGCGTCAAGGAATTCGACTCGTCCCCCGTCACCGCGCGCCAGGTCGCTGAATCGATCGGCGCCGGGCTGGCCAAGGCTGCTGTCGGCGCCAAGGTTGACGGGACGCTCACCGACCTGGATCGTCCGATCACGCAGGACGCCGAACTCGCCATCGTGACCAAACCCCGCAAGGGGCCTGGCGATGCCGATGCGCTCTACCTGCTGCGTCACTCGACCGCCCACGTGATGGCCGAGGCCATCCAGCGCCTCTGGCCCCAGGCTCAACTCGCCTACGGCCCGCCGCTGGAGACCGGCTTCTACTACGACATCGCGCTGGACACGCCCATCTCCACCGACGACTTCGAGAAGATCGAAGCCGAGATGAAAAAGATCGTCGAGGAAAATCGCCCGTTCACCCGCTACGAACTGCCCCCCGAAGACGGCATGAAGCGGCTGGGCGATGAGGGCAACAAGTACAAAATCGACAACGCCCAACGCGCCATCGACGGCGGGGCGGATGTGCTCAGTTGGTATGTCACCGGCGAGGTCGACAAAAACTGGGAAGACCTCTGCATGGGGCCGCACGTCCCGGCGACCGGGTACATCGGCGCGTTCAAGGTCACCAGCGTCGCTCAATCCCACTGGCACGGTGATATCGAATCCGACAAGTTCCAGCGCGTCTACGGCACGGCCTTCTTCTCGCAGGCCGACCTCGACAACTACCTCGAACAACTCGAGCAGGCCCGCCAGCGCGATCACCGCGTGATCGGCGCGAAGCTGGGTCTGTTCGCCATCGACGAGCAGGTCGGCCAGGGGCTCATCCTCTGGAAGCCCAAGGGCGCGATGGTGCGCTCGCTCCTGCAGGACTTCCTCCAACAGGAACTGCTCAAACGCGGCTACGACGTGGTCTACACCCCGCACATCGGCAAGATCGATCTTTACAAAACCAGCGGACACTACCCGTATTACTCCGATTCGCAGTTCCCTCCGATCAAGATGCGCGATTCGGAGGAAGAGTATCTGCTCAAGCCCATGAACTGCCCGCACCACATCAAGATCTTCGACTCGGAGCCGCACAGCTACCGCGATCTGCCGATCCGCCTGGCGGAGTTCGGCACGGTGTACCGCTTCGAGCAGTCCGGCGAACTGACCGGCATGACCCGCGTGCGCGGCTTCACGCAGGACGATGCCCACATCTTCTGCACGCAGGACCAGGTCAAGGGCGAGTTCCGCGACACCGTCGAGCTTGTTCAGTTCGTGTTCAACACGTTCGGGTTTGAGGATGTAAGCATCCGCCTGTCGCTGCGCGATCCTGACAGCAACAAATACGCCGGCGACCCGGCCAACTGGGATCGTGCGGAAAACGAATTGCGCGAAGTGCTGGCCGACATGGGCATCCCGTTCACCGAGGCGGCGGGCGAGGCGGCGTTTTACGGGCCGAAGGTCGACTTCATCGTGCGCGATGTGATCGGTCGCCCGTGGCAGCTCGGCACGGTGCAGCTGGATTACAACCTGCCGGACCGCTTCAAGATCGAATACGTCGACGCGGACAACACCCGCAAGCAGCCGGTGATGATCCACCGGGCGCCGTTCGGATCGATGGAGCGCTTCATGGCGATTCTGATCGAGCACTACGCGGGGGCTTTCCCGCTGTGGCTGGCGCCGGAGCAGGTGCGCGTGTTGCCGATCAGTGAGAAGTTTGCCGGATATGCCGAGCAGGTGGTGGCGGGGCTCAAGGCCGCCGGTCTGCGCACGACGCTGGACAATTCCAACGAGCGCGTCAACGCCAAGATCAAGGTCGCCCAGGAGCAGAAGGTGCCTTACATGCTGATCGTCGGCGGCAAGGATGAAGCCGCCGGCACCGTCAGCGTGCGCGAACGCGCCGCCGGCGACCTGGGCGCGATCCCGCTGACGCAGTTCATCGAGCAGGCCAAAGCCGAGGTCGAATCCCACGGCCGCCAGACGGTCAAGGTCTGACCACACTCAATCGGGTTTGTAATCACGATTGTGGATAGCACTAGCGGACAAGCTGCCAGTGCCACGCAATCATACCCAACCCGGAAAAGATTCGGGCGTCAGAAGGTGATCGACTGCGAACCTGTGGCACAGCCGCCCTCGGCTGTGCGGGCGACGACTACAGCACAGCCGGGGGCGGCTGTGCCACAATGCCGCGTTCGGGCTTTACACAAAGGCTCGAGTATTTTTTGCGATTGGTATAACTACGCCACGCGCAACCGATTCAATCGGGTTTCTGATGACGATCGCCCGGGGCGCGCGTGTCACGGGATTTGATCGCTTTGGGCTGTTTGATCACGAACTGTCGCGAGCCGGCGCCGGGGATGCGGAGCGTCTGGCCGGCGGTGGTGTTCAGAACCATCGCGTAGGACCACGGGCCCGGGTGTACGCTCGGCGGGGGGACTTTCAGAATCCAATGTGAATCGCCGACGCGCTGCATCGGGGCGCTGATCTCGCCGACGACGCCGGGGATGGTGTACAGCAGCGTGATCGTGTCGACATCAAGCTCGCCCGTGGTCACGTGAATGATCAGCGGCGCAAAAGCGAGATCACCTTCGATGCTGAGTTTCACCTGTTCGGTCGCCCACTGCAGCGGGTCCAGCACATGCACGACATACGGCTTGTCGGGCGCGCCGTGCGCGAAACTCTTTTCGCCCTGTTGAACATCGATGTAGTAAAGCAGGTCGATGCCGGCCGGCAGCGAAGCCGTCGGCAGCAGGGCATATAACCCATCGCTCCGCGCGTTCATCTGCATCGCGTTGAACTGCGCTTCAGCGGGCTGGCGGTAATGAACCTGCCCGGTGGCGGGTGTTTTGGTGTCGCCGAGCTGCACATAGACCGGAAGAATCTGACCGGCCTTGATGCTGCGCACGGGTTTGTGCGTGGTGGCGCATCCGGAAGTGATGATGATCAACAGGCTCAGCGTGAGCACAACCGCGGAGTAGTGGAGTTGTTGCATGCGGTGCATTGTAACGATTGGCATGTTGCGATGCATCGTGAAGTGCGTGTGAAATATTTCTGGAAAATGGTTTCATCATGCGCGGCGTTCTGTATGATGGTCGCCTTGGAAGGAACCGCCAGCTTTAACACGTGAGGCCACGGAGTACGCGCTTGATGTTCAGTGTGAAGCCGAGCCCGATCCACGGGCATGGATTGTTTGCAACCGAATTGATTCCAGCCGGGACCATTCTCGGACAACTGCAGGGACAGTGGACCGCGCAAGACGGGCCGTACGTGCTGTGGGTCGACGAGCAGCGCGGCTTCGAAGTCACCTGCGATCTGCGCTACGTGAATCATCACGCCGATCCCAACGCCGCCTACATGGATGATCTGACCGTCGTCGCGCTGCGTGACATCACGCCCGGCGAAGAGATCACCCACGACTACGGCGGCGACGATTTCGAATACGAGACCGACCAGGCCGCCTGATCGTGGTATCATGACCGCATGCAGCGAATCATGCCGGCCGCGATGATGTGGGTTGTGGTGATGGCGATCACGGCGATCGTGTGCGCCGACGATGCGCCATACACGCTGGGGCCCGACTCGCAGCGTCATGAAGATGTGCCGCGCGGCACGGTCACGATGCACGTGCTGGATCACAGCGAAGTCTTCCCCGGAACAATCCGCCGCTACTGGGTTTATGTGCCGGCCAAATACGACGGTAAAACCCCCGCCGCGGTAATGGTCTTTCAGGACGGTCACGCCTACGTCGGTGAAGACGGTCAGTTCCGCACGCCGATCGTGCTGGACAATCTCATCGCCGCCGGGGACGTGCCCGTAACGATCGGCGTGTTCATCGATCCGGGCCACGTCGGCGACAAACTGCCGGGCGATAAACCCGGCTGGCGGCCGCGGCCGAGCAACCGCAGCGTCGAGTACGACACGCTGTCGGATCAGTATGCGAAGTTTCTGATCGACGAGGTACTCCCGCTAGTCGGCAAGGATTACAAGCTGACGGACAACCCGCAGCGCCGCGCCATCTGCGGCATCAGCAGCGGCGGCATCTGTGCGTTCACCGTTGCCTGGGAGCGACCCGACGTTTTCACGAAAGTGCTCAGCCACGTCGGCAGTTTCACCAACATTCGCGGGGGCCATGTCTATCCCGCGCTGATTCGTAAAACAGACAGCAAGCCGATCCGCGTGTTTCTACAGGACGGCAAAAATGATTTGGACAATCAACACGGCAACTGGCCGCTGGCCAATCAGCAGATGGCCGCGGCGTTGAAGTTCGCCGGCTATGATTACCAGTTCGTCTTCGGCGAAGGCGGACACAACGGCCGCCACGGCGGGGCGATTCTGCCTGACTCTTTGCGCTGGCTCTGGCGCGATTGGAGATCGACCAAACCATGACACCTTCAAGAAAACCATTGGCAGTGACAGACCAGGCTCATCAGGATGCCCGCGAGCAGGCGATCCGCGCCGGGCTCATCACGCCGGGCATGAGCTTCGACGAAAAGGTCTGGGCGATGACGGCCCGCATCCCGCGCGGGTCGGTGGTGACCTACGGCCAGATCGCGCGGGCGCTGGGCAACCGGGCATACCGTGCGGTGGGCTCAGCGCTGAATCGCAATCCTTATGCGCCCGGCGTGCCGTGCCATCGCGTGGTCGGATCCGACGGCAAGCTGACCGGATTCGCTCGGGGGCTTGCGGCCAAACGACGCATGCTCATTGACGAGGGGGTGACAGTGGTGGGCGATCGGGTTGATCTGTCGTGCGCGTTTGCGTTGACGAAGTCGCGGCGGGCGAAGGCGGCGGCGCGTCCTGTGAAGACCCGCGGAAAATCATCGACTCGGTGATGCCGTACGTTGCCACCAGCAGCAACACCACCATCGCCATCTGCTTGAGCCGCGCCTTGGACATGCGGTGACCGATCCACATTCCCGGCACCATGCCGATCAACATGAACGGGATAAACGCCACGCCCAGCAGCATGCCGTCGATCGCCGGATCGCCGAAGCGGATCGCGTAGTTGACCAGGTTCGCCGGGATCAACAGCGAAAAGAAGGCCCACAGCATCGCGCGGCTGCGGTGGTTGGTCCAGTTGTGCGCCATGACCCACAGCACGATCGGCGGGCCGCTCATGCCCGCCAGCCCGTGCATCAGGCCCGCGATGATCATCGTCAATACCGCCCAGCCCCAGTGCAGCCTCTCGCGTGGATGCGGTTGCAGCCACCACTGCGCCGCCAGCGCCGTGAGAATGATCAGGCCGAATACCTGTTTGACGATGACCGGTCCCTGGGCGGTCAGCAGGCTCAACAGCCACACGCCGACCGGCTGCATCGTCATGCCGATCAGCACCATGCCGACCACCAGTTTCCACAACACCAGCTCGCGCAGCTTCCACGCCCCGACGATCGTCTGCGACAGCGACACCACCGAAACAAACGGCACCACCTGCTCGGCGGGCATCCCACTGAGCAGCAACAGCATCGTGGCGAACAGCCCCGTACCGAATCCGACAGCGGATTGAATCACGCCGCCAGCCGTCACGATCAGGGCGAACAGGATGATCTGCACCGGGTCCATGAAGCGGAAGTGTAGGCGGTCTGAGGCGGGTGGACTTAAGTCCACCCGCCTTGAAGCACAAACCCGTTGTTTTACTGAGCCGGCACCTCGACCCAGAACCAGCCGCGCAAATCGTCGAGGGCGAATCCGGTCGCCTGGTCCTGCGGGTATTGACTGGCCAGCGCCGCGGTGACATTCGGGGCGAGCTTGTCGCGATCGCCGTGACAGTTCAGGCAGATCGCCTGCATGCGGATCGGCAGCAGGGCGGCGAAGCGTCCATCATGGTTGGTCAGAAAGGTCGGCTGCTCGACGCGCTGCTTCACGTAGGCGCTGGCCCACGGCGGCGGGGCGTTGGCGGGATTGCGCAGCTTGAAACTGGTGCGACCGATGGCCAGGGACTCGGTGATGCTCACACCCTGGGCGATGTCGGGCGCTTCGAGCTTGCAGACGTTGATCGTTTCGGCGGGGCCTTGCGTGGCCAGGGTCGTATTCAACTTCTTCATGAGCTGCTTGCCCATGGCGATCTGCGCGTCCACAGCAATGTCGCGCTGCAGTTTCTGCGCGGCGGTCAGCTTCGACTCATCAGCCTGTTTCCACCCGCCGGCGGTGGTCGATGAACCATCCCCACAGGCGGCCAGCATCAGCAGCCCGGCTCCCAACGTGCATCGAATCATCCAGTGAATCATGGTTCGCCCTCGAAAATCAGCATGCCTCTGATGGGCGTTGCGAACGGATCGACGTTATCATGTCATCATAGGGTCCAAAACGTCCAAGCGTGCCCCTTTATTTCCGGAGTTCAACATGATTCGCTGCTGTCTGAAGTCGTCCGCGATGCTGTTCGCGGTGGTTCTGTCGTGTGTTTGCACCTTCGCGCAGGGCGCGATCCAGGCCCCGCTGGCTGAACGGGTGCCGGAAGATGCGATCGTTTACGTCGGCTGGCGCGGCGTCGATACAGTGAACAATTACGCCGGCTCGCACTTTGCGGGCTTCGTCGAATCATGGGATCTGCCCGGGGCGATTCACGATCAACTGATTCCGATGGTTCGCCGCGAAGAGGGCGACGAGGCCGGCGAGGCGTTGTCGCATGTGATCGAGATCGCGCGGATCATGTATCATCGGCCGTGGTGTTTCTACGTCGGGCCGGTCGATGTGTCGGCACTGCCGGATGATCTGCGGGCGCCGATCGCGATCGTTTGCAACGCCGGCGACAAGGCCGAGCAACTCGAAGACATGATTCAATCGTTGATGGCGATGGATAAACACCCCAGCGATGCGATTCGTGTGATCCGTCACGGCAACACGGTGGCCATGCTCAGCAAGCACACGCCCGCCGGGGCGGTGGCGCGCCTCGGCATTGCCGATGCGGAGCAGGTTGCCGCGCCGCTGAGTTTGAACAAGCGCTTCACCGAGGCGATGACCGGCCGCGTCGAGCAACCGATGGGGGCGATGTACGTCGACCTGGCTGCGGTGCGCCAGACGGTCGATCAGGCGATCAAGCGGAATGAACCCGATGACCACGGTAAATTTGTCGCCGTGGTCGAAGCGCTCGGGCTCGATCGCGTGGGTCGCTTGGTCTGGACCGGCGGCATCGACGGCAAAGACTGGCGTGAGACGACATGGATCGAAAGCCCCGCGCCGCACCGCGGGATGTTGTCCATGATGGTCGGTGACGGCCTGGATCAGAAGACACTGACGGCCACGCCGCGCACCGCCACGTGGATGTCCGCCAGCAGACTCGATCTCAGCAAGGCTCTGCCGATCTTGCGTGATGTGATCAACCGCGTCGACGAGCCGGACATGAAACAGGGCCTTGAGGAAGGACTCGTCGAATTCACCAACGCCACGGGCGTTGACCTGGAAAAGCTGCTCGGCGCGTTCGGCGACCAGTGGTTGATCTACGGCGACTTCTCCGCCGCCGGGCCGCTGGGCATGAACTTCATGATTGCCAACTTCGTCCGTGATCCTGATCAGCTCAGGCAGTCGCTGGCTTTGTTGGAGTCAAAGGTCAACGAGCAACTGGCCGACAGCGGCGGCATGATGAAACTGCAGATCAAGTCGACACCCGTCGAAGACACCACCGTCAGCTATCTGAATTTTCCGATGATCTCGCCGGCGTGGTCGGTCTACAAAGATCGGCTGTACATCTCGCTTTCGCCGGCGGCGGTGCGCACCCGCATCGGGTTTGATCAGCTGCAGGTCACACCGATCACCGCGTCGGATGATTTCAAGATGATGCGAAAGAAGATCGGACGCGATGCGGTGGCGTCGATCGCCTATGCCGATCTGCGTCAGACGGCGCCGCAGATCCTCGGGCAGTTGGCCATGTACGCCCAGATGCTGGCGATGCAGGCACCGGCCTCGCCGGACGGGCAGGCGTTCGACCCGATGCGCTTTCTGCCGGCGATGGAAAAACTGCTGCCGCACCTGGGCCCGACGATGACCGCCTCGTGGCTCGACGATTCGGGCATTCACGTCGAGACCGGCACGCCGTTCCCCGGCGCCGACCTCTTCAGCCCCGCCGGCGGTACATCGACGACCGTCATCGCCGGCGGCATCCTGCTGCCGTCGCTCACCCGGGCACGCGAGGTCGCCAACCGCACCGTCTGCTCAGTCAATCTCAGCGGCATGTATAAAGCGGCCTACACCTACTCGATCACCAACAAGGACAAGTTCCCGCCGAACATGGCGACGATGGTGCAGGAAGGCTTGATGGGCATCAAATCGCTCGGCTGTACGAATGATGCGAACTTTGATGCCCGCACGTTCCCCGAAGTGCCGCTGGATGATCCGAAGGTCGCCGCTTGGATTGACGAGCACGCCTCATATGTCTACCTCGGCGGCACCAAGACGGCGAACATCCGCCCCGATGACATCTTCGCCTATGAGAAGCTCGGCCTTCATGATGACGAGGGCATCAACATCTGCTTCGGCGACGGCCATGTCGAATTCGTGAATCTCGACGAGGCGGTAAAACTGCTGAAAAAAGCGGGCATCGACAATCCCGTCTACCACGATACAAATCAATAGCCGGGTCGTTACACGACCTCGGTGGGCCAGGGTCGCGTAGCGACCCGGCTAGGGGGTTAGTTGCGCGCTGTTGTTTCGTTCTCGTCTTCATCGTCATCGCCTTCCTGGGCGGCGGCGATGAGGGATTCGAAGCGGCCGAGGGTGCGGTCGATCTGGGCGCGGAAGGCGTTGAAGGGAAACAGCACGATCAGCGCGATCGTCAGGCCGAACACGGTCGTCAGCAGCGCCTCGGCGATGCCGGCGGAAATCTTTGACGGATCGGTGACGGTTTGCGAGGCGGAGAGCACACGGAAGGCGCTGATGATGCCGGTGACGGTGCCGAGGATGCCGAGCATGGGGGCGGCGGTGATGATGGTGCCGAGGGTGGGCATGAAGCGTTCGATGCGGGGGCGGAGCGATTGAACGATGTCGGTAGCGGCGGCGTCTGAAGTGTTTTCAGCGATCAGGCGTTGGAGCAGGCGGCCGTAGACCGAGCGATCGCGATCGATGATCGACAGGGCACGGTCGCGCTGGCCTTGTCGCAGGTACAGGCCGATGTCGTCGAAGCGTGCGGCGCGGCCGGGGCGGTTGGTGATGAACCAGAACCAGCAGCGTTCGAAGATCAGCGTCAGCGCGAGCACGCTCATCGCCAGCAGCGGCCACATCACCCAGCCGCCGCGCTGCATGAGTGACGATACGGTTTCGTAGGCGTCTTGAAACATCATGGGTCGTTGATGATATGCCGAAGCGGCGCCCGGGGCGAGCGGACATCGTCGAGCGGATCAACTGTCGACGATCTCGTGAATCATGATGGCGTTGGAGATGTGCGGGGCCATGTCGCCGGCGGCGATCGCGCCGATGATCAGCACGCGCTGGCCGATCTTCGCCAGGCCGCGCTCCAGCAGCACATCGTTGACCATGCCGATCTGCTGACTCGTGCGGGTGGGGATGTGCACCAGCAGCGGCACGATGCCGTAGTACATGCTCATGCGACCGGCGTTGCCCGTGTCGGAGGTCAGCGCCACCACCGGCACCGGCAGACGCAGCTTCGACATGATCCGCGCATTGGTCCCGCCGCGACTGAACACGACCACTGCTGCGATCTCCATCCAGTGGGCCATCTGCCAGGCGCCGCGCGCCAGCGTTGCATCCTGCTCGCGGATGTCCACCTGCGGCATGGTCGGCTCGCCGGACTGGGCATCGTCCTGCAAGGTGCGCTCGATCTCGGCGGCGATGTGGTCCATCGTCGACACCGCCTTGTCCGGGTGTTTGCCCACGGCCGTCTCGCCGCTGAGCATGACCGCATCGGTGCCGTCAAAGATCGCGTTGGCCACGTCGGAGACTTCGGCGCGCGTCGGCGAGGATGAATCCACCATGCTCTGAAGCATCTGCGTGGCGACGATCGCCGGCTTGCCCGCAGCCCGACAGCGACGAATCAGATCCTTCTGAATGATCGGCACATCCGCGAGGTCCATCTCGACGCCGAGGTCGCCGCGGGCGATCATGATGGCGTCGGATTCATGGATGATCGCATCGATCTCGTGCAGCGCTTCGGGTTTCTCGATCTTGGCGACCAGGTGAATCGGCGCCCCGCGCAGCAGGCTGCGCAGTTCGGTGATGTCGCTGGCATGGCGCACAAACGACAGCGCCAGGTAATCGAGCTGATGTTCAATCGCCCAGTCGACGCATTCACGATCGCGATCGGTCAGCGTCGGCAGCGACAGACGCGTGTCGGGCAGGTTCACACCCTTGCGGCGTTTGAGTTCGCCGCCGTTGATGCAGCGGCACTTGATCGTGTCGTCGTTCTTTTCCACGACGAGGAAGCGCAGCGCACCATCGTCGATGAGCAGGCGATGACCGGTCTCGATCTCGTCGATCAGCGGGTCGTAGTTGGTGTCGAGCACATCGCCGGTCGCCTCGCGGCCGATCATCAGACTCTGGCCGGGTTCGATGGGGCGCGTCTCGAAATCGCCGAGTCTGATTTTCGGCCCGCAAAGATCGCCGAGGATGGCGATGGGGCGCTCACTTTGGGCGATGCCCTGTCGCGCGGCGGCCAGTGTTTTGGCGTGACCATCAAGTGTTCCGTGCGAGAAATTCAGGCGCAGCACATCAACGCCGTGATGGATCAGGCTCGTGACACCTTCGGGGGTGTCGCAGGCCGGACCGACCGTGGCGATGACTTTGGTGGCCACCAGCGGCATGAGCGTCCGTGTCATGGGGGGGTATACTACTGTGATGTCGACGCCACGCAAAGTAATTTCTCGCTGGCCGATTGTGTTAATTCAACTTGAGCCCCGCGCCGACGCCGGTTAACTTCCACCACATGAACCAGCAAGACACCGCCTCGTCGAGTTCCGCCTGGCTGCTGACGTGGCTGATTCTCGCAGGACTGGTCATCGGGGCGATCGTCGGTCAGATTCTTTACGTGACCTACGACGCCGACGTGCCCGCCGCCTGGCTGCAGGGATTTCGCTTCCTCGGCGACACGGTTTTCATGAGCCTGTTGAAGATGACGCTGGTGCCGCTGGTGGCTTCGAGCGTGATCGCCGGCGTGGCCTCGATCGGTGACCCGGCCCACCTGGGGCGCATCGGCGGGTGGACGCTGGCGTACTACTTTTCGACGATGGTGATCGCGGTCGTGCTCGGGGTCATCCTCGTGACGGCGATCACGCCCGGTGATCCGGCCGGCGACGGTTCCGGCATCGGCGCCGCCGTGATCCAACAAGGCGAAGCGGCGTACCAATCCGAGTCCGGCGATAAACGCGCCCACATCGAAACCACCGGTCGCGGCGGCATCATCGGCGCGATGCGCAACATCACCGAGCAGCTTCTGCCGAGCAACCCGATCGGAGCCGCCGCACAAGGGCAGCTTCTGCCGGTGATCTCGTTCAGCCTGATCCTCGGCGTGGTGTTGACGGTCATCGGCGAAAAGGGACGACCGGTGTTGGCATTTTTCGAGGCGCTGTTCGTCGCGATCATGAAGCTGGTCGAGTGGATACTCTGGCTGGCGCCGCTGGGCGTGGCGGCGCTGGTGGCCTGGACGGTGGGGCGGATCGGCATCGGCGCGCTCGGTGGGCCGATGCTGTGGTATGTCATCGTCGTCATCGCCGGGCTGTTGATACACGGACTGATCGTGCTGCCGGCGATTCTGTGGCTCATCGGTCGCAGCAACCCCTATCGCTACATGCACCAGATGCGTGAGGCGCTGATGACCGCCTTCGGGACCGACTCATCGAGCGCGACGTTGCCGGTGACCATCGATTGTGCTGAGCAGTTCGGCGGGGTCAATCCGCGGGCGGCGCGCTTCGTGCTCCCGCTGGGCGCGACGATCAACATGGACGGCACCGCGCTGTACGAGGCCGTCGCCGTCGTCTTCCTGTTTCAGTGTTACGGCATCACGCTGGGGCCGGTCGAGCTGGCCATCATCGTCATCACCGCCACGCTCGCCGCCATCGGCGCCGCGGGCATCCCCTCGGCGGGGCTGGTCACGATGGTGATCGTCGTCAGCGCGGTCAACGGTTCACTGGCCGCGCTGCCGGACGCGCCGCAGCTCCCGCTGGCCGCCGTCGGGATCATCCTCGGCATTGATCGCATCCTCGACATGTGCCGCACCACCGTCAACGTGTGGGGCGATGCCGTCGGCGCGAAGATCATCAGTCGGCTGGTGGACTGACTCCGCGAGGTCAAACGGATACAATGCGACCCAAATATCCAGTTCATGAGGCGCTCATGGATCGAGTCGCCTTGTCCTTTTGTGTCGGGTGAACACGATGCCGAATAAGTATGAACAAGCCATCGCATTGATCGATGCCGAGAACGCCAAAGACCCCGAACGTGACGGCGACCAACCGAAAACGCTGCTGTATGGCCAGCGGATGGCCGAGTGTCTGGATCAGTTCGCGCCGGGTTCGCCGGACTATCTGAAGATCGCTGCGCGCGCCCAGCACATCCGCCGGTGGGACATCCCGCGCGACACCTATCCCCGTGACCGGTCGGGTTATCACCTGTGGCGCACAAAGCTGTACAGCTACCACGCGGAAGTCACCGGAAAGATTCTCCGCGAGGCCGGCTACAGCGACGAGACGATCGATCGCGTCGGCGACCTGCTGATGAAACGCCGCATCAAGTCCGACCCCGACATGCAGACGCTCGAAGACGTCATCTGTCTGGTCTTTCTGACGTATTACTTCGACGACTTCGCCGCGGCGCACGAAGATGACAAGCTGATCACGATCCTGCAGCGCACGTGGAACAAGATGTCCGACAAGGGCCACGACGCGGCGCTGCAGTTGGACCTTTCCGATCGGGCCGTGTCGCTGGTCGAACGCGCCCTGGGCGGATAAAGACAGTCTCTTGGTTGCAGATATGTGGCACAGCCGCCCCCGGCTGTGCTGACCGTTGCGCACGCACAGCCGGGGGCGGCTGTGCCACAGTTTACTGATCGTAAGTCACCACCACCGCAGCCATACATTCAAAGTCGGGTAACGCGATGGCGTAGCCGTCGCCTTCTTGTGTGACCGTCAGCGTTTTGCCGGAGGCCAGGTCGCGGGCGCTGCGGGGTTTGTCGGTTCGTTTGAGGTGAATCACGACGTTGCGACACGGGGCCGGCGGCTGGATGGTGCGCGGGTCGATCTTCGTTGCCGGCTTGCCGTTGCGGAGGAACAGGCGGCCGGTGTAGACCCATGAAAAATCGTTGACCGCCGCCACGGTGACGCACTTGCCCCCGTCGGCGGTGAACACATCGGTCTGCATGCGGTCGGCCCCGCCGGTGACGACGACCGGCGCCGTCGGCAGCACACCGCCAATCTGCTGCATGAACTGCCCGGTCGCGGCGGCCATGCCTTCGCTCGTGTGCCACTGCCACTGCGGCTGTTGCGTCACGACCACGCCGCCGCGCCGCTTGAAGGCTTCGACATTCGCCTTCTGTTTTGCCGTCAGATTCTCGCTGGGTAAAAACAGCAGCTTGTAGCCATCGAGGCGGCCGTCTTCGAGCAGGCTGTCGGTGACCACGCCGACGGGTACATGCGCCTTCAGCAGCGCCCGGTATGCGCCGAACGTCGGGTAGAGCACCTGCTTCCACGCGGCGGATTCATCCGGCAGCAGGGCGTCGCGCGCCGCTTCGTTGTGATGCACCGCTGCCCAGCGCAGCGGGCGCGCCCCGGCAAAGGCGGGCGACACCCGATTGCCGAGTTCGGTCGAGCCGGCGAACAGTTCCGCATCGGGGATGTTCTTTTCGTTGTTGTCGAGGTTGGCAATGCACCCGTGGGTGATCAGCGCGGCCGTGGCGAAACGGGCGTGCAGATCGTTGACCAGACCGTGCGCCCACACGTGCGGCGGGCGGCCCTCGGCGGCGTCACGCGACAGCGCCCACCCCAGCGCCTGGCGCTCATCGGCGTCGGGCTCAACCATCGACTTGTCTTTCGTGAAGATACGATTGGGCCCGCGGCGCGCCGGCAATGAATATTCAGTCTTCATGGCGTCGGCGATGCGGTAGAGCTTGTCGGTGGTGTGGCGTTCGGTCATCGCCGGGTAGCTGTTGGACCCGATGAGGATGACGAGCTTCGGGTAATCCGCATGCAGCGCCTTGCGCCAGCGGGCGAAGGTACGGCGGATCGTTTCGTTGTTGAAGTCGATGTATTTCTGATAGACCGGGTCGGCGGGATCGATCTTCGCCGGCGGGTTCAAACCGGTTTCATCAGTAAACCGTTTGCGGCAGTAGTCGCACCAGCAGCCGTCCTTGGGCATGTGCATTTCGTCGAAGTAAAACCCGTCGGCGCCGCGCGCGGCCAGTTCCTTGAGTCGTGTGAGCACGAAATCGGGGTAGGGCGAGTTCATGCAGAGGACCAGGCCGCGCCGCTTCAGGGCGGGCTTGCCATCCGGGTGGACGCAGATCCAGTCCGGGTGCTCGACAGCCATCGCGGCGTCTTCCATGTGGCGGTGATACACGATGATGCGGCTGCCGGCGTCGTGGGCTTCGTCGATGATCTTCTGGGCGTAGTCGGTCTGCTGGGCCCATGGCTCAACCGCGCCGACCTCGCTGGGCCACCACGCGCCTTCGTGGCCCGTCTTGATATGACGGGTGATCACATGAAACCCGAGGTCGTGCAGCTTGTGACCGGCTTCGAGAAAGATCGGCTTGTCGCGCCAGTTCGGGCTCAACCGGGTATGGGCATGCACGCGATACTGTTCGTACCACGCGGGCAGCACATAGTCGTCGGCCGATTGATTAGCCTGCTGGCAGCCGGTCGCCAGCAGGCACACGCCCAGCATCAACATCGCGCATCGTTTCATGCCGCACCTCAGAAAATGACTCAGAACAACCGGCGCGAAACTTCCGCGCTGAATCAGATCAACGGCATACAACGTGTCGTGATTGCAGAAGCCGAGCGCTTACACGTACGAGCAGACATACTCGACGATGCCTTCGGTGATGACGATGTCGAAGCTGGAGTCGGCGGGGATGTTGAACGTCTGACCGGCGGCGTAATCGGTCCAGTCGGTCTGGCCGGCCAGTTTCACGCGGCAGGCCCCGGCGACCAGTTCCATGATTTCCGCGGCGGCGGTGCCGAAGTGGTATTCGCCGGGATAGATCAGGCCGAGCGTGTGCTTGGCGCCGGTCGAGTCGATGATGGTGTGGCTGATCACGCGGCCGTCGAAGTAGATGTTGGCCTTGGCGACGGCGGTGACGTTTTCGAATTGCTTGGGCACGTTGGGGCTCCGGGTTGGATGAAGCTGCACATTACAGCGTCGGAGCCCCCCGCATGCAAGCGGGCTACTTCAGTAAGGTGGCGGCGAGTTTGGCCAACTCCTTGCCGCGCTTCGGCGACAGGCCGAACCCGATCCCCGCCGCCACGGCCGCGCCGATCCACAACCACGGTCCGGCGGCAAACGACAACTGCTCATCGCAGGCCGCCGAAGCCTGGCGCAACCGTCGCCGCGCTTCGTCGGGGGTCAACGGGGCGCGATCCGTTCTCATGATTTCAGCAGGTCGTGTACGATCCATCCGAGCACTCCAGCGCAGCCCAGCGCCACCATGGCGGTCAGTCCGAGCGCCATCGGCGTGGGCATGGTCTGCATCAGTCCGAGCATGATCGCCGCCAGCAGCAGCACGACGCCGGTCGCGCCGATGAACACCGACGCCAGCAGCAGGGCCACCGCCAGGACGAGTTGCACCACGGACGAACGCCCCTGGCGCAACTCGGCCTTGGCGAGGTCGACCATGCCGATCATTACTTCAGTTAGCGCGCTGACCATCGCGGCTTAGTCCTTTCGCATCAGGTGGCCGATCAGGGCGCCGATGCCGAAGGCCGTCGCCAGCGTCACCAGCGGGTGGGCTTCGACGGTCTGCTGAGCGGTTTCGACGGCCTGTTTGCCCTGCTTGCGGGCCACGCCGTAGGCGTGTTCAAGCTGGGCCAGTCGATGCTCAAGCTCGTGCGCCGCGGCCTGTTTGGTGTCGGTAGCGCCGTCGCGCGCCATGCCGACGACGGTCTGAACCAGTTCGCCGACATCTTCGCGCAGCGTCTTGAGTTCACTGCGAAGGGTTTCGACATTGTTCTCGGATGTTTGCGTCTGACGAGTCACAGGTGTGCTCCTTTCGTGACGGTTGAAAACGATTATTGACAACGCCATCACGCTAGAACTCCCCGGCGCATGTCACAATCAGAGCCCGGCGGATCACCCCCAAAGGAGTTGCCGCGCCGCGCCATGGTGATATTGCTGAACGTCGTATCAGGATGCGGTTGCGGGCATCTGACGCGGTGTGTCGATCGTTTTGATGCGCAGGTCGATCAACCCCAGGCACGCCAGCAACGCGAGATTCGGAAACAGCATCGGCGCAAACACCGGCGCGCTGTAAATCAGGTTCTCGAAAGTCGACTCCGCGGTCCCCGCGAGAAATACACGCACATGAAAGTATGCGCCCAGCAGGCCGATGGCCATCTGCCCGAGCATCACCCCAAGCGTCAGATCGATGAACGGGCGCTGCACGCGCATCGTCGCGGCAACCAGCAGGAAGCCGACCCCGATGGCTGCGCTGACGACCGGGATCCACTCCATCGTGTTGAAGAAACCGTTTTGCGCATGGTCGGCGAGGCTGAGCCCGAAGTTGCCGACAAAACCCGCCAGCGCCAGAAACACCACCCATCGGCTCCATTCTTCGGATTCCGAATCCACCATGCGGTTTAACAGCAGCAACAACCCGAGCCCGGTGTAGGCCAGCGGCGCGACAAACGGCGCGGAATACACCAGCGACTTGATCGTCTGCTCGACGAAGAATCGGCTCTCCAGGTGATAGAACATGCCGACGAGTCCGACGGCGATCGAGCCCCATCCGACGATGAGCCCGAGCACGCGCCGCAACTGGCCGTGCATCACCAGCCCCGTAAGCAGCAGCACCGGCGCCACGGCGGAAAAGATCACCGGCGTCCACTCCATCGGGTTGTGAAACTGGTTGATCGAGTGGGCGAGATAGATATCGACGGCAAGAAAACCGAGGTTCGCCAGCACGAACACCTCGAGTATCAGCCATCGCCAGTGTTTCTTCACAGTTGTTTCGATGTTTGAGTTCATCCGGTGATACTCGCTGACGTTCAGATTGATGTCTCACAGAGGACACAGAGAACACAAAGGCGCACAGAGGGTATCGTGAGTGTTTTGCCTGCCATCAATATTTAAACTCTGTGGCTCTCTGTGTGCTTTGTGTCCTCTGTGAAAGACCCGTTTACTCGTGTTTGGCGGCACGCAACTCGGCGGCCATGTGTTCGAGTTCGATCTGCTTGGCGAGCAGTTCGTAGTTGCCGTGCCACTGAACGAAGTCGGCTCCGCCCATGAACGCGCCGTGTTTGGCGGTCCGGCCGTAGTAATGCCACAGGTCGAAGTACACGAATTCGATCGGCTCGTCGAAGCTTTCCTTGGTCAGCAGGTTCTCCGCGTAGAGCTTGTCCATCAGCTCTTTGGCTTTGATGACCTTCTGGTTGGTTGTTTCGACGACGGTTTCCGCCTCGGCGTAGAAGCGGTCGATGCTGGGGCGGGTGTGACACTTCAGGCACAGCTCCTGCATCTTGTTGCGACCCTGTTCATAGGTGGGGCGTTTGTCGGAGACCGCCGCGAAAAGCCAGTAGCTCAGGCGCTCGGTGGTGTCATGCGTGACGTTCATGCCCTCGAGGCCGGACATGTGACACGTGGCGCAGGTGGGCACGGACATGTCGTCGGTGGTCAACTCCTTGGGGCGCGCGTGCAAGTTCATCTGATCCCGACCGGCGGCGAAGAGCACCCCATGTTTTGACTCGTTGAAAATTTCAAGCTGCGAATGGTCCGGGCCCATGTGGCACTGACCGCAGGTCTGCGGGCTGCGCGCCAGGGCGACGGAGGTCTGATGTCGGGCGTGGCACTGGGTGCAGGTGCCGATGGTTCCGTCGGGGTTTGGCTTGCCGATGTTGTGACAGGCCATGCAGCCTTTCTCGCGGGCGCCGGGGCCTTCGAGCAGGGCGAGTTGGTTGGCGCCGCGCTTGACCGCGCCGGGGTGGTACTTCTCAGCAGCGGCGATCTGCTCTTCGGTGAAGTCTTCAGCGCCGGTGACGGCCGCCCACGCCGGGGCGCCATGGCGCGATCGGACGAACTGGTCATACTCGGTGGGGTGGCACTGGCGGCAGTTGGCGGCCGTCAGCGACTTGGCGATGGTGAACCCGCGGTGCTCGATGCCTTGCTGTCCCTCGACGGGACGGTGGCAGTCGATGCAGTTCATGTTCACCGAGGCGTGGCGCGACAGCGAGTACTGGTGAACCACCGCGGCGGTCTCGCGCAGGTGACACTCGGCACACTTGCCCGAGGCCCTGACAAATTCCGCCGAGGGCTGTTGCACCTCGATCGTTGGCCGCTGGTGATTGACCAGCAGCGCTGCAACAACCAGCGCTGCGCCGATAAAGATCGCGATGAACACGTTGCGGAAGAGCATTGGATGTGGCCTCGAACAAGGAAATGGATAACTATGTCCATAATTTAACTATTGGTGGCGCCCATTGCAAGCGGGGTTGATGAAAAACATTTTCAGTTCAACGAACCGCCCATGAGGTTTAAGAGATTGTCGTGTGGGTGAGTGCTGATGACGGTCAGCAAAATTCTGAATGTTTCACCGGAACGGCGCTGCTAAGACTTTCACAGATGGACATGACAACAGGATTTGTCATGGGAAAATTTTCCACGGATACGCTTGCGGGCGTTATAGCAAGTAGTTATCTTGAGATTCAGAATGAAAGGTTGATCAGTGTGTATTGCGACGTGGGACAAATCTGAGATGTGCAGTGGTTTGGGACTGATGCTCATTGGCATTCAATAAAATCGTTTTTTGCCCCGTGTAAGGGGGCATTGTCTGCGTAGTCGCTTGTGGCTGCTACGTGAGAGAATAGAACATGGGTACTTATATTGGAGGTTCATCCATGAAACGTTATCTGGCACGAAACCTGGCGCTGTGCTGCGCCGTGCTTGGCATGCTGACGCTGGTCGGCTGCGCAAGTTCCAACGGGAGTGGCATGTCATCCGGTTCGCCGGACGGCAGCGGCTTCCCGCAGACCAGCAAGACCACCGTCGTCACCCAGGGCCATCCGCCCAAGGACGGCGCCAAGGTCGTACAGACCTACATGGACAATCTGTACGGCAAGACCGAACTGCGCGACGACGACTATCACCGTCACGTCGACAAGCAGTCGGCCACCGGCTGGACCCCCTGGCACTGGCGTCACCAGGCCCACAACTGGGGCGATGAGCCGATGCCCGCCAAGGCTCCGGCCCCGGCTCCGATGATGAACCATTCCGTGATGAACTTCCCCTCGGCGGTGACCGATGCTGACGGCAAGAGTTGCTGCGGCGTGGTCACGCTCGAGAAATTCGCCCCCGGTGAAGTCTCCGTCGGCGAAACCTTTGAATACAAGCTGGTCGCCACCAACAAGGGCTCGCTGAAGCTCATGGACGTGGTCGTGACCGACATGCTGCCCGGCGACTTCAAGGTTGAAAGCTCCAACCCGGCCGTCGAAGGCGTCAAGGAAGGCAAGGGCGTGTGGATGCTCGGCGAACTCGAGCCCGGCGCTTCGAAGACCATCACCGTCAAGGGCTCGGCGACCAAGCCCGGCCGTCTGGTCAACTGCTCGACCGTGACCTTCACGCCGTACGCCTGCGTGGCGACCAACGTGATCGAACCGGCTCTGAAGCTGACCAAGAAGATGCCGTCCGACGTGCTGCTGTGCGAGCGCATCCCGGCGACCTTCGAAATCACCAACACCGGCACCGGCACCGCCCGCAACGTCGTGATCAACGACTCGCTGCCCAAGGGTCTGGTCACCGAGGCCGGCGACGGCAACATCAAGATCGTGGTCGGCGACCTGGCCAGCGGCGCTTCCAAGCGTTACGTGGTCAACCTCAAGCCGCTGGACACCGGCAAGTACACCAACAAGGCCATGGCCAGCGCCGACGGCGGACTCAAGTCTGATGCTTCGGCTTCCGTGGCGGTGCATGAACCGGTGCTGAAGATCACCAAGACCGGCCCCGAGAAGATGTTCATCGGCAAGACGATCACCTACAAGATCAAGGTCACCAACACCGGCGATGCGCCGGCTGAGATGGCCACGCTCGAGGACACCCTCCCGGCTGGCGCGCCGTTCGTCAGCGCGACCGACGGCGGCACCCATGCGGCCGGCAAGGTCACCTGGAACCTCGGCACGATCGCGCCCAAGGCTTCCAAGGAAGTCAGCGTGAGCGTCAAGGCCGACAACCCCGGCACCTACAAGGACGTCGCCATGGCCAAGGCCAAGTGCGCCAAGGCTGTCGACGCTTCGGCTGAAACCATGGTCACCGGCATCCCGGCGATCCTGCTGGAGGTCATCGACCTCGATGACCCGATCCAGGTCGGCAACAACGTGGTGTATGTCATCACCGTGACCAACCAGGGCTCGGCCCCCGGCACGAACATCGTCATCGAGAACACCCTCGAAGACACGATGCAGTTCGTCAGTGCCGCCGGCGCGACCGCTGGTAAGAACACCGGCAAGACGGTCAAGTTCGCACCGATCGCTTCGCTGGCGCCCAAGGCCAAGGCGGAGTTCCGCGTGACTGTCAAGGCCGTCAAGGCCGGCGACGTGCGCTTCAGCACCAAGATGACCAGCGACCAGATCAGTCGCCCGGTCGAGGAAACTGAAGCCACCAACTTCTTTGAATAAACCCCAACAGCGGCGCGGCGGGAAACCGTCGCGCCGCCTTTTTGTTTGAGTCGGCTGATCAGTCATCCCCATAGCCGGGTCGCTACGCGGCCCTGGTCCTCCCCCGGAGCATGCGATGAATCGTCAATCGCTCTGTCATCGCCGAACGCTGTTGAGCCTTGTGGTCGCCCTGATGCTGCTGGCGACTGGTGGATGTGAAACAGTTCAGTCCGTGCTGAATAATTCACCCAAGCCCGGCGCGAGCGTGGCCGGGGTGCGACTGGCGGATCTTTCCCTGCAGAAAGTCGATCTGCTGTTTGATGTGGACGTGAGCAATCCGTACAGCGTTCCGCTGCCGCTGACGAATCTGAATTACGCGCTGGCCAGCGGGGGCAATGAGTTTCTCAGCGGCAAGGCGGACGTGGCCGGCAGCGTGCCCGCCGGCGGGTCCAAGCGCGTCACCGTGCCGGCGACCGTGACGTTCGTCTCACTGGCCAACACGCTGGGGGCGGTCAAGCCCGGTTCCGTGCTGCCGTACGATGCGAAGATGAACCTGTCGGTCGACGCGCCGCTGGGGCCGGTGAGCCTGCCGATCCGCAAGAGCGGGCAGTTGCCCGTGCCGGCGGTGCCGAAGGTCGAACTCGCCTCGATGCAGTGGAAGACGCTGACGCTCAGCGAGGCCGCGGCCGTGATGAAGCTGAACGTGGAAAACACCAACCAGTTCGACATCGACCTCGGCAAACTCGGGTACGCCCTGCAACTCGGCGGCAAGTCGATCGCGGCCGGCGGCGTCGATAAATCCGTCAGCTTCGGCAAGGGACAGACCCGCGAGATCGAGATTCCGATTTCCTTCTCACCGTCGAACCTCGGCCTTGCCGCGCTGAACATGCTGCGCGGCAAGGGGGCCAGCTATTCGATCGGCGGCGATATGGCGGTCAATACCCCGTTCGGCCCGATGAACATGCCCTATCAGCGCAGCGGGCAAACCACCTTTCTCAGCAAATAAACACACCGCAAACCCGGCATCTGTTCACGTGAGCGATCGCAGCCTCGCGCATGATGCCTTGATCCCCTGGAGCCAGACAGATGGACAACATTGACGAAAAAACATGGGAATTGATCAACCAGTACGCCGTGCCGGCCGTGACGGCTTTGATCATCATCTTTGTCGCGTTCCTCGTGGCGGCGTGGGTTTCACGTATCGTCGTCGCCAGTTGCAATCGCGCGAAAATCGACACCACGCTTGGTAAATTCTTCGGCCGGGCGGTGCGATGGATCGTGCTGCTGATCGCGGGGTTGTTTGTGCTCAGCGAGTTCGGGATCGAAACGGCAAGCTTCGCGGTGATACTCGGTGCCGCGGGTCTGGCCATTGGTCTGGCGTTTCAGGGCACGCTGTCGAACTTCGCCGCGGGCATCATGCTGCTGATCTTCCGGCCGTTCAAGGTCGGCGATGTCGTCAACGTCGCCGGGCAGCTCGGTAAGGTCGATGAGATTCAGCTTTTCACCACCACGCTGGATACTTTCGACAACCGCCGCATCATTCTGCCCAACAGCGCGGTGTTCGGCGCGACCATCGAAAACATCACCTACCACCCATATCGCCGGATTGACGTCGCCGTCGGCACGGAATACTCAGCCGACATCGACAAGACCCGCGAGGTGCTGGAAAAGGCCGCGGCGGATGTCCCCGGCCGTCGTGATGATCCGGCGCCGGCGGTGTTTCTGATGGGACTGGGCGCTTCGTCGATCGACTGGCACGTGCGCGTGTGGGCTGACGGCGATGTGTTCGGCGACGTCAAGCAGGCGGCGACGCGGCAGGTCAAGGTCGCCCTCGACGAAGCGGGCATCGGCATTCCGTTCCCGCAGATGGATGTCCACATGGACAAACCCGAAGCCGGCGACAAGTGATGCGGATTACTGTTTAGCCGCGACCCGAAGGGGAGCACGCGGCGCCTTACTCGTCATCGTCATCCAGCATGCGAATCGACGGCGTGTCCAGATCGTCGAATTGTCCCTTGCGCAGCGCCCAGGCGAACGCGGCGATCGCCCCGGCGGCGAGCAGGATGGCCAGCGGCAGAACAATGTAAATCACACTCATGATCGGGCCTCGAAGCTGCGTCGTCCGACGGCGAGACTGACCACCGTCAACGAACTGATCGGCATCAGCACCGCCGCGACCAGCGGGTTGATGAACCCCGCCGCGGCAAAGCCGATCGCTACAGCATTGTAAGCCAGCGACACCGCCAGATTCCCGTGAACGATCCGCACGGCCCGCCCGGCGGCCTCGGTCAACTCGACGATCGCGCCGAGATGGGGGTTGTTCAGATACACATCGGCCGCGGCCAGGCTCGCCTCTGCGCCGCCGTGTACTGCGATGCCGACGTCGGCCGCCGCCAGCGCCGCCGCGTCGTTGACGCCGTCGCCGACCATCACGACGGGGCCGTCGGTCCGCTCGCGGGCGGCCTGAACGTGTTGCAGTTTCTCTTCGGGCAGCACACCGCCGTGTGCCTCGGCGGGCGGGATGCGAAGCTGACCGGCGACCTGGGCCACGAGGTCGGCGTGATCACCCGACAGCAGGCCGATCGACCAACCCCGACCGCGCAGTTCATCAATTGCTTCAACAGCGTCGGGTCGCAACGCATCGCCGAAACCCGCCGCCGCGACGATGCGGTCTGATGCGGCGATGAGCACGGGCGTCAGACCTTCATCAACGCAATCGTCAATCGCCTGCTGCGCCCAGTCGGGTATGTCGATCTTTCGCAGGCGGAGGTACGTCGGCGAACCGACGATCAAGTGCTCGCCGGCGACGTTGCCTTCGATGCCTTCGCCGGTGTGTTGGGTCACGTTCGCAATCTTAAACTCCTCTCCCTTGAGGGAGAGGTTGGGTGAGGGTGAATCGCGGTGCATCAAGTCGTCACGGTTCGCTTCGGGGGTGGTGGCGTCGACCCTCACCCCAGCCCTCTCCCTGTGAGGGAGAGGGGGAGAAACAGCTTCACACAAGGCGCGGGCGATGGGGTGTGACGACCCGGCTTCAAGCGCCGCGGCTTTGGGTTTGTATGTCGCCTCGCCGAACCAGCGGACAAGACTCGTGCGGCCGAGCGTGACGGTGCCGGTTTTATCCAGCAGCAACGCGCCGGGGGTGGCCATGCGTTCGAGCGTGTCGGCGCCCTTGATGAGGATGCCGGCGGATGCGCCCCGGCCGACGGCGACGGCGAGCGTCAGCGGCGTGGCCAGCCCCAGCGCGCACGGACAGGCGACGATCAACAGCGCCACCGTGTGATCGATCGCGCCGGCGGGGTCGACAAACAGCCAGCCGATCATCGTCGCCGCGGCGATCGCCAGCACAATCGCGACAAACCACACCGAGATGCGATCGGCCAGTTGCACCAGTGGCGCCTTGGTGCGCGCGGCGTGCTCGACGAGCTGCATGAGTTTGCCGAGGCGCGTGTTGTGCCCCGAAGCGTCGACGCACACGTGAAGCGTCGATGTCAGATTCACCGTGCCGGCACAAACCCGATCGCCGATCGTCACGGCTTCGGGGCGCGTCTCGCCGGTCAGCAGGGACTGGTCGATTTCCGAGTCGCCGTATTCGATCGCGCCGTCGACCGGGAAGCAGTCGCCGGCCCGGACTTCGACCATGTCGCCGGGACGCAGCGCCTCGATCGGCGCTTCATGCACGCCGTCGTCATCGATGCGGCGGGCGGACGTCGGCGCGAGTGTGAACAGCATGGCGACCGAGTCCTCAGCCCGGCGCTGCTGACGATGCTGAATGAATCGCCCGACCAGCAGCAGAAACACCAGCACTGTCAGCGAATCGAAATACACCTCGCCGCGACCGATGATCGTGTTGTAAGCCCCGGCCAGCCCGCCGGCCGCCAGCGCGATGGCGATCGGCAGATCAAGGTGAGGCGTGCGCGTGCGCACCGCGGCGATGGCCCCGCGAAAGAACACCGCCCCCGGCCAGGCGAGCGCGATGATGCCGACGGCCATGCTGACCCAGTGAAAGAACTGCTTGATCTGCGGATCGATCCCGCTGAAATACCCGGCATACAGGGCGAAAGCGATCATCATCGCGTTGCCGGCGCAGGCCCCGGCGATGGCGATGCGCAGCATCTGGCGGCGGTCTTCTTTGCGGCGCATGGTCTGTGTCTGCGCATCGCGCGCCGGGTGGGGCGGATAGCCCAGCGAGTCGAGGGTGCGCGCGATGCGCGAGAGCTTGACGGCTTGTTCATCCCACGTCAGACGCAGGCGGCGCTGGCCGAAGTTGAGCCGCGCTTCGATGACGCCCGGAAGAACCGTTGGCAACTTTTCAACCAGCCAGACGCAGGCGGCGCAGTGAATGCCTTCGAGATAGAACTCGGTCGTGCGGCGGCCGGCTTCGATGGTTTGCACATTCGCCTGGACGAAAGCTTCATCGTCGAAGGCGTCGTAATGCTTGCCGGTCGTCGGGGCGGGGGTCTGCTCCCACCGGCCGCGCTCGCGCAGGCGGTAGAACGAATCGAGGTTGCACTCGTGGAGCATCTGGTAGACGGTTTCGCAGCCGTGACAGCAGAACTGATGCTCGGCGTCCGGACGGATCAACCCACGCGGCACCGGCAGACCGCAGTGATCGCATGGGACGGGGTCAGATGGTTGCGGCGGGGTCACATCATCATTCGGCATGAGCGTCGTGGCCTTCACAGCACGGCGGCGTCTTTTTCCCGATCGATTGCACCTGCTCGATCGCCTGCTCGGTCGACACGGCGGCGGTCGGCAGAGGTTTCGCCCATGCCTTGCTCGTCATCGTCAACCGGCTGGTCGCAGTGTACAGACCGACCACGACAATCGCCACGCTGGTGATCACCGGCAGCTTCGGCCCGAGCACGCGCGACAGACCCGCGAGGCCCGCGCCCAGCGCCGCCAACACTGGCACCGTCCCGGCCCAGAAGGCGATCATCGTCAACCCGCCGCCGAGGGGGCTTGCCGTGCCCGCGGCCGTGATGGCGAAGGCGTACAACCACCCGCAGGGAAGCAGAGCCGTCAACAGGCCGATCGTCAGCGCCCGGCGGTTCGGGCTCAGGCGCATCGCGTAACGCTGGGCGGTCATCAGCGCTTTCTGCAAGGTTGCCGACATCGGCATCTTCGGCACGTGAACACCCTTGACGCGCAGCAGCATCCCCACACCGAAAATCACCATCATGATGCCCGCAGCCACCGCCGCGGCGCGCTGCACGCCCAGCAATGTGCCACCGCTCTGAATCATCGTGCCGATGGCGCCGAAGATCACGCCGACCAGGGCATACGTGACCAGTCGCCCGCCGTGATAAAGCAACTGCAGGCGCGTACGCGAAGGCGAGTCCGGCTCGCCGGCCCCGAGCGCCAGCGCCACCAGCGGCCCGCACATGCCCGCGCAGTGCAGCGACCCGAGCAACGACGCCACGAATACGGTGATGATCAACGCAGTCATGTTTCGCCCCTTACTGCGATAACGACGGCAGATCGATGCGATCGGTCTGCATGTAAGTCTCACGGTCGTACGTCGCGATCAGTGTGAACTCCCACAGGCCGGTATGACGCACAGGCAACAGGCCGGTGTATTGACCGGGCGACTGCTCGACGAGCGTGAGGTTGAATCGTTGCGTGGCGCGGGCGTTGGCAAAGGCCTCGATCTCGACGACCGCGCCGCTCAGCGGCTCGCCGTCGGCATCGCGGATCAACACCGTCATCTCCCGCCGGCCGATCGTGTCCTGCGATGGATCGACGGTCAACTCATGCGACCAGCCCAGCGCATCACTTTCGCGTTGCTCGGCGGCGGACTGGTCCCAGTGGACCGCCTTCTTGTAATAGTCCGGCTCGATCGCCATCGTCGGATCAGACACGGCCAGGTACACCGCGATCACGCAAAGCACGATCTGCAACCCCAGCAGGCTGACGATGAGCATCGGCCAGTTCCACCCGCGGCGGGCAGGTTTCTGATTGTTCGGCGCATCATTCATGAGTGGTTCTTACCAGCGGGGCCGATCAGTCGGATGTTGACGGTTTTTTCGAAGTCGTCATCACCCGTCACGCGGATCTTCACATCGTAATGGCCGTCGCGGAAGCGGTCCTGCGGAACGGTCAGCAGCATGCCTTCGGTGAGCGTGGCGCCGGCTTCGATTTGGATCGGGTTCTGCGTAGTTTCGACGGTCGCCGCCTCATCGGAGATCACCGCGATGCGGTAGGCGGCGGGGTCGGCGGTGCGGTTGACGATTTTCAGACGGAGGCTGTTTGAGATGCGGTCATCGCCCATGCGGGCGAAGGGGCTGCCGTAGTTTCGGGTGATCATCACGTCGGCGGTGCCTTTGCTGGAGAACACGACCGTGAAGATCGTGGCGATGATCAGCAACAGCGCCGGGTAGAAAATTACACGCGGGCGAAGCAGGCGGGGCTTTTCATCGGGTTTGGCTGACATCGCCGCCTGGGAGCTGTAGCGGATGAGTCCGCGCGGGCGGCCGATTTTATCCATCACGCTGTCGCAGGCGTCGACGCACTGGGCGCAGGCGACGCATTCCATCTGCAGGCCTTCGCGGATGTCGATGCCGGTGGGGCAGGTGGTCACGCAATTCAGGCAGTCGATGCAGTCGCCGTGTTTGCGTTCGGAGTCAGGGACGCCGCGCTCGAAGCGTCCGCGCGGTTCGCCGCGCTGTTCGTCATACCCGATGATCAGCGAGTTGCGATCGAGCATGACCGACTGAAAGCGACCGTACGGGCAGGCGATGATGCACATCTGCTCGCGGAAATACGTGAAGTCAAACATCATCAGAAACGTCGTCGCCGCCATGACGACAAACGCGATCGGGTGTTCAAACGGCGAACTCTGGACCCACTTGAACAGCGCCTCGACGCCGACGAAGTAGGCCAAAAACGTGTGCGCCAGAAACATCGAAATGATCAAGTACACGACGAATCGCACCACGCTGCGCCAACCGGCCATGTCGCGTTTCGAGGCGCCGCCGCGACCGATGGTGCCTTCGAGCAGGCGTTCGATGGGGCGGTAGACGAATTCGAGATAGACCGTCTGCGGGCAGGCCCACCCGCACCAGACGCGCCCCAGCAGCGCGGTCATGAGAAAGATGCTGATGATCAGCCCGACCATGAACAGGGCCAGCAGGATGGTGTCGGTCGGCAGGAAGGTGAACCCGAACAAGGTGAACTGGCGGTGGACGATGTCCAGCAGGATGGCGGGCTTGCCGTTGATGGGGATGTACGGCAGGGCGGTGAACAGCACGATGAGTGCGTACGCCACGATGCGCCGGGCTGTGAGAAAGCGTCCTTTGGAGACGCGCGGCTTGAGCCAGCGTCTGGACCCGTCGTTTTCAAGCGTCGATAAAACACGCTGTTCGGGCTGAAGCAGGGGTGAACTCATGGGTGACTGCTTTGGTGTGAGAAGACGATTCGCTGGGTGTCGTCCGCTTGATCATGTTAGGGCGCTTGGTCGGGCCAGGGCGCGATTTTCTGACCATAAGGATCGTTGGGGTATACCCCTTTGAGGTTCTGCCCGCGGAGCGAAGCGACGTAGCCGGCGACGAGGATGATCTCTTTGGGATCGAGGCGTGTCTTCCAGGCGGGCATGATGCCGTTGCCGGCGCCTTCTTCGATCACGTGGACGATGTCGGGCAGGGTTTTGACGTTCTTGTAATAGTCGTCGGTGAGGTTGGGGCCGACCAGGCCGGCGGCGTTGGGGCCATGACAGGAGGCGCACAGCGCGGCATCGAACACGTCTTTGCCCATGGCCAGCAGGTCGGGGTCGTTCATGACCTTCAGCAGGCTGGGCGCGTCGGGCTGAAGATTGCCGATGCCGGCGAACTTGCGATCGGCGTTGGCCTTCTTGGCGGCATCGAGATTCTCGTAGATGGTCGCGCCGACGTCGCCGACGTGGTAGTACACCAGGTAGCAGACCGAGAAGACGATCGACAGGGCGAACAGCCACGACCACCAACTGGGCGTCGGATTGTCATATTCCTGGATGCCGTCGTACTCGTGGGCGAGCAGCTGATCCTGCGGCTGTTTATCGGGAGCGGGGGTGTTGTTTTCTGAAGACATATTCAGGCGTCTCCGTGATGACTGTGATCGTCGTCGAGCGGCATGTTGGCGTAGCGGTCCATCGTCTTTTTGGGGCGAAGCAGGGTGCGGACGACGATGGCGGTGAACACAACCGCGAAGATCACCAGTGAGATCTGGCCGAACAGCGTGGTCGTGGTGTCGTTGAACAGTTCTTTAAACATCGTGGTCTCCATAGCCGGGTCGTTACGCGACCCTGGTCCGACCCCAGAGGGGTCGGCTATATATCATTTCGCCGCGGTGGTATCCGGTGTGGCGGGAGTCTCCGGGGCCGGGGCGGCGGGTTCTTCCTTGTTGAAGATGTCGGTGCCCAGCCGCTGGAGGTAAGCGATCAGGGCGACGACCTTCTTGTCTTCGAGGCCGGTCGGCCCGCCGTCCTTTTGAATGCTGGCGGCGATGACCTCAGCCTGACGCTGGGCGCTGGCCACGGACTCGGCCCGCTCCTGTTCGGTGTACGGTACGCCGAGCGACATCATCGCGCCGACGCGCACGGGGATGGAGTTGAAATCGAGTTTGTCCTCGATCAGCCAGGTGTAGCGCGGCATCACCGAGGCCGGCTCCAGGTCGCGCGGATCGTTGAAGTGGACGTAGTGCCAGTAGGCCTGCGGGCGCGTCACGCCGACGCGGGCGAGGTCCGGCCCGATGCGGCGGCTGCCCCACTGGAACGGATGGTCATACACGAATTCGCCGGGCTTGGAGTATTCACCGTAACGCTCGGTCTCCGCGAGGATCGGGCGGATCATCTGCGAGTGGCAGTTGTAGCAGCCCTCGGCGATGTAGATGTCACGGCCGGCCAGTTCCAGCGGCGTGTACGGTTTGACCGAGGCGATCGTCGGAACATTCGAGCGGATCACGAACGTCGGAATGATCTCGAACAGCGACGCGGCGGCTACGGCGATCAGCGTGTAGATCGTGAACCGCACGGGCAGGCGCTCCCAGCGGCGGTGCCAGTAGAAGGTCATCCAGCGGGCGCCCTTCTTGCCGATGTCGGCGACGGGGGCGTCGTCCAGCGGCGTGCGCGGGGCGGGGTCGTCGATGTACTGGGCGCTGAGCGGGGCGGCTTCGTGGACGACTTGTTCATACTGATCCGGCCGCGTGCGCCAGGTCATGATCATGTTGTACATGCCCAGCAGCACGCCGCTGAGGTACATGCCGCCGCCGATCACGCGAACCCACCACATCGGAATGATCGCGTTGACGGTTTCGACGAAGTTGGGATAGCTGAGGCGGCCGGACTCGTCGATCGCGCGCCACATCAGGCCCTGCGTCAGGCCGGCGACGTAGATGCTGATGATGTACAGCAGGATGCCGATCGTGCCGAGCCAGAAGTGGGTCGTGGCCAACTTCGAGGAGTAGAGCTTGGTCTGGAAGATGCGCGGCAGCAGCCAGTAGATCATGCCGAAGGTCATGAACCCGTTCCAGCCCAGGGCGCCGGAGTGGACATGGGCGATGGTCCAGTCGGTGTAGTGGCTCAGGGCGTTGACGGACTTGATCGAGAGCATCGGACCTTCAAAGGTCGACATCATGTAGAACGTGATGCCGACGACGAAGAACTTGAGCACGGGGTCGACGGTGACCTTGTGCCAGGCGCCGCGGAGTGTCAGCAGGCCGTTGATGCCGCCGCCCCAGGAAGGCATCCACAGCATCAGCGAAAAGACCATGCCCAGCGACGAGGCCCACTCCGGCAGGGCGGTGTAGTGCAAATGGTGCGGGCCGGCCCAGATGTAGATGAACACCAGCGACCAGAAGTGGACGATCGACAGGCGATAGGAAAACACCGGTCGCCCCGCCGCCTTGGGCACGAAGTAATACATCAGCCCCAGGAAGGGCGTGGTCAGGAAGAACGCCACCGCGTTGTGGCCGTACCACCACTGCATGAAAGCGTCCTGCACGCCGGCATAGATCGGGTAGCTTTTCAGCAGGCCCGACGGCACGACGAGATTGTTGAATACATGCAGCAGCGCCACCGTGATGATCGTGGCGATGTAAAACCACAGCGCGACGTACATGTGCCGCTCGCGCCGCTTGATCAGCGTCATCAGAAAGTTCGTGCCGAAGATGCCCAGCCAGACGACCGCGATGAGAATGTCGATCGGCCATTCCAGTTCGGCGTATTCCTTACTCTGCGTGATGCCCAGCGGCAGGGTCAGCGCGGCCGACACGATGATGATCTGCCATCCCCAGAAGTGCAGATTGCTCAGCAGGTCGCTCCACATGCGGGCCTTGCACAGGCGCTGGGTCGAGTAGTAGACCGCCGCGAAGATGGCGTTGCCGGCGAAGGCGAAGATCGCAGCGTTGGTGTGCAGCGGACGGATGCGCCCGAAGGTGATGTACGGGATGCCGCCGTTGAGCGCCGGAAAGGCCAACTCGATGGCGGCGATCAGACCCACGAGCATCGCGACGACGCCCCAGACCACCGTCATGAATGTGAACTTGCGGACGATCGCATCGTCGTAAACGAATTTTTCCAGCGGGCCGGGCGCCGCGTGCGGATCAGGAGCCGAGGCGCCTTCGGACAGGGTCGTCGTCGTGGTCATTCGTGGTGTCTCACCGTGCTGCGGGAACGGAAACCAGTGAAAGCGGCGGGGCGGGCGCTAACCCGCGCCGCCGAAGATTCGGCCCCTCTCCCCTTCAGGGGAGAGGTCGGGTGAGGGGTGAAGCTTGTCACATGGTACACATTGTGATTCACAAGTCACCTATGAAGCTTTGACCCTCACCCCAGCCCTCTCCCTGCCAGGGAGAGGGGGTAAGTCAGAATGACAGAACCAGCGAGAATGTCCAGCGATAGCCGAACAGATCGTTGGCATCCGTGATCGGGGTTTCATACGCGAAACGGAAGCCGGCGTTGTCACACGGACGGATTTCGCCGCCGACGCCGACGGTCACGACCGACTCGTCCTTGCCGCCGCCGAGGCTGTCGACATCCAGCCCCTGGAATGCGACAACTCTGTTGCCTTCGCCGATGGTGTGGTAGCCGTTGAGTTCGACGACCGGGCTGAAGTGCTCGCAGAGCCAGTAGTCGGCATGCACATGCCAGCTGACGGTGTCGGAGCTGCCCAGCACGTCGTGCTCATCGTCAGTCAGGTGCAGGTTGACGGTGGCGCCGAGGTGCAGCTTGTCAAAGCCCTTGTTGACCGAGGCCCACAGGCGGTACTGCGAGGAGTTGTTGAACACCATGCCGTCGCCGGTCTTGAATTCGTACCCGGCGCCCACGGCCGCGTGAAGCTGGCCCTTCCAGTCCTGCAGGAAGTTCCACTTGATGCCGGCGGCAATGTCGTTCCACCCGTCGTCAACACCCAGCCCGGCGTCCAGGTCGGTATATCCGTCCTTGTAGGCGACCAACTGAAGCTGATCGGTCAGGGCCACGCGAACCTGGGCGGCATACACGTTGGCATGACCGCCGCCGTTGGTCTTGGGGAAGTCGTGATACAGGTACCAGATGCGCAGGTCGGTCGTTACGAAGGAATCTTCATGGAAGTAGGGGCTGGTGACGGGATGGACGGCCTTCTGCTGGTCGGCGACTTCCTTGGCGTCGGGGTTGGGCTCGCCGAACAGGACGAAGCCTGCGTGTTGCCCGTAGACGGTTGAAGTCGACAGCCCGATGAGTACCGCCAGTAGTAACAGGCTCTTTTGCATTGCTTTGCCTCGATAAAACAGAATGGGGGATAGATGTCCGGTCGCCGCGAACGACCACGTTGAGGACAATATCGTCCGGATATGAGCAACTTGATATCAGGAAATCCCTCAACGGGGTATTCGGGTAATCCCGTGAATCCCCATGCCCATGCCCTGTAGGGGAGGCGACATCCTGCGAGCCAGTGGGGGGGCGACCTACAAAAATGTCATGACGCCGAGCGCGGGTTTTTTGCAATCGGTGGGGACGCCTGTACGATCTACCCGGCCAACCCTGATTCGATCAAAACCTGTATTGCGAGGCCCATGATGAAGTTGATACCCGCCGTGCTGTTTGTGCTTGTTTTCACCGGCATCGCTTCGGCGGCCGATTCCGGGCAGCGGCCCAACGTCGTCATGCTCATCTCCGACGACCAGGCCTGGGGCGACTACGGCTTCATGGGCCACCCCCAGATCAAAACCCCCGCACTGGACAAGTTCGCCGCCGAGTCGCTGACTTTCACCCGCGGGTATGTGCCCGATTCGCTGTGCCGCCCATCGCTGGCGACGATGGTCACCGGTCTGTACCCCCGCCAGCACGGCATCGTCGGCAACGATCCGCCCGTGCCCGCATCACTGGGTCACAGCAAGCGACTGGCCCGGCGCGACCCGCTGTACACCGCGGTGCGCGAGCGCTACATCGACCGCATCGATCATGTGCCGACGCTGCCGAAGATGCTGCGCGATCTGGGGTATGTTTCGCACCAGTCGGGCAAGTGGTGGGAAGGGCACTACAGCCGCGGCGGGTTTACACACGGCATGACCCACGGCGACCGAGCCACCGGTGGACGCCACGGCGACGACGGACTCGTCATCGGACGCAAGGGCCTGAAGCCCGTGTTCAATTTCATTGATGATGCGGTCGATCGGAAGACGCCATTCATGGTGTGGTACGCCCCGTTCATGCCGCACACGCCGCACACGCCGCCGCAGCGTCTGCTCGATAAGTACATGAAGCTGACGGACTCGATTCACGTGGCCAAATACTGGGCGATGTGTGAATGGTTCGATGAAACCTGCGGGCAGTTGCTCGACTACCTCGATCAAAAGGGCGTGGCCGACAACACCATCGTCGTGTACGTCTGCGACAACGGGTGGATTCAGAGCACGGACAATGCGCACTACGCGCCGCGCAGCAAGCGATCGCAATACGACGGCGGTGTCCGCACACCGATCATGGTCCGCTGGCCCGGGCACATCACCCCGCGCATGGACACGACGCACCTGGCGTCGAGCCTTGATCTGGCGCCGACGATTCTCGCCGCCTGCGGGTTGAAACCGACCGCCGAGATGCCGGGTATCAACCTGGCCGATGACGATGCCGTGGCCAAACGCGACACGCTCTGCGGCGCGATCTACGAACACGACATCGTGGCGATGGATGACCCCGCCGCGTCGTTGAAATACCTGTGGTGCATCGAAGGTGAGTACAAGCTGATTCTGCCGAACGCCAAGCGCATCACCGACGAAAGCCCCGAGTTGTTTCACATCACGGCCGACCCCCACGAACAGAAAAACCTCGCCGCCGCCGACCCGCAGCGTTTGCAGGCGATGACGAAGAAGCTGCAGGCATGGTGGGCCGCCCGTGATTGACCCGGTGGTGTTGAATCGCCTGTTGACCGCCGACGGCCCCGTGCCCACCCATGCCTTGGGCATCACCCGCGATGACTTGGCCGCCCTCGAGGCCGCCGGGTGTCGACTTGACGATCATCCCCAGCACGGGCTGCGCCTGCTCAGCGCCGGGCTCGGCTGCTGGGTCGACTACATCGAACAACGTCACGCCGATCGACTCGGCCGGCGGATGTTGGTTTTTCGTGAAACCACCAGCACGCAGGACGTGGCGCGTCAGGCACAGGTCGCCGACGGGGCCGTGATCACCACCGATCATCAGACCGGCGGGCGCGGCCGGCTCGGTCGCCGATGGGTGGCTCCGCCGGGCGCGGCGCTGTTGATGACGGCCGTGGTGCGCCACACCGAGTCGACGCCGGTCGATCGCCTCATGCTTGCCGCAGCGTGTGCTGTGGCCGAGGCGGTCGAGTCGCTGTGTGAGCAGCAGGTACAGATCCGCTGGCCCAATGATGTGCTGCTGAATGGTCGCAAGCTGGCCGGCATCCTCGTCGAAACGGCGAACAATCTCGCCATGATCGGCATCGGGCTCAACGTCAGCGCCCACCCGGCCGACCTCAACGCCACCTCGCTGGGCGCCGAGTCCATTCACGTCGACCGGCTTCACCTGCTCGACGTGTTGCTGGATCGGCTCGACTTCGATGTGCGCCATGCGACCGATGCACAACTGCTGCGCTGCTGGCGGGCGCGGTCGTGTCTGACCGGGCAGCGCGTGACCGTCAGCGTCGACAGCAGGCAACTCACCGGTCGCGTGATCGACCTCGACCCCGCTCACGGTCTGCTCATGCAGATTGAACAAGGTCCGATCACCACGTTGCCGGCGGCGACGACATCGTTGATCGTTTGATTATTCGCCAAGGCCCCCGGATAATGACCCCATGACCGCAGCCACACTTCCCTGCGAAGCGCCCAGCAAACGCGACAAAGCCATCGGCCGTGCCGCCGAGCTGTTGCGCCGCGGCGGCGTGGTCGTCTTCCCCACCGAAACCGTCTACGGCGTCGGCGCCTCCGTGCTCGCCCCGCGTGGGCTCGAACGCCTCCGCCGCATCAAGCAACGCCCCGAGCACCAACCTTTCAGCGTCCACATCGGCCGCGTCGACGATATCGAACGCTACGTCGATCTGACCACGCAGCCCGTGCTCCGCCGCCTGGCTCGCAAGACCATGCCCGGCCCGATCACGTGGGTCGTCGAAGTCGAAACCGAAGTCATCGATCAGAAACTCCGCGCCATCGGCCTGGCCCCGTCGCAACGCCACCGCCTTTACCATGAAAACACCATCGGCCTGCGCTGCCCCGACAATCCCGTCGCCGCCGAGCTGCTCTCGGCCGTGGCCGATCCCGTCGTCGCCGCCAGCGCCAATCCCGCCGGTATTGACCCGCCCAACTCCGCCGAGCGATCCGCCGAACTGCTCGGTGATCAGGTCGACCTTATCCTCGACGGCGGCGCCGCCCGCTACGCCCGGGCTTCCACCATCGTCCGCACCGCCGGCGCCCAGCTCGAAGTCCTCCGCGAGGGTGTCTACGACCAACGCTACCTGGAAAAGCTGATGCAGAAATGGATCGTCTTCGTGTGCAGCGGCAATACCTGCCGCAGTCCCATGGCCGAAGCCCTCGCCCGTCATGAACTGGCCCGGCAACTGAACCTTCAGCCCGATCAACTCGAGTCCGCCGGTTTCAACATCACCAGCGCCGGCGCCTTCGCCATGGCCGGCTCCGCGATGAGCCCCGAGGCCGAGGTCGCCTTAAAGAAGCTGAACGTCCCCGCCGGCAAGCACCGCGCCCGCGAGTTGACACCCGCCATGATCCATCAGGCTGATGTCATCCTCTGCATGACAGAAACCCACCGCTCCGCCGTCATACAGACCGTTCCCTCCGCCGCCGGTAAAACCCACCTGCTCGATCCCGCCGGCATCGCCATCGACGATCCCATCGGCGCCGGCCTCGAGGTCTACGTCGACTGCGCCACGCGTATGCAACAACACATCCGCGCCCGCCTCGACGAACTCGCCCGCGATTAACATCCCCTAGCCGGGTCGCTACGCGACCCCGGTCACCCGGGTCGCGTAGCGACCCGGCTATCGGAATCCCGCCATGAAGATCGCCATCACCTCCGACCACCGCGGCTCCCACCTCATCGACGCCCTGCGTCAACTAGTCAATACCAACGGCCACCAACTCGTCGAAGTCAACACCGCCAACGGCGAGCCCTGCGACTATCCCGACATGGCCTTCGCCGCCTGCCGCGCGATCGTCGACGGCCAGGCCGACCGCGCCATCCTCGTCTGCGGCTCCGGCATCGGCATGACCATCGCCGCCAACAAGTTCCCCGGCATCCGCGCCGCGCTGGTCCACGATGACATCGGCGCCCAGATGTCCCGCCGCCACAACGATGCCAATGTCGTCTGCCTCGCCGCCGACCTGCTGGGCCCGCGCCTCGTCGAGTCCATCGTCGCCACCTGGCTCAGCGCCGAATTCGAAGCCGGCCGCCACCAGCGCCGAGTCAACAAAATCTCCGCCATCGAACGCGGCGAAAACCCCGCCGCCATCACCGAATAATCACACCACAATTCCCCCTGTTCCCCCAAGCCCGATGACGAGGCGCAGCCGAGTCGTCGGGGTCTGCTTCACCAATTCACCGGCGCCGGGTTGCGCTCCGCAAACTGCATCTGATGCCAGTACGGATAAGTCGGGTGGCGGCGGCTGACGTCTTCGAGTCGGGTCACCTGCTCGCTCGTCAGGTTCCAGCCCACCGCGCCGAGGTTGTCTTTGAGCTGCTTTTCGTTGCGGGCCCCGATGACGATGTTCGCCACGCTCGGCCGCTGCAGCAGCCAGTTCAGCGCCACCTGCGGCACGGTCTTGTCGACTTCCTTGGCGACTTCATCCAGCACGTCGACCACGTCGTACAGATATTCATCGTCGACCTCCGGCCCGCCGGCATCGCCACCCTGCTTGAGACGGCCTTCCGGCAGCGGCTGATCGCGACGGACCTTGCCCGTCAACCGGCCCCAGCCCAGCGGGCTCCACACCATCAACCCGAGCCCCTGGTCGAGCCCCAGCGGCATCAGTTCCCATTCATAATCCCGGCCCACCAGCGAGTAATACCCCTGGTACGCCACGTAACGCGCCAGCCCGTACTTCTCGGATGCAGCCAGCGATTTCATCACGTGCCAGCCGGAGAAATTCGAGCAGCCGATGTAGCGGATCTTCCCCGCCGTGATCAGGTCGTCCAGCGCCCGCAGCGTCTCCTCGACCGGCGTCAGCGCATCAAAACCATGCATGAAATACACGTCGATGTAGTCCGTGCCCAGCCGCTTGAGGCTCGCTTCACACGCGGTGACCAGATGGTGTCGCGAGGAGCCCTTGTCGTTGGGGCCGTCGCCCATGGGAAACGTCGTCTTCGTCGAGATCAGCGCCTTGTCGCGGTCAGTTCCCAGCGCCTGCCCGAGCACCTTCTCCGAATCGCCGGTCGAGTATACATCCGCCGTATCGAAAAAGTTCACGCCCGCCTCGAAGCAGACATCCAACAGTTTCTTCGCTTCATCGACGCCGGTCTGACCCCACTTGCTGAAAAACTCGGTCGTCCCGCCGAACGTCCCCGTCCCGAAGCTCAGCGCCGGCACTTTCAGCCCCGAACGACCCAACTGACGAAATTCCATGGCATAGCTCCTTGAAACGATCTTCGATGCGATCACCGACAAACGTGTTACACCCGAAATCTCCCGATCCTGGTTTCCGTTTAGCCGGCGGGCTCGCCCGCCGCTTGAAAAGACGGATTCAACACGGAGGGCCACAGAGGGCCACGGCGAAATGGATTGAGCCGGTCTATCCCGTTCATCCTGTCAACTGTTTTCTTCTTCGTGTCTTCGCGCCTTCGTGTCTTTGTGCATGCATCGACACGCGGCCCGTTGGGCCGCCGCTAAACGGAAGTTTTCTGTTCGTGTCGCAACTGGCCGCAGGCGGCGGCGATGTCGCGGCCTCGGCTGGCGCGGATGTGGACGTTGACGCCGGCGGATGCCAGCGTGTGCTGGAAGCGGTGGACATCTTCGGAGTCGGGGCGGTTGAACGGCAGACCGCGCACTTCGTTGTAGCGGATCAGGTTCACATTGCAGCGCATGCGCTTGGTCACGGCGGCGAGCTGGCGGGCATGGTCGACCTGGTCGTTGACCTGGCGCAGCAGAATGTACTCGATCGTGATCTCGCGGCCGGTCTTGTCGAAGTAGTAGTTGCATGCTTCGACAAGCTTGTCGATGCTCGTGGACTCGGCCCACGGAATCAGCTTGCGGCGAAGCTCATCGTTCGGGGCGTGCAGCGACAGGGCCAGCGTGATCGGCAGGTCGATCTGATCGGCCAGGCGGCGGATTGAGGAGGGCACGCCCACCGTGGAGATGGTGATGCGGCGGGCTGAGATGCCGAAACCCCAGTCGGCGTGCAGCGTGCGCACCGCTCGCGTGACGGCGTCGAAATTAGACAGCGGTTCGCCCATACCCATGAACACGACGTTGGTGATTCGAACTGGGAACTGGGAACCCGGAACTTGGAACTGTTTATTTCGTTCCGCATTCCACGTTCCGAGTTGCGAGTTCAATTGCCAGATTTGTTCGACGATCTGGCCGGCGGTGAGGTTGGCTTCGAGCCCGCCGAGGCCGGACGCACAGAACCGGCACCCGACGGGGCAGCCGACCTGCGAGCTGATGCACGCGGTGCGGCGTGTGCCGCCGGCCGCGTTGTCAGCGGGAATCATCACGCACTCGGTCGACAGGAAACGCGGAACGCGGAGCGCGGAATGTGGAACTGAAAAGACATCGGACGCCGCCTCTTCCATTCCGCGTTCCACGTTCCGAGTTCCCACTTCCAACAACAGTTTCTGCGTGCCGTCGGTGGCGCGCTGATGCTGATTGATCCGCCAGGTGGCAAAGCGGAGGTTGTCGGCGAGCTTCTGCCGATCGGCTTTCGAGAAGTCGGTGAACTGCTCGGGGTCGATCACGCCGCGCTCGTAGACCCACTTGAGCAGTTGGCCCGTGCGGAAGCGCGGCATGCCCCACGACTGCAGCAAACCCTCAAGGTCTTCGCGACTCAGATCGAAAAAGTGAACCATGCGGATATCGTAGCCGACCCGATCCGTGCGCACACACCCGTCGCGGCCCGATCGGAAACTGAAATTTTGCCATTTCCGGCACGACGTGTTGATGCGCGCCCCGGCTGAGGTGCAGGTGAAATCAGCGATTGCGCACAAACCTGTCGTTTCGTGCCACCGGTGTGCGCGCCAAACGGCATCAAACCACCCCAAAACGCTCTTAACTATGCGTGTTTTTGCCGCCGGCGCGCGCACGGGCGCGCAACAACGTCACGGTTGTGCGCGAAACGGGGGGTTGACCCGCTGTGACGGGCTCAGAAGGGCGGTGGATTGCGATGTGTCAGAACGGGGGTTTTTGTCATCGTGTGCGCGCGAAGAAGAAGCCCACGGCGTGACGCCGTGGGCTTCGGGAAAACTCAATATGAGGGGTGGTCAGGCGGTGGCGTTTTGACGGAGGACGCGCAGGCTGCGGGGCAGCTCGAAGTGCATGTCTTCCTCGGTGACGGTGTGCTCGTCGAGTTCGGCGCCGAAGTCGCGCTTGAGCATTTCGACGATCTCGCTGACCAGATACTCGGGGGCCGAGGCGCCGGCGGTGACGAGGACGGACTCGACACCTTCGAACCAGGTGCGATCGATCTCGGATTTGTCGTCGACGAGAACCGCCCGCGTGCCGGAGTTTTCAGCGATCTCGGTCAGGCGGACGGAGTTGGAGCTGTTCTTGGAGCCGACGACGATGACGAGGTCCGCCTGGTGGGCCAGCACGCGCACGGCATGCTGGCGGTTGGTCGTGGCGTAGCAGATGTCTTCGCTCGGCGGGGCTTTGACGTTGGGGAAGCGCTTTTTGATGGCTTCGATGATCACGTTGGCGTCGTCCATGCTCAGCGTGGTCTGCGTGAGGTAGACGAGGTTGTCGGCATCGGTATCGATGTCGAGCTTGGCGACGTCATCGGGACTTTCGACGATGGTGATCGCGCCGGGGGCCTCACCGACGGTGCCGACGACTTCATCGTGGCCGGCGTGTCCGATCAGGAGGATGCGGTAGCCCTGGCGGGCGTAGCGGATGGCCTCCATGTGGACCTTGGTGACCAGCGGGCAGGTGGCGTCGATCATGGTGCAGCCGCGGGCCTGAGCGCGCTGGCGGACGGCGGGGGATACGCCGTGGGCGCTGAAGACGACGGTGCCCTTTTCGGGGACTTCATCGATGGTGTCCACGAAGGTGACGCCGCGTTTGATGAAGTGATCGACGACGTGGCGGTTGTGGACGATTTCGTGGTAGACGTAGAGCGGGGCGCCGACGATTTTGAGGGCCTGATCGACGGTGTCGATGGCCATGATGACGCCGGCGCAGAAGCCGCGGGGATTGGCTAGCAGGATTTGCATGCCTGAGTGCTCCGAGAGTCGTAAGCGGAATGGTCCGGATGACCGTCTGATGGTGGTCAGTATAGTCGAGGACGGCGGGGCAGGCCAAAATCGTTCGGCATGTTATACTGGGGGGCTAAGACATGGCTTCCACACTGCTTTGTGAACTTGATCGCCTCGGGCCGGACGCCGCGGCCGCGGGCACTTCGCCGACGTACAGCGCGTCGTCGGCGGCGGAATATACGCGCCGGCTGGTGAATACCCAGTACGAGAACTTTTCGGTCGTCAGCTTCGTGGCGCCCAAGCGTCTGCGGCAGGATTTCGCGAATGTGTACGCTTTCTGCCGGTGGGCTGATGATCTGGGCGATGAAACCGGCGATCGGCAGCAGTCGCTGGATCTGCTGGCGTGGTGGCAGGACGAGTTGGAAGCCTGCTACGCCGGGCGGACGCGCCACCCGGTGTATGTCGCCCTGTCGAAAACGATCGAGAAACACGACATTCCCATGAAGCCCTTCGCGGACCTGATCGACGCCTTCGTGCAGGATCAGCGGGTGGTGCGATACGAGACCTGGGAGCAGGTGCTCGACTACTGCACGCGGAGCGCTGATCCGGTCGGCCGGCTCGTGCTGTATCTTTGCGGGTATCGCGATGCCGAGCGGCAGACGCTTTCCGACGCCACGTGTACGGCCCTGCAACTGGTGAATTTCTGGCAGGACGTGCGCCGCGACATTGTCGAGCGCGATCGCATCTACGTGCCGGCGGAGGATCTGCACGCCGAGCGCCTGACGCATGAAATGCTCGTCGGCCATGTCAACGGCACGCAACCGATGAAGCTGTGGCAGCACAGCGCGTATCGGCGGGTGATTCGAACATTGGTCGATCGCACGGCGCCGCTGTTCGAACGCGGGCGCGCGCTTTGGCCGCTGCTGGCGGATGATGTGCGGTTGAGCATTCAACTGTTTACGCTGGGCGGTGAGTCGATCGCGCAGGCGATTCGACAACTCGATTACAACACGCTGGAACACCGGCCGTCGCTGAGCAAGGCGGCGAAGCTGATGCTGATGGGGCGTGTGCTGGCGGCCAAGTATGTGGGGGCCCCGGTATGACGGACAAGCCGACGATCGAACTGGGCGGCGCGGCGGCCTGGACCGACGCGCTACAGGCGTCGCACAGCTACTGCTGCGACGTCGTCAAAACCCGTGCGCGGAACTTTTATTACGGGTTGAAACTGGTGCCCGAGCCCAAACGCTCGGCGTGTTATGCCTTGTACGCCTGGATGCGCGAGGCGGACGACCTGGCCGACGAGGCGGGCGACGCCGCGGCGAAGGAAAAAACGCTACGTGCGTTCTGGCAGCAGACCGAGCAGGCGATCAACCCGCAACTGGGCGAACTCGTCGATCTGCCGGAGAGCCTGCTTTGGCCGGCTGTGCGCGACATGGTGCTGCGATATGAACTGCCGCGTGAGTATCTGAGCGAGATGATCGATGGGCAGCTGCTCGATCAGCACAAGACGCGCTACAAGACCTTCGAAGAGCTTTACGAGTATTGCTACAAGGTGGCGTCGGTGGTGGGGCTGGCGTGTGTGTGCATCTGGGGTGTGGACGATTTCGACAAGGCGAAACAGCTTTCGGAATGGCGCGGCATCGCGTTTCAGCTCACGAACATACTTCGCGATGTGCAGGAAGACGCCGAGCGCGATCGAGTTTACATGCCGGCGGACGCCTACGAGCTTTTTGAGATCAACCCGACGATGTTCACCCTCGGCGATCAATCCTCGGCGCTGGTGGGCATTCGCAAAATCGCTGAGCAGGCGGCGGAGTATTACGAGAAGTCGGCTCCGCTGGATGCGATGGTTCACCCCGACGGGCGGCCCTGCCTGCGGGCGATGACGGGCATCTACCGCGCCCTGCTGGAGAAGATTCGCAAACACCCCGAAGCGGTGCTCAGCGGGCAGCGCGTCAGCGTGGGTAAGTGGAAAAAGCTGGCGATCATGCTGCGGGCGAAGTGGGGGCTGGGATGAGCGTGATCGAGCAGAATCTGACTGAACGTCAGGTCGTTGTGCTCGGCGGGGGGCTGGCGGGCATCGCGGCAGCAGTGCGCCTGGCGCAGGAACACGTGCCGGTCACGCTGGTGGAAACCTCGCGCCGACTCGGTGGGCGGGCGACCAGCCACGTCGACAAAACCACCGGCCAGCGTGTCGACAATTGTCAGCACGTGCTGCTGGGTTGCTGCACGAACCTGATTGACCTGTACCGCCGCCTCGGCGTTGCCGGCAAAATCAACTGGGCTGACGTTCTGCATTTTTACGATAAGCAGGGGCACCACGATCAGATGGTCGCGTCCGATCTGCCGGCTCCGTTGCACCTGTCTGAATCACTGATGCGATTCGGCACGCTGACTTTGTCTCAGAAAATGCAGATCGCCCGGGCGATGCTGGCGATGATGCGGCTGGGCCCCGAGGGCCGTGAAAGCTTTGCAGACATCACCTTCGAGCAGTGGCTCCGCGAGCACGGGCAGAGCGATCAGGCGATTCAGCGGTTCTGGGAGGTGATCGTCGTCAGTGCGCTGAATCAGACGCCGCGGCGGTGCAGTGCGGCTTACGCCATGCAGGTGTTTCAGGAAGGTTTTCTGGCGCACCGCGAGGCCTACCGCATGGGTACGGCGGCGGTCCCGCTGGGCGAACTTTACGACACGGCTGAACACGTGATCGAAAACTCCGGCGGGCGCGTCATGCACGGCGCCTCGGTCAAGCGCATCATGTACGACGGTAAATCCGTCACCGGGGTGCAACTCGCCGACCAGCAAACACTCACGGCCGACGCCTACATCAGCGCGTTGCCCTTTGATCGACTGGACAAGGCGGCCGACGAGTCGCTGCACGAAGCCGATGAACGCTTCGTCGGCGTCAAGCAGTTTGAGCATAGCCCGATACTCGGCATTCACATGTGGTACGCGAAGCCGGTGCTCGATGGCCCGCACATGATTTTCGTCGACTCGCCGCTGCAGTGGGTGTTCAACAAGGGACTCGATGCCGACGGCTCGCAATACCTGCACGGCGTGATCAGTGCCGCGGACGTGTGGATCGACCATTCGGCCGAAGACATTCTGGCCATGGCGCACCGTGAATTGTCCGCTTATCTGCCCGCGGCCGAGGCGCAGGGACTGGCCCGCGGGAAGGTCATCAAGGAAAAACGAGCGACGTTCAACCCCGCCCCGGGCGTCGATGCGCATCGGCCGACCACCTGCGGCGCGGTGGGCAATCTGTTTCTGGCCGGCGACTGGACGGCGACGGGCTGGCCGGCCACGATGGAAGGCGCGGCACGCAGCGGATACATGGCGGCGGCGGCGGCGATGGGGCGGCCGGCGGTTCCGGCTGTAGCGGATCTGCCGACGGCGCCGCTGGTGAGTTGGGTCAATCGCCTGTTTGGGCCGCGTGTGTGAAGATGGCGGTCAAGTGATGCCGCGGGGTCTGCCGATAATCAGAGTGATGAGCGACCCGATGTTGCAAATGATTTACCTGCTCGGCGCGGTGATTTCGGCGCTGGGTATGCTCGTGTTTCTGCGGGCGCTTTCGAGCTATCGGGAAAACGAGATCGAAACCTATGAATTGATCCGCAACGCGCGCATGATGCGCGCTGAATATGTGCAGCGGACTCAGAATGAAGATTAGTTCACTTCGCCAACTGGCCCAGCAGCGCGGCATGGGTGCGACAGCCGGCCAGAAAATTTTCGAGATTGAACTTTTCGTTCGGTGAATGCAGATTGTCATCGTGCAGGCCGAACCCGATCAGCAGGGTGTCGAGCCCGAGCAGTGATTTGAAGTCGGCGACGACGGGGATGGTGGCGCCTTCGCGCACGAGGAACGGGGCCTTGCCGCAGCCGCGGGTGACCGCCTCACGGGCCGCGGCGATCCACTGTGAATCACGCGGCACGATGACGGGGCGCGCCTGCCCGTGGTCGGTGATGCGCCATGTGCAGCCGGGCGGGGTGCGGTCGTGGAGCCACTGCTCAAAAGCCTTGGCGATGGCGGCGGGGTTCTGATCGGCGGCCAGACGGAAGCTGACCTTCGCGCCGGCGAAGGTGGGGATGACCGTTTTGGCGCCGTGCTCCATGTAGCCGCCGTAGAGCCCGTTGACATCGCAACTCGGGCGGGCCCAGCGGCGCTCGAGGGTGGTGAAGCCTTGTTCGCCGTGCACCGCATTCATGCCGATGGATTTCGCCCAGGCCTGTTCGTCGAAACCGAGCGTGTCCCACTCGGCGCGTTCGGCGTCGGTGAGGGTGACCACCTCGTCGTAGAACCCGGGAATGGTCACGTGGTGATCGGCGTCGAAGAGCTGGCCGAGGACGAGCATGAGTTCGGTGGCGGGGTTGGCGATGGTTCCGCCGTAGACACCGGAGTGCAGGTCGCGCGACGGGCCGTGTAGCTGGATATCGAAGTAGAGCAAGCCGCGCAGGCCGTAGGTGATGGCGGGCTGGCCGGCGTCCCACATGGCGGTGTCGGACACGACGGCGATGTCGGCGGCGAGCAGGTCTTTATTCGCCTCGATGAAAGGCGGCAGGTGGTTGGAGCCGCACTCTTCCTCGCCCTCGATCAGAACGGTCACGTTGACCGGCGGGGTCCCGGCGACGCTGTGCCAGGCACGCAGGGCTTCGATGAAGCACATGACCTGCCCCTTGTCATCGCTGGACCCGCGGGCGTAGAGCTTGCCATCGCGGATCGTCGGGTCAAAAGGCGGCGTGGTCCACTTGTCCATCGGATCCGGCGGCTGCACATCGTAATGGCCGTAAAACAACACACGCGGCTGATCCGCCCCGGCGCCGTCGTATCGCCCGACCACGACCGGATGGCCCTCGGTCGGATGCACATTCACCTGGAGCCCGCAGGCTCGAAGCTGCTGGGCGGTCCACTCGGCGGCGGCTTCACACTCGGCGGCATACACCGGGGCGGTGCTGATCGAAGCGATGCGGAGATAATCGCACAGACGCTCAACAGCCGCGTCGTGGTCTGATTCGATGGCGGTGAGAATGTTGTCAATCATGCGGCCATTGTAATGATCTGAGCCCCGAGCGTCAGCGTGTGGGTTCTTGCCATTTATACCAATCGCGCGGCATTGTGGCACAGCCGCCCTCGGCTGTGCTGTAGTCGTCGCCCGCACAGCCGAGGGCGGCTGTGCCACAGGTTCGCAGTCGATCACGTTCCGACGCCCGAATCTTTTCCAGGTTGGGTATTACATTCTGCGTGAAAACAACCCACACGCTGATGCTCAGGGCTCAGAGCGATCAACCCAGCAAGGGGCGCAGATAGTACATCCACAACGCCGCCGCCTCGCGCGCCAGAAAGTACGGCATCGCCGTCAGCGTGTAGCTCTCACGCGCCGGAACGGTGCAGACATATTGACCGTGACGCTCATAGGCCATCTTGATGCGCGGCAGGTGGTAGAAGTGACTGACCGCCAGCAGGCGGGCGTAACCTTTCTGGGCGGTGTTGTCGACGGTCGCCTGGGTGTTGATGCCTTTGGCGTCGACGACGATGTCGTCGGCCGGCACGCCGAAGACTTCCGCCAGGCGGCGCATGACTTCGGTTTCATGGATATCGCCGTCGCCGGGGCCGCCGGAAACGATCAACTGCGGCGCCCAGCCCTGGCGGTACAACTCGCAAGCGGTGCGCATGCGATCGATCAGCGCGTCCGACGGTGTGCCATCGGTATAGACTCGGCAGCCGAACACGACGATCGCGTCAGCCGTGCGTCGATAGTCCGTCCGCCCGAAGCAGTACATCTGCCCGAAGGCGAACAGCAGAACGCACCCCAGCACACTGGCCCCGACCACGCTGCGGTGTCGCCATGTCGACCGCGACTCGGTCGGCGCACGTCGCATCGCCACCCAGATGACGCCCATCGCCACCATCACCCCCAGCGACATCGGCAGGGCGAACCCGCTTTCGATCTGTTTCATCCGCACCAGTTCGGCGAAGGCCATCATGTTCGATGTGGCGATGCCGATCGTGGCGGCGATGACCAGCAGGCTCGCCTTCTGCCGCGCCGGCGACATGACCGGCCGAATGGCGAAGCTCAGCAGCGTGACGGCGATGAACATGAACGCGGCATCGGTGAGCCACGACTGCTGCGTGGTGATCCGCAGCCACCACATATTCGCATCGAAGCCCGGCCGCAGCCATCCCCCGATCAGATTCAGCGCGGTGAACAACCCGAAAAACCACGCGATCCCACGTGCGACACCGAGATAAACACGCATCGCCGGGCGGGGTGTTTTGGCAGCCTCATCGCTCATTATGGCATTTTACCCGGTACGTCCGTCGGCGCGTGTAAATTCTGGAGCAAACCGGCCGCATCGACCGATAATGCCGACTATGCCTACCTACGGCAACATGCTGCAATGGATTGTGATTACGCTACTTGGCGTGGCCGTGGTGATGGTGCATTCAGCGGGCATGAGCGTCGGGGGCGATCAGCCGGTGACGATGCTGTCGCTGGCGATGGGACGGTCGGTCGCGTATGCGGCGCTGGCGATCGGCGTGATGGTCGTCGTCGGCATGATCGACATCCGCAAGCTCTACAGCCACCGCGGCGTGTCCAACCCCGTCGTGTGGATGCTGCTGCTTTCGATCGCCTTGTGTGTATTGGCGCTGGTGCCGGGGTTCGGCCGCAACGTCAACGGCGCCAGCCGCTGGCTCAACCTCGGTCCGGCCTCGTGGCATTTGAGCTTTCAGCCCAGCGAGTTGGCCAAGTGGACGACCGTGCTGGCTATGGCCTGGTGGGGGGCGCGACACGCCGGGGCCTTTCGGCGGTTCGGCGACGGCCTGCTGCCGGCGATCGTGATACTCGCGTTGGTCTGTGCGCTGATCGTCGTGGAAGACCTCGGCACGGCGGTGCTCATCGGCACCGTCGGCACGCTCATGCTCATCGCCGCCGGGGCGCGTATCTGGCATGTCGCGCTGATGCTGCCGCCGGCGATCGCGGGCATCGTGATGATGATCATCGTGTCGCCGTATCGTGTGAAGCGATTGATGGCATTTGTTGATCCGTGGGCCGACCCGGCCGGTATCGGCTACCACCTGATTCAGTCCCGCATGGCGATCGTCGGCGGGGGGCTGTTCGGGCGCGGTATCGGCAACGGCGTGCAAAAGTTCGGCTACCTGCCTGAAGACACCACCGACTTCCTCTTCGCTGTCGTGTGCGAAGAACTCGGCGCTGCCGGGGCGATGATGGTGATCGGGCTGTACCTGGCGATGATGTGGATCGGACTTTCGATCGTGCGCGACTGCCGCCACGCGTTCGGGCGGCTGCTCGGGCTCGGTGTGCTGTTGACGATCGGCATTCAGGCGACGATGAACATCGCGGTGGTCACCGGCTCGGTGCCGACCAAGGGCATCGCGCTGCCGCTGATGTCATCCGGCGGCACGGGGTGGGTCATGTGTGCCGCGGCGGTCGGGTTGCTCGTCGCCATCGATCGGCTCAACCGCTACGAAACCGAGGCCGAATCCGCCGCTGAGGATGAACACGGCCCGCTGCCCGAGCCCGCCCTTGCCGGGATGTCCATCAGCGCCTCGCGTTACTCGGCGGATTGATTCTGCTACAATCGCCGGATGACCGGAAAACCCTCAAAACATCCAGACAAGTCCACCGCAGTATCCACGCCCGAGGGCGACACCCTCCAGGGATGGATCCCGGATATCGCCGATCGCAAAGAGCTGTTCGAAGCCCTGAACAAGGCCTTCGACTACCGCGGCGACGTCACCATCACCCGCCGCGACGGCTCGACGCTCGAAGGCTACATCTTCGACCGCCGCACCGGCCAGAGCCTCGACGATTCGTCGGTGCGCCTGATGCCCGTGGACACTGACGACAAGGTCGAAGTCCGCTACGCCGACATCGCCCGTCTCGAATTCACCGGCAAGGACACCGCCGCCGGCAAGTCGTTCGAGAACTGGATCAAGCGTTACGTCGAGAAGAAGCAGGCCGGCGAAAAAGCCAGCATCGAATCCGAATCGCTGGATTGATCTGCCAGCTGCGGCACAAAGGCACCAAGGCCGCAAAACACAATGAATGAGTGTTGTGCTTCGCGTCTTTGCGTCTTCGTGTCTTTGTGCTCATCCGATCAGCGGTGCATCCCGTACAGCGCGATGGCGATGATCATCATGACGGCGGCGATCGCGCGGCGCGTCAGGACGCTGCCGGCGACGTGTCGCTCCAGGTGAAGCATGCCCATCGAGGCCAGCAGCACGCCGAGCCCGATCGAGAACAGGCCGCGCGTGGCCAGCACGATGTTGCCCATCACCGGGCCGATCATCGCCAGGGCGGCGAACAGACACAGCATGCAGGTGTACCACGTCCCGGCGAACGGCAGGGCGGTGGTCCAGTCATCGCTGTCGCGCGAGCCGAACTTCGGCAGCAGCAACACGCCGACGACTCCGCAAACGATGTATGCGATGCAGGTCGCCCGCATCGAGGCGGTAAAACTTCCCGGTTCGCCGACGGTGCGCACCAGGTCGACGATAAACACATCCGACGCGGCATAGCACAAACACGTCGCCAGCGTCAGCACGATCGACTTGATCGGCAGCGAGCCCCCCGAATAGTTCAATACGAACGCCGCCGCGACGGACAATCCCACCGCGCCCCATTGCCACAGACCGATCGTCTCGCGCCCCATCGTGATCCAGATGATCGCCACCATCACGACCTTCAACCCCAGCAGCGGACTGATCCGCGAGGCGTCGGCGTAGCGCAGCGTGGCGAATAAAAACGCCTGCCCCAGCATGTAGGTACCCGAGGCGCCGATTGCGTTGACGGCATAGCGTCCCATGTCCTTGAGCGCGTCATCCCACAGCAAAGGCAGCAGGCCCAGCGAGATCGCGCCCATGATCACGTGTGCGATCACGAGCAGTCGCACCGACGAGCCGCGCACGACGACGTAGCGGCGCGTGAACACGTACGCCGCCGACTGCAGCGCCGCGGCGCCGAGGCCGAGTGTGATACCGAGACTGGTCATGGGAGGCCGGACGGAACCGGTTTATTTCTTGTCGACGGCGCTGAGCCAGCGGCCCATCGCCATCACGGGGAAGTACAGGCGGTACAGGTGATACCGCAGATAGAACACGCGCGGGAAGCCGGTGCCGGTGAACCAGTCCTCGCGCCACGAGCCGGCCCGGTCGCCGGATTCGGGGTCGTCAGCCTGAAGCTGGGTTTCGATCAGCCAGTTGAGCCCGCGCATCACACCCGGGTCGCTCGGGCCGTAGATCGACATCATCGCCATCACAGCCCAGGCGGTCTGACTGGCCGTCGAGGGGCCCTGACCCTTGGTCGAGAGATCTTCGTAGCTGTCGGCCGATTCACCGAAGCTGCCATCGGGCTTCTGGATGCTTCGCAACCACAGGCCGGCCTTCTGAATCCAGTCCTGCGACATGTCGATGCCGATGCGATCGAGCCCGCAGACGACCTGCCACGTGCCGTAGATGTAGTTCACACCCCAGCGGCCAAACCAGCAACCCTCGGGTTCCTGCTCGAAGCGGATGAAGTTCACCGCTTTGACGACGCGCGGATCATCAGGTGAGAACCCGTGATGGCCGAGGCATTCAAGCGTGCGGCCGGTGATGTCCGGACACGAGGGATCCTGAATGGCGTTGTGATCGGCGAAGGGGATGTGCTCGAGAATCGGGCGGCTGATCGTGCGGTCGAACGCGGCCCACCCGCCATCCTCGTTCTGCATGGCGAAGATCCAGTCGATGCCGCGCTTGGCGGCCTCGGCGGCGTGCGGGGCGGTGCCATTGGCCGCGCGGTGCAGCGCCATCGCCACCATCGCCGTGTCGTCCACATCGGGGTAGTACGCGTTGTTGAATTCGAAATACCACCCGCTGGGCGGCACCTCGTGGTTGACGTTGTTCTTCCAGTCGCCGACAACCTCGCGGCATTCCTTGGACACCAGCCAGTCGACGGCCTTGCTCAGCGCTTGGTTGCTCGATGCGGTCATGCCGGTCTCGGTCATCGCGTAAGCGGCGATGCCCGTGTCCCAGATCGGTGAGAAGCACGGCTGAAGACGGATGTCGTCGCCATCTTCGATCATCAGACGGCCCAGTTCTTCCATCGCGTTGCGGACGGGGGTGTCGTCGAGGTTATACCCCAGGCAGCGGAAGGCGATGATAATGTAGACCATGCCCGGGAAGATCGCGCCCAGGCCGTCGGAATGCGGATGGTCCGTGCGTTCGATGATCCATTCTTCGATCTGCTTGATGGCCTTGCGGCGCAGCGGCGTGAGCTTGATCTTTTCGAGGATCTTCAGCCCGCGGTCGGCGGCGTAGAACAGGTTCTTCCAACTGACCAGCTTCTTGTCGATCTCCAGCAGCGGGCGATGCAGGTAGTCGTGGTTGGTGTACAACTCCATGATGCCCATCGGCTCGGGAAGCTGACGCACCGGGCGGTAGCTGGACACGATCGACAGCGGCATGATCATCGTGCGCGACCAGGCCGAGACCTTGTCCAGGTGGAAGTAGAACCACTTGGGCAGCAGCACCATCTCCGGCGGCACGGCGGGGACGTTGTCATAGTGCATCTGACCCAGCGCGGCCAGGAAGAACTTGGTGTACGTGTTGCACTTTTCAGCGCCGCCGAGCGAAAGGATCAACTCGCGGGCCTTGACCATGTGCGGGGCGTTGATGTCGTCGCCCATCAGCTTCAGGGCGAAGTAGGACTTGGTCGTGGCGGAGATGTCAGGCTTGGCGCCGGGATATTGAATCCACGCGCCGTCGGAGGCGCGCTGCTGCTTGCGGAGGTAGTTGGCGATCTTTTCAAGCTTCGGATCGTCTTCCTGTTCGATGACCCACTTCAGCAGGATGTACTCGCTCTGAAGGATCGAGTCGCCTTCGAGTTCGGCGCACCAGTAGCCTTCGCCCGTCTGCTGACGGATCAGCTCGCGCATGGCCGCCTCGAGCGACTTGCGTGTCGCTTCGCGCAGCGCGGGATCGATCGGTGCTGCCTCAAGGCTCGGCGTCGCTGCCGCGCCCTCCGTCGATGAATCCACGAACGTGCCAGAACTCATGCGTTGTGACTTCCTTCTCGATAGCTACCGGAAATTCGGTCAGGTCAAATGGGACTGCTGAAGAGCCATGTCCATGGCCGCAATTTAGCAGCGTCAAACGACCGGATCAAGAAATATGGGCCTTGGGATCGGGGGGGCATCAATGCCCTTAAAGGCCCCAAACGCAAAAACATCCGTATTTTTGCGGTGTCATTGTCATTATCGGTCGCGCCCTGCGGTCGGGCGGGATTTCATGTTCAGGCGGCCTCGGCGGGGACGGCGGCTGTGATCTTCCTGGCGGCGTCGGTCAGATCCGTCGCCGTCTGCATGGTGGGAATATCCGACTGGGCTTTTTCGAGGATCTCGCGGGCTGGTTCGACATTCGTGCCTTCGAGGCGCACCACCAGTGGAACCTTGAAGCCGACGTTGGTGGCGGCGGCGACGATCGCACGGGCGATCTTGTCGCACTGCATGATGCCGCCGAAGATGTTCACCAGCACGCCGCGGACATTCGGGTCGTCAAGAATGATGCGGAAGGCTTCGGTGACGGCTTCCTCGCTAGCGCTGCCGCCGACGTCCAGGAAGTTGGCCGGCTCAGCGCCGTGAAGCTTCACGATGTCCATCGTTGCCATCGCAAGGCCGGCGCCGTTGACCAGGCAGCCGATGGTGCCGTCGAGCTTGATGTAGGACAGGCCGAACTCCTTGGCCTTGAGTTCGCTGGCCGGGGTTTCGGTCGGGTCGAACATCTCGGCGATGTCCTTGTGGCGGAACAGGGCGTTGTCGTCGAAGGTGACCTTGGCGTCGATGGCCAGCACCTGGCCGTCGGGGTGTTCATCCGTCGGCGGCGTAACGATCAGCGGGTTGATCTCGACGAGGTCCGCATCGAGCTTCGTGAACAGGGTCGCCAGCTTCATCAGAATCGCCGCGGCCTGTTTGACCTGCTGCCCGGTGAACCCGAGCTGATAAGCCATCGTGCGCGCCTGGTTCGGCTGCATGCCCATCAGCGGATGAATCGGCTGGCGTAAAATGGCGCCCGGGTTTTCTTCCGCGACCTTCTCGATCTCGACACCGCCCTCGGCTGAGGCGATCATCACCGGCCGACTGCGGGCGCGGTCCAGCGTCACGCTCACATAATATTCCTTGGCGATGTCGACACCCGCGGCGACCATCACCTTGTTGACCGGCACGCCCTCGGGGCCGGTCTGGTGGGTCACCAGCGGTTTACTCATCATCGTCTTGGCTGCTTCGAGGGCGTCGTCCGCCGTCTTCACGAGCTTGACGCCGCCGCCTTTGCCGCGGCCGCCGGCATGCACCTGTGCCTTGACCACGCAAAGCGTCGCGCCTTCGCCGGCGAGCTTCTCAAAAGCCGCCTTCGCCTGGTCGGCGTTGTCGCAAACGATTCCGCCCGGCACGGGAATCCCCGCATCGGCCAGCAACTGACGAGCCTGATATTCGTGAGCTTTCATCGCAATCCTTTGTAAACGATTCGAGCCCCAGCCTGGGGCTCTGATGCTGCCGTGAGGTCCATATGATAACACGCCGCCCGGCCGGTGGCCACGCCGCCGGTCAGCCACCGACCAGCGGATCGGCCAGGTGCAATCCATACACCGCGATCAGCCCCAGCAGCCCGATCACGATCAGGTAGTACACCGTCGGCAGAATCGTCTTGCGAAGCGTCTGGCCCTCACGTCCCATCAGGCCCACCGTCGCCGATGCCGCCACGACATTATGAATCGCGATCATGTTTCCCGCCGCCGCGCCGACCGCCTGAAGCGCCACGATCATCGCGCCGCTGAAGCCCAGCCTGACCGCCACGCTGTGTTGAAACTCAGAAAACATCAGGTTGCTCACCGTGTTCGAACCTGCAATGAATGCACCCAACGCGCCGATCATCCCCGCAAACATCGGCCACACACCCCCGACATGCATCGCCACCCACTGGGCCAACTCGCGCGGCATCGAGTCCAGTCCGGCCGCGTTGGCGCCCGAATTGATGTACACGCGAACCATCGGCACGGTGAACACCAGCACGAACCCCGCTCCGAGGATGACCTTCGCCGACTTGCGCATCGCGCGACCCATTGCAGCACCGCTCATGCGATGGGCGAAAAACGTGACCAGCACCGCTGCCCCCAGCATCGTCGACGGTAAATACAGCGGTGATGTTTTGGCTGTAACTTCCGTGCCGAACATCGAGGCCCACTGAATCGTCGGAACTTTCAGCCACCCGCCGATCGGCAAGCCCGGCCAACGGGTAAGCACCAGCAGGGCGGCGACGACCAAGTACGGCAGCCACGCCAGCCACACCGCAATCGGGCGCGGCCCTTCGTGTTCGACCAGCTTAATCTCCGATTTCCAGTCGTCCGGCCACGTGTCCGGCGATTCGAAATCCCACCGATCATTCGGCAACAGCCAGCGCCGCTTCGCCGCGAAAGTCACCACCGCCAATCCCACCAGCGCCCCGACCAGCGAGGGAAACTCCGGCCCCAGGAATATCGCTGTCAGCGCATATGGCACCGTGAAGGCCAACCCGCCGAACAGCGTGAACGGCAGAATCGAAAGCCCCTCCGTCCACGACTTGCGCCCCCCGAAAAAGCGCGTCATCATCACCACCATCAACGTCGGCATCAGCGTCCCCGTGATCGCATGAATCACCGCCGCCCGGGCGCCGACGGCATGCAGGTATTGGGCCGGGGTCAGCCCCGCCGCGGCCAGTTGCTCGGTGAACGCGCCGTGAATGAGCCCGCCTTTGACCCCGATCAGAATCGGCGTGCCGACCGCCCCGAACGTCACTGCCGTCGACTGAATCATCATGCCGATCATGACCGCCGCCGCCGCCGGGAAACCGATCGCCACCATCAGCGGCGCCGCGATCGCCGCCGGTGTGCCGAAGCCCGCCGCGCCTTCGATGAACGACCCGAACAGCCACGCCACGATCACGACCTGCACGCGCCGGTCGTCGCTGATCGTGTAAAAGCTGCGACGGATCGCCGCCACGCCGCCGGATTCCTCCAGCGTATTCAGCAGCAGGATCGCCGCGAAGATGATCAGCAGAATGTCTAACGTAATGAACAGACCTTGAATCGTCGACGCCGCCACATCGGCTCCGCTCATCCGCCATGCCGTCAACGCAATGATCACCGCGCAGGCGTACACCGCGGGCATCGCCCACTTGGCTGCGATGCGAAACCCGACCAGTAATACCCCGCCCAGTGCGATCGGTAAGACCGCCAGCGCCGCCGCTGTGGTTTGCCCCATGGAGACTCCGTTACGCCGTGACTTGTTCGGGCTGTTGTGCGGACACGGTCAGATTCGTGTTGTGCACGTACAGCTCCTGGCCTCGTTTGACGTCGCGCCCGCCATGATCGGCGCGGCGTATTTCGTATTTGACCGGCTTCTGGTGGTCGCCGTACTGCCGGTCCGGATTGTACACCTTGTTGAAGCTGAAAAGCATCTTCGTCGTGTTGAACTGCCCGCGCGCCCACTGCTTGGCGAGCAACCCCGAAAGCTGGAAAAACGTCTTCCAGCCCAGCGCCTTCTTGTTGATGTTTGCCTGTGTCTGCACGAGCAGTTCATAAAACCGGTGCAGCGGCAGCGTCGTCGGCAGCACCGCATGCTGAACGTCATAAAGGCGATAGTCCAGCGTCGACAGCCGGCGCTGGTCGGTGTGAAACAACTCCGTACCCGGGTAGGGCGTCGCCACGGTCAGGTGCACCACCTCCGGCACCTGCAGCGCCCACTCCTGGGCCCGAAGGAAATCGTTTTCATCCCATGACGGGTCCGCGATCAGGTTGATCGCCACGCGAACGCCGAGCTTGCGCGCCAGTTCCAACGCCGCAAAGTTCTCATTCGGGGTCACGCGCTTGCGGAACATCTTCAGTTGGTCTTCGTTGATCGACTCGAACCCGAGAAACATGTACTCAAGTCCCAGCTTCGCCCAGCGTCGGAACACGTCTTCGTTGCGCAGCAGCACATCGCAGCGCGTTTCCAGGTAGTACTGTTTCCTGATGTTCCGCTTTTCGATTTCGTCGGCGATGGCCTCGCCGTGCTCGGGGTGAACGAACGCGACGTCGTCGACGATGAAGACGTTGGGCTCCTTGATCGAGGCCATCTCTTCTGCGGCGGCTTCGGGGCTGGCCTTGCGGTAGCTGCGGCCGTAGAAGGTCCACGCCGAGCAGAACGAGCAGTCCCACGGGCAGCCGCGCGTGAACTCGATCGACGCGCACGGATCAAGCACCCCGATGAAATACTTGCGGCGGCGCCGGGCCAGATCACGCGCCGGGTGAAAACGATCCAGGTCGTCGAGCATCTGGGCTTTGGGCCCGACCTCGCGCAGCGTGCGCACACCCGGCAGGCCGTCGACATTGGGAATGGCGTCGATCACCATCGGGGCGGTCACTTCGCCCTCGCCCTGAATGATGCAGTCGATCGCGCCGGCGGCGTGCTCGAGCACTTCCTCGGCGACGAAGCTGATGCTGTGCCCGCCGGTGAAGATGAACACGTTCGGTCGTTGCGATTTGATTTCCTTGGAAAGGTCGATGACCTCGGGAATATTCGCCAGGTAGTTCAGTGAGAAGGCGATCACCTGCGGATCGTAGGATTCGATCTCATCAAACAGCTCCTTGTGGCTGAACACCTGCAGATCGATCATCCGCACTTCGTGGCCGGCATCGCGCACCGCGGCGCCGACACGCTCAAGGCCCAGGGGTTCCAGTTTCAAATAGACTTCCGAGTACATCAGACCGCTGGGGTGAACTAATAAGACGCGCATGTGCTCCCCTTGTGTAAACATTGCTGCGATGGAGACTTTGTTCGATTATGCGGCTGAGCTTACCCGTTGTCTAACTCTTTTTTGAGAATTCTCAGCAGGTCGAACGCATCAATCGGCGACAGGCGATTGAGATCCGCATCGCGCAGTTTAGCGACGGCAGGGTGTTCAACGTACTCAGTGAAAAGACCGAGTTGTGCGTCATCTTTTTTCTGAGGTGAAGCCGGCGCGACGCTCGGAGCGCCGGTGTGTACGGCCAATTGCCTCATCAAATCATCGGCTCGCTCGACGACGCGCTGAGGCAGTCCGGCGATCTGCGCCACGTGGATGCCGTAGCTTTTTGATGCGGCGCCGGGCGCGATGCGATGCAGGAAAGCGATCTGGTTGTTCCACTCGCGAACCGTCACGTTCAGGTTGGACACGTTGTCGAACTGCTCGGGTAGCTCGGTCAGCTCGTGATAGTGCGTGGCGAATAATGTGCGACAACCACGGACAGCCAGGTGCTCGGCGATCGCCCAGGCCAGGGCCAGTCCGTCGAGCGTGGAGGTGCCACGACCGATCTCGTCGAGGATCACCAAACTTGCGGCGGTCGCGTGGTGACAGATGTTGGCCGTCTCGGTCATTTCAACCATGAAGGTCGACTGGCCCATGTGGATTTCATCAGACGCGCCGATGCGGGTGAAGATGCGGTCGGTCAGACCGATCGTCGCCGCGGCGGCGGGAATGAACGAGCCGGTGTGCGCCAACAGCGTCAGCAGGGCGTTCTGTCGGATGTAGGTCGATTTGCCGGCCATGTTCGGACCGGTGATCAGCGCGAGCGTGGTTTTGCCGGACAGTTCGGTGTCGTTGGGTACGAACTGGTCGGCGAGCAGCTCATCGAGCACGGGGTGACGCCCATCGGTGATGTTCAACACGGGCTCGGCGGTCAGCTCCGGCCGGGCGTAGTTGAAACGCACCGCGCGGCGGGCGAAACACGCCAGCACGTCGAGTTCAGCGACGATCTGGGCATACTCGTGAAGCTGCTGCTGGTGATCGCCGGCCGCCTTGCAGAGTTCATCGAACAGATCCTGCTCGCGGGAGATCGCCTTCGACGAGGCGCCGAGGACTTTGTCTTCGTACTCTTTGAGCTGCGGGGTGATGTACCGCTCGGCGTTTTTCAGCGTCTGCTTACGGGTGAAAGTCGGGGGAACTTTCGACGCGTTGGCGTGTGAAACTTCGATGTAGTAACCGAAGACCTTGTTGTATCCGAGCTTCAGGGAGGCGATGCCGGTTTCTTCAGTGAGCGCAGCCTGGTAATCGGCCAGGTACTTGCTGGAGTCGCGCTGCAGGCCGCGGTATTCGTCCAGCGGCTTGTCGTAACCATCACGAATGAGGCCTCCGTCGCGCAGGTGCGCGGGGGGCGATTCGACGCAGGCATCGGTCAACAGTTTGCCGAGATCGCCGAGGGCGGGGGCGATGTTGGTCAGACGCTGATGATGCGAGGCGAAGGCAGGGCGGGCGTCGATGAGATCGAGCAGTTTCGCCACGTCGGCCAGCGAACGACCGAGAGCGACGACATCGCGCGGGCTGGGCCGGCCGACGGCCACGCGGCTGCTGATGCGCTGCACATCCTGCACGGGCTCCAGCGCCTCGACAAGATCCTGCGAAAACTGCGGATCATCCACGATGGCGGCTACGGCGTTCTGACGCTCGACGATGGGGTCGATCGCGTTCAATGGATAGCACAGCCAGTGGCGGAGCATGCGTTTGCCCATGGCGGTGCGGCAGTCCTGCAGGGTCGACAGCAGCGAGTGGGCGGTCTGCCCGCTGCGCAGGGTCTTTTCGACTTCGAGACTGCGCAGCGACACCTGATCGATCACGAGGTGGCGCGACTGCTCATAACGGCGGGGCGGCTGAAGGTGGGCGAGTCGACCGTCGGTCGCCTGCTGGGTTTCGAGCAGGTAGCTGACGACCGCGCCGGCGGGACCGATCACGGCGGCTTCTTCTTCGAGGCCGAATCCGGACAGGGTCGTGACGGCGAACTGATTCATCAGGGTTTCGGTCGCCTCGGCGGGGCGGAACTGCCAGGCCGGGCGGGCGGTGAGCGCGCACTGCAGGGGGGCGACGAGCTGGTCGACGCGCTGGGGCGGTTTGCCGTCGGCGGTTTCGACGTAGATCAACTCGCGTGGGGCGATGCGGGCCATTTCGTCGTGGAGCGTGGAGCCGGCGAGTTCCGCGACGTGGAAGGCGCCGGTCGACAGGTCGGCAAAGGCGACCGCCGCCTGGTCGTCGTTGACAAACTGCACCGCCGCGAGGATGCACTCAGCGCCTTCGTCGAGCAGGGCATCGTCGGTCAGCGTGCCGGGGGTGACCAGGCGGGTGACGGCCCGCTTGACCACGCCCTTGGCTTCGGCGGGGTTTTCGATCTGATCGCAGATCGCCACGCGGTAGCCGGCATTGATCATGCGGTGCAGGTAGCTTTCGACACTGTGGTAGGGCACGCCCGCCATCGGCACGCCGGCCGTGCGCTGGGTCAGCGTGACGCCGAGCACCCGGTGGGCCAGTTTGGCATCGTCGTAGAACAGTTCGTAGAAATCACCCATGCGAAAGAACAGCACGCAGTCGGGGTGCTGTTGCTTGAAGCGATGAAACTGCTGCATCGCGGGGGTGTGTTGTGGCTTTGAGCCTGATGCCATAGACGGGCAGTGTCGCCGCGCGGGGCGAAGGTTTCAAGTCGACGACTTGGACATGGCGGTCGGTTATAGTGGTTGCGTATGAACGACGTGGTCGAACAGCCGCTGGAATACCACACGCGCCGCAGCCCTCACTGGGCGGCGGGATGGGTCATCGCGCTGCTGGCGGTCGGGCTCAGCGTGCAGTGGTCACCGGCATTTCGCGACATTGAGACTGACCAGGGCGTGTTCATGTACGTCGGTTGGCAAATGACCCAGGGCGAAATGCCGTACCGGGATGTGTGGGACCACAAACCGCCGGGGATTTATCTGCTGAACGCGCTGGGCATGGCGGCGACGGGAGACGGATGGGGTGTGTGGGCGCTGGAGACGGCGATCTTTGCGGCGGCGATGGGGGTGATGTTCGTCGTGATGGGTCGTGCGATGGGACTCAGCGCGGCGGTCGTCGGGGTCGGGGCGCTGATGCTTGCGATGCGGAGCAACTGGTTTTTAGCCGGTGGCAACACCACCGAGTCATTTGCGACGCCGCTGATCGGCCTGTTGCTGGCAGGGGTGATCGGGAGGTGGCGCTGCGGCGGGATGTGGCTTGGACTCGGGCTGGCGGCGGGCCTGGTGGTCATGCTCAAACAGACGGTGATTGCGGCGCCGATGGCGGTCGGGGTGGTGCTGATCGTGTGGGCGCTGCGGCGGGATGAGCCGATGGGCTGGAAGCCGGTGGTTGGGTATGCGGCGGGACTACTCGGATTTGTCGGGACGACGATCGGGGCAATGGCGGCCGCGGGTCTTCTCGATGAGTTCTACAACCAGAATTTTGTCTACAACAGCATCTACGTGAAATATCAGGCTGAGGGGCTCAGTTCGATGCGCAGCCTTTGGCAGTTGGTCGGCGCGTGGGAGAAAACCGGCACGCTGACGGCGACGGTATTCACCGGCGTGATCTGCCTGGTTCGGCTGGCGCCTCGAAAGACGATCGGGTGGGCGCTGCCGCAGCAGGCGACGGCGGGGGTGGTGCTGGCGGTGTTGCTGGTTCAGTCCGCGGCGGTCGTGGCGGCGGGGCAGGTTCGGATGCAGTACGTGCTGCCGCTGTTGCCGCTGGTAGCTGTGGGGATGTGGCTGTGGGTTTCCACGTTGACAAGTGTGTTGGAGCACGTCGGCAGGCCGGAGAAGCTGAGTGAACTGCGGCGGGTCGGCTGGGCGGCGATGGCGGGGGCGGCGGTGTGCGTGCTGCCGGTGGTGTCGTCGGGGTTGCTCACGATCGTGGGGGCGACCGGGATCGTGCGCCAGCAGAATGATCAGCAGGTGATCGACTACCTGGCCGAGGCGCCGGCGGGGCCGCTTTTGATGTGGGGCAACGCGGCGGCGTACAACGTGTTGAGCGGCCGGCCCGCACCGACCCGTTACGCCTACTGCTATCCACTTTGCCCGCCGTCGTACGATCACGCCACCCGGTTCGACGAGTTCATGGCCGACCTGGCCGCCTCGCCGAACACGATCATCATCGACACCCAGGCGACCAGTTGGCCGCCGAATGCGCTGGCGGCGTCTGACACCGGCCCGGCTCCGGAATCCTCACGCCGCATCACGCCGCTGCGTCAGATTCCTGACGAATCGATGCAACGTCTGCGGCGTTACATCGCCCAGCGGTATCGGCGTGACCGGGTGCTGGACAACGGCTGGGTGGTTTATCAGCCGCGTGCGATCGAGTCGCCGCCGAAAACCGACACCCCTTAGCCGCCCGCCGCTGGCCAAGTCGGCGAGGCTCGATTAAGATGTCGCCACGGATCACTGACACGTTCACTGGGCATGACGGAACATGAAAAACGGCTTGATCATAGTGGTGTTGATCGTCGCGGCGGCGGGGCTCGGCGGCTGCGAAAAGGCGCTGTTTCCCGAAAATCTCCCACGTACACAGTACGAACGATACGACCGCCTGCGCGGCCGCTACGTGCCCAAAGACCAGCAGAACAACTACGGTGGCGCCGAGCCGGCCCTCCGTCCCCGCCTGACTCCGTACCAGCAGTAACGTCTGTAACGGCTGTCGCGACTGTTTTTTTCGTGCGGTCAAGCGAATTATGAAAGTTTTCGCGCCTATTATGACGAGATATATCGTACACTCGTAGTAAACCCCTTCGAGGCCTGAAAACGCCTTGCCGACCAAAGTTAAAGCCATCTCGAACCCCTTCGACAAACGCACCCTGATTGTGTGGGGCGCGTTGGTGGCTTCGATGACGCTGGTCAGCGGGGTGCTGCTGGTGCTGGAGCCGGCGCCGCTGGCCCCGTCGATGGGGCCCGTGCTGACTGTCCTCGACAACGGCCCCCGCGGCACCGACGCGCTGTTCGCCACGTCCAGCCCGATCCGTACCGGCCGCTGGCAGACGATCGTCATCGATCACTCCCGCTCGACCTACGGCTCGGCCCAGAGCCTCGGGCAGGTCCACCAGCAGCTCGGCTACGGCGGACTGATCTACGACTTCGTCATCGGCAACGGCGACGGCGCCAACGAAGGTGAAATCCAATCCGGCTACCGATGGGACCGCCAGCTCGACAGCATGCTGTTCGCTTCGAACGACGATCCCGACGCCGCCTGGTACAACCAGCACGCCATCACCATCTGCCTGATCGGCAATGGCGATGAGGCGGGTTTCACTGATTTGCAACTTGAGCAGCTTGTTCGACTGGTCACCGCCTTGCAGGATCGGTTGAACATTCCGTCGGATCGCGTGCTGCTGCAGTCCAATCTCACGTCCACGACCAGCCCGGGCCTGCATTTTCCCGCAAGTTGGTTCCGTCAGCAGTTGCTGAACATGGACGTCCGCTAATCTCCATGCTAAAATTTTGTTAGTGGAGTCCGGGACTCTCATTCAGTTGCATCGCGGCTGGGCCGATCAACTGTCACGGAAGACTTGTGTTATCCCAGACGACAAGTCATCGGTTGACTTGAACCGATCTGCGATGCTCGTGAGAAAAGCACCCTGTTTTTGAGGCAAAGGGGAGCCATGGCGGATATCACCGGCCATGACAGTCGTATTGCGGGTTACAACGTGCTGGCGGTGCTTGGCCACGGCGCCGGCAGCACGATCTATGCAGTCCAGCAGCCCAAGACGCAGCAGTTGTTCGCCATCAAGCGCGTCGTTAAGGAAAAACCCGAACAGCAGAAATTCGTCGACCAGGTCGTGACCGAACACGAGGTCGCCACGGCGGTCAATCATCCCGTGGTCCGTCGCACCTTCAAGTTCAAGCGCGTGCGCCGGCTGCTTTCGGCCAGTGAAGCCCTGCTCGTGATGGAACTCGTCGACGGGCGCAGTCTTGTGCAGCAGTGCCCCAAGAAGATGCGTCAGTTGATCAGCGTCTTTCAGAAAGTCGCCGAAGGGCTCTGCGCCATTCACAAGGCCGGCTACGTCCACGCCGACATCAAACCCAACAACATCCTCCTGACCGATCGCGGCGAAGTGAAGATCATCGACCTCGGTCAGGCCTGCCGCACAGGCACCGTCAAAGAACGCATCCAGGGCACCCCCGACTACATCGCGCCCGAGCAGGTCCACCGCGTCGCGCTGGACGCCCGCACCGACATCTTCAACTTCGGCGCCACCATGTACTGGTGTCTGACCCGTGAGCACATCCCCACGCTCATTCCCAAGGGCGGCCCCAGCGAGATGATCCGCAAGGAAGACATGCAGCTTCGTCCGCCGAATGTGCTGAACCCGGACGTCCCACTGGGCATCAACAGCCTCGTCCTGCACTGCCTGCAGTTCCTGCCCGAGGATCGCCCCGACACCATGAGTGAAGTGCGCAGTCGACTCGAGGTCGCTTTGTTGAAAATGGACCGCGAGGCCGACCCAAGCCGCCAGACCTCTTCCACGGAAGTCTGATCATTCCGCTGAATCTTCAACCGCCTTGCGCAGCGCTCGCACCGTCGGGTTGTGCTTATCCAGGCGCTCAGCCAGACCGAGATACTGTTGGGCGCGCTGGCGATCGTCGGCACGAAGGAAACAGATTCCGGCTTGAGCGGCGGCCTGTGCGTTTTGCGGATTGGCGGAAAAAGCGTCGGTCCATGCGATCGCCGCTTTGGCCGGCTCGCCTTTCATCATGTAGCTGTCCGCCAGATGTTCAGCGACGTCCACCCGGCTCCGGGCTTCAACTGGTAACTGCATCAGAATCGCCAGGGATGAGTCCGGGTCGTTGGCTCGCCGCAGCAATTGCGACTTCTGCAGAAGATAGGTGATGTGCTTGGGGTCATCGTCGGGAGTTTGCTCCAGGGCCTTGTTGATCTGCCCGATGGCCATGTCCAGCTTGCCGCGCCGGGCGGCGATCTCCGCCTGCATCGAATACGCCACGGCCAATGAAGCATCCAGCCGCAGGGTGCGCAGCAGTTGCAACTGGGCTGCGTCCAGATCGGTCTGCTCCATCAACACCGAGGCCAGGTAAAGCGGGTACTTCGCCTCGTTCGGCGCGAGCATGCCCGCCTGCGTGTAATGGTATTTGGCTTTGTCGAGTTTGTGCGTTTCCTGAGCCAGTCGTCCGGCCAGGAAGTGCGCCTCGGCATCAGACGGCACGACCTCCAGGGCCCTGACGACATGTTCGTATGCAGAAACGGGATTGCTCTCGGCGATCATCACCTTCGCCATGAGCAGATGCGCATCGGCGTCTGAGGGAAAGTCCTTGAGGATCGCTTCGAGAATCTTCTTCGCCTGCGGGATCTGATCCGACGTGATGTAGTGCAGGGCCGCCTCGCGCGCCTCCTGCAGATTCTTTCGGGTCTGCGCGATGTCGGGCGCTTTGGTCTGGGACGGTTGGTAAACGGTAAACCAGATCGCCGCAAAAATCAGCGTGCCGCCGATCGTCAGGGCGATCAACCCGATGCGCAGCGACATGATGTTGTTCTGACTCATAAGCAAAGCGTAGCGATCGCCGCGGTAATGTCCAACGTCAGCGCGTCGGCAGCCAGATCCGGTAGGTTGATTCTTCCGACCACGTATCGCCGGCCGAGATCATGTCACATAACTTCAGGGTAGAACCGTCGGCTTGCGGGACCGTCAGCGTCAGCCAGAAGGCGCCGTCATCCGACCTGGTCAGCGTTGTGTTCTGGATGCGTCCGCGATCGTCCGTCTTGAAATCGACGGCAGCGTCGAGCGAACCCTCGGTCTGTCGCTGGTCACGGACAAACACCAATGGCCCGCGCATGATCGCTACGTAGCCGGGTACCTTTTCATCGCGCACCACACGCGGGGTCATGTCGAATGTGATCGTCACCCGATCGCCGTCTTTCCATGTCCGCTCAATCGGCATGTACGTGCCCATCTTGACCGGCGAGGCGGGCTGGTCGTTGATCGCGAACCGCATCGCCCCCCACATCGGCGTGCGAAGTTTCAGCGTGAACTTCTCCGGCTTCTTGGCGCTCAGCGTCAACGTCACCGTATCGCCCACCGGGAAGTCGCCGGTCATTTTCCACGTCAGATTCTGGCCGCCCGGCGACGGGATCGTCGCCTGCATCGGGCCGTAGAGATTCACGACCGGCCCGTCTTCGCCGCGCATCATCGCCAGTTTCGGAATCATCATCATGCCGCGCGGGCCGTTGGCGACGCAGCAGTTTTGATGCATGTCGCATTGCGCCGGGGCGGCCTCCTTGAAGCCGACCGTCTGCACATGATGCACCCACCAGGTGCCGTCCGGTTTCTGGGCGCCCAGCAGCGTGTTGTAAATCGATCGCTCAAAGGCCTCGGCGTACTCCGCCTCGCCGGTCAATGCCAGAAGTTGGGCATTCAGCTTCATCCAGTACACCGTGACGCAGGTCTCCATGCCCTTCATCCACGGCTGGCCCTGCTTGGAGCGGCCGTTGTTCCACCGCTCCCAGTCCGAACCCGACCCGATGATCGTCATCTCGTGTTCGACGATCGAGTCGTACACCTTGTCGACCGGCTCGATGTACTTGCGATCACCCGTGGCGCGGTACAGCTCGATGAGGCCGTCGTAGCACGACATCATCTCATACGATTTGCTCTTGCCGTAGTCGCCGTAGCCTTTGGGGTTCGCCACCGGCCCGGGGAACATGTCATATACCGGCATGCCGGCCATCGCCTTGCTGATGAGCTTCGGGCCGTCATCGGTTTCCCATGACACCGGAATCGACGCCGCGTAGTCGAGATACTTCTTCTGACCGCTGGCGAAATACAGCTTCACCAGTGGCTCGATGATCGACGAAGCCGCCATGCCGTTCCACTGGCCGACGTTCACGATGGTCGGATGGGCGCCTGCCGGCAGTTCCTTCATCAGGTGGTCGGCCACGCGCATCGCGGCCGTCAGGTCCTTTTCATCGCCGGTCCGGTCGTAGCAATCCAGCAGGCCCAGCAGCGTGTATTTGCGACCCCACACATCCCAGTTGCCCTTGTAGCTGAGTTCTTTCTGGGTGCCGATGTATCCATCATCACGCTGCGTGGCGAGCAGTTTGTCGGCGGCCTGTTTGACCAGCGATCGCAGGGCGGGCGTCTGGCGATAGCGGTAGGCGTCGGCCGCGCTGGTCACCCACTTGCCCCAGAACTCGCATCGCCAGGTCCAGTTCAACTCGTTGTGTTCACGGAACGGCGTGATGATGTGATCCACGTCCTCGGTCGCGATGCGGTGATCGATGCAGCGGTCGATCAGTTCACCGACTTTGCCGTTCAGGTGAATCGCTCCGGGCGCCGGCGGCGTCAGCGTGTCATGAATCACCGGTTGAGCTTCAGCGAATACCGCCGTGGCGAAAACGCAAATCACCAACATCGTGAAACAGGCTGTTGATCGTGAGTTCATCGAATGGGTTCCGTTTATTTGAGCAGTTGTTCCAGACGGGTTCGATCGACGGTGAAGGCGTCATGCTCCCTGGCGCGGTCCACATGATGCGCCGCGCACAGTTCAAGAAAACGGCGCAGCAGCGGGCGCATCGTGTCCAACAGTTTCGGATCGACCTTTGCGGGGTCTTTCACGGCCCATACCGGCGAGATCGCCAGGCGGTACGCCCCGATCGCCGCTTTCTCAACGCGCCGGCGCACCTGCGGGTCATCCGCCAGTTTCAACGCCTGCTCGAATTGCTCGACGCCCCATGGCCCGAGCGTCGACGCATCGAGGCCGTACTGCGAGGCATTGCCCGCAAAGCAGTGGTGGTGCTTGCCGCTGGCGGCGGCCTCGTCGAGCAGGCGGTCAATGTAGCGGCGAATCGGCGGGGCGGCCTTGCCGTAATGCAGGTCGATGAACTCATCGGTCAGCCGCTGCACATCCCGCGACGGATCCCACAGCATGCCGGCGATGATGTAGTTTCGCAGCTCGCACAGATCGGTCGACACCGCGTTGCCCGGCGCCTGCATGAAGATGCCCGTGGCATGATGCGCCACGAAAAAGCGAACATTCGGCCCGATCACCCGCAGGTTTGGACACGGCAGCAGGTAGTTGCTGAAATTCGTGTTGTAGTTCCAGATCATTAAATCGTCGCAGACCGCCGCCCAGTCGCGGATGTCCTGCGCGAAGGGTTTGTTCAGCGGGCAGGTGTCGTCACTCAGGGGGTGAATCTGGCAGCATTCGATGCTGCACAGTTCGATCTGCACGTTCGGTCGCGGACGGACCGTCTTCGGCACGTGCCGTGTGTATTGATACGCCAGTGTGCCGACTTTCACACCCGGGTGTTTTTTCGCGACTTCGTCCGCGATGGCGTTGACGAACGTGAGCAGGCTCCCCATGGGCGATCCTTCACGTTCGTCGATGGCGGCGCATTGTTCACACCGGCAATAGTTCTGGTTGTCGTTCTGCACGATGGCGACGTTGCCCTGGTCCGGGTGCTCGTCGAGTTCCTTCAACACCGCCTCGGTCACGATGCGAAGCACTTGAGGATTCGACAGGCACGGTTGCGTGCGATAGCCGGGATCATCCAGCGGGGCCAGTCGCTTGCCATTGACCAGGGCGAAGTATTCGGGGTGATTCTTGCCGTAGACGTTGGAAGGAATCTGGCGAAAGAAGGTGTGATTGATATTGCGAATACGACTGACGCCGCCGAGGGAGGGGTCGCGCGTCACGGTGTTGACGCGCTGTTGTGCAGCGAATTTCGGCTGACGATTGATCTCGCCGTAGTAGCTCCAGCGCATGCGCAGCGGCGGGTGGTAAAACCGATCGATCGGACCGATCGGGTGGTACGGTCCGGTGGGCGGTACGTAGGTGTGATCCGCAGTCAGAAAGCGCACGCCGACCTGATCTTCTAGAAAGCTGTAGACCCCGTAGAGCGTGCCGCGCGGTCGGCCGCCGGCGATGGAGATATTGCCGTCGCGCGCCACGTAACGCAGGTCTTCTTCGTCGAAGTCGGTTGTGTCGAATCCGACGTTCGACTGCTGCATGGCCTTGCCGGGGCCGATGAAGATGTGGCGGTCGGATCGGTCGGTGGTGGTGACGATCGGCAGAGCAGGGCCATCGGCCTGCTGAATGATTGATGCGAATTGCTCGGCGGCGTAGCGCTCCGCCGGGGTCGCTTCCACGTCGATGACAATGTTCCATCCGGCGAGTTGCGCCAGGTCGACAGCCTGCGGCGTCGCCCCGCGTCCGCAAACCGACAGCGCCAACACGGCGAAGACACCAATCACCGTCAACCACATCGAATTCCGCATTGGCCTGGTCCCTGCATCGTGATGTTACATACGCCTCACAAACAGCATACACGACCGGCCGGGGCTGTGGTTGGGTTCGGTCACCGGGAAATCCACGAAACCTCAGCGGATGGCGGCCACGGCCCACGGGCCAGTTCAAGAAATAACTCTTGCGGCTACGTCTGTCAGGGGATATCCTATCTGTATCAAGCAGTTGTCTGGGTAATGAGAGGTTCTTGCACAAAATAGATACGGAGAATCAGACGATGCAACGTTGGTTGGTCCCGCTTGTCGCCGTCGGCGTGTTCGTGGTTACGCTGCCCGTTGAAGCCGCCATTCTGGATGACGTGACCGGGGCCGCCGCGGCCTGGTCGCTTCGACAGTTGGATGATGACTACGCCGGCCCGGCGATCAACGTCAAACGCACCTCCGACGGCGCGACGCAGGACATCGGCTTCGTCGGCGGCGAACTGGACACCGCGGCGCTGCTGAGTTTCGTCGGGTCCAGCACCGGCCTGGTTACCACATGGTACGATCAGTCCGGCAACGGACGCGATGCTATCGAATCCTCGGATACCAATCGTCCCCGGATTGTCATCGACGGTGTGCTGCAAAATGGTAGTGCCAACATCCGACCGGGCCTGCGTTATCTGGGCAACAACTGCCTGACGCTGCTGGAAGGCTTGCTCGAAACCAACACGACGATCTCGCTTCAGGAGATCACCGTCGCGCCGCCTTCTGACAATTCCCTGGCCAACCGATTCTGGAACTACGCCACGTCGGGCAACAGTTCGCGATTCTCCTTCGGCATCGAAGCCGACGCGGATTTTGGTGTCTTTCGAAACAGCGGGTCGACCGTCGATGCGGACTCCGGGATTCTTCTTCCGCTGCACCAGGACATTTACACGGTCGTCACCAATGACTTCTCCGGCGCCGGCGGCACCCACAACTACGACGCGAATGTCAACGGGCTTGATGCCTTCACGATCACCGGCACCACCAACCTGATCGACGATGCTCGATTCGTCATCGGCGCCCAGACCCCCGACGGCGATCGCAGCCTCAACGGTTACACCCAGGAAGTCATCATCTACACCAGCGTGCTCAACAGCAGTCAGCTCGCGATGATTCAGGCGGATCAGTCCGCTTACTACATCCCCGAGCCGGGTACGTTCACGCTCGTTGTGTTGGGCGCCGCTACGCTGATGACTCGGCGTCGCCAGAGTTGATCACACGAAAACTGATTTAACGATCGTTCCATCCGCCGAAGTAGCCGATGTCGGGGGCGATGGGGATGTATTTGTGGCTTGGCGCGCGGACGTACCACTCAAATGAGTTGGGGCCGCGCCCACCCTTGAGGTCGATGTGCTCGACGGAGCCGTCGATGCCGGCGATATTGCCGCCGTCGATGTGGGTGTAGGCGAGTTGATCGTAGCTGCCCCAGCCGTACTCGATGTGGTTTAGGTTGATGTAGAACGCGGGGTCTTCTTCGAGGATCAGGGGGGTGATGGTGCGGACCTCTTCGCCGGTCAGGGGGATGAGCGCGGTGGCGTCGTTGTTCAGCACATTCATAGCGGCGCCGGAGAAGTTGAGCACGCTGCTGTAATCAAACAGGCCGTTGGAGCCCCCACCCGTGTTGAACTCCGCCACATCGAGCCCCGGGCAACGGTATAACTCGCGGGCGGTGTCATGGTCGCCGCCGATGTAGGGCAGAAGCGTACCGTAGCGCGTCCAGCCGAGACGATTGTCGGGATCGACTTCAATGCCCATCCAGCCTTTCTGCCATTGCTGAGGGCCTTGCGTTTTGTAGGCCATGCTCTCGACGCCGCCGGGCAGCGTCTGGTGGTGGTCATTGGCGAACATGAAAAAAGCGATGGACATCGTTCGCAAATTGGTGCGACACTTCAGATCACGCGCCACCTCGCGGGCCCTGGCCAGCGACGGCAGTAAGATGGCGATCAACAGCGCGATGATCGCCACGACCACGAGCAGTTCGATCAGTGTGAAGGCATGTCGACGCATGAATGGTGTCCTATGAAGCCCACGGATTTGCTCCGTGGGCTCAGTCCGTTCAATGTGAACGACGACGCATCGCCGCCAGGCCCAACATCAGCAGCCCCGCGGGCAGCGCGGCCGGAGTCGGGATCACGGCAAACAACTGAATCTCGCCGACCTGCATACTGTTGGCCGTCGCGTCGTTGGCGACGGTCGGGAAAAACAGGCGGTAATACAGATAGGCGGTGTCGTTGTCGAAGGCGTAGTTGCGGTTGTAAAAACGCGTGGAGATCGGATCGATCGCCATGTCGGTGACGATGTCGGTGAAGTTGACGCCGTCGTTGGAACCCTGAAGGGTAAACGAGGCGGGGTCGCGCTCGGGCGAGTCGTTGGCGGTGCGGATGCCAACGCCCTGAACGGTGAAAGCCTGCGACAATTCGAAGGTCAGGCCCGCGCCGACCTTGTTGAAGTTCAGGTATTTGGTGGTCGGATCGTTGTCGATGGCCTTGGCGATGCCTTCGGTAGGCTCTTTGGGATCCGGCGTGCCCGAGGAGTTGTACACCGTGACGATCGTGCCGGGCCCGGTGACATCACGCAGAATCTGACTGGCGGCGAGGTTGACCTCGGCGATCTGCATGCTGTTGGCGGTGGCGTCGTTGGCGACCGAGGGGAAGTACACGCGGTAGTGGCTGTACAGATCGGTGTTGGCGATGTCGATGCTCATGGAGACGTGGCGGCCGGTGAAGGTGGGCACAGCCCCGGAGCTGATGTTGGTCCAGGCGCCGGACAGGTCGTTTGAGCCTTGGATGACGTAGCTGGCCGGATCCCGCTGGGGCGCATCGTTGGCGGAGGTGAGGATCAGCGACTTGACGACCGACATCTGGTAGTCGTTGGTGACGGTCAGACCGGGATCGGTCTTGTTGCTGTTCAGATACTTGGTGTTGATGTCGCCGTCGATCGCATTGGATACCTGCTCGGCGGTGGGGCTGCTCGGCGTGCCGGAGCTGTTGTAGGCGGCGATGGAATCTCCCGAGCTGAAGATGGTTTTGGAGGGCACGCCGGATAGCGCCATCACAGCGGTGTGGGTACTGGCCTGGCCGGTGATGTAAGCCAGATCGACGGAGGTGATGTTCTTCTGCGGATTGGCGACGGCCAGATCGGCCTGGTAGAGGCGTGGGTTGGAGGTGCCTTCGCTGTCGAAAGCGCCGGTCTGCACATCGACGCGGCCGTGGGCGGTGATGGCGGTGGTTGAACTGTTGAACCAGTCGTTGGAGTTGAAGGTGCCGGTGCTGGTCGTGCCGTCGGCATAATGGATCGTGTAGCCGATGGTGCCGGGACCGTGACCGGAGGAGGTCAGCACAGACAGCGAACTGTACGCCAGCGGATTCGACAGCGTGAGGCTGGCGGTGGTGTGGCTTGAGTCCAGCAACACGGCGTTGGCGGCGGTGTAGTCGTCGGCCAGGCGGAAGCTGTGATCGACACCGGCCTCGCTGGCGACGGTGACGCCGCCGGAGGGCAGGCCGGTCGTGGTCTGGCCGGTATTGGTGTTGTAGCCGATCTCGTACCACGACTTCTGCGAGTTGCTTGCGCCAACATCCATGGAGGCGGTCGTCGCGGTGCCGGCGAGCGAAGCGCCGGTCAGTGCGACGCTTTCGACGATCATGTCCTGATTGTAACCCGTGATGCTGATCGGGATGTACGCCGCCTGCAGTGGGGCGCACCAGATGGCGACAAGCATCATCAACATGATCAGAGGCAGACGGTATCTCATTGCGTTTCCCTTTCCGAAAGGTGTTCTCGTAGTCTCCATCACTCGGGCCCAGCCTCGGGCGACGAGGCAGTCGCAGCGAACAGTTGAATCTCGGCGATCTGCACACTGTTGGCGGCAGCATTGTCAGCTACGCCGGTGAATATCAGCCGGTAGTGGCGGTATGCGGTGTCGTTGTCGACAATGAAGTGACGCTGGTAGTGACGATCAGCGATCGCGGGCACGGGCATATCAGTCACGATGTCGACGAAGTGAATGCCGTCATCGGAACCCTGAAGGGTGAATGCCGCCGGGTCACGCTGGGGGTCGTCGTTGGCGGTGCAAAGACCGACGCCACGCACGGCGGCAGGGGCATCGAGCCGAATCGTCAATCCGGCGCCTGCCTTGTTGAAGTTCAGGTACTTGGTCGCCGGGTCGTTGTCGATGGTTCGATCGGCGGATTCATACGGCGCATTGGGCTTGGGTTCGCCGGTGATGTTGTATGCTTCGATGCGCTGCCCGGGATGAGTCACGTCGGACAGAACCTGGTCGGCGACGAATTCGACCTCGGCGATCTGCACACTGTTGGCCGCGGCGGGATCGGACACGGTCGGGAATATCAGGCAGTAACTTGCGAAGAGCCGGTCGTTGTCAAACTCGATCGCCTGCGCGGCGCCGCGTGCTATGAAGCCGGGAATCGAACCTCTGGCGATGTCGGTCCAGGTCGCACCGCCGTCGTTAGAGCCTTTGAGCAGGAAGCTGGCTGGATCACGTTCCGGATGATCCGCGGCGGCCGTCAGCGTGAGCCCACGCACAACGGACAAGCCATTGGCGGGATCAACCACCAGACCTGCACCGTTGCGGTTGATGTTGAGGTACTTGGTGGTGAAGTCATTGTCGACGGCGTGAAAGGCTTCTTCGTCTTCGGGACTATCGGCGACACCGCTGGTGTTGTACGGGAGGGCATGATCGATGGTGAGCCTGATTCCATCGACAGCGAACGCGCCGGCGACGATGCGGCTGCGTCGAGGATCGATCGTGACCTGACGACCGGTTGTCAGCGAAATTGATTCAGAGGCATTGTCTGCCAGATGCGGGACCACGCTGATATGACCCTGGCTGCAGCGAACACGTAGTTGGCCGTCTGTCAGCAGGTTCATGTTGAATCGCGTGCCCAGGTCGATGACCGTTGCGGTGGGCGATTCGATCGTGAATCCATGGGCCGAGGGGGGGACGTCAGCTTCGAGGATGCCTTGGTTGAGCATGCCGCGCCGATCATCGATCATGCGAAATTCACATGGCCCGGTCAGATCCACCAGAGCGCCGCTGGTGAACAGCACCTGGGCTGTGCCGCTTTGCAGGCGGAGGGTGCCCGCGGAAAGATTAGCGCCCTGCGTCATCGGCTGATTCGCCTGATCGAACACCACGTCGTCGGAGATATCCGACAGCATGGCGATGACCGACATGTTCGATGGCCCGGAGGGCAGCGGCTGTGACGTGGGTTTGAAAACAAACCATGCGGTGAGCATCAGGGCGATCATCGCGGCGGCGGACAGAACCCCGACGACTCGAAGACTCGTCATCGGGCTTGTTGGTGCAGTTGGTTTGCTTTGCAGTTTGAACACCGAGCTTTGCGTCTGTCGGTGCACGACCCGGCGAATCATCGACTGCGTGGCGATGAATTCGGCGTAGTGGCGTCGCGCCTCGGCGTCATCGCTCAGCATGCTCTGAAGCTGCTGGCGGCCGGCGGCGTCCAGTCGATCATCCAGCAGATCGGCGATGAGGACTTCGAGCTGTTCAAAGCGTTCACTCACGAGCACTGTTCCCGATTCAGATACCGCTGAACGCACCCGGCCAGTTGGATCCGCACGCGGCGAAGCGTCTGGTACAGCGACCCGATGGGGCGCCCAAGCTGCTGTGCCAGCGTCGACATCGAGTCGGTAGATTCGTAGCGGGCTGACAGCAGGCGGCGGTGGGTGTCCGAAAGGCGGTTGATACAGTCGTTGAGGGCACGGCGACGTGTCTCGGCGGTCTCACTGACCGCTTCGGCGTCCTCGGCGAGTTGCGCCAGCACGGCATCGTCAAACACCAGCCGATCCCGCGACTGCTTTTTGCGCCAGGCCAGCACCTCGTAGTAGAGAATGCGGCAGGCCCAGGCGCCGAACTCCGTGCCGGGCTCAAAGTCCTCCGCTCGCCGCCAGATGACCAGATTCGCCTGCTGGACCAGATCCTCCGCCGCCCCGGGCGAGCCCATCAGGGCTGTGGCGTAGGCGCAGAGTCGATCCTGGCAGCCGATGAGCTGCTGAAGAAAGTCATCATTTCGGGGGCTCTCAGGCATCGAAAGGCTGTGTCCTCACCACCATACAGCCCAATCACGCCGGATTTGAACAACTATTTTTAGAGATGGGCAGTTCCAACTCGCAATCCCGGGTGGTCTATCAATGGCGAACGAGTCGATATTTGAGGATGCACCAGATCGCCCGGACGCCGTCGCGCCAGCCGATTTTTTTACCCTCGTCGTAGGTGCGGCCGGCGTAGGAGATGCCGACTTCGTAAATCCGTAGACGTTTGCGGGCGAGTTTGGCGGTGATCTCGATTTCGAAGCCGAAGCGGTTCTCCTGCAGGTTCAGCGACTGAATCGCCTCCCGGCGAAAGACCTTGTAGCAGGTTTCCACATCGGTGAGATTCAGGTTCGTCATCATGTTCGACAGGAGTGTGATGAACTTGTTGCCGACCATGTGCCAGAAGTACAACACGCGGTGAGACTGGCCCCCAATAAATCGTGAGCCGTAGACCACGTCGGCTTTGCCTTGGGCGATGGGCTCCAGCAGGCGGTCGTATTCGGTGGGATCGTATTCGAGATCGGCGTCCTGGATGATGATCACGTCGCCGGTGGCGGCGGCGAAGCCCGTGCGCAGTGCGGCGCCTTTGCCCTGGTTCTGCTCATGGCGGAGGACTTTGATGTCGTCTTCGGCGTCGAGTTTGTCGAGCACCGCCGCGGTTCCGTCGATCGAGCCGTCATCGATCAGAATAATCTCGGTCGCGGCAGTCGCCTGCTGAACACGCCGCACGACCTGTTCGACCGTCGTCTCTTCATTGAATACCGGCATCACGACAGAAAGCTTCATAAACACCACAATGAAATTTAACAGGAAATGAATCGCGGCTGCCATTCTAATAGCGCATGATTCACAGAGCCAGCCCGAACAGGCCGATGATCTGACAAAGGCTCGGCATGATCGAGTCTCTATAATCTGATGGACCCTCGTCATGCCTGTGAGAATTCAACTTCAACTTGGGCTTGCGATACTGCTGTTGAGCATATGCAGCCGCATGACGTGCGCTGAAGTCTTTATCGACCAGTCGCACGATGCGCAGTCACTGCTGGCCGAGCTCAACCAACAGGTACAGTCCGGGCAGTGGAATCAGGCGACCTATCTGGCCGATGAACTGCTCACCAAGTACGTCGATGATCTGGTGGCCATTCAGCCGTATCGATATGTACCGGTTGTGAAGGTTCTTCAAAACATGGCCGGGCGATCGACGGATTTGCGGCAACTGCTGCGTGCACGTGATGCGGCGCAGGCCATGGCGGAACTCGATGCCGCTGATAGCGACCCGATCCTGCTGGAGCAGGTCGCCTGCCGATACGGCTGGACCGAGGCGGGGCGCCGGGCTGGGCTTCACGCTGCGGGGTTGTATCTGGAACGGGCAGAGTTCAGTCGGGCAGTCCAGGTGCTCGATGTCGTCATCAAGGTGCCGGGCTCGGAGGATGACGCCACGCAGGCCCATGAACTGGCCGCAACCGCGGCGGTCTATACCGGCGATATGGCCGCGCTGCGCGAGCGGGTGCTCCGCCTTCGTGATCGATCCGCCGTCGATGAATTGGCATCGTTGAAGCGTCTGGCTCAGAGCGTTAAACGTCCGGTGGATCCGAAGCCACGCTCTCACGTTGGCTTGCGACTCACATTCGATGAGCCCTCTGGAAAAAAGACGCAGCGCGAGGTGCTGCGCTGTCTGACGGACTCACACGGGACGGTGCGGTGGGCTGTGCGCCCTCGCGAATTGAATCCGCCATGGCGCAATGCTCATTGGGCCGGTCGCCCCATGCTCGTCGGAGACCGAGCCTACATTCCGGTGAAGGTCATCGGGGCGGCAAACCTGACCCAGGTGATCGTCGCCAGCTTGAATGTCCACGACGGTTCACTGGTCTGGGCACGTCGCATCTACAGCCGATCAGTACAGCGACGGTCGAAGCTTGATGAAACGGGATTGTGTGACCTGACGGAACACGACGGCGCGATTTATGCTTGTGTTGATGGAGCGGCATTGTGTCGACTGTCGCCGCGACTGGGCCGGGTGCAGTGGATCACGTTGCGACCCGCCGAAACGGCCGAACCGGCAGATCAGGCGATCTCGCCCTGGATTCGCCAGCGCATCGCGGCGGTTGAAGCCGGCCTCGTGATGATTCAGCCGGGGCAGAAGATCATGGTCTTCGATCCGCAAGACGGGCAGGTCATTCGTCGTCTGGACGCTGATCTGTGGCGTCATCCGCAGCACCTGCGTGTGATGGGCGATGGCGTGATGGCGTTCGGCGATCGTATCGTTCGCATTGATGGTCGGACACTTGAGCCCACGTGGATTTCCCCGGAGCCGTTTGACCCGCGCAGCTTCGATGACAAACCGGATAGCCACCAGGACATCGGTCCGCGCCGCACCCGTTCGTTGCGAGACAGCGTGGGAGGTCGGATCCATTCGTCGCCGCTGGATACACGCATCCCCGATCGTCGTGTAAGATGACCGGCCCCTGAAAAAGGATGACGACGCGATGCCGATGGGTTTGCCCGATCAGAAAGTACACGTCTTTGTTTCCGGGTGTTATGACATTCTGCATGCCGGTCACGTGGAGTTTTTTTCGCAGGCGCGCAGCCTGGGCGATTTTCTGACGGTCTGCTTCGCTTCGCGGCAGGTGCTCTGGGATCACAAGCAACGGGAAAGCTCGCTGCCGGATGAACACAAAAAGGCCCTGCTCGAATCGATGCGCATGGTCGACCAGGTTGTCATCGGCACCGGCACGGAACTGGGTCTGGACTTCAAGGGCGAGTTTCTCCGCCTGCGACCGGACATCCTTGCCGTCACCACGGACGACCAATACGGCCCGGTCAAGCGACAGCTCTGCGAGCAGGTCGGCGCACGCTATCACATCCTGGAGAAGACACCGCCGAAGTTCGAGCCGATTTCGACCTCGCAGATTGTCCGCTATATCCAGGCGCCGAAGACAGCCCCCTTGCGCGTCGATTTCGGCGGCGGCTGGCTGGATGTGCCGCGCTTCGCCCGGCCGGACGGGTACATCGTCAACTGCGCGATCAGCCCGCTGGTGTCGCTACGGCAGTGGTCTTACGAACGACAATCCGGACTCGGCGGCAGCGGGGCCTGGGCGCTGTTGAACGGTCACCATGGTGTCGACAGCGAACTCGAACTCGGCGTCGGCTGGCAGGATCCGGCGGTGGTTCACGAGACGGGGCTATGCGTCTGGCGAAGTGGCCCCCGACCGACGCTCGATTTCAAACGGCATGGTGATCTGCTGCGGGGCCGCATGGCGCTGCTGTGGACAGGCAAACCCCATGACACGCCGAGCCTGGCCGATCAGAGTCGCAATCTCGATCTCGTTCAACAGGCCGGCGCCATGGCGCGACAGGCGGTATTGGACGCGGACGTGGAGCAACTCGGCAAGGCAATCGACGTGTCGTATCAGATGCAGCTCGACGAAGGCATGGACAAACTGCCCGATGTCGATGGCATGATCGGTCGTAAATACTGCGGCAGCGGCTGGGGTGGATATGCGGTGTATCTGTTCGATAGCGAGTCAGCCCGGGATCAATTCGTCGCCGGATGCGATCAGGCTCGCGCGATCGAGCCCTACACGCGATAACGCATGTTCAATCATGCCCGGTGTAGTCGGGCATCTGATGGCCCGCGTCACGCAGTGTTTTCTCCCGCGCCGCGAGTTCCATATCCGATTCGACCATCATCGACACCAGTTCGTCGAAGCCGACCTTGGGCGACCATCCGAGTTTCTGCTTCGCCTTGCTCGCATCGCCCAGCAGTAGATCAACCTCCGTCGGTCGCAGGTAACGCGGGTCCTGCTCGACGAAATCGTGGTAATCCAGATTGACGTGGCCGAACGCTTTTTCGAGGAACTCGCTGACGGCATGGGTCTCGCCGGTGGCGATGACGTAGTCGTCCGGCTCATCCTGCTGAAGCATCATCCACATCATTTCGACGTAATCACCCGCAAAGCCCCAGTCACGCTTGGCGTCGAGATTGCCCAGGTACAGTTTCTTCTGCAGGCCGTGCTTGATGCGTCCGACAGCCCGCGTGATCTTGCGTGTGACGAAGGTTTCTCCGCGGCGCGGTGATTCGTGGTTGAAGAGAATTCCGCTGGAGGCGTGCAGGTTGTAGGCCTCACGGTAGTTGACCGTGATCCAGTGGCTGTACACCTTGGCCACCGCGTAGGGGCTGCGGGGATAAAACGGTGTGGTTTCGGTCTGCGGGGTTTCGACGACTTTGCCGAACATCTCCGAAGACGAGGCCTGGTAGAAACGAACCGTGTTGCCGGTATGGTCCTGGTATTCACGGATGGCTTCGAGCAGGCGGATCGTCCCCATCGCATCGATGTCGGAACTGTAGATCGGCACATCGAAGCTGACGCGCACATGCGACTGAGCCGCGAGATTGTACACCTCGGTCGGGCATGCGATGTCCAGCAGGCGGCGCAGCGAATTGGCGTCGGCCAGATCGCTGTAGTGCAGGTGCAGGCGTACGCCGGACTGATGCGGATCGCGGTAAAGATGGTCGATACGGTCGGTATTGAAACTGCTGCCGCGGCGGATCAGACCATGGACTTCATAGCCCTTGGCCAGCAGCAGTTCGGCCAGATAGCTTCCGTCTTGGCCGGTGATTCCGGTGATCAATGCGACGTGTTCAGACATGTGTCACTTTCTCGATTAAGGACCTGCCGGATGTTCTGGCTTCTGCGGGGGGCAGAGTATACAACGTGACGCCGCCGCGTGTCATCTGCCATAGAATTCTAACTTACAGGCATGATGGGAGTTCTGTTTTGATGAGGGACGAGGGCTATGATAGGGCGTTAAATCGACGGCAGTCACCTGCAGATCGGTGATTTTGGGCACGGGGAGTCGCAACGGCCGATAAACCTGCAGAGGCGGATCGTCAGTTGGTTGTCGTTCTGAGTCCAAGACATTCGCCTGAAAGCACCGGTATCGGGCGTATCCTGGTTCGCGTTAGAGTTATCGATAGGAGCATGCCATGTGCGGCATTGTTGGATACCTTGGACCCCGGGCAGCGCAAGCGTTGTTGCTTGAGGGGCTTAAGCGACTTGAATATCGCGGATATGACTCCGCGGGCATCGCCACGATCCAGTCCGATGGATTGCAGGTGGTTCGCTCGGCAGGTCGCATCAGCGTGCTGGAAGAGCGATTGCATGAGCAGGGCGATCTGACCGGTCACCTCGGCATCGCCCACACCCGCTGGGCCACGCACGGCTCGCCGACCGAAACCAATGCCCATCCGCACACCGATGCCGCCGGCAAGCTCGCCGTGGTGCACAACGGCATCATCGAAAATTACGCGGTCCTCAAAAAATATCTCGCTGAAAAAGGCGTGACCTGCGTCACCGAAACCGACACCGAAGTGCTCGCTAAACTGATCGGTCAGCTTTATGCGACCGGCAAGTTCGACCTGGAGGCCGCGGTGCAGGCGGCGCTGCGTGAGGTCACCGGCGCCTACGCTATTGCGGTGGTCTGTGCCGACGAACCGGACACGCTCATCGTTGCCCGCAAGGGTTCGCCGATGATCATCGGTCTCGGCGAAAGCAGCTTTATCGCCGCTTCCGACGCCTCGGCGATCATCGCTCACACCTCGCAGGTCATCACCCTCGACGATTACCAGGTCGCCCGCCTCACACTCACCGACCATGGGCCGGAAGTCCGCACCACGACCATCGACAACGTCCCCGTGACGCGCGAGGTTGAAGACCTCGAAATCAACCTCGAACAGATCGAGCTCGACGGCTACCCGCACTACATGCTCAAAGAGATCATGGAGCAGCCGCACTCGCTGACCAACGCCCTGCGAGGGCGCATCGACCGCCGTGAGGGGCGCGTCGTGCTCGGCGGCATCAGCGGATATGCCCGCGAACTGGTCCGCGCCAGGCGTTTCATCTACACCGGTCAGGGCACGGCGTGGCACGCCTGCCTGCTTGGTGAATACCTGCTTGAAGACCTCGCCAAGCTGCCGGCCGAGACTGAATACGCCAGCGAGTTCCGTTATCGCAACCCGATCATCGAGGACGGCACCGTGCTCGTGGCCGTCAGCCAGTCCGGCGAGACGGCCGACACTCTGGCGGCCCTGCGCGAAGCGAAAGATCGCGGCGCGCTGACGCTCGGCGTGGTCAACGCGGTCGGCTCAACGATCCCGCGCGAAACCGATACGGGGGTCTACCTGCACGTGGGGCCTGAGATCGGTGTGGCTTCGACCAAGGCCTTTCTTGGACAGGTCACCGTGCTGACCTTGCTGGCGTTGTTCGTCGGCCGCCGCAAGTATCTCAGCGCCGACACGATCAGCCAGTACCTTGAAGAACTCGAAAAGATGCCCGAACTGATCACGCAGGTGCTCAAGCAATCGGATTACATCCGCGACGAGGTCGCCAAGGTCATTGATCGTGAAAACTGGCTCTTCCTGGGGCGCGGTTACAACTATCCCGTCGCGCTGGAGGGCGCCCTCAAGCTCAAGGAAATCAGCTACATTCACGCCGAGGGCATGCCCGCCGCCGAGATGAAACACGGCCCGATCGCGCTGATCGATCAGGGCATGCCGGTCGTGTTCGTCGTGCCCAGCGGCAGTCAGTACGAAAAGGCGATCTCGAATGTGGAAGAAGTCCGCGCCCGCGGCGGCCGCATCATCGCCGTGGCGGATGAGGATGACACGAACATCGAGCGCTACGCCGATACGGTCTTCCGTATTCCCGCGGTCGCTGAGCCACTGCAGCCGCTGCTGAGCGTCGTGCCGCTGCAGTTGCTGGCTTATCACGCGGCGGTCCTGCGCGGCCATGATGTCGACAAGCCGCGCAATCTCGCCAAGAGCGTGACCGTTGAATGATGTTGTCTGGCGGGACGGTATTTTATGAAGCGGCCCCGTGTGCCGTGTGCGGTGTGGGCTTACGGTACTGGCTCAAATCCAGCGAGTCGAAATACTCGATCGTCTTCTGCAGTCCCTCGCGAAGCGCGATGGTCGGCTCCCAGCCCAGGTGTTTTTTAGCCAGCGTAATGTCGGGCTGGCGCTGCATCGGATCATCGGCCGGCAGCGGCATGTAGACGAGCTTCGAACTGGAATTCGTCAGTTCGATGACCTTCTGAGCAAGCTGGGCGATGGTGAATTCATCGGGGTTGCCGAGGTTGACGGGGCCGACGAATGTATCCGGGCCGTTCATCATGCGGATGATGCCTTCGACCAGGTCGTCGACGTAGCAGAAGCTTCGGGTCTGATCGCCGTCGCCGTACAGCGTGATGTCTTCACCGCGCAGGGCCTGGAGGATGAAGTTGCTGACCACGCGTCCGTCATACGGGTGCATGCGCGGCCCGTAGGTATTGAAGATGCGAATGACACGGACATTGACCTGATTGGCTCGATGGTAGTCGAAGAAAAGCGTTTCAGCGCAACGCTTGCCTTCGTCGTAGCAGGCGCGTGGGCCGATCGGATTGACATTGCCGCGATAGTTTTCGGTCTGCGGGTGAACCGTTGGGTCGCCATAGACTTCACTGGTCGAGGCCTGCAGCACTTTGCCACGCGTCCGCTTGGCGCAACCCAGCACATTGATCGCGCCCATGACGGATGTTTTGATCGTTTTGATCGGATTGAACTGGTAGTGGACCGGCGAAGCGGGGCAGGCCATGTTGTAGATCTCGTCGACCTCGAGCCAGATCGGGTGCGTGATGTCATGGCGGATCAGCTCGAAGTTCGGTCGACTCAGCAGATGGGCGATGTTGCTTTTCTGGCTGGTGAAGAAATTGTCCAGGCAGATGACATCGTGATTTTCGCTGAGAAGTCTTTCGCAGAGGTGCGAGCCGATAAAGCCCGCGCCTCCGGTAACCAGAATGCGTTTGAGTGTTGGCATGGCAGGTAGGTTCTAATGGGGGTTATTGAGCAATAGGAAGTGTCATTAGCGGCGACGTCGCAGACGGCTGCGCCCCAGTGTCGCTGCTCCGAAAAGCATCGCAATCGATGCGGTCGGCTCGGGGGTCGAGCTGATCAGGAGTCCTGTTGAAAACGTTGATTGACTTTCGACGAGAGTCGATAGGGAGTTGGCATCAGAATAACCGAAGGCCGGGTCCAGTTCTGAGAGATCGGATGATCCATAATGCGATGATAGGATAGTCAGATCGGCAATGTCGACAAGGCCGTCGCCGTTGAAATCGCCTTCGCCCCAGCCGCCGGAGCCTCCGTAATTTTGTGACAGACGGGTCAGGTCGGCGATGTCGACGAAGCCGTCAAGGTTGGCGTCGCCCAGCGGCGTGCGGACGAGCTGATTAATCATGACGTTCAGGTCGTCGCGATCGACCGAGCCATCGACGTTCAGATCGAATTGCAGATCGCCTGTGCCGATCGCCGCGGCCAGGAGATTGATGTCGTTCACGTCGATGTCTGCGTCGTGATCCCAGTCGCCGTGATCCGCCACCAGTCGCCAGCCCAAGGCGTAGTCCCAGTCAAAGTTACCACCGGAGGTATCGGCGGTAACGCGCAACTCGTAGGTGTGGCCGTTGAGCAGAGCGGTACGCAGGTTTTCGGTGTTGTCAATAGTGGATGCGGAAATGGCTACCGGCGTGGACGTGTCGGTCTGATCGTAGAGCGTCAGGTCAAGATTGTAGAGGGTCGTGTCCCCATCGAAAAAAGGGCCGGAGCCACCGTTGACGTCAAGGTTCCATGCGAGCGAACTGGTCAGGAGATTGGCCCCGGGGCGGGCGGTGAAGGTGTAGCTGGCGACGGTGTTGGAGGAATTGTCGCCGCCGAAGTGTTCATCGTAGTCGTAGCCGTAGGTTCCCGCGGCGCCGGATCCTCCGTCCTGGACGCTGTCGGTCTGACCGGCGGCGATCATCTGGTAGCTGTGGAAGATATTGACCTGCCCTGCGCCGTATCGGCGGTCGAGTCCGTTGGATTTTTGATTCGAAGTCGAGTCACGGTAGTCAGAGATTTCGGTGGTCGAGGCTGTGGTGGCCTGGTTGTAGGTGCGACGTTCGGCGCCGGCCATCAGCATCGCCTTGATGGCTTCGGAGGTTTCCGCCTGGTAGATCGTCAAACCGGCACGGTTGACGGTCACGCTGGTGCGATCCAATGACAGCGAAGGGTTCTCATGGGCAAACTGCACCAGAGCGACGGCCACGCTGGAGACCATCGGTGTGGCGCTGCTGGTCGTGGTGGCCGGCGCGACGATGTCCGGCTTGGCGCGATCGGCGACATATGTTGAGTCCAGCGCCCCGGTGCCGTAGCTGCTGTTGCCATCGGTTCGTCCGACGACGATGGCGTTGAATGATCCGCTGTTCAGGTCCGGCGCTGCGGTGGTATTACTGTTGTTCTCGCCGACCACCTGAATGAAATCGTCAGTCAACACGACCCAGTCCAGGCGGCGTAGTGACGGCAGCAGCGAAGTGTCCGGTGAAGGCGACGTCACAACCCAACTGTGATTCGCCAAGCGGGCATCCGAGACCAGGGGTTTGAGCGAAGAACCGAACGCCCTGAGAAAATCCGACGACAGCCAGCCGTCCGCATTGTAAGAATCGATCTCGGTCACGCCCGACGCCAGCGATCCGTTGTTGCTGTAAAATAAGAAAGCGGTTGAAAAAGCGTGTGAAGAAACATCCGTCGTACCGCTTTTCAAGGAGATTGTTTTGCCGGCAAATGGAGAAGTCGTAGTACCCTGAAGAAACGGCGCGTAATTGCCCTCACCATCAACCGCCTCAGCCTGGGCGACCTTGATGCCTGTACCATCAGGCGCTGAGTCACCCAGTTGAGCGATCAGATCGTCATAGCCGATCAGTTCCTGATAGGTGGCCATGGCGCGCGGTGACCACCCGGCGAGAACTAGCCCGACCACCACAACAAAGATAATCTCTCTCTTCAGCGGGCCCATGCCACATCCTCCGCAAATGGAGAGACCCGATGCCGGCTGGCTGGACCGATCTCTCCTGCAAAGTCAGCTATTATCTTCATTCAGGACGCGGAATGCAATGAATAATTTGTAAATTCCACGTCATGGACGACTTGGATCAGTTTGCCGATTCGAGATGCGGCCGACCGCATCTTTCGGCCCGTCGTATGTATATTCAAAGATTTGGTCGCCTTGCTCTTGCACCATCGTGCGTCGTGCGGGTGATTTCACAGGGGCTAGCTCGTATTTGACGGTTCTGGCGCGGGTGGGGCGGTCGAGTTTGTCGGTGGCCAGAACGCGGGCGCCATCGGCCGTGAATTCCTGCGGGGCGCCGGACGACGGGTAACGGGTCCACCCGAGGCGCTGACCTTGCGGGGTATAGCGATACACGTCACGCCATGTGCGATGTGATGCGATCATCGGGTCCACATAGTTGGCAACGAACTTCACATCAACCAGCTTTTTGAACATCAGACTTCTCAGAACGACGCTGTTGAATCGCTGAAGCTGTGCCCGTTCGTATGGCAGTAGCCGCTGCTGGACGGGCTGTTCGCCCTGCCGTACGGGGGTGAGCCGCGGGGGGGAGCCGGGTTCAATCAGCCCAATCGTGATCAATCGATCACGCGCTGAGCGTATCGAATTTCGCACACCTGAATCATCCGCTTCAGCCACCCACTGATTGATCGAGTCGTCCAATTCGATGGCCAGCGAGGGATGATTCAACAGGGCATTGAGAAGGGAAGTGACTGTGGACTGAACCGAGGTATTTGCCAACAGCGGGCGAGGCTGGGTGAGGACGGCATCGCGTGTGTTGGTGACCTCATCACGGTGTTTACTGGCTTGCTTGCTGGCTTTCTGGGCGGCGCGCTGGGTTGTACGGGCGGCCTCGAGGTCGGCTTGTCGATTGGGGCCCGTGTCGCCGTCTTTCTGAATCTTCTTCAATGCTTGCGATGCTTCGTCGGCTGATTGGCGTGCGACTTTCAGATCAGCCTCGGCTGCGGCGACATCCTGATTCAGGCGAGTGTACTCCTCGGCGACTTCCACCAGCAGGGCTCGCTGGTCGCCCGCCATCTGCTCATGCAGCAGCTTCGGACCGGGCAGTGAAGGCGAAGCGATCTCGTGCAGCAGGCCCACCCAGTCGGTAACCCGCAGGTCGACATCTGTGGCAGTGTAGTCCACCTCAATCAACTTGCCGTTGTCGTCATATGTGCGGCGCTCATCATCCAGCGTATGGACCGTGTAAAAAGCAGGCGCTGAGTAGTAGGCCCCGTTGTTCACGAACACGCCGATGTCGACACGATTCGACTGCATATCAGAACCCGGGGCGATGGGGCGGCGCTCGTGCCAGGGGACCGTGATTACAACCAGCGAGCGGTCGTCATTTATTGGTTTGATCGAAATAGCATCAGCATCCCCGCGAAGAACGACCCAATGGTAGGTCAGCGGGCGGTCATTGAGGTCTGAACTGGAGGCGGCGCTGAGCGTGATGCGGTAATTCTGATCCAGCGTGCGATGGACCCGGGCGATCGCCTGAGGGGTAGTAGCCAGGCGTTGAGCCGGGCCTGACTCAAAGTAATCCACCCCGGGCCGATCCGGCGTTTCATCTGCGACGGCCAGTCGCACCATGGGGGGAATGTCATCGGATGTGATGGCATGTGCCATATCCACCATCGCGCGTCGCCGCAGGAGTTTGCCGTCGAAGACCGGAGGGTGGGCCTTGCCGGTCAGATACTCGTCGGCTTCGCTCACGCCGTCGTTGCACCACCGCAAAATCATCTGCACCGTCGGCATCAGCATGCCGTGCTCGATCAGTGTGCGTTTCACATCAGGGCGAAAGGCGGCCATCGTGGCGGCGACCGCTTCCATAAACACGCGATCGGAACCGGATGACCCCTGCGAGATCAACACGTAGGGCGTGTTGGTGGGATAGGCATCGCCATACCCGCCGCCGATGCCATTGTGACCGGGGTCGTAATCTCGATGCTCGGGGTACAGGTACAGGTTGTTGTTCGTGTACTGTTGATGCAGCAGGGCCATGGCGCGGCCGTCGACGTAGCAACGACGCGGGTTCGATCGCCACATCGGCCCCTGGGTCATTGCCGTCGACGAATTGCCGAGCACCGGGCGATCGTACAGCAGTTGCACCTGGACGCCGTAGTCGATGTTCTTCTGACGCAGCGGCGGGCTGTAGACGACTTTCGTGAACTGCGGAAAGCGATCGAGCTTCATCATGGAATGGCCGCGGTCGCGATTGTCGTAGAGGTCGCCGTGATTGCCCGCCGCCTCGTCGGCGTTGTACCACTTGGCCAGTTCCACCGCCACGTCACGCAGTCCGATGACCGGCGGATCGCCCGTTTGCGGGCCCGTGTTGACGACACTCGCTGGATTGACATGAATGCGCAGAACCCCGGCGGCACGATCGGGCTTGATCGTCTGCGGTGTCACGGTGAAGGTCGGGTTATCCGCACGCACGGCCATCGTGGCCGCGGTCAGCAACATCGTTGCGATGATGCCTTGCGTGCGGAGTGATGTGCTGCGGGGAAAGATCATGTATGCATACTAGGCGGAAATGATGTGGTCATGGGAACCGGTGATCTGCCGCATCGCGCCGCGCGAGTCGATGATCAGCTTCGCGTGGTCGGCGATCATCTGATAGTCGTAGGCGGAGTGATTGGTGGCGATGACCACCGCATCGTAGCTCGCCAGCGACTCGGCCGTCAGCTCGACGCTGGACATCTTCAAATCGTACTTGCGCATGGTGTGCGTGTGCGCCACATGCGGGTCGTTGTAGTCAACCTCGGCGCCGAGGCCGCGCAGCTTTTCGATCAGTTCAAACGATGGGCTCTCACGCACATCATCGACGTCAGGCTTGTACGCCAGACCGAGCACGAGCACACGCGATCCGTTGACTGCCTTGCGGTGCTGGTTCAACGCGCTGACGGCCCGCGCCACGACGTAATCGGGCATCTCGTGATTGACCTGCCCGGCCAGCTCGATGAATCGCGTGGGCAGACCGACCTCGTGGGCCTTCCACGTCAGGTAGAACGGGTCGATCGGGATGCAGTGGCCGCCGAGCCCGGGTCCGGGATAAAACGCTTGAAAACCGAAGGGCTTGGTCGCTGCGGCGTCGATGACTTCCCACACGTCGATGTCCATCGCGGTGAACACACGTTTCAGCTCGTTGACCAGCGCGATGTTCACCGCCCGGTAGATGTTTTCCAGCAGCTTGGCCGCCTCGGCGACTTCAGCCGTCGAAACCGGAATCACCTGCTGGATCGCATAGCGGTACAGTTCAACGGCAAGCTCCCCGCTGGCCGGATCGATCCCACCAACCAGCTTGGGGATCGTCTGGGTTTTGTGATCCTTGCGCCCGGGGTCTTCACGTTCGGGGGAGTACGCCAGGTAGAAGTCTTTGCCGCAGGTCATGCCGCGCGCTTCAAATCGAGGCAGCATGATTTCACGCGTCGTGCGCGGATACGTGGTCGATTCCAACGTGATCAACTGACCGGGACGCAGCGTTTTGGCGATCGCGATGGCGGTGTTTTCAACGTAGCTGAGATCGGGCTCCAGGTGATTGCCCAGTGGGGTGGGCACGCAGACGATCACCGCATCGGGCTCGCCGAGTCGGTCGAAGTCGGCGGTGGCTTCGAAGCGGCCGGTCTGGCACATACCGCTGACCAGGTCGCCGCCCAAGTGTTTGAGGTAATTGGTTCCCTCGTTCAGAGCCTGGACCTTGGCGGGGTCGACGTCGAACCCCATCACGGCAAATCCGGCATCGCTGAACGCTCGCGCCAGCGGCAGGCCGACGTAGCCCATGCCGACGATGCCGACGATGGCGCTTTGATCGTGAATCTTCTGTTGCAATGACATGTTCAAGCCTTGCATCGGTCGGGGGAAGAGTTACGGGCGATCGTCGAGCACCTGAAGCAGCGACGGATCGATCTCCAGCGACATGGCTCGTCCGAGCATGTCGATCTGCAGCAGCAGGCGATCGGCGCTGAGTCGATTTTCAACCACGCCCTGAAGCCCGCGGAACGGCCCGGCGGTGACTTCGACCCAGGTGCCTTTCTGGAGGTAGGGATACGGGTCCAGCGGCGCTTCCTGCGACAGGGCCAGGTGCAGATTTCGCAACTGGCAGTCGATCGTCTGCTGATCGTTGACGGTGATGATGTTCGCCACGCGCCGGGTGCGATCCGCGAGGAAGGCCTGCTCGCGCGTGCCGCGCAGAAACAGGTACCCGGGAAAAAGCGGCAGCCTTGCTTTGACCTTGCGCTGACCGTGAAAACGGATCTGCGATTGGAGGGGCAGATAGACGCCGACGTTCATCGCCAGCAGGTCGGCGGTCAGCGCCTTTTCCTGTCGGCTCCGCGTATGCAGCACAAACCAGTCGCCCTGGGTCGGCAGGTCGACGGCGAATTCGGAGTTCGCCCCCATGTTCGACTGATGTGTCACGTTTCGATCTCCGGCGCCTTCTTAAAACCGAGCGATGTGATCTGCTATCGGTATTACCCAGAGATCCACTGGAATGTCACGCCCACTGACATTAAAAAAGGCCGCGGTGGGATTTGAACCCACGAATAACGGATTTGCAATCCGTCGCCTTAGGCCACTTGGCTACGCGGCCGGTGGGGTGGTCAGTCACGAGGACGACCCTCCACAGATCAGCGATTGTATGCATTTACACGGCCGGCTTCAACGAACCGTTACCCCGAAGTGAGGCGGTGGGCGGGGCATCGAAGTGGAAGTCGCTGCGGGCAACTGTTAAACTGCTCCGCACCTGCGGGATGCCGAAACACGGGGTATCGGATATGGCGCATCCCGGGCACTCTCGTCAGGATCAACTGCTTATGTCGTCTAGGACCGAACTGCTGAACGCTTCTATTCAGCGAAGCGCAGCCGCGATCACCTCACTTGCTGATCAAGTTGCGACACTGGATACGCTCTGTGATACCGTCGTCGGAGCGCTTAGCCGCGGGAATAAGCTGCTGACGCTCGGTCACGGCGGTAGCGCCGCCGATGCGCTGCATATGTCCGAGGAACTGGTGGGGCGTTTTGACGCGGATCGCCGCCCGCTGCCGGCGGTCTGCCTGGCGGCGGACCCGACGCTGATGACCTGCATCCTCAACGACTATGGCTTTGCCGAAATCTTCCCACGCCAGATCGATGCGTTGGGGCAAGCGGGCGATGTGCTGGTGATCTTCTCCACCAGTGGCAATGGCGATGGCCTGGAACGCGCTGCCCGCATGGCGAGCCAAAAGAAAATGGCCAGCATTGGCCTGTTGGGCAAAGGCGGTGGCTCCGTGGCGTCCATGGTCGATCACGCCCTGGTCGTCGACTCCGCCGAGACTGCCCGTATCCAGGAAGTTCACACGCTGATTCTCCATCTGATCCTCGAAGCCGTCGATCGGCAGTTCGTGTAAAAGGTTTCTCATGAATATTCTCGTCACCGGCGGCGCCGGCTACATCGGTTCACACGCTGCCAGGCAGTTGATCGAAGCCGGCCACGAGGTGGTCGTCGTCGATAATCTCTATCGTGGGCATCGCGCCGCAGTGCATCCGAAAGCGACATTCATCCAGGCGTCCCTGACGCAGAAGGATGTGCTTGAAAAGGCGATGCGCGAGCACCAGATCGAAGGCGTGATGCACTTTGCAGCGCTGGCGTACGTCGGCGAGTCCGTGACGCAGCCGCTGGACTATTACCAGAACAACACGCACGGTTCATGCTGTCTGTTGGAGGCGATGGATGTCGCTGGCGTCAAGCGACTCGTTTTCAGCTCGACGTGCGCCACGTATGGCGAGCCGGAATTGATGCCGATTGTCGAGACGATGCATCAGCAGCCGATCAATCCGTATGGCTGGTCCAAGCTCATGGTTGAGCGTGTGTTGATGGATTATGCCGCGGCGAATCCTTCGTTCGCCTTCACCGCCCTGCGGTATTTCAACGTGGCCGGCAGCGCAGCCGACGGTTCCATCGGCGAAGATCACGAGCCTGAAACGCACCTGATTCCCGTGATTCTCAACACGATTCTCGGTAAGCGCGAATCGATCACTGTTTTCGGCACGGATTACCCCACTCCGGATGGCACATGCATCCGGGACTACATCCACGTCGAAGACCTGGTCGCGGCACACATCACGGCGATGCAGAGCCAGTCCGACGGCGCTCAGCGCTTCTACAACCTCGGCATCGGGCGGGGGTACTCAGTCAAGGAAATCATTGAGGCGGTTGAGCGCGTCACCGGCAAGACCGTCAACGTCGAGTACGGCGACCGTCGTCCCGGCGACCCCCCGCAGCTATACGCCAATTCCGACAAGATTCAGAACGAACTCGGATGGTCGCCGAAGTACACCAGTATCGACGACATCATTGCCACCGCGTGGGGTTGGTTCAGCAACCATCCCGATGGCTACAACGACTGATATGGCTCAGATGATCTCGCGATGCTGCAGCAGGGCGATGATGCGCTGCACGCAGGCGTCGACGGAAAGATCGGCCGTATTCAGCACGAGGTCAGGCTTGGTCGGCGCTTCATATTCAGCGCTGACGCCGGGGAAGTTGGCGATGTCGCCGGCGTCGGCGGCTCCGTAGAGACCTTCCTGATCACGCTCGCGGCAGACTTCCACCGGGGCGTCCAGATGAACCACGATGAAGCGTTCTTCGCTGACGACCTTGGCGGCTTTGAGGCGTGATTCTTCCGACGGCGCGACAAAAGCGCACAGGCAGATCATTCCCGCGTCGTTGAACAGCTTGGCGACTTCACTGGAGCGGCGAAGATTCTCACTGCGCTCGTCGGCGGAGAAGCCCAGATCTTTGCTGATACCCAGACGCATATTCTGACCATCGAGTACGGTCGCAGCGCGGCCCAGATCAAACAGCTTGCGTTCGGTGGCATAGGCGATCGTGCTCTTGCCCGCGCCGCTGAGACCGGTCAGAAGAACTGTGGCTGGACTCTGGCCGAATCGCGCCTGCCTCTGCTCGGCGGTGACGGCCGAGAGGGATTCGTGCAGATGTTCACTGCGGGCTTCGGCTTCCCAGTGTGCCGAGCGGTCGGACTCGGTCGCCCGGTCGATGATCATGCCGGCGGCGACGGTGATATTCGTCACGCGGTCCACGACGATGAACGCGCCGGTGGTGCGATTCGAATCGTAGGCATCGTGCGGAATCGGCTGGTTGAGCATGATCTCGCAACGACCGATCGCGTTGAGATCGAGCGTCGGAGCTTCCTTGCGGTGCAGCGTGTTGACGTCGATCTGATACCGCAGCGTGCGGATCTGACCGAGCACGGTGCGCGTGGTGTGCTTGATGTAGTACTGCTTGCCGGGAACCATCGCGTCTTCATGCATCCACACGAGCATCGCATCGAATCGATCAGATACGTGCGGGACGTTGCCGGGGTGCACGAGCATGTCGCCGCGTGAGACGTCGATTTCATCGGCCAGCGTCAGCGTCACCGAAAGCGGCGGAAAGGCCTCATCCAAGTCGCCGTCCATCGTGACGATCCGCTTGACGGTCGAGGTCTTGCGCGAAGGCAAGGCCATGACCTTGTCGCCGGGGCGGACGATGCCCGAGGCGATCGTGCCGGCGAATCCGCGGAAATCGAGATTCGGCCGGTTGACGTACTGCACCGGCAGGCGGAAGTCGGTCAGGTTGCGGTCGGCGGCGATGTGCACGTTTTCCAGCAGATACATCAGCGTGGTGCCGGTGTACCACGGCATGTTTTCGCTGCGTTCGACGACGTTGTCGCCCTTGAGCGCGCTGATCGGAATGAACTGGACATCGTCCATGTTCAGCTTAGCGGCAAAGGCGCCGAAGTCGTCCTGAATCTGCTCAAAGACCTCTTCACGATACCCGACGTCGGGATGGTCCATCTTGTTGACGGCCACGATCACGTGTTTGATCCCCAGCAGCGACACGATGAATGCATGGCGCTTGGTCTGCGGAAGAACGCCGTTGCGGGCGTCGATGAGGATGATCGCCAGGTCGCAGGTCGAAGCGCCCGTGGCCATGTTGCGGGTGTACTGCTCGTGACCGGGGCAGTCGGCGATGATGAACTTGCGTTTGGCCGTTGAGAAATAGCGGTAGGCGACATCGATGGTGATGCCCTGTTCGCGCTCAGCCTGCAGGCCGTCGACGAGCAGGGCGAGGTCGAAAGCGTCGCCGGTCGTGCCGGATTTGACCGAGTCCTTTTTGATCGCATCGAGTTGATCTTCGTAGATCATCTTCGAATCGTGCAGCAGACGGCCGATGAGTGTGGACTTGCCGTCATCAACGCTGCCGCATGTGAGAAAGCGCAGCAGTTCCTTACGCTCGTGTTGAGCGAGATAGGCGTCGATGTCGGTGGCGATCAGATCAGATTGGTGAGACATAGTCGATTTGTTTGTTTAGCCGGCAGACTTCTCCGCCGTGGTTTTCGATTGACGCGGCGAGCGAAACTCGCCGGCTAAACACTTAAGAAGTTAGAAGTAGCCTTCGCGTTTTTTCATTTCCATGGAGCCGGCCTGGTCGTAGTCGATCACGCGACCCTGTCGCTCGGACTGCCGCGTCAGCAGCATCTCCTGGATGATCTCCGGCAGCGTCGTCGCATGGGACTCGACCGCGCCAGACAGCGGATAACACCCCAGCGTGCGGAATCGAACCTTGCGCATCTGCGGCTTTTCACCGGGCTCCAACGGCATGCGATCATCGTCGATCATGATCAGGTTGCCGTCGCGTTCCACAATGGGACGCTCCTTGGCGAAGTACAATGGAACGATCGGCAGTTGCTCCAGGTGGACATACTGCCAGACGTCGAGTTCGGTCCAGTTGCTCAGCGGAAACACGCGGATCGACTCGCCGGGGTTTACACGGCTGTTGTAGAGGTTCCAGAGTTCCGGCCGTTGATTCTTCGGGTCCCAGCGATGGTTCTTGTCACGGAATGAATACACACGCTCCTTGGCGCGGCTCTTTTCCTCATCGCGACGGGCTCCACCGAAGGCGGCATCGAACTTGTACTTGGTCAACGCCTGCTTCAGCGCCTCGGTCTTCATCAAGTCGGTGTAGGTCTTGGACCCGTGTGTGAACGGCGTGATCTCTCCGTGGGCGCCGTCCGGATTCGTGTACGCAATGACGTCGAGGCCTAGCTCGTCGCGGATGTATTCGTCGCGGAACTTGTACATCTCCTGGAATTTCCAGGTCGTGTCCACGTGCATCAGCGGAAACGGCGGCTTGGCGGGATAAAACGCCTTGCGCGCCAGGTGAAGCATCACGACCGAGTCCTTGCCGACGGAAAACAGCATCACGGGGTTTTCAAACTCCGCGGCCACTTCACGAATGATGTGGATCGATTCGGCTTCGAGTTCTTTGAGATGAGTAAGCTTGTATCCGGTCATCGTAAAATCGGCGATCCAGGTTCTAATTAGGTTACGTTTGCGGCTGAGCGGAAGGGCGAATGGCCCGGCGGCCGACCGAATAATAGGCGAAACCCTGCTCGACCACCTGTGTCGGGCGATACAGATTTCGACCGTCGAAAATGACCGGATGTTTCATGCGGTTGCGCATCTCATCGAAGTCGGGGTGACGGAATTCATCCCACTCGGTGCAGATGATCAACGCATCGACGCCGTCCAGCGCGTCGATCGCCTCATCAGTGTAGGTGATGCGGTTGCCGAAGGTGCGCTGAGCCGCCTCGCTTGCGACGGGGTCGTAGGCGACGACTTCGGCGCGGTTGTCCAGTAGATGCTCGATGATGGTCACCGAAGGCGCCTGTCGCATGTCATCGGTGCGAGGCTTGAAGGCCAGGCCCCAGATGGCGAACTTGCGGTTGGCGTAGTTGGATTCGTAGTGCTGATCGATCTTGGAAATGAAGCGGTACCGCGTGCGCTGGTTGACTTCATAGACCGCTCGCAGCAGATCGGCGGGCGTGATGGTGACCTGCCCCATGTTGACCGACGCCAGCACGTCTTTGGGGAAGCACGATCCGCCAAAGCCCAGACCCGGGTAAAGGAACTGGTTGCCGATGCGCTTGTCGGCGCACATGCCCAGTCGGACCTGTTCGATGTCCGCGCCGAACGCCTCGCACAATGCGGCGACTTCATTGATGAAGCTGATCTTCGTCGCGAGCATGCAATTGCTGGCGTACTTGACCATCTCCGCCGAGGGGATGTCCATCACGTAAATCGGATTGCCCTGGCGGACGAATGTTTCGTAGAGCTCGTGCAGCCGCTCACCGGTCTGTTTGTCCTCGGCGCCGATCACCACGCGATCCGGCTTGTTGAAGTCGTTGATCGCCGCGCCTTCCTTGAGGAACTCGGGATTCGAAGCCATGCGGAAGGGTTTGTTGGTCTGCGACTGGATCATGGCGCGGACGCGGGCGTTGGTGCCCACCGGGACGGTCGATTTGACCACGATGATCTTGGGCAGGTCGTCATCGGACGGATCGAGTCCGCCGTGCTGGCCCGGCGCCGCTTCGATGGCTTTGCCGATCTGCTCGGCGGCCGCCATGACGTACTTGAGATCTGCGTGGCCGTCGGCCTGGCTGGGCGTGCCTACACAGATGAAAATGGCCTCGGCAGACTGATAGGCGGCCGTGATGTCGGTGGTGAAGCTCAGGCGGCCGCTTTTGTGGTTGCGGATCACCAGTTCATCCAGCCCGGGCTCGTAGATCGGGACCTGGCCGTGATTCAATCCGTCGATTTTGGCCTGATCGACGTCCAGACAAGCCACATGGTTGCCGATGTTGGCCAGGCAGGTGCCCGTCACCAGCCCCACATAGCCTGTACCTACCATTGTCAATTTCATCACCGACTCCAAAGGTGGAATATGCGTGGATAGAAAGTCGTTATATCGCCCGATCAAGCTCCTTAGTTTAGCCGCTTGACCATGCAAGGCAACGGCCCCAAAAGCCTCCGCTCAAATTCGCGGGGACACTCATACCCATTCGGTATGAGTGCGTAACATCCCGTCGCAGAGGGCTTTGACCGTTACCTCTGAGGTTTCAATTTGGTTGACCGGGTAGTCCTGTCGGGCTAACATTAGATCAGCTTCTAAACCCTGATCTGGGACACGCTGGGAAGGCGGTAGGTATCATGGCGACATCGTTGCGAAGTCGAGCATTCACACTCGTCGAACTGCTGGTTGTGATTGTGATTATCGCTCTGCTGGCCGGCATCCTCATGCCCGCGCTCATGAGCGCCAGTGAGAAAGCGAAGCAGACGGCAACCAAGACTTACATGGCATCGATCGGCTCGGCCTGTGAGAGCTACAACCTGGCCTTCGGCTCCTATCCCGGATATTTTTCGGATGTGGATTTTCAGAAAACTTACCCAAGGCTGGCGCAGACATTCACTGGGAATGAGAATCTCGTCATCAGTCTGATGGGGCAGATTGTGACCACCGCACCGACCAACAAGTGGCCGCAATATAGACCACAGAGAAAAGACTATTTCAATTTTGGTGTTGGTGGAACGACCGACAAGTTTTTCGATTTGGATCGAATCGGCTCTGGACCTAGGCTTGAAAGCGGGGAAGTGCTTGCACCGTTTTACAATCCAAAAGAGGGCCAGTTGGGGGTAATTCGGCATAATGGGGATACAGCAACATCACTGGATTATCCATTAGAAAATGACATTCCGGAATTTGTTGATGGCGCGGGCGTACCACTGTTGTACTGTCGTATTAACCCCGCTGGCGATCTGCCCGTCCGGGACTTTGGCGGGAAGGATCCGACCCCAGGTCAGTTGGCACGCCCTGAACTTGGTCTTTTATATTTTTCGACGACCAAGATGATCCCGGCAGGTGGGGGGGATCCGATCAATCAGGGGGATAAGTCTGTATTGAGTAAGAATGGTGCGGGTAACATTGCTTCACTAGACAAAAGCGATCCGGGACAACCGTATTACACCAACTTGGCATGGATTTATGGGGACACCAGGTTAAACACGTACACCAAGGGCGATTCGACATCAATGAATGTCATGGGCAATAAAATTGGCGCAGGATATGTAATTTCCGCCGCCGGATCCGACAATATCTATTTCAGCAAGGACCAATTGGGCGTGGACGTGGAAAAGACGATGATCGATCGCGTGGAAGATCTTGAGAAGTTTGACGACATCGTTCTTCGCGGCGGATCGCAGTGATTTGACAGATACTGTCAGCCTCGACGCTAAGTGCGATGGGCAAAGCTTGCTGTGTTTCAACTCATGACGATTTCATTCGATGCTGCGTGTCTGTGGCGGCGGGCCGGATAATATCTGATCAAAAAATTCGATTTGGTCCGGGTGATCTGCTGCATATACCTGCTTCTCACGCTCAACCTGATGCAGATATGACTGGACGTTGGCGAGCGTCAGACGAACACCGACCAGTCCTAATTCGCTTGTTTGATCAGAATCACCCAGCATCTGCATCAACACGTCTTGACCGACCGTTCGTGTGAAGTGGTACGGGTCGTAGAAATACTTCATGGGATGGTCCAGATCGCCGATCTTCGGAACGATCTCGGTTGTGACCGGATTGCAATTCTGAAAGTCCCATACGGCGATTCGGCCTTCGCCGATGCGTGCCGCAATTCCCACAAGACGCTGCTTCCACAGGTTGATGAGTTCCCTCTGTCCACTGCGATCGATCGCAACCTCGCGCAGGACATGGGTCGGAAGAAAAACGATCGTGATTTTAATTTCAGCCTGTTGGACTGCACGCAAAGTTCGTTCAAAGGAGCGTAGTGACTGTTCGACATTCTCTTTAATGCCGAGCGGCGCTGGTTGAGCGGCGCGCCACAACATGTAAGCGAATAGATGCCCATTGCCCAGTTGATCGACGTTTCGAGTTGCGGAAATCACGCGCGGATTGCCGGTGATTGTAGACTGGGCGACTTCAAGCGACTCGGCCAGCGCGTACGCGCTCACTAAATTCTCCGCATGGTAACTGAATGCGTTGTAATCCGGACTAAAACGTGACTTGTCAAAGTTGGCGATGCCATCCGGGGGGCTGATGATTGAAAACGCAAAAAAGTCCGTGCCGATAACGATTTCATCAGGGCGATGGTCTTGCTCGATGATGAACCGAAGCATGTTCGACTGCTCATACCAGTGACTGCCATAAAGCACGACCTTCATGATCCGGGCATTGGGGCGCGCCGCACAGGACTCGCTTAGTCCCATGCCCACACGGGAAGTGCCGAACAGCACCAGGTCAGGCCTGCGATACAGGTAGTCCTCCGCCATGCCGGGCGCCAGACGGCGCTTGCCGGGATCGAAATAGTCGGTTGCCGTTTCGCGATAAGCATTAAAAGGATCAACGATGAGGTTGATCGCAAACACTGTCGCAACGGCGACAAAGACGAGCATCGCCACGGTGACCAGATATTGTCGACTGCGTCGTCTGAGCATTCGTTTATTCTAGAACTGGAAGTAAATGAATTCCGACGGTTTGGCCAGATTCAACAGGGCGAGCACCAGCATCGTCGCCACCAGCAGCGCCCAGCGTGTGTTCGGATACCACCGCAGGCGCTTGAGCGGTTTGAGCACGTTGCGCATCATCTCACGGTGACGGATGTCAAGCACCGGATGGGTCAGACGCATGATCTGCTGAGAATTCGGCATGAGGATGACCATCGGAATCAGCGTCAACATCCACATCAGGGCTCTAAGTCGTGAGACTTGGCTTTCAAGGCTGAAGTTGTTCAGCATGAACATGGAACCGAGCATGCGGCCGGCGGCGTCAAATGTCGGCGCTCGAAAAAAGACCCACGCGATGATGACCGCCAGAAACGTCAGGGCCCAACCGATTGCACTTTCGAGCCGACCGGCGGTGATGGATCGGGTTCCACGCCGGACTGCGGCGCCACGATACTGAATCCAGATATTGTTGATGATCAGGTAGATGCCGTGGAGGCCGCCCCATGCGATGAATGTCCAGCCGACGCCGTGCCACATGCCGCCGAGCAGCATTGTTGTCATCAGGTTGAAGTATCGCCGCATAGGCCCCAGGCGATTACCCCCGAGCGGGATATATAGATAATCGCGAAGAAACCGGGACAACGTCAAGTGCCACGACCGCCAGAATTCGATAATGTTTTTCGATTTGTAGGGTGAGTTGAAGTTCGCCGGGAGTCGGATGCCGAACATGCCGGCGATGCCGATCGCCATGTCTGAATAGCCGGAGAAATCGAAGTATATCTGCATGGTGTACGCCAACGCGCCGATCCATGCCTCGGCCAGGGTCGGATCGTGACCCGCAAGGGCAGTGTTGAATATCGGTGTCGCATATGTCGCCATCGTGTCCGCGATCATCACTTTCTTGAACAAGCCGATGGCAAACATCGTCAGTCCGGCACTGAACACATCGGGCTTCATCTTGCCGGCGTCGGGGTGAGAGAACTGCGGCAGCATCTCTTTGTGGTGCACAATCGGGCCGGCGATCAGTTGTGGGAAGAACGTGACGAACAGTGTGTAGTCGATGAAGTTGTACTCGCGGGTGTATCCGCGGTAGGCGTCGACCAGGTACGCGATCTGTTGGAATGTGAAAAACGAGATACCCAGCGGCAGGACGATCGCACTGATGTTGTAGTCAATGCCGGTCAGGTCGCTGAACGTCTGCAGGAAGAAGTTGGTGTACTTGAAGTATCCGAGCAGGGCTAGATTGAATGTCGTACCACCGATCAGTAAGATCCGCCGTGCACGGTATGGCCTGACCAGCCCCAGATAGGTACCCACCGTGAAGTTGACCAGAACGGAGGTGCCCAGCAACAGGAGGTACTTCGGCTCCCACCACATGTAATACACCAGTGAACATGCCACCAACCAGGCCATCGCCGCCCGGCGTCTGCCCAGTTGAGAGCAGATATAGTACCCCGCCAGGCTCAGTGGCAGAAAAACCAGTATGAAGATGTACGAATTAAAGAGCACGTTTTAATCCACGCTTCGAATCTTCGTATGGTTCATGCCAACAGTCATATGGTCGGCTGCGTTCTTACAAATCATACTCGGTCGAAAAACAGCTATGACAAAACCTGTTGGGTCAATTAAACGGCCCTGTTATGAGTCATGCTTTTGGATGGGATGCATGTGATTCGTCCATGCGGGCTGTTTGCTGCAGTTGAAGTAGCTCGCGGCCGAAGTGTGTATGTGGTTGATGAAGGCGTTAAACGGGATCGAGGTGTCAAATCCAACTCTCTCAAGAAGGTGTCGGCGTAAGCCGCCATGGGTCGAGATTGATGCCCAGACGGACTTCCAGCCTGGTGATGTCCGCCGCGTAATAATCATACAAACGTGCTTCTAGTTCTCTGCTGATGTCGGGGCGTTTGTTGCCGAGAATGGGTCGCAATATGCGATTGTCGACGCGATGTGAAAAACTGATCAGTGACTGATGCCGGACACGACGGCGGAAAATATTCGTAGCATGGTTCATACCCAACCGGTCAAAAAAACGCAGCCATCGTAATCGTGTCAGGTGATAGATGCCCTCACGCTCCCGATGATGCACGATGAGTTGCTCACCACGTTGTGAAACATCTAAAAATCGGCAAAGAGCATCAAGGTGAATTGCCTGATCCTTAATGAACTGCTCCCAGATGATCACATGCATTCGATCTGGTTCGAAATACTGGTCGTAGCGCGCCAGTGCCTCTCCGTAGTTGCCATAGTCAAGAATCCATGAAGCCGCGGGATAGCGCTGGGCGTCATAGGCGTGATCAAGAATCTGTCGCAAACCATGCTCGGGGGATGCAAGTGGCAGGCAATTACGCAACATGTAATGATAGTAAGCTGAAATGGCTCGTTTTACCGGGTTGCGGAGAATGACGATCAACTTGACGTCGGGGATGTCATTGGCAAGACGCGCCGCAACGGGGGCTTCTGACAGGTAATCCGGGCGCTTCATGACGCAAACCAAGCCCTCCTTGGCATCGTCAAAGCACTTGGTCACGCTGTCAATGGTGTTCTCTTGGTAATACGGGTCAACGAAATATGGGTTCTCCCACGGCAGCATGAATACTTCGCAATGCCGCTCAAGGCATCGTCCGAGGTAGGTTGTGCCCGACTTCTGGGCGCCGATGATGATCGCATGGGGCAACTGCCCGGTATTTGATGCGCGTTTACAGGCTGCGACCGAGCTCGTTGTTATGGTATCTGGGGCGCTCATCGTCAATAACGCAATTTCAACTCAGCGAACATGTATTCGGTGTAGTGGGAGCCGAGAACCAGGTGGCCGTTCGACTGTTCGTCATTAAACGGCGACTTGAGCGATGCCATGGCCCCCTGCCAGGAAAAGATCCGTTTACCGTTGAGTTCGGCAGAAATGCTTGCGTTCGCCCCGGAGGTCGAGACTTTCAGATTCAATATGTATGGCTCATTGTCTTTGAGTGGCGGAATCACCTGACTGACGGGGCTTTCACTGTATTGCTTGCCGTCGATCGTATTCAAGCCGACCAAGGATTTGCGGGAATCGTCCCCGATAATGAAAGCGGCTGAAGTGTTGGCGACAGGTAGATTCATGAACATCGCTCGATCGCCTTTGGTCCGGGCAAACTTGATGCTCAACTCGTAATTTGCTGGCATTTTAGTGCGAAGCAGAATGCGGGTGCTGTCGCCGCGACGGGACTGGAGCCGGCCATTTTCCAATGTCCAATTTCCGGCGATCGATGCTTTGGAAGGGTCAAGGCCGCTCAGCAGATCAATCCAGGCGCCCGCACGGGGTGAGTCGCTGGACGTAGATGCAAGTGACTCAAGTCGCTTCTGAACGCGTTCGGCCGCCACCCGTACTTTGACAGTCTGCAGGTCCGCCTGATCCTGACCGGCGAGGTAGGCATCGTAGTAGGCTTTGGCGTGCTGCAAAGTTGTGACTACAGACTCTGCGTCATCCGCGTCGCTGCTGAGGTCAACGTACCAGTCACCCAATAAGACCTTCTGATCATCAGTCAGCGATGCGATGTCGGTACAAGCCAGGGAGATGAGCTTGTTGAATTGTGCGTCTTTGGAAAGAAAAGAATATTTCCGGGCCTCGGCGGGATTGTCTAGTTTGACCAGGTATGTCGTCAGCAGGGCGTGGGCGGCGCGTGCATCATCGGGATCGTTCTTGAGGCGTTGTTTGTAATCCTCGATCATCCGCTGGATGGATTGTCGACGGGTCACGTTGTCTAATTGGTCGCGAACTTCAGTGACGCGCGGCGAATTGATCTGGTTGGCGGTTGCCAGGGCGCGACGGAGATATGTCGCGGCCTCGGACATCTCGCCGTTCTTTGCTCGGCGCGTGGCCGCGGCCGTCAGTTCATCGACAAGTTGTTCACCCGCTCGCGAACGTTGATCGCCGCGCGCCGTGGCGAACTGTCGCTGAAGCAGGACCATGATGCGTTTTTCTGCGTCGGTCTGCTGCTCGGGCGCCACGGTGATGAGATGACGCATCGCTGACAGTGCCGTTTCATATCCATCCGGCGTGCGCGAAGCCAGGTTGTACGATTCATTGCAGAGCAGGATCGCCAGTTCTGCGGGTGAAGACTCGGTAATATCAAGCATCTCTTGGGCCAGTTGGATGTCGTCATCACGATTCGGCGTTGCGCTGACGCGACTGATTCGGTCGCTGAACAACTGATCGAATGTCTGCTTCACATTCGACTGGTCGGCCGCATCCGCTAAACCGTAAGTCAGCATCACGATCCCGCATACAAGGGCCATGAGCAATGAGTCTTTTGTGCATGCAGTGATCATGGGTCTGATCCAGATTCAGCTGGGATGTGCGTTGAAGAAGATCGGCAGGTATTGTAAGTGCATGTTGTTGCGGAGTCTAGCGTGTGACCAAGTGGTACAGGTGGTTCGCTGACAACGGAAAGATAATCTGGCCGCTATCGAAGGTCTTCGTCGGCAGCGGAGCACCATCCGGATAGCCGTTGGCATCCAGCGGCGTGACTTGCACCTCGCCGTCCCCCCAGTGATTCAACCGCACCGCGGTCTGGTTCTGCTCCAGATTGAACGGCCAGCCGCCCATGTCCGTGATCTGCCCGACATCGTGGGTGAATCCGTAAGGCTTGTCACGTGTCACCGATTGGACGAGCAGGCGACGTGACTTGGCGATTGGCTGATCGTCCAGCGCGATCACGAGCACGGCCGTGAAGGGATTTGTCGTCTGGAGCATCAGGTCGTCGCACGTCACCTTGCCCGCCTGCTCAAGGAAGCCAACTGCTCCCTGGCAACGCGGTGTGTTGATGCGAACCCAGCCCAGTTTGTGATCCCAGGCCAACTGCCCGTTCGCACTACGGATGATCTTCGCATCACGATCGATGAATGGCACGAGATTCTGCTCGTGTGGTTTCGCCTGCTTGCGATAGTCGATCTGTACTGGGCCTACGAGCATGGACAGCGGATCGATTGGCTGCGGTGGAATATGCACCGGGGCGTCCGGGCCTACGGCGCGTACCATGATCGGTTCCGGCTGACTGACATCGCCGCGTCGATACATGAGCGCCGATGCGGGAAACGCGCCGATGATCGAGGGGCTTCCGATCTGGAATTTGATCATGTGGCGGTCAGCCAGCAGAGGCGAGCCGACCGCAAAGAAACAAGCGGCATCAAGTCCCTGCAGAGCCGAGTAAGCCGCGGTCAGCGGAGCTGCCTCATTATGAAACTTATTGGGGTTGTCCCAGTTCAACTCACTGATGATTTGAGGTTTGCCGACAATCGTGGGCTGAATGAATGGGGCATCCTCTGGTGCAAGCACTGCCGCGCGGTCGATCCACCGATGGCCGACCCGCACGTCGTATACGGACGCTTCGCCAGTGACCTTTACATGAAAGTAGTGGTGCGCATCGATCAGGTCGCCCGGCAGGTAGGACCATCGCTCGGCATCATCCAGCACGTCCGGTGAAGCGGTCTTCCAGTTGCCGGTCACGACCATGCCCTGGTAGCCGAGGTCTTCATGGAGATAGCGTACGGTGTCGGCATAGAAATCACGCTGAACCGTGGCGAGAAAAATGGCCTGATCACGAAGACGTTTGCGGCGCGCTTTGTCGGTTTGCTTCAGGCTCTTGGGCAAGAACTTCCACGCCGGCAGAATCCGGGCACGCGGGGGATCGTTTACATCATGCGGATACTGCGCTCCGCCCCATGCATTGACAGCGTCTCTGATCGAACCGTATCGCTTGACAAGCCATTGGCCGTATCGACGTTCCAGTGAATCCCACGTCTTCTTTGGCACGTTAGACTCATCAAGCGTGAAAAACAGCAGGCTGTCTTCATTGATGATTTCGATGTATGCCACGGCCGGTTCCTTGGCCAGTGGCTGTCCGGTCGATGGCATGGGCGTGGTCAGCAGTTCTTTGAGCCAACCGCGGTGTCGCTGTTGGAAACTCTCGTCCAGGAACAGCATGGCCAGCGGATGCTTGTTCTCCATCAGCCGGTATTCGCCGACGTTGTACTCCGGCCGCACGTTCATGTGTACGGGAAAATAGAACGAGATGCCGGTGTAGATTCCCTGGGCTTTGTTGCTGACGATCAGTCGATGCAGATCGCGCAGACGGCCGGCGTCTAGTTTCGTCGCATCCGCCTGTTCGCTCCAGAGCGGGGCGTGGTAGCGAACAAGATTAACGCCGAATTTGGCGAGTTTGCGAGACATGTAATTCAGCGAAGTGTCATCGGCTCCGGCGACGTTGGCGTTGACGTTCACACCCCAGAAACGCGTCGGCGTACCGTCGGCCAATTCCAGGTGATCATCAACCGCCCGCACGTAGCCCTTGGCCCCGGCCTGGTCTTCATTGAGCCTGCGCAGATCGAAAGCCGCGTGCTCGGCAAACGAATCAATGTCCGGTTCGTAGGCATAATGGCCGGGCTCTGCAAGACCGGTTTTTTCGCCCGGCTTGTATTGACCATTCGGAAAGAACAGGCCTTTGCTCAGGGCGAAGGCATCAAAGCCGGCGGTCTGGCTTTCACCCGGCGCGACGGTCAACTCAATCCGCAGCAGGTGCATGCCTGCATCCAACTCCACCGGCTCCATCGATATCCAGTTTGCGGGAATGTGCTTGCGAATGACAACCGAATCCAACAGATTGACATCGCGACCGACCTCGTTCCACGGTTGATCATCAATCCGCCAGCGAAACGGACCGTGTCGCCAGAGCTTTCTGCACCAGACGCTGTAGCGGCCAGCCTCAGGGCAGTTGAAGCGGTATGTCGCAAATGCAGGTGGGGCGCCGGGTGCTCGGGCGTCGTCGGAGTGCGTCAGCCAGTTGCCCCCTGAAAGCTTGGCCGCTTCATCGCCCTTGGGTGAAAACCATGTTCGTTTCGGAAAGCTCGTATCGAAAGGCTGCTCCCCCTCGATCCAGATCAGTGTTTGGCCTTTTTCTTCAGCGCGACAGGACGCCGACCTTAAACCAATCGTCGGCATCGCAAGCATGAATAGCAGCAGGGTGGATCGAGTCATACTCAATCCCGGCTGATCTGAGCGGGGACGAATTGTTGATACCATTGCCATTGAGCTCGAATTCCGGATTCGAAGTCGGTGGAAGGTGAATAGCCCAGTTCTTGCTGGGCGCGGGTGATGTCCGCATAGGTGCGGTCGACATCCCCCGGCTGCATGGGTTTTCGATCGATGATCGCATCGCGGCCGACGACTCGTTCGATCGTCTGAATCATCTGCGTCAGGGTGACGGGATCGTGACCGCCGAGGTTGTAAATGCGGTAGCGGTCGCAGCGATCCAGAGCCGCGAGAATGCCTGCGACGATGTCATGCACAAAGGTGTAGTCACGACTTGTCGATCCATCGCCGAATACGGGAATCGATTTGCCCTCGGAAATTGCGCGGATGAACTTGGCGATGGCCAGGTCAGGCCGCTGGCGTGGTCCGAACACCGTGAAGAACCGCAGGCAGAAGATCGGCAGGTGATGAAGATGCCAGTACGTATGACAGATCAATTCGCCGGCGCGCTTGGTCGCAGCGTAAGGGCTGATCGGTTCGTCCACCGGATCGATCTCGGCAAACGGCACCTTCTTGTTATTGCCATAGACGCTGGAACTCGAAGCGAACACGAACCGGCTGACTCCTGAAGCGACGGCCGCATCCAGCAGATTCACCGTGCCGTCAAGATTGACCGCCGTGTACAGAGCCGGATCCTCGATGCTCGGGCGGACGCCCGCCATGGCTGCCAGGTGAATCACGGCATCGGGCTTGGCGGCCTTGAACGTATTGAGGATTGCATCGCGATCCCGGATGTCCAACTCATGCAGCCCGAAACGATTGTCGTGGGCGAGTTCCTCGGCGTTGCTGCGCTTGATCTGGGGGGCGTAGAACGTGTTGAAATTGTCCACGCCGATCACGCGGCAGCCGCGCTGCAGCAAGGCCTGACTGACATGCGATCCGATAAACCCGGCTGCGCCAGTGACCAGGATAGATTGCGGAGCGTCACTCATGGGTCAAGGATTCCCGATGTTGGGCGAAAAAGCGGTCAGAAAAATGCTTCGACGATCCGGGGCTGAACGCGGCCCGCCACAGTTCGTCACATTGTATGGCTTTATCGTCGGCGGAATGGAAAGAGTTGAGAAAATTCGCTGTAAACAGAATTTATGTGCGTCGCCATTCAAATCGTCCACGGTTCCGTCCGATTGTTGAACAGTGGATTGTTGATTGCCGGAGATGATGCACACGCTATCATGATCGGCGATCAGCAGCAGTTACGGGTAGGTGGCTGCGACAAGCACATTGAATGGGCCATCTCTGTGGGTAGGCAACATGCCATGTTGCTGACGGGGACGGAGTTTAGCTTCACCCCGTGGCGATAGCTCGCGAGGGCATAACCGTTACTTCTTCTGCGGCACGAGGATGTAGCGCAACTGCCAGGCGTGGAAGCAACTGGCTAATCGCCGTTCGTAGAAGTCCTGCAGATAAAAGCTGCGGTTGATGATGCGCTCGAGGATAGGCGCCACAATGCGATCGATGATTCCTTGACGATAGAACATGATGCGAATTGAGACGATCTCGAAACGAAAGTCCGTATAAAACGATGGGACTTGTCGTAGACGGGGTTGCTTCTCCGGATCAACGAAATAATTGAACGTATAGAGTCCGAAAAAACGTTCATGCGTCGGGTCGGAGTAGTAATAAGGATTCGTGTAATGCGGCACAGTAATTTCGATTCGCCCTCCCGGAGCGACGATCCGATGGATTTCCTTCATGAGCGGCAGGAATTCTTGAACATGCTCGAGCGTGTGCCGTGTCCTCAGACTCGCGACGCAGTTGTCCGGAAGGTCCGTGAGGGGTTCGTTGAGGTTGGCGACGATATCGACGCCTTCTAATGGCAGCAGATCAAGGCTGACGTATCCGTCGCGGGCTTTGCCGCCGGCACCCAATTCCAATTGAATCTTCTCACCGCGGTCGAGTTTGTTGCGTACGTTGGAATTGACAATCTGCATTTTGGGCTTTCGATAAGGATTGGTCGTAGTCAAACGTCCAATGTACTGAAACTGTAGCTGGGTAAAATACCCCGAGCGCCATGCAATGGCAACGCGCTGCCCCGGCCCTGGCTTCTATTTTACCGGTCTGACTATACCTTCGACGTGTAGAAGGTTGCGCGATACAACCCGGCATAAATACTGACGAATCGGCCAAGAACTGGGGGGCGATGAACCGATGTACAATACGAAGACGGTCCACAACTGCAGGTAGGACGATCTTCCCAAGCGTCGTGGTGCATCCACGAGGATGCTGAAAGCAACCTATGTACTATCTGGCACAACTTTTTCTTATTGCGTGGATACCGTTTGTGCTGGTGCTGTTTGCCTCCGGTACCATTCGGCGCGCGATCATCATTGCTTACGTGGGAGCATGGCTGTTTCTCCCAACGACGGGTATTTCGTTTCCTGGGCTGCCGGACCTCACCAAAACCAGTTCCGCCAACGTCTCCGTCTTGCTGGGCATTCTGTTGTTCGACGCTGGTCGGATATTTCGATTGCGGTGGAGTTGGATGGACGTGCCGGCGATTGTCCTGGCCCTGTCGCCCATTGCCACATCGTTGTCGAATGATTTGGGACTCTACGATGGTTTATCCGAAGCTCTAAAAAATGTGCTGACATGGTCGGTGCCGTACTTCGTAGGCCGCCTCTATTTCACCGAAGCTGCTGCGATGCGCGACCTGGCCATCGGCATCTTCATCGGTGGTCTACTTTACATCCCGCTTTGCCTGTTTGAGATGAAGTTTTCCCCGGTTCTGAACATGTGGCTGTATGGGTTCAAGACATTTTTCTTCCCGCAAGCGGCACGGATGGGCGGTTGGCGTCCAGTGGTATTCATGCAGCATGGTCTGATGGTCGCGATGTGGATGAATTTTGCGACCTTCTGTGGTTGGTGGTTATGGCGAACCCGGTCGCTGAAACATGTGAGCGGCTTATCGATGGGGATGCTGGTGATCCCATTAGCGCTAACCACGCTGTTCTGTCGTTCATTGTTTGCGATGTTAATGCTGGTCCTTGGCTTGACGATGCTGCACGCTTGTCACCGACTGCGAATCTCCTGGCCGCTCTTGCTGGTCCTAGTGGTACCTCCCATGTATGTGACGCTACGTACAACACAGTTGATGCCACGTGAGCCGGTCATTGGATTGGTGTCATCGATAACAGGCCCGGATCGCGCCCATTCGCTGGACTCTCGCATGCGTCAGGAAGATCTATACGGCGATATCACAATGAAACGGCCCTTGCTGGGTTGGGGTGGGTTTGGTCGTGGTGTGCCCATTGATCCGGAAACCGGCAAAGAAGTTCTTCGCGGTATTGACGGTCTCTGGACAATCGTATCTAACAAGAACGGCATGATCGGACTCGCTGGCGTCATGCTACTATTCTGGCTGCCAACGGTGCGTTTGGTCTGGATATTTCCAATGCGATATTGGAAACACCCCGAGTATGCAGGCATGGTGGTGGCACTGATTATTCTTATGGTGTTCCAGTTGGATATCCTGCTGAACGCTATGTTGAATCCCATCTATGTGGTACTCGCGGGCGGATTGGTTAGCTGCTGTCGAGTTTATACCCCGGTCTTTACACGATTGCGGCAATCAGCACATGCAGCTGCGCCTGAACGGTATCGCGCGGCACACCGCGCCTGACGGGAGATCGTTTCGATTTGAATATTTCGATGACGAACAAAGATGAGTTGTCAAGCGAGATGGTCATGAACATGCCTGCGAAGGCTATGTCTCTTGCGCCGCGAATCTGCGTGTTCGGATGTGCGTTGCAGACTGAGAACCTGGGCGTCGACGCCTTGGGCACGTCGATCCTCAAGGGGATCCACATGGCCTTTCCTGAGGCCCGAATCACGATGCAGGACTGGTCCGGTTGTACGCAGGGAAGCGTTCAGACACAAGCCGGCGAAATCGACTACGAGTGCCTGCCTGTGTTTCGTGCCGAAAGCCTCCGACGGCGGAACGGGACGGCTCATTTGGAAGCGGTGGCTCCGTGGTTCGGGCGGATGCCACGTGCGCTGGCCCGCTTACTGGCCGGTTACAACCCAACGCTGAAAAAATTGCTCCAAACCGATGTCGTGCTTGACATCTCGGCAGGCGACTCATTCGCGGATATCTACGGCATCGGCGGATTTCACGGGCAAGCGCTATACAAGGAGGTCGTGCTCGCATTGGGCGTGCCCCTGATACTCATGCCGCAGACATACGGTCCTTTTGAAAATGCCACCTCCATTCAGCGCGCACGCCATATTCTCAGCCGATCGACGATGATCGCTTCCCGCGAAGAGCATGGTCTTGAAGACATTGAGCATCTCTGTGGCAGCGATCATCCGCCGGTCGTTCGGTGTCCAGATGTAGCATTTCTTCTGGATCCGATGCCAATTCCGGAAAACGATGAACCGTTTCTCAAACGCCGTGATGAGCATGAGCGACTGATCGGGTTGAACATCAGCGGCTTGCTCTGTAGCGATCAGAAAGATTTCGGCTTCAGGGTTTCTTACGTCGAACTGATCCGGCGAATCGTGCATTGGGCCATGAGGCAATCGAATACCCGACTGTTGCTCGTTCCGCATGTTATCGATAAAGGGGTGGCGCGCAGATCCGATGGCAAGAGCGAAATGCACGACACGGCCAGCTGCCGAAACTTTTATCAGGAATTCAGCTCCAAGTATGGCAACCGGATTGGCTGTCTCGGCGGGCCTTATCTCGCATCGCAGACCAAGTACGCCGTGGGTTGTTGTGATTTCTTCATCGGAGCCCGGATGCATTCGTGCATCGCCGGTGTTTCGCAGGCCGTGCCGACTGTGACGCTGGCCTACAGTAAAAAGGCGCTGGGACTGATGAAACAGTTGGGGGTGCCTGAAACGGTTGTTGACATGCGTTCGCTGGACGAAGCCGAGTGCGTTGAGCAGATCGATGCGAATTACCAGAACCGCCAGGCGATCAACGACCATTTGAGCCAGCGTCTGCCGCAGTTTATTGGGGAGGTCGAGCGTTTCTTCACGCAGGATATCGCGGGTGTGGTTCGACGTGTCGTTGGGGCTTCGGGTTAAGCATTCGATATACGGGTGATTCTGATGCCAGCGCCGCCGATCATACGTTCTACTGCTCGCGTTGTCCGTGAACTGGGTGTTCACGTGCGCCGTCTGTCGCAAGGCGCCACACGGCCGCGCATCATCGTGCTGCCATCAGCGCAATCGGGCGCCAGTCGTCTTCGTGGCTGGTTGATCGGCAAGGCACTCATACGCCTTGGCTGGCGAGTGACGATCATGCCGTCTCAGTTGACGCTTGCACAGCGCCTTCGTGTGATCCGCATGGAGCGGCCGGATGTGATACTGATGCAGCAGGCACGTCATCCGCTGAACCGGCCGGAATACTGCAACGGCGTGCCGTATGTCTTCGACATCGATGATGCGGACTATGTTGATCCGAAATTGACTGAGGCCGTGACGCGCTGTGTGCAGGAGGCGGCGTATGTCTCGGCAGGCAGCCAGGTGATTGCCGACTGGTGTCGTCAGCACAATCCGTCGGTTCAGGTGGTTTGGACTTCAACGCCGATCGCCGCACATCACGACTCCATGCCGCATGCAAAGCGCCGGCCGATCATCAGTTGGGCACAATCGAGCCCGATGGGCTACCAGCATGAGGCCCTGTTCGTGCGTGATGTTGTTCTGGGTTTGGCGTCGAGGCGAACATTTGAGTTGATGTTTTTCGGCATCAAGGATCGGATTGCTTTCGAGCAATACATTCAACCGGTGCGCGAGGCTGGCGTGACCGTTCATGCCTACGAGTATCTTAACTACGACACGTATCTTCAAAAAAACGCTGAGGCCGCGGTGGGCCTGAATCCGATCGATCTAGACAAGCCTTTCCACCGTGGGAAATCGTTCGGTAAAGTGCTGGCATACCTAAATGGACGAACGCCCACGGTTGCGTCGCCTCTGCTGGAAATGCCGCACTTTTTCACCGACGGCATCAATGGCCGGCTTGTTGAAAATGATTGTGATGCCTGGATCTCGGCGATCGAGCAGTTGCTCGATCACCCGGTCGAACGACAGCGTCTAGCCGACGCGGCGTATGAACACTTTCGGAATCATCTGAGTACCGAGGTTGTCAGCTGTCAGTACGACGCAATGCTCCGGCGCGTCATCGATCAAGCTGAAGGCAAACCATCATAATGAGCGACACAAAGGCAAATATACCGCCTACATTGCGACCGCTGCGTGTTCTATACATGGGCGGCATCGGCGATGTGGCACGAACTTGGGAACACTGGCGCCGTGGGGATCGTGATCCTTCGCAGGTGAATCTGACGTACTCGGGGATGTTCTATGATGTCTGTAGCGAACTGGGCGCCGAAGTTCGTGTGATCGGATACAACGCTCGCGAGGCAGTGATTGACGAAGGGCCGTGGCGGATCGAACAGGCGCCCGTTCCCGGATGGAATGACGGTGGTTGGCGATATCATCGGGCTGAGCTTCGCCTGGTGATGCGACTCTGGCGGGCCGCCAGCGAATTCAAGCCGGATGTGCTGGTGATGACGGATATCAAGGATTGGTTTTTGGTCACGCTACTGCGTCTCCGTGGCATACGGATCATACCAACGATGCATGGAGCGTTGTGGCCGGTGGGCTTTCCTCCCAGGGGGTTCGCCACGCGGCTGATTGAGAAATTCAACGCGATGTTTTGGCGGCACGCGGTCGACGCGACACTTTGCGTATCGCCCGAGTGTGAACGCCAGGTGCGACAGATCTCTGGAAAGCTGGATAGCCCGTTTTTTCAGGCACGTGCTCAGTACGTTCATGAAGATTTCGCAACGGTCACCGCGCCCAAATACGCCAGTCCGCTGGTGGTGCTGTATGCCGGGCGTCTTGAGCGAGCTAAGGGGCCATTCGAGTTGCTCGATGTGGCGTCACGTCTGAATCAGTCGCATCCCCGCAAATTCCGCTGGGAATTTGCGGGTGGCGGCACGGCGCTGGAGGCTTTTCGCCAAGAGGTTCAATCGCGAGGCCTCGAATCGTCTGTCGTCGTGCATGGTATGCTCAAGCGGCCTCAGATGCTCGAGGCATTCAATCGCAGCCACATCGTCGCTGTGCCGACGTCAAGCACTTTTCGTGAAGGACTCAACAAGGTGGTGGTTGAATCCGTCGTGGCTCGCCGGCCGGTCTTGACCAGCGCTCTTTCCAATGCACTTGACGTGGTTGGTGAGGCTGTCTGCGAGGTGCCGCCGGACAACATCGCCGCCTATGGTGACGAGTTGATTCGACTGGCTGAAGAGCCGGACTACTGGCAACGCAAGCGTGATGCGTGTGAAACACTGCGTATGCAGTTTTTTGATCGCGACCGCTCATGGGGGGCAGCCTTGCGGGGGGGGTTAGAGCACGTGATGACTGAATTGGCCCGTAGGGGGAAACTGACTCAATGAAAGTGCGCGTCATCATTGTGAATTATCGCATTGCGGACATGGTCATCGAATGCCTGAAGTCGCTTGCCCCGGAGGTCGCCGCGATGGGCAATGTGCATGTGGATTTGGTAGACAATGCATCGGGCGATGACTCGGTGGCCAAGTTCCAGCAGGCCGCGCAAGCACATGGCTGGGAAGATTGGCTAACCATCTGGCCGCTGCAGAAAAATCTCGGATTCGCTGGCGGCAATAACCACCCGATTCGAGAAGATTATCGATCGCAGGCGCCGGCCGATTACTACCTGCTGCTCAATCCCGACACATGTATACGCCCCGGTGCAATTAAAACATTGACGCAGTTCATGCAAGATCACCCGAATGTAGGCATCGCGGGCAGTCGTTTGCTGAATGCCGACGGCACGACCCAGCAGTCATCGTTCCGATTCAACACATGGATAAGCGATATGTGCCTGGGCTTCCGGATTGGTTTGATCGACCGTTTGTGTGCCAAGCACATCGTGGCACGCGGTATCCGGGATGATGAGCATGAAACCGACTGGGTCTCCGGCGCCAGCATGATGATCAAGCGAGAGGTCATCGATGACATTGGCCTGATGGATGAAGGCTACTTTCTATACTTTGAAGAAATGGACTACTGCCTACAGGCTCGCCGGGCTGGGTGGCCTTGCTGGTTTGTTCCGGATAGTTGCGTGGTGCATTACGTCGGACAGTCGACCGGGCAGACCAGTGCGACTCGACAGTTCTGCAAGCGCCGATCGGCGTATTGGTTCGAGGCGCGATCGCACTATTTTCTCAAGAACTTCGGGCGCACGCGAAAGTTTCTGGCGGATGTATTGTGGACGATCGGTTATGCAACATATCGGATGCGCATTAGGCTGATGCGTAAGCCCGATTACATGCCGCCATACCTACTTCGAGATTTCATCCGGCACAATTTTCTAGGTAAGAGGGGTTGCTGATGATCGATCAGTACGCTGAAGCCGAGAAGCGATACGAGGTGCCATCGCGAACTGAGCACGGTCGCCGCAATGAAAACCCTCCGGGTATGGGGCTATGGCAGCTGCTACGCGAAGACTTTCGCACGCATGACTCGAACATTCTAGAGCAGGGGTTCTGGGCCATCGCGGTCAATCGGTTCGGTAACTGGCGGATGAGCCTGCGCTGTAAGATTCTACGTGCTCCATGCACGCTGGTTTATCGGGTGATGTTTCACCTGGTCGAATGGATCTGTGGGATTACGCTGCCATATTCAGTCAAACTCGGCCGGCGCGTGCGCATCTGGCATCACGGCGGAATCATTCTGGGCGCCCGATACATTGGCGACGATGTACACATCCGTCAGGGTGTCACGCTCGGGGTCGCCCAGACGTTTCGAAACGACCAGTTGCCCATCATTGATCGCGGGGTTCAATTCGGCTGCGGCGCCTGCGTGTTGGGGCGCATCTACGTCGGCGCCGACGCCAGCATCGGGGCCAATTCGACCGTCTTAGACCATATTCCGCAGCGCGCCGTGGTCATGGGCAACCCGGCCAAGGTTGTTATGATCGCATCTAAAGTCGAGCCCGCCTCACCGGCTGCTGAATCCGACGCCAAACAACCGCCACAAGATTCATCCATGAACAACCCCAAGCAAACCGATCAAGTGCCGACGCCAGAGTCAAACCCGCCGAATCCCGCGACGGCTGCGCCGCGCCAGCAGTTGGGCGTTATCACTTTGCTGGGATCGACGAACCTTGATTACCTTGCGATGAATATCCAAGAGGTGGGGCAGTCGCTGGGTGTGGGGATTCATACGTATGTTCCGCCCTTTGGACAGTCGCGAATGCAACTGCTGACGCCGAACAGTCCACTAATCGAAGCGAAACCGGCATATGCCATGATCGTAGAGCGCGCTCCGGACGTGCTGGGCGATTTGTACAACGCACCCCTGTCGATCGACGACGATGACATAGATGCCCGCCTCGCCGAGGCGCTTGAACCGATGATTCAGTTGGTGCACATGACACGACAGAAGTTGTCGTGTCCGATCTTCGTGCTTGAGCTGGCTGTGATGGATCGTTCGTCGCTGAGCATGGCAGATTCTGGTAGCGACCGTGGCGTCGAGCAACTTGTGACCCGGGCCAACCAGTTGCTCAAGCAATCACTGGCGGACATGGACGACATTCGCTGGCTGCCATGTGGTCAGATGATCGCCGAGGTTGGCCGGCACGTGGCGCATCCGGGCAAGTACTGGCACTTGGGACGCGTGCCATTTTCCAATGCCTTCAGTCAATACCTTGCCAAACGACTGATCGGAGCGATTCTGTTCCTGTCTGGTAAGACGGCTCGTGTGCTGGCTTTGGATCTGGATAACACGCTTTGGGGCGGGGTGCTCGGCGAGGATGGCATGGAGAACCTGAAACTCGGTCGTAGCTACCCCGGCTCGGCGTTCCGGGAGTTTCAGACTGTCATCAAGGCCATCGCTCAACGTGGCGTGGCGCTGACGATCGTCAGTAAAAACGACGAGGATCTGGCATGTCAGATGATCCGTACCCACCCGGAGATGGTGCTTCGCATGGAGGACTTCACCGCTTGGCGGATTAATTGGCAGGAAAAAAGCCGCAACATTGACGAATTGCTTGATGAACTGAATCTCGGGCACGCCTCGTGTCTGTTCATCGATGACAACCCCGTGGAGCGGGAAAAGGTCCGGCGCAACTGCCCGGACGTGATCGTTCCGGAGATGCCAACCGATCCTTCACAGTTGGCCGCTTGGTTACTTGACCTGCCCTGGCTGGAGACGCTGACGCTAACGACCTCGGACTTTAAACGCGTCAAGCAATACAAGCAGCAGTCGCGTGTCAACGCTGTCAAACGCTCATTCGCCAATATCGAGGACTTCTTCCACGACCTGCAGATGCAGGTGACGTTCGAGCCGTATGGCTCGGAAAATCAGGAACGGATTCTCCAACTGCTGAACAAGACCAATCAGTTCAACACCACCACGCATCGCCACGATGCCGGAGCGATACGCCGAATACTCGACGCAGGTGGTGAAGTGTTTGCCGTTGGCGTACAGGACCGATTCAGCGACTACGAACTGATGGGGGTAGTGATTCTGGTGCCGGACGGTGCAAGCTGTCGGATCGACTCATTTTTGCTGAGTTGCCGGATTCTAGGTCGAACTGTGGAAACCGCGGCGTTGTCGCATGCGTGTGAACGCGCCATAGCGATGGGGGCTAAAACACTGGTTGGTCAGATCATCGAAACTGAGCGCAACACCCCGGTACGCGACGTATACGAACGCCATCAGTTTTGCCAGCGCGACGACGGGCTTTTCGAGTTAGATCTCGAGCGTCCGGTGCAGATGCCCGTCTATTTCAAGGTTATGGCATGAATCCGATTAGTTCAAAATACCCCGCGGGCTCGGTTGTCAGTATGAGCTTTCAGCATGACGATGACATGTCTACCAGCGTGGATGGCTCATCGGCCACGCTGTCGTATGACATGGCGGCTTCGTCGCAGGTGGCACGTCGGGCAGTGAATATGTCGACGCGAATGCTGGACGACAGCGTGGTGAGACTTATCACGTGGCAGGTCACTCACTGTGGCGAACCGACGCCCGACGGACAATTGACAATGAGCGCACGTGTAATGCAATGGTATGGATGGAGGGTGATGATCCGATTTCTGGTTTTTGAGGACGCTCGGATTTGCTGGCGTGGCACATTGGAACTGGAGGTGATTCATGACTGAGCATGCGAACACGATGACCGATGTGGTTCGGACGAAGCGTGTTCTCGTGACTGAGACAGGTCGACTGGCGGAGTCGGTTCGCAATATCCTCGATGCGGCAGGATACTCCGTGTACAACGAGGCTACATCGGATGATGGGCCGTGGGACTCTTGGATTCACGTCACTGAAGTCATGGGGCATGTTGCCGAGACGTTGGAACGGATCGGAAAAGATGTACTGCCGAGCATGCTTCAACGGCAGGCTGGAAGAATCTACGTAGTATTCTTGATTCCAGAGCACGGATCTGACTGCATCGACACGGAGGCTGCCATCGCGTACGGGGCTGCGCTGGGGTTACTGCAGGCTTGGGGCCACAACTATCAAGACACGGGGCTGAGCATCACGACGGTGTCGATCGAACCAGAAACTGATGTAATGCAGTTCGCCAAAACGATTGAGCGGATGCTGGCGGAGACGGAAGATTTACACAATATGCATGTGCTGGTCGAACAGAATAAAGTGCGCCGCCAACCTTTGAACGTGTTTCGACCGGCGGAGGCAGCCCAAGAGCCGATACCGGTTGCATCGACCGCTGATGCGGGAGCCACCGTTGTCGACGACGGACGTGATGAATTGCGCCGCAAGCTAGGGCAGGTGTTCCGCCATCTGTTTGAACTGCCTTCGGAGGTTGATCTGGCTGGCTGCACGATGGCCAACACTCCGAAGTGGGATTCGCTGGGCCACCTGAAGCTGATGATGGAAATCGAGACATCGCTGGAAGTGACTCTATCCCCGGAGTTGTTCAGCACGGTGCGCGATTACCCGTCGCTAGAGTCGAAAGTGCTGGACTGATCAAGGCGTTTGAGCGTTTGATATGACCAACGATCAAGTGGGCATCGTGGCAATTGGTCGCAATGAAGGCGAACGTCTTTGCCGTTGCATCGAGTCAATGGTAGGCCGAGCCGCGGTGGTTGTTTACGTAGACTCAGGCTCTGACGATGGCAGCGTCGACATGGCGCGGTCCAAAGGCGTGGTTGTGCACGAGCTCGACATGAGCAAGCCATTTTGCGCGGCTCGTGCTCGCCACGAAGGCTTTGAAAAGATGCTCGAACTGCAGCCTGATCTGCAGTATGTCATGTTTGTCGATGGCGATTGCGAGATTGTCGACGGCTGGTTGACTCACGCCGCTCGTGAACTTGATGAACGATCGGAGGTGGCGGTTGTGTGCGGCCGACGGCGTGAGCGATACCCGCAGAAAACGGTGTACAACCGCATCTGTGATTTGGAATGGGATACGCCGATCGGTGAAGCGAACAGTTGCGGGGGCGATGCGATGATGCGGATCGCGGCCTACCAGCAGGTCGGTGGATTCGACCCGACGGTACCGGCCGGAGAGGAACCGCAGTTGTGTCATCGACTGCGAGCAGCAGGGTGGAAAGTACATCGAATCGATGCGGAAATGACATTGCACGACGCTGCGATGACAAAGTTGGGTCAGTTCTGGCGGCGCGAGGTTCGTACCGGCTACAGCGGACTCGACGTACAACTTCGCTTCGGCATGGACGACTTTCGTCGGATTAACCGTAGCGCCCGGATGTGGACGACGCACTGGCTGTGGACTGGACTGATCACGGCGCTGATCGTCGGGTGTATCGGCTGGTTTGGCCGTAATCCGGCAACCGGGTTGATTGCCGCGGCGGTAGTGATTGGCTTGATGCTCGCGGTGTATGGGCTGCAGATCATTCGTATCGCACGGTACGGCTTGTCACGTGGGTTGTCGCTCGGCCAGGCGCTGGCTTACGGCATGCTGATGATGGTCGGTAAGTGGGCGCAAGTCCGTGGGCAACACCGCTACCTGCGCGATCAGCGTAACCAGCGAGGGGCGCAATTGGTCGAGTACAAACGTACCGGTAAAGGTGACCAAGACCTTGCGGCCGACCGAGCCGGCTACCCGCCTCGGCCGTGGCTCAAGGAGCAATCGTGGTGGGCTATCGCAGTCTATCGATACGGCCGGCGTGTCGATCGAATGCCTGATGGCCTGCTGAAAAAGATCAGGCTCAAGTGGTACTGGCTGAAGTATCGAATTGTTGAGACGCTGACCGGGATCATGCTGCCGAAGGAGGCGCAGATCGGGCCGGGGCTGCGGATCTATCACTTCGGCAACATCATTATTCACCCGGCCACGAAGATTGGGGCCCGGTGCGTGTTGCGGCATGGCGTGACGATTGGCAATCGTGTCCCGGACGGCCCTGTGCCGACGGTTGGTGACGATGTCGAGTTCGGCGCCTATGCACAGGTTTTCGGTGATATCCATATTGGCGACGGCGCGAAGATTGGGGCTATGAGCGTCGTATTGTGCGATGTGCCCGCTGGGGCGACCGCTGTCGGAGTGCCGGCCCGCATTGTGTCAGATGCGTCGCAGCAGGTCACGTCGGAGGTTGATGTTTCGCAGGAGCAGGTATGAACATCGCATTTGTCGGCTGCGGTTACGTGGCTGACTTGTACATTCAGACATTGAAGTATCACCCGAATCTCAAGGTGGTCGGCGTGTATGACCGCGATGCCGAGCGTACACGCCACTTTGCGGATCATCATGGCCTCCGCGCCTACGAAGATTACGACCAGATGTTGCATGATCCATCAGTCAGCATCGTGTTGAATCTGACGAATCCGTCGAGTCACTATGAGGTCAGCCGCGAGGCATTGGAAGCCGGCAAGCATGTCTACTCAGAAAAGCCGCTGGCGATGACCGTCGATGGTGCGCAGAAGCTGGTGGACTTGGCTGAGCAACGTGGGTTGCATTTATCCGGCGCGCCGTGCAGCGTGCTCAGTGAGACGGCGCAAACGATGTGGAAGGCAGTGCGTTCCAATAGCGTGGGGCCGATTCGATTGGTCTATGCTGAGATGGATGATGGCATGCTTCACAAAATGGCCTACGACAAGTGGGTCAGCGAGTCCGGCATCGCCTGGCCGTACAAGGATGAATTCGAAGTCGGTTGTACGCTCGAGCATGCGGGCTACTGTGTGACCTGGCTGGCGGCAATGTTCGGGCCGGCCGAGACGGTCACGGCATTCAGCTCTGTGCAGATTCCGCGTAAATGTTCCGATGAACCGCTCGACAGCGCACCAGACTTTTCCGTGGCGGCGATTCGATTCGCCAACGGAACAGTCGCGCGGCTGACCTGCAGCGTCGTCGCGCCCCATGATCACGAGATGCGATTGATCGGCGATGACGGCATACTCAGCGTCAAAGACTGCTGGTTTTATCAGGCGCCCGTGTACGAGCGCAAATGGCTGACGATTCGACGTCGCACGATGCTGAGCCCGATCCCGAAGAAGATCAAACCGTTGGGCATGGACGTGATGCCTCAGCTCGATCGGCGAGGGTCGGCCCAGATGGATTTTCTGCGTGGCGTGTCGGAACTTGCCGAAGCGATTGAACAGAAACGCCTCAGCCGCCTGGCTCCTGATTTCAGCCTGCATATCTGTGAGCTTGTGCTGGCGATTTCTGACGCGCTGGATGGCGCACCGCCACATCAGATGACCACGACGTTTGAGCCGATGCAGCCGATGCCATGGGCAGCGGACGATCCGCCACGCGTGACATACCCGAAGCTGACGCCGCGAGTTGTGTCAGCCGGACGAATTGACAAGACGGTGCTCGTGACCGGAGCCGGTGGCTTCATCGGACGCCATGTGGTCGACGCCTTGGCGGCACGAGGGGCAACAGTGAAGGCGCTGGTGCGATCGGCCGAATCAACAAAATTTGGTCCAGGAGTCCAGATTCATCAAGGTGATCTGCTTCAACCGGAAACTCTCGAAGGCATGCTCGATGGGGTTGATTCGGTGATTCATCTTGCGATGCGGATGCGCGGTAGTGTCGAGGCGCAGATACGGTGCGCCTTGCAGGGCACGACGAATCTTCTGACGGCAATGGAGCAAACGGATGTTCACCGCATCGTGTTGGCATCCAGCCTGGCGGTATATGACTGGGATCAGGTCCGAGGATCGCTCTCCGAAGACAGCCCGGTCTTGCACGACGATGAGAACCTGACGCGGTACGACGGATACACCATCGCGAAGGTTCGACAGGAGGCTCTCGTGCGATCGTGGTGTCAGCAGCATGATGGTGAACTGACCGTGATGCGTCCCGGCATGGTCTGGGGGCGCGGTAATGATTACCCGGCAACGCTGGGCCAGCGCATCGGCCCAATGCATCTGGTGATCAACCCGGACATCGATCCACGCATGACCCACGTGGCCAACACCGCAGATGCTTTTGCAGCCTCGGTCACCAGTGATGCAAGCATCGGGCAAACCTACAACATTGTCGATGGCCACGACATCAGCGCCTGGCAGTATGTCGAAAAGTACCTGCGACGTGGGCAGCATCGTGGCTTCCGCATCTCGGTGCCATACGAGTTCGGCCTGCTCGGGGCAAAAGTGATTCACAAGTTAGCTTCGCTGTTCGGCCAGCAGCATCGGCTGCCGGGGCTGGCGATGCCGTGGCGATTCCGTTCGCGATTTGCAACACCAAAGTGCAGCGCGACCCGACTGGCCAATGATCTTGACTGGACACCGCCATTTGATGTGCGTTCATGCGAAGCTGCGACGTTCGGGGTGCCGACAGCGGGAGAGCATGGTTCATGAGTTCGAGCACCAAACCCATGACGCTGGGCTACGTGACCAATCAGTACGCCCGAGCCAGCGACACATTCATCCGCGGTGAGGTCGCGCAACTTCGCGCGATGGGGCATACCGTCCACCCGTTTTCGATCCGCCGGGCGCCGGATGCGGTCAGCGATCAGATTAAAGCGGAACAGGCACGTACCGATTACATCCTCGAGCATGGGGCGCTGTCGTTGTTGTGCTCGGCGTTGATCGTCACGATGAAACGCCCCGGTCGAATGATCGCCGCGATGAGGCTGGCATGGCGAACCAAATCGCCGGGCCTGAAAGCAATAATCTGGCAGATCGCCTACCTGGTTGAGGCGGCTCATCTGGCAAGGCGTGTCGAATCACTCGGCATCCAGCACCTGCACGTGCATTTTCCCGTGGGCGTCGGCACTGTCACGATGCTCGCGGCCGAACTCTCCGGCGTGTCATACAGTCTGATGGTGCACGGGCCGATTCTGTTTTACGAGATGAATCAGTGGGCGCTGCCTGAGAAGATTCGCCGCAGCGCTTTCACGTGTTGCATCACGCATTTCTGTCGCAGCCAGTGCATGATGTGGGTCGAGCCGGAACACTGGTCGAAACTGCACATCATCCATTGCGGGCTCGATGACAACTTCATCGTCGACGAACCGACTCCCGTCCCCGATGTGCGCCGGTTTGTGAACATCGGTCGTCTCGACTCACAGAAAGGGCAACTGATTCTGCTGGATGCCATGACGCTGCTGCGCGATCGTGGGATCGACTGTGAAGTCGACCTGGTCGGCGACGGCCCGCATCGCTCGATGCTCGAGGCTGAAATTGCAAAGCGACAACTCGGCGACCACATTCATCTGCTGGGCTGGCAGGACAGCGATTCGGTTCGACAGTTGATTGAGCGTAGCCGGGCGTTGGTGATGCCCAGTTTTGCCGAGGGCCTGCCGGTCGTGTTCATGGAATCGTACGCGTTGGGCCGACCGGTCATCAGCACACACATCGCCGGTCACCCCGAACTGATCAAGCCGGATGAAAATGGCTGGATGGTTTCACCCGGTGACCCCGAAGCGCTGGCCAAAGCGATGGCCGAGGCGCTCGCGGCGCCGACCGACCGACTGACATCGATGGGGCGCCACGGTGCGGAACTGGTGCGAACCCAGCACAATATCAAAATCGAAATGTCACACCTTGAGCCGCTGTTCGATCATACGATCAACGGCTCGCCGATGGAATGACGCGATGAACCCGATTATGACGTGTGACAATCCGACGCGCTATCTGATCATCGGTTTGCCGCGCAGCGCGACGACGCTGGTACATCTGACGATCATGGGCCACCCAAACGTCGCCGCGCTGACCGATGAAATGCTCGTGCTGCCGTTTTTCGAAAAGGGGCTGAGCACATTTACGTTCGGCAATGAAGAACCGCGTGAAAAAGAAATGGGCCACCGCGCGATCTTCGATGCGTTTACCAGCATCCTCGCCGATGAGCACACGACGCACATCGGCGCCAAGACATGCGCCCAAACCCCCGAACAGGCCATAGTGCTGGTCAATGCGTTGCAGAATCACCTGCCGGATCTGAAGGTGATTTTGACGGTGCGGAGCAATCTTGTCGCGCAGTACGGCTCGCTGCTGAGCGCTCGCTTCAGCGGAGCGTGGCATGCGTGGAACGCCGGGGCGGAAACCGCCAAGTCGAAACAGGTCAAATTCATCCGTCCGATGTACATCCGCTATCTGCTTGACTGCCTGGACACCATGAAGACGCTGCGAACGCTGCACGCTTCACACGATGTTCACGAGGTGGTCTACGAGCAGATGAGTGAAGACATGCAGGGACACTTCGATGCGATGTACCGCTTTTTGGGGCTCGATCCCATCCCGCTTCCGCAGCAAAAGGCGAAAAAGGTCAAAGCGCCGCCTGAGCAATACATCTACCGCTATCCCGACATGGTGGATTATGCCAGTCGGATACAGGACTTACATGATAATGGTCAGGTGCCCGGTAGGCTTCGGGCAGTGCAGAAATGGGTCAATAAATCGATGCGGACGTATTACCGGCTGCGTAAACGGGGGTGAGTTTGCAGAATGCCCGTCATGAATCACATGATTGTGAGTCGTTATTAGAAAAAGTGTTGCTAACACCTCGGCGCGGGGTAAAATATGGGTGAGCGAGATGCCCCATCAAAAACATGGGGATTGAGATAATCTGCTATACCATGAGATACTCTGGTCGAGGAGGAATCCCGATGTTCAATCGCATTGTTGCCTGTTTTTGCCTATTAGCCGCGTTCGGCTTGACCGTTTCCACGGCGTCGGCTGCAAATGTCAGCGTCGTCAACTGGTATGGTGATTATCTGACTTTGGACGACACATTCAAAGCGTCGGGCAATCGCTTGTACCGCAGTGGGGCGAGTCCGACTTCGACAACGAACGTTCTGGTCGACAACGACCACGACGGTGTAGATGAACTATACGATGCGTCCCTGGTTCACGGATTTTCGCTGGACACACCGCTGGTTCCTCAACTGGACAATGGTACGGTCCACGCCCGCTACATAGGCGATGCGCCAAGCGCTATGTTTTACGGCGGTATCGTCGGGCTTTACAACGGCCGCACGCCCGTCGCCTTCGATCAGGCCACGATCGAAGATTCCGGTCGCAACCCGCTGGTGACTGATACGCGCTTCCCGGATGACAAGCCCTGGCGTGCGCTGGCCCGTACGCCCACGCCAACCGAGGGATTCTGGTCCGAAATGACTCTGTTTGTCGATGATGGCGACTTTACCGGCGACCCGGTCGAAGAAGCTGATGACACCTCGGCGTTTTACGCCGCGTTCATCTGGAAAAAAGATGGATTTCTCAATGGCGGTGATTCGCAGCAGGTGTTCTTCGACGCTGACTCATCGATGAGCTTCGACCGTACCCGCTATTGGGAAGGTGTCGATGGTCTACACTTCATCGCTCAGGACGGTGATCAGTTCTACATCTCGCAAGGCATTGTTCAGGATACCAAAAAGTACGGTGACGAGGTTTTTATCAATCCGATGAGCACGATGTGGGCTGAATACGACCCGCAGGCCGGCATGGACTTCAACTTCGATCAGATCAATGCGACCTGGCTTGACCCGATAGTCAACGGCCTGTTCACCGACCTGCAGTCATTTGGCATCTATTTCGAGACCGATGTCGCGACAGCCGGCCCGATTCGTATGGTTTGGGACCATATTTCAGTCGCTGCTAACGTTGCCAACGTCGTTCCGCTGCCAAGTGGCGGGCTGATGGGTGGTGGATTGATCGCCGTGATGGCGTGTATGCGTCGCCGTTATACCGCGTAAGCATGCACTGATTCTCAGACGCAATCATTTGCACAAAACTCAACCTTCGCAACACGACATGTCATATGTCGTGTTGTTGTTATGAGCCTGCAAGGCAATTCCGTTTTCGACGCTTTTGCAACAAAGCCAAGAAGTTACGATCTATCGTGTCGATAAGACTCTCATGAGCGATTCACCGACTTTGCCATCGCAACCTCCCGGCGGTATCGAGCCGACGTTGTCACCGTCAAATACTGCTGCGCCGGTGAGTCCGCGGGATTCTCTGAAGTCGCGTGCGCTGCGCAGTTCGTCGGTCACGCTACTCGCCTACGGGTTCGATCTGGTCGTTCGACTGGGCGGCAACATCATACTCAGTTGGCTGCTGGCTCGTGATGCGTTTGGCTTGCTTTCAGTCGTCACGGCGATCAACGGCGTGATCCTGATGTTTTTAGACGTTGGTTTGCAGCCGAATGTTGTTGCGGCGGATCGGGAAGACAGCCGCTTCATGAATACCGTCTGGACGATTCAGGTTCTCCAGTCGATCTTGTTTTTCCTGCTGACCGTGATTGCGGCCTATCCGTTGTCGCTGATGTACGACCAGCCGGAACTCGCCTATTTGATCCCAGCGATAGCACTGGCGAACTTCGTGTTCGGATTCCGCTCCAATGCCTCGCTTTTGGTTGGGCGGCAACTTCGTGTCGGGCGCCAGGCGGTCTACCGCGGCATGTCGCGCATTTTGGCAACGGAAGCCATGATCCTCTGGGCGCTGATCTGGCCATCGGTCTGGGCCCTGGTGGCGGGGGCGGTGACTTTTTCTCTGACACGCATGTTGCTTAGTTTTTCGCTGTTGCCCGGGCATCGCGTTTGGTTTGACTGGGACAAGGATGCGGCTAGATCAATCTTCAACTTCGGCGGATGGTTGTGGCTGAATAGCGCGGTGGCGGGTGTTTCGCGTGCGGCCGACCGCATGTTGCTTCCGGTGTTGATCGGAGCGAACTGGACCAGCATGCTCGGCGTGTATCACTTCGGACTGATGGCCTGTCAGATTCCACTGGAAGTGATGCGCATGCAGATGCAGCAGGTGTTGTTTCCCGTGCTCGCTGAGACACGACGCGTGTCCGAAGAACGATTGAATTACCAGGTGCAACGCGCACTGGGCATCATCTTTCCACTAATCATGTTCGCGATGTACAGTGTGATGGTCATCGCGCCCGTGTTTTTCACGTTTGCATTAAGCGAACAATACCGCGAAGGCGCCGCGATCACCCAACTACTGATCATCCCCGCCTGGTTCGAACTGGTGTACACCAGCGGCAGCGCAGTGCAGATGGCACTTCGAGACAGCAAGCGGCTGTTTTTTGGAAGCGTGCTGCGCATCATCGTGTTGTTTTTTGGCACGATTATCTGTTACAAACTGTTCGAGTTTTACGGTTTTATCGCGGCCTTGGCAATCGGACAAATTGCTGCCCTCGTGTGGGTCAACATTCTCGTGGCGCGAAACGGCGTGCACATGATGGTACCTCACATCATTTACAGCGCGATCTTTATGGCGTTCGTCGTTATTGGACACGGGATAGAACACTATGCGGTCTTTGATCTTCACGAACGGTTGGCCGTGCTGGCCAAGGCGTCAGTGCATCTGCCGGTCATCGCGGCACTTGCTGTCTGGGCCTTGATCCAGGTTAAAAAACGCGTGGGCAGCCGCAAGCCGGTCGCCAAGTCAGCGTCGTAAACCCGACGTCAAGGCGGCTTTTTCGTAAATCCGCAAAGATAATTGGTCGACAAGGTAGATGCCGGCACATGCAGGGTATCGTCGGCAATGCATTAAACGGACGCACACGACAGATCGCGTGGGACGCCCGATAATACCCGCCCGCGCAAGTGGCGGTGACGAGAGACATTCATGATCATTTCGCAAACACCCTATCGCGTCAGCTTCGCCGGCGGCGGCACTGACCTGCCCGCCTTCTACCGGGAAGACTTTGGGGCTGTATTCAGCGTGACCATCGCGCGGCACATCTACGTGACGGTCCACGGCCGCTTCACCGATGACATCCGTGTGGCTTACTCGAAGATGGAGGTCGTCGAGGACGCACGCCACCTCAAGCACGAACTTGCCCGTGAGGCCATCCACATGCTGGGGCTTCCACCTCGACTGGAGATTACGACCATCGGCGATGTGCCCGGCGGCACCGGCATGGGATCTTCAAGTACGGCGACCGTCGGCCTGCTGCATGCGCTGCATGCATTCAAAGGCGAGATCTGCAGTCGAAATCAGCTTGCCGAAGAAGCCTGCCGCGTAGAGATCGATCACCTCGGCAAACCGATCGGTAAACAGGATCAGTACGCCGCGGCGTTTGGCGGGCTCAACTACATCCGGTTCAATCCGGATGAAACGGTCGATGTCGAACCCGTGCCGGTACGGGCCGGGTTGCTGACAGAACTCGAAGATCGCGTTCTGCTGATGTACACCGCTCAACAGCGCAGCGCCGACGGCATTTTGAAACAGCAGTCCGAGGGCACCGCTGACAAGCGGACTGTCCTCACAAAAATGCGTGACCTGGCCGATGCGATGCGCCAGTCGCTGGCCGGCTCGGGTGACCTTGCCGAGTTCGCTTCGCTGCTTCACGAGGGATGGGAACTCAAACGCTCGCTCGGATTCGGCATCACCAACCCGCAGATCGATCAGTGGTATCAGGAAGCGCGGCGAGTCGGCGCCGAAGGCGGCAAACTGCTCGGCGCCGGCGGCGGGGGATTCCTGCTGTTGATGGCCCCGCCGGACCGTCACGAGGCGATTCGTGCGGCGCTCGGCCGTCCGCGGGAGCTGCCATTCAAGATCGATCGCAGCGGCAGCCGTATAATTTTTGTATCCGATCAGCACTAATCTGCAGGAGGCATCAGATGCCCGCATTCACGACTTGTTCCACCGCCACCGAGTACTTCGATCGCATGCGCGAGGTCTTCGATCGAGTTGATGCCGCAGCGATCGATGCCTACGCCGATTGCATCTTTGACACCTGGCGCAATCGGCGGCGCGTGTTTCTCTGCGGCAACGGCGGCAGCGCCTACACGGCCAGCCATCACGTGGCCGACTACGTCAAAACCGCCTCCGTCGAAGGGCAACCTCGCCTGCATGCGATCAGCCTCAATGACAATCTCGGGCTGCTGACAGCACTGGGCAACGACGTCAGCTATGACGATATATTCGTCTGGCCGTTGGATGCTTACGAAGCGAAGGCCGGTGACGTGCTCGTGGCCATCAGTTGCTCAGGCAACAGTCCGAACGTGGTCAAAGCCGTGCAGTGGGCCAAGGATCACGGCGTCACGACAGTTTGCCTGACCGGTTTCAGCGGCGGCAAGATCGGCGACTTGGCTGATATTCATATTCATTTCCCATCGGACAACTACGGCGTGATTGAAGACTGTCAGATGTCCGTAGGTCATATTGTGGCTCAGGCGTTGCAGCAACGCATTGCAAATACTTCGCAGTAAGTATCATGAGCAAAATGGATATGTCTCCACATACCGAGTCGATGCCAGATTTGTCGCAGACTGATGTATCGCGTCCGATGGGGAATATGGTTTCAGAGACCGAGCCCGATTGGTCTCGTGAGTCGATTCGTTGCATATACGATCCACCACGTAAGTTGCTACACGCAATCCGACGATATGGTTATTGGAAGCAGCGGGGCGGAACTGTGGCTGCGATCTGCAGGAGATGGCATGTCCTTCGATATCGCTTCTGGTCCATTGTCACCGGTGCTGAGATTCCGCTTAATGCGCAGATTGCCGGGGGGCTGGCACTGCCGCATCCACAAGGAATTGTCATCCATGCCAGTGCTGTAATCGGCCCAAACTGCCTGATATTCCATCAAGTTACACTTGGAAATCGAGAGGGCGTGCAAGGGGCGCCGCGTCTTGGAGGGGCGGTGATTGTCGGAGCCGGCGCCAAGATTCTTGGGCCGGTCACGGTAGGTGACCATGCTCGAATTGGAGCTAATGCGGTGGTGGTGAAAAATGTGCCGACCGGTGCGACCGTCGTCGGCATTCCCGCGCAAGTGATTAATCCTCAGTCAGACAAAGACGAGAGCGCATGACTATACGAGCATTGATTCTTGCGGCGGGCCTCGGCACGCGTCTGCGTCCGCTGACGGATCGCCTGGCCAAGTGCCTAGTTCCGATCGGGCCACGCCCGCTGCTGGAGTATTGGCTGATCGGGCTCGGCGATGCCGGTGTACGCACTGCAAGCGTGAACACGCACGCGCACCACGAGCAGGTCGCCGCTTACCTACAGGATGTCAATGACCGACGCGGCATGCTGGTTCATGAAAGTTATGAGCCGGAGTTGCTGGGCTCAGCTGGAACGGTCACGGCCAATCGCGATCTGGCTGACGACGCGGACTGTGTGATCATCATATACGCGGACAATCTATCACAGGTCGACCTGCGGGCGATGTGTGAATACCACGCTTCGCATGATCAGCCTATGACCATGCTGCTGTTTCATGCGAGTAACCCCAAGGCGTGCGGCATCGCCGAGATGAACGACGCTGGTCGCATCATCGATTTCGTCGAGAAACCCGATGAACCCAAGAGCGACCTGGCCAACGCCGGTGTCTACATCATGGACGCCGACGCTTATCGGGAAGCCGCCGACCTCGGGGCGTTCGATCTCGGCTTCGAGGTGCTGCCGCGCTTCATCGGCCGCATGAACGGCTTCGTCATCGATGGATACCACCGCGACATCGGTACGCTCGAAGCCTATGGGCAGGCTCAGCGTGATGCTGCGGGTTTGTACGAGTCATGGAACTGGTCATCCGACGGGCGGCGACCGGCGGTCTTCCTGGACCGCGATGGCACGATCATCCAGAATGTTCACTATCTGTCGGACCCCGCTGGCGTGCAGGTGATGGATGGCGTGGCTGAGGCGATCTGCGATCTGCGCCGTGCGGGGTATTGCCCCGTGGTCGTGACCAATCAGGCAGCAATCGCCAAGGGCGTTATCGACGAAGTGCGACATCATGAGATTAATGAGACGATGTGTCGCCAGCTCGCCGAGCGCGGGGCTGTGCTCGACGCCCTGTACTTCTGTGCGGTCAAAGGCGAAGGGGCGGACCGGTTGACGGTGGAGCACGAACACCGCAAGCCCGGTCCCGGCATGCTTAAACAGGCTGCCAATGAACTATCGCTGGACATGGCCCGATCGTGGATGGTCGGCGATATGGCCAGCGATGTGATGGCCGGGCAGAACGCGGGGGTTTACGGCAGCATCTTGCTGGAATCAGGCATGATCTGGCGTGAGGACGAATATCGAATCAAGGATTCATGCATCACCGCGGTGAACCTGCGCGAGGCGGCGAATGTCATCCTCGCCCAACAGCCCGCATTGACCAAGGATTGATCTGTACTATGAAAGTTCTTCTAACCGGCGGGGCGGGATATGTTGGTAGCGCCTGTCTGCGATGGCTGTGCAAGCACGGTCATGACCCTGTCGCCTATGACAATCTGGCTGAGGGTAATCGACAGGCGGTTCCCGAAGGGCGCTTGATCGAAGGCGACATACTCGACCTTGATCGACTGACACAGGCGATCAAGGACACGGGCGCCGAGGCGGTGATGCACTTTGCCGCGCTGGCATCGGTTCCGGATTCGATTCGCGTGCCGGAAGAATACTGGCGCACCAACGCGGTGGGCACGAAAAATGTACTGGATGCGATGCGGGCCAATGGCGTGAACAAAATCCTGTTCTCCGGCACCGCGGCGACGTACAGCTTTGAAGTCGAAATGCCCATCGCTGAAACATCCAGCCAAGTGCCGCAGACGCCGTACGGTACGACCAAACTCGCCGCCGAGCACTTGATCAAAGACTACAGCCGCGCTTACGGCATGGGGTACGGCATCCTCCGCTATTTCAACGCTTCGGGCGCCGACCCGGACGGTGAATTCGGCGAAGACCGTCGCAAGGAAACCCACCTGATTCCGCTGGTTCTTTTCGCGGCATTGGGGCGCATCGACAAATTCAAAATCTGCGGTTCGGACTGGCCCACGCCGGACGGCTCATGCGTCCGCGACTTCGTACACACCGACGACCTGGCCCAGGCACATCAGCTTGTACTCGAAAGTGTTCAACCTGGCAGCGGACAGGCGTACAACGTCGGCTCGGGCACGGGCGCCAGCGTGATCGAGGTTTTCGAGGCCTGCGAGAAGGTGGTGGGACGATCGATACCGTGCGATCGGGTCGAGGCGCGGCCGGGCGATCCGGCGGTGCTCGTGGCCGACACGCAAAAACTGCGGGAGAAACTTGGATGGAAACCGAAGTACGACAGCGTCGAGGACATCGTCCAAACCGCCTGGCAGTGGCACAACCGCTATCCCCAGGGCTACAAGAGCAAGCATCAGGGATGAATACATCATCGATGACAACCCAGCCCGACGGGCCGTCGCTTCAGCCGAGACCGAAGGTGGTCGACGCGGCGGTGCGTCACAAGCACATTGTCGGTGACGGTCCGGCCGACGGTGTGATCTGGTACGGCAATGTCGACTGGTGGTATCACAACCGCGGTCATGCCTCGACGCGCATGGCCACGCGTCTGGCCGCCCGCGTGCCGACATGCTGGGTCAACTCAATCGGCATGCGCATGCCCAAGCCCGGCAAGACCGACCTGGCGTGGACACGCTATTGGCGCAAATTCAAGACACTTTTCAAAGGACTAAAACGCGATCCGGACACGGGCATGTACGTGTACAGTCCGTTCTTCGTGCCTTTGTACAGTGACTTCGGGCTCAAACTCAACGCGACGCTGCTGGCGATACAGGTTCGCATCGTCAGATGGCGATTGGGGATCAAGCGGCCGTCGGCATGTGTGTCGATGCCGACGATGACACCGGCGATGCTCAAGCTGTCGTGGGTCAGTGTCGTGTTCGATCGATGCGACGATTTCACCACGCTTCCGGAAGCGGATCGTGCGTCAGTCGCTAAACTCGAAGAGATGCTGCTGAACGCTTCGGACCACGCGGCCTACGTGAATGTCCCGCTATATGAACGTGAGAAAGATCACGTGGCCGATGCCCAGTTGATCGGGCATGGCGTCGACTTCGATCAGTTTGCCGAGGCGCGTCCCATCGGTGGGCAGCGCGTCGCGACGCCGGATGTGCTCAAAGATATCCCGCGACCGATTGTCGGGTTTTACGGCGGGATGGACGACTACCGCATGGACCGTGATCTGATGATCAAGATCGCCAAACACCTGCAGCCCAAGGGCGGTTCGCTGGTGCTGTTTGGCCCGGCGCAAATGGACCTGGCGCCGGTGCTGCGCGAGCCCAATGCCCATCACATGGGGCAGTTGCCTCCGCAGAAACTGGCTGAGCACGCGGCACAGTTCGATGTTGGCATCATTCCCTTTTTTCAGAATGAGTTCAACGAGCTTTGTAACCCGACCAAGCTCAAGGAATACCTGGCCCTGAGCTTCCCGATCGTGACCATGCGACTGCCGGCTTTCGAACCGCACGAAGACTTTGTTTACCTGTGCGATTCACACGATGAATTTCTTGCGGCGATCGACCGGGCCCTGGTCGAAGACGATGTGGAACTGGCCAAAAAACGCCGACAGGCGGTGGCCGGGGACAGTTGGGACAAGATCAGCGACATGATCGCCAAGATGCTCGAGGTTCAATGACACCGCAGCCAACGAATTCAAACACACGCCCCAAGACGCTGATGCTGGTGGCCAGCGGTGGGGGACACTGGGTCGAACTGATCCGCCTTCGCCCGGCGTTTGAAGGGCATCGGCAGGTGTACGTCACGACGACGACGGGTTACGAATCGGATGTCGAAGGCCATGCATATCACGTGGTGCCAGACGCCAATCGGTGGAACAAACTGCGTTTGATGTGGCTGGTGGTTCGGCTTCTGTTTTTATTGTTGCGCGTTCGGCCGGATGTGATTGTCTCTACAGGAGCGGCGCCGGGTTATCTGGCGATGCGGATGGGCAAGTGGTTCGGCGCGCGGGCGGTCTGGGTCGACAGCATTGCGAATGTGGAAGAGCTTTCCCTGTCTGGCCAGATGGCGGGCAAGTGCGCCGACCTGTGGCTGACTCAGTGGGAGCATCTGACCACGCCGCAAGGGCCGCATTGTCAAGGAGCTGTGCTGTGATCTTTGTGACGGTGGGCACGCAACTGGCATTCGATCGCATGGTGTTGACCGTCGATCAATGGGCTCAGCAGCAGGGCCGCGGCGACGTGGTGGCACAGATTGGTTTCGAGGCCAAACGGCCGAGCCACATTCAATGGGTCGAGCACATGAGCCCGCAGGAATGCGAGCGACATGTCAGCGAGTGCGAACTGCTGGTGGCCCATGCCGGGACGGGTTCGATCTTCAGCGCCATGCAGCATCGCAAGCCGATCATCATCATGCCGCGACGGGCCTCGCTGGGTGAGCACCGCAATGAGCACCAGTTGGCGACAGCCAAGCACTTTGCCGCCAAGGCGCACGTCATCGTGGCCTGGGACGAGCAGGAACTGGTCGACTATCTCAGCCACCCGGAGAAGGTGAAGGTCGGCACGGATTTCACGCCGTATGCCGAGCCGTCGCTGACCCAGGCGATCCGGGCTTTCATCGATGGGGGAGTCTGATACTACGCCATGGTTTTGGGCGGTGGAATGTTTTCTACGGAGCGAACCGATCAATTGTCGGGGCGTAGTATCGGGGGAGTGTGAATCGCTGGGGTGAATGAGTCTCCACAATAGAGGTTCCAAGCCGCATACTGTCACACCCATGCCGGGCGAAGTGAAATCGCATGGTTCATGGCCCGTTTGATGAGCCAGACCGACCCAATTGGGCTGATAACGTCTCTGGGACGTGATTTTCAGGTCTTCTGGGCGTGTCTTGCGAGCCTTATGGCTAATTCATGGTCGTCTGATGGACGATAAGAACCCAAGTGGACCGTGGGGTCGTGTCTTTGAATCATCTGGAGGCAACTGCCAAGTGGTCTGAAGAACTGGGTAGATTGTTCAAACTGGGCAATACAGGTATAATAAAACGTCTCATTCCGGGGCGGAGAGAGGCATAGATGGAGATGCTGCATCATCCTGCTAGAAACGAGCAAGATCCTATCGTTGGAACTGACACGAGCTTATCGACGCGACAGATCAGAACGTCGCTGAAGGCGGTCATTCTGATGGCAGGGTCGGTTCGCGCTTCGAAGCTGGGCGCCTCTATCGGCCGATCACTGCTGCAGTTACCCATCGATGCAAAGACGACCTTGATCGAGCAGTGGCGACAGGAAACTGAAAGCCTTGTCGAATCTTTCCCACTGGATCGTTTGAGTGTTCGGATCATGGTTGATCGAAATTCGACGGAGCCGCCGAAGCCCAACGACGGCCTGGCGACATTCACCGTTGAACGCGACCCGCTGGATTTCCGAGGCACTGGCGGCGTGCTGCACGACCTGAGTGCAGGGTATGACGACAACGACTATCTGCTGATCGCCAACGGCCTGCAGGTGTTGACACACCCTCTGGCGGAAAACGCCGCCTTGCTGGCCGACCGAGGCGGTGACGTCAGCATCATCGCCCACCACGACGGCACGCCCAGCGGGTTGATGCTTGTGCGGTGCGGTGTTCTGCGGACACTGCCGGCCGCGGGCTTTGTCGATATGAAGGAGCAGGCCTTGCCCACGATCGCGAAAGAGCATTCCGTTCGCGTGGTCGAGTTGGATCACCCGTCGGCGTTGCCGGTGCGCACGCTGTCAGACTACATGCATGCGTTGCGGACGCATCATCGTCGCTCCAAGCACGCACAGACATTGCAGGATCCATATGCCGAGGATCTGCAGGCGACATACTCGCTGGTCGAGCCTGGTGCGGATGTAGCGGATACGGCACGAATTCATGACTCGGTGGTGCTGGCAGGAGCCAAGGTTCACCCCGATGCGATACTTGTGCGTTCACTGGTGTGCCCGGACGCGATCGTCGGGCGCGGCCAGCGCGTCGTTGATCGAGTGGTCGGGCCGACTCGTGCGGCTGTCAGTAAGCGGGGAGAAGACGCATGGGCCTGATTCAGACACCACGAGCCTGGAAACGAAATGGCTGGACGATCTGGCACCCGATTGCCGCGGTCGTGCTGATGATCATCGGCGTGATGCTGACATGGGGCGCCTGGGTCGACATATTTCAGATCGCCTACAAAGACGAAGAAGCCAGCCATATCTTTCTGGTGCCGGTGGTTGCGGCCTGGCTTTTCTGGGTTCGACGCCAGAGGCTGCGGCTTTGCTATCCGACTGGGACGATGATTGGACCGGCCCTGGTCGCCGTCGGCTGGATGCTATCGTCGTATGGATATTACAACGCGGTACAGTCGATGTGGCACTTCGGTGCGGTTTTGACCGTGGTCGGTTGTGCGTTGTCGCTGCTGGGCACGGATGTGCTGATCAAGTTTTTGCCGGCTTTCGTGGTGTTGGCGTTCTTTGTGCCCATTCCCGGCATGGTTCGCCAAGGCATCGCGATTCCGCTTCAGAGCTACCTGGCACAGACCACCAAGGCGGTGTTCGATCTGCTGGGTGTGGAAGTCAACCAGGCGGGAAACCTGCTGACGATCAACGGCAAGGAAGTCGCCATCGCAGAAGCGTGCAACGGGCTACGCATGGTGTTCGCGCTGGTGCTGGTGTCATTCGCTTTCGCGTTTGGTACGCCGCTGCGGACCTTCGTCCGCCTGTTGATTATCGTCGCATCGCCGGTATCGGCCCTGGTGTGCAATGTGATCCGCATGGTGCCGACAGTTTGGCTGTACGGCATGAGCGGAACGACCTGGTTCGGGGTTGAAACCAGCGTGATCGCTGATGCGTTTCACGATCTGGCCGGCTGGGTGATGCTGGTGGTGGCGTTTCTGCTGCTGATGGGCATTATCCGGATCCTGCAATGGGCATTGATTCCGGTGACGCCATACATGTTGGCGTACGATTGACCGATGACGAGTATGGACTGATGAGAAATAAACTGACTATGCCGTGGATGGCGCCCCTGTTGGCGTTGATGCTGCTGGGAGCGCTGGGCGCCGAAACCATGCGGCGACCGCAGCCTGAGGCCGCGGACCCATACCACGCGCGTGTCGCGGCGGCGGCGGAAGACCTGCCCAAGCAGATCGGCGATTGGGTTGGCACCGACGAGCCCATCCGGCGTGCTGCGGTGCAGATGCTCAAACCGAACGTGATCTACAACCGTGTGTATTACAACTCGCGGACCGGACAGCGCGTGGTCGTGCTGATCGTTCAGTGCAAGGACGCTCGCGATATTGCCGGGCACTATCCGCCGATCTGCTATCCCGGCAGCGGGCTCAATGAGCAGGCCCGCGAGCCGTTTGACCGGACGCTGGACAATGTGACGATTCACGGCATGCAGTATGTGTTTGCATCCGACGCTTTCGGGTCGCAGCGTCTGACCGTTGACAATTTTATTCTTGTGCCTGATCACGAAGTCGTTCGCGATATGAAGGCGGTGTACGCCCGCGCGTGGGACTTCCTTAAGCGTTTCTTCGGTGCCGCACAGGTGCAGGTCGTCTTTTCCGATCCGAAACTGGATGACGCCGAACGCGAAGAGATCTTCAACACCATGATTGAAGCACACATGCCACTCATCAAGGCCATTCTTCAGGGAGAGGGCAAATGAAAGAACAATACCCCCTCGTACCAGTCCAGAGTGATGTCGGCAACACGGACTTGCCGATCACGATGCCTTCGGAAAGCGACGTCACAAGAACCCCGATTCGCCGCGTACACTCAATCCTGCGCGGACGATATAAGTGGGTGTTGTTGCTTGGACTCATTTTCGCCGTCGCCGGAGGGACCTTGGGCTACCGCATGACCGAGCCGGTCTATCGCGCCTTCGGCACCATCCGCGTGCAGCCCATTCTGCCCCGTGTGCTCTATCAGCAGGAGCAGAACAGCCTGCTGCCGATGTTCGATGCATACGTGGGGTCGCAGGTGGCGATGATCGAATCCAGCCGTGTGCTCAATCGCGCGATGAAAAGCAACGAATGGGATGCGCTCGGTCGTGGACGGACGCCGGATGACATCCAGCAGTTTCACGACAACCTCGAGGTGAGCCATCCTCGCAACAGCGAATTGATCGTCGTCGCTTTTGAGGACATCGATCCCGAAGCGTCACGCCGCGCGGTCAAGGCCGTGATTGATTCGTATGTTGAAATCTTCGGTGATACCGATGTACAAAGCGTCAATTATCGACTCGAACAACTCCAGCAGCGCAGCAGCCAGCTTCGTAGTGAACTGGCCAGTAAGGATCGCATGCGTCAGTCGATCGCTTCGGAGTTTGGTTCCAACGACCTGGAAACCATCTATCAGGCCAAACTGACTGAAGTCAACGGCTATGACCAGCAGATCAAGCAGTTGAAGGTTCGGATCCAGCTCACCAAGAACATGCTCAACGGCAAGTCCGGTGAGGTGGCAACTGATGCGGGTGAGAAGGTCGTCAAGCCGGACGAAGCCGTGGCTGATGAGCCGGAATCGGATGACAAGTCGGCGGAGGCGGTTGCGCCACTGACCGCGCTCACTGCTGTGGAAATCGCACAGCAGGACCGTCAGATGCTGGAATTGATGAATCAGAAAGAGGCCTTGGAAAGGGAAATGGCCCGCCTCAAGCTCTCTCTCGGTGAAAACCATCGGCAGGTTCTTCAGACCCGGACTTTGCTTGAATCGATTGAAGATTCCATCGTTAAACGCACAGCTGAATTCAATCAGCAGCTTCAGCAAATGGGTGGGGCTGTTGGTACCGGTGAGACCCTGGCACAGCTGGAAGAACGTCTGAAAGCTCTGCAGCAGTTGTACGACACCACCAAGGAAGAAACCACCGAGCTGGGCAAGAAGAATCTGCGTCTTCAGTCGCTGGCCACCGAAATGGAAACCACCAAGGCGCGTCTGAATGAGACCGAACTTCGTATTGAGCAACTCAAAGTGGAATCTGCGGTCAGCGGACGCATCAGCGTCGTCAGCGAAGGTGATCTGCCGCTTAAGCCATACAAGGATCGTCGCAAGAGCATGGCTGCCCTTGGCGGCATGATGGGATTGTGCTTTGGTGTCGGCATCGTACTGTTGATCGGTTCGATGGACCGCCGCCTGCGCAGCCTTGACGATGCGCAGGACACGCTGGGGCAGCTCACGATGCTCGGTATTCTGCCGAGACTGCCTGATGATCTGGCCGAACCGGAGCACGCCGCGGTAGCCGCGCATTGCGTACACCAGGTGCGCATGTTGTTGCAGATTGGTTCTGAAGCCCAGGGACGACGCGTGTTCGCCGTGACCAGCCCCGGCGCCCAGGACGGTAAGACCAGCCTGGCGTTGGCGCTTGGTGTGTCGTTTGCCTCGTCCGGCTCCAAGACCCTGCTGGTCGACTGCGATGTGATCGGCGGTGGGTTGACGCTTCGTGTGGACACCATCATCCGTCGCAAGATCGGACAGGTGCTACAGCGTGAACAGCTCGTCACCCAGCAGCAGGTTGACGAAGCGCTTCAGATCGCACAGGAATCCAACCGTCGACTCGGTGAAACACTCATCGAACTCGGCTACCTCACCCAGGAAGACCTCGATGAGGCGCTGACGCTGCAGGAGCAGACGCCGGTCGGCCTGATCGATGCCTTGGACGGCGAGCCGCTCGAAGAGTGCGTTGCCGCAACGGGCATTCGTTCGATGGACATTCTCCCCGTTGGCGGCGCCGAAGCGTATGACGTGTGTCGTGTTTCGCCGACCGCCGTGCGACGACTGCTCGAAGAGGCACGTGGTCAGTACGATGTCGTCGTCATCGACACCGGCCCCGTCCCCGGTTCGCTGGAAGCATCGCACATTTGTGCCGAAGCCGACGGCGTGATCATGGTCGTGGCGCGCGGTGAGCAGCGCAACCAGGCTGAGAAGTCGGTCAACCACCTCTACTCGATCGGTGCCCGCGTGTTGGGGCTGGTCTTCAACCGTGCCGAAGGGACGGATGTGCAGGTGCTGTCGGCTTCGCTGTCGGATGCGTTGTCCGAAGCCCAGAGCTTCGACGACGATGGCACGCCCGGCCGCAGTCCGACGCGACTTGGCTTGAAGCCGGACGAGTCCGAAGAGTCCTCGCGCTTCGACCCAGTGGCGCGTGCCGTCGCCAGTTCGTCGCAAGGCTCGCGTCACAATGGTTCCCGTTCCTAATGTGATGAGATGAGATACGTATGATCACCGCTGGCTCCGCAGCTCCACCATCCGTTACCGCCCAGATGCCGACCGTCTGGGGACTGGATCCGGTGCAACTACATCACCGGTTCTGGGCGGCGCGCGGCGTGCAGGTCGTGCGGCAGGGCGAACGGTCCGCCATCGTCCAGCAGGCCGAGTTGTTCCTGTTGACCAATGCGGACTTCTTGACGATCTTCAAGATCGGGCGCCTGGTTCATCAACTCAGTTGGCTTTCGCCCGACCTGATGCTTATCCGTCTGCACGAGTCGCGAGACCATGGGTATCGCGAGCACGTGGTCACGGATCGCCATGGTGAGTTTGTACGATTCAATCGCATTTACGTTGGCTCTGAGGCTCGTCTGGCTCGCGTGGCATTGACTCCGAGCCGGCGTATTGCCGAAATCTGGCAGGCGGCCAAGTCGCCACGCGCCGGTTGGCGCGAACTGCGTCGACGCATACCCACCGGGCGTCGGACCACCGTCTCAGTCGACGGCAATGTCTACGATCAAAATGCGCCGCAGGAAGTCATGCAGTGCATGCGTGACCTGATTCAGGTCTGGCGTACGCCCGACGCAACTATCAGCCGCGCTCGGCGGATCGGCCCCGGCGTTTGGGGTGATAACCAGACCGACATGGATCCGACAGTTCAGTTCATTGGACCCGCCTGGGTCGGCGCCGGACGTCGCGAGTTGTCGGAAAACAACGTCATCGGCCCGACCGTTCTTTGGGATGACCCGGAACATCGCCCTGAAAGCGACAGTCTGGAATGGCTGGAGATCGAACCCTCACCGGTGTTCGAACGCTCGGTCAAGGTGCAGCAGACATCACAGTTGCGCCGCGTGTCCAAACGAATCTTCGACATCATCTTCGCGATGATGATCATGCCGCTGATTCTGCCGCTGTTTCCGATCATCATGCTGGCGATCTGGATTGAGGACGGCCGGCCGATCTTCTATGGCCACCGACGTGAAACCCTCGGCGGGCGCGAGTTTGATTGCATCAAGTTCCGTTCGATGCGCAATGATGCCGACAAGATCAAGGCCGCACTGGCCACACAGAATCAGGCCGACGGACCTCAGTTCTTCATCGACCCGGAAGATGATCCCCGACTGACGCGCACCGGCAAACTCATCCGAAAATTAAATCTCGACGAGTTACCACAGTTTTTTAACGTGTTGACGGGCGACATGTCCATCGTCGGGCCGCGCCCCAGTCCGCGTGCGGAAAATCAGTGCTGTCCGCCCTGGCGTGAAGCACGCCTCAGTGTGCGACCGGGCATCACGGGCCTCTGGCAGGTGATGCGGACACGACAGGTCGGTATGGATTTCCAGGAATGGATCAAGTACGACATCGAGTACGTTGAAAACGCCAGTTGGCGGATGGATCTGTACATCATCATTAAGACGATTCTCATCATTTTGAAGCTGAGCAAATAATTCATGACCCTTCGCACAAAAACCAAAAAGCGGATTTCAATTCTGCTGGGCTGCATCGTTGTCGCGGTCGTTTTGATCGTCATTCTGGGTACATACCAGAAGAACAAGGCCCAGGCACGACTTCAGCAGAACCTTGAGCAGGGCATGGCCGCGGCCGAAGCCGGCGACTATGCCGAAGCGCTCGAGAAGCTCGGCAAGTATTGGAACAGCGAGCGGAACAATCCCGAAGCCGATGCCGTGTATCAGTTCGGAATGGCCCGCCTGAACGTCGAAATGCCCAACAACAAGCATATCGGCGGGGCGATGGCGTTGTTCGAAAACGTCCTGGAGATCGACCCCAACTACGAGCCGGCGATGCGGAAGGTGCTTGAGATTCGCCTTCTCGCCAACATGAATCTTGAAACCGTGGAAATGGCTGATCGCATTCTGGCCCTGAAGCCGGATGACCCCGAGGCTCTGAATGCCAAGACGATCGCACTGGTCCGCCTGCGTAAGCTGGATGAGGCGCTGGCTGTCGGTCTCAAAGCGGCTGAGGTTTCCCCGGAAGACCTCAAGGTTCAGACGACCGTGCTGGCAATCATGATGCGGCTGGAAAAACCAAACGAAGAAATCCTCGACTATGCCGCGAAGCTTCGCGAAAAATATTCCGACAATCCCCGCTTTGAAATCCTCCAGGCTTACGCCTACACGCTGACCAATGATCGCCCCAAGGGCATGGAATTGATCAAAACAGCTGCGCAGCACGATCCGCCGGACGCTGAGTTTGTGCAGTTGATCGCAGACCAGTTGGCGGGTATGGGCCAGTTCGCTGATTCCATGAAATATCTCGACGAGCACGTCAAGCAGTTTGACGACAACAATCTCCGTCGCATGTACTGCCGCCGTCTGTGGCAGGCCAATCGTTACGAAGACCTCGCCACGGAACTCAAGGATATCGACCCGGCGAACGCTGAAGCGCCCAGCGACCTGCTGGTGCTCAAGGCGATGGCCCTGATCCGTGAAAAGAAACCGGACGAAGCGACGGTGATCATCGATGCGCTGGCCGAGCGTACGGGTGACAACACCGCACACGCCTGGGTGCCGGTACTGCGCGACGTGTTCGCTCAGAAGCCGCAGGAAATTCAGCAGGTGATCAAAATATGTCGTGATTCCATTGCGACGCTGCCGGGCGATCCGTATTTGCGGATGTTCCTGGCTGAAAGTTATGCACAGCTCGGTGAAAACGAGTTGGCGCTGGAGCAGTGGGAAAACGTCACCAAGCTGGCTCCGACCTGGGCGGTGCCGTACATCCGTATCGCGTCGGTCTACACCTCCACGAAACGCACACGCCCGGCTCTGCAGGCGGCGCAGCAAGGCCTGCTGCGTGCCCCAAACAATGTTGGCGCAGTCGTATCTGTGGCCAATGCCTGGGCTGCGTTGATTGATTCGGGGGAAGGCGATGCTGGCGCCGAGCAGTTCATGACACTGCTGGAGCAGATTCAGACCGCTTCACCGGGTGAGCCCAATACGTTGCCGCTGTACATCGACATGCTCGCCCGCACCGGTAAGAAAGACACTGCCCGCACAAAGCTCAGCGCTGCCCTGGCGGATGAAAAGGTGACTCTGCCTGAGCCTGTGATGTTGCGACTGGCGAAGATCAGCGCCGAGTATGATCTCGGCTTGGCCGATTCGATCTACGCCCATGCCGAGCAGTCTGAGGGCGGCCTGAACGCCAACCTGGCCTACAGTCGTGCGATGCAGATTGCCGAGGCCCAGGGAACTGCTGCAGCAATCAAGTACATACAGCCGCTGGTTGAGAAAAACGGCCCCAGCAATCTGGCCTGGCAGTTGGCATGGGCCAGGTTCCTTGACCGCACCCGGGACGAACGTGCGGCCGCGGCGTGGATCGCGCTTGGGGACAAGTACCCGGACAATCTTCGACTGCAGCGCATGGTGCTCGATGCCAAAAGCGTACAGAGTGATCGTGACTTCATGGATCGTACCATCGAGCGCGTCAAGGCTCTCAGCGGCGACGAAGGTTTGACCTGGCAGCTTGCCCGGGCCAAGTGGTTGTTGTCCGGTGATGGTGGAACACGCGATGCGAGCAAGGCGGTTCAAATTCTCAACGAAATCATTCGCAGTTCACCCGACCTTATGGAACCGCACCTGCTTCTGGCTGCGGCTCTGCAGAAGCTCGACAACACCGCTGGCGCCATCGATCAGCTCACTACGGCGGGCTCAATGCAGCCCAGCAACCAAAGCATCCAACTTGAATTGGCGCGTCTGTACACGTTCCAAGGGAATGTGACTGAGGCACGTGATATCCTCAATCAGATTCTATTGGACAAGGAATTGTCCGATGTGCAACAGGCTCAGGCCGCTGCGCTGCTGGCACGGCTCGGCGATGCTCAGCGTGCGATCGACATTCTCGAATCAAGCAAAAAGCCCAGCACGTTGTTGGCCGAACTCTATGTGCGCCAGAGCCGCCTGGAAGATGCCGAAAAGCTGTATCAGTTGATGATGCAGGAGCACCCGAATCCGCAGGTGGTTCAGGCATATTCGAATCTCCTGGGCGCCACCGGGCGGGCCGATGAAGGGCTCAATGTACTGGCGCAGTTGAAGACGATGGACTTGAAGCCCGGTGTGCTCGAAATGCTTCAGGGCGAATACTATCGCCGATACTTCAGCACTGATAAGGCGCTGGAGTCCTTCGAAGCAGCCGCCAAGGCGATGCCGGACAATCCGCTGCCTTGGCGCACCTTGATCGACATTCATCTGCAGGCCGGCGAATTTGACCAGGCGATGAAAGTCAATGAGCAGGCCAAGGCGGCAATTCCCGGAGATAAAGTCTTCTCGTTGATTGACAGCCAGCGTGATTTGATCGAAGTCGCGCTGAAGACGGAACGGCTTAAACCCTTGGCTCGAGCCGTCGTGTTGGACGAAAACAACCGGGACGCTGCAATCGTTGTGCTTCGCACGATCAAGGAAGCCTCTGACCAGTCGCAGTCGATGTTGAAGGTCGTTCTCAGCCTCGGCAAACTCGCCGACAAGCACCCGCGTTTCCAGGCATTGCAGATTCTTCTGGTGGATACGTACAGCCTCATCGGCCGCTATGAAGATGCGATCGACCTGGCGACGCGTTTGATGGAGTCATTCCCCAACGACGCGGATCCTGCCGAGCGTGCGGCACGCCTGCTGGCGCGTGTCGGCCGGTGGAACGAAGTCGTTGCCGTCGCCCGCCAGTGGCGTCAGCGATCGCTGAACCAGCCGCTGGAAGCCGACATGATGATCGCTCAGGCGTTGCTGCAGTTGGGAAATCCTCAGCAGGCATTGGAACAGATATCTCGCTACGAGCAGATCGCGGCCAAGAACCCGACGCGCCTGCCCGGCGTCATGGCGCTTCAGGCGGAAGGCCTGATCGCCATGAACCAGGTCGACAAGGCCGCCAATATTCTCAAGCCGCTGATTCCCACGCACCCGCGCTGGCGGGCGTTGTGGATGCAGTTGGCGATGCGTAACATCAAGGATCCGGCAGTCTCTGCCGAGTGGCTGGAGCGGGCCGACAAGGTGATCCCGGCAGATTCAATTTCTGAGCGCGTCAACCTCGCCAACTATTGGTTCGCACTCGGACAGTCCGCCAGCAACTCCGATTTCCGCAACCGCGGTGTCGAGCTGCTCAAATCCATGGCTTACGCTGAGAAGCCGGATGCCGATGCCGTGGTCGCCTACGCGATCGTTGTGTATCAGCTTGGCGATCTCAACCAGGCTGAAAAGGAATACCGTCGTGCTCTGACGATCAATCCCGATCACGTCACAGCCAAGAACAATCTCGCCATTCTCGTGTCTGACCGCGGCGGCAACCTCGACGAAGCGCTGAAACTTGCTCAGGAAGTCGTCGATGCCCGCCCGAGGGTGGCGACGTTCCATGACACGCTGGCGCATGTGTATCTGGCCCGCAAGGATTTCGGTAAGGCGGCCGAGAGTCTTCTCGAAGCCGTCAAACTGCAGCCTGAAAGCATCGAATGGAAGGTCAACTTGACCGAAGCGCTCACCGGCAAGGGTGACGTCGATGCCGCCAAGCAGGTGCTTGGTGAAATTGACACGCTGGCGCCGGATCCCGATCAGATGCCGGTGAATCTGCGTGAGCGGCTGGACAAGATTCGCCAGACTTTGATCGAAGGGCCAGTTGCGACACCGGCGCCGTGAACTCGTCTTACACGGCAGCTAAGCCGGCATTACATCAAGAGCGCTCATTCATAGCATGACATGACTGCTTGCCGAGCTAACTATCGGCGGCCCGATTGAGGTGTTACAACATGGATGTTGTCAGTACGAAAATACCTGACGTCAAGATTATCACGCCGAAGAAGTACGGCGACCATCGCGGGTTCTTCTCCGAAACCTACAGCCGTCGCGCGTTTGCTGATGCGGGCATCGATCTTGAATTTGTTCAGGACAATCATTCGTTGTCTGCAAGCCAGGGAACGGTCCGGGGCCTGCATTTCCAGACGCCGCCGCACGCCCAAGATAAGCTCGTGCGCTGTGTACGCGGGGCGATACTCGACGTGGCCGTTGATCTACGGCGGAGCAGCCCGACGTTCGGGCAGTACGTCTCGGCGGTGATCAGCGCCGATAATTGGGCGCAGATTCTGGTACCGGTCGGATTCGGGCACGGCTTTGTGACGCTCGAGCCCGACACGGAAGTGGTCTACAAAGTGACTGACTACTACTCGCCGTCGCACGATGCCGGCATCCGCTGGGATGACCCGGCGCTAGCCGTCGACTGGAAAGTCACGCCGGAGCAGGCGACGCTATCGGATAAAGATCAGAAACTGCCGTTTCTTGCCGACGCTCCGTTGCTGTTTGATTGATCCGGGCACTGGGTCTCATCAGAAGTCCGGTTGCAAAATAACACTTCTTCGCCGTGTACGGACAGCACATGCACACTGGGTATTGTGGCATGGGTTGCAAGGCGTTATCTAATTCAAACCGGTTGATTCGACGTACAATCAGCGGTTGCCGTACATCTTGTCATAATACTCCGCATACGCGCCGCTCTTGACGCGCTGCCACCACTCGGTGTGATCCACATACCACTGGACCGTTTGTTCCAGCGCGTTCGGCCAGGCCGATCGTGTCGGTTCCCAGCCCAGTTGCTGGCGCATCTTCGTGGCGTCGATCGCATAGCGACGGTCGTGCCCCAGGCGATCGGTCACGTGCTTGATCATGGATTCATCCTTGCCCATGATCTTGAGGATCGAGTGAGTCAATTCGAGGTTGGTCCGCTCATTGTTGCCACCGATGTTGTAGACTTCGCCGGCCGATCCTTTTTCAAGCACGGTCAACACCGCTTCGCAGTGATCGACCACGTGAATCCAGTCGCGGACATTCAGTCCGTCGCCGTACAGCGGGACTTGCTTGTCTTCCAGCAGATTGGACACGAACAACGGGATCACCTTTTCCGGAAACTGGTAGGGCCCGAAATTATTTGAGCAGCGGGTGATCAGTGTGTCCATACCGAAGGTTTCGTGATAGGCGCGGACCAGCAGATCGCTGGCGGCCTTGGACGCCGAGTACGGACTGTTCGGGGCGATCGGAGTCTGCTCAGTGAACTTGGCTTCGGGATCATCCAGCGGCAGTTCGCCGTACACCTCGTCGGTGGAGACGTGCACAAAACGCTGAACGTCATTACGTCGGGCTGCGTCCAGCAACTTCTGCGTGCCGACGACGTTGGTCTGCACGAAAGGCGTCGAATCCATGATCGAACGGTCGACGTGGGACTCGGCGGCGAAGTGAACCACTGCATCGCAACGGGGCATCAGCGTGTCCAGCAGTTCGCTGTTGTTGATGTCACCACGGGCGAATTCATATCGCGAATTCAAATCAATGTCGGCAAGGTTTTCGAGATTGCCGGAGTAAGTCAGCGCGTCGAGGTTGATCACATGCCAGTCATCGCGCTGCTCGATAACGAGGCGGATAAAGTTGGAGCCGATAAAACCGGCCCCGCCAGTGACTAGAAGCGTCTTGCCCATGAGCGGTCTCGTCTGAGGATTATTCGGATTCGAGTCGATTCAATACATCGGCCAGATTGACTCGCCAATCCGGTCGTGGTCCGATCATCTGTTCAGTTTTCTCCAAGTCCAGCACACTGTACGCAGGCCGCGGGGCGGGACGAGGAAACTCCTCGGTGGTGCAGGGGGTAATGTCACATGATGCCCCGCATAACTCTGCGATGGCCTGCGTGAATTCGTACCAGGAGCACTGCCCGCCATCGGTGACATGCCAGGGACCTGCCGCGCCGTGGGCCAGTAAGTTTGCCGTCGCTTCAACGAGTGACTCGGCGGATGTGGGGCGTCCGACCTGGTCATGAACCACGCGCAAGGCAGGTTTTTCGGAGGTTAGTTTGGCCATGGTGCGAACGAAGTTCTTACCCCACGGCGCGTATAGCCAACTGATGCGGATCAACAGGTAATCGGCTCCGCTGTTTTCAAGCGCAGCCTCGCCGGCGGCCTTGGTGCGCCCATAGGCGCCGAGCGGGTCGCGGGGTTCATCCGGCCGATAGGGCGTGTCGCTGCAACCATTGAACACATAATCCGTGCTGTAGTGAACGAGCTTGGCATTGATCTGGCGGCAGTGACGGGCCAGGTTTTCCACGCCGCCGCTGTTGATCACCAGGGCCCGGTCTTCGTCTTCCTCAGCGGCATCGACGTTCGTGTAGGCGGCACAGTTGACGACAACGCGATGTGATTCGTCGATGACGGATTCGACTGAGGCCGGATCCGTGATATCGATATCGCCCAGGTCGCCACAGGCGTATTCGATGTTGTGTGCATCGAGCCATTGACGCCAGGCGCGTCCGAGCATGCCCGCCGAGCCGACAATGTACGGTTTGGTCCCGACAAGTGATTGTGAAAACTGCGATGGTGAATTCATGTTCGAGATCATACCGTCATGTTCATTCGGTGTCATGGAAACGGCCGTATGACGCAGGATAAGGCATCAGACAGCGAAAAAAACATTTCATCTACAAACGATCCCCGGTATAATCCGTGCATGAAAAAGAGAAAGGCGCTGACGTGGTACGTCACGGCGGTTATGTGCTATTGCAGTCTGGCACACGCTGCGTACCAGGACGATATCGGGTATACCCAATTGGCTACCGAACTGGGCGCTGCAACGCCTGACGGCAGCGGTGTGGCCGTAACGCAGGTGGAGGCTGAAACGGGAGACGGGGAGTTTTCCCCGAACAAGCCCGGCGCTTCGACACTGTCAGGGAAAGTTTTCGTTGCAGGCAGCACCGGATCAACCGATTACTCGCCGCATGCGTTTGGTGTAGCCAGCCTGTTCTACGGCAATTTCGACTCCATCGCCCCGGGCATTACGAACATCAAATATTTTTCCGCCGAGGGGTGGGCACAGGGTGACTTTCTGAGAGCCGGTGAAGTTGTCGTGCCTGATTACACAACCCACGACAGCCGTGTCGCCAATCACAGTTGGATTGGCTTTCTGGAAGACCCCGACACCGAAGTGTACGATCGACCGCTGACGCTCGAAGCCGTCCAGAGGTTGGATTGGGTGATTGCCACCGACGACTACATTCATGTGGCCGGCGTCAACAATGGTTCCAGCAGTTACCCGTTGAACATGGAGGCGTTCAACACGATTACGGTCGGCAATCTCTCCGGCACCACCTCGACGGTAACCTCCGCTCTGTTGGAAGGCGGCGGCAATCCGTATGTGGAAGGACGCATCATCCCGTTGCTGGTTGCAACAAACAGCGCCACCAGCAATGCCACACCTGTGATCAGCGCTGCCGCTGCGTTGCTGGTGGAGACGGCCGATGCCAACCCGGCGTTTTCGCTGAACCGCTCGCATGCAAATGCTTCCCGTGCCAATCAGACGATCTATGACGGGGCGACGTCAGAAGCGATTAAGGCCATTCTCATGGCAGGCGCCAGCCGCATCGCGATCAATCAACAGACGGATGACACATACACGCTTGCCACCGTGTCAGCGACGACGCCCGATCCCAACGGACTGGATTATCGCTTCGGCGCTGGCGTCCTCAACATCTACAACAGCTATCACATTCTTGCATCCGGTGAGGTCGACAGTGACGAAGACGACGGAGGCGGATCAGGCAGCATCGATGCGACCTATGGGTGGGATTATGACGAGTCGTTCGGCGATCTCGGTGACAACAGCACGGCGACATATCGGTTTTCGCTGGCAGAGACGCTCATGTTCATGAGCACCCTTACATGGAATGCCGATATTGACATCGATCAGTTGGCCACGGTATCGCCTACGCCCGATAGCGCCGCCACGCTCTACGATCTGGATCTGGCGCTTTATGATGTGACCGGGGGCAGCAACACGCTGGTCTCCGAATCCGCCAGTAGCACGCAGAACACCGAAACGATCTGGACCACGCTGCTGGGTGGACGTGATTACGAACTGCGCGTCACCACGACGTCCAGCAATTTCGAGTGGGATTATGCCGTGGCATGGCGCACCGAAGCGCTGGTCGTGCCTGAACCGGGCAGCCTGGCGATGCTGATCCTTGCGGGAATCGGCGGTACGATGCGCCGGGGCGATCGGCGTTACTGAGATTCCTTGAACAGCGGCGGGGCGGTCTCGGCCATATCCAGGTGGTTGGCGCCGGACTCGGCGACGTATCGTGTCGCGCGGTACAGCGATTCGACCGTGCCGGCATCGGTCCACCAGCCGTCGAGCACTTCATGCGTCAGGTCGCCGCGGTTGAGGTAGTAGTTGTTCACATCCGTGATTTCAAGTTCGCCGCGGCCGGAAGGCTTCAGAGACTTGCAGACCTCGAACGCATCGTTGTCGTAGAAGTAGATCCCCGTGACCGCCAGATCGCTCGGCGGATCGGTCGGCTTCTCGATGATTTCAGCGACCTTATCGTCTTCGAATCGAACGACACCGAATCGCTCAGGGTCGGGAACCTGTTTCAACAGAATCTTTGCGCCGCTGCGTTGGGTGAAAAAGTCGCCGGCTGCTTTACGGATGTTGCCTTCGATAATGTTGTCGCCGAGGATGACACAGATCTTGTCGCGATCGGCGAAGTCTTCAGCCAACTTCAACGCATCGGCGATGCCGCCTTCGCCTTCCTGGTAGGCGTATTCCAGGTGACGGATGCCCAGGTCTTTGCCGTTTTTCAGCAGCTTGAGAAAGTCACCGGCGAACTCACCGCCGGTGACGATTAGAATCTCGTCGATACCCGCATTGAGCATGCACTGAATCGGGTAGTAGATCATCGGCTTGTCGTAGACCGGCAACAGATGCTTGTTGGTCACGAGCGTGAGGGGGCGAAGTCGTGAGCCCAGGCCGCCGGCAAGAATGACACCTTTCATCGTCGTCTCTCTGAATCAGGAAAAAGTGTTGGCTGCGATTGGTTCGATATGATAGTCATCGGATATTGTCACGGCGCAAGTGAGTGGCATATTCGTAATTATCGGGACTCAGCGATGCTCAGGGCGTTGAGAATCGGCGTAGAACCTGCGGTATCGGGGGTGAATTCGAGATCGAGCATGCCGTCGCCGACGACTACCACAGCCGTTCGGGTTGATATACCGGAAGATTTCTGACCGTCCGCAAACGGATCGATACCTGAGAAATTCCGCACAGGCTTGCCTTCCGCCAGTACGCTGAATTTCCGCTGACCGGCGCCTGCGTTGGTTTGAGTCAATTCCGCAAATATGAGCGTAACCTGATAGCGACCGTTGGGAACTTTGACATGAAATGCTTCGATGCCTGTTAAGCAGGTGTCGACCACGGGATTGTTCACTGACTTGGCGGAGAACCGGCGCCCGCCTTGCGCCAGGTCATAACCCGAGTCGCTGTTTTTGAACGATGGCGCCGATTCCCACTTGGCGTCCTGCCATTCGGCATCCGATCCGCCGGCGTTATAAAACAGACGCAGAGTCTGGGCATCGGCAGAGGCGGACGGTGTTGACTGCTTGGCCTCAGAATCCGCCGGTTGAGGCGCGAGTTTGGTAGGATCCGGGGCTGAGGTGGCCTGCAAGCGGAACCGGCCGATGTTCATGCGCTGTTGTTTGAGTGTCAGCGTCAACACGGAGCCGCCTTCACCGCCGATCGGGGTCGCGGGCATGAACACGGCGGTCCGTGATTCACCCGGCCGATCGCCCACGTACCAGTAAGTATGGTTGTTGCCGTCGATGGCGCGCTCGACGGAAAAGCCTTTCGATGCGTAATCGGCAAATGCTTTGTCGAATCTCACAGGTTGCGCCTCGGCGGGTTTGTCGATTGGTGCAATCGTCATTTCGAATTCACTGAGCGTGAAGCGGCCGGCGACCGCTGTGCCCGGGCCTTTGCCGCGCAGGGAGTCATCAGCCATCGCTTCGAGTTGGAACGCGGTGATCTGTTGCAAGGATGTCTCATACACGACCGTGTAAACATCCGACGAGGTATGGCCCGCGTCAACGAGAATCGACTCGTCTTCCTGAACCACCATGGTCGCTTTATCCTGGGACTTGACACGCGCGGGATGCAGCGGCACAAAAGCGATGCGATCGCGATACACCAACGGGGCAGGCGCGGCATCGACTTTCAAGGGATCTGACGCTGTGGTGACGCTGATCTGAATACGGCGGATCGCCTCAGTGGGCTTGCGGAACTTTAGTGTGAAATTAAGCACCGTCATATCGCCTCTTGAAACAGGCGAGTCGCATACGAGAACCACGTGGTGGGGCTGTTTGATCTTGTCGTGGGATGTGGCCCAACCGGTGGTGGGCTTGTCATCCAGCAGGCGGCGTGCTTCCCAGTCCTTGGTATGCGAAGAGGATTTGGCATTGGCGAATTTGATCGGCTGTGGCGAGGCGGATTGTCCTTCGGTCCCCGCAGTGACGGTCAACTCGCTGAGGACGATGATGCTGCCGCGCGCCGCCCCGTCTGCAGCATGGTCCGGATCGATCAACGCATCGATGCGAAAGCCGGTGATGTTTTTGAGTGGTGTGTATGCGGTCAGGGTGTATACATCACGATTCGACGTCAGCGAACCGGTCGCAAGCACCGAGCCGTCGTCTTTGCGTGTCATGGCAACACCCTGTTGTGAATCGGCAGCTCGGATGTCGAGGATGTTCCATCCGCCGTTGTCGGTCAGCATATTTGGGCGAGCGTAGAAAGGATCAAACTCGGCGTGCGATGGTTCAACCTTCGGTTCGGGTTTTGGTTTAGTGACTGACTTGGGTGATGACGCAGGCTTGGTTGGTTCAGGTTTTGGTTTTGGCGTGTCTTTTGGCGCCGAGGGTTCAGGCATTGGTGTCGGTTGAACGGCCGGCGCTGGTGGTTTGGTTATGGCGGGTTCGGGTGATTTGTCCGGTTTGGCTGGTTCAGGTTTTGACTCGGGCGGTGAGTCGATCGGTGGCAGGGGGCGATCGGTTTGAGCGATCGGCTCGCGCGACACGTCAGACTGTTCGCCCCAGGTAGATGAATGGTTCGCTGATTCGGGTTGTTGACGATTCAACGCGAGCACAACAATGATCACCGCGATTAATACCAGCGCGGCAATCATGATGGCGGAGAGAATCAGGACCGAATTATCTTTCTTCTTCGTTTTGCCGGAGACCACCCGAGTGCGTGCCGCCGTCGCCAGCCGTGCGGAGCGAGGTCCCGGTGAGGGCGGGATGTCGAGTATCGCTTCGTGAACCATCGGTTGACGAAGATCGTCGAGTAATGAGTCGTAATCCGGATAGCGATCCGCAGGATCGGCTTCCATCATTCGTGCCACGGTCTGAACGGTCGTCGGGCTCAGGTCCGATCGGAATTCTTCAAGACTCGGCGCGGGGTGTTTTAATCGTTGAGTGATCACCTCGGTGGCGGTGGAGCCGACGAACGGCGGTCTGGCGGCGAGCAGGTGAAACAGCGTCGCGCCGAGGCTGTAAATGTCGGCCTGATGCGTGGCGTCACGACCGCGGACAATTTCCGGGGCAACGTAGTAGGGCGTGCCGACGATCTGGTCGTTGCTGGCTTTGCCGAATCGCGCTACGCCGAAGTCGATTAACTTGGCGGTGCCCTGGCGGTCGAAGAGGATGTTGCCGGGCTTGACGTCCATGTGAATCAACCCGACGTGCTGAGCGGCCTGCAGACCTTCGGCGGCATGGATGGCGATGTCGACGGCCTTTGATTCATCGGCGGGTTGGCCGAGCATGGCCTTTTCGACGGTGCCGCCGTCGAGCAGTTCCATCACGATGTAAGGCTGCCCGCGGTATTCGCCGATCGAGTGGACCTGCACGACGTGCGGATGGTTCAATGCCGCCAACGCCCTCGCTTCGTGTTGACACGCTTTGACGATTTCCTCGTCGCCGACGTCGGACCGCAGGATTTTGATGGCGACCTGGCGATGCAGGTTTTCATCAAACCCCTTGCAGACGATGCCAGCCGCGCCGCGTCCGAGCACATCCACCAGAAGAAAATCACCGAATGCCGCAGGTACTGTGAAACGGTTGCCGCACTTGGGGCAGTCGATACCCGCCAGCGGTTTGACGGTCGACGGATCGATCGATTCGCCGCATTTACCGCAATTAATTTGTTTGACTCGCTCGGCTTTAAAATCCATGAGCGTGTGCCTCGAACAGATGACCCGGATAGTGCTGCTGGTCCCGGTGTATAACTTCTCGTGTTACGACAGCCTATTGTAGCCGATTTATCGCAAATGCACGCGATTGGTTTACGCCAGGGTGATGGTCGGCGTTCTGTCAGTTCGCTCGGGCTGCTCGACACGGCGGGCTTTGATTCGGACATACGGTGCGATGAATTGACTGCGATCGCCAAAGCTGCCCATCTTGGCGGCAGGGTCGGCATGCTTGGGTTCGGCCAGGTCTTCGATGACAAAACCCGACCGGCACATGCCGCCGATCAGTTGCTCCCACCGATGCAGGTATTCCAGCGTGCCCGGTTCGCGGTGCGGCGATCCTTTGACATCCGGCAATGGGCCCTGGCGATAGTATGGCTCGGTGATCTCGTAGCCGTGCTTGGATCGACGGATATCCGCCTGCAGGCTGGTCGGCTGTTTATGCTGTGAAACATATAATCCGCCGATCTTCAACACACGTGCCACCTGTTCATACACACGCACAATGTCGGGCAGATAGCAGGTGCTCACCGGGTGAACCACGATGTCAAAACTGCCAGCCACGAGCTGCGAAAGATCATCCATCGACGTAGCCACCGTGATCAGGTTCAGCTTCGCCTGATGCGCCACGCGTCGATCGATTTCGAGTTGTTGCACACTGACATCGACGACTGTCACCAACCCACCGGCCGCAGCGTAAAGCGGTCCCTGTCGCCCGCCGCCGGCGCCGAGACACAACACCGTCTTGTGATGAACCCCTTCGGCAGACACCCAGGGATCGATATTCTTGGCCGCTTCGCGCAGTTCCATCGGTGTGGCCGGCCGCGTAAATCGTTGGCCGTCGCGGACGCGCTGATCCCAGGCTTGACGGTTGTGTTCAATTGAATCCATTGCGATCGTGATGATGCTTAGGGAATGTCGCCGCTTAGATGTAATGTTGTAAGCATTGACCGGGATATATTAACGGGCTGTATTCTTTGCTGCGATAACACCGGGCACTCTCGCCGGCAACAGTGTAAATACGTAATACCAACCCATTCGGTAACACACTGATGCCAGCGCCCACGGAGCGAGTAGCCCGACAAGCGTACCGACCACCAAATGTGTCGGCACATTAACAATGCCAATCCGTGTCATCAAGATGCGAACTGCCGCTGAAAAGATTGTATGGGCGACGTAGATTTCCAGCGAAAGCTGGCCCCACGATCTGAGGAAACCAAATGTGCGTCCCCCACGTGATGCGAGTTCCGCCAGCGTAACACAAGCCAGTGTTCCACAAATCGCGGCTGTCACACCGAAGGCCTCGTTCTGGCCAACAAACATCATCAGTGTGACTGTCAGAAAGCCCAGGCCCGTAATCATGGCCAGCACTTCGGCCCGTAGCTTTAATGGCCATTGGATAATGGCGCTTGAACCAATCCATGTGCCCAGGGCAAAATAGATGAGGAATCCACAAGCAAGATGCAACACGATCCAAGACCCGAAGAACATCCATCGGCCAAACACGAAGAGAATAATGCTGCCAATTGCAAAGACTAGCGGGGTTAGTTTCATGCGGCGCGCCAACAAATAAAATACTGAAAGAATGAATAAGGCATATAAGAACCAGTATTGTGCCGGGGGAAGATAAACAATACGCCACAACTGCGTCCACGAGGTCTCGGTTCGAGTGCCAGGCGTCACAATTTGGATCGAACTTTGCAGCAGCCCCCAGACAAAATATGGATACATCAGCACCTTGATTCGATCAAGTACAAAACGTCCACTGGACCGACTCTTGACGGATCGTTCCACGAAAAGCCCTGCCAAGTAGAAGAACAAAGGCATGTGGAAACTGTATATCCAGATGTCGACACTCTGCCACACCGTGTGGTTCATCTCGATCAGACGACCATCCAGACCACGCAATGCATGGCCAAATACCACCAAGGTGATGCCAATCCCCTTGGCGTAATCGACGTAGGCAAGTCTTGTCGAGCCAGCGGTAAGCGATGGTGTGGGTTTGGCCATCAAGAGATCTTTTGAGTAGATACCGAATCAGTCCCGTGAGCGTGGGATAATCTTCAATTGTATCTGCTCTTCGCCACGTTGCACAGTAATGGGGGTCTCTTGGCCGATCTTGAGATCTTCGATGGCGTAGGTGTAGTCGTAGATGTTTTCGATCTTCTTGTCGTTGAGTGAGACGATGATGTCGCCGCCTTTGAGGCCGGCCTGTTCAGCCGGACCGCCGCCGGAGACGCCGGTCAGCTTAACGCCTTTGACATCCGTCTGGGCGTAATCGGGAATCGTGCCGAGGTAGGCCCGCATGCCGCCGCGAGGTGCTTTTTCATCGGGGCGCTTCTGCACAAGGTAATCCGGCGTGGAATCATCTTTGGCCAGGTGTCGCGTGATCAGAGCCATGAAGCGTGTGATCTTCTGATGGGCCTCGTAATTGATTTTGTCGGCGGTGTCCGAGGGGCGGTGATAATCGCCATGGGCCCCGGTGAATGCACTGAGCACGGGGACTCGCGCCGCATAGAAAGGCGTGGTGTCCGTAGGCAGGTAAGCATCCTGGCTGGTTTTGATCTTCAGGCCGACAGGAACATTCGCCTGCTCAATCAGGGTCGCCCAACCGCTGCTGGAACCGACACCTTGAACGATGAGTTTGTCTTCGTAACGGCCGATCATATCCATGTTCAGATACGCCACGACGCCCGGCAGCCTGCCCTCGGCATTGCGGCGGGCACTGACGTAGTGCGATGAGCCGAGCAGGCCGAGTTCTTCCCCGGACCATGCAGCAAAGATCACATCGCGACTCATCTTCAGCTTGCCGCGCTGCTTGAGGTCTGACAGGTATTCGGCGATTTCCAGCAGGGCGGCAACACCCGAAGCATTGTCATCAGCGCCATGATGAATCTGGCCTTTTTCATCGGCGCCGGCGAGTGAACTACTGCCTTCGCCATGGCCGAGGTGGTCGACGTGAGCGCCGATGACGACCGCTTCGTCCGAGGGTTCATCCCCGGCAGTCAGGCGGCCAATGACGTTGCGGCCAGTGCGTTTTTCCATGCGCATGTCGACGGTCGCGGCGAGCTTCTGATCCGGCAGGTCGAAACCCATGACCATGTCGCCGGCATCGAGCTTCTTCTGAAGTGCAGACAGATCTTTGCCCGCGGCCTTGAGCCATGCGGCGGCGAGATCATCCGTAACGCTGATCGCGCCGATGGACGTTCCGGCCAGCGATGTGTCGAAGCTGAGTTCAACAAGTTGTTGATTGACCTTCGACTGTGGCCCGCTGACTACGATGATGCCCGCGGCTCCATGGTCCCGGGCGACCATCGCCTTGAAGCGCAATGCTGCATGGCGGCGCAGGTGCTGTCGCATCTTGTCGTCGACATTCTCGGGCACGTAGCGCAGCACGATGACCCATTTACCCTTGACATCCATGTGAACATACGAGTCGTATTCCTCCACATCGTCGCCTGCCGGAGCCACGATACCGTAGCCGGCGAAGGCCACGGAAGCCGGGTCGATTTTGCCGTTCATGGAAAACGCCAGCGGGCGCCAGTCTTTGTCGACTGCGTAGGTCTTGTCACCCATGGTCAGCGTGTTGTTGCTGCCGAGTGAAACACCCGCGGTGAACTCGAACGGATCGAAGTACTTTCCATCAGCACCGGCGGGTTTGAGCCCGGCTCGCTGGAAATAGGTCTTGACGTACTTTGTGGCCTGCTGTTCTCCCGGCGTGCCGGTCAGGCGGCCGTCCATCGCATCGGCAGCAAGATGACCCACATGCAGGCGCAGGTCGTCGATGTTGATCGCGTGGGCAGTATCAGCCACGGCGGTCGCTTGCGTCGGTGAGGTTTCATCCAGACCGAGTGCTTTCAATGCGGCCTGGTGATCCCACTGCCCGATGAAAATCTGCGAGTGTTTGGCGGGTGTGGCGTTGGATGTCCAGGCGAGTTTGGCGCCATCGGGGCTGAACACGGGCAGGCCGTCAAAACCCGCCCGGTCGGTGGCGCGGACCGGTTCATGCTTGCCGTCGGCGTCAACGAGGTATAACTCGAAGTTGGCGAAGCCGTGCTTGTTGGTGGTGAAGACCAGGTACTTGCCGGACGGGTGGAAGTACGGGGCCCAACTCATGGCGTTCATGTGTGTGAGACGGCGCTGGTCCGATCCGTCGATGTTCATCGTGTAGATTTCAGCGGTGGCGCCATCAGGGCTGAATCGTCGCCAACAGATGCGCTGACCGTCGGGTGAAAAGAAGGGCCCGCCGTCGTAGCCGGGTGTTTCAGTCAGACGCTTCACATTCGAACCGTCGGCGTCCATGATGTAGATGTCCATCATGTACGCGGGGTCTTGCTCGAAGTGTTCTTTCTGCTCGTCGGTCATCGGCTGGATGTAAGCCAGGCGATTGGAGGCGAAAGCGATCCGCTTGCCATCGGGCGAGTAGGAACCCTCAGCGTCATACCCAAGCGTATTGGTCAGGTTGGTCCGCTGGCCGGTTTGCAGGTTGTGGGCATAGATGTCGTAGTGCTCGTCGTAGTCCCACGCGTAGCGTTTCTGCCGTCCGGCGGCGCGGTCGTCGAGTTCGAGCTTCTGCTTTTTCTTGGCGTTGGGGTCTTCGTGGGTCGAGGCGTAAAGCGCCTTCTTGTTGCCGGGGGCAATCCAGGCGCAGGTGGTCTTACCGACACCGGGGCTGAGGCGTTCGGTATCGCCGGTCTCCAGATCCATCAGATAGATCTGGTAGAAGGGATTGTCCGCATCGCGCTCGGACTGGAAGATCATCATGGTGCCGTCAGCCGAGAAGTAACCTTCACCGCTACGCAGACCAGCGAAGGTGAGTTGGCGGACGTTGCTGACAAAACTTGGTTGGTTCGCGCTGTCGGCAGCCTGGACGTGAAGCACACCGGTCAGCAGCACCATCAGAAACAAGCGATATCGAATCATCATTCGTCGATCTCTTTGAAAGGTTGCGGGGACTGAACGCACTATTGTACGCACCTTACAGTTGTTGAGATCAAGTCTCAACAAGCAAAACCCCATGGAACCCTTAAGATCCATGGGGTTTTCAGTTTTGGCGTCTTATTGTCGAAATCAGTCCAGCGGCTTGAGGCGGATATTCCGGAAGCGGTAAATCTGGCCCTTTTCGCCGTGATGCTGGACACCGATGTAGCCCGAGGCGTCCATCGAGTCGTGGAAGTCGGTGGTCTGCTTGCCGTTGATGAAGATCTGCAGGTGGTCGCCATTGGCCACGATGCGATACTTGATCCATTCGCCCATCGGCGCCTGGAACAGGTCGACGGTCTTCTCCTGACCCCGTTTCGGGTGCAGCCATGTGCGACGGCCTTCGTCATAGAGTCCGCCGGTCCAAGCGCGTTCGCTCGGGTCGCACTCCGCCTGGTAGCCGAACACCTTGTTGGGTTCAGCGTGACAACGGAACATGATGCCGGAGTTGGCACGGCCTTCGTCCGGCAGACGAATCTCCGCCTGCAGTTCGAAATTGCCGTAGGTTTTCTCGGTCACGAGGAAGAACTTCTTGTCAGCCTGCAGGCGGATTTCACCGTCTTCGACCCATGCCTTGCCCCACTTGTACGGGTTCTTCCAACCGTCAAGATTCTTCCCGTTGAACAGGTCGATCCATTCGCCTCCGGCGTCAGCGCTTTTGTCCGATGACAGTTCGCGGATGCGGATGTCCTTCCACTTGACCCACAGCGGCTCTTCTTTCTTGCCGACGCCGTGAACCTGCAGACCGATGATGCCTTCGGTGGACATTTTGTCATCGGTCAGATCGGCGACCTGCTGGCCGTTGATCCATGTCTTGATGTTGTTGCCCTGGGCGACGACGCGGTAGTGGTTCCACTCGTCTTTCTTCAGCGTGACCTTGGGCTCCTGCTTGGGGCTGAGCCAACCACGGCCGGTCGCTTCGCCATAGATGTAGCCGGCTTCACCGGGACCGAGCTCGATTTCAACCTGCGGTCCCCACACGCGATCTTTTTCCTTGATGTTGGAGCGGATCTGAACGCCGGAGTTCAGAGCCGGATCGACCATGACGTCGAATTCGAGCTCGAAGTCACCGAAGCGCTGCTTGGTGCAGAGGAATGTGTTCTGCGTGTTGGGCACGGAGGTGCCGAGGATCGCGCCGTCTTCGACCTTGTAGTTGGCCTTGCCGCCGTGCTGCTCCCAGCCGTTGATGTCTTTACCGTTGAACAGTTCAACCCACTCGCCGGCAGCGGGGGACTCAGCCGAGGGCCCGTCGATTTTCTGGATGCGGATGTTGCGCCACATCACGTATAGCGGGTCGGCCTTCTTGCCGACGCCGTGAACCTGCAGACCGATGAAGCCTTCGGCACTGGCGTCATCGTGGAAGTCGGCTCGCTTTTCGCCGTTGAGGTAGGTGACGATGTGGTCGCCGATGGCCTCGATGCGAACATGGTTCCACTGCTCAGGCTTGTAGAGTTTCTTGCCCTGCTCGCTGAACGCTTTGGCATTGCCGCCGCAGCGTCCGGGGTACAGCCAACTGCGCCGGCCTTCTTCGTAAATGCCGCTCATCCACGACCGGCTGAGCTTGTTGGCGTCGATTTCACACTGGTAGCCGTGCACGCGTCCGGCGGGAATCTTCTTTTCCTTGTCGCCGTCCTTCCAGGTCTTGGTTTCGCTGTAGCAATGCGAACGAATCTGCACACCGCTGTTGAGCTCGGGGTGGCACTTGTATTCGTATTCGAGGATGAAGTCGCCGTAGGTCTGCTCGGTGCAGAGGAAGCTGTTGGGCGTGTTGGGCACGGAGGTGCCGACGATGCAACCGTCCTTGACCTCGTATTTGGCCTTGCCGCCGCGCTGCACCCAGCCGTCGAGCGTCTTGCCGTCAAACAACGGTACGAATTTGTCGGCCGCCATCAGCGAGCCGGCCGAGCACAGCACAAACGCAATCAGCAGAAAACGTTGGAATGGTTGCATATCGAATTCCTTTATCCGATGGATCGTGGGAGTGAAGTCATTTATCGTAACCCCGCCGGTACGGCGGAGCAATGCGTTTTGGTGCGATAGTCAAACCGTCGGCATCTTCAGACAAAAAATCGGTATCGAGTTGAGACACTTCATTTCTACGCTCGGGCGGGCTGAGTGTTCTGAATGTGAAATGACAGGGTCGTGTCATCACAAAAAAAGGTCGCACGGCGAACCGTGCGACCTTGAAGTCGAAAATCAGATTTGTTCGGACGATCAGGCGGCGTGATTGTACTGCACCGGCGAGGCGGCAGCCTGCGGGCGAACGATGCTCTGAACGCGGGTGAACAAAGCGGCGCTGGCGGCGGCGAACTTGCGACCGGCCAAGTGACGCAGCGGCGAGGCCAGCAGCAGGTTGGCGAAAGCCCCCACGCCGGCGCCGGCGATCAGACCGGCCAGGGCCACCGAGGCAACCGCGCCGAGGGAAACACCGATCGTGGCAGCCGAAGCCACCAGCAGAGGCATCCGCAGGGCTTCCAGATCGCTGGTCTGCGACAGGATCATCGTAAACTGCGAAGAATTCTCATGCTGCGACCACTGGAAGGTCACCGACACGGCCGTGCCGATATTCTGGCGGATACGCAGCGTCTTGGACCAGCCACCAGCCAGCGTGTTGTCCCCACCCTGATTGGCGATGGTGCAGCTTTCGCCGAACTCAACGCTCATACGCTGGGCGAGTTGATCGCTGTAGGTACGGAGGTATTCAATAACCGCCTCAGAACCGGTCAGGTAGGCCGGCAGGGCGATTTGGCTGCTCGCGGTCCGCAGTTCGCCGGTGGTGGCGTAAGAACCGGAGAAAGCTTCGTGGCTGTAGATGGACCCGGTCAGCGAGGGGCTGTGTAGCTGGATGTTCGCAACGACCATGGTGGGCTCCTTGTGCTTATAATCTCTCGCAATAACACAAGCAAGACTTGTGCCATCGCTCGGCATCCTTGTATCGGACGTCTTAAGCCGCTTGTTTACAGTCAATAACAGAAAATGGACGTTTTCTGCTGAATGCCGTTGTGGTTAAGCGGTTTGTCCGGATTGTGACACCGATGGACCGGAATGGCACAAGTGAATGACCCGCCTGCGGTGATTTGAGCACCTGCTGACGATTGCGCCGTGCGCGCGCAATAGACAAATTGTCCAGTGAAACCTTCTGCGCCATCTATCGTTGTCCTACGACGAATCGATGCCTTTTTTTCTGTCCACGCTGCGAAAACGACTCGCGACCGGCCGGTCCTCTCCAAGGATTCTGCGCCGAATCCTAAACCAGCATGCCTCCCATATAGGGCAGCGTCCTTTTATTCGGACACTATCGTCGACGAAGGTTTCCGAAATGTCAAGTCAAATCCGAAAGTTTTCTGGCCGGGCCGCTCCGCAAGGGTTGTAGGGCCTGTGCCGGCAGGTTGCTTGGCGGGAACACCACCATGGCCCGTGTGAGGCAAGCAAACAACGATTTCGTGGTTGATCATCCACACAGGCATGTGCCCAGTCCGCCAGAGCGATAGACGTGCCTAAAGTGGTATGGGCCGAGGGGTTGTCCGTTCGGTGGCCCAGACGGGCACAAACTTCATGGAGGTGTCGCATGAATCGTCTGCTGGTCGCGATCGATTTTTCCGACATCAGTTCGAAAGTGCTCACCACCAGCCTGAATCTGGCCCGGGCGTTGGCGGGTGAGTTGTACCTGATTCACGTGGCTGAGCCCGACCCCATATTCGTCGGACATGAGGTCGATCCGCAGGTGGATCGCGAGGCGTTGGCCCAGCGGCTTCGTGTCGAGCACAGCCGTTTACAGGAGATGGCCGCGCAGGTCGAATCGGCCGGCGTCAAGGTCACTCCGCTACTGGTGCAGGGGCCGACCGTCGAGAAAATTCTGGATGAGGCCCAGCAATTGGAGGCCTCGCTGATCGTCATGGGAACCCACGGCCACGGCGCGCTGTACCAAACACTGGTCGGCAGTGTCAGCTCCGGCGTGCTACGAAAGACATCATGTCCTGTCGTGATGGTGCCGGCAAGCGGTCAGGCCGATACTTGAATTGCCAGATTAAGCCACATCACGGAGCAGGCTGTCGATCTGATCCGTGGTGTCCGCGCTGTCGTATGATTGCAGGAAGCTGCTGAATTGGCTCGCTTCGGCCATGGGTTCGGCGCTCAGCCATGCGGCCTGCATCTGGGCTTGTTCCTCGGCGAGTGATGAGTCGGCGGCTGCCCCATCGTTGTCGACGATCGTGCCGATCGCTTGATCCTCAGCGATCGTGGCGCCGTCAGCTCGGGACAGCATGACTTTGAATGTCTCGTTGGACTCAGACGTGGCATCGTCAACGATGACAACGCTGAACGTTTGAGTCATTTGGCCGGGATTGAATGTCAGAGTCTGTGAATTTTGCAGATAGTCCCCGCTGCCGACCTGCGCGGAGAAATTCTTGGTGCTCGCCATCACGGAGACGGTTTCGGTCGCCGCGTCGGACAAGGACACCGTAAACGTGGCCAGACCGTCATCTTCGGAGACCATGGCGTCGCTGATTGACAGCATCAGATCGGTGGGCGTAGAGGCATCGTTGTCGATAATGGTGCAAACGCCCTGGCCGTCGGCGATGGTGGCGCCGGAGAGGTTCACCATGAACTTTTCGGTGGATTCGATCAGTGTATCGTCATTGATGGCGACGGCGAACGTCTTGGTTGTCTCGCCGGCGGCAAAAGTCAGCGTTTGCGATGTGCTTACGTAGTCGCCTTGGCCAGCCTGGGCGGTGTAGTTTCTCGTGGATGCGGTGACGGTGATGGCCTCGCTGGACGCTTCGGAAAGGGTCACAGTGAATACGGCTTGGCCATCGCCTTCATTGACAGTCACATCGTTGATCGAAACTTCAGGCGTAACATCCATGACCATGTCGTCGTTGAGGATGGTGCCCACACCCTGACTGTCGGCGACCTCGGCGCCGGTGGCGCCGGACAGATTCACCATAAAGCTTTCGTCGTTTTCAACGGTCGTATCGTCGTTGATCACGACGGTGAATGTCTTGGAGGTTTCGCCGGCTTCGAAGGTCAGTTTCTGGGAAGTGCTGATGTAGTCGCCACTGCCCGCCTGGGCAGTGAAGTTTTTCGTTGATGCGAACACGGTGACGGTCTCGGCCGACGCATCGGACAGCGTCACGGTGAACGTGGCCAGTCCGTCGCCTTCGTTGACAGTCACATTGTCGATCGAGAGCTTCGGCACGACGGCCTCGATCACATCATTGTCCATGATGGTGCCAAATCCCTGGCCGTCGCCAATCGTGGCGCCGATCACGTTAGACAGACTCACCTGGAACGCTTCATCGATTTCGACTTCGGTGTCATCGAGAATGGACACGGTGAATGTCTTCGTGGTTTCACCGGCCGCGAAAGTCAGTGTTTGCGATTTGGCGACATAATCTCCAGCCCCGGCCTGGGCGGTGAAGTTCTCCGTCGACGCGACAACGGTGACGACGTTGGTCGTCACTTCGGACAGGCTCACGGTAAAGGTGGCAACGCCATCGTCTTCGTTTACGGCTACGTCGTTGATCGAGACGGTCGGAACCACGGCCGGAGGCGCATCGGTGTCGAGAATCGTGGCGATACCCTGGGCATCTGCGAGGGTCGCGTTGGCGGCATTGCTGAGATTGACCGAGAAAGTTTCGGTGGATTCGACGTTTGTGTCATCGACCAGCGAGACCGAGAAGGTCTTGGAGGTTTCGCCGGCGGCGAAGGTCAGCGTCTGCGACTTGGCCAGGTAGTCAGAGCCGGAAAAGGCGGTATCGTCAGCGGTAGCGATGTCGACCGTTACGGTGTTGGTCGTGGCTTCGGATAAATTGACGGTAAAGATTGCGTTGCCGTCTTCTTCGTTGAGAATCACATCCGACACGGAGATCGTCGGGATCACCGCCGGGGGGGGCGTCGACGGATCGACGATGTCGCCGGTGATGGTGTACTGGCCGATGGAGCCGTAGTCGGTGTAGCCGGTGGCCAGCGGATCGCCGCTGCCGGTGCCACTGATGTGCAGGTAGTATGTGCCTGCGGTGACAAATGTGTTGATTGAGGCGCCGAGCAGTGAAGCGGGGTTTGACGCGGTGATCAGCGTGCCGGTAGCGTCGAACAGTTCGGCCAGGATGTCGAGGTTGGCCCCGCGGCTGAATTCATCAATCGACAGGGAGATGTCGCCCTCGCCGGTGGTGAAGCTGAAAACATCCGTGTCGGTATTGCGCTCGATGATGCCGTAAGCATCGACACTGCCGTCGAGTGAAGTCAGCGTGGCCGCATCGGCATCGGTGTTGCCATAGTCATCCGCACGGTATCCAAACCCGTTGTTGGAGGTGATGATCGACAGGTCGTCCTGCTTCTGGTTGGCGTCGGAGTATTCACCCTTGGACCACTGGGTCAGGTTCTGGTAATAGCCGACGCCCATGATGGGCGCCCAGCCGGTTTCGCCCGAGCCTTGGCCGGAGTAGTAACCGGTGGAGGAGGTGCCGTCGTGGCTCAGACCGAGCGTATGACCGACTTCGTGACTGATCGCTTCGGCGGTGTACTTTTCGTGACCGTTGCCGAGTTGGGCTTCGAAGACGAAGGCCGGCGTGTCTGAACTCCAGTTGTACGACCCGACATAGGCAACACCACCGGCCCCAGCGCCGTACCAGTCATAACTGGACCCGCCGATGACAACGCGGACGCCCCATTCCGAATCACCCGAACCGGTTTTGCTCAGCGCAGCCGCGCCGGGATCCTCGGTGGTGATATCCACGTCGAAGCCGATGAAGTCTTCGGCCACGCGCTGCCAGATGTATTGAATGCGTTGCAGTTCAGCGTCGGAGAAGGAAGAGCCGTTGCCATCGAAGTCGTAGGCGGTGGTGATGATGTCAGCGCCGCTGTTGAAGGCACTGTTCCAGATGGTTCCGCTGGTGGTGTGGCCATCGAAGTCAAGGTAGATCGTCTTTGAGGCATTGGCGTTGGAATGCAGAGCGAATGTGTCACCGAGGGTGGCGAGTTGGGTGGTGGATTCAAGCTCGGTGATCGTGGCGGCATCCAGCGGTTGAGTCAGGTCCGGCGTGGGCGTGACTTCCAGATGATCCAGGTCAACACCGCCGCAGGCCAGGAATTCGGCGTCGAGCCCGACCAACGTCGTCAACAACAGACGTTGCTCCAGCGACTCAAGCCGCAAACGCCTGCGCGTGTTGCGACGGCGGGCGTTTCGGCGAGCTTTGGCACGGGAGCGCGCCGCTTGGCGGCGCAGCGATTGTTCGGACATGTTTAAAACCCTCTCTCGGCGATAAACACGGTATGTTACCAGGGAAGCTATTCTCACTGTTGATTATTTCTACCTGTACCCTCGTCCAATGCGAAGGACGCATTGAGTCGACGTGTCCGCCAACATTCAACTAATACAAATATCGGCTATCGAGGCAAGTTATTCTGGGAAAATTACGGTAGATGGAGAGGTAGGTATTTCCCTAATGAGGGAACCCGCAGTGACGGTTGGCGCGTCTGTAACATCTGTGCGGCGTCCATTCGACATGGTTGCGTAAACAATCGATCTTCACTTGGAATAGACCTCTCGGAGGAGGCCATTAAATAAATCTTCAGATACTTGATCCAGGCTGAGTATTCATGAACTGCTAACGATCTGATGGTTTGTCTACCAGTCCGATTCCGAGTCCCCGGCCAGGTTTCTCGATGATCTCACGACAGTCTAGTTGTTTGAGCTCACGCCAGTAGATGTCGACTTCGTCGTCGCAACCGCCTCCAGGGTTCACGTCATGCGGCGGCGGGCAAATGTCAGCACCACAGCAACGATAACCGCAGTGGCGGGTTCGGGGGTCTGAGCGGCGGCGACAAAAGCCTCCAGCATGGCAACGGATTGGCCGTAGTGCTGACTGAGCAGGACCAGGTCGGCGATGTCGATCGAGCCGTCCTGGTTGAAGTCGCCTTGGGTCCAACTCACATCATCGGCGCTGCCGTAATTCTGACTCAACCGCGTCAGGTCGGCGATGTCGACGATGTTGTCCGTGTTGGCATCGCCGATGAGTGTTGCCCGCACGAGGACCGATCCGTCCAAGCCGCCGAGGTCCTCGTCATACAACACCGCAAGCGCCAGATCCTCAAGCGGGCCGACGGCCGACAGATCGATTGCATCAAATCGTCCGGTACGCTGCCCGTTATAGGTCAGAATCTCATAGACTTGGCCGGGGGCGGGAGCGGCATCTTTGAGCAACGCCAGGTTCAGCGTGCCGGCAAGCGCCACGTCGCCGGTGATGGCGACACAGTCGGCGGCATCGGTGTCAATTTCAATGTCGACCTTGGCGGTCGCATCAAGCGTGAGGTTGCCCCCAAGATTGAGCGTGCCAATCGACAGGCCCGGGCGAACGGTCGCGCCGCCGGTGACAACCAGATCGTTGGTCAGCGTGCCGGTGCCGGAGACAGACTTGCTGGAGCCGGTGACGGTAAGCGTCGGCGCGATGCCGTCGCGGAGCACAGTCAACGACTGATCGGCGTGCACACGGTAACTGGCTGCGAGTGTGACCGAATCGCCGAGCAGGTTGATCGTGGCGTCGTCGCCCCCGGACTCGATGCGACCGGCAAGGTTGAGCGACGCCCCACCAACGAGGGTGACCTGTGAATCACGACCTACGGTCGTGACACCGGACATCGTAAGTTTGGCGGGACCGTCAACAACGAGGTTGACATCGTCAGCGATGGCGACACTGCCGCTGAATGTGGAAGCCGAATCGAGTGTGAACGTCGTGTTCTGGAGGAACTGGACGCCGCCGCTGATTTTGCCACCGGAGATCGACGTGAGCGTGCCACCTTCCATGGCAACATTGCCGGCGAGCGTGATCGACTGCACCGCCAGCGTGGCGCCCTCACGAACATGCGCGACACCGGCGCCGAGCGACTTCGATGACATGGTGCTCATCTTGACATCGTCGATGATCCAATCACCGGAGAAACCGCTGTTGTCGCTGTAGAACTCGAAGGTGCGAAGCAGATCTTCATCGTCGGAGTCGATCAGTTGGATATCGTGTTCGCCGGTAAATTCGCTGTAAATGCGGGTAAAGCCGTTGACATCCATGACGGAGTCGGCGGTGACGTCGACGTTGCCATAGAGGTAGGTCGAGAATCCCGTGGTGGACAGGCCGCCGTCAAATTGGATTGTTCCTCCATCGAGCACCACCGAGCCATCGACAGCCGTTCTTCTTTCCTGCAGCCGCATCGTGCCGCCGGAGTGAATCAGGTATTGACCGGTCGTGAATGCCACGGGAGTTTTCTGACCGGCATTGATCCTGATCGTTCCGTCGAAAACTTCGATATCGCCGCTGAAATCAGGGCATGAGCCGTTCAGCCGGAGTTCGTGTCTGCTGGTCTTGATGATTTTGCCGGTGCCGCCGATGAGCGCGAGGGTGCCAGCTTCCACGTGATACTCGTCGGCATCAACACCGCCAGCCGAGCCGCCGTCGCGCAACGTGAGCTGGTCGACGTGGAGATACCCGTCGGCCAGCGCGGCGTTGTTCAGCGAGCCGCCGTTGATAAAGACGTTCGTATTGACTGGCATTGCATCGAGTGAGGTAACGGACACTCTGCCCACGATATGGGTGTCGCCTGTGTAGGTGTTGTGGCCCGAAAGCGTGTATGAAGAGTTGCTCAGGAAACTGACGCTGACAGGGCCGAAGGCGTTATCCACGAGGTCGACGGCGATGTCAATACCGATGCCATTGTCGTTGATGAAGAATAGTTCGCTGGACGAGGGCCCGGTGGTGAGGCTGCCATTGGACAGGGCAAGCGAACCTGGCCGCACAAGCAAGCCGCCCGAGTCCACCACCAGTTGATGGCCGCCGAGGTCCAGTTTCGCGTCGATATCGTAGGCGACAGTCAGCGAGTTGATGGTGCGGTCCGCGGTCAGCGCGGTTGGCGAGGCGGTGAGCAGAACGTTGTCCGATGCGGCGGCTGAGTCGACCTCGGCGGCGCGTATGACGCCGGTTTGCGAGAGGGCGCGTACACCGTTGGTCGTGTCATACGTTGCGAAATCCCAGCCATCGGTCACAGCCCAGCCGCCGATGATGTCGTCGTTGAGCGTCGGCGCGGCGTCAATGAAAACGTGCGGATCGAGCGCGTCGCCACCACCGACCACGCCGGGTGTTCCGGAGTCCTGCTGTGTTTCAAACAGCAGTCCGGCGCCGGCCGTCCGACTGATGGACGCCAGGTGCAGGGTCATGCCGTTGGTATTGACACGGGCAAGATTCACGGAAGACATCCCGCGTGCAGCGGTGACCGCGCCGACGGTTTCGGAGACGACGTCCGCAGCGTTGTAGCTGCCGCGCAGTTCGAACGTGCCGCCGAGCAGCGTGATGGGAATGCTGTCGCCGAGCCGGTCGGCCAGATTCATCGTGCCCGAGTTGTCGATCGAAAACACGAGCGGCTGACGGCCGCCGATGACAACTTCGGACGTGGTATGCAGTTGACCAGCATCGCTCAGGGCCAATTTGCCGATATTGGGGAAGCCGGACATTAACAAGGTCTTGCCGGTGTAGGCCGCTTGATCAGTAACTATGCTGATCGTGCCGCTGGAGATGGCCAAGTCACCACCGGTGATGGGTCCAGCCAATCTGAACGCTTGATTCGAATCCGATATAACCCGTGCGCCGGGGTTTAGTCTGAGTGAGCCGTTGAGTTCACTGCTTTTTCCTCCCTGCAGCGTGCCGTTCAACGTCACCGCCTGGCTTATGGTACGACCGGCGTGTATCTCAAGCTTGCCATGTGAATCAACGTAGATCATGGTGGCATTGCCGAGCGCATCGTCAGCACTAAGCTCCAGCGTGCCGTTGTCAACAAACATGGGGGCGGTGTTTGCCGAACCGATGTCGTACAGGTAGAGCTTGCCATAACCTTGCTTGTGAAACTCGGTGGTGCCTTGGATCGTGGCGTCGATTTCACCGCTGTAGAGATTCATCTGCGGTGAAAGCGAGGTGAAGGCGACCCCGGGGTCCGTGACGAATTTACCGCCGTTGACGCGCAGGTCGCCGCTGAGATTCTGCTGGAGCGTGAGTTGACCATCGCGCAGATCGTAGACGCCGCCGACATGGCTCGATGAGGTGTTCAGAAGAAGATTGCCGTGGGTGACGATCACATCGCCGGTGATGTCGATGGGGCCGTCGATCTGGACGTAATTGTTGTAGGAACCGCTGATCGTGAATGAGCCGTCACCGATGACGCCGCCGGCGAGCGTGATGGTGCTGGTGTCATCCGCGGAGATTCCTGCAACGCCTCGATCGATGAGTTGCAGGGCCTGGGTCAGCGTCAGGTCGTAGGCCCCGGAGTAGCGGTAGTTGTCGAGCGTGGCGTTGCGGAAAATGAACGCGCCGGTCAAGGCGCTGGTCTGTGCATTGATGTTTCCACCAAGGGCGGTGATGGTTTCAGGGACATCGACGTCTAGTTCCAGCGTACCGCCGAGCAACGTTGTGCCGGTGGAGGTGTCGCCGAGGGCCTCGGCGTGGTGGACTTCTATGTAGCTGTTGTAAATGGTCGTCTGGCCGGTGTAGTAGTTGGCCGAATACAGGCGAGATCGGCCATCGTCGTACACGGAACGGTACTCCAGATCGCCGTCGCCGGTGATGGTTCCGTCGATGGAAGAACCTTGAATCGTGCTGGTGGTTCCGGCATCGAGTACGATCTCGCCGGCGATCGCAGAACCACTTATCTTGCCACCCTGCAGATGAATCTTTTCTGCCAGCGGAAGGTTGTCTTCCATCTCAAGCGTGCCCCCGCTCTGCACGTAAGTCGCGCTGGCGTCGGTAGCGTCAGTGGAGCCGGGTGTGGCTCCACTGAGCAGGTGCAGCGTCGCGCCGTCGCCGATGATGGTCATGCCGGCATAATCGTTGGAGCCGCCGAGATAGACATCGCCGCTGACGATGGATACAGCGTCGATATTGTTGGCGGCGGTCAGACCACCGGTGACTGTGAGACGGCCATCGCCGCCGTCCAGTTGGAGGGTTTTGTCGATCGCGTCGGACTGGAAGCTGATCTGGCCGCTGAGTGTGCGATTGCCGGTGGCGGTGATCAGCGTCTGAGATCCATCGCCGAGGCCGCCGGTGATCAGTGACAGGTTGACATCTTGCGTGTTGTCGGCGGCAAAGCGGATCGCACCACTGGTTGAATCGGCGTGCAGAATGTCGTTGACGGCAGTATCGGTATTCAGGCGGAGCGTTCCACCGTGGAGGATGACGCTGTTGAGCCCGACGTTGGCGGTAGCGGGGTCGATGCCGGCGGGACCATTCAGACGTAACTCCCCGGCGGCTCCCTGGACAGTGATCAGGCCGGTGTTCACCAGCGAAGCGTCGGACGCCAACTCGAGCACGCCGTTGTTGATCCACGTGGAGCCGGCGTATGTCTGCACACCGTCCAGCAGAACCCGGCCGGACCCACTGATCTTCAACCCGCCGGCGCCCGACAATTCGCCATTGATCGTGAACACGGAACCGGAGGTGTTGAGGATCGACAGCGTATGATCCAGCACCGCATCAGCTGACAGTGTATGCGTGCCGATGAGGATATTGATCATCGCATCGGCGCCGGCGTTGTCGAATGTCAGCGAGCCCGTGGTGGTTTGAATGGTATAGGCCTTGGGGCTGGCCAGAATCAGGCCCGAGAGCGTCACCGGCACATCAATGTCGACATCGATGTTGGTGGAATTGACCGCTGCGAATGTGGCGACGCCGCCATCGTTCGCAGGGGTTTGGTTCAGCCACGCGGCGGGGTCGGACCAGGCGGCTCCGGTGGCGCTGTTCCACGTGTCGCTGGTCTGAGCCTGAGCCCCGAATGTGATCGCAAACGCCAGTGCGAAGCTCGCGCCACGTGTCCGCCGCCAGATGAATTGATTCATGTCATAGCCCCAGCAAAGAGATCGTGCATCTCCAAAAAAAACACGGCCGGGACAATGAATGTTCAGACGCCCCGGAAACAAACAAGGTACTTAACTCATGTGAAAGTCACAAGACAAATCCAGCGTGTAACCAATCGGTGTAACCCTGAATCTTCAACCCCCTCACTCAATGCCGCCCACGGCGGTGCAGCAGCAATATCATCAAGAGCGCGACGCCTGCCGACGCCGGTATCCCTATGTGCTGACAGCCTCCAAACGTTGCACGGCGTGGATTGTATCACTGGGTGAAATTGCCAGTAGCCGGTTGGTTCCCGGTGAATGATCCTGGCGACGACGCGGTTCACAACATCCACATCACGCCGCCATGGTCGAACCCACACGGATGGTGTTCGTTGCTTAACGCGACCAAAATACCCGACAAATAGGGCAACTCGCGTCAACATTGGCGGACGAGATAGAGGTGTCATTAGCTGGCTGTCTTGGCGGTGCCGCTTGGCGCAAACTGGCGGATCGTAACGGACTGGTATAGACTCATCAGGACAAGAATCGGCGATCGCGGCCGAATAAACGCATCGGTGGGATGGCGGAGCGGCTGAACGCGCCGGTCTTGAAAACCGGTTTCGGGCTCGTCCCGAACGTGGGTTCGAATCCCACTCCCACCGCTTTTTTCAAATAGCCCCAGCGTGGTTCAGTCCGTTCGCACGCCGACCGACAGCAGAATGTTGGCAAAACGCTGCTGGTCGGCGGTCTGGATCGTCAGAACGTGGTCGGGGGTGGCCACCGCCTCATAAAACTTCCATTTGTCAATCGGTTCGAGTTTCAGATCAAGGCTCGCCGCGGCGATCGTCTTGCGGTATTCATCCCACACCGGGGGGGCTTCATTCAGCGCGTAGGGATCGTCCGCCTCGTACATCATCGTATTGATGATGTCGATCGGGGCAGCTGACAGGATCGCCGCGAGCACCTGGTTGCATGTCACCACACCCGGGGCGAGATTCAGGTGGACAAGCTTGGCTTGGGGGCCCTTTTTCGTCGAGGCCGGGTAGTTGCCATCGGCGATGAGGACCGTGGCGTGGTGGCCGGCGGCGGCGAGCGTAGCGAGAATCTCGGGGTGAATCAGCGATGACTTGAGCATGATGGGGCTCGAAGGTTAAGGGAACAGGCTGTGAATCTGCGCGATGGTCTGTCGGGCGGCAAGGTCGGCGTCCGGCAGCGGCAGGGCCTCGGCACAGAGATAACCGTCGTATTGAATCCGTCGCAGCACGTCGGCGATGGGGGCGAAATCGATATGGCCAAATCCCGCGGCTCGACGGTTGGAATCGACAAAGTGAATGTGGCCGATGTGCTCCGCGGCGGCGAGCAGCGACTCGGCAATGTCGACTTCCTCGATATTCATGTGGAACAGATCGGCGAGAAGCTTAACGCGACCGCCAAGGGGGGCAATAAGTTTAACTCCGGCGGCGAGCGTGTTCACCAGGTTTGTTTCGTATCGATTCAGTGGCTCATAAAGCAGCGACACATGGTACTGCGCGGCATGGGCGCCGAGTTCATCGAGTGCTTGCTGGAGTGTTTCGAGCGTGGCATCTTCACTTCCGGGGGTGTGCCGCCCCTGCATGGAGCCGATGATGGCAGGGGCGTTAAACTGGCTGGCGAAGTCGATGATATTGCGAACGAAATCACACGCCTTGTCACGTTGGGCCGGATCGGGGTCGGTCAGCGTGAGACGGTGTTTGACCCAGCCGGCGCCGGTGCCGACAGCCGCCAACTGCAGTTGATGTTCAGCGAGAAGGCGGCGCAACTCGCCGGGGTTTATCGCATCAGCCGACGGCACGAACAACTCCACGGCATCAAACCCCGCCGCCGCCGCACGCCGGCAGCCGTCTTCAAGTCCGTCCCAGTACACGAACGGACCGCCGCGGGCTTCTTCGACCAGTGATATCGTGATGGCTGAACGCATGTGGCTCCCGATATTTACTCATCTGTGACCTGGACGATGGCTTTGATCGCGCCGGTTTCGGGGCGTGTGAACTGATCGAACTGCCGGACGAAATCGTCATACCCCACGCGATGCGTGATCCACGGCCCTGTGTCGATACGGCCCGTCTCGATCAACTCGATGATGCGGGTGAAGTCGCGCGGCAGGGCGTTGCGACTGCACAGCAGCGTGCCCTCGGGCTTGTGAAACATCGGATGGGCGAAGCGGACTTCCTGCGTGGTGATGCCGACGTAAACGAGCCGCCCCATCGGCGCGATGTACCCGAACGCTGCCGACATCGAGCCGACATGCCCCGTGGCGTCGATGACGACGTCGGCCTTGTCCCCGCGGGTGACCTCGCGCAACTGTTGTTCGAAGTCCTCCCCGACCAGCAACGTTTCATCAACACCCATCACCTGCTTGCAGAATTTCAGCCGCTGGGCATTGAGGTCGGCGACGATGGTCCGCGCACCGGTCAGCTTGACGAATTCGATCGTCGCCAGCCCAATCGGTCCCGCGCCGACGATGAGCACATTTTCACCCGCCTGTGGCGCCCCGCGGTCGACGGCATGACACCCGATCGCCAGTGTCTCGACGAGTGCCAACTGCTCATAACTCAGCTTCTTCGATACGTGCAGTTTGTCCGCCCGGATCAGAAACTGCTCGCACAGTCCGCCGTCGATCATCACGCCGATGACGTTCAACTTCGCGCAGCAGTTGGTCGCGCCCTTGCGGCAGGCGTGGCACTGGCCGCAATTCATATACGGCTCGACCGAGCAGCGATCGCCGACGCTCACATTGGTGACACCCGGACCAACTTCGATCACCTCGACGCCGAGTTCATGCCCCAGAATACGCGGGTACTGCATGAACGGCATCTTGCCGAGATACCCGCTGAGGTCTGTGCCGCAGATGCCCATGCGGTGCGTCCGCACCAGTGCCTGGCCGGGCCCGGGCAGGGCGGGTGATTCGATATCGACATACTCGAACCGCTTGGGTTCTTCCAGGCGAATGGCGCGCATGATGAATTACTCGACGACGTTGATCGGCTCGTCGTTGTTCTCGGGCCGACCTTCGGTGTAAAACCAGTCGTGGATGGGTTTGAGGATTTCGAGCACGCGATCCATGAGTTCGCGATCGATCGGCTCATCGGCCCAGTCGACCCATTTCTGCACGTTGTTCGGATTGGCTGATCCGACAATGCACGTGGCGAAATCCGGGTGATCGATCGAGAACTGAAGGGCGAGTTTGGCGATGTCGCTACCGGCTTCGCGGGCTGCTTCGGCAGCGGCCTCGGCGATTTGGCGAACCTTCGGCGTGGCCTTGTGCCAGTCTGGTAGTTTCGTACCCGTCAGCAACCGCGCCGAGAAGGGGGCGGCATTCATGATGCCGACGTTCTTCTGCTTCAGGTACGGCACCATGTCCGCCAGCATCGTGTTCTGCATGGTGTAATGGTTGTACGACAGAATCACATCCAAGTCCGTGCGGTCCAGCACGTACCGGAACATCTTCATCGGATAGCCGCTGACGCCGATGTAGCGGACCTTGCCCGCTTTGACCTGCTCGCGCAGTGCCGGCAGCGTTTCGTCGATGATCATCTGCATGTCGACGAATTCAATGTCATGACAGAGCATGATGTCGACATGATCAGTCTTCATCCGCTGAAGACTCACGTCGACGGACTCAGCCACGCGTTGCGCCGAAAAGTCGAAATGCTCCGGCGTGTATCGCCCGAGTTTGCTGCACAGGTAATACTTGTCGCGCGGCACGTCGTTCAGGGCCTGTCCGAGCAGGGCCTCGCTGAGGCCTCGCCCATAGTAGGCCGACGTGTCGATGAGATTCATGCCCAGGTCCAGGGCCGTGTGCACGGACCGGATGGCCTCGTTCAGATCGATTCGCCGGAACTCCGCCCCCAGCGAAGAGGCGCCGAATCCGAGTTGCGAAACCTTCATGTCCGTCTGACCGAGGGCCCTGTACTGCATGAAATCACTCCGCGTAGTATCGGTTCGTGTAGAACCCGTAGATGGCGATGACAACGAAACAGATCAGCGGCAGCACGAATGACGCACTGACTGATGGCAGTGAAGTAAATCCGACATCGATCATGCCGGTGATGTCGTCGCCGGCATCGATGATGCGACCCTGCAGCGGCGGCATCAGCGCGCCGCCGACGATGGCGAAGATCAGGCCGGCCGAGCCGAGTTTGGCTTCTTCGCCGAGCCCGTCCAGCGCGATGCCGTAAATCGTCGGGAACATCAGCGACATGCACGCCGAGATGGCGATGAGGCTGTAGAGCCCTGCGAAACCGGACAGGAAGATCGCGCCGAGCGTCGTGAGCATCCCGCCGACCGCGAGAATCATCAGCAACGCGCCCGGCTTGATGTACTTCAACAAATAGGTGCAGATGAAGCGGCTGGAGCAGAAGATGATCATCGCAATGATGTTGTAACCCTGCGCCTCGGAGAGCGTGAGGTTCAGGTTAATCACGGCATAGTTGATGATGAAGGTCCAGCACATGATCTGCGCCGCGACGTAGAACGTCTGCGCGATCACGCCGCCGACGTAGCGGCCATTACCCAGCAGGGCTGCGAATGTGTGGCCCAGATGCATCTTTTCATGAGCGCTGGCTTCGGGCAACTTGCTGACGAGAAACACGACAAACGCCCCGACGATGATGCACCCGATCACGACATACGGCCAGCGTACCACCATCAAATCGTGCGACTGCATCGCCGCGTGGTTGGTGTATTTTTGTCGTCCCTCAGCGTCTTTAACATCGAACTGTATCTTCCCATCATGAAAATCATGCAGTGCCCCGATGATCTGGGCATCAATGCGGCCGGGCATCATCGGCACGTATTCACCGTCGACGACCATCTGACGATCTTTGAGCGATTCAAGCTGCTTCTTGTACTGCCCCCGGGTGTCTTTGTAGGCCTCAGTGCCTTCTTCCAGCCCCATCATCTTCTGATGCAGCGTTTCAAGTTTCTGTTCGTCCGTAGTGAGCTGCTGCTGGTAAGCCTGTGGATTCTGCTTGTACTGCTGGAGGTTGTCTTCGTACTGGGCCTTGTGCGCCGAGGTGATCTCATCGGCCTGCCAGGCGCGAAATTCCTGGATGCCCAGGCCGGCGAGCACGATTTGGCTGGCGACAACCATGCCGATCAGCGAACCGATCGGGTTGAACGCCTGGGCGAAGTTCAGGCGGCGCGTCGCCGTCGAAGGCGGACCCATGGCGAGGATGTACGGGTTGGCGGTGGTTTCAAGGAAGGCCAGGCCGAAGGTGAGGATGTACAGCGCGGCGAGAAAGACCCAGAAAGCCATCGTGATGCTCGCGGGGATAAACAGCAACGCGCCGGTCGCATACAGCGCCAGCCCCACGAGAATGCCCGCTTTGTAGCTGAACTTGCGGATGAACAGCGCGGCGGGAATCGCCATCGTGGCATACCCGCCATAGAAGGCGGTCTGTACCAGGCTGCTCTGGCTGGAACTGATCAGGAAGATCTCCTGGAACGCGCGGACCAGCGGGTTGGTCACGTCGTTGGCGAATCCCCAGAAGGCGAACAGCGTCGTCACCAGGCAGAACGAAAACAGGTACTGCTTGGGGATGACCGGATCATGCTCGTGCTGGATGATTTCGGTGTGCGGCGTGTTGCTGGTCGACATGTTCACGACTCCACAAAGTGACGTTGAGGGCCTCGCGGACCGACCTGCCCGGGTCAGTCCGACTCGTCAAGAGAGAACCCGACGAGCTTAAAAACAACGGCATCTTTGCAGGGACGCGCCGACTCCGCAAGATCAGGCGGAGTGACGACAAGATGTTGCATGGGGTTGACGGAAAACTTCAACGCGCCATCGTGTCCGATCATCGTCACGCGGCCGCCGGACGCGTCGACCACTTTGACATGCGGCAACTGGATCGGCCCGGTCGGCCAGCCCAGGGCGATGGCGTAGAGCGTCTTGCCGTCTTTGCTGACGGTGTAGCGCACATCCTGCGGGGTGTATCCGCCTTTGGGGTCGGCAATGCCGCCGAAGTGGCCTTTTTCGTGTTTGTCGGAGCTGGGCCCGCCGCCGTAGGTCTTCCACGGCCGAGTATTGTAAATCGCCTCACCATTGAGCTTGAGCCATCGGCCGATCTCCAGCAGCACCTGCCGCTGGTTCTCCGGAATCGTTCCGTCGGCCATCGGCGAAATGTTCAGCAGCAGGCAGCCGTTTTTCGACACGATGTCGATCAGGCTGTGCAGCACGACGGACGTCGGCTTGATCGTCAAGCTCTGCGTGTAGCACCAGCTTCCGCGGCTGATCGTGTCGTCGGTCAACCAGGCGAATTCGGTCAGCTTGTCCATGCGGCCTTTTTCAAGGTCAAGCAGCGCCACATCCTGCGGCAGGTCCTTCTGCTTGAATGTCACCACCGGATCCTGCCCCGACTGCTTGGAGCGATTGAAGTAGTAGGCCAGGTACTGCTGCCGCGCCGCTTCGGGAATCTCATGCAGCCACGAGTCGAACCACATCAGGTCCGGGTGATACGTGTCGATGACTTCAACGAGTTTGGCCAGCCAGAAGTCGATAAACTGCTCGCGAGGCATGTACCCATAAAGGATCGCGCGCTGCGGATCATTCAGCAGCGAAGGGAAATCCTTCTTCACGAATTCATAGTGGCCGGTCCACTTGCCGTCTTTGAGCCAGAGATTGTTGCGGGCGTGGTGGAAAGACATCACAAAGCGCATCCCGCGGGCGCGGATCGCTTTTTCAAGTTCACCGGCGATGTCACGATGCGGCCCTTTGTCCGCCGCATTCCAAGGCGTGACCTTGCTGGCCCACATAGCGAACCCGTCATGATGCTCTCCGACCGGCCCGGCGAAACGCGCTCCGGCCTGCTTGAACAGTTCCGCCCACGCCTCGGCATCGAACTTATCCGCCTTGAACCTCGACACGAAATCGGCATAGCCGAACTTCGTCGGATCGCCGTACGCTTCGACGTGATGCGTGTACTCCGGCAGTTTCTTCTGATGCATCTTCCGGGGGTACCACTCATTGCCGAAAGCCGGCACGCTGTACACGCCCCAGTGGAAATAGATGCCGAACTTGGCATCGCGGTACCACTCGGGCGCCTCGGTGATGCGCCCGAGCGATTCCCAGTTCGGGTGATAAGGTCCAGCGGCATTGACCTTCGCAGCCTCGTCGACGAGTTGCTTGACATGCTGCGCATACGGCTGTGGCAGAGCCGGGGGATCAGGCGGCTCGGCCAAGGTCATGGCGACAGGGAAGGCGAGCAGCAGCACAGCGTAGATGCATGAGCGTGCGTTCATGAGCGTGGTCCTTACATACCTTGCCGGAGGGCGGTCAGATGACGGGCGAAATGGTCAGCGAGAATCTCGCAGTGTGTATCCGGATGATCGCGCAGGCACTGATGCACAGCCGGGCCGAGTTCTCCGTCGGTCAGCACCGAACCGAATGTGCAATGCAGGATCTGGCGGCCGGCCTCGGTGAACGCCTTGCCGGCGGGTACATCCTGCCAACGTTCGAGGTAAACCTTTTCCAGGGACTCGGCATCATGCAGATCGGCCTGCGGCGGTGTGGCGTCGACCGTGGCGTGGACATGGTACGTGGCTTTGTCGGTGTCGTAGCGGTCACGTGAAAAGTCCACGATGCGTCGGAACAGCGCTTCGTCATGTCGCAACACGACGCGCAGCGCTTCGAGGTAACTGGTGCCGGCGGTTTTGACATGGAACAGGCCGCGCGTGGTCCGAGCCAGAATCGGGTACATCGAGCACTTGTCAGAACCTGAATGCAGCGAGAGCTTGTAAGGCCCAAGCTGGCGGGCGATCGCTGCGTGATCGGCCATGGACTTTTCAAGGGCGGCCAGATCGCCGATATAGTCGACGCCTTTTTCCAACTCGCCGATGAATCGCGGGGCGAGGCTGACAAGCTTCATGCCCGCTTCAAGACACTGCTCGGCGATGATGTAATGCTCGGCCAGCGTGGTGGGATGATCGGTCTCGTCAACGCTGAGTTCGATTTCGTATTCACCGCCGCGATGTTCGGCGACCTGCTTGATGTAGGCTCCGAGTTGCAACGCTTCACTGATCGCGCGGCCGTATTTGACCGCCGCTCGATGCACAGACTGCGCGTCAAACGTGATCGTTGGCCCGTCGTCGACTTTGATCGTTTTATCAAGATACTGATCGACCCAGTCGACCTGACCGGCCACCTTGGCGAACTTGGCATCAAGTGTCGCCTCGTCGTAGTTGTCGGCCTGCTGATCGACATACCCGGACGGATCGATCGTGAAGAACACAAAACCCGCCGCCGCGGTGACGTCGACATCCGCCGGGGTTTTCAGATGGTCGGCATCGGCGCCCCAGGGCTGATCGAAGCCGGATTCGGTCAGTACATCCGTGGCGGCGTCCATCACCTGCTCCGCGGTGCGCTGAGTGCGGGTCATCTCACGAATCGACTGCTGGGCAAAGATGCCGCGGATCGGTCCACCGGCCTGGCGCAAGGCCTGCAGGTGGCCGGGCGTGGCCAGGCCGATGCGATCGCCGAAGCCGAAGCTGGGTTCAAGGCCGAGGGCGGTGGGGTGGGTGGTTGTCTGTGTCATGGTGATGTCCGTCGGTCAGTCGTTCAGTTGATAAGCGCGGACGGCGGTGTTGTGCAGCACATCCTGCTGTTCGGATTCCGTCAGATCGTCGGTGAGTGTTTGCACCGTCTGCACCCAAGCGGTGTAGTCCGTGCGAAGCAGGCAGACCGGCCAGTCGGACCCGAACATCAGACGATCGGGCCCGAACGCTTCGAGCACGGTGTCCCAGTACGGGCGGATCAGTTCAATGTCCCACTCGGCATCCTGCACTTCCGTCACGACGCCGGAGAATTTGCACGTGACATGGGGACGCTCAGCCAGCTTGCGAATGTTGTCACGCCAGTCATCGTCGAAGCGTGTCGCAGCAATGGTCGGTTTGGCGATGTGGTCGAGTACAAACCGCTGATTGGGGTGGCGGTCGACCAGTTCGATCGTCTGCGGCAGATGGCGTGCGAAGATGAGGATGTCATAAACGAGATTCATCTGGGTCAGACAGGTCAGCCCGCGGTTGAACTCCGTCCGATTCATGTAGAAGTCGTCGGGTTCGTCCTGCAAGACGTGGCGTAAGCCTTTGAGTTTCTTGCGACCGGCAAAACGTTGCAGGTCGTAGGCGATATCCGCATCGACCAGCGGAAGCCATCCAACGACGCCGCGGATGAACTCATGTGATTCGGCCATATCCAGCAGCCACTGGGTTTCCGTCATCATCTGACGAGCCTGCACGCTGATGACGCCCTCGATGCCGACCTCTTTCGTGAGCTTTTGCAGGTGCTCCGGCAGAAAGTCGCGTCGCAGCACATGCATCTGCGAGTCGATCCATCCGTACTGGACCGGGTCGAATTGCCAGAAATGGTGGTGTGCGTCAATCATGCGGTTGGCCTCGTGAAGTCAAAGAGTATCGTGTCGAGACAGTGACGTCATTGAGTTTTAGACAGAAAGAATTGAGATTATGTAACATGCCGTGGTGCGTCAATTGGCCGCGAGAAATTCTCGTAATATCCATTATACATTGTACAAATGATGTATGATGTCGTCAGTTGCCTGCTGAGCAGGGACGGGCGGAGTGTTAAGTTGAACTTATCGAAATACTCTTCAAAGCCTGTGATGCGACACCCCGACGATGGGCGGCGTGAAGTCGCGCTGCTGATTGAAACGTCCAAGACATTCGGGCGGGGCGTGCTCGAAGGCGTGGCGCGTTATACACGTACCTGTGGCAACTGGACGATCCTTACTGACGAGCGAGGCCTCGATGATTCGCTGCCGCCATGGCTGAAAAGGTGGCAGGGGCACGGCATTCTGCTGCGCACATCGCGCCCCGATGTGCTCAACGCAGCGCGACGACTCAAGACCCCGGCGGTCTTTCTCGGCGAGACGCTCGCCGACGCCATGCCCACGCTCAAGTCCGACGACCAGGCGATCATCGATCATTTGGCATCACACCTGCTTGATCGCGGGTTCAAACGCTTCGCCTATGTCGGCCTTGAAGGCAAGGAATGGTCAAACCGCCGTCGCGACTTTCTGATCAAACGCCTGGCCGCTGAGTCATTGCCTTGTGAATTGTTCGAGTTCAAGCCGCGCCAAGGGCGCTACGACACGCTGCCACGCCAGCAGGATCGGCTGGTCAGATGGTTGCGGACGCTGACGCCGCCGGTGGCGATCGCGGCGTGTTATGACGTAATGGGATTGCGCGTGCTCAATGCCTGTCGACTGGCGGGTATCGCAGTGCCCGAGCAGGCGGCGGTAATCGGCGTCGATGACGACGTGCTGCTGTGTGAACTGGCCAACCCGCCCTTAACGAGCGTGGCTCACGACCTGGAGCGCATTGGCTTCGAGGCGGCGGCGCTACTGCAAAATCTGATGAACGGTGCGAAGCAACCGCGTCGTCCGATTCAAATCGTACCTCGCGGAGTGACAACACGGCAGTCGACCGACGTGTTGGCGATCGATGATGAACTGGTGGCTCAAGCCGTGCAGATCATCCGCCGGCAGGCGTGCGAAGGCATTCAGGTGCAGGATGTCGCCCGGCAGTTGCGGTGCTCGCGCGTCACGCTGAATCGGCGATTCAGTACGATCTTCAGCCGCACAGTCAAACAGGAGATTCTGCGGTTGCAGATCGATCGTTGCCGACAGTTGCTTCAGGAGACGGACTTCACATTACAGCGCATCGCGGGGCTGGCTGGCTTTCGACATCCGGAATATATGAGCGTCGTGTTTCGCCGCGAAACCGGCAGGACACCGGGTCAGTACCGCCGGGCGACGAAAAGCAATGGCTGAATCGGTCATGCTCGCGCTCGGTCCAAAAGCTCCGCAGAACTCAGGGCCATCAGGTTGTGGACGTCAGGGCCGCGGTTAATAATGCATCAACTGAAATGATGATTTCTTGAAGTTGAAGCGGAGTTGAAGTGACATTCATTCTATTGGATGCTCTAAAACTCGGAAGTACCACATCTGAGCTATTCTTCTGGGCACATCTGACACACCTGCCACCTATTCTCCTCAAACATAATTAGGTTATTCCCCCAGTTGTCATATTTAAGACAGCGACTCGAATCATCGGATATTACGCTCTCAAACAGCCGGCGCCTACCAAAATATATCGCCATGCGAAGCGCGTCATGTGTACTGATTTGCACGGATGCGGCCAATGTTAATAAAGACAAGCAAGATTCTTTGGACCAGTCATGAATCATGGGGTATTTTGTCTATACATTGGTGTTATGAAAACAGACAGGAGAACGATCTCCACGAACTAACGTCCGGATCGTGACGCGCCTATTCAAGGCAGTTACGTCTGGAAAAGCTTTATGCAACAGATTAAATCATTCCGGGGCAATCAGTTTTCATCCGTCTATTTCATGGTCGGACGACTAGTCAGTTATCGTGGTCATCTGTCCCGCACACATACATTCCAAGGTAATGTGAAAAAATCATTTATAGCGATCGTCGTCATTTCTTGGTGTCGATTGGCGTTGTCGATCGCTGCATTCTGTGCAATTGACGTTTTGGTTTGTCACCTCGCCTGTTCCAAGCAATGAATAAAAGTCATTGTGACAAGATGCAATATAGGAATTATCCATGTCCCTTCCCAATCTGTTTTGTAGACGATATGCCCTTATCGGCGGATTATGCTCTGTCTGTATGATCGTTCTGTCCCTGGCTTTGGCCACGCCGCCGCAGGTGCGTGTGCTTCACCACGCCACCACGCACCAGCAGGTGGCTGCGCTGCTCGGGCCAAATCGGATTGATGTCCAATACTCCGGCGAAGATAACTCCGTACGATCTATCAACACGACCCCGTGGATGTTTCAGCGGGTCCTGGGATGCGGAGGGACGATCAGCATTGTTTCGCCAGGCGAGTCGTTCAACCGCCTCGAAATCACGATGCAGTTGAATGGCCGATTCGATGCCTGGGCATTTGGGCTGAGTGTGCCCGAGCATGTTGAAGATACCGTCAGATATCTGGCGCCTGTTTGCCAGCGGCAGGGGACGAGCATGCATCTGGCATGGCGCCTACCCGAGTCGACCGATAGAGCCTACTTGGAATTGCCCATGGGTAGCGCGGTGACGCTGGATGCCATAACGCTGGCCGTCGACCGTCGCAGCAGTCCCTGGATCGCGGGCCTGTTGGCCGGTGCGTGGCTGATTCCGGGGATTCTGGTCGTCCAGCACTTTGTCCGCTCATTGCATTCGCGCGCCTTTATCGCAGCGATCTGGGCACACACGGCAGTGTGTATGTGGCTATCGACCCTGGGTCACAACTTCGATCTTCAATCCTACCAGCTCGTCTCGGATCTGGTACTGAACCACGAATCGGTCTACGCCAACACCTCACGTTACAACTACGGCATGCCGTGGGCGTTTGTCTTAGCGGCGATGGAGTGGTGCGCCAGGCAGTTCAACCTCGCCGGCGCCATGCCGTATCACATGCTTGTCGCCTCAATCATCATCCTCGGTAATCTGGTGCTCGCTTGCCTGTTGGCGCGAAACTTCACTATCACCGGAGCGATCATATACCTTCTTGCCCCGATGACGCTGGTGTTGACCGGCTACCATTCCCAGTTCAACAACTTTCCCATAGTCCTCGGGATCGCGGGCATGGCGATGCTGGACCCGCAATTATTTCGATCCTATAGCGGCAACACACGGCGAGTGATCAGCAGCATGCTGTTCGGCGTTTCCATGTGGATCAAACACATCTTCCTGTTCTACCCGGCACTGTGGCTGTCATGGGACCGGCTCGGCTCATGGCCCCACCGGGTGGGCGCGGCGTGCATAGCATACGCCGTCCTGGCGATCGGGTTCTGCTTGTTCATCTTAGATGACGCGTCACTGGAGGGATTCAACGCCCATGTGGTGCACTACAACTCCACATTCGGCTCCGCGCTGTTTCCCAACATGCTCGCGAGAATCGCCAACCGAGCGATGGATGTCCAGTTGTACCAGCAGGCATGGTTCCTATCGCTGTGCAAGGCGATCTGGTTAGTGGCGGTTCTGGTGTGTACCCGGGCAGCGTTTCGTCTCGGGGCCGGCCAATACAGCATGTTCGTTTACCTGATCGCCTTCGCCGCCTTCGCGCCCAGCTTCGCCGCCCAGTACACATGGCTGGCTCTGCCGGCGCTTGTGCTGTATCCACGCTCAATCAGTCTGTGGGCTTTTGTGGTCATCAGCACATTCTGCCAGAGCCAAAGCCTTCTAGGCATTGCACTCGGTCTGAACCTCGACGCGGCGGCGCACGCCATTGAATGGTTAAACAATGCCATGATCCGACCGCTGGAACTGGCGCAAGGCTGCTTGGGATTCGCCTTACTCGAATGGGTCTGGATCTTTAAACGACAACCGGGGTTCTCCGTGGTTACAGCATGACCGCAAACTACTCTGTCGACCGTCATGGCACTATGTATGCATCGATAATCCAATGCCGCAAACCGAGTCATCGCCATCTCGTGTCCATGCGACATCTATTCGATTGCGGCCCGTGCGACCACCTATAACCTAATGATCATCTAACCTGATCGCGCTGCTGTTGCCAGAGTTGACGCATCTGTTGCAACGTCTTGGCGTGGGATGAATCCGCGGCCAGGTTCTTTGTCTGGTGCGGGTCGACTGACAAGTCGTATAGTTCTTCGACAACCGGGTCTTTTTCGATGTATCGCCAGTAAGCGAATTGCTCGGTACGAACACCTTCGGTCATCGGGATGCGAGGGTGTTTGAACAGGTGCTCGTAGAAGAACGCCTCGCGTCCCAGCGTCGATGCGTCCTGCAGGATCGGCACGAGATTCATGCCCTGCATGGCCGACGGCGCAGCCACGCCTGCCGCATCGAGAATTGTCGGTGCGATGTCGATGTTCAGCGCCATCTGGGCACGCCGTGTGCCGCGCTGGGCCTTGGGCAGCCGTGGGTCGTAAATCACCAGCGGCACGCGAATCGACTCTTCGTGCGGCATCCACTTGCCTGCAAAGCCGTGCTCGCCGAGGAAGAACCCGTTGTCGCCGGTGAAGACGATGATGGTGTTGCCGAGTTGACCGGCCGCCTTGAGGGCTTGAACAATCCGCCCGACCTGCTCATCGACGCCCGTGATCAACCGGTAGTACCCCTTGACCGAGTCCTGATACTTCGCCGGTCCCCAGAAGCGCACCGCCCAGCGCATGCGGCATTCAGAATCGCGCATGAACAGAGGTTGTTTCTCGAATGAGTCACAGGTCGCCGTCGCTGGCAGCGGCACATCGACATGCCGGTACAACTTGGCGTATTTGCGATCAAAGCGGAACGGCACATCGGTCAGGTTGTAAGAGTCCTGCACATGGGCCGCCTTGAAACTGATCGACAGGCAGAACGGTTCGCCGGGTTTGGCGCCTTGAATGAATTCAAGGGCCTGATCACCCATGATGCTGGTCAGATGACGCTTGGCGCCGTCGACATTCACCTCGTAATGTCCCTGGCCGGGGAAAGTCCGGTCGTAATCAAACGCGCCTTTGGGCGGCTTACCGACGCCCCATTTGCCGATGAACCCCACGCGGTAGCCGGCCTGTTTCATCAGCAGGGGGTAGGTCTTCGACAGGGCTTCGGGGGAGAACGGCGTGTTGAACCCGTTGATCTGGTGTCGACGATTGTACTGACCGGTCAGAATGCTCGCCCGACTGGCATAGCAGATCGATGTGGTCACGAACATGTTGTCGAACACGACCCCGTCGGCGGCGAGGCGGTCGATGTTCGGCGTCTGGATGACGTCGTTGCCCATACACCCGAGCGTGTCCCAACGCTGGTCGTCGGTCAGCAGGAAGATCACGTTCGGCTTGTCGGCGGCAAATGTCGTCGTACCGATGCAAGTCAGAAGTGCCCACGCCAGCAGCAGTGCGCGTCGTGTGTGAGACATGTGTTCCTTTCGATCAGTCGGCCGGTTGGCCCAGCGTGGATGCGAAGTCGTATTCACCGGAACCCAGTTCAATCATGAGGCCGGTACCATCGTGGCGGCCTTTGACGGGTTTGCCTGACTCGGTCACGGAGTCGGGTTGGGTGGTCGGCACGCAGACGGTGGCGGTCGTGTTTGCCGGGATGCTCACATGCCATGTGAAACGATTCCCGACGCGCTGCCATTGCGAACGGATCGGACCGAACGCTGAATTCGTCTGAGCCTGGACCGAGTTCAGATCGCCGACAGGCTGGGGGCGGAGAATGATGTGCTTGAACCCCGGGCGGGCAGGGTCGATGTTGATGCCGGCCAGGGTCTGGTAAAACCACGCGCTGACATCACCGAACATGATGTGGTTGTGCGAGCCGCCGCCGTCCCACGCTTCCCAGAGCGTAGTCGCGTCCTGCTTGAGCCAGTGGCCGAAGCTGGGGAAGTCGGTCTGTGTGACGATGCGATAGGCCAGGTCAGCTCGGCCGTGTTCGCTCAACGAACGCAACAGATACTTGAAGCCGAGGATGCCGACGTCGAGATGATCCTTGCGGGTGTGAACCGCTTCGACAAGTCGATCGCGCACGGCGTCAACCTGTGACGGCTCGGCCAGCCCCTGATGGATCGCACAGCTCAAAGATGTCTGCGAAAGCGGCTCGTATCGCCCATCACCTTTGTAGAACTGCTTGTTGAACGACGCGCGGATGCGCTCGGCCAGCGCTGCATAGTTGCGGGCATCATTGTCATGGCCCAGCAGCTTCGCCGCTTTCGACACGATCATGGCGTCGACGTAGTAGTAACCCGTCGAGGTGATCTCGGCAGGGGTCTTCGTGTCGGCGGGACACCAGTCGCCAAGCCCATGGCTGACGCGGTGGTCCTTCGAGCGGCTCGTCATGTAGTCGACATATAGCTTCATGCCGTCGTAGTGATCGGCGAGCATCTGTGTGTCACCACGGTACAGGTACACATACCACGGAATCAACACGAAGGCCGAGTCCCACGCCGGGCCGTTGCCCCACGCGTAACCCCATCCACCTGTGGGCACGATGCCGGGCAGATTGCCGTCGGGCTTCTGCTCGTCGTCGAGGTCGCGGGCCCACTTGGCGTAGCCGGGAATATTCCGCCAGTTGAACATCGCCTGCTCGGCGGCCAGGTGAGCGTCGCCGGTCCAGCCGTTTTTCTCGCGCTGCGGACAGTCGGTCGGGTAGCCGTGGTAATTGCCGCGGTAACTCCACAGCGTGAGGCGTTGAATGTCGTTGAGCAACTCGTTGGAGCAGGTGAATGAGCCGTTGGCGTCGAAATCGGTGTGTACCACCTTGCCGATGAGTGTGCTGAGCGTCGGCTTGAACGAGGTATCGGGTTTGCCCTCGGCATCACGTGCGGTCACCTGCACGTAACGGAACCCGTGATACACGAACTTCGGCGACCAGACTTCCTCGCCGCCGCCCTTAAGCACGTAGGTGTCTACCTGGAAGGGACCGGCAAAGACGAAGCTGTCGATATTCTTCGGGTCGATCGTGCCGTCTTCGTGCAGCAGTTCCGAGTAGGCGAGCGTCACCGACGAGCCGGCTTTACCGGTGATGTGCAGTTCGGCCCAGCCGGGGATGTTCTGACCCATGTCGTAGACCCACACGCCCGGGGCCACCTGCGTCAGCTTCGCCGGCTTGATCGTCTGCGTGACACGGATCGGGTCCATGCTCATCGCGGTGATCATCTTCGCATCGACGGGAGCGTCGACGAGGCTCGCCTTGGCCCACGCGGCATCGTCATACTGCGGCGTGTCCCAGCCCGCTTTTTCGAGGCGGGCGTCGTAGATGTTGCCCGCACGGATCGAATCAGCGACCAACGCCCCGGTCGAGGCACGCCAGCTTTCATCGGTCACGATGTTCTGCGTCGAACCGTCAGCGTACTCGATGCGAAGCAGCATCATCGCACGCGGTTCGGCACGCCAAGGTGCTTGATCGAAGTCCCATGTGGCGCGAGTATGCATGTTCTGCCAGCCGTTGCCGAGCATCACGCCGAGAGCATTGGCCCCCTTGTGAATCTGATCCGTCACATCATGCGTTACATACAGCGTCCGGCGGTCAAACCGCGTGAACGCCGGGTCCAGTTCGCGGTCGCCAATCTTCTGGCCGTTGAGTCGAAGCTCGTGATACCCGATGCCGCAGATGTAAGCCGTCGCTCGCTTGACGGGTTTGTCCGCCACATCGAAGGTTCGCCGCAGCAGGGGGCTCGGGGCGGTCTGCAACCATCCGACTGCGTAGCCCACGGCCGGTACGATGCCCCACGGCGAGTCGCCGACCTGCGCAACGAACTTGGCGGGCTTCCACGCGGCATCGTCATACTCCGCGCCAATCCAGTGTCCCTTCGGCCCCGCGGTCGACTTCCACGACGCATCGATCGGCTGCACGATGCGCCGGCCGCTGTTGAGCTCGATCACGAGCTTGCCGGCCACACCCGCCGGGCCGACGGCATTGTTGTTCACCTGCACCGCCAGGGCGTTACGACCCGCCTGCAGCTTGTGCGTCAGATCGACCTCGTAGCCTTGCCGCCAGGCCTCGGGTTCATCGCGGCTGATGCTGTACCGCTTGCCGTTGACAAACAGAAAATACCGATCATCCGCCGCGATCAGCAGCGTGGCGAATCGCACCGCATCATCGGCCGGCAGGTTGAAGCTGTAGCGGAAATAGCGATTGCCCGCGGGAAGTTCCGCCAGTGATTTGCCTTCGTCGTGCCACATCCAGCCACAGCCGTCGAAGTTCACCAGTGGGCCGACGTCCGTGAGGTAATAACGCTTGGCCGGTGGGGCGGTGTGGCCGATCCACTTCGCGCCCCAGTCCGATGCATTCAACACGCCCATCGACCATGTCGCCGGTTTGCTCCATGCCGTCGGTTCGCTGCTCGCTTTGCCGTCAATGCTGACCCAAATACGCACGGACCACCAGCATGGTTCAAACGACCGCAGCTTCCGCCCGGCGTATTTCACATGAGCCGACTGCTGCGACGCCACGCGCCCGCTGTCCCACAGATCGCCTTCGTGTTTGTTCGCCTTGTCCGCTGACGATGCGACAATCACCTGGTAAGCGACCTGCATGGTGTTTCGCTCGGTCGACGTGATGATCCAACTCAATCGCGGGCTGATATCATCGATGCCCATCGGATTGATGCGCTCGTTGACTGTCAATTCGCCGACGCTCGGCGCCGCCCACGCCGCGCTGCTCACGCAAAACATCAACCCGATCAGGCCCAGCGCCGCTCGCGTGTTCTGCCACTTCATCGTTGTCATGCCTCAACTGTCAGTTACTGAAATTCCAACACTTGTCCGTTCGCTTCCAACCGTTTGCGCAGCGCCGGGTAGGGCACATCCTGCAAGGCCGCATCACCGGCTTCGATCGCCATCACAGCCGCCGTGCCCGCGCTCTGGCCGAGAATCATGTAAACCGGCTCCATGCGGATCGAACCGAACGCGATGTGGCTCGACGACACGCAGACCGGCACCAGCAGGTTCGTGCACTGATCTTTCTTCGGGATGATCGACCGGTAGGGGATCTGGTACGGCGAATGATGTGCCAGGAAGTTGCCTTCGTTGACCACCTGCCCGTTGTACACGACGCGCTGGATGTGGTGACTGTCGACGCCATATGAACCGATGCCGACCGGGTCGGGTTTGGACCGCTGTTTCACAGAGCCGTCGCAGTCCGACTGAATCATCACGTAAGGGCCGATCATGCGCCGGGCCTCGCGGATGTACATCTGCGTCGAAAAGTGATCGCTGTCGACATATTCATCACGCGGGTAGCCGTACCGTTTCATCTCGGTGCGAACATGCTCCGGTACGCGCGGGTCCGATGCCAGAAACCACAACAAACCCTTGGTGAAGTCGACATGATCATCAAAGATGCGCTGCCGCGTGGCGTAGTCACCTTCGGGGTAGTCCCAGTTGGCGCCGATGTAGTCGGTGCTGAATGGGCAACCGTCGTTGATGTCGGTCTTGTGGTTGGGCATCGGGGTGATGGTGAGTAGTCGCCACCCCTTGCCGTTCTTGGTCAGACGCACGGCCGGCTGGGCGGCGATGAAACGAGCCAACAACTCGTAACGCGCCGGGTCATAGTTCTTCGGCTCAGTCAAATCAATGCGGTTGGCCGGGTCGGTTGTCAGACAGATGCGGAAGTTGTAGGCCTGAATCTTCTTGTCGCCGGAGCCGATCTCGCCCAGCGGCACGTCCTGTATGCCCGCCAGCAAACCGCTCGATGGATCGCCGGGTTTGACGTACGGGTCCACCCCCTCGCCGAAGAAGACCTTCGGTTGGCGATACTTGCCCTTGCCGGGTTCGAGCACGCCGGCCAGCGGCTCGCCGTACTCATCGCGCGACTCACGCCCCACGTGATAAGTCACACCCGCCTCGGCCATCAGATCGCCTTCGTATGATGCGTCGATGAACACACGGCCTTCGTAGACATCCCCCGACTCGGTGACCATCGCCGTGATGCGACCATTGGCCATGCGAAGACCTTTGCCGCTGCGGTCCAATCGCTGCCCGAGTACGATCGTGATCTTCCCCGGGCCGGCCTCGGCGATCATGTCGTTGAACGTCTGCTCAGCCACGTGCGGTTCGAATTGCCAGGCGATCTTTCTGCCGTAGTGCTTACCGACGCGCTGATAGAACTCACGCGAGATGCCCCCGATGGTTTCCGCCTTGCCCTTGTCGGTGTGGCCGAGTCCGCCGCTGCTGAGTCCACCCAGGTGCTTGCCGGGTTCGATCAGCACAACCGATCGCCCCATGCGAGCCGTCTGAATCGCCGCGGCGATCCCACCCGGCGTACCCGCGTAGATCACCACGTCATACGAAGCAGCCTGAGTGGTCGAACCTGCGGCCAATATCAACACGCAGGTGAAAATCCAGCCGAACGCCGTGATCCATCGAAACATGTCAAAGCCTCTTGCGGTCTACGAAGCGCATGGACGACCGCGCCGATGCGTCACGCACGATGATACTGGTGACTGACGGATTTGCCCAGCGATGCGACTGAATTGGCCTGGTGGCAAACGCTCCGAAACATCGGCAGCGCAAGAAAAAAGCCACCCGTGGGATTTGAACCCACGACCTGTGCTTTACGAAAACAATGCGGCGGATCAACCAGCCGAGCGATCGCAGGCAGTTACATCAACGTCGTCAGATGTCTTGGCGCTGCGCTTGGCGCAAACCGTCGAGCATCACCCCGAACTCGCCGACCTGCTGACCGCTTGGCCGACCCTGCCGGCGGCGGTCAAGGCGGGCATCGCGGCGATGGTGCAAGCGGCCGGCGGGCATGATGCCGGGGGGCAGGCGTGAACTCACGACGCAAGGGCAACCTGATCCGTTGGGCGCTGATCCTGCTGGCCGTGGCCGTGGTCATGCTGGGGGCGTCGTGATGCCGGAGCGATTCGCAATCACCGTCGAGCACCCCGGCCCGCACGACGCCGCGACGCTGGCCCAGCAATCGGCCCTGAAGCGTCCGTGGTGCGTCGGCGTGATGAACATGTGACGGGCGGGGCCCGCTGGAACTCGACGCGGCAGACGCGATCGTAGGGCAATCTGCGGATCAAGCGTCGAACGGTTCCCGCTTCAACTATTGACCCCGGCGCTGCACGCCATCGCCACGCCCTGGCCGACTTGGCTGACCCTGACTGGCGGGTGATCCAGAGCGGCGACAACGGCTCTGCGCCCCTGGTCATATTGGGCGCACCGCGAATTCGCCGCAAGTGGTGCAAGATGGGCCAATTAGCCCAATGATGGCGATGCACCGCGAGGTATAGGGCGCATTGTGGGGCAATACACCTAATCGGAGGGCTGAAAATCCACGTGGCGTGGGCCTGTTCCACGCCTCGCGCGAGAGAGATGCGCCGCTACGGTTTACTGCCGATCCGGCGAGGGGGGCGGGGGACCTCGATGAGGCAGGGCATCGGTTCAGCAGGCGCTGGCGCGACCCCCCCATGCCCCCAAGGGCGTCAGCACGCACGCCACGAAGTCGCCTCCCTCTACTCCGGCGGATTTCACAGAAGTGTCAAGCGGACGCGACACGTCCCGACGATCAATGTTACCATGAATATGACAACTTGAACTGATTCGCTGTGTAGCGAATCACCTGTGTGCTCGCGAACTACCACGCTGCCGGCTCGCACCGGCAATCAGACTCAGGGTGATTCTGCCGGCGCTGTTACGTCCCCAAACGGGGTGCAGCGCCCGGCGGATGAACCGAGTCTGAGCGCCGTGGTAGGCGCGCGAGCACGGGGATTCCGCCGGACGGTGGACCCCGTTTCTCATTTCTCCAAAGGGGGCCGCCATGCTACATCGCCGAAGCACACCGAACCCGCTCGCCTTGATCGCCGTCATCATCGTATGCCTATGCACCGTTGGGTGCGGCGGGCAGAAGATGGACGAGATCATGGAGTCATGGCAGGGCGCGCACATCAACGACGTGATCGACCGCTGGGGACCGCCCACCACCGAACAACACATCGGTGGGCGCACGATGTACACGTGGTATCAAGCGAAGAACGTGGACTTGCCCGAATACACGACAGGAACAACCAACGTCTACGGGGATGTCGCTTACAGCAACTACAACACCTCCGGCGGCGGCTCCGTCAACCTGTGGTTGCGGCGTACATTGTTTGTGGATGACAGCGATCACGTCGTCAGCGTGCAGTGGGAGGGGAATAACTACCCAATCGCCGAAATCGGCCGCTACGCAACGTGGCGAAATCCAAACAGCAAGCCCAAACCATCGACATCCAAGTAACTGCGGTTCACTACATTCGGAGGTCTACCGATGATGCGACACTATACCGTCATGGGCGCTATCGCCATCTTCACCGTTGCATGTTGTCTACTTGCGCCGGCGCAGCCCCCGACCATAGAGACACAACCACCCGCCAAAGGCATAGCACCCGAACCAGATACAGCAGGCGATCAACTGGACAAAATGCTACCGTCAGATGCCCAAATGAAACTTGGTTTTCATCGCCTCACACATGAAGAACGTGCGCGTGTATCAATCTTGTTGCAACATCTCGTAGGTGATAGTCAACTTAATGCGATGGCCAAAGCCTACCTGCGGAAGAAGGGATGGGAAGAAGTAACAGTTTCCGGCATACAACGTGCCCGACTGGATGAGTTTGATATAGAGCGTAAGTGGATCGTGGTCGTTACCAGCTTGGGCGACAAATGGGCGATTCAAGTGCCGATGCTTTGGGCTGAACCAGCGGGGCCACATTGGGGTAAGGTTGGGTTCAATGGCTTAGAGGCGATAATGGATCAAGCCGGTTTTGAGTATGATTTCATATTTGAAAAGCAGCGGCGGCTCAGATGATTCTCATCGACGAGTGATGTACCATCGCGCATGGTCTACAGTCCGATATCGGGTAGCCGGCTGATCCCCGGCAAACGACCGACCGGGGCGAAGCACGAAGCACCTACCGCGCTCCCCCCGGTCGGTCGACCCATTTGAAAGTAGGTGCAACATGAACACGACACGGACCGTCGACGAAACAATTCAGGCTGACCCCACAGCCCAGCGTGCTTTTCTCGTCATCAGTCTGGAAAGTTTGGCTGGTGAACTGAGAAATCACTATCTCGACATCGGAGAGTTGCAGACTTGGGCTATCAAGAATCTTTCGCGCCTCAGAGGTGGACGTGGAGTAAAGACTGCGCGTTGTGAGTGGGATCAGAAAAAGCAATCTCTTGAAGATCAGTTGCCGGACCTGAGAGATAAGGTGAAGGAAGCGAAGAAACGCGCTCGTGCGATCGACAACCTTGTGTCGGCGAAGGAGGGATACGAACGATCTGTTCTTTCGGCACTGATGACAACAGGCGAACACTTGTCGTACTGCACATACGTCAACTGTCACTCAGAGTATGTTTGGGAAAGTACGAAAGAAATTGTAGATTTGCTCACCGACGACTGTAAGAAGATCAGTGAGTTTGCGGAGTTGTTGAAGGCCACAGGTGATGCGGCGGTGGTGGATACGAATGGTGAAACACCCACGCATTCAGTTGATTTTACTTCGGTCAACTGGTACGGCACGCGATACACATTCTCGAAGGGTAATCAGGCCCAGGCAGTGAAAATACTTTGGGAGGCTTGGATGAATGGCGGTCACAGCTTATCTCAGGAGACAATCGGCGAAAAGATTGGTTCGTCGGCAAGCCGGTTTGAAATGCGGAAGACTTTCCGCAATCGGCAAAGGGGCGGATCACAAACGATGCATCCTGCATGGGACACCATGATTCAGGGTGACGGCAAGGGGTGTTACCGCCTAGTCATGCCGAAAAAATGTTGATCCGCAAATAATCCGCACTTTGTACCCACTTCCGTGCGCACGACATCGGCATGATGTCGGCATGGAAAATCAACGCCTACTCACAATTCGGGACTTGGCAAAGCGTTTTCGTCGCTATGGGCTATCTGAGGCGTGGTTGCGCACCGAGGCCAACGCGGGCCGGATTCCATCTTTCCGTGCCGGTCGCCGTCTCTTATTTGACGCAGGTGCTGTTGAGTCGGCATTAATCGAACGGGCGCGAGAAGGTCACAACTGCCTGCGATGTGGTCGGGCTCGTCTGCTCGCCGCTGGTCGGTTGTACTGCCCGGTATGCGACAAGGCTGCGGTGCTTGATGTGTTGCATGAGGCCGAACGAGGGGATCAGGTATGAACCCAAGTGCCGTTCAGTTTGGCCGTATACCATACGCGCTGGGTGATACCGACATCATCTCGCGGATGAAGCCGAGTGACGCCAAAGTGTATCTGGCTATGGCGCTGCACTCGGACGATCAATGGCAGGTCACAGCCGGTCAACGCCGACTCGCCAAGATCGCCGGCGTCAAACTCGGGACAGTGAGTGAGGCGGCACGCCGGCTCGAATCGCTGGGCGCGATTTTGATCGACTGGCCGGGTAATGGACACAGCGCCACCTACACCCTAACCGTTCAGCATATACAGAACGGTCTACCGTTCAGCACCCACCGAACGGATAAGTGCATGGACCGTTCGGCACGCATAGGGGGGACCGTTCGGCAGGCACCGATCAAACCGTTCAGCGCCCGCCGAACGAAACAGATAGAACAGAATAAGAAACAGAGCGCACAGGCTGCGCCTGCTTCCGCCGCTGGCGCGGCACGGAAGCGCGATCCAATCTGGGACGCCGTAGTCGAGGCGTTCAAGCTAAATCCCATCACAAAGGCTGAGCGGTCCCGCGTCGGGAAGATCGTCCGCGACCTGCGGGCGAAGGGCGCGACCCCCGATGACATTCGCCGGCGGCTTGAGCGATACCGCGCGACCTGGCCGGACATGACCGCCACCCCGGAAGCGCTGGTCAAACACTGGGACATGTTCGCCGCGCCGGCGGGCGCGCTCGACGCTGATCCTGTTGAACCCCCCGATGAGGTATTTACGCCATGAGCACCGGCAGCAGCGAAGCTATTGACCGCCTGCGTCATGATCGGTCGGCGCTGGAAGCCGAGATTGTCGACGCCGGCTCGACGATCCGGGGCGATGCGTGCAACTGTCCGAGCCCGGATCATCCCGACCGGCATCCGTCGGCGATGATCTACACCGGCGAGGATGGGGCTTGGCGCGTGAAGTGTCATGCGTGCGGATGGTGCGGCGATGTGTTCGACATTCGAGCAATGATGACGGGCCGACCGCTGGCCGATGTGCTGCGCGAAGCTCGCGGCGCGGATAGGCCCCGGACGGCGCGGCGCGCCACGCCGGCGGACATGCTGGCCCTGGCCAAGCGCTATCACGAGGTGGCCGACGACGATCGCCTGGTGGCGCTGGCGAAGCGGTTGAGCGTGTCGGTCGATTCGCTGCGGCGGCTGCGCGTCGGCTGGTGCGAGCGCGACGGGGCTTACAGTTTTCCGATGCGCAACGCCGCCGGCGACGTGACCGGTATCCGGCTGCGGCTCGATGATGCCAAGTATGCTGAGCGTGGCGGACGCGATGGGCTATTCATCCCGGTGGGGCTGATCGGTAGCGGGCCATTGCTGATCGCAGAAGGGCCGACCGACTGCGCGGCGGCGCTGGACATGGGGTACGACGCCATCGGCCGGGCGAACAACAGCGCCCGCACGACGGACGATCTGATCGCCGAGTACGTCACGCGCCAGCGGCGCGATGAAGTCTGGATCGTCACCGACGCCGATCCGGCCGGCAGTCGCGCCGCAGAGGCGACGCAGGCGGCGGCGGATCGACTGGCCGCGCGGCTAGTGCCGGTGGTGGGGACGGTTCGAGTGTTCGCGCCACCGTCGCCGCACAAGGACGTGCGGGCGTGGCGGATCAACGGGGCGACGGCGGATGATGTGGACGCGGCGGCTGAGGCGTCATCATCGCGCGGTCCCGCCGGCGAGCTGCGCGACATGCTCGCGGCTGAGATTGACGGACGACGCAGCGCCATCGCCTGGCCATGGCGACTGGTGACGCGCGGCACGCAGGCGCTGATCCCCGGCACGGTGACACTGATCGTCGGTGATCCCGGCAGCGGCAAATCGCTGTTGGTCATGCAGGCGCTGGCGCACTGGCACGACGCCGGCGTGAAGGTTGCGGCGTTCGAGTTGGAACAGTCCCGAGCCGAGCACTTGAAACGGGCCCTTGCCCAGCGCATCGGGGCGGCGTGGCTGACCGATCTTGAGGCGGTGGCGCAGCGGGGCGATGAGGCGATGGCGTACAACGCTGAGCACGAGGCTTGGATTGACGCGCTGGGACGCTGCATTCACGACGGCCCCGCTGAGCCGGTGAAGCTGTGCGACCTGATCGGCTGGACGGAAGCCCGCGCCGCTGCCGGCGCTCGGATCATCGTCATCGACCCGATTACGGCAGCGCAGACCACCGACCGTCCGTGGGACGATGCTCAGCGATTCTTGCAGACCGTCATGCCGATTCTCGACCACTACGGCGCTTCGCTGGTGCTCGTGTCACACCCCCGCAAGGGCAAGCAGCGCGGAGCGATCAGCACCTTGGACGACCTGGCCGGCGGGGCGGCGTGGCAGCGCTTCGCGCAGTGCATTCTCTGGCTGGAGCGCCACGACGAACCGCGTGACGTGACGGTCAAAGGGTTCGCCGGCTTGCTGCACGCCACCAGCAACGAATCAATTAATCGTACGCTGCGTGTGATGAAGGCCCGCAACGGTCGCGGGGCGGGCTGGCAATTGGCGTTCGACTTCGACCCTGAAACGCTGCGCTTCCATGAGCGCGGCGCGATCGTCAAGAGCACGACGACCCGAAATGCGGAGCTTGACGGATGACCACGGCCGACACCACGATTGCGCCGCTGCTGGTGACCGCTGAGGAAGCGGCGCGGCTGTGTGGCGTGTCGCGGGCGACGTGGTTCAAGATGCGGGCGGCGGATCGCGTGCCGGCCCCGGTTCACCTGGGCGGGTCGGTCCGCTGGCGGACGGATGATCTTCGCCGGTGGGTCGCCGCCGGTTGTCCGTCGCGTGAGGCGTTCGATTGAACAGAACACAAATGAGCAAAATAATAGTTGCACAGAAGCGAAGTATTCGGTAGAGTGTTGGCATGGCACGAAAGAAAAAACAACTCCCGTTCACGGATCAGATTCGGCAAGCGGTGGCTGATAGCGACTGGTCACAATACAAGCTCGCCAAGGCGATCGGCTGCACGCAGTCGAGTTTGAGCCGCTTCATGTCGGGGGCGGGCCTGCTGCACCCGGATTACCTGAATGTGTTGGCGGACCTGCTGGGTTTGTATGTCGCAGTCGATTCGTCGAAGGCGCAACCGGTAACGCCGGACCAGCGATTCAAGAGCGGCAGGAAACCGAGCGGGTTACACAAGAGCAAACGCCGGCGCGGGTGAAACGCCGGGCAGTTATGGAAGGACGGCCGACAATGGCACGACGGAAGCGCGACCGCAGTGGATACCGGGTATATCGTCCGACGTTCAAGGGGCGCGACGGGGCTACCTGCGAATCATCGAAGTGGGCCGTTGAGTTTCAGGACCACACGGCACGGACACGGCCGCGCCGGCTGATGGGATTCACGGACAAGTCGGCGACGGATGAACTCGGCCGCAATCTGGCCCGGCTGGTGGCGCGTCGATGCTCGAACTCGACGCCCGATCGGCCGCTGGTGGAGTGGCTGGAGACGACGCCCGATCGCATCCGGCGGAAGCTCGTGGCGTGGGGGCTGCTGTCGGTCGATCGTCTCACCGCGTCCAAGCCGTTGACGGATCACCTGTCGGACTTCCGAGAGGCGCTGCGGTCGAAGCGGGTCAAGGGGCGGAAGCTCAGCGACAAGCGCATCACCGTTGCCTACGAGCGCGCCAAGTCGGTGCTGATCGACGGCTGCGGATTCCGTGGCTGGCAGGACGTTCGGGCTGAGTCGGTGCATCGCCAACTTGTGAAGCTCGGCCGGGGCGATGACGACACGAAGGCGCTGACCGGGCTGACGCTGCGGGGGTACTGTCAGGCGCTGCGGCAATTCGCCGGCTGGATGATCGACACCGGGCGAGCGATCGAGAATCCGCTGGTCACGCTCAAGCCGCGCGACTACGGCACGTCCACGACGAAGAAACGCCGGCCGCTGGACGTGGCCGAACTGCGCGAGTTGCTGGCGTATCTGAGCGGCGACAAGGCGCGGGCGTTTCGGGACATCATGCCGGCCGAGCGGGCGCTGGTCTACCGTGTGGCCGTCGAAACGGGCCTCAGAGCCGGCGAGCTTCGCAGCTTGACGCGGGCGGCCTTCGAGGTCGATGACGACGCCCCTGTGGTGCGTCTGAGCGGCGAGCAGACGAAGAACAAGCAGGCCGCCGAGTTGCCGTTGAAGCTGGACACGGCGGCGCTGATCCGCGAGCACCTGGCGACCAAGGCCCCGGCCGCTGTGGCGTTCAACGTGCCGGACAAGACGGCGGACATGATCCGCGCCGACCTGCGGACCGCACGCGCCCGCTGGATCAAAGCGGTGGACGATCGGAAGCTGCGACGCGAGCGCCGGCGAACGGACTTCCTCCACAGCCCTGACGCCGCCGGGCGCGTGGTGGACTTCCACAGCCTGCGGCACACCTGCGGATCGCTGCTGGCCGCGTCGGGCGTTCACCCCAAAGTCGCGCAGACGATCATGCGTCACAGCGACATCAATCTGACCATGGCGCTGTACACGCACACCTATCGCGAGCAGGAAGCCGACGCCGTGGCGAAGCTGCCGGACCTGACGCCGCCAGCGGATCAGCGCCAGCGCGCGACCGGCACGGACAACGCGACGGCCGACGATCCTGTCTTGGCGCTGCGCTTGGCGCAAATGAACGGATCGCGTGAGACTGATACGGACTCGCTGAGACGATCGAACCCCGGTAGCGATGTGAAAAACCGCGATACTGAAAGCCACCCGTGGGATTTGAACCCACGACCTGTGCTTTACGAAAGCACCGCTCTGACCAACTGAGCTAGGGTGGCAGTGAGGACCACTTTATGCATCGTTCGGCCGTTTGGCAACTGGGCTTGAACAGGTCGGATCGGGTTTATGAGCGGCGGTAATAATTCACTTCCGGCGGCGGGGCGGATATGCTGGTCGCTGGAGACTTTGCCCATGAATGATCTTGCGTCCCGTATTGACCACACCCTGCTCAAGGCCGAGGCCACCGAGGCCGACGTAGCCAAAATCGTCGACGAGGCGATCCAGCATCATTTCGCCAGCGTGTGCATCAATCCGGTGTTTGTCCGGCAGGTCGCCGCGGCGCTGGATGGTTCGGGTGTGAAAACATGCACCGTGATCGGCTTCCCGCTCGGGGCCAACACCGCCCGCATCAAAGCCACCGAAGCCACCGAGGCGATCGAGCGCGGCGCCGACGAGATCGACATCGTCGCCCACCTGCCGTATCTGCTGGCCGCCGACGCCAACGCCGCCTACAGCGAGTTGCAACAGATCGCCACGGCCGCCCGCGTGGCCCGCAGCGATGTGATCATCAAGGTGATCGTCGAATCGGCCGCGTTGATGGCGAATGTCGACGACGCCACCGCCGATGCCCGCATCACCGCTGCCTGTGCTGCGATTCGTGACGCCGGGTGCGACTTCATCAAAACCTCGACCGGGTTTCATCCCGCCGGCGGAGCGACGACGCTGGCCGTTCAGACCATGGCCATGCACGCCGACGGCATCAAGATCAAAGCCTCCGGCGGCATACGCACACGTGAAGACGCCCAGAATATGATCGATGCGGGGGCCGATCGCCTGGGGTGCTCGGCCGGCGTCGCCATCGTCACCGGCGGGGCAGGCACAGCGGGTTATTGAATTCAAGACAATTCGACGGGATCAACAGGATGAATCCATGATTCAAACTCAGTCTGAGTTTATCCTGTTCATCCGGTCAACATTTTCTTAGTCGATCCACTGCTCGGGCACCTGCCGGATGAACACGAAGCTGATCAGCGCGGCCTCGGCGGCGGTGGGGATCATCGACGTCGCGGTGTAGCTGACCCCGAAAAAGTAGGCGTGGTAATTGAATGCCGCGGCGAACGTGGCAGCGAAGCCGATCGCAAAGATCGCCGTCAGCGCGACCGGCGGACGATAGCCCGATCGCAGCCTGCTGAATTCGTGGAAGAACTGGTAAGCCAGCAGGACGTAAATGATCGCACTGGCGATGGAATATTCCTTGAAAGCGTCGATGATCAGGGCGGCGTCGTAGAGCCCGTGTGCGACGACCACGCCGAAGAAGATCATCAGAAAGTCACCCAGCCGCTCGGCCGGGCAGTGGATGAAATGACACAGGGCCAGGCCGGTCAGGGCGGTGGCGGCAATGTGGAAGAAGTTAGCGGTAATGAAGCGACCGGCCGCGTCGCCGCCAAAGCTCGATTGAAAGTACTGGATGTTTTCTTCGAGCGCGAACCCGAGCCCCACGCAACCGGCCACGATCATCATCTCCAGCGCGTTGCGTCGCTTGATCAGAATCGGCGCCAGCGGGGCGAAACACAACAGCTTCGCCAGTTCTTCCCGTAGGCCGACGCCGGCCAGGCAGAACATGAGCCCCTGTTTCATCTCGGTCGACTCGGTCAAGCCCCAGGCGTGCTCCTGAAAGGCGATGAAAAACAGCGTCACGCCGATGCTGATCACGCCCATGATCACACCGAGCACGCACAACCCGAAGCGGCCCGACCGCAATGATCGCACCTCCCCGGCCACGCACAGATACGCAAACCAGAACATCCCTGAAAACAGCGTCAGCAGCAGCGGCCCAAGCACATACCCTTCGAGCATCAGCGGGGGGATCGCCTGCCATACGCCCAGCCAGTCGTGTTGATGCCCGGCCAGCTCGAACCGCACATACGGATCGACCACATCGTGGTACGCCTCGTCGGCCGACAGCCTCACCAGCGCTTCGTCATCGCCCAGCCACAGGTAACGCTCGACCGCCCGCTGGCGGGACATGGTCGCTTCCGGGAATCGGCCCTCGGCCTCGTAGGCTTCGGCGGCGGATCGCAATCGTTGATCGGCGTCCATCAGCGCGGCCAGCGCGTAGTGGGCATATCGCATCGGCGGATCGGCGCCGGTCCACGGGGCGAGAATTCGCTTGATGTTGTCGGGGGCTTGCCCGGCGGCCTGCCACTGGGCAACGGCCAGTTGACGCTGCGGCTCGGTGAAGCGCGACTCGGCCATGAGCCCGGCGAACTGCTCACCGGTCAACGCCTCGGCCTCGGCGGCGTAGGGCGTATGGTCCAGCACATCCGCCAACGTTCTGGACGGATCATCCAACCACTGCCGCCAGGCCTCCAGCGACGGCGCTTCGACGCGCTGCTTCGGGCTCACCCCCGGCAGCGGGGCTGGGTCATCTGACTCGGGGGATGCCAACGTCATGCCGTTGAACATCACGCCCGGTCCGCGGACGCGCTGCAGAATCGCCGCGGTGATGATCCCACCGACGATGATCCCGATCACGACCTGCCAGACAAACCGCCGGCTCCGCGACCGATGTCCAATCCAATCAAGCCACTGACGCATGCGAGCATGTTAGCAGGGATCGGAGATCGGAGGTTGAGGTCGGGGATCACCCGGTTGTTTCAGTTTCAGACCGATTCGTCAGAACTTCACATCCCATCGCAACGTATCGTGTCATTATGAGACACAACCGGGGATTCACGTTCAACGACATGATCGCACTCATCGGCATCGGCTGCGCGGTATTGCTGCTTGCAGTCTTTCTGATCATTCCTACAGGCGGCAGCGGTCATCGTGTGATACGCAACCGAACAGTCTGTTCGACCAATCTGTCGGGGATGTACAAGGCGTTCTACACCTATTCAATCACAAACAAGGATTCATTCCCGTTGGCGGGCAACACGACGCCTGGTGGGTCTGCGATTGGCTTTGCAGAGGGCGACCGTATGCTGGGTAGCGGCGTAACGCTCGATGACAATGTAACCGCCAATCTGTGGATGACGGTGCGTGATGGATCGACAGGTACCAAACAATTCATCTGCCCGGAATCTTCAGATCAGCCTGACGAATTGACGGATGATGGAACACGTTCAGGCTCGCCGGCAAGCCTGTTGAACACGTATGACTTTTCGAGTCGCTCGACACTGTCGTACTCGATGATCAATGCACATCACAGCGCTGTAGGAGATCGTTGGAACGCCGCAGTCAAAGCCGATTGGGTGATCATGGCTGACAACAGCAACAATGACTTTTCCGCAGTGTCAACTCGTCACACGCTGACCTACGGTGCTTCTACAACCGACGCCCAGTTGATGGAAAATACGACAAACCACAGCGGCGACGGTCAGAACATCCTTTTCGGCGACGGTCATGTCGAATTCGCGGTGGACCCGTTTCAGGGGCCGGATCAGGACAATGTGTATGCGATGACCGTTGGGGGCAAAAACGCACCGCCCACGATGGGGCATGACGACGGCGATGCGGCGACGGACCCGATGGTTGCTGAGCGTGATGTGGTGTTGCTGCCGCTCAGTGGCAACGGCGGTGGGGCGGGGTCGCTGGATCCGACGGACTGAGGCGACGGGTGGGGTTCAGAAAGACGGCCGACGGCCATTTCGAAATCGCCTCAAATGACGAATTCGCACAAATGTGTCGCTTTCGGAGCGCCGAAACCAGACCCTGGCGCCGTTGAAAATCGCGGTCGCGCACGAACCTGTCGCAACGTGCCGCCGGGGTGCGCGCCCAACGGGGTTCAAACGGGTCAAAACCCTCAGATACCGTTGAATGTTGCAACGGATGTGCGCAAAAAAGTGCTCGATTTGCAGTGTTGTGCGCATCCGTGCGTCGTCAATCAACCGTCATCCTCGATCACGGCGTGAAAACGGGGGTGCGTTTTGGCGAAACACGAAAACCCGATTTCGTGTTTTTTGCCGCGCCCGTGCGCGCTTCGGGAAGTGTCAACTGGCGTTCGGCTTGGCGGCGGGGGACTTGCCCAGCAGACTGTAAATCAGGATCAGGCCGATGCCGATCAGCAGGAAGGCGTCGGCGGCGTTGAACAGCCACGGGTACACATCGCCCGTCGGGCTGTTGGGCCAGCGCCAGCCGAACGGGAGCATCACGTTCGGGAAGAGCCAGAACATGTCGCGCACCGCCGCATAAAACACGCGGTCGTAGAGATTGCCCATCGCCCCGGAAAGCACCAGCGCCAGCGCCGCGTGCAGGGGCCACTGCTGCGGGGTCGTGCCGGCGAAGAAGATGCCGACCACGCCGATCGCCACGATCGTCGCCAGCATGAAGAACCACCGCTGACCCTGAAACATCCCGAAGACCGCGCCCTGGTTGAGCGTGAGTTTGATCGCGAGCACCTTCGGCACGATCGTCATCGAGTCATGAGGAATGCCCGCCTCGCCGGCGACCACGGCGTGGATGTCGATCGGCTCGGGGGTGAAGTTGTTAAACGCCCAATGCTTGATCGCCAGATCGGCGACGAGGCAGACCGTGAAGATGATCAGGAACGTGGCGATCGCGCGGACGCTGCGCAGCGCATGGCGGGTGGCCGCTGGATCGACGGGCGGGGGGCTTGGCTGGGAAGGGGTGTTCACCGGCGATGGTTGTTGTAGGCGCCGGAGCGTTCCATCTCGCGGGCGGCCTCGATGCAGTACTTGGCCCAGGGCTTGGCGTTCAGGCGTGCCTTGTTGATGCGCTTGCCGGTCTTATGGCAGACGCCGTACGTGCCGTCGGCGATGCGGGACAGGGCGTCGTTGATTTCCTGGATGAGGCGGCGTTCGGACTCGACGAGGCCGAGCGTCAGTTCCTGCTCATACTGATCGGACCCGACGTCGGCCATGTGCAGGGGCATGTTCGAGAGGTTCGACGCATCGGCGCGGAGGGCTTCGGTAGACATCGAGGTGATGTCGCCGAGGATTTCAGCCCGGCGGACGACCAGCAGGTCGCGGTAGTGCTGTAGCTCTTTTTTGCTCAGCGGGGACTTCTTGATGATGATTTTTTCAGCCTCGAAATCCTCGGCGACGGGCTTAACCTTGGACGGAATTTTCTTGGCGCGTGTGGACTTCTTGGAGACCTTTTTGGCGGTCTTTTTGGTTGTCTTCTTGGCGACCTTCTTTTTCGCTACCTTCTTCTTGGTCGTCTTTTTAGTAGACTTCTTCGCCGTCTTCTTGGTCGAACGTGCGGGGGCGGACTTCTTGCTGACCTTCTTGGACGTCTTTTTGGACGTCTTTTTCTTGGTCGAGCGGGAGGACTTACCGGCTTGTGTCGACGATTTTTTGGCCACAACGGGCTCCCGAGAAGGCAAACGAAGAAAACGGCTGGCGGACATGGGTCGCCGGGGCCGAAATAGATGGGCAATAGTAGTGGGGTCAGGCAGGCCCGTCAACGCCCAACAGCATTACGGGCAGCGGGCTTTTCAAGCGGGCTGCGACGGGCTAAAGTCAATGGTGGTATTGCAGCCTATCTGTGAACATTTCGCGCAATGAGGATTTGGCATGACAATCGGTACGTTGAAATGGGGACTGCTGGGGCTTTGCATTGTCATCTGGTCGGGTGCCGGCGCCGCGGGGGCGGAAACGCTGACGCCGTCTCAGCAATTGGCCCAACGCATGGCGAGGCTGGCCAGGCAGACGTTGGCCGGACAGCAAGAGCCAGGCCCTGAACAGGTCGCCCAGGCACGCAAACTGTTGGATCAGGCGGTGGCGCTGGACCGGTCGAATGTGGAACTGGCAGCCCTGCGTGCCGAGGCGGCTTCCCTGGATGCCGGCGCCGATCCCGAGGCCCGGCGTAAGGCGCTGGCCGGTTATCTGCGTGTGAATCCGAGCGATGATGCGGCGCAGCTGCGGCTGATCGGCTTGCTTGCCGATGCGGCGCAGGATGTCCCGGCACGAGCCGAGTTGTATCAACGCATGCTGACCGGGCCGGCTGCTGAGCAGTTGTCCGCTCCGTTGCGGTCGCGCGTCGCCGTGCAGGCCGCCGTACTGGCGCGCGAGCAGGGCCACACCCGAGAGTTTGCCCAATTGATACAGCAGGCGCTGCGGCTGGACACCACCAACGCCCGCGCCACCGCCGAGGCCTATCTGCTGCTGCGCGATCGCGGCGCATCGCTGTTGGATCAGGCCCAGGCGCTGCTCGCACTGCTGTCGGCTGACCCGACCAATGCGACGGTTCATCTGCAGGTCGCCTCGATGTTGCTGCATGCCGGCGCGTACGAGCAATCGATCGGCTGGTTCGAATCCGCCAGTTCATTGTGGCGATACACCGGCGCTCCGGAAGACGCAGCCCTGGTCGGCGCGCTGAACGAATGGGCTACGGCCCTGATCGGAGCCGGTCGCTACGATGACGCCGCCGCCCTGGTCGATTCGATTCGAGCGGGTGATCCTGATGCAGCCTTGCCGGTGAGTTTGATGTCTGTACTCGTGGCGGCACACGATCTGTCGGGCAAGTCCGAAGCAGCGGACCGCGCCTTTGAGAAGATGATCCAACGCCTGGACGAGGCGGCCGGGCAGGCCCCCGACAACATGGACCGGCGCGTCGACAACGTCTGGGCCAGGCTGCTCTACAACCGCCAGATCGACAAACTGGATGAGCCGTTCAAGCAGTTGAACACCGGCATGAAAGCCGATGATCCCGTGCTCAAACGCCTGACCGGTTGGCGGCTGATGCGGCAGGGCAAAAGCGAAGAGGCAGCCAAGGTGCTCGAACCCCTGGTGAAAAGTGATCCGGCAGCCGCGCTGGCGATGGCCATGAACAAGGCCCGTGCGGATGATTCAGATCGGCTGGCGCAATACAACCAGGTCTACCGCAGCGCTCCCGGCAACATGGTGGGCGTGCTGGCGGCCTATCACATCCGCAAACTCGGCGGCCGGCCGCAACTGACCGACGAATCGCAAACCATTCAGCGGCTCGCCCAGCAAGTCCCCGACTCGTTGCGTCGAATTACCGTCGAACCCGATGCCTTCATCAAGTTCGAACTCGAATCCATCGGCGGCCGAGTGGCCTATGGTCAGCCGGTCCAGCTTCGTCTATCGTTGACAAACACCTCGCCGATCGCACTGAGCGTCGGCCCCGGGGCAACCATACCCGGCACCGCGCTGATCATCGTCACCGCTTCGGCGCCTGACGGTAAGCCACGACCCACTCAACCCCTCGTGGTCAATCTCGCCCGACGCTTGCGCCTGAACCCTGGCCAGTCGATCAAGGCCCATCTGATGATCGACGCCCCGGTCTTCGCCATCGCCCCCAACCAGTCGCTGATCATCCGCAACGTCGCCATCCTCAATCCCGTGCTCACGCCCCAGGGCCAGTATCAACCCGGCCTGATGGGCGTCGTCAGCCGGACACAGACCGTGATGCGCCCCGGCATCGACATCACCGACAAGGCCATGGCCGAGCGCCTGGCGTCGTTGAAATCCGAACCGGACTGCGGCACGCTGGCGGCGCTGCCCATACTGGCGGTGATGATGCCCGAGCAGGGTCAGAAGATCATCACGGACCTGAACGCGGTCTATGGCAAACTGGATGCCGCCCGTCGTGCCTGGTTGATCAGTTGCCTCCCGCTCCCGAGCAAGGCGGCGTCGGATTCTCCCTTTGCTGAGTTACTCAAGGCTGCCGATGCGGACAAGGACCCACTCGTGCAAAACGTGCGCAAAGCGCAGTCACCACCCGACACTGACAAATAACCCCAAAGCCGACGCTGAGGGCGCAGCCCGAAGCGTCTGGTCCGCGACGAGAATCAGGGATTCCATGTTAAAATTAGGCAAACTGAAATATTTGGTCAAAATATACATGAATCGGCTTGACAGCATCTGAAGCTGTAATTATCGTGTTATGTGGCTAAGAGAGCGGAAGCAGCCATATACATACTGCCATTATCTATCTACGTTCCTGATCTACGCTGCCCACACCCTCTTGCCGCTGGTCCTGATTCACAGGACATTTGATCCAGGGTTTTTCTGGGGGGTGTTGGAGCCTCAAAAGGAGATACCCGCCGCGAGGATTCGAGGCGGTCGGTTGTGCTGCTGCACGTACCGATCAGGATCCTCATGTAACCGCAAGCGACAGCGAAGCGGTTCTCCCCGCGGAAAGAGGGTTCAGACCCCGGTTTTCGGGCGTCTGGCTGACAACAGCATCAGGTTTCGGCCACGGTGGTCGAAACATGCAAGTGTGGCGTCTGGTTTCAAGGGACTGTCGTGAGGTTGATTCCTCATCTCATCCCGTCAGTCTTCGCGGCGTTCGGCAGCCATCGTCGGCCGCCTCGCCGCAAAGCCTCCCGACCGGTCTACGCGATCCATTCCCGCCTCACACGTCATCATCTCTCCCATCAAGGAGCGTCCCCCATGAAGCGTCATCAAGGCTTCACGCTGATCGAACTGCTCGTCGTGGTTGCGATCATCGCGCTGCTGATCGGCATCCTGCTGCCGTCACTGAGCCGCGCCCGCGAGATCGCCAACCGTACCGTCTGCTCGACCAACCTGTCGGGCAGCTACAAGGCGTTCTACACCTACTCCATCACCAACAAGGACAAGTTCCCCCGGTACGCCAGCACCACGTCGCCGGGAACCGCCAAGGGCTTCGCTTCGGGCGCCCGCGGCTCGACCGTCACGGGCGGCACTCCGCCGCTCACCAGTGGTGCCACAGCCACTCAGGACACGGCATATGACTCCAACGTCACGGCCGCCCTGTGGATCACCGTCCGCGACGGCTCCACCGGCACCAAGAGCTGGATCTGCCCGTCGGACCGCGGCGCTGAAGCCGATCCGCTGCTCGGTGTTGGCACCGCCATGACCGGCAATGCGGAAGCCGTGTTCAATCAGACCGCGGTGCCGCTGAATGTCTGCTACGACTTTGCCACCCGCGCCGGTCTGAGCTACTCGCCGGTCAACATGTACCAGCAGGTCACCGGCGGTAACTGGTCGGCCAATGTCAAGCCTAATTGGGTTTTGATGGGCGACGACAACAATGCTGCGACCTCGACGCCGTTGCCGACCAGCTACTCGGGTACCCTGACTCTTCACGCCAGCAAGAAGTCCGACAACGTGATTGCGGAAGGATTGCAGGCTCGTGAGAACAGCCTGAACCATTCCGACGGCGAAGGCCAGAACCTGCTGTTTGGCGATGGTCACGTTGAGTTCGCCAACGATCCGTTCCAGGGCCCCAGCAACGACAACGTCAACGCGGAAGACACGTCGTCGACTGCGGGCACCGAAGCTCCCGCCAAGCCTGAACTCGGCAACGATAAGCCCCAGTCCACGACTTCGGCTTACATCAACAACCGCACTGACGTGGTCCTGTTGCCGATCACCGGCAATGATACAGCTGGCGGCAACCTGTCGGCCGAGACGCCGTAACTTGCCTGAAGATTTCTTCGAGGCAAGCTGAATTGGAGATCCACGGGCCGGTCCTTCGGGGCCGGCTCGTCTTTTTTACTTCGCGCGCTGGCGGCGGGGAGACTTAAGTCTCCCCGCCTCCCCCGTCTCCCGCCTCCTTTGATATGATCCAAAACATGGGTTATACGCGCAAGTCTTCCGGGTACGATCGATCGCATCGTGGACACGCTCACTTTCAACACTGGTACCGGGACAACCAGGTCTATTTCATCACCGCCCGGTGCCGCGGTCAGTATCCCGCCTTCGCGGATGAACGCGCCAAGATAATCTTCTGGGAACAGTTCGAAAAGTACGTCGCCCAACATCATTTTGAGCCGTGGGTGACGTCGCTGATCGACAATCACTACCACACCCTGGGCTACCTGCACCGCGGTGATGACCTGGCGCCGATGGTTCGGAAGATTCACGGCTCAGTCGCCAAACGGGTCAACGACTATCTCGAATCAGAACGCAAGGCGGGGAGACTTGAGTCTCCCCGCCTCAAGTGTGGGAGATTGGTTCCATTCTGGCACGACTCGAAATCGAAGACCTATTTTGACGGATGCCTGCGGAATGAGAAACAGGGCCGCGCGACATATCGGTCGGTATGTGCTGATCCAGTCGGAACGACATGGCGTATGCGACCGTTGGCAGGACTATCCCCATACGCGGATTCGCATCGACGTCCATGACGCGATTGCGGAGACGCTGCGACGGGGCGCGTTTCTGAAAGGCGTGCGATACAGGCGATATGAAGGCGGGGAGATTTAAATCTCCCCGCCTCCGAAGAGGCGTTCGGGGATGAATCAGACCGCACTTGCGTGTAAGATGGGTAGGATCGGCCACGGAGGTCCGAGCGATCATGTTTGTATTGACCTGTCCATCGTGTTCGCGTGAGGTCAAGACCCGTTTCGCCCGACTCGGCGCCACGGCGACTTGTCCTGCGTGTAAGGCCCAGTACAAAGTCGACGAGCAGTCGTTGAAGATGGAAGGGGCCGCGCCCGCCGGCGCCGACCCCGAAGCGGTGGCCGCCGCCACGTCGTCACCAGCCCCGGCAACCCCGCCGGTCGAATCGCCCGCTCCATCAACCCCGTCCGATGATTCCGCTCCTCCCGCTCAGACTCCAGCCAAGGGGGCTGACACGCCGGCGGAGGATGAACTGATCATGAGCGCCCCGAAGGTGGAAGAGCTCAAGGTCAAACGCCCGCCGCTGAAGAAAAAGAAACCCGCACCGGAAAAACCGATCCAGACCAAGCCGCCCGCAGCTGCGGAATCCGATCCATCAGCCGAGCTCGCAGCCGCGGTTACCGAGCCTGCCGCCAAGTCGGAACACGGGCACAAGGCCCCTGACCACGGGGTGACGGACACAGCAGATCACAAGCCGCGTCGTCGTCGCAAGCGCGGGATCGATGTCAAACTCGTGGCGATGATGCTGGTCGTGTTGGCGCTGCTGATCGTGGTGGTGGTGTTGGTGATTCAACGCACCGGCAAGCAGCCGACGATCGTGATCAATCAGCCCCAGCCGCCGACCAAGCCCGAACCACAGCCCGAGCCCCAGCCGCGCCCGCAGCCTCGACCCCAACCCCAGCCCGTGGCGGATGTGCCGGTGCTGGAACTCGAGCCGCCGACGCTGGTGACCAGCAACTGGTCGCGCCTGCGCACGCCGGTCGATCCAATCGTGCCGATGTCCAATCCCGACGTTGTGCTGTGGGACGCCCAACTGATGCACATGGGCGACGGCAAACGCTCGATGGTCAACGGGCTCTACGTCGCCGACTCGCCGAAGGTTTACCAGCGCGGTGTGCTGCGGGTGCAGTTGACCAACGATGCAGGCATGGTCTTCGCCGAGCGTCAGATGTTCGTGCCCGTCGTCTGCTCGCGCGACGGCCTGCAGATGCGCGTGCCGGTGCCGAAGGATCTGCTGGCGTCGGGGCCCGGGCTCACGTGTGAGTTCACACCGATCGATCCGGTCGCCGGCGGCCTGGCGCTGGAGATGGTTGAATCGCAGGTGGAAAACGTCGGCAGCCCCGAATCGCCGATGTACAAGCTGGCGGTGTACAACCCGCACGCCAAGGCCGTGACCAATCCGACGGTGGTGATCGACGCGATCTCGCCGGAGGGGTGGCCGCTGGGCTCGTGGCTCGGCAAACTGCAGACAACCATCGGTCCCGGTCAGACGCTCATGTTCCAGGTCGCTCCGCCCGTTGACGACCCCACCGCCATCGGCCGCATCCTCGTCCGCGGCTTCGGCAAACGAGCTTAGCCCCCGTCGGTCCGTAGCTTCATGGTGATCATTCCCGTCAGGACGGATCTGAAACTGCGCCATCGGCCGTGGGTCAATATCACGCTGATCGCGATCAACGTGATCGTGTTCATCGCCCAGATCATCGCGCAGGTCAGTTGGCCGGACCAGACGCCGTGGTTCGTCCACTACATGCTCGATGCGCGATCGATGCAGTGGTATCAGTTTCTGACGTACCAGTTCCTGCACAGCGGGTGGGAACACCTGATCTTCAACATGGTGTTTTTATACGTGTTCGGCAATCCGCTGGAAGATCGCCTGGGGCCGATCGGGTATGCCTGTTTCTATCTTGCCGGCGGCATCGTCGCGGGGCTCGGGCATGTCTGGATGGGGGGCGAACCAGCCTCGCCGATCTGGGGCGCCAGCGGGGCGGTGTCGGCAGTGACGGGCGCGTTCCTGGTGATGTTTCCATTTTCACGCGTCACGCTCAGTTTCTACTTCATCGAATCTTTTGACGTGTCCAGTATTGTGCTGGTCGTGTTCAGCTTCTGCAAAGACCTGATCTTTCAGGTGTTCAATATCGGCGGCGTGGCGTATATGGCGCATCTCAGCGGCAACGTGTTCGGCTTCGTCGTAGCGATGGGGCTGGTGCTCAGCCGGGCCCTGCCGCGGGAGCCGTATGACCTGCTGTCGCTGTTTGATCGCTCGACGCGACAGGCCTTGCGTGATGCCCGCTCGCCGATTGATCCCGATGATCCGGACCACAAGCAACGCCTGCTGCGACAGCGCGCGGCCGTCGAGTCGGCCATGGACGCCCACGACGCGCGGCGGGCCGTCGCCGAGTATCAGCGACTGGTCGAGTTGAATCCCGAAGCGGGTCTTTCGCGGAAGATGCAACTCGACATCGCCGACTACGCCATGAACCTCGGACATCATCAGCTCGCCGCCCATGCGTATGAACGCTTTCTGTCAGACTTTCCCGGCGACGGGTTCGGCGATCAGGTGCAGTTGATTCTCGGTTTGATCTATGCCCGCCACCTCAAAGAGCCCGAGCATGCCCGGGAGCACCTGCGTCTGGCGGCCGAGCGGCTGGATGATCCCCACCGGCGCGAGCAGGCCCGAAAGATGCTCCATGAAGTTGAAAGGAAGTTCTGAGTTTAATGTTCAAAGGAAACCGCTCACTGAACTTTAAACTTTGAACTTTAAACTCTAAACTTCTCCATATGCCACACGCGGTTCAAATCAAGATCTGCGGCCTCCGCGACATCGATTGCGCCCAGGCCGCCGCCGCCGCCGGAGCGGACATGATCGGGTTTGTCTTCGTCGAAGCGTCGCCGCGCCATGTGACGCTCGACCAGGCCCGCTCGATCGCGCAGGCGATGGGCGGCCGCGTCGAATGTGTGGGCGTGTTCAAAGATGCGCCGGTCGAGTATGTGCGTGAACATGCCGAGGGCGTGCCGCTGGATCGGGTGCAACTGCACGGCCAGGCGCCGGACGCGTGGATCGAAGCGCTTGGGCCGACGCCGGTGGTGCGGGCGGTTTCATTCGACCCGTCGAAGATCGAGCCGATGCTCGAGCACTACGCGGCGATGTACCAGCGTGTGGAGCATTTTGCGGGATTGCTGATCGACACGCCGGACCCCAGCCCGCTCGGCGGCGGCACGGGGGTGACCTTCGACTGGCCAGCCCTGCGGCGCGTGCTGGCACGTGCAGCGACGAATCTGCCGATCATGCTGGCGGGGGGGCTGACACCGGGCAACGTCGCCGAGGCGATCGAGGTGGTTCGGCCGTGGGGCGTGGATGTCTCCAGCGGCGTCGAATCGAGCCGCGGCGTCAAAGACATCAAAAAAATCGCCGCCTTCTGCAAGGCGGCGAGGTAGTTACACAACCAAGGCGGGGAGATTTAAATCTCCCCGCCTCGTCTTAGATCAAAGTGTAAAGTTCACGCCTGTCCGCGCTCAACGCGATCCGCCGATCTCCACCACATCATCGAACAGACTCAGATCATCTTTATCGTCGATAGTCTCATCCGAGCCGTCTTCATTCAGATCAAATTTGGAGAAGTAGATCCCGTCAACGCCGGGCGAGATGAAAACATAAGCGCCGTTAACGACGTCATTGCCCTCATTATTTTTGGGTGTTGCTTCTGTACTGTTTGTCAAGTTGCTGGATCGCGGATCGATCACCGCCCATGCCAGATTTGTGAGATGTTTGCTGTTGGACGAAGTGATCAACGACTCATCGGCCTGATTATAGATTTCACTCTCATCCACCTTTTTCATCGCTGATGCTTCGACATAATCGCTGACTGCATCCATATACAGATAGCCATCTTCACTGAGATTGTTGCTTACGGGATGGTCGCCACCTGTATTCACACGCCACATCAGCAGCGGCATGCCGCTGGAAACATCGACAAGGTGGGGGATGTCGTCGTTGTCGTCGCTGCCAGCCGCAGTGCCTTCAATCACAGTCAGTTCATCGGCCTTGGCCGAGTAGAACGGCGCGTGAGTTTTCGCGGTGATTCGATCGTACGGACCGGAGCCGATCTTGCTGATGTCGACCTTGATCGAAGAGAAGATTTCGGGGTTGTTCGGATGTCCATGCTCTGGCGTGGCAGGAGTGCTCGATGCGTTTGAATTCACGAGCCCCATGAGGGAGATCATGATATTCTGATTCATTGTGAAATCATTTTTGACAGTCACCAGATCAGAATTCGCCAGAAAACCCGGGTAGGCGTTGAACGCGGCGTAGTAGTTTTCACAGGCGCTGGTGAGGCCTCGCAACTGGGCCTGGCTGGCGGTTTTCATCGCGCGCACCCTGGCGTTGCGCAACGACGGCAGAAGCACCGCAGCCAGCAGCAGAATGATCACGACGACCACCATCATCTCCACCATCGTAAACGCCCCCCGAAATCCCCGGTACCCCCGGAATCTTGTCCGGCGGCGAGAACAGCGCGTGGATTGAAAACGATGGGACGATGAGACGAACATCGGCCTCACCTGCCCTCTCTGAACATCGAGGCGAGGTTGCATACCGCGGCTCCAGGGAGTTGTGCGACGGAATACACCGCCGGGAAGCGTGCAAAACGCACGTTGCATGATCATTCTAGTGGTCGCTGAACACGCGGGCAAGACGCCGCCGCACGAAGCGGGCGCATCACGATTTGTGCGGTTTGAGGCCGCTGCGCGTGGTCCACTGGTCCTTTTCGGGATCGCCGAGTTTCACGGTGTATTCACCGTCGGCATAGACCCACGGCTCGACCTCGTTTTCCGTCAGGCGAATCGCGTAAACCAGATCGCCGTCGGCGGTGTACACCTTGAGCACAGGGTTGGCGATGGCGTCGTATTTGATCTTCGGCAGGCGGCCAGTGATCGACAGGCCGAGGTTGTCGGTCTGCTTGATCGTGTGCGGGAAGCCGGGGTACTGCATGTTCGGTCCGGGCTTTTTCAGATCGATCATGAAGCGGTAAGACTCGCAGGTGTAGGTCCGCTTGTCACGATCCACGCGCAGCAGGCCGAACCCGCCGCCGCGATCTTCCGCCCAGGCGTAGCGGTTGGGTGTGCCTTTGCCGGTGCCGGGCGGGTTGCCCAGGGCATACATGTAGATGAGGTTGCCGAAGCCGTCACGGTACTGACCCGTATTCGGAATGTTGTGTGCGGGACGATCGGTGTAGGGGCGCTTCAACTCGTCGGTGCGCCACCAGCGCTGGTAGATCGAGCAGATCGCCGGGGCGCTGAACGACCAGAAACCTTCGCGCGGCACATCGACGCCGTGTTGCAACATGGTCGTCAGATGCTGGTCGCCGTTGAGGTGGATCGGAAAAGCCCGACGGACGGCGCGGATGATGCGGTCGCGCTGGGTCTGCGGCCAGCCACCAGAATCCAGGTCTGCCAGCAGGTAGTGGTTGTAGTCACCGTGATGCGTGGCGGCGTTGGCGAAGACGGTCTCGCTGAGCAGCACTTTCATGTCAGCCCCGCGCCAGTCTTCGACCCAGTGGTCGAGGAACTTGTGCTGACGCTCACCGAGCAATACGAGCCCGGGCTTGTCGAGTTTGGTCACATCGAAGTTTGGATCTTCCACCCAGTCGGCGCGGCCCTCGCCGGTGTCGACATGCTCAGGGCCGGATTTGAACTGGCGATCGGCGATGATGGCGAAGCTGACCCGGCCGTAGACCATGTCGCCGTAGTACACGCTGACATCGCGCAGGATCGGCGTCGGATCGTAGAGGTCGGGGTGATGTCCGCAGTTGGTGCGGTGGACCGCGTTGACCATGCGGACCGGCTCGATGTATCCGCCGTAGGATGAGGTTGTTTTACCTTCGAGCGCCTTGCCTTTTTCGCCCCACAGGTTGCCATGGAACACATCGTGATCATCCGGCAGGCAAACCGTCGGACGATCGCGCATCATGTCACCGAATGCCCACCCGAACATGTACCACTTTCGCAGATAATTCAGAATCGCGCGGTCGGCTGGTTCGCGGATGATGCCGTATCCGCCGTTGCCTTCGTATATCTGATCGCCCGAGAAATAAAGCATGTCCGGGTCGGCCACGGCCAGATTCTCCGCGACGGGCCCGTATGGAAAACCGCGTGAAAACTGGCAGGTCAGGTTGCCGACGGTCAGCGGTTTGTCGGCGGGATTCTTGCGGACGGTGCCGGTGTAGCTCGCATCGCCGTAGTCCAGGCGGTAGGGCGTGTCGACTTTTTCATTCCACTTGGCGATGCGGAAGATCGCGGTGCACGAGTCGGGCTCGATCTCCTGTTGGGCGAGTTTGACCCATTGGCCGTCGCGCTGAACCGAGAGGGTGACGTGTTGCGGATCGCCCTTGCCCATGGGCGGAAGCTGCGCGGTCATCTTCAACACGAAGCCGTCGGCATCGCGGTTGTCGCTGAGCGTGTGCATCGCCCAGAGGATCGGGCCGAACTTGCGATCAGGGTGATGATCGACCTTGGGACCGGCGACGGTCCAGTTTTTGAACCAGCAGCGTGCGCCGTTGTTGGCGCCGGGGAGGTTGTTGACCAGCGCAAGGTTGCCGTAGATGTTTTCGGGCGGTTGACGGAATGTTGCAGTGAGCGTGCCGACGGTGTCGCCCGCGGCGTTGAGTGCGACGAGCGCAGCTTCGTGATGATCGCCTGCGGGTTTGACGGTCAGTTGCAGCGTGATGTCTTTGAGGTCGGCCTTGTCGTCGAGCTTGGCGGTGCGGCCGGCCATGGACAGCGTGCGATCGGCTTTGACGACGACGTTGTGACCGCCGCCGAAGAAACAGTTGCCGCGATAGTCGTTCAGTTCATCGTGAGCGCCGAACCGGAACCCGGCCGCGCCGTTTTTACCGGTTTCGATCATGCCCAGGCGCACGCTCATGGCGAAGGGTTCGGCGGCCTTGGAAAGCTGATGCGTCAGCAGGTGAACATTGCGGTTATTGGCCCGGCTGAGGCACTCGAGGCGGCCCTCCGCGATGCGCCAGTCTTCCATCGGATTCGACCAGTACGCGGCGCCGATCCAGACACGGTCTGATGTGTTGGCGAAATCGCTGGTGAATGCCGCATCATCGGCGGCGCTGATGGCGGCGAATGACTGACGAGCCAGCAGGGCGGCCGAGGCCGTGGCGGCTGTGGTTTCGATGAACTGACGGCGACTGACGTGCGGCGTATCCGACATGAGATCACTCCATGATCGCGGTTTTCTGGGAATTAGATTACTGTACCGAACGTCAGCGAACAGGTAAAACTTGCAAGCAGATCGCCGTTTGCAGGGCAATGATCCGCCGGTCGATTCCGTTGTACCTGTCTTAAGATGTTTTGTGATCCAAGTCACCCGTCACGAGAAACATGTCATGGCCGATTCACGTCTCTCTCGCCGTCAATTCACCACGACCGCGGCCGTCACCGTCACCGGCCTGACCATTCTGCCGGGCGGAACACTCCGCGGCGCCGCCAACAACAAGCTGAACATCGCCCTGATCGGTGTCCACGGCCGGGCCAATGCCCATTACGGCGCGCTGAAACACGAGAACGTCGTCGCCCTGTGCGATGTCAACGAAAAGCACCTGGCCCACGCCGCCAAGACATTCCCCAATGCCGAGCACTTTGTCGACTGGCGAAAGTGCCTCGACAAGAAGGGCATCGACGCGGTGGTCTGCTGCACAACCGATCACACCCACGCCTTTGTCGCCAACTGGGCCATGAATCGCGGCCTGCATGTCTACTGCGAAAAGCCGCTGGCCAACACCGTCGAAGAAGCTCGCGTCGTCCGCGCCACATACCTGAAAAACAAAGACAAACTCGCCACGCAGGTCGGCACGCAGCGTCATGCTGATGTGAATTTCAATCGTGTGCGTGAACTCATCCTCGACGGCGCCATCGGCAAGCTCAAGGATGTACACGCCTGGGGCAATCGTCAGATCCGCCGCCCCGGGTATCTGCCCGCCGAAGGCAGCCCGCCGAGCGAACTGCACTGGGACCTGTGGATCGGCCCCTCGCCGATGCATCCCTACAACCCTGGGTACTACGGCGGCGACAAGTATCGCCCCGGCGCCAACTGCCTGCAGTGGAACATGTACTGGGACTTCGGCTCCGGCCAGGTCGGCGATATGGGTTCACACACCATGGACCTCGCCTACAACGCGCTGGATGCTGACCTGCCGACCAGCGCCGAAGGCGAAGGCGAGAAGTTCAATCCCGAAGTCACGCCTGTCGAGTTGCACACCGCTTTCGATCTGCCGGCCAACGACTGGCGCGATGGCGTGCGTTTGAACTGGTGGCAGGGGGGCATGATGCCGCGCTCACCGATGTCCGCCGTCGACCTCAACAAGATCGGCCACGGCGCCATGTTCAAGGGCGACAAGGGATTCGTCATCGCCGATTTCAGAACCCGCCTGTTGATTCCCTACGGCAAGGGCGCCGACATGACGTACTACAACGCCCGCTCCGAACAAAAGCTCATCCCCGACATGGGCAACTTCCAGATGCAATGGATCAACGCCTGCAAGGGCGATCTGAAAACCTCCTGCGACTTCGACTACTCCGGCAAGCTCATCGAAACGATGCTGCTGGGCCTGGTCGCCTACCGCACCGGACAGCGCATCAGCTACGATGCCGCCACCGGCAAGACCGGCAACGCCCAGGCCGATGCCCTGATCTCCCGTCCTTATCGAGAAGGATGGACATTGAACGGGTGATGATCACGCGACATACCTGTTCAATACGCCCGAAAGGTACAACCGAATATGAAATCAAGCTCAGTTTGTCCGTTGGCGATCACGGTTCTCATCAGCCTGTTCGCCCTGACCTCTGTACTGCGCGGCAATGATGGCACGGTCGCTGAATACGACCCCGCCACCACGGAAGAATTGCGCATCCGTGACGGTTTGCCGAACTTCTTTGCCAAGCTCAAAGCCGGTCAGACGGTGCGCATCGCCTACCTCGGCGGAAGCATCACCGCCGCCAACGGCTGGCGACCCAAAACGCTCGAGTGGTTCAAAACGCAGTACCCCAACGCGCAGATCATCGAAATCAACGCGGCGATCTCCGGCACAGGTTCCGACTACGGCGCCTGCCGGCTCGAACATGATGTGTTGTCCAAGTCGCCGGACCTTGTCTTCATGGAGCACCGCGTCAACGGCGGCGGCGGTTACGAAGCCAAGTCCGTGGAGGGCATCATCCGCCAAGTCTGGAAGAAGTACCCGAAGACCGACATCTGCCTGATCTACACGCTGTCGCAAGGCATGCTCAAAAACATGCAGGCCGGAAGGCAGACATGGTTCGGCAAGGTCATGGAAACGGTCGCCAATGCCTATGGTGTTCCATCGATCGAACTCGGCCTGGAAATCGCCAAACGCGAACAGGCAGGCAGCCTGATTTTCAAGAACGACGCCCCCGTACCCGGCAAGCTGGTCTTCTCACGCGACGGTGTTCACCCCGGCGACGAAGGGCACGAGGTGTACAGACAGATCATCGCCCGTTCGATGCTCACGATGCACGACAAGGGGCATGCCGGTGCGCACAAACTCTCAGAGCCGCTCGAAGCCAACTGCTGGGAAACGACGCAACTGATTCCGATCACCCGTGCGGCGTTGAGTTCCGGCTGGACCCCGATCGATATCAAAACCGACCCGGTCTACCGCGAGTCGTTCGGACGCACAAACGCCATGCTCCGCGGCGGCGTGAAGTGCGACCAGGTCGGTCAAACCGTCACGGTCAAATGGCGCGGAACCACCCTCGGGTTCAGCGACATCCCGCACGGCGAAGGCATGGAAGTCGAAGTCATCATCGATCAGGGCGAGCCGATCACGATCAAGCGCCCGCAACGGGAAAAGACCCGCCATGCCCGGTTCTTCTACCTGCCCGAGCAGATGCCCGGCGAGCACACCGCTGTGCTTCGCGTATCCAAACTGCCGGCAGGGCACTCTTATTATCTCGGGCAGATTCTCGTCATCGGAACGGCGCTGCCGTAACGTTTGCCCGCAGCGGGTAATCAGCAGTCATTGATTATCCGTATTCTGCCCGGCCCGGATTTCATACAACGGATAGCCGATGCGGCGGCTCGCCTGAATGGTTTCGATGTAGGGCGTGTCGCAGACATCGACGAAACCGTTCTGAAAATTCTCACCGTCATCGCGGCCGGTGGTCGCCTGATCGCCGAACTGATGCCAGTGTGTGCCGACGATCAGCGGGTTTTCCAACGCGCTGCGAACGTACTTCTCATAAGCGGCGGCGCGGGCATTCTGATCGGCGACCGGTCGCAGGGTGCCGTGAAACTTGCCGCGGTCCAGCGCGCCGAAGTGGAACTCACCGATCACGACCGGCTTGTCCACACCACCAGGCAGGCGCAGATCCGCCACGCTCGCAGCGTATCGATTCACGCTGACCACATCGCTGTATTTGGCGGCCGCCAGGAAGATGCGTTCATTCGCCCAACCCGCGAAGCGACAGCCCAGGTACAACCCCTGCGGATCGATCTCCTTGACGGCCTCGCGACACTGGCGGAAATAGGCGTCGGCCGTCTTGTCGAGAAAGGCGACCAGATCGACACGCGCCTTGTCGGCCGCCGGTGGCGTGGTGGACTTCAGCAGTGCCTGCCATGATTTGTGACTGGTGCCCCACGCGGCGTTGAGCTTGTCGATCGACTGGTACTTCGCTTTGAGGTCATCGACAAATACACGCTTGGCGGGTTGATCAGCAGGCGACTTCAACACCGCCGTGGCCAGCCACGTGTCATCGTGGCCCCACGTCAATTCGTTGCCGAGGAAGTAACCCAGGCACCATGGATCGCCGACCGACTTGCCCTTGTGCTGGGCAACTTCCTTCTTGAGCGTCGCCTTGAAGCCGGGATCGAACACGTCGGGGAAGTTGCCCCAGCCGCCGCTGGCCGCTTCGATCGCGCGGCTGTCGCCGTGAATGGTCGCCACATATCCGGTACCACCGGGGGTGTCTTCCGGCGGTGAGTCGAGGCTGTACACGGTGGCGGTGTACGGGGTGCGGTGTTTGAGATAGATCGCCGGCTGTGAGCAGTTGGCCAGCGTGTTCAGCCCCCAACTGCGCATGCGGCGATGCGTCACGTCGGCATAAGCTTCCGGCCAGTCGGGGCCGTACTTGCGGAGGAGGTTGGCGCCGGAGAAGTTGTAGGTCGTCGCGCCACGATCGTACAGGCCGCGCACGGCCCACGTGCTTTGACCGTAAAACTCGCTGAACGGCGCGTCCGGTTTCGGCAGATCAGCGAAGAGCAACCGCCGCCCGGTCAGCGGCGTGTAACCACACGACCATGTCACGCGGACCAGCCCGTGCGACCAGAACAGCCGCCCGTCCGGATCGACAAACCACCACTTGTCGCGCCACTTGGCCACGCGGAATCGCCCGGTCGCTTCCAGCTTCGGGCCGCCGAGCCACCCGCCATACTTATTCCACTGCGCCGGCCCGGGGTGATCGGCCAGATCACTCGCCTCCTGCTTGCGTTGATTGATCAGGTCTTTTTCCGAGTGCGTTTTGCCCGCCCAGTCTTTGTGCATGTACTGACCGAAGCGGTCGATCATCGGAAACAGCTTCGCCGGATCCGTGGGCAGTTTGGATGCCGCAGGCTCACCGCCGGTGCGAAGCTCGGAAACTTCGTAGCTGTAATTGGCGCCGGGGTGATACACGTAAACGGAAATGCGCGCAACGTGGGTGGGGGCGACTTTCCCGCTGGCGTCCGTCTGGTAGTCCCCGGGCTTGCCGCGCATCCCGCGAAAAGCCATCTTCAGCAGGTCGGGCATGTGGGCGTCGACGGGAACCTTCATCACCTCCGATTGGCCGGGGCGGATGCTCGTCGATTGAATGACGCAGCCGGTGCGCGTGGTCCGGTCGGCGCCGGGATTGTCCATGACCAGGTGCACGTTCAACGTGTGCTTGCCGGTGTTTTTCACACGGGCCTGAAGATACCCGAAGCCCGTCATGTCCCATCCACCGTGGGCCGGCTCGAAGATCACCCCCGGTCGACTTTCGCAGCGTGTGACCTGAACGCGCACCACTGAACCATCTCGTTCGATGCTGGCGTTGGGCGTGGCCTTGGCGGTCTTTATCGCCTCGCCAGCATTGAAAGTCGGCTGTTTATCCTCGGTGGCGGCGGGGGCGACGTAGGTCGGCTTCGGCAACGGCTCGCCGACTTTTTCGGGGCTCAACTGCCAGAAGACGATGCCGTGTTGCGTCAGCCCGGGTTGAGTCAGCGTGATCGAACCGCCTTCGGGTTGCACCCACCGCTCAGAGACTTTCTGGATGCCGCCGGGATAGTCAGGATTGGCCACGCGGTTGCTGTGCTTCTCGTCGATCTGATATTTCACGACGCGGAGTTTGCCGCTGCCCAGCGCGGTGAAGACTTTCGGCAGTTGGTCGATTTTCAACTGAACGTCCCGCGTCGAGCCGTAGTTGACCGCTTCGACGACGAGGCCGTCTTTCTGAACCGACGCCAGAACAATCTCATCGCTGGCGATGGTGTTCTCGACGGCGATCTCCCATTGCTTGTGCATGGTCAGCAGTTTCATCGAGCAGCCGATCGGCAGCATGTGCAGTTCATCGGGGGTGGTGTCCGACTCGTTAGGACCGTTGAACCACATGAAGCGCGTCTGAATCTCCGCGATGTGGTACTGCACCCACGGGAAGATGCTGATGCCGGGGCTGTGCCGATTGGCGAAGTAGAGCGACTTGACCAGGCCGGCCGCGTTGATGAGGTTGTACTCCCGGGCGCCGGCCTTGGGGTGATACGGATCGTGCTCGGTGATGAAAAAGGGAACATCCTGGGGCAGGTCGTACAGGGCCATCATGCTCCTGACCTGCGCTTCGCGGTGTGCGGTGTCGCCGTAGCGGTTGTGGTACTCGTGCCATGAGACGAAGTCCATCCGCTTGTCGGGCGATGGGTCCAATGTGAAGTTTTCGAAGAAGAGGTTGAGCTTTTTGATGTTGTCGCCGGTGCTGACCGGGCCGCCGACCAGCAGGCGATCCTTGCCGGTGAGTTTCATCTCCGCGTTGACTTCGTTGACCGCCTGATAGGCGAGCCGATAGAAACGGTAGTACTCTTCGGCCGTACAGCCGATGAAACCGCTCAAGGCATATTCGTTGCAGACTTCGATGTAGCGGAGGTTGGGACAGACCTGCTTGGAGTGTGTGACGGCTGTTTTGAAGATTTCTTTCCAGTCGTCGTAAGTCACGCCGAGCTTGCCATCGAGGACATCCCGCTCGTAACGGCGGATGGTCAGCATGATTTCGTCGCTGTGTTTGCCGAAGGCCCTGAGGTAGTCGTCGAATCCGACATTCGTCGGCGAGACGCCGCCCCAGGTTTCAGGGTGCTTGTCCGGCACGTCGTCGTATTTGTGGACGCCGACGGGATAGTTGAAGGTGTACTGGCGGGTTCGGTAGTCCCACATCTCATCGAGGTTGAGCCAGCACTTGGTGATCTTCGCCTTGCCGTATTCCCGCTCGCTGAGCACGGCCAGGGCCGGGGCGGGGGCCTTCTGAATCGAAGTGTTGCGAAAGCGGACCAAGTCGGGGAACGCGCCGATGGTTTTCGACGCATCAATGGTCCGCGTGATGGGCGGGGCCCCGGCGCCTTGGGCGCTGGCGATACACAACAGGGCTTGGAGGAGAACCAGCAGCGAGATCCGTTGGGTCATATTCATGATTGGGCTTTCACAGCAGTGTGTTACTGGTCAACGAAGCGAAATGAGCCTCTTATTCAGTCGCGACACATTTTAACCCAAAACGTCCTGAATGCAGAAGTGACCCGTTCCCCGCGAAATGCACCAGATGATTTGGGAGAATCCGACCGGGCGATGGCGCCCGTGAAAGGATTCTCATCGATGAAGAAATAGCACACGCCAGAGCAGTCTGTTATCGATTGTTGAGCGGTTGTGCGATCAGCCCCTCGGTCTGATTGACCAGCAGCTGATACTCGGCAAGCGCTTCAATTTCCTGACGCCGCACATCAATGTAAGTACGCTCTGTGTCCAATACGGTGGTGTAGTCCGAGGCGCCTTCACGAAACGCCTGGCTGGCTGCTTCGAAGGCGGACCGGGCGGCAGACACTGTCTGCGTGCGGAGAATTTCGATTTCACGATGTGAGGCATGTAACTTGTAGATGGCATCGGACAACGCTTCGTGGACTTGCCGCTGAGCGTCACGACGTTCGGCGTATGCTTTGGCGAGTGCGTAGCGAGCTGCCAGCACATTACCTTGATTGCGATCAATGATCGGAAACGGCATCGACGCTTCAAAGACGAAGGCCTTTTCATCGCTGTCGTTCAGGTAGCGCACACCCGGGCCGACGGTCACATCCGGTATGCCACGCGCTCTTTCAGATTCAATGACGGCCTGCCGATGGGCGACTTCGTCATCCCACCTCGCGAGATTGGGATTCTGCTGCAACAGCGGCATCACAGTCGCCATCGTCGGCACCTCGGAGACCTGTCCCAAATCGCCGACGACCCGCTTGAAGCGAGGCTCTGAACTGTTCCAACTGGCGGCGAGCTGGTGGCGGGAATTTTCGAGCACGCGTCGGGCTCGTTGCAGCGCGATGCGCTCTTGTGACACGTGTACCCTGGAGCGATCACGATCGGCGGTGGGCGTGACGCCGGCATTGACACGATCGGCGACGATCCGATGCGCCTCCTCGGCCAGGCGCAGCGTGTCGGCCGCCAACTCGACACGATGCTGATCCGCGAGCACCTCGATGAATCGGCGCGTTGTTTCGACGAGCACCTGGAGTCGCGTCACTTCGTAGTCCCACCCGCCGAGCGTCGCGGCGTGCTCCGCAACGGCGGTGCGTTTTTCGCGTTTGCCGGCTAATTCGATCAGTTGGCCGATCCGCAGGGTAGTGACCGATCGGTCCAGGCCTGACAGCGGACCGGTGCCGCCGAAATTCTCAACGTTGACACCGCCTGTGGGGTTCGGCGCCAGTGAAGCTTGCAGCGATCGCGCTTCGGCTATACGGACATCCCACGCGGCCGCCTGAAGGCGCGGATGGTGTAGCAACGTCAACGACACCGCCTGCGCCAGCGTCAGTGTTTCATGCGACACCTCGACGACCACATCGTCTTTGACGTGCGGCGTCGGTGTTCGCGGCGGTTTGTAAGTCGGCACCTGTGCGCCGAGCGGTCGCGGCGTGCGCCAGGCCTGATCCTGCAGAGGCGATGCGCAGCCAAAACTCAGCATGAGGATCAACACGATGCCTGAGCGATACACTCCGCTGCTCACGGCGCATTCTCAACGTAGACCGAGGACGTATTGACGACCAGCGTCTTGTCATCAGGTCGATCGCCGACGGAGCCGGAGACAACAATCGTGTCAAAGGGTTTAATGGGGCCGCTGCCCAAGTCGACCTTGAGCGGGGCGCCCTCAGCGTCGACGATCTGGACCGTCGCCAGATTCGGCATCAACTCTTCCGAAGCGCTGCAGCAGTAGTCCCATGGTGTTTTGCAGGGATCGTCCGGCTCCACCCCGCAACTGCGCGGCAAGGTCGCATCGACCACGAGCATGATGGCGCGGTCTTTGACGAACGGCTCACTTCGCCCGCCGACTACCGCGCGTAGTGTCACCTGGTCGCCGGCCTTGGCGGTGGACTTGAGCTTTGCAATGGGCGTGGCTTCACCCGGACTTTCAGCCGCGATGGCTGAATCCGGCAGACTGGCGGCGGACAACGACGCCGGTTTCGACGTAGAGGCTGAGGGTGATTCGCCGCAACCGACCAGTACCGTGGCCAGCATCAACGTGGCCAGAGAAAATGTGAATCGATACATACTGGGGCTCCTTGAATAAGTTCACGCGGCTTTCAGCGCCGCAGGGATTGGCATTCGAAGACAACGAACCGTCGGCGGCAGCGCCCCGATCAGTCCGAGTAAGAGCCCGGCCCCGAGGCCGAGCATCAGTGTCGTGGTGTCCATGCGCAGGCCGAAAGCGCCCATGGAAATGCGGACCGCCAAGCCGTCCAGCAGCATCATGCCCGCCACGGCGGCGATCAGGGTTCCACAGGCAGCGGCGATCAGCGATTCTTGTGCAAAGCTGATGGCGATCGCCCGGCGTGAGTAACCAAGCGATTGCAACATGCCGATTTCCCGGACACGCGAGACGAAGGCGGCATACATCGTGTTCAGCCCGCCGAAAAGTCCGCACAGCGCAATCAGACCTGCCGTGAGCCAGATCATCATGCGCACGGGCGTGTAAAACGCCACGAGTTGGCCGTAATAATCCGCTTCAGGCAGTGCAGTCAGTTCGAGGTCCAGTCGCGTCTTGGCGAAGGCATCAACGTCGGCAAACTCGGCATCGCCCAGCGTCAGCACCACGCAGGAGATCGTGTCGCGTCGCGCCGCAACCATCAGGTCATTCAGCGGTGTCCAGATTTCGGCATTCATGACCGTTCCCGGCGCGTCGAAGCGACCGACGATCTTCCAGGCGCGGTCTTCAAAATACAGCGACCGTCCCACAGATGCGGCATCCTCGGTGAGTCCCATTCGGGTGTGGGCCAGACGCCCCAGCATGATCTCGTCAGCGCCTTGCCGGGGCGCTCGGCCGTCAACGATGCGGACCTGCGGATGCACCAGGTAGGCCGCGGCGCTGATCCCGCGGATCAATACCTGGTTGCTGGTGGTCGTGTCCGGCGCGCCGGTGACAGGCAGGGCCATGTGCACCTCCGGTGAGACATAGGCCTGGCCGAGTTGCGAACGGATGCCGTGGATGCTCGCGGCCGCCTGGCTGGCGACTGAGGCCTTGATCTCACTTCGCTCAATGCTCTCCTCGCTGCCTGCTCCGAGCAAGACCACGTTGTCCAATGAGCCGCTGCCGATCAAGGAGCGTTCCATACCGCGCACAAACGCCGAAGCGGTCAATACCAGCAGAGCGACCAGCATCGCGCCCACAACGCTCATCGCCAAACGAAGCGGCGAGCGCCCGAGGTTGCGAACGGCATAATCTAGCGGTAGCAATCGCATCGAATCTATCCTCATCAGACCGCGCGGAAACAGGTTGTGATCGGTCGTCTGGCCGCCTGCCAGGCAGGCACGAGTCCCGCCACGACGCCCAACAGTACGGACAATCCCACCCCGAAAAGAATCAGCGTCCAGCCCGCGGCAAATGGAATGCTCACACCATCGGCTGTCAGTGCGAACTGCCCCCATTGCAACACGCCGACGGCCAGCCCCGCTCCGAGGACGCCGCCGAGCAGCCCAAGCAATAAGCTCTCGGTGACAATCAGCCGCTGAATCAGGAAGCTGTTGTAACCCAGCGTCTGAAGCACAGCATGTTCACGAATGCGGTCCTGCACGCCAAGCACGATCGCATTGCCCACCAGCGCCAACACCGCGGCGAGACACCCCCAGCCCAACCATCGCGTGAAGCCGATCAGTTCGATCATATCCGCCGCCGCCTGAGCCACGAAAGCCTTTTCCGGTCGCGTGCTGGTCGGATACTCAGCACTGGCGAATCGTTCATCGACCGCGCGGGCGACGGAATCGAGGTACTTCGGGCTTTGCACCTTGATGTTGAATTGCGTGACGGTGCCGAGCTTCCGATCGGTCGTCTGCTGCAGAAAATCCAGATGGACATAAGCGACGTTCTGGTCCTGTGGCTCGTGAGAACTGATGATGGCGGCCACGTATGTGATCACACCTGCGGCGTCGAAGCGATCGCCGATTTTCAACCCGCGTCGGGCGGCAAGTGTTTCGCCGACGAGGGCCGCATCGCTGCGTCGCCGCCACTGCTGAAGATCACCGTCGATTAAGGTCATGCGTGCGGCGTAGTCGCCGGAGAACTCTTCGGATGGCACACCGCGAAAAGTCACCACGTCCAGACTCGCCCGACAGTTGCTGACAACGACCTTCATCGGCACCGCCGACTCAACGCCCTGGATCGTCAGAATGTCACGCAGGTAATACTGCGGCAGCCGGCTGGTGAACGGACAATACCGGTCTTCGCGGTATACCACGAGCGTTGTGTCCGCGGCACTGGTTTCGGTGGCCATCGCGACGCCGTTTTGCATGGCCTGTACCGCTACGAATAAAAACATCGACGTCGCCACACCACCAGCCGTTAACAGTGTGCGGGTGCGATGGCGAGTCACCTGTCGGATCACCAGCGGCATCATGCGGAATCGAATCATGATGCCGCCTCCATGGCCGCCCCCGCTGCGATGTGGGCGCCGGACTCGACAAGGCGTCCTTTGTCAAGATGCAGCGTGCGGGCGGCGTATTCAGCCGTATGGGCATCGTGTGTGACCATGATCATTGTTTTGCCGAGTTCCTGATTCAGGCGCGTCAGCAGGTTCATGATCGCGTGGGCCGCCGGCTTGTCGAGGTCGCCGGTCGGTTCGTCGGCCACGATGATGCGCGGATCGGCGACAATGGCTCGGGCGATGGCGACGCGCTGTTCCTGTCCGCCTGAAAGCTGGCGGGGATAATGGTCATGACGATCGGCCAGTCCCACCAGTTCCAGTGCCGTGGCGACGCGCTCATGGCGCTCGCGCCGCTTGATCGGATGCAGCAGCAACGGCAACTCGACATTTTCGTACGCGGTCAACACCGGCACGAGGTTGTACAGCTGAAACACGTAGCCGATGTAATCCGCCCGCCAGGCCGCCAGGCGACTTCGCGAAAGCTTGCCGACATCTTCACCATCGATGATCAGCTCGCCGCGTGTCGGCTGATCGATGCCGGCGATCAGATTCAACAATGTTGTCTTGCCGCTTCCACTGGGCCCCATCAGCGCCAAAAAGGCGCCGGCTTCGACCTCAAGGTCCAGCTCCTGCAGCGGGCGAATCACATTCTCGCCACGCCGGTATTCCTTGGTCAGTTCTCGACATTCGATCAATGCCATGATGTTCACCTATGGCTTAAGCTCTTGATGGATTCTGACCCGCTGGCCTTCTTCAAGCCCTGCGGCGTCGGTGATCAACACATCGCCCGGTCGCAGTCCCTCGACGACCTCGACCCACCCTGTTTCGCGGTGCGACCCGAGTGTGACATGCCGCCGCCTGGCAACATGCCCATCACCATCGGCGTGCAACACCCAAGCTGTATAGTCGCTGCCATCAACCTGCAAGGCATCCTCTGGCGCAAAGACTCGAAGCTGCTGTTGCGTGGCGGCGGTCGAGTCATCCGTCGCATGGCTGGCAGCATGAAACTTCACTCGCGCCAGCATGTCGGGTTTCAACTGCGGAGCGGGGGCTGTGATGGAGACCTTCACCTCGATGGTGTTCTTCTCGATGCTGGCTTTATGCACCAGGCGCGTCAGTACGCCACGAAAAGTCTGATCCGGCAGCACGTCGACGATGACCGTGGCCGGTTGATTGAGCCCGACCTTGGCCGCATCAGCCAGGGGAATATCAACACGAACCTGTAACTGTTGGGGGTCGTACAGATGCACGATGTGGGCTGAGTGCTGCATGTCGCCGCGAAGCATCACCTTATCTCCGGGCGATGCCACACGCGTCATCACGACACCCGAAACTGGACTTGTGACTTGCGTACGCTGCAACCTGAGCTTCGCCTCGGCCAGGGCGGCCTGTGCCTGTTTAACGGTGGCGCGGGCACGCGCGATGCCCGCTTGGGCTGACTCCAGTTGCAGGCGTTCAGATACACGCAGATTGCGGTTTTGACTGGCAGCTTCAACTTCCGCCTGCTGCGCGCTGATCATAGTGCCAACCACCTGCACCTGCTGCCGGGTCGCCGCCAGCGCCGCTTCCAATGATTCGACCCGCAACCGGGCTTGCTCAACTTCCAGTTCGCTGGTTGCATTCGGCAGCAGTTTCACGATGCGGTCAAACTGCTGCTTGACCTCTGCGACGCGCGCTTCATGCTCAGTGACGGTTGACTCAAGGCGGATGCGCTCGGCCTCCAACTCGCCGAGTTTCGCCTCGGCCACGGCCACCGCCCGCTCGCGTTCCACGGGGTTGTCCCAGTCCGTCTTCGCCGCACGCAGGTCTGCCTCGGCGGCGTCGGCCTCGGCACGACGAAGAGCCAGTTCCGCCTCTGCAGCCTGCACCGCCAACTCCGCGTCCTCCGCCACCAGTCGTGCCACGACCTGGCCGGCTTTGACCTGCTGGCCTTCGAGCACAAGCATCTGCTCGACCACGCCGTCGGTCAGTGCGCTGACGTAAGTCGGATAGGGATCCGGCTCCAGCCAGCCCGGCGCCTGCACGATCACCTCGCCGACTTCCGCGGGATCGCTTGAAGCGGCGATCTCGACCTCAACCGGCTTGGCCACCACGCGTACGATCGACACCGGCCTCGCCGGCAACAGCACATCCCGTGCGGCGTATCCAATCAGACACCCAAACGCGATCAGTATCCCCACGGGCAGTATCACCCGAGTCAGCCACCGCCGATGCGGCGCCGAAACGCTTGATGGGCGCGAACCTGCAAGTTCAATGACCATTGTTGACCCTTGTTCATGACCACGTCACGACGCGGACTGAGCGCGGTGACCAGCGCGCCGATACCATCGGCGCGCACGGTTCTCCAACGAACAGGATCAACACAAGGGGGGCCGCAACATGTCGTCGACAGCCGCGGCAGGAGATGACATCTGAATCCATGAGATCGCCAGGCCGTTGGCCGTCCCGGCAAGCAGCCAACGCGTCACCACATCAGCGAGTTGGGCGTGCAACGTGCTGCAGTACTGACAGGTCTGGCAACAGCCTTCATCCTCTGGTTCGACAGGTTGCTCGCAATCCTTCTTTTCCGATGTGCAGCATCCCTGGTCCGTGCTGGCACTGTCAGCCGCGGATGTTTTGATATGCGTCCCGCACTGGCTGCCGCACACCGACATGGCCGCCGCGGGCGCCATCACAACGCAGAGCGCAATCGCGATCACCAGGGTGTTTCGAAAGATGGATCGAGTGGCCATATCGAGCAAGCGTAGGCTGCAGATGCAGCGGGATCAATACGCGTGGAGGCGGTCCCATCGGTTTGTGGCGCCCCCCCGAACGCCCCGTCACAACCGATCATGACCAGCAGACCTTAAATTCTGGTGGCCACCGATATCACGCTGTAAATCCGGATTCGACGGGTTCCCGAACTGGGCGCAAAAAACCCACGTTGATTTGCGTGCTTTCATTGGCCGTCGCAACGTCTTCATCGGTCACGAGGTTATAGTCGCATGCAACGCCCGGTCTGGTCGTTGTCCTGAAATTGTCCCGGAGTTGTGGGCCCGTTCCGGAGGCGGGGGACAGGATCATGATCGCAATCATGACCACAAAGCAGAGAATATTACGCCGCTTCATCTGGGTCCCCTTCATGAAGCGCAAGGGTGTTGGCTGGCAGGTCGAACGTGACTTCCCGCATCGGTTACTGTGAAAGCTCGGGCGTCAGCGTGAAGTACCGGCTGCTCATGGAGCGGTCGCCGAACGGCTTGTTCGCCGGCACATACTCGCCGTCGGTCAACTGCACCGCATCGCCTTTGTCTTCAGACCAGCCGGACGGGCCGGACTTGCCAGCTGTGACGATCTCGTAAGGCTTGTTCAACGCCAGGTTGCGACCCGGCGGTGACCAGTCATCCGCCACCGTCTGCGACGCCGCCACCCCCAGCAGCATGACAAACCATGCGTAACGGAACGATCCCGTGCAACAACTAACCATGTCACAAATCCTAACCGATGCCTGATGATGATATCGATTGGTCGCGGCGGGATCGGTCAACCAATCTGTCGAACGAGCGATTGCTACTTCGTAAGCACAACCCGACGGAGATTGATCATCGGCCGCTTACCATCAGCGGATCGGATGCGCAATTCCACGTTGCCTGCCGGCAGCGTCAGGGCGCCCAACTCTAAATCGCGGTACTGGTCAAAACCGCCGGTGGATGGGCGTGCGGCTTCGGCGACCGAGCCGGCCGCTTCCGCGGCGATTCGCGCGTTGCCTTTGGCTGCGGCATAGTTGATCACGACGCGGTACTCACCGGGCTCACGGACCTTCAGTTCCCAGGTGACATAATCATCGGGGTTGACCCAATACCCGATGTTCATGTTGTCTGCTTTGCCCTGCGTCGTGATCTTCTTGCCGTGCAGTTTCGACTGCCTGGCGGCGCATGTGAAGTTTCCCTGGTCGTCTTGCACCACAGGGCCGAGCGCCGGCAAACCGCCATCGAGCAGTTTGTCGAGCAGGAAGTCATCCAATTGCTTGTATTTGCCTCGCTTGGCCCCGTACTTGTTCAAGAGATAGCACTCGTGGCCGACCTCGTCGGATTTCTCCTTCATCTTGGTACAGAAAAGAGCATGATGGATGGCATATCCCTTGTTTTCCGGCGGGCTCAGCTTGCCGCTGTGCACCATCAAGAGAGGTGGGTCTTCGCGATCCACGTGGTTGTACGCTGAGTATTCCTGCAAGACGTCGCGGTGTTTTTCGTAGTTTTTGAGCAAGGCGGCCTTGTTGGGCTCGCCCACCGCCGTGGGGATCATTCTATGATCCAGCACCAGGGGGCCGATCCACTTCGTGATCACAGGCGGATCGATGGACGTCTGGGGGTACACAACCCCCGCGGCCGCGACCCGGGTCGACTCGCGCAGCACGGGGTCTTTCGCATCCGGGTCCGCCAGATCGTCGTGCAGCAGAATCCACATGGAGGTGGTGGCCCCGGCGCTGCCGCCGGTCAACACAAAGCGGTCCTTGCGCAGGTTCCATTGGTCGGCTTTGGACTTGAGAAACTGGATCGCCCGGGCGGCATCGAGCACGGGCGCCGGAAGGGTCGCCTGCGTCGAATATCGATAATTGATCGCCGCGATGGAAACTCCCTTGTCGAGGAAATTCTTGACGGATGGCCCCACCCCCGATTTGTCTCCAACCATCCAGGCGCCGCCATGGATGAATACGAGAAGCGGTCGGGGGCCCTCGCCCTCGGCACGCCAGAAGTCAAGCACGTTTCGCTCAAACGGGCCGTACTTCACATCGGCCAGCGTCGGCGCAGGCGGACCGCCAGCCGCCATCACCTGCGACGCCGCAACCCCAAGCAGCATGACGACCAAAACACGTCGAAGTGATCTCATACGATAACCAATCATTTCACGAATCCTTCTTAAAACTCACCGTTCAGGGCATCTGAGGGTTCCACTATCGATTGACTGATGGGCCTTTGAGATCGCCGACTCCACCAGTTGGCCAGCAGGGAACCAGAGATGTTCATCCACGTGCCGAAAACGTTCGGTGGAAGCGCAGCGATCGTGCTGTGAAGTACATCCATTGCCAGGCCGGTGGCCATGCCGCCGTTCTGCATGCCGACTTCAAATGCGACTGTACGACAGTCGGTCTCGCCAATCAGGCTCGCCGGCGATTGGACGAGTCCCATCGCGTAGCCGAGCCGCCCCAGCACGCCGCCGATCACCCGGCTGCACCAGTAGCCAAGCACGTAACCAACTGTGTTGTGAATCACCGCCGCGGCGATCAACGACAATCCGACAGCCAGCAGCACATTGCGTGTCTGTGCTGTGATGATCGCCAGAATGGCGCAGATGCCCGCCATAGAAACGAACGGCAGCGCTCGATCCATCCAGTCGTTTGACCGTCCCATTGCGACGGAGATCACCGCCTTCGCCGCAGCTACCACACCGAGCATCACCAGTCCAACGATGATTCCGCTGCGAAGCGTCGCCCAGATGCCAAGCGACGCCGCGGCCGGCCATGATGCGACATATGCCACGATGCCGCACGCGATCCCGAGACTCCACAATACCCCCGCTCGACGCATCGCCGGGAGGCGACCGTACAGCAGGCTGTGCGCAATCAGTCCCACCACCACCGGCACAATGATAATGTTGAAGATCGATAACATCATCCGCACAAAGTCGACTTCGACGTACGCCCCGGCCAGCAGTTTCATCATCGTCGGTGTCAACAGCGGTGAAATGAATGTTGAGATGCATGTCATCGTCACCGACAAGGCCACATTGCCGCCGGCCAGGTAGGTCATCAGGTTCGATGCCACGCCGCCCGAGCAAGCCCCGATCAAAATCACGCCCACGGCCAGATCGCCTTCAAATCCAAAGGCTCTCACCAAGGCATAACCCGTCAATGGCATGATCAAGTATTGCAATCCGGCCCCGATCATTACTGGCCACGGCGAAGCAGCGACCCGGCAGAAGTCGCGCAAGCTCAGCGTCGTGCCCATCCCGAACATGATCACCTGCGTGAGCGGCACAATCAGCAGCGTCAGTTCAAAACCGCCCCACGTACCAAACCACGATGGGTAAAACATCGCCGCTGTCACCCCCGCCAGCACCCACATGGTAAATGTAAATTGCTTGAGCCCACCGCATCCTGAAAAACCCAACGCGGCATAGACCCCGATCATCACTGCCAGCGGACCGTACGCCTGATCCCATCCAGTGGTGATGCAAGCGATCAGTCCCACCACGCACGCCACGGCGAAATACATCGCCTGCCGCTGAATCTGCTGAATCACCTGCCGCATGAAAACTCCGTGAACTGCTCAGCCGATGATGCGTGAGACCTGGCCGCGGACCATATTCGGCCGCCGTGTTTTGGGAGACGAACGGCGTGAAGCGATTGAGTAGATCACCCCATCTCGTTCGACACACGCGGGGTAGGAGATGCCGAAGCCGTTGCTTTCAGTGTCGATGTGTCCGAGCGTATGAAAGTTCATCGCATCATTGGAGATCGCGATGGCGAGGTTGCGTCGTTGGTTGATCGGTCCGCCGCCGGGCGGTTTGGGGTTGTCGTTGAACATCATGATGTACCGGCCGTCGTTCAGCCGGCGGACGTGCGTCTTGGCCCAATTGCGATGCTCGGTGGGTTTGGCTTTCGACCAGGTCTGCCCGCCGTCCTCGGAGATCGTCCGCCAGACAGTCGGCATGTCGAAGTGATTACGCAGATACATCACGAGCCGACCGTCGGGCGCCTGCACAACCGTCGGCTCCATCAGCTTGCGCTGATCGCTGGGCACACGCTCGGACATGCGCCATGACTTGCCGTTGTCGTCGCTGAGCAGCGCCCCGACCTCCCCGACGCGGTGCTTATCATCAAGATACTGCACAGGCAGAACAATGCGGCCGGAGTCCAGCACGATCGGCTTGCTCGTCGTCGATGACGCAACAGCCCGGTTGCCGACTTTCTGCGGTGGGAGTATCACCTGTGAATCCGACCACGCTTGACCATCGAATGTCATCAGGCACAGCGAGCCGGTGAGAATATACGCATCGTGTTTCTGATTGGGGTCGTTTTGATTCTCAAGATAAAACAGATGCAGGCGATCATCGTGATTCCATAATACCGCGGCGAACAGCGTCTGATCGCTGGCAGGTTCAATCAGTGGCGTCGGAGCGGTCCACTGTTTGAAGTCCGTACTGACAGCATGCTGAATCGACTGGCCACGCCCCCCCTCGCGGTTCTCTGCCCCGCCCTGCCATGCGGCGTAAAACTGACCTTGATACCACTCCAATGCGGGGTCGTGGGAGTAATCATGCTGATCGTCCGGCGCGTGAATGGTCACATTCAGCAGGTTCTCAAGCTGCGAGATGTCATCGGTCCCGGAGGGCTCGGCCCATGTGGTTGCACAGGGCATCGCGACGCTGGCAGCCAACATGGTCATCAGACAGTCACGTCGGTTGATCTCGGGGTGCGGGTACGTCATTGGGGATTCACTTTCAAACGAAGAACTCACGGCCGGCCCTGGTAGGCGCCGGGTGAAAACGTCGGCTTTCTGGCATAGACGCGCATTTCATGAGGAAACGAAAACCAGCGTGCCGATCCATCAAGCAACGCGTTGTTCACCCCGGCAGGCGGCGCTGCAGAGAATTCCTCGCCGGTGACCTCATCATCGGGGTGATTGATGAAGCGCCATGTGCCGTTGACGTTGACATTGCTGTCGGCGAGGTCTCCGAACAGAGGCAGCAACCCGCGGTCGGTCAGACGCTGTGGCGGATCAGGCGTATCAGGATCGGCCGCCGAGCCGAAGACCCACCCCTCGCGTTTTGAGTTCAGAGAACCGAAGTAACCGTAGCCGGTCATGTAGTTGGTCCATCCGGGCTGAACTGCGGGCCAACTCTTGCCGTAGGCCGTGTCCGTATCGGTGTTCGACGGGCAGTAGAACACGCGGGGCGCATGGTCGATTGTCCAATCGGGAATGTATCTGACCCAGAGGTCGCGGATATCGTCGCGCGTGGTTGAAGGCGAGTAATACACATGGGTCGGTGGCGGAGAGTTGGGACCGCGGTATGGCAGGACTTGCATGAAATCAATGCCATAGTTGGTGGCCACAACGACAAGCTGACGTTGATTGGACAGACACACAGCCCGGCGGGCGGCTTCGCGCGCCCGGCTCAACGACGGCATCAGGATGGCAATGAGCAGCACGATGATCGTCACAACCACCAGCAACTCAATCATCGTGAAACCATTGCGGCGCATCGGTATCTTTTCCATGCTGCTGTCCATATTCGCGTTCAGCGTCCACGGCGACGCATGAGCAGCCCCGTCGCAACGGGCAGAATCATGAAGACGGAAGTCGGCTCGGGGACAACAATGCCGGCATAGCTCAGGGCGTAGCGTTCGGCGAGGTACTGTCCAACCTGGGCCGTTTCCTCGTCGGTGAGAATCCCCTGATAAAAGAGCATCTCAGCGATGTCGCCCTTGAGGTTGACACCCTCGTTGGCGATGAAGCGACCGCCCACAGTCAGACCGATGAAGCCTTCGCTGGACAGTGAGTTGGCGCCCTCGGTTTGAGTGGCTGGCTGACCGTTGAGCAGGGCGTCGTTGGGATTGCCCACGGTGTTGTAGATGAACGTACCAATGTGGTAGGCGTTGGGATCGAACTCGAAGGTGGGCTGGCCGGCCAGGGGGCCCAAGTGAACCTCTTCACCTGTAGAGGCGCCATAGCTGTAGCGTGTGACGACCCCGCGAGCGCCGGAGGTCGTGCCGTCGAGGAATATCTGCGAACTGTTGCCGCCGTCGACATCCGCGAAGCCGACGTAGAAGACCGTAAACGGACCGGTCACTTCAGTTGAACCATCGATGAATGCGGCGGTCGAGAGTTCATCGCTGTTTCCATCGAATCGCACCACGGGCATGTTGTTCAAAGCCGCGACGCTGCTGATGAACGTCGGGCGGCTGCCACCGGCGGAAGTCGCATCGTTGGCGCCGTAAGTATCACTGGTGGACTGATCCGCCCATGAATCGACGTCGGAGCCGGTCGTCGAAATCCCGGCATCGGCTTTGAGCCAGAAGATCAGATCGTCGGTGACTGTTAAGGTGGCGGCCTGCGTGGTGGAAACGGCCATCATCATTACGGCGGTCAGTAGATAGAGTGTGGTCTTCATACGGAATTCTCCTTGTGGAAATAAGGTTTACGGTTTCAGATCGAGTTGATATTTATCCCATAGATAGTCGATGACTTTGCGCAGCTCGGCATCATCCAGACAGCGGCGATAGATCAGCAGCTCAGCGAGGTCGCCTTGAAGATTCACGCCTGGCGATGGACCTCGCCCACCGACGACCAAGCCGGACATCCCCGGATCTGGTGCGCGGGTGCTCTGATTGTTCTGTCGCACGGGGCCGGATTCAGTCAGCATTCGAGCCGGGTGGTCTTCATCGCCGAATACACAAGCGCCGATGAGACTCTTCCGAACATCCACCTTGAATTGCGGGTGCGCATCTTTGCCTGGACCTGCGTGGACCATTGCCCCATCAAAGCGGACAACCAGGCTTCGAGCATCCTCCTTGATGCCGTCAATGAAAATCTGATTGTCTTTCTGCCCGAATCTTCCGACCCAGATCACCGTCCACGGCCCTCGAACGATGGAATCGCTCGAAACCAGCGAGTCGCAAATCATCCGAGCATTTTGACCGTCGAAACGCACCGCCGGCTGACCACCCAGCGAAGGCACCTCCGAAACCCAACGCGGCTGCGACAGCCCCTCGGCACGCAGTTCACCCGCATCTGGATTTCCCGCCTGCTGTCGCCAGCGACGCACCCGGCCGTCAGCGTCGACGTCCACGCCACGGCCGGCATCATAGTGAACGAACAGATTCTCTTTGACTGGTACCTCCATGGCCATCGAGGTTGGAACCTGATTGCCTGAACGATCAAATAGGGCACGCTGGCCCGCGATCATGGGGTATGCCGAGCCTTCGGGCGGATGAACGGCGATCTTGCCCTCGCGCACAAACACGTGGGTTTGTCCGGCCTCGACACGTACCGTGAATCGCGTCCCCAAATCTTCCACGCGCACACCGCTGGGTGTTTCGATGACAAACCCGCTCGCCCGGGGCGGAACGAATGCCACAAGCTTCCCATTGACAAGGCGGCCCTTGTTCTCGCCGATCATCTTAAACTCGCACGGCCCAATCAGGTCGACCACAGCCGTGGAATTGAACATCACCTGGACCGTGCCGGAAACAAGTTCGATGGAGCCGGCGGATAACGCCTCCCCCAAGTCCATCGGCGCGCCGTCCCGGGCAAATACAGCCTTCTCCATGTTGGTCAGTATGGCCACAGGTGGTACGACATGCGGTTTGGTTTGCTCTAACGCAGGCGCCGGAGCATCTGGCTGAAAGAACAAGCTGCCCACCATCAACGCCAAAACGGCGGCAATCGCAGAAACCGCGGCCACCAGGCGCCATTTGCCAATCCGGTTAGCGTGTACGGATCGCGCATCATCTTGTGTCACAGCCATGGGCGGGCCCATGCCCACATCACCAGGCAACAGCACGTGGCGTAGTTGGGCGTGCAGATGCGCTGCCCGAACGTATTGCTCGGCGACCTCTTGTTCCGTCGTGATCCTTTCAGCAAGCTGAGCACGCTCGGCATCGGAGGCACTGCCGACCAGCACCGCGTCAATCAACGTCATGATGTCATCGGAGTGAATCATGAGGCTGAATTCCGAGCGAGTTGATGCTGGATACACTCACGCAATGTGGCGCGTGAGCGAGATTGCGTAAGCCAGACCGCATTGACGGTCGTGCTCATCGCTTGAGCAATCTGCTCAGCGGACTGATTCTCGCGGTAGTACAACTCAAGCATGCGGCGTGCGCGGTCCTTCAGCCGCCCCAGGCAGCGATGCAGGGCAACTCGACTGGCATCAAGTTCCTCATGCAATTCCTGTTGGGTGGCGGCAATCCGATCAAGCACTTCCACACTGAACAATGGATCAACTCGCTGGGAACGGTTGTAATGATCAATCATAAGATTGCGAGCGATCTGAATAGCCCAGGGCAGAAATGGCCGACTCGGGTCATATTGATCGAACCGCTCAGCGATTCGGATTGCGGCCTGCTGAGTCAGATCCTCAGCATCATGAAAATCACGAACCCCCGACAATACAAAGGCATATAAATGCGGGTAAGCACTGGCCCAGAGCGTAGCCAGGCGTTTCATCTGATGTTTTGTGTCGTCATGCATGTTTCACCGAATACTGGGATACGCTCACCAAGAATACTGGCAAGACGACAAAACCTGTCTATAAATACTTTGCTTTACCCGCATATCGGGACTCATGCACTACTTAAACAAGCGAATAAAATGAGCGCAATGCAGCGATTACATGACATTGCGAAGATGAATTAGTCAATCAAATAACTGCTGGGCCGAAATATTTATCCCGCGCAATATCCTCGTGAAATCCGGTTTTGTAACAGAGGATGCCCGCTGAACATCTGAGACGTGAAATTCGCTTGCTACGGCTATCCAGAGCGGTTTAATGTCTCGCCGCGACACGTCCGGCCGTCAGTCGCTACAAATTGGCAACATGAGCGTATCCTGTGGCTTATAACGCTCTTGCGGGCATCAGGCCGTGATGAGGTGGAAATCGAAGGACAAACATTTCGGCCGGTCGTGTTGAAGGTTTGCGTCCTTGCGCCGTTAAAGTAAGGAGATATTCTGATGCCTGACGGCTTTTCGCCAACCGAAGCGTTCGCCCAGCATTTGACCCAATGCCAGCCGGCCCTGTACGGCTACATCATTTCGTTAATCGGCGACTCGGACGCGGCCGAAGACCTGCTGCAGCAGGTGAATCTCGTGCTGTGGCGCAAGGCAGGGGACTTTGAAGCAGAGACAAATTTCAAGGCATGGGCCTGTCGGGTGGCTTACTACGAGGTGCTCACCGCCCGCAAGCGGTTCGCCCGTGACCGCCTGCTTTTTGATGAATCGTTGCTGTCTCAGATCGCCGTGGATGCGGCTGCCGCGACGGAGCAGTCCGAAACGCGCCGCCGGGCACTGCGGCAATGCATGGACCGGCTGAGTCCATCGCACCGGCAATTGCTTCAGCGACATTACGCGAATGACGAGACGATCAAATCGATCGCCGAGTCATTGTCACGGCCGTTGCAGTCGGTTTACCAGACGTTCTTTCGTATTCGCGTTTCACTGCTGGAATGCGTGCGGCGGCAGTACACCGACGCGACGGAAGGTGAGTCGTGAAACAGACCATTGGCAACAACACAGAACTCATCGCATTGATCGAATCCATCTGCGCCGGTGAGGGGAGTGAAGCTCAGCGAGATCAACTCGCGGGATTGATGCAGGACGATGCGGTATTACGCCGGTTCTACGTGGACTACATGCAGCTTCACGCGCACCTGCGGTGGGAGTTGCGTGCCCGCCGTTTGGCGGAGCGAGAAATGCAGAGCGGCGACGTCCGCAAGGCGACGTGGCGGGCCCGACTGCTGACCGGATCGGTGCTGGCCGTCGCCGCGGCGATCATGCTTGCGGGCTTGATCGGGTGGTATTATCGCGCCGCATCGCCGGAGTCAGGGCCGCCGGCGAGCCGTGTCGGCACCACACCGCCCGTTGCGATACTGACGGACTTTTCCGCGGATGCCGAATTCAGCGGGACGAGCGAGGCGATGAAACTCGGCGGGGTGCTTGAACACGGGGCGCTGAATCTGAAAGCCGGTAAGGCGCAGGTGATGTTCAATTCGACGGCGGTGGTTGATCTGACCGGACCGTGCGCGTTTGAACTGACGGGCCTCAATCGAGGCCGGCTGATCAAGGGCAGACTCCAGGCCTATGTACCAGCGCAGGCGAAAGGCTTTTCGGTGACGGCGGGACGGCTGCGGGTGGTGGATCTGGGCACGCGTTTTTCGCTGTCGACTGACGAGGCACATGAGCATGCACAGGTGCGCGTGCTGGAGGGGCGTGTTCGCGTCGAGGTATTGAGCGCTCAGGGAGAAGTGGTCTCGGCGCATGAACTGGACGCTTACCAGGTGGCTGAGTGGTCCAGCGCCGAGCAGCGTTTGACATTCGGGTCCATGGCGAGCGGCGACGAGGGGATCCGCGTAGACCTGGCAGACCTCGTGGCCGGAGGCGACGGCACGCAGGACCAGCGCGGCAAGGCGCTGGACCCGGTCACGGGCGCCAGTGGAATGACCGAGGCGGCCGCAGCGCCAAGCCGATCCGGCGATCATCGGTTTCATCCGGTGAAAGATATGCCGATGGTGGACGGCGTATTCGTACCCGACAACAAGCACGGGCCTATTCAGATCGACTCGCTGGGCCGGCGTTTCAACGGTTTCGGTGATACAGGCGGTGAATGTTACGACCTGATCTGGAGCGGGATTCCGCCGGACAAGCGCGTTTCGCCAGGTTCGCTCAAGGGCGTGGACTATGCCGGGCGCGGCGATCAGTGGCTGTGGATGCATCCGAACAAGGCGGTGACGTTCGATCTGGCGGCGGTGGAGCAGCATTACGCCGTTCCCGTTCGGCGCTTGACCGCTGAGGCGCATTATCTGACACCGCTGAAGAACATGCCGGCCGCGTTTCGTCGTGCCGATGGTTCCTCGTTGCGAGCGGACCTCTGGGTGATCGTCGATGGTGAAACGCGATTTGTGAAGCGCGGGTTCTGCGCCGCCGACGGCCCGATCGTCGTGGATGTACCACTTGAGCGAGGCGACCGCATGCTCACACTCGCCGTGACCGGTGGTGTCGACGGCATCGAATACGACTGGGTCGTCGTCGAAGCGCCGACCCTGCATCTTTGGACGATTCATGAAATGCCAAAAACACCCTAACGTCATTGGCATATTCATTATTCATCATGGGGCGCATTCACCCCTTCAAAGGAGACATGCAATGAGTCGACCGTTCACATCGATCCGTCTGACTGTCGCGATGGTTCTGGCGCTGGGCGTCGCGGCGCAGGCGGCCGTCACCGTCGCCGAATTCCAGGCTGACTTCACCGCCAATGACAATGGCCACGCCGACGGCTCGGGCACCGGTTCGTGGACCTATCTCAGTTCCGACACAGTTGACCCCTACGACATCGGAGCGAACCTGACGCTCCTGCCGTGGGACGCAGCCAACTCCCAGTATGGTGATTCCGATTACATCCCGCCGCAGGTCCGCTCGACGAACGTGCACCCCAATGCTTCGCAGCATGTACTCGTGCGATGGACGAATGATGGCCCTGAGAGTCAGTTCAAGCTTGACGGATTCTTTCAGCGAGAGAACACAACCGCAGGCGGCAACGGTGTCGATGTCTACGTCTACGGCGCACAGTCGTTGCTGTTCAGCGACACCCTCGCCCCGGCGACAGGCAATCCATCGACCCCATTCAGTCAGTTTGTCACGATCGGCACGGGCGAATCGGTTGACTTCCTCGTGAGTGCGTTGGGCGACCTGAGCTTCGATCGAACCAACTTCAACGCGACTCTGCAACTGTCGCCGGGCGTGGCCAATGGCAGCTTCGAAACACCCGGCCTGGGGCCCGACAGCGGCACGACAGACATGGCCTCCAACGGGTGGCAGGAGGATGGCGGCGCGTTCGGCGGCCCGGGCATCCAGACCGACGACAAGTCCACCTCACCGGCGGCACCCGACGGAAACCAGTGGGCTTACTTCAACGTCAACGGCACCGACACATCCACCGCCGAGGGACGCATCTGGCAGGAAGTCGGCGAGGTGCAGGAGGACGTTGTTTACACGGTGGACTTCACGCTCGGTGGGCGGTCGAATCAGCAGGCCGTCGGCGCTTTCGAGGTCGCGCTGTGGGCCGGTGGGACGGCCCCCGGCGGCACTGGGTCTGTGCTGATCGGCTCGCAACTGGTGACCCTGCCTGCAGGCAGCGACGTTGTGGCGCACTCGGTCGATTTTCTTCAGTCCGACAGCTACGCCGCGATGACCGCGTTGTGGCTTGAGTTCACCGCATTCGCACCAGACGGCGCCAACACGGGCAATTACCAGATCCTGCTTGACGCGGTCGATGTCTCTGTTGAAGCCTCGCCGATCCCGGCGCCCGCCGCGCTGCCCATGGGGCTGATGTTAATGGGCGGAATGATGACGCGCCGCCGTACTTGTTGAACCCTTGATGCCCACGGATTCAACCCGTGGGTTTCATCATGGAAACACCCCATGCGTCGACATGGTTTCACGCTCATCGAACTCCTTGTCGTTGTCAGCATCATCGCGCTGCTGATCGCGATCCTGCTGCCATCGCTGCACCAGGCCCGGCAAACGGCCAAATTGATCGTGTGCATGTCCAACGAACGCCAACTGGCTACGGCGGTCAATGCATATGCGGTCGAAAACAAAAACCACCTGCCCCCGGTGCAGCATCAGATCTCGCTGGCAGGCTACAAAACTGACGCGAGCGGTGTGGGCATCACATACGACCGCATTCTGCATGAGCACTTGGGGCGTTCGACAGATGTGCTGGCCTGTCCCGCTGACGAAACCTCCGTCACCGCCGTCGTTGACGGCTACGGCGACGATCCCGTGCGCCGCTCCTATTCGGGGGTGTACAACACGCTGGGCTGTGTCACCGGCGATTGGAGCGCAGGGCATGTCGGTGAAGGAGCAGGGTATAAGAAGATGTCGGAGTTTAAGCGCCACAACGACACCGTCGTATTCGCCGAACGGCGACGCACTGTTGGCGGCGGTGGCTATGAGTGGACCTGGTTCAGCGACATCAAGGACCTGGGTAGTCGCGTCGATTGGGATCGACATGAGGCGACCGCGGCGTTTACATACCTCGACGGTCACGCTGGGCAGCGAGACTACCCCGGCGAATACCGCTGGCCTGAATTCTCCGGCTACGACTACCTGCTGGGGCCCGCCGGCGGCGCCCAATGCTGGCTGTTCAACCCACACCCATGATTCTGTGAGACAACCATGACGCGCAATGACAGGTCACTCCGTTCGATGGCGTTTTCCCGCCGCCGTTTCCTTCACGCCACCGCCGCGGGGTCCGCCGCGCTGCTGGCGCCCGGGCTCGGACGCATCGTGCGTGCCGTCGAGGCCGATCCTGATGCCTTCACCCTCATCGCGCTGCCCGATACGCAGAACTACTCCGAGTCCTATCCGAAGATATACACGTCGCAGACCAAGTGGATCGTCGACAACCACGACAAGCTCCGCATCGCCTTCGTCGCCCACGAAGGCGACGTCACCAACCACAACCATCGCCCCGAGTGGGTCAACGCCGAGAAGTCCATGCGACTGCTCGACGGCGTCGTGCCTTACTGCGTCAACGTCGGCAATCACGACCTGGGCCCCGACGGCCAGACCAAAGACCGCAGTTCGCTGATCGACGAGTTCTTCCCCGTCGACCGTTACAAAGACCAGCCGTGGTGGGGCGGCGCCCTCGACGGGTCCAATCACAACAGCTACCAGTTCTTCGAGGCGGCGAAGATGCGCTTCCTCGTGATCAACCTCGAGTTCGGCCCGCGTGACCGCAGCCTCGAGTGGGCCAACGAGATCGTGTCCAAACACGAAGACTGCCGCACGATCCTCGTGACCCACGCCTACATGAGCAACGACGACACCCGCATCAGCGCCACCTGCAAGTTCGGCCCGATCCAGTATCACATCGACGGCGCCGACGGCGACAAGATCTGGGACACCTTCGTCCGCCGCCACCGCAATGTCTTCCTCGTACTCAGCGGCCACGTGTTCGTCGCCGGCCCCGAACACGACTGGAAGTACGATTCGGCGTGGACCGAGACGGGCCTGCTCACGAGCACCAACGACGCCGGTCGCCCGACCCATCAGATCCTCGCCGACTACCAGGGGCGCCCCAACGGCGGCGACGGCTGGCTCCGCGTCATGACTTTCCAGCCGAACCTCAACCGCATCGACGTGACGACCTACTCACCCTGGCTCGACAAGCACCTGGTCCAGCCACATAACCAGTTCCCCCTGGCCTATGCCATGCGTCCCCGGTGATATCGAGTCCAGTTGGCAGAATCGCCCGCTTCGTTGGCCGGCAACTCCCTCATCCACAAAAATGTGTTGTGGTTCGACATCCACGCCATTGGCATCAGCCCAGTCCTGGCATGTCCGGATTTGTCGTAAGTTTGCCGAAACGGGCGCAAAAAAATCCCGCGTTGACCCTCAGTAGGAGGGGAAGATCAACGCGGGCGGAGGAGAGAAAAAAAGGCGCAGAACGATTAAGGATAATCCAAGCAACCAGCATGCCAAAGTGTGGATCGCGATTTTTGGGCTGATAATGCGACCGCAGCGGCGCGGGCAACTCGCCGGTGTCACATTCCGGTACAACCAGCCAGGCCGATTGCGACGTCCTGTTCGGTTATGGCACAGGCCAGAGAAAGCGGCCCGTCCGCACGAAGGCGTCGACCTGCTGCATGGAATGCTCGGACTTGCGGACGACCGATTCGTGGGTGTTAAAGGCGTTGTGGGGCGTGCAGATCACATCATCACGCTGCGACAGGGCCAGGGCGGCGGCGGCCTGCTCATCGTCGCTCTGCGATCGCCCGCTGCGCAGCGTGACCGCCAGTTCCGCTTCGTGGTCATACACATCCAGCCCGACGCCCCCGAGTTGACCCGACCCCAGAGCGGTCAGCAGGGCGGTCGACGGCGACAACTCGCCGCGCGACACATTCACGAAGATGGCGCCCCGGCGAGCCTTGGCCCACGCCGCCTCGTCGAAATACCCGCGGTTGTCATCGGTCAGGTTCATGGCGCAGACGATGACGTCCGCCCGGGCAAGCCCATCGTCGAGCGTCACGTATTTGACTTCCTCGTGGCGCGGGTCGATGTCGACACCGAGCGTGTGCATGCCGAACGCGCCGGCGAGGCGGTGGACCTCGTGGCCGATGTGACCGACGCCCACGATGAGCATGGTTTTGTTCAGTGCCTCGCGGCCGGTCAGTCCGTCGCGGGCAAATGTCTGAAATTGTCCAACCTGCCGCGGGAGTTTCCGCAGCAACCCGAGCGTCAACATCATCGCCTGCTCGGCACAGGCCCGGTGACAATACAGCGGCAGGTAACCCATCGGGACGCGGCCGCCGGTCTGCTGGGCGTAAGCGAGCAGGTGGTCGTAACCGGTGCTGCGTGTGAGGATGCCGGCCAGGCGGTCGGCCCATGCGATCGGCAGGCGCGACTGCGTGCGTGTGCTGATCAGCGGAGCGGGGGGGCTGGCGTCGTCGGCGTGGCCGGCTTCCTGCACGGTCCGTGCATCGAACTGCGCATTGACACCGGCCGGTAGATACCGCTTGAGTTCGGCGGCTTCCTCTTCAAAGGCTTCGTAGAAGTAAACGTCCATGATGCCGACATCATACCATCGCGTCGGTGGTTTCGGTGTCGCCGAGATAGGCGCGATGCAACAGTTCGACCGGGTGCATGACCTGCACGTCGAGCCCCACCGCGTCGGCCTGTGATTGAATCTGCATTGCGCACCCGACGTTGCCCGTCACACAGATGTTTGCCCCGGTCGCGCGGATGTTTTCGATCTTGCGCACCGCCAGGTCGGTCGACATCTCCGGCTGCATGAGGTTGTACGTACCCGCGGCCCCGCAGCAGAGGTCCGATTCGGCCAGCGGCACCACCTCGAGCCCTTCGATCATCGCCAGCAGGCGGCGCGGCGGGGCAGTGATCTTCTGAGCATGCGCCAGGTGGCACGCATCGTGATACGTCACCCGCATGGGCAATGCGTGCGGCGGGACCGGCGGGTCCAACTCGCAAATCAACTCACTGATGTCGCGCACGCGGCTGACAAAGTCCACCGCCCGCTGCGCCCAGGCGGGATCATCACGCAGCAGGTGGTCGTACTCTTTGAGCATGGCCCCGCAACCCGCGATCGGGATCACGATCCGATCGCAATCGGTGAAGACCTCGATGTTGCGTTTCGCCAGTTTCATCGCCTCGGTGGGATTGCCATCATGATGCGGGATCGCTCCGCAGCAGACCTGCTCGCGCGGCGAGCGCACCTCGCAGCCCAGGTGAGCGAGCAGTTCGGCGGTCTGTTGATTCGTTTGGCCGAACATCACCGACCCGACGCACCCACTGAGCATGCCGATGGTCATCTTCTTCGGCTGCCGGGCTTCGAATCGTTCATCGATCGCTTTGGGCCAGAGCGGTCCGCTTGCCGGCAGCATCTGCTGCATCTTCGCCACACGTGGCCCGAGCACCGCGCCCGTCAGCTTTGACATCACGCCCCATAGCCCGGCGCGCTGCATCAACCGCGCCGGCAGCAACGCCAGCTTCAACATCTTCGGCCGGGTCATCACACGCCCGGTGATCCACCGAATCAGCTTCTCATCAAACCGCCGCTTACGATCGGCATTCAACTTCGCGCGTGATTCTTCGATCAGTTCGTGATAGATCACGCCGGACGGGCACGCCGTCTCGCACCCGCGGCAATCCAGGCACAGGTCAAGGTGTTTGAGCACGGGAGCGTTGGCGTCGAGTCGCCCTTCGGCAAGCCCCTTCATTAACACGATACGGCCTCGCGGCGAATCGTTTTCATTGCCATTGAGCGTGTAGGTCGGGCAGGCCGGCAGGCATAGCCCGCAATGCACGCAGACATCCGCCTGGTGCAACGTGCGCTGATCCAGCGTCAAACGTGTCGATTTCGTCTGGGCGGATTGCGTCACAAAAATCTTCCGTGGTTGAACACGTTGTCGGGGTCGAGCGCCTGCTTGAGTCGGGTCAGCGTGGGCCAGTCGGGCTGCGGCGGGGCGAACGATTCAATCGCCTCGCAACCATCGGGCCGAGTCAACCACATGCGCAGCCCGCCGTGCGGATTGATCAACTCGCTGATCATCGCATCGAGTTTCACCGCCTCCTCCGCGGAAAGTTCACCGGCGATGTGAATGACACCCAGCGTCGGCAGGGCCAGCAGTTCGAATGATGATGGGGGTTGTTTGAAAAGCGCCTCATAGACTTTGCCCGTCGCGGCAGGCGGCACGACGACTTTGACAGCTGCCGGCGATGTCCATACCGCGGCCCGTGTTGATTGTCGTTCCAATACGTCGGCCGCATGATCGACCACGCGGCGTTCGACTTCGACGCTGTTCCAACCCTGCACTTCGAGCCACTGCATCAGCGCGTCGTGTTGGATGTCACACGCCCCGGGCTCGCCGGCATACGCCAGTTGCAACACCGGCTCGCGGTCGATCCTTCGCCACTGCATCCAAGTCGGTGATGCGTCGCTGATCAGCAGATCCGTGATCTGTTGCGACATCGCGGCGGGGTAGGCCCCGGTGATCGTGATGTGTGTGACCTGTTGCGGAATGGTCACGGTTCGCAGCGTCGCCTCGGCGATGAGGCCGAGTGAGTTCAGCGAACCGACCATCAGGCGCGTCACGTCATATCCAGCGACGTTTTTCACGGTGCGCCCGCCCACGGTGATCAGCGAGCCGGTCGCATCGACATAGCTGAGCCCCAGAAGCAGATCGCGCATCGTGCCGGCGGAACAAGCCAGCGGGCCGTACACGTTGTGTGCGACGGCTTCGGCGATCGTCATCGTCGGCGGGGCGTCCAGCGGCAGGTGTTGACCGTGCTCGGCCAGCGCGATCGACAATTCATCCATCCGCGTGCCGCCGGCAACACGAACCGTCATGTCTCGCACGTAGTGATCGAGCACGCCGCCCGGTGGAGCAATGTGTACACCCGGCGAGGTCGGCAGCCCGCCGAGCCCCTGGTGGTGTTCACCATAATCGATGAGTTTGTCGCCGCCTTTGACTGCCGCGGCGACACGTCGGGCATAATCCTCGACATCGTTCGCCTGTTCGGTTCGAACGGGTACAACGGATTGGCCGGGATGCACATTTGACATGGTCGATCATCGTATCCGGCCGGCCGTCGCCCGCAACTGCGAGTCCTATCAAGTCCTCGGACAACATCCGAATTTTCGGCCTGCAACCGGCGTTTTTCGAATGTGGCGACCCCCCGGCCGATTTTGGACGTATGATGAAAACAGAGGCCAGTCACATCCAAGGAGGTTGCCATGCACACGCGTGATCTGACAGCATCGCACGCGGGAGCGTTGATGGCGCACATCGCTAGCGCCAGCGGTGCGATCCCGGTCAAAGTCCATCCCGAAACCGGCGCTCCGCCGAAGGTGGCTCCGTTCGTCACGATCAGTCGTGAGGCCGGCGCGGGGGGCACTTCGCTGGGTATTCGCCTGGCCAGGGTGCTTAACGATCGCGACCGCTGCGAGCCTTCGTGGGAGTCGTTCGATCGTGAACTGGTCGAGAAAGTCGCCGCCGATCACAACATCTCCGAGAAGCTCATCGAGATGCTCGACACGCGCGAACGCACCTGGCTCGATGTGCTGCTCGAAGACGGCGCCACCAGCGAGTTCGGCCTCCGCCAGCGCATCGCCAAGACGGTCCGCGCCCTGGCCCAGGTGGGGCGGACGATCATCGTCGGTCGCGGCGGCGTGTTCATCACGCGCGGCATGCCCGGCGGCATCCACGTTCGACTCATCGCCCCGCTGACCCATCGCATCGAAAACTTCGCCCGTGAAAACAGCATCACAACACCCGAAGCGACTCAGCGCGTCAACGAACTGGACCGCCGCCGACTCGACTTCTACCGGCGCAACTGGGACATCCGCGCTTTGACCGCCGACATGTTCACCGTCACCTTCAACACCGCCCAGATCGACATCGACGCCATGGCCACCGCTCTGGCCACGATGATCCCCAAGCAGCCCCGCAAGATGGCGACGTAAGTCACCTGTCGGACGTGAGCCTGTGGCCCAGCCGCCCTCGGCTGGGCGTAAGTCATCACCCGCACAGCCGAGGGCCGCTGTGCCACAAACTGCTTATTCGTCGAATCTGGTGTTTCGATAGCGCAGATAGTTTCGGGTCACACGGAACAACAACCAGATGTACAGCGATGTGACGGCCAGCCAGAACAGCAGAGCAAATGCGCCAGTCAGCGGTTTAAGTGAGCGACTGACGCCGGGACCGAACCCGGAACTCAAATAGATCTGAAAGAACAGGTCGCGCGTGATGCCGATGCCGATCAGAACACTCAACACCGCCACCGGACCGAACGCCGCCCACATACCCCAGAACACGATCGGCGAGACGTAACCCGTCGACGCACGGCGATACGCCCAGCCTTGTGCGAAAGCATTCTGCAGCGGCTGGTTCCACACGTACTGGCCGATCGGCATGCTGCAGGCGTGGCAGAATTCGTCGATGGGGCGGTTGTGGGCCATGCAGTGGGCGCAGAGCACGATGTCGTCGAGCAACTGGTCGGGCTCGCACTGGGCCTGCGGGATGTCCGGTTCGTCGAGCATGAAGATAGTCCCGGTACATCACATGCTATCGATCGATCCGCCTCGGTCACGCCCGCTGTGGCGGAAGTGCCGCGCGGGCGCTGACGAATGCTGATTCTGCCACGTCTTCACCTCTCCCCGTGGGAGAGGTCGGCCCGAAGGGCCGGGTGAGGGCGGCGCCGAATGCTGAAACCGGTTCGAAATGGAACCGTCTTCAAGCGCCAAGCGCCCTCACCCCTGCCCTCTCCCTGAAAGGGAGCCGGGCAGGTCGATCACCAGAACACGACATACAGCACGATCGTCAGGGCGATCACGAGCATGCCGCAGGCGAAGGCGCCCTTGGAGGTTTCGATGTTCATGTTGGCGTTGACGGGCAGGTCGACCGGCTTCTTGAGCGGTTTGATCAGCGTCATCAGCGTCAGCACCGCCAGCACGCACCCGAACGTCAGAGCCATGCGGTCCAGGAAGCTCCAGGCGGCAACGGCTTCGAGGAAGCCGGGGTTGGCCTTGGCGAAGAACAGCGGGCTGAACTTGAACAGGCCGTAGAGAATCGGCGAGAGGATCAGGCCGACGGTGCCGCAGTGGCGCGGAGCGCGGTGGATCAGCAGGCCGAACAGGAAGATCGCGAGGATGCCGGGGCTGATGAAGCCCTGAAATTCCTGGATGAACGTGAAGATGCCGCCGAACTCGGGCCGCCCGAGGAAGGGGGCGATCAGCATGGCGATCAGCACGAACACCACGACAAACACACGACCGGCTGACACCAGTTCATACTGGCTCGCCTTCTTGCGGCGAAGCTTGGCGTAGATGTCCATCGTGGCGATCGTCGAGGCGGAGTTGAGCATCGAGGCCAGCGAGCTGACGACAGCTCCGAAGATCGCCGCCAGGACAAAACCCTTCAGGCCGTTGCCGACGGGGATCAACTCGCGGATCAACGTGGGGAAGGCATTGTCGTAATCGTGGGCGACGAGTGTCTGCACATTGGCCTGCTCGGGGATCACATCTTTGGTATGGGCGGCCAAGCCCTCAACGTATTCGGCTTTCTCGATAAGCGTCGCTGTCGGTGAGATCGGCTCGAATTCGACCTTGCCTTCGATCTGGCTCAGGTCATAAGCGATGATTTTGTCGAGATCGGCTTTGTGCAACTCGGCGAAGTCTTCAGCGAATTTGTACACGACGACTTTGTCGGAAGGCTGAGTTTCGGCGAGCGTCTTGTTGATGGACTCGATCACGTTGGCGTTGCGCGGCAGATCGGGGTCGGGCTTCATCGTCGCCGAGAGATTGTTGTATAGCTCCGGCGAGTTGGCTGAGATCACCTGCGCATTGCGTGACACCGCATCGAGCCCCAGCGAACCGTTGAACAGGTTGAATGCCAGAATGCCCGGGATGACCACGATGAACGGAATGATCAGCTTCAGGAAGGCAGCAAAGACCACACCCTTCTGCCCCTCGGCCAGGCTCTTGGAACCGAGCGTGCGCTGCGTGATGTACTGGTTCAGGCCCCAGTAGAAGAAGTTCGGAATCCACAGGCCGATGATCAACGCGGTCCACGGAATTTCAGGGTCTTCAGCCCCGCGCACCATGTGCAGCTTACCGTCGGGCAGGTCGCCTTCATTCAATGACCAGAAACGCTCGACGGGCCCTTGCTGTTGAAGCTGCTCGACGGTGACCTGCTCGTTGCGGGCGGTTTTGATCAACTCGGCGGGATCGGCGTCGGACATCACGTTGAAGGCGAACACGGCAATGATGACGCCGCCGATGACCAGCGCCGAGCCCTGGATCAGGTCGGCCCAGGCGCAGGCCTTGAGGCCGCCGGCGAAGACGTACACCGCCGCCAGCGTGCCGATGATCCAGCAGCCGACGGTGATGTTGTCCAGCGGCAGGCCGAGCAGGGTCACGCCCTGGAAGTTGCCGGTGATGACCTTGGCGCCGGAGAAGATGACCGACGCGGTCGGCACGCCCACGAGAATCACCAGCGTGGCGATCGCCATGACGGTCCGGGCGAAGGTGTTGTAGCGGTATTCGAGAAATTCGGGAATGGTGTAGATGCCGCTTTTCAGAAACGTCGGCAGGAAGACGAAGGCGGTGATCACCAGTGTGACGGCAGCCATCCACTCGTAGCTGGCGATGGCCATACCCAGCCAGTCGGCCGCCTTGCCGCTCATGCCGACGAACTGCTCGGTGGAGATGTTGGCGGCGATCAGTGAGAAGCCGACCAGCCACCACGTCAGCCCGCGGCCGGCCAGGAAGTAGTCCTGGGCGCCGTGTTCGGAGTGCGTTTCCTCGCCCTTGGACTTCCACAGCCCGATGCCGATCACTGCTGCGACAAAGAGCACGAAGACCGCGATGTCCGCCCAGCCGACGTAGTGCATGTCACGTTCCTTTCAGTCAGTCACGTTGGACGCCTGCTCAAGCGCCCCGTGAAGTGTTTGTCGATTGCCTCAATCCGATGCGGCCTCGGAACCTGCCCCGGATGCCTCCCCGGAGGCGGCGGTCACGATCGTCGCGCCGCCGGCGGGGCGGCTGACGAACAGCGTCGGCTCGATGCCCGTCCGCTGTTGATACTCGGCGGCCATCCGGTCCGAAATCGCCTGCGCCTGATCGGCCTTGACCAGGCTGACCGTGCACCCGCCGAATCCGCCGCCGGTCATCCGACTGCCGAAAACGCCCCCTTTGTCGCCGATCGCTTCGGCTAATTCAACCATTACATCCAGTTCACTGCAACTGATCTCGAAGTCGTCACGCATCGAACGGTGACTTTCATACATCAATTGCCCGACGCGAGCCCAGTCGCGCTTGCCCATCGCAGCAGCCGCGGCGACAGTCCGCTCGTCTTCGGTGATCACATGCCGGGCACGGCGGAATACGACTTCGTCGATCGATTCCTGCACCGCCAGCAGATCTTGCATCGTCGCTTTGCGAAGCAGCGACTTGCCCATCGCGGCCGCGGCGGTTTCGCATTGCTTGCGGCGCGTGGGGTATTCGCTGCCGGTCAGTTCGTGCTTGACGTTGGTGTTGGCGATCAGCACAGCGATGTCGGGGTCATCCAGCGGAACCTGCTTCGCTTCGTTGGACATGCAGTCGATCAGCAGGGCATGACCGGGTTGGCCCTTGGCGGAGATGTACTGGTCCATGATGCCGCACGGCATGCCGGCATAATCATGCTCGGCCTTCTGGCACATCAGCACCTTGTCCAGCGGATCAAACCGGTGACCGGTCATCGCCTCGATCAGTGTGGCGGTCGCCAGCTCGAGCGCGGCGCTGCTGGACAGCGCACCACCCATCGGCACCGAAGACTCGACCACCGCATGGAACGGGTCGCACTTGACGCCGCGCTGCTGGGCCCCGGCGATGACGCCGCGCACGTAGTTGGTCCAGGTCGGCTCGCCCTTGGGTAGCGGATCGACGAGTTCAAACGTCGCCGGTTCGGACATGCGACTCGAGTGCAGCGTGATGTTGCGATCGCTGGAGGGGCCGGCGGCCAGCACGGTCCGACGCTCGATCGCCATTGGCAGGACGAACCCGCCGTTGTAGTCGGTGTGCTCGCCGATCAGGTTCACGCGACCGGGGGCTGCCACGACCCAGCGCGGCTCGTTGTTGTAAATCTGACGGTAACGCGCTTGGGCTTGCGCGACCGGATCCTCATGGGCATGTGAGGCGTCTGACATGATGCTTATTTCCGAAAAGGCCTCGATACAAACGAGCCCAGAATATACCCGATTCGACTTGGGCGTGTAGCAGACAAAGGGTACAATTTTAAAGATATCCGGTACGCGGTATTTATTGTGTTTGTGAGGGATAACCCCGCATGGCGGCCACGCGTGATACAGGGATCAGGTATGACGGAGCATTCAGCGGCACGCGCCCGCGGGTGGCGTTGCTGATCGAAACGTCGCTGGCGCCGGGGCGCGACATGCTGCGTGGCATCGCCCAGTATGTGCGTGAACAGGGGGTGGCGCCCGCCGATCGTCGAACGGATGATACCGGTGATGGAGACACGTGCGGGGCAGGCTGGTCGATTTATCACGAGCCGCGGTCGCTGGAGCAGACCGTGCCGGCGTGGCTCAAACGCTGGGACGGCGATGGCATCATTGCACGCATTCAGAACCGTCGTATCGCTCGCGCCATCGCCAACGTGGATGTGCCGACGGTGGATGTGTTGGGGGTGGTCGAGCAGACGGGCTTTCCGCTGGTTCACCTGGATGATCAGCGCGTCGGGCAGATGGGCGTCGAGCACCTGATCGAGCGGGGATTCGGACGATTTGTCTTCGTCGGGATCGAATCGGAAAACTGGTCGATGCGCCGACGTGATGCGTTTGTCGAAGCGGCCGAGCGGGCGGGGGCGATGGGCCAGATGATCGATCTGCCGCGGCGCACCAACCGCAGCGAGTCGTGGGACCGGCAGGAGGATCGGCTGGCAGCGTGGGTGGCGAAACTGCCGAAACCGGTGGGCGTGATGCTGGCGACGGACCAACTCGGGGCGGCATTCATGGAGGCGTGCCGACGGGCGGGGGCGGTGGTGCCGGATGAGGTCGGGGTGATCGGCGTGGACAATGATGAGCCGCTGTGCCTGGTGTGCGATCCGCCGCTGACGAGCATCTGGCCGCGGTATGAGCGGGTGGGGTATCAGGCGGCGAAGCTGTTGGATGGTTGGATGCGGGGGCGTGCGCCGTCAGGCCGCCCGCAGTACATTCCACCGGATCAGATCAAGCCGCGGATGTCGACGGATGTGGTGGCGACGTCGGATCGTCTGGTCGCCGAGGCGGTTCGTTTTATCAGGCAGCACGCGTGTGCTGGGATCACGGTCGATGATGTGGTGGCTCAGTTGCCGGTATGCCGATCGATTCTGCAGCGACGTTTTCGAGCGGCCCTGCATCGGACGGTTCACCAGCAGATACTCAGCGTGCGGCTCGGTCGAGCCCGGGAACTGCTGTCCGCCACGGACCTGCCCCTGGCGGACATCGCCGAGCGAGCCGGCTTTCGCCATCAGCAATACATGGGGCAGATGTTCCGCGAACGCTTGAACACAACCCCCGCCAGATACCGCCGCACGCACCGAGGCGACGAGGCATGAGATCACAAACACGGTCATGCCCGCTCAGAACGAACCCGCAAAAGATCATATATATGATATATGTATGCATAAATATAACATATATGTGATCTTTGCTGTCGTTGATCATAATTGGCAAGAGTAGAGCATTGCGACGACCGATTGTCAGGTCATTTGTGATGATCGTGGGCGAGTTGCTACGAGGCTCGCGGGATATACGTTATTTGAGCTGGCCGTGGACCTGGTCGAGGGCGTGATCGATGGCGGGCTTCAGGGCGGCGTGGTTGGGGAACTGGCGGTTGAAGAGGATGGCGATGTCGAGGCCGTCCGGGCGGTGACGGACCATGGCGGTGGTGCCAGGCATGGAACCGAAGAAGGCGTCGTCGAGTCCGGGGCGCCTGGTGATGGGCCGGCCGTCCAGTTGGTAGGCGGTAAGGAAGCGGCACAGATCGGGAGCGGTGGCGATCATGCCGCCGTGGGCGTCCATACGTTCGGTGTGCAGCGTCATGGAGCCGGTGGGGTAATGCGGCTCGCGGGGATTTCGCAACGCAGGATCGGTGCGTGCCAGCGTAAGGCTCGACATATCCAGCGGCCTGGCGATGATCGCTTTGACGCAATCGATGTACGGTTTGCCGGATACACGCTCAATGATTCGCCCGAGCAGGCAGTACCCGAAATTCGAGTAAGCGTAGCGCTGACCTGGGTCAAACTGCAGGGGCTCAGAAAGCATGAAGCGAATGATGTCGTCGGCGGTCGGGGCGCGATCAAGATGAAGTCGCTTGCGAATCGCCGCATCGTGAAACATCGGGTCATAGCTTTGGGCGCGGTCCCATCCGCCTCGGTGATTCAGCAGGTGATCGACGGTGATGTTGGCAAGACGCCCGTCGGCGCCGTCAGGCAGCGAGAGTTTGAGGTATTCGAAGACCCGTGTGCCCGCCGTGAGTTTGCCATCGGCGATCAGGCGGCAAACCGTTGCGGCGGTGATGGGTTTGCACACGCTGGCCAAACGCATCGGTGTGTCCGCGGGAGTGGGGCGGGTGTGTTCAGCGTCCAGGTGACCATAGCCCTGCGTGTAAAGCAGATGACCGCGACGGCTGATCGCAATCGTGGCGGCATCGATGTGGTGCTCGGCCATGAACCGCGTGACGACTTCGTCGATCGGCGCGACACGACTCGGCTCACCAGCAGCCAGCACAACACAAATCGACAATACCAACAAAGTCGACATCGCCTCGACGGCGTGATTCATCACTTGGCGGCGGGTGCGTTCGACGACTGACTGAACGTGGCGCGAAGCTGCTTGGCGTGATCGATCAGCAAGTCTTCATCGACCGCCTCGGCGGGCTGCAGTTCGTAATGCCATTTGAGGTCGACGTGCTGCTCGCCGGGCAGGGCTTCGGCGACGAGGTCCGGCCCGGGGTTTTCCCACCAGGGGGTCTGGGCCTTGGTCGAGGTGTTCAGCGTCTGGTAGCCATCATGCTGAAGGCGGACATCGTAAACACCGTAGAAGGTGAACGGCACAGTCACCGGCGTGCGGCCGACCTCGACGTCGTTGAGGTGCACCAGCGCGCCCGGCGGGTTCGACTCGATCGTGATCGTTCGCTGAATGCATCCACCCAGCATCGCGACAGCCGACACGCACATCACCATGATTAGCCCACGTTTCATGGCGGGCATTGTACGATGACCCGGCGGCACGTCAAAGCGATCCCCCGCAATCATTTCACAATCCCGCCACCCAGAATCGCCGGCCCGACATACTCGGCGGCAAAACGCTCGCTGAGCACACTCAAATGTCCGCCGCGATGCCCAAGCTCGCGCCACCCGACCTCGTAATCACGCTGCTCGAATTTCGAATCATCACAGCCGGGGCCAACATGCGGCAGCGCCCCGCAGGATCGGCCATGCACGCCATCGGCCGCTCCGACCAGCCACGTACCGAATTGCAGGTGAAACCTGTCGCCGCGCGAATGCAGGCTGATCAGCTTGCCGACATTCGCCAGCGCCGGTCGAAGGTCCACGCGCCGACTGATCGCCGCCGCCAGCCACCACGCCTGATGAACCGGTCGGCTCATCTGCTGCAGCGCATCGAGCACCACCATCGCCCCTGTCGAATGTCCGATCAACACGATTTCGCGGTCCGCCGCTTCGTCGTTGATCATGCTCACGACCCGCTCGGCGGCCTGCATGTGTCCACGACGATCACGGAGGTTCACCAGTTGAAGCGCCCACGGCCAGCGCACCCAGTTCACCTCATGCACCACGTCCAACCCTGCTTCGCGCAGCGCCTGACAGAACCGCCGATCGCGCGACAGCATTCCCGCCATGCCCGGCAGGTAAAACACGCTGTATTTCGTTGGTGAATTCACTTGGCGGTCAACTGCGGCTGAATATACAGATCGTCACGCGCATCGTCGGCAAAGCCGATCCGTTGCATTGCCCGCTGCGTCGCCGGGTGCGACATGTAAAGCTGCCAGATCAACCCCGTGCGGTAGTTTTCGATCGCCACCATCGCCATCCCCGCGTCCAGCGCCACCACGCGCGGCGAACGCCAGTTGCGATCGGCGTTGTACGATTCGACAAGGCCGAAGCGGCCGAACACCTGCTTGTCCGCAAACAGCGCATCGATCAGTGACTGCGAGGCCTGCGGGGTGAACACGATCGACGACACCGCCGCTGACGGATTGATCGTGCCGTCAACATGCTCGTCATGCGTCGCGCCGTAAGCGCGGTAGCCCTCGGCGCCGAGGCAGGCGGAAAGCCCCCAGCCGGTATCACTGAATGTCGAGTAACGATCGGCGCGGTCGATGCAGAACTGCCGGTTGATCCGCGTGGCGTTCACGGACGAGGTGAAGTAGTTGAACCCAAGCGCATCGCGCCGCTTGCGGAAGTCGATGAACAGTTGGGCATACTGGTGGGTGAACAGCGGACCGCAGGCCAGTGACTGCAGCTTGCCATAAGTCGTCATCGGTCGCTCGAACGCCGCCCATGTTTCAGCGGGTATCGGGTGCGTCGGCGAGCCGATCGCCAGTTGATACAGAATCATCAACTCGCTGTATTGATCCCACCGCGGCTTGAGGAAGCCGGACTCGGGTTTCCACCCCATGCAGAGCGTCTGTGAGTCGGGTTTCGTTCCGCCATCGGTGAGCATCCACTCAAAGTCGATGCGTTCGTAGAGTTGCTGAGCAAGGCCGCGCACAGGCGTGTCGTGAAAGAACTGGCCGCTGACCAGCGCTCCGGCGACGAGCAGGGCGGTGTCAATGGATGAGACTTCGCAACGCCAGGCGCGGGCGCCGGAACGGGGATCGATGAAGTGGTACATCCACCCGTGATTGTGCGGCGATTGTTCCAGCAGAAACCGCAGCACGCGTTCGGCCTGCTCAGCGGCCTGCTGGCGGTCGATCCAGCCCCGTTGCACGCCAACCGTTCCGGCGACAAGCTGCATGCCGACCCCCGCGATCGACACCGGGTTCATCGCCTGCCCGGTTTGAAAATCCACCGCATCCGGGACCAAGCCGCTGGTCGCGTCGACCGTCTGCGTGAGCATGTCGAAATAACAACGCTCCAGCTCGGCAGTGGCTGGCGTGACGGGCTGTTCAGCGACGCAAATAGTTGCGCAGCAGGACATTACCATGATGGCCGTCAAGCGTTTGATCAATCGAATTCGTCGCCTCGGAAGGTCTGACCGAGATAGATCTTGCGAACCAGTTCATCGTTGACCAGTTCTTTGGGCGGGCCGTGTCGCAATACCTGGCCCTCATGAATGATATAGGCTCGATCGCAGACTTCCAGGGTCCGTTCGACGTTGTGATCGGTGATGAGAATGGCGATGTTTTCCTCATCGCGCAGGCGGCGAATCTCCGCCTGAAGTTCCTCGACGGCAACCGGGTCGACACCGCTGAACGGTTCGTCCAGCAGGATCAACGACGGCTCGGTGATCAGCGCCCGGGCGATCTCGAGCTTGCGACGCTCGCCGCCGGAGAGCGTGCGGGCGTGCTGGGTGCGCAGCTTGGCCAGTCCGAATGCCGACATCAACCGCTCGGCCTCGGCCTTCTGGCTGGCCCGCGAGAGAGGGCGCGTTTCGAGAATTGCCATCAGGTTCTGCTCGACGGTCAGCCGCTGAAACACGCTGGGGTCCTGCGAGAGGTAGCCCATGCCCAGGCGTGCGCGTTTGTACATCGGCAGGCGCGAAACATCGTGACCTTCGAAGACGACCTGCCCGTCGTTGGGTGTGACCATGCCGATGGTCATGCGGAAGCTGGTGGTCTTACCGGCGCCGTTGCGCCCGAGCAGACCGACGATTTCGCCCTGATCCACGTGGAAGGACACGCCGTCGACGACGGTGCGGCCGCCGTACTTCTTGATGAGGTTTTGAACTTTGAGGATGACCATGTTTGATATCACGCGGGCGGAGGGACACGCTCGCCGTGGGCTCGCGGCTAAACGTTGTGTTGTGATTTCTCCCGGGCGGCCTGTCGGGCGAGTGCGGCCAGGCGCTGGTGGGCGATTTCATGATCACCCAGGCGATCCAACTGCGCCGCCAGGGCGTCGAGCTTTTCGACGGTGGTGGCCTTGGGGTTCAGCGCGGCCAGGGCGCCGTTGCCCTCGCGCTCGGCCTGATCTTCGAAGCACTGACGCAAACGCTCGCGGTCCATGCGCAGCACCTCGATGAACAATCCCTGCCGGCGGGCTTCATCACGCACGGCCTGCTCGTCATCAGCAGTGTAGGGCGGATCGATCAGCATGATGCATCCGCTGTGATGGGCTTCGAGAATCTGCGCCGGTGTCATCCGCGGGGCGGTCAACACCGTCATCGGCCCGTCGGCGGCGAGCTGACGACGCTGACGACGCGCCTCCTGCAGCGGCATGAGCACCCGGGCATAGACTTCGAAGTCATCGGCCTCGCGGGCCAGCTTCAAGGCCTGTGTGCATAGCGCCTCGCAGGCGAGGTAGTCCGTGGCGGCCAGCTTCTCGCTGGCTTCGTTCATGAGTTGGTCGATGCGATCGTCGGCCATGTGAACTAACTCTTCCGCCCGCGGACTTCGCGAATCCAGTCCGCCAGCATGCCCAGCATGGTGGTCCACTGCACGGCCGCCTCGTCGAGATCGTACCCGAGCGTGTCGGCGAGCCCGAGCCAGTCGCCGTTGAGCAGTTCATCGCGAGCCTGCGTCAGGGAAGCCGCCAGGTTGTCGATCACCTGCGTGGCCGGGTGCTGATCGACCTGCAGATCACCCAGCGGAACCGCCAAAAGCTCGGCGATCTGCGTGACCGTCTGCTGGGCCTGCTGCCAGACCATCAGTGACGAGCGCACATGCTCCAGCGCCTTGCCGGTCTCATCAGCCCGCAGCGCCTCGGCGGCCAGCGTCTGGGCTTCACGCGCGCCGGTGAGCGCTTCTTTGACTTCATCAAGGGTCGCGAGGCCGAGCTCGACCGGGTCGGCGGTGATGAGCTGCACTTCGCCGGAGGCCAGTTTCTGAGCGTCGATATTCTGCTGCTCGCGTTCGTTGAGCGGCTCGCCGTCGAGGCGGATTTCCACGATGAGCCGCCCGCTTGAGCGCAGGTGATCCATCACCTCGGTGAGTATCCCAGAAAGGCTCGTCTGCTCGGTGGCGAAGACGTCGCTGTCGATGAACACGTCCATGAAAAGACTCGCAGCGCCTCGGATATGCGATGAAGAATCAGCCGATCAGGACAACGCCGCGGCGCCGCCGATGATCTCGCTGAGTTCGGTGGTGATCTGCGCCTGGCGGGCACGGTTGAAGCCGCGCTTCAGCGAGCGGCTGAGCTTGCCGGCGTTGTCGGTCGCCGCTTTCATCGCGACCATGCGCGAAATCTGCTCGCTGACGACCGCGTCGTTGAACCACTGGAACAGTCGGCTCTTGACCGACATCGGCAACAGTTCCGCCAGAAGCTCGGCCGGGTCCGGGCTGAACTCGTAAACAGCGCGCGTCCCGCCCGCAGACTCGCCGGACTCCGACGTCGGCGGCTGAAGCGGCAGCAGTTGCTCGATCATCGGCACCTGCCGGGCATTGGAAATAAACTGCATGTACGCCACGCGCACCGCATCGTATTCCCCGGCGACATATTGATCGATGTATGACGAAGCGACCGCTTCGACATCTTCATACGCGGGCTTGTCGGTGAACTGGGTGTGGGCCCGCTTGGGCTCCATGCCGGCGAAACGGAAAAAGGCGATGCCTTTCTTGCCGACGACTTCCAGATCGTGGGTCACGTCGGTGTGATCACGCAGGTAGTGCATGCTCGTGCGCAGGATGTTGGCGTTGTAGGCCCCGCACAGCCCGCGGTTGGAACTGAGCACCAGCAGCAACTCGCGGCCGGTCTTCTGGCGACCGGCGCCCAACAGCGGGTGATCGACCTCATCGCCGACGGCCGACGCCAACTCGCCGACGATCTCCGCCAGCTTGGTGGTGTAGGGCTTGGTGCCCTGGGCGCGGCGGACCGACGCCTGGAATTTCGCCGTGGCGATCATCTGCATCGTCTTGGTGATGCGTTGGATATTGCCGACGGCCTTGATGCGTTTTTTGATTTCGCGTAGCTGTGCCATGTTGATCGCGTTCCTTGGCAGTGCCTTCCTTGGCAGGCCGATCCGGTGGACCGACCATCATGCATGGTCCGAGTCGCAGATGATAGCCCAAATACCCCCGGTATGCCACCTGCCCCCGGTAACGCCGCCGCCCGTTCCGTGCGGTCTGGTTTGCGGTATCATCTGAATATGAAGCGGCTGCCCAGTCAGATTGTCGCCGAGCCCCGGGCAGGGGGCGTGTGTTATCACCTGGGGACGCGCGACATCGGCCTGCTGCGGAAGTTCGGCGGCGGGGCGATCTTCGTCGGGCTCGTCATCGTCGGTGCGGCGCTCATCTGGACAGTCCTCACGCTGCGTGATCACTGGCCTGATGACCTGGGCGATTGGCTGGGGTATCTTCCCACGTTGATGGCGCTGATGATCGGCCAGTCTGCGATATCGGCTGGGATGCTGATCGGGTTCAGCAAGAGTCGTGTGCTGCTTCGCGGGGGGCGAATTTATGCCATCGAAGGTGTGGGAATCATGCGGTGGAAGCGCAAGCGACCAATCGACCGCATCCAAAAAATCGAGGTCATCAGCGGTGGCGAAGATGCCCACCTCGATTCCAACGCCGCCCCGGGTATGGCCACGCTGGCAAAACTCGCTGCCATTCGACTCAGCGGCGAGAACATGAACAGCATGCTCGTATCGATCGCCTTTCCGGCCGAGGTGCTTTTGCCGCTCGCCGAGCAACTCGCCGACGACATCGAATCCGAAACGCGTCAGCGCCCCGAAGTTGTCTCAACCACAAAGAAGCTCACCGGCGTGATCGAGCGCGAAGCCCTGGCCGCCCCCGCGGATGAACCCGCCGGACAGCAGCCGCCCGGCAGCCAGATGATTCTCGAACAGCGCCCCGATGGGTTGACCATTATCGTCCCGCCGCTGGGTATGCGCGGCGTCACGCGCACGATGCTCATCCTCGGCGCGGTCATCACCCTCATCGGCATCCCGTTCATCATCGTCATCATCGGGCTGTTGTTCGTGATCATCGGTCTGATGATGGTCGTCGGCGCGATCCGCAATGCACGCCGGCGAGCGATCATCGACGTGGTGGGGGATGTGCTGCTGATTTCGATGGCCGGTCCGTTCGGGTCGAGCCAGCGTGAATGGCGGGCCGTCGACCTGAACCGTATCCAGGCCGCCCCCAGCGGCACGAGCGTGAACAACGTGCCGCTGTTTGAACTGCAGATCCGCCCGCGATCCGGCGGCAAAGTCGGCTACTTCGGCGGCCGCGATAAAGACGAACTCCGCTGGCTCGCCGCTACGCTGCGTGATGCACTCAACCTCACCGCGACGGATGAGCCCGAAGCATGAACGACCAGCGTGTGATACCCACCGAGCCGGCGGCGATGCGGATGGTGTGGCATGATCTGCTGTTCGCACACTGGCGGGTCGATCCCGAACAGATGCGGCGGTGGATTCCGCAGCGACTATCGATCGACACGTTCGACGGGGCGGCGTACATCGGGGTGATTCCGTTTCACATGAGCGGGATCAGGCGGCGGGGCTGTGTGAAGGTTCCGACGACGCATGCATTCGCGGAGTTGAATGTGCGAACGTATGTGACTGACGGGAGCGGGGCGGGGAAACCGGGGTATCCGGGCGTGTGGTTCTTTTCACTGGATGCGGCGAGCCGCTTGGCGGTGTGGGCGGCGCGGCGGTGGTATCGGCTGAACTATCAACTGGCGAGAATGCGCGTGACGCTTGACGACGAGTGGGTGCGGTACGCCTCGGTGCGGCCGCGGACGGCGCCGTGTCTTCATGAGGTTCATGACCCCGACGCTTCACTTCGTTCAGCATCGGGCATGGTGGAATTTGCGGGGCATTACCGGCCGACGGGGGAGGCGTTCGTTGCCGAGCCGGGTACGCTCGAGGACTGGCTGACGGCCCGGTGGTGTTTATATGCGGCGGACCGGCGCGGGCGGGTGTATCGTGGCGAGATCGATCACGATCCCTGGTCGTTGCAGACGGCCGAGGCGCATATCGAGGTCAATACAATGACAACGCCGCTGAACATCGAGCTCAGCGGCGCGCCTCATCTGCTATATGCTAAATGTGCGGACACGGTCGCCTGGCCGATCCGACCGATCGATTGATCAAGCGGTCTGGCCTTCGGCGGCGAGTCGGCGGTAGTGAGCGGTCTGGATCGGAATGACGATGTCCAGCACGTCCCGCAGCACTTCGGCTGGTGAATTCTGAGCGTTGACTTCGCTGATCATTTCCGCCGGGTAGTGATCGAGCACGTGCTGAGTCTCGGCGCGGTAGACGTCCCAACGATGGCGGATGACGTCTTCCTTGGCGTCGTCGGCTCGGTTCTCCTTGAGGGCGCGGCGGCGCAGGCGCTCGATCATCGCTTCCTCATCCGGGCACGCCAGATTGATCAGCCGCAGCACTTCCAACTCTTCATCCAGCAGCTTGGCCTGCTCGACGTTGCGCGGGATGCCGTCGAGGATCAGCAGGTCGGAGTGCGACTTGTACGCACCGACCGCTTCGACCTTCTTGATGTGGGCGTGCCAGATCTTGACTGTCACTTCATCGGGGACCAGCTCGCCGCGTGAGGAGTAGCTCAGGAAGGTCTGCCCGAGCTCGGTATTCGGGTCCAGCCGGCGGAACACATCACCGCAGGCGCAGTGGTAGTAACCGGGGATGTCGCCGAGGATGCGACCTTGCGTGCCTTTGCCGGACCCGGGAGGGCCAAACAGCAGAACAGTCTGATGACGATGCATAATGTGGCTCCCAAAACGACCGTAAAGAAGATTGCGAAGTATCGTAGACGGAGGGTCGAAGTTGAACAAGCACGCAACCGACCGCTTCGTGTCCGAGCCTCATCCGCCGATCAATTCGATCGCCCGCGCCGCGGTCTCTTCGACCGCCTGATCGGTCACGTCCAGCGTCGCCCACTTCTGATCGCGAAACAGCCGGCGCGACCAGAGCAACTCTTCACGAACGTGATCCGCATCGGCATATCCGCCGGTGTCAGAGCCTGCCGCGGCGCCGGTCTGCTGCCATCGGCGCGAACGAATGTGCCTGAGCACACGCGGGTCGATCACCAGCCCGACGACCTTATTTGCCGGTAAATCAAGCAGATTTTGAGGCGGCGGCACCTGCATCGCCAGCGATACGTTCGCGGCGCGGTAACCCATCTGCGCCAGGTGAAGACTCGTCGGCGTCTTGCTCGTGCGCGACACGCCGGTCAACACGATGTCGGCTTCACCGATCGTCGACAGCCCGAGTCCGTCGTCGTGTTCCATGGTGAATTCGATCGCGTTGATGCGCCGTTCGTAATCGTCATCGACCTGATGCAGGCGCGCCAGATCTCGCTGTGGCTGATTCCCTGAGTGCGCAGACAGGAATTCCACGAACTGCCCGGTCAAGTCGCAATGCGGCAGTTTGGCCTTGTCGCAGTGGGTCGCGATCGCCGCCTTGGCCTCGGGGTCGACCATGGCGTGCATGACCAGCCCTTCGCCGCGCTTCAACCGCTTGAGCACCTTGTCGAGCTTGCCGGGCGTATCGAGAAACGTATGCAGGCGCACGGTGAAAGCGCCGGCCTCGAACTGCGTCAACAAAGACTTCAACATGTGCCGCGGCAGATTCCCGGTCGAGTCCGACAGCACATGAATCACAGGCGCAGCCATCGCGGCTTTGGCCCGCGCAGTCTTTTTGACCGCGACCTTCTTCTTCACAACCTTCTTTTTCGAAGTCTTCTTCTTTTGCGGCATGCGATAAGCGCTCGACGAGACTGGATGATGGTTTGTGAGGACTGCTGCGACAGTCTGCATTATGACTTGTGAAGGACGGGCGATCAATCAACGTTTGTCGTGATCGTTCAACCACTGCACAAGGAAGCGATACAGATCAATCGTGTCGCTGCCGAGCGAATCGACGATGATCGGCTTCTTCACATCTTGCTGATCAATCGCCACCTCAAAATGCCGGAAGCCGGCCTGCTTCTTGTCGACAAGGCGAATGCTGTCGATCGTATTACGTTTGATGATCCGTCGCCTCAGCAGATACGAAATTTCGATTTGATCGGGTGTGATGATGAGTTTTGTCACCTTCACCAGATAAGTTGTGAACATCCCAACAGTCATAACCGCGATGAACAATAGTGTCACGCTTCGTCCGCTTTCAATGTAGTAGCCGATGCTGAAGACCACGTATATGATCAGCCCGAGCAGTTGCCGGATGTCAAACCACCAGCGTTTTGTAAAAATCGAGAAAGTCTTTGGCAGTGAAAGAGGTGGCGCTGTGGTTCGTGTCAACAACAGATGACGAAGTTCATCGAATGGCTGGAGGGCGTAATTGACCTTCAGCAGCCGACGCCCGGACGCATCCAACAGATCGAATTGTTGGACAAGCCTGCGGGGCTGGACGGATTGGATTTCTGACCATGACACTCTCGCATTTTCTGCGGCAAGATGCGAGGGCCAGAGACCTTTATCGTCAACGCTGATGTCGAGAAAACGATAGGTTGCGTGTCGGTACAAACACCGTATCAAGGTTCCCCCGAAAAGGAACCATAAAGTCGCGAACAACAGATAAGCAGAGAATGATGGGGCAGAGTGATCTTCGATGGGCACGCCCAGATTCACAAGGATCAACAGCGCGAAGATCGAAATGATCAACCAGAATGCGGTTTCGTAGTGGTAAAGACTGTCGAGATGGAAAGTGCGACGGTCGCAGAGCGGTTGATTGACAGTCCCGGCGATCTGCATGTTCTGATTTTACGCGAAACGCAGGCCGTGGTCATGTTGTGATACTCAAACGTGTACACGCGGCGAGCAAACTCGCCGGCTAAACGTCAGAGGGCCAGGTCGTTGCCGGTGAGGCGACGGTAGGCGTCGAGGTATTTGGCGAGGGTGTTTTCGATGACGTCGTCGGGCAGCGCGGGGCCGGGCGGGGTTTTGTCCCACTGGCCGGACTTGACCAGGCCCTCGAGGTAGTTGCGGACGAACTGCTTGTCGAGTGAGTTCTGCTCGCGGCCGGCTTCGTAGTCATCGGCCAGCCAGAAGCGGGAGGAATCGGGCGTGAGCACCTCGTCGATGAGGATGGGGGCGCTGTCGGGTGCATCCACGGGGACGCCGAACTCGAACTTGGTATCGGCGATGATGATGCCTTTACCGGCGGCGTACTCGCGGCCTTCTGTGTAGATCTTCAGCGTGTTGTCGCGCAGGGTGTTCATCGTCTTTTCGCCGACGATGTCGCAGGCCTCGGCGAAGCTGATGTTTTCATCGTGGCCGGTCTCGGCCTTGGTCGAGGGGGTGAAGATCGGCTGTTCGATCTTCGACGAGTTGACCATGCCCTGGGGCAGTTCGATGCCGCAGACGGCGCCGGTTTTGAGGTAGTCCTTGTAGCCGGACCCGGTGAGGTACCCGCGGACGACGCACTCGATGGGCACCACCTTGGTCTTGCGGCAGATCATGATGCGTCCTTTGAGCGGGGCGCGCTGCTCGGCGGTGAGCCCGGGGATGTCAGCCGGGTCGGTCGACAGCAGGTGGTGGGGCATCACGCTGGCGAAGCGGTTGAACCAGAACTTCGAAATCTGCGTGAGCACGGCCCCCTTGCCCGGTACGCCGTTGGCCATCACCACATCGAAGGCGCTGATGCGATCGGTGGCGACGATCAGCAGGGCGTCTGACCCGTCGGCGAGAGACATGTCGTAGATGTCGCGGACCTTGCCTTGGCGGCGATTGGCCAGCGGCAGATCGGTTTTCATCAGGGCGTCGGCGGCGTTGGGCATGGGGTGGGGGTCCGATTTTCGGGTTTCGTCGGGCGGCTTGCTGCGAAGTGGCAGTTTAGCTGATGTGAAGCGGTGGGCAAGGGTTGCTGAACGTGGAAAAATTGTCACAATGGAACAGTTGCGGCGAGGTGGCCGCTGGACAACTGAACACTGGATCGCTGCCCGAGCCCGGCTCCGTGCTGCAATCCGAATCGGCGCTTGGGCGTCTATTCGGCATCGGCATCATCCCATACCCTTTATCTGCAGGGGGCTGGCCAGGCGGCCGACAATGCTATGCTCAAGTTTCTGGTCTACGAAAACGGACGGCCGGCGACCGATTGGCAGATGCGCAGCGCGCACCTGCTCGGCGCCGAGGATTTAGGCGTCCGTGCGACCATCGAATTCGAAGACGGCGCCATCATCTGCGAGAAGGGCGCGGTCGGACCGGCCTCGCTGGCGTTGCAGTTCGAACTGCCCGACGTCGGCGATCTGCTGCTGCAGACCTGCCTGCTGCCCGAGCGGGATGAGCCTTACCTGCTGACCCTCGAGCTCGCCCGTCATCGCCTGATGCGCTGCATCGCCAAACAGGAAGACTGGGGCATGCTCGATCTGGCCGAGGACCATCCCGCCGCCAAGCGGCTCGCCCTGGCCAAGCGGAAGTTCTACGACGCCCTGTGCGCCATGGACGAACCCGCCGAAGCCGACAAGCTCGCCCGCGCCTCGCTGACCTGCTCGATCGACGCCTCGGAAGAACTCGCCCTGTCACACGCCGAAAGTCTGCTCACCCGTCGCATCGCCAACAACGCGCTGTCCAAGCACATCTTCGGCTGCGGTGTCGGACTCGCCCAACCGCTCGATCGCCTCGCCCAGACCATGCTTTCCAGCTTCGACTACATCCGCCTGCCCATGCCCTGGCGGACCCTCGAACCTGCCGAGCAGGAATACAACTGGGCCGCGCTGGATACCTGGTGCGAATGGGCCTTCCGCAATCGCCTGCCCATCCTCGCCGGCCCCGTCGTCAGCTTCACGCCCGAGATCGTCCCCGACTGGCTCTACATCTGGGAACACGATTACGACACTGTCCGCGATCTGCTCTACGAGCACGTCGAGCGTGTCGTCACCCGCTACCGCAGCGTTGTCAGCCTCTGGAATGTCGTCTCCGGCATCCACGTCAACGACGCGTTCAGCTTCAACTTCGAACAGCTCATGGACCTGACCCGCATGGCCATGCTGCTGGTCAAGAAGATTCAGCCAAACGCCCGCACGCTCATCGAGATCACCCATCCGTTCGGTGAGTACTACGCAGCCAATCAACGCTCGATTCCGCCCATGATGTATGCCGAGATGGTGTTGCAGTCCGGCATCCCCGTTGATGGCTTCGGCATCAAGCTGCTGCTGGGCCAACCCACCGAAGGCCAACTCACCCGCGACCTGATGCAGGTCAGTTCCGTGCTCGACAAGTTCTCCGGCCTCGGCAAGCCGATGCACGTCACCGCCGTCGGCGCCCCCTCGCAGATGCTCACTGACAACGGTGAAGACCAGGCCGCTGCCGCCGCCAGCGGGTTCTGGCGCAAGCCTTGGAACGCCAACGTGCAGGGCCACTGGCTCGAAGCCTTCTACAACGTCACCCTCAGCAAACATTTCGTCGAGTCCGTCGCATGGATCGACCTCGCCGATCACGACGACGCCGAAATGCCCACCGGCGGCCTGATCGGCCCCAACTTCCAGCCCAAGCCCGCCTTCAAGCGCCTGTTGACCATGCGCAAGAACTTCCACGAAAACGCCCCAAGTCCCGACGCCGCGTGAGATGGCACATTCCCCCCGGCAGCGCGTATTCGCCTTCACCGCTCTGGCTGCTGTCCTGCTCGCACTGGCGCTGACCCGCTGGCTCATCACCCCAGCGCCCACCCCCGAGCTGCCATCGGCCTCGAGCTACCGCATCAACATCAACACCGCCCCCCGCGCCGAGTTGCAGTTACTGCCCGGCGTCGGCCCGGCGCTCGCCGACCGCATCATCGCCGCCCGCACTGAAAAACCATTCACCACCCCCGAAGACCTCCGCCGAGTCAACGGCATCGGCCCCAAACTCGCCCCCCGCATCGCGCCATACATCCAATTCACCAACAACGCCCTCGCCCCTGTCGACACCCCCCATTAGCGGCCGCCCCGCAGGGGCGCTCCCCTCGTTTAGCCGCGAACCAAAGGCGAGCGCGTCCCTACGGCCACGTCTCTGGCACCTGCCCTTTCAGCGCCTTGTCCACCGCAGCAGCAAAGTCCGCATCATCCCAATACGCCTTCGCCCGGGCGGCGATCTTCTCGGCTTCCTCAGCCCGATCGTTGACGACCAGTAGAGCGACCAGCGTGCTCACGTCATGCGTGAACGCCTGCTCCGCATATTCGAGCATGCTTTGACCGAATCGCGGGTTCTTCGCCATTTCACGATCCATCTGAAACGATCGCACCATGGACACGTACGCCTTGGGCGGGTCCACATAACGCAGGGCCAGTTGATAATCCTTGGCGCGGATCAATGCCCTCTGGGCCAGATTATGCAGGCGCCGGGCCGCGGCTTCGTCCTTTTCGAGAATCTCACGATACAACTCGACGGTCTTCGCCTGTTCACCGAGTGTGTCATTGATCGACACCAGATCGTGAAACGCTCGATGATCAGCCTTCTGCCGCACCCGCTCGGCGGTCGCATCACGAGTGGCCTTCAACTTCACCATCGCCGGTGGATACGCCTCGGCCAGTCGATGCCAATCGCTAAGCGCATACGACAATCTTACGCCGTACATGGATGGCTCGTATTCGAGTATGTGCTCATGAAACCACACATGCTTGGCCAGCGCCGTGTCATACCGCTTCGCCTGCGCATCCTCCCGCGCCTCATCAAGAATCTGCTGCCCGTTCGGATGCTCAGGCGGCTCCCACCCGGCGCCGCATACGCAGGTCGTTGCCACTGCCAGCACGATGATCCAACCCGATGACTTCATGACAGGCCCCCTTGGAAGTGATCCAGAACACCTCGCTCACCAGCAAGGCAGTCTAACCCCACACCACCCAAAAGCCAAGAACACCCACCGTCGCGTCTGCCACACCCACACGCTGACGAGAATCAGAAAGAAAACGAATATGAAATCGCATGATTCACATTCTAATGTTCTTAATAACATTAGAATGTGAATGTGACGAATCGTTCCGCACTGCAAATATAATGCCGTGCAACTGCGAATGCTCCGATCACCGCGGCGATCCCGGCAGGGGCACGGGCGGGGGCAGGGGCGTTCGATGATCACGAAGGCACTCGATCGCCATGAGGCTACTCAACATTATCTCGCGCCCCGCACCAGGCCGCACACCTGCCAACACGCAAGCCCTGCGTCGCAGCCCGTCAACCACACGGCACGCATATGCAGCAATATCAAGAAACACCCGAACACCACATTTTATCTTCAAATCGGTTTCGTTTGACGCGATGCCGTTGCGACGCGCTGGCGGACAAGCCGCCAGCGCCGCCGGCCAACCACTCGTAAACAGCAGAACCTATATTACAATATTATTAATAACATTAGAAAATAGAATGCGGCTATATGCTGTTTACGTGATGGCGGGAAGAGCACCAACAGAGAAGATGCGCATTGGCTGGGGCGGGAGATTTGATGGTCGTGCGGTTGCTCGACGACTTATCGTGTCTCGCCCCTGGGCCGTGCATCTGCACATGTAATGCCTGCGCCGCCACTCGCCGCCACACGAATACATGGCAATATCAACCACACACAAAACAGCGCATTCCATATTATAATGTTCTTAATAACATTAGAATGTCAAGATTGCACCAAGATGGGCCGCAGTGAACACGACAAGGCCGCCGGCGAGCATGCTGCTTCGGTCATTTATTTTGTTTTCACCCGCGTGTGCGAACGTGTCAACAAACCGATGATCACCAGTGTCAACCCGACGGTCCCGCAAAGCATGAACGCCGGCTCAAATGCCCATCGCACACCAGTCTCGGCGGCGGCGCGGCCGTCTCCGCCAGCTTGCACCTGATCAAAAGTGCCAAACATGCCGATCACCGTGGGCGCCGCGGAGATGATGATCATCAGCAGGCCCACGCCCATGTACGGAAATCGCCGGCGAGGCTTGAGCGACATGGTGCATCCCTATTCACCAATCAACCAGTCAACCAACCCACCGCGTGCGGTGACTTACTCGACGATTTGGATCTGGTCGGGGGATTTGACGATGATCTCGGGGTTGTTTTTGTGCATCTTGATCACGCCGGTGACGCGGATCTTTTTGTCGGCGTAGGTCTTTTCCGGGGCGCCGTCGAAGTTGTCGCGGTGCTTGCCCCAGATCACAACGGTGAAGCGGCCCGGCTCGGGGTGCGGCTTGCCGACGTTCAGAAAGGTTGGTTTGCCCCCGACATGCTGCAGGTAAGCCGTGGCGACGACGGGGCCCTCGACGGTCACCTTTTCACCGACGTGTTCGCCCGCCTGCTCCCAGCCCACGACAGACGGTTCATCATCCGCATGGATCGCCGCCGCCAGAACGGACAACATCAAGCAGGCTGCCAGCACTCGCCCCGTGTACATCATCTTCATCGCATGATTCCTGATCGTTAAGTGAATGATCCGCCGTGTGGACCATGGACCCGCGAAGAATGTACCTGCCGCGGCGTTAAAACACCACCAAATTTCATGCGATTAGCAGAACCTGAACAATCCACGAAATCTCGCTTGTTTTGACGTTTATGGCTGCAACCGCCGTCGTACCGGGTGAAAACGCGAAAAGTGGTTTTCTGAGTGCGACGAGTTTGTGCGCGGACCGGCGATCGTGGCGCCTCAGCCGGGGCGCGCGCACGATCGTGTCGCGACCTGCCGCCGGTGTGCGCACAAACGGGTCGAAATTCGACGAAAAGGGCCTTAAGTCGGGTGATTTTTGCCACACGTGTGCGCATGAACGTGACCACTGGTCACGGATGTGCGCGCCGGCGGGAACGATACGGGGTTTATCCGCGAATATCGGGGGTGAACAGGCTGAAAATCAGCGGTAGGCGATAAGGGGTTTTTTGATGTGATGTGCGCGCGCGGCATGACAGAACCCCGACGACTCGCGGGGCTCGTCATCGGGCTTGGGGGGTGTTGTTGAAACGGGGGTTACTTGATCAGGTGGCCGAGGTTGAAGCGGTCGACCATGCGGTACAGACGGCGGCGCTCGACCTGCAGCATGCGGGCGGCGCGGGACTGGTTGCCATCGGCCAGACGCAGCGCTTTGGCCACGAGGGTTTTCTCGGCTTCGTCCAGCGGGACCACGGGGTCATTTTCCCCAAGGCCGGCCGTATCGACCGAACCCTTGGCTTCACCATCGGCATCGGTGACGGTCAACTCGCGGAGGTGCTCGGGCAGGTCATCGAGGCTGAGCGTCTTGGCGGGGGCCAGGGCGACGGCGTGCTCCATGGCGTTGGCCAGTTCGCGGACATTGCCGGGCCAGTGGTAGGCCTTCATGGCGTTGATGACATCCGGGGCCAGCTTCTTGGGCTCTTCCTCGTACATGGCGGCCAGGTCGTCGAGGAAGTACTGGGCCAGGTCGGGGATGTCGTCGCGGCGTTCGCGGAGCGGGGGGGCTATGAGCTTGACGACGTTGAGGCGGAAGAACAAGTCCTCGCGGAACTTGTTGGCCTTGACCATGTCTTTGAGCTCACGGTGGGTCGCGCAGATCAGGCGGACGTTGATCGGCACGGGCTTGATTGAACCCAGCGGCGTGACGGCCCGTTCCTGCACGACACGCAGCAGCTTGGCCTGGACGGGCAACTCAAGCTCGCCGATTTCGTCGAGGAAGATCGTACCCCCGTCGGCGGCACGGAAGAACCCGAGCGTGGCCTTATCGGCGCCGGTGAAGGCGCCTTTTTCGTGGCCGAAAAGCTGGGATTCGAAGAGGGTATCGCGAAGGGTGGTGCAGTCGACGGCGATAAAGGGCTTTTTGGCCCGGGGGCTGACCGCGTGCAACTGGCGGGCGATCAGTTCCTTGCCGGAGCCGGTTTCACCGTGAACCAGCGCGGTGCAATCGCGCGAGCCGATGGCCTGGATCATCGACTTGAGCTTGAGCATGGGCCCAGACTCGCCGACCATGGTCGGGGCATCGAATGGCAGGTCGACAGAGCCGGTCGATTTCGAGGCGTCATTGCCCACGTCGGACTCGCTTTTCAAACCGAGATTCGCACTGGCCATCTATGACTCTCCCAAGTCAAACACACGTCGCACACGGATCATCGGCAGCCGATTTCGGCCCGAAATCCGCAGATCATCGACACACCGGGTCCAAGAACCTGTTGGAACCTGGCCTCCCTGCCGGGTGCGGCGGCTATTGTGCGTTTGAGCGTCCTTTATTCTCTCTGCAACAAACGCAAACCCAGCCGAGCGACACGCGACTGAGTTATCGAACAATCACTTTTTTCCGTGCATACCGCCATTTACGGCAATATGCACACTATGAAAATACCCCGGATTCTCCTAATTGTCAATATTTTTTACATGTCGGGAGAATACCGCAGGTGACAAACTGCAATACAACCTGCCAATAACTACGTAAAGTCCGCATGTACCATACGCTATTACCACTCGGGGGGTAAAGCCGCACTGACGACATGTCGATTTAACACCACTATCGGGGCATTGTTAAACAGGCCGGGGATGGTGGATTATTGCCAGGCAAAGGCCAGGAGATGGGTGAAATGCCCCGCAGGCACGAAGGTTACGGCGAATTGGAGGTGAGGTCTATTGATGCGACCTCCAGCGCCCAGCCTCCACCTGCAACTCTGAAAATTCAGCAGCTTTTGATCGGGCGTTGGTGGCTGACGCTGGGTGTGCTCGTATCGACGGTGCTTGGTAGCATTTACTGCCTGGCCGCCAGACATCAGTCGATGTACCAGAGCCAGGCCACAATTCAGATTCTGCCATACAAAGCTCAGTCGCTGCAGATCGAGAGCGAGTTCCGCACCGGCCACAATTATGACAGCTTCATGAATACGCAGGCGACGCTGCTCCGCAGCCGCCCGATTCTGACGCGCGTGCTGGATGGCCTGCACCAGGACGCCCGCTACGACGAGCAGACGGCGAAGTGGACGATCGACACACTGGCCGGCGGCGTCGTGACAGAAGTTCCACGGCGCACGCAGTTGATCAAGGTCCGTTTCACCCATCCGAATCCGCAAATCGCCCAGGCTGTGGTCGACTCCGTCACGCAGATTTATCTCGAATCGCTGGAGCAGGGCCTGATCGACACCGATCTGCATCGCCTGCGTCAGGCGAACAGTCGCCTGGATGAACTCCGCCAGCGCCATGAGCAGTTAAGTCAGCAGTCGGTTCAGGCCCGCATAGCGTTGACCGCGGCTTTCGATCGATTAAACGATGCGCATCGCCGTGAAGCCAACAACCCATCGTCCGCAATACGCATCCCCCCCAGGGCGCTGGATGCTGAACAGACCCCGCAGGATCCCCGGACTCGTCAGTGCGTCGAAGCCCTCACGCAGGCGAAGCTCGAATATTCACAGATGCAGGAGCGATTCAGCGATCGACATCCGGCGATGATTCGCCTGAGTCGGCGTATTGCGATGTACGAACAGACACTCGCAGAGATCGAACGCCGGCGCGTCGAGTCGACACCGCAGACCACCGCGTCCGCCACAACCTCCACACAGCCCGAGCCACTAAAGGACGATCAGGCACTCAACAGCGACGTGGTGCGCCACGAATTGGAACTGACCCAACTCAGCCACCAGTTGGCATACACGCGGAAGCTGATCGAGCAGATGACCCAACGCACCGACCAGCTCAAAACCGAATCCGGGCTCGCCGGCCAGATCAATCTCATCGAATCGGCCAACCTGCCGACCGAGCCCTTGGAAGAGCAGGCGTACAAGGACATCACGATCGGCAGCATCATCGGCGTGACGTTGGGGCTGGTCCTGCTGATCGGCATCAATTTGCTGGATCATCGATGCCACCTGCCCACACAGATCACCGAGCAGAATGACATCGCCATGCTCGGAGAGGTACCGGCGTTTAACCCCAAAGCGCCGTCGATTGCGACCGAATCGATTCATCGAGCCCGAGTGCGGCTACAGGCAGGGGGATTGGGCGACCGCGACAAAGTTGCAGTGGTCTCAGCATCGCAGACCGGCGGTGGGGCGACCACGGCTTGCATCAGCCTCGGCGCATCAATGGCGGCCGGCGGGCTTCGCACGTTGCTGATCGACGCCGATATGCAGGGCCGCTCGATGAGTCGCCAGTTCGGATGTGCCGTGCTTCGAAACTTTGAAGACGTGCTGCGAACTGACGGCCGGATTGACGAAGCCGATCTGATGGAGGCCGCCAACCAGGTAAAAGTTCGCGAGATGGGACTACGTGAAACGCTTTTTGAGTTGGGCTATCCCGTCGACCAGGCTGAGCACTTGGTTTCACCCGCCATGCAGCAGCGCCGCAATCAGTTGCTTTACGAGGTCATCACGGAGATGCAGCTTCTGCCGATGCTCGAAGCGCAGCTTCTGATGCAGCGTTGTCACACCCAGCCGCGTGGCTTATCCGATGCGCTGGCCGGTGAGCCTATTCGGCATTGCGTGACGAGCACCGATGTCGAAGGCCTGTATCTTCTGCCGAGCAATGACGGCGATATGCTGCGTAATGACGCGATCGGCGCCGAGCCGCTGAAGCAACTGCTGCAGCGCGTTCGTGAGCAGTATGATGTCGTGTTGATCGACACCCCATCGCTGGATGAATCGCTGGCGGCCGTACTGTTTGCTTCACATGCCGACTGCAGCGTGCTCGTGGTGCCGCAGCGGGGCGCACTGTCCGATGCCCATGAAGCGGTGACGCTGTTGAGCCGGGCCGGTTCAACCAGCCCCGTGATGCTGTTTAATCGTTTTGGTCGAGGCCGCGCGGACGGGCAGTTGAATCCGCTTGCCACATCAATGCTTCGCTCGTGCAAACCGGCGGTTAAATCGCCAGTCGCCACCATGCGAGTCGCCGCGTAACCCTTCCCTGGTTTGACGCATCAAACACGGATTCAACCGGGGGTGCTATCGCATTGCTGACGGCGCATTGGTGTTTCTCCCGATCCTTTACACCCGCCCACCACGCCTATGATCAGCACATACAACGCGGCCCGGATTCTGCTGCCGCGTTGATCTGAAAAACGTCATGTTCAAACACCAGAAAGGATTGTTTTAACCATGTCTGATTCCAAACGTGAACAGATCGTTGCCGAGTTGTGCAAGTCGTACAACATGGAGATCGAAACCGTCGCCAACTACATCGCCTGTTCGACGCAACTCGACGGCATGCTGGCCCAATCCGTCAAGGAATCACTGGCCACCGATGTCACCGAAGAGCTCGGCCACGCCCAACAGCTCGCCGGCCGCATCAAGGTGCTCGGCGGGCGCGTGCCCGGTTCGCAGGCGTTGAAGATGAATCAGGCTTCCCTGCAGCCCCCGGCCGACAACGTCGACGTCGAAGCCGTCATCAAGGGTGTCATCGAAGCCGAGGCCGGCGCGATTGATCAGTACAACAAGATCATCGAACTGACCGACGGCGTCGACCATGTCACACAGGATCTCTGCATCACCCTCAAGGGCGATGAAGAAGAGCACCTCAGCGAATTCCAGGGCTTCCAGCGCGAGTATGAAGCCATGCGCAAGATGTTCACCGGCAAGTAATCCACGCCCCGGCTCGCCCGCGGTGTCTTCACAGACGCCGCGGGCTTTTCATTTGAACTCGAACTTACAGGAGGTGTTCCATGGCTGAACCACGCCTGCAGTCACAAGCGTCCGATCGACGAGCCGTCGATGATCGCGATGTCGAAGCGACCCCCGACCCGGTTCATCACCAAACCAATCAGCGGTTGTGCGAGATGGCCAAGGCGATCGGCATAGAACATGCCGAGCACATGACGCGCGAACAATTGCTCGCCATACTTGAACCCGGCCCGCCGAAAAATGTAGTCAATGAACCGGCCGGGCCGAATGGTCCGGCGCCGCCGGCTGCCGCGCCCGATTTCAAGCCGCACTGAATCGCGGCGTTTAACGGCTCTTGCGCTTGCGGTCTTTCTTCTTGCGCTTGGATCGCTGGCGCGTCTTGAAGCTCGGGCCGCTGGAGCCGCCCATCGCCGCCAGGTCCTGCTTGCCAAGCCCGCCGAGGGCTCGCATGCGTTGCAGCGCGCCCATGCCGGCCATCTGCTTGGTCATGTTCTGAACCATATCGAAACCCTTGACGAGTTGGCTGACGTCCTTGGGCTCGACGCCGGAACCCGTCGCCACGCGCCGGCGGCGTGACTGGTCCAGCAGGTCAACATCCTTGCGCTCGTGGCGCGTCATCGAGTTGATCATCGCTTCGGTGCGATCCAACTCGCCGTCGTTCATGTCGAGGTCTTTAAGCTGCTGCCCGACACCCGGGAGCATCCCCAGCAGCGCCTTCATCGAACCCATCTTGCGGATCTTCCGAAGCTGATCCAGGAAGTCGTCCATCGTCATCTTCCCGGATTCCATCTTCTCCTGAAGCTTCAGCGCCTCTTCTTCAGACACCTGCTCCTGGGCCTTCTCGACGAGACTGACCACATCGCCCATGCCGAGGATGCGGCTGGCCATGCGGTCAGGGTGAAACTCCTCGAGGGCTTCGATCTTCTCGCCGGTGCCGACGAACTTGATCGGCTTGCCGGTGATTTCCTTGACGGTCAGGGCGGCGCCGCCGCGGGTGTCCGAATCCGTTTTCGAGAGGATCACGCCGTCGAGTTCGAGCTGCTCGTTGAAAGCCTTGGCGCTGTTGACCGCGTCCTGCCCGGTCATCGCGTCGATCACGAGATAAATCTGGTGCGGGTTCAGCGCTTTGTCGACCTGGCGAAGCTCACCCATGAGGTCGTCGTTGACATGCAACCGGCCCGCCGTGTCGAGGATCAACACGTCGACGTTCGCCGATCGGGCCGCCTTCAGGGCGTTGCGGCAGACCTTCACCGCCACACCGACCGCCTTGCCGTACTCGGCGCACTTGTCCGGCTCGCCGTAGAACCGCACCGCGCCGCCGCCGGGGCTGCCTTCTTCCACCTGCTCGGCCAGCGTGCGAAGCTGCTCGACCGCCGCGGGGCGCTGCAAGTCGGCCGCCGCCAGCATGACGGATTTGCCCTTCTTTTTCAGGTAGGCCGCGAGCTTGCCGCAGGTCGTCGTCTTGCCCGAACCCTGCAGCCCGCTCATCATCACGATCGTCGGGGCCGGCTGAACATACATGATGTGCGAATCGACCGGGCCCATGAGCTGGACCAGCTCGTCATAGACGATCTTGATCATCTGCTCGCCGGGCTTGAGGCTCTTGAGCACTTCCGAGCCGACGGCTTTATCGACGATGTCGTCGCAGAACTTCTTGACCACATCGTAATGCACATCAGCTTCGAGCAGGGCGGTGCGGACCTCGCCCATTGCTTCACGGATGTTTGATTCGGAGATGCGTCCGCGGCCGGACAGCTTGCGGAGCGCGCCGGAAAATTTTTCAGTCAGGTGATCGAGCATGGGGGATTTCGTCGTCTGGGGTCGTGGTTAGACCCGTATGATAGCCGAATCATCGCCCGGAAGCATCTTTGAAGACATGGGCCCGGCCGAGTTTGGCCCGGTACGCCGCGTCAATCAGAGGGCGCAGACCGATCAGCGTCGGATCAATCCACTGGGCCTCGTGCAGACACCGCATCGCCTCGCGGCGCGTGACGGTTTGACCGGCCGTTTCCAGCAGCAGGGCGAACATCTTCGCCACCTGCCGGGGCCGCCGCCGCTGACGCAACCCCGCGGGATCAATCACAAGCGGGGGAGCCTTTCCGTCGGCCGCCGCCTCATCAATCAGCAGGTTGCGCGACTTGTGATCGCGATTGATCAGACCCGCCGCGGTGATTCGCCCCAGTTGCTGACCGATCTGTCCGGCCAGCGCCAATCGACGCTCCGGGTCACGCTCGTCTGCCAGATGATCGATCAGCGTCTTGCCATCGATCGCCGGCATGAGGATCAAATCCGCGCCATGGCGGCGCGTGATGGCGATCGGCTCCACGCAGCGCACACCCGCATCGGCCAGTTGCCTGGCGCCACGCCACTCCCGCCAACCCTGTGAAAACCGCAAGGCATGGTCGAGCCCGCCCAGCAGCATGCGCCGGCGTGACGGTCGCAGCGTTTTGACCACCACGGAGACTCCGTTTGCCTGGATGAACGCGACCCGGCTGCGCGTGTCCTGTTTGAGCACCGTCGAATGGGCATCGTCAGCGTTCAGCAGATCGGTCACGTGTTGCTGAATCTGTTCAAGGGTTGCCTTCGGCCACAATCGTCGCGCCGCATTCAGATCGAGATGCATCCGTCGGCCGGGATGACTGACGCCGCCGCTGGAAGCGTGAGGTTGTGGGGGAGTCTGGTTCAATTCACGCCGCCAGGTAAAAACACAAAGAGTGCGACATCTTTTCAGGCATGCTCAACCATAGCGCCGAATATCTCCGGCTCAAGCGGGGTGACCCGTTGCTTGATGTGTGCCTGCTGCTCCGGGGTGAACAGGCTGTCGAACTTGTTGCGGACATTGATGGGTTGGGCCGCCTGGTGATCCGATGAAACGCCGGACAATCTCTGCTGTCGCTGATCGATCATGCCGGGTTCAAACTCGACGCCCATCGCATCACACAGTCGCGTCAGCGCCACCTCGGGCTGACTGACCATATCCTCATAACGGACCAGCATGTGGTTCGGCCGGCTCAGCAGCGTGCGGCTCATCCGCACCGATGCATTCCACTCATCAATCGCGCAGTCGATATCCGTAAACTTGTGCCAACCGGGGGCCTCGAATTTCTGACCGGCATCGTAGAGCGAAGCGACGGTGTGCTGGCCCTCACGCACCAGGTGAATGAACAACGTGTCCTCGACATAGCGCTCGATCTCATCGACGTAGAACAGATGGGCCGGTGATTTTTCCAGCCAGACTGTTTTGCCGGCATCCTGGGCGATGGTGTCGACGGTTCGTAAAAACTGATCGATGGAATCACGCATCCAGAAAAAGCGCGGGTGCAGATTCTCGGCCAGGTCGGCCCGGTCCGCATCCTCTGCAATCTGGCGGAGCAGCTCCTGCGGCCCCTTGGCCTGACGATAGGCGATGCCCATGGCGATCCGCAGCGGGCTGAATATCGAGCGGATGGACCGGCTGATGTTGCGTTTTGATTTGCGGCGCAGTCGTTCGCGTCGCTGACCGACCAGGTAGGCGAAGTACTGCGTTTCCAGCAGGCCGAGCACCTGCGGGTGTGCCGACAGCAACGCCCACAACAATGTTGTGCCGGATCGGGGACAACCGACAATGAATACTCTGCGCGGTGTGGACATGAATGAAAACGCGGCGTTTGGGGGTGATTTTTGCAGGATTATAAGCCCTCAAGGCACACCGTCAATCAACACGCCCCGGCGTCGGAGCGGTCTGACAAGGCCTTGTTTATTTGGTCATCTCAGGCAACGTCGGCCAGCGGAACGGCGCCATGTTTTGCTTAGCGGCCCACTTGAACAGGCGATGTTTGATCTTCCATGTCCAGTCGACCTGGCGTTTGAGTCGCTCCGGATCGATCGGGCCCGGGTGAAGTCGTCCGAGCAGTTGGCGGTATTCATCATCGCCGACGTCGGCGATGGTGACGTTCTTCTGATCCTGGTGCAGTCGGAAGGCGCTTAAAAAAGCCGGAATCAGGCGGGGCACCACGCCGTGCTGTACCATCCGCACCCAGTAGTCCATGTCCATTCGGAAGTGCAGCGATTCATCCGGCAGGCCGATCTGATCCATCAGCGACCGCCGCCAGTGCACCGCGTCCTGTGGCATCAGCGAACGGCGCAGCAGCACCCGCTCGGTGGGTTGCGGAAACACGCGCTTACTCAGCGGCTGGCCATTTTTATCGATCGCGATGTCCCACCCGCATGTCGCCATCACGGTCGGGTCAGCATACGTCTGGGCCAGGCGATCCAGCGAGCCGGGCAGCAGCAGGTCGTCGGAATTGATCCACCCGACGATTTCGCCGGTCGCCCGGGTCAGGCCCTTGTTGATCGCGTGGGTCTGTCCACGGTCCGACTCGCTGCACCAGTAGGCCAGTCGATCGGCATAACGCTTGATGATGTCGACCGAGCCGTCGGCGCTGCCGCCGTCGATGACGATGTATTCGAGATTGTCGTAGTTCTGATCCAGCACACTGCGCATCGTCGCTTCGAGAAAGTCCGCCTGCTGATAGCTGGGCGTGACGATGCTGATGCGCGGGCGATGACCGGTTGTATCCGATGGGGCGGGTTGAGCCATGATGATCGCAGCGACAGGCGGGTGGAATCCGGCGAACAGGCACCCATGTGCTTCGCCGGCGACAGGTCCGGCCCCGGCCTCCGGACAGACCGGACATCATAAAACATCCCGCGAAGCCCGACAATACAGCCAATCATTGCGTAATGCCCCCCGCAGGGTTACCATCGCCCCGCAATGAGCCAAACGCCGTTTTTCACTGTCGCCATCCCCACCTACAATCGCGCCGAACTGCTGCGACAAGCCATCACCGGCCTGCTGAATCAGACCTTCAGGGATTTCGAACTGCTGATTGCCGACAACTGCTCGGAGGATCACACGCCCGAGGTGGTCAAGTCATTCGACGACCCGCGCATCCGGTATGTCCGTCATGATGAAAACCGCGGGGCGGTGGCGAATTTCGAGTACACCTTCGAGCAGGCCCGGACGCCGTACTTCGTCGCTCATCAGGATGATGATCTGCTCTGCGGTGATTTTCTGGAACGCGCGCATGCGGGACTGGCCAGCGACTCACAGGCTGTGATATTCGCCACGACGTTCTGGCGCGGCTCGGCCGCAAGCGGGTATTCCGCAGAGCTGGCGGCCGGGTGTGTCGATCCGACGCTTGGAAACCTGGTCGCAGGTGAGCCTCGGTTGATTGACGGCCCACGCCTGGCGACCCGGTTTCTCTACAGCGCGCCGATCATCTTCCCCACGCTGGCGGTCCGCTGCGATGTGCTGCGCGAAGCGTACAACCACGGCTGGACGGAAAACATCGGCGGCGACTACATCACCACCGTGCGCATCCTACTGCAGGGCAAGTGCAGCTATGACCCGCGGATCGGCGGCGTATGGCGCGTGAACAACGACAACCTGTCTTACCAGTACTGGAAGCCCGAACGCAACGCCATCAGCGGCCGCATGTATCATCGCCTCGTCGAAGAACTCGATGCCGCCGGCGTCGAGTGGGCCGCGGCGCTGCGTGAAGACCTCGCCGGATTCGACAGCGGGCAACTGATGTCACTGGCCCGGCGGTGGGTGCGATCCGACGCGCCGAATTCGATGATTCGACTGATCCGAGAATTGCTGGTGTCGACCAACAAGCGATCCGGTCTCTGGCTCTGGCGACGGATGATCTCACGCATCGGCCTGCGCGGCGCGACAAAAATCATGCGGGCCTGATCGCCTGCAAATACACGGCAAATATTGTCACTTGCGATAATCGATCGGGCTGGCCGGATTGCCCACGCTGATCGAGTAGGCCGGCAACTCGGACCGCACGATCGAACCCGCGCCCACGACGCATCCCTGTCGAATCACCGCGCCGTCGAGAATGACCACGCCCGCGCCGATCCAGACATCATCTTCGATAATGATGCCCCCTTTGCTCGGGCCAAAGCCCTGCTCGGTGATCAGCAGGTCGCGACGCTGGTACTCATGATTGACCGGGGCCAGGGTACAGTTGGCGGCGATCGCGACATGATCGCCGATGCGAACCCCGTTGCCGGAATAGATCACCGTGCCGGAGTTCACATACGAAAAACGCCCGATGATCACATCGCCCGATCCGCCGACGGGTTTGATCTTCACGAATGAATCGACCACCGAACCCTCGCCGATGACGATGCGACTGCCGCGCACCGAGTCCTCGATATCAGCCATGGACGAGATACGAGCGGCAGGGTGGATCTCAAGCACGATGAATTCCCTCGACGGCTGTCACGTTCGCCGGCGGCGTCAGGAGCTAACACGTTTGACAAACGCATTCGGCCAGTACGTGACGCGCTCGGTGATCTCACCTTCATTGAAGGCGAACGCCGGTTCTTCCTCGACGAACTCGGGGTGTTCGCTGACGAACTCGCTGACAGCCTCGCAGGGGTTGTTCCACGTCCAGTCGGGTTCGGTCCGCGGGGCGCCGGAGAGCTTGCTCATGATTCCGTCCATCGCCACGATGTACGAGCCTTCGGTCACCAGCGGCGAATAGGCTTCGAGTTCTTTGAGCACATGCGCCTTGGTGTGACACGAATCGAGCATCACCATGACGGTCTGCCCGGGCTCGATCAGCGAGCGGACCTGCTCGAGCGTCTGTGGGGCGGCGGAGTCGGCTTCGATCAGCGTGATGTACTCAGCCAGCGGATGCTCCTCGATGGCCTTGCGGTTATGCGGGCGGATTTCGATGTCCACACCGATCACGCGTCCGCGCCCCATCGTTTTACACAGGCTGGCGTAGTAGACCAGCCCGCCGCCGTGGGCCACGCCCGTCTCGATGATCACATCCGGCTGGACGGCATGAATCACCTCGGCGAGACGAATCATGTCTTCGGGCAATTGAATCAGCGGACGACCCATCCACGTGAAGCTGTACACGTGCTTGAGGTCCCACCCACTGCGAAGCCAGACATCGCTGAGCAGCTTGAAGCCTTCGGGACTGCTCAGGGACGTGGTGGATTGCTTGCCCCCTTCGTCGACAGTGATTACGCCTGTTTCGGTATCGATTTGAATCATCATGAGCTTTTGTCTGTCTGAAATCGGTCGATCAACGGCTGCAGATCGTCCAGGACATTGTGATAAGTCGCATTATACTCCGTGGCGATGCGCTGATTGTCAATCGGACGCATCGCGACTATCGGAGCGTTTTCCGCATAACGTACCGTCGCGCCCGTCAGAGCGCTGATCCGCTGGGTCAGTTGGTCATGTCGCGTGTTGCGACCCGAAGCGATGTTGTAGACGCGATGCTGCGCCGAACCGGCCAGGCGGATCAGCAGGTCGACGGTCTGGCCAATTGAGATGTAGTCTTTGCTCGAGGCGCCGGCGGTGCGCATGTCGATGTGGCTTTCAATGACGGCACTGCGGATGATGGACGTCAGAAAATTTTCCGACGGATCATCCGGGCCATACACGTTGGAAAGTCGCGCCACGCGGACATCCCGCCCGCTGTGCAGCGCCACCGATTCGCCCATCAACTTCGAGAGGTTGTACAGGTGGTCCGGCTCGTCGGCGCGGACTGTCAGCGGGGTCGACTCGTCGGCCGGCTCATCGCCCAGTCCATATACCCGCGTTGAAGCTAAGTAAATCAACCGGTTGAAGCGTCCGTCTCGAAGCAGTTCCGTCAGGCGACACACGTGAGCCTCGACGGTATCCATCGGTCGCTGACGGAAATCGGCGGTCAAACCCACGCAGTAGAAAACTGCGCCCAGGTCGCCCCCGAGCCATGAATCATCACGCGACGGACAATCCACCGCCAAGCCCATGTCCCTGCACCGCTGGGCCAGGTGACTGCCGATGAAACCACTGCCGCCGAGCACCGTGACGTGATCCATCAGGCCTGCTCCCCCGCAGCGAAGTCCGGGTATGAACCATCGCGATCGCTGATCACGATGGGCTCGGCCGGCCAGTCAATACCGAAAGCAGGGTCGTTCCACCGCACGCCTCGCGACTTCTCGGCCACGTACTGCGTGGACATCTGATAAAACAACTCGGCATCATCGGTCAGCGTGATAAACCCGTGGGCGATGCCGGCGCCGATGTACAGCGCCCGGCGGTTGTCGGCGGACAACTCCTCGGCGTGCCACTGGAGGTAAGTCGGTGAGTCCAGCCGCAGGTCGAGCGCGACGTCGTAAACCGCGCCGCGTGTAGCTCGGACCAGCTTGACCTCGCCGTGTGGATCAGCCTGGTAATGCATGCCACGTAATGTGCCCAGTCTGGTGTTGTACGATATGTTGCACTGAAGCAGATCGCTGACTAAACCCGCGGCGGCGAACTCTTCACGACACCATGCCCGTGCGAAGAACCCGCGGTCATCGGTGATCGGCTCCAGTTCGACGCGAACCACGCCGTGTATCTTCGTCGGTTCAAACCGCATGGGTCAGACCACTTCCGGTTTCGGGACCGGGATGATGAATTGCCCGCCGCGCTTTCGGTACTCATCCTGCTGGGCGAGGATTTCGTCGCGGAAGTTCCACGTCAGCAGCAGCACGTAATCGGGTTGGCGCTCCAGCAGGGCGTCGGGGCTGAGGATCGGCAGATGGGTTCCGGGCGTGTACAGGCCTTGTTTGTAGGTTGAGCGGTCCGCCACGAAGTCGAGCAGCTTTCCATCGATACCGAAGTAGTTCAGCAGGGTGCTGCCCTTGGCGGAGGCGCCGTAGGCTGCGATGGACGAGCCGCGGGCTTTCAGGTCGGTCAACAGGTCGACGAGTTGTTGCTTGAGTTGCTCGACGCGGTCGGCGAAGTCGCTGTAGTAACCCTGGCTGTCCAGCCCCTGATCGTGTTCTTCCTGGAGCAGGGCGGCGACGGTGGCGTCGGGCTCGTTTCGCGGGGCGGCGTGGACCTGGATGGTTCCGCCATGGATCGGGACATACTCGACATGAACCACGTACAGGCCATGGCGTTCGAACAATGCCTTGAGCGCGGTCAGCGAGAAGTAGCAAAGATGTTCGTGGTAGATCGTGTCGAACTCGACATGGTCGACCATGTCGAGCACGTAGGGAGCTTCGAGCACGAAGACGCCGGTCGGCTTGAGCAGGGCGGCGATGCCGGCGACAAACCCGTTGAGGTCAGCGACGTGTGCCATGACGTTGTGGGCGTGCATGACATCGGCGCGGCGCCCCTCGGCGGCCAGTCGTTGGGCCAGATCGGCTGAGAAGAACTCGTTGAGCGTGTCGATGCCTTTTTTGCGAGCCACTTCGGCGATGTTGCCGGCCGGCTCAACGCCGAGCACGGGCACGCCGGCGTTGCGGTAGTGTTGCAGCAGATACCCATCGTTGGAAGCGGGTTCAATCACGAGCGAGTCGGCGCCCAGCCCCTGCTGAGCAATCATGCGCTCGGCAAGCTGTCGGGCGTGTTTCACCATCGTGTCGCTGAACGATGAGAAATACAGATAGTCGCTGAACAGCTTCTCCGGCGGCACGGTCTCGTCTATCTGGACCAGGCTGCACTGGGGGCAGTACACCAGTTGAAGGTCAAACCGCTCTTCGGGTTGATCCAACTGCTCGGGCTTGAGCAGGGCATTGGCCAGCGGGGTATGACCCAGCGACAGGATCGTCTGCGTGCGGTCATGGCCGCAGGAGCGACATGGGAAAGCGTCCGTGCTCATGCTTGTGACTCGAAGTGGCGGCGATACCAGGCGATCGTCCGCGTCAATCCTTCATCCAGCGAATAGGCGGGCGACCAACCGAGTTCGTTGCGTGCCCGCGCCGCATCGAGATACTGGGCCTGGATTTCGTTGTGCGCCTCGTTTTTGACATCCGGCTCAAGCGTGCTGTCCATCGCCGCTAGAACCTTCTCGACGATCTGCATCACCGACAGGGGTTGCTCGGTCGAAAAATTGTACGCCTTGCCGCACAACTCGGGCCGGGCGGCCAATTGCTCAGCCAGGTGCATGTACGCCGCGGCGCCGTCCTCGACGTAGAGATAATCACGAATCGGTTGACCGTCGCTGCGGATGATCGGGCGTTGGTCGCGGATCACCGAGCGGATCGTACCGGGCACGACGCGGTTCCAGTTCAGATCGCCGCCGCCGTAGAAATTACCGCAACGGGTGATGGCCACGGGCAGCTCGTAGGTTTTGGCGTAGGCCTGACCGATCAGGTCACTGCAGCTTTTGGATACGTCGTAGGGGTGTTTACCCTGCAGCGGCATGTCTTCGTGGTAGGGCAGTTGGGTCTGATCGCCGTAGGCCTTGTCGGATGAGGCCAGCACGATTGAACCGATGCGCGACGAGCGACGGGCCGCTTCCAACAGCGCCCAGGTGCCTTTGATGTTTGACTCGAATGTCGAGATCGGATTGCGATTGGCCACACCCACGATCGTCTGCGCCGCCAGGTGAATCACGGTATGAATCTCGTACTCGCCGAGGGCGCGTTCGAGCAGGGCCTGATCGGTTACATCGCCGTGCACGACGCTGACCTTGCTGAGCAGTCCTTCGTCGAGCAGGATCGAGCGCGGCTCGTGATCGCGCACGAGGCAGACCACCTGCGCCCCGCACTCAATCAGGCGGCGCACGAGCCACCCGCCGACCAGTCCCGTGGCGCCGGTGACGAATGTGGGGCGGTCCAGCCAATGGGCCGATGCATCAGTCACGCCAGATTCTCCAGGGGCAGTGGTCCGAATCCCAAAGCCGTTGCAGCAGATCGACTTCGCGCTTGGTGTCCATGCACTGCCAGAAGTCGTCGTGACAGTATGCGGACAACTTGCCCTCGGCGGCGAGCCCTTCGAGCATGTCGTGCTCCAGCGAGCAGTCGTCGCCGGTCAGGTATTGCCCAACGCTCGGCTCCATCATGATGAAACCGCCATTGATCCAACCGGCCTCGGTCTGGCTTTTTTCGGTGAAGCATTGAACGCGATGGTCGTTGAAAGTCACATTGCCGAATCGCGCCGGCGGGCGCACCGCCGTGATCGTGGCGCCGGCATTTTGTGATTTGTGGAAGTCTCGCAGCTTGTGCAGGTCCACGTTGCACACGCCGTCGCCGTAGGTCAGCATGAACGTCTGATCGTCCAGCCAGGGCAGCACCCGCTGCAGGCGGCCGCCGGTGTTGGTCAACTGCCCGGTATCGATCAGGTGAACCTTCCAATCCTCTTTGTGCTTCTGATGAATCTCCACCGAGCCTTCGCCCAGGTCGACGGTGACATCGGAATTCATCGCGTAGTAGTCCATGAAATACTGTTTGATCACCGCGCCCTTGTAGCCCAGGGCCACGTAGAACTCGTTGAAACCAAACTGCGCGCAGTACTTCATGATGTGCCACAGCATCGGGCGATTGCCGACTTCGACCATCGGCTTGGGTCGCACTTCAGTCTGTTCGGCCAGTCGGGTTCCAAGCCCGCCGGCCAGCAGCACCACTTTCATAAACGCTTACCTGCCATGCGAATGATGAGGATTGGGTCGTATGCCAACGACAAGTCGGGATTATATGGACAGCCCCTGCATGAGTAAAGCTGCAGCGATTTGCCGGGTCATTCCGCGGATTGCTTTCGATACTGAAGAATGTATTGGCGAGAGGAGTTCTGTTCTTGGTATGTGGCCATGACACGAGGCCGGGCGTTGCGGACCACCTTCGCGATGCAGCGCCGCCGACGGAACTCGCTGATGGATAGCTTTTCGAAATAACCATCGAGAAAACTGCGTGCGACGGACCACGGCAAAAAGGTCATGCAGCGATACATCATCTGTGTGAGATTACGTTGTCGAACGCACAGCGGCAGCCAGGGAAACTTTCGCGTGCGGTCGTTGTCCATGTAGACCAGTTCGCCGCCCGGCGTTTGGATCAGGTTGCCCGGCAGCAGGTCGCCGTGCAGGAAACCATGCTGGTGCAGCCCCGCGACCTGGCGGCCTACCTCACGCAGACACTGACGGCAGGCGTCATCATCAGAGGTGGGCCAGATCAAGCTTTGAACGCTCTGGCCATCAACCTGATCGGTCATGAGGATGTTTTCTCGGCTCGCGCCGTTGCGACGCTGGGCGGCGAGGATGACACTCGGCACACCCAGGCCGGCGCGGGCCATGGCGCGGGTGACTGACAAGGTCCGCATCACCGGCGATCGCAGCTTGCTGAGCTGCGGCAGATGTTTGACGTAAATCGCCGGGCGATCATCCGACTTCGAAGCGGGCAGCAACAGGGTTTGTGCGGCTGATCGTTCTGCCACACTTTTATGCGGTTGATCCATCACCCACTGCATGGCATCAATCGCGCCGAGCCGCTTCGCCCAGTCGGTGCGGATACGACCGCGCCAGCCGTGCGATCGATACGTGATGTAACCGGCTTCGTTCATGGCAGCCATCGAGGCGATTAGAGTCCGAGACGCTGGCCGTGAACGAAAATGGCGTTGGCCCACAACAGCAGGCCGCGTTCATCCTGCCGGGGACCGTAGATGTTGTAGAGCAGGAAGCCGGACTCTCGCAGTTGTTGATCAATCTGACTGAACAGCGCGCCGCCGTCGTAGAGCGGGTTGAAACAGACTTCGGTGTAGATCGCCAACACCTGTTCATCCAGCGTGCGACGGGCGCCGCGCAGTGCGGCCAACTCGCCGGCTTGTATGTCCAGCTTCATCAGTTGAATCGAGCCGACGGCTTCCTCTTCCGCCCACTGATCGATCGTCACGACCGGAACCGGCACACGCTGCTGGATGACGGTCCTGTCGCCGAACAGGTCTGTCATGCGATCGCTGGGTTCGTACAGCGAGGTATTGCCCGCATCAGCCGTGATGTTCAACGTCATCTCGCCGGCCTGATCCGACAGGGCCATGTATCGCGGCTGATACCGGGCATCGGCATCGCACAACGCCTTGAGCGATGCCTCATAAGCGGGATTGGGCTCGAACATGTAGCTGGTCGCCGCGGGGAATCGCTCGACCAACCGCCGCGAGATGCGGCCGTCGCTGGCGCCGGCGTCGAGGATACAATGGATCTCATGCCCGGCGAGCAATCGCTTGAGCGTGGGATACGGATCCTCCAGGCTGATCAGATTACCCTTGCCGCGGAAAAGCGTGCGGTTGATCAGGGATCGCAGGACTTTGGCCATCAGTGCCTCGCCGGTTCATGTGAAACCGGCCATTATAGGCTCGGCCATGGCGCGTACAAGCGATCGATATGATATTCTGCGTCCCGCATGAAGAGCCCTTTACGTGTCATCGCCGTCACGCGGAAGCCCGATTCGGCCTCGTTTGAACACCGCGTGCAGGACTACATCCAGCCGCTGAGTCAGCGGGGTGTCCAGATGAGCGTACGCCCCTTGCCGGCGGGTTTCTTCGCACAGCGGAATTTCCTGAAATCACTGAGTGACGCCCATGTCATCTTCTGGCATCGCCACCTGTTGCACCCGATGCTGCACGGCACGCTGAGGGGGATCGGTCGGCCGATCGTGTTCGACTTCGATGATCCGCTGGTCTATTCCTCATCGGGCGGGTATCGACCCAGCGCCACGCGCCGCCGGCGATTTGCCGGACTGTTGAAGCAATGTGCCGCAGCGACGGCGGGCAGCGACAGCCTGGCGGAGTTTGCCCGGCCGCATGTCGAGAACATCCAAGTGGTCCCGATGGCGGTGCCGATGCCTCAACAGCCAGAGCCGCGACGCGCCGAACCGATCGAATTGCTCTGGCTCGGTGGGGCGACGACGCAGCCTTATCTACAGGCCATCGCCGAGGCGCTGGGTCAAGTCGGACAGGTGCGCCCGCAGGTGGTGCTGCGTCTGGTCGCGCATCGCCCGATGAACTTCGGCGCGTTGACGGTGGACTATCGCAAGTGGTCGCCGCAGCAACAGGAGCAGGCGTTGCAGGAATGTCACATCGGCTTGTGCCCCATGCCCGACACGCCCTGGACGCGCGGCAAATGTCCGTACAAAGTCCTGCAGTACATGGCCTACGGCATGCCGTGGGTCGGCTCCGCGGTCGGCGAGAATGTCAACACCGCCGGGGCAAGCGATGCCGCCGGGGTCCGAGGCATCTGCGCACAGAATTCAGAACAGTGGACCGCCGCTTTGATCGACCTGATCGACGATGCGGATCGGCGTCAGCAGATGGGACAACACGGCCGACAGTACATCCAGCAAACGCACAGCCTGGACCATCTGAGCGATCAATTGGCGAAGTTATTCAACAGTCTTGTGACTTGAACCGGCACAACCTGCCGCATTCGAGAAATTACGCAACGACCTTCTTGTGGTCATGCCGAGCGCCGGCACGCAGCAGCTCGAACAATTCCAGGTAGCGGGAAGCCACATCGGACCAGTCGTAATCCTGCGCGAGTTCGAAGCTGTTGAGCCCCATGGTTTCGAGGTCGAAGCGCTGCATGCGTGCCATCGCATCGGCCAGTGTGTTCGGCGATGCGGCCGGCACGCGCAGGCCATTGACCCCGCCGCGGCAGATGTCGTCGAAGGCCGACGGCGAAGTGCAAACCACCGGTCGCCCGGCGGCGGCCACCTGCAAAGCCGCCATCGGATTGCCCTGCTCATGCGGCACAATCATTGCATAACGACAGCGCTGCATGAACCAGCGACGCGCATCGCCAGTCCGAGCGCCGACAAAATGAACGCGATCATCGAGTCGAAGCTGATGGGTCAGCTTGCGAAGCGCCGCACCGCGCGGGCCGTCGCCGAGCACGACAAGCGTGGTGTCACCGAGTCGATCGCGCATCTTCGACATGGCTGTCAGCGAGTCGCTGACACCGCCATCGTCGGTCAGATCGCCCACGCACAGCAGGAACGGCCGCGGGTCATCGAAGTTGTCGGGTCGAGTTGCGGGCCGCGAGAAGCTTTCCGTGTCCACACCGTTATGAATCGAAACGAGATTCATCGCTTCGGGATCCTCGTCCAACGACTCCAGCAATTGATGCATGTAGGGGCTGATGGCGACGACGGCATCGGCATTGCGATACGCCGCGATGACGCGCTTCCACAAATGCCCGCGCCCGCGCAGCGGTGACGCATTGAGCACATCGCCATGCATCGACGCCAGCACCAGCGGGATCTCAAATTCTTCCGCCACCTTCAGCGCGCCATACCCGGTCGGGTGTGCATCGATGGCGCAGATGACTTCGAATTCGTTGACCTGTTGAAATTCACGCAACGGGCCGGCCGAGCGTTCGGGGAACCACTGTGAGCCGAACGGCGTCGGCAGCCAGTTGACCGCAAACGGGTTCTTCATCGTGTGCGGATCGCCCAAGGCCAGCACGCTGACCAGGTGACCGCGCTGCGTGAACTGACGGGCCAGGGCGTCGACGGTGATATGCGTGCCGGTCGGCCGCGGCCCGAAACTCGGTGAATACAGGCAAATTCTCATCAGCCGGCTACCATGTAGTGGCGACGCAAAGGACGCCGAAGTGATGAGCCGAACATACACGAAAGTTCGACCGCCCGCCGTAGCGGGCCGATTTTACGACGATCACGCCTCGCGCTGCGCCGAGGACGCAGCACGCCTCTGTCGTCCGCCGCAAGCACCGGCGGACCTGCCGCAGACATTATACGGCGCGATGGTCCCGCATGCAGGCTGGGTCTGCTCCGGCCGCATTGCCGGTATGACCTGGGCCACGCTGGCCGAGCATACGCCGGCTCGTACCGTGCTGCTGACCGGCTCGGTGCACACCATGGCCGTGTTCAATCCCGCGCTGGAAACCGCCGACGCCTGGGCGACTCCGACGGGCCCGATCGGCGTCGACATCGAACTGCGCGAGGCGCTGGGCCGGTTGGACGGTTTCGAGCCGCTGGACATGGCACACCAGAATGAGCACAGTCTCGAGGTGCAGTTGCCCATGATCGCGGCCGCGTTTGGGGCGGATGTGAAGATCGTGCCGTGTCTGATTCCGCCAGCCGATGAGGCGACCGATTGGGGGCGGGCAATCGGGCGTTTGCTCGTCGATTGGCCCGAACCGGTCGTGATGGTCGCCTCCAGTGATCTGACCCACTACGGACCGAACTACCGCTTCACCCCGTTCGGAGAAGGTGAAAAGGGCACGCAGTGGGCTCATGATGTGAACGACCGCGAGCTGCTTGATGAGGTCGAGGCCCTGCATCCCGAGTCGATCGTTCGCATCACCCGTCAGCACCACAATGCCTGCGGTGGCGGAGCGATCGCCGCCACGCTGGCCGCCGTGAAGCAACTCGGCGCCTCACGCGGCATCGTGCTCGAACACACCGACTCGATCCGTGAACTGTCAGCCATCGGCTACAGCGAACGGGCCAACAGCGTCGGCTACGCGGGCATCGTCTTCGGGTGAGTTTCGTCGGTCGGGCATGCCGTTTATGATGGAACATCTGCGACATAGCCCTCTCCCTTGCAGGGAGAGGGTTGGGTGAGGGTCTGCTTTGCCGAACTGATGATCGCGTGGATCGTCTATGAGCAAAGCAACACACTCAACCCTCCCCCAGCCCCTCCCTGCAAGGGAGGGGGGCGTTTATGATGACTCACACCCCTCAACGTACCGGCCTGCGCCGCTTTTTGATCGGCAGCATTCTCAGTGTGCTGCTGGCCGCGGGGATCACCGTCATGGCGGCGATCTATTTCACCAACGACCTTGTCCGCTGGACCATGCTCGGCCGCCTGTGCAGCGATGATGAGCTGACGCGCCAGCAGGCGATCAGCTATGTCGTCCGCAACCAGGAAGACCCCGCGGTCGTCAACGGCGTGATCGACCGGCTCCAAGATGCGGATGGCGAATGTTTTGACACGCTGGTGTCGACGCTCTCGGCGATCGGCGCGTGGGGCCCAAAAGTTGGTAAGGCCTGGCTGCGATATTTGGAGCAACGTGTTGACTCCGGGATACCCATCCAACGCGCCTCAATTGCCGTCGACATCGCCCGCATCGGCTGGCTGCGCGGGCCACACTACGATGATCCGCTCATTGCCACGCTCATCGAAAAACTGCTGGCCGATGAGGATGCGGATGTGCGGTTTAATGCTTTGTCCGCTGCGGCGGTGTTAAATGAGCCGATGCGTCGAAAGTTCATCAGCACCATGGTCAATGATCCCGCGGATGCGATTGCCCGGCATGCCCGCATTATGCTCGACCTGATCGATCACCCGGTTCGACCCGAGCCGGCTACGCCGTCTCCCGAATCACTCAACGACGCCTCTGACATCGTCAAACGCCTCGCTCAACTCGAATCGATGGCGACCGGGAGCGTCCCGCTGCCGATCACGTCCGACATGCCCGACCTGATCCGCCTGCAATCGGTGCGTGTGTCAACGACCGCCGAGCCGAATGACCTGATGCGCGTGTTTGAATCCGAGCAGCCGACGACGCGAGACCTGGCGTGCCTGATCGCGCTGCAACGGTTTACACCCGAGCAGTGTCGCGAACTGGCCAAGCAATTGATCGCATCCTTCGTAGACAATCAGCGCATGGCCGGCGCCATCCTCGGCGGGATGGTTCCGCCGGATGACGACCTGCTGCGTTTCATGCACATCCGCGCCGAGCGGGGCGGCAACTGGGTCATGGCCCAGCACTACCATCTCGGGCTGATGCTGCAGGGCGAATCCGTCGAGGGTTTTGACCCGGTCATGCTGTTGGCCAATCAGAAGATGCCGCGCACCACCGTGACGATGGCGCTGATGCACATGGGGCGGCTCCAGGGTGTTGACTGGCTGTTGAATCCGCTGGGCGAGCCGCCGGTCGCGCTGCACCTGCTGTTCGACCAACTCCGATACTGGCCCGTGCTCAAACGGTATCTTCCGGGGGCGCCGCCGTTTTCAATGTGGGTCGACGTTGACGCGCAGAAACAGCAGATTGACGTGATCCGTGACTGGTATTTGATCTATCGACCAAGTCTGCGTTTTAACCCGCAGGCCCATGTGTTCAACCTCACAGAATCAAAAGGCAACACGCCATGAGTTACAAAGTCGTTCTCACCGAACACCTCGACGAAGCCTGTGCTGACTGGATCGCCGAGCGGACTGACCTCGTCCGCTGCAAGCTTGATGACGACGCTGCACTGGGCCGAGAACTCGCCGACGCAGACGGCCTGATCGTGCGCACCTACACGCAGGTCAATGACGACCTGCTCGACAAGGCCCCGAATCTGCGCGTCGTCGCCCGCGCCGGCGTCGGCCTCGACAATGTCGACCTTGAAGCCTGCCGCCGCCGTAACATCCGCGTCGTGTACACACCCGATGCCAACACGCAGGCCGTCGTCGAATATGTCTGGGCGCTGATCTTCGATCGCTATCGGCCCCGCAATCCCATGGTCGGTATCACCGACGCGGCGACGTTTCACAAACACCGCGCCGAGCAGGTCGGCCGCCAGGTTGATGAGCTCACGCTGGGCATTCTCGGCGTCGGACGTATCGGCCGGCGCATGGCGCAGGTCGCCGCGGCGTTCGGTGTCAACGTCATCTGCAACGACCTGCTTGCCCCCGATCAGTTGAACCTGCCCACCGATCATCCCGGTCGATTCGTCGACAAGGCAACGCTTTGGGCTGAGTCCGACATCCTCACCATTCACGTCGACGGCCGTGCTGAAAACAAGCAACTCCTCAACGCCGAGGCTCTCGCCCAACTCAAGCCGACCTGCCTGCTGATCAACGCGGCGCGCGGCATGCTTGTCGACGCCGAAGCGCTGGCGGCTTGGGCAAAGCGTGTTGAATCCGACGGTGGTGGGGCGGTGCTCGATGTTCACGCCCCCGAACCGCCCACGCCGGATTACCCGCTGTGGGATCTGCCCAACGTGAAACTGCTGGCCCACCTGGCCTCACGCACCGGCACAGCCATGGCGAACATGAGCTGGGTCGTGTACGACGTCATGGCTGTGCTCGAAGGCAACGAGCCGAAGTACCCCGCTGTGTAATCCCCCGCGAAAGGAACACTTCAATGCATGATCATCTGACACGTCGCAGCATGCTCGCTGCCGCCGCCGGCCTGGCTACGGCGCCGTTGTGGTCGCTGCGGTCCGCACGCGCTGCGGTGACGCCGAAAGTCGAAGGCAATCTCGCCTGGTACGACGTGTCTGACTGGGGCGTTGAAGGCCGCGGGTTCACGGATGTGAAGCGGTATTACGATCGCCTGCCCGGTCGGGCCGAGGGCGTGGTGCGCGATGTGGTGTGGAATTTGAGTCGACACAGTACAGGCATGTCAGCCCGATTTGTCAGCGATGCAACGCGATTGCATGTGCGCTACAAGCTGATGAACGCCAATCTCGCCATGCCGCATATGCCTGCGACCAGTGTCAGCGGTGTCGATTTCTATGCGACTGATGACAAGGGAGACTCACGCTGGCTCGCGATCGTCAAGCCGACCAAGCAGGAGATGGATACCAAGGTCATCGACGGCATCAAGCCGGGCAAGCGGACCTACACGATGTATCTGCCGCTGTTCAACGGGATGGAGCAACTCGAGGTCGGCCTGCCGAAAGACGCGGTGTTCGAGCCGGTCGCCCCACGCAAGGAAAAAACGATCGTCTTCTACGGCACGTCGATCCTGCATGGCATATGCGCCTCGCGCCCGGGCATGTCGATCACGAACATTCTCGGCCGTCGACTGAACTGCCCCATCATGAATCTTGCCTTCTCCGGCAACGGCAAGATGGAACCCGAAGTGATCAACTTTCTGACCGAGTTGGACCCGGCCGTCTATGCCATTGATTGCGTTCCGAACATGAATGCGCAGATGGTGGCCGAGCGTTGCACCCCGATGGTGCAGCAGATCCGTCAGGCCAAAGGCGATGTGCCGATCGTGCTGGTCGAGGATCGTGTCTACACGAATGCCAAGTTCCTGCCGTCCCGTTACGCGCACCACATGGCCAACCACAAAGCGCTGCAGGAAGCTTATGCGACGCTGAAGCAGCAGGGGGTTAAAAACCTGCTCTATCTGCGCGGCGATGATCTGCTTGGCCACGATGGCGAAGGGGCCACCGACGGCTCGCACGCCAGCGACCTGGGCGCGATGCGGTATGCCGATGCGTATGAACCGGTGTTGCGCGAGGCGCTGGGGCTGAGTTGACGATCATGATTTCACCGGCGGACCGGACCCGCCGATGTTTTCTGCCAGATCGCCGCAGGCATCGTCGATCTGACGCAGTTCGTCCTCACTGAGTGCCAGGTCCGCGGCGGCGGCGTTTTCCTGTGCCTGCTGGATGTTGCGGGCTCCGATCAGCGGATGCGTCACGCCGGGCTGAGCCAGCGTCCAGGCGATGATCAACTGAGCGAGCGTGCAGTCGTGTCCGTCCGCGATCGGCTGAATCTTCCGCAGCGCATCCTGCACAAGCTGACGTGACTCGACACTGAATCGGGCCCGCTGGGCGCGCAGGTCGTCTTTGGGAAACACCCGATCCGGTCCGATCTTGCCGGTCAGCAATCCGTTGGCCAGCGGGGAATACGCCAGAAAGGCCACGTTCTTCTCGCGGCAGATCGGCAGCAGTTCGCCTTCGGGTCCACGGTCCAGCAACGAATATTTTTCCTGGTCCGTCACAGCCCCGGTATCCGCGTACTGCGCCAGTTGCTCGGGCGTGGCATTACACGGCCCGAAGGCGCGAATCTTCCCTTCATCGCGCAGATCATTGAGCACCTTGAGCGTATCTTCCAGCGGCGTGGTCTGCTCCTGCCAGTGCGTCTGCAGCAGATCGATGTAGTCGGTATTCAAACGCTTCAGCGACTGCTCGACCTCGTAGCGGATCGACTCGGGGGCATTGTAGATGTAGACCTGATACTTGCCATCGTCGGTGATCGAATCGTCATCGGTGCGGAAGAACGCGCGGCCGGCGGGCTGTTCGAGGTCCCACCGCATGCCGCACTTGGTGGCGATGACCAACCCGTCGCGCGGCCGATCGGCGATCGCCTTGCCGACAACGGTTTCGGAATGGCCCATACCGTACATTGGCGCGGTGTCGATGAAATTGATGCCGGCGTCGATCGCAGCGTGGATCGTCCGAATCGAATCCTCATCATCCTGCCCGCCCCACATCCATCCGCCGATCGCCCAGGCGCCCAGCGCGATGCGCGACGCGAAGATGTCTGAATTACCCAAACATTTGTATTGCATGTTGCGTCCTAATTGGATTTCATTTCGCAGTGTTCACACGCCGCCATGTAACCTTTGGCAGGCATGCCGTCGTCATCCAGTTTGCCCGCAGCCCAGAGGATGCCCTTGGTCACGGTTTTGATGAACACGGGGTCTTCAAATGTCGCATTCCCGTGACCGTAGGTTGTACCGAACACACGCGATTGGCCATACATGTTTGTCCAGAACGTCGGATAGCTTTTGCCGTCCTTCTCGCTGGTGGAGGTCGCCAGCGGCGTTGCGTTACCCCACAATTTTTCGATCACGTAAAGCTCATCCTTCGGCGTCTTCCAGCCGTCGGGGAAGTTCTGCATGATCGGGTGTTTCCTGCCGGCGTCTGTGAGATTGACCGGGTACTCGCTTTGGTGGTCATGCCTGCGGCTGGTAACGCCGAGAAACTGCCGCCAGTCGTCAATCTCGGCGGCGCGATACGTGTGCATCGCGCAATGGATCACGACGGCCGGCACGTTCGCCCGATGAGCCTTGGTAATTTTGCGGATGTATTCCGGGTCGGCGGTGTTGGCGAAGCACTCATTGTGGATGACAACATCATAAGGCGCGGCCCAATCGGGTTTGTCATACAGATCAATCTCGCCTTCGGTACCGGTCCGCGGGTCGAGCATCACGGTCCACTGGATATTCGCCAGTGCCGATGAACCCGTGGTCAGCTTCTCGGATTGAAACTTGTAATCGTGGCAACACCCGCCGGTGATCAGTAGAGCCTGAAGGGGTTTGACCGGTTGGGCGCCGGCACAACCGAATGCCGAGCACATGACCACGGTGAGCAGGAGCAGCTGAAACATGTTTCGCATGATCGTGGGTCCGAATTCATGGATAAGGGGATTGATCTTGCACATTGTGAACGAGGAGCCGCACAGTGTCCACCGTGTGGCGGATCACTCGCCGCGGATTCAGACAATTACATGGAACCAGGAACTACACGCGGAAGATCGAGCCGAGCTTCTTGCCGATCATGACTGATGCGCCGACGAGCGTCACCGTCAGCAGGGCCATGCCCCAAACGCCCATGGCGCTGGCGATGTATGGGCCGTCGCCGAGGCGTTCGAAGAGCGTGTAGATCGCCTTGGTGATCGGATAGTTGTTTTCGGTCTGCGCGAGGATCAGCGAGTCGGAGACTTCGAGCATGGCGAAGCTGAACGCGAGCAAGCCGCCGGCAATGAGGTTGGCCATGATCAGCGGGATAATCACGCGGCGAGCGGCGTACAGCGGCGAAGCGCCGAGGTTGACCGCCGCCTCTTCCAGTTCACCGGAAGTCTGCTGCATGCCCGCCACCGCGGCGCGAACGACGTACGGCAACCGACGGATCGCATACGCAATCACAAGGAACACGATCGGATTCGGGTTCTCACCAACGATCTGCAGCCAGTTCGGTGTTTCGGCCCCGGCGCCCGTGAACATCTGACCGATCTGCAGCGACATCGCCACATACCCAAACGCCAGCACCAGGCCCGGTACAGCCAGTGGCAACATCGCCAGCGAGTCCAGCAGACTTGCGCCGCGCACACGGCCACGCACAATCAGCCACGCGATCAGCACGCCCAGCCCAATGTCGACCACAACCGCCAGCGACGAGTACAGCAAACTATTGTGGATCGACCCGCTGGCCAGCGGATGCGTCAGCGCTCCGGCATAGTGTGACCCGGTCCACTGCGTCGGCAGCACACTCTGATACCACGAGCCCGGCTCGGAGAAACTCGCGAGAATCACACCGATGTGCGGCAACACCGCCACCGCGGTGATCAGCGCAAATGGCAAAGCTGCCAGAAGCCCCGGCGCCAGTCCGAGCTTGCGGCTGGTCGCCTGCGTGCCGGCGCGTGTCGCCATGGCGTAGGCCTTGCCGCCGAAGACGAGCTTGCCCAGGGCGTACAGCAGCACGGAAGTTCCCAGCATCACGGCCACCAGCGCATACGGCCGGGGATTGTCCGCCATCTCCTGAATGCCCCAGAACACCTGCACCGGCGTCACCGCGTAATAGTCGAACATCAGCGGCGTGCCGAGTTCGGTGAACGACCAGATGAACACGATCGTGCCGCCGGCGAATAGTCCGGGCAGAATCAGCGGCAGGGTGATCCGGCGGAAGCGTGTCCAGCGCGAGGCGCCGAGGTTTTCAGCCGCCTGTTCCAGCGACGGGTCGAGATTCGCCAGCGAGGCCGTCGCGTTGAGGTAGATGATCGGGTACAGGTGGAGCGCTTCCATGATGACCACGCCCCAGAATCGCGCCCCGCCGATGAAGTCCAGCGGGTGGGCCGGGTCGATCCAGCCGAAGTCGACCAGCAGGGCGTTTATCGCGCCGAAGCGCCCCAGCAGCTGCCTCAACCCGATCACACCCACAAACGGCGGAAGAATCATCGGCACCAGGATCAACGCTGAGAAGATCGCCTTGCCGCGGAAGTCGAATGTTGTTCCAAGCACCGCCAGCGGGATCGAAATGATCAGACACAGCGTGGTGGTCATCACCGCGATCAGCAGGCTGTTGATCAGCCCCTCGCGCTGCACGGGGTCGGCGAAGACACCGAAGATGTACTGGAGTGTGAACTGCTTTTGTCCGTCTTCACCGGGCGTGACGAATCCACCGCTGATCGTCAGCAGGATCGGCCAGATCATGAATGCGGCAAATACCGCCAGGCACAAGGCCAGCAGAACATAGCGCGCAGTCATCCGTGTGTTGATCAGGCCTGACGACATGGGCGATAGTGTACGAAGCTTCCGGCCGGGATGCGAGGCTTATCCGTGGGCCTGACGAAATGCCATGTTGGCGCGGATGGCCAATTCAGCGGCGGCGATGCCGGATTCGGCCGGTTCGATCGGCGCCTGGCGCGTTCGCACACAGTCCAGCCACTGCGCCAGGTGCAGCGCGTGAGCTTCGGTATCGGAATAGAAGTCGGCGCCGCGATCGCCCTTGCCGATGATCTGCTGATCGGGTTTGACATCGCTGTAGGGTTGCGGGATCAACTCGTATCGACCACGATCAAAATACAGCGTCGCCTTTTCGCCGACGAGTTCGACACCTGCAGCGCCGCTGTTGGACGTGGTCAGCGATTCGAAGGTCATCATGCGCTTGGTCGGGCCGAATTCCCAGATCGCCATCAGCGTGTCGGGGGTCTCCCAGCCGGTGCCTTCGCGGTGGGTGCCGGCCTGCATGGTGACGCGCGTCGGCTGCTCCAGGTCCATCATCCACTGCACCGTGTCCAGCCAGTGCACGCCCAGGTCGCTGACCAGCCCGTTGCCGAAGTCCCAGATAAATCGCCACCAACGCATGCGGAACGGATCAAACGCCTGCTCCGGCGCGTTGCCGAGGAAACGCTTCCAGTCGACCTTGGCCTGGTCGATCCGCAGCTTGGGCTTTTTCGCATGGGCCCAGTTGTGGTTCCACGTCATGCGGATGCGGTGCACGTGTCCGAGCGTGCCGGCCTGCACGATCTTCTTCGCCGCTTGCAGGTGGGGCATCGAGCGCTGCTGGGCGCCGACCTGCACGATGCGCTTGTGCTTGTTCTGGGCGTCGATCATGGCCGGGCCCTCGCCGAGTTTGTGCGCGGCGGGCTTTTCGACGTACACGTCCTTGCCCGCCTCGCAGGCAAAGACCGTCATCGGCACATGCCAGTGATCGGGCGTGGCGATCACGACGGCATCGACATCCTTGCGGGCCAGCAGTTCTTCATGATGCCGCGTGGCGAACATATCCGTCTTCTTGCGGCCGGAGGCGACGAACTTGCCTGCTTCCAGGTGATCATCGAACACATCGCACACGCCGACGATCCGCGCCCCCGGCAGGGAGAGCACACCCGGCATCAGTCGTTTGCGCGCCCGGCCGCCGGTGCCGATCACGCCGATGCCGATCGTGTCATTGGCAGCGAAGCTGCGACGCGGCGAGGCGGCGACGCCTGTGACGACAGCCCCAATGGCGGCGGCTTGCTGAACGAACTGGCGGCGGGATGCATCAGCCATGATTGAGTCTCCGTGTAAGATCCGCAGCACAACGCCCGACGAGGTACTGCTATTTCCCGAATCATCATGCACCGATCAACGCGCAATGTAAAACGCCACCTGAATTCACAGGCGGCGTGTATCGCAAAATATCATTGGCCTGGCGGAAAAAGCAGGGGATAAAGGATTCGAACCTTTACTAACTGATCCAGAGTCAGTCGTGCTACCGTTACACCAATCCCCTGTGGATCGGTTGATGCTCATTGTATCGGATCAGACACGCTGAGTCCGTGACAATTCGCACCATAGCCCGACGCGTCGATCAGGCCTTGGCGGCCAGCGCATTCAGACGCTTGGCCAGACGGCTCTTGCGGCGGGCGGCGGTGTTCTTGTGGATCGTGCCGGAGGCGGCGATCTTGTCGAGCGTCCGGGCCGCGGCCTTGAACGAAGCCTGCGCCTTGGCGGCGTCGCCGTGCTGAACGTCATCGAGGAAGGTTTTGACCTGCTCCTTGATGCGGCTCTTGCGCCAGCGGTTGATCGCGCGACGGTTCTCGTTCTGGCGGATACGCTTCTTGGCTGATCTCGAATGGGCCATGTATCAGTATTCCCTGGGGGTTGCAGATTCTTAAGGCAAGTCGTCAATTATCGCCGCCACAGACGAAAAATCAAGCCGGTGCGTCCGGAAAAGCCTTGATTCAGGAAAAAGACCACCGCTGGAGGGTACAATGGGCCATGATGAAGCGGTGTTTGGCCCTGGCAGCGGTGTTGGCAGCGGTGTTGGCGGCGGCGACGGCGGGTCCGGCGACGGCGCAGACGCTGCAGCAGAAGGGCTATCAGGCTGTCGAACAGCGCGTCGGGGATGTGGATCCGATGCACCAATCGATGCGGAAGATCGAATCGGGGCTCTACGAATATGGGCAGGGTTCAAGCGTCTTCCGCGGGCCGGATGCACAGCGGCTGTATTTCATCACGCAGGGGTTTGCGCTGTCGTATGACCGGTCGCAGTATTTCGAGTTCGAAGATCGGCATGGTCAGGCCTACGTGGCGCAGGAGGTGCCGCCGAATACGGTGTTCCACCTGGGCCTTCCGTCGCAGCCCCCGGCTCCGCCGCGGCAGCCTTCACCCTATGAAGTCAACGCCCAGGTTGACGGCCGCGTGACGACCGGGCGGCGTGTGTTCGCTGCCGGTTCGCCGACCGGATATGACGCCCAGCGTGTCGCACGACAGCAGTGGGTTCAGTATGCCGCCGCACGTCAGGCGCAGTGCGATGCCGTCATCGCAGCGATCGATCGTGTGATCGGGGCGTCGGGGTCGCAACAGCCTTGATCAGGCGGTGCCCGCCGGTAGGATGTTCGCATGTCCACGACGCGATCCACCCCGAACGACACAACGCACAGTGCGGCGGTGGAAGATTACATCAAGCACATCTGGAAACTGAATCAGCAGGGCGATCGCGCCACGACCAAGGCCATCGCCGAGCGGTTGGACCTCGGCAACGGCACTGTCAGCGGCATGCTCAAGCAGCTTGCCCAACGCGGCCTGGTCGAGCACGAACCCTACTACGGCGCGAAACTCACCGAAGCCGGTGAGCGACTGGCTCTGCGGATCATCCGCCGGCACCGGCTCATCGAGTTGTTTTTGGTGGAGACGCTGGGGCTGGGTTGGGACCAGGTCGATCGCGATGCCGAACGGATGGAACACGCCGTCAGCGACGACCTGATCGATCGCATCGATCAGTTTCTCGGCCGCCCGCAGGTCGATCCGCACGGGGCGCCGATTCCGAACGCCGACGGGCAGGTCGAACAGCAGAACTACCACCGGCTCAGCGATCTCAAACCCGGTCAGCGCGGATTGGTCGGGCGGGTCTCGGATTCAGAGCCGAAGTTTCTCCAGTATCTCGATGCGGTCGGCATCGGGCTGGGCGTGATGATCGAGGTGGTTGACCTCGGCCCGTTCGGGGCGATGCATGTGCGCGTCGGCGATACCGAGTCGCACCTGGCCCGCGAAGCGTCGCAGCGCATTCACGTGCAGGTTCAATCGCCCGTCTGAACGATCACGCAAACCACGTCAGCAGTTTCTCGAGCGTCACATCAGCCATCGCGTCTTCAATGCGGTCCGCCTGCGCGAGGCGATCGGCACCGTAGCTGTGGGCCACGGCGAGTGTTTTCATCCCGGCGCCGCATGCCGAGGCGAGGCCCGCAGGGGTGTCTTCGATCGCCAGGCACTGGTCGGCCGGCAGATTCAACCGCTCGGCAGCCAGTTGGTACGAGCGCGGGTCGGGCTTGGAGTGGGGGACTTCGTCGGCGGTGACGATGACGTTGAAACGGTTCAGCAGATCGCCATCCCCCACACCGCGCAGGACCGCCTCGATATCTCGCCGCAGGGCGCCGCTGCAGATGGCGATCGGCATATTCGCAGACGCTGACAGAATCAGCTCCACGGCCCCGGGAAACGGCGTCACACCTTCGTCGACGATCCGCTCAAAAGCTTCCGCCTTCTGTTGGATCAGCTCACCGACCTGCGACTCTTCCAGGCTGACGCCGAAGTCACCGCAGATGGCCCGCAGGCCGTCGCGATCGTCGTAACCGATGTACTGCTGAACGTAGCGGTCGTAGTCGAAATCGACGCCAAAAGGCTGCAGGGCCCGCAGGAAAGCGCGGTAGTGCAGCGGTTCGGTGTCGACGATGACGCCGTCAAAATCAAAAACTATGGACTGAATCATGGCCACAGTGTAGACGGATCGCCCGACTGCCCGCAACGGGGTATTCCGCAGGCAGCATCCACGTATTTCCGATACCATCTGATTCATGGACACGCTGATTTATTTCGACGACGGCCTGCGGCTTGGTCCGCTGTGTGACCTACGCCCGAGCTTCGACCTGCGCACCGGTGCATTGACCACTTACGAGCGTCTGACCGGACAGATCGGACGCGGGCCCGACGCCATGATCGTGCCGACAGAATTGGCCGCGCTGACCAGTGAGTCCCACAACCTGCCGGTCAACGCGCTGCCGGACGCGACGTCGTACCTGATGATCAACGGCCGACTCACGCGCATCAGCTTCGACCTGCCTGCGGGGATCAACACCGCGCTGACGGATCAGACCGGCTCCGTGATCGCTGCGCGCCTCGATCGCCGCGAGACGGAGCAACTGCTGCGAAGCGGCGGGCGTCAGCTCGGGGATGTCGCTGTGCGGGCGGTCAGCGATGCGCCGATGCTTCGCAAGCCATGGGATGTGCTCGAGCACGCCGATGTGAATCTCGAACACGACATTCAGTCGCTCGCCGAACGGATGACCCCGCTGGAAACCGAGCCCTCGCCGCGTGTGACGATCGTCGGCGATCACCCCGTACTCATCGGCAAGAACGTGACAATCCACCCGCATGTTGTTTTCGACACCACCGACGGCGCGATCTGCGTCGATGATCACGCGGAGATCCGCTCGATGGGCGTGATGGTCGGCCCAGGCTACGTCGGCCCGCACAGCGTCATCACCAACCACGCCCACATCCGCGGCCACATGATCATCGGCCCGTGGTGCAAGGTCGGCGGCGAAGTCTTTCAGTCGGTTTTTCAAGGGTATGCCAACAAGGCCCACGCCGGGTACCTCGGCAACAGCTACGTCGGCCAGTGGGTGAACTTCGGCGCCGACACGGTCACCAGCAATCTCAAAAACACCTACGGCCCCGTGCGTATGCAGGTCGAACCCGAAGGCCAGCCGGAGGAAACCGGCCGCATGTATCTCGGCTCGATCATCGGTGATCATGCCAAAACCGCCATCGCCACGCGCCTGCTGACCGGCACGTGTGTTCACACCGGCGCGATGATCGCCGTCGGCGGCCTGCCGCCCAAGTGTGTCGGGCCGTTCACGTTTTTGACTGACCACGGAGCAGCCTGCTACGACCTCGATAAGTTCTGCGAAGTCGCCGCGACGGTGATGGGGCGTCGTAATGTGACACTCTCGCCGGCCATGCGCCAGCGTCTGCTCGAACTGCATGCCGCGTTGGCATGACCTGATTCAGGCGGCGTTCTCGCCTTCCAGCAGAGGCTTGAGCTCACCGGACTGATGCATTTCCGTAACGATGTCGCACCCGCCGACGAATTCGCCATCGACGTAAAGCTGCGGGATCGTAGGCCAGTTGGCGAACTCCTTGATGCCCTGGCGGATCGACATGTCTTCGAGCACGTTGCACGAGCCGAACTCGATGCCGTAGCTGTTGAGGATGTGGGCGACCTGCCCGGAGAAGCCGCACTGCGGGAACGTCGGCGTGCCCTTCATGTACAGAAACACACGCGCGGATTTGATCTGATCTTCGATGCGCTGCTTGAGCGTTGCGTCCATGTTCAATCCTATCCGTTGATCGGGTAAAGGTGCTTATTCTGCTGCCAGCGGTCGGGCGTGAAGGTCTTCAGTTGCAGGGCGTGCAGGCGGTCGGTGTCGAACTGATCCTTCAGCGCGTTCATCACCGCCTGATGCTGGCGGACAAGCGGCTGGCCTTCGAAGCTGGCGCTGATCACAACCGCCTGAAAATGCCGCCCATCGGGGCTGAGCACGTGCACTTCGGCGTCGGCGATATGACCGCGAATGATGGTGGTGATTTCGTCGTTCATGAGGCCCTCATGATAGTGGGCCCCATGTCGGTAAATCCAGTAGGGCGGCGGGGGAGGCCAAAGCCTGAGTTATCCGCTGATTATGCGATGAAAGTCACTCAAACTCGATGAGCACTTTGAGCGTGCCGGGCATGGCGGCGGTCGCCAGGGCCTTTTCCGACTCGGCGAACTTCACCCGTCGGCTGATCAGACTCACCACGTCGACTTCACCGCCGTTGAGCATCGCCAGGGCGTCGGAGAACAGCCCGCAGCGTGAGCCGAGCAACTGAATCTCGTGAATCACGATCGGCGAAAGATCGACGCCTTTCTGCTCGGCGACGGTTGTTTTGAGCACAACCTTGCCGCGCGGGCGCACCATCTTCAAAGCCGTGTCGAGCCCCGATGCCGAGCCGGTGCAATCGACGACGACATCCTGATCAGCCCGCAGCGAGACATCGCTGAGCAGCCGATGCTTGATGCCCCATTTTTCACAGAGGGCGAGTTTGTCGGGGTGCTTGCCGATGACGCGCACCGAGGCGTTGAGTTTGCTGAGCACCTGGGCGGTCAGCAGGCCGAGTCGCCCGTCGCCGAGCACCGTCACGAAAGGGCGGCTCTCGATGCGCAGCATGTTCATCACATTGCAGGCGGCGGCCAGCGGCTCGGTGAATACCGCGTGGTCATCGTCGAGCGTGTCCGGCACGGCCAGCAGGTTCTTTACCGGCAGGCTGAACCGCTCGGCAAAACATCCATCGCGCCCGGCAATGCCCAGCACGGTTCGATCACGGCAGTGATTAGCCAGCCCGCGCGTGCACATGTCGCACTTGCCGCAGACGCAATTGATCGATCCGACAACGCGCTTTCCAACCAGTTGCTTCGCCTTGTCGTCCACATCGGGGTGAACCTTCTCGACGATGCCTACGAATTCGTGCCCGAGCACGCCGCGATAGTCCATGTAACCGCGACTGATTTCCAGGTCCGTCGAGCAGACGCCGGCGGCGATAGGGCGGATGATCGCCTCGCCGGGCGCTAGCTCCGGGTCCGGGTGTCGGGGTTCGAATCGGGGTTTAGAACCGTCATAGACCAATGCACGCACGTATAGCACCTCCACCGTGCAGATCGGTCATTTCGCGGCTGCAGTTTCGTTGGGTTTTCTGAAAAGCGGATCGGTTTCGTCGATCCCGGCCGGCTGCTGGGGCACGATCTGCTTGGGCTGCTTCCAGAACTGCATCTTCTGCCAGAACGTCGGCGGCGGAACGAACTGCGGGTAGTAATACACATCCTTGCCGAGGAAAAGATCGCTTTCGTGATTCTCCGACCAGGCCAGCCAGCGTGATCCGTCTTCGCCGAACTGCTCGCCGGTCAGTGTTTCCAGGGCTCGCTCACTCTCAACGACCACGGCATAGTTCTCGTCGTTCAGCGCCCCGATCAGGCCCTGAAACACACGCGGCAGCGGATACTGCGAAAGGGCGTTGGCCGACGCCGCCCGCACGTCGGCTTCATCATCGTCACGCAGCGCCTCCAGCAGCGGATCGACGGCTGACGGATCATGCAGTCGCTGCAAAGCCTTGGCCGCTTCCCATCGGACGAAGTCCGTCTTGTCCTTGAGGTACGGCAGGATCGCCGCCACATCGCTGGGTTCGCCATGCTTGCCCAGCGCCCGCAGACAGGCCGCCCTCACGGTCGGATCCGGGTCGTCGACAAGCAGACGGTAGGTCTTCAGATACGGCGCTTCGCCGCCCCAGGGCGCGTTGGAAAGCAGATTCACGCTCTTGCGTCGCTTGTCCGGGTCGTAGACGTTGAACGCCTCACGCGCCACCTCGCCTGGCTCCGGTGGAAACATCCCCGAAAACAGACCGTCGGACTTGGACCCCGAATCGCAGCCCGGCGTCACGACGCCGAACAGACTCAGCAGGCTGATGATCCCCAATATCACGATGCCATGACGCATCCACGGACTCCCTGGTGATTAAACCGGTTCGCTTCCCTGTCGAACGGGCGTATTGTAAGGCACAACCCCGGGAATTGCACTAGGGCGATGACGTGGTCGTACCGGGCTTTTCAGTTTGTTTTTTCCCGCTTTGAGATTCCAGGGCCGGCAGCACCGCGCCGGTGAACAGTTTCTGCAGAATCTCGGACCGGCTCATCATCTCCACGACCGAGTTCAGCCCGCCGTCATCGGCGACCGGCACTTCGGTCTCGAAGAACTTGCCATCGGCGCTGTATGTCCCGCGGTACTCTTTCAGCACGCCGTTGTCATCCTTCGACCGGCGGATGGTCTGCTTCATCACCCGTCCGTCCTTATCGACCCATGTCTGCACGGACCGCACGATGCCGTCATCGAAAACTTCTTTCTTCGATGCATATGGCAGCATGCTGTCAATATCGAACGACCCCGGCGGGGCGGGTTCGACCGGTTCGTACGCCCGCTGCGGCGCCCCGACGGATTGCTTGACGACCCGGCTCATCGCGTCGACGGATTCAACGCTCGAATGTTTCTCTATCCAGTCGAGGCGCTCGCGGGTGATCGCCTCGCGCTGGCGCGGGTCCATCGCCTGCGTTTTGGCGAGCCCCGCGTCGAGTTGCTTGTCGAGTTCGGCGGGTTCGATCTCGCCGGTGCCGTCGGAATTCTGCCGGGCGGCCGACAGGTCGACCAGCTTCGACTTGGGCCCCGGCTTGGCGCCGATTTCGAGCTTTTGATACAGCAGAAACACGCCCAGCGTCACGTGCGCCAGCACGGCGATCGTGATCGGCCAGAACCATCGTGATTTGCGGAATCGACCAATGCCCATGCGGCGTGTATCCTCTTGCTCATGATAGTGTACCTCAACGGCCAGTGGCTACCGCAGGACCAGGCGATGATCCCCATCGAGGATCGCGGCTTCATGTTCGCCGACGGCGTTTACGAAGTCGTCCGTTTCTACAACCATCACCCGATCGCCATGGACGATCATCTGCACCGCATGCAGACGAGCCTTGATCGTGTCCGCATCCAGTACCCCGACGACCTGCCGCCGCTGGATGTGATCAGCCGTAAACTGCTGGAGCACAATGATACGCCCGACGCCTCGGTCTACTGGCAGGTCACACGCGGCGTGGCGCCCCGCAAGCATAAATTCCCCCCGGCGGAAACAACCCGCCCGACCGTTCTCGCGGTCGCTTATCCGCAACACGCATTCGATGCCGCCGCGCCGGTCACGCCACTCAAAGCCATCACCCGGCCGGAAATCCGCTGGGCCTACTGCGCGATCAAATCGATTTCACTGTTGCCGAACGTGCTCGACGCCCAGGCTGCCGTCGACGCCGGCTGTGATGAAGCGATCCTCGTCCGCGAAGACGGCATCGTCACCGAAGCCACCGCACGCAGCGTCATCATCACCGAAGGTAAAACCCTGCTGACCCATCCGCTGGACGGTCGCATCCTCGATTCGATCACACGTCGCATCGCCATTCAACTGGCTCAGGAAGCCGGGTATATCGTTCGCGAGGATTACTTTTCCGTGGATCGCCTGCGCAGCGCCGAGGAAATACTCGCCGTCGGCACAACCACCGAAATTGCCTCCATCATTGAGCTGGACAGTAAGCCTGTCAGCCACGGCAAACCCGGTCCGATAGCGGTCGATCTGTTCGAGCGGTTCAAACAGCACGTCGCCAAAACCTGCAACGTCAAATAACTCCCGGATGTGACGAGCAGGGGGGTGGCGCCGTCTACTTTGCTTCTTCGAAGTTCAACACGCGCGTCCCCTGCCCGTGCGTGCTCAGTAACTGCCACACCATCGACGCATACCCTTCCCGGATCATCGGCTCATCCGCCAGCCCCAGCTTCTCGCGGACCGACATGACTGTCTCTTCGCCGGGGCCTTCGATTTCGATGAATTGACCGATCTGGGGCAGTTCGTCGAGTTCGATCGTGCAGTCGTCGAGCCGCCAGCGTTGGCGGCGCTTCTCAAATCGAATCTGCTCGGCAAACCCGAGCGCAGTAAACAGTTCTGCTGCATCGTCCGGGTCAACGACATCCATCTCCGTCTCAGCCCGCTGCTTGATGGGGCCTGGCAGCCGCGGACCTTTGTGTGTGACGATAACCCGGCTCGCGGCGGGATCATTCACATTCACCTCGGAACGAACGCGCAATCCGCTGTCGGAGTTCCGCAACGAACCGTCGGGCGTATCGAAGAACACGTTTGTCTCGAATAAGTCTTCGACCATCGAACCGCCGGCCGCCTTGAGCCGACCGATCATCGCCTCACGGTCAGCCAGCTTCATTTTCGCTTCAATTTCAACAGCCACGGGTATCTCCGTATACGTGCAGCGGCGGAACAGGAACTCAGTGACGCATATGATGCCTTGTGCAGCCCCAAATGGCCAATCTGACTCATGTTCTGACTCATTGCCCCCTGCTGGGTCTAATTTAACATAACAGTTATTATCGGACTCAATGCCGACAGGGGAGTGGAGATGTGGAAACGACACCAATACTTTAGATCATCGTGTCCTCAATTGTCAACTCTGTAGTTTTTCCGCAGTTTACGCACTTCCTGGGACTGGTCGAATCGCTCCGTGACCTGGGACGCTGCACAAATTAGATCAATCGCGGACCGTATCATCTCTGAGACTGAACGCCCGTTTTGTACGGACAGCTTCTGCAACCTGTCCAGCTGCGACGGTGTCAACCTGACCTCCAGGCGAGCCAGAAATCGCTGCCGAGCCTGCCTCACAATACTCAAATTCTCATAGTTTCTTGGCATGGGCTTTCCCTCTTGACATAGTGACATGAATTGGTAACATCTGTATATTGTTTGTCACCAACTCATGTCACTAGGAGGCTACGATGTCCGACTTTCGTATCGAGAACTGCGACGGAATGCACGAACTGGCCAAATCCGAACTGGATTCGGTCAGCACGTACCTGAACAAACTTCGGGATGAACACCGGAAAATCATCACAGAAATTCATCGCCTCCGGAAAAAGGGCGTGCGTGGTGGAACCATCTACAAACGTGACGGCGTGTATGCCTATTGGAATTTCTACATCGGCAAGAAGCGACAGCGTGTTTACCTGGGCACTGATCAGGAGAAGATTGACCGTTTGAAGGATGACATGGCCCGGCTGAAGAAGGTCGAAGACCTGGACCGCCAGGCTAACCATGTGTTCATGGCAATCAATCGGCTGGCTGGTCTTCTGGATGATGCCAGGTCGACGGCGGAGGCAATCGCCACGGGACAAATGCGGCTTGATGAAATTCAATCAGGTCGTCGCTACCACGGTCGGCGATGGTGACGGCGATCGCCGACCAGGCGGATCTATCCTGTCACCAACTCGCATCCGATGGCTTGCTGTGCACGAATACCCTACCCTCCACGGGTGGGGTTTTTCATTGGTGACGATATCCGTGCCGGCGCCAGCTGCATTCTGTCACCATCTATATCTTGTTTCCACGCGGCAGGCTGGTCGGATTGCTACTCAATCCGACCGGACGCCCGCCGCTAGTTTGGTGACAAGATCCGGCCCGAGCTCAGATCTACCCTGTCACCAGGTGATTTTGGATGTCGTCCATAAATCTACGAATCTACAGCCGTGTGATAAAGCCGCTGCTCGCGGGTACACCCGCTCCGCTGCTGCTTTATCACACGGCCTTATTTCTTTTTTAGTTAGCCATCTGAAATCATCCAGGCGAGCATGGCCAGGACAATTGAAACGTAGCCATCAATTGACCAATGCCAGCCCTGTACCACCGTCACGATCTGGGTCAGCATTAGGAACGCCAACGCCGCCGGCCAGAGCCAGTATCGTCGGTTGTATGCAGCCAGAGCCACCAAACAGGCGACGCCCACGTGCATTGAGGGCATGGCGGATATACCTGATCCGGGGAATTGTCGGCCGCTGCACCACGCCTCTGCAAGCCGTGCCTGCCACGCAGCCGATACGCTGCCGGTCTGGGTCAGCCCTTCAGCGTAGAACGGACCCGATGACGATAGCAGCAATGCCAGGACTGTCCCTCCGAAGGTCCAGAGCATGACCCATGCGAGCAGCAGACGCCGCCCATGATCAGACCAGCAGGCCCAGACCAGCGCAGCCGACTGGACATGGAACCATGACCAGTAGCACAGATCGGCCAGCCAGATCGGCAGGGTGTTTGCGTTGATCATTCGGGGCAGTGACACGTAGCCGTCGACCGTCTGAATGAGCCAGTCGGATCGGAACTCACCGGCCCACGAGATATGAGGCTTGGCCAATGCCACCATGATCGCAAACATAGCGACCATGCCAAAGCGGATCAAAGCCCGGCCGGTGTTTTCAGGCTGCACCCATCCGAGGAACACCCCGGCCGACGACCAGCCCAGAAACGCCATCACCAACGCGATCAGCATGGTCATGAAATCAGCCACAAGACCCCCAGATGTGCAGGGTAGAACCAATACCAGACTTTGGACCTTGCCCATCGGCCGAGACTGAGGCCGAGCCGGTGAGATTCAACGAATGCCACGACCGACGCCGCCGCCGCGGTGGACATCAACACCGAGTAGACCGGGAAGCCCGGCCGCATGTTCACCGCCGCCGCACAGATCGCCGCCAGTGGCCAGCACTTCCACGCAGACGCCGCCGTCATCAATACCCCCATCGGCCCGCCGTCGACCACACAGACGCCTGTGTAGCTTTCCAGCAGCCAGCAGAGGAACAAGGCAGAAGACATCATCGGGCGTAAACGCCCTCCCGTCTGCGACGCGATCAGTCCACCCGCGAGAGTAAAGACGACATTCAAACGCATTGTGTCGAAAGCCACGCAGTAGATCGGTTGTGTAATCACCGCGAGGATCAGCAGACGCCGAATGTATCCGGCTTGGCTTCGCGTGTAGTGAGTGAATGCATAGCCGGTTGAGCAAGCGAACCACGGCAGGGCTGTTCGGCCGATGAGCCTCAGCGGCCACGCAGCAGGCAGGAGAAAGATACCAACATGGTCGACCAACATGGTCGCAAATGCCGCGAGCCTGAACAACGTGTTGTTCGGCGCGGTGGTCATCTGACGCACATCATCAGGACGCGTCGACGCTTGATTGTGCTACGCTCAGCCCCGACGCCGAAGATCGGTTTTGTGGTGGTTGTGAGCTCATCGTCATGAACTGCAACAATCCGCCATGCACCCCACGCGATACGGAACCGCTCACGAACTCGCCATTCGCGTCGGCCGTCGCCTTCACCATCGCTCGCCGTCCATTGCAGGTCGACGTCACCGGACCACGGACCACGCCATACAGTGACCTTGATGATATTGCCTGATTCAATTTCACCAACACCGGTTTCGGTGAAGCTGCCCTGATCACTGACAACGCCCTGTTCAACACGATCAACCCGGACATCCGCCGCTTCCGCCTGCATGCCTTCACGCACGCGTAGCCGTCTGACAAATACACCGGACTGGTCGACCGTGAAGCCATCAAGGAGGGCCGACAGGACCGCCCCGCCTTCATACGTCACATTTTGGTCGGGCTGGAGTATGGCCTGCACATCGACACCGGCCGATGCACTGGCGCCAACATCGCTGGACGAATAAGCCGTCAGTTGAACTGCATCGACAAGCACCCCCTGCCCGCTGACAATCTCCGTGTCTCTGGTTTCAGCCGCTAAGGATCGAACCACGATCACGCCGCCCGCTTCTATGTGCGGCGGGAGAACCAACGGCAGCACGTCGTGAAGATCACCAGCACGCACCGCAGCGATCGGAAAGTCTGCCATATCTGCCGGTACGACAATAGAAATCCTCGCAGCTTGCGCCACCAGCTCAGCGAACTTGGCCAGTGATCCGCCCGTCCATGCTATCGGGATCGCCTGGGGTTTCGCGTTTTCGGTTGATGCTAGTGACTTGAACACCGAAATTGGGCGGCCGGACTGGCAGCCCTGAAGTGAAGGGATCGTCAAGGTGGTCGATAGTAAAACCGCCCCGATCCTCGCGGATGTTGCCAACATGGTTTAACCCTCTACGTTGTGGGAACTGATATATCGACGGCCGCTCTTGCTTCTGAATCACCTGCCTCATCTCCGATGCAGGTGTTTTGATAGCTTCCGTGCCTTTGCCCTTGTCCTCTGCAACCTGTTTTTCCTCGCTCTCCATATTTCTGTCTTGCAGCGACGTCAGAGGCGTCATGAATATCGCCGTCACTTTTGACATACCGAACCACATGACATCCATCATGGCCCCACTCGAAACGAACCAGAAAATCAGGGCCAAGGCCGACAGCCGCCATCCGATTTGCAAGCCGTTACGCCTTGCAAACCAGCCGACCGCCGCCATTCCTTTCGGTGGCAGCTTGAAAACTGTTTTCCCGCTCGCTGATTCGGTTGCTGAGTCCGACTTGTATCGGCCGCATCCCCGCTCGGTGATCGGGTACCAGCCACCCTCACCACGCAGCCGTCGCCAGCGTCTGGAGACTTTCGTGTATGCCATCTCGACCGCACCGGCCACGGCCATACCACCGAACAGGCCTGCCCGTAGAACGGCCCAATCGAACAGCGGAACCTTGAAGTATGGGTCACGCATCTCCCGCGTGGTCGACGTTCGACGCATGCCGAATATACAAGACGCCATGTCGGAATGAATTGCGGATTCATCCGGTGCGATAAACTCGCAGTACAGACAACCCGCGTGCCTCAACTCACGGAGGAAATCGGCCCACCGATCACGCTGGGCCTTTGGGATTGTCTTGCCGACGAATTTGTGACACTCATCGAGGATGAGCCAGTAGCCACTTGTGCAATGCTCGTTCGACCATGGACCGTCCGGACCTTTCGCCCACAACTTGCGCTCAGTGTGTGAGAGGATGTGAATGCGACTATCCAGACCATGCCAGTCCTCATGATCCATCACGAGCGGTAGATTTGTGATCACCCGCAGGTCAGGGTCATCGCGTAGAGCCTTCAGCAATCGGGTTGTCACCGCGTACGACTTGCCCGAGCCCTGCGGCCCGACCGTCTGGGTGACAATGGGCATCACCATCACTCACCTCCCGGCGATGTGCCACCGAAGATGAACTTCAGCCAAATACCGGCACGCCTAGCACAGAAGCAGTAGACGACCACTGTCACCCAGATCAGGAAACAAGCGAACGCGAACCGAAACGGAAACCATTCTTCGCCCCACCTGAACAGATCCACCACTGCCTGTGTCGGCTGCAATTCTTCGGGGAAATAATTCAGCACACCTTTTACGATCTGGTCAGTCATGTTGCCGAAAATGGCCCAGATCGCCAGCACGATACCGACGATTGCTACAACAGCTTTGGCAATGATCGGAATGAGGAACCAGAATGCGGCGAGGGTCACCATTTAGAAACGACCTCCCAACACGACGCGATTGTGTACCAAGCAATCATGACGGAGAAGAAACCCTTTATCACTTCTTTCCATGTGTCGAATTTTGCGAACGCATTGCCCATGCCCCCGGACGTTACGTATCGGAACGGGCTCAAATACACGGATAAGTCATGCCCCGACATGGTCGGCATATCAATACGAAACTCTGGTGGCGTCAGAGGTTGTTCAGAAAAGAAGTTGTCTGACTTGTAGTCGTCAAAGTGCTGACGGATGGCGTCGAATGCCTGTTCACTTTGCATCTCTGATTCGATGTCATCTGGACCATCTACCTGCTCGTCCTCAACAGATGCCGCCCCACCTTCACCATTGCCGCCTGTTGTAAATTCCGTCACGCCTGATGATGTTATATATAGCGCCATAAACGCACGCTCATTATTAGTTCCCCTGACTTTCTGTATATACCAAAATAATGATTCCTGTATGTCGTAGTATTTGCCCGGGTAGGACGTACCTATCGCTATTCCACTGTTATGCTCTGGCCCACTGTAAATGACATCCCCAACTACCAGAGGAATCTCGTAATCTGGTTGATCCGGGTAGTTATTCAAATTATTAGATATATAACGTAGTGTGCCCGTCCATATTCCGTCTACTGGCTCGAGAGTAAATTGCATTACAAAATATGGATTGCCGTATGCAGGATCACCATTTATATCCTCACCCAGATACGGCAAGTACTGAGCTAGAGACGTTCCTGCCCATGATCCGTACCAGTTTCCATGTGTTGTGGTGAATCTGAGAACTGCCGATATTCCCCCTGACGCCGTTGGATAGCCTCGCCCCTCGAACACACAAGTTCCAGGATAACCACTCTCGTTATAATAATGAAAATATTCCCCCGCCTCTGTCCCCCACATTTCAAGCTTTACACTCACTGCTTTCGCATCAGACACTGTCAGCACAGTCCCAGCGGACAATGCCAAAACCAAGAAGTTTTTCTTCCCCAACGTGACGAACAACTGACGACAGAGCAGTGCACCAAAGCACCAGAGCACCGCATAATAGATCAGCTTGAGATACGCCTGTATCTCAGCCATGTTTGCCAGTAAGTCTGTGCCTTGCTGTTCGGTCATAAAAGACCGACGAGCCTTTCGGCCCGCCGATCCGTAGAGGTCTGATCGCCCGCGTCAGCCCTTCTTGACGAGGCGCCACACGAAGATCGTGCCCGCGACGATCACGAGGATCGAGAAGGCGAGCGGCAGAGAGGAGTTGATGACGTCGGTCATGCCGCTGGTCAGGGTGCCAGCAATCTCGCCGGTAAGCACCGAGGAGTCGACACCGACGGAGGTCGACGCCATCACGTTGGGCGCTCCGGCCGCGACCACGCCACCGACCGTGGCACCAACGAAGAGGGCCTTGACCTTGCGGCCATAACGAGCAGCGGTGTCCAGCACTTTACGGCCGCAGGACTTGGCCTTGTTGATCAGATTGTCAAACATGACAACCTCCATTGAATGCGGCTCGCGTCCTCTACCCCTTGAGCCATCGTGAAAATTGATGCATGCACCATGACGTAGGCCATGCAATTATGTGAACGAGAAAGCACAGGCCGAAGCCGTACCAGACTTGCTGTGCTAACTCGATTTCAGTCACTTCCAGAACTCCCCATCATCAGACTCAGGTTCTCCCGGCCCGTCCATGTACGGATCATCATCATCCCACGGTGCCGCTTGAGCTTCGTATTCAGCCTGCACGCCCTTGTATGTTGCGTAGCGCACGAATCTGTAGCCAAACATGATTAACATCAGCGAGAGGATTAACGGAATCGCAACCTCGAGCACCTCCGCGACCCCCTCCGAAAGAAAGGGAGAGCCGCAATCAGCACACCCCCTCCCGTCAATGCGACCGGTGTCGGCACAGTTGACGGCACAACCTCATCGGTCTGATAGTCCTGAACGGTTGCATAGACTTCGCCGCCGCCGCTGAGGCCCGCGTACATGTCATAGATGCCAACGCCGTCAAGTGTGCGAGCCCAAACGTTGTTGATGTCATTGCCCGACAGCCCATCAAACACCAACACCTGAAGATCATTGCCGTCGATCCGGAAGTATTCGGCTTCACTGCCTGTGAAGTCGATATATTCAGAGAACCCCAGCCGATACTCGGCTGGTGCGGCGGTTTGACGTTCGAGCGAAACCCATGCATCGTCAACCCACCGCTCAACCGTTGTGGGGTATGCATCGGTCCCGCTGAAGTCCTGCCATACGAACGAGCCCGTACCGGCCTGCACGGTCGTTGACACTGCGACGATCAACACCACCGCCAGAAAACCCGCATATTTCAGCATTGCTAAACCTTTCATGAAAATGAATGTGAATGTGTAAAACATGGATCGACCTTCAAAATGGTGCAGCTTCGTCAGGTTGGAACTGTTCGACCGTCGACAGTTCGTATGAATCTCCAACCCATTCCGCGACGCGCGTGATGTACGGCCTATCCTCGAAAACGTCATCACAGCACTGATCCGTGTCCATCGGAATCCCATGAAAATTCCCGAAAGAACCACGCAGGCGACGACCAAAGACGACACGCTCAACCAGCCAGTTGTCGCGTAGCGTCATGTCACCAAACTTCACCGCGTACTTAACGACTTCCTGGAGGTCATCAGCCAGGGACATCATCACCGCTTCGTCTGCCGTGTCCGGCATTGAACGAAGCCCGCCCAGGCTGTACAGGTCACGCACATCGACCATGAATGAATCACGCGTGATCCGCCGCCACTCCGATTGCAAGCGCTCCTGATCAAGCGGGGCCTCGCACAACACCACCGCGTGCAGATGCGGATGCCATTGCTTGGAACCTGAACCCCTCTTGATTTCAATCGCGAACACGCCGCCCGCGACACGTGACAACTCGGTGTATTGCGCACGGGGACTTTTCGATGAGATGAACCGACGACGGTCCAACTGCCATGCACGCCAGGACCGCGTGAGATGTGCAAACCGACGATGCAAACTTCGACCGCTCTTGATTGTCGGTGTCATCAGCTGAACCGTCGCGTACGGCTCAGACGCCAGGTACGGGCCGATCACACCCATGAGTTTCGGCAACGTCTCACGCAGCCAACGAGCCTGCCGACGGATCGCGCACAGCGGATCGAGGCGGAACTTGCCGCAGAACTTGCCCGCAGAAAGGCGTGTCTCGGTGTCGCCTTCTGCCGTGGCGTCCTGGAACTCCAGCAGATTGCCACAGCCCTCGATGTCCTGGACGATTGATCGCACATCGCGGCCACCCGCCAGGCGTGAGCCTGCCGGGACGTTGTCTGCAATCCATGACGCCATCTGCAACGCTCTACGCCGAGCCTTCGCGTAGCGATTCACGCGCTTGACGACTGTATCCGTCGTGGGATCGAGGAGCGGATTATGACCGTCTGAGGGTGCAGACGCTTTATGTACATGTATCAAGAGAGGTGTCGCGGCCGCGATCTGCCCCGTTTCCGTGCCCGTACGCATGGCGGACGACGCGGGGGGCTCAGGGCCGCCCCCCACACCCCCCGCTCCCCCGGAAGGGCTCAGGGGCCCTTCACAGGCTGCGTAGGTTGGATATGAAAAAGCGGCCGACCCCCGAATCCCGGAAGCCGGACCGCTGAGAAAGAAAGGCGCACGCGGATGCGTACGTGGTGAATCGTAGCAAGCTGTCTGAATCCGTTCAATCTGCATCCTTGCAGATACTCCTGTTGGTGACGGGCGCCCTGGCCTGGTCAGCTGGTTGCTGTCACCAATGAATCCGTTGATAGCTGGATGTCACCCTTGAGCAGTCCGACGAAGACGGACCGTCCGCCCCGCTGCCGGATGAACTCAAGGCCGATGTCCGTAGCCATGCCGGTGACTTCCTCCAGACCGACACCAGCTTCACGTGCGATCGATAAAAGTTCCTCCGCGTCATGCTTCAACAGCAGGACGCGAACCAGTGAATGAGTCGGTGAAGTCATACGGACCTCCGATTTGGCCGCAGTTTTGCATTTCTTGCGGAGGGCATCTGCAGGACCGTTACCAATTGGGCAGAGTCACGTGACTCAACATCCTGTCGGCGTGGAACCCCGACAGGTTTTTGACGGTCTAATGATCGTGCCCATGCCATCGCAAAACCTTGGGCACGCAGGAAGCGTTTTGATGCTTTCATGTACCCACCCCCCGGTCAATCTTGAATGAGCGTGAGCGAAGCATCGCGGCACGACGCCAGCCGGTAACGAACCACTGCGATTCACGTTCACCGCTGATTCGCCACAACGAGGATGAGAGGTTGAAGGCGGTCTGACAGCGGTGCCAACAACGGTCAATCTGACGACGCATCATGATCCACCCCCTACCACCGGAAGGTCAAAGTAAGGGCATTGGACGCCTTCGCCATGGTCTGCATTACAATCGTCTGCACAGTCAGGCTGCCACGTTGTTGATTTATACGGTTGCTCACAGCCTAAGGATGCAATCACTATCATCAGCAACAGAACATGGGTGACTTTCATGCCGCCCCCCTTCCGATTGGTGACACCTGGTGCGCCGCCGGCGGCTCGATCTTGTCACCATGGCGACGGCCAAGAAAACAACCGATCGCGTCAGCCAATGCCTGGATATCGTTGCGCGTGAAGTCGACATGACCGAGGTAACGATGATCTAAATCAGTGAACGACACACGAACCATCGAGATGCCCGGACGACCATCAATGCGAAAAAACTTGGACTCCTGATCGGGCTGCAACAGTAGCGACTGATCAACTCTCGCAATCGCTACGTTGGATCCAAAATCAAAGTGAAGTAACATTTTGTTGCCCTCGCCAGATGTGCCAGAAAAAAGGGCCGGGCGAGTCTGGCGGCTCGCTCCGGCCCCTCCGGGGTTCTGGATCAGGCTGCGGGCTTCTTCGCGCCTTCCTGGACAGGACGGACGCGGACGTCGTTCATGACGATGTCAAAACCTTCCTGTGCGATCCGAGCCGATCCCTCGACCTCGACGCCTTCGGCGTACCGGCCGCTCTCGATTTCGTCGGGCTCGACGAACGTCTGGAAGCTCTCGGCCCCCGTAGCGATGGTGATCTGACCGTACGGCTTGTTCGACTTCTTGCCGGTCCGGACCTTCGTGGCGATCACCGTGCCACGAAAATTGAATGAGTTACGCATGGACATGACGGACGCTCCTGTTCGCAGTGATGAAAGGAGCCACCCGCCACAGGCGCAGCACAAATACCACCGGTTTTGCCGGTGGCCGTTTCACATGCTATGCTTATGGCGGTCATTCGCTGGTCCTAAACCTGCAGCGGGTGGCTACCCTGATTCCGGCCACATACCGGGTCAGGGCCTTGCCGCCTGGGCTGGTGCGAACAGCCTGGGCGGTTTTTCGTTACTCACACCACCACAGTTATTATCGGACTATCAGTAGAATCGACAATACAGGCAGGGGGCGTTAGGATACCCGCATATGGCCCGATCGACACCACCAACGCAAACCAACGCCAGCGAGCCCGATGAGATCATCGTGGCGCCGCTGTGCAGCATCTTCCGCCGTTTCCTGAAAAAACGCGGGCTCAAGTTCACCAGCGAACGTGCCCTGATTCTCGACGCGGTGCTCAGCAAAGATGGCCTGTTCGAAGCTGAGCAGTTGATGTATGAGATGTACGACGCCGGCCAGAAGGTTTCCAAGGCAACGATCTATCGCACGATCAAACACCTGGTCGAAGCCGGCATCATTCAGGAAGTTCGCCTGGACTCCAAGCAGGCTCATTACCAGCTGATATATGGCCGCAAACCGACTGACTACCTGGTCAACGTCGACACCGACGAGATCGTCGAGTTTCACAGCCCCGAGTTGATTCAGTTGTGCGAGAGTGTCTGCCGCGAGCACGGGCTTGAGCCCGACGGCCACCAGTTGATCATTTACGCCCGCAAGCCGAGCAAGTGATCACACATCCAATTCATCGTCTTCCGCCGTCAGCGGCCGACTGATGGAATAATCACCGCTGAACCATTTGTTCAGATCCGCCATCTTGCAGCGCGAGCTGCAGAACGGAAAAGTCGGCACGGCATCGTCCACCGAACTGCCGCAGCTTGGACACGGGCGTGTATCCCGCAAATCAGCAATGATGCGATTGAGTTTCGCGTATCGATCGCGCCAATCGCCACACAGCGTCATTGTGAAACCACGCCGATCCTCATCCGCATGATCGATCTCGATTCGCAGATGATCGGCGGGCAGTTCATCCTCAATGTGATCAGCCCATTCCACCGCAGTGACAGCGCCTTCGAACAGCTGGGCTGACCAGCCGATCGACTCAAGGTCCGATAAGCCCTGCATCCTGTAGGCGTCGATATGTACGACCGGCAGCCGCCCACCGCTGTACTCACACATCAATACAAACGTCGGACTCGACACACTCAACGGATCAACGCCGAGGCCTTCCGCGAGCCCGCGCACAAGCTGGGTTTTGCCGGCGCCGAGCGAGCCGACCAGCGCGATCACTTCACCGCCATCGCACAGCGAAGCCAGGTGCTGGCCGAACTGTTGTGTTTTCTGGACCGACGGGCTCGTCCAAGTGATCGGTTGTACTGCCTGATCATTCATGCGTGGTGTTCCCACCCGGTCTTCGTCAGCGGTTGGCGGGTTCCGTCCGGCAGTCTGAGCCACAGACGTGATTCGACCGGACGATCCGCTTCGCCAAGCATATGCCCGACTTTCGTGAGGGTCACGCCGTCGATTTCGGTCGGCAGATTGTCGGCCGCATCGGGCGCGATAGTGAAACACAGTTCATAGTCTTCGCCGTCGAACAGCGCATGCTGCGGGCCGTCACGACCGGGCAATCTCGCCGGTAGATCAGCCAGGTGAATTTCGGCGGCGGCGTGCGACTGCTCGCAGATGTGTGACAGGTCACTGGCCAGACCGTCGGACAGATCGATCATGCTATGAAGGGCGTCGCCGGCGTGTTCTGCGATTTTGCGGGCGAGATTGATGCGGGGTTCGAAATGCAGGTGAGCCCCCCCACCGTCTTTTTGCCACGCTCCACCGAGTTGCCCACTGACGAAAACCGCATCGCCGGGTTGAGCTCCGCTGCGGAGAATCGGCCCGATGCCCGCCGGTTCAGCGAACACAGTCACCGTCAGCAACAGCGGGTGATCCCACATGCTGATGTCGCCGCCGATGAGCGGGCATTGATAAGCCTCGGCGGTGGCCCGCATGCTGTCGAACAGTTCTTTCGCCTGCGCTTCGGTGAAACGACGCGGCAGCGCCGCCGCCACGACCGCCCCAAGAGGACGCGCAGCCATCGCCGCCACGTCGGAAAGATTCCGCGTGATCGCTTTGCGGGCAACGAGTTTCAGGGGTGTGTTGCCCAGTTGCACGTGGACGCCGTCGGCGACCTGGTCGACGGTGATTAAAACCGTCTGATCGCCCAGCGCCAGCGCGCCCATGTCGTCACCCGGCGGGATGGCGACATGATCCGGCAGCGCCCGGTTGAATGCGTACACGTGTTTGAGCAGATCGCTTTCGCGCATAGACACGAATCATAGCACAGAACCTGTTGCTCACAGGGGGCACGCAGGACACAAAGTGGGCTCCGGGTCCCTTGTGCCCCCTGTGAGTGTATCTGGGGTTACGCCATCGCCAGCGCAGACTCACGCAGGCGGGCGGTCAGCGCGACCGGGTGCAGGCGCAGGCCGATCAGATCACGCTGCAGGTCGCTGCCACCGATGGGAATCGGGGCCTGGGCGAGCGTGGCCACGTGACGATTCAGCAGCTTTTCCAGCGCCTGCGGTGTGGTGATGCGCTCGACCTCGACCTCGGCCTGGACATGCCAGATCGCTTCGGGCGTGGGCTGACCGTGTTCGTCGATCAGCTCTTCCGGCAGACGACGATGGGGCGCGGAAACGCTGAGCATGGTGCGTCCGCCCCGTTCAATGGCGCGGGCATGATCACCGCCGGCGGGCAGGTGGGTCACAAAGGCTCCGCGGTCGTCGTTGACATATCGCACGGGTGTGACGATCGCCTCGCCGGTGATCGGGTCTTCGGTCATCAGGCGGCCCATCCGGTGGGTGAACAGGAAGCGGATGGCCTGACGGTTGAGTCGGGCGTTGGTGTTGGTTGGATTGGTTTCGAGTGTCGGCATGGTGGCGCCCCCTTTCAGGGCGAAGTACAAAAAAACCCGCGGGCTTTGGCTCGCGGGCTGGAAGTCTCATCGGAGATTCATCGGTGTTGCCTACGAGCCTTTACATCCTGTCAGACGGCAGAGAACGTGCTGCAGCCACAGAACGAAGATGTCCTTGGTCGTCATCGAAATCGAAATGGCTCGGGCTTGGGTCTTCATGGCTGTCCTGTGTGATGTCGAATCTCGCTACAAGGTTACGCAGGCAGTGACGAAAAAGTCAACATTTTCATTTCGCTAATTTCGCGATCACTCGCCACACCTGATACGGCGAAAACTGCAACCCGGTTCGCGCGTTGAATTCAGCCACGATGTGGTCGAAATCATCCGTAAACGGCAGTTGATCCCGCAGCGAGAGCTTGCCGATGGCCGCCTCGACGAGTTCGGTCAGCACGGTGGTCTGATCGCCGGTGATGATCGGCGGCTTCTCGCGGGCCTTGCCCAGACGCGGCAGTTTCCCAGCCTTGCGCAGATTGTGAAGACGGTGAAACAGATCGGTGCGTGACCGCCCCCCTGCCGCTGCTTTGTAGATCGACTCGAACTCATCGGTATACGGCAGATCGTCGAGCGTGCGATCGGCCTGTTCGTACGCGGTGACCAGCACACTGTCAGTGATGTCGTATTGCGGAGCATCGCCGAAAAGGCCGGCGGGCGTGTCCCCCTCTTGTTCCTCCGATAGCCGCTTTTTCCATGCTTCAAGCTGCTGGCGATACCCAGACAGGCCCGCATTGCCATAGGTCTGGTAGCGTTTGACGACGTTTTCAGCCCCGAGCCATTCCATCACGTCAGCCTCGATCACGGTCGTCTCGGCGATCGTGTTCATCTGCTCGACGGTCAGATCCGAAAGCTGCGTGATGGAGTTGTCGATGCAGTGATGCACCAGAGCGCCGACGTACTGATGAGCCGTGCGGAACGGCACGCCCTTAGTGACGAGGTACTCGGCCAGCGCGGTGGCGTCCATGTATCCGCGGGACATATCCGGTGATTTGAATTTCGCGGAACGCACGATGCCGGCCGCCATCTGGAGGCAGTCCTTGACCGTGTCATACGCCGCGAAGACGTGACGCTTGTCTTCCTGCAGATCGCGGTTGTACCCGATGGTGATGCCCTTGCAGATCGTCAGCAGCGCCATCAGGTGGCCGTATACGTTGCCGCACCGCCCGCGGATTAGCTCGAGCATGTCCGGGTTCCGCTTCTGCGGCATCATCGATGAGCCCGTCGTGTAGGCGTCGCCAATCGTGAGCATCCCGAACTCAACCGTCATGTAGATGATCCACTGCTCGGCCCAGCGGGAAAGCCACATTGAAATTGTCGACAACGTGTACACGAAATCGAGGGCCAGATCACGGTTAGCCGTGGAGTACATACTGCTGGGACTGGCAGAGCCGGTCCGTAGTGCCTCAGCGGTATGATCACGATCAAGCGGCAATGATGATCCCGCGATCGCCCCACTGCCCAACGGCGTTGATCGATTTCTCGTGTCGGATGCAATTAGCCGTTGCCAACAGCGATCAAACGCTTCGATCCATGCCATACATTCACCACCGACAACGATCGGCTGTGCTCGCTGCAAGTGTGTATAACTTGGAATTACCGTATCGCCGTTGCGTTCCGCCAGCTTGTAAAACTCATGAATCAGCGTCCATACCTGATCGGATTGCAGTTCACTGATTGCATCGCGAATCCACAAATGCAAATCCGTTGCCACCTGGTCATTACGACTCCGCCCCGTGTGCAACTTCCGCCCGGGGTCGCCGATCTTTTCGATCAGGGCGGCTTCGATGCACATGTGGACGTCTTCGAGTTCGACCTTCCAGCCGGGCCAGTTCTGACCCTGCTCGGTGATCTCGGCTTCGATCTCGCCGAGGCCCTTTTCGATGGCGGCCAGCTCGTCGGCGTTGATCAGTTCGACGTGGCAGAGCATGCGGGCGTGGGCGATCGAGCCGGCGATGTCGTGCTTGTACATGCGCGTGTCATAGCTGATCGACTCGACGAAGCGTTCGGCCAGGGCGTCGGACTCAGAGCCGCCGCTCTTGGCGTGCTCCCAGGGTTTGCGTGTCTGACTCATAGTCGGACATGATACGGCGTGTTTGGCCGGGGGCCAAAGGCGGCGTATCCTTTGAGGCTCGCGGGGCATCAGAAGACTGCAAAGTTGGCCGATTCGGGCCGATGGCACTAGAATGGGTCATCGCCCCTGCACGGCCGCTTCGACTCGAAAGGATTCGTCATTCATGAATGCTGATTCGTCCAGCAAAACCGACAGCGTGCGTCAACGCGTCGAGGAGGTCATCCAGATGATCCGCCCCTCGGTCCAATCCGACGGCGGCGATATCGAACTGGTCGACATCACCGACGAAGGCGTCGTGCAGATCCGTTTTCACGGGGAATGCGTGGGCTGCCCTTCCAGCAGCATGACGCTTCAGCACGGCGTGGAGAAGAACGTGCGGGCGCGCGTGCCGGAAGTCACCTCCGTCGTGGCCGTGCCGTAAGACATGTCAGACAAGCCGCCCGTCCAACTCGCCAGGTATGACAACAGCGACTATTGCCCGGGCGCCGGGCGAGCGGTGCGTGCGGTCTGGTTCATCCTCAACGAAATCATCATCCGCTGTCGGCTGAACTCCTTTTCGGGGTTGCGCGTGGCGACGCTTCGCGCGTTTGGGGCGAAGATCGGCGACGGCGTCGTGATCAAACCGGGCGTATCCGTGAAGTATCCCTGGAACCTGAGCATCGGCGATCACACATGGATCGGCGAAGGCGCGTGGCTCGATTCGCTGACAACGATCAACATCGGGGCCAACTGCTGCATCAGCCAGGGCGCGTACCTTTGCACGGGCAATCATGACTGGGCCGATCCGGCGTTCGGGCTGGTGGTCAAACCGATCGTGATCGAAGACGGCGCGTGGGTGGCGGCCAAGGCGGTCGTGCTGCCGGGCGTGACGCTGGGTGATCACAGCATTCTCACCGCGGGATCGGTCGCCTCGAAGAAGACCGAATCGTACGGCATTTACCGTGGCAATCCCGCCGAGCGCGTGGGCGAGCGGACGATCCGCGGGTAAAATGCAGTCCCGCCGCCGACTCGCTTTCTAAGAGACAACATGAAACGCATTCTTCTCACGTTGACGCTGTGCGCGATCGCTGCCTCATCGGTTCAGGCTGACAAAAGCCTGGCGGGTCGCGCCTGTCGATCGGTCCATCTGGGCTACAGCGGCCCGCAAGGCACCGCTTTCTACAACGAGGCGAAAGTCACACAGTCAGCCGACGGCAGTTATTTCATGGTCTGCGGATGGAACACGGGCTACTTCGGCATCCAGGAGATTCGCAACGGGCGCAAGGTCGTGATCTTCTCGGTGTGGGACAACCACCGCGGGAATGACCCGAATGCCGTGCCGGAGGATGTGCAGGTCGGCATTCTGCACGAAGGCGAGGGCGTGAAGGTCAGCCGCTTCGGCGGGGAAGGCACCGGCGGCAAGAGCATGTTCGATTACGACTGGCAGATCGGTCAGACGTACCGCTTTCTGGTGACCGCCAGGCCAAACGGACAACGGACAGAATATGCCGGGTATTTCTACCTGCCGGAGAAACAGCAGTGGAAGCACCTGGTCACGTTTTCAACACTGACCGGCGGTAAACACCTCGGCGGGTATTACTCGTTTGTCGAAGACTTCCGACGCAACGGCGAGTCGACCAAACACGCCCGAGAGGCGTTGTACACCAACGGCTGGGTGCGCGACGTGTCGGGGGCATGGCGACCGCTGATCGAGGCGAAGTTCACCGCCGACTCCAACCCGGCGATGACGATCGACGCCGGCGTGCGCGACAGATGGTTTTATCTGGTCACCGGCGGGCAGACGGAAAACACGGGCACAAAACTCTGGCAGAAGATTACTCGGCCGGTCCAAGCGGGCAGCACACCGCCTGCGGACCTGCCGGGCATCAAGTGATCACTTGCCCAGTTCTTTGGAACGAGCGGCGGCGGCGCGAATCGCCTCGGCGATGTGACTGCGCACTTGCTGTGTTTCCATGTGCTCGATGGCTGCCTGCGTGGTGCCGCCGGGGCTGGTGACCTTGCGACGGAGCGTGGCAGCCGGATCATCGGACTCTTTGAGCAGCGTGGCGGCGCCGAGAATCGTCTGCTGGGTCAGCCGGTCCGCGACCTCGGCGCTGAGCCCGAGCGATTCGGCGGCTTCGGCCATCGCTTCGGCGAGATAGAAGATGTACGCCGGGCCTGAACCCGATACGGCCGTCACCGCGTCGAGGTCCGGTTCAGGCAATACGACCGCTTCACCGGCCGCCTGAAAGATCTGCATGGTCAACAATTCGTCACCCGGTTTGGCATGCTCACCAAGCGCGACACCTGACATGCCGAGCCCCGACAGAAGCGGCGTGTTCGGCATGACACGTACGATGCGAAGCGGTTTGCCAAGCAGATCGGCGATCTTCTTCGCCGACAGACCGGCCATGATCGAGATGACGATCTGATGTTCGACGTCGAATGATTGCAACTCGTCAACAATTTTCGGAAATACCTGCGGCTTGACAGCGAGCATCACCTGCGCAGCGGAATCGACCACATGGCGATTGTGCTCACCGGTAGCGCAGCCGAGCTTCTCGAACACGACGCGCCGGTCGGCCGAGGGATCGGACACGATGATTTTGTCCGGGCTGACGATCTGCTGATCGATCGCCGCGCGGACGATGGCTTCGGCCATGTTGCCGGCCCCGATGACACCGAGTTCGTATTGCATCATGACTTCCTTTTGGCGTTCTGTTTGATCCAGCGATCGCGGACGCCCCGGGCGGATTCGAGAATCTCCAGCAGACGCGAACGATCACCGTCGGCGATGATCTGACGCAGATTCTGAGTCAGCGTGACAAACTGGTCCATCGCCTCGACGACAGGGCCGGCGTTGTCGAGGAAGATGTCAGCCCAAAGCTCACCGTCACCGCTGGCGATGCGCGTGGTGTCGGTGAAGCCGGTCGAAGCGACCTCGAGTCCGCCCCCCTGCTCGGCGGCCAGCACGAGAAGAACCGCCATCGCATGGGGCAGATGAGAAATGTGGGCGACCATCTGATCATGCTCGGCGGGCGTGGCGCGGTAGGTCACCATGCCGAGTGTCTGCCACAGGGCGGAGACCTGGTCGACTGCCTGATCGAGGGTTTGATCCGTCGGCGTGATGATCACGGGCTTGTTGCGGAACAACTCCGTGCGGGCGTGGGCGGCGCCGGTCGATTCGCTGCCGGCCATGGGATGCGAGCCGACGAAACGCCCGGGATTCGGCAGCGCCTTTTCCGCCGCTTCGACGATCGAAAGCTTGGTCGAGCCCACATCGGTGATGACTGCATCGGAGTCTGCCGAGGTCGCCAGTTGCTCCAGCAGAGCGGGGATCGTGCCGACGGGAGCGCAGAGCACGATCATGTCGCTGCCGTCGACGCCGGTTGCTAGATCGGCGGTGGCGATGTTGACGCAGCCGAGCGCGACGGCGGCGTCACGTGTTGACTGTTTCCGAGCCACACCGATGATTTTGCCGTCGTATCCCGCGGCGCGCAGCGCCAGGCCGATGGAACCGCCCAGCAGGCCGGTGCCGACGATGGTGATTTGTCTTGAGTCCAGTGTCTGCATACAAACGCTCTTAGGCCGGTATAATACTCGCTTACGCCGCCATGCTAGCCGATCACGGCACGCGTGGCGATACCCCCGGATTCCCGGTTGATCCCCGGGCCTCTGGATGTCCCCGACGGAGACGATCATGGCCAACGGAAGCTACGAGGGCTCTTTCCAATTGGAATTCGAGAAGCCGCTGGTGCAACTCGAAAAGCAGATCGCCGAGCTGGAGCGTCACGAAGATGCCGCCGGTGATTTCGCCAGTGAGATCAAAAAGCTGCGCGCCAGCTATTCGACGCTGTTGAAAAAGACCTACGCCAAGCTCACACCATGGCAGACGGTGCAGGTGGCGCGCCATCCCGGTCGGCCGCAGTCGATCGATTACATCCGCACCTTCGTGAAAGACTTTGCGGAGCTTCACGGCGACCGCCGCTACGGCGACGATCCGGCGATCATCACCGGCTTCGGCCGCATCGGTCCGTACAAGTGCATGGTCGTCGCCCACAACAAGGGCAAGGAAACCAAGGAAAAGATCGCCTGCCATTTCGGCTGCGCTCACCCCGAGGGCTACCGCAAGGCTATGGCCAAAATGAAGCTCGCCGAAAAGTTCGGCCTGCCGATCGTGACGTTCATCGACACGCCCGGCGCCTACCCCGGCATCGGTGCTGAAGAGCGCGGCCAGGCCGAGGCGATCGCCTACAACCTGCGCGAGATGGCGAAGCTGAAAGTCCCGGTCGTGTGCGTCGTCATCGGCGAGGGCGGTTCCGGCGGAGCGCTGGGCATCGGCGTCGGCGATCGCATCGCGATGCTGCAGTACGCCTGGTACAGCGTGATCAGCCCCGAGGGCTGTGCGGCGATTCTGTGGAAGACCGGCGAAAAAGCTTCCGCGGCCGCGGAGCAACTGCACCTGACCGCCAAGGAAAACCTCAAACTCGGCATCGTCGATGAAGTCATCGACGAACCCCTCGGCGGGGCGCACCGTGACCTGTCCGCCACCGCCGAGCAGGTTGAAAAATGGATCGTGCAGTCGCTGCGTGAACTCAACCGCTACAAGGTCGACAATCTCGTCAAACGCCGCTACGACAAGTTCCGCGCACTGGGCCAAACGGCGGCTTCATGAGTGATCACGACCTGTTGCTGGGCTTCGACATCGGCGGCACCAAGTCGTCGGTGGTGCTCGGCGATACAGGCGGCCGCGTGATTGATCGTCATGAATGCCCGACGATTGATCCCGATCACACACTTGCAATTCTGTTGGATGCGGCGCGGCCGATGTGCGCCGATCGCCGCCCCATTGCCGCCGGCGTCAGCGTTGGCAGCCCGCTGGATCGTCAGCGCGGCCTGATTCAGGCGCCGGCCAATCTGCCGGATTGGATCGATGTGCCGGTCGTGCAGCGCATTCAGCAGGTTTTCGACATTCCGGTGAATCTCGAAAACGACGCCGACGCCGGGGCCTTGGCCGAGTGGGTATGGGGTCTGAATCGACAGGTCGACGACATGGCCTATCTGACCTGCGGTACAGGTCAGGGCGGCGGGCTGATCCTCGGCGGGCGGTTGCACCGCGGTGTCAGCAATCTGGCCGGCGAGATCGGCCACGTGCGCCTGCGGCCGGACGGGCCGATCGGGTGCAACAAGGCCGGCAGTGTCGAGGGTTTCACCAGCGGCAAGGCGCTGGCCGAGCGTGCCCGCCGCATGGGCATGAGCGATGACGGCTTGACCGGTCGCGATGTTGGCCAGGCCGCTCGCGCGGGAGACGCCTTGGCGTTGAAGGTGGTCGAGGAACACGCCGCCGACCTCGGTCGCACGTGTGCGATCCTCATCGATGTGCTCAATCCCCAACGGATCAGTCTCGGGTCGCTGGTGATTCGACTGGTTGATCTGATGCTGCCGACGATCCGGCGCGTCGCTGAAGAGGAATCGATGCCGAGGTCATTCGCCGCCTGTACGATCGACGCGGCGGCACTTGGCGATCGCGTGCAGGATCTGGCTGCTCTGGCCACGGCAACACTGGCACTAGAGCACTGATCGAATATTCGCCACCTGCCCCAACAGTTCCATCGCGACCGGAATCGGCAGCACCGTCGCGCCGTCGCTGAGCGCGTTGGCGGGATCGGGGTGGGTTTCGATAAACAGCGCATCAACCCCCGCCGCAACGGCAGCCCGCGCCAGCAGCGCGGCACGATCGGGGCGGCCGCCGGACTTGGTGCCCTGCCCGCCGGGTTGCTGGGTCGAATGCGTCACATCGAAACAGACGGGGTAGCCGAGTTCAGCCATGTCGCCGAGACCGATGAAGTCGTTGACCAGGCGGTTGTACCCGAAGAAGGTGCCGCGTTCGGTGAGCATGATGCCGGCAGCCTCGGCCTCTTCGAGTTTCTTCACGACGTTGGTCATCTCGGCCGGTGAAAGGAACTGGCCTTTTTTCACATTCACGGGTTTGCCCGTGACGGCGGCGGCGGCGAGCAGATCCGTCTGCCGACAAAGGAACGCGGGAATCTGCAGCAGATCCACCGCCTGCCCGACGGCCGCAGCCTGATGCGACTCGTGCAGATCGGTCGTGGTGGGCACGCCGAGTTTGGCGCCGACCTGTTCGATAATCTTCAGCCCTTCGTCGAGCCCGGGGCCGCGTGGGCTGGTGATCGACGACCGGTTGGCCTTGTCGAAACTGGCCTTGAAAATGTAGCCTAGACCCAGTTCGCCGCACCGCTCGGCGACGGCCGCGCCGATCTGCAGGCACTGGTCCAGCGATTCGATCACACACGGGCCGGCGATGATGACCAGCGGGTTCGGCCGGCCGATCGGGATGTTCACGACTTTGCAGGTATGGGCCATGGGCGAAGTGTAGCACGAATGCCGATGCAGGAAAGTCGCCCGCTTCGGCGTTGTGCCCGAAAGGTAACACCATGAAATACGCCGCTGTGACCATCGCGTTGCTGATCGCCCTGCTGACTGCTCACACCCAGGCCGCCGACTATCACTGGCAACGCGAGGCGGATCAGTCCATCGCTCTGATGCAAGGCGATCAGATCATCTGGCAGTTTCACTATGCCAGCGGGCAGACCAAACCCTACTTCCACCCCGTCGCTCTGCCCGGCGGCCCGACACTCACCGAACGCTCCCCCGCCGATCATCCCTGGCACTACGCCCTGTGGTTTTCATGGAAGTACATCAACAAGGTCAACTACTGGGAAGAGGATCGCAAGACCGGCCTGCCCGACGGTCGCACCTCATGGTCAAACGTGCATGTCGACACACGTGCTGATCACTCCGCGACGATCACCATGGACCTGTCATATCAAACACCGGACGCCCCGCCGGTGGCCATCGAACATCGCACCATCGCGGTCAGCGCCCCGCGCGCCGATGGCGTGTACCACCTGAACTGGACATCGAAGTTCACCGCGAAGCAGGACGCCTTGCTCGATCGCACACCGCGTCACGGGCCCGAGGGTAAAGTCTGGGGCGGGTATGCGGGGCTCTCTGTGCGATTCAACAATGCCATGGCCGAACGTGAATGCGCGACGGCCGCCGGGCCGGTGCAATTTGATGGCGTTCGTGCCTGGCCGCATGCGATGGCCGCGGATTACTCCGGCCGTATCGCCGGCATACTCGTCGGCATCGCTGCATTGGATCATCCCGACAACCCGCGTTCGCCCACGCCGTGGTACCTGATCCGCAGCGACACGATGAGCTACATGAACGCAGCCCTGCTGGCAGACGACGCGCTGCCGCTGAAGGCCGGCCAGTCGATGACGCTGAACTATCGTGTGATCGTTCACCCGGAGCGCTTGACCGCCGAGCAACTGCGAGCGGCCTGTTCAGACTGGTTGCAATGATCATCAGACCGCCGAGGTGATCACCAGGTTGTCGCGGTGAACCACTTCCGTGTAGGCGCTGCGCCCCAGCAGAGCCTCGAACTGGCTCGTCTTCTTTCCCATGATCACGCGGGTCTCATCCGAGTCATAGTTGATCAACCCACGGGCGACTTCGTGACCGCGCCCGTCGCGAACCACCACGACGTCGCCTTTCTTGTACTGACCGACCACGTCCGTGATCCCCGTCGCCAGCAGGCTGCGGCCCTGCTGCGTGAGCGCCTTGACCGCCCCATCGTCGACAGCGAGCGTGCCGGCGGGACGAACCGCCTGTCCGATCCAACGCTGGCGCTGCCCGAGGCGGCGCGGACGAGGCATAAATACCGTGCCCAACTTTTCACCGCTCATCAGGCGGCGGATCACGTTGGGCGTACGCCCGTTGGCGATCACAGCCACCTCGCCGGCGTCGGTGACCATCCGGGCCGCTTCGAGCTTCGTGACCATGCCGCCGGTGCCCATCGTGCTGGTGCCCTGGCGAATGTGCGCCCGCACAGCATTGACGTCGTCAACGCGATCCAGCGGCTGATCGTTGTCGTCGTGCAACCCATCTACCACGCTCAGCAGGATCAACGCCTCGGCGCCCAGCGCGTTGGCCACGAGCGCTGCCAGCACATCGTTGTCGCCGAAGCGAAGCTCCGCCACAGAGACGGTGTCGTTTTCGTTGATGATCGGCACGCCGCCGATTTCGTGCAGTTCGCCGATGCAGTTGCGGATGTTCAGGTAGCGGTTTCGATCTTCGATGTCGTCGCGCGTCAGCAGCATCTGGGCTGCGTGCAGGTCGTGCTTTTTGAAAAAGTCATGCCAGCGGTCCATCAGGCCTGTCTGCCCGACCGAAGCAACCGCCTGCAGCACGCCGACATCTTTGGGGCGCCTTTCAAGTTTCAACATCTTGCGCCCCATGGCGATCGCCCCGCTGCTGACGAGCGTGACCTGGCGGCCATCCTGAATCAACTCCGACACCTGGTCGGCGATGCGCGACATGTAGCGCGTATCCAGTTCGCCTTTGGCATTGGTCAGAAGCTGCGAGCCGAGTTTGATGACGATGCGGCGGGCGTTGGTCAGCACATCCTGTCGAAGTTTGACGCTCATGGAGTTTGGTTCAGCAAATCGAGGATCAGTCGGGTGTGGCGAGCGGTGGCGCCCTGCTGTTGTCGGATCACGGCGCGGCCGCGTTCGGCGAGTTCGGCAGCGGCCTGCGGGTCGAGCAGGCGTTTGACCGCATCACGCAACCCAGCGGCGTCGACGACCTGGACAATCCCGTCGCCGGCCAGCAGTTTAGCCATCATATCGCGAAAGTCATCGGTGTTGGGGCCGATCACCGTGGGCTTGCCCAGCGCGATCGGCTCGGTCATGTCAGAACCGTACAACGGGCAGAAGCTGCGGCCCACGACGACGACATCCGCCAGGGAATAAGCCTTGCGGAGATCACCGATGGTGTCGACGAGAATGTGCCGACCCGGCTCGGGAGATCGCGTCGTGCCATCGGGGCACTGGCTGCGACGGACGGGGTTGTTCATGGCCGCGGCCGCTTCATCAAATCGCTCGGGCTTGCGCGGGGCGATCAGCAGTTGCGCCCCGAGGTCGCCGAGCGTGTCGACGAAAAGTTTTTCCTCACCGGGCCCGCTGGAGCCGCAGACGATCAGCGGCTTGCTGCGATCGATGCCCAGCGCCGCGGTCAGCGTGTCGGCTCCGTCGACGGTATCGGCGATCCGTGCGGTGTCCCATTTCATGGTGCCGGTGACAGTGATGCGGTCGCCGGGCGTGCCCATACCCGCGAAGCGTTCGGCATAGTCTTCATCTTGCACAGCCGCCTGCGAAAGCGACGCGAAGGCCGATCGCACCAGCGGGCGAAGCATGCGGTAGCGACCGTAGCTGCGTTCGCTGAGTCGACCGTTGATGACGCACACCGAAGCGCCCCGTCGGGTGCATTCCGTCACGAAGGTCGGCCAGACTTCAAGCTCGACAAGCCCGACGACATCCGGTTTCACCACGTCAAGAAACCGCCGCACGCTCGCGGTGAAATCCAGCGGGTAACGCACGACGGTGTGACGGGGCTCAAACAGCGCCTTGGCCCGGGCGGTGCCGGTGTCCGTCGTGGTTGATACGACGATGCGAATTGAATCACCGCCTTCGCAGGCCAGTTCATCGACGAGTTGACGGATGGCGTTGACCTCGCCGACCGACACCGCGTGAAGCATCACGGTCTTGCAGCCCGGCTTGGCAGGCTCAACATGACAATGCCCGAAGCGCCCCGCCCAGTCGGTGCGCCATTTGCCGGTGCGCCACAGTCGCCAGCCCCATAACGGACTGCTGACGATGCCCGCGGCGGCGTAAATGATGTCACTGAGAAACGACATGCGGCCATTGTATACACCCGGGCGCAGCCTGCTATGCTGTCGAAGCACGACGCAGCAATTGACCACGAAAGGAGCCGCCATGGTTCGTGTTGAATCCACCATGTTGACCCTCGGCACCCAAGCCCCCGATTTCGAACTGCCCAACACGCATCCTGCCGGGCCCGCGACCGTCAGCCGGTCCGACTTCGCCGGCAAGCCCCTGCTGGTGGCGTTCATCTGCAATCATTGTCCGTTCGTCAAGCACATCGCCGAGGGCTTCGCCGCCTTCGCCGGTGAGTACCAGCCCAAAGGCCTGGCGATCGTGGCGATTCAGTCCAACGACATCGCCAACTACCCCGATGACAACGCTGAGAAGATGACCGCCGAGTGCAAGCAGCGTGGTTACGACTTCCCCTACCTGCTCGACGAATCGCAGCAAGTCGCACACGCTTACCGAGCCGCCTGCACGCCGGACTTCTTCCTTTTCGACAAGGCCCACAAGCTGGTCTACCGTGGCCAGTTCGACGAGACCCGCCCGACGCGCCACGGGCCCGGGCAGTACGACTTCGGCCAGGGCGTCACCGGCAAGGATCTGCGTGCTGCTGCCGATGCGGCGCTGGCTGGCGATCCACCGCTCGAAACTCAATACCCTTCCGCCGGTTGCAACATCAAGTGGAAGCCCGGCAACGAACCGGGTTACTTTTCCGCATGAGCGATCTGCCGACCAGTGTGCTGAAGCGCGTACTCGAAGTCGAACCGATGGACACCGAGCAGGAAGTCGTCGAGTACGACGCGATGGATCACGAAACGCCCAAGGCGGCATTTATTGAACGTCTGCGTCAACTCGGCGCTCCCGGCAACGAGCAGGGCCGCATGCTCGACATCGCCACCGGTCCGGGGCACATCCCGCTTCAGTTATGCGATGCGTTCGGAAGCATCAGCGTCGTCGGCATCGATTTAGCCCCGAAGATGATCGCGATGGCTAATCGCCGGCTTGCTGAATCACCGCATACCGGGAGAATCGATTTCGTGTTAGGCGATGCTAAGAAAATGCCGTTTGCGGATGCGAGTTTTGACACGGTGTTTTCAAATACCTCGCTGCACCACTTGCCCGAACCGCGTCCGATGCTTGCCGAGGCATGGCGCGTGCTCAAATCAGGCGGCGTGTTGTTGATTCGTGATCTGTATCGCCCGGCGGATGAAGCGACGCTGGAGAAGATCGTCGCAGAACAGACGACCGGCAGCACGGCTTTTCAACGGAAGATGTTTGCCGACAGCCTGCGAGCAGCGCTGACGCCTGATGAGTTGCTCTACCTGGCGCGAGAGGTCGGTATGACGAACATCGAAGTCGTCATCGACACCGACCGTCACATGTCACTTCAAAGCGTCGTTTAACCGGCCGCCGCAGGCATCGAGCCGTTGTTCCGCCTCACGGCGCGTGACGTTTCTGTGATGCATCACGACGGCGATTTTTACCGTGCCACCGGCTGCATCGAGCAACTTGAAAGAGGCATCGCGGTCGAGCCCCGTGAGCGTGGCGATGACGCGGGCGGCCCGATCGCGGAGTTTGTCGTTGGTGGCACGCAGATCGACCATGAGGTTTTCATATACGCGCCCGGTGCGGATCATCAGCGTCGTTGAAATCGTGTTCAGCGCGAGCTTCGTAGCGGTGCCGGCTTTCATGCGCGTCGAACCGGTCAGCACTTCAGGACCGGTCGCCAGCACGATCAGATGATCAGCGGCGGCGGGTTTTTCGATCGGTGAACACACGAGCATCGCCGTCAGACAGCCCGGGCATGTGCGGCGGGCATATTCGATCGCGCCGAGTGCGTAAGGTGTGGTACCGCCGGCCGCGATGCCGATCACGGTGTCGTGTTCTGTCAGCGATAAAGCGTCGAGTTCCGCTGCGGCGCCTTGCGGGTCGTCTTCGAGACCTTCGCTGGACTTTCTCAGGGCGCAATCACCGCCGGCAATGATGCCGACGACGCGCGATGGTTCGATGTTGAATGTCGGCGGAGCTTCGGAGGCATCGAGCACGCCGAGTCGCCCTGAGGTGCCGGCCCCGAGGTATATCAGTCGTCCACCGGCTGCGAAGCGCGGCTCAGCATTTTCGATCAAGGCGGTGATCGCCGCCTCTGCTTGCGCCATTGCCTCCAATACGGCCGTGTCTTCTTCACGAATCGTGCGGACCAACTCCGCAACTGACAGCGCGTGTAGATTCATCGTGCGCGGGTTGCGCTGCTCGGTCAGCAGGTGCGATCGGTCGGCGGGTGTGTTGCTCATGGGTAGGCCCAACAGGGTTTGGGGCAGGCCGCCGGTTCACGCCCGGTCACCTGCGCCAGCGTCAACGGCAAACCGTCCTGCGAAGCCGCTCCGAGCACCGCCATCGAAATCGCCTCGCGGTACGCCCCCGGGACGCCGAATACATCGCTGTCGACGACCTCGCCGGGCGTGTGCGCGCGAATCGAATCCACCAGCGTGCGGTTCATCGCCCCACCGCCGGCGAGGATGACCCGCTCGGCGTCATGCGTCGAATCCGCCACCAGTTGCCCGATGACGCTGCACGCTGTGGCCGCGAGGTCTTCACCGCTGCACTGGTGCTGAAAGCTTTTGGCCCAATCCGTCGCCTCATCGCCCGTGCCAAGCGATCGCCCGCCGTCCGCTTGCGCTTCGAGCATCATCCGCAGAAACTGCTCAGCTTCAGGATGAACGATGCCACGAGCCGCCGCGGCCCCGCCGGCATCGTATCGTTTTTTCAGCCATCGTCGCGCCACGTAGTCGAGCACCTGGTTGCACGCGCAGACATCACCGCCACGAATCGATGCCAGCGCCGCCTCACCGGTGTGGCGTGTCGGCGGCAGCCATGTGAAATTGGCATACCCGCCGAGGTTGACCACCGCTCGCGTTTCACTGTCGTCGCGAAACAGCAGGTGATCAGCCAGCGGTGTGATCGGCGCGCCCTCGCCGCCTGCCGCCATGTCTGCGCTGCGCAGGTCATACACCACCGGTACGTTCAACTCACGTGCGATCGGATGCGGATTGATCAGCTGGCACGTCACGCTCAACTCGTGATAGACCGTTTGCCCGTGCACAACGACATAATCAACTTTGTCATCACCGATCAGCTCTTTCAGGGCCAGGGCATGCGTGATGCCGAGCATCAGCGCATAGCGGGCGGCATCACCGATCGGTTTACGTTTTTGAACTGCGACCGAGTGCAACAACTTGCCGAGCGTGCGCAGCGGGCGGCTTAATGAACGAACCAGCTCGACCTTCATGTCGAGGCCATGCCCGTCGATGCGTACCAGGGCCGCATCGAGTCCATCGATGCTGGTGCCGGTCATACAGCCTGCGATCAATCGTTCTGACATGACGGCTCATCATACTCGCCCGCCCCGCTCGCTGGCGAATGGCCCAACAGGCACACGCCCAACGCCAGCGTCGTGGCGATCAACATCTTCCAAGTAAACGCCAGATCAACCGCCGCCATACCCCATCGCGTCCACGGTTGCAGGTTCAACACGAGCACCGTGACAAACCCGACCGCCAGCGCCGCGATGACAGAAGCCGTCGACCCTCGTTGCGTCAGCAGAGCCGTAAAAAACACCGCAACGAGCCCCGAATACGCAAATGCCATCACGCTGAGTGCGAACTGCAATAGCGTCTTGTCGCCCTGCTGCTGCCAGAATGCACAGAACGTCGCGAATCCGCCCAGCCACAGCCCCCACAACACCACGCCGCACCGTCCCGCCCGCAGGTAATGCCGCTCACTTTGGCCCGGTCGCAACCCGCGATACACATCGTTGATCAACGTCGACGACATTGCATTCAATTCGCTGTTCAGCGATGACAGCGCCGCCGCGAACAGGCCCGCCATCATCAACCCGCTGACGCCGCGCGGCATCTGATCGAGAATGAACGACAAAAACACCTGTCGATCCTCCGCCGGTCCGATCGCCGGAGCGGCATCACCCATCAGTTCCGGCCGCTGATAAAACACCCACAGCAGCAATCCCACCACCATGAACAGCAGCGCCACCGGCACGCTGCACAGCACCCCACTGATCGCCGACCAGCTTCCCGCCTTCGCCGAGCGGCACGTCAGCATCCGCTGTGTCATGTCCTGGTCCGTGCCGTAGGCGCCGATGCCGATGAGGCTGAACCCGAACACAATCGACAGCAGCGAGTACCGGTCCGCCTGACCAGCGCCTTCGCCGGCGAGTTTGAAAGCCGTCAGTTTAGATGGCTCATCCGGCGCCGGGTGGCGCAGCGCCTCGATGATCTGCGCTCCGTCAGCCGGAATCATCTTCAGCAGCACGATGATCGCCACCACCGCCGCCCCGATGAACACGAACGATTGAATCACATCCGTCCACACCACCGCCTCGATGCCCCCGATGAAGGTGTACACCGTGCCGACGGCGACGATCACCGCGATGGCGATGCAGATGTTGCCGGGGGTCGCCTCGCCGAAAGCGATCAGTGCCCCGGCGATCGCGCCCATGTACAGTCTCGCGCCCGAAGCGAACACCCGCCCGATCATGAACATCCCGCTGGCGGTCCGTTTAGCCGCCACGCCGTACCGCACTTCGAGCAGTTCATACACCGTCGACACGTTGTGACGGTAAAACGCGGGTATGAACACGACCGCTACCAATATCGCCCCGAGCACAGTGCCGATGTATGAACTGATGTAGGTCATGTCGCCGCGGTACGACTCTTCGGGGGCGCCGATGAATGTCGCCGCTGAAAGCGAGGTCGCCATCACGCTCATCGCCGCCGCCCACATCGGCATGCGCCGCCCCGCGAGAAAGTAATCGGTCGTATTGGTTTGACCGCGGCGTGTGAAATACAGACTCGCGCCGATGAGCACGACGAAATAACCGCCGAGCACGATCCAGTCGAGCCGATCGAACATGGCCAGCGTTGGCATATTGACGAAAGTGATCACACAGACGCTATCGGTGATTCTCGCGGTTGGCCGTCAGATATTCGTTGAAGTCGTATCGTGAGAACTGCGACCACTTGGCGTGGCGCTTCGGCAGGTGCGATTGAAAGCGTTCGACCACCGCAGCGGACGCCGGGTCATCAGCGAGATTATGCCACTCGTTGGGGTCGACCTGATGATCATACAACTCGTTGGAACCGTCATCGTATTGAATGTATCGATAACGGGCATCGCGCAGCGCGGTGTTCTTCCAGCCGTAGTTGACCATCGCCATGTGCGGCCAATCCGCGGCCGGATCACGCAGCAGCGGCGTGAGGCTGTGACCTTCCAGCGTCTGCGGGGGCGAGGGCAGCGAGGTCATTTCCAGCAGGGTCGGATACAGATCGACCAGGCTCACTGGAGCGGCGACGCGCTGGTCCGCGGGCAGGTTCGGCCCAGCGATCATCAGCGGCATGTGACTCGAACGCTCCCAGAGCGTCTGCTTCGAAAAGTGGTTCTTCTCGCCGAGGTGATACCCGTGGTCGGACCACAGCACGATGATCGTGTTGTCGGCATAGGGGCTGTCGTCGAGCGCATCGAGCACGCGCCCGACCTGCGCATCGGCGAACATCACGCAGGCGAGATAGGCCTGAATGATCGCGGGCCACTGTTTATTGGCGATGGCCCATTCGGTATCGGGCATCATTGGCGCCTCGTTGACGGCCACACCCGTCGGCGGCACATCGGCAAGGTCGTCACGCTGGTAAGCGGGCATGGCCAATGCATCACGTTGAAACTTGTCGAACCACTTCTGCGGCACATGCCATGGCACGTGCGGGCGCTGCATGCCGACCGCAAGGAAGAACGGCTTGTCATGTTGACGCTGCAGGCGCTGGATCGCCCAGTCGGCAGATTTGTAATCCGGCATGTCATCATCGCGATCGGGAAAAGCGCCCCAGTCGGTCTGTGTGTGCCCGTGCTTGTTGTCGAACCACGCGGGGTCGTAGTTCATCCGTTTGGCGGGTTTGGGCCCGAAGGCGCCCATGCGTCCGCCGTCTTCCTCGAACGCACCGGCCCCGCCGCCCTGATGATAAATCTTGCCGACGCACATCGTGTGGTAACCATGATCGGCGAACCAGGTGCTCATCATGGCGGTTTGGCCACGCTGCTTGATGTATCGTTGCAGATCCTTGTCGTGGATCTGACCGTAGATGCCGGTCGTGGCGGGATGCTGCCCGATCATGAGAGCGGCTCGACTCGGCCCGCAGATCGGCGCGGCGCAGTGGGCGTTGGTGAACAGCGTGCCGCGACGGGCCAGGCGGTCGATGTTCGGCGTAACGGCGTCGGGGTGGCCGCCCATGCAGCCGACGAAGTCGTTCAGATCGTCAACAGCGATAAAAAGGATGTTGGGCCGCTCGGCCGCAGACGCGAACGGGATCGGCCCGAACCCGATCGCTACCAGCAGAACAATCACAATCTTAAAGTACATCAGGCACCTCACAGAATGCTCTGTTTTGTAGCAGAGCCAATGACTTGTGCAAGTTGAGAGAGGCCGAATATCAACCGAGCACCAACCCGGCACGGCCTGTTGAACTATTTTTCAGCAAAGTGTTTGCCGATGTCCATTATTGAGGATAAGGTTATCTGCAAACCATGACAGACCGCTTTCGCAACATTCTGTGTGTTCTGGCTGCCCTGCTGATCGGCATGCAGGGGACGGTCTGTTGCTGTTCAGGTGCGCCGCTGGCATCGTCGAAACCGGCCGCCATCCAGACCTCATCTTCGCATTCGTGTTGCGAGTCGATGAACCAGGCGAAAGAGCATTCGAGCATGCCGACGCCTGACGACGGGCATAAGGATTCCTGTGAGCACGGCAAATGTCATCTTGCGTCAGCGAAGATTGACACGAATGCGTTAGCAGGTGCTTTTGCCGCCGGACCGCAGGTGTTTGTGCTATCGGCGCCGGCTTGCGGGGCGTTGGATACACCGGTTTATCAGCCGGTGAATTTGCCCCGAACCGGACCACCTCCGGTGATCGACCACACGCTTTTTTCCTTATCGATTCTTCTGACGATCTGATTGTTTGGCGCGCGATGTGATGCTCGCGGGCATGGTTGCCTGCACGCTTCGCCGTCGTGCGCATTTCGGATCGTTCGCATCAACTAAATTCCATAATCGCTTTCTTGGGCGCTGTGCCCGGGAGCTTCTCATGCATCGCTTTGCTTTACCCGCAGGCGCGCTGGCGCTGACCGTCCTGGTGGCTGGATGCAGCTCACCGCTGGATGATAAACCCTTTGCCGAATGGCTCGATCACGACCCACCAACCTGGACGGCCCAGGCCTCGGGCGCCGTGCATCGTGCCGCGACGCTCACTGCTGAACCGCCGCCGAACCAGCCGCCGCTGATTTCACCCGACGCGGGGGCGGATCAGTACGTCGAACTCGCACTGCGGCGTAATCCTTCGATCCGCGCCGCTGAGCAGCGCGTGCAGGAACTGACCCAGCGTATCGCCCAGGCTCGCAGCCTCGATGATCCGATGGTCAATGTGGCGCCGATCGGCGAGATGGCCGAGACGGCTGCGGGTCAGGTCGGTGTCATGAGTTCGATCAGCCAGAAGCTGCCGACGCCCGGCAAGCTCGATGCTCGCGGGCGCATCGCGGCGCAGGACGTGGCGATGGCCGCGCAAGACCTGGAGCAGGCGAAGCTCCGGGTCATGGCCGACACCCGCCGCGCCTATTGGAGCTATTACTTCACGAGCCGCGCCATCGAGGTGATCAATGCCGAACGGGTTCTGCTGGAGCAGTTTCGTGATGCCGCCAGCGCCCGCTACGAAGCGGGTACCGCCCAGCAGCAGGATGTACTCCGCGCGTCGGTGGAAGTCAGCAATCTAGACAACCGCCTGATCACGATCGGCCAGCAGCGGGACACCGCCGCGGCCATGCTCAACCGTCTGCTGGATCGCCACGTCGCCACCGCGCTACCGACGCCGCGCCCCGTCGAACTGTCGCAGCTCGAACTCAAGCTCGACAGCCTGCTCGCCGACGCGGCCCAGTCGAATCCGTCACTGCAGAAGGTGCGTGATCGCATCGAGGCCTACCGCCAGCGGTTGAAACTGGCCAAGCTGAATCGCCTGCCTGATTTGAACCTGAGCCTGACCTACAACGGCGTCGCCGACAGCGGTCTGTCGCGCGTCGCCGACGGAAAAGATCAGTAGTGGCTCGGGTTCGGATTCAACCTGCCGATCTGGGCTGACAAGCTTGACGCCGCCGAGCGCGAGGCCCGCTACGGAATCATGGCCGGCGTGTCGGAGTTGACCGATCAGCAGAACACGATCGCCTTCCGCGTACAGGACACGATGGCGCGCGTCGACACGCAGCAGCGTCTGGCGATTCTGTTCCGCGATGTCATCGTGCCGCAGGCGCGGCAGACCGTCGACTCCTCGGCCAGCAGCTACCGAGCCGGAAAGATGGAGTTTCTCACGCTTGTAGACAACTGGCGCCGCCTGTTGGACTACGAGCTGATGTACCACCAGAGCCTGACTCAGTTCGAGCAGGCGCTAGCTGAATTGCAGCAGGTCGTCGGGCGCGATGTGTCGCGCACCGCCGTGAAATCGAAAGAAGGTGAGTCATGAATCGTCGTACAGTATCCCCCGGCGCATTGATTTTCGTGCTCGTTCTACTGGCCGCTGCAGTCGGCATCGGCGTGTGGGTCGGGCCCTGGGTGCGCGCCGCCATGCAGAATAAATCCGATGCGGAGATGGCCTCCAGTTCCGAGGAAGGGACATACTACACCTGCGGCATGCATCCGTGGGTGGTGCTGCCGGAACCGGGCGACTGCCCGATCTGTCAGATGGAACTGGTGCCGATTGACCCGGCGAAGTTCACCGGGCAGATCGCCATCGATCCGGTCGTCGTGCAGAACATCGGTGTGCGCATCAAGCCGGTGGCGGAGGGCCCGCTGGTCAAAACCATCCGCACCGTTGGTACCGTTGACTACAACGAGACCGCTGTTCGTGACATCAACATCAAGGTCAATGGGTGGATCGAGAAGCTCAACGTCGACTATCTCGGCGCTGAGGTCAAAGCCGGTGATCCGCTGTTTTCGCTGTATTCACCCGAGTTGTACTCGGCGCAGGAGGAATACCTGCTGGCGTGGCGGAACAAAGACAAGGTTGGGGCGCAGTTCGTCCCCGATGCAGCGAAAAATGCTGAAAGCCTGTTGAAATCCGCCCGCACCAAGCTCGAGTACTTCGATATCACCGACCAGCAGGTTCAGCAGCTTCAGCAGAGCGGTCAGCCCGCCAAGACGATGACGCTGCGCAGCCCGTACAGCGGCGTGGTCATCGACAAGCACGCCAACGAGGGCATGAAGGTCGACCCCGGCATGCGCGTGTTCCGCATCGCGGACCTGTCGAAGGTCTGGGTGATGGTTACGTTGTATGAGTATCAACTGCCGTACGTGCAGGTCGGGCAGGAGGCGGTGATGTCGCTGCCTTACATCCCCGGCCAGACCTTCACCGGGCGTGTGATCTACATTTATCCGTACATCGACAATAAGACGCGACAGGTCAAAGTGCGCCTCGAATTCGACAATCCGACGGGCCTACTCAAGCCCGGCATGTTCACCAATATCGAGCTGCGCAACGAACTGGCTGCCGAGCGCACCCTGGCGCCACGCTCGGCGGTGATTGATACCGGCCAGCGGCAGATCGCATTCGTGAGCCTGGGCGAAGGCAAGTTCGAACCGCGCGATGTCAAACTCGGCGTCGAGACTGAAGACGGACACGTCGAGGTGCTTGACGGACTCAAGCCCGGCGAAATGGTCGTCACCAGCGGGCAGTTTCTGCTGGATTCCGAGGCGAAGATGCGCGAATCGCTGGCGAAGATGATCAAAGGCAACCTGGCTGCTGATCAGAAGGTCGTCGCCAAGGTCGAAGGCGCCAGCGAACTGAATGAACTGCCGGACGCGCTGGCCGATCAGCTCAACACGCTGCTGCACGCGTATCTGACCATCAGCGAAAGTCTGTTCAACGATCATCTCGAAGGCGTCGACGCCTCGGCGAAGACGATTGCACAGGCGGCCGACGCCATGACACAGGTGGCGATCCCCGATCACCCGCACTTCTGGCATCAGCACGAGGAGGTGGCGACCGTCGGCGGTAAGGCGACGGACCTGGCTGCGGCGAAGAACCTCAAATCGGCTCGTTCATTGTTTGCCGATTTGAGCCTGGCCCTGGGTGATCTGCTCAAAGCGACCGGCGTCCCGCCGAGCTTTGACATGCCGATTCAGCAACTGCACTGCCCGATGTACCGAACCGACCAGGGAGGCAACCTCTGGCTGCAGACCGGCGAGCAGGTGCACAATCCGTTCTACGGTGTCAACTCGCCAATGCCCGGCTGCTTCGATAAACGAACGGTGCTACCGGTGACCGGCCAACACAACACGGCTCCCGATCAGCCTGAAGGTCATGCTCAACCACACGATGCACCGAAGCATGATGCGTCGATGCATGACGTTTCGAAAGACGCGCCCGACTCGGCAGACCATCCCTCCGTGGCAAAGGGCCGGCAGGTCATGGTTGACGAGCTGTTCACGAATTATTTGGCAACCCAGATACAACTTGCCACGGATCAGATGCCCTATGTCGCTGATAATCTGGCACGAATCCGTCAGATCGCAAAACATCTGGATGACCCGGAGCGCACCGAATGGCAATCGGTCGCCCAGGCGATCCCGGATGAAATCAAAGACATCAATCAGGCTCGCGAGGCATTCAGAAAAGTTTCTCCGCTGCTCGTATCCCTTGCGGAGAAACATCCGCCGAGCAAGGCCATCGTCGAGCAGTTGTATGTTGCAAAATGCCCGATGAAAAAAGGCGGCGTCTGGCTCCAGCCGACGGACTCGGTCACGAATCCCTATTACGGGAATATGATGCTGGACTGCGGAAGCATTCAGAAGCCGATCGAATCTGTTCCGGCTCCCGCGGATTCATACTACACGTGCAAGAAGCATCCCTGGATCATCACGGCCGAAGCCGAGAAGTGTCCAATCGGCGGCGAGCAACTGATTCCGCTGTCCCGTGCACGCATGGTGGACCAGATGCTCGAGTTGCTCCAAGCTGACGATGACCAGGACGCCCCCGCCCCAACCACTGGCGCCAAGGAGTAACCCATGATCGGCAGAATTATTCAGTGGTGCGTGTACAACCGGGCGATGGTGCTGCTGCTGACCGCTTTCGTCATCGCGGCCGGTATCTGGTCGGCGAAACACATCAACATCGACGCCATCCCCGATCTGTCCGATGTGCAGGTGATCATTCGCACCGAGTACCCCGGCCAGGCGCCGCAGATCGTCGAGGACCAGGTGACCTACCCGCTGACGACCGCCATGCTCGCGGTGCCCTACGCCAAGGTCGTGCGCGGCTACAGCATGTTCGGTTCCAGCTTCGTCTACATTATTTTCGAAGACGGTACGGACATGTACTGGGCGCGATCGCGCGTGCTCGAGCAGCTCAGCAGCCTCGGCAATCGCCTGCCCGCCGGGGCGACCCCGCAGCTTGGTCCAGATGCTACGGGCGTTGGATGGGTTTACGAATATGTACTGAAAACCGGTAAATACTGCCCGGATCATCCGCACACGGTCTACGGCGACGACATCGACACATGCCCGATCGACAACCAGCCGCTGGTGAGATCGGAGCTGGATATGGCTGATCTGCGCGGGCTGCAGGACTGGTATCTCCGCTATGAGTTGACGGCCGTCGACGGCGTCAGCGAGGTCGCGCCGATCGGCGGCATGGTCAAGCAGTACCAGGTCACCGTCGACCCGGTGAAACTGCTGGCGTTCAACCTGCCGCTGGGCAAAATCAAGATGGCGATTCAGCGGTCGAACATCGACGTCGGCGGGCGTCTGATCGAGATGTCGGAAACCGAGTACATGGTGCGCGGGATCGGGTACCTGGGTTCGCTGACCGACCAGCAGATCGCCGAGGCCAGCGCCCAGGGACAGCGCGTCGAAGAACTTCGCGCGCAGACCGTGCTTGATGAGCTTGGTGAGATCGCGTTGGGCGCTGACGATCAGGGGCGACCGATCTACCTGCGTGACGTGGCGGAGGTGGGGCTGGGACCGGAAATCCGCCGCGGCGTGGCCGACTGGAACGGCGAAGGTGAAACCGTCGGCGGCATCATCATCATGCGTTACGGTGAAAACGCACGCACAACCATCGACCATGTCAAAGCCAAGCTGCGCGAGTTGGAGAAGGGGCTGCCCCCGGGAGTGGCGATCGAGGCGGCATACGACCGTTCGGACCTGATCGACCGCAGCATCGACACGCTGCGGCACACGTTGTTTGAAGAAATCACAATCGTCTCGCTGGTGTGCGTTCTGTTTCTTCTACATGCGCGAAGCGCACTGGTGGCGGCATTCGTGTTGCCGCTGGGCGTGCTGGCGACGCTGGCGATCATGGTCCTGTTCGACATCAGCGCCAACATCATGAGCCTGGGCGGCATCGCGATTTCGATCGGCGTGATGGTCGACAGCTCGATCATCATGGTGGAAAACGCGCATAAACACGTGGAGTATGAAAAGGAGCGCGTGGCCGAGGGAGGCGAGCCAAGATCGCATCGATCCGTGATCGCCGAAGCGGCGGCGGAGGTCGGGCCGAGCCTGTTCTTCGCGCTGCTGATCATCGTGGTCAGCTTTCTGCCGATCTTCGTGCTGGGCGAACAGGCCGGCCGCATGTTCAAACCGCTGGCGTATACGAAGTCGTTTGCCATGGCGGCGGGAGCGGTGCTGGCGATCACGATCATTCCGGTGCTCATGGGCTTTTTCATCCGTGAGCGCACGTTGCCGGCGACATGGTCTTCATCCAGACAGTGGTTGATCAGCCTGGCGGTCATCTTGATTCCGGCGGGTGTGCTGGCGCTGATGCCGCTGCCGGTGCTGCGCGACTACCGCTGGGCGATGGTGATCACGTGGGTGGTGCTCAGCGCGCTGGTGATCGTGCCACAGAAGATTCCGCACGAGCATCGCAATCCGATCAGTCGTGTGCTCGAAGCGATGTACAACCCGCTGTTCAACTTTGTCATGCGGTACAGGCTGCTGACGCTGGTGCTGGCGGCGGCGCTGGTTTTGGTGACGGTGATTCCGCTTCGTCAGCTTGGCAGTGAGTTCATGCCGCCGCTGGAAGAAGGCGACCTGCTGTACATGCCGACGACGGACCCGGGGCTGAGCATGGCCAAGGCACGCGAGCTGCTGCAGCAGACCGACAAGTTGATCGCACAGTTCCCGGAAGTCGAGAAGGTGTTCGGCAAAGCCGGCCGGGCCGAGACGGCGACCGATCCCGCCCCGCCGAGCATGTTTGAAACGACGATCACGCTGCGGCGTGACAAGGCGCAATGGCGACAGATTCCCGTAGGCAGGTTCTTCTCCGACTGGCCCAACTGGCTGAAGGAACCACTGGCCGATTGGTTCCCATTGACGCGGCCGATCACCGTCGATGAGCTGGTTTACGGCTACGCGCTGCCGGGCGGGCCTCACGTGCCGGGTCTCAACGAGATTGTGCAGATACCGGGGCTGACCAACGCGTGGACCATGCCGATCAAAACGCGCATCGACATGCTGTCCACCGGCATCAAGACGCCGATCGGCATCAAGGTCATGGGCCCGAATCTATCGACCCTGGCCCAGCTTGCCGACCAGATCGCCACGGTCGTGAAAACCTCCGAGGGCACCGGCGAATTCACCACCAGCGCCTTCGCGGAAAAGAGCGTCGGCGGCAACTATCTCGACATCGACATCCACCGTGACCAGATCGCCCGCTACGGTCTGACCGTCGGTGATGTGCAGGATGTCATCATGTCCGCGCTCGGCGGGATGAACATCAGCCACACCGTCGAAGGCCTGCAGCGCTACCCGATCAATGTGCGATATCCCCGCGAACTGCGTGACAATCTGCCGGCTTTGAAACAAGCGCTTGTCGCCGCGCCAACCGGGGCGCAGGTTCCGCTGGGGCAGTTGGCGGATGTGCGCATTCACAAGGGCCCGCCGATGATCAAGAGCGAAAACGCACGGCTGACCAGTTGGGTCTTCGTCGACATCGCAGGCATCGATGTCGGCAGCTATGTCGCCAACGCACAGCAGGCCGTCGCTTCGCAGGTGACGCTGCCGCAGGGGTATTCGATTGTGTGGTCCGGGCAGTACGAATACATGCAGGCGGCCCGGGCGAAGCTGATGGTGGCAGCGCCGCTGGCGGGTGTGCTGATCGTGCTGCTGTTGTACATGTCGACGCGAAGCTGGTTGCGCGTCGGGATCGTACTGCTGGCGGTGCCGTTCAGCCTGATTGGCGCCGTGTGGCTGCTGTGGCTGATGGACTATCACCTGTCGCTGGCGGTGTGGGTTGGTGTGATCGCGCTGGCGGGACTCGATGCCGAAACGGGGGTGGTCATGCTGCTGTATCTGGACACCAGCTTCAACCGCTTCGAAACCGAAGGCCGCATGCGCAGTCCCGATGACCTCTGGCTGGCGGTTCACGACGGGGCGGTCAAACGCATCCGTCCCAAGACGATGACCGTTATGGCCATCTTCATGGGTTTGATCCCGCTGCTTTGGGCACATGGCGCCGGAGCGGACACGATGCGAAGGCTAGCCGTGCCGATGATCGGCGGCGTGACCACGAGCTTTATCCTTGAGTTGTTGATCTACCCCGTGCTGTTCTACCTCGCCAAGCGCGTCGCCTTGCATCATCGATTCAGCACGGCAACGCCACAGGATAAATGAACCTCACACAGGAAAGGCTGGGCTGATTACAACTGCTGGTTGATCACCCCTGGTCAATTCAAATGGCCGGGCTGGGACTCGAACCCAGGACCAACGGCTTAAAAGGCCGCTGCTCTACCGACTGAGCTACCCGGCCTTAAGTGGCGAAGCCACCAAGGCATGCGTCGTGTCTACCGACCGTTTGGCAACGGCCGCCTCCGACGGGCGAAGCAGTATACGCGCTGAGGCCCCAACCGCCAAGTCACCCCCCGCCACGGCGTGGCTGTCTTGCATCACAAAGGCGAAATACGTACACTCCGGTTCTTCGCGATTTCATAGCAACGCTATTACATATGGAGCATGCGCATGGCCGAGTATTTCCCCCGCGTCAAGGCAATCAAGTACGAAGGCCCCGACTCGAAGAACCCGCTGGCGTTCAAACATTATGACCCCAAGCGGAAGGTCGGCGGCAAGACGATGGCGGAACATCTGCGTTTTGCGGTGTGCTACTGGCACTCATTCCGCGGCGCGGGGGCGGACCCGTTCGGCGTCGGCACACGCACCATGCCCTGGCTCGATGCGGCCGATGAAATGACCGCCGCTGAGCAGACGCTCGACGCCTGCTTCGAGTTCATCAGCAAACTCGGCGTCGGTTTCTGGTGCTTCCATGACCGTGACATCGCCCCCGAGGGCGCCGATGTCGACGACTCGGCCCGCAACCTCGAACACATCGTCAAGCTCGCCAAAAAGAAGCAACGCGACACCGGCATCAAACTCCTCTGGGGCACGGCCAACCTGTTCAGCCACCCGCGCTACCGCTCCGGCGCCGCCACCGCATGCAATCCCCACGTCGTCGCCCACGCCGCCTCGCAGGTCAAGCGTGCCCTCGACGCCACCAAGTACCTCGGCGGGTCCGGCTACGTCTTCTGGGGCGGGCGCGAAGGCTACGAGTCCCTGTTGCATACCGACATGGCTCGCGAGCTCGATCACCTCGGCCGGTTCCTGCACATGGCCCTTGATTACAAAAAGAAGATCCGCTTCGGCGGCCAGTTCTTCATCGAGCCCAAGCCCAAGGAACCCACCAAGCACCAATACGACTCCGACGCCGCCGCGTGTCACGCCTTCCTGCAGAAGTACGACCTCGTCAAAGACTTCAAACTCAACATCGAGGCCAACCACGCCACCCTCGCCGGCCACGAGTTCATGCATGATCTCATGTATGCCGCCGACAACAAAATCCTCGGCTCCGTCGACGCCAACCGCGGCGACACCCTCCTCGGCTGGGACACCGACCAGTTCCCGACAAACATCTACGAAACCGCCCTCGCCATGATGGTCATCCTCAAGGCCGGCGGATTCACCAAGGGCGGGCTGAACTTCGACGCCAAGCTCCGTCGTCAGTCCGTCGACGTCGAAGATCTTTTCTACGCCCACATCGGCGCGATGGACGCCTTCGCCCGCGGCCTGGTCATCGCCCACCAGATCATCAAGGACAAGGCCCTCGACAAGTTCGTCAACGACCGCTACAAGACCTGGAACTCCGACCTCGGCCGCAAGTTCGAAAAGGGCAAGCTCACCCTCGATCAGCTCGAAGCCTACGCCCGCAAGCACGGCGAACCCGCCGTCCCCTCCGGCCGCCAGGAGCTCATCGAAAACGTCTTCAACGACTACATCAAGTAACCACACAATTTCCCAAACCACCCCCAAGCCCCAGGCTGAGGCCCCCCGAAGCCTGGGGTTTTCTTATGCACTCTCATGCGCACCGCACGACAAAAAACACCTTGATCACACACCGTGATTTCAGCCCCCATCACCCCGGATTTCACCCCGTAATCCGGGGTATTTTCTCTCCGGCGCGCACAACCATGACCATGCGTCGCGCCCATGCGCACCGGCGCGGCAAATTTCACCCTGTGCAAAACACATTTTGCTCGTTTTTTGCCGTTCTGCGCGCACCTGCGTGACGCGAAAAGACACCCTTGTGCGCGCGTCCCGATTATCAGCCCGCCATTGCCTTTGCGCGCACAAATACGTCGCACGAAAAGACTCGATTTATCAACTTCCGCGCCGCCATGCGACACATCTGTGCGCTCATTTGTAGCGCCGACGGATCAGCCCGATGGCGGTCAGAGCCAGTATGGTGAATGATGCCGGCTCCGGGACGGGAGTCAGGCTCGAGAGGCGAAGGATTTCATCGTACAGCATCGTTTCGTGGTAGCCCACGTGCCAGACGTGGCCCTTGTCGGTGCCGTAGCCGCTGGGGTAGGTCCAGGCGGAGCCGTCCCACTGGACGGTTTGAAACCATCCGCCATAGATGGGGTCGACCAGCACATTGTTGATGAACGGCCAGGCGGCATCGAACGCGTTCCACAGGTCGTCGCGTCCGCGCAGCAGTGCGAACTCGAGCGTGGCGCGCGTCAACTCGGCCTGATCCCACCAGACGACCTCTGTAGCACCCACGGGCGTGCCGTCGGGATTGACCGTCGCATGGACCAACCCGCCGTGGTAGACCGATGCGGAATTCATGTCGACGCCATAGGCCAGGCCGTAGTTCAGCAATCGGTTGGCTGTATCCAACCACGTGGCCGGCCCGCCGCGCTCCACGCCCCGACTCAGAAGGTACGCCAACTCGAGTTGGTGACCGGTGGAGACCGTCGCGCCCGTCGCTGGTTGCCAAGTCGCGTCGAAGGTGAATGGAATGTATTCGCGGTCCGCATGACCAGTCATCGGCTGAGATAACTGCACGATGAAGTGGCCGATGTCGAGCATGTCCTGGGCGATGACTGACCGGCGCGGATCGCTGCCGGGCGTGGCGTCGTAAAGTTCCATCGCCGCCTCGAAGGCGTGGGTCATGTAATCGATGTTGCGTTTGACCAGCAACGCAGAATAGTCGCGGGACTGAGTCGGCAGATAGGCCCCCGGTCCGTTGGACGTATCCGAGAAATGGGCCTTGTAATCGTTCCACCCGAGGTAGGCATTGTTCAGCAACGTGCCGGCGCCTGCGATCCGATACGTCTGCGCCAGCGCGTAGACAGTATGCACCTGGCCATAGGACATCTTGTCCGTCGCAAAGGTGCCGCCGATGCGTTTGGTGCTGGTGGGCGGGCTGGAGCCGTCGGCATCCAGGCCCCAGAAGAAACCGCCGTAGGTCGTGTCGTAGGCCTTATCGAAAAGGTAGTCAACGCCGCGTTGTGCGGTCGTCAGAAATCGTGCCTCGCCGGAACTCGCCCGAAACGCCGCGGTATTCAGGTAGACCGCCCGGGCCTGGGATATATCCGACATGTTGGCGATCTGCTTGAGATTGAACTGCCGATCGAGGTCCAGTTGGAACAGGCCGTTCCAGGTGGAACTCGGCGTGTGGATGTTGTCATACGCCCCCGCGCCGCTCTGGCCGTCGAGCCCGCCGTTGTACAGGTCCACCAGCGCGATCAGATCCTGCCGCACCTGCCCGACATTGACGTGGTCGACAAGCACCTCGGCGTCAGCCAGCACACACACGACCAACACCCAGCCGATCATCAACCCCATCATGCTGCCACGCGATGCGCTCTGCATGAAATCTCCCGCAATATCTCACCTTGCGCGATGCGACCTGAATTGTACAGGAAATTATAGACGATTTGGATCGGTTGAGCCTGGCTCGGGGACAATATAAGAAAGCGCGCCACAAACACCGCTAAACTATTGCATGATGATTCGACGTTGGCTGATCGGTGTGTTGGGGTGGGTGTTGGTCGCGATGTGCGGGGTGTCGTGCACGTCGGATGTGGTGGCTGAGGATGCGGGGGACGGCATCGCGGTTGTCGAGTTGTTTACCTCGGAGGGGTGTTCGAGTTGCCCGCCGGCCGATGCGCTGCTGGGCGAGATCGTCAAAGATGCCGAGCGATCGGGGCGGCGGGTGTACTGCCTTTCGATGCACGTGGACTACTGGAATCGGCTCGGGTGGAAAGACCCGTATTCGGATGCGACGTACAGTCGGCGGCAGCGGGTATACGGCAAGCGGATGAAGCTTCGCGGCGTTTACACGCCGCAGATGCTCGTCAACGGGACCGAACAATTCGTCGGTTCGGACCGGGGTAAGGCAACGCGGGCCATCAATGCGGCGCTGGCACAGAAGGCCTCGGCGCATGTCGAACTCGCGGCCAAGGTGGATGGTCAAAAGGTGACCGTGTCATATCAGGTTGCGGGCGTGCCGGAGGACGCAGTGTTGTGCGTCGCCTACGTGCAGAAACATGCCGTGTCACACCCGGATCGTGGTGAGAACGGCGGACGTAAGCTCGAACATTTCAACATCGTGCGTGATTTTCGGACTGTGACACTCGACGGAGCCGGCGAGGGGGAACTGACGTTGACGCGACCGAAGGATACCGCGGGGCAGGTGATCGGGTTTGTCCAGAAGATTGATGGACGGATCGCGGGGGCGGATGGGGTTGATGTCGAGCAATGACGATGTTTTGAAGCGGCGGGCGAGCCCGCCGGCTAAACGAGGATATGTCAATCGATAGGTTTTGCGGGGACGCCGATGACTTTGGTGTTGTCCGGGACATCGCGGTTGACCACGGCGCCGGCGCCGATGATGGCGTCCGCGCCGATCACGCGGTTCGGCAGGACGATGCAGCCGGCCCCGAGCATGGCGCGCATGCCGATGAAGACATTGCCGGTAAGCGTGGCGCGGGGCGCGAGGTGGACGGCGGCTTCGATCTCAGCGTCATGCTCGACGATGGCGCCGGAGTTGACGATGACGCTGCGGTCGAGGCGGGCGCGGGCGTTGACGACGGCGCCGGGGCCGATGTAGACCCCCTCGGCGATGAGCGCCGAACCGCTGACATGAGCGCCGGGATGAATGATGCGGGCCAGGCGGACGCCTTCGTAGACCAGGCGGTTGGTGACGGTGAAACGCGTGGTGTTGTTGCCGATGGCGACGATGACCTCGGCGTCGTCGGGGTTGATGTCGGCGGCGGAGCCGAGCACTTTCCAGGAGCCCAGCGAGGTCTCGGCGGCGACCTGGTCGTCGATGAACCCGAGCACGCGCCGGCCGGCGCAGTCGGCGGCTTCGGCGACGACGAGTCCGTGATCGCCGGCGCCGTAGATGAGCACCGGGCGTGTGGAGTCTGCGGCTTGTCTCAAGGCATCTGCTCCGGGAGGTCGGTGGAATCCGATGGCGAGGCGCCCGGCCGGTAACGCTCGGCGACGGCGGTGTCCCATTCGGCCTGGCGGCGCGACAGCGGTAGATCATAATACCTGCTGGAGCACCGGTAGCAGACCAGGTGGCGCGGGGCCAGGATGATGATCAGACCGTTGGCGACGATGACGACCGCCAACGCGCCGATCAACAGCCACAACGGCGCATCGGCCAGACCCCACAGCGCCAGACAGATCAACCCCATCACCAGCACAATCACGAAACCCGTCAGCGGCGGGCAGGCGCTGCGGCGATACAGATCTTCGCATCCGCAGGCCGGGCATTTGCGGAGGTGGCCTTCATCGTCGAAGGCGCGTTCCCAATCCAGGTAATACTCAACTTCGGGGCCGTGGCGATTGGGCGCGTGCACCACCGGCGGCGGCGAGGCGGCGTCAGCCTTGACCCACGTGACGAAGCGGCCTTTTTTTGTGTGCAGTTTGATCCGCATGTTCATCGCTATTCTCACTGAACCGCCCGCGTGACACAAGAGCCGCACAACAGATCGGCTACAATGTGAACCATGAACCAACCGCCCCGCCATGCTGTTGGGTGCGTGAGTTTTCTCAACGCCCGCCCGTTGATCGAAGGCCTTGACGGCCGCGATGACATCGAGGTTCGCTACGACGTGCCGTCGCGCCTCATCGAAGACCTCGAACGCGGCGAGGTCGACATCGCGCTGTGCCCGGTGATCGACTATCAACGGGCCGGGGTTGAGTTGGAGCTGGTGCCCGTCGGGGGAATCGGGTGTGACGGGCCGACGCTGACGGTGCGTCTATTCAGCCGCATACCGATCCCGCAGATCACGCGGGTGTTGACCGACACGGACAGCCACAGCTCCGTGATTCTTCTGCGTGTGATTCTGGCTGACCAATACGGGATTCAACCGGAGATTGCGCCGCTGCCGGTCGAGTCGACGTGGCGCGACAGCGCCGAGGCGGTGTTGCTGATCGGTGACAAGGTGGTGTCTCGCGCGCCCGATGAAGCGGTTTATCCGCATCAGTTGGACCTCGGCGAGGCGTGGAAGAAGTTGACGGGGCTGCCGTTTGTGTTTGCCATCTGGATGGCGCGGCGGGGGGCATCGCTGGGCGCGCTGCCGCAGACGCTTTGGCATGCACAGCACAGTAACGCTTTTCGCATCGACGAGATCGTGACCCGACATGCGGCGGTGCTCGGCTGGCCGGCGGACCTTGCGGCGCATTACCTCGGCGATCTACTGCATTACACGATCGGGCCGCCGCAGCTCCAAGCCGTCGAACTTTTCTGGCAACGCGCCCACGCGCTGGGGCAGATTCCACAACTGCGTCCGCTGCGCTGCAGCCAGCCCGTCGGCCAGGCCGAGTCTTAACATGCCCGCCTTTCTGAGTCAGTCCTTTCAGCGGCTCTGTCGCCAACTCGCCTTCGCCCCACCGGCGCGGCGACGATTACAGATCGACAACGCCGAACAGCTCTACTGGCAGATCGATCCCGATCGAAATTACCCGCTCGATTTCCTCGTGTTCCGCATCACCGGGTATCGCCCCGACACATCCGACGGCACCACACTCGTCGGCGCCGCAGCTCGCCGCGACCTGCTCCTGCTCGTCGATGAACTCAGCAAAACGCTCGACGAACGCTTCAGCGATTATGACCCGCGCCCGCTGGATCAGCCCGCCGTCTGCGACAAGTTGAACGTCTCCGCCAAAACCATCACACGCTATCGCCGCCAGGGCCTGTTCGCTCGGCGTCTGATCTGGCCCGACGGTAAGCGTCGCCTTGCGTTTCTCCCGCAAAGCGTCGATCGGTTCACCGAGTCGCGCCGCGATAAACTTCAGCAGGCGGCGAGGTTCAATCGCATCGATGAGCCCACCCGCCATCAGATCATCACCCGCGCCCGCCGCATTGCATCACGGGTCCAAGTCACGCCGTTCGCCGTCGCCGAGCATCTGTCGAAAAAGTTTGACCGCTCCACGGAAACGATCCGCCTGCTGCTGCTGGCCCATGACAAGCGCGATCCCCGTGTCGCCATCTTCCCGGACCACACCCCGCCGCTCACTGCAAAGCAGCAACGCATCATCCACCGCGCTTACCATCGCGGCATCTCCGTGGCGCGCCTCGCCCGTCGTTTCAATAAATCCCGCACAGCCGTCTACCGCGCGATCAACCATCGCCGCGCCGCCGCCATCCTGCAGCTCGACATCCGTTACGTCGCCAATCCGGTCTTCCAACGCGCCGACGCTGACGAGGTGATCCTCGCCCCGGCCGCCGCGCCGGAATCCACCACCGCAGCCATCGCTGCCATCAGCGCCACCGCCCCGCCATCGCTCGAATCGCTCCCGCTGCTCAGCAAGCTCACCGACCAGCCACCGCTCTCGCCCCAGCAGGAGCAAACCCTTTTCGTGCGCTACAACTACCTCAAGTTCCGCGCCGCCGAACGTCGAAATACCCTCGACCGCTATGATCCAAACTCCGGCATTCTCGACGAAATCGAAACCCACCTTCGCCGCGCCGTCGCCATCAAGCATCAACTCGTACGCGCCAACATGCGGCTCGTCGTTTCCGTCGCCCGCAAACATCTCACCGGTTCGCACCGCAGCGATCGCCTGAATCTACCCGACCTCGTTGGCGACGGCAGCATCGTGCTGCTCGAAGCGGTCGAAACCTTCGATCCCGCGCGTGGCAATCGTTTTTCGACCTACCTGACCTGGGCGCTGATGCGACGTTTCGCGCAGTCGACCGCCACCGTCACCGCCGCTCCGCGCCAGTCGGGTCTCGAATACTGGCCCGCCGCCATGAACCCCGCCATCGCCGCCGTCGAGCAGGCTGAGCAGGTCGCCGCAACGCTCGAACGTCTTCTCGCTCGACTCGATGATCGTGAGCGGTTCATCATCACCCGACACTTCGGCCTGACCGATCCGGCCGCAGACGACGATGCCGAATCGTCGGACCTCGCCGCCCAACCGCTGTCGCGCGTCGCCGAGCAACTCGGCATCAGCGCCGAGCGTGCCCGTCAGATCGAGCATCGCGCCATGCAGAAGCTTCGCCGGGCCGCCACCGCACAGGGTTTATCTCTGAATCCCGGCGACGCGCCCTCGCCGCCCTGAGTTCGTGCCGTTATAATCAGTCACAAGGAGGCAACACATGGCCGATCAGCTTTTCACGGTATACACCGCCCCCACCTTCAACGAGGCCGAGATGATTCATCAGGCCCTCGAAGAAGCCGGCATCCGCGCATTCATCGAGCAGACCCCCAGCCCACTGGACGGCCTGAACTCCATCAACCAGGGTACCCCCGTCATGGTCAACGACAACGATGCCGACGCGGCGCGTGACATCGTCAACGCTTTCCTCGCCGAGCACGCCGCCGATGATGCAACCGCCGACGACGAGTAACCCCAAACATCAACCCTTCGTCATCACCGCGGCTTTCAGCGCATTCAAGTACGCCCCATCCGGATCGTCCTTGGTCGGCACCAGATAGCCGCCTTCGCCCAGTTCATTCCATGCATAGATGATCGCCAGTCGCTCGGGCGTCGCCTGATCGGGGTGTTGATCCATCCACGCGATCGCGTCGTTGACATGCCGCTGAAACAGCGCCGGCGTCCGCCCCGTGAAATACCAACTGTGATGCGCTTTGGGGTCGTGACTTTCCCAGGGCCGCTTGTCCCACCCGCAAACCATGCACGGAATATGCGGCATCTCGGCACTGCCCTGCCACGATGACGGAATCGACTGGATCAAGTCTTCATAACGATGTTCGGTTTCTCCCGCGCCCCAACCGATGCCGACGTTGTACCGCGTGGTGTGGGTGAACCCGACCGCCGGCGGCTTCGGGTGGCACGCCGCCAGCGCCACGCCCGGCAGTCCCGCGTCCTGCGCCGCCTTCTGAAGATGCGCAATGCCCGCCGCGTCAGAGTCCCGCGGATCGAACATGATGATCAGTGGTTTGCCGCCGACACGCAGGTGCTGCGGGTGAGTCAGAATCGGCATCCACATCGCCGTCGCCTGTTTCCAGCCTTCGGTATTCTTCAGTTGATACCCGCCGTGATTGGCCACGAGCATGCAGAACTTCATCCGCGTATTGTTTGGCGCTTTCATGAAGAGATTCATGCCCGTGTGCTTCGGGTCCGCCGCGACTTTCGCCGAGTCACTGTTGAAATACCAGCAGAAAGCCCAGAACCCCAGCCCGTGATCCGCAGCCAGGTCGATTTGTCGTGTCATGATCTCCGCGGAATCATCACGCCACCCCCAAAGCGGCTCGCGCCCGGCGAACTCCTCCAGCATGCGTCGCTTCATGTGCGTCGGCATGCCTTTGGCCCACGGCTCGTTCGGGTCATCCGCCTTGGCATTGCGCCCCGCCCAGCCGTCGAAGTAATACGCCCCCACCATTGCCCGAGGCTTGCCGCCGTCATCCGCCGCAGCCCATCGCGGTGACACACCCGTCATCGCTGCACACGAAACCATACCCGCCCGCTTGACCAGTTCACGACGATTCAGCATGTTGCACCTCATCACTGAAAAAGCCCGTGGACCGCCGTCCCCGGGCCGGGTCATAATCGTTCCGCGCCATCATTTCTTCATATTCAAAACCCGGTCGCCAATGTCGTGCCGATAAAACGCCCCGTCGAATGCGATCTTCTCGCAGGCGGCGTTCGCCTTGTCGCGGGCCGTCGGCAGGTCGTCCGCCAACGCCACCACGTTCAACACGCGGCCGCCGTTGGTGACCACCTCGCCGTTTTCGCTCTTGGTCCCCGCATGAAAGATATATACATCCGGCAGCGCCGCCGCTTCATCAAGCCCCGTGATGACCTTGCCGTTTGTATACTTTCCAGGATACCCCCCGGAGCACATCACCACGCAGCAGGCCACTCGCTTGTCCCACGAAAGATCGACCTGGTCCAGTTTGCCATCGCACACCGCCAGCATGACTTCCAGCAGATCACCCTTAAGACGTGTCATCAGCGGCTGGCATTCCGGATCGCCAAACCGCACGTTGTATTCCAACACCTTCGGCCCGCCCGCCGTGAGCATTAACCCCGCATAAAGAACGCCTTTAAATTCGATCTCTTCGCGTCGCAGGGCGTCAACCGTCGGCACCAACACCTCCCGCTGAATCCGCATCATCATCGCGTCGTCGATCAGCGGAGTCGGGGTATAGGCGCCCATACCGCCCGTGTTCGGCCCCGTGTCGCCCTCGCCCACCTGCTTGTGATCCTGCGTCGGCTCCAACACGAAGATGTTTCGCCCATCAACCAGCGCAAGAATAGAAACTTCCTGCCCTGAAAGACGCTCTTCAATTACGCACACATCGCCAGCTTCGCCAAACTCGCGATCAATCATCACCGCCTTGACCGCCGCCTCCGCCTGCTCGGCATTGTCACAAACAATCACGCCCTTGCCCTTGGCCAGCCCCGCCGCCTTAACCACGACCGGTGTTTCATGCGCCTGCACGTAGCGCAGCGCCGCCTCGGCATCTGTAAACGTGCGCCCTTCAGCGGTCGGCACCGCCGCCTCGCGCATCACCTTCTTCGACCATGCCTTGTCCGCCTCAAGTTGAGCCGCCGCCTGCTTCGGCCCGAACACCTTCAACTCCGGCCGGGTCAGTCGATCCGCCAGCCCCGCCGACAGCGGATCCTCCGGCCCGATCACCACCAGGCCCACCTTGTTCTGCTTGCAGAACCACACCACCGCGTCGGTCGTTTTCGTGTTGATTTCCGACAGGTCGAGCTTGACGTTCTGCCCCACCGACGCCGTCCCCGCATTGCCCGGTGAGAAGAACACCTTGCCGCATTGCTTGGACTGCTTGAGCTTCCACCCCAGCGCGTGTTCGCGCCCGCCGCTGCCGATGATCAGAACGTTCATGCCTGCTTCCTTGAGCGTGATAGCGAGAGTTAACCAAAGCTCGCATTCTAAGCCCCCCCGCCCCATCCGCAACCGCTCGGTAACACATGATTAACCCCCGCTTGACATGAGCCGCGACCCCGCTACGATACGTGACTCAACCTGATGCGGGGTAGAGCAGCCTGGTAGCTCGTCGGGCTCATAACCCGGAGGTCGCAGGTTCGAATCCTGCCCCCGCTATTTCCCGGCCGGTTGCGCAACTCACCGGCCCACCAGTTAACGGCGAACGCCGGCGCAGAGACGCGTCGGCGTTTTCGTTTTCTACGCCAGTTCTCGCAACGGGTTACAGCCGGCAGCCATCTCATGCCGTGTCTCTGACTCGCCCCACGCCATAACCGGATCAGCAGTCCGCGACGCCGGATCGGCCCGTCTCGGCCCAAAGTCTCTCTTAACCGGGCAGAGACAGAGGCTCGGGTTATGGGCAGGTTGCGCTCGAAGTGGAAGCCGTGCGGTTCGGAATCACGCCCTCGCGGTTATGGAAAATCGGGACCGGCCGCGCCAGTTCGCATAGGTAACTAATGAGGGGACCACATGTTTTCGCCCAACATTGGAGGCCGCATGATCTCGACCCGCGATCCACAGACCATGACCGAACGCGAGCGCCGCGACGAGGTCGCCACCATCCTCGCGGCTGGTCTGCTGCGCTGCGTGCGGGCGTCCAGATCGCAGCCTGATGACAGCGACGAAACATCTTCGCCGGGGCCGCGAAATGGACTTGATGTTCCTTCGAAAACGAGGCTCAGTGTGGCTCAACGACCCACCGGTTAACGGGTCGAGTCTCGCAACGCATGGCGAAAGGAGCCACATTCATGCAGGACATCGCAACGCAACTCGCCGCCCTGGACGACATGACGACCGGCGACCTGGCCGACCTATACAAGGAACTGCACGGCCAGCCCTGCCGCACCCGCCACCGGGCCTACCTGATCCGCAAGAACGCCTGGCGAATCCAGGCCAATGCCGAGGGCGACCTGTCGGAACGTGCCCGCCGACGCGCGGCGGAACTGGCCGATGACGCCGACGTGCGGGTGATGGCACCAAAGGCCATGATCTGCCCGCCCCAGACCGGCGAGACGGTGACGGTCACCCGGCCAGTCTCACGCGGCCCAGCCAAACCATCCGATCCACGCATCCCTCCGCCGGGCACCGCGCTGGTCCGTGAGTACAAGGGCCGCACCATCCGGGCGGTCGTTCTCAAAGACGACCAGGGCTTCGAATGCGACGGCGAACGCTTCCGCACGCTGACGGCCTTGGCGAAGAAGGTCACCGGCAGCCATATGAACGGATTCCGCTTCTTCAGACTGGGGGCCAAGCGATGAGTCGAGCCAAGAAGAAGACGCCCGTCAAGACAACGGTTCGGTGCGCCATCTACACGCGCAAGTCCAGCGAGGAAGGCCTCGATCAGGAGTTCAACTCGCTCGATGCCCAGCGCGAAGCGGCCGAAGCGTTCATCGCCAGCCAGAAGGCCGAGGGCTGGACGGTACTGCCCGACCGCTACGACGATGGCGGCTACTCCGGTGGCAGCATGGAGCGGCCCGCGCTTGAGCGCCTGCTCCGCGACATCGACGCCGGAAAGGTCGACTGCGTGGTGGTCTACAAAGTCGACCGCCTCAGCCGATCGCTGATGGACTTCGCCCGCATCATGGAAACGTTCGAGCGCCAAGGCGTCTCGTTCGTCTCGGTCACGCAGCAATTCAACACCACCCATTCGATGGGCAGGTTGACGCTCAACATCCTGCTCAGCTTCGCCCAGTTCGAGCGAGAGATCATCGGCGAACGCATCCGCGACAAGCTGGCGGCGCAGGCCCGCAAGGGCAAGTGGACCGGCGGTGCCCCCGTGCTGGGCTACGACGTGGATCGGTCGGGACCGAGTCCGCACCTGGTCATCAACGCGAAGGAAGCCGCGCAGGTCCGTGAAATCTTCCAGATGTACCTGCGAGAGGCGGCGCTGCTGCCGGTGGTCAAGGAACTGGCCCGCCGCAACTGGGCGAACAAGCGCCGCACCACCAAGAAGGGAAAGCAGCTCGGCGGGCGTCCGTTCGATAAGGCGACGCTGTACGTCCTGCTGACCAACCCGATCTACACCGGGCAGATGCCCTACAAGGGCGAGCTGTACCCAGGCGAGCACGAGCCGATCATCGACCGCGAACTGTTCGACAAGGTCCAGCACCAACTCAAGGAGAATGGACGAACCGGCGGCGCGGAGGTGCGCAACAAATACGGCGCATTACTGCGGTGCCTGCTGCGGTGCAAGGGCTGCGGCACGGCCATGACCCACACCTTCCATCGTGGCAAGGGCCGACACGTCTACCGGTATTACCGCTGCACGCACGAGATCAAGAACGGCCGCGATGCATGCTCGGCCGATTCACTGCCCGCCCAAGAGATCGAGGCCCTCGTCGTCGACGAGGTACGCCGGTTGGCCCACGACGAAGCGTTGCTCGCCCAGGTGCTCACGGACGCCCACGCGGCGATCCACGCCGAACTGGCGGCCGCACAGCGCGACCTCGACGACCTGCGGCGGCAACTGGACCGTGACGGCCGGGAACTGAAACGACTGGCCGCCAGCGGGCGCACGGATGACGAGACGACGTCCCGCATCGCCGACCTGCACACTCGCCTCGCTGACGCGAAGCGGCAACAGCCACAACTGAAAGCCCGGGTCAGCGAACTCAACAATGAGATCGTCACGCACGCGGACGCCCGAGCCGCACTTGAGGAGTTCGATGACCTGTGGAAGAACCTGATCCCCCGCGAGCAGGCACGGCTCCTGAAGTTGCTGATTACCACGGTGGACTACGACGGGCAGGCCGGCACCGTGTCGGTCACCTTTCGCCCGACGAGCATCCGATCGCTGATTGACCGCCGACTGGAACAAGCCGCATGACAACCGTCACCCACGAAATCCACTTCGCCCGCAAGACACGCCGTAAGGTCATCAGGCCGGGCCCGCCTCCCGAGCCACCGCCCCCAACAGGTCGCATCCCTCGCGTCTCGAAACTGATGGCCTTGGCGATCCGCTTCGACGAGATGCTCGCCAACGGCCAAGTCGCCAGCATGTCCGAACTCGCCCGTCTCGCCCACGTAACCCAGCCGCGCATGACGCAGATCATGAACCTGCTGCACCTCGCGCCGGATATTCAAGAGGAACTGCTGAACCTGCCACTCGTCCAGAGCGGCGACGACCCGATCACCGAGCGGGATATGCGGCCGATCACACAGCTACGGAATTGGCGTAAGCAGCGCAAGTTGAGAGGAACACGCACTCGCAGTCTTTCTGTCGACGCGCCTCCATCACCGAGCTCGAGCCCATGTCGTCTCAAGTCGACGCGCGAACTCCGCCAATAACTCAACATTTGCGTCCGTAAATCGATCGGGAGCTCTTTCGCCTGCAATCCGTAGCAGGCTGCGGAAGGGTAGCAAGTACGGACACGACAGCCTCGCGTCACGCTTCTGCGAGCGGAGTGTCAAGACCGGCACGGAGCCGCTGTATGACCGCTTGGTAGATTGGGCCAGAGCACAGAAGCCGAGCTTGGAGCCCTGCCACAAGAGGGTGCCGGCTTCCACGTCGTCAGCGCCCCAAGCAGCAACTCCAACGAGAAATGCACACGACGATGCATCTCATAGGCAGCCCACGCCAGAGCGCAGTCAGCCGACTGACAACCGGGTGTCGTGACTCTCGCGTAGTGCTCAGCCAGGGCAGCAGACGACGAGCCAAAACCAGCCTGGATGGAACTCAACGCGAATCGAACGGTGGCAAGGAATCTGCTGTAGGTTTCCGTGTCCTGGTCTTCCTCTGGAGTAAGGAGCACCTTCTCAAGCAGTTCACGTTCTTCCTGAGAGTCAGGCTGGTCGAGCGCTCCGGCGGAGAATTGTGCGGCGTGCTGAGCAATGCTCTCGACGTCGATGGAACCGCCCTCAAGTATTCGCCGGACCACCGGGCTTTCGCCCAGATTCTGGCATCGAATCGCGTGCATGCGGCGGCCCCTGGGCGTGATCTTCGGGGCTTCCCACTTCCCCTCAATGGCATCATGGCCTACCAAGCCAATGGTGCGGCACGGCACGACATAGGTGCCGTAGGTGGCCCCGCCACGATCAAGCTTCAACGAGACCACGCTGCCGTTTGCCAGCAGGTCCATTTCGCCGCCGAACAAATCACTGCCAAGCAGTCCGCCGGTTCTTCGGCCAAGCTGCCTATCCGTCATCTGCGTTGCGGCGAGGACGACCAATTCCAGACGACGCTCGATGTCGTGAAACTCCTCCCAGTCGGGAGCATGGGCCTTGCCCGAGTCGATGCCGCAGAGCGTGTAGTATTCCATGAGAACCCACGGCAGCAGCGACAAGTATCGTGCTCGCTGGGAGATTGTCGTAATGCCCGACACCCAGCCCTTCTCCAGGTCCTGATCCATCTTGCGAAGGCCAAGGATATCAAGGCCCCGGATGACTTCCTTCTCGCCGGCGTTCCAGAAGACCGTAGGCATCAGATACCCCCAACACTCATGGTGCCCCACTCTCGGATCGGATGCGCCGGTACGCTTCCGCGCTTAACCATGTCGTTACGAGCTGTTGAAATCCCGGATCATTCATGAACTTGGCAAAGATCTCTTCATTCTGATCCATCCGCTCGACGAAGAGCGTCTCCAAAAGGTTCTTGAACACAAGCTCAAACTTGTCGTCGGGATTGACTACAGCAGCTCGCTTGATCGACTCATCAAGCACTGCGGCTTCTACCAATTGGTCGAAGAACAATTGGTCAGCCTGGTTGAAATCTGTGCCGAAACGGTCGTTGACCACATCAATCAAGCGCGAAAGCGGGGCCCTTTCTTCACGAACTACGCCTGACCCCACTTCCGACGGCCCGTCGAGCGCCTTTGCCTGCCCATCGCGAAGGCTGATTGACCCTTCGCTGATTCTCTGAAGCCGGTAGTAGTCCAGCCGGACCTCGTCGTCAAAATCGTAAGTGGGTCCACTGCTGCGACGCGGAAGCTTGGCGGACAGGTGGCGAAGGAATGTATAGAGCTTCTCCAAGTCAGAGTCTTGGTAAGGAATAACCTGGCTCAGGAAGCCATACAAGTTTTTGAAGGCCCGCACCTTGCCACGCCACAGCTCGATCGCATCTTCGTCCTCCGCAAGTCCGGCCTGAAACCGAGAGACCGCCGGATCGAGCGCGGCATTCATGGCCTGATGATCCGCAACGCTCTGTCTCTGCCGTGGCTTGAAGTAGATGGCGCAGAATCGGTTGACTTCCTCAGGCAGGTACACTCCGGACGCATCTAGTTCAGCCTTGATCTCGTAGAGGCGAGCCGGGTCGACATCCTCCCCGATCTGGGCTCCCTCATAGTACGTCCTGAACGCCTCCTTGACCTCGTCACGATTCTCCGGCACGAAGTCCAAGACAAACGTGTCTTCCTTGAGCGGATGTGTCCGATTCAAACGGGATAGCGTCTGGACCGCTTGTATCCCGGCGAGCCGTCTATCGACGAACATGGTGTGCAAGAGCGGCTGATCGAATCCCGTCTGATACTTCTCCGCGACCAGAAGGACTTGATATTCGCCGGTCGCGAAACGCTCTGGCAACTCCTTCTCACGGATGCCCTGGTTCATCTGCTCTTCCGTGTAGGTCACATCGGGAAGCTTGTCGTCCTGGACGGTCCCAGAGAAGGCCACAAGCGTGCGGATGGGATAGCCGTGTTCCTTGATGTACCTGTCGAACGCCTGCTTATAGCGTACGGCCTCGATCCGTGAACCTGTCAGGACCATGGCTTTCGCTCTGCCACCGATCTTGTGTCGTGTGACCGCTTGGAAGTGCTCGACCATGATGGTGGTCTTCTGGGCGACGTTGTGCGGGTGCAGCCTCAGGTATCTGGCAAGCGCCTTTGCTGCCTTCTTCCGTTCAACGTTCGGGTCATCCTCACAAGCCTTGAGCAGCTTGAAGTAGGTCTTGTACGTCACGTAGTTCTTCAGTACGTCGAGAATGAAGCCTTCCTCAATGGCCTGCCGCATTGTGTACTGGTGGAACGCGCCGCCATTGCTGCCAAACACCTTCAGCGTCTTGTGCTTGGGAGTCGCGGTGAAGGCAAAGAAGCTCAAGTTAGCCTGGCGGCTGCGTTTGGCCATGCTGCGATAGAGTTCTTCCATATCCTCCGCGCCGTCTGCGGCGGCCATCTCTTTGGCCCTCTTGGCCAGCTCGTCACCGCCAAGCACGGCCTTTAGCTCCGTCGACGTCTCTCCCGACTGTGAGCTGTGCGCCTCGTCGATGATGACGGCGCATCGTCGGGTCCGCAAAAGTCCGTTGCCTGTCTTCCCCCTCTCTTCCGCTAGTTTAAGGAGTTGACGCGACACAAACGGGAACTTCTGCAGTGTCGTGATGATCAGCGGGACGGCGTTTTCGAGGGCCTCCGCAAGTTGCCGGGAGTCGTCATCGATCTTCTGCACGACTCCCATCTTGTGTTCAAACTGGTACACCGTATCTTGCAGCTGTTGATCCAGGACGACCCGATCAGTCACCACGATGACCGAGTCAAACACTCTCAGATCGTGCTCGTTGTGGAGAGATGACAGTCGGTGGGCCAGCCAGCCAATGGTATTGCTTTTGCCGCTTCCGGCCGAGTGCTCGATCAGATAGTTGTGACCGACTCCATGGTTACGGGCGGCTCCAACCAGCCTGCGGACGGCCTGAAGCTGGTGATATCTCGGAAAGATCATCGTTTCCCGCTTAACCTTCGACCCATCCTCAGCCCGCTTCTCCTCGACCTGGAGGTGAAGGAATCGAGCCAGCAGATCAAGCAGACTATCCCTCTCCAACACCTCCTCCCACAGGTAGCCCGTACGGTAGGTTCTGCCAGCGTCATCCGGGGGATTTCCAGCACCACCGACATTGCCCTTATTGAAGGGCAGGAAATATGTGGCTGAGCCCGCTAGCCGCGTCGTCATGAACACCGCTTCCGTATCCACAGCAAAGTGGACAAGGGCCCGACGACGGAAGGCGAACAGCGTCTCGCGCGGATCGCGGTCTTGTTGGTACTGCCGCATCGCGTTCTCAACGGTCTGCCCGGATAGCGGGTTCTTCAGTTCCAGGGTGACCACTGGGATGCCGTTAAGGCTCAGCACCACATCAATGGATTTGTTCGAATCGGGGCGGAAGCGAAGCTGGCGGGTGATGCCGACATGATTTCTCTCATACTGCTGACCGAGTTCGGGATTCATGCCATGGGCGGCTTTGAAAAACGCAACACGCAATGTGCGTCCGTAGCATTTGAACCCGTGCCGCAGAGTAGCCAAGCTCCCATGGGAGTCCATCCACTTGCAGAGATCAGTCAGAATCTGTTCGCCGGTCCGATCACCATGCAAGGCCTGCAGCTTCGCCCATTCGACTGGCTGCGTGTCGCGGATGAATGAAAGCACTTCATCGGGAAACACCGCGCTCTCGCGGTCAAACCCGTCACTTTTGACCGACACATAGCCGTTGGCCAACAGGTGTTGTTCGATGACCGACTCGAAGGCAATCTCCCTGGTGTTGAATGCCGTCATGCGCGATTCTCCAGCTTTTGCCGCAACCACCACACCGCCACCTGGCGGTACGGCTGTAGCTCGCCGCCATCAGTCATTCGGTCGAGTTCTCGTTCGATGCGATCGGTCGGGATGGGTTTTTCAGCCTTCCACCAACCAAGAACACCATCGAGAATGCCCTTCCGGTTGTTCCTGAGCAGAGCATGATTCAGATTTAGGACATTGTTCAGCTGGCCGTCAAACTCGGCATCATCGGATCGAACCGTCCCATCTGGATCGTACTTCAGGCGTGCTTCGATCTGGTGTGCTGGGTCGGCTGGATTCCAACGGATGTCGTCGTTGCCTTTGCGCGTATCGCAGTGCTGCAGGTGTCTCGGCAGTCCTTCCCCTCCAAGGCACGCGCCGAGCAGATTGCGGTATACAAGCTGCTGTTGCGGGTACGTTGCTTGACATTGCCAATGCTCGATCTTCATGTCCCCCACGTTGGCGCGAATCCGGCCCATGCAGTAACAGCAAAGCCCTCGTTGCTCAGAGTGCAGCGCGACTCGCAGCCCATCCTTGTCCGCGTAGTTCTCGTAGTCACAATGCGGCGACTTGCGATGCTGGGTTAGGCTTGCTGGCTCCGCGCCCTTCGTGATGGCCCTCATTCGTTCCCCCCCACAAACTCGAGAAGTGTGCGTAAACGTGTGACTTCCGGGTCATCCTCGCCAAGATGATCTGCAAGCTTGCTCAATAACTCTCTCGCCTCGTCGAGTCTTGAGTCGCCCATGAGGCGGGAAAGCTTGGCCAGCAAATTATCGATCTCCTTGGCTCGTGGCTGGGAGTCCATGATCTCTTCGAGGACGCGACTCGAATCGACCCCGAATGAGTGCGTTGGCGAGTACACCTGCCCATCCTTGATGATCTGGATTCGGCCGTGCTCGATCTCGCCAATGATCTGCGGGGAGTGTGTCGTGGCGACAAACTGGCATTTCGGAAACGCCACCGTCAGATTGTCCACGATCAACCGCTGCCACTTGGGATGCAAGTGCAAGTCAAGCTCATCAATCAGGACGACCGCCTCTGCGTTCGCCGCCGGGTCCTTCATGCCCGGATTGGCTTGGATCAGACGGCGCGTCAAGTCCAGAACAAGTGCCAGCACGCCGCGCTCGCCATCGGAGAGCCACGAGACATTCAGCGGCGTCTTGTCGCGGTCGATCATCAGCCCCTTTTCCTTATCTACCCTGAGACGCGAGAAGCCCGGCAGGAACCGCTGAACCACCTTCTCGAACGCCTTCAATGCCTTCCCGACATCGGGCTTTTCATCTTTCAGCGCAGCCTGAACGCGCATCCACGACGCGAACACACCTAACTGCAACGGACGCTCGGCCAGAGCGCCGGACAATGCCGCAGAGATATTGCCACCGGCTCGCCGACTGGAGGGACCACGCTCGGACGGCACCGCCCGACTGGTCGAGAAGAAGATCGCAAAGGGCCGTCCACCCGAAGAGTTGTCAGCGGCCAGGTCGGGTGGGTCACCGAGGAACTCGCTCTTCGCCGGTGTCAGCACCACATCCTCGCGGGGCATGCCCGCCTTTTTCTTTCTGGGAGCGCTGGTCTCACGTGGAACGTGGATCAGATACTCGTGTTCGATCTTACCGATGCCGATCCCGCATTGCACCGAAAGCGCCCCGCCCTCCACGCGAACATCATCCGGGGCGAAGCTCTCGGAATACGTCAGCCGGTTCATGTGCTTGACGACGGCCGACAGGGAAATCCGCAGCGCATCCAGCACCGTTGTCTTGCCTACGCCATTGACGCCGACGATCAGGTTGAAGCCCGGCTGAAAGCGGAACTCCGCCGCTTCGATGGCGCGCAGGTTGGCGATTTTCAGGCTGGTGACTCTCATGCTGCGGCCTCCACATCAATGGCCCCGGTGACGGCGGCGGCGATCAGGGCAGCGCGACGCTCCTTGAGGAGTCGGACTGTTCCTTGTGCGGATATGCTAATGGCGTCGAAGCGACGCGCCTGTGTCCGGATGAAGTCCGCGATCTCGATCTGCTCTTCCAACCGCGGGATCGGCAACCAGACGTTCTTCACCGAGTCTTGCCCAATATTCTGCATTGAATTGCTGGCTCCGGTGGCATCACGCTCGAATTCGAAACGCCCGGCCGGGGATCGCAGAAGATAGACGAGGTATGGCTTGTGAATCGTCTTCGGGTTGAGGTGGAGGCGATACAGCTTGTCGCACAGGATGAGTTTGCGGCGAACCGTGCCCACGAGCGCGGTACTACCCAGTAACTGCACTGTGTTGGATCGGCTCATCAATACATCGCCCTCGACGACTTCGAGTTCAGGCTTCGGATCGAGATCAGGGGGAAGCGTCTTGTTCTCATCCGGATCGAACGCCATTCCGTTGACGCAGCCGGCCTTAAGAACGCCCCACTCGTCCGGTCCAGCCGGCATGTTCAGGCACTGGGGGGACCACCCCTGCTCGATGTGGTTCATGTGGAACTTCAGCCGATCTACTGACCAATGCTTCGGAATCTCGCCGAGCCATTCGATGCCGGAGTGTTTCGTGGGGGCGGCGGGGTTGAGGCCGCGGGTGACGGCGTGGGTGATGAGGGCGCGGCGTTTCTCGGCCAGCAGGTCCAGCAGCCGCTCCTTGGCCACCACCATCGCATCCAGCTTCGCCGTCTCCCGGTCCAGGTAATCCGCAATCGCCCGCTGACGGTCGAGGGGGGGAAAAGGCACGGGGATCGCGGCCAGGTCGCTCGCATTGATCGCCGGATAGCTCACCCCGACCGAACGCCGCTCAACCTCGGCGAGGAAGCTCGGATCACGGAGAACGTAACGGCAGAAGCCGGGATCGAGTTTGTCTAGCATGGGACGGATCACGGCGAATCCGGTCGAGACGATTAGGTTTGGCTGCGGCTCAATGATCGCAGCGATGGCTTGAAGATAGGTACGGACTGTCGAAATGATGACGTCCCCGTGACGAACACGCCGTCGAGCCCGGGAGGGCGCGTCTTCAAAGCGGTAAGTCGCGGTGCCAGTGATGCCCGCGCCAGCTTCGACATTGCCGATGTCGATGTACTCCAACTCCCAGTCCGGGTCGATGGATTCGGGCAGTGCCTCGTCATTGACGGTGGCGATGTACTTGATCTTGCGTGTTTCGCCAACTCCGGTGCTCATTCCGTCACCTCCCTGAGCAGGCGCAGAATCTCGGCTTCGGCCTTCTTCAGATCGGCATCAATCTCCTCCAGCGGGCGCGGAGGCGTGTAGGTGTAGAAGTGGCGATTGAAGTTGATCTCGTAGCCGACCTTATCCTTCTCCCGGTCCATCCAGGCGTCCGGCACATGGGGGCGAACCTCGCGCTCGAAGTAGGCTTCGATGTCATCGGTGAGCGGGACGTTCTCAAAGTCACGAAGGGATGTATCAGGCTCGAAATCCGAAAACTGCGTGGGCTTGTCGGCTAGGACGGGTTGAGCGGCCGGTTCGGTGACGGTGAAGACGCTGCGAAACAGCTTGTGCTCCGGGGCCTTCCAGCGGGTCTTGCGCTTCCTGAGGATCGTGGCGATGCGTAGGGCGACAGCGTTCCAGTCATCGAGCGGCTCCCGGCCGATCTGCTTGTCGATCTCCTGTATGTCATCGAGCAGGTGAGGTACGGCGTCGAGAAAACGGGCCTTGTCCTCGGCGGTCATCCGGTAGCGGAGGCGGAGCGGGCGTTCGACGGTGACGCGGGTGTAGCCGAATTCTTCGTTGCAAAAGACCTTGGAACGGTCCGACACGGTGAATCTACCGTAGCCCTTGACGATCTCGGCGATCTGGTCGGGTTCCGCTCCATCCTCGGCGTCGGGGCCTTCGCCGATCTTGCGGCGTTTGTCGCCCATGCTGCGGCGCATGGGGATGTAGATGTCGCGAGCGTCGAAGAGCTGGATTTTGCCCTTGCGGCGTTTGTCCTTACGGTTGGTGACGATCCAGATGTAAGTGCTGATGGGTGTGTTGTAGAACATCTGCTCGGGCAGTGCGACGACGGCTTCGAGCCAGTCGTTTTCGATGATCCACTTGCGGATTTCGCTTTCGCCCGAGCCCGCGCCGCCGGTGAACAGCGGCGAGCCGCTAAAGACGATGGCCAGACGCGAGCCGTGCTTCTGCTTGTCGGGCTGGTATGGCTCGAACTTGCTGATCATGTGCTGGAGGAACAGGAGCGAGCCATCGTTGACGCGAGGCAGGCCTGCGCCAAAGCGGCCAGCGAAGCCGGATTTTGCATGCTCGCGCTTCAGTTCCATCTGCTGTTTCTTCCAGTCCACTCCGAAGGGCGGGTTGGCGATGAGATAGTCGAACCGGTGGCCGGAGAATTGATCATCGAGGAAGGTATCGCCGAACTTGATATTCTCGCCCGCGCCATTGTGGGCAACCTCCTTGATGAGCATGTCGGAGGCGGCGGTGGCGAAAGCGCGTTTGTTGTAGTCCTGGCCGTAGGTGTAGAGCCGGGCTTCGAGGTTGTGGCGGCGGAGGTAATTCTGGGCCTCGGCGAGCATGCCGCCAGTGCCGCAGGCGGGGTCGAGCATGGTGCGGACGGCGTCACCGGCAAGCAGGTCGTCATCCTGGATGAAGAGCATGCTCACCATCAGGCGGATGACCTCGCGGGGGGTGAAGTGGTCGCCGGCTGTCTCGTTGGCCAGTTCGTTGAAACGGCGGATTAGGTTTTCAAAGGCCAAGCCCATCTGACTGTTGGGCACGGTGTCGGGGTGCAAGTCAACGTCTGAAAACTGGGAGACGACGAGGTAGAGGATATTGGCCTCTCGCATCTTCTCGATTTCGTTGCCGAACTCGAAGTAGTCGAAGATGCGGCGAACGTTGGCGGAGAAGCCATTGATGTAGCTGACCAGATGCTTGTCGATGTGGTCGGGGTCGCCCTTGAGCTTGGCGAAATCGAGCGGCGAATGATTGTGGAAGCGTTGCCCTGCGGCCTTGTTGAGGACGGTGTCGAGGGCGGCATCCTTGTGTTTGCTGCGGTTCTTGGCACACGCAGTGAGGACCTTCGCCTTGGTCGGGGCGAGCACGCAGTCGAAGCGACGCAGGACGGTCATGGGCAGCATGACGCGCTCATATTGCGGCGGGCGATACGGCCCGCGGAGCAGATCGGCGATCTGCCAGATGAGGTTCGCGATTTCTTGGTGGGATGGCATACGTCAGTTTTCCTCGAAGCTCTTCTGAATCAGCGGCTTGGCTCTTTCCAGATCGTCAAGGTTCCGGATCGTCAGCTCCAGGTCGCCGGTGCCGTGGTGGCCGACGTTCCGTTTGTCGGCCGAGAACCCGTCCTCAAGCGTGACCTCGTCGGGACTCAGTGGAAGCCACATTAGAAGGCTGTTCCGGCCTGTCTGAAGCTGGATCGTGGCGAAGTTCTTCAGCCGCTTGCAGGCGATGTACCACTTGAGGAACTTGATCTGGACGTCGTCGCCCAGGCCCTGGACGTGGTCGCGGCAGGCGTCGAACAACTCCTTGAGCGGCGGCTCTGCCCGGGCCAAGTACTCTTCCTGCGTCGTATACTGCTTGGGACCACCGCCAGTGCCGCCATCACCATCTTCGATCGGCTCGGCCGAGACGACGTTGACCAGATCCAGCATGAGCAGATCGTCGCCGAAAAAGGTATGGCGGAGCAGTTCGATGTTGCGGTTGATCTGCTGGATGGCGTGAATGTCGTAGCGGGTGAAGTCTTCTGCGATACAGAGCAGACGCGGCCCGCTCCAATCCAACTGCTCGGCAGCTTCCTGGCCGAACTGCCGCTGAACCAACAACTCGAACTCGGCTTTGTGGTCCATCAGCCAGTCGAGATAGAACAGGCCCTGGTTGATGACGTTGGCGTTCGAGTTCCGTTTATATTCGATGATTGTGGGGCAGAAGTTCTCGTCGATCCCGAGCGTGTCGATCCTGCCCGCGTGGGTCTTGCCGGTGGAGTACTCCGAAGCAACAAAGCGGACGTGCAGGAAGGTTTCGAGGTGCTTTTCGATAAGCACCTGAAGCTTCTTCTCCAGCCTGACCGCGCGGCCGACAAGCTCCTCGGCGTCGCCGCTGCTAACGCGGAATAGTTTCACGTCGCTCATTCTTCATCTCCGATGCCGGTGACAGCGCGACCCGTCTTGACCCAAGAATCGATGGCTTCCTTGTGGAAGCGCCATCGCTTGCCGATCTTCGTGCCTGGCAGCTTGTTCTCGACTGCCAGCTTGTAGAGCGTGGACTTGGAGATCTTCAGATACTCTGCTAGTTCGTCCATCGTCATGATCTCGTCGCGTTTCGCCGCCATGGCTACTCCAACGCCCCGGGGATGATCTGTCCGCCCAGCCCCGTTTACGCATCGATTATTATCCGTTTTTCGCCGATGTTCACAAGTCGGCCAGGAGGACGTCAGTCGTCCTCGTCATCGGCAAAGAGTTCGTCTTCTGGAACGGACAAAAGGACGAGCAGCGTCTGCGTCGCAGGGACGCCGAAGTGGTGCTCGTACACCGGGGCTCGTGCGGCCTGAAAGTTGTCGAACGTCTGGCACCAGTCCTGGCCAAGGGCTTGTCCCTTCGTGTCGAGCAGGCATCCCGCAGCGAACGACTGCCACTTTGCCTGGGCCTCGGCGTGAAGATCGCTGCCACGCGGGCGCGGATAGCAGCCGCCTTCGATCATGGCCTGCGAGAAGAAGCTGAAGGCGATCCGGCCCTCGCGAACACCGATCAGTGCACACGGGAAATCCGACAGCTCGACGCTGCGTCGGGCGGTGCTCGTGATCGATGTCTTGAACTCGCTGGCCCAGAGTTCAATATCCGCGAATGACATTTCGCCGTCATTCACCAGCGGCCGCAGCAACTTCGTCGGAATGAGCAGTCCGGCGGCAAACGCATCGGCCTCCGTCTCGATGGTGCGGTCGCTCAGGAACTCACCTCTGGAGGGGTGCGACTTGCCCGTCCGCAGCAGGTATGCCCGGTGCCGGTCGAGGAAGTAGTGGCCCAATTCATGCGCGATCGAGAAACGCGTGCGCGGATGGTGCTCGCCATTTGGTTGGCGGTCGTACTTGGTGTTGAAGAACAGCAGGAAGCGGTTCTTGGATCGGTGGTATTCCAACTGGCCGTCGAAGCGATCCCGGAAGTCTGCCCCCTTGGCAGTGAGCAGCGGCTTCTCACTGGCCACAATCGCCAACGGGTCGATGGGCGCGGAGTCGATGTGCAGTGCGGCTAACACATCGGCCGCCTGCTCAATCGCCTTGTCTTGGCGGTTCCTGATCTCCGCCCATTCCAGTCGCGTCTTCTTGGCCATCGTCGTGCCCATCCTCAAGCGCCTCGCGGCGCAGTTGATCGAGTAGTTCGTCGGTCTCCGAGTCTGCGTCGCCTTCGTTTCGGTTGAGCTGCAGCACATCGTCTGCGATGGATTCGCAGTCGAATTCTGGAAGATCGAACTCCGGCGCGGCCGGGGTCCAATCGGTGAACTCGCCCGAGGTCACGCGGTCGATGATCTCCTCGATCTGATCGTCGGGAAGTTTCTCGTCGGATAGCGACTCGAATTCCTTCTGCGCCTCTTCCGGCGTCATCGGCGCGTGGCCCGTGCGCCGGGCCAGCCCCTTCGCGATCTCCTGCCAGAATTTGTCTGATTCGGGGTTCATGTTCATCGCCTCTTCCCAGCGGACTGACGCATGAGTTCGTCCACCCGCTTCTTGAGGTTCTCGTGCGCCTTGTTCCGCGACACGTAGATGCTGTTCTTCGAGGTCCCGTGGATTTCTGTCAGACGCTGCGCATCCGCCGTACCGTCGGCTGCCAGGTCGGCCTGAATGATGGCCTTCTGCAGCGCCGGGAGTGTGTCGATGGCCTTGAGCACATACTCCCAGCGTTGGTCGTCAGGGCCGAAGAGTTGGGCGGTCCCATCGTTTTCGTTGCTCGGGCCAGCCGGATCAAAGTCGTCTTCGTATTCCCGGTTCTTCGAGCAGAAACTCATTTCTCGCCGCAACACGCTCTTCGCCGCGTTCTGGGCGATGCGGATGCACCATGACGGAAGCTGCCCTTTACCTTCGTGATACCGGTCGGCGAATCGCCAAATGTTGTGAATCGCCCGATTGAATGCCTCGTCGCGTTCCTGTTCTTGAAGGACATGGGCGAAATACTTCGTCAGAAAAGCCTTCATCCGACCACCGTACCGTTGAAGGAACAGGCGCAGCCCTTCCTGATCGCCCATGGCCATCATGAGGGCGATGTCTGAATCGCTCACAGTGACTTCACCGTCTGGCATCACGTCACCTTCCGCTGTCGTACTGACTACGCGGCCCCCTTAACTGGCGGACCCATGAATTTTTCTGGCGGCCCCGGGTTAAGGCGAAGGGAGTCGCCCGGCGTATTCCTTCCATCAGCCGGACGTTCCGGTCTTGATAAAGGATCGCCGCTACCAAGATAGCCGCACAAGTGACGGCTGGCTAGCGGGATAGCGTGACGCGGCCGCCCCGCACCGTGCCACGCCCAACATGCGGGGAAAGGAGCCATAACCATGGCCAAGCCGTTCGAACCCCGAAAAGTTCTCAAGCAAATCTCCAACCCGCTGCTGCGAGAGTTCTTCCGTCGTCGCGGCGAACTCGACGACGTGCCTTGGGACGACCTGACAGAGCACAAGATCGAGGCGATCTTCGAAGCGTGGCAGGCGTTGGACGAGCCGAAGAAGCTCGAGGTCCAGGTCATCCTCCGCGACGTCTTTGAGCTGGCCGACCATCGCGGCCGGGCGGTGCTCGCCGAGGAGATTCTCTGTCGCTGCCCGGACCGCGCCGCCGAGTTCGAGGCGCAGGCGAGCAAGGCGGACAACGCGATGTGGGTGTACCTGAATGTTCACGAGGCCTTCGACGAGGCGGCGATGTTCGCCCGCGCCGATGCCCTCGCGGCCGGGCGGTACTGGAACCGTCGCAACAGTCTGCCGAAGAAGGTGATCGATGTGGACCAAGCCCTCTGCGATCGGCTGGCCCAGGCGCTGACGGCGTACTACGGGCCGACGCAGATGCGTGGGCGGCATTGCCACATTGTGCATTACCGTCGCTCGGGCGGTGGCGACTACTTCTTCGCCTACCTCGACGACTACCCGGACAAGCACCTGGTGTTCGACGGCGACAGCGACCAACCCATCGTGCGCGCCGATCGCTACGCGTTCGAGAACGTGTTCGTCTACAACGAAGGCGACGGTTCGATGGAGTTGTACGCCCAGGGCGGCAAGAAGCTCTGGGAGCCGTTGCAGACCGCGTTCTGCGAGGCGGTGCTGGATGAGAAGATCGATCCGGCCGACCCCATGCGGCCGGCGTACCAGCTCGATCATCTGCTCACACCTGATTTCCCGCTGCCCACCGACCCGGCCGACGGTGTGGAGGAAGCGCGGATCACGCTGCTCCGCATCGCGCCGCCCGGCAGCGGCGGGTACATCGAGATCAAGGCGGATCTCAAGGGCAACCGCAACGACATCTACCGCAAGATCGAGCGATGGCTCAAGGCCGGCGTCGCGGTCGAAGGGGCACGTGTCGTCAAGGCGTCCTTCCTCCTGAAGTTCCAGGGCAACGGGCACGGCCGCCAGCCCACGATGCCCTTCGATGTGACCCCCAACTCCAGCAACCTCAAGAGCAAACCCGACGAGCAGCGTGAAGTTGCCGACCGGTCCCTGAAGATGTGGAAGGTGGTGGAAGATGACGAGCATTGATGTGTTTCCAGTGCTGCTGAACGCGCTCGACGACGTCGGGCGCGTATTCGATCACGACGATACCTCCTGCTGGCCCCCGGGTGAGCTGGAGGCTTTGAAGCAACTCGGGCTGGTGCGTCAGGCCACCGGCGGCCTGCATGCACCATGCCCGAACTGCCATGAGGCGCACGTCGAACCGGTGACGATTCGGCAGTCATCCGATGGCACGCGGCGGTACTTCATCCGATGTCCGGAGTCGATGCGTGTTGAGGTCACTGCTGAGATGTGTATCGGGTGGCAGGTCGACGGCGACGGTCTGGCCAAGGCCGTATCCGCCGCCATGGACCTGAAGTCCGCGCCGAAGGCGGTGGTCCCCGGTCGTCTCTGGCGGTTGGGCCGCACGCCTTGGAAACAGGCGACGCGCGAGGTGGTGTTGGCGTGCCGCTTGGACGACGCCGATGCGACATCGGTCACGGCTCATCTTGGTTCAGGCGGACGGGCCATTGTGTTCGTGCCGCGCGAAGCACCGGACGAACGCATCTGGCCAGGCCATGTGCCAGCGGTTGTCGCACTGTCGCGGGTCGCGACACTCACGCCGCATGGTATTGAATTGGATGTTGCCACGATCACTGAGATCGTCGGCGATGCCGACGTGTTGGCCGAAGAACGGTCAGCGCTGCCCGTTGATCCTGATGTGAAAAAGCAAACCGTCCGGCGGCAGGTCACGGCGCAACTGCAGTCGAAGGATTGGGACGACGTCCTGGTCGCGGCCTACAAGCAGCACGGCTCGTACCGCAAGGCGGCAGACGCGTTGACGGCACAGACCGGCGAACCGGTCAGCAAGGACAAGGTGCGGCGCGCTGTTGAACGGCGTGGCGGCATCGCCGAGGTCATGGCCGATTCGGACACCGCCTCGGTCGCCCGAACTGTCGCGTCGCAACGCCGCGACAGACAGAAAAAAGTTCTGACTTACCGTTAGCCACGGTATTGCAGTCACTTAGCACGCTTCAGGCGGGCCTCGCGTCCGCCTTTTCTATGCGCCAACCGCGACACCACGGGCCTCGGTCGAGGCCGGATCGGCTCACAACCGGTCAGCCCCGACCGCACCTGTGATTCTCGCGGCAAGGTGTCGCGACACAGAACTTCGAACGTGCGTAAGGCGGCTGATCCGGGAGCATTTCGACCGGCCTCGAGGACACCATGGCCTCGAGCCACGATATCGTTTCGGACCCGTTCACCGTCACCTTCATCCGCGTCAAAGCAGGCCAGCTGATCAAGCGGTCCGACTTCTCAAGTTCGGACTTCGATGACCTGCAACAGGACATGCGCCTGTACCTCCTGGAGAAGGCCCACCTGTTCGACCCCGATCGGGGCAACCTCGAGTCGTTCGTCACCAAGGCGGTCAACTCGTGCGTGGGGATGATGCTGCGCCGCCAGGACTGCCTCAAGCGGCGAGAAGACAAGAAGGCCATCTCGCTCGAGCGCACGATGGTCGAGCATGAAGATGAGGTCAGCATGCTCGGCGAGGTGCTGCTGGAAGACGACGGCCAGCGGCGCACGCAGACCTACCCCAAGTCGGACTTCGAACACTTCGAGCTGAACGAAGCGGTCGAGCATGTGATGGCCAAGCTCGATCCCGACGACCGCGATTTGCTTCTGAGCATCGCTGAACACGGCCTCAAGGAGACGGCGCGTATGCGTGGCGTGTCCTGGCGGCAGGTCACCAATGCGCGCGACCGGCTTCGCAAGGAGTTCGAGAAAGCCGGCCTCGGTCGTGATTAATCGGGACGGCCTCTGCTGGTTGTCATAGGTAACTAGAGAGGGGAGGACGTGTTTTGCCCGCCCCCCCGGAAGCTCCCGGAAGCCCCGGAAGTTCCCGGAACTCGCCCCGGGCCTCGAAGGCAAGGCAGGGATGCCGACACCTTCGAGGCCCTCCGGCGGGCGGGCCGAATGGCAACGGCGAAGGAACGCGATGCACACGACGAGGAACACGATGGACCTGAGCATTGATCTGAACATCTTCGAAGTCGAACCGGCCGAGGAATACCATCGCAAAGCCGATCGCTACCTCAGTAGCCACCAACTGATCGACTTCATCAAGTGCCCGTGGTTGTATCGCAAGAAGTCGCTCGGTCTGATCGTCGACACCGACTCGCCCAGTTACCTGATCGGCCGTGCCGCACACGTCCGCATTCTCGAAGGCCGCGATGCCTACGAGACACAATTTGCTATTGGCGGCCCGATCAATCCCAGGACCAACAAGCCGTTCGGCTCAAACACGAAGGCCTTCGCCGAGTGGGCGGTGGCCCAAGGCAAGCACGTCCTTTCCCACGACCAGGTCGATCTGATCGAACAGATGGCCAGCGGCGTGGCCATGAACGACGAGGCAGTCGATCTGCTGCTCTACGGCCGGTCCGAAGGCGTGCTCCGGGCCGACTACTGCGACACCCCGTGCCAGATCCGCATCGATTGGGTCCACCCGCACCGGGGCATCGTGGACTTCAAAACCTGCGATGACCTGACCTGGTTCGAAGCCGATGCCCGGCGCTACGGCTACCACCGACAGATGGCGTTCTATCGCGCGGTGCTGGCCCAAGTTCTCGACGGCGAGATGGTGCCGGTTCACCTCGTCGCGGTTGAGAAGAAAGAACCCTTCCGATGCGGGGTCTGGCGCGTCGGTGACGACACGCTGACCATCGCTCAACGCGAAAACGAATCCGCAATCCGGCGGCTGCGCACCTGCTGGGACAACGACCACTGGCCCACCGGCTTCGAGGAGGTGCGGGTGCTCGAAGTCGCCTGATCAGGCATCTCTTCGCGCCCGGGCGGCTTGTGGCGGGTCCACCACATGCGACGGCCACCCCCCGGGCGCTTCTTTTGAACAACAACGCGAACCACTCACGCACAAGGAAGCTCACATGTCCCTACTCGAAAAGATTCACACCGGACCACGTCACTCGCCGCCGCGATTCCTGATCTACGGCACCGAGGGTATCGGCAAGTCCACCACTGCGGCGCAGGCCCCCAAGCCCATCTTCATCCCGACCGAGGACGGCCTGGACCAGATCGACTGCGCCAGCTTCCCGCTCGCCAACAAGCTGGAAGATGTGGAGACGGCGATCCAAGCACTGCTGCACGACAAGCACACGTTCGAGTCGGTCGTAATCGACTCGGTCGACTGGCTCGAGCGACTGATCTGGGACGCGCTGTGTGAACAGTACGGCGTCAACAGCATCGAGAAAGTCGACGGCGGCTACGCCAAGGGCTACACGCACGCCCTGACGCCGTGGCGGAAGGTGCTCAACGACTTGAACGCCCTGCGCAACCAGCGCGGCATGTGTGTGATCCTCCTCGCCCATGCCAAGGTCGAGAAGTTCGAAGACCCCGAGCACTCAGCCTACGACCGCTACTCGCCGCGCCTGCACAAGCACGCCACGGCGCTGATCACCGAGTGGGCGGACGCGGTGCTGTTCGCCACCCGCAAGATCATCACCAAGACCGAAGACGGCGGCTTTGGCCGCGATCGGACCATCGCATCGGGCCTGGGCAAGGACGGCGGCGAGCGCGTGATCCGCACCGTGGGCAGTCCCGCCTGCGTGGCCAAGAATCGCTACGGCCTGCCGGCTGAACTGCCGCTCTCGTGGTCAGCGTTGATGCAGGCCATGTCCCCTCGAACCACCAACACCAAGGAGTCCTGATCCATGGCAAATCTCAATGGATTCAACGCGAACGACGTCGACCCGAACACCAGCTTCGACCCGATCCCGGCGGGCAAATACCTTGCGGCGATCACCGCCTCGGAAATGAAGCCGACCAAGAACGGCAACGGCAGCTACCTCGAGCTGACGTTCTCCGTCCTCGAAGGCGAGTATCAGGGCCGCACGCTCTGGGCACGGCTGAACCTGAACAACCCCAACGCCACGGCGGTCAAGATCGCCCGAGGCGAACTGTCGGCGATCTGTCGCGCGGTCGGGGTGATGCAGCCCAGGGACAGCGTGGAACTGCACAACCTGCCATTGGTCATCAACGTCAAGCTCAAGAAGCGCACCGACAACGATGAACTGACCAACGAACTCAAGGGTTTCGAGGCCAAGGCCGAAGTCGGTGCGCATGCCGCTGCATCCGGAGAGCAGGCTCCCGTGACCGACAACACGCCGCCGTGGAAGAGGGGGTGACCGTTGGACACGATTCTTTACGACCTGAATGCGCGTAACGGTGGTAAGCCGCTCATGCTACGGGCCGGTTGCCACTCACCTGAGCCCCACGAGGTGCAGTTGAAGTTCGGCGGCACCGAGTCTGATCCGAAGGTGCTGATCAACTTTTCGCTGATCGACGGGGAGCTCTTCATCGACGTGATCGACATGGGCAGGCTCGATGAAGACGACGTGCCGTGCGGCGCACTCGCCTCACTGAGCGCCAAGCTCCGCGTCGGTCACGACGAACTGGTGGAGGAGGACGAGGAGGCGTGAAGCTGGCGCTGCCCTATCCACCGAGCATCAATCACTACTGGCGTCACTACCGGGGCCGGACGGTGATCAGCCGGGAAGGTCGCAGGTTCCGCGAGGACATCTGTGACTTCCTGGCTACGTCGGCCCAGCGGAGTGGCAACGGGCCGCGCAAACCACCGGCGGGCGGACGCATCGCGCTGTGCATGGATGCGTTTCCGCCCGATCGCCGGCGTCGCGACCTGGACAACATCCAGAAGCCGGTGCTCGACGCGCTCGAGCACGCCGAGGTGTATCTCGACGACAGCCAGATCGACCTGCTGCTCACCCGGCGACGGGCCAGCGGCAAGCCCGGCCGCATCGAAGTGCAACTCGACGAGCTGCCGCTGCGCCGGTGCCCGCTGTGCGGTGCCGCGATCAATCCGGAGAACAACTGATCATGAGTCAACCTCAACGCATCTATCTGGCCGGGCCGATGACCGGATTGCCCGACCACAACTTCCCGGCGTTCCGCGCCGCCGCCGAGCGACTGCAGCAGGCGGGCTGGGAGGTGGTCAACCCGGCGGACAACTTCGGCGGTCGCACCGATCTGCCGCGTGGCAGTTACCTGCGTGCGGACGTGGCGCTGCTGCTGCAGTGCGACGCCATGGCGATGCTGCCCGGCTGGGCGGATTCGCGGGGCGCGAAGCTCGAGTACCTGCTTGGCCGCGAACTGGGCATGCCGATCATCGACGTCGCCACGTTTCAGCCGTTGGCTGATGCACCGGCACCGACCGTGCATCTGCATGAATTGCGTCTTGCCGAGCCACCGCCGACCGTTCCCGTTCTCGATGAAGCTGCAGAACTGACCAGCGGCCAGCGCAACGCCGACTACGGACACCCCCGGGAGGATTTCGGGCGTACGGCGCAGATGTGGAACGGCGTGCTGGCGGAGAAGCTGCGCGAAGGTCAGCAGATCGAGGCGATGGATGTGCCGCTGTGCATGATCGCCGTGAAGCTGGCGCGTCAAGCTCACCGGCACAAGCGTGACAACCTGGTCGACATCGCCGGGTACGCCCGAACGGCGGCCATGATCGCCGGGGAGGAATAAGTGGCCGCACGACGTTCCCGCAAATCTCGTGTGATGATCGCCTTCGGCGATGCTCATATCCCGCATCACAACCCGCGTGCGGTCGAGGTCGTCTGCCGCGCGATCGAACACATCAAACCCGACCTGACCGTCTGCCTCGGCGACCTGCTCGACTGCGGGCAGTTCTCATCGCACCCGCCGACCCACGGCGTGCCGGAGACGAACTACCAGGACGACCTTGCCGAGGCCAACGCGCTACTCGACCGGGTGCAGGCGGCCAGCGGTCGGCTGGTCATGGTCGAGGGCAACCATGAGTACCGACTCGACCGCTGGGCGGCGCTGACCAGCGAAGGACGGGGCGCGTACTCCATGCTCGCCCCGCGCCTGCAACTGTCGCGTGATCGCAAGAAGTTCACGTACGTGCCATACGGTTCGGCCACGGCCCGTTACCCGCACTACGCAATCAACTCGCGGATCGTCGCCGTGCATGGATGGTCGTATGCCCGACACGCGACCAAGAACCACCTGCAGATCAGCCAGGGCAAGAGCATCATCCACGGCCATACGCACCGGGCCGACACAAGCATCATCCAGAACATCTGGTCCCCCAGCACCGGAAGCGTGATCCAGGCCCGAAGCGCCGGTTGTCTGTGCAAGCCGATTCCGCTCTACGGCACGGGCCGGCCCGTCGAGTGGGTCAACGCTTTCATCCTCGGCTACCTCGGCCGACGCAGCGACACGCTCTACACGATTCCCATCATGGACGACCGCTGCATCCTGCCCGACGGCACGGAGATCGCCGCAGGCAAACTTCCGGGGGCGGGGGTGGCGGCATGACGACGACGGTCGCTTCCAGTTCCGGCTCGATCACACTACGCCCGTACCAGGCCGAGGCGGTGGCTGCGGTCTACGACCACCTGCGCACCCGCGATGACAACCCCTGCGTGGTGATCCCAACGGCGGGTGGCAAGACACCGGTGATGGCGTCGATCTGCCGCGATGCGGTAACGCAGTGGGATGGGCGTGTGCTGATTCTGGCGCACGTGAAGGAACTGCTCGAGCAGGCGGTCGACAAGTTGCACACGATGGCACCCGACCTTTGGAACCAGATTGGCATCTACTCCGCCGGTCTACGCAGCCGGGACACCGAGCATCCGATCATCGTCGCCGGGATTCAAAGCGTGTATCGCCGTGCAGCCGAACTGGACCGGTTTGACCTGATCCTGATCGACGAAGCGCACATGCTGCCGCCCGACGGTGAAGGTATGTACCGCACCTTCCTGGCCGACGCCCGGGTGGTGAACCCCAACATTCGGCTCATCGGCCTGACCGCCACGCCGTACCGCATGACCACCGGCACGATCTGTGCGCCCGATCACCTGCTCAACCACGTGTGCTACGAAGTCGGCGTGCGCGAATTGATCGTGCAGGGCTATCTGTGCCCGCTGAAGACCAAGGCGGGCCGGCGCAAGGTGGATACATCGGCTCTGCACATTCGCGGCGGTGAGTTCATCGCGGGCGAGGTCGAGGCGTTGATGGACGACGACATGGTGGTCCAGTCGGCCTGCCGCGAGATCGTCGAACACACGCAGGACCGCCACTCGGTGCTCATCTTCGCATCGGGCGTACAGCACGCCCTGCACGTTCAGCGTGTACTTGGTGAACGCGGACATGAGTGCGGGTTCGTCTGTGGTGACACACTGCCATTCGACCGGGCAGAGACACTGGAGCGGTTCAAGAGTGGCGATCTCAAGTATCTGGTCAATGTGAACGTGCTGACCACGGGATTCGATGCGCCCAACATCGACTGCGTGGCGCTGCTGCGGCCGACCAACTCGCCGGGCCTTTACTACCAGATGGTTGGTCGGGGATTCCGGCTGGACCCGTCGAAAGAGAACTGCCTGGTCTTGGACTTCGGCGGCAACATCCTGCGTCACGGCCCTGTCGATGCCTTGGAAATCAAGGATCGCAATTCCGGGGGCGGGGAAGCGCCCGCGAAGGAGTGCCCGCAGTGTCAGGCAGTGATTCATGCGGCGTATGCCACGTGCCCCGAGTGCGGATATGAGTTCCCGCCACCGGAGAAGGAGAAGCACGACGCGACAGCACACACTGGCGGCATTCTGTCGGGCGAGGTGACCGAGACGGAGCACGAAGTTTCCGAGGTGTTCTTCAACGTGCATCAAAAGCGAGATGCGCCGGACGATCACCCGCGCACCATGCGGATCGACTACCGCGTGGGGCTGAACGATTTCCACAGCGAATGGGTCTGCCCTGAACACGCCCGAGGCAGTTACGCCCGGCAGAAGTTCGAGGCGTGGTGGCGTGCCCGCTCCAACGAGCCGCCCCCGGGATCCGCCCAAGACGCCGTGGACCTGGCCGATAGCGGTGCCCTCGCTGAGACGAAGACAATCACAGTGCGATCGGTCACCGGCGAGCGGTTCGACCGCATCATCAGCTACCAACTCGGGCCGGTGCCGCCGCGTCTCGATGGCAGCGACGAGCGTGACGAGGGTCTATGCGGCCCAGCGTATGAGTACGCCGATGACGAGGTGCCGTTTTGAGCGTTGAAGCGGACAACCTGCAATCAGTGGCTGAACGCTACCTCGCGGCGGGCCTGTGTGTTCTGCCGGCGCGACGCGCCGAGAAGCGACCGGCCGTCGGTCGTTGGCGGCAGTACCAGAAGCGCCAGCCGACGCAGGCCGAGTTGTCGGCGTGGCTGGCCAATGGCCCGAATGCTCTGTGCGTGCTCTGCGGTACGACGCCCAAGCGAATCGAGATGATCGACTTCGATGCGGGCGGCGAGTTGTTCGAGGCATGGCGGGAGCGTGTCGATCCTGAGTTGTTCGCTCGGTTGTTCGTCGAACGCACGCCATCGGGTGGTTACCACGCGGCCTACGGCAACGAGGAGGCGATCTGCGGCAATCTCAAGCTCGCCCAGCGCCGTTCCGAGGACGAGGCTTCCGGGGGGAAGATCGAGACGCTGATCGAAACCCGTGGCGAAGGCGGGCTGTTCCTCTGCACACCCACCCCAGGGTACGAGCTGGTCCAAGGTGACCTCACCGATCTGCCTGTCCTGACCGGAGCCGAACGCGATCAGTTGCTTCAGGCGGCGTGGGATCTGAACGAATACCTGCCGCCCGTGGTCGATGGGCCGCGACAGGCTTCTGGGGCCGGGGGCTGCACGGGGCCAACACGTGGCCACGTGTCGCTGCCGGTTGGCGGTGGTACAGCCGATCGACCTGGTGACGACTTCAACGCACGTGGCGACGTGGGCGAACTGTTGGCCGAACACGGCTGGGTGCGTATCAAGGCCGCCGCCCCGGGAGCCGACGGCAACGAATACTGGCGTCGGCCCGGCAAGAATGCGGGCACGTCCGCCACGCTGAAGGAGGTGTCCGGGGGACGCGTGTTCTACGTCTTCTCGTCGAACGCCGCGCCATTCGAGCCGAATCGCGGCTACTCGCCGTTCGCCGTCTACGCGCTACTCAACCATGGCGGATACTTCGAACAAGCGGCCAGTTCTCTCAGACAACTCGGCTTCGGTAGCAATTCTCTGGCCGACAATGCCGATGGGCCAGACATCTCGGCGATTATGCGAATGTCCGTCGCACCCGGCGCATGTCCGTCGGACAATGCGGCTCTTGGCCAGACAATGGCGATGTCCGACGGACAAGCCGCACCTTCGCCACAGATCGCCGACCCCGGGCCGATGCCGGCCGAAATGCTACGGATGCCAGGTTTTGTCAGCGAGGTCATGGACCACTGCCTGGCGACCGCGCCGTACCCGAATCAGGTGATGGCGTTCGCCGGGGCGCTGTCGCTGCTGGCCTTCCTCGCCGGGCGCAAGGTGCGCGACAACGGCGACAACCGCACCAACATCTACCTGCTCGGCCTGGCCCACTCGGCTGCCGGCAAAGATTGGCCACGCAAGATCAACACGCGTGTCCTCCACCAGATCGGCTTGGCCGAGGCGCTGGGCGAGCGATTCGCGTCCGGTGAGGGCATCCAGGACGCGCTGTTCCAGAAGCCGACGATGCTGTTTCAGACCGACGAGATCGACGGCATGCTGCAGTCGATCAACAAGGCCAAAGACGCCAGGCACGAGGCGATCATGAGCACGCTGCTGACGATGTACTCGTCGTCCAACAGCGTCTATCCCATGCGACGCAAGGCGGGCAAAGAATCGCCGGGCGTGATCGACCAGCCGTGCCTGGTCATCTTCGGCACGGCGATCCCGAACCACTACTACGAGGCGCTCAGCGAGCGGATGCTGACCAACGGCTTCTTCGCCCGCATGATCATCCTCGAAGCCGGGCCGCGTGCCCCCGGGCAGGAACCGAGCATTCGCGCGTTGCCTGACCGCGTGGTCGAGACCGCAACGTGGTGGTCCAAGTTCCATCCCGGCGAACACCGCGACAACCTGATCGAAGTCCACCCCGTGCCGGCCATCGTGGACCACACCGATGACGCCCGTCGGTTGCTGATTGAATCGCGTGAAGAAGCCGAGGCGGAGTATGCCAAGGCCGAGTCCAGGAGCGACTCGGTCGGCACCACGGTCTGGGGCCGTGTCAGCGAGCAGACACGCAAGCTCGCGCTGCTGTACGCCATCAGCGAGAACCACGAGAACCCAACCATCAGCCTGCCGGGCGTGCGGTGGGCGTCGCAGTTCGTGATGCACCAGACCCGGCGCATGCTGTTCATGGCCGCGTCGCACGTGGCGGACAACCCGTTCCACGCCGAGTGTCTGAAGTTGCTGGAGAAACTCCGTGACGCCCCAGGCATGGAACTGCCGCACAGCGTGCTGCTCAAACGGATGAAGATGGACGCCAAGACCTTCACCGTGCTCGTCGAGACGCTCATCCAGCAAGGCGATGTCGAGATTGTGACGGGATCAACCGCAGGACGCCCAACGCGAGCGTACCGACTCGTGGGCGAGGTGAAACAAGCCGGTGAAACAAGTCCAGGGGGTGAAAGATGTCTGGCCTGAACCCGACCATGCTTCACCATCCTTCACCCTTCTTTCACCCGGCAAAGGTGAAAGAAGTTGATCGCGGAAACACCATAAATACAAAGGAAAACAACAACTCTCTCTTCTTCTTTCCCCCTTTCACCCTCACCCCCTCGCGCGACGCCCGCACGTGTGTATTTGTGTGTGTGCGCGTGATAGGGGTGAAAGAAGAAGGAAGTGCGCGGTTCCTTCCCGGGCCCAAGCGCAGGAGATGGCCGCGGGAACAGTCACGAGCATAGGCAGAGTTTGTTTTGCGTGTCCGGTTCACCACAAGTCCACAACGCACATGGAGGTGCACTCATGACCACCGAGAATCCGACCAAGACGTTTGACGTAGAACTGCGGCTCATCGACGACATCAAGCCCTACGAGGCCAACCCACGCCTAAACGACGACGCGGTCGATGCCGTCGCGGCAAGCCTGAAAGAGTTCGGCTTCCGCCAGCCCATCGTGATCGACGCCGACGGCGTGATCATCGTCGGCCACACCCGCTGGAAGGCGGCGAAGAAGCTGGGCCTGGCCAAGGTGCCGGTCCACGTCGCCACCGACCTGCCGCCGGAGAAGGTCAAGGCGTATCGCATCGCTGACAACCAGACGGCGACGCTCGCCGAGTGGGACATGGACCTGCTGCCGATCGAACTGAAAGACCTTCAGCAGGCCGAATACGACCTGTCGTTGCTGGGCTTCGATGAGGACGAACTAGCCCAAATGCTCGACGGCGACGTGGCCGAGGGTTTGACCGACCCGGACTCGGTGCCCGAACCGCCCGATGATCCGGTCACGCAGCGTGGCGACATCTGGGTGCTGGGCAACCACCGTCTGATGTGCGGCGACAGTAGTAGCGTGGAAGACCTGGATCGCCTCCTGGCGTCCGGCAACGTTCCGGGGGTTGATCTGGTCAACATGGACCCGCCCTACAACGTGAAGGTGGAGCCGCGCAGCAGCACGGCCATCGCCGCCGGCCTGTCGTCGTTCCAGAACAAGAAGGCCCAGCTTCACCATCAGGGCTTCGACCAGGCTCGCGGCGTGGGCGATCCGAAGAAGGCCCGCAAGAAGATGCGAGCCAAGGACCGGCCGCTGGCCAACGACTTTGTCACCGACGACGCGTTCGACGCGATGCTGTTGGCCTGGTTCGCCAACGCCTCGCGGGTGCTCAAGCCGGGCGGGTCGTTCTATATCTGGGGCGGGTATGCGAACCTCGGCAACTACCCCGCACCGCTCAGGGCCGCCGGGCTGTACTTCAGCCAGGGCATCGTTTGGGACAAACAGCACCCGGTGCTCACGCGCAAGGACTTCATGGGCGCGTTCGAGATTTGCTTCTACGGCTGGAAGGAAGGCGCGGGCCACGAGTTCTACGGGCCGAACAACGCGACCGACCTCTGGCACGTGAAGAAGGTTAACCCGCAGGCGATGGTCCACCTGACTGAGAAGCCCGTTGAGCTGGCGGTGCGCTCGATTCAGTACTCGTCGCTGCCGGGGCAGAACGTCCTCGACCTGTTCGGCGGCAGCGGTTCGACGCTGATCGGCTGCGAGCAGACCGGTCGGCAGGCGTTCCTGATGGAACTGGACCCGGCGTACTGCGATGTGATCGTCGAGCGGTGGGAGAAGTTCACCGGGAGCAAGGCGGAGCGGATCGAAGCGGCAGCCGCGACTGAGACAGCCCCAACCGAAGTCGGGGCTGTTTCCGAGGTCGAGCAGGAGGTGGCAGCTTGAGGTCAGCGAACGTCAGGACATTCCGCCAGAGCCATGAACTCGATCATCGCGTCCTCGTACAGCCAGCCCGATGCGGGGTAAGTGCGACGACGCCTGACCTCAACGCATCCGCGTTCCTTCATGAACGCCAACGCAACGTTGACCTGCGTGTACGGTGTGTCGATGGCCTCGACCAGTTCTTCGAGGGTCGACCCGCCCGCCGCCCGTTCCTCCATGGCGTAGGCCACTTCGCGGTAGACGTCGCGCTTGCAACGGTGCGTGTAGTTGCGGTCCGGCTGGTCCGCGAAACTGACGGTCATCTCAAGATGATCGTCGAGCACGCGGAACTCCACGTCGCGCTGTCGATGGGGTCGTGGCATGCTTCACGCTCCCTTCCTGGTTCCGGGGGTGCTGGCCAAGGCGAACTTGCCGCGATCGGCTTTGACGAACCGGCTGGCCTCGCCCTTGGTGTTGATCTCGCGCAGGATCGATGCGTAGAGCGTGTTGGCGGGCGTCTTGCCTTCGCCGGGTGTCCACAGCCCGCGCTCGACGGCCAGGCCCACGATGTCCTTGCATCGCATCGGGTCGCCGGTGCCCAGCGACAGCAGGTGCGCCGCCGCGTCGATCAGGCTCATCGGCTTGTCGGCGTCCGCGTCACGTTTGCCGCCCTTGGCCCGACGTTTGGCCGTGTCGCGTTCGGTGGCGGGCGTGGCGTCCTTGGTCGCCTTCTTGGCGTTAGGGCCAGTGTCGGCCGCGTCGTCGAGACACTTTCGCAAGCGCTGGGCGCTCTTGATACGGATGGTCTTGCCGGTCTTGACGCTGGTGCCTTCCCATCCATCGTTGTCGTGTTCGTGGGTGATCTTCACCGGGACGAGGTTGCTGGCAACCTTGACCAGGTACGTCGCGCCAATCTGTACGTCGGACTTCTTCATTGCATGTCTCCTTGTTGGAGGGTGAAAGAAAAATGCTCAGCGACATTCGCTGAGCAGGTCTTCGATCTCTTGCGGCTCGCCGTTCGAGAGGAAGGCGAGCGTCTCGATCAACTTTTCCCGGACGTGCCCGAGGTCCCCGGCGTAGCACCAGTTCTTCGGGTCGCCCTTCGCGTTGGTCTGGTGGCGGTCCAGTTCCATGTCGAGCCAGTCGAGGACGCGGGCGATGTCCTCGCGTCGTTCGTCGTAGAGTTCGCGTGCGGTCTGCTTGGCCATGGTCGTGTGGTCCTTTCTGGGTCAGGCTTGGAAGCGCTGCATCTCGCGGTAGTAGTCGTGGATCATGCTGTTGGTGCCGCGATGCCCGTCCGTGCGGCGCTGCACCTCGGTGGCGACCTTGAAGAGGTCCTCGTCGCTGATGCGGGCGGGAAGTTCCCATGTCTTCCAGGCCTGCTCGCCGCGCTTCGGGTCGCGGAGGATGCTGTCGATCCGAATGGTGTCGCTGCCGGTCTTGCGTTCGATGGCGAGGCTTCCGGCGTCGGCTTCGAGTTCGATTCGTGTGGTTCGCATGGTTCGTGTTCCTCAGGTGCGGGGTTAGCGGCTGGTCTGGCGTCCGGCTTCGAACGCCGCCTCGAGGGCCTCGCGGATCTGCCAGACGCTCAATTCGTGAAAGTCCAGGCTGTCGCGCCGGCGGGCTTCGAGCGTTTCCAACCCGAGCAGGTCGCGGGCGATGTTCTGGATCGTGGCGTCCTTGTATGCGTGGGTGTGCTTCGTGGTCCTGGCCATGGCCTATCTCCTTGTGGTGGCTTGCGTTACACACACATTGAGCCATGGAATCGCCGCCCCATCAAGGCATTTAACCGCCTGTCGGCAAAGAACTTACAGATTTCCGCAAGCATGCCTGGGGGCTAGAGATATGGCCGCTGAAACGCCCAAAATCACGGCCCTGACGCCTGCCCAGGCGGCGAAAATCCTCGCCGCCGCTGGCAGTCGCCGCATCACCGAGGTGATGGTGCGCGCCGACATCGAGGCCGGTGCCCCGACCAACGCCAACGGGACTGTGAACCTGGTGCATTACGCCGCCTGGCTGGCGCGGGAGGCGGCGCATGGCGGTTGATCCGAGGCAACTGCGGCCGTCCGTGCTGACGCGGATGATGAACTCCACGCCGCTGGGCGAGGTGATCAGCGAGCGGCAGTTGCGCCGGCACCGCAACCGGGCGGGCTACCGCATCGGAGATGAAAAGCATGTGGACCTGCTGCGCTATACCGCGTGGTTGGTGTGGTCGCGCCACAACCCGGAACCGGAGAGGGAACCGGCCGTCTCCGGGGGTTACGAAGCACTCAAGGAAGCTGCCCGCGCTCGCAACGCGGAACTCTCGGCGATCGGTCGAGACATCGGTGACATCCCCGAGGTCGTCGATCCACAGCGCAAGGCGCGAGCGTGCGAAGACTTTCGGTTCTTCTGCGAGACGTACTTCCCTGAGACGTTCAGCTTGCCGTGGTCGGATGATCACCTGAAGGTCATCGGCAAGATCGAAACCGCCGTGCTTCGGGGCGGTCTGTTCGCCATGGCCATGCCACGCGGCAGCGGCAAGACCACGCTGGCCGAGACGGCCTGCATCTGGGCGATGCTTACCGGCGCTCGCGAGTTCGTCTGCTTGATTGGTTCGGACGCCGGTCACGCCCGCAACATGCTCGAAAGCATCAAGGTCGAGTTCGAGACCAACGAGCACCTGCTCGAAGACTATCCCGAGGCGGTCTACCCGATCCACGCATTGGAGCGCATTCACAATCGCGCCAAGGGCCAGCTCTGCAAAGGCAAGCACACCCGGATCGTCTGGACGGCGGACGAGATCGTCCTGCCGACGATCCCAGGCAGCGCCGGATCGGGTGCGATCATCCGGGTTGCGGGTATCGAAAGCCGCATTCGCGGCATGAAGTACAAGCGGGCCGACGGTCGGGCGCTGCGCCCATCCCTTGTGGTGCTCGACGACCCGCAGACCGACGAATCGGCCCGCAGCGATCAGCAGGTTCGTGCCCGGATGGAGACGCTCAACGGTGCGATCCTCAACCTGGCTGGGCCGGGACAGAAGATTTCCGGCATCATGCCCTGCACGGTGATCCGGCCCGGGGATATGGCGGACCAGATTCTCGACCGCGACAAGCACCCGGCATGGCAAGGTGAACGCACGAAGCTGGTTTACGCCTTCCCTGACAACGAGAAGCTGTGGGATCAGTACGCCCAGATGCGGGCCGACAGCTTCCGCAACGATGGCGATGGGCGCGAAGCCACCGAGTTCTATCGCAAGCATCGCAGCGAAATGGACGCGGGTGCAGTGATCGCCTGGCCGCAGCGCTACAACGAAGACGAACTGTCGGCCATCCAGCACGCGATGAACCTCCGCATGCAGGACGAACGTGCGTTTTGGGCTGAATACCAGAACGAGCCGTTGCCTGAGGATGAAGGCGATGGCGATCAGCTGACTGCCGAAGTCATCGCCGCCAAGACCAACGGCCACCCTCGGAAGGTTGCTCCCCTCGGTGCCAGCCATCTCACGATGTTCATCGACGTTCAGGCAAAGATGCTATTCCACGCTGTGGTCGCGTGGGAAGAGGACTTTACCGGTTATGTCCTGGACTACGGGACCTACCCGGATCAACAGCGGGCATACTTCACGCTGCGGGAAGCGCAGAAGACGCTCGGTCGAGCCGCACCGGGCGCGGGTTTGGAAGGATCGATCTACGCCGGCCTCGAACAACTCACCGACGACTATCTGTCCCGAAGCTGGCGACGAGACGATGGAGCTGAACTGCGCATTGAGCGCTGCCTGATCGATGCGAACTGGGGCCAGTCGACTGACGTGGTCTATCAGTTCTGCCGCCAAAGCGCCCACGCCAGCCTGATCATGCCCAGCCATGGGCGCTACGTCGGCGCATCGAGCATTCCGTTCAGTGAATACAAGCGGAAACGCGGCGAGCGGATCGGCCATCACTGGCGCATCCCCAACGTCCAGGGACGTCGACAGGTACGGCACGTGCTGATCGATACCAACTACTGGAAGAGCTTCATCCATGCCCGGCTGGCCGTGGCCATGGGCGATCCTGGTTGCCTGTCGCTTTTCGGTCGAAAGTCGACGGAGCATCAGCTGATCGCAGAGCATCTGACCGCTGAGTACCGCGTCCAAACCCAGGCACGCGGCCGGGTCGTTGATGAGTGGAAGCTGCGTGCGGGTGGCCCGGACAACCACTGGTTCGACTGCTTGGTCGGCTGTGCCGTGGCGGCTTCGATTCAAGGCGCAATCCTGCCGGGCACTGAAGCAAAGACCGTGCCCGCACGCCAGCGACTGCGGCTCTCGGAAATCCAAAGGGGCAAGTGGTAGATGACGCAGGCAACCGATCAATCACGGCGTCGCCCCAGGCGCGGTCTTGAGTGTCCCAGGTGTGGCTGCGCACATTTCCGGGTGCTGTACACACGCGGAACGACTGGCGGTCGCCTTCTGCGCCGCAGGGAATGTCGGTACTGCGGCCGTCGCATCACGACCTATGAGCAGTGCGCCGCTGCACCCCGCTAAGCGAACTTCTCCTCCATCACGTTCTAGATACGGAACATTCGCCCACCGCTTCATCGCAATCACATGATTGCGCGGGACCGGCTCTGCCCGTTCGCATAGGTAACTAGAGAGGGGACAGTTGATTCTCGGAGACGCCGTTGACTGAAGAACTGGACAACTCGATCAAGGAGAACGCCGCAGGGCCACGGAAGGCCAGCGGCGATTCGGGGTCTGTCGAACAGCATGGTCTTGCCGACCAGATCGCTACCGACAAGTACCTCGAATCTAAGAAGGCCAGCCGGTCGAAAGGACTCGGCATCAAGCTGGCCAAAGTCAGCCCGGGAGGGACCGTCTGATGGTGTGGCCGTTCCGCAAATCCAGGAAGGCTACCCAAGGTCGGTCCCTCCCGGCGATTCCGGGGGTGGTCCGTGCTCGCTACGACGCGGCGCAGACCACTGCCGAGAACGCCCGGCACTGGGCGATGGCCGATGCGATGTCGGCGGACGGTGCGGCCTCGGCCGACGTCCGCAAGAAGCTGCGCGAACGCGCTCGTTACGAGGTGGCGAACAACTCCTATGCAAAGGGCATCGTTCTGACGATCGCCAACGATGCCATCGGCACCGGACCGCGCCTGCAGCTACTGACCGCTGACCCGGAGATCAACCGTCAGGTCGAAACCGCGTTCACGGACTGGGCGAAAGCCGTAGACCTGCCGGAGAAGCTTCGCGCCATGCGCATGGCCAAGGCCACCGATGGCGAGGCCTTCGCTGTGCTCACGGCCAACCCGTTGATCGATTCGCCGGTCCAGCTGGACGTGAAGCTGGTGGAGGCCGACCGGATTGCATCGCCAGTGATGTCGATTGTGCCCACCTCCAATGACATCGACGGGATCATTCTCGATGTCTACGGCAACCCCAACACGTACACCATTCTGCGTCAGCATCCCGGTGATCTGACCACGTGGAAGACACAGTACGACGTGGTGCCTGCCGACGCAGTCGTGCACTGGTTCCGCGTGGATCGGCCGGGCCAGCACCGTGGCATTCCCGAACTGACGCCGGCGCTGCCGTTGTTCGCCCAACTACGGCGCTACACGCTGGCGGTCATCGCGGCGGCCGAGACCGCCGCCGACTTCGCGGCTGTGCTGTTCACCGATGCCCCGGCCAACGGCGAGGCGCAGGCATTGGAACCGATGGACGTGGTCGAGCTTGAAAAGCGCATGGCCACGGTCTTGCCCGATGGGTGGAAGCTCGGTCAGGTCGATGCCAAGCAGCCCAGCACCGGCTATCGCGAGTTCAAGCACGAAATCCTCAACGAGATTGCCCGCTGCCTGAACCTGCCGTTCAACATCGCGGCGGGCAACAGTGCCGGCTACAACTACGCCTCCGGTCGTCTTGACCACCAGACCTACTTCAAATCCATTCGGGTCGAGCAAGCTCATCTCGCCGAGGCGGTACTCGATCGCATCTTCGCCGCGTGGATTCACGAAGCGATGTTGATGACCGAGTTCGCCTTCCTGCGAACAGCCGGAGCCATGCCGCACCAGTGGTTCTTCGATGGCACCGAACACGTCGACCCGGCGAAGGAAGCGAACGCCCAGGCGACGCGCCTGAACAGCAACACCACCACGCTCGCTGCGGAATATGCCCGCCAGGGCAAAGACTGGGAGACCGAACTGCGCCAGCGCGCGAAGGAACGGGCGCTGATGCAGGAGTTGGGGCTGACCAGCACACCGAACGCACCGCAACCCACGGATGACGAAGACGAGGAGGTCGACACGGATGTCGAACAGCAGCAACCAGCCTGACTATCTCAGCTTCCGCTGCCCGCTGACCGTCGAAGCGGCGGATGACAGCGAGAAGAAGATGCCGCGCTTCCGCATGGTCGCCTACACCGGCGGCGTGATGCGGATCACCGGCTTCCCGCACCCGGTCGTGGTCGATCTCGAGGGCCTGGCCATCGAACGCCAGGACATCCCCGTCCGACTTGACCACAACCCGCGCCAAGGTGTGGGGCATACTCAGCGAGTCCTGGTCGAAAACGGTCAGGTCATCGCCGAGGGCCTGGTCAGCCGCGACACCAGTTGGGCGCGCGATGTCGCCAAGAGCGGCGTGAACGGCTTCCCTTGGCAAGCCAGCATCGGCGCTGCCGTGGTCGACGCCGAGTTCGTGCCCAACGGCCAGCGCATCACCGTCAATGGCCGGACCTTCGACGGGCCGCTGCACGTGGTCCGCAAGGCCATCCTCAAAGAGATCTCGTTCGTCGACAGCGGTGCGGATACCGCCACGTCGGCGCGTATCGCAGCCACCAACAAGGAGTCCCAAACGATGGACGCTACCGCCCCCGCAACCGCCACCGAATCCAACGCCGAACAGGAGGTCGCCCAGAACAACGCCGCCCCGGAAGCAAACGCCGGCAACGATGCCCAATCGCCCAAAAGCGAATCGGCGCAAGAGGCAACGCCGCAACCGTCGAAGACGCCGGCAACGGCCCCGCCCCCCGGCACCGTCAATGCGTCCGCTTCCGACAATTCCGGGGGCGGGGGTGACCCGGTGAGCGACATGCGTCGCCGCATGGCCGCCGAGACCCGGCGTGTCGAGGCGATCCGCAAGGTGTGCGCCGGCAAGCATCCCGACCTTGAGGCCAAGGCCATCGAGGAAGGCTGGGATGAGAGCCGCACCGAACTGCACGTGCTGCGCGCTTCGCGGCCGCAGGTGCCCGCCGTGGCGTCGCAGCCCCGCAACACCAGCCCGCAGGTCTTCGAGGCCGTGGCGATGATGGCGTCGGGCTTCCCCAACTCGCGGATCGAGGGCGTCTACGACGAGCCGATCCTCGAAGCGGCCGACAAGCTGCGCGGCGTGGGCATCCAGGAGTTCTGCGAACTGGCCTCGGGCCAGCGCCTGCCGCGCTTCCGGCGTGACGCCTCGGGCTGGCTGCAGGCCGCTTTCAGCACCACGTCGCTGCCGGGCATCCTCAGCAACATCGCCAACAAGATGCTGCTGGAGGGCTACAACTACGTCGAGGATGCCTGGCGGAACATCGCCAAGATCGCTTCGGTCAACGACTTCAAGGAACACACCCGCTACCGGATGACCGGCAGCTTCCAGTTCCAGCAGGTCGGCCCCGACGGCGAACTGAAGCACGGCCAGTTGGGCGAGCAAACCTTCCGCCAGAAGGCCGACACGCACGGGATCATGTTCGCCCTGACGCGCCAGATGATCATCAACGATGACATGGGCGCGTTCACGGACATCCCGCGCCAGATCGGCATGGGCGCAGCCGAGGCGATTGCCGACGCGGTGTGGGGCCTGTGGCTGTCCAACCCGGTGCAGTCGGACGGCAAGGCGTTCTTCCACGCCGACCACAAGAACTACCTGGCCGGTGCCGACACAGCCCTGACCGTCGACGGTCTGACCGATGCCGAGGTCACCTTCGGCAAGCAGGTCAAGCCCAACGGCAAGCCGCTGGGCATTCGAGCCAGCAAGCTGCTGGTGCCCACGGCGCTGAAGGTCCCGGCCGAGATGCTCATGAAGAGCGTCAATCTCAACGAGACCACCACCGCCAACAAGGGCAAGCCCAACACCAATCCCCACGTCGGCAAGTTTGATGTGGTGTCCAGCGTGTACCTGTCCAACCCCTCGTTCACCGGCGCGTCGGACAAGGCGTGGTATCTGCTGGCCGACCCCAACCGCCTGCCCGCCGTCGAGGTCGCATTCCTCAACGGCGTGGACCGTCCCACGGTCGAGAAGACCGACGCCGACTTCGACCGGCTCGGCGTGATGTTCCGCGGGTACATCGACTTCGGCGTCAAGGAACAGGATCACCGTGGCGCGCTGAAGATGAAGGGCGAGGCTTAAGCCTCGTCCCTTCCGGACCCAAATCTCAACACCTGACCTGTAAAGGACAACGACTATGACTGCTCGATTCATTCAGAACGGCAACAGCATCGACTACACGTCCGCCCCCGGAAGTGACGTGAGCGCCGGCGACGTGATCGTCCAGGGCGACCTGGTCGGCATCGCCAAGCTTGACATCACTGGCGGCGCGCTCGGCGCACTGGCGGTGACCGGCGTGTTCGACGTGCCTAAGACGGCAGGTGTCGGCGAAGCGATCGGCGCTGGGGCGAAGGTCTACTGGGACGTCGCCGACGGCGTGGCCAAGGAAGACGCCGAAGCCGGCGCGAACAAGTACCTCGGCAAGACCGTGCTCGCCGCCGGTGACAACGACGCCACCGTCCGTGTCCGCCTGGAGCAGTAGCCGATGGGCGATCTCCTGCGTGACGGTCTGAACTGGCTGGAGCAACAGCGCACGGCCCACATGACCAGCCCGGTGACATATCGCCGGGCTGGTCCCGGGGGTCAGGCCGACGCCGAGGTGCAGGCCACGTTCGGCAAGACCGACTACGAGGTCGCCGACGACTACGGGGCCACGATCAGGACGCACGTGATCGACTTCCTGATCCTAGCCAGCGAGTTGGGATTCGAGCCGCAGGCGAGCGACGTGATCGTCGCGGACGGCCGCAAGTTCGAGGTGATGGACCTGGCCGGCGAGGGATCGTGGCGATGGTCTGACCCGTACCGCACGACCTTCCGCATTCACACCAAGGACACCGGACCACTGGAGTAGACACGTGACCGAATGCAGCCAGTTTGAGCATTGCCAGAAGCAGTTCGAGTCGCTCCACGAAAAGCTGGATCGACTCGACGAAGCGATTCGCGGCACGCCCGGCAATGGCACTCGGCCTGGCATCCTTGTCCGGCTCGACCGGCTGGAGCAGGACGCCAAGCGCCAGTCCAAGCTCATCTGGCTGATCATCGGTGCGGTCGTCACCGCATCGGCGTCCGGAGCGGTCGCCTTGATCACGGGGTAATGCAATGAGTCTCGTCACTGACATCGCGGACGCCGTCGCAGCGGAGATCAACACCGCCGCCCCCGGCACGTTCAGCCAGGCGTTCACCGCGCTGCGGAAGGTCGTCCCGGCCTACGAACTGGCCGAACTGACCGACCTGAAGGTGACGGTCGTGCCCAAGGCCGTGGAGATCTCCGGGTCGACGCGCAGCGCCAGTCAGTACGACATCACCGTCGACGTGGGCATCCAGAAGAAGCTGCCCGCAACGCCGGAGGTGGACGCCGAAGTCGAGACGCTGGGCACGCTGGTGGACCAGATCGCCGACTACCTGCGTCGCCGCCCGCTTGCCGGGGCACCGTTCGCGGCATGGGTGAGCATCACCAACGACCCGGTCTACGCCCCCGAGCACCTGTTGGAGAAGCGCGTGTTCACCAGCGTGCTGACTCTGACCTATCGAGCCATGAAATGAGGCATAAATGAACAACGTCATCATGCGAAAACTCGTTCTGACCGCCGACTACCAGCCACTGGCTGCGGAGCGTGTGGTCGGATCGTTCACCATCAGCGCCCCACCCAGCAATGAGGACGATGCGATCTTCCAGGGCGATGAGGGGGCCGACGTGCCGTGGGTGCCGGGCGAATGGCACGAGTTCAATCGCGTCAACCTCGCAGAAGTGCAGGTCAAGGGAACGCCCGGCGACATCGTCACCGTGGTTGGGGGGACGTGGTGATGCCGTACATCCAGGAACCCATCCCGGTTGTCAGCGATCCGCCCATGCGGGAGTGGTACATGCTGCAACTGCCGTGGTCCGGTGAGGTCACCGAGATCAGGCGGCTCAACATGCCCGACCTGCAGGAACTGTACTGCGATGGCAATCCGCTGACGGACCTGCCGTGGGATGAACTGCAGAACCTGTACTACCTCAGCGTTTACGACTGCGCGTTCGTCACGCTGGAACTGTGGCAGATGCCCAATCTGTATTCGTGCTACGCCGGCGACAACTACGACCTCGAAACCGTCGACGCCCACGACATGCCCAACCTCGGCGACATCGATGTGTACTACTGCCAGTCGCTGACGACGCTGGACATCTCAGGCTGCACGAATCTCGGCTACATCTACGCCTACGGCTGCGCGTTCGATGAGGCGATGGTCGACCAGTTGCTCGCCGACCTCGTGGCCAACGGCACGACCGGCGGCTACCTGCGCATCAACAGCGGCACCAGTGCGCCGCCATCCGACCCCGACGGGCTGGCGCTGAAGGCCATCCTGATCGACCGTGGCTGGAGCATCTACCACAACTGACCCCCGGAAATCGGAAGGAACGTCATGAAGGAAATCCAACCCACCACCGTGCAAGTGAAGCTCTCCGACGGGCACGAGGACGAATTCGTCTTGGTCCACGACGGCGAGCAGATCATCGAGATGGTCGAGCCCAACAGCGGCAAGTTCGGCACGCCCCCGGGCCACACCATGCTGGCCGGGACCAAGGAAGAACTCGAAGCCGAGATCGCCCGGTTGAAGCTCAAGCCCAAGCGCCCGCGTCGGCCCATCGAGCGGACGCCGCCGAGCGCGAGGCCGAGGAACGAATGATCCGCTTCGAGATCGCCAAGCTGTTCTTCGACAAGAAGGCCGTGCGGGACAAGGCCGACGCCGGCACGCGGCGGGTGCTCTCGAAATTCGGCGCGTTCGTCCGCAGGACGGCTCGCAGCAGCATCCGAAAGCGGAAGAAGACCTCGTCGCCCGGATCGCCGCCGAGTAGTCACATCGGCTTACTGAAGAAGTTCATCTTCTTCGGATATGAGCCGGCGAAACGCAGCGTGGTGATCGGCCCGGTGCGGCTGAGCCAGAAGGGACGAGGCGAAGCGCCGAGCCTGCTGGAGTACGGCGGTTCGACCAAGGTCGAGCATCGAGGCAAGCGTAAACGAGCGAAGGTACGGCCACGACCATTCATGGGGCCGGCCTTCGAGAAGGAACAACCCAAGCTGCCCGCCATGTGGCGCGACAGCGTTCGATAAGGAGATCGGACAATGGCCGACGAATTCATCCTTGGCATGAACGCGAAAATCTACCAGGGGCCGACGGGCACCGACCTGGCCAGCCTCACCGAGATGAGCAACGTCAAGGACGTGACGCTCAACCTCGAAGCGGGCGAAGCGGATGTCACCACTCGCGCCAACCAGGGCTGGCGGGCGACCGCGCCCACGCTTCGGGAATGCACCGCTGAGTTCGAGATGCTTTGGAAACCGGGCGACGCCGGCTTCGACGCGATCAAGACCGCGTTCCTGACCTCGGCAACCGTTCGCCTTGCCGTGCTCACCGGCGCTCGCGATGCCTCGGGCGTCGAAGGCCCGCTCGGTGACTTCAGCATCACGAACTTCAGCCGGAACGAACCGCTCGAGGAAGGCGTCACCGTCAGCGTGACTGCCAAGCTCGCCGTGTTCGACCAGTGGGTGGAGGTGGCCTGATGAAAACGTTCACTGATGCAGCCGGTCGTACCTGGACGCTGACGCTCAACCTCGGCACCGCCATGGCGGTCAAGGCCAAGCTGGACATCGATCTGCTTCAGCCGGAGGCGGGCGATCCGCCTCTGCTGACGCGCCTGGGCACTGATGAGATGCTTCTCGGCGAAGTGCTCTGCGCGATGCTCGAAGGTCAGTTCGTCACGCACAAGGTCACCGAGGACGACGTGCGCAGCGGCTTCGATGGCCAGACGCTGCTCGCGGCGCAGAAGGCGTTCTACGAGGAACTCATCGATTTTTTCCGGTCGCGCGGCCGCAACGACAGGGCCAAAGCGGTCGCCAAGCAGATGGCCATCATCGACGCGGCGGTGACCGCCATCGAGACGCGGATCGACAACATCGACGTGGATCAGACGATCCGTGGTGCGATGTCTGGCGAATCGCCGGATCAATCGGCCTCGGCCCCATCGACTTCCGAGGGCTGACGCTGCGGCAATTGCTGTGGATGGCCGAGGGCCTTGGTCGCGAGCGGTGGGCGCACACGTCGATCATCTGTTCGCTGATCGCCAACGCCAACCGCGATCCGAAGAAGCACCGCGCCTTCAAGCCATCTGACTTCGATCCGTACCAACGCACCAACCGGCGATCACGAATGGTCGCCACCAAGCAGGACCTGAACCTTCTTAGAGAGGCCCTTGAGGCCCGCCCCCGGAACCCCCAACTGAAAGGCAATTGACATGGACGTCTCCGCAATCCTCGAATCGCTCGGCAACATCCTCAACTCCGGCTTCGGCTTCGCCATCACCTGGCTGGTCATGGTCGGCGTGTTCCTCTGGCTGGCCAGCAAGTTCAACCCGTTCCAGGAGAAGTGGAAGGAATGGGAAGGCTCGATCATCACCGGCATCAAGCTGGCCGAGAAGGAAATCCCCGACGACACGCCCAACGCCGGTCTCGCCAAGCTCGACGCGGCGCTGCGATTCGTGCTCAAGGCCTACGCCGACGCCAACAACGGCAAGCAACCCCCGGCCAGTCTGGTCGAGCAGATCAAACAGGGCATCCAGATCAAGCACGCCGACCTCGACCGCTACGGCGGCCTGACCAAGTGATTGCTGTCATCGCACCCCCAACCTCCACGGAAGGAGACCCCCAATGAACCCCCGGACAACCACCCGTTCGCTTCTGTTCCTCGCCGTCGTTCTGGCGCTGGCGACCGCCGCAGGCTGTGCCGCCACGCCCCAGGATCGATGGTTCCAGCAGCGTGAAGCGCTGAACACCGCCAACCGCATCTACCTGGCCCACGTGCCGGTGATGACCGACGAGCAGATCGTCCACCACGGCGAACTGCTGCAGACGGCCCGCGCCCAACTCGATCAGGCCAAGACGCAGCTGCCCGAAGGTGGTTCGACGTTCGACACCACGCTCGACATGGTCGAGGCACTGCTCACTCGCGTGATCGCACTCGAAGCCGCCCCCGGAAGCGTGACGCCTGTGCCCGCTGTTCCTGACCCTGCAAACCCGAACACGGAGGACACTCCCAATGACACCCGTTGAAATCCTCGCTCTCATTCAGTCCGCCCGTTCGCTGCTCGATCTGGGCATCTCGCAGTACCGCCTGGCCGAACAGGAGGGCCGGCTCACCGACGAGCAGCGTGCGGCCATCCTCGAAGCGGCCGACCTGACCGATGACCGTGTCGATGCCGTGGTCGCCGCAGCCCGCCAGCGTCTCGGTCTGTCCGTCAACTGAGGAAGCAATCCGTGGCATCCACCCAAGGCATCCGCGCAGGCCGTGCATTCGTCGAGCTGTTCGCTGACGACAGCAAGCTCGTGCGCGGCCTGCGCCGGGCGGAGCGAAAGCTGCGTGCCTTCGGCGACTCGGTCCGCAACTTGGGCCTGAAGATGGCCGCGCTTGGCTCGGCCATGCTCGCGCCGCTGGCGGCGTCGGCGAAGCTGTTCAGTGGCTACGGCGACCAAGTGGCGAAGATGGCCAAGCGGACGGGCCTGTCGGTCGAAACGCTCAGCGAACTGCGCTTCGTCGCGTCGCAGACCGGCACCGAGTTCGAGACGCTTGAAAACGCCTTCCGCAAGATGCAGCGGTCGATCTACGACGCCGGGCGGGGTCTTTCCACGCAGGTCGACGCACTCAACGACCTCGGCCTGACATTCCAGGACTTGGACGGGTTGTCGCCCGAAGACCAGTTCAAGCTGCTGGCGGATCGCATCAGTCAGGTCGAAGACCCGACGCGCAAGGCCGCGTTGGCGATGTCGCTGTTCGGGCGGACGGGCACGAATCTGCTGCCGATGTTCGCCAGCGGGGCCAAGGGCATCGAGATTCTGCAGGCAGAGGCGCGGCGGTTGGGCCTGACCATGTCGGCCGAGGACGCCAAAGCCGCCGAAGATTTCACCGACGCGCTCGACCGGCTGTGGAAGGTGATCAAGATGGGCGTGTTCCACGTCGGGGCTGCTTTGGCCCCGGTGCTGCAGAAGGTGGCAGACACGATCACGACGCTGGCTGTGCAGATTTCCGCTTGGGTGCAGCGCAACCAGCAATTGATCGTCACCGTGCTGAAGGTGGTCGTTGGGATCATCGCCGTCGGTGTTGCCATCGCGGTGCTGGGTACGGTGATCTCCGGCTTCGCCACGATTCTCGGTGCGTTGATTACCGTCGTCACCACCGTGGTCGCCGTGCTGAAGGTGCTCGGCGCGGTGATCGCGTTCCTCGTCTCGCCGATCGGCCTGGTCATCGCGGCCGTGGCGGCGCTGGCGGGCTATCTGATCTACGCCACCGACGCGGGCGGCAAAGCGCTGGCGTGGCTGGGTGGCCGGTTCAAGGTCCTGAAAGAGGATGCGCTGACCGCCTACCAGGGCATCGCCGACGCGCTGGCCGCCGGTGACATCGGCCTGGCGGTCAAGATTCTGTGGTTGACGATCAAGATGGAATGGACACGCGGCGTCAACTTCCTCGAGAAGGCGTGGCTGAACTTCCGCAACTTCTTCATTCGCATTGGATACGACGCTTGGCACGGCCTGCTGGCGGTCGCGGAGATCGTCTGGCATGCGCTGGAGGTCGGGTGGATCGAGACGACCGCATTCTTCGCCAAGGCGTGGCAGAACTTCGTCGGCTTCTTTGCCCGCACATGGGAGCGGATCAAGGCCGGGGCGAAGAAGGCGTGGAACTGGATCAAGTCGCTGTTCGACGACTCGGTGGACCTCGAAGCGGAGAACAAGCTGGTCGAGGAGCAGAAGCAGGCCGCGATCAATCGCATTGATGACGAGCAGAAGCGACGGGTTGCCCAGCGCGAAGCGCAGCGGGAAGCCGAGCGCCGACGCGCTGCCGCTGTGCATGAAGCGACGCTCGCCGAGATCGGCCGCGAGAACATGGAAAAGCATCGCGAGCTCGACGCCGAATATGCCAGCAAGATGGCGGACAACGAGGCCGACTTGGCGAAAGCCCGCAAGGAATGGCGCGAGGCCGTCGACGCCGCGAAGAAGAAGCGCGAAGCGAAGGAAGCGGACGAGGGCCCCGGCGGTCTGGAAGGCCCTGACGACATCATCAACAAGGCACGCGACGCGCTGGCGGGCCTCGGCGACATCGGCGATCTGGTCCAGGCCGAGGCGGCGAAGATCGGCGTCAAGGGAACGTTCAACGCAGCCGCCGTGCGCGGTCTTGCTGCCGGTGACGCGGCCGACCGCACCGCCAAGGCCACCGAGGAAACCGCCAAGCACACGAAGAAGCTCGTCCAGGCCGCCACCACCGGCGGCTTGACGTTCGCCTGATTGTAGAGGCACGGATGCCCATCACCTGCACCGAAAACATCGACTCGCGGCAGTACACCGAGGATCAGTCGGCCGAGCTGGTCTACTCGATTCGCGGCACGGCCGACGAAGACGCCGCGATGGCCTCGCTGAAGGCGACCGCCCCCGACATCTTCCGGGGCCTCGTCCGCCAGCCGCCGACGGTGGAACCTGTCCACATCGACACGGTCAATCCTGACCGGTGCATCTGGACGGGCACGGCGCAGTACGCCCCGCGCCAATATGAACAGCCGCCGGAGACCGGCGACTCGTCGTTCAGCTTCGACACCGGCGGCGGCACGCAGCACATCACGCAGTCGTTGGGGACGGTCGGCAGTTACGCCGCGTCGGGCACGGCTCCCAACTTCCGGGGGGCGATCGGCGTCACGCACGACAACGTCGAGGGCGTGGACATCACCATCCCCGTCTACAACTTCTCCGAGACGCACTACCTGCCCGCATCGCAGGTGACCAACACGTACAAGGGGACGCTCTTCGCACTGACCGGCAAGGTGAACAGCGGTGCGTTTCGCGGCCTGGCCGCAGGTGAATGCCTGTTCCTCGGCGCGTCGGGTTCGCGGCGCGGCACCGATGAGGAGGACGACTGGGAGATCACGTTCCGATTCGCCGGAAGCCCCAACCGCACCGGCATCAGCGTCGGTCCCATCACCGGCATCGCCAAGAAGGGCTGGGAGTATCTGTGGGTGCGTTACGCCGACGTGGAGGACACGGCCAGTAACACGCTGGTCAAGCAGCCCGTCGCCGCCTACGTCGAGAAGGTCTACGAAGAGGCGAGCTTCGCCGGATTGGGGATCGGTTGATGGGTGACGCGATGAAAAAGGTGCGCACCGGCGACCCGCTGGTTGTACCCGCCCAGGCGTACAACGCCTTCATCGATGCGGCGAAGGATTTTCAGCAGCGCACAGCCAGTCTTGGCCAGCAGGCCACGCCCGGCTATCGCTCGGCAGGCATCGTGCTGGTCAAGAATGAATCCGGCGAAGACCGCGCCCGTTTCGACGTGCTGGGACTCAGCGATCCGATCTTCCTGCCCGACACCGGTGCCGTCGCCGAGCAGTCGTTCAAGAACGCGGTCGCGTTCCGAGGGGACATGCCCGACGAGACGCTGCACCAGGGCAAGTTCGTGATCTTGCTTGAACCCCTCGCCGCCGGTGCGATCGGTCGGGCCTACCTGGCGGGTGTCACGGTGGCACGTCTGCGTCTCGAAGACGCGGCCCAGCAGGTTACGCATGCAGAGATCATCGACGCCGACGCCACGGCGCTGCAACCTGCCGTCGGTGGATCGGCGGCGGTGCTGTGGCATCAAGATCAAACTGGTGATGTGTGGGCTGTCGTGCGGTTGGGCAATGCCGCGCCCGCCGGTGTGTGGGTGCAGATCACATCGACCGAGGCCAACGGCGGTCAATACGCGAGCTGGCAGGAAGTCGAAATCACCGACGACGGCAGCGGCGGACTCGAATGGTCGGCGGTCACCGATGGCCTGAACGGCACCGACGACGGCGCGCTCTACGAGGTCAACGGCATCGAGAACATCCCGGCCGACACCGTCGTGCAGGCGTTCGCCAATCCGGCCTACGACCCGGCGACGGGCACACTTCCCGCATGGCTGTTCCAGTACGAGCAGCCGGAGATCATCGGCTTCGGCATCCCGGCCGACGGCGAAGTGGATGTGCCGCACGACGCGGACATCGACCTGATCGTCACCGACGTCGGCGGCACCCCGATCCTCGACGACGAAGGCCAGCAACAGACGATCAAGGTCTGGCGCAACGCGCTGAAGCGTTCGCTCTACACCGACTTCCAGTCCGGCGACGTGTTCGTCTACGTCAAGTTCCCGCAACCTGAGGGCAGCGTCGAGGGCTGCATCTTCAGTCGCACCGAGGCGTTCAAGAACTACCGCGAATGGCTGCCCGAAGATGGCTATTCGCTGTACCCGAACCAGGAGCCGCCCGCGACGACCGACATCACCGGCGACCCCGGCAACGAGGAACACGTCCACGTCATCGGCAAGATGTATATGTCGACCGACGCCGAGGGCAAAGGCTGGGCACCGTGGTTCGTGATTGATCCCGAGGCATTCGGCTCATTCAAGGTCAAGACCGACGACACCGACGACACGCCCGGCTACCTCGACGATGAACTGCAGGTCGGCGAGAACCCCGGCCAGCCGCACACGTGGATTCGCAAGCGCGTCAACGACGAACCCGCCGGTCCGGATGCCAACGATCACAAGCTGCGGCTCTACCACGGCGACTGGGATGCAGCGAACACGAACAAGACCGGCAACCTGATGTCGCTCGGCGCGCCCGGTGCGAACGTGCAGGTGGTCGACGGCGGCGTCGATCCCGGCCCCGGCACGGCGTGGTTTACCTTCACCGAGTACGAGGACGAGTACGACGACAAGAAGCACAGCAAGGTCAAGGCGAAGGCAGGCGCGAAGAAGCTGGTCATCGATGGCATCGGCAAAGTCTTCACCGACGCCAATGACACCACGCCCGGATTCCTCGACGATGAAATCATCGTAACGCCGCAGAGCGGCCACGCATGGCTGAAGAAGACCGTCCAGCCCGGTGGCGCTGTCGATAACAAGCTGCTGCTCGAGCACAACACCCAAGGCCCCAAGGACAGCGAGATCGATCCGATCGCCGCCGTGGCCGTAGTCGATGTCGAAGGCACGCCCACGCTCCGCATCACCGCCCGCAAGTCGGGCCACGACGCCCGGGGCCACCACACCGGTGACGCCGGCAACGAGGATCACGATGTCGTTGTGGCCGACGAGAAGGTCAAGTCGTGGGAGGAGGACCCCAACGCCGGCTACCTGCTCGACAAGATTGAGGGCGACGGGTTCTGGATCGTCAAGAGCCTGCAGAACAACCGCATCGTCCTCGAGCACGGCCCGCCGCAGTGGGAAGACCCGAACTACACCGTGGTGTTCGAAGGCGACCCGCACATCGAGGTGCTCGAGGGAAGCGCCGGCTTTGGCGATCCGAAGATTCCGGTCGATGCCAACGGTCACATCACCAGCAACCTCGGCATCCAGGTCACGCACAAATACCCGCAGGACGAGGCGTGGACGCTCGACCCGGTGGTGTCGCTGTCGCTCAACGGCACATCGCTGCGCGTCACCAGCAAACCAGCCAGCGTCGACAGCAAGGGCCACATGCGCCAGGGCGGCGCGTCCGAGCAGTATCACGACCTGTCGATGGAAGCGGTGACGGTCGTGACGGCGTTCCGCGTCGAGGGCACTGACCTGCAGGTGAAGACACGGACGATCTATGTGCCCAAGGCCGACGCCGAGAGCGACTGGACCACCGTCCACAACGGCACCGAATGCCCGTCGTCGGGAGGCAGTTGATGCCGGTGCATTTCTACGACAACAAGATTCTGTTTGTGAACGGCCAGATCGCCATGCACGAGCGATGCTGCTGCGTGTCGTTCTCGCAGACCTGGTCGTTCACGGACTCGGGCTTCATCGATGGCGGCCAGGACGGTGCGTATCGCGCTTACGACGATCCCGCCGACGTGCCGGCCAGCCCTTGGTCGATCCTCAACGGCGGGCTGGGTCTTCGCCTCGACTGGGAGGACGATGAGAACTGCCAGAACCACAACCCGTATACGCAGTACGCGACCGCGACCGCCGAGATCGTTGTGCCTCGAACCATGATCATGACGATCACCTGGTCGGGCGAGGGCGAGACACAGGACCCGGACTTCGAGCTGATGAGCCTGTACGTCAACGGCAACCTCGTCGGCTCGGCCCACGCGCCCGGTGGTGGACAAGGATGCGCCGCGATGGGGCCGGTCGTGTCTGATCCCGCACCGCCGCAGCAGGTGACGCTGCAGCCGGGCACGCACACGCTGTTCATCGACGCGACCACCAACGACCCGCTCTACCACTTCGGCGCGTGGTATCGATTCGACCTGACATTTCAGGAGGCCCCGTGATGCCCGATCAACCCGAATCCCTCCAGCCAACGCTCAAGAAGAAATGCCCTGATTGCCCGCCATTGGTCGTGCCCCGCCGCGGCTATACGCCCACGCGCCCCAGTTGCATCGAGTGCGTCGAGAAGCACCTCGGCGCAGCCCTCGTCCTTCTCACCGAAACCCGCGAAGGCTATGCCTACCGCCTCCGCGCCATCGGCCACCTCTTCGAGGCCGAGGACGAGTCGCAGGAGTGGCCGGACCTCCACGCCGCCATCCGCGCCGCCCGGAAGGCGTACCAGGCCGACGGCACGCTCCCCGACTGGGACACGCTGGCCAGCCGTGCCCACGAGCGACGAACCGCCCTCGTCGCTGAAGCACCAGTTGATCCCGCCACATCCAGTTGACGGTCCGGCCCCGCGCGGTACGATCCCGTCATCAATCCAGCCCCCGGAAGCGCCCGAGCCGACTTCGCGTCGGCCGGGCGTTTTAACTTAGATCGTGCAGTTGCCACATGCGTCAAAGCGTCATGAACTCTCGAACCGCAGCGGCCCGGTTGCGCGCTGTACCCATTGACACGCCCATCAGCTTCTCGAATTCGCTGTTGAGCACATTGGGAACACCGACCGGCGGCCGATCATATGTGCCGACAGCGTAGACGATGCCCGCCGCCCAACCCTCAGCTTTGCCCTTGATCGGCTTCTCACTGGCCCGCAGTAGGCGTAGTGCCTTGTGCGCGCGCTTCTCCATCGTGGCGTCAGGGTGAGCCGCGAAGAATCGATCAAGGTGCAATCGGCAATCGGTCTCAAACTCCGGCGTTGTTGCGTTCATGCTCGCACTCCAAGATGGTGTCCCTCCATTATGCACTGTGCCAGCGCTATCGGTCGAGGGATGTCTGCACGAAGTGGATGCTTTATGTCGGGCAGGGCGCAGACCTGGCTGATCCGGGGCTGCTGTGCTTTGCGCGGTGCCCCTCCCGCGTCAACGGGCGCGGTCTCCGGCTCCACTGCGTTCGCCGTTGCTGAACGACTGGGCCTCGTCTTGATGAGGAAGTCGGCAAGTGCCTTGATATTTCGCAGGATTTCAATTGCCTCTGAATCGCTGAGCGCATACTTGTACTTCGGCGACCAGAAGCGCTTGGTATCGTCGATCGCGGCACGATCGATCCACCCCGGAAATAGGCCCAGCTCCAACTCTCTCTCAATCTGTGGATCGGGAGCCGACATCAACGCAGGATCAATCGGCGGCTGCTCGGATGGAAGTGGCGCTAGCGTCGGAGCAGCCTTGCGCAGATACTCATCTGCACCGTCGCCCGCCGGGAACCAGGTCAAACAGGGCTTGGCCTTGATCCGGCAAAGACGGTTGTCGCCATTGCGCACCTTGCCCGCGTTGCGCAGGGCCGGGAGCCGTCGTTCGAGAACCCAGTAGTCGATGCCTGAGACCTCAGCCAATTCCCACGTCGTGAAGCCGGGGCACTTCCAGACCTCCATCCAGCAGCGATGCATCATGTTCACGCGATCGGCCATGGTGACATCTTAATCCCTCCTTTGGTTTGGGCCATACGATCACCTTTGCACCATCGAGCAATGTCAGTGGGGAGACACGACTTGACGGTCGTGTCGATGCACCGCATGGGTCTCGAATTCGAGCGTGGAGTGGCCGATGTCAAAGCGCGTCTGAAGCGTTGCCTTTAGTGCAGCTTTGATCGTCTCAAGTTGATCCAGATTCTTCGTATCCAGCACGACATGGGCCTCGAGGGCGCGGTGGTGTTCGTCGAGTTGCCAGACGTGGATGTGGTGGACCTGCTCGACGTGCTCGACGGCTTCCATGGCGGCGACCAGTTCATCGAGATCAATATCATCCGGTACGCTGTCCATGAGGATGCGGATGGTCGAACGCATCATCACCGCGCCGTGCCAGAGGATGTAGGCGGAGATAATCAGCGTGGCGACCCAGTCGGCCCAGTACCACTCGTAGAGCAGGATGAGCGTGCCGGCGACGATCACAGCCACGGATGCGAACGCGTCGGATAGGTTGTGGACGAACGCGGCCTTGATGTTCAGGTTGCCCTTGCTCATAGCGAAAGTGAGCAGTGCGGTGATGACGTCGACCACCAGCGCGATGCCAGCAAGGATGATGACGATCCAGCCGGCGATGGGCTGGGGATCGAAGAACCGCCAGATGGCCTCGTAGACCAGGTACAGACCGACGATGATGAGGGTGGTCAGGTTAATCAGCGCGCCGATGAGTTCGGCCTTGCGGTAACCGAAGGTACGCTTCCGGTCGGCGGGTCTGCGTGCGATGCGACGAGCTAGCAGCGCCAGACCCAGCGATGCGGCGTCATTGAGATTATGCAGGGCGTCGGCCACCAGTGCGAGGGAACCGGAGAGCACGCCGCCGACGATCTGTGCGACGGTGAGCAGCACATTGACGCCCACCGCCCAGAGCAGGCGGGCGTCGCTCTGCTGCGAGGTGTCGTGGTGGTGCGATCGTTCGTTCATGGTATCAGACGAGTCTCGATCGGGCCCTGCAATGGGTGTCGTTGACGTTGAATGCGTCAGCAATTCGTTTCGGCCACCGCCCCATACGAAAGACCCAGTCGAGCGCTACGCGATGGTCGGCTCGGCCGGGATGACTTGTTTGGCGAACGAATAGTTATTGGCAGGCGCAGTGCCTTTTCATCATCCGACGGTGGGCCTTGGATTGGCCTGAGTCATCGTCCGATGAGGAATGGGACTTCCATGGGCCTCGCTCTTCCGAACCATGCATCATGTTGTGCATTGGGCACGCGCAATCGAAGTCCTCGTTCATCCATTGCGACGACTCGCCTGCATTCATCTGTTTCATCATGCGGTGATGCATTTGCACCATGCTGTCCGTCTTGTTCGGGAGCGTATCGATCTCCTCGATCTGGCCTTCCTTGAGCACGTTCCGAGCCTGCTCACGGGCGGACCGGGCGATCCGCTCCAATTCAGCGACCTGATCTTCGGACAGTTCGAGCCGCTCGCGCTGGGCAAGGATTGCGGCCGGATCACTTGGGCTGATCTCGGTTTGTGACATCATCCGGGACCGAACCATCATGGAACCGTTCATCGGCCCCTGCTGTGATGAGCTCGCATTCGCGGATCGCTCAGTATCCGTTTCGGATGGCCGGGTGGTCGAGGTGTCCGTCTGGCCGTAGGCCGTCAGGCCGACGAAGACGAGGGCGACGATGGCGGCGGCGAGAGTAAGGTGCGTGCGTGTCATGGAAAACAATCCTTTCTGATCGTGGTCCTGAGGACCGGTGTAACACTGCCATTCCCGGCGACGTTGGCAAGAAGCCACGAACGAATACGTTACGGTGCTGATGAGTTGGCGGCAGGTGTTTGTGACTGCGCGGGGCTCCACGTGAGCGCCAATATGCCGCCGACAATGGCCAGAATCGCCGCGATCAGGCCACCAGTTCCGAACAACAAGCCGACGACGGCCGCGACGATGATGGCGATGGCCCAGCCGGCGCGATGGGCGGGGCGTGCGAGCAGAACGACGGCGGCGGTGACGATGAGCGCGCCGGTCACCAGGCCGACCCACGGCCACCACGCGTCGAAGGGCATGGAGCCGCACAAAAGGCCGTTCTGGTGCATCCATCCGCCGCGCCAAGCGCCGCCGTGATTGCCCCAGCCCCCGTCGGGCACATACATCCCGCCGGTTCGCCCGAGACCCGCCCCGAGCATCCAGAGTCCGCCGAGCAGCGAAAAGACGAAGGCGGCGACGGGGCTGCCGGTTGATTGTGCATTCGTGTCATTCATGGCTTGATCCTTGTCGTTCGCGTTAAAAAATGAGGTTCACCACATTGGACAGCGGTTGCGCCAGTGGTGCCAATCGCTGTGACGGTCGGAATGCTCCGTGGTGGAGCCGCGAGAACTCCCGTTCTCCGGTTCGAGCATCTGCCGCATCCACCGACTGCGATCGCGGCACATATCGCGATATTGCTCGACGATCTGGCTTTGGGAACTCCCATCGTCCGCGAATCGCCCCAGGGCGTCATACTGGTAGTCGGTCAGGTGGGCCGCCCGCGAGACAAGCAGTTGCCGGCCCGGCTCGGGCAGTTCCGGCGCGGCCAGTACGGCGAGCCTCGCTTCCTCCAGCATGTCCTTGAGCAGTTGCGGATCGACCTCGCCCGTGCGTTGCTGCTGGGCCACGGCTTCGCGCAGACGCCGCGATGAGAAGACGATCCGCAACTCCGCTTGGTCCTCGGTGTTCAGCGTCAGGAAGAACCGCGCCCGCTCGGTGAATAGCTTCACGGGGTAAAGGAAATCACCGGGCATCGCATTGGCCGAGGCGTTGGCCGTTCCCCATCCGATGAGGAACATGACCAGCACGATCGCGGCGGCCCGTGTCCAGACGGGCCGGCTGAACCACCGGGCCTTTCGGGGGGTGGGTTCTGCACGGGAGGTGGTCAACGTCTGACTGCCCAGTCGGCCAAGCGTATTCATTAGACCCGCAAGGGAGACGTTGGGGTCGGGCAGCGACTCCAGGCGCGTGGCAATATCCAGCAAGGGGCGCAATGCATCGGCATCCGCCGCATGTTCGGTCAGGGCGTCGTCGATGGTCTGGCCGCCGCGCACGCGATCAAAGCAGGCGTCCAACGTATCCGCCAGTTGCTGCTCACGTTCCATAGCGCACCTCCTTGCCGATCAGCAGGTCGCGTAGCGCCGACAGCGCCCGGAACTGAAGCACGCGGATCGCCCCGGGGCTGCGATCCATGATGGCCGACACGTCGTCATTGCCCAGGCCTTCGATGAACTTGAGCGTGACCAGTTGCCGCTGGTCATCGCTCAGCTCGCCGATCGCCTGTTCCAGATCGATCTTCGCTGCCACCGTTTCGGCGACATCGGTTCTGTCTTCGGCTTGATGTTCGTGTTGATCGGTCATGGTCTTCATTACGGTACGCTTCTTCGCCCCGGCCGCACGCCGGTGATCCACGACCACCCGCTCAGCGATTCGGAACAGCCAGGCCGGAAAAGAACCATGCTGCTGGTTCAGATTCTTCAGTACGCGGACGAACACTTCGCTGGTGAGGTCTTCCGCCAGATCCGCCGCCACCCGGTAGCGCATGTATTTGAGCACCTTCGGGTAGTAGCGGGCGCAGAGGGCGGTCAGCGCCTCGGCTTCGCCCGCCCGCGCCCCTTCCAGCAACCCCATCAGTTCGTCGTCGTTCACGTGTCACTCCAGTAGTTCAGTCGGAACGACTTTCGCTGACGTTACGCCGATGGCCCGACAAGTCTGAACTGGACATCGGTCAACGATGCCCCCTGCGTCGGCTCTCATGGTTCCTTGATCCGCGTGGACCATTGTAAACCGTAATGGGATGGCGTTATCTGCATACGAGGTCACTGCCTGGCTCCGCCTGGTTCCAGATCGAGGCAGGGGCCATCGGGAATGCCGCGAGCGAAAGCCCGCAGTCGGTGCGCGCGATTTGCGTATCGAGCCGACTCGGCGTGCCGATTGGCCAAGGCTAAAGCCAATTGATGTCGTCGACACCAGGCCAACGCCTTGACCAGCCGGTCGCAGATACAAGATGGGATCATCATGGGCATGTCTTTGCCTCGCTGTGGCAAGCGATGGAGGAACCCGAATGCTTGTTGATCGTGGCGGGCGATATCGCACTCGGCGTGAGATGCGGTCAATCGCAGCGGTCCGCACGGCGGTGACAGTCGTCACGATGCCATGGCATGGCGCGGGTAAACCAGTTGTGGTCGCACATGTGGCGGCGCGACTCCCATCGGGTGGCACGGTTGCCATCGTGTCGAACATACCGGTCACCGCAACCGTAATCGGCATCGGTCCTGTAGGCGTGGCGCGTGGGTGCGTCTCCGCTCGGAGCGGCAGCCCAACCGATACTGGCCACACCAAGAACCGCGACGACGGCGAGGGCGATGGTGGCGAGGGGCTTGTTCATGATCGTTTCCTTTCTGAATGTTTGGCGGCCTGCGGGAACGCTCCTTTTGCCGCTGTCCACTTGTTCAGACGAAACGACTCTCGCTGGCGTTACGAGCCAACCCGAAAGAGAAGTCGAATGCCAACCACAAAATGTCCAGCCTCAATCCCGCAGCAACCGCAGGCCGTTGAACACGACCAGCAACGTTGCGCCGGTGTCGGCGGCGATGGCCATCCACAGCGACGCCAGGCCGAGCACCGCCAGCACGATGAACAGGAATTTCAAGCCCAGAGCGAAGGCGATGTTGGTCTTGATGTTTCGTAACGTGCGACGGGAATGTCGGATGAGCCAGGAGACCTTCAGCAGGTCGTCCGACATCAGCGCGATGTCTGCGGTTTCGATGGCGGCGTCGGTGCCCATGCCACCCATGGCGATGCCCATGCTCGCTGCCGCCAAGGCGGGGGCATCATTGATGCCATCGCCCACCATTGCCACATGGCCGTGCTCCGCGACGAGCGCTTCGACGGCCTTGACCTTGTCTTCGGGCAGCAGTTGGGCGCGGTATTCATCCACCCCCGTGGCGGCGGTGACCGCCTTGGCCGTCCCTTCGTTGTCGCCGGTGAGCATGACCACCTTGCGGATGCCGGCGGATCGAAGCAAACGCACAGCCTCGGGGGCATCTTCGCGGACGCGATCGGCGATGCTGATCAGGCCGCAGACGTGCTGGTCATTGCCAATCGCCACGACGGTATGGCCAGCATCCTCCAACGCGACGGCCCGGTCGTGGACTTGCGGCGTCTCCTGGCCTCGGTCGTGCATCATGCGATGGCTGCCGATCCAGAAGAGTCGGCCATCGATCTCGCCTTCGCCTCCCTTGCCCCGGATAGCGCGGTAGCTCTGGGCGGCAACGATTGAAACACCTTGGCCTTCGGCTTTCCTCAGGACCGCCCGCGCCAGCGGGTGTTCACTGTGAGCCTCCAAAGCCGCGGCGCGTTCCAGCAGTTCTTCGGGGGTATGGCCATTCAACGGCACGACTTGCTGGACCTCCGGTTGGCCGTGGGTCAGCGTGCCCGTCTTGTCCATCGCCAGCACACGGAGGCGTCCGGCGGCTTCCATGTAGACTCCACCCTTGACCAGTACGCCGTGGCGCGCCGCGGAGGTCAGCGCCGAGACGATGCTGACCGGCGTGGAGATCACCAGGGCGCAGGGGCAGGCAATCACCAGGATGACCAGGCCGCGATAGCCCCACAGGGACCACGCACCCAGCCCCAGCAATGGTGGCAGGACCGCCAGCGCCACCGCCAGCAGCATCATCGCCGGCGTGTACCAGCGGGCAAATCTGTCGACCCATTGTTGTGCGGGAGCGCGGCGCGACTGGGCTTCCTGCACCATGTGGATGATGCGGGCCAGCGTCGTATCATCCGCCGCCTTGGTCGAACGGAACTCCATCGCGCCGTCTTCGTTGATGGTTCCGGCGAACACCTCGTCGCCCGGTGACTTGGAGACCGGCATGGATTCGCCGGTGATGGCAGCCTGATTGACGGTGGATTCGCCCTTGGTGACCTCGCCGTCGAGTGGAATCTTCTCACCCGGCCGGACGATCACCGTTGCACCCATGGGCACCTGCTCGACGGGCTTCTGCCTGATGTCCCCGTCATGCGGGCAGATGTAGCGCGCCGTGGTGGGCGTCAGGTCCATCAGCGCCCGGATCGCGTTACGCGCCCGGTTGACGCTCCAGTGTTCCAACAGCAGCGACAGAGCAAACAGGAACGCTACGGTGGCAGCTTCAAACCATTCGCCAAGGGTGATCGCGCCAGCGACGGCGATGACCATGAGCAGGTTCATGTCCGGCTGAAGCCGTCGCGCAGCATAGATCGCTTTAGGAAACACGTACCACCCACCGGTCACCACGGCACAGAGGTACAGCAGCATTACCATGGTGGGCATGGCGTGTTCTGGGCCTTCCTTGACGGCCAGTGCATCAAGCAAATCGCCATGGGTCAGCCAGTGCACGACAAAGCCCGAAGCCAGCAACAGGCCGCTGGTGGCGGTCATAACGGCTCGTCCATGCTGCTGCCACCGCGACTGCTGCGACGCAGACGCCCGTTGCTCCCAGGGCACGGCTTTCATGCCGGTTGCGTTGACCGCGGAGACGATCTGATCCGGGGTGATGGTGTCACGATTGAACTCAACTGACATTCGACCTTGGACAACATCGAACTCGAGATCCATCACCCCATCACGTCGGCCGACTTCTCGCTGGAGGATGGCCACTTCCTCCGAACAGTCCAGCCCGCGCACTCTGTACTGGATCACTTCACTCATGGCTGTCCGATCGCCTCAGTGCTGCTGATGATGAGGATAGGTCAGTTAATGTGTTCGCCGAATGGGGTCCTTCATGGTGCGCCAATCGCACGGTCGTTCCGGGTGGCGGTATGGAACCGATCCGATGCGCAAACGTGCCCTCCCACGTGTGGCGGGTCAACCGGCGTCGGTGAAATCGCACCGACTCTTCCAGCAGTACATCGCCGTCCGGGCTGGTCATTCTCAGGTCAACGTGACCTCGCAGCCAATATGCACGTTGTCGTTCTCGTGCGACCTTGCCGGTGATCACCACGCCGCTTTCATCATGCAACACCTTGGCACGGGTGATCTTGACTGGCGTGGTTTCCACAACCACCAGATCGACCTTACCGATCTCTACAAGATTCGTGCGTGTTGAAGCGCAGCCAAACGAGATGAGTGAGGCGACGAGCAGCGTTGCGAGTAGAGCCAGATTCGGTTTCATTGCGATGTCTCCTTATCGGGTGATGGCGTCGTTGCGCGGTCACACGGCAACTTCGCCGCGCTCTCCAGAGCTGATGCGGACGGCCTGTTCGACGGGCAAGACATACACCTTGCCGTCGCCGCGCAGCCCGGTGTGACCGGCGTGTTCGATGGTCTGGACCACCTTGTCCGCCAGCGCATCGGCACAGAATACTTCGATGCGGACGACTTGATGGAAGTCATCGGGGTTGTGTTCGGCACCTCGACCCCGTCCGAAACCTCTTGCTTCGCTGACGGTCATGCCGGTCAGGCCCTCGACGTGATGCAGGGCGAGCGTCACGTCGTCGAGGCGATGGGCTTTGATGAACGCTTCGATCTTCTTCATGGTTCAGATCTCCGAAGGGGTGGCGGGACGGGGTGCGGGGGTTTCACGGTCGACGCCGATGGCAAACCACTTGTAGAGCGCGGGCAAGACGAGCAGCGTGAGCACGGTCGAAGTAAACAGCCCGCCGATGACCACGATGGCCAGGGGGCGCTGGACCTCGCTGCCGGTGCCGGTGGCCAGCAGCAGCGGAAACAGGCCCAGGGCGGTGGTGATTGCGGTCATGAGGACCGGGCGGACGCGCAATGAAGCACCCTCGACGCTTGCTTCGTTCATCGGCTTGCCCTCCTGCACGAGTTGGTTGAGGTAGGTGACGAGCACCATGCCGTTTTCCAGCGCGATGCCGAACAGAGCGATGAAGCCCACGGATGCGGGGACCGAGAGGTTCTCGTCCATCAGCCACAGGCCGATGATGCCACCGACCAGCGCTAACGGGATGTTTAGCAGGATCAGCGCGGTGCTTTTCAGCGAGTTGAAGCTGGAGTAGAGCAGCAGGCAGATGATCAGCAACGTGACGGGCACGACGACCGCCAGCCGCTTGTTCGCTTCCTGTTGCAGGCGGAACGAGCCGCCCCAAGTGGTGAAGTAGCCGGTGGGCAGTTGAATCTGCTGATCGATGGCAGCCTGGGCGTCGGCGACGAACGAACCGATGTCCCGACCGACCACGTTGTTCTGGATGGTGATGAACCGCTGGGTGTCTTCGCGGGTGATCTGACGCGGGCCGGTGATGCGATTGATCGTAGCCAATTCGCTCAGCGGGACGCGCTGACCATCGGGGGATTCGATGAGGATATCGCCGATCGCTTCGCGCGTCTGGCGTGCTTCGGGCATGTAGCGCACGAGAATATCGAAGCGGCGGATGCCCTCAAAGACCTGTCCGGCCTCTTGGCCACCCACGGCAGCGCGGATGGTGTGCTGCACATCCGAAAGGTTCATGCCATAGCGGGCGATGGCGTCGAAGTCGGGCCGGATCAGCAACTGCGGCGTGCCGGTGACCTGATCGACCTGAACGTCCGCCGCGCCGGGAACGCTCTGAAGTACGGCGGCGATCTCGTCGGCCTTCTCCTTGAGCAGACCCAGATCCTCACCGAACAACTTCACGGCGAGCTCGGCCTTAACGCCTTCGAGCAATTCATCGACGGTCATCTCAATCGGCTGGGTCAGGTTGGCCATGATGCCGGGCATGCCGCTGACAGCATTACGGATCTGCGACTCAATGAACGCCTGGTCGTTGGGCTGTCGCCACTCATCTTTGGGTTTGAGGATGACGTACATTTCCACCGAGTTGATCGGGTCGGAGTGAGCTCCAACTTCGCCCCGGCCGACGCGGCTGGTCACCTCGATGACCTCGGGAATCTTCAGCAGTCGCCGCTCCACACGCATCGCATTCTGCTTGCTCTCTTCTAGTGAGATTGACGGGGCCTGCGTGAGGCGTGCGACGATGGTGCCCTCGTTGAGTCGGGGCGTGAACTCTGAACCCAATTGGGGGTAGATCGCCACGCCCAGCGCCAACAACACCACGGCCAACGTGACCGCCGCCCAGCGCTGACTGACGAAGAATCGCACGACCGGGCGGTATGGCACCAGCAGCAGCCGCACGACAAAAGATTCACTGCCCGACGCCTGGCGCTTCCGGGGGCGAGGGCGGCGCATCACGACGTGGCTGAGCATCGGCGCGATCAGCAAGGCATAGACCAGTGACCCGAGCATCGCCAGCGCGACGGTGTAGGCCAGCGGCCGAAACGTCTTGCCCTCGACGCCCTGAAGCGTGAACAGCGGCAGGAAAACGACGATGATGATCGCGATGGCAAAGAGGATCGGCCGGCCCACTTCATGGCAAGCGCGGGCGACCACGTGAATGCGCGATTCATCGCGGTCTGATTCACGCAGCAGACGGTCTACGTTCTCCACCATCACAATGGTGCCGTCGACCATCATGCCGATCGCAATGGCCAGACCGCCCAGCGACATGAGATTGGCCGACAGGTCGAACCAGTACATCGCAATGACGGCGAACAGTACCGAGAACGGGATCGCCACCGCCACGACCAGACTCGGCCGGAACCCGCCCATAAACACCAACAGCACAAGTGCCACCAAGACGATGCCAGTGACCAGTGCAGTGGTCACGGTCGAGACCGACGCCTCAACGATGTCCTTCTGCTGGTAGTACGGCACGAGCCGCAGGCCTTGGGGCAGGATGTTGTTGATCTCGGCGATCTTGCTTTCGACACGCTCGATGACCGTTGAAGCATTGGTGCCATAGAGCTTGACGACCATGCCGGCGACGATTTCGCCTTGGCCGTTGCGGGTCTGCGCCCCGCGACGCACCGCGCCGCCGATCTTCAGCTCCGCGACTGCGTCCAGATAGACCGGTCGGCCGTCTTCAGTTTTGACGATGATCCGCCGCAGGTCATCCAGCTCTTCAGCCAGGCCGACTGAGCGGACGACCAGTTCTTCGTTGCCTTCGGTGATGTACTGCGCGCCGATGTTGAGATTGTTGGCCTCGACGCGCTCGATGACATCATTGACGGTTAGGTCATAGCGGAGCAGGGCCTGTGGATCGACCACAACGTGAAACTGCTTCTCGAACCCGCCGATACCCAGCACCTCGGTGACGCCCGGAACTCTGGCAAGATTACGGGCCACGACCCAGTCGTGCGTGGTGCGCAGCTCTTCGAGTGTGTACGTCCCGGTCGTGTCCTCCAAGTAATAGAACAGCACCAGCCCCATGCCGGTGGAGATCGGGCCAAGTTCCGGTTCGCCGAAGCCCTCGGGAATCTGCTCGCGGGCTTCCTGAAGGCGTTCATTCACCAGCCGGCGCGAGAAGTAGATATCCGTGCCTTCCTCGAAGTAGACGTTCACCACGGACAACCCGAAGTTGGAGACCGAGCGAATCTTCTCCACCCCCGGAAGGCCCAGCATCGCGGTCTCCACTGGATAGGTGACAAACGCCTCGACCTCTTCGGGTGCCAGGCCCTCGGTGACGGTGAAGACCTGCACGAGGTTCGGCGAGACATCGGGAAACGCATCGACCGGCAGCCGGCCGTAGCTCCACCAGCCGGCGGCGACCACCAGCACCAGCAGCACGGCGATCAACAGTCGGTTGTGCAGGGAATAGTCGATCAGACGATTAATCATGGCAATACACCTCGGTCGGTTGCGATGGTCAGTGGGCGTGGCCGGCGCGTTCCAGCGCGGCACGGTTCATCTCGGCCTTGAAGGCCAGCACGTTGGCAGCGATGTAACGTTCGCCGGGCTTGAGTCCGGTGACGATCTCGGCCGACTCGGACGTGGTGCGCCCGACAGTCACCTCACGTGGCTCAAAGCCCTCGTCGGTCTGCACGAAGACGATCTGTTCGCCGTCCATCTCGGTAATGGCGTTGCGCGGCACGACAACCGACGCTGACGCCCGTCCGGTCTCGATTCGGCCTTCCACGAACAGCCCCGGACGCCAGTGCCCGTCGGGGTTCTTGAGTACGATGCGCGCGGTGGCGGTGCGCGTTTTCTCATCCAGTGACGGGCTGATGAAGGCGATCTCGCCCTCGGCGTCGGGAATACCGTGGCCGAAGCGGATCGTGACGTGCTGACCGGCCTGCACATGGGCCAGATCGCGCTGGTACACCGTTAGATTCACCCAGACAGTGGACAGGTCCGCAATGACGAAGGGCGAGCCGTTGCCCGGTTCGATGACCTCGCCGACCGTCACATGCCGCGCGGTGACCATCCCGTCGAGCGGCGAGGTCAGTTCGTAGGTGTTGAACTCGGTGTCCTTGAGCGTCTCGATCTTCGCGATCTCATCGTGTGAATAGCCCAGCGCGTGCAGGGCGTTCTCCGCCTGGTTCATCGCGATTCGGGCTTCCTTTACCTGCAGCGATGCCTCAGTCAGCCCCAGTTTCTGGTCCAAGCGGGCCTCCTCCAACGCCTGTTGCGACTCTAGCAGTTGACGCTCAGTGCCCACCTTGTCCTGAAGTAGTCGGGCATCGCGATCAGCCGTCTGTTTGGCAAGCTTGATCCGGCTTTCGTAAAGGTCTTCCTTCGCACCGAGGCTTTCTTCAGCCAGCGCCAAGCGGGCCTTGGCCGCGAGGAACTCGCTCCGTGCCGCCGCCAGTTCCTGGCTGTTGAGTACCGCCATCTCCTGCCCAGCCTTCACCTGATCGCCAACCGAGAAGTTCACCTTACGCACGATTCCCGCCACGGTCGGCGTCACGTGGGCGATGCGATCGGCGTTGAAGACGACCTCACCGGGCAAGCGCACGATCTTCTCGATGTGGCCGCCGTCCGCCGATCGGACCTCGATGCCGAACTCACGCATGACCTCCGGGGTGATGCGGATGCCGCCTTCCTCTTCCTCATCGCCGTGGCCCGCATGGTCATCGTGGCCGTCGTCAGCGTCGCCGTGTTCGGCATGATCGTCCGCGCCTTCGTGACCCGCGTGGCCTTCATCGTCATGCTCGTCGGCTTCCCCGCCGTGATCGTGACCCGCGTGGTCGTCGTGTTCGTCCGCTTGACCTGCGGCGTCAGTGCCGACGGGCTTTTCGTGGTCCGCATGGTCGTGGCCTTCATGCTCGTCGGCTTTGGCTGCGCCGTGATCGCGGCCAACATGGTCGTCGACAGCTTGCTGGGCGATGACCGGTGCGGGCCAGTTCGACCACAACGCTAGCCCGCCAAGCAACGCCAACAGGATCAATAGGGATCGTATCTTCATGGGTGATTACTCCTTGGTTTCGGTGGAAGTTGTGCCGGGCGCGGTCGTGAGTTGATCGAGCGGTTGGCCGACCAGCCCCTCGATATCGGCGGCGGCTTCGTGGTATGCCGCCAGCGCATCGAGGTATTGCGTACGCAGTTCGACAAGCGTGCGCTCGGCGTCCAGCACGTCGAGGAACGTCAGGTCGCCTTTCTCAAAAGCGCGGCGGGTGACGGTGAACGCCTCGGTCGCCGGGGGGATCGCGATGTCGCGCAGGGCCGTCGCCTCGTCATGCGCATTGGCCAGACGGGCGTATGCCTCGGACAACATGGATTCAAGGCGCAGTTCGGCCTCGCGTTGGCGCTGGCTGGCCGATGCCGCACCCAGACGCGCCGCAAGGATGTCGCCTTGCCTGCGATCGAAGATGGGCAAAGGCAGGGAAATGCCGACAACCAACGCTCCGGCCTCATCCGCGCCATCGTGTTTGTAGCCGAGCCGGCCGGTCAGATCGGGCACGGCTTCGGCCTCCGCTAATCGCGCCTCGGCTCGCCGGGCACTGATCTCCGTTGCCCATCGTGCTACGGACGGGTTCTGATTGATCAGCGATACCAGCCGGTCTGCGGCGGGCGGGGGCTGTAACTCATCCAGCGATCCGGCCAGCCCCGTAAACGTCGGCTCTCTCGACGCCCAGGTCAACGCCAGTTGCTTGCGTGCGGCCTGAAGCTGTCGCTCGGCCCGCTTGAGCGCCACCTGCGACGTGGCCACGGGTACGCTCGCGCGAGCCGCCTCGATGGGCGGGGCAGCGCCGGCGTCAATGCGCTTCTTCGTCGTGGTCTGCACCTGCTCGGCCAGTTGCATCGCCTCGCGGGCCACCTCGATCCGGCGCTGGGCGGCCAACACCGCGATGTAGCGTTGCGTCACGTCGGTCAGCACCTCAAGCCGGGCGGACTCGTAATCCCAGCCCGCCAGGCGGCTCTGGTAACGCGCCACCTCGCGGCGACGAGCGATATCTCCGCCCAGCGGAAACGTCTGGGCCAGGCTGACCGTTGTTTCGAGCGAATCGGTTCTGGAGAACGGCCCCGAGCCGGCGAAGTTCTCGAACTCCACCTCAAGCTCGGGATTCGACCACAGCCCCGCCTGAAGCGACTGGGCCTCGGCTCGGCGCACGTCCCAACCGAACGCCCGCAGCTTGGGATTCCGCATGACGGCCAGCGCCATCGCCTGGCGCAAGGTCAGCTCACCGGTCGGATCAGCCAACTCCTCAGCGGCATCGTCGGTTCGTGCCTCCGAGGGTTGGGCAGGCGGACGATACGCACTCAGTCGCTCGCCTAAAGGTCTTTCTTGCGGCCACGCGGCGTCATCAAGCGGCCCGGGCTGGCATCCGGCCAGTCCGAGTGCCACGATGACCACGGTGCCAAGGCACCATCGGTACATACAGCAACTCCTGTCGTTTGGTTGTGAGTAAGCGGGAATAGCCGACGGTCACAAAGACCGTTCAGTCCAACGAGAGAAGAGACGGTCAGCTACAGCAACAGAACGGTGCTGCGCAAGCTCAACAGAAGCTCGGGGACGCTGTCTTGGTCGGTCCAGCGTGAGAGATGAAATGGCGTCAATGAAGCGTCGGCATCAGAAGCCAAGTCGATCAGGTAGATCGGAGTGAGCAGATCAAGCGTGCTGGCATCAAACTGCTCTTGTTCCCGCTCGGGACGAGGCATCCACTCCAGAATGGCGAGCGGAAGATCAACGCAATCATCCGACGCCGAGGCGACGAACTGACCATCTGACTCCGTGGTTCGAATCCCCACGTCGTCGCATCCATCAACCGGATGCGCCGGCTCAATCGCCGCATGCCCGTCCGGACCAATACACAGCACGTTGCCGGCGGCGGGCAACATCATCGCCGCGATCAACAGCATGACCGTGAGAAATGACCGGGATGTGGGGACAGACGACATCAGGCGAAATGGTAGCCGCGATCTTTGGCCTGGACAAATCCCGCATTGTGGACTGGTTTGTCTGTTGCTTGAAGGATTACAACCGGATGTCGCCACAGGTCGCGAATAAATTGCAAATTCGACCGGGCGTGCACCACAAAAAAGGCATACCGGCCTTTTCGAACACGGTTGCGCACACACTATTTTTTGAGTAAACAGTGGTGGATAGAGGCTGATCTGGACTTCATTGGAGTCTGGATCAGCCTTTATCATTTGCACGTAATGTCCGAGCAATTCTCGCTTTTCCTCGATCGTACCGTCAGCAATCACAGTTTCCAGGTCGTCACATGCGGCCAACGCCCTGGCCTGTAATACGTCCGCACTCGGCAGATCTTCGCGGCTGGCCCCTGACAACGCAGCCAACTGGCGTTCAATGTCCTGACGGGCCTCGGTGATCTCTGTCGCGTCCTGGTACAGCCCAACCGACTCGGCCAGCTTGGCGTCCATCGCGGCCAGATGCTCGCGTAGCCTCGTCATACGCTGATCCAGTTCAACCAGTCGCCGCTGTAGCTGTTCCCTGGCATCATGATGACCCCCGCTGATTCGCCGCAGTTCCTCGGCGATGTACTGGTGCAGGATGCGATCGTCCCGAATCTTCGCTAGGTCGGACCGGATCAGCCCAATGATGTGATCCTCGACGAGCTGGGCCGGGATGCTGTACCGCTTCGGGCATCGGTCGTGATGACCGTTCTTGTGCGTGCAGCAGGTGTAGTAACGCTTGCGGTAGCCCTTGCCGCTGGTCTTGGTGTAGCCGAACAGCCTGCCGCCGCAGACACCGCAGAACATCATGCCGGTCAGCAGGTAATCCGTTCTGGTCGCATTGCCCCGCACGGTCCGGTGATTTTCCCGGATGGACTTGCGACGTTGCTGGACCAGATCGAAGATATCTTGGTCGACGATCGCGGGCCACGCATCCTCAGTGACGATCCAATCCGACTCGGCCCGACGCTCTACTCCTTCGTCCTGACGTTCGACGCAGCGGCCGTCCTTGAGCCGATGCCACTTGCTCAATGTTCGTCGGTTGTAGACGCACTGGCCGATGTAGGCGGGATTGTCCAGGATCGGAACGATTGTTTGTGCTGTGAACCTGCTGCCGCGTGATGTGCGGAAGCCCGCCGCATTCAGATCGTCGCGTAGTGTCCTGGTCGGCTTACCAGCTGCGAAGTCTGCGAACATCTTTTGTACCGCACGGACCCGAGCCGGATGGGACGGGATCAGTATGCATGATTCATGATCCTGCTTCTTGTGCCGCCGGCCCATCGGCAACTGCTCGACGACTTCCCCGCCGGCGGGATCGATGATCGCCTGCGATCCGTCCTCTAGGTCGCGAATGATCCGCTTCGGCGTACCGTCCTGGTCAACGATGAGCCGATCGTAGCCGAACGGGATCGGACCACCGGGCCACAGTCCACGCTCGACACGACTGACAATTCCCCGGGCCGTGTCGCGTGACAGCTTCCGCAGGTAATCGCCATTCTGGTGATGCTCGACGTAGCTGATCAGGCCCGACGCAAACGACCGATCGGACTCCTGGCCGGTCGCGGCATACACCACCCGCTTGCCGCTGTTGATCAGCTGGCGTTCAAGCATCATGCCATCGATGGCGTCTTTGGGCCGAGCCAGCCGGTTACGGTCCCAAGCCAAGACGACTTGTACATCGTCCCGCAACTTCGCCGCGTCCATTAGATCAGTGAGCCCAGGTCGATGCAATTCGCTGCCGCTGATCGCGTCATCGGCGTACACCGCAACCAGCGTCCAGCCATTCGCCCTGGCGTAGCTTTCCAGCCTGGCCCGCTGCTGATCAAGTGATTCTTCCTGCCGATCCGTTGAACGCCGAATGTAACCGATGGCCTGGATCATGAAACTCTCCAAAGATTGAGTCGATCATGTTCTGAATTTGTGCAACTTCAATACCAATCTTGATATGGACTTTTGCCCCACATCAGCCCATCCCGTAGCTGTCTTATCAGTTCGCGATAATCATATTGTTGCGGATATGGCAGGCTACGTACCCGCTCGGCAGGAATGCCACGTAAGACTTCTAGTATTCCCTCAATGGCCTCAGACGATGAGGCATGCTTCGGTTGTAGTGCTTGATCGAGTTTGTCTGCGTCGTCAAGGTGACCAGCCTGCCTCAATGCATCGCTAATGCGTTTGCCAATTCCCAATGGCCACATTTTATCTTTCATGGCTTAATCCACAGATGACATAACTGATGATATCGTAACACCGGCGCCAGCGCCAGCCTTTTTGATCAGAACGGCACATCATCATCCGGTACACCCTTTGGCAGACCGGCGAAGCCTGAATACTTCCACGGTTCAAGCTGTTCCCGGAATTGTTCATCCTCTTGACGAATGCGACCCTCAGCGTAGTACCGTATGCGAGTCGTCAGATATTGATCGCCGTATGCTTCCAGAATCGGCCACAGTGACAACGCCGCCCGTTTGATGCGTTGCTCTGATTTGCCGATCGCGGTCTGCCTGTCATCCTCCAGTTTCTTGCGTCGATCTTCGTCGTCCAGTTGGCGGATCTTCCCGGCATCGCCAACGAAGTCATTCCACCAGGGCAGCAACGGGCACCGTTCGATCCGTTCGCTTGCTGTGCTGTCTACAAAGTCCACCATGCCCCGAATCAGTTCGACGCCCAGGACAGGCCATTGATCTACCGGCGTCCGCTCCAAGGCTCTACCGGCCGTTCTTGCCCACGGCCCGGAAAACTCCCCTTCGCATCGGTTGTATCCCCGCATGTTGTACACTCGCAGCATACGATCTTTCCGCTGTCTCCTTTTGCCCAGATACGCCGTGGCCCCTTCGTGATTCACGTTCCAATCCCGATCCTCATACTTCAGGCAACGCGAATTGAAATCCCGCCGCTCGATTGCGTCGTGCACCAGGTACGGCGTGAACAGGACATGATCGAACGCAGGATCAATCCGTGTGCAGTGCCATCTCAATCCTGTATCCGTTAGATATCGCATGAAACCTTGCAATCGCTCAGACGAGAACAGGGCACATGCCTCACCTTTTAGTTCGACCAGGCAATACCCTTGCCGATCATCCTTCGGGACCAGGACCGATATGTGCCCAGGACCGTCATAGATCGATGCCCACCGTTTACCAGGGCCACGATCTACCCACTGATCACACGTGACTCCTGCCGGATCGTATAACCCCAACTCGATCGCCTGGAATACCTCGTGCAGCAGGGCAAATACCGTGATCTTCAGATAGTCCAGATGAAAGACAACCTGCGTTTCTGATGCGCAAGTGGTGTTGGTTGGTGTGAGACACCCCCTTTTAGTCAAGGGGGGTGTCGGGTCTTTGCCACTGCCTGGGATGATTGGCTGATCGGTCACAGATCAGCCCCCCAATCGACCCTCTCCCCGCTCTCCCTGCCAGGGAGAGAGCCCCCCGAAAGGGCATTGGCCGATGTCATCCGACGCACCAGCATGCCCGCCAGAATTCGACGGAGCCGATCCTGGGATGATGCAGTATCACGCCGATCGACGAGACTATGCGTCAGTGTCCATGCAACAGGCTGGCGGCCCGGGCCCGCGGCGTCGGGGCACGCCCGACATCCGCGGCCCCCGTCCCGCCTTTCCTGGTCTGCATGTGAATCTGAACGCGACATGCCCCGAGATTACTGAGCCGCCACGTAGTTACTCGGACAAATTACGATCCGTTTTTTGTCGGCATCGGAAACAATGCTTGCCACTTCTTGCCATCGCGATTCAGATGCTTCGCCAGTGCCTCTGAACCAATCGGCATTTCCTGGTCCCGCAAACCGTCCCCCTTAGCCATTGCAATCCAATCGAACACATTACGGATTTCCGGTTCGGTTAAGGTCCACCTACTTAGATCGTTAAATGGCTCAGGCCGTGGCTCAGGAACTCGGCTAATGATTTCTACGAATATGCCACTTACCCATATCCCCATACTCGCCATAGCTTTTTTGATTTTTGCCCGTGTCATATTGCCCCTGGGCTGGCTTTTAATCGCACGGAGTAGTTTGTTGTATGCCCCCCTTGATCTGTCATGTACCGCCCTATGCCAATGCTGACTGATAATGCGATCCGCCAAGATTGACCGATCGATCCGTAGCAACTGATCTAAGGCGTCCATATCTCCGCATCTAGCCTTTCGAAACAGCTTGCCTGGTGTTTCGCGGCACGCGATCCAGCACGGCAACCACACACGAACCAGGAATTGCATCTCTGGCCGGGCTGTATACTTGGCCATTTCATCATCTGACATCAGCTCGGGCGCTGATGCTCCGCCAGTTGAATCCTCGACTTCAGACCATATTTCGGAATTTACACCGCTTAATATTTCCGTAGATACTGCACCAATTTCGCGCTTGTCATCATCTGACAGCTTTTCCAGTTCTTGCCGGACTTCTTCCGGTTTCATTCGTGAATACTCACGAATGGCTTTCCCAATCCAAGATAGCGAGCCTGCTCCTACAGGTTCAAAACCTAAAGGCTCCCCAATCACATTGAACATATGGTTGTGTCGTTTGTACTGTTTCAGCCAAACGTCAAGCGGCGGTACATCGGGGACACGATTAGGCACCTTTGATCCCCGTACAAACCACTGTAATGCAGCGGCCATTTCATCAGATACTACTGCGGCTTGAATCACAGGCGACGCAACGATTATAGCCTTCGTACTCGCCCATTCCCGCAATTTATCTAACGCATGTTTTCGGATCTCGTCACCCATAAATCACGCAACATAAACTCCAATCCGGCGTCGCGCAATGACTGATGTTCCCTTGACGGTAATCGTCAAGTAGTGAAGTCCACGATATGCCGTCGCTTCCCAATGAACTATCTTTCTATGCTCACGCTCACATGTGACTTTCACCGTAGTTGAATGGTTCCCCAAGCTGTCGCCCCCATGTTCTTCTGCTTCACATCCGTGATTTTCCACATCGTATGTTATCGTATAGGGAAAGTGCGGCATGATACGCAAACCAAGTTCAAAACGAATTAAACGCCCTTTCTCCACGACAAGTGATGCAGGTGATAATGTGTATAGTGCAGGATTATCTCTATCCGCATGAACGCTCATAGTGACATCCAATGGCTGCAAATGCGCATCTGCTGTCAATTTCGCCTGAGCAGCTGCCGCCGCCAATGGCGTACAACGCAGATATTCTTCGGCGCTCAATAATCGCTGCCGATAGTTCAACACATTGCCGTCTGGACATGTATGATTGGGTAACAAATATTTTTCACTCTGCTCTCCACCGTTCCGCATCACAGATTTGTCTTGAGTAATGACATCAGGAAAATCAACGAACTCCATCAGCGATTGACCCAGCATTATCTGATTGCGGCCAGCTGCATGCTGCAGTTTTGAGGCAGCATCCACTTGGAATGCGGTTGCTGAGACTTCGTCCACGCCGGGATACCCAAACGCGCTCCAATGGGCCGATGGTGCATAATCAATGCCGATACGGATACCAAAGTCTTCGTCGTAACCCTCACCTCTTAGCCGTGGTATCACAGTTGTCTTTACGAACATCCATAACGACGAGGCACAGTTGAGAGAATCAACAACAGCATTCTCCGATATTGAGTTTTTCCCACCAAAGAAGGCCATCACCGCATCGCCCTGGATGCGATGGACATGTCCATCGAAAGAGTGGATAAATTCAATTGCAGCGCAAATAAATGCATTTTTTATCTTTGCAACATCATCGGCAGGATACCAAAGCCCCAACCGTGTCGAGCTTTCAATATCCATGAATAATGTAACGATAGGATGTAATTCACTGAGTTCTGTACCAGCAATATGATCAAAGTCCGGGTGATTACCGATACATACCGGGCCTGTCGCTTGCTTCCCAAACAGTGGCCGGATAATATTTTGTACGGAATTTCGCTCCACCAATGCCGCACTTGCCTTTACAGTTCCTCTTTCGGTACTATCTGCGCTAAAACTCAGTGCACGAAGCCCTGATGTTCGCTGCCGATATACATCGAATGCCTGACCAAAGTTTTCCAGAATCGTAGACGCTCGTAAATGCATTGTTACGCTCCACTAGATGCAGCATAGCTGGATAGCTAACAATACGGACAATAGGCTGCATTGAATAAACACCGCTACACGAGTCACTAGCTGCAGACGTTTGAATTTTGTGTCAGCAATTTGTGCGACCGTATATGCCTGCTGTGCAAAATCAGCCAATATATCCGTCTTTTTTAGGGCCTTAACTTGGCGCACATATGCTTGTGAATTCTCTACCCTTACAATGTCACCAAAGAATATCAACGAATGATAGTCACCGGCCCTACTACTCGAGTTTAGGTATGGCTGTATAACTGACAGTGTGACGCAAAGACTAAACACACTTGCAAGCCCCACTAGAACGATTAGCCCAAAAGATAAATTGTGAGCCCATGGCGTTCCAGCAAGCGGCTTAAGAATATCACCAGCTTTCAGTAGAAAGCCACCAAGCAAGAACACATTAAAAGCGATAAGAACACCAGACTTTTTGTTCGCACTTACAATGTAGTTATCGATTCGCCCTATGACTTTTGTAACAAACTCAATCTGGTCTTGTTCTGAATTACCCGACGACGCCATTGAATTCCTCGCGATCTGTAAGTGATAATGTTTGAGGGACGGCGAATGCCGTGCCATTAAAATAGCTGATATTAGCTCTAAAACAGACAAGCAACCTGCCAAAATGGCGAACTTCTACCAAACACCTGTCATTAAGGCATATATGTGGTGGGTTGCAATAGATGGGCCCCACAATATATCGTATATTCGTGTGTTGTCAAGCAACATACATACGCCCACACGCTCTTCCCGTATCAAGCGTAATTACCCAGCCCTGTAGTTAAATCTGAACATGAGAACCCGGTTACCCAAATCGAAACGGGCCCAGGTTGACCAAGTAAGTCACATAATTGGGACGTATAAGACGCAAGTGATCGAAGTTGCTTTTCTTGATAACGCTGGTTATCGACAACTAGTGGTTACTACGCCGAAGGATCGAACCGAACAAGCGAACCAGCAATGACTGCTTTTGCTGTGGATTCACAGCTTGATAGTTCACCGAAAAATAATTCCGCGCAAGTGGTTCGAAGTATGGCGGATTACCTAACTCCACTCCGAGGTAGGAAACAAGGCGGCGCAACGGGGTATCATCATTGACATCGTCTCGAAATGGCTCGTCATGTATACGTTCGCCGCTTTGAAACACGAATCCAGCATAATCACAACGACCACCAAAGCACTCGGCGTACAGGTAAACAAACGTCACATTTGGAAAACGTTCACTAAATTTGACATATTGAGTTGCAATAGGTGGGATATCCAAATCATCGTTGGGGGACAAATAAATAGCGTGATCCGTAAGCAACACACCGTAACCACAGAATGGGGTCGATATTATTTTCCCTATGCCATCAAACGACTCAAGGAACGCATCCATTGACTCGCTTCCAGCGTTTGCGAAGATGCCAGAGAAACTAAATGTCATAAGTAGATCCTATTGAAAACAGTTCAGTTCTCCGTGACCCGCAGAAGTGAGATACCAACTGATAAAACTATTGTCTGCGGCGTATGTCATCAGTCAACTGTAATATTCAGACCGCCCGATAGGATAGCATGAACACTCGAACCCGGTTACTCAAATCGAAACGCGCCCCCGCTATTTCCCGGTCGGTTGCAAAACTCACCGGCCCACCAGTTAACGGCAAACGCCGGCGCAGAGACGCGTCGGCGTTTTCGTTTCCTACGCCAGTTCTCGCAACGGGTTACAACCGGCAGCCATTTCGAGCCGTGTCTCTGACTCGCCCCACGCCATAACCGGAGCATCGCCCCGCGTCGCTGGGTCGCCCCATCTCGCCCCAAAGTCTCTCTTAACCGGGCAGAGACAGAGACCGGGGTTATGGGCAGGTTGCGCTCGAAGTAGAAGGCGTGCGGTTCGGAATCATGCCCTTGCGGTTACCGCCGGTGGAGTCATTCGGCAGTGCCCGTTCTAGGGGAGGCGCAGGATGCCGGCAGTTAATCGCCGTCTGAATCGTTCGCTTCCATACCAGCTGAATCTGCGTCTGCTTCGTCTCCGTTCCCCGACAAGCCCAGCACAGCGACTGCTTGATCCGTAGGCAGTTGTTCAACGGTCCGTAACTGTCGGTTCATCACGCGGGTTCGCGTCTCAGCTTGGTCAACCTGATTGGCCGCTTCCTGAAGCTTCTTCTTCACCTTTCCGATGACATCACCGAACTTGCCGAACTCGGTTTTTACAGCACCGAGGACCTTCCAGACTTCGCTAGAACGCTTCTGGATGGCCAAAGTCCGGAATCCCATCTGAAGCGAATTCAGAATGGCCGCAAGCGTCGTTGGGCCCGCTACGACAACTCGGCAATGGCGCTGACAGTGCTCGACTAGCCCGGCTCGTCGCACCACCTCGGCGTAAAGCCCTTCAGTTGGCAGAAACATGATTCCAAAGTCGGTGGTGTGCGGAGGGGACAGATACTTCGTCGAGATATCCTTGGCACACGACTTGATCGCGTTTTCAAGCTGCTTGCTTGCTGCTACCACAGCATCGGGGTCAGCAGCGTCCTGCGCATCGATCAGGCGCTGATAGTCTTCGGATGGGAACTTCGCATCAATGGGCAGGTAGACTACCGTGCCATCTGCTTCATCTTTGCCAGGCAGTCGAATGGCAAATTCGACACGCTCATTTCCACCCGGCTTCGTGGCAACATTCGCTTCATACTGATCCGGCGACAAGACCTGCTCCAGAATGGCCGAGAGCTGGAACTCGCCCCATGTCCCGCGAGATTTGACGTTGGTCATGACTCGCTTGAGATCGCCGACACCATTTGCGAGCGTCTGCATCTCGCCGAGACCCTTGTGTACCTGTTCCAGCCGATCGCTTACCTGCTTGAATGACTCGCCCAATCGCTTTTCGAGCGTGCCCTGCAGTTTCTCATCGACAACCTTCTGCATCTCAGTAAGCTTCTGTGCGTTCTCTTCACGGAGCTTATCCAGCCGTTGCTCAACGCTGGTTTTCAGTGCCTCGCCTCGTTTTTCGCTGGCCTCGATCAGTTCACCCAAGCGGCGCGAGAAGCCATCCTGGCGGTCATTCTGCTCCTTGAACCCGTCGTTCACACGCTTAACAAGCTGCTCGCTGAACTCCCGAAGCGACTTCGCGGACTCGTCGCGAGTGGCCTTCGCGCTTGCGTTCGACTCCGTCCGCATCTGATCCAAGCTCTTCGTCGTTTCTTCATGCGAAGTCTTGAGGCGCGTATCTACTGCGGTTTTCATCTCGTCAAGCTTACGAATGCCAGCATCGCTGTTGTCGGTCAGGCGTTTCCCAAACTCTTCGAGGCGACCCTTCTGTGCGTCAGACAGCTTCGAAAGCGTGTCCATCATCGCGGACCGAAATGCCTCCATCGCCTTGCTGAATTCTTCTCTCTGAAGCCGGCCGCTCTCATCTGCATCCTTCCGTGCCGCAGCCACGTCGTCACGGAGCGACCGCTCCAGTCGTTCAAAAGCCTGAGACATTCCCGCGATGCTCGCGGACAAATCCTTGGCTGTATCTCGGCGTCGCAGAATGGCGACGAGCAGAACCACCACAACAACATTCACCACCAGCAATGCAGGAAGAAGATATTCGGCCATGGGAACCCCCAGTTACCGCGTTTGTTGCCAAGTGTCCGTCCAAAGGCTTCGTGAAGCATGACTGCGTTGAAAAGCACACCGGTTCATGCTGACAGAATACCGCGTCGCAGGCCCGCTGGCGATGTTGGCGACTCTGCTGATCGCGCCGTCCTGCGCCCGTGCCGTTTTCGGTTGCACTCGATGTCAAGGGCGTCCACTTCAAAATCACGCCCTCGCGGTTATGGAAAATCGGGACCGACCATGCCAGTTCGCATAGGTAACTAATGAGGGGACCACATGTTTTCGCCCTTCATTGGAGGCCGCATGATCTCGACCCGTGATCCACAAACCATGACCGAACGCGAACGCCGCGACGAGGTCGCCGACATCCTTGCGGCTGGCCTGCTGCGCTCCGTCCGGGCGTCCAGATCGCAGCATGATGACGCCGACGAAACATCTTCGCCGGGGCCGGGAAATGGACTTGATATTCCTTCGAAAACGAGGCTCAGTGTGGCTCAACGACCCACCGGTTAACGGGTCGAGTCTCGCAACGCATGGCGAAAGGAGCCACACTCATGCAGGACATCGCAACGCAGCTCGACTGAAGCGGTCCACTTGCCGCGGTGGTCCAAAATGTCGGGCATTGCCCGTATTTCCTTCAACATCATGCAGCTTTCCGGTAATAGTGGTTGAGCAACCCGCCGAGCCATCGTTCTCGGTGGATCGTTGCAAGCACTTCGGGCGGCGGGTCGTCGGGCGGGCATTCGACCGGCTCCAAAACCTCCGTCAGCGGCCGATTACCAAGACTCTGATGTGGCCTGACCGTATTGTGGTAGTCCACGTACGTCTGCACAATGTAGTCGAGATGCCGCAGCCCAAAGCAGGTAAACGCATTCAAGCATTCCCGCTTCAGACTGCCGATCCAAGACTCGGCAAACGAATTGGCCATCGGCGATTGGTATGGCGATTTCACCACGCCGCCATCTCCTTCGCGGAACAATTCATCGAACGCTTCGGTGAACTTGGTGTCCCGATCGTGCAGCAGATAACGCAGATCAATCCCCTGCTCCCCGGCCCACATTTTCACATTGCGTCCCTGCTGCTGAACCCACGAATCCGTCGGATTGAATGTGCTCGGCGAAACGAACACTTTCCGGCTCTCCAGGTGGATGAACATAAGGCAGTAGGCCACGCGCTTGCCCATCGGCGTCCAGACCGTCTTGCAGAAAAAGTCACAGGCCACCATGACGTTCATGTGCATTTTGACGAATGTGCGCCATGGTGTCTGCACACCCTTGGGCGCATGGCGCTCGGGGTCCGGCATCAAGCCTTCATCGACCAGCACGCGCCGCACCGAACTGCGGCTGGGTTTCAGAGCCAGCTTGCGCAGTTCGCCGACGATCCGTCGAACACCCCAGCCCGCATTTTCCCGCGCCATCCGTAAGATCAACTCGCGTACCGATTTGGTGATTCGTGGGCGCCCAACCCGCCCCGCCGCTTTGCCCTGCTTCTTGTCCCGCAGCCAGCGCCGGTATGTCTTGACATTTACGATGCCGATCAGATCATGGACCTGATGATCCAACGCTTCGCCAAGTCGAATCAAACGCTGGCGATCCTCGGGCGCCAGGATCACACGATCGCCGGGCAACTTCTGGCGCATCAGTTCCAGTTGAAGTTTGAGGAATCGGACCTGGGCGTTGCGTCGTGTCGACCAAGCCTCGGCGATCATCATGAACAGCGCGATCAGCCAGCTTGGGATCATCTGTCTGCCCTCCAACCAAGCTTTCATAAGTTCAGCAATTCCAAGTGCCCAACATTTTGGACCGGGGCCTGTGAAATGGCAAGAACCCGCCGGTCGCCTTGCCTCCCCTGACGCCCGACCCAAAGTCTCTAAAACCACCCAAATCACATAACCCGCAGGTCGTTATTCCGAACCTTCCGGCCCGGTTATGAGAAACAGAGACATTTTTGATGTCTCTGTTTTCATTTTGCGCGAGTTTGAAGAGAGTTAGGACCGCTCTAGGGTTGCTTGTTGTGTGGTTTGCGGCGGTTGAGGCGCCATAATCGGCGCATGAAAAAACCCGCGAGGGGGCTCGCGGGTGGGGTAGTGGGCGATACTGGACTCGAACCAGTGACCTCACGGGTGTGATCCGTGCGCTCTAGCCAACTGAGCTAAACGCCCGTATGTGCCGCATAGGATAGCAGTCCTTTGGCATCGGTCAATTCCAGGTCGCTAAATTTGCGACCGGCAGATCAGGCTTCGGCCTTGGGCTTTTCGCTGACGGTCTCGGGGCCGCGCTCGGCGACGGCGTCGGTTTCGGCGTCGGGGCTCTTGGCTTCGATGGTCTTGGGCTCAGTCTTCTGACGCTCGACGGACTCGTCGATCTCGCGATCGACATCGCTCATCTCGTCTTCGACGCCCTTGAGGCCCTTCTTGAACTCGACGATACCCTTGCCCAGGGACTTACCGACTTCGGGCAGGCGCTTGCCGAAGATCAGCAGCGCGACCGCCAGCACGACGATCCACTCCCAACCGCCGGGGATGCCCAGCGCCAGCGTGCCTTGATTAAACATGATCGACATGGTGTTCCTCAGCTGTCAGTTGCGGTGCGGGGGGAGGCGTCGGCGTTTGTTCGATCTTTCGATCGGCCTTGTCGACCTCGCTCTGCACGTCGCGCAGACCCTTCTTGAATTCAACGATCGTTTTGCCCATCGACTTGCCTACTTCAGGCAGTCGTTTTCCGAAAATCATCAACGCCACTATGAGAACGACAATCCATTCCCAGCCGCCGGGTAGTCCAAACATGTTGCACCTCGTGGTTCGTAGTCGTTACCCCCATCCGTCGATGACGTGTCATGGCGGACGGAGTTAGCATGTGGCCATAAACGTAACGAGCACGACCCACTCCCGACTGCTGGAGTTCCGCGGCGCCAGTGCGCGGCCTCACGCACCGCTGTCCGCCGAAATACGCAGTCGCCGCATGGGCGAGCAATTCAGTTTACACGATCTGAACCCCGCAATCCACTATCCGCCGAGCGGGGCTGATCGCCCGAAAGCGGCGTCCGGGCAAAGGGGCTAGGATGATGCAGCCCCTTGAGGATGCGGATGTTGGCTGACTATGCGGAAATTCTCGAACGCGCCCTGACCAGCCTGCGTCTGGCCGACGTGCTGGACGTGATCGTGGTGGCTGTTTTCCTGTATGGGATGATCTCGTGGCTGCGGCACAGCGCCTCGCGGGGGGTGATCACGGCGATCTGCATTTTCGTGGTGCTCTACGCGGCGGCCCGGGTGCTGCAGATGTACATGACCGAGTTGCTGCTGCGGAGCCTGCTGGCGGTGGTCGTGGTTGGGGCGATCGTGGTTTTCGCTGCCGACATTCGGCGTTTTGTCGACCGCATAGGCACATGGCGGCTATTCGGCGGCAAGGCCCGTCCGCTGGAAACCGAGCCGGTGATTGCGGTGATCACCGAGGCGGCGTTTCGCATGGCCGATCAGAAGACCGGGGCGCTGATCGCTATCCGTGGCCGCGAGCCATGGGAGCGGTGTATCGATGGCGGGATCGAGATGGATGGTCGCCCGAGTTTGCCGCTGGTTTACAGTTTGTTTAATCCGACCTCGCCGGGTCACGACGGGGCCATGCTCATCGAGGGCGATCGCATCACACGGTTCGGGGCGCATCTGCCGTTGTCGACGAATCTGGCGGCGGTGGGCCGGCGGGGTACACGTCACACCGCCGCCATCGGACTCAGCGAGCAGTGCGATGCACTGGTGGTCGTAGTGTCGGAAGAGCGCGGCACGGTGATGATCGCCGAGGGTGGAATGTTGAAGCCCGTCGAATCCGCGACGGAACTCAAATCGGCCCTGTCCGCCTTCAGCCGGCAGCACCAGCCGCAGAGATCGACGAGCGTCGTCGACTGGTGGCGCAAACCCTCGGTGCAGACCGCGGCCCTGGCGCTTGGGGTGGCGGTGGCTGCGTGGTTTCTTCAGGTCAAGGGCTCGCCGACTGTGGCGCGTACCCTGGTGGCGCCGCTCGAGTTTCGGAATCTTCAATCGCAGTGGTTCATCGATCCGTCGACACCGACCGAAGTCCGCCTCACGCTACGCGGTCCTGAGCAGGCGTTTCGACTGATGGACCCCGGCTCGGTCGTCGTTTCGCTGGATATGTCACGACTCAAGCCCGGCGACAATCAATTCAACATCGCTGCAGACAATGTCGCTCTGCCACGGGCCTTGACGCTGACGCAAGCGGAACCCACGAAGGTCGATGTGCATGCCACGAAGCTGGCGCCGATCGATGTCCGGGTCCGTGTAAAAACAACCGGCAAGCTGCCGAGCGGGCTCGAATTGATCGAGGCCGCTCCCAAGCCCGATCGCGTTGAGTTGCTGAGTCCGGCGGACAACGCCTCAATCGAACTTGTGTGGACCGAACCGGTCGATCTGGCCGGCATCACCAGTTCAACTACGGTCAAAACACGCCTGGTATTGCCGAAAAACACCCGCCTTTCGGATGGGAAGAATCCCGAAGTCAGTATCAGAATCCAGGTGCGTCCGCGTAGGCCGTGATGCCGCGGCTATGATGTGACATGAACAGAGGCACATCAATTGGATGCGTGTTGGTGCTGGGCATGTCGGCACTGGTCGGCTGCGCTTCGAGTCCTTACAGCAGTGAGTATCGCTACAGCCCGCGGCCCGTTTCCGTTGACATGTCAGCCCCGGATGCCCCGGAGCAGGCGAAGATTCGCGCCATGGCGACCATCGTCGGGTTGCGCCGGGCTGTCGATGAGCAACCCGCTTCGATCGATGCCCGCCTGCTGATTGAAAACAACGGCAGCGCTCCCGCCCGCTTTGACCCGGTCGCGCTGAGCCTGGTCGACGCCACGTTGTCCGCATTTCCAAACCCGACCGTCGATCCCCCGGATGCATTCACCATCGCCCCGGGGCAGAGCCGCACGGTCAACGCAAGTTTTCCGCTGGATGATCGCAGCAGCTATGACCTCGATGGCCTGAATCTCCGCTGGTCGGTCACCGCCGGCAATCACACGCTTTCACACAGCGCCACATTCAGCCGCCGCGAACTGCCGCGCCCGAATTACACCGATCCATTTTATTACGACCCCTACCACCGTTGGTACTACGACAACTACTACTACATGCGCCCGCATCGCTATCACCGCTGAGCGTGATCAATCCGATGCGTCGATGTTGTAGTCTTTGACCTTCTTGTTGAGCGTGTTGCGATTGATGCCGAGGAAGTCGGCGCTGCGGGTTTTGACCCCGCCGTTGCGTTCGAGCGCCTTGGAGATGAGCTGCTTTTCGATTTCACCAACGACCAGGTCCCACACTTCGCCCTCGCGCATGCCGTACTCTTCGATCGCCTGCTCGCTGAGCTTGCGGGCCAGTGATTCGATTGTTTCGGCCTGAAGCTTGTCGCGCCCCTGCTGAACGAACATGCGGATGTTCATCGGCAGCAGGTCTTCGGTGAACTCATCGGTGTGGCCGAGCACGACGGCGCGCTCGATGGCGTTTTCCAGCTCGCGGACATTGCCCGGCCAGGGATAACGCATCAACGTGTTCATCAACTCGCGCGACACCTTGCGAACATTGCGGTTGTTTTCCGCGTTGTACTTGTCGAGGAAGTGGTCGACCAGCAGCGGAATATCCGCACGACGATTACGCAGCGAAGGCAGGTAAACCGTCACCACGTTCAGTCGATAGTAAAGGTCTTCGCGGAAGTTGCCCTGGCGGACTTCTTCGGTGAGGTCCAGGTTGGTCGCGGCGATCACACGCACATCGCATTTGACGGTCCGCGCATCGCCGACGCGCTCGAACTCTCGCTCCTGCAGCACGCGCAGCAGCTTGACCTGAAGCTGGGCGTCCATGGTGCCGATTTCATCGAGAAAAATTGTGCCGCCGTCGGCCGCCTCGAAGCGACCGATCTTGTCACGCACAGCGCCGGTGAAAGCGCCTTCAACGTGGCCGAACAACTCGGACTCAAGCAGCGTGTCGGTCAGCGCGCCGCAGTTGACGCGGATGAATGGCTTGTCGCGGCGCGGCGAGTTGTAATGAATCGCCTTGGCGATCAGTTCCTTGCCCGTGCCGGTCTCGCCGAGAATGAGCACCGTCGCGCGGCTGGCGGCGACCTGCCCCGCCGTGGCCAGCACATCCATCATCGCCTGACTGGTTCCGATGATATTCTCGAAGCGGAACTTGCTGCGTAGGTTTTCACGCATCCGCTGCATCTGCTCGAGCCACTGATCTTTCTCGAGCTTGACGATCTGGTTGATGTGCAGCGCCTGGGCGATATTGCCTGAGATGATGCGCAACAGGCGGGCATTGTCTTCGAGTGTCGGCCCGTCGGAATAAGGCTTGGTGATCGTGATCGCGCCGATGGGTTTGTCGGCGATCTTGATCGGCACGCAGATGAAAGACCATTTTTCGTTCGGCGGGATCAGACCGATGACGTTGGTTCGGTCCAGAAATTCGGGCTCAGCGGCCAAGTCGGCCACGGTCCGCCCTTCGCCGGTTTCAACCACCTTGCCGGTAATGCCTTCGCCGATCCGATACTGGCCAAGCTGCATTTCTTTCTCATTGAGGCCGATTGCAGCGGCAATTCGAAGGCGATCAATGGTCTCATCCTGAATCACCAGAGCGGCTCGGCGGATCCCGAGGCGGCGTTCCAGGAGTTTCATCACTTGCCCGAAAAGATCTTCCAGCTCCAGCGAACTGCCGAGAATCTCGCTGATGCTGTCTAGTATCGCTATTTCCTGCTCATGACTATCCATGCGTGCATAATATTCATGCATTGCGCGATCGTCAATGCCTACTCATTAAGTTTTCATGTTTGTGGCGATATATCAGTTGTTGGGCAAGTCGCTGTGGATGCTGAATTTCCCGAGAGACACCTGCGGGTGAAAGATCGCCCGCAATGGGACTTGCCAGACGGGGGACCGCCTGCTAAACTGCCGGACTTTGCCCCAGGAGCCAATGCGCCATGATTGAACAGCTCAAGAGCGACACCATCATCCGCAAGATCGGCGGCCGCTTCAAGCTCACCGCCCTGATCCAACACCGTTGGCGCGAGCTGATGGACGGCGCCCGCCCGCTGATCGAGCGGCAGGGTCGCAACGATCTGGAACTGGCGATCGAAGAGATCCTCCAGGAAAAGATCACCATCGATTACGAAGCGTCGGATGTGACCGATCCGAAGACCGCTTTGAAGTAACCCCCGGAAAGCCCCGGAATACCCCGGAAGCCCCCCGGCAGTTAATCCCCGGGAAGCCCATCAGTGACTACGGCCGGAACACTCCGTGACCGCTCGGTGATCGTTGCTCTCACGGGGGGCATCGCCTGCTATAAAACCGCCACCGTCGTCAGTCGCCTCGCTCAAGCCGGCGCTGAGGTCACGGTGTTGATGACTGACGCGGCGACGCGCTTCATCGGGCCGTTGACACTGCAGTCGCTGTCCGGCCGCCCGGTGTACACCTCGCAGTGGCAATCGATCGAGAATCATGATGCGCAACACGTTCAACTGGCACGCCGCGCGTCGCTGATGTTGATCGCCCCGACATCAGCAAACACGATCGCCAAACTTGCCGCGGGCATCTGTGACAACGTGGTGACTACGGTGGCTTGTGCCCTGCCGCGCTCGACGCCCGTGCTGGTCGCCCCGGCCATGAACGCCGAGATGTGGGAGAATCCGATCACCCAGCGCAACATCGCCACGCTGCGCGACGTGCTGAACTATCACCTGATCGGCCCCGAAACCGGCTGGCAGGCCTGCCGCACCCAAGGCGCCGGCCGCATGAGCGAACCCGAAGCGATCGTCGAAATGGTTAAATCGTTGATTGGTTAACTGGGTCGCGATCACTCACCCGCATCGCGCAAGATCGGCACCCGAAGTTCTTGATCTCTGTTCGAATTCTTGCGAACGACCTGGACCATCCAGTCAACATCCGCTTCCCAGAAGCGTCGTTTCTGTTCGTAGTCGGGCTCAGTCACAGGGCGGACGACGCGGAATCCGGTCAACATGGCCTCGTCACCACCGGCCAGCCACCACAAACTCCGGGGAATCTGGGTGTCCATCTCCAACCACTCTGGCTTTGAATGCATGCGATACGACGCTCGCAATTCTTCTGCATAGTGATACGACGACCCGCCACGTACCACACGCGAATATTCCCTCGTTGGCCAATTGATCATTTCGACCGCACGAACTTTCCGACCCATGAATTGCCTGTACCACTGCGGGTCGTACTGATCGACGACCCACTCCTGCACGTTGCCGTGCATGTCATACAGCCCCCATGCATTTGGGCGAAGTTGCCCGACCGGATGCAGTTGCGTGTCGCCCTCTTGAGTCGATCCATGATCGTACCACCATGCGTATTGTTTGAGCTCGGATGGATCGTCACCAAAGCACCAGGCCGATGAAGACCCAGCGCGACAGGCGTATTCCCATTCCGCCTCGGTCGGCAGACGATAGAATCGGCCCGTCTTCTGGCTTAGCCATTTAGTGAACTGGCGGGCGGTGAGTTGACGCATACCAGCGGCAGGATGACGGCTTTCGGCCCCATAGGCCCCGAGTATGGCGTTGGTCGATTCATAGATCGGCGTGGGTAGGCTCACAGCATCCGGACGGGTGGCCAGATCACGATCCGGATTTTTTGCCATCGTTTGTGAGTATTGGTCGAGGTACTGAATGAACAATTCCCACGTGATCTCATAGCGGCTCATCCACAGCGGCTCGACTTCAACATCAACCTGCGGCCCTTCATCATCACGCCGCCCCTTCTCTTCGGGCGGGCTGCCCATCGTGAATGTGCCCCCGGGAATACCCACCATTTGCAGTTCAATCACAGCGGCCTGATCTGTCAGTTTTAAACCAGGATATATATCGGTAAGCCAACTTTGATAGGGTTTGGCCACCACTTGACGCCCTTTGACGCGTTCGACGTAATCGGCAGGTCGATCAGCATGGACAAGGGCATTCACGAGTAGAATACACGTGATAAAGCGAAGCATGACTTGGCTCCGATGCTGCGAGATGTTCGTATTGTATGATCAAGAACCGCGTGCTTCCGCTGCGACCGCGAAATCACCAGTTAACAAACCAATGCGTTAACAGTTCAACTCAGATTTTCATCGGCCATTCAGATTCGACCTTGAAGCCGAAGTTGATCGAGTTGTCGATCCAGCGGACCCATGTCGGGGTGAACCGATAGAACTGCTCGTTGCGGATGTGCTCTTCGAAGCCGATCGCGTAAGGGAACTTCTCGCGGAAGAGGCGGAAGACTTCTTTGAAATCCTTGTCGTCGATGGGGGCGACATGGCCGTGGGCCTGGAGGCCGCGGATGTCGTTGGGCTGCTCGAAAGGCACGTAGGCGGCGATAGCGACGCGGGGCCGCGCCAGATGATGGCGCGTGTGGGCCGAGTCGGGGTGCGACACCCAGTAGATGTGCAGATCATCATCGGCAACGAAGTTGAGGTTTGCCGCGTGCGCGTTGTGATCGTCATCGACGGTGGCCAGACAGAGCGTTGGCACACGTTGCAGAAAATCACGGAGTGTCGAGTGAAACTGGTGAGCGTTCATCAGGATAAAACCACCCTTGCGTGGCGGGCGTCGCCACGTGCTCAATCAGCCTATCGAATGCCGCGACAGGGTCAATCTCGCCGCGCGATGCGCCGCCGACGCACGGCAATCACCCCACCGCCGACCAACAGCAGCAACCCCGCGGCCGGCTCGGGTATTTCGCTGAGGTCGATCATCGAGAAACTGACCTGCTCCTGGTCGAACATGAGAAATGCGGAAAACGTTTCGGCATCCTCGAGCAGTTCGATCCCGGAGATGGTGAACGAATCAACAGGCGTGTCGAAGACGTAGTCCACGCCGGCTTCAAGGGTGATGCCGGGCTCGCCGTCAAACGAAAGTGTGAACATCTGATCGGAATCCGAGGAGTTTGCCGGCAGGCCGACGGCGGTGAACAGACTCGTGCCGTCGGTGATGACGAACTCGTAGCTGTCGGAGGCGACGGGGTCGTACCAGGCGCCGCGGCCGTCGACGTTGTTGAAATTTTTCTGCGGCCCAACGATGGTCGTCGGCAGGATCGGCGCGTCTTCGCGATAGCCCAGCGGGGTGGCGTTGAGCACGAGCCAGTGACCGGAACCGGGACTCGAAGAATCGAACTGCGGGCCCGATGATGATACGGAAACCAGATCATTGCGCGTCGGGTCAAACCAATCGATGATTTCAAGGAAGGGTGAACGTCTCAGATTCGGCGCTCCGGTCACCGGTTCATTTGTCGAGCCAGAACTGACCCGCCCCTCAAACCCAACTCCGGTGTTGAACGTGTTGGTGATACCGATCAGTTGTTGCAAATCACCGATTGCGGCGAGTTCCGCATCAGTGCCTGCGACACGAGAAGTTCCAAATGGTGAAGTGATCCCGGCATTTCGGAACAAGCTGAGCACTTCGTCGACCGTGGCGTATCGGTGGCCGGCGAAGTCGCCGAATGTGCCGAGTTGTGTTTCGACCTGTTGCACGCTGCGATTCAGCGATTCGGTCAGATCCAGAAACGCCAGACCGGTGCGGCTGTCCTGTGTGTAGTCGCCGCGATCGACGATGATCGCTGGAGCCATGGCGCTGAACAAGAAGACCGCGCACAGCACCACGCCAACGAACAACTTCGAAGGAAGGTTCACCATTTGATCTCCTTGTTGCTTCGATACAAACCCGACGGGGCGCAATCTGCCCTAGATCTGAACTAATCCAATGCATTTAGCCTAATGCATCCGACGCGACAGCTCAAGATATTTTTGAGAAATACGTTTGATTCGCGCGGTGTCAGGCCAGCTTTTCGGTTGCAAAAACGCGGGCGGCCTCCAGGGCGTCGTTGAGCTTGGCGGGGTTTTTACCGCCGGCTTGGGCCATGTCGGGACGGCCGCCGCCGCCGCCGCCGGTGACCTTCGCCACTTCGCGGACCCAGTCGCCGGCCTTGAGGCCCTTTTCGATCAGCGGCTTGGGAACCGACGCCAGGAAAGCGACCTTGTCGTCGACATGGGCGGCGAGCATCATGGCGGCGTCGGGTTTCTTCTTGCGGATGACATCCATCGCGGTGCGCAGCGTGTTGGCATCGGCGCCTTCGACGGCCGCGATGACCAGATCGTCGCCGGCCTGCTCGGCGATCGCACGGGCGGCCTCGACGACATCGCCCTCCGCTTCTTTGGACTGTTGCTTGCGATGTTCCTTGACGATCTTCTGCAGGTCGCCCATCGCCTGGCGCAGCTTCGTGCGTGAGCGCAGCGGGAGCGTTGACTCGGCGAGCGCCTCAGTCAACGCTGCCAGATCCTGCTCCAGCGACTCGGGTTTCTCCTGCTTGATCGCTTCGATGCGCTCGGCGAGCACTTCAGCCTTGGAGATCGCCTGCTCGGCGAGTTCACCGGCGACGGCCGTGATGCGGCGCACGCCCTTGGCGACGGCGTCTTCACCGACGATCACGAAGCGCGACGCCTGCGCGGTGGAGACAACATGCGTGCCGCCGCAGAACTCGATCGAGTGGTCCATCCAGTCGTCGTTGTCCGGCTTGGCCAGCAGGTCTTCGACGGAAACGCCGAACGACACGATGCGCACCTGCGGCGGATACTTCTCGCCAAACACGGCGCGGAGGCCCTTGATCTTCAAGGCGTCTTCCTGTGGCGCGATGCCGGTGTAAACCGTCTCGTCGATTTCGATCTTCTTGTTGACGAGCTTTTCGATCTTGCGGATTTCGTCGTCGGACAGGGCCTTGGGATGGGAGAAGTCGAAGCGGGTCTTTTCATCATCCACGAGCGAACCGGCCTGCTGGATGTGATCCCCGAGCACGGCGCGGAGAGCCCAGTTCATCAGGTGGGTCGTGGAGTGGTGAGCCATGATCTTCTGACGGCGCGGCGAGTCGATTTCCAACAGCAGCGGATCGTCATCGGTGAAGGCGGGTTCATCACGGTGGATGTTGCCGGACTCAAGTTCGCCAAGGTGGAAATAGACATCGCCGATCTTGATGGTGTTGTCGACGCGGAAGACCGCCCCGCGGCCGGAGTGGATCGACCCGGTGTCGCCGACCTGCCCGCCGGCCTCGGCGTAAAACGGCGTGGTTTTCACGACGATCGCCGCCTTCTGGCCGACCTCGACCAGATGCTCAGCGTGGTAGTGATCCTTGTCCTGCACGAGGACTTCGAGGGCGCGGGTATCGTCGGCGACGTTGTCGGTGTAGCCGACGAACTCGGTGGCGGACAGACCGCCCTGCTGCACGATCTCGACGAGCTCATCACGCTCGGAGCCGCCCCCGCCGCCGGCGCGACTGCGGTTCTGGTGTTCAGCCATGCGATGCTCGTAGCCCTTGACGTCGACAGTCATGTCGCGCTCTTCGGCCATGAGGATCGTCAGGTCCAGCGGGAAACCGAATGTGTCGTACAGTGTGAAGGCGTCGTCACCGCTGATCTGCTTCTTGCCCTCGGCGGCCTGTTCGAACAGCTCAATACCGCGATCGAGAGTCTTGCGGAACGACTCTTCTTCCTCGCGTAGTTCAGCAATGACGGGGGCGGGGTTCTTCTTGAGTTCGGGGAAGACATCGCCGAAGTGCTCGACGACGACATCGACGAGCTTGTAGAAGAACGGCTCCTCGACGCCGAGGTTCTGACGCCCGTAGCGCACCGCGCGGCGGAGGATGCGGCGCAGCACGTAGCTGCGCCCTTCGTTGCCGCAGTGGGCTCCATCAGTCAGGGCGAAAGTCAGTGTGCGGATGTGATCGGCGATGACGCGGTAGGCGATGTCGACTTCGCTGAGCATGTCGCCGGCGTAGGGCCGCGCGCCGGTGACTTTCGTGATCGCTTCGAAGATCGGGGTGAACACATCGGTGTCGTAGTTTGACGATTTATTCTGCAGGACGCGGACGATGCGCTCGAAGCCCATGCCGGTGTCGATGTGCTTGGCGGGGAGGCTCGACAGCTTGCCGGGGGCGCCGTCTTTTCCGGGAGCGCGGTTGAACTGGATGAACACGAGGTTCCAGATTTCGATGACGTTGGGGTCGTCCTGATTGATCAGGCCGCCGCCGTTTTTGTCGGGGGTGCCATCGTAGTGGATTTCGGAACAGGGGCCGCAGGGGCCGGTGTCGCCCATTTCCCAGAAGTTGTCTTTCTTGTTGCCGGGGTGAATCCGCTCCGGCGGCAGGTGCTTGAGCCAGAGTTCGCGGGCTTCGTCATCGGGAGCGAGGCCTTCGGCTTCATCACCTTCGAAGTAGGTGGCATGCAGGCGGGACGGATCGATGCCCCACTCGTCGACGAGCAACTCCCAGGCCCAGTCGATGGCTTCGGTTTTGAAATAGTCGCCGAAGGACCAGTTGCCGAGCATCTCGAAGAAGGTGTGGTGGTAGGTGTCTTTGCCGACGTCGTCGAGGTCGTTGTGCTTGCCGCCGGCGCGGATGCACTTCTGGGTGTTGGCGGCCCGGGGATACGGGGGCTGCTCGGTGCCGAGGAAGTAAGGCTTGAACTGGTTCATGCCCGCATTGGCAAACAGCAGCGTCGGGTCGGCATGCGGCACGACGGGGCTGGACGGGGCGAAGGTGTGGCCGTGCTTCTTGACGAAGAAGTCGACGAACTGCTGTCGGATTTGCGTGCTGGTGAGCATAGGGTTCTCTGGGGGTCTTTTTGTGAGCCGAGTATTGTAGTGTTTGTGGGAAAATCGGCAAAACGCGAGGGGAGATTGCCGATATAATAGGGGTATGGAACGTCGCAAGGTGACAGTCCGATTGACGAGTCTGCAGGATCAGGGACGTGATGAAGATGTGGCGGCCCTGACGCCGTGCCAGCGACTGGGCATGATGCTTTCCCTTTCTGAAAACCCGTGGGTGCCTGATGAGCGAACCGAAGCTGAGGCCCGAGTTTCGCGACGTGTTGTCCGAATTTATCAACGGGAAAGTTGAGTTTCTCGTTGTCGGCGCTCATGCCATGGCTGCACACCGCCAACCGCGATATACCCAGGATCTGGACCTTTGGGTACGTCCGGTTTCTGAAAATGCGGAGCGTGTCTGGCGGGCTCTAGCTCAGTTCGGTGCGCCGCTGAATGATTTGAACATCACACGAGAGGATTTCTGCAAACCATCGAACGTAATCCAAGTCGGCCTTCCCCCGGGACGCATCGATGTGATCTGCTCAATTACGGGGGTTGACTTCGACGAAGCCTGGCCGAATCGGATACAAGTCGAGGTCGACGGCCTGGTCGTCCCCATTCTCGGGCGCGAACAGCTGATCCAAAATAAACAGAGCACCGGCCGACCAAAGGATCAAATCGACGTCGAACTGCTCACCCAGCCCCCACAACCACCAAAATAACCATTCTGTGGGCGAGGGCCCGATTTGTCCGACGGGTTCGGTGTGGTATTATGATCGGTTCAACCCGAACCCCCGGAAACCCCGGTACCCAAGGAGTCTGGTCCGATGTCCGAACGCAAGCCCATCGTTGGTGGCAACTGGAAAATGAACCTGCACGCGGCTGACGCCGAAGCCCTGATCGCCGGTCTGGCGGATGCGGGTCTGCCCGACAGCGTCGAAACCGTCGTCTGCCCGGCCTTCCCGTACCTGGCCGCCGCCGCCAAGCAGCTCGAAGGCACCGGCATCATGCTCGGCGCTCAGGATGTCTACTACGAAGCCAACGGCGCGTTCACCGGCGAAGTGTCCTGCTCCATGCTCAAGGACATCGGCGTGCAGTGGGTGCTGACCGGCCACTCCGAGCGCCGCCACGTGATCGGTGAAACCGACGTCATGGTCAACGCCAAGACCCGCGCCGCCTTGGACGCCGGGCTCAGCGTGATCCTCTGCATCGGTGAGAAGATCGAGCAGCGTGAAGCCAATCAGACCGACGCCATCAACGCGGGCCAGCTTGCTTATGGCCTGGCCGGTGTCAGCGCCGAGGATCTGAGCCGCGTCGTGATCGCTTACGAACCGGTCTGGGCCATCGGCACCGGCAAGACCGCCAGCACCGAAGATGCGGAAAAGGCCCACGCGGCGATCCGCGGCGTGCTCGCGAACCTCTATGACCAGTCCGCCGCCGACGCGATGCGGATTCAGTATGGTGGCTCGTGCAAGCCCGGCAATGCCGCTGAACTGTTCTCGCAGCCGGACATCGACGGCGGGCTCATCGGCGGCGCCGCGTTGAAGGTCGCCGACTTCAAGGCGATCATCGAGGCGGCCGCTGGTGTGGCCACGGCCTGATCGCCGATAAGGAATCACTCAATCATGATGACATTGACTTTAGCCAATACGTGGCTTGTCGGGACACTGGGCTTTGTGTTTGTGCTGGTGTGTCTGCTGATGACGCTGATCATTCTGATCCAGAAGCCCAAGGGCGGCGGCCTCAGCGGCGCGTTCGGCGGGGCCGGCGGCGGGCAGTCGGCCGTCTTCGGGGCCAAGACCGGCGACATCCTCACGTGGATCACGGTCAGCTTCTTCCTGGCATTCCTGCTGCTGGGCGTGTTTCTGGTGTATGCCACGCGCAGCGATGCCCAGTCGGCCGCAGTGATCACCGCTCCGCCGGCTACCGAAGAATCCGCTCCCGCGCAGACCGGCATGGAAAACCCCGCCGAGCAGACACTGCCCGGCGCGCCAATCGACCCGACGCAGATTCCGACGGCTCCCGCGGTGCCTGACGCACCGGCTGTCCCGGATGCATCAGCGCCCAAGGCGCCCGAAGCGCCTGCCGCTCCCGCCCCGGAAGCTCCCGCGGCTCCGAAGCCTGCTGAAGCGCCCGAATCGAAATAATCCCGTCTTGATGGAGTGATGCATTTTGATTCGTTCGATGACCGGTTTCGGCGATGCGTCGGGCCAACGCGACGGCGTGCACTACAGCGTCGAGATGCGCAGCGTCAACAACCGGTACTTCAAGGCGACCATCCGCCTGCCGGATGAGTTGTTGAGCTTGGAGCCGGAGCTCGAGCTTGCGTTGCGTCAGAAGATCACCCGCGGTTCGGCCACGCTGACGGTCAATCTCAAAGACACCTCCGCCCGAGCCGCCTACCAGATCAACGAGGATGCGCTTCGTGCTTACCTGGCGCATCTGCAGACAGTGGAAACCTCCGTCAAGGACGGCGCGGTCACGATCGACCTCGGCTCGCTGCTGGCGCTGCCGGGCATCGTCCAGCCGCCGGACGCCTCGGAGTTGATCGAACGCAGCCGCCCGATCATTTACGAACTGATGGGTCAGGCGTGTGAGAAGATGTGCCGGATGCGGGAATCTGAAGGCCAGGGTCTGGCCGACGATCTCCGCTCGCATCTGTCGGAGATCAACGCTCGCCTCGAGAAGGTTGTCGAGCGTGCCCCGCTGGTTGTCGATGAGTACCACGCCCGGCTACGAACACGCATCGACGAGCTGATCGCCCATGCCAAGCTCAAGCTGAATGAAACCGATCTGATCCGTGAAGTGGCCTTGTTCGCCGAGCGTTGCGACATCAGCGAGGAGATTCAGCGTCTCCGCGCCCATCTTGAGCAGTTTGACCAGATTATCACCCGGGGCGAAGATGACCGCCCAGCCGGTCGCACGCTCGACTTCATCGCCCAGGAACTGCTGCGTGAAGCCAATACCGTGGCCAGCAAGTCCAATGACGCGACGATCACCCGCCTGATCGTCGAAGTCAAGGGCTCGATCGACCGGATTAAGGAACAAGTGCAGAACGTCGAATAAGTTTTGAATTTTCGGCTATACTTATAGTCACGTGAAACGCGGCCCGGGCGGATGAAGTGAGTGTCCGCCGCATCAGTGTAGAACCCATGAATTCGGCCAACACGTCGACAACCTCCGCCGCAGCGATTTCCAGCGCCCAGTCCAGCGGGACCAGCGGACCGCAGGCCAAGGGTGATCGCGATCAATTCGCCGCCGACGAGCTGGCGATCGTACTCAGCCATTTCGACATCGGCGTGATCGAGTCGATCACCGAGTTTCCCCGCGGGTCGCGCCGCGCGCCGAAGCTGCTGCTGCGCACCGACCGGGGCGTGTTCCTGCTCAAGCGCCGGGCCGGCGGCAAGAACGACCCGTTCAAGGTCGCCTTCGCCCATGCCCTGCAGCTTCACCTGGCGGTCCAGCAGTTCCCGCTGCCGCACCTGATGGGCACCAAGAAAGACAACAACTCGATGCTCCAGTACAAGGGAGCTATCTACGAGTTGTTCGAATACATCAACGGCACCGGCTACGACAACAGCCTCGAAGCCACGCAGGACTCCGGCAAGATTCTCGCGCTGTTCCACAAACTCGTGCGCGACTACCAGCCCGAGTATGAACCGCCGCAGGGATCGTACCACGCTTCCAAGACCGTGCAGACGGCGATGGAGACCGTGCCGCAGACGCTGATGAAGGTCGACCCGACCAATGCCGCAGAGCACACCGACCGCATCCGCGAGGTCACGCACTTCATCCGCAACAGCTACAACGAAGCGGCCATGCGCGTCAACGAGTCGGGCCTGCCCGACTGGCCGATGCAGATCATTCACTCCGACTGGCACCCCGGCAACATGCTCTTCCGCAAGACGCGCGTCGTGGCGGTCATCGACTACGACGCGGCCCGCATGCAGCAGCGCATCATCGACACCGCCAACGGCGCCCTGCAGTTTTCCATCATCGGCGGCGGCGACGACGCGGCCCAGTGGCCGGACTACATCGACGAATCGCGCTTCAAGCGGTTTCTCCTGGGCTACGACACGGTGAATGTGCTCAGCAAGTCCGAGTTGCGTACCATTCCTTGGCTGATGATCGAGGCGCTGATCGCCGAGTCCGTGATCCCGATCGCCGCCACCGGTTCCTTCGCCCGCATGGAAGGCTACGGCTTCCTGCTGATGATCGAACGCAAGGTGCGCTGGCTGCAGGAACACGCCGAAAAGCTCGGCAGCATCCTCGGCGACTGAGCCCCGTCCTTCGCCCCGCCACTGCCCCATGAGATTCCGTCCCCGAATCATCCCGCTCGTGCTCGTGCTGTTGACGCTCACCGTCTGCGTCTACGCCGATCCCGACGCCGCCCCGCCCGGTGCGCCGATCAAACCCGCCGAGGCCGCGGAATTGCCGACGCTGTCCGGGGCGAGTTTCGATCAGCTTGTCAGCCAGTTGGGCCACGCCGACTTCGCCCGGCGCGAGCAGGCGACCACCGCGCTGATGATCCGCGAAGACATCACCGATGAGCAACTGGCCGCCGCTTTGAAAAAGACCGACTCGCCCGAAGCGCGCCAGCGACTGATCGCCGTGGCGATGCACTATTTCTATCGCCAGGTCCAGGCTGAACCCGGCGCGCTGGCTCCCGACTTCCAAGATGAAGACGCGGCCCTGGGCGTGTCCTTTTCCCGTACCAATGGCGAAGCCCAGTCGATGGTCGTTCGCGCCCATCAGCATCCCCTGCTCGAACACCCCGCCATGTTGATTTCGCGCGTGTATCCGGGCTTTCCCGCCTTCGCCTATCTCCAACCCGGCGACATGATCTTCGCCATCGACGGCAAGTTCTTCTCCGACGACCTCGGCCACGAAGAGTTTTCCGATCGCATCCGCCGTCACAAGGCCGGCGACCGCGTGACGATGGATCTTGTCCGAGGCGGGCGGTCGATTCGCCTGAATGTCCAACTCGCCCAGCGACGCCGACTCGACGATGTGTCCAAGCTGCTGGGCAACGGCACCGAGCCATCGCTGTACATGCCGTGGCGATTGCACCTGCGTCAACTTCTGCAAAACGTCGACGAGCCGGCCCCGATCACGTTTGACCTTTCTACTGATTCCACCCCACCGCCTGTGCCTTCCGCCGCCGGCGCATCCGATCATGAGTCCCGTCCGTGAGTGATTCCTCCGCATCATTTCAACCGCCAAGCCCGCAGCAACTGCAGGCCCATCTGCAACGTTGCGCACCGCGTCGCACGGTGCAGCCGCGCCAGGTGCTGCTGGCCATCTGTGTGATCACGCTGGTGATCTGGATGCTCGGGTCTGCCCACCCGCTGCTGAGTCTCGTGCCGTGGGTGATGCTGATGGGGCTGCTGATCTATCTGAGCGTTCGCGCCCGCCGCCAGCAGGCGCTGATGCGCCAGGTGCGCGTGGTCAGCGAGTTGGCGATGACACGGCGCAGTCGTGATGCGCTCCGCGCCGCCTGGAAGTTGCTGCCGGACTTGTCCGGACTCCCGCAGGCCCACGGGCAGGTCGTCACGATTCTCGCCAGCGTGTTGGCCCAGCTTCGTGCACATGAATCTTCGCTGGTGGCCTGTGACTACCTGCTGCCGCACATTCCGCCGAATCATCCCGCGTCGTATATGGTCCGTGCTCAGCGGTTGCTCGATCTGCTGCACATCGACCGACTTGCCGATGCCGATGATGCGATCCGTGACCTGCGCAGCGCCGATCTTGATCCGCTATCGGGCGCGATGCTGCGCACCGCCGAGTTGTATCAGCAGATCATCACCCATCATGATGAAGACGCCGCCCTCGGCTCCGACGACGCCATCGCCGCCCTGCAGCCGCTGGGTATCGACGCTGGGTACGGCTACGCCTTGCTGGCGACCGCGTTCATCCGCCTGGACAACGCCCCCGACGCCGGCGCCTGGTGGCGACGCGCCACGCTGCTGCTGCCGTCCGCGTCGATCTTCGAGGCGCTGCCCGAGACACAGCCGCTGACTGCTCTGCCCGCCTCGCCGACGGTCGATCAGTTCCTCCGCCCTACTGAGTCGACCACGGAGGCGTCACATGGCTGAATCGATCCGCACACCGCGCTTTGACCTCGGCCGCTTCCGTCGGCAATTGGCCCTGACGGACATCGCCCGCCGCTATCTGCTGGTGTTGTTTATCACCGGTTACTTCCTCACACTCATGCCCGGCCTGGCGGAATCCTCCCTGCCGAACCTGATCATCATCGGGTCGATCTTCGGCTGGCTGGCCGGCATGTGGGTCTCGGCACGGACCGCTCATTATGTCCAGCGTCTGACGCAGATGACCGCCGCCGGCGCGTCCCTCGACGAAACCGAGTCCGTCCTTGGCGAGGCGCTGGGTCGTTTCACGCTGTACCGCACCGGCCGCATCCTCGCTTATCACCAGTTCGCCATCCTGCGCCATCGACAGGGCCGCTTCGATGAATCCTCGGCGATCTGCTCGGCCCTGCTGGCGGAATCCGACGCGGGTCTGGCCCAGTCGCTGCGCACGACCTTGTGGATCATGTATGCCGAGGATCGCTTACAGCTTCGTGATCTGACCGGCGTGCACTGGGCGATCTCGCAGCTTTACACCTGCCAGCTTTCGCTGGTGGAAACGCTCCAGCTTCAGTTGCTGCAGGTCCGCTACGAATCCGCCTGTGGTTATGACGATCGGCTGCTGTGGAATCTGCCCAGGCGTGTGGAGTTGATCGAGCTGATGCCGCACGGGGCCGCGGCCTTGTGTCATCACCTGCTGGCAGATGCCGCCGCCCGCATGGGGCACAACCCGCTAGCCGACTGGCTTCGCCGCCGCGCCGAACTGCTGGGCATGCCTGAGACTGCCGAGGCCCCCGTCACCACCGAAATTACCGATCCGCTGGCCAACCCCGCCTGAAGTTTTGCGATTCCGCGCCCGGGCCGTTAACCTATGCGGCTCGCCGCCCCTGAATCATCACGACGAGCCCGCCTCATGCCGCAGCTTCTGCCCATCCGTGCCCTACGTTACGCCACCGACACCGGTGATATTTCGCCGCGCATCGCCCCGCCATACGACGTGCTGGACGAAGGGCCCAAACAGCAGTTGCTGTCGCGCGATCCGCATAACGTCGTCGCCATCGATCTGCCGGTCACGCCCCCGAAGACGGTCGGCCCCGACGAGGCCTATGACGCTGCCGGCGAGCTGTTCCGCAAGTGGATTCGTCAGGGCGTGCTCGTGCAGGAATCCGCCCCGGCGGTCTACGCCTACGAGCAGGTGTATCGGGCCGGCGGCCAGCAGTATGCCCGCCGCGGTCTGTTCACCGCCGTCGGCGTCGAGCCGTTCAATCAGCCCGGCGGCATCTTCCGCCATGAGATGACCATCCGCAGCGGCACCGACGACCGCCTCAAGCTCATGAACGCCACCGCCGCGCAGCTCTCGCCGGTGTTCAGCGTGTTCGACGATGGGTCGCAGAAGGTCACGAATCTGCTTGCGCCGCACTTTGAACGCAATCCCGATGTGATCGGCCGCACCGATCATGATCACGTCGAGCACCGACTCTGGGTCATCACCGACAACGCCGTCATCGAGAAACTTCAGACCGCCATGCGCGACACCGAGGTCTTCATCGCCGACGGTCATCACCGCTACACCACCGCCCTGAACTATCACCAGGCTCATGCGGATCACCCCGAGTCGGCCGGCTGCCTGATGGTGCTCGTGCCGATACAGGACCCCGGCCTGATCGTCCTGCCGACGCACCGCGTGCTGCGCAATCTCGGTGGTTTCAACATGACCGATCTGATCGATGCGGTCCGCGCCGACGGTCGATTCAAAATCGAAAAGACTGCCCACGGCGCCGATGGCACACCGCACATGGTCGAAGAGTTGCCGCGCTACGGGCATCACGCCGTCGGCCTGTATGACCCGGCGACGGGGCGCACCTGGGCGGTGTCGGCTCACGATGAAGACCCGCTGGTCGATGACTTACCGGACAAGCCCGCGGTGTGGCGCACGCTCGACGTAGCGGTCTTCCATGAACTGCTGGTCGACCGGATCATCCGCCCGCGCTTCGGCGGGTCGACGATCACGTATTCATACCCGCATGAATTGACGGAACTGATCCGCCAGTGTCACGATCAGCCCGATCGCCTGGGTGTGATCATGCAGCCGACGCCGCTGAAAAGCGTCTGTGATGTCGCCCGCGCCAATGAGGTCATGCCGCCCAAGAGTACGTTCTTCTTCCCCAAGCTCGCCACCGGCCTGGTGATCAATCCCCTGGCCCAATCCCCAACCAAGCCATGAATCCCGACCAAGCCCCCGACCTGCTGAAACTCTCCGCGAAGCTTGACCGCTTCTTCACCCTCGCTGCCGGCAAGATCGCCGATCTGGACCGCACGTGGGATGCTTCCCGCGGCACGCCGGTCTTCACCGTCGAAGGCAAGTACACCACCCGCGGGTGGACCGAGTGGACGCAGGGGTTTCAGTACGGCTGCGCGATCCTGCAGTACGACGCGACCGACGAGGATGAGTTTCTCGAACTCGGCCGCAAGCGCACCGTCCAGCGCATGGCCCCGCATGTCTCACACATCGGCGTGCACGATCACGGGTTCAACAACGTCAGCACGTACGGCAATCTGCGCCGCCTCATCCTCGAAGGTCGCATCGACGCCGGTGAGTGGCAGATGCGGTTTTACGAGATGGCGCTCAAGGCCAGTGGGGCTGTGCAGGCCTCGCGATGGACGGATCTGACCGGCGGGGCCGGCGGCGGTTTCGTTCACTCATTCAACGGACCGCACTCGCTTTTTTCCGACACGATCCGCTCGATGCGCAGCCTCGTCGTCGCCCACGAACTCGGGCACGTGCTCATGGGCGAGAATGATCAGCCGATCAACCTGCTGGCTCGCGCCGTGCAACACGCGATCACCACCGCGAAGTTCAACGTCTATTACGGTGAAGGCCGCGACGCCTACGATCCCCCCGCCGAATCCGGCCGCGTCGTACACGAATCGATCTTCAACACCCACGATGGCAACTACCGCTGCCCCTCCACGCAGCAGGGCTACTCGCCATTTTCCACCTGGACGCGCGGCCTGGCCTGGATCCTCTGCGGCTTTGCCGAGCAACTGGAATACCTCGAAGCCTGCAAACCCGACCTGTCCGCCCTCACGCCGACGCTAAGCGTCAGCGAAGCGTCTGGTCTCGACGACGTGAAATCGATCTACCGTCGTGCCGCGGTCGCCACCGCCGAGTGGTACCTGACGCACAGCTTCACCGACGGCATGGTCTACTGGGACGCCGGCGCCCCCGGCATCCCCTCGAATGTTGACTACGCAGGCAGCGCCTCGGATCCCTACAACGATCACGAGCCGATCGACTCATCCGCCGCCGCCATCGCCGCCCAGGGTTTCTGGCGACTCGGCCAACTGTTGAATAACGACACCTACCGCCGCGCCGCCCTGCTCATCGCCGATACGCTCTTCAGCGAGCCCTACCTTTCGACCGACCCTGCACACCAGGGTCTGATCCTGCACAGCATCTACCATCAGCCGCGAGGTTGGGACCACATCCCCGCGGATCAGAAGGTGCCGTGCGGCGAGTCCAGCCAGTGGGGCGACTACCACGCGATGGAACTCGCCGTGCTGCTCCACCGCGTAGCGAATAATCAGCCGGGAATGACTTTTTTTGATCGCCCCGCCTGATTTGAAATCGACGCGAAACATGCAATAATGTTTCTCCTTGCCGACGTAGCTCAGTTGGTTAGAGCGAGGGATTCATAAGCCCTAGGTCGGTGGTTCGAGTCCACCCGTCGGCATTGGCCAACGCCCCGGTCTTCATCCGAAGATCGGGGCGTTTTCTTTGATTTTACCGGGGTTTCTTCAGCATCATCGAACGCGCCGCCTGCCTCGTCGTCGGTGTTGTTGTCCATCGCGGGCGTCGCCGGTCAACTGCAGCCGGTGGTTAGGCCATCCCTCGCATTTCGTCGAAGTCCTGTCGGGCCTCTTGCCAATGTTCCCAAGCCCAATCAGGATCGATATCAGGATGACGCCCCTCTGAAACCCGGTCCGGTCGGCGTGGGCGATACTCGCAAATCGTCACGTGAAATGTTATAACAGCTGCCGGGTGATTACACGGGAGTCGGTGACTTGATCCAGAAGCGAATCAGCATGCTCGGGGCTTATGCTGTCGGCAAGACCAGTCTTGTCCGGCAGTTTGTCAGTTCGATGTTTGACGAGAAGTATCACGCCACGATCGGCGTCAAAATCGACAAGAAGATCGTGTCCGTACGGGACAACGAGGTCCAGTTGATGCTCTGGGACATCGCCGGGGCTGAGGATCATTTCACCATCCCCGACTCTTACATGCGCGGCACGGCCGGGTGCCTGCTGGTCATTGATGGAACACGCATCGAAACGCTCGACCGGGCGCTGGATCTGATCAAACAACTCAACGGCAGCGTCGGCACCATCCCGCGCGTGATTGTGCTCAACAAGTGCGACCTGATCGACGAATGGCAGGTCGACGATGAGCAACTGGCCCGGCTCGCCCCGCTGGGGTGTCACATCATCCGCAGCAGCGCAAAGACCGGCGAGGGTGTTGAGGAAGCTTTTCAGGTGCTGGCCGAGCAGATCGTTCCCGAGTAATTCCGCGCAGCCTGCCCGTCACAGATCGATCACGGTTTCGGCACGGGCGAGCTGCACCTTGTACGCATTCATGGAGGAGTTGCGGGCCAGGGATTCGTCGATCCAGTTGCGCTCTTCCCAGCTGCGATTCGGGTCGTGATGCCCGATCAGGGTCTGCTTGATGTTGCATCCCTCGGCCATCTCGACCACGTCTTCGATGCAGCTATGCCCCCAACCCCGGCGCGGCACGGGCATCGACTCGCTGATGCCCTGCACGCCGTCGTACTCAGCCCGAAAGTATTGACCGTCACGATACATCACGTCGGCGTTGGTTGCGTGATCGATCAGGCGGCGCTCGGCGTCGAAGCTCTGAATCTGATCGGGGTGGTCCGTGTCATCACCACGTCGCAATTCGTGGTCGGTGCAGAAGACGAAGACCTTGCCGCCGCGTTCGATGCGGTAGGCCAGACACGGCGCCGGATGAAACACGAAGAATGGTTGAATAGTCGTCTGGTTGATGCGGATCGGCTGGTTGACATCGTGCAGCGCGAGGCCGTCGGAATCGGGTGTTTCGGTAGCGGGTTCGTAGATTCGGGTGGCGCTGAACGTGGCGGGCATCAGGGCGTAGAAAAGCGGGGTCTGCACGCCGCGCATTTCCTCAGCGACTTCGTGCGTGAAGATGCCGAGGTTGATGTCCAGCGCGTTGAGGAACTGACGATTGCCGTAGATTTGCAGGGTATTTCGCGGATCAAAGCAGACGGCGGCCTGGTCGAAGCCCTCGGTGTGATCGAGGTGGGAGTGACTACCGAACACGTGCAACACGCGCTGCGGTCGATCGCCCCACTTGACCTGCAGATCGCGGGCGCAATTGCGAAATCCACTGCCACAGTCCAGCACGATGTCGTCGCCGTCGGCGGTTTCAATCCGTACGCAGGTGGTCCATCCACCGTAGACTCGTGACTCTTCGGCAGCAAATCGATCCCGGTAGGCCATGACCAATCGATCGCTGCGCTGCCCGCCGAGCAGGTCTTCGAGGCTGCAGGCGAGGCGGCCGTCGGCGTCGGCATGACTTGCCAGATCGTCCAGCACCTGTTGCAACAGGTGGAATTCATTCATCCGCTGAAAGGCCTGCCGTTCCTGTTTGGCCGGGAAGGTCGACCCGCTGCCCTGGACACCGTAGAAGTGAATGCGGAGATTGTCGATCGGTGAGTCGGTCATGTCTGGCCCCGGAGTATTTCAGGGTGAAGAAGCGTTCGGGACTTCGATGACATCAAACGTTACACAGCGATATTGCGCTTTTTCAGCCTCGGACATCCGCCTGTTCGGCTGACCGGCCGAGCCCACGCCCACATGCTGAATCCGATCCGCCGGCACCCCGGCCAACACCAGCATCCGCGCCATGTGATCCGCCCGCGAGGCGCTGAGGATCAGATTTTCATCTTCAGGGCTGACATTGTCGGTATGCCCCACCACCTTCACGCCGAGGCGGCGGCCGACCAGTTCGCCGGCATCGATCAGCGTACGCAGGTCCGTCAGCAGCGAGTCGAGCGTCGTGTTCTGATCTTCGAGCAGATCGATCGTCGTTCGGTTGAAGTTGAGACGACACTGGCCGGTGCGCTTCTCGGCAGCGGCGAGGCGGCGCTGAGCGTCGGCAAGAATCGCGCTGTCGTCGAAGCGGGTGACACCGTCAACCAGCGTCGCCAGGTTTCGCGACTGTTTCACCCACGCAGCCGGAGCCGAGCCGGAGGCGGTCAGTGTGTCGCCGTCCAGTGAGAGCAACACCGTCGAGGGCGGTCGCAGCAGGACATTGGCCTTGACCAGGCGGTCGCGATCGAGATCGGTGTTCTGCAGCGCGTGATCGTCGTAGGTTTTGACCTCGGGGAGAACACGCACGAGCAGGCGGGCCGATTCGATCCACTGCGTCGTGGCAGAGCCCGCGGCCTTGAGCGTGTCGCCATCGAGCGTGAGCTTGACGGACTCGGGCGGCCGGAGCGTCGACTCGATGCGCGACCACAACAGTTTCTGCCCGTCGCTTGAGATCAGCTTATCATCGTTGAACCGCTTGACTCCATCGACCGCTGACGCCAGCACACGCGCCCGATCGATCCATCCCTGAGGCGCGTCACCCGTGGCTGTCAACTGATCGCCCTGAACGCTGAGCTTGACCGACGCCGGGGGACGCAGCAGATCACCGGCGCGCTGGAGAATCACCTGTTCACGATCATTGGCGACGAGTTGGTCGTCGTCGTAGGTGTCGATGCCGCTGATGGTGCGTGCGAGCAGGCGAGCGTCGTTGATCCAGCGCGTCGACGCCGAGCCGCGGGCGGTGAGCACGCCATCGACCAGCGAAAGGACGACCGAACCTGGCGGCTCCAGCGTCATATTCACCTGGCGGAAGATCGCGTGGCTTCGATCTTCAACGGCCAAACGAGATGTATCCAATTTCACCGTGTCGTCGATCAGCCGAACGCCCCACCGGGCCTTGTCGATCCAGGCTTCCGAAGCTGTCCCCGTCGCCACGAGCACATCGCCGACCAGCGCCAGTCGGACCGTGTCCGGCGGATGCAGCGCCTTGCGCAGGCGGTCCATGGCCAGCTTCTCAGCATCATTTGCCATGAGTTTGGTGTCGTCGACATGTCCGACGCCGGCGATGGCGGGCGCCACCTGCCGCGCGTGTTTGATCCACTGCGTGGGCGCTGTGCCGGTGAGCGTGAGCTGATCTGCTTCGAGGGTCACGTTGACAGTTGAAGGCGGCTGAAGCCGATCCATGACGCGACGCTCGACGAAGCTTTTGGCTGTGTCGTAGTATGGTTTGAATTGCAGATCGACCTGCGAACGATCGCCGGTGTAGCTCGCCAGCAGCGTGGCTTCATCAGGTGCCAGCGGATCGCGCAGGCCGTAGATGACATCCCGTCCTGCTCTGCGGTCAATCCCGGTAATCACGACGCCCGGCTGACTGCGAAGCCCCTGAATAAACTGCCGCCACCGGTATTCATTTCGAATGCCCACCCCAATCCACAATCCCAGCAGCACAATCACCGTCGCCACCGCCGCCCACCCGAGCCACGGCCGCCGGCGTGAGTCATCCCGCTTGGCTTCTTCCAGGCACGACTCGAGCATCGGCCGACAACGCTCGAACGGGGCCGAATCGCCTTCATACTCGGTGAGTTCCTCGGCATATTCCGCGTGGATATGCTCCAGCGTCACTTGCAGTTCATCCCGCAGCGCGTGCGGCGGATTGCCGCGGATCACAGCCGCCAGCACCGCATGCGGCCCCGCTTCGATCCACACCGTCAACTCGCCGACGCGCAGCGTATCCAGCGCTTCGCCTTCGCCGAGCTCGAATGAATCACCGACGAAATCACGGATGGCCGTGAGCATACCCGAGACCATGTCGCCGTCGCGGACATCGACGCTGGGGCCGGCCACGTGCTGCAGCAGCAACCCGGTATCACGATGGATCAGGTACACCTGCTCAACGCGATACAGCAGCGTGTGAAGCAGCACCACCTCGGCGAATGATTTACCGCTTCGCCAGGCTTCGAATCGCCAACGGATCGAATGCAGTGAGAAACTGTGTTCCAGAGCCTGACTCAGCGAGCCGAGCATGCGGGCGAACGTGTCGGAGATGGCCTTGCGGATCGCCGGGCCCATGATCGGGAAGATCACGTCGGCGATCTGGCGCGGATTCTTTTTGACCGAAACACGCAGCGATTTCTCGACGATCGGCTCCAGGGCCTGGTCGAGCTTGGTATCCGCATGCGTTCGGATCAGCGCCGCCTCGGCAATCACCCGGCTGACATCCTGTGCCAGCCGATCGGGATCATCGAGGCGCTCGGCCAGCGCGTCCAGCCGCTCGCGCTCGGGGCCGATCAGCAGATCGCGCAGCAGGCGCATCTGCTGGTCGCCATCCCCATTGTGACTCGGCGCAGCGGCATCGGGCTCAGCGCTATGGATCGGATCATCTGCCATGGTGCACGATCTCGCGAAACCGTTTCGGCGCGGTCGCCGGGATCAACGCTTGGCGGATTTGCCCGTTTCGCCGGCCAACGCCATCGCGATCTCCGTGAACAAACCGGCCAGCGCCGAGCGATCGACTTTGGCGTCGCGCAGTTCACCGACCGCCTTGTCACGGGCGCGGGTCTGCGCCTCGGAAGCCTGCTGCAGTTCATCACGCAGCATCTTGGACTGATCGAGAATCTGCGAGCGCAGCTTCGCCTGCTCCTGCTTGGTCGCCTCGTCGACCTTCGCGATGCGGCTGTCCAGCGACTTGGAAGCGTCGGCCAGTTCCTTGGTCAGCGCCTTGATCGCGGAGGTGCGTTCGGTCTGCTCGGTCTTCACCCGATCGATCACCGAGGTGATCTCGGATTTGACGTACTGCTCCAGCGACTCAAAACGCTTGCGCATCTCCTCACGCAGTTCGTTGAGGTTCTTATCGAGGTTTTGTTCGAGTTGTGCGAAGCGCTGATTGTTTTCACGCGCCTGGGCGCCGAAGAGCAGGTCACGGACTTTGTCCAGGCTCTCGCCGCCGCCGTCATCGGGGTTCACGTTCGAACGAGTCGTGCTCATCTTCTTACCCGCCTTGGTTTTTCGGGGTGAGGATTTCGCGGAACGTCCCGCGGCCTTCGAGGTTTTCTTCTTGGTGGAACGGCGCGATGACTTGGTCTTCATGGTGATGGATCCTACAGGTCGCAACAGCGCGGCGAACAATGGACAAAGCAGGGTTCTGCCGCGGCGGAGTGATAACGTTCAATATCCCAACATCAACGAACTGTGGATCGATCAATTCCTGCAACCACCCGACAAATCCCTCTTGGCATTGATCCCGACAACACTTGTCGGGATTCCACCCACCAAGATACCGTCCTGTCGGGAGAATTCCAAGTGCCATTTCCTTGAATCTACAGCGGATCAGCATTTTTCAGATTTCACTGAGACCGACCCACCCCCTCCGCTACACCTATACCGTACCGGTGAATAAAAAAGCCCACGGCGCGGGGCCGTGGGCTTTGATGGTTTTTCATGGAAGTGTGCTGCTTACTTGATGAACAGCATTTCCTGATAGGTCGGCAGCGGCCACAGATCGTCGGCGACGTAGCCTTCGAGCTGATCGACGTAGCCGCGGATTTCGAGCATCTTCGGCAGAATCTCGTCGCGAATGAATTCGCAGTGCTTCTCGACGCTCTTGGCCGAGTGCTCCTTGTCCTTGAGTTCGACCAGTTCGGCGGTCGAATCCTGCAGGCTCTTGATCAGACCGGTGATGATGTCGATCGTGTTGTGATCGGTTTCAACACCGATTGACTTGAGGTTGGCCAGCGAGGTCGCCAGTTCATTCTGGTAACGGACGGCCGCGGGGAAGATCAGCGTGCGGACCATCTCGATGACCAGGTTCGACTCGACGTTGACCGTGGCGATGTACTGCTCGGCGTAGACCTCGTAACGGGAAACCATCTCACGCTTGGACAGCACATTGAACTTCTTGAAGAGGTTCGTGACATCGGGGGTCTTGAGAACGGGCAGCGCGTCGGCCGAGGTCTTGAGGTTCGGCAGGCCGCGCTTCTCGGCTTCCTTGTGCCATGCTTCGGAATAACCGTCGCCGTTGAACACGACTTTGGAGCATTCCTTCCACACGTCCTTGATGATCTTCTCGACGGCCTTGCCGAGCTTGGCAGGCGTGGAAGTGTCGGCCTTCTCGAGAATCGCGGCGCAGTAGTCCAGCGACTCGGCCATGATGGTGTTCATCGCCACCAGCGGGCCGGCGATCGACTGGCTGGAACCGACGGCGCGGAACTCGAAGCGGTTGCCGGTGAAGGCCATCGGGCTGGTGCGGTTGCGGTCGCCCGAGTGCTTGGGAATCGGCGGCAGGACATCGACGCCAACGCTGAGGGTGCCCTTCTTGGACTTGATCGACTTGCCGGCGGCGATGGATTCGAAGACTTCGTTGAGCTCGGCGCCGAGGAAGATCGAGAGGATCGCCGGCGGGGCTTCGTTGGCGCCCAGACGGTGATCGTTGGAGGCCGAAGCGACCACCGCGCGAAGCAGCGGCGCCCAGGTGTAGACCGCGCGGATCATCGCCGCACAGAACACGAGGAACTGAGCGTTTTCCGCCGGGGTGTCGCCGGGGTCGAAGAGGTTGCCGGCCTTGGCCGAACCCATCGAGAAGTTCAGGTGCTTACCCGAACCGTTGACACCCGCGAAGGGTTTTTCATGCAGCAGGCAGATCAGGCCGTACTTCTCAGCGACGCGCTGGAGGGTGACCATGATCAACTGCTGGTGGTCGGTGGCGACGTTGCCGAACTCGAAGACCGGAGCGATTTCGAACTGGCCGGGGGCCACTTCGTTATGACGGGTCTTGGCGGGGATGCCGAGTTTGAACAGCTCGCGTTCAGCTTCAAACATGCAGGCGAGCACGCGCTCGGGGATCGCGCCGAAGTAGTGGTCGTCGAATTCCTGGCCCTTCGGCGGGGGGCAGCCGAAGAGCGTGCGCTTGGCGGCCATCAGGTCCGGGCGGGAGTAGTAGAAGCTCTTGTCGATCAGGAAGTATTCCTGCTCGGCGCCGGCGGTGGAAGACACGAACGCACCATCGTTGCCGAAGAACTTGAGCACGCGCTGGGCCTGCTCGTTCAGCGACTGCATCGAACGCAGCACGGGCGTCTTCTTGTCGAGCGCTTCACCGGTCCACGACACGAACGCCGTGGGAATGCAGAGGGTGGCCCCGTTGGGGTTCTGCATGATGTAGGCGGGGCTGGTCACGTCCCAGATGGTGTAACCGCGGGCTTCGAACGTCGCGCGGATGCCGCCGGAGGGGAACGAGGAACCGTCGGGCTCGCCCTGGATCAGGGTGCCGCCGGAGAACTGGGCGATCGTGCCGCCGTCGGAAGTCGGATCGAAGAACGAGTCGTGCTTCTCGGCGGTCAGGCCGGTCAGCGGGTAGAACACGTGGGCGTAGTGGGTCGCGCCGTGCTCGAGCGCCCAGGTCTTCATCGCTTCGGCGACGGCGTCGGCGGTCGTCGGATCCAGCTTGCCGCCGGTTTCGATGGTCTGCTTCAGCGACTTGTAGACGCTCTTGGGCAGACGCTGGCTCATCATGGTGAGGCTGAAGACGTTGGCGCCCCAGAGCTTGCTGGTCGGCTCGTCCTTAAAGGGGAATTGCGTTTCCACCGGTCCCATGTTGGCAACCGATTCAATCGCCGCGACTCGAGAAGCATGACCACTCATGTTTGAGAGACTCCGTGTGTTGAGGATGTATCCAAGGCACTGGCCGATTCAGAGCGCAGTGCGACCTTCGCGTTGTTCAAAGAATCAGCAACATGTGTGCCGTGCATGTGCATGAATCGTGCAGCCCTGAGGAATCTGCGGTTTATACCGGAAATAATGCGACATTTCCAATCTGATTCCGGTAACAGATCAACAGGCATCCCCTATTTTGGCTGCACATTTTCTGTGCAGAGCCCGCGTGGCACATCTTGGCGCGCCTGTTTATTGCGCAGTCTCAAATCGCATCTACCGGTGCTGTCGACATTTGAAGCTTGTGAGCAACCCGCCGGGTGACCGCTGCAAAATCAGTCAGCTACAATGTCAACCATGCCCACGACTTCCGAACATTCATTCAAAATTATCAGCGAGTTCGACCCCGCCGGGGATCAGCCCGCCGCCATCAGCCAGCTCACCGAGGGAATTCACCGCGGCGACCCGGCCCAGACGCTGCTCGGTGTAACCGGCTCCGGCAAGACCTTCACCATGGCGCACGTCATCGAGCAGACCGCCCGCCCCACGCTCGTGATCAGTCACAACAAAACGCTCGCCGCCCAGCTCTACGAAGAATTCAAAGAGCTGTTCCCGCATAACGCGGTGTCGTACTTCGTCAGCTACTACGACTACTATCAGCCCGAAGCCTACATCCCGCAGCGCGACATCTACATCGAAAAAGACGCCTCGCGCAATCAGGACCTCGACCGCCTGCGACTCGCCGCCACGACGAACCTCATCTCGCGCCGCGATGTAGTCATCGTCGCCTCGGTCTCATGTATCTTCGGCCTCGGCTCGCCGGAAGAATACAAACAGAAAGTCATCCGCCTCGACCGCGGGCAGACCATCGATCGCCAAGACCTGCTCCGCGCCTTCAACGATCTGCAATACAACCGCAACGACACCGACTTCAAGCGCGCCACCTACCGCGTGCGCGGCGACGTCGTCGAGCTTCACCCCGCTTACGAAGAGTACGCCTACCGCATCGAGCTCTTCGGCGACGAGATCGATCGCCTCGAACTGATCAACCCGTTGACCGGCGAGCAGCTTGCTGAAGATGACACGATCTTCATCTTCCCTGCCGTGCACTACGTCATGCCGGAGGATCAACTCGCCGCGGCGATGCAGTCGATTCAGACCGAACTCGACGAACAGGTCATGCACCTGCGCCACCAAGGCAAACTGCTGGAAGCTCAGCGTCTGCTGGCCCGCACCAAGTATGACCTGGAGATGATGCAGGAAGTCGGCTACTGCTCCGGCATCGAAAACTATTCACGCCACCTCGACGGGCGCGCTCCCGGCAGTCGGCCGTACACGCTGCTGGACTATTTCCCGTCGGACTGGCTGTTGATGATCGACGAAGCGCACGTGACGATTCCGCAGATTCGGGCCATGTACAACGGGGATCAGAATCGCAAGCGGGTGCTTGTCGAGCACGGATTTCGCCTGCCGTCGGCGATGGACAACCGCCCGCTGAAATTCGATGAATTCGAGCAGATGATGCCGCCGACGGTTTTCGTCACCGCCACGCCGGGGCCGTATGAGCTTGAAAAGTCAGGCGGTGTTGTGGTCGAGCAGGTCATCCGCCCCACCGGGCTGGTTGATCCGCCGATCGAGGTGCGACCCGCCACCGGGCAGGTGCCCGACCTGATCGAAGCCGTCAAGCAGCGCACAGCCCTGGGCCAGCGGTCGCTGGTCAATACGCTGACCAAGCGGCTCGCCGAAGACCTGTCGAGTTTTCTCGCCGAGCAGGGCATGCGTTGCCGTTATCTGCACAGTGAAATCGAGACGATGGACCGCGTGGAGATTCTGCGTGATCTGCGCGGCGGCGAGTATGACGTGCTGGTCGGTGTGAACCTGCTGCGTGAAGGCCTCGACCTGCCGGAGGTGTCGCTGGTCGCGATTCTCGATGCGGATAAGACCGGCTTTCTGCGCAGCGCCACGTCGCTGATTCAGCAGATGGGCCGTGCGGCTCGCAACGTTGAAGCGCGGGTCATTCTCTACGCGGACACGATCACCGAGGCGATGGACAAAGCGATCAGCGAATGCGAACGTCGCCGCGAGAAGCAGATCGCCTACAACACCGAGCACAACATCACACCGCAGACGGTCCGCAAAGCGATCCGCCAGGGGCTCGAACTTGAAGTCCGCGCTCACAAGACCGCCCGCGAGGCGATTCATGCCGACGAAGCCGAGTACGATCGCACGGAACTGATCGCCATGTTCGAACAGCAGATGCTCGAAGCCGCCGAGGCGCTGGAATTCGAAAAAGCCGCCGCGCTGCGCGACCGTATCAAGCAGCTACAGGACGCCCCGGACATCGGCAAGCTCAAGGCCGGCGACGTCGCGCCGTCAAAAACCAAGGCCGGCACGCCGGGCACGCGCGTCGTCAAAAAGACCAAACATAATCGGCGCAAGTCACGATGAGCCGCCCGCTATCGTGATCACTTCTTTTTCGGCTCCCACGGCCAGGGCAACACATCCGACGATTTCGCCCACTGCGTCCACTGCTTGCTCATGCGCTGAACGATCTCGGGATGCTCCGCCGCCAGGTCGTGCATCTCGGTACGGTCAGCGGTCATGTCGTGCAATTCCCAGGGCGTGATGCGCTTGCCGAACTCACCGTATCGCACGATCTTCCATTTGCCATCACGCACGGCACAATTGCGCTCGTGTTCCCAGAAGATCGGTCGCCCACGCTGCAGCGTTTGCCCCGCGAAGGCCGGGCGCAGGCTCACGCCCTGCATCGGGGTGATATCGCGCCCGTTCGCCTGCTTCGGGTAGGTCGCTTGGCCGACGTCGACGCAGGTCGCCATGATGTCGATCAGATGACCGGGATCGGTGATGAACTGGCCGTTGCGGGCCGCTTCGATGCCGCGCGGCCAGTGAACGATCAGTGGCGTGGAGATGCCGCCTTCGTGAACCCAGTGCTTGTATTCACGGAACGGCGTGTTCGAGACGTTGGCCCAGTTGCGACCGTAAGCGATATAAGTATCCGCCGGCCCGGGCATCGCCTCGGGGCCCATCCGCACCGGGCGACCATCACGCGTTATACGTGGCACCACCTCAAGCTGCAGTTCGTTGGGCCCCATCGGTTTGAGGTCTTTGGTGGCGGGTAATTTGCGGGGTCTGCGGCCGAGGCCCTCGGCGCATCCGCCGTTGTCCTGCAAAAAGAAGATCAGCGTGTTGTCGAGTTGGCCTTGGCGGCGCAATTCGTCGACGATGTGGCCGATGTTGCGATCCATGCGATCGATCATCGCGGCGTAGACCTGCATGCACCGCGATTCCCACGCCTTGTGTTTGACCTGATCCCAGTCGCCGGCCTGCGGAGACATCTGCCATGACGCATCGATCAGGCCCAGCCGCCTCATCTTTTCGAGTCGCGCCCGGCGAATAGATTCATACCCGGCGTCGTATTTGCCTTCATATTTTTCGATATCTTCCGGCAACGCGTGCATGGGCCAGTGCGCAGCGGTGAAAGCGATGTACATGAAAAAGGGCTGATCCCCCGCGTCGCGCTGGTGCTGCTGCAGATACATGATCGCGTTGTCAGCGATGGCGTCGGTGTAGTAATACTTTTGCGGTTTGTACAGCGGATCGTTAACGGGCGTGATGAAGGCATTGCCGCGGCAGAGCGTGCCGGGGTCGTAGAAACTGCCAGCCCCTTTGATGGTTCCGTAAAACTTGTCGAACCCACGCTGCAGGGGCCAGTTGTTTGTCGGGCTGTCGGGGCCGTCGTTGCAGGTGACATGCCACTTGCCGCAGGCGTAGGTCGAATAACCGGCGGGTTTGAGCACCTGCGCGATGGTCTGACAGCGGTCGTTGATATCGTTGTTATAACCCGGTTCAAGATGCGGCGAATAGCCTCGATTGGTCATGTGGCCCATACCGGCCTGGTGCGGGTAGAGCCCGGTCAGCAGGCTCGCGCGCGTCGGGCAGCAGCGGGCGGTGTTGTAGAACTGCGTAAAGCGCAGCCCCTCGGCGGCAAGCTGATCCAGATTCGGCGTGTTGATCTCACTGCCATAGCACCCGATGTCTGAAAAACCCATGTCGTCGGACATGATCAGTAGGATGTTCGGCCGATCGGCCGCGCGGGCCGGAAACACCACAAACATCAACATCAGGCTCATGACCACAAACCGAAACTTGAATCGTTGCAACACGATGACCTCCCGAGACAGGTGACAAACAGCCTGTTGAATCAACGACATGACGGACCCGGTGATTGCCCTATCCCATGAATCGCCCGGTTGAATTATCATGATTGCATGAAGCGTAACACACTGTTCTGGCGGAGCGTGATGCTGGGGGTCGCGCTGGGAATGGCTGTCGATGTCCAGGCCGCGGCCCCGACCGGGCTCATGTGCAATCTGATCACCGGGCCAAATGTTCAGGTGCTCGATCCGGCGCCGCGTTTTACGTGGATTTCTCCGTTCAGCGAACAGACCGCCTACCAGATCGTGGTCGAAGACGACGCCAGCCGCGCAGTGTGGGACTCCGGCAAGGTCGATTCATCCAAATCTGTGGCTGTGGCGTACGGCGGCAAGGCGCTGTCGCCTGATCAGACCTACGCCTGGCGTGTGCGCACATGGCAAGGCGATGCGTCCAGCGAATGGTCCGTCAAGCAGCGCGTCACGTTTACACCACCGGCCAATGACATCTACACCACGACGCGCCGACCGTTACGCGTGACGCCGACCCCGCCGACAAAGATCGTTCGCAAGAGTGATGCACACTGGTTTATCGACTTCGGCCGCGCAGCGTTCGGCACCATCGAACTGACGCTCGATCAACCCGCCGCCGGCAAACTGACGATCCATCTCGGAGAAAAGACCAGCGACGACACGACCGTCGACCGCAAGCCCGGCGGCACGCTCCGCTATCGGGCTGTCACGTTGGATACGCAGCCGGGGCGTCACGTTTACCGCGTGACGATTCCGCCGGATCGTCGCAACACGCACGGGGCCGCCGTGCTGATGCCCAAAGACCTTTTCGAGGTGTTGCCTTTCCGCTATGTCGAAATCGAAGGCCTCAGCAAGCTCGAACCCGATGACATTCGTCAGCTTGCCGTGACGTATCCGTTCGATGACGACGCTTGCGCCTTCGAGTCGTCGGACCCGACGCTCAACGCGGTGTGGGATCTGTGTCGATACACGATGAAGGCGACGAGTTTTCTCGGCGTGTATGTCGACGGCGACCGCGAGCGCATCCCGTACGAAGCCGACGCCTACATCAACCAGCTCGGACACTACGGCGTCGATCGTGAATACGCCATGGCGCGTTACTCGCATGAATACCTGATGCGTCGTCCGACCTGGCCGACGGAGTGGATCCTGCACAGTGTGTTGATGGCCGAGGCCGATTGGATGTACACCGGTGACCTGGCCTCCGCCCGGGCGCATTATGATGACCTCAAAGCCAAAACGCTATCCGCTCTGGCACGTGCCGATGGTTTGATCAGCACGCAGACCGGAAAGATGACACCGCAGGTGCTCGCCTCGGTCCACTTTAAAGGCAAGCTGCGCGACATCGTCGACTGGCCCACCACCGAGCGAGACGGTTACGACTTGCGACCGATCAACACCGTCGTCAATGCATTCCACTACCGCGCCCTGCGCCACATGGCGAAACTCGCCGAGGCGCTGGGTCGTACGAACGAGGCGGCCGAATTCAACCGGCAGGCCGAGAAAGTCTACACGGCGTTCAACGAAAAGCTGTTTGATCCGCAAACCGGTCTGTACATCGACGGCGAAGGCTCCAAGCACAGCTCGCAACATGCAAACATGTTCGCCCTCGCGTTTGACCTGGCGCCGAAAGATCGTCGCCGCAAGGTCGCCGAGTTCGTCGCATCCAAGAACATGGCGTGCAGCGTCTACGGGGCTCAATATCTGCTGGAGGCGCTCTACGAGGCCGACTTGGACGATGCAGCGCTGAACCTGATGCGATCCAAAGACATCCGAAGCTGGTACAACATGATCCACGTCGGATCGACGGTCGCCCTGGAGGCGTGGGACATGAAGTTCAAGCCCAACCTCGACTGGAACCACGCCTGGGGCGCGGCCCCGGCCAACATCATCCCCCGCTATCTCGTCGGCGTCCGCCCGCTGGAACCCGGATTCGCCAAGGCGTTGATCGCCCCGCAGCCCGGCCCGCTAAAGTCATTTAGCGCCAAGGTGCCCACCATCCGCGGTCCGATCACTGTCGATTACCAACAACACGGTGTTGGCTATGAGTTGCGTGTGAACCTGCCCGGCAATTGTCCCGGCCGCATCGTGCTTCCGTCGACAGCGAAACCGCTGCCGGTCAAACTCGACGGCAAGTCGATCGACGCGCCGGCGGGTCAGATCGATCATGTGACGCCCGGCGAGCATGTCGTCACCGTCGGTGGTTGACGTTAGTGTCGTAATTCAATCACGCGGCTCGGCGTCATCGATATCCGCGGGGATGTTGGCCTGCAATCTGTCGGGCCAGTCCGGCGGCAAGTGGGCTTCGACGGTGTTGATTTCACGCAAGAGTCCCTGCAACGCCAGTTGCGACTCGGCCAGACGCTGCTCGACAACTGGTCGAATCGACGTGTGATAGAGCCCCGGCATCGGCTGCCAGCGATCATCCGCTCGGAAGGCGACGGCTTGCGTTTCACCTTGGGCATGGGCAATGAGCGTGTCGATCCATGCCGGCTTCAACACCAGCAGATCACACGACAGCAGCAGCAACCAGCCGGGTTGATCCATGTCGGCCAATGCGGCATGTAGCCCCCCGAGCGGGCCGCGCTCCGGGATGAGGTCCACGATCGTGTCGAGTCCTAAATCGTCATATTTTGCCGGAGATTCGGCCACAACCTTGATCACTGCGGCGATCGGGTTAGCCGCCTCGACGAGACGCTGAATCATCGGCAGGCCGTCGAGAATCGCTCGCGCCTTGTCGCTGCCGAAGCGAGAACTGCGCCCCCCCGCGAGGATGTACACGGGCAGTTTGATCATGTCGAGTCGACCTGACGAATGATGCGTCCGCGACCGTCGTCGACGACATTGCCGCGGAGCGTTTCGATGGCGTGCGGCAGTATGTCGAGCAAGGCCTCAAGTGACTCGGTCGCGCCGCGCTGCGAGCCGGGCAGGTTGATGATCAGTGTTCTGCCACAGACACCGGCGATGCCGCGCGACAGGTAGGCCCGGGGCGTCTTGGCGTAGCATCGCATACGCACCAGTTCCATCAGCCCGCTGTGCTCGCGCTCCAGCACGTCGGCCGTCGCCTCGGGGGTTACATCCCGTGGGGCGAGTCCTGTTCCACCGGTGGTCAACACCAGATCAATGGTCGGCTTGCACTCGCTCCATGTGATCAACTGACGGCTGATCAACGCCCGGTCGTCGGGCACGCACGCGGTCTGGACAACGGCCGCGTCGAGTTGTTCCTGCAACATTTCCACCAGGGCGGGGCCAGAAGTGTCGGTTGTTTCACCTCGGCTGCACCGATCGCTGATCGTCGCCACGGCCGCTTGGATCGCGCTCATCAGGTGGTCTCCTTATACGCATGATAATCGCCGCGCGATCCGCCGGTCTTCTCCAGCAGACGCACGCGCTCGATGACCATCGCCCGGTCCATCGCCTTGCCCATATCGATGACTGTCAACGCCGCAACGGTGGCCGCCGTCAACGCTTCCATTTCGACGCCGGTCTTTGCGGTGGTCTGTGCCATCGCCTGCAGGTGAACGCCATCGTCCTCCACCGTCGCCTGCACATCCACCACATCCAGCGGCAGCGAATGACACAACGGAATCAACTCATCGGTTCGTTTGGCGGCCATGATCCCCGCCAGCCTCGCCGTCTCCAGCACATTGCCTTTGGCGACGGTGTCGTCACGGATCGCCTGAATCAGCGGCTGATTGCATCGCACACAGGCTTCGGCGACGGCCCGCCGCACCGTCGGCGATTTTTCTCCGACGTCGACCATGCGCGACTGGCCCGATTCATTCACATGCGTCAGCGAATGCTTCTGATTCATGGGTTGGTGCTCCACGGATAAAACGCCCACGGGCCGGGGCCGCTCGCCTCGGGCGGCAATTCGACAAAACCATCGGACGCTGCCGTCGAGACCACATCACCCGATCCCTGCGAGCGAATGAGTTCGACGGTGTCCGCACCCGTACGCCGCGCCGGACGCCACCAGTGCATCTTCAACACGCGCGAGTCGGGGTTGGTGATGCGGACCAACACCGGGTGGTCTTCCGCCATGCGGCAACCAGCTATACGGCGCAGTACCGGAATCACCATTCGCCGCGCGGTGATCATGACCGACACCGGGTTGCCCGGCAGACCGAAGACCACCTGCCCCTTAGGGCCGATCGCGCCGAGTATGGGCTTGCCCGGCCGAATCGGCAGGCCATGAAAGATCACATCGCAGCCGGCCTGACGCACCACGCTCGGCACGTGATCGTGATCCCCCACCGAGACGCCGCCGGTGGCAATGACCGCATCGGAGCAATCCAACGCCTCGCCGAACGCCGCGGCCATCGTTTGCGGGTCGTCCGCGATGTGCTTCGGCTGTTGAGCGTCCACCCAGGGCAGCGTGTTGAGCATCGCCCAAAGTGACGGGCCGTTGGAATCACGCAACTGCCAGGGCTGAGGTTTCGACTCCGCCCCGAGTACCTCGTTGCCCGTCGTCAAGATCGTCACACGAACGCGTCGTCTCACCGGCGCCTGGACATACCCGAAAGATGCCATCGCGCCGGCGACCGGCGAGGTGATGCAAGTCCCCGGTTCGGCGATGCGTGTTCCAGCGGGTGCGTTTTCACCACAACGACGAATGTTCGCGCCCGGCTGAATCTTCACCACCGGTACGCGCAGGCGGATGACTTCGGCTGTTTCTTCGACATCTTCGCGACGGATCACCACGTCGGCCTGCGCCGGGACTGCTCCGCCGGTGAATATCCGCACCGCATGGCCGGCCGCCAACTCGGGCGGCGCCTGCCCCGTGGCGACTTCACCACAGACCGGCAGCGTCATATCGTCAGCCAGTTCATCACGCCGCACTGCATAACCATCCATCGCGCTGACATCACACGCCGGTGAAGGCCGATCCGTAACCACCGGTTCAGCCAGCACGCGCCCGCACGCATCGGCCAATGGCACATGCTCGGCGTCAACCGCTTGCAAGCGGTCTATCATCGCCGCCAGCGCCGATGAGGGATCATCGAAAGCGAACGGCTTCGAGGATGTCGAGCACGAATTCATCGGGTCGTCGTCTCCGCCTGATCGGTGAACACCGGCTGTTTCCAGATCGGCACATCACGTTTCATCACATCGATGAACCAGTCCATGGCGGCCAGGGCTTCTTTGCGGTGAGCCGCGGCGATGCGCAATCGGAAGGAACACTGGCCTGTCGGTACATGCCCGCGGCTGTGCTCGACGCTCAGGCTGATCAACCCGAAGCGTTCGCAGGCCTGCTCGGCGAGTTTTCGCAATGACATCTTCGCCATCGGGTCATAGGTCTGGTAATGGAGTCCCTCGATGCCGCGGCCGCCCTCATCCGGTCGGACGATGCCTTCGAAATCGACCACGGCGCCAGCGCCGCCGGCCAGCAGCGCGATCGGCTCGCGCGGCAAAGGGCCATCGATGATCTGCACGTTGATGTTCATCCGCCGCTCACCATACCGATTAACGCAATCTCATCGCGGGCTTCGACCGGGTGATCTTCGTCGACTAATTCGCAGTTGACGGCAAAACGTGAAGCGTCGAGTGTTTGGGCCACCGCCGGGCAGGCCTGCGCCAGCGCGAGGCGAAGGTCACGACAAGTTGCCTTGTCGTCATCGAGTTCGACCTCGACGGTGTCGCAAGCTGCCGCGGCGGCCTGCGGACCGAACAGTTTGATGGTCAGTCGCATCACGCGGTCAATCTCCATCCCCGGATGAGGCATTGTGATCATCCCGCAAAAACTGCTGTTTCGCCCAACTCCATGCGGCGACTGTGCGCGGAAACCCGACGGTGTTCATCCCGAGCATGATCGCCTGTTCGATCTCCTCGCGGGTGGCGCCGGCCTGCGTGGCGCGGCGCACATGCGAGCGCAGGGCCGACTCGAGCCCGCCGCCGACGCAAATGCCGATCTTGATCAGGCAGCGGGTCTTGTCATCGAGCGGACCGATCTGATCGACCGTCTGTCCGATCTGCTGATGCGCCGCGGCAAGCTCCGGGAATCGCTCGGTGAACTGTTGAAATGTTTTGGGCAGCTTGCCGCCGCTGGGTGTTTTGTCATCCGCCATCGGTCAGCCTCCAATCATAGTCATCGTCACGAAGCCGTTGACCGGGTGTTCAGCCTGCTTGTGCGAGAGTGCATCGTTGAGCATCCGATCAAGCAAGGCGCCGTCGAATCGAGGACGGATCGCCGCCATCAGCGAACCGGCCGGCTGATCCATCAGGCACGGGTACAGTGATCCGTCGGATGTGATGCGCAATCGATCGCAGGCTGCACAGAAGTTGCAGCTCATCGGCGTGATGAATCCGACGATGCCGGTCAGTCCGTCATGCAGGGTCACACGGCTGCAGCGAGCCGAACTTGCCCCCTGCTCCAGCGGCTCCCACCGGGCCACATGCGGCTGGAGCACGCGGCGCATCTCCGGCTCCGGCACGTAGCGATCAGCCCACTGATCCGCCAGCGGGCCCATCGGCATCAACTCGATGAACCGAATCGGCAGATCACGCTCGGCGGCGAATCGCACCAGTCGCGGCAGCTCGTGTTCATTCTGACCGCGCAGCACGACGGTGTTCAACTTGATCGAATCAAACCCGGCGTCAAGCGCCGCATCGATGCCGTTGAGCACGCGGTGTAAACCATCGACACCAGTCATGGCTTTGAAACACTCACGATCCAGCGCGTCGAGGCTGATGTTGATGCGGCGCATGCCTGCGCCCACGTACTCGGCGGCGCGACTGGCCAGTGAGAGACCATTGGTGGTCATGGCCAGCGGTTCGAGCTCGGGGATCGAGGCGGTGCGGGTGATGATTTCGAGCAGATCGGGGCGGGCGGTCGGATCGCCACCGGTCAGTCGCAGCTTGCGCAGCCCGTGATGATCGACGAGATGACGAACGAGGGATTCAAGCTCTGCGGGCGTCAGGGCCCCGGTGTGGTCGGTGTTGTGTAACCAGTCAGGACGGCAGTAGGTGCAGCGCATCTGGCAGGCCGGCGTCAGGGACAGACGCAGGTAGCGAATCGATCGGCCATGTCGGTCATGCAACAGCATGGGCGTTGAATATCCGAGGTTCGAGGCGCTGGTGGTGTTCACAATGCGCTGACGGACTGACTTTACCCGCAACTTCCGGGTAGTGGCAACTTCGACGCCATTGTCGAGTGTCACAGCACGCAGGCAGCATAGCGCCGCCCGCTCGCACGGGTCAACAATCCGCACGATGAATCGGCGTCCATCGCCCCGCCTGTCGCATCAACCATAGCAACGCACATCGAACACCGAGGCGGGAACCTGCGCCGACGGGTGCTCACAGACCAGGCTCAGCCGCGTCGTGGTCACCGGCTCGGATAGCGTGACAGCCCAGCGAGTCTGATGGTTATCCGTCAACGCGGCCAGCGTGCGGCCTTCGTCATCAACAAGGCGACACGACCGCACACACATCGGCATCACCCGCTCGGGGTGGCCCATCAACACAGTCTCCATGGCGTGGTCGAAGTCCGTGTCGAAGCTGACCTCGATGCGGCGGATCGTCTGTGGCTGGTCCCAGCAGAGCGTCAGCGTGGGTTCGGGGTCGGCCGGGTCGGCGATCCATGCGTTAGCCTGCGTCGTGGGTCGGGCAAACCCGCTGCGAATCTGATCAGGGCCGAATGAGGCCAGCGGCGGGTTCAACCGCATCGCCAGGTTGCGCCCGCGCGGCCGGCGATGCGGCAGCCAGAATTCGAACCGCTCAACGCCGATGTCCTCCGGCGGTGTCTGCACGCTGCTGGTCGCCACGCGCCGGTTCGACTCATGATGCAGCGCCAACACGCCGGTCATCCGTCGATCCGACACGGCCACCTCCACCTGCTCGTTCGGCATCAGGCAGACAAAGACGTAACGCGGTTCGTCGATGGTCACATCGAAATCGACTTCGATGTCGCACAGGGCGGTGGCCGAGTGTGCAAGCGTTGGGCTGGTTGTACCGGTCACAGCCATGGCGGCCGCTTCGACAGATACCGTCTTTTTCGCCAGCACACGATCGGGCGTGAAGTTGCCCTCGCGCTCGGCGGTTCGCAATTCGATGTCAACTTCCGTCGGCGTTTCGGACCGCATCGCGAAACTCACCGTCGGCATCGGGCCAGCTTTCACCGGAAGCAACATCGCCCGGCCCATGTTCAGCTTGACCCAGTCGTCACCGGCCGGCAGTTCATCCAACACCATTTCACTGGACGCGGTGATCGTCGCCGTGCGGACCAGGTTGTCTTCATCCTGCAACGACACATGCGGAATGTATTGACCGGCTCGGATCAACTCGCGCTGCAACTGCCTCATCGCTGCCGGCTCAGTCAGATCACGCGGTCGAGCCTGGCGTTTCGTGCACAATGCCGCCGCCATGCCAACCGCCTGCGCTGCCTGGGCGCACGTGAGCATGACGCGCGATGACCCGAATGCGATGTGCGAGGCACTGATGATCCGCCCGGCGAGGAACAGATTTGTAATGTTACGGCTGTAGAGACAGCGGTAGGGAATCTGATACACGCCCTTGCTGTGCCACTGATTGCAGCCGGGCTTTTCGCTGAAAACCCCGTCGGCCGGGTGCAGGTCGATCGCCCAGCCGCCAAACGACACCGCGTCATCGTGCCGTCGCTGCTCGACGATGTCCTGCTGGCGGAGCATGTAGTCGCCTTCGAAGCGGCGCGACTCACGCTTGCCGGGGATCGTGCCGACCCATTCGAGCGTCATCGTGTCAGCTTCGGGGAACTGCCCGGAATTTTTGATGTGGTTCCACACGCCATAGACGATCCGCCAAAGCTCCCACTTGATCGCTTCGGTGTCGTGGACGGTGTCCAGCCGCCCGCCGTACTCGATCCACCAGAGTTGGCAGCCGTGCTCTTTGGCATTGAACTGCCGATAGCGCGGGATGCGTGTGATGTCAGTCAGCGCGAAGCTGGGCGGAACGAACTTGACGTGCTGACCGGTGTCTTTCGTGTAGAAATACAGCGAGTGGCCGAGCAGTTGGCCGTACTCTTCGGTCGGTGCGAACTTCTCTCCATACTCATCGCGGGTCTCGGCGCCCATGCGGAAAGCCGCGCCGGCGCAGAACCCGACGATGCCGTCACCCGATGCGTCGCAGAACAGCGGCGCTTTGGCGATGTACATGGTGCTGTTCTGACTGCAGAAGCCGCGCACCGCGCCGATCGTGTCCGCATCACGTTTTTCAACTTCGAAGACGGAGGTATTCAGCAGCAGCGTGATGTTCGACTGCTCAGCGACTTTTTCCAGCAGCAGCGCATCAAACAGCAGCGCATTGCCTTCAGGATTGCGGTACATATTTTCGACGAGTAACTCATCGATGACGCCGCCTTCGCGGGCCCAGCGGTTGTTGTTGCCCATGTGACTGGTGGCGCCCAGGGCCCAGAGCCGCACTTCGGATGAAGCATTGCCGCCAAGCACCGGGCGGTCCTGCATCAACACCACCCGCAGCCCGGCGCGCGCCGCGGTGATCGAAGCGCACACGCCGGCCAGTCCCCCGCCGACGATCACCAGGTCCGCTGAGAGTGTCTGTGTGCGAGGCGTCCGCTGAAGCTCCGCGTCATGACGCTGCATGTGACACCTCCTGCTGCATCGCCCTGAATCGCCACCATGAAAGTCCGTACACCGTCGCCGCAAGCGCCCACAAGGTGATCGCAAACAGCGCCAGCAGCCCGCGGTCTTCCGGGTCGTTGATCGCCAGTCCCGCCATCAACAGGCCGCAGAGTCCCATCGCCCACGCGACCACGATCGCCGGCAGCCGGTTGGCCGTCGTTTTGACCGCCGCGGCACGCTCTGCCGTTTCGAAGTTTTCGACGCGCTGCCAGCCGGCCGATGTTGATCGGCCCAATGCCCGGATGATCTCCAGCACCACCACCGGCAGCGCCACGCCCAGCAGTATGTCCATCGTCTTGGCGTGGTCGGTCAGCCACTGCGACTGGATGCCGTACTTGACGAGGAACCCGGCCGCGAAGCAGACCCCCGAAGTGATGAACACCGCCTTGGCGTTGATCCGCCTGAAGAACAATCCCCAAAGCGTCGGCGCCATCAGCGGCCCGACCAGCAGGCTCGTGATGCCCACGATCACCTTCTCCGCTCCGCCGAGATACGGTATCGCCAGCGCGATGCCCAGCAGGGTCGCGCCCAGCACCACGGTGAACACCCGCCCGATCCACACCAGCCGTCGCTGGGTCGCCTGCGGATTGATCAGTCGCTCGTAGATGTCGCTGGTCAGCACCCCCGCGAAGACGTTGAGCTGCGACGACACCATGCTCGCCGTCGCCGAGAACATCGCCGCCACCATCAGCCCCACCATGCCCGCCGGCAGCACGGATTGACACGCCATGATGTACGCCTGCTCAGCGGCGTGGTCGATCTCGGCGCTCGTCGCGCCCGGCGCCAGCGGATGGCGCACCCGCCAGATCAGCGGCGGCAGCAACCACAGCAGCGGGCTGACCAGGTACAACACGCCGAACAGGTAGCTGCTCTTGCGGGCGTCGCGCTCGTTCGGCACGCAGATAAACCGTTGCACAAAAGCCCAGTCCGCCCCCACCATGAAAAAGTGAATCGCGCACCAGCCCGCCAGGAAGATCCACGTATACCCCCCACCGGTCAGGTGGAAAAAGTTCGGCGGAGCATCCTGCACAAACCCCGCCACCCCGCCGGTGCGCATGAACATCAGCGGCACCACGAAGATCACCGCCAGGTTCAACACGATGAACTGCAGCACATCCGTCATCAACACCGCCCACAGTCCGCCGACCATCGTGTATACCACCACGATGCCGCCGAAGATCACGATCGCCCAGGTCAACGACATGTGCCCCGTCGCCGGGTCGCGCAGCGGATTGCCTTCACCCAGCGGCATCAACGCCACCAGCACCACCGCCAGTGAATACATCGCCACCGCCACGCCCACGATGCGAAACACCATCATCGACCACGTGTAAAAATGCAGCGCCGTCCGTCCGTAGCGCAGTCCGATGAACTGGGCCGGCGTGCGAATGCCCAATCGCTTCCATCGCCCAGCCACGAAGTACCCCACCGCCAGCGCCGCCACGCCGTAGCACAGGTTGATCGCCACCGCCACGAAGCCGAACTTGTACGCGATGCCGCCCCAGACGACGAACGTCCCCGCCGAAAACATCGTCATGAATCCGCTGAGCCCGCTGGCCCACCAGGGCGACTGCCCACCCGCGGCAAACATATCCGACGCGCTGCGGTTGAGCCGCGCAAACAGCAACCCGACCGCCAGCACGCCCAGCATGTACAACGTCAGCACCAGGTAGTCGACGCCGATCATGATCCATCTCCGGCGCTCACGCGGTAGTCGACACCCGGCTTTAACTCAAATCGAATCGCCCGGCCATCGCGGACGCTCTGCGTCTTCACCGGTGTACGAGTGGTTGTGTGAACCCGCACCGCCCCGCTGCCCAGCGGACCATCGATGCTGATCGTGCTGCGCTGCCCGTCATGACTGATGAATGTGTAAGGCGTTCCGTCAGCCACCTGCGGGTAAACCTCCGCCCACAGTTTCCCCGATTCATCGTGCTCGACGATCACGCCGGTGCGCCCGACAAACAGCGGCATCGCATCCAGCGCCCGCGGGTAGTCTTTCAGCGTTGTGGGCCCGGTGAATATCTGGCCGGTTTCATAATCCATCCACCGCCCGGCGGGCAGGTACACATCGCGGCTGGTCACCGTGTCATAATCTGACCCGAACAGCGGAGCCGCCAGCAGCGAAGGCCCCAGCAGCCACTGATACTGCTTGCTCTTGCGCGAGGTCAGATCATATGTCACCTTGTCATCGGGATAGGCGATCGGCAGCGGCGTGATCGTGTACGGGTAACCGGTCTCGTAGCTCTGCATCGCCGCGCTGAAAATGTACGGCACATGAGCCGCGTGCCATTTCGCCGCTTTGAGCGTCGCCTGCTCGTGAGCCTCGCTCTGCATCGACCATGGCGCATTGCCGAACGACATCGCCGGCAGCACCGCGCTGAGCACCGCCATCCGCGTCAGGTAGTTCCGCTTGGCGTCGTTCCACCCACTGATCGGTCGCCCGCCGACGATGTCGGGGTAAACATTCGGCTGCCCGCTGGCCGCATACGCCAGGCTGTTGATCGCAATGCGATCCTGATCAGCGCGGCTGTGGCGGATGTCGGTGTCGTTGATGCGGAGGATCGAACCCGGCGTCGAGTAAGCGGCACAGCGAACCATCACCATCGCGCCGTCGCGCGCCAGGGCCGTGTCGATCGGGTTGATTTTGTAGTCGTCGATGTAGTGACTTTTGCCCGCATCGAACATGAAGTCTTCTTTGTACCCATCGGCGCCCCAGCGGGCCGCCTGCTCGGCGAACCAGTTCACCGCCTGCGGATTGTCCGGGCCCAGCAGATACACCGGCGACTTCGGAAAATGCACGTTGAACGTGCGCGGCTTGCCCGTCGCATCGGTCAACACATACCCGCGCTCCAGCGCCACCTTCGTCGAAGGCCCGTGTACCGCCGGATCATACTGCCCACCATCTTCGCGCAACGCGGGAAACCCGTGTCGCAACCCGATGATCAGCTTCAAATCGTGTTGCTTTAAAAACGCCTTCAGCGCGTCCGGCTCCGGGTAACGCTGCCCCCACAGCGCAAAGCTCGTCGTGCACCCTTCCGGGCCGCGCGGCTGCGATTTCGGGTTGATCCAGAAACCTGACCCCACCACCGCCCAGCGCAGCGGATATCCCCGTTTCACATATTCGCTGAGCATCTCGGTGACAGTCTTCTGATCCGTCCGCCAACTCAGCGCCCCGTACGATTCAAACCCCGGATAGAAGAAATCGATGTCCGGCCTGGCGTCCGGCAACCCCATCTCGTTTCGCGACTGACGATACGCCGCATAGATCTCCGGCATCGATCCGGCGAACAGGTAAAACCCGTCAAGCTTCTCAGCTTCGTTGACACCCATCACCGTGCCGCTGTCTTCGAGGCGGACATACTTGGGGCCATCGTCAAACACGACCATCGCCAGACCATGCTTCGCGAACACGGCGAATGTCGAAACAAACCGCAACATCTGCCCGTCCTGATGCTGAAACAACGCATCATGCCGACAGGGATAGATGTTGAAGCTTTCGTTGTAGCCCCCGTGATCGCCCAGGCCGTACGCCGGGTTCATCCCGCCGGCGAACTTGACGCGTATCTCGTGCGGCCCGTTCGCTTCGGGCTCAACTGTCAGTCGCACCGCCGAAGCGTCGGTTTGGACACGCACCGTGGCGACAGCGCCGTTTTCAAAGGTGACGCGCCACGCGCCGTCGCCCAGTGGCTCGGCTTGCTTGGCAGGACTGCGCTGCTGATCGCCCTGTCGGATCCACAGGCCCGCATCCGGGGATGGGCCGAACTCGCCGTTTGCTCCGCGCATCGAGATGCGGAAGGCCTCGTGATCAATCTTCAGCGTGTAGCGATCCGTCTGGTAGACATCCGACGTCAGTCCCCGCTGCCAGCCGGCCGCCTCCGCAACGCGATCACCGCTCATCACCGCGGCTGCGAACAATCCCATCATCAGACCAAATTGAAGTCGACGAAACATAAGCATGATCATACTGCGAGCCATGCGGGTATCCCAGCGGTTTGAAAGTTAACCGGGCGGCTGTCGCCTCACCAGTAGAAGCGGTACGCCGCGGGCCCGGACCAATACCAGCGGTACTTGACCTCGCCGAGGTTGTCCCACACGACGCTGCCGTCGACCATGCCGACCGACGCGCCGCCCTGGTCATGTTCCTGCGGCGGAATGGTCCATGGATCGCTGGTGTCGATGTTGCCGTCGAGGTGGTTGGCGCCGCCGGTGAAACTGCCGTTGCGGTTTCGTGTGTTGTCGGTCCAGATCACGTTGTGAAAAGCCCGATCGGCCAGGGTGAACGGCACCGGATCGCGCGGCGAAGACTCAGCCCCGTCTTTCCAGTCCCAGCTTCGAGCGGCATCCTCGTTGGCCCCGAAGTAGGAATAGCCCCAGACCGAGCCGTGCTCACCGACCAGCGAGCGATCCCAGTACTCGTCGATGTTCCACGCATCGTTGTTCGGGCAGTAGAAAAAATCACGCTCCATCCCATACCGGAGCATCGTGTCGCGTGCTTTGGGGTTGATCCAGTAAGGCAGGCGGTTGACCGAAACGACCGGATCAGACCAATCGGAGGAAAGTCCGTAGCGAGCCCGCGAGTTGACCAGGTCAGGTAGTTTGCCCTTTCGATCCTGCGCCATGATCACGGTGGTCTGCCCCAGCGTGCGCACCCGCGCCATGCAGACGACCTCGCGCGCCCGCAGCCGGGCTCGACTCAGTGATGGCAGCAGAATAGCGATCAACAACGCGATGATGCTGATCACCACGAGTAGTTCGATGAGTGTGAAACCCTGTTTGCGCATAAGCATGCTTTCGATAGCCACGAATCAACGATTCGCGGTCCGCGATGCGTTGCATCGCGGCTATTTGCGACGCATGACCAACAAGTTCAACAGAATCAGACCCGCCGACAGCGCCGAGGGCGTCGGAACGCCGGTGACATTCTCATACGCTCCAAAACCATTACTCAGCGTGACCAGGTCGACGATGCCGCCGACGGTGCCGCCGCTGCGATAGGACTCGATGCCGAGGCGGAAGATGTCCGTGGTGACGAAGTCGGCGTCGTTCATGATGTAGTCCGCCGCGCCGTGGTTGGTCACATCCGGGTTCAACCAGATCGAAACGACCTCGTTGGCGCCGTTGCCGTTGATCTGAATGCGGCCGAGCACCAGCGAGGTCTGGCTGTAGGCGACCGAGCCGGCGTTCTGATTGTCGGAAGGCGTGATCAGACGCAGTTCGTTGTTGACCGTGATGATTCGCAACGGGCTGCCGCTGGGTGAAGCGGGGTTGTCGGCCGGGTTGATGTCGATGCCGCTGCGGGCGCCGGAGACCGGGTTGACCAGAAAGGAGAACCACACCTCACCGGTCAGCGGCGTGGCGATCTCGGCTTCGATGCTGCTGCCGGTGGTGGTTGCGACATCACCGCGAACGCTCTGGGCCGTGCCGCTCTGGGTGAGGTTGAAATTCGTCGACGCAGGGGCCGCCAGATCACCGGCGATCACCTGAATGTTCGAACCGCCGCCCCACGTGCCGGTGAGCCCGGTCCCGCCGACGGCCTGACCCGACACGGAGCCCGATGACAGATCGTTGAAAGTCGTCTGTACCAGCCCCGCCTCGGCCCACGAAGCGATCACAAGCATCATCGCGACGGCGAAGACGGATTGACCCAGTATGCGAGATTGAAACTTCTTCATGATGGAAACCTCCTTAGACTCGTGCAAGCTTTCTCAAAGACTGTGCCATGTGCCTCTGCCGCGCTTTTCGTAGCCCTTAAAACTTCGCCCGGGCTTTTCCCCTTGTTAAAAGTACGTCGTGAATATTCACGGAGCAATGCTCATACGCGTTTTATTTCTTTGCATTTGCGACATAGAATCACCCTGTAGCATTCATCACGCTGGTCCGTTGGGGTATACCCGCGTTCGACGAGGTGCCGCCGGATGGGTCAAACTTTTGGAGGGTTTTATACCGATGCCTTCACGACGCGCCGCCCGATCATCGCCACGTGATGTGGCCGTACTGGTCGACACCTCGACGGGCTGGGGTCGGCGCCTGGTTCACAGCGTGATCAACTTTGCCCACGAACACGGGAACTGGCGGCTTTGGGTCGAACCCGCCGGGCGCGCCGAGGCGGCGCGGCTGCCTGCGGGATGGGACGGGCACGGCATCATCGCCCGCATCGCCAGCGAGCAGATGGCCGATCGTCTGCGGAGCACGCACCGGCCGGTGGTCAACGTCTCCGGGATCAAGCTCCAAGGCGCCGACTTTCCGCGGGTGTCGACCAATTACCAGGCGACCGCCGAACTGGCCGCATCGCACTTTCTCGAACGCGGGTTCGAGCACTTCGCATATGTCGGGCCGTTCAATTTATCGTATGTGCGCGAGCATCGTGAGGCGTTCACCGAGGCCGTCGCCGCACAGGGCCACCACTGCCTGTATCACGATTTTCGTGCCGGCGCGTCGCGTCACCTGGCCTGGCGCAGTCACATCGATGCGCTCAAGCGATGGCTGGCTGACCTGCCCCGGCCGATCGGCATCTTCACGTGGGGCACGACGGTGGGCGTGTACCTGCTGCATGCGTGCAACGAGGCGAACATCCGCGTGCCGGATGAAATCGCCGTGCTGGGCGGCGACGATGACCGCCTGGCCTGCGAAGCGTCGAGCCCGCCGATGTCCGGCGTCATCGTCGCTTCCGAACAGATCGGGCGCACCGCCTGCCAGCAGCTCGACCGCATGATGCGCGGCCGACGCGCTGATCCGCACACCCTGATCGACCCGATCGACATCACCACACGACAGTCCACGGATGTGCTGGCCCTGCGCGATCCCGAATTGCTCAAAGCGCTGGTGATCCTGCGGCAAAACGCCTACAGCCCGATGACCATCGACGGACTGATGCGGCGCATCGCGATGTCGCGCCGCTCGCTGGAACGGATGTTTCAACAGACTTTCGGGCGCACGCCGTGGGAGGAGGTCCGACGCCTGCGGATGAGCCGGGCCAGGCAGCTTCTGGCGCAATCCGACATGTCGATCCCGCAGGTAGCCGAGTCGTGTGGATTCGCCACGGGCGAGCATTTCGCCACGCTGTTCAAGCGCGAGCACGACATCACGCCGCTGAAATATCGCTCGAAGGTGCGCGGTCGATAACAATAACAAGGCGGGGCGACTTAAGTCGCCCCGCCTCAGGTCTAATCACTGATTGGCCGGCAGGCGCAACATCGGATCGATTTCGTTAGGCGCGTTGGTTGGGTTTTTCGCGTCGGGGTCGTAGTCCGGCGCGGGGTGTTCCTGGCCGTCGCCGCGCTGCATGCCGCGCAGGTGGCGATTGAATTCACCGGGCTGGACGGCGTGGGGAACGATCTGCGTGCCGCGCTGCTCATCGGCGGAGATGTCTTCAAGCTGCTCGGGCTGAGAGGCGATGTGCGGCGTGAGGAAAATCAACAGTTCGGTCTTGCGCTTCTCGTTCTGCTGACGCTGAAACAGCAGGCCGACCAGCGGGATGTCGCCGAGCAGCGGAACCTTCGAGATCGTGGCAGTCTTCTGATCCTGCATGAGCCCGCCGATGACGATGGTCTTACCGGTGGGGATCGACACGCGGGTCGACGCCGATCGCTTTTCGATCACGGGCGCGTCGACGGTTTCGGAGATGGGTACGGTGTCGCCGCTGATGGCGCTGATCTCGGGGGCGACGTTCATGGTGACCAGCCCCGAATCGTTGATCTGGGGCGTGACGGTCAGCAGGATACCGACGTCGTCGTACTGAATGGTGTTGATGGTGTCGCCGTTGTCGGTGACGCGGGTGTTTCGGATGAAGGGCACTTCGGAGCCGACGGTGATGGAGGCTTCCTGGTTGTCGGCGGCGAGGATGTACGGACGGCTGAGAATTTCAAGCTTGCCGACTTCCTCCAGCGCGCGAAGCGTGGCGGACACATCCCCGGCGACCATCTTGTAGGCGAAGCCGCCCGAAGCGTCGGCCGCGGCCTCGACACCGAAATCAGTGAAGAGATTCGAGGCGTTGGGGGCATCGAGTACGCTAAACTCCGCGCCGACGTCGACGCCATCCGAATGCGTGACCTCGGCGATAAGCACCTTGATCAGCACCTGCGGAACATCCCGATCAAGCTCGGAAATGATCTGGCGAACGCGGTCAAAATTCGTCGGCGCGGTCATGACCAGCAAGCTGTTGGTATCGGCGTCAGCGACGACCTCGACCTGGCCGCGCAAATCGCTGGCGGCTTCGAGCGAGTCCTGCGAGAGATTACCGGCGGCCCGGGCGAAAGCCTCGCGGAAAGCGGCGCGGGGGTCGTTGTTATTGTTGTTATTGGTGGTGTTGCTTCTGCTGCCGCGCTCACGGTTGGCGGCGTTGCCGGGGACATTGGTGCTGCCGGAAGATGAGGTGGTGCTGGTGCCGAAGATGTTGCTGAGCACGGTCTGAAGATTCTCCGCGTCGGCATGCACCACCTTGTAGACGAAGACCGCCTGCTGGGCGACGGGGTTGGCGTCGAGTTGTTTGATCACGTCGGTGATGACTTCGATCATCGAAGCCGAAGCCGTCACGACCACCGTGTTGGTGCGATCGTCGGCCGAGGCGACGGCGGGGGTTTCGGATCGAACGCCCGGCTGCTCTTCGTTGTTGTCACGGTCCCGGCCGCGACCGAAAAACGGGCGGAAACGATCCCGACCGGATCGGGACTGATTCTGAGCGTTCTGACCGAATGTGTTGTTGATGAGCTTGGCGGTGTCCGAGGCGCGGGCGTACTGCAGCGGGAAGACCTTGACCTCCGAGGCGGTCGTCAGGGCCAGATCCATCGCGCTGATGACCTGGACGATGCGGTTGACATTGGCGGAGGTGTCGGTGATGACGATGGTGTTGGAGCCGGCGTTGGAGGTGGCGGCGGCATTGTCGCTGAGCACGGGCGTGAGGTCTTTGAGCAACTGCGTCGCTTCGGCGTTCTGAATCGGCACCACCTGCGTGATCACCTGATCGGTCAGAGCGATCTTGTCCGGATCGGCCCCGACATGCACCGGCACCGCCGACTTGGTTGCCTGAGCCACCGGCACGATCTTCAGCGTCCGGTTCATCCGCACCGCCGCATATCCTTTGCCGCGCAGAACCGTGTCGAGCACGGCGACGGCTTCGTCCACGCTCATCGGTTTGCGGTTGATGACGGTGATGCGGCCGGTCACCTCGGCGGGCTTGATGATCACGAGGCCGGCCACTTCGGCGAGATGATCCAGGACCGTGTCGATGGTGGCGTCGCGGAAGTTCATGAGGATCGGCGCGTCGGGTGTCGCCAGCGGAGCCGGGGGTTCGACCGGTTCTTTGGGCGCGACAGGCACGGCCGGCTCCGCAGGCGCGGCCGGTGTCACAGGGGCTGCAGGTACTCCCGTCGCCGGGGCGGGCGTTGCGGCGGCGGGTTGATCGGTCGCCGCCGGTTCATCATCGCTGAAACCCGGTCCGCCGAACGCGCAGACCATGCTCAATATCAGGCATGTGATAAAACGATGGTTCATCGTTGCAACTCCTGCTCACGGCGACGGCGAAGTCGCTCGATAATGGACATGGTTGACTCATCGGTGGCGCTGGCTTGATCCCCGGCGTCTGCCGCCGGCGGCGGATTTGTCGAAGTGGTTGCCGCTTGCCCGGCCCCGGTGGTTCCCGGTGACGGTGCAGCCGGTGCAGCAATCTGGCCCGACAGCGTCTGACCCACCGCGATGTTGACCGGCTTTGCTTCTCGTTCAAACACGACCGCGTCCTGCGTGACCTGCTTGAGGCTGAAGTCCTCGACCGCCTCGCCCGGCGTCAATCGAATCAAGCGGCCGTCCCGGCGATCTTCACAAAATGCGATGCGGTGTTCACCGACCAGGCTCGTGCCGACGAGCACGTAGTTTTCCCCCGGAAGCGGCGGCGCTGACTCACGGGCATCATCCGCGGAGGCGTTTGACTCGGCTGTTTTTTCCGTATCGTCTGAAGTGGAGCGTTCAGGCTTGGGCGGCTGGCGGCGTGGTGAAAACATGTTGCGCTGCACTACGATCTCGTAGCGCTGCCATGCGGGCGAGGGCGCAGCATCCGCGCCGAACGCCGTAGCGCCGAACAAGCCGATCAACAACATCACGATCCATCGCTTCACGAGTCTTCCTTCGGCGGCTGCCGCCAGAGCGTTGAAATCCGAAGATCGACTTTCATGTCTTCACGCCCGTCCGTCGTCGCCAGCCGCAGGCGCTCGATCCGCAGCGGCACATCGGTCGTGTCCAACCGATACAGAAACCGGCTGATTTCCGACATCGATCCGCTGCCGGAAACGGCGACGATCACCTCGCGCAGTTCGCCCTTGCCGGCCGGCCGCTCGGGTTGAACCGTCGCCAGGTTCACTTTCGCCTGCTTGGCCGCATCGCGCAGGGTGTAAAGCAGCTTTGCTTCCGAGGCGGCCGGGTCTGTCGGCAAACCGGTTTTGACGATTTGACGCCAGCGCGGGGCCAGTTCACGGCGCGTGTGCATCAGCCGCTGATTGGCTTCGAGTTGTTCGAGCACCAGCAGCTTCTGATCGGCCAACTCCTGCCGCCAATCCGACAGCGGGGTCCACACCCAGCGATCGCCCACCAGGATGAGCACGGCAACCAGTGCCGCGATCGCGATGATCCGTTCACGCTTACTCAGCATGGCTCACCTCCGTGGGCTGCGGCTTTTCGACAGGCTCATCACCGGCGATCACCGTGTTACGATCCAGGTGCAGCGAAATGGCGAAGTTGATCTGGCGTTCGGACTTGCCGGCTTCGCGCATGAACAGCAGTTTGACCTGCGAGATGCCGTCCGACTTAGCCAGTTTGTCGCGCAGTTCGAGCACGCCGCGGTCCTGCTCGGCCTTGCCGCTGAGCACCGCCGAGTGGTCTTCACGGATCGTCAACTCATTGAGCCACACCGTGCCGCGCTCCGGGAAAGCCAGCGTCATCTCGCGCAGCATCTCCATCGCCCGCGGCCGATGACGCAGCCATTGCTCAGCCTGACGCACACGATCAACAGTCAGTTTCGCCGCCTCGGCGTTCGGCTGACCGGCGGCAAGCTGCGCGGTCATCTCAGCCAATTCGTTCTTTTCGCGGTAAATCGACAAACCCATCGCGCCGAGGGCCAGCAGTGCGATCACCGCCGCAATGATCGCCGCGCGCCATCGGATGACGACGTTCGGGCGATGCGGTTCGGCCAATCGCGAGTTGATCAGATCCACCGGCCGATATTTCGCATCCGCCCCCGCCAAGGCTGCCGCGATCGCCGGGGCGTATCGCTGAACTGTATCCACATCATCAAGCCCGTTGACATGCGGCAGCTTCAGTGATTCAACCGCCGTGCCGATCGCGTCACCCAGTTCCCGTTGCGACTGCCCGGTGGCATGATCCCATGCCGTCACATGCACCGCCGACCGCCGCACCGCCTCGGCAAGCTGTGGCTCGCCGGCGATCAGGCGTTTGAGATTGCCCGCAAGATCGCGGCCCCGCCCCACGTGAACAAGCGCTGCCAGTTGCCCCTCGCGACGGACCGCCAACTCGCCGGACTCGTCATCACATCGAAGCACGGCCGCATCATTTTCAAGCATGGTCGCCAGCGCGGCGGTCGATGACGTCACACCATCGACGCGCAGCCCCGCCGCCTCGGCGATTTTGATCGCACGTTGAGCATTCTGCCGCGTTGCCGCCACCATCAACACCGCCCCGCCCAGCGATGCGTTCGGCGGCACATAGTCCATCATCAACTGCTCGGCATCGACGGTGAACACCCGATCGGCGCCGAGCCGCAGCATGTCACGCAGCGCCTGCGGATCAGCCGGCGGCACCGGGTACACCCGCGTCATCAGCCACTTGGCCGGCAGCCCGAGCATCACGTGCCGCGCCCGAATGTTGCTCGCCTTGAGCGCCTGACGCAGGGCTTTGCCCATCACCGCCGCGTCGTCGAGCGACTCGATCGAATCGAATTCAACATCCGCCACGGCCCGCACGCGCGGTCGGCCATTGAGCCGTATCTCCGCCGCGAGGATGCGGCGCTCGCCAAACGCCAGGCCCAGTCTTACACGCCCATGCCACGCCATCAGAATTCCCCCCTGTCGGTGCTGGTCGCCAGTTCCTTTTCCGTCGCCCCATCGCGTACCTGATCCAGCACAGCCCGGTCCAGCGGCCAGCCCAGATGTGTCAGCCGCTGCCAGAGCAAAATCTTCGCCGGGGCGGTCGTGGTGTCGTACACCAACCGGTAGCGTTCAAACGCCCGCCCGCCGGGACTGACCGCCACCAGGTCGACGCTGTGCTGATCGCTGTGGGCCGTGATCATTCCGCCGATTGACAGCGCCTTTTCACGATCGAGTACCTGCGTGACCCACGCCACGCTCGACAGACTCGACGAGGTTTCATCTTGCGAATCGTTCTCGCTGCCCGCCCGGTAGCTGATCATCGCATCGGCGTCAGCCTCTTCGAGGCCGGGCAGCGTGATCAACACTTCACGCGGGGCCTTGTTGATGTTGATGACGCCGCCCGACTGCTGGGCGTTGTTGCCCTGCGTGCTGGTCGTGGTCAGCCGTGTTTCAACAGCCCCGAACTCCTCCAGCGTCATCTGCGATTTGTAATACAGATCGATGATATTCCGATGCGGGCGATTGCTGACGATGTTCTGCGCGACCTCGATAGCGCGATCCTCATCCATCGATTCCTTGAGCACATCAACCAGCGCTTGCGTGTCATCATCACCGGCCCGGTTTGAAGCGCGGTTGACATTGACAATCTGCTGGGTTGAGTCATCGCTCTGCTCGGCAGTAGTTGCCTTGCTGTAAACGGTCACAAACGGAAAGATGCCGAGATCGAGTTTGCCGTCTTCATTGTCCGGCGGGTCCGATGCGTCGCCATCGTCCTCGTTTGGATCGAGGATGCCGTTGCGGTTGGCGTCTTCACCGTAGAGTTCCATGGCGGTGAAGCCGCGCACAAGCAGCAGTTCTTCGATGGTTTCCAGCGCAGCGTTTTTCACCGGGTACGGATCGTCCAGCAACGTGTAATAATCGTTTTCAGCACCCTCGGCTTGCGGGTCTGAGTCCGTATCGCGCCAGTCGATGATCGACGAGGCAAGCTGCGTGGTCATCCCCGGCAGGTCTTCGAGCATTTCGAGCGTGGCGTCGTTGAGGTTCAACTTGGCGTTTTCTTCAGTGATGCCCCAGGTGTATTCCTGGTCGTCGGTGGTGTCGACATGCAGCATCCACACGTAGCCGCCTCCGATCGCGATGGCATCAGCCGGCAGGTCTTCACCCCATCGCAGGATCGCTGCGGCGGCGCCCTGGGCGATCGCTCGGGCCTGAGCGGAGGCTTCGAGATTGCGCGCGGCCAGCGCCTCGATGCGCATCTGGCGCGTCATCGACAGCACCAGGCTCGCCAGCACCACCACGACCAGCAGCGCCACGATCAACGCCGCCCCGCGCTGATGTCGCATCGAGCGGCTCATTGCGTGCTCCCTTCCTTGGCGGCGGCGTTGGACGCCATCGTCGGCCGAACCAGCAGCACGATGCGCGGGCGATTGGCTCGCTGGATGTCGAACTCGATCGCCTGCGGCAGTTGATTGTCTTCCGAGCCGGAGTCCCACGCTTGGAGCCAGCTTGTGCCATCGTAATACCGCAGCATGAAATCGCAGACGCCTTCGAGCAGCGTCTGCTGCTGGATGTGGTCATCCTCGATGGTTTCGGTCAACAGGTTGCGGCGGACATTCCGCACGAGTTTGAAATTGCTGCCGGTGTCTTCGAGTTCCAAGGCGTACTCGATTTCGACCAGGTCGCTTCGCACGGGCCGCTGGGCTTCACCGGCTCGGTCGACGGACAGTCCGCCACGTGTGTTGATATCCAGGCCCTCGTAGTTGATTTCGCGCAGGCCGATCTCGGTGACGAACGTAAGCGTCGGGCCGAGCTCGCCGGTGGTGGTCGCCTGCTCGCCAAGCAACGAGGCGGCGAGCAGACCCGTCGGCGGCACGATGGCTTCGACATCGCCTCGAATCACATTCGCCAGCATCGTGTCCGGCCGGGCGCGATCGACCGCCCGATCCGCCGCGCGCTGCGCCCGCATGCCCGCCGACAGCGCCGCCGCCAGCGACAGCATCACCGTCGACAGAATCACCAGCGCCACCAGCACCTCCAACAGCGTGAATCCGTCATGTCGAGGGGGCGTGCTCACGGCGCGTACTCCTCATCGACCAGCGTCGTCAGCGTGACGTGTCGCTCGATGCTGCGGCTGGTCCATGTCACCGTCACCGCGATCTGCGTGATCGAGGGCCACGTGCTGTCGTCGACCTCGACGGCCCACGTCATCGGCGTATCTTCCTGCACGTCGAGGCTCTCGCCGGAAGGCGTCGTGTCGAATTCGCCTTCCAGACCGCTGGATCGCCAGTCGCCGGTGGCGATCAACTCATCGAGCTTCGCCTGAGCTTTTGTCACCGCCGCGCTGCGCAGCGACGCCTGTTCGCCGATCGCCATCGCCTGCGTGATCCCGCGCATCGCCACCGGCACCACGATCGCCACCAGCACGATCGCCGCCATCGCTTCCGGCAATGTGAACGCTCCACCATGATGTACTCGATGTCGCATCACCTGGCTGCCCCCCGCTCGACGGTGCGAATCGCGAAAGGTTCGCTTGATGATTCGCTGAACACTTCCAGAACGAATCCCTGCGGGTCCGTCACGCGGATCGTCATCGGCTCGGCGAAACCGTCGGGTCGAATCGTGATGTACTTGCGGCCGGCGTCGTCATCGATGGGCGTTTCACATTCGAGTTTGATGTCGTCCGGCAGCGCGATCATGCGGGCGGCGTGATCGGCGACGGGTGTGAACGCTGCGCCGTCCTGCTGGGCGGTGATGCGGCAGGTGTGTTCGGCTTCGTCGAATTCGACGCGGTAGGCGCGCCCCTCGGTAACGGCCTGGGCTCGGGCGTAGTGAATCGCCGACAGAATCACCGCCGCCGCATCGCGGTTACGCCGTGCATCGGTGAACCCCTTGAGCGACGGGGCCGCCAGCGCGAGCGTCACCGACAGCAGAAGCATCACGAAGATGAGCTCCAGCAGGGTAAACGCCGAATTGTGTGCCGCAATACGTCGCATGATCAGATCAGCGGTCGTCCTCGGACCAGTTGATGATGTCGTCTTCGGTGCCGGCCTGCCCGTCGGGGCCGGAGGACGACAGGTCGTAGCTGGAGGTGTTATGACGGCCGGGCTGCTGGTAGTTGTACTGGTTGCCCCACGGGTCTTTCGGCACGCCGCGTTTGATGTACGGCCCGCGCCATGCGTCTTCCTGCACACCCGAGGGTTGTTCGATCAGCGCCTCAAGGCCTTCTTCGCTGGTGGGGAAGCGACCCGCGTCGATCTCGAAAGCGTCCAACGCCGTTTCGAGGCTGGCGATGTCCGTGCGCGCTGCGGTGTTGCGGGCCTGCTCGGAGCGGCCGGTGAAGCGCGTGGCCACCACCGCCGCCAGCACCGCCAGAATCACCAGCACCAGCAGCAGCTCGATCAGCGAAAAACCCGCCCGGTTCGTTTTGGTTTGTCGGACGTACGACATATTCACTCCGATCATTTGATGAGGTCCTGCATCGTGAGCACCGGCAGCAGCATGCCAAGTACGATCGTGCCGACCAGTGCGGCCATGACCATCAACAGCAGCGGCTCCAGCAAGGCCACCAGCATGCGCAGCCGGCGGTCCAGTTCTTTTTCATTGGTTTCGGCGACACGGATCAACTCGGCGTCCAGCCGCCCGGTCTCTTCGGCCACAGCAACGATCTCGACGACCGATCCCGGAAACAGCGCCGGGCACTGACCCAGACTCCGCGCCAGCGATTCGCCCTGCTGCACCTGATCGACCGCCCGATCGACCGCCTGGTGCAGTGTCTGATTGCCCAGTGCATCGCGAGCGGTGCGCAGCGCCGACACCAGCGGAACCCCCGCTCCCACCAGCGTGCCGAGCATGCGGCTGAATCGAACCAGTGCAAAACGTGAAATCACCACGCCCAGCGCTGGTGTCTTCAACGCCACCCGCTCAGCCCACAGCTTGCCCGCATCGCTGACCAGCGCGCGCCGAATCAGTATCACCACACCCACGATCACGCCGAGCACGACCAGTCCATACTCGCGAATCATGTCGCTGATGCCCACCAGCACGAGCGTCAGCGTCGGCAGCGACGAACCAAAGTCGCTGAATATCTGTCGAAACATCGGTATGAAAAACGTCAGCAGAAAGATCGTTACGCAGATCATCAGCGCCGTCAGAATCGCCGGGTAAATCATCGCGGCTTTGACACGATCCATCAGCTCACGCTCGCGGCCGCGCAGTTCAGCGATCTGTGCCAACACCACATGCAAAAACCCACCCTGCTCGCCAGCCCGCACCATCGCCACCTGAATCGGGGTAAAACACGCCGGGTGTTGGGCCATCGCGTCGCCGAGTCCGTCGCCACCGACGACCTGCTCGCGAATCTGTTCCCACAACGTGCGTGCTGCCGGCGATGAGGTTTCCCGTGACAACACCTGCATCGCGCGGCTCAGCGACACGCCCGCCGCCAGCAGGTTCGCCAGCTCGCGCGTGAACGATTCGACTTCACGTGATTTCACTTTCGACCGGCCGGGCAGCAGCGCCTTGAGCCCCGGCGATGTGGTCTGGCGGGCTTCGATGCGCACGGGGTGCAACCCGCGCTCGATGACCTGCTCCAGGGCTGCACCTTGAGCCGGAGCGACGACCGAGCCGGTGATCGACTGGCCTTTGTCATCCAACGCTGTGTAGGCGAACACCGGCATGGTCAGGGCGCCTCCTGCACAATGGTGTCGCGCCCGCCGTGCGTCGCGGTTTCGTCCTTCGTGACGCGGAGCACTTCCTCGAGCGTGGTGCGGCCTTCGCGAATGAGCCGCCAACCGTCTTCGCGCAGGCTGCTCATGCCCTGCTCGGCCGCCACGCGCCTGATCTGCCCGGCGCTGGCGTGTTCGAGTACGAGCCGCTGAATCTGCTCGCTCACCGGCATCATCTCGAAGATGCCGGCGCGACCCATGTAGCCCGTGCCCTGACATTTGCGGCAGCCTTCACCGACGTTGAGTTCATCCGGCAGGTCCATCTCCAGTTCATCCCGCAACCGGCGGACATCGTCGATCGGTAATGCCCGCCGACATTCATCGCAGATCAGCCGCACGAGGCGCTGAGCGATGACCAGCTCCAATGATGACGCCACCAGGTAGGGCTCGACGCCCATATCGACCAGACGCGTCAGCGCGCCCGGTGCGTCGTTGGTGTGCAACGTGGAGAAAACAAGGTGGCCGGTCAGCGACGCCTGCACGGCGATCGAGGCGGTTTCCCGGTCGCGGATTTCACCGACGAGCACGACATCGGGGTCGTGACGCAGGATCGACCGCAGGCCGGCGGCGAACGTCAGGCCGGTCTTTTCCGAGACCTGAATCTGATTGACCCCGCGAAGCTGATACTCGATGGGGTCTTCGATCGTGATGATCTTCACATCGGTGGAGTTGATGCTGGCAAGGCCGGCGTAGAGCGTCGTGGTTTTACCGCTGCCGGTGGGGCCGGTGACCAGGCAGATGCCGTGGGGAAGGTTCAGCACGCGGTGAAACAGCTTGGCATCGCGCTGGCCCATGCCCAGGTGCTCGAGCCCGAACAGCGTCGCCCCGCGATCGAGGATGCGCAACACGACCGCCTCGCCGTGCAGCATCGGAATCACCGACACGCGCACATCGATCTCGCGCCCGGCGATCTTCAGCTTGATGCGGCCGTCCTGCGGCAGGCGCTTTTCGGCGATGTCCAAATGCGAAAGAATCTTCAGACGCGACACGATCGCCGCACGGAAGCGCGACACCGCTGCGGGGATGTTCGCCTCGACGAGCACACCGTCGATGCGGTAGCGCACGCGCAGTTCATTCTCGAACGGCTCGAAGTGCACATCCGTCGCCCGGGCGCTGATCGCCTCGGTCAGCACCTGGTTGACAAAGCGAACGATCGAGGCGTCCTCAGCGGCAGACTCGAGGTCGACATCATCGCCCGGCCCCTGGTCGATGACCTGCAACTCATCGCCGGCCCGATCGGATTCCATCGACTGGATCGTGTCAGCGCCGACGCCGATGAGCTGCTTGAGCACGCGGTCGATCTCGGCCGACGGGGCCACCATCGTGCGGATGTCCCGCCCGCAGACAACTCGCATCTCATCAAGGGCGGCCCGATCGAATGGGCGCGCCGTGGCGACCACAAGCGCATCATCTTCGAGCCGCAGGGGCAGCAATCGATGGCGGATGAGTATGCGTGCCGGATACTGCTGCACAAACTGCCGCGTGGGTAGATCACCGTCCAGCGATGTCCACGGCAGGTCGAGCTCATCAGCCACAAAGCGCAGACGGGCGGGTTCGTCCGCCTGCGCGAATTCAGCGAGTGTGTCGTCGATCGGCCGCCCGGCTTCCCAGGCGGCGCGTGCCGAGGCCGCAGCCGACTCATCCATGAGCCCGCCGGCGACCAGCTTCGACAACAACACGTCAAGCACCACAGCAATACCTCGTCACAAAAAGATCAGTCAAGGATGCCCATCGTCACAAGCGTGGCTTCCTGCCGCAGTGTCAATACCTCGCGCAGCGACTCGCGGGCGGCCTTGACTTCCTGCTCCTGTTTGGCGCGGGCGGCGCGAAGTGCAGTCATGGCGGCCTTGATCTGCTCGGGGGATGATTCCTTGTTCTCGACCAGTTCGTTGAGCGCACGGGCCTTGGTTTCGGTTTCACTCATCTCGCGCTGCGGGCGATCGTCATCGCGATCACGGCCTTCGGGGCCATCGGGTCCGCCCGGTCCGCGGCGGCCGAACATACCGCGCATCCCGCCGAAACCGCTGCGCATGCGCAGCTCGTTGACCTTGTTCAAACGCGGCTCGATGACCGACCACTCATCGTCGCTGGCGGCGAGGCGTTCTTTCATCGCCTGGTTCATCCGCTCGCGCATACGCTTCATGAATTCCTCGCGCTGGGCGGGGTCGAACTGGCGGCGGCGGTCGCCCCGATCACGATCCCCACGGTCCGGTCGTTGATCGTCCTGCGCCCACAGCGGCATCGACAGCATGGCGGCGCCCAGCAGCACCATCAGCATGGTGCGAACATGATTGCGGCTCGACTTCATCGGTATACCCTTTGCCCCACTGGGGCGGTTGATGTTGGCTTTAGTCATGCGGCGGCGGAGGCGGGGGCGGCCCGTCGTCATCACCAGGCGGACGACGGCGATCGCGATCGCGCTTGTCGCGCCCGCCTTCAAACATGGCCCGGCGCTTGGCGATCAGCTCGTCATAACGAACGCGCTGCTCGTCGGTGAGTATTTCACGGGTCTTCTGCTGCGCCTGTTCAAACATCGCACGGCGCTGCTGATTGATCTCGTCGACGCGCTGATCGTACTCCGCATAGATGCGGTCGTATTCAGCCTTCTGCTCGGGCGTCAGCAGATCGACGACGGACTGATTGCGCTGTTTCGCCGCCTCGCGCCGCTGATCATCCATCTTGCGGAAGTTCTCGCGGCCCATGCTGGACCAGATATCTCGCATCTGCTCGCGCTGGGTTTCGGTGAGGTTCAATTCCTCGTCGAAGCCCCCGCGATGATGTCGCTCCGGCGGCTGGGGGCGCGTCGCCACCAGGCCCATCGCCGCGCCGGCTGCGAAGGTGACCACGTAACAGAAGACGATCAACAGGCGCTTAGTCATGTGCGTTCTCCCGGTCCTGCCCGTGCAACTCGCTGACGATCCACTGGGCGAGGCGCGTTTCGGCCGGCGTGGCGGTCGACGAGGTTTCGCTCGACATCAAGGCCACCGAATCGATCAGCGGTTCGGCGCTGGTGGCGGTCTGCACCGGTGAAAGCTGGCGGACGAGCATCAGCGAACAGACGATCAGAATCGCCGCGGCGATCGACGTCGCCCAGCGATTGATGCGCATGATCACGGCGTCGCCGAGTTCATCGATGCGCGTGTGCACCGCGCTGAGCACGTGGTCCGGCAGCGTGCGGCGAGGCAGGTCGGCTAGCGCGACGATGCGGTCCGGGTCGCGATCGGGTGTTGGGTTGTGGCTGGAGTCATTCATGGCGGGTCGTCTCCGTGGAGGCGTAGTCGGCCAGTTGTTCCCGCATGGCCTGGCGGGCGCGATGCAGACGTGATTCGACGGTGCCGCGCGGGATGCTGAGCACCTCGGCGATCTGCTCGTAGCTGAGCCCGTCGAATTCACGAAGGATGAGAATCTGACGGTGGTCGTCGCCGAGTTTGTCCAGCGCGGACTGCACGTCGAGGCGAACCTGCTCAGGGCCGACCCCGGCGCTGCTGGTGCGCGTGTGCATATCCGGCTGGCGGCGATGGCGAAACTGATCGCGTCGCTTGCGATTGACCTGCCGCACGAGAATGCCCCACAACCACGTGCGGAAGGCGGATCGATGTTCGAAGCGGCGAATATTTGTGACCATCGCCATGAGCGTTTCCTGGGTCACATCCTGGGCGTCGGGCTCCGAGCCCAGTAGGTAGACCGCGGTGGAGTAAAGCGAGTCGGCGTAGCGGTCGACCAGCGCGTGCAAAGCCTGCGGGTCGCCGCGCTGAGCCTGGTGGATCAGCGGCTGCTCCGCCGACGCCGCGCGTGGCTCAGCGTTGTCACGACTCATGTTCACCCGAGATGAGTTCCACTGAAGGGCGATTTTCTTCCATGCCTGGAAAAAATATTTTCGCCCAAGAACTGCAGAATGTGAAATCAGCACCGCTGCGGCACTCACCGCCCTCGGCTGTGTGGGCGCCATATTCAGCACAGCCGGGGGCGGTGAGTGCCACAGGTTTACAGCCGGAACCGGTCGGTCAGGCCCCGGCGCGGGAGACATACGAGCCATCGGCGGTCGAAACGCGGATGACCTCGCCGATCGTGATGAACTGCGGCACCCGGGTGTTGAGGCCGGTCTCGAGGGTGGCTTCCTTGAGTTGATTCGTGGCGGTCGAGCCTTTGGGTTGCGGGGAGGTTTCAGTCACCTCCAGGTCAACGACATTCGGCAGATCAATCGCCACGGGCCGACCGTCATGGACCAATACCGTAATGTCGGTGTTCGGTTTTAAGTACATCATGGCATCGCCGAGCAGTTCGGTGTGCAGCGTGATCTGATCGTAGGTTTCGTTGTCCATGAACACATACCCCCCGCCGTCGGCGTAGAGGTACTGCATGGCGCGTTTGTCGAGGTTGACCTGTTCGATTTCTTCCCCGGCGCGCAGGCGCTTTTCAATCGACAGGCCGGTGATGACATTGCGGAGCTTCACCTGCACAAACGCCCGCAGGTTGCCCGGGGTCACATGCGTGAACTGGGTGATAATGAACAACGTGCCGTCGATGTGGACGGCCATGCCGGGGCGCAGGTCTGTGGATTTCAACGGGAAGACTCCTTGTCCGCGGAGCGCGGAGCCGGAGATTATTTCCACGACATGATCAGAAAGCAAGCTACCGGACGGTGGACCCGTTTCGGCGACGCATCAGCAGCGTGCCAAGGACTGCCAACAGGCTCGCGGACCCCGGCTCGGGGATCGTCGCCACGAGGATGCGGATCTGGTCGAGGTTGGAACCTGCCACACGCAAGGTGATGTCCAGCGTTCGGTTGTCGGGGTTCCAGATGACCTCGTCGACGTTGTTATCGTCGAGGCCAAGGTTGTCGGTGTTATACGTGGTCAACCCCGAGCCCAGCGAGCCGTGCGTGGCGATGAGGTCGCCATTGCCGGTGATGATGCCGAGCACTTCAGTGCTGAATTCGAGGGACACGTCGACGGTATAGGCCGTCCCGCTGTCGTCGACCGGATCAAAGCTGAGGTAGTAGGTGTCGACATGCGTGCCCGCGGCAACCTGCCCGGCAACGGATTGGAACCCGTTGGTGTACGAGCCGGCCGAGACGATGTTGACATCGATATCCGACGTCAGTTCCAGGTTTTCCTGCTCGAGGAACAGGAATGCGTCGACATTCGACTCGTGCACATCGGTGTCGACGCTGGCGGGCGCCGGGCCGAGGTTGATATTGGAAAGCGAATGCTCGAAGACGCTGGGCGCCTGGGTGAACTGAGCGTCCAGGTCGTAGCGGTGTACGAGGTAGAACCCGACCTGCTCGTACTCGCGTTGCGTGAGCACGCGGTCGAAAAGGAGCACCTCAGCAACCTGCGCATTGATCAGATTGTTGTTGGAACCGTCGAGAGCGATGCCCTTGCCCAACGTATAGCCCTGATCCTGCAGATTGATCGTGTTGGATCCATTGGTGGCGCTGGTCTGTGTGCCGGCGACTCCGTCAAGAGCGAACTCGCCCGAAACGTAAGTATGCGGCGAACTCATCACCCACGAGCCGACACCGAATTTCGTCGTGGAAAAGTCGTCGTTGTCGAACAGGCGATTGCCGTTGTTGTAGCGGAAACCGGGGGTGCCGATGTCGATGCCGACGGACTCACCGCCATTGTGAGCGGTGATGGCGCCGAACTGAAGAACACGGGCGGTAGCGTTCGAAGCGGGCGTATTGTTGTGCCGCGCCACCACGAAGCTGGTGAAGTCCTGCGCGCCGCTCAGCCCCAGCGACCCGGTAAACTCGTAGGCGCCCTGCCCGCCGAAGTTGACGACCGGCCGACCGTTCAACACGCCGGTGTTCCGCGACGGCCCGCCGTCACTGAGCGATGCATCCTGGCTGGTGTCATCGCCGATGCCGCTGCCGGTGGCGGTCAGATCCTGCCACGAGTCGACGGTATTGCCGGAGAGCACGGTCACGTTGTCGGCCCGCAGCCAGAGGTTCAACCCGCTGTCGACTTCGAGCGTCGAAGCCCGCACCGGCATCACGGCCGACAGAATCATCGCGCCGAATAACGCTTGCATGACAAATTTGAACATGGTGTATCTCCTCAATCTGCGAATCGATCGTCGTAGCATCGAACGAATTCTCGAAGCACCAATATAGCAATTTGAGCCTGAAAACACAAGCTTTTTGGCACAGCACAAGCGTTTACCAGAAGCCGCGGATATTACCACCGCCGCTGGCCGCCTTATGGGCAGACATGTCGCTCTGGGGCTTCCAGGAGACCGATCCGTCGAGGTGGCTCTGATTGCCGCCTTCGGAACCGATGTCTTCCGGGTTATCGTGTTGCGCCCCCTGCACCTGCCCGATCGACCCGTGCGAACTGCTGGCGATCGCCGGGGTGACCGTGCCGGATTCGATCAGGTCGGCGGCCACGACCCACATGCCCGGGTCGTTGAGCGCCTGGGGGCTGCGCCAGGGCGTGTACGGCGCGTAGTTCCAGATCGATTCGTCGCGCCCCATCATCGTGTAATACGTGATGCGGATCGGCTGAGAGCCGATGTCCTCACGAATGAATTCCACCCCGCGGTCCGGGCATAAAAACGTCTTGAGGTCCAGGCCGAGGCCTTCGCGGTAGTAATCGTAGATGGTGCGGTTGATCCAACTGATGTGGTCGACGCGCGTGGAAAGCGAAGCGCTCACACCATTGCGATCCATGCGCGGCAGCAGTTGGCGCTGGGTCTGTGCGTACATGACCGCCCCGAGCGTGATCTGACGCAGATTCGACGAACAACTCGTCCGCCGGGCCAGCTCGCGCGCCTTGCTCAGCGACGGCAGCAGGATCGAAATCAACAGCGCGATGATCGACACGACCACCAGCAGCTCAATCAGCGTGAAAGCTTTACGGCGCATCAACACCTCATCGGTTTCGATCACTTGCGGCGGCGCATGGCCACCAGTCCGAGTGCCAGCAACCCGCCCGACAGCGCGCCCGGCGTCGGAATCACCACCGAGGCCAGGAATTTCGCCTGATCAGCGCTTAAGACCGATTCATACATGCGGAAGACAGCCAGTTGCCCATCGAACCCGCCGTACAGCAAAGGGTCAAAGTTCGCAGCGATCGTCCCGTTAACACCCGCCACATCGCCCAGCCCCCCGCCGGGCAGACCGGCCCCGCCGTCATCGCCCGCCCAGTCGCCCGGGGCAAACACCGCGGTGTCGACCTGCTGCCCGTTGAGGTACAACGTCACCAGATCACCCGCCAGGTCGATCGTCGCCGTCGCGTGAAGCCAATCGTCAACGCCGAGGTTCACCGTCGACAGATCGATCTCGGCCACAGCCAGCGAGCCGCCGTTTTTCACATGCAGTTGAAGCGTCGAGCCATCCAGCGTCAGCGAGGTGCCGGTGCCATTGCCGCCGAAGTCCATCAGCACCTGCCGGCCGGTCAGCGTGTCGGCGTTGAAGACCAACTCGAAGCTGACCGCGCCGTTCGTGGGATCACCGGCAAAACCGCTCTGCAGCGCGACGCCGTTGGCGCCGTTGGTGAAGGTCGCCTTCTGGGTGCCGTCCAGGTCATAGGCGACGCGCCCGTCGTACATCGCCGGCGACTTGTTCACGGGCGTGTTGGTGCTGCTGAGAAACTCGATATCGAAAGCGGGGTCGACATCCGCCAGGTCGGTCCAGGTGTTGTCGCCGGGCGTGTCGAGTTCGGCATCGAAGTTCAGCGATGCGTTGGCCGCGGCGAAGTCTTTGGTGGTATGGGACAAGGCGTAGACCTTGATCGCCGACAGGGCGTTGTTGTAGATGCGGACGTCGTCGATGTTGCCGACGAAGTTTCGATCGCTGGCCGAGAGAATGCTGTTGCCGATGATCAGCGGGTTGGCGCTTCCGGTGTTGACCGCCTGGGCGCCGCTGGTGCTGATTGATTCGGCAAAGCCGTCGACGTACAGCATGACTTCATCGACATTCGGCGAGCCGTCGTTCTTCAAAGTGACCGCCACGTGATGCCACTCGCCGTCGCCGAGGCTGGTCGTACCGACGATGAAGCCTGCCTGCACCTCGGTGCGTAGCTTGGCGTCGTCGAGCCGAACATCCCACCGCTGGCCTCCCCCGGCCGTCGAACCCCATGACACCAAAGCGGCATTGGGATCAATCTGCGTACCAAGCTTGACCCACATCGCGACGGTGCGCGCGCCGCCACCTGTGATGTCCGCATAGTTGGCTGCGGTCTGGGCGCTTGAGTTGTCATCGCCGACGCCGGTCAAGCTCAGCGAGCCGTCGCCGACCTGAGTGTCGACCGTGTCGATGCTTGCGTTGATGCCCAGTGTGGTGTCGGGCCCGACCGCAGCGGCTCCATCGGTGTCGAAAGTCCAGTGACCGACCAATTCGGCTTGGGCCATGCCGGCCGTCACGGCCAAGGCCACACACGCGGTGGTGAGTATTCTCCGTGTCATTCTGATTCTCCAGATGTGGGGATGTCGTCAGTTGGCGACTCGTCGATGCCGAGGTTCACGCGGTTGTCTCGCATCAGCCGTTTGATCTGTCGTGGGGTCAGTGCCGCTTCGATCAGGTAAAGCTCATCGAGATCACCTCGGAAGTAGCGCTCAGGTTCGTTCAGATAGTGTCCGATCTGAAGCAGACCACCGCGGGTGTCGATCCGCTGGGGCTGTGTGTGGGACGGCGGGTCGAGTTTGCCGTCGATGTAGATTCTGGCCTGGTCGATGTTGTCACCGTCGAAGGTGACCGCGAGGTGATGCCACTTGCCGTCGCGCAGGTCCGTGGTGCCGATGATCCAGCCGTGTTGAACTTCGCACCGCAGCGCCCCGAGCACGCCGGTCTGGGCCGCCTGGTTCCAACCAACCTGCCACTTGCCGCCCTGCACATCCGGCGCCCCCCAGGCCATGACGGCATACGACTCGTGACCCCCGACGTTTTTCGGTATGCGCACCCACGCGGCGAATGTGCGCGGCTTGTCGCCAATGACGCCGGGCAGATCGGTGTCCAACCCCGTCGTGCCATCGAAGCGCATCGCCTGCCCGAAGGGACCGTCGATACGGTGACTCTGCGGCACGGCCAGATCGTGCATCGTGTACGATCCGTCGGGCTCGACCGCGCGGGCCGACTCATCAAATCCGATATGCACGTAGCGCACCGGGGGCAACAGTCGCGCCAATCGACGGGCGCTCAACGGTTGCGGCTGCTTGCCGCCGGCGCCGAGACGCATCGATTGACCCGCCTGCAGGAAGTTCACCGTCTTGCCGACTTTGACCACAACCTGCCCTTCACTGACGAGCACATCGCAGCCGCCCTCGTCGACAAACATCGAAAACCGCGTGCCCAGGTCGATCACCGTCACACCATGCGGCGCCCGCACGCTGAAGCCCTGCGCCTGCGGCGGCACATTCGCCATCAACAGCCCCGAACGGAGATACCCCCCATTCGGACCGGTCAGATCAAAACGACAATCGCCCACCAGCGCGAGTTGCGCCCCGCTGGTCATCATCAGATCGCTGCGCCCCGACACCAGCGCCAGGTGGCCGCGCGACAGGTTCGAACCCGGCGGGGTCACGCTGCCGGCCTGTGACCCATCGCCCCACACCGCGTTGCGCACATCCGTCAACACCGCCACGGCCTCGGTGGAATCAGCCGGCGTTGTCCGTGACGTTGAAAAGACGGCAAGCCATGCCGTGACCACCAGCGCGACCGCGGCGGCCGCAGCAAATGCGCCCCCGACCACTCTGACGGCTCGGTTTCGCCCGGCCATGGGCTTTGGCGTGGTGGCAGCAACCGGCGGGTGATTCAGTTCCACATCATAAAGACGATCGAGCATGCGCCGCTGTATGGCGCAGGCGACGAAGGTCGTGCGCAGTTCGGCATCATCGCGCAGAGCCGCACGCAGCGCATCACTCGCCTCGGCGGTGAGGTCGCCGTCGAAGTAGCGACCGATGTTTTCGATGTGCGGTTGATCAGTCATGCACGTGGGCCAGCCGGTGGCGGATGCAGTCACCGAGCGAACGGTGAGCACGGGTGAGTGTGACGTAAACGGTGGTGACCTTGCGGCCGAGGCGCTGGGCGATGCCGGCGGGTTTGATCGATTCGCGGTAGCGCATCTCGATCAGGCGTCGGGCGTCGGGGCTGAGCCGGCTCAGGCAGTGACGCAGCGCGTCGGTCATGTCGTCAGCGGCAAACGGATCAAACTGACGCCAGTCCGACTCCATCTGATCCAGCAGGTTGTCATCAAGAATCGGCGCTCCGCCGCGCTGCCGAATGGCGTATAAGGCGCGATGGCGGGCGGTGGCGCGGAGCCAGTGCGGCAGGTGGTCCGGGCCGTCGATTTCATCCGCTTTTTTCATAGCCAGCAGGCTGACATCCTGAAACACGTCCTCGGCCAGATGATCATCGCGCACGATCGCCCAGATATACGCAAAGAGCTTGTCACGCTCGACTAACAACTGACGGACAACTTGTTCCTGCTCCATGGCCATACGACGTCTCCACCCGTTACTCACAGCCGCGGCCGGTTTCGATACAACAATCTGAGAGTTTTTCGCACTGTTTAGCCGCCAGCCGCAGCGAGCGCGTCCCCCTGCCGATTTCACCGAACCTGACCGCGCAATATCACCCGATCCAGCCAGCGGTCGTCCCAGGCATACAGCAGACACGCCAGCGGATTGACCGCCTGCCGCCAGTTCACATCCGGCTCGATCAGCAGCAGGTCCGCCTCGGCGCCCGCCTGCAGTCGACCGACCTGCTCAAACCCCAGCGCGTCGGCATTACCGATCGTGATCTGATGCCACGCTTCGGCCGGCGTCGGGGGCAGACGCCCGATCGACTTGGCCGCCTGAATCATCGACTGGGCGACGCGCACCATGCCGCGCTCCGTGCCGGCGCCGAGGTCCGATCCCAGGCAGGTCTTCACATGGGCCATGTGATGGGCATGACGATCCATCGTGCCGCTGTTGAGGAAGGCGTTTGCCGTCGGGCAGTGGGCGATCGTCGACCCGGCCTCGGCGATCAACATGCGCGCCGCCGCGTCGAGCCAGATGCCATGTCCAAAGATGGTGCGCGGCGTCAGCAACTCCGCCTGCAGGTACAACTCGGTGTAATCCATCTTGTCGTGCAGGTCGTACACCGCCTGACATTCTTTCTGCGTTTCCGCCAGGTGGGTCTGCACCGGCGCATCGTAGGCCCGGGTCAAAGCGCCGCAGCCCCGCAGCAGCGTCTCGCTGCACGACACCGCAAAGCGCGGCGTCACCGCGGGCGTCACCCGTCCGACCGCTCCCGCTGAAAGCAACGACTCGGTTTCATCGAGCAACTGCTGCGCCGGGCGAATCAACTCCGGCGGCGCCTGCTGATCCATCAGCGTCTGACCGATGATCGCGCGAACATTCATCTCCGCGGCGCACCGGATGGCGGCGCGCGTCGCGTCGTGATGGACCGTCGTGTAAGCCGCGAAACTCGTCGTGCCTCTCGCCAGCAGTTGCATGATTGCCCGCTCGGTCGCCGCGCCGGCAAAGTCGGCGTCTTCCCACTGCGCCTCGGCCGGGTAGATCACCTGCTCCAGCCATGGCAGCAGCTTGAGCCCGTCAGCCCCGATGCAGTCGAATTGCGGCAGGTGCAGATGCGTGTCGACAAACCCCGGAAAAACCAGGTGCCGATCGCCCCCGAGGTCCGGCGTGTGCGGGCAGTCGCTTTCGTGTACTTCCACGATCCGCCCGTCCTCGACGAGCAACCAGCCGGCCGCCAGTCGCATCTGCCGCATCGGCGCTTCGAGCATCAATGTACCTGCGATGATCATCGTGGGCATGATACGTTACAATCTCGCCTGATGAAAAAGCGATACGATTGCGTGGTGTGCGGGTCGTGCGTCGTCGACATCCTTGTACGACCGGTGCCGCTGGACGAACCGATCGGCGGCGGCAAACTCGTGCGCACCGAGCCGATCGAACTGACCACCGGCGGCATCGTCTCCAACGCCGGTGTCGCCATGGCCCGCCTCGGTATGAACATCGCCGCCTTCACGTGGACCGGCGATGACATCTGGGCCCCGATCATCCGCGACAAATTCGCCGCCGAGGGGCTCGACACCTCAGCGATGTCTGCCCGCGCTGGCCTGGCCACCAGCACCACCGCCGTGCTCATTGATGCCGCCGGCGAGCGCAGCTTCATGCACTGCGTCGGCGCGACCAAGCAGATGGACCGCGCCGCCTATCTCGACAAACTCGACCTGTTCGCACAGAGCCGCATGATGTTGCTGGGGTATTACCCGCTGATGCCGAACCTGCTGAATGATCTGCCGCAGGTGCTCGCGGCGATTCGCGATACCGGCTGCATGACCGCCCTCGATGCCGCCGGCGACGGTGGTGACATGCAACCACTCGACCAGATTCTCCCGCACCTCGATATTTACGTGCCCAGTCACAACGAAGCCGAGCACCAGACCGGCGAGTCCGATCCACAGCGCATCATCAACAGGTATCGCGAAGCCGGCGCTCCCGGTCTGCTCGGCGTCAAACTCGGCGCCGACGGGGCGTTGCTGTCACCGGCCGCGAACCAGTTCATCGAAATCGCAGCCGTCACCCCGCCCGGCCCGGTCATCGACACCACCGGCGCCGGCGACTGTTTCTACGGCGGTCTTCTGACCGGCCTGATGCGAAACATGCCGCTGCATGACGCCGGTCGCCTCGCCGCCGCCACAGGCGCCTGCTGCGTCACGGGTTTAGGCGCAACGGCCGGTCTGCGCGACCTGCCCGCCACGTGCCATCTCGCCGGTCTGCCCTGACAATTCGCTTTTATTTGTCGCTTGATAACGTACTTATTATCGCGGCCCACACAAAAAAAAGATTGACCTCGGCGATATTTTTGGATATTTGTATCGTTATATACATCTGGGGCTGGCGACCGTGTGTGCCGTCGCTGTACCAGAAGGGGCAATCCACATCGCACCTTGGTCGAGCAGATCAATCGACCGCATTCAAGTCTGATCACGCGCGGTGTGGACGATCGCTTTGCGATTGAAAGATACGGGGTTAAGTGATGTCGACACAAATCAGGTCGCGGGGTGTTGCATTCATCAGTATCGTGATCCTTGTTGCCGCCCAGAAGGTTCATGCCGAAACCTTCACATGGTCCGGCGCGTACGGCAATGCGTACTGGCAGACGGCCACCGGCTCAACCCAGTCCGATGAATTGCCCTACGGAACCTACGGCAACGGATGGGGCCGCACATGGGTCTGGAACGACTCGGACTGGAGTCAGTACTACCCCAAGTCCGACGATGCCGTGTACGTCCCTGACGGCATGTCGTTGCACCCCAACGGCGCTGAATCCGGCCAGGGCAGCGCGTCGACCTGCTCGACGCTGACGCTGGGCGTCGGCACGTCTCTGACCGAAAGCGCCACGCATGGACTTGTCGACATCTACGGCACTTCATTCGTCAACAACGGCACATTCTCCACGTCTCTGTTGATACACAGCACGATGCTGGACGTGACCGGCACGGGTGAAATCTTTCTGAACAGTCACCACGTCTATAGCAAGACCAACCACTGCGCGCTGCAGTTCAGCGCAGGTCAGAACGTGCACGGCACCGGCGACATCGGCGCGGCCAACACCGTCGTCGACTACGTCAACCCCGACATCACCAACAACGGCACCATCCGCGCCGATACAAGCCTGGGCGTGTTCGGCTGGATAAACAACACCAACAACGGCCAGCTCGTCGCCGGCAACAGTGCCACGCTCGAGCTCGGCGGGCAGTGGACCAACAACAATATCATCCGTGCCGAAGACGGCGGCGCCGTCGTGTTCTACGCACACAGCTACGACCTGGACGGCGACGGGCAAAGCGACGGCGGCATCACCGGCGGACGCCTCGAATCGCTGGGCGACGGCGTATTCACCAGTTCAAGCGGTTCCGGCTTCGTGCTCCGCGATCTGACCATTGCCGCCAGGGTGCATGTCACCTACAACAACGAACACCTCGGCTTCGCCGGCAACATTGCCACCGAGGCTGGTGCGGAACTGCTGTTCGGCCGCACCAGCAAAACCGGCTTTACCTTCGGCACCTTCGACCTGCACGACGACACCACGCTCAGCGGCTCCGGGCAGACCATTTTAGGCTACGACGGGCAGGTCGATGTCGCCGCCGCCGCACCCGGTCCCAAAACGCTGACCATCGGCGCTGATCACACGTTGATCATGTACCAGACAACCCACTTCGACCAGGCCGGCGATGATCAAATCGCCCTGGTCAACCATGGCGTGGTTCACTATCAGCCTATCCTCGCCGGCGCCGAAGATATGAACTCCACCAATTACGTCTACGGCGGAACGACCAACCAAGGCCGCTTCCTCATCGACAAACCCGACGGCAGCGGCCAGGTCTACTGGCTCGGTGACATCACGCAAAACACCGGCGAGTTCATCGTCGACGGCTATCTCTATCTCAACCCCTGGGGCAGTGACCACACCTTCCAGATTCTCGGCGGCACACTCGGCGGCAGCGGCACCATCCGCAATTCGACCACGGGTGTCTACGTCGGCCCGGACGTCACCCTCAGCCCCGGCAACAGCCCCGGCGCCCTGACCATCTCCGGCTCACTGACCGTCGGCGACGGCGCTGACTACGTGGTGGAAGTCAGCGATACCGATGCGGACCGGTTGATCGTCACCGGCACGCTGAGTTTCGAAGGCATGCTCAACCTGATACTCGTCGGCGACAACCTGTCCGCCGAGCGGACATCCGACCTGGTCCTGTTCGAGTTCGGATCACTGGACGCGATGCCCCAGATCAACATCACCGCACCGGCTGACTGGACATGGGGCGCGATCAGTCAGATCGGCAACACGCTCGTGCTCAACGATGTGGTCGCCGCGCCCGGCCCGACCACCGGCCTGCTGAGCTTACTGGGCCTGAGCATCATGCTCACCCGGCGGCGGAAAAACACCGGGTAAACACATACTGCCCGATATCGAAGTCACCCTGTGAACCAGATTACTTGACCGATTGACCGGCCAGGGGACGGGTGCGGTCGCGCTCGACCGAGTCCGCCCACGCGGCGAGCGATTGGTTCATCTCGGCCGTGCGTTGGGGATACTTGTCGGCGAGGTTGTGCTGCTCCGCGGGGTCGTTGCTGAGATCAAACAGCATCGGCGGCTTTTTCGATTCCTGGTGAATGTTGTTGCCACTGACATACGGGCGCACGAGTTTCCATTGGCCGTCCCGCATCGCGGCGTTGTGTGAATACAGCGGCAGGCCGCGGTTCCATTGCCAGTATCGCACCGGCGCGGAAGCGGTCTGTCCCCGGCGCAGGGCTTCGAGCACATTGCGTCCGTCCAGTTGTAACGTGTCGGGCAGATCAATCCCGCAGGCGGCGGCCAGCGTGGGCAGCACATCCTGAAACTGGACCAGCGTGTCGTTGACGCCGGGCTTGAGTTGACCGGGCCAGCGGATCATGAAGGGCACATGGATGCCGCCTTCGTGGACGGTGTATTTGGTGCCGCGCAGATTGCAGTTGAATCGATGTCCGCCGCCGCGCTCGCCGGGGAGCGGGTCGAGCCCGTTGTCGCTGGAGAAGATGACGATGGTGTTGTCGCTGAGGCCGAGTTTGTCCAGCTCGTCGAGCACCTGGCCGACGCCGCGATCGAGCACCTCGATCATGGCATAGATGATGGCGGTGTTTTCACTGAAGCCTTGTTTTTTGTAACGGTCGACTATCTTCTGTGGTGCGTTCAGCGGGCGGTGCGGCGCGTAGTGGGCCAGGTGCAGAAAGAACGACTTATCACGATGGCGGCGAATGAAATCGATCGACAGTTCGGTGAAGTGGTCGGTGAGGTAGCGGTCTTCAAAGTGAACCTGTTGGCCTTGGATGTCGAGTGGGTACTTGAAGTAGCTTTTGATTGCACCATCGCCCGCGACGAAACCGGCGAACTCCTGGAAGCCGCGTTTGAGGGGATGAAACTCCGGGCCGTCGCCAGTGTGCCATTTGCCGACGAGACCGGTGGCGTAGCCCTGCGCCGCGAAGAGGTCGGCGATGGTTGTTTCATCGAGTCGCAGGCGGGTCAGGCCGGATTTGGCTGACAGTGAAGTGACGCCGGTGCGATGCGGGTAGCGACCGGTCAGCAGGGCCGCGCGGGCCGGGGCGCAGACCGCCGAGCCGGAGTACCCATGTGTCAGGTAGACACTCTGCTGGGCCAGTTGATCGAGGCGCGGCGTGCGGTTGAGTCCGCCGTTGTTGCGCGCCAGATCGCCGAGGCACATGTCGTCGGCAAGGATGAGCAGCACATTGGGCCGGGCGGCTTCCTGCCCCCGAAGCACGGGCGTCATCGCCAACCCGCACAACACCGCCATCCCAATCGCCGCACAATATCGAATCGAAACATTGGTCATCATGGCTTTGCTCATTGCTGGTGATTCCGCTTTCGGTACAACAATTATGGTTGATACGCAAATGATTCAGCCCGTTTGACCGCGAGTCGAAGGCGAGCGTGCCCGTCGGCATGCAGCCCCCCGCCCCGGGCGCAACTGTCGGGCTGATCGTGTATAATGCCACTTCCACCGGCGCAGGGATCACCGCATGAGTCTGACGCGTATCGCAATATCTGGGCTGCTGATCAGCACGTTGATCACGCTGACCGCGTGTCAGCAACAGGTCGTCGAAGCGCCGCCGGACGCCCCGCCGCCGCCGACATTCACCGGCCCGAACTTTCTGCGGTCGACCATCGCCTCGCTGGTCAAGCTCGACGGGTATCGCCCCGTGCTCGTCAGCGGGTACGGGCTGGTGGTCAACCTCAACCACACCGGCTCGGCGGACTGCCCCCCGGCTCTGCGACAATGGCTCATCGACGAGATGGGCAAGCGCGGGTTCGGGTCCGAGTCGGCCGGGTTTGGCAATCTGACGCCGGCTCAGGTGCTGGCTTCCGATCGCACCGCCGTGGTGATGGTTCAGGGCGTTGTCCCCGCCGGGGCGACCGAAGGCACGCGCTTCGATCTGATGGTCACCGCCCTGCCGCAGACACAGACCACCAGCCTCGAAGGCGGCCTGCTGTACACCACCATGCTCAGCGTCGGTAAACCAATGCTCGGCGCCCCCGCCTTCGATGCCATCGCCACCGGGCGCGGGCAGGTCTTTTTGAATCCTTTCAGGTCCAACTCCGCCGATGCCGACAGCGAAACGACCGTCGGGCGCGTCCTCGCCGGCGGGCTCACCACCCAGTCCCTGCCGCTGCAGCTGTTGACCAATCAGCCCAGCTATCGACTCACGCGGCAGGTCGCCGATCGCATCAACGGCCGCTTCCCGCCCGATCCCGGTGATAAGCAACCGATCGCCGTGCCCAAGTCCGACACGGTCATCGCCATCAACGTGATCAACAACTACAAAGACAATCCCCAGCGGATGCTCGATCTGCTCAGCCACCTGTACCTGAACCCCACCGCCGCCTTCGCCCAGCAAAAAGCCATCGAACTGGCCGATCTGATCAAACAGCCGGCCAACTATCAATACGCCGATGACATCGCCGTCGCCTTCGAAGCCATGGGCAAAACGATCCTGCCGACGCTGCGTGCGATGTATTCCGAGGGCGCTCCGATTCCGCGCATCACCGCGCTGAAAGCCGGCGCCTACCTTGGCGATCAGACCGCCACTGAACCGCTGTACGACCTGGCCGCCGGCGGGCACGGCCCGGCCAGCGAGCAGGCGACCCGCATGCTCGGGGTTCTGCTGCAAGACCGCCCGGACAACATCCGCGCCGCCACGATGCTGCGCAAGTTGCTGGATGTCGACGACGTGCTGGTGCGCGTGGCGGCGGTGGAAGCGCTGGCCGTCGCCAATGATCCTTCCATTCGCCAGTTCGCCTTCGGTGATACGGTGTTGCTGACGCAGGTCAAATGCGATCGGCCGATGGTCTATGTGACCCGCACCGGCAAGCCGCAGGTGATCGTGTTCAACGATCGACTGGGCTTTGAATACCCGCTGTTTTTCTCCACGGACAACAACCACTTCATGATCCGCGGCGAGAAGGATCAGCCCGAGGTCGCCGTGTTTTATCAGTCGGCGGAGTTGCGCGGAGCGATCAACCAGAACATTCCCGCCAATGTGCCCTACCTGATCGGCACGATGGCGTTCAGCCCTGACGCGGACTCGAAGACGGTCGGCCTGGGCATCGGGTACAGCCGCATCGTGTCGGTGCTGCACCAGTTGTGTACCGGCGGGTTCATCGACGCCCCGTTCGTGCTGCAGCAGTCGGACCTCGCCCAGCGAATCGCGGATACCGCAGCCCTGGAGCCCGGTCCCCGACCCGAAACCGGCGACTCGGCAGGCCCCGCCGACGACCCGCAAATTATTCCCGACGGGCCGGTTGTGCCACGCAAGGATTCTGGCGATAATGCCGCCCGATAACCGATAGTCAATGTGAGGCGGTATGGCCCCGACGCAGCCGGGCAGCCGCCTCGGAGAAACCGGAAAAAACGGGCTGCCGGGTCCGCGACGACCCGCATGGCCGAACCCAGCCCGATCTCGCCCCATGGATGCGGCGACCGCACGACAGGAGGTCGTAACCAGCCTATGCGTTTAAGCAAACTCACCGTCAGTGGTTTCAAGAGCTTCGCCGATCGGACGGAGATCAATTTCTCCGCACCGATGGTGGGTATTGTCGGCCCCAATGGCTGCGGCAAATCCAACGTCGTCGATGCGATCAAGTGGGTGCTCGGTGAACAATCCGCCAAGCAGCTTCGCGGCGGAGCCATGCTCGATGTGATCTTCAACGGTTCAGCCACCCGCAAACCCGCGGGCATGGCCTCGGTGACCCTGCACTTCGAGAACCCCACCGACAGCGAGGGCAAGCGCATTCTGCCGGTCGACGCTGATGAAGTCGCCGTCTGCCGCCGACTGTTCCGCGACGGCACCAGCGAATACCTGATCAACAAGCAGCGGGCCCGTCTTCGCGATATCCGCAGCCTGTTCTACGACACCGGCATTGGCGCCAACGCCTACTGCATCATCGAGCAGGGCAAGGTCGACAAGATGCTCGTGTCCAACCCGACCGAGCGGCGGAACATCTTCGAAGAGGCCGCCGGCATCTCGAAGTTCAAAGCCCAGAAGGCCGAGGCCATCCGCAAGCTTGACCGCACCGAGCAGAACCTGCTCCGCTCGCGCGACAAGCTCGAAGAGGTGCAGAAGCGCCTGCGTTCGGTGAAGATTCAGGCGACCCGCGCCCGCAACTACCAGGAATATTCCGCCCGCCTGCGTGAGCTTCGCCTCGAATACGCGCTGGCTGAGTTTCACAAGCTGCAGCATCAGCTTGAAGAGGTGTCGGAGAAACTGACGACCGCCGAGGCCGAGCGCCGCAAGGTCGTCGCTCAGCTCACCGCCACGGAAGATCAGAAGCAGGCCGCCGAGTCCGAGCGTCAGCAGTTGCTGAGTCGGCAGCGCGAACTTGAGCAGTCGCGTCTGCAGATCGAGTCGCAGCGTGACCAGGCGATTCAGCGCAAGCAGTTTGCTGAGACTTCGCTGAAGGATCTGAACGAGCAGATCGGCCGCGAGTTGACCCAGCAGCGTGAACTCGCCGAGCGCCAGCGGCAGGTTGAAACCCAGCTTGAAGAACACGCCGCGGTGATCGCTGAGCTTCAGGCCCGCGTCGATGAATCGCAGCAGCGCATCAACGAAGCCCAGGCCGAGCATCGCCAGCGTCAGCACGACCTCAACGAAGCGTCCGCTCGCCTCGAAGACGAAAAGGCCGGCATCGTGAATCTACTGCGTCGCACGACGGATCTGCACAACCAGATTTCGTCGCTGCAGATGCAGGAGAAGAACCTGATCGGCCATCGCGATCGCCTGACCAGCCGCGCCGATGAACTTGCCGGAGAGTTGGAGCATCTGCTTCAGTCCCGTGACGCGGCCGATGGCAAGCTCGCGGAAGTCACCACGCTGATCGACACCGAGACCGAGCGGCTCAATGAGCAGAAGACCGCCGCCGCCGATCTGTCCGACGCCACGCGCCGGCTGACCGAACAGCTTGCCGCCGCCAAGGAGCAGCGCTCGGGTCTGGCCTCGCGTCGCAACACGCTCGAAGAACTCGAAAAGTCGCAGACCGGCATGGACGAAGCCGTCAAGGCGGTGCTCGCCCGCAAAGCGTCGGGGGATCACTTCGCCTATGTGCACGGCATGCTGGCCGAGCTGATTCATGCCGATGTCGACAACGCCCCGCTGATCGAAGCCGCCCTCGGGGCGCATCAGCAGGCGCTGGTCGTCGATCGCCTCGACGATCTGGCCGGTCACAACGACCTCGCCGAATCACTCAGCGGTCGCATCACGTTCATGGCCCTGGATCAGGTCGCCCCGGTGCGGTACGACGCCGATCCGGCCGCGAGCGGTCTGACCCGCGTGATCGATCTGGCGCGGTTTGAAGATCCGTCGGTCGCCCCGCTGCTGTGGCAGATGCTCGGCAAGACGCTGGTCGTCGACAACCTCGCCCAGGCCCGCCGCCTGCGCCGCGAGCTTCCGACCGGCTACCGGTTCATCACCCGCGATGGTCAACTGCTCGAATCCGACGGTCGCCTCACGCTCGGCCCGGCCGGCGAAGGCACCGGCGCCGGACTCATCAGCCGTCGCAGCGAGCTGGCCGAACTCGAACGCCGCCTCGCCGAACTCGACGATCAGATTCAGGCGGACCAGACGCACCTGGCCCAGCTTTCGGACCGAGCCGCCCATGTGGAGCGCGTGCAGCAGGAGCTGCGTCAGGCGATCTACGAAGCGTCGACGATCAAGGTTGAAATGACCAGCAAGCTCGAGCAGGTCAACGACTCGATCGCCCGCATCGAGAAAGAACAGCCGGTCATCAGCAACGAAGTCGAGCAGATTCACCGCCAGCTTAATGACGCCGCCGAGCAGCGTGAAAAGACCCGCGTCGATGTCGAACAGCTTGAAAGCGAGCAGGAACTTTCCCGCCAGCGTGCTGCCGAGCTTGAAAGCCGCATCGGCGAGCTGCGCACAGCGGCGGAAGAATCCGCCGAGCAGGTCACCGCCGCCCGCATCGAAGCCGGCAAGCTGACCGAGCAGCTCACCGCCGCCGGCAAGCAGCACCGCCAGCTCGAACTGGCCCGCGACGATGCCGTCCGCCAGTCGCAGCAGATCAGCAGCCGCCTCGAGCAGAACCGCAACCGCATCGGCGAGCTTGAAACCACCCGTGACGAAGCGGCCGAGCTCATCGAGCAGACCGCCCAGCGGATCACCGATCTAACCGAGCGGCTCGGCGAGTTCGAAGGCGAACTGCAGCGCATCGACGAGCAGGTCACCGAGCTCGCCGCCGCCGTCCGCGAACAGCGCGATCATGCCGAGCAGCTGGACACCGAATCGCATAACCACCAGGTCGCCCAGCGCGAGTTGGAAGTCCGCTGTGATGGTGTTCGTGAACGTGCCAGTGAGCAGTTGAACCTCGACATCGCCGAGGCCTACGCCGAGTACGAAGCGCGTGACATCGACTGGGACGCCGTCGAAACCGAGATCACCGACCTGCGCGGCAAGATCGAACGCCTCGGCACCGTCAACGTCGACGCGATCAATGAGCAGTCCGAACTTGAGCAGCGTGAGATCGACCTCGGCACGCAGCTCGAAGACATGGACAAGGCCCGCGCCGAGCTCGAAAGCCTCATCGCCTTCCTCAACGACGAATCGCGCACGCGGTTTGAACAGACGTTCACGCAGATTCGTGAACACTTCGCCGGCCCCGACGGGCTGTTCCGCAAGCTCTTCGGCGGCGGGCGTGCCGACCTCGTGCTCATCCCCGATGAAAACGGCAACACCGACTGGCTCGAGTCCGGCGTCGAGATCATCGCCAAGCCCCCCGGCAAGGAGCCGCAGTCGATCCGCCTGCTGTCCGGCGGCGAGCGGACGATGGTGGCCGTCGCCCTGCTGATGTCGATCTTCCGCAGCAAGCCGTCGCCCTTCTGCGTGCTGGACGAAGTCGACGCGGCGCTGGACGAAGCGAACGTCGACCGCTTCTGCCACGTGGTCCGCAGCTTCCTGGACCTCTCGCACTTCATCGTGATCACGCACCACAAGCGCACGATGCAGGCGGCCGATCTGCTCTACGGCATCACGATGCCCATCCGCGGCGTGTCCAAACAGGTCACGGTCAAGTTTGATCAGGTCGGCTCCGGCGGAAAGATCGCCGCCGAAGCCATGGCCAACATCGACCTGTCCGCCGCCCCGGAAGACGACGACACAAACACACCCAAGCCGAACGCTGAGCCCGGCGAAGCGTCGGATGAATCTCCCAAACCCTCCAACGCGCGGCGTCTTGCTGAGATGTTTGACGCCGATGAGCGCGTTGAAATTTCCGGGCGGTGACGCTCGCTACCGATTCGGCTAAACTACGTTCATGGCTTTTCACGTTGAGCGGGTAAAGAAGGTCCAGTGCGACGCGTGCAAGACGTCGATTGATGTGTCTACGGCCAAGCCGCTGTCGGCGGTCGCGTGCCCCAAGTGCAGCGCTCCGGTCATCGTGCCGGCCAAGGTCGGATCGATGATGATCACCAAGCTTTACGGTGAGGGCACCGGCAGCATCGTCTACAAGGCGCATGACCGCGTGCTCGGGCGCGAGGTGGCGCTGAAGGTGATGAAGATTCTGCCGACCGATCAGCCCGGCCGCCAGAGCGGCATGGATGAGGCCCGTGCCCTGCTGCTGGTCAACCACCCGAACATTGTCGCCGTCTACGCCATCGACACCCGCCGCGGCCAGCCGTGCATCATCATGGAACCGCTGGACGGCGGATCCATGAAAGAGCGGCTCAAGCCCGAAGTCGGCATGGATGAGGCCGAGGTGCTGAGCATCGGCATCCAGGTCTGCAAGGCGTTGCATGAGACCAGCCGGCGCGGTCTGCTCCACCTGGACGTCAAGCCCGGCAATATCATGTTTGATGCCGCCGGCGTGCCCAAGCTCATGGACTTCGGCTTCGCCGCCATCGATCCCGACGACCAGCTCAACGAAATCCTCGGCACCCCCTACTACGTCAGCCCCGAACTGGTCCGTCAGCTTCCGCCCGACCTCCGGGCCGACATCTACAGCCTCGGCGCCACGCTCTTTCACGCCGTGACCGGCCACGCCCCCTTCGAAGCCGCGACCATCAAGGCCCTGATCCTTGCACGCCTGAATTCCGACCCGCCGGACCCCCGCGAGTATCGCCAAGACCTGCACCCCCTGACCGCTGAAACGCTCATGCGGATGATGCAGGAAGACCCCGACGATCGCCACATGGACTACACCGAGGTGATGGAAGACCTCGAAGACGCCCTGGACGCCGTCAAGGAACGCGACGCGGCCAAGTCGTGATCTTCCGTTTAGCCGGCGGGCTTGCCCGCCGCTTGCGGCATCACACGCGGCGGGCAAGCCCGCAGGCTAAACAGTCCATTTGCCATCCCCGATTCACCCGCTAAAATACTCGGCTCACCCGAAGCCTCCCCGGATCACGCCGCAACGGCCCCGGGGCGATGAAAAACTCGGCCGAGCCTTGTGACCGGCTCGGTGGCTTCAAAGAATTCGCCCGTGACGCAGTGCGTCATGCCGGCAGGTTTAACAAGGTAACCGGTCACGAGGTTTCGAACATGGCCAACTACACCGGCCCCAAGGTCAAGCTGTCTCGTCGCGTCGGCGTTCCGATTGCCGACATCCCGAAGCACACCCAGCGTCAGCTCACTGCCCCCGGCCAGCACGGCTTCCGCGGTCGTCGTCTGCGTGACTACGGTGTGCGTCTGAACGAGAAGCAGAAGCTCCGCTACCACTACAACGTCCTCGAGAAGCAGTTCCGTCACTACCTCGAAAAGGCCTCCCGCGCCAAGGGCAACACCGGCGACGTGCTGCTGACCCTGCTGGAGCGTCGCCTGGACAACGTGATCCGCCGCCTCGGCTACGCCCGCACCATCTGGGGCGCCCGTCAGCTCGTCAGCCACGGTCATGTCCAGGTCAACGGCCGCAAGACCGACCGCCCCAGCTTCTCGCTGAACGTCGGCGACGAGATCACCGTCAAGAAGGAATCCGGCCAGAAGCTCGTCCGCGAAAACCTCGAATCGCTCCCCGGCCACGAGGTGCCCGCCTGGCTCAGCTTCAACCCCTCGAACCTGACCGCCTCAGTCGTCTCCGAGCCGACCACCGACCAGGTCCCCTTCGACGTGAACCTCAACCTCATCGTCGAATTCTACCGTTAACCCGGTCAGACCATTCAAACTCAAAACGGGACGACTCCGGTCGTCCCGTTTTTTTGCGCGGTTGCGTTTGTGCTTGTGCTTGTGCTTGTGCTTGTGCTTGTGCTTGTGCTTGTGCTTCCACTCAATAGCCGGGCCGCTACGCGGCCCCGGTCTTCCCCGCTCGAAAGCAACGACCAGGGCCGCGTAGCGCCCCGGCTGTTGTTCGCTCAACAAACTGTTCAGCTCACATCCCCTTCGCCTCCAGCGCCTCGATCGCCATGTCATATCGCCGTTGTACATCGTCCATGTCGCGCGGTTCGGTGATGGTCTGCTCGGCGCCGTCGCGGATCATATCCGCCTGCCGTTTTAGAGGCGCGCGATGGCAGCGTTTGCATGCCCCGACACCCAGCATGCCGATCGCTTCCAGCAGGCGGATCGTCACGGCGACATTGCCCCGGCCGGCCTGCCGGATCTGGTTGAATGAGGCGTCGACCAGACCGGTGAGGCCCGTGTCGGTCGTGACCAGTCGCAGGGCGCCTTTGGGATCGCGCCGCCCGGAGCCCGGCATGTGGCGACGCATCACGTGAGCAATCGCCTCGGCGAGTCGATCGATGCAGCGGCAAGCGGTCGTCGGGTCATTAATGCCCGGCGACAACGCCCGCACCGCCATCTCCACCAGTTGGTTGATGCCGAACTCGACATCCTGCGTATGGGTGCGGACCGATCCGATGGCCATCAGCTCGCGCATGCGCCCGACGATCGCCTCGGTGCACTTTTCGCTCGGATACACATGAAACACCGGCGTGTGCGGCAGGGTGAACTGCCCGGGGCTCACATTGGCGCGGAGGATCAGCGACTCGGCCTCGGCCAGCTCGATCATGGCGTCGTAATCGATCGTCTGCACATACCCCGATCGCAGCGCCTGTACGAAGGCGGCATGCGTGTCGAAGTCATCCGGCAACGCCGCGTCGACCTGCTCGGCGGGCATCTCGCAGACATGCGGATGTTCACGGTACAGCCGGCGGATGGTGTGGTCGATGTCGCTGCCGATCGCGGCGATGACGTTGTCGGCCTGAATCAGCTCAGCCGTATGATGAATAAAGTAGATCAACACGCCCAGCGACCCGAGTCCCATCGCCCAGGCCACCAGCACCGAAACCACCGGAATGAAATTACCCGACGCGATCTCCAGGACCAGCAGATTCCCGAAGAAAGTGCCGAAGAACACGCCGAGCACGATCTGGTTGCCTCGGTCGCGCATGAAGCTGCGGATGATGCGCGGCCCAAGCTGCTGCGAAGCCAGCGAAAGCGTCACGATCGTGATCGAAAACGAAACGCCCGCCACCGTGATCATCGATCCGGCGATCGTCGCCAGCGTCTGACGGATGCCGTCGCCATCCTTGACTGCGATCCACGACAGCGCCTGCTGCAGCGGCTGACGATAAGCCACATCGATCGCGAAGGTGATCAGAAGCACCGCCGCCGTGGCCAGCACCATGATCGTCGGCACAAACCAGTAGCTGGTCCGCACCATGTCCCAGTAACGCAGAAGACGTAGCTGCATGCGTTGAGTATACCCCAACGGGAAGATCGAAATATCGGTTGCCCCGCCGGACCCGCAAGGGGTATAATGGCCGGTTGTTGATTTCCGCGGCGAGCCTTTCTCACGGGTATTGTGAGATGCGGATCTCCCCCTGAATCGGGCAGACGCTCGATGGGGAAAAAGGCAAAGCTCGCCCTCACGGCTTACCCGGTGAGGGTTTTTTCATGGCTACACAAATCGAGAACGCAACCGTGCAATCATCGCAACCGGGCCTCGGCGCCCACGGTGCTGTCGTTGGCCTGCAATGGGGCGACGAGGGCAAGGGCAAAATCGTCGACGTGCTCTGCGAGCAGTACGACGTGATCGTCCGCTACAACGGCGGGGCCAACGCCGGCCACACCGTCATCATCGGCGATCAGAAATACGCCCTGCATCTGCTGCCGTCGGGCATCCTCTCGCCCGGTAAGCTCAGCGTCATCGGCAACGGCGTCGTGATCGATCCGGCCAAGCTGCTGGAAGAGATCGACGGCCTGGCCACACGCGGCGTCGAGGTCGGCGACAACCTCCGCATCTCCGACCGCGCCCACCTGGTGATGCCGTATCACAAGCTGCAGGACGCCCTGATGGAAGCAGCGCTGTCGGCCGCCCGCGGTGACGGCAAAAAGATCGGCACGACCGGCCGCGGCATCGGGCCCGCCTATGCCGACAAGGCGTCGCGCTCCACGGCTTTCCGTGTCGGCGAACTCTACGACGCCGATCACTTCCGCGAAAAGATGGCCTACGTGGCGACGATCAAAAACGCCATGCTCAAGGCGCTGGCCCAGGTGGCCGGGGCGGAGTTCGAACCGATCAACCCCGACCAGCTCGCCGAGCAGTATCTTGAGTTCGGGCAGATTCTCCAGCCGCATGTCTGCGACACGACGAAGCTGCTGCACGACCAGATGGCCGCCGGCAAGCACCTGCTCTTCGAAGGCGCCAACGCCTGCATGCTCGACATCGACCACGGCACGTATCCGTTCGTCACGTCCAGCAACTGCTCGTCGCTGGGGATCTACCCCGGCTCGGGTGTGCCCGGCGGACGGATCGGACGACTCGTCGGCATCGTCAAGGCGTACACCACGCGCGTCGGCGGCGGGCCCTTCCCGACCGAGCTTGACGACGCCGTCGGCCAGAAGATGCGCGACCAGGGTCACGAATACGGCACCACGACCGGCCGGCCGCGCCGCTGCGGGTGGCAGGACCTGATGGTGCTCAACTACTCGGCGCAGATCTGCGGGGCGACCGAACTGGCGATTATGAAGCTCGATGTGCTGGCGGGGCTCGACACGCTGCGCCTGTGCACCGGCTACGAAGTCGACGGCAAAAAGCTCGACTGCTTCCCGGCCGACGCCTCCGTGCTCGAGCGCGTCACCCCGGTCTACGAAGACATGGAAGGCTTCGGCGAGGATGTCACCAAATGTCGCAGCTTCGGCGAACTTCCCGCTGCGGCGCAGCGTTATATCGAACGCATCGAGGCCTTCGCCGGCGTGCCCGTGAGCACCATCAGCGTCGGTCCCGAACGCACACAGACGCTGAATCGATAACCCCCGGAAGATGACCACACCCAACGCCACATCCCCCGCCCCACTGCCCGACGGACTTTCCGCCGAACTGTTGCCGCGTCACATCGCGATCATCATGGACGGCAACGGTCGCTGGGCCAAAGCGCAGAACAAGCCGCGCATGTTCGGTCACGAACGCGGGGCGCTGACGACTCAGCGCATCGTCGCCGAGTCGGCACGCCTCGGCATCGGGTACCTGACGCTGTACTCGTTCAGCATCGAGAATTGGAAGCGTCCCCCGGAAGAGGTCGACTTCCTCATGGAGTTGTGTCGCCAGCGGCTTGAAGCAGAACTGCCGATGATGATGGACAACAACGTGCGGTTCGTTCACGTCGGCCGGCGCGAGGGGCTTTCGCAGGCCGTGCTCGACGACCTGGATCGCACCATCGAGCTGACGTCGAAGAACACCGGCCTGACGCTGGCGCTGGCATGGAACTACGGTTCGCGCGCCGAGATCACCGCGGGCATCCGCCGCATTGCTGAGCAGGTCAAGGCCGGCGAGTTGGCGGTGGACGACATCACCGATCAAACCCTCAGCGACCACCTGCTGACCGCGGGCCTGCCCGACCCCGACCTGCTGATCCGCACGGCCGGCGAGATGCGGCTGAGTAATTTTCTGCTGTGGCAGATCAGCTACGCCGAGCTGTGGGTCACCGATGTCCTCTGGCCGCAGTTCACCGCCGAGCACCTTCACGGCGCCCTGCGCGACTACGCCGGCCGCCACCGCCGCTACGGCGGGCTGTGAGATTCAAGAGTTTAAAGTTCAAAGTTCAAAGTTTTGAGGTTGTCCGCGGGTCCACATTTCGGGAGTGCTCTGATGCGATTCGACCGTTTTGAAGACATTCGGGCGTGGCAGTTGTCGCGCGAGTTGACAAAAGCTGTATACGAGATCACAGATCGACCTCCAGCGGCCCAAGACTATCGTTTCCGCTCACAAATCACCGCCGCCGCAGTGTCGATCATGTCCAACATTGCTGAAGGATTCGAACGCGGCGGCAATCCGGAATTTATTCAGTTTCTGTGGATCGCCAAGGGTTCGGCCGGTGAGGTTCGTTCGCTACTGTACGTTGCGATGGATCGTCAGTACATTACTACGGATGTCTTCAACGAACTATACGCCCAGACCGTCGAAATTGGCCGCATGATTATGGGATTGATCCGATACCTGGAACAGTCCCCCATCAAAGGCAGACGTTACAAATAGTCTGACGTTGTCCCGATGCCTCCCTTTAAACTTTAAACCTTAAACTCAGAACTCTCTGCTCATGCTCAAACACCGGTTGATCTTCGGCACCTTTCTGATCATCGCGGCGCTCGGGCTGTTCTGGGCGGAGGATCACTTCCAACAGGACGGCCGCATCATCGCCATCGCCCTGCTGGGAATCGTTCCGCTGGCGATGATCGAACTGGCGGGCATCTTCCGGGCCAAGTCAATCACGGTCAGTCCGGCCTTGATGACGCTGGCGGCGCTGGCAACCGCGGCGGCGGTTTTTCTCGGTCGCTCGGCGAACCTCGTCGGCCTCATGCTGACGTTGACCTTCATCGCGGCGATGGCGTGGCATTGTCGTCATAAGACCACGCAGGGCGCCCTGGGCGCGACGGCGGCGACGGTCTTTGGGGCGGTGTACCTGGGCGTGTTCAGCGCGTTTTACCTGCTGATCACGCGCGAGCACACCTGCTGGGTCGCGCTGGCCGTGGTGCTGATCACGAAGATGGGCGACACCGGGGCGTTTTTCACCGGTCACGCCATCGGCAAGCACAAGCTGATACCGTGGCTGAGCCCGGGCAAGACATGGGAGGGCCTCGCCGGCGCGGTGGTCTGGTGTACGGGTTTTGCCGTGGGCTTTGCCTATCTGGGCCGACTGACCAATGAACCGGGCAACCATTTTTCACTCGCCGCCGCGGCGGGGCTCGGGGCGGTCTTGGCGATCGTCGGGCATGCCGGCGACCTGTCGGTCAGCGTGATGAAGCGAGATGCGGGGGTCAAAGATTCCGGCCGCTCGATGCCCGGCTTCGGGGGGATGCTGGATGTGATGGATTCGCCGCTGCTGGTCGGGCCGATCGCGTATTGGTTGTTGCACGTGATGTAACGCAACCGTTTAGCCGGCGGGCTTGCCCGCCGCTTGAGGCGTTGATGAACACGGCGGGTCAGCCCGCCGGCTAAACATGGAACACTAAATATGAAAATCACACTACATTTGTTTGCGACGCTCTTGATCACCATCACCCTCGCATGCCAGGCGACGGCCGCTGAACCCGTCCAGGTGACTTCACCCGACGGCAAGCTCACGCTGACTTTCACACTCGACCGGGGCGCGGCGACGTACCGCGTTTCGGCCGGCGACCGCGTGATCCTCGCCGACTCGGCGATGGACCTCGTGCTCAAGGACGGCGCCCATCTCGGCCGCGATCTGAAACTCGTCGATGTCACAACCAGTCGGCATGATGCCACCTGGCAGCCCGTGTATGGCGAGCGCTCCACCATCGTCGATCGCTACAACCAGACGATCATCAAACTGCAGCGCACCAGCGCCCCGGTGATCGCCATGAACGTGATCGTGCGCGCGTACGACCAGGGCGTTGCTTTCAGCTACGACATTCCGCAGCAGCCGGCTGCGTCCGATCTGCACATCGCTTCGGAAAACACCACCTTCGCTTTCGCCGCGGACCACCCCGCCTGGGCGGTGTACAGCGCGCAGGGTAAATACAGCCGGGTTCCGATCAGCAAGATCAAAAACGGTTGCGAGCGCCCGCTGGTCGTTCAGATCGCCGGTGACTGTTACACCGCGCTGGCTGAGGCGGAACTCGTCAGCTATGCACGGATGAAACTCGGGCCGGTCAAAGACAACCCGCACACGCTGGTCAGTCAGCTTTCCAGCGAGGTCAAGTCGCCGCTGCCGCTGACCACGCCGTGGCGCGTCGTCATGGTTGCCAAGTCGCCCGGCGAGTTGCTTGAAAACAACGACCTGATACTGAACCTGAATGATCCCTGCGCGATCAAGGACACCAGTTGGATCAAACCCGGCAAGGTGCTGCGTGAAACCACGCTGACGACCGACGGCGCCAAACGCGCCATCGACTACCTCGCCAAACACAACATGCAATACGTCGAATTCGACGCCGGGTGGTACGGCCATGAATACGACGACGCCTCCGACGCCACGACCGTCACGCTCGACCCCAAGCGATCCAAAGGTCCGTTCGACCTGCAGGGCATCACCGCCTACGCCAAGCAGAAAGGCATCGGCGTGATCGTTTACGTGAACCGCCGCGCGTTGGAAAAACAGCTCGACGTGATTCTCCCGCTGTACAAGCAATGGGGCATCGCCGGCGTCAAGTACGGGTTCGTCAACGTCGGCCCGCAGCAGTGGACCGCCTGGCTGCACGATGCGGTCCGCAAGGCGGCCGATCATCAGTTGATGGTCGACATTCACGATGAGTATCGCCCCACCGGGTACAGCCGCACGTATCCGAACCTGATGACGCAGGAAGGCATCGGCGGCGACGAAACTTCGCCGACTTCCGATCAGACGCTCACGCTGCTGTTCACCCGCTACCTCGCCGGGGCGGCGGACAACACGATCTGCTACTTCAACTCGCGCGTGGTGAAAAACGCCAATCACCCGTTCCAACTCGCCAAGGCGGTGTGCCTGTACAGTCCGTGGCAGTTTTTGTACTGGTACGATCGCGTGGTGCCTGATCCCGCCAAGGCCGGCGACAGCATGAACGGCGCGATCGGCAATGAACCGGAACTCGAATTTTACGATGCCGTGCCGACGGTGTGGGACGACTCGCGCGTGCTCGACGGCGCGATCGGTCAGCATGCCGTGATGGCCCGCCGCAGCGGCGACGCGTGGTTTATCGGCGCGATGAACGCCGGTGATCCATACACCTTCGACGTCAAACTCGACATGCTCAAACCCGGCGTGCGGTACACCGCGAAGATTTACAGCTACGACCCGAAAGTCGACACACGCACCCACGTGCGCATCGACACGCGGCAAGTCACATCCACCGACACCATCCCCGTGCGTCTGGCGACCAACGACGGACTGGCCGTGCACATCTATCCCGCCAAGGCCAGCACGGGCGACGCCGCCAAACGCCCACGTGTCCAGTTGACCGCGAAGTGACTGCTCATAACAAGGCGAGGGGGGCGCTTCAGTTCCTCCGCCTCGATCGCCCCGCTTTCGGTTTTTGCCGCGCCGGATTAAACTCTGCCCATGCAGGATCACATCGATCGCGTTCTGATTGATCGCCACACCATCGCCGCCCGGGTGCGCGAGATGGCCGAGCAGATCGCCGCCGACTTTCGCGCCGCCGAGGGCGGTTGCGATCCCGTGCACATCACCATCGTGCCCATCCTCACCGGCAGCCTGATCTTCCTGGCCGACCTGATCCGCCACCTGCCGCTGATGATGCAGATCAAGCTGGTGACCGTCAGCTCGTATCCCGGCAAATCGACCAGCAGCCAGGGCGTCGAACTCCAGGGCCAACTGCCCGAGGACCTGACCGGTCATCACATTCTGATCGTCGACGACATCCTCGACTCCGGCCGCACGATCAAGTTCGTCACCGACCTGATCGCCGCCCGCGGGCCGGCCTCCGTGCGAAGCTGCATGCTTCTGCGCAAGCAGATCCCCTCGGCCATCAACACCCACGCCGACTACATCGGCTTCGAAGTCCCCGATGAATTCGTCGTCGGGTACGGACTGGACTACGATGGGTTTTACCGGAATCTGCCTGAGGTCGTGGTGCTCAAGAAAGAGGTCTTCGCGTGAAGCCGCCCATGCCTTCGAACCTCTGTTCATGTGACAGCGATCGATGTCGTCACACCGACACGCCCGATCCGGTGATCGGTCTGCCGGAGCAGGCGTCGGCGATGCTCCCGGCGGACCTGCTGCAGGGCGACGAAGTGATCATCCTGCTGCTGAAGCCCAGTCCGCTGTACATCATTCTCTCGTGTCTGGGCACCCTGGCGGTGATCACACTGGTGACCATCGCGATGTTGTGGGTTCACACGCGGTTCGGCATCGGTGATTTTGAATCACGTAGCGTGATGCTGCTGGGCATGATTCTGCTGGCGCTGCGGATCTCGTGGCAGTTCATGGAATGGATGAGCCGCACGTATGTGCTGACCGATCGGCGGATCATCCGCATCAAGGGCGTGCTGCGGGTCGAGGTTTTTCAGTGCGAGCTCAAACGTCTGCAGCACACCGAAGTCGTGCTCTCGATCCGCGAGCGTCTGTTCGGGCTCGGCACCATCAGCTTCTCCACCGCCGGCACGGGTTTCCCCGAGGCGTATTGGCTCATGCTGCGGAGTCCCTACGCCGCGCATCAGAGGATACTGCAGGCAATCAACCGTTACCGGTGATCGTTTTTCCCTGCGATGATAAAGCCCCTGAATATTTTCAGCGTCGTGCTGCTGGTATGCGGCACATGGGTCGGGCCGGGTTTCGCCGAGCGCAAGCCGAACGTCATCGTGATTCTCGCCGACGATCTGGGCTTCGCCGACGTGGGCTTTCATGGATGCAAAGACATTCCGACGCCGCATCTGGATCGGCTGGCCGCTTCGGGTGTGCGCTGCACAAACGGGTATGTCTCGCACTCATTCTGCTCGCCGACGCGCGCCGGGTTGATGACCGGCCGCTACCAGCAGCGGTTCGGCCATGAAAACAATCCCGCCCACGAGCCGGACAATCTGTCGCTCGGTCTGCCCGTCGATGAAACCCTGCTGCCCAAAGCGATCAAACCCGCCGGTTACGTCAGCGGCATCATCGGCAAGTGGCACCTCGGCGCCGCCCCGCCGTTTCACCCGCTGGCTCGCGGATTCGACGAGCAGTACGGTTTCACCGGCGGCGGGCATCAATACTTCGCCAAGCAGTTGATCGATCGCGATTCACACTACCGCTCCCACATCGAACGCAACGGCAAACGGGAACCCACGACCGGTTACCTGACGACGCTTTTTTCCGAGGAAGCCGCCGCCTTCATCACGCGCCACAAGGACGACCCCTTCTTCCTCTACCTCGCCTACAACGCCCCGCACACGCCCCTGCAGGCACCGCCGGAATACATCGAACGCTGTAAGCACATCGACGATGACAAACGCCGCGTGTATGGCGCGATGGTCTGCGCCCTCGACGACGGCGTCGGCCTCGTGCTCGACACCCTGAACAAGCTCGATCTCGATGACGACACCCTCATCTTCTTCCTGTCCGACAACGGCGGCCCCGACACCGTGACCCACGCCTCCAACGCGCCGCTGCGCGGTCGCAAGGGGCAAGTCTACGAAGGCGGCATCCACGTGCCCTTCGTCGTTCGCTGGACCGGCAAGCTGCCCGCCGGCGCAGTGTACGAGCAGCCCGTCAGTTCGCTGGATATTTTCGTCACCACGCTGGCGCTGACCGGCGCCCCCGCTCCACCCAAACCGCTGGATGGTGTGAACCTCATGCCATATCTGCTCGGGCAGGCGAAAGGCGCCCCGCATGAGCGGCTCTTCTGGCGACAGGGCGGCGGGCAGGCTTACGCGGTCCGTGAAGGCGTCGACAAGTATCTTCACATCCGCGGGCACGATCCCGAGTTTTACCAACTTGATTCCGACCTCGCCGAACATCACAATGTAATCACCAGCCAGGCAGATGCCGCCGACGCGCTGCAGCGCAAGCTCGACGCCTGGAACAGCCAACTGATCGACCCGCTCTGGCAGAACCCGCGGGCCGGCAAGCCGAAAAACGCCAACAAGGCCAAATGAATTTCGAGGTAAATGCATGACAACCTGCTCCAACTGCAAGTGCCAGACCAACTGCATCACGCAACTGAGCCTGGTGACGTTGATTCTTCTGGGCATCGGCGTGGCATTGTGCCCGCTCGTAACCGGTCGCGATGCCAACTCCGCGGGGTATTTCATGATGCTCGGGCTGCTGCTGTTTCCGGTCAGCATGATGTGCCGCAGCGTGGTGCTGATGTTCGTCGGCGTGGTGCTGATTCTGTTCGGCCTGCCGGCGCTCTTCTGATAGGTGATGCAGATGCTCAAACAAGCCGCACCGCTTGCGTGTGTTATCGCCGCGCTCATGACGCTGTCTGCCTGCGCCGCCGATCCCGCTACCGCCACGTTCGACGATCGTCTTGAGCCCCTGCCGGCGACAGCGATCTTCTCCGATCCCGGTCATTACACGTGGGGCGGTTCGATGGTCCGCACCGACGACGGCGTCTGCCATCTGCTGTACTCACGCTGGCCGAAGGACAAGGGCTTTTCCGCCTGGGTGACGCATTCGGAGATCGCCCACGCCGTGGCGGACAATCCGCTGGGGCCCTACCGGTTCGTGAATGTCGCCCTGCCCGCCCGCGGCGCCGAATTCTGGGACGGCCTGTGCACCCACAATCCCACCGTCCAGCGATTCGGCGACAAGTACTACCTCTACTACATGGGCAACACCGGCGACGGCAAAGCGACCAAACGCCTGAACATGATCCATCGCAACAACCAGCGCATCGGTGTCGCCGTGGCCGATGATCCCGCCGGGCCGTGGAAGCGGTTCGACAAACCCGTCATCGACGTCGGCCCGGGCGATGCCCCCGACGCGCTGATGACTTCCAATCCCTCGATCACCAAGCGGCCCGACGGCGGGTATCTCATGGTCTACAAGGCTGTCGGCAAGACAAAACCCCTGCCCTTCGGCGGCCCCGTCGTACACCTGGTCGCCACCGCCGATTCACCCACCGGCCCGTTCAAAAAGTACCCCGATCCCGTGTTCATCGTGCCGGGCGTGAACTTCCCCGCGGAGGATCCATACATCTGGTCGCAGGACGGTATCTACTGGGCCATCGTCAAAGACATGCGTGGTCACTTCACCGGCGCCGGCCGCTCCACCGCTCTGTTCTACTCCCGCGACGGCATTCACTGGGGCCCGACCGATCATCCGCTGGTCGCCACGACCACGATCAAACTCGCCGACGGATCGACCCGTGAGCTTGAGGCCCTCGAGCGCCCGCAGGTCTGGCTCGACAAGTCCGGCCGCCCCGCCGTGCTGTTTTTCGCCGCGCGTGAAAAAGACCACGACAAGCTCAGCTACAACGTGCACATTCCTTTGAAATCTCCCCGGTAATGATCCGGCACGGCACTGTGGCACAGCCGCCCTCGGCTGTGCGAGCGCAGTCTTCAGCACAGCCGAGGGCGGCTGTGCCACAAACTTGCTTCAACCACTCTTTTTTCCGATCAAGCCGGGCTCGGAATGGTTTCGATGACCTGTTGGATGATGCGACTGGTCGTCAGCGGGCTGCCGTCGTGCATGTAGGTCTTGGCGATCACGCGGTGCGAACACACCGGCAGCACATTCGAAATGATGTCGTCCGGCACCACGTAGTCGCGCTGATGCAACAGTGCCGTGGCCCGCGCCGCCTGTGCCAGCGCCAGCGTGCCGCGCGGGCTCACGCCGATCTGCAACTGGTCGTGCGTGCGGGTCGCCACGCCGATACGGATCACGTAGTCGATCAGCGATTCGTCGAGCCGCACCTGGTTGACGCGCTCCTGAAGCTCGATGACATCCTCGCGGGTCATCACAGGGTCCAGGTGCTGCAGTGTCGTGATCGAAGGCTGCTGCGTGATGATGCGTGCCTCGTCATCCGGTGAGGGGTAGCCGAGATTTACCCGCATGAGAAAACGATCGAGCTGATTCTCCGGCAGGAAGTAGGTGCCTTCGAATTCGAACGGGTTCTGCGTGGCGATGACCATGAACGGCGGCGGCAGCTTGCGGGTCTCGCCGTCGATGGAGACCTGCCCCTCGTTCATCGCCTCCAGCAGGGCCGACTGCGTGCGCGGCGTGGTGCGGTTGATTTCGTCGGCCAGCAGGATGTTCGAAAAGATCGGGCCGGGTTTGAATACGAACTGCTCGGTCTCCTGGCTGTAGACCGTCACGCCGAGCACATCCGCCGGCAGCATATCCGGCGTCAACTGCAGGCGCGAGAATTTGCAATCGATGCTCCGCGCCAGCGCATGGGCCAGCACCGTCTTGCCGACGCCGGGCACGTCTTCGATCAGCACGTGCCCCCGGGCCAGCAGGCAGACCAGCAGCCTTTCGACGGCCGACTTGTTGCCCATGTAGACGCTGGCGATGTTCTGTCGCAGGCGTTCGAGTCGTTCCATGCGTAGCCTCTCACGTGAGGATTGCATTATAACAATCTGTGACGACTTGGCATCGTCCCGGATTGCGTATCTAATGTACAATTCACCATTGAGCATGCTGACAAATTTCCGGGACAAGGAGGCCGCATGACGGCGAAGCGTATCACAGTGCTGGGCGATGGAGCGATGGCGACGGTCTGCGCGATGCTGCTGGATGGCAAGGGCCAGCAGGTCACGATGTGGGGACCGTTCGCCGAGCACATCGACAAGATGATCCAATCGCGCGACAACAGCCGCTACCTGCCCGGGTGTCGCCTGCCCGAGTCGATTCAGCTTACCAGCGAAGTCGACCTGGCCGCCGACGCCGACCTGATCGTCACAGCGATTCCGACGCAGTTTATTCGCCCCGTCTGGAAGCGCTTCGCCGGCAAGATCGCGGCAGGCGTGCCGGTCGTGTCCGTCGCCAAGGGCATCGAAAACGATTCGCTGATGCGCCCCACGCAGATCATCACGGATGTATTGGCGGATGACCCCGACGCCGCGCCGCGCCCGCTGGCTGCGCTGTCCGGGCCGTCGATCGCGCGGGAGCTTTCACGCTGTCTGCCGGCGACCGTCTGCGTGGCTGGTGATGACGAGGCGCTGCTGGTCGAACTGCAGGAGCTGTTCACCACGCAGTGGTTCCGTGTGTACACCAACCCCGACCTGCTCGGGCTCGAACTCGCCGGGGCGACCAAGAACGTCATCGCCCTGGCCGCGGGCATCCTCGACGGGCTCGCCGCCGGGTTCAACGCCAAAAGCGCCCTGCTCAGCCGCGGTCTCGTTGAAATCACCCGTCTCGGTGAAGCGATGGGCGCCCGCGCCGAGACCTTCTTCGGCATCGCCGGCGTCGGCGACCTGGCCACCACCTGCTTCTGCCCCGAAGGTCGCAACCGCACCTGCGGTGAACTGCTGGGCAAAGGCATCAAGCTCAATGATGCCGAGGCGCAGATTCAGGGCGTTGTCGAAGGCGTCGCCACTACGCGGTCCGTCATGCAGCTTGCCGAAAAATTCAAAGTCGAAATGCCCATCACCGCCGCGGTCAACGATGTGCTGTTCAAGGGGCTGGACCCGATCGACGGCATCGCCCGCCTGATGAGCCGCGAGCCCAAACAGGAACGTGTCCGGTGAACGCCCGACCCCGACCACGTCGTCGTGTCGGGGTATGGTTCGCCGCCATGACATGCTGGGCGGCATTACTGACCGCGCTGTTCATGGTGGCCCGGCCCGCGGACCAGCCCATGACCCTGGCGGCCCATGATGCCCATACACCGGCCACTTTCTCGGATGACCCCGCCTACTGGCGCGGCATGGCGTTCTACAACGCCGGTTGCTCGGAGTGCCACGAACTGCATCCTGTGATCGGCTACTCGCTGGAATACTGGAACGACACGCTCGACGAAAAACTCCCGCAGACCCACCTGCCGCCCGAAGCGTATGACGATCTGGCCCTGTACGTGACGCGGTCTTTTGAGCAGTGGAAGAAAACCGCGCCGAAGTACATACCCCGTTAAACCTGCCTGCACCCCATCCGTACCGATGTGAGCCCTTTCCGGGGGTGCGGAAATGTTACAAGCATTTTCTGTGATTTTACTAGCCGCCGCGATGGGTGTCTGCGACGATGAATTCACGCAGCAACCAATCAGGAGGCTAGTCATGTCGCAACACCCGCTATCGGCGGAGCAGGTTCGCGCCTATGAGCGCGACGGTTACATCATCGTGCCAAAACTGTTCAGCACAGAAGAAATCGATCTGCTGGCGCGCACCGCCCGCGAAGACCGCGCGATGGATCAGGCGTCGATGGGCCGGGCCGACGGCGAAGGCGGCACCGTGCGCCTGTCGATCTGGAACCAGCCCGGCGACGGCATCTACGGCATGGTCGCCCGCAGCCGTCGCATCGTCGACCGCGCCGACCAACTGCTCGGCGATGAGGCGTATCACTACCACTCGAAGATGATCATGAAAGATGCGAAGGTCGGCGGCGCGTGGGCCTGGCATCAGGACTACGGCTACTGGTATCACGACGGCGTGCTGAGCCCGAACCTGCTGAGCGTGTTCATCGCTGTCGACCGCTCGACACGTGAGAACGGTTGCCTGCAGGTGCTCAAGGGTTCGCACCAGATCGGTCGCGTCGATCACATTCTCACCGGCGATCAGGCCGGGGCCGACCCCGAACGCATCGCCGCGGCGAGGGAGCGGTGCGAACTGGTCTACGTCGAGATGGATCCCGGCGATGCGCTGTTTTTCCACAGCAACCTGTTCCACCGCTCGGATCAGAATCGCTCGGATCATCCCCGCTGGACGATGGTCTGCTGTTACAACGCCCGCTCGAATGATCCCTACAAACCCGGCAAGCATTCGAGCTACACGCCGATCGAGAAGGTTGATGATGACGCCGTGCTCGCCGTCGGCCGCGAGCGGTTCGGACAGAAGGCCGCTTCGACGGAATTTCTCACCGATGCCGATGAGTCCAAACATTGGAAGCTCGACACCGAAGTGCAGCGGCCGTCGTCATGAACATGACCGAGCAAACCATCGAGGTGGATTATCTGCCGAAGTTGCCGCGCGACCGCAGCGTCGGCATCGGGTGCATCGGCAGCGGATTCATCATGGCGGATTGTCACCTGCCGGCTTACCGATCGGCCGGGCTGAACCCGGTGGCGATCGCTTCGCGCCGCGTCGAGTCGGCTCGCGAGGTGGCGGCTCGACATGAGTTGCCCCATGCCTATGAACATTACCGGCAGATGCTCGATGATCCGTCGGTGCAGGTGCTCGATATTGCCGTGCCGCCGGATGTGCAGTTTGAGGTGATCCGTGATGTGGTCCGACACGCCCGACACGTGCGGGGCATCCTCGCGCAGAAACCGCTGGGTGTCAGCTATCAACAGGCCCGGGCGATCGTCACGATGTGCCGCGAGGCGGGGATTGAACTGGCGGTGAATCAGAACATGCGGTGGGATCATTCGGTCCGAGCGTGCGGCGACCTGCTAAAGCGTGGCGTGCTGGGCGAACCCGTCTTCGCGACGATCGACATGCGGGCGATCCCGCACTGGATGCCGTGGCAACAGCGCCAGGGTTGGCTCACGCTGCGCATCATGTCGATCCATCACCTGGACACGTTCCGGTACTGGTTCGGCGAACCCGAGCGTATCTATGCCAGCGTGCGGCCGGACCCGCGGACCGGGTTCGAACACACCGACGGCATCTGCAGCACGATCGTCGAGTATTCAGACGGCCTGCGTGCCTGCACATGGGACGATGTCTGGGCCGGGCCGGTGCGCGAAGGCGCTGCTGAGGACGTCGGCATTCACTGGCGCGTCGAAGGCACGGACGGCATCGCGCGCGGCACGATCGGCTGGCCGAAGTACCCGCAGCGCTGCCCGAGCACGATCGATTACACGACCCGCGCCACCGGCGTGTGGCGCCAGCCGCGATGGGACGAGGTGTGGTTCCCCGACGCCTTCGTCGGCCCGATGGCTGAACTGCTGTGCGCGCTGGAAGACGGCCGCCGCCCCTCCATCAGCGGCGATGACAATCTGAACACCATGGCGCTGGTCGACGCAGCCTACCGCTCAGCCGCCGAACACCGGGCCGTCTCTCCGCAGGAAATCATCGAGAATCTCTAACCAAACGAACCAAGAGACACGAAGTTTGACACAAAGATTATGCCGCTCTTCCATGGTTTGCGTGAGATGAACGTGACTACGTCAAAACCCGAAAGAATACACATAGCGTGTCACAACCATCGCCTGGAACACGCATTCGCTACCAGACGCAAAGATTACATATATGATATATTTGATATTTAAAATTGCGGCGGCGTGCCCCTGTATAGTCACGACGAACAATACTCTGTGAAATCTCTGTACCGCCGTGGTTTTGTTGTTCATTGGCCTATTTGATCGGATTATTCACGTATGGAACTGGGCATCATCAACTCCGCTTTCGAGCAGGTCGGCATCTCCACCGCCGAGGGGCTCGAACAGATCAAGCGCATCGGGTTCGACACCGTCGATCTGTTCGCCGACCCGCTGGACCTTGATCGCTCCGCCCGGCGGGCGATGATCAACACCTGCCGCACGCTCGAACTGCCGGTGCGGAGCATCTGCTGTGTGGCGGTCGGGTTGATTGACCTGAACCCCTCGGTGCAGCGGTTTCACGTCGATCGCTGTCGGCAGTATCTCGACTTCTGCGCCGAAGCGGACGCGCGGAATCTGCTGCTGGTGCTGGGTGAATACATCTGGCAGCAGGAGGTCATCGCTCCGGAAGATCAGTGGCAGTGGGCCGTCGAGAATGTACGCACCCTAGGTGAGCACGCCGCCCGGACCGGGATTGAAATCGCCATTGAACTCGAGCCCTTCCGGGCCTCGCTGGTGCGTGATGCCGACACGATGTTGAAGTTTCTCGACGATGTTGGCCTGCCGCAGACGGTGCGCGCCAACTGCGACATTTCGCATCTATACCTCATGCAGCAATCCCCGGCCGCCATCGAGCGCCTCGGCGACCGCATCGCGCATGTCCACCTCTCGGATTGCAACGGCCAGGTCCACGGCGACCTGCCCCCCGGCCGCGGCGTTGTGCCAATCTTCGACTACCTTCAAAAGCTGCATGCGATCGGCTACGACCAGACCGTCAGCATCGAACTCGAATACAGCCCCGAGCCCGACTACATCATGCACTGGGTCGAACTGTCCTACCGAGTCACCGCCGACATGCTCCGCCAGCTCGGCTGCCGGGCGTAAAAACAATCCTTTGGCATAACAACCAACATTGACATATTCCACAGGTGAAGATGTTGGGTCGGAAGTTGGTAAAGCGTTTTACCGAAGTGTGGTTTGATGATGCCGGGCGCTACGTGGCCGTCGAGTCATGGAGGTGATGGCGAGGAGGAGGATGAAGGCAGAGGCGGGCTCGGGGACGTAGACGGCGCCGGGAATGTCGGCGTCGTTTGTGGGGAGGATGGACTGGAGGGCGGCGAGGAGGTTGAGGCGGGCGAAGGTGAGGTTGGTGGCGGGGTCTTCGATGGGGTTGGCGTAGGCCTGGAGGAGGTCGACGAAGTAGGCCTGGTAGGTTTCGAAGGAGCCGTGAAGATCGAGGTTGCTGGTTTCGAGGGCGTCGCGGAGGAGGACGGCGGCGGCGGTGACGAAGGGGGTGGCGTAGCTGGTGCCGGAGCCGGTGTAAAACGCGTTGTTGATCCAGGTGGAGGTGATGTTGACGCCGGGGGCGAGCAGTTCGAGCTGATCGTTGCGGTTGGTCATGGAGGCGACGGTGTCGGTCGACGTGGAGGCGCCGACGGAGACGACGTCATCGGTGATGGCGGGCATGGACAGGCCGGTCGTGGAGCCGGTGTTGCCTGAGCCGACAACGCTGACGATGTCGCGGGCGGCGAGTTGGGCGAACTGCGAAGCGATGGCGGTGTAGATCGGGCTGTCGGGGACGTCGGCGGCGAGGGCGTAGACTTCGGTGGTGCCAAGCGAGACGTTGACGGCGGTGATGTTGTACTCGGCGGCGTGGGCGTTGACCCATTGCAGGCCCATGAGCAGATTGGTCAGCGAGCTGGAGCCGGAACTGTCGGCGATGCGAACGCTGACGAACTCGACGCCGGCGACGAGGCCGGGCGCCTGGTCGGCGGTCGATCCGATGACACCGGCGACGAAGGTGCCGTGTCCGTTGAGGTCGGTGTATGCGGCGGCATCGGTGGAACCCCAAGTCGCGCCGGCGGCGTAGTTGATGCCGGTGATGATGCGGTCATCGAAGGCGGAATGGTTGAACTGGATGCCGGTGTCGAGGACGGCGACGCGCTGGGCGAGGCCGGTGGTTTCGTTGACGCCGTCGAGCCAGGGGTACAGATCGGCGACCTGGTCGGCGCCAATGAGTGTGTGCGCGACGGATTGGCCGTAGGCGGGTTTGGCGGCGAGCACGAGCCACAACACCAGCCCCAGCGTGGTGACGACTCGACGTAGGATGTTGGCATTCATTGCGTCTGCCCTGCACAACGGGTTGCGTTTCCCAGTTGAAATATCGGGTGGATCGCAGATTGGAATTAGCGCGCAGGGATAACGACCGGTAACTGAAACGGCGATGAGATGGCGTCAGACCGGGGTCGCGTAGCGACCCGGCTATTGAGGCTTCAATAAGGGGATGTTGTAGAAAAAAAGCCCGCCGCGGGTGCGACGGGCTTTGTGGGGTCAAATTGTCGAGTGAGGATCACTCAGTGGATTCGCTGACGGACTCGGCCTCGGCGCCGGTTTCGATGTCCGGGGTGTCCGTCGCGGCGGGGGCTTCCTCGCCGGCGGGGATTTCAGCCCCGAGGGCTTCGGCGGCGGCAGTGGCTTCGGCCATGAGTTCGGCCTCGGTCCGCTGCGGCGCGGCGATGGGTTCGGCGAGCTTGAGCACCTGCATCTGCGAGTACGGCTTGAAGCCGGTACCGGCGGGGATGAGGTGGCCGAGCAGGACGTTTTCCTTGAGGCCGATCAGTTCGTCGCGACGGCCGGCGAGCGACGCCTCGGTGAGCACCTTGGTGGTCTCCTGGAAAGAAGCGCCGGAGAGCCAGGACTCAGACTGCAGCGAGGCCTTGGTGATGCCCAGCAGCAGCGTGCGGGCGGTCGCCGGACGCGGGCGCTTGGACTTGGCGGCTGTCTTGCCGTCGGCCTCGGCGCGGGCGTTGGCTTCCTTGACCTCGGCCTTTTCGACCAGGGCATTGACCGGCAGGCCGGTGTCGCCGGCGTCGGCGATCTTGACGCAGCCGGAGATGCGGCTGTTCTCACCGCGGAAGCGGAACTTGTCGACCACGTCGAACGGCAGCAGCTCGGTATCGCCGGGGGTTTCGACGCGCACCTTGCGGAGCATCTGGGTGACGATGACTTCGATGTGCTTGTCGTTGATCGGCACGCCCTGGGCGCGGTAGACGTTCTGCACTTCCTCGAGGAGGTAGTTGTAGAGCGCTTCTTCACCCTTGATTCGGAGGATGTCGTGCGGGATCAGCGGGCCGTCGATCAGCGGATCGCCGGCGGCGACGTAATCGCCGGTGTGCACGAGCAGGTGGCGGTCCTGTGGAACGTGGTGTTCCTTTTCGAGACCGGCGTCGGACTTGATGATGATGGTCATCTTGCCGCGGCGCTTGTCGGAGCGAAGCTCGACGTTGCCGGAGATTTCCGCCATGACGGCGGGGTCTTTCGGCTTGCGGGCTTCGAAGAGCTCGGTGACGCGGGGCAGACCGCCGACGATGTCGGCCGAGCCGGCGACTTCACGCGGCTGGCGGGCGAGCATGTGGCCGGCGTCGATGGACTGACCTTCAGCAACTTCGATACGCGCCTTGGCGGGCAGGTAGTGGAAGTCGAGAATCTTGCCGTCGGGGCCTTCGATGACGATACGCGGATGGCGTTCGCCCTTGTGCTCGATGACGACGAGCAACTCGCCGCCGCCGCTCTTGCCCTTGCCGGCACTGGCGCCGGACTCTTTCTCGGTGCGGACGGTTTCGCCGGGGATGATGTCCTCGAAGCGAACGGTACCGGCCTTCTCGGCGAGAATCGGCGTACGGTGCGGGTCCCAGCGGACGATCTCCTGACCCTTCTTCACCGTGTCGCCGGGCTTGGCGAGAATCATGGCGCCGTAAGGCACCTTGTAGTGTTCAAGCTCACGCCCCTTGGGGTCGAGCACGGCGACTTCACCGTTGCGCTTCAGCGCGCTGAGCACGGGGTTGTCGTTTTCATCGAGACTGGGCACTTCGTTACAGTCGCGAAGCTGGATGGTGCCGGCGTGGACCGACTGGATGCTGTTTTCCAGCAGGCGACGCGTGGCCACACCACCGGTGTGGAACGTACGCATGGTCAACTGCGTGCCCGGCTCGCCGATCGACTGAGCGGCGATGATGCCGACGGCCATGCCCTCTTCGATGAGGTGGCCGGTCGAAAGGTCCTGGCCGTAGCACTTGGCGCAGACGCCCAGCGGGCTTTCACACGTCAGCGGGCTGCGGACCATCACGCTGTCGATGCCGAGGTCTTCGACGTTGCGAGCAGCTTCTTCGGTGATGATCTCGTTTTCAGCGACGATGAGCTGGTCGGTGATCGGGTTGCGGATCGTCTCGCGAGCGATGCGGCCGATGATCGAATCACGCAGCGGCACGTCGACTTCTTCACCCTTGTAGATCGCGTGCTTGCGGATGCCGTTGGCGGTGTTGCAGTCACGCTCGTTGATGATCACGTTCTGGGCGACGTCGGCGAGCTTGCGGGTCAGGTAACCGGAGTCAGCGGTCTTCAGCGCGGTATCGGCCAGACCCTTGCGGGCGCCGTGCGTCGAGGAGAAGTACTCCAGCACGTTGAGGCCTTCACGGAAGTTCGCGCGAATGGGCGTTTCGATGATCTCGCCGCTGGGCTTGGACATCAAACCACGCATGCCGGCCAGCTGCTGCATCTGGCTGATATTACCACGAGCGCCCGAGTCGCTCATCAGGTAGACCGGGTTCAGGTAGGGCTTGCCTTCCTTCGCGTCGATCGGAACCAGCGAGCCATCGGGATTGCGGCGGTCGTTTTTCAGTTCGTTGACCAGTTCCTTGGTGACTTCTTCACGGCAGTGGGCCCAGATGTCGAGCAACTGGTTGTAGCGTTCGCGCTCGGTCAGGGCGCCTGCGTCGTAGGCCTTCTCGACACGGTCGACCTTCTTCTGGGCGGCGTCGATGATGGCGATCTTCTTCGCGGGCACGCGCAGGTCGCTGACGCCGAAGCTGAGGCCGGCGATCGTCGAACGCTTGAAGCCCAGGGCCTTCATCGCGTCGAGGAAGTCGATCGTGGCGGGCTTGCCGTTGTAGGCGAACACGTCGTCGATGACTCGGGCGGCGCCCTTCTTGCCGAGGGCACAGTTGTAGAACGGCATGTTCGGCGGGCACACATCGTTGAACTGCAGACGACCGATCGAAGTGATCAGGCGGTTGTTGGCCGGGAACGGCTCGGGGCTGTCCTTCTGACCGTTGACCACTTCGGTGTAACGACCGGCCGGGAAGCGGACTTCGATCGGATCGTGCACGCCGACCTTGCCCAGATCATACGCCAGCAGGGCTTCCATGTTGTCACGGAATTGCATCGGCTTGGGCGCTTCAGTGCCTTCGTCGTATTCCTTGCGCGGCACCACCGTCAGGTAGTACACGCCCATGACGATGTCCTGCGACGGCGAGATGATCGGCTGGCCGTTGGCCGGCGAGAAAATGTTGTGCGTCGACAGCATCAGCACATGCGCTTCGGTCTGCGCTTCAACCGACAGCGGCAGGTGGACAGCCATCTGGTCGCCGTCGAAGTCGGCGTTGAAGCCGGTGCAGACCAGCGGGTGGACCTTGATGGCGTTGCCTTCAACGAGCACCGGCTCAAACGCCTGAATGCCCATGCGGTGAAGCGTGGGAGCGCGGTTGAGCATGACCGGGTGCTGGTAGATGACCTCTTCGAGCACGTCCCAGACTTCCTCATCCTTGCGCTCGAGCATGCGCTTGGCGGACTTGATCGTGTCGGCCAGGCCGTGCTCCTTGAGCTTGCGGATGATGAACGGCTGGTAGAGCTCCAGCGCGATCTTCTTGGGCAGGCCGCACTGGTGGAGCTTGAGTTCGGGGCCGACGACGATGACCGAGCGGGCCGAGTAGTCGACGCGCTTGCCGAGCAGGTTTTCGCGGAAGCGGCCCTGCTTGCCCTTGATCATGTCCGTCAGCGATTTCAGCGGACGGTTCGAAGAACCGAGCACCGGGCGGCGGCAGCGGCCGTTGTCGAACAGCGCGTCGACGGCCTGCTGAAGCATGCGCTTTTCGTTGCGAATGATGACCTCGGGGGCGTTGAGGTCCATCAGCTTCTTGAGGCGGTTGTTGCGGTTGATGATGCGGCGGTACAGGTCGTTGAGGTCGCTCGTGGCGAAGTTGCCCGACTCCAGCAGCACCAGCGGGCGAAGGTCCGGCGGAATCACCGGCACCACGTCCATCACCATCCACTCGGGATTGTTTTCCGAGTTGCGGATCTGGTCGACGATCTTCAGACGCTTGGAAAGGTCTTTGATCTTCAGCTTGCTGCGTGTGGTGTCCAGCTCGAGGCGAAGCTCGGCGGCCAGCGCATCGAGGTCCAGACGGGCGAGCAGTTCCTTGACAGCCTCGGCGCCCATGCGGGCGTCGAACGACGTCGAGCCGTACTTGCCGACGGCTTCGCGGTACTCGTCTTCGGTGAGCATCTGCCGCTCTTTGAGCGGGGTGTTGCCCGGATCGATGACGCAGTAGTCCTGAAAGTAGATGATCTTTTCGAGATCGGCGGTCTTCATCGCCATCAGGTTGCCGAGGCGCGAAGGCATGGCCTTGAAGAACCAGATGTGGACCGTCGGGGCGGCGATGTTGATGTGGCCCATGCGCTTGCGGCGGACGCGCGAGTGGGTCACCTTCACGCCGCAGCGATCGCAGATGATGCCCTTGAACTTCGTGCCCTTGTACTTGCCGCAGGCGCACTCATAGTCGCGCTCGGGTCCGAAGATCCGCTCGCAGAAAAGGCCGTCCTTTTCCGGGCGATAGGTACGGTAGTTGATCGTCTCGGGCTTTTTGACCTCGCCGAAGCTCCACGAGCGGATGTCGTTGGGGCTGGCCAGCGTGATCTTCACCGAGCCAAAGTCATTGATACGATCGTAAAGGTTCTCAGCCATATCGGTTGAACGCTCCGGTGGGAGGTTGGTTTGCGTCACTCGTCAAGCAGCGCCGGACGGCGGCGGCAGCAGCGTGATGTTCACGTCGTCCTCGTCTTCGATCTCTCGCGAAATCTGGGCCAACACGTCGTAGTAGTCGTATCGCCGGATATTGTCACGGTCCGGCCCGACACACACATACCACCAGTCATCCTCGTTACGCGTCGCTCCGGGGATGACATGAAGGCGATACTCCTTCGGCTGGTGACGATTCAGATGCTGCTCGACCAACTGGATTGCCTGCTGCTGGTTCATATCACACCCACGCTTTCCATGATGTACAACGCGTCGACCATCGCGTTGCCCATTTCCCGATCTGTTGGCGTGGACTCATGTCTGTAGTCTGCTTCCACTCGTGCGGCGTAGAGTCGAGCCATCGCGTCACGCAACTCATCTCTATGCGCCTTGGTTCGATCCGTCAGAAAACGCTTGATGTAGCTTCCAACACGGACATGCGGAGGATGCTCGTAGCCGCGTGGAAACTCATGGGTTCGTTTCCTGATTTCATTCGTCATCGCCGAAAACGCCGCGTAGTAGGCCCTGTTAATGGCGCTTCGGTGATTTTTCCGTCCAGCCAGCAGGCGTGCCGCCTTCATCGCCGCTAGACTCATGTCTTGCCACGTTGCCATGCCCCGGGCCTCCGCTTACAGCAGCGACCCGCCTTCGAGCTGCTTCTTCTCAAGGGTGATGTTCAGGCCCAGGCCGCGGATCTCGTTGCACAGCACGTCGAAGGCGACGGGCATGCCGGCCTCCAGCGTGTTGGTGCCCTTGACCATCGACTCGTAGATCTTCGTGCGACCTTCGACGTCGTCGGACTTGACCGTCAGCAGTTCCTGCAGGATGTACGCGGCGCCGTAAGCTTCCAGCGCCCAGACTTCCATCTCGCCGAAACGCTGACCGCCGGTGCGGGCCTTGCCACCGAGCGGCTGCTGCGTGATCAGCGAGTAAGGACCCGTCGCGCGGGCGTGAATCTTGTCGTCGACCAGGTGGTGCAGCTTGACCAGGTACATGTACCCGACCGTCGTGCGCTGGTCGAAGGCTTCGCCGGTGCGCCCGTCGTAGAGCTGCACCTTGCCGCCGGCCGGCATGGTCGTCTGATTCTCTTCAGAGCCCGCGGGATTCTCGACCGTGCACTCGGCGATGCGGTTGGCCACGTGGTCGTTGGCCTCGGCGATCGCCTGGTGAACTTCCGCTTCCGTGGCGCCGTCGAACACCGGCGTCACCGCCTGGAAGCCCAGCACGCTCGCGGCCCAGCCCAGGTGCGTTTCGAGAATCTGCCCGACGTTCATACGAGACGGAACGCCCAGCGGATTCAGCAGCACCTCGACCGCGCGGCCGTCTTCGAGGAACGGCATGTCCTCTTCGGGCACGATGCGGGCGATGACACCCTTGTTGCCGTGGCGGCCGGCCATCTTGTCGCCGACCGAAAGCTGACGCTTGGTCGCCAGGTAGACCTTGACCATTTCCAGCACGCCCGACGGCAGTTCGTCGCCGCGCTTCATGTGGGCGAGCTTGCGGTCCTTCTCAGCCAGCAGCGCGCCGATGCGCGGCCAGAACTGACCGTAAATCTGCTCGGCCTGCTGCTGGGCGGTCTTGGAGCCCTTGATCCACTTGGTCTTGAAATTCTCGATCTGCTCGAGAATCACCTCGTCGATCTCCGAGGCGCCGACCTTCTGACGCGTCGACGGGTCGACCATCGGCGTGCCGGTCACTTCGTTGACCTGCTCGACCATCTGGCGGAACAGCGTGATCGCCTTGCCGTGCATCGACTTTTCGTAGTCGCGCATGTCTTTGCGAAGCTGCTTCTTCTGGTCTTCGGACATGTGCATGCGACGGCTGAACCGCTTGGCGGCGATGACGACGCCTTCGGTTCCGGCCGGCACTTCCAGCGAATCGTTTTTCACGTCTTCGCCGGCGCGACCGAAGATCGCGTGCAGCAGTTTCTCTTCGGGGGTCAGCTCGCTCTTGGACTTCGGCGAAACCTTGCCGACGAGGATGTCGCCGGGCTTGACGTGCGTGCCGATCTGGATCACGCCGTACTCGTCGAGGTTCGCAAGCTGCTTCTCGGAGACGTTGGGAATGTCGCGGGTGAATTCCTCGCGGCCGAGCTTGGTCTCGCGAATTTCGACGTCGAATTCCTCGATGTGGATCGAGGTGAAACGATCGTCCTTGACGAGGCGCTCGTTGATCACGATGGCGTCTTCGAAGTTGTAACCGTCGAAGGTGTTGAACGCGACCAGCACGTTCTTGCCGAGGGCGAGTTCGCCCTGCTGCGTGGCGGCGCCGTCGGCGATGATCTGATCCTTCTTGACCTTCTGGCCGAGCTTGACGATCGGCTTCTGGTTCAGGCAGGTCTTCTCATTGAGGCCGACGAACTTGCGAAGCACGTACTCTTCGGCGTTGTCGATGACGATATGCTCGGCGTCGACGCTGGTGACGGTGCCGGCCGACTTGGCGACCACGACCATGCCCGAGTTCTTCGGGACTTCCTTTTCCATGCCGGTCGCGATGATCGGCGGTTCGGTCTTGATCAGCGGCACAGCCTGACGCTGCATGTTCGAACCCATCAGGGCGCGGTTGGCGTCGTCGTGCTCGAGGAAGGGAATCAACGCCGCCGACACACCGACGATCTGCTTGGGGCTGATGTCGATGTACTTGACCTGCTTGGCGTCGACCTGGGCGAGCTCGCCGTCGATACGCGCCAGGGCGTGGCCGGCGCGAAGCTTGCCGTCGTCGTCCAGCGCGTCATTGGGCGCCAGCACGGCCTGCATTTCCTCGTCGGCTCGCAGGTAGACGTGGTCGTTGACGACCTTGTTGTTTTTGACGACCTGGTACGGCGTCAGCAGGAAGCCGTACTCGTCGATCTTCGAGTAGATGCCCAGCGAGGCGATCAGACCGATGTTCGTGCCTTCAGGCGTTTCGATCGGGCAGATGCGGCCGTAGTGGGAGATGTGCACGTCGCGGACTTCGAAGCCGGCGCGCTTGCGGTTCAGACCGCCGGGGCCAAGGGCCGACAGACGACGCTCGTGGGTGAGCTGCGAAAGCGGGTTGGTCTGGTCGACGACCTGCGACAGTTCGCCGCGGCCGAAGAAGAAGTCGATCGACGAGCTGATCGCCTTGGAGTTGATCAGGTCGGCGATCTTCGAAAGCTCGTCGGGGTCCTTCACGCTCATGCGTTCCTGGACCGTGCGGCGGAGTTTGAGGAAGCCCTTGCGCATTTCTTCGACGGCCAGTTCGTCCAGCGTGCGGAGTCGACGGTTGCCCAGGTGGTCGATGTCGTCGGTGTGGGCGCCGCCGCGGTTGGAACGGAGATCAAGCAGGTACTTGAGCACAGCCATGAAGTCTTCGGCGCGAAGCTTCATGTCCGACTCGGGGATGCCGACCTCGAACTTGCGGTTGATGCGGAACCGGCCGACCTTGCCCAGGCGGTAGCGGTTCTCGTCGTAGAACTTCTCGTCGAACAGGGCCTTGGCCTTGTCGACCTGCGGCGGGTTGCCGGGACGCAGGCGGGCATACAGACGCAGCAGCGCCGATTCGTATTCGGTGTGACCGGCGAACTGATCACTGCGCTCGGCGGCGATCGTGTTCAGAATCAGCGGGTCCACGGCGTTGGAAACCACCGAGACCTTCTTCAGATTCGAAGCCTGCACCTTGCCGATCGCCTCACCGATCTGGTGAGCGGCGCCGACGAGCTCTTCGCCTGTCTCGGCGTCGATGATCGGGGCCGCGGCGTAGTGCTCGGGCTTGAGCTTGCCGACGGCGACTTCATCGACGTCGTAGAACTCCTTGAGCAGCGCTTCGGTCGTGGAGAACTTCTCGTCCATGGCGCGCATGAACGTCGTGGCGGCGATCTTGGTCGACTGGTCGATGCGCATCGCCAGCACGTCCTTCTTCGTCACCTCGATCTCGATCCACGAGCCGCGCTCGGGGATGATGCGGGCCGAGTGAAGCGGACGGTCGGACTCCAGCGAAGCGACCGAGAAGTCGACACCCGGCGAGCGGTGAAGCTGATTGACGATGACGCGCTCGGCGCCATTGACGATGAACTCACCGCCGCCCATGAGGATCGGAATCTCACCGAGGTAGATTTCCTCTTCGGGCATCTCGGCGACGTCCTGGCGAACCAGGCGCACCGCAATGCGGAACGGCATGCCGTAGGTGAGTCGAAGCTCGCGACATTCATCCGGCGTGTAGCGCGGCTCGTCGAGCTTGTAGTAGAGGTACTCCAGCTTCATCGTGCCGTCGTAGGACTCGATGGGGAAGATTTCGCGCAACAGCGCTTCGAGGCCCATGGCCGCGACGCGGTTGTCGTAATCTTTTTCAAGCTGGAGGAATCGTTCGTAGGCGGCTGCCTGAACCTCAATGAGATTCGGAATCGGCAGAGCATCGCCACGCTTGGAGTAATCGCGCACCTTCGTCACGCGCATCGATCACCTCGATCATGCAAGTAAGTAGTCAAACACGAGTTGACGAATTCGTTGAGGAATCGCCGCCAAGCCCACGCTGTAGGTCGCTAACCGGAAGCCCACGATGAACTTTCAGTGTAGTTCATTGTCCGACGTCGGACAAGCCGCCGCCGGGTAAAAACTTACATGGACCTTACGCCCGGCGGACTCACGCGGTTCGCCGAACGTCGAAAAACCGGGCTGCAGGACGATTTAATCGCCCCGCAGCACCGGATTTACATTCATTCAAACAGAAGCTTACTTCAGCTCGACTTCGGCGCCGGCTTCCTTGAGCTTCTCGACCAGGGCATCCGCCTCGTCCTTGGCGATGCCTTCCTTGACGGCCTTGGGAGCGCCGTCGACCAGGTCCTTGGCTTCCTTCAGACCCAGGCCGGTGGCCTCGCGGACCGCCTTGATGACCTGAATCTTCTTGTCGCCGGCGCCCTTGAGGACCACGTCGAAGCTGGTCTTCTCTTCGGCTTCCTCTTCGCCGCCGCCACCGCCGCCGGCCATCACGACCGCGCCGCCGGCCGCCGGTTCAAGACCGTAGGCTTCCTTGAGGTAGTCCTTGAGATCGACCGCCTGCTTGAGCGTCAGCTCCGCAATCGCATCGCCAAGCTTCTTGATTTCCGCGTCGAATTCCTTCGCCGGGGCTTCCGCAGTTGCTGCATCAGACATTTCGAACACTCCGTTCGCTAGAGTTGACCTGACCGAGAGGCGATCGACCATCGATCATTTGATCCCGAAGGACCTGTCGGACTGGGTCGTAGAGTCGGTTGTAGACTTATTAGTTGACCTTCGCGATGGCCTCGCCCTTTTCGAGCTTTTCTTCCATCGTCTTGAGAATGCCCGCGATCGATCCGCCGGCGCTGGTAGCGGCGCCGATGACCTGACCGGCCGGGCTCAGCAGAAGCTGAACGATCTGGGCCTGGGCCTCTTCGCGGGTCGGGAACTTGCTCAGGCGGTCCATCTCTTCGGGACCGAACACCATGCCGTCCATGACCGCGCCCTTGAGGTCGAGCTTTTCGACCTTCTTGGCCCAGTCGATCAGTTCACGGGCCACGGTGACGACGGACTCGCCGCCGGTGACGACCGCCGTCGGGCCGTCGACCAGGTCGTTCAGCGGCTCCAGGGCGGTGCCGTTGAACGCCAGCTTGGCCAGCGCGTTTTTCACGACGGTGATGCGCACGTCTTTCTTGGCGAATTCGGCACGGATCTCACGATTCTTGTTGGCGTCGACGCCGCGGATGTCGATCAGCAACGCGCCGTCGAAATCGGCGAACTGCTGCTGATACATCTGAATCATCATGTTTTTGACAGGCTTGCTCATAAGGCACCAGGCTTCTTATTTCGTGGTTCGATTCGGTTCGGCAAAATCAGACGGCGACCAGCACGCCGGGCGTCATCGTGCCCGAAAGGCTGACCTTCTTGACGTACTGGCCCTTCACGGAAGAGGGCTTCAGACGCACGATGTTGTCGATGAACGCCTGGGCGTTCTCGGCGATCTGCTGCGGTGAGAAGCTCAGCTTGCCCACCGGCGCGTGCACGTTGCCGCCCTTGTCGGTGCGGAACTCAATCTTGCCGGCGGCGTATTCCTTGACCGCCTTGGCGACGTCCGGTGTGACCGTGCCGGCCTTGGGCGAGGGCATCAGACCCTTGGGGCCCAGCACCTTGCCGAGCTTGCCGACGAATCGCATCGTCTCCGGGCTCGCCACCGCCACGTCGAATTCCATCCAGCCGTCTTCGACCTTCTTGGCCAGCTCTTCGCCGCCGGCCTCGACCGCGCCCGCCGCCTTGGCCGCTTCGACCTTGTCGGCGCCGCAGAAGCAGATCACGCGATTGGATTTGCCCGTGCCATGCGGAAGCGAGATGGCGCCTCGCACCAGCTGGTCCGCATGTTTGGGATCGACGCCCAGGTGCATGCAAAGATCGACGCTCTGGTCGAACTTGGTCGCCTTGAAACCCTTGAGCTTGTCAATGGCTTCGTCCAGCGGATAAAGCTTGTTCCGCTCGACCTTCTCGGCATCACCACGATAACGTTTGTAACGAGTTGGCATGCGCTGACTCCTAAAAAAAGTCGCTCCCACTGTTTTAAGGCCCGTGGTAAGGCGGCTTGATTTTCAGTGTTCAAAGTTTCGAGTTCAAAGTTTAAAGGGGCTGACATTCACCGCCCCTGCGTCTTCAACTTTGAACCTTAAACTCCGAACTTTAAACTCGATTAACCTTCGACGACCACGCCCATGGACTTGGCCGTGCCTTCGATCACCCGCATCGCCGCTTCCACGGTGTGCGAGTTCATGTCCGCCAGCTTCTCCTCGGCGATCGCGCGAACCTGGTCCTGGGTCAGCTTGCCGACCTTGTCCTTGTTCGGCACGCCCGAGCCCTTGGCGATGCCCGCGGCGTCCTTGATCATGACGCTCGCCGGGGGGCTCTTGACTTCGAAGTCGAAGCTGCGGTCCTGGTAGACATTGATCACGACCGTCACGACCTTGCCGTTCAGCGGCCGCGTCCGCTCGTTAAACTGCTGAATGAACTGCCCCGGGTTCACGCCATGCTGACCCAGCGCCGGTCCGATCGGAGGCGCCGGCGTCGCTTGACCGCCGGGGGCTTGAATCTTGAACGATTTGACAACCTGTTTGGCCATGATCGAAACTCGCTTAAGTCGCTGATAGTCGCCGCCCGGAGGCAAGTCGAGAAGTGTAGCACACCCTCCCGGGCCTGGCAAGCGGCCATGCCAAGGAAAATCACAACCGCCCTGCCCCTCAAATAGCCGCGGGCTGACAGCCTGCGGATTCCGCCTGCTGCCAGCCCACGCTCGGGGCCTTGGATGGTTCGATCGACAGGATTCAGGCCCGGCGGCGACGAAGCACCAGCCCGCTGAGCCCGATCAGGCTCAACATCGCGGTCGTCGGCTCCGGAATCGCCAGAATCCGCCCGTTGAACTGAACTTCCGCGATCTGCATCGAGTTGGCGTCGTTGGCGTCCTTGACCGTCGGAAACACCATGCGATAGGCGCTGTAGGCCGTGCTGTTGCTCACATTCACGATCGGCCCCAGCGTGTCGCGATCCGTCGGCAGCACGATCGAGCCGGCGTCGATCAGCGTCCAGGCTTCAGCATCGCCCCGGCTGTTGTCGGTGCTGGTCACCGGGTCGTTGGTGCCGTAAAGGGCCCACGACGCGGGATCGCGCGCCTCGGCATCGAAGGCCGTGGTGATCTGGAAGCTCGTCACGATCGACGCCCCCACGCCCGGCTCGACGATGAACCCGCTGTTTTCCTCGCCGAAGTTCAGATACTTGTCGAGCGTGCCGTCGATCACCTTGTCGGCGCCCTGGAATGAAAAATGTTCGCTCTCGAGCGACAGGATGTTGTCTACAGCGATGACCGCATCGCCCGGGGATAAAACGTTCGGACCCGACCCGTCGTTGCTCTCAAAGAAAGCCGCGTCGCCAAGCTGCATCGAATTGGCGTTTATGGCGTCCTTTACCGTCGGAAACAGCATCTTGTAGGACGTGTAGGCGGAGACGTTGGCAAATGAAATCACCGACCCGGCGGACACGCGAGCACTCGGCAAAAACAGATCGCCCGCGGAGATCAACGTCCACGGCTCGCCGTTGCCCTCGCTGTTGTCGGCGCTGCTGATCGCCGAGTTCGTGCCGTACAGTTCAAACGAAGCCGGATCGCGGGCCTCCGCATCATTGGCCGTGTTCAGTTGAAAGCTCTGGACGGTGGACGATCCGCTTAACGGCGTCACGATGAAGCCCGAACCCGTCTTGCCGAAGTTCAGATACTTGGTGGTGGGGTCGTTATCGAGCAAATTCCCCGGATTTTCAGGCCCCGGGTAATTGCTGTCCACGTACGGCGGATCCACATCGATCGCGATGATCAAATCCCCCGGTGCAAGCAGTTCCGCCGCCGAAACCTTCGAAGCGCTCGACGCCACCACCGCCGCGACCAGCGCAGCACAGTACATCCAACGATACATCGATCTCATACTCATGTTCCTTTCAAGGACATCATCCACCGGTATGGGAAACACCCCAACCGCTATACAATTTCACAAACGCACCGCTGCAACGGCGTGCGTGTACATTCACAAACAACACGATTGCTGCGAAACAATCTGTACCGCACTATGCAACACGCGTACCAAAACAGGATTCGTTGTTTTTGACTCCCCACAGCCGTCGCCTGCGATACGCAGATGTACGGAACTGGACATCGCGTCCGCCGGCGCGCCCAATACGGACACACGCTTGCATCCGGCCCCCGCCTCTGCGAACCTGTCACGACATGGACGCCGCCGCACAAACCCGAAAGATTCGCCAACTGCTGACGATCGACCGCCTGCTCGGCGCCGACTCGGTTCCCCTGGGCCGCGCCCCCGAGTTCACCGCGTCCCCCGCAGAGGCCCCCCCGGATGAGCCCGCTTCAGTGGGCGGTTCTTCCCCTCACACTCCCCCAACCCCCAACCCCCGGCCCCGGTCATTCGCCAGCCCCCAGCCCCCTTCTTCCACCCTGATTCCCTCTATGCAAGATCAGACCCCCATCGCCGCCAGCACCCTGTCCGTCAAAGAAAAGATCGCCGCCCTCGACGCCCTGCGTGAAGAGGTCGTCGCGTTCCTCACCGAGCACTGGCCCCAGGACGGGTGGAACAACCCCGTGTTCGGCGAAGGCGATCCCGATGCCGACCTGATGTTCATCGGCGAAGCCCCCGGCGCCGACGAAGATCGACAGGGCCGCCCCTTCGTCGGCCGCGCCGGTCAGCTTCTCGAAAAGCAGATCACCGCCATGGGACTCACCCGCGAGCAGGTCTACATCGCCAACATCGGCAAGGCCCGCCCGCCCGGCAACCGCGTGCCGACTCCCGAAGAGGCCGACCGCATGATGCCCTTCCTCTTAAAGCAGATCGAAATCATCAGCCCCAAGGTGATCGTCGCCCTCGGCGCCACCAGCGCCAAATACCTGTTGAACAACCCCAAGCTCGCCATCACCCGCGAGCGCGGCGCCTGGCGCGACTTCCACGGCATCGACCTGATGCCCACCTTCCACCCCGCCTACCTGCTCCGCCAATACACCAAAGAAAACCGCGCCCGAGTCTGGGACGACCTCCAGGCCGTCATGCAACGCCTCGGCCTCAAACTCCCCAAAAAATAACCCCCGTTTAGCCGCGAGCCAACGGCGAGCGCGGCCCATTCAATGACCGATCGCATTAGTCTCGGCACCCGATCAACCACCTCCCGTCACCCAGACATCCAGAATTCGCATCGCAAACCCGACAACAGCCATCCATGAAAGCGCTGCCAACCAAAACCACCAGATCAGGACCATGATGGATGGCCCTTTGGCATCTTGATCCACCGAGACACCGGCAACTCGATGATAAACGATCGAAACAACACCCCCCGTCACCATAAATCCCACCACGCCGAAAAAGACTGCGATCGCCCCATACAAGGCCGTCGCAAGTATCTGCCCAACAATCAACGGCAACGGTAGCTTTTCCCATGGCATGAAAGCCATCAAGGGCATCCCGACAATCAGCAACACAAATGCTGCCATACGCCCAACCTCACCGATAACCGACCTGAGTTTCTTTGAGGTGTTACCCATACAACGATTCGCGGGCTATCTCATTTTATGCAGGTCGTGATTCAATCTGACCTGCCGCTACACATAAACATCAACCAGCATCATCGCCAGAAGCACCAGCGGCAACAGCGAGATCAACGCCCCGGCGATCAACACTTCACCAGACCGCCCGACTCGGGCCGCACGTCGTGCCAACAACAGCGTCCCGACAAATAGAATCAGCGAACAACCGAGCAGAAACGCCGCCGCAGGCGTCACGTAATCAGCCCAACCCAAAATCAACGTTGTCGCCGTCATGTGCTAATTGTATCACGAACCTGATCGACCGATGCCGCTTCGCAGATCGTAGGTCAGGCCCCGGCCTGACACGCCCTGCCTCGTGTTCGCGATTCTGTCAGGCCAGGGCCTGACCTACCGCCTACCGCCCCCCCGTTTAGCCGCGAGCCAACGGCGAGCGCGCACGCTCATTCCACCAACCACCCGCCCGCCAACGGCAACCCCAGCCACAGACAGAACACCAGGTACAGCATCGCGGCAACCCATGCCCCGCGAGCCGGCCGTGCAATTGCTTCACTCAACCACACAATGCACCACAACCATACAACCGACACAAACACCCGCTCCGGTGGCCAGAGCAATCCGTGCGGAATCTGCGATAACCGCCATTGTTCGATCATCGTCCAAGCAAGATAAAACACAATGCCCAGCACCCCCGCCCACAGCACAACCCGTGAGCGACATGTTCCCCACATCGCACGAAAACGTCCCACCACCGGATAAAACCTCAAGTCCATCGGCCGGTGATTACACCGATCAATCATCACGCTGACAAACACTGCCACGATGACCGCTGCCGTGAACACACCAGCCAACAACATCGCATGCATGGCCCGCCACTGCGCCCACGCCATCTGCCCCATGTCGGGATGCGGTTGATCCACCGCCCCGCCAATCATCGCTAAACAGAACAAGCCGACAAAATACCCCACCGCGCCGACGACCAATCTCGTAAATGCGCCTGGCAGGCTGGCGTTTCCACCAGACAAAGAAGCTTTGGATTGATTGACCACCGGATGCATCATCATCAACCACGAATGAAGTTGCGCGTGTCAGGCCAGGGCCTGACCTACCGCTGTTGCTACGTCAGACTATACCGCTCCATGTTAATAGCCGCGAGCTGACAGCTCGCGGACCGCAGGCTGGCAACTCGCGGCAAACGACCTGTTTTCCAATGAGCGCACTTTCCGGGGGTGACACATCTGTTCGCGCGGCGGGGTTTTTGGCGCGCCAGCGGGGTGGCGCGCACGAAGCTGTCGCGGGGCGGATTTTGAAAGCAGGTTTTCGGAAAAGCCGCGACACGCTGGTGCGCATGAACGTGACGGACGACACCCCGGTGCGCACCAGCGTTGCGCCGGGCGGTAGCGTTTGTGCGCACCGGGGTGACGCGGCGGCGGGTTTGTGCGCGCCGCGGGCCGCGAATCGGGGTTTTTCAGCGGATACCGGGGGTGGGGGTCGCTTTTTTCTGAGGGCGGTTTTTGACAGGTTTGTGCGCGTTGGGATTCAATTACGGGCCACTTGCCTGGGGGATCAAGGGTTGCTAAACTACGCGACTTGCAATCCCCCGCCCCCGGATGCTTCCCCCGGAAGCGCCGGCGGCGGGATACCCCGGAGACTTTTCATGTACGCAGTCATTGAAGATAGCGGCACCCAGTTCAAGGTCGGCAAGGGCGACATCATTCGCGTCGACCTGCGGGACCTGGCCGAAGATCAGACCGAAATCGAGTTCGACAAGGTGATGCTCGTCTCGGGCGACACCCCGAAGATCGGCACGCCCTACGTCGATGGCGCCAAGGTCAAGGCCGAGGTGCTGACCGAGGTGCGCGGCAGCAAGATCACGATCATCAAGTACAAGCGTCGCAAGGGCTACCGCCGCAAACGCGGCCATCGCCAGAGCTTTCTGCGCATCCGCGTGACCGACATCGCCGCGTAAATCGGCGAACATCCAGTATCATGTACAGCGCCGTCCGTATGGGCGGCGCTTTTTTATTTGCGAGGCTCAACACGATGTGGCGAGGCGTATCACTTCGAAAGCTGGCCTACCTGCTGCTGGGGCCGATGCTGGTCGAGACGCTGAGCATGCTGGTGACGTTTTACATGGCGCTTGAGGCCGTGCGGCTGGGTGTGCCTCCGCGTCAGCAGATGCTCATCGGCGCGATCGGCGCTTCGTCGTACGCCATCTCGGCGTTCGCCTGCGGGCGATGGGTCACGGCCCGGCTGGCGCCCAACGTGATGCTGGTGATGATCATCATGGCCGCCGCTGCGGGGGTGCTGGCGATGAACCTGCACCGGTTTGCGTACTTTCTGATGATCATGCCGGTGATGGGCTTTTGCGTGGCGAATTTTTACGTGCCGTTTCAGGTGAACATGGGACACGTGCGGCCGTTTCACACGATGGCCTGGACCGTGGCGATCTACAACGTGGCGTGGGGCACCGGCGGCGCGGCGGGGCCGTTTCTCAGCGGGTTTCTGCGGACCTCGCCGACTTTCGTGCTGGCAACACTGGCGATCGGGTTGATGCTGGGGCACACTGCGCTGAATCTGCTGTCGCGGGCCGCCCCGCCGCCGGGTGAATCCAGCGGGCCGACGATCGTGTTTGAATCATCGGCGTTGCAACGCCGGGTCGCATGGATCGCCGCGTTCGCTGCGGGCATCGTGTATCGCGGGTTGTACGTGACGCTGTGGCCGACGCTGGGCGTGCAGCGCGGGTGGAGCGATCAGACCATCGCAACGGGAGCATTGCTGCTGGCCCTGCCGCTGCCGCTGACAGCCCCGCTGTGGGCGAAGCTCCGCCGGCGGCTGGTCGCGCCGTGGGTCATGATCGGAACAATGATCATCGGGGCGATCGGCGTGCTGTTGATTCCGCTGGCTGACTCACCGGCGATGACGATCGCGTGTATCACCTGCTGCGGGCTGGCCGAAAGCTGCGTCGTGTTTCACATGCTGTACTACGCCAACGCCGACAAACACACGGCCGGGCACAGCATCGGCATCTCGGAGTTCATCGCCGGTGGATGTTTCGTACTGGGCCCGATGATGATGGGCCTGCTCGCATGGGACGATGCAACGGCCCTGCGAACATACATCGTCTCCGGCGCGGGCATGGTCGTGTCGATCGCGATCGTGATATGGATGTGGACCAGCGGCACGCGCCGTGACCGGGCGCAAGCTGCGAAGATGAATTAACCGATCGATTCAGCGGGTCGGCGGAACGTGCACACCGTTTTGCTCGTTTCCCACACGCGAATCTGATCGAGAATCGCCCCGCGCTTGCGAACGGGTTCATCGAGCATGTGAAACACTGCTTGGGCGATGTGCTCGACGGACGGATTGCGATCGGCGAACTCGGGCACATCAACATTCAGATGCTTGTGGTCGAGCTTCTGGATGACGGCTTCGTCGACGATCGCGTCGAGGTCTTCGGCGGCAAGCGTCTGCCCGCCGGGCGTGATCCAACACAGCGTGGTGACTTCGAGGCGGTAGTTGTGACCATGGCCGGCGGGGTTGTTGCACTTGCCGAAAACGCGCTGGTTCTGCTCGTCGCTGAGTTCACCGGCATGCAGGCGATGGGCGGCGGAAAATTCGTACTGTTGGGTGATGAGCACGTGGTCGAGCATGTTTGTCTCCAGCGTGATCGCATAGGTCGGGGTCAGGCGGAGTGTGATGTTTTGCACGGCATCGTCGAGTTGCGGGCCGATCACGGCGGCGATGCGTTGCATCAGCGCGCCGAGCTGGTCGGCTTTTTCCGCATCTTTGGCGAAGTCGGACACGATCGGCAAGGCCGCGTCGCGCACCACCTGATCGATGCGTTTGATGTTCATGAAGTAGCCGGTCGCGGGATCGGCATCGCCGGTGCATGTGACGTCCAGCTCGTAGTAACGCCCCAACCCGCGCATCGGCGGCCAGGCGGCGAAGGTGTTGTTCGCCGGGGTGTCGGTCGCCAGGGAGCCATCGGGCCCGAGGCAGAATCGCACGGTGCGTGTGAGCTGAATCGGCATGGGCATATGTTACGGGCGCGGATCGTTCGAGGACAGTGATCACCGGGCGACCGATGCCGCGGCGGGCTTTAGTGTTGCGATGCGGTGGTGTACTGCCGGCGAAACTGCCCGGGGCTGCAGCCTTTGAGCCGGGCAAACTGTCGATGGAAGTTGGCGGCGTTGTTGAACCCGGCCCGGTAGCAGATTTCCAGCACGGTCAGATTCGTTTCGATCAACAGCCGGGCGGCCAGGCCCAGTCGCAGCTCGTTGACATACGCGGTCATGGTCCGACCCGTAGCGCGTTTGAAAAAGCGACTGAAGGCGGCGGGGTTCATCCGCAACATACGCGAGACTTTCGACTGCTGGATCGTCTCGGTGAAATGCTCATGTAGATACCCGCAAACTTCATCGATGCGCTGCTGCTCACGCAGGCGAAGCGACGGCTCATAACCCGCCGAGGCCAGCGATCGCACCGACGGCATGTGCGACAGCTCGCAGAGAATGCCCAGCAGCGAAACCAGTTGCACATCACCGGCAAGCGTCGGCAGCGTTTTGATCTGCTGAATCAACTGTGATGACTCGCCTTGTTGCGGTACGAAGCGTAACCCGCGACGGGACTCTTCGAGCATGTGGCCGACGTGGCGCATCTCGGGCGTGTTGAAAAAGCGACTGCCGAGAAAGTCGGCGTCGAACTGCACCACGACCGCTCGCTGCTGTCGCCCGGCCAGTTGCGGCCCGGCCCAGGTGTGTGGCAGATTCGGGCCGAGCAGCACGAGGTCGCCCGGGCCGTAGGGCTCGATGTGATCACCGACGAAGCGCGTGCCGGCCCCCTGCACGATGTAGGTCAACTCGCACTGCGGGTGATAGTGCCACGCAAACTCATACGTCGGCTCGACCCGCTGAAAACTGTGAAACGATGCGTCCGGCCTCGGCGCCACCTGCTCGTATGTCGCCTGCATGGCACCCTCCTGACATGGCGTCAGTTTACACGCATTCTACGCCTGCCCCCCATATCAGCGCACAACCAATACATAATATTGCCAACGCACTGGTCGCTCAGCGATCGCCTCGCCGCCATAATGCTCACAGTCAGACGTTTTCGCAGCAGCCTTAAAACCGGAGACACCCATGCCCACGACGCCCCCCGCGATCGATATCGATTCGGCCTACACGCTGAGCGACGAGCAGATCGACTTCTTCCGACGCCGCGGATTCATCAAGCTCAAGCAGGTGCTGTCACCGGAAACGCTCGAGCACTACCGCCGCGTGATCACCCAGCGCGTCATCGAGCTCAACGATCTGGCGAATGTTCCCTGGGAACAGCGCGACACGTATCAGAAGGCCTTCATTCAGGTGATGAACCTCTGGCTCAAGGACGACACGGTCAAGGAGTTCGTGTTCGGCAAACGGCTGGCGCGACTCGCTGCGGAGCTGATGGGTGTCGACGGCGTGCGGTTGTATCACGATCAGGCGCTGTACAAAGAGCCGAGCAAAACCGCCAACGCGGGTCACACCCCGTGGCACGCCGACCAATACTACTGGCCGATCGATACCACCAACACATGCACCGCGTGGATTCCGCTTCATGCGGTCCCGCTGGAGGCCGGGCCGTTGAGCTTCGCCGCCGAGTCGCATCATCACGAGATCGGCCGCGACCTGGAGATTTCCGACGAATCGGAAGCCGTGCTGCAGCGTGAACTCGCCGAGGCGGGTTTCGATCACGTCGTCGAGCCGTTCGACCTCGGCGAGGTGAGCTTTCATTACGGGTGGACCTACCACCGCGCCGGGCCCAACACTTCGCAGCAGCCGCGCGAGGTGATGACGGTGATTTACATGGACCAGACCGCCCGCGTGACCGAGCCGAAAAACACGTACCAGGTCAACGATCACAACACCTGGCTGCCCGGCACGGCAATCGGCGGCCCCGCGGCGTCAAAGATCAATCCCGTGCTGTATCACAAAGACTGAGCGATCCGATATATTGTGCGGATGAGCGTTTCGACGACGAAACCACGCCGCATACTGATCATTCGCCCAAGCGCCCTGGGCGATGTGGCGCGCACGGTGCCGGCGCTGGTGAGCCTGAAGCGGACTTTCCCGGAAGCGCAGATCGACTGGCTCGTGCAGGATTGCTTCGCAGAGGCGATCGCACATCACCCGGATCTTGGCGAGGTGATTCCGTTCGCCCGCAAGCGGTTTCGGCGGGTGCTAACCAACTTCAAGGTGATGGGCGAGATGCGCCGTTTTCTCGGCGACCTGCGACGGCGCGGCTACGACCGCGTGTATGACCTGCAGGGACTGGGCCGCAGCGGTTTTTTCACGTGGGCGACGCGCGCTCCGTTTCGGGCCGGCCCGCGAGATGCGCGCGAGATGGCCTGGCTCGGGTACACCCATCGGGTTCAAATTGATCACTCGATACAACACACGGTCGATCGGATGCTGGCGGTGATGCAGGCTGACGATGTGCCGATCGTGCGCGACATGCGAATTTATGTCGGCGAAACGGACCGCGCCTGGGCCCGTGACTATTTCGAGCAACAACAGATCGATCCGGCGCGCTGTGCCGTGGTGGCGCCGACGGCCCGGTGGCTGAGCAAGTGCTGGCCCGTGGCGCGTTACGGCGAACTGATCGACCGACTCAGCGAGGCGGGCTTCGAGGCGGCGGCGATCGTCGGGGCGCCGAACGACCGCGAGCAGGTGTCGCCATTGTTAGAAAATCGTCAGCATCCCGTGCGGCGGTTGGACCTGGTCGGGGCCACGAGCGTGGGGCAGTTGATGGCGGTGATCGAGGCGTCGGGGCTTGTTTTAGCGAATGATTCAGCGGCTTTGCACATCGCCATCGGACTGGGCAAGCGGGCCGTGTGCGTGTTCGGCCCGACGAACCCGGCTAAGGTCGGCCCCTATCGTTATGACACGGGGCTGGTCTGTGCCGAGTCGACAACACCCGCCGACCGCGTAAACTATCGGTCTGCCGGTAATGACCAGTCGCTGATTGCGACGGTCAGCACCGAGCAGGTCTGGGCGGCGACGCGACGTGTGCTCGAGGCCCCGCCCCCGACAACCCGCCATGATGACTGATCGTTTTCGACTGTCCCCAATGCCTGATCAACGTGCTTGAAAAGACCCGCGATGTTCCGCCGCCATGTACTTGCCCGAAGTCGACTGCTGATTCGCCGCTTGCGGGCGTTTGTGTTGCACAATGTGCTGCACGCGGATGATCCGCCGTATCGACTGGCGTTGGGCGTGGCGATCGGCATGTGGGTGACGTTCACGCCGACGGTCGGATTTCAGATGATGCTGGTGGTGTTTCTGGCGTGGCTGCTGGGGGGCAACAAGGTGGTGGGCGTGCCGGTGGTGTGGCTGTCGAACCCGGTGACGATCGTGCCGATTTTTTATCCGTGCTATCGGCTGGGCGTGATGATCACGAACATGCCGCAGGTCAGCGAAGCCTGGTGGCTGGAGTTGGCCTCACCGCCGGAGGGCTGGTGGCCGGCGGTGTCGTTCTATTGGACGCGCGTGATGGAGATCGCCGTGCCGCTGTGGCTGGGGTGTCTGGTCGTCGCCACGCTGATCGCGCTGCCGACGTACATCATCGTCGAACGACTGGTTCGTTATTACCGCTTGCGTCGATGGGGGCAGCTTGTGCCGCCGCCCCCGCCGCCGATCAAACCGACGGAGCCCAAGTCATGAAGCTGATACTGGCCAGCGCGTCGCCGCGTCGTGCGAAGCTTTTGCGAGAAGCGGGGTTTGAATTTGAGCAGATGAATCCGCCGTTTGACGACACGCAGGCCGAGCTGCCGGGGATGTCGCCCGAAGATGCCGCGAAGATACTCGCGTGGCGCAAGGCCATCAGCGCCAGTGAACATCTCGAAGACGACCTCGTGCTCGGGGCCGACACGTTGCTGTCGGTCGACGGGCGCATTGTGGGTAAACCTGCCGACGCCGATGAGGCCCGCGCCATGTTGCGGGAGTTGATCGGCCGATCGCATGAGGTGATTACCGGTGTGTGCCTGCTGGACGTGGAAACCGGCCACCAGGAGATGTTCACCGACACTGCCGCCGTGCAGATCGGCGAACTGGATGAAGCGACGTTCGAAGCGTATCTGACCAACGAGGCGTGGCGCGGCAAGGCTGGCGGGTATAATCTTGCGGAGCTCCGCGAGGCATGGCCGATTCAAGTGGATGGGGACGCCGACACCGTGATCGGCCTGCCGATGCAGAAGCTGACGCCAATGCTTCGCGAATACCTGTCCGCCCTGTCTGATTGATACGCCCGTGAGCAACCCCGATCATCTGAACAACCCGCTGGCTCAACTGGCCGCCGCCGCCGTCGAGCCGTTGTACACCGGCGTGATCGGCCTGCGCAATTTCGGATATAACTGCGGGTTTCTTCCGACGCGCCGGGCGCCGATGCCGATCATCAGCGTCGGCAATCTCACCGCCGGCGGCACGGGCAAAACACCGATCGTCATTGACGTGGTCCGCCGCCTGCAATCGCTGGGCGCGACGCCCGGCGTGATCCTGCGCGGCTACCATGCCGATTCAGAAGGGCGCAGCGACGAGGCGTTGGTCTACGAAACCGCCCTGCCGTTTGTGCCCGTCGTCATCGGCGGCAATCGTCTCGCGGCCGCCCACGCGATGCATCGTGATCATCCGCAGGTGAATGTCGTCGTGCTGGACGATGCGTTTCAACATCGACGGATCGCGCGCGAGCTCGACCTCGTGCTCATCGATGCGACCAACCCGTTCGGACACGACGCGGTGCTGCCGCGCGGGCTGATGCGTGAAGCCCCGGCGGGGTTGCGGCGCGCTGATGCAGTGATCGTGACGCGCAGCGACCAGGTGGACAAAAACACCCTCGCCGCGATCGACCGCCGCATCGAAGCCACCGCCGGCCGCCCGCCGATCGCACACGCCGTGCACGCATGGGTCGGCTTCGTCGATGAGCAGGACCAGGCGATCGACCCCGGCCATCGGCGCGTCACGATCATGTGCGGCCTGGGCAATCCGCAGGCGTTTATTCAACAGGCGCGTGATCGATTCGTCATCGAGCAACAGCGTGTCTTCGCCGACCATCATGATTACACCACCGCCGACGTGTCTGACCTGCCCGAGTGCGACGCGGTGCTGACCACCGACAAGGATTACGTCAAGCTTCGCCGCCTGCTAGAATCACAACCGCTGAGCGTGCCGGTGTGGCGCCCGAAGCTGGAAATCCGTTGGCTCGACGGTGAGGCCGCCGTCGCGGATCGACTCGCCGCCGTCGTCGAATGTGACCGCCAAAGCAGCAGAACATGAAGCAACTGATCCAACGCATCGATCACTGGCAACGCAAACGCATCGTCGTCATCGGCGATTTCATGCTCGACCAGTACGTTTACGGCGACGCCGAGCGGCTGAGCCCGGACGCCCCCGTGCCCGTACTGCGCGTCGACCGCGAAGAACACGCTCCCGGCGGCGCGTCGAATGTCTGCATGGACCTCGCCGCTCTGCGCTGCGCCGTGACATGCATCGGCGTGACCGGCGACGACATGGCCGCCCGCATGTTGCGCGACAAGCTTGCCGAGGCGGGGTGCGACACGGCCGGCCTGGTCGCTGATGATTCCCGCCGCACCACCGTCAAGCGTTCTTACATCGGTCTGGCCCAGCATCGTCATCCGCAGAAGATGTTCCGCGTGGATGTTGAAGACAGCGCAGCGCTGGATGATGCGACGATCGGGCGAGTGCTTGAGCAGGTTCAAGCCGCGCTGGCCCAGGCGGATGTGCTCTGTATCGAAGACTACAACAAGGGCGTGCTTGCCGGAGGCATCGCCGAGCGTGTGATCGAACTCGCCAATCAGGCGAGTGTGCCCATTCTTGTCGACCCCGCCGCCATCAGTGATTACACCCGCTATCGCGGCGCGACCGCCATCACGCCCAACCGCACCGAAGCCGAGAAAGCCACCGGTCGGGCGACTGATGATCCAGCCAGTGTTCGAGCGATGGCCACCGAGTTGCTCAACAAGCTTGAACTCGAAGCCGTGGTGCTCACGCTCGATCGCCACGGCGCCCTGCTGTCACAGCGCGGCGCTGAGCCCATGCGTGTACCGACCGAAGCGCGCAATGTATACGACGTGACCGGGGCCGGCGACATGGTGCTGGCGATGCTCGCCGCAGCTCGCGCCAACGGAGCCGACTGGCTCGAGTCGGTGCAGCTCGCCAACGTCGCCGCCGGGCTCGAGGTCGAGCGATTCGGCGTCGTGCCCATCGCTCTTGATGAGGTCCACTTCGCCCTGCTCCAGCGTCACCACCACGAGCTCGGCAAGGTCCGCACCCTCGACCAGCTCGTCCCCGAGATCGCCGCCTACCGCAAGCAGGGCAAAAAGATCGCCTTCACCAACGGGTGTTTCGACATCCTCCACGCCGGCCACATCCAGGTGCTCCAGGGCGCCCGCGACACCGCCGACATGCTCATCCTCGCGGTGAATACCGACGTCTCCATCAGCGCCCAGAAAGGCCCGCAGCGCCCGATCGTTTCACAGGATCAGCGTATCGCCCTGCTCGCAGCCCTGCAGTGCGTCGACTACATCATCCTCTTCGGCGATGGCTCCGGCGGCGAGGGTGACACGCCCATCCCGCTGCTCAAAGAGATCAAGCCCGATGTGCTGGTCAAAGGCGGCACCTACAAGCACGATGAAGTCGTCGGCTGGGAAGTCGTCGAATCCTACGGCGGCAAAGTCACCACCATCGCCCCGGTCCAAGGCCTGTCAACCACCAACATCGTCGAACGCATCCGCGCCCAGGCGGATTGAACCGCAGAGAACGCAGAGATCACGGAGCTAAAACAGAATGAATATTGATTCACTCTGCGCTCTCTGCGTCCTCTGCGGTTAATCTGATTTCAGTCGGTCAGCGAAGCGACTTCGCTGGGGCGTTGGGCGTCTTCGCCGTCGGCGGGGACGCCGAGGTAGGTCAGGGTCTGCTCGACGATGTTCATCGCCGGCGGTGCGGAGACGGTGCCGCCGTAGTACCCGGTCGAGGGGTCGGGCTGATGGACGGTCACGAGCGTGATCAAGCGAGGATCATCCAGCGGGGCGCCGCAGATGAAGCTGGCGGTGTATGCCCGATCGATGTATCCGCCATTGACCTTGTCGGGGATCTGCGCGGTGCCGGTCTTGCCCCACAGGCGATACAGCTTCGAGTTCGCCCGGCGGCCGGTGCCTTCGGTCACCACACGCCGCAGCACGGCCCGCGTGTGGTCCGCCGTCTTCGGATCGAGCGCGCGCTGGAACACGGGCGTGTCGGTCTCACCGGCCAGCACGCTCGGCGTGACGATCATGCCGCCGTTGGCAAACGCGCTGAACGCCTTGACCATCTGAATCGGCGTGACGGCGATCTCCTGCCCCATCGGAATACTCGTCAGCGAATACTTGGTCCACTTGCCCAGCGGATTGACGATGCCGGGGGATTCACCCGGCAGAGCCGCCCCGGTGCGCTGGCCGAATCCAAATGCCTGCAGTGCATCGTACATGCGACGATCGCCGAGGCGCTCGCCGACTTTACCCATGCCGATGTTCGACGAGTAGATCAGCACGAAGTCCCAACTGATCAACCCGTGGGCATGTGCATCGCGCAGCCGGCGGCGGTATGACGTGACCCACACCCCACTGGTCGTGCAGTCGATCAGTTCGTTAGGCCGGGCGACGCCGACGTCGGTGCACGCGGCGTGAATGAACGGCTTGAAGATCGAGCCCGGCTCGTAGGCATCGGTCACACACCGGTTGCGGCGAATCTTCGGGTCGACTTTCAGCGAGCCGCCGGGATCAAACGGCGGCCAGTTCGCCATCGCCAATACCTGCCCGGTGCGCGAGTCCATCACGACCGCCTCGGCCCGATCGGCCTTGTGCTTCTCACAGGCGGCGGCGAGTTCCCGCTCGGCGATCGACTGAATCATCAGGTCGACACTCAGGCGCACCTGCTCGCCGTCGCTGGGCGGGTCGTAGTCGGCGTTCTCGATCCACAGCGGTCTGCGGCGCACATCGCGCAGCGTTCTCACCCGCCCCGGCTCGCCGCGCAAGACCTCGTCGAGTGCGAACTCGACCCCGTCGAGCCCCTTGTGCTCATCGCCGACAAACCCGACCAACTGGCTGGCCAGCGTCTCGGCCTGGTACTCCCGCACGGGATGCGGCTCGGTCGCCAGTCCGCGAAGTTTCAATTCCTTGACAGCTTTGTACTGCTCGTCGTTGAGCAGGTCGTTGATCACGATGTAGCGACTGCCGGCTTTCTCGTTGATCAGTTGGTCGATCCGCACGGGATCATCACCAATGGCGTGTGCGACGCGCACGGCGAATTCGCTGATGTCGTCGATGTCGACGGGGTCGGCAAACAGGCGATACCCGAGCCGGGTCGAGGCGATGACGCGTCCGCGGGTGTCGGTCAGCGTGCCGCGCCGGGCGAGCAGGCGGCTTTCACCGCCACGGCCTTTCATCGACTGGGCCAGTCGATCGTCGGGTTGGGTTTGCAGTTGAACCACGCGGCCGAGCAGGCCGAACATCGTCACGCTGAGCAGCGAAATGAGCACACACCCGGTGATGAAGATGCGCCGAGGCTGAGCCGCGACCGAGCGGTTGGCGGCGGCGAGTCGTTCGGCTTCGGGGCTGGATGATCGAGCCATGCGATCAGTTTCCGTGGGCAAAGCGGGTGGACGGCTCAAGCGCCGGCGGCGGGGTCGTTTCCACGGCGACCTGCGCCTCCTGGATGCGGGACTCGATCTGCTGCGGCTTCATCCGGCCGGCGGCGCGGGTCTGTGCATCCCAGATGCCTTCGCGCAGGTCGACGACCTGCCCGTGCAGGCGGGCCGACTCGTTGGCAAGCTGCAGACGCTGCTGGCGAAGCACGAGCATCGACCCGGCAAGGCACACGAAGAGCAACGTCAACGTCACAAGCTTGGCAAACATGATCAGCAGCCTGTTGGTGGATGGATCAGCGTGTCGGAACCCGAAGCTCGGTGCCGGCGACCACCCGATCGGGGTTGTCGATGCGATCCTTGTTCAGTTCGTACACCTTCTGCCACAGCTTGGCCGACCCGAAATAACGTGCTGCGACATCCGAGAGCGTATCGCCCTCAGCGAGGGTATACGTGGTGAACTTCGGCTTGGTCGGCGTCGGGGCGCTGGGAGCGGCATTTCCAAGGGCGGCATTTCCGGGGGCGCCCTTCGGCGGAATCATCAGACGCACACCGGGGCGGATCAGATTCGGGTTCGGGATCGCCTTCTTGTTGGCGTCGACGATGCGCTGATACTCCAGCGGATCGCCGTAGTACTGGCGGGCGATGGTGGCGAGGGTTTCGCCTTCCTTGACGTAGTGAATGATCTGACGAGGCTTGTTGTCGATCGGCCGGGCGTGCTCGACGGCGACGGCTGCGTCCTGCACACGCACAAACTCCGACGGCAGGTTGTCCTGCGCCGCCTGGGCGCGCTGCGAGAGATTGTTGCGATCGACGACGATCGGCTCCTGCACGCGCGGCGTCGGCGGCGGGGTGTCATCAGCCGTCTGCATGGTCTGGTACAACTCGCGGCCCTGGTTCTGACGAATCACATCCGGGCGCGGGGCGGGCGTGTTGCGATGCGGAGCGATGGTCTGCGGAGTGACATCCTGCGGCATCGGCAGGCGTGTCTGCTCGGCGCCGGGCCGCGGCGCTTCGCGTGTGCTGAACGCCGGCGGCGGAATCATGTCGCGCCCGATTTCGGGCACATCCCCGGCGAGTTCGGCTGGATTCTGGCGTTGAGCATCGGACAGGTGATCGCTGATGAGAATGCCGATGACGATGATCACGCCCATCCCGACGAGCAGACCGATTTTAGTTTCGCGCGTCATGAGTTGTTCATCCCTGAAAGATTGCAGGCCTTCCTGGCCGTGGGGGTGATTGTATCAATTTTCATCGCGGGGCAAAGTCGCCAACCAACGAATCGCGCGACATTTTGCAGATCGCGATCTCGGATTGGCCGCACGTTCTTGATCGTCCGCCGTCACGGGCTTTTTCGTGAGGCGATCAGCGAGGCCTTCGAGTGCCCAGTCGTTGAACGTGTGCTTGACCAAGCGATCCTCCAGCGAGTGGAAGCTGATGATCGCGACGCGCCCACCGGGGCGCATCAGCCGGGGCAACGCGGCGAGCAGGGCTTCGAGGACGCCAAGCTCGTCGTTGACGGCGATGCGCAGCGCCTGGAAGGTTCGCGTGGCCGGATCAATGCGTTGTCGCCTGCCCCGTGGGCCGTATGCGGCAGCGCAGACCTCGGCCAGTTGCCTTGTAGTATTGATCGGTGATCGGTCGCGCAGATCGACAATTTTTCGGGCGATTTTGCGTGAGAGCCGCTCCTCGCCGTAGCGGAAGATCAGATCGGCGAGTTCACGCTCGGGCAGGCGGTTGACCAGGTCGGCGGCGGTGGCGCCGAGGTCGGGGTTTAACCGCATGTCCAGGGGGCCGTCGGCGGCGAAGCTCAGGCCCCGGGCGGGGTCGGACATCTGGCTGGAGGCGAAGCCGAGATCGGCCAATTGCAGGTCGACCCCGTCGATTTCGAGCTCGTCGAGCGCCCCGCGGGCATCGGCGAAGTTGCGGTGGACCAGGTCCATCGGCACGGGCGGATTCGGCTGCGATTCGGCGACATAGGCCAGATTCTGCGGATCGACATCCAACCCGATGTAGCGACCGCCGGGCGCCAGCTTCGGCATGATGAGCCCCGCATGCCCACCACGACCGAGTGTGCAGTCGAGCATGACCTCGCCGGCGGCCGGTGAAAGCAGCTCGAGCACGGGGCCCGGCAGCACCGGGATATGACCGGGCGAAGAATCAGGTGGGATCGGACTGGACGGCGAAGGTTTCATCGGGCATGATGATCTTGGTATTTGGGCAGTATGCTGTGCATACGTTGACACTTCAAACAGGGATAGAATTTAACGATGATAGACCTTGCGTGCCCACAGTGCGACAGCGAACTGGAAATCGACGACGGTTTTCGCGGCGGTGTCTGCCGTTGTTTCAACTGCGGCACGCTGATGACGGTGCCGGATGATCCGGATCAGCAACGCCCCGAATCGCTCAGCCGCCCCGATGCGCCGGATGAAACACACCGCGCCGCGTCGACGACCAATCGCATGTCGGTGTACACCACCAACACCGGCCGCGTCGTCAAGCTGTCGACCCACCAGATCGCCCGCGTGCCGGTGGCCCAGAGAAAACGCCTCGGCATCCGCATCGGTGTCATGGCCACGATGGGCCTGCTGGTGCTCTGCGTCGTCGGCGTGGTGATCTACGGCATGAGCCTGCTGTTCACCCCCACCACCGATGTCAGCGCCTCAGAAGCCTGGGAATACAACCCCGATGCCAATCCCTTCCTGGCCAGCGACGCCTCCTTCGTGGGCGTGCCGCTGTCGGACTCGACCATTCTGATGATCGACAGCTCCGCGGCCATGCGGAACTACCTCGACGTCGTCAAACAGGCGGCCCTGACGTCGGTCCGCACGATGGAGTCCGGCCAGCAGGCCCAGATCATCTTCTGGAATGAAAGCGGGCCCAAGGCTTTTCCGCCTTCGCCGGCGAGAAAATCCGACATCAATGTGCAAACCCTGGCTAAGGACTTTCAATCCGTCTATGCCGGCGGCGCGATCACCGCCCTGCCGGCGTTCACGATGGCGTTGCGGTCCAATCCGCCGAAGATCATTCTCGTGGCGCATCTGCTGCCGCCGGTCAAGGAGCTTCAGACGATCTCGGGCCAGCTCCAGGCGGTGGGCACGAAGCTGATCGCCGTCACCATCGACAACGAGTCGCAGGACCTGGCGACCACGGCCAACGACAGCGGCGGTCGCTACATCGAACTGTCCGGCGGGCAGCTTCAGCGCTGGTATGAAGAGTTTCTGAATAAGGGCGGCGAGCCGATCACACCCGACGGCCCGATGACCACCCCCGCCGCAGAGCCTGCGCCGGAAGCCGCAACCCCCGCCCCCGCAGAGACCGACGCCCCGGCTGAGCCCGCGGATAAATAATCACTGAACAGGTTCATCTGATTCGTGTGTTACCAGCGGCGTCCGCGCTGGCCGGTCTGTTTCAGACTTGGAAAACCGAACACCGGCGTGAGCGCACACAGCGGCACTGCGAGCATCGTTCCGATCACGGCACTGTAGAAAAGCGACAGTGAGCGCAACACCAACTCGTGTGTCGAAGACCACCCGGCGACCGGCTCGTACCATGCCCGGATCGTGAACACCGCCACCACGATCAACTCGATCGCCACCCCCGCCACCAGCATCATCGATCCCACCGTCAACGGGTGCTGACGAAACACCATCGACCGCACCTGCAGCAGCACATATCCGCCAATCACATACCCCAGCGCACAGGGTCCGATGAGCGTCAGCGCGCCGCCGTCCGCCAGCGGCCAGGTCGTCGTCAGATCCACCAGAATGCCCAGCGCCAGCGAGGCGATCATCACCACGCGCGGCGCCGCCGCCAGCCCGACAAACACCGCCAGCAGCAACACAAACCGTGGCTGAACCGGTCCGAACTTCGACTCGATCGCCATCAGGTCCGCCAGCGACACCTCGATGCCCAGCAGCACATACGCCACGATCGCGAAGACCCACCACCTCATGGCCCGCCCCCCTGGCCGCCGCCGGAACCCGCAGCGACTGTGCGAGGCACCACCACCGTCACCACATCCAGCCGCCGCAGCGACCGCATCGGCACCACCGTCACCGTTTTCAACAATTGCTGATCCGGGTTCGGCGCGACCTTCGTGACCTGCCCCACGATCATGCCCTGCACGGCGACGGGCCAACTCCCCGGCCCGCGATCATCCAGCAATCTGGCGTAGTCACCCGCCTGCACGGGTACATCACGATCGACATCCTCAGCGATCAGTTCGCCCGGGCCTGTCACGCGCAACTGCGCCACGCGCTGGCGAAAGTCCGTCGACTGGTCTGTCGGCAGATGTGGCGGCGTCAGCGCGACCTCGACCAGTTCGCCCGGCGTCGTGATCAAACGGATGATCGACGTGGTGGACCCGACTTCGATGAGCCGCCCGACCAGATCAGCGCCTTTGACGACGGCGAGCCCCGGGCTCAACCCGGCGCTGGCGCCCTTGTCGATGGTCAGCGTGCCGGCTGATGGATCGCTGGATCGACCGATCACGCGCGACTCGCGAAACACGTAATCCTGGCCGAGCCGTTGCGAGAGGCCCTGCAGTTCGGCGCTGGTGGCTTCGAGCTCGCGGACGCGCTTCTGCAGTGACAGAATCAGCGCGTCTTTGTATCGCAGTTCATCGGAAAGCTGTTCGAGGTCGCCGAGCACGGGGCGTTCATGCTCGCTGCGCACCGTTGAAGTGATGTCATTGAGCGGGCGCGCCATCGGCATCAGCACCGTGTGCACCGCGTTGCGCAACGGTGGACCATACACGCAGTATTTTGATTTGAGCAGGCTGCTCACCGACAACGCCGCCAGCAATACGACGAACACGCGGCGGAATGTCATTGCAGGAAATGCCATGTCGTTAAACTCAGAACGCGGAGCGGCGAATGCGGAACTTTAGAGCATGATCCGTGCTGAATCGTTCCGAGTTCCGCGTTCCGGGCTCCGCGTTCAAATTTCGTCGAGGTCGCTTTGCAGCGTGCCTTTCCACTCCTCGATGTTTTCGAGGTAGATGCTGGTGCCGCGTGCGACGCAGGTCAGCGGGTCTTCGGCGATACGGGTTTCAAGGCCCGTGGCGTTGGACAGAATCGTCGAGGCGCCGCGGAGCAGCGCGCCGCCGCCGGCGAGGGTGATGCCGTTGTCGACCAGGTCGGCGGCCAGTTCGGGTTCGGCCCGCTCGAGGGTGCGCGTGACCGTGTTGACGATCGAGGTCAGCGGTTCCTGCAGCGCCTCGCGAATTTCCTCGCTGGTGACCACGGTCTTGCGCGGCAGCCCGCTGATCATGTCGCGGCCGCGCACTTCCATCGTCTTTTCCTGCTCCATCGGGGCGGCCGAGCCGATCTCGATCTTGATCCGCTCGGCGGTCTGCTCGCCGATCATCAGGTTGTAGGTCTTTTTCATGTGGTTGATGATCGCTTCGTCCAGATCGTCACCGGCGACGCGCACACTGGTGCACTCGGCGATGTCGGCCAGGGACATGATGGCGACCTCGGTGGTGCCGCCGCCGATGTCGACGATCATCGAGGCGGTCGCCTCGGCCACGGGCAGGCCCGCGCCGATCGCCGCCGCCATGGGTTCTTCCACAAGGAACACCCGCCGCGCCCCGGCGCGTTCAGCGGAGTCCAGCACGGCGCGCTTCTCGACGGCCGTGATGCCCGACGGAATCGAAATCACCACGCGCGGTCCGATGAAGCGTGTGCGGCCCTGCACCTTGCGGATGAAATACGCCAGCATGGCTTCGGTGATTTCGAAGTCGCTGATGACGCCGTCTTTCAAGGGGCGGATCGCGGTGATTGAGCCGGGAGTCTTGCCGAGCATTTCCTTGGCGACCCAGCCGACGGCATTACCGCCCTGCAGCACCTTGTTGGTGCCCTTCTGTACGGCGACGACCGAAGGCTCGTTGAGCACGATCCCCTCGCCGCGCACACACACCAGCGTGTTGCAGGTCCCCAGGTCGATGCCCATATCGACGCTGAACCAACCGAGGAGGCTGTCGAAAGGTATCATGGGCGTCTCACGAATGAAGGCACGGTACGCCGTGGTCAAACAGAACCGGCATGACCCGCATCTTAGCGGTCATAACGCGGCACGCAAGCTGTAGGGAATGTGCACGCAATGAAGGGGACCATCCATGGTCTTGTAGCGCCGGCCCCAACGACCGGGCACGGCGCCTGACAACAAACCCGACCGTCATCAGGTCTTGGCTTCTTCGGTCACGTAGAACGGGCTCTTGAAGCCGGCGTTCGGCTGCTCGGGGCCGGTCAGCTCGACGTTCTTCCACCACGTCACGCCGACCGCGATCGCCAGGGCGACAAACGCGATGAACACGAGAATCGAGTAGACGTTGTTCGACGGCTTACGGCTGATCGGCTTGCCGCCGGTATTCATCTGGCTCATAGCAAGGCTCCTGTGGGCCGGGACACCGTCGGTTTAGAAGTTGCCGGCGAGGACTTCGGAGTTCGGCGAAATCTCGCCACGCTTGAGCGTGACGCGGCCGGCGGCGGAGTTTAGATCGACCTGGGTGATCACGGCGTCGCCGAGGTAGGTGTCGCCCTGGTGGATCATGAACTTCATGCCTTCGGCGACCTTGTCATTGGCGCCGACATTGATCGCGATGAACTGGTCGTCGCCGATCTGCTTGACGTCGGTGATCATGCCGCGGATCGTCGTGGAGGACGGACTGCCAGGCCCGACCTTCATGTCCAGCCCGCCGGCGGTCGCCGGGGCCTTGTCAGCATACTGGGCCAGCGACTCGACCTTGGCGACGAGGGTTTCGTTCTGGGTGGTGAGGTCTTCCTGCTGCTCCTTGAGCAGACGCACCTGGCGGACGAGGGTATCGACCTGCGTGGTGCGGTCGCGGAGCGATTCGGTCAGCTCGATGCCGCGCGTCTGCAGGGTCAGCATCTTGTCGCGGCGGTCCTTGATCTCTTCCTGCAGCATGGCGTTGATCTGCGTGGCCTGATCAAGACCGGTGCTGAGGCGGGCGAGCTGACCGCGAACATCGGCGTTGGCGTTCTGAAGCTGAATGACCTGAGCCTGAAGGCCCTGAATCTGCGTGTCGCGGCTGTTGAGCTCAGCCTGAAGGCGGGCGATCTCATCCTTGTGCTGATTGATCAGCTCCACCTTGTCCTGAATCTGAGCGGACAGATCGTTTTCACGATTCGCCGCGTTGTACTTCTGAACCTCCAATTGCGATTGGGCGTTCAGATAATTCTCGCGATACGTATCGGTGTTGACCACGAACGGCACCACAAGGGCCGCCAGCAGAACCGACAGAACCATCACGAGGACCACGAAGATTTTTGTAAAGATGCTCAAGGTTGCCTCCAGAGCCCTAACGGGGTTGGCGTGGGTGCATCGAGGGCGATGGCTCTTAAGCGACCCCTATCCGGGTTGTATCGGTCGCCTCTGCTCATGCCCAGCCTGTACATATCTACCGCAGGCGACTGTTCTTGTCAAACCCTTGGCGAGGATTTTTCGCGTTTTCGATACCGGGGCATTCCCGGATATTGGTCCTGATGCTATTTGCTCAGCCGCTTCAGGACCGCCGCCGCCGCACTGACCCGCACGATCGGCTCTTCGTCGATCAGCATGTTCCGCAGCATCACCAGGCTGCGATCGTCTGAAAAATAAGCAAAATTGACTGCCGCCTGCCCTCGGACGATCGGATTCACATGCCGGGCGGCGTCCAGAACGGACTGCACTTTCGTGGTGTTGCCCATCCGGGCCAGGGCCCCTGCCGCGGCGACCTGAATCTCCACCGGGGGCTGATCCGCCAAGCGCTCCAGGGCGACTTCCATCCGCCGATCCTTGACCTCGCCCATCGCCACGATCGCCAGCACACGCACCTCGTCAAACTGGCTGAACGCCCCAGACCGCAGGGCGTCCAGGGCGTCGTCATCACCCAGCCGGGCCATCGCCTCGGCAATCTGGATGCGGACGACCGCCAGGTCCGTGGCGCTGACGCGCGGCATCGGCAGCAACGCCGCACGGTTCAACATCGGCACCGCGCTGGGATCGCCCAGCAATCCGAGAAGCTGCGCCACGTTGCCACGCAGCCCGGGATCGCGGCGCTCCAGCAGACCGGCCAACGGCGTCAGGTCAATGTTCTCACCCACCGCACGCAAGGCATAAATCGCCGCAGCCTGCACCGATGGGTGTTCATCCCGCAGCAACGGGCGGATCGCCGTCGACAGGCTGTCGAACTTCAGCATCCCTGCGGTGACGACCGCCACGTAGCGCACCGCCGGATTCGGATCATTCAGCAGGCGCGTCGCCAGCGGCAAGGCTCGATCCGGCGCCGCCTGCATGCCTTCCAGAGCATTGGCGCGCAGCAACGGCACATCACTGAATGAAGCTTCGACGAGTATCTTCACCGCCGTCTCGCGCAGCTCGGGGAGATTCGTCGGCAGTTTCGTCTCGTTTTCGTCGGCCGCGTTCAGCGTCCCAGCCAACATCGATAAACAGACGGCCCCGAGGCACACACGCATAAGTTGAAATCGTTTCATGATGGTTTCCTGTGCCATAGCTTCTTTGCGAACAACCCGACGGTCAAGCCCGCCGTCACAATCAAACAAATCACGCCGGGCCAATCACCGATACGACTGAACAGCGTCGTCCGTGTGTCGCGGTGCAGCGTGCCCGTCGCTTGACCGTCGATATCCTGTGTAAGCCCGTCGACGGTGACATTGCCCAGCAACCGCCCGGTCGAGTCGATCCATCCGCTGACGCCGGTGTTCACCGCCCGCGCCATCGGCACGCGATTTTCCACGCAGCGGAATCGCGCGATCTGCTCCTGCTGAAGACACTGGGCCGTCCCTGCGAACCACCCGTCATTAGAAAGATTCACCAGCAGGTCGAGTTGCTTGGCGCCGTCGGCCCAGACCATTTTCCGCGGCACGTCGCTGACGACATCCTCAAAACAGATCGGCGCAGACAGCCGCCACGCATGATCCTTTGTCGTCACCGTGAACCGCGTGAACTTTTCGCCGGCCCGCAGGGTGTAGTCCGTCTTGTACGGCGTCAGATTCAAAAGCAGTTTCTTCAGCGGCGGGATCGACTCGACCCACGGAATGTACTCGCCGAACGGCACGCGATGAATCTTGTCATAGCGATCGGCGATGCGCCCGGTCGGATCAACCAGGTAGGCGGCGTTGAACCGGTGCGTCGGGTGATAGCTGGCCCGGGCTGGATCAAACGGCGGCCAGCCTTCCATCGCATGGGCGCCGACCAGCATCGCCACCTCATGCTCTTGTGCGAAGTTGACCAGGTCGTCGTGAAACTTCAGGTACGGGGCCGCCAGCCGGCGGAACATCGCCAGCGATTCATCATTCAGCGCCCGCGGCACCATCGTCTCCGGCCATACGATCAGGTCCGGCTCGCCGGCCAGCGACTGCTGCGTCAGCGTCATCATCCGTTGAAAGTTTTTCAGATCCTGCTCGTCGGTGGGAAAGACCTTGTTCGACTGCGGCACGTTGGTCTGCACCAGCGCCACGCGGATCACATCGCCATCGACCGGTTGATTCATCCGCCAGGCGCCGTAGGCGAGTGTGATGATGAGCCCCGCCAGCGCGGCCGTTGCGGAAAGTCGCACCACCGAAGTCCACCGCTGCGTCATCGGATTGATCAGCGGGCGCGTCAGCAGATCGACGATCGCGCCGTTGACCATCGCCACCAGAAAGCTCACGCCGTACGACCCGGTCACGTCAGCGATCTGAATCATCACCGCCGGCTGCGAGTGGCCGAGGTTGAACCACGGGAAACCCGACAGGAAGATGCCGCGCAGATATTCGAAGCCCACCCACACCAGCGGCACACTGAACACGCGCGGCCACCCGAATCGCTGATCAATCAGCCGCAGCACGAGCACGTAGCCCGTCCAGTACACCCCCATAAAAGCCGACAGCGCCACGTAGCCCGGCCCGGTCACCGCGATCATCCACCGGATCATCACCAGCCACCACGCCCAACCCGCCAGCCAACTGATCAACCCCACCGAGCGGTATGACCGCGCCCGCAGGGCCGCCACTGTCATCGGCGCCAACCCGATGTAGGCCAGCAGCCAGACGTTCGGCCGCGGATAGGACAACCCCAGCAACAGGCCCGAGACGAGCAACAGCACAAGCTGCCCGCGCGGGCCCAGTTGAATCACCGGCTTGGGGGTGGCCTCGGATAAATTCATCGGGGCATGATATGGGGAAATGACCAATGACAAAATCCCAATGACCAATGTAATGTTTAAATAACCATTGCTCGATGTCGGGCGATCATTCGAGCATTGGTCATGACCTTGGTCATTGGTGCTTGGACATTGGACATTCTCCCTGACCACGGGGCCGTTGTGTTAACATGCCGGCGCACAAACCCAGGAGTCACCATGGCCGACGACGATCTGACATTCAAAGCTTTTCAGCAGCACATCCGCGACCGGTACTACGAAACGGATTCGGCGCGTGGCACGCCGGCGACGTTTTTATGGTTCATCGAGGAAGTCGGCGAGTTGGCGACCGCGCTGCACGGCGACGATCCGCAGAACCTTGCCGAGGAGTTCGCCGATGTGATCGCCTGGCTGAGCACGCTGGCGAACATCAACGGCGTCGATCTCGAATCGGCGCTGCGCGACAAGTACCTGACCGGCGAGGGACCGATCGGTCACAAGTAACAGTGGATTGTGCGTCGGATCAGGCGCCGGCTTCGGCGAGCAACTGGCGCTCAGCTTCACGCCAGTTGTAGTCGTCCTGCCCGGGCTGGCAGCCGTTGGATTCCCAGACCACGTAGGCCCGCGCGGCGATCTGCTCGTGCGTCAGCGTGATGACCGGCTGAGGCGCGGCTTTTTTCGACTTGCCGGACTTGGCCTTGGGCTTGGCGGCGGCTTTGGTCTTGGTGGCAGTCTTCTTCTTGGTCTTCTTGTCTTTGCTCACGGCGGCCCCCTTGGTGGTGGTCTTCTTGGTGACCTTCTTCTTGGTCACCTTCTTTTTGGTCGATTTCTTGGCCGCCTTCTTAGCGGTCTTGCCGGCCTTTTTCGTGACTTTTTTGCTGGTCTTCTTGGCCATCGGTCAGCCCCCTGCGGCTTGAATTGGTTTCGAGATGGTTCAAGGAATCGGGCGCCCGCGCCGCTTTATACGACACAAGCCCCCGATGTCCCTTATCAAGCGCGAACAGTAGTCTCAGGTCCGAATAAAGTCAATCCGATAACACATGAACCGCGGCAAATTCCGCGCGTGTCGATGACTTTTTTGATTGAACAAAATTCAGCGCGACCCGCCGCGGCCGTTCCGCTTCGCCGGCCGCCGCAGCCCGATGAACATGAACGCCGCCGACAGGAAACACAGCAGCGCCAGCGGCCAGCAGACCAGCATGATCACCGCCAGGGATTTGACCTTTTCCTTCTCATGCAGCGGCAGTTCCCACCCCGCAAAAATCCCCACCGCCCAGACGCCCGGCACCAGCAGCGCCACGCCCAGCACGATCAGCGTCGGAATGCCGATCTTCCGCAGCAGTGAGGTCTGTTGCACCGGCCGCCGCGCCAGCGTCGCCGTCAGATTGCGTTGGGTCTGGCTGTATTGGGCCAGCGGGTGCTCGTACTCGGAGTCCTCGACATTGCCGATGTCGATCGGCTCAAGCACTTCCTCGGCTGGCTTGGACTGACCTGCCGCCTCGTCCTCGAACACCGGCTCAAGCACCTGCGCTGAGTTGTCGGGCTCGTCGGTCGCTTCAGGCTCGGGGGCATCATCTGCTGATTCGTCAAAGACATCGTCCTCGGTCTCCGCTTCGGCGGCGGCCTCGGCTTCGAGCGTTTCGAAGGCGTCTGACGACGTGTCGTCCTGCTCGGTCTCGGGCTGGCTCAGATTCGCCAGCATGTCCGCGAGGTTGTCTTGACCTTCTTCTTGACGCATGGAGTTGGCCCCAGTCCCGAGTGTCATTGTAGCGCCTCGCCGGTTGATGGATCAGTGCAGCATGCGGACATTTTCGCGGGTGAATTCCTGGGCCGCCCGCGCCGCCCGAGCCAGGTCGGCATCCTTCGATGCGGCAAAGTCTTCCAGGCAGCCCTGCACCGCGTTGACGTTGGCGCGGACGTTGGTGGTCCACTGCGCGATGCCCATCTGAAGCAGCGCCTCGACACGGAATGTCTTGTCACCGTCGTTTTCGACGATGCGGACCAGGTCGCCCACGCTGGCGTTGTACTTGTAGATCGCCTTTTTCTTTTCTTCCCACGCCGCGGTGATCTTGTCGACGTGCGGTATCCACTGGTTCATCGCCTTGACGTCAGGGTCGTCAGCCCCGAACTTCGACTGGGCATTGATCGCCACGTACTGCATCATGCCCAGCCCCGCCTGGCGCGGCACCATCCGCAGGTTGTACTCGTATAACCGCCGACCGAACGTCCACAACGCCATCAGCTTCTTCTTGATCGATGACTCGGCCTCGTCCTTCTCAACGGCGCGGAGGATGAGCTGGCCGATCTTGGCCGGGGCGTTGTGATACTCCGGCGCTTCGCCGGGCTGCATCGGCATGTACGCATCGGCAAACCCGAACGTGGGCTTGCCCTGCTTGGCGGCCTTGAGGATGTATCGCTCGAGTTTGGCCACGCTCTGGGGATCGGGCGTGTTGACGCGCAGGTCGTCGTAGTTGGCGACCCAGTAGTCGATCGCCGCCCGATAATCCGATGCCGAATCGCCGGGGGCCGCCATCGCGCCCTGATCCACGGCAGGCAAATTCGTCGGCAACGTGTCTGCCGAGAGCACCTCGTCCCGCGATCCGCGCGTCGTCGGATCGACTGTACCCCACATCGTCAGAACGATGATCGTAACAATCATCAGGGTCACCGCGGTGATGATTAAGTGCTTGCTCATAGTGACTCCAAGCCATGTACTTAGGGGGAAGTACCCGGGGTCGGGGCTGCATAGTGTATCAGATTTTTTTTATGTGTAACCCCTGTCGGTCACAAAAGTTCTACCGGCGGTTCGTCGATACATCTGCATACCGAGAGGCCCGTATTTCCCACCGAAGTTTTCAGTCATTTTTGGAGGCGCACCGCAATGGTCACCCTGTATCAAGATGGAACGGTCGAATTTGCGTATTTCCGCCCGGGCGCGCGTGATGTGCGTTTGGCCGGCGACTTCAACAAGTGGCAGCCCGGCCCCGAGCCGATGGCTTGCGACGAACGCGGCTGGTGGCGCACGCGGGTGGCGCTGGAAGCCGGCAAGCACCGTTTCAAGTATGTGATCGACGGTCGCATCTGGGAAACCGACTACGCGGCCTACGGCGTCGAAAACGATAAGCTCGGCGGATGGAACAGCGTGGTGCTCGTGGCTGAAACCAAGCCCGCGACCATGACCCTCCGCAAGGCTGCGTGATCGTCAGTCGCTATCACAATTCATGCTGCGTGATCAGGTGTTCGGTCACCACCTGGCCGCCGATGAGGTGACGCTGGATGATGTCCTCCAGCACCGGTGGATCGCACTGCCGGTACCACGCCCCTTCGGGATACACCACCGCGATGGGCCCGCCTTCGCAGATGCGCAGGCAGTTGGCCTTGGTGCGGAAGATCCCGCCCCGCTCGGACAGGTTCAATTCTTTGAGCCGCCGCTTCAGATAGTCCCACGCCTCGAGGCTGCGCTGCTTGTCGCAGCACTTGGGTTTGGTCTGATCGCAACACAACAGAATATGGCGCCGGGTCACATCCACGCCCATGGTCTTCGCAATATTCCGCTGCGATTCGAGACTGCCGATGTCCGGAGAATCAGGTGAATCCATGCGGGGATTGTAGGCGGATCGACCTGCGGGGCAAGAGTTTTAACACGGAGGGCCACGGGGGGCCACGGAGGGAAGACAGAGTTGTGTGTTAGAGAACGAGGCGTTTGATGCCATCGCGAAGCCGGATTACGTTGAAGTTGATCAACAGGCCGACGCGATATCTGCTCAGACGCAGATAGGTCATCAACTGGGCTTCGTGAATGGGTTGCAGATGCTCGATGGCTTTGAGTTCGACGATGATTTTCTGGTCAACCAGCAGGTCCAAGCGATAACCCGCGTCGATTGTGATACCACGGAACTGGATGGGTAATTCAAGCTCACGCTGGCACGTCAGGCCGCGATCGGTCAACAGATGCCATAAACATGCCCCGTAGGCTGATTCCAACAGCCCGGGGCCAAGTTCGCGATGAACCTCAATGGCTGATTCAATGATCGCCCCACTGAGTTCTCGATAAAGCAACTCCGCCATCAACACCTCCGTGGCCCCCCGTGGCCCTCCGTGTTGAAACTCTACGTCCCGTCAACAAGACTCACTGTCAATATTCAACGAGCCCCGCTGATACAAGCTGATCAAACAGCCGTTTGCCAACAGCCAAACAGTCTTCACTACGAAAATATGCTGGCTCAAATGCAACTGAAAACACACGAGAGATTATCGATACTGCGTCCGACTGGGAGCGAATATGCCGAACTTGTCCTGCGACACTTGCAATCTCAGAGGCAAATTCGTTGCGTGGCGCCCCAGCGTCTAACAAGCCATAAGGATCCCATTCATTGATCACACACCGTACGATCTCTATGGCCTGTTGATAATCTTCCCAACTCTGCATTTGCGGTGTTACCCGGAAAAGTGGTTTTACTCGCCGGCTTCGGGGCCTTTGAGGGTTTGATCGTTGAGGCGGAGGATCAGGCGGGGGTTGGTGTCGATCAGCTTGGCGGCGGCGTCGGCGGTCACGTCGGTGTTGGCGAGGGTCAGGCGACGCAGGTCGGTCAGGCGGGCCAGCGGCTCGAGGCCGGCGTCGGTGACGGGGTCGTAACCGACAGTCAGTTGCTCGAGATCAGGCAGGCTGGCCGCGACCTGGGCGAGGCGGGCATCGTCGAGACCGGTGTTCAGCAGGTGCAGCTCGGCGAGGTGGGATTGGGCGGCGAGGTATTTGAGGCCGGCGTCAGTCAGGGGAATGTCGCGGAGAGTGACATGCTGGAGTTTCGGCAGGTCGCCGAGGTTTTTCAGCGGGGTGTTGCCATGGATGAGCGTGACGGCGAAGACGTCGAACAGATCGCCGACGGCGGCCATGGCTTTACCGGCAGCGGTTTTGTCAGCGAGATCGAGGGTGACGGCGGTGCCGGGGTCTTCGTAGGCGACATGCCCGCCGTGCGATTCGATGACTTCGACGGCAGCCTCATGACGCGCCCTGGCGTCGAGGTATCGGCCGTAGGGCGTACGTTGTTGGGAACAACCGGCCGCCGCGATGAGCGTGAGCATCACGACGGGCGCGACGACGACACAACGAAAATAGTTGAGCTTCATGCCCGTAGTATGCCGTGACGGCGACGGACTGGCAACCGAATGACGGTGGCACTGGCGGACTAGCCGCCAGTGGCATCAAGCATCAGGCCGCCTCGACGGTTTCGCGTTCGGCCTCGGACTTGGCGGCGGGCTCGCCGTCGATGGTGAGATTGGCCAGGTGGACCATCGGACCATGCGGCTTTTTGGCTTCTTCGTCGAGACGTTTGCCGGCGGCGGGATTGGCGTAGGTGTTGAAGATCATCGCCTTGATCGTCGCCCACATGCCGCCGAAGCTGGCGAAGGTGTGGTTGACCGCCGAGGGTTCATACCCGCAGTGGACCATGCACTGCTGGCAGGACGGATTGCCCGAGGCGCGCCCGTACTGGCTCCAGTCGGTGCCGTCGATCAGTTCCTTGAACGTGTCGACGTACCCGTCCTGAATCAGGTAGCACGGCTTCTGCCAGCCGAAGATGTTGTATGTCGGATTGCCCCACGGCGTACATTCGTACTCGCGCTTGCCCATGAGGAATTCGAGAAACAGCGGGCTCTGGTTGAAGATCCATTTCTTCTTGCGGTTGGACAGCAGCATCTCGAAGAAACGATTCGTGTTGGACCGCTCGCGGAGGAACGACTGTTGATCCGGCGCCTTGGGGTAGGCATACCCGGGACTGACCATCATGCCCTCGACGCCGAGTCGCATCATCTCATCGAAGAACTTGCGGACGGAATTCGGATCGGCCCCGTCGAAGAGCGTCGTGTTGGTCGTGACGCGGAAGCCCTGCTTGACGGCCATGCCGATCGCCTCGGCGGCGACGTCGTACGTGCCCTCGCGGCAGACGGCGAAGTCGTGGTGCTCCTGCTGGCCGTCCATGTGGACGCTGAACGTGAGGTATTTGCTGGGGGTGAACCAGTTGCCTTCGAGGGCTTCCTTGAGCTTCAGCGCGTTGGTGCAGAGGTAGATGTACTTGCGGCGTTTGATCAGGCCGGTGACCAGTTCGCGGATGTGCGGATACAGCAGCGGCTCGCCGCCGGGGATGGACACCATCGGCGCGCCGCATTCATCGACGGCGCGGAGAGCGTCTTCCAGCGGAAGATTCTTTTTGAGGATGTGGGCGGGGTACTGGATCTTGCCGCAGCCGGCGCAGGCGAGGTTGCAACGGAACAGCGGTTCAAGCATCAGCACCAACGGGTAGTGCTTGCGGCGCTGAATGCGCTGCTTGAGCACGTACGTGGCAACGGTCCACATCTGCGAAATCGGTACGCCCATGGGCTGAGGTTCCTTGGATGATGATTGGGGATCAGGGTTGATCGTAACAGCCGATCGGCCTGAATCAACCCCCGGCCCCGGAAGTCGGCCCCCTGCCGGAGATGAGCCTCAGCGTTTTGCCGGCAGGGTCGCCACGAAAGCTTCGTATTGCTCGGGGGTGTCGATGCCGGTGTGCAGGACGGTGCGGATGACCGCGGCGATCGGGTGGCCGTGCTCGAGGGCGCGGAGCTGTTCGAGCTTTTCAGCCTGCTCGCAGGGTGTGGGGCCGAGCTCGACGTAGGTCGGCAGAAAATCTCGGCGATACACGTACATGCCGACGTGTTTGAGCGGCGGACAGGCCCCGTCACCGTCACGATCATGCGGAATCAGGGCACGGGAAAAATACATCGCCCGCCCACGCTGATCGATCACGACCTTGACGATGTTCGGGTTGGCCGGGTCTTCACCCGGTTGAAAGGGCGAACCGACCGTCGCCATCGGCTCATCACCGGCCCGCAGACGCTCGACGGCGGCGTCGATATGCTCGGGGTCAATCTGCGGCTCGTCGCCCTGCACATTCACGATGACGTCGACTTCGGCGGGCAGGGCTTCGGCGACTTCCGCGATGCGGCTGGTGCCGTTGGGGTGGTCTTCGCGGGTCATGACCGCTTCGTGGCCGTGGGCTGTGACGGCGTCGACGATGCGCTGATCATCCGTAGCGACGATCACCCGGTCGACGCTCGCCGCCTCGGCCGCGCGCCGGCACACGTGAACAATCATCGGCAGCCCCGTGCGGTCAAGCAGCGGCTTGCCGGGCAGGCGCGTGGAAGCGTAACGAGCGGGGATGACAGCGACGACGCTCATGATGCAATCTATGTCAAACAACGGGCGCCGGGCACAAACAACGACGCGACCACGTCAATTGACTTAAGACTTCTCCGCTTTCTCGGGTGGACTGGGTTTGCCGCCCTTGAGTTCGCTGACCAGCTTGCGGAGACTTTCGACTCGGTCGCGAATGTCGTGGTAGTTGATGTCGACCTGGGCGATGTGGCTGGCGATCTTCAGCGCCTCCTGGGCGCAGGGGAGGTCGCTGTCTTCCCGGCCCTTGAATTCGAGCACCGACATCAGGTTGTACCGCAGCTCCATCGCGAGCTTGTCTTCGTTGTACGGATGGACCTCGATCGCGCGGTGGTAGGTGTCGATCGCTTCGTCGTACCACTCCTTGCGGGCGAATGCTTCGCCGAGGAACCGCAGCGACATGGCCCGGTACTTGGGGTCGCCCTGGGCTTCCTGGAAGCTGGCGATCGCGTTGTCGAAATCCTGCATGAAGAACTGGCGCTTGCCGAGTTCGAAACGCATCTTCATGTCGGTCGGATAAGCCTTGACGCGATCCTGGTACTCGTTGAGCTCGAATTTGACCTGCAGGCTGCGGGCCTGTTTGACCTTCTCGGCCATCTCGGCGCGGGCCTCGTCGGTCTCGGCTTTTTCCATGCGTTCCTGCAGTTCACGCCGCACGCGATTGAACTGACGCATACGGATGTCGCCGACCTGCATGCGGAACTGGTACTGACCGAAACGCTCGTACCCGTCTTCGAGGCGTTTGATCGCTTCGTCCTCGTCGGACTTTTCTCCGGTCTGGAGCAGCGCCCGCACGAGCCGGGTCATGCGTTCGGGTTCATCGAGGCTTGCTTCGTACTCGTCGCGCAGGCGATCGATGGTCTCGCGCATCGCCGCGGCGGACTGCGCGATGCGGCCGGACTGCTCCATGGCCTTGGCGCCTTCGGAGTCGCGCAGCGCGGTGCGGAAGCTGCCGCCCTCTTCACCGTAGCGCCCTTCCATGATGGTGCGCTCGGCTTCGAGGTCTTTGAGCTCCTGCAGCAGCTTCTGATTCATCGGATCACCCGCCAGCACGAGGCGGCAGGCGTCGACAGCCTTGTCAAACGCGCCGACCTTCGCAAACAGATCACGGGCCTTGACGTAGATGCTGCGGCTGGGGCGCTTGGTGGTCTTGTTGTTTTCGAGGACGATGTTGCCGATCCAGTAGGTCACTTCTTCGAGTTCGAGCTTGGCGGCGGAATCCATCACGGCCAGGGCCAGGCTCGGATCGGTCGGATTTTTCGCCCAGAGGAATTCGGCGTTCAGCAGTTTCTCCACGACGCTCTTGCCGCCGGAGTGCTTGAACTGATCCTTGAGTCCGGCGGGTTTGCCCCCGGCGACCTTGCGCCGCAGCGAGACTTCGCGGAGCAACTCATGATGACGCAACGACTCGGGATCGAACTTCAGCCCGTTGATGTAGCACTCGACGGCGTAGTCGTAGTTGCCGGTGTCGGCGACCGTCTTGGCCTGCTCAAACCAGCGCGAAGCCTTGCGGGCGTCACGTGTTTCTTCGAGTTCCTGGCGCGGTGTTTTTTTGGTCTTGTCCGGCTTTTCCGCCTTCTTCTTGGCGGACTTGTCGGCTTTTGAGTCGCCGGCTGCATCAGCTTGGGGCGATGGGGTCGCGCCCTCAGCGCCGGCCTTTTGCGACTCTTCGTCGGGCTTCTTTTTACCGAAAGGATTCCAAGCCACTAAAGCACGCCTCTCATCAACACAAGGTGGTTCATCATGGCCCAGATACGACGACCCGGCATCGAATCGTCGAACCGGTCGCTGTGACAGTTTAGGCGAATATCATGTGGTCTGCCAAACGTGTGGTTTGCCTGAGCCCCTACAGCATCTATTATTACGCCGTGAACGTCAAGGTCGATAACCTCCGAATTGTGTTTTATCCCGACCCGGTGCTGCGCCGCAAGACGCAACCCATCGCAGAGGTCGACGACGAGGTCCGCGCCGTCGCCGGCCGCATGCTCGAACTGATGCACGAAGCCCGGGGCGTGGGGCTGGCCGCGCCGCAGGTCGGGCTCAACTGGCGGATGTTCGTAGCCAACGCCACCGGCGACCCGGCCGACGATCGCGTGTTCATCAACCCCGTCCTCAGCAACCCCGCCGAAGAATACGCCCCCCACTCCGAGGGCTGCCTGTCGATCCCCGATGTCACCGCCGAAATCCGTCGCCCGGTCGGCATCACCATCGATGCGACCGACCTCGATGGCAACCCCTTCACGCTGACCGACGACGATCTGCCCGCCCGCATCTGGCAACACGAAACCGACCACCTCGAAGGCGTACTCATCCTCGATCGGATGAACCCGATGGACAAGCTCGCCTCCCGGCGAACGCTCAAACTCCTGGAAGCTGAATACTCCGGCTGATCGCGCCCCCGGCGTCTGTTCTTCCCAATCTGGTGCCCCCCCCTGAAAATATTCAGACGCCAAGTCGTGTCCGGTTGCAAATCTGTGGCACAGCCGCCCTCGGCTGTGCGTGAGCAACCTTCAGCACAGCCGAGGGCGGCTGTGCCACAAATTACGATCCCATCTTTATCTGTAAATCGCGTCAGTCCTCATCCGTCGCTTCGGAATAGAAATGCGCCCCGATCGGTAGCTGGTGACCATTCTGGAAGTTGGCCCAGTTCATCAGGCGCTTGCCCGGCGGCTGCACTTCCTGCAGGCGGATCGCACCCGAACCCGTGGCCACCACGCCGTCGGCGATCATCGTGCCCGGCGTCGCCACCGATGCACTGGGAATCGCCTCCACACGACGCAGATACAACTGTGATCGCGGCGTGCTCGGGTCCTTCGCCCACCAGCAACTCACGCCCGGCCAGGGGGTGAGCCCATGCACGCGGCACCGCGCGAATTCGCTGGTCGTGCGGAAGTCCATCACGCCGTCTGATTTACCCAGCTTCGGCGCGATCGTCTTCTCCGCTTCGTTCTGCGGTTGTGACTGCATCGTGCCGGCTTCCAGCTTGCTGAGCACGTCCAACACCAGCGACGGTCCCATCTCCGACAGCCGATCGTGTAGTTCCCCGGCGGTCTGCATCGGGTCGATGCGCGTGCGCTGCTGGCCGAGCATGTCGCCGGCATCCATCCGCTCGACCAGGGAGAACACGGTGTTGCCGGTCTCCTTTTCACCGCGAATGATCGCCCAGTTGATCGGCGCCGCCCCGCGGTACTTCGGCAGCAGCGAAGCATGAAGATTCATCGTGGCGCGTTCGCCGTAGCTCGGCGAGCTGATCACCTCGGGGCCGATCTTCTGACCGAAAGCTACGACGATGTTCGCTTCGGGCTCGGCGTCACGGATGCGCTGCACGACGTCGGGCTCGTTGATGTTCTTGGGTTTGATGATGGGCAGATCATGATCCGCTGCCCACTGCGAGATCGGCGTCGGCGTCATGTGACGTTTGCGGCCGGCCGGTTTGTCGGGTTGTGAGACAACCAGCCGCACGTCGTGCGCTTCGCAAAGCGCATTGAGTGTGGGCACCCCGAACTCCCCGCTGCCGAGAAAGACGATTCGCATGGCGTAACAGTAGAACCGCAGTTGCCAGCCTGCAACCCGGCAGCTAGGCTTTGTGCATGAGTCGTCGCAAGGCCGCTTCGTTTCCGACGCTCCTCTGGGACTTGCTGTCATTTCCAAAAGACCCGCCGCGTCGTCGGCCGTCGACCACAACCACTCGCCCCGCGCCGCCGCGCCAGCGCGTCAGCCGCAAACAGCAGCAGTATGACGAGCTGGTCCGCACGATGAAAAAACGCTACGGCATCCGCATCAACCGCTGGCGCTCCAGCACGACCGGCTGCGCCTGGCAGGTCGAATATCACAACGGTTCGATCTCCCGTCTCATCGAAGCCCCCTACCCGCGCGGCCCGGTCAGCGCGGCGGTGTTTCTCCACGAAATCGGCCACCACGCCATCGGGTTCTACCGCTACAAGCCTCGCTGTTATGAGGAATACAAAGCGTGGATGTGGTCGCTTCAGGCGATGCGCGACAACGACATCAACATCACCCCGCGCGTCGAAAAACTCGTCGACAGTTGCCTGCGCTACGCCGTGGCCAAGGCCCGACGACGCCGCATCAAAAGACTTCCGGTGGAACTGGTGAAGTATCTGTGATCATGCCCCATGACCATCGTGAAAACATCCTTGGTCATTGGGATTTGGTCATTGATCATTTCTGATCAGTCGGCGTAGTCCCACACCGTGACGTTCAGCCACTGGGCGCCCCACTGGCGGGCGATGCCGTGGGTGGGATAGAGCACGTCCAGGCGGTGGCCTTTGATCTTGCCGCCGCGGTCGAGGACGGGGACGGGGTGGCCGTCGTTGTAGCCGGGGATGGTCAGGATGGTGCCGAACTTGAACATGCGCTTGTCGGCGGCGACGAGCTTCATCGCGTTGGTCCAAACCGAGTACCCGCTGGCGGTGATGTTGTCGGCAAACTTGCCGCAGGAGCGGGCGTCGGGACTGTAAGCCGTCACGAGCATGCGAACGGTGCGCACCGGTTTGATCGGTCGACCGTTGAACATCGGCCCGGTGGGCTTCAGCGGAACGGCGACCTCGATAGCCGGCTGCGGCGCGGCGGGCAATTCAACGATGGCGGGTTCTTGCTCGACCACCGGCTCAACGGCAGCGGGCTTGATCGCCGGTGGCGCGGTCAACGCGGCTTCGGCGGCCTGTTCGATCACTTCGGGTGTCGCCTGCGGCGGCATCGCCATCGCGCCGGTTTCCAACATGAACAGCGGCCCCACCGTGCTCGGCTGTCGCACGCCCGTCTCGGCGCCGACCAGGTACCACACGCCGCCGACGGTCAGCAGGACCATCACGCAAAGGAGCAACATCCCGACGCGAGCGGCGGTGCGATCACGGCGATACCTGCGGCTGGAGCGATGGCTCGGTATGGACATAGCTGAAATTTCCGTAGTTGTTCAGATGCTTCCCAAGGCATCCGACCTGGTGGCGGCTCTCTCTATCACCCGGAGCTGATCTGGCAACAATAACCCCGCTCGGACCAAAGTCAACAAAATTCGGCAAAATTTGCGCGAGGGCAAATACTCAGACCAAGCAGATCAAAACCTGCAAGTGCGGGTGACAACAAGAGTAAATGAACACCCGGAACAATGCTGAATTGGGGTTTGTCAGACCTTGGCCAGGGAGCGTTCGATGCGGCCGAGGGCAGTGGCGATGCCTTCCATGCGGGGGTTGATCGCCAGGGATCGACGGTAGCAATCGGCGGCTTCGGCGAACTGACCGAGATGGGCGAAACAATGCCCCATCGTGGAGTAGGCGGCGAAATGACCGGGCATCAACTCAACCGCCTGGCGACAGCATTCGATCGCCGGTTCATACTCATCGATCATGTAATGAGCGATGGCGCATTGGTGATAGGCGGAGGCAAAGGTGGGGCCGGCGAGTTGAGCCTGGCGGAAGTGGGAAACGGCCAATGCGTGCTGGTCGTTTTCCATCGCCGCCAGACCACGGCGGAAATGCTTCTGGGCTTCGGATGAGCCCAGGCGAAACCAGACCGACCATAGCGCGTGCTCGGCCAGCTGATTGATATGCGGATCAGCATCCCGCAGAGCCCGCGTCAGACATCGCAGGCTTCGCGCATCGCCGACGAGTCCCAATACAACGCAGGCGACCTTTCGTACGTCGGCCGCCTCATCGTGCAACATCTGGCATAGCTGGTTCGGGGTCCACCGCTGATTGACTTGTCGGGCGAGTTCGTCGGCTCCGCAACGCTGAAGTGCCGGGCCTACGACCCTGAGAAACTCTTCAGTGTTGACCTGCTGCATCCACATCATAACGGTGGCTCATACCTTCCAACAGTTCGACTTCAACTCCACCAAGTCACCTCGAAACTGCTGATCGACTTGACGCCCAAACCATAGCGGGGGAGGTTCTATTTTTCCATGTTTTGAAGTGTTATTTGTGAAATTAAGCGCAAACCCGACGGCCGTTTTTGGCCCGCTTGATCGCCCCTTGCACCCCGGCTATACTTCTGGCTCACATGAACGCCTACCGCACCATGCCGACCGCCCTGCTTCTGAGCCTGGCCCTAGTTCTAACCGCTCTACGCGGATAGGCGCGATCGGCACAACCGTAGTTTTTTACGTACGACCAACCGCCCCGTCCGCATCACCCCGGACGGTTTTTTTATGCCTTTGCAAACTGCGATCAGACCGATACTGAATCAATACGCCACGGAGCATTGACCATGGATACTCTCAGGATCTTCGACACGACCTTGCGCGACGGTGAACAATCCCCCGGCGCTTCGTTGAACCGCGCCGAAAAGCTGGAGATCGCGCGGCAGCTGGAAACGCTCGGTGTCGACATCATCGAAGCCGGCTTCCCCATCACGTCCAACGACGACTTTGAAGCCGTGCGCCAGATCGCCGGCGAGTTGCAGCGAGCCACCGTGTGCGGTCTGTCGCGTTGTGTGGCGGCGGATGTGGACCGCGCCGGCGAGGCGGTCAAAGATGCCGCCCATGGTCGCATTCACGTGTTCTGCGCCACGTCGCGCATTCACCGCGAGTTCAAACTGAAAAAAGCGTTCGACGAAATCATCAAGATTTCCGTCGAACACATCCAGCGCGCCCGGCAGTTTGTCGACGATGTCGAGTTCAGCCCCGAAGACGGCTCGCGCACGGAGTTGGATCACCTGGTGGAGATCACCCACGCTGCCATCGAAGCCGGAGCCACCACGATCAACATCCCCGACACAGTCGGCTACGCCACGCCCGCCGAGTATGGACACATTTTCGCTTATGTCCGCGAGAAACTGCCGATCATCGACGAGCAAGGCATCATTCTCTCATCGCACTGTCACAACGACCTCGGCCTGGCCGTGGCCAACTCGCTGGCGGCGGCGGCCAACGGCGCACGCCAGATCGAGTGCACCATCAACGGCATCGGCGAGCGGGCCGGCAACGCCGCGCTCGAAGAGATCGTCATGGCGATTCACACCCGCGGCGAGGCGTTCGGGCTCCGCACCAACATCAACACCAAGAAGATCTACCCGACCAGCCGTATGGTCTCGCATCTGACCGGGCTGGATGTTCAGCGTAACAAGGCCATCGTCGGCGACAACGCTTTCGCCCACGAATCGGGCATCCACCAGGACGGCATGCTCAAAAACCGCAGCACGTACGAGATCATGGACCCGCTGGAAGTGGGCATCCCCGAATCGAAGCTCGTGATGGGCAAACACTCGGGACGCGCGGCGTTTCGCCAGCGGCTCGATCAGCTCGGATATGCCGTGGATGATGAAACGTTGCAGCGATGCTTCGAGGCGTTCAAGGCGCTGGCCGACAAGAAGAAGGACGTATACGACGAAGACATCGAGGTGCTCGTGGAGCAGCAGCTCGACGCGGCGTCGCGGCGTGATCTGTGGACGCTGACCAGCGTGCAGGTGACCACCGGCACCAATGCCGTGCCCACCGCCACGGTCACCCTCACCGACACCTCCGGCAAGGCCGACACCGACGCCTCGACCGGTGACGGTCCGATCGATGCGATCTATTCCACCATCCAGCGGATCACCGGCATCCGCGCCGAGTTGCTGGACTACCAGATTCGGGCGGTCACCGGCGGCAAAGACGCCCAGGGTGAAGTCCGCGTCGAACTGCGTCATCACGACAAGCGCGTACGAGGCCGAGGCGCCAGCACCGACGTACTCGAAGCCAGCGCCAAGGCGTATCTGGCGGCGATCAACCGCCTGCGGAATGTCGATGCGCAACCCGAGTCGACCCGAGAGGTGGCCCAGCCATGAAGTCCACCGTCGATGAAATCCGTGCGCGCTTCGACGCCGATGTGGAGCGATTCTCAAACCTCGAAACCGGGCAGGTCGCCGCGCAGGATTCGGCCAAATGCATGGCGATGATCGCCCGGGCCGCCGCGGCGGTATGCCCCGAGGGGCGCGACCTGCTGGACATCGGCTGCGGCGCGGGCAACTACAGCCTCATGCTGCTCAAGCAAAGGCCGGGTGTGAACGTGACGCTCGTGGACCTCAGCCGCCCGATGCTCGACCGCGCTCAGCAGCGCGTCGGCGAGGCGACGGCCGGATCGGTCAACACGCTTCAGGGCGATGTCCGCGAAGTCGACCTCGGCGCCGGGCGCTATGACTGGATTCTCGCGGCGGCGGTGTTGCATCACCTGCGCAGCGACGCGGAGTGGGTCGATGTATTCACCCGCCTGCACGCGGCCCTGAGGCCGGGCGGGTCACTGTGGATTTATGACATGGTCGAACACGAGTCGGCGCCCGTGGGCACGATGATGCAGTCCGACTACGGAGACTATCTCGTCAGCCTCAAGGATGCTGCGTATCGCGATCATGTATTCGACTACATCCAGCAGGAAGACACCCCGCGCCCGCTGACATTTCAGATGGAGTTGATGCGATCGGTGGGTTTTACGAACATCGACGTGCTGCATAAAAACACATGCTTCGCGGCGTTCGGCGGCATTCGCACCGCGTAATCACCACCGCCCGATTACGACGCAACCCGTCGCCAGTCCGGCGGCGGGTTGCTATGCTGTGACTTCAGCACATGGCGGCGTAGAAGAACGCGGTCAGAAGCAGGATTCGACGGTGAGTATCAAGCGACATCAGGTTCAACATGGCGACCTCATTTCTCGTGTTCGAGGCTATGCCATGTAGTAATCAACCCACGTGCCGAACGCGTCGGCACGCCACCCGGCGAGGCGTTAACCTACATGATTTTCAACCTGTTACGACAATTTTCAACCGCTGTGATACGCGGGCATCACCCCTGCGGGATGTTGCGTGAGATCAACATCGCCCGGTTGATCGTGTTGCTCGGCGGCATCATGTTCTGCTGTGTTGCACAGGCTCAACAGCCCGCGCCGGGGTTTGACGAGGCGCTGGGGCGGCAGGCATTTCAGGTGGTCGAAAACTGGGTGCGCCGGGCGCGTGTGCCCGATCAGACACTCGGCATCGAAGCGACCGGCGTCCGCGCCGTGCAGGTGACGCTCCGCCGCGAAGGCGTCACGCTCGGTCAGGGTCACGCTGCCGTTGACGATCCCCGTGCGCAAGTGAAGCTGCCGGCCGTCGACATCATGCCGCTGTTGCAGTCAGCGGTGCGCGATGCGATGCGCGAACTGGTGCAGTCGATCAACGAAGTCTCACAACTGACCGAAGTCGCCCAGCAGGTGCAACTCGACATCCAATTCGTCGCGCCGGTTCAACCGGTGCGCATCAACCGGCTGGCCGAGCTGCCGCGGGCGATCACGCTCGACCTCGACGGTCTGGCCCTGTTCGACGGGCATCGCTGGGCGTGGGTCTTCCCCGGCAATCGCATCGCGGCCAACACCAATCTGCAAGGCCAGCTCAATCATCTGCTCGGCGACCTGAATCTACCGCCGACGCAACTCGCCAGCATCGGTCAGCCGAACGGCCCGTCGCTGTACCGCTTCCGCGTGACGCATCTCGTGCAGCCGGAGCCCGGGGCCAAACCCGATGCGCTGTATCGCGGCAATGTGCTCTGGCCGCCGTCGCCGCTGAACGATGCCGCACTCAAACTCGTGCGCGGCCAGTTGCTTGAACACCTGCTGAAGCGCCACATCGGTCAGGGTGTTTTCGCCGGCACGTATGAACCCACTGCCGATCGTTACAACCCGCCGACCGCCCGCCCCGTCGATGCGGCGCTGGCCGCGTATGCCCTGGCTCGCGTGTCGAATCTCAAAACCCTGCAACCCGCCCTGCGTGAACAGGCGCTGGAGGTCTGCACCGCCGCGGTCATCGAACTGGCCGCCGAAGAGCAGGACCTCGCCGGCACCGCCCTGACGCTGATGGCCATGCTCGAGTCTCCCGAAGCCGCCTCGCTCAAGGGCCCCCGCCTCCGCCTGGCCACCACGATCGGGCGCATGCAGCAACCCGACGGCCACTTCAACCTGTTCGACCGGGCCCCTGCTGCCGACGGCGGTGGACGTTCCGCCACGCTGTCCGCCGACGCCCTGGCCGCCGCTGCGCTGACCGCGTATTACGATCGCACGCGCGATCCGAATATCCTGCGCCTGATCCAGCGCGCCCTCGACGCCATCTGGAAACAGATCGACGCGAGTTCTGACCCGTCCGACGAACTGGCCGCCACGCTGCCGTGGCTCATCAACGCCGAGATTCGACTGGCCCGCATCGGTAAAGCCACCGCCCGCTATCCCGTGCTGGCGGGTCAGCTGATGCAGGTCGTCAAGGGGCAGGTCAGACCGTGGGCCGTCGGGGCGGACGATGATGCGGCGCGCGACATCGTCGGCGGGTATCCCATCGGCGTGGGTCTTTTCGATGAACCTGACTGGCAGACCGCGCGTGTGCTCACCGCCCAGTCGATGTTGCTACAGGCGCCGGACCTGATCGCTGAAAAAGATCGCCCGCAGTGGCTGGTCAGCGCGAGCATGGCCGCCCGGTTCATCGCGCAGTTGAACATGCAGGCCCCGAGTTGTTATTACGTGCGCAACCCCACCGAGGCCATCGGCGGCACCCGCACCGCATTCTGGGACAACCGCCAACCGCTCTACGCCACGGCGATGAGCCTGCTGGCCATCACCGAACTCGAGCAGAGCCTGCAGCGGTAAATACAACTCAAATCAATTAGACCGGATGAACAGGATCAGCAGGGATGAATCTGGTGATTGTCATCTCTGCATCATCCTGTTCATCCGGTCAAAACAACTTCATTTGACCTGGCGGATGATGTCGGCCCGGCCGCGCAGCGTGTCGCCTTCGCCGCGATAGGTCTGCAGACTCATCGAGCGGTAGTGCTTCAGCGCCCCGGTCAACACCGTCAATCCGCGTACCGCCTTGGCGGCCGGGCGAGCGGGTTTGACCTGCTCGGCGTCGGTGAACACCTGCGGGTAATGCGACTTGCCGTAATCCAGCCACGTTTGGAAATGATTCGCCAGCAGCGGCGCCCGCACGAAGCCGGACATCACCGGTGTGTTGTGATTTTTCAGCGGGATGGCGTCGAAGTCCGCCGCGGCGGTCAGCGTCGACTTGCCCGCGGCCGCATCAACACACTGACGGAAGAAATTTTCGTGTGAGCAGATCACGTACCACTCGCCGATCCGCCCGAAGGTCAACTTCACCATACCGGCGATCTCCGGTCGCTTGGCCTTCTGCGACAGCGGTTTGCCCATGTCGGCCACACGGTAGGTGCTGCCGTTGTACTCACCGTCAGTCATGGCGATCGGATCGACGGCCCACTGCATCGTGGCCAGATTCGCGAAGACCAACACGCTGTTGAGGATGCGATCCAGATCGGCGCTGACCGAGCCATCTTTCAGGTGCAGGGCGAATCCAACCACCGGCACGCTGAGCCCCGGGCTCGGCTCGACCTGATCGCTCTTGAGTTCACCGAGAAAAGCCACCACCGGCGCATCGAGCTTCGGCAGCACTTCCTTCTCATAGGACCGCGGCGCGAGAATGCGATTGAAAAACTCGACAGCCCGCGGGTCGGGGCTTTTGTCATGAACGTTCAGCGTCATCGCCCCGATCGTTGTCGCCGGCAGCGGACCAAACTGCTTGGCGCCGGCGTCGGACAGCTTTTCGTAAACCTTGGCGAAGTTGGTTGAGTGACCGGCGTATTCAAGCTTGACGTCGCGACCGTTGCGGTAGAGCCCGGCGGTATGCACCTCGTCCTTGTCCGTCTCACGAGCAAAGCCCAGAGCGACCCACCCGTTCGGCAGCTTCGTGGTCCACTGCTTGAACTGCGCATTGGCGGCCAGCGTGTCACCCTTGCCGGCGTGGGTCAGCGTGTTGCGGATGAAGTCGTCGTGCTTGGGGTCGCCCATCGCCACCCACTTGTCGCTGATCGCGATGCGACCCTTGCCGTCGGACGGTTGATACAGCTCAAACGAACCAAACTTGCCCATCAACTCCAGGCTCAGCTTCTGAACGGCCGCCTTCGAGTCCGCCAGGTCGACGCGCGACAGCACCAGGCCCGGGGGCTTTTCGCCCGTGCCCACGGCAAACAGACTCAGCGTCTTGCCGAAGAACGTGTCGATGATCTGCTCGCCGTTCATGTCGAGCATCGTCTGAATGTCCTGCCAGGCCTGCGGCTGGTGATGCGGGGGCATGTACTGCTTGAGGTAGTCGGCCAGCGGGTCGCTCTCCCAATCGGCGCGCAGCTTGGCCAGGTCGTTCAACTGCAGGTAGACATTGGCATCGGCCGGGGCCAGGTCGGCGGGCGACTCGGCCCGAAGAACCGCAGCAGTGCACAGCACAAGCGCAGCGACAACCATGAGGGGTTTGGACAGATTCATGTTCAGCCTCGCGTATTGGGTGTTTCCGTTGGCGCAGCCGGGGCGACCTCACGTTCCAGCAGGGCCGCCAGTTGGGTCAGACTCAAATACGATGTTGTTTTTTCAATCGATTCGCGCAGTCGCTGCGGCTGATCGATGCCGCGTGTCAGATCCTGCACGAGCACGCTCACCGGGTGCGTCGGAGCGGTCGCAGCGACCGGCACAGCAGGCGACTTCGGCTGATCGGCGGGCTCAACTACAGCCCACAGCGAGATCATCAGCGCGACCGCCGCCGCCATCGCAGCAACCACCGCCCACGGCGTGAACTTCCGCACGACCGGGTCGACGGTCGCCGATTCACCGCTCGGCTCGGGCGCGGTTTCAGCTTCCGTCATCTTCCGCATCACGTGAAACTTGAACGTCTGCACATCGCCCGGCTCGGTGTCGGCAGCGAGCGTATCGAGCATCAATGTCTCACGCTGCCACATCGCCGCGCACTGCGGGCAATTCAACAGGTGTTGATCGAAAGCCACCTGGTCGGCCGGGGGCAGCGCCCGGTCGCGGGCATCGTCCCAGAGTGTATTGGCTTGCTGACAGTTCATCGTCATGCGACCTCGCAATGAGCGGACAGGTACTGGCGCATCACGGCGCGTCCGCGGTGTAAGTGACTTTTCACGGTGCCGACGGGCAGTTGCATCACCGCCGCCACATCCTGCACGCTGAGCTGTTGCTGATGAAACAGCACGACGGCTTCGCGCTGCGGCGGACTGAGCTTCTCGATCGCCGCATCCAGTTGCTGCCGCAGCAGGGACTGTTCGTCATCCCGCTGCACGGGTTCGCTGGGGTCAGGCCCCCCGCTTTGCACCCGTGTCAGATCATCGCTCGGCATCGATCGGCTCTCGTGCCTGGCCCGGTTGATCGTCAGCCGACGGGCGATCGTCAGCAGCCACGTCCGCATCGGGTAGCGCTCGTCGTAGCGGTCGACATACCGCAGCAGTCTCACGAACGTGTCCTGCGCCAGGTCGTCAGCCACATCATCGCGGCCGGTCAGTCGCCGCAGGAATCGTCGAACCGCTGCATGGTGTCGATCGATCAACATGCCTGCCGCCTCGCGGTCCCCGTCCGACGCCCGACGCGCCAGCACCGCGTCAGCCGGTTCCGCCGCTTGACGCGTCATCTGCAAGCCTCCGCCTGGTATCGTCGGTCGGTTCACACCCATACGTACCACGATACCCGCCCCGGGTTGCAACATCACGCGAAATTCCCCCACCGCAGGCGCGCACCGAAATGCAAAAAACACAAAATTCAAAACATCCGCGAATTCACCCTCAACCCGTCGATATTACGCCCTGAACGCCCCTTTTCCCATGCTGGCGCGCACAGGGGTGTCGCCTTGCCGCGCCGGTGCGCGCGCCGGCGTCAAAAAACCACCCCGAATCGATCACTTTCGGCCGGTTTGGACCCGTTTGGCGCGCACACCGATGGCAAGTCGCGACAGCCTTGTGCGCGCCGCCCTGCTGATGCGTCATCAACGCGGCCGCGCGCATAAACCTGTCGTGCCGGAAATGGCAAAATTCGCGTTTGTGATCAAACGGCGACAGGCCTGTGCGCACATCGCGGGCGCGTTACCGGCTCAGATAATCACGCCAGACTTCTTCCATGAGCGTGTAGGCAGCGATGCCGGCGTAGTACGGACTGCCGCCGTTGTAGTCGCGCAGGGTGAAGTCGGCATCGCCGTACCAGTCGACATGCCCGTCGAGGTGGGCGACGTTGTAGCCTTCCTCGTGACACTGATCGATGCTGCGGCGCGGATCGGAAAAAGCATCGGCCATGATGGCGGAGGCGCCGGGGTCGTCGGCGAGGTGGGCCGATCGCCAGTCCGGGTCGCCGTCGAAACTGCTGCGGTAGTGATACGAAGTTTGCATCCAATCCTGCTCGGCGGGGACTTCGTCTTCGGGCCAGACCCCACCGCCGACATCCGGGCCGGGGATCGTTTCGCGATACGCCACGTACGGAAAGGTCCAACTCGGGCAGTAGAACAAACGTGCATCGGTATACCCGCGGTGGTACAGCACGCCGTGGCCTGACCACTTGCCGTATTCTTCATACCCGGACTTGATCGGAAAGCCGCGATGCCACACCGCATAGTTGCCGTTGTTGGCGCTGCGGTAGCTGGGGGCCTGCTCGACGAGTTGCTGCTGATGTTCGTCGGCCCACATGATGTGCGCGGTCATGATCTGCCGCAGGTTCGATCCGCAGGCCACGCGCCGCGCCGTCTCGCGGGCCTTCTCCATCGACGGCAGCAGAATCGCAATCAACAGCGCTATGATCGCGACCACCACCAGAAGCTCAATCAATGTGAAACCGCGTCGGCGCATGAGATGGGACCGTCAAGTTGCAATTACATACATTTTGCGCCTAATTCGGTCGAATGTCTATCTTTCTGATTTCGCGGTGCTCGACGGTCGCGGCGTGAAAATCGCCAAACAGGAAGTTGGCGTAGAGGGTGGCGTCATCGCCGTCGTCTTCGTGTTGACGCCAGCGGATGTTTCCGGCGCCGGCGGGCGCGGGGGCGTCGGCGTTTGGGCCGGGGTCGATCAGGTCGGCGTTGTCACCGAGCGAGTTGTTGGCATACACCGCCGAGCCGGCGTCGTCCCAACTGACGTTGTCGAGCTGCCACGTGGTGGCGTAGGTTTTCGAGGCCAGCACGATCGGGTCCTGCGCGCCGTCCATGATCATGAGCTTGCGATCGGACTGGCGCATGTCGGACAGTTGATAGGTCGTCGGCGTGGCGGCCCAGTTCAAATCCGGCAGCAGAATCGGATGGGCGCTGTAGTGCATGCGCCCGCCTTCGGCTTTGGCGTTTGGGTCGCGGAAGATCGGCAATGTCCAGTTTTCTTCGGGGCCGGTCTTGCCGGCGAAGAACCCGCTATAGGTCATGGGCTGCCCGGTGAGCATGCCGTCGAGAATGATGGCCCAGTCGGTGCTGATGCCGGCGGGCTGGACGTAGCCCGGGGGCAGGTGGCCCTTGTATGAATTGGTGTACATCGCCAGGGCCTGGCCGATCTGCCGCTGATTGGCCAGGCCCGCGATGGTCCGGGCATGCTCACGGGCCTTGCTCAGCGAAGGCAGCAGAATCGAAATCAGCAGCGCGATGATGCTGATGACGACCAGCAGTTCGATGAGGGTGAAGGCGCGTCGGCGCATGCGGTGGGCTTTCAAAGAAACCCACGGTGGGACACCGTGGGCTTCGGATGACAGTTGATCAAACTCGGCGGCGGCGGATGAGCATGAGGGCTGCGGGGGCGAGCATGGTGATGGCGGCGGGCTCGGGGATGAGCGTCAGGGCTGCATCGTCGAAGAACCCCTGCATGGAGCCGAGCTCACCGTTGAGTTCGACGACCGGCGTGAGGCGGGCGATCGTCGCGCCGACGGGGGCGATCCCGCTGACGGTCAACTGGGTGTAGCTGCCGGAGACGGTCGTGAGCAGCGCATCGTCGATCTGCACGGGCGATCCGCCGACGATGAACTCGAGCTTGAGGCGGATCATGGCATTGCCGCCGGGTGAAGAGACCAGGCGAGCCCAGATGCTGCCGTTCCACAATTGTCCGCCGGAAGCGGCCTGATCCTGGTACATGCCGGCGTAGTTGGGGTCGGCGTCGTCGGCGGACAGGTCGGCGTGGTAGGCGCCGGTGTTCGGGTCGGTCGTGACCACGGTGATCGAATCGCCGAAGCTGTTCCAACTGGTCAGGTCACCGGTTTCGAAGCCGGCGTTGACCAGCGCGGCTTGGGCCGAGCCTGCGGACAGGATCGCCAGCGCGGCGACCAGGCCCAGAAGTTTGTTCTGCGCGGGGAACTTCATGTTTCGTCTCCTTGGGGTAATGGGGAATTGATCCACAGCTCGGCGTCGTCGAACAGGACGGAGCCGGTGTTGTCGGATTGAGGGTCGTCGGCGATGAGCACGAAACGAACGGTGACAGCGCCGGGCGGCGCGACGGCGGTGACGACCGCGGTCAGGGGTTCATTCACGGGGCTGTCGGCCCGAAGCTGCGTGGCGGATTCATACTGCACGATGTGGCGGCCGGCGGCGTCGTAGAACTCGAGCTTGCAGAGGGCGGCCTCGTCGCCGGCGATGGCGTCGACGGCGGTGTGGATGATGTTGACCTGACCGCGGCAGCGTGCGCCGGGGGTGACGGGGGCGTCCTGGTAGAGGCCGGTGACGTGGTTTTCGCCGATGGAGCGCACGGGCATGTGGATCAAGCCGTTGTCGCCGCGCTGAATGTGCTGCGGCCAGGCGCCGGCTTCGCGGCATTGCTGTTCATCGACGCCGGGGCCGAAGATGACCCAGTGGGCGAAGCCGTCGGCGGGGTCGAACCCGCCGTTGGTCAGCGCGTTTTTCGGGATGACGACCTGGGCGGGCGTGAACGCGCCACCGCCGTAGTGCGCGCCCTGCCCGGCGGTGAGTGTGAGGCGCATCCCGTTACGCGCCTCGAGCTCG